>CAVUYT010000001.1:0-201156 GCA_963745805.1 uncultured Acidobacteriota bacterium
TGTACGCAACACACTGTATGATACACAGTATAAGCTGTCAAGCACTTTTTCCAACTTTTTTTGATTCCAGCTAAACCTCATGTTTTCTGAGATTTCGGTGGCACAGACCTCTCAGTGGCACACACTTCAGTCTGCGCAGCCTGTAAGAAGCTGGGCTATATGCACCGGAGGGACCATCAGTTCATCTCATGCGGCGGAGATATGGGCTCGTCTTGTCTCGACAACGTTGTGCGCTGACGCCGCGGATGAGAACAGGGACGTGAGACCTTCCACGAGTGTTGGGTGAGTCAGGACCGCATCGCGCAGCGCGGTGTAGGGCAGCCCTGCGATCATCGCAATCTGGACTGCGGCCAGGATCTCCCCCGCACCGACACCGAAGGCCGTGAACCCGAGGATGTGATCGCGATCAGCCTCCACGAGGGCCTTCACGAACCCGCGGGTCTCCGAAAGCGTGCGTGCACGCAGGTTGGTTTCCATTGAGACCTTAAACAGGCGATACGCTATCCCTTGAGCCTCCGCTTCTGTTTCGCTCAAGCCGATACGAGCCAGTTCGGGGTCGGTAAACAGACAATATGGGACTTGCCTGCCCGTGGTCACACGGTTGCCGCCGGTTAAATTGGCATGGACTACGCGGAAATCGTCGATGCTGATGTGTGTGAACTGCGGGCTACCTGCGACCTCGCCGATCGCCCAGACGCCGGGCGCGGTGGTCTGCAGCCGCTCGTTGACCTTGACGTATCCCCGGTCAGTGAGCTCAACGCCGGTCAGTTCCAGGCCGAGTCCTTCGGTGTTCGGATTGCGGCCTGTGGCGACCAATACATGACTACCCTTTAGGACTTTCTCAATTCCGTTCTGCTCGACGATGAGACTCACCGAGTCGCCACATTTGCCCGACACTTGCTTGATCCGTGCATTCAGGAGAATGTCGATGCCTTCATCTGCGAGCAGGCTGCGGAGAGCCTCGCATACGTCAGGGTCTTCTTTGGACATCAGCCGCCCGTTGCGATCGACGATCGTCACCTTGCTGCCGAAGCGGCGCATCGCCTGGGACAACTCCACTCCGACGTAGCCCCCACCGACAACGAGCAAGTGTTCTGGAATCTCATCGAGTTCAAGAGCCTCGATATGCGTGAGCGGCTGCGCTTCCGCAAGGCCAGGAATTGTCTCCAGCGCGGCGCGCGTGCCCGTACTAACGATCACATTCGCGCCCCGCAGTTGACGTGCGGTCCCGTCGGCCAGGGCGACCTCCACTGTCCTCGGAGCTAGGAACCGGCCTGTTCCCAATATGAACTCGGCTCCCGTGTTTCTGTAATTTTCCATATACATGTCGTTCAGGCCGCGCACCATCGCGCGCTTGCGCTCGCGCACGCCTGCCATGTCGATCGCGAACCCGTCGTGTGTGATGCCAAATTCCTTGCTTCGGCGAAAGTACGATGCGACTTTCGCGCTGTGGATGATGTTCTTGCTCGGCAAGCACGCGATGTTCGGGCATGACCCGCCAATATACTTGCGATCGACGACTGCGACGCGCTTGCCTTCGCCAGCAAACGTCCACGCGGCGATGGTCGAACCCGTACCGCCACCGAGAATCACCAGATCAAATTCTTCCAGCTGCGTCCTCATGCGGATTTTCCTTTCCGAGCAGCAGATTCACCCTTGGTTTGCATTGATTTGACGAGATCGGCTGCCGACGCTCCTTCGAGCGCCAGTCCGTAGCCGACTTCTCGCACGATGCGCTCTTTCAAGGGCTGCATGAAGTGTACGCGTGTGTTCCGTCGCGTCACTTCCGGAGCCTTCAAGTAGAGCTCGGCCAATTCCCGCGCGCGACCGAGCGCCTTGCCGTTCGGCACAACTTCGGCAACCACTCCCCATTCGTGTGCGGTACGCGATGTCAGCGGCTGTGGGTTCAGCAGAAAGGCCTCCGCTCGTCCTGCTCCGGCGCGATAACTCCAGGCGGTGAAGATTCCGTCACCTGGCACGATGCCGCCAGCGAAATGCGGCACATCGTGGAAGGTCGCACCCTCGGCCGCCACAATCACACTGGCAAGAAGAGCATACTCTGAGTGCACGTGGGCGCGTCCCTCGACAGCCGCGATCACCGGCACGCGTATATTGGCCAAGTTTTCCAGAATTTGAACGCCTTCGTCGTGAACCTGGCTCCAAACGCCTGGATCGGCGACGTTGCCGAAAGACGAAAAATCGATCTCAGGAATGAACTCCCCGCCTGCTCCGGTCAGGATTACGATCTTGTTCGCTCGGTCCTGCGCAATCCGGTAAAAGGCATCGACAAGCTCCGTATGATCTTGCGCTGTGAAAGTGAACGGCCCGCCCTTACTGTGAAATTCGGCAACCAGGACACCTTCAGAGTCCCGAATCAGTTTTAGGCTGCGATATGCAGCTAAGTAGTCATCTTGAAGTCGTTGCATAGGATCTCCTCTCATACTTGGTGTTGGGCGAAATGGAAGATGCAGCGTTCATTGTTAGCGCGGTGAAGTTTAGCGTAACACGGGGCGGCGACCCGGCCGCCAAGCGAGCGCACAACTGCCGTGAGAATCCCTGCTCGCGGCCAGGCCTGGCGGGATTGTTGTAGGTTAACGGACTACTCTTCCCTTATCGGATTAAGGAAGAGTTGTCGACAATACATCTGGGAACGGCGGCTGGATCCCATCTGTTTATCTCCCAGGGCGAAGAGCCACCCAACGGCAGAGCGACGCGAGTCAGCGTTTCTACATTGGCCACCATGAGACGTGCGGCTTGTTCGCTGATGCATGACCGCCCTTATACTGATGTTTTCTGCCGACTCACCTAGAGTTACATAGGCGCGGGAGAAAGTTCCAATGCAGCCCAAACGCAATCAGCCGTCTGGCGGCGGTATCGCTCCGTCACTGAGGCCTGAGAACAAGTCTTCCGCAAGATCTCTTCTGGATCTGCTTAGTGCTTTGGGCGATTTCTTTCCTTCTGCCTGCAGCCCGCTATCAAGACTGGGGCCAGGAGAAGACTATGTTTGGGTGGGAAGCCGCATACACCGCGCTGATTTTGTTCTTCGTACCTGCAAAAGGGGCGTGGTTTGGTTTCGACCCGCATGTTTGGTCCGTGTTCGCGAACTTTTTCATGCTGTGGGCAGCGTTCCGGATGAAGCGGCTCGAAAACGGACGTAATTGATCGTTCTGAACCATTCGTCGTCGGGCTACTGTATGGAAGTCTTCGCACTCGCATTCGTTGGGCAGGGTCTAGTGGTCCTACGATCTTCGGTCTTGTTCGTTTGGCCTTGTGCCGAATCAATTTGGCAGTCATATTGATATCGGTTTATTCTCTGGTCTCTTTTCTGCAGAGGCGGCATCACCGGGCCGAGCGGAACGCGACAGGCGCGACGCAGGCGGAGTCAGCTAGCAACGAGACCGCAAAATGCGCCATCGGTGGCTACAATCGGGAGCGCGTCTTGTGGCATTTCCGAACCAATGACCGCCCCGGTGACCAGGACTGATATACTTCTAGTGCGATCCAGGAACACCCGCTGAGTTCGGGGCGATGTCACGTATACGACCGAGCCGGCGCTAGACACGACTCCCGGTGAGGCGCGAAAGTCTTTGCCAGCAGCTGAGAAGGAAGCGTCCCGCGAAGGAAAATGTCGATTTATGCTCACGGTTCGATAATCCAAAGAGCGATTTTGAAAAAGCTCGCAAGGGAGTCAATTTTGCAGCGCTGAACGAATCGTCGGCAATCCGAAGATGGTCGGGAGCCACGATCACGGATTAGTACTGGGAGTCGCCCGCGCCTAGCATCGACTCTGGACGGATTACGGGCGATCCGGAAGCAATCCCAGATGCCGGATAACGCAGTAATTGGAAACTGACACACTCCTCGCAAGAACCAACGAGCAGAAACCTTAGGAGTTAAGTACAATAGAACCTTGCCGGGGAAATCTCGTGTACCCCCGGCTGCATCGAACTTAGAATCAAGTGGGGCAAATGCCGGTACCTATTTCACAGATGTGGACGGTTGCGACGTACGTCCTCAAGCAAAAAATTGCGGGACGCAAGCGCTACCCGTTTGTCCTGATGCTGGAGCCGCTTTTCCGCTGCAACCTGGCCTGCGCCGGCTGCGGCAAGATTCAGTATCCCGCGCATATCCTGAAGACGGAATTGAGTCCCGAGGACTGTTTTAAGGCCGTGGATGAGTGCGGCACCCCGATGGTTTCCATCCCCGGCGGCGAACCCCTGATGCACCCGCAAATCGACAAGATTGTCGAAGGCTTGGTGGCGCGCAAGAAATACATCTATCTCTGCACCAACGCGCTGCTTCTCAAGGAAAAACTGGACCTCTTCAAGCCGAGCAAGTATTTGACCTTTTCCGTTCACATGGACGGCCAGCGCGAACACCATGATTTCTCCGTTTGCCGCGAAGGCGGTTACGATCTGGCGGTCGATGGAATCAAGGAAGCTCTAAAACGCGGCTTCCGCGTCACAACAAACACGACGCTCTTTGACGGCGCCGACCCCAACAGCGTCCGCGCTTTCTTCGACGAAATGATGGAGTTAGGCGTCGAAGGCATGATGCTTTCGCCCGGCTATTCCTACGATAAAGCCCCGGATCAAAAGCACTTTCTGGGCCGCGCTCGCACCCGGCGGCTCTTCCGCTCCATTCTGGCCAACCGCAAAAAGTCCTGGCAATTCAATCAGTCTCCGCTGTTTCTCGAATTCTTGATGGGCAAACAGCAATACGCCTGCACTCCGTGGGGGATGCCGACGTACAACGTCTTTGGCTGGCAAAAGCCCTGTTACCTGCTCCAGGACGGCTACGCGGATAGTTTCCAGGAGCTCATGGACGCGACCGAATGGCAAAATTACGGCACGGAATCCGGCAATCCTAAGTGCGCTAATTGCATGGTGCACAGCGGATACGAGGCCTCCGCCGTCGATCACACGTTTAGCGGCCTACGCGGTCTTTGGGCCACTGCAAGAGCCACCTTCTCCGGCAGATACAAGGACCCTGACGCGCTCGCCCTGTTGAATGAACCTGCAAAACCCGTGCATGCCTACAATCCGCTGGTCCAGATCGCGAAGGACAAGTCTCAACTCGAGGAGACGCGCGCTTGACCGGTCCTAGACACGCTGACCGCCCTACCCACACGGAGCCTCCTCCGCAAAATCCAGATACTCTGGAAGTGGCTCCTGGAAGAATGCACGAAGCGGTCGAGGGATGGCTGCCCGAACTTGCCACCGAAGAAGAGTTGCGCGAAGCGCTGGAAAAAGCCTTCGACTATCGCGGCGACGTCACCCTAACGACCAAAGATGGCAAGAAGATAGAAGGATACATTTTCGATCGTGTCTCGGGGCCGACGCTCGTTACTTCTTTCGTGCGCATCCTGCCTAAGGATTCTAACCAGCGCCTGAAAATCGCCTATGCCGATATTGCGGCGCTTGCCTTCACGGGCCGGGATCCCGCCGCCGGAAAAAGCTGGGAAGCCTGGGTGCGTAAGTATTGGGAGAAGAAGGCATCGGGAGAGGCTGGATTGAGCCTGAAGCCAGAGTCTTTGGAATAACTTAGGTTCACACGTTCCAGCTGTCCCCTCGCGTTCTGCTCTCCAGGATAAGACCTTACATATCAATGGCTTAGATAAAGATAAACGCCTCCGGGAACCCTCCAGCGGCATGGACAAATCGTTCATTTTGTGGTACTCTTTGGCTAGCGTTTGTTGCTCTTCTGATACCTTTTGACTGGTTCGAGGAGCAGCAAGATAACGGGCACAAACGCTTCGGCGAAGATCACGCTATAGAATTTGCAGTAAAGAACAGCCCCAAAGATCTTCAAGCAGAGAACCTTACCGGCCTCTGGCATGTGCATTGAGGTTCCCTCGATTCGCTTGGGAGCACCGGACATAAAGAGATTCAAATCGAGTTTCGACGACGCAGAGTGTGGTCAAGGAGGATGATGTGCAAGTGATGGCAGAAGGACAAACAGTGAAGCACGAGACCTACGGCTTGGGTATTGTTACGGCGTCCGACCAGGAACGTACCGCGATTGATTTTGACGATCACGGCCCCAAGTTGTTCGTTACCAGTATCATGGTGGCTGAACTCATTGGCGAAGCGCCTGCAACCCCGCCGAAGACCAAGCGGCGCCGCAAGGCTTCCACCGCCGCAAAGGCCGCCAAGAAAGCCGCTGCTGCTACCGCTGCCGCCGCCGCAGCCCGCGCGTAGTTCCTTTCTCTCTTCTCACTAGATGTCCGAAACTTCCCCGCGCCCTTGTGGCGTAGGGGTGTCTCTAAGGATGTCGGCAGCCGCGAGCGGACCGATTATGATAATGTTTGCGCTATGAAACGCATCTTATTTATCCTGGGAATTATCCTTTTCCTGCTCGGTATTGTCGCGCTCCTGCATCCCAGCTTTGATTATCACAAGCACGAAGAGGTCGCAAGAATTGGACCGATCACCGCCACGGTAGATAAGCCGGAGACGGCAGAAATTCCAGTTGCTGTTACGGTTGCGCTGCTGGTTTCGGGCTTGGTACTCATCGTGCTCAGCGTTAGGACGAAGCAGTAATACATCTTTCCCGGTTTCACTTTAGCTCCCACCCTCTTGTCTTTTTGTCTTTGCTCGCCAATAAAGTGGCTTCAAAGGCATCGCTTACTCCTGCGCCTCTTCACACGCTCTAGATCGTTGACATCCTGCGCCGCGGGGACAATGCTAAAGACAATCCAGGGGCGAAAGCTTCTCTCTGCACGGAGCGCAAAATGAGAATCGTAATTTTGAAGTCCTTCTTGGGGCTTTGCCTTTTTCCCGCCCTTTTCATCGGAACTGCTTCCCCTACCTTCGGCCAATCCGCACCCGGTGTATCTGAAAGCGAAATCCTAATCGGTTCATGCTCTGCCCTCGAAGGCCCATCGCATTTCCTTGGCGTGGAAACGGTGACTGGCGCCAAAGCCTATTTCAACCTTATCAACGAAGAAGGCGGCGTGAACGGGCGCAAGCTGAAACTCATCTCCGCCGACGACAGCTATGACCCGGTAAAAACACAAGCCTGCTTTGACCACTTGATGAGCGAAAAAGTTTTCGCTCTGGGCTTTTTCGTAGGCACCCCGACAGCCGTGAAATACGTCCCGATGGCGGAAAGCGCCAAGATTCCAGTAGTTGGCCTGTTTACAGGCGCGCAGACCCTCTATGTGCCGCTGCGCCACTGGGTTGTGAACGTGCGCGCTTCCTATTTCGACGAGACTCGCGAGCAAGTCGACGGCTTATGGAAAACTCTCGGCTACAAGAAGATCGGCGTTATTTATCCCGAGGACGCCTTCGGAACCGCCGTTCTCGAGGGCGTAAAGGCCGCCCTCAAGGAACACGGCGCCGAGCCCGCTGCCATCGGATCCTACCAGCGACAGACGGCACAGGTTGGCGGAGCGATCGACGCTGTGCGCGGGGCCAACCCGGAGGCTGTGGTCGTTGTGGGCCCTGCCAACACCGTGGCGCCCATCCTTAAGCAAGCCCACGCCAAGGGCTGGAAGCCGCTATTTCTGACCGTCTCGTTCGTAGGCACCGACGAACTGATTTCGGAGGCGGGCGCGGATGCAGAGGGTGTGGTGATTACACAGGTTGTGCCGCCGTATTACATGACGGAGCAGAAGTCTGTTGCGCTTTACCGTCGCGCGCTCGGGAAGTACTTTCCTTCGGAGCTGCCCAATTTCGTTAGCCTCGAAGGATTTGTGGACGCCATGGTGCTGGTCGAGGGGCTCAAGCGAGCGGGGAAGGATTTGACGCGGGAAGGGTTGATTCACGCTATCGAATCGATTCGCGACCACGACTTAGGGCTCGGCCCGCAACTCAAGCTCAACTATTCCGCGAAGGAACACAAGGGCATCGACCATGTCATTCCGACCGTGGTGCGTGGCGGGCGCGCTGTGCCTTTCACGGATTGGTCGACAGCTTTGCCCAAATAGCCTTAGCGCAGGATTCATCGAGGTGGCTTTGTCCAAATAGTTCTGGCCGCTAAAATTTTTCCCTTTGCTCCTCTTCACTCGATTCACCAAATCATTTGTGGGCGGATTCGGTTTGCTCGAAGGCGTGATAGGAAGAACGCACCAGCGGGCCGGCTTCGACGTGTTTGAAGCCCATGGCTTCGCCGAGGATTTTGAATTCTGCAAATTCGTCCGGATGAACATAGCGGACGATGGGCAAATGTTCGCGCGTGGGCTGCAGATACTGGCCTAACGTGAGAATGTCCGTGCCTTGGGCGGCGAGGTCTTGCAGCGTGGCAAGCACTTCGTCTTTTTCTTCGCCAAGACCAAGCATCAGGCCGGTTTTTGTGGGCACATCCGGATGCGACTGTTTTGCGCGGCGAAGCAGTTCGAGGGAACGCTCGTACAGCGCGCCTTTGCGCACCTGGCGGTAGAGGCGCGGCACGGTTTCCGTGTTGTGATTCAGGACGTCAGGACGCGTCGCAAGGACAACGTTCAGGGCGTTCCAGTCGCCGCGGAAGTCCGGAATAAGCACTTCGACTTTGCAGCCGGGGACGCGCCGCCGAATTTCCTCGATGGTGCGCGCAAAAATGTGCGCCCCACCGTCGGGCTGATCATCTCGATTTACCGAAGTAACCACCGCATAGCGCAAACCCATTCGCGCCACTGCTTCGGCCACACGAAGGGGTTCTTCTTCATCCGGAGGGCCGACGGGCTTGCCACTCGGCACGGCGCAAAAGCCGCAAGCGCGCGTGCAGATGTCTCCCAGGATCATGAACGTGGCCGTGCCATGGTCCCAGCATTCGCCCATGTTCGGGCATCGCGCGCTTTCGCAAACGGTATGCAGGTCTAGCGTGCGCATGATGCGCTTCAGATCCTGGTAGCGCTCGCCGCCGAAGAATTTTACCCGGAGCCATTCCGGGCGAGGGTGCGCTCCTGGCGAAGGCACTGGCATCGGCGGCTGATTCGAGATGATGTTGAACGGTGTGGCCATTGAGTCTGCTTGAATCCGCTATTTTACCTCATTGGGTCTTCTATATAAATGGGGGCTATATAAATGGGCGGCACAAACTGTGCAGCAGCTTTGTTATGGCGCGCTCGTAACCTCGGTGGAATCGCCGGTCTGATGGTCCTTAATTTGAAAGCGCAGAAATTCGTGCACGGCGGCGACGGCGTCGGCATTTTTCGTGGTGATGCGGATGCGCGCGCCATGCTCGGTGTTTTCGAGCTTGTATTGGATCGTTTCGCGTAGACGCTTCATGGTCTCCGAGCCGGGAGGATTTTGGGAGTGAATCAGCATGGGCGCGGAGAAATCGCCGGCTGCGAACATCTTTGCGATGTGACCGAAGTGCATGCGGATTTCATCGAGCGTGGCGGTGTCGTCGGCTTTGTTGGCCTGGACGTCGATAGCGCCGCCATTGGGGTAGAGAAGGAAGTGATGGGTGGCTTTGTCATGCGAGAAGCCCATGACGTGATCGCCGCGCTCGACGACGCCTTGGTGATGGTCGTCCTGCGCGGCAGGCTTGTCCTGCGGAAAGGCGTTGAGAGTGGCAAGGATCAGTAAGGCTGCGGTTAGAAGCGAGTTCATGCTGGGAATCCTTTCGGATAAGAGTATGCGTGGTTGGACGGACGAGGAGCGCAATTGGGAGAAGGGGACCCCCACCCCGTTTTTTCGGAAGTGTTCATTCTAAAGGGCTTTAAGTCCTGTGTTTTGGAAGTGCGGATTCTAAAAGGGTTAGGGGCGGATTTTTCGTAAGTGCGGATTGTAAAGGACTTAGTGGTGAGTGGCGAGTGATAAGTGGCGAGAAGGGAGAGAAAAGCAGATCCTTCGCTACGCTCAGGATGACACCGGTTGGAATGGTGCGGACGGCGGAGCGGGAAGCGATTCGTCGGAGAGGTGGATGGCGAGGAGAACATGGGGAAGGGTAGCACCGGATTGGCGAGGAGGTAAAATAAATTACAGGGAATGGTCGAAAATAGGGGTTGAATGGTGATTTTTGGGGGTTGAACGGCGTTGGACTCGCTGAGACTTGCAAGTCTGATGTTGCAGACCGGATTCAGGCCAAGAAGAGCCAAAACCCGCAACCTTAAAAAACCGAAGAGTGCGGCACCCCATTAGCGTTCTCTGCTCCACCCGCCGTCAGGGAGAGGCGGCTTTCTTGCGCAGGGGCTTTGCTGAGGCTTGCGCTTCGACTAATTTGCGGATGCCTTCGGCGTGGAGTTCGCCACGTTCGAGAAGATCGAGTAGCTGGTTTGCGGTCAGCGTATCTTTGCCGACCGAGAAGATTATCTGGCCATCGGCGGTTTGCATCGGGAAACCGACAGCCAGCCCATGCTGGCGCAGCAAATGGACGGCCTTCACGATGTCGTCGGCTAGTTTTGTGAAGTTGCTCAGGGCAGGCTCTCTGCGCGGACATCATTGCGGAAACGGAGGAGCCAGTCTATGGGCAAGAACGGTCTGCCCACAGGTTTTGCACAGCTTCGCCAGTTGTTTAGCCTGGCGCGGCCGGGCCTGGGCTGGCCTAAGAGGAGAGATTTCATGGCGCTCGTAGACTGGTCTAGGAGGCAGAGAGATTTCATCGCACAAAAGGCGTGCGATGGGGCAGCGGTTCTCTCTGCGCAGGCCGACACGTTTGCAGGAGCAAACGTGAAAGAAAAAGCGTCGGCCTGCTCCCTTCGAAATGACAGTGTGGGGTGGCGTCGGATGGCTAGGAGAAGTTCAAAGTTAAAAACTTGAAAGTGGGATGACGGAGTAAGTACGGCACGACTGAAGTCGTGCGCCTACACAAAACAGACCGCGCTGCAGCAGATTATTTGGCGGCCCGGCGGGCCAGGCGGGCGGCGAAGCCTCCACCGGGCGCTCATTCACCGGGCTTATTCGTAACGCAGGGCTACGAGTGGGTCGACCGCGCTGGCGCGGCGGGCTGGGATGTAGCAGGCGACTACTGTGATAGCGAGCATGAGGAGAGAGACGCCGGCGTACGTTAGGGGGTCGGCTGCGCTGACCTTGAACAGCAAGCTCTTGAGAAACTGCGAGAGCGCCAAGGAAAGCGCCAGTCCAATCAGCAAACCATATGCGGCCAGCGTGACTCCTTGCCGCAGAATCATCGCCAAGACTTTTCCGCTTTGCGCGCCGAGCGCCATCCGCACGCCGATTTCCTGGGTGCGCAGCGCCACGGCATAGGAAACCACGCCGTAAACACCCACGACAGCAAGCATCAGCCCAAGCATCCCTAGAATCGAGGCAAACATAGCACCCATGCGCGCCAGGAAAAACCCGTTCACTCCGTTCAGTGAGTGCCTCATGAGCTGGACTCCGTAAACGGGAAGAGCCGGGTCCACGCTTTGAATTTCCCGCTGGACCGCAGAGGCCAGCGAGACTGGATCGACCGCCCCTCGAACGTGCAGCACACGAATCGCGCTGTAACTCTGAGACAGCGGCAGATAGAAATACGGGCGCTGGTCTTCCATTGCTTCCGAGTACCGTCCGTCCTTGACGACTCCCGCGACTTCGGCGGGAACACCAGCCGTGTCTCCAATCCAAAAATGATGACCAACTGCCTCTTCGCCTGGCCACAGGCGTTTCGCCATCGTCTCGTTAATCACCGCCACGCGCTGGGACGAAGCCTGATCCTGCAGCGAGAATACTCTCCCACGGAGGACGGGGATTTGCAGCGTGCGGAAATAATCTTCGTCGACACGATTGTAGAGAATTCGGAGGGCTTCATTGGGCGGCAGACTCTTCTGATCTTCTTTGCGTACGGCCTCGATGACGTTGTATACGCCGAATGGACTGGAGTAGGCGTAACTGACGGACTGGACGCCGGCGACGCTTGCCACGCGTTCCTTGATCGTGCGAAACAGGTTTGTGGCGCGCGGCTCGTCGTAGCCGAGCTGCGAAGGGTCCATGCCAAGATTCAGGACGCCGTCAGGATTAAAACCGAGGTCGATGCGCTGCGTGGACTGGAGACTTCTGGCAAAAAGCCCGGCCACAATCAGTACCACGAGCGTCCCCGCAACTTGCGCGACCACTAGAGCGCTCCGCATCCGCTGGTGAGCTGCTCCCGGTCCGCCCGACCGGCCGCTTTCGCGCAGCACTGCATTCAAATTTATGCGCGAAGCCCGCCACGCTGGCACGAGCCCCACGGCCACGCCGCTGACCATCGCGATCACACCGATATACGCAAATACGCGCCAGTCAAAACTCAAATTTACATGCAGCGTGATATCCGCCGGAAGGCGGATCAATCCGATCAAGTGCGTGAACCACGCACCCAGCAATGCGCCCGCGACTCCGCCCATCAGACTGAGGAGCAGGCTCTCCGTCAGGAGTTGGCGGAAAATCCTCCCTCGCCCAGCCCCGAGCGACGCGCGAATGGCCATCTCTTTGAACCGCGTCGAGGCGCGGACCAGCACAAGATTTGCAACGTTCACGCAGGTAATCAGCAACACCAGCGCTACCATCGCCAAGAACACTGCTGCGCCAATCGGATTCGTCCGCGCTGCGTCCGGCTCGGGCCGGGCTAGCCGCTCTGGCAGCACATCGGGCAACAATGCCTTGTTGGTGGTGGGATATTCGTGCGAGAGCTGGGCAGCGACGACGCTTAGAGAGGCGCGTTGCTGAGTCGTGGAAAGACCAGGTTTGGGCCGCGCGAGGATATGCATTTCGCCAGCGCCGCGATCTTTCAGCAGATCCTCCGGGTGCTTCACCAGGCCCAGCGTTAAGTAGACGTCCGTCTCAATGGGTATGAACGGCCCAATCAGGTCTTGCGGCGCGACACCCACGATGGTGCAGGGTTGCCCGTTAACTGCTGCTTTCATGCCTACGACAGAAGGGTTGCCGGCAAATCGCCGCTGCCAATACCCGTAGCCCAAGACGACAAACTGTTCCGTGCCGGGCTTCTCGCCTTCCTCTGGCCGAAAGAGCCTTCCGGCGACGGGCTGCAGACCCAGGAAGCTGAAAAAGTTACCGGTGGTGTGCTGTGCAAGCGCGCGTTCGGTGTGATTGTCCACGCCCAATCCCACTAGATCGTTCATGAATCCGGCCATGTCTGAAAACGCGTCGGCCTTGGCGCGGTATTCCTGATAATCCAGATAGGAAAGCGTGCGGTAGTATTCCTCGCCCTCACGATGCGCGGCCACAACCATCAAGCGCGCGTTATCTTTCCCGGGCAGGGGGCGAAGGAAGAAGCCATTGATGACCCCGAAAACCGCCGTGTTTGCTCCCACGCCGAGAGCCAGCGTGAGCATCGCGATGATCGTGAATGACGGGCTCTTGGCCAGCATACGGAACCCGTATTGAATGTCTTTCCAAATAGCGCGCACGAACCACCCCCGTTGAACATCGTACTGATGGAAGATACGATTTTGTTCGGGAAAGGTTCCGTTTAACCAGGTTGGTTGACAAGCCACGAATTCTGGATTGCCTCTGCCAGATGTGAGAGGCGGCGCCGATTGATGGGGACGGCGCAGAAGAAGAATCTTCGCACGCGCGCTACAAAAGCGTAGCGCGTTCCTGGTGTAGCCCCAGAGACCTTTGCCGGTGCGATCGCTACATGGAGACTACTTGATTTTGGCGACGCGCCCTTCGGTGGGAAACTTCTGAAATTGCAGAGCGTCGTGGCCGGGGATGATGCGATCGGGGTCGCCACCGGCAAGCTGAACCATGCGCTGCTGATTCTTAATGTTAGCGGCGTGATCGGCGTCGGAGAATGTGGCGCTGGCTTTGTGTTCGGCGAGGTTGCGGTACAGATAGCAATTGTCGGAGGCGAGGACGAAAGGACGATTGCCCTCGATACCGATATATTGAGATGCAAAGGTGTGACGCGCGCCGGTGTAAGCGCGAATCCCCGGAAAAATCTCGACGTTGTCGCCGTCCACAAGGTGCAAGCGGCCTTCGGTATTGATGCGCACGAGCTCTTTGACATCTTCCGGATCAATGCCGCCGTGATTGCCGCCGGGCTGCCAGGCTGCACCCGTGTAGTAGCCAAACTCTTCTTTCTGAATCCAGACATTGGCTTTGGGGAAAAGATCGATGCCGCCCAGGTGATCCCAATGAGCGTGGCTGATGACAATGTCAGTAATTTCTTCGGGCTGGACGCCCGCGAGTTTGACGGCTTCATCGGGGCGAATGTATTCGGTGGATGGGAAATACTTGAGGAAAGTGTCGCGGTGGTAGCCGCTGTCGAAAAGAATGTTGTGGCCGCCGCCGCGGATGAGCCAAATGACCATGGCTATGTTGATTTTCTCGCCTTTGGGTGCGCCCATGACGAGGCCGGCGACTTCAGCTTCGACCGAGGCGTAACGAATGGCCTGAATGGAATATTCAGGTGTGGCGGCGTTTGCAGAAAAGAGCGCGAACAGGGCGATGAATGCAGATAGAGCAATGAGCGGAATCGTTGAGAGCCAGGCGAGGCGTTTCATAGAGGTGTACTCCTGTATGAGTGAAACGCGACATTGTAGCGCGAGGCGGTGCGGAGTGGAGCGAAGAACTAGGGTCCGGGGGCTAAACTAGATTTCGAATTTCAAGCAAAGCGCTAGTGGCCGTATGGACGGGCGCGTACCGAGAAAAAGGCGGAGCTGAATATAATTACCGAGGCTGGCGGGAGGAGCGCACGAAATCGCGCAGCACGGTCACGTTCGGACCGTATGCACCGATGCGGCCCGCGTCCACGGGCAGGCCAAGCTGCTCGGCCAATTCGAGGTCGACGCCGGCATCATCAAGCTCGGACAAACTGAAACCCTGGGCGGGCAGCACGCGATTCAAGCCCGTGGGATACACTGGCCGCGGCGGGCGGTGACGCTGCCAGGGGCGGCGCGCCAGTTCGTAGAATTGCTGCCAATCGCGTTTGTGCCAAGTCGTCATCGTTCTCTTCGATACGCCATCTTCGTCATCTTGGATGCACGGTTCGGCCAGAAGGTTCGTCTCGCTTTTGTCGGGCATCGCGCTCGCCTCACCTGCGGCCCCGAAACAAGCAAACCCTCCCCAGGGAGGCGGGCCGGCAGACGCTCAACATACTTCACATCCGGCGTCCTGCGTCATTTTCCTTGCCTACTGTTTCAAACACGTTACCGGGTGATTTGTTTCGCGCGACGCGCTCCCGGCGCCGGAGGCGGTTTCTGTCTCGAGCGGGGCTGGGGACGCCCGTTATTGGCCGGGATACTACACGCAAAGGCAAACGACCGCCAGTCAGAACTCGCGCTTTCATCGCGACACTCGCAAGCGAAAACCCCGCTGGTCCGCGTGAGGAAGCTAGCGTTGTTCCTGCCTCCGCTGGCAAATTCAGCCCTCAGTCAGGCCAGACTGTCACTTTATAAGACGGAGATTTGAGTGGAAGGTTGCAAAGAAACTAACAGACGATCTGCACGAAGCTATCTCAGCGGATTCTTGAGGAGGGGTTTAAGCGGCGTCCCGTAGGGTTAGGACGCCGCTTCTTAATCCGGAACGACTCCTTACCAACGATTCCCGCGGTCTCCACGGTCTCCGCCGCGCCCGCCACCGCCGCCACCTCGGCCACCACCACCGCCACCACGTCCGCCGCCTCCGCCTCCGCGGCCACCGCCGTAGCCACCGCCGCCTCCGCCACGCCCGCCGCCACCACCAGCGCCACGCTCGGCTTGCGGCCGTGCTTCGTTGACGACTAGGTTCCGCCCGCCAAAATTTTGACCGTTCAAAGAGTTGACCGCGCGATCTGCATCTTCGTCGCTCTGCACTTCCACGAAGGCAAATCCGCGGGATTGTCCCGTGAACCGGTCACGAATCAAATTGACGCCTGAGGGAGTAACGCCAACTTGTGCGAACCATTCCTGGAGCTGTTCTTCCGTCGCGGAAAACGGAAGATTACCGATGTAGAGCTTCTTCACCTGCCCACTCCTTCTGCCCGGAACCCAAGTGAGAGTCGCGGAGCGCGCTGAAGGACAGCTATCGTTCACGGGCAGTCGGGAAGCCGAGCCACCGCGGGGAGCGAGACCGGCACTTCAGCGGTCAGTGGCATGGTCTCGAAAAT
Organism: uncultured Acidobacteriota bacterium; assembly: GCA_963745805.1. Classification (GTDB taxonomy): domain Bacteria; phylum Acidobacteriota; class Terriglobia; order Acidiferrales; family UBA7541; genus Acidiferrum. The sequence goes on from CAVUYT010000001.1 coordinate 15,955, forward strand.
TAACCCCTTTTGCAATGGGAAAGAGTCTAGCGGCCCCGGACGGCTCTGGGCAAACTCCGCCAATCCCCGTTGGCTTCCCGGGTTGTTTCCAAGGCTCTCCAATCGCGCTTGAACCACCCCTGGGTGCCGAATGATGGTAGGATGCGGCCACTCAATCTCCAACGGGACCACTCTATGCGCGGCACGATGATGGATTTTCCGCTGACGCTCCCTGCGATTCTGGAGCGCTCCGGCAAGCTCTTCCACCGCGTCGAAATCGTTTCCCGCAGGCCGGACCGCTCCATCGTTCGCACCACGTATGGCGACTTCTACCGCCGCGCGCGGCGCCTTGCCGATGCGATGACCAAACTTGGCTTACGTCCCGGCGACCGCGTCGCTTCCATGATGTGGAATCACTCGGGCCATCTCGAAGCTTTCTTCGGGGTGCCTTGCGCGGGCGGAATCCTTCACACGTTGAACCTGCGCTTGCACCCGCACGAGCTCGCTGCGATCGTGAATCACGCTGACGACCGCTTCCTGCTCATTGACGACGTGCTCCTGCCGACACTTGAAAAATTCCGCGATAGCGTGTCCTTCGAACGGGTCATTGTGGTTCCTTATTGCGGAGGGAGCATCCCGGACGACTTTTTGAATTACGAGGAACTGCTTGCGGGAGCGAGCGACGATTTCCGCTACCCGGCGATCGACGAAAATGACGGCGCGGCGATGTGTTTCACCTCGGGCACGACGGGTAATTCGAAAGGCGTGGTTTACTCCCATCGCGCACTGGTCCTGCACACCTTTGCTGAGATGTGCGTGGACTCCTTCGCGATCGGCCACCACGACACCGTTCTCCCCGTGGCACCGATGTTTCACGCCAACGCCTGGGGCTTGCCCTACTCCTGTGCGATGGCGGGGGCTCGGCTGATTCTGCCGGGGCCCAATGTCGATCCGGAAAGTGTTCTCGACCTGATCGCACAGGAGCACGTCACTATCGCCTGCGGCGTTCCCACGATTTGGCTGGGCGTGCTCGCCGCTCTCGAAAAAGCTCCCGACCGCTGGAAATTCTCCTGGCCGGTTCGCATTGTGGTCGGCGGCTCCGCCCCGCCGGAGCGCCTGATGCGGGCTCTCGACAAACACAATCTCCACATTCTTCACCTTTGGGGCATGACGGAAACCACTCCTCTCGCGACTGTCGGCAAACTTAAACGCCACATGAGCGAGTGGACGCTCGACCAGCAGTACGAAGTCCGCGCTAAACAAGGCTGGCCCACACCGTTTATCGAACTTCGTGTGATGCGCCCGGAAGGACTCGAGGGCAAGTCCGTGGAGGCTCCCCGCGACGGCAATACTCCTGGCGAACTAGAAGTGCGCGGACCCTGGGTGGCTGCCAGCTACTACAAATCGCCGGACCAGGCTCACCGGTGGACCGAGGATGGATGGTTCAAGACCGGCGACATTGCCACTATGGATGACGAAGGATTTATCAAGATTGTAGACCGCGCCAAAGACCTGGTGAAGTCCGGGGGCGAATGGATCAGCTCCGTGGATATCGAAAATATGTTGATGGGACATCCGGCCGTCAAGGAAGCCGCAGTCGTCGGCGTCCCGCATCCCAAGTGGCAGGAGCGCCCCTTGGCCGCCGTTGTGCTGAAGGACGGAGCGCAGGCAACCGCGGAAGAGCTACGCGCTTTCCTCGCTAAATCCTTCGCCAAGTGGCAACTCCCGGACGCCTTCGTTTTTCTTGAGGCGCTGCCGCGCACGTCGGTCGGCAAATTCAAAAAAATCGCTCTCCGCGAACAGTTCGCCAACTGGAAATGGGAACAGTAGGATCATTTCCTTCGAGCTTCCCTCGTGCACTACGGCGCCACGCCATCGAACACGACACGAAACGCGTAGGCAAACTTACCGGGCGCCCGCGGCGGAAGTTGAATGCGCAGGCCGTCGGCTTGTTGTTGGAACGAAAGCGGCGTGTCAGAACCGAGCAACACAACCGGACCGATTTTCTGGCCCTTCATCGCGGTGCTCCCGAGCGAATGGATAAGCGCCTCGCCTGCGGAAGGCCAGCCAAGTTCGATGGCGAAGAGCGAGGTGCCTTTGGTGGTGAAGCGAAAATCTTCGGCAGTGTAAGCCGCAGTGTCCGTGTCGTGGAACGAGCCTGCCGTTACTTTCGTCGGCCCTTCGCCGTAAATCTTCCACGGACGCGTGCCGTAAATCGCTTCTCCGTTGACTTGCAGCCACGAACCCACATCGCGCAACACCGCCTGTACTTCCTCGGGTATCGTGCCATCCGACCGTGGGCCGATGTTTAAAAGCAGATTTCCATTCTTGCTGACGATGTCGATGAGCTGATGAACGATGAACTGCGGCGACTTGAAGGTGTCATTCTTGATGTAGCCCCAGGACTTGTTGCTAACTGACGTGTCGGTTTGCCAGTAGAGCGGACGGATGTCGCCGAGCTGCCCGCGTTCCATATCCAGGATCGCGCTGTGTTCCTGCATCGCAAAGTCTTTGTAGGTGATGACACCCGCGTGCCCACTGAATTTGAGGGCGCTGTTGTAATAGAACGCCGCGAAACGCGTCAGGTCCGCGCGCACCGAAGGCTGCCCGATCCACCAGTCGAAGTACATGATGTCCGGATGGTATTTCTCGACGATCTCCGTCGCTCGAGCCAGCCAATCCGCGGTCCACGCGGCCGAGACGAACGTGAAGTCATTGGATAAAGGCGTGCCCTGTTTGGCTTCCATCCAGTTGTGAGCGGGCCCGTAAAATGCCGCGTATTGCGGGTCATTCATGTCGGATGGGATGGAGCGTCCGACGCCCAGAAAGAAATTATGCTCGACGCGGTGTGACGACGCGCCAAAGTGAAGACCTTCGGCCCTGACGGCTTTCGCCAGCTCGCCGATAACGTCGCGGCGCGGGCCCATTTTTGCCGCCGTCCAGTCGCTCAGACCGCTGTCGTACATTGCGAAGCCATCGTGATGTTCCGCCACCGGCACAACGTATTTCGCGCCCGCTTCCTTGAAGAGCCGCGCCCACGCGGCCGGGGCAAAATGTTCGGCCTTGAACATGGGGATGAAATCCTTGTAGCCGAACTTATCGAGCGGGCCATACGTGGCGCTGTGGTGTTTGTTTTCTTCGGATCCAGGGCGGTACATGTTTCGCGGGTACCACTCGTTGCCGAAAGCAGGGACTGAGTAGACGCCCCAGTGTATGAAGATGCCGAACTTTGCGTCCTTATACCACTCGGGGGCTTCGTAGTGTTCGAGCGATTCCCAATCGGGACGGAATGGGCCGTTGTGATCCTCGCGATTCACTTCCATCAGGAGTTCTGCTCGGTGCGCATCATACTTGGCATTGGCGCGTTGCCAAACTTGATCGATCTCGGCTGGATCTTGAGAAACCGTTGGACTGCTAGAAGAGGCTGTGGCCTGCGAATACACCAGCGAGATAACAGCGGTAAGAATTCCGCAGCATAAACCAAGAGGGATAGCCCAACGAATCGAGGCTGCAGCCTTTAGCGAGAACATGTGTATTCGTCCTTTCACGAATAAAGCAACTGGGTCGATGAACCTCGTCCAACTGACGATTTCAATCCAAACTCACCAGGATCTTTTTGAACCGCGACAGATCATCGTTCCACCTGCGCAGTGCTTCCGCCGGGAGGTAACGCTTGACCGGTTCCCACCTGCGGCGCAACGTCTGGACCGGTCAGGTGCGGTAGGAAGCGTTGATGCGGACGTACTCCGCCGTGAGGTCGCAAGTCCAGTAGCGCGCGCTGGCGGTGCCTGCGTGGAGATGCAGGACAATCGGAACGTGTTCCGCGAGCATGCGGTTGCTTGCGGCACGCTCGTTGAAGTCGAGCGGATTGCCTCGCCGCAACACGGGAATGCCGGCCATCTTGATATCGACGCGTGCGGGATCGAATTGGACGCCGGAGCGGCCAGCGGCAGCGAAAATGCGACCCCAGTTGGGATCGCCGCCGGCGAACGCTGTCTTGACGAGCGGCGAAGTCGCAATCGTTTCCGCGATGCGGCGCGCTGCCGCTTCCGTTTTCGCGCCGCGGACCTCGATTTCGATCACGCGCTGCGCGCCTTCTCCATCGGCGACAATCTGCAGCGCAAGCGACTTGCAGACGTCTTCGAGTGCCTTCGCGAAGGCGCGATGCGCCGCGCTCCCGGCGCGAATCGCAGGCGCGCCTGCAGCGCCGTTGGCAAAGACCAGCAGCGTGTCGTTCGTCGAAGAGTCGCCATCGATGCTGATGGAGTTAAAGGTACGCGAGCAAACGTCACGCAAAGTCTTTTGCAAAAGCGGCGGCGCGATGGCGGCATCGGTCACGACGAACGCGAGCGTCGTCGCCAGGTTGGGATGAATCATCCCTGCGCCCTTAGCGCAGCCAACCAGGTGAATTTTCTTTCCGGCCATTTTGAAGGATGCGCCCGCGGTTTTCGGCCGAGTGTCCGTCGTGCAAATGGCGAGCGAGAGCTCCGCGAAGGAACGCGCCGAGGGCCGGCGATTGCGAGTGAGCTTCGCGAGCGAGCGCAGAATTTTTTCGACAGCCATCGGCACGCCGATCACGCCCGTCGAGCAGACGATGATTTCGTTGGCGGCGCATCCGAGCCGTTTGGCCGTTTCCGCGACAGTGCGCTCGGCCGCGGTGTAGCCCGCCGGGCCCGTTGCGCAGTTCGCGTTGCCGGAATTCACGACGACGGCGCGCATGCGGCCTTTCGAGGCGCGAAGATGTTCCTTGGAAATCGTGACGGGAGCGGCGACGACGAGATTTTGCGTGAAGACGGCGGCGGCGGAAGCGGGAGCGTCGCTCGAAATAACCGCGAGATCGAGCGCACCGGTTTTTTTAAAGCCGCAGGCCGTGGCCGCGAAACGAAATCCGCGCGGAAGAGATGCTTCGGAGAGTGCGTGCTTCATCAGCGGAATGTCCGGGTGACTAGCGCGACGCTCCCGGAAGGGACCTCCGATCCTCCAGAGACGCTTCGAGATTGTTGAGGTGATTGGCAAACTGGCTGCTCATGGCTTGGCTCCTGGTGGTGACTTGAACTGCTGCAGCAAACGGTTTCCGAAATCATGAAGTGCGGCGCGAACAAATTTGAGCGCAGGTGCCGCCAGGGACAGATTTGCGTGGCGATAGCAGCTTTCCACCGACTGGCTGCCGATGAAATCGGACTTCGAATGCCGGAGAAATTTTCTTCAGAGCTTCGAGAGGGAGCGCGGTCCACGGTTCATCTTGGCTTTTCCGCTTCGCGGAGAACCTTGCCAATCAGGTCGTGCGCTTGGCGGAAAGGAACGCCCTTGCGAACGAGATAGTCAGCAGCTTCGGTGGCGAAAAGAAGCGGGATTGGAGGCCGCGGCGCGGAGGCGGTCTTCGCGAAATTCCGTTCCGGCGATGGCGCCGACGGCGACCGCTTAGCATGTCAGTGACTTGATCGTGCGCAGCGAAGAGGGCTTCCTTGTCTTCCTGAAGGTCGCGCTGGTAGCTGGTGGGCAAGCCCTTTGAGCGTCGTGAGCAGACTGACGAGCGCGCCAGTGATGCGCCCGGATTTGCCGCGAATCAGTTCCCAGGAGTCGGGATTTTTCTTTTGCGGCATAAGGCTGCTGCCGGTGGAGTATTCGTCGGGAAGAATCAACGTAGGAAAATTCCTGCGACGCGAAAATGACGAAATCTTCGGCGAGGCGCGAGAGATGCGTGGCGATGCCGGTGAGCGCGAAAAGATAATCGAGCGCAAAGTCGCGGTCGCTGACGGCGTCGAGGCTATTCGCGTGATGCGCGAGAAGCCAAGTTCGCGCGCGATGGCATTGCGGTCGATGCCGAAGGAATTTCCGGCGAGCGCGCCAGAACCCATCGGGCACGCATCGGCACTTGCGGCGGCGTGTTGCAGACGGGTGACGTCGCGCAGGAAAGCTTCCGCGTGCGCCAGCAAGATAATGGGAGAGCAGAATCGGCTGGGCGTGCTGCATGTGCGTCATGCCAGCCATGGGCACGGAGATTTTTGCTTTAGCTTGCAGCAGCAGCGTATTGAAGAGGGCGCGACAAACCGCGACTGGATTTCCGCGGCGGCATCGATGACGAAGAGGCGGAAATCAGTGGCGACGAGTTCGTTGCGGCTGCGGCCGGTGTGAAGTTTCCAGCCGAGGGGGCCGAGTTCTTCGACGAGGGCTTTCTCGACGAAGTGATGGACGTCTTCGGCGTTTGCTCCGAACGAATCGACCCACGCGGGATCGGTTTGGGCACGCTCGGAAATTTTGTCGAGCGCGGCTAGCGTTTGTTTCACTTCGGTGGCGGTGAAAATGCCGATGGGTTCGAGGGCTTTTGCCCAGGCGCGGTCAACCGCGATTTCGTAAGGCAGCAGGCGGCGATCGAACGCAAAGGAGCGCTGGAACGCGTCGAAGTGAGCATTTGGCTCACGCTCGAAGCGCCCGCCCCACAGTCGGTCATCTTTGCGTTCGGTCATTGGCACGTCTTCGAGTGACTGACAAGAAGGGCACGGCATGCCGTGCCCCTACGAGGACGATCTAGCTGTTGCTTCCCTCGGCTTTGGCTTTGGGACGAACGGTGACCGGCAGAGCGAAAAGATTGATGAAGCCTTCGGCGTCTTTGGGGTTGTAGCGGCCCATGGTGAAGCTGGCGAGGTCGGTGCGATAGAGCGAGAACGGAGAGACACGCTTGGTGACGGTGAGCGTGCCTTTCCAGAGCTTCAGGCCGACGCTGCCGGTGACGCGCTGTTGCGAGACGTTGAAGAAACCGTCAAGCGCGGCGCGCAACGGAGAAAACCACAAGCCGTAATAAACGAGTTCGGCATAGCGAAGCGAGAGCGCTTGCTGAAAATGGGTGGTCTCGCGGTCGATGGTCAGCGCTTCGAGTTCGCGATGCGCGGTGACGAGAAGCGTGCCGCCGGGCGTCTCGTAAGCGCCGCGGGACTTCATGCCGACCAGGCGGTTTTCCACAATGTCGGTGCGGCCGATTCCGTGCTTCGCGGCGATTTCATTCAACGTATTGAGAAGGTCGACGGGACCGAGCTTTGCGCCGTTGACGGAAACCGGCGTGCCTGCTTCAAAGCCGATCTCGACTTCTTCGGCTTTGTCCGGGGCTTTTTCCGGAGAGACGGTCCATTGCCACATGGCTTCGTTCGGAGAATTGGCGGGATCTTCGAGTTCGCCGCCTTCGTGGCTGAGATGCCAGATGTTGCGGTCGCGGCTGTAGATATTTTTTTTGCTTTGCTCGACTTGCACGTTGTGTTTTGCGGCGTAGGCGATGGCGTCTTCGCGGGAATCGATGTCCCACTCGCGCCAGGGAGCGATGATTTGCACGTTGGGCGCGATGGCTTTGTAGGCCAGTTCGAAACGGACCTGGTCGTTGCCCTTGCCGGTGCAGCCGTGCGAGAGGCCGTCGGCGCCAAGTTGGAGGGCGAGTTCGGCCTGGCGTTTGCCGAGGATGGGGCGGGCCATGGACGTGCCGAGGAGATACGTATGCTCATAAACGGCGCCTGCGCGTAGCGTGGGCCAGATATAGTCGCGGACAAATTCTTCGCGCAGGTCTTCGACATAGGCTGTTGAGGCGCCGGTGGCTAGCGCTTTTTTGCGGGCGGCTTCCAGATCTTCCTGCTGGCCGACGTCGCCGATCATGGCGATGACTTCACACTGATAATTTTCCTTCAGCCAAGGAATGATGATGGAGGTGTCGAGACCTCCGGAATAGGCGAGGACTACTTTTTTTGGTTTTGGCAATTGCGTTTTCACGGTTCCTCGTTTGAAAGAAGTTTAAAAGCTCAAAAGTTCAAAGACGGGCACGGCATGCCGTGCCCCTACAAACGGACAAGAACAATTGCGATTCGACGGTTTGCATCAGTGGATCAGAACAAAGTATGCAGGATGGCTTTCTGCACGTACATGCGGTTTTCCGACTGGTCGAGGACGACCGACTGCGGGCCATCGAGAACTTCGTGCGTGACTTCCAGGCCACGGTGCGCCGGAAGACAGTGCATGAAAACGGCGTCCGGCGCCGCGAGGGCCATGAGCTCCGCGTTGACCTGGTAGGGGGCGAACACGGCCTTGCGGACAGTCTCCTCGGCCTCGAAACCCATGCTGGTCCAGGCATCCGTGTAGACACCCTGAGCGCCGGCGACGGCTTCGCGTGGATCGGTCATGAGCTCAATTTTGGCGCGCGTTTCCTTGGCCACACGTTTGGAGTCGGCGAAGACCTCTGGCGCGGGCTGATAATCCTGCGGCGTTGCGATGCGCAAATGAACGCCGAGGCGCGCGGCGAGATACATCAAGGAATGGCAAACGTTGTTTCCATCGCCAACGTAGGCGAGCTTGAAGCCGCGGAGGGCGCCGAATTTTTCTTCGAGAGTAAAGAAGTCGGCAAGCGCCTGGCAGGGATGAAATTTATCGGAGAGCGCATTGATCACGGGAATGCCGGCGTTAGCGGCCATCTCCTCGAGGACTTTTTGCTTGTAGACGCGAGCGACGATTCCGTGGACCCAGCGATCCAGATTGCGCGCGACATCGGCGATGGACTCGCGCGCGCCGAGAGAGGCAGAAGCCTGCGTGTGGTCGAGGAAAACGACCGAGCCGCCCATGCTTTGGATACCGACGTCGAAGGTGACACGGGTGCGCAGCGAGGGCTTTTCGAAAATCAGCGCGATGAATTTTCCCGTGAGCGTGGAAGCGTAACGGCCCGGGCGCGCCTTGATGTCAGCGGAGAGCTGAAGCAAATCTCGAGTGTGCGAGGGGCTCCATTCCGCTCCGGTGAGCAAATCATTCGATAAAGAAATAGGCGTAACGAGCATGGATGTAGTCATTTTTTCACCTTGCCGCAGCGAGGACGGCATGCGACGGAGTCGCGGATTTCGCGGCCTCCGAAGCGACGGCCTTTTGCGGGGTAGTTGCAAACAATCTTTCCAGGAGACGAAGAAACTGGCGCACCTGCGCGCGAGTGACCAGGAAAGACGGAAGAAAGCGCAGCGTGAAATCGTGAGTGCAGTTGATGAGCAGGCCGCGAAGCAAGGCTTGCGAGACAAAGGGAGCGCCGTCGACGGAAAGCTCGATGCCGATCATCAAACCTTCGCCGCGGACTTCGCGGATGAAAGGGAATTTGGCGGCGAGCGCGGAAAGGCCTTCCTGCAACTCCGCGCCGCGAGCCCGGATGTTTTCGAGAAGCTTTTCGTCTTCGACGATGTCAAGAAATTCGAGCGCAGTGGCGCAGGCGAGCGGGCCACCGCCAAAAGTGGTGCCATGCATGCCGGGCGAGATACGCTGGGCGACGGTTTCCGCAGTGAGGACTGCTCCGAGCGGGAGACCGGCGGCGAGCGGTTTGGCCACCACTGCAACGTCGGGCTTCGAGGAAAATTTCTGGTACGCAAAATAGCGGCCGGTGCGTCCCAAGCCGGACTGAATTTCGTCGGCTATCAGGAGCGCGCCGTTTTTTGTGGCGAGGGCGCGCGCGCGGTTCCAAAATTCTTCGCTGACCGGATAGATTCCACCTTCACCCTGAATGGTTTCGAGCAGGATGGCGCAGACGGTGTCATCAAATTTTGCTTCGAGATCAGCGACGTCATTGAAGCGGACAAACTCGACACCGGGAACGAGCGGAGCAAACGGGAGACGGTATTTTTCGGTGGCGGTGACGCTCACGGCGCCAAACGTGCGGCCATGGAAGGAATTTTCGAGCGCGAGAATGCGGTGCTTGCGGGCCGGGGAGCCGGGCGCGTCGGCGGAAGTTCGGCCGTATAGCCGCGCCAGCTTGAGAGCGCCTTCGACGGCTTCCGCGCCGCTATTGGAAAAGAAAACACGGTCAAGGCCTGACCATTGCGCGAGCTTGCGGGCAAGAGGGCCTTGATACGCGTTGTGAAAAAGGTTGGAAAGATGAATGGCCCGCGCGGATTCGCGGCGAATGACCTTGACGATGCGCGGATGAGCGTGCCCGAGAGCGTTGACGGCGATGCCGCCGAGGAAATCCAAATACTTTTTGCCGCGCGAGTCGTAAACGTAGCAACCGCGCCCATGCGTGAAGACAATGGGCTGACGCTTATAGGTCGGAAGAAGAAATTGGTTGGCATCGCGCAATATGGCAGCCGCCTTCGATGCGCGAGGAGACGCTTTCTTCACCTTTCGCGAAGCGGAACCAACCGTCCTATTTGTGCCGTGCTTGCGCATCACGCCGCCGAAAGAGCCGCATGAGCGTTGGAGAGCGGCTCGCGGAGAACGCGCGTGCCCGGAATCGTCGAAGAGTGCTCTTCCGCGCCGGATTCTGCCGAGTGAAACGCCAGGAGAAGGGCATCCTGAGCCGCGCCACCGACAATGCGAACTTCGCGGACGCCGCCTTCCAGAGCGCGCTTGGCGGCCTCGAGCTTGAGAATCATTCCACCGGAGACAACGCGGCATTGGACGAGGCGCTCGATTTCTTCGCAGGTAATAGCGGAGAGCACTTTTTCTCCGTCGAGGACACCGGCGACGTCGGTGAGATAAATCAACTGGTCGGCGCCGAGAAATTCGGCGCAAGCGGCGGCCATGTGATCGGCGTTGATGTTGTACAGCTCGTTGTCGGAACCGAGACCGAGGCAGGGAGCGACGGGAATGAGTCGCTCTCGCCAGAGCGATTCGATGAAAGCGATGTTCATGCCCGTGAGGTAACCGACAAAGCCAAGGCTGCCTGGTATTTCACCATGGGACATCGGCTCAGCAAGAAAACACTGGGCATCGGCGGCGGAGACGCCAATCGCGGGATAGCCTTCCGCGGAGATTGCGGCGGCCAGTCGCTTGTTCAGGAGCCCAGCGAAAACCATGACGGCTGCGTCGCGCGTTTCGCGGTCGGTGACACGGAGGCCGGAGACAAACTTGCTTTCGATGCCCATGCGCTTGAGGGCTTCGGTGAAAGCTCGGCCGCCGCCATGCACAACGAGAATCTCGTGGCCTTCGAGGGCGAGGGCCGCAACCTGACGCGCCAGCGAGCGGATCGTGGCGTCGTCTTCCAGCAAAGCTCCAGCGAACTTGATCACGGTTTTCATTGAAGTGCGGTTTTCTCCTCGATACCCAAGATGTGATTGTAATTCTGAACGGCCTGGCCGGCGGCGCCTTTGCCAAGGTTGTCGAGGCAGGAAACGACGATTAAACGCTGGCCAGATTTGTCCAGGACAAATCCAATGTCACAAAAATTCGTGTGCGCGACGTGCTGCAGCTCGGGCAGAGAGCCCGCGGGCCAGATGCGGACCATGGACCGCCCGGCATAAAACCTGCGGTAGCAGGCCTCGATGGCATCGGCGGATTGTTGCGCGGAAAGCGTGACATAGATCGTGGAAAGAATGCCGCGAGCGAGAGGGAGCAAATGCGTTGAAAAAATGAGCTGTGATTCCGCGAGGCCCGTATGTTCGAGAATTTCCGGCGTGTGGCGGTGAGAAAAGAGATTGTAGGCCTTGAAGTTTTCGTCGACTTCGACGAACTGCAAATCGCGCCTGGGGTCTTTGCCCGCGCCGCTGGCACCGGATTTGCAATCGCAAACGACATTTTGATCAGGCGCGATCCAGCCAGCTTCGGCGAGCGGGCGAAGCGCGAGGATAACGCTCGTGGCGTAGCAGCCGGGATTGGCAACAAGGCGGGCTTTGGCAATTTCCTCGGAATAGAGCTCGGGAAGTCCGTAGACCGCTTCGCTAAGGTAATCCGCATGCGGCGCGGGCAACTTGTACCAGGAAGTGAACGTTTCCGGGGTGCGGAAGCGGAAGGCGCCGCTCAAATCCACAACGCGCAAGCCAGCTTCAAGAAGCGCGGGGGCCAGTTCCGCGGAGAGTTCGTGAGGAGTGGCGAGAAAAGCGGTTCCCGCCGTGGTTGATGCGATCGACTCGAGAGAGAGCTGGCGCAGTGGAGCTTGTCCCCAACCGCGGAATTGCGGAAAGAGTTCGGCAATACATTTGGCGCCGCGCGTTTCACGGACATAGAAAGTTGTGGAAGCGACACGGGGATGGCGCAGAAGAATGCCCGCGAGCTCGAGGCCCGTGTAGCCGGTGACACCAACGACGGCGACTTGGCGAGTATCTCTCATTTCACCAGCGCTTCAATCTTCTTTTGAAGGGAATCGCGAGTTCGTTTATTGGGAGTGATGATGAGGACGGTGTCGTCGCCGGCGATGGTGCCGGCAATTTCTGGAAATTTTGAGGCGTCCACGGCGGCGGCGAGGGGTTGAGCGCCGCTGGGAGGCGTTTTTAGAACCAGCAAATTCTCCGCCGGGCGAATGTCCAAAAGGAATTCGCGAAGCGCGCGCGCCAGTGGAGGAAGAGGGGGCGCACCGTTGTCCTCGGGAAGAACGGTTTCAGGTTTGTAGCCCTCGTGCGTCTTGACGAGCCGCAGCTCCTGGAGGTCCCGGGAAAGGGTCGCTTGTGTGACGCGCATCTTCTGCTGGGCGAGGCGGCGGCGAAGCTCTTCCTGGCTGACAATCGGATGGCCGCTGACCAGCCGGAGAATCTGACCGTGGCGAAATGTTTTCCCTGCGCTCATGCTCTTACAAATATACAGACTCCTGCATTTTTATACAATTGTTTTTGAATAAAGACAATCGATCTTTCGCCGGACGGGTTCGGGAGGCATTGGCGGGTGGGGTACGGGGTGCGAGAAGAGGCTATGCAGGATTCGCAACCTTTAGCGGAAGGAGACTGGATTTTCAGGGCCAGGAGTGGTTACCTATCCTCTCAGCCTCAGATTGCGCATCCAATGGCTATATCGTGCAAAGTAACGGGATGTAAGAACGACTCGCCGCCAGCTCTCGCGGAACAGCAGGTGTGCGTCCTCCACTTCACGCTATCGATCGAGGGAAGTTGCGCGGAGATGAGGCGGGAGACGGCGCTGGGAAATGCTCCGCACGAGCGGCAAAAAGAGATCATGCGTTTCATCACGGACAACGGAGAGCGCCTGGCGCGGGTGGCGACGAGCGGTCTGCACCTAACCGATGATTTGAAAGCGAGAATTCTGAGCACATTCCTGACGCTGATGAACCTGCGTGAAAACCTGGACAGATCGAACATGCGAAGCTCCTTCGGGCGGACCGGGCACACTCGCTGAAGCCGGAACAAGCAACTTCCCTTTCATAGAAGAGAATCAGGCGCCAATGTAGCGTGCGTAGAGGGAACGCGCGACGGCGGGATCTTTGCTGCCTTTGAGAATGGCACGGCCATCTGCAAAGACGGTCATTTGATATGGGTCAACCCGAAAGCAGAGCAGAAATTCGTTCTGCCGGACATCGGGGAGGGTGGCCGCGAGCCTCGCCCGCAACGCCGCCAGATCCAACGATCGGCCGCGCTCATGAATTTGCACGGAATCGCGGCCGCACAGGGTGATATGTGGCTGGGCTTGCCCCTGGAGATAAGAGAATTCGCGGCGGGCGCAAGCGCGGCAAGTGGGGTTTTGGGCGACACGGACGGATTGGAAGCGCCCGCTCCAAACATCACAAGAAATTAGCCGGCCGTGCAGAGCTTCCTCGCGACCCGCGAGTAGCTTGAGGGCTTCGGCCACTTCAAGTGAGGCGATGAGATTGACGATGGGGCTGAGGACGCCAACGGTATCGCACGTTTCTTCGAGACCATGGCCGTTGGCTGAGGATTCGAGGAGGCACGCGAGGCAAGCTGTGACGCCGGGACGAACGGTCATGGTGACGCCGTAGCTGGCGACGGCGGCGGCATAAATCCAGGGACGAGCGTGTTGGATGGCGTAGTCATTGACGAGGAAGCGTGTCTCGAAGTTGTCGGTGCCGTCGAGAATCAACTCGAAAGCACTGAGCAACTCTTCTGCATTGCGGGGGCTTACATCAGCAACTACTCCTTCGACGGCGACACTCCCATTGATGGCGCGAAGCTTGCGCTCGGCTGCGACGGCTTTAGGGAGAGCGGCGCGCGCGTCGTCCTCGTCAAACAGGGTCTGTCGTTGCAAATTGGAGGGCTCGACAAAATCGCGGTCAATTACCCTGACGCGACCGACTCCAGCGCGCACGAGGAGCCCGGCGGCAGCCGCGCCAATCGCGCCGCAGCCAACAATGACGGCGCGGGAGCCGAGCAAGCGCTGCTGCCCGGCTTCGCCGATCCCGGCGAAAAGCATCTGGCGCGAGTACTTTTCCTGGAGCGAATCGAGCACGTGTGGGCCCGGTGGTTCTGAGTCCGTCATCGTCCCTCTTGCTTCATCATAACGCTAGAGATAGCGGGATAGGCAACGGCCTTGTGCTACGCTTCGTCTTAGCGATAGTGAGCATGAAATCTTGGTGTGACAAAGGTTTGCGGAGAATTGCCATCCTCGCGCTGCTCCTGGTAGCGGCGAGGAGTTACGGACAGGCAGAGACGGCGACCAGGGGGCAGACGTCTCCTGCGGGAGCACCCGTGGTTGCGGTGCGGATAGTCACAGAAGATGGCCGCGTTCTCTCCGAATCGCCCTCAGGAGCTGCCGTCGAGATTGGGAAACCGTTGGATCGGGACCAGGTGGCGCGGAGCATCCACGCACTTTACGGGACGGGTGATTACGAGGATTTGAAAGCGGTCGCGACTCCTGGTGGCAGCGGCGTACGGCTCGATTTCGTGGTTCGCGAGAATCTCTTTTTCAACAAGGTGCTGATTGAGGGGCTGACGCCCCCTCCATCGGATGCCTCCGCCGCTGCGGCCATGCAGCTTTCACTTGGCCGGCCATTCCGGCAAGAAGAAGTGGACGAAGGGCTCCGCCGTCTGCGCGATGTGTTGAAAGAGGAGGGTCTGTATGCAGCGCAGGTCTCTGCAGAAAACGTGCCGCACCCGGACACGCGTGAGATGGACATCTTAGTCCACGTTAAGCCCGGGCCACGGGCCCGCGTGGAGTCTATCGACCTAAAGAACGGCACGGAGTTTCACGATGTAGAACTTCTCTCCCGACTGAAGATGAAGGCCGGAGAAAAGGTGACTACGGCCCGCATACAACGCGGGACCGGCCGGATTCGGAAATTTTTGGTGAAGAAAGGCCACCTTAGCGCCAGGGCGACAGTGCGTCGAGGGGAGTACAACACGGCCAAGAACACCGTACCGCTGGAGCTCGAGGTCACGGAAGGGCCGCGAGTACAAGTGGCGGTGACGGGAGCAAAATTTTCAAAAGGAGATTTGAAAAGACTGATCCCCATCTATCAAGAGGGCGCGGTGGATGCCGACCTGCTGGAAGAGGGGAAACGGAATGTTCGTGAACGGCTGGAGCGCGATGGATATTTTGATGCGCAAGTCAATTACACAACGGAAACGAAGGAAGTGAAGGGTAAGCAAGAGAAGTCGCAGGGAACAGAAGAATTAATTACATATCACATCGAGCGAGGCGACCGGCACCGCTTGGCGGGAATTGAAATTACCGGCAACCATTACTTCAGCGCAGAACTGTTGCGGAGCCGGCTTCAAGTGTACGGCGCCGCATTCGGTTCGCACGGGCGGTTTAGCCGGCGGTTAATCGAATCGGACGTGGATTCGATGCGCGGCCTCTATGACGCAAACGGCTTTCTGAATGCCACGGTGGATGGGCAAATCCTGGACAACTACAAAGCCAAAGAAGGTGACATCTTCGTCCGATTCGCGATTCAGGAAGGCGAGCAAACGCGCGTGGCATCCATCACCATTGAAGGGATCCACGCGTTCAAAGAAGAGGAATTGCTGGGTGTGATCGGATCCACGCCGGGGCAGCCGTACTCTGATTTCAACGTCGCGACGGACCGGGACAATATTCTCGCAATGTATTTCAATGAGGGATTTCCGGAGGCGAGTTTTACGTCGACGGCAGAACGTGTCACTCCGGAAAAGGATGAGAGCGGGAAGGAAGGGACGAAGACAGGGGCCACTGGAAATCGTACGAGCCAGAAAAGGGAGATAGAACAGGAAAAGAGCGCAAAGCTGGAGGCGGCCCAGGCGGCGCCGGTGCGTCTCGCCTACCGGATCACGGAAGGGCCCCAGACGCGCGTGCGGCGAATTCTATTGAGCGGTTACAGCCATACGAGGTCGAGGGTCATTAATCGAGAAATTCAAGTTAAGCCGGGAGCGCCCCTGCGCGAGGGGGACGTGGTTGAATCGCAGCGGCGGCTTTACAACCTCGGTATATTCAACCGGGTGACGATCGAACCGCAGAACCCGACTGGCTCAGACCCTGATAAAGATATCGTCGTTTTGGTAGAGGAAGCCAAGCGATACACGATGGCTTATGGCGGAGGGTTTGAAGTACAGCGTCTAGCGAGTACGACGGATCCAACCGGTGGACAGTTTCAGGCTGCGCCGCGCGGGATTTTTGAGCTGACCAAAGTCAATTTGACGGGACGCGCTGATTCGCTTTCGCTGAAGTTGCGCGGGAGTACCATCGAAGACCGCGCTCTTCTGGGCTATTCCATCCCCAACACTTTTGGGAGCCCCCATTACAGCTCGCAGGCAACGGCATACACGGAAAAAACCCAGGATATCAACACCTTCACCGATATGCGGTATGAAGGGTCGTTGCAATTGACGAGCCAGCTGACGCCGTTCACCACGGTGCTGTACCGCTACGCGTTCCGCAAGGTTCTGGTTTCGAACTTAAATGCACATATTTCTCCCGAGGAAATTCCCTTGTTCGAACAGCCGACTCTGGTGTCTGAGTTTGGCATAACCTGGCTGCGCGACAAGAGAGATAATCCCGCGGATGCCAGCAAAGGAAGTTCCAATAGCGCGGATTTCAACATCGCCAGCACGAGCATCGGTTCGAGCGCAAGTTTTCTGCGATTTTTTTTCCAGAACTCGACGTACCATCCAATCAAACGGAGATTCAGCTTTGCACGGTCGATGCGGATAGGCATTCTCGAGCCGTTCGCCAAGACCGAGTCACTCTCGTTCCCGCCCCCGACGGCGACACAGTGCACTGGGACGACGGTCGCGCCGGGTCCGGCCCCGGAAATCATCCCTCTGCCGGAACGCTTTTTTGCCGGCGGGGGAACATCTCTCCGCGGATTTGCGCTGAATCAAGCTGGACCGCGTGATGCGTGCACGGGATTCCCCGTGGGCGGCCAGGCGATGCTGGTGTTCAACCAGGAATTTCGCTTCCCTATGCGGTTGCCATACATTGGGACACAACTGGGTGGGGCCCTGTTCTACGACGGGGGAAACGTGTACAGCCGTCTCGATCGCATCACCTTTCGCGCGTACTCTCCCAAGCCGGTGTTCGTCCTGCAGGATCCCTCGCTGCCGCCGAGTGCCACGAATCCCACGCTGTGTGTTTCGAACTGCACGAACGAACTGAATTATTTCGCGCACACCATCGGATTTGGCATCCGGTATGCCACGCCCGTTGGTCCGATTCGAGTCGATCTGGGGTATCAACTGAACCGCCCGTTTTTTGTGGTGCCTTGCGTTCCAAGCACAGCGGGAGTGCCGGCAACTCCGGCGTGTTTTAAAGGCGCGCAGCTCCCAAGGCTGCAGATCTTCTTCAATTTGGGGTCGACCTTCTGACACGCCGGGGACTGATTTTCGGATTTTGCGCGACGTTTTTTCTGTGGGGCGCAGCTTCGTTTCTCGCCGCGCAGGAAGTAGTGGATCGCATCGTGGCGCGCGTGGAAAACGATATCATCTTGCTCAGTGACGTTAGGGAACTGAAGGAATATCAGGAGCTGGTGGAAGGCAAATCCGAAAGTGAAAGCGTGATTCTGGATCGACTCATCGATCAGTGGATTGTGCGTTCAGAAGCCGAACTGTCCCAGTTTCCGCGGCCCGGGGAAACGGAAATCGATCGCGGGGTCTCGCGGGTAATGAAGTCCTTTGACTCTGCCGGGGAATATGAAGCACGAAAAAAGAGGAGCGGCTTGAACGACCCGGAAGTGCGCAAGATAGTAGCCGCACAACTATATCTGAGCAATTACCTCGATTCCCGGTTTCGCCCATCGGTACAAATCGATAAAAAGGCAATTGAGGACTTCTATCAGAACACGGTCGTGCCGCGAGCGAAGGCGCGTGGGCAGGAGCCTCCGACGCTGGACGCCGCGAGGGACATCATCCAGGAAGCCCTGGTACAGCGCGACATAAACGAACAAGCGGATCGCTGGCTAAAAGAAAGCCGCGACCGGTTGCATGTTCAAAAGTTTCTCGAAGAAGGGGCGAAATGAAGGTCAGGAAGCGGCACCCGATCTGGAACTGGGTGATCCACACCCCCTGGGTGCTGGCGGTCATTGCGATTTTATCCGTGATTGCTTTCTTCGGAAGCGGAACGGGGAATCCAATACTGCAGCGGTGGATCGTTCATGGCTTAGAGAAGGCCACCGGCGGCCGGGTCGAACTTCGGACGATTTCCATCCAGTGGCTTTCGTTGCGAACGACTCTGAAAGGTTTGGTAATTCACGGGAGCGAACCGGCCGGCACGCAGCCTTTGTTCTCGGCGGAGGAGGTGCAAGCGAGGCTGCAGATCGATTCCTTCTGGGGCCGAAAAGTATCGTTAAGCGAACTACTTATTCAGAAGCCACAGGTGCATGTACGGGTCGGAAGAGACGGTTCGACAAACGTTCCGGCTCCGCCGCCTGCGAGCGGTTCCAGGAAATCGCTGCGCGAATCCTTGTTTGATCTGCGTGTGCGCCAGGTGAAGATCGAAAACGGGTGGATGCTGTACAACGAATTGAAAGTGCCCCTTGCCGTGGAAGGCGGTGACATGCGGCTGTCGCTCGACGAGGGAGGCACGCCCGAGCTTCCTTTGTATCTGGGCGATCTCGAGTGGCAAGCCGTTCGATTCACAGCCAAGAAAATAGCGCCCGTCACGGGAAATCTCTCCGCGAAATTTACTTTATGGCGCGGAGGATTCACGCTGGAACAAGGGATGCTGACCGCCGGTCGGTCGCACCTGGATGCCCATGTGGAAATCACCGATTTCGCAAAACCGAAGTGGAGTTTCCGTTATCGCGGCTGGGTCGAACTGCAGGATATACGGGAGACACTGCGATCACCGCAGACACCGACCGGACACGTGGATGTGCGCGGGGAAGGAACGTTTGCGGACGGCCAATACAAAGGCACGGGCAGCTATGCGGGACGAGACATCCAGCTGAGTTACGACGTTTTTCACGCCGCGGGACTTACCAGCCGCGGCAGCTACAACATCAACAATGATGGCCTGGTGGTCCCAGACTTCCTCGCCGAAGCGTTTGGCGGAACCGTGAAAGGGAAAGTGACGTTGCGCTTCGCGGGCGTGCAGTTCCGTGCGGAAACTCACATCCAGGACGTGCGGCTCGCGGGAGTGTTCCCCGCGATAGAGCATCCCGGCTTTCCGATCGATGAACTTCACTGGGACGCGCTGCTTAGCGGAGACACCATCGAAACGTGGACCAATGCGTTTGAGCATTTCGAACTTGGCGGCAAGATGGAATGGTCCCCGGGAGGTGTATTGGCGGCGGGCCACTTGCCGGTGACCGCAAGCTGGCAAATACACTACCGATATGATTCCCAGGTTTTCGCGATCAGCGCGGGTGAGTTCGAAACGCCGTCGTCACGGGGAACGATTGCCGGTGTTCTGGCGCCCCGCGATTCCACGCTCGACGTACATTTCGAAACAGGAGCACTGGAATCCTACAAGGATTTCATCGATGCCATTCGCGAAGTCAAGCGAAATTCCGTGGATGCGATTAAGGAAATTTCCGGCAGCGCGCAATGGGACGGCAAGATTACAGGGCCCAGCGGGCGTTCGACGTTCAGCGGTCACATCCACGGCGAACGGGTGCGCTATAACGGCCTGGCGCTGGATTCCCTCGAAAGCGATTTCATCTATTCTTCCAAGCAGCTGGCACTCGAACGCGGCCATCTGCGATTCGGCGCGATGGATACTCAGATCGAGGGAACTCTCAACCTGAGTAACTGGAGTTTTCTGCCGGACAACGAGTGGACGGCCGATGTGAACTTCGAAAAAGCCCCGGTCGAGACAATTCAGAAATTCTTTGGCTGGAAATACCCGGTGCAAGGGGTGCTGAGCGGACAATTGCACGGGCATGGAACGCGGGTAAAACCTGGCATCACGGGGCTATTCGATCTCGCAGAGGGAACAGTTTATGGCGTGTCTTTCAATCGCCTGCGAGGCCAGCTAAACCTCGCCCCTGGCGAAGTGCGTGTCGCAGACGCGGAGTTGCGCATATTCGCTCCTGGAAAAGAGAATGGCCGGGGCGCGGGCATCATAACCGGGACGGCAGGATATCGTTTCGCCGACCAAAACGTAACGGCGGACCTGGTGGGTGCATCCCTGCCCCTCGAGAATATAGAGAAGTTGCAATCGGTGCGGCTGCCGATTGGCGGAGCTGTCACATTTCGTCTGAAAGCGAGTGGCCCGCTTTCCGCGCTACAAGGCGATGGGACGCTCCGGGTGGTGGATTTTCGCGTCGGGCAGGACGTGATCGGGAGCTTTGACGGGAGTCTCAATTCCGATGGACGTACCGCAAAGCTGGAACTTGGCTCGGCGATGGCCACGGGCGGGATATCGGGCGAGGTTACACTGGCGCTGGCAGATCCTTACGCGATCAACGGAAAAGTCTCGATCAAGAACATTGCCCTGGATCCTTTCCTGATAACGGCTTTGCACCTGAAGCAGTTTAACGGGCACGGAGTCGCTGACGGCGACATCACCGTGACCGGCGAATTGAAGCACCCAGAGAAAATCGTCGCGGATGCCAAGTTTTCGCGGCTCACACTGAATTACGCGAACGTGCAATTAGAAAACGTGGGCCCTATTCATCTGCGCTCATCTAAGGAGAGCCTTGAAATCGATCAAGCCACGTTTAAAGGGATCGATACAAACATCGCTATCACTGGTGCGGTGAAATTTGCAGGTCTGGGAAGCCTTGGGTTGAGACTGAATGGCGCCCTCGACCTGCGTCTGCTTAGGGGATTCGTACCATCGCTGGAGGCGAGCGGTCCTGCACAGATTAACGCGTCATTCGAAGGATCGTTCGACCGGCCGCGCATCACGGGTAGAGTGCACATCGAAAGCGCCTCGACGCGAGTCGCTGATTTTCCGACGGGGATGAGCAACATCAAGGGCGATTTGGTCTTTGACTCCACGCGGTTATTTTTCGAAAACCTCACGGCCGAATCAGGCGGTGGCACACTGCATATGACCGGCAGCGTCAACTACGTTGAAACTCCGTTGCGCTTCGACGTGACCGTGCGCTCGGATCGCGTGCGGATTCGTTATCCCGAAGGAATGAGTTGGCAGGCCGGTGGAACGCTGCGGCTTACGGGAACACCTTCGTCCGGCGTGCTTTCGGGAAAGGTGGTGATTGAACGGGTGACGCTGACGCAGGGTCTCGAGGTTGCTGGAATGCTTGTATCGTCCAAAGGGAGCATCTCCGGTCCATCGACGAGTTCATCCTTCTTGCGGAACTTGCAATTCGATATTGCGGCTCTTTCCGGGCCCGGTGCGCTCATGGAATGGCCGGGCGCCGAGCTGGAAGCGGAAGCAAACCTTCGTGTGCGGGGCACGTGGGAGCATCCCATTCTCCTCGGGCATATTCATATTCTTTCGGGCGACATGACCTTTCACGGCGACAGGTATCGCGTGACGCGCGGGGACATGAACTTTGCCAATCCGTTCCGCCTCGACCCGGTCCTGAACGTGGAAGCAACCACTACGATCCAGCAGTACGAGATCACACTCAATTTTAATGGCCCGGCAAGCAAGCTGACGCTCGCCTATCGGTCTGATCCCCCGCTACCCGCGAACGACATCGTCACATTGCTTGCGCTGGGCCAGACGAGCTCCGAAGCCAGCATCCGAGGAGGTGGAACCGGCACATCACAAAGCGCCTCGTCGGGCGCTTCGGCGATTCTCTCCGAAGCCGTATCGAGCCAATTGGGTGGGCGCCTCGAACGATTGTTCGGGATTACGCGGTTTCGCGTCGATCCAGGTCTCGCGGAAATCGGCTCGACGGGTTCATCGCAGAACGCGGCGGCGCGAGTGACCGTGGAGCAGCAGGTTACGAGGACTCTGACGATTACTTACGTTTCCAATGTAGGCTCGACGCAGCAACAGGTCATTCAGGTGGAATACAACCTGGATCGCAACATCTCAATTGTGGCGTTAAGAGATCAGAACGGAACGTTTGGCATCGACTTCAAGATCAAGAAACACTTTCAGTAGTTGAAGCCGGGCACTCCGAATCTTCAGGGTTGCTGCGGATCGGGCTGTTGAGCTGCCTGCTGCGATGGCGCCTGCTGTCCGCGGCCGCCTTGCTGCCAACGCCGGGGGCCACTCCCGAGGCGTGCGGATTGGCCGACTCCCGGATTCTGGGCTTTCAATGCTTGCAAAGTCTCTTTGGCGGCCTTGGCGCCAGCTGCGCGGCTGGCTGCCTGGATTTCGCGGGCGATTTTGGGCATCTCCGCGGCGACCTTCTGTCCCACCGGCGAGCCGTAAAACTGCAGCAAAGCCTTGATATCATCGTCGGTGTAGTGCTTGTCGTAGATTCCTACGAGTTGCCCTGTTAACTGCTCAGCGTCAAATCTTTTCTGGTAGCTTTCGACGAACGAAGTCACAAATGCCTGGCCTTTGTCGTTATTGGGGACGGTCGCGAGCAGCTTTTCCCGGTACTGCTCGCTGGAATTGTTCACGGCGTCCTGCACCTGATCGCGGGCCCCAATCAGCTCCATCAGCGAGCGAATATCCGCGTCCTTGACAGGGTCGATGGGCTTTGCTTCCGCCGGACTTACCTGGTCCTGCCCTCCCGCACTTTGTGGCGCGGCGCTGACCGGATTTTGTGATGCGCCCTGGATGGCAAGGAAAAATGTTCCGACGTAAATAATGATCAGAGCTAGGACCGCCTTCATGACTTCCTCCGCGGCGGTGATGTCAGAGCCTTTCCGCCGCTTGTGTGATTGTAGGAAATGCTTGGGCAGGCAGCGCCAACGTCGCGGTACAGGCGTGCTTCTCCTTTAACTGTCCGTTCGTTCAGGAAGGGCTCGCGCGGCTGCCTGGACTTTCTGGTACCATGCCGCGCCATGGCGGAGAAAACATCTGCGGGCGCGATGGCGCAGGGCGTTGCGGACCACGCCGACATAGTCAATCGCGAAGCGGGCCTTCACCGCAATCTAACGCCACGGCAACTCTCCATGATCGCCATCGGCGGGGCGATAGGAACGGGACTTTTCCTCGGCAGTGCCATCTCCGTCAGACTCGCCGGGCCTGGAGTGATCTTCAGTTTTTTGGCGGCCGCGGCAATTGCGCTGTGCTTGATGTGGGCGCTCGGCGAAATGACCGTGGCCCATCCGGTGGCGGGCTCATTTGGCGTGTACGCCGAAATGTATGTGCATCCCTGGGCGGGCTTTGCGATGCGCTATTCCTACTGGCTCGCCCAGGTGATCGCCACGGGAAGCGAGGTGGTGGCCGCATCGATTTACTGCAAACACTGGTTTCCGAATGTTCCGTCGTGGTTGTGGATTGCGGGATTCTCGGTCGCGCTCGTTTATGTGAACGCGCGAAGCGTCGCGAGCTTTGGCGAATTCGAATATTGGTTCGCGATGATCAAGGTGCTGACCATCTCAGTGTTCCTAATTTTGGGCGCTGCGTTACTGCTGGGCTTCGGATTCCCACGAATAGGGACGGCGAACTATACCGCGCACGGAGGTTTCTTTCCGAACGGCTGGCAGGGTGTGGGCCTCGGCGTTGCCATGGCGATCTTCAGCTTCCTAGGGGTCGAGATCGTGGCCGTGACATCCGGCGAGGCGAAAGATCCGACGACGGCATTGCCGAAGGCCTTGCGCTGGACGCTTGCGCGGATGGGGCTTTTTTATGTGGGCGGGCTTGCAGTCGTCGTAGGGATCGTGCCGTGGAACGAGGTCGGGCTCGGAGAAAGCCCGTTCGTGCGTGTTTTCGAAACCGTAGGCATTCCCGCGGCGGCGGGTGTTATGAATTTCGTGGTGCTTACGGCGGCGCTCTCCAGCGTCAATTGCAATCTATATCTGATGGCGCGCATGCTTTTTTCCCTGTCGCGCGGCGGGTACGCCCCGGCGTCGCTCGGGCGGTTGAGCAAGCGCGGGACTCCGGTCGCGGCATTACTGGTGTCCAGTGCGGGGATGTTCGCGGCTCTCTTTGTGGATCACTGGTTTCATGCGAAAGCCTACGTCTACATGCTAGGGTCGGCGTTTCTTGGCGGCATTTTTGTGTGGCAAATGATATTCGTCACGCATCTTGTGTTTCGCCGGCGCACCGTGAACTGGGTAAAACCTCCCCTGCGGTTTGCTCCGCGCGGGCCCTGGAGTTCCGTTTTTGGACTTACGGCACTGACCGCAGTACTTATTTCCACGTGGTGGGTCCCGGGTCTGCGGATCACGCTCATCGCAGGAGTTCCCTGGCTTGTGTTCATTTCGCTGTGCTACCTTGTGTGGAGGAAGGTCCGTTCTCCGAAGATTTCCGAGGGAGCCCTGCAAGATGGATGAACTGCTGAAGTGGCGCGGCGAGTTTCCAATTCTTGAACGCACGACGTATATGATCAGCAATTCGCTGGGGGCCATGCCTCGAGGCGTCTACGACGAAATGCGCGCCTACGCCGACTCCTGGGGCGAACGCGGAGTGCGGGCGTGGGAAGAAGGCTGGTGGGAGATGGCTGTCGACGTGGGCGACAAGGTCGCTCCGCTGATCGGCGCTGGATTCGGCGAAATCTCTCTGCATCAGAACGTCACGTTGATTCAGGCTGTGATCAGTTCGTGTTTTGACTTTCGCGGGCCGCGCAATAAAGTTGTGCTCACGGACCTGGAATTTCCCTCTATTCAGTATTTCTATCACGAGCAGCGCCGCAACGGTGCGCGGATCGAGCTTGTTCCCAGCAATGATCCAGTACGGTTTGATCTCGACAAATTCCTTTCGGCCATCGATGAGAGCACGCTCCTTGTGCCGATCTCCCAAGTGCTGTTCCGGAGCGCCTACATCGTGGATGCGCGAGCAATTATTGAGAAGGCGCATCGCGTTGGGGCGCACGTCATTCTCGATCTGTTTCAGGCCGCCGGGACGATTCCGATTGATGTCCGCGGCCTCGGTGCGGATTTTGCCTGCGGAGGCGTGCTCAAGTGGCTATGCGGCGGTCCAGGAGTTGGGTATTTGTACGTGCGAGAAGACCTGCGTGCCAAACTGCGTCCCGCGATTGCGGGCTGGATTGCACATCGGCGACCGTTTGCGTTCGAGACTGGCGCCATTGATGCCCGTGAAGATTCCTTCCGCTACCTGAACGGCACGCCGCACATTCCTGCGCTTTACGCCTGCCAGCCGGGGCTGGACATCCTCAACAATGCCGGAATTGGCCCGATTCGTGAAAAATCGATGCGCATGACCGCGCGTCTATTCGAGGGAGCGAAGGCCCACGGATGGCGCGTGAACACGCCGGAAAATCCGGCGGAGCGGGCAGGCACTGTCTCCGTGGATTGCCCCCATGCAGCTGAAGTATGCCGCGAGCTGCTGGCCCGAGAGATTCTCGTGGACTACCGGCCGAAAGCCGGCGTGCGGCTTTCCCCGCATTTCTATAATCGCGAAGATGAGTGCGATCTAGCGATTGCTCAAATTGCGGACATTCTGGAAACGCGGGCGTGGGAAAAACATGCCACTGCGCTCTCTCACGCTTGAGGAGTCGAACGCTGCATTTGCGATAGTAACGGTGACGGCGAGATCAGGATGAAACCAATTCGCGACAATCAAGCAAGTGTGCCATCTCAGGGCGGCCCGGGAGAGGACGAATTCGCCGCGCAACGGGCGGAGATGATCGAGAGGCAGCTTCGCCGGCGCGGCATTATTGATTCTGGCGTACTGGCTGCGATGGCAGCCGTGCGTCGCGAAGAGTTTGTTCCGAATGAGTTTCGCGGACGCGCTTATGAAGACGCGCCACTGCCCATTGGTGAAGGCCAGACTATTTCGCAGCCGTATATTGTTGCGGTGATGACCGCCTCGTTGCACCTCACCGGCAATGAGCGCGTGTTGGAAATCGGGACGGGCTGTGGATATCAAGCCGCGATTCTTTCTCACTTGGCGAAAATTGTTTTCACCATCGAATCGCGCTCGCAGTTGGCTGCCGCGGCCACCGCGCGGCTAGATCGGCTTGGATATAAGAATGTTCACGTTCACTGTGGCGATGGCACGCTCGGCCTGGCTGAATTTGCTCCGTTTGACGCTATTCTCGTCGCCGCGGCAGCGCCTGTCGTGCCCGAACCTCTTCGTTCTCAGCTTGCCGAAGACGGCCGGATGATTTTGCCGGTAGGCGATGCGGAGAATCAGGAATTGCGCCTGATCGAGCGGATGGGAAATTCCTTTAACACGCGCACTCTGGATTCATGCCGATTTGTGCCACTCATTGGCTTTCATGGATGGAAGGAACCGCCGGCGCGATGAGCTCCGCGATTCCTGAACTTTCGATTGTTATTCCTTCCTACAACGAAGAACTACGGCTTCCCGCAACTCTCGAAAAGATCGCAAGCTATCTACCCAGCTTGGGTGGTGAGACAGAGATTCTCGTCGTCGATGATGGTTCGAAAGATCGCACCGCGGAGGTCGCCGAAGCCTTTCGGAAGACGCTTCCAAGCTTGCGCGTCATTTCAAACGGTATGAACCGCGGCAAGGGATTCAGCGTCCGACACGGCATGCGCGAAGCGCGTGGCCGCACGGTGCTCTTCACGGACGCCGATCTTTCTGCGCCGATCGAGGAAGCTCCAAAGCTTCTTGACTCGCTCAAGAACTACGATGTCGCCATAGGCTCCCGGGCGCTCGACCGTAGTCTGATCAGCGTTCATGAGTCACAATTCCGCGAGTTCGCGGGCATCGTGTTTAACACGATCGTGCGGGTGATCTTGCGGCTGCCATTTGTCGATACACAGTGCGGATTCAAAGCGTTCCGGCGCGAACGATGCCAAATCCTCTTTGAACAGCAACGCATCGAACGGTTCGGGTTTGATCCCGAATTACTCTATCTGGCGCGGCATCACGGGTTGCGTACGGTGGAAATTCCCGTGCGGTGGGGTCATTCACCTGCAACGAAAGTGAATATGTTCCACGATAGCATTCAGATGTTTTTAGACATTTTCACGATACGTTGGAACGGGCTCCTGGGCCGCTATCCCCGGGCTTCCTCAACGCAATCCAGCCATTTAACTTTGTAACACAAAGTACTTGACAGAATCCCTTTTCCTTGTTAGTCTCCTTCCATGCTAGCTGCTCGCCCGCTGGGCTCTCCTAAACGCGAACCCATCCCGATTGACGCTCGCGCCGCCGATCATCTCCGCTACATTCGCGAAACCATGGAGCGCGCCGCCGAGTTTACCGCCGTCCCCGGATGGGGTGGCGTGGCTATGGGCGTGACTGCGCTTGTCTCCGCCTTTGTCGCAGCGAGGCAGTCTACGCCCCGCGCCTGGCTTGCAGTTTGGCTCATCGAGGCTTTTGTTGCCGTCGCCATCGCCGCACCGTCAGCTGCCACGAAAGCGCACCGCGCGAACTCGGCTCTATTTTCGGGTCCCGGCCGCAAATTCCTGCTGAGCTTTGCTCCCCCCATCGTCGTTGGCGGCTTGTTGACGTTTGCTCTTTACGCAGCCGGAGCGGTGGCCGTCCTCCCGGGCCTTTGGCTGCTTCTCTACGGAACTGCCATCGTGACGGGCGGCGCGTTCTCCGTACGCATTGTTCCGGTCATGGGTTTTTGCCTCATGAGTCTGGGGACGGCGGCACTCCTTGCTCCTGCGGCTTGGGGCGACGCGTTCATGGCGGCAGGATTCGGCGTCCTTCAGATCGGGTTCGGAGTTTGGATAGCCCGGCACCACGGCGGATAAAAAGGATTCGCATGGCGAAATCATCGACAGCTCGAAAAGAACGGATAGAACGCACCCGCGAGCGAGACTCCTCACTGGCGGCCCTGCGAGGGTCGGCGCACGAGGCTGTTTCTCCAGATCTCGACCGGCTAATCCACGAGCGCATTCGGCTTGGAATCGTGAGCGCTCTGGCTGTGAACCGCTCTCTCACCTTCAATGAGCTCAAAGCTCTGCTCAAGACCACGGACGGCAATCTGAGCGTGCACGCCCGCAAGCTCGAAGAAGCGGACTATATCGTGTGCACAAAGTCTTTTGATGGCCGCCTGCCCAAGACCGAATACCGCTTGACGGCTTCGGGACGGCGCGCGCTGGAGCGCTATCTGAATCACATGGAGGCCCTGATTCGCGCCACGCGCGAAGGCTAGAAGGGCAAAAATTTTTGCTTATTCACTTTGTAATATAGAGTAGTTTACAGAGCTTTCCCGGCGGCGGAGAAAGAAGTAATACACATGCAACCCCTCACTGTGCAGCACCTGGTCACCACTCGCCCGGAACCGATCTTGGCTTCGGGCCTGCACGTGGCCATCATTTCGGACGGTAACGGCCGCTGGGCCACCACCCGTGGACTGCCTCGCTCCGCCGGGCACCGCGCCGGCGCCGAATCCGCCCGCCGGATCATCGAAGCGGCACCGCGGCTCGGCATTCATACACTTACGCTGTTCGCGCTATCCTCGGCCAATTGGAAGCGTCCGGCCGCGGAAGTCAACGCCATCCTTCGCCTTCTGCACGAATACCTGCTGACGGAAACTTCGCATTGTATCGAGGAAGGCGTGCGGCTGAGCATCATCGGGCGCCGCGACCGCATTCCCGGCACGCTGCGCCAAGCCATCGCGGATTCCGAAGCTGCCACCGCCAGTGGCACCAGGCTTCATCTGCGGCTGGCGATCGATTACTCCGCGCGCGAGGCGATCTATCACGCCGCCTGCCGCTTCTATAAGGTCACCGAACTATCGCCGGAGTCCTTCTCG
This sequence comes from uncultured Acidobacteriota bacterium, assembly GCA_963745805.1. GTDB lineage: Bacteria > Acidobacteriota > Terriglobia > Acidiferrales > UBA7541 > Acidiferrum. The sequence goes on from CAVUYT010000001.1 coordinate 44,705, forward strand.
AATGTCCTCTCGGAAGTTCTTCGTGGCGGCTCTACCGAAGTGGACCTGCTCATCCGGACTGGCGGCGAGCAGCGGCTCTCCGATTTTCTCCTGTGGGAATGCGCCTTCGCTGAATTTGTTTTTTTGCAGAAACGCTGGCCGGATTTTACCGTCGCCGATCTCGAATGCGCGGTGCAGGAATTCGGCAGGCGCGAGCGAACACGCGGAGCCCTGCCAGACGCGATTGCAGGATAACTTCGTTCGAAGGAGCTGGAAAAAATGTCAGAGAGCACTCCTCACCTGGCTCCAATCGTTGTACTTCTATTTCTCGGCGCCGTCTTCGTCACTGGCTTGAGCATCTTGGTTTTACTCTATGGTGCTGCGCGTCGTTCCAAGATGTTTGCGGGAATTGGCGGCGGCTGTGCGCTAATGGCGATTGGTGGCTATGTGATTCTGCTCTGTAGTGTATCCCTGGTGAGCGACGAGAGGGTCTTGCCAGTGGGAGGCTGGAAATACTTTTGCGAGATCGATTGCCATATCGGCTATTCCGTCTCTGGCGTCCAGACAGCGTCCGCACTTGGCCCGGAGATGCGTCAAACCCACGCGCGCGGGCAATTTGTCATCGTGCGCTTAAAGATTTGGTTCGATGAGCACACTATCTCTCCCACCCGCGGTGACGGACCGCTTACTCCCAATTCCCGCCGCGTGCTTCTCGTCGACAAAAGCGGAAGGACGTACGAGCAATCGCCTGAGGGGGAAGCAGAGCTGGCGCGTCTGAATGCCCAGCCAGCGTCATTGAGGCAGCCACTCCGTCCAGGCCAAAGTTTCACCAAGGATCTCGTCTTCGATGTTCCCAAAAGCACCGACGGACTCCGGCTTCTGATCACCGAGGATGACCCTGAGACTCACCTGATCATCGGGCATGAAAACAGCCCGTGGCATAAGAAAATCTTTCTCGGCCTCGACTCCGCTCCCAATATCACCCTTGCAATCAATCCATTAGCCCCAAAAGACTAAATCCATCCCAGCAATCCCCCGCCCAGCACCCCTGACGTTTCGCGCTCCACGGTCGTCTATATCCCAGGAGCGAGGAATGGGAACTATGGGACTTGCGTTGCCCTGGAAGACTAGAATCTCTTCCGTGCCGCGCGAACGGGAGATGCGAGTGGAACCTTCCGAAGACCTTACAGGCCGCCCCAACGAGACTGCGCCGCCTGATGCTGCAACTGCCGCACCTTCCGAGGACGCCGCGTTGGCGGCGCGCTGTCGCGCTGGCGACCTGGCCGGCTACGAGCGTCTTTATGCATTGCATGGCGCTCGCATGAAGAATGTGGCGCGCAATCTCCTCGGCAACGCCATCGACGCGGAAGATGCGGTGCAGGAAACGTTCCTGAAAGTGCAGCGAAGCATCGCCGGCTTTCGTGGGCAATCCAGCTTTGTTACCTGGACGTACAGGATTCTTATCAACACTTGCTATGACGCGCGCCGCAGCCGGGTACGAAAGAAAGAAGTGGCCACCGAAGACAGCGATGATTCGCCGCGTCCGGAACCCCGCGCTCCTGGCGCGCATCCTGCTCTGCGAATGGCGCTCGAGCGGGCGCTGGCAAGCTTGACCAAGCATCAGCGCGACGTTTTTTTGCTGTACGAAGTCGAGGGTTTCCATCATGCGGAGATCGCCGGGATGCTGGAGATCACGGAGACGGCTTCGAAGAACACACTTTTTCAGGCGAAGAGAAACCTTCGTCAAGTTCTTGAACCTCCGCGGGGGAACAGTGCCGCGGGAGCACGGTGAGCGACCATGAATATCAAATGTGAAGATCGCGACAGGATTTTTGAAGACGGCACGCCCGCCGAATGGGCTGCTCTCGAAGCACACAGCGCTAACTGCGGCCTCTGCGCCGAAGAGCTGCGCACTTGGAAGTCGCTCAGCACAACGGCGCAGGAACTGCGCGACTACTCCGATACCCCCTCGCTTTGGCCGCGCATCGAGCGCGCCCTCGTCGAACAGGCAGCCGCCAGGAAACATCGTGCGGAGCGATGGGGATGGCTCTCTTTTGGGCGCGGTTTCTCCCTCGGCCTACAGACTGCCGCGGCGGGTGCCCTGGTGTTGATCTTGACAGTTTCCGCCGGATGGCTTTATTGGCACGGCTCGAAGTCGGTCGAGCAGCCCAACCACTCTCTTCTCAAGAGTCCTGCCCTCGCCGAAGTGGAACGCGCGCAGGTCGCTTACGAGCAAGCAATCGACAAACTTGCCGTGCAAGCCAAGCCGGAGCTCGAAAAACCTTCGACTCCTCTGCAAGCGAACTACCGCGAGAAGCTCCTCGTGCTGGATAGCGCAATCAACGATCTTCGCGCGCAAGCCGGGATGAATCCGTCCAATGCGCATCTTCGCCAACTACTGCTGGCGATGTATCAGGAGAAACAGCAAACGCTGGAAGACATTTTGGAGGAAAAGCGATGAAGTTGTTCTTGTCGAATAGGAATATTGAGGGTTTGCGGAGCTCACGCGTGGCGCTCAAGGTTGCGGCCGTTCTTCTGCTAACGGCGCTTCCTGCACTGGCCGCCGGAGGCAGGGGGCAAGAGGAAGTCACACGCAATTTTGAGAAAAGCCTGACGCTGGGTGCTGGCCAATCCGTCCGTATCGAGCACAAATTTGGAGAGGTAAAGGTCCACGGCGAGTCCGGACGCGACGTCAGAATCTCCGCCACCATCCGCGCCCAGGCCAGCTCCCATGACGAAGCGGAGTCCTTCGTCCAACAAATCAAAATCGAAGTCGAGCAGACCAGCGAGGGCGTGCGTATTCGAACGGTCTATCCCGACGAAGAGAAAAAATGGTTCCATGTGAGCAAGCGTTCGTCCTACTCCGTAAACTACGACATCGCCATGCCTGCGGATGCGCCGCTTTACGTAAAGAACAGTTTCGGCAGCGTGACCTCAGCAGGAATTCACGCCGCTGCGGACGTCGACAACAGCTACGGTTCCATCACCATGCGTGATGCGGGCGCAGCACGGCTGAACAACTCCTTTGGGAGCATCGAGCTTACCGGGGCGGCGGGAAATTCCACCGTAAATGACAACAACGGATCCGTGCAGGTCTCTGACGTGAAGGGCACGCTCGACGTGCGCGACCGCTTCGGCAGCATAACGGTAAAAAATGTTCAGGGAGCCGTAACCATCACGGGTGGCAATGGCGCTGTCATCCTGGCCGATGCGGCTTCCGCGAATATCACGACATCCTTCGGAAGTGTGGACGCCCGCAATATCCGCGGAGATCTTTCCATCCACGACAACAACGGCAACGTCGACTTCTCGACCGTGTCAGGCGCGGCGGAGATTACGAATAGTTTTGGTAACGTGACTTTCACCGACGTGAAGGGCCGCGTAAACTGCACCACCAATAACGGCCGCGTCAAAGCAAGCGGTCTGGCGGGAAGCTCCGTAACCATTCGCGATTCCTTCGGCAACCTCGAGCTGGAGAATGTCAGTGGAAACCTGGACGCTGAAACATCCAACGGAAAGATCACGGTGCGCGACATCCGGGGAACCGTCACGCTCAAGTCCTCGTTTGGGGCCATTGATGCCACGAACATCCCCAAGGGCATCCGCGCAGTCACTGGAAATGGAGCCATTTCACTCGCCGACATCGGTGCTGACGCCTACGCGAAAACCAGTTTTGGCAGCATCCTGGCCGAACGCGTCAATGGCAATTTAACCGCGGAAGACAGCAACGGCTCGGTCACCGCGCGAAACGTTAAAGGCGACGCCGGCGTGACCACCTCCTTCTCCGGCGTAACACTGGAGACCATAGGCGGGCGCATCCGAGTGGATAACCAGAACGGGGCGATCTCCGTAACCGCCGCGCGTCCTGCCAGCGGATGCCGCGACATTTCTCTCAAGACGTCTTTCTCGTCTATTCACGTTCGCATCCCGGAAGGCGTGGGCTATAACGTTGCGGCGCGCACTTCTTTCGGCAGGGTGTCCTCGGAATTGCCCATTACCGCGACAGGTAACCTTGGCGGAGACTCGCTAAATGGGACGATCGGTGCTGGGGGATGCGAGCTTCAACTGACCAACTCGAATGGAAGCATAGAAATCGCCAAGGCGCCTTGATCTTGAGCGAAGCAGGGGGCACATCAGGGCACTCATTGGCCCGCCGAACGGCGCGCAAGATCCATAGCGAAGGCTTTCTTTAGAACACGGGTCGCGGTTTCGGTCAGGTGAAACTGGCCAAGCTCGTCCTCGCTTGCAAAGGCCACGTGCGTCACATCGCTTCCGGCGCGAGGTTCCCCGCCGATGCGCTCGCACAAATAATCGACAATGACGAAGTGAAAGCGGGGCTGGTCTTTCCGCTCTGGCCACTGCAAGTCGTCGTTTGGAAATATTCTGTCAAATACTTCGATCAGCTCGAGTACGCGCACCTCTAGGCCTGTTTCTTCGCGAAGCTCGCGCGCCACACCTTGTTGCAGCGATTCTCCGAGTTCAAGCGTCCCTCCCGGTATGGACCACTCGCCGCGAAGAGGTTCGCCCCCGCGACGAATCAGCAGAGCGCGCCCATTGTCAATAATCACCCCGCCCACACCGACGATCGGGCGTTCGGGGTATTCGCGTGAGGAAGCCACTTTAGGAAATCTGCCCTGGGGCGGTTTACAATCGAAGCAGCCGCGCCGTGCATAAGAGTTGACTTGGGACAACGCGGTATATAATACGCCATGGTGGCGGCGGCACAATCTGTGGGGCCCCGCCTTGTGAACATCTCTACGGAGGATGAAGCCGTGATCCGCTGCCCTGAATGTTCCACCGAAATCGATGTAGATGAAGACGAAGTCGAAGAAGGCGAAATCCTGAGCTGCCCCGAGTGTGAGTCCGAGCTCGAAGTCTCGCAGATTCACCCCGTTCATCTGAACATCATCTCCGACGATCTTGATGATGAAGAAGATGACGATGAAGAGGACGAAGCCGCTGAAAACGGCGATTTGCTCAAAGACGACGAGGAAGACGACGAGGAAGAAGAGGAGGAGGAGTAATCGGGCTTGCCTTTCCCGTTCAGCATCCCCTTTCCCCAGCACTGGCATCTAATCTGACAGGAGTGCCCTCATGCGGAGTCCCCTGTGGAATACCCTCTTGGGAATGGCGGCGATAGTTGCCCTCTTTGCTCCAGCTATTTCTCGTGCGCAGGCTCCTGCTGCTCCCGCTTCTCAGGCCGCGCCCTCCCCTCAGACTCAGGCTCCTGAAAAACCGCAGAAACAGAAGTACAGTCACGCCAACGATTTTCTAATCACCGGCACGGTTTTTGACCCGAAGGGGTATGCGTTTCCGGGTGTGCAGCTTAAGATTCGCCGCAGCAACGAAAAAAAATTCCGCTGGGATGACTACACGAATTCTCGCGGCGAGTTTGCTGTGCGCGTGCCCCAGGGCTCGGAATATGAGATGGTGGTCCATGCCAAGGGATTCGCCGATCAAACGCACAAGCTGGATGCCAACACGGGCCTGAGCGAGGCGCGCATGGTGTTTCGTATGGAATCTGGAGGAGGAGATAAGAAATGAATAAGCCGAAACGATTCCTTTGTATGGCGGTCATTCTGGCATTGGCCGCCGTCACGGCCCGGGCTCAGGACTCCAAACGCGAAGCTCAGCTCCGCACAGTTCACGGAGTAGTGCTGGACAAGTCCGAAAACCTCCTCTCGGAGAGCGTGGTTTTCCTCAAGAACACGAGGACAAATGTCGTGCGCAGTTCTTACACGGACAATACAGGTAAGTACCGCTTTAGCGGACTCGATCCAAATGCGGACTACGAAATCCACGCTGAAAAAGAAGGTGCCAAATCATCCACTCGTACGATTTCTAGTTTTGAAAACCGCAAGGACATCACCTTGAATCTGAAAATCGAGAAGAAGAAGGATTAAGCGCATCGGCTCGCGCGCAGGCTTTTCTATACTCTCGAATGCGGAACTTTTCCTAGTTGGCGACTTCCGGCCGGTCTCGATGGAATTGCGCGCTACGTCAGAGGCAACTCGCAGTTCTCGCTGCTCGTCTGCATAAACCGCCCCTTCGAAGAGGGCCATCTCCCCAACGACGGATAGATTCCAGATGAAACCATTCTTGAGGGGCACGAATCTAACTCCCAAGCACGGCTTTCTGGACACTCGGTCAGCCCATTTTTTCAACCCACTCTCTTTGAAAAGAATTGGAGTTTTGGATGGATAGCTTAATTGGCAGACCGAGCCACTGGTTTATTCGAGTCTTGATTTCCCTAATGTTTTTTGGGCCATCAACTCTGGCTCAACAGACTCAATCGCAGCCACCAGCGCCGCCTCCGGCCCAGTCCCCCACCGATAAGCCCAAAGAAGTGAAAGAAAATCAGGACAAAAAGACCCCTGACGATGCCATCGGCAAGAGCAAACTGGAAAAGGAAACCGGAACCGTAAACGACCGCATTTTCGAAGTGCTGCCCAACTATGGGACGGTTGAAACCTCCAAGACACTTCCGCCGCTAACCTCCGGCCAGAAGTTTCGAATTGCAACGGCAAGTGTCTTTGACTGGGCTGCCTATCCGTTCAATGGAGCGCTCGCCGCTATAGCACAGGCAAAAAATGATCCAGCATCTTGGGGTCAAGGCTGGGACGCTTACGGGAAACGCTATGGCGAGTCATTCGCCGACAACAGTATCGGCACGTACATGACCGTAGCTGTTTTCCCCAGCTTGTTGCATGAAGATCCGCGCTACTACCAGTTGGGAAAAGGCAGCTTTGCGCATCGCGCCTATCATGGAATCAATCGGCTTTTCGTTACGCGCACGGATTCCGGACACGACCGGTTTAACGTCTCGGAATCCCTCGGCAACGCCGTGGCGGCTGGGCTCTCTAATATTTACCATCCGGCGGAGGATCGCACCGTAGGACGAAATATTTCTACGTTTGGGTTTCTGATCCTTTACGATGGGCTCTCCAACGAACTGAAAGAATTTTGGCCAGATATTCGCCGCAAGGTCTTCCACAAAAACACCCCCTAGGAATCCGCGGGAGCGAAATCCGCACGTTTCAAAGCTACACAGGAGTTAGAACCCGCACAGCCTGGGGCAGAACTTCGATTTCTACCGGAGTTGGACCCAGTATCTCGCCATCTCCATGAAATAGGCAGGGCCGGTCAGTTGTGAGCCTCACAGACTGGACCCGGACTCGCTTGACTCGCGGAGTCCTCAGTTCGCCGCTCCTCAACAATCGTGGCAATAACGCGATGATCTTGAAAAAACTAAGGTCCTCCACAATCACGGCATCAAGCCAGCCGTCATCCAACCGCGCATCCGGTGCAAGCCGAATCCCAGAACCGTAAGTCGGTGTATTCAGCACAGCAGCCAGGAGAGACTTGGCTTCTATCGGAGCCAGCTTGCTTCCGGGAAATTCAACTTTCACTCCAATCGGGCGATAGCCCCACAACGCTCGCATCGCCGAAGCAACATAGCGCGATCTGCCAGGCAAATGGCGGAAGGCTCCGTTTGCGTACCGTGCGGCTTCCGCATCGATTCCCAAGCCCCCTCCTCCCAGATAGAGGCGAACTCGGCCGTCCGCCGTGCGCGCCCGCGCAAGATCCACCCACCTCGGTTGCCCCCGCAGGATCGTCTCGGCCGCTGCCACCGTGTCCTCCGGCAAACGGAGGCCCGCGGCAAAATCATTCCCACCACCCCCCGGCAATACGCCTACTACAACGTCCGCGCCGTACGCCGCATTCACCAATCCTTGAACAGTTCCGTCGCCCCCAAGAGCGATTAAGAGCCGCTTGCCGCTCGCTATCCCCGCGAGAGCGCGCGCCTCGAGTTCATGCGAACTCCCAAGAGTTATGAATTCGGCTGGAATCGATGACGCCTCGAACACTTTTCGAACTTGCGGCAAACAAGATAGGGCGCGGCCACCGCCTGCGGCGGGGTTCACATAGACAACAGCGGGCAGCAAAGACGAAATAGGGCTGGAGTCGGCCACTGGGTGTGCCATCCTGCCGAACCAATACTACGCATGTCAATAAAAACGAAGAGTGCCGCCTGTCAAGGGGCCTGCCGCCATTGGCCGCTATCTGCTGTCTTCCCCTGCAGGCGCCGTGGCCGCCGCCGCAACTACGGCCGCGACATTGTTTTCAGAAAGAGTGCGATTGAATGCGGGAAGTTCCTCTTCAAGGATCTTCTTGTATTCTGCCATCGTCCCCGTAAGTTCGCTCTCAAGTCCTTTCAGTAACTCCAGCTCTGTATCGGTGGGTGCGAAGTTCGCGCCCCCAGCAACGTCACCGCCCCCCGAACCCACCTCTGCATTGAGCCAAATCAAGTTGAGGTAAACCTTGTAAGCCTCCACGTAATACTTGTCATCGCTATTGACTTCCGACGGTGACACCAGCTTGAACTCGATGGTTTGCAGCTTTTTGTCCATGCTCTCGACGGTCTTGAGGAGTTCAGCCTTCCGTTTTGATTGCGCTTCATCTTGTGCCGGCGCGGGCTCCGGTTCATCGAAGTCGTCCGGTTCCGCAAACGGAGGCCGTTCCCGTTCCTTTTTCTTGGGCGGGCGAAGCATGGTTTCGATCACCTCAAACTGCTTTCGCAGCCACTCAATTTGATTGACTGTATCCGAAACGCGCGTAAGGTCATCCCTGATTCGAAGCAGCGTTTTCACCGAAGTCTCGATGTCTCCTTCCGAGGTTGGGACGCGTGGATCACGCACGATCGTAAGTGGTTGAGTGAAAGTTTGCCCTGCAACGGTAAGCCGAATGGAATACTTCCCCGGTGCTGCAATCGGTCCCACCTCGGCGGGACGAATTCCCCAGTGTGTGATCGGTCGGGAGTCCGCGTCACGGAACCGAGGCTCCTGCCAAATATGCGAGTTGTCCGCGGACGCTGTGCGGAGCGCTACCAGGCGCGGAGATTCGTACCGCAAATCCCACTTCACTCGATTGATTCCCACATGGGCTTTCGTCTTGAGCGTCCGAATCGGTTTGCCTTCCGCGTTCAGGATTTCAACCTCCACCTGATCTTTTGGCGCCGCCTTCAGCGAGAAATTGAGGAAGGCCTGTCCGCCGTGTACAAACCTATGTGCGGCACGTGGTTCGAAAAGCACCGTCGGAGCCTCCGCGTGGCTCTCGGCAAGTTGTTCGAGCGGCGTGATGTCGTCAAAAATGTACAGCCCGCGCCCGTACGTGGAAATCACCAAATCGTGAAATTCTTTCTGCACCACGGCCCACGTCACGGGCGCGTGCGGCAGGCCAGTTTGCAGTGCTGTCCAATGCCCTCCGTCATCCAACGTGTAGTACAGGCCGTTTCCCGTGCCTGCAAACAATAGACCCGCGCAGTTTGGATCTTCGGCGATGGAGCGCACATACGCCAAAGGTTGCTTCGGCAGATTGCCGCTGATTTGCTTCCAGGTCTTTCCGAAGTCGCTGGTTTTGTAAATGAACGGATCACGGTTGTCCATGAGGTGAAAATCGACGGCAATGTAGGCGGTGCCAGCCTCAAAGCTCGAAGGCGCAATGCTGCTAATCGTTCCCCAAGCAGGCAAACCGGAAATGTTTTTGGTAACGTTCGTCCAGGTGGCAGCACCGTCTTTCGTATACCAGACTTGACCGTCGTTCGTGCCCGCCCAGATCAGTCCCTTCTGGATTTTAGAAGGAGCGATCGCGAACACCACTTCTCCGTAGAACTGCCCCAGATTGTCGCCGACGATTCCTCCCGAGGGAACGATCCGGCTCACATCCTGCGTCGAAAGATCAGGGCTGGTCACCGTCCAACTTTGCCCGCCGTTCGTCGTCTTGAAAATGACCTGGCAGCCGTAATACACGACGTTGTGGTCGAACGGATCAATCGCCAACGGCGGCGTCCAGTGGCACCGATACTTCAGGTCGTTCGGCGCCGAGTCAATCGTATGCAGGTAAGGACTGACAGACCGCGCCTCCTTGGTCCGCGCATCCCAGCGCGTCACTTCATCCCCATAGCAGGTCGCCCACACAATGTTCGGATCGGCCGGATCGGGGATGGTGAAACCCGATTCGCAACCGCCCATGTGATGATCCCATCCCGTTTCCTGGGAATCGATCGGCAAGCTGGGGCCGCGCATGTTCCCGTCATCTTGCATGTTGCTGTAGACGTAGTAGGGAATCTGGTTGTCGACGTCCACGTGATACATCTGCCCGATCGGTAATTGAACTCGGTGAAAACCACGGCCGTGCACCGTGGTGATAATCAACCCCGCGTCATCGGTAATCACAAAGCGATCGGGATTAGCAGGATCAATCCAAATATCGTGAGTGTCCCCGCCCCAGCGAACTTCCTGAAAATTTTGCCCACCGTCCAGCGATTGGTGGAACGAGCTGTTCGCCACCAACACTTCGTTGTCATTTCCGCTTGAGACCGCGATTCGAACGTAGTAACCCGCCCGCCCAATCAAAGCTCTCTGGTAATTGACGGCCTTCCAATGCGCGCCCGCGTCGTCCGATCTCCACACCGAGCCTTGGTCTTTCGTCTGAATCAATGCAAAAACCCGGTTCGAGTTGGTTGGCGCAACCGCCACGTCGATCTTGCCCAGCGGCGAATGCGGCAAGCCATGCTCTTCAATCCGCGTCCACTTCGTTCCCCCGTCGCGCGAGACATACACTCCGCTACCCGGGCCGCCGCTAAACTCGGCCCACGTGTGCAGTTCCAGTTGCCACATTCCCGCGAACAGCACTCGGGGATTATGCGGATCCATGGAAAGCCCCGAGCACCCGATGTTGTCTCCGGCAAAAAGTACTCGTTCCCAGTGCTGCCCGCCGTCAACCGTGCGGTACACTCCGCGTTCCTGTTGCGGCCCGGTCGCGCGTCCGAGCGCGCACACAAAGACAATGTCGGGATTCGAGGGCTGCACGATAATCCGGCCAATGCGCCCGGTTTCTTGCAGACCCATATTGGTCCAGGTCTTCCCCGAATCCGTGGACTTGTAAATTCCATTCCCGATCACATCGCTGTCGCGGATCACCCACGCCTCGCCGGTTCCAGCCCACACCACGCTCGGATCGGATGGCGCCACCGCCAGCGCGCCAATCGCTGTCACAGGTTCCTTGTCGAAGATGGGTATCCAACGGTTCCCGCCATCAGTCGATTTCCAGACGCCGCCCGAGGCAGCTCCCGCGTAATAGGTGCTGGGATCTCCCGGCACTCCCGCAATCGAGGCGATGCGGTTTCCCACTCGTGGACCAACAAACCGAAATCGAAATTGCCCGTCCTCCTCTGCGTCCGGTTGTTGTGCGTGTGCCGCTGCCACGCAAAACAAAGCCGCCAACAGTGCAAGACAAGCCTTCCCGCTTCGTGTAAGCGCCACGAGAACCTCCCCAAACGAAAATTCTGGATTTTCATGTCCCGGCGCCTAAGCCGGACCATGTCAAACGCGCAGAGTATACATTATCCGACCGGCTCTCCGCTCCGCTCACACCTCAATCCTTCCAGGCTAAACAAGTACCACCAAGAGACGGGAAGGCGAGTTCAACTCAGCGCGGGCGCGTGGTGAGGCCGGCTTCTTTCCAAAGCTTCTCCCAATGCCAAACTCCGGGAGTTTTGTCGAGAATTCGGTAGCCGAGTTGGTGGGCCAGCATCAAAATCTGCCCGCGATGATGCGCCTCGTGCGAGAACATGTAAGCGAACATGGTCCCACCGGCCGGCCACGTTTGCGTCCAACTGCCGCGAGAGAACTTGGCAACCCTGCGATTCGGAGCGGCCGACAACGCCTCCGTCAACATGCGCAGGCACTGCGCGGCGCTTCTCCTGTGCGCGGCAGCCGCCTGCTTCATAGTGCAACGGTCGGGATCGAGTGGCGCCGGACATTTCAGAAACGGCGCGGAATTCTTCAGCCACACAAGACGGCAGTTGTGCAGATGCGCGAAGATGGCCGCGATGGTCCGGCCATTGCCTTTTTCGCCCGGAGGCTGGGCGCGCCACGCAGAAGCGTCCAGGTTCGACAGGATGAGCTGGTTCATGGCGTCGTTGCTCGCGTAGGTTTCGAGCAAGCTGTCGCGAATCTCCGCCAGCGCAGCGTGGGATTGAATCTTCACCGCGTGGGATTGGGGTGCCATGGAAGGTCCGCCAATTTACATGAATCGAAAGCAACCGTGCCCGCACCACAGGCAAGCCCAAAAACCCGCGCTCCCAAATACCTCGTGGTCCTGGATGAGAGCTCTCCTGCAAAACGGAGGGAACGGCGTAGCCACTGGCGGCACCCCCCGGAAGTGAGTTTGGGATCTCGCGAAAAGTATGGTGCCGGCGGAGGGAATCGAACCCACGGCCTAGGGATTATGAGACCCTCGCTCTACCACTGAGCTACGCCGGCATCGAGACAATTCTTTATGCTACGGAGTCCCTTGCAAACGTGTCAAGCTTTCCCGCCGATTGGTCCTGTCCTAATTTGCTCCCGGGTCAGATTGCGAAAAAAGAATCGGACTACCAGGGGATTGTTTCCGAGTCCCCCGTGTCTCGGGCCTATTGTCGAGAGTGCTCCCAATCAGTCCTGTTTCCTCCTGGCTCCTATTGCATGGTGAAACCGTGCCGGCAAGCCAGCACGGTTTCAACTCCCGGGTCGCTTTCCTCAAGACGAACGGCTCATGGACGAGCTTCGTAGACGACGTTGAACGGTGTTTCCGCGGCTCTGCGGAAACGACTAAAGCCCGCCGCGGTGACAACCTCCCGAATGCGTTTTTCGCCTGACTGTGCACCCAAGCACAGCGCAACTTCCTGTGAACGCGAACAGGGAGTGCACAACAGAGTTGAAAAAGAGTAGTACACGCGGCCAACCGGATTCAGATTGTCTTTTAGTTCATCGTTGGCAAATGGTTCGACGATCATCCATGTGCCATCCTTGCTGAGTGAATTGCGCACATGCGTTGCGGCGCCGACCGGATCGCCCATGTCGTGCAAACAATCGAACACGGTAACCAGGTCGTAGTCTTTGCCTGGAAAGGCTTTGGCCTTTGCGACGCCAAAGTTGAGGCGAACCTCGAGACCCTCTTTAACGGCGGTAGCGCGGGCGCCCTCGATGGATTTGTCGTGATAGTCGAAGCCAAAGAATTGCGATTTCGGGAACGCCTTAGCCATCAGTACGGTGGACGCACCCTTGCCGCACCCAACATCGGCGACGCGCGCGCCGGCTTCGAGCTTAGCCTGAACGCCATGCAGGGAAGGAATCCAAGAACTGACAAGGTTTGCCGCATAGCTTGGCCGGAAGAATTTCTCGCAGCCATGAAAAACATCTTCATCATGCTCATTCCAACCCATGCCTGCGCCTGATCGGAAGGCCTCGGTAATCCTGGGAACTGCGGCCAGAGAGCCGAGAGCCAATTGGAAGGCGCCGGGAAGGTAAGCGGGACTGTCTTCGTTCGCCAGCGTAAATGCCTGCTCTTCGCTCAGACTGAACTTGCGAGTCTGCTCGTTGTAGGTGACGTAGCCACCGGCAGCTTGTGAGCTCAGCCATTCACGCACATAACGTTCATCTGTTTTGGTCTTTGCGGCCAGTTCGGCTGAAGTCACCGGGCCTTCGGCGAGAGCCTTGTACAACCCCAGCTTTTCGCCAATCACCACCATGCCAGAGTGAACCGCCGCTCCCAGATCCCCAACGAATTGCCCTACAAACAAATTCAGTTTGTCCATATCGAGTGCCATTGCTGTTCTCCTTTTTAATTGCGATTTTCTTTGAGTTCTGACGCGGTGACCCGCTCGTGCGGGTTTCTCGCGATGCTGCTCCCTTGATGCAGGCCCAGGAAGCGATCTCTGCCGCTTCCCGGGCTGTCTAGCGTGCTCGCTGTGGTGCCCGAGGATCGGACTACTTATTCCTGCTTGGGTCGTCGTCAGGATTGACGTAGTTGAATTGAAGTGGAGATTGCCCGTGGACCTGCACAATCGTTTCTCCGCAAGCCATGGCGTAGTGGTGCATGTCGGGATCGAGAAAGGCAAAGCTCCCGGCAATGAACGCTTTCATCTTGTTGGCGTCAAACTCGTCGCCCATGCCAACTTTGAACGTTCCGGAAATGATCGTGACGTTTTCCCTGTTCGGATGAAAATGGGGGGCGATGCGGAACCCATCAGGCATCTTCAGCCGAATCGTGAAGTCGCCGGTGGAGGCGGTTGGGTCGCCTTCGAGCACGGCAAACTGCGCACCGGGACGCACAACGGGCGGTGCGGGCCCCCAAGGAATGGTATCCGGTGTGAATGCGTTTTTTTCGTGCGAGTGATCGTGCGCGCCACTGGTGAAAGCCAGCCCCGCCCACGCAAACATCCCAGCCATTGCAAGTGTAAGGGACAAGTATCGTTTCATGATTGAGCCTCCGTTGCTCAGTATCGAACTGGGGGAATCATGTCTTGCGCGGCAGGCTATTCCAATCAAGAGCGGATACCGTTTGCCTATCTTTTCCCTATCGTCGCAAATTATTGATTCCTAGGGGATAATGTCCTTCGAGAGCCCCATGCGACGCACAAGAAAGACAGTGAGCGAGATCGAACTGGACCTGGGCCGCTACGAACTTCGTCGCCAAGGTCGGCGAGTTAAGCTCGAAAAAAAGCCCATGGAACTGTTGATTTTTCTGGTCAGCCGTCGCGACCAACTGGTTTCGCGCCAGGAAATCGTCGCCAAATTGTGGGGCTCAGGTCTGTTCATCGATACCGAGCCCAACATCAACAACATTGTGCGAAAAATCCGCACCGCTCTGGGAGACGATTCCGCCAAACCGCGCTTTCTTGAAACCGTGGTGGGCAAAGGCTACAGACTCGTTGGGCCGGTACGTATCATCGATGCGCGCCACCCACAATCCGACTTTGGATCGGGTGGTGTTCGTGCCGTCAGCCCGGAAAAAACGGGCGGGCGGAGCGAGCACTCGTCGTTGGCCGTCTTGCCGTTGATGCTTCTGGTAAAGCCACGGATGACTCTGGCGTGTGCCTCGGGTTTGCCGATGCACTGGTCGTGCGCCTCGGAAATTTGCCGGGCGTTGACGTCCTGCCGACTTCTGCTGTGCTGAATCTGTCGGCCGAGGCGACACCTGCGGAGGCTGCTTCCCGACTGGGCGTGCGTTTTATCGTTCGCGGCGGCATTCAAATGTCCAAAGGCCTTTGGCGCCTTTCGATGGAAATGTTTGACACGCATCTGCAGAATGTTTGCTTCACGCGGAAACGCGATCTCGATCTCAACCACTTGTCCGACCTCGAGGACGAGATCGCCAAGCAAATCGCCATGGCGCTGAACCGGCCTCTAGGTCCAGCGATGATTCAACGCTCCCCGCGCTATAGCAAGGACCCTATGGCTTATGCTGAGTTCATGCGGGGTTACAAGCTCAGTTCCTCTGGCAATCCAGCGATGCTTGACGAAGCCGCGCGGAATCTGAGCAATGCCGTCACTCGCGATCCCGCATTTTCTTTGGCGCATGCCGTTCTTTCCGTAGTGTGCGCGACGCGCCACTTTGAGCTCGATCCCACGAGCGAGTGGTTAGAGAAGGCCGAGTTTCATTGCCGGCGCGCCGTGGACCTGCAACCGGATTTGCCCGAAGCGCACGTCGCCAGTGCTTTTCTGCTTTGGGGACCGTCGAAGAACTTCCAGCACCTGGAGGCGATTGACGAACTCAAGCGAGCCCTGGCTCTGCAGAACAATCAGCCCCAAGCGTACAACCGCCTGGGCACTATCTTGGCTCACATCGGGTTGCTGGAGCACGCCCGAGAAATGTATGAGCGGGCACGGCCATTTCATCCCAGAAAAGCTGTTAGTCACAGCATCGTGCAAGTGTACGTTTGGAACCAGGAATACGACTCTGCGCGCGAGGAGATCGAAGCTTGGCGCGCCGAGAACCCAGAAAACAAGTATCCAGTCTACTTTGCTATTCAATTGGCCTTGATGACAGGAGAATTGAAAGAAGCAAGAACCCTGTTGGATGAAGCGGTCCAGTTATTGCCGGAGGAACCGCTCATCGTCAGTTTGCAAGGCGTCTACTACGCGTCGACCGGATTAGATGGGAAAGCCCTCGACTGCCTGACGACGGCATGTGCGAATCCAAAATCCTTTGGGCATGCGCACCACAGCTACTATCAAATCGCCTGCATACTGGCATTGTTGGAGCGGCGTCAAGCTGCGTTTGAGTGGTTGGAGCGAAGTGTCTCCAGCGGCTTCGCCTGCTGGCCGTTTTTTCTGAAAGACCCTCACCTGAAAAAGTACGCGAGCTACCAGAGTTTGAGGTTCTGGTGAGCTCGTTGCAAGCCAAGTATCCCGACCATCTCGGGTTGCTTTAGCGGGAAGCGCCCTCAACTGAGTTTCGCCGTGCATAAATACGCAGCGGATTCGACGATTCTGGACGTATTGTCGGCAAATCTTCCTTTACCGGATTAGGTAAGAGTTCCCCGTAATCCGCCCAGCCTCGTGCATTGCAAGCACCTAATTTGGAGCACCGGATATGCCAGAATCCGCAAAACCGACTCGACTGTTAAGGTTAAAGAACGCTAGTGTGGCGACCACAAAAGTCATAAAATTAGCCAAGGTCGGGTGGCTCGCGGCCTACGCTCTGAAACGGAGAACACGATGTCCAACAGCATTTCCACCTTGCTGCTTCGTAATCTGAGCGACGTATTTGGCGAAAATGACCCCGTGCGTCGCCGCGCTGCAATCGACGAGCTCTTTCATGAAGATGCAGTATTCTATGACCCCAAAGGCGGTATATTTCGTGGCCGAGACGAGATTGATCGTATTGCTGGTGTGATAAAAGCAACACATCCAGATTTCAAATATCAGCCCCTCTTCCCTCCCGAGGAATTAGGTGATGCCGGACGGGTTCGATGGGTATCTGGCACTCCCGGCAAACCACCAGCTTACGCGGGAACCGATTTTATCGTCGCCCGGAACGGTCGCATTGCTTCACTCCATCTCTTTTTCGACGATCTTCCTTAAGGCGAAAAGCAACGAAACCGATCCTTTTCTGTCAGAATTCTATCTAGCCGTCTTCAACGTGCAGTGTTCTGTCGCCGTCGCTGCTCACTCGCCCTCACGATTTCGTTCAAGTCTGCAGCCGGCCGTATCTCAATCGGTCCAAGTCCATACTTAAAGCCTGGAAGCTCCGAGACAAGCTGAATGGCGTGATTGAGATCTCGCGCTTCAAGGACGGAAAGACCGCCGAGCTGTTCCTTGGTTTCCGCATAAGGGCCATCGGTCGTCGCGACTTTGCCGTTTTTCCAGTAAAGGGTCACCGCAGTCTCCGGAGGCTGAAGAGCCATTTCGCCAACAAGATGTCCGTTGGCGCGCAGATGGTCGTTGTGCTCAAAGCATTCGTCGAGCACTGCGTGTCGCTCGTCCTCGGTCATACCTTCGAGTTTTCCTGGCTCAATGTAACCCAAGCAGATGTATTTCATTATTCCTCTCTCCCGGTAGGGAGCCAGCAGCACAGGTGTCAGATTTTTTCTATCACTGTTTCGAGTAATGAAGCGCAACGCATCCCGATTTAAAAAACTTTGACTCAACCAGTTTTAATTGTAATTTCTCCGGCAGGCTGACACCCTCCAACAGCCGTCTCCCTGCTCCTGCAACAATTGGCCCAACGACAAAACGATATTCATCAATAAGACCAAGCTCTATAAGTTGTGAAGGAATATCCACGCCACCGACCAAAATATTTTTGCCTTGTTCTTGTTTCAATTTAAGTATTTCGTCGCGAAGGTTCGTGCGAACAATTCTCGTATTTCGATCTTCAGCGCTGTTCAATGATCGTGAAAAAACAAGTTTGTTAATGGAGTCGAATGCCCGAGCAAATTCGTGATCTGCTTTTGTCTCAGACGGGTTTTTGAGGACGTCAGGCCAATAGGGAACCATCAATTGATAGGTTTTACGCCCAAAGACCAGCAGGTCAGCCTCTCGCGTGAGAAGAGATCGTGCTGAATATTCAAGTGTTTCTTCATCGACAAATTGTTTGGTGTGGTCGACGCAGCCATCCAAGGTCGTGTGGATTGCGAAGATTAGCTTTCTCATTTGAGTCCTCCCTTTTTTCCATGATCTCCGACGCCGGCTTACGCCTATGCGCCCATGGTGCCGGTGCGCAAAGGTCCGTTCGGCTTGTAGGTGCTGATGATGACGCCCGATGCCAGAGCTTTCGTGCTGACGAGGCACTAAACACTATTCCGATGGGACGTTCGACCGAAAAAACGCGCGGACCTCGCACGACGCCCGGCCGGCGACGGCGCCCTTACGCGCCCACGCGAGCGCCTCGTCCATGTCAGCGGCAAGCAGTATCGAAAGACCGCCCACGTGCTCCTTGGTCTCCAGATATGGCCCATCGGTGATGAGCACCTTACCGCCGGGCTGTGCTCGCAGCGACTTCGCGTCGCTCGCCGGGTGCAAGCCGCCAGCGAAGATCGTGACACCCTTAGCTTCCATCTCCTCGTTGAGAGCTTCCATATCGCGCATCATCGCTTCGGTCACGCTCGACGGGTCAAAGTTGGCCGGCAGGTGACCCGCAGCCAGATACTGCGTCATTCCTTCCTTTAACGGCCTTCGGGCCAGCAGCGCGGTAAGGTCACTAGGAAAAAGAGCGCGCACCTCAACCGGCGCCCGGCACGCGACGACGGCCTTGCGTCCCCACGCCAGTGCTTCGTCCATGTCAGTGGCTTCCAGTATCCAAAAACCGCCCACGTGTTCCTTGGTCTCCAGGAACGGCCCGTCGGTCATAAGCACCTTGCCATCAGGCTGCGTTCGCAGCGACTTCGCTTCCCTCGCCGGCCGCAGCCCGCCAGCGAAGAGCCGGGCACGCTTAGCCTCCATCTCCTCGTTGAGCACGTCGATATCGCGTTCCATCGATTTGTCCACGCTAGACGGGTCAAAGTCGTCCGGCAGGTGAATCGCAACCAAATATTGCGTCATCACTTCTCCTTTAACGGCCTTCGGGCAAGCACCACAGCTTTGCGCACTGCATCTTCATTCTATAGTCGTCGCCCAGGGAAGAAATCGACAGCCTAGGCAAGCTATTTTTATCTCAATTTCGCAAGCCGCCCGGGTGGCGGGTAGGCCAGCCTTTGAATTTCCGAAGCAAACGCAATTCTTGGTGCCCCGTCCAACATAACATCCGCTGTCAAAGGAAAACGCATGCGCCAACTCTCAGCCGCAATTCTTCTTGTCGCAAGCCTCGCCGCTGGTCTCTCAGCGCAGGAAAGGTCCGCGCTCTCGTCGGTCACAAAATCCTTCGTCGCCATCGACGCGCCGGTAGTCGCTCTCCAGCACGTCCGCGTCATTGACGGCACAGGCGCGCCTGCCGCCGAAAACCAAACCGTCCTCATCGATCGGGGCAAGATCCGCGAAATCGGCACCGATACGTCGGTCAAGATCCCCGAGGGCGCAAGAATTGTCGACCTTTCCGGTCGCTCCGTTATCCCGGGCCTCGTCGGCATGCATGACCACATGTATTATCCCGCAGCCTCCGGCAGCGGACCGGTTCCCGGCGCTCCCGCGCTTCTCGACGAAATGGGTTTCAGTTTTCCGCGCCTGTATCTCGCCGGTGGCGTCACCACCATTCGCACCGCAGGCAGTCTCGAGCCGTACACCGATCTCGCCCTAAAGAAATTAATCGACTCGGGTCAGCAACCCGGCCCCAAAATGCATATCACCGGCCCGTACCTTGAAGGCCTAGGCTCTTTCGTTCCGCAGTTTCACGAACTCTCCGGCCCCGAAGAAGCCACTCGCATGGTCAATTATTGGGCCGACACCGGTGCCACTTCCTTCAAAGCTTTCATGCACATCACGCGCGCCGAACTCAGCGCCGCCATCAAAGCCGCTCACGCGCGCGGCATCAAAGTCACCGGTCATCTCTGTTCCGTAGGCTTCACCGAAGCCGCCGACCTCGGCATCGACAATCTTGAGCACGGCATCATCGTCGACCAGGAGTTCAATCCGCACAAGCAGCTCGATCAGTGCCCGCCAGACGCCGACGATCCGGCAACAGAGAATGTCGATATCGAGAGTGCGCCAGTCCAAGCCATGATCCGCAAGTTGGTCGACCACCACGTAGCCATCACGTCCACGCTGGTCATCTTCGAGACCTTCCAGCCAAATCGGCCGCCGCTACAGCAGCGCGTCCTGCGAGCCCTGTCGCAACCCTCGCGCGTGGACTATCTCGCCGTCCGCACGCAAATCGCTGAAGGCCCACCGCCCTCCGTTAATCTCCTGAAAAAAGAAATGCAGTTCGAGTACGCTTTCGTCAAAGCCGGCGGCGTGCTCCTCTCCGGAGAAGATCCCACCGGTTACGGCGGCGTACTCGCCGGCTACGGCGACCAGCGCCAAGTCGAGCTGCTCGTCGAAGCTGGCTTCAGTCCACTCGAAGCCATTCACATCGCCACGCAAAACGGTGCTGACTTCCTCGGCGAATCCGATCGCATCGGCACCCTGAAATCTGGCCGCCGCGCCGACATAGTCGTGCTCAAGGGTGATCCCAGCCGCAAAATCGAAGACATAGAAAATGTTGAGCTAGTCTTCAAAGACGGCATAGCCTACGACCCCAAAAAACTAGCTGAAGCCGTCGCGGGAGCCGTAGGCTTCCACTAGCTGTTTTTCTCGGCAGCGGGTGAGGGGAAGTGATGAAGAAGTCGATGTGATAGAGTGATTTTCCTGGCGCTTTGATCCCGGCGAAAAACTGGGGACAGACTAGACGATTTACCAGCCGGTATTAACCCACAATTTTTCTGACGAGTCTTATTTCAATTCCTGGAGCCGCCGGGCGAGAAAACGGCGGTCCGGCTCCTTCGACGCCAGGGCGAGCGCCTTCTCATACGAAGCACGAGCCTCCGGAATCCGCCCTAGCCTGCGGCACAGATCCGCGCGGGCCGAGTGCGCCAGGTGATAGCCAGCAAGCTGCTCGCGCGCCAGCAAGTCATCGATAAGAGCAAGACCCTGCTCCAGACCTTCGCACATGGCAACAGCCACGGCGCGGTTCAGTTCGACAACCGGGGATGGCTGAATCCGAAGCAACTGGTCGTAGAGCAGCGTAATCTGGCGCCAGTCCGTGGATGCCACGGAGGAACTCTCGGCGTGAACGGCCGCAATGGCCGCCTGCAGAGTGTAGGCACCGAAGCGGCGCGATCGAAGAGCGCTTTCGGTAAGCGAGATGCCTTCGGCGATCTGGTCCCTGTTCCACAGCGACCGATCCTGCTGCTCCAACAGGATCAAGTCCCCGTCGCCCGAGGTTCTGGCGGCGCGGCGCGATTCATGCAGCAGCATGAGCCCCAACAGACCCATTACTTCGGGTTCCGGAAGCAGGCCGAGCAGAAGTCTGCCCAGGCGGATAGCCTCGCGGCTAAGTTCGGCGCCCGTCGTTTCAGCCGAGTATCCCTCGTTGAAGATCAGATATACGACTAGGAGGACGGCTCCTAACCGGGCTGGCAATTCCTGCGAGGCTGGCACCTGGTAGGGAATTGCTTTCTCGCGAATGACAGCCTTCGCGCGCACGATGCGTTGCGCCAGCGTTGCCGGCGTAACGAGAAATGCCCGGGCAATCTCCTCCGTGGTCAGGCCGCAGATTTCCCGCAGCGTGAGCGCAACTTGCCCTTCCGGAGGCAGAGCGGGGTGGCAGCAGGTGAAGATCAGGCGCAGGCGATCATCTTCGATCTCCTCGTTCTCGACCTTTTCATCAAGCAGCGCAGCTTCGTTGCTGCGCACTTCCCTTTCCATGTAATGGTGGAGCGCAAAATCTTTCTGTGTTTCGCCGTCGAAGCGCGCGCGCCGGCGCATCCTATCTATGGCCTTGAAGCGTGCCGTTGAAATCAGCCAGGGGCGCGGCTTTTCCGGAATGCCAGTCCGAGGCCAGGACTCCAGCGCAGCCGCGAACGCCTCATGCATCGCCTCTTCGGCCAGATCCAGATCTCCGAGCAGTCGCACAAGCGTCGCCAGCACCCGGCCCGACTCCGCTCGATACAGAGTCTCGATGGTCCTGGTGAGTTGTTCGGGTACCGGTGGCAGCATCGACGCCAAACTAGCAAACAGAGCGGCTCGACACAACTGCGCTCGGGCTTCTCCTACCCACAATTCAGTAGCCCGCCACTGCGCCGATCGAGGGTTTACAAGAGACAATAGCGTAGGTCCTCGTAAACGCGTTTCACTGTACTTAACTTACGTATCGTCGGTAAACAGGAAGTAAAGCTGTTCCTTCCGGTTGGCCCGTCATCCATCCAGAGTCGAAACCAAGCGCGGAGATCACTTCCTACAAGCCGACTTCCCGTTACTGATTGCCCGCTGCCCGTCTCGATTGGTTCGGGATCGCCGACTATACGTCCAAGTGAAGATCATCAGACGCGCCGCAACTTCCCAGAAACTGGACTTCACTGGCGTTTGGCAGGTGCCAAGGGGATTCACCAATAGTTAGCCGTGGAGCAGTGATTTGGCTTTCTCGTCCGTCGCAATCAACATAATCACGTTCTTGCCGCGCAAGTAGTTTGAAAAAGCCGGATCACGTTCTTATCGCTAGAAACGTCAAACCAAGGCACTCAGCGCTGTGGCAGATCGATCGCTTGCGCTCGTCTGCGGGAACTCACTCCCAGCTCAGCAGGCTCCTCTCGAAATCGAAACTCACGCGCCACGCTCCCAGCGCGGCCAGCGATAGGTAGCCATCCACCTCTGGCAGAAAGCCCGCGGGCGAGTTCCGTAGCAACACTGCGCGCCGTTGTAGTTGGGTCCCGTTCAACTGCGCCGGCGGTAGGGTCACGACTTCCAGCGATGCGCCTCCGCTCAGGCTAGCACTGCGAATCTGCTGCTCGATTTTCACATTCGGCAATCGCTCCCCCATCCGGTCACGGTAAAGCAAAATAGTGCGCACGCCCGTATCTACAAGTAGCCGCACGGGGCGCTCTAACATACGCACCTCCACGGCCAAGTACGATTGGCCCATCTCCATCGCTACGCTCGACCGCAGCAATCGTGGAGCGCCAAACGTGATTTTTCGTCTGCCAAAATCGATACCGAAGCTTCGAAGCCGCAACACGTCCAACCCAATTACACCGTCCAGGCCGGGAGCGGTTTCCCTCAGATAACCCAGATCATTCGTCATCATGGGCAACTGAGGTATTCGTATCGGTCCGAGCTGAAAATCCGTAACCTCCACCATCTCTTGTGTCAAGACATGATCGAGATTGACGATGCGCACCGGCCGGGGCGCAAACTCCAGCCCTCTTGCGAGTTCCGGCCGCAACACACTGTGCGTCGCGCCCGTATCCAGCGCGAACTTCATACGACGCCGCCCTCCAATCCGCCCTTCCACAACGATCAAATAGCCGTCCTGTACTGTGAAGGGCACCTCGCTATCGCCCCCCCGGCTGTCTGAAAGCGTTGGTCGCGTCGCCCCGACGGCTTGGCTCCCTTCTGCCGAGCTAAAACCCTCTAAGCTCACGAATATGATTGCCACACTGGCCAGCCAAACAAACCTGTTGTACCAAAACCTATCCGTTTTCATGGCGCTCTCTCCGCCCGCGGCTGCGGGAGCGCCAACACTCCGTCAGGTCAGAGAGCCCTGCCATGGAGCCGGTCTGAGATGAATCTGGAATCCGTGTGACACGGCAACGTGCGCAGATTCAGCGGGATGGACCGTCAAATGGGGGGAGGGAATGACTTAAGAAACTATGTTAGACTCGCAACTAGCCACGCGAAAGACACGCGTAAGCAGCACGTCCCACCTATGTATCGTTTCGGCGCATATCAATTTGACCCCAACACACACGAATTGCGCAGGAGCGGCATCCGCATCAAAATCCAGGAGCAGCCCTTCGTAGTGCTTCTGAAGTTGCTGGAACGTCCCGGCGAACTGGTCACCCGCGAGGAACTCCGCTTGGTGATTTGGCCGGCCGACACATTCGTGGATTTCGACACCGGCCTCAATACCGTCATTATGCGGCTGCGCGAAGTGCTCAGAGATTCCGCCGAGGCCCCCCAGTTCATCGAAACCGTGCCGAAACTCGGCTACCGCTTTATCGCTCACGTCGAACGGCTCGACGAAGAGAATCCCGCACCGGACTCGCCACCCAAAAACCGCCGCTTTTCCGTCGCAATAAAATGGTCCGCCGTTGCCGCGATCTTGCTGCTCGTTTCTGCAGTCGTTTACTTGTTCCTCAAGCGATCGGATTCATTCAGCGCCGCCAGCATGGAAGTCGTGCCTCTGACCGGTATGCCGGGTCGCGAGAGTGATCCCGCTTTTTCACCGGACGGTAATCAAGTCGCCTTCAGATTCTCAGATGACAGCGTGAAGGGCAGGTCCGGCATCTACACAACTTTTGTCGGCGGGGAAAAACCTCTTCAGCTTACGGGTGACCCCAGCGATTGCTGTCCGGTTTGGTCCCCGGACGGACGTAGCATCGGATTTGCGCGCCAGGGTCCAGCGATCACTGACCTCTATGTGTTGCCGGCCCTGGGTGGCACGCCTCGCAAGATCTACTCGATCGAGAAAAATGACAAAGAGCTTCTCGCGAAAGCTCCCGATTTTTCGTGGTCCCCTGACGGCCGATTTCTCCTACTGAGTATCGTACCGGCATCGAATCCCTCCGCGACGGAAAGACGCCCAGCGATTGCCTTGGTATCGCTGGCCGATTCTTCAACGCGCCTCGTAACTTCTCCTCCCCCCCAGTTCTCGGATTGGTCACCGGCTTTTTCTCCTGATGGAAGATTAATCGCTTTTCTTCGCTCCAGTGGCCCGGGGAACATCGACGACCTTTATGTCGTAGCCGCAGCCGGCGGCGAACCCAAACGATTGACTTTCGACAGACGTTATATCGATGGCGCTCCAACTTGGACTCCGGACGGCCGCGACATTATCTTTTCTTCCGCTCGGGGCGGTCTTTCTAGCTTGTGGCGAATACCCTCCTCGGGTGGCGGAGCGCCGTCCCGCATCGAAGGCGCCGGTACGTCCGTTTTCTCGCCCGCTGTGGCTCTTAAGAGTCAGCGGCTCGCCTACGTCAACATGTTCATTCAACGGAATCTCTGGAAGGTCCCGCTCAGTGACGCGAAGCACGTAGCGCAATCTCCCCGATTGCTCTTTGCCAGTAAGGGTGAGACTTCCCTCTCCTATTTTTCTACCGACGGTCGCGAGCTGGCCTTTGAATCGACCCAATCGGGATACCGCGAAATCTGGACCGTGAACAGCGACGGCTCCAATCCGTCGCAGCTCACCTTCCTGAACGGCGAGTCCGGCACTCCGCGCTGGTCACGCGATGGACGTTTCGTAGCCTTTGATTACCGCCCTGCTTACCACAGTGAAATTTATGTGGTGGAGGTGCCTGGAGGCGCGCCGCACGTTTTTCCGACTATCAGCGGAGCGGATAATACCGAGCCGAATTTTTCCCATGACGGCAAGTGGTTGTACTTTTCCTCGAATCGCGGCAATGAAACCACCAAACTATGGAAAGCGCCGTATCCATCAGGAGGATCTCCGGTTCAGTTGACAAAGAATGGTGGCGTCAGACCCGTGGAATCCACTGACGGCTTCGTCTATTTCTCAAGAACTTTTTACAGCGACGAAATCTGGAAAATTCCGGCAGCAGGAGGCCAGGAATCCCTGGTAATGAAGGGTACGGGCCTGCGGACCTGCTGGAACTGGGCGTTGTCGTCCGCTGGCATTTACTTCATAAACGAGGAACGTAAGCGCAGTCTTTCCTTTTACGAGTTCGCGACGCGAAAGACATTTCCGCTCGTATCCCAGGGGAAAAAAACCTGGAACCCTGCTGTAGCGCCCGATGGCAAATCCATCGTGTTCTCGCAACTCGACCAGACCGATCAAACCATCATGATCGTCAACCACTTCCGCTGAAGCCCGACGATTGCTCCCGATCCGATGCGCCGGTGTTGTCAACCCGTCCGTCGGATTAGTAACGACAAACGCCCTTATCGCCACCAACTCCCGAATTGTCGGCAATCTGGAAGTGATCCAAGATTGGCCTTGCCAGCAGACCCAGGACTCCCAATTTGAAATGCCTTGTTGCTAGAGAACCAGAACGTAGGGCGGCAGATGTCATGAATTTGCTTCTTTTCCCTTGACAAATAGTTGCCCCCCAAGTATAGTAGTCGCTGGGTAATATTGCGCTTCGTACCCGGGAACGCCAATCTCATGATTGGCGTTTTTGCTTTCCGGAACCTAGGTTTATGGTCTAAGTTCTTTGTTCTCCGCACTTACAAAAACCCGGCCGTCTTTGCACTATTTTTGTGCAAATTAGTGCAAACAAATTATTTAGAATCAACACTTACAAAAGTACGTCAAAACAAAGCACTTTAACTCCCTCTAGAATGAACACTTATGCAAAACCTGGGGGGAGGGGTCCCCGCCGCCAACATTTCTTTTGCGCCCTGCCGCGTCGGTGGTAGGCTTCACACCTAGAAACGTGGAGGATTGAAGTGAGCCTAGCCGCTCCCCCAGATCATCTTCATTCTCTTTCCGGCTTGGAAGGCCGCCGCAGCACGCGCATTGAACGCAACGTTCCTCTCGTCGTGCTCGGGCAAACTAAAACCGGCCTCTCCTTCCAGGAAAAAACGGCCACCGTCAGCTTTAATCTTCATGGCTGCCGCTATCCTTCGCGCCATGAATACCCCGTCGGTTCTTCCATCGGCCTTCGCGTGCTCGAGCCCGACGGCGAAACCATCTCTCCTGTCATTCGTGCCTTCGTGAAGTCCGTCCATCCTCCCGCCAGCCCCCGCGAACTTTTCCAGGTTGGCGTCGAGCTCGAATCCCCCGCCAATATCTGGAATGTTTCTCCGCCGCCTTCGGATTGGAATCGCTTGCTCGGTGGGAATACTTACGCAGCAGGTCTGGCCACGGCTGTCGCTCCCGCTCTGGAGCCGGCTGCGCCGCCAACCGCCGCTGACGCCTTTTCCCCTGCTCCCGCGCCAGGCCCCAACGAGGCGAGGACCGGCCAGGTAACCGCGTTCCCCTCCCCGTCTCCCGCCGCAGCCGGCACGCAAACGGCGAAAGAAGTCTCGCCCGCAAAGCCGGAACGCGTCGCCATCACCATCGACCAGTTGGTCGCCGCCATGCAGGGCAAACTGCAGGCTGCCGCCGAAAAGGTCGTCCAGAACGCGCTGGCCACTCACCTCGATGAAGCCATCAACGAGGCCCTCGCGCGGATCGAGGGCGTCCGTGAACACAATCTCAAGCAATTGCATGAATTTTCCGAGCAGCGCTTTGAATCGCTGATGCGCGCTTCCCGGGAGGAAATCCTCGGCCACCTCGAGTCTCGCCTCGGAGAAGTCCAGAGCCGCTGGGATGAACAGCAGAGCGCCTACCGCACCCAAGCGGAAGAAATTGCAGAACGGCTCGAAAAGCTCGCCGCCGATACGCAGCGCCATCTCGCCGATACTCAGAAATTCATAGAAAAAGTCGATCACGAAATCGAGCCGCAGACGCGCGGCCGCTTGGACGAATCTCTCGGCCAGGCCACCGAACATTTCGAGTCTGCCGCGGACCGCATTTCCGACCGCCAGTTGGTCCGCGTGATGGAATCCACGCGCATGGTCATCCGCGAAGCTGCCGCGCAGCTCGACGCCCGTGTGGCCGAGTCTCGCGCGCTTCTCCACAGTGCCGCGGGAAGCACTCTCGAGGAATTCCGCCGTCAGGCCGAAGTCCAGGTCGATCTCGCCATTTCGGAAACCACCGAACGTGTCAAGTCCGCCCTCTCTGCTCTCGACGCGGAGAGTCGCTCCGCCTGCGAATCCCGCCGCCGCACCATGATCGACGACGTGACCCGCACCACCGAGCAATCCACCGAGCAATTCCGCTCTGGCATCAAAGCATTCCTCTATTCCTGCCTGGTGGCCGCCGTAGGCGCCGTCGATGAACACGCAAAAACCACTCTCGACGGCCTCGTCAAGGATCCCAACAGCGCCCCTCGCGCCATCGATGACATCAAAATCATTCCACCCGACGACGAAAAGCCCAATTAATACCCAGTCAGCGGCAAACTTCGCCCGATGGCAAGCCCGGCTCTTTCGGTCGAGTTTCGTGTCTTGGTGAATTTAGAGAGTTAGGAAAATAACTTAGTTCGCGGCCGCGCCCAAACCAAATTCGCGATGCGCGGTGATCAGCGCCGTCTTCATGGCTTTTTCTTCCACCACAAACGAGATGTTCGACTCGGAGGATCCTTGCGCGATCGCAATCAGGTTCACGTTTTCGCGGCCCAGCGCATTGAACGTTCTCCCCGCGACTCCTGGTGTCCCGCGCATGTTTTCGCCTACCACCGCAACGATGGCGATATTGCTGTCGATCGTGATGTGTTCGACCTTCTCGTGCGCCAGGTCTTGCGCAAATTCTTTTCGCAACGCCTCCACGGTCCGCTGAGCATCCGCCGCGGACACGATGAAGCAAATGTCATTCTGCGAAGACGACTGTGAGATCAGCAAAACATTTGCCCGCAGCTCCGCTGTCGTTGAAAAAGTCCTTCCGACAACGTCCGGCAGTCCAACAATCCCCGGACCGCCCACGCTGATCAGCGCCACATCTTGTATCGCCGTCAACGCTTTCACGCCGCCCCCAGTGCTCCGGCCTGCCGGCGTAATCAACGTCCCCTGCCGCTCCGGTGCAAAGCTGTTGCGAATCCACACGGGTATGGCCGCCTGCATCACCGGTTTCAGCGTTTTTGGATGCAGCACTTTCGCGCCAAAAAAAGCCAGCTCCGCGGCTTCGCGGTAAGAGATCACCGGAATCGTTCGCGCGTCCGGCACTAGCCGCGGGTCTGCTGTCAGCACGCCGTCCACGTCCGTCCAGATAATCACCTCGTCCGCATTCATCGCCGCGCCCAAAATCGTCGCCGAATAATCAGACCCGCCGCGCCCCAGCGTCGTCAATTTTCCTTCTGTCGTCGCCCCGATGAACCCGGTCACAATCGGCACGATTCCCTTTTCAAGCATGGGCCGCAACCGCACCTCGCACTCTTCCCGAGTCAGGTCCATTAAGGGTTCCGCGCCTCCGTGGAACGCATCCGTGATAATCACTTCCGTCGCATCCACGGCTTCGCTCTGCAAGCCGAGCTCCCTCACCGCCCCCGCCACCAGTGGCGCGGACAATCTCTCCCCCAAACTCGAGATCGCATCCAACGTCCGGGGTGTCAACTCGCGCAGCAGCGCTGTCCCTTCAAACAGCCGGCCCCCCTCTCCAAAAACTTCGTCCATCTCTTCTTCAATCGACTTGCGTGCAGCCTCATTCCGCACCAGAATCTTCAGCGCCTCCTCATGCTGCGTGCGCAGCGCGGCCAGGACGGCCGTGCCCTGCTCTTTTTCCCCGGCTCCCGCTTGCTTCGCAGCTTCGACGAGACGGTTCGTCACCCCGCTCATCGCGGAAACCACTGCAACACAATTTCCTCCCCGGGCAGCCTCCGCGATGATCCGGGCCGTCCTGGCCATGCACGACGCATCACCCACAGATGTCCCGCCGAATTTCATCACCTGCAATCTCGTTGTCATCTCTTTCTGCCTGTCTCCTGACTACGGGTGCTCCCAATCGAGAGCGTAGATTTCCTGGATGCTGGCGTCTTGCACCAGCAGCGGAATTTCGCCGGGGGCCAGGCCGCTCCAGTTTCCAAAGGCTCCCCCCGCCGCCTGAAATCCTTTCAGGCTGAAGAGGCGCTCCAGTTTGCCGTCGGTGATTCGAACGCGGACGTAGCTCTCCTGGTTGTCGAGAATCCCGTCAAAATATATGTAGCGCGCGTCTCGCGACCATGTCGGATAAGCGACGAAAATATTGGCAAGCTGACTCCATTTCTGAGTCGTGAAATCAAAAAGCATGAGCTTGAGAGAATCCAGCGTAATCGCCGCTATGTAGCGTCCGTCGGGGGACCAGCGGGGAGAGTACAGGCCCTCCGATTCCGGAAGCTTCGAGACGTTTCGCGTTTTCAGGTCGAGGACATAGACCGCCGACCCCTGATTGTTCAGTGAATTTTCTCCAAAGACGAGCGATTTGCCATCTGGAGACCAGTTGGGATCGGCCGAGTTCTTCTCGGTTCGAAAGATCAGTTGCGGAGAGCCTCCCTCCGCGGGAATCAAATAGATTTGCCAAGGTTCGCCGGGGGGATGGCCAAAGAAGACAATCTGCTTTCCGTCCGGAGACCATCGAGGCAGGTAGGCCAGCATAGGCGGGAACACAAGTTGAAGTTTTTGTGTTCCGTCGGCCTTACTACGCCACATGGTGCCATCAGAGGCGTCATTGTAGGCGACCCACTGCCCATCACGAGAAAAGTCGAGGCCCATCGCCGAAATCCCAGAAAGATAAGGCGCGAATTGGCCCGACTTGGCATCGTAGCGCACCAATTCTCCCCGGGGCTGCCAGCCCTGGACGAAAAGCTTCTTGCCATCACGGCTCGGGACGGGATTGCCGGTATTCATTGGCCCAGTGGTCAACTGTACCGGCTCCCCGGCAGTCGGACGGAATAGGCCTCCATGTTCTTTCAGAGCCCAGAGATTTGCCGTGTCGTCGCGTCGTGCCTCGAACACGAAATATCTTCCGTCAGGCGTCCATTTGCCACAGCATTCATTAGGCGTGCTGTTCCAGCCTGCAAGTAGCGGCCGAAGATTGCCGCCGTCAGCGGAGACTTGCCAGATGGCGCGGTTATTTGTCTTCGGATCGTTCAAGGTAAAACGCAGAATCGATCCGTCAGGCGACCAGCGCAGATCACTGCAGGTTCCGGCTGTTGCCAAAAGCCGTCGTGGCTCGCTGCCATCGCTATTCGCCAGGAAAATCTCCTCCCCTTTGCAATTGGCGAGGCTTTTCCCATCTGGCGACCACGCTCCGGAATGACCTTCGAGCGTGCCCAATCGACGAGGCGAACCGCCGAGCACGTGGACGCTCCAAAGCGGGCCGTCGAGAGACGTTCCTCGGGCTGTGTTCATCAAGAGCACAGAACCGTCGGGCGAGATATCGAAAACGTTGGAGAAGCCGGTGTCCTCGAGTGAAGTCGGTATGGGAAAGGTCTCGCCACCTGTCACGGAGGTTTGAGATAGCCGCGATTGGCCTTCGATGAAGTAGAGCCGGGAGCCGTCCGTGACTACGTCTGATTTGGGCCGGTTCGTGTTAGTGAGTTGGACAGTTCGCAGGACGCGAGGCGGTGCCATTGGCCGCGTCAGAACGAACCCGACGATTGCCGCGATGGCGAGGAGAGCGCCGCCCGCTATCACTGCCCAGGTCTGCCACGGGCGAAGTCCGCGAGCCTCTTCGTGGGCGCCCGGTAAGGTGGACGTCATACCCGCGCGGCCAGAATCCAAATCGCGTTTCAACCTTTTTAAGTCGGCCCGAAATTCCGCTGCAGTTTGGTAACGTAACCCAACATCTTTTTCGAGTGCCTTCGCCAGAATATTTTCAAAAGCTGCTGGCAAATTGGGATTCAACTTCCTCACTGGAGTCGGCGATGAATTCAGGATTCCGTCAAAGATCAAAGCCACCGCCGACCCTGAAAATGGAACCGCGCCAGTGGCCATCTCAAAAAGCACAACGCCCAGCGAGAATAAGTCCGTGCGCGGATCCAACTCTTCGCCGCGCGCCTGTTCCGGCGACATGTACGCAACGGTGCCTATGGAACTGCCTGGACTGGTGATGAGGCCATCGTCCAGCACGTGCCTGTGTGTGAGATTGAAGGATTCGCTCGCGGACTCCGCCGCCGGCTGCCGGTAGGCCGTAAATTTCGCCAGTCCGAAATCAAGTATCTTTGTCGGTCCGCGCTCAACGAGGAAAATGTTTGCAGGCTTGATGTCTCTGTGGACGATGCCTTTGGCGTGCGCAGCTTCCAGTCCGCCGGCGATCTGAATTCCAATCTCCAGAAGTTCATTTATCTCGATGGTTTTCCTGGCGATGCGGCGCTTCAGCGTCAGGCCCTCGAGCAACTCCATGGCGATAAACGGGCGGCCTTCAAATTCTTCGATATCGTAGATGGTGCAGATGTTCGGATGATTCAGTGAGGATGCAGCGCGCGCTTCGCGCCGGAATCGTTCGATCGCCTGAGGATCCTGGGAGATGTCTTCGGGAAGAAATTTCAGGGCGGCGTTCCGGCCCAGGCGCGTGTCCTCGGCTTTATAGACGACGCCCATGCCTCCGCCGCCGAGTTTTTCGAGGACAGTGTAGTGAGAAATCGTGCGGCCGATAATTGAAAATGTATCCGCCACTCGCACTGGAGTTTACTCCAGCCGTTCCACGCGGGCAATCGCGCGACATCCTGGCTAGAACCAGATGGTTTGAACGGCGAGACGCGAATACACCCTAATTCGCGAAGCGCCGCACGCTGAAGGAAATGGGTAGGCCGATAACGACCATGTGCACCAGAAGGCCTAGAATCAGGTCATCAAGTTTGTAAGGGCCCCTGGAGTGAAGCGCGGAGAGCGGCAAGACGACAAGATTCATTACCTCTTGCACCGCGGCGCCGAAGAACAAGCCGCACACGAGCGGATGCTCGATCAGAAAATGCAGCCTGCGGCTTGCCGCATAGTAAGTAGCGGCTGCCGAGCAAGCGATAAAGAAGTGCAGCAGGACACCCAGAACATAGGTGCCGACGCCTCCATGTAAAGCGCCTCGTCCCAGCAAGCCGGCGGAAATCACGAGAGGAATCTTCCAGCCAAAGAGGAGGCAGGCTTGCAGAAGGTCCAAAGTGCCGGCAATTCCGCCGCCGACTGCGATTGCCAATAAAGCGCTCTTTTTCCTCGATGGCTTAGTTGCAGAATCTTCACTCATTAGGTGTCCCTTCTTCCGCCGCTAACTTGTTTACAATTCGCAATCCCGCAACACGACAACCAGGAGCATCCAAAAACCGACAGGACACGAGCAAGGCTATTTGAAGAGCGCAAGATCGATTGCATCGGCCATGGCCTGGTAGCCATCATCGTTAGGATGAAGATGGTCTTTTGAAGCGAAGCGCGGCAAGAGTCTGCTGGGATGATCCGGATCGCGGAGAACCGCGTCGAAGTCGATCACGCCATCAAACGAGCCGCTGGTCCTGATCCATTTGTTAACCGTCTGCCGAGCCGCTTCCTTGGACTCCGAGTAGTAGCCAGGAAGGGTTACGCCTTCAAAAGGGCCGATCGTGGCGCCAATCAGCTTGACCCCATGAGCGTGAGCACGGGAAATCAATTGGCGATAAGCATCCATCATGTCTTCAGGAGAGCGAGAATCCTCAGGATCGGCAAGATAGCTCCCGCCCAGTTTCGCGCCGGGGAAACCAATATCATTAATCCCCTCGAGCAGCACAATGTGAGTTACGCCAGGCACGGCCAGCGCGTCTCGGTCGAAGCGAGCCAAGGCGCTGACATCGAAACAGCCGGCGCTTGCTAGGAAGCAATCGCTCAGAAGCCGGTTACCGGCGATGCCCGCATTGACCACCGCCACTTTCGAATATTCGGGCGTTTTTCCCAGGCGGCGGACTAGATCGCTTGGCCAATTGCGGTCCGCATCGATGGCGGACCTATCGCCATCCGTGACCGAGTCGCCAAACGCCACCACCAGGCGCTGAGACGGCTGCGCGGGAACGAGCACTGCGCTAAGCAGGATCAAGGACTCAGACACAGCTCCAGCTTCGAGCTTTTCCGCACGAGTGTGGTCGCCTGCCTGTGAAACCACGGCCCGCTTGAGCGCCAGAGCGTGGAGCGTCGGCGTAGGTACGCGCTTGGGGAAATAGAGGCTGATACTGATCTCCGCTCCGGAAGCGATGGGAAAGGCCACCGGGTCACTGAGGACCGGCGCGCCCACAGGAATCGTGACCGAATTGCGGCCGCCGAAAGTGACAGTCTGAATCGTGCCTGCTCTGATACTCGTCGAATCGTTCGGCACCGCAACAGTGGCCGAGCCGATTAATAGCGGTGCGGAGCCGTATTCGTTAGAAAGGCGAAGGCAGATCTGGGCTCCTCCAATGGATACGCGCACGCGCTCTCGAACAGTCTGGTCTTCGATGTTGAGCAGCGGTTCTTGCGGGTCGGGGGCCGATGGCTGTGGGCTGGCCGCCCACGTAGCGATCCACGCGTTTCTCTGAGCAGCAGCCGGCTGCGGAACAAAAAAGAGGAGGCCAACAACCGCAAGATTCCGCAACGCGTTCATGCGAATGGAGTTTTCCATATCGAGACCGAACCTCGTCCAACCCAGGCTCTACTTCATCGCCGAAAAATCCGACGGACGCATGTACACCTCGTCCACGCGATACTTTTGGTCCACCTTTTCCAGGATCTGGGCGGCCTGGTCCCTATACTCTGGAAACGCCGGGTCGGCATGAAGCGCGTGCCAATTGCTTTTCGCTTCGTCCAGGCTGGGATGAGCAACGAGGTAAATGAATGTGTTGGCCCAAGCGGGATCCTCGCCGCCGGGCACCCAGTAGCCGACGACATTGAGATCGTGCTTGGCCTGCAGCTTGGAAACGTCGCGAAAGATCGACTCGAGGGCCGGCACTTTGCCCGGCACGGTGTGGTAGACCATGAGTTCGAATACGCGATTGTTATCCGCCCTTACTCGGTTCAAATGCGTCAGGCGTGTGGTAAGTAGCGATCCAACAGCAAAGGAAAGCAGTGCGGTGCAGCAAACCAGCCATCCGTTGAATTTCGAGCGATCAGGCGGGGGCAGGGCTGGTTGATGCTGGGTTTTCATCGTTCCTTCTCCTCCGTGCGATTTTAGCCTTCCGATAGTCAGTTGACTGACTGACACGATACCGAAAACCGGATGTCAGCGTCAACATTCGCTGGCGCCTCAGAAACCTTCCGCCCCGGCAGGCTCCGGCTGGTTGTTCAAATTTCCCGTCGCGCATCAGGATGGAATCCTGAGCGCCGCGGCATTGACGTTCAGACCTCCGCGAACCTACCATATAAGCTAGTCAACTGACTATTGGACGGCGCAATGCCAAAATTGAAAGCAGACAACCGGACGCGGCTGCTGCGGGCCGCGGAGAAGGTTTCGTACCGGCACGGGTTCGGCAAGACGGCCCTCGCGGACATCGCGACGGAAGCCAGGATTCCTCTGGGCAACATCTACTACTACTTCAAAACGAAGGACGATATCGGCGATGCCATTGTCGAGCTGCGACTTTCGCGATTCAGGAAGCTACTGCAGGAGTTTGACAAGGCAGATAATCCACGAGAGCGGCTGTGCGCTTTTGTGCAAATAAAAATTAAGAACCGTGAAGAGCTGGCGCGCAGTGGTTGTCCCGTGGGGACCCTGTGCTCGGAACTGCACAAGCACGGCGGCGCGGTTGCCAAGAAATCGACGGCGTTGTTCGGGGAGGCTCTGGAGTGGATGGAGGCGCAGTTCAAGGCGCTAGGCAAAGGAGCGGAATCGCGGGGGCTGGCCGTGCATCTGCTGTCCACAACGCAAGGCGTATCGGTGCTGGCTCACACGTTCCATGATCCGGGACTGATCGAAATGGAGGCGGCGCGGCTCAAGGAATGGATTCGCGGGCTTTGAAGGCAGCACGTCGCGTTAGCGAACAACTGATCCCTCAACATCCGTGCCCACAAACGGGACTGGCACGTGACGGCTCGCACGCTCGGCCGCAATTTCATCGGCTTTGCCATTGCGCCTTTGGTTGAGCGTCGGCCAACGCGGGTGCTATTCTGCCTGCTATGGCGGATCCGGCTATCTCCCCGCCCGAAGTAACCTCCACCGCGCCGCTGGAACACTCCAGGCGTCAGCTCGAAGCCTTGCTCGAAGTGGCGGAATCCATCGCACTGCATCGCGACCTCGCCGCTCTATTTCACGACCTGGCGGAACGTCTCCATTGCGTGGTTGATTTTGACTTTCTCACCCTGGTCCTTCATGACCCCGTGCGCAATGTCATGCGTCTCCACATTCTCGAAACCCGGCTTCCTACTCCGGTAAAAACCGGCAGCGAAACTCCGATGGAGGGCCATCCCTCGGGCTGGGTCTGGCAATCGCAGCAGCCCTTTGTCGTCAGCGACACGGAAGACGATCAACGATTTCCAGATTTCCTTCACCGGCTCCGCGAAGTGGGCGTTCGCTCCTTGGCTATGGTTCCTCTTACCACCGCGCAGCGCCGTTTGGGCGCAATGGGATTTGGCCGTCTTGTCCCTCAAGGCATCACCGATACGGAGCTGCAATTCATGCAGCGCGTGGGCAGCCAGGTGGCTCTGGCGGTCGACAACGCACTGAATTTTGAAACTTCGCAAGCCTACCAAGCACAGCTTGCCCGGGAGCGCGATCGCCTCCAAGTCCTTCTGGAGGTCAACAACGTTCTAGTCTCCAGCCGCGAACTTCCCGAGCTGTTCCGCGGCATCGTCTCCTCTCTCGAGAAGGTAATTCATCACGACTACACCAGCCTCGCCCTTCTCGAGGCCGCCTCCGGCCTCTTGAAAATTCACGCTCTCGATTTTTCCAGCCGTCCCGGGCTTTTCAATCAGGAAATCACAGTCCCTCTCGATACCACTCCTTCCGGCATCTGCTTCACGACGGGCCAGCCGCTCCTCGCGCGGGGAGCAGAGATCGATCGCTTTTCGAATGAAATCATTCGCACGCTCCGAGCCGAAGGCGTGCAGACCATCTGCTGCGTCCCGCTCATAACCCATGGACGTACTTTCGGCACTCTAAATCTTGCCAGCCGGCGCGAAGACGCTTTCCCCGCTCAGGACGTGGAACTGCTGCAGCAAGTCGCGGCGCAAATCGCCATCGCCCTGGAAAACGCGCTGGCCTTCAAACAAATTGACGCGCTTAGAGACAAGCTCGCCGAAGAAAAGCTTTATCTCGAGGAAGAAATTCGCAGTGAATTCAATTTTGAAGAGATCGTCGGTGACAGCCCCACGATTAAGCGCGCCCTCGCCCAGGTGGAGCTTGTCGCGCCCGCCGGCACTGCTGTCCTCATCACCGGCGAAACAGGCACCGGCAAGGAGCTCATCGCCCGCGCCATCCACAATCTCAGCCCGCGCCGCCAGCGAACGTTTGTCAAAATAAACTGCGCCGCGATTCCCGGCGGGCTTCTCGAATCCGAACTCTTCGGCCACGAACGCGGGGCCTTCACCGGCGCTTTAACGCAAAAAATCGGCCGCTTCGAGCTCGCGGATCACGGCACTCTGTTTCTCGATGAAGTCGCCGACCTACCCCTCGAGCTTCAGCCCAAACTCCTGCGCGTACTACAGGAGCAGGAGTTTGAACGGCTCGGCAGCAACCGCACGCAGCGCGTGGACGTCCGCGTCGTCGCCGCCACCAACGCCGATCTCGCAAAGCTGGTGGCCGAGCGCGTTTTCCGCAGCGACCTGTTTTACCGGCTAAATGTGTTCCCCATTCACATTCCATCTCTCCGGGAGCGCCGCGAAGACGTTCCACTCCTCGTTCGCTATTTCGTGCAAAAATTTAGCCGCCGCCTCAACAAGACTGTCGCCTATATTCCCGTCGACGCGATGGACGCTCTCGCAAACTATTCCTGGCCCGGCAACATTCGCGAACTCGAAAATTTCATCGAGCGCGCCGTCCTGCTCTCCCCTGGCAAAGAACTCCGCGTCCCACTCAGTGAACTAAAAACAAGTGATGCTGCAAACCACGACGGAAGCCCGGCCGCCGGAGCAGAGTCTGCTTCTTCCTTCGTGTCCCCTACGTCTCTCACATCCTCTATTTCCACCCTCGAAGAAGCAGAGCGCCAACACATTCTACGCGCGCTCCGCCAAACGGAGTGGCGCATCGCCGGGGCCAAAGGCGCGGCAGTTCTCCTCGGCATGAAGCGCACGACGCTTCAGGCGCGCATGCGCAAGCTCGGTATCCGCCGCCCGGTTTGATCAATTCGGAAGTAAAGTTGGGTAACTCCCTCGTGGATTTTCACGAGGTCGCAGAGTGAACCACACGCTGGACTGCAGAAATCATTTAGTCGCTATTCACCAACGCATCCCGTCTTGTCCAGCTCATGTAGCCTCTTGATGGCGTTAGCGTTGCGCTTCTCGGACGCTGCCAGCAAAAGCACCCGCGCTTGCAGACAATTGTGGGGGACACCTTCACCCTCGATATAGAGTTCGGCCAACTCGACCGCCGCCTTGCTGTCGCCAGCGTGCACAGCGGCCCAAAGTTGCGCTGGCGTCCGGGAGCCGTGCCTTTGGCTCGCATTTTCGTTCGAATGAGGCTGGAGAGAAGGGAGCGTAGGCGCGGCCGAGCCGGCGGGTTGGATTGCGTGCGAATTAGATGGCCCCATAACTGTTGCCATCTGGTTTTGAGAAGCTCGGCCGGTGGACGTTCCTTTTTTCGAATTTCCCGTTGAAAATATATCGCCGCTCGCCGGATTGGATGTCAGCTGAACTGCGGGCGCCGGTGGCGGGACTTCGGAACTCATTGATGCCGTACGTGCTTCCGCGGCTAGGTTTTGCTCTTCCTGGATTTGGCGACGATAGTTCGAGTATCTGAACGCCGTCATGGCGATGGTGGTCGAGATACAAATGCCCAGCAGTATTCCGAGGAATAGGTTTTTTCGCTTCGAGGCGAGATACATTTGTAAAGGAACCAGCCCTAATGCCTGTTCCTCCGTGTTTTGAAATGCCGGAGGGAGCAGGTTGGGGCCGCCAGAATTTTGACCGCCCGGCAAGAGTGTGTAGCGCTGCGGCCGGGCTTTTGAAACGAATGCCGAGACAGCGTCGAGTTTGCCCGCCTGGACTTTGCCGGGCGTTCTTTCCTGGCCAGTACGAGATTCGGGCCTTTCGTCTGGAACTTGCCGCTGGGGAGCTTCGGCCATCCATTCCTGTATCTGCGCGCGACCCTCCTCGGAAAGGTGTAGAAACCTCAACCCGCCGCACTTTTTCTCTGGACTGGTCCAGACCAGCTCGCCCCAGGCTTCAATCCGGTCACGGAGATTGAGCGAAAACCAAAAATGAACTGGTCCATTTTGATGCACGGGGGCAAATGTCTCAAAGCGCAAGCCTTTTTCGGAAGCGTCCAGCACGGTTCCACCGTCATCTCGCTCCAATTGAAGGAATGCAAACTTGTCTGGCACCTTTCTGAGTGTT
Organism: uncultured Acidobacteriota bacterium; assembly: GCA_963745805.1. Lineage (GTDB taxonomy): Bacteria > Acidobacteriota > Terriglobia > Acidiferrales > UBA7541 > Acidiferrum. The sequence goes on from CAVUYT010000001.1 coordinate 83,590, forward strand.
TGACGTCGATCCAAGCTCATGTTCCTGAGGTTCATGTCCTTTGAGAGGCGTTTTCGATTTTCGGAACGACCTTCAACGGTGGGGGATGAAGGAATGCCGAATAGGTGGGCCCAGGGTGGGTGTGGGGCCGAGCCTGCTGGCCTCACATGCGCCATTATACTCTTGCCAGCCAGGATTGAAACACATCCAGACGTGTGCGGACTCTCTGATAGTCGAGACACGCCCCTCACATCTGGAGGGATTCTCAGGATGTTCGTGGGGGACGCCAATCAGCTAAGGCCCGCTGAATCGTGATAATTCCCTTCATCCAAGTCGCGAGATTCCGAGTCACCAGCCGGGCGCCAGCTCGGGGCCCGCTGCCCGATGTAGCTCCTACCGGGCGCGAGATCCCTGCCACTTCTCGTCATTTTTTGCACTTGGCTTTCAGCTATTACAGGAGTAAATTTCCCTTCAACCAGCCGAACACGAGGTCCTCATGAGGCTGCTTACCGGCATTTCTCTCTTTTTGTCGTTAGGTCTTCTTGCTTTCGCTCCGCCGATATCTGAGGCTCCTACTGGTTTCGACAACAAGAGCAATGGTTTGGTCGACGACGCCACCCACACGGCCGATCAGGCCAAATTCGATGAAATCGAGGCTGTCTCCGACGGTCTCGGCCCGCTTTACAACGCGCAATCCTGTCGTGAGTGCCACCAGAATCCCACGTCCGGCGGCTCCAGCCAGGTTACGGAATTGCGTGTCGGTCACAACGATGCCAAGGGTGCGTTTCAAAACCCGGAAATTCCCATTAACCACGGCGCCGAAATCATCAAGGGTCGCTCTCTGATTAATGACCGCGCCATCTGTCCCAGCGGCGCTTTCCCCAGCACCGAAATCCAGGAGCACGTCCCGAATTCCGAAAAAGTCCGAACCTTCCGCGTCTCTCTAAATGTATTGGGCGATGGTTTTGTCGAAGCCCTGTCCGATCAAACTCTCCTCGATCTTGCGAAGGATCAGTGTAAGAAGAACCACGGAAGAATTTGCGGCCAGGCTCTTTACGTTCCCATTGTCGAAGCCCCCGGCAAGACCGGAATCGGTCGCTTTGGCTGGAAAGATCAGCAAGCCAGCCTCTTGTCCTTCTCCGCGGACGCCTATCTAAACGAAATGGGAATTACAAGCCGTCTGCAGCCCGACGAAGTCACCAATCTCTGCAACACCGCCTCCGAGCCCAACGACAAGACCGATGCCGACGGCCTCTCCGACATCGATCACTTCGCCCGCTTCATGCGCGCGTCGGAAGCGCCCGCTCGCGACGTCACACTCTCCAAAACCTCCGAAGCGAAACATGGCGAAGCGGTCTTCGACAAGATTGGCTGCGTCACTTGCCACATCGCGTCGCTCACCACCGCTGCTGCTGGCACTCCCATCAATGGGGGCAGCTTCACCATACCGGCCGCGCTCGGCGAAAAATCTTTCCACCCCTACGGAGACTTCCTACTCCACAATGTCGGCACGGGGGACGGCATCATTCAGGCCATGATCGAGCACTACGGCAGGAGGATGTACCAGCACACCTGGAAGAATCTCTCCATCCCCGAATTCAACAACTCCGCCAACAAGATCCGCACTGCTCCGCTGTGGGGCGTTCGTCTCCACTCTCGCCTCATGCACGACGGCGCTTCCGTCACCTTCAGCGACGCGATCCGGCGCCACCGCGGGGAAGCCTCCCAAGTTACCGAAGCATTCGAAAAGCTATCGCCTGCGGAAAAGAAAGCAGTGCTTGCTTTTCTACAGTCTCTCTGACATTTGTCTGTGGTGTGTTTAGACGAGAGCTGAACAGTTTCACTGGAACTCGAGCATCACAATCTCCGGATTCGAGCCCAGCCGCAACGGCGGTCCCCACGTCCCCGCGCCGCTCGAAGTAAAAACCTGCATCTTTCCGATCCGGCTCAGGCCGTACACAAACTGCCGGTAAATTCGCCGCGCCATCCAGCTCCACGGAATGAACTGCCCAACGTGGGTGTGCCCGGAAAGTTGCAGCGAAACGCCCGCCGCCTCAGCGACCTCCGGATGGTCGGGTGCGTGCGTCAATAGAATGCTCGCGCGTTCGCGATCCACGCCGATGCCCTGCAGCACCGACGCAAAATGCCCGTCGTGCGTCGCATGGCGGTACGGCACACCAATAATTTGCATGCCGTCTGCTTCCACTTTCTCGTTGCTGAGCACGCGCACTCCGGCCGCCTCGACCGCGCGCAGATATTTGCTGTCGTCGCCAAACTGCTCGTGGTTTCCCGCTACAAAATATACGCCATGCGGCGCGGTCAGCTCGCTCAACGGTTCTGCTGCGCGCCTGGCGTCAATTGCCGTTCCGTCATACAAATCGCCGGCGATAAAAATCGCGTGCGGCTCTTCCTTTAAAATCTTGGCCACCATGCGCCGCAGAAAACTGCCATTCCGCACGTGGCCAAGATGGACATCGCTGATCAGCGCCGCTTTGCGGCCGCGCCAGGCTTCCGGCAGGTTCGCCAGCCGCACCGTGATGCGCGTGATGCGCGTCCAGCTGGCGTTGAAAACTCCGTAGAACCCAACCGCCAGCGCAGCGCCGAAAAGAGCTTCCACGATCAGGTGGAAGTTCGCCTCCACGCCCGCCAAGCGCACCGCTCCGAAAACAATCCACGAAGAAAGTGCCGCGAGAAAGAGAAAACTCAGCAAACCGAGCCAAACCGCGGCAGCCTTGTAGAACAAGCGCAAAGTCGCGCTCGTGTAGCGAAACGCCAACAGCGAAGCGCCCAGAAAACTGACCGACAAAATGCAGAAAGTCAGCTTGAGCCACAGCGGCCCCTCCGCAACGCTCCCCGCAGAGGAAAACGTCCACGTCTCATAGATAAAAAAATGGGTGAAAAAAAGCACCGTCTGAATCGCGGCAATGAAGCCGAGTAATCCTGGTCGTATCTTCATACGCCATTAGATTCTCCAAACCGTCATTAGTATTCATTGTCCCGAGCCGTCTCTCACATAAAGTAGGGCGGGCGCCCTCGCCGCTTGTGGCGACAAGGTCCGCCCGCCCTTTATTGCCTGCGCGTTCGAAGCGCCAGCTCAGTTCACACTTTCAGCTTTTCGTTGGTGTGGTCTGTATCGTTACCGGCTCTGTGAGCTCAAACGTCAGCGGAGTCTCCGGACGCAGGTGGACGTCTTTCTTCCCGGTCATAAACGCGACCGCTGTTCCAGCTCCTGCGCCAACGGGTCCGCCGATCAGCGCGCCTTTACCGCCGCCAGCGAGCGCGCCAATCAACGCCCCACCACCGGCTCCGCCGCCAATCAACGCCCAGTTACGTTTCTTGTGGTTGCCGCCGACTCTGCGCGACAAGTTGGTGCGGACGTCGTACTCTTGCCCGTTCACCTCGACGCCTTGCAACGCGAGCTGTAAGCTTCCTCGGCCTTTCAGACGCCCCGATCGGTGCACGTCCACCACTACACCCTCGGCGCTCGCTCCTTCGGGAATGACGGTCTTGCCGTCAATGACCACGGGCTCTGAAACCGTAGCCTCAAAGTGGTCCCCCGGCCTGTTTTCGTCGCTGGCCACGGCTTGATCCAGTGTGACGTGGATGGCCGTGCTTTCCGGCACTGTCACGGCGATTGTCTTTGGGTGGCGCGGCAACTCTGCTGCGGCGATTCCCAGCGCTACAGCAAGCGCCACCGCGCCACCTCCCATCAGATAGTGCTTTTTGCTTAGAAGCATGAGCACCTCCTACCCGATTTAGAGGCAGAGGTCTCGCCAGTGGCCGCCTTTCTAACCCATTCAAATACAAGTGAATACAGTCGGGGCAATCCGAACACGGGGCAAAACTTTCCATTCCTGGGAACATTTCGGGTACTGCAAGTACTATCGAGTTTTTGCTTTCCACAGATAGTAGAGTTTCGCACTTCTCCGCAACACTCCGCCTGCAGTACCCTTTCGCTTAACCAAAAAAAAGCGCACACTGGTTCGGAGGGTACCCCGCATGCTCGCAGTTGCAGGTGTTTGGAAGAAGAAACGCGACGACTTGAAAGCCAAACGGAATTCGTTATTCGAAAAATACGCAAAGCATCCTCAGGATTTTCACCTCGCTCTCGAAATCAAGAAGTTGGATGACGAAATTGCCGAGTGCACTCAGCACGTAGAAAAAGAAAGACGCTCCGAGCACGCTGCATCATCCAGCAAGAAACTCCAGACAACTGTGAAGTAAGAATCAAAGACTGCGCGGCGAGGCGTGGCTAGCGGGAACGTCTTGCTTTCCGCTAGCCTCTCCAAAAAAATCACGTCTAACCCTGCGGCACGTATAAAATGGGCTGGCCTTTACTCCGCAGTTGTGTGAATCAACTTCCGCAAGGGGGCAAATCATGAAAAAAGCTTTTCTCTTTCTTCTTCTCACAACCATCAGCGCGCGCCCGCTGCTCGCTCAAAACCAAAAGCTCCCCGAAGGCATTTGGCAGGGCTATGACGGCGAGTGGCTGCATGTTTCGCAGCAACTGGTCGCTCTGGCCGAAGCCACTCCCGAGGAGAAATTTTCCTGGCGGCCCGCGCCCGGCGTACGCTCCACGAGCGAGGTGTATATGCACATCGCCATGGCCAATTTCTATTTGCTCAGTGTGACGGGCCCCAAGATGCCCGCGGACATGAAAGAAGGAATGGAAAAATCCGTTACCGCTAAGGCCGATGTCATCAACTGGCTCAAGCGCTCCCTCGACGCCGTCAAGCAAGCCCATCTCGCCGAAACACCAAAAGATCTTCAGCGCAAAGTGCACATTGCCGATCGCGACGCCACCGTCGACGGAATGTACCTCCGCATTATCGTCCACGCCAACGAGCACATGGGACAGCTCATCGCCTACGCCCGCATGACCGGCGTCGTCCCGCCGTGGTCCAATGGCCAATAAAAATAACCAGCCCATCCGAGGGCATTAAACGAATTTCGGTCGGCGCCAAAACGAACGGTAGAGATACAATTCCGCCCGGATGCCCAATCGGTGTAGGTAAAGAAGGTTTCAAATATTTTGCGCACCGCGCCGAGTTAGCGGCTCTGCGTCATGCACTCTGGCCGGAGTCTTCCGCCGCGGAGCACGGCAAAGAGCTGGAAATAATTCTCGCGGGCAAATTCTAAGGAATTCTGTCCGCAGCCGTCTTTGTCTCTGAATCAGATGGGATGGTTTGCTCGGCGTTCTCGAAGCCGGTCCGCGCACTCACGCGGACAGAGCGCTCGCTTCGCCCGCCAAAAAACTTCAGCCGGACTCCAAGTAAGAAAATAAAACTGGATCAGTAATTTTTTGCCAGGTACTCTCGCAGCCGGCCGATCCGGAAGCTTGCGTCTCCCGCCTCTATCTCCAGAAGAAGCCGTGCCATCGTCAATTGATTGCTGAAGTCGAGAGCCGCCGACGTGTCGGGTTTTGCGACAAGCTCAAGATTCTTATTCATTTGTTCGCTCTCTTCCTGGATAGACTTGAGCCTGCTCTCTTGCGCCGTCACGCTCTCCGACCAACTGCTGCCTTAGCGCCTCCGTGCTGCGCACAACATCGCCCTCCTGCACTTTTTTCCATTCGTCGTGGGCTTCCGCCGCTCTGTCCAGATGCCTGTTGATCGCCCGGCTCGCGAAATTGTAGTTGACGGTGACCTCGCCGTACGGCTGCGCGCCAAAGGCAACCGGATTCACCTGTTGATGCACGCCCACGGAAAGAGCAACATCCCAATTATTCTGGCGGCTCAATTTATCCAGCGCCCTCTGCTCGCCCGTCTCGCGGCTTTCTTTTTCCGCGACCAGTTCCTTCAATGGCTTGTCACTCAGTTCAGGAAGATAGATCGCGCTAAGTTTTGCCTGAGTGTCAGCCCGGTCGGCGCCCAGCTTGATCCTCGTGGTCTGCAGGGAGAAGAGCATCAGCCGCGTCGCATTCTGCGCCTCGACCATCTTCGAAGTCTTTTCGATCAGTCCATCGAGGGACTTAGAGGCGCGTTCAATCAGCGCGAGCCTGTTGCGTAAAGCGTCTTTCTCCATGCTAGGGTATCGCATATTGGATGGCCTGCTGCGCTTCCGTCGTTGTGCTGTACAGCTCGCATTCTTTCCGGGCCGCATCCACGGTCAAAGCGGCTTTTTTTACGCTCGAAAGCCCTAAAGTGGCGCCTCCCACCACTTGCATCGGCAGGCCAGTCTCGGGCTGTGTCACCCCTGCTATGGCAGTGGGCGTGCGCAGCAAATCTCGTTGCGCCTGCGCTTGCTCCATCACGTACGCGCAATAGGCCTGCTGATCGTTGTGTTCCTGCGCAAAGGCTTGCGCGGGAAAACAAGCGTTGCAACTAGGAAAAACTTCCAGGGGCTCGGGTGCATTCTAATCATCCTCAGAACAAAATCGGCTTACGGCCCAGGAAGACGGTCCTCGATTTCGCGGATTCGTCATGGTTCAGATTCAACTGGATCAGAAAGCCACGAATCGTGGTCTTAAAGATCGGGTGGATCGCTTCCTGTTCACCTGTGAATATCTGTTTCACCTCGCCCACCTTGCGACAGAGGATCATATTCAAGTAACAGTCGTAAATCGGTTTGCCGACGACCGCGCTCGCCTGGTTGTCATAGGGAACGAAAGCGAAGTACAAGGTCTTTCCTCCTGAAGCATTCAAGTAATAGGGACTCTGTTTGGCAGTCGTGATGGCTTGCCTCAAGCGATCGATCTGTCGAGAGTCCTCCTGAAGCTCTTTTTGCGCGACGTTGATGGCGACGTCGAGCTGGGCGGCCTCCGAGCGCAACTCGGCCTGTTTTTCGAGCACGTCGAGGGAGTCGGTGCTAGTCGTCGTTTTCTGCAGGACGCTGTCTGTCAGGAGGACCTCGGCAATTTTGCTGTCCGTAAAGGAGGTCTCTGCCTGATTGAGGGCGGACAACTGGGTGGCCGCGTCGCCTTTCGTGATCAGTCCGGCAGCGAGGTCTTTGTTGATGTTGGATTCGACTTGCTTGAGTTGCGCGAGGACGGATTGCGTTTTCGAGTTGTCAGCCTGCTTCTGAGTGTCGAGAGCGGCGAGTTGAGGGCCGGTGGAGCGGTTGTGGGCGCGCTCGCGCGCGATGGCATCCTTAAGTTCAGGCTCGAGCGCGAGGAGAGCCGCGCGGTGCTTGGACATTTCCGCAATGCCGCTTTCCATTTTTTGTGAATCCACCTTCAGATCTTCGATGGTCTGCTGGCTGGTCACCAGCTGGGCCCTGAACGCGAGACTTTTTTCGTCGGCGGCGGAGAGAATCACCGGCGCGGCCCACGAGCTGCTTATCGCGTAAAAGCCCATCACGAATGCGTACGCAAGGATGCCGGCCAGCACCGAATACAACATGGCGATGGCAAAGATCCGATAGAGAGTGATCACCAGCTTGTAATGCAGCGATTGCCACACCGGCGATTTCTTCGTTTCAGCAGGAGCCGTATTAGCTGCTGGTGTCGCCAACGGCCACCTCGTTCACTTCTTTGGTTCGCGTGCCCCAATCCGCCGAATCCATCGTGCAAAGCGCGAGCGGTGTGAGCAACAAGCTGCTGACAAGCGACCACGCCACGTAAGCGCCAAAAGCCAGGGGATGTGCTATCGCCTCTCGCGCACTATATCTCTTGATCACCCAGGTCAAAACCGCTCCGATTCCGAGGGCCACGATCAGGGGCACCGGCCCCGCCCATGCCAAGGGGTCCGAGGTAAGCGCCGTTATCGCAACCAGGAAGCCCACGAGCGCGCCCAGCGGCGTCAGGATCAGTGTCCAAACGGCGTTGGGGTGCAGTTTCCAAACATGTTGCGGGAGCGTTTTCAGGGTATAGAAAAAGTCCCGCACGATGCTGCGCCGCCAGCGCAGTTGCTGCTTGAACAGCACCGACAATGTGTTTGGCACCGTGGTCCAGCACAGCGCATCATTGTTAATGTAAGTCCCATATCCGCGCAGCAGCGTCTGGTGCGTCAAAAATCTGTCTTCTCCCTGATTCACAGGAATTCCGAACCAGTGCCGGGCCCGAATCGCCGGCTCAATCTCCAGCAGCAACTCGCGCCGGATGGCGAAAAGGCATCCGCTGATGCAGCACACACTGCGTGTCCAATTTTCCGGAATTTTGTAAAGCTGGAAAGCCGAGTAGTAGATTACCGCTTGGATCGCGGTAATGACGCTGTCGTTGGGGTTCCGCACTCCGACTCTGCCGCCCACGGACCCGATGCGCGCCTCCGTGAAGCAGGCCGTCAGCTCGGAAATCGCGTCGGGATGAAAAATGCAATCCGAATCGATCGAAATGATAATCTCGGCGGACGATTGCTCCATCGCATTGCATACCGTCCGCGCCTTTCCACTGTTCGCCACATTGCGCCCCGTGCGGATGCGTATGTTGGTGAAGTCGCGCTGCGCCTTGAGCATCCACTCGTAGCTGTCATCCACCGAACAGTCGTCCTGGGCAATCACTTCAAATTTTTCCGCGGGATAGTTGCTTTTGCTGATGCTCTCGATCGTCTCGTAGACCGTTTTTCCTTCATTGAAGCACGGCATCAGCACGCTAACCGTGGGTTGGTAGCTATAATCCTTCTGCACCTTCACGCTGGGAAACGACACCTTCAGAATGATCCCCATGACGTACTTCACCACGGAGATCAACAGGCACAGAACCATGATCAACCACAGAAGAACGGGTGCCATTTCCGCCACGCCCCCGGTACATAGGACTACACTCGCCCGTCTATATATGTCCACCTGTGTTTGTTAACTGCGTACCACTCGATAAACGCCACGCAGCAAGGGACTCATTCCACACCAGTCTTTTTTACGGGTGCCTTATTCTTTTGGGCTTTCGATGCGTCGAAACGTTTGTGTCTGGCTTTGCAAAAGTTTTCGCTTGTGTCCTCAACGGTAGGGAAGCGCGGCCAGTTGAACCATCAGTGGCGTTCGTGCTTCCGGGCGCGGCGCTCACCGCTTCGACCAGCCACTTGGCGCGCGCAGCCCGATGTGTTCTCCTATTAAGGACGCCATGCGAATGACTCGAACAACGTCTCCCCGTAACGGGCCGGCATTTCTCTGGCTTGTCGCCTCATGGCTTACTTTCTTCTTGCCTGCTCTCGCTGCCGCGCAACAGGACAACGAACCTGTCATTCGTTTCGTTCGCAACCCTGATCGTGCGCCCGACTTCAAACTCACGACGCTCGATGGCAAACCGCTCACCATCGCCGCATTGCAAGGCAAAGTCGTTCTTCTGAATTTTTGGGCCACCTGGTGCGGACCTTGCCGCGCCGAAATTCCCGACCTTGTCGTTCTGCAAGACAGATATAAGGACCGCCTCCAAATCATCGGCCTCAATGTCGACGACGATGACGCCGCCGAGATACAGAAGTACGTCGACGATACCGGCATCAACTATCCCGTGGCCATGACTTCCGATGACGTCCGCCTTCAATACGGCGGAATCCCGGCCCTGCCCACAACGTTCCTTCTGGATACCGAAGGCCGCGTTGTCCAGAAGCATGTCGGCCTCTGGAGCCCCGCCCTCTTCGAAACGGAAATTCGCGCCTTGCTCGGTATGCCCATCATGGCCAAAGTCGAAACGTTTGAGGACCAGGGCGAAGTCTTTCTGAAACACGCTGACCGCGCCACGGAACTTCCCGGCGTCGACCTATCGAAACTCACGCCAGAGCAAAAAAAGAGCGCTCTACATCGTTTCAACGCCGACACTTGCACGTGCGGCTGCACATATACTTTGGCGCAATGCCGCATCTGGGATTCCGCCTGCGCCGTCAGCAAAGCGGCGACAGAAAAAATCATTGCGGCCCTCTCCTCTGCACCAGGCACTCCCGTAAGTCCCTCCGCCCCGCCTGCGCCAACAATCCCGCCGGCTCGGCCAAATGCAGCGCCGAAGTTACCGCCGAATCCACTCGAGAAGCCGAATCAATAGGAGCCTGCTCCGCACATCCCGCGCGGTGTACCCGCCCAGCTTCCGAGTAAATCGTGCACTTGTGAGTCCATCCTCAATTTCAGGCCTTAAGGATTCATGCGCTGGCTCTTGCCATGGCTGGCCTGATACTCTTTCGACGGTCGATGCCAGTCATCTCACAAATTATTTTCTTTCTCGCGCTCTTTCTTTCGTTTACAGGACTTCTTTCTCCTCCCGTAGCACTCACCATCGGAATTTTGTTCGGCCTGATCTTCACTCATCCTTTCGCCGCCACCACTAGGATATCCGCGAGAATTCTTCTCCAGGTCTGCGTCGTTGCGCTCGGCTTCGGAATGAACTTGCACGAAGTATTGAAAGCCGGCCGCAGCGGCTTCGTCTACACCGCACTGGGCATTGGCTTCGCGCTGCTGGCGGGCCTCGCGCTCGGAAAACTTCTGCGCGTTCGCGGGAATTCTTCGTATTTAATTACCGCGGGCACAGCCATTTGCGGCGGCAGCGCCATCGCGGCGATCGGTCCCATTCTTCATGCCGACGATGAAGAAATGGCCGTGTCGCTCGGCACTGTGTTTATTTTGAATTCGATCGCGCTTCTTTTGTTTCCGCCGATTGGAAACCTGCTTCATCTTTCGCAATCTCAATTCGGCCTGTGGGCCGCGCTCGCGATTCACGACACTAGCTCCGTGGTCGGCGCGGCCGCCAAGTATGGCCAGCAAGCCTTGCTGATCGGCACAACGGTAAAGCTAGCCCGCGCGCTGTGGATCGTGCCTCTGGCGCTCGCGACGGCAGCCATCGTGAAAAATAAATCCAATACTCGCAGTGAATCTCAGATTCCCGACAAATCGAATATCCAATTTCCGTGGTTCATCCTGTTTTTTTGCCTTGCCGCGATTTTCAATACTTACTTTCCCGCAGTCTCTCACCTCTCGAACTCAATCTTCACGCTTGGCCGTCTCGGTCTTGTGGCCACGCTCTTTCTTATTGGCACGGGCATTTCGCGCGCCACGCTGAAGGAAGTAGGCTGGCGCCCGCTGCTCCAGGGCGTGCTTCTCTGGTTCGCCGTCGCAGTCATTTCGCTTTACTTTATTCGTGCTGGAATGATTGCGATGTGAGAATTCTTCGATACTTCTCCCTGCGGGCTCGAAGGCTTATTTCTTGAGGAGATCCATCACGGCGGAAGTCATGGCTTTGACGCCGGTTCGAATGGCGGGGCCGGGGACTGGAGCGAATTCGCTGGAGTGCGGCCCAGGCAGTCGCGTGCCTTTTTCCATCGCGTCCTTCAGTTTTTCGGGGTCGGCGGCGCCCGAGCCAGAACATGCAGATGGGCGGCTTCGGATCTTCCAGCGCGAAAAGGCTGAAGTCCTCGCTGGCCATGATGGGCTCGCCGGACAGCACATTTTCTTTTCCAAGAGCACGTTCCAGCGAAGCGCCGACGCGGTTCGTGAGCGCTACATCATTAATCGTGGCGGGAACGCGGTCTTGCGCCACTTCGATGATTGGTGCCCGCTCGGCGGGAACCCCCGCGGCGGCAGCGACGCCGTTTGTGATTCTGGAGATTGCGGCGAGGACCTTTTCGCGCTGCTCGGGATTCATGGTTCGAACGGTGAGTTGCAGGTGCGCATCGTCGGGAATGATGTTGTGTTTCGTGCCGGCGTGAAACGAGCCGACCGTGACGACGGTAGGAAGCTGCGGATCCATTTCCCGGCTGACGATGGTCTGCAGCATCACGACGATTTCCGAGGCGATGACAATTGGATCTTTTCCCGCTTGCGGCGCGGCGCCGTGCCCGCCATAGCCGCGCACGGTAATGTCCACGGAATCTGCGCCCGCGAGAAGCGGCCCCGCGTGCCAGGCCATTTTTCCTGCGGGAACAGCGGAAGTGTCATGGAGCGCGAGGACGTAGTCCGGCTTGGGAAATTTCGTGAAGAGTCCGGCGCGAAGCATGGCTTGCGCGCCACCAACCGTTTCTTCAGCGGGTTGGCCGATCAAGACGACAGTACCGCTCCAGCGATCTTTTAGCTGCGCAAGCATGCGCGCCGTGCCAAGAAAGACGGTCATGTGCAAGTCGTGGCCGCAGGCGTGCATCACTCCGACTTCTGCGCCGCCGGCGCGTTTTACTTTTACGTGGCTGGCGTAGGGCAGTCCGGTATTTTCGACGATGGGCAGGGCGTCCATGTCCGTGCGAACGTAAACCACGGGACCGGAACCATTTTTGAGGACAGCGACGACGCCATAGGCGGTCAAGCCGGGGTCAGCGTACTGGCCGAAATGATCGGTGACTTCGTAGCCGAGTTTCTTTAGTTCCGCGGCGATCAGCGCTGATGTTTCTTTTTCCTGCGTCGAAAGTTCGGGGTATTCGTGGAGATGTTTGTACGTCGCGAGGAGCGAGTCTGCTTCCTTATTGATGCGCTGGTCCAGATCACCTTGGGCAAAGAGCGGCGTAGAGAGGGACAAAGCTGCGGCGAGAGAAAGAAAGCCGTTTCGAAGGATGGAGTGCATGCGCTCACCTCGGTGAAGAAGCGGCATATTAGCACTGGTGGCGCGCGGTTGGGCCTCCTCATTTCGCGGGCATGAGCGGTGCAGTCCGCGCGGACTGAAGTTTCTGCCACCGGTTGCGATGAAACGATTTGCGGGCTACACTCGCGCGGCAAATCTCTGGAGTTCATTTTCCAATGAGATTTGAAGGGAGGCAAGCCGTGAATCGTCGCGTCAGTTTTCTAGTCATCGCACTTGCTGTTGCAGGGATAGTCAGCGTGAATGGAGCATTTTCGCAGCCAGCTCCGCAAACTACCCGCAAGGTCTTCAACGCGCCGGATAAGATCGTCCAGGCGCCTTTCAGTGACGGGATCCTGGCCGGAAATACTTTGTATTTGGCCGGGAGAATCGGGCTGGATCCGAAGACGGGAAAGCCGCCCGCGGAAATCGAGGATGAAATCAAGCTCATGCTCGACAGTCTGAAGGGGACTCTGACGCAGGCCGGAATGACCATGGACGACCTGGTGTACGTGCAGATTGCCTGCACGGATTTGTCGCTGTTCGACAAATTCAACCCCATCTATAAGAGCTACTTCAAGACCACGGACTATCCAGCGCGAGAATTTATTGGAGCGGGATCACTCTTGCGCGGCGGGCACTTCGAATTGCAGGCTATCGCAGTCCGGCGGTAGCGCAAGATATCTTGACGGCACCTTTTCTTAGTTGAAAAGCAGAGCGCGGCGAGTTTCGGTCAGCCACTCGCGTGCCGATGACATAATGCAACGCCCATCTTGAAACCGCTCCCCACTTGGCGTATTTGTGGAGAGCAGCCCGGCACTCTCGAATTGCAGGAGCAACCGCTATGGGCACTTTTTGGCAAACGCTGCGCTACACTCTCCGCGTCCTCGCCAAAAACCCCGGCTTCAGCCTTCCAATAAATGACCTTATTTCGTCGTAACTTTATAGACGTCCCAGTGACTTTTGCCCATATATAGTCTATTCTATTCCTGGCATCTTGCTCGCAATCAACGCTAAGTCCTTTATAACGAATAACTTACATATTTATAAAATGTAATCTCCAATGGAGAGGTTTGTGCATCTACCTGACACCAACAGGGGCGCAACAATGCTAAGAATCACAACTGAAAAAAAACGCGGCAAGACTATCCTCAGCGTGGAAGGGCGCTTGGCGGGGCCCTGGGTAGCGGCGCTGGAGCAGTGCTGGCGAGAGCGCAAGCAGGACGAGAAGTTTGCCGTTGATTTGTGCGGCGTGAGCTTTATTGATGCCGCGGGCAAGGTGCTCCTGAACGAGATCCATCAACAGGGCGGAAGGCTGATTGCGGAAGGGTGCCTCAACCAGGCCATTGTGCAGGAGATCGAGGGCCGTGGAGGGGTGGACAAAACGGGTTGCGGTGGCCGGAAAAAAGGCTCGCACATTATTTTCTACGTTGCGTTTTTTAGTCTGCTGATAACACCGGCGTTCGCGGATGCGCAAGGAACAGGGACGCAAAATGCGCTGCCGGGGACTGCGCCGGCTGGGGTCTTGCGATTGACGCTGGATCAAGCCGTAAGCCTGGCACTGAAGCAGAATCCGACGGCGCAGATTGCAATTTTGACGGCGGCGCAGAGCGTACAGGACCGCAACGTGGCGCGAGCGGCTTTGCTCCCACAGGCGAGCCTGAATGTTACGGATAGCGTCGAGCGCATCAACGTAGAGGCATTTTTTGGCAAGAAGATACCGGGAGTTCCACAGCACGCCGGTCCTTTTCAGATTTTCTCGGCAGGGCCGGAATTTAGCGCGCCAGTATTTGATTTGACGCTGTTTCGGCGATATCAGGCGGCGCGTGAAACGGCGAACGCGAGCAAGGCGGACAGTCTTTCGACGCGGGAGCAGGTGATTCTGCTGGTGGTATCGCAATATATCGGGACGCTGCGGGCGGTGGCCAATGTGCAAGCTTCGGAATCGCGAGTAGAGCTGGCACAGGCGCTTTATGACCAGGCGGCGGACTTGCAGAAGGAAGGGGTTGGCACCGGCATCGACACGCTGCGGGCAAACGTGGAATTGCAGAACGAGAAGCAGAGGCTGCTCGAGGCGGAAGACGACCGGGATACATCGCTGTTCGGACTCAGCCGATTGCTGAATCTCGACCCGCGCCAAAACATCGAATTGGGAGATTCACTGAGCTTTTTCGATACGCCGCAGCCGGACGTAACCGCGAGCATCGAATCAGCGCTAGGCGGGCGGGAGGAGTGGAAGGCGCTGAGGGAGAGGCTAATGGCCGCGGGATTGGAGAAGAAGGCATCGCAGTCATCGCGGTTGCCGAGAGTGGACTTTAGCGGCAACTGGGCCTATGAAGGCTCTTCTTCGACGACGGGGATTCCGACTTACACGTACCAGGCGGGCGTGAGCGTGCCGCTCTTTACTGGTGGAAGAATCCACGCAGAGATCGTAAAGGCGGATTTGGAAATTCGGAAGCTGGAGCAGCAGGAAGATGACCTGCGAAATCAGATCGCGCTGGACGTAAAGACGGCGCTAATCAATTTGGATTCGGCGCGCAATCAGGTGCAAGTGGCGAATCTGGGCGTGCAACTTTCGAAGGAAGAAGTGGATCAGGCGCGGGACCGCTTTAAGGCGGGAGTGGCGAACAACATCGAAGTGATTCAGGCGCAGGATTCGCTCTCGCGAGCGAACGACAACCAGATTGCCGCGCTTTACCGTTTCAACCAGGCGCGCGCGGACTTTGCGCGGTCAACCGGGCAGATGGAAAAAGTTTACGCGAAGTGAGAGGGGACGATGAGCATTGAGATCGAAGTGGGGTTGGAAAACGCAACTAAGGTCCGGCCAATCGTAGAAGAAGTGCCATTCGAGACGGAAGCGCCGAAGGGGTTTGCTAATCCGAAGGTGCAGCGGCTGGGGATCCTCGGAGGCGCCGTGCTGATCGCCGCAGTGGTGGGATTGTTCCTGTATTTCCAAAACCGCGAGAGCACGGACGACGCCCAGATCGACGGACACATCACCCCTATCGCTTCGAAGATTTACGGAAAAGTGGCGAGCGTATTGGTGGACGACAATCAAGCCGTGAAAGCGGGGCAGCTGCTGGTGAAGATCGATCCGCGCGACTATCAGGCGGCGGTGGATCAAGCAAGGGCGGCGCTAGAGCTGGCGGAGAGCGAGGCGCGGTCGGCGGGAGTGGACGTGCCGCGCACGGCGGCAAACGTGGCCAGCGGAAGCTCCAGCGCGGACGCGGGGTTGCTGGCGGCGCAGGCCGACGTGGCGCGGGCGCAAGCGACGTACGAGCAGGCACAAACGGCGGATGTGGCATTTGCGCAAGCGAACGTGGATAAGAGCATTGCTAACGCGGCGCTGGCGCAAGCGGATTTGGCGCGGTACAAGCCGCTGATGGAGAAAGGCGAGATTTCGAAACAGCAGTACGACGCGGCGAAAGCCAATGCGGATGCGACGGCGAGCGCGTTGAAGGCGGACCAGGAAAAATTGTCTCAGGCACAGCGGAATGTGGAAGTAGTGAAGGCCCAACTCGACGCCACGAAGGCGCGGGTAATGCAAGCCCGCGCGGGAGTGGAAGGCGCGCAGGCGGACAAAAAACAGGTGAGCATGCGGACAGCAGATGCGCAAGCGAAAGTGGCCAAGGTGGCGCAGGCGCGCGCATCGCTGGATGCGGCGTTGCTGAATCTGAGTTACACGGAAGTGGTGGCGCCGGTGGACGGCGTGGCGACCCACAAGCAGGTCGAGCCAGGGCAGATCGTACAAGCCGGGCAAGGATTGCTGGTGGTTGTGCCGTTGCAAGATGTGTGGGTCACGGCAAATTTTAAAGAGACGCAGCTGAGAAAAATGAAGGCCGGCCAAAAGGCGGAAGTGAAAGTCGATACCTATGGAAAAACTTTCAGCGGGCATGTGGATTCGATCGCGGGGGCCACGGGCGGAGTGCTGAGCTTGCTGCCGCCGGAAAACGCCACGGGGAATTACGTGAAGGTGGTGCAGAGGATACCGGTGAAGATCGTGCTCGATCCGGTTTCGGCGGACAAAGCGGTGCTGCGGCCGGGGATGAACGTGGACGCGACAGTGATCACCAAATAATGAGGCGCGGACTACGCATCAAGAGGTCGACCCGGATATTTGAATCAGGGCGGAATAACGAAAGTCAGCGAAGCGGTCATACGTAGAGATAGGTAGAAGGTAAGCGAGTCACAGAAGAACGAGTCATGCGGAACAGAATTCTAGCCAAGCTGAGGATGCCGGACGGGACGATCAACCCCTGGGTGATCGCCGTGACGGTAACTCTGGCGACGTTCATGGAAGTGCTGGACACGTCGATCGCAAACGTGGCGCTGCCGCACATTTCGGGGAATTTGTCGGCGGGCGCGGACGAATCGACTTGGGTGCTGACGTCCTATCTGGTCTCGAACGCGATCGTGTTGCCGCTTTCGGGATGGTTATCCGGGCTGATCGGGCGGAAGCGGTTTTACATGTCCTGCGTGGCGTTGTTTACGGTGAGTTCGTTTTTGTGCGGGCTTGCGCCTAGCCTGGGCGTGCTGGTTCTCTTCCGCATTTTGCAAGGCGCGGGTGGCGGAGGATTGCAGCCGAGCGAGCAGGCGATTTTGAATGACACGTTTCCGCTTGCGAAGCGGGGGATGGCGTTTGCGGTGTACGGAATTGCGGTCGTGGTGGCGCCGACGATTGGGCCGTGGCTGGGCGGCTGGATTACGGACAATTTTTCGTGGAGATGGATTTTCTACATCAACGTGCCGGTGGGGATTATTTCGCTGCTGCTGACGTCGGTGCTGGTTTCGGACCCGCCGTATATGAAGAAGGCGAGCCTCAAGCGTGGATTCCGGATCGACTACATCGGAATTGGGTTGATCAGCCTGGGCCTGGGCAGCATGCAGATTGTTCTGGATAAGGGACAGCGCGACGACTGGCTGTCGTCCCCATTTATCCAGGTTTTCTTTGCGCTGATGCTGATCGGGATTATCGCGGGAATCGTGTGGGAGTGGCGGCATAAGGATCCGGTCGTCGATTTGAAGATGTTGAAAGACCGGAACTTTGCGATCTCGACCATAGCGATGTTTTTCCTGGGATTCGTGCTGTATTCGAGCACGGTGCTGATCCCGCAGTTTCTGCAAGAAATGCTCGGGTATACGGCCGAGCTTGCAGGTAAGGCGTTATCGCCCGGCGGCGCGGTGATCATGCTGATGATGCCAGTCGTTGGGTTTCTGGTGTCCAAAGTGGATACACGCATTTTGATTCCATTCGGGTGCATCGTCTGCGCGATTGCGTTGTTCTGGATGGCGGGCTGGGATTTGCAGCTCGATTACAGCCATGCCGTGCGAGCGCGCATGCTACAGAGTTTTGGACTGGCGTTTTTGTTTATTCCGATCAACGTGTCGGCGTTTACGTACGTGCCGAAAGAAAAGACGAACATGGGCACGGGAATCATCAATCTGGCGCGAAACATCGGGGCGAGCGTGGGAATCGCGACCGTTACGACGATGTTGGAGCGGCGAACGCAATTCCACCAGGCGCACTTGGTCGAGAGCGTGAACAGCTTGAATCCCGCGCTGCTCAAGACGACGAACGGCGACACGGCGCGTCTAATTTCATACGGGTCGAGTGCTTCGCATGCGGCGCTGCAAGCGAAGGGCCTGGTTTACAACCTGGTGCAGAGCCAGTCGGCGATGCTGGCTTTCATCGACAACTTCAAGATGTTGGGCGTGGTCTTCCTAGCCGTAATCCCCGTCTTGTTGATGATGAGGAAACCGAGAGTGCCAGCCGGAGGTGTTCCGGCGCACTGAGGCACCAAGGGTGTCCGTGCATTGAGCAACGGGATTGTTGCAGCGATTTTTTGCAGTGACTTAGTTCAGCGACTTTGTGCAGTAATTGGGGGGAACGATGGCAACGCAAACGGCAACAGCAACACAATCGTTGGTGGCAACGCAGTTCAGTGAAGACAAGCTGATCCGCGCCGGGCAGAGGGGCGATTCGCAGGCGGTGGAAACCCTATTCCGCCGTTATCAGCGGCCGCTATTTCAGACGGCGTTGCGCGTCCTCGGCAATACGGAAGACGCCGAAGATGCGTTACAAGACGGACTGCTATCCGCCTACCGAAACATGAAGCGCTTCGAGGGCCGGTCGCAGTTTTCAACGTGGCTGACGCGCATCGTGATCAATGCGGCGCTGATGAGGCGGCGCAGCGCAAAAGCACGTCCCGCGGTTTCACTCGATGAACCACCGCGTGAGGACGAACTGCCGATTGCCGAGCGTTTCGCGGCAGAGGGCCCGAACCCGGAGCAAGTGTTCGCGGGAACAGAGCTGCGGGAAATGATCAGCGAGAACCTCGACGAGCTATCGCCGCTCTTGCGCACGGCGTTTGTGCTGCGCGAAGTGGAGGGCTATTCGACCGGCGAAGCAGCCAAGAAACTCGGCGTGACCGAGAACACGCTGAAGGCTCGCTTGTGGCGCGCGCGGCATCAGATGGCCGAGCGGCTTGGCCAGCGTCTGCGGCGAATCAAGGACGATATGACAGGCGGCGGAATGGGCGACGCCGAGTGCAGCTATTGCTGAAGGACGGAAGTAATGGCGTAAAGTTGTAACGACGTAACGAATCGATGCAAGAGGGCCGGCGAAGTTTGCCGGCCCTTTTTTCATACTAGGGACGATCCCGCCGTACTTCGCTACCCCCACCCCCCCCTGTTTTTGTAAGAATATCAAAACATGGAGGTTAGGACAGGGGGTCTGCAAAAAATATCATTCTAAAGGGTTTTAAGTCTTTTGTTTTGATATCTTTGTAGGTTGGCGTCACGTGGCGCCCATTGTTCAAGGTTGGAGAGAGCATACGCGGCCCTTGTCGCAATTAGTGGGTCTGGAACCCTCCTGAAAAGAAGCATTGGGGATTTCTAGGGGAGTCTCGCGGGAGCGAGGCACACCTCTGAACGGATACAGAATACCATAACGGTCATTACCGTGTCAATACAATTCCGGAGCGATTTGCTGTGTCCATCCCTCCGGTTGCGGCTGATGGCTCGTTGTGGAAGCAGGAGGACATATGACCCAAAGCAGGCAAGCTGCACTAGAGGTAATTGTCCTATAAGTCATCAAAGTACTGTTGTTCTACTCCAGGGTGTTTGCTACCGTCCCGTATAGAGGCGCGGAAAAGTGAGTCGGAACAAGGCGATTTTCATTTTGATAATCCTGGCGGTAATCGCTGGGGTTGTAGCTGGATACTCTCTGCTGCCCAAACAGTATGCACTTGGTCAGAGCCTGGCTCAAACAACAGTCTTCTGGAATGACCAGGAAGCGTTTCTCTTTCTGAACACCGGCACGACGGGGCGATCCGCCAACTTCCTTTCTGACAAGCTCAGAACAACTAACTATGGCTACCTGGCTTTTTTCCTGGGGGCAAGTTCTCAGTTTTATGAACATAAAGTCGTCGCCTACCGCCTGCTTCCGTCCGGGGAATTGCAGCATCCGACGCTGCCGGACGAATTCGCGATCGTTGGCACGTGGACGCTGGAAAATGGGAAACTGCGATCGACACCCTTCGCAGGGGAGTACAGCCATCACAGCGGATTCAGGTGGGATGGGGAGAAGTTCGTCTCTGTTCCTCCCCAGCAAAAGCCGCAAACACAGGCGAGCGGCAACTCTAGGCTTACTCCTGACGATTTGGATGATGAAGATGAGGGAGAACCTGGATTCCTGAGTTCGTCTGCACGCAAGTTGTTCAAGGACGCCGGTTGGCATTACAAGCAGTTGGCCGCTTTCCAGACCAAGGAGACGCAGGCGACGCTGCCCATAAAACTTGGAGACGCTTCGTTCGATTTGACCATCACGAACTTCCCACCGCCGACGCAAGCGACTCGCCGTTTCGACCCGCTCGAGTTCGGAACCAAGACGTTGCAGCTTTCTAATAGCGGCCGATCCGGATCAGACCAGATCCTCTGGAGTCAAAGCGGCTGGCAGGCGATTTCTAAAAGCGAGTTCGAGCGGCACGTTCAGCGGTCCGGTCAAGTTACACGTGCGCCTATCAATCTGATGGTCTGGCTGGCTATTTTCGTGCTTGCGACGCTGTGGCGATTCGGAACCTGGGGCCATCTGCTCCTAAGCATGCTAGGCATGAAGCGCCGAGTGCTCAAGAACATGGCGACGTCCTACTCGTTTCCCCCCGCCACTCTAGCGCAGTTTCCGCTGATAGACGTGGCGGCGCTGGAGCGATACACGCAAGAGTTTGAGGGCATGGGGTTCGTTCGCCTGCTGGATTTTTCGCTTGTCTCGAATGGGGCACAACCTATTCCTAGTTTTTGCCGTTTGTTCGCACACACGCGGCACCATTGCTTTGGTGAGGTCAGCCAGCTATTTCCGCGAGGGAAATCGCCCCTACCACTCGCGTGCTCGATCCAAAGCGTCTTGCAGAATGGCTGGACGTTAGGCTTTTCCGATAGGAAACCGAAGGCTGCGAGCTCTATGATTCGGCGAAAGAAAGCTCTTGGAATCAGCATGCCGGGAACGAGCACTTCCGCTCTTCTGCAAGCCTTTTTGCAAATGCGCGACCAGGTCTGCCACGATCTGGGCATTTCGCCGATGAAGGAGGATAGCCTAGAAGCCTATATCGCAAAAACGCAACTCGCCGCCAGCGAGATGCGTGAGGCCGTGCAGCAGAAGAATTTTGCGACGGCTGTCTCCCATGTTTATTACCGCAAGTTTGCACTTTTGAAAACACGCGAAGAGTACACATGGCTTGGAGACTATCCCAAGGAAGCGGAGCGACGAAAACAAGGCTTTCCTACCGAGGCTCGCGCCCTATAGATAAGGCGATTCCTGGCGATTTTCACCAAACGATTCGTGAATGCGATAACGGAAAACTGAGTACCGCTCGCAACGAAAAGTTCGCCAAATCAACGGCAGGAAAAGCGTGGGCTGCGCAGGTTGAACAAAACGTCCCGTGAGGCTTGCGGGCGCTCGGACTAAATGTATCCCATTCGCCAGACCGCTTACTTTAGGTGGATGCGGTCGGCGTTGTCGTAGGTGGACATGTCGGAGAGGATGATTTTGTCGCCTTCTTGCAGGCCGTCGAGGACTTCGATGGTGTTCACGGAGGTGCGGCCGAATTTTACGGTGGTGCGAACGGCTTCGGTGCCGTCTTTGACGATTTTGAATAGTGAGAACGCGGAATTTCCTGTGGGTGGTTGACCGGCATGGACGGGGCGGCCGACGTAGAGAATGTTGTCGAGTTTTTCGATGTCGATGGTGGCGTCGACCTGATCAGGAACGCCAACGAAATGTGGGGCGAGATTTACGATTGTGTCTCCGCTCGTGGGCACCGCGTCCAGGGCGATATCCACCGCGACTGTCCCGTTTACAACCTCTCGACTGACGCTGATGACATGCCCAGTCGCGAAGGGGCCCTTTTGCGTGGCTATAGCGGCGTTTTGATTCGCATGCACCTCACTGGTCATGGATTCAGGCAACAAGACTTTGGCAATTGTGGAGTCCTTAGCGCGGACTAGCGTTCCCAGGCCGCGGACCTGCCGGACCATGGGACCTCGCTTGACGGTGTCGGTCCAGATGGAGTTGTTCTCTACGGTGGGTATATCGCGGGAAGAGCTGCCGCCAACTCCGCCGGCGACGCCTCCGACCGTACCACCATTTACGCCACCGCTGACTCCGTCGATAACACCGCCTAAGACTCCTTGTGCGACGCCCTTGGCTACACCGCTTGCTACGCCACCCGCTACGCCGTTGGCAACGCCTCCGGCGACACCGCCTATAGGTGGATTTTGGCCGGGGCGCGGCGCGGCCTTCAGTGGGAAAGTCGACACGACAAGGATTACGGCTAACGCGATACAGCACGAGATGGCCGTCAATGAAGCGATCAGTCTTGTTCGGGACATACGAACCTCCTTCAGCATGAGTGCTACACGTTCGGCGAGCTGACGCTCGACGAGAAATGGCGGCGCAGGAATGGCCGCGATTCGGCTGCGGCCGGTGGCAAATTCAAGAAGAGCTTCGAGGTAGGGCTTGCGCTCTTGCGTGAGTCTTATGACTTCGAGATCCACGACCTGCTCACGCGCCAGGCGAACGCGCGCGATGAGCCAGGCAATGGCGGGATGAAACCAGAGTGTGGCACGAAGAATTTCTTCGGCCAAGTGTTGCGCCCAATCGTGGCGGCGGACGTGAAGGAGTTCGTGACAGGCAATCGCAGCCTGGAATTGCGCGTCCACCGAAGGGAAACGCTCGGGCAGAAGAACTACCGGCGCGGCGAGGCCAAAGGTGACAGGCGAATCTACATTGGGGGAAAGACGAAACTCGGTGGAAATTTCCAGACGAGCGCGCATCCCTTCGAGGGCAGCGGCGGATTCAGGGAACAAAGAAATTGGCGAAGACCCCCGGCGGAGGTGGCGAAGCTTCAGAAGTCCCATCGCGAGGATTGCGAATCGCACGGCGATTCCCGCGAGGATTACGGCTCCGAAGATCTGGGCGATGAGCGGAAGGCTGGGAAAATGCCAGTGGGAGACGGCGGGGCTGGATGCGGTGATGACGCGGACGGCCGTGATGTCCGGCGCGATAACAATTGCGGCGGCGCCTGGAAGGCGATGCCAGGGCTGGATTATTGGGAGCACCAAGCTAATGGCGAGGAGCGCCCGCCAATACACGAGAAGCACGCGAGGCTGGCGGATCTGGAAAAGGCGCGGGAGAAATCCGGCGGCCAGCACGAGCAGAGCGACCTGGGCGCTCCAAAAAATGAGATTCGAAAACCACAGCGGCGTGTTCATCGGCGGCTCCGATTATTTCCATCCATTTCAGAAACGCTCATTTTATTTCCTCGATCATGCGCTTAATTTTTTGCAGCTCTTCCTGGCGAATTTTGCGCGTTTTGACTAAATGAACGAGGAGCGGTTCCGCGGAACCGTTGAAAACGCGATCAATGAATTCCCTGAGCATGCCGCCTATGATCTGGTTCTTCGGGTGCGCCGGGCGGTAAACAAACGCGCGATTCTGGCGGCGCTTTTTCAAATAACCTTTGGTTTCCAGAATCTTCATCATGGTCATAACGGTGGTATAGGCGATTTTGCGATGCTCAAGCAGCGCTTCGTAGATATCGCGGACGGTGGCGCTATCGCGTTGCCAGACGAGCTTCATGATTTCGAGTTCCTGCGGAGTGAGCGTGGTGTGTTTGGGTCTCATGGATATCCGTTATATAGTACTAATTAATTCGTATGTCAAGCGGAAAGAATGGAAGGAAAACCAGCCGCGGCGGCATTGTGGCTGACTTCGGGGATGGGACGCATGACTTCCGGGTGGGCGGCTATTCGCTCCCTACACCGCTGCGAAAGAAAGAGGCAAAGAGGGCTGACGCGGGAAACCTGTTCCTCAAATAAAACACTGAACGTGTCGATTTCATCTCCCTTCGTTCGTCGTCCAGGTAGAGCCTGGAAAACGAGACACAGGAGGGGGAGATGACCGAGCCGAACAAATACTCCCGGAACGGCAATCTAATCGTGGAAGTTGCCGCCGTGTTGTTCGTGCTTGCCACTTTGTCTTATAAGCTCGACGGGGCGGCGGCACAAGGGTGCAGCGTTGTCGACAGGACGGCGTGGGTGGCGTTAGACGTATTCCGCCCGGCCATCTTGACATGCTGGCGAGCCATCTCGACGTATCTTTGTGAGGATTCAACGGTTTTGCAGCACTTACTACAAATGGTGGCATCCATCTGGCAACTGCTTTGCATCGTGGCTGGTTAGAGAGCGTTGGGAGATTTACCTATCTGGGTTTATGGGTTACGGGCTCTTAACAAACTGTGCCAGAAAAAAGATACTGGACCTGTCGATCTCGCTGCCCCTCGTACGACGTATAAGTAGAGTCCAGATTAGCAGGTCGAGACAGTCCGGGAGCCCAGCTCCGAACGAGAACCCGAACCACAAGGAGACAAGACGATGCGATTCATGGTGATAGTTAAAGCGGACAAGAACTCGGAAGCAGGGGTTCTACCGACCGAGGAAACCAAAAAAACTTTTGCTGCCATGGGGAAGTTCAACGAGGAGCTGGTAAAGGCCGGCGTGATGCTCGCAGGCGAGGGGCTGCAACCCAGCTCGAAGGGCAAGCGGGTGAGGTTTTCGGGACAGCAGCGGACCGTGATTGACGGGCCCTTCAGCGAGAGCAAAGAACTTATCGGCGGCTTTTGGCTGTGGCAGGTGAAGTCCATGGAAGAGGCGGTGGAATGGCTCAAGCGCGCACCGTTCGACGGTGGCGCGGAGGTCGAAATCCGCCAGGTGTACGAGGCGTGTGACTTCCCCGCCGAGGTCTTTCCGCCCGAAGACGCCGCGCGCGAGCAGGCCTGGCGCGATGAGCTGCAACGGAAGGCCGCAAAGCCGTAGTCGTCGTGGACTTCGATCTTGAAAAAGATCGTTCGAGTGTCGATTTCACCATCGCTCATTCGACGCCTGAATAGAGCAAGGTTCCGCTGGTCGACTCCGATCGGCAAACCGGCTCGCAATCCTAAACCAGAATGGAGATAGAACGATGCGATTCATGATGCTGGTCAAGCACTCTGAAAACCAGGGTCCTCCGCCCAAGGGATTCATGGAGGTCATGGCAAAACTTGGCGAAGATGCCGTCAAAGCCGGCACGATGGTCGTTAGCGGCGGGCTGGCCTCGACCGCCGCGAGTACGCGTGTGCGGCTTTCGAAAGGGAACATAAACGCGATCGACGGGCCTTTCACCGAGGCCAAGGAAGTCATCGGCGGGTTTGCGATTCTTGAGTACAAATCAAAAAAAGAGGCGCTCGAGGGGGCCTTGGGTTTCATGGAACTTCACAAGAAACACTGGCCGGGCTGGGAGGGTGAAACCGAAGTTCGCCAGGTGCTCGGGCCGGAAGACTTCGCTCCCAAACCATAGGAGCGTTCCAGGGCCGCGAAGAAGTGGTTTCGTTGCTTCGGCTTGCACCGGCGGATCGAACGTGGTGTGATCGGTAGCCGTGACGGTTACCGATACACACCGCGCCATCGACGCAGTCTGGAGGATCGAGTCGGCCAGGATCATCGCGGGCCTCGCGCGAATCGTGCGCGATGTCGGTCTTGCCGAGGAACTCGCGCAGGACGCTCTCGTCGCCGCGCTCCAACAGTGGCCAGAATCGGGTATCCCCGAAAACCCGGGCGCGTGGCTTATGGCCACCGCGAAGCATCGCGCCATTGACACGTTCCGCCGGAGCAAGCGGCTTGAACGGAAGCACGAAGAACTTGGTCGCGAGCTCCAAGCCCAGCAGGAGATGGCTGTGCCGGATTTTGAAGCCGCGCTCGACGATGACATCGGCGACGACCTGCTTCGCCTGGTTTTCGTTTCCTGCCACCCCGTACTTTCGACCGAATCCCGTGTGGCGCTCACTTTACGCTTGCTCGGTGGCCTGACGACCGAGGAGATCGCGCGTGCTTTCCTTGTGCCGGAGCCGACCATCGCGCAGCGAATCGTGCGGGCCAAGCGGAGTCTGGCTGAGGCGCATGTACCGTTCGAGGTTCCCCGGGGCGAGGAGCTGGCCGCCCGTTTGTCCTCGGTACTTGAGGTCGTTTACCTCATCTTCAACGAAGGATACTCGGCCACTTCCGGGGACGACTGGATGCGACCGGCACTGTGCGAGGATGCGCTACGTCTCGGGCGCATCCTGGCCGAGCTCGCTACGCAAGAGCCCGAAGTTCACGGGCTGGTCGCGCTCATGGAGATCCAGGCGTCGCGCTCGAGGGCGCGCGTGAGCACTTCGGGAGAGCCCATTCTGCTGCTCGAGCAAAACCGCGCGCACTGGGACCAACTCCTGATACGTCGTGGTCTCGCCGCGCTGGAGCGGGCCGAAAGGCTCGGCGGGATGCAAGGTCCGTACGCACTCCAGGCTGCGATCGCCGCTTGTCACGCGCGAGCGGTTACCCCGGAGGAAACGGACTGGGCACGCATCGCAGCGCACTACGACGCGCTCGCGCAGGTCGCACCGTCACCCATCGTGGAGTTGAATCGGGCGGTTGCCGTCGCCATGGCTTTCGGTCCAGCGGCTGGCCTCGAACTTGTGGATGGGCTGACCGCGGAGCCCGCACTGAAGAGCTACCACCTTTTGCCAAGCGTGCGCGGCGACTTTCTTTTCAAGCTGGGGCGCTTTGCTGAGGCGCAGAAGGAGTTCGGGCGCGCGGCAGCACTCACACGGAACGCCCGCGAGCGCGAGCTGCTTCTGGAGCGAGCCCGAGGGTGTGCAGGCAGCTCAGCGCCTGCGGCGGAATCGCAGTGACTGAGGCAGCGCGTCTTGTGCCTTGAACTCGTTGCGGTGAGCCGATTGCGGTTGAATCACACCCAACGCGGAGATAATCCGCCTGTCGATAGAACGCGGTTACCGGAATTGGCATCTGACTCCGGGGAAAGGTTCGTTGTTTCAGAAGGGTGAAAAGAGTAGGCTGCCCAAGATAGCCGATAGGCCTTGAATCAGCGGCTTATACAGGCTCCCGCACTCCTCCAAAGGAGGGTTTCCATGGGAAATTTTCTTCAGGATTTGCGGTATGGACTTCGGATGCTGGTCAAGTCGCCGGGGTTTACGGCGGTGGCTGTGCTGTCGCTGACGCTGGGCATCGGGGCCAATACGACCATTTTCACTTTGGCGAAAGCGATCTTTCTGAAGTCGATTCCGGTGAATGAGCCATCCACATTGATGAGTCTCTTCTCGACGGCGCAGAGCAAGGGCGGCCCGCTGCAGGAATACCTGCCGACGCCTTACCCCAATGCGGCGGACTACCGCGAGAAGAATGACGTGTTTTCGGGCGCGGCCATCGCGATCCCGACGGGCGTGAATCTGACCATCGGCGGCAAGAAGGTACAAGCGTTTTGCGAAGTGGTGAACGCAAACTTCTTTGATGTGGTGGGCGTGCAGCCAAAAGTGGGCCGGGGATTTTCCGCGGAGGAGGAAAAAACACCGCAGCCGGTTGTGGTGATCAGCCACGCGCTGTGGAACCGGGAGTTCGGCGGCGATCCAAAATTGCTGGGTCGAGCGATTCAAATCAACGAGCAGGAGTTCTCCGTGATTGGAATCATGCCGGACACTTTCCATGATGTGGGAGTGCTGGGGAGCCCGGACGCGTGGGTTCCGATGCTGATGCACGATCAGGTGCTCACTGGACTGGCCAAGGATTGGTTCAATCAACGCGCCTTTCGATTGACTTCCATGGTGGCCCGGCTCAAGCCGGGCGTGACGGTCGGGCAGGCGCGGGCTTCGATTCATAACCTGGGACTGCAACTGGAAAAAGAATTTCCGAAAGACAACGGCGGCCGAAACGAGATGCTGGTTCCGATCGATCAGACGGCGATTCCCCCTCAATTGCGAAGCGTGTTTGTTCGTGCCGGAGCATTGATGTTTGTGATCGTGGGGTTGGTGTTGCTCATTGCGTGCGCGAATGTGGCTAATTTGTTGCTGGCGCGGGCCACGCAGCGGCATCGGGAGATCGGAGTCCGGCTGGCGATGGGCGCGTCCAGGTTTCGGCTGGTGCGGCAGTTGCTGACGGAAAGCTTGCTGATGGGGCTTTTGGCCGGCGCGCTCGGAATTCTGCTTGCGTATTGGGGCCGCTCGCTGCTGCGATCGCTGTTGCCGCCGGGCTTGCAGCGGCGCCTCGACTTTACGCTGGATGGCCGAGTTTTGCTTTACACGATCGGCCTTTCGCTGGTGGCGACGGTGCTGTTCGGACTTGTTCCGGCGCTCGAAGCTTCGAAGGCGGATCGCATCGCGGCGCTGAAAGATCGCACGGGAAATCCGACGGGGAGCGCGCGCTGGTACGGACTGCGTGGCGTGCTGGTAATGATTCAGGTTGCTCTTTCGTTGATTGCACTCGTCGGAGCGGGACTTTTTATCCACAGCCTGCGCAATGCGCAGGAGATGGACCCGGGATTCGAGGTGAAACAGGAGATGGTGATGTTCCTGAACCTCGGCGCGGAGCACTACACGCAGCCGCGGGCGGAGCAGTTTTATAAGGACGTCGTCGAGCGGCTTGCCGGTGTTGGGACGGTGCAAAGCGCAAGCATTGCGGATACGTTTCCGTTTAGCGGAGGACTGGCGCGAACGACGTTCACGGACGGCGTGGACATTACTGACCCTCGGAATGGCAAACTGACTCCCGTGATTGCGGCGGAGCCGGGGTATTTCTCGACGGCGGTAATCTCGATGATGCAGGGGCGAGACTTCAACGAACACGACGATGCGCAAGGCGCGATGGTGGGGATCGTGAACAAGGCGGCCGCTGATCAAATGTGGCCGGGAGTGGACCCGATTGGCAAGCACATTCACTTTCTCGGAGAGACCTGGGACATAGCGATCGTGGGTGAAGTGGCGACGGTGAAGTACCAAACGCTGGGCGAGCCGCCGCAAGCCATCGTTTACTTGCCGCTGAAGCAACACTATTCAGCCCAGGTGGTGCTGTACGTGCACACCAAGGGAGATCCGGAAAAGGCAATCCCGAGCGTGCGCAGTACAGTGCAAGCGCTTGGTCCTGCGGTTCCGCTGCTGAACGTGCAAACGGTGCCGCAGGTTTTGGTGCAATCACTGACGGCGCCGCGTGTCGGGGCGGAGTTGCTGGGCGGTTTCGGCTTGCTGGCGCTGGTGCTTGCAGCGATGGGAACTTACGGCGTGATGTCGTACTCCGTGAGCCAGAGAACGCAGGAGGTCGGAATCCGCATGTCGCTGGGAGCGCAGCCTCGCGACGTGCTGCGGTTGATCCTGGCGAATGGGATGGCGATGGTTTCCGCGGGAGTTTTGGCCGGACTCATTGTTTCCACGATGCTTGCGCGGAGCATGAGCAGTTTGCTCTATGGCATCGGTATTTTCGATGCGCCAAGTTTTCTGATTACGGCGGCGCTGCTTATGGCCGTAGCGGTGGCGGCGTGCTACCTTCCGGCAAGACGAGCGATGCGCGTTGATCCCATTATCGCGTTACGGTACGAATAGGCGCCGTTAAATTTCAGGCTTTACCCTTCCGTCGTCCCTCGGCAGTTGCGCCTGAGTTGCGCGCCGCGGGGTAAAGACCGAGTACGCGCAAATCGCTCGTTGCTTTGCGGACTTCCGATAGAGCCGATTCGAGTTGAGAGGCCGACTCTGCTTCAACATCCACGAAAAATTGATATTCCCACGGGCGGCCGTGGATAGGGCGGCTTTCGATTTTCAACAAATTGACGCCGTGTTTTGCGAAAGGCTCGAGAGAAGCTAGCAGCGCACCCGGACGATGCGCCAGTCGCATGGCGAGGGACATCTTGTGAGCATCTGAGGCTGGCAGTGGGGCTCCGCTGGCAGAACGCAGCAAAACAAAGCGGGTGAAATTCTCGGCGTTGTCCTGGATATCATCGGCGAGGATGACGCCGCCATAGTGTTCGGCGGCGCGGCGTCCGGCGATGGCCGCGCAACTCTTATCGCCGCGGGAGAGCGCCTCGCGCACGCTGCCGGCCGTATCTTCCGCTGGGACGCGTTTGATGCCCGGATGGGCGAGGAAGAAACCTTCGCATTGAGCAAGAGCCATGGGATGAGAGGCTACGGAACGGATGGAATCAAGCGAAGAACCGGGACAGCCAATGAGGCGATGTTGAATCGGGAGGATAATTTCCGCGACTATGCCGAGGTTGCTGCCGACAAGGAGGTCATAGACCCTGACAACGGAACCTGCGAGGGAGTTTTCGACGGGTGCCAGAACAGCATCGGCCAAACCTTCCTCGATGGAACGAAAAGCTGAATCAAAAGTGGGGCGCGGCACAGGAGTGATACTTGGACCGAGAAGCTGAAGCGCGGCTTCTTCGCTAAAAGCCCCCGGCTCGCCCTGAAACGCAACGCGCATTTTATGGATGATAGCATTCCTTGTCAGGGGGACGGTGAACGTCGTTTTTCGTGATGTGCCGATTGCGGGCGGACCAATCCAGATTGGCCCTCATTCGGAAGAGGGTAATCCGGCTATAACGTCTCCGTCGTGGACAGGCAAGGTATACTTCGCTGGGGGTGAAGGAAAATGAAAGTGGCAAGGCCGGAACGCGGGGAATACGCGGAGTACTACGAGAAATATATCTCGCTGGTTTCCGGAAATGACGTCGCGAAGGCGCTCGAGGCGCAGCGGTTGCAGACGATGCAGCTCTTTGCTGGACGCAGCGAACGGGACGGCAATTTTCGGTACGCGCCGGAGAAATGGACGGTGAAGGAAGTGCTTGGGCATCTCACCGATTCCGAGCGGATATTTACGTACCGTGCGCTGCGGATTGCGAGGGGCGACCAGACTCCGATGGAGGGATTCGAACAGGACGATTATGTGCGCAGCGGAGGATTCAACGACCGCCCTCTCGCGAATCTGGTGGAGGAATTCGCACACGTGCGAAGCGCAAGCCTGGCGATGTTTCACTCGTTCGGTAAAGAGGCGTGGTTACGCCGGGGGACGGCCAACAAGAATGAAGTCAGCGTGCGGGCGCTGGCCTACATAACGGCGGGGCACGAACTGCATCACCGGCAAATTATCGAGGAGCGATACTTCTCGGCTATTCCGCGCGCTTGAAACGCCATGTTCACGCCCGTTGCCCGTGCCGAGGCTTGACCAGGTAATAGAATAGAATGGCGGCCAGGGTAATGCACAACGCAGCGAAGAGAACTCCCGCGGCCTGCGCATCCAGCGGATGTGTGAACGCATCGCGGAGCAAGTAGAGACCCAGGCACAGGAAGAGCGCCGCAAGGAAGCCGACCAAACCCCCGAAAGTTCGAGCGAGCCCGCCGCGAATGACCAAGGGCTTGGCGTGGTGCGCGGCGACGCGAGCGATTGTTTCTGCGCGCATGGATCAACCCTCGCGGGCCTCGCGGGAGCCGCCTCGCGCGGAGACCGGATCCTCGATGCGCAGAAACTCGAGATAGGTGAGACTCGGCGGCGCGTATTTCTTCTTCATGGGTGCGCCGCAGACGCAGTGTGGGTTACCTCCTTCGATTTGACTGCCTGACTGGACAAGCACTTCGCAGTGGCACCATGGATTGGTGCAATGCCACTGTTCTCCGGCGCGCATGATCATGGTGCCCGTTCCTCCCTTGTCGTCAGGCATGCTGGGCTGGCCGAGAACGCAGCTAAGGCCTGGGATCACAGTAAGTGGAAATGGAATATATAGAACGGTAAATACTAAAGTCAAGCGGAATATCTACGAAGGATAAATGTATTAGCTCACCGAACTTTGGCTGACGGTTTCGGCTGAAATTCGCGCAAGGACCGGCAATTTCTTGCGCTTTTGTTTCGCTCGGGATATCCAGAATGGGCGATTCAAGAAAATGTACCCCTGTCCAAGACCTGGTTTCCTGGTTAGGTTGCGGGGGCCGCGATCGACTGCTAAAATTCATGATTTGCCGGGTGGCCGGCGGCGTTCGTGCTGAAGGCTACCTGCCAGTCGCCGGTTGGGTATCCCACAGACATTGTTTCCGTTTGTATCCAGGCCGATAGTGAGAGCAACCACAAAGACGTCTGAAGAATGTGCGACCGCAGAGGAGTAGACTGACCAGTTCCGGTACCTGCGGAAGGGAGATCACGAGTGGCAAAGTATGATGTGGCGATTATCGGGAGCGGTCCGGGCGGGTATGTGGCGGCGATCCGGGCTGGCGAGCTTGGATTGAAGACCGTCGTCGTGGAGAAGGACCCGTTTCTCGGAGGCACTTGTTTGCATGTCGGATGCATTCCGACGAAGGTTTTGCTGCACCACGCCGACGTGTACGATCACTTCAAGAATGGCGCGGAACTGGGGTTTGAGGTTAGCGGGCTGAAGATCAATTGGGCAAATATCCTGGCGCGCAAAGACAAGATCGTTAAGAAGCATGCCAAGGGCATTGAGTTTCTTTTCAAGAAAAACAAGGTGGAATGGGTACAAGGCTGGGGACGTTACGCGGGACCGGGGCGCGTGAGCGTGGATAACAATGGAAAGAAGAGCGAGATCGAGGCCGCGAATATTTTGCTGGTGAGCGGATCCGAGGCGCGGGCTCTGCCAGGAATCGAGCCCGACCACAAAACCATCTTGACAAACCGGTCCATCCTTGAGCTGCCGGAAATTCCCAAGTCACTGATTGTGGTAGGGGCAGGAGCAGTCGGAGTGGAGTTTGCGTCGATTTACAATACGTTTGGGACGCAGGTGACGATTCTGGAGGCGCTGCCGCGCGTTGTGCCGGTGGAAGACGAAGATGTTTCGGTGGAGTTGGATAAGGATTTCAGGAAGAAGGGGATACAGATTTTCACGAGCAGCAAAGTGGAGTCAGTAAAGAAGGACGCGAAAGGTGTGACAGTCTCTTTCAAGGATAAGGATGGTAAGCCGCAGACCTTGCAGGCGGAGAAGCTGCTGCTGGCCGTGGGTCGCAAACCGATGACGGAAAATTGCGGTCTGGAGAAATCGAAAGCGAAGCAGGAACGCGGATTTGTGCTCACCGGGCCGAACATGGAGACGGACGAAAAGGGCTTGTACGCGATCGGGGATATCGTTGCGGGCATGCCGCAATTGGCACACGCGGCGATGATGGAAGGGATTGTGGCCGTCACGCACATCGCGGGGAAGCCGACACAACAGATTCTGAAAACACGCATTCCGAATGCGACTTACTGCGAGCCGCAAATCGGTTCGATTGGACTGACGGAGAAACAGGCGCGCGACGCGGGCTACAGAGTAAAGACCGGTAAGTTTCCCTTTGTTGGCAACAGCAAGGCGACGATTTTGGGGAATCATAACGGATTTATCAAGGTGGTTTCGGACGAAAAGTACGGCGAGGTGCTGGGGATTCACATTATCGGACCGCTGGCGACGGAAATTTTGGCGGAAGCGGCGGCCACGCTGAACCTCGAGGGCACGATCGACGACATGATGAACATGATTCATGCGCATCCGACGGTGTGGGAAGGCATGGGGGATGCGTTTGCGTCTGTGAGGGGATTGCAGATAAACGTGTAGTGACTGGTGATTCGTGACTGGTGACTGGTGAAGAACTGCCAGATTGTAGACCTCGGACTGATTGGATACGCGGAGGCGTATGCGCTGCAGAAGCGTGTTGTTGCGGCACGCAAGGCGGATGCGATCGGGGATGTGCTGCTGCTTTGCGAGCATACGCCGGTGATCACGCAAGGGAGAAACGGGAAGCGCGAACATCTTTTGGTTTCTGAGAACGTGTTACGGCAGCGAAATGTGGAATTTTACGAGACGAGCCGCGGGGGAGACATCACGTACCACGGGCCGGGGCAGTTGGTGGGCTACCCAATCTTGAACCTCGGGGCGATTCGCAAAGACGTGGTCTGGTACGTGCGGATGCTGGAAGAAGTAATGATCCGGACGACGGCGGAGTTTGGAAGGGAAGCGTATCGCGTAGAAGGCAAGACCGGGATTTGGGTCGCGGTCGCGAGCGGCGTGGAAGAGAAACTGGGTGCGATTGGCGTGCATATCAGCCGTTGGGTGACTTCGCACGGATTGGCTTACAACGTTTCCACGGACTTGCGGAATTTTGATTTGATTGTGCCATGCGGGATTGCGGGGCGGAAAGCGGCTTCGCTGGAAAAAATGCTGGGGCGGGCGGTGAATTTAAAGGAAGTTGCGCCGCGGATTTCGAAACACTTTGGAGAGGTGTTCGGATTGGAAATGCAGGAATCGTCTCGGGATGCATTGCTCGAGAAACTAGAGCAGACCGAGCAAACTGTCGAGGTTGTTGTTTCGTGAGCGCGTTCGCTCATGGTCATCAGAGTGCCGTACTTGACTTGGGGCACAGGCTGAAGCCCGTGGTACTGGAGTGGGAATGAAGAAGGAACTGACGCGGCAGCAGTATCTGGATTTGTACTACTACATGCGGCTGAACCGCGCCGTGGAAGACACGATGGTGAAGCTCTTCCGTCAGAACAAAATTGTCGGCGGCTTGTACTCGAGTCTGGGGCAGGAAGCGGTTTCGGTGGGAACGGCGTACGCGCTGGAGAAGAAGGATTGGCTGGCGCCGATGATCCGGAATATTGGAGCGCTCTTGGTGAAAGGCGTTCCGCCGCGCGACGTTTTCATGCAGCACATGGCGAAATACGATTCGCCGACGAAAGGCAAGGACGGGACGAGCCACTTCGGCGATTTGGAGAAGCTGCACATCGTTTCACCGATTTCTATGCTGGGCGATTTGATCCCGGTGATGACCGGCGTGGCCATGGCGGGACGCTACCTGGGTCAGAAAATCGTGACCATGACGTGGATCGGGGACGGCGGGAGCTCGACGGGCGTGTTTCACGAAGGCTTGAATTTCGCGGCCACGCAGAAGGCGCCGTTCGTGTTAATCCTGGAAAACAATTTATGGGCGTATTCGACGCCGGTGAAGCGACAGGTGCCGCTGGAGAATCTGGCGGATCGTGCAAAAGCTTATGGGATTTCGAGCTACATCGTGGACGGCAACGATGTGGTCGAAGTGTTCACGACAACGCGAGAAGCGGTGGCGCGAGCGCGGGCCGGCGAAGGGCCGATCCTGATCGAAGCCAAGACGTTCCGCCGGTTGGGCCACGCGCAGCACGACCCGGCCGAGTATGTGCCTAAAGAGATGCGCGCATACTGGGAAGCGCGCGATCCCATCGCACTGTATGAAAAGTTCCTGTTGGGCGAAAAGCTGCTCGACGCAAAGAGCAAGAAGGACGTGGAGGAGAAGATCGACACTCTGCTGGCTGCGGAACGCGAGTTCGCGGAGAATTCGCCGATGCCGCCGCCGGAGTTCGCCGCGACCGGCGTCTACTGTACTGGCGATGAGTGCCACAAAATCCGTCCAAAGTGGGAGCGGCCCATTGCCGAGGTCACGCCACCGAAGTCCAGCGTCAAAGCGGTGTGGACGGTTGCGGGATTTGGGTCCGGCAAGAGTTCGGACCGCTCGAATGCGCCGATTCACTTTGGCGACACAACGAATACGATTGAGACGCCGGGGAGCAATGGCAAGGGCGCGGCGAAAGCTGCTTCAAAGGCTCCGGCGAAAAAACCCGAAAAAGCGGCGGTGACTTCCGGCGCCACGAGAAAGGCGCGGAGGTAACCATGGCGGAGACCAACGGAACGCAAATTACGTTTCTTGAAGCCATCAAGCAGGCGATGTTCGAAGAGATGGAGCGAGACCCCGCGGTGGTGCTGCTCGGCGAAGACGTCGGCGTGTACGGCGGGGCGTTCAAGACCAGCGAGGGATTGCTGGAACGGTTCGGATGGGAGCGCGTGATCGACACGCCGATCAGCGAGAGCGCTATTATCGGCGCGGCTTGCGGGATGAGCTATATGGGGCTGCGGCCGATTGCGGAGCTGCAATTCATCGATTTCATCGTGTGCGCGTTCAATCAGATCACGAATTTCGTCGCCAAGGGGCACTACCTATGGAACGCGCCCTCGCCGATGGTGATGCGCGGGCCTTCCGGAGGCGGCGTGCACGGCGGGCCGTTTCATTCGGCGAATCCGGAAATGTATTTCGTGCACACGCCCGGACTGAAGGTAATTTACCCTTCGACACCGTACGACGCAAAAGGGCTGTTGAAGGCGGCGATTCGCGACAACAACCCCGTGCTTTTCTTCGAACACAAATTTCTTTACCGGCGGATCAAGGGAGAAGTTCCAAGCGGCGATTACACCGTGCCGATTGGGAAGGCCGTCGTGCGGCGCGAAGGCAAGCACCTGACGATTGTTTCCTACGCGGCGATGATGCACACGTCGCTCGAAGCCGCGGACGCGCTGGCGAAAGAAGGCATCGAAGCCGAAGTAATCGATTTGCGGACGCTGCTGCCGCTCGACGAAGAGACGATTTTGCAGTCGGTGAGAAAGACCAACAAATGTCTCGTGGTGCATGAGGACACGAAGACGGGCGGAATCGCGGGCGAAATTGCCGCTATTCTTTGCGAAAAGGCGTTCGGCGATCTGGATGGGCCGCTGATGCGCGTGACCGCGCTCGATACCCCGGTGCCGTATTCGCCGCCGCTCGAGGAGTATTTTCTGCCGAATGCAAAGAAAGTTTTTGATGCCGCAAAAGAACTCGCACGATATTAGAGCGTGCTTGCAGGGACGCAGCATGCTGCGCCCCTGCATCGGGAACCACGCCGCACAGGAGAATGCATATGGCCACAGACGTAGTCATGCCGCAGATGGGCGAAAGCATTTTTGAAGGGACGATCACCAAGTGGCTCAAGAAGCCGGGCGACAAGGTCGAACGCGATGAGCCTTTGTTCGAAATCTCGACCGACAAAGTGGACGCGGAAATTCCGTCGCCATCGGCCGGGGTGCTGAAAGAGATTAAGGTCAACGAAGGGCAGACCGTGCCGATTCAGACGGTCGTGGCAGTGATCGACGGCGCAGGCGCGGCAACTGCGGCACCAGCGCCAGCTCCTGCTCCCGCAAAGCCCGCGGCTCCAGCTGCCGCTGCGCCCGCACCACCTCCAGCACCGAGACCTGCCGCTCCCGCGCCAGCTGCAGCGGCGGCGCCGACGCAAACTGCTCCGCAGGCGGCACCCGCAGCTCAACGCACCGGGGAACGCATTCACAGCTCGCCGCTAGTGCGGCGTATGGCTGCGGAACACGGAATAGATCTGACGAGCGTTCCAGGAACGGGCGCCGGCGGCCGGATCAGTAAGCAGGATATTGAAGCGGTTATCGCCGCTGGCGGAGCTCCCGCCGCTGCGCCACCGAGCGCTCCGGCCGCAGCGCCCGCGCGCTCCACGCCGCCGCCACCTCCAGCTCCTTCTGCGGCCCCACCAGCTCCGGGAGTTTCCGGCGGACAAATCCACGTGGCGTTCGAATCGGCCGTTCCACGCGAGAAGATTTATTTCGGCAACTACACCGTCGAGCCCATGAGCAACATGCGGCAGCGCATTGCGGAGCACATGGTGGCTTCGAAGCGAGTGTCTCCGCACGTTTACTCCGTGGATGAAATCGACATGACCAAGGTGGCTTCGCTGCGCGCCAAGTCCAAGGAAGAGTTCGAACAACGCTACGAGACCAAGCTGACCTTCATGCCGTTTTTTGTGAAAGCCGCAGTGGCCGGGCTGCGCGCTTTCCCGACGGTGAACGCGTCGCTGGACGGCACGAACGTGGTGCTGCACAAGGAGATCAACATCGGCATCGCCGTGGCGCTCGACTGGGGCCTGATCGTACCGGTGGTGAAGGGCGCCGATGAAAAGAATGTCCTCGGCATCCAACGCACTCTGAACGACTTGGCCGAGCGCGCTCGCTCGAAAAAGCTGAAACCTGACGAGGTGCAAGAGGGCACCTTTTCGATCACCAATCCTGGCGTCTTCGGGGGACTCTTCGGCTTGCCGGTGATCAGCCAGCCAAACGTGGGCATCCTGGGCCTCGGCGCGATCGAGAAGCGCCCGGTGGTCATCAATGATTCGATCGCCATCCGCTCGATGTGTTACGTCACGCTGAGCTACGACCACCGCGTGGTCGATGGCGCTGTCGCGCACCAGTTCCTGCACAAGGTCAAGGAAACACTGGAGAATTGGTCGGAACCGGTCCTCTAGCGAGGCACCTCCAGAGCTCGTGACGCGCAGCCAGCGGTTCGGGCCGCCGTCGTTCCAGGGAATTTTCGTTCAGCGCCTGGAAGGGCATAATTCCTGGATTCGGACACATGTTCGATTGTGGGACGTTGTTTCCCGTATCTGGGCGATGTAAGACCTCAGCTGCTCTCGGATAGCTCGGCAAGGTATCCAAACCAAATGGCTTACATCAGATGGAAGTTGGAAGTATGCCTGCCACTTCCCTGATGTGACGACCGCTACGATGGCCACGATACCACCGCGAATTCTGATTGCCGACGATCAGCCCGATGTGTTGAACGCGCTGCGGCTGCTTCTGAAAGGCCAGGGCTACGAAACCGAAGGGGTCACTTCTCCGGCGGAACTGCTGCGGGCGGTGGCGGGCAGCGAATTTGATCTGCTGCTGATGGATCTGAATTATGCGCGGGACACAACCTCGGGCCGGGAGGGATTGGATCTGCTCAGCCACCTGAAGCAACTGGAGGACGCGCCGGTGATTGTCGTGATGACGGGCTGGGCGACAGTGGGCCTGGCTGTCGAGGCCATGCAGTACGGCGTGGCCGATTTTGTGGAGAAGCCCTGGATCAACACACGGCTGCTGGAAATCCTGCAGAAGCAGGTTGCGCTGGGGCGGGAACGGCGGGCTTCACGCCGGCGGGCGGCGCAAGAGAACCAGGACCACAAGGAGATCGCGCTGCAGTTTCACCAGCAGGAACGGGAAGTCGCGGAAGCGCGGTCCATCCAGCAAGGGCTTCTGCCAAAGAGCATTCCTCAGCAGGCGGGATACGAGATCGCGGGTGCTTGGCAGCCCGCGCAAAGTATCGGCGGAGACTACTACGACGTCCTGGAGTTCGACGAGGCCACGCTGGGCCTGTGCATCGCCGATGTGGCGGGAAAAGGACTGCCTGCGGCTCTGCTGATGTCCAACCTGCAGGCTGGCGTGCGGGGGCTGGCTTCGCCTTCTTTATCTCCCGGCGGTTTATGCGAGCGGCTGAATTCGCTCGTCTGCCACAACACCGGCAGCGACCGCTTCATTACGTTTTTCTACGCGCAGCTCGATGGCCCGGCGCGGCTTCTGCGTTATACCAACGCCGGGCACAATGCCCCCATCCTCCTTCACCGCGATGGATCGCATGAGCGGCTGCAGGCTGGTGGCGGAGTGCTCGGCGTTTTTCCCAATCAAGTGTTTGCAGCGGGCACTGCACAACTCGCGCCAGGCGATCGAGTGATTCTTTTTACGGATGGTGTGACGGAGGCTTGCGACGCCGCAGGCGAAGAATTTGGCGAGGCGCGTCTGCTCCATTTGCTTCAAGAACACCGGGCGTCGGCCGCGTCCGCATTAAAGGATAAAATCCTGACGGCGACAGCCGAATTCAGCTTGGGTCACTGGCATGACGATGCGACACTGCTCGTTCTAGCCGTCTTTGAATAGCCATCGCGCGCGCCGCCGGACTGCGCTCCGGAATGGCCACGGTTCACGGCCCGCGCCGCCGCCGTCATTGGATCATCGGCTTTAGTTTTCCAACCCAAACTGCGAAGTGATTGAGCGGGATGGGCTCGATGCCTGCGTCGCGAAGTGTGCGGTCCACGAAGCGATTGCGGTCATTCTGCTCTACAAGTTCGATGTCGGTGACGGCCGTGAATTCCGTTTTTAGCGAAGCTTTCGCGGCGATCTGTTCCGCGGTGAAGGCGAGAGATTTAACTTCTCCCGGCGCCCGCGAAATGGAGAGCGTGTGCACAAATCCGAGTGTGCCATTTCGCCGGTAAGTGTAGTCAATCCGCATGGGGTCGCCGGGAAACGTAAATTCCGAAGCGCGCGCGGATTTCTGAATCCTGTCCCAAAGCCTCGCCTGCCGGAAGACCTGCGAGCAGTACGAACGCATTTGCCCCCGGCTTCCCGGTGCGCCTGCCCGCGCGGCCGCTCTCGGCACGGCTACGTGGTCTGCGTAGAGCCGCTCGAGTTCGGCGTCCAGATCGCCCGAAATAATCCCTTTCTGCGGCGCGAGCTGGAGGGCATTGGACAACGTCTCGTCCCATTTGCGCAGGAGTCCCTCTAGTGCGCCGCCGTTGGAAGCGCCGCTGTTTGAGCCACGGCCTTCCGCACGGCCAGCCGACTCTAAGCGGTCTTCCAAATCGTCGCGCAGGGTACGAAGCAGACCTTCATCAGCTTCGGGATGCAGGCGGCGCACGCGCGTGTACTCCTCTTGCTCTTCGATGAGGCGCAACCGGCGTTCGCCGGACTGAGGATCGAAGACCAGGACACCGATGTTCACCCACTCGTCGCGCACCAGGTTTGGCGTATAGCGCAGGATGCGGTACGCGCAGGCGCGTCCACTCTGTGCGGATTCGGGGAAAGTTTCAGTCATGGGTCACGTCCAGTTTGGTCATATCCAGTTCGGAAAGGGCTGGCGATTGGATTGTTTGGCGGCCAGGATTAGGTCCGGGACGCGAGGACGGCGCCGCAGCAGTTGTTCGGCAAGGCGCAATACTGCGTCGAGATCGTCGCCGTACCATGCCGGAGGAATTTGCCGCGTGATCTCGTCGAGAGCGCGCTCGGTCATCTGCTTTTCGAGGCGCTCGAGCCAGGGCGCGAAAGATTCCATCCCGGTGACGCTTTGGTAGACGCGATTCCGCGCATAGAGCCCGCGCAGCGGGGCATCGGGAAAATCCCATTCTCCGGCATTGAAACAAAAGCCCTGATCGATCATCAGCGTGCTGTAAGGCGGTCCCACTTTATCCCCCGCGGATGCGTCCGCGGCTTGCTGTCCCTCCCGTAGCGGCTCCTGAACAAAGAGCGTCTGTCGGCCGTTCGTGTTGCACGTCCATTTATCGAATACCAGCATGCCCGCAAAATCGTGCACGTTGGTCACGTTGCGCAACTGTTCGTCGGGCAGAAAGTCGTGCAGTGCCAACCGCCGGGGATCGCCCGGATAGCGTGAGCCAAACTGCAGCCCGGCCTGGCAGGGAACCCGCTGGCGCGGCATCTCCATCGCCAAGTCATGCGTCAAGCGGATCAAGTCCTCGGACACTTCGACGATGGCCACCGGCGTCGTCGGCAGCCCCAGCCGTGCCGCCAGCTTGGTTCCTAGCAGTTCATTGACCAGGATTCGGCGATGCTGCGGATTATTTTGGAACTTAACGACGTAATAGTTCCCGTCCGAGCAGCGCATCAGGTGAGACTGCGCGCCCCCGCGCATCCGGCGTATCTGTTCCAGCGCCCGTAACATCCGGCGCTATGCTAGCGGCACTTACCCATTTCGGCAAGCAGCCCTTCGTGAACTCCGGAGATTCCCGTTTCGAGAGTCTTGACGTGCATAAACGGGAGCGCGCTCCGGTCGGGCAAAGTACCAGACTGGGTTTGCACGGTTTTCAAAAAGAAAAGGCCCGGACGATATCCGGGCCCTTCCGTTGCTCCAGAAATCTAGCCCTGCTCCGCGCTTTAACGCCGCTTCTTCTTTTTCGCGGTTTTCTTAGTCTTCTTCTTCGCCTTCGGTTTAGCCTTGGCTTTCTTGGCCTTCTTTGCCTTCGGCTTGGCTTTCTTTTTTGGAGCTGCCTTCTTGGCCGGTTTCGCCGCCGGCCGAGAGGCAGGTTTGGCCGCCGGCGCCGCTGCTACCGGCTCCTCTTCGGTGATGATGATCTCTTCCTCTTCGGTCTCTATGATCTCATCACCGCCGCCCAGCTCGTCTTCCTCCTCCAGCCGTGACAGTTCATTATCGTCTTCGAAATTGTCCTTCTCTAAATCCATTCCATCCTCCCGAGGGGGAATCCAAGGGGCCTATGGCCCGCGTGGGACGCTGCATCAGCCGGAGTCACCAACTCCCCTCCGCCGCAGCGCCGTTGTTATCGTACTCCTGCAAAGTTGTCAAGCTTTCTGCGGTTTTGCCACAAAAAAACGGCAATCCGGACGCGAGGTAACGGCCGATCAGTGCCCCGTCGGACGACAGATCCAGACCTGCAAAGCCTGTAAGTTATTGTTTATAAATAGCTTAGTTGTGAATCGCTGCCGAAGCCTGGCTGGCAGGTGCGGCCGGTCGGGGAGCATGCGCCTGCGAGCTAGTTTTCCGGCGGCTGCGTGCGGGAACGGCCTCCGGAGCGCCGCCGACCGTGTAAATGCGCAGCACCATGCCGCGGCTTACGCGGTTGGTCTTCATGCGATTCCAGTTGCGCAGATCTTCCGCGGGAACACTGAAACGATCCGCGATTCCTCCAAGCGTGTCGCCTTTGCGCACGCGATACCGTACCAGGCGGCTTTTCGACTCCGCGGCAGGCGCGGCGGGAATGATCAGTTTCTCTCCGACTTCTAGCGCCGCATGGCGCTCCATATTATTTGCCTCGGAGATTGCCACGGGAGTCACATGATATTTTTTGGCGATCGAGGTCAGCGTCTCGCCTGCCTCGATGCGGTGCCGGCGCCAGCTCACCCACTTGTCCGGCGGAATGTCCGCTATCTCCGCGGAAAATCTTTCCGCAGTACCCACCGGCAGATGCAGTTCGAACGAAGCATCGTCGGGGGTCGCGAGGCGCAGCAACGCCGGATTCAGACCGCGCAGCGTTTCGACATCCACGTCAATTGTTTCGGCCACCAGCCGCAGATCGATGGCGCGGCCAGGCTTCACCACGTCCGTGGGAACAGGCGGCTCCGGATCAGTCTGGATGCCGTAGTGTGCGGCGTCCTTGGCGATCAGCGTGAGCGCCAGAATGATGGGCACGTAATTTCTGGTTTCGCGAGGCAGGACGTTGCGTTTGTAAAGCTCCCAGAAATCGGCATAGCCCGTGCGCTCGATGCCCTTCTGCACATTTCCCGGCCCGCAGTTATACGCGGCCATCGCCAGATACCAGTCGCCGAATTGGCCATAGAGGTCGCGCAAGTGCTGCGCTGCCGCGCGCGTGGCCTTCTCGGGATCCTGCCGTTCGTCGATCCACCAGGTATGCCTCAGACCGTATTCCATCCCGCGGTACGCCACGAACTGCCAAATTCCGCGCGCGCCAGCCCTCGACAGTGCGAGCGGCTGGAACGCGCTTTCCGCTTGCGCCAGATAAATCAAGTCCTGTGGAACACCTTCCTCGTGCAGCACGCGTGAAATCATTTCGCGATAACGTCCGGAGCGCCGCAGCCCCGTCTCCACAATGGCGCGGCCTCGCGGCGTCTGGAAAAAGTTGAGAAATGACAGCACTTCGTCGTTCACCGTGAGCGGCAGGTCATGCGAAAAGCTCTTGGCCGCTTCCTCGGCCCGCTCCTTCAACCGCGGGTCGACAGGGAACGTCATCTCTGCTACTTCATCGATGGCCGCAGGCACCGCCGGCGTTTCCTGAAAACCGTCCCCTTCGCGGAAGGCCTGCAACTCGTAGCTGTAGACGGAATCGACCACGCGACGGAACAGTTCGTTAAGCTTCGGATCGCTGTTC
Source organism: uncultured Acidobacteriota bacterium (assembly GCA_963745805.1). Lineage (GTDB taxonomy): Bacteria > Acidobacteriota > Terriglobia > Acidiferrales > UBA7541 > Acidiferrum. Next base: position 126,875 of record CAVUYT010000001.1, read on the forward strand.
GGATCGTAGCCGCTCTCGAGTATCCAATCGACGGCCACGTCAAAATCCCGGCGCGCCGCTTCCAGGTGGCCAGCTTTATAGTTCTGCTCACCGGAAGCGTATTTCTTTTCCACCTGCGCCATCAGGTATTCCTTCGGTCCAGGAACGCGCGGCGCCAGGGCGGCGAGCCACGCGGGCGAAAGTTTTCGCAGCGGGAGCTCTCCCACATTGGCAGAAACCTGAGCAGCCGCACCATGGGCCGGAGACAGAGCCGGTACGCGCGCCTGCACGCCGTGTTTGGCGGCATCCTCACAACCGCCCACTGCCACGGCGAATGCAGCAAAGAGCATCGCGTACAGGCCAATCTGGAGCTTCGGGAGCATCTCCTTATGTTAGGTAGCTGCCATGGCCAGGTCAACGCTTTCCGCCAGGGAGGGTTGACCTACTCAATACACGGCCGGAGGCCCAGCTCCCCCTGATAGTCACCGCCACATTTCCCGTTTCCTTGCGCTGCAGCGGGAAGGTAGTGTGCAGTCGAATCTTTGTTGGTCGCGGATCCGGCATTTGTCGACGCGTGCTGCAAATCCCCTCTCGCGTGGACGACTTGATCTCACGCATGACTCTCAAAGAATAAAATCGATCAGCTGGGACATATCGCTCCCGCGCTTCCGCGGCTTCGCGTTCCCGCCTGCAATTGGTGGAACGATGAACTCCACGGAGTCACCCCGGCTACGCCGGTTCCCATGGAATAGCGTTTTCGGTGAAAGCCTTAAAGATTTCGCTTGGCAAATGACCATAACAGTGGTATTCTGTCTTTGCGTTTGTTGCTCTTGTATCGCCTTTGGATGTGTAAAGCGGTCGCAAGGTCAAACTTGCGGCCTTTTTTTACGTTCGAGGACGGCCGTAACTCTTAAGAGGGGTTCGGATTTCGAGGCACCAAATAGCTCAATCTAGTAATGCTCGGTTGCAAGCCAGCCGACAGAAAAGAGTATAGCAGTGAGTAAAGAACAAGGAACAGTGAAGTGGTTTAATGCCAGCAAGGGCTTCGGGTTCATCCAGCGCCAGAGCGGTGAGGACGTTTTCGTCCATTTCTCCGCGATCGTGGCTGATGGCTACAAGTCGTTAAACGATGGCCAAGCGGTTGAATTCGAAGTGACCAAGGGCCCCAAGGGTCTGCAGGCCTCGAACGTCCAACCCCTCTAATTCCACTTCGCAAAAATACAGAACGGGCGGTGCGCTTCGGCGTCCCGCCCGTTTTTGTTTTTGTGGCTTAGCTGTAGTGACCGGTCTTTAGACCGGTCTCCTCGCCACTCGAATTGACCAGCGCACCTACGCCAACGCCTGCTTCAAATCGTCAATGAGGTCTTCCGCATCTTCGAGGCCAACGGAAACTCGTACAGTACCTGGGCTAACATCCGCGCGTTTTAGCTCTTCAGCGCTCATGTTGTAGTGCGAACTGTAGATGGGAAGTATGACGAGCGACTCGACACCCCCAAGGCTTGCCGCCAGCAGAAACAGCCGCACGCGGTCGCAGAAACGCCGTGCTGCGGTCAAGCCGCCCTTCAAATCAAACGCCATCATGCTTCCAAATCCACGCATCTGCTTTTTCGCCAGCTTGTGGTCAGGGTGCGATGCCAATCCTGGATAGTGCACGCGCGCGACCTTGGGATGTTTTTCCAGGAATTTCGCTACCGCCATCGCGTTTGCGCACTGCCGTTCGACGCGCACCCCCAGCGTCTTCATCCCGCGAATCAGCAGGTAAGCCGCCTCCGGATCCATCGAGCCCCCTAGATAGATGATCATGTGGCGGATGCGCTCCATCCAGTGCTTATTGCCCACGGCCACGCCGGCGATGACGTCAGAGTGTCCCGCCAGCGCTTTCGTAGCGCTGTGCACCACGATGTCGTAACCCATCGACAGCGGATTTTGCAGCACGGGCGTGGCGAAAGTATTGTCGATGATCGAAATAAGTTTGTGTTTTTTCGCAAAGGCAATCGCTTTGTGCAGATCGACGAGCCGCAAGGTCGGATTCGTCGGCGTCTCCACGTAGAGGCACTTCGTGCGCGGCGTGGCGAGCTCCTCCAATCCCGCGAGATCCGTTCCCACCTGAAGCACCTTGATTCCCATGTCCGGAAAAACATCTCGCATCAGCCGGTAGCTGCCGCCATAAACCTGAGCCGTGGAAATCAGTTCGTCGCCGCACTTCAGCACGCCCAACAATGCAGCCGATATGGCCGCCATGCCCGAAGCCGTCACCACCGCAGCTTCTCCGCCTTCGAGCGCGGCAATTTTCCCTTCCGCCACGCTTAACGTTGGATTGCCATACCGCGTGTAGATGTACGCTTTGCTCTTGCCCTCAGCCCAGAGTTTCATTTCCGCCGTCGAGGAAAAGGTGAACGTCGATGTTCGGCATATCGGCGTGCCCACGGGCGCGCCAACGCCGTGGCGCGGTGGTTCGCCTCCATGAATTGCAGTCGTTTGTGGACCCTGTTTTTGCGGGCTGTGTTTGTTGGCTGGCTTGTTTTTCATAGGAGCACCATTTTGGGTGTGCGATTCTTCCCGGCAAGCTCCAATTTGGCGCCGCCCGGAAAGTAACATTATGTCAGCCTATGTCGTATCTACATTGAGAGAAACCTATGCCCGGGATACCAACGTTTGCCTTGGCTGTTTGCTGCTGGGTAGTTCTGTGGATCTATTGGCTCGTCTCCGCGGCAAACCAGAAAAGCGTCAAAAAACGCGAGACCGGCTCGGAGAGGATGGGCCAAATCCTTCCGATGGCGGTTAGCTACCTCCTTCTCTTTGAGCCATTGATGGGTTTTGGCTGGCTCGGACTACGCTTCGTTGCAAAGCGGCAAGACCTGGAACTTTTCGGACTGTTGGTTACAGCCATAGGCATAGCGTTCGCCATCTGGGCTCGCGCGCATCTCGGGGCCAATTGGAGCGCTGCCGTCAGCATTCGCGCCGGCCACGAACTCATCCGCACGGGGCCGTACCGGCGGATTCGCCATCCTATCTATACCGGGATGATTCTCGCCGCGGTTGGCACGGCATTGGTGGTCGGCCAAATGCGTGCAGTCGTAGCCGTCGCCATCTGCCTCACGGCGTTCTATCTGAAATCCAGCAAGGAGGAACGCTGGCTCGCGCAGGAATTCGGTGACAACTTCAAAACACACGCCGAGCACACCGGTATGTTTTTCCCCAGATTATTCTAAACGCCCACGAAGTCACGTGAGGCTCGCGAGAGAGATTCCGGAAAAGCTACGCTTCCTCTTCCGCCTCGCCGTGCGTCGGTTTGTGCGCATCAATCACTTTTTGCGCCAGCTCGTTCGGCACATAGTCATAGTGGGAAAACTCCATCGAATACGTCGCGCGTCCTTGTGTTTTTGAAATGAGGTCGTTCGCGTAGCTCAGCATTTCCGCAAACGGCACCTGCGCCTTGATCACCACGTTGTGCCCGCGCGCCTCGCTTCCCGCGATGCGCCCGCGTCTCGAGCTGAGATCGCCCATCAGGTCACCGGAATATTGGTCTGGCGCGTACACCTCGACGTGCATCACCGGCTCGAGCAGAGCGGGCTTGGCCATCTTCATCGCTTCCTTGAACGCCAGCGAGCCGGCGATCTTGAAAGCCATATCCGACGAATCCACGTCGTGGTACTTGCCGTCGTAGAGCACGGCGCGGAAATCCACGACGGGGAAACCTGCGAGAAAACCACGTGCGGCCGCGTCGCGAATCCCCTTTTCCACCGAAGGAATCCAGTTTCTCGGAATCGCGCCGCCAAAAACATCATCGACAAATTCGACCCCTTTGCCGCGTTCAATTGGCTCCATCTTTATCCGGCACACGCCGAACTGACCGTGCCCGCCGGACTGCTTCTTATGCTTTCCCTCGGCGTCGGCCTTTCCGCGAATCGTTTCGCGGTACGCCACTTTTGGCGGCTTGAGCGTGAGATCCACGTGGTAGCGCTTGTGCAGCTTTGCGACGACCACCTCGATGTGCTGCTGTCCGGACCCGGCAAGCAGGAATTCCTTGGTCTGCGGGTCGCGCATGAAATGCAGTGCGGGATCTTCCTCGATAATCTTGTGGATCGAAATACCGATCTTGTCCTCGTCGGCGCGTGTTTTGGGCTCGATCGCGAACGTGATCGAGGGTTCGGGCAGTTGCGCGGGCTTGTAGTAGATGGGAGCAGACTTGTCGCCCAGCGTTTCCCCAGTCGTCGTTTCTTTCAGCTTAGCGATCGCACCGATGTCACCGGCGTGCAGTTCCGCGATCTCGTTGAGCTGTTTTCCCTGCACGACCTGCGTGTGCTGAAAGCGCTCCAGGGTGCCCCGGTTGTAATTCGTCAGCGTAGCGTCGTTTTTCAGCACCCCGCTCTTCACCTTGAAATAGTTGATACGCCCCGCAAAAGGATCAGCGAGGGTCTTAAACACGAAAAGCGAGAGAGGCTGGCTGTCATCATACTTGCGTTCCACGCGCTCGCCCTTTCCAGTTGGTCCCGTAAAACCCACTTGCGCGTGCTCATCCGGATGCGGAAACGCATCCGCAAGAAACGTCAGCAGGCTGGTCGTTCCGACGTTGCGGAGAGAGGAAACCATCAGCACCGGGAATATTTTTTCAGCGACGATGGCTTTTCGCACGCCAGGAATCAAATCCGCAATCGGGATCGTGCCTTCCCGGAAGAACTCTTCCATCAATTCGTCGTCGCCTTCCGCCACCATTTCGACCAGCTTCTCGTGCGCCTCCTTCGCCTCGTCAGCAAGCGCGGCGGGAATCTCTTCTATCGACGGCTTGCCGTCTCCATCCGGCTTGTAGATGTGCGCTTTCATCGCCACGAGGTCGATCACGCCGCGAAACCCTTTTTCCGAACCGATGGGCAGTTGCAGCGCAACGACATTGCGCCCAAAAACCTGTTCAAGCGATTCCATCGAGCGCTCAAAGCTCGCCAGCTCGCGGTCCATCCAGGTCAACACAAACGCGCGGGGGATATCGTATTCCGTGCAGTAATCCCAAACTTTTTCCGTAGTCACTTGCGCGCCGACGTGCGCATCCACGGCGATCAGCGCTGCGTCCGCGGCGATCAGCGAAGCCTTCGTTTCTGTGATGAACGTCGAGTAGCCGGGGAGATCGATGAAATTAATCTTTACTTTCTCGGAGCCGCCCGCTTGTCCGCCGGACGTGGGCCATTCGGCATAGGCGAGGCCGGTCTGAATCGAGATTTTCCTGGCGATTTCTTCTTCGTCCCAATCGGTCGTGGTGCTGCCTTCCGCAATTTTTCCCCAGCGCGGCGTCATTCCCGCGGTGAAGAGCAACGACGACACCAGTTGCGTCTTTCCGGTGCCGCCGTGGCCGACAATGCCAACGTTGCGTATGTCCTTGGTGAGATAGCTCTTCATACAGACCTCCCTTTGCGTGGCCCCGGCGATGCCGGCGCCAACAGACGAGGTCCGTCCCGAAGAATTCAGGCGCGGGCCTGCGCCTGGATATGCAATTCAGAAGATGAAGGAGAGCGTGGCCCCGATGCCGGCGTTCTGCAGAAGCTGGCGCCGGACAGGAATTTACCCCTGGTCCGTTCCCCAACTCCGCGGATGCTAGCACACGCCCTCGCACCTCGGCAATCTCGCTTCCCGGCCTATTCGCCTTCCTCCTCAGACGCGCAGGTAGTCCTCCGTACGCACTGCCGGGCAATCGTGGTTAAGTCGATCCCACCCGCAACATGCGGCCTGCTCCCATGGAATGGCTCCAAGTCGCAAGCTCCGTAAATCTCGCCAAGCAGTGTTGGCCAGATAAACTCTTCGTTTAGACAGGGAGAATTTTCCAGGACTAGTACTCCGACGGCAAATCTCACGCCGGTCCCTTCTTTCTTACCTCATGAAGATAAACCGTTTAGCGCATAATGCACTCGCGGCCGCCCGGCCCCTCGGCGTGCTCCTTAAACCTAGGGACATTTGTCACCATAACTGTCGGTCGCGGTTTTTTCGGCTTCACCACTTGCGACGGCGGAGAGTTGACGTGCTCCAGTTGTCGCAATGATTCCGCTATCGGAACGCAGGAGACCAAGGAGGGTCATCATGGAGGAGTATCAGGATTCGAACCACAACGACAAAAGTGGACCACCTGAGGGGCCTAGCTCTAACCGCTGGTTGGCTTTCGTACTTGTCGCTCTACTGGGTATCACCGCAGTAGCTTTTGCCTACGGCTATCACCAGCAATCGATGGTCCGCGATCTTAGCGTGCAGGCCACGACTGCTGACGCGGCAAAGACCCAGATGCAAGAGCAGCTCAACGCCTTGACCGCCAAGCTGAACGAGATGACCGCAGCGCAGAACTCTGCACGGACTTCGGCGACATCCTCAGGCTCACCCGCTGGCTCTGAGCCCACTCCAGAGATTTCCGCGAAAACCTCTGATGCAACATCCACCTCAGCCCATTCCGCTAAGGTCACGCCCGCAAAGCGAACGACTGCCAAGCGCCGCGCTCCCGTGGACAAGAAATACGCCCAGCTTCAGGCTCAGTTGGCCGAGCAGCAAAAACAGTTGAAAGAGACACAAGACGAGGTGGCGAAAAACCGCTCTGATCTCGAAGGCACGATCAATTCCACTCGCGATGACCTTAACGGCTCCATCGCCAAGACGCACGAGGAACTCGTGGCCCTCGCGAAGCGTGGAGAGCGCAGCTACTTTGAATTTGAGCTCTCCAAGTCCAAGCAGTTCCAGCGCGTCGGCCCGATCACCCTTTCACTCCGCAAATCGGATACCAAGCACAAGAGCTACGACCTTGCGATGATCGTGGACGACAATCAGCTCCAGAAGAAGAAGGTAAACCTGTACGAGCCCATCTGGATCCACACCGAAAACGAATCGCAGCCCGTACAGATCGTTGTCAACCGGATTGACAAAGACCTCGTCCACGGTTACATCAGCGCTCCAAAATACAAGCCATCCGAATTGGCAGCCGTCGGTTCGGCCAGCGTGACCCCCGTCTCCGCCAAGACGCCGCCCGACACGCCGAATCCGCAACAACCCGAACAACCAGAGCAACCTCAACAATAAAATCTGGCCAATCTCAGCGGCAGGGCGTCTTGCAGGATGCCCTGCCTTTTTTTCCGGCTTCTCGAATTTTCAAATATTACGGGGCGCGTTCCAGAACCGGTTTCAGTGTGACTTGACTGCCTTTCAAAACCTCAAGCCTCCGCTTCCATTCGGAAAACCCAGCTGCTTTTAAAATCATGACGTGACTTCCCTCCGTGAGCTTGAGCTTTGCAGGAGTGTTGCCCACGAATTTTTCGTCCACGTAGATTTCTGCGCCATCGGGATCGGATGTAATCGCAACCGTGCCTAATCCGCGTCGAGTTTGGCTTGCATCTGGTTCCTGAGGCACATCCGGGGTCTGCGCTTGGGTCGAAGAAGCGCTCGAATCCAGCTTCTTCTCAGCTCCAGAAGAGGCGGATGTCGCTTCGTCGGAATCGTTACCTCCCGCCGGCGACACACCACTCGTGGGAGAAACGGCGCTTCCAACCATCCTTGAGGAGCTTGGCGATGAGACATTGGGATAAAAACGATGCAAAACCTCCAGAAGGTCCGTCGCGCTGAGGGCGAATCCGATTCCCGTTACATTTTTCTTGATGAGCTTTTGCGTGTTGATGCCGATCACCTCGCCGCGGTTGTTAAGCAACGGCCCGCCGCTGTTTCCCGGATTGATCGGCGTGTCCGTCTGAATCCACGTGCCGGGACCCGCATTGGCAAATATTCCGACCGCGCTGACGATGCCTTTCGTCACGCTGAAAAGCATGGCGTCGCCGGGATTACCGATCGCCAGCACATCTTCGCCCTGTTTTACAGTTGCGGCGTCCGCAAGCGCGAGATGCGGAAAGTCCTTTCCCTCAACCTTGACGAGCGCGATATCGAGATCGGCATCGAGGTACACAACTTTGGCTTCCAATTGTTGGCCTCCCGGCAGAAACGCCAGGAGAGATTCTTCACCGCGCGCGAGGTGCGCGTTCGTGGCGATGACGCCCGTATCGGTTACAAAAAATCCTGTTCCCGAGTAGTCCAGCCCTTTCAAATAAACGACCGCTGGCTTCGTTCTGCGCACCAGCTCTTCAAGAGAAAGCCCAGGCTGAAGGTCTACACTCCCGGCGCTGGCCAGTTTCGCCGTCACTCCTCCGGTAAACACTTGCTCGACTGCCCGCAATTCCACTTCAAAGTGATCACTTTTCAGCAACCAGTATTCGCCGCGATTCCGGCCATTGATCGAAATCCAGTTCATCGGCCCGTCCGTCAGGCGAACCTCTTTGGTGACGTATCCGGCCAGGCTGATGCGGGCGACCATGGGATGCTCCAGCCGCGAACCCATGGACGTCTTCGTTTTGTGAAAATAACCCCCCGGGTAGTCCGTTTCGAAAGGCGTGGTGCCCACGCGCACCCCATCTATTTCGACCGTGGCACCCGGAGGGGTGCTGGTGATCTTGAGCGTGTCTGCCGCTGCCCGCGCCGGGCAAGATAGTAGAAGGAGAATCGCTGAGAGCCGAGCGCCTGTGACCGAAGCCATGGCATGACCTCACCGCATAGATAAACACACAAGTTAATATACCATAGTGGTAAAATACAATTAGGACAAATCTAGGTGCGATCAGCTTCCTGGGAATTCTTCTTGTACCCGGAGCAGGAAAGCACAGGCAGGCGCGGATATTTGCTGAATCGGGGATCGCTCCGGGATAGTTCACACAGGACGAAGATGGATGCGCGGCTGGATTCCACGCGCCGGGCGTGCGCACAGTCCGCGCAGAGACCCGCGCGCTTCTGCTCCATCCCTCCGTCGGCAGCATTCGCCATGCAACCAGAATAACGCAGCCGCCTGCGGCCTAGACACCACTCAATCTTCCCGCGCACCTTCGTACCGATTCGTTGACCAAGTGGAACCTGTCTGCTTCGAGAACACTCGCTTTGCTGCCAGCGCAGTTGCTAAGCTTCCTACAGATTCTCGGAATCAGGTCTTCGGCATGCAACGCATACGAGCCTTTCGACGTGTCGCCGTTTCTTGTTTGCTTGCGGGTGTTTGCGCGGCAAGCGCATTAAGTCAAGGGCAGGATCAACCGAAACAACAAAATACGGATCAGCCACAAGCCCAAAACGAAAACGCGAAAAACGCACAAGCGCAAACCCCCACCGCCACGCAGGACACTCCGCAAGAAGAAATAACTGCCGTTCCCAACCGGCCCACGTTTGCCTCCACTGCGGAAACGGTGCAGCGTGGTGCTTTCGAAGTGGAATATGGATTTGAGCTCGCGAAGGCCCACCAGAACATCAACGGGTTATTGAAGTGGGGCATGTTCAAGAACCTCGAATTGTGGTTCCTCAATATCCCCATCGAGCGCGATGCGGGTGTGGCGGGAAGAGGAGATTCCGGCGCTGGCTTCAAGTACAGAATGTTCTCGCAATCGAAAATCAAACCTTCGACTGCAATTTTGTATGTCGCGACGCTTCCGACGGCCACGGCCGAACTGGGCTCCGGAGCGCTGGGACATTCCGTTCAATTGTTATTGAGCAAAGATTTCGGCAAGCATCATTTCGATGTGAATGAGGGCGTGCAATTTGTCGGGCGGCCGGGAGCGAGCGGATTTGACCGCAATTATTTTACTGCGCTTTCTTATTCGCATCCCATTCGCGGCAAATGGGGTTGGACCGGAGAATTGGCCGGTTTCAGTTGGACCAACGCAAACAATCCGGCAACCATGATTTTGCTGGGCGCGGGCACCTACAACGTGTCGTCGCGGTTGGTGCTTGATGGCGGAGCGTACCTCGCGGTCTACGGCAACTTGCCGCGCGTCACATTTTTCAGCGGAGTGACGTATTCCGTCGCTGATCTGTACCACCGACATCCTTCGCGTCGAGTTGCAAGGCATTGATCGTTGCTTCGACGAGGACGGCGGAGGTGGCGGAGTGGAAGCGGCGGCGGGTGACGCTGGAGAAGCCGAGGGCTTACCGAAGTGCGAATCTTCGATTTGTGCATCGAGCTCGATCTTGTCCACGACAATTCTCTGGGTGACGTCTGCTCCGGGAGTGTTTGAGACAAGCTCAAACGCGAATTTCAGGCCGCCCACTTCCCGGTAATCGTGAAATAAGGTCTCGCGAGTGACGGGTTCGCCGTTGACGTTGTCAACTCCGCTCCACTTGGCCAGCAAAAAAGTTTTTGTGTCGAACGAATAGGATGAGACTTTGCCGTCCTTGTGCGTCACTTTGAGGATGTACGTGTCCCGGCCTTCGACTTTCTCCGTGCCAGCCATTTCGACAACGATTCCTTTGGCTTTGGCGTCCACCAGCGGGCCGTCGAAATCGGACTCATTCATTGCATCCTTCACGTCGTCCGCGGTCATCGGCTCGGGAGCGTCCTTCCCAATAAAGGGGTTGATAATCCAGCCGCCGTCCTTGCCGTTGAAGGTGCGCACCACGGTCTTGTTTTGAATGGTCACTTCGTTGTGCATTTTGCCGGGGCGCTTGAATTCGGCCAGGAACGGTCCGTACATCTCCGCATTGAAATAGATCGTGCCGGTGATGCGCTCAGACTGGATGGCTTTGGCTTTCTCCAAGCCGCCGCGCGCGGCTAACACTTTGGCGACGATTTCGTCGGCGGTCTGCGCTACGACAGGCTGCACGAGAGCAATTCCCAGCGCGGCCAGAAGGCCGAGCCGGGCGGCGACGAGGGGCGTCATTCGATGTGCAATTCTTTGCAATTTGGTGTTCATCGGCATGTGATCTGTCCAATGCTGCCTTCCGCGGCACGGCTTTTCATCCTAGCAAAGAGGCGCTTTGGGGCCAATTCGTTGCCTGCAGCAAACTCCAGCCGGCGCGCCAATCGGGCGTCATCTCTCTGGGGTGGGAAAGATAGTGTCGCATAACTTCGTCCTCCAGAACCAGACCGGGACTTCTGGTATGCGCGCGGAACGAGGGGCAGGACAAAGATTTGGTGTGAAGGATGTGCCCCCCCGGGGGTTTTTTCGTAAGTGCGGATTCTAAAGGGCTTTAAGTCCTGTGTTTTGGAAGTGCGGATTCTAAAGGAGTTAGGGGTACATTTTTCGTAAGTGCGGATTCTAAAGGGGATAGTGGCGAGTGGCGAGAAAGAAGACAGAAGCAGATCCTTCGCTCTGCTCAGGATGACACCCATTGGAGTGAAGCGGACGGAAGCGCGGGGAGCGATTCGTCGGGAGGTGGATGGCGAGGAGAACATGGGGAAGGGTACCACGGGATTGGCGAGGAGGTAAAGTGTTTTACAGGGAATGGTCGAATTTCTGGGTTGAATGGTCGTTTTGAGGGGTCGAACGGCGAGGGGATAGGATTGCAAGGTTAAAGGTTGGACGAACGAAGAAGAATCTCGGACGCGACTACGTCGTCCCGGTGCGGACCGGGATGCAAATAGCGCAGATGCGGAGAACACAGCCGGAAGTGGCGCAATTCCAAGTTCATTCGCGAGACTCGGAAGAGAATGCGGTGTTCGCGGGCGGTCTTTGCGCAGAAGCTACGGATCAATGTCCGAACGCTAGAGAAGTGGGAACAGGGGCGGGCCAAACCGAATCCGCAGGCGGCGGCCCTGGTGCTACTGGTGCGGAAGTATCCCGATACGCTGGAGCGGCTTGAGAAAATCGCTGCGGGGTGAGGCCACGCGGAGGAAACCAAGGACCCAGGTGCGAACGGCCTGATCTGGTGGACCCGGCGGGGACTAAGTGATGCGATCCTCGGGTTCGGGCGGAGTATTGGGCGCGTTGCGAAGGAACTTCAGCAGGCCGTCTCCTTTCGCAGTTCCGGCGCGCTTTTGGAAAAATGCGGCGGCGGTTTCGACAACTCCAATCTTTTCGGCTACGGCGGCGGCAATCCACTGGTTCAAGGAGACGCCGTCTTCCTTCGCGAGGCGCTGGGCGGCCTTCTTGACGGAATGAGGCAACTTCAAAGGATAAGTAGCCCTGCTCATGGTTTCATCCTCTTCAAGAAATCCGCGGGAGTTAGTACAGGTACGCTAAAACGCGCGGCGGGGGCGGAAAAATCCGCCGTGTTATAGGTCACCAAGGCGTCCGCATCACCGTTGATGGCAGCTTCAAGGACCATTTCGTCGTTCGTATCGTGGACCTGCGGCCTCCAGCGAAAATGGAGTTCAACTGGTTCGACCAGGGCGGCGAGCTCGCGGAGAAAGTCATCCAACTCCTCAGACGAAAGTCCATGCACGAGCCGATGTTCCGGCCGCTTAAGGACATCTTCGTACTCCAGGAAAAGCGGAGGCGTCGCCAAGAGGACGAGCCGCTTTTGGGCGACTAACCGCAAGATGGCGTTTCCAGCGCCTAACCTGGAGCGGAGCGCGGCGACCAGTACCGAAGTATCGAGCACGATCCGCACGATGGACGCCCATAGGATATCACATCTTATAGGATGTTACGCATTTTTTCGCAATGTATTGAGAGACCCCGCCTTGCGAAGAGAGAGCGGCTCAGTGGGGCCAGAGCCAGGCGAAGGTGGCGGCGGTTAGGGCGGCGTAGATGAAGCCGTCGAAGACTTCCTTGAGGGTCATGCTCCAGGTCTGACCTTTCCAGATGACGCCGATGAATGCGCCGAGGCCGTAGCCGAGGAAGGCGGCGGTGCCGACAGCGCGCAGCACGTGGCGAAAGGGGGCACCGGGAACGACGGTGTGAGCGGCGAGATAGGCGACAACGAAGCTGATCAGCAAGCAGAAGATAAACCATTGGACGAGAAACTTGGGCATGGAGACTGGGCCGCTGGGGAAGATGGTCAGGAAGCCGATGGGGCCCTGCTTGAATTTTTCCTGCATCTCGGGCGTTTTCATATCCTTGTGGTTGCAATGCGGGAAGTGGTAGAGGCCGCGCGTGACGCCGGCGGAACGGAAAGCGGCGAGAACGGCGTCTTCCTCGGGAAGCTTGCGGAAGTCGCTGTTATGGTAGGGCAGCACGGTATGCATGATGGAGCTGGCGATAAAGACGATGACGGCGGAGAGCAGGATGGGGAGCCAAAGTGCGGCGAGAAGAAGCATGGGCAACCTCCTCGGAAGCGAATAAAAATGCGGGGTATTTGGCGCGAGACTATCTTTGAATGGGGCCGAGGTCAAGAGATTCGTAGGGCGGGGAGCTAAACTGCGGTGACGAACGAGCCGTCCGGGGCGACGTAGCCGTACGCCATGCGCGGGGTGTTGAAGGCGAAGCCGGGGTGGCCTTCGCGGTCGAGAAGGATGAGGCCGCCGGTGGCGTGGGTGCGGTGGGCGAGCAGATGAACGGCTTCGCGCGCGGCCATCATGGCGTGAAAATTCTCGCCACAGGGCGAGTCATCGGCATCCCCGGAATCGCTCCCGGTAACGAGGCGGACGGAGAGGCGGGAAGGCTTTTCCGGAACGGGACAATCGTGCTGCGGCGCGGGAACAGCGCGCAACAAGTCCACCGCAGTTTTGGCCATGACGATTTTCATGATGGCTTCGCCGTAGCCGGTGCAGGAGACGCCGCCCGCGACGGAATCGGCGTAACAGCCGCAGCCGATGAGAGGCGAATCGCCAACGCGGCCGGGAAGTTTGCAGCAGGTGCCGCCGGTGGAAGTGGCTGCGAAGAGCTTGCCCTGAGCATCGATGGCGACGGCGCCGACAGTGCCTTGCTCGTGGCCGCGATGATGGGCTGCGGCGTGTTTGTCCTGGCGGCAATGACGCCAGGCTTCGCGTTCGGCGTCGCTGACGAGGTCCTCGGGATCGCAGAGAGCGATGCCGTTCTCTTTGGCGAAGCGTTCGGCGCCCTCGGCGACGAGCATCATGTGCGGGCAATGTTCGAGGACAGCGCGAGCGAGGCGGATGGGATTGCGGATACGCTGCAAGGCGGCGACAGCGCCGGAGCGAAGAGTCGCGCCATTCATGACGATGGCGTCGCATTCGACGCGGCCGTCGAGATTGAGATGGGAGCCGAAGCCGGCGTCGAAGACGGGCTCGTCTTCGAGGACAATGATGGCGGCTTCGACGGCATCGAGGGCGGAGCCGCCGCGAGTAAGCGCGGACCAGCCGGCTTCGAGGGCGCGGCGGCAGCCGGAAGTGCAAGCTTCGACGGCTTCGTCGGGAATGTCCCATGCGCCGCCATGGACGATAAGCGAAGGTTTCATGGCGAGGAGAATGGCAAAGCGAGGAGAGATTGTCCAGAACGGGGAAGAGCGGCCGTGAGCATTCTCTAGATGAAGAAATCGAGAAGGAAGAGAACCGCGCCCACGAACAGCAGAATGAAGGCGGGATTTATGTGGCGGCGCGGGAAACGGCTTAGGGAGCTGATGAACTGGGAAGGAACGGCCTTGAGGCGGGACTCTTCGCGAATGCTGTAAAACGGCCCGATGACGGTGTAGCGGGAAAGACTGCGGCGGAAGGCACCGAACTCGTCGTGGACCCAGACGAAGAAGTCGTCACGCCGGCGCCAAACGAGAGCGGCGCCGATGGCAAAAATGACGTAACCGACCATTGTGAGAATCCCGAGGCCAGAGCCTGATCCCCAATACATGATGCCTCACAGACGATTTACTACATCAGTAGGACGCCAGAATAAGCCGAAAGGTTACTCGTCTTCGTGAATAGTGACGAGCCGCACGATTTCAAATTCCTTTTGGCCAGCCGGGGTGGCGACCTGAACTTCGTCACCGACTTTACGGTTCAGCAACGCCTTTCCGATGGGCGAAGTGGTGGAAATAAGGCCCTTTTCGACGTCCGCCTCTTCGGTGGTGACCAGCTTGTACTCGATTTTTACTTCTTTGTGAATATCGAGCACGAGAATGCGCGAACCGTAGCCGGAGCGGTCTTTCGGAATGTTGCTGAGGTTGAGCATGCCGAGGTCGCCCATGCGCTTTTTGAGCTGTCCGATGCGTGCGTTGACATATCCCTGGCGCTCTTTTGCATACTTGTACTCGGCGTTTTCGGAAAGGTCGCCGTGTGCGCGAGCCTTGGCAATTTCCTTGGGGAGATCGATGTTCAACTCGTGTTCGAGGTGGTCGATTTCCCCTTGCAGGCGCTGCTTGATCTTCGCGAGCGGGTCAGACATGGTCGTCGTTCACCAAGAGTTGGCTGCCAAAAAATGTTCGCGGAGTCCGGTTTAACAGGATGGTTCGCCGGACCCCGCGCTATCGAACATTATAGATGGGGGTTAATTGCGGCCACAAGGGGCAGACGAAGAAAGTTTTGAGGCAATCCCGGCGCCCGACGGGTGGGAGAAAGCGCGCAACTGGTTAGGCACAACCGGTCTGCAAGGCACCGATGGAGGATTCAACGGACGCCGAGTTCGACAGTCTGTGTTTTGGTATTTCCGTTGGCGTCTTCGCTCGTGAGAGTGTAAGTCGTAGATTGTGTTGGAGATACTTCGACGCAATGGGCAATCGAAGGCCAGACGGGCTGAGGTTGAGGCTCCAGCGTGACGCTTTTGGCGTTGGCTACACCGTAGCAGAGTTGGGCGGTTTCGCCACGATGGATAACGGTGGGGCTGGCATAAAGAGTAAGGATAGCGAACTCCTGGCCGCCCAACTGTTCGACGGCGAGGCGGTCTTGCTCGCGTTGTTTCTGCGCGCGTTCTTGCGCGGCCTGCCGTTCGAAATTGCGGCGCTCCTGCCAGCGGGAGACCATAACAAAGACGACGCCAAGAAGAGCAACGACGAGCACGGCGGAGGAATACAGTAACGGGTTCTTCAGCAGGGACTTCGGTTCGTTCACGGGGTCAGACAGCATGCGCCTATTTCCAAAGTAATTGGACTCATGCAACAAAAATAGCTTGGAATGGTCTCCGCGGGAAAGAGCTGAGTATGTCTTGTTTCCACAAGCCGGATTAAGTTTGCCGGCGAAAGCGGTTTACTTCGCGGGGTGGGCTAATTCGCGCCAAGTCACTAGTTTGATGTTCTCCTCCCGCAGCAACGATTTGAACTCCGGGCTAGTAAAGAAGTTGAAATCGCGCTGCCGCCAGGCTGCTCCCCAGGTTTCGCGCTCGCGGGTGGCGGCGCGCATTTCTTCGTCGTCAAAAGCCAGGTGAATAATGAATACGGTCACACCGGGTTGGAGGTTTTTCAACGCCTTGCTGTAAAAATCTGGCCATCCTCCGGGAGGCACACCTGGATCAATCGTGACGGTATGGTCGACGACGAGATCATTGGGGCTGAGAGCAGCTTCGAGGTAAGGGCGCTCCGCGAACCAATCGCGAACCATGAAAACGGGAAGTTTGTAATCGTGGGCGACGCGAAGGACGCTCTGGAACATGTCTTTGCCATTTACGAAGAGACGGTATTGATGAGAGTCGAGATGCGTAGGATGGACACCCATGGCAATCGCTTTATCGATTTGTGAGCGAAGTTCCAGTTCTACTTCCTTGGGCGTCGATGTGTGTTGTATTCGTCCAGTCCAGGTGGAAGTATCCATTTGGGTCGACGAGGCTCGGGACTTTGTCCCTCGATGCGACCGGCCCCCAGCGATAGAAAACGCGTTCGCTGGTTAGTGTGAGGTGCAGCCCGAAATCAACTTCAGGGTGTGTCTTCGCATAGTCCGCCATCTCCGGAAACCACGGACAAGGCACCATGATGCTGGCGGACGAGACGAGGCCGGATTCGAGGCCTTTGATGGAAGCGGCGTTCACGGAATGGGTCATGCCGAGATCATCGGCGTGAACGATCAGGAGTTTCGCATCGCGCGCGTAGCCGAGTCTTTCCGCCAAGGATTTGGGGACGGTCTGCGCCCGCGCCGTGATGCTCGCGGTCGCGAGCAGAAAAAATGTCAGACGAACGAGTTTGTGCATCGTCGTGCGAAGACCACGAGAAAGAATTAGTGTTGCGATGCAGCGGTACTGGCTGGCGGATTTTTTACATAAGTGTTCAGCCAATTGTTCATCTCCCAGAACATGTGGAGTACGGATTCGCGGCCCTGATAGCCGTGCGATTCAAGCGGTAGAAGCACGAAGCGAACGGTGGCTCCCTCGCCCTTCAACGCGCTGTAGAAGCGTTCGCTTTGGATTGGGAAGGTACCGCTGTTGTTGTCTGCTTCGCCGTGGATCATAAGGATGGGCGTCTTGACCTTGTCGGCGAAAGAGAAGGGCGACATTTTGTAGTAGACCTCGGGCGCCTGCCAGTAGGTGCGGTCTTCATTCTGAAAGCCGAAGGGGGTGAGGGTGCGGTTGTAGGCGCCGCTGCGGGCGATGCCGGCCTTGAACAAATCACTGTGGGCCAAGAGATTGGCGGTCATGAAGGCGCCGTAAGAATGCCCCATGACGGCGACACGATTGCGATCGACTACGCCGAGGCGAACGCCTTCGTCGATCGCGGCTTTCGCGCTGGCCACGAGCTGTTCGACGTACGTGTCATTGGGCTCGGCGCTTCCTTCGCCGACGATCGGGATGCTGGCGCTTTCGAGGACGGCGTAACCTTGCGTGACAAACGGAACCGGAGAGCCCCAGCTTAAGACGACGAACGCGTAAGGAGAGCCCGTGACTTGTCCCGCGGCGGCGCGCGTCTTGAATTCGGTCGGGTATGCTTCAAGAAGAGTGGGCAGGGGGCCGTCTTGCGGCTTGTAGCCAGGGGGAAGATAGAGATTCGCACTGAGATCGACGCCGTCACCGCGTTTGTAATGGAGGACTTGTTTTTTGGGAAGGGGAGATGACCCATAGGGATTCGGGAAAAACGTGACCTGCTGCGGGGAAGTAGCTGCCTGATTTTTTGAATGAAGAAGTTCGGGACTCTGATCCGGGGATTCCTGCGAGTCAGAAGATTGTACCGACGTGCATGGGCATCGAGAATTGGCGACCGGAAGTTCAAAATTAGGAGCGGCAGATTGCCAAAGACGTGCTGGCATGTCCGCTGTAGCATCCATCAACGAAAGGAAGGGCTTGTCGCCTTCCGGAGACGCGCCCTCACCTCGGAAGTAGATTTCGCTGGCCAGTCCGGGCGTGGTTTGAAGAACCAGCTTGCCCGCGGAATTGAGGTTTCAGACGGGTTGACCGGGATCGTTGTAACGGTCTTCAAAGGAACCTTCGAAGAGTGTAGCTGGCGACGCGGGAGAGGAAGGTGACAGCGCAAGGATAATGCGTTTACGGTCCTTCCAGCGGCGCTCTTCGACGAGCGCGAGCTGCGCGTTGCCCCAATCAATTCGGCGAAAGCGCATGGGAAGATCGGCAAGCTTTCGAGGCGCGCCGGCAAAGGGCGCATCGAGCAGAAAGAGAGAGTCGCGAATCTCCGATGCTTTGCGCGGATCACCGCCGTCGGCGGATTGCACCCAAAACACGGTGGCGGGAGCGTCGCTGCGCCATTCGTAATCGCGCGGGCCTGGGGGGACGGCGTCGCGAACGATAGGAACGTTGTCAGCGAGAGGATTGTCGGTCAACTGGACGGACTTGCCGGATTTCAGGTCGACAACCGAGACACGCTCGGGGAAGGCTTCGAAGGGACGGAGGTAGGTGTAGGGGTGATGGCGCTCCTTGATGAGAACATATTGTCCATCGGGGGATGGCGTCGCGTTTTCGATTACACCGGGATTGGCAAGAGGCTTTGCTGCGCCGTCGAGTTGGATAAGTCGAAGGCGCGCGGTAGCGTAGTAGTCAAAGAACTGCTCGTCCTCCGGATTCTTCAGAAGGTCCTCAAACGTCGGTGCCGGGGTAACACGGCCGAGATTCTCCTGAATAACCGGTCCCTCCGGTACGTCGTTGTGGTCCGGCGCAGGGCCTCGATCCGGAGAAACGGTCTTGCACACAAGGGCCTGGCTGTTGCTCAGCCATTCGCAGGGAGAACCGAAAATGCCGTTCAGCGCGATTCCTGGCAAACGGCGGGCTTGCGCGGTCGCGACATCAATAATCCAAAGACTGAGCCCCGCGTCTTCCTTCGCATCGCTACTGTTTACAAAGGAGACCTTGCGTCCGTCAGGCGACCACTCCGCAAACCTGATCTTTGCGTGTGCCGGCAAGCCGGAAATCGCAATCGCTTTGCCGCTTGGCAGAGCTTGCAGCTCGAGCGATGTGCTATAGCGCCCCCGGCTGGGGCCATCGGTCTTGGGGTTGAACCGCAATCCCGCCAATCGAAGTTCAGGCTGCGCGAGGTCCGCGATGGTCGGCAAGCCGGCGAAATGTTCAATCAGCATCCAGCGCTTCCCCCCTGCGTTGCCTTCTGGAGAGAGTTCCACGCCCGGAGTCGGCAGAGCATCGACAATATCGACGATGGCCTTGGGCGGCTGCTGATATTTGAGACTGGTTTGCGCATGCGCAGGAGAAACGAGAAGCACGAATAGACCCGCGAACATGCAAGTACGAAGACACAGAAAAGCTCGAAACTTTTTGGACGAAGTGGCCATGCGCGTCACACCCTCTCCGGAAAATTGACCTGTGTTATTGACGTATGCTACTCGATCTGTGATTCATTTAATTGTGTTTGACCCGCGCATTTTGGCGGTAAATCGCGACACGAGCAATAGGAATTTACGGAGCGACGCGAAACTCCCCCTGCCCTTGTTTGTCGCGCACAACGGGAAGATAGCGCTCTGATCGCGTCTCACTTACTGTGCGTCCGGCGGCTTTGCGCCGGCGTTGCCATTCAGGTAGCGGTCAAACCAGTAGAGCTGCCAGTTGAGGCTTTCCACCAGATGCTTGGGTTCGCCGGTTCGCGTGAGATTGTGGTTCTCGCGCGGGAAAAACACGATCTCGGAAGGGACACCATAATGCTGGAGAGCGCGGAACCACTGCTCGCCTTGTTCGATGGGAACGCGGAAGTCGTTGTCGGAATGAAGGATGAGCGTCGGAGTGTGGACGTTGCGCGCGTATTTTAGAGGAGAGGCGTCCCAGTATTGATCGAAATCGTCGAAGATGATTCCTTTGAAATACTCTTCGTGGCCGTATGCGCCGTCGCGGGTTCCGTCGTCGCTAATGAAATTGGAGAGCGAGCGCAAGGTCACAGCGGCCTTGAAGCGGTTCGTGTGGGAAACGATCCAGTTGGTCATGTAGCCGCCGTAACTGCCGCCCGTTACACCTAGGTCGTTAGGATCGACCCAAGGATTTTGCTTCAACGCGGCATCTACGCCAGCCATGATGTCCTGATAATCCATGCCTCCCCAATTGTTGATTTCGCCCCGTTCGAATTTTTCACCGTAGCCGGTCGAACCGCGCGGATTGCAGAAGAAAACCGCCCAGCCCTTCGCGGCATAAACCTGGAATTCGTGATACCAATCGACCCCAAACATTCCCTCGGGGCCGCCATGAATCACCAGCACCATGGGATATTTTTTGCCGGCCTGCCAGCCGAGCGGTTTGACGAAGAAACCCTCGACGGGCCAGCCATCCGTGCTCTTGTACGGCAAGCGCTCGACGGGCTGAAGTTCGAGCTGGGCCCACAAGTCGCTGTTGAGATGAGTCAACTGCCGCTCGCCGGAGCCGTCGATGTTCGAAATGTAGAGATCGTCGAGATGCTGGAAGTCGTTGGCGAGATAGACCATTTTCCCGGTGTTCTCATTTACGTCGAAGGCGTGAATGCCGCGCGGTCCCGAAGTGACGGCAGAGAAAGTGTGCGCCCCGGGATCCGCGCGGTAGATGTGCGTTTCGCCCTGCACACCGGCCGCGAAAAAAATCGAGCCAGGCGTCAGCCAGCGCAAATCCGCGGGAATCGTATCGAGGTCTTTTACGGCGAGCTGCGAACTGGCGCCGCCCGAGGAGCTCGCGACGTAGAGCTTGGGAAATTGGTGAGCTGAAGTCTGACCGGCGAAAAGAATCTGCCTGCCATCCGGCGACCAGCGGGGACTCTCATCCTCGAACGGGTGATCGGAGATTTTGGTGAGCGCGCCACCCGCAGCCGGAATCACCCAGACGTCCGTGTTGTGGCTTGTATCGTAGGCCTTTCCGGTGCGATCGGAGACAAACGCGATGCGCGTGCCGTCGGGCGACCATTGTGGGTCGGTATCGTTCCAATCCTGACCTTCCGTGATTTGCCTGGCCTCTCCCGCCGGGACACTAACGACCCACAAGTGGCGGCGCTTGTCGTCAAACCAACCGGTGTCATTAAATTTGTACTGGATATGTGTGTAGTGCCGCACATCGCTCTTGCGATCGGCGGTCGAGACGCCATCCATTGGGCCAGACGAGCTGACAGCAACAATGCGCGAGCCCTCGGGAGACCACTGATAACTCTGGACGCCGTTTTTTAGTTTTGTAAGAGCAACGCCTTCGCCACCGCCCGAGATGGAGAGCAGATAAATCTGAGAACGTGGTTTTTCATCGGAGGCAGAATCGGGAGCGCGCGCCGAAAGGAATGCCAGCGTCTTGCCATCGGGACTCCAACGTGGGGAGCTTGAACTATAGCCCTCCGCGCTGAGCCGGCGCGGCGCGGAGGAACCGTCGGCCGGAACCGCCCAGATCGAGGATTCGCGGCGGTTTTTCTTCTGTTCGATAGTGGTGAGCACATAGACCACAACTTTACCGTCGGGTGAAATATGGGGATCTCCGATAAATTTGAAGGAGAAATAGTCTTCCGGAGTGACGCCGCGCCTCGCTTGCGCGCGCAAATCACGAGGCGCGAAAATGACGAGCGTTAAGAGACTTGCAAATGCGAATAGTGCGCGAAGGTTTCTCATAATGAGGGGAACTCTAACATAGTAAGAAATACGAACAAACGCTTCCGTCGAGCAAACTCTACTTTGGAAGTGGTGGAGGAGCGGCGGACATTTTGCGGGCAACGTCTTCCTCCGACTTGTTATGGAGCTCGCGGACCTTAGCGAACTCCTTTTGGGCTGCCGCTTGATTGCCGCTGGCTTGATAGACGCGCCCAAGGCGGAAGTGTGCATCGGGTTGTTCGGGATCCAGTTCCACGGCGCGCTTCAACGAGGCGATGGCCTCTTGGTAATGGCCTTGCTGGGCAAGAATCGCGCCGAGGTCGAGATGCGCGATGCGAATGTCATTCCTCGCCTGTACGGCCTTCTGCAGCAAGGGTACGGCAGAGTCCGGATCGTTTTTCTTCATCGCAATATCGCCCAGATAAGCCAACGCTTGCGCGTTGCCCGGATCGAGAGAGAGCTCGTTCTTGAATTCGGATTCGGCCTCGTCGTATTGCTTCAGCTTCCAGTAGAGGTAGCCGAGGCCAAAATGCACGTTGGGTTCTTGCGGGGCGGCGTTTACGGCTTGCTGGAATTCGGCAATGGCTTCAGGAGTTCTTTCCAGACCGTCGAGAGCCTCTCCCGTCAGGACGTGGGCCGCCGCTGAGTTTGGATCGCGCTGCTGGATCTGGCGAAATTCTTCGAGAGCGCAGTCGAATTTCTTTGCCCACAAACAGCTTTGCGCCAGTACTTGCCGCAACTGGATGTTGTCTGGATCGGCCTTCGCCGCCAGGGCAAGATGCTTGGCTGCCTCTGCAAACCGTTTCTCACCGTAGTAGCTCAAGCCGAGCAAGGTGCGTGCCTGCAAGCTGACTGGCTGGGAGGCCAAAGCAGCGCTAAGCGGGGCTACCGCCGCCTGGAAGCGACCTTGTTTGAATTCCGCCAAGCCGAGATTCAACTGGATTCCCGGAAGCTGGGGGTCGAGTGCGAGAGCTTTTCTGTAGACAGCGGCCGCTTCGGGATATTTTTGCTGTTTGGAAAGGATCACGCCGAGGCTGGCTAGGGCTCCGGCATCGCGCGGATTCCGCGCGATCACCGCTTCCCAGACTTGGGCAGCTTCTTCCAGCTTGCCTTGCTGCTCCAAGGCGATGGCCTCGGAGGGGTTGGGGGCGGGGGATTGCGCTCCGCAGAGGGCCGGCCAGAAGAGCGCAACGACCGTGGCCTTATTTAACCACAGGGTTAGACACGACCCGCGGTGCCTCAAGCGGGGTGGTGATAAGCATCCGCGCGGGGAAGAAGCGGCGATTTGGTGCACACGGCACAAGGCGTAATGATATCGCAGTGGTTTTCGGTTCACACAAGTAATGCCGGCGTTCGCATGTCTGGAAGAGAGCTTAGCAAAAGAAAACGCCCCGCTCGCAGTGCGTGCGAGCGGGGCGGGTTGCTGCTTCCGGGGTGGTTAGAAGTAAATCTTCGCACCGAGCTGGAAGATGCGTGGATCGGCGGCGGAAGTAAGCTGGCCGAACTTGCTGTCGCCAAGGTTGGTGCTTACGTTTTGGAATTGGGTATGGTTCCACGTGTTGAAACTCTCCACGCGAAACTCGAGGCGGCTTCCGTATGACTCGCTGAGTAGGAAGCTCTTGAAGAGAGAGAGGTTCCAGTTATCGAACCCCGGTCCCCGAAGGGCATTATGGCCCAACGTGCCAAAGGCACCGACCGCTGGAGCGGTAAATGCCGAAGTATTGAACCACTGGGCAACGGAATGTGGATAAGCGATCGACCCAGTCAGGTTTGGACGGTTGGTGGCATTGGGGAGGCCATTGCCGCCCTGGTTGCCGCTGAGACCGATGTTGAGCGGCAGACCGGAGCCTGCCGACACAATACCGGAGATTTGCCAGCCGCCAATCGTAGACTTTACAAGCCGGCTCGCACTATTGCGGAACACGGGTATGTCGTAGATGAAATTGATTGCCGCAATGTGCGTTCGGTCATAGCCGCTTGGGCCGACATCGTAGCGCCATCCAAGATAGGGATTCGACACGTTGCCGAGATCTCCGCCGCCGTTGCCGGCAGTGGTCGGATCGATGGTGCGCGATAGCGTGTAATAGGCCCGCAGTTGAAGGTCATGGCCGACCTGCGAGTTCAAATCCACCTGCAGGGCGTTGTAGTGGCCGTTGGCCTCGTTGGAGGACTGGCGGATGGAGTGGAAACCCTTGAACGGCAGGCTCGGCTGCGAGCTGTAGTTAGCGCCACCAATGAGAGCAGGGAGCACGCTCGGGTCTGGCAGATTGTACTCGGTGTAGTCGTTCTGGTGGCGGTTCTGGTTGCCAACATAGGAAACCGATAACACCGACTTGGCGCTCAGTGCACGCTGCACGCCGACGCTCCACTGGTAGCTGACCGGCAGCTTATAGTTGTCGACGGCAAGCCCAGTGATGTCTGCAGGATTAATCGGCCGACTCGCAGCGTTGCCGCTCGAGAGCGCGATGCCAGGGTTCACCATGGTGACGCTATTGAGAGTGACGCCCAAGCTGAACGGAATGTTGGGCCCGGCGTTGTACATGTCGTTGCCCTGAATGCGCTCGTACATCGCGCCGAAGCCGCCCCGGACAATGGTCTTACTGTTGCCGGTCAGGTCGTAGGCAAAGCCGATTCTAGGACCGAACGCGGCCCAGTGATTGTTCACTAGACCCTTGGGGATACCGTTCTGGCCAGGAATGCCAATGCCATTCAGGTAAAGAGGAACACCGGCAAGAATCGAATTGGGGCTGGTGCCAAGGCCCGGACTGATTGCCGTGCATCCAGGATCCGCAGGTCCGCTGCAGATATTGTGGGCCGTATCGAAAGTGGCTGCATTGGCGGTATTGTAAAGTGACGGGTAGAAGTTGCCCATGCGGTTGTTGGCTTCGTAGGTATGGGGTACGCCGTCCCAGCGCAGGCCGAGGTTCAGGGTGAGCCGGCGATTTACGCGCCAGTTGTCCTGGACGTACATGGCCCACGAAACGTTGTTCCAGTAACCGTGATCTTGCACGGCGAGTTCGTTGTAACTCTTGGCGGTGCCTAGCAGGAAATCAGCAAGGTCGTTGCCGGCCTTGCTCTTCTGACCAGCAGGCGTGGTAAACGTGCCATCAAAGTTGAAAGACCCCTGCGTCGTACCGAACAAGTCCTGAACCTTCTTATAGATCGCCCAACTCGCGCCGAACTTGAGTTGGTGCGCTCCCTTGGTGAGCGATATGTCGTCGCGGATTTGGTAATCGTCAGCCTTGTTCTTCCAAGGCCAGCTAGAGATTTCGAAATGGGAGTTAATCCCGCCATTCAAATCGATATTCGGGATGCGGTTCGAATTATTTGGGCCGGTGAAGAGCCTGGAATTCGTGGAGACGTAACCGCTCGGGAGAGCCAAGCTAGCCAACCCGGAACCCGCAAAGGGGATGATGTTGATGCGGTTGCCGTTGTAATTAAAGGCAGCCTCGTTAATCAGCGTGGGACTGATCGTATTGGTAGCGTGGATAACGGCGCTATACGATGGGTTGCCGAAAGTGTCGCCGACAGTAGGAACATTGGCGCCGCTCCACTGGCTGATCCCGAAACCCTGGGATACCTGTTCGGCGATATAGTGACCAAAGACTGAGAACTTGCTGCTGAAGTTGTGATCGATGCGGACAATCTCTTCCTTCAGGTTCGTGGGAGAGTTGTTACCGCCGATGAACGTAGGGTTTCCATTCGCATCCACCGCATTGCTCTTCGGGAAAATGCCCGCGTTTAGCAGGGCCGTAGCATTCGGAGAGATCATGCAGGTTGGAATGATGTTGCCGGGGAACGGCGATCCTTGCACGACTCCCGCCGGGGCGGCGCCGCCGGGACAATTGGCAAAAAGGACCTTTGAAGCAACTTGTGCGGCGGATGGGACATTGATCACGTTGGGATTGGAGCTGAAGTTTCCACCGTAGGAGGCGGGGTTGGGAACCGTTTGGTTGGTGAGCCCGCCGTTAATGTACTTGCGCCATTCCATGTTGTAGAAGAAGAAGGTCTTGGTTCTGTTCGGGTTGTAAAGCTTGCCGAAAGTTACCGGACCACCCACGTTAAAGCCAAATACGTTAACCCGGAGCTCAGCGACTTTTTGCGGAGGCGGATTGAAGAAGTTGCGCGCGTCGAGAGCATCGTTGCGGTTGAATTCCCACGCAGAGGCGTGCAGCCTGTTCGTACCGGACTTGAGAACCATGGTCATTGTGGCAGCCGAAGACAGGCCATAGTCGGCGCTGTAGTTGGAAGTCAGCGCGCGGAACTCTTGGATGGCGTCAGAAGATGGCGCAATGCTCATGCCGCCAGCGCCTCCGCGGTCGTCATCTTCGCCACCATCCAGCAAATAAATGTTGTGGTTTTGACGCATGCCGTTGAACTCCACGCCAGCATCACCTCCTACTGGTGTGTTGGGCGCGGAAGGATTGATTCGACTCGAGGCACCAGGCGCTAAAGCAGCAAGCTGGTAGATGCCGCGTCCGTTCACTGCAAGCTGAGCCAATTGCTGGCCTGTGATCAGGTTACTCGCCTCTCCCGAATCGGCCTGAACGCGTACAGCATTGGCTTCGACGGTAACCGTTTCCTGAGCGGCGCCCATCGTCATCTGGAAATCGACACGGATGCGGTCGCCAATGTTGAGCACGATGCTTTTCTGCTCTGCCACCTTGAATCCAGTAGCTGTGGCTTTGACGTTGTAATGGCCGACCTGAAGATCCGGCGCGACATATTGGCCGGCGTCGTTCGTCGGAAAGGTACGACTCAAGCCTGTATCAGTATTTGTGATAGTCACAGCCACATTCGGGACGACTGCACCCGAAGGATCGGTAACTGTCCCTACGATCGTCGCTTGTTGCGCGAACGTGGAAGCAGAAAAACCAATCAGGGCCATCAAAAGAACAAATAGAAAACGCAGCCGAAACGGAGAGAATACAAAAACGATATTCTTCGCAGACGGTGAAGAACCACTCATAGTTATGCCTCCACACCCCACGGCGATTGGAAACGCCGTTAACGTAAACGGAGCTTTTCACTGGAGCCACAGTGTTGTCAAGCACTTTTTTTGATTTGTACGAGCGGCGCGCCTGATGCTTGGCCTTGTAACGAACAGGGGGACCGCGGGCCGAGGTACCACGAAGTGGGTTTTGGTACAGTTAGCAGCCAAGCAGAAGCTGAATTCGCAGGCGTGCATGCTTGGCGTAGCATCCTATGAAGGTGTGCGGCTGACTCCAAGTTTGGAGTAGAGAGTAGGATTTATTGATGACCTCTCGAAGTCCAGGTCCGAAGAGATCCCGCCGTTCGAAATTCATTGTCACAGCGAGTTCTATTTCAATTGCTCTATCCGTCACTTTCCTGACGCTCGGATCCACTGGTCAACAGCCGGCAAATCAACAGACAAAACAAACGCCTTCAGGAATGGGAGTTGCGACAGGGGGTGCGCATCCAGCAGTGAAGGACGCTCTCTCCCGACCGATCACAGCCGGCGGGTTTGTGGACGGCGCGACAGTCGTATTCAGCGATATCACGAAAGAAGCGGGGCTTGAAAAATTCCTGCATCGTTCCGGAACTCCTGAGAAGCAGACGATCCTTGAAACCATCGGCTCGGGCGTGGCGCTACTGGACTATGACAACGATGGCTGGCTCGACATCTATCTTCTGAATGGTTCCACCATCGCGGCGTTGAAGGGGAAGGAAGCACCACCGCGAGCCATGCTCTTCCACAATAATCATGACGGGACTTTTACGGATGTCACAGAGAAAGCTGGCGTCGCGAATGAGCGATGGGGAGTCGGAGTCGCGGTCGGCGATTATGACAACGACGGGTGGCCGGATATTTACGTCGCGAACTTTGGGAAGAACCGTCTTTACCACAACAATCATGACGGCACATTCACAGATGTCGCTGAGAAAGCCGGCGTGGCGCTTGGGGGTTGGTCGGCAGGGCCTACGTGGGGCGATTATGACCACGACGGCTTGCTGGACCTGTTTGTCCCCGGCTACGTGAAATTTGATATCGACAATCCGCCGATTGCGGGACGAGGGCGTATTCCGCCAAATTTTTGTCAGTTCCGGGGGATTGCGGTGATGTGCGGGCCGCGAGGTTTGCCAGGAGAGGGCGATCACTTATTTCATAACAACGGAGATGGCACATTCACGGATGTGAGTGTGAAGGCAGGCGTTTCTGATCCCAGCGGTTATTACGGTCTGGCCTCCGCTTTCGTCGACGTGGATGACGACGGATGGGTGGATTTGGTGGTGGCGAATGATTCCACACCCAACTATCTCTATCGCAACCGGCACAACGGCACATTTGAGGATGTAAGTTACGCGTCGGGATTTGCGTTGAGTGAAGACGGACGCGAGCAGGCGTCCATGGGGATCGCGATCGGCGATTACCAGCGGACGGGGAGAATTGATCTTTTCACCACGACGTTTTCCGACGACTACAAAACACTCTATCGGAATGACGGTCATGGAAGTTTTTCGGATGTGACTTACCAAGCGGGCCTGGCTGGCCCGACGATTCCCTTTCTGGCCTGGGGAACGGGATTCCTCGATTTCGATAATGACGGTTGGATTGACCTGTTCGTTGCCAACGGACACGTGTACCCGGAGGTGGACAAACAAGATTGGGGCACAACCTGGGCGGAGCGCCCGCAGCTATTTCGGAATCTTGATGGGAAGAAATTCGAAGAAGTGCCCCCGGCAACGGGTAGCGGCCTGGCGGACGTTATCACGGCCCGTGGCGCGGCGTTCGGGGATATCTTCAATGATGGCTCTATCGACGTGGTGATCAACAACATCGACTCAAGACCCACGTTGCTTCGAAATGTTCTCAAGACGGGCAACCACTGGCTCGAGCTAAGACTCGTCGGCGGACCCAAGAGCCCGCGCGATGCCAACGGAGCAAAAGCATTTCTGACGATGGGCGGCGTTCGGCAGCGTGGGGATGTATTTAGCGGAGGATCGTATGCATCGAGTTCCGATCAACGCATCCACTTTGGGCTGGGAAAAGTCACTTCGGTAGATTCAATTGAAATTGATTGGCCGAGTGGAGCAAAACAAAAAATCGCGTCACCCGGGATAGATCGCATACTGTCGATCTACGAAGGAAAGGATACAACTGAGAAAATCCACTAGGGATGGGATTACCGGACGGTTTAGATTCCGCCTACACGGGGCAAGAAACGTTTAGGGGTTCTGAGTGACCGGAAAGCTGCTATTCGGTATGAGTTCCACCGCACCGCCATTCAGCATATACGCATCTGCTTCCACAGATCCTGCAGGACCGTCGTGGGTAAAGGTAGTGGATGCAAGAGAGTCGATCGGAATGTTTACATCTTTTCCTGTCCCAACGCTCTTGCAAACAGTGCTCTTCGCGGGGATGGTCAGCGTGATGGATGCGGGTTTGAGAGCTTTTCCCGAGACCGGAGTAGCGTTCAGGACTCCGGAGATCAGCAAGTCGGTTGTATTCGTAAAACAGTAGGACTCCTTAGGGGCGTGGACTTCCTGGAGGATGTCGGTCGAAAAAATCCTGAAGTTGCTGAACGTGTGGCGACGGTAGAAGCGGCGGCCATTCAACTCAACGAATAGATCCGCCGTTTGCGGAAGCCAAAGTTGTTGATTGCGCGCGCGGAATTTCACAGAAGCAAATTCAATGGAAATATGTTCGCGCGTCAGGTGGATCTTCTCGACGGGTTTAAGCAGGTCGGATTCGAGCCGGACCACCTGATAAGTTTTTTCAGCGATCCATGCGCGGCCGGTCAGCAGGACTGGATGACGAATCCCATCGATGTCATAAGAGCGAAAAGGGTTGAGCTGGTGCTGCTTCTCCTCAAAGTGGACCAGCCAAGTTGGGGTTCCTTTCCACTCCCCAAGCCCCTCGCAGGTGAAACTGAAATCCGGCGCGAGTCTGGGATGAAAGATCAGTCCATGAACCGCGAGGTTTGCGGTGACGATTCCCGACGGAAACTGCTGGGGGCTGACGACGGCGCCGTTGCGGTATTCCTGCAAATTAAATCCACCCTGGGAATCCTGGGAAACCAAGACAACGTAGTTAAAAGAGCGGACATCGGCGGGGCCCGGGACTCCCGCCGCGTTCAACTTGTAATGTTCAACACGCTCCGAGGCGTCAAACTTTTGCAGGGTGTTTAAAAGCTGCTCCGCACGCTGACCAGCGCCTTGCAACACAGAAGACAGAGAGCACGGCACATCCACGGCAACTTCAGGCACGAATTCATCCACACGCGGAGGTATGAGGGAGTTTCGTTCGAGAGAAGCAGCAGGGCTCGGTTCGGGAGCTTCCTTGGACGCGGCGACAGTTGCGGAGAGAGGCGGAGCAGCAGGTTGAGTGGCTTGCGTGTCCGCCGGCGCAAGAATAGGTGAGACGGGCAGGGCCGAGCTGGAGGCGAGAGGCGAAGCAGCAGGTGCAGCAGCAGGCGTGGCCGCAGGTTCAGCGGCAGGCGCATCAACAGGAGTAAATATGGAAACTCCCATTGGTTCTGAGGATGGCGTAGGGACGTGGGACTCAACCGGTGGCGTTACCGGCGTCGCAGTGGATGACGGAGCGGGATTGCTTCCCGGGGTTTGCAAGGCCTTTCGAACCTGCTCCTGCATCCTGCGGACGCGGTCCGCGGTGGCGCCATCGGGTGTCAGCTTGAGGTAGCTCTCGGTATCGTCCAAGGCACCTTTGAAGTCGTCAGTCCGGATGTGGAGGTTGTAGAGCAACAAGTAGATCTGCGGGTTTTCCGGTTTCAAATCGCGCGCCGCAGTCGCGCTGGTTACAGCTTCGCCAAAGCGTTTCTGACCCGCCAACGTGACGGCTAGCTCGAACTGGGCGCGCCAAGAGGAAGCATCGAGAGCAATCACTTTGCGGAGAAGAGGCTCGGCTTCAGAGAAACGCTTCTGGACGTTGAACATCGATGCAAGATCAATCATCGCCTGTGGGTACTTTTCCGCGCTCAACGCGAGGGACTTTCGAAACGCTGCCTCAGCGGATATCGCATCGCCCATCTTATCTTGCGCCAGCCCCATCGCCGCGTACGCTTCGTAATAAGAGGGGTACTTGGCGATGGCTCGCGCAAATTGAGCGACGGCGCCTCGATAGTCAGACTTCTCAACGACAAGCTGAACACCCTTGTCGAAGAATTCTCGCGCTTTCGAAGGAATACTCAGCTGGTGCTCAGAAACAGGATTTACGGATTTGGGCTTGGAGTCGGGACTTGCTGGCCTTAAGAACACATCTTTATAGACGTGCCCGGAGCCGTCTGGCCGAACGAACTCGCGCAAAGTCGTATAGCCGTCGTGCTGGGCCACAACGTAGCAATCGCCGCCGCCGATGTCGTCGAATTCATACGCGCCATTACCATCGGAATAGGCGGATGCGATCGGCGTGCCCATGGCATTCTGCAAATCGATGCGAGCAGCACTTATGACATGGCCGGAACCTTCCTCGCGGATGTATCCCGAGAGGACCTTTTTCATCGGACCTTGCCCAAAGCATGAAGATGTGGCCAAGAGGAGGAGAGAGAACAGAACCAGTGCGGACCGTCGCTGCATATGACACTTCCCTGCAGGGATGATAACAAGGGGCGACGAGCAATGCCACGAAAGTATGAGAGGAAGAATTCGGTTACGCGAGCGGGCTAGATGGTCCATTGAACAACAGTATAAGAACGGGGCGGCAGCTCGAGGCCTGGGTGTCCTCCTGCGCTCGAAGGTTTTTCCCCTCTCTGTGGAGTTACTCGCGTAGGTGCTTCAAAAGTGTTTGAAGCCTTTAGGTCACTGCCAGTGAGGACAAAAGTATCACCGGCGCGCGGAGATGAGCCTTCCCAAACGATTTCCACGTGGCGAGGCTTCACCAAATCGCGGTTCAGCAGAAAAAGTGTGACCTTTCCAGTTTCCAACTGGAACGTTCCGGCTACGTCGACGTAGGCGACTTCCCCCAGCCGGGAAACGTCATAAACTGGCGATTCCACCATGAGATCGAGTGTCGCGCCGCGGGCAAATTCCAGAGCCCAGCTGTAGGGATAGAAAGTCGTTTGCCGCAGCAGACCGTTTTCGTTGGTCATGATGGGAGCAATCACATTTACCAATTGCGCCAGGCAGGCGAGTTTTACGCGGTCCGCCTTGCGAATCAGCGTATTAAGCAGACCGCCGACCAGGAGCGCGTCCTCAAGATTATAAATTTCCTCCAAGAGATGAGGGGCAGATTGCCTCCCACCGTTCACCGCGGCGCCTGTCCGGGCCCGGTACCAGACATTCCATTCGTCGAAGCTTAGCGACAACTTTTTCGCGGAACGTTTGTGTCCCCTAACTACGTCGCAGACCGCCGCCACTTCGTCGATTTGCCGCTCCATACTCAGATTCATGGCCAAAAACTTGGAGCTATCGCCGCCCGTTTCCTCGGCATTGTTGAAGTAACGATGCAAGGAAATTGCGTCCACATAGTCGTAGCATTGCTCGAGCACTTCGCGGTCCCATTCCAGATAGGTAGGCATCCCCGGGCCGCTGGAGCCGCACGCCACGAGCTTTAGCGAGGGATCAACGTAGCGCATCTGACGCGCGGCGTCTTGGGCCTTCAGCCCATATTCGGTTGCCGTCATGTGGCCGATCTGCCAGGGCCCATCCATTTCATTGCCGAGACACCAGTGTTGAACCTTGTGAGCGTCCGCGACTCCGTTCTTACGACGGAGTTCACTCCAGCGTGTTCCTTTTTCGACATTGCAATACTCGACGAGGGCCGCCGCCTGTTCCGGGGTCCCCGTTCCCAGATTCACCGCCAGCAGAGGTTCGGTGCCAACGAGGCGGCACCAGGCGACAAACTCATCGGTTCCAAACTCATTAGAATTGAGAGTATTCCACGCTTTGTCCAGGACCTTCGGGCGATTGGCTTTCGGGCCGATGCCGTCGAGCCAGTCATAGCCGGAAACAAAATTTCCGCCGGGATACCGGATGATGGGGACCCCAAGTTTGCGGATTTCGTCGAGGACGTCTTTACGAAAACCATTGACGTCGGAAAGTTTGGACTGCGGATCGTAAATTCCCTCGTAGATGGCCCGGCCCAACTGTTCTAGAAATGAACCAAAGAGTTCCCGCTGGATGGGAGCAAGCGTCCGGCGAGTATCCGCATAGATTCGGACCGGCTTTCCCGAATTCGGCGGAGTTTGACCGAGCAAGTTCCTTCCAAAGGCAAAGTTCGCACCTAGGGCGATCCCTGCTCCGGATGTTTTTTGCAGGAATTTCCGCCGCGAAACTGGTCGCATTTGAGGTCTCCCTACTTGCAATTCGGTCCTGATAAGTGCGCTCTCATCGATAGTTGCCAAAGCCGGGGACGCGTCAAACCTTACGCGAGCCTCGAATCCGTCATGAGGCCGGGCGTGATTGTACTCCGCAATCCACCAAGCAACGCAAGCGCGCAATTCTCGGACACAAATCGTGGAAGCCGATTGTTTCTTTTTTCCCGCCATTAAATCGTGTTAACGTACGCGGGCCGGGCAACTCACCTCCGAAATTTGCTTTGTAGGGGTAACAGTTTAGGATGGGGGCTCGGGACTGCTGAATCGAACTGGCCATTTGGCGGCAACCCAAATGTGTAATATCGCATGGCTGTCACGGACCAGCCATCAACATGCTTTGCAAGCGGCATACGGAATCGCGGAGTGCAATAGATGAGTAAGGCGAAGCATGGGATTCACTTGATCGCCGAAATGGCGAACGTTTCTATCGGGACCGTGGATCGCGCTTTGCATAGTCGCGGGGGAATCAAGGAAGCCACCCGCAAACGGATTTTGCAAATCGCACAGCAAATAGGTTATTCGCCAAATCTTGCAGCTCGCGCTCTTTCCGTTGCGAGAGCCGGCGTGCGTATAGGGGTGTGCATCCCCAAGGAAATCCACTTTTTCTATGATCAGCTTTGGGGCGGAGTGTTGGACGAGGCGCGACGTCTGGAACAGCTCGGAATCGAGTTTGAGAACCGTCCCGTTCAATCGTTGGGAATAGGAGATAAAGAAGCGTTCCAGGAATTGGTGGAAAGCGGCGTACATGGGATTATTCTCACGGCGGGAAACCCGAAGGCTCTCACCCCCCTGATTGACGCGGCGGAAGAAAAAGGTCTCCGCGTCGTTTGTGTTTCGACGGACGCTCCGGAGAGCCGGCGCTCGAGCATCGTCTGTGTTGAGCCGTACTTGAACGGATGTCTGGCCGGCGAATTGATGGGCAAGTTTGTTCCACGGGGTTCCAAAGTCGCCGTCGTTGCCGGGATGCTCACGACCGAAGATCACCGGAAGAAAACTGACGGATTCTCCGAAGCCTTCCTGCGGCACTGCCCCGGGGGGGAAATCGTCAGTGTGATTGAAGGACACGAGGATGAAGCCGAGAGCTTCCAAAAAACGTCTGATCTGCTGCGGCGTTTTCCCGCACTCGACGGAATTTATGTGAACACGGTCAACTGCCTTCCGGTGTGCCGCGCTCTGGGAGCGCAAGGGTTTGAGGGAAGAGTAAAACTGATAACAACGGACCTCTTCGCCGAAATGGCTCCTTACTTTCAAAAGGGGATTATCACCGCCTCGATTTACCAGCACCCCTACCGGCAGGGGCAGATCGCGGTGCGAGTTCTCGCCGATAACGTCACGAACCAAGTTCACTTCCCTCCGGCAGTGCATCTCAGTCCCGGAGTCGTGATGTCCTCGAACCTGCATCTCTTTCGAGAGATGCGGTTCAGCGAAGCCAAATCAAGCGAGCCTGTTCTGAAAAGCCGCAGCGTCTTGCAAGCCTGAGAATTTCGTTTGGGAATGAGTCAATTTTCGATTGCACGTGCTCATCAGTAATTGGCGTAATTGGCCGCTGGCGTTAGGCGCGTCGAGAACGGATGTTGTCGGCAAAGTTCTAGCAACGAACCTACCGGGTATCCACTTCGAGGAACCCAAAGCCCTTTAACA
Organism: uncultured Acidobacteriota bacterium; assembly: GCA_963745805.1. Lineage (GTDB taxonomy): Bacteria > Acidobacteriota > Terriglobia > Acidiferrales > UBA7541 > Acidiferrum. The sequence continues at coordinate 161,348 of CAVUYT010000001.1, forward strand.
TGCCCGAGATCGTGTTTCGCGCGTTGTCGGCTGCGATCTTGAGGATGCCATCTTGCAGCGCGGCCTGCCGCAGTTGGCGCTCAGCTTCTTCGCGCACTTCGCTTTCGAGATTAGGGTCAGGGGAAGAGAATAGCCCTGTGTCACGTGAATAGACTCTCGTCCTGGCATTATCGATGCGCGTACCGAAGACTTCCGCGGCAGGCAGGTGAATCGACACTTTCTGCCCTTGGATCAGGACGTCGCCGGGCTGCAGACCTGCGAGATTTATCCCAGCAACCACTTCTCCGTGCACCACAAGCAGGAGGCGGTCGCCGGCCAGAAATTTCGGAAGGTAGGCATTGGCGTGCTCGCCCGAAATAATCTTATCCATCGTATAGTTCACGGTTTCGAGCCGCTGGAGTTGTTGAATTTGATGAACGACCGTCGGCTGATCCACATTAATTTGCGTGCGTCCTCCCCGCAAATCGCTTATCAAGTGGAATAGCCCGAGCCCGGTCGAGAACCACACCAGCGCTCCCAGTAAAGCAACCGTAAGGATCGCGCCAAGTAAGGCTCCCAGAAACCACGAGTACAAGCTCCGTGAGTTTCCTCGCCTTATGGGAAGTGCTGGTTCGTTAGCGAGCGGTGTACTGTCGATCGTCATCTATTTGTCCAACAACTTCAGTGTAGAACAAGCCGAAACTCATTGTCGGCATTCGTTCCTATCGCGCACTCAGTAGCCACTGCCAAAGAAACCCACGGGACGGAATCTCTGTGAGTTGCGCAACCGATAACCTACGCCGGCGGTCGTGGCTTGCGGTTCGCTCACACCCGTGACAGGATCATTCAGGAAGGGTTTGAATACCGCCAGCAGGGCCATGGCAACGCCGTCCAATCAGCCAATCATTCTGACTCATGCAGAGGTGCTGACTCCCGTTCAGCGTCCCTCACGCAAACGCCAGGCCTTCGCTTTCCTAGTCGCGGCCGTCTCCGACTTTCTATCCTTCTGGACTGTGCTTGCCCCACCCATGGAATGGTTGATTGATCTGGTAACGGCAGTGCTCCTGTTTCTAATCCTGGGCCGCCGATGGGCGATTTTGCCGGGCTTGATTGCGGAAGCGATCCCCGGAATGGGCGTCTTCCCCGTGTGGGTCCTTGTGGTCCTTTCCATCATCGTTTACGACGACATCAAAGTCCGCAAACGTTAGACCCCGGACGCCGAACGCTTAGGCAGGGTTGTTCCGTCCGTGCCGGTTCAGTTGGGCGAGGGGTGAATCTCGACATAATCCAAGGCCGCGTGCTCCTCGCCATCGGGAACACCTTCGATGCTGATGTGGTCGCCGGGGCGAAGCGCCAGCCCCGCGATGCGTCGTCGTGTGGATGAGTCTCCGCCCGGCTTCGTCGCTGGCAAATGATTGTCGGCGATCCATTCATCGATAAGCCGATCGCCAACTAGCACGCGAAATTTCGATTTGCCGTTGTTCTGATCAAAGTACTCTATATCCATTTCGTACCGGCCGGCAGCCCCATTGAACTGAAAGGCCGCAGAACACTTCTGCGCCGGAGGGGCGCACTCAATCGCCTTGCCACCCGAAGCAGTTTCACGTGGAACAACATCGAACGGTAGGTAGCCTAGCAACTGCATCGCTTCGGCCTCAATGCGATCGGGATAATGACCTACCCGGCCGAGCCGGTCGGGTACTCCGGAAATTTGAAAAAACCAATTACACACAGCGTCCCGCCAAACTATGGCATGCCCAGCCTGATATTCGAGACGCTTCAACACTTCCGCATAGCGCTCCTGATCCACCCGGCCTTTCAACGCTTTCCATTGCTGAACCAGGTTTGCCGCGGCTTCCGCGCCGTCGTAATGCGAATCATAAATGTGCTGGATAACTGTCTTCCCTGAGTGCAGAACGTAGGTGTACGGGACGTGATGAAAAAACAGCAGCAATTCCTCCGGCGTCGTACTCAACGATTCGTACATCTTCGCGACAGGAGCGCGATATTGATCGACGTAGCCTGTGCCTGTCGAGGCAGTGCGATCCATGCCGATCCCATCGTGGTCAGCGCGATGCCATTGTCCCCAGCCGTTTCGTTCGGAGGACTCGACTCCCGGTCCGAAATGGCTGCCCAGAATATCGGTGAGCGTGCCCGCGCCAAGTGGACCCGTGTAGCTTTCATAGATGGTCCAGGAAGAGGCAAGCATGAACTTGATCGTGCGTACTACAGCGGTGTCGTTCCCAAAAGTGAGGCGAGTCCATTCTTCCGCGATGCTTTTAGATTCGAGATCGGGATCCCAAGCCAGCCTGCCGTATCCGTAAAGATTCGCCATGGCCAGCGGGTGGCCCAGCCAGTTGGCGTCTATGCCGACATTTACAACGCCAACGAATCCGCCCGTAGGGCGATGAAAAGTCTTGCCTGCCACAATATCCTTCACCGGTGTGGAATTCTCGCCCGCGTGCATATCGAAATCGAGCGTTTCTTTCCACATGGGAGGAAGAAAACACAGATGCCGCTGCTGGCCCGTGTATTCCTGCGTGACTTGCAGCTCGATAGCTTCATTTGTTTTCTCGAGGCCGGTAAAGAGCGGTGACGCGGGCTCGCGCACTTGAAAATCAATAGGTCCGTGTTTGATCTGGATGATCACATTGTCGTCAAACTTGCCGTCGAGCGGATGAAAAATGTCGTAGGCGGCGCGCGCGCGATCGTTTTTAGGATCGCGCCAATCGAGGTGATGGTTATAGACAAATGCCCGATAAAAAACGATTCCGCGATGCGGCACAAGGGCGCGCGCTATCACATTGGCGGCATCGGCAGGCGTGCGGCCATACGTCGCTGGACCGAGGCGGCCCTCCGAATCTGCCTTGACGACAACGCCGGCAAAATCCGGAATCAGCCGGTAAATTTCCTCGACTTTCTTTCTCCACCATTCGGCCACGCGCGGATCCGCGGGATCAAACGTGTCGAGGCCTCCGATTACTTTCGGACTGCTGACGTCGACGGAGATTGCTAGGTGGACACCCCAGGGCCGGAATGCTTCGGCAACGCGAGCGAGCTGAGGCAAAAAGTTGTCTTCTAGAACGCGCGGATTGGCATTCACATTGTTAATCGAGCATCCGTTGATTCCTATCGAAGAGAGCAAGCGAGCGTACTCGCCGACGCGAGTCAAATCCGCACGGACGCTGCCGTTCTCGAAAAAGATGGACGGCCCCGCGTAGCCGCGCTCAATACTGCCGTCGAGGTTGTCCCACTCGTCCGTCCAGCGTATGGGCGCGTAGGGCTGCTGCGTTTCGTGCAGCGCAGATACATTTTCGTTTCGTGCGATTTTGCTGAGCAACGCGAACACGCCGTAGAGAACGCCCCGGTCGTTCGTTGCGGTAACGATGAGGCAATCGAATCCATGCACTCGTCCGGTCACCAGCAGGAAGCCGTCTTCAGGCAGGCCAGCGCTGGCGGAAATCCCGGGTGCCGCCGACTGCAATGCGGAGAGTGTGCCGAGGACGATGGCGTTCTCTCTCGGCAAGGTCTTGTCGTCGCGCAGCGTCTTCCCGAACATTCCTCGAATGCCACGGATCAACTCGGCCTTCGCGGATTCGAGCACGGGGGAATTGCCGAGGACAACCACAGTCGCGGGCAAGTGTGAGTACTTTTGGGCTGCCTGCTCCCCCAGCGGGGCATAGCGCAGCCACGCGTCAGCCCCCGTCTCGGCGCGGGCGCATTTCGGTCCAAAAGCTAGAAGCAGGAGCACGCTGCAAACCGCTATGGACCGTAAGCGACACATAGGATTGGAGAAATCTAGCGCCCTACTGAACTCCAAGCAACAAATCCACGGTGAGCTGATCCAGCCGTTCGTAAGGAAGACGTTTTTTTGCAAGCGCACAGCGATCAAAAGTGTGTTGGAGCAACTTCGTTGCGTGCGCTTTGGAGAAACTCTTGATCTCCGGAGCATCTGCCGAGGGAGTTTCGATCTCCCTGAGAATTTGCTGAATTTCTTTGTTTTGCTGCCAGAGCCTGGCTTTTTCCTTGAGGATGAGATACGTCCTCATGCAACCGCGCGCGAAGTCTTTCACGCCTTCGAAGTCTTCGGTGCGGTAGGCGTGCGCATCGAAATGCCGCGGCCCCGCATATCCTACGTCCTCCAGAAACTTCACAATGAAAAATGCCGATTTTAGATTGTAGGAGCCGAAGCGAAAATCCTGATCGTAGCAACCTGCCATCTGGTCATTTAGATCCACGTGAAAGAGTTTGCCTGCATCCCACGCCAGAGCCAGCGCGTGCGTGCAATTCAGACCAGCCATGTGCTCGTGGGCCACTTCTGGATTGACTCCAAATTTTTCGTGTTCCTCGAGCGTATTGATGAAAGCCAGATAGTGACCGGTCGTCGGAAAATAAATATTCGCGCGCGGTTCATTCGGCTTTGCCTCAAGCGCGAATTTGTATCCGTATCCCCTATCCGCGGAATAGCGAGCCATATAATTGAGCGCTTCCCGGTAGCGCTTTATGGCTTCCAGCGGATCACGGCAGGAGTCCGTTTCCACGCCATCGCGACCGCTCCATACAACGAAGATCCTTGCACCCAGCTCCGCGCCCAGGTCCATCGCGCGCAGGACTTTCTGCAGCGCATAGGCGCGGACGGCAGGATCATTTGAGGTGTATGCGCCGTCTCTGAAAACGGGATCAAAAAAGGCATTCACTGTCGCCATGGGAACCACGATGTGATGGCGCTCGCAAGCCTTTTTGAAACTCGCGACGATTCGGTCGCGCTCCTGGGGCGTCGCGTCAATGGGCACGAGATCATTGTCGTGCAGATTCACGCCCCACGCGCCCACCTCAGCCAGCAGAGCAACGATATCGTCTGGAGGGAGCGCGTCCCGCACAAAATCTCCAAAAGGATCGCGGCCGCGGTTTCCGACTGTCCATAGACCAAAAGAAAACTTATGTTCTTTCTTAGGTTCATAGAGGCCGTGATTCTTGGTCATTCGAATTTCCTCTTGGTCCCCGCATTGCGCGCATATCGCGTCCCAAGAATGACTTAAACCTCGGAACGATCCCGATGCGCGGCACGCTCTTAATCGAAAATGGACGCCTGATCTATGCCTGGCTTTTCCGCTACGCAATGTTTTTCGTTCGAGGCGCAGCGCCGCATGGGCAAGTTGATTCGATAACCGCACGAGTCGCGCCGCAACATGCTACGAAAGAAAGCAAAGAGTTGTGGGAAAGCGGGCCGTGTACGTTAACGGTCGTGCTATAGTACCACCCGTTTTTCAGATTGCAAGGATATGTACTTTTTCTCGGAGGTTTTCATGAAGCGTTTTTCTTCCATCCGGCTTGCTCTTGTTGCTTTTGGAGCCCTCGCGGTTTGCAGCCCCATGTTCCTCGGCAGCCAGGCGCAGGAAGTTCCCGCTTATCGCAATCCGAAACTGCCCGTTGAGCAACGCCTCGCAGATCTCCTTTCACGCATGAAGCTGGAGGAGAAGGTCGCGCAGCTCCAAGGCGTTTGGGAGAACCAGCAGTTCATGAAGACTCCTGAATCGCGTTTTGTGGATGACAAAGGGGCGTTTCTTCCGGACCACGCAGCACTCCTACTGAAGGATGGCATTGGAGAAATGTCGCGTCCCAGTGAAGGCCGCGGTCCGCGCGAGATGGCGGAATTCACCAATACCATGCAGAAGTGGATAAAGGAAAATACGCGTCTCGGCATTCCTGTTCTTTTTCACGACGAATGTCTCCACGGTCACGTCGCGCAGAAAGGCACTTCGTATCCCGCGGCGATCGGGATAGCTTCCACCTGGGACCCGGACCTGGTGCGCGAAGTTTTCACGGCGACTGCTGCGGAAGCTCGCGCTCGTGGTGCGCAAGAATGTTTAGCACCTGTTCTCGATCTTGCTCGAGACCCGCGCTGGGGCCGCACCGAAGAAACTTACGGCGAGGACCCTTATCTTGTTTCCCGCATCGGTGTTGCAGCCATCAGCGGCTTTCAGGGAGTCGGACCGTTCATCGACAAAGCTCACGTCCTCGCGACCGCGAAACATTTCGCTGTCCATGGCCAGCCCGAAGGGGGCACCAACGTAGCGCCAGGCAACTACTCTGAGAGAGTCATCCGCGAATACTGGTTGAAACCATTTGAGGCCGCCGTAAAGGAAGGCCACGTCCAGAGCGTCATGCCCTCTTACAACGAAATCGACGGCATTCCTTCTCATAGCAACAAACATCTGTTGATCGACATTCTTCGCCGCGAGTGGGGCTTCAATGGTGTTCTGGTGTCGGACTATTTCGGAGTCACCGAGCTCATCCGGATTCATCACATCGTCGGCACGAAGGAAGCTGCCGCCAAACTCGCGCTGGAATCCGGCGTCGATATCGAGCTGCCCTTTCCGGATGCCTATCCCAGCCTGATTGAACAAGTGAAGGAAGGCAGAGTCGCGGAAGCCAGCATCAACCGTGCCGCGTCATACCTTCTTCGCGAAAAATTCCTGGCGGGACTTTTCGACGATCCGTTTGTTGATCCCGACTATGCTGAAAGAATCACCAATAACGCGGACCATCAAAAGCTCGCGCTCCAAGCTGCGCGGGAAACCATCATCCTCCTGAAAAACCAGGACCACCTGCTGCCCCTGGACAGTTCCAAGTACAAGCGCATCGCCGTCATCGGACCGAACGCAGCAGATGTCCATCTCGGCGGTTACAGCGACAAGCCAGGCCGCGGCGTGAGCGTTTTGCAAGGAATTAAGAACCGCACTGGGTCGGGAGCGGAAGTTCTATATGCGGAAGGGACAAAGATCACCGAAACGCCCCCGGATTGGAATGCGGACAAAGTTGTTCTCGGCGATCCGGAGCTGAATGCCAAGCGCATCGCGGAAGCCGTCAAGACTGCGCAGAAAGCCGACATTATTATTCTCGTTCTAGGTGACAACGAGCAGACGTCCCGCGAAGCGTGGGCACCGGAGCACAAAGGAGACCGCGATGATCTCACGTTGCTCGGCAATCAAGACGACCTCGCCAAGGCAATGCTGGCCACTCACAAGCCCGTGGTCGTTGTTCTTCTGCACGGCCGGCCCAATGCGGTCACTTACCTGGCCGAAAATGTCCCGGCGATTCTTGATGGCTGGTATCTCGGTCAAGAGGGGGGCACCGCAGCGGCAGAAGTTTTGTTTGGCGACTACAATCCGGGTGGCAAATTGCCAATCACGGTCCCGCGCTCGGTGGGCCAGCTTCCCGATTACTACTATCAGAAGCCCTCGGCGAAGCGAGAGTATCTTGGCAGCACCACGCAACCGCTTTATCCCTTCGGCTGGGGTTTGAGCTACTCCACGTTCAAGTACGACAATCTCCACGTGACGCCCGATACGATCGGTCCCGAGGGCATGGCGCACGTCGGCGTAACGGTGACAAACACGAGCAAGGTTCGCGGAGACGAAGTCGTTCAACTCTACATCCGCGATGAGATCAGTTCGGTCACGCGCCCTGTCAAAGAGCTGCGTGGGTTCCGCAGGATCTCGCTTGAGCCGGGACAGACAAAGACCGTGGAGTTCGCTCTTGGCTTCGATGAGCTATCATTCTTGAATCGAGACATGCACCGCGTCGTTGAGCCGGGGACGTTCAAGATCATGGTAGGAGGGAATTCCGTCGACCTGATCGACACAACTTTAACCGTCGCCGACAGATAATCGCGGCCTCTTCCAGCGGCTCCAAGTTTGTTGGCGGCCTTACGACTGTTCAGCCTCTTTGCAATAACCTGTTAGGCGTAGCTAGCCGATGCGCCACGATTCTTTTCGCCTCGTTCCCGGGTGATTCGTTCCAGGTATCCACTCGCGCGGAACACCTCCAATGGTTCCTCGGGCAATCCACGGGCTTTCCGCCATTCACGAATGGCGGGCCGGACGTCCAACCAGAATGCTCCGCGCAAAGTTTCCTCAGCGTCGATAAGCGAGCACTCCTGTTGGAGCTTCGAAAGGCGGCCATGGTCCACGAGAGCCGCGCGCGCGTAGAGCTCCTGAGCGGTACAAACCGTTTGGATCATTGCCTCGATTTTTCCTTTCAGGTTATGGCTTTGATCAACCATGTAGGCGATGTCGGCCGTTGACTGGGTCTCCCATTCGAACATCCTGATTTCGTGAAAGATCCGGAAAATCTGGTAGGGGTCAATCGAACCGAGGGTCAGATCGTCGTCTGCGTAACGCCGGTCATTGAAATGAAACCCCCCGATCATTTTGTGATGAAGCAGCCAGGCAACGATTTGTTCGATGTTTTGCGCCTGGTAGTGGTGTCCCGTATCGACAAGCACCAGGGCCCGCGGGCCAGCACCCTTAGCAAGGAGAAAAGCCATCCCCCAATCGGCAATGTCCGTGTGATAGAAGGCAGGCTCGAAAGGTTTGTATTCCAGCAGCAACCGTTGACCTGGCTTCAAAGCAGCGTGGATTTCCCGGAACCCTTCTTCAAAGAAACCGATTCGTTTTCGAATATTTTGGGTGCCAGGATAGTTGGAACCATCCGCAAACCACGGCGAGACGTCTCGCGAACCCAGGGCGTCTGAGATAGCCACGCAGTCCAGGATATGGCGAATCGCCATTTGTCGAATGGCAGGATCCGGATTGCCAACCGAGCCGTACTTGTATTCCTGATTTTGAAAGATATTGGGATTAATCGAGCCGGGACGAATTGTGAAGCGCTTTACCAGTTCTTGGACCTCAGGAACATCCTCCAGTCCGTTCGGCAAGTCCCACTGAACATGAAGGGCCAGAGTCGGGCAGGCTCCCGTGGCAGCATGAACCTGCGCCGCATCGCTGAACTTTTCCTCGATGGTCGTCGCAGCTCCAGCCTGGATGAATTTTCCGAAGCGGGTGCCGGTGTTGGCAAATCCCCAGGAAGGCAGTTCAATATGGAAATTGTCGAGCGCCTTCCATACAACTTCGACCGCTTTGTCGTTCATCGCGAGATCTCCATTCGAATGGAACAGTGTGTTTCCGCGTTCGACACTAGTTAGTTTCGCGTTCGCTGGACAGCGCCAGCGAATTCGCAGACATTCGTTCCGCCCATTTCGCGACTGAATTCACGCTCACACCGGTGGACTCGATCGGATTGCGCCCCAGAGCTGCCATCTGAACGGCGAAATTACCAATGGTGGTGCTTTCCGCAGAACCAAGAACAAGCTCGAGCCCAGTGCTCTTAGCCGTCAACTGATTGAGCAGGGAGTTCTGACTTCCCCCGCCCACGATGAACAGCCGCCGGAGTTTCTTGCCGGTGATCTTGGCAATCCAGGCAAGCACCTCGGTGTAACGGGCGGCCATACTGTGAAAGATGGTATTGGCAAGAGATGGGATCGAGGCATCGTCCAGGGTGAACTCCGGCTGCCCGAGACGTTCGAGTTGTGCGTTGATTTTCTGGATCGCATGCCCTGGAACCATCAGTTGTGGATCATCAATGTCGATCAATGCGGCAGGTACTGGTAAAGAGGCGCAGCGCGAGAGCATCTCTTGAAATGACAGCCGGATGCCGTGCTGTTCCCACTCCTCCATGCATTGGCGGAGCAACCACATACCGTTTACATTTTTCAAAAAACAGATTCTTCCGCCCACACCGCCGAGATTCGTGAAGTTCAACGATTGCGCGTCGGAGGTAACGCAAGGAGCGTCGAGAACCGTCCCCACCAGAGACCATGTTCCTGAACTAATAAAAGCCCAGTCGTCGCCGGCTGCAGGAATCGCAGCAATGGCGGAGGCGGTATCGTGGCAGGCGGGGACGATGACTTGTGTTTCATGGAAGGCCGGTAGCTGCGAGAACTCAGCCGATATCGGCCCAAGCACCGACCCGCTGGGCACGATTTCAGGTGCCGCCGACACATCCAGACCCAGATCGCGGAATATTTCTCGGCACCAAGAATGAGTTCCCAAAGCGACGAGCCCCGTGTGAGTCGCATTGGTGTATTCGCTCACACGCTTGCCGGAAAGGCGATAGGCAATGAACTCGGGAAGATTCACCCAAGGCAAGTGAGGGTCGAAGCCAGCGAGTTTGTCGGCATACAACTGATACAACGTATTCAATCGAAGGATTTGAATTCCGGTCATGGAATACAACCGAGACGGCGACAAGATAGAATGCACTTCGGTTTCCGCCTGCTCGGTTCTGGCGTCCCGATAGCAAAAGGGAAGGGATACTGGATCGCCCTTGCTGTTCAGCCGCACGTAATCGACGGCCCAACCGTCGGCAGCAACGGACGCAATGCCCTCGGGCGCAAGACCTGCGCAAGAACGCAATCCGGCCGCGATCCCGTCGAATATTGCGTTGATATCCCAGCACAAACCATTCGGTGTCGCAATGGGCGCGTTTGAAAAGCGATGAACTACCTCGATCTCGGGTTCGTTTCGATTCCAACGTAAAAGCGATACACGGCAGCTCTGCGCCCCCAAATCGATCGCGACTAGAGCTTTCTGGTTTGCCGCTAACTCCATGGGCTTTTCTGACCTTCAATCGATTTCAAACGACGCAAAGAAGAACGAAGTTTACCGGAGAAAAGCCTCCGTTAAGCCCCCATCCACCGGGATTAGATGACCGGTCGTGCAACGTGACTGTGGACCAGCAAGAAACAGAATGGCTGCCGCGCAATCCTGCGGATCAATCGGTTGATGAGTCAAAGTGCGCTTCGCATAGAACTCTGCCAGGACAGCGCGAAGCTGTTCATCGGAGTCTCCTTTGTCAAAAGGAATCGAATACTTCGTAAGTGATGCGATGACTCGGTCGCGTGGAAACATCGTGGAACCTTTGACGACGGTTGCCGGGCTGATTCCATTCACGCGAACTTTCGGGGCGAGTGATATCGCGAATTCACGAACCAAATGGCTGACAGCCGCCTTGCTTACGTCGTAGGCCTCGCTCCCGTGCTTCGGGACGACAGCATTTGCCGAACTGACCAGAACTGCGCTGGCCGTTAAATCTTGTTCGCGGAAGATTATTGAAGCTTCCTCGAGGAGACGATGATTGGCTGTGACGTTTATATCCAAGGTTACGCCCCACTGTGCATCATTGATTTGGCCATCCGGCGAAGATGGGAAAATCGCAGCGGTGTTGACGATGATGTCCAGCCCCCCATACGTCGCAACAGTCTCAAGAAGCGCCTGTCGAATGGACGCCCGGTCACGAATGTCTATAACCACCGCGATGGCGTTCTCCTTGCTCCCGATTTTTTGGATATCCAAAGCAACGCCTTTGGCAGCTTCAAAGTCTTTGTCGGCCACTACGACGTGCGCTCCCCGATTTGCTGCAAGAAGCGCTGTCTCTCGCCCAACGCCGTTCCCACCGCCCACAATCAGACAAATTTGGCGGCTAAATTCCTTTTCTGGAGGCTGCCGGAGGATTTTTGCTTCCTCAAGCTTCCAATACTCGATTCGAAATGCCTCGGACGGCGGCAGCGCCACATAGTTGGAATGAACGCTGAACGCCTCGGTCTTCGCGGCTGGACCGGCCTGCGGCAGAACTGCCGGCTTTGCCTCAGAACCCAGTGCAGTCGCGCCTTCCATCACGTGAATGGCGTTCGTATAAAATTCACCGGTGACGCGAGATTCGGTCTTGTTCTTCCCGAAGCTGAACATGCCGATGCCGGGTATCAGCACAACGGTAGGGTTGGTATCGCGTATCTTCGGAGAATCTGGCTGCGCAAAAGACGCATAGTAGGCGGAATATTCTTCACGATATTTTTTGAGAGCGCCGTCAATCGCCTCGCGCAACCCCGATAAATTCGGTTGAGGGTCCCAGCGCACGAACAGTGGGCGAATCTTCGTGCGGATGAAATGATCGGGGCAGCTTGTTCCGAGATGCGCAAGTTGCTGAGCATCTGCCGAGTTCACAAATCGAAGAACTTCAGGTCGGTCGCTGAAGGACCCGATCAGACGCTGGTTGGCTGAAACACGTCCGCGGACAAACGGAAATATTTCTTGAGCAAGTGAGCGATGATTCTCGAGAGTGGCCGTGCGCCCTCCGCCGAACAGACTCGCTCCACGCCGTTTCAAATGGTCCGATACAAATTGTCCGAGCTGGTCGATGATCGTGATGGTGTTCACGTAACACTCACGCTGCGTGTTTCCCCACGTGAAAAGGCCGTGGCCACCGAGAACGATTCCATCGCAGTCCGCCGTTTGACTTACAGCGTCACGCAGCATCATCCCCAGCTCAAAGCCCGGCCTCTGCCAGGGCAGCCAGACCAACTTGTGAGCATAAGCGCGGTTGAATTCTTCCATTTTTTCACGGCCATTCGCCGCCGCAGCCAGGGCGATTCCCCAATCGGGGTGCAAGTGGTCGACGTGTTTAAAGGGGAGAAAAGCATGCAGTGGAGTATCAATCGAGGCCGCCACAGTGTTATTTCCGAAAGCGCATAGGGGATACAGTTCGACCATCTCATCTTCGGTTTCGACGCCGCGGTAGCGCCCGGCAAGAGCGTGCAGCTTGTCCAAATAAAGCCTGGCAAATCCTTTTCGCTGAATGCTGCCAATGTCGCCGCCGCTCCCCTTGATCCACAGGACGTTTTTTGGCGAACCGTCGAGCGGATCCGTATCGATAATCTTTGAGCTGGTATTTCCCCCGCCGAAGTTAGTGATGCGAAGGTCGGAGCCCAGAAGGTTGGAACGGTAACGAAGGAGCTCCGCTTCATCCAGCGCGTTTGGGATGCGCTCATCCCACCGATCTTCCAGATGGTGCAACTTTTCTTGGATACTCATCAGGAGTCCCTGGCAATAACGAAGAAGACCGCAGGCTACTTGAATGCGGAAGTAGGGACAACGAAACCTCGAAACCATACTGCAACCGCGCAACCACCGCAACAGCTTAATCGTTCCGATAGAAACTTCGCTTTTGTATTGACCGTTTGGCTCGGCAAAACTAGAGTCGCTCCTCGTGTCCGGTTGCCCGTTTCTTGGGCACCCGATCGACCGTTCGGTTGTGGTTCGATCTTGTTGTGGAAAGGATTCTCCTTGGGACCAAACCCTCTGCTCGGCGTTTTCTTTCACTGGTTGGGTGGACTGGCTTCCGGTAGCTTCTACGTTCCGTTCCGCCGCGTGAGGATTTGGGCCTGGGAAACCTACTGGCTCGTCGGCGGATTTTTCAGTTGGATCATCGTGCCGTGGATCTTGGCATTGTGGATGACCAGCGATCTTATCCATGTTCTCGAGGTGGCTCCGAGGCAAAGCCTGTTTTGGACTTACACGTTCGGCGTGCTTTGGGGGCTTGGCGGACTCACATTCGGGCTAACCATGCGTTACCTCGGCATGTCCCTCGGTATGGCCGTGGCGCTCGGCTACACGGCCGCGTTCGGAACCCTGATGCCTCCCATTTTCCGCGGGCAGTTCGCGACAGAAGTCCTCGGAACGAACTCAGGCCTGACCATCCTGGCGGGAGTCGGAATTTGCCTCCTTGGAATCGTGTTCGCTGGCATGGCGGGAATGTCAAAAGAAAAGGAGATGTCCGAGGAGCAAAAGCGCGCATCCATCAAAGAATTCAACTTAAAAAAAGGCTTATTGGTGGCAACATTTTCCGGAGTGATGAGCGCCTGTTTTGCGTACGGGCTGGCTGCCGGCGATCCGATCAAGACGATTACCCTTCGCCATGGCACGCCCGTTCTCTGGCAAGGACTTCCGGTATTGGTTGTGCTTCTGCTCGGAGGATTTACGACAAACTTTGTTTGGTGCGTGATTCTGAATGCACGCAACCGAACCGGATACCAATACTTCAGGTCCGACGTGCGCGGACCGGTCCCTACGCGAACCGATGAGCCGATCCTCGAAAACGTAACAGATGCCCCAGCCGAGGAAATGGCCGAACTTACCAGGGTAGAAAGAACCAATCCTTCGAAAGCGCCCATGCTCTCGAACTATTTCTTTTCTGCTCTCGCCGGAACCACCTGGTACTTTCAATTTTTCTTCTACACCATGGGCGAGACCCAGATGGGCCGCTACAAATTCTCCAGTTGGACTCTCCACATGGCCAGCATCATGATCTTCAGTACACTCTGGGGCATTGCCTTGAAGGAATGGAAAGGAACCGGTTTCCGCACAAAGTGTCTGGTCGGCATAAGCCTGCTTGTCCTCGTGACATCGACGATGGTCGTTGGGTATGGGAATTACTTGGGGGCCGCAAGGCCAATGGATAACTCGTCCACGAATCGATAGCAGTACACGAAGAGAACCTTGGAGCTTCAGATGCCTCGAACCGCGTTTCGATTGCGAATAAAAGCTGGCAAAGAAGAAGAATACGACGCCGCGCATAGGAATGTTTGGCCTGCCTTGCTGGCCAAACTGAAAGAAGTTGGCGTTTCACAATATTCAATCTTCAGGAGGGAACAAGACTTGTTCCTGGTCATGCAGGTCGATGATTTTGATGCCGCTTGGCGCGCGCTCGATCAAGATGCAACCAACCTGAAATGGCAGCAAGAGATGGCTCTGCTCTTCGAACCCGTTCCGGGCCAGAAGCCTGGTGAGAAATTCGCGATGATGAAGGAAGTATTTTATTTGGACTGACGACGCGCTCTACGTATCCTGCCGAGCGGCTGCAGCGTGAGCAAGTTAAGGGGCTGATTTCGAAGCTTTCTCGACGTTGAAGTCCGCGACGCCAATTCGGATGATTGTGTCTCGCGAGGATTTGTTTTCAGGCTTCTCCGTCCAAACTCCGTAGACGCGTCCGTTGAAAGCGGTGAGCCCCGTGTAGTCGCCCATGAATACGCCCTGTGCATCAAACGGCTGGTCGGTCCAGGCGTAATTCTTAAAAGTCCGGCCGCCATCGGTTGAGCGTGCCAGTACGACAAGCTGCTGGCGATTTTTCGAATCTCCTCGCCGGTCATAAAAAAGGACGTACGCTGAACCGTCCGCGGGATCCACAGCCATCCACTGAAAGAACTGATCGGCGCCGTTATGCATTGGATCATCGTTGACGCGGAGTGCCGGACTCCACGTTTTGCCATGATCGGCGGAGGTCGAGCAAAACACGTCGACATCGCCGTTCCGGTAATCGCTCCACGTCACGTAAAGTCGCCCGTCTTTCGTAGGACCACCGCGCGGGTCGATGGCAATTTCCGCAAATCCATTTGTGCGGGCGACGGCCTGTATCGTAAACATCGTTGGGGCGGTGTCGATGATATTTCGCGTTCGAGAAAACGTGCGGCCGCCGTCGTCTGAAGTCGTGAAAACGACGTGATTCCCGTCAGTCCATACCGCGTAAAGCGTACCATCTGGACCCACGGCGCCAGCAAACCCTTCGATGGCACCGTTGTCGTCGCGTGGCAGACCGGGAGAATTGTCGATTTCGATCGGTTTTGACCAAGTCTTGCCATGATCCGTGGAACGAACGAAAAGCATTTCGGAATCCGTCAGCGTCCATCTCGTCCAGCCAATATAAAGGTTTCCGGCATAGGGTCCGCGTCCGGTGTCCGCGACAATGTAGGGCTTGTCTTCCCACGGAACAGTGGACTGATCAGGCTGTTCGGTGGCGGCGACGTCCTGCGTCTCCCAGGTTGCTCCACCATCCAGCGAGCGGCGAACGTAGATCCCATTTCGCGACGAGTTGTGCCCCCAATAGTTAAAGGTCCCAAGCTTGTTGAAAGCGATGTAACAGATGAAGGCGCGACCCTCGTTGTCAAAGGTGACCGAAACATCGCCCGAAACACGATAGTTCGGCGGCTCGACCCCTGAAGCTAGTTGCCAATGGTGACCCGCGTCCACGGAATAGGCGATGTGCGCGTTGTCCTGGAAGGCGGCGACCACCTGCTCGGGCTTATTGGGGTTGACTGCAATCGAAGGTTCCGTGAAAAAGCCAGGCTTGGGAGTAACGGTTGTGACTTCAACTTTGGGCGCTTTCGGCAGTTCCTGCGGAGAGGCACTCGCGTTAACCGAAGCGGCCATCGCGCCGGACAAAACAAATCTCCAGAGTACGCACATCAACGTGGACGTGCGGGAGTGGGCTCCCGGTCCTCATGGATTTCAAAGTTGGCGGGCGGCGTTACGCCAAGAAGGTATTTCACGAAATAATCCCATCGCCGGCGCACCAGGTACAAATTCCCGCCTTCCCCGTGATACATGTTCGGAACGATCAGCATGTCGAAGTCTTTGTTTGCCTTCATGAGTGCATCGGCAAGGCGCATCGTCTCCACCACGTGAACGTTATCATCGATGTCGCCGTGGACGATCAACAGATGTCCTTGTAGCTTGTCCGCCAGAGTGACGTTCGACTGCTCCGCGTAGTCGGGCCCAACCGGATAACCTTGGTACAGTTCGTTCCACCAAGCTTTATCCAATCTGGCGTCGTGATCGCCGGAAATGGAAACACATACTTTGTAGAAATCTGGAAAAGCAAGTATGGCGTGTGCGGCTCCGTATCCTCCAGCAGAAGTCCCAAAGATCCCTACACGCGTAATGTCCATATAAGGATTTTGCGCAGCCATCTGTTGGATCATGGCGACGTGATCTTCAAACGCTCCTCCCAGGTTGTGGTAAGAGAATTCGTGGAAGGCACGCGAACGTCCCGTCGTGCCTCGGCCATCCACCATGACGACGACGAAACCCAGTTCCGCCACTGACTGCAGGCTGCGTATGGCTGCCCCGAACGTTTTCGGAACGAAGAATGCCTGCGGTCCGGTATAGACCATTTCGATGATCGGATACTTCTTTGCCACATCGAAGTTCGATGGCCGCCAGATCAAGCCATAAAGGTCCGTCGTGCCATCCTTTGCCTTCCCGTGAAACGGTGACGGGTACTTCCAGCCAGTCTTGAGCACTTCGCTTGCATCGGTTTGCTCCAGGACGCGAACCTGCGAGCCGTCCTTCGCGTTTCGAAGAACGGATTGCCCCGGCAATTCCGGCCTCGAGGCGTTGTCCACAAGGTACAAATGGTCGGGAGAAACGCTCACGGTGTGATTGGCGTTCTCGGGAGTTAGCAGCGTAAGTCCCTTGCCGTCGAGGCCAACGCTATATAAGTGAGTCTGATAGGGATCTTCATCTTTCTCCCTTCCGTTAGCGAGGAAATAAACGCGGCGCGATTTTTCATCGACGTCGACGATCTGGCGCACGACCCACTGGCCCTGGGTGATCTGGTTCTTCAGTTCGCCCGTTTTCTGATTGTATAGATACAAATGATTCCAGCCGTCGCGTTCCGAGGACCATAAGACTTCGGCGGAATCTTGAAGAAACCGGGAAAAAGTCTCCCCGGGGTCGACATAGCGATCGGACTTTTCGCGGATTACAACCTTCTGCTCTCCCGTATCCGCATCCACAGTGCGCAGCTCGATCGTTTTCTCGCCGCGTTCGCTGTGATCGTAATAAAAGCTCTTGTTGTCCGAGAACCAATCGAATCCAGGTCCGCCTTGGAACTGCATCTCCAGAGGATCGGTTTTTACATCGATGCGTTTGCCTTTTCGAACGTCGAAGATAATCGGCTCCGCTTTCGGCAGCGCTTCTCCCGGCAACGGGTAGACCACACTAAACGCTCTGGGGCGAAGTTGGCCTGGGGGAACAAATTGCAAGTTTGTGAATCGGCCTGCATTGCGCGTGTCCATACGATAGGTGATGAGCTTGGACGAATCCGGCGACCAAAATACCGCTGGGCGCTGTTTCGGGTCGTCGGTTCCTTGCGTAACCATCGGACGTAAGGAAGGAATCGGGGTAGCGTACTCCCAGCCTTGCTCGCCGTCGCGTGTGAGCTGCACAATCTCGCCTGTCGGTACGTAGCGAACGTACAGGTTAAAATCCTTCACATACGCGATCCATTCCTTGCTAGGCGATGCTGCTTCAAAGGGGCCCACGGTCGCCTCTCGCGCCTCTTTGCATTCGTACGTCTCGAGGTTGCAACTCCAGGATGCGCTCTCGATTTGGAAATAAATGGACTTTCCGTCCTCGGAAAACTCGAAAGTGTCGAAGGGAAGTTCCATGGGTTTGTACTCGCGCTTAGTCTCCTTGGACAGAGCGGCTGCGAGACGCGCTTGGTCGAAAGCAGGTTTGGCGGTGTTTTGCGCGGAGTCGACCAAAATAAACTCGATGCCCTTGGGACTGGTTTTGCGGTACCAAAAGCGGTTGGACTTGGCAATCCAGCGCGGCGCCACGTCCGCGACATATAGCCGGTGGCGTAAATTGCCGGGGAGAAATTGCTCCGCGCGCTGATAGTCCTCTCGAGAGCCTTGGGCCATCGTGGCGGGCACAATCAGCCCGAATATCAGAATCACGAGAACAGAGCTCCGCACGTAGAGTTTCATGCTCAAGTCAACCTCCAGTGGGCCATTGGATATGACAGGCCCTCATCCCAAAAACTAAGAGTCCAACTATCCGCATAACCCGAAGAACAGGCACGTCTCTTCCTCCTCACACTTTGGTGCACGAGGAACGGGCCGTAAACCACGGGAAGTGCAATAGTTAAACCGAGAGGAACTAAGGATTGCTCTCGGGCCGGATTATGTATATTGTATGCAGAGAAGGACGTCAACACTTTGCATTCGTTTTTTCTGGCCCTTGAATCCCGCCTCTTTGGTTTTTTGTGGCCTGCCGATTTGTGGAATCACTTAGGCTTCCTGCGTGGGCTTTCCGGCTGGCCAAGGATGCCGGATTACGGCGAACGGTTTTACGAGCAACGGATCTTACAGAATAAGGCGTAGCCGCATCACTCGTTCGAGGCTGAACCGGAAGGCAATTGTAATCCCGGGAAGGACGGTGATTCCGAATCTCCATGTTTGACCGACTTGAGCGCGTTCACGTAGTTGACTCGCACACAGGGGGCGAACCGACGCGGATTATCGTCTCCGGAGGGCCTGCGCTTCCGTGCGACAGTATGGCGTTGCGCCTGGATGAGTTTCGCCGAAACCACGATTTCCTGCGACGAGCTTTGGTGAACGAGCCGCGCGGTTCGGAAGTTGTTGTCGGGGCGCTGCTTTGCGGGCCTGTCAAGCTCGGAAGCGCCGCGGGAGTCATCTTCTTTAATAATGTCGGCTATCTTGGGATGTGCGTGCACGGCACGATCGGGCTGGTAGCAACCCTTTCGTATCTGGGACGAATTGGCTTCGGGGAACACAAAATTGACACTCCGGTTGGCACGGTTTCGGCCACGCTGCTGGAAACAGGCGAGGTTTCCGTCGCAAATGTTCCGAGCCAGCGCACCGCTAACTGCGTGGCGGTGCACGTTCCGGGCTACGGCACAGTGCGGGGGGATGTCGCCTGGGGCGGCAATTGGTTTTTCCTCGTCAACGACCACTCCTTCGATCTCCTGATCGGCAACATCGATGAACTTACTCAATTTACGTGGGCGATTCGTCAGGCGCTCGAGAGAAAGGGAATCAAGGGCGCTGACGGAAAAGAAATTGATCACATCGAACTCTTCAGCCCTTCGCAAATTCCCGGCGTCAACAGCAAGAATTTCGTTCTCTGTCCTGGAAAAGCTTATGACCGTTCGCCGTGCGGAACAGGCACAAGCGCCAAGCTCGCATGCCTCTATGCGGATGGCAAGCTCAAACCGGGAGAAGTCTGGCGACAGGAGAGTATTGTTGGGAGCGTTTTTGAGGGGCAAGTCCGTATCGAGAACGGCGAGATCATTCCTGTCATCAAGGGCTCCGCGTTCATTACATCCGACGCGGAATTCGTCTTTGATCCTTGCGATCCGTTCCGGTACGGTATTCAGGCATGACCCAGTCAGCCGATGTTCTAATCGTCGGCGCGGGAATCGTCGGCGCAGCCTGCGCCTTTGAACTCGCCAAAGCCGGATTGCGCGTTGCTGTCCTGGAAGAGCGATTCACCTCGGCCGGGGCCACTGGCGCCTCGATGGGCCACGTCGTGGTGATGGATGACTCCGAATCGCAATTTTCTTTGACCCATTATTCTCAGGTTCTCTGGGAGGAACTCCACGAAGAGTTGCCGCCGGCCGTAGAGTACGAAAGATGCGGGACGATTTGGGTTGCCGCGGATGATGAAGAAATGGCGGAGGTCCGCCGAAAGTATACGTACTATCGCGATCGCGGAGTTCATACGGAAATCCTCGATCCTCAAGCTTTGCATCAGGCCGAACCCCACCTTCGCGTGCCTCTTGCGGGCGGACTCTTGGTGGAAGGGGATTCCGTCATATACCCACCGGCAGCGGCCTCTTTTCTCCTGGAAAAAGCAGTCGAATTCGGCGCTTCGCTGCACGTTGGAAAAGCAGTCATAGCGCTGGCAAAAGGAACCGCCCGTCTGGCCGATGGCACGACTCTCAGCGCGGGCCGGCTGATTAACGCGGCAGGCCAGTTCTCGCCAAAGTTGACCCCAGGCATTCAAGTCAGGCCGCGCAAGGGTCATCTGGTCATCACGGATCGCTATCCTGGCTCGGTTCGTCATCAACTGGTTGAACTCGGCTACCTCAAATCCGCTCACTCGGTCACGAGCGATTCCGTTGCCTTCAACATTCAGCCTCGCAAGACCGGCCAACTCTTGATAGGTTCTTCGCGCCAGTACGACGTCGAACACGACGGGGTCGAATCAGCTATTCTTTCGCGCATGCTGAAACGGACATTTGAATACCTGCCAGCCGTGGCTTCGTTTTCCGGCATCCGAATTTGGACGGGTTTTCGCCCGGCTACTCCGGACAAACTGCCGTTGATCGGTCCGTGGCTTGCAGATCCAACGCTTTACATCGCGACCGGGCATGAGGGGCTGGGAATCACGACTTCCTTGGCAACCGGTAAAATGATCTGCGCGCAGATTCTCGGGGAGGCTCCTGCGATTCCAGCCGAACCCTATTTGCCGTCAAGACAAATGATCACCGAAACGAAGATCGAAACACATGTCTGAAACTCTCACAGTTCGAGTGAACGGCACGCCGGTGAACGTCCTTGTCGGATCGACGGTAGCCGTAGCCGTGCTGCTCTCGACGGGCGCTTGCCGCACCTCGGTCTCGGGCCAACTGCGCGCTCCGTTCTGCGCTATGGGTACTTGCTTCGAATGTCGCTTGCAAATCAACGGCAGGCCGCACCTGCGAAGTTGCCAGGTTGTTTGCTCCGCGGATATGGAAATCAACACCAATGGATAGTGTCACTCAGCGGAGTTTCGACGTCGTTGTGGTCGGCGCAGGCCCTGCGGGAATCGCCGCAGCGGTTACCGCAGCCGAATCCGGGGCTCGCGTCGCGTTAATTGATGACAATCCCGCACCCGGCGGACAAGTCTGGCGTGGCGGTGCACGTGCCTCGCATGAACGGGGCGCAGCGCGCTGGCTCCAGCAGCTTTCGGAGTCCCCAGTCTTCTTGATTTCAGGCACTAGGGTCTTTCACGCCCGCAACGGCGTTCTGGAGGCAGAATCGGACGATTCACTTTGTCAGATTCTCTACAGCAAGTTGATTCTCGCAACCGGCGCACGCGAACTTTTTCTGCCCTTCCCCGGCTGGACTCTACCGAACGTCTTCGGCGCGGGTGGCCTCCAGGCTTTGGTGAAATCCGGTTTGCCCGTGTATGGCAAGCGTGTCATCGTCGCTGGAACTGGCCCGCTCCTCCTGGCGGTGGCCGCTTACTTGAGCGAACGCGGGGCCAAGGTCCTGTGCATCTGTGAGCAGGCATCCTTCTCGCAACTCCGTTCGTTCACGCTGGCGATGACAGGGTTTCCCCGAAAACTTGTGGAAGCGGCGCAGCTCAGATTCCGCAGCAGGCGCGCGCCATATCTCACGAGCGCTTGGCCTGTCGCGGCATTTGGGCAGGACCGTGTGCATGCGGTTCAGATCTCGGATAACCAGCGCCTCCGCGAAATCAAGTGCGATTACCTGGCTTGTGGATTTCATCTCGTTCCGAACCTCGAGCTTGCTCGCGCGCTCGAATGCCGTATAAAGGATGGCTTCGTGGAAGTGAATGAGCTTCAGGAAACCTCTCAGCCGGGTGTCTACTGCGCGGGCGAGCCCACCGGGATCGGCGGGATGGAGCTTTCGATCGTAGAAGGTCAGATTGCCGGCTTCGCCGCGTCCGGCCATCTTGATTCCACGAGAAAACTTCTCGCAACGCGCGCCCGTTACAGGAGAGTAGTAAACGCAATGAAGAAAGCTTTCGCGCTGCGCTCCGAGCTTGCAACTCTGGCAAAGCCTGACACGTTCCTCTGCCGCTGCGAGGATGTCTCGTTCGAAGGCGCTCGGAAATATGCCTCGTGGCGCGCCGCCAAATTGCACTCCCGCTGCGGCATGGGCCCCTGCCAAGGACGCGTCTGTGGCGCGGCTGCCGAATTTCTCTTCGGATGGACCATGGACTCCTCGCGTCCACCGATATTCCCCGCGCGTTGTTCGAGTCTTGCGGCAATGTCGCCACCAGTTAGTCCGGAACAACGCCATGGAGGCTCACAATGAAGTGGCAAGGTGTTATTCCAGCAATCACTACGTGCTTTGCGGAGAACTCTCAGATAGATCTTGCGTTCATGACGAACCACTGCCATTGGCTCGTCGAGAATGGCTGCACCGGAGTTGTCGCTCTCGGTTCATTGGGCGAAGGCGCTACTCTGTCCTTCGACGAAAAAATCGCAGTTCTGAATACTTGCGTCAAAGCACTGAAAGGACGTGCGTCCGTTGTCGCGGCGATCTCCTCACTCACCACAGCCGAATCCGTCAGCCTCGCCAAACAAGCGCACTCCGCTGGCTGCGACGCTCTCATGATTTTGCCGCCCTATGTCTACCGCGGCGATTGGCGTGAAATGAAGGCTCACGTTTCCGCCGTTTTCGAAGCCACGCCACTTCCAGGCATGCTCTACAACAATCCGATTGCTTACGGCACCGACTTCCTTCCCGAACAAATCCGGGAGCTTGCTGCAGAGCGCGCCAATTTCCAGGCGGTGAAAGAATCGAGCGCCGACGTCCGCCGCGTCTCTGCTATTCGCGCTCTGCTCGGTGACCGCCTCGCTTTGTTCGTTGGCGTTGACGATGCCATTCTGGAAGGCATCGCCGTCGGAGCTATCGGTTGGATTGCCGGCCTTGCCAACGCACTGCCGCGCGAATCTGTGGACTTGTTCGACTACGGCATCCAGGGGAAATCCTCTGAGGCCTTTGAGCTTTATCGGTGGTTCTTGCCATTATTGCGTCTCGATACGGTCCCGAAATTCGTACAACTGATCAAGCTCGTGCAAGAAGAACTCGGCATTGGTAACGCGGACGTCAGGCCCCCAAAACTTCGGCTAACGGGCGAAGAACTTCAAGCCACCAAGGATCTGATCCACGGCGCGCTGAGCACGCGGCCACAACGTGCCAGTACGGAACTCCGCCTCCGGCAAGCGGCGAAATAACGGACACACGCCATGGAACTCCTTGGAAAGTCCCTGATTGGTTTCCGCGACTCCGCATCCACCAGCGGTTCCTTCAGCGCCTGGAATCCCGCCACCGGCGAAAAAATCGACCCCGTCTTTTTTTCAGCGAGCCAGGAAGACATCGACCTCGCCGCTGAACTCGCTCACAAAGCCTTTTCCAGCTATTCCCGCACTCCCGGCCGTGAGCGAGCTTCTTTCCTCAATCGCGTTGCTTCTCACCTCGAATCCACTACCGATTTGCTTGTAGCGCGCGCCCATTCGGAAACCGCGCTGCCCGAGCCGCGCCTGAAATCAGAAACGGCCCGCACGTGCAATCAGCTGAGGCTTTTTGCATCTGTAGTTGAGGAAGGCTCCTGGGTTTCCGCTCGTATCGACCACGCCGATCCGGATCGCAAGCCGTTGTCTAAACCAGATATCCGTTCGATGTTGCATCCTCTGGGCCCCGTCGCAGTTTTCGGCGCCAGCAATTTCCCCCTCGCATTTTCGGTCGCTGGCGGTGATACGGCTTCCGCGTTGGCCGCGGGAAACCCGGTGATCGTCAAAGCGCACCCCGCTCATCCGGGTACGAGTGAACTTGTCGGGCGCGTGATTCGCGACTGCGTTCGCGAACAAGGTCTGCCCGATGGCGTCTTCTCGCTCCTCTTCGATTCCGGAACTGAGGTTGGCGCGAAGCTCGTGCAACATCCGCTCGTCAAAGCCGTCGGCTTCACGGGATCCATTCCCGCCGGTCGAGCTCTGATGGACTTGGCGGTTCGCCGTCCAGAGCCCATCCCCTTCTATGGCGAAATGGGCAGCACGAATCCGGTATTTATTCTTCCTGGCGCCATGGCCACACGCGGCAAAGAGATCGCCTCTCAGCTTCACGGTTCCTTCACGCTCGGCAGCGGACAATTTTGCACGAAACCCGGTTTGGTTTTTCTTCCTCAGCAGGACTCTTCGGCGAATTTCCTGTCTGAGTTTCAAGATAAAGTGGCCCATTCCGCAAAACTCACCCTTCTGACCGCCGGCATTCGAAACTCGTATCAGCGCGAGATCCAGAATCGGAAAGATCGCCGAGACTTAACTCTAGTGGCCGAAGGCCAACAGCCGAGCCCGGGCCCCGCCTTCGTTGCCGGAGTTGCGGCTTTCCAAACGGATGTTCCCGGTTTGCTCAGCAGTCCGGACTTGGGCTCCGAAGTTTTCGGTCCCTCAACGCTCTTGGTTCGTTTCTCCAATCAAAAAGAACTTCTCGATGCCGCCAGAAATCTCAGCGGTCATCTCACCGCTACAGTTCACGGTACCGAGGCAGACCTCCGGGAATTTCCCGAGTTGCTCCAGCTCATCACAAGCAAGGTCGGTCGCATTGTTTTCAACGGCTATCCGACTGGCGTTGAAGTTTGCCACGCTATGGTTCACGGCGGACCTTATCCCGCGAGCACCGATAGCCGCACCACCTCTGTCGGCTCGCAAGCAATATTTCGCTTTGCCCGTCCGGTTTGTTATCAGGATTTCCCGGATTCCGCCCTCCCTGCTGAATTGAAGAATTCCAACTCTTTGAACATTTGGAGAATGGTGGACGGTGAGTTCACGCGCTGACAGTTGTAAATTTAACATTTATTTTATAGTCTCATCGAGGTGCGCGAAGCCGTCCCCGGAATTCGTGCGGCAGTTCCGCCCAGTCAGCTCCGGGCCGCCGGCAATCTTTGGTCAATTCGGGAGCACTTAGCCTTACGTTTTGACCCGCTTGCTCCGGCGATATTTGTTTGGTGAACTTACGACTATGAAGGCAACGAACCCTCGCGCGACGATCGAGAAAATTCCCCCGAGAAAATCGGACCCCATCCGGCGTCAATCTCTATCGGCTGCCGTCGTCGAGCGCCTCCGGGAAAAAATTCTCAGTGGTGAACTGGGGGAAGGTCAACAGCTTCGCCAGGACGCCATCGCCACTGAATTCCAGATTAGCCGTATCCCCGTGCGCGAAGCTCTGAGCCATTTGGCGGCTGAAGGGCTCATCACGATAGTCGCCAATCGCGGCGCCGTTGTTTCTGCTCTTTCACCCGACGAAATCATGCAGATGTTCGAAACGCGCGCCGTTCTCGAATGCTACATGCTGCGTCATGCTATCCCGAACATGAAGCAAGAGGATTTCCAGCGCGCGGAAGACATTCTTGTTCGTTACGAACAGTCCCTGGAGAAGGATTCGGAAGTGAAATCCTGGGGCCAGTGGAATTGGAGCTTTCACTCCGCTCTGTACGCCCCCGCCAATCGTCCATTCATGCTCTCATTTTTGAAAACGCTGAACATCAACTGCGATCGTTACACTCGTCTCCACTTGGTCTTTACTCGTGATCTCCACCGCGCTGGCCAGGCACATCGCGAGCTTCTCGCCGCCTGCAAAACGAAAAATCCTGAGATAGCTGCCGCTGCTCTCTGGAAACACATTACCGAAGCGGGTGAGTACTTGAAAGAATTCATCACGCGGCATCGCGAGCAGCACTCGTGAACTGCCCGAACACTCCCTCGGTGATGCTTCTTTGCGCGGATTGAACGCTTTTCCCGGATTTTGTCCGGCCGATTTTCCGCTAACTTTGCGTTAGCGCGCCGCGTCTGCGCGGACTATGCGAATGCCAAACACGCCCGGAATTTCATTTCCCGTTGAAGCTTCGAACCGCACCGTCACTTTCTGTTTGCCCTCGATCAACTCCGAAGGAATCGTGTACTCGACGTCGAAGAACCGCACATCCTGCTCCGGACTGTGTCTTTCGGTCGCCTGCTCCCCCACTTTTTCCCCGTCCACCAGGATGTTGAAAGTGCCGTTCCGTCGCGCATCGTTGCTAAAAGTAACCACAAGCCCCATCGGATGGCCTGCTTCCACGGGCAGATCAAATGAGAACCATTTCGTGCCCCGCCGGCCATAGCGTTCCATTAGTTGAACGGGCGACGTTTCCTCTCCCTGCTGGTTGAAGTCGCGCTCCGTCTGCATTTGCCCGGGTTGCGCAAACGTTACGGTCGCCGCCTCAAGTTTCTTTTGTTTTTCCTGTTCCGCGGAGAAAGCCTCCGACTTTTTCTTCCACTCATCTGGCGTGAACATGTCCCAGTAGATGGCGTACCGTCGGCGCGGCAACTGGTAAAACGGAACGAAAGTGATGTCCGTGGTCAGGCCGACGCCGGAAGTCACGAATGTTCCGGGCTTGCCTGCCACTGGTTTCAGAAAATTCTGTACCGGCTGTGCTGCGGCAACAAGTACTGGCGCAGAATCTTCTCCGTTCCCGTTTCGTCGCGACCGTCGTTCCTGTTGTTCTGGACCCAGATCTCCGGCCAGCACCAATGGTCCCCACATCATCGCAAATCGCTCCGGGTTGTCGGGCAGAGGCTCTTCCCGGAGCGTTTTCGGCAGAACTAACTCCACCGTATCGCCTTTTCTCCACGTCCGTGTGATTTCGACGTACGAATCTGCCTTGGGCAGATCCTTCAGCACTTGGCCATTTACTTTGAGGCTGAAACCTGCGCCTGCCCAATAGGGCCGGCGCAATGCCAGTGTGAACTTCTTCGGCGATATGGGCGTGACTTTTAGGGCCGCGGTTTCACCCATCGGGAAATCGGTGTTCATTTCGACTTGAACGCCGGCAGCTTCCCAATTCGCGCGAGTCGGAGCGTACAGGCTCACCCACAGTTTATCTTTGGATTCGTAGTAGATCCCGTATCCGTGGAGGGCGTGGCTCTCCATTCCGGTGCCCACGCAGCACGTGAAGTCCTCGAACTTGTCCTGATACTCGTGTTGCACTCCGCGCCCGACCGGAACCATATAGCACACGCGCCCATCGTTGGGATCTTGAGAAGCAAGAATGTGATTGAACAGGGCGCGTTCGTGGAAGTCGGCGTAGCGTATCTCCGGGTCGACGGAGAAAAGCGTGCGCGACATTTTTATCATGTTGTAGACGTTGCAGGTTTCCGCCGTGCGGCCGTCGATCATGTTGTTCAGCTGGTCGGCTGGGCCGAAGTATTCATTCTTGCCGTGGCCGCCGGTGGCAAAACTGTGGTGCAGCGCCACCTCGTCCCAGAAGTTGGTCGCGGCTTTATGATCGGTTTCATCGCCCGTGTAGATGTACCTTGACAGCGATCCGATCATTTTCGGCACCTGCGTGTTCCCGTGCTTGCCCCCGAGAATGTCTTGCCCCGAGGCAAGCGGATCAATCATCGCGCGATGCTCGAATTTTCCGGATAGCGCCAGCCAGCGCGGGTCGCCGGTGTCCGCATAGAGATCGGCGGTCACTTCGTTCATTCCGCCGAACTCAGTGGCCAGCATCTTCTGCGTTTGCTCCTCGTCGAGCTTGGAAACGATACTCTCAACCCAGCCGGCAAACTTGACCTCCTCGTCCAAGGCTGTGCGATTGCCCGTGTAACGGTAAGCGTCCCGGAGCCCCGCAAAAATCTTGTGCTCCACGTACCACGGTGACCACAGCCCATTCAAATCAAAACCACCAGACCGGATAATGCCCTTGCACAATTCCTGGAAGCGTACTTTTCCATCCACGCCTTGATTGTCCATCAGCGCGCCGAGGTACCCGTCTCCTTGCGCATCCTGGATTATCTTCAGTTCACTTACGATGTAGTCGGCGCGCTCTTTGAAGCGCACATCTCCGGTCGCCGCCCACATAAGACTCACGGCGGAAAGGTAATGTCCGGCAATGTGGCCCGTCAGTTGTCTACCTGGGCCATCCCAACCACCGTAGCCTTTTGCCTTCGGCTCCAGCCCGGCGCGCTGGCGTAGGAAGGCCAGCATCCGATCCGGTTCGAGTTCGAGCAAATACTTGGCATCGAGCTCTTGCGCGTTTTTCAGCGGGCCTCCAGTAAGCCGAACGCTGTTCAGTGCCAACGGCCTGACTTTTAGAATTTTTCCTTCGGAGGCTAGTGCGGCATTTGGAGCTTGCGCGGCCGCATAACTGGGCACGGATAGAATCATCAGCACGACTACAAGAAATGACTTCCTCACATTAGCCTCCTGAACTGCCCGGGAATGATTTCTATTTCTGCGCGACCGTCGTTCATTGGCGTGCCGCATTTCGAAATTTCTCTTAATCGCCGCGTTTGCCTCAAACAGCTCCTATTCCTCGAAGAATTACGGGCTCGCAGTGAGTTCAACCCAGGTCGTTCCCTTGCCTAGCGGGATCGCATATGCCAGGTTGGCTGAGCTCCTGCCTCGGAGTTGCTATCGACCATACTCCAGCTGAGTTTCGGTATACGATGACCACTCGTTCTTCTCGTGTTCAGGTTCAGTCTCCCACTAGCTTGGTGTCTCCACATCCTGTATTTTTAACGGGTATTGGAATTGGGTTTTGTCTGAATCGCTATGCTAAAACCGGAGACACTTTTCCAGCGAAACGGAGTATTGGTGGTACAAGGGGAGCGTGGGCTGGTGCGTATTCCGGACAAGACCCGGTTTGTGAGGGAGTGGTAATAACCATATGAGCGTAAGCGCGACACTTGGCGTCATAATTGGGAATCGCGGATTCTTTCCGGATCAACTGGCTAAGAGCGGCCGTGAAGAAATGATTCAGGTTTTGCGAGCGGCAGGCATTGAAGCTGTTGTTCTTGGGCCGGAGCAAAGCAAGCATGGCGCGGTTGAAACACATGAAGAAGCCAAGCGATGCGCGGCACTGTTTCGTTCAGCCAGCGAACGAATTGACGGCGTCGTCGTGTCGCTGCCCAACTTTGGTGACGAACGAGCGATCGCGGACACGTTGAGAATGGCGGGCTTGCATGTGCCGGTATTGGTGCAAGCAACGCCGGATACCCCGTCGAAAATGACGATTGCGCACCGGCGCGACAGTTTTTGCGGGAAAATGTCGGCGTGCAACAACCTCTCACAGTACAGAATCCCGTACTCCTTGACGAGCCTGCACACGGTCCAGCCACAATCTGATGCTTTTCGTCACGATCTTGAGTGGTTCATGGCCGTTTGCCGCGTCGTGAAGGGTTTGAAACGCTTGCGAATCGGAGCGATCGGCGCCCGGCCGGCGGCCTTCAACACGGTTCGCTACAGCGAAAAGATTTTGGAGGCCAACGGAATCTCGGTTGAGACGATTGATCTGTCGGAGATCCTCGGCCGCATCGAACGAATGAAGGATGACAATCCCAACGCGCAAAAAAAGCTCGAAGCCATCAGGCGCTATGTTTCCACCGGAAGTGTTCCAAATTCCGCGCTGCTAAAAATGGCCAAGCTGGGGGCAGTGATCGACGGCTGGATGCAGAACACTGAAGTCTCTATCAGCGCCATTCAGTGTTGGACCTCGCTCGAAGAGTACTTCGGGGTTGTACCCTGCACCATCATGAGCATGATGAGCGACGATGGGCTCTCGAGCGCATGCGAAGTGGATATTGCCGGCGTTATTGGCATGCACGCCCTGCATCTTGCTTCGGAGACGCCAAGCGCGCTTCTCGATTGGAACAATAATTACGCCGAAGATCCCGACAAGGCGGTTTGCTTCCATTGCAGCAATCTCCCGAAACACTTTTTCAAAGACGTGCGCATGGACTTCCAGGAGATTATTGCGGGGACTGTGGGCAAGGAAAACACGTTCGGAACGTGCGTAGGCAGAGTGAAAGCCGGGCCGATGAGTTTTGCACGTTTCTCAACGGATGACATTCAGGGTGCCATGCGAGGTTACGTCGGTGAGGGAACTTTTACCGATGATCCGTTGGAGACATTCGGCGGCGCGGGCGTGGTGCACATTCCTCAATTACAGAAGCTGCTCCGGTATATTTGTGAGCGCGGGTTCGAACACCACGTGGCGGCGAATTTTTCTACCGTGGCCTCCGCGGTTCACGAAGCCGCAACGCGGTACCTCGGCTGGGACATGTATTGGCATCGCTTGTGAGCAGCGCCATCGCGGGTATTGATTGGGGAACGTGGAATAGCCGAGTCGTGTTCTTTGACAAGGACGGGGATTACGAGGAGTAGCTTCGAGGGCGCATCAACCATGTCACGGATGAGCCTGAAATTCCCGAAAGCGAGCAAAGCACTCGTACTCATGGTTGGCTCGCTCTTGCTGTTCCTCGTTGTCTTGTTGAGACCAGGTCAGTCGCAGCAGAATCCTCCCGAGAAAGCCCAGCCACCGCAGCAATCAGGGATGAGCACAGGCACTGCGCACGCCCCGGTAAAAGATGCGTTGTCGCGGCCAATTACGGCAGGAGGCTTCGTGGATGGGGCGCCGGTGATCTTCGCGGATATCACCCACGTAGCGGGACTCGACAAGTTCCTTCACCGCTCTGGAGACCGAGAAAAGACACAATCTTAGAAACACCCGGTTCAGGAGTCGCACTGCTCGATTACGACAACGACGGCTGGCTGGACATTTACCTAGTGAACGGTTCGACATTTGGCGCGTTGAAGGGCAAGGACGCGCCTCCCCACGCGATGCTCTTCCACAACAATCACGATGGCACATTCACCGATGTGACGGAAAAGGCCGGCGTGGCAAACGAGCGCTGGGGTTTTGGAGTGGCGGTAGGAGACTACGACAATGACGGCTGGCCGGACATCTACGTCTCAAACTTTGGCAAGAATCGTCTTTATCACAACAACCACGACGGCACTTTTACGGACATCGCGGAGAAAGCCGGCGTAACTCTTGGCGGATGGTCGACAGGCGCAACCTGGGGAGACTACGACCACGATGGCTTTCTCGATCTTTTCGTGCCCGGATACGCAAAATTCGATCCCGATCATCCTCCCATCTCCGGCAAGGGCGGCCTGCCGGCGGGCTACTGCCAATTTCGTGGATTCCAAGTGATGTGCGGACCTCGCGGGCTGCCCGGCGAGGGCGATCACCTGTTTCACAACAACGGGGACGGAACCTTTACGGACGTGAGCAAAAAGGCCGGTGTATCAGATCCCAAAGGTTATTACGGCTTTGCATCCGTATTCGTCGATGTAGATGACGACGGCTGGATCGATCTAGCCGTGGCCAACGATTCTGTGCCCAAGTATCTTTACAGGAACAAACATGACGGAACGTTTGAAGACATCAGCTACATCTCAGGATTTGCCCTCAACGACGAAGGGCGCGAGCAGGCCTCGATGGGGATCGCGGTCGGTGACTACAATCGCGACGGCAAGGTCGACTTTTACATCACCAACTTCTCCGATGATTACAACACTCTTTATCGCAATGACGGCGAAGCAGCATTTTCGGATGTGACTTTTCGCGCAGGAATTGCGAGCCTAACCATCCCATTCCTCGGCTGGGGAACCGGCTTTTTGGACTACGACAATGATGGCCTGCTCGATATTTTCGTGGCCAATGGCCACGTCTATCCCGGTGTGGACAAACAGGATTGGGGAACCACTTGGGCGCAGCGCCCGCTGCTGTTGCGGAATCTGGATGGAAACAAGTTCCAGGAAGTTCCGCCGGCCACAGGAAGCGGTCTTGCCGTCGTGGTTCCCGCGCGTGGCGCTGCGTTCGGAGATCTATTTAACGACGGTCATATCGACGTCGTTCTCAACAACGTGGATTCGCACCCGACCTTGCTGAGAAACGTGGTAAAGAACGCAAATCACTGGGTGACTATAAAACTTGTCGGAGGTCCCAAGAGTCCACGCGATGCCATTGGCGCGAAAATCTTTGTGACCACCGGAGGGGTCCGGCAGCGTGGCGATGTATTCAGCGGCGGGAGTTACGCTTCCAGTTCGGATCAACGCTTGCACTTTGGCCTCGGTGCGGCAGTGAAAGTAGACAAGGTGGAGATTCATTGGCCCAGCGGAGCCAAAGAACAAATCACGTTGCCCGCCGTTGACCGTATCTTTACTGTTGTCGAAGGCAAGGGAATAGTAGAACGGTGAAACGTCCTGCTGCTCAGTGGACTGTCGCTCGCGGTGACCAGCGAAACGTGGCAACGGCATTGGGATCGAGACGATACGTTGCGTACTTCTTTCTCCACTCAATGTTAAACGCCGCCGCGCCCCCTGAGTTGAGAACGATCAAGACAATCGAGCCATCCGGATTGCCAAACGCCACCGACTCCAAACTCCCCTGCCCAAACGTGTTCGATTCAATCCGCACGGCGCCGGGCGCGAGAAATTTGCTGGCATGCGCCAACGCCGTGAAATCCACATTCGCCACAATCCGCGGCGGCGATGCAGAATGGTCTATGGTAACCACGCCGCGGCACGTTTTGCACCCTCCGAGGAATGGCTCGTGATTTTGGTCCAGAACTAAATTCCATAACACCACGCTCTTGGCCCAGTTTCGCGTCGCTCCGATGATCAACTCCATGGTTTGCTCGAGCAAATCGCCTTTTTGCCATTCGCCGCCCGAACACTCGGTTAACCAGATCCCCTTCCCTGGAAAGCGCTCATGCAGTTCGCTCTGGGCAGTCACCGTACCGCCGTAACAATGAATTGCGATTCCGGCGGCAAATGCCGCAGCCTTCGAATCGCTCATCACTTCAATTGGAAACGCAATTAAATCCCAGTTGTGGTCGAATGTGAGAATTTTGGATTTGATTCCCGCGGCGCGGAACGCCGGCCCAAGGTTCTCGCCGAGAAATTTGGCCTGCTCACTTGCGCTCATGCCCAGTCCTGGATAGTCCCCAGGAATGTAAAGCGGCTCATTCTGCATGGTGACCGCATAGATCGGAACACCCGCCGCTTCATATGCACGGACATATTGCACGAAATATTTGGCCAGCGGAGCATACGCAGCGGGAAGCAGCGTCCCTTGTATCAACGAGCCGGAAGTTTTCATCCAGCCAGGCGGGCTCCAGGGACTCCCCATAATTTTCAGATCAGGATTGATGGCCAGCGCCTCGCGCAGAATCGGGATGATATACGCCTTATCGTGATCGATGGAAAAATGCCTTAGTTCCGGATCCTCTTGTCCCTGCGGCATGTCGTCGTAGGAGTAGGATTTCAGAGCAAAGTCGCTTGCTCCCATGGGCTGGCGCAGAATCTTCAGCCCGATTCCTTTCTTTGCATCGAAGAGCATCTCGAGAAGTTCGCGGCGCTGCGTTTCGCTCAGCTTCTGCGAAATCAACCATGCGGAAGAATCCGTGAGGGAGGCGCCAAACCCATCGATTTGCTGGTATCTCACGGAATCGTTGACGTCGATGGTGAGCGCCGGGGCGCGATTCGAGCCGAACTGCACCGGGGACTTCTCCTGCAGAGACTCGTGTAACTGTTCCGAGGATTCCACAACATCGATGCGCACAAAGTCTTTGCCGGGTGCAGAACTCTGCCCCGCGCGCGACTGCGCCGCAGTAAAGCAAAACATCGCCACCAGGATCCAATTCGAACGACGCAAATTCACACCGGCCTCCGCACCAAGACGATCGCATTCCTTAAAGCTAGGCTATTCTACGGATTTGTTGGCGGGGGATCCTGAGGAGTTTCATTCAAGCCCTGCGCCTTTTTCTTCTTTTCCAACGACTGCCGCTGCCGCTCCGTTTCTTCGTCCTTCATTTTCTGAAATGTCGCCAGCGCTTGCTGAGCTTCCGGGAGGCGGTGCATTCTTCGGTAGACGATTCCCAGTTGGTACCACGACTGCTGCACAATTTCCGCGTCCGAATCTCCAGCGACTGCTCGTTTGAAATCCTCGGCTGCACCGGCATCATTGCCGAGCTGCATCTCCGCGCGGCCCAGATAGTACGCGGCATTTTTGAGCCGCGGATTCTGTTTGAGCGCGGTCACGACCGCATCTTTACCTTCCGCGGCGTTCCCCTGTTCAATTTGGAGTGTGCCCAGCTTGTACCGCGCCATCACATTATTCGGATCGAGTTCCAGCTCCTTCCGAAGCTCAGCCTCCGCGGCCTCCGGTTTGCCGGACTTTTGGTATTCAGCGCCCAACTCCTCATGCAGCCCCGGTTGATTCGGAGCAAGCTTGATGGCGGCCTCGTATTCCGCGATTGCGTCTTGGTCGCGGTCAGCCTCTGCATCCGCTTGCGCCAGCACCTGATGGACGTGCCAGGAATTTGGGTCAGCCTTAAACATCCGTGAATAGCTGTCCTTCGAAACTAGGAGATGCGCGCGGCCCCGTTGGTAAAGGATGTCCACATTGTCCGGCGCGAGCTTTGCTGCCTTGTCCAAGGCGTCCGCTGCTTCTTCGGGATGCTCTTGCGCCAGTCGCACGACACCCAGCCACATCCAGGCCCCCGCGTCCTTCGGATTGCCAGCAGTCTCTTTTTGCAAGGCTGCGACCGCTTTGTCGAGATGGTTCAAGCGGTATTCAGCGACGCCAAGAAACAGGTTTGCTCCATGCAGACCCGGTTTTAGCACCAACGCCTTTTGGAAACTTGCGATGGCTTGCTCGTTGCGGCCCTGTTCTTCAAGGACGAGCCCCAGATTGAAATGTGCTTCCGCAAAACCAGGCTGCGCGGCGGTTACCGCTTGAAATCCTTCCGCAGCCTCATCCAGATGGCCTGCACGCATGGCTTGCGTGGCTTGCTGGAATTTTTCATTCATCGGTGCAGACTGAGCGCAAGCAAAGTAGGCTGGACAGACAGAGACAACGCCCCACAAAACATGGGTCCTCAGAAATCGCCAGTATCGAAAAGACGGAAAGGGCTTTGAAAACATACAGCCGGCCATGGAAAGCAGTCTCAATACCACGTTCAAATTCTAAACCTGCTGCGAACGCAAAAAAAGGCCTGCTTCGCGCCCTTCTCCGCACCGCACGCAGAAATTAGACAGATGGTCTCTTTAGTTGCCCGGTTGACAAGCCGGTGGCCCGCCAAATGCCGCGTGCTAGAGAGCCGACTAAAAATCGTATCGCAATGTGAACTGCACGTTGCGGGGTCCGTTTACGGTGAAAGAACTGACGCCGAATCCCCCATCCTGAATGCCGGTGTCAGGTCTAGCGAACACATGCCGGTTGAATGCGTTGAAGAGTTCCGCTTTCAAGATCAAGGAATGCGATTCGAACAGGCTCATACGTTTGATAATGGAAAAGTCTTCGTTGACGTATCCCTGGCTTCGCACGCTCCCGATGATGCGCGGCATGTTTCCGAAGGTATAGCCGCGGGCAGCGACAAGACCTGGAGCATTTGGATCAATAAACGCCGCGCAATTAAAGTAAGTGGCAACACCGGCAGGCGCAGAAAATGTTCCGTTTCCGTTTTTGTTTGCGGTGCAGCCGGTCGTTATGCTTGGCGTCTGACTGAGTCCCAAAAACGCATTGCCGTTATTAAAGGAGCCGGCACTGGAGCTAAGTAACGGCTGACCTGGAACGAGGTCGAAACGGATGCAGCCGTCGTACGCCGGAACACCCGTTGCGCAACCAAGGGCCAGGGGCTGGCCGCTTTGGTAGCGCTGCACGCCTCCCACTTCCCATCCGCCCACAACTTTGTCGATTGCACCGGACTTGTTGAGGAATTTCTTGCCTTTGCCAACAGGCAATTCGTAGATGTAACTGATAACGAAAGTGTGCGGGATATCTTGGTAGCTGAGAGCTTTCTCGTTGTTCAAGTTGAAGGAGTTCTGCACGCTGCCGCCGCCGGAGAACGCCACAAACGCGGGCAATGCGCTGTCCGCATCCGTCAGTGTTTTTGAATATGTGTAGGAAGCCAGCAGGTTCAGCCCGTTGTGGAATCTCCGTTCCAGCTTGGCCAGTAATGCGTTGTAGGTTGACTGCCCGAGATTCTCCAAACAGCAGTCTGTATTAATTGACTGGTATTGCGGAAAGGGCCGCAGCGCCTGGGCGACCGTGTCGTTGGTGTTGCCATTTGCCGTGTAGAGCGGCACAAAATTAATAAATGGAGAAGCGACGGGAGAAGAGGGGTCCGTAACCGGTGTGTTCAAAGTGCTTCCCAAGGGAAAAAACCGAGGATTCAAGTTGTTGATTTGAGCCAACGAGGAACGCAAGTGAGTTCCATGGTTGCCCACATAACCAACGCTGAGAATTAAGTCTGTCGTGAACTGATGCTGAATCTCCACGTCCCAGTTCTGCACCATGCCGGGGCGCCCATAGCTCGGGGCCAGATAAGTGACTCCACCAAAACCACCGCCGCTTCCTCCGTTGTCCTGTCCGGGATCGAGGCTCGGAGGCGGAGGGAAGCCCGGAATCCCTGCATCTAGCAAAAGCGCAGGACCGAAGTTTCCATTGAAGCTTGGCGAAGCGGTGAACCCGTCGGTTAGCGCCTGCCCGAAGTCTCCGTACGTTAACGGTGCGTAATAAATGCCATAACCTCCGCGAACCACCGTTTGTCGAAGTTTCCCGAACAGCGCTTCGGGAGAGTATGCGAAACCAATACGCGGCGCAAAATCCTTGTGATACGTCCTTGCTCCCGCCGCCGCTGTCCCGCTTCGGTTCGGGCCCGTGCCTCCAAAAATCAACGCGCCGGGCAAGGGAATACCGTTTGGGGCAACGGCCCCTGGGTCAACCATCCCAGAAGCCAACGTAAAGGGGATATTCGGGGCATTCGGGTCGAACACTGATTGGGCGCCAGCTGCCTCATGGCGCGGCGTCTCAATGTCGTAGCGCAGGCCGAGATTCAGTGTCAGGTTCCTGCGAGCCTTGAAGTCGTCCACTACATATGCCGCGTAGTAGTTCGAAACGAAGCGCGGCTGATTCGATCGCACGGCAAGTGAGACGCTCGCCGGGGCGCCGAGGAGAAAGCTGGCAAAGGGATCGCCGGTCAGTTTGCCCTGGCCCTGCTCTTCGGCCGTTTGAGCAACATCGAAGCCTATGCTGGGTGACTGGTGCGACTGATCTATCACGGAGAACTGAAATGCGCGCCAATCGACACCGAATCGCAAGTTGTGGCGCCCGCGTGTCCAGGAGATATTGTCAGATACAACCAAACTGTTGATCACGTCGTCGTCGGCGTTAGGAGAACCAAAACTGCTCAGACCTTGGTTGTCATTGTTGAAAGCGATCGGTGGAAACGTCGGTCCGCTGGCACCCGACAGGCCTATGGCCTTATCCCAGTCAGTGCCGTTCACGGAGGTCGCAATGCTGTTGCTGTTCACGCGATTGAGGCCTACGTTCAAATGGTTGAGCAACGTTGGACTGACGAAATAGTCCCAGCCAAAGCGCGCGTAGTGAGTAAAAAAAGAGGAAAAAAAGGTCGTGTCCAACGGATTGGGGAGCGCAGGCGACCCATTGATGTTTTCATTGTCCCGGCTGCTATAGGAAAAAAAGAACTTGTGCTTTTCTCCCAGGCTTTGGTCGATGCGGAAGGACATGGTCGTTGAAAGGATGGGGTTATTCGACGTGAGGACAAAGTTATTCTGAAACGCAGTCGGGTTTGTGGGTGCGGGGATAAGTTTCAAAATGTTCTGGGCGACCGTGCTGATGGTGGGAATCTTGTTTCCTGGAAAAGCGGTGCGGCACTGCTGCCCGTTGACTGTTTTCGTGGTCGAGGGATCGAAGATCTGGCCCTGAAAAATCGTGGAACCGTCGCAAGGGTTGATTCCCAGAGAGGTTGTGGTCAGCAAACTGGAAAAATCTCCCTGGCGCTCGGCATTGGTAGGGACGGTGCTGGTGATCGAAGAGCCTTGCGTTTGGCGGTACTGTTCGTAGGAAAAGAAGAAAAACGTCTTGTCATGCCCGTTGTAGAGCTTTGGGATCCATACCGGCCCGCCGAGTGTGCCGCCGTAGTCGTTCTTGCGATCAAGATTCCTCGGCAGTCCCTGAAGATTGTTGAACCACGAATTCGCGTTCAGGTCTTCGTTGCGGAAGATGTCGTAAGCAGTTCCATGGTAGGAGTTGGTGCCGGACCGCGTCGCGAAACTTTCCACGCCTCCCGAAGTGCGGCCGAATTCAGCCGGAACCGTTGAGGTGGTGACCTTGAACTCTTGCAGGGACTCCACTGAAGGGGCGGTCTGATCGAACGCAGAGCCACTGTCCGCTCGCGCCGTGCTCGCACCGTCCAGAATCACTTCGTTGCCGAAGTTCTGGCCGCCGCCCAGCTTAGCTTCAAATACTCCGTTACTGCTGTCATTGCTTCCTGGCCCCGTTGTGCCGGGCGTCAAGAACACAAAGGCCTCGGGTGCGCGCAAAACGCCCTGGCCTCCGAGCGCCAACGGCAACTCCATGATTTGCCGCTTATCCACGATAGTCCCGACATCGGAAGTTTCCGTTTGCAGCGTCGGCATATCGGCTACGACCGTAAGAGTTTCCGTTACGTCGCCGGGCTGCAGTGTGATGTCGAGCGAGGAAGTGGTATTGACCTGGACGACGAGCCCCTTTTGCTCGGATGTCTTAAAGCCCGCGGCCGTCACCGTAAGGTTGTATGTGCCGACCTGCATATCGGAAATCCGGTAGGCTCCGGTGTCGGTAGAGTTCGCTTTATAAACGGCGCCGGTATCGACACCCGTCGCGACAATGGTCGCCCCTTGGACAACAGCGCCAGAGGAATCGAGAATTGTGCCGGAAATGGCGCCGCGGTCGGATTGAGCGCTGGACATGGAAGCTGTGAATAGAACTATCAAGAAAATGCAGAAAGACTGAAGAAGAAAACGCAACGAGCGCATACATCCCCCTTAGCTACCCAAAAAACGCTGCAGCACCTTGAGGGAGCGGTATCTGGGAAATCCGCGCGGCCGGAGCCTCGGCCCGACGCGAAAGTGGGCGGACACAAAAAAACTGTCCAGCAGCCCAGTTCCAAGCACCCCAGTTGGAAGGATTTGACATCAGCAAGGATATTGTTGTCAAGAATAAATTCTTAAAATTGGATTTACTCAATCGATTTTCCTTGGTTTTACGAGCCACATACGAAGTTCGCACAGAAATCTACCGGCCTCCACGAACTGTCATTGCATGAACGCATTGCGACGCACAGCATGGCCCGCTACTGCGTAGAGCATCGTGTTAGAATTCGCTCGAGCCACTTACTACATAGCGCAAGCATCCGTCTGGTTTGCCGATGACCTTAGCTGTATCGAACTTTAAGATTATTGTATTCTGGCTTTCCGGTTTGCTCGCAATCGGTCTCGTTTTTCCGGCTTCTCTGGCGTTTCCCTCGCAGGACACTTCTGCCGGCATGGTCAATCTGCAGGTCATCGTTGTGGATTCCCCTGTCAAGGCGGAACAGATTTCGAATCGCCTCAAAAAGGGCGAGGATTTTGCCGGTATCGCTAAAACCGAATCGGTTGATCCAAACGCATCGGCAGGCGGATACACCGGCCCCGTTGATCCTTCAACTCTGAGGCCGGAGCTGCGCCAGGCTTTGAAAGGAATTCTTCCAGGGCAGACCACTGGCGTAATCATCGTGCCTTCCGGTTACGTCATTCTCAAACTCTTAGCGCAAACTCAGCCGGGCGTAGCTCAGGGGATGGGCCCGGGACAGGCTCGCGATCTCCCCCTTGCCGGTCAAGGAGCTGTGCGCTATCCAGCCGATGTGGCTGGACAGGTTCTGGCTGACATGCTGTTCCAAAAATTCACGAAGCCAGCAAAGTGGGAACAAGACTTACAGGAAATTTGCGACATACGAAAACGCTCGCTGGCCGCGGGAATCGCAAGACTCGAAGAGTTGTTCGAACCGGCGAACAAAGCGCGAGCGGAAACCATGAAGGCATTTGATGTCATCCAGTCCCACTATGCGTTGGCGCAACTGCGGGCTTACGAGGGGAATATGGACCAGGCTTTGGAGCAGTGGGAGGC
>CAVUYT010000002.1:0-458471 GCA_963745805.1 uncultured Acidobacteriota bacterium
CGCCCAAGGCAGGCGCGCTACCAGGCTGCGCTACGCCCCGACAACAAGTACGTTTCTGATTCTACTTTATCAGTGAGCTCTATTCCTAGTTTTGATTGCCATGCATTCATACAAACCGTGTCCCGATTTCGCTCTGTTGCATGGCCGGGCCGATCCACCGCCGATAAAGATTTCGTTCCAGCTTACCTCGCAGAAGCTCATCGAAGTTTTCCGAAAGGCAGAGAAGGTCGGTTTGAAAATGCACCCTACTCACCTCATCATTTTCGGCAGCCCCAAGGGAGGCACACCAGTGATGATTACCTCTCCCACGATTGCCATCGATCTTCCGCTGAAAGCACTAATTTGGCAGGATGCCGGCGGCAAAGTTTGGGTTTCGTATAACAGCCCGGAGTATCTCCAGAAGAGACTCAGCGTTCTTGCTGAGCTAGTGAAAAATATCAGCGGTGCCGGGCTACTTCTTCAAATGGCGGTAAAGTAGTGCGGACTCGAATTCCCAGAAGCTAAAGCCTGCAGATCAGCAGCTCTCGCTCGTACACCATTTCTTTCGGCAAATGGTCATGAAGCCCGATGAACAACTCCTCGTGCTCGATCACTTCCTTGCGCCAGGCTTCCCGGTCAAACTTTTGCAGCTCGTCAAACCGCTCCTTGGAAAAATCCATGCCTTTCCACTCCATGTCTTCATGCCGTGGCATCCACCCGATAGGCGTTTCTCTCGCCAATGCCCGGCCTTTTGTGCGGTCAACAATCCACTTGAGCACACGCATGTTTTCAGAGAACCCTGGCCACATGAACTGTCCTTCTCTATCCTTGCGGAACCAGTTCACGTGAAAAATTCGCGGCGTTAGCGTCAGCGACCTCTGCATTTTTATCCAATGCCGGAAGTAATCGCCCATGTGATAACCGCAGAAGGGAAGCATGGCCATTGGGTCGCGCCGTACTCTTCCGACCGCGCCGGCAGCCGCTGCGGTAGTTTCCGAGCCCATCGTCGCTCCGATGTAAACGCCGGAGCTCCAGTTGAACGCCTGGAAAACCAGGGGCATCGTGGTTGCCCGGCGCCCGCCAAAAATGATGGCGCTGATGGGAACGCCGCTCGGATCTTCCCAAGCCGGATCGATCGTCGGACATTGGGAAGCCGGGGCCGTGAACCGCGCGTTTGGATGCGATGCCTTTGCGCCCGTCTCTTTCGCAATCTCCGGAGTCCACTTCTGCCCCTTCCAATCAAGACATTCCGCTGGCGGCGTATCCGTCATGCCTTCCCACCAGACACCGCCATCTGGGGTCAGCGCGACGTTCGTGAAAATGGAGTTTTTAGATAGCGTGGCCATCGCATTGCGATTCGTCTTTACAGAAGTGCCCGGCGCCACTCCGAAAAATCCTGCTTCCGGATTTATCGCTCGCAGAAGGCCGCGTTCGTCCGGACGAATCCAGGCAATGTCATCACCCACTGTCCAGACCTTCCATCCATCAAATCCCTTTGGCGGGATGAGCATCGCAAAATTTGTTTTTCCGCACGCACTCGGAAAAGCCGCGGCCACGTACGTTTTCTCGCCCGCAGGATTTTCCACGCCAAGAATCAGCATGTGCTCCGCCATCCAACCCTCGTCTCGCGCGATGTTGGAAGCGATTCGCAATCCAAAACACTTTTTACCGAGCAGCGCGTTCCCGCCGTAGCCCGAGCCGTAGGACCATATTTCGCGCGTCTCCGGAAAATGGACAATGTATTTTTCCTTGTTGCACGGCCAGGGCACGTCTTTCTGACCTGCAGCGAGCGGCGCGCCGACTGAATGCATGCAAGGGACCACGCGAGGTATTCCCGTATCGATCTGCTGAAAAACCGGCAGTCCGATGCGCGCCATGATGCGCATATTGACGACCACATAGGGAGAATCTGTCAGTTGCACCCCGATCTGCGACATGGGCGATCCGAAGGGCCCCATGCTGTACGCCAACACGTACATCGTGCGCCCTCGCATCGCACCATTAAAGAGGTTCTTCAGCTTCTTCCGCATCTCGTATGGGTTTTCCCAATTATTTGTTGGACCTGCGCTATCCTTCGAGAGCGAGCAAATAAAAGTTCGATCCTCCACGCGAGCCACGTCGTTCGCGTCCGATCTGGCGTAATAGCATCCGGGCCAAAGCTTTTCGTTCAGCTTTATGAGTGTTCCGGACGCCACCATCTCCCGAAGCAAAATGTCGTTTTCTTCCTGAGAGCCGTCGACCCAGTGGATCGCAGAGGGCTTCGCGAGTTCCGCCATTTTTTCCACCCAGCGCAACAGGTGCTCATTCTTGCTGAGTGGTATTGCTGGATTTCGGCCATGGATGCTTGTGATGTTCCTCGCCGCTGCTTCTTGCATGATAATAAATAATCTCCACTATCAACTTTACTAGGACAGTCAAGGAAAGGGAACTGCGACCCCTCTTTTGGGCGGATTCGGGCGTGAAGTTTCTAAACCACTTTCACTGGTGCGCTCTCGAGAGTTGCGTCACGGTGCAGGAAGTAATTGATCGCCGGCGTAAACACCAAGGACAAAACCATGGAGCTCAACAGCCCGCCAATCACCGTAATCGCCAGCGGCTGCAACATCTGCGACCCCGCGCCGATCGCTAGCGCTAAAGGAAGCATCCCCGCAATGGTGGCCAGAGCCGTCATGGCGATGGGCCGAAGCCGCCGGCGCCCTGCTTGAAGCATCGCATCCCTCGAGGAAAAGCCGAGACCGCGGAATCGCTGCTCCGCGTCCAGAAGCAAGATGCCATTTTTCGCGACGATCCCGATCACCATGATCATTCCCATGAAAGACGCCACATTAAAACTCGTGCGCGTCACCAGTAACGCCAGAAAACCTCCGAACGTGGAAAGCAGCGCCGATGCAAGTATCGCCGTGGGCGCGGAGAAAGTCCGGAATTCGAAAAGCAGCACGACAAACAGCAGCGCGAGGGCCATGAAAAGGACCATCAGCAGGTCACGAAAGGACTTTTGTTGCTCCTGGTATTGCCCGCCATACTCGACACGGATGGACGCTGGCAGGTGAAGATCCGCAACGACCTTTTGCACTTCCGCAATGCCTTTCCCCAGGCCCACATTTTCCAGCCGGGCAGTCACTTCGACTAGTCGTTGCAGGTTTTCTCTGCGGATTTCCGTCTCGCCGGGATTCGTGGTGAGCGTCGCGAGCGAACCAAGCGTCGCGGTACGATTGGTTGCGCTAACAATCAAAGTGTTGGTCATTTGCTCCAGAGATGTGCGGTTGCGCTCTGGAAAACGCACGCGGATGGGATAGGCCCGATCATTCAAAACGACGGGCGTAGCCGCCGGTTCGCCCTCAAGAAGCGCGGCAGCGTCCGTGCTGACTTCCTCTACTGTAAATCCGGAACGCGCCGCCGTCGCCGGATCGATTTGAAACGTGACGGCTGGCCCGCTAATCGTATTTTCGATGCCATCAAGTACGTCGACTACGCCATGGATTTTTCCGATTGCGTCTGCGACCTGTGGTGCGGTCTTAAGTAGCAGTTGAGGATCTTGCGCGTACATCTTGATGACAACAGGCTCCGGCTCGTTCGAGAGGTCCCCAATCATATCCTGGAGCACCTGGACAAACTCGATGTCCACCGCAGGTTCGCTCTCCTTGATCTGTCCACGCACATCGTTGATCACTTCGTCTATCCCGCGCTTGCGGTTTCGCTTCAGCCGAACTGTAAAGTCTCCACGATTCGCTTCCGTCACGGCAGCCAATCCAAGCTGGAGACCTGTGCGCCGCGACGTGTTTTCGACTTCCGGCGTCTCACGCAGAATCTTTTCAATGCGCTGAAGAATTCGGTCCGATTCAGCCAATGAACTTCCCGCCGGCGTGAAATAATCGAGAATGAAACCGCCCTCGTCCATTTCTGGCAAAAGTGCGGTGTCCAGCAGCTTGTAACCCAGGCCTGAAAGAATGACGATGGCTACGGAGCTAGCAATCAGCAAGACCGGGCGACGAATCACGCTCTTCATGCAGAGCTCGTAAAAATTCACAATCCCGCCAAAGACGCCGCTGATATGTGCCTCCTCCGCGACCAGGAGGGCCTTGGCATCCAGCGGTTGTGGCGCCCATCCCGCAGTCGACGCCAAATCCGTCGTCGAACTTTTCCGGCGAACAAAATATTGGCTCAAAGTGGGCGTCCACGCGAGGGCGAGTACCAATGAGCAGAGCAGGGAAACAGTCATCGTGATGGCTAGCGCCCGGAAGAAACTTCCAGTGACTCCCGTGATGGACACCAAAGGAAGGAACACGACTATCGGCGTGATCGTTGAACCGATCAACGGTACCGTCATCTCACGAAGCGCGCTCTGTATCGCCTGTGCGCGGCCCTCCCCTGCGTCGCGATGCAACACGATGTTTTCGAGCACTACGATGGCGTCGTCAATCACCAATCCCACTGCGGCCGCCAGCCCTCCCAAAGTCATTAAATTGAAACTTTGCCCGGTAACTTTGAGCACGATAAAAGTAACCAGCAAAGTGGCCGGGATCACCAAACCCGCCACCAGTGACGTCCCCCAATCTCGCAGAAACAAAACGAGAATCGCGGAAGATAGAATCAAGCCGAGCAGCACGGCATCGCGCACGCTCGCAATCGAGTCGTGCACAATCGTCGACTGATCGTAAAAAGGCTCAAGGTGCACGCCCGGAGGCAAAGTGGAAGCTAATTCCTGAATCTGCTGGTGAACTTCGTCGGCCACCGCAAGTGTATTGCTCTCCGGTTGCCGATTGATGCCGAGCAGCACCGCCGGCTTCCCGTTGGCGGTCACGATCGTGTACACCGGCGCGACCGACGGTCCCACCGCAGCCACGTCGCCAATTCGCACCGGCAAACCCGCTGCGGTGTTTTTGACTACGATCCTGCCAATCTGTTCCGGCGTACGCACTTGGCCACTCACGAGGCCAAGAACGAGTTGGTGATCGTGTTC
This sequence comes from uncultured Acidobacteriota bacterium, assembly GCA_963745805.1. Lineage (GTDB taxonomy): Bacteria > Acidobacteriota > Terriglobia > Acidiferrales > UBA7541 > Acidiferrum. Next base: position 4,940 of record CAVUYT010000002.1, read on the forward strand.
CAGCAAACCCGGCGAATCGATCACGTTCGTCTTGCGAATGGCCTCAAGCAAATCTGTGACGGTCACGCCCGTCGAGAGCAGCCTCGCTGGATCGGGCGAAACCTGAAACTCCGGAACGCGCCCTCCCTGGACCAAGACGGAAGCCACGCCGTCCAGGCGGTTGAGCCGCGGCTTGATGTCGTACGTGGCGATCTCCCAAAGCTTGTCTTGCGACATCGCATCAGAAGTAAGGCTGTAGCCAAGAATGGGAAAGCTGGCAAATGTGAGCCGGTGAGTTTCGAGCTTGGCCGTCGGTGTTAGTTCACCCTGCAATCGTGCAACAACGGCGTCGACACGCTGCAGCGTGACGATCATGTCGCTATTCCAATCGAAATAAAGATCAACTTCAGCTGATCCTCGACTCGTGATGGATACCACCCGCTGCAAGCCCGGAACACTGTTCACCGCTTCCTCAATCGGACGCGTGATCGTGACCAGCATCTGATCGATTGGCATCACGCCATTGTCAACGCCGATGACGATTCGCGGAAAATCCGTACTAGGAAAGACTGAAACTGGGATGCGGAACGTCAAAAACGCCCCGACCAGCGCGAGGCCGATGACGAGAAACAGAATTGGACGCGAAAAGCGTTCAAACCAAGGCGCCGTTCTTGCGCTGGGCACACTCGAACTGAAATCCGCTTCAAAGGCCATTTTTCCTACTCCTTGGCCTTTTCCGTGGGCTTGGTTTTCTCCGCGGCTTTCTTATCGGATTCGTCTGCGGAGCCCGCGTCTTTTTCGGCTGGCGCTGGCGCCTCCACCTTAATGTGTGTGTTGTCCGGGAGCGCATAGCCGCCGGAGGTGATGACGGCGTCTCCCGCGTTAATTCCGCTGAGAATTTGCATCTCGTTGGCGCTGTTTATTCCGGTCTCAACCGTTTTGATGTGAGCCTTCCCATCGGCTCCCGCCACTAATACATAGCTCGCCCCATCCGCGTTCTTAAAAACCGCTGAGGCGGGAACGGCGAGCGCATCTTTTGCGGTTGCTGCTGAGAATTGAACACGTACAGTCATTCCGGGCCTAAGGGCAGAGCCCGGCTTGGTGGTTTCAACCCACACTTCGATGGTCGTGCTTCCTGGATCGACAGCCGGACTCACCAGGCTCACTCGGCCCTCCACTTTCTCCTCCACTCCCGGAAGCTGCAACTCCGCGGGATTTCCCACCTTCAGTGCAACGGCCTCCGACTGCGCAATGTGCGCTTTTGCGATTAGCTTTGAGAGATCCATCAACGTAAGCAACGGCTGGTTTGCGGCTGCGAGTTCCCCGGGATACTGCGGTCGGTCGGTCACCACTCCATCAATTGGGCTCTTAATCCCCGAATAGCTGAGCTGGGCTTGTGCGCCGAGATATTTTCCTTTCGCGGCAGCGAGCTGGCCACTGGCGGATTTCAACGCCTGCTCCCGCCCAATCCTATGCAGGTCGTCGAGCTGCTTGTGGGCCTGTTCGTATTGATTGCGGGCTTGCGTGAGCGACACTTGCGCCGAATCAAAGTCACGCCGAGGCAGCGCTCCCTGCTCGAAAAGTTCTTTCCGGCTGTTGTAGACCTGCTGTTGTACATCCAGAGCGCTTTTCGCCGCTGCAGCGTCCAACTCCGCCTTTTGAATCTGTTCTGGCAGGCTCGCTCCGGTTGTAGTCGCGTAGCCCGCTTCGGCTTGCTCAAATTCCCCCTTGCTTTGCTCTGCTGCCGCCGAAAGGTCCGCATTCTCCAATATGGCGAGCAACTGTCCCTTGTGCACGCGGCTCCCGCGTTGGACAAGAAACGATTTAATCGTCGATGTGATCTTAGGCGTGAGAACCGCCTGTTGTAATGGGAACACCACGGCGTCCGCGGAGATAGTCTTTGAAATTGTGGTCAGGTGTGCCTCTGTGGTCTGCACGGAAACGACCGGGTCCTTTTCTTTCTCTTGCGATCCGCAGCCGGTTGCGAAGCAGACGGCCATGCTCGCTGCAGCGAATGCAAGAAAACTCAGTGCTCTGCTCTGTAACGACTCGGTTCTCATGGCGTCGTCAAAGCTCCAGTCAAAGTTTGCAGATTCGCCAGTGCAACGCGATAGCGCACGGCCCCATCTTGATAATTCGTATTCGCCACTGCGAATGAGTTTTGTGCGTCCACTACTTCCAACACCGTCGCCTCTCCTCCTTTGTAGCGAAGACCAGCCAGCCGTAGTCCCTCAGACGCCAGTTCCGCGGATCGCTGCAATCCCGCCAATTCGTTCAAGGCCGTCTCGGCTTCGCTGTACAACGACCGCATCTCTGCCAGCAACTTGCGCTGCGCCATAGACAGTTCACGCTGTGCTTGAATACGCCGAAGCTCGGCTTGCTTCACGCGGCTTTGCGTTGCTCCCCAGTTCCAGATAGGTATGTTTAGCGTTGCGGAAGCCGAGGATCCGAGGTTGTGGATTCTTTGGTTATCGATCACGCTGTTCGTCGAAAACTGCGCCGAGTCGATCCCGTAGAAATAATCGAGGGCCAGCGAAGGGAAGTAGGCCGCGCGCGCGTCGGTGACGTCATGCCCGGCTTCCTGCAGTCCGGCCAGCGCCGCCCGCAACTCAGGGTTGTCCTTTGCTCCCTCTTGTTGCACCTCCTCGAGGGTCGGCAGCGGAACGCTGGCATGAAGGTCGTCGCTGATTTCGAAGTTCTCGTTGAAATCGGGAAAAATGAGCACAGCTAGATCCAATTTCGCATTCAGAAGTTCGAGCTTGGCTTCCTGCAGTAGCCGGTGCCGGTCCTGCATTTGCAATTCGGCCCTGATGACGTCGGAGTGCGCCGACTCACCGCCCGCCTCAAGTTCCTGCGATATCTTGAAAAACTGATCTCCCTCCGATGCACCTCTCTGCGCTATTTCCATCTTGCTCTGCGAAGAGGCAACTCGAAAATAACTCTGCACGACTGTCACAACGAGCCCTCGCGAAGCAATCTCCGCTCTCGCCCGCGCAACGGCTGCCGCCGCCGCCGTCCGTCTGTAGTTCGCCACTCCCGCCAGATCAATCGTTTCATGCACGTTCCCCTGGCTAATGTATTCATGCACGGCATTATTGGCGATGTACCGAACGCTTCCGGCGCCGTTGCTTTGCGTGTAGAGGAATTCGTTGTTGTAACCGACCGCAGGTAGCAAGGCATCACGAGCCTGCTTCCGATCTTCCGCCGCGATCGCCGCATTTGTCGCGGCCGCCTGGAATACTGTGCTGTTCTTCCGAGCGAGCGTGAGAGCGTCTTTGAGCGTCAACTGCAAAGACGAAGCGACTTGACCAGTGGGCTTTGTATTTGAGGCCTGCGAAGTGGTCGGACCCGTGCTTGGTGCCGGAGTTTCTATCTGCCAACTCGCGCCGGGAAAAGGGAGGACCGCAACCGCGATGAGCATGAAAAGTGTTGATCGATACCAAATATGACGAGTGTTCACAGGCTTTCTCTCGAGCGGACGAAGACCTTCACGTTCCGCTAACACGAATGTAACGGTCTTGAGATAAACAGATGATTAATCCGTGCCGTCGGACTCAGCCCCGGGCTTCGGCAGATAGACTGCAAAGTGACTGCCCGTGGCATCAGAACGGACCAATTCCAGCCGGCCGCCATGCGCTTGGGCTATCCAGAGAGCAATCGAAAGTCCCAGCCCCGCCCCGCCCTCGCGCCCCGAGCGCGATCGCGCCGGATCAGCCCGGAAGAACCTCTCGAAAATGCGAGCATGCAGCTCCGTGGGTATTCCCGGCCCACTATCCGTGACGTGTATTTCGAACCCCGAATTTGTGGCGCGACACGCAATCTCCACGCGTCCGCCCTCGGGCGTGTACTTAATCGCATTGTCCAAAAGATTCAGGATCATGCGCCGCAGCAGTGCCTGGTCCCCATGCACCAGGCATTCCGAGGAGGCATCGACGCTCAATTCAATGTTTTTTTCGCGTGCCAGCGTCCTCGCGGAGTGCGCACAGTCCGCCACGAGTTCCTCGAGGTAGATATCCTCCGGCGACAGACGATACTGCCCCGAGTCCGCCCGCGTCAGCGTGAACAGGTCTTCCACGATCTTGATTAACCGCGACGTTTCCTCGTGCAGAATCCCCAGGGATTCGAGATAGTCCTCCGCTTTACGGCCTTGCTGCGACATGGCCACCTCGGCCTCGCCTCGCAAAATCGCCAGTGGAGTCCGAAGCTCGTGAGAAGCATCAGCGATGAAGCGGCGCTGGCGCTCAAACGACTGGTCCAGCCGGTCCAACAGATCGTTGAAGATTGTGGCCAATTGCCCGAGTTCATCGTTGGCGTTGAGCACCGGAAGCCGCTCGTGCAGGTTCGTCGCCCCGATGCGGCGTGCGTGGACTCCCATCGCCACAACGGGAGCCAAGCTCTTCCTTGCCAAAAAATAACCTCCTGTCCCTGCGAGAAGCAGACCCACAACAATCATCCAGGTAAACGTCAGCCGTATGGTTTCAAGCATCTCGTTTTGCGCATGCAAGGAATGGAGAATGATAAGCAGGTAGGGTTGCCCGTTGGCCTTGAATTGCCGGGAGTAAGCGCGGAATCGCGACCGCTCTCCCCGAATTGTCTCCAGACTCACTTCCCGGCTTTCACCTGTTTTTGCAAAACGCTGAAACTCGCTCGATGCCAATGCCCGGGCCACCGATGCGCTAGGTTTTATTACAGAAGAGACGCCCTCGTTTGAATTAGCAATGATCTCTCCCGCAGGTCCACGCACCACGAATGCATCGCTGTTCGAGCGATGTTCAATCATGGACTGGCGTACTGCGGATAAAATTACCGAATCCTGAGTGCCTGGAGCGTCCGCAAGCTCAGCCTGAAATGTCACCAGGAACGAATCCGCGAGCACCTCTAAATCCGTGTCCGTTCGTTGCATCGAGGTCTTCCCAACGATCAGATAAGTGGTTGCTGAAACCAGCACCAGCACCACGGCGAGGACTGCCGAGTACCATACCGTCAGCCGCACGCGAACTGAATCAAGCATGTTTCTTGCGGTCAGAGGCACTCGATTTCCCTTGCGCCCCAGTTGCCTGCGCCCGTCCTCCGCTCTCCGCATCCTCGCCGGATTTCAGGATATAACCGGCTCCTCGTCGCGTCTGCAACAGCCCGGCGCTTCCATCCGGATCAATCTTCCGGCGAAGCCGGTTGATATAAACCTCGATCAAGTTCGAAAACGGATCGAAACTCTCATCCCAAACGTGCTCGGCGATGTCCGCTCTGCTCACCACTCGTCCCGCATTTCGCACCAGGTATTCCAGCAGCGCGTATTCCTTGTGCGTCAGCGAAATCGCTTGTCCGCCCAGCGTCGCATTCTGTGCCGCCGTATCCAGCGAAAGATCTCCGACGCTGAGCAGCGGCGGGTGCAATTCCGTCGAACGCCGAAGTAAGGCCCTCAGCCGCGCCAACAGTTCGAGAAACTGAAAAGGTTTGGTCAGGTAATCATCCGCTCCGCTGTCGAGGCCGCTGACGCGGTCCTCCACGGCGTCACGTGCGGTCAGCATCAGAATGGGCATTGTGCGTCCGGATTTGCGAAGCCGCCTGCAGACTTCAAACCCGCCTGGCTCAGGAATCATGACGTCGAGGATAATTAGGTCGTACTCATTAATGTGCGCCTGGTACAGCGCTTCTTCACCGGTGGCAGCAATGTCTACCGCATAGGCCTGTTCGCGCAGTCCCTTGACTACAAACCTGCGCACCCCCGGATCGTCTTCGACCAGCAAAATACGCATGGCTGCATAATACGTGAAAGCTCATTCATGTTGTTGAGACTTAGCTCGTTCTTTTGAAGCGCGCCGGATCTGAACGCTTCCCGGACGGTCGCTAAAGCTACTCAAGGCAGGGCTCTCATGACGGTGACCTCAAAACCGTAATCTGAGCTCGGCGGCCGCCCCTAATCTGCCCGTCGTGTTCCGTTACTCCTTGTAAATATATTCCTCCTGACAACCCACTGCACGAGAGACCGTTCGCATTTATTTAAAGCTCTCTCACGCCGTATTCATACGCCATTAGCAATTCTGGAACGTAATGTAGCCGCATGAACGGGGGAGTGGTTCACAGCAGTGGATGCCTCGATGCTGCCCGTCCACTCGAACCCCCTTGAACTTCGCCAATTGGACCGGAGGGGAATTTCGATGACTTATTGCCATAAAATTCTTTTTGTACTGTCTGCTATTCTCCTGTTCGCGCTGCCATCCCGCGCACAGACCGATCGCGCTACGCTGGAAGGCACGGTAACTGATCCGAGCGGGGGGACCATTAGCGGAGCAAACGTATTGGTAACGGCCGTCGATACCGGTATCAGCCAGGAGCGCAAAACCAACTCCAGCGGCTATTACCGTTTCCCCGGTCTTCCCGTTGGCCAATTCACTGTCACTGTCTCAAACACCAGCTTCAAGACCAAAGTGATCGAACAAGTCACGCTTCAAGTCGGAGAGACTCACACTCTTGACGTTTCGCTTGCCGTTGGTGAAGTCGCGGAAAAGGTCGAGATCAATGCGGAGACCGGACCCATCGAGCGAACCTCCGCTGCGGCCTCGACCGTAATTAACACTTCACAGATCGCCAACCTGCCCGTGAATGGCCGCGACTGGTCAGCTCTGACCCTTCTAGCACCCTTCGCACAAGACGATGGTGGCGGCGATCAGCGTACCATTCGCTTCGCTGGCCGTGCGCGTGATGACAACAACTTCAATTTCGACGGCGTGGACGCCGGTGGTATTCAAGAGCAAGCGCAGAAGTCTCAGGTACGTTTGCAGGTTTCCGAGGATGCCGTCGCCGAATATCGCGTAAACAGCGCACTGTACGACGCTGAATATGGCACCCAAGCCGGTGGTCAGATCAATGTCGTCACCAAGTCCGGCACAAATGAATTCCATGGCACTGCCTTCGGCTACCTTAGGAATTCCGTGTTCGATGCTCGGAACTTCAACGATTTTGACGCAAACGGAAATCCGGCGATCTTGCCTTTTCGGATGGGGCAGTACGGCATGACTGTGGGCGGACCAATCCGGAAAGACAAAACATTCTTCTTTCTCAGCTATGAGGGCCTTCGTCAATTGCAGGAGTCCACGTCCGCGGGAACAATATTTGTGCCCAGCGCAAGTTTCGTGAAAGACATTCTTGTCAATGGCCGGAACGGCCAGGGACCTTCGCCGCAGCTTTGCACCATCCTGCAGGGGTTCCCTTGGCGGGCCTCTACCGGGACCGTCGGAGGGTGTGCGCCGAAAATTATTTTCCCCGACAACGCCTTCAGCGCCCTAACCCCCAATCAGCTGGGGCAGGAAAGTTTTGATACAACCGATTTGCCCACAGACGTGGAGGCCTTCACACATCCTATAGAAACCACCGTACACGAGGATACCTGGCTGGTCCGGTTTGACCATAAATTCAGCGATAAGACCACGCTGTACGGCAGAGCCCAGCGCGATATCAGCCTTGTCGATGCTCAAATCGGAGTTACCGTCGGCCTGGACAAGGCGCAAACTATCAACCACCCTGCGAACTATTTGTTGGCCCTCCAACACATTTTTAGCTCCAATGTCTTTAACGAAGCAAAGGTGTACGTCAACCGCGCGCCCTTTCACAATCCTCAGTCAAGTACTCTCAAATTTGCCGTCAACACCAATAATCTCACTGGGATTCCGAACGAATCGGCGGACATCGAAGTGGGTACTACTTACGGAGTCGTCGACAGCTTGACTTGGACTCACAATCGCCACGCCTTCAAAATGGGCATGGAGATTCGCCGCGTCCGCCTCAATCAGGGTCAAACCGCGAATAATAATCTCGACTTCTCCGACGACCAAAGTTTGATTTCGGCTTCACTCACCGACCTCAGCTTCGACGCTCCTTGGTGTTGTCACCGGCTTCGTCGCACCTTTTATATGCCCTACTTTCAGGACGAATGGAAGGTTACCCCAACCTTCACGGTCACTGCCGGCCTCCGCTGGGACTACTATGGCGTCGCCAACGAGGCAACCAACCGGACCACGGTCTTTGACTTCAATCAATTTCACGGCGCCTGCCTGGGCTCTGGTTCTTTCAACACCCCGTTTACCGTTCCCATAAACACGCCGCCGTGTCCCAAGAACCCGGCTCTGTACAATCCGAATTATAAGAATTTTGACCCACGTATAAGTTTGGCTTGGGCTCCGCCTGCGCTTCACGGAAAGACTGTCATTCGCGCCGGATTTGGTATCTATCACGGCGCGGCGCAGAACGACGACCTGAACGCCGGCCTCGAGAGCGATACGTTCCGCGCGTCGGTTCAGGCACCACCTCTCACCCCCGCACTGGAACAGGAGATTCCCGACCTCTCTGGCTTCACCGGCGCTAACGGCCTTCAGAAAGCCGCTGAACATCCGCGTGCTCTCCAGCGCCAAGGCCGGCTCGATCTGTACGCTGAGGAGTGGGGACTAACTATCGAACACGAACTACCTGCCGGTTTTCTCTTTTCCACTTCCTATCTTGGTAGCCACGGCGTGCATTTGTTCTCGCGGGGCGCTGTTAACCTCTGCTCCGTTCCGTTGACTCTCAACAGCGCTGGCTCTGATTGCGTCCGTCCTTTGGATCAGTTTTTCCCCGATCCAAACAACCCCGACCCCTATGGCTCGGTTGACCGCAAGAGTGATGTTGGGTCGAGTTCCTATCATGCCTTGGCGCTTTCGCTCGAGAAGAGAACGACAAGAGGATTGTCCATGCAGGCCCGCTACACTTTTGGACACTCCATTAATGACGGCTCAGTAGGTGGTGGCGAGTCGAGCGGTCCGGAGAACATCAACTGCCTCCAATGCGACAAAGGCCCCAGCATCTTTGACATCCGTCATAACTTCACAGCATCTGCCATTTATGAACTCCCCTTTGGTCCTGGCAAGACTTATCTCAATGACTCTGGGGCCCTCGGCAAAGTGGTAGGAGGTTGGAATGTGAGCAGCATCGGTATTTGGCATACCGGCCATCCTCTTACTGTTGAGATGAGCCTGCGCGGAAGCATCGTAGGTGGGCCCTTCGACGGCTTCTCCGACACCTATCTACTGCCTGATGGCAATGACCAAACCTCTCAGCGGCCCGATGTCGTTCCGGGAGTGCCTCTAACCCTCCCCGGCGGCGGGCACAATGACATTCCCTTGATCAACCCCGCGGCCTTCAAGGCCCCGCCCGTGGATAGCAACGGTTTCTTCACCAGGTTTGGCGACGCCGGAAATGGCTTAATCCGGGCCCTGCCTTCCTGGCAAATCGACTTGGCGCTCATGAAGAACACGAAGATAAACGAACTATTTTCCGTCGAGTTCGGCGTACAGGCATTCAACGTGTTTAATCACACGCAACTTGGCGACCCGAATGAGTTGAGGCTGAACTATGACCCGACCGCCACAACCACCGGGTTCCTGACGCCGAGGCCAGGATTTGGCGTCATCACATCCACGGTCAACTTCAACAATAACAATGACAATGTCGCTTCGCCAAATACTGGCACGGGTTTACCCAGGCAGCTACAGTTGATGCTGCGCTTCAAGTTCTAGCAGCCCGTGCAACTCCCGGGGTTCGAGATTGCATGCATTCGAGCCCCGGCCCTTTGTTTTCGGTAGGTTAAAATTTCTACGGCTCATCTGTTTGAGCTACGGTTTGCGGAGTGGCGCACTCCTAAGCGGAAAATCCGCTGAAAGGTTTGAAATGAAGACTTGCTTCGCGGGTGTAAGTCTCTTGTTTTTAACAATTATCCTCCTCGCTTCACCCAATACTCGGCCACAATCTTCGCCGTCAAAAGGGGGAAGGGATCAGGCTGCTATCCTGGTTGGCGCCGGCGATATCGCCGATTGCAAGGACCTCGTCGGCGCGGAGGCCACGGCAAAGCTCCTCGAACAAATTCCCGGAACAGTCATGGTCCCCGGCGATCTCGCCTATCCAGATGGCTCGAAAGAAAACTTCGAGTGCTACGATAAAACTTGGGGCCGGGTTAAATCCCGCACAAGACCAGCCCCTGGCAATCACGAATTTCATGCTTCAGGCGCGACTCCCTACTTCGACTATTTCGGCCCCGCCGCAGGCGATTCAAAGGACGGCTTCTACAGCTACGACCTTGGTTCCTGGCACATCGTCGTGCTGAACAGCGAATGCATCGATATTGGTGGGTGTGATGCCGGCTCGCGCGAGGAGAAATGGCTGCGTGCTGATCTCGCGGCCCATCCCGGCGCGTGCACCCTGGCCTATTGGCACAAGCCGCTTTTCAGTTCCGGGGGTGCGCACGGCAACGACCCTGAAATCAAGCCTTTCTGGCAAGCGCTCTATGATGCGCGCGCTACAGTTGTCGTCAACGGCCACGATCACGACTACGAGCGTTTCGCTCCGCAAACTCCCGACGGCATTCCCGATCCGGGCCGCGGCATCCGTGAATTTGTCGTCGGGACCGGTGGCAAAAACCATCGGCCTTTCGGTGCCATTCAGTCAAACAGCGAGATGCGAAACGCGGATTCCTTCGGTGTGCTGAAACTAACCCTGCACGCAAAAGCGTACGACTGGCAGTTCATCCCCGAAACCGGAAGGAGCTTTACCGACTCTGGCAGCGGATCCTGCCACTGACATGTTGGGAGTTATCAATTTTTTTGCGGTAAGACGATGAAGTTAAGAGCAGTGGCGGCTAGATTGTCTTGTCTTTCGAATAGCAGAGCTTCTCGAGGTTGCATTCCACGCACTTCGGTTTGCGCGCCTGGCACACACGCCGCCCGTGCCAGATAATTTGGTGCGAGAAAAGGATCCACTTCTCTTTTGGAATCACCTGCATCAGGTCCTGCTCAATCTTTTTCGGATCTTCGTTTCGCGTCAAATCCAGCCGGTTCGAAATACGAATCACGTGCGTATCCACGACGATTCCGCTCGCGATTCCATACGCCGTGCCCAGCACCACATTCGCCGTTTTTCGCGCCGCTCCTGGCAAAGTCAGCATCTCTTCCATCGTACGTGGCACCTGCCCGGCAAACTTCTCAAGGATCGCTTTGCTCGCTCCTATGATCGATTTCGTCTTGTTCCGGAAGAATCCCGTTGGCCGGATGTCTTGCTCCAGCTCACTGGGATTCGCATGCGCGAATGCTTCGGGCGTCGGATATTTTTTATAGAGTGTCTCCGCCACTTGGTTCACGCGCACGTCCGTGCACTGCGCGGAAAGAATCGTCGATATCAGCAATTGAAACGCGTTGTCGTGCCTCAGTTCGCACGACGCTTCCGGATACGCTTCATCCAGCTTGCCCAAAATCGCCGCCACACGTTTCGGGTCGGTCCCCGCCGTTCCTTTTCTTGTCTTTGCCGAGCCCTTAGCGGACCTCTTCGGTTTTGTCGCGCGCGCGTCGTTTGGAGAAGCTTTTTTCTTCTTATTTATTTTTCTTCTAGGCATGGAGCGAAGAATATCATACAGGACGGGCGATACGTTTTCGTCGAGCGCGTCAGCACTTGCCTACGGACCGCTTAACCCCGCAAGCAGTCTCCGAAACGCCTTTCCACGATGGCTGCACTGATTCTTCTCTTCGGGCGAAAGTTCCGCAAACGTTTTTTTCAGGGGAGGGAAGTAAAACACGGGATCGTATCCAAACCCGCCGCTCCCCTTCGGCTCTTCCAAAATCTCACCGTCCACGCGAGCTGTCACAATCGCCAACGCTCTCCCGCGCTCCGCTAACGCAATCGCGCACACAAAATAAGCTGCTCGTTCCGTCCCCGTTTTTCCGCGAAGATCGCCAAGCAATTTCGCAATCCGGTGTGCGTCAGTCGCGTGTTCCCCAGCGTAACGCGCCGATCGCACACCGGGTGCTCCTCCGAGCGCTGGCACCACCAGCCCGGAATCATCTGCAAACACGAATCCTTCTTCAAGCCGCGAATAATGCAGCGCCTTTCCCGTGGCGTTCTCCGCAAATGTTGGGGCACATTCTTCAAATGACGGCAGGGAATCGAATCTGGGCAATAACTCGATCTCCGCGCACGCATCGATCACACCCGGCGCATCTGTCGCCGCAAGCGCGTGAAACTCCGCAAGCTTTCCTTTATTTGACGACGCCAGAAACAACTTAACGCGCGCGCGCACTATACTTGACCGGCAGCACCGCGCGCTGCTCATCCGTCAGCCGGCGAATTCCAGCCGCCGCTAACGCGAGCAAGTCCTGCATTTCGCTTCCGCTAAAAGGCCGCCCCTCCGCCGTAGCCTGAATCTCCACGAAATGGCCGCTACCCGTCATCACCACGTTCATGTCCACTTCTGCGCGCGAGTCTTCTTCGTAAGCCAAATCCAGCAGCGCGCGATCATCCACTATTCCCACGCTCGTCGCAGCCACCGTATCGATCAGCGGCGAACTCTTCAAAATCCCCGCCGCCACCAGGCGTTCGAACGCCAGCGCAAGCGCCACGAAGGCTCCCGTAATGGAAGCCGTCCTCGTCCCGCCGTCCGCTTGAATCACGTCGCAATCGATCCACACCGTGCGCTCGCCGAGCGCTTCTTGATCCGTCACCGCGCGCAGCGACCGTCCAATCAACCGCTGAATCTCCAGTGTCCGGCCCGATTGTTTTCCTCGTGTCGCTTCGCGCGGAGTCCGCTCTTCCGTCGCCCTGGGCAGCATCCCATACTCGCTCGTCACCCACCCTTTACCGCTGCCCTTCAAAAATCCCGGCACGCCATCATCGACTGTTGCAGTGCAAATCACGCGCGTGCTTCCGAGCTCGATCAACACGCTTCCCTCCGCCGTTGAAATAAAATCCGGCGTCATCTTCAACGGGCGCATCTGGTCCGGGCTGCGGCCATCCACTCGCACTCTTCCTCCTGCTTCAATCACTTTCGAGCTTGATCCTCTTTCAATTTCCCCTCCGGCTGCGCCAGTTTGCCGGGGCTTTTTTCGCGTGTCAATGTTCCCGCGCCCATGGAACTACCTGGTTTCGGTGCTGGCGCAGGAGCAGGTTTGCCCGTGGGCGGCGCCGTCGGTTTGTCCGTGCTCGATGGAGACCCCGGCGCTGCCACCGCGGGTGCTACCTGAACTCCCTTCGTATTAACCAGGAAAGTTCCGGTCAGGTCCAGATGCCCCGCAAGTGTTTCCACTTCTTGTCCATGAATCAATATTTTCAGCCGCTGCACGCGTGGCACATTCGCTTCGAGCGTTCTCGTGATCGAATCCACTGCCATTTGCTCGCTCTGAATTCCCGAAGGTGTCTCCGTTGCCAGCGCCTCGGAAAAATCCGCAATGGCCGTTCCATCCGGCAATAAATAAAACGACAGGAGCACCGCGTCCGCCGGAAGCGTGCGCTGGTCGGCGTCCACGGGTCCGGCTAGCAGCGTGTTCAACACTTGTTTCGAACGTAGCACCGGATCGCTCGAAAGCGGCAATTCCGCCGCCGCATCTGTCAAAGTGCCATCCCCGTTTCCCGTAGACCAAAATAATTTTGCTTTCACCAGCGGCTCGCCCGGATTTACGGGAATCGTCTGTGTCAATTCTCTCCGCGCTTGCTCCGCAGTTTGCTGTTGCAGTTTTGCGGCAATTTGCAACCGCCGCCGCAGAATCGGGAAGTAAATCGCTCCCACGAGCACCGCCACGCAAAGCCCGCCGACCACCCATCTGATCCAGCGCGCCATCACCGAGTTCCTGCTGTAGTTGTCGCCACCACGTAAGAGGGACGGAACGCCGCAATTCCCGTCGCGATCGAGTCAGCCACACCCGGCGCCATTCGGTCCAGGTCCGCGCGGTCCTCTACCACAACGCTCGATATTTCCACGGCAATCGCGGGTGCCGCCGTCGTTCTCAGTTGCCTCACTGCCGCTGTTTGCGCTGCGCTTGGCGAACCCTTAAAGCGCTGCGCCAGCAGCCCCTGCACCAGATCGCCCAGTTTCCTGCTCAATCCCTGAAACGGCGTCTGTGCCCGGTCCCACGGAATCAAGCCGCCCACATCCGTTGTCACCGGCAAATCCGAATTGACGTATACACGCACCGTCCCTGGCAGACCAGTCGAAGCAACATGGAGCGTCACGAATACCGCCCCGGTTTGCGCATTGGCTATGGCCGAGCGGTCGTCAAACGAAGGGTCTTCGTTCCCCTGGCGCGTCTGCACCACTTGAAATCCTTGCGACTCTAGTGCGCGGCGTACTTGTGCGGTAAAGTCCAGGACGATTTCGCTCTCGCGGATGCCGGCCGTTCCCCTTGCGCCAGGATCCGTCCCGCCGTGCGCCGGATCAAGCACCACGATGTTCAAGCCTGCGCGTGGCACTGCTTGCAGGGGTACTTGCGGTACCACTTGCGGAGGGGCTGTTGGCAGAGCTTGCGGCACAGCTGATTGCGCAGCAAGAGCAGGCGATGCCGTTTGCAAAGGCGCTTGAGAGGAAAAACTCAGAGCCAAGGCTCCGGGAGCAAGCAACAAGAAAAACGCGCCGATCCGAAAACTGTCTCCGCTCCCGGCGCGCCTATTCATTCGAACAATATTTCCCACGTCGAGCAGCATACCAAATATGTTCGTGATTCCGCGCCGCCCAAATCTTCGCTTCTACGGAAAAGGGACGGCCCCTGGGACCGTCCCTTCATGGATCGCGACGACAACCTTGATTCGGTCGTTTGTCCGTTCCTGCCTGTCAGTCGGACCGCTCCAACGACCTCCGCCTGCGTTAGCCCTGCGGCTGGGCCTGTGGCGGCTGTTGTTGCCGTTTTTCTCGGTGCGACGCGCGCATTTCACGGACATTAGCTCGCATCTGTTGCCGCTGTTCCGGCGTCAAGAGCTTCACCATCTGCATGCGCCCGCTGTGCCGCAGCTGATGAATTTTCGCTTCTTTCTGATCTGCCGTCAGAGACTCATCCTTTTTCACGGCATCCAGTTCAGCTTTCGTGGACTCGTGAATTTTCTTCATTTCCGCTTTTTGATCATCCGTCAGGTTTAGCCCTTTCATCGCGCCATGCCTTCTTCCTTTTTGCTGCTCTGGCGCGGCAGGTGCCGCCTGGCTCTGATCCTGCCCCGGTGGCTGTGAACTGCTCTGTGCGCGGCTGATTCCCGGCGCAAAAGTCAGAGCGAAAATTCCGGCGGCAACAACAATTTGCTTTGTAATGTCATTCCTGGTCATGGAGGGTCCTCTTTTGGGCTGGCGCCATTTGCTCTTACCCTCATATAACCCGCGCCGCCGCGAAATGTCGCGTTCCCGCATCTCCACAGTTCTGAAGCATATTCCCCGAACTTCAGCCGCGAACTTGTAGGCGCACCTCTTTAGGGGTGCGGTTTTTCCTCCCCGATTTTCATGGGCTGCAACTGCGCCTTCCCGAGCACGGAATTCACGCGGGCCAACTCCTTGGTTTGAATCGCCTCCCACCGCGCCATCGTCCCCTGTCCCGCCGCTTCCCATTTTTCGCTCGCCGCCGTGGCATCCGCCGAAGGTCCTGCATCCGCGCTCTCGATAATCCCCAGAAGCGCGCCAAATGCCGCAGACACTTGACGCAAGGTCGTCGGCTCGCTCCCTGGCACAGCAAACCCAAAAAACCCAAATCCGCCGCCCGCTCCCGAGCCCGCAACTGCGCCAACCTTCTTCTCCAAATCAGCAAGCGCCGTCACAACCTCCCCATTACCCCCGGCTTGTTTGCTCCGCGCCAATATCTGTTTCTGCAAATCGTCTGCTCGTTGCGTAGCCGCAGAAAACTCCCCAACGCCCGCTGCCAGCTTTGAAGCTAGCTGGAACTGCCGCTCCAAATCCGCAGGGGTCGTCTTCACGCGCGGATCCATCTTCACCACCAGCGGCACGGACATCGTCTTCCCCGTCCCGGTCAGCTTCACGGTGTACCGCCCCGGAACCGCGATCGGTCCGCCTCCTCCACGTCGAGACCTCCGCCTTCCGCTTCCCGCAAACGCATACCGCAAATCCCACACGAACCGGTGCATCCCCGCCTCTGCAGACAGCGGTTCCGCGTCATGCACCCAGTACATCGGAATGTCCAACTCATCCGGATTCGTTTTCTGCATCTCATCCGTGCTCGCAAATCGCCGCACCAGTTTCCCAGCCGCATCAAATATTTCCAGTTGCACGGCCTCCGCCGGCTTTTGCTTCAAGTAGTAGTCCAGCACCGCCCCAGTCGGCGGATTCTCTGCCTGCGGTTCATCGAGAGGTACCGGCGTTCCCTCATCCGACCCTGGCCGCACGCGATACGCCGTCTCCGGTTCGAAGAGCCACGCATCCGCGCTCGTCACCTTCGCGCTCCACTGACGCAAAGGCGTCACATCGTCCAGCACCCAGAATGACCGCCCGAACGTAGCAATCACCAGATCATCACCGTGCACAACTAGATCGCGCACCGACGTCGTCGGCAAATTAAATTGCAACGGCGCCCAGTTATCGCCATCATCAAATGAAACGTACACCCCTTTTTCCGTGCACGCGTAAAGCAGCCCGGCGACTTTCGGATCTTCGCGCACGCAATTCAAAAAGCTTCCCTCCGGAATCCCATTCGAAACGCGCTGCCACGTCTTCCCGAAATCCTTCGTTCGGTAAAGATAGGCCTGCAAATCTTCCAGCCGGTGGCGATCCACTGCCGCAAACGCTTTGCCTGCATCGAACCGCGAAGCCGCTATATGCGTCACCTTGCTCCACGGCGTCAATTCCGGCGGCGTGACGTTGTTCCAAGTCTTTCCTTCATCCCGCGTCAGTTGCACCAGCCCGTCATCCGTCCCCACCCAAATCTCGCCCGCGCGCATCGGCGACGGCGCAATGGTATAAATCACTCCGCGCCGCTTCGACGCTGGAGCATCCGCCGCCGTCGCCGCATCGAGATTCGCCGGCGCTCCCGCGTCTTCCCGTGTCAGGTCCGGACTGATCTTTTGCCAGGAACTTCCCCCATCCGCCGTTCGAAACAAAACCTGCGCGCTGAAATAAAGCACATGCGGCTCAACCTCAGAAAAAACTAGCGGCAGCGTCCACGTCCGCCGGTACTCGCCAGGATGCGTCAGCGTGGGAGGAATCTGCTGGACCTCTTCGTTGTGAAAATCCTGCCGCGCCACCGATCCGCCAAAAATAATTTCAGAATTCAGCGGATCAGGCGCAACGTAATCGCTCTCCCCTCCCGCCTCCATCGGTCGCCAATCATGAAAATTCAGCGCCCGGTAATTGCTTCGGCTCGGTGTCGCTGCCGCCCCGCTGTCCTGCTGCGCCCCATACACCCAGTATGGAAATCGGTTGTCCGTCGCTACGTGATAAAACTGCCCCGTCGCCTGGTTGTACCAGGAGCTCCACGTCTCGCCGCCGTTCCGCGTCACGATCACCCCTTGATCGCATCCCAAGACCATTCGCCGCGGGTCATCCGGATCGATCCAAAGCTGGTGATAATCATCCCCGCCCGGCGCGCCCTTGATCGCCGTAAACGTTTTCCCACCGTCGCGCGAACGGTACATCGACGTGTTCGGCACATACAACGTATCCGCATCCTTCGAATCCACGCTCACTTCGCAGAAATACCAACCCCGTCCCCAGATCCGCGTATCTTTCGAAACGCGCGCCCAATTCTCCCCGCCATCATCGGAGCGATAAAGTCCTCCCTCCTTCGCATCCGCTATCAAATAAATCCTCTTCGGATTGCTCGGCGCAAACGCGATTCCCATCCGCCCCAGCTCTTCCGAAGGCAATCCGTGTCCCGTCAATTGCTCCCAATGCTCTCCGCCATCTTTCGAACGATAAAGCCCCGTACCCGGTCCCTTCGACGGCGCATAAATACTCCACGGTGGTCTCCGCGTTTGCAGCAAAGCCGCGTACATGTTCTTCGGATTCCCCGGCTCCATCGCCAAATCGATCGCGCCCGTATTCTCATCCTTGAAAAGCACTTGCTGCCACGTCTTCCCGCCATCTTTCGAACGAAAAACTCCGCGCTCCTTGTTCGGTCCGTACGCATGCCCCAGCGCCGCCACAAAAACTTTCTCCGGGTCGTTAGGGTCCACCACAATCCGCGCAATCTGCCGCGAATCTGCTAATCCGATGTGCGCCCATGTTTTTCCCGCGTCAATGGACTTGTACATTCCGTTCCCGGACGAAATACTTGAGCGCATGTCCGCCTCGCCCGATCCCACGTAAATCACATTCGCATTCGATGGCGCCACGGCAATTGCCCCAATCGATCCCACCGGTTCCGCGTCAAATATCGGATTCCACGTCCGCCCTGCATCGTTCGTTTTCCAAACTCCTCCATTCACCGACCCGAAGTAGTAGACGTCCGGCTGTCCGCGCACTCCCGTCACTGTCAGCGACCGTCCCGCGCGAAACGGCCCGATCGACCTCCACCGCATTTCCCCAAACATCTTCTGGTCGAATTTCTGCGCAGCCTGCGGCAACGCCGCAGCCGTCATGTGCACACACAACGCCACTCCAGCGGCAACCAAGAATGGCAGCAAACGCCGCAAGTTCTTCACAGTCTTATCTCCAAATGAAAAGTGGATTCACAAATGAATTGTGGAGTATATCAGCAGCCCGCCCGCCGCGTTGTAGCTTACTCGCTCAACACCGCATTCGGCGTTGCCACCGGGGCAATCACCGATCGCCGCAGAGGTTTAGTCGCCAAGTAAAGAACAAATCCTCCAGCGATGATAATCCCGCCAAACGCCATTCCGTTGATCCCTAGAATTGTTTCACTCCCGCTCTTCACCATCGCCAGGCTCATCAGCAGCAGCGGAAAAATTCCCACCATCACCGCCCCTGTCAGCCCGCCGGGTACCCGAAATCCGCGCTTCAGCTCCGGCTCGCGAATTCGCAAAACCACCAGCGTCACGAACTCCAGCATCAGGCTGGCTCCATACAGCATAATGTCCAGCGTGACGAGCTTCTCGAATTTCAAACCCAGGCACAGCGCCCAGCATCCCGCGCATACCAGAATCGCCACCCACGGCGCTTGTGTCTTCGCACTCGTCTTCGCGAAGATCTTCGGCAGCATCCCGTCGCGTGCCATCGCCAGCGGCAGCCTCGAGTAGCTCATCACCAGCGCGTTGAACATTCCAAACGCGCTCATCATCCCGCCGAGCACTATCAAAAAGCGCAGCCACTCGAACCCGGAAATTTTTCCGCCGATCAGCCCCGCTACCGTGGCCCAGGCGCCCTCTGCTTCAAAGGCCGAAGCCGGAATTCCGGTAAAGTACACCGCCAGAAAAGGCAGCACATACGTCAGCGAAACCAGCACCACTGCCGCGATCATCGCTCTTGGATACGTTCTTTGCGGCCTCTCCACTTCCTGCGCAATCGTTGACGCGTTATCCCATCCCATGTAATTCCACATCGCCACAAGCACGCCGCCCAGCACACCTAGGCCCGCCGCTTCCGGCGCGGTATGGCCACCGGCGAATGCTCCTGCCCTGAACGGAGCCATCACCACAATCACCGCAAACGGCGCCGACAAAAGGAAGAACAGCCACAACGAAGTGATTCCCACCACGCGAATCCCGGCGATATTCAAAATCGCGCATGTCACCACCACAAACAGCCCCGCCATCACCGCATGACTCCCCGTCCCGAACCACGGCGACATCTGCTTCAGATAGAACCCGAACAACGTCGGATAAATCGCCATGTCAAAGATGCTCGCCGCAAAGGACAGCCACGCCTCTTGAAATCCCCAGAAATTTCCCAGCCCTCGCCGAACCCATTCGTAGTAACCGCCCTCGGCGGGCAGCGCGCTCGAAAGCTCCCCGATCATGAACGCCGTCGGCAAGCACCACAGCACCGGCAGGAACAACAAGATCAAAATTCCGCGCCCGTACCCCGCGCCGTGCACGATCTCTTCCGTCCCATACGTCCCGCCAGACACCATAAAAAACGTCGCCGCCACAAGCGGCCACAGCGTCAGCTTTGCGCCTTTTTTTTTCGCTCTTGTAATTGCGGGGGAAGCAATCCGGGCAGGAAGGGATAAAGAACTCAATTTTTACTCTCGTCCTCCTAAGCGATTCTCACTCTCGCGCTGGGTGAAGTGAGTTCGCGTTCGCAGAATACAAGTTTCGCTCCGCCATGCAACAAAAAAATGCACTCGCCTATATATTTTTTCATTTCGCGGCGTTGCCACTCCAATCTAGCGTGGAGCCATCCCGGCATTCACCGCGAATGGCTCATCCGACGGAAAGCGGTGGCCCAACTAGCTCCATCCCGTAAGCTCGATAAATCTCCGCTTCATTTGCATAATTGCCGCCATTGAAATGCTTCGCGTTCTCTCGAAAGAACGACTCCATCTTGTTGGCAGGCGCGAAGGCGATCAGCAGTCTGCCGGGGGTATCGCCTGCGAACGCCCATGCGTGAGGCACTTCTCGCGGAGCAAGAATCGAATCGCCGGCTCTTAAATGGAAGCGCTCGGAACCGACCTCTACGATGTAATCTCCTTCGATCGCATAGAACCACTCATCTTCGTTGTGGTGCAAATGCCGTGGCGGCCCGCCCTTCTTATGATTGCTATGTTCGAAAAGAAAAAGAGCGCCGCCGCTGTCTTGCGTCGTGACCTTGAAATCGGTGGAACTGATGCCGATGTTGTGGTGCTCTCCCTGCCGGTCCTCGCCATAAGGAACGAGAGCAGCCTTTACCTCAGCCTTACCTTGGAGTGATCCTTGCGCCGGCGATCTGCCGCTTTCCCCAAATACTGCCAACGGAAACGCAGCTAACGCTGCTCCAACAAACGAACGACGGTTCAAATCTCGCATTCTAAGAGTCTCCTGATCCTCTATGCCGCTCAGGCAGTCTCCACTGCCTGCATGGCGCTGAAGTATACAGCGCATAGGCGATTTCGAAGCATACGGCTCTTGGCGTCAGATCTACTTCGAAATTGCGGAAAACTGGGGACAGACGGAAAATTCCCCGCCCAGGGAAGTGCGAAGGAATTGCCTGGCATTGCCACGCCGCGTCTCGACTCTTGACTTGCGAGTGGCCCTAATCGTCATCAGGGTCGGTGGGAGGACGCTTGTCGTTAATGAAGTAGGCGGCCTTCAGTGCCGCGGGGATCGCGTGGAACGTGACCGGCGTATGGGTAAGGTTGAAACAATCAGAAAGGTCATCCGCTGGAGTGTCCGCGTACCCGAGCGAAGGCAGGTTATAAGTGGTCTCGATGAATTTCAGGATGCTGCCAAAGTCATGCGTAGTGTGCGAAATATAAGCAGTCTTGGCGTACGGTGAAACCACGATCAAGGGAACCCGGAAGCCATAAACATATCCAGATCCCCAACTGACGCCGTCGTTGACAACCTTGGGCGCGACGTGATCGTACCATCCTCCCCAATCGTCCCAAGTGATGATGATGGCTGTGTTCGCCCAGTACGGGCCATTGCCAATCGCATTGACAATCGAGGCTACCCAAGAAGGGCCGCTGCCGTCGTTCGAGAGGGCGTGATCGGAACTTTGGCCGTTGGGAATAACCCAGGTCACTTGCGCGAGGTTGCCGTTGGCGATGTCTACCAACACTTGTGACTGCGGGATTTTCACGTTGTTCGTCCAATCAGGCCCGGTACAGGTCAGCGTGCCATTGACGGTTTGCTGCTGGCAGATGTGCTGAATGGCGTCCGGCCCGGTCCAGATGGAACCGGCGGAAGGGGCGTAGTAGCGCCAGCTCACGCCCTTGGTATTGAGGAGGTCGGTTAGCGTCGGATGGTCGAAGCAAGGATACTGCGGCGCTGTATTGCTTTCGCTTCCGGTGGGATCGATCATCTTGACCCTGTTCGTCAGCGCTGCGATACATCCGGCGGGGCTCAGTGCGGGATTTTCCGCAGCGAAAAGATTGCTGGCTGTGGTTGGAGCCGAAGTACCGGAAATGATGAATTGGTGAGCCGGAAAGCTTGGTCCTTCGTTCGTCTGAAACATGCGGTCGCCAAACGTGTACTGTTCGGCCAGCGCGAAGTAAGGCTGAACGTCAGCGGGCTTCACGTACATGTATTGCGGGTTGGGATGAGCGTTCGGAGGGCAATTGGCGGCCGGAGAGCAGGGGATCAGGTTCGCCCCGTCCATCTTGCCTCCGTCGTACATGGAAACGAAAGCGCCATTGGCGTGGCTGAGATCGTAGTTTTGAGGGTTCGAGCCGGTTGTGCCTAGGTCGATGGGGTTGAGCGGAATGCTCTGGCCCGTCGAATTCATGCCGCTGCTGGCGATGTCGGCGCCTCGGGATATCAGAACGGGATCTTGAAACAAATTGTCCGGGGTGCGGTTCTCTTGAAAGATGACCACGATGTGCTGGAACACAGCCGCCGTTGTTAGTGCCAGCGATTGAGGCCCGTTGCTGGGTGCCAAACTCTTGGCGTCGCTTCCGGTGACCGTGAGGGTGTAGTTGCCGCCGGGAGTGCCGCTCGAGGTCGAGACCGTCAGCGTGGAAGCGCCTGGAGCGGCGCCGTTGATCGTCACCGTAGACCCGCTGAAGGAACAGCTGGGAGCCGGCGTGCCGCCGCTGACCATCCCACACGAAAGGTTGACGCTGCCCGTGTAGCCATTCGCCGGAGTCACCGTAATGGCGGAAGTGGACGTGTTCCCCGCGGTGATGGACGCTGGGTTCAACGGCGTGGCACCGAGCGTATAGCTAGGCTGGGGGCCCGTTGGCCCGGTGGACGAGCCCGAATTGCAACCGCTTAGACCGAGCAGAATCGCGCTCAGGCCGAGGAATGCACAGGAGACAAATAAGCGGCGAATAGGACTCATCGGAGGCTCTCCTTGCGATTGCTGGACTGTACTTCGCCGAATATCAACACGGCCCGCGATAAATTAACTCGGACAAAGCACACTTTTCCGAGTCCACTTCGCCGGACGCACGGGGACAGACGGGACGTTTTCCTCACTCGGAGAGCAACTACCCCCAAGCCTCCGCCGTTCGGTGCTCCCAATTGCAGTTCAACCGTCAATTTCGACCATTCACTGTAAATCCCTTTACTCCCTCGACAATTCCATGCTACCGTTTCCTATGTTCTGTTCGCCAAACACCTCCCCGACGCCTTCGTGCCCACGCACCCTCCGCTCCGACGAGTGTCATCCCGAACAAAGTGAGGGATCTGCTTTTCTCCCCTTCTTTCGCCTGGCCCCGCCTCGCTCGTCTACCCCGAGCCTCGGAGGGTCGCTTGTTTACACTGGACCTCGAAGGACCACTAACCCCTTTGCAATCCGCACTTACGGAAAATGCGCCCCTAACTCGTTTAGAATCCGCACTTACAAAACACAGGACTTAAAACCCTTTAGAATCCGCACTTACAAAAAAACCGGGGTGGGGGGGCACTCATTTCAAGCATGAAACGCATTCTCATCCTCCGCCGTCACACCCCTTGCAAGCAGCACCCTGTGGCGGCTCCATCAAGAATCAGACAAGCAAGTCCCAAAACGGAGGAGATTGTGCGTAAGCATGCGAGTGTCGTTGCTATCTTAGCCCTGCTCTTGGCGGTCATTCCGCTCGGAGCGCAGGCCCCTGCCGTTAGCACGTCCGACCTGGCGGCGATTCATCAAATCAGGGAAGAAGGTTTCGATCCAAAGAATTCCAAAGTCATGGAAATCATCAGCTACCTCTCCGATGTCTATGGCCCGCGCCTCACCAATTCGCCCGACATCAAAGACGCCGCCAAGTGGACCACCGAAAAGTTAAACGAGTGGCATCTCGCTAACGTTCATCTCGAGCCTTGGGGCCCCTTCGGCCGCGGCTGGTCCAACGAACGCACCTCCGTCCAGGTCATCGCGCCTCACCCATTTCCGCTGATTGCCTACGCCAAAGCCTGGACCCCCGGCACCAATGGCCCCGTCACCGCCGACGCCGTTTTCGCTCCGATCACCAAGGAAGAAGACTTCGCCAAGTTTAAGGGCCAACTCAAAGGCAAGTTCGTCCTCACCGCCGCCATCCCGGAAAATCCCGCGCGCTTTGATCCCCAAACCCACCGCTACACCGATGCCGAGCTCGCCGACCTCGCCAAAGCTGAAGTCCCGGCTGCAGGCCAGAACGTCGAAGACCGCATCGCCCAGTTCCGCGCTCAGCGCGAGTTCCAAGTCAAAGTTCAGAAATTCCTCGTCGATGAAGGAATTGCCGCCTGGATCGAGCCTTCCCGCAGCGACGACGGCACCGTCTTCGTCCAGCAAGGTGGCGGTCGCGACAAGGAAAAAGATCCCCCGGCCCCTCCACGCGTATCTGTAGCCAGCGAAAACTACGGCCGCATCGTTCGCATGCTCGAAAAGAAAGTCCCCGTCACCATGCTCGTCGACGTCCAGAACAAGTTCTACGACGATGATCTGAACTCTTTCAACGTCGTCGCCGAAATCCCCGGCTCCGATAAAGCCAAGGCCGACCAGATCGTCATGCTAGGCGGCCACTTCGATTCCTGGCAATCCGGCACAGGCGCCACAGACAACGGCGCGGGCTCAGCCGTCATGCTCGAGGCCATTCGCATTCTCAAAGCCACTGGCGTCAAAATGCGCCGCACAGTCCGCCTCGGTCTCTGGACCGGCGAAGAGCAAGGCCTCTTGGGTTCGGCCGCCTACATGAGACAACATTTCGGCGATCGCAATGTCCCCGATCCTGCCACTGGTCTAGTCAAGATTCTTCCCGAGCACGCCAAGCTCGACGCCTACTACAACATCGACAACGGCACCGGCAAAATTCGCGGCGTCTATCTCCAGGGCAACGAAATGGTCGCGCCTATCTTCTCCGCCTGGATGGAGCCCTTTCACGACCTCGGCATGACCACCCTCACCATTCGCAACACCGGTGGCACCGACCATCTTTCCTTTGACGGCGTCGGCCTCCCCGGCTTCCAATTCATCCAGGACCCCATGGATTACGACACCCGCACCCACCACTCCAACATGGACGTCTACGAACGCATCCAGGAACCCGACATGAAACAGATGGCGGTAATTGTCGCTTCTTTTGTCTACTTAACCGCCAACCGCGACGAAATGATGCCGCGCAAACCGCTGCCAAAAGCGCAGCCAGTCCGCCAATTCCCATGATTCATAGAAACAACACCACATCCTTCCATTTCGATGTAGGGGCCGCCCTCGGGCGGCCCTCTGCATTAATGCTGGCCGCTCTTTCGCCCTGTATGCCGCGGCTCACGCGGCAAGACCTTTGCCTCTGCCCGTCGTCATATGGTGCTGAGGGATAACTATGACCAATCTCTTGCGCGACCTTCGGCATGCGTTTCGGCTGCTTCGGCTTAGCCCTGGCTTCACCACTGTTGCGGTGCTTACACTCGCGCTCGGCATTGGCGCTAACACGGCCATCTTTCAACTCGTTGATTCGATTCGGCTGCGCACGATTCCGGTCAAAGACCCTCAGGAGTTGGGGACTGTTCGCATCGCCGAGCGGCACTGGGGCTCTGGCAATTTCTCGGGACAGTATTCCCAACTTACGTTCCCTATGTGGGAGCAAATCAAGAAGCGTCAGGAAGGTTTTTCGACAATTGCGGCCTGGGGTGAGCAGTCGTTCAATCTGGCCACGGGCGGCGAAGTGCGCTTTGCGAAAGGCATATGGATCAGCGGAGATTTCTTTCGCGTGCTTGGCATCCATCCGTTTCTGGGCAGACTTCTGACCGCCGAAGATGACCAGCCCGGTTGTCCCGCGTCCGGCGCAGACATCAGCTATGCGTTTTGGCAACGCAATTTTGGCGGCGATCCGTCCGTGATTGGGAAACGGGTGACCCTCGACGGCAATTCGTTTGAAGTGCTCGGCATTACGCCTCCGGGATTCAACGGCATCTCCATTGGCAATACCTTTGATGTTGCTGTGCCCATTTGCGTCGAGCCTATCCTCAACCCGCGCGAGACTCGACTAACCATGCGCCATGGGTGGTGGCTTGCTTCGATCGGCCGTTTGAAACCGGGATGGACCATTCAACGCGCGAACGCACAAATGAATGCGGTGACTCCTCAGATCCTGCAAGAAACTATTCCACCCGTTTACGATGGCGAAGGCGTGAAGAAATATCTCGCGTACAAGCTCGGTGTGTTTTCAGCTAGCACAGGATTTTCCGAGTTGCGCGAGGACTCTGAAACATCGCTCTGGCTGCTTCTTGGAATTTCCGGCATGGTCCTGCTGATCGCATGCGCCAATCTGGCCAACTTGATGTTGGCCCGTGCCAGCGCTCGTGAACGTCAAATCACGATTCGCCGCGCGCTGGGAGCGACGCGTTGGCGAATGATTCGCGAACTCCTTTCCGAAAGCCTGCTGCTCGCAGCCGGGGGAGCGATTTGCGGATTATTTTTGGCCTTCGCCGTAAGCCGCCTGCTTGTGAATTTCATCAGCACGTCTGACAACCAAGTCTTCCTTGACCTGGGAATGGATTGGCGTGTGCTGGCTTTCACCACTGCTCTCGCCGTCCTCACAACTATTTCCTTTGGACTGGCTCCTGCTATCCGCGCAACTCGCGCGGAGCCCGCCTCCTTGCTTCAGTCCGGCAGCCGCGGGTCAACCGTGGGCAAAGAGCGTTTCAGTCTTCGGCGCTTTCTTGTCGTGTCGCAAGTCGCGTTATCCGTTGTTCTTTTGATGGGCGCTCTTCTATTCGTTAGAAGTTTGCGCAACTTAACCACGCTGAATACAGGCTTTCAGCAGACCGGTATCTTGGTCGCCACTGTCGATTTCGAGCGATTGCACATTCCCGACGAGCGAGACACCGAATACAAACGCGACATCGTGAAACGCGTACAAGCGATACCCGGCGTGGAATTCGCTGCCGACGCCCGCATGGTGCCCTTCGGAGGCAACTCCTCGAATGACTTTGTCCTAACGGAAGGTTCCGACACAGAAAAAGTCGTAGCTTGGCTCAACTATCTTGGCCCCGGTTATTTCCAAGCGATTGGCACCCCGCTACTCGCCGGACGAGATTTCGATGATCGCGATACCGCTACATCGGTGAAAGTAGCCATCGTGAATGAGGCGTTTGTGCGGAAGGTTTTCGAGGGCACGCCGAATCCCCTTGGCAAGAGGTTCCGCAAACACGAGCCTCCCGGAAAGCCGCGCCCTCTTTACGAAATTGTTGGCGTCGTGAAAGACAGCAAATACCAGGACATGCATGAAGAATATCTGCCGTTCATGTATTTTCCGGCCACCCAGGAAGAAAAACCCGGCCCGTACGACCAAATCCTGATTCGCTCTTCGCTGCCGCTAACGAGTCTCATCGGCTCCCTCAAAGAAACGATTGGCAACGTGAATCCCGGCATCGATCTCGATTTCAAAGTGATGAAGACGCGCATCCACGAATCGCTTTTGCAGGATCAACTGATGGCCACGCTTTCCGGATTCTTTGGGTTCCTCGCGGCGTTGCTCGCAGCTATTGGGCTCTACGGCGTCATCTCCTACATGGTCGTGCAGCGCACCAAAGAAATCGGCATCCGCATGGCCATAGGCGCAGAACGCATGGACGTCCTGAGATTGATACTTCGTGAGGCAGGCATGCTGACGATCGCGGGTCTAGTGATTGGCTCTGGACTCGCTCTCGGCTCGGCCCAAGCGGCCAAATCACTTCTCTATGGCCTAAAGCCCCGCGACCCGATCACGCTCTTGGCGGCCGTCGTCCTTTTGTCCGCCGTCGCCGCCTTCGCCAGTTTCTTGCCGGCTTATCGCGCATCCAAGTTCGACCCATTAATCGCCCTGCGTTATGAATAGCGGCTCATCGCTACTACTTGCGCTTCGCCCTGAGCGTTGACTTTGATCGCGCACGCGTTTTGTTGTTCGTCTTCACGTTCTTATTCACTCTCAACTTCCACGCCACTTGCAGTGCGCCGCGCAGCACGTCCTCGGTGGCTTGGGCCAGCCGGATGTGCGTCATCCCCATGCGCCCCCAGCCACCCGCGATAGGAAGAAAAACTTCAGGCAATTCCTCCACAAAGGCCTTTTGCTGGTCCGGGGTGAGCATCAAATTTCCGTAGCCCTGGTCCTGCGAAGCCAGCGTCGCAAAAATTCTGCCTCCCACGCGAAAATCGGCGTGCCCCATGTGCGAGCCCTCTTCCGCGCCATCAAAGCTGAGCGCGATCCGCCGGAAATCTTTCGCATTCATACAAACCCCTCTGCTATGCCTTTTCCTGACAGTTGAAATCCACTTCAATGGGTTCAATTAAAAGCATCAGCCATCCCAACAGTTTCTGGTGCACCGGATGCGCCCCATACGCTTCGCACGCGGCTTTATCGGCAAATTTCATCACGCCACCCATCTCATAACCCTGCCCTCGCGGCGACTCATTTCTCCCCACCCATGATTCCAGCACCTGCGGAATCTCGCTCTTCAATTTTCTTATCTCTGCAACGATTTTTTCTTCTTGCGGTTCCGTTACTCCCGCTTTGAACCGAAACGCAAACATGTGAATGTACATCGTCCCGTCACCTTCTCCCAAAAGACGTGGTTCTAACGCGGCTTTACCTGTGCGCTCTTTTTAAGCACCTGTTATTTTTCATAAATAGTGCTGCGGTGTCCGACGGCCACAACGAGCACCCTCAGCTGCGCGTCTCGCAATTCGCAAATGATCCTATAGTCGCGCACTCGGTAGCGCCAAAGACCGAATCTGCTGTGCCGTAGCGGTTTGCCAAACACACGCGGATCCTCGGCCTTTCCAATGCGCTTGTCCATATAATCCAATATCTCTCGCTGTATCTGGCGGTCGAGTTTTCTAAGATCGGTGAGGGCCCCTTCGTCATATTCAATCGTCCAGGCCAAGCTCCCTCCGAACTTGCGCGCCGGTGTAAGTCTTCCCGCGTTTTTCCAGACGAGCTTCCGCCAAGTAGCGGTCTTCGAGATCCTCCAAGTTTTCTTCAATGAGCTTGCTGGCGTAAAAAGTCTTCGTTCTTCCGGTTACCTTGGCAAGACGGGACAACCGTTTTTCAATTCCGGGCTTCAATCGAATGGACAGCACTTTCCACCTTCTTTGATGTCATACATGCATGACATGTAGGATACATCATACAGACTGTTGCGTCAATCGTCTTAAAAATACCGCCGAGCTTCGTCCGTCCACGATGAACTGTCGACCGCCGTTGTACACTCCAATTTCGTTTTTTCGCCTATCCTTGGCGAGTCCTCTGCTACACTTCGCCCGGTTCATCCACAATTGCACACGGAGGAGTTTTCGGTATGAAGATGGCCAGCAGCTTTGCCTTTGGTTTCTTATTGTTCACCGTTTCGGTCTCCGCCAGCGCCTCTGGCTCGGCCGCCGAGCAATCTCGTTCCGCTGCATCGGCAGCGGTGCGCAACATCAGCATCGACGACTACTTTCAGATTCTCGACGTCGGCCAGCCCGAACTGAGCCCTGACGGGCAGTGGGTGGCTTACACAGTGCGCACTAAAATGCTCAAGGAAGACAAGAACGAAACGCGCATCTGGATGGTCTCGACCCATGGCGAGGCCCTTCCCATGACGGCCGAGGGCATTTCCTCGGGCCATCCGCGCTGGAGCCCGGACGGCAAGTATCTGGCTTTCACTTCTTCTCGCAATAACGGCAAGAGCCAGGTATGGCTTTTGAATCGGCTCGGCGGGGAAGCCGTGCGGCTTACCGACATCGCTCAGGGCGTCGGGGACTTCGAGTGGTCTCCCGATAGCACGCGGCTCGTTCTGGTTCTTCAAGATCCTAAACCGGAGGACGCACAGCCAGAAAAAGATAAAGACAAGCCGGCTCCCGCCAAACCAAAAGCGCAGCCTCCCTGGGTGATTGACCGCCTCCAGTTCAAGGAGGACACCGTCGGTTATCTCGACAACCGCCGGACGCACCTCTACGTCTTCAGCGTTGATAAGAAGTCTCCCACGCAAATCACTTCCGGGGACTTCGACGACTCGCAACCCGCCTGGTCTCCGGACGGCAAGCAGCTAGCCTTCACCAGCAACCGCAGCACCCCTGATCCCGACGCCACACGTGACTCGAACATCTGGATCGTTGGCGCAGACAACAGCGACAAAGGCGCGCATCTCACGCAGATCACCACAAATCCCGGCGCGGATGATCAGCCCGCCTGGTCTCCCGACGGGAAATGGATCGCGTACGTGACGCAGCTCGACGCGCACCTCTTCTGGTACGCAACGCAGCATCTGGCCATCGTTCCTTCGGGCGGCGGCCAGGCCAAAGTCCTGACACTAGCCTTCGACCGCAGCGTGCGCCGCCCGCGCTTTTCCGCCGATGGCAACTCTATTTACTTCACTGCGGCCGATGATGGCACGCAAAATCTCTGCCGCATCGCTGTCACCGGCGGAGACGTCGTTCGACCCATCGGTGGCCGCGTCACGGTGGGTGCCTACTCGCTCGGCAAGGACGGCGCGATCGCCGCGCAAATCGGCACATCGGAACGGCCCGACGAGATTTTTCTTCAGAGTGGGTCGGAACTTACGCGATTGACCAAGACGAATGATGCGCTGATTTCGCAGTTGCACCTGGCCAAGGTTGAGTACGTACACTTCAAGAGTAAAGACGGAACCTCAGTAGCCGGATATCTCTACAAACCGGTCGACTACGACGCCGCCAAAAAAGTTCCAACTCTCCTGCGTCCACATGGCGGTCCGGTCGGACAATATGCGGCCTCCTTCGACCATCTTTCGCAGCTTTTTGCAGCCAATGGCTACGCAGTCCTGCTGCCGAATCCGCGCGGCTCTTCCGGCTACGGCGAGAAATTCTGTGCAGCCATTTACGCTGACTGGGGCAACAAAGACTATCAAGACGACATGGCGATGGTGGATTACGCTCTTGAGCAAGGGATTGCTGATCCGGATAAGCTCGGCGTTGGGGGCTGGTCCTATGGCGGAATCTCTACCGACTTCATCATTGCGCAGACGACACGGTTCAAAGGCGCGATCTCCGGAGCGGGCGTGGCGCTGGTTTCCAGTTTCTACGGGCATGACCACTACCAGCGCGATTACGAGACAGAACTCGGCTACCCCTGGGAACATCAGGCCCTCTGGGACAAAATATCGCCCTTCTACCGGGTCAAGAGCATCACGACGCCGACGCTTTTCATGGGAGGAGAAATCGACTCGAACGTGCCAATTCTCGGAAGCGAGCAGATGTATCAGGCTATGAAGGCACTTGGCCGCGCCACGGAACTCGTGGTGTACCCGGGCGAATACCACGGTTTCACCGTGCCAACGCATATTAAAGACCGCTTGGAGCGCTATCTTGCGTGGTATGCGCACTACGTGAAAGGCGACGCGACGCCAGCGACCCCGGCGCCACCGGTGGCGCCCACCGTCAAGACAGGAGGAGAATGATGCATACCCCCCGACATTTTCTGGTATCAACACTGCTCGTGCCACTTATTAGCTTTTCACTTCACGCGCAAACCCGCTTCAGCGTCGGCACGGCTTCCGCCGCGCCTGGGCAGAAAGTGAACGGATATGTCGAAGTGCCTGCGGGTGTGGATGTGGGGACAAACATTCCGGTGGTGGTCGTCAATGGCGCGAAGCCGGGACCTGTCCTCGCTTTAGTGACGGGTGCGCATGGCACGGAGTATGTTTCGATCATCGCCGTCGAGAAATTGATTGGCGAGTTGGATCCGGCACAGGTTTCCGGCACCGTTATCCTCGTTCCGCTGGTGAATGTACTTTCGTTCGAGCAAAAAGTTCCGCATGTAAATCCGATCGACAACAAAAGTATGAATCGCTTTTATCCAGGGAAATTGGACGGGACACAAACGGACCGTGCTTTGTTCATGATCACAAAGGAAGTTGTCGACCGCTGTGATTATTTGATCGACTACCATGGCGGCGACCTAGATGAGAGTCTTCGCCCGTACGCTTACTGGGGCGCTGTTGGAAAAGAAGCGCAGGACAAAACTTCAAAACAAATGGTTCTCGCCTTCGGGCTTGATCACATCATCATCTGGAGCGAGCGCCCCACCGATCCCGCAGCCACGCGTTATCTGGATAACACCGCGTCCGTTCGCGGCAAGCCGTCGATTGTTGTGGAAGCGGGCCACGCGGGAACAGTCGAACCGGACGACGTGGCGCTATTGGTGAATGGGACGCTCAGCACAATGCGCTACTTGAAGATGATTCCCGGCGAGCCGCACTTCATCGAGAATCCCGTCTGGCTTGCAAAAGTTGTGGATGTGCTTTCCGATGGCCCGGGGATCTGGTATGCGTACATCAAGCGCGGCACCTATGTTCAGGAGGGGATGAAGCTGGGCAAAATCACCGACTACTTCGGCAAGGTCATTCAAGAACCGCGCGCACCGGTTTCCGGTGTAGCGCTTCACGTAAATGCCGTGCCATCACTCAAAAAAGGCGACAACATCGCCGACATCGGCGTTGTCGCCGCAAAGGCGCCGTAGATATTGCGAAGGCAAACTCCAGGCGCTGGGCCTGAACGCGCGGCTAAATATTGGCGACGATTTTCCTGGCGAGGGGCACCACATCGTCCGTCGTGCAGGGGCACATCATGTACATGATGCGGATGAGCTTGTCGCCTTTGCGAGCTAATATCATGGCTCCGGCAATGTCGAAAGCGTCGTTCCCCAATCCTGGAATCTTGACGATGCCCGGCCCCAACCGGCCAAATGTCGCCCGGCTCAAGTTCATCTGAGCATTCGCGCTGTTGTTGTCTACGCTGAAGAGAAATACCGGCGCTTCACCCGGATGATTTGATTCGGCGCCTTGGTCTGAATCAGAGCCGTGGCCGATGGATTTCGCCATCGATTCGAGCATCTGCCTTTGAGCATCGTTTGTTTCTGCCTTGTGGAGCAGGGAAGCGTGCTTGGCGATGAGGTCCACATAATTTCCCATTACGCTGTATTCGCAGCCCGTGCCGCTTCCTTCGGACTGTTCGGCGCGGACAACGTCCATCTTAATGGCCAGGCTCACGTCTTCCTTTGGAAGCAACCCGCAGGGATTCACGCCGCCAAGTGCAGGCCCTCGA
Source organism: uncultured Acidobacteriota bacterium (assembly GCA_963745805.1). Classification (GTDB taxonomy): domain Bacteria; phylum Acidobacteriota; class Terriglobia; order Acidiferrales; family UBA7541; genus Acidiferrum. The sequence goes on from CAVUYT010000002.1 coordinate 37,728, forward strand.
TGCTCGCTGGTTGTCGCAGAAATATCATCCAATCCGATTTCATGGACTTTTTGTTTTACCCGATGCGCGACGTACCAGAGGCCTGCAATCCCTGCGGCGCCAAAAACGAAAATGATGACAACGAAGATGAGCAGAACTTTGACGAAGGTGCTGCTGCCGGATTTTGTGGGAGCGGCGGCGGCTTGAGGCGCTGGAGCAGGCGCTTGCGGCCTGGGTTGAGGTGCGGCTTGAGGGCGCTGCGCCGGCGTGGCACTGGAAACGGGCGGTGGGGGCGCGGCCGAGGAGCGGACCAGAGGACCAGAAGCGGGGGTTCCGCACTTCGCGCAAAAACCCTGACCATCATCGAGCGGACTGCCACAATTCCTACAAAAACCAGCCATTATTGCCTCCGGGACGATTGCGCTCAGGCGCAGCGTTCGGTTGCTTGCATCGTGCCAGAAGCGCGGAGCACGGGCAAGCGCGCCTTGGTATTTTGTTTCGCGTAGGAACCACCGGCAGGCGCGACCTTTCGGGGGGCGCAATAGGTAGAATAGGCGGCGTAAGATTGATGCTTGGGGGGTATATGCCTTCAGACTATTTGCTGAAAACGGAACCTACCGTGTATTCGTTTGCGGATTTGCAGAAGGATGGCGTCACGATTTGGGACGGTGTAACAAATCCCACGGCGGTGAGGAATCTTCGGGAGATGCGGCCAGGCTCGCGGCTCGTGATTTACCACACTGGCGATGAAAAGAGCGCAGTGGGAACGGCGACTGTGGTTTCCGTGGACGCTTCGAATCCCAAGACTCCAGAGGTGAAAATCAAGGCGGGGAAGGCGATCGCGACGCCGGTGACGCTGGAGAAAATCAAAGCGAACAAATTGTTTGCGGATTCGCCGCTAGTGCGCATCGGGAGGCTCTCGGTTGTGCCGCTGACGAAAGCGCAATATGAGGCGTTGACGAGCCGGTGAGCACTGCATCGGGTGAGACTGGGAGGCGCTTCAATGGCTATGAGTCACAAAGTTGCTGTGGTGCAAGCCTCGCCCGTGGTTTTTGATCGCGAACGCACGCTGGAGAAACTTTCGGCGCTTTCCCGCGAAGCTGCGCAACAGGGCACGCGACTCGTACTTTTCCCGGAGGCGTTTGTTTCCGCGTACCCGCGCGGTCTCGACCTTGGAGCGGTGGTCGGTTCGCGCACGGATGCGGGGCGTGAAGATTTCCGCCGGTATTGGGAGAGCAGCGTGGACGTGCCCGGGCCGGCTGTCGATCATCTTTCGCGCATCGCGCGCTCTAACAGCATCTATCTCGTAGTTGGAGTTGTGGAGCGTGACGCAGGCACTCTGTATTGCACAGTACTTTTTTTCGCGCCGGACGGGAGTTTCCTTGGCAAACATCGGAAGCTGATGCCCACGGCAGCGGAGCGACTCGTTTGGGGCTGCGGAGATGGCTCGACGCTGCCCGTTTTCGCAACGCCACTCGGCAAACTGGGCGCAGTGATTTGCTGGGAAAACTACATGCCGCTGTTGCGGACCACGATGTATTCCAAGGGCATTGAGCTTTACTGAGCGCCTACTGCGGACGCGCGCGACTCGTGGCTGGCGACTGTTCGGCATATTGCAGTGGAGGGGCGCTGCTTTGTTCTCTCCTGCAATCAGTTTCAGCGGCGCCGCGATTTTCCCGGGGATTATCACGCCGCGTTCGGCAACGATCCGGACACGGTCATTTGCCGCGGCGGCAGCTGCATCGTGGATCCTTTCGGAAATTTTCTTGCCGGACCCAACACGGAAGGCGAAGCCATTCTTACGGCGGAAATTGACATCAAGCAAGTCGTCCGCGGAAAGTATGATCTCGATGTAGTCGGCCACTATTCCCGGCCGGACATTTTCCAACTGCACGTCGATGAGAGTCCCAAACGTGCGGTCACCGTTACCAACGAAATGTCGGCTGACGCGGTCGAGCAGACGGCGAGTGAATCCAAGATCGCTGGCTAAATTCGGCTGAGTGTTGATGCTAGTCCTTGCCTTCGAGACTCATTTACCCACATTTGCCTGGTTGCGTTCGTACGCACATGGGAAGAGTGGCACGCGCGATGAGAGGCGCGTATGATGCGGGCGCAACGCAACGAGGTGATTCCGATGAAACGGGCCGTGCTTCTCTTATTCCTTGTTTCAGTCCTTTTTGGGGTCGGGCATCTTTATGCACAGCAGGCGCCAGAAATTCGATATACGTCCGTTCCTGATTTGTTGAAATTGCCACCTGACGTTTATTTAGGAGAAGCGGCAGGAGTGGCGGTGAATTCGAAAGGGCATGTTTTTGTTTTCTCGCGGGGCAATAGCGCCGGACCTGGGTATGGGGCGAGTGCGGCACAACTGCTGGAGTTTGATGCGGACGGAAAATTTGTGCGCGAGATCGGGCACAATCTTTACGCATGGTCGTTTGCGCACGCGGTGCGCGTGGACAAGCAGGACAACATCTGGGTTGCGGACAAAGGATCGGACATGGTGATCAAGTTCAATCCCGAAGGCCGCGTCGCAATGGTGTTTGGCCGGAAGCAGGAAGCTTCCGATGAGGGCACAGGACCGCTGAAGCATGTAAAGCCGCCGCTGCCGCCGGTGGACGGGCTGTTCCGGCAAGTGACGGACGTGGCGTGGGACGCGGCGGGGAACACCTTCATCAGCGATGGGTACATTAATTCGCGCGTGGCGAAGGTCGACAAGGATGGAAATTGGGTGAAGTCCTGGGGCGAGCCGGGCGATCAGCCGGGGCAGTTCAACGTGCCGCACAGTATTGCTGTGGATGCAGCGGGAAATGTTTACGTGGCGGACCGTGGCAACCGGCGCATCCAGGTGTTTGACGGAGATGGAAAATTTTTGCGGCAGATGACGATCGACGTGCCGGTTCCGGCAGACGCGCGCGCGGCCATCGGAAACAAGCCCACTGCGACGACAGGCACCATGGCGCCGGGCGCACCGTGGACGGTTTGTATCACGCCGGGACCGAAGCAAGTGTTGTACACGTCGGACGCGTTTCCTGGACGGATCTACAAACTGAGCCTCGACGGAAAAGTGCTGGGAATGTTTGGCAAAGCAGGGAAACAGCTTGGACAGTTTGGATGGATACATGAAATTGCGTGTCCATCCGAGAATGAGTTATATGTGGCCGAGCTCCTGAACTGGCGCGTGCAGAAGTTGATTCTCGAACCGAGCCATTAATTTTGCGAACGGACTTATCGCGTCAGTGAGCCGGCGGTTTGCCAGATTGACGGAGATGCAAGTCGAAGAAATTGTCGACGCGATGCCAGGCGTCGAGCAGGACGTGCTCACGCGTGAAGTAGTGAAACTCTCCGGGATAGATCATGAAGTCGACCAGGTCGCCCTTGTGCTTCTTCAGGGCTTCGTCCATCAGCCATACGGATTCGAGGAAGGGCACGTTCACGTCAGAGGTGCCGTGGAGCACCAGCAAGGGCCGCTCGAGTCGGTCAATGTGCGAAAGCGGAGATGCGTTCGCATAGACCTGCGGGTTTTGCTCCGGGGTGCCGATGCGGCTGGCGGTCCAATCTCCGTGGTAGGGATCGGAGTAGTACATCACGTAGTCGGCGACGCCAGCGACGTCAACGCCCGCGCGGAAAAGCTTAGGCTGATCGGTCATAGCGATCAGCGTGAAGAAGCCGCCGTAGCTCAAGCCCCAGACGCCGATGCGATCGGCATCGATGTAGGGAAGAGTTTTTAGATAGTTCGCGCCCATCCAGGCGTCCTTGGCGTCTTTGCCGCCGACGTCCATGTAAACGCCGGTGCGCCAATCGCGGCCGTAACCGATGCTTCCACGATAATCGGGGGCGAAAACGACGTAACCCTTCTGAAGAAAATACTGATGAATGCTGTAATAGACGGCGTAGTTTCGCTGCACGTGCCAGCCATCGTAATTTTGGTTTACACCGTCGCCGTGGATCCACAGGATGGCGGGATGTTTCTTTGTTTTGTCGAAATTTTTCGGGACAAAAAGCCAGCCGGGAACTTGCTGGCCGTCGGGGCCGGGGTAGTGCACGAATTGCGGCTCGACAAACTGGGAGCGGTCCATGCCGGCTGGCATTGAGTCGGTGAGGCGCACGGGTTGCGCACCGGCATTTGTGCCGATGGTGAAAAGATCGGCGCTGTTGCGCGTATCCGTGTGCTGATAAACGAGTCGGCCGTCGCCTTCCGACCAGTGCGGTTCGATATTGGTGCCGGGGGCTGCGGGAATGTAAGTAACTTCGGCGTGCGCGGGATCATCGCCGATTTTTGCGATGCCGAGGACGCGGTCGCCGGGCCGGCCCTCGAGGTTGGCGTCAAACGCAATTCGCGTGCTGTCGTGGGACCACGCGGGGCGCCAGGCTTCGAACTTGCCCTTAGTAAGTTGGACGGCTTCGCCGCCGGAAGTGGGCATGACGTAGAGATGATCCCAGCCGTCTTGATCGCTTAAGAAAGCGATCCACTTGCCGTTCGGCGATGGCCAAGGTTGTGCGCCCGCCTCGCCCCAGTCGGGGATGCTCCAGAATTTTTCTTCGTGAATTTCGTGAATCGTTTTTGTGGAGCCGTTGGCAGCCTCGGCGAGGTAGATGAAATAATTCTTGAAGTCGCTCGACTGGCCGTCGAAGACAAGATGAGTGGGGTCGACCCAGGCCAAGCCGCCATATTCGCCGGGCTTAGCGATGGCGACGGGTGTGCCACCCGTGAGTTTGAGTGCGTAGATCTGGCCGGGAACAAATTCCGAGACGCGATAGATGAGCTTTTCGCCGGAATAAGAAGGGGATTCGTCGTGGTGGATTATTTTGGAGCCGCCAATGTACGCGATGGAAGCACCGTCGGGGGACCACAAGATGTTACGGATGCTTATGTCGTGGTGTGCGGTGGTCGACTCGGTTCCGTCGGAGAGCCAGCGGATGATCAGATCGCTTGGATGCGGCGCGTCATCTGCCGCTGCGCGCTTGCTGCGAACAAAGGCAACACGCTTGCCATCGGGCGAAGGGACATAACCGCTTCCCGGATCCGGTTTATTCCAGACCGGTTTCGGAGCGCCGCCGGAAGCAGCGACCTGCCATAGATCGCCGTCGTGTGGAAAGTATAAGAGTTCACTGTCTTCACTCCAGAAAGCGCCGGCGACTTGGCCTTGAGAGAACGAAGTGAGCGGCTTGGGTTCTCCGCGACCGTCGGCATTGGCGACGTAGAAATTGGCCACGCCCGCGCGGTCCCAGACGAAGGCCACAAGTTTGCCATCCGGTGACCAGATGGGATCCGAAGGATGCTTGATATCGATCAATTGTTCGATGGTGAGCTTTGATTTATGGCTGACGGTTTGCGCCAGCACGCTGCTCGCGCCGACAAGCAGGATGATTGCGACACCGACTGCGTGTATCCGATTGCGCATTGCGCCCCCTCAAATGCGAAGACAAAGATTTGCATGCCCGAAACCAAAGCGGCGGGTGGGGCGAAAGTATCACCCAACCCGCCGAACAGGGAAGAACGATTTCAATGTAAACGTGGCCGCCCGGTCTAGAACGTAAAGCGGAGACCGAAGCGCGTCACGAAGGGGTTGATGGTGCTGAACGGGAATAAATAGCTCCCGCCGAAGCTAGTGACCTGACCGATAGTCGTCTGCGCGTTGGTGACGTTGAAGAAATCCACGGTGGGAGTGAAGCGCCACCTCTCACGGATAGCGAACTCGCGAGAGAGGCGCAGGTTGAGTTGGTTCACGCTGGGCAGGCGCAGAAGGCCGGCGGGCTGCAGGATGACGGATTCGTTGATGATGTCAGGGTTGGGGTGGGCCGCAGTGATGTTGCCATCAGGAACGCCGAACGTTTGCGTTGGCTGGAGTGGGAAACCGGTGTAGTGCTGGAAATTGACGCTGGTGCCGATTCTCCAGGGGAGTTCGTAAGTGCTGTCGATTTTAAAGACGTAGGTGGCATCGAGATTCAGGTAGTTGTTGCCGCGATTGATGTCGAGGTTTGGATCGGTGAAATTATCTCCGGTGGCCTGATCGGAGAAGCCGCGGCCAAAGAGGCCTTTCTGGCGCTGGATGGTAAAGCCGCCGAGAATCTGCCACTTGTTGGAGAGGCGCTTGACGGCGGTGAATTCCACGCCGTGATATGTGTTGTCATTCAGTTTGGGAATGTTGGTGACAACGAAGTTAAAAGCGCCGTACTTGTTGGTGTCGGCGGGTTGGAAACTAAAAAGAGTCATGGGCTTGTTGGTGATGGGATTCAGAATCGGGCTTCCGTTGAGAGTTGTGATCGGTTTATAGTCCGATTCTTGAACGGCAGTGTTCTCGATGCCTATCAAGTTCTTCTTGGTTCGGTAGTAGTAGGTGGCGCTGATGCGCAAATCCCGCCAGATCTGTTTCTCGTAACCGGCGCTGATTTCTTCGGAGTAAGGGCGGCTCATATTGGGATTGATGTGGGTACTGGAGCCACCAAACGCACCTACAGGTGTGGTTGCAGCTCCCTGGGGGAGCCATTCACTCTGTTGGGGAAAGCCATCATTGTTCGTGTCAGTCCAGGTGTAGAACTTTCCGGAGAGGCCGACGGGGTTGGCTGTTTCCGCCAGGCCCGTGCCCTGCATGATGTAGTAGAGGCCATAACCAAAGCGAATGACGGAGGTGCCCTTACCGGTCGGGTCGTATGCCACGCCAATACGCGGAGAGACGTTATTCCAATCCACCAGATTTCCGGAGGCTGAGTAGGTGGTAATCGGGAAGAGTTGCGGGAAAGTTTCGTTGGGATCGCTCTTCTGAACCGGATAATAGGTGCGGAAGTTGTCGTAACGCAGTCCAAGATTCAGCGTAAGCCGGCGCTTAATGTTCCAAGTGTCCTGGAGAAAGAAGCTGGTGTCGCGGAAGTAGTTCTTTTGGGTTGTTGGCGTGTTGTATGCCAGCACTTGATTGTTGGCTTGATGAGTTACAGCGTCCGTATTCAGGATTACGTTAATTCCTTGAATGACGTTGTAGACGTAGGAGTTGTAGCTTTTGCCCCACTCGACACCGAATTGAATGTTGTGCGTGCCGTGCCAATTAGGCTTGTACCAGGAACCTCCCGCCGTCCACTTTAAGACCCATGCCGGATTGGCAAATTGGTAGGGCGCAGCTCCAGTCTCTGTAGAGGCCGGAATGTTCTGAATGTTAAGCGAAGTGGAGGTCACGCCGGGTTGGTAGCTGAGCGGGAATACGATCTTGTTGTAGCCGACGCGAAAATCCAGAAGGAGGTTGTTGGTGACCTGGCTGGTCCAGAGGCCCTCCAGAATGTAAGCGGGCTCAATCTGCAGCCAGCTGGCTTCCGCGGTGACGAAGGAATAGGCCGTGTCGCGGCGGAAGAAACGGTTCTGTTCGTTGTAGAGCCAGATGAAGCTGAACTTGTTCTTGGGATTGACCTGAAAATCGCTGCGCAGGTCCGTGTTGGTTTGGTGATTGATGTCCTTAACGGGGATACCCGCTTGGTCAGTCACGGAGAGGATTTGTTGGTTGAGATCGTAGCGGCGATAGGAGCCGAAAAGCCACCACTTATCCTTAATGATAGCTCCACCGAGACTGGCGGTGGTGTCCCTGGTCATATCGAATGGCGAGCCGGATTTGACCGGGCTGCCGTTGTAGACGGGGAATTTCACGCCGGCTTGTGTCGCTGCCGTTAAGTAATAGATCACGGCTTGGCCGTGCAATTCGTTCGACCCGGACTTCGTCGTCTGGTTCATATATATGCCGCCGATCGGCACGGACGCCGGCGCATTGTCGGCTACGACCTGAAACTCTTCGAACGAGTCATGGTTGGTGTAAAACTGTGTGTAACCGCCGTTTGCGCCTGGCCAGTTCAGGTCCAGACCGTTGTAGCTATAAATCTGCTCTGCCTGCGTACTTCCATGCACTTGCATGGCAGACTGCTGGTAGCTGTTATTGCCCGCGACATCGAACGTGCTGGATGTGACTCCGGGCATCTGCGCAACGGTCGACCAGGGATCGCGGCCGCTCGGAATCTCTTGGAGGAGCGACTGGTCGAAAGTCGTGGAGGTTTGAGCCGTTTGCAGGTCGACAACCGGTTCTCCTTCGACCTGCACAATCTGAGTAACTTCTCCAACTTGTAGTTTGGAGTTTACGGTTGCGGTGAAGCCGGCCGTAATAATGATGCCAGTTTCGTTGACGGTCCGGAAGCCGCTCGCGGTAACCGTTACTTCATACGTGCCTGGTGCGAGCAAATCAAATAGGTAGGCCCCGTCTGGCCCCGTGGTCGCGGAGCGAGGGGTCATGAGCGCGGTGCTCTTGACGGTCACTGTCGCGTTTGGAACGGCCGAACCAGAGGGGTCAGTTACAGCCCCTGTGATTTTTCCGGTAATGGCAACTTGTGCGGATATGACTGCGGGAAAAAAGCCCACTAAGACGAATAGAAATAAAATACGTCTTTTCATCACCCCTCCTAGAACTCATAGATCGACCAGATTGTCCTTGGATCCATCGTTCGGGAAAAGACAGCGTTCCCCCCAAATCGAAGCTCCGTCAAGAAACGAGATGCCAAGAGTGGGGATGGACGGATTGTATACAGTATCCCTGCCAAGTCAAAGGGAGAATTCAGTTTTGCCCCTTCGATAGGATCACCCCCCCGTTATGACTTATAGACGGCCTGAGGGACGATTTGTTCGCTTCTCGCGCAAAAAATTGTTGACCGGACCGAGCCCTAGACAAATATCAAGAGTCGAGGAGCGGCGGATTGCGGGTGGGAACCTAGCCTTTGAGCTAGAGCGTTACTGGCCTGCCGCAGATGGGGAGGCTTTAGCTTCCAGGCAAGGGGTTCACGATGAAGTCTGAGACACGGCTGTGCCAGGACAGACAAGTTCAGAAAGCGGGTGACTGCACGGGGGCCGCAGGCTCGGGCTGAAGAATTCTGCTCGCTAGTGCAATCGCCGAAGGTGAGCGTACCAAGACTTACGGTTTTCTGAATGGCTCGACCGTCAACCGCCAAACCTTGAAACGCATTTAGCCGAGTACTACTGGAGAGTTTTTTTGAAGAACGCCGTCATGCGCGCCCACGCGTCGGCGGCCGCCTGGGGGCGGTAGCCATCTTTGTTATTGGGATTTTCGAACGCGTGCCCCGCGCCATCATAAATTTTCACGTCGCACGGCTTGCCCGCGGCTTTCATCGCCGTTTCGAAAGCTTGCACCGAGGCCGGCGTGATGCCGCGGTCTTCCGCTCCAAAATTTCCGAGGACCGGCGCCTGGATCTTGGAGATACTTGCAGCTTCCGTTGGTAGCGGGCCATAGTTCACAGCGCATGCCGCCAGTTTCGGCTCACTCATCGCCAGTTTGATGGACCAGCCGCCGCCCATGCACCAGCCGACCGACGCAATCTTGTTTGCCCTCACATCAGGCCGCGCGGCGAGATACCCAAACGCCGCTTCGAGATCGCGAATTCCGCGGTCGTCGGGCACACCGCGCATCAACTCGTGCGCCTCGTCCGGAGTTGTCGCCACCTTTCCGCGATAGAGGTCGACAGCGAGCGCGACATATCCCTGCGCCGCGAGCTTTTGCGCGTCTTCCTTCACCTGGTCGTTGAGTCCCCACCATTCGTGAATCACCACGATCGCAGGATGCTTGCCGCCTCCTTCCGGAAGCGCCAGAAACCCACTGACCGTTTCATCGCCACTCTTATAATTCACGGTTTCTGTCTTAACCGGAGCGGCATAGAGCAGAATCGCGAAGGCCGCACAGAGCAATGCTACGAGGACTGCAAACATTTTGCGCTTCATGAAAATCCTCCGAGAAGTGGGAGTTACTTTCCCGCGGCGGCCTGCAACTCCGTGAGCGCGGCAAGGACTTCCTCGCTATGCTGCTGCGGCTTCACGTCCAGAAAAACTTTGCGCACAACGCCGTTCGAATCGATCACGAACGTGTGGCGCGCAGAGAGCTTGGCGACGCCAAAGTTCATCACTGAGTCATACAGCGTGGAAACTTCCGTCTTGGTGTCCGCGAGCAACTTGAAGTTCAGCCCTTCCTTGGTGCAGAATTTTTGGTGAGAATCTTCGTCCTGCACGCTGACGCCGAGGATCACTGCGCCCTTTTGTTCGTACTGTGCCAGGTCGCGCTGAAAATTGTGAGCTTCCACGGTGCATCCGCTTGTAAAGTCTTTCGGATAAAAATAGAGCACTACCCACTTACCCTTATAATCGTGCAGGCTTACCGGCTTGGCCTCTTGCGAGTTGAGTGTAAAGTCCGGCGCAGAACTGCCAACGCCGGGCGCCTTGCTATCCGCACGCATTCCACGGATGCCCAAGACCAATCCCGTTAAGAGCAGCACTCCAACAGCAATTTTAGTGATTTTCATTCTTATCCCCCAAGCTTAGACCTGTTTTGGTGCTGACTTATTCCAGGAAGGGCTGTGTTCCTGTGAAATACCATGCTTCCGTAGGTTGAACACGCTCCATCATACCGCTCCAAGAGAGTGCGTGCTAGTTCGAACGCGTGAAACGGCCAAACCCCAGCCGCAGTTGCAGCGTGTTAATCCCCGGATTCAGGTCCGCTAAACTGGCGTTGGAGATATGCATGAAGCGAAGCTCGGCGCTCCAGTTGTATTTGCTCCGCAGGAAGTGCAGGCCAAGCGCGCCGCTTGACGTGAAGTTTATCTTCGAAGTGCCGGGTGGCACGTAATCGTTTGTGAAAAGCGTGCCGCCCCCGAGCTCAAAGTAGGGAACGACTTTGCGCGGCTTTGTAAAATTCCATTTTAGCGCGAAGGGATTCAGCCCGAAACCATAAGCGGTGCCGGTTCGCTGAACCACGACGAACACAGGCACCACATCCACGGCGTATTCGAATTGACCTCGCAAAAAGCCGGGTCCATGCGGCGCGGTCAGAATCCAGCCATAACGCGCGCCGACGTTCCACACGCCGCTGTTCGCGGTACTCCCATTCAGTCCGTGGCCACCGCCAGTCCACAGCTGCAGATCATGCCCGCCTTGCTCCGGGCCTGCCTGGCCTCGGGATGCTGGAGCGCACAAGAACACCAAAAATAACAGGCCAGCGAAAAGTCGTGTCCGTCGTCGTGTCACCGCAGGACCTCCCTCGGTCTTCGATTCGTCTCCTGAAGAGTAGGGTGCAGGGAAGATACAGAAAAACAGACGCAAACGCGACTTACTTTTCTTCACTTAAGATAGGTTCGGACGATTTGGATGACGTCGTCGGCGGCTTCTTCCGATGATTTCGAATTCCGAGGCATGTGGTTTCGGATGTGGTCTTCCATCAGTTCGCCCATAAGACTGTTGATGGCGCCCCGGGCGGCGGCCAGTCGCTGCAACGCCTCGGCGCAAGGTTCGTCTTCATTGAGGGCGCGAAGGACGCTTTCGAGCTGGCCGATAACTTTCTTGGTGCGGGTGACGAGGTCGAGTTTTTCGCGAGACGTATGCGACATTTTGCTTGTATACCCTAGAGGGGTATGGTATCAACGGTCGGGGCCAGGCTGCAATGGCCCTCTGCACAGTAGTGCAAAGCCTCAGGGCACTTCAACTGCTTCGTTACGGCTGCTTTGCGTGCCCGGCGTTCATCAGTCCCTAATGAACGGCCATTTAGTCTGCTGTGTTTCTTGTTCGAAGCGGGCCGCGACCCGGGAAGCCAGTGCCAAGGATAGAAATGCGACGCTTCGCTGCACGATGGACCGTTCTTGCCTGGAGCGGGCTGATCACTTTTATGTTTACCGTGCCCGTGGCGCGAGCACAGGATCCGGTCGTGTCGCAACAGGATACTCCAGCCGACGACGGGCCTCCGACTGCTCCCGATCCTCTTCCGGTCATGTTCCCACATCAAGAATGGGATCGACTCTGGCTGTCAGGCCAGGTCAACATCGTCTCGCAATGGCATCCGGCGTTCCATTCTCCGTATCAGGGGCCCAATAGTCTGACCCCCGAGGCGCAGGATGCCAGCTCGCGCGTGCTGACCCTGTTCACCGGACTGCGCCTAACTGGCACCACCGAACTGCTTTGCGACGTGCAAGAAACCGGCGGACACGGAATTGGCGAAGCGCTGGGCCTCGCGGGGTTCACGAATCTGGATGTTGTGCGAAATCCCGCGCTCAGCAAGGCGCCGTACATCGCGCGTCTGATGGTGCATCAGATCATCCCGCTTGGGCGGGCTAAGAAACCAGCGGACCGGACTCCCTATTCACTTTTTCGCGAACTCCCCGAGCGCCGCCTTGAGGTGCGCTTCGGCAAATTCAGTTTGGTCGATTTCTTCGACGTTAATACGTACGGAAGCGACTCCAATTTCCAGTTCCTGAACTGGACCGTAGATAATGCAGGCACTTATGACTATGCAGCGGACACGCGGGGATACACATTCGCGGCCATGCTCGAATATCACGATCGTTGGTGGGCGGTGCGTTTTGCGGAAGCGCTCATGCCCAAAGTGGCGAACGGGATTCATTTGGACGCGGACATGGGTCGTGCGCGCGCGGAGAATATCGAGTTCGAATTTCACAAGGAAACCATCCGGCATCAACAGGGAGTGCTTCGTCTTCTGACCTTCGTGAATCACGCGAATATGGGTGACTACCGGCAGGCCGTCGACAATTTTCTTGCGGGACTAACGCCGATGCCTGAGATTACTGCCCACCCCCTTCAAACGACAATCAAGTACGGATTCAGCGCAAATTTCGAGCAGCCACTAAACGACTGGATGGGCGTCTTCGGACGTTGGGGATGGAACGAAGGGCAGCATGAGTCGTACGCGTATACGGAAGTAGATCAAACTGACCAGATCGGCGTTGCGTTCGACGGAAAAGCCTGGCGCCGCAAATGGGACCGGACAGGCGCTGTTTTTGTATCCAACGGAATCTCGCGAGACCATCAGCAGTATCTGGCCCTCGGCGGCAATGGTTTTTTGCTAGGGGATGGGCGTTTGAATTACGGCCGGGAAAACATTTTCGAAGCTTACTACACACTCCATGCCTGGCGTGGAATCTACCCCGCTTTTGGGCTTCAGCATATCAACGATCCCGGTTACAACCGCGACCGTGGCCCGGTACTTGTGCCTACGCTGCGCTTGCATGTCGAGTTTTAGTCAGATGCAAGCTTCTGCCCGTGCGGTCTCGGAGAGGTATGGAGCAAAAACGCCAGTCGGGAAAATCTGTGGCGATTAAGGCGAAGGGGTTCGCATCAAGCTCGCACGTTCGCCGCGCACATCGTCGCCGCGGAGTTCTCGTAAGGCACAGGTCACGAATTCTCCGGTGACTTTTTTGCGCCAGCTCATGTCGAAGTCCGTATTGTCGAGCGGTTTGGCGATGCGCGCCGCCAGCGCCGCGGCTTCCGCAATCGAGTCTGGATTCAGGGCTCGGCCTACGAGGGATTTTGCGGCCTCCGCTGCGACCAGCGGACGAGATGCCGCGGAGCCAATCACGATGCGGGCATCCTCAACCACGCCACCCCCCGAAATACGCGCCGCGGCTGCAACCGAAAGGACCGGAAAATCGAACGAGCCGCGCCGCCGCAGCTTCCAATACGTGCTCTTCCAGCCGTGCGTGGAATCCAGCAAAACTTCCGCTAGAATTTCGTTGGGCTTCCGCTTGATGTAGTCCAGACCATCATTGTTGTAAAGATCCGCGAGCAAGACTTCGCGCTCTTCCGATCGCGAGACTAAACGGACTCGCGCGCCAAGCGCAATCAATGCCGGCGCGGTGTCTGTCGAAGATACCGCCACGCACTTCGGACTACCGGGGGCAACCCAACACGTGTCGCCATCCTTTTTCAGGCAAAAATTAATCGCCTTCCTCCACTCGTAATTCTGATCGTAGTAGTTGCACCGCGTGTCGAGACACAGATTGCCTCCCAGCGTCGCCATATTCCGGATCTGCGGCGTGGCCACCAGAGACGCAGCTTGCGCAAGTGCCGTCAAACCATTTCGAAAACGTGTATCCGCTGCGATGTCCGCAAGCGTCACGCAAGCGCCAAGCCGCGCCGCCGAATGGACCAATTCAACGTGCCTCAAGTCTTCGATATAACGCAGACTCATCAGGGTCCGTGGAACTTGTTGCCTGCGTTTCATGTTGGGAAGCAAGTCGGTGCCGCCGGCAATCGGCACAGTCTTTGATCCCTCGCCGTCCAGAATACGCGCGGCTTCCTCGATCGTGCGCGGAGCGCAAAACTCGAAGAGTGGCAGCCGCATCATGAGCTGAGCACCTTCTCTTTTTCGTCGCGGCGCTTAGCCGGCCGCGGAACTTCATTCACCGCATGCCCATCTCCTCCCTCCCACGGTGGAGGAACGCGCAGCGCTTCGGGCCAATCCACGTGCGGAAAATGGCTCGGTCCAAAACGCGGCTCGCGCCCCGCCTTCTTTTCCGCCAGCGCTTTCATAATTTTTTCCGGCGTGATAGGCACTTCGTCAATTCTCACGCCGACGGCGTCGTACACAGCATTCGCGACAGCCGGCATAATCGGGAGGAGCGGTCCCTGCCCGGCTTCCTTCGCACCAAACGGGCCACGCGGGTCCGGCTCTTCGATCAACTCCGTAAAAACCTCTGGCATGTCTAGCGACGTGGGACTCTTGTACTCCAGCATTGATGGATACTTGTGCACCAGCGCATGCGAAAGCCTTTTCGGAAGTCGCCGAAACTCTTGCTCCTCCATCAACGCTTCGCCCAGCCCCATGTAAACGCTGCCTTCCACCTGGCCGCGCACCAGCGTCGGATTCAGGGCGCGCCCGATGTCGTGCGCGATCCAAATCTTCGGCACGGTGATCCATCCAGTCGCCGGACTCACGATCACTTCGACCACAGCAGCGGTGTACGAGTAGGTCGGCGACGGTCCAACTCCTCCGCCCTTGTAAAGCGCGGGCGATTTCGGCGGAGTATATGAGCCCATCGTTCCAATCGTGCCGAACCGCGCCTCCGCCAAACACACGGCCTCTGCGAACGTGACGCTTTTCTCCGGCGCAGCGGAATCAAAAACGTGTTTCTCCGCGAACTGCAAACGCTCTTTCGGCACTTCTAGTTTCTCCGCGACCGCCTCCGCAATGATCGCTTTCCCTCGCTCCGCCGCTTGCAGAGCCGCGTTGCCAGCCATGATCGTCACTCTGCTCGAATACGAGCCCAGATCCACCGGCCCCAAATCGGTGTCACCCGTGAACAAACGAATGTCAAACGTGTCCAGCCCCAAAACTTCGGCGACGATTCCCGCGAGCACATCATCCGAGCCTTGTCCAATTTCCGTCGCGCCACAGAAAACCGCCACGCCGCCGCCGCGGTCAAACTTGATGTGCACTCCCGAGTGCGGCATCTTGTTCCAATAGATTGGCAGCCCCGCTCCCGTGAGATACGCCGAACACGCCAATCCCACGCCTCGGCCCTCCGGCAGCTTGCGGAATTTATCCTTCCAATCCGAAATCTTGACAACGCGGCGGATACACTCTGAGAGGTTAACCACGCTCAGCCGAAAAAAATTCGCCGTCACCGCATTCGAGGATTCCGCGATCCGAAGCCGCAAATCCGCTGGATCGATGCGCAGCTTCTCGGCGATTTTGTCGAGCTGCACTTCCTGCCCGAAGCGCGGCTGGACCGTGCCATGGCCGCGTTTAGGTCCGCATGGCGGCTTGTTGGTAAACGTCCGGCAGCCCTGAAATTTGTATCGCGGTACGCGATAGGTCGTCGTTTGCAGCGCGCCTGTGTAAAACGTGCTCGCGACGCCGTACGAACCATACGCCCCGCCGTCGATCAACGTTTGCAGATGCATCGCGGTGATCGTGCCGTCCTTCTTCACGCCGGTTTTGAATTTCATCAACACCGGATGCCTGCCCCGGTGGCAATAAAAAACCTCTTCGCGCGTCAGGCAGATCTTCACGGGCCGGTCCAGCAAAAGCGCCGCCTTGGCCACCACGATTTCATGATTGAACGGATCGCTCTTCCCGCCAAATCCTCCGCCGTTCGGTGTGGCGATCACGCGAATGTGCCCGGGTGGCATCTGCAAGACTTTCGCAAGCGCGCGATGCAGATAATGCGGCGTCTGGGTGCTGCTCCAGATCGTCAGTTTCCCATCGGGATCTTTGATTGCGACGGCAGCGTGCTGTTCGATAGGAAGATGCGTGTTGCCCTGATAAAAAAACGTGTCCTCGAAAACTTCATCCGCTTCCGCAAACCCCTGCTCCACATCTCCAAATTCCAGCGACACGCGTTTATGAATGTTTCCTTCCTCGCCGTAGTCGTGAATCCGCGGCGCAGGAGTTGCCAACGCTTCTTCCGGGTCAGCGATCGTCGTCAACAACTCGTACTCCACGTCGATCAGGTCAAGGGCCTCGAACGCCGTCAGCTCCTCGCGGGCAATTACAGCCGCGACCGGATCGCCCACGTGCCGCACGTGATCCACGCAGAGCGCCTGCTCGTCCTGGCTGACCGGCAAAATTCCATACTCAATCGGGACATCCTTTCCGGTTAAAACCAAATGAACTCCAGGATGCGCCTCGGCGCGCGACGTATCGATCTTCCGGATACGTGCGTGCGGATGAGGTGAACGCAGAAGCTTGCAATGCACCATGCGCGGCAAAAAAATGTCGTCCGCAAAGCGCGTTTGGCCTGTAACCTTTGCCCGTGCGTCGACCCGGCGTCGTGGAACGCCGATAACGCGCATCTCTTGCCCATCCGCTTTTGAATCTCCAGCGGCCGCTTTCGGTTTGTTGTTTGACTCGGGCATCTTTACTCCCCGGCTCGAAGCTATCTCGCGCCGCCCCCTCGGCATTGCGCTTTGCTTCTCACGTTGCTGAACTGTCCCGCTCCGCGATCTTTAGCATGGCCGCCTCTACAGCTTCGAAAATCTGCTGATAGCCCGTGCATCTGCACAAATTACCCGACAACGCTTCACGAATCTGATCGCGCGAAGGATTCGGATTCTGATCGAGCAAAGCTTTCGCGGTAACCAAAATCGCCGGCGTGCAATACCCGCACTGTGCCGCGCCCAAATCGGCAAACGCATCTTGAAGTGGATGAAGCTTTCCGTCCGCCCCGAGCCCTTCGACGGTAAGCACATTTCTCTTGTCGCACTCGAGTGCCAGCAAAAGACAAGACAGCACGGGCTTGCCATCCAGCAAAACTGCGCAAGCCCCGCATTCGCCAAGCTCGCAGCCGTGCTTTGTGCCGGTGTGTCCCAAATCCTCCCGAAGCACTTCCAGTAAAGTTTTGTACGGCGCGAAGGAAACATCCGTTTCCTCGCCGTTCAGCGTCAGCCGGATGTGCGCCGTCTTCTGGGATTCCGTCGGCAACGTAATCACGTCAAGTCTCCACTTCCAACTGGATCATCTCGCGGCGCTCACCGCGGAAACAATCGCGCCGCATTGTCGTACAGAATCTTGCGCTTGGCCTCTGCTCTAATCGGCAGCGCATGAAACTTCTCGATGTTTCCTTTGATCTCCGGCACGCCTGGTCCCGGCCAGTCCGTCCCCCACAAAACCTTGTCCGCAATGTCTTCCATTCGCGGAAAATACTCCATCAATTTCTGCGGTGGTATCCCGGAAATGTCCATGTACATATTCTTGTGGCGCCGCACCAGAAAAAACGCTTCGTTCATCCAGAGCGGCCTCCCGCCGTGCGCCAGAATCACGACGAGATTCGGGTAATCGATGCTCACGTCGTCGCATAACATCGGCTGCGCATGCAGATTTCGCGCGCCAGGGAAAATCGAAGTTCCTGTATGAATCATTACGGGCATGTTGTTTGCCTGCGCGCGCTCGTAAATCGCAGCCAACTCCCGGTTACCGTTCATGTACCCGTTCGGCGACATCGCCTGGTGCGATGGATGCAGCTTGATCGCGCGAATCCCCAGCTTTGCCATGCGATCCACTTCAGCCCCGGTATCCGGAACCGTTCCCGGCAGCACGCCGCCAAACGCGATCAATCGATCCGGAGCAGCGCTGCAATACTTCGCGCTCCAATCATTCGCTTCGGGCGTGAACCCGATAATCTTCGGCGCAACATAATTGATCAGCCCCGCACGCTCGATCCCGAGGCTATCCAGCAGCCCTAGAAACGCTTTCGGGTCCTCGCAGTAGCGCATCACCTCCGCATAGTCTTTCCGTCCGCGCTTCATCAAATCCATCGCGGCAGGCTTCATCATGTGGTAGGGCATGATGTGAATGTGGATGTCGATGATCGGTTGCACGAATGGTTGTCCTTGGCAAAAAGGGTCGTTGCCCGTCAATTGAAACGTACATATTCGAAATCCGTCGGCTTGTTGTTGATTCCTCGAAGCGGCGGCGCGATCCAATTCGCAAATTTCCCAGGTTCCACCACGCGCCCGGTCATCAACGATTGCACGAACTTTTCGTCCGCTGGGCTTGGCAGCCATTCGTGTTTGCGCTTCTCCCAGGCCTCCGCGGTCAAGACGTCTCCGTTCACACCGATGTGATGGCCGGCAAAATTGCCAATGGCTCGGTGAAATCCTTTATGGGGAAGTGTCAGCTTGAATGGAATCCCCGCCTCATCGATCACTCGCTGCCAGCGCGCCACGCCGTCCGCAATCTCCTCAATGTAATCGTCGCGCAACCGCTCGTTCAAAGCCGTCAGCGCCGGAACATTCTTCTTGACGACCTTGTCTCCAATCACCTCGTACACCGGGTATTCCGCTTCGCTCAGCACGTGGTCGTCCTCCAGCTTCGTTTCGCGAAAGCGTCCCTTTAATCCGTTCGTGAAATAATTCGCCGCATTCGAGGAAACATCCGAACCATAGAGGTCCAGCGTCACGCTGTAATGAAAGTTCAGATATCTTTGAATCGTCTGCAGGTCGATCACTCCCATCGCTCGCACTTGCGCCGGATCCTCCAGCTTGTTCTCCTTCATCACTTCGCATGTACGCTTGATGATTCTTGTAACCCCCGTTTCTCCGACGAACATGTGGTGCGCTTCTTCCGTCAGCATGAACCGGCATGTTCGCGAAAGCGGATCGAACCCGGACTCCGCCAAGGCGCACAGCTGAAATTTTCCGTCTCGGTCCGTAAAGAAAGTGAACATGTAGAACGCCAGCCAGTCCGGCGTCGGTTCGTTGAACGCGCCGAGAATGCGCGGATTATCCGCGTCCCCCGACCGCCGCGCGAGCAGCGCTTCCGCCTCTTCGCGCCCATCGCGCCCAAAATAGCGGTGCAGCAAGTACACCATGGCCCACAGATGACGCCCTTCTTCCACGTTCACCTGGAAAATATTTCGCAGGTCGTACATCGAGGGACAAGACGATCCCAGCAGGCGTTGCTGTTCCACCGAAGCCGGTTCGGTGTCTCCCTGCGTCACAATTACACGGCGCAGCGTCGACCGGTATTCTCCCGGCACTTCCTGCCACGCCGGCTGGCCTTTGTGAATTCCGAAATTCACCTGGCGCTGCGCGTCGCGTGGCTGCAGAAAGATTCCCCAGCGGTACTCCGGCATCTTCACGTAGTCGAACTGCGCCCATCCATCCGGCTCCACGCTGGTCGCCGTGCGCAGATAAACCTCATAATTGTGGCTCTCGTTCGGCCCCATGTCATACCACCAGCCCATGTACGCCGGCTGCCAGTGCTCCAGCGCTCGTTGCAAGCCGCGGTCCCGTCCTAAATCCACGTTGTTTGGAATTTTCTCGGTGTAATCGATCATGGCCTTCTCCTCAGTAATTTCGGACCGGCTCGCGTTTCCGCTTTAAACTCTTTCCCAATTAAATTTCACAGGAGCGCCCGTTCCATAAACTTTTAGCGCACCGCTTGTCCCGACAGCATTCGGACGAATAAAAATCCAATTCTGCCAAGCCGACAATCGCCCAAAAACACGCGTTTCAAGCGTCTCGTTAATCCCAAAACGCAAATTCGCCTCGAGCCCCGTCAATGCATCCGGCGAAAGCGCCGCGCGCGACTCCAGCGCCTGCCGAATTTCATCTTCCCAATCAAGGTCGTCCGGCGCGGCCGTAACGAGCCCCGAGTCCATCGCTTCGTGAACTGTAAGCGTGTTTCCGATCAAACTCCGTAACCTCTCGAGTTGTGCGGAATCCTGATAGAAGCGCGCCGCCATTCGCGAAAGCCCATTCACCATGGGCAACGCTCCAAAATTCATCCGCGACAGAACGATCGTCGCCACCTTTTCACCGTCCTGTGAATCACGCATGTAAATCCTGTCCGCCGCAAGCGCCAGTTCGAAGAGCGTCCCCGCAAAGCACGAACCAGGTTCGATGATTGCGTACAAAGAACGCGAGGAAACGTCGATTCGAGCGAAGGTCCGCCGCATCATTCCTAGAACTTCGCGCACGAACCAATTGTCTTGGTTATTCAAAACAAACTCGTCGGCCGCCAGCACTGCGTCGGGATTCCCGGTCGTCTTGATGATCCACAACCCCAAATCAAGTTCGCTCGTGCGTAACGTCAAAATGGCATCATCGAGTTCTCGCGCCAGCTGCAAAGGCCACCACTTCGCGCCGGCCGCAAGTGCGCCCTCGATCGTATACACAGGCACGGATTCCGGCGCGCGAACCGTCAGCGTCACAGTGCGCCCCTCGCGATTCACCTGCGCATCGACGTATTCATAATGCAAGCCAGCTTCATCCACCGTCCGCTTCAAAGGCGTCAGCGTCACGCCTTTCGCATTCGCTGGACGATCACTCTTCTCTGCCAGTTTCAGCGCGCGTTGCTTGACGTGCTCCGCGAATTGCTGCGGCTTGACCACTTCGTCCACGAGCCGCCAATCCTTCGCTCGTTGTCCGCGCACGCCGTCCGGATTCGTGCAGAACATATCGGCAAAATCTCGCCGTACTTTTCGCTTGTCCGTAACGCGCGTCAAACCGCCGGTGCCCGGTAGAACCCCCAACAGCGGAAGTTCCGGCAAACTGACTGCCGACGACCGGTCGTCCACCAAAATAATTTCGTCGCACGCCAGCGCCAGTTCGTAGCCGCCGCCTGCCGTCGTTCCATTGCACGCCGCAATGAATTTCAACCCCGAGTGCGCGCTCGAATCCTCAATCCCATTTCGCGTCTCATTCGTGAACTTACAGAAGTTGACTTTCCACGCATGCGAGGACAGCCCCAGCATGTAGATGTTCGCACCTGAACAAAAAATCCGATTCTTCGCGCTGGTAATAACAACCGAATGAATCTCCGGATGCTCGAACCGGATTCGTTGCAACGCATCGTGCAGCTCGATGTCCACGCCGAGATCGTAAGAATTCAACTTCAGTTTGTAGCCCGGACGGATTCCGCCGTCTTCCGCCACATCCATCGTCAGCGTAGCCACGGGACCATCGAAACTGAGTTTCCAATGTTTGTATTTGCCAGGCTCCGTCCGGTAATCCGGCGGCTCGACCTTCGCATGAAGCTGCTCTGTCGCTGCAACGTCCACGTGATCCTCCTACCTTTCGCTTTGCTTCTCGCTGGTTTGCAATGCCGCCTTCAATTTCGCAAAACTCGCGTCCACGGAAATCCCGGATGTGTCGAGATACATATCCGCCTTCCGGTAGAGAGGCTCGCGCGCTTCAAGAATTCGGCGCAAGTCATGCATCGCCTGATTACCGCCCGCAATCGCCCGCAAATCGCCTTGCGCGATCACCCGCGCCATGTGTTCTTCCGGCCGCGCCTTGATCCAAACGGTGTAGCAATTCGAAAGCAGGTAGTCGTATGTCTCTTTTTCCGAGACAACGCCCCCGCCGATAGAGAGTATCGCCCGCTCATGCTCTTGGAGCGCGCGTTCAAGGCAGCGTTTTTCAATGGCGCGATAACCCGATTGCCCGTAAAGCGAGAAAATTTCACCGAGCGGCATGCCCGTATCTTTTTCAATCTCACGATCCAGCTCAATGAAAGGAATGTTCAACTCTTGGCTCAGCCGCAAACCCAGCGTCGATTTGCCGGCTCCGCGCAGTCCAATGAGGGCCACGCGCATTCGACGCGCTTTCTCTTCGTTCCCGAATTCGCGCATCAGTCGAAATATCGCATCTTCGACGCGATGCGCTGGAAGCCTCTCAAGGAAGCGCTGGATCAATAGCTTTTCATAGTTTGTTTCTGCTTCCGGTGCGAATAATTCTGCGAGCGAGACGTGGAGTGCGCCCGCGATCCTTCGCAGCAGCACGATCGAGACATTTCCTTCGCCGGCTTCGAGTTGCGCAAGATGCCGCTCAGATACATCCGCTTCATGCGCCATCATTTTGCGTGTCATCCCGCGTCGATTGCGCAGTTCACGCACGCGCTTGCCCAGAAAGAGTAAAAATCCATCTTCTGTGATACGCGCGGCGCGCTCTGAGGTAGCATCTTTCGGATGGGTGCTGGTCTGCATGGCAATATATAACGATGAGTTCGACCGCACCTGCAGTATAGCGCATCTAAACGTCCACAGGTCAAGGTATAGAACGAGGCCCTGTTCGTTCTCTCTGGATTCACTGCCCGTTCCTCGGTATTCTCCTAATAACTCTTTGTATTTCTGTTTGTTACGGTTCATTCAAAAGACCGCAAGCAGCACGGGATCCTCGATTGGCTTTACAAGAAGATGCAGTATTATGCCGACATCGTGGTATCATCTCTGCTTCTCAAGTTCGAATCGCGCTCATTTTCAAACCTGACGGAGTTTCGAACCGTGCGGTAATTTGAAGCGTGCACCCCAGCGGAGGATCGCAGATGAAGCTGCCGAATTATGTTTCCGGACAATGGAAGGAAGGCACTGGCCCGGGGGAGCCGCTCCTCGATCCCGTCACCGGCGAAGAACTAGCGCGTATCTCTTCGCAAGGCGTCGATGTCAAAGCAGCTCTCGAATTTGCTCGTTCGAATGGTGGTCCGGTGCTTCGAACGCTGACGTATCGCCAGCGCGCCGAACTCCTCGGCAAAATCGCCGATACGCTCGCCGCAAATCGCGAGGAATATTTTCGAATCTCCTTGCTCAACCTGGGCGCGAACCAGGCCGACGCATCATTCGATGTGGATGGCGCGATTTACACGATGAAGTATTACGCAAAAATTGGCCAGGCGCTCGCCGAGGGGAAAATTCTGAAGGAAGGCGCGCCCGTTTCTATTTCGAAAACGGGAGCCTTCGTCGGCCAACATTTCTTATTGCCAACAAAAGGCGTGGTTGTATTTATCAACGCGTTTAATTTTCCAGCGTGGGGCGTGTGTGAAAAAGCTGCCCCCGCGCTGCTCTCCGGCGTTCCCATTGTGATCAAGCCCGCATCGCCAACCGCCTGGCTGGCCCACCGAATCGTTGAAGACATCGTGAAGGCGAATATTCTGCCCCCCGGCGCGATCTCCATTCTGTGCGGCTCGGCGCGGGATATTCTCGATCACGTCGGCGAGTGCGACATCGTTTCCTTCACCGGTTCGGCGGATACGGCCGCCCGCATTCGCTCGCATGCGAATGTCCTGCGCCGCTCCGTTCGCGTCAACATCGAGGCCGACAGCATCAACTCCACGATTCTCGGACCGGACGCCGCCCCGGGAACCGATTTGTTCG
This sequence comes from uncultured Acidobacteriota bacterium, assembly GCA_963745805.1. Taxonomy (GTDB): domain Bacteria; phylum Acidobacteriota; class Terriglobia; order Acidiferrales; family UBA7541; genus Acidiferrum. Next base: position 61,116 of record CAVUYT010000002.1, read on the forward strand.
ACCTCCTCGTAAAAGAAGTCGTGCGCGAAATGACACTGAAGGCGGGGCAAAAATGCACCGCCATCCGGCGCGTGCTGGTTCCGCGGCATCATCTCAAAGCCGCTGGCGATGCGATCGTTGCACGATTGAGTTCCATGAAAGTTGGCAATCCCAGGAATGCGGAAGTGAAAGTCGGGCCGGTCGTGAACAAAGCGCAGCAAGCTGCATGTCTTGAAGGATTAAAACTGTTGAAACAAGAGTGTGCGGTTTTGTTTGGCGGCGATGAAAAGTTCCAGCCAGTGGATGCCGATCCACAAAAATCAGCGTTTGTTCAGCCCACGCTTCTTTCTTGCGAAAAAGGACTCGACGCAAAATTTGTGCACGACGTCGAAGTATTCGGCCCGGCGGCGACGCTCGTCGCGTATGACGGAGTGGATGATCTCATCGCGATTGCGCGCCGCGGCCTAGGTTCACTCGTCGCTTCCATTTTTGCCAACGATCCCGCTTTCCTCCAAAGTGTCGCGCTCGGCATCGGCGATTTGCACGGCCGCATCATGATTGTTGATTCGAGCGTAGGCACGCAGTACACCGGCCACGGAAATGTGGTGCCGAGCTGCCTGCACGGCGGTCCGGGAAGGGCCGGCGGCGGCGAGGAACTTGCCGGTTTGCGCGCGCTGCTGCTTTACCATCGGCGGTTTGTCCTGCAGGGTCCGACGAGTTGCACGAATGATCTGGCAGGTTTGTCCGCTGATACCAGCCGCTTCTATTCTTAAATCCTCGCTGAATGTTACGAAGCATCGTCGGCTCGCCGATCTTGCAACTCGCGAAGCTTGAAGCGCTGCAGCTTTCCCGTGGCGGTCTTGGGAATTTCGGATAGGAATTCAATCCAACGAGGCCGCTTGTAGCCGCCGATTTGTTCTCCAACCATTTCATGGAGTTCGTGAGCCAATTGTTCGCTCGGCGCGAACTCTGCGTTTAGCACAATAAACGCTGCGGCTTTGGTGAGGCCATCCTTATCTTCGCGGGCTACAACGGCAGCCTCGCGAACGGCCGGATGCATGATCAAAGCACTCTCGACTTCCGCGGGGCTTAGCCACAGGCCGTTGACCTTAAATACGTCGTTGGAGCGGCCGGCGTACCAAAAGTAACCCTCTTCGTCCTCGTAGTATTTGTCGCCGGTCCGGAACCAGTCGCCTACAAATGTTTCCTTTGTTTTTTCGTGTTTGTTCCAGTAGCCGGAGCAGGTGGAGTCTCCTTTGATCAGGAGATCGCCGATTTCGCCGGGGGCTACGAAGTTTCCGTTTTCGTCGACGATTTTGGCTTCGTAGCCCGGAATGATTTTTCCGCTCGAGCCGGGCTTTACTTCGCCTGGACGGTTGGCGATGACCATTTGCAAAGTTTCCGTGGAGCCGAGCGAATCCAGAATTTCGACTCCAAAGCGTTCTTTGAATCGTTGGAACAATGGCGCGGGCAGCGATTCGCCCGCGGAGATGGCATGGCGAACGCTGGAGAGATCGAACTCTCGTCCGTCCTCGCGGTGATACGCAAGCAGAGCAACGTAGTTTGTGGGCACTGAAAAAAAAAGAGTGGGACGGTAGCGTTCGATGTCCGCGTAAATCGTCGGAGGGATCGGGCGCACGGGAGAAAGAATCGTTGTGGCTCCGCAACCCAGCGGGAAATAGCCGGCGTTTCCGAGGCCGTAGGCGAAAAACAGTCGCGCGACGCTGAAGCAACGGTCACTCTCTTTCATTTGCAAAATGCCTTTGGCGTAGAGCTCACAGCACACGACCATATCGTGATGAAGATGCACGCAGCCCTTCGAGGCGCCGGTGCTTCCCGAGGAGTACAACCAAAACGCAGGCTCATCTTTGCTGGTAAGCGCAGCTTCCAATTCTGGAGAGGCAGAGGCGATCAGTTCTTGCAGTGAGTAATGAGTTTGTGAATGCTGGCCTTGAGATTGAAAATCCTGATTTACTTCGCTTACCACAATTTCTTGCAAATAGCGGAGCCTTTCCGGCGGAATCGATTGCAAATGCGGCAGCAGAGGTTCGCTGACGATGGCAACGCGCGCGCGGCAATCGTTGAGGATGTACTCGTAGTCCTGGGGTTTCGCTTGCGTATTGACGGGCACGGCCACGGCGCCAATTTTGATTGCGCCAAAAAAGGAGTAGAGGAACTCCGGCGTGTCCAAGAGCAAAAGGAGAACCCGCTCCTCCGGGCGAACGCCGAGAGCGAGCAGGGCATTGCCGACACGATTGGTGCGCTCGAGCAGTTGCCGGTAGGTAACCCGCTCGTCGCCACATTCAATCGCAACCTTCGCGCCGCGGCCTTCCTGGACGTTGCGATCCACGAAGTGCGTGGCGACATTGAATGTCTCCGGCAAAGTGATCAAGAGATTAGCTGCCTCCGGCCGGTCTCAGTGGAGAGCTGGGACATTCTGTAGCGCAAACGAGCGGGAGTATAGCATGGGGGAATTGAGGCAAGTTGCAGGGTCGACATCGCGAGGGAAAAAGGGTGCGTGCGGATGGTATTCGCCAGCCGGCTTGGGTCCACCGATCATCGAGGAAAGCGCCAACCCCGCACCGTTCAAAACCGAAGAGATACAAAACCCGAATAGTGTTGAGGGCCACTCTCTGTCCCTCCCGCCCGGCTGATGTAAACTGAGCTCAGAGGAGACGCGTGATTCTCTGCGTGTCCGCTAGGCACACATGAGCCAAACCAAACAGATTGCCGATTCTTACCGCGCCGCGACGGTTAAAGGGGCTTGGTACGGGCCTTCGCTCGCTGAGCTGCTAGCAGGGATAGCGCCGGAACTTGCGACGACGCCACCCATTCCCGGGGCTCATTCCATTTCGGAGCTCCTTCAGCATTTGCTGCTTTGGAATGAAAGAATTCGCAACACTTCCGACAGCCATCCGATGCCGCGGTGGGAGGCTGACAAAGAATGGGCCGAGCCGCCGATTCCCTGGAACGAACTCGTCACTCGCTGGAACCTAAGCCGCGACTTGCTCGAAGAGAAGATTCGGAATTTTCCCATCGAGGATTTGGCGAAACAGGTGCCGGGGCGCAGCTATCCGTACGAAACGATGCTCAACGGAATCGTGCAACACTCGATTTACCATTCCGGGCAGATCGCGATGGTCTTGAGCATGCTCCGGTCGCGATCCCACTCGCGTTAAAGCTGTCACACTTGCCCGCCCGTGCTAAGCTTCCGCGCCATGGATGCGAAACACGTCACACCAATCTTGAACGTATCGGACATTTCCGCGAGCTTTGCCTGGTTCGAAAAGTGGGGCTGGAAGAAATGCTGGGACTGGGGAACGCCTCCGACATTCGGAGCAGTCGGGTCAGGCGAATGCGAAATCTTTCTCTGCGTAGGAGGCCAGGGCGGGCTGGGCAAGGGGACTAATCGCTCAACGTTTGGACCAGAAGGAGATGAGACGGCCGACAAGGGCGTCTGGATGTCAGTGTGGGTGGAGGACGTTGACGAGGTTTACAGACGGTGCTTGGCCGCCGGACTAGACGTTACATTTCCACCGACCGACATGCCATGGAACGTCCGCGAGATGCACGTGCGGCACCCGGACGGACACGTATTTCGTGTCAGCAGGGGCACAAGCGAATAGGGATTTCTCCCAGCGAAAATGGTGTTGGTTGCTCCGCTCTTTCAGCAAGATCGCAGCGAGCATGGGCCACTCAAAAAATTCTTGTGGATTCAAGGATTTGTGGCGCGTCGAAGTGAGGCGAAACCAAAAAGTCAAAGGCCCCACATGCAAAAGCGACTTGTGGGGCACCTCGATTAAGTTCCACGCTGAGGGTCCGGGCAACCTGGCCTGATCAAAACCTCTACAATATTCCCGCCCCTCGTTCGTCTACAACAGTGGATGGATGAGCCGGTGAGCGCTATCTCGATGACCGAGCAAGACCGTCAAATCACCGAAGTCGTCGCGGAACAACGATCGCGGCTGCGCAACTTCATCCGCCGGCGTGTGCCCGATCCCTCCGACGCCGAGGACATCGTGCAGGAGGTCTTCTACAAACTGGTGGAAGCCAATCGCCTGCTCATGCCGATCGAACACGTCACCGGCTGGCTTTTTAGCGTCGCACGCAATCGCATTACGGACCTTTTCCGCAAGAAGAGCCCGGAGGTCTTCAGCGACGCGGCGGTCGTGGACGAAGACGGCGACCTGCTTCGGATCGAAGATATGTTGCCATCGCCCGATGCCGGGCCCGAAGCGCTTTACTTCCGCAACGTGCTGCTTGAGGAGTTGGAATTTGCGCTCGCCGAACTGCCCGACGAGCAACGTGAAGTATTCGTCGCTCACGAACTCGAGGGGCGCAGCTTCAAAGATTTGTCGGCGGAAAGCGGCGTGGGTGTCAACACACTGCTTTCGCGCAAGCGCTACGCGGTGCTTCATCTGCGCGAACGATTGCAAAGCATTCATGACGAATTTGCGAAGAAATGATCCGAAGAAATGAGGAGCACAACATGAATAGAATTCAGAAACGGATAGGGATTGCCATTCTGGCCCCCTTTGCGATCGCGCTTTTCATCTGGATTGGCGGCGAACTGGTGATGCATCTGTGGAACTGGCTGGCACCGGCGCTGTTCGGATGGCGGCAAATTACTTTCTGGCAGGCCTTTGGACTTCTGGCTCTCTGCCGGATTCTGGTCGGAGGCCATGGCGTTCGTGGCTCTGGCTCCAATATGCGGCGACGAATGAACGAACGTGTGCGGCAACGAATGGACGAGCGCTGGGAGAAGATGACGCCCGAGGAGCGCGAGGAATTTCGCCAGAGTTGGCGCGCACGTTGCGGCGGGTTTGCAGCTCCGAGCAGTGAAACCAAGGATTCGGCGTGATAGTGGTGTGGATGCGATTTTGAGCCGTATCGCGCAAGCAGTTGAATCGCGGTTGAATGCAGGCTAATCGGTTGCAGGAACGCATTCGGAGCTGCGTCCAAGGACCCAGCTGTCGTACAATGCGGGCAACATACGGCGTTTCACCCCAAACGCGCATCGAATACAAGCGAAAATGGTTGCTGGATGACGGAGCTCAGGTGCGTGGTTGTGCCGACTTTATTTCAAGATTGAGGTGAGCGTAATGAGAGAACGGATTTCCCGTGTGGCTGCACTGTTCATGGTTGTGCTGTTGTTGCCTGCTCCAGATTGGGCCACCTGCGGCGGCGGTGGTGGCGGCGGTATGGGCGGGATGAGAAGCGGTGGCCCAAGTGGCAGCCCAGGCGGCATGGGCACCGAGCAGGTCTACCAAGTTCCTTGGAAACTGATGAAACCGGAAGAGGCGCCTGCGTCGGGCGGGCTGGTCGTTTACTGGTTCCCGTCTTCCGCGCAAGAATTTCAGAAATCCAGTTTGCGGAATTCGCGCTCGCTGTCACTGTATGCGACGCAGTGCGTCACGATGGGCGTCGCCGACGCTGGCACCACGCTGGGGCAAAAATTTCTGAGTGGCGACAAACTCCCGGTGGTCGTGCTGGCCAAATCGGACGGGACGGTTATCAACAAGCTGCAGAACGACAACGGATTTTTGAAAGTGGATCGAGTGGAAAAGCTGGTGGAATCCGAGATGAAGCAGCGTGAAGAAGCTGTCAAGGAGGAACTAAAAGCGGCCAAGGAAAAAGCGAAGTCGGGCGACAAGGAAGGCGCCATTCCAATCTATCGCTCTGTGCTCGACGAAAAGTGCCTCTTTCCGGGTAAAGCAAAAGATGCCGCGAAAGAACTGAAAAAGCTCGGTGTGGATGCGGCTGTGAAACTGTTTGACGCGCCGGTGTTGGAACCCGGCAAGAGCGCTAAAATCGAATCCGTCATGCAGCGCGGCCTCGAGGCGGAGATGAACGAAAAATACGAAGAAGCTGAACGGCGCTACAGTGAAGCGCGTCGCATGGACCCCGCAGATCCCGCTCCGTTGCGTTATCTCGGCGAGCTTTATCGCCATCACCTCGGGGATTGGGATAAGGCGCACCAGACGTTCCAAGCTATTCTCGATATGCCCGCGGACCCGCTATCGCGCGCGGTCGCGCTGCATGGCATTGGCAAAATGACAATTCACGAAGGCGACTTCCTTAAGGGCCTGCACTTGATGGAAGATTCCGTGCGCGAGTATCCTCTGGCGCTAGCGTACCGCAATCTGGCCGTCTACTGGAATTCCGAAGGCGACGCTGCCAAAACCGACTATTACACGCGCGAAGCGACGAAGCTGGATCCGACCGATCCTTACAATCTCGTTTTCGCGGCCGCCTTCCTTGCCGGCAACGGCCATGCCGACGAAGCGCTGAAAATCGCAAAGGAAAACGAAGCGATGCTGCCTGCTTCCTACAACCTTGCCGCTATTTATGCTCAGTCCGGCCAAAAGCAAAAAGCTCTCGACCTGCTCAAGCGCCATTTCTTCGAGTACGAGCGCTACGAAGCGGTGCGCTCGAAGGAAATGATGGAAGCTCGAGTCGACGCCGTGTTCGCTTCTCTCCGCGAAGACCCGCAATTCATCGCCCTGACCAGCGCCGCTGACGGCAAACTCCCCATCCCACAAAACAACAAGATGCCCGCGGTCGCCCCAGCGAAAATGTAGGCGGCTGAGCTACCAGGAATCCCGCGGCCGCAATCCAGATAGCCGATATCGAGGGCCTTGCCTTCGTGAAGGTCTCTCAGGCATCTCTGACGGTGCGGTATGCCTCTTTGCCGGCTTCCACTGCGCCGGCGACCGTAGCTTTGACGTCGTCCACGGACTCTTGCGCGCGGCGAGTCCAGCGCTTTCCCGTGGACGTAATATCATCAACGCCTTTTTTCACCGTGCTGGAGATCAAATCGCGCGTCTCTTCGCCCGAGGATGGCGCAAAGAGCAGGGCCAGAAGTGCGCCGACTCCAATGCCCACGGCAAACGTAGTGTACTTGTTCGACCATTTATTGTGACTCATTTTATCCGTCCTTTGAGGTAAGTTTTTGCCTCGTAGCGCTTGGCTTCGAACTCGGGCATTCCCATGCCGATCAATGCACCTATAAAACCGTCAACGGCCCCGCCGACACCCATGCCTGCCAATCCGGCCATGATCTAGCCATGACCCGGCCATGATTGGACCGGTGGCAATGATCCCGAGCATGTTTTTATCTCCCGACTGCTGAGGGCGAGTACGGTTTAGATCTCGTCGTGCTGAAGCGCGCCGTTACCTCTTCGCGTGCGGGAGACGCTGCGCAGTGACTACCTTAGTCTGAAAGAAGGCGAAGGTATGTCACGTTTCAGACACTTTCGTCCTTTTATTTCACGCTTCATCTTTCCATTACCTGTGATTGAGTCTAAATCACTCGACGCCAAGACCCCATTTGCAAATAAAAAGAAGCCTCCTACACAGAGGCCACGTTTTGCCTGCCCAGGTTGAGTCGGTTGAATACTGATCGGTTTCGATGACTTGAATTATGCGGATGGACCAATTCACTCCGAAGACCATTTCGGCATTCCCCGTGCCTCAGCATCCCTTGACGGCACCGGTGACCCTAGAGCTTATGGAGCGGCGACGAGACGAAAAGAAAATAAACGGGGCGGCCCTAATACTTGGGACGAGCCGCCCCGTTCACGTGGTTAGCTTCGGCGTCAGAACCGAACAACGGCGCTGATCGAGATTCGTGTGCAATTGGCGTTGCCGCCGGAGTCATGCAGGCCGACGTAGTCGAGCTGCGGGCGCAATGCCAGGTGAGGCAGAACGCCGATATCGACACCACCGCCAACGCTATAGGCGAAGTTGTTGGAAGAGGTCGACGCGCCACCATATCCTGCGGTCAAATGCCCGGCACCCGCCAGGAATTGAACGAAGGGAGTGAGATTCGTCGGGTTGTGCATGATGATTCGCGGACCGAAAAGAAAGGTGTAGGTGTTGACGGAAACCCCGCCGGGAGAGGCGTGGTACCCACCGAAGTCACCAACGATACCCAGGTAGGGGATCGGTTTATAGGCGACCGAACCGCTGACGCCATTCTGGTTAAGGTCTGCGCCGCCACCGAGTCGGAAATAAGAGTATCCAATGGAAGCGTCGGCGGACTGGGCTCGCGACGGAATGGCGAAGATGGTCATCAGTAAGCTAAATAAGAGCAAGCGTTTCATAGGTTTGTATCCTTTCGATCGTCATTCGACGTTGTAAAGCCGACCCGGAGGGCACGGCGAAGGTAAACTGGGTAGCCGTCCCCAACGGCTCCCTCTATTCTGAGGCAGTGAAGGGCGGCTGTGGCTGGGATTGGAAGCGCTGTTTCTAGGTGTGCAATACGTAGATAAGCTGCTTGTTTTCAGCAGTATAAAAGATATCGACTCCGCCCGCATCCAGTTTTCGCTGAAGGCCAAAGCTATCTGCCGAAGTTCGCGGCAGGGAGCGTCTGCACGATCGTTCGAGAGGCCAAAAATGGTGTGTCAGCTGATTGTGAGGTACGTGGGCTTGGCTGGGTGCCGGTGAGCCAGAATAACCCTCAAGACCTTCCATGACCAAGTCCTGCACCCTGTATGTTTCACGAGCGAACCAGCGAACTGTCGCAATCTCAAAGCCAAATCTGACCATGTCGTTTTAATCGTTAAAGTACATTGACTCGGGAGCAAAAGGGGCGTAGCGTCCTGACCCCAAAGGATGCCTTGTCCCGGGCTCGCGCACCTTGACTCTTCCTAAGTCCAAAGGAATCACTGAACTTCTCAAGCGCTGGAGCGATGGTGACGCCGCCGCCCTGGAGGAGCTCGCTCCGCTCGTCTACAACCAGCTGCGGCGGTTGGCGCGCGAGTGTCTTGCAGGCGAGCGTGCCGATCACACTCTGCAAAGCACGGCCCTTGTGCACGAAGCTTATCTACGGTTGGCTGGGCGGGCTTCCGTGCATTGGCAAAACCGCGCACACTTCTTCGCCGTGTCGGCACAAATGATGAGGCGTATTCTCGTGGACCATGCGCGAAGGCGTCTCGCTGCCAAGCGCGGAGCGAATCCTTTCCTTCTGACACTCGACGAGAGCGTGGCACTGCCCAGGGGGCGCCAAGTAGACCTGATTGCTCTGGACGATGCGCTAAACAGTCTCTCGAGGCTCGACGAGAGGCAGAGCCGCATCGTGGAATTGCGCTTTTTCGGCGGACTCTCCCTCGAAAACACCTCGCGAGTCCTGGGCGTTTCACCGGCAACCGTTAAACGGGAGTGGGCCACCGCGCGAGCCTGGCTGTACCAGCAAATGAGCCGAGAAGAATAGATGACTCCGGAGCGATGGCAGCAAGTCAAGGAATTGCTGGGCACGGCCCTTGAGCTGGAGCCCGTCAAGCGCTCGTCATTTCTGGACAGTGTATGCGCGAGTGACTTGACCTTGCGCGAGGACGTGGAGCGGCTGCTGGCAGCCGAAAAAGAGGCGGGATCGGAGTTTCTCGGAGATTCCGCCTTTGCGGGGAAAATGGCCGAGGACGCGTTCGAGCAGACCGAGCAATGGATCGGACGCAGAATCGGCCCGTACCAGATCGTGGAAGAAATCGGGGTCGGGGGCATGGGCAAAGTTTTTCGGGCGATGCGCACCGACGAGCAGTACCAGACGGAAGTGGCCATCAAGTTCGTTCGTGCCGGTCCCGACGCCGAGTTTGTAATTCAGCGATTCAAGAATGAACGGCAAATCCTGGCCAACCTGGATCATCCGAACATCGCGCGCCTCTTGGATGGAGGCACAACGGAAGAAGGCTTGCCCTACGTGCTGATGGAGTTGGTACGCGGCGAGTCCATTGACGCGTATTGCGATAAGAACAGATTAGCCACGACGGAACGCCTGAAATTGTTTTTGCAGGTGTGTTCAGCCGTGCAGTATGCACATCAGCGGCTGATCATTCACCGCGATATCAAGCCGGCTAACATCCTCGTGACGCGGGAGGGCGTGCCGAAATTGCTCGACTTCGGCATCGCCAAGATCCTGGAATCCGGTGCGGCCTCCGGCGGTCTCGATCCAACGGTCACACTATTTCGCTTACTGACGCCGGGGTATGCCAGCCCGGAGCAAGTGAGAGGCGACGTGATCACCACGGCCAGCGATGTTTATTCGCTGGGAGTGGTTTTGTACGAGCTGCTCACAGGACGCAGTCCCTATGGTGTGACCAAAAGCATGTCGCACGAAATGGCGCGAGCCGTGTGCGAACTCGAGCCGGAGAAGCCCAGCTTGGTCGTTCTCCAGGCGAATTGGACGGCGAGCAGTTACGTCGCGAAGCTCAATCGTCGGGAGACGGCCGGATCAGTTCGCGATGGTTCACCGGAAAAACTAAGCAAACGGCTGAAGGGCGACCTCGACAATGTTGCGCTGATGGCGCTGCGCAAGGAGCCCAAGCGCCGGTACGCTTCGGTGGAGCAGTTCGCGGAAGATGTTCGGCGGCATCTCGCGAATTTGCCGGTTGTCGCCCGCAAGGACACCCTCGGGTATCGGTCTTCGAAGTTTTTTACGAGACACAAGGCGGGAGTGGCCGCGGCGGCGGTGGTTCTGCTGACACTGGGAGCGGGTTTTGCCTCAACGCTGCGCGAAGCGCGAATCGCGGAGCGACGATTTAGTGAGGAACGCAGCCTGGCTAACTCTCTGATGTTTGACGTCCATGATTCGATCAAGGATCTGCCTGGAGCCACCCCCGTTCGAAAAATGCTGGTTGAAAAGGCCCAGGAGTATCTGGACCGCTTGGCGCGAGAAGCGGCAGGGGACGTGTCTTTGCAGAAGGAATTGGCCAGCGCCTACGAACGGGTCGGAGATGTCCAAGGTAACCCTTACTATGCAAACCTGGGTGATGTGGAGGGTGCTCTCGAGAGCTATCGAAAATCCCTAGTGATCCGTCAGCGGCTTTCCTCACAGAACCCGAGGGACACGCTGCTGCGCCGCGAACTTTCCGGTGGATACAACAAACTCGGTGCGGCTCTGGACGGAAGCAAGGATTTCCCCGGTGCGCTTTTGAACTACCGGGAAGCGCTGCAAATCCTCGAGAGCTTGGGGAAAGATGAGACCGATGCCAGGACCCAGGATCAATTGGCGGGCGCGTACTACTACGTGGGAATCGCTTCGGCGGAAACCGGCAATCTGAAAGAAGCACTGGACAACGCCGCAAGAGGTGCCGCCATTCGCGAGACCATCCACAGTGACGATCCCGCCACGCAGACGCTGATTCGAACGCACCTTGCCGGCGACTACGGCAGCATGGCCCAAATTCTGATGTCACAGGGTGATTCGGAATCTTCCGTGGCCAAACAGCGGATGTCCTTGGACCTTTTGAGATCACTCGCGGAGCAAAACCCGAGCGATCAAACGATCCAATCGTTCGTTGGTGAGGCGGAATTCTACCTCGGCGTAGGCATGGAAAAGACCGGGCCTTTGGACCAGGCGTTAGATCACTGCGGTAAGGCCAGGGATATTTTCGAGGCGCTCCTTAAGATGGATCCGAAGAACGCCTTTGCCCGAGAATACCTCGGCTTGGCCTATGAGGTGAGCGGCCGCCTGGAGGTGTCGGAAGGCAAACCAAAGCCCGGAGTGCGAGCTTTGAACAAAGCCATTCTGATCTTCGAAGGTTTGAAAGCGAAAGATCCAAGAAATCCGGAGACGCTGACCGGGTTCGGGGAGTCCTATTGGGGAATGGGACGAGCCTGCTCCCTCCTGTCACGGAATGCCCGCAATAGGTCCGATCGGATGGAATACTTGCGGCAAGCGCGCGCTTGGTACGAAGAAAGCTCTAAGGCCTGGCAAGAGTTAAAGGCCCGCAACGCGCTGGATCCTCTGGACCGGAGCAAGCCCGAAGATTTGGCCAAAGCAATAAAGGAGTGCGACGTCCGTTTAGCGAAACTTACGGTGCGGAGTCACTGACGCCGCGCTTCCTGTGCCGATGGCGCCTACCGTAACCCAGTGGCCGATGGGCCGCCGCCACTGCATGCGGGATCGCACTCTGCTAGCGCAATCGCCGCAAATAGGAACCACGACGAAGAAAGCTATTATTGACAAGCTTTCGGGTCAACGCTCTTGAGGAAGTCCTGCAAGTCGGACTTCGCCGTTCCGTCCATCCAGAACCCAAATGGTCTAGTCTCACCTTTCAGGCCGCCGAACGGAACTTCGGCGTGGGGCATGTCACGGCTGCCGCACACCAGGCTGTTAACCAAGACCGCGTTAAAGGAACTGAAAGTGCCGAAGGATACGCTGCTGGCTACATGGCACATCCTGCAGTAGTTTCTAAAAACGTGCTTGTAAAGATTTTTGCTGGTCTTATCCCCGGACCAGTCGGCGGGAATAAACGTGTCGTCGGGGATGGTCGCTCCCGAAGTATTCACATTGTTGAGAGTTTTGCAGTTATTCGATGGGTCGACCGTATACGAATACAAGCAGTGCACAAGATCTTGGATAGGCTGGTTTGGATGTGTGTCCAGGACCATGGCGTTCAATTTTTGAAAAGCGGGTTGCTGGGTGTCCAAGTCATGAGGAGCATCGCCGAAGTAGAAAGATTGCACGTCGAAGGGCAGGAAATTGGCGCCAGTTACGGAATGCGTTGACTCATCGTAGAAACCTCCGTGACACGACATGCACATGCGCGGATTTGTCTTGCCGCCTTCGCCGTCCAGAGCCGCCGCCCTGACCAGCGACTGATTTCCGTTGCCGTCTGTCGGACCAAACACGTAAAACGCAACTTTGTCCTTGTTGACCCCGGTTCCATCTGAATTGTAGACCATGGCGACGGTAGCAAATGAGTTGTGAATATCGCCCGTAAGGGCGTCGTTGATCCCCTGATCCAGATTTGGCCAGTTAGGATTCTCCTGGAACGTCCGGACACCGTCAAAAGGCGCGGGACCATAATTGGTGACGTAGCAAACGACCGTGGTGTTGGTGGCTGTCTGATGAGATTCCACGCAATTCATGTCTCGGCCGAGCTGGAGATCGAGTTTATTGGCGTAGATGGCCTCAACCGGTGAGTTGGCGGAAATCCCGAACGTCACTTTCCAGTCGTTCAGAGTCGGGAGGAACAGGGAGCCATCCGGATTTTCTGCCCCGATGGCTCGATAGTATTGGTCGGCCTCGCTGCCGTCAGTGATGTCCGTAAGGTCTTTGCAGGAGGTTAGGTCTGGGCAGACGGCGCCATATTTGAAGCTTAGCCAGGGAGCACTGTGATCGGGAGCCTGCGCACAACCTGCCAGCAGTGCAGCGATGGCGACACAGAGAATCAGAGAACGCATGGTTCTACCTCCTGGCTTACGCATTCCTGGAAGATCCACATCCCAGCTCACGTGATTAGATCTTGAAGTCATGTCGTTTCTCCCTGCCTTATTTCGTTCCCAGGGCCACCGTGTGAACGGTGCCGTCGTCCAGATGCGCTTGGAACTGCCAGCTTCCCGTCGATAGCGGTTTGGTGCTGAGGTTGAAGATGTATTGCGAGCCGTCGAAGCGGAAAAGGTTCCCTACATCCGCGCTACCCGGAGCTGTGGCGTCAATCGGCGTTCCGAACGGAGTTCCGTTCGAGAGCATTTGAACCGTCAGGTGAGCCACAGCCGTGGCAACGAGAGCGCCGTTAGCATCGGTGAGCTGAAACTTCACCGGCACGGTGCTTCCCAACTTGAAAACGCTACTCCCATCATTGGAGATGGGAGACAGGAAACCGATGAAGTTGTAAACGACGGCAAACGTGGCCGTTTGCGTGGCGGTATTTCCGGCCACGTCGCTGGCTGTGAGCGTGAAAGTGTTAGTACCCAAGTGGGTTAGGGTGAGGGTGCTGCCGCTGGTGATGGGATTGCCATTAAGAGTGGCTTGCATACTGGCCAATCCGGAGAGCGAGTCGCTGGCTCCAAACGTGAACGTGAGAGTGGCGTTCAACAGGTAGCTTGGCGCCAGGACGGGCATAGTCAGCGAGGGCGGCGTCTTGTCGAGGTTGATCGTGCGGGTTGTGGTGGCTGAATTTCCGGCCAGGTCGGTCGCAGTGCCGGTTTCCGTTTGATTGGCGCCTTCGGTACTCACGACGATCGGGGATGTGCAGCTGGCAACTCCTGAGAAATCGTCAGCGCAGGAGAAGCTCACGGTCACGTTGCTGTTGTTCCATCCGGCCACGTTCGCGGCCGGGGCTTGAGAAGACGTAATCGTGGGCGAAGTAAGGTCGATCTGCACGATGAGCGTGTGGGCTGTTTCCACATTGCCCGCTTTGTCCACAGCGTGATAGCTGATCGAATAGATCCCTTGTGCAGTGAGACTAAAGAGAGTGGAGCCGCCTGAGACGACGACCTCAGCATTGCTGCCGATGGTGTAGTGAATCTCTTTCACGCCAGAGCCACCGGGATTGTCAGTCGCGGTAAGACTCACGGACACGCTGGTGTTGTTCCAGCCATTCGAGTTTGGACCTGGGGAAGGCGTGGCAAGCGTAGTTGGAGGAATGATGTCCGTGGTATTGAAGAGGACCGAAGAAGTGTTGCTGGTGGTATTGGCGGTAGCCAGATCCGTTTGATGGTCGCCGTTGAAATCACCCGCCGCTACGGATTGCGGGTCGACTCCCACAGAAAGAGTTCTTGTCAGCGCGAATGAGCCATTGCCCTTGCCCGTTAAGATTGAGATGGAGTTGCTTAAACGATTGGCGACAGCGAGGTCCAGCTTTCCGTCTTGATTGAAATCCGCAACAACCACGGAGAACGGATGTCCGCCGACCCCAAAGCCGGTGGGTCCTCCGAAAGTGCCGTCTCCATTGCCAAGAAAAACGGAGACGATGCTGTCGGTGAAGTCCACGACTGCCAGGTCGGGTTTCCCGTCGCCATTGAAATCCGCGATGGCAACGGAAACTGGACGAGAGCCCAGGCCGATGGGAGAGCCGGCTGCGTACCGGAAAGTTCCGTCTCCTTTACCATTGCTGCCGGCGTTGCCTAGAAGAATGCTGACGGTGGCGTCGTCCGCATTCGCCACCGCTAAGTCCAAAATTCCGTCTCCGTTGAGATCTCCCACAGCAACCCACGTCGGCCTCTTGCCCACGGGCATGGGAGAGTTCGTTGCAGATTTAAAGTTCGTACCGCTGCCGTCTCCGAGCAGAATCGAGACGCTCGCATCGTTAAAATTTGTAATGGCCAAGTCTAAGAAACCGTCACCATTAAAATCGCCGACCGCGACGGAGCTAGGCAGGTGACCTCCTGGATCAAAATTATTGGCTCCCTGAAAGGAGCCGTGGCCGTCTCCCAGCAGCACAGCCACGGAGGAACACAAATTCCCGAAAAAAGAAGTAACTGCACAGAGGCCGCCGGTGGGAATGTTTGTGACGGCTAGGTCGAGGTTTCCGTCGCCATTGAAATCGCCAACAGCGATGGCAATCGGAACGCTCCCACCGAACACGCCGCCGTTGACTGTGAATGGCGAATGGGGAGCCGGCGTAAACGTCCCGTCCCCATTGCTGAGAAGGACGGAGACGGTATTGTCTTTCCCATTGGCAACGGCAATGTCCGACTTTCCATCTTTGTTAAAGTCGCCCGTAGCGATGGCGGAGGGAGAGCCGCCAACACCGAGTGGAGAGCCTGATGCCGTCTTGAAAGAGATGGTCTGCGGGAGAGCCACCGGACAGCTCGCGGCCAGCAGCAGAACAATGAAGAAGTAGAGGCATCCTCTGGCAACATGGAAACGATTCATAGGGCCTCCCTTTCGTCTCTCTCTCGACCAGCTCTGCGGCCTGCC
Source organism: uncultured Acidobacteriota bacterium (assembly GCA_963745805.1). Taxonomy (GTDB): domain Bacteria; phylum Acidobacteriota; class Terriglobia; order Acidiferrales; family UBA7541; genus Acidiferrum. The sequence goes on from CAVUYT010000002.1 coordinate 76,741, forward strand.
GGACCCGCCGAACAATGCGGGTTGAGGCACGCACCATCGGACTCGCTGAGGCGGACTCCGACGGCCGGAGCCAGCTTTCGCGAGACCGCAGCGCTTCTCTACTACCTAAAGCGCAAAAAGCCAGAAGACTGGCTCACTGGTCAAAAAAAATTCTGAGGGATCGAGACATTTGCAAAATCTGGGAAGGAAGATGAGCTGAGGGAAAGGCCGTGTGGAAGCGACTAGCGTGAAGCAGCTAGCAGGAAGCAGCAAGCGCGAAGCAGCCTTCTTGCGGTGTGGAGTTCAGGTCGTGCTGCTCGACGTGATGACTATCGCAGACGAGGAGGAATCACAATTAAAGCAGGCGTTGCTTGGTGTCATGGAAACCGGAGCCGCAAAGTCGGCGGATAGCCGCCGAATTCATCTCTCCGAGATGGAACTTCATTCTTGCGAGCTGGAACGAAACATTTTGAATCTTAAATAAACCATTACGAATCAATGATAAGGATGGTGGAGGCGGGGGGAGTCGAACCCCCGTCCGAAAAGCGCTACGACACGAAGCCTACATGCTTATCTCAATTCGGTGTGCGACCCGGCCCTTGCGGGCTGATCGCGCGTTCGCCGGCGGCGCTCAGAATGAGCAAGAAACGCAACCAGCTAGTCCGATGGTTCTCGCCCGAGCCTTACGGACCGAAAGGCCCAGGCCAGCTCACTGTGTGACGCTTCTGACCGGGCCCATGAGCGAAGCCCGGGGAAGCGTGCGCTTAATTAATTAAGCAGCAAGTGCCAAGTTGTTGTTGGCATTTCTAGTTTCCACCAAGTTACGGGCAGGTGGGTCCCGGCATGCCTTCGGGCCGCGACAGCTTCCGTCGAAACCGAGTCGCCCCCTTGGTACGAGTCTATTTTACCATGTTCGACGATGTTAGGACTCAGTCGGCCTCCTTTATGGGGCACGCACACGCCCGGCTCCCAAATCCCACTGAACGAACTCCTCTTGCGTGCTGTGTTTGTTTCGGTGCTGTCCAAAAGTGGACAGATGTGAGTTTGCACTGACTGTTAGCATCCGCCTCGGTTAGGAATCTCAAAGTCGAATCGACAACGCAGTTCCCCTCCTGTCTGCGACGTTGAACGGAAATCCAGCCAAGGAGCTTCGATATGAAAAAACTAATGTTGGCTATATGTGTGTTCAGTGTCGGCAGCCTGGTGCGGGCGCAGTCTGCGCCATCGCTAGGCACGGCGGCAAGTTTCGCCGTTTTGGGTTCTTCCACAGTCACTTGTACTGGTGTATCCACGCTCACCGGAGACGTAGGCGTCAGCCCCGGCTCCGCGGTGACCGGTTTTCCCGCACCGTGCACCGTGGCAGGAGGAGCGATACATGCGGCTGATGCGGTCGCTCTACAAGCACATCACGATGCCGCGCTTGCTTACTCTGCTCTCGTGGCCGATCCCTGCAGTACTAACTTGACTGGCCAGGACCTGGGAGGGCTTATTCTCGCGTCGGGCGTATATTGTTTTGATTCCTCGGCTGAGTTAACTGGAACACTTAATCTCACGGGCGCGGGACCCTGGATCTTTCAGATAAAGAGCACGCTCACGACGGCGAGCAACTCTTCTGTTCTCGTCAATGGAAACGATCTTACGCAAGGCTGCTCGCCGGGAGTTTTTTGGGCTATCGGAAGCTCTGCCACCTTGGGGACAGGAACTCAGTTCCAAGGAGTCCTTCTGGCGCTTATCAGTGACACGGTGACTACCAGCGCAAACGTGTCGGGCGGAGTTTTTGCGCTAACCGGAGCAGTGACGCTGGATACCAACATGATCAACGCGTGCAGTTCTGGCGGCACCACTCCTGCGGCGGGAACCGTCAAGGTAACTGGCGGTGGCCAAATCCAGGTGCCAGACATCGACTCCCCAGGCACAGCGAGCTTCGGCTTCAACGCTGGAACGGGCAATGGCGGCCACTTCAACTACGTGAATCACGTGAACGGATTGCACGTCGATGGCCCGGTTAACGAGGTCGAGGTGATCGCCTTTAACCCAGACGGCACGCCGAAGACCGTTTTGTTCTCGGGCACTTGCGGGGACGGTTGCTCCTTCAGCGTGACGGTGGAAGACCACGGCGAGCCAGGCACCAACGATCAGTTTGGTGTCACCGTGGTGGGCAGCGTGAGCGAGGTTAGATCACAGCGCGTAATCAGCCGCGGAAACATCCAGTTCCATCGCTAGACTTGGCCGCTAGACTTGGCTGCATGCGGAAGTAAATTACACGGAGGCGCGGCTGAAGCGCGCTTCCGTGTAGTTATGCCCAAATCAGGAGCATCTTTCGAGTGCAGCAGGGTCTGGACTCGAGGACTGACTTATCAGAAAACGTTCCGTCTGGTCCCCGGTTTCTCTGGTCACCAGCATCCGCCAAGGTTTGCCCACTCACGGTTAAGCAACGATTGGGCACATAGGTACGGCCAGGCGGTTGACTACAGGCGGCTTACCTTCCAAAATCACGAGACGGGGTACATCGCCTGGATGGAACGGGCGAGGCGACCGGTCGAAAGCATTTGGAGTAGGTAAGAGACCCCAGAAAACAGGAATGGCACAAGAGCCAAACGTCGTGGAACAAGCCGTAGTGCGAGCCTTGCGAGAGAACCTCGAACGGATCCAGCGAAATGCCGACGAGCTGCACCAGGCCGTGGGCGATATCGTGGCGGCGTGTGCGAGTTCGAAGCCGACCAATGCGCTGCCGTCCATGCTGAGAGCGCAGACGTCCGCGGCGTCTTTGTCGGCGGCCTTGGAAGTATTGTCGCGGTTCGTGGCGATGTCGATGCAGCCGGGGCAGCGGTCTCCGGTGGAAGCGCAAATCACGCATCTCATCAGCACGGCGATGGGTGAGCCTGCAGCCGAGCCGGGGCGTCCACGCCCCGCGGTTCCTACACCGATGTCTCAGGCGCCGGCGCAAGCCAACGTACAAGCGCCACGACGTGTGGCACCGCCCGTTGCGCCACCTCCCGAGCCGGAGCCGATGATTGAACTTGAAGGCGACGCGGAATCGATCGAGTTGATCGAGCCGACGGTGCCGGCGGCGGAACCGGAGTTTGGGGACGAGTTCGACGTCAACCAACTTTCGCCGGAGGAGCAAGAACTACACAGGCGCGCAAATCGAGTGGCGAAAGTTTCGATGCAAGATATTAAAATGCTGAGACCGGAGCAAGTACGGCTTGGCCGCGAAAAAAAGGATCTCTGCATCCGATTGAAAGACGACATTGAAAAAGCTCATCGAGAATACGACCGGCGTTTCAAACCCATCATGGACCACCCAGTGGATTATTTTTATCGCTGGATGGTGGAGATCCTCGCGGAGGGCGATGCCCACGCTCTCGGCGAATACCCGTACGCCACGCCCGCGCGGCATCGCTAAGATTGCAGCCAGAAACGCGGCCGCAGTGATGCGAGGCGTGTGCGCGGTAATGCTGGCGTTCGCGCTGCTCACGAGTGGCACATCCGACGTTTTCGCCCAATCTTCACGTCATCATAAGAAGAAACAGATAAAAAAGCCGGCACCGGTGCCGTGCCGAGTCGGGTGCAGGCCGGAGACGGCTGGCCCCGGGCTTACGGCGGGGGACACGCCAGAAGATCAGGCACTTCAAAAAGAACTATCGGAGCTGGCCCGCGCGGTTCATAACGCGGGGCCGAGCGCCTATAACAATCTTTCCGGATTCGCGGCGAAAAATGCCGCCAACGTTTGGGGAGCGCGCGCGGCGCTGGCTCTCGGCTACGAGGATCACTCGAAGAATCATGAGCAGCAGGCGCTCGCGTGGTTCAACAAGGCGAGCGGGGACACGGTGCTGCGTGAGTATGTCCTCTACTGGACGGCGCAGGCGAAACACGGGCTGGGGCGCTCGAAGGAAGCCCTGGCGGATTTAGAGATGGTTCAACACGACTATCCGAATACGGCGATGAAAGAGCAGTTGCTCCAAAGTCTTGCGCCACTGGCTACCGAGCTGGGCCGGGCGCAGGAGGCCATCGACGCCTTGAATTCTTATCCGGCCACGGGCACCCGACCCGCGCTGCTTCTCGAGAGAGCCCAGGCTTACCAAGCACTACATCAACTCCCCCGCGCCGCCAAGGATTACCAAACTATTTTCTACAAGTATTCCCAGAGCGATGAGGCGAAAGCAGCGGACAGCGCGCTAAAGAAGATTTCGCATGAGATGGGCAGGGAGTATCCGTACCCGGGCGTGGAACAGCAGCAGCAACGGGCTCAGGCTTTCTATGACGTTCACAAGTGGAAGGAAGCGCGGGCCGAGTTCGAGAAACTTCTGGCAATGCTGCACGATCCGCAAAACCCCAACCGGCAACTGGCTGAACTGCGAGTCGCGCAGGCGAGGGTGCAGCTCAAGGGTTCGGCAAAACTTCTTGCTGCGTTGAAGACGCCGGATTTCGAGGTGGATGCGGAGCGGCTTTACGCGCTCTCGCAAATCTATCGGACCGACAAAAAGCCCGACGAAATGTTCGCGACGCTCAATGAGCTTACACAGAAATATCCGCTGAGCAAATGGAACGAAGAGGGTTTCATGGCAGCGGGGAATTATTATTGGGTGAACCTCGACCGCACCAGGGCTGCCAGTTATTACCAGCGTGTTCTGGACACTTTCCCGAGCGGAAGAAATGCGTTTAACGCGGAGTGGCGCGTGGCGTGGGTCGCCTATCTGAACCGGCAGCCCGACGCGCAAGACAAGATCAAAGCATTTTTGTTAAAAAATCCGGCCTCGTCGAACTCGGCCGATGCGGTTTACTGGCTCGGCCGTGATGCCGAGCGCAACGGGAAACTGGCCGAGGCGCGGGCATATTTCCAGAAGGATCTCGATCGATTTCCGCAGACGTATTTTGGGCACGCCGCATCAGAGCGCCTGAGCAAGTTGCAACCCGCCGACGGAGACCCGCCGGACATTCTGGACAAAATTCCGCCGCCGCCCGCACTGAGGCCGTTCGATGAGCCGATTCCTGCCGCGGCCGCCGACCGTTGGGCGCGCGCGCAGGCGTTGCGCACGATTGCGTTTGATGCCTCGGCCGAACAGGAGCTGAAAAACGCGTACTTCGCCACTTCGTCGCCGCGATTTCTGTATGAAGCCGCACAGGCTGCGTTTGACCAGGGACACTTCGCCGCGGGAATGGCCTACGGACGCATCATTGTTCCCAATTTCGATGCGCGCAAACTCGAGGACCTCCCCATCGACGTGTGGAAGGTGCTCTATCCGCTCCCTTACGAAGCGGTGATCCGGCGAGAAGCGGCGAGAAACAATTTTGATCCCATGCTGGCTGCCGGGCTGATGCGGCAGGAATCCACTTTTCAAGCGGACGCGCTTTCGCCGCAAAACGCGATCGGATTGATGCAAGTGATTCCGAAAACGGGGAAGCTTCTCGCGAAACAGCTTCGGGTGCGTTTTTCGCCGGACAGGCTTTTCCAGCCCGAGTACAACATTCAGCTCGGGATGCTGTACATTTCCGGGCTGGTGAAATTGACGGGAGCGCCCGAGTACGCGCTGGCGGCCTTTGACGCCGGCGAGGATCGCATCGCGGCGTGGAAAGCAGAGCGGAATTACGAAGAGATCCCCGAGCTTGTGGAATCCATTCCTTTTAGCGAAACCCGCGATTACGTGCAAATCGTCTTGCGCAATTCCGAAGTCTACCGGATGATTTATGGTCAGTCGGGCGCGCCGACTTCGTCGGCGGCAGGGCACGGGTGGTAAGCTTCCGGGCTCGCCGTTTTCGTCCGGCACGATTGCACTGACAATCCAGATCGTCTGGCAGGCTAAATGAATCCCTCTGACTCCGGCATGGCGCAGGCAGCGCGCCGCATGCTTTCGGCGAAGGCCGAGCAATTTACGGAATCCGTGATTCGCGAGATGACGCGGCTGGCGATGAAGCACGGCGCCGTCAATCTCTCGCAAGGCTTTCCCGATTTCGCGGCACCCGCGGAAATCAAGGAGGCGGCGAGACAAGCCATAGCGGATGACATCAACCAATACGCGATAACCTGGGGCGCCAAACCGCTGAGGGACGCCATCGTTGAGAAATTTGAGCGGACGCAGGGGGTGCGCGTCGATCCCGAGCGGGAGATTACTATTTGCTGCGGCTCGACGGAAGCGATGATGTCCACCATGCTGGCCATCATTAATCCGGGAGACGAGATCGTCGTATTCGAGCCGTTTTATGAGAACTATGGGCCGGACGCGATTTTGAGCGGGGCCACGCCGCGCTTCGTGAAGTTGAGCCCACCTGATTGGACTTACGACGAGGGGGAACTGAGCGCGGCATTCGGTCCGCATACCAAAGCGATCATCTTAAACACGCCTAACAACCCCACCGGAAAGGTTTTCAGCCGCGCTGAGCTGGAGTTTATCCGCGACCTGTGCATCCGCTGGAACGCTTACTGCATTACGGACGAAATCTACGAACACATTCTTTACGATGGCGCAGAGCATATCTCGATGGCACGTGTCGATGGCATGCGCGACCGCACTATTGTGATCAACGGGATGTCGAAGACCTACAGTGTCACCGGGTGGCGCGTGGGGTGGGCGATCGCCCCGCCGGAGCCGACTGCGGCCATCCGCAAGGTGCATGACTTTCTGACGGTCGGGGCAGCGGCGCCTTTGCAGCAAGCCGGCGCCATCGCGCTGAAATCGCCACAGTCTTACTACGACAAGCTCGCAGCGGACTACGCGGTGCGGCGCGAGCGGCTGCTCAAAATTCTTACCGCTGCCGGATTCACGGTATACAAGCCCCGCGGCGCGTATTACATCATGACGGACATTTCGGGGTTCGGCTTCGCGGATGATGTTGCATTCGCGAGGTTTCTCGTGGAAAAGGTGGGTGTCGCTGTCGTGCCGGGGTCCAGCTTTTACAACGACGCACGCGACGGAGCTACGCAGGTGCGGTTCACGTTTTGCAAGAAGGAAAGCACCCTTGCCGCTGCCGAGGAACGGCTATCGCGTCTCCCCGAATACGCGGCAAATCGCTGACGATCCGAATTGTAATTGGGCGATACGTTCGATTGTGGGAATAAATTCTAAAACCTATCTAAAAAGCTGAAAATTTGATGTATCCAGAGTTTTAAGGGGTAGGAGACTGACGGTCGGTTGCCCTGTGGTGGTTAGCCCCCTACCCCGCGAGTGGTCTTACATGTATAGACGATGGCAGCACGAAATAAGTTTCCTGTTACCACAAAAATATTTCTAGATTCTATTAGTCTCCCAAATTGACCGTATCGAGGTACCGAGCCACCGTAGCCTTCCACTTGAATTTTTCTTGAATGGAAGCTTGCAAGGATTGTGCTGCTTCGGGTTCGCCGTGGGTCAAATACGTTTGTTTGGGGGGTGCGGGCAGGGCAGTCAGCCATCGCAATAGCTCACTCTTCCCGGCATGAGCGGAAAGTTGTCCCATTTCGACGATTTCGGCGCGCACTGGTACCTGCTGTCCAAAAAGACTGAGCATTTTCGCGCCTTCTTGCAAGGCGCGCCCACGCGTACCCACGGCCTGAAAGCCCGCCAAGATAACGGCATTGCGCGCATCTGGGAGCCGCTGCGCCAAATGGTGCAGCACGCGGCCTCCCGAGACCATCCCGCTCGCGGAGATGATGATGCAGGGCGTTTTGACGTTGTTGATAGCCTTCGATTCCTCCACCGATCGCGTCAGGTGAAATTCATGGACGTCCAGCGGGTCACCCTTGCCATCGTTGTCCTCGCGCGAATATTCCAGGTCGTGGTCTTCCTTATATTTCAAGTACAAGTCCGTGGCGCTCAACGCCATGGGACTGTCCACGTACACGGGAAGGCGCGGGATCCGCTGTTGATCCTCGAGTTGGCGCAGGTAGTACATGAACGTCTGCGTCCGCCCGATGGCAAAAGCCGGAATCACGATAGAGCCGCCGCGCTTCGAGACCCGGTTGACGATCCCCGCCAGCAACTCCGCCGGGTCGCCTTCCGCATGCTCGCGATCGCCGTAGGTAGACTCGCAGAGAAGTACGTCAGCCTTCGATGGCGGCGTTACCGGATCATTCAAAATCGGCTGGTCGTATCGTCCGATGTCCCCCGAAAACACCACGACAATCTTCTTTCCGCTCTCAGTGATAATTAGTTCCAGGCTGGAAGATCCCAAGATGTGGCCCGCGTCATACGAGGTCACATGAAATTCCGGGCTGATATCGAACGAGCCGGAGCGCGGCATCGGTTTCAGTAGTTCCAGCACGGGATCGACGTCGTCTGGCCCATAGAGGGCGAGAGGGTCTGGATGGCGGCTCCACTTATTGCGTTGAGCGTTTTCTGTTTCTTCTTGCTGAAGGTGGGCGGAATCCTTCAGAAGAATCCCGGTCAGGTCAATTGTCGCGGGATTGGCGAAAATCGGGCCGCGAAACCCGTCCTTAACGAGTACAGGAAGCCAGCCGGTGTGGTCCAGATGAGCGTGTGTCAGCAAAGCATAGTCGATCGTCTTCGGATCGATCGGCAGGGGCTTCCGGTTGCGCTCTTTGAGCTCGGTCGTGCCCTGAAACAGGCCACAATCGACGAGCAGACGTTTGCCCGCCGCTTCGACTAGATATTTCGATCCGGTAACGCTTCCTGCCGCGCCAAAAAAAGTTAGCTTTGCCATGGGCCCCGCCGTTCGGTTGTTAGAAATGCCGCGCTACACCTTACCCCAAACGCGCGCATGAAAACAAAGCTTGCTGTTCTACTGTTACCCCAAAGCACGGCAGGGCGGACCGAACTGGTTCGCCCTTCGTGCGCATATTTTTTGCTGAAAAGTCCGGATCTTAGACAACAGAAGACCCACGACTCACAATCGTTTTCAGTCCGCGGCGCTGGCTTGCTTCTTTGCGATGACGGCGTCGATGTTCAGGCCGAGACCCTTGGCGACGCCACTTCCGTACGCCGGATCGGCTTTGTAAAAGTGTTGAATTTGTAGCTCCTGAATCCGCTGCGGCACGCCATTGCCGAGGCTGGAGACGATGTTATCGATCAGCCGCTGCTTGGCATCCGTGGGCATCAGGCGGAACAGATTGCCCGGTTGAGAATAGTAGTCGGCGTCGCTGCGGTGGTCGTGCCTCGCCACTGTTCCGCTCACCATCTTCGGCCGCTCCGTGAATTTCGGATCCTGAGTTGGCCCGCCGAAACTGTTTGGCTCGTAATTTACAGCGGAGCCGCCGTTGCCGTCGAAGCGCATCGCGCCGTCTTTGTTGTAGGTGTGAAATGGGCATTGCGGTTTGTTCACGGGCAGGGAGTCGTAATTCACGCCGAGGCGATAGCGGTGCGCGTCGGGATAGGAAATCAGGCGCGCTTGCAGCATTTTGTCGGGAGAGAAACCCATCCCAGGCACGACGTTTCTCGGTTCGAATGCAGCCTGCTCGACTTCCGCGAAATAATTTTCCGGGTTGCGATTGAGCTCGAGTTCACCCACTTCATGCAGTGGGTAGTCTTTGTGCGGCCATACTTTCGTAAGATCGAACGGATTCAGGTGATATGTCTCCGCATCTTTCTCCGGCATGATCTGCACGCTCACGCGCCATTTGGGGAAATTCCCATTCTTGATGGCGTGGAAGAGGTCTCGCTGCGAGTAGTCCGGATCCGTGCCTTCCAATGCGCCGGCTTGATCGCGGAAGAAATTCTTGATGCCTTGCTTGGTTTTAAAGTGCCACTTCACGTAGAAGAGCTCGTTCTTCGCGTTGATGAGGCTGAAGGTGTGGCTGCTGAAACCGTCCATGTGACGGTAGCCGTCGGGAGTGCCGCGATCGGAAAAGAGAATCGTGACCTGGTGAAGCGATTCCGGCGACAGCGACCAGAAATCCCACATCATTGTGGGAGATTTGAGGTTGGTTTGCGGGTCGCGCTTCTGCGTGTGTATGAAGTCGCCGAACTTCAGCGGATCGCGGATGAAAAAGACCGGGGTGTTATTGCCCGTCATGTCCCAGTTGCCTTCCTCGGTATAAAACTTCAGAGCAAAGCCGCGCGGGTCGCGCGCGGTGTCCGCCGAACCTTTTTCGCCCCCCACGGTGGAGAAGCGGATGAACGTCGGCGTCTTCTTGCCCACGGCGTTGAAGAGCTTCGCGGTCGTGTACTTGGTGATCTCTGAACTGGTGCAAACGAAATGCCCGTGCGCGCCCGAGCCTTTGGCGTGCACCACGCGTTCCGGGATGCGTTCCCGGTTGAAGTGGGCCATTTTCTCGAAAAGCAGGAAATCTTCAAAAACGACTGGCCCGCGGGGCCCCACCGTAAGCGAATTCTGATTGTCGCCCACGGGCCGGCCTGCGTCCGTCGTCATAATCTTTTTTTCTTCCGCCATAATTCCTCCTCAGTTTGCCTGCAGCATCAGCCCCTCGGGCCAGAATCCTACCGGCTCCCTAAAAAGTACGCGCCGTGTGGCTATACTTCCAATATATAGTTCGGATACGATGGATAGGCAGCGCCTATAGCTGATTGTGACGCCGATCACATTCAGGACAGGCGATGCTTTGCCCGAAATTGACAACTCTTCAGCGAAAAAGGTGTTCATGGAACTCCATCAACTTCGTTACTTCTGCGCGGTCGCCGAGGCCGGTTCCTTCAGCCGGGCGGCTGTGCAAGCTCATGTCTCGCAACCGTCGCTATCACAGCAGATTATGAAACTCGAGGATGAACTCGGCGCGCGGCTCTTCGACCGGCTAGGCCGCTCCGTACGCCTGACGGAAACAGGGCAAACTTTTCTCCCACGGGCGCGTGCCGTCCTCCGCGAGCTCGAGGCGGCGCGCGGTGACGTCGCCGAGCAGCAGGATTCCGTCGGCGGTTCCGTGACGATCGGGGTCATCCCCACGGTCGCTCCTTACTTTCTTCCGCCGCGCCTGGCGTTGTTCTCGCGAGAATTCCCCCAGGTGCGGCTCACAGTGGTTGAAGAAATCACTCCCGTTCTGCTCGACCAGGTACGCAGCAGCAAGGTGGATCTCGCGATCCTCGCGCTGCCCATCCGCGGCCACGAGTTTGAAACATTTCCTTTGCTCAGCGAGCGCTTCTTTGCCGCACTTCCTGCGGGGCACAAATTTGCTAAACGCCGCTCGCTTTCTCTTAAGGACCTTCGCGCCGAACCATTTCTGCTGCTTCGCGAAGGCCACTGTTTTCGCGATAGCGCGATCGCGGCGTGTGACCGCGCCCGCCTGCATCCGCAAATTATTTTTGAGAGTGGCCAGTTCAGCAGTCTTCTCAGCATGGTGGGAGCCGGGATGGGCGTATCCATCGTTCCGGAAATGGCTATCGAGAAGAAATCGCGCTGCCGCTATGTGCGCATTGAAGACACCGCCGCCGCGCGTACGATTGGCGCAGCCGTCCTCCGCGGGCGCTCGCACTCACGCGCACATCACGCGTTTCTCGCCCATCTGCGTGCCTCGCCCGCATCGCGCCGCTCGTGAGGCGTTCCTTGCGCGATCCTTCGAAGGAAGTTCTCGGTCTATTTCTGGTTTGAATTTTTCGAGACCGCTTTGGGGCGCCCATCGCGGTGTTGGGAGACTTCGGGGAGATTCAGCGCTTTTCCACGGAAATTGTCATGTCGTGAAAATTCAGCGTCAAAGCGGCCTTGTAGAACAGCTCGATCCCCACGGTTGCGTCGAAGAGGCCATCCGGCTCGTGCACATCAGGAGTAGGGAAGTAGACCAGCGGGGCTGGCCCACTCAAGGTCAAGCCGCGAAAGCTTTCCTTCTCCGCAAGGGCTTCTTTCATCTTTACACCGCCATCCGTGAAAGGGAAGTCCCTGGATTTTGTAGTCTTGGCGGCGGTCGCGAGCTGCAACTTTTCAATCGAGGCTGTGTAGACCAGAAGCGAGCCGCTATACATGGTGTCGATCTGCGCCGACGCTGGCTTTCCATTAATTTCAAATCCATCGGCCACCACAATAGGCGGTCCCTCTTTGCCGAATTTTATCAGCGAAATCCTGCCGCAAGCTCCGGTGCAAGCCACTGGCGCCGTCAGCACTTCCGATATCCGAACCTTGTGCGCGACAAAATCGATTTGCAGGATGCGATCCTTGAAGGCTGTGTAGGAGAGCGTTCCGTCCACGTGCGGCATCTGGTTTTGCGAGATCATGTCGGACAAGCTCATTGCCAAGGTGCCGACGTTTGTAAGCGTAACGTTGCCAACGCTGATGGAGGGGATGGCCGTCCTGTACATGCCGGAAGGCGCGCCGGCTGGCAAGGTGGCGGTGGGCTTCAAACCCGCAGCTTCCGCATACGGCGTATCGAGGACAGAGTCTGCGTTTCCAGTATCGATGCCCATTTTCAAGACAGCGCCGCGCCCAATGCGCGCTTCAACACAGGGCAGGCCGTTGCAATCCAGAAGCGGCACTTCGGCGGAGAATTTCACGTCGCCGGCACGCTCTGCGTGTGCATTCGCCGCAAAAAATATTGCAAGCAAGGCAAAACTGAAGCTGGGCAGCAGCATTCGGCGCATGAGTGTACCTCGCGAACAATCGTCAGGAGTTGCAGCTATTCGAAATGTGACGGTTTGCATGAACAATGGTGAGCTTAACAGCGGCAACGCGTAAAGGAATGAAAGTGCCAAAGCTTTACTGGTGGAGCCGATGGGATTCGAACCCACGACCTCCTCGATGCCATCGAGGCGCGCTCCCAACTGCGCCACGGCCCCACCGCAGACACTCCAAAAGTTTATCATACCCCGCTCGGAAGAGATGCCTTCAGGGCCAAGGCGTCTTCGCTCAAATTGGCGAAAGTTACGATTCGCTTAGGGCGTCTTGACGATGATGTTCGAAATGTTCTTCTCGCGCAGCATGGCGTTAAAGGCCGCCACGTCTTTGGAAATCACCTGCTCCAATTCTCGCAGGGTCTCATCGCCCTGCTGCTTCAACTCCTGCTGCACGGCAGATTGCTGCGTCGTGGGCGCGAAGTCAGCCGAGCTGCCCACCTCGTCCGCCAGGTAGCTGATTTTCTGCAGCAGCATCGGCAAGTACCGGACGTCGTCCTGGCCTCGACCCGTGGCCTGGAGCTGTACTACCTTTGCTTCCGCGCCCGTCAACTTCTCCGCGATCTCGTTCGCAGACTTTCGAATGGCCTTCGAGGCCTCGTCTGTTCCCAATTGTTTTTGAAGGTCGACGAGCTGCGCGCGAATCGATTCGATTTGATTGACGATCACCGCGAGTGCGTTCATCTCTTCGCGAAGCTCCGAGACCAGTTTCAATTGCGCCTGGATATCGCTCTCGCTTCCTGTCGAGTGCGGGTCCTTCAGCAGGTTTAGTTTTTGGCTGCTCTTTTCCTCGCCAACGGTCAGCGTGATGGTGTACGTCCCTGGCGGTTCCAGCACGGAAATACGGTCCACGGAGGGAGCGGCGCGCCAGCCTTCCTGACCTAGCGGCACGTCTGGCGAGTATGTCGGAGGAGTTCTTAGCTTGACCTCCGTGGCTTCCTCGCCCCGCAAATTCCACCAGTAGCGATTGATGCCCGGTTTCGCTTCGCACGGCGGAGCCTCCCCTCGGCCAAAGCCGCCTCCGCCCCCGCCTCCGGGGCCACCGGGACCCGCTCTGCGGCCGCCCTCGGCTCGCGGTGTGCGGCATTCGATTTCGCGAACGGTTTTTCCGCTCGCATCGGTGATAGTGAGCTTCGCGCGTTCTTTCTCGCCAAGTTTTGATTTGAGATAGAAATTTATCGCGGCTCCGTACAAGGGATTGTGTCCGGCCGTCGGGTCGTAGGAGACGGCCGCGGGTTGCTCAACGGCCCGGAAGCGGTAAGCATCGCGGGGTGCGAATAGATGAGCGTTCGACGCGAGAACTTCCGTAGTTAGCTCTTGGAGTGGCGTGAGATCATCCAAAATCCAAAAGCCGCGGCCGTAGGTCGCTAGAGCCAGATCGTGGAAGCGTTCCTGGACCGCGATCCAGTAGACCGGCGCATGCGGCAAGCCAGTCTGGAGCGGTTGCCAGTTTTTCCCATCGTCGAACGAGACGTAAAGCGCATTTTCCGTTCCCAGATAAAGCAGCCCCTTCCGCACGGGATCCTCGCGCACGCAATGCGCGTAACTCAACATGCTGTGCGGGACTCCATTCGTAATCGAAGTCCACGATTTTCCGTAATCGGCGGTTTTGTAAACGAACGGGTCGCGATTGTTCACTTGGTGGCCATCGATTGTGATGTACGCCGTCCCCGCGTCGTAACGCGAGGCTTCGATGTTGCTGACCGTGCCCCAGTCCAGCACGTTCGGAATATTTTTTGTGACGTTTGTCCAATTCTTTCCGCCGTCGCGTGTGATTTGGACGAGCCCATCGTTTGTTCCCGCCCAGATCACGCCCGCTTCCTTCGGCGATTCCGCAATGGCAAAAACAGTTCCAGCGTATTCCACGCCGATGTTGTCGGGCGTCAATCCGCCGGAGCCTCCTTGCCGGCTCTTGTCATTTCGCGTCAGGTCCGGGCTGATCACTTGCCAACTATTGCCGCCATCCGCCGTAACGTGCACAAACTGACTGCCAACATAGACTTTGTTGTGGTCGTGCGGTGAAATTGTGATCGGAAATTCCCAGTTGAAGCGGTATTTCACTTCCGAGGCCGTCGCCCCGGAAACATCCACGGGCCATACTTCGACTTCGCGCCATTGGCGATTGCGCTCGTCAAAACGCTCCACCGCACCGCTCACACTGCCCGCTCCCGTGCCGCTCGACCAGATGATGTTGTTGTCCACAGGGTCGGGTATTGCAAAGCCGCTTTCGCCGCCCGCGATCGGGTGCCATTGGCCGCGCGAAATTCCGCCTCCGCCAAAGCCGCCGAACTGCAGACTGTTGCTCGGGCCTCGGTAGGAGGAGCCGTCTTGTTTGTTGCCATAAACGAAGTAAGGAATCTGATCGTCCACGGTCACGTGATATATCTGCGCGATCGGCAACTGAATGCGGTCCCAGGTGTGCCCGCGATTTATGGAAATACTAACTCCACCGTCGTTGACGACGGCCATGCGGTCTCCGTTCGTGGGATCGATCCACATCTCATGATTGTCGCCGCCGGGAGCCGCGGGCATATTTGTGAGCGTATGGCCGCCATCGAGCGTTCTCGAAAAAGCCGACGTGAAAAAGTACACCTCGTTCTCGTTGTCAGGCGCGATTTCTTCGCGCGAGTAATAGTGCGTGCGGCCGCGAATCTGCCTGTCGGAATTCACCAACTGCCAGTCCTCACCGCCGTCATCAGAGCGCCAAAGTTGCCCGCTCTGTGTGGGCTTGCCGTCCCACGGTACGCCGTCGCCTGTCTCAATGAGGGCATAGGCGCGATTCGAATCGCGCTGTGCCACTCGCACGGCAATCCTTCCCACGGGCGGCTTCGGCAGCCCGTGGCCTTCCAGTCGCTTCCACGTCGCTCCACCGTCGGTGGATTTGAACAATCCGCTGCCCGGCCCGCCGCTCGTGCGGCCCCAGGTGTGAATCACGAGCTGCCACATGCCCGCGAACAAAATGCGCGAGTTGTTTGGATCCATGGCCATGTCCGAGCAGCCCGTGTTTTCGTCGACGAACAGAACCTTTTCCCAATTCTTGCCGCCATCCGTCGTCCGGAAGACGCCGCGTTCCGGTTGCGGTCCATACGAATGGCCCAGGGCGCATGCGAGCACGATATCCGGATTCCGCGGATCAATCAGCACGTTGCCGATCCGGCCGGTTTTCTCCAGCCCCATGTGAGTCCAGGTTTTGCCCGCGTCCGTCGACTTGTAAATTCCGTTCCCTACAGAGATGTGGCTTCGGATGTAAGGTTCGCCGGTCCCGGCCCAAACGATGTTCGGATCGCTGGCGGCCACTGCGAGTGAGCCAATCGAAGAGACGGGCTCCGAATCGAAAATCGGGTCCCAGTGGACGCCGCCGTCCGTGGATTTGAATATTCCGCCCGAAGCCGCCCCTACGTAATAAATGTTCGGATTGCCCGGGATGCCCGCTACCGAGATCGTGCGGTTCCCAACCGGTCCGATATAGCGGAAATGGAGCTGATCATAAACATCAGGATTGATCTGTGGCTGCTGCGCTCGAACCAAGAAGGGATCTGCAAGGAATACGACTGCTGCGATCAATACGACTAAACACACGCGCTTTGACATGGCGACCTCGCTCGCAAATTTTTTGCCTGGGATTGTGCGGATGATACTGTCGCAAGACATCCAGGTCAATAGCGAACGGGAAGCCATGCCGGACGGTGCATGTGTGTCTCTTGCTCTTCGTTTAAGATATTAAGGATAGACGCGTCTCTGACAGGTCCAGTTCGTGTTCGACCTTGCGCAACACTTCGTCGTTGATGCGGCCGGCGCTCCGCAGAATCAAGGCGGTTCGCCGCTCGGTGCCCAGCAGACTGCGGGAGAGTTCCTACCGAGAACTGCGATATTTGGACTACCCGCGGTTCGCAAAGCGAATTGCGTATCCTTCTGGACGCGGAGCAACCCCGGCGCTATTCTGAAACTCCTACCTCTTAGGCGCCTGCTTAGAGGGAAAGGAATTGGCAAGGAATGCGACACGTCATCCAGAAACCAAACAAGAGACTCTTCGCGCGGTTCACGCTAACGCTTGCGGCTGTTTCAGCCTTGCTGTTCACGTCGCGGCCCGTTTTGGCGCAGCAGACTGGTCCGTTGCCACCGCCTCCATCCTACACTGCACCCACCCCCCGACCGTTGCCGCAACCGGGTTCCGCGCCAAAATCCTTTCCGCACCAGACGACCACCGAGTCCCCTCTTTCGACGGCGCCGCCTAAGATTCCTCCGGAACAGATTATTCAGAAATTCGCCGCGCGCGAGGCTGAGTTCAGAAAAGAGCGGGACAATTACACCTATACGCAAACTTTCGTTATTCAAACGATCGACGAATATAGCGGGCAGCCCGACGGCGAATACCGCATGACCAGCGACATCCTCTTCACGCCCGAGGGTAAGCGCTATGAGCATGTGACCGACGCTCCCGCTCCGTCTCTCCAGCGCATTTCGATGTCGCAACAGGATTTCGACGACCTCGAGCACGTCCAGCCCTTCGTGCTCACCACCGATGAACTACCGAAATACGACATCAAATATGTCGGCCAGCAGCAACTCGACGAGATCAACGCTTACGTATTCGACGTTGGGCCGAAAAAAATCGAGAAAAATCAGCGCTACTTCCAGGGCCGCATTTGGGTCGACGAAACGGACTCCGGAATCGTCAAAACCGACGGCAAGGCCGTTCCGGACATCAAAAAGCATGGACAGGAGAACGTGTTCCCGCGCTTTGAGACTTTCCGTGAAAACATCGAGGGCCACTTCTGGTTTCCGACGTACACGCATTCCGAAGACACCTTGCAATTTAGCGGTGGTGGCGTGCGGATTCGGATGACCGTTCGTTACGAAAATTACAAACGGTTTGGATCGACGATCAAGATCGGCACGCCCATCGAGGTCCCGAAGGACAAGCCGTAGCCCGTGCCTGAAAATTTGGTGACGAATATTCTCCGTTGCTGTCTGCTTAGCGAGATTTGAGGAACCTCGCGCTTGGTCCCAACTCGCACACTCTTCAAGCGGATTCTGATCGCATTCGTTCTTGCCGTTGCGCTCCTTTACGCCGGCGACTTTGCCTCTGTTCGCATTCGCATGATTCGCCCCAAACCCGGCAATCCATTTGAAACCGTCACCGCCGTTCGCATCCTGGCCATCAGCGAAAAAGGAGGCAAGACGGAATACAGCATCGACCCGGTCCAGCCTCAGCAGACCGCCGAGTGCGTACACTCCTTGTTCCCGCACTATGGCGACTCGCCTTGTTGGTATCTCAAACGGAAATTCGCGCAGCCCATTCCGATGGTTATCTTCTGGATTCCAAATCGCGGAATGTGAGTGGCCCGTTCTGCGCAGTGGCAATCGCCGGCGATTACGCTCGATCCGTCTTTCCCACTATTCGTACCGGAGCGCCACCATGGGGTCCACGCGCATCGCGCGACGCGCCGGGACGTAGCACGCCGCCAGTGCCACAAGCAAAAGCAGCAAGGCGATCCCCGCAATCGTCATCGCGTCAGTACTGTTTGTGCCAAACAGCAGTGCGGACACGAATCGTGTCACTGCCGAACCAATCAGCGCGCCCGCCAAGATTCCCCATAGTGCCAAGCCGGCTCCATATCCCAGGATTAAGCGCAGCACATTCTGCGGTTTTGCACCGAGCGCCATTCGAATGCCAATCTCCCTTGTTCGCTGGCCCATCCATTGAGAGACCACCGCATAAAGACCCACAGCTGCCAGCACGAGTGCGAGGAAGCTAAAACTTCCCAGTATCCCGGCGGCCATGCGTGGCTGCCACAGAGAGTCGTCGACCTGGTCGGACATCGTTTTCACCCCAAAAATCGGCAAATTCGGATCCAGAGATGAAACGGCGCTGCGCACAGCTGCAAGCAGACCAATAGGATCTCGCGAAGTGTGGATGACAAGCGTTTCCGTTCCGTTATAGTTCTGCGATTCCGGCAAATAAAGAAGGAGGGGAGCATCAGCCAGCAGCGAACGATACCTGGCGTCTGCAGAAACGCCAATAATCTCGAGAGGTGGGCTGGGCGTACCCTCCCAGGGCGGGCATTCGATGCGCTTGCCCACAACATTCTGATCTGGCCAAAGGCGTTGCGCGAGCCGTTGGCTCACGATCGCTACGAGCGGCGCCCCGGGCCTGTCTCGTTCGGCAAAATCTCTGCCCTGGAGAATCGGAATCCCCATGGTCCGGAAATAATTTGGGGTCACATTGTTCATATCGACGCGAATGCCCACTTCGAATTCGTGCCCGCGAAAGTAGTCCAGGGGAGGCACCTGGCCTTCGTAAAAGATCGAAACCCTGCTGCTCCAGTCTGACGGTGGAACGGTGGTTGCAAGGCTCGCAGACTGAATTCCCGGAATGTGTTCGACACGCGCCAGGAGTTCCTTATAGAAGCGTTCTCCCTGCGGTTCCGAATATCCTTGCGTGCTCGGGGAAATGGACATCATCAATAAATTATTTGTCGTGAACCCGGGATTCTGATTCACAACCTTCTGCATTTTTCGGACGGTCACGCCCGCCACAACAAGCAAAACCAAAGAGAGAGCGACCTGCGAGGAGACCAGCACACTTTTCAGACGCGAGCGCCGGCCTACTCCGGGCGTATTGTCTTTCAAGGTAGCGACTAGGTCGGGCTTGGAAGCTTGCAGGGCGGGCACGAGAGAGAAAAAGATTCCCGTCAGCAATGCCACCGCGAGCGTGAACCCCAGCACTCTTGCATCTGGAGTCGTATCCACGTTCCGCAGGGCATAAAGCGGTTGGCGGAAGGCGAGAATCAGGCTCCCCGTCCACGGCGCAAGTAGCAAGCCGAGTCCTCCAGCAAAGCAAGAAAGCAACACTCCTTCCGTCAGTAATTGCCGGACCAATTGCCCGCGGCTCGCTCCAAGCGCCAACCGCATCGCAATCTCTCTGCGGCGCGAATCTGCTCGGGACAACAGCAAATTGGCGACGTTGGTGCACGAGATCAGCAAAAGAATTCCCACAGAACCAATCAGCAGCCCGAAGAATTTTTGAAGGGCGGCACGGTCGTCGGGATCCATTCCAAAACTGGGAATCACGTCCACGCTGCGATGCTCATTCGACTCCGGATATGCCGCCGCTAAACGTCCCGCGATAATCTGCATTTCGGTTCGAGCCTTAGCGAGGCGTACGCTGTGCTTCAACCGGCCGAAAATCTCAATCCACCCCGAATTGCGGTTGTGAAGCACCCCATGCGACATGCGCGGGATGGCCGCCGGCTGCATCGTCAACGGCAGCCAGACGTCTGTTGGCGAACCCACTGCGGTTCCCGTAAATTTTCCCGCGGCCACTCCCACGATAGTGAATCTGTGGCCGTTCAACAGAATATTCTTTCCGGCGACTTGGGGATCAGAACCAAAGACTCTTTGCCACATCCTGTAGCTCAGCACCGCAACGGGCGCCTCATCGTCAACTTGCACGTCATCGGGAGCAATCAGCCGGCCAAGAGCCGGGTTCACCTCCAGCACGGAGAAGTAGTTGCCGGAGACCAATTCGCCAACGATTCGCTCGGTTGCGCCGTGAGTTAGTGTGAGAGCAGTGCGGCAGCGAGCAGCCAGTCCGGTGAATGATTGATTCTGGTCGCGGTACGCGAGGTAATCCGGATATCCAAATGCAAAATCGGGGTTATTTTTCTGCAAGCGCTCAAAAGTGACAAGCTCATCCGGATTCGCCACGCCCGGAACAGGCCGAATCAACAGGGCATTGATGACCGTGAAAATGGCGGTATTCGCGCCGATACCCAGACCCAGCGTCAAAATACAAACCAGCGCAAACCCCGGACTCTTCCGCAGTCCCCGCGCCGCATAGCGAACGTCCTGGAAAAATGTTTCGACCATTGGCGATCGCCTCCGCTCCCTGAACTAGTCGTGGTGCAATGCCACTATGGGGTCGACGCGCATCGCACGGCGCGCTGGAAGGAAAGACGCTGCGAGCGCCACAACTGTTAACAGCAGGGCGACCGCCGTGAAAGTCAGCGGATTTGTCGCGCTCACGCCAAAGAGCAAACTTGCCATCAGCCGGGTGAGTCCCAGCGCCGCTGCGATCCCGATCACGATTCCCAGAAGCCTTCGATTGTAAAATCTGTGCCCGCGCCACCGGTGATCGGCAACGCCGTCACCAATCCCGCCGACCGCACGCTAGGAATACTCACACCCTCCACGATCGCATTCCTTATCGCCGGCAAACAAATACGTCCGGCTTTTACGTCTTGGCAGTACCCGCGGATTGAAATAACATGATCATCAGTTCCAGGTTGCTCTTTGCCCGTTGTTTTCGGCCGGAGCTTTTTCACGCGGCAAATTCTCTGATGGGAAGTGGAGAGTCATGCGGCCAGGTCGAGGTGTTCTGATTGCAGTGTGTCTCTTTGCCGGAGCCGCCTTGTTCTTGGCGGCCCGCACGGCCATTGCACACGCCATCTTGTTGGAATCCTCTCCAGCGATCCACAGCACCGTCGCCGGGCCCGGCATCCCCATCAACTTGCGCTTCAATGTTCGCATTGACGCGAGCCGTTCCCGCCTGACGCTAGTCCGGCCAGACGCTTCCTCGCTATCGCTGGTAATCACCAAAGACTCCCCTGCCGACACGCTGGCATCACAAGCCCAAGCATCGATCCCCGGCGAATACCGTATCCGCTGGCAAGTGTTGGCTTCTGATGGACATATCACCAGGGGCGAAATCCCTTTTCAAGTCACGCATCCCTAACACCCTTCGATGGCCCGCCTCCTCCAAATCTTCGGCTTCCTTTCTGTACTGTTCCGCGGCGCAACTTTGAGCTTTCAATCGCTCACCATCGGCGGCATCGTCTTTCTGAACTTCGTCGTGCGGCGCGCGAGCCTGCAATCGGAAACCGTTAACCACGCCTGCCTTCGATGGATTCGCCGCGCGGCCCTGGCGTTGGCGCTCATGCAAGCTGCCTACATTCTGGCAAGCGCTTTGATCTTGATGCAGTCTGCGGACATGACCGTGAGGGATGTCAGCGGCGCGAATTTCGTCCTCGCTGGCGTTCTCGCTATTGCCTCGGCCTTGACCATTGCCGCTCTTGCTGGCGTCCGGAATCCCGGAACGCACGCAGTCATGTTGCTTCCTGCGGCGCTCATCCTCGTCTCTTCCGTGATGACCAGCCACGCCATGGCTCGCCTCGAATACCGCCTCCCATTGGCAATCGTCACGGCGCTCCATCAAGGCGCGACCGCCACATGGATTGGAGGGCTCTTCTATCTTCTAATCGCCATCCCTCGCTCTCCAGATAATCCATTCGCTCGTAAACTGATCGCGCGTTTTTCAAAGCTCGCATTAATCAGTGTCGCCGTCCTGGCCGCTGCTGGATTCACGCTCGGATTTGCCTACGTCAGTTCGCTCAACGCCGTCTATGGCACTTCCTACGGCATCATGGTCGCCACAAAAGTTGTTCTCTTCGGGACGCTGCTGCTGCTCGGCGCTCTCAATTTTCAAATCGCCCGCTCGCCCTCCGGCGGCTCCGTCATCGCCGGCTTAAAACGCTTCGGCGAAGCAGAAATTGGTATCGGAATCACCGTGGTCTTGACCGCCGCCTCGCTGACTTCACTGCCTCCAGCGGTAGATCTCACCACAGACCGCGTCTCCCCCCAGGAGATTGCCGCCCGTGTGGCCCCGCACATCCCCCGGCTCGCAAGCCCGGCCATCGCAGACTTGCCCGAGGATGTTTACGCGGCTGAGGTGAAATCGTTCGACGCGGGCACAGTTTCCGCAGCTTCCTTCGTTCCCGGGCAAGCGGGGACGCGCCCCAACACGCCCGCCGAGAAATCATGGTCGGAGTATAACCACCACTGGGCAGGTCTGATCGTGCTGGCCATCGGCCTCCTCGCTTTTCTCGCGCAAACAAAGCATTCCCCATGGGCCCGAAACTGGCCCTTTCTCTTTCTTGGGCTATCACTGTTTCTTTTCTTGAGAAGCGATCCCGAAACTTGGCCCCTCGGCCCCAACGGCTTTTGGGTCACTCTTCAGGATCCCGAAGTTCTGCTCCATCGAATCTTCGCGCTGCTCGTCATCGGTCTCGCGATTTTTGAATGGCGCGTGCAAACCGGCCGCGTCGCCACCGCGCGCGCCCGCTTGATTTTCCCCGCGCTCGTAGCTGTCGCTAGTGCTCTCCTTCTCACCCACTCTCACAGTCTCGGCAACATAAAAGAAGAAGTCCTCGCCGAGCTAAGTCACGCCCCGCTCGCGATCCTGGGCATCGTGGCAGGCTGGTCGCGTTGGCTCGAACTCCGTCTCCCCGCGGAAAACAAAGTGCGCGACAGAATGGCCTGGCTCTGGCCCACCTGCCTTGTTCTTATCGGTCTTCTTCTCTTGAATTACCGCGAAATGTAGTGATCCATCGCGTCTTACATCGCCTACGCGTCTTCGCTGTACTTCCCAATACTATCTTTCAATGCGCCTCTTCCGTTTGCAACTCGCCTTCCCAGCGCGCGATCACCACGCAAGCCACGCAATTGCCCAGCACCGTAACCACGGTGCGTCCCATGTCCATCAGCTGGTCGATGGCAAAAAGCAAAAACAGCGGTTCCATTGGCAAATGAAATGTAGTAGCCGCGCCGAAAACGATCAGCAGCGAACCTCGCGCCACGCCCGCTGTGCCCTTGCTGCTGATGATCAGCGTGAGCATCATCATCAGTTGCTGCCCCATCGAAAGATGCATTCCCGCCGCCTGCGCCACAAAAATCAGCGCCAGCGATTGATAGATGGCCGCTCCATCCATATTAAAGCTGTAGCCGGTGGGCAAAACGAAAGCCACCGTTTCCCGCGGCACACCAAACAATTCCATCTCCTCGAGTGCCCTCGGCAGAGTTGCTTCCGAACTCGCCGTAGCGAACGCAATCGTCAGCGGCTCAGTGACCGCTTGAAGAAATCGCTTGAGCGGGATGCGCGCCAGCATCGTAATCGGGAGCAGCACGCACACCACGAAAAAGAGCAGCGCCGCATACATCGTCCCCAGCAGTTTCAGCAGCGGCAGCATCACTCCCAGTCCGAGATGCCCTATCGTGTACGCCACCGACCCAAACACGCCGATCGGCGCCGCATACATCACCAGGTTCGTAAACTTGAACATCGTCTCCGAAAGGCTGCCTGCGAAGTCCAGCATCGGCCGCCGCTTCGCCTCCGGCACCAGGATCAGCGCCATTGCGAAGATCACGCTGAACACCACCACCTGCAGTATCTGGCCTTCCGCCACGGACTTCGCGATGCTCTCCGGAAAAATATCGGTAATGATTTGCGTCGCTGTGTGCGGCACCGCGTTGATCGTTTCCCCGGCCGCAGCAGGCGGCAAGGTCACGCCATACCCCGCGCGGCTCAAGTTAATCGCCGCAAAGCCGATGAACATCGCCAGTGTCGAGACCACTTCGAAATACACCAGCGACTTAAGCGCCAGCCGCCCCACCTTCTTCAAATCCGCGTGGCCTGCAATCCCTACCACCAGCGTCCCAAACAGCAGCGGGGCAATAATCACCTTGATCAACCGCAGAAAAATCGTGCCAAGCACCTGCAATTTGACCGCAACGCCCGGCCAGTCGTGCCCCAGTTCCGCGCCCGCCAATAGTCCAACAAAAATCCATCCCGTCAGCGAACGCCGCGACGTGGCATACCCCGCGATCAACAAAATCGCCAGCCAGCGCAAAATCATCGGTGCCAGTGCCGGCATCGACACCACATCCCAGCCCTGCAGAAGCGAGGCCGCAATCGCCACCGTCGCCGCAACCAGCACCGCTCCCACAAGTTTGTTTTTCATCGGTCCCAAATCTCGTTTCTCATTGGCCGCGAACGGTATGCTGGATACGCCAGCCTGTCAATCCCCATCCGTTGGCGCACATCGTCATAGATCCATTACTCTGCCGCTGAATTCTAGCCGCGCAACTTCAATAACTACAGAGTCAGGCAACCCGTACATGCTTCTTTGATTCTGACTGCCATAACGACCGTCCCTTGGGATTCGGGCCAGGGAATTGCGCGATCGGTGCGTCGCCTCCCTTAGAACGCTTTGCGTGCGAGGTGTCCTTATGCGGCGCATGTGCTGGATGTTTGTTCCCATTCTTCTTTCCTTCGCGGTTCTCTCTTCGAAATCTGCCAGCGCGCAGGATCAACCGCCTGCTCAGAACCCGCCTAGCAAACCGCTCAGCCAGAAAGACCGCAAGCAGCAAGCCCGCAAGTTTGCCAAGGAAAGCGCTCCCTACAATACCTGGCTCACCGAGGAAGTGATCTACATCATCACCAAGGAAGAACGCGATGCCTTCCTGCGTCTTACCACCAACGAAGAGCGCGAGCAGTTCATCGAGGAATTCTGGCGGCGCCGCAGTCCAGATCCCGATTCCCTCGAAAATACCTACCGCGAAGAGCACTATCGCCGCATCGCCTACGCCAACGAACGCTTCTCCTCCGGCATCCCCGGTTGGAAAACCGACCGCGGCCACATCTATATCCTCTTGGGCCCGCCCGATGAAATCGATTCGCATCCCACAGGCGGCACCTATGATCGTCCGCCCGAGCAGGGCGGGGGCTCGACCACGACGTATCCGTGGGAACTTTGGCGCTACCGCCACCTCGAAGATATCGGTGACAACATCGAGCTCGAATTCGTCGATCCCAGCGGCTCCGGCGAATACCACCTAACGATGGACCCTGGCGAAAAAGACGCGCTCTCCAAAGTCCCCGGCGCCGGCCTCAGCACCTGCGAACAACTCGGCCTTTGCTCCAAAGCCCAGCGTTTCACCAACACCAACGGCACCACGCTCCCCGCGCCTCTTGGCGGACTCTCCGCCGGCTTGGATGAGTTCGATATCATCGACCGCTATTTCAAAGCCCAGCGCCCGCCCGAGCATTTCAAAGACCTCGCCGCCATGGTCACGGTGACGATTCTCCGCAACCAGATCCACATGGACTACCGCTTCGACTTCCTCCGCGTCACCCACGATTCCGTTCTCGTCCCCATCACACTCCAAGTCGCCAATCGCGACCTCAGCTTCAAGGGCAAAGACGGCGTCCAGTCCGCAGTCCTCAATCTCTACGGCCGCATCACCACTCTCAGCGGCCGCGTCGTTCAAACTTTCGAAGACGTCGTCTCCCGCGATTTCCCCGATTCTCTTTTTCAGTCTTCGATGAACTTGTCTTCCATCTACCAGAAGTCCGTTCCTTTGCGCTCCGGTTTGTATCGTCTCGATGTCGTCCTCAAAGACGCGCAAAGCGGCAACGTCGGCGTGATCGACGCCGCCCTGCGCGTCCCGCTCTACGAAGAAGCATCGCTCGACGCCAGTTCGCTCATCCTCGCCGACCAAATTCGGCCCGTTCCCAGTTCCCAAGTTGGCCTCGGCCCATTTGTTCTGGGCTCTTACAAAGTACGCCCTCGCATCAACCCGGAATTCTTCCCCGCGGACAAAATGGGCATCTTCCTCCAGCTCTATAACCTGACGCTCGACGCCCAATCCCACAAAACAAATGTCTCCGTCGCCTATCGCATCCTCAAAGACCACCAGCAAGTCTTAAAGCAGGACGAATCCTCCGAGCAGCTCCAACAGTCCCGCGAACAAATCACCCTCGAGCGCAACCTGCCTCTGTCCTCCCTCGCTCCCGGCCACTACTCCCTCGAGGTCTACGTCATCGACCTCCTCACCAATCAGACCATCACTCGCACCGCCGAGTTCACGGTCCTGCCCTTACCGACACCCAAACCGATCGCGTGACCAAGGCGTGAGACCGACCCATACCTGCTAACCGCGGACTTGGTGCCGCAAATCCCGGTTTTGCGTGTGGCGGGGCAGGCCCATGCCAGCTACCTGCAGGTGCGAGATTTACCCGGCAGAACCGAACCTTGTGAGTAGGAGTTGCTAGGAGCAGCCCACTGATCTAAAACCAGCCAGCTGGGATTTATCGTTGATTCAGTTCGGCAATCCGTTTGGTGTAGAGATCCTTTAGGCAGTCCACCCACCACTTATAGATGGTGCATTCCTTCTCCCGCCGCGCCAACCATTCGCGTTGTTGGGTTTGAAGCTCCTGCTTCTTGTCCGGTGGGAGTCGTTGCAGGGCCGCACGGTATGCCTGTCCCAGCTGGACATCCAGGGCCGCCACGCTCGGCGAGTAGCAGATCGCGCGATCCATTTCTTTCGTAGCTTTTGCGCAGTCGTAGCTGGTCGGAAACGGGCCATCGACTTTCATGTGGTCCACGACAAAGTTTTTGCCGTCCCACTTATACCAAACAACCAACGGTGCTTCGCGGTCCGAAGAATCGCTCCAGCGGGCTACCAGTTCCCCGTTTTCCAGAGCGAGCCCATAGTTTGCATTGCCGAAGACCGGAATCTTCCGTCCGCTACCGTTGAAAAAAGGGTCCCCTTCGGCGTGGCGAAAAGGAAGCTCGATGACTTTTCCGTCGGTGTCGCGCTTATACACCGCATGAATGTCCGGCCCGGCAGTTCCCGTCATGCACGTGGACGCAACGACTACGGCTTCCTGTTGCCCATCGCCGATAAAGTCGTGGTATTCGAGGTGGTCGATGAGGATCTGGTCGAGACTCTCGCATTCGTCTACATCGGATCGGCTGTTGATGGCGCTCTTAATCTCCGCTTCCGTGATTTTCTTCGCAGCCGCGTGCTCTTGGACGTTCGGTACGATCCCATACCCGCCCAACAGGATTACTACAAGGCCCAGCATCGGGATCCAAAATCGCATAGTTTCCCCTCTCAGGTGTTCTCGCAGCGCACGATAGTTTTACACTACGGCGAAACCAAATGGCCCGGATATTTCCTCTTCACGTTATGCGAATGCAATCCAAATCGACCAATCCGCGCTCCCGATAATCCTGCAATTGGGCGTGTGGCTGGCCCATGCCGGCTAACCAAGTACTGGGTGCCGCATATGCTGGTTTTGCGTGCACGGGTTTAGAGCTCACGGCAACCCCCGCGAGAACCGCATCACCAGCTCTGGATTTTTATATCTTAATTCCTTGACAAGAAGTTGCCCCTCGCGTATAGTAGTGCTTGGGTAATATTGCGCCATGTACCCATGTACCCAGGAACGCCGATCTCCTGATTGGCGTTTTTGCTTTCTGGATCTCGCTCCTACGACTTAACTCTTTTATTCGCAACACTTACGAAACGCGCCGCATCTTGCGCATTTCTAGGGCAATTGGCCCAAGCAAGTTATTTAGAATCAACATCTACGCCACAGTCCGCAAATGTTGATTCTAAAAGACTTACAGGAAACTTAAATGCTTTAGAATCAACATTTATAAAAAACCGGGGGAGGGGGCAGTTATGGTTAACCTGGAAGAGGCGGGCGCGTCCAAGAGCGGGAAACACTCTTGCCCACTTCAATCTAAGCAGCGTCATCGAAATACTCAGGGAATCACCTGAGTGGCGATTGCGGTCTAATAGCGCTTCACAGCTCGATCAATCATTGGTAGTAATTGTAAATGGGACAGTATGCCTCGTTCATCTAAGCTTTCCCCTTGGCGGTGATGCTATATGACGCGCCATTCTGGAAACGCTGCCAAGGTTAAGCCTACGCAGACTTCCGCGCAGGTAAGAAATCCTCGTCAAAGCGAGCGGGTTCTTCTAACCTTGCCCATTCATATCTCGGGTCTTGGGGAATATGGAAAAGAGTTCGTTGTGGAAGGGCACACAGTCGACGTCAGCCGCCAAGGCGCGACAATCATGGTGGACCGGCTGCTGCCTCTTGGGCAAAACATTAAGATCCAGCGCATCGGCGTCTCCAAGGAGGCAATTGCCCGAATTGTAGGCCAAATAATCAGAGGAACCGAGGGCTTGCTCTATGGGATAGCTTTTGTCGACCCCGACGTCAATCTTTGGGACATTTCATTCCCTGCCGTTTGCGAGGTAGATAAGGCTGTGCTCCGCACACTGCTCAGATGTGTTGCCTGCGGGCAGTTGGAAGTGTCGTACCTCAACGAATTTGAAGCCGATCTCTTCCTTTACCACCGTAGCATTGCCCGAATCTGCGGACGATGCGGAGGCTGGACTACTTGGACTCTGCCGTACGGACAGATCTCCGCCGAGCCTCACAGCCCCGTGGAGACGGATAGCCAACGCCAAAGATCGAGCTACGTGTTAGCCCTTGGGACGCGGAATCAGCGATCGCACGACCGCATTCCGGTAGACGCGATTGGCAGCGTTCGGCACCCCACACTTGGAACCGAAGTTGTGCTCGTCGGAAACTTGGCGCGCGGAGGCTTAAGCTTTTATAGCACCAGCACGTACCCTGATGGGTCGAGCATAGAAATGGCCGTACCTTACACGTCCAAGACGCCCAATATTTATGTGAGCGCTCGGATCGTGAGCTCACGAAAAGGAGGCGACAAGGGTTTCATTGAGTACGGAGTCTCTTATACTTTGTGACCGACCCAATGGAGCGAATCTTTCATGCGGAACTTGGGCATTGATAGTGTCCGTGGTCACCTCAGCCATCGCGATAACTGCACTGGCAAACTCACCCATTGGTGAATGTCCCTTCCTTGATTAGCGCCTAATAAATGCGGTAATCCGAAACCCGCCGCATCTTGCACAATTTTAGAGCAATTGCCGCAAGCAAGTTATTTAGAATCAACACCTACGCCACAGTTCGCAAGTGTTGATTTTAATGGACTTACAGAAAAGTTAAATTCTTTAGAATCAACATTTGTGAAAAAATCGGGGGGAGGGGGCCAGTTATTGTTAACCACCCTGTAGGACAGACTTCAGATTGTCTCCCCATCTCCAGCACCATTGCACAAACGGCATCGCGACAAGCAGACCAATCTGGTGCATCAATGTCCACAACGGAACAGACACGAATCTCAGTCATGTCTAGCATTCTGCTGAGGTGTTTACATGCAACCTCAACCGCAGAAAAAAGTAGCCCGAGCAGACAGAATCCAGGGGTCTATCATCCTGTATCGCTCGGCAGCGAGAAGTCAGTTCAAAGCCCAAGTGTCGCTCCTCCGCGCGGAGCCGTGGTGGAATGTGGTCTTGGGGGCTCCGCTCTTTCTACGCACACTGCTTCGTCTTGTTTTTGTCTGTCTTCATCGGCATAAAGGTCCTCCGGTAACATTACGCGAGTCAATCCCATCCAGCCTTTCCAGACGCCGACCGGTCTCTGGCCGGGGAGCCTACATCACGTGCTTGGATTGCGGTCAAAAATTCGCTTACGACCACAGGACCGGACACTTCGTAGATTTCTGGGGCGTCCACGACCCGGAAGCACTGGCAGGAGTTCGTCGGAGAGTTGATGGACTCTTTTCCCCTCTCCGAGGTCTCGCTGCAAGGGTCGGCTTGAATATGAAGAATTCGATGAGTGAGCTTGCCAAGTCCGTGCACCGCCTCGGAATTTTGACAAAGAGCCAAGTCGCTAAGTCTCGACGCTAGATTGCCAGCAATAAACGAGGTAGTCCTAAACCTTCCCACTCCTCTAACTGCTCGCCTCTTCCACCGCAAATCGTCTAAAGTGTTTCTGGCAATTTATGGCCTCGGAAACCACATGAACCGTACACGCACATTTATCTTCACCCTCTGCTTTGCTACATCGCTCCTATTTCTTTCCCTTGCCCAAGCGCGCGCACCAAAAACCGTCATTTATAAGGTCGGCGTGATGAACCGCCATTTCACTCCGCCCGAACCTTATGACTGGCGCGGCGCAAAAACACACGCGCTCATCACCGACATCTGGTATCCCGCCGATCCCGCTTCCATTGAACAAACCCAATGGATTGGCTCCCCGGATTCTCCCTTTGCCAGCGCCGGGAAGGCCGCTTCAGGCGCTCCTCTAATCGCAGGCCCCGAAAAATTCCCTGTGATTCTTCTCTCTCACGGAATCGGCGGCTCTTCTTTCATGATGGCCTGGCTCGGCTCCGCGCTGGCTTCACACGGTTTCATCGCCGCTGCCGTAAATCATCCCGGCAATAACGCTCTCGAAGACTACACAATCCCGGGCGCCGTCTTCTGGGGCCAACGCGCCCATGACCTGAGCGCTCTTCTCGATCTGCTTCTCGCCGATCCAACCTTCGGGCCACGCATTGACCCTAAGCGTGTCGGCGCTGCAGGCTTCTCTCTCGGCGGCCTCACGGTGATCGAACTCGCTGGCGGAATTCCCGAGTTCTCTCGCTATCAGGATTTTTGCAAATCTTCCAAAGCCGACGGAATGTGTAAAGATACGCTTGAGTACCCCGGCCTTCTCGCCAAAGTCACTGCTCTCGCCAAAACCGATCCGGCCATCCAGGCCGCGTTTGCTGAAAACTCCAAATCCCATCGCGATCCGCGTATCCGCGCCATCTTTGCCATGGCCCCCGCTCTAGGACCTGCCTTCGATCCTGACACACTCACAAAAATTATTCTCCCCACGCAAATCGTCGCCGGCGCCGTGGATACGACCGTCCCTCCCGACTCCAGCGCCAAATTTTTCGCCGCAAACATTCATGGCGCGCGGCTCACCATCTACCAAGCCGTCGGCCACTACACGTTCCTCGCCACGTGCGCCGAACTCGGAAATCGCACCCAGCCGCGACTGTGCATTGATCAAGCCGGCATCCTCCGCGATGAAATCCACGCGCAAACGGCCACCATGGCCGCCAAATTTTTCGACGCTAATTTGAAGTAAACTTCAGAGGGAAGATTTTTTTATCGCGTGCCTGCTCAGAATGGCGCTGTTGGCCATGCGGATGAGCGTTTTCTTGTCGCCCGCCTTGAGACTGATCTCGTAGTAGTACACTCCCTCGCTCCAAAAAAGGGAGGCGTCATCGCAATGCGCCCCGCAATCGAAATCGACGAATGCTCCCTTGATACCGACGGCGAGGATTACAGGAACTTGAGGCTTGTCGCTCCGCTGAGGGCGGGTTCTGCTTCCTCCAATATACCCGACGTGACAGGCGTTGCCGCCCGCACAGTCTTTGAGGAATGCCAACTGGATGGAATACGCTTCTGGCTCTGCCACTTCGAGAATGGCATAGAGAGGAGCTTCCTCGTCATCGCTGTCGGGAACATATTCAGGCAGCCGCAGCGGCACGCGAGTTTTCCGGAGCAGCAAGGGGATCAACTCCCTGAAGATGTCATTGGGTTTTGACTCTGGGGCTCGGCCGTCCTTGGGTGAACCTTGCCGTTCCTCCGTGAAGGCGGGCCGTGCGAAGGTTTTCGTAGCCCATGCGTCGGTCTCGAGAATAGATGCTGCAAGCAACAGGCAAGTAAGCATTTGGCGCTTCGGCATTTTCTGATCGACGGTTGGGCTTATGAGACAGAGGGCACAATCGCTGCCCTCGGGGCCTCAGCTAGGCAGCAGCGAATTCTTTTTTGGAATACCCTTTTCGCGGTACAGATCGCGGTCCGCCGCTCCCAAAATCTCGTTCACTGTTTCTCCGTCGACTGGAAAAATAGCAGTCCCGATGCTCACGGAAATTTGCGGTATCTCGCCATCTTCCGCCAGCCGCTTGGAGATTCTCTGCGCCACAAGGCGGGCGGCCTCTGGATCGGTCTCCGGCAGAATCAGGACAAATTCGTCACCGCCATACCTTCCTGCCGTATCCATCTCTCGCGAATACAGCCGCAGCATATCGGCCAGTCGGCAAAGCGCCCGGCTTCCCACGATGTGCCCATGCGCATCGTTGATTTTCTTGAGTCCATCCAGGTCCAGCAGTAAAACGACAAACGGCCGCTCGGTTCTTCCAAACCTTTTGATCTCGGTCTCCAGCGCCTCCACGAGTTGCCGGTAATTCGCAAGCCCCGTCAGCGGATCGCTTACCGCCAAATTCCGCACGCGCTCCTCGGCTCGCCGGTGCTCAGTAACTTCCGCAGCCAAAGCAAGCGTCGTGACAGCCATGATCCCCATGAAGGACTGCATCAACAGCAAAGAGGTGTTCTGCGATTCCCTGGCAAATGGTCCGAACCCGTGCAGAGTGCCCCAGGTCGCAATCCCCGCCAGCACAAAGACGGCGGTCGCTGCCTTGCGGCGTCCAAACCGGTACCCCGCCCAAACCAGAAATGGAATACAGAGATACTCCAAAGGATAGTTCTTCAGCGAGGAATGGAACGGCTCGCCAAACACGCTCCAGGCCACGGAAAAAAGCCCCATAAACAGGAACGCCAACTCCGTAGCCTGCTCGCGAGTCCATCCGAGCCGGGGATTCTCCCACCATAGCAGCAGCAACGGAGTTACGATCAGGGCGCCAACGGCGTCGCCCAGCCACCACGTGCACCAGATCGACCCAAATGCAGCCCAGTTCGCGAAGCCACCTGCCGCGAGCGTTGCGACTCCAATCGTCGCGCTCACCGCAGTGGCCGCCAGCCCCGCCAGCAGCGCAAACTTAAAAATATCCTGCGCCCGCGCAAATGCCTCTTTACCGTGCGCGAATCGGCTCACTAAATAGCATCCCGCCAGGCCTTCCAGCGTGTTTCCAATCGCGATCCCGATCGACGTCTCCACGGAACCCGCCGTCGTCAAATTAACCAGAAAGGCGCCAACCAGGATGCCTGGCCAGACCTTGTAGCCATAGACCAGCAACGCTGCGACCGCGATCCCCGTACACGGCCAAACTGCTGTCGCGCTCGCGTTTACATACGCCAGTTGCAGTCCCAGCTTACCGGCAAGGAAGTACACCACGGCCAAGCCCGCCACCGTCGCCAGATTCTTGAGCTCATCCGAACGCGTCATTCCGGATTCTCCGCCTCCCCCGAAAGCCATTTGCGGGAGGCACCCGCACTACTCGAATACACTGCGGGCGCTATGTCTTGGACCAATTCATCGGTCCAAACGTTACACCTTCATGCCATAAACTCCAATTTTACTAAAGCTTTTACGATAACGGGGACCTAACTAATCGGGTTTTTCAACTTAAGCAATCCCTCCCAGCGCTCCCTGGAGAATCCTGCTTCGGCGCCTAGTTTTGGAGCCCGCTGCTAATCTGTACTGTTGTCTGTCTTGGGTAAAAGCTGTTCTCGTGCAGTCAGCCAAGCCCCGAGATGCCCGCGCCCCATTCCGTGCAACGTCTGGATCAAAACTCCCGCCATCCCTTCAGAGCTGGTCCAGGCAACCAACCCCTTTCCGGTGATCTCCGCTCCGAGCGCCAGTTCAAACCAGAACTCAATCCCGGCTCCATGTTTCAGGGGTTTACCCACGCGGACCGCCATTCCGCCTTCGCTTAGGTTGATGATCCGCCCGTGCTGCTCCGCCTCCCCGTCCCTCAGCGTCACGGGCAGGTTGACCGGGTGACGGAAATACCGCCGCCTCTCTCTCAGCATGATGTCCTTCGCAATGGTGATGTGCAGCGCGATGCCTTCCACGGTCAGTGGCTTGCGAAGGAGAAAGTTTGCCCCGGCGTTCAGGGTGGCGGTGGACTGACGCGCGGTTTCGACACACGCGAAAATCGCAGCCTTCGCGTTCGAGGGGCCTTTTCGAACGGCCTCAATCAGCTCCAGCGCGGCTGGAACTTCCATATCCACAAATAAGCCGTCAATCTTCTTCCGCTCCAGGAAATCTCTCGCGGCCTCCGCCGTTGGGACCAGCGCAAATTTGGCTCCGTATTTTTTCACGCCGCCAGAAACCGCGGTGAGCGTCGCGTAATCGTTGGATACTAGCAGGAATTCGAGCTCTGACAGCGTGGACATAGTGGTAGCGACTCCCTGGTCCGCGTGCGAAGGTCTTCTGGATTAGACGTGCGATCGTGCATACAATGTTTAACTTTGGAAGCAAGCCCGTGTCGAGACATTCCTTAGCGCCGCCGCTCAATCCAACAATCGGTTACACCGTTAATCATGCACGCAGTCAATACAATCGCCCATAGCGTTCGCCGAATCTCCCAGCCACTGTTGTTTACTATTGCTGATTTGTGCCCTCTTTTCTTTCACGGAGGGTAATACCATCCTTCTTGCTGACTATTCCCATCGCCCGTCCTGCCATGCGAACCGTGCTCAATCGATGCTCGATTATCGCTGCGCGGCCGCAACCTGCTCCGGCCGCGGAGAGCACACAACAGCGAGCGTCTTCGCCGTGCATACGCCCGCAACGCCGCTCCCAATCATAAGCAAAAGCGCGGTGCTTGCCAGGGAGCCGGTTCTGAGCACAAGCGAATCGGCGAGCAGGGATCCGCCCGCGAGCCCCGCTCCAAGACTCAATGCGTTGGCGTGAACCCACCGTCCGCAGTTTGCCACCTGTCGTCGCATCACAAGCCACTGTGCGAACCCTACGCCCGCGCCGCCAAGCAGACCGATGGTGCCAAAGCTCGCAGCGCGCGCAGGAACTCCAAGCATCCGAAAATTGATCGGCCCGCCGATGATGGCGCGCCCGATTTGCTCCACAAGAATCACTCCAAGCGTAAGTCCCACCGCCATTCCCACGGCGCTGCCAGCCACCCACCACGCGGAGGATGAAATATGGCGCCGAATGATCGGCCATTGCGCAGTCCCCAAGCTTAATCCCACGATGCCCAAAACGATCGGCGTCCCCGCCATTGCGCCGAGCACCGCAAAAATCGGCGCGCCCAAAGGCAGCGCCAATGCCAGTCCTGCTACGATCCCCAAAACTGTAAGCGCGATCCACTGCAGCCGTTCCGTCTGATTCGGGTTCATTTGGAGACTCCTCCCTCACTCGAAAAACAGCTTTATTGTACGCTCGTCCATCTGACGAGTGGTCCGGTCGAAAAAATCCAAGACAATCCCAGGTACTTTGGCTGGGGATTGGCTCTGGAAATTAGTTGAAAGCTCAACGATTGCGCGCGAGACGGAAGAAAGAATATTAAAGCGGAGAGTGTGGACATTTTGCGGGCGTCACATGGACTCTGCGGGTGCGGCCGCAGAACGAGGGGACTTGCGCCAGCGATAGAAGAATGGAATGCCTCCAAAGATTACGATTAGGCCCAGCGTAGAGCGGACGGGGCGGATCATCCACAAGTTCACTGTAAGAGCAATGGCAGCGACCAAAAAGATGAGGGGAGTCCAGGGATAGCCCCATGCGCGGTATGGCCGGGAGAGGCCGGGCTCCTTCTTGCGCAAGCGAAGCAAGGCAATCGCATTTAGAGCAAAGAAGATCCACACGGCAAAAACGAACAGCGAATAGAGTTCTTCATAAGTCCCGCTGAGTGCGAGAAGCGCGGCGATGGAGCCGAGGAATAGCAGCGAGCCGCTGGGCGTATGAAACGAAGGGTGAATGTGTTCGGCGAATTGGAAGAAGACGCCATCGCGCGCCATGGCGTAAGGAATGCGGGCGCCGGTCATGACCACGACGTGGAGCGCTCCGAGGGCGGAGATGGCCATGGCTACCGTCAGCCACGCTGCTCCACGCGAGCCAGCGAACGACTGCACAACATCCGAGGCAACGTGCTGTGATTGCGCCAAAGCCGCGAACGGCAAAATGCGGAAGTAAACGACATTCGCGAGCAGGTAGAGAGTGGCCACGGTAAGCAGTCCAAGGATGATCGCTCGAGGAATGTTTTTCTCCGGGCGCAGAATTTCTTCGCCCAAGGCGCCGAGGTCGTTGAAACCGTTATAGGCCCACATAGCGGGGACGAGGGCGGTCAGCAAGGCGCTGATGGTTCCCCAACCAAGAGGGGGCACGACTGAAGCGGCCGCAAGGGCATGTTGTTTTCCGAAAAACACGCCCGCCACGACGATCACCAGGATCGCTCCGATCTTCAGAGAAGTCAGCAAGACCTGTATGCCGCCGCCCAGGCGAACACTCAAGTAATTGAGCGCCGTGACGGCCACAACCACGAGCGCTGCGAGAGGCTGGGCCGCGGTGAATGTAAATGCGTATCGCCCGATGTGGCTTGTGAACAATGGGGTGGAGACGACGGGAAACAGGAATCCGAGAAATCGCAGAAATCCAGCGGCCAGCGTGGCCATAGCCACAGGCCGCTCGAGAAACGAGCTCATCCAGCCGAAAAGAAAGCCCCAGAGGGGGCTGAGACCGCGATTAAGATAGACGTAGGGGCCGCCTGCTTTGGGGAAGGCCGCGCCGAGCTCGGCGTAGCAGAAGGCGCCGAAGAGCACGATGAGTCCGCCGATGAGCCAGGCGGCAAAGACCAGAGCGGCCGAGCCGACGGCGCGGGCCATGTCGCTGGTGACGAGAAAAATGCCGGTGCCGATGGTGTCGCCGATGACGATCGCGGTGGCCGACCAAAGTCCAAGGCCACGAATCAAGTTCGATGGTTGGGGATGCGCGGCCAAGTCGGAACCCTTCGGGGACATGGAAGTTCACAGAGCGTACTCTCAGAGATGGAAGTGGTCAATCGACGCGGCAAGCTTTGCCGCCAGCGAGCCGGGCAGGGAAAGTTCGTGCCCTTTCCGCCAACACTCTGTTATTGAGAAGGTGACAATGCATCCCGCGAAGCTTGTCTGTAGCGCGCGAGGCACCTACTGTAGTAGGAAGCATGGGGAGGCCGGCTTCCTAGCCGGATAGCATGAGTCCGGAATCACGCGGGGGCGCGCGGGCATTTGTCCGCAGCCTCAACATTTTGCTGAAATTCGCACGGCTCTACGAGTTTGGCCATGTGCGAACCGCGGCGCAGTTTGACACTGCGTGGAAAGAGCTCCGAGGTGCGCTCGATGAGAGTAGCGGCAGCGGCCTTTTGCTTGGAGCCTCGGGAAACCAAATCCTGCTGGATGGCGTGCCACTTGGCGCATCCGCCGGCGAAAAAAGTTTTGCTCAACTGCTGACCGGCGCAGGAATTGCCAGCATCCACTTCTCCCCGAATTTGACGCAACCACAATTCGCCAGGTTTGTCCGCGCATTTCCCAGCGGAAACGCCAAGCCCTCTTCTCTCGCGGAGCAATTGAAATCCGCCCTCGCCGGTGAGACGAGCATCAAGGTCAACGAGATTCGCTATGTCGCCGAAGATTCCTCCGTGGCAGGAATCAAAATGGCCGCGCAACTTACCGCAAAAGCTCTCGGCGCCCAAGGTGACAAGTTCAAGGATTTCTTCGAGGACCCCAACAAGCTCCTGCAAATGATTCTTGCTGCGGAAAGTTCGCGCGGCGGTGGAGGCGGCGGCGGAGGAGGAACCGGCCCAGGTTTCGGGCCAGGGGGTGGCGGCTCCAGCGGAGTGCCTGGCGGAGGTGGCACAGGTGCCGGCGGCTTTGGCACTGGCAGTGGCGGAGGGGGCGGCTCAGGTTCTGCGAGTCAATCTGGGAGTCTGTGGGAACGCGGCGGGGGTGGTTCAGGTGCGGGCGGCGGC
Source organism: uncultured Acidobacteriota bacterium (assembly GCA_963745805.1). Lineage (GTDB taxonomy): Bacteria > Acidobacteriota > Terriglobia > Acidiferrales > UBA7541 > Acidiferrum. The sequence goes on from CAVUYT010000002.1 coordinate 114,404, forward strand.
GGTCTAGGAACTGGTAGCGCCACTGGTGGAAGTGGGGGAAGTGGTCCGGGCGGCGGTTCAGGCTCGGAAGGTTCTGGAAGTTCCGGCGGCAGCGGCGGCGGCAGTGGATTCGGGGGCAGCGGTGGTAGCGGGGCTGGAGGCGCCGGCGGAAGTGGTTTTGGTGGTAGCGGCGGCAGTGGGGCCGGGGGCGGCAGCGGATTCGGGGGCAGCGGTGGTAGTGGGGCTGGAGGCCCCGGTGGAGGCGGTGTTGGCGGCAGCGGAGGCGTTGGAACGGGCGGCGAGATTGGCGGGGGTTCTGGAGGCGGCGGAATCGGCGCTGGTGGCGGTGGGACAGGAATAGGTGGAGGAGGCGCTGGCGCTGGCGGCGGCTCCGGAGTTGGAAGCGGTGCCGCCGGTGGGAGTGGAGAGCAAACACCCGGCAAGTGGCTGACGGCCTCTTCGCTGCTTCCCCGCGGCACAATCGGCGGTGCGCCTGGGGGAACGGGCACTGGGCCAGGCTCCGGTGGTGGAGGCTTCACCGTCGAAGAAGCCGATGTGCGCGCGATGTTGGGGCTCTTTGCTCAACTTGGAAAATCCCGAAAAGATCCCGAATCGAAGATGGACGTTCCAACCTTTCAGTCGCGTTTGAGCTCGATGCCGGTGCGCGCCCAATACACTTTGCAACAGGCACTTGCTGGCCTGGCGGCACAGGCGCCCAACGAGAAGGCCGACAAGCCCATGTTGCTGAAGCTGGCGGAACACGTGGCCATTCGCTTCGCGCTGGACAGCTACGAACGTGGCGAACTGCGAGTAAACGCCGTCAAACAGCTTCTGGATCGCATGAATTCAGAGATCGAAGCTCTACGCAAAATTCTCGGGTCGCAGGAACAAATGATGGCTCAGGCGGGATTGTCGGTCCAATCCTATACCGAGCTACTCGACCAGGAGTTTTGGGAACAGGTCCCGGAAGAGAACAAGAAGGAAGTACTGACATCGGACGAGGCCTGGTGCGTGCCTCCCCGCAACGTTCGGGTCTTCCTGGAAGACATGCTACGGCGCGGCGAATTGAAAACCGTTAACGAGATTTTGATGAAGTACGCCGCTTGCATTGCGCTCGAAGCGCCGGAAGCGCGCCGCACCACGGCGATTGGACTTTCTGACCTTGCCGAGCTGTACGGAAGCGGCGATGGCAGCGCTCTCATGGAGTCCATCCGCCGGCTGGGAAATCAGCTGGCGATCGAGCGGGAGCCGGAGCTGCAAACCTTGATCAGCGCGGCGTTCGTGCGCTTGAGCCAGGAAGCCGCGTCAAAGCGCTGCTATCCAGCCATGCAGCAAGCGCTCTCTTCCCTCGATAACATTGAACAGCAGCGTCCGGGATCGACACAAAGCCTTCGTCCGCGCATCGGCGCCGAGGAACGCTTGCCGGAATTCATCGAAGAGGCGCTGCGCGGCGGACACATCGCCGACGGCATGACCGAAATCCTGGGGCTAATGCCGAAAGCGACTCTGCATTACGTGACGAACCGCTTCGGCCATTGCGGTTTCCGCGAAGACTGCGAAGTGCTCGGCCAAATCGTGCGAGGACTCGGCGAGGATTCCACCCAGCGCCTTCTGGAAACTTTGCAAACCGCGCCGGCTGCGGAGGCCGTAGAGACCATCGGATTACTCAGCCATTTTTCTCCGGATGCCGTCGAAAAAATTCTTCCCGTGCGCCTAAGCCAATGGCCGCGCTCGTCTCACGACCGGGCGGTGCGTCAACTTTCTTCTGCTCCTCCTGAACAACGTGCCAAACTTCTCGTCGCACTTTACGATTCACTCGACGCACTCATTCGGCCCTTGGCACTCGACGAAATGGGCATGAGCGGCCAGCACGAGTGCATCCCGAAGCTGGTGGAATTGGCGCAGAGTGATCACACTCCTCCCTTCCACCGGCTGAAAGCCCTTGAAGCGATCGGCCGCCTGCGCGGGACCGCAGCCAGCCCTGCGTTGCAGCACATCATGGATGCGCGACAAGTCTGGCGCTGGGTTTATCCTTCAGAATTGCGCATCGCGGCCGCACAAGCATTGATGCGGCTCGATCCCACAATGGCGCTGGAAAAACTCGGCTCCAGCGGACTCGAGCGCAAGGACTTGGTGCTTGAGCCTATCGATCCCGAACCCAACTCATCCGTAATGCGCCAGCGGCGCTATGCGCGGCTGAAACTCTCGAGAAACCTGATCGGGGTAACCACCAACTTGCGCGAGAATTTCCGCCTGTCGATTCCGGAACTTAACCTGGGCGGCGGTATCGGCGCGGGGGAACGCCACCTGGCCCCGGGTTCACTCCTCTCGCTGAAATTCTCGCACGGCGTAAGGCACATCAAGGCACAGGCCATCGTGCGCGGAGCCCGTCCGCAGGCCATGGCATTCGAGTTTGTGGACATGGACTTGGAAGACCGTTCGCGATTGCGAAAACTGTTGATGGAACTTGGCGGCATACCTCAAATGGCCGTGGTGACCAATCGCAGCAGGCGCCGCGGGCGTGTAGCGCTCACCAAGAGTTGAAGCAAGAGTGTGACGGCGTGCGATCGCGCGCAACCCCATCCCCTCCCACCTGTCCTCCTCCGGAGCAAACCCGTCCGGTTGAGCAGGTCACGCACCCGTCCTCCAGTCGGCTTGACAGGGGAGACACATGGAACCTCTGTACCATTGCCGCGAACGGGCTATAACCCTACGGTACTAGGTAGCTAGTCCTATCAAGGATGCTCCTGGCCGCGAATGATTGCCGACTCCAAGTCGACCGCAGGGCGGGCTTTCGTAAGAAGCCTGAACATCCTCTTGAAATTTGCGCGCCTCTACGGTTTCGAGCACGCTCGTACCTTGGAACAGCTGGATGTCGCGTGGCGCGAATTACGAACGGCGATTCCTACGGGGACGGACTCTGGCTTGGTTCTTGGCGCGACTGGCGCCCAATTATTGCTGGACGGGGTTCCCCTCGAAGGCGCTCCCGCGGAAAAACAATTTGCACAGTTGCTATCCGCTGCCGGCCTGGCTAGCATCCAATTTTTCCCCTCCATCACGCAGGAAGAAATTGGCAGGTTCGCACGCGCATTTCCGACGGGCAAAGCAAAACCCATCGAACTCGCCAAACAGTTGAAAGCGGCGCTCGTAGGCGCCCAGGGCATACGTTTAAATGAGGTATGTTTCGTCGCGACTGACTCGCGCTTGAAGGATGCCACCGTGGCCGCGCAACTCGCGGCAGCCTCACTCGGCGAAGACCACGACGAGTTCAAGAAGTGGCTCAATGATCCTCAGAAGTTGCTCGAGCTGATTGCCGCGGCGCAAGGCTCAAAGGGCAGCGGAGCGATTGGCACAGACGCTGGACCAGGCGGTGCTGGTTCCGGTGGTGGCGACTTTCCAGGAGGGGGCGAGGGCGAAGGCATCGGCTGGGGAGGAATCGGAGGAACTACGGCTGGGGAAGGCGAATCACGCGCCGATGGATCAGGAATCGGAGGACTCCCGCCAGGTGGACCGTATGCGCCCGGAGCTGGGGTCGCTGGTGGCGCTGGCCAAATGTGGGGCCTTCCCGCAGCGGCTCTCGGCGCGGGCCCGGGAGGTGGGATTGGGGGCGGAGTTGGAATCGGTGGCGGAGTTGGACTCGGCGGCCCCGGTGTCGGGGGTGGGCGCTGGCGAGGAACTGGCCGCGGTGCCGGACCGAGCGAGGATGAGATCTTTGGAATACTGGGTGCGCTTACGAGTTTCGGCAAAGTTGGCGCAGGGCAAGGAGGCGTGGCTGCTGCTGGAGCGTTCCAGGAGCAGATGACTCAATTGCCGGGCAGCGCCCAAGACACATTGAAAAGAGCGATTGCCGCGCTTGCGGCGCAAGCGCCGGCTGGCCAGCCGGATGAATCGGTCCTAGTCAAGCTGGCCGAACACCTGGCGATTCGCTTTGCGCTCGAACGCTTCGAAAGCGGCGAAGTCAAGGTCAACGCGGTGCGCCAGATGCTCGACCGCATGAACCAGGAGATTGAAAATCTCCGGAAGATTCTCGGCGCCCACGAAGACAAGATGACCGATGCGGGCATGATGGTCGAATCCCACCGCGAGATTCTCGATCGGCAGTTTTGGGCCGCTGTTCCGGAGAGCGGCAAGCAGGCCGTGCTGCTATCGGGAGATGCGTGGTGCATCCCGCCGAAAAACGTGCAGTCCTATGTGGCCCAATTGATCGAGAAGGGAGAAATCGCACAGGCCGTCAGCATCCTGCAGAACTACGCATCGTGCGCCGAGAGCGAGGAGCCCGATGCGCGCAAGAAAACCGCGATGGGCTTGTCCGAAATGGCGGGGCTCTACTCGAAAGCCGATCCCAGGCTGCTTGGCGAAGCGTTGCGCCATCTGGGCCTGCGATTGAGCATCGAGCAGGACGCCGAGCTACAAACTCTCGTAAGCGCCGCATTCGTACGGCTTAGCCAGGAGGCGGCGACCAGCCGGTGCTTCCCGGTGATGGAACAGGCGCTCGATTTGATGTCCAGTGTCGAAGCGCAACGGCCCGGAATAGGGCGCAGCCTGCGTCCAAAGTTGGGCATCGAAGAGCGCATTCCAGAGTTCGTCGATGAGGCTTTGCGCGCCCGGCAAGCGGCCGCCGGAATGACTAATGTTTTGAAGATGCTTCCACAAACGGCGATGGAACAGCTTGCCACGCGGTTTAACCGCTGCAGTCTGCGGGAAGATGCCGAGCATGTTTCCAATCTGGCAGCTGATCTTGGCGAAGAAGGATTGCAATACCTGCGCAGCACAGTGAGAGGCGGCCCCATCACCGAAGCCGTCGAAATGGCGGGCCTCTTGAGCAAGCTGGATCCCGAGGCGGTCGAAGTATTCTTGCCTGCGCGGATGAAGGATTTTCCCAAGGCCTCGCAGGACCGCATCGTACGGCAGATTTCCTCGAGCGGCGCTCCCGGACGCTCCAGAATTCTTCTCGAGCTGCTCGATCATGTCGATCCTCTGATCATGCCATTGGTCATCGATGAGATTGGCGTGGCTTCCGACCGCGAAGCGCTGGGCCGATTTCTTACTATTGTTGATGGGGACTTGCCCGCAGGCGCCGGACCTTATTTGCAGGTGAAGGCCATCGAGGCGCTGGGCCGGATTCACGCGCCGGAATCGATGGCCACGCTCAAACGTGTGGTAGAGGGGAAAAAGATGTTTGGGTGGAGCCATCCCCAAGAGCTCCGCATCGCCGCCCTGCAAGCGCTCTTGCAACTGGAGCCGGATTGGGCGCGAGAATTTGTGGCGAAGAGTGGGATCGACCGGGAAGACCTGGCCCTGGCGCCCCTCGAGGTTGCTCTCAACTCAAAATTTGTCCGCCAGCGCCGCCACACGCGGGTGCGGCTGCACAAGCCTGTGAGCGCGGTGAGCACAAACCTCAAGGAAAACTGCCGCCTGGAGATCAGAACGGCGAGCCTTTCGGGCGGCATTGCGACCATCAGCCGCCATCTTGCTCCCGGGACGCAGGTCCAACTGAAGCTGCAACTCGGGCTTCGCAACGTGCAAGCTACGGCGCTGATGCGGGATTACCGGGCTCAGGATATGGCCTTCGAAATTGTCGATATGACCCTCGATGAGCGGAGCAAGTACCGCCGCTTGCTGGTTGATAACCAATCGCCGTCGGCGGCTGTGGCGGAAGCCAAAAACCAAAGCGTACCCGTTGAAACCCCGGTACAATCCTAGACTGTCGCCCTGGCGTGTCGCCGTTCTTGGCGCTGGCGCATCCAAACAGATAGAATAGAATGTTTGTGCTGGTTCCGGCAGACCAGCCAGTGTGTTCACGCTCGCGAAGCACCGCCAGGAGACAGCGAACTCTTCCATGGATGTTGCCAAGGCAGTTGACACAGTTGTCGCTCGATTTATCGGCACCAAGCACGAGCGCGACATCAAAAAATTGCAACCGCTCGTCGCGGCCATCAACGCGCGCGAAGCTGAAGTACGCGCGCTCACCGACGAGGAGCTAAAGACACGCTTCACCGAACTTAAGGCTGAAGTGCTGGAGCAGCTCAAGGACGCGGAACCCAGCGAACCCACCTACAAAGAACTGCTCAAAAAAGTTCTGGATCCGATGATCGTTCCGGCGTTTGCTTTGGTCCGCGAAGCAGGCCGCCGCTTTCTGAACATGCGGCACTTCGATGTGCAGTTGATCGGCGGAATGGTTCTGCACGACGGCAAAATCGCGGAGATGAAAACAGGCGAAGGTAAAACGCTCGTTGCCACCTTGCCTGCCGCGCTGAATGCCCTGGCGGGGCGGGGTGTGCACGTCGTCACGGTGAACGATTACCTGGCGCGGCGCGACGCGGAATGGATGAGCCCGCTCTACCGCGCTCTGGGCCTTTCCGTCGGCGTCATCGTGCATGACCTGGACGATGAGCAGCGCAAGGCCGCCTACGGCGCCGATCTCACCTACGGCACGAACAACGAATTCGGCTTCGACTACCTGCGCGACAACATGAAGTACGACTTGGCGCAGTGCGTTCAGCGCGGGCACCAGTTCTGCATCGTCGACGAGGTGGACTCCATCCTCATTGACGAAGCCCGCACGCCTCTGATCATTTCCGGCCCCTCGGAAGAGTCCACTGATAAATACGCCAAAATCGACAAAATTATTCCGAAACTTATTCAGGACATCGACTACACGCTCGACGAAAAGCACCGCACCGCGACGCTCACCGAAGAGGGCTTCAGCAAGTGCGAACGATTGCTCGGCCTCAGCAACATGTCCGATCCCGCTAACATCGAAATCATGCACCACGTGTACCAAGCGTTGCGCGCCCACGCCCTGTACAAAATTGATGTCGACTACGTGAATAAAGACGGCGAAATTATCATCGTCGATGAATTTACGGGCCGCCAGATGCCCGGCCGCCGCTGGTCGGATGGTTTGCACCAAGCCGTCGAGGCCAAGGAAGGCGTCAAGATCGAGCGCGAAAACCAGACGCTCGCCACAATTACCTTCCAGAATTATTTTCGCATGTACAAAAAACTCTCCGGCATGACTGGTACCGCGGAAACGGAAGCCGCGGAGTTCGGCAAAATCTATAACCTCGATGTCGTCGCTATCCCCACTAACCGCACCCTGATTCGCGAAGAACACCGCGACGTCGTCTACCGCACCGAAAAAGAAAAGTTCGAAGCGGTCGTCAATGGCATTCTCCAGGAAGACAATTCGTTCGCCAACGGCATCCGCCACTATAACGAACGCGGGCAGCCTGTCCTTGTCGGAACAATTTCCATCGAAAAATCCGAAGCCATCGCGGAGCTATTGAAGCAGGCCGGCGTCCCGCATCAAGTGCTCAACGCCAAGCAGCACGAGCGCGAATCGCGCATCGTCGCGCAAGCTGGACGCAAAGGTGCCGTCACTGTGGCGACCAACATGGCCGGCCGCGGCACGGACATTCTTCTTGGCGGCAATCCCGAGCAGATGACACGCGATCATTTTCTGAAAAACAAATTGGCACTGCCCTACGCCGCAGCGCCCGCCGTGATCCCCGCCGATGGCGGTCCCGCCGCGCAGCCCACTGTGCCGATGGTGCTTTTCCAGAACGAAGGCAAAATCTTTCAAGTTCCCGCGGACCAATGGAAGCCGGTCTACGAGCAGTTCGCCCAGCAGTGCAAAGCCGAGCACGATGAAGTCGTGGCCCTCGGCGGCCTCCACATTCTCGGCACGGAACGCCACGAAGCCCGCCGCATCGACAACCAGCTCCGTGGCCGCTCCGGCCGCCAGGGCGATCCCGGATCCTCGCGCTTTTTCCTCTCTCTCGAAGACGATCTAATGCGCATCTTCGGCGGCGAACGCATCAAAGCGCTCATGTACCGCTTCGGCATGACCGAAGGCGTCCCCATCGAATCGAAAATGATCTCGAATCGTATCGAGAAGGCCCAACAGGGCGTCGAAGCGCAGAACTTCGACGCTCGCAAACACCTTCTCGAATACGACGACGTGATGAACAAGCAGCGCGAGGCGATTTATTCCATTCGCCGCTCCGCTCTCGAAGGAAAAGACCAGCGCGATTATGTTCTCGGCGTTGCGGAAGACGTTGCCCGCGAACTCGTCGATACGTTTTGTTCGCACGAGCAGCATCCCGACCAGTGGAACGTCACCCAGTTCCTCGCCGAAGTCAACGCGCAGTTCGGCGTCGACGCGAAAGCCGCCGGCGCCGACCCCGCCACACTGAGCCACGACGAACTCGCCGACGCCACAGTCAAGGCCGTCACCACACGCTACGAGGAAAAAGAAAAACAGTTCACCCCCGACCTGATGCGCTGGCTCGAACGCCGCATTATCCTGGACATCGTCGACTCCCAGTGGAAAGACCACTTGCTCTCCCTCGACCATTTAAAAGAGGGCATCGGCCTGCGCGGCTACGGCCAGAAAGATCCCCTCGTCGAGTTCAAAAAAGAAGCGTTCGTCCTTTTCGAAGACATGATGGCGCGCATCGACAACGAAACCATCCGCTATCTCTTCCACATTCAAATGCAGCAGAACGAGCAACCTCCGCAGGTAGGCGCGCGGCAGCCTAATCCGCAGCAGCCCTCGCCTAATCGCGCCGGGGGGGCGCGCGCGGCCGTCGCCAGCGCCGCAGCGCGAGCAGAAGAACCGCCGCCAGAGCGCCTGCCCGCCTTCGCCCGCGAAATGGAGCGCAAGCAGGAGCGCCAGCAAAAAGAATTGCAATATCAAACCGGCCCCGCGCAAGCCGAAGCCCCGAAGCCCGTCCGCGCAGGCGCAAAAGTGGGCCGCAACGACCCCTGCCCCTGCGGCTCCGGCAAAAAGTACAAAAAATGCCACGGCGCCAACGCATGACCGCTTCAGTATTGGTGGCACAGACTTCAGTCTGTGCAGGTATCAACCGTGGCGCGTTTGATCCGTTCGCTCGCACAGTTCTCGAGTCTTGTTTTCCGAGTTTCGTATTTCGAATTTCGCATTTCGAGCTATGTTCCACCGCGGAGACAACTTAGCCCATGCCGCCAGCACCAATGCAGCAACCCGAGCGCCACCCCATCCCCGGCGTAAAAAATCTAGTCGCCGTCGCCAGCGGCAAAGGCGGCGTAGGCAAAACCACGGTCGCCGTCAATCTCGCTCTCGCCCTGGTGAAACTCGGGCACAAAGTCGGCCTCATGGACGCCGACGTCTACGGCCCCAACGTTCCCATCATGCTCGGCACGCTGCAAGAGCCGCAAGCCACCGCCGATAAGCACATCATCCCCGTGCAAGTCGCCGGCATGAAAATGATCTCCATGGGCCTGCTCAACCCCGGCGACAAGCCCATGGTTTGGCGCGGCCCCATGCTGCACAGCGTCATCACGCAATTTCTGCGCAGCGTCGAGTGGGGCGAACTCGATTACCTCATCATTGACCTCCCGCCCGGCACCGGCGACGTGCAGCTGACGCTCATCCAAACCGTCGCCGTCACTGGCGCCGTCGTTGTCACCACGCCTTCCACCGTCGCGCTCGCCGACGTCCGCAAAGCCATCGAAATGTTTCGCCAGGTTAACGTCGAAGTCCTCGGCGTCGTCGAGAACATGAGCACGTTCAAGTGCCCGCATTGCGACAAGCCCATCGATATTTTCGGCCACGGTGAAGGCGCAAAAACCGCCGTCGCCTACGGCGTCCCTGTCCTCGGCGAAATCGAAATCGATCCCCGCATCCGCATCGGCGGCGACACCGGCAAACCCGTCGCCGGCCTCGGCGAATCCGCCCCCGGCACGCAAAGCCTCTACGCTCTAGCCCGCGCCGTCACCGCTCGCCTAGCCGAAGTCAGCGCCACCTCTGGTGGGCCATCGGTGCAAATCGATTAGCGCCGATTTTTTCTTGAACGGAGCCGAGCATTTGATATAATGCGTCTGGGAATAATCTTGGCAAGGCGCTGCGGCAACCGTGTTGCCGCATTTTCTTTTTGGGGAAACCCAAGCGGCGCGGTCGCAATCCATCGAGTCTAAGGGCTGGCCCGGTCGGATTGGGGTTACCCTGTAAGTCTTTTAGAATCAATATTTGCAAGACGCCTCGTAACTGTTGATTCTAAATAACTTACAGAAAAGCTAAATCCTTTAGAAGCAACACTTACAGAAAAACCGGGGGAGGGGGTGGGTATTATGGTTAACCAAAATTCCGGCTCGAACCCCACGCGCGGCTCGCTAGTGCTGGGCCGCCAACCCGACATCCGCCCCTATCGCGGCAAGCGCCCGCAAATCGCCGCCTCCGCCTATATCGACCCCGCCGCCGTCATCATCGGCGACGTAGTCATCGGCGAAGACTCCAGCGTCTGGCCCTGCACCGTGATTCGCGGCGACGTGCACCACATCCGCATCGGTGCGCGCACCAACATTCAGGACGGCTGCGTGCTGCACGTCATGCGCGACGAGCACCCGCTCGTCCTCGGCGACGACGTCACCATCGGCCACTCCGTCACCCTGCACGGCTGCACCATAGAGTCGCGCTGCCTCATCGGCATGGGCGCGGTCATTCTAAACGGCGCGCACGTCGGCGCCGGCAGCATCGTAGCCGCCGGCACGCTCCTCCTCGAAGGCGCCAAAATCCCGCCCGGCAGCCTGGTAGTCGGCCACCCCGGCAAAGTCAAACGCGCCCTGACCGGCATCGACCAAGCGAGCATCGACGCCTACGCCCAGCGCTACGTCGAGTACAAAAATATATACAGAAAAGAAGTGACGAGTGGCGAGTAACAACAAAACTCTATAAATTGTCATTCCGAGCGTAGCGAGGAATCTGCTTTTCATTCTCCATGGCGAACAAATCCAAATTTCAGGCTATTCGCGGCACCCGCGATTTACTTCCACCCGAGACCGCCCTGTGGAACCGCGTCGAGCAAACCGCCCACGAAGTCTTCGCCACCTTCGGCTTCGGCGAAATCCGCCCGCCGATATTCGAGCCGACCGAACTGTTCGCACGAGCCGTTGGCGGCGAAACCGACATCGTCTCGAAGGAGATGTATTCCTTCGTGGATTATGGTGTGGCGCGAGTAGCTGCTCTTGGAAACGCGATTACTGATTGGCCTGATCCTACAAATGATGAGAGAGACTTTTCGGCGTACCAGAACACGGTGTCGGCTTTTATCGATACGTATCATCGTGCCGTAGCCGCGGACGAGCTACATCCATCGCCGGCCAACAAACCGGCCATCGAAGAAGTTCAAAGTCGCCTTGACGCACTTCGTAGTTGCTCCTTGCAAAATGACAAGAGCAGAGAACTAGCATCGCAAATAATTCGCGCCATATATCTGTCCGTCAGGATTGCTGAGCTGGGGGATTACATCTCGTTACGTCCGGAGGCGACGGCGAGCGTGTGCCGGGCTTACATCGAGCACAACATGCAGCAGATGCCGCAGCCGGTGAAGTTGTATTACATGGGGCCGATGTTCCGGCGCGAGCGGCCGCAGAAAGGCCGCTATCGCCAGTTCTATCAGATTGGCGCGGAAATCCTCGGCGGGCCGGACGCTCCTGCGATCGATGCGGAACTCATCGAAATGCTGATGACTTTCTTCGACAAATGCGGCCTCCAGGGAACCGAGCTCAGCATCAATTCCATCGGCCACGCCGCCGACAACTGCCGCCGGGGCTACGTCGCAAAGTTAAAAGCCGAACTCGAAAAAGTAAAAGACAAACTTGGCGCCGACTCGCAGCGCCGCATCGAAACAAATCCGCTGCGCGTGCTTGACTCTAAGCTGGAACACGAACAACCCATCATCGAAAAACTTCCGCGCATCGCCGATCATCTCTGCGACGAATGCAAAACGCACTACGCCGCCGTGAAACACGAGCTCGAGCTGCGCGGCGTGATCTACCGCGAAAACTGGCGCCTCGTCCGCGGCCTCGACTACTACATGCGCACCACTTTTGAGATCACGGCGCAGGGGCTCGGCTCGCAAAACGCTGTCTGCGGCGGCGGCCGCTACGACGGGCTCGTCGAACTTCTCGGCGGCCCGCCAACAAAAGGCATCGGCTTCGCGATCGGCGAAGACCGCCTCATCCTCTCGCTCCAGGACGCAAAGTCCCAGTCTCCAGTCACGAGTCAACAGACACCCTCCGTCTACATCGCCTGGATGGGCCAAAACGCCTACGCCACCGCCATCCGCGCCGCCAAAAATCTCCGCAACGCCGGCTTCCGCGTCGAGATGCCTCCGGCCGAACTGAAGTTCGGCAAAGCTCTCGAGCGCGCCAGCAAGCTCGGCTCGCGCTTCGCCCTCATCCTCGGCGATAATGAAGTCGCCGACGGCCAGTGGACGCTGAAAACTCTAGCCGACGGCTCGCAGCAGAAACTCACCGAACAAGCTCTGCTAGAATATCTGCGAAGCCTTTAGTGGCACAGGCTTCAGCCTGTGCTAACCACATGATCTTGGTATTCTTGAGCCTGCGGGCACAGAATAAATTGGTGTTGCTGGATCAGAATGAAAAGGAACAGAGCACAGACTGAAGTCTGTGCCACCGGAGAGGACCTTGCTAGATTTTCTAGGCAATCTGCAACGCACACATTATTGCGGCGCACTCCGCGCCTCCGATGAAGGGCGCGACGCCATCGTCATGGGCTGGGTCTCCGGCCGCCGCGACCTCGGCAATTTGCTCTTCCTCGACATTCGCGATCGCACCGGCATCGTCCAGGTGGTTTTCAACAAGGAGTCGCAGCCCGCGGCGCACGCCAAAGCCGAGCAGGCGCGCGGCGAATTTGTGGTCGCCGTCGAAGGCAAAGTCATCAAGCGGCAAAAAGCCAATCCCGAACTCGCCACCGGCGAAGTCGAGCTGCTCGCCACGAAGCTCCACATTTTGAACAACGCCAAAACGCCGCCGTTTCCCATCGAAGACGAAATCAACGCCGCCGAGGAAACGCGCCTGCGCTACCGCTATCTCGACCTGCGCCGCCCCAAGCCGCACCGCAACCTCGCGCTGCGCCACAAAATCGTGCTCGAAATGCGCAAGACCATGGACGAGCTCGGCTTTATCGAAGTCGAAACGCCTATGCTCACGCGCTCGACGCCCGAAGGCGCGCGCGATTTTCTCGTTCCCAGCCGCGTGCATCACGGGAAGTTCTACGCGCTGCCGCAGTCGCCGCAAATCTTCAAGCAAATCCTGATGATTGGCGGGCTCGACCGCTATTTCCAGATCGTGAAATGTTTCCGCGACGAAGACCAGCGCGCCGACCGCCAGCTCGAATTCACGCAGCTCGACGTCGAGATGTCCTTCCCGCGCCAGGAAGATATTTTTCACGTCATCGAAACGGTGATGGTGCGCGCGTGCGCCGTCGCTGGCGTCAAAACGGAAGGCCCGTTTCCGCACATGCTCTATAAGGATGCCATCCGCAAGTACGGCAGCGACAAACCCGACCTGCGCTTTGGCATGGAGCTGCACGAAGTCACGGACTGTTTTCCGGAAGAGCCGAAAGCCAAGCTGGGCATCGAAGGCAGCGTGTTTGCTCTCGCCGCTCCGGGCGCAGCCGGATATTCGCGCAAACAGCTCGACGATCTAACCGAAAAAGCCAAGTCCCACGGCGCGCGCGGCGCATATTTCGTAAAGCTGGCAGCCGAAGGCACGACTTCTACCGTTGAAAAATTAATCGGCGCAGAGAACGTGAAAAAGCTGGCTGACGCTTGCGGTGCAAAGACTGGCGATCTCGTTGTCGCTGTCAGCGCGAAGCAGCAAATTGCAGGCACGCACGCCGCCGCGCTCGTCGCCGGGCAAGTGCGTTTGCAGCTCGGCGATGCGCTCAGCTTGATCGATCGCACACAATGGAAATTTCTCTGGATCACTGGCTTCCCGCTTTTTGAATGGAGCGAGAACGACAAAACCTGGGTCAGCGCCCAGCATCCCTTCACCGGCATCGTCGATGAAGATTTGGAAAAGCTCGAATCTGCGCCGTGGGAAGTGCGCTCCAAAGGCTACGACCTCGTCCTCAACGGCAACGAGCTCGGCTCTGGCAGCATCCGGATCCACCGCCAGGATATTCAAGAGCGCCTCTTCCGCGCGCTCGGTCTGAGCGAAGAGCAGCTCCGCCGCCGCTTCGGCTTCTTCCTCGACGCGCTCACGTACGGCACGCCGCCCCACGGCGGTATCGCCCTCGGCATCGACCGCATCGCCATGCTCCTGGCCGGCGAAAAATCCCTGCGCGAGGTAATCGCCTTCGCGAAAACCACCGCCGCGGTGGACTTGATGGCCGAGTCCCCATCTGAAGTCGACAAGGATCAACTCGACCAATTGGGCATCGCCATTAAGGAAAACAAGAGAGCCGCTGAGTGATATCCTTACTGGCTCAGCTTTTCTATTTGGGCGGCGGAGGCTAAAGCGGGATTAGAATGAGGTTCGTTCTAGCGATTGCCGTATTTCTTGTTCTGATGGCTTGGCAGTACCGAAAAAACAAGCCTCTTTTGTTCGTGATCGTAGCAACTCTTTTCGCGGCCGCCGCTATGGTTTCGACACGATGGGAGAATCAGTCTGAGCTGCCACTAAAATTCTTCGCCGTCGCCTGGCTCGCTTGCATGTTGGTGGCTGGAGGGCTTGCACTAGATAAACTAGGTCGCTTCCTACGAAATAGGCGAAAGCAATCCTAGTCAAACAGGTTGGTGACACTTAATCCAAGATGTCGAGAATACGAATACTGCCGGAAGCTGTTGCAAACAAAATCGCCGCTGGCGAAGTTGTCGAGCGTCCCGCTTCGGTAGTCAAAGAATTGCTCGAAAATGCGCTGGACGCCGGCGCGAAGACCATTCGCGTCGAAACGGAAGTCGGCGGCAAGCGCATGATTCGCGTCATCGACGACGGTCACGGCATGACGCACGACGATGCGCTGCTGGCTTTCGAGCGTCACGCTACGAGCAAATTAAAATCCGCCGACGATTTGCTTTCCATCTCGACGCTTGGCTTCCGCGGCGAAGCGCTGCCCACGATTGCCGCGGTCTCGCGGCTGCTCCTCGAAACGCGTGACGAATCGGAAGCCGAAGGCACGCGCCTAGAATTTGCCGGCGGCAAACTCGTCAACGTGAAGCCGGCGGGCTTGCCTCCGGGAACGACAATCAGCGTCGCCGATCTTTTCTATTGCGTTCCCGCGCGCAAGAAATTTCTAAAATCGGACACGACCGAACTCGGCCACATCGCCTCGCTCGTGACGCACTACGCGTTGGCCAATCCGGACAAACATTTCGTCCTCACCACGCCGACGCAGGAAATCATCAACAGCCCGCCCGCGGAAAAACTCGCCGACCGAATCTATCAACTCTTCGGCCGCCAGTCGATGGAAGAGCTGGTCGAAATCCCGCCGGCGTCGGCGGCGTTTCGCGCGGCCATCACTGAGCCCGAACTAGAACAAGGTGAAGAAAGCGCCACGCTGACGGTGCGAGGCTTCACTTCGCGCCCCGATGTGCAGCGGCCGAATCGCAACGGCATCTACATTTTTGTGAATCGCCGCCTCGTGCGCGACCGCCTGATTCTTCACGCAATTCACGAAGCCTATCGCAATATTCTCCCGCCAACAGTTTTTCCCGCCACGCTGCTCTTCCTCGAAATGCCCTACGACGAAGTCGACGTCAACGTGCATCCCGCAAAAATCGAAGTGCGCTTCCGCCGCTCGCAATTCGTTCACGATTTTGCGCGAGACACTATCCGCCAAGCGCTCATGAGCGTTCGGCCTGTTCCCAGCTTCGCCGCTGCGGCAAGCGCCGCTCCGCAAGCGCCAGTCGCGGCAACCGCGAACGCGTTCGGCACTGGCTCGGACGCAACATCTGCTTTTGGCAATGCCGCAAGCGGAGTGCCGCGCGCGATCATTCCCGCGATGGAAGAAATCGGTGTCGGCTCTGGCGTCGGTTCCGATGGCGGCTTCGATTTGACTTCCGATCCGCTTCGGCCTGTCGAGCAGCGCTTTGCGTTTCCTGCTGGTGTGGAATCTTCCAGCGATCCGGGCTCAGCCTTCGCTGCAACCGCGGCTCCTCCTGCACTCGCCTCCTCGAACTGGGCTGGAAATCTCGCTGCGCCAAACGCAAGCGCGCCAGCAACTCTGCCGCGTCCCGACCAAATCGCCGACCTGAAACCGCTTGGCCAAGTGAGTTCGAGTTTTATTGTTGCGGTGAACGGTGAAGGTTTGTGGCTCGTGGATCAACACGTGGCGCACGAGCGCGTGCTCTTCGAGCAGCATCTCGACGCGCGGCGCGCCGGAAAAGTGGAAGCGCAGCGAATGCTCATGCCTCTTGTCATCGAACTTTCGCCGCGACAAATCGTGATCTACGAGAAAATTGCGGAAGAGCTCAGCGCGAACGGTTTTGAAGTCGAGCCGATGGGTCCGCGCAGCGTTGCCATTCAAGCCGTTCCCGCAGGCATCGCGCCGGGAGACGGGGAAAAACTTCTGACGGAAATTCTTGACGGCATCGAACGGGAAAACGCAGCGATTTCCATTGATACGTTGCAGGCAAAAATCGCGGCTTCCACCGCGTGCCACGCAGCGATCAAGGTGAACATGCCGCTCGATCAAACGAAAATGGAGTGGCTGCTCGGCGCGCTTGCGAAAACGGATTGTCCGATGAGCTGTCCCCATGGACGTCCCGTCGTGCTGCGTTATTCAGTAAAAGAAATCGAGAAAGCGTTTCATCGCATTTGATTTTGTAGCGCCGGTTCGCGCCGGCATTTTTGTAGATGCCGGGCTTTAGCCCGGCCACTTGGAGACGGAGCGAATGAGTGAATCGCAAAAAACAGCGGTGATTTGTGGACTGGCGAATAAGCGCAGCATCGCGTGGGCGATCGCGCTGAAGCTGGCAGCGGTGGGCTGGCGCCTGGCCATCACCTATCAAAACGAGCGGCTCGCGCTTGAAGCGAAGGACCTCATCGCGGAACTGCCCGGCGCGGATGGATTCATGTGCGACCTTACGCAGGATGATCAGGTCGCGCGAGTGTTCGAGGAAATCAAAGCGAAGTATGGAGTTATCCACGGATTGGTGCATAGCGTGGGGTTCGCTCCGCCCGATGAATTGAAGAAACCGTTCGTGGAGACTTCTCGCGAAGGATTTCGGATTGCGCACGACATCAGCGTCTATTCGCTGATTGCCGTGGCGCGCGGAGCTGCGCCGCTCATGGCCTCCGGCGGGGGAATTGTCACGCTGACGTACTACGGCTCGGAAAAAGTTGTGCCGAATTACAACGTGATGGGTGTGGCCAAGGCGGCATTGGAAGCGACGGTTCGCTATTTGGCGTTCGATCTTGGGCCGAAGGCCATCCGCGTGAACGCGATTTCCGCAGGGCCAATCAAGACGCTTGCTGCGCGAGGCATTGCGAACTTTAGCGACATGCTCAAAACTCAGATCGAACGCGCACCACTGAAGCGAAACGTTGATCCGGGAGAGGTCGGCTCGACCGCGGCGTTTCTTCTTTCTGACGCTGGCTCAGGAATTACGGGCGAAACGATTTTTGTGGATTGCGGCTACAACATCATGGGTTTTTGAGTGGCACAGGCAATCCTGCCTGTGCGGTTTTCTTGCGCGATTGGGAAAAATGCTCACAGCCAGGAGTGGCTGTGCTACCAAAATGCCAAAACTGACGATTGCCATTGATGGACCAGCGGGCTCGGGGAAGAGCAGCTTGGCAAAGCGTGTCGCCCAGATTCTCGGTTACCTCTATCTCGATAGCGGCGCGATGTATCGGGGGCTGGGGCTGAAAGCGGTGCGAGGGGGAGTAGCGCTGACCGATGCGGATGCGCTCGAGAAGTTGGCGCGCGGCACTCGTATCGAATTGAAACCGCCGACAGCGGAACAAGAGGCCGCCGGATTCAAAAATCGAGTGTTTCTGGATGGTGCGGAAGTAACTCAGGAGATCCGGACGTCGGACGTGGCGCTGGCGGCGTCAAAGCTGGCGACGATCTCGGGTGTGCGGCACATACTCGTCACCGAGCAACAGCGCGCCGGCGCGGGTGGAGGCGTAGTGATGGAAGGACGCGACATCGGCACCGTCGTTTTTCCTCGCGCTGACCTGAAGATTTTTCTTGAGGCTTCTCCGGAAGTGCGCGCGGAGCGCCGCTGGAAAGAGCATCAGGAAAAAGGCGAAGTCATGACGCTCGCGCAAGTCCTGGAAGAGGTCCGCGAGCGCGACCGCCGGGATCGCGAACGGAAAGTTTCGCCGCTAGTGCGCGCGTCTGATGCGGTGCTGGTGGACAACACCGCGATGGACGTGGAGGAGACCGTGCGGCTAGTGGTGATGCTGACTCGAGAGCGCGAAAAGGAATTGTCGAAAGTGGCGGGCAGAGAAGTGTAATTCCGCTTTCGCTGACTGCTAGACCAAAGGCTTCGTCTGGGACTATCTGACTTCCTCCACAAGAAAAACTTCACGAGCAGCACACTGCACGCTGATTCCAAATTCATTTTTGACTTGGCACAAAACTTCTGAGCCCGGTGTCTATTAAACGCACGAAGTGGAAACGACGCGAGGGCCGCATGGGCGATTGGAACCTGCTGGAATTGTGGCGTTCCATGGGAACGCTGTGTCATGGAGTGGTGATCGTACTGGCGATTATGTTTGTGCGATCGGTGAGCGTGGCATCGGGACGCGCGTTGCGCTACCGCCTCGCGCGTGAGCAATCGCAAACGTATATTGCGGAGACAATTGTGCCGCTACGCGACGGCAACCTCGACGAAGCGATTGTACTAGCCGAGCACAACAAGAAGAGTCACATCGCGAGTGTGGTGGCCGCTGGTCTGCTAGATTTTCAGGCGGCGCCAAGCGGGATGCCCGAACAACAGGTGATCGAAGGAGTGGAGCGAAGCCTGGATCGTTCGAGCGCAGAGACGACCGAAGAATTGAAGCGCGGATTGAGCGGAATCGCAACGATTGCGGCGACGGCGCCGTTCGTGGGACTGTTTGGCACTGTCATCGGAATTTTAAACGCTTTCCGCAATATCGATGCGACGCACGCTACAGAGATCAAGGTGATTGCAGGCCCCATTTCAGAGGCGCTACTGACCACGGCAATTGGGCTGTCGGTGGCCGTGCCGGCGGTGTGGTGTTACAACGTGTTGACTACCAAGACGGACTTGTTCGGTGTGGAGATGCAAAACTGCGCGCTCGAACTACTGTCATACCTTCGGGCGCGTCAGGTGGGAGTACACAAAGATTTGCGAGCGCCAACTATTTCCGGCTGAGAAACAGTTTGGCTTCGCGGAGTTCGGCAAGGTCGGCGGTGGGCCGAGGGCAATTGGCGAGCAGCTTGATGTAGTAAGCGGATGCTTTCTGACGATCACCGGAGAGCAGAGCTGCGCGCGCGGCACCAGACAGTGAATTAAACCTTTCCGGAGCAAATTTGAGAGCAGTCTCGAATGCTTCGAGAGCCGGGGCGGGTTGTTTTGCTTCGAGAAGCATCTCGCCGAGAAGTTCGCGAGCGGGGACGATGGCGCCGGGAGTCACTGGCAGCTTTTCGGTGGCGTCTTCGTGCTCCGCGGCGGCTCGCATCCGGCGAAGAGCGTCCTCGGTTTTGCTTTCCGCAAACTCCATCCATGCAGTGACGGTTTCTCGCTGAATGTCGACCTGCTCGGCGGAATAAGTATTGTGTTCCTCCAGAAGCTTGTCGCGAAAAGAAGTCATTTGTTGCAAACGACTGCGTGCGGCATCGACGTTGCGGCCGCGTGCAGCGCCGAGAGCCCGCGCGAAATAAAGATCCGCTTCCGTCCAAGCATAACTTCCGCCCGGAAATATGCCGGCAGGCAAAGTCAGCGCTGCCGCATCCGACCACCGGTGGCGTTCGATCGCCAGGCGAGAGGGAATGCTCGCGGTGGCGTAAAGTGCCGTGAAATAGGCGGGATCTCGCGTCTGCACCTTCGGAAGTGCGGCGAGCACATTCAGAGCTTCACGGTCCTGGCCCGTCTGCAGATAGGCGTAGACCAGGTAGTCCATGGCGTGGAGTTCGTCGCCGGCCAGCCCATTTTTCTTTGCCGCTGCCGCCGAAGCGAGATTGGAGTCGATCGATTCCTGCCACAAACCAAGGCGCGTGAAAATGTGGGAGGGCATGTGGAGAGCGTGCGGCGCGTCGGGCGCGATTTTCGCGTAGCGGCGGGCGGCATCGAGCGCGAGAGGAGCCAGAGCAGGGTAGTCATCGCAATGGATGATGTAATGAGCAAGCCCGGGATGCTCGGGATGTTTTGCAAACAGCGGTTCGAGGATGGCGCTGGCTTTTTTCTGGTTCGCGTAGGTTTTGTCGTCGATAGGCGCATTGGCGCGGACAGCCAACGCGTAGAAGATGGCGGCTTCGATGTCTTGCGGATAATGCTCGTAAATCTGGTGTAACGATTTTTCGTAGTCCAGGGCGCGAGCGGCGTGCGGGCGCTTGTCAGAATCTTCGTAGAAAATGTCCATTGAGGCGATGTAGTCGCGTTCGCGCTGCGTTTTCGCGCCTGAGGCTTTTGCTTTTTCGAGGGCGGCGGATCCCGCTTGCAGATCGAGAGAGGTCGGCGGATCCCAGAGCTGGCGATAATGCGACATGGCTACGCCCCATTCCGCGATGCCGCAAGACGGATCGGCTTTTGCAACGGTGAGGAAAGTCTCTTCGGATTTTTTGTACCAGAAAGAGTGGAGAAGAGCGACAGCGCGGTTGAAATCCGGCTGAACCGCCGGCAAACATGAAATAGGGAAGTAGACGTTGCCGATAGCGGCATCGTCCGGAGAGCCGTGCTCGTGCTGGGCACTGATCGGCGACGGGAACACGATGCCAGCAAAAATGGCGAATGCAAGAATCAGGAAGTGCCATCGCATGATCGGTTTGCGCTCTCCTTCGCTGGAGATCGAAGCAAGAATAGATTGTTACGGATTATATCGCGAATCACGTCAGAGACCATTTTGAGGAACGGACAGGGCACTCAAAAAAAGAACGTCGGTCACTAAGTACTTGAAAATTAACAAGTAATGCGAAAAATGGGCCAAAAATGAAGGTTTTTGAAAAATAGAGCTTGACAGAAAAAGGGAGTTCGTTTACTTTCAGGATACCTCAGCTGTACGCCTGCCTGACGGCGGGTCCTCACTGAGCGTGAAAAGCAGATATGAGACACGAAGACAAAAGCCAAGTCGGAACAGCACCAAGGCGATGGGGTCTCGTGGACTGCTTGTTCGCGCGACTCTAAGTCAATTCCTTCATTGGTCGCTTAAGTCGTTTCGATCCAACATGATTCGTCGCTAAAGCTGTTTGCTTTGCGGTGAAACTGCAGCAAGGTTCCAAAGAATCTGGGCTGCAGGGCCAGCGTAGATTTTGATTGTGCACTGATTTTCCAGACACGACAAACATACCGGGATGGTGAAGTTCACGGATACTTCGTTGAGCGAGCCCACCCGCAGTAATAGGGCTTGATTCCCGATTCTGTGAGCGCCGATTCCTTCCGGGAAAACATTCGGCGGATTTCGTTGGCGAAAAGAAACGTCGCGGCGGAGGAATCCTACGGGTGTGCGCGGAGGAAGCAGCAAAGAAGTAACGACTGAAGGAGGGAAGGAAAAAGATTGAAAAGTTTGCGGCGTGGTGAAGGCTTGGGTTACATCGACTAATCCGAGGGTCGCAGGTTCGATCCCTGCCAGTAACGAAAGTTGCTGTAGCTCAGTGGTAGAGCAACGGTCAAATACTTGAGCCGATGATTCCCGCCGCAAGAATTTGCAGAGTGGCGCAGGCGCGAGCTACTTCGATCAGCGGTTGCGGGTTCGAATCCCGCCAGCGGCGCAAGCTGCTGTAGCTCAAATGGCAGAGCTAAGTGGCGCTCGGGC
This sequence comes from uncultured Acidobacteriota bacterium, assembly GCA_963745805.1. Lineage (GTDB taxonomy): Bacteria > Acidobacteriota > Terriglobia > Acidiferrales > UBA7541 > Acidiferrum. The sequence continues at coordinate 136,115 of CAVUYT010000002.1, forward strand.
CGAGGGTTCCCTCTGCAAAAGAGATTCCGGTGTGGTGAAGGCATGCGTTACATCGGTAGAGCGTCCCGGTGATGAATCGGGAAGGCCGCGAGTTCGATTCTCGCTTGTTTCGGAGAAATGAGCGGGTCTAAAGACCCGCCACTACAACTTCGAAGCAATAGCTCAGACAAAAATAGGCGCGGGCCGATGGTTCCCACCGGAAGAGTATAGGCGCAGCCAGGATTGGCTGTGCCACTGGGATGCCGGGATGGTGGAGAGCAGGGATACTTCTCGCCAAGATGCGGGGATGAGCCCCCGCGGCCCTGAACAATTATTCCTCCCGGCGAGGATTTGCTGGCGGCGGAGGTCGCCAGCAGAGCGGTCATCCTCAGAAGGATGACCCTACGGTTTGTCCGGCGCGAACTGCGGGAGAGTGGCGGTTCGCGCCGGGGCAGGCAGGCACGGAGCTGCGCCCGGAATTACGAATTTGCGCGCTGCGATCGTTGGAGCGGCGCGGAAAGGAGGGAGGTGGAGATGGTGAAGATGAATGTGTGGAAGCGAATGTTTCCGGTGCGGACGCACGAAGGAGCGGTGGCGCAGCGCGTCGATGTGAAGACGGAGCTGCGGCGAACCGTGCTGACGTGCCTGCTCTGGGAAGATGCGTTCTACGAGAAAGGGAACGACATCGCGAAGCGTATCGCGGAACTTGTGGCGCGGAGCAAGCCAGAGGATGTGGCGGCTCTCGCGCGCGAAGCACGCGACAAGATGCAGCTTCGCCATGCGCCGCTCTTTGTGACGCGCGAACTTGCGCGGCGCAAGGGCGCGGGGCCGCTCGTGGCGGAAACGCTCGAGCACGTGATCCAGAGGGCGGACGAACTCGGCGAGTTCGTGGCGCTCTACTGGAAAGAGATGAAGCAGCCGCTGTCCGCGGGAGTGAAGCGCGGGCTGGCGCAGGCGTTCATGAAGTTCGACGCCTACCAGCTTGCGAAGTACAACCGCGATTCGGTGGTGACGCTGCGCGACGTGCTGTTTCTCTGCCACGCGAAGCCGAAGGATGCCGAGCAGGAAGCTGTTTGGAAGAAGCTCGTTGAGAACACGCTCGAGCCTCCCGACACTTGGGAGGTTGCCTTGTCCGCAGGGAAGGACAAGCGCGAGAACTTTGAACGGCTCCTGCGCGAGGGGAAGCTGGGCGGCCTGGCCGTCCTGCGGAACCTGCGCCTGATGCTTGCATCGGGTGTGGATCCAAAGCTGGTGCGTGAGCGGCTCGAAAAGGGTGTCGCACGGGCGCTGCCGTTTCGATTCGTGACGGCGGCACGCCACGCTCCGAAGCTCGAAGAAGCTATCGAGGATGCCATGCTCAAGGGTATCGCTGGACTCGAAAAGCTGCCGGGATCGACGGGACTCGTCGTGGACGTATCCGGTTCGATGGACGCGCAGCTTTCCGGGAAGAGCGAGACCACGCGCATGGACACGGCGGCGGGACTTGCCATTCTGCTTCGCGAGAAGGCCGGCGAGTTTTCGATCGCGACCTTCTCCGATGCGTGCGTGGAGCTTCCTCCGCGGCGTGGATTCGCCCTGCGTGACGCCATCGTGGAATCGCAGGCGCACTCGGGAACGTACCTCAAGCGCGCGCTGACGGAGCTTCACGAGAAGCCGGAGTGGCGCAAGCTCGATCGGATGATCGTGATTACCGACGAGCAGACGCACGACGGAATCCTTACCGCATGGACGCCGAAGGCGTATGTGGTGAACGTGGCCCCGTACAAACACGGTGTGAGCTACGGCAACGGGTGGACGCACGTCGACGGATGGTCGGAGCGAATCGTGGACTACATCGCAGCGGCGGAGGCAGAAACCGCTGCGTGACGCGCAATGCGAAAACAATAACAATAAACCTCAGTCCTGAAGGCCTGAGCTAAAGAGAAAACGGCGCGGCGGGAATGCCTGCTGCGCCGTTTCTTTTATGAACGTTCCGAAGGAATGATCGAGATTCCCTTGCCTAGGTCGGCGCGGACATCGAACCTAGAAATTCCGAGTTGGATTTTGATTTCGTGAGGCGGCTGAGCAAGAGTTCCATTGCTTCGACGGTCGAGAGAGGGCTCAAGACTTTGCGTAGTACCCAAACGCGGCTGAGCTCGTCCGGCGGGAGAAGCAGTTCGTCCTTACGGGTTCCGGAGCGCTGAATGTCGATGGCCGGGAAAACGCGCTTATCGGCGAGCCGACGGTCCAGATAGATTTCCATGTTGCCGGTGCCCTTGAATTCTTCGAAGATGACGTCGTCCATGCGGCTGCCGGTGTCGATCAGCGCCGTAGCGATGATGGTGAGCGAGCCGCCCTCCTCGACGTTGCGGGCAGCGGCAAAGAAACGGCGGGGGCGTTGCAAAGCGTTGGCGTCAATACCGCCGGAAAGGACTTTGCCGGAGGGAGGGGTGACGGCGTTGTAAGCGCGAGCGAGACGCGTGACGGAATCGAGGAGCACGACGACGTCGCGCTTGTGCTCGACGAGGCGCTTGGCTTTTTCGAGGACCATTTCAGCGACTTGAATGTGGCGCTGCGGCGGCTCGTCGAACGTCGAGCTGATGACTTCGCCCTTCACGGTGCGCTGCATGTCGGTGACTTCTTCCGGACGCTCGTCAATGAGAAGAACGATGAGCGCGACTTCCGGATGATTAGTGGTGATGGAATTGGCCATGGACTGCAGGATCATGGTTTTGCCGGTGCGCGGAGGAGCATTGACGAGGCCGCGCTGGCCTTTGCCGACGGGGCAGAGAAGATCGAGCACGCGGCCGGTCATGTTTTCCTTGGTGGTTTCCATTTTGAGGCGGCCCTGGGGATAGAGGGGCGTCAGGTTATCGAAGAAAATTTTGTTGCGCGCGACTTCGGGGTCTTCAAAGTTGACGGCTTCGACTTTGATCAATGCGAAGTAGCGCTCGCCATCCTTGGGCGGGCGCACCTGGCCGGAGACGGTGTCGCCGGTGCGGAGGTCGAACTTGCGAATTTGCGACGGCGAAACGTAAATGTCGTCCGGGCCGGGGAGGTAGTTATATTCCGGCGCGCGGAGGAATCCGAAGCCGTCGGGGAGGCATTCGAGGACGCCTTCTGAGAAGATCAAACCATTTTTCTCCGTTTGAGCGCGCAGGATCTGGAAGATCAGCTCCTGTTTGCGCATGCCGCTGGCGCCGGGGATGTTCAATTCCTTGGCGATCTTGGCGAGGTCGGTGATATTTTTTTCTTTTAACTCGGCGAGGCTAATACTCATCTGATTGCTTCCTTCAACGCTTGTTTCTTTCATATGTCCTTAACTTTGATTGTGTAAATTGACCTTCTTTTTTGCGTGGCCGCAGAGCGGTCAACAAAAACCCGGATTGATAGTGAGGTGGCGCACCGCACTGGCGGACAAACGAAAACATGCCAGGATGGGCAAACCAGACTTTCTGCAACCGGCGGCAGCGCCGGGCCACGACATGCAGGGAAAATTTCGCAAGGCGGGCCCAACACCACGCTGCTTAGTTGGTCAAACTCTTGTCTTTCTCGGCGCTGGCGACGAAAGGTTCCGCAACGGGCGCAACCTCAGGATGCTCGAGGGGCACGATCAGCCGTTCGAGCGCAACCTGAAGCACTTCATCCATCGTTTCTACAAAATGAACTGTGAGACAGGAGAGGATCTCCTGCGGGATATCCGCTAGGTCCTTCTCATTGTCCTTCGGAAGCAGTACCGTATGCAAGCCCATTCGATGGGCGGCCAGGAGCTTTTCCTTGACGCCGCCGATGGGGAGAACTTTGCCGCGCAAGGTGATTTCACCGGTCATGGTCACGTCGCGGCGCACGGGGATTTTGGTGAGCGCACTGACGATCGAGGTGCAGATGGTGATCCCGGCGGAAGGGCCGTCCTTGGGAATGGCGCCTTCGGGCACGTGCACGTGAATATCGATGGTGCGGTAGAAGTCCCTCGCCAACCCGAGTTGCGCGGAGCGTGAGCGCACATAGCTCATGGCGGCCTGCGCGGATTCCTGCATCACGTCGCCGAGTTTGCCGGTCAGCGTGAGGCGGCCTTTGCCTTCCATAAGGGTGGCTTCGGTGGCGAGCACGGAGCCGCCGACCTCGGTCCAGGCGAGGCCCGTGGTTAAGCCGATCTCGTTGTGCTTCTCGAGCCAGTATTCGCGGTACTTGAGGATGCCGAGGAAGTCGTTTGCGTTGGCCGGGGAAATTTCGACGCCGACGGTGTTCCCTTCCGTTACGACTTTGCGCGCCATTTTGCGGGCGATGTTCTGGATTTCGCGTTCGAGGTTGCGCACTCCAGCTTCATGCGTGTAGTGCCGGATGATGTGCAGCAGGCCTTCGTCAGTAAATTTTAGATTTTGCTCGTTGAGGCCGGTGGCTTCCCGCGCGCGCTTGACCAGGAAGCGCTTGGCGATCTCCAGTTTTTCCTGCTCGGTATATCCCGGCAGCCGCAGGATTTCCATGCGGTCCTGCAACGGCTGGGGAATGGTGTGCAGCACGTTGGCGGTGCAGACAAACATCACTTTCGAAAGATCGTACTCGACGTCGAGATAGTGGTCCGTGAAGCTGTGATTCAATTCGGGGTCGAGCACTTCCATAAGCGCCGCGGACGGATCGCCGCGGAAGTCGGTGGACATTTTATCGACTTCATCGAGGACGAAAATCGGATTTACCGTGCCGGCCTTCTTCATCATTTGGATGATTTGGCCGGGCAAGGCGCCGATATACGTGCGGCGATGGCCGCGAATTTCGGCTTCGTCGCGTACGCCGCCAAGGGATACGCGGACGAACTTGCGGCCGGTGGCATGGCCGATGGACATGGCGAGCGAGGTCTTGCCGACCCCCGGAGGGCCGACAAAGCAGAGGATTGAGCCCTTGGGGTTCTTCACCAGTTGGCGTACGGCGAGAAATTCCAGGATGCGCTCTTTGATCTTTTCGAGGCCGTAGTGCTCTTCGTTGAGGATTTTTTCCGCGGCCAGGATATCGCGAATTTCCTTGGACTTCTTTTTCCACGGCACGGCAAGGAGCCAATCGAGGTAATTCCGGCTAACGGTCGATTCCGCCGACATGGGCGGCATCAATTCCAGGCGCTTCAGCTCCTGGATCGCTTTTTCTTGAACTTCCTTGCTCATTCCAGCCGAGTCGATTTTCTTTTTGAGCTCGTCGATCTCACTCTTCTCGCCGCGGCCGAGTTCCTTCTGGATAGCCTTGAGCTTCTCGTTGAGGTAATACTCTTTTTGGGCGCGCTCCATCTGGCGCTTCACGCGCGTATTGATGTTGCGGTCGACATTAAGTTTTTCAAGTTCAATCTCGAGGATGTCGCTGATGCGGTTGAGGCGTTCGATAGGATCGACCGTCTCGAGCAGGTCCTGTTTTTCGTCGACGGGAAGCTGGAGGTTCGCTGCAATGGTGTCCGAAAGCCGCGCGGGGTCATCGCCGCGGGCGGCGGCGATCATGGTGTCGTAATTCAGACTCTGCGAGAGCTTGATGAACTGTTCGTAAAGGCTGGTGACCTTCTGCACGGTCTGGTCAACCTGGGGGGACGGCTCGACGCGCGCGTTCAGCAAGCGGACGGTTGCGCGGAAGAAACCCTCTTCCGAAGCGATGGAAAGAGCGCGAGCGCGCTCGACGCCCTCGACGAGGACTTTGATGTTGCCGTCGGGCAGCTTGACGCTCTGGACGATGTTCGCGAGCGTGCCGACGGCATAAATCTCCTCGGGCTTCGGGTCATCGACAGACGCATCGTGCTGTGTAGAGAGAAAAATCTTCTTGTCACCGGCCAGCGCTTCTTCGAGAGCACGGACACTGGCTTCACGGCCAACGATGAAGGGAGTCATCTGCTGCGGAAAGATGACCATGTCGCGCACCGGCATCATGGGTACGCGCTTTAAATCCTGTTTTTCGCGAGTGAACATTAGGGCCCCTGAAAAGCGTTCCAAAACCCGAAATGGCCTATCCGGCCTTTTCGAGCAAACTCCAATTAATTTCCCGCCCGCGAACCATTTCCGCGGTAACGACAAAATCGCGCACCTTGCGCTGCATCGGGAGGTGATACATGAGCTCGAGCATGAGGTCTTCCAGAATCATGCGGAGGCCGCGAGCGCCGACTTTGCGCTGCATGGCGAGCTCCGCGACGGTATCGAGAGCGTCGTCCGTGAAGCGCAGGCGGACATTCTCGAACTCGAACAGGCGCTGGTATTGCTTGAGCAGCGCGTTCTTTGGCTCCGTCAAGATTCGCACAAGAACACTCTTGTCCAAGTCATTCATTACCCCGGCGACGGGCAAGCGGCCAACAAACTCGGGTATCAGGCCGTAACGGATCAAATCGCCAGGCTGCACTTGCTCGAGCAATTCGGTGTTGCGCCGTGACGGCGTGGATGGCGCGGCGTCGGTATGAAAACCGAGCGAATGGCGGCCGGCGCGTTTCTCGATAATTTTTTCCAGGCCAACGAAAGCGCCTCCGCACACGAACAAGATGTTTGTGGTGTCCACCGGAGTGAATTCCTGGTGCGGGTGTTTGCGGCCGCCCTGCGGCGGCACGTTGGCGATGGTACCCTCAAGGATTTTCAGCAGTGCCTGCTGGACGCCCTCGCCGGAAACATCGCGCGTGATCGAGGGGTTCTCGTCCTTCTTGGCAATCTTGTCGATTTCGTCGATGTAAATGATGCCTTGCTGAGCCTTCTGAACATCTCCATCGGCTGCTTGCAGCAATTTGAGGATGATGTTTTCGACGTCTTCGCCCACGTAGCCGGCTTCGGTCAGGGTCGTAGCGTCCACGATGGCGAACGGGACATCCAGCATGCGCGAGAGCGTCTGGGCCAAAAGAGTCTTGCCTGTGCCGGTAGGCCCGATCAAGAGAATGTTCGACTTGCTCAGCTCGACGTCGCCCGGCTGTTTGTTCAAGAAGATGCGCTTGTAATGATTGTAGACGGCGACAGCGAGCTTCTTCTTTGTGCGGTCTTGTCCTATGACGTAGCCATCGAGAAACTGCTTGATCTCCGGTGGACGCGGAAGCTTCCGCGCGGGCGCGGCGGCCTGCTCGCGCTTTTCATCCTCAAGAATGGTCTGGCAAACGCCCACGCATTCATTGCAGACGTATGCGCGAGGATAATCCGAGGGAGAGCTGATCAACTTTTCGACCTGTTCCTGCGTTTTATGGCAAAAGGAACAGCGCAGCGGCTCGTCTGGGTTGAATTTTTTCACTGGTGTGAAGGCCTCGTCTCCGCTGGGCTTCGACGGAGTCACTATCTCTTATTCTAGGCCGATTTTTCCCTGGAGCAAAAGAGAAACTCGATCTGCTACTAACTTTTAAGAACTACCCGCCAGCCCAAGCCACCCCATGGCGTCCGCCGGCTAGCGGTGCTTGTAAATAATTTCGTCGATCATGCCGTATTCTTTGGCCTGCTCGGGATTCATAATGAAATCCCGCTCGACGTCTTTTTCGATGCGCTCAACCGATTGGCCACTGTGCTGCGAAAGCAGCTGGTTGATGACCGTACGCATGCGGAGGATCTCTTTCGCATGGAGATCGATGTCAGTGGCCTGGCCGCCGAGACCGGACATCCATGGCTGGTGAATCAGGATGCGCGCGTGCGGCAGCGCGAAGCGTTTCTTGGGGGCGCCACCGACGAGGAGAACCGCTGCGATCGAAGCAGCCTGGCCCACGCAGGTGGTGACGACATCCGGCTTAACAAATTGCATGGTGTCGTAGATTGCAAAGCCCGCTGTGATCGAACCACCCGGCGAATTGATATAGAGCTGAATGTCTTTTTCCGGGTCTTCCGCTTGCAGGAAGAGCATCTGAGCGGTAGCGAGATTGGCGACGTGGTCGTCAATCGGCGTTCCGATAAAGATGATGTGTTCCTTAAGGAGCCTGGAATAAATATCGTAAGCGCGCTCGCCGCGGCTGGTTTGTTCGACCACCATCGGAACGAGCGTTGTGCCGCGGTACTCTGGTTCTTCGAAATTTTTCATTTAAGTGGTTGAACCGCCGGTAAGTTCACTTTGAATCTGCCGCGGCGGTTGCAGCGGCCACGGTTTTGATCTGAGCGTTCTGCGCGAGCCAGTCGAGAGTTTTATCGCTGCGCAGCTTAGCCTTCATCGTATCGAGGGCACCCTGCTTTGTCAAACGAGCGCGGGCGACATCGGCGGATTCGCCACTATGGCTGGCCATGTGTTCCAACTCGTGCTGAACCTCTTCTTCGGTCACGTCGATGTTTTCCGCTGTGGCGATGCGGTCGATAATGAGCTCCGCTTTGACATCATCGGTCGCGCGTTCCTGCTGACGCTTGCGCAAGCTAACCCAATCCACGTTCACGGCGCGGGGATCCACTCCCTGAGCTGCGAGGGAACGAACGACGCGTTCGAGGCGCACATCCATTTGATGCTCGACGAGCGCTTCTGGTACAGGAAAGTCGTGTAGCTTCACGAGTTCGGCCAGGACTCGCTCGCGTTGAAGTTCCTTCTGGCGGTGATCTCGCTGATGTTCCAGGCCCTCGGAAACCTTCTTTTTCAGCTCGTCCAGCGTGGCGGCATCGCTCACATCTTTTGCAAACTCGTCATTCAGCTCCGGGAGTTTCTTGTTCTTGATGCCGAGAACTTCCACGGCATAGTTATAAGTTTTTCCGGCAAGCTTTGCATCGGGATAGTCGGCGGGATAGGCGACTTCAAAATTCTTGTGGTCGCCGATATTCACGCCACGCAGGTTCTCGTTGAAGGGCTCCATCGTCTCTTCCGCGCCGATGTGGCATAGCACACTATCCGCTTGCAGAGGTTCGCCGCCGCCGGCAGGCGTGCCCATCAACTTCAACTGCACATAGTCACCGTTTTCGACGGCCCGCCCTTCGACGGGGGCAAACGCCGCGGCCCGCTCGCGCATCTCCTCGAGAGTTTTTGTGACGTCCGAATCCGTGATTTCCATAGCGGGCAGTTCAATTCCGAGGCCTTTGTAATTGCCTAGCTCGAATTCGGGGAGAACTTCGAAGACCGCGCGAAACTTCAGCGGCTGGCCCTCGACAAAATTGAGCTTTTCGACTTGCGGCTGCGAAACCGGCGTGAGCTTTTGCTCGGAGACAGCCTTTTCGACGCGCTCCGGGACGAGCGATTGCAGCACTTCACCCTTGATGTCTTCGGCGAACCGGCGGCGGATCAGAGAGACAGGCGCTTTACCCGGCCGGAAACCGGGAACACGGGCAACGCGCGCAAATTCCTTCGCCACGCTCTCAATTTTTTTCGTTACTTCTTCCGCGGGAATCTCCAGATCCAGCTCGCGGCGGCAAGTTGCTTCAGCCATGGAACGATTTTCTCCTCGGTGAACGATCGGGCAACGATCGGGTATTCGTGAAAGTACTCGCTGGTCTCGACGGCATGCGCCCTAGTGTCTCGCGGAAAGCCCAAGCTTGCCGGCCGCCTCGCGGCCGCACAGTAACTCAGATAAGGCCAGACAGGTAAGAACTTAGCCCGCAACGCAAACCAAGAGTATAGGCGACGCCGCAGAGAGCGTCAATTGAGGTGACGGCATGGCAAATCCTTCCCGCTCTCAACAGTATTTGCATGCATCGCACAGGCGGCGAGCTATGTTCAAGGCGACGAGACACGCGCATGCAAGAACCAGATCCAAAATGCTCTGGGCGCCCCCGCGGTCAGTCACCCGCAGCGGACACGTTCAGAACCCTGGTGAGATCAGCGTGGAGGAGGCGGTGGAAAAGATGTTCGCCGGCTTCGCGGCGGACAGACAAGCGTCCAGCAACATATGCGCGTGAGCCGAGGCCGCGTTGGACGGCGTCGCAGATGGCCATGTCTTCGTCCTGCACCTGTTCGCTCACGGCAATGCTCTCTTTGTGACGAGCTTCGGCGGCCGCGCTAATGTCGGCAAAGTAGTAGTCGAAAACAACAGCGCAGCGGTCGACGCCGAGGGGCAGCACCAAATTTGTGTCCATCACGCCTTCGTAGGCGTTGATCATGAAGTTGGGATAGAGCCACAGGTAAAACGCGCGGCCCTGCCTGGTCGCGGCGACGCCCGCTTCGGACGATGAGTCCGATGAGAGCGGACTGGATTGGAGGCACGCGCGCTCAAAATTCTCGATCGTGTATTTGGTGTATTCGATCACGCTGCTCAATCCTTTGTGGGCGTGTGGGACGTGATAGCCACCGTCGAGATAGTTGTCGACGTAGACTTTCCAGTTGCAGTTGAGCGTGTAAACACGCCGGTCGAAGAAGTGCAGCTTTTTTGCAAGTTCCAGCGGCCCGACAAGCTCCGGTACTACCCCCAAAAAATCGCGGAGGGGCGCGGCGCGGCCGTCGAGGTTTACAAAAACAAAATTTTCCCAGACATCAACCCGGACTGGCACCAAACCGTTTTTTGCTCGGTCGAAGTTGCACACGCCGTCAAATTCGACCATACCCTTCAGCGCGCCATCGATTCCGTAGGTCCAGCCGTGGTACGGACAGCGGAACTGCTTTGCGCAGCCTTGCGGCTCGGTGACTACAGCTGCCGCGTGATGGCGGCACACATTGTAAAAAGCCCGGAGCTGGCCATCCTCGCCGCGGGCGACGATGAGTGGTTCGCCCGCCAACTCCGCCGTGAAGAATTGGCCATTGTCGCGCACCTGATCCGCGCGACCCACGACCTGCCATGTGGCGCTGAAGACACTCATACGCTCCAATTGCGAGATACGGGGATCAAAATACCATGGAGCGGGAATGGTCCAAGCTTCCTCGAGCGGATCGTGCGGGTTATAAAGGTTCACCACATCGCGGACGGTTCGCTTCATGCCAGGTCCCCTTCAGTAGACCAATTTCAACGAAAACTGAATTTGCCGGGAAGATCCGGACGTGTGGCTGATGACCCCGAAACCGCTCCCGCGCACCGTATTCGAAGGCAGACCGAAATTCACGATGTTAAAGATGTTGAAAAATTCCGCGCGAAACTGGAGAACACCCAGTTCACGGCCGCCTCTTTTTCCAAACGGAGTATCCTTGATCATAGCCATGTCGAAATTATGAAAGCCGGGTCCGCGGAACGTGTTGCGGCCCAGCGTACCAAACCGCCCTTGATTCGGGCCTGTTCCACCGGCTACGTTGATGGGAACAAAGAAGTACGAGCTATTGTCCGGGCCGCGCCCAAAATAATCCTCCCGGGTCGTGCGGCTCGTGGAAAAGACCGGCCTTGCAATCATGTCCGGGCGGTCGGTTCCGCCAGCTCCGACGCCCGTTTGCTGGATTCCAGAATAAACGGAAAAAGGCGGCCCGGTCGTGAGCGTCGTGATATTCAAGAACTGCCAGCCTTTGGTGAGGCGAGTTCCAAGTGGCTGGAGAAAACTCAGACGGTCAAACGGAAGCGATTGAAACAAGCTGAGGGCGAAGACATGCGTGACATCGAAGGTGGAAGGCCCTTTGTCGGCGGCAGGATCCATAGGATTTTGTGGCAAGGTTTGCAGCGTCACCCCCGGCATTCCCGAGATTCCACCGGGCACGGCGCTCGTATCGTCGAGAGATTTGGAAAATGTATAGCTTGCCTGGAAACTCAAGCCAATCCGTGAATAGTTTTTCGTCGCGCTGGTTTGCAACGAATGATAGGTGGAATGAGCGCTGGGGTTCATCACCGTCTCCGGCCCGAATCCGCCAATCGCGTGGCCCTGGGCATTGAATTGCGTGAACGGCGCAGACGCCGGGTCAGCGCCGCCGTAGCCGTTGGGCGATTCCACGCTGGCAAGGTCGACTCCTACAGTTCCTACGTATGCGGCGGAAACCTTCACGCTTCCGAAATCGTGATCGACACCGGCCGTGAAAGTTCCGATGTATCCGTTGCGAAAGTGCCTGCTTATCACGCCGACAGAAAATAATTGCACTTCATGGCCAGGGGTAGTTGCCGCAAGGTCGTCCTGGAATCTCTGCAGATCGATAGGTATGTTCGCGGGGAGGTTAGCGCTCCCCGATGCAAAGAGAGGCTGGCCCGCAGTCGTGTACACCGGGGGAAGAATCTCTGGCACAACCGTATTTTGAAATGGCACAGGAACATCAGGTAACGCGGTGATCAGCGGCTGGAAAACGAGTGGGAAGTTCCCGGTGACATAATTCTCCAGCCAAAGGTTCGGGATAATCGTCGTAATCGATCCCCCGGCGTGAAGAGTCGTGTGTTTGCTTACAGCATAATCGAGCGAAACGCGCGGTCCCCATCCGTTCAGATTCAGAGGGTAGACGGGCTGCGGGTTGTATAGGAAAACCTGTGTGGCGCCGGGCGCATAAAACGAAGTCGGATTGCCGGCCGCATCCACAGGGTAGGCGACGGATGTGCGATGCTTGGCCTCTTTGATGCGGCTATTCAGCTCATACCGTAAACCGTAATTCACGCTCAGCCGTGAGTTCACCTTCCAGGTGTCCTGAAAGTAGAAGTTGTACGCCTCGCGCCTGACGGAGGCTTCGTCAAACTTGTCTCCGACGGGCGTCACACTCGCGGCAGCAGTGATCCCATAGGAATAGGGCGTGGCGGTCAACAATCCTGTAAGCGAATCGGGCAAGGGATCGCCCGGCCGGATGTCATGCTGGCCGCTCGCGGAAGGGATGAACACCGGCGAATAAGCAGGCCCACCTCCAAACGTATAGACGCCGTTAGGATTGATGCCGAAAATCGTGGCATCCCGGTTGAAGCGCAGCTCCACTCCCCACTTGAAGTTGTGGGATCCGTGCGCGTAGGTCATGTCGTGCTTGAGCTGATAAACGTTTCCGTAGGAGCCAAAGATCGAGCCGTCGGCTGAGTTGAAGTTCTCAAACAGACCGTCTCCGAATCCAATGGCGGGCTGAGTATGATTCGTGGACGGGAAAAAGGGAGTGCTCCGGATGTAACCGAACGCCGTCACGAAGGCAAGGTGCGGGGATATTGTCCGGGAATACCGTACGGTTGCACTTCGCTGATGATCAAAAAAGTTGACGGCGAAGCTGGGATCAATCGCCGACTGATCGGGATTGGTCGTTGGGCCCCTCACCTGGTTCAAGCTGAACCGGGCGAATAGGGCCGCTTTATCGGAAAGGCGATGATCGATTCGAACAGAAAACTGGTCTGTGTCCGTCGCGACCTTTGAAGAGGTTGCAAACGTTCGGGCGCCGTAGGGCCCTTGGGGCTCATTGGGCAGGGGGTAGCCTGCCAATATTCCCGCGATCGCCGGATTGACTGGGATGGTCAGCGTATCGCCCGGAAAAGTCGTGGTATCCAATCCTTGCCTCTCTGCCGCCGTGGGGACAGGGAACACTTGCGTCGTTCCAAGCACCTGCCGAAAGCCTTGATACTCGGCGAAATAAAAGGTTTTGTCCCGCCCATCATAAACTCCCGGAAGAACCACCGGCCCGCCGTTGGTTACTCCAAATTCGTTGCGAGCGAAGGGCGGAATCCGCCGCGTATCTATTGCACTTTGATGGTCGAAGAAATTGCGCGCGTCAAACGCCGCATTGCGGACAAACTCAAACACGCTGCCGTGTACTTCGTTCGTGCCGGGCTTTGTGATCACGTTATTGAAGCCTGCAGCTCCATGCCCGATTTCGGCCGCCATCACCCCAGAACTTGATTGCACTTCGTGAATGGCGTCCACGTTAAAATTCGAGAAGGTGGCTCCGCCGAGCTCCGGATCGGTGGTATCGGCGCCATCCATGGCAAATACAGATGCGGATCCGCGCTGGCCATTCACGGCAAATTGTTGCGTGAAATTCGCGGCGCCGTTGGTATCGGTCATCGTCCCCGCAGCAAGAAGCAATAGTTTGCTGAAGTCGCGCTCGTTCAGCGGAAGGGTAGACACTTCTCCGCCGGAAAGATGCTCACCGCCGCTTGCTCCAGCAGCCGTTGCCTCGCGATCCGCCGAAACAACGACTGTCCCCGCTTGCCTGGAGAGAGTAAGTAGTGCGCTACTATTTTTTCCGGCCTTGACAGCCAAGGGATCTGCTGCGAGGTATGTCGTACCCGCCAGAGTCACGGATAATTGGTAGATACCTTCTGCCAGGTCCGCAAATGAAAACTCGCCACTTGCCGAACACTTGGCTGTATAACTTCGATCATTCGACTTTGCATAAAGTTTTATGATCGCGTCAGCGACGGGGCTTCCAGCCTTGTCCCGTAAGACTCCGGCCCAGGAGGGCGCCGGAGAAGAGCTGCTGGTGGGTACCAGCAGGAAAAAAACTACGAGGCAAATCACCGAGTTCCTAAAGAAGGGCATGCGAAGAAAAAGTAAGGCAGCGCGCATGTTGCCGCTATTGAACCAATCTCGTCTGCGAACCTTCCTGGCCGTCCCGTTGGAATCCAGCGGAAGGACGGTCGGGATGCCCCGGCGCCGGAGTCTCACGTACTTCATCCAAGAAAACGTGGAAGTTATGCACATCCTCTACATCGCGCACACTATGTTGCATGCATGCTCCTCGGAAAGGCGCTTCCTGGCGAGAAATAGGGCGGTTCTTGCCAGAACCTTTCATATCGCGAAATCGAGAGGATTTAAAGAGACAATTGTCCCCAGGGGAGCGGATCTTGCATGAAGCAGGCGCAAAAATGTGACGCGGCACACTCGAAAACGAGTGATCGAGAACGGTCTGCTGCCTTACCTGTGGGAAGACGCTCTCTCGTCCACGTCCCTCCGCTCGGCGAGAAGCGCGCTTGCGAGAAGGGTCAGGCACCCCCAAACTCCAAGTTCCCACCAGAATTGTCTTCGTTCGGCCACTTCAAAATTGAGCGCATCTCCCATGGCTTCGCTAGCGGCTTCCGCTTTCGCGACCGCCCGGTCATTGCTGCGCTGAAGCGTTGCCAGCGCGATTTGCTCCTCCGGCGCGGCACTCAAATCCCGTTGCGCGCTGCCTGCCATGCTAGCGCTGGCCTCTTTCTGTGCATTCATCGCACGTTGGACTCTTACCTCAGACATGGCGTTCGCCGCAGACCATTGAAGCGCCGTTCCGACGATCACGGCAGTAAGCCCAATCCAACAGGCGAGGACCGTAAAGGCTAAAAATCTATGCAGATTCATGCTTCGCGCCTTCTTCCCGGGGCTACCTTCCGGGGACAGATTCGTAACCGACAAGCCTCCGGCCTAATAGCACGAAAATAGAGAGAATGCCAATAAATGAATTGGTGCGGAAGGAGGGATTTGAACCCCCACGGCCTTTCGGCCACAAGATCCTAAGTCTTGCGCGTCTGCCAGTTCCGCCACTCCCGCAGTGGTTCTAGCTCACTGATTATACTGGTGTTCGGCTTGCGTTGGTACAACCTCAGTTTGGCTTGCTTGGTCAACTGTGTCCGGAGAATGCCCAGACTCGCGAATGGAACCCTGCTCATTGATGTCCGGTTACGGCGTTTAACGGGACCTAGAGGCGATTCTGGGCCGATTAAGATATTTGACAAGCAGAACATCGTTACCCTTTTCGTCGTAGATCAGTTCATCGACGAGCTTTTTCGCCAGCAGTATGCCGAAGCCGCCTGGTCGCAAACCCTGCTCTTCACGAACCGCCATATGGCTAAGCAAATCCTCCGGCGAGCTGCCGATGGCTGCGTGGCGAAGTTCTTCTAGCGAGAAACCTTTACCGGGATCCCTAACGCGGCAGGTTATCGCGCGATGAGAACGGATGAACGAGATTTCCACATACTGATTGGGATTAAAATTTGCACCGTGCTGCATGGCATTGATCAAGATCTCCCTGAAGGCGTAAATCACTTGGTCTTTGTCAGCCTGCGGAATGTCTCCGACTCCGTGCAGGAATTGCACCAGGCGATCTGCGGTAGGTAGGTCACATCTGGCCGTTAAGCGAACCCAGGCGGGGGTGGCGGAGAGGATTTCGATGCCGTCGTCCCAGCAGGGCTCGACCATGGCCGCACGCACCATTTCGGCGAGCTCAGAAGCCTCGAATGGAGCCGAGAAATAACTGAACGCGCCTTCGCGCATGGCAGCGATAACGTCTCCTGGAGTCCATTCATCGGTCAGAATAATCAGGCGAACGTGAGGGCGAGCGCTCCGGATTTTGCGAAGAAGCTCAATATCCTCGGAGCCGCAGGTTTTCCGTCCAGTGATGATCAAGTCGAACGGTTTCTCTCTTGAGAGGGAGAGCGCATCTTGATTATCAACAACGCGTTGAATGTCCCAACCTTCCGTGATCAAGACGCTCATGAGCAGTTCATCGATATCACCGCCGGAAGAAACTACGAGCGCGGACTTTTGCGGAGTAGGAGCACGTGCGAAGTAACCTTGATGCCGAAAGCTACCCACAGCCTGAGCCTCATCTTCAAAGCTAGGGATAGTTTCTAGCAGGCGCAGTACCCTGAACACCTCCAGCACGCGGCCACATGGGCGGAGCAATCTTAGGTCGCCACCCTGATCTCTAAGGGAAACATAGGTCGCTACTATGCTGCTGATGCCGGAACTGTCGACCTGGGTTAGTTCTGCTAGGTTCAACAACAACTTACGCACACCACTGGCGACCAGTTCTTGTAGATGGCTGCCCAACAGCTCGCTCTCACCGCTGTCGATGGTCGATCTTCCACGAAGGTCGAGTATGGTGACATCGCCGGATTTCCGGATTGAGACTTGCAGGCCCACGACGCTCCTCGTTTCAACTTCATGGCATTCTTCAACCTTCAGGCTGTGAGGGACTGAGCTTTAGATTTGTAGACCAAACCACGATTCGGGCCCACTGGCAGAGTTACCAGTGAGGTCTTTTAGGAGCGCACAAGGCGCGGGGCCGTTTGCTCTAGAGCAACGACGGCTCAGGTTTGTTGTAGGTAAGGTTGTTTCAAGTGCGAATCGTGTGCGAAAGCAGCACGACCAGGGAATCCGCAAAGGAGTCGGGGGACAGTCTTTGCAGATTCCCTGGAGTCACTACTTCCACTTCGCGTTGGGATCGCGTAGAGGCAGGAGAGGGGATTCTACGCCAGTCTTGCCCTTTGAGGGTCAGACGAACAAATAACCAGCCGGACCGCGGCATGGGATGCATTGGGCCGTACCGTCGTACCCCGTTCCGGCGCATGATGGACATTCAGCCCAATCATTCTCCTGGTTGCCGCTTGAGTTTGTTCCCGTGCATCTCTTCGTGCCTGCCATGCGCCCGCACTTCCCATTGGCTAGTTGTGGGGCATGCCTCGCATGGATTTGCACACTACAAAACTGAATTTTTTTGTCCAGCAGTATGCCCAAACTATGCCCAAGAGCAACGAAAAGCCTCTGGCCGCCAGACCTTCGATTGGACTGGCAAGTGACCCCGCTGCGGGAGCATAATTGCGTCGTATTGAGATTTCGGTTTGGCCACCCCCGCGGCCGAAAACCGACGCCTCCCTTCAGGCGCGATTGGGAGGCCCCCGCTGCGAACGAGGGCAGCGTAATGATTATTCAAGAACACGGCGATCAGTTGATTCTTATCCGGCAGACCGACCATGCCGTGCTGTCGGGTTTTTTTGCGCGCTCCCTGGGAAGCAAACTCTTTAGCCGGCCTGAGCCTTTCGAATCCTTCTGTTTAGCAGCCGCGGAGCATGACAACGGCTGGAACGAATGGGAACTCCTGCCCGGGATCGATCCCAAGACTTTCACGCCGTATAACTTCATGTCCATTCCGACGGAGGAACACATTGCTCTCTACCAGCGGGGCATCGAGCGCGTAGTGAAAGTGGACCATTACGCAGGGCTGCTGGTCAGCATGCACTGCTCCGGTCTCTACGATCGGACGCGGGCGACGATGCCCGGTTTTTCCGCCAAGTACGTCAAGTCCAACGAGGCCCACCTCGTTACGGACTTCCTGCAGCGGCTGAGACTGCAGCAATTGCGGCTCAAAGTGGATCTTCGGGCTGACCCGCTTATGAAGGCCTATTCGGACGACCGCGCGTTGCAAGCGAATCTGCAGCGCCTGGAAGCACTCGATCGTTTGTCGCTCTATTTCTGTCTCGCGCCATTGGATGGTTCGACCATCGATGCCGTGCCGGTGAATGGCAACGGAAGTGAAGCGGATTGGGACTTGCAGCCCGCGGGGAATAATTTGGTCACCGTGAAGCCTTATCCATTCGCGAAGGACCCGCTAGAAATCAGCATTCTTGCGCGGCGCATTCCCCGGCGTCCCTACACCGAGGAAAATGAGTTCCAAAAAATCGTGGCGCAGGCGCCGTATTTCGCTATGAACTTCACTCTGAGCGCGAACGGCGCGCGCATTCACTCGCAGTCTGCGGTCGCCTAGTCAGTCCAACTCTTGCCCGCGCGTTTCCGGCAGCGTGAGGGCAAGCAGAGCGGCCATCAAGAAGGCTCCCGCTTGCAGAAAAAAGGCTGGTCCGATTCCATACCGCAGCGCGAGCGCTCCGACGGCAAACGGCGCGACGGCGGAGAGCCCCCGGCCGATGTTGTAACTCAATCCCATGGCGGCGGCGCGAATTTCACCCGGGAAGAGTTCGCTCGCAATCGCGGCGTACCCCGAGAAATAGCCCGTCCCAAAAAATGCGACTAAGGGCCCGAGGGCCAGCAGCCAGAAAGCGCTTCGAGACATTCCGTAAACCGGCACCAGGGCAGCAGCGATGATCAGATAGAGGAAATATGGTTTGCGCCGCCCAAATGCATCGGAAAAAAATCCGAATAGCGCATAGCCGAGCCACTTTCCGAAGCACAGCACAAGAAAAAACGCCGTGGTTTTGACAAGGCTGAGACCACGGCCGCCCTGCGCGGGCGGCAAGGACAAATACGCCGGAATCCAAGTGAATAATCCCCAGTAGCCGAACATGCTGCAGGCGTTCATGGTTGTGGCCAATACCCCGTTGCGCAGAACGCCTTTCTCCAGCAGCCTGTGCAGCGATACTTTTTCTTTGCGTGCCGCGCGCTGTTTCCACAGCTCAGGCTCCGGCACGCTGCGCTGAATCCAGAAGACGAGAAACGCCGGCAAAACGCCGACAAAAAAGACTGGCCGCCAGCCAAAGTGCGGCAATACAAGCGCTACGACGAGCGCGGCAATCGCTTCCCCAATGGCGTATGCCGACTGCATGAACCCAAGCGCCTTACCGCGATGTTCCGCGCGCCAGGTCTCTGCGATCAGCGCCGCGCCGGTGGTCCATTCGCCGCCCATGCCGAGCCCCAGCACGAAGCGGAAGGTGGCGAGCTGGGGAATCGTGTGAGAGAAGCCGCAAGCGGCGCTTGCCAGCGCATAGACGAGAATCGACGCCATGAGGGCACGGATGCGTCCGATGCGATCGGCGAGGACGCCAAAGAGAAGGCCGCCAATGGCAGAGGCAACGAGCGTCAGTGAGTTGAGCAATCCCGCGGTCCGCGTATCCATCGCAAATTCGCGGATCAAAAACGCAAGGACGAGGGAATAAAGCATCACGTCCATCGCGTCGAGCATCCAGCCAAGCCCGCCGGCGATCAGCGACTTCCTTTCAGGTGGGGATGCGCGTCGAAGCCAATCGAAACTAAACAGACGGCCAGCGCTGTTGGACGAGGTAGATGGAGTCGAAGCCGTATCAGCAGGCCGCGGAGCGGACGGGTTTGTCACGAAGGGGATTGTACCCAAAAGCATTCCGCTGTGCGTCAGGAACTAGCGTGGCAGAAATTCAACGTCTGTTTCTGGCGAAGATTGCGGAGTAGGGTGTAAGATTCGACCTCGCGGAATACTACCTGCCGTAGTACTGGTGCACACAAAGTTTACTTGGGGGCGAAAACGATGAGTGGTCTGAAACGCTTGATGAAAGTTTGTTTCATTTTATTGGCGATGCTTCTAGTTGGACTCACTGCCACAGCACTTCTTGCGCAAACACTCGATGAAAATGCATTGAAGGGGATGAAGTGGCGGCAGGTTGGTCCCTTCCGAGGGGGACGAGCCCTTGCTGTAACCGGAGTCGCCGGTGATCCGGAGACTTACTACTTCGGTTCTGTTGGCGGCGGCGTTTGGAAAACCACAAATGGCGGCCTGACGTGGACGCCGATGACCGACAAGACTGGAATCATGTCGGTCGGCGCGATTGCCGTGGCTCCGTCAGACCCGAATGTCATTTACGTGGGCACCGGCGAGTCCTGCTGGCGAGGAAATATTTCGTACGGCGACGGCATGTACAAGTCCGTCGATGGTGGCAAAACCTGGACGCACATCGGGTTGGAAGACACGCGACATATCTCCAGGATCATCGTCCACCCCGCAAATCCTGACGTTCTGTTCGTTGCGGCGATGGGCCATGCGTATGGTCCCAACGAAACGCGCGGCGTGTTTCGTTCGAATGATGGCGGCAAGACCTGGCAAAAAGTTCTTTTCAAGGACAACAAGACCGGAGCCATTGACCTCACTTTCGATCCGTCAAATCCGCACATCTTGTTCGCGGCGCTTTATGAAGCGCAGCGCTACCCCTGGACCGCCATCAGCGGCGGGCCTGGCAGCGGCCTTTATAAATCCATTGACGACGGCGCGACCTGGAAACGTCTGGAAGGGCACGGCCTTCCCTCGGGCGTGCTCGGCCGCATCGGCGTCTCCGTCTCCGGCGCCGACGGGAATCGCGTCTATGCCATTATCGAAGCGGAAAAAGGCGGAATCTACCGCAGCGAGGACGCCGGCGATTCCTGGCAGCTCCTCAATCCCGATCACCGCTATACGCAACGGGCTTGGTATTTCCATCACATTTTCGCTGATCCCAAAAATGTGGATACAGTCTACGTGCTGAACACCGCCGTATACCGTTCCACCGATGGCGGCCATACTTTCAACTTCGTGCGCTCTCCTCATGGCGACAATCACGGTCTCTGGATCGATCCCACTCACCCGGAATGGATGATCAATTCCAACGACGGTGGGGCCACTATTTCTCACGACAACGGGAAGACCTGGACCACTCAGGGGAATCAGCCGACCGCGCAGTTCTATCATGTGGCTGCGGACAACGCCTTTCCTTATCGCATCTACGGGGCTCAGCAGGACAATTCGACGGTGGCGATTGCCAGCCGAAGCGATGATGGCGTTATCGACCGTCCGGATTGGTACGAGGTCGGCGGCGGCGAAGCAGGCTTTGTCGTTCCTGACCCGACGAATGCGGATGTCGTGTACGCAGGCTCTTACGACGGCTTGATCACGCGGTTCGACAAGAAGACCCGTCAAGTGCAGGACATTACGTCCTGGCCGCTCAACCCGATGGGTGCTGGCGCCGTGGAATTGAAGCACCGTTTCCAGTGGACAGCGCCGATCATGACCTCTCCTAACGATCCCAAGGCCGTGTATCACGGTGGCGAAGCCGTTTTTAAGACTACCGACGAGGGAATGACCTGGACCGCGATCAGCGGCGACCTCACGCGCAATGACAAGAGCAAGCAGCAATCGTCCGGCGGCCCGCTTACGCAAGACAACACCAGCGTCGAGTACTACGACACCGTCTTCGCTCTCGCTGAATCGCCGCTCGAAAAGGACATCATTTGGGCCGGAACCGACGACGGACTCGTGCACGTCACGCGCGATGGCGGCAAAAACTGGGCCAACGTCACTTCCAAAGAATTCGGGGACTGGAGCCTGGTCAGCATTATCGATGCTTCACCGCATTCCGCGGGCACAGCGTATGTTGCCATCGATCGCCACAAGCTCGATGACTTCCATCCGTACATCTTTAAGACCGCGGACTACGGCAAGACTTGGACAAAAATCACGACGGGCTTACCTGATAATAGTTACGCACACGCTGTGCGCGAAGATCCGAAACGCAAGGGCATGCTTTATGTCGGGACGGAAAACGGTATCTACATCTCCTTGGACGATGGTGGGCACTGGCAATCCCTGAAACTCAATCTGCCGACGACGCCTATTCACGACCTCACCGTAAAAGACAACGACCTCGTAGTGGCCACGCACGGCCGCTCGTTCTGGATTCTCGATGATATCGCTCCACTCCGCCAAATGACGTCGGCCGCTTCAAGCGACGAAGCTCACCTTTATCAACCGTCTTCAACCATCCGTTTTCGCGGACCGGGCTTCACTCTGCCAGCCAGCGTTCCGGTGGGATCCAACCCGCCCGCTGGAGCGGTGATTTTTTATTCGCTGAAGACCGCGCCGAAGGAACAAATTACACTCGAAGTTCTCGACGCGCGCGGCAAACTTGTCCGCAAGTATTCGAGCAAAAAAGCCGCCGAAGGCGCTTCTCCGGACGAAGAGGAGTTTGGCATCAGCAGACCCGGAGAAGAACTCCCTGCGGAAGTGGGCTTGAACCACTTCGTATGGGATATGCACTTCGAATCGCCAACGAAGGTTCCGGGCTCCGTTGGATGGGGAGGCCGTCCGGAAGGCCCGCTGGTGGCGCCCGGCACGTACGAGGTCAAACTGACCGTTGCTGGAAAAACACAATCCGCCAAGCTGGAGATCACCAAAGATCCGCGGGTGACCGCGTCGGCAGCCGACCTCGAAAAGCAGGAAGAGCTTGCGCTACGAATCCGCGACCGCGTGACCGCTGGACATGAAGCCGTTAATCAGATTCGCAGCGTGCGCGGCCAGGTGGATGCACTGAAAAAGCGCCTCTCCGCGGACGCGAGCGCAAAGCCTGTTCTCGATGCGGCGGATGGGCTCACAAAGAAAATGAACGCCGTTGAAGAAAAAATCATTCAGCCGAAGTCCAAGAGCGGGGAGGACCCGCTGAATTACCCAATCCAGGTTGCCGACCAGCTCGTGGCCTTGCAGGAGACCGTGGAAAGCGCTGACACAGCTCCCACGGCGGCGTCCTTCACCGTCTACGAGGAACTCAGCACGCGGCTCGAGGCACAGTTGGCCGCCTGGCACGAGATTCAATCCAAGGATCTCGCCGCACTCAATGCGGCAATTCAGAAAGCCAACATCCCCGCTATTGCTCCAGCGGCTGAAAAGAAGGAACGAGAAGGGAAGTAGGCACCGGCAGAACTCCCTTAATCATCGAAGAGGAGGACGTCCCGGCGTCCTCCTCTTCGCATCTTGTTTGTTAGTTCAGCGTCGCGCGGAATATCGATTGCTCTAGAATGGGCGTTTTGTTACTCTCCGCCCACAGTTGGACCCGGGAGGTGTGTTCATGGCATTTTGCAAAGCGTGTGGTCAGGATGTGGGCGAGGCAACGTTTTGTCCGAAGTGCGGTGCCGCGCAGGCGGGGTGGTGGGCGCAGAGCGCGGCAGTCGCCGCTCCTGCCGCGGCTTCCGCCAACTGCAGGAATTGACGAAAATGTTGCAGGATTGCTTTGCTACTTTTCGGTGGATTACCGGTCTGATCTTTCTTCTAATCGACAAGCGGTCCTTTGTAAAATTTCACGCAGCTCAGTACATCGCTTTTAACATTGTGCATGTGCCTAGTTGGTTCGCTTTTTGGTTTTTGGTAGTGGTCATAATCGCTATCACATACGCGATATTCCACTTTCCCTTCGGTTTCTTGACCTTCTCACTCTTGCCGGTCTGGGAATTACCTTCTTTGCGGACCTGGATATTCCTTATGTTCAAAGCATACAACCACGAAAAGTTCAAACTGCCGATCATCGGAGACATCGTGGATAAGATGGTGAACAAGTAGGTAGTATCGGCCGTAAATTCTTGTGTTTCGAGAGCCGTCCGGTCCTGCCGGGCGGCTCCTTTTTTGGTATTGCTTATCCATTGTTTCCACTTGACTTCTTTTTCATGTCCCGCCACCCTAAAAGGCTTTGTCCCCGCCCGGACAAAGCAGGAAAGAAACTGAAAGGCGCCATCGATACCACATGACCCGCGTCCGGCTGTGTTTTCACGACCGCTGTTTTGATGGGACAGCCTCTGCCGCTCTCTTCTACCGGTTTTATAAAGAGAAATTCGACTCCGCAGCGGAGTTCGGTTTCACGGGCATGACGCATCGCGCTTCGCAGCCCTGGACCGCGGGCCTCTTTGACGGCGACCAGAACGCCATTGTCGATTTCAAGTACTCGAACTCTCCCAAAGTCACCTGGTGGTTCGACCACCATCAAAGTGCGTTCCTTACGCCTGCGGACGCCGAACATTTCCGCGCTCATCCCGGCCCGCACATGTTTTACGAGCCGGACTATAAATCCTGCACAAAACTGATTGCCACCGTGGCCAATGAAAAGTTTGGGTTCGATACGCGGCCGCTCGAGGAACTGATTCACTGGGGCGACATCATCGATGGGGCCCAATACCCGACGCCAGAGTCCGCCGTTGAGCTTGTCGAGCCCGCCACCCAACTCGCCTTGGTTATCGAGGCGGCTCCGGAAGACAACTTGCCCGCGCGCATCATTCCAGAGCTCGCCTATCGGCCGCTAGCCGAGATGGTCAAGCTGCCGCTCGTTGCCAAACACCTCGGGGCTTTGCTCGAACGCCACCGCAAATCCATTGAAATTCTTCGCCAGCGTTCCGAAGCCATCGATGGCGTGATTTTCTTTGACGTCAGCGATCTCGACCTCGAAGGCTACAACAAGTTCATCCCGTACCTGCTGCATCCTGAATGCGTTTATTCCGTGAGCGTCAGCGCTTCCGCGGTTCGCGCCAAAGTTTCGCTCGGCACTAACCCTTGGAATCAGGCTACCGCGGACCAAAATCTCGCGTCACTGGCCGAGAAATTCGGCGGCGGCGGCCATCCCCGTGTCTCCGCCATCTCGTTTGACCCCCGCGATCTTCCCCGCGCCCGCCAGGTTGCCCGTGACCTGGCCACGCAACTCCGCGCAAAGTAAAGCCGCATCGCCGCGGGGGCTAACTTTCCGCCCGTCGGGCCGGTTCGACAAAATTGCGCGTCCCGTGTAAAATTCTATGATCCTCTGCGCGCCGCTAGCTCAATTGGTAGAGCAATGGACTCTTAATCCATAGGTTGTAGGTTCGATTCCTACGCGGCGCACCATTTCTGTCCAGCCCTTGAACATTAGGTCTCACTCGCTATTGCGGAGCAAAGTGAACGATGAAGTCGGTACCGACAATCGTCGGCTTTCCATTGCATAGCGGTGCGGTAAAAGCCCACGACGAAACAATCTCAATGGCGCGCTTCTCCAAGTTCGGCCTTTCGGCGCTGGATTCCGACGCCACTCCGCGTCATAATTGCAACGGACGTTTCTTTCAGAAATAAAGGCCGGAATGCGAAACGTTGTGGTACGTTCCTACGTCCAAATAGCAAGCAGGAGATGACGGTCAGAGTGTGTTCTGAGAGTGATCTGGGAAGTACCTTCAAGCGCACGCGGACGGACAGCTCCCCAAGCAGCTTTATGAAAAACTTCCATTGTCTGGCCGGCGCAACCGTCTTTGCCACGATCCTTGCTGGCGGATGCTCGAAGTCTGTTTCCAGCACTGTGCTCGGGGACTCTGCTCATCCCACGCCTGTTCATGTTTATACCGTCGCCGAGGAAACCGCCCGGCGCCGAGTGCAGGCCGCAGGTTCACTCTACGCTCTGGAAGAAAGCATCTTGAGCTCGGAGGTCGAAGGCCGCGTTTCCCAAGTGCTTGCCGACATCGGAGACACGGTGAGGGAAGGCCAGCCCCTGATCCTCATCGATCCGCAGGAACTGCAGTTGGAAGTCGACCGCCAGCGCGGACTGGTGACCCAGGTGCGCGCGCAGCTCGGCATTGGCCCCAATGAACCGCCCCCATCCGATCCACAGAAACTTGCTTCTGTGCAACGCGCGGCAGCCGACTTGTATGATGCGGAGCGCAAGTACGGCCGAGCGCAAGAGATGTTCAAGGATAAATTGATTTCCCAGCAGCAGTTGGATGAGGCTGCCAGCCGTTTTCAAAGCACCCAGGCGGGGTACACGGTCGCATTGCAAGATGTAAACCGGCTGAAGGCCTTGCTGGTGTCCAGCGAAGCAAGCGAGAGGCTGGCCGAAAAAAAACTGAACGATGCCACGATACGGGCGCCGTTCCCCGGCTCCATCAAGACGCGAGATGTTCATCCTGGCGAATACCTGCGCGTGCAGGGCCCGGTCATGGTCCTTGTAAGGACGGACACTCTGCGAGCGCGCCTCGCTGTTCCCGAGCGCTGGGCGGGTTGGGTAAAAGACGGTGCCACCGTGGATTTGCAGGTCGAAGCCTTTCCAGGCGAAACATTTCATGGACGCGTCTCGCGCATCAATCCCGCCGTCGCCCAGGATTCGCGCACATTTGATGCGGAAGCGCTTATCGCCAACTCGGACGGGCGTTTGAAACCAGGTTTCTTCGTGCAGGCTTCGATTCCCAGCGAAAAAGAAGAGAAGACCATCTTTCTGCCGGAGGGCGCCGTGAATTACCGCTACGGCGTCTACAAGGTTTTTCTTCTCAGCGGAAATCGCGTTTCCGAGCACCAGATTCGTCCTGCGGGCCAAACGGAGGACCAGCGAGGCAAGCGCTTTGAAGTCGCTGAAGGGCTAAAGCCAGGCGACCGCGTCGCTGTGGCCATTTCCGGAGATTTACACGACGGCGCGACCGTCCAAGAGCAAGCCGAAGGGAACGCTCCGGCCTTGAAGTAGCGATCGCCGGAAGATCACGCACACACGCCGATGAAGCTAGCCGAAACCTGCGTAAAGTATCCCGTCTTCACGGTGATGCTGATCGCTTTTCTTGTGACGCTCGGAGCGTTTTCCTACCGCGGACTCGCGGTGGACCTCTTTCCCAAGGCAGATCCCGCTACAGTGAACGTCGATGTGCAATTGCCCGGCGCCACTCCCGAAGAAGTCGTCACCGGCGTCGTCCTGCCTCTCGAAGACGCCATCTCTTCCGTCAGCGGCATTGACGAAATCACTGTCTACTCCAGCGAAGGTTTCGCGGACATTACTTGCACCTTCGTTCTCGAACGCGACATTGATGGCGCCGCGCAGGACATTCGCGAAAAGGTCGCCGCCGCCGTGAATCGTCTGCCGCGCGACA
The DNA here is from genome assembly GCA_963745805.1 of uncultured Acidobacteriota bacterium. Taxonomy (GTDB): domain Bacteria; phylum Acidobacteriota; class Terriglobia; order Acidiferrales; family UBA7541; genus Acidiferrum. The sequence goes on from CAVUYT010000002.1 coordinate 162,865, forward strand.
CGCTGCCTCCCGTCATCACCAAGCAAGACCCGCAGTCGGATCCAATTCTCACTCTGCTCGTCAGCGGGCCCATCAGCCGCCGCGAATTAACTGAAATTGCGGATAAGCAAATCCGCCGCGCCATCCAAACGGTGGATGGCGTCGGCAACGTCGCGCTCAACGGCGGACAGGCGCGTCAAATCCGCGTTTTGCTCGATGCGCAGAAACTGACCGCGCACAACTTCACCGTGCTTGACGTGCGCGACGCTCTCCAACGCGAAAATATCGAAGCGCCCGGCGGCCGCATGATCACAGGGCCGCAGGAACTTGGCCTCCGCACTCTCGGCCGCGTCACTTCCGCCGATCAGTTCGGAGAAATCGTCGTTGGCACGCGCGGCGGAGCGCAAGTTCGCGTGCGCGACGTAGCCCAAGTCGAAGACGGCGCGCAAGAGCTTCGCACCTGGTCCGCCCTCTTTCGCAAAGGCACTCCCGCTCAGGACGTCGTCAGCATTCAAGTCCTGCGCCAGTCCGGCACTAACACCGTCCAGGTTGCGGACAACGTAAAAGCCAAGCTCGACGAACTCCGCGCTCAGCTCCCTCCCGGCGTCCAGCTTCTTGTCATTCACGACATCTCCGATTTCATCAAGGCTTCCGTCCACTCGCTTCTCGAACACCTGATTCTCGGCAGCATTCTCGCCAGCGCCATTGTTTTTCTCTTCATGCGCAACTGGCGCGCCGTCCTCATCGCCGCCGTCGCCATCCCCGCCAGCATTATCGCCACGTTCACGCTCATGCGCGGCATGGATTTCTCTCTCAACAATATGACGCTACTGGCGCTCACGCTCGCCGTCGGCATCGTCATCGACGACGCCATCATCGTCCTCGAAAATATTTTCCGCTTCATGGAAGAAAAAGGCGAAGACCGCAAGAACGCGGCGATCAAAGCCACTCAGGAAATCGGCCTAGCCGTAATGGCCACCACCCTCTCGCTGGTCATCATTTTCCTGCCCATCGCTTTCATGAACGGCTACGCGCGCAAATACGTCAATTCCTTTGGCTGGACCATGGCCATGGCCATTCTCGTTTCGCTATTGGTGGCGTTCACGCTTACGCCGATGATGAGCTCGCGCATGCTGAGGGTCAGCGAAAAAGAGAAAAAAGCGCACGCGAGTGGAATCCTGCATTGGGTCGAACAATCCTACCTGAGGCTTTTGCAGTGGTCGCTCGCCCATCGCTGGGTCATCGTTCTGATCTGTGTCGGAACCTTCCTCTCGACCTTCGGCCTCTATCATCTCGTGGGCCGAGATTGGATTCCCTCGGATGATCAATCCGAGCTGATCAGTTCCTTCACGCTTCCGGAGGGCACGGCCCTTTCAAAGACGACGGAACGTGCTTCGGAGATCGCACAGCGCGTCGTCGCTCTGCCTGAAGTTGCTTTCGTGCAATCTCTTACCCATGGCCCTACAAACCACGCTCATCTTTTCATTGGTTTGGTGCCCCGCAGCGAAAGAAAACGCAGCCATGAGCAGCTCGCCACCGAGATTCGCGGATATCTCGCCGGCTATCGCAACATGGTCTCGAACGTGCGCCTGCCTTCCGTTTTTGGCGGAGAGACGTACTTTCCCATCGGCGCGGTCATTCGCGGGCCGGAGTTGAACCAGCTCGCCGAGTTAAGCAAGCGAGTCGCCGGTCTGATGATGAAGTATCCGGACCTGGTCGACGTGAACCCCAGCCTCAACCTCAATACTCCGGAATTACAAGTCAAATTAAACCGCCAGCGTGCTGCGGACATCGGCGTGCGCATGAGCGACGTCAGCGATGCAGTCCGTCTCTTTTATTCCGGTGAAGACGAGATCACTCGCTTCAAGGAAGGCTCCGAACAGTATCCCGTCGTCATGCAACTGCTCGAGCGGCAGCGCGACAATCCAGACGTCCTCGCGCAAATGATGGTGCCCTCCACAAAGCTCGGGCAGGTGCGTCTCGAAAACGTTGCCTCAATCGTTCGCGGCGCGGGCCCCGCGACGCTCTGGCGATACAATCGCGAATTTGAAGTCACCGTCTACGCTAACGTTGCTTCCGGTTATCCGCTCGACCTTGCGGCAGCTCACACGATCCAGTCCATTAAGGAAATCGGCCTCCCCGCAGGCTATTCCTACCGCTTCACCGGCCAAGTGAAAGTTCTCGAGGAAACCACCTGGAATCTCCTGCTAGCCATGCTCCTCGCATCCATCTTCATGTACATGGTGCTGGCTGCACAATTTGAAAGCTTCTCCCATCCGTTCATCATCATGCTCACGCTCCCGCTAAGTATCCCGTTCGCGCTCCTCTCCCTGTGGATCACGGGCCGCGCCCTCAGCCTCTGGAGCGCCCTGGGAATGTTTTTGTTGTTAGGTATCGTCAAGAAAAATGGAATTCTGCAGGTAGATTACACAAACCGCCTTCGCACCACCGGCATGCCAGTCCGAGAAGCCATCCTCGAAGCCAACCGCGTCCGCCTCCGCCCCATCTTGATGACCACTCTTTCGATTGTCGCCGGCCTGATTCCCGTCGCCATCGGCATCGGCGCTGGTTCTGAACAGCGCGCCTCCATCGCTGTCACGATTATCGGCGGCCAGACGCTCTGCTTGGTCCTGACGCTCCTCGTTGTGCCGGTCGCCTACTCTTATCTTGCCGAGTTCGAGGCCATTCCATGGAGTAGCGTCGCGCGGCGAGTCTTTGGCCGCACCAGTGGCTCGGTAGGCGATTCTGGCGCGGACTAACTAGTCGGTCGAACTTGCCTCAATGCGCGTTCGGCCGCGACATTCTCAGAAATGGCGGGCAGCCAGGCGAGTGAGCACGGGGTCGTGCTCCTGCAAAATGGAATCCGCCAATCCGCGCGTGGGAGCGCGCAGCAGAAGAAAGAGTTCTCCGGCCCACAGAAGTATGTCCAGCAGCCGGCCGCGCTGCAGATTGTCGATGTCCTCGCAGCGCAAAGCCGCGTCCAGAGCCCTCCCGGAACACTCTTCAACGAATGCTCGCAGAGCCGGGAGGTCTAGAGGGAGTCGTCCCGCCTTTTGGGCTCTGGGATCGATACGTTGCAAGTTTTCGTAGCAGAGATCAATGAAGTGATTCAGGCAAAAATTCTGTTGAGCCAAAGAAGTCACAGCGGCCCCGTCACAAAAATCCACTGCGCAAATTTTGTCCTCAAACATCTATGACACGGCTCCCAACTTACGTCTTCCAACTCCCTGGCCGCTCGCGTGCATCCTCTTCTCTATCTAACCCTTAGAGAAATTGGATGTTGCGCACTCGCTCAGCTGTTGCCAGAACACATCCGCGATTCCGGCGCAGAATCAGTTCGAACAGGTTTTTATGCCACACATATCGGCTCTTCTTCGTTCAGCCCGCTATCAATCGCTCCTTCGGAGCATGTCTGATCGAACTGTTTTGAAATTTGCGGTGCCCCGGGTACATAGGCAGCCAGCGTCTGGACGCGCAGGCAACGATCCAGGTATGGAGCCAATAAAGCCCGCACCCAACGCACGTTTTCATTGCATCGCTGGATACGATCTTCTCCGCTCCAGAGCGTGACGACAGTGACGAGCCGCGCTTCGTGGTTTGCGATCATCACGAAACTCCCCGCGAAACCGGCGATCTCTCCGAGCGCTCCATCAATAGCGGCAGGTAATGCCGCGTGCACTCTGTGAGCTTCATTTGGCTTTGCAACAAACTCGATGTTTAGAGCCGTGATTCTTGAGGCAGCATGACACATGCCTGCTGTCCGCGCGCTAGTACTCAACGGAATCGAATCGAACGTCCTTGACTTGGCATCGGGAAGATTATGGTTTTGCAAAGAAAAAGAATGTGACAAAGAGCCTCCAGAGTCTTTGGTCCTCCCCGCATTGGGGGAGCGCATCCTCACCGGTCCAGGTCCGGCTCGGATGCGCCCTTGGTGGGACACGCGTGGGACAGGGAATCAGTCCCTTCGCCGAAGGACGCCCAAGCTTTCGTTGGGTTCCTACATTTGGTTAGTGCAGGAAGCAGACATTTCGTTTCACCGCTTCGGTTCAAAATGGGAAGCATTGCTCGTCTTGCAGGGCGCAGCTATACTCCTCACCACAATTTTGAGGGCTACGTGGAACTCTTCGGGTTCACCAGGGAATACGTCGAGCGCCTCCGCGAGGGAGATCCCTCGACGGAGCAGCACTTTGTCGCGTACTTTGACCAGCTTCTGCGGATCAAACTGCGGGCGAAAATGCTCGCCTCGGAGACGGTCGAAGACTTGCGGCAGGAGACCTATATTCGGGTCCTCGTTCAGTTGCGCAAGGATAGAGTTCGCCAGCCAGAGCGCTTCGGCGCCTTCGTTAACTCGATTTGTAACAATGTCTTAATGGAATTTTACCGCTCCTCATCCCGGACTCAGCCCCTGGATGACTCGTACTTGGAGAGGCCCGATCTTGCCATGGATCTGGAAGGTCTTCTGGTCACCAGCCAATCCAAGAAAAGGGTTCGTCAAGTGATTGATGACCTCCCCGAGAAAGACCGCAACCTGCTTCGCGCCTTCTTTCTCGAAGAAAAGGAGAAGGACGAGGTTTGCCTGTTGTTTGGGGTCGACCGCGATTATTTCCGGGTTTTGCTCCACCGCGCCAAGGATAAGTTCAGGGTTTTGTATGAGAAAGACCGAGAGACGTTCGCCGTGAAAACGCCTTCAAGGGAGGAGCCTTGAAACGATCCGGCTCCATCAAGCACTACCCATTGGATGACAAACATGGATCATAGCGAAGCAGTGCGACTCCAAGCCGCCGAAAAGTATCTTCTCGGGGAACTCCCGGAAGCCCAGCGCGAAGAGTACGAAGAGCACTACTTCGATTGCCCCGTGTGCGCCGAAGAGATCAAGGCCACTGTGGCCTTTATGGAAAGCACGCGAGACGTTGTCCGCCAAGGCGCCTGGCAAACCATTGAAGAAAAAAGACTTGTTCCTGCCCCTGCCGCGAACGGCCGCTGGTTCGCTTGGCTGAAGCCCGCGTTCGCAATTCCTGTGTTTGCGACGCTTCTTCTCTTCATCGGTTATCAGAATAGCGTGACTATCCCTGGTCTGAGGCAGGCCTCGTCGCACCTGGCCACTGTCGAGGTTGTTAAGTCCTTTTCTCTCATGTCGTTAGGCGCGCGTGGCGAGGGAGCAACTTCCCTGAAGATCAGCGTAAGGCCTCATGAGGATTTCGACTTGGATGTGGACATGCCCGGCAATTCCCCGAGCGGCTACGTCTGCCAAATTCAAGACGAGTCGGGCAACGTCGAGGTTACCTTGCCGGTTTCCGCCCAAGAGGCAAAGAGCTTGGTCCAGGTGAACGTTCCTGGAGGGTCTCTCAAACCCGGCAACTATAAATTTGTAATTTTTACGGGCCAGTCGATGGCGGCTCAGCCGGATCTCTTAAGTGCGGCCGCTCAAAAGCCGTTTACCATTGAATTTATCCAATAAATGAATAAGTATTAGGCCCCATTTGAGTTCAATCTCATGAGGTGTCCCCAATGTCCGAAGCCATTCATATCCCTTTTCACTATCATGCAGGAGGCCACGCTCTTAGCGCAATATTTGAGCGACCCATCTGCCACGTAATTGAGGCACAAGCTTCCGTTAACTTGCCTTCGATGGGCGGGGTCGCTCAGGCGCGCGTGGAAAATTTTCGTGCTCATCACTTCGTGTCCTTCAAGTCCGCCCACACGCATGCCTCCGGCGGCCGACAGGACGGCGACATTATCACCATCAACGCCACCAGCGTGGTTGAGGGTCTGGACATCCTTGGGGTGGTGACTGCGGACCGCATCGTGTCGCGTGTAACGTCAGAATACGATGCCCGGAAAGTTGGAAACATCAACGGCAACAACAAAGAAGGACACATAGTTGCCTTGGGAAGCGAGTTCCACAACCTCCGCATCGCAGGGCATCCTATAACCATAAAACTTCGCCATAACCTGCTTCTCGAGAACAAGACATTCCGCGACCTTCACGATAAGCTTGAGGCCGATAAGGGCTCCGGAAGAGTTCAAGACATCTATGGAGAGGTCGTGCTTTGTTCACTGGTCGAGAATATCGAGCCTGCGGAATTGCCTGGCGTGGAGAGAAAGGGCCGTCACATCCTCAAGATCAAGCATTTCGGCACTATCTCATTCGCCGAGGTCCTGGCAACCGCGGGCGAACGCACATTGACGATGATGCGTCTCCATCTGGGTTCTCCGGACGGAGGTTTGATGACAGTCGCGGAGTCCTGCAGCAACGGTCGCCCGTGGCCCCCGCCACCCTGAGATTCAGACTCCCGCTATTGCTTCTAATTCTAGCTCCAGCCTGGGTATATGCGTCTGGCTGCCGGAAGCCTGTTGCCCCTGAGCAGCAGTACGGTCACGTGCGGGAAGAGGCGCAGCGCGGCGATTTGAATGCTGCCCTCCGGGACGTCGAGAGCGCCTTTCAGAAATACTCAGACAAGGACATCGGCTGGGCCTGGCGGTTCCGGGTCTTGAAGGCCCACATTCTTGTCCTGAGAGGGTCGAACTTGGAAGCCTTGCGGCTTCTGAAGGAAGACCTCCCGGCCACATTCGCGACGTCTGAGACGGCGGTACGAAAGCGGCTTGTGTCAGGTATTGCGAACGAATCCTTGCAACAGTTCGACGCCGCGGAAGAGGATCTGCGCGAAGCGGAAAGTCTCGCCCGCTCCTATCAGCAAGCTCTACTCGCCTCTGTTGAACAATCGCATGGTCAGCTTGAAATGGACCGCAAACAGTACGCCAAGGCCGAGGCAGATTTCCATGCTGCCTTATTGGCAGCACGCGAGCAGAAGCAGCCGTTCTTGGAAGTTACCGCGTTGGGTGGGCTTGGCAATGCGGCCATGATACAGGAGCATTTCGACGCGGCACTTGACTGGTATAAAGAAGCTCTGCAACTTGCGCAATCGATCGGCATGCAATCTTCTGTCGCCAAGGCCCTCGGAAACATGGGCTGGAGCAGCTTTGAGCTGGGTGATTTTGAAGGAGCACTAACGCTCTACAAACGGGGAGCGGAGGGGGCATTACAAAGCGGCTTAGTTGCAGATCGGATCTATTGGCTCACCAGAGTCGCGAAGACAGAGTTCGCTCTAAAGGATTACGCCACAGCGGAAACGGATCTGAGAGAAGTCCTGAAGCTGGCGCGCCAGCAGGATGACAAAAGAATCCTTACTGAATGCCTGAACGATCTTTCCTTGGTCACGCTCGACACAGGCCGGGTCGAACTAGCGCAAAAATACAATCAGGAGGCTATGGATATCGAGCGCGTAGGCCTCGATCAGAACGGAATCTCCGACACGAGGATGCTAACGGCACGGATCAGTCAAGCCCATCGCGAATTTGATCAAGCCGAGCGTCTCTTTAAGCAGATCATTACCGATTCAAAAGAAGATCAGTCCGCGCGATGGCAGGCGCAAGCTCACGTGGCCAGGGTGTATGAGGATGAGAACCAGCCTACGAAAGCCGAGCAGGAATTCACGCATTCTCTGGAGACCATCCAGACCGCCCGTTCTTCTGTAAGTGAAGAAGAGTTTCGGCTGTCTTTTTTGTCCAGCAGCATCGCGTTTTATGGTGATTACATTGACTTCCTGATCTCTCAAGGAAGACCCAACGACGCGCTGAAAGTAGCCGAGAAGAGTCGCGCTGGTACGCTGGAAGAAGGCTTGCGCGGCACCGTAAGAGGCCCTAAGCCTTCCACGGGAGATTCTCAGCCCCAAAAGCTTGCCGGGCACTTGCGGGCGCCGCTGTTGTTCTACTGGCTAGGGGAGAAACACTCGTACCTTTGGGTCATCACGCCGGAAATGACGACCCATCTAACTCTTCCGCCGGCGCTGGAAATTGCTCTGGTCGTCAAGTCCTATCGTGAAGCGCTGCTTGGCGCGCGCGATCCATTGGAGACGGGGAACGCAGATGGACGAAAACTCTACGAAATGCTTATCGAGCCCGCGAAAAAACTTATTCCGCAAGGCACGCGAGTGATTCTGCTCCCCGACGGAAGCCTTTACGGACTGAATTTCGAAACGCTGGTTGTCCCCGGCCCCAAGCCGCATTACTGGATCGAAGACGTGACTGTCACCACGGCGAGCTCCCTGACGCTGCTAGCTGCCGCGGCCCGGCCCGTTCCGAAGGAGAAGAGGCTCTTCCTCGTGGGTGACACGGTTTCGCCGAACACGGATTTTCCCAAGTTGACTCAAGCGGCGGCAGAAATGCAGGACATCGAGAAATATTTTCCTCAGCAACGAAGCGAAGTTCTTTCAGGAAGCGAAGCCACACCGTCCGCTTATCTGAGCGGCAAGCCGGAACAGTACGCCTATCTGCATTTTGTCACGCACGGCACGGCCAGCCGCGCCCGCCCGCTGGAATCCGCAGTCATCCTCAGCAAAGGAAAAGACGAGGATACCTACAAGCTGTATGCCCGAGACATCGTCAAGCGCCGCCTCTCGGCTTATCTCGTGACCATCTCCGCATGCAACGGTGCGGGAACTCGCGCCTATTCGGGTGAAGGACTCGTGGGTCTTTCCTGGGCGTTCCTGCGCGCAGGTGCTCACAACGTCATCGGCGCGCTTTGGGAAGTCAGCGACGCCTCGACACCTCAACTCATGGACAAACTGTACGACGGCTTGAGCCACGGCGAAGATCCTGCCACCGCCCTGCGCGCCGCAAAGCTTTCGCTTTTGCACTCCGATAGCGTCTTCAAAAAGCCCTACTACTGGGCTCCCTTCCAGCTCTACGCCGGCTCCTGACGTCCGCCCATCCACACCTTTATAACGCCAGCATCCTTACCTGGTCTCTGCTTCACGTTGCCCTTATCCCGGTATCCCCTGCAATGTGAAACGATTCCACCCACCCGGTCACTACTCCAAGTCCGGCAGTTCTTATGCTAGGGGTGCTTCGGTGAATCTAGATCATTCCGATTTTCCTGCAGACGACCAATCTTCGGTCGTCCTCACGCAGACCCAGACTCTTTCTCAACCAGGTCCAGCAATCGAACGATGCGAATTTGAGAACTTGCTCGAGCGCGCGATGGAAATCCTCAGCGCAAGAACAAAGACTGCTTCCTCCACTGACTCCTGATCGAAAAAGACCCGCGCGCTACAACAGGTGAGTGCCGCTCGCGATCCCTTTGTCCTTTTCTCGACCCAATGATTCTCTTGTCTAAGACTTTAGAGCGAGAAGCAGGCTTTGCCCGTTGGGGCTGCCCAGCCCCGTGCAGGGGTCCCACCCCGCGCCCGCTTTGTAGTCGCCATTGTTTCCCTGCGTGATGTCACGAAAAGCCGCGTTCGCCGCGCCAGCGTAGAGCAGCGGATTGATAAAGCCGACTGGCTTGTTCAGCCCCTGATTGAGCCGCGCAACGAGGCCGGCCCAAAGGGGCGCGACAGCGCTGGTGCCCCCCACGGGAGGCAGTCCCTGCGAAGGATCCGGGAAACTCGTTCCATCGCAAACAATGCGGTACCCAGAAGCGGGCGCGGCATCGCCGGAAACATCCGGTACGCCGCGCATCACCGGACCCGCGGGATCGGCTGCCGGAGGCACTCCGGCAAGCTGCTGATAGGTGGGCAACGCAAAAAAACGGCTCACGCCGCCGCCCGTGCCGTCATTCGCCCCATCGTGCCATACAACCTCGCTGGAGATGCTTCCGCTCGAAGCGGACAACTGCGTCCCGCCGCATGCGAGCGCGAACGGGCTGGAGGCGGGGAAGTCCACATGCGCCTTCCCATCCCAATTGGGATCATCCGCCGCAAGGTCCGCCGATCCATTGTCGCCGGCAGCCACACAAACGGTCATGCCAAGCTGCGCCGCGGACTGCAGCAGTTGGTCGAATTCGTTTCTGAACTGCGCGGTAGCGCCGTCCTCGGGTCCGCCCCAGCTAATCGAAACGATATTCGGCTTGTTGACGGTGTCCCCGAGAATCGCGTTCATCACTCCGAGGAAGCTCTGGTCGCTTGCGTCCGGGGCAAAATAAACGGCAATCTTGGCGCCCGGCGCCACCGAGCCGGCAACCTCGATATCCAGCATCACTTCCACGTCGGGATTGTTGGGATCCAAGGCGTTTGTGCCCGGGCTATTCGTTCCGCCATTCGGATAAGTGACTGCCGTCACGCTCGGCGGATTCGCAATTCCCAAATTTTGGAAATAGGTCGTCAGTTCCTGCAGGTGGAATCCGCCGCCCAGTTCCAGTATCGCGATCGTTTGCCCGGTTCCGTCCAGATTTTTCGGAAAATTGTAGAGCGCGGCGAGTTGCAGCGGCGTGAATCCGCTTGGGATCGAAGCCGCAGCTGCCGGGCTGCCGGCGGCCGCATGTGCGCTTGCCGCGTGGGCCGTGCCGCGCCGGATGCGGAAGTGCGGCTTAGCGAAAGGGCGATTGTCGAGCCCCGTAACGCTGGTCACAATGCCCTGCAAACTCTCGGGTATGAGAATGTCGCCTTCTCTGCCGCGATAGACCACGTTCCCGGACTTGTAGATCTTGAGCTGCACGCCCAACGCCTTGCTGTACTCGGCAGGCGTGCCTGAAAGTGTGACGGTGCGCTGGCTGGCGTTCGCGTTGATGACCCTCAATCCGTTTTCTCTCGCAAAGTCTTCGACTTTTTGGATGTCGGCTGGATCGGCGCCGTGGCTATCCGCGTGTTCTTCGCGTGTCATGTACGTCCGCTCGCCCGGCTTTTGTTTGCATTGCTCTTCGATGGAGGGAAGTTCATTGAGGCGGCGCACGGTAACCGTGACCTGGAATTCCGCGCTTGGCACTTCTCCCACGACTTCCGCATTCGGCATGCGCTGCTTCGTGCTGCCCGCCAGCCGGACTTGTTTTTGCCCTGCACTCATAAATGGAAATCTCCCTTCTTTTTTCGATGTCCTGGATCTTTTCACTTGGCGCTAACCGCTGGCAGCCTCCACTCCGCGCACTGGCGGCGGGTTTCCAGCCGATTGCAAATGGATGCTATTCGCATCTCGCGTCTCCGGCGGCAAACCGATGGCAGGAATTCTTGCTTCGCGCATTTCTCTGATGACTTGTTCTAGGGAAACCTCTTGGCTCGTGGATTCGGCTGGAGCTGTAGATTGAACCCATTTCTACGCCTGCGCAACTACAGCGTTGCAACGCGCTTGCGATAACTTCGCCGCTTTTTCAGACGGCGGAGGAGTTCGACATCACTTGCACTTCTTCCTCCGAGTACCCTAGTCCCTGCAAAACTTCGCTCGTGTGTTCTCCCAACATTGGCGGCGGCAGCCGGTAACTCACCGGCGTCTCCGAAAACTTAATCGGGTTTCCTATGCTGCGCGCCACCCCGAGCGCCGGATGCTCGAGTTGCACAATCATGTTTCGTGCCAGAGTCTGCGCGTCGTTCACCGCCTCTTCCACCGTGTTGATCGGCGCCGCGGGAATCTCCGCTTCCGCCAACTTTTCAAGCCAGACGCTCGCCGTCTGCTGATCAAGCTTCTCCTGCAAAATCGGAATCAGCGCCCCGCGATTCTTCGTCCTCAGCGCATTCGTCCGAAATCGTTCCTCTTGCCCAACGCTGTTCTCCATCCCCATCATCCGCACAAATTTCTTCCACAGTGCTTCCGTGCCCACTCCCAGAACGAAGGCTCGTCCGTCCCTGCCTCTAAACACCTCGTAAGGCACGATGCTCGGATGCGCATTGCCCCACCGTTTCGGCGAAGCCTTGGCATTCATGTAGTTGCTCCCCACATTCGCCAGCCAGGTCAATTGCGAATCCAGCAGCGCCATATCCAAAAACTGTCCGCGCCCTGTTTTTTCACGCGCGTACAGCGCAGCCAAGATTCCCATGGCCGCGTACATCCCGCACGTCATGTCCGCGATCGCTATCGGATAGCGCATTGGTCCGCCGTCCGGCTCGCCCGTAAAGCTCATCACCCCGGCTTCAGCCTGCGCGAGAATGTCGTAACCGGGCCGTCCCGCCTTCGGCCCTGTAAAGCCGTATCCGGTGATGCTGCAGTAGATAAGCCGGGGATTCTTTCCGCATAGTGTTTCCGCATCGATCTCACGCTTCTGCAAGGAAGCCAGCGAAGGCTGGTTGGTTATGAAAATATCCGCCGCCGAGATCATCTTCTTTAACGCTTCCGCTCCGCGCGGATGATCGTAGTTCAGCGCCACCGATCGCTTATTCCGGTTCGCTCCCAGAAAGTACGCCGACTCGCCACCCACAAATGGGGGTCCCCATCCTCGCGACTGGTCACCCGCTCCAGGTCGCTCAACCTTGATCACGTCAGCTCCAAAATCCCCCAGCAGCATCGCGCAGTAAGGCCCTGCAAGCGCTTCGCTCACTTCTACCGCGCGCACTCCATCCAATATGTTTTTCGCGGCCACGGTGCGTGATTATAGCCGACATCTTCCAATTCTGGTTTTCACTTCGCCTCATCGCGGCATGGCACCACGCTAGTTCGGAAAATCTTTCCGCCGCCGGTTCTATCATCAAAATTTCGGATGCATGGCAAACATTAGAGATATTTTTAGAAGTTATCCACTCCGCCCATTTTCAAACCTTACTTTTGCCTTGACACTTCTCTCAACCGGACGCTAGCCTAATCCGCATCGGTGCAACTGGGGGAGTTTTCTGGAGAGCATTAAAGGTTGTTCATATTCACCGTTGGGTGAAACTATTGTTTCCGCACTTTGTGCCACGGTCCCGCACCAGCCTTCCCATTCGTTTGCACTCTGGTCCGGCACATCACTTGCTACGAAGACGTGGCCGTGCCGCTTGCCAACTCCCTGGCACGCGAACCATCCATTTTCTGAGGGGGTCGGGCAGCACAATCGTCGTAAAAAGGGGTTGTCGAAAGGGGTGTCACTCATGAGGTTCAGAATTCTTATTCTTTTGCTGGGCTTTGCTCTCGTTCTATCCGTCTCACCGGCTCTGTACGGACAAGCTACCGGCAGTTTTTCCGGCTCGGTCCTGGACAAATCCGGCTCGTCCATTTCGGGCGCCACGGTCACCGCCATTTCTCAAGGCACCGGCGTCTCTCGCCAGACAAAAACCGACGACGCTGGCCACTACCTCATCCCCCTTTTGCCCGTGTCAATCTACACCCTGCGTGTCGAATTTCAGGGGTTTCAAACTGCTGAGAGCAAAGATCTTCGGCTGCAAGTCGATGAAGCCCGCGAACTGAATTTTACGCTTGCGCCGTCCACGGTAACCTCAACAGTGGAAGTCTCGGGCTCCGCCGTCGCGGTTGAGACCACCAATCCCTCCCTCGGCCAGGTCATCACTGCCCAGGAAGTGTCCCAGCTGCCTCTCAATGGCCGCGACTTCGTGCAGCTCGCCACTCTCACGCCGGGCACAACGCAGGAAACCAACACCAACAGCTTTTTCAACGGCGCACCCAGCAGCGAAGTCTCCGCGCGCGGTTCCTTCTCGCTCTCGGTCGGCGGTTCCCGCCCCAATAGCACCGACTGGCTCCTCGACGGCAACGACAACAACGAGTTGACTGCCGGCGGCATCGCTATTCTTTCCTCGATCGATTCCATCCAGGAATTCAAAGTGCTCACCTACAACTATTCCGCCGAATACGGCACGCGCGCGGGACCAACGGTCCTCGTCACCACCAAATCCGGCGACAATGCTTTCCACGGCTCGCTGTTCGAGTTCTTCCGCAACACCTCTCTTGATGCGAAAAGCTTTTTTGCCACTTCCGCCGAAAAGTTCAACCTCAATCAATTCGGAGGCTCCATCGGCGGCCCCATTCGCAAAAACAAAACCTTCTTCTTCATCGATGGAGAACAAAAATATCAGCGCCACGGCGTCGTCTTTACCGGTCTTGTCCCTACCGATGCCATGCGCGCCGGCGATTTCTCCCATGATGCCTTCGGAGCACCTAGCCCCGTCGGCGCGGTCTTTAATCCCAATGTGACCGGCAGTCCCAACGGCACCAATTTTCAGTGCGACGCTCTTGGCAATCCACTGCCGCTCAATGGCGCCACTCCCGCCAATCCCGCGGGCAATGGCAGCCAGGCAGTCGGCGTGTCCTGCAACAAGATCCCCGCAGGCCTCTTCAACAACATCGGCAAGCAGCTCATCGCTCTCTATCCCCACGCCAACGCCAACAATCCAGGCAGCGACTTCAATTTCATCAATGAACCGGTTCGCAAGCTCGACGAAACCAAATTTGACGTTCGCCTCGATCACAGCTTCTCTTCCTCTGACAATGCCTTCGCCCGGTTCAGCTACGACCAGGCCTCTTCCTACGTGCCCGGCGGCGGCGGCGTCGGCAATTTCACGGAGTCCTTCTTCTTCGCCAGCAACCAGGGCATCATCAATCACGGCCGCAACGTCACCCTTGGCGAGACGCACGTCTTTTCGCCGAGGACCATCAATCAGATCAGCGGTGGCTACAATCGCATCTTCAACTACATCACTTCCCAAGGAACGGGAACCTGCACCGCCGCTAAGCTCGGCATTCCCGGCGCGAATCTCGACTGTTCTTCTGGCAACACCTGCGCTCCTTCCGGCGTCAGTTGCGGGCTGACCATCTCTGAAGTTCTCGGCAACTACTTCTCGGTTGGTGATCGCGGCTTTTCTCCCTTCCAGGGTGGGACCAACGTCTTCTCCATCGGCGATTCTCTCGAGATGATTCGCGGCAAGCACGACATCAAGGTCGGCATGTCCGTTCGCGCCATGCAGATGAACGTCAAAACCGAAGGCTTCCAGGATGGCTTCTGGGAAATGACCGGTGGGTGGACCGGTAATCCCGAAGCCGATCTCCTCACGGGCTTGACCAGCCTGGCCATCCACGATCAGACCTTCAAAGGTCCCACTACCGGCCGCCGTTGGAAGATTTACCGCCCCTATGTCCAGGACGACTGGCGTTTGACCAACAACATCACTCTAAACCTCGGTTTGGCTTGGGATTTCACCACCCCGATCTCCGAAGTCGGCAACCGCCAGGCGAATTTCAACCCTGCCACGGGCACATTCCTCATCGCGGGCCAAGGCGCCAACAAGTATGCCGGCATAGAGTGGGACAAGACTGCCCTCGAGCCGCGCATTGGCATCGCCTGGAAGCCCCGCGGAAGCGACAAAACTGCCGTTCGCGGCGGCTACGCCATTTATCACGACTCTTCTTGGAATCAGGGAGCTCAAGGCCTGTGGCAAAACCCTCCCTACTACGCCGAGTCGGATCTCTTCTCCTTTGGTGGCGGCTGCACCTTTGCGACTGCTGCGTGCGCCACGACCTTTGGGCAAGAAACCCTCCGCACTTAACATCTCTGACGGCTTCGAGGTTTTCACCACACCGCCGACTGCCGCCACCTTCACGGGAACGATTCAGGCCCAGAATGTCGACTTTAAGCTCGGCCGCGTCCAGCAGTTCAACATTAATGTCGAGCACCAACTCCCCGGCGATATCGTCCTCACCGTCGGTTACGCGGGCTCCCGCAGCTCTCACATTCTGGTTTTCGGGAACAACATCAACGTTGGCTCACCCGGCGCTTGCGGCACAGTCTCTGGCTACACGCGCGGTTGCGGCCCCGGCGGCGCATCCTTCACCTCGCCATACGCAGCTAACTTCCCCTTCAACACGATTTTAGAGACCACTGACCAGGGCAAAGCCCACTACAACGGTCTGCAAATTAAAGCGGAAACCAAGAGCGCGCGCCACGGTCTCTACGCTCTCGTCGGTTACACGTATTCCCGCACCTATGACACTGGCTTTGCCGATGGCCTCGGTTCCAATTACGGTGCCACCTACTTTCCTTTGCCCAACTGGCAATCCCTGGATTGGGCTCTCTCCGGCTTGAACCTCAACAACAACTTCACTGCCAGCGTCATCTACGACCTGCCCTTCGGCAAGGGCAAACAGTGGGGCTCTCAGTGGAGCGGTCCCGTCGACAACCTCCTCGGCAACTGGCAAGTCACTGTCATTGAGAAAATCACTTCTGGCTTTCCGGTTTTTCTCGTGACCAGCAACAACAATTCAGGCGTCGGCTTCTTCAACAACAACGCGAACAGCCTGGCACGTCCGGATTTGATCTCCGGCTGCAATCCCAATGCCGGTCCACATACCGTCAACGAGTGGTTTAATACGGCCTGCTTTGCTCAGCCTGCAAACGGCCAGCTTGGTAATGCCTCTCGCACGCCAGTCACTGGACCGGATTTTGTAAACACAGACTTCTCCGTCATCAAGCAGTTCCAGCTCCCTTGGGAGAACATGGGCCTGAACTTCCGTGCCGAGTTCTTCAACCTCTTCAACCATGCGCAATTCGCTACACCAAACAGCACCGGTAGCCTCGGCATCCCGGATTTCGCTGCCTCCGGCTTCGGCTCCATCGCCGCCACCGTCAACAATCCGCGCCTCGTCCAGTTCGGTCTCAAGCTTACTTTCTAAACGATGTCCAATACCAAGAGCGCTTTACGTTCATTCCCGGCGGGCCCACCTCAGTCTTGGTGGGCCCGTCGCTTTTTGACCAACTTCAATTTTCCTGTCCATGGAAGTTTTCCACAGTTCATTCGAATGACATTAACTTTAATATAGACAATTGGTAACTATCGTGCTATCATTTCCTGTGATCCTCGCCTCTCAGTCCCGAACCAAGCGTCTGCACTCCTCCCTCTACACGCTCCGCGTCGAAAAGCACTTCCCGGCTGGGCTTGAGCTTGCTCTCGTCCCCCTGCAGACCACATTGGCATGCCAATACCGGCCCAACACTGCCATTCACCTAAACCTTTTAGAATCAACATCTGCAGAACTCTCCGCAAGTGTTGATTCTAAATGGCTTACAAAAAGCATAAACTCCTTAGAATCAATACTTACAAAAAACCGGGGAGGGGGGAGGATTATTGTTAACTAGAATTCAGTCCCCAATGGATTTCTCAAGAGGACGGTCTATGAGCCGCTCAATTCAGAGTTTCGCGAAGAATTTTGGCTCGCATCCTGTCGTTCGCGGCGTTGCGAAAGCCCTCCTCTGCACAGCGCTCTTTGCGCTGTCTCTCTCCGCGCAATCCAAACGAAAAGTCATCATTGACCAGGACGCCTCCGGTCCGGGCGGCACGGACATGCAGGCCATTCTTGCGCTCATCAATTCTCCGGACACCGACGTCCTCGGCATCACGGTCCTCACTGGGGACGCCTGGCGCGATGAGGAAGTGCAGCATACTCTCCGCCTGCTAGAAATCATCGGCCGCACGGACATCCCCGTTCTTCCCGGCGCTGCCTTTCCGCTGGTTAGTTCCAAGGAATACATCGCCAAATGGGAATCGTTCTACGGCAAAGTCATTTATCAGGGTGCTTGGAATTATGCCAAGGGCCACACCCTCCATGGTCCATACGAAATTCCGCCCTTGCCCGAAGGCGCTCCTACCACCAAGGCCTCGACCGAACACGCCGCCAATTTCATGGTCCGCATGGTCCATCAGTACCCGCACGAAGTCACCATCTACGCGGCTGGGCCTATGACCGACCTCGCGCTGGCCATTGCTCTGGATCCACACTTTTCCGAGCTCGCGAAGGAGCTGATCGTCATGGGCGGCAGCATGAATCCTCAAGCCGAGGACCCCGAGTTCAATCTCACCCCGCGCCGCGAATTTAATTTCTGGATGGATCCGGAAGCCTCCCACGCCGTGCTCCACGCTCACTGGCCGCGCATTGTTCTCACCACCGTGGACATTTCTGTCAAGACGCGCATGGAGCAGCGCCTGATCGAGCAGGTCGCCAAAAGCCCCACTCCAGCGGCGCAGTACGTCGCCAAATACGCGGAAGCCAACTATCTCTGGGACGAACTCGCTGCCGTCGCATGGCTCGACCCAAGCGTCATCACTAAATGGCAAAAGCTATACGTCGATGTGGCGCTCGACCACGGCGCTTCCTACGGCGACACATTGGCGTGGGCCCCCGGCCATCAACCCGGAATGGGCGAGGTCCTCGCCGAAGTCCAAAAAGACCTCGACAAGGAAAAGTTTTACAAGGAGTACGTCGATTTGCTGACTCGCCCAACTCCCCTGGCTCGCCCATCGGCAGGCAAAGAAGGCCCGCAGAAAGGGAATTGACGAATCTAAAAAACGGACATACGAGATAGCCTATCCGGGCGGGACAATCACTCCTCCCGGTTTTCTCCGATCTCATCGTCCAGAGCCTCTTGAATAAAGTGAAATGCACATGGCAACCAATCATTTCTACTTGCTTGATTGAGAGCGGCGTTTCCCCGACAATTGAGGGTCAACATTTGTCCATTTTTCCCGCCTGGCTGCGGTTGCCTTGCCCGGCGAGAAACGAGAGAGATGTCCACGCACGCGAATTCAGTTAAACGCTTTGTCGCTTACTTTTCCATGGAGATTGCGCTCGAGAACGCCATGCCGAGCTATAGTGGCGGCCTGGGCGTACTCGCGGGAGACACCATCCGCGCCGCCGCCGACCTCCGCCTCCCCATGGTCGCAGTCTCTCTGCTCTATCGGAAGGGATACTTCTCTCAGCATCTCTCCGAAGATGGCTCCCAAACTGAAGAACCTGTGGTTTGGAACGTCGAGGACTTTCTCAAGGAAGAAGCCGCCCGCGCTAGCGTTCCCTTGGAAAATCGCCGCGTCGAACTGCGCTGCTGGCGCTATGACGTTAAAGGCGTACGTGGCTTTGAAGTTCCGGTCTATTTTCTCGATGCCGATCTTCCTTCCAACGCGGAATGGGACCGCAACCTCACCGGCGGACTTTACGCCGGCGATTCTTATTACCGGTTGTGCCAGGAAGTCTTGCTCGGAATCGGGGGCGTGCGCATGCTCCGCGAGCTTGGATATGAAGACCTCACGCGCTATCACATGAACGAGGGCCATGCCGCGCTCCTGTCCCTGGAACTGCTCGGCGCGGAAGCGCTGAAAGCCGGCCGCACGGCCATCAATGGCGAAGACATCGAAAAAGTTAGAGCGAAGTGCGTTTTCACCACCCACACGCCGGTCCCTGCCGGTCACGACCGCTTCCCGATCGAATACCTCACGCGCGTCTTTCCGCAGCAGAGCAAATTCTTCGATCTCAAGGACGCCTCCGTCGCCGATCTCGTGAAGCGTTCTCTGCAAACCGAGCAGAGTTATCCGGATTTGCAGGAAGCCGCGGCCCGCGGCGCGCATTTGAATATGACCTACCTGGCGCTCAGCCTGAGCACGTATGTCAACGGGGTGGCCAAACAGCATGGCGTGACTTCGCGGCAGATGTTTCCAGAAGTTCCGATCGAGGCCATCACCAACGGCGTTCACGCGGGGACCTGGACTTCGACTCCTTTTCAGCAGCTATTTGATCGCCAGATCGCGCAGTGGCGCGAAGACAACTATAGCCTCAGAAGCGCGCTCGGACTCCCCCCGGAGGAAGTCTGGTCAGCCCATCTCATCGCAAAACACGAACTGCTTGAAGCGGTGCGCGAAAAAACAGGTCTCCAACTGGACGAGGAAGCCTTCACCATCGGTTTTGCCCGGCGCGCGACCGGTTACAAGCGCGCCGACCTGATCCTTTCAGACTTGGACCGCTTGCGCCTGATCGCCAAGAACGGAGGCCATTTTCAGATCATCTATGCCGGCAAAGCGCATCCCAACGATACCGGCGGCAAGGATATTATCCGGCGCATTTTCCAGGCAAAGAAGGCTCTCCGGAAAAACGTTCCTGTTGTTTTCCTCGACGAATACAATCTCGATCTCGGCGGCAAAATCACTTCCGGCGTGGACCTTTGGCTTAACACGCCGCAGTTTCCTCTCGAGGCCTCCGGCACGAGCGGCATGAAAGCCGCGCTCAACGGAGTTCCGAGCTTGAGCATCCTTGACGGCTGGTGGGCGGAAGGGCACATCGAGGGCGTGACGGGATGGTCGATTGGCGAGCCGCGTCGCTCCATGGACCCCGAAAACAACACCACGGACAATAGCAAGGAAGCTGAATCACTTTACTGGAAATTGGAAAACATCATTCTCCCGATGTTTTACAAAGAACCCCGCCAGTACATTCAAATCATGCAGCACGCCATCGCCATCAACGGCTCTTTTTTCAATACGCAGCGCATGGTGCAGCAGTACATCACGGACGCTTATCTGAGATAAGCGGCTTTGCCAAAATAATTTGCTTCGCGAAGAAACGGAAACAAAATCAAAACACCGGAGTTATTATTGTTCCGCAGGTTTGGGAACCTGTTTGTCGCCGCGCAGCTCTTTCGCCATATCCAAGATATTTCGCTTTGCGAAGTAATCGAAGAAGTTCCAGTTTCCGTATTTTTCCTTCAAGCCCGGAAGCACCGCATTCACCAGCGCATCGCCCATGAAGCCGTCTTTCACGGGCTGAACCATCATGGCTCGCAGATCGCTGAGGTACCGGCCGAACTCCAATACGTCGGCGCCGTTCCCCACGTCCCCGTGACCCGGCACGAACGCGGCCTTGGGGGCCTCCGCCGCCAACTTGGCTTCGGTGGCTGTCCACTTGTCCGTTGAAGCGTCGATAAGATTTGGCAAGGTTTTATTCCAGAAGAGATCGCCACAAAATACGACCTGTGCATCGGGGATGGTGACCACGGAATCCCCTCCGGTATGGCCCGGGTAAAAGCGCACCAGGATTCGCCGCGCTCCCAGATACAATTCAATTTCGGAATCATAGACCACTTCCGGGGCGACATATTCTTCAATCATCTTTTTTTGGTCCGGCTTGATGTCCTTGCCAAAAAATTTCAGATTTTCCGTGTGAATCCACGCGCGAACATTTTTGTGAGCCACGATCACGGCGCCCGCTTGCGCAAAAACGCCGTTGCCCGTGACGTGGTCCAAATGGTAGTGCGTGTTGATTACAAATTTTACCGGCAGCTTTGTCAGCTTCTGAATTTCCGCGAGCAATTGCCGGGCGGCAGCTTCGTCCTCGAACGTGTCGATTACCGCGACGCCGTTTTCGCCAATCACGAATCCGGCGTTCGAACCAGCGGCGCTTTTGGGTTTATCGATGGCCGCGAAGACGTTGTTTCCGAGCGGCTTGAGCGTGAAGAGCAGGGAATCGGAGGGCGCGGCTTCTTGCGCACGGGTTGCGCCCGCCATGACAAGAAGGCACAGGGATAGCCAGATTGTTTTTCGCATGGGTTTGTATCCTACCTTAAGTTTTGCTTCACGCAAGCCGGCGAGCGGCGGACTTCACGCCGCTACGCCACGCACGTTTGAATTCGAAGACTCACCCTCAATCCAGGGGCAACATGTATCCCGGCGTTCCGCCCAAACGCCCGCCGAAGGCTTGAGCATCCAGCGCGGCCATGTCCCACGCGGTCCACGAAGTCGGCGAGAGACGTATCGTGACGTCATCAAACGAGGCGAACACCGGTTCGATCCGTGGATCGGACATCGCTGCCGCGCTCATGTAACGGCTGTGGATGCGGCGGTTCAATTCGCGTGACCGGTCGCCTGTAATCAATTCTGCTTTTCCGATGGCAGTCACACCGCGCTCAGTAGCCGGCTTTCGCACGTCCACCATCAGCGAGGCCTTCGGCCGGGCCAAAATGTTGCGCGCCTTACGCGTTTTGGAAGAGGTTGCGACGAGCAGGTGACCATCCTCGAACATGTACCACACCGCGGTCAGGTGGATGCTCCCATCTGCGTTCTCGGTCCCGAGAGTGGCGATGTAGCGTCCGCGCAGCAATTCCTGGAGACTCGGGTCCAGCGTTTGAGTCGGCATCTTTCCTCCACAGACTGCGCGTAAAGCAGGCGGCGGCCATTCTCTCACTTGTGTTTGAAATAGGAAACTGTCGTTGAAAACTGCCCCAGGGCGTGAGCAGAGAGGCGAAGTTGATGGGGAGCCGCGCAAGAAAGCGCTGTTCAGCGGAGGCGGTTTTTGTAGACAGCCATGCCAACCGCGGCGTCCATGCCGATTTTTTCGAGCGCGTTGATTTCTCGGCGAGTTTTTATACCGCCCGCGGCAATGATTGGAAGTTTTGTGGCAGCGCGGAGTTTACGAAACCAATCGAGAGTTGGCGCCGGTCATGGTGCCTTCGCGGTCGACATCGGTGCAGAGGAAGGCGGCGCAGAAAGATTCGAGTTGGGACATGACATTTTCAGGACGCAAAGTGAGCTTGCGGCGCCAGCCGTTGATGATGATGCGGCCCTTTGCGGTATCCAGGGCAATGACAATTCGATCTGGGTTCATTTTGCCAGCGAGACTGCGGAGGAAAGGGGTACTGATTTTTCCTTCGCGAAAAACTGCGCTGCCGATGATGATTTGGTCTGTGCCCCACTTTGCGATTTCCTGAGCGCGAGCGACGGTTCGAATCCCGCCGCCGACGCGAACTTTCAGTTTGTAACGCTTGCGAGCTTCTAGGCACAGCTCTCGTGCCAGGGCGTTGTTGTCGCCGGTGCCTATGGCGGCGTCCAAGTCGATGAGATGCAGCCAGGGATAGGATTTGAATTTTTCGAGGAGGCCAAAGACGTCGGCGACAGCCAATTCGCGTTTGCGGCCATGGACTAGCTGAACGGCCTGGCCGCCTTGCAGATCGATGCAGGGGATCAGCATGGCAGGCGGACCTCGATATTGCGAGTCGCCAAATATTGCTTGAGTTCGCGGATGGATTGCATGTTGTCGTGGAAGATGGAGGCCGCGAGGGCTGCGTCGGCTGCGCCTTCGGAAAAGACTTGCGCAAAATGCTCGGGGAGTTTAGCGCCTCCAGAGGCGATGACGGGAACGGAGACCGCGCGCGAAATGGCCTCTGTGAGAGGTATGTCGAAGCCGAGTTGCGTGCCGTCACGATCGACGGAAGTGAGAAGAATTTCGCCGGCGCCGCAGGCGACGCCCATTCTGGCCCACTCGAGTGCGTCGAGCGACGCGGATTCTCGGCCGCCTCTGACCATCACGTCCCAGTGATCATTAAGGCGTTTGGCATCGATGGCGAGAACCACGGCTTGCCGGCCAAATTCACGGGAGAGTTCAGAAATGAGGTCGGGGCGTTCGACGGCGGCAGTGTTAATGGTGACTTTGTCGGCGCCGGCGAGGATGACGGCGCGCGCATCGTCGAGGGAACGGATGCCGCCGCCTGCCGTGAGAGGTATCGCAAGCTCGGAGGCCACGCGGCGAATGGTTTCGAGAAACGTGGGGCGACGGTCTCGGGAAGCCGCGATATCGAGAACGACGAGCTCGTCGGCGCCTTCGGCGTTGTAGCGAGCGGCGAGAGCCGCGGGATCGCCTGCATCGCGGAGGCCGACGAAATTCACGCCTTTAACAACGCGAGCGCCGTCGGTATCGAGGCAAGGAATGATACGGTGCGCCAGGCTCATGCGGCGAGCCTCAGAAAGTTTTTCAGAAGTTGCGCGCCCGCGTCACCGCTTTTTTCAGGGTGGAATTGCACAGCAAAGATATTTTGTTTTTCGATGACGGCGGCGAAATCCGCGCCGTAGTTGCAGAGTGCGACAGCTTCGCCGTCGGCATCGGTGACCCCAAAAGAGTGAGCGAAATAGAAGAATGCGCCGGGAGAAATTCTTTCGAGTAGTCGAGAAGGGCGAGTGAGCTTGATCTGGTTCCATCCCATGTGGGGGAGCTTGACGGTCGCGGGAAGGGAGTGAACGGAACCGGGCAGGAGATGAAGCCCCAAGAGTTCGGGAGATTCTTCGCTGGTTTCGTAAAGCGCTTGCAGACCGAGACAAACGCCAAGAAAAGGAACGCCGCGGCGAATGGCATCGAGGAGAGGGGCGCGTAGAGCGCGCTCGTCGAGTGCGCGAATTAGGGCGGCGTAATGGCCGACACCAGGGAGAATGAGGGCTTCGGCCTTTGTAATGCATTCCGGCGAACTCGAACGCTGCGGCTCGGCACCGAGGCGGCGCAGAGCGCGTTCGACGCTGGTGACGTTGCCTGCGCCGTAGTCTAGAAGGGTGATCTTCATAGCAGCCCTTTCGTGCTGGGAAGAACGCTGCGAAGGCGTTTATCGCGAGAGACGGCGAATCGAAGCGCGCGGGCGAAAGCTTTGAACATGGCTTCGACTTGATGATGAGACGAGCGGCCATAAAGTGCGCGCAAGTGAACATTGGCGCGAGCGGCTTGCGCGAATCCTTGAAAAAAATCTTCGGTGAGCTCGGTTTGGAAATCACCGACGCGTTTCGCGGAGATTTTTGCGTGGACAACGCAGTAGGGGCGGCCTCCGAGATCGACGGCGGCAGCGGCGAGCGTTTCGTCCATGGGCATGAGGAAATATCCGGCGCGCAGGATGCCACGTTTTGAGCCGAGCGCTATCAGGACGGCTTCGCCGAGGGCGATGCCGACGTCTTCGACAGTGTGGTGCTGATCGACGTCCAGATCGCCTTTGGCGGCGATTTCCAAATCGAAAGCGCCGTGGCGCGTCACGAGATCGAGCATGTGGTCGAAAAAGCGAATACCAGTGGAGATGCGCGATTTTCCGCGGCCGTCGAGATTCAGCTTCAGGCGAATATCGGTTTCGTTTGTCTTGCGGTGAATGGTGGCGGTTCGAGACATGGAATGCGTGGTTCAGCCTTTCTGAATTGCTTTGAGCAGTTGGCGCATCTCTTTTTCGGTGCCGATGGTGATGCGGACGAAGCCGGGACCCATGTCGCGGCTGCGGTCGCGCAGGAGAATGCCCTTGCGCTCGAGTCTTGCGAAGAGAGCGGGACCAGAGGGACCAAAATTGGCGAGGAGAAAATTTCCTGCGCTCGGATAGACGATTGCGCCGAGTTTCTTTAGTTCCAAGGCAAACCAAGCGCGGAGGCGTTTTACGGTGCTTACGTAACTGCGCATGGTTTGAGTGTCCGCAACGGCGGCTTCGGCGGCTACAAGCGCAGCGAGGTTCACTGGAAACGGAGGCATGGCCCGGCGGAGCAGCGCGATCGAATCAGACTGCGCGAGCACCGCGCCGAGGCGAAGGCTGGCGAGCGCGGCGGTCTTAGAGAAGGTGCGGGCGACGAAGAGGTGCGGATATTTTCGCAACCAGGGGATTGCGGTAGCGCCGGCGAATTCGGCGTAGGCTTCGTCGAGGATGACGACTGTGTGCGTGGCCGCAGTGATGATTTTTTCTAGCGCGGTACGCGGGACGAGTGTGCCGGTGGGATTGTTTGGGTTGGCGAGAAAAAAGAGACGAGGTTTTCTGCGCAGAGCAGCCAGGACACCTTCAAGGGGAAATTCGAATTGCGGTCCGTAATGGAGGGCTTCGATGCGCGCGCCGGCAATTTCGCCCCAGTAGCGGTACATGGGGAAGGTTGGCTCGCAGATGAGGACGGTGGTGCCAGCGTCAACGAAAGTGTCGAAGAAGACGCGGAGAGCGTCGTCTCCGCCATTGGTGAGGAGTATTTCGTTGGGACGGACGCCGAAATAGCGCGCGAGGCGCCGGGTGGGCTTTTCGTATTCGGGATACATCGCGAATTGCTGTGGCGTGATTTTCGCCAGCGCGCGGAGAACGGCTGGGGAGCAGCCCGCGGTGTTCTCGTTAAAATCGAGACGGATTTTCCCGAGGCGGCCTTCGGCGGGCGCTTCGTAAGTGCGGCGGTCGAGAATTGCTTTTCGAACAGGCAGGCGTGGT
The DNA here is from genome assembly GCA_963745805.1 of uncultured Acidobacteriota bacterium. Taxonomy (GTDB): domain Bacteria; phylum Acidobacteriota; class Terriglobia; order Acidiferrales; family UBA7541; genus Acidiferrum. The sequence goes on from CAVUYT010000002.1 coordinate 188,312, forward strand.
TTCATCGGCGAACTCTCACTGCGTTGCGATGCGCAAGTAATCCCTCCGCGGATGCTAGAACTTCAACGGTATCCGCCAAGCTCGTGAATCCTTTTCGTCCGATGGCCTGGACACTGATGCATTTCACGAAATCGGCCGCCGAGAGTCCTCCGCGTTTTCGCGCCCAGCCGCCAGTGGGCAGGACGTGATTACTGCCGCTGGCGTAGTCCCCCAAAGGCTGCGCACCCCAAGGACCGAGGAAAACGGTGCCAGAGGAATGAATGCGTTTCAAGAGCGCCTGTCCATCGTCGGGCAGACTCAGGTGTTCCGGGGCAAAGCGGTTGACGAATTCACATGCGGCGGACACTGACGGCGCAACCAAAATCTTGCCAACCAGAGACATCGACAATTCGGCGAAGCCTCTGCCGGGAAGCTCCTTGACCTGCCACTCTACTTCGCGCTTAACGCCGCGAGCGAGCGCGACTGAGGTTGTGACAAAAAAGCTCCCGGCATCGGCTGCGTGCTCAGCTTGGGCGAGCAAGTCGGCCGCAATCCAGCGCGGGCTGCCGCGATTAGCCAGGACAATCGCCTCGGTCGGCCCGGCGGGCAAGTCAATAGCACAGTCACTGCTGACGAGCTGTTTTGCCGCAGTGACGAAGCGGTTGCCAGGTCCGAAGATCTTTTCCACGCGTGGCACGGTTTTTGTACCGTAGGCGAGCGCGGCTATGGCTTGCGCGCCACCAATGCGGGCAATCCGCGTAACCCCCAAGAGGCTAGCAGCCGCAAGGAGGGCGGGATTCGGGTGCGGGCAAACAACGGAAATGTGCTTTACGCCGGCCACCCGCGCGGGAACCAAGGTCATAATTAAAGTAGATACGAGCGCGAATTGTCCGCCAGGGATGTAGCAGCCGATAGATTCGATGGGAGAAACGCGCTGGCTAATTCTTACATCCGGTTCAACCTCAATGGTCCAGGGCAGAGGCAGCTGCTTCTCAGCAACACGCCGGACGTTTCGAGCAGCGTGTTCGACGGCGCGCAGGAATCCGCGGTCCGCGTGCTTTCGCGCGTTAGCCATTTCGTCCCTGGTGATCCACAACCCTTCACGAGCAATATCAACGCCGTCTAGTTTCTTGGTCCATTCCGTTAATGCTTTGTCGCCGCGAGCGCGTATGTCAGCAATTATTTCCCTGGCTACAACTTCAGCTTCGGCATCGCGCTGCTGGCGGGCGCGGAGCAGACTCTTTTCGACGAAGGATGTGAGTTTTATGATGCGCATCACAGCACGATCTTATTCAACGGGTATTCAACGATGCCCTGAGCCTTGGCGGCTTTGAGTTTCGGCAAGATTTGGCGAACCACGGCTTCTTCGACGATGGTGTTGATGGCCACCCAATCGGGATCGCTGAGAGCGGAGATGGTGGGCTTCTTGAGAGCGGGCAAGACGCCAAGAACGGCGGCCAGATCGTCGCGGTGAACGTTGAGCAGCAAGCCGACCTTGCTGGCGGCGGCGATGGCGCCTTGCAGCATGAGAATCAAGTTTTCTGCCTTCTCGCGTTTCCACGGTTCGGCGGCGGCTGCGCGATTCATTATGAAGACGGTGGCGGACTCGAGGACTGTATCCACAATGCGAAGGCGATTCGCGCGCAGCGACGAGCCAGTCTCCGTGACTTCCACGATGGCGTCGGCAAGCTGGGGGACTTTAACCTCGGTGGCGCCCCAGGAAAACTCGACGCGAGCTTTGACGCCGTGGCGCGCGAGATACTTCTCCGTTATTTGGACGACTTCGGTAGCGATGGTTTTGCCTTCGAGGTCGCGGACCTCGCGCATGGACGAGTCTTCGGGAACGGCGAGTACCCAGCGAACGCGAGCGAGGCGCTGCTTGGCGTAGACGAGTTCGGAAAGTTCGTCAACGGCCGCGCCGGTTTCGACGACCCAGTCGTGCCCGGTGATTCCCGCATCAAGAGCGCCGGTTTCGACGTAGCGGGCCATTTCTTGGGCGCGAACCATGAGGCATTCGATTTCGGGGTCATCGATCGTGGGGACATAACTGCGCGAGCTGAGCGTAATCTTCCAGCCGGCACGGGCGAAAAGCTCGAGCGTGGCGTCCTGCAAACTCCCCTTGGGAATGCCGAGCTTCAGACAGCTCATGACTTTTTCTCCCGGCCATAGACGGCTTCCGGCGCGAAGCTGCGCGCTTCAGTGATTTTGCTGGTGCCGTCGGCTTCGAGTTTGCGAAAGAAGCAGCTGCGATAGCCTTCGTGGCAGACGCCCGGACCCATGGCTTCGACGCGGACGAGAACGGCGTCCGCATCGCAATCGATGCGCAACTCGCGCACTTTAAGTATGTGCCCGCTGGATTCCCCTTTTTTCCAAAGCTTATTTCGCGAGCGGCTGAAGAAGACCACTTCGCCGGAGCGCTGGGTTTCGGCCAGCGAAACGGCGTTCATGAAGCCGAGCATAAGTACGTCGCCGGAGCTGTGGTCCTGAATTATGGCGGGAACCAGCCCGCCTGCTTTGTCGAAGTCGATGTTCACGGTGCTTTCCTTCCAAACGCAAAGTGCCGCAAAACAAAAAACCCGCTGGAGCTTTTTGCGCCAGCGGGCCGATGAGTGCTTTGTTCAGCGAAAGTCTATGCACACCTCATCGGGCGCGGCGTATGGCCGTGATGGTGATGGTGGCGATGCGCCCGAGAGTTCATACTACAAAAATAAAGAAAATCGTTCTCTGTGTCAACCGCGGCTTCTAATGAAGACTTCGCGCCAAGTTATGTGATGTATGGGCAGGCAACTTCAGCTGTAGCTTCTTGCGCTTGCAGGTCCGCCGGCATTGTAGTTCATGCTCATTTTCAGATGAACAGCCACGCCCGTTCTGCCATTCTCCAACTTTTCCACACGAACGACTTGCGCGACATACTCGCAGTTCATCGGATCGTGCGCTGAAGAATACGGGAAAGTGACAAAGACACGCATGCCGGGATAGTAGGAGTGAAGGCGAGTAGTGAAATAAATGCCCGTTTTCGAGGCATTGACGCTGATGGGCAAGTCTTCGAAGTGATCGTCGCGGGGCTCGGACGGACGCACTCGCACCGGTCGAGCGATTTTCGCTCGACGGCTAACGCGCTTATCTGCTACTGGTTTCTTGAGCTTTTCTGGCATGGTGGCTTTTCGAGCTAGAATCCTAGTGTAACGGGACTCCCGGTGATTTGGGGCGAATCGTCAGCCCGCTGCATCGAATCTGATAACCTAAAAGGGCAAGACAGAGGCCAAACTTGAGGTTAGTTGGGGGAGAACGATGGAAGACAAGATCCGCAAAGACGAAGCTGCCTGGAAGAAACAACTCACGTCGAATCAATACTATGTGACCCGCCAGAAGGGAACCGAACCGCCCTTCACGGGCGAATACGAGGACACCGAGACGGCCGGGGTCTACAAGTGCGTCTGCTGCGGGCAGCCCCTGTTTCGTTCTGATACCAAATACCACTCGGGCTCCGGGTGGCCGAGTTTCTATGCCCCGGCGACCGAGCGAGCCGTCGAGACGGAAACGGATGCCAGCCACGGCATGGCCCGGACGGAGGTAAAGTGCAGCCGGTGCGACGCCCATCTCGGCCATGTCTTCGACGATGGCCCCCGGCCGACAGGGCTGCGTTACTGCGTCAACTCGGCAGCCTTGGAATTGGATGAAGACTAAAAAGCGCCCCGGCTGGGCCGGAGCGCTTCTCAGTTGCTTGTACTCTCAGGAGAAAAGGGAAAATTACGCGGCTGGACAGGTGCAGGCCACGAGATCCGCAACGGGATCCGTATCGCGTTCCCACACGCCAAGCAGCAATACTTTTGTTCCCGTAGGATATTTAAAAACGTAATAAACGCTCGAACGCCCTTCGACTTCAAAGAAGCCGGGCCGCCGCGGATCTGGCCGCGAAGGAGCACCGGAATGTAGCAGCATGCGCAGCTCAGCAATTTGCTCCTGCGAATGATTTCGCAGGTCTTCCACGAGGGGCGGATGTTTTGTAAGTGTCATGATCATGTTCAATCTCCGCCACATTCAGCTTATCTTCATCCTCACCAGTTAAGACGAAAAAAGTCGGGAAAAGTTTCATGGGCGGCAACTTCTTTTGAAAAATGTTTCGCGGCGGCTTGGGGCGGCACGATTAGAAATCGCGAATATGCCCGTATTTTGGGGGTAAAACCGCGTTTTCAGGCGTGGTCCAAATTGGCTCTGGGCCTGTTCCTTAACCACTCACAGGATTGATTGACGGTCGTAGCGCGCGGGATTGGGATCATAAACCCGCGAATTGCAAGATTCCCTATATGCCTAAAATTGCTGTAATGGATGCGGAGATACTATCTATAGCGGTACTTGCGCGAGTGGCGCTTCCCTGCGATAGTGGATTGAGTGACCTACCGACTCTGACAGGGATGGCGTCTGTGACCAAAACTTCGACGAAAAAATCCTCAAGCAATAAAGAGCGAACGAATTTCAACAAGGACAAACGGCGCAAACATCATCATTTTCTCGTCACCGTTTATTACGCCGACGGTGAAAAGTTTGGCCGCGTCTACACCGATAAAGACAAAGCAGATCGCTTCGCCGCGCGTCAGAAGCGCTCGCCGGTGGTCAAGTCCGCCCGCGTTAATATGGTTTCCTGACGCTCCGCGCGCGAGGCGGAGATTGCTGGGGAAAGGCACGCCACGGAGCGCTTGTCGCTGCCAGTGCCGGCGTGTTATAAAAAGAACTGTCGTTGAGCGGCCTTAGTATAGTGGTAGTACGGAACCTTGCCAAGGTTCAGGTGTCGGTTCGATTCCGATAGGCCGCTCCATTCAATCCAGCACCTACAAACTCGAGAAATTTTTTGGCCGGGACGTCGTCGCGCGCCGCTTCAGGCTCGTCCCCAACTTGGAACGGCTCTTGCCAGCTTCTACTGGCGCCAATATATGGATCGCCGAGAGCCGCTAGACAGTCCTTCTCCTTCTAACTTCTAACTTCTAACTTCTAACGCCCAACTCTACCGCACAACTCTAACGTCCCATTGTGGCGCTATTGCTTGTCGTAAATTTGCGTACTCGTGACCTTCGCGCCGCTGGCATCCGTCCCGCTGATGGTAACCGTACGAGTTTTCCCGTCGGCGGACAGAACGATGCGGGCACTGTTGTTCTCTTTACCGCCCTTTTTGCTGATGGCCAAAAGCGTGTGATCGTCGACTACTTTGTACGAACGCATGTCAGTCGAGGGATCACCGGTAAGGGCGTAATCCTTGCCGTCGAATTTCCCCGTCCAGTCGCTGTGGTAGGCCTGGCCGTTAACGGCCGTTCCATCGATGGCGACTTTTACGTTGTCACCGTCCACCGTATACACGACCGTGGAATTCTTCGGCATTCCGGCAGTGATCTTTGACTTGGCTTCATTTAATTTCCACGTACCCATGAACGCATCGTTCTCCGCCGCGTAGGATATCCCCACAGCGAGAAGCAAAAGCGCTCCAGTACACAAAAGGCTCTTCCTGTTCATTTTGTCTCCGATCTTGAGGGTGGGCGTTCGAACTAGGGTATTGGGCCGATTGTACACCTGAATCAAGCCCGCAAGCGTAAGTGAATTCTCTAGTGGCCGTCACTCCCTAGAGCCACCTTACTGCTCCGCATCCAGGCTGCGCCTTTTGCAGTTCGCGTGCGGAGATTCCTCGCGCACACACCCGCGTCACAGCGCCAGATCGGCAAATGGCTCCGCCACCACCTGGTACGCATCTTCGTACACGATATATCCGGGGCGGCGCGCCTTGATCGTTCGCACGTAAATGGCGTTTTCTTCCAGGATCGAACACATCTCGCGAACTTTCGCAATATGCACTGTCGCCGACGGCCTAAACCAGCACACACCCAGATCGCGTCCCCGCGAATTGCGGGATCTGCGGAACCTAGTCGGCTTCTCCAGATTTTCGTTGAACCAATTCGTTAGCTCTTCCAGTCATGCGTCCTCTTGGCTGGAGAGAACTCCGGACGAGCGGAGTCACGCAGCGGCGTGGAAAACACCCAGCGACACCCTCGATATCGGATCAATTTCGGAAACCACAAATCGCAAATACATGACAATCTGCCTCAAGTAGGATCACCATTCCTGGAAGGATATCATCAACGACAGCATATCTTGACTGTCAGCTCTCGACTGTCAGTTGTGGGCCGACCTTCTCGTCTTCAGGCGACGAACAAACTCGATTCCGGCGCTGTCCGGGTGTAAGATACTATTGCTGATATTGGACTGCCGGCCAGAAAACGTCCGATACCGGAGTTTCCTCCCTCAAAGGCAGTCCCGAGTCGCCCGACTCGCACTTGTCGCTTGATCGGAGGAACTGAAATGAAAAAAACCCTTCCTGCAGTTCTCTTTACAATCGCCGCGCTTTTAGTTTTTGGCCGCGTTGAACCTGCGTTTGCGCAGCGTGGTGGCCACGGTGGTGGCGGAGGCTTTCACGGCGGTGGTGGCGGGTTTCGCGGGGGAGGCGCTTTCGTTGGCGGAAGCGGGTTCCGCAGTGGAGGCACGTTCCACAGTGGAGTCGGTTTTCATGGCTCCGGTGCCTTCCACGGCGGTTTTCACGGCGGCTCTCATAGCCACGGCTCTCATGGCGGATGGGGCTGGGGTTGGGGCGGATGGGGATGGGGATGGGGCTGGGGACTCGGTTTTGGCTGGGGCTGGCCCTATTGGGGGGGATATTCTTATCCGTACGGATACGCCTATGCTCCTGGGTGGGGTGCTCCCTACTCTGACCCATACTATTACCCCTACTATCCTCCTCCCCCTCCTCCTTACGCGCCTCCTGACAACCGGGACAGAAATCCTCAACAACCGAACGCAGCTCCGAAATCCATCGACAAGCCTTCGGCACCGCCAACCAATAATTCGAGGCCTCCCTCGTCGGAAAGCCCTAGCGGTTCTTACTCTGTAAAAGCCTCGCCCGCTTCCGGGCGCACGCTTTCGCGAGACGTCATCTCAACGGCAGACACCGTAAGCCCGGCCTATGTAAGCGCAGCCAGCTTGATCGCGTCAAACCGCAACCAGGCCGCCCCTTCGTCTACTCCTCCCCGGCGGGAAGTGCTGAACGCCATGCGAGCCCTCCGGGAGATGCCGCCATTTGCTCGCGAGCGCGAAATCGACCATGGCCGCTACAGCAATTTCTCGGCGGAAGAGCGGGAGCTTCTGAGGAAGCTAGACCGATAGCTGTCGGTTCAGCTGGCCACGCCGCGCTCGCCACTTTTTCGACGTGGGAACGGCGGTTGGCCCGGATAACCTGCTCCCAAATCTGTCAAGCTCCGGTCGATCGAACAAAGAAGCTTTCTCTCATTTCGTAGCAATTCGTTTTCTGCGCTAGTCTCGTATAGCAGTGACTACCGAAAACTGAGCGACGTGGGCGGGTGGCCCGGACGTAAAATCTTGAAAAGAATTTGGGTGCCCAACTCGTCGAACCTGGGTCTTGCTTTTACAGCTGCGGGTTTTGACTGTTCCCGTTAACATCAACACGAAAATGCTTCGTCTCCTCTGCCAACTCCTCGCCGCACGACGTACGCTGAACAAAAGCAGCTTCTGATTGATGTAGTTGAGCCTATGCCGCTGAACTTCACTCAGCCCGAGCCAGTTGAACCACTTGACTCCGTGTTCTCATTGTGAGAACCTAAGATTCCATGCGCATCATCAAACGAGGCGCTCTCGAACAGTTTTGGCAAGAACACCCCGATGCGAAGGCGAGCCTTGAAGCATGGTACGGGGTGGTGCGCAAGGCAAAGTGGAAGACGCCCGCGGAAATGAAACAGGTCTACCACAATGCTGACTTGGTTGGGCGGAGAACAGTGTTCAACATCGCTGGCAATAAGTACCGTCTAGTCGCGCGAGTGAACTACTTTACACAAAGAGTCTTTGTCTTGTACCTGCTGACGCACTCGGAATATGACGAAGGGACCTGGAAACAATGAGCACGACAACGATAGATCTCGACGAGAAAACGTACGGGCAGTTGCTGGGCCGTACGCTTCCCCATGTTATCCACACGGATGAGGAATGCGAACGTCTCACAAACGAGCTTCTGCGTCTGGACGAACGGGAGAACCCTTCGCCAGAAGAAAAGGAACTGGCTGAATTGCTGACCGTGCTCATTGACGAGTACGAGGAGCGGCGCTATCCAATTCGGAAAGCAAGTCCTCAGCGGACACTCCAGCATTTGATGGAGGCCCGTAGCCTGACGCAAAAAGACCTCTGGAAAGTATTCGGCTCGAAGGGAATTACTTCCGAAGTATTTCACGGCAAGCGATCTATAAGCAAAACGCAAGCCAAGAAGCTCGCTGCGTATTTTCACGTCGGCGCGGAACTGTTCATCTAGAGAATTCCGGAAGGGACGCACGGGGACGTTTTCCGCACCCGGAGAGCAACTACCCACAAGCCTGCGCCGTTCAATCCGCCTAATAGCAGTTCAACAGTCAATTTCGACCATTCACTGTAAATGTCTTTACTCCCTCGCCAATCCCGTGCTACCGTTCCCCATGTTCTCCTCGCCAAACACGTCCCCGACGCCTTCGTGCCCACGCGCCTTCCGCTCCAACAGGTGTCATCCCGAACAAAGTGAGGGATCTGCTTTTCTCCTCTTCCTCCGCCTCGCCCCGCTTCCCTCGTTTACCCCGAGCCTCGGAAGGTCGCCAGTTTACACGGAGCCTCGAAGGGCCACTAACCCCTTTATAATCCGCACTTACGGAAAATGCGCCCCTAACCCGTTTAGAATCCGCACTTACAAAACACAGGACTTAAAACCCTTTAGAATCCGCACTTACAAAAAAACCGGGGGGGAGGGGGTCGAATTCCGAGCGGGACAGACAATCTTGGCTGTCGCCCTTCCAAGTCCTCGGAGGTCTGTCCATGCTCCGCAGGTACCGTTGCGCCGCATCGCGCAAAGTGCAAGAATCACAACTGTTGCCGCAATCGCGGCAACACGGGAAACATCTCCGCTCCGGTCGGTGTCTAATGTAGTGAGAGCGGACATCGGGTTCGGCATCCGCAGACTGCCGTTCCCGGTCGCAAGTCGCTCCCGGCAAGATCGGGATCGTACTCGCAAGAAGGCCTGGGTCCCTCGTTCAAAGCGTTGGACCTGATAGCAGGGTGGTCCGGGTAGCACCAGCAAACCGGGCCGGAAAGGCCGGCAGTGTCCGAATGGGCAGGCGCCCTTTCTTGGGGCCGCGATGAAGCCGAACTCGTCTCTGAGCTGCAAGCCGGCTCGGAAACGGCATTCGACTGGCTCGTCACCCATTACCACGCCCCGGTCTATAACCTGATTTTGAGCATGCTCGGCGACACGTCCGACGCCGCCGACGGTTCGCAGGAAGTTTTCTTGAAGGCCTTTCGCGGGATTCGCAAGTTCCGGCAAGGCAGCTCTTTGAAAACATGGCTCTACCGCATTGCCATTCGGGAAGCGCTCAATCACCGGCGCTGGTTCAAGCGTCACCTGCAAAAGAATGTCTCGATCGATACCGAACCGGCGGAAGGGCATGCCTCCATCGAAATTGAAGATCTCGGCGCAACCCCGTTTGAGCAGCTCGCCGCGCGCGAAATTCAAGTCGCCGTGCAGCACGCTTTGCAAGAAGTTCCAGACGTTTTTCGCACCGCCGTCATTCTGCGCGACCTCGAGGGGCTGAGTTACGAGGAAGTTGCCGAAGTGCTCGAGTGCAGCGTCGGCACCGTGAAATCACGCATCCTTCGTGGCCGCCGCGCTCTGCGTCAAGTTCTCGAGCCGCTGCTTGGAGATCGCGAATCGCATTCGGCTTCGCATAGCGGGGCGCACGGTAGTGCGCACGACGAGGCGCGGAGCAGTGCGCATGGCGCGCTGGCCGAGCCGCAACCATCGCCTTTCGGCGACGCATATTTTGCGTCGCGCCGTATAAGTGATTCTTCGCAAGACAGTTCCCTGCGCGCAACTGAAGCGGGGGAGGGGCTTCCATGAAGTGCACCACGGTACGGATAAAACTGGCGGGCTATCTCGACGACGCCATCACGGGATCGGCGTCAGTCGCGGAGCGCGTGCAGATTGGCGAGCACCTGAACGGCTGCACCGTTTGCCGTGGCGAGTTGGAGAGCTTCCGCAAACTCTCCGTCCTGCTTTCCCGCATGCCCAAAAACATTCCACCCGCCGATCTGGCTGTGCGCATCAAAGTGGCCGCGGCGCAGTCGCAGCATTCGCAAGATTGGTCCAGCGGTTTCCGCAAAATGCGCGACCGTGCGGAAATTCTTCTCGACAACGTTTTCCGCCCGCTCACCGTTCCCGCAACTGGTGGAATCTTTTCCGCCGTTGTGATTTTCGTCCTGGTTCTGCAATTGATGGTTCCGGGCATCACCGTGCGCGCCGTCTCCAACGACGTGCCGCTGAATATTCTTCGTCCAGCGGAACTTCTTTCGCTCTCTGACTACCCGCAAACCTGGGCGCCCGAACAGCACGAACTTGAACTTTCTCTGCCCCATGGCCTTATGGTTGACGTCACCGTCGACGCTCATGGCCAAATGGCTGATTACCAAATTCTTGCCGGACCCGACAGTCCCGTTTTGCGCCATCAAGTTGACCAGATGCTTCTTTTCTCCCGCTTCCGCCCCATGATGAGCTTTGGCCGGCCTACCTCCGGCGGCCACGTCATTCTCAGCTTCAGCGCCGTTCGCGTCCGCGGCTAACTCTTTATGAAAACTCGTCGCCTTCTCAGAACCGCAAGCGCGGGCAGCGCTCTCTGTCTTCTTTTTTTCGTTTCCTTTGCTGATTCCCAGACTCGTCCGCAGAATCGCCCGCCGCTTCAGAATCCGCCGCTCCAGTTGCGTCCCTCCGCCGAGGAGAAACTCCTGCTCGACGACGCCAACCGCGAGCGCAGTTCGCAAGGCTTGCAGCCCCTGCAGTGGGATCCCTTGCTCGCTCTGGCCGCCCGTGAGCATGCTCGCGTCATGGCGGTCGAGAATCTACTCTCTCACCAGTGCCCGGGGGAGCCTCCCCTGGACAAACGCGCCGCCCAGGCTGGCGCCAAATTCGCCATGATCGCGGAAAACGTCGCCGTCGGTCCCGATGTGGCCGAGATTCATGATGGATGGATGCACTCTCCCGGCCACCGCAAAAATATTCTCAACCCCGAGGCCACTGCGGTGGGCATCGCAACGACGCGGGGGAGCAACGGACTCTACGCCGTGCAGGATTTTTCCCGTCCGGTCGCGGATTTGAGTTTGCAGCAACAGGAAGCCAAAGTAATTTCGATTCTGAAGGGAACTGGTTTGATGGCCGCGGTTGCCACGGATGACGCGCGCAAGACATGCGGCATGACACGCGGCTTTACGGGCGATTCCGTGCTCTATGTCATTCGATTTGAAGTGACGGATCTCGAGAAGCTTCCCGACGAGCTGTTGAAGAAGATCAACAGCCGGAAGTACCAAAAGGCGGCCGTGGGTGCCTGCCGGGGAGGGGATGCGGGCGGTTTTACGCGGTACCGCGTCGCCGTGATGCTGAATTAAACGGAGGCGCAATAAACTTCGCGCTGGATCGCGAACGCTCTATGCAGGACAAGGTTGAGCCTTGCGGACAAAGCCAAGGATGAAATAATGGTTGTATCCGCGGAAAAGACAAAATAGAATACGCCTATGAATCGCGGCGCCCACTCGTATTGGTTTCGATTTTGGTACCCACCCATCTAGGAGGTGAGGGGCGATTCTGTAATTAGCAACAACGAAAGAAAGTTTCGACCCACTCGCAGCGAGTGGGTTTTTTATTTTGCGGCAAGAAAGTTTTGAGAAGACATTTTTTTTGAAGCGTTTTCGCGAATGAAAGTTATTGGGAAAAGTTGTGGAAAGAAAAACCTGGGAAGAACAAATGGAAGCGAGAGGAACAAGCCATGATTATTTCGATGAAGCTGCATGCCACGCGTCAGGAGATCGATGAGGTGCGCAACCAGGTGGAACACTTCGGGTACAAGGTGCACTCAATTGAGGGAGAAGAGCGCGTGGTAATTGGCGTGGTGGGCGTGGGAGACGTCACGGCGTGCATGGAGTCCGTCGAGTCCATGCCGCAGGTGGAGAAAGTGGTGCGCATCTCCGCGCCGTACAAGTTTGTGAGCAAGCAATTCCGCGCGGGGAAGACGCGCGTGCGCGTGAATGGCACGGAAATCGGCGGCGACGAGTTCGTGGTGATGGCGGGGCCGTGCTCCGTGGAATCGGAAGCCCAGATCATGCGCGCTGCGGAGGGGGTGGCCCAGGCAGGCGCGAAAATCCTGCGCGGCGGCGCCTTCAAACCGAGGACGTCGCCGTACGATTTTCAGGGCATGGAAGAAGAAGGACTGAAATTATTGCAGAAGGCGAAAAAGGCCACGGGCTTGGCAATCATTACGGAAGTGATGAGCGACCGGGACGTGGATTTGATCGCGCAGTACGCCGACATCATGCAAGTGGGCGCGCGAAACATGCAGAATTTCATGCTGCTAAAAGCGCTGGGAAAATGCGGGCGGCCCGTGCTCTTGAAGCGCGGCATGAGCGGAACGATTAAAGAATTACTGATGTCCGCAGAATACATCGTGGCGCATGGAAATTCCGACGTGATTTTGTGCGAGCGGGGCATTCGCACGTTCGAAACCGAAACGCGAAACACCTGCGACATCGCGGCGATTCCCGCGCTGAACGAATTGACGCACCTTCCCGTAATTCTCGATCCGAGCCACGCGACCGGGAAGCGCAGCCTGGTGCCCGCCGTTTCGCGCGCCGCGGTTGCGATTGGCGCGGACGGCCTGATCGTGGAAGTTCACCCGGCGCCGGAAAAAGCGATCAGCGACGGCGCGCAATCGCTGGACTTGCCACAATTCCAAAAAATGATGAACGAACTTCAGCCCTATATCCAACTCTGGAACGAATCACGCCGACGAGATCTACCAGCGGCTACCGCGACAGCCGGCAAATGAAGTTCCTGGTCGCGCGTTCGAATGTATACGCCGTCGTGCCGGAAGTTGCACCGCGGCGGATAGTTCATTGCGGACATATTTCTCAGCAAGCCAGCGACAGAGTGTCTATAGATTTGTCGCTATTTCTGACGACGATTAGGGCTTGAGGCACAACACGCAGCGCGAGTCTCGTTCCTAGTTGTATCTCCATCGCTTGCAGTGCTGCAAAAAGCAAGATACTTTAAGTCAACTCTCAGAGAGGTCGATCCCATGTTGCGATGGCTTGTTCGATTGCTTCCTGCTGTCTGTCTCTTCTCACACCTGCTGCATGCGGGAACCGCCCTTGAGGATACGCCAAAGGCTTGGGACTTGCCTCGGTTTGCCGCCGAAGGTGTGAAGATAAATGAAGCGGCTGCAAAAGCTACCGTAATACCAGGCGCGGACGTTGTCGTTCTGGATGAAGAGTCAAGCTACGTTTTTGATGCGGATGGCAAATCCGTTCGAACGGAATACCTTGTATACAAGATCTTGACGCAGAACGGAGCGGAAGGTTGGGACGCGCTTTCTGTGGAGTGGGAGCCGTGGCACGCCGAGCGTCCTGCGCTGCGCGCACGGGTTATCACGCCGGACAATGTTGTTCACACGCTTGACGCAAAGACAATCACGGACGGTCCAACGCTGGATGAAAACGAAAAAACCTACGGCGATGGACGAACAGTGCGCGCCCCGCTGCCCGCAATCGCAGTCGGATCTGTCGTAGAAGAAGAAGAGGTGTTGAAGGAAAGCGCGCCAATGTTTGGAACGGGGATTGTTGCGTTGGTTTATTTTGGCCGAAACGTGCCTGTGCAGCACTCGAAACTCACGCTCGATGCGCCCGCGGCACTCCCTTTGCGTTATGCGACGAAACTGCTTTCCGATGTAAAACCGCAGAAGAACGAGAGCGGTGGGCGGACTCAAATTGTTTTTGAGAAAGGTCCGATGGATGCGCTGGATGAAATCGAGACGTATCTTCCCGCAGATGTCCCTGCCCGGCCGGAGGTAAGATTTTCGACGGGTGCTTCCTGGCAGGCGATTGCCCAAGGCTATGGAATAATTGTCGACGAAAAGGCCGCGGCAAAAGATGTTCAGACGCTCGTGAACGGGTTAGTTTCCGGCAGAACGGCGCGAGACGAAAGAGTATCTGCGATCATGCAGTATTTGAGCCGGGAGATTCGATATACGGGCGTGGAATTTGGAGACGCCGCGATTATCCCGCGCACTCCCGGCGAAACGCTTAAGCAAAGATATGGAGACTGCAAAGACAAGGCGACGCTTGCGGTAGCCATGCTACGGGCCGCGGGCGTTCCAGCGTACGTGGCATTGCTGAACGCGGGGGCGCGCCACGACGTGGATGCGGAGCTGCCCGGGATGGGCATGTTTGATCACGCGATTGTGTATGCGCCGGGCACACCGGATTTGTGGATGGACCTCACGGATGAGCACGCACGATTAGGGCAACTGCCGAACGGGGATCGCGGGAGACTGGCCCTCATTGCGAGGGCGGAGAGCACGCGGTTGGTGAACGTGCCGGAGGCGTCGTCGGAAGACAATCGAATCGTGGAGAAGAGAGAGTTTTTTCTTTCGGAAAATGGGCCTGCGCGAGTGGTGGAAACCACGGAACCGCATGGAGTATTTGAATCCCAGTTTCGCGCGGCGTACGCGGACGCCGACAACAAGGATAATCGCAAGAGTTTGAAAGACTATGTGGCCTACGAGTATCTCGCGGACAGCTTGACGCGCATGGAGCGCTCCGATCCGGCCGATCTATCAAAGCAATTTCAACTCACGCTGGAGGCCGGCAAAGCAAGGCGTGGATTCACGGAATTGGAAAGCGCCGTCGCGGCAATCCGCGTGGAAACACTATTCAATAGACTCCCAGACGAGCTAAAGGAGCGTGAAAAGGAAGAAGAGAAGGGTGCCGATCCGGTGAAGGACAAGCCGAAGAAGGCGCGCGCAGGCGACTATCAGCTACCGCAGACTTATTCCTACGAATGGCAGTATCGAATCGTGCCGCCAGCCGGGTTTCAGTCCAAACCGCTGCCGCCGAACACGAAGAACGCCTTGGGTCCAGCGACGATGTCAGAAGAATTTTCGAAAGAGAGCGACGGCAGCGTGCGAGCGACAATTCGCTTTGACACGGTGAAGCGGCGGATCACGGCGTTGGAAGCCAAGGAGCTAAAGGAGAAGGTTGCAGAGCTGCGCGAAGGCGCGGCGACGATGATCTACTTTGAGCCAACGGCCGAAGCGCTCATGAATGAAGGAAAGATGCGCGAGGCATTCCAGGCCGGCCGGAACTTGATCGCGCAACATCCGAATGAAGCCGTTCACCACCTGCAGCGCGCCAAGATGCTTCTCGCCGCGGGAATGGGCCAGGCAGCCCGAGACGAAGCGAGAACGGCAACGAAGCTGGAGCCGGACTCCGCGCTGGCCCAGAAAACCCTGGCGGGAATCCTAGAGTACGACTTAGTGGGCAGACAGTTCCGGCGCGGCAGCGATCTCGAAGGGGCGGAAGCCGCATTTCGAGCCGCAAAGAAGCTCGATAAGGATGACAATGAAATCGTTGGAAACCTCGCCATCATGCTGGAGCACAACAAGGAAGGCGAGCGCTACGGCCCGGGCGCCAAACTTAAGCAGGCCGTTGCGGAATACCAAAGTTTGAAGGATGAGCAGCTAGCGAAGATCGGCTTGAAGAATAATCTGGCGTTTACGCTTTTCTACGCCGGGGACTTCGCGGGAGCAAAGAAATATTCTGAAAGCCTGAATCCCCAACCGAATGGAGTGATCGTGGCGGCGGAGACGGCGCTGAAGGGGTCCGAAGCGGGCATGGCGGAGGCCAGGAAGCGAACCGCGAACGAAACCGATCTGAAGTCGGTGCTAATGGGAGCCGGACAGATGTTGATTATCGCCCGGAAGTACGCGCCCGCGGCGGACTTGATGGCCGCCGGCGCTTCCGGAGACAACGCATCGAACACAATGGCGCTGGCGTCAATGCTGCGCAAGGCGCAACCGCATGAAACGATGAAAATCGAGGACAGTCCGACGGGCCTGGTAACGAGGATCTTTTTGACGGTAATGGAGCCTGACGTCACCTTGGAGAAGATGAATGCGTTCAACAGCAGAAATGCGCAGAAGGTGATGAGCAAACAGGACGCCGAAGAGATGGAGAGGACTCTGAGCACGGGCCGATCGATCCGGCGCAGTCTATCGCGCATGGGTCTTCCCGCGGACGCGATGGTGGACATTGTGATGACGGCACTCCAAGCGCAGACGGAAGGTGACGATGCTTCAGGGTATAAGGTCACTCTGCGACCGGCGGGAGCAAACAAAATTACGATGTGGGTAATGAAAGAAGACGGGAAATATAAAGTACTGGATAGTGCGGAGAAACCTAATTCTGTTGGCCTGGAGATTCTCGATCGTTTGCAGGCAGGAAATCCCGCCGGGGCGAAAGTGCTGCTGGATTGGGTGCGCGACGAAGAACACCTTGCAGGCGGAGACGACCCACTTGCGGGATTTGCATTTCCGCGAATGTGGACCAAGGGGAAACTGGCGGATGAGGAGCAAATGAAAATCGCCGCCGCTGCGATTCTTGCTCAATCGAAGGAAACCGCCTTGGACGGGGAAAAGGTCCTGGAGGACGCGCGAGGGAGCGCGAAGAGCGATGCGGAAAAAGTGAACTTGGATGTGGCGCTGCTGAGCGTCTACAACAATCTCGGGGAGTTCGAAAAGCTGAACGCGATGGCGGTGGAACTAGCGAAGCAGTATCCCGAATCGAAGAGGGTGTTCCTTGAGCGAGAAATGGCGTTGCGGGCGATGGGGAAGTACGCGGAAGCGGACGCGTTGGCGCAGGAGATGAGCAAGCGGCTCCCCGAGGATACAGACTTTTCGCGCGCGTTTGTCTACACGGCCGTGGCGCGAGAGGACTATGCCGCCGCACACACACTCGGAGAGAAACTGATGGCGGCGGGAAAGGCGGAAGCGAACGACCTAAACAGCATCGCGTGGAATTCACTGTTTACCGGTAAGGTGGTACAAGACGACGTCGACACAGCGATCAAAAGCGCGCAGCTAAGCCAGAGCCGCAATGCGGGGATTTTGCATACCCTCGGCTGTGTTTACGCGGAAACGGGCAAGACCAAGGAAGCACGAGAAATCTTGATTCAAGCGATGGATCAGTTGGTGCTCGACGAGCCCGATGCCAATTATTGGTATGCGTTTGGACGCATTGCGGAGCAGTACGGGGAGATTGAGGTTGCTGCCGCGGATTATAAACAAGTGAAAAGGCCGGCAAAGGCTTTGCAGGAGCCAGGGAGTTCTTACCGGCTGGCGCAGATTCGCCTGAAGGCGATGGGAAGCGTTGCCCAGGCGCAAAGTCCTACCAAGAAATAAAAGATCCTGGCGGTCGAAAAATAGTGCCGGATTAGCCGAAGAGATTCACATCGTTCAGGAAAATTAGCCCATGACGCGGGCGCAGTCGCTGGACCTGCCGCAATTCCAAAAAATGATGAATGAACTTCAGCCCTATATCCAACTCTGGAACGAATCACGCCGACGAGATCTACCAGCGGCTACTGCGACAGCCGGCCGGTGAGCGGATTCCGCGGGTTGCTGAAACAAAGTTAGAGGCTCGGACATGACGCTAATGTGTAGCCCATAATATTCACAATTTATAAACACTTAGTTCACGCGGTAGTGAGATCGCTTCCTCTATAGCATTAGACTTCGCAGTTGGTCTTGCCGCGAATTTTGAAAGAAGAGGGCTTGACTCGCCACGTGAGTGGGTAGAGACTCTTTGCCATTCTCGGCCTGTGGGACGAATCGCAGTTCAAGAATCAGGTTTCCGGTTAGTTTCCTAACGGCCGGGTGAACGCTCAAAACGAAAAGTTGGATTGCAGACTTTGAAACACGGAGGCAAGTATGCAAAACGCACGGAACGCAAGCCGTAGGACCGTCTTGCTGCTTTTCGTAAGTCTTGTAGCATCGGGAATCCTGTTCGCGCAGTCTGACCTTGGCAGGATTTCGGGCTTCGTTAAGGACCCGTCGGGAGCCACCGTAGCGAACGCCAAAATCATTGTAAGGAACAACACCGGCGTTGAACGTCTGGCAAACACGAACGAGTCGGGCTATTACGTCATCAGCAACGTTCCGCCCGGGTTGTACACGCTGACCGCCGAGGCTCCTGGATTTCAGAGGTACGAGTCCACCAACAACAAGCTCGACCCGAGCGGTGACCTGGTGATTGAAGCGACGCTGGCAGTGGGTTCCGCCAATCAAACGGTCGAGGTTTCGGCGTCGGCGGTCACGCTGCAGACTGAATCCGCAACCGTGCAAAAACTGGTCACCCGCGAGCAGCTTGATTCGCTCGAGCTCAACGGCCGCAATCCTATCTTCATGGCTAATCTCGTGCCCGGCACGCGCGGCGGCACGCTTGCAAACCTCAGCTTCAATTTCACCCAAGGCCCATCGAACATCAACGGCGCGCGCACACCGGAGAGCCTGATCACCTATGATGGCGCCCCCGCAGTTCGCACGCGTTCCAACGGCACCAGCATCGGCGCTGCGGACGTGGACTCGACGGAGGAAATTCAGATCCTGACAGCGGATTATGCTTCCGAATTTGGACGGTCCTCCGGCGGGCAGATCCGCATCACTTCCAAGAGCGGCACGCAAGATTTCCACGGAGCTGCGTATGAATACGTCCGCAATACGGTCTTCAATGCGAATCCCTGGCAGCGCAACGCGGTCCCGAGGACCAGTCACATCACCGCGCCAATCCACTACAATCAGTTCGGGTACAACATTGGAGGCCCTCTTTACATTCCCGGCCACTTCAACACAGACAAGACGAAGGTTTTCTGGTACTGGGGCGAGGAATGGGTAAGGTACATCTTTACGGATTCAAACGCTCTGACAGTTCCCACGCTCAAGATGCGGCAAGGCGACTTCAGCGAGCTGCTGAGTCCCACCAATATATTCTATGGGAAAGCCGTACAGCTTGTGGATCCCAAGACCGGTTTGCCAATTCCCGGCAACATCCTGCCCGCCCCGGGAACCGTAACAACCGGATCGACAGCCACCACCAACGGACTTGGGATTTTGAATTCCTATCCAGCGCCCAATCTCACCACGCCCATTAACGGAAATCAAAACTGGTTTTTCTCGGCGCAACATCCGCAGTACCAGCGCAAGGATACCTTGGCTATTGACATCAACCTGACCGATAAACAGCGGCTCAGGCTCCGCCGCGTCTACTTCACTTTTTGGGAGTATCAACCGCTCGACGGCGGCACCAATGAAACCCCAAAGTTCTTCGATCGCCCGAATCAGACGAACTCCATTGATCACGTTTGGGCCATCAGTCCCACGAAGGTGAATGAGGTCCTGCTGTCGTATAGCCAGGATATCGTTCATATCCCTGTGGATTCCGCGCACTTCCTGGATCGCACCACTGGCGCGGTACAAGGAGCTGGGCTATTCGGCCTGACTTACCCGTACATTTTTCCGACCGGGAAGCTGCTGCCGACTCGCATTCCCACAGTAAACATGTCCAATTTTTCGGGACTGAGCGGCGGACCGTATCCCTCGCACTCCGCAGGACCGATCTACGATGCGTCCGACAGCTTTACCTGGGTCCGGGGAAACCACACGCTGAAGTTCGGCGCTTTGTACGAATATTCCGGCGAGAATGACAATGACGAAATCAACGTCCAGGCCTGTTCTACCTGTACGAACAATCAGAACGGCCAGTTTCTCTTCAGCAACAACGGAGGGGGTTTCGTGCGACCTGGTTACGCTCTGGCGTCCACCGGGGCCGCAGCGGCGAACGCAGCTCTAGGCCTATTCGATACCTACTCGGAAATTGGGCACCGCGCGTACACGGTATTTCGTTCCAATATGTATGAGGGCTTTGCTCAGGACTCCTGGAAGGCCAGGCAAAATCTGACCATCAACTTCGGGCTGCGTTACACCGTCAATGTTCCCTACCATGCGATCTGGGCAAACATGATCGCTTTTGATCCGAGCCTATACGATCCGAGTATAGCGGTGACGATTAGTCCGACAACCGGTCTCATCACCGGAACGCCGACGATAGCTCAGCTCTACAATGGAATGGTCATCCCTGGAAACGGGTTCCCGACCTCCGCCATCGGTCGCGTGCCCGAAGCCTCTTCCAGTTTGTACAACGGTCTGTTTCGGGGTGTCACCAATCATTTTTCCGACATCCAATGGGGCGACGTACAACCGCGCTTGGGCGTAGCCTATCAGGTTAACAACAAGACGGTGGTTCGCGCGGGCGGGGCCCGCTTCTTTACCCGGTTGGGCGTAAGCGACTCCGTGTTCCTCGGCGGCAATCCGCCATTCCAACCGAACGCGAGCGTCTCGTTTGGCTCAGTGGATAACCCCGGAGCGGGCGGGGCCGCCAGCATACCTTTGGTAGTGACCACGCAGAGCAAGGCGTTTAAGAGCCCGGAAGCGTGGGCCTGGAATTTCACTGTTGAGCGTCAATTGTTCTGGAAGTCGCAACTCAGCGTTGCCTATGTGGGCCGCCGCGGATTGCACCTGCAGCGCGAGTCCGACATCAACCAGCCGACCACAGCCGTAGTCGCGGCTAACCCCGGCGTCAACATCAATGCCCTTAGACCGTTCAAAGGTTACGGATCGATTCGGGAAACGGACAATGTGGCAAATTCCATCTACGAATCGCTCCAGATATCCTGGACTCGCCGCTTTGACAATGGCCTGCAGTTCGGCGCGGCTTACACGCTCTCGAAGAGCATGGATAACGGCTCGAATCAGCGAGATGTGATTCCTAACACATATAACCCGGCGATGCTGTGGGGGCCATCTGAATTCGATGCTCGCCATATCGTGGTCATCAATTACCTCTACCAGCTCCCGTTTCTCCGTCACCAATCAAGTCTTGCAGGCAAGGCGCTCGGTGGATGGCAGATCAGCGGAATCACGCAGTTTCAGACAGGATTGCCTTGCAGCGTAGCGGGACCTAATGACTACGCCGGCGTAGGGCTGGATTCGAACTTTGGCTGCGGGGTGAATGGCCAGTATTGGGTGGTCAACGGGAATCCAAACATCATTGGCACGTTTGGCTCGAAGGGGCAGTGGTTCGCCACAACCAACCCTGACGGATCGCCCATTTTTACCCAGCCAGCGGCAGGGACTTTCAATGGTCAGCTTGTCCGCAACCTCATCCATCAGCCAGGATTCTCGAACTGGAACATGGGCCTGTTTAAATCGTTTCCCCTTAACGAGAAACGAGGGTTCCAATTCCGCGCCGAGGCGTACAACGTGTGGAACCACCCGAATTGGGGCGGCGCAAGCGGCGGCGGGGTGCAGTTCAATCCAACGAATCTTGCAACTTTCGGAAAGGTACTCACCAAGGGCGGTGGGTCGAGCGGCAGCGGCGAGCGTAACCTGCAACTCTCGCTTCGCTTTTACTTCTAAGGGCGCGCTGCTTATCGGCAGCGAGCACAGATCTTGAGTTCGAGACCGGTTCGCGAGACCGGGGATATCGCGAGCAGAGCGGAGGAAGTGTATCCGCGCGCGGGGCAGTTGCGGCTGGCCTCAAAAAGATAATTCCTCTGTCCAACGAAAGAATTGGCCGGACGAACGTCCCAAGCCTTGAGCCGTCGCTCAAACATGCCGGTCGGTTCCCTCGTGTTCAATACGCCGAGACTGACACAAACCTAGAAATCCTCTCCGTGGTGAACAAACGCGGACGGAGAATCTTGCGCAATGTGCGAGATATCGTTTCCGAGGGGAGTATCGGGAACGCGTTTGATGCTCGGTGTGAAGGGCAAGCCGAAAGCTAACGGCAGTATTGAGGAGTGATAGCGGCGGCCTAGTCCCAGCGCTGAAGGAGAACGTAGTTGGTGTGCGAACTACGTGGAGTAGAAGGCCGCCGCTAAGGTGACCGTTGAGCAACTCTTATAGAGGCTTCGCATGAACCTTGGAATCAGGTATTCACCTTAATTAAATATTCGGGGTTTACCCGCTATTTTTCTTTCCCATTTTTGCCCTAATTAGAACGGAGAACTGGACTCGCCTGCGCATCGCTTGACTCGACAGATCAAGCCATGGAATCGATGTGCGTGCGCTGGCTGGTCCGGGAACTATCGATGATGGCTTACTTGCGCCTGATCGAAATGAACGAGAAGTAAGGAGAGTGTCACATGGGCAGCGAGACCTCCCCGGATTCGTGTGGGTTGAGATCGTGGAACAGGAAAATTAGGAAAGTGCAGGAGACGCCAAGGGAGAGGAACGACTGGTCGAAGAGGAGCGCGACGCAATGATGCGTAGAATGTGGCTATCTGGCCTGTTGCTGGCCCTGGCATGGGCCACACCCGCGAAAGCAGACACACGTGTGATCGTCCGGACGACGAATCTTGGAGCGCTTCAAACCTTATGCCTCAGTCCGGCAACCTGCAGTCTGAGTCCGATAGGAGCGTTGGACGGCACATTGGGCCAAGTCTTCCTCGTGACCACGCCGCTTCCCGTAGCGAGTTTCCTGCCCTTGCTACAAGGCCTGACCGGATTCGTCGATGCCGAAGTGGATCAGGTGCTCAGCTTGGTAGATTTGGCTAACCTGGTGCCCACTCCAATTCCCATTACTCTGATGTCAGACAGAACTCTAGTAGCCTACCCGGCAAATTCCGGGACGATGGTGTGGAACAGCTACGCCACGCAACCGGCGGCGTCGATCGTGGAAGTGCAGAACGCGCAAAGCACTTTCAGTGTGACCGGGGCGGGAATTGTCGCGGACATTGACACCGGCGTGGACCCGAATCATCCGGCTTTACAAGGCGTTCTGCTGCCGGGTTACGATTTCACGCGGAACCAGCCTGGTGGATCGGAGATGACGGATCTCTCGCCATGCCCGTTCGCCACCTCGTGCGCGCCTCCTCCATGTACTTCTGCCACTTGCCCCTCGCCTGTCCAAGTGAATCAATCGAGTGCTGCGATTCTGGATCAATCGTCAGCAGCCATTCTGGACACAAATACTCAGTTTGCAGCCTTCGGACACGGGACGATGGTCATGGGGGTGATTCACCTGGTCGCGCCGACGGCACAGCTCTTGCCGCTGAAGGCGTTTCATTCAGACGGCACGGCGAATCTCTCCGACATTCTGCGCGCGATCTATTACGCAGGACAGAACGGTGCCAACGTGATTAACATGAGCTTTGATACCACGACGCCTTCCACGGAGTTGAAGGGCGCGCTCGACTATGACAGCCAACTCGGCGTCATTTGCGTGGCGTCGGCGGGCAACGACGGCCAGCAAGCCCCGCCGAACTTGGTCTATCCCGCGGCGCTACAAAGCGATGTGATGGGGGTAGCGTCGGTCGGAAGCATCCCAGCAACCGACGATACACGCTCGAGTTTCTCGAATTATGGGGACCCTATCGTATGGGTGGCAGCTCCGGGTGAAGCGATAATTACCACGTATCCGTTCGGCACGTATTCCGCAGGTTGGGGAACTTCATTCAGCGCACCTTTTGTTTCGGGAGGGGTGGCGCTGTTGCGGAACCTGCAGACCACCCTCAATGAAGCCCAGGCCGCTGCCGCAGTGGCCCACGCAGCACCGCTTTCTGATGCTGGCATGGGCAACGGGCGTTTGGACCTGGTGCCCGCACTCCAATCCTTGACGTCGGGACCCGACTTCGGGGTTTCTGCGACGCCCGCCAGCATGACAATCACAGCGGGGCAAACGGCAAGTTATACCGTCTCCGCTACACCAGCAAATGGATCCACCCAGACGGTAACTTGGAGCTGCCTCGGCGCTCCGGCAGGGGCCACGTGCGCAGTTTCGCCCAATTCGGTGACGCTCGACGGAACGCACGCCGCGAATGCGACCGTCACATTAACCACGACGGCGAGAGCGATAGCCACGCGGTTGGTCTTGCCACATCGGTCGCCTAGGTATCGATGGATGTTGGCGACTATTTTCGTGTGGCTTATCGTCTTGTTGGTGATCTGCAGCATGAGTGGAAAATTGCGCCAGAGGCCCCGCCTCGCGGCAGCGGCTGGAGTGCTCGCTGTTTCGCTAATCGCCTATTCGTGCGCTGGGGGTTATGCCTCTGGAACAGGACCAGGGTCGACGACGCTCGCTTCGATGGTGCTGAGCCCCACCAGCGTCAATGGTGGATCAGCGTCCACGGGTACAGTAACGCTCAGCGGGTCAGCGCCGAGCGGCGGTGCTCTGGTCTACCTCTCGAGCAACATGTCCGCGGTAACAGTGCCGGCTAGCGTGACGGTTAGCGCTGGCACCGCAAGCGTTACATTTACAGTGAGCACCAGTTCCGTGTCCAGTTCGACCCAAGACACAATCACTGCCACGTATGGTGGGGCAACCAAGACTGCCCTCCTCACCGTAACCCCGGCTACGACTGCCACGCTGTCTTCAGTGACGCTCAACCCACCCAGCGTTAATGGCGGGACGTCATCGGCCGGGACCATAACGCTCAGTGGGCCGGCTCCCAGTGGAGGGGCTGTCGTTTCCGTCTCCAGCAGCGGACCCGCGGCAACGGTGCCCGCTAGTGTGACGGTCGGCGCCGGGGCCACAAGCGCGGCATTTGCAGTCGACACGAGCGCCGTGACCACTGCGACTCCAATTACAATCACAGCCTCCTATGGTGGAGCAACTAAAACGGCTTCGCTCACTGTAAATCCCGTAACGACTGGAGGTACTCCCGCTGGGACGTATACACTCACGGTGACAGGCACTTCGGGAAACCTCAGCCATTCCACAGCGGTCCAAGTCACGGTAAATTAGGTAAACGCAGAAAACCCAGCCTCGCTTTCGGATCCAGCCCCAGCCCCCAGAGTTATTCGAACGCCGCCAGCCCCTGGCCAACAGGACGATTACGCCCAGGACAAGTCCCATTGCCCGCCCCAGTCCTGGATGTTCTCTAGGAAGAGGGGATCCTTTTCCCTGAACGTGTTCCGTGGACGTGCTGGAGGTGCGAGTCGATGGGTGGCATGTGGACAAGATTTGAAGGGCGCGCCGTGTGGGGCTTCGTGGCGACTTTCATGAAGGTGTGTTTGGCGGCGATGTGCGTCTGCCTGGTTGCCGTTGGCTTCACAGTGGCGCAGGTCGCGGCGCCGGTTCACGAGTCCGATTCGAGCCAACGGTTGCTGACCCCTGAGGAAGGCCGCTCGATCGTGAATGTGGCCTGGCAGTTGGACGAGCCGGAGAGGGGCATGCGTGACTGTTCGCACCTTGTGCATCAAATTTACGCGAACGCGGGATTTGAGTATCCGTATGCAAGTTCCTTTGAGATTTATGCGGGGAACGAAAATTTTGAGCGTGTGAAAAACCCGCACGCAGGCGACGTGATCGCGTGGCCTGGACATGTGGGAATTGTTGTTGATCCGCTGCAACATAGTTTTTACAGCCTGGTAAGAACGGGGTTGGAAGCACAGGATTACGAAGCGCCTTATTGGAAGTCGAGGGGAAGACCACGATTTTATCGCTATAGAGTGGAAACAGACGGAGTTATAAGCGCCGCAAACAGAACGAGCGCGTCCAGGATTTCGAATGGCGAACCAAAACGAAGCGTGGGGACGGGCACTGAGGAGCGTACCTTAACCGCAAGGGACACTTCGAACCGGCCACCCTATGCTTCTTCCGAGAAGAGCGCAGTGATTTATGGCCCGCCTGCACCGCCCGCGTCGCCGATAGCGACGAACACGGAGGTGGCGTTCGAGATTCCGGCGAGCGTAGTTATCGCCGCGGGAAATAAGCTCCCGACGCGCGAAGAAGTGACGGAGGGCATCTCCGAATTGAGCGACGCAATGGGGAGTGAGCTGAGGAGTGGAAATCCGTTGAAATCCGGGCAACCTGTGCTGATCGTCGAGCAATTCAGCGTGGAGAGGGTGGAGGTCAAGCGGGACCACGGATGGGCGCACTTAGTGGTTGATTCGAAAGTGCTGATTGATGGCGGAGCAGTTCGAGTGAAGAGGCGGCGCGAAAAAGTTCGATGGGAATTGCGGCGAACGGAATCGGGCTGGGAGGCTCTCACGCCCGCGGATCGGACGTACGTGCCGCACGACGTGGCAGTGAAGAATCTGGCAGCAAGCCTCGCGCAACTCACGAACAACGACGGCGCCGCGAAAAATCAACAAGGAGTTCTGCAGCAAGAATCGCAGCTTGCCGGCCTGCTGAATGTTCTGCTGGAGGGCAATCAGGAACGCTAAGTCCGCCCGTGCAGTGCGCTACGACTAGTGACATTGCATACCAGAAGATCCGCCACATCCTCAAAATAATTTATTGGTAGCGAAGGGCGGTGATGGGGTCGATTTTGGTCGCGCGGCGGGCGGGAATGTACGTGGCAAGCAGGGCGACAGCGATGAGGGCGGCGGCCACCGCTGCAAACGTGAGCGGATCTGTCGGCGCAACGCCGTAGAGGAACGTAGAAATCAGACGCGTCACTCCGAGAGCCACGACAGCACCTGCGACGACGCCGATTAGAGTGAGCTTCAGGCCCGTCTTGGCGACTAGCGCGAGGACATTAGATGGCTGCGCGCCGAGCGCCACACGAATGCCAAACTCGCGAGTGCGCTCGTTGACGAAGTAAGACATCACGCCATAAATGCCCATCAGCGCGAGCAGCACGGCCATCCCCGCAAATATTCCGAGTACCCGCATGTAAAAGCGATTGTCTCCGATGGACTCGTCGAGAATTTCGTCCATGGTCATGACGTGCGTGATGGGCTGCTCGGGATCGAGGTCAGAAACGATTTTCTTTACGGCGGAAACGAAATTTGCGTTGTTCGCGCCGTGTGGTGTGCGAATCGCCAGTTCTTGCCAGAGATGATCGACGATGGCTCCTCCGGGAAACACGGCGGGTTGCTGGACGAATGATGAATAGATGTATGGCGGCGCTTTTTGTTGCAGTCCAAAGTGTTTCACGTCACCAACCACACCCACGATAATGCGCGGACGCCCCTCATCCACGGGATACGGATCGTAGCGCAGGAGCAATTGGCGGCCGATGGGATCTTCGTTGGGGAATTCCTGGCGCGCGAAAGCTTCATTGACGACGACGGCCCAAGGCGCAGCTTGAGAATCATGCTCATCGAGGTAGCGTCCCTTTTTAAGCGGAATTTTGAGCGTGCGGAAGAAGCTTGGGCTGACCTCGTTATATCCGGCTTGTGGCCGCTGATTGGGCGGCGCGGGATGGCCGAGAATCGAGTACGAGTAGAACTCGGAGAAATGTGTGGGAAGGCCAGTAATGGAGCCGACGGACTCGACGCCGGGAAGTGCGGCGACGCGCTCGAGGAGTTGTTCGAAAAAAGCCGTGGCTTGCGGCGTGGCGCGCTCCATGTCGCCGCCTGGGACGCGCTTCATGTAGTTGCCGCCTTCCGGCAATTCAATACGCATGGTGAGGAGATTGCTTGAATCGAAGCCGGGACTGGCACGGTGCAGGCGCAGAATCGAATTGATCATCAGCCCCGCGCCGATGAGAAGAACCATGGCAAGAGCGATTTCGCAGACGGCAAGAACGTGCCGTGTGAGACCGCGTCCTCCCGCTGAAGTACGTTGGCCGCTTTCGCGAAGCGCGTCGTTTAAATTGGGGTTTGATGCTTGCGTGGCGGGGATCAGGCCGAACAGAAAGGCCGTCAAAAGAGAAACGCCGAGAGTGAAGAGAAGAACGCGAGCGTCAATTGTGGAATTTTGAGACCCGGGTATTTCTCCCGCGAGCTTGCGAAAAAGCTGAATGCCCCAGATGGAAAGAATAATACCCAGAACACCGCCGGTGACGGCAAGCAGCAGACTTTCCGCGAGCAGTTGCTGGATCAGGCGGCTGCGGCTGGCACCGAGCGAAGCGCGCACAGCGTATTCATTACGGCGAGTTTCCGTGCGGGACTGCAAGAGGTTAGCGACATTGGCGCACGCGATGAGCAGGACGAATGCAACGGCGCCAAAGAGAGGGTAGAGAGGCTGACGAGCCCAGCCGTAAAGCGCTTCGTGCAAAGGCATAAGGCGCTTACCGATGCCTTTGTTAGTTTCGGGATGAGCCTGTTCGATGCGGCGAGCGATGATGTCCATTTCTGATTGGGCTTGCGCGAGTGTGACGCCATCCTTGAGGCGCGCGATGGGGATGAGCCAATGATCCTGACGCGCGACATATCTGGGGCTGGCCGGATTTATGGGTTGCCATAGATCAACGGGATCACCGTGCGGATCGGCGAAGCCAGGAGGCATGACGCCGACGACAGTACAGAGAATTCCGGTGGTGCGGATGGTGAAGGACTTGCCGAGCATGTGTGGATCGGACTTGAAATGCGTCTTCCAAAACGAATTGCTGAGGACGACGGTTTGCGTTTGTTCCTGCATTTCATTGGCAGTGAAGATTCGGCCGAGGATAGGCTTTGCGCCGAGCAAATCAAAGTAGTTGGGAGTGACGTCTTGAACCCGGATGGCTTCCGAGCCGTTGGGGTCGGCGGCGGTGGCGGGCTCGGTGCCGCTGGTTAGAGCGATGTCATCGAAGACGTGGTTTTGAGCTTTCCAATCGAGGAGTTCGGCGATGGGCGGAGACTGGAAATTCTCGGGCTGGCTGACAGGCGCTTCCCAGATGACGACGAGTCGATTAGGGTGCGGGAAAGGGAGCGAGCGATAAAGAAGGGCATCCATAACGCTGAAGATGGTGCTGTTAGCACCGATGCCGAGAGCGAGCGAGAGGACGACGATGGCGACGAAACCGGGGTTTTTGCGCAGTCCCCGGGCGGCATATCGAATATCTTGAAGGAAGGTAGGGAGCCAGGAGAAAGGACGCATGTTCGCGTTACCTCCATTGGGCTGCTTCGGGCACTCACGACCCTGCCACTACAGTGGTCCGATGATACCTGAATTCGAAAGGTTGCAGGTTGGCTTGACCGGGGTGCGGATGGCATCATCGTGGGCGCGCGGGTCACGTCTGAGAAGGCCGGCGGCGAAGGCAACGGTGGCAGGATGAGTTCGAGAGCGGGTGAGGGCGTGGCGGAAATTCTGCCGAACATGTCGACGATTCTGGCGGCTCAGGAATTTCTTGCGAAATATTTTGGGGCGACGCGGTTGATTGCCGCGCCGTTTTTGAGCGAGCGGACGGGGAAGCACGTGTATTTGAAGCTTGAAATGGAACTGCCGACGGGCTCGTTCAAGGTGCGCGGAGCGTTGTATGCGCTGGCGCTGCGGTTGAAGAAAGGCGCAGTGAAGGAAGTGATTGCGTCGAGCACGGGGAATCATGGAGCGGCGGTCGCATATGCGGCGAAACTGCTTGGCGTCGCGGCGCGGATTTTTCTGCCGGCAGGATGCAATCCTGTGAAGCGCGGACGAATTGCTTCGCTGGGAGCGAAGATAGTCGAGAGCGGGGGTGCGGACCTGGCGGCGGCGTTCGAATTGGCTAACGAGTATGCGAAGCGGCCCGGGGTTTATTTTTTGAATGACGCGACCGACCTGGATTTGCCCGCGGGGCCAGCGACGATTGCATGTGAAATTCTGGAGCAGCTTCCAGAGACGAGTTCGATCGTGGTACCCATGGGCGATACGGCGCTTATTCGCGGAATTGCAGCAGCGACGAAACAGCTTTCGCCGCGCGTAAGGATAATCGGCGTGCAGGCGGAACGGGCGCCGGCATATTTTAGGTCGTGGAAGGAAAATAGAGTGGTTGGGACCGAGACATGCGACACAATTGCCGATGGATTGGCGACGCGCACCCCAGACGCATCGAATGTACGAGACGTGAAGAGCTTCGTGGATGAGGTGGTTCTTGTAAGTGAGGAACAGATGCTGCGCGCGATTGAGACGCTGCTAATCGAGGAGCATGTTTTGGCGGAGCCTGCGGGCGCGGCGAGTACGGCGGCACTGTTAGCGGGGGGAACGGATTACGGGGAGAACGTCGTGCTCGTTGTGAGCGGAGCGAATATTTCGCGGGAAGTGCTGCGGCGCGCGGTTGGCGCTCTCTAATTCTTGAAGAAAATAATCAGAAGAGAGCAAAGAAAACGCAGGTACACAGAGTGCGTGAAGACTCCAAAAGGGAAAGACAAGAAATAGTTGTCGTGCTGACAAAAGCAACCATGACTATTCCAGGTCAAGAAGCAGCCGGAAGGGTTTGTTTTTGCCCCAGCGATAAATATGGAAGTCCTTGTCAAGGGTAAGGATGTCCGGGGTCTCAAACTCGTCGGCCATGCGAACCAGGCAGGCGTCCGCGAGATCGATGCGGCGGTCTCGGTATTTCTTGAGGATTTGTTTCAGGCCAGCGGTGTGCTTTGAGAGCTGAAAAGGGATCTGAAAAATGCCAGCGGAGACGTTCTCGATGACGGCCTCTGGCGCGCCCGCGAGATTGCGCAGCAAATAGCAGGTTTCGGCGATGACGGCTTCGCAAGTGATCAGAGGCGCATCGATTGCCTGGACTGCTTTGGCACACGCCTGATGATGCTTTTCACTCCTGTCCAGCAACGCTACGATGACACCGGTATCGAGAAGCGCGGGCTTCACCGCCCGAAATTCCGCAGGTGTTTTTTGCTGGAGCCAAGATCGGATACGTTGGAGCGAAACATTCCTAGACCAATGACTGCCAGTTTCTTCCTGCGCAAGCGGCTCGCTTCCAAAACACGCAAGCCTTCTCTCACGACCTGCGAAGGAGTCCAGCCCAGTTCCCGAACCAGAGCTGCCAGCGTCTTCCGTGACCGAGGATCAAGCCTTGCTTGAATCGCATAGCGCATGCCCTATTGTACTACAAACTGAACAATGTGTGACAGGGCAACTTGACAGTCAGAAGTAAGCTTTTTCGCAAGCTCCGTCTCAATCATGTATATACGGATTGCTTAGAGGGATTTCGTGGCCGAGGCGGAGTGGCGCAGGCCGAGCACGCGCATCAGCGTGGCCTGCACTTTCAGGAGCTCCTGTTCGCGTTCGTGCTCTTCTTTCGTGCGGTCACTGAGGGCTTCTTTCAGAAGCACCAAGTTGCGGCGGAACTCCATCTGGGCCAGGACGAGGCGGCTCAAAGCTTTGAGGGCATCTCTTTGCTCTGGCGCCAATTCCCGGGGCGTTTGGTCAACCACACAAATCGTGCCAAGGGCATAGCCATCCTCGTTGATGAGCGGGGCCCCGGCGTAGAAGCGGATGTGCGGGTCCGCCACGACGAACGGATTGTCGCGGAATCGTTCGTCCTCGAGGGCGTCGGGAACCACCAAGATTTCCGATTGCAGAATCGCCGTAGAGCAGAAGGCAACCTCGCGAGGCGTCTCGGAGACCGCGATGCCGACGCGCGACTTGAACCATTGGCGGTGGCCGTCAATCAAAGAGATCATCGCGATGGGAGTCTTGAAGATGAACGAAGCCAAGAGAGTCAGATCATCGAAGGACTGTTCCGGATCGGTGTCGAGGATGGCGTAGCGTTCAAGAGCGGCGAGGCGGGCTGCTTCATTGACTGGCTTGGTCACAGACATGGTGACCTCCGAGAGATTATTGAGGAGCTGGGTAAGTAGTACCCAGTGACCGCCATCATACTCCAACCCGCTGCATCTTGCCTCTTTTGCCCGCTGAGAAACCACCAAGAAGCGTGGAGGCTCTAGACTGGACAGCGCATACTCACCCGGCGATTAGATGGATACGCGGCGGTCCACGCAGGCGGACCCCGAAACAGGAAGGCGGCGCCGACAGATTCGCGGCGCCGCCGTTCGTAATGCTTCAAGGTTATTGGGCAGTTTCGTCAGGCTATAGTGCAGGCCGAACACTATCCTGGACCTGCCCGGGCATATAAGTCTTCAAGTCTACGAATATCCCGACAACGATCGCGATGAAGAGCAGATAGTCCAGCAGATAAAAAATGCAAACAAATCCTTGCCCGGGGAGAAGTCCCGACGCTAGGAGCAAGCAGGATTCGGCGACAACGATCTTGAATGTGACGCTGTCACGCTTGGGAATGAAAATGAGGCAGATGGAGAAGAAAATCGGAAGCCAGAAAAAACCGACGTCATTCGAACTACGAGAGTCTCCCGGAACCCAGAAAGCGAGGGCCATCTGAGACGTCATCACAAAAGATAGTTTGATGGCGGAAAGAGTCAGAGGCACGGCCGCGATTTGGCGCGAATGATTTTCCATGCGCGCCAGCAGACAGCTCAGGAGAATCAGAATCGTTAGCGGTGCGAAGAAAGCGATTCTCTGGGTATAAAGGAAAAGGAAGCCGAAGACAGGTGCGACGGCCCAACGAGAAACCGGGTTGGTAAAACCAGCAAAGAGATCTTGTGCAGAAGACTGGGCCCGTTTTTGTAAGTCATCGAGCGTGATCGGGTTGTAGGCATTCGGTTGCGACGGTCGGTTCGGTTGGTTGCTTGAGTTTGTAGTCATGGCTGTGACTCCTGAATGAAAAGAACCTGCGGGGAATCCGGTTCCGGCAAGAGACCAGCGTCGCGCAGAATCGCCAGGACGCTGCCGCGGACGGGCTTCAAGACGGAGAGTTTTACGAGACCGAGAATGCGCACGATCAAAGTCAGGGCGCCGTCAATCAACTTGCGAGTACGCTGCTGCTCGGGCGAATCGTCATAAATGAAATAGAGAATGATGCCCATATGCAATGCCCAAAGGGCGGCAGGGAGGATGGCACGAATGTCATCCGGCAGGCGCTCGTCGCCGAGGGCGGTAAGAAAGACGGACATGCTCTGCTGGCGATTTTTGCGTGTACCGTCGCCGAGAGCGGAAAGCGGGTGGTGAGGTTCGCCGGTGTAGCGAAACAGCGCGCTGAGGAGTTTGCGGTCGCCTTGGAGGATGTCCAGCTTCAAATGAAAGGCGGCGCGGAGGCGGCCCTTTAGGTCCAGGTGACTTCCGGTGAGAGCTTCAGCCACGCGGCGAGCGTGTTCGGCTTGAACATCATCGTAATAGGCCTGAATGATGGCTTCCTTGCTGGGGAAGTAGTAGTAGGCGGAGCCGAGAGAAGTTCCCGCTGCGGCGGCGAGTTCGCGCATGGTGGCGGCTTCCAGACCGCGCTCGCGAAAGACACGAAGTGCGGTGGAGAGAAGGTGGGAACGAGTGAGCTGTGCTTTGGGAGAGGGAATGGTTTTATTGAACATGTTCAAATTCTAGGGATGAAACGGGCGATTGTCAAGAACAATTATGAACATGTTCAATTATGTTTCCTCGGTACCATGTAAGTCTTTTATTTACAATTGATTATGGGCGATTAGGGCACAGATCTGCGACTTGGGAAGGCTATGGATCGCGGTACTCGCGGGGGAGAGGCGGACGCAAGTAGATTCGATTACTGCTTCTGAGGAAATTCGCCGAGTTTCAAGACGAGGACCTGGCCGTTGGAATGGAAGCTGCCGCCCGTGGCGGTCTTGGCCTCCTGCATTGGACTTGCGGGTAGGACATGAGTGATTTCCTCGACGAGGCCCGTGGAGGTAAGTGTTTTTTCCACGTAGGCGCGCTCAAGATCGATATTGGGATCGATTTTGTGCGTGATGCCGTTGTTGC
This sequence comes from uncultured Acidobacteriota bacterium, assembly GCA_963745805.1. Lineage (GTDB taxonomy): Bacteria > Acidobacteriota > Terriglobia > Acidiferrales > UBA7541 > Acidiferrum. Next base: position 221,714 of record CAVUYT010000002.1, read on the forward strand.
GTTGATCCCTTTCGAACCCGACATCGTGGGTAGCGGCGCCGACCCAGAGCGTTCGACCATCGACCTCGAAAGGCGCTCTCCAAATCCGTAGGTGGTTGCGGGAGGCGACAACAGAGAGGGGTTCGGCATGGGCCCATCCATAGTCTTGCTGGCGGCCGAAAAGGTAGAGCGGACTCATGGGCATGGTGAGATAGGATTCCTTAGAGATACTTTCAATAAGACCGTGGAGGAGAGTGTCTTTGACACTGGCGTCGACTTTGACCCAGCCCGCATTGGTGAACACTTTTTCCATTTCGTCCTGGGAGCCGATAATCAGGAAGTTGACCATATCGCCGGGATCGCCGGCTTTATCGGAAATACGGCGCGGGATTTTGGAGAAGAGACGATTGTCGACACCGGGAATGGAGGGCACTGTCTTGGCGGTAAAGAGGACCGAGTTCGCATCGGCACCGTAGATCTTGATATCAATGGCGTAAGTACCGTCGCCCGTATCATCACTAAGTTGATTGAGGCCGACCGAGAGGCGGCCCGAGATCGGCGAGACGATGTCGCGCTTGGCGCCGATAAGAAAGGGCTGCGAGGTGTCCTCCTCGCCGATCCGGCCGATGACCGCGCCACGGCCTGCTGAGTTGAACGGCAAATTTCGGAGAAGATCCTTGAAGCCGCGAGCGATGCCAGTGGGAGAGGTGTCGGTTTGTTGGTCGGCGTAGCGCATTGTTCCAGTGGCGGAGACAACGACATGCTCGCCCGCCTGAACGTCAATGCCGCTGTCGAGCCAGAATGAATCGCCGGTGATCTGAACTTCTTGCGACACGCGGAGTTTGCCCGATGGAGGGGCAGGTAAACCCTGCGCGGAGGACTGAGCCGCAGATTGCTGGGCGGGCGGCGCGACATCCTCGCGAACCAATTGGGCGTCTAGAATCGAAGGCAAGATTCCAGACGCTGCACAGACACCTAGAACAAGAGCAGCGGCTTTCCTGTGAGGGAAACGCATTGGGTCGAGCCATCCCCCGGTGAGTGTGAACGCATCCTCAATGTTACAGATGCCTGGGCGAGTATCAAGAGTTGGATGGAGCGCGGAGCGGGCGAACTGGTGATTCCTTGACGGATGAGAAGGGCGCTTGTAAATTGTCAAGATGCTGCAGGGTTCCCACAGAATTGTGAGCGCCCCAGGGGATTTTGGCGGAGAAAAAGGCGGCAGGCGAGAGCGACTGTCCCACCTCAGAGGATGAGAGTGCAGTTGAGAGAATCACGGGCTCGAGCGAGAACTGCGGCAAAGTTCATGACAAGACAATTTCAGCGAAGAGCGATGGTAACTCTGTGCGCGGCAGCGGTCCTTCTGCTTGGATCGTTCGCCGCGAGTGGACAAGTGCCATTGCCGCCCGCGCCTAGACAAACCGCACCAGTGACGAATGTTTCGGTGGACGGCAACGAGGCCATGTTCACGACGATGTGCGCACTGCTGGCGGCTGGTTTCGAATCGAACGTGAGCGCGGCGAACTGGCATCCGCTACGCGCGCGTCTTCGCGAGCAGATGCAGCAGGAGCAAGGGCCGGCGGTGGACGCGGTCAGGCAATTCTACAAGGAACATGAGCTGCGCGATTCGGGGGCGACGCTTTCCCGGTACATTTGGTTCGGGCTGCTTTCCGGGCCCGCTCCGAAGTTTCAGATAACTCTTCGGCGCGACGACGTCCCAACGGAGATGCTGGCGCTCGAGGGCTTCAGCGAAATCCTTTCCAACTATTACGAAGAGCAAAAAATCAGGCGGCTCTGGAGAGATTTGCAGCCCATCTATAACCGCGAAATCGAAAAAGTGCACGACCCGGTATCGCAGATTGTTTTTGTGACTACGGGCTATCTGAGACAGCTGCAGGATGCGGCGACGGCAAGGACGTTTACCGTCGTTCTGGAGCCCTTGGTGGGGCGCATCACGAATGTGCGCAATGCCGGCGAGCACTACGCAATTGTTCTGAGCGGGGCGGATGATATCCCCACGGACATCGTGAGGCATGCCTTTTTGCATTTCCTGCTGGATCCGCTTCCGCAGCAATATCCGCATGTGCTGGCGGTGAAGCGTCCGCTTTATGACAAGGCAGCTCTGGCACCGCGGCTGGCGCCAGATCTTAAGGATGATTTTGCGTCGTATTTCGCAGAATGCTTGGTACGCGCTGTGGAGCTAAAGCTCAAGAAAATTTCACCGGGTGAGCGGGAAGCCGCCATGGACCGCGATGACGCGGACGGCTACGTGCTGGTGAGGTCAATCTTTGTGGCGCTGGCGAAGTACGAGAGCTCCGAACCGTCGATGGCGCTGTATTTTCCGGAGCTGGTGAGAGGGATCAATGTTGTGGCAGAGGCCAAGCGGATTGATGGAATAAAATTTGCGATGGCGGATCGGGGGAATAGCGGCGACGAGACCGCCAGCGAAGCGGTGACGCGGCGCAAGAGGGCGCCAACGACGGTACCCAACGACACGGAAGCGATCGCTGCGCTGACGGATGGCGAACGGCGGATCGCTGAGAAAAATCCGCGGGCGGCAGTGGAGTCCTTTCAAAAGGTGTTGGCGAAGTATCCGGACCAGATTCGTGCGTGGTACGGACTGGGACTGGCAGCGCTGCTGGAGCATGACGGTCCGCGCGCGAAACAGGTTTTTGGAAGACTGACTAGCGGGGATCACGCGGCGACGCAAGATCCGATGGTGATGGCGTGGTCGCATGTTTACCTGGCTAGGATTTATGATGATGAAGGACAACAGCAACTCGCCAAAAGGGAGTTCGAGGCAGCCATTGCCGTGCCGGGGGGACCTGAGCAGGCCAGGCAGGCGGCGCAAAAAGGTTTGGAGGTCGTAAACTTGGAGAAGCCGGCCGAGCGGCCTTAGTCGTTGAGCAGTGGAGCAAGGAAATCTTAGGGAGACCGAGCGGCTAAGCTTGAGCCCCAGACTCGAGATGACTCAATGAAGCAAACAGGAGGCAGGAAATGAAGGGGAAGTCGCAGAAATGGATAGAAGCAGGGGCGATTGCGGGATTGCTCTTATGTGCATGCGCCGTTGCAGCGGCCCAGAGCGCTCAGAGTAGTCAGAGCGGTCAGACCTCGCCGCCTGCTCAGCAGCAGACCGACAAAGACAAAGCGAATACGCTGACACTGGAAACGCCGGCGCCGCCGGTGAATGCTGAAGAAGACGCGGCGTTCAAGGCGTTCGATACCATTCCGATGACGGACGGCAGCAAGAAAACGCAAGCGGGTGAAGATTTTGTGAAGAAGTATCCGCAGAGCCGCTATCTCGCGCCGGTGTACTCAAACCTCGTCAAACTGTATCTGGCGGCAAATGAAATACCGAAGATGCAGGATGCGGGCGAGAAAGCTGTTGTGCTGGCTCCGAACGATGTTCAAACGCTAGCGATTCTCGGGCAAACGCTTCCTCGAGCCTGGAACGCAAGCATGCCCAATGCTACGGTGCAGTTGGATAAAGCTGAGAAATTCTCGAAGTCCGCGATCGAGATTACTCCAACGATCCCCAAGCCTGACGGCATGACAGACGCACAATTCACTCTTGCCAAAAATCAGACGCTGGCGATGGCCCATAGCGGGCTGGGCCTTGTCTATTTCCGGCGTGGCAAGTATGACGCAGCGATTCCGGAATTTGAGGAGGCTACGAAGGTCGATCCTAATCCGGAGGTCGATCCGGTGAACTTCTACGTCCTTGGGATTGCGGACGAGAAGACCTCGCACTTTGATGCCGCTGTGGCGGCGTTTATCAAGTGTGCCGCAGTGCCAGGCAGCTTGCAGCCGACTTGCAAGAGCGGGGCGGAAGAGGCGAAGAAGTTGGGCGCCACGCAGTTGAGCGCACCGAAATAAATGCCGCAAGGACTGGGCGCGCACAGCCCAAAGAAATGGAACAAGGTGGCGCAGAGCAACTCGAGGAGCGTCTGGGGTATCGGTTCAAAAGACCGGAACTCCTCGAGCGAGCTTTGACGCACAGCTCCGCGGTTCCGGAGCTGAGGGCAGATCGCACGGAAGAATCCTCCGAAGGCGCAGCCACGCAGGACAATGAGCGGCTGGAGTTCCTCGGGGATGCCGTGCTTGAGTTGTTGGCAAGAGAATATCTGCTTGAGTCCTTTCCCGGATGGAGCGAAGGGCAACTTTCGAAGAGCCGGGCCCGGCTCGTGAATGCGCACTCTCTCGAAGATGCGGCGAGGCGTATAAGGCTCGGCGATCACTTGCGGCTGGGGCGCGGGGAAGAAAAGACCGGCGGCCGGGAGAAACCTACGCTATTGGCGGATGCCTTCGAAGCCGTCGTCGCTGCGGTTTACGTCGACGCCGGGCTGGACCCCACACGCGAGATGCTCAAGCGGTTGCTATTCGAGCAAACACTTGAAGAGCGCGGCGAGCGAATCGCGGACTCCGACCGCAAGTCCGCGCTGCAGGAATTCTTGCAAGGGCGTGGAAAACCGCCTGCCGAATACCGCCTCTCGGGCGAGAGCGGACCGGATCACCAGAAAGTGTTCCAGGTGGAGGTTTGGATCAACGGAGAATGCCTGGCCAGCGGCGAAGGCAGCACAAAAAAAGAAGCGGAGCAGCGAGCCGCGCTGACCGCGATGGAACTCCTGGAACGGACGTGACGAGCGGGTGGAGCGGAAAGGCTGAGAGCGAATGACGGAAGAGACAGCTCTGAAGGTGGAAGAGCCGGTAGATCCGGTTGCGCCGGCGGAGCCGAAGAAAGAGGAGCACCACGACGATCCGACTACGCTCTCCGAATATCTGGAATCGTTGCTGGTGACCGTGCTTCTCGCGCTGTTCGGAACCAGCTTCGTCGTACAGGCCTTCAAAATACCGTCTGCTTCGATGGAAGGCACCCTGCTCATTGGCGATCATCTGCTCGTCAATAAGTTCATATTCGGCGGAAGCGGTGCCTGGTATGAGAAGGTGCTTCCATACCGCCCGTTGGAGCGCGGCGACATTATCGTCTTCAAGTATCCTTACGCGGACCATCAACATTTTGTGAAACGCGTGATCGGCTTGCCAGGCGACCGGCTGAAGCTGATGGACCAGCAGATGTACGTCAACGGCAAGCCGCTGAACGAGACCTACGTCGTGCACGACCCAACGGCCCCGTACGACAACTTCAACTATTCCTTCCCACCTACAAAGGGCCAGTTGATTTCCCCTCAGGTGGTGTTCGAATCCGGGTGGAGAGAAACGCTTCGTAAATACGTGCAAGGCGACGAACTCGTAGTGCCTCCCGGGAAAATATTCGCCATGGGCGACAACCGGGACCGCAGCTCAGACAGCCGCTATTGGGGATTCGTGGATCGCAGCGCCGTCATGGGGCGCCCTTTCCTGATTTATTGGTCAGTGGACGCCAACAGCAACGACTACACGCAAACCACTTTTTGGCAGCGATTGGTGGGCGTATTCGACACGCTCGCTCACCTTCCCGCCCGGACACGCTGGGGCCGGATGCTGCACACGGTGCACTGAAATTTGTAGATTCTCTCGATTCCACACTAGGACGACTGGCCTTTGAAACGCGGCAGGAGCAACGCGAATCGGTTCGTTCACTAGCTTTTCATTTGCGGGCCAGTCTGCGAAACTTTCGACACTATGAAGACGCTGCGCAAGTGGTGGAAACTGGCGCTTACGATTGTGGCGCTGTTCATCGCCGTGCAGATTTGCGTGTCGCTGCTCGTTCGCACGCGCCGCATGCACATATACCTTACCCAACAGCTCGAAAGAGCATTTGGACGGCCGGTCGAAGTGGGCCACTTTGCCGTACAGCTTTTGCCGGCCCGCTTTTACGCGGAGCAAGTGACCGTCGGCGAAGACCCCGCGTTCGGGAGCGAATATTTTTTGCGTGCGGACAACTTGTCCGCGAGCTTGCGGTGGACTGGATTGCTGCTTGGGCATTTTGAGTTCGGAACTCTGTCGTTGAGCCGGCCGAGTTTGATTCTTGTGCGCAACAGCCAGGGAAGATGGAACCTGGAGCGGTGGCTGCCACCGGCCAAAGTCACGGCAGAAGCGGCCGCACGCGTCTACGGACCGCCTGCAGCGATCGCGCCAGTGAACCGGCTCCTGAAAATCGAGTTCGATGAGGGGCGCGTCAATTTCAAAAATATGGACGAAAAGCTCCCGTTTGCGTTAACAAGCGTCTCCGGAAGCGTGGACCAGATTGCGCCAGGGCGCTGGCAACTTCGTCTGGAGGCGCAACCGTGGCGAAGCGGCGTGGTGCTGCAGTCGGCGGGAACCGTCAGGGTACAAGGTGATATCGCAGGAACTTCGGCGCGCCTGCAGCCTGCGCAAATTTCTGTCCACTGGGAAGCCGTTTCTCTTGCGGACTTGTTCCGGCTGTTGCGCGGAACCGATTACGGCATGCGCGGCGTGTTTGTGCTGGACGCGTCGCTCAAGAGCGGCATGTCCGGCCCTGGATCCATTGCTGAAACCCAACCAGGCCAATGGAGTTTTTCCGTGGAAGCCCGCGCGGCGCAAATTCATCGCTGGGACTTGATCGAACGGAGCGACAATCCCCGGTTGCGAGTAGCCGTCAACGGACATTGGAATGTTGGTCTGGGAAGCGTTCGCGCAGAGGAAGTAACAGTTGAAGGCCCGTCTTCGAATTTGCGAGGAACCGCAAATTATGTAACCGGGCCGACGCCGGGCTTCGAATTGTATCTCGACTCGTCGGGTATACAGGCCGCGGACTTGCTGGCGTGGTACAGAGCCTTTCACCCCGGCGTGGACGGCGGAATTTCGGCCGAGCAGTTTTTCACGGGTGCGATGACGCTGCGCGGCTGGCCTCTGGAACTCGAAGGGGCCGCGTTCTCGAGCAATGGCGGTGTCGTGCGAGTGCCAGGGTTAAAGGTGCCCGTGCGGATCGGTCCCGTACGCATTGGACGGGAGCGAAACCTTCTGGTGTCCGAACCGGTTCGCATTGCTCTTGGCGGTGATGCTCGCGACGTCTTCGCGCCCAAGAAGCGGCGCATGGCGGCGCTTATGGATAACGCCGCCGACATTACTCTTCATCATGACCTTGACGCGCTTTCGGGCAGCATCAGCATCGAAGGGCATGTGCAAAAAGTCGAAGACGTGTCGAAAGCCGCCGCCGCGTTTGGGCAGCCGCTCAATCACGGATGGGAACTCGCCGGAGATGCGCTCGCGGTGACGCGATGGGAATGGCAGGGAGCCGGCAGCGGCCATTGGAACGGCAGGATAATCCTTAGCAAGGCGAAACTCGCCGTTGCAGGGCTGAACCAGCCTCTCGCGGTGCAAGAGAGCACTTTGAATTGGAAAGATGGGCTGCGCTTCGTCGATGTAACCAAGGTGAATGGTTTCGGCGGCACTTGGTCGGGCTCCATCGCGGAAAGAAAAATTGCTGACGGGATGGATGGTCCTCGATGGAATTTCAATCTAACCACGGATAGTATGAACGCTGCTCAGCTCGATCGCTGGGTCGGCCCACGCGCACGGCCCAACTGGCTGCAGCGTTTGCTCTCGTCTCTTCTCGGCGGATCAACGCCCAGCCCGGCCGCCAGCGATCTAGTACGCCAGATGAACGCCCAGGGGGAGCTGAGCATCGGCGAATTGACTATCGAAAAATTGAAACTGGGAAATGTACACGCGGAAGGAGTTTTACACGACCTGAAACTCGATGTGCGCGAAGCCGATGCGCAGTGGGCCGGCGGCACGGTGCACGCACAGTTGCATGCCATATTCGCCCCTCGGCCGAAATACGACGTGACCGCCAAGCTCGATAGAGTGAACCTCACGGAGATCCCCGCGTCGGGGCCATTCACGGAACGCGTGGCAGGTCTAGCTTCAGGCACCGTGCATCTGGTGACGGAAGGCGTCGGGCGCGAAGAACTCTTGCAGAAACTCGCGGGCGGCGGCGAAGTTCAGCTCAAGAACGTGGAATTACGGGGATGGGACGTGAGCGCCAGCGTTGCCGACGGCGCGCCGCGCACGGGCACATCGCGGTGGACAACCGGCGAAGGGACGTTTACGATGCGCAACCGCGGAGTCACCGTTGAGTATCTGACGCTGGAATCCGGCCGGGAGCAAACTCAACTTCAGGGCACGGTGAGTTTCGCGCGTGACGCGGACCTGACGCTTGAGACTTCCAGCACGGGAAGAGGGCGCGGCCGGACCATGGGAGTCAATGAAGCCGGCCGCGTGTTGAAAATATCCGGGCCGCTGGACGGGCCCCGTGTGTCGGTCGAAAAGGTGGCCGCGCGCCAGCCTGCGGATTGAGATATCAAGATAATGAATTTGGCGTGAAAATTCTACGACCCTTGGAGGCTGTTGATGAAACGCATTGTGCCCTTAGTGATCCTTGCTGCGCTCATGATTTGCCCTGCGGCGAACGCGCAGAAATCGCCGGCGCTTGAACAGTTTTTGAGCGCGCCGTTTCCGACGGAATTAACGGCCGCCCCCGCAAAGGGTCGCGTCGCGTGGGTTTTCAATGCCGAGGGGGTACGCAATCTTTGGATTGCGGAACCAGCGGCTGCTGGCTACAAGTCGCGCCAAATCACATCTTATAAGGGCGACGACGGCCAGGACCTCGGCGAAATCAGTTGGGCGCCAGATGCCGAAACAATTGTCTACACCCGCGGCGGCGATCTCGAATTTCCCAATTCCACGTATCCCAATCCCCAAAGTTCGCCGCAAGGCGTCGAGCAGGATATTTGGTCAGTTTCTTTGAGCGGCGGCGCGCCCAAGAAACTTGGCGAGGGCCACTCGCCCGCGGTATCGCCAAAGGGAGGCAACGTCGCTTTTCTCTTCAAGACCCAAGTGTGGCTCGCAAAGCTCGACGGCAGCGAAAAAGCTGAACAGTTGATTCACGCGAATGGTAGCGCGAGCGAGTTGCGATGGTCGCCCGATGGCTCGAAGCTTGCTTTTGTGAGCCGGCGTGGAGATCACGGCTTCCTCGGTGTGTACGACCTCGCGGCCAAGTCGCTGATCTATCTCGATCCCAGCGTCGACACGGACATCGAGGCCGCCTGGTCGCCAGACAGCCGGCGAATCGCGTTCGTTCGAATCGCCGTCGCGAAAGGAAATCTTCCCTTCAGCCCGCGGCGCGAAGGACAGCCCTGGTCCATTCGAATCGCTGACGCCTCGACAGGAAATGGCCAGGAAGTCTGGCACGCCGATTCTGGCACAGGCAGCGTCTTTCATGAAGTTGTCGCGAGTAATCAGTTAATTTGGGCTGCCGGCGACCGCATCGTTTTTCCGTGGGAGCGTAGCGGTTGGATGCATTTGTACTCAGTCCCTACAAGCGGCGGCGCGGCGAAGCTTCTCACGCCCGGAAACTTCGAAGTGGAATACGTCTCGGCCAGCGCGAATGGGCAGGAAATCGTTTATTCCTCGAATCAGGACGACATCGACCGGCGCCATGTCTGGAAGGTTTCGCCGAACGGCGACCATCCCGAGGCCGTGACCAGCGGCGCTGGAATCGAAACTGTCCCGGTAATCGCAAACGACAATAAGACAATTCTGGTCTTGCGTTCCGACACGCACACCACGATGCGCCCGGCCCTTGCTGCCGGCAAGAGCGAACTCCGCGACCTCGCTCCTGAATCGCTTCCCGCGGATTTTCCCGCGAGCGCCATGGCCACGCCGCAACAAGTGATTCTGTCTTCGGTCGATGGCATGCAGATTCATGGCCAGCTCTTTTTGCCACGCAATGCCGGCGATGGCGCGCGTCATCCTGCGGTCGTCTTTTTCCACGGGGGATCCCGGCGCCAGATGCTGCTCGGCTGGCATTACATGCTCTACTACAGCAACGCCTACGCCATGAATCAGTACCTGGCGAGCCGTGGCTACATCGTTCTGGCCGTGAACTATCGCAGCGGAATCGGTTACGGACTCAATTTTCGCGAGGCGCTCAACTACGGCGCGGCAGGCGCGAGTGAGTTCAACGATGTAGAAGGCGCTGGACTTTATCTCCGCTCGCGCGCCGACGTGGATCCCGCCCGCGTCGGATTGTGGGGCGGCAGCTACGGCGGCTACTTGACGGCCCTCGGGCTCGCACGCGCTTCCGATCTCTTTGCTGCTGGAGTCGACATGCACGGCGTACACGACTGGAACACGGAGATTCCCACATTTGCTTCTTCCTACAAGCCTGGCGAACGGGCTGATTTTGCAAGACGGGCGTGGGAATCCTCGCCGCTTTCCTCCATCAGCACATGGCGCTCTCCGGTTCTCTTGATCCAGGGCGACGACGACCGCAACGTTCCGTTCACGGAAACGGTCGATTTGGCCGAAGCGTTGAGAAAACAGGGCGTCTCCTTCGAACAGTTGGTCTTCCCCGATGAGATTCATGATTTCCTTTTGCATCGAAACTGGCTCGCTGCGTATCACGCCTCGAGCGATTTCTTCGACAAGCATTTCAAAATGCCGGACAAATGACGCCCGGCAGCGTCCCCTGCCATGAATAATTCCTTGCGATTCCTCGGCTGCTGCCTGATGTTGATGGCGGTTGCGGGCGAAGCGCGCGATAAGACCGACCGCGTCATCTTGTTTCCCAAATTGCACGTCGGCCAGACTTTGCGCTACCAGATCGGCTATCACGCGGCAACCAACACGACTACGGAGAGCACAGTTGCCGCGCCCATGGCGCCGGCCGGTGGCCAAATCAATGTAAATATTCTTTTGCAGGTCGAAGTGGAAGATTTGCGTATTGATGCTGGCAAGTCCTTGACGCGGCTGCGAACGCGCATCGTCGAGCCGGATGCCGCCGCCCCTGCCGCCCTTGCGCCGGCTTCGACGGCGACAGCAAACACCGCGCAGGTGCCGAACGATACGGGGAAATCCGGCGAACGCAACAAAACCGTCGAATTCACGCTTCATGCGGATGGCCAGGTCACCGACGTCGAGGGACTCGACAAATTTTCCGCCGACGAGCAAGCCGCGTGGCAAGAATGGGTGGCGCGATTTGGAAGCGGCGCGGCATTTCCAGAGAGAGGCGTGAAACCCGGAGATAAATGGAAGGCCGAAGAGCCAATTACCAATGCCTTGTTGACGGGACTCTCTTGGGAAAAAGAATCAGAGTACGTGAACAATGGTCCTTGCAGCGCCATGAAGCTGACGCCACAGGGCGAGCCAGCCACAGGACGCCAACCGCAGGAAACCTGCGCGGTTATTCTGACAACCGCGATTCTCAAGCAGAAATCATCCCCAAAGGACGCCACGCCGGAGGACTACAAGTTGCACGATTTGCGCACCATGGGGGCAGCCAAGGGCAAGAACCAGATTATTAGCTACTGCTCGCTTAAAACCGGACTCGTCGTGCGGGCCACGGAAGATGCGAATCAATCGATGAGCGTGATCGTCGCCAAAACGGATGGTTCGAATCGAGTTCATTACACAATCGACGCCGAGAGCCACGCGCAAGTGTTGCTTCTTGCGGACGCGCCCGCCAACCATCCTTGATTCCAGCACGCGGCCGCGGCAGCCGCGCCGATTTGCATCCTGGAGTATAATGAAGGTTTCGGCAGTGGCCGGAATTCGTGCCGGGAGACCCCTTCCATGAACTTCAAGCTGCGCAGCAATTATCAGCCACGCGGTGACCAGCCCGCGGCCATCGAACAGCTTTCTCGTGGCATTGAAGGTGGCGAGAAGCACCAGGTGCTCCTCGGTGTCACCGGCTCCGGCAAGACATTCACGGTGGCCAAGCTGATCGAAGCTTTCAACCGGCCCGCTCTGGTGCTCGCGCATAACAAAACACTAGCCGCGCAGCTTTATCACGAATTCAAATCGTTTTTCCCGGAAAACGCAGTCGAGTATTTCGTCAGCTACTACGATTTTTACCAGCCCGAAGCCTACGTTCCCTCGGCCGATATTTACATCGACAAAGAAGCGACCATCAACGACGAGTTAGACAAGCTGCGCATGAGCGCTACGCGCTCGTTGTTCGAACGCCGAGACGTCATCATCGTTGCCTCCGTCTCCTGCATTTATGGCTTGGGCTCGCCGGAAGCCTACTACGGCATGCTTGTAATGCTCGAAAAAGGGCAGCACACCTCACGAGAAGCGCTTCTGCGCCGCCTCGTGGACATTCAGTTCGAACGTGGAGAGGATTTACGCCGCGGCACCTTTCGCGTCCGTGGCGATATGATCGAAATTTATCCGACGTACGACGACTATGCCTACCGTATCGAAATGTGGGGCGAGACAATCGACAAGTTGCGGCAAATCGATCCGCTAACGGGCGAGGTCCGCGCGGGAGCGGAAGATCTGATGCGCGTGCCCATCTATCCAAAGAATCATTATGTAATGCCCCAGGAACAGAGAGACCGCGCCATCGTCACCATTCAGGAAGAGCTGTGGTGGTGGAAGAAAGAGCTCGAGAAACAGGGGAAATTTGTCGAAGCGCAGCGCGTCGTGCAACGCACCATGTTCGACATCGAGATGATGCGCACCATCGGCTATTGCCACGGTGTCGAGAATTATTCGCGGCACCTCAGCGGGCGTTTGCCGGGCGAAGCGCCGCCGACGCTTCTCGATTACGTCCCGCAGGATTTCTTGATGTTCATCGACGAATCGCACCAAACGGTCGGCCAGGTGCGCGGCATGTTCAATGGAGACCGCGCCCGCAAACAGACCCTGGTCGATTACGGATTCCGCATGCCTTCGGCGCTGGACAACCGGCCGCTTACGTTCGAAGAGTTCGAACATCGCTTAAATCAAGTTATCTATGTATCCGCGACCCCAGGACCTTACGAACTGACGAAATCTGGCGGAGTCGTGGTCGAACAAGTCATCCGCCCGACTGGACTCGTTGACCCGCAAGTGGAGATTCGTCCGGTGAAGGGCCAGGTGGACGATCTGCTGGAAGAAATTCGCATCCGCGCGGAGAAGAACGAGCGCGTCCTCGTGACCACGCTTACCAAGCGCATGGCCGAGGATTTGTCCGAATATTTCACGGAAGTCGGCGTGCGCTGCCGCTATCTCCATTCCGAAGTGGAGACGCTCGACCGCATCAAGATTTTGCGCGATTTGCGGCGTGGAGAATTTGACGTCCTCATCGGCATCAACTTGTTGCGCGAAGGTTTGGATTTGCCGGAAGTTTCGATGGTGGCCATTTTGGATGCGGATAAAGAAGGCTATCTGCGAAGCAGCACGGCGTTGATCCAAACCATGGGCCGTTGCGCGCGGCATGTCGAAGGCCGCGCCATTTTGTATGCCGATCGCCGCACAGGATCGATGAATCAGGCGATTGACGAAACGAACCGGCGCCGCACCAAGCAGCTCGAATACAACCAGGAGAACAACATCACCCCGATGTCCATTATCAAGTCCGTGGACATGGACCTGGCGCGTATTGTCGAGGCCGATTATGTGAGCATCCCGGCGGACGACGCTGAGATGGATGCCGCCACCGCAAACATCAGGAATGAAAAGCAGCTCGTCGAAATGCTGCAGCAACTTGAAACACAAATGCGCGAGGCCGCGAAAAAGTTCGAATTCGAGCGCGCCGCGCAGTTGCGCGACCGCATCCGCTCACTAAAACAAAAAGACATGGCGGGATTATTTGCAATCGAGGTTGCGCCCAGCGCCGAACCAGCCACTTAGATGGCGGCGCCCATCGACGCTATTAAACGCGGCCGCTAAACAACGCCGCGCTTCAATTCCCTCAGTGGATAAAAAGTGCCGCGCCACGTCACCCCGCCCTGCCACAGGGTCACCGCCACGGAGCGCGCCACCATATACGAAAGAAGTACAGCGCCTATCGGGTGGGTCAGCGCGTACAACGGAGAGACCTTTGTTGCCGAGGCGACGGTGCCATGCACAACAAGCGCTACAGCCACTGCGATCGCGGAACACATGCGAATCCATCCATGCGCCGCAAAAACGGAAAAAAAAGGAACGGCGTTTAGCAGCAACAATCCCGTGATGGCTACTGCCGCAAAGCCAACGTTGTAGCCGAAGGCTGCGAAGAAGTTTTTTGTCACGCCGCGAATCACCCTTCCGGCACCCTCCTGCCAGCGCACCGTCACGTATTCCTGCGCGATCGCGACCCCCGATCGAAAGCCGCTCTGCTTCACAAGTTTTCCCAGCTTCATGTCGTCCACCACTTCCATCGCCAGGCGCCGGTGCGTGCCGATCGATTCGTAAGTGTTGCGTCGCAGCAATTGGAACGCCCCCACACCCACGTAAGCTCGCGAATTTGGATCGCTCACGCGATAGGCGTCCGTCGTCAGATGAAATGCGAGCGCAAAAAAGGTAATCAGTGTTTTCTCCCAGAAGCCGTGCATTTCCACGTTGCAGATCAGGGTGAGGTGATCGAGTTTGTGCTTTTCCGCCAGTGTCACCGCGCGGCGAAGAACATCCTGCTTAAACCGCACATCAGCGTCCGTAAAAAGAAGCCATTCGGCACGGGAAGCCTCATACGCTTTTTGCAGAGCGTGCGGTTTGCCGAGCCAGGCGCTCGGGAGTTCCGCAACGTGGACAGCGCGAAAACGCGGATGCGTTGCGGCGAAGTCGTCGAGAATGCGGCCCGTTGCGTCTTGCGAGCGGTCGTCGACGCCAATTATTTCCAGATGTGGATAGTCGAGTGCAGCGAGAGTCGCGAGCGCCGCGGGGAGTTTTTCTTCTTCATCTCGCGCTGCAAAGATAAGTGAAATGCTGGGACATGCCGCGTCCTGAGCCGGTTCGAAATATTTGAGCCAGGGGAGTTTTGTTGCGCCATAAGCGACGCGGATGCCATGGAACACCCAGAAGGCAGCAACCAGAGTGAAAAGAACGAGCCCAAAAATGTGCATCAAGGTTGGTATCGAGTGACGACCTCAGGTTATCCTAACATGTAATGCCGGATAGCCTTTCGATCATCGGGGCGGGACGCGTTGGCCGCGCGCTGGGACGGCGCTTGCGCGAGTTAGGATGGAAGATTGGGGCCGTAGTGACGCGCAATGAGGCAAGTGCCCGGAAGGCCGTGCGCTCCATCGGAGCAGGGCACGCCCATGCTTTCATGACGCGTCGAGTGCTCGCGGCCCAGGTCATTTTGATCACAACGCCGGACCATGGCGTCGCGGAGGTTGCCGAGGAGTTGGCGCGTATCGGCGCGGAAGAGCTGCGCGGGAAAATTGTGCTGCACACGAGTGGAGCACTCAGCTCGAGCGTCCTCGATCCCGTGAGACGGTGCGGGGCTTCCGTTGGATCGATGCATCCGTTGCAGACGTTCAGCGGCGTGGGTGTGCCTCCACTCGAGGGCAAAGTTTTTGCGATCGAGGGCGAACTGCACGCCGTGAGGATGGGCCGGCAAATTTCGCGCGCGCTCGGCGCTGTTCCCGTGCGCATCGATGGCGGGAAGAAGCCCCTTTATCACGCGGCTGGAGCTCTGGCGGCCGGGAGTGTTCTTGCCCTGATGGAAGCGTCCACGCGGCTTATGACTGCGGCTGGGATGAAACGGCGCGAAGCGGTGAGGGCGCTTCTGCCGCTGACTCGGCAAGTACTCGAAAACTATGAACGGCTCGGACCTCGCGCGGCGTGGACCGGACCGCTTTCGCGCGGAGATTATGGCGTGGTGGCGGCGCACGCGGAAGCAATGAAGGGTTTACCTGCTGAATTCGTGCAAACGTATGAGGCAGTGAATCGCCTGGCCGCGCTGGTTCTGGCGCAAGATACCGCGGCCATGCTGGAAGAACTGGAGAAAGTCGCCGTGCACAAGA
Source organism: uncultured Acidobacteriota bacterium (assembly GCA_963745805.1). GTDB lineage: Bacteria > Acidobacteriota > Terriglobia > Acidiferrales > UBA7541 > Acidiferrum. The sequence goes on from CAVUYT010000002.1 coordinate 237,370, forward strand.
AATCAAAAGCGAAAGCGACGGGGGGACAAGCGTGAAGCGACTGCACATTGCGATTGAGAGCACGACGCTGGCCAACGGACTGAAAGTGGTCATCGCGCCGGACACGACGGCGCCGGTGGTGACGGTCGGGGTGTACTACAAGATTGGATTCCGGCTGGAGCCGCGCGGACGCAGCGGCTTCGCGCACCTCTTCGAGCACATGATGTTTCAAGGATCCGCGAACGCCCCGAAAATGCAACACATCAAACTCATCAATTCGAGCGGCGGTGTGCTCAACGGGTCGACGCACTACGACGTAACGAATTATTACGAGGCCGTGCCATCGAACGCGCTCGAAAGAGTGTTGTGGCTCGAAGCGGACCGCATGCGAGCGTTGAAAGTGGACGACGAAAATCTGCGGAATCAGCGCGACGTCGTAAAGGAAGAAGTGCGCGTGAACGTTCTGAACCAGCCATACGGGGGCTTTCCCTGGCTGGATTTGCCTCCCGTGGCGTTCCGCAATTGGGCGAACTCTCACAATTTCTACGGCGACTTTGCGGACCTCGACGCGGCGGACCTCGCCGACGTGCAAGCGTTTTTCAAAACCTACTATGTGCCGAACAACGCGGTTTTGCTCATGCTCGGCGACGTAAAACCGGAAGAAGGATTTGCGCTGGCGAAAAAATTGTTTGCAGACATTCCCGCCGGAGCTGCGCCTCCGTTTGCGGATCCAACGGAGCCGGAGCAGGCTGAAGAGCGCCGCGGGGAAGTGGAAGAGAAATTCGGAACGCTGCCTGCGATGGCCATTGGATACGTCGTGCCGAAGCGCCGGACCACCGATTGGTGCGCGATGGCGCTGCTCGATCAAGCCTTGCACGGCGGGCGCGCCGGGAAACTCTATCGCGAACTCGTACTCGAAAAACAAGTGGCCGTGGAACTCGACGGCGGTATCGATGATATTTTCGGCTACAACGGGCCCACGCAGATGGTGACGCGCATTTTGCACAAGCCTGAGTATTCGAGCGAACAGGCGCTCGCGGCGTTTGACGCGGTGATCCGCGAGGTTCAAGAAAAGGGCATCAGCGAAGACGAACTCGCGCAATTGAAAGTGAAATGGCAATCTGACTATTTCTCGCTCCTCGAGGGCGGCCACGGCGGCATGCCGCGTTATGGCTTGATGCATCTTCTGGCGTGCTTCACCTTGTTTGATGGCGAGCCTCAACTGGTGAACACGGTGCTTGATGGTTTTCTTTCCGTGACACGAGAGGAAGTTCACGCGGCAGCGAAGAAATATTTGCGCAATGAAAAGCGCGCCATCGTTTTTCGCCGTCCGGTCCTAGCCGGCGTGCCCGCATCCGCGGGCAGGAAAGAGGCTGCGTAATGGCTACGCGCGCGGTCGAAGTAAATAACGCAGTGCCCGCGTTGGCTCCCGAACGCCAAGTGACTTGGCCTAACCGGCAGCGGGCGCGGCTCTCAAACGGTCTGGAAGTGATCCTCGTGGAATCTCATACGATTCCAAAGTTTCATGGCGAACTGTTCTTCCGCTCCGGCAATGCCGCGGCGATCGATCGTGGACCAGGGCTCGCGGAAATGACGGCCACCGTGGTGCGAACCGGAACCTCCAGGCGCGCCAGCAGGCAGATCGAAGAGGATCTGCGACGCATTGGCGCGGATCTTGCTTCGAGCGCTGGTTCGGACACAAGCGCGATTTCGTTTGCCGGGCTTTCCGAATTTGCCGAGCCGCTTCTTGGCATGGTCGACGAATTGGCCCGAGAAGCCGCGTTTCCGGAGGCCGAATTTGAGCGCGAGAGACGGCAAAAACTCGAAGAGGTCAAACTGGAGCGGACCCAACCGGGATTCCTGGCGGGCGAGCGGCTTCGCAAAGTGTTGTTTGGCGCTCACCCGTATGCTCAGGTTTCGCCGAGCGAAGAACAGGTGGCAGCCTATAAGCGCGACGATTTGACAGGCGTGTACCGCGATTTTTACACACCGGAAAATGGTTTGCTGCTGCTCGTCGGCGATTTTCAGCCAGACGCGATGCTGAAAAGCGTTGAAAAAGTATTCGGCGCGTGGCAAGGCAAGAAGCCGGCGACAAAGCCGGCGGCTGCGCCGGCAAATCCGCGCGGGCGTCGCGTGTATCTGGTGCATTTGCCCGGCGCGGTGCAGACGCAAATTCTTGCGGGATGCCACGCGATCACAAGGAAGCATCCAGACTGGGTGAAGCTGGGCTTGACGAATAGCTTGTACGGCGGAGCGTTCAATTCGCGTTTGGTGATGAACATTCGCGAAGACAAGGGATATACGTATAGTCCGCGAAGCGGCGTCAACGCGTTCCGGCAGCACGGCTACTTTTCGGTATCAGCGGCGGTGCGCAACGACGTGGTTGCAGCGTCGCTCACGGAAATCTTCTACGAGATGGACAAGCTGCGTTCCGTGCCGGTTCCCGAACCCGAGCTGGCGGATGCACAGAATTATTTGAGCGGCGTATTTTCCATGGGACTCGCGACGCAAAACGGACTGTTGTCGCAAATCGCCGTGGTGGCGCTGAACGAATTGCCGGAAGACTATCTCGAGACGTATCGCCAGAAAGTGCGCGCACTGACGCCTGGCGATTTACTGGAGACCGCGCGCAAATATCTCGACTCCGCGAACATGCAAATGGTTGTGGTCGGCGACCGCGCGCTAATCGAATCGCAAGCCGCGCTATTCGGCGAACTCGAACTCTTCGACGCGCAGGGCAAGAAACTCGGGTAGCTTGAAAATCATTTCTAATTATTGATTTATTAACATCATTGTTGCATTATCATACCGCGATGGCGCGGCGGACTCTTGCACGGTGTTTTTTCGTTTGCATTGCGTTGTGCGCGATTTCTGCCGCGCTTCCCGCAAAGAAGAAGCCGCCCGCGGCGCCCATCAACCTGAATACCGCAACATCGGACGAGCTCCAGCTGGTGCCGGGAATCGGCCCAGTAACGGCGGACAAGATTTTGCAGATGCGCAAGTCTTACGGGGCGTTCAAGAGTGTAGACGACCTGCTCGCCATCCGTGGCCTGGGAGCGAAGCGGCTGGAGAAAATGCGCAAATATTTGACCGTGGGAAAATCCGCGCCTGGGAAGAACGCGCAGCCGCAGCAGCCTGCACCAGCAAAAGTGCCGCATCCCAACAGCATTCCGCCGCAAAATCCGCAGCAACCCTCGAAATAAAACCGCAGGCGGCAAGCCCCGGCCCTACAGTTCGGCAGGAACACGGCAGCAGCGTCTTAGATCACTTGGTGTGTTGGCCGAGGCTGCTCGATGCGCAGTGGGACCTGGTCGGCGATGCGGATGCCGTAGCCTTCGAGGGCTACTACTTTTTTCGGGTGATTGGTCAGGACGCGAATATCCTTCAGGCCGAGGTCGATCAGAATCTGAGCGCCGATTCCGCTTTCGTGCTGGACCATGCGCTGGCGGGCGGGCTCGCGGTCGAGCTGGCCGCGCTTGTGAACATGGATTTGGGGCAACACGCCGGCTGCGTCTGGCGTATCGACACTGAAACCGCGGCCGGTGTGATGGAGATAGAGGAAAACGCCGCGGTCTTCCTTCGCGATTGTCGCGAGCGATTGGGAAACAAGCTCGTTGCAATCGCAAGTGGTTGAGCCGAAGACATCGCCGGTCAGGCAGTGCGAGTGCACGCGAACGAGCGCGGGCGTTTCGCCTTCGAGGCTGCCGCGCACCAGAGCAATGTGCTGATCGTGATCGACGTCGCTGGCGTAGGCAATCATGCGGAAGTCCCCATAGCGCGTCGGAAGGACTGCTTCCGCGACGCGGCGGACGTAGCGCTCATGCTGCATGCGATAGCGGATGAGGTCCGCGACGGTCAGCATTTTCAGATTGTGCTGCTTGCAGAATTCGTGGAGCTGCGGCACGCGGGACATGGTGCCGTCTTCGTTCATGATTTCGCAGATCACGCCGGAGGCGTTCAGACCCGCGATGCGGGACAAGTCGACGCTGGCTTCGGTCTGGCCGGCACGCACGAGGACGCCGCCATTGCGTGCGCGAAGCGGAAAGATGTGGCCGGGGCGGGCGAGGTCCTGCGGCCTGGTCTTCTCGTCGATGGCAGTCAGGATGGTGATGGCGCGGTCAGAGGCGCTGATCCCGGTGGTCACTCCGAGACGACCGTCGATGGCTTCGCAGAAGGCGGTGCCGTGGACGGACGTGTTGATGGGCGACATCAGAGGGAGATGGAGCTCTTCGCACCGCTGTTCGGTGAGAGCGAGACAGATGAGGCCGCGGCCGAATTTGGCCATGAAATTAATGGCTTCGGGGGTGATTTTCTCGGCGGCCATGGTGAGGTCGCCTTCGTTTTCGCGGTCTTCATCGTCCACCAGGACGATCATGCGGCCCTGGCGGATTTCTTCGACGGCTTCTTCGACGGTGGCAAATGGGGATGTGGTGTGGTTCACGCGGCACCTATGTGGGTTAGTTTACCGAATTTGATGAATCTAAAGCCATTAAAGTCGCAGACCTGACTTTGTGATTTGAGATTCGTGACTGGTGACTCGTGACGTACCCTCCTGTAGGCGGGTGCTAGGGGATGGGGGCTTACGCGGCCCCCCCACCCCTCTTTTTCTGCAAGTGTTCATTCTAAAGGGTTTTAAGTCCTGTGTTTTGGAAGTGTTGATTCTAGGAGAGTTACAGGCACTTTTTGCGGAAGTGCGGATTCTAAATGGGTTAGGGGCCAAGGAAGCAAAGGGCATGGTTACGTTGCAGGGCAACAGAAAGAAAAACGCCAGCGGGACGCTGGCGGTACGGCGACAAGGCGCAATGTTATCCACAACCTACTATACGCGCAGAGTAACCAATTGTCAAGCAAGAAATGGAACGGCGGCTAACCCGTCCACTTTTAACAGGTTGGCGAGAAAAAGTCCGGAGTGGCTAGACAGTTCCAGCGGGAACGGGCAGTTCGCTCTTCTGATTATCAGGGAGGAGTGACTTCACGATATCCTCCAGCTCGTGAGAGCTGCGCACGTGCTCCGGGTAATTGTGGACGGATATTTCAAACGTTAGGCCGTGCGTGGACCTGACCGCTCGCAGCTCTTCCTGAAGCCGGGCAGCCACCTGCTTTGCGTTAAGGGTGTCTGATTCAGGCAGGACTACGGCGAAAATGTCTGGCGAGAGATTGTAGATCGAATCCGTGGGCCGCAGTTTGCGAGACATGGCTTTGGCGGCGTCGCCCGCCGCAGCGGTCTTTTGTTCGGCGGTTCCCGGGCCTGAGCTGCGCTTGGACTGGACAAGCAATAGAGAAAGGGTCTTATGCATGGTCATGGCCCTCCGGTGTTCCATCGCCAGACGATCCCAGAAGTGGTCTTGCCCCGGCATCGACTGCAGGATGTCGACGCTGGCCTGCTGGCGAAGTTGGACGTTGCGTTCCAACTGCTCGAGCAAATTTTGCTTCAGTTTGCGGACCAGGCGCTGGCGATCTAGCAGGTAGCCAACAAAAAGCAGAGTCAAAATGCAAAAGCCAAAATAAGCGACGCGCAGCGTCCATTTGTTTCCCTCATCGGCGCGCACGAAGACAAGGGGGTACATGAGAACAGCCAGCCCGGCCGCCTGCACCAGAACGAACACCGCAGAAAGTATGGTGAGCTGCAATTCGCGCCGCTCGAGGTGTTCTAAATCCTTGCGATTCAGCATGGACATGGCTCTGTTTTCCGGTTCTCCTCAATTTCGGCTGCTCACGCATGCCGTACAAAGCTTTCTGGTGTGATTCTAGGATGTGCAGGCAGGCTGCGGCGCGCAATAGACTGGGAGTACCTTGTTGCGGAATGGATACTGTCCTTTTGTCCGGACTTCCGAATTGGCTATCGGGAACTGGAGCCTCATAACAAAACGGATGGCGCGCCGGGACTTGGCGCGCCAGGTGTAGTTCTGTCTAGCGGCACCGACAAGATCAGTTGCCGGCCGGGGCTTGGAGCCACGTCATGACTCGACGCCAGGGGGATACCTGTGCGCTGCTCATCGGCGCATTCAGCCACAGAACCACCTTGTGGCAAACGACGGCGAATAGACTCGGGCCGCTCTCTACGGGCTCTGGCACGCTGGCTGGCGGGACTTCCGAAGGTACCAGCCAATACGGGCTTGCATCCGCGAGCGAACGCTTGGCACCGGCGGCCGAAGAATCTCGCTCGCCAGCCACGCCTGTTATGGAAAGCTTTAGCAGCGCCCCGAACTGTTCCTGGGATGCTCTCATTCCTCTTAGCAGATTGCGAGCAAACCACACGCCTGCGAGTAAGAATGCAAGCTGAATCAGCAGGCTTGCCGCGGCGTACCAATTAGATTGGATCAAATCGTTAAAAGCGCTCATGTCCTCACCTCGGACTGGGGCAGCTTAAAATTACCGCTGGGCGCGGGCGGAGGAAACTGGCACGAAGTCCAATTAATGGGCAGGTGTTTATGCTTGCCCTGGCGGCCTATCCAATCGCAAACCTCGACTGCGGGTCCAAAAGGTTCCGGGCGAGGCATGGCCTTCACAGACCGAGGCACTACCCAGAGTACGTGACGCAAAGGACGCCGCGGAGCGTCGCCACCGGTTCGCGAACTTTCGCTCGATGGAACCGGGGGCAATGCTGAGGCGGAGATAGAGTTTCTTACAACTTCCGCAACGGGGCGGGCAAAATACCGGCGAGGGAATATTTGCCTGGGCCTGCCAGCAACAAACCCAGGGCGAGCAGCATTTCCGTCAGCGCGTATTCCAGGCCCCCGCGGCCGATATCGTAACCGTGCGGGAGATGCACCAGGAAGATAGCGCCTAGCATTACGATAATCACGGAGACGGCTCCAACGCGGAGCAGCGCGCCGATCAAGATGGCGATGCCTCCGGCGAACTGCGCCAATCCCACGAGGTAGCCGACGATCACTGGCACCTTCATGAAGGCTGCAAAGCCCTGGGGCCCCGGGCCGCCAAACGCTCCAAACAAAATAGCGCTACCGTGATAGAGAAAGGGCAGCGAGCAGGCCAAGCGCATGATGAGGAGCTCGAGATCGAGTTCCCGGGAGAGCTCGCGTCCCAAAGAGTTAGCTGTGCTCATGAAACCTCCCGCGTGTTTGATGATGACTGTGTATCAAAAGACGGATAGAAAAGCCAACAGAATTCTTGACGGACAGCGGCCATTACGGGCCTCTGACAGTGAACGCGCCCATGAACGACGGCGACGAGATGATCAACTGAGTAGTCCAGGAGGTTAGCGAAGGACCGGCGTAAGAAGATGAAACATAGCGGCGCCGATGAGCGCGGCACCAGGAATGGTGAGGACCCAAGCCCAGACAATGCGGCGGGTGACACCCCAGCGGACGGCGGAGAGGCGGCGGGAGGCTCCAACGCCAACGATGGCGCCGGTGATGGTGTGGGTGGTGCTGACGGGAATGCCGAAATGTGCGGTACCAAAGAGGGTAAGCGCGCCGGCTGTTTCGGCAGCGAAACCGCCGAAGGGGGTGAGCTTGGTGATGCGCTGACCCATGGTTTTGATGATGCGCCAGCCGCCCGCCATGGTGCCGCCGCCCATGGCCAGGTGACAGCAAATGATGACCCAGTACGGAACGTGGTTTCCGCGGAGAAGTCCACCCACGACTAGCGCTGCCGTAATGATGCCCATGCCCTTCTGGGCGTCATTCGTGCCATGGCCGAGGCTGTAGCCCGCCGCCGAAAGAAGCTGCAAACGGCGAAACCATTTATCTACTTTTTGTGGCCGCTGTTTGCGCACAATCCAACTGGTGATGATGGTGACTAAGATGGAGACGAGCATGCCGATGATGGGAGAAAGAAAGATGAAAAGAACGGGTTTGGTCCAACCGCCCGGAACGAGGACCTTGAATCCCGCATGAGCCACGGCTGCGCCGCCATAGCCTCCCATCAAGGCATGGGACGAGCTGGTGGGCAGACCGAGAATGAGGGTGATGAGATTCCAACTGATGGCCCCAAGGAGTCCCGCCAAAAGGACTGTTTGGTTGACCATTTCAATGTGGACCATGCCTCTGCCAATGGTGCCGGCGACGGCGGTGCCGAAGACGAAGGCGGCGACGAAATTCCAGAATGCGGCCCAGGCGACCGCACGAAAAGGTGTGAGAACGCGCGTGGAGACGACAGTGGCGATGGAGTTGGCGGCATCGTGCCAGCCGTTCGAAAATTCGAAGGCGAGTGTGATGGCTATAACGACGACAAGGAGGTAGAAACTATCCACGGGAGGCGGCCCCGCGAGAAAAGGCTGAGAAGGAATAGGAAGCGGTGGAAGAAGTACGGAAGACAGACGCGGTTAAGGAGGACCGCGCGTCGAGAGGAGACGCGTCGTCGCGGTCAAGAAGACAAGGTTTTGCTGGGGCGTGAGGCGGCGCGAGAGGCGGCATGGACGTTATCAATCGCTCTTGAGAATGACGCCTTCGATAACGTTGGCGACGTCTTCGCACTTGTCGACAGCGGTTTCGATGACCTCGAAGATCTCTTTCCACTTGATGATCTGGACAGGGTTCGTCTCTTCGTCGAAAAGTTGGGCGATGAGGGTGCGGCAGAGGCGGTCGCTTTCGTTTTCGTAGCGATTGATTTCGATGCAGTGCTTGAGGGCTTTTTCCGGCGTTTCGAGGGCTTGCACTGCGGCGGTGACTTCGGCGGTAGCCGAGACAAGGACTTTGACGAGGTCGACGGTGCCTTCGCGGATTGCATCGACTCGGTAGAGGACAAAACGGCTGGCGGCGGCGTCGATGAGGTCGATCACATCGTCGAGCTGGCTGCATAGCTCGTGGATGTCCTCTCGGTCGAAGGGCGTAATGAAGGTTTGGTTCAGTTTGGTGAGGATGTTGTGGGTAATCTCGTCGCCCTGATGCTCGATCGCCTTGATGATCTGGACTTGCTCGGGGACGCCGGTGTAATGCGAGAGCATTTTGAGAAGGGCTTCGGCGCCCGTGTTGATATTTTCGGCTTGTTTGACAAAGAGGCCAAAAAAACCCTCTTCATGCGGCAAAAGCCGTTGCAAAAGTCCTGGCATGTCGTGACTCTCCCCTGAAAGAGTCATGGTGAGGCTCGACGAGTTTAGCGGAGGAGGGGGGATGGAGGCAAGGAACGGCCCTGGGCCGACCAGAATTGCCTCAAGCAATCACGGATTATTTTTAGCCTGGCCGGTCGGGGGAGTCGATTCGCCGAGGGCTTGGCGCAGAGCTTCGCGGTCCTGCTTGAGGAGTGAGAGCAGATTCCGCGCCATGGCAGTCACCACGTCGGCGGATCGATTCTCCCGGGCCATGCGTTCCATATTGGTCGTAATGGTGTGGAGGGGAGCGTGGACGGGAACACTGTTGGCGGTGGACGACAACTTCAATTGTTGCGCGGCGGCGATGTATTCTCCAGCAGACCAATTTTTGTCCAAGCCGCTTTGAAGGAGATCTATGGCGCGGTCAAACGTGTCGACGAGAACCGTCCGCGCACTTGGTATTCTGATGAGCAGTTCCTCCGGCCCGAAGGTGCTACCGTCTTCCCAAACTGCTGCGGCAAGGACGGGATCCGGAGCGGTCTGGCCCATCTGATGCGGTACGCCCATGACGAAACTTAGTCCTCTGGGTATTGGGGCAAGCAAGCCTACGCGCGCGGAGCCATCATAGACCAAAGTGTTGTTGATTTTATTGGGCGCGGTCGGATCCGTCCGAATGATAAAGGAGGTCAGCGGGTATTGATGCAGATTAGTGATAATCATGCGCGGTTCATGGTCTGCGGTTTGGAGGAATTCAATGTTTAGAGGCGGCTTTTCAGCGAAATGCCAGGCCTGGAGGCCCGGAAGATACGTTGGCTCTTGGGTCGTTTGTGCCGGTATCGAAGGTGCGGACGAAAGCAGCGACACTCCTGTCGTGATCGAGAGGATGAGCCTTGTGAATGTACGCATGTGGGGAACTCCAGCCTGGTCGGACTTATGAGCGGAAGTATAGCTCAGCCAAGGTATGGCTGGATCGACAAAGTAAGTTACTCAAAAAAAGGGCGTCCTGGTTTGCACCGAGGACGCCCTTTGGATTGAGGTTTGGGACGTGCTGGTAAAGCAAGTCCGGAGCACAGGCTAAGGCCTATGCCACTGGATTTAGTACATGCCGCCCATGCCGCCTGCGCCGGGGGCTCCGCCGCCAGCGGCAGCTGTCTTGGTTTCTTCCTTGATTTCAGCAACGAGGGCTTCGGTCGTGAGCATGAGGCCCGCAATGGAAGCTGCGTTCTGAAGAGCAAGGCGGGTGACCTTGGCCGGGTCGATAACGCCCATCTTGACCATGTCGCCGTACTCGCCGGTTTCGGCGTTGAAGCCGAAGTTTTCTTCCTTGGACTCGCGGATTTTGCCGATCACAACGGCGCCTTCATGGCCGGCGTTGAGAGCGATCTGACGGGAAGGCTCTTCGAGAGCGCGCCGCACGATGCCTGCACCAACGGCTTCGTCATCGTGTAGCTTGAGCTTCTCGATAGCCGAGATGCAGCGCAGCAACGCCGAGCCGCCGCCGGGAACGATACCTTCCTCGACAGCCGCGCGGGTTGCGTGCATAGCGTCTTCGACACGCGCCTTCTTTTCCTTGAGTTCAGTTTCCGTGGCCGCGCCGACTTTGATGACGGCGACGCCGCCGACGAGCTTGGCAAGGCGCTCCTGGAGTTTTTCCTTGTCATAGTCGCTGGTGGTGTTTTCGACCTGAGAACGGATCTGCTTCACACGGCCTTCGATGTCCGCGGACTTGCCGGCGCCTTCGATGATCGTGGAGTTGTCCTTGTCGATGGTGACCTTCTTGGCGCGGCCGAGGTCCTCGAGCTTCACGTTTTCGAGCTTGATGCCGAGGTCTTCGGTGATGGCCTTGCCGCCCGTGAGGGTGGCGATGTCTTCGAGCATCGCTTTGCGGCGGTCGCCAAAGCCAGGGGCCTTGACGGCAGCGCACTGCAGCGTGCCGCGGAGTTTGTTTACGACAAGAGTCGCAAGCGCTTCGCCTTCGATGTCCTCAGCGATGATCAAGAGGGGCTTGCCCATCTTGGCTGTCTGCTCGAGCAACGGGAGCAGGTCCTTCATCGAGCTGATTTTCTTTTCGTGGATAAGGATGCGAACATCCTCGAGCACGCATTCCATGCGCTCGGGATCGGTGATGAAGTAAGGCGAGAGGTAGCCGCGGTCAAACTGCATGCCTTCGACTACTTCGAGGGTGGTCTCCATCGTCTTGGATTCCTCGACGGTGATGACGCCATCCTTGCCGACCTTCTTCATGGCTTCGGCGATGATGCCGCCGATCTGCTTGTCGTTGTTGGCGGAAATGGTGCCAACCTGCGCGATCATGTCACCCTTGACGTCCTTGTGGAGCTTCTTGATCTCTTCGACGGCCACTTCCACGGCGCGTTCAATGCCGCGCTTGAGAGCGGTTGGGCTGGCGCCTGCGGCGACAGTCTTGACGCCCTCGCGGAAGATAGCCTGCGCGAGCACGGTTGCTGTGGTGGTGCCGTCGCCGGCGACGTCAGACGTCTTCGAGGCGACTTCACGAACCATCTGCGCGCCCATGTTCTCGAGAGGATCCGGCAGCTCAATTTCCTTTGCCACCGTCACGCCGTCCTTGGTGATGATCGGCGCGCCGAACTTCTTTTCGATCACAGCGTTGCGGCCCTTGGGGCCGAGGGTGATCTTCACTGCGTCGGCGAGGACGTTCACGCCACGTAGAATTGCCTGGCGGGAATTCTCACCTGTTACAATCTGCTTCGCCATACTGGTATTTCCTCCTGATCAGCTTTCTGCGAACTGCGAAATTTTGAGCTTTCTACATCGACGGGCACGGCATGCCGTGCCGCTACAGATTGGAACCGGGACTACTTCTTTGCTGCTTTCGCAGCGCCGCTCAGCTTCGCCAGAATCTCTTCTTCGCGAAGAATGAGGTACTCTTCGTCGTCGAGTTTGATTTCCGTGCCGCTGTACTTGCCGAACAGAACGCGGTCGCCCGCTTTTACGTCCAGGGGGATAAGTTCGCCCTTCTCGCGCTTGCCAGCGCCGACGGCGATTACTTCACCCTCCATGGGCTTTTCTTTTGCGGAGTCAGGGATAATGATGCCTCCCTTGACGCTTTCTTTTTCTTCAATGCGCTTCACGATTACACGGTCGTGGAGCGGGGTCAGATTCACTGCCATCTTGGAAGAACCTCCATAGGTGATCTTACGGTTTGAACAGAGACTGGGAGCACGGAAGGGAGATTAGCACTCCTCGCAGCCGACTGCTAATATAGCAGAAACTTCTTTCATGTCAAGCATTTCCCGGACAGAGAGGCGGATTCCTGACTAGCGGCAAGTTGTCAGTAAGCATCTTGTTTTCAGATATTTAGTTGGTGCAAGAAAAATGCGACACTTGGCGATTGTAGTGCTCCTACCGACAGCGTAGAATCCGACAAGAAAAAGGCACATGGGGTCACTCATCTATCTTCGACTGCTTGGCTTCACCGCGGGAACGCTGCTACAGCTCTTCTGGATGGTTGTTATTCTTGGCTATCGGCGGCAAAGAAATTTTGAGCGTGTGTTCTTCTTTTTTTGCCTCGCGCTGTTCCTTTTTTATAGCGGATCCCTGTTGGCTCTAAATGCGCAGATTTACTACCCGGTGCCTCCGGCGCTTCTTCAGACTTCGGCGATTACGCTGCTTTGCGCGGGGTTGTGCATGCTGCCCCCGATGCTGATTCATCTTCATTTGGAGTTTGCAGAGACCCGTGGACTGTTGAGGAACCGCGGCGGGAAGCGCGTGGTGCTGCTCGCCGCGTATCTCCCGATCTTGTATTTTGCGTTGTGGGTCTATCCTCGGATTCTAGCCGCACCGGGGTTTGACTTCCTCATCCCGGGGAACGCGTTGGGGCGAGGCTATGGGGTTTGGCTCGGCATTGCCTTGCTCGCGAGCGCAAGCTGGGAGGTGCGGTTCGCGGCGCACGCTCCGGATCGGCCCCAGCGAGGTTTTCACGGCGCGCTTGCTGTTTTTTTCGTGGCGGGAGCCTCCATGGTGGCCTACCTGCACATTTTGGGCGGGCCGCTCTCTCCAAATATCTCTGCCGGCATGAGCACGGCGCTCGCCTGGCTGGCGGTTCCGCCATCGGCGATCCTGATCTATCTGGTTCAGCGGTTTAACTTCTTGCAGATTGGCCGGCAGAAGAATCTTGTCTACGCGGTCTCCGCCACATTTCTGGCCTTGCTGTATCTGAGTTTAGTGCGGAGAGTGGGCGTCTGGCTGGAGCCCGTCCTTCCGCCGGAGGCTTCAGCGGCGATACTGCTATTCGTTCTGGTGATTTTCATCGAGCCTTTGCAGCGAGTACTTGGGAGGAGGCTGCAAGAAACAGCGCATCGAGAAATGGACCGGGTGCAGCGGCTGACCACAGAGATACAGCAGGAAGCGCGACAAGGAAACCTCCGAGAATTGGTGAAATTCATTGAGTATCGTGTCCGGGAACAATTCGAACTTGCCAGCGCGACATTGACTCTCCTCGATCCAACGAAGGCGGAATTGCGGCCTCATCTTTCGAGACCCGGCGAAATGATGGACAGCCCACCGGCGTCGATTGCAGACCAGTGTTTCCCAGTTCGGCAAAAACATGGCCTGGTAGGCGTGTTGCGCGCGGAGCCGCATGGAGCGGCGATTTCCGGCGAGACGAGGGCGGCACTGGAATTTTTGTGCGAGCAATTGCCAGGAGCGCTGGATTTGTGCCGGCTGATTGAGGAGAAGCTGCAACTAGAGAGGGAATTGGCTGAGAGGGAGCGGCTAGCGGTCCTGGGGCAGATGGCGGCTAGTATTTCGCACAATTTGAAAAACCCGCTGGGGTCGATCAAGACGATTTTGCAGCTGCAGATGGAAAACCCGGAATTGCCGGAGTCGATTCGCGGCGAAACAAAAATGGTGCTTGAGGAGATTTCGCGGCTGTCAGGGAAGCTGAACCAATTGCTGCAATTCAGCCGGCCAGCAATTCGGGGAGGTGTCGTCGCGGCGAGTTGTGACGCTCGCGCTTTGGCGGAGGAGGTCAGTGGAGTTTTGCGGCATGAGGCGGAGCGGCGCGGCGTGGTACTTGAGGTCGAACTTGAGGCGGATGGAAGAAAGTTGGCGGCAAGTTCAGAAGCAGTCAGCGAGATCTTGTCGAACCTTGTGGTGAATGCGCTGGAAGCAACTCCCCGAGGAGGGCACGTTAAGATGCGCGGCTCTGCGAACGGAGAAGGGTTCTTATTTTCGGTGGAAGATGACGGGCCGGGCGTTCCGGTGAGCGCGCGAGAAAAAATATTGCAGCCATTTTTTACGACGAAGACGCAGGGCACGGGACTTGGTTTAGCAATTGTGGCGCGGCGAGTTGCGGAGTTTGGCGGGCAGCTGGATTGGGAGAGCCCGGTGAAGGACGGCAAGGGAACACGATTCGAAGTTACGATGCCGATGAAGGAAGAGAAGAAGTAAAGAAATAAGGAAGTAAGGAAAAAATGAAGACGATATTGATTGTGGATGATGAGCCGGCGGCGCGATATGGATTGCGGCGAGCGCTCGAAGCGAAATACCGGATCGCGGAGGCGGATTCGGCGGAGTCGGCGCGGGGGGCGTTGGACGCTGAGCGGCCGGACCTTGTGCTTCTCGACGTTGTGCTACCGGGCGAGGATGGGCTGACGTTTCTGCGGTGGATGCGCGAGCAGGGAAGCGAGTTGCCGGTTCTGATGGTGTCGGCGCTGGACACGGCGAAGACCGCGGTAGAAGCTCTGCAACTCGGCGCGGCGGATTACCTGGTGAAGGGATTCGAATTGGAGGAGTTGCGGCAGCGTGTGGCGAATCTGCTGAAGCTGGCGACGCTGGAAAAAGAGAATGATTCGTTACGCCGGCGCATGGCGACGGAGGGGCAATTCGGCCAGATGATTGGCCGCACGGCAGAAATGCGGCGCGTATTCGAGATGGCGGACCGCGTGGCGCCGGCGGATTCGACGGTGCTCATTCTCGGCGAAAGCGGGACCGGCAAAGATTTGATGGCGCAAGAGATTCACGCGAGGTCGCCGCGCGCGCAGAAGGCTTATGTGGCGGTGAATTGCGCTGCGCTGCCGGAAACTCTGATCGAATCGGAACTGTTTGGATATGAGCGGGGCGCGTTCACGGGCGCGGCGCAGCAGAAGAAGGGCAAGTTCGAATTGGCATCGGGCGGAACGTTGTTTCTGGACGAGATCGGCGACATGAATTCCGTGACACAAGCGAAAGTGCTTCGCGCGCTGGAAAACCGCACGATCGAGCGGCTCGGCGGGAGCCAGCCGATCCCCGTGG
Source organism: uncultured Acidobacteriota bacterium (assembly GCA_963745805.1). Lineage (GTDB taxonomy): Bacteria > Acidobacteriota > Terriglobia > Acidiferrales > UBA7541 > Acidiferrum. Next base: position 252,614 of record CAVUYT010000002.1, read on the forward strand.
ATGTTCGTGTGATCAGCGCGACGCACCGGAATTTACCGGCGGAAATTCGCGCGGGAAAGTTTCGCGAAGATTTGTTCTACCGGTTGCGAGTAGTGACTATCGAGCTGCCGCCGCTACGAGCGCACAAAGAAGACATTCCGGTGTTGACCGAATCGTTCTTGCAGATGCACGGAGCGCGGCTCGGGCGCACGGCGCGGCTCACGCGGGAAGCGTTGGCCGCGCTCGAACGCTATGACTGGCCGGGAAATGTGCGTGAGTTGAAGAATGCACTGGAACGCAGTCTCGTGCTGTGCCGGAGCGAAGAGGTCGGTGTGGAAGATTTGCCGCGAGAAGTGGCGAGCGGAGAAGGTGCGCTTCACAAGGACTCCGATGACGCGAATGAGAATGGATTTGATGAAAAGGATTTTCGCGAAGCCAAGCGGAAATTTGAAGTGGCCTACATCACGAAACAGCTTGCGGATCATCACTGGAATGTTTCGCGGACGGCGGCGACGATCGGTCTGCACCGGCAGAGCTTGCAGGAAAAACTCCGCGAGTTGGGAATCCGGCGGCCGGGGCGTGAACCGCTCGAAGAGAGTGAATCGTGACTGGTGACCTGTGATACGTGACGCGGGCCTTAGAGACGCGCCCCAAATTGTGGCGTATGTTTTGGCTGGGGGCGGAAGCACGCGATTTGGGCGGGACAAGGCGCTTGCCGAGTTTGCGGGGAAACCCATCCTGGCGCGAATGATCGAATTGCTGCGAAATGTATCAGAAGATGTGAAAATCGTTGCGATGCCCGGAAAATATCCTGAGTTCGGGGCAGTAATGGTGGAGGATCGCTGGCCTGGCGAGGGCCCGTTGGGCGGAATCGTAACCGCTTTGCTGCATTCACAGGAAAACGAGCCGGATTGTGTGTGGAACTTGATCTTGAGCTGCGACATGCCGTTCTTGACTGCGGACTGGGTGACATTTCTGGCGAAGCGAGCGGCGGAGAGCGCTGCTCAGGTGGTTCTTCCGCACTCCGCGCATGGACCTGAGCCGCTATGTGCCGCGTGGCGGACGGATGCGCGCGCGGCTATCCAGGACCAGTTCGAGAAAGGTGTGCGCAAGGTTACTGCGGCGATAGGAAGGTTGAAGTCGGAAGTTCTTGACGAGCGGGACTGGAAAAGATTTGATAGCGCAGGGCGGCTTTTCTGGAACATGAATACGGCGTCCGATTACGAAGATGCGCGCCGGATTGTGGAAGCGGGACAAAAATGAAGGGCCTTCGGATAGCAGACACCGGGGTTGATGGGTGCGCGGGATGACAGACGCATACGATATCAGTCGCGGTGTCGCTGCGATGGAGACAGGCGGTGCGCGGGGGGCGTCGCAGGCCACGGACCTCGACCCAGCCAAAAACAATGCCGAGCCGCACGCGGAGAACTTCTTTGAGTTTCGCGAGGTGTGCAAATCCTTTGACGAGAACGCAGTGTTGAAAAACGTCAGCTTCACCGTGAAGCGCGCCGAGACTTGCGTAATCATGGGACGCAGCGGCGTGGGAAAGTCTGTTTCGCTCAAACATATCATGGGATTTATGAAGGCGGATTCCGGACGCATTTTTGTCGACGGCGAAGATGTGACGGACTTCAGCGAGCAGCAATTTGAAGAAATTCGGCGCAAAGTGACTATGGTGTTTCAGTCCGGCGCGTTGTTTGATTCGCTCACGGTCGCGGAGAACATCGCGTTTCCCTTGGAGAAGCAGCCGGGGCTGGCGGACGAAGACATCGACGCATACGTGGTTAAATTGGCGAAAATGCTGGAAGTTGAAGAGGTGCTGGACAAACTGCCCGGGGAATTATCGACTGGGATGCGACGCGCCGTGGCCATGGCGAGGGCGTTCGCGCAGAATCCCGATGCGATTCTGTTTGACGAGCCAACTACCATGGTCGACCCCATCATGGCGGGGCACATGGGCGACCTGATTCTCCGGCTGAAGGATGCGTTTCATCGCACATCCATTGTGGTGACGCATGACACGCATCTCGCAAAAAAGCTTGCCGATACGGTAGTCTTCCTTCAGGAAGGCCGGGTCGCGTTCTTCGGGCCATGGGACGATTTCGAAAACTCGACCAATCCCTTCCTCCACAACTTCCGCATGCAAGATGCGTTGATCCCCGCGCTGGACGTGACTCTGTGAGCCAGGCGGCGGGCGGCCCTGCCGATCCAATCAAACAACTGCCCAAGACGATGGGCTTCTGGGACGTTTTGTTTTTCAATATTGCCACCGTGCTGGGCCCGCGGTGGATCGCCGCCGCCGCACACAACGGCACGTCTTCGATCAGCTTGTGGGTGTTGGCGGCGCTCTTCTTTTTTGTTCCCACAGCTTTAGTGATCAACGAACTCTCTTCCCGCTTTCCCCACGAAGGGGGATTGTATGTGTGGTCGAAGGAAGCTTTCGGAGATTTTCACGGATTCGTGGCGGGTTGGACGTATTGGATTTATACGGTTTTTTATTTTCCGGGACTGCTGCTAGCCAGCGTCGCGATGACCGGTTACGTGGCCGGTTCAGGCGGCGTGGCGCTGGCGCAGAACACAACTTTTCTTTTGGTGGGATCGTTTGTTCTGCTGATTGTGGCTGTGGCGTTCAACATCGTCGGGATGAATGTAGGGAAGTGGCTACAAAACGCCGGCGGAGTCTCCACTTATCTCCCGCTGCTCATGCTCACAGCCGTGGCGGCGATTCTGTGGTTTCATCACGGATCGGTAACGCGCTTCACTTGGGCGAACATGATGCCTCATTGGAGTTGGGACACGGTGAACTTCTGGTCGCAGATCGCGTTTGCATTTACCGGCCTCGAACTGGTCTCGGCCATGAGCGATGAAATCAAGGATTCGCGCCGGACGCTGCCCCGCGCCGTTCTGAGCAGCGGAGCGCTGATTGCCGCCATTTACATCCTGGGCACGTTCGCGGTGCTGGCGCTCGTTCCCAGCGGCGATGTGGATCCAAAGAGCGGCGTGTTCCAGGCTATCACGCTGGGCTCGACGGCCCTGCGGATCGGTTTCGTCGGAGTCCTTGCGGCGATGCTGGTGTCTGTGGGCAACGCCGGTGGAGTTGGAAGCACTGTCGCGGGCATCGCGCGCGTGCCCTTCGTCGTGGGAATTGACAAGTACATGCCGGCGGCATTTGGAAAGATTCACCCGAAGTGGAAGACGCCCTACGTTTCCATTCTCGTGCAGGCCACGATTTCTGGAATAGTGCTTCTGCTGAGCCAGGTCAAGGAAGAAACGATGCGCGGGGCGTATCAGATTCTTGTGGACGCCGCGATCATCCTCTATTTCATTCCATTCCTGTATATGTATGCCGCCGCCATCAAACTCGCGGGCCGCAAAGACCGGCGCGAGAATCCTCACGCCGTTTTGATTCCCGGCGGAAAGCTCGGAGTGTGGATTGCGGGAGGGCTCGGCTTTATCGTCGTACTGTGCGGAATCGCATTCTCGCTGATTCCGCCTGGCGAAGAAGTGAACAAAGTTCTGTTTGAAGAGAAGCTGATCGGCGGCACTGCCGCAGCGGTTTTGATTGGGCTGATGCTCTATTGGCGGGGAGCACGCACGAAAGCTAGAGAAAGCGAAGCAGGCGCAGGTTAGGCGGACGCGTCAGGTGGAACATCAAACGTGAACCGTGGCTCGAAAACGCGCGAGTCGCTGAGCTGGAAGTCCGGAAATCTTCGAATCAATAAACCGACCACATCCCGGGCGTAGCAAGCTCAAGAAGATTGCCATCAGGATCGCGGAAATAAATGCTGGTGCCTCCGCGCGGCCAATTCACGCGGCTTTCAATGGCCACGTGGTGATCGGTAAGTTGCTTTTCCCAAGCAGGTAACTCCGCTGCGGGAATGGCCAAGGCGAAATGATTTTGTCCTGTGCCGTCGTGTGGCGGAATGACGCCAGATGGAGTATGAACTGATTGTGCCGTCGCGCCTCGCTTGAAAAGCAGCAACACGTCGCGATCGGCGACGCTGTACGCACGAAATCGGTCGTCACCTGCAATCTTGCACAGCCCAAGTACTTCTTCATAAAATTTCGAGGCGCGGTCGACATCTTCGACGTAGATCGCTGTCTCGACTACTCCTGTAAGGGCGGGCATGAGCGTCTCCGAGCTGCTCAGAAACCTTCTTCAAGCAAGCGAGACATCGTGATCGCGGGAGCCGACGCGACAGTCCGCGCTTCGAGATATCGCTCGACGTATTTGCCAAGAACATCGCCTTCGAGGTTGACGGCGTCGCCGGGTTTGCGGTCGCGAAGATTAGTGTGCTCGTAGGTGTAGGGAATCACCGCGACTTCCGCGACGCGCGAGTTGCCATTCCAGCGCGCGACGGTCAGGCTGATGCCGTCGATGGCGATAGAACCCTTCGGTACGATGTAGCGGGCAAAATCTTCAGGAACTTCCACGCCTAACCACCAGTTGTTGCAATCCAAACCTTCTGGATCGAGACGCGTCACGCGGCCAGTGCCGTCGACATGCCCCTGAACGAAGTGGCCGCCAAATTCTTTTCCGGCGGTTAGGGGCTGCTCGAGATTTACCGGCGAACCCTTTTTCAGTTCACCAGCCTTCGCGCCAAACGACGTTTTCTGGATGGTTTCGCCCGAAAGGTCTGCGGAAAACTGTTTTTTGTTGAGAGCGACAACAGTGAGGCAGCAACCGTTCACCGCGATGCTGTTTGAAACCGCGAGAGCTGGAGCGAGGTTGGGCGCATGAATCGTGACGCGTCCACTGCCAGGCTTTAGGTCGAGGGCCTCGATTGTGCCGACATGTTCAATGATTCCCGTGAACACGCTCTCCTCGTCTTTCTCTTTCGCGTCTTGTGCGCTTTTCCATTCGAGTGTACAGCATTTCGCCGCGGAGGCAGAAAGCACTAAACTGAAGCTTGACCCATCACGCGAAGCTATCGAGGTCGTCTAATGAAGGCCTGCCTACTAAACGCTCCCGCGCGAATCGAAACGAATCCTCTGGTCTTGACGGACGTCCCTGTGCCGAGCGCCGATAAAGGCGAAGTGCTGATTCGTGTGCGCGCCTGCGGCGTGTGCCGCACGGATCTGCACGTGATCGAAGGCGAATTGCCGCCGCGAAAATCGCCGGTCATCCCGGGGCATCAAGTGGTCGGCGTCGTCGAGAAACAGGGAACAGGCTCGCGGCGCTACGCGATCGGCGTGCGTGTTGGCGTCGCGTGGTTACACCATACGGATGGCGTATGCGAATACTGCCGCCGGAACGAAGAAAATCTATGTGACGATCCGACTTTCACTGGCTACAGCGTCGACGGCGGCTACGCCGAGTACATCGTCGCGCCGGAGGATTTTGTTTACGCAATTCCCGAAGGGTTTTCCGATGAGCAGGCCGCGCCGTTGCTCTGCGCGGGCATTATCGGCTTCCGTTCGCTGCGGCTTTCGGGGATCAAGCCCGGTGGCCGGTTGGGGTTTTATGGTTTTGGCGCGGCGGCGCATGTGGCGATTCAGGTGGCGCGGCACTCGAACGTGACGGTGTATGCCTCGACGCGCGATGCGCGTCACCAGAAGCTGGCCCTCGAGTTGGGCGCGGCGTGGGCCGGTGGAACATTCGATCCGCCGCCGGAAAAGCTCGACGCCGCGATTGTCTTTGCGCCTGCTGGAGAGATTGTTCCCGCGGCGCTTGCCGCGTTGCGCAAAGGCGGCGTGCTCGTGCTGGGCGGAATTCACATGAGCCCGATTCCGTCATTTAGTTACGACTTGCTCTACCAAGAACGGATGATTCGCAGCGTGGCGAATAACACGCGGCAGGACGGCGAGGATTTTCTTCGCATTGCGGCGGAAATTCCGGTTCACATGCATACGCAGATTTTTCCGCTCAGCGAAGCCAACCGCGCGCTTAATGCCTTAAAAAATGACGCCATTGAAGGCGCTGCCGTACTGCGCGTCAGCGAGTGATACTTCGCTGTGGAGTGCTGGAGCTGGGCTCCCGCCTTCGGTCCACGCTCGAGCGACGTCGCAATAGCGGCGGCAGGGCTGCCGCACTCCAAACTTAGCGGTATACGTCTTGCAGGTAGGCTTCGAGAGCGATATCGGGGCCGAACGGCTGCGTGCGAACTTTTTGCAGAGGCGGAAGTTTCAGATTTGGAGCGAAGGCGAATGGCGCGCCCGTTTCGCCGGAAATCTTCGGCGCATAGAAGAGAAAAAGTTTGTGGACGATACCCGCGAGGAGTGCGGCGCCGTTGAGCGCCGGTCCCGCTTCGAGGAGAACGCTAAGGATTCCGCGGCGGCCGAGCTCGGCGGGAACCGCCTCCAGATTGATTCGGCCAGCGCGTGAACGTGTTGGAGCTACCTCTACACCAGCTTCTTGAAGGATTCGAGTTTTCCGCGAATTCGCGGGTTCGCTCGTGAAAACCAGCAAGTCGTCATCCGCGGTTTTGACGAGCCGAGATGTCAGCGGGAGAGAAAGCTTGCTGTCGAGGACCACACGCAAGAGCCGCCGTCTGCGCGGAAGTCCGCTGCGATCCGTCAGAAACGGATCGTCGCTTTGGACGGTGCCGACACCGGTGAGAAGCGCATCGGACGCGTGGCGCATGCGGTGAACTTCGGCGCGGGATTCTCCCGAACTGATCCAATTTGTGCGCTTTGCCGGATGGGACTGCTTGCGAGGCTTACCGAACCCGGCAGGCAAAGCAAGCTGACCGTCCAGCGTTAGCGCGGATTTCAACGTGACGAACGGTTTCTTCGTGCGAATCCAGCAAGCGAAACTTTCGTTTAAGGTGCGAGCTTCTTCTTCGCCCACACCGGTAAAGACTTCGAGGCCCGCGGCGCGCAGGCGGTCGAAGCCGCGGCCTGAGTTGACGGGATTGGGATCTTCCATGGCCGCAACAACGCGTTGAACGCCCGCCGCGATAATCGCTTCCGTGCAAGGACCGGTGCGGCCCGTGTGATTGCACGGCTCCAGTGTGACGTACATGGTTGATCCGCGCGCTTTTTCTCCCGCGGATTTCAGCGCGACGATTTCCGCGTGGTCGCGCTTTTCATATTCGTGAAATCCTTCGCCTACTATTTCGCCTTCGCGGACCAGGATGCAGCCGACCATGGGATTGGGACTCGCCAGGCCGATGCCCTTGCGGGCCAACTCCAGGGCGTGTTCCACGAAGCGAGTGGCGTGAGCGTCCATGATTTAGTCAGAAGGTTAATCGAAAAGCGAGTTCGCGTAAGTCTCCGCGTCGAAGGGCACCATGTCGTTGATTTGCTCGCCGGTGCCGACAAAGCGAATGGGCAAGCCGAGTTCACGTGCGATAGCGACTACGATGCCGCCTTTGGCAGTGCCGTCGAGCTTGGTGAGAATGATGCCGGTAACGGTAACAGCCGAAGTAAACTCGCGCGCCTGAGCAAGGCCGTTCTGGCCGGTGGTCGCGTCGAGCACAAGCAGCACATCGTGGGGCGCGCCGGGAATAACCTTTGCCGCGGTGCGCTTCATTTTTTCCAGCTCAGCCATGAGATTGGATTTGGTGTGAAGGCGGCCGGCAGTGTCGACAATCACGGCGTCCGCACCGCGCGCCTTAGCCGCGGTAACAGCATCGAAAACGACGGCAGCGGGATCGGCGCCGGACTTCTGTTTGATCACATCAATCCCATTACGCTGCGCCCAGATTTCGAGTTGCTCGACGGCGGCGGCGCGAAAGGTGTCCGCGGCGCAGAGCACTACGCTGAGACCTTCCTGGCGCAATCGATTCGCGAGCTTGCCGATGCTGGTCGTTTTTCCCGCGCCGTTCACGCCAACGATAAAGATCACGCGCGGGCCAGAGCCGTTAGGCGAGCTTGCTGAATGCATCGCGGGTGCGGGTAAACTGCCTGTCGCGCTGGCGCTTGCAATGCCGTCGCTCATCGTCAGAATACGCACGATGTGAGACTTGATCTCGCGCTTTAGCTGGCTGGCGTCGGAGAGCGCGTTGCGGTCCAGTTTTTCCCGCACGGCATCCAGGATTTCGCGTGTCGGTTTTACGCCAAGGTCGGCGGAGAGCAGCGCAGTCTCAAGCTTTTTCAGCAGCGCGGGGTCAATCTTGCGCTCGCCGAGAAAAATATTTTCCACCGACTCGGACAGCGCCGCCTTCGTCTTGCTGACCGAGGCTTTCAGCCGCTCGAGCAGCGACGGTTCGACCTTTTCCGGTTTTCCAAAAAGAGAAATCATGCAGTTTAGCGCCTTGCAGTCAGCGCAACCTAAAAGTGTAGCAGAAGCGGGAGTGCCAACAGGAAAACCCAATACCTACGTCGGAGGCCACGTTAAGTTGTCGGACCCGGCGCAATGCGGCTCCTTATCAAAAAAAAGACGGCGCACAACAAAGGGCTCACTAGGAGATAGAGGGTGACAACAACATCCTCCCAAGATGGGAGGACGGCTCGCCCCGCCAGTTCAATTGGATATTGGACCAAAATGACGAGGACGCCCATGGAAAAAGCCAAAACGTAGTTGGAGGAAGGCGGTATGCGAAGCAGAACGCGGCCACACCATAGGAAAAAAAGAAATAATCCTGTCACCACCATACTAAAGATAAGAAACTCCTCGCAAAGCTCGAAGAAAGCGAGATTCCACTGGCCCGCGCGCTCTTTGTCGACGTCATGTAAGAGATAGACCGATATGAAATTCACGGGTAGAACCGTAATCAACATCCCGCCAAAGAATCTGTAAGCGATTCGCCACATAGATTGAGCGGGCTGAGTTTACACTGAGATCAGGTTGGTGGCGCAGGCCACGGCAGTTTTCAGACCGTGACTTCGACGGCGCTCAGGCGGAGCTTTCCGGAATTGACAGCCGATTCGAGGGCCGTGACAACAACAGTGTCAAACTTGGAGCCAGTGAGAGACTTGATCCGGTTCAGCGCGAATTCGATATCCATCGCAGATTGGTACGGACGATTGGTGGTCATGGCGTCGAGCGTATCGGCCACGCCGATAATGCGCGCCATCAAAGGGATTTGCTGGCCCTGCAGCCCATACGGATAACCGCGGCCATCGATATGTTCGTGGTGCAGTTCGATGCCCGGCAGCATCTCTTTCAATTGCGAAACCGGGCGCATGATGTTTGCGCCCTTTACGGTGTGCTGCTTCATCAAATCGAATTCTTCCGGCGTCAATGCGCCCGGCTTTTTCAGGACGCGGTCTTCGACGCCGATTTTGCCGACGTCATGGAGCAGGGCCGCGACCCGCAGTTTGTCCAGCTCTTCGGGTGAAAGCCCGAGCTCCCGCCCGATCAACGTCGAATATTTCGCCACGCGCCCGGAGTGACCGCGCGTATACGGATCTTTTTCGTCGATGGCCGCGGCGAGCATGCGAATCGAGCCAATAAACAGCTCGCGGTTTTCTTCCGCGGCTTCCTTCAGCTTTTCAATGTACTCCTCGATGTCGCTGGCCATTTTGTTGAAGTTTTCGGCCAGTTCGCTGATTTCCGTGGCGCCCCGGACCGGCGAGCGTTGATGGAATTCGCCGCGGCTGATGGCCCGCGTGGAAGCGGCGAGACCGCGAATCGGCCCGCTGATGCCGACCGCAAAAAAGTAGCCGAAGAGGATGGCTACGAGGATGACCACGCTGACGAAGGCCAGCGCCTGTTGGTTTAGTTCCGTCACGCCCGCGTCGGCGCGTGCCTGGTCCAGGCTGCGCTCGGCGACGACCGCCCAGTTGACCTCGGGGAGGGTGCTGTACGTCCCAATCATTTCTACGGGGTGCTTTGGTCCGCCCTCTACAAAGCGAATCGTCTCCGTATTGCGCAGATCCTGAGGCAGCGCGCGAATCTGCTCTACGAGCTTTCCGCCGGCTTCGGCGCCAGGTACGTAATTTTTGGTGTCAGGATGCGAGACGATGTGCCCGGAGTGGTCCACAACGAATACCGTTCGGTGGCGCACGCTGGCGTCCCTCAAGCGGTGCGATATGGGCTCGAGAGAGACGACCGCTGCGAGCATGCCGGTAAAATTATCATGCAAATCTGTGAGCGGCACGGCCAGCACAAAGGCCGGCTGGTTGTTCGGTGCGAGCGCCAACGGATCGCTGCGAAACTTAACGGTGTGCAACTCCTCGGATTGCATGCAGGTGACAAATGCCCGCTGCAACGCCTTGGCCACAAAGGGATCCTGTTCCGCGCGGAAGTTGCCCTGAGAAGCGCTGGTGCCCTTGCCGGATTTGTCGACCGCCGTCAGATATACAAAAGTGTCGCGATTGCTTTCGACAAAGTCTTCGAGTAGCCGTGTAACCTTGGGTTCGGCAGCAGGGTCTTCGACATTGTCAATGAGTCCCGTCAGAGTCAGGATCTGGCGCTCACTGAAGAGCTGCTGAGTTTGATTGGCCTCGAAAAGCTGAATTTCCTGGGCCAGGGACCGCGTCAGGTCGGACTGCCCGACGCGCTCAGTGTCGACCAGCTTGTCCTGGCTAAGTTGCAACACTTGCCGGTGGTAAAGCCCTATGGGCAGGGCGCTGACGAGCAGCAGCGCGCCCAGAACGAGCCACAAAATGCGCACACGTCCCTTGCGCAGGCGTTGCCACGTGGATGAGCCGGGTTCTGGCATCTCAACTCTCAATTTTAGGGGAATAGACAGCGCAACGGGGGCCGCGATTGTCGTGGCGTCGCTCATCTGCAACTGGAACCTTGGTACTAGTGGAAAAAGCGGTAGGCTCTCGAAAAGTTGCTTATTTCCGCCCTTTTATTCTCGCTTTAGGGGGCGTTCCATGATGTTCCGGATGGCATCTCGGGGCGATCTCCCCTGGTGCAGGATGGCGTCAACTTGCTCTGTTATAGGCAGTTCTATTCCAGCCTCGCGGGCCAGTGCCAACAGGGCTCTCGCAGTTCCCACGCCTTCGGCGACCATTTTCATGCCTTTCAGTATCTCGTTGAGCGAACGGCCCTTGCCCAGTTCGAGGCCGACGTGACGGTTGCGGCTCAGCGAACCGGTGCAGGTCAGGACCAGGTCGCCGAGGCCCGCGAGCCCGCTGAGGGTCTCTGGGCGCGCGCCCAGAGCCACGGCAAGACGCGTCATCTCCGCCAGGCCGCGCGTGATCAGCGCCGCCAACGGATTGGAACCGAGGCCCAGCCCCTGACAGGCTCCCGCCGCGATGGCGATGACATTCTTCATCGCGCCGGCGAGTTCGACGCCGAGTACGTCGTTGTTGGTATACAAGCGAAAATTCGGCGCGGCGAACTCCTCCTGAAGTTCATTGGCGAAGGCGATGTCACTTGAAGCGAGAACGACTGCAGTGGGTTGGCCGGCGGCTGCTTCCGCGGCGAAGGACGGTCCGGAAAGAACCGCGATGCGCGGACTGAATTCTGGCGAGACGACTTGAAAAATGACTTGGCTCATGCGTGAGTGGGTGGCGGGCTCGAGCCCTTTCGTGGCGCTTACGATAGCCGCACCCCGCACGATATGCGGCAGGACGCGCTGGTAGACGGTGCGGGCGTGAGCCGAAGGCACGGCTCCGATGACCACTCCCGCGTTTTCCAGAGCCGCCACCGCGTCATGCGTGACTCGAACCGCCTCCGGCAGCTTATGACCTGGAAGATAGAGTTTGTTCTCGCGCTCGCGGCCGATGGATTCGGCAAGCGTGGCGTCGCGCACCCACAGGGAAATCTCGTGCGGCTTGTGCGCGCGCGCGAGCACGATGGACAGCGCCGTACCCCAGCTCCCGCCACCGAGTATGGCAATGCGCATCAAGGCGCATCCTCTTTTTTCCTGGGGAACGAAAATTTCGGCTCGTCGCCCTGCACCAATCGCTGAATGTTCGCGTCATGTCTATAGACAATCAGTAGCGCGGCGGCCAGCGAGCCGAAGGTGATCGCGTAGGGCGGCGCGTGATGCGGCGCCCAAAAAATGTAAATCAATAAGGGCATGACTGCTGCCGCCGAGATCGAAGCGAGCGACACAAACCGCCAATAAACCACCACGAGGACAAAAAGAATGGCTGCTCCGAGAAACGCCGGCGGGCACAACACCAGGAAGACGCCCGCAGCCGTGGCCACTCCCTTGCCACCGTGAAATCCCAGCCAGATGGGGAAACAGTGGCCCACGAGGACGCACAAGCCGGCGATCATCATCCACAAGGCGCTTTCGTTCGAGAGCCGCGCGGCAAGAACGACCGCAAAGGCGCCTTTTGCGGCGTCCAACAGCAGAGTGAGGATTCCGGCAAGCGGCCCTGCCACGCGCGCAACATTGGTTGCGCCGATATTGCCGCTCCCCCCTTTGCGAACGTCAGCCGAGCCAAAGAGCTTGCCCAGAAGCAGACCGAAGGGGATCGAGCCTACGAGGTATGCAGCTACCGGAATCGAGATGAGTGTCTCGTTCAGCTCGGTCATCAGGCGTTAGGCCTCCAAGGCAAAGGGGAATGATGCAAGGGAAGTGTACTCGGCGCCGGTAGACTTTAATTTGCTTTCGATAAGGTGGAATTCGCGCGCTTGGAAGGAACCGAAGTCGCGCTCGCAACTTTTCTGAATTGCGGAGCGCAGTTTTTCGTGCAAGCCGGGAGGCTCAAGCCGCGCAAGCGTCAGGTGCGGTGTGAACGCGCGCGTTTCCCTCGCGATCCCTTGTGTTCCGATCGCTCGATCGATGTCTCCCGCGAGAGAAGAGAGATTCGCCGAAGGGTTCAATCCTGCCCAGAGCACGCGCGGATGCTTTTCATCGGGGAAAAATCCGAGTCCGCGAAACTGCAGATCGACAGGCGCACTCAAACGAATGTTCGAGAGTACGCCGCGGATTCCGTCGATCTTTGCGGGAGCCACTTCGCCGATGAATTTGAGAGTCACGTGGAGATTCTCCGTGCGCACCCAGCGCGGCCGCTTGTCCGCTACTTGCGCGGACAAATCGCGAAGTTCCTTAACTTGTGCTGCCAGATTGTCTCGCACAGCGGCGGGAATCTCCAGCGCGACGAAGAGGCGCACGTTCAGGCTCGATTCGGCGGTTGCTTACCGTTATAGAGAAAGTGGATGCGGACCATGTCCAGCGCCACCTGAGAAGCTTGCCAGCGGATGGATTCGCGGTCTCCGGGGAAGCGCACACTGCGTTCCTTGACGCCGCCTGCGTGCGCGAGCGCGATATGCACCGTTCCAACGGGCTTTTCCTCCGAGCCTCCACCCGGCCCAGCGATTCCCGTGATGCCGACTCCAAACGTGCTCCCGACGCGGCGCCGGATTCCTTCCGCAAGAGCCACGGCGACCTCTGCGCTGACCGCGCCCTTGGCCTGAATAAGTTCCACGGGTACGCCCGCCCACGCGGTTTTGAGTTCGTTGCTGTAGCAAACCACGCCGCCAAGAAAGTAGGAAGAGCTGCCTGCGATGCTTGTCAAACGCTGCGCCAGCAAGCCGCCTGTGCAGCTTTCCGCTGCGGAAATCGTGGCCTTATGCATCGTTAACTCCGCCGCGATTACCTCCTCAAGGGACGACCCGTCCTGGCTGAAGATACGGTCCGACAGCGCAATCTCGAAGCCCTTCACGATTTCGTCCAGAGCTTTCTTGGCGTGTTCCGGATCGTCCGTCCAGATGCGCAGATGGACCTGCGTTTCGCCGGGGGCGGCGAGGACAGTCGTGTTCACCTCGGGAAAGCGCTTATAAATACCCATGATGCGCTGCTCGACGTGCGATTCTCCCAACCCCGTGACGCGAATTTCGCGGTGGAACATGCGCACGCCGGAGGCTCGGCGCTCCAGACGCGGCAAAACCTGTTCTCGGAACAGCGGCTTCAGTTCGCGCGGCGGGCCAGGCAGAAGCACGATCGAGTGCCCCGAATCTTCGAGCCACAAGCCCGGCGCGGTGCCACGCGAATTCTCGAGGATTTCCGCGCCTTCAGGAACCATGGCCTGGCGCACATTGACCTCGGGCATTTCGCGGCCCAGCGCGCGGAAGCGCCCCTCGATGTAGCGAAGAATATCGTCGTTGCGGCGAAGCTTGCGTCCCAGAAGTTCGGCGACAGTTTCGCGCGTGAGGTCGTCTTCCGTGGGGCCGAGGCCGCCTGAGGAAATGATGAGCGGCACGCGATTCAGCGCATCGCGAAACGCTTCCCCCAGCAGATCCCGGTTGTCGCCCACAACCGTCTTGCGCACTACCTCAATGCCAATCTTGTTCAGCTCTTCCGTCAGGAAGAGCGAATTGGTGTCCAAGCGGTCTGGAGTGAGCAATTCCGAACCAACCGCTATGATTTCCGCTTTCATCGTTTCAGTTATCCGAGTAGTGGCAGGCCACGCACATCCCAATCAAGTGTAAATAGAGCGCCGGTGGTGGCGAGAATCGCGCGGCCGGATGATTGCAGCGCCATGCCGACCAGTCCGGAGCCGCTGAGGACAACATCCGCATGCGCCTGCGGCGTGATGCGAATGATGCCGCGACGCCCGCCGTAAGAAGCGGCTACGTAGAGATTGCTGTCGCGGTCAAAGGCCAGCCCTTGCGGCCGTCCGAGGCCGCGAAAGAATGTACTGACTTCTCCCCCTTGCGTGATGCGGTACACGCGGTCATAACTGGATGTCGTCGGACCGGTGACGTAAAGGTCGCCGTTCGGATGAAACGCCAAATGATACGCGGCCATCGACGGCTCGATCGTCGCAAACACAAAAACTTCGCGGCTTGCGCTGATTTTAAAGATCGTCCCGCTGCGATCGCCTACATAAAGATTCTCGGCGCGGTCGAACGCAATGCCCGTGGCGACTCCCATCCCTTCAATCCACTGCTCGGCGCGGCCCTCCGGCGTAATGCGATGAATCGTCCCGTCATTGCGGCAGGAAACGAAGAGGTTCCCGGCGCGGTCCACGGCCAGGCCGCTGGGGTTTACCAGCGAAGTGACGAAAGGCTTTACGCTGTAGTTCGCCGTAATTTTATAGAGCGACACAGGAACGCGCTGCCCGCGGTTGCCCGAAAACGTAACGTAGGTATTGCCGTACGCGTCGACCGCGGGATTTGCGATGGGGTGCAGATTGTCCGCGATTTGCACACCGATGTAGACGGGATGCGGCTGGCTTTCGTTGGCGGCGTTGCACACGCGGACCATGCCGCCACTCGCGCCTTCGGGAACTCGCGCAATCAGCCGGTTTTCGCTGGCCAGCGCCAGGCTGGCTTCCGCCTCGCCAAATCGCACCACGGGCAGCGGGTGCGCGCGCGAACCGAATCCGCTGCCGTGAATGACGATCTCGCCGCCGGGAATGGCAGCCGCGGGCGCAACTCTATCAATGTGGGGGATGCCGTTTTTTTCCGCCGAAGACCCGAACCCAAATTTCATACCTAGCCAAGCAAACCAAAGTGTAACGCGACCCGCAACAGAATAGCAGCGTAGATGCCCGCCATCCAGTCATCCGCCATGATGCCCCAGCCGCGCGGCAGTTTTTCGAGTTGCCGGACCGGGAAAGGCTTCCAAATGTCGAACAAGCGAAACAGCAGGAATCCGAACAACAAGTATTTCCAATTGAGCAGAGAAAGGCCCGAGTACAATGCGAAAACCGAGGCGTTCTCGGTTGGCAAAAGGTGCGTCGGAAGACCTAGAGGGGCGATCCCGAGCACCAGCGTCAAAACCATCCCGGATACTTCGTCAATGACAACGAACTGCGGGTCCGATACGCCAGCGTAGGCCGCCGCCTTCGAACTGCTCCACACTCCAACAAGACTCACGCAGAGAAATACAAACATCGAGGGAACGAGTAGCACCACAAACGCCCATCGCTCCTGCAGAGGCGGTATATCCACGCCGATTCCGCTGTATATCGTGTGGCCGTTAATGCTTGCGGTTAGCAGAAGAAACAAGCTTACGGGATGCGTCAGAATCGCGACGATGATTCCCACAAGCGAGCCAAAAGTGCCCGGCGCTTTCGGTATGTAACCGACGCCAAGCACTGTCGCAATGGCCATCGCCAACCTCGGCTTTTTTTGCGGCGTTATTGCGCCGCCGGGAATTTCAGTGGATGGTGTCATCGGGCTTGCGGTACCCCTTAAAATCCTCGTCTTCGTCCGCCGCTTTTTTGCCGCCGGGATCGCTGTCCGCCTCCAACTCGCTCATGTCGAATACCGGTTCGGACACGACATATTTCTCAGTGGCCCAGTTGCCGAGGTCGCGGTCGCGGCAGCGCTCGGTACAAAAGGGAAAGTCCCCGTGGATGTCGGAATCTGTCGGCGTTTTGCAAATCGGGCAGCGATGTTTCATCGGGGTCCTTCACCCTTCGCGCTGAATTATGAAATCCGTTCGCTGCAGCCGCTTTTTTCAGAAAGCGGGGTTATGCTCGTCATTAACGGCGAGCCCGCGGTCTAAGTACCGGGCCTGCAGCATTTAGGAAAGTTATCTTACCCCAAGACGCGGAGCGGCGCTCCAGTAGCAATACGTTGGAGCTTTTCGGCTGGCGGAACCCGCGGGACGGACGGCGCATGAGCGATCCCGCGCCCGATGGGCCGCGGCAAAATCTCGACGACGCGTCCGATGAGGTCGTAGGCATCAGACTTGATTATTTCGACTCGCGCCACGTCGCCCGTGTCGGCGGTTTCGCCGCTGGGCAATTCAATGTCGGTCAGATAGAGCTTGCCATCGATATCCGGCGCCATGCCTTCGAGGCGCGCTTCCCACACCAGCGGATTGTCCTTCGATGGGCCTTCGACAAGCGCCGTGGCCGTGCGGTTCTTCCACTCGCGCAATTTTTCCCGAGAGATTTTCTTTTGAATGGCCATCAGCCGGTTGCGGCGATCGGTAATCGTTTCTGGGTCGACTTTTTCGTTCAGGCTGTAGCTGTTCGCGTTGTCCACATCCGAATACTCGAACACGCCCATCCAATCCAGTTCAGCCGCGCGCACAAAATCGCAGAGCTCCTCGAAATCCGCTTCCGTTTCGCCCGGAAAGCCCGCGATAAACGACGTGCGCAGCGAAACTCCGGGAATCGTTGTCCTGATACGCTCGAGAAGTTTCAAGAAGGCTTCGCCGTGCGAGCCGCGTTTCATCCGCGCCAGCACGTTACGGCTCGCGTGCTGCAGCGGCATATCCATGTACTTGGCGAGTCTGGGATGCGCCGCGAGCGTATCCAGCAATTTTTGCGTCACGCGATTCGGATAGGCGTAAAGGAAGCGCACCCACAGCAGATCTTCGACCTGCGCGAGCCGCGCGAGCAATTGCGCCAGACCATCACGAAGGCTCAGGTCCTCGCCGTAGGAAGTTGTGTCCTGGCCGATGAGCGTGATTTCACGCGCGCCCGACGCGGCGAGATTTTCCGCTTCACGGACCACGGATTCAAAACGACGGCTGCGGAATGCTCCACGCAATTGCGGAATGATGCAAAACGTGCAGGGATGGTCGCAGCCTTCAGCGATCTTGATGTATGCGGCATGGCGCGGCGTGGTGATAACGCGCGGTGTCAAGTCGTGATAGAGAAACGCCGGCGGCGCCGCGGGCAACACGCGCAGATCACCGTGAACAGCTTCGAGAATTCGCTCGACTTCGCCGGTGCCCACCACGGCGTCCACTTCCGGAACTTGCTCAAGAATTTGATCGCGAAAACGCTCGACAAGGCATCCGGCGACGATAAGCTTGCGCGCCGCGCCAAACTTCTTGTGCTCGGCCATCTCCAGAATTGCGTCGACGGACTCTTTTTGCGCGGACTCGATGAAGCTGCAGGTGTTGACGACCAGGATCTCGGCTTCATCCGCGCGGGGCGTAAGTTCATAACCTTCGCGCGTAAGAATACCCATCATCACCTCGCTGTCGACGAGGTTCTTCGGGCATCCCAGGCTGACGAATCCGACCTTAGTCATAGGCAGTAAATTAGCACCTTTGCGCAATTCTCGATTGTAACACGCGGCGGCGGAGGGATACCAAACAGCTGCAGTTCATCCGTAAGCAGTAAACTGCAGACTTTTGGACACGGAGCCAGGACTTCAGCGAGAAGCGAAGGACGACCGGATCTGCTCGAGCAGCGCCCGGAGACGAATTGTGTCGCAGGGCGCGCCGCCAAAACGTGCCTGAGTGTAGTGTTGTGTGAATTCGTATACCGCAGGCGCGAGACGAGGCTGCGAAACGCCCGCCGCAAACTCAAACGGCGTTTGCGTAGGCTGACGAGCGAAGCCGCGCCGCTCGAGTAGGTACAGGAGTTCGCTGTATAGCCGCGAAGCAAGTTGCGGATTGGACCGCGCGACCTCCGGCGAACGAAGCTGCCACGAAAGCCACAACCGCCGCACAAAAGCAACAACCAGATCGAAACGCAGCGCCATCAGGAATAGCACGATGGCCAGAGGAAGCAACAAGCGGAGTCCGCCGTTCCAGGACCTCATCCACCTTCGGCCTTTTTCCTGCTCGCTTTGAAACCAGGCCCGCGCTACCTCCGTCCACGCTCGCGTGCTCCTCTGCATGTTTTGCGCGAGAAGAATCTGGTGTATGAAATCGTAGTTGATAACCCACTCGTTCCAGGAAAGTTCGAACCAATCCATGTATTGGCCGAAGCGCGTAAAGAAACCGCCGGCGGATTCGGCCCCTGGCGGCGTTGGATCAAAAGTCATCCAGCCCGTGCCGGGAAAATAAACCTCGACCCAGCTGTGCGCGTCGCTGGCGCGGACAATGTAGTCCTCTCCGAGATCGTTATACTCGCCGGGCAAGAATCCGTTCACTTCCCGGGTGGGAATTCCAAGCGTGCGAAGCATGATGGCAAGGGCGGAAGCGAAATACTCGCAGTGGCCCGCGCGGGTCTCGAAGAGAAAATGCGCGAGGGGGTCGACACCGGGCTTTCCGGTGAGGTTAAGCGTGTAAGTGAAGCGTGAGCGCAAATAGTTTTCCACCGCAATCGTTCTGTCGAAGGGGGTCTGCGAGCGCGCCGTAATCTGCCTCGCCAATTCAGGAATTCGCGGATCGAGCTGCGGGGGAAGTTGCAGGTAAGTGTCGCGAACGTCTTCGGGATAGTCGGCCGATGCCAGGCGCAAACTGGCCAAATTCATCGCCGGAAGAAGCGAATATCCTTCGTACCGAAGAGTGCTGAAATTATGAAATGGATTGAAAAGGGAGCCTGTCCCATCGCGGATGATGTAGCTGCGTCGCGCACCCATGTCCGTATTGGACCCTTCGCCAGAGAGATTTCCACGCACGGAGACGACATTTGCGGGAGCGAAGATCGTATCGGTCGCGATGGGCTGGAGCAGCACGGTGTAGCGCAAGACGGTTGCAGTCCGGTCCTGCTCCCCAGCCTTGTCCTGTACGTTTATCCAGCCGCTGAGTCCGGCGGGGACGGTGACATTTTCGCGATCGGGAGAGTACCAGCGTTTTCCGTCAAATGTAGTGAGCGCGATGCCGCGCCAGCGCAGACCGGGATACCCCACCGGTTTTCCGGTGCGCACACGCATGACGACCTCGGAATTCTTCTTGATCTCCCCGATTTGGCCTAGCTCGACGTCGTCGCTGAAGCCGGACATTAAAGTCGGCTGCAAACTGGTGCGCCCCAGATAACCGGCGCTGAAACGCGGAAAGAAGAAGAACAGTGCGCCGCCGATCATCATGGCGCCGAGAGCCACGCTCAGCGCGGCAAGGACCAGCGCGCGAGTGAGCCGGCGTTCCTGCTCAGGGTGCGCGTCAATTTCCGGCGCAATCGCGCCTTTCGATCCGCTGCGCATTTCCAGGCCGACGAAAGTAGCCACGCCAAACAAGAGAAACAAGAAGAAAAGGCCGAGAAACGTCGTGTCGATGGTGAGAACGGCGGAAGCGAGAATCGCCGCGAAGGAGAGCATCGCCAGAAAGAGCGCATCGCGATCCGTCGTTGCACTGTAGAGACGGATGAGCATCACAAAGAGCAGAAAATGGATCGCTCCAAGAAGCGCGGCGTAGAGCGCCGGGTTGGACGAAGTCGCAACAAAAGCGCGCGAAAGAAAAACAACGTCCACAGGGAAAACGATCAGGTACCCAACAACCAGCCGCGTCGCGAGCCGCTGCGGGATTTCCGCGGGGCTACGCCGCCACCATCGCACTCCTTTATAGAGGACTGCCGAAGGCGCCACGATTATCGTGAACAGATCGAGCTTACCGGTGCTGACAAGAGTAGCAACGGACGTGGCCATGAGCAGGAAAAGAGAGGTGCGAAAAAAACGCTCGGCGGGGAGCGCGGGGATACTCGTTGCTGATGCGGAGGCAGCCATTAGAGGACATTCCATCGTAGCACTACGGCCGGGGAGCGCGGCGAAGGCAGCGCGAAACGATAACGCTTATGGCTTCACGGTGGCCGCTGATGACCTGGAAAGCGCGGCCCGCGCGATTTTGCGGGTGAGATTCGAGACGGGTAGCGTGGAAAAGTCCTTCAATGGAATGTTCTTCGCTCCGCGAGTACGCGGGATCTTTTTAACCGCGATCTGGAAGGGAAGAACGGTTACGTTGCGATACGTCACCGCATGGCGCACTTCTGCAAGTGGTTCCAGGCGAAGCGCTCCATTTTTCGCGGGAAGAAATTGTGCGATAAATTTCTCCAATTCCGCTCGCGGATTCTTGCGAATCGCGACCGTTGGGAAATGCCACATGCGCGAGACCAGCGTGGCGACGTCGTCGGCCGCCGGCTTGTTCTGTGTTTTTCGAGGCGGAGGCAATAGAAGTGTTCGGCCGCGCGCATTGGTAAGGACCGCCGCGGCGAGAACGATTTGTACGGCTTCGCGTTTTTTGCGTTTTTCAGGAAAAGATTCAGGATCACCCAATTCACGCGCGCGGCAAAATCTCGCCACGGGGCAGAGAAGACATTGTGGGGCGCGCGGCGTGCAGACTATCGCGCCGAGCTCCATCATGGCCTGATTCCAATCTCCCGGTGATTCTGGTCCCAGGAGTTCTCCAGCCGTTTCTTGAAGCGATTGCCATCGGCGCGATTCCCGCAAGTCGCCGCGAATCGCGCCGAGCCGCGCGAGGACACGCGCGACATTACCATCAAGGACCGCGCGTTTTGCGCCGAAGGCGATACTGAGAATCGCGGCCCCGGTGTAACGGCCGACGCCGGGCAGCGCGAGAAGAGCTTCCTCCTCGCGCGGGAATTCTCCACCATGTTGCGCCACGATCTGTTGCGCCGCCTTTTGCAGATTTCGCGCGCGGCTGTAGTAGCCAAGGCCGGACCAGAGCCGCAGCACCTCCTCCTGCGGCGCTGCTGCGAGCGCTTGAACGTCTGGGAAGCGGGCCAGGAACTTTTCGTAATAAGGAATTACGGCGGCGACGCGTGTCTGCTGCAGCATGATTTCCGAGATCCAAATGCGATATGGATCCTTCGTGCGCCGCCACGGCAGATCGCGCTTAAATTGGCGAAACCAATCGAGCAATTGTTTGCGGAAAGATACGACCTCGCGCCCAGTGAGCATCATCACGGCGTATTCTCGCACAGTTGGCGCAACAGCCTGCTTGAGGACGCGGGAAGTACTCTCAGGCAACCAGATCTTCGAGAAAGATGACCCAGGACCGGTTCCAGATGCTCGAGGGGATGGAACCGTGTGACTCGCTGGTAACAATCACGCGGAAAATGTCCTGCACGCTAACTAGATCCGTAAGGAGTGCGCGGTTTGGGTCCGGCGGACAAGGCTTTGCAGTGGCAAGATGCCGCAGGATATCAAAGACAATCTCGTCGGCTTCGACGAGCGGCGTTTCAAAACCGGCAGTGCGAAATTGCAAGACGGCATTGCGTTCGTAAAAGTGCCAGGCCAGGGCGGCGCACATGGTCACAGCGCGCTCGAAGCGGGCGTCCGCTTCCTTCGCCTCGAGGCTCGCGGGCATGTGAGGGTCAAGGACCAGAACAACGCGGCAATCATCCTCACGGGTAAACTCGCGGACCATCAGAGAACCAAGGCGCGCCGAAGCCTTCCAGTGCACGTGGCGCGAGCTGTCGCGAGGCAAATAGTCGCGCAACGCATACAAATCCTGGCCGCGGCCCTTGGCGAGACTCTCAAGCGCTCCTTGCATGCCGGGAAGAATCTCAAAAAAGTCGCGGGTGGGCTCGACCGAAGGATAGACCAGCGCCTCGGACTTCAGATCCATGCGGCGCGCTTTCTGTAAGAAGCCGAAGGGGAATCTGGTAACGACCCGGAAGGCTTCCTGCCTATAAACGCCGCGCCTCGGAAAAGTCATGGGCACATTTTGCTGGACACGGTCATGTTTTGGAACGTATGGAAAATAGATTGGCGTCTCGAGCATGGCCGCGTTCGAGGAATTCTTGCCGCGGACGGCTTCGACGCGAAGCGAAAACGAGGGCAGCGTCAGCTTTTCGTTTTGCAGCTCGACAAGAGTGCGGACCTGCTGGCCCGCGAAGATGTGCTCCGGCAACTGCAAGCGCATCTCGATGCCGGAGAGGGTGATGGAAGAAAGAATGCCCGACATCAAGATTATGGAAATCAGGGTCGCAAGAATAAGGAAAAGCAAATTGTTTCCAGTGTTCAGTGCGGCGACGGCGACCAGAAAGATTCCCAGGATGTAGATCCAGCCTTCCCGGGAAACGCGGTACTCCATTTTGTAACCGATCCAACGAAGGCGAGTGCGTCTGGCTAGAACCGGGACCAATGTAATGGCTACCCACGCAGCGACGAGCAGCGCGCCGAGCCCGGAGGCGGTTGCGAGGGCGAGATGACCCATCTCCCCTGCCGAGCCGGAATAGAGGGCGAGGAGCAGAGCAACGGTCAGCGCGGCGATGGAAACGAAGAAAGCGCGCACAGCGGAACGGTCAGCTTTGGCCCAGAGTTGCGCGGTTTTCGAACGTAGACTCACAGAGGTACGCGAACGGAATCGACAATCTCCCGGAGCACGGATTCGGTGGTCTCCGATTTTTTCTGGAGCGAAGCGTGGCGGGCACTTGCGACCACACGATGCGAAAAAACGGCAACGGCAAGCTGCTTGAAGTCGTCGGGCAAACAATAATCGCGGCCGTCAAGAAAAGCGCGGGCCTGCGCCGCGCGCTGCAACATGAGTGTGCCGCGAGGGCTGACACCTAGAGCGAGCTGCTCAGTTTTGCGCGTGCGATTGACAATCTCGAGAGCATAGTCGTGTAGGCTGGCTTCCACCTTCACGCGGGCGACGGATTCCTGCATTTCGAGGACGTCATCGATGCCCGCGACGGGTTCGAGCGCCGCGAGCGAATCGTCATGAATGTGTTTGCGTAAAATCTCGCGTTCGGTTTCGTGCGAGGGATAACCCATCTTGATGCGCATCAGGAAACGGTCGAGCTGCGATTCGGGCAGTGGGTATGTGCCGTGGTGCTCGACGGGATTTTGGGTGGCGATCACGAGAAATGGATGAGGCAACAGCAGCGTTTTGCCGTCCACGGTGACCTGGGCTTCGTTCATGGCTTCGAGAAGGGCCGACTGTGTGCGCGGGGTGGTGCGATTGATTTCATCGGCGAGAACGACGTTTGCGAAAATCGGACCGGGTCGAAACTCGAATTCGCGGGATTCGGGATTGTAAACGCTGACGCCGAGAACGTCGCTGGGCAGAAGGTCCGAGGTGAACTGGACGCGCTGGAAAGTGCAGTGAAAAGATTTTGCGAGAGCTTGCGCAAGAGTGGTCTTGCCGACGCCGGGTACGTCTTCGATCAGCAGGTGGCCGCGGGCGAGAAGGGTGATCAGCGCGAGCTGAATGGCTTCTTCCTTGCCGTAGATCGCGCGAGAGATGGAGCGCTGGAGTTGCGAAACGATCTGCGATGTTGCCGTGGGCATCTGTTGAAAACCCGGGTCCTTCCTGCTACAAATAGATGACGCTTCGGAGCGTCGCGGCTGTACCGGCCGGGCGACTAGCTCAGTTGGTTAGAGCGCTCCCCTCACACGGGAGAGGTCAAAGGTTCAAGTCCTTTGTCGCCCACCATAACCTTCTCATTCTGGCACTAATCCTTCCAGCGAATCAAAAAGTAGCAAAACGTGTGCTCAATCGGTGGTTGCATCAATCGGTGAATGAGGCCGAAAACTGGCCATTAGGTCCGTTGAATTAGCTTGCCGGCGGTCGTATAAGTAACTATCCAATTACTGAGCGCCGGTTCGGTCAGCGCAGGCTAATCATCTTTTGCATCTGCTAGGAGGGATCTATGGGTACAGTGAATCCAAGTCCGATGAACGTGGCAAGCTCCGCAAACCCCGCCGGCATGATGGGGCGGTGCCAAATCTGCGGAAACATGCGTCAGACCAGCCAGGTCACCTTCAATCACAATATTGGAATGGTGATTTTGCGTCAGACGAGAACCATTCAAGGAAGCATGTGCAAGACGTGCATGCGCAGCAAGTATTGGGAGTACATGGGGAAAAATCTGTTGCTGGGCCCCTGGGGGATCATTTCCGTTATAGTGACGCCGATCTATATGGTGACGAACACCGTGACATACGTATCAGGTGCGCGCAAGTTGAGCGGTGCGGTAGAGTAAGAGCCGCTGAGCAGGGCGAATACGAGCTTCGCCGCAATCTGGTTCATGACATCTTTACTTCGCACTATCGAGTTCCTGGCGTTGAGCGTTTGGCTCGGGAGCGACGTGTTTCTGAGCTTTGTGGTGGCGCCAGGCGCGTTTCGAGTGCTGGCGCCGAACCGCGACCAAGCTGGGGCTATCGTCGGCTTCTCGCTGACGCGCATGCATCTTGGCGGGATTGCACTGGGTATCGTGTTCTTGCTGGTGCGGCTGGTGCGAATGCGAAGCTTCGCGAGCTTTGTGACTCCGGCGGCACTTTGCGTGATGCTGATGGTGGCGCTAACCGCGATTTCTCAGTTCACTGTGAGCGCGAAAATGGCTACGTTGCGCGTGCAGATGGGGTCGATCCAGGCGACGTCCGGGGATAGCCCTTTGTTGGCAGAGTTCAGCCGGTTACATCGCGTTTCGGTTTCCCTCGAGAGCGGTGTTTTGCTGGCCGCAATTGCCGCTATATATTTCCTGGTGCGCGAACCAGCCCTGACTCAGTGACAATGCTGGCAGCTGGTGAATGTTGATCAGCGCACAAGCTTCCATTCTCCTCGCTTGTGTACCCCCTCCCCATGTTTTTTGTAAATGTTGCATCTAAAGGGTTTAGCGATCCTGTAAGTCGTTTAGAATCAACATTTGCAGCCATTCCCGCAAGCATTGATTCTAAAGGAGTTAGAGTTGCGGCCGGAGCCGAGCGCGAGGCGGACCGCCTGAGAAGGTGGTTTCTGCAACTCGATTCCGAGTTGCTATCCCAAAACAAAAAATGCTGCGGCAATCAGCCGCAGCATGAGATATCCCAAGAGGAATTGTACCACAGCAGAGAGGTTTGTCCACGAGAATTTGAGCCTTGCGTGGACTAGGTGTCGTACAGAGACGGGCGTTTGGATTACATGAACCCGATGAAAGATCATCGCCGGGATTTCTTGGGCTGCTGATTGGTGACGAGGCGTTTGCGGCGGGGTTTGGCGGGGCGGATTTTGCGCATGGCGGCGTTGCCGGCGCGGTGACAGGCACGCCACATGTACCAGCTGGCGACGGTGCGGTAGGGGCGCCAGCGTTCGCCGAAAGCGAGGAGTTCTTTGGGCTTGGGTTTGTGTTTTTTGCCGTATGTGATGGACCAGCCTTTTTGTACGCCGAGGTCGTGGATGGGGAGAACGTCGGGGCGGCCCAGGCGGAAAATCAAAAACATTTCGACCGTCCAGGCGCCGATGCCGCGGACGGAGGTTAGGCGCTCGACGAGTTCTTCGTCGGAGAGTTTTTGCGCGTCTTCGAGCGTGGGGACGACGCCTTCGATTGTTTTTTTTGCGAGGTCTTTCATCGCCAGGACTTTGCGCCGGAGAGGCCGGCTTTGCGGAGGGCTTGTTTGCGGAGCTTGAGCATTTCTTGCGGCGTGGGTGCGCGGCCGGTGGAGCTGAGCGCTTTGACGCGGCCGAAGATGGTGGCAGCGGCTTTGCCGGATATGGATTGGTAGGCGATGGCTTCAAGGAGGGCTTCGTAGGGGCTTTCGACGAGGACTTCGTCGAGTTGGAATGGCTCCGTGGATTGGATTAGCTCGGCGAGACGGTCGTCTTTCGCGGCGAGATATTGTGTGGCGGCGGCGAGATCGAAGGAGATCGAGCTGATCGGGAGCGTCATGGCAGGTGAG
This sequence comes from uncultured Acidobacteriota bacterium, assembly GCA_963745805.1. Lineage (GTDB taxonomy): Bacteria > Acidobacteriota > Terriglobia > Acidiferrales > UBA7541 > Acidiferrum. Next base: position 278,586 of record CAVUYT010000002.1, read on the forward strand.
TAGATTATCCAGGTTGCGGACAGAATCGGAAAAAGAATTTTACACAGAGGACGCGGAGTTCACAGAGGGCACAGAGAAAGAGGAACCCCCTCAAGAGAAGTGGTGGTGAATAGAATCAATGGATGAGTGCGGCGGAATTTTCTTCGCGTTTGGGGTGCGGGGAGGATTGCTGCGTCTTGATTACTGTGCTGGCACCGAATTTCCTGCCGGATGCTTGGCGTAATAGCCTTTGCGGGCGTGGACCGAGTAGCCCTTTTCGAGAGCAGAAATCTGGAGCTTGCGAAAATTGCCGTCCCAGTTTTTGTTTTCGGGATAGTAGCCGAGGCTGTACTGGTGATGGAGTTCTTCGGAGATCTCGTCAAGGGCGGGTTCGAGTTTGTCCATGCCGCGAACGTCCAGCACGCGGCCGCCGGTGGCCTCTGCGAGCTTTTTGAGAGAATCTTTTTCAAAAATGTGGAGCACGTCGCAATCGTCCCGGCCAGGAGCATCGTGAATCTGGAGGACGTAGGCAATGACGTCGTTTTCGAGAAGAGTTTGCAGAGCATCTTCCAAAGTAGATTCGCTTTTCGAATCGCCTGAGAGGGCTACGATGACGACGGCCTTGCGTCCCACTTCGCCCGAGAGGTAGCGGAGAGTGGCGACGCGGGCGGCATCGTAGAGGTGCGCTGCGCGATTTTGGTTTACGTGCTTGCCGTTGATGCCGACCGTACCTCCGCCGGGCAACGAGACGCCGCGAGATGAAGGCGGCCCCCCGCCGGGCAGCCCAATCGCCGCTCCCGTTTGAATGGAATGCGCCTGCTCCACCAGGAGTGCGAGGTCTGACGTAGGCAACTGCACGGTTTCCACGCGCGATGCGTAGCTCAGAATGAAGCCCAAGTCTGTTGGTCGGACGACGTGCTTCACGAAGAGGGCGGAGGCTTGGGCTTCCTCGCCAAGAATCCATGACATGTTCGTGCCAGTGTCCAAGAGAATGCCAACAGTCAAGAGCACATCGCTGTGGTGGGCGAAAAACTTGATGGCCTGGGGACGGCCGTCTTCGGAGACGCTGAACTTATCTTGGGGCAAGTCGTTGGCGAGGCGCTTGTTGTTGTCGCGTACCGTGAAGTAGACAGAGACCAAGTCCACGTCCGTGTGGACGACGCCTTCCTGTGTGGCTTTCTCGTTGGCGGTCTTCTCCCGTGCTGGAGGAGATTGGGGAGAGGCCGAGCCGAGGACAGCAAGAACCAGGGTTACAAAGGATATGCCGACTCGCATAAGCATAGAGTGGGCTCCTCTCTGCGTTGTTGCAATGGCAGTGAACCGTTGGATGCGCGCAAGTTGGAGCCGAGTTGTAGTCGCCAGAGGATGATTCTGCGAGGAGATCTTGTAAGTGAAGGTTGCAGCGGGAACGGTCAGGTGGTTGTGCCTAGGAGGAAATGGCTGACTGGTGGGGAACTCGTTTTTCGTGGAGGGCTTTTTGGCGGGCGTGGCGGGCGCGGAGGAGGGCTGTGAGAAGGATGATAAGTGCGCAGGATTCGACGAAGAGTTTGCCGCCGTCGAGCCAGTCGATGGGGGCGCCTTTTAGGTCGGGGTCGGTGAAGAGAGAGTGCCAGAAGAGGGCGATTGCGCCGAGATAGACGGTGAAGTGGAAAGCTTTCCAGGTGCGGCGGCCTAGCTGAATTCGAAAATAGGAAGTGACGACCATGAGCGCGACGATATAGAGAGCGATCGCGCCGATGGTGTTTTCGAGGGGTTGTTGCGGGGAGTGGACGGGGTAGACGATGTCGAGGAGGCGAAATTTGGGCGATTTGTTGAAGAGCAGCGGGAGAGGATGGAGAATCGTGACGACCAGGGCGATGTAGCCGGTCCAGCTGTGGAGGCGGAAATAGTTGAAGCGGCGATGCGGCCAGTTGCGGACTGGGCTGTAGCGGAAGGCCATCATGACTCCGAGGAGCATATTGATGGTGATGGCGGCGACGGCGGTGAGGCCGATGTATGCGGAGAGATCGAGGACGGTGATGTTCATCGAAAGACTGCGCGGGCAGTGCCCTCGCGCAAGTTGTCCATTATCCAGTGAAAGTGATGTTCTCGTTGCTAGAAATCGCCACTGAGACGCTGAAAGATGAGACTGTTCGAACAGCACAGGCGTTTCAGAAAAAGAAGCTTGTAGGCATGATGAGGACCCTCGGAGCACGAGGGGCACGATATATCGTGCCCCTACAAGTGACGCAACAATCGTGTGTTAGGATTGTGAGTTTGTGTTGAGCGAAATGGAACGGTAGAGGAAGGTACGAGACTTGCAGACAGGAATTATTGGATTACCACAGGTTGGGAAGACCACGCTATTTCGGATTTTGACGAAGGCGAACGTCGAGGGGAAGGGTGGAGGGTCGACGACGCACGTTGGCGTGGCAAAGGTGCCGGAGCCGCGGCTGTTGGAGCTGGCCAAACTCTATAACCCGAAGAAAATTACGTACGCGACCGTGCAGTACGTGGACCTCGGTGGAATGCAGAAGGAGAAGAACCGCGACGCACTGGCTCCTTTGCGCGAGGTGGACACAATTGCGCACGTGATTCGCGTATTTGATGATCCGTCGGTGCCGCATTCGGAGGGGAGTATTGACCCTCTGCGCGATGCGACGAACCTCGAGCTGGAATTGATTCTTGCCGATCACGACCAAATTTTGCGGCGGCTGGAGCGCTTGGAGAAGGATTTGAAGAAGAAGAGCGATCCGGTTTTGCTGGCGGAGAAAGCTGTTTTGGAAAAGTGCAAGGCGCATCTGGAGTCGGAGAAGCCTTTGCGGGAATTGGAGTTGACGCCGGAGGAGCGGAAGCCAATTGGGGGATTTTTGTTTTTGTCGGCGCGGCCGGTGTTGTACGTGCTGAATTTGGGCGACGACGAAGCGGACAAGCTGGATACGGCCGTGGAGCGACACAAGTTGAGCGCACTGCAGGGGAAGCCGAATTCGGCGGTGGTGGCGATTTGCGGTCGGCTTGAGGCGGAACTTGCGGAGATGGATGAGAAAGAAGCGGGGGAGCTGTTGGCGTCGTATGGATTGAAAGAGCCGGGGTTAAACCGCTTGATCCGCGCGACGTATGACTTGATGGGGTTGATTCAGTTTTTTACGGCGGGAGAGCCGGAAGTACGAGCTTGGACGATTCGCAAGGGGTCGACTGCGCAAAAGGCCGCGGGAGCGATTCACAGCGATATCGAGAAGGGATTTATTCGGGCGGAAGTGGTGAAGTGGAGCGATCTGTTGGCGGCGGGGAGTATTGCGGCGGCGCGGGAGAAGGCGCAGGTGCGGCTGGAGGGGAAAGAGTACATTGTGCAAGAAGGGGATGTGATTTTGTTCAGGCACAGTGGATGAGGAAAAGACGTGATGAAGTAAAGAAGTAAAGAGAAAAAGCCAAAAAAGAGAAGAAAAGAAAAAGCAGATTCCTCGCTTCGCTCGGAATGACAGTTCCGCCGAGCCAGCGTATGACTGGGGCGAGCGTAAGCACAGGCTGAAGCCTGTGCCACTTAACATGGCACACGACTTGGCATTTCGGACGGCGCTGGCGGCTGGCCTTGGACTAGTTGCCGCGGCAGGGAATCTGATTGGTGGGTATTTTGTTGTGCGGCGGGATTGGCCGCGGCGTTACTTGCAATATTTTTTGGCCCTGGGTGCCGGCTATATGCTGGCCGTGGCGTTTGTCGATGTGATTCCCGAGTCGATTAAGTTGGGGGGCGAGCAGGCGCTGGAGTTCGTGCTGCTGGGCTTTTTCCTCGTGCATCTTTTTGAGCACACCATTGCGCCGCATTTTCATTTTGGAGAAGAGACGCACAGCGAAGAGGTGAGCCATCATCACGCGCGAACGACGGTGCTGCTGGGCTTGACGATCCACACATTTTTCGACGGAGTGGCGATTGCGGCCGGCTTCCTCGTTTCCGTCTGGCTTGGAGCCATGATTTTCGTGGCGGTGTTTCTGCACAAACTACCGGAAGGATTCACGGTGGCGTCGCTGGTCCTTGCGAGCGGGCAGGGGCGGCGCAACGCGATCCTCGCGGCGGGGTTATTAGGAGCGGCCACGCTGCTGGGAGTTCTGCTGACGAGCGTGCTGCAGAGCCAGTTGAAGTACGCGCTGCCGATTTCCGGGGGAGTGACGGTTTACGTGGCGGCGACGGATTTGCTGCCGGAGGTGAACCGGGAGCCGAATTGGAGGATGGCTATGCTGGTTTTTACAGGCGTGGCTACGGTACTGATAATGCAGCATTTATTCCACGTTTAGATTCGCCCTACCTTCGCCTTAACGCCAGATAAACATTTGCAACTTTAAGAGTCCGCTGGGGTTCGATAGAATGTGGCGGCCATGGCCAGGTCGGACGTCCAACTGATGCTGGACGTGAAGGCGGGCGACGAGCAGTCGTTCGAACTTCTCCTCCAGCGCTACAGGACACCCCTTGTCAACTTTCTCTACCGCATGGTTCGGGCGCGGGAAGAGGCGGAAGACTTGGCGCAAGAAGTGTTTTTGAGAGTATATCGAGCACGGAAAGATTATGTGCCGAGCGCCAAATTCACGACTTGGCTTTTCCGGATTGCGACGAATTTGGCGTTGAACTCGGTGCGGGACAACCGCTACCAGCGGATGGAAGTCTCACTGGATGCGCCGGTGACAGTGGATGCGGAAGACGGCGATGAGAAGGCGCTGGACATTGCCGAGAAGCACCCGAACATCGAGCAATACCTGGTGGAAGAGGCGCGGAAGAAGATGATCCGTCACGCGATTGATAAATTGCCGGAGAAGCAACGCGCGGCGGTGCTTTTGCATAAGTATCAGGAATTGGATTATGGAGATATTGCGAAGATTCTCGAATGCTCGGAGAGCGCGCTGAAATCCCTGCTCTTTCGCGCATACGAAACGTTGCGAGTAGAACTAGCCCCTCTCGTGGCGAGGCAAGGGAAGCAGCAGTAGACCCGGGGATAGAGAAGGAAGGCAGTGATGAGCTGTAGGCGAATGGAAAACAAAATTTTGGCATACGTGGACGGGCGCTTGAAAGAGAGCGAACGGCTGGACATGGAGAAGCATCTCGCGGCGTGCGGGGCGTGCCAGTTGCGCGTGAACGAGTTTCGCGCGGTGACGGGATTGCTGGACGAGCTGCCGCAGATCGAGCCGTCGGCGGCGTTTGACGTGCGAGTGCGCGCGCGGGTGGCGGCGGAGCCGGTGAAGCAGGGCTGGTGGGCATGGTTTACGCCATCGCCGCGCGTGGCTTTTGCGGCGTCGCTGCTGTTGCTGGCGACGGTGTGGGTCGCTTCGCGGCCCGCGGAGCGTTCACTGACCCCTGCGGACGAAGCGCAAATCGATCAGGAGTTGCCGGCTCTCCAGAACTTTGACGTGCTTTCCGATTTCGCAGCACTGACCGACCTGCCGCAGCCGGTGCAGCCGGATGATTCAGGCGACACCAATCCGGATCAAGACCAGAACCAAAATCAGAGCCAGGATCAGAATTCGAATCAGACGTTGTAACTCATGAGACTTCGACTCCAACTCGCAGGGTGCTTGCTCGTGATGGGTCTCAGCGCGGTGCTGGCTGGGCCTAGCGCAGCACAGAGCGGGCGCGCGTGGGCGCAGCAGCAACAGCAGCGGCCGCTGCGATCTCAGGATCCCGGACCGGGAAGGCAGCAGCCGCGCCAGCAACCGCGGGATCCGGCTAGAGGCACGCAACAAGATAGACGGCAGAACGGAGGAGCAAGTAATCCTCACGGAAACAAAGCGGACCGACCGAACTACGCGCCGCGTCCCAATGCTAATCCCAACCGACGGGATTACGTGCCCCCCCGCAACGGTAACCCGAACCGACCGGATTACGCGCAGCGACCCAACACCAATCCGAACCGGCAGCCGTATGCATACGCTCCACCGCAGCCGCGGCAAAAATTCAACGATTTGACACCGCAGGAAAAGCAAAGAGTCATTGAGAATTACAACCGCCTAAATAGATTGCCCCCTGCTCAAAGGCAAGAATTACAAGGACGGATCGAGACTTGGAATAGACTAACGCCGCAACAGAAGAACCACATCAGGAACGACGTGCTGCCAAAGTGGCAGCAGATGCCTCAGGAACGGCGGCAGGCGATCCAGCAGAGGCTGCGCGTGCTGCAAAACATGCCGGAGTTTGCGCGGAATCAGCGGCTAAACGATCCGGAGTTCACAAGAGGCATGAGCGAAGAGGACAGGGCGACCCTGCGGGATTTGAGCCATTTGCATGTGGGTGGTGCGCCTGATCCGCCGGGTGAATAGAGCAGTCATCGCGATTGCGTTTCGTGTTCTTCACAGAAGTTTCGAGTAGCATAACTTCTTTTCTTCGACCATTTCCATTAGACAAATTAGCAGCGTTTAAATCGGCGCCGGCATTGACAACGGCATGAGCGGCACTGCATCGTGACTAGTTCACGTCGCGCGCATCGAATGGAGAGGAGGAAACCATTCCCGTCTTGCCGACGCGCTTTCGCGCGCTGCAGCACCGCAATTTTCAGCTATTCATTGCAGGCCAGCTTGTTTCGCTCATCGGCACGTGGATGCAGACGACGGCGCAGCTCTGGCTGGTCTACAAGCTGACGGGTTCCGCGGCGCTCCTTGGAGTCTTTGGTTTTGCCAACCAAGTTCCCATTTTATTTTTAGCGGCCCTCGGCGGCTACCTTGGCGACCGCTACAACCGGCATTATGGGGTGATCTGGACGCAGACGGTCTCGATGGTGCTGGCGTTCGTGCTCGCGGCGTTGACGTTCGCGAACATTATCCAGGTATGGGAGCTGATCTTCGTCGCGTTTCTCGTGGGGGTCGTGAATGCGTTCGACGTGCCGATCCGGCAGGCATTTCTTGTCGAGATGGTGGTGCGAGAGGATCTGCCCAACGCGATTGCGCTGAATTCCTCGATTTTCAATGGAGCGCGCGTAGTCGGACCGGCGATCGCAGGGTTTGCGCTTGCTTGGAAGGGGCCGGCATGGTGTTTTTTTCTGAACGGAGTGAGCTTTCTGGCGGTGATCGGCGCGCTGCTGGCGATGCGTCTTGTGAAAAGGGAATCAAAGAAGGAATCTGGCTCGCCGTTCCAGAGTCTCATCCAGGGATTTCGATTTGCGATGAGCGATTTGCCGATCCGGTCGACGCTGCTTCTTTTGAGCATGCTGAGCTTGCTGGGATTGCAGTACTCCGTCTTCCTGCCCATTTTTGCGAGCGAAGTTTTGCATCGAGGGGCGAAAGGATTCGGGTTGTTGATGAGCGCGGCGGGCGTGGGCGCGGTGATCGGTGCGCTTCATTTCGCGGCGAGGACGAGCTACAAAGGGCTGGCGAGATGGATTGCGGCGACGTCGACGACTTGCGCAATCGGTTTGGTGATTTTCTCGCAATCGAAGGTGTTCTGGCTGTCGATGGCGGTGCTGTTGGTAGTGGGATTCTGCGCGACCGTGCAGATGGCGGCGACGAATACGACTTTACAAAATCGCGTGCCGGATCAATTGCGCGGGCGAATCATGGCGGTTTACGCGACGATGTTCATGGGGGTGCAGCCGATCGGGTCTCTCATTGCCGGAGGGGTGGCGAAACATATCGGCGCGCCCTATACGCTGGCGGTGTTTGGAACGCTCTGTTTTCTGGGGAGCGTGATCTTTATTTTCCGTGTAGTTATGCCATTGCAGCGCCAACCGGATGCGCCAGCAACCGCTTAGGAAGGATTAGGGCGGTAAAGCCAGGCGGGTTTGGGGCCCGCCGCGGTTGGAAGTGATTCGTCAGCCGAAGCGCCGGTCCGGCCGGGATTCGTATGGGCACCGGCGATCGAGTTCGTCGGAGCACAGGCTGAAGCCTGTGCCACCAAAGAACCGTTGATGGTGGCTAGGATGGCGTCGACCTTAGGGCGTTGCGGGGCGAGGGAGCAGACGGGATCCGTGGCGGCGGCGTCGGCAGCGAGAAGGAAAGCCTGGCAACGGCAGCCGCCAAAATCTAACGCGCGACGGTCGCAGGATTTGCAGGGTTCCTGCATCCATCCTTCACCACGGAATTTCTGAAACGCATCGGATACTTCCCAGATTTCTCGCAAGCCGCGGTTCTTTACGTTTTCAAATGACAGGCCGGGAATTACACGGGCGGCGTGGCAGGGAAGGGCGTCGCCGTTCGGCGTGATGAGCATGAGCTTGCGGCCCCATCCGCCCATGCAGGGCTTCGGGTATTTCGCGTAGTAATCCGGAACGACATATTCGACCTTGATTTTTCCTGAGAGGCGTTCTTGCGCGTTTTTCAAGAATTCGATGGATTGCATGAGCTGCTCGCGGGTGGGAAGCAGGGAATCGCGATTTGCGAAAGCCCAGCCGTAATACTGAACGTTGGCGAACTCGACGCGAGTGGCGGAGGAAGATTCTGCGAGAGCCAACATGTCAGAAAGTTGATCGATATTGCGGCGGTGGATGACGAAGTTGAGGGTGACGGCGACGCGATGGCGTTTTAGCCATTCGAGTACGCGGAGTTTGTGCGCGTGAGCTTTGGTGCCGGAGATTTCGTTGGCGGTTTCTTCGTGCGCGCCTTGAAAGCTGAGTTGAAAATGATCGAGGCCGGCCTGGACGAGAGCTTCGAGGCGCAATTCGTCGAGAGGCAAGCCGGAAGTGATGAGATTTACGTAGAGGCCGGCAGCCCGCGCGGCGCGGACAAGCTCGATGATGTCCGGGCGAGTAAGCGGTTCGCCGCCGGTGAAATCGGCCTGAAGGACGCCGAGAGCGGCGGCTTCGCGGAAAACACGGGACCATTCCTCGGTGGAGAGCTCGATGCTGCGAGCCTGTAGCTCGAGGGGGTTCGAGCAGTAGACGCAGTGCAATGGGCAGCGGTGAGTGAGTTCAGCGATGAGGGCCAGCGGATTGGACGACGATTCGATCATTCAGATTTTTCGAAGCATTAGCGATCAAGTCAAGAAAGTGCGGGGCAAGCCCCGCCCCTACAAATTATGTGCTCGCGGCCTCGAAGTCGAGGGCGCGCTCTTTTTGAAGCAGAGCGAGGTAGCCCAGGATGTCTTGCTCTACTTTCGACGGCTCGGCTTTTGAGTAGAGCTGTTGCAATTCAGCGATGATTTGCTGGACGGTGTGTTTGCCGTCGCAACGCTCGACAATTTCGAGGCTTGGGCCATTCAGACGCAAGGCGCGCTCCGGCATCAGTAACGTGCGTGGTTGTTGGTTCTTTTCGTTCATGCGGCAGCCGGGTGAAAGGCGCGGATAGCTCTCGAGATTAAGGCTCATGCAGAGCTCGCCTCGGCGGCTGGGCGAAAAGCGCCGGGAGGGGGCCAGCCGGGTTGGACGTAAGAGAAGTAGAGAGCGTCAAGTTGGGCCCAGAGGATGTCGCACTTGGCGCGGAGGGCAGCATGAGCCTTATCTTGCTGCTCGCGCGTGGCGGCGTGTTTCACGACCCAGGCGAGCGCAAAGTCGGCGTCTTCGGGAGCTTGCGTAAGGCGTCCAGTGAAATAGTCGAGTCCGCTCGATAGCCAGGGATAGTGCTGAAGCAGACGATCCATGCGCAGCGTAATGAGCTTCTTGGAAAATAGTTCAGTAAGCGAAGAGGCAACGGCTTCGAGGTGCGAGCGCGTGGATACGAAATCGACGTACGCCTGGACGGCGTAGCGCGTTGCGGGAAGAATTCCTTCGCCTCGCACGGCTTGATCGCGGGAAAGCCCAGTGGCTTCGACAAGCCGCAGCCACTTTTCGATGCCGCCGGGTTTCTCCCCGTCGCCGTCGTGGTCCAGGATGCGCTTGCGCCACGCCAGGCGAAACGCGGGGTCATCGCTGCGGGCGAGGATTGCGGCGTCCTTGATGGGGATGCGGCTCTGGTAGTAGTAGCGATTGAGCGCCCATGCCTGAAGCTGGCCGCGTGTGAGTTTTCCCTCGTGCATGAGCGCGTGAAAAGGATGCTTGTGGTGATAGCGCTCTTCACCTATGGCTTGAAAACCCGCGATGAAGTCAGCTTCCGAAAGCAGCGGCGCGTCGATGGCTTGGACTTGGGTCATATCGTGAGTTCCATTCCATCATAGGCGATTTCCCAGCCGGCATCACGGACGATGCGGGATTCAGGGCTGTCGTCAGTCAAGATCGGATTGGTGTTGTTGATATGAATGAGGACGCGGCGGGTTTTTGAAGGCCGAAAAGGCTGGCGTAGCAGACCGCGATCGCCCCATAGCGGCAGATGACCCATCTGCCGTGCGGATTTGCTTCCTTTACGGACAGAGTTTAGCTCGTCGTCTTTCCAGAAAGTTCCATCGAGGATCGCCAGATCGCTTTCTTCCACACTGCGCAGCCAACGATCTCCAGTCCCAGGCAGGTTAGGAGCGTAGAAAAGCCTTTTTTCATTGGAGACCAGAGTCAGGCCGATGACGGACTCTTCGATAGCAAGGCTGGGCCGCAAAGAGTCGCTGACGTAGTCTGGGAAGTTTCCGCCGAGCGGAACGGCTTTACAGAAGAGGCCACTCTTTTTATCACCCGGTGAAGCTGGGATGAGTGGCACTAACCGGTCTAGCAGGAGCGTTTCCCAACGGACAGGAGGATTGGACCTGGCCAGCACACGGAAGAGGCTGTTCTCTTCACTGAGAATGCGCCGAACGGCAACCGTTGAGAATATCTGCAGTGGCTGGAATTCTCTCAAGTGGAGCAGGCCCATAACAGCATCTACGTCGGCGCTGGTCAGCAAAATGGCATTGATTGGCGAGTTTCGCGAACCCGCGGGAGGGGCAAAATCAGGTGACGAGAGAATTTGTTGTCGAAGATCGGGGGAAGCGTTCAGGAGAAACCAGCGGGAGCCGTCAGCGGAAACGGCACCTTGAGTTTGGGTTCGAGCGCGCGCCTTACCAGACCGCGCACCCACGCATTGACTGCACCCGCAATTCCATTGGGGAAAGCCGCCCCCGGCTGCAGAGCCGAGGACCTTAACGCGCATTCCGGCACGTCAACAGATGACCGCTAGGCGCGGTCACCGGATTACAGCTCGGCGTTGGCGTACGAGCTAATTTCGCAGTTCAGATCAATCTCTTCGTGCTCAGGGGTGGTCCATTCCATGTCGATGGGCTCCTAGTAAATGATGAGATTCAACATCCAAACCACAACGAACTATAGCACGAAGATTAACCAGAATAAAGAACCGGAGGAATCCGGACGAACCAGGATGGGTTGGAGGAGTGCGAATCAGGCTACGAAGGGTAGGGCATTGCTGCCTGCAAAGCCACAATAGGTGGTAGGAGAATTTTGGCATTTTTGGAACAGTCAGAAAGCACATTTTTTTGAGAACTCTGCATGTTTTCTCTTGACAAAGGCTGAAAGAGACCTATGATGTGGCGAGAAGTGGGAAAGAGTGGTCGTCAGTAGAGTTAAGTAGAGTCTAGCCGGGGCTGTTGAGGCGTTCTCGAGGGCAATCGCGAACGTGAGCAATCTGGGCATCCAAATCCAGCATTTTAGCAGGGCTCATGAAGCTGAGGGGAAACTGTCCGGCGAAAGTCGACGAGAAGGGGCGTCTCAAAATACCCTCTGTGTTTCTGGACGAACTCAAGGAGTACGGCAACCAGTTTTATATCACGAGTACGACGGGCGAAACCGCAAGAATTTATCCGATGAAGGTTTGGTCGGAAATCGAGGACAAGCTGGCGCAATTGCCGAGCACGCATGTGGCGAAGCAGAAGTTTCTGTTAAGGACAAGCTATTTCGGGCAGCAGGCGGAACTGGATGGGCAGGGCAGAGTGCTCTTGCCGGCGGTGTTGCGCGAGGCCGCGCAAACGATGGGGGAAGTGGACGTTTACGGCGCGCTGAACTACTTGGAAGTGATGAATCACACGCGAATGCTGGACAAGCTAAAGAGTGAGCCGTATACGGCTGCGGACGACACGGCACTGGGGATTTGAGTAAGCACGGCGAAAAGAATTCGATTTTCGGTGGGGCGGTAAGGCGAAGGGCTTAACAGATTGAGTGCGGCGCATACGCCGGTGATGTTGGACGAGGTGCTGGAATGGCTGGGCATCAGGCCGGAAGGAACATACGTAGACGCGACGCTGGGAGCCGGCGGGCATTCAGCAGCGATCGCCGAGAGGCTGACCTCTGGCAGGCTGATCAGTCTGGACCGGGACGCACAGGCGTTAGAACTGGCGCGGGAGCGGCTGAAGATCTTTGGGGCGAAGGTGAGGCCGGTGCAGTCGCCGTTCTCGAGGATAGCCGAGGTCGTACAAGAGTTGGGGATTCCGAAGGTGGACGGGGTCTTGGCCGACTTGGGAGTTTCTAGCATGCAGCTGGACCAGGCCGCGCGAGGTTTTTCGTTTCGCGAGGCCGGGCCACTGGACATGCGGATGGATGCCGGGGAAGAGGTTACGGCAGAGGACATTGTGAATCGATGGCCGGAAAGAGAGATGGCCGATTTGCTCTACCGCGAGGCGGATGAGCACGATTCCAGAAGGATCGCCAGGGCGATCGTTAGAGCGCGGCCAATAAGAGACACCGCGCACCTGGCAACGGTTGTGGCAGGGGCCCGTAAGCACTGGGGAAGGCAGAGACTGCATCCCGCAACAAAAACGTTTCTGGCGCTGCGGATAGCGGTGAATCGAGAGATGGAGGAACTCGGGCAGTTTCTAACACGGACCCCTGACACATTGAATTCCGGCGGGCGCTGGGTGGTGCTGAGCTACCACTCAAGCGAAGACCGCAAGGTGAAGCACGCGTTTCAAGAGGCAGAGCGTTTGGGAACGCTCAGGGTGCTCACCCGTCACGTGATCCAGCCGACCGAGGAAGAGAAGGCGGCCAACCCGCGTTCGCGAAGCGCGAAACTGCGGTGTGCAGAAAGAGCGTAGTTATGACACGGAAGAGAAAGAAGGCGGTAACGGCGGAGTTTCACACCCTCAAGCGAATCGACAACTCGAGACTGGTGCGGAACATTGAGCCGGCGAAGTTGCGGAACCTTTTGCGGACTGTCGCAATGGGGAGCATGGTGGCGGCGTTTTTTATGCTTTACATCTTCCAGCACTTTCGCTGCATCGATTTGAGCTTTCAACTGGAAGATGTGAAAGCCCAGCACATGAAGGCTGCGGGGCTGAATTCCGAACTGAAACTGGAGATTGCAGGGCTGCGCAACCCCATGCGCATCGACACGATCGCCCGGCGCCGGCTTGGATTAACGGAACCGTTGCCGACGCAGGTGCAAGAGTACGAAACGCCGGATGGCGCAGAAGTGGCCGCCGCGCGATATGTGCGTCCGAACCGCGCGCCGTGATACCGCCCGCCGGCTTCGCGCTCTCATACGAAGAATTTCCCGTATCTTTGACCCTCCAACCGGAGCGCTTGCCGACCTGAATTCGCCATGCAACAAGACCGCGCCCACGTCCGTTTGCTGATCATCGCCGGCGTGGCCTTCTTGTGGATGGGCATGGTTTTCGTGCGTCTCTCTTACCTGCAACTTTTCTGCCATAGCGAGTACCTGGCGCGCGCGCAACGCCAACAGCAACGAACCATCGAGATAACTCCTAAGCGCGGCACGATCTACGACCGGAACAAACGGCCGCTGGCGATGAGCATACCGGTGGACTCGGCGTTTGGAGTTCCCGCTGAGATAGCTGACGAAAATCTCGCGGCGCGATTGCTCTCCGGAGTGGTTGGCAAGCCGCAGGAGGAGCTCGAAGCGCGATTCGAATCGTCGAGGTCGTTTGTTTGGATCGCCCGGAAGTTGCCGCCCGAGAAGGCGGAAGCAATTACTGCGCTAAATCTGAAGGGCATCTACCTCCAAAAGGAGAATCAGCGGTTCTACCCGAAGCGCGACCTTGCGGCGCATGTTCTTGGCTTTGTCGATTTGGACGAAAAGGGACTTGGGGGCATCGAGTACGAGCTTGATCACCAGATTCGGGGCCGAAGTGAAAAGATCGTGGTGATGGCGGACGCCCGCCAGCGGTGGTTCGACGGCGGCGAAGCCCAGCGCGAGAGCGGCGCCGATGTTTTGCTCACGCTGGACGAAAAAATTCAGTACATCACCGAACGAGAGTTGGACGCGGCGATTGCTCAGACGCATAGCATTGCCGGTACCGCGATGGTAATGAATCCCAACACCGGGGAGATCCTGGCGCTGGCCAACTGGCCAAAGTTCAATCCTAACAAGGCCAGCGATGCGCCGGCAGAAGCACGAATGGATCGCGCGGTTAGCGCGCTCTACGAGCCGGGTTCGACCTTTAAACTGATTACCCTCGCGGCGGCATTCAACGAGGGAATCACGCGGCCCGATGAAGTATTCGATTGCGAGAACGGAAGTGTGCTTGTGGCGGGGCACAGGATTCACGACCACAAGCCATTTGGATTGTTGAATGTCGCGCAAATCCTTGCGGAATCGAGCGACGTCGGCGCAATCAAGATTGCTCTGAGGCTGCAAGCGCCCAGATTCTACGACTACATCCGCGCATTTGGGTTCGGCACACCCACGGGTGTCGATTTGCCCGGTGAAAGCAAGGGCTTGGTGCGGCCCCTGGACAATTGGGGTTCGTTTTCGATTGGCTCGATCTCGATGGGGCAGGAGATCGGCGTCACGCCGATACAACTCATCGCAGCTGTATCGGCCGTCGCGAATGGCGGTCTGCTTTACAAGCCGCATGTCATAGAGGAATTGCAGCGAGGCGATCGGGTATTGCCCGCTGAGGGCGTGTTGACGCCAACAGAGCCGAGACGCGTCATTCGACCAGAAACAGCGGCGACCTTGCGCCGGCTTATGGAGGGAGTCATTCTGGAAGGTACGGGACCGAAGGCGCATCTTGATGGATGGACTTCAGCTGGTAAGACGGGTTCCGCCCAAAAGATTGATCCGGCAACGGGACGCTACTCTCGCACTCGGTTCATTGCCTCCTTCACTGGATTTGCGCCAATCAACAATCCGGCGGTAACCATTCTGGTGTCGCTGGATTCTCCCGTTGGGCTCCACGAGGGCGGGCAGGTGGCCGCGCCGGTGTTCAAGCGCATCGCCGAACAGGTCTTGGCGTATCTCGATGTGCCACGCGATGTACCGCTCAATCCAAAACTGATTCAGGCGGCTTACAAGAAGCGAGCCAGTGAGGACGGGAGCTCCTTGGAAGACTTCTCGACGGTGGATTTTTCCGGGCAGCCCGATCCGGTGCCCGCGGCATCGCAAACGACAACACCGAATGGGCAAGCGCAACCTGCTTTGAGGACGCCGTCTCTGACGGTTGCAGTGGATCAGGGTGGCGAAATCGAAGTGCCCGATTTCAGCGGGAAGCCGATGCGCGAAGTAGCGGGCACTGCCTTGAGGCTTGGGCTCGATCCTGTTCTGGTTGGCAGCAATCTTGCAATGAATCAATCGCCCGCGCCGGGAGCAAGAGTGCGACGCGGCGCGAAAATCACCGTGCAGTTCGGGACACCGATCGAGAAGAAATCGAAGCCACACAGAGGAAACAGGAATTAGGATGAGAACTGGATTGAGTCAACTAGAAGACACAGGCAACTCCAAAACGAAGCACGCCGATGAAGGCCGGGAACACTCATCGCCAACACCCGTCGCCAACCGGATCATGAAACTGCGTGACTTGTTGCAAGGGACGGAAGCAAGCGTTCCTCCACTTGTCGGGGAGCTGGAAATCCGCCAGGTCACGTGCGACTCCCGCAAAGTCCAGCCACGCGCGCTCTTTTTTGCGCTGCACGGCGCGAAGGCCGATGGGAACGCGTTCATCCGCGACGCTGTGGGGCGTGGCGCAGTGGCAATCGTAAGCGAAGAGACCGCGCCCGCGGCTATTCCGGCGAGCGTGGCATGGATTCAGGTGCGCGAGGGGCGCAAAGCACTCGCGGTTACGGCGGCGAATTTCTTCGGGCACCCGGCGGAGGCTTTGCAGCTCGTGGCGGTTACGGGAACGAACGGGAAAACCACGACTACTTCGCTGGTCGATGCGATCGTGAAGGCCTCTGGCGCGAAGACTGGTCTCTTCGGAACGATTGCGTATCACACACCGCTTCGCGAGTATCCCGCGCCGAACACCACGCCGGAGTCCGCCGACCTGCAGGGATTTCTAGCGGAGATTCGCGATGCGGGCGGGCGGTTTGCTGTGCTCGAAGCGAGTTCGCACTCACTGGCGATGGACCGCTTGTGGGGCTGCCACTTCGCCGCGGCAGTTTTTACAAACCTGACGCGCGAGCATATGGATTATCACAAAACGTTCGAAGATTATTTCGCTGCGAAGAAGAAGTTGTTCGAAGGAACCGGAGCAGGGGCCCCAGAAGTCGCGGTGATCAACACGGATGATGAGTATGGCAAGCGGTTGACCGGACTAGCGAAGAAGACCATGACATACGGGCTAGAGTCCGATGCCGACATCACAACGAAGAAATTCCAGCTGACATTCAACGGTCTGGCGTTCACGGCGCAAACTCCCAACGGAAAAGTGCAAGTAACGTCACCGCTCGTTGGCCGCATCAATGTTTACAACATACTTGCGGCAATTGGAGCTGCCCAGGCGCTGGGCCTTTCGACAGAGATCATCGAAGGCTGGAATCCGCAGTCTTGAAAACGTCTCTGGACGCTTCCAGCGTATTGACCTTGGCCAGCCCTTTTTTGTGGTTGTCGACTACGCGCACACAGACGACGCGCTAGAGAATCTGATTCGGACCGCCAGAGAATTGAATCCGAAAGGCCGGATCATCACGCTCTTCGGATGCGGCGGCGGAAAGGACCGGACCAAGCGGCCGGTGATGGGGGAAGTGACCGGCCGGTTGAGCGATTTGACGATATTGTCGAGTGACAATCCGCGAGACGAGGATCCTCTGAAAATCATTAGCGACATTATCGTGGGACTTCAGAAAACAGCGGGCAAATACTTGATCGAACCGGATCGTGAAAAAGCGATCGGGGTCGCGATGGACGAAGCGCGTGCGGGAGACATCGTTCTACTTGCGGGGAAAGGACATGAGAATTATCAGATTCTCGCGGAGCGGACGCTGGAGTTTGACGACCGCGATATGGCCCGGCGCGCCTTGCGCGAACGAGGGTATGGCGAGACGCAAGCCGGAAGCAGTACCAGGGAGCCAAAAGACGGCACAGGGTTTGGCACGTAGCGCGCTAGTTTAGAAGGTAGGAAGAGGGCGCACGAGTCAGAAGTCAACTCGAAAAGGAGGAGCCCTCAAAACGGTGAAAACCGACCGAAGCGTGGGTTATTTGCGTAAGACGAACCCTCTGAGGAACTTATGCGGTGGACGATTGCACAGGTGGCTGGCGCTCTGGGTGTTAGGGCGGGGACGGGACTCGACCCCGTGGCCCGGGTGGCCGGCGTCTCGATTGATTCTCGCACGGTACGTCCAGGAGAACTGTTCGTTGCCGTCCACGGACCGCGTCACGATGGACACGAATTCGTGGAGGGTGCGCTGGGACGTGGAGCGCTCGCGGCGGTGGTGGCGGAGTCGCAAGCCAGCCGCTACGGGGAGGGTGTTCGAAACCGCTGCATCGTCGTGGCAGACACTTTCGACGCGCTCAAGCAGCTCGCACGTGCGGTGCGCGAAGCCTGGGGCGGGAAAATTGCCGGCATCACAGGCTCTGTGGGCAAGACCACAACGAAAGAGATCCTGGCGGCATTGCTGGGCGCGAAGCTGCGGGTCCTGAAATCAGAAGGAAATTTTAACAACGAATACGGACTGCCGCTGACGCTGTTTCGTTTGGAAGAAACACACCAAGCGGCCGTGCTCGAGATGGGAATGTCGCGGCGTGGGGAATTGTCCCGGCTCGCGGCCATTGCGCGCCCTGACGTAGGCGTGGTGACGCGCGTTGCGCCTGCGCATCTGGAATTCTTTGCGTCGGTTGATGAGATTGCGCTGGCCAAGCGCGAATTGATCGAAGGGCTGAACGGACGGGAGTCCACTGCGGTGCTGAACGCGGATGATCCGCGCGTTGCGGCGTTTGGTGCGTTTGCTCCGGGGCGCGTGCTCACGTACGGAATCGATGCGCCGGCCTTTTTCTCTGCTGCGGCGATCGAAGACCGCGGAGCGCTCGGTTCGGCATTTGATTATGTAAGTCCCGAAGGCCGAGTGCGGCTGGAACTACCTGTGCCCGGCAGGCATGCGATTTACAACGCGCTTGCCGCGCTCGCGGCCGCAAGCGTTTGGAACATCGGGGCTGCGGAGGCGCAAAGTGTTTTTCGAACCCTGCGAGTGCCGGCGATGCGCGGGGAACTGTTGCGATTTTCGAATGGAGCGGCATTGATCAACGACAGCTACAACTCGAGCCCGGCCGCGCTGCACGCCATGGTGTCCGTATTGGCGGCGACACCGAATTTTCACCGCCGGATTCTTGCCGCGGGCGAGATGCGCGAGTTGGGCGCCACTTCGCCCGCGTTGCATCGCGAGGCGGGCATTTTCACGGCGAAAACGGGCAAGGTAGATTGGGTGATTGGAGTGGAAGGCAACGCGGAGCAGATCGTGGAAGGTGCCGTGTCGGCGGGGTTACCGCGGGCGCATACGCGATTTTTTGCGTCGTCAGATGAAGCGGCAAAGTTTTTGGAGGAGTTCATCACGACGGGCGATATGTTGTTGGTGAAAGGCTCGCGCGGAGTGAAGATGGAACGCATCGTCGAAGCGTTGCTGACGCGATACATCGCTGCTGGCGAAGCCCCGCGGCAGGAGGTACGGCACTGAAATGCTTTACTACCTGCTCTACCATGTTCTGCAACGCTACTTTAGCCCGCTGAACGTTTTTCGCTACATCACCGTTCGAACGGTCTATGCGAGCCTAACGGCGATGTTTCTCGGCCTCGTGTTCGGCCCCTGGCTGATTCAGCGTTTGCGCGATCTGCAAATCGGGCAGTACATCCGCGAGGAAGGCCCACAGGAGCACCAAAAAAAAGCCGGCACACCGACGATGGGCGGCGTGCTGATCGTCTTGTCGACGGCCGTGCCCACCCTGCTTTGGGCTGATTTGACCAATCCTTTTATTCTGCTTTCGCTCTTCGCGCTTATCGGATTTGCCATCATCGGCTTCATCGACGATTACGCGAAAGTTTCCAAGCAGAGAAATCTTGGCCTCACCGCGAAAAAGAAAATTTACTTTCAGGTGCTGGTTAGCCTGGTCGTGGGAATTTCGCTGCTCGTTCTCGTTACGCATTACGCGTATTCGACGCGGTTGATGGTTCCGTTTCTTAAGCGCTTGCAGCCGGACCTCGTTATCCACTCCCTGATGAAATCGCCGCACTTCTGGCCCTTGGCGTTTCTTCCGTTTCTAGCTTTCGTTTGCGTAGTCATCGTTGGGTCTTCCAATGCGGTGAACCTGACGGATGGTCTCGATGGTTTGGCCATTGGATGCACTGTGATCGCCGCAGGGGCGCTTACCGTGCTGACCTATGTCAGTAGCAATTCGCGATGGGCCACGTACCTCGAGATTCAGTACATCCCGCGTGTCGGCGAACTCACCGTTTTCTGCGGAGCACTGGTGGGCGCGTCGCTCGGCTTCCTGTGGTACAACGCGCATCCCGCGGAGATTTTCATGGGCGATGTGGGTTCACTCTCACTGGGTGGAACACTTGGCACCGTGGCCGTCATCATCAAGCAGGAGATTCTTTTATTTTTCGTTGGCGGCATCTTCGTGATCGAAGCGCTGTCAGTAATCTTGCAGGTCGGCTCGTTCAAGCTGCGCGGCAAGCGGATCTTTCGCATGGCGCCGATTCACCACCATTTCGAGTTGCTCGGCTGGAGCGAGTCGAAAGTCATCGTGCGGTTTTGGATCGCTGCGCTCGTTTTTGCGCTGTTTGCGCTGACGACGCTGAAGCTGAGGTAGAAAGCCTTTGAAGCCAAGCGGGCTTGGTAAAGGACTATGCCGGTTGGAATCGAGTTGCGGGGGAAGCGCGTGCTGGTCGTGGGGCTGGCCCGAACTGGCGTGGCGACGGCCCTTTTTTGCGCGTGGCGGGGAGCGCGCGTGACGGCAACGGATTCTCGCACCGAAAGCGAAATCGGCGCAGCCGTCGGCAAATTAACAGGCGCTGGAGTAACGCTGGAGCTGGGCTGCCATCAAGAGAAAACTTTCCTGGAGCAGGACTTAATCATTCCGAGCCCCGGCGTGCCCGCGGATGAAACGCATTTGCAGGCGGCGCGCGCGAAAAGCATCCCAATCTGGAGCGAAATTGAGCTTGCCTACCGTTTCCTGAGGGGCCGATTGATCGGAATTACGGGCTCCAACGGCAAAACGACGACGACATCGCTCGTCGAACACATTCTAAAGACAGCAGGGATGCCGACCGTTCTCGCGGGAAATATTGGAACGCCACTCATCGGATGCGTCGACGCGATGAAGGACGACACCTGGACAGTGGTCGAGTTGAGCAGCTTCCAACTCGAGCTAATCGACGCCTTTCGTCCAAACATCGGCGTGTTTCTGAATTTGACGCCCGACCATCTCGACCGTCATCACACCATGGAAGCCTACGGAACCGCCAAGGCGCGGTTGTTTGAGAATCAGACCGGTGAAGATGCCGCAGTTCTGAATGCAGATGATGCGGCAACCACTCCCTACGCCCCAACGCTTCCGCGAGTGTACTGGTTTAGCAGAAAACAACGGGTCGCTCAGGGCGCGTTTGTGCGCGGTGAGGAAATCGTATTCCGGCAAGACGGGTCGGAAGAAATCCTCCTCAAGTTGGAAAACATTCCACTGGCTGGCGCGCACAACGTCGAAAATGTGCTGGCCGCGGCCGCCGCGGCGCGGCTTGCTGGCGCGTCTACCACGACTATTGCAAAAGGTGTGAGCTCGTTCGCGGGAGTGGAGCACCGGTTGGAATTCGTCGCCGAAATCCGCGGCGTGCGCTACTACAACGATTCGAAGGCAACGAACGTGGACGCGACTCTCAAGGCGCTCGACGCCTTTCCCGGCCGCATCCTGATCATTCTCGGCGGAAAAGACAAAGGAAGCGACTACACGTTGTTGCAGAAGCCGCTGCGGGAAAAGGCGATTCTCGCGCTTTTAATCGGCGCGGCGGCCGAAAAAATCGAGAAACAGATTTCGGGAAGTGTTGCGCTGGAACGCGCGGAAACGCTGGAACGCGCCGTGGATACCGCCTCGCACGCCGCACAGAGCGGCGACGTGGTAGTTCTCGCGCCGGCCTGCGCAAGTTTTGATCAGTTTCAAAACTATGAGCACCGGGGGCGCGTCTTCAAGGATTTGGTGAGGCAACTTGAAAAGCAAGCTGCTGGAGCGACCTCCGGAAAAGGGTGAACGAAAGTGCCTAGACGTCTCGAACTGGACCGCTGGCTATTTGGTGTCACGGTGGTGCTTTGCCTGTTCGGCGCCGTGATGATCTTTAGCGCCTCGGCTGTCACCGCGGAGAAAGAGTACGGGCACGGGTACATTTTTCTCGTGCGGCAGATTGCTTGGCTGATTCTCGGCCTTCTGGGAATGTTCGCTCTGATGCGTACGGACTACCGGCGCTTGCGCGAGCCAGCAGTGGTTTACACGACCGTGTGCGTGGTGCTTCTTCTGCTGGTTGGAACTTTCTTTTTGGACAAGGCGCATGCCACGCACCGCTGGATTCGCTACGGGCCGATCGGTATTCAGCCGTCGGAATTGGCGAAACTGGCCGTGATCCTCTATCTCGCCTGGTTTCTCGATCAGAAGCGGCGCAACAAGGCGAGAATGGAGTTTTGCAAGCAGGATTTTCTCCAGACGATACTGCCAGCCGCGGGACCCGTTCTCATTTATGTCTGCTTGATTTTGCTGCAGCCGGATCTTGGTACTGCTGTTGACATCGCCCTGGTGGCCACAGCAATTCTGTACGCGGCGGGATTGTCTTGGAAATGGCTCGCCGCCGGCGCTGCCGCTTCCTTGCCCGCGCTTTATCTGCTCATTGCTCACGTTTCCTATAGGCAAGCCAGGCTGACCGCTTTCCTTGACCCAAATTCGGATCCCCAAGGCGCTGGTTTTCAGTTGATGCAGTCGCTGATCGCCGTGGGTTCCGGCGGATTCACCGGCGTTGGTTTGATGGAGAGCAAGCAAAAGCTCTTTTATTTGCCAGAGGCCCACACGGATTTTATTTATGCGGTGATCTGTGAAGAGCTGGGTTATCTCGGCGCGATGCTCGTGATCGCGCTCTTCGTGGCCTATGGCTGGCGCGGGCTTCGCGCCGCGTTTGCCGCGCCCGACGGTTTCGGTCGGCTGCTCGCGCTGGGGATTACGGCGCTGGTGCTCAGCCAGGCGCTGATCAATTTTGCCGTCGTGCTTGGCATGGTGCCGACCAAGGGAATTCCGCTGCCCTTCGTGAGTTACGGCGGCTCGAGCCTGCTGGTGATGCTGCTGGCGACGGGAGTGCTGCTGAACATCAGCCAGCAGGCCACCGAAACATGAAGCTGTTAATCGCGGGCGGCGGCACGGGCGGACACGTTTTCCCGGCGCTAGCCATTGCACAGGAGTGGTTGTCGCGCGGCAAGGAGAGAGAAGTCGTGCTAGTGGGAACAGAACGCGGGATCGAAATGAAGCTGGTGCCGCAAGCGGGGCTGCCTCTTGAGACTTTGCGCGTCGCCGGCATAAAAGGAAAAGGCGGCGCGACGCTCGCGAAGAATCTCGCCATGCTCGCCCCCGCGATGCTGGACGCTCGGCGCGTACTGCGAAAGCACAAACCGATTGCGGCCTTTGGAGTCGGCGGCTATGCCGCGGGGCCGATGCTGCTGGCGACGTGGCTCAGCCGCGTGCCCAATGTCATCTTCGAACCAAATGCGGAACCGGGCCTGACCAACAAACTCCTCGCAAGACTTTCCAAGCGAATCGCCACCGGCTATGAAATTTCTGCACAGAGCTGGGGAAAAAAGGCCATCGTTACCGGCTGCCCTGTGCGCACAGAGTTCTTTTTGATTGCGCCTCGACGCCTCGAAAAACCATTTCGTTTACTCGTGACCGGCGGCAGCCAGGGGGCGCTGCCCATTAACCGCACGTTCGTCGATGCCATGGACCGGCTGGCTGCGCGAAAAAGTGAGCTGTCCATCGTGCATCAGACCGGCGAACGCGATTATAATGCGGTACGCACCGCGTACGCGCGGCGCGAAATCAATGCGGAGGTTGTTCCTTTCCTCACCAACATGGCGGAGCGGTTTGCCTGGGCAGACGTGATCGTTTGCCGGGCGGGAGCCATCACCGCGGCGGAAATCGCAGCCGCCGGCCGCGCTGCCATCTTTATTCCTTTCGGAGCTGCCACCGATAGCCACCAATTGCGTAACGCGCAAGAGATGAAGCGCGCGGGTGCAGGCGGACTGATCACTGAAAACGAACTCACCGCGGAACGCTTGAACACCGAAATTTTCTCCCTCGTCGATCAACCTGAACAGATTGAGAAGCAGTCGATTGCAGCGCGGTCGCTTGCCCGGCCCCACGCTACGCGAGACATCGTCAACTTGATAGAAGAGGCCGCGAACGTGCAGGGAATTGGCCAGAGGATAAATCGATGATGGTCTCTTTCCGCAATTTTCAGCGCATTCATTTGGTGGGCATTGGCGGCATTGGCATGAGCGGCATCGCCGAAGTGCTGCTGACGCTGGGCTACTCCGTTTCGGGTTCGGACACCAAACCCTCGAACATCACCGAGCGGCTGCAGAATCTTGGCGCGACGATCCAGGAAGGCCACAAGGCTGCCAACGTCGAGGACGCGCACGTCGTGGTGACTTCCTCCGCAATCAAGCAGGACAATCCTGAGGTTGTCGAAGCGCACAAGAAAAAAATCCCGGTAATCCCGCGGGCGGAGATGCTTGCCGAGCTGATGCGCCTGAAATATGGCATCGCCGTGGCTGGCGCGCACGGCAAGACGACCACCACTTCGATGGTAGCCTCTGTTCTTGCCGCTGCACATCTGGATCCGACCTTTGTAGTTGGCGGCAGGGTCAACCAGGCCGGCACGACAGCGCGGCTCGGCAAAGGCGAATATTTCGTCGTGGAAGCCGACGAGAGCGACCGCAGCTTCTTGATGCTTGCGCCAGTCGTCGCTGTCGTCACCACCATCGATCGCGAGCACCTTGACCAATACACCTCGCTCTCAGACATTCAGGGCGCGTTTTTGCAGTTTGTGAACCGCGTGCCATTTTACGGTGCCGCGATTCTTTGCCTGGACGAGCCCAACGTGCAAGCCATTCTTCCGGACGTGAAACGGCCCATCATCACCTATGGCACTTCCAGCCAGGCCGACTTGGTCATCAGT
Organism: uncultured Acidobacteriota bacterium; assembly: GCA_963745805.1. Classification (GTDB taxonomy): domain Bacteria; phylum Acidobacteriota; class Terriglobia; order Acidiferrales; family UBA7541; genus Acidiferrum. The sequence goes on from CAVUYT010000002.1 coordinate 302,731, forward strand.
GACGTAAAGCTGGAAGGTTTGGGTAGCGACTTCCGGCTCACCTTCAAAGGCGAGGACCTGGGCCTTTTCCACTTGATGCATCCTCCGGGGATCCACAATGTCCGGAACGCAGCTGCCGCAGCAGCCGTGGCACTGTACTTAAATGTTCCAAGCGATTTGATCCGGGAAGGTCTGGCGAAATTCGCCGGCGTCGGCCGCCGGTTCGATATCAAGGGCGTCGTGAGCGACATCACCGTCATCGATGATTACGGCCATCATCCGGCGGAAATTCGCGCCACGCTTGAGGCCGCTCGCGGCTGCAAGTTCAACCGCTTACTCGTGCTCTTCCAGCCCCACCGGTTTACGCGGACGCAACACCTCTGGGACGAATTCTGCCGGGCTTTTAATCAGGCCGACATATTGGTGCTGCTGGACATCTACGCTGCGAGCGAGACCCCGGTTCCCGGCATCACCAGCGAAGCGCTTGCGAATGCCATTCGCGAGGCCGGTCACAAAAACGTTCACTACTTCCGTTCCATGCAGGCGGGGATCGAGTTCCTGTTGCACGAAGCTCGGCCGGGCGACGCCATCATGACGATTGGCGCGGGGAACGTTAGCCGCGCGAGCAACGAATTGATGGTCCTATTGGGGACGGAGCATCCGACACGTCATGCGCGTTGAAGATCCCAAAATTGTCGCGGCCCTTCCGGTGTTGGGCGTCGAGTTGAAGCCAGGGACTTCCTTGGCAGATCTGACCTCCCTCGGCATCGGTGGCACGACTGACTTGCTGCGAATCGGGAAGCACGAGGCCATTCCGGACCTTCTAAATCTTCTCGATGCGCAGGGCGTGCCGCACAAGTTTCTCGGGGGCGGCTCGAACCTGCTCGTGGGCGACGGCGAACTGCCCTGGGTCGTTCTGCAGCTTATCTCCCCGACGCCGGACATCGTTATCGAAGGGAATTTTGCCCGGGTCGACGCGGCTGCCGACCTCGGCCGCACTGTGACCCTTTGCGCAAAAAACGACCTCGGCGGGATGGAAGGTCTCATCGGAGTGCCCGGGACCGTCGGGGGCGCCCTGCGCATGAACGCCGGGGCTTATGGCATGCAAATTGGCAGTTACGTCCGCGAAGTGAAGCTTTACCGGGCCGCTAGCCGCAAGATCGAAACTCTGAAGGGCGATCAAATTTCTTTCGAATACCGGCACACATCTTTTGCGCCTGATGATATGATGCTCGCAGTGAAACTGGAACTACCCTCCAAACAGTATCGAGAAATTCTAAAAGGGATTCGTATCTGCAACGAAAAACGGCGCGCAAGCCAGCCGCTTGGGCAGAAAAGTGCCGGTTGCATCTTCAAAAACCCCCCGGGCGCTTCCGCAGGACGCATGATTGATGAACTGGGACTCAAGGGGCTGAGCGTGGGCGATGCGCGCGTCAGCGACCGCCATGCCAATTTCTTTGTAAATGCAGGCACAGCGTCAGCGAAAGACATGCTGGCCTTGATTGCCGACGTGCGCGAACGCGTGCAAAGGTCATTCGGTGTGATTCTTGAATACGAGGTAGTGGTTTGGAACGGGTAAAAACCCTGCGACGGAGTTCTGCTGCGGCTTCCGCCGAGCCCTATCGGCCGGAGTTGCTAGCGGACGAAGAGCCGCGTTATTTGCGCCGGCAGAAGCCTCTTGAAATTCGCCGCAAAAAATTTGGCGGGCGAAGCTGGCTGTTCTATCGGCGCGTCCTGGTATGGACCATGGCCGGAGCTGCCGGTGTGACCATGACGATTGTGGCGGGGCGCTTTTTGTTGTACTCGCCCCAGATGTTGCTGCTCAAATCCGATCAAATCGAGTTATTGGGGAATCACATTGTGAGTCGCGAAGCGGTGCTTCAACCATTTGCGCGCGACCGCAACCGCAGTGTGCTCCGCATTCCGCTGGATGCGCGGCGCAGCCAGCTCGAACAACTGCCGTGGGTCGAGTCCGCCAGCCTCCAGCGCATCTTGCCAAACCGCATCCGCGTCGAACTGACCGAACGTACTCCCGTTGCATTCTTGCGGAACGGCAACGAGCTTGCCTTGATTGATGCACACGGCGTGATTTTGGACCGTCCCGAAGGCGAGGACTTACATTTCCCCGTCATTACCGGCCTTTCCGATAGCATGCCCCGCGAAGAACGTGAGAAACGCATGCAGACCTATCAGGAATTTTTACGAGACGCGGACCTGGTGCGCTCCGGTTCGTCCGACCGTATAAGCGAAGTCGATCTTTCGAACGCAAAAGATTTGCGCGTTGTGCTGACCGGCTTGACTTCCGCGAACGATTCCCAAGCGGTAACCATTCACTTTGGATACAGCGATTTCACAGGCAAGTACCGGATGCTGGTGGAGAATTTTGCGCAATGGCAGGCAAACGCCGGACGAGTGCAGTCCATCGATTTGCAGTATTCGCGGCAAGTGGTTGTGAATTCGGATAGCAGCGCGGGTTCGGCGAAGTTGAAGAACTAGACGTCGATGAATTAAGAGATCCAGGGCGGGGGCGGCGGCTTGGCGAAGAAAGATCGCTACATCATAGGGCTGGACGTCGGCAGCACGAAAACGTGCGCGCTGATCGCAGAAGTGGACGAAGAACAGGTGAAGTTTTTGGCGCTGGGAGCAGCGGAATCCAAGGGGCTGCGCAAAGGGCTAATCGTCAATCTCGATTCCACCGTGAGCTCGATTCGGCGAGCCGTCGAAGAAGCCGAAGGCGTGGCCAACGTGCCGGTGGAGTCCGCCGTGATCGGCGTGGCAGGCAGCCATGTGCGCGGCGTTAACAGCCGCGGCGGCGTGACGTTGGGCCACCGCGCCAGGGACATTGAGCGCGAGGATGTGCGCCGCGCCGTTGATGCAGCTCGCGACATCACGCTGCCGGAGGACCGCGAAGTTCTGCACGTTCTGCCGCACGAATTCATGGTCGATGCCCAGGATGGCATTCGCGACGCCATTGGCATGGTGGGGCAACGCCTCGAAGCCAACGTCCATCTCGTGACCTCATCCATTGCCGCCACGCAAAATCTGGTGACCGCCGCGAATCGCGCCGGGATTCTGGTCAACGATACGGTGCTCGAACCGCTGGCGTCCGCGGAAGCTTGCCTGACGCAGGACGAGCGCGACCTCGGCTGCTGCTTGCTCGACATCGGAGGCGGCACAACCGAGTTGATCGTCTACGGCGGCGGCGTTGTCCGGCATACAAGCGCGGTTCCCGTGGGCGGCGACCACTTTACGAACGACCTCGCTGTCGGCCTCCGCACGCCGATCCCCGAAGCCGAAAAAATCAAACGCCGTCACGGTTGGGCTGCGTCTTCCCTCCTTCACGCAGACACTTCTATCGAAATTGCCAGCGTGGGCGACCGTCCGCCTCGCACCATCTTTGTCCGCATGCTGACGGACATCATCGAGCCGCGTGCGATGGAGTTGCTCGCTCTGATCCGCGAGGATCTGCAGCGCGCTGGGCTCGACAGACAAATCCCCGCAGGATTTGTGCTCGCCGGTGGCGGCGCAAGACTCAACGGCTTGATCGATCTCGCCGAGGAGTCTTTCCATTTGCCCGTTCGTATCGCGGAACCAAAAGGTTTGGCTGATCTGCCGGAGCAGGTGGCGCAGCCGGAATATGCAACGGTCGTCGGTTTGGTGATTTACGGCGCGAAAACGCGGCGCAATGCGTCGCAGCGCGCCGGGAACTTGGTATCCAAATTGAAGTCCATGTTCGCCGGTGCCTCGTAACCCTGCCCGAGCGCAGCATCGCGAATCTGGAGAAGGCTGAGGGACGTATGACAACAAAGGAAGCAGGAATTCGCCTGAGCTTCAGCGAGGAGCTGCAGCCGGCGAAGATTAAGGTCATCGGCGTTGGCGGGGGAGGGTGCAACGCGATCAACCGCATGATCCGCGCCAAAGTCGAGGGCGTCGAGTTCATCACGGCGAACACGGACTTGCAGGCGCTCAAGCTCTCGCAGGCTCCCGTGAAATTGCAGCTCGGCGCAAAACTCACCAAGGGACTCGGCGCGGGAGCCAACCCTGAGATCGGCCGCAAAGCCGCCCTCGAAGACACCGACAAAATCATTGAAGCCCTCGAAGGCTCGGACATGATTTTCATCACTTCCGGCCTCGGCGGAGGCACCGGCAGCGGCGCCGCGCCGGTAGTAGCTTCACTCGCCAGTGAGCTAGGCGCTTTGAGCGTCGCGGTCGTCACCAAGCCTTTTGCTTTCGAAGGCAAACGCCGCATGCTTCAAGCCGAACAAGCCCTCCAAGAATTAATCGGCGCTGTCGACACAGTCATCGTAATTCCCAACGAGCGCTTGATGGACACCGTCGAGCGCGGAACCAGTTTCTTCGATGCCTTCCGCATCGCCGACGACATCCTGCGCCAAGCCGTGCAGGGAATTTCCGACATCATCACCGTGCCCGGCATCATCAACCGCGACTTTGCCGACGTGAAGGCCATCATGCACGGACAGGGCTACGCCGTTATGGGCACGGCCATCGCCACCGGAACGAACCGCGCCATCGACGCCGCCAATCGCGCCATCTCCAGCCCTCTGCTCGAAGACAATTCCATCCAGGGAGCGCAGGGCATCCTCATCAACATTTCCGGCAGCTCGAGTCTCACGCTGCACGAAGTTCACGAAGCATCGTCTGTCATCCAGAAAGCCGCGCATGAAAACGCCAACATTATCTTTGGCGCGGTCATGGATGACTCCATGAAGGACGCGGTCAAGATCACGGTGATCGCCGCGGGCTTCAAGGAAGCCAACAAGAAGACCGTCCAGCAGAAGCCTTCCATACTGCCCAAGACTTGGAAAGCGGGCCGAGAGATGGAAGAGCCCATGCCACAGCAACAACAGTTGCCGAACGTCGTTCACCAGGTGCAGCAGAACGTTCGCGACGTCAGCCGCGACGTTCCCTCCGACGATTTGGATGTGCCGACCTTCCTTCGCCGCCAGGCCCAAAAAGCGTAACCGGCCTTTGATTCTTCCCAGGCTGTTGTAGGGGCACGATGCATCGTGCCCCTCTTTTTTTCGCCGCTGTCATCACATTTGCCGCCTGTTTTCCGTGAACCTCAGTCACAATCGCGCAGCGCGGCCGCAAGTTTTCCCACCCCTTCTTCAAAAGCGGCGAGGTTGTACGCGGGACTTGAAATCACGGAACTCAACCCCGCGTGATACTCGCGAGCCCCTGTCTTTTTCACCGTGTCTCGAATATTTCCCGCGTGCAACCCGCTGCCCGGCATCACAATCAGCCGCTCCCCGGCGCTGCGAACCAAATCACCAAGCAGCTCAAGTGCTTGGTCTGCCGTCTGCTTCCCACCGGAAGTAAGTAGCCGTGCGGCTCCCGTTTTGATCACGTCCTCCAGCGACTTCTGCAAGTCGCAACATTCATCGAACGCGCGATGAAAAGTCACCACGAGCGGCTTCGCATGTTCGACGAGTTTCGTGCCGCGTTCGATGTCGATGCGGCCATCAGTATCCAGCAACCCCAAAACGACGCCATCCATTTGAAATTCCTTGGCCGCCTCGATGTCGCTCCGCATGGTTTCGAACTCCGCATCTGAATAGACAAAGTCCCCAGCGCGCGGACGAACCATCGAGAGAATCGGCAATCGCACGCGTTCGCGCACGGCTCTCAGCAACTCGTCACTCGGGGTCGTCCCGCCTTCGCGCGCATTGCTGCAAAACTCGATGCGTTGGGCCCCGCCCCGCTCAGCCGCCATGGCCGCCGCAACGCTCTCCACGCTGATTTCAAGAAGGTATCGGCTCTGCATCGAGCCGTAGCTTATCAGAGGCAAGTTGAAGGCGAAGAAAAGGATTCATTGGCGAACGACATCGTATCGCGCGATGACATACCCCAAAGCCGCGCCCATAAACACATCCGATGGAAAGTGCGCGCCAGTCGTCACGCGGGAAAAACTGATTACGCTTGCCAGTCCATAGGCGACATAGGGAATCCATCGGTGCTGGCGATACCGCCTCGCAAATACCGTGGCCACGGAAAAGCTCATCATCGCGTGCCCCGATGGAAAGCTCGTTCCTTTCCCGATCGGCGATTTGCTGCTTTGGAAGAACGTGTCTGAAAAATTTCCCGTTGGGGCGACATCCGTGGGCCGCAGCCTCTGTGTGATGGATTTGATCACCACCATCAGCACTGTGTCGTCCACAACCGCCTCACCGGCCAGCAGTGCCGAGCTCTGGTCGTAGGAGTTCTTGCGAATCAGGCTCGCCACATAAAACGTGGCTGGAACCGCAGCAATAATTCCCCCGCTCACCGTGCTCGTAAAAACCCGATTGAATCCGTGAAACGTGGTGGTATCCCGAAAATGCGGCATGGTTTGTGGGTCAGTCGCGATCAACGCCGCCGTACCTCCAACGACAAAAGCCGTAGGCAACCAGTAATGGCCTTTTCCCAACTTCACCGGAAACAGCCACATGTCCTTCTGGTCTTTCAGAAAATTTCCCGGAAGTTTGTGCCAGGTGGCCTCGCGCGGCGTGCCGGCCGTTCCGGTTGTACTCGCCGGCGGAGGGGCAGGGGAATCTTCCTGTTGTTGCGCCGCCAAACCCGCTTCACCGCATAAGGGAGGAGTGTCAGCGTGATCCTGAGCGGCAGCGCGCGCGGCATGCGTCAAGCATAAAAAGGCGAAGACCACAGCCATTGCGAACCGCCGCCTGAAGGAGTCTGTTTTATGCACGATTGCGCGAATTTCTATTAGCCTTCTAAATTCCGAAGTGAATTTCATGGAATGCCCGTCTGCGACCGTTTCGAATCTATACCTTAGATGATCCGCCCAGGGGGAAGGTTGGTGTTGCACAGAAAAGAATTCACGTTCTTACCGGGTTCGTTTCCAGGATTATCCTCAAAAGCCCGCTACATGCCTGGCATGTACCAAGCCGCCTTCCATCCAATTCCAGAAAATTCCTGCAATGGCGGCTGCGTTCCAACCCCACATAAACAGCCGCATTTCAGTCGGACTGTATGGCCGATTCTTCCAAATCAACAGAGCGTCCAGCAGGAACCACGCGGCGCCAATGCCGAGAAATCCAGTGATCACCAGGTCCTTGAAAAAAACATAGACTAGCGCCGTCTCCACACACAACAGCCCGGCGATGAGCAATTTTGAACGAACCGGCCCGATTAACGTCGCGGCCGTGCGCCGCCCGCTCAACCGGTCCGGCTCTATGTCCATCACTTCGCCGAAGATGTGCGAATGCATCGCAAAAAGTGCGCCGAAGACAAAAGTCTGCCAGGGAAGCTCAGGGACTCGGTTCAACCAGCTGCTGAGCACGAAAACCAGCAAATAACTCGCCTGAATCAGCACGTCGAACGGAGGATGGCTCTTCCATCCGAAACGAGGCGCATTGTACAGCACGACCGCTAGCAGCAGAGCCGCAAACCAAAACAAAATCCGCGGTCCCGTAAGAACAAAGAACACAGCCAGAAAAGGAATCTGAATCGCCGCGATTTTCCATCGTAACGCGGCGAGCTGCTCCGCGCCGCCCAGCGAGCCGAACAGGAAAGTTCCCTTGCGCGGGTTTAGACGGTCCGCTTCCGCGTCCACGATGTCATTCACGCCATACAAAAGAAATCCCAATGGAAACAATACGTAGACAAGCCCCAGCCAAACTGTTCGCGAATGCAGGAAGTCCGCACGGCCGAGCGGCATCAGATAAAACAGCGCCGTCGTGCTCCAAAGCCCGGGCCGCGAAACTTGGAGAAGGAATATCAGCTCCGAGGCCTGCTCATGCCGCTCTGCCGGCACGGAACCGTTCACTCGCAAGGCTGGCAAGCTCGGTTCCAAGTTTTCGACTCCTCGTCTTCGTGAAAATTACAGCTGGGAATCCAAACACCGTGACCTCTATCAGAAGACTATAGAAACCAAATTCCTCACAGCGCAGCTTCCCCTCGAGGCTACCAAAGCGATACGAGGACGGCCGAATGCCCGGGTACCCGTCATTGCGATTATCTGGGCAGATTTTTGCACGGGAAGAAGTTGTACTATGCAACGCTTGTGATACCCTCTTGCGCCAGGAAGTTCGGGTCTCTTGTTTCTTATTTTCGTTGATCCCGAGCCGGTATTTTGTGTAAAGGAGACCTCCCATGAAACTCCATCCCAAGACCGTCGCGTTTTCGGCCGTCCTTCTTGGTGCCGCCCTGGCTGCGTGCCAGGAGCCCTATCACCAAAAAGAAGAGCAATATTATCTGATCTCCGCGAACATCAATTTGCCCTACTGGCAAGAAGCCGAGGCCGGCTTGCGAGACGCCGCTACAGTTATGGGCGTCAAAGCGGAAATGGATGGCCCCGCCACTTTCTCGCCCAAGGAGGAGCTGGACTCCTTTCAAAAGGCTGCTGCCCTGCATCCTGCGGGGATTCTTGTGTCCGTGACGAATCAGGAGCTTCTCAAACCCGCCATCGACGCCGCGGTTTCCCAAGGCATTCCCGTCATTTGCATCGATGCGGATGCACCCGATTCGCACCGGATTCTTTTCGTTGGAACGGACAACTTCCGTGCCGGTCAGGAAAGCGGTAAGCGCATGGCGGATATTCTCAGGGGACAGGGGCAGATCGTCATCATTACGGTCCCCGGTCAGCTCAATATGGACGAGCGCGTGCGCGGAGTCAATGAGGCGCTGAAGAAATATCCTGGCATCAAGATCGTTCAGACTATCGACGACAAAGGAGATCCCCGCAACGCCAACGACGGAGTTTCAGCGCTTCTCGCAAAGAAGCAAAAGATCGACGGCGTGATTTGTTTGGAAGCTTCGGGTGGCTCGGGAACCGCGGAAGCACTGCACCGCTTGGACCTTACCGGCAAGGTCGCCATCGTTTCATTTGACAAAGATCCCGAAACGCTCGATGGGATTGAAAAGGGCTGGATCAACGCCACAATCGTGCAGAAGCCTTACATCATGGCCTACTACGGCCTGAAGTATGCCGACGACCTGCACCACAACGCCGTGCACGAGTTCAAAGATTGGCGCACCGCGCCCGCGGCCCCGTTGCCGGCTTGGGTCGACACCGGCACAGCTACCGTGGACAAGAGCAATCTCGCGGCGTTCCGCGAAGCTCTCGCGGCCCACCCGAAACCTCTTTAGAGTCATTTTGACTTTAATGGATTTCGCCGTGATCCCGGCGAGACTCTCTTCATCTAGACCAAGCCAAACGATGCGAACGCTGTAATCGAAGCGCACCCGAGCGCCACGCCTAAAACCATGCCCGCAAGCACGTCGCTCAGGAAATGCATCCCCAGCACAATCCGGGAAACTGCAATGCTGATGGCGAGGAAGAAGAGCGGCCCCTCCAGCGAAGGATAAAAGTAACTCACTACCAGCGCGATGGAGAAAGCCGTCATCGTGTGGCCGGAGGGAAATGAGAACCGGTCGGGAGGCAGAACTTTCGACCAGCAATGCGGCTCCAATTGGCACGGCCGCGGCCGCTGGCTGAGTTTCTTCAGGGCCTTAAACACGAAAATGCCAACCACGGCGGAGCTTCCCGCCGCTCCCATTGCGGAGAATCGCTGAGGGCCCCCATTGATGAGCAGCATGATCCCCAGCCCGTACCAAAGCCAGCCATCGCCCATCCTGGTAGCCAGAATCATCCATAACCGCACCCACCGCGGGGCTCGCCAGCGGTTCATCCGGCGCATTACACGGTAATCGCGCCGTTCGATGTATCCCCAGAGAGTGCGTGCGACAGCCATCGTTTTAACCTGTTAGCCCAAGTTGGCCTCGAAGCCAGAGTCCAGATCCCAGAACATGCGTTGGCGCTTTTCGCCCCGTTCCAGTGCGCCAGACCATTTCTGGCAAAAGAGAATCTCGTTGAACCAATGGCCCGCCGTAAAGGCCGGGACCAGCACCGAAAGCGGCATGAGTGCCAGAGTCCATGGTTTTTCCATCCACAAGGACCACACGATGCGGAAGACGTCCGCTGTTAACTTGGCGTAACTGCCATGTTCGCCTTGGACTTGCCCTTGGCCTGCCCGAAGTCCGGCGAAGAAGTCATCAACCGTGCGAGCGCCCTGAACTTCCGTGTATGTGCGCCCAACTCCCGCTATCGTGTGCGAATCGCTGCCCCCCACGGTGACCTTTTTCAGGCGCGCCGCCAGCCGTACAGCGCTCTCATTGGCTTGCGGCCACATCTGGCCATTACGCGATTCAAATGCCGGGATATAGGAGGCGAACCAGCAAAAGTCCTCTTCACGGCGTCGTCCTGTCAGCCCAGAAAAGACATGGTTTACGCTGAAAAACAGTTTTCTCTCCGTGAGGTACATCATCAGTGAAACGAAGTCTTTACGCCGGCGCTGGATCTCCACGTGGTCGCGCTCGGTGATTCCGTACACTCCCAGGTGCATCTCGCTTTCGCTGGGCATCTGCACGGTCACTTCCTCGCTAAGGAAAAAATCAGAATGTTTCCGGAGAGCCTCCCCGGCCTCGATGGAGTCGTGGTCGGTTAACGTGACAAGAGTCATGCCAAGCTGCTTCAGCCGGGTGTAAACTTCCTTTGGTTGGTTATACGACTCGCGGCAGATCCGACTTAGGACGGGTGTGTTGCACATGCCCGACGCGATGGAGTGAACATGGAGGTCGCAGCGCATGAGACTATTCTCGCGGCACGATATGAACAGGCCATGAAGAAGCCGCTAATTGTACGTGAATGTGTCCATGGAACTCCTTGAACACATTGGACTTCTTTAGTTACCCACATGGTATGGAGCGTGCTCTTCACGGCGAACAAGAAGCGTATGGCACAATGCCAAATATGAAAAAGATTCTCGTTGTTTTCCACGACGGCGGTGGCGGGCACCGCAACGCCGCGATCGCCCTGCAAACCATCGCAGCTCAACAGGGGCGCCCGTGGCAGGTGGAGCTGGTGCAATTCCAGGACTTGACCGACCGCCTGGATGTGCTACGCAAGCTAACTGGTATCCGCATCCAGCAGCAATACAACATCATGCTCAAGAACGGCTGGACCCTGGGCAGTAAGTATCTCCTGCGGCTGCTGCAGCTTACCATTCGTCTGTTTCACCGCCCAATGGTGCGACTGCTCGAAGAATTCTGGCGCGAACATCCGGCGGATCTGCTGGTCTCCGTCATTCCGCACTTCAATAGAGAGATTTGCGAGAGCTGGAATGCTGTTTATCCCGGACGGCCGTTTGTAACCCTGATAACGGACTTGGCCGATTTTCCGCCAAAATTCTGGATCGAGCCGCTGAAAGACCAATACGTCATCGCTGGAACCGAGCGCGCCGTCCAGCAAGCGCGTGCCTTCGGCCACGATGAAGCCCATATTTTTCAAGCATCTGGAATGATCCTGCGGCCCGATTTTTATCTGCAAGAAAACATCGATCCCGTCGCTCTTCGCAAGGAAATGGGCTTGCAGGACGATTTGCCGACCGCGATTGTCCTCTTCGGAGGGTATGGCTCCAAGGTAATATACTATTTAACTAACCAGTTAAATGCGGCCGGTCTGCGCTTGCAGCTGATCTTGATTTGCGGCAGAAACGAGGAGCTGGCGGCTAAGCTGCGCGCGCAAAAATGGAAAATGCCCGTGCATGTGGTCGGTTTCACGAAGGAAATTCGCAAGCTTATGCGCGCTGCGGATTTCCTGATCGGCAAGCCCGGCCCCGGCAGCATTGCTGAAGCCATGGTGAGCAAGCTCCCGGTGCTTATCGAGTGCAACTCGTGGACCCTGCCGCAAGAGCGTTATAACGCGGAGTGGGTGACGGAAAAACGAGTTGGGATCGTCCTAAAGAGCTTTCGGGAAGTCGTCGAGGGCGTACGGCAGATTCTGGAACCGGCAAGGCTAGCTGAATTTCGAAAAAATGTCGCCGCGCTCGACAATCGCGCCATCTTTGAAATCCCCGAGTTTTTAGCCAAGCTTTTGGGGCCCTCGGCGGAAATCTCCGAACCGTCCGCCCCCGCAGCGCCAATGCAGACACAATCGACGGTCTAGCCGCCGATTGGTGGTTTTGCGAGCTGCGCTCTTTCGTTGCGGCCGGGATGTAGAAAGCGAGGACCGACATCACGGTGCTCGACCGGCAGACTCAAGCGCGGCTTGATGCATTTCTTGGCCCACGCCCGCGAGGCATACTTCGGCAATTCGCACATCTTTATGCAGCTTCGGTGCGCGCGCGACTCCGCACATTTGCAATAACACGTACCAACGGTAGCGCTCCGCAATTCCGCCGGTGTGTCCGCTAATACAAAGACTGAGCCGCCCGCTAGACAGCTAATTAAGGCCGCGGCTCCGAGCCCAAGAAACCGTCGTATCCGCTGGTTGTAAGAGAGGAGACCGCGCATGCTTTGATTCTGCGAGCAACGCGCAGGAAAACCGATAGTGCGGTGAGGCCGAAAATCTTGTTACTGGGGTCCTGGAACTGAGTGGAGCGGGCTAAGCCGGCGACGCGGGCAGTCTCTCGTTCCCGATTCGGTTTCGGGTGGTTTCAAAATGAAATCGGAGGGCAGATTTGGGGCTGGAAGCGAAACTTCCCCCCTCAGCCAAGTATTTGTTAATAAATGACTTGGCGCAGACTGAGCTTACGCCCGGCATTGGCGCAACCCGTGCATTAGGGAGGTGCATGAGTGCGTTTCACATGACGAGTTGAGGAGGGTGGCGAGCGAGGGGGAAGGGGCTTGCTCGCCACTTTTCGCAATTCGTTCCCACCTGCCTCTGAGAGGGAAGCTAGGATGGATGACCCCACGCGTCGGTGTGAAAACGACACTGACAACGAAACGCACTCTCCGAGGCCCCCGATCCCAAGCGGGGGCCTCATTTTTTTTGAAGGTAGCAACTGTATTTAGCTGAACGCCTAAATACCGGCACATCCCACAGTTCCCGCTTCATCTCGGCGCAATACCTACCCAATCACAAAGAACTGTGCTGTCGCGCCTTCTCATTTTTAGTTATTAAATTCTGTCCGGACACCCGTCTCAGTAACTCTGCGCGCCACTGCGATCGCTGCCTGTCCCAGAACATGTTCCACCTGCGTCTCACGCAGACGCGAAGCATCATACTCAAACGAAAGGTGCTTCTTGCTTTCATCAAACCGAAACCGCCGAAGGCCGTAAGTGTTTGAAAACTCGCCGAGACGCCGCAGTTGTTCCTGCGTGAGCGGGGATTGCAATTCGTAAGTAATTTCCACGAGTGTCATGCCCGGATTATACCAGCCCGCGCAAGAATTTAGTTCGTAGTCGCATGTAACCACGAATCATCTAACATAGTGTCATGTCCGAACGGATTCCCACACCCGATCCCCAAAAACCCGGTCTGCCGATCCTTGCTTCAACGCCGCGCGTGAAGGACCCCGTCTGCGGAATGATGATCGATCCACAAAAGCCCGCCGCCAAAGTCGCACACAGCGATCAGATCTACTATTTCTGCTCGCAGCGGTGTGCGGAAAGGTTTGAAAAAGACCCGGGGAAGTTCTTGGCGTCGCCCGGCACAGCCGGAATGGAATCTATGAAGCGAGTAGACCATGGCGAGCGGCCAGGGTATGCCGCCCCCGCGTCCTACCAGGCTCCTGCCGCAACCAAAGATACCCGCTACACCTGTCCGATGCATCCGGAGATCATTCAACCTGGACCGGGAAGCTGCCCGAAATGCGGCATGGCCCTCGAACCGGTGGACGCCTTCGCCGAAGTAGAAGCCGATCCGGAATACGATCCGATGGTGCGCCGATTTTGGGTGAGCAGCGCGCTATCTTTGCCCGTGCTGTTGCTCGCCATGTTCGGCCATGCACTCAAGCTCCCGCCTTCACCAAGCGCTCGCAACTGGATCGAATTCATTCTCGCGACGCCGGTAGTCCTATGGGGCGGCTGGCCGTTTTTCCAGCGGTTTTGGGCCTCCGTGATCCATCGCAGCCCCAACATGTTCACCCTCATTGCTCTGGGCACCGGGGCCGCCTACCTTGACAGCGTTGTGGCCACGCTCTTTCCGCAAGTTTTCCCCGCCTCGTTTCGCGATGTGCATGGCACGGTCTCAACCTATTTCGAAGCGGCCGCGGTCATCACGACGCTCGTTCTGCTCGGCCAAGTGCTTGAATTGCGCGCGCGTCAGCAAACCAGCAGCGCGATTCGCTCGCTGCTCAATTTGGCGCCGAAGCAAGCGCACTTGCTCGCGACTGACGGTATGGAAAAAGATGTCTCTCTCGATGTCGTCAAAACCGGTGACCGCCTTCGTGTGCGGCCGGGAGAGAGTGTCCCAGTGGATGGTGTGATCCGCGAAGGAGCGAGCGCTGTCGACGAATCCATGGTCACAGGCGAGCCCATGCCTGTCGAAAAATCTGCCGGAGACAAAGTCACTGGCGGCACGCTGAACACGAGTGGAAGCTTTGTAATGGAAGCGGAACGCGTCGGCAGCGAAACATTCCTCGCGCAGATCGTCAAGCTCGTCAGCGAAGCGCAGCGCAGCCGCGCGCCGATGCAGCGCCTCGCGGACAAAGTGGCCGCCTATTTTGTTCCCGCCGTGATCGTGGCGGCCGTGCTCGCGTTCGGAGGCTGGGCGCTCTTTGGACCTGAGCCGCGCTTCGCCCACGCGCTCATCGCTGCGGTGGCCGTGTTGATCATCGCTTGTCCCTGTGCGCTCGGCCTGGCAACGCCGATGTCCATCATGGTCGCGGTCGGCAGGGGCGCTCACGCAGGCGTTCTCGTTCGAAACGCCGAAGCTCTTGAAACGCTCGCCAAAGTGGACACCCTCGTCGTGGACAAAACCGGCACTCTCACCGAAGGCAAGCCCCAACTCACAGCCGTGGAACTCTTTGAGGGAGCCGCCGTTACTAAAGACGAGCTGCTCTCGCTGGCCGCCAGCCTCGAGCGTTCAAGCGAGCACCCACTAGCTCGCGCGATTGTCCGCGCTGCCGAAGAAACGAAATTACCTTTCGCCCCGGTCAGTGATTTTCTCGCAACTGCTGGAGGCGGCGTGGAAGCCCGCGTCCTAAACAAGCGCGTTCTGGCTGGCACCGCCGCCTTTTTGAATGGGCGGGGAATTGAATTGCCCGCGAACAGCCATTCCTCTTCCAAAGAGCCAGCCTCCGCAGCTGTCACAACCGTCTTTCTGGCGGTAGATGGAAAAGTTGCTGGAACTTTTCTTCTAAGCGACAAAATCAAAGCTTCGACCCCACAAGCGATTCGCGCATTGCGTGAAGAAGGCGTTCGAATCGTGATGCTAACGGGCGACCGCCGCGAAACGGCTCTGAAAGTGGCCAGTGAACTCGGAATTGAAGAGGTCGAAGCCGAAGTGCAGCCGCAGCAAAAAGGTGAAATCGTAAAGCGCCTGCGCGATCTAGGCCGCATCGTTGCGATGGCCGGCGACGGCGTCAACGACGCCCCGGCACTTGCCGCGGCGAATGTTGGCATCGCCATGGGCACCGGCACCGATGTGGCCATCCAAAGCGCCGGCATCACGCTCGTCAAGGGCGATCTGCGCGGCATCGTGCGCGCCCGCAAGCTCAGCCGCGCCGCGATCCGCAACATCAAACAAAATCTGGCTTTTGCTTTTCTTTACAACGCGCTTGGTATCCCCGTTGCCGCCGGTGTCTTTTATCCGATTTTCGGCTGGCTTCTCAGCCCCATGCTCGCAAGCGCCGCCATGAGTTTCAGTTCCGTCTCGGTCATCGCCAACGCGCTTCGCCTTCGCAAGGTCTCGCTCTAAATTATTTTTGGCGGATGCCGTTTAACTCTGCCCGAGGATGGAATCGAAGTACGCTCGCATTTCCGGCGAATCCCACTCTTGGAATCCGATAATCTTTCGCGCAATTTTGCCTTGGCGGTCGATGATATACGTTTCGGGAATCATGCTCGTGCCATAGGACTCGGCGATGGGCGAATGGTTGTCTTTTGTTCTTGGGTCACGATAGGTCGGGAAAGCTACTCCGTGGTCGTGCAGAAATTTTTCGTAAATAGCAGGGTCCTCATCGGCCGCGACGCCCAGAACAACACCATTGCGCGACGCGATGTATTTCTGCAGCCGGTTCAGCGCGGGAGTTTCTTCCACGCAAGGCGGGCACCACGTGCCCCAAAAGTTCAGCACCACCACCTTGCCGCGCAGATTGGAAAAATGGACTGGCTTGCCGTCCAGCTCCATAGGGAAATCTTCCGCTCGTTTCCCGGCAACAGTAGCCTCGCCATGGCGGTAACTTGGCAGGGCAAAAACAACGATGATCCCCAGAAAGGCTGCCAGCCCTCCCCAAGCTATGATCTTCGGGCTGATTCTCATCGAATGCTATACTAACTTATCTGCCTGGGATCGGGAACCGGTCCTCGTCCTCTGATCTTGCCGTGACCAACGAATCGCTCAATTCGAACCCACCGTCCGCCCCGCCGCCGCCTGTCACCGCAATCGTTCCGGCACGAGACGAAGCAGCTGTCATCGCCTCCTGCGTCGAGTCACTGGCTCTGCAACCCGAAATCGCGGAAATTCTTGTCATAGACGACCAGTCCACGGACAAAACCGCGGAGATCGTTCGCGGCTTGATGGACAAGTTTCCACACCTGCGGCTCCTGGAAACGCACGAAGTTCCGCCTGGCTGGCTTGGCAAAAACAACGCCGTTTTCCTCGGCGCGAAGGAAGCCAAGAGCCCCTGGCTCCTTTTCACCGACGCTGACGCCGAGCTGTTGCCTGGCGCCGCCGCTCGCGCGTTGCAAGTCGCGCAGGAATCAAGCGCCGCGTTGATCTCCTTTTCGCCGGAGCAAATCACGCAATCCTGGTACGAGAAAGCGCTCATTCCGTTTGTTTACAGCCGGCTGGCGAAGCATTTTTCCTACGACGCCGTGAATAACCCCGTTTCCCCTGCCGCAGCTGCCAACGGGCAATTCTTGATGATCCGGCACGATGCCTACAACGCCATCGGAGGCCACGCGTCCGTCGCGGCGGAAGTCTTGGAAGATGTAGCCCTCGCGAAGCGCGCGAAGGCCGCCGGGTTTCGTCTGTGGTTTGGTTCGGGGCAGGGAATCGTTCGAGTGCGAATGTACCGCTCTTTCAGCGCAATGTGGCAAGGCTGGAAAAAGAATCTTTACCTCTTGGTTGGCGGCTCCCCGGGCGCCGTTTTTCGCGAACTGGAATCCACAATTCCGTGGATTCCGCTGGCGCTCATTCTTCTTGGAATAAAAATTCCGGTCGCCCCTCTGTTGGGAGTCTGTTTCCTCCTGCTCCGCCAATTTACCTACGGTTTGGAGATTTCTCGTAACCACTACCCCTTCAAATTCATCATCTATTATGTGCCCGCAGTGGCGTTATATGCGGGTGTGCTCTGGGCCTCGTACCGGGGCCACGTGAGGGGGAAGCTCCAGTGGAAAGGGCGGGAAGTCCCAGTGGCTCTTCCCGGCGCGCCGCGGTTAGAGAAACGATAAAAGACAACGACAAGCCAAACGCCATGGTCCTGCTCACCCGCAAAATCGAGTTCGCTGCTTCGCACCTGTATAACAATCCGGATTTCTCGCCGGAGGAGAACCGCCGCGTCTTCGGTAAGTGCAATAACCCGCATGGCCACGGGCACAACTACACCCTGGAAGTGACCGTCGCCGGTGAACCCGACCCCGTTACCGGAATGGTGCTGGACCTGAAAGACCTGAAAGACATTCTCGATCGCGAAGTGATGCAACGCATGGACCACCGCTTTTTGAATTACGAAGTCCCCGAACTCGCCGGTCAGATTCCCACTTGCGAGAACATCGCCCGCGTCATTTGGAACTTGCTCGATCCCAAAATCAAGCAAGGAAAGCTGCATCGCGTGCGGCTGTACGAGACTCCGGATCTGTTCGCCGATTGTTATCGCAACGGATCGGGAGGGACCAAGGCGTGATGAGTTCCGAGTCACAAGACGGCGCGATTAAGATTGAGCTTGGACGCCGCTATCGTTTTGCTGCCTCGCACCGGCTGCACAACGCCGATCTCAGCGAGGAAGAGAATTACAGGCTCTACGGAAAGTGCAACAATCCCTACGGACACGGGCACAACTATGTGGTGGAAGTCCTTGTGTCGGGGAAAGTAGATCCGGCCACGGGAATGATCGCGAATCTGACGGACCTCGACGGCTTTGTCGAACGCGAAGTGCTCGAGCCCTTCGACCACAAATCGCTCAATGAAGATGTCGCCGCGTTTCGCCGCACGGTTCCCACGACGGAAAATCTGTGTATCGAAATATTCCGCCGCTTGAAACCGTTTCCCGACGCGAAGCTCGAACGCGTTCGCATTCAGGAGACTTCGAACAACAGTTTCGAGTACGCTGGAGATAACCCAGAAGGCTTCGAAAGGTAAAAGTGATGGCTAAACCGACGGAAGAAATCATTCTGCACGATGAGACAGAGCTGGACGCGCGCAAGATCGCCTGTCACGTTCGCGAAATCATTAAATTGATCGGCGAAGACCCGCATCGCGAAGGCCTGCGCAAGACACCCGAGCGCTATGAAAAGGCGCTGAAATTCTTGACCAGCGGCTACCACCAAAACGCGGAAAATATTCTGAATGGCGCGACCTTCAGCGTTTCCTATGACGAAATGGTAGTTGTGAAGGACATCGAATTCTTCAGCCTCTGCGAGCACCATTTGCTGCCGTTTTTCGGCAAGTGCCACGTCGCCTATCTTCCCAACAAGCGCGTCATTGGCCTAAGCAAAGTCGCGCGTCTCGTCAACATGTTCGCGCGCCGTCTCCAGATCCAGGAGCGGCTCACCAGCCAAATCGCCGCGGCCATTCAGGAAAAAATCAGCCCCGAAGGTGTGGGCGTGATCATCGAGGCCCGTCATCTTTGCATGCAGATGCGCGGCGTCGAAAAGCAGCACGGCCAGGCCGTCACCAGCGCCATGCTCGGCGGCTTCCGCCACAACAAGCAGACGCGTGACGAATTTCTGTCCCTCGTTCGTACAAAAAACTCCTGAAAAAATAAAGGGACGGACAATCTCGTCCGTCCCAGTTGAGCTCCTTTTTTCTTAGTGAAAGTGGAGAGGCCAGTGCCCCCCAACCTTTCCCTATTTCTTGGCGATTTCGATCGACGCTACCGTGTTTTCCCAGGACATGCTCATCGTGCAGCCATTTCCCGTCTTATTGAACGCGATCTTGAAATCCTCCACAGGACTCGGCAGCTTCCCGGCTTTCATATCCACGCGCAAAAGGTCCGAGGCCGCTCCCGGGTAGGGAACTCCCCACTCGCCCGTTTTCTTGCTGACGATGAGCGTCCACTTATTCTCTTCGGGTACCGTGAAAAGAGTGTAGTCGCCTGCTGGAACATCCTTACCGCCAACTTTCAAATCCACCGGCGTCACGAACGTGGTCGCTTCGTTTGCTCCAGCGCGCCACTCTTGTCCGTAAGGGACCAGCCCGCCGAAAATCTTACGGCCTTTTGCCTTCGGGCTGGAGTAATCCACCGTAAGCGTTTTGCCTCCGCCCAAGTCGCAGCTTGCCGTGGCCGGCGGACTCGGCCGCTTGCTCTTATCCGATTGCGCGGCCGCTTGCGTTGCAAAAAATCCCAAGCTGAGACAAAGCCCGCCAATGATCGCCATTCGTTTTTGCATTTCCATTCCCTCCCCAAGTGTCACTACCCTCGCAGCAATCATTCAACCCAATTTGCGCGCGCAACGCAACTTGTATGTGCACGCCTTCTGTGCCATTGCCGCCACGCTGGCGCTTATGCCGGTAACCAGTCACCGGTAACCAGTCGCGAGTCACCAGTCACGAGTCACCAGTCACCAGTCACCAGTCACGTTGCTCCTCCGCCGCCCAACTTCCCAATTTCAACCAACTTAATCCGGCTCGAGACCAGGTTTACATTCCTTTACACTCAAAACAGATTTGTGTTAGCCTGAATGAGTCGAAGAGAAGAGGAAAAAATTCAGGGGACGACGGAGAGGGGCACTTGAGCACAGCCAAAGCGGTGTTGATCGAACAATTCCGGCGAGAAGTGAAAGATACTGGCTCACCGGAAGTCCAGATTGCACTTTTGAGCGAGCGGATCAGCTACCTCACAACGCACCTCAAGTCCCACGTAAAAGACCATGCATCCCGGCGCGGCTTGATCATGATGGTCAATAAGCGCCGCCGCCTGCTGGACTATTTGAACCGTCGCGACCCGGATCGGTACCGCGAGATTGTTGAACGCCTTAGCCTGCGCAAGTAGCTGCTCAAAATTTAGACTTTCCAACGGGCAGAAGCCTCTGCGTTTTCACGAATGGACAACTTCCACACGAAGTCTGTCTGACGGCCTCGTTGTCGCTTGGGTCGCCAGTGAAATAGTCGGGCCTCCGGCTGCGTTTCGGCCGGCGTTTCTCGTGGTGTAATCCGGATCGCGTTGTGCGTCTCCTATCGTAGTTCTCGCCTCTTTTCTTCTCTGGGGTTATCCAGGCCAGGCTAACGCCGACCTATTCGAAGCAGGGAATTGTTGTAAGGCTGCAATGCGGCCATTCACTCCTGCAAGGTTGGCTTTCCTGTGGACGCTCTGAATATGCTCCGCATGAAGCGGAGCCAAAGGAAATGAACACTCATGTCTGAAAACAATCACACTCCTGCACCACATCAGGTTTCCGTCGAAGTCGGGGGACGCGCCCTCATTCTTGAAACTGGAAAGATTGCCAAGCAAGCGAACGGCGCAATTACCGCCCGTTACGGTGACACCGTGGTGCTCACCACGGCCTGCATGTCGTCCACGGCCAACGATCGCGACTTTCTTCCGTTGACCGTCGACTATCGCGAAAATACCTATTCTGCCGGGAAAATTCCCGGAGGTTTCTTCAAGCGCGAAGGGCGCCCTTCGGAAAAAGAAATTCTCACTTCCCGCTTGATTGACCGTCCCATGCGCCCGCTCTTTCCGGAATCCTGGCGCAATGAAACGCAAATCGTGGCGATGGTGCTCTCCGCGGATAGCGACAACGATCCTGACGTGATCGCCGTTACCGCCGCTTCCGCTGCGTCGTACTGTTCCGATCTTCCGTTTGAGAAGCCTATCGCTTGCGTTCGCGTCGGTTTGCTGGATGGCCAGCTCGTGGCCAACCCGACCGTGGCTGAACAAAAAAAGAGCTTGCTGAACATCGTCATCGCCGGAACGGAAGAAGCCATCGTCATGGTGGAGTCCGGCGCGCTTGAAGTTTCCGAAGAAGCCGTCGTAGATGCTCTCGAGTTCGGCCACGCGCAGGTCAAGAAGATTGTCGCCGCCATTAAAGAGCTGCACGCCCAGCTCAAGCCGGTCAAGGTTGTCGTCCCACCGCTTCCGTTTGACCAGGCAATCTACAAAGATCTCGACAAAAAGTATGGCGCAAAGCTGCACGACGCTCTCAATACCGAAAAGCATCCCAAAAAAGAGAGCTATCACCTCGTTGATGAACTGAAGGACGAAATCATCAAGGCCATTCCCGAGGAACCCAAGAAGGAGATGGACGAAAAGCGCACGCTCACCAAGCGCGCCTTCGAGCGCCTTCGCGAAAACATCTTCCGCGATGACGTTTTGAACGCACGGCGCCGTCCAGATGGCCGTGCCTTCGACCAGATTCGTCACATTTCCTGCGAAGTTGGCTTGCTTCCCCGCGTGCACGGTTCCGCGCTCTTCACCCGCGGCGAAACGCAGGCTCTCGCCACTCTGACCCTCGGCACCAAGGAAGACATGCAGCGCCTCGACCTGCTCTTCGAGCAGGATCAGTTCAATCGCTTCATGCTGCACTACAACTTCCCGCCGTTCAGCGTCGGCGAAGTGAAATTCCTTCGCGGACCGGGTCGCCGCGAAATCGGCCACGGAGCCTTGGCTCAGCGCGCGCTCGTCAATCTGCTTCCTCCCGAGGCGGACTTTCCTTACGCCATGCGCCTGGTTTCGGACATTCTCGAATCCAATGGTTCTTCTTCGATGGCCACTGTTTGCGGCGGCTCACTGGCTCTCATGGATGCCGGCGTCCCGCTGAAGGCGGCCTGCGCGGGAATTGCGATGGGCCTCGTCGTTGGCGATGACAAGAAGTATTCGATCCTCACCGACATCGCCGGCGCCGAAGATCATTACGGCGACATGGACTTCAAGGTTGCGGGCACTCGCGCAGGTATCACTGCGCTTCAGATGGACATCAAGGTTCTCGGCATCAGTATTGGAATGATGCGCGAAGCCCTGGCCCAGGCCAAGAAGGCGCGCCTGCAAATTCTCGACACCATGGAAAAGACGCTCAACGAAGCGCGCACGGAAATTTCTGCTTATGCTCCGCGCCTCTTTAAGCTGAAGATTCCTCAGGACAAGATCCGCGACCTGATCGGTCCGGGCGGCAAGAAGATCAAGTCCATCATCGAGGCTACTGGCGTTAAAATCGACGTCCTCGAAGACGGCACCGTCCACATCTTCTCCACCAGCGGCGCCGGCGGCGATGCGGCTCTGCAAATGGTTCGCGACGTCACCGCCTCCGCCGAAATTGGCAAAACCTATCTCGGCAAAGTTGTTCGCCTCGCGGAGTTTGGCGCTTTCGTCGAGCTTTTCCCCGGCACCGACGGCCTCCTGCATATCAGCGAAATCTCCGAACATCGCATCCGCGACGTTCGCGACGAGCTGAAACTCGGCGACCAGGTCCTCGTTAAGGTTCTCTCCATCGAGGGCAACAAGGTTCGCCTCAGCCGCAAAGCCCTAATCAAGGAAGCCCGCGAGAAGCAGCAGAAAGCAGCCGCAAGTGGCGGCGGCCACTCCGGTCCCCCGAGCGGCGAAGGCAACTCCGGCGGCGATTCCAGCTCCGGCGAATAACTTAATCTCCACCAAACAAAAGGGCCCTCGATTTTCTCGAGGGCCTTTTTCATTTTGAATTACAGCTCTTCCAATGCGCTTGGAATTGTTCCGGCGGCCTTGAGTTACGTCGCCGTCCCGTGCACCCGTTCGATCTCCGCTCCCACCGCTCGCAACTTTTCAACGATGTGTTCGTAACCACGGTCAATGTGGTAAACGCGCTCGATCAGCGTTTCTCCGTTCGCCACCAGCCCCGCCAGCACAAGCCCCGCGCTCGCTCGCAAATCGGAAGCCTGCACCGTCGTCCCCGAGAGCGCCGCAGGCCCGTGCACTACGGCCCGCCGCCCTTCGACAGAAATATTTGCCCCCATTCGAATCATCTCGCTTGCGTGCAAGAACCTGTTTTCGAAAATCGTTTCGGTAATTATCGACGTGCCTTCCGCCTGCGTCGCCAAAGCCATGTATTGCGCCTGCATGTCCGTCGCAAACCCTGGATATTCCTCGGTAGTCATGTCCGCGGCCACCAATTTTTTCCCTCCGCGCACCCGCAAAGTCGTCCTATCCAACGTTTCGATGCACACGCCTGCCTCTCGCAATTTCGCGACCACCGCGCCGTTATGCTCCGGCTCACAGTTCGTAATCGTCAGGTCCCCCCCGGTAATCGCTCCCGCCACGAGAAAAGTTCCCGTCTCGATGCGGTCTGGAATCACGAAGTGTTCCGTCCCGTGCAATTCCCGCACGCCGCGAATCCGCAGCGTCGCCGTTCCGTCTCCCTCGATTTGCGCGCCCATTTTCCGAAGCATCGCCACAAGGTCCGTCACTTCCGGCTCCCGCGCGCAATTTTCCAGAACTGTCTCGCCATCCGCCAGCGTCGCCGCCATCAAGATATTTTCCGTCCCGGTCACTGTAATTTTCTCAAAAACAATATGCGCGCCCTTCAGCCGCCTCCCTTTCGAACCGTTCCCGGGCACTTTCGCCTCGATATACCCGTGCGACGTCGTAATCTCCGCGCCCATTTGCTCCAGCGCCTTCAAATGCAAATCTACTGGCCGCGCTCCAATCGCGCATCCTCCCGGCAGAGAAACGCGGGCCATTCCCATCCGCGCCATCAGCGGACCCAGCGTCAGGATCGACGCGCGCATCGTCTTCACCAACTCATACGGCGCCTCCGCATGATTCAACTTTGGCGCCTCGATCACGTAATCGCTCGCTGGCACCTCCGTGACGGTGACCTTCGCATGCATAAACGTCAGCAACTTGCTCATCGTGATCAGGTCGCGCACTTTTGGAATATTGTGCACGGACACCTTCTCCGCCGTCAGCAAAGCCGCCGCCATCACCGGCAAAGCAGAATTCTTCGCCCCGCTGATCGCCACCCTCCCCCGCAGCGCCTTTCCTCCCCGAATTAGAAACTTATCCATCCCGCCTCTAGCCTTTCCTTTTTCCTCGCTGTGCCCACTGTGCTTCTGCGGCCTCTGCGTTAATTCTTTTGACTATTCCCTCAATGCGCTGCGCAGATCTCCCCGAGCCATCTTCAATCTCTTCCTGGCCTCTTTCGTATCAACGCCCAATTTGAGCATCACCAGCCCCACCCTCATATTGTGTCCCGCCGCCCGCAAAGCGTGTTCCGCCGCGGACACACTTTTCCCGCTCGCCTCCGTCAAAATCCTTACGGCCCGCTCATGAAGCTTTTCATTTGTCAGCACCGCATCAATCATCAAGTTCTCATACACATGTCCGAGCCTCACCATCACTGCCGTACTCAGCATGTTCAAGACCATCTTTTGCGAGGTCCCCGCCTTCAGTCTCGTCGACCCGGTCAGCACCTCCGGCCCCACTTCCGTCGCGATCGCAATCTTCGCCAGCCTCGTCACCGCCATCCGCCTGTTTGACGTCACCGCCACCGTCATCACTCCGCGCCTCCGTGCATAGCTCATCGCTCCCAGGACGTACGGCGTTGTCCCGCTCGCCGCGATTCCCACCACCACGTCTTTCTTCGTCAGCTTCACGCGCTGCAAGTCCCGCTCGCCGTTCGCCACCGAGTCCTCCGCGCCTTCCACCGCTCCTGTTACGGCGCGTCTTCCGCCCGCAATGAACGCTCGCATCATTTTCGGAGAAATCCCGAACGTTGGCGGACACTCAGCCGCATCCAGCACGGCCATCCGGCCGCTCGACCCCGCACCCACATAGAACAGCCGCCCGCCCGCGCGAATCGCCGCTACGATCGCGTCCACCGCGCGTGCAATCGCTGGCAACTCCCGCCTCACCACCTCCGCCACCTTGCGGTCCTCGCGGTTCATCAGCCGCACGATCTCCGCCGTCGACATGCGGTCCAGGTTTTTCGAACCCGGCAACCTCTGCTCCGTCCTTCTCTCGTCTTTTGTCAGTGAACGCATCGGACAATTATAGCTGTCCCCGGCCCCGCGTCCGCCGCCCAGCCGCCAATCAAGCACACGTCTGCCGCGTGAGCGTTACCCCGCGGGTGGCACAGGCTTCAGCCTGTGCTCCGTCCTCCATTACTCTCGATATTTCTAGGCACACTCCATCGCTATCACCCGAAAGTTTCTTCGGAGAATCGGCTATCCTAGAAAACAGTTTGCCCAAGGAATCCGTGAAAGGGCTCGGCCGGAAACCATGTCCATCGACGTTCTCAAGAAGCTCTTCGAACAGCACTTTCACGCGCCGGTCGAACGCGTCCAGCAGCTCCAGGGCGAACTCGGCGGCTCCGGCCGAAAAATTATCCGCTTAAGCGCCGGCCCGCGCACCGCCATCGGCATTCTCTACAACGTCCGCGAAGAAAACGCCGCCTTTCTGGCCTTCTCGAAACATTTTCGCCGTCACGGCCTCCCCGTCCCGGAAATCTACGCCGAAGATCTCGATCATGGCTCCTATCTTGAAGAAGACCTCGGTGACACCACGCTCTTCGAATTTCTCTCGAAAAATCGCCAAGGCGTCACTGTCGCGCCCCATGCTGTCGAGGCCTACCGCAAAGTTGTCGCCGTCCTGCCGCGCTTTCAAGTCGAAGCTTCCAGCGACCTTGATTATTCCCTCTGCTATCCCATCTCCAGCTTCGATCGCCAATCCATCGCCTGGGACCTCAACTATTTCAAATATTATTTCTTGCGTCTTGCCGGTATTCCCTTCAATGAACACGCCCTCGAAGCGGATTTCAGCCGGCTCACCGATTTTCTGCTCAGCGCCCCGCGCGATTATTTTCTCTATCGCGATTTCCAGTCCCGCAACATCATGCTGCAGGACGGCCAGCCGTACTTCCTCGACTACCAGGGTGGCCGCAAAGGCGCTCTCCAATACGACATCGCTTCTTTGCTCTACGACGCCAAGGCCGATCTTCCTCCCGAACTCCGCCAGCAGCTTTACTTTGACTATCTTCGCGCCCTCGAAAAATTCATTCCCGTTGACCGCGAAGCCTTCCTGCACTATTTCTACGCCTACGTGTACGTCCGCATCATGCAGGCTCTCGGCGCTTACGGCTTTCGCGGTTTCTATGAACGCAAAGTCCACTTCCTGCAAAGCGTTCCCTACGCGCTAAAAAATCTTCGCTGGCTGTTGCACCAAACTGAGCTGCCCATCCAGCTCCCCACGTTGATGGCCGCGTTCCAAAGCATGCTGGCCTCGGAGAAATTGCAATCCTTGGCCCACGACGCCGACAACCTCGTCGTCCGCGTTTTCAGTTTTTCGTTTCACCAGGGTTTGCCGCAGGACGATACCGGCAACGGCGGCGGATTCGTTTTCGACGGCCGCAGCCTCCCCAATCCCGGCCGCGAAGACCGTTTCAAATCGCTCACCGGCCAGGACACCCCGGTCATCGACTATCTCAACCAACAAGAAAGCGTCCACCAATTTTTCGCCAGCGTCCTCACGCTCGTTGACGCCAGTATTTCCAGCTACCAATCCCGCGGCTTCAAAAATCTAATGGTGAGCTTCGGCTGCACCGGCGGCCAGCATCGCTCCGTCTATCTCGCTGAGCAATTAGCCAAACGCCTACGCACCAGAAATGGCCTCGAGGTAGTACTGCGTCACCTCGGCCTCGAAAACCTCCGCAAATGAAAGCCATGATTCTGGCTGCGGGACTTGGTACGCGACTGCGACCGTTAACCGACACGCGGCCAAAGGCTCTTGTCGAAATCAACGGCCGCACGCTCCTCGAAATCACCCTCTCCCGCCTGCGCCCCTTCGGTGTCACCGAGGTGATCATCAACGTCCATCACTTCGCCGACATGGTCGTGCAATATCTCAAATCAAAAAACAATTTCGGTATGCGCATCGAAATCTCCCGCGAAGACGACCTACTTCTGGATACCGGCGGCGGCCTGAAAAAAGCCTCTTGGTTTTTCCTCGAAGATTCCACTCGCCCCGACCCCACCAAATCTGACGAGCCGTTCCTCCTGCACAACGTCGACGTAATCAGCAACATCGACCTCAACGCCATGCTCCAGTTCCACAAAGAAAATCACGCTCTCGCGACGTTGGCCGTCGCAGTCCCGCGAATCTGGGCGCCAGCTCCTCTTCAACGACCAACTCCAACTCTCCGGCCGCCGCGTCGCCGGCAAAGATCACTGTCATTTCGAGCGAAGCGAGAAATCTCTCTTCTCCGTCAACAGATGCGCGCGGCCCCCACTCGCCACTCGCCACTCCCCACTCGCCACTTCCCCAGTCCAAAGAACCCTCCCAGCTCCTCCCCCTGGCCTTCTCCGGCATCCACATCATCTCCCCCCGCCTCCTCCCTCTGCTCACCGAAAGCGGCCCCTTCTCCATCATCGACTCCTACCTCCGCCTATCCTCCCAAGGCCAAAAAATCCTGGCCTTCCGCCACGACCACTCCTACTGGCGCGACCTCGGCAAACCCGCCGACCTGACCCAAGCCGCCCTCGATTTACAGCAAGGTGTTCTTCGGTCATAGGGCTCCGTTTGCGCAGCTTTGGAGGGAGCGCTCAAGCGGGCCATCGCGAAGCACACAAGTCCCGCATCGCCCCTAACGCATCTTGAGATTGACGCGAAGAGGCCGCCCGCGTATGTTCATGCCCAAGCCCACTGTCAATTTTTGCATCCAGTTGATGAGGCATACCCATGCGAACGCTTCTGCGGCTCTTTTCCGGTTCCATCCTTGTCGCGTTCGCGGTCTCCGGCGCGCATGGTCAGGCGCCGAAGAGCTTCCGCGTGTGGGTTTTCGCTGACGCTCACGTAGGAACAGACAAGAAACAGGGCCGAGAAAGCTTGGCGGAAGCGATCCGGCAGTCAGAATCCTCATCCGGTTTTGCATGGGACATCGCGCTTGATTTGGGCGATATGTCCGGTGAGCAAGGAACCCCGAGAGACCCGGAAGGCCAGGAGATCGTCCGGCAATTCGGCGCCCTCACGCAGCATCGTCGCGAGCAAATCTACAACCTGTCGGGGAATCATGACCGCAGCGGCCTCGACGAACCACAAGCCTGGTGGTGGCGCAAATGGCTGGATCCCACCGGCGAACATACGGAGTTCTCGCATGTAGATTCTGCCAAGCGCCCGTTTCCGATCGACGGGACCTGGGAGCGCTACTCTTTTCGGGCCGGAAATCTTCTCTTCTTGATAATGAGCGACATCAATGAGCCGAGTCAGAAAGTAGGCCGCGGCACGCTCGGCGGAAACCCCGGCGGAGTTGTCAGTGGCGAGACGTTCCGCTGGTGGAAGCGCATGGTCGAGGAGAATCGCTCCTCCATCATCATCACCGCGCATCATTACGTTCTCAAGGACACCACAACTGGTTCCGGCGAGTGGGAAGGCATGCAGCGCGACGAGAACGGCGCGTGGCATTCCGGATACCATGGCTATTTCCCGCAAGGCACGCCCCAGGGCGCCTCATTCCTGTACTGGGTGGACAGCAAACAGGATTCCGGTGCATTCGAAAATGTCCTGGCGGCCGCGCCTCAGCAAATTGACTTATGGCTCGGAGCTCACACGCATTCCTCTCCGGATGACACGCTTGGCGGGAAATCGCACGTCCGGCAGCGCTGGGGTACGACGTTTATCAACGCCTCAGGTCTAACCAAATATCACAACGGAATCCAGAATGGCGTTCCAAGGAGCTGGCAGCTGACCTTCACTGATGGCAGCGACGAAGTACTTGCACGCTGCTATCTCCACGAGAGTGCTTACGCTTCGCAAGGCTGGTATCCGAAGGTAGAACGCGTCATCAAGCTATCGAAGCCCTTCAAAATGCCCTCTGGTAAATCGTAACCAAGCCAGGCCAATTCTTCATTGGCGCGGGTGGTGATACACTGACGCCCCAATTATGGCAAATGTCCTCTGCGTCGCTGGGTCCGACTCCCGATGCAAACAACCAAGTGCCCAGCCTGCTGGCTTTTGGGCCGGACTCTGGCATGGGATCATCGCCCCGATCACATTTATCGTTAGCCTGTTCGCAAGCGAAGTGAGCATCTACGAGACGAACAATAACGGTCGCTGGTACGAGTTTGGGTTCATGCTCGGAATTGGTGCTTACGCTGGAAACGAACAAGTGCGTAACGCCGCAGGATTCCATACCCGGTAATCGAGTAAACCAGGCCCGGTGGCGCACACGCCATGTGGGGTGCCGCAAGCTTCGGTTTTAAGGCTGTGGTTTTTGACTTTCTGTGCGCCCCAGATTTTTTGATTTGATCCGTATTGTCGTTGAGGTATAATATTCTCGTTCAGTACTGAGCCTCGCTTCCCGCGAGGCGTTTCTTTTTGGTGGCACAGGCTTCAGCCTGTGCTCTTTCTTTTTCTGCCAGTCCAAATCCAAAACTCAATCTAAGGAGACAACTATGTCCTCTCTCAGTCCAAAGGACCGCGTGTCCTTGTGTCTATTCAGTTTCACCGATGGCCGCCGTTGTCGCACGCCGCGCACCGGCAACCATCCCCACCTCTGCTTCTACCACGCCCAAAAGGAGGCCCGCGCACAAGCCACCGAAGAACTCGGCAAAGACCTTGCCTACTTCTTCTCCGGAGACTACCTGTCCGCCTGCGATCTCAGCACGGCTCTCTCCCGCCTTATCCCCGCCGTAGTCCGCGGCGATATAAAACCCAGACTCGCCCGCACCGTCGCCTACATGGTCCAAACGCTTATACAGACCATCCATCTCTCCCAAGACGAATACATCAACGCTTTCGGCACCGACGGCTGGCGCAAAGCCGTCCGCCACTCCGTCAACAGCAACCACGACTACCTCTTCCCGCCCGACCCCGAACCCGAACAACCCGCGCCTCCCGCCGCGCCACAACCCCAGACCCAGCAACCAGCCCAAGCCCCGCCCCAATCTCGCATCGCGGTACACGTCCCAGCCTCAAGCTCCGTAGCGGCGCGGCTTCAGCCCGCCACTTCCGCCCCCGCGACGCCACAACCTCCAAGTGCGGATCGACCCTCGGCTGCGAACTCCGAAGCAGCCCTCTCCGTGGCTCGTGAACTGTTTCCAAGCCGCCCCAGTTCAACCTCGGCACAATCCGCCCCGCTCGCCGAAGCCTGTCATCCTGAGCGTAGCGAAGGACCCCGTCTCAATCCCGCCGCATCGACCACCGACGAGACCCGCCCCGCTTCAGCCCCTGCTCCCTCCGCCCAACCCAACAACGCACCTCCGCCCGCCCCGCCACCTCCGCAACCCCGACCAACTACGCCAAACCACGACCCGTACACCGTCCGCTATGACGACAGCTACCGCCTCCGCATAGACGGAAAACTCGTTTAGAATCAACAGTTGCAATCCAGGCCCACAAGTTTAAGTTTCTAGAGCAGTTAAGCAAAACGTAAGTCCTTTATCTGCAACACTTACAAAAAACCCGGGAGGGGGAGGGCTTCATCGAAGTGGGACAGACTTCAGTCTGTCCACCTTTCAACCTGGCCGAGATTGCGAAAGGTTGCCGCTTACGCAGCTCACTTCGAGGTCGGCGCCGCCGTTGCCAGTCCTAGCGCCTGCATCACTGCATCATGCAATGCGGGCCGCACCTCGGCGATTTTGTGGTTCTCCCGCGTCGGATTCACGCGGTTCGTGAGCAGCACCACAAACAACTGGCGGTCGGGATCGATCCAGATCGAAGTGCCCGTAAAGCCCGTGTGTCCGAAGCTGTGCGGCGAAAAATAGTGTCCGCTCGAGCTGCCTTCGGTTGGCACCACCCAGCCGAGCGTCCGCGTTCCGCCTGAGAGCTGCTGTGGCACAGTGAATTGCGCGATCGTTGCCCGCTTCAAAATTCTCTGGTGAGCGTAAACGCCGCCGTTTAGCAGCATCTGGCAAAACGCCGCCAAATCCGGCGCCGTGCTGAAGAGTCCCGCGTGCCCCGAGACGCCGCCAATGGCAAATGCATTCTCGTCGTGGACCTCGCCCTGGATTAACCGCTTCCGGAAAATCGCATCAAATTCCGTTGGCGCAATTTGCGGCCAGAGTTTCTTCGGCGGCTCGTACATCGAATCGTTCATCGCCAGCGGAGCGAAAATATATTCTTTCGCAAGGTCGTCGAGCGTCCGACCCGTCAAGCGCTGAGATGATTTCCGCCATCAAAATAATTCCAAGATCGGAGTAAACCATCTTCGTGCCCGGCTCATATTCGAGCGGCTCGGCAAAAATCATGCTGCAGCGTATCTGGCTTGCCCTTTGACGTGCGCCAATATTCTTTGAACGGCGGCAGCCCCGACGTATGCGTCATCAAGTGGCGCACCGTCACGCGATGCCGCCACTCTGGCTGCGGCCCGCTGGCCCATTCGGGCAAGTAACGTTCGATCGGAACATCGAGTAGCAGCGGCGATTTGAAATCGCCTTCGACGAGTTTTTCCACCAGCGTCGTCGTGACTATCACTTTGGTCAGTGATGCGACGTCATACATCGTTCGCAATTGCGCTTGTGGCGATTTCGCGTCGTAGCTCAGTTTTCCAAAAGCATGCAGCGACACTTTTCCTTTGTATCCGACCGCCAGTGTCGCTCCGGGAAACGCTTTGTCCGCAATCGCTTTTTCGAGAACATCATAGGCGGGCCGCAGTTGTGGTTCCGCGCGCCCATCCATCGTCTGAACCTTCATCGGATACGCAGGCACTTCGATCCCAAAGCCGGCTTTCATATCAACGCCAGGGACGGTCACCGGCAAATGCCCGCGCACGGGAATTTCTCCGAACAATGCTCGCGCAATGGAAATCTGCGCCACGTCGCTGATGCCAAACGCCGCGAGCCAGGTCTCGGCCTGCGGAAAATGCTCGACGAGATAGGGACTTCCGAAACCGACGGTAACCACCGGCTTCCCAGTCTTGTAAATCTGGTCCGCCAGCGCGGCCTGTTCCGCGGGCAGATCCACATTTCCCTTGCGGTCGCTGACTTTCACAAACAGCGCGAGAATCGCAACGTCGTAGGTGTCGGGCGCCGGCAAATTTAAGTTGCCCGCCTTCGCGAACTTCGTATCGGCGCGCAGCGCGGTAAGCGCATCCACTCGCTGGCGCAGTTCACGCTCCAGATCTTCGCCGGGATACGGTTCGGGATCGGAATACAACGAAACGAGCAGCGCCCGTGTCGGCTTTGTTCCATCGAGCGGCAGGCGATGCGCCGTGTCCCGCAGCAACGTCACGCCCCGGTCCGAAATATCCTGCGCTTCTTTCTGCCACTCCACCTTCCCGAAATTCTTGTTGAGCGCGTTCACATCCACCAGGCGCTGCTTATACAGTCCCATCCGCGCCTTTGCCTGCAGGAGTCGCCGCACCGACGCATCCAGCCTCTCGCGCGAAATGCGCCCGGACTTCACCGCCTCCTTCAGCGCATCGAACGCCGCATCCGGCACCGGCGGCATGAGCAGCGCATCCGTCCCCGCCGCAAACGCGCGCACCGCAGCGTCCCCCGGCGCGTAGCGCACCGTAATCCCGCCCATATCCATCGCATCCGTTACCACGAGCCCCTGGTAGCCAAGTTCTTTCCTCAAGAGTCCCGTCAAAATATTCGGAGAAAGAGTCGCCGGAAGACTCGGGTCCGGCTCCAGCGCCGGAATCGAAAGATGCCCGGTCATGATGCTGTCGGCGCCAGCCGCAATCGCCGCGCGAAAGGGAACCAGCTCCAAGGATTCGATACGCTGGCGGTCCGCCCGAATCACCGGGAGATCCATGTGTGAATCCGTGGACGTGTCTCCGTGCCCCGGAAAATGTTTCGACGTGGCCATGCCGCCGTTTTCCTGCACGCCGCGCACGAATGCGGCCACGAACTCGGCAACTTTCTTCGGGTCTTCGCCAAACGAACGCGTGTTGATGATGGGATTATCCGGATTGTTGTTCACGTCGGAATCCGGCGCGTAAATCCACTGGATGCCCACGGCGCGCGCTTCGAGCGCGGTGATCTTTCCCATGGTGTACGCATCTTTCGGAGTGCCGGCGGCGGCAAGCGCCATCGCCGTTGGAAACGAAGTTCCTTCATCCAAACGCATGGCCGTGCCGCGCTCAAAATCGGCGCCGATTAACAATGGCAGCTTTGATTTTGCCTGCAGTTGATTTGTGAGTACCGCCGTCGGATACGCCTGGCTTTTCACGACGCCGAGCGGGGAGCTTTGCGTGATGTTGATGAACCCGCCGACGTGCAACGTTTCCACGTCGCGCATCATCTCTGCATAGGCGGCCGCGTCCGTCGCGGTAAAGCTGCCGTGATACGTTGTGAAAATCACTTGCCCGACTTTTTCGTCGAGCGTCATCTTCTGGAGAGTCGACTCCACCCACTGCGCGGCCGCTGCCGGCAATTGTTGAACGGGCTTTGCAGCTGCAGTGTTTTTCTTCGCGGCAACCGCGGATTTAGCGGATGGCGAAGAAGGCGTTGCTGAAGTTTTGTTCTGACTACGCGTAGTGTGGGCCATGAGAAGAAGGAGCAATGCAAAAGGAATGAACAGAAGAACGCTCTTACTGCGTCCTTTCATCAATTGTAGGTCTCCCGGTTTACGCCCGGATCCTGCGCCTGTATATAACACACGCACTTCAGGCTCACAACGCAGCCCCGAACGAAGCGTTCCAGAATATCATTGGTGACGAACAACCGGAGGAAATGCTTTGCCTCAACCTCATCGCGGTCTCGTCAAGAAACTGGGTACTTCCGTCTGTATAGCTCTCGCGTTCTGCGTCTCCGCGCAAGCCGCGGTAAAACACCGGGGCCGCCCTGGGCGTGTCCAAACGGGGCTCGACGTTCTTGAGGCGGAAAAATTCGCGCCGCTGCGCGGCAAGCACATCGGGCTGATCACGAACCACACGGGACTCGACGCACTTGGCCGAACAACCATCGAACGGTTGTTTCATGCGCCGGGCATTCAGGTGGTCGCGCTCTTCAGCCCGGAACACGGGATCTCCGGCCGCGCCGACGATAAAGTTTCGTCCTCGAAAGATCCAGTAACCGGACTGCCCACCTACAGCCTCTACGGCGAATCGCTGCGCCCCACGGACGAAATGCTTGCTGGAATCGACACTCTTGTTTTCGACATTCAGGACGCGGGCGTGCGCTTCTACACCTACACGGCCACGATGGCTTATTGCATGGAAGAAGCCGCCAAGCGCAAGATCGCCTTTTACGTACTGGACCGCCCCAATCTTCTCGGCGGTGAAATCATTGAAGGGCCCATGCTCGATCCCGACAAGACGAGTATAGTCGGCTATTTTCCATTGCCCATTCGGTACGGGCTCACTATCGGCGAACTTGCGCAATTCTTCAACACGGAAAATCACATCGGCTGCGACCTGCACGTCATTGCGATGAAAAACTGGCATCGCAACTATTTTTTTGAGAGCACCGGCATTCGCTGGGTTCCTCCCTCGCCAAATCTGCGCACGGTTAAGGGATCGATTGTTTATCCGGGCATCGAAATTTTGCAGAGCGCGGGTGTTTCGGTTGGCCGCGGGACGCAGGCGCCGTTTGAAGAATTCGGCGCGCCATGGATGGACGGGATAGCCGTCGCGGAACAACTGAACGCGCGCCATCTGCCCGGGCTGCGTTTCGCCGATCAACCGTTCATTCCCGTATCCGGTCTGTACGCAGGGCAGCGTTGCGGAGGTGTGGGCATTCGCATCACGGACCGCGCCGCCGTCCGCTCCGTGCGCACGGGGTTGGAGATTGCCGTTATTTTGCGCAGACTCTATCCCGCGAAATTCGATCCGGCAAAATTGCTGACACTGGTCGGCAACGCGGAAACCATTCGGCAGCTGCAGGCGGGTGTTACACCAGAACAGATCGTGGCAAGCTGGTCTTCAGACCTTGCGAATTACGATCAGGCACGCCGAAAGTATTTTCTCTATAAATAATTCTTCAATATCTGTATGAGCGCCGCGCTAAACGACAGCGCAACACACTCTCTTGTGGTAGAGTCGGCCCATGCGGATCGTCTCCTTACTGCCGTCGGCCACGGAAATCCTGTTTGCTCTGGGATTCGACAAAGAAGTTGTTGGCGTGAGCCATGAATGCGATTTTCCGCCGCAGGCGAAAACCAAGCGTGTGGTGATACATTCGCGGCTGCCGCAGGATGCGCCACCTGCGGAAATCGACAGGTTGGTCCGTGAATACGTCTCGCGCGGCGAAAGTCTCTACTCGGTGGATGCCGAAGCGCTGGTGGAATTGGCGCCGGATTTAATCATTACGCAAGATTTATGCCAGGTGTGCGCCGCATCGCCAGATGATCTCGCCGCGACACTTGCGCGATTTGCTGAGCCGCCTGAAGTTCTTTGCCTGAATCCGCAGGATCTTGGCGATGTGTGGCGCGACATTTTGTGGGTTGGTGAAGCAACCTGCCGGGGACATGAAGCGGAAACTTTGCTCGGGAAAATTGGAACACGGCTCGGCGATCTCGAATGCCAGCTTGATGACGTTGAGCACCGTCCGCGCGTTGCGATGCTCGAATGGCTCCAACCGTTTTACGCCGCTGGGCATTGGGCGCCGGAGATGATCGAAATCGCGGGCGGGAAAGATGTGCTGGGCCGGAAGCGCACGGCTTCGTTTCGCGTTTCCGCCGAGGATGTGATCGATGCCGCGCCAGAAATTCTGTTGATCGCGCAATGTGGTTACAGCGCCAAGCAGGCAAGCGATGAGTACCGAGCCATGTCTTTTCCCGAGGAGTGGAGTGCGATTCCCGCCGTGCGCAATTCACGCGTGTATGCGCTGAACGCCAGCGGATATTTTTCGCGTCCCGGCCCGCGGCTGGTGAGTGGCATCGAGGCCCTCGCAAAAATCGTGCATCCCGGGATTGCCGTCAGCGCGGAAGCAGAAGGCATAACACTTCCCATAGCGGCAGAACGAGTAAGCGCTTTTCCGCCATCCACCTGGGCAGCCTCCGCCTGATCCCAGCGCCTTCGCTAAAGCAGAAGACGCCTGTACTTCAGAGCAGTTGACATCACTTGTGTCTATATATAAGATTCCTATATATAGGGAGAGGCCTCATGATTGCCCCAGGGATTAAGCGCGGCACGGCGGAACTTGCGGTGCTGAGCGTGCTGGAAGACGGGCCGCTGCACGGGTATGAGATGGCGCGGCGCATCGAGCAACAAACAGAAGGATCATTGCGATTCACCCTTGCATCGCTTTACCCGCTGCTTTACCGGCTGGAAAAGCGCGGATGGGTCCGCGGCGCGTGGGAAACGAGCCGCACGGGGCGGCGACGCCGCTGCTATCGGCTCACGTCCGAGGGGAAGAAAAAACTTTCGCCCATCCGCAAGGAATGGGCCGAGCTCTTCCGCGCCTTGAAGCGGCTCACCAAGGTGTCGCATGCGTGATTGGAAGGCGCTTGTCGAACAACGGCTTGCCGGCCTGGTGCTGGAGCCGGAAGAAAGGACTGAGGTGATTGCAGAAGTAGCAGCGCATCTGGAAGACATTTGCGAGGAGATGCTCCGACAGGGAGTGACGGAGGAAGTAGCGATGCGGCACGCGTTGTCGCAAGCCGGGGATTGGCAGGATTTGCAACGCAAAATTCTCGCGGCAAAAAGGAGAGAACAGCCCATGAAGAAACGCGTCTGGCAGCTCTGGATTCCCGGGTTCCTCACACTGATCCTTTCAACGTTTTTTTTGATCACACTCCAGCAGTACGGATTACAACCTCGCATCGTCAGGAGCGGATCGAACACGGTTCTTTTGTATCTGCCGTGGCTGCTCTCGCTTCCTTTCTTCGGGGCTCTGGGAGCCTACGTCTCGTCCCGGGCGGGCGGTTCGCGGGGAACCGTGCTTTTTGTCAGCGTTTTTCCTGCGATTGCGCTGACTGGCGCGTTTCTCTTCATGTTTCCGTTCGGCTTGACGATCCAACTAATAATGGGAAGGCCGATCGATTTTAGCCGTGTGGCCAGTGTTCTTCTGAAAGATGGGATTAGCTGGATCCTCGTTCCTGGGGCCGCTCTTCTGGGCGGAGGCCTGCTTGCGCACCTCTTGTTGAGCACACGGTCATCGTCGCGAGATACGGCGATCGGTTAGTGATGAGCGCGATGCCTGATTGGAACGCACTCGTACGCGAACAGCTCGCCGGTCTTTCTCTTGAGCAGGATGAGAGGCGCGAAGTCATCGCGGAACTCGCGGCCCATCTCGAAGAGACTTGCGAGGAGTTACGCCAACACGGCTTGACTGAAGAGGCCGCCGTCGCACGTACTCTGTCGCAGGTGAAGGATTGGCAAGACCTTCGGCGGAAAATTCAGACTGCACGAAGGAAGGAGAACATCATGTCGAATCGCGTCAGGCAGTTTTGGCTTCCGGGGTTCGCAACGTTATTTTTGTCGACGATTCTTCTCTCGTTGACGGAAATTTACGGCCCCAAGCCGTGGATTATGTCCTGGGGCCATCCTCCTGTCGCAGTGATTTATATTCCCTGGTTGTTTTGCTTGCCGTTTGTCGGAGCAGTGGGCGCCTATCTTTCCTATCGCGCGGGCGGCTCCGGTCGCGCGATCTTTCTCTCGACGATTTTTTCAGCTCTGCCGTTTCTTGCATCGATCGTGGTGGTCCTCCCTGTCAGCTTGATCTTCGACCACTTTATTGCGCACAACATTGCGCCAATGGCTCTCGTAATGGCTCTGCTCGGCTGGGTCTTGATGCCGGCAGGGGCTCTTCTTGCGGGTGGTCTGCCTGCGCAACTCCTGCTTACGCGTGGTTTAGGCTCTCGACGCGTCGTCGGTCGATGAGATGGTTCGGCTCCAATGGCGGTAGAAGGGGAGGCCTGCGAGGATGAGGAGGAGGCCGATAGAGGAGCGGCCTGGGCGGTCGAGCCAGATATTGAGGGTTAACGCGAGGGCACCGGCTACGAAGAGGCCGGGGACCCAGGGGTAGCCCCAGCAGCGATAGGGACGCGGCATGTTTGGTTCGGTGTAGCGCAGGCGAAAGAGCGCGACTACCGCAAGGCCGTAAAAAATCCAGCCTGCAAAAATGAAAAGATTCGTGAGCTCTTCGAAGGTTCCCGTCAGCGCCATCACGCTTGCCAGGACGCATTGAAAAACCAGAGAGTGACCGGGCGTGCGATATTTTGGATGAACGCCGTCTGCGATTTTGAAGAAGATGCCGTCGCGAGCCATGGCATAGCCGGGACGGGCGCCGCTCAGGACGGAAGAATTCATGGAGCCGAGGGCGCTGATGACCATGGCTACCGTGATCCACGCAGCGGCGATTGGCCCGGCGACGTGCTGGACTACATCGGAGGCGATGTGCGGGGAAGCGGCGACGGCGGCGAAGGGCAGAACCTTCAAGCAGGCAGCGCTGAAGAGAAAATAGATCAGCGCGACAAGCGCCACACCACCGACCAGCGCGCGAGGAAAATTGCGCTGCGGATTCTCCACTTCCGAGCCGACGAGATTCAAATCTTCCCAGCCATCGTAAGCCCAAAGCGCGGCTGCGAGTGCGGCAAGAAATGCGCTGAGGACGCCGCCGTTCAAGGCCGAGGGCCAAATGGGATCTGGCGCATGTGGCGGCCCGGCGGGCGCGAAAAAGGCCACACCAATCACAATCACGACGGAGGTAATTTTTATGGCGGTGAGAAAAACCTGGACGGCGCCTCCGAGGCGGACTCCTAAATAATTGATGGCGGTCATGGCGACAATCCAGAGAACGGCTAGCGGTTGCGCCCACGTGAAGACGAAGTCGTAGGGTTTGATCCATCCGGTCAAACCGGGGATGGTGATGTGGAGGGTGAAAATCGGCGCGGCAACGACAGGGAGGAGGAAACTGAGGAAGCGCATCAGGCCGGCGGCGATGGATGAGAGAGAACTGGGACGGCCAACGATAGAGTGCATCCAGCCGAAAAGAAATCCCCAAGCGGGACCGAAGGCGCGGCGGAGGTAGGCGTATTCGCCGCCTGCTTCGGGGATGGACGCACCTAGTTCAGCAAAGGAGAGCGCGCCGAAGAGAGAGAGAATGGCGCCGACGATCCACGCGGCGAAGACTACCGAGACGGTGCGACCTTCGCGGGCCATTTCGGCGGGCTTGAGGAAGATGCCCGTGCCGATCATGGTGCCAACAACAATGGCGCCGGAAGCCCAGGCGCCGAGGCCGCGAACGAGTTCCAGACGTTTTTCGGTCATGTTCACCCGCTCGGAGATTTCATCAAAGGTCGCAACCGACAGACAAGGGCACGATATATCGTGCCCCTACACGTTTGTGCACGAATTTTTCACGCAGGCGCGATTTCCTTTACTCTCACGCGACTTACAGCACTTCCAACGAAAAATGTGACGGTCGCGCCGATTAAGACGTACCACGTAAAGGCTATGGGCGTATAGCGCCAAACGCAGAGAATGGTGGCCAGGCCGAGGAACATGCCCGTTAGCGCGCCTGTGGCGGTGGCTTTGCGGTCGAGCGTGCCGAGAAGAAAGAGACCCAGCAAGCTGCCAAACGGGAGGGAAGCTACCCTCAGGCCAGCTTCAAGAAGCGGGCCCCACTTAATGAAACCGAAGGCCATTAAGATCAGGCCCCAGACGAGCGTCATGCGCCGCGAAAGGCGGAGGAATTGGACGGAATCGGCGGAGCGGCCGCTGAGTCGCGAAAAATCGAGAACGCTGGAGGCGGCGAGGGAATTGAGGGAGCCGCTGGCGTTGGACATGGCGACCGCGACGATGGAGGCGAGAAGCAGACCGGCGAGACCGGTGGGCATTTCGCGGACAAGAAATAATGGAAGGATGCGGTCGGTGCGGTCGCCGGGGGCGAGGAGGGGCGAGTGCTGCGCAAAGACGTAGAGTAAAACGCCGATCAAAAGGAAGATGGTGAACTGAATCAGGACGATGACGCCGCTGGTGAGAAGAGCTCGGCGGCTGTCTTTTTCATTGCGCGCGGCGAGCAGCCTTTGCACGATGGTTTGGTCGGTGCCGTGGCTGGCCATGGTGAGAAATGCGCCGCCGATGAGGCCGGACCAAAAAGTGTAGTTTGTAGCGAGGTTGAAGGAAAAATCGAGGAATTGCAGTTTGTGGCCTGCGGCGGCGGCGACTTGTGTGACTTCGGTCCATCCGCCGGGAATGCGGTGAAGCAAGATCCAAAAGGTCACGGCGCTTCCCGTCAGATAGAGCAGCAACTGGGCGACGTCGGTCCAGATGACGGCTTTCATGCCGCCTTCGAAGGTGTAGAGGATGGTCAGGGCGATAACGATGACTACGGCCAAATGCTCGGATGTGCCGAGAACGACGCTGACGACGAGAGCGATGGCGGAAACGCGGACACCTTCGGCGATGGCTCGCGTGATAAGGAAGGTGCTCGCAGCAACCGCGCGCATTTTTTCGCCGAAGCGTTTCTCGATCAGCGCGTAGGCCGTCAGGAATTGGCCGCGAAAATAACCCGGAAGAAGAAGCAGCACGATTAGGACACGGCCGATCAGGTAGCCGATGACGAGCTGAATGAAGGTGAGATTTCCGCCGTAGGCGATGGCGGGCGTTCCGATGATAGTGAGCGTGGAGGTTTCCGTTGCGACGATGGAAAGCGCGAGCGCCCACCAGGGCGCGGTCCGGCCGCCGAGGAAATAGTCGATGCTGACGGATTCGCGGTCAGTCTGAGCGACTTCTTTTTTGCTGCGGCGGAAGCGCATGCCCAGCGCGGTTACGCCGAGGAGGTACGCAATGACGATCGCGAGGTCGAGGGGATGGATGCGCATTAGTGGGGTGTGGCGCTGGTTGAGGCGGGGCTTGCCCGGCCCGGAAGTTATCTCCGCGTTCTCAGACTTTGTCGCTCGAGAGTGAACCGAGAATAGTGGCAGGGCTCACGCAGGTCAAGAAATCCCTGTGGAATGCGGTGCGCAGAAATTTCTTTTCATAGACTTGCTTTCGACCTGGTGGCGCACGTTTGCGCACGCCATTTTTCATCCGAGCATGCATTGGATGGGATTCTCGCTTATGCTTTTTGCATGAGCTTCGTCTTGGGATTCGACGGCGGCGGCACGAAAACCGATTGCGTGTTGATGGATGAGACCGGAGCAATCCTGGCGCGCTCGCAATCCGGGCCTTCGAATCCGCTGCGAGTCGGATTTGGAGCGGCGATGGGTTCGATTCGCGAGGCGACGAGACTAGCGATCAGCCAGGCCAAGCGGCCAGCCGAATCAACCGCCGCCGCGCTTTGCGCGGGTCTTGCGGGGGCGGGGCCTCCCGAGTCCGCAGAAAAAATTCGCGCACTCTTCGCCGCGGAATTCCCGAGAACGTCCGTGCGAATTTGCACCGATCTGGATCTCGCGTTGGCAGCAACGGGCGAGGGACCAGCGATTGTGCTGTTAGCAGGGACTGGTTCGTTTGCCGTCGGACGAAACACGGCGGGCGAAACGGCGCGAGCGGGCGGATATGGATCGCAAATCGGGGACGAGGGAAGCGCGTACGATATTGGGCGACGGGCCGTGTTGACGGCGATGCACGAGAATGACCGAACTGGAGTCGATTCGGGATTGGGGCAGCGATTGCTGCGTGAACTGGGTTGCACGAGTTGGTCGGAGGTGAAGACGAGGGCGCAGACTGCGTCGGACGAAGTTTTTCCGCGACTTTTTTCTGTCGTTGCCACTCTTGCCGATTCGATTGAGACATCATCCACAACTTCGGCGGTGAGCTCTGCCAGGAGTTCGGCACAAGGCATCCTGTGCGCTGCCGCGTTTGACCTCTCGATGCTCGCGGAGAATCTCGCGGAGCGATTGCAATTGCGCGGGACGCCATTTCTGCTTGCAAAAACCGGCGGAATGATCGGCCGTTCGAAGTATCTCGAGGAGCAACTTGACGAACGGCTGCGCCTATTGTTTCCCCAGTCAGAAATTGGATCGCTGCGCGTGCCTCCCGCGGAGGCTGCCGCGCGACTGGCGTTGGGATTGTTGAGCTCGGGAAGTTCGACGGGGAATTGAGATGACAGGGGTGGAGAAAAACCGTGACCGCGCGCTCGCGGCGTCGGGCGATGAGTTAACGGCGCTGTTGCATCATGCCGACGCGGAGGTCCTGCTGGCACTGCTAGATAATCCGTCGCTCGAGGAAGTGCAGCTTTGTATTTTGCTGGAGCGCAAGAATCTGCCGGGGGAAATTCTCGAAGAAGTGGCGCGGCGGAAGCCGCTGCTGAAGAGCTATCGTGTCAAGCGCGGGCTGGCGTTTCATCCGCGAACGCCGCGGCTGGTGACGTTGCGGCTGCTTCGCGATCTTTATCTGATGGACGTCGTGCAGCTCACACTGTTGCCGGGTATCCCCACGGAGCTAAAGCGAAGCGCAGAGGACCAATTGATAGCGCGGCTTCCGCAGTTGCCGCTCGGACAAAAAATCACGCTGGC
This sequence comes from uncultured Acidobacteriota bacterium, assembly GCA_963745805.1. Lineage (GTDB taxonomy): Bacteria > Acidobacteriota > Terriglobia > Acidiferrales > UBA7541 > Acidiferrum. Next base: position 345,084 of record CAVUYT010000002.1, read on the forward strand.
AAGACGCGGCCCGGCGCGCTTGGCGGGCGCGCTGCTAGCCGAAGGGCACGCACAAATTGTCTCGATTGTTCTGGACAACGCTTATCTCACGGAAGCACAAGTATTGAGGGTGCTTTCCCGAGAAAGAGTGACGCCCGGCGTGGTGCGCGCCATCTCGCAACACCGCAAGTGGTCGATCAGCTACAACGTGAGGCTGGCGCTGGTCCGGAATCCATCGTCTCCGCTGGCTACAGTGCTTGCTTATCTGCCGGAACTGACGGTCTCCGACCTGCGCGAACTGGCATCGCCGGGAATCGTTCCGGAGAGCCTGCGCAAGTACCTCCAAGCGGAAGTGCAGCGGCGGATACGCGCGCGAGGAAAATCCTCGCAGGGGGACGATACCTCGGGCACTTCCGTTGCGTCTAATGAAGACTAAGCAGTGTCCTGAGCTCCATACACGGAAGCGTGCTCTCGTGGCAGCACCACGGGGCAGAGGACCTGGATTGTTGGGAACAAAACATCCCGCTCCGGCGTCGTATGGGAGTGCTCGAAGCAGGCGTATGCTTTGAACGAACGATCGGCGAGATCGCCCTGGCGCCGCGCCTAGGGGTCCTCGGCAGGGGGGGCAGCAAGTCCATGGGCAGTGGGGACCATTCAGCCCGGCGTTCCGAACGCCGCTGGGCGCGGCGCTATTCGTTTCGGGCCAACCTCGAGATCGAGTGGGGGTCCGCAATCCTGCGCGCGAACACGCGCGACATCAGTTCGAACGGGATGTTCATCGAATCGGCCGACCCCCTATGGATCGGCGCGGGATTTACGGCGAATTTGGTTCTGGACCGGCCCGTAAAAGTGGATTGTTCCGTAAAACGGATCGAGCCTGGACGCGGGATGGGAGTTTCCGTGACCGTTTCCGAATCGCACCACGAACAACGCTATCAGGATCTGCTTGCTTCTCTCTCACCCACAGGCACGTAAGCTCGACTTATACTATTCTTGCTGAGCCGCGAGGTTGTTCGCAGACCTTGCGATTGCTGAACCTTTATTTTTGCGCTGTCCTTGGGAGGGGCGTTTGAACTGGTATGACCAGATGCCTTGATTGCGGCTCGCCACGCACCGCGGACCAGTGTCCCTCGTGCGGCTTGACGTCTGTTGCTGCCGAGTTGCTATTCCGACGGCGGCTAGTGGCGCGGACCGCCATTTTTCTGGTCGGGTCGCTTGCCTTCCCCTACGTGAGCCAGATTTATGCTCCGCTGGATCTGGACCTGATGCTGGTGTTTTTCGGGTTGCTGTTTTTCGCGGCGCTGACTATCGCGGTCGTTCTGGAAAGACGCGCGCGGCAGCACGAAGAGCTCGAAGTCCTGAAGCGCATTTACGCCGGATTCATTCCTCTGCCGTGGATTCTGGCGGCGACGCTGTTTGTGAATGGCCGGCTCGATTCGCAAAAAAACCTGGCCTATTATCCGACGTCCGTTGTGAGCAAATTCAACATGAAGGGTATCGTGCGTGGGAGCCGGCGCTTGCTGGTGCATTCCTGGCGGCCAGGGCAGCGCGTGGAGCGTCTTGCCGTGACAGCCGACGATTTCGACCGGTTTCAGGATGGAGACACGGTAGTCGTGGCGGTTGAGCCTGGGGCACTGGGGATTCCGTGGTATTTCGGCGTCTATCGGCGGTGAGCGTGGTGCAGCAGCAGCGAGAAAAGCGCACAGGCCGAAGCCTGTGCCAATGATTCAGTAGTCTGGTCTGCCGTCGGGCTTTAGAGGCAACTGAATCTCGAGGAAGTGGCCGGTCTTGCCGAAGCGGAAACGGACGCGACGGACCATCAAGCCAACGTCGCGCACTTTCCAATCCGAAATTTCGATGGGGTCGCTCGGAAGATCAGAGAGCGACCATTCGACGTTGTCGCCCTGCGGCTTCACGGTTTGCGGATCGACTTCGTAAACTTCGCCCTCTTTCAGGTCCAGATAGAGAAAGCGCTTCCACAGTTTCACAAGCAGCGCGTCGCGCTTTTCCAAGTGGTAGATGTTCCACGATTGCGGGGCTGCGTCGTTGAAGCGCACGATGGCGAATTGAACCTGCTTCCAAAGAGTTTTCTTCTCCGGAGGTGCACCCTGCGGAAGAGTCGAGAAGAGAATCAGGGCCGAAAGAATGACTATTTGCATTCGTGGAATCAATTCGGAACTTCGCTGAAAGACTTGTCGAGGAGGCGGATGGCTTCGTCGACGTCGAGTTTGGTGGTGTTGAGCATGGGGGCCAGGCGGAGGACGTTGCCCATGAGGCCGCCTTTGCCGATGAGGAGGCCGTTATCGCGAGCGCGTTCCATGACTTGCGTGGTTTGCGCGGGGGCGGGTTCTTTGCTTTTGCGGTCTTTGACGAGTTCGAGTGCTTGCATGAGGCCCATGCCGCGGACGTCGCCGATGAGCGGATACTTTTGCTGAAGTTCTTCAAGTTTGGCGCGGAAATAGTTGCCGACGGTGTAGGCGTTTTCGCGGAGGTCGTCTTCTTCGATTAGCTCGATGGTGGCGCGGGCGGCGGCGCAGGTCACCGGATTACCACCGAAAGTGGCAATGTTCAGGCCTTGAAAACCGGCGGCGATTTCTGGTGTTGTGACCGTGAGGCCTACCGGGACGCCGTTGGCCATACCTTTTGCGCTGGTGAGAATGTCTGGCGTTACTTCCCATTGCTCGATGCCGAACCATTTTTTGCCGGTGCGGCCCCAGCCGGTTTGCACCTCGTCGGAGATGAAGAGGCCGCCGTATTTTTTCACGATATTGAAAACGATTTTGAAATATTCCTTGGGCGGGGTGATGAAGCCGCCGACGCCTTGGATTGGCTCGGCGATGAAGGCGGCGATGCTGCCGCTGGTGCCGGTCTGGATTAGGTTTTCGACGTCTCCGGCGCAGGCCACTTCGCATTCGGGATATTTCAGGTGGAGTGGGCAGCGGTAGCAGTACGGATTGATGGCATGCGCGATGCCGACGCTGATGACGGCGGCTTTGCGATAGGGCGCATGAGCGGTGACGGATTTCATGAGCGAGGAGCCGCCGGAATACGCGTGGCGAAGAGCAACGATGTCGTAACTGCCAGTGGCCATGCGCGCGATCAGGATGGCGGCTTCGTCAGCTTCGCTGCCGGAGCTGGTGAAGAAGCTGGATTGAAGATTGCCGGGAGTGATCTGCGCGATTTTTTCAGCGAGAGCTACGATTTGCTCGGTCGGATAGAGCGTGGACATGTGCTGAAGCTTGTTTACCTGGGCGTTGATCTTGCTGGTGATTTTGGGATTGCAGTGGCCCACGGAGACGGTCAGGATGCCGCCAAAAAAATCAAGGTATTTGCGCCCTTCGACGTCCCAGACGTGTTGCATTTCGGCATGGTCGGCGACAAGCGGGTGCTGGTAGTAGTTGGTGACCGAAGGCCAGATGTACTTTTTGTGCTTGGCGACTATTTCTTCGCTGCGCGACGTGGCTGATGGCACTGGCTTTGCGGGCGTGGTCATTTGGTGCTTCCCCGGGCGTAGGATTGGTGAAGTTCGAGTGTACGACGCGGCGAAAGGTGCGGCAAGCGCAGTGCGCCTAGCCGTGGCATACTGCTTGACGTTTACCGGAAAACAGTATAGCCTGGTGCTGTGATCCGTTCCTTTCGTTGCGCGGACTCTGAGCGACTCTTCCAGCGAGAAACGGTGCGCAGTTTCAAGGCCATCGAGCGGCAAGCGCTGCGGAAACTGGACATGCTGGACGCAACTCCGGATATCCGAACACTGCGACGCTGCCGGGGAACCGGCTGGAAGCGTTGAAGGGCGATCGGAAAGGGCAGCACAGCATCCGTGTTAACGAGCAGTGGCGGATTTGTTTCATCTGGCTGGAAGGTCATGCTTACGAAGTCGAGATCGTGGATTACCATTAGGAAGCGTGCGATGGCGAAAAAGCTAAAACCAGTGCATCCCGGCGAGATTCTGCGTGAGGAGTTTATGGTCCCTCTAAAACTGAGCATGAACAGGATGGCGATGGACTTGCGGGTTCCCGTGACGCGGATTGCTGACATCATCCACGAGCGCCGAGGCATTACCGCGGACACGGCGCTGCGCTTTGCGCGCTACTTCAAGAATGCCCCAGTTTTTTGGATGAATCTCCAGACGCGGTATGACCTGGAGGTTGCTGAAGATGAAATCGCCGTTAAGGTTGCTCGCGACGTCCAGCCTTTGGAAAATGCGAACTTGTAAATACCTCCCTCGCAGATATCGACTCACGGTACAGTTCTGGAAACGTTCCACGAATGAACTCCCTGTCTGCTGCTGAAACGCCCGCAAGTTTCCTGATTTTAACAATTCGTTCGGTACGGCTCATCTCCTCGAAACGGCGCGCGATTGCCGCGATTACATGTTTTTCCGCCATTGAAAGTGACCTCTGAGATTCATTGCTCATCCCCAACTCTTCCGGGAAAAAGCTCTGTTTCCGCGAGAACCTCGATCCATCCTTCTTTTTTAGTACCTTAAGAGCGGAGGGAATGCCCTGGGCCAGGCCCTCTTGGGTTAGCCGCTCTTGTGGAGCGCTACCTACCGATTGAGCGACTTCATGCATCAAAGGCGGGGAGTTATGGGCAGGGTAAAACGAGTACGCGGGAAAACGCAAGGAGAAGAGCGATGGCGAAGATGAAGGCAGCAGTTGTGACGAAGGCTGGCGGGGACTTTGAGATTCAGGAGCGGGAGATACCCAAGCCAGGCTTCGGCGAGGTGCGGATTAAGGTGCAAGCCTGCGGGATTTGTTTCAGCGACCATATGGCAAAAGACGGGCTCTGGCCTGGAATCGTGTATCCGCGCGTGCCGGGGCACGAAGTTGCGGGCGTGGTGGATGAGGTAGGCGAGGGAGTAACGGAATGGAAGAAGGGTGATCGTGTGGGGACGGGTTGGCACGGTGGGCACGATTTTGTATGCGAATCGTGCCGCCGAGGGGACTTTGTCAGTTGCAAGAATGAAGCGATCACCGGCTTTACGCGCGACGGAGGATACCAGGAATACATGCTCGCATGGCATGAAGCGGTAGCTCGGATTCCGGACGATCTGGATGCCGCAGAGGCAGGACCGCTGCTGTGCGCCGGTGTTACGACGTTCAATTCGCTGCGGCATAGCGGAGCGACGATGGGCGACTTAGTCGGTGTGCAGGGAATTGGCGGTTTGGGGCATCTGGGAGTTCAGTTCGCGGCGAAAGCTGGATATCGCGTGGCGGCCATCGGACGCGGCCCAGAGAATGCGGCACTGGCCAAGAAACTGGGAGCGTCTGCTTACATTGATACAAATGCAGTAAATCCGGCGGAGGAGCTGCAGAAGATGGGAGGCGCCAAGGTGATCCTTGCGACGGCGCCAAATGCGAAGGCGATCGCGGCGTTGATCGGCGGGCTCGGTGTGGGCGGAAAATTGCTGATTGTGGGCGCACCGTTCGAACCGATGGAGGTGTCCGTGGTCTCGCTGATTATTGCTAGGCGGGACATCCAGGGATGGCCTGGCGGAAGCGCGATGGATTCGGAGGATACGCTGCGGTTTTCGTCGCAGACGGGCGTGAAGGCGATCATTGAAAAGTATCCTTTGGAAAAGGCGAATGAGGCGTTTGCGCGAATGATGAGCGGAAAGGCGCAGTTTCGCGTGGTGCTGACGATGTAGAAGGAAATGCAGGCGGGAAAACCGAACCAAGTTGCGTAAGGTCCGGATTTCACATTAAATGCGGCAGGCTTGTAAGGAGTGGGTCATGAAAATACACATCCGAAAAGAGAGACCTGCCGCTTGGACCGAACATAGAAGTCAGACAAAGCACACGTGGTTGCTGCCGTTTGTGGCTCTCGAATGGCTATGGGAATGGGTTGCCTACGCGCTCAGCAACTGGACGTTTCTTGAAGTGCTGGACTATCTGGAGACGTTCAGCGTACTGGTCGCCGTGATTTTTTATTTTTCGGAATCGGGCGACCGCGTGAAACAAAGACACTATCAGGCCTGGCAGGTGGTGAACACTTCGCAAGGAAAAGGCGGGAGCGGCGGCAGGATCGAAGCGTTACAGGAACTGAATGCGGACGGAGTTGCGCTGGTCGGCGTGGATGTTTCCGGCGCATTCCTGCAGGGAATCCGGCTCGAGAGAGCGAAGCTGCTGCGCGCGAACTTTTCCTCGGCGGATCTGCGGGAAGGAAAGTTTCCGTCGGCAGACTTCACGTTCGCGGACTTGCACTCGGCCAACTTTCGCCAGAGCAATCTTGAGCAGGTTTCATTCCAGGGAGCAAATCTGGGCGACAGCGATCTGACCGGAGCGGACCTGACCAGGGCAAACCTTGCGGATTCCAGTCTTGCGGACGCGGATTTAACAAATGCCGACCTGCGTGACGTGCGATGGGAGCACATCGCAAGCATGAAGAATGCGAATATCTTTGGAGTGAGGAATGCACCGCAGGGTTTTGTGGGCTGGGCCCTGAAGCACGGAGCGCAGCAACAGGCCGCGGAAGCACAACAGACGGGCCAAGCGCAATAACGATGACGATTCCGCAATGATCATTCGGTCGGCATCGACAAGCGATAGCGACGCGATCTGGAAGATCCTCGAGCCGGTGATTCGGGCAGGGGATACGTACACGTTGCCGGCGGATATGACGCGAGAGGAGGCACTCGCGTACTGGAACACGCATGGACATGAGGTATTTGTCGCAGAAGAGAACGGAGAAATTCTGGGAACGTACTATATGCGGGCAAACCAGAAGGGCGGAGGAGCGCACGTTTCGAATTGCGGGTACATGACCGCTCCGTGGGCGAGCGGACGCGGGGTGGCACGCGCCATGTGCCAACATTCCCTGGAGCACGCCAGGCTACGGGGCTTTCGTGCGATGCAATTCAATTTTGTGGTCAGCAGCAACGAGCGAGCCGTGCGGCTTTGGCAGAGCATGGGGTTTGAAATTGCTGGCCGGCTTCCGGCAGCGTTTATGCATCCGTCGCTGGGCGCAGTTGATGCACTGGTCATGTACCGACAACTCTAGCCGCGTGCTCTGGCGCCAATCTTAAGCAGGGCTCGAGGGGCGAGCTGTACGGCAGAAAGGCTGCCGCCCCTATGTATAATGACGCGCTATGGCCTCGAGCCCTTCCCTCATCAGGCGAACAGTTCGGATGCTCGCGCGAGTATTTCCTCGCTGCGGCATGATTTCGCAAGCTATCGCCTTTAATCTGTTTCTGGCGTTTTTCCCGGCGCTGCTCATTATGGTGGGGTTCGCGACCAGCCGCATTGGGGGACGAACGAGCCTGCTGGATTTGATCACGGACCTTACCGCATTTCTGCCGCCGGGAAGCCAGAGCATCGTATCGGAGTTTTTGGTGAGGCGCGGACCAGAGGCCTGGAAACTGGCGCTCGTGGGATGGACAGGAACACTTCTGGCGGGCTCGCAAGTCATGCGGCTGCTGATGGAAGGCATTCACAGAATTTACGGGGATAAGGAACAGCCCGGGTTCCTGCAACGGCAACTTCGCGGGTTGGCGCTGCTGCTGGTGACGATCGCACCGCTGCTGGCCGCGGCGATATTGGGAGTTCTTGGAAGGCCGATCCGGCGTTGGCTTGCGGACGAAATGGGCCCACACCATCCCCTGCAGGGGTGGTGGACGTTTTTCTTTCCGGCAGCGGCGATTGTGCTGGCGATGCTGGCCCTGACGGTCATCTACAGGGTGGCTCGGCCCGGAGAGGAAAGTCTGCGAAACGTATTGCCGGGCGCGATGGTTGCGACATCACTGTGGTGGCTGGCGAACGTGCTATTTGGGTTTTATGTGCGCCGGGTGCCGTACAGCGTGGTTTATGGGGGGCTTGCGGCGGTCATCGGATTGATGGTGTGGATGCAGCTATCCGCGGTGATCATATTTTTGGGGGCGGCGTGGAATGCGGAATTGGACGAGAATCGCCGGGGGCGCGCCACTGCGTGAGCAACATGGCTGAGCAAGTGGTTCGAGTGGAATGCTATTCGGGGCACAGGGCGGATGAGCGTCCATTGCGGATTGTGTTCGAGACGCAAACCTGGGAGATTGCGGAAGTGGAAGACCGTTGGTACTCGCCCGGGCTGACTTATTTTCGAGTGTTGACCGAGAACGGGGATCGTTATGTTTTGCGGCGCGATGATGCGCAGGATGTTTGGAGCCTGACGGCGTACCGCGCGGCTGGCAAACGCGTTGACACAAAAATTAACGAGAGCGTATAGTCATTTTGCGAGGTTGGTGGCAAGGTTCCCCCGTAGTGCCGGCTCCCCCAAGAGTCGGCGGTGCCTGCGGATGCGGATCAGAGAAGGAAAGGGATGTCCTACCTACCGCAGTTCCCGTTCGCGCGCCTGTCGACGTGTCTTTTCTTGGTCCTGTTGTTGATGGGTGCGAGCACAGCCGTTAGGGGGCAATCGCCGACCTCCCCAGCTGCTCCCGCCGCTAGTCCGGCTGCACAAGCGCCTGCAGAACCAGCGAAGCCGCAGGCATCTGGTTCCACCGACAATGCTGAAGTCTCGAGCCGCGATACTGCTCCGACATTCAAGGTTCGCGTAAACCTCGTGCTGGTGCGGGTAGTGGTTCGTGATCAGCAAGGCAAGGTGGTGCCGAACCTGCACAAGGAAGATTTTCAGCTCTCCGATAATCGCAAGGCGCAAACAATCTCCACATTCAGCGTGGAAACGCCCGAGTCGCACGTGGTGGCCACCACGACAAGCGCCGACGAAAATGCTTCCGCCGATCCAGCTGCGGCGAAGGCGGTAGCGGCTGCGTTGCCGCAGAGGTTTGTGTCCGTTGTATTCGACGACCAGCACCTTACGATGCAGGACGCGATGTTCGTGCGAACTTCCGCGGGCCGCTTTCTTGATTCGCTGGCGGTTTCCGATCGAGTTGGCATTTACTCGACTTCCGGGCAATTCACTCAGGAATTTACCAACGACCACGAGCTTTTGCGCAAGTCGCTCTTGAAGATAATCCCGCATTCACCCACTGAGGGGCTGCACGATTGTCCGGACATCAGCTACTACCAGGCGGATCTAATCCAGAACAAGAACGATACGCAGGCATTGGCGGTTGCGACCGAGGACGCGGTGCAGTGCGCGTTTAATGGCGACCAAACGCAAAGAGCCGCGGCGCAAGGTATTGCACAGGCCATGGCGGGGGCAGTGGTTGGGAGAGAGGATTCTTCTACAGAGTATGTCTTGCGGCACATGGAAGATGTCATGCGGCGATTGGGAACGATGCCTGGACAACGGATCATGGTGTTCGTTTCCCCGGGATTTATTACTTCGACGCTGCACTTGGAATTCAGCGACCTGGTGGACCGCGCGACTAAGGCGAATATCGTGATTAACACGATTGATGCGCGGGGGCTGTACACACCGGATATGGGAGACATCGCCAATCCTTCGACGAATGCTTCGTATCGGACGGCAGGATATAGAGCCACATACGCGGTGGCGGCACAACTGGCCCAGGAAGATGTGTTGGTGGAGCTTGCCGACGGAACCGGGGGGACATTTTTCCATAACCGCAACGATGTGGACGAGGGCTTGCGCGAGGCGGGCGCTGCGCCGGCAATGACATATCTTCTGGGGTTTTCGCCGCAAAATCTGAAACTTGACGGGAGCCTGCACACGTTAAAGGTTTCGTTCGTGAAGAAGAGCAATTACAAAATCCAGGCGCGGCATGGGTATTTCGCTCCAAGGCATGTGGTGGACCCGACCGAGGCGGCAAAACAAGAAATTCAGGAAGCACTCTTCTCGCAGGACGAGATTCGCGATCTGCCGGTGGATTTGCATACGCAGTTTTTCAAGACGGACAGCTACCAGGCGCGGTTGGCGGTGCTGACGCACGTCGATATCAAGGGCGTGCACTTCCGGAAGGCTGAGGGGCGTACGCGGGACGACCTGACGGTGGCGACAGCGATTTTCGATGAGAACGGAAATTACATCACAGGCGGAGAAAAGATCGTGGAGATGAAGCTTTTAGACCCAACGTATAACCGGCTTCTGCAGTCCGGGCTCAACTTAAAGACAAGCTTTGACGTGAAGCCAGGCAGTTATCTGGTGAGACAGGTCGTGCGTGACTCGGAAGGATCTCAGCTTGCGGCGCGCAACGGCGCGGTGATCATACCGAATTGATGGGGGAGCAAATGAACACCAAGAAAAATCGCGTGTGGAAAACCTGGGGCTGGCTTGCTGGACTCACAGCGGCGGCATGTTGCTTATTTTTGGGGAAACTCGCGGGGCAGACCCCGTCGGCGCAGGCGCCGGCTCCGGCCGCGGAAGCGAGCAAGCAGGCGGGACCGACGATCAAAGCGGAGTCGCGACTGGTCCTTGTCGATGCGGTGGTGACCGACAAGAAGGGGAACTACATCCATGACTTGACGCAGAACGATTTCAAAGTCTATGAGGACAACAAAGAACAGGGCGTGGCAAGTTTTTCTTTCGGCGCGGACACGGCGATTCAGGCGCGAGGGGAGAAGAGGTATCTGATTCTGTTCTTTGATAACTCGACGATGGCTGCGCCGGACCAGATTCAGGCAAGAGCTGCTGCAAAAAAATTCATCGATGCCAATGCCGGAGCAGACCGCCTCATGGCGGTAGTGGACTTCAGCGGAGCGTTGCGTATCATGCAGAATTTTACGGCGAATGCAGATTTGCTGCGCGCTGCGGTTGGAGGAGTGAAGGGCTCGGCCGTTGATCCCAATGCCCAGGTGGCCTCGGCTGGACTTTCTCCTTCTGCCAGTCCGATGGGGGGAGTGGGTGGAACGACCTCGCCATTTTCCTCGATGAGCAATGCCGAAGCGGATTTTGGGGCGAGGAGCATGCTTCTGTCGGTGCGGAGTCTGGCCAAAAACCTGCGCGGAGTTCCTGGGCGCAAGATGGTGGTGCTCTTTTCTGCCGGTTTTCCATTGACGAGCGAGAGCGAGTCCGAACTGACTGCCACGATTGATGCCTGCAACAAAGCGAATGTAGCGATCTATTCGCTGGATGTGCGCGGCCTATTAACAACACCTCCTGGCGGGATGGGGCGGCTGAATACGCCCGACAATGGAAATCGCGAGGTCGCGGCAAAGTCTGCACAAAAGAGCCTGTACGGTGGAGGCCAGGTAGTTTTGGCTTCGTACTCCTTTGCCGCGTTTGAGCCGCAACGTCCGGGCGGCGGAGGTGGCGGCACTGGAGCTGGAGGCGCTGGAGGTGGTGGCGGTGGACGCCCCGGCGGCGGGGGTGGTGGTGGTACTGGAGGAACTGGCGGAGGCGGCACGGGAGGCACAGGTGGTAGAGGGGGTACGGGAGGAACTGGCGGCACAGGAGGTACCGGCGGGACAGGCGGCAAGGGCGGCACAGGGGGTACTGGCGGAACAGGCGGAACAGGCGGCAAGGGCGGCACAGGAGGAACGGGCGGAGGAACCACCGGGCGAGGTGGAGGAGTCGCGAATCCAAATATCAACAATCCAAACAACGTGTTTACGCAGCCGCGAACGATTGTTCCACAATTTCCTTTGTCGGCGTCGACAAACCAGCAGATACTCGCGGCGCTCGCAGAAGGAACCGGCGGGTTCACGATCTTCAACACCAACAATCTGCTGTCAGGGCTTGAGAAGATCGGGCGTGAGCAGAATGAGTTTTATATCTTGGGCTACGTACCGGAAAAGTCGGCTGAAGGAAGTTGCCACACGCTGAAAGTGAAGATGAATCGCGGCGGACTGATCGTCCGGTCGCGCAGCGGGTACTGCAACACGAAGTCGACCAACGTATTGGAAGGCACGCCCATGGAGAAGCAGCTCGAGGCGCGGGCAACGGGGACGCAGGCTGGTACGATGCAGGGCTCTTTCCAAGTGCCGTACTTTTATACGGCGCCAAATGTGGCGCGGGTTAACCTGGCGATGGAGATTCCCTCGAACACAGTGCAGTTCAACAAAGAGAAGGGAAAGTATCACGCCAGCCTGAATGTGCTGGGGATCGCCTATAAGCCAGACGGAAGCATCGGAGCGAAGTTCAGCGACACCGTCAATCTGGATTTGGAAAAAGACGACATGAAGGAGTTCGCAAAGCAGCCGTATTCCTACCAGAACCAGTTCGATGCTGGATCAGGCGAATACAAACTGACGGTTGTAGTGAGCTCTGGAAGTGAAGCCTTCGGGAAATACGAATCGCAACTGAAGATCGATCCTTATGACGGCAAGGAGTTCAGTCTCGGCGGAGTGGTTCTGACCAACTCGATGCAGCGACTGACGGATATTCCCACGGGCCTCGACTCAGTCCTCCTTGAGGACCGCACGCCGCTGGTGGTGAAGGGAATGCAGATCAATCCGTCGGCCAGCAATCGGTTCAAGAAAACGGACAGCGTGGCTGCCTATACAGAAGTCTATGAGCCGCTGCTTACTTCCACGAATCCCCCGGAGGTTCAGGCGGGTTATGCAATTCTTGAGCGGGCCACCGGGAAAGTCATCTTTAAGACGGGTGCAGTTCACCTGGAAGAGTTCATTCAAAAGGGCAGTCCAATGGTGCCGGTAGGTTTGAAAGTCGATTTGAAGGGCATGGCCCCTGGGAACTACCGCCTGGTGATGATGGCGGTCGATGGGGCGGGACACCACGCCAAGAACAGCGTGGCCGATTTCGACGTAACGGAATAACGGGGCTCGCGAGCGGTTGCCGGAGGTTCGGACGAGCAATTAGGCTGCGGGCTGGCGTGAAGCACTGCCCGATTCCGCGAGTAGACTGCGCAGGACAAACCAGCAATTGGCTGGGCGCTCCGAGAGACGCCGCATGAAATAAGGGCACCAGTCGGTGCCGAACGGGACGTATACCTGCAAGGTGTCTCCGGCGGAGCGCACTTGCTCCTGAAGGTCGCGACGAATTCCGTAAATCATCTGAAACTCGTAACGGGATTTGGCCAAATTGAGACGCGTGGCCTCGGTCTGCGCGTGAGAGACCATGGCCCAGTCGTGGGAAGCGATGGCAGGCAGGAAAGCGCCCTGAGTGGCTCCTTCGAGGAGAAGAGTGGTCAGCTTCATGTAATTGGCATCGACTTCGGACTTGTTCTGGTAGGCAATTGTTTTGGGCTCGCGGTAAGCACCTTTGACGAGGCGAATTTTCGGCTTAATGTGTGCGAGCCTCTGCAGATCTTTCTCCGTACGGTAGAGATAGGCCTGCACCGCCAGCCCGCAATTTCCAAGCTGCTGTTGCACATTTTCGAAAATGTCCAGGGTGGCGTCCGTGTAGACGCTGCCTTCCATGTCCATCTCGATGGTTCGGCCGAGAGAGGCTGCGCGGGCAGCGATGTCGTGGGCCAAGGAGCGGCAGAGTTCCTTGTCGAGGTCGAGACCGAGTTGGGTCAGTTTAATAGAGATGTTGCCGGTGAGATTCTTGGCATGCAGCTCTTCCACCATGTGGATGTAGCCTGCGCAGACTTCCCGCGCAGCGGCTTCGCTAGTCACGTTTTCGCCGAGATGGTTCAGGCTGACGTTGCGGCCTTGCGCGCAGAGTTCCTGGCTTGCGGCGAGAGCTTCCTCGAGGGATTCGCCGGCGACGAAACGGCGCGCAAAGCCGTATTTCATGCCGCGACGCGCGATGCGATCCGTGACGCCACGCTTAGTGGACAGCCAGAAGATAAAATTGCGAACAATCACGAAGCCCTCAGAACTAGCCAAGGTAAGCAGACCGAGAATAAGGGCAGAGTTTGAAGGCGTCAATACCGCCCGTGGTGGCCGGAGCGGGCCGTAGGTCCAAGCGGATGAACCGGTTGCGCTCAGGCCTATTCGACTGGCCGAGGTAGGCATTCGACACTGGCTCCTGCGGCCCGCAACTTCTGGTTGCTCGAAGGGTTATGCTATGGAGGGCTACATGTTTGCGGACTATTCCGCCCGGCAGGAGAACGTTATGAGCGTGCAGCAATCCCTCGCCTCGCAGAAATTCTCGATTTTGGCGACACCCCGGTCATTCCTAGCGGCGATCCTTTCCATGGCGTGCATGTTCCCGGTGGGCATCGATGTGCCTTTGCTCTCAGCCATGCCCGCGGCGGCGAAAGACAAGAAACCAAAGCAAGATCCGGCCTTGAAGAATCTGCCGATCACGGAGCTGAGTGCGGATGAGGCGATTTTCCACGCCCTGAACAGATTGGCGTATGGCCCGCGACCGGGTGACGCGGAACGCGTGCGGCAAATGGGGCTTGCGAAATGGATCGACCAGCAACTGAATCCGAACTCGATCGATGACAAAGCGCTGGAAGCGCGGCTGGAGAATTATCCGACGCTGAGGATGACCTCCGCGAAGCTGATTGAAGAGTATCCGCGGCCAAAGCAGGAGGAGAAGCAGGCTGCGAAGCGCGCTCAGGCGCAACTGGAGCAGGACCAGCAGCGACGCTCGGGCCAGGCCGCGGCAACCGAGGCGAGAAACACGGATGCGACTCCAGCCGCCTCGGAAACTCCAGCAACGGAGATGAAGGAGAGTCCTTCAACAGGGCAGGCTGACGCCGGAGATGCGAATGCTCCCTCAGCGATGAAGGAAGATCCCGTGCAAGAAAATCCTGGTGCGAAGGGCGCCGGGAAACGGCAAGCACTTGGCGGCGATCCGAACAATTTTGCCCGGGCTTTGGGAGAAGACAGTAAGCGGCCGCAACGCGTGATTGCGGAATTGGCCATGGCGAAAGTGACGCGCGCAATTTACAGTGAGAGGCAACTCCAGCAGGTGATGGATGATTTCTGGTTCAATCACTTTAACGTGTTTGCGGGGAAAGGCGAAGACCGCTACTACCTGACTTCGTATGAACGAGACGTCCTCCAGCCGCACGCGATGGGGAAGTTCAAAGATTTGCTGACGGCGTCGGCGAAGAGTCCGGCGATGCTTTTCTATCTGGATAACTTTTTGAGCGCCGATCCGCGCGCGGCACAACGGCTGGCGGCGGAGCGCGCCATGCGGCAACAGGGACGATATGGCCGATTTGGAAGGCCGTTGCCACCGCGCCCGCAACAAGGGCAGCAGAAAAAGCAGAACGAACGCGGACTGAATGAAAACTACGGCCGCGAGCTCATGGAACTGCACACGCTTGGCGTCGATGGCGGCTACACGCAGAAGGATGTGACGGAAGTCGCGAGGTGCTTTACAGGCTGGACCATCGAGAAGCCGCGGCAGAGTCCGCAATTCAAGTTTGACGAGCGATTGCACGATCCCGATCCGAAATATGTGCTAGGTAAAAAGATTCACGCCGGCGGAATGAAGGACGGCGAGGAAGTGATTGAGCTGTTGGCGCATAACCAGAGCACAGCGAAGTTCATTTCGACAAAGCTGGCGCGGCGATTTGTTTCGGATAATCCTCCACCGGAGCTGGTCGCGAGGATGGCGAAGACGTTCCAGGAAAACGACGGCGAAATCAAAGCGGTGATGCACACGATGATTTATTCGCCGGAGTTTTGGTCGCGCGAAACGTATCGCGCAAAAATCAAGACGCCATTTGAACTAGTGGTTTCCGCGACGCGCGCACTGGGAACGGACGTGGACATGGCGCAACCGTTGGTCGGCTGGGTGGGGCGCATTGGCGAACCGATTTATCAGTGCCAGCCACCCACGGGGTACGCGGACAAAGCGGACGCCTGGGTGAATACAGGCGCGTTGCTCAACCGGCTGAATTTTTCGCTGGCTCTTGCGGGGAACAAGATGCGTGGGTCGCGGACGGATGTCCCTTCGCTGCTCGGCGTGGAGTCCTCCGCTGATGCAAAGGCCGCGCTGGAGAGGGCCGTTCAGGTTTTTCTTGGCGGGCAAGCGGCGCCGACAACGGTGGAGACGTTGGAGAAGGAACTCGACAACCCGCAGGTGGTGCAAGCGAAGCTGGACGATCCAGTCAGGCAGGTGGATTTGGGAGTTGTGGCCGGGCTAGTGTTGGGAGCGCCTGAGTTTCAGAGGAGATAGCCGAAAGCCCACAGTTAAAGGTCGAGAGTAGAAGAGTAGATACGCAAGCGGATGAGAGGTTGAGATGAGTCATGAATGTTGCGAAGGCGTGAGAGGGTTGAGGTTTTCGCGGCGGTATTTTTTGAAACAGGGCGGCGTGGCCATGGTTGGCTTGAGCGCGATGCCGGCGTTTTTGCAGCGTGCCGTGGCGGCGACGCCGATGCCGAACAAGAAACAGCTTGTCGTGCTGTTTCAGCGCGGCGCGGCGGACGGCTTGAATATCGCGGTTCCCTTTGGCGAGCCGAACTATTACAGGTTGAGACCGAGCATCGCGATTCCGCAACCGCGTCGTGGCGGAGCCGATGCGGCGATCGATCTGGACGGTTTTTTTGGACTGCATCCGAGCCTCGCTCCGCTGGAGCCACTGTTCCACAAAAATCAACTGGCTATTGTGCACGCGGCAGGATCTCCGGATCCAACGCGGTCGCATTTCGATGCGCAGGATTTTATGGAGTCGGGAACGCCAGGTGTGAAGGCGACTGACGACGGTTGGCTCAACAGGGCACTAGAGTCCGTGACCGAAGAGGACGCCTCGCCGTTCCGCGCGGTGGCCATGGGGCCAAATCTTCCACGGATGCTTCGGGGGAACGCTCCGGCGATTGCGCTGCCGGATTTGAAGCAGTTTAAGGTGATGGCGCAATCGCCCGGGTCGGGGCAAATGGTGGAGGGCGGGTTTGAGGCGATGTATGCGCAAACCGTTGACCACGCGCTGCACGGCACTGGCACAGAAACTTTTGAGGCGATCGATCTTTTGCGGAAAGCCGATCCGGCGAAGTATCAACCGGAGAATGGCGCACAGTATCCGACGAACCGGCTGGGGCAGAGCTTGCAGCAAATCGGGCAACTGCTGAAGGCGAACATCGGCGTGGAAGTGTTGTTCGTCGATTGCGGCGGCTGGGACAACCACGTGAATGAAGGCGGCGTGCAGGGTCAGCTCTCGAATTTGCTTAGAGATTTGGGGCAGGGACTGGGCGCCTTCCATCAAGACATGGGCGACCGCATGCAGGACATCGTGTTCGTTACCATGAGCGAATTCGGGCGGACCGCGAAAGAAAACGGGAATCGCGGCACGGACCACGGACACGCGAACTGCATGTTTATTATGGGAGGGGACGTGAGGGGTGGGCGCGTCTACGGCAAGTGGCCGGGGCTTGATGAGCACCAACTCAACGAGGGGCGCGATTTGGCGCTTACGACGGACTTCCGCAGCGTGATTGGGGAAATTCTGACAAAGCACATCGGAGTGAAGGACCTGGCGCCGGTGTTTCCGGGCTTCGACAATAATCAGCACAAATTCGCAGGACTCATCCGGGTGTAGGTTTTCCGCAGGACGGGCACGGCATGCCGTGCCCCTACACACCCACCAGATTCAATTTAATTCGCGAATCCAGATGTTGCGGTAGCGAACAGGATGATTATGGTCCTGAAGCGCGAGCGGGAGTTTGTCCGGACCCGCTTCGTAAGGCGGACGGACATGATGGCCGGTTGGTCCAGTGGGCTCGACGTTGTCTTGCGTGAGAACGCCGTTGTGAAAAACGGTGACGTGCGCGGGCCGAGTCAGTTTTCCGGATACGTCGAAGCGCGGGCCGTGCCAGATGATGTCGTAGGTCTGCCATTGGCCGGGTGCGCGCGAAGCATTCACCAGCGGCGGATATTGGCCATACACGGCGGATGCCTGCCCGTCCGCGTACGTCTTGGTGTCGTAAGAATCGAGCACCTGGATTTCGTAGAGCCCCATCAAGAAAACGCCGCTGTTCCCTCGATCCTGATCTTCTCCCTTGGGAGGATCGGGTTCGCGGAATTCGACATGAAGCTGGCAGTCGCCGAAAGATTCCTTGCTACGCAGGTCGCCTGTTTTGGAAGCGACCTCGAAGTAGCCGTTCTCGACCTTCCACTTAGCGGGGCTGCCGTCTTTCTTTTGCACCCACTGCGACAGGTCTTTTCCGTCAAAGAGCACGACGGCGTCCGAAGGCGGCTTGCCCGGCGCTTCCTGCGTGCTGGCGGTGCCAGGAGTGACCACCGGCGGATTTGGACGGTTGCGGTCGTGGATTTCCCATTTGGTGTCGACTTGGGCGAGCAAGAGACTCGGACTTGCAGTAAACATGGCGACGGACAAAAGCAGGGGACGGCTGATTTTCATGATTCGGACCTCGGCTCCGGTGCGCGAGGATTCTAGCTCTGATTTGCTTCTGAATACAGAGTTGTTGTGGGAGACGCGACCGCAATCAGAAGGAGCTTTTTGACCGGTGGCAGAGCCAAAGGACGAATCCGAGAACTGTCCCGAGACCAAGTGAAATGAGGAAAAAGAAACGCGACTCCGGAACGCCGACGAGGGCAATCAGAACAAAACTAACCACAATAAACAATCCAACAAAATGCCCAGTCCATTGACCAGCGCCAACTGGACCGAACGGCACAACGTTTGGGTATGGGCGCGACGATCCCGTCGGTCGGCCACTCCGCAAGGTACGCAGACTCGGATAGGAGAATCTGTCCATGACTCAAGCTATACGCCTAATCAGCGTTGAGGATAACAGCCAAAAAAAGGGGCAGCCAGCGGCCGCCCCTGCAGATTGCTTGAATTGTTGATGCAACTAGGTGGCGGAGCCACGGATGCGCATGCCGTAGAACGAGCGGTAGACGAAGATAAAGGAGACGACGAAGAAGGCAGCGGCCAGGATGTGGGTCAAGCCGTTGCCATGCTGGCTGGCGGTGAGTTGCACGGCGAGCTCGACGGCAAGAAGGCCGAAGAGCGTGGTGAACTTGATGACGGGGTTGAGAGCGACGGAGGAGGTGTCCTTGAAGGGATCGCCTACCGTGTCGCCGATGACCGTGGCGTCATGGAGCGGCGTGCCTTTTTGTTTCAGCTCGACCTCGACGATTTTCTTGGCGTTGTCCCACGCGCCGCCTGCATTGGCCATGAAGATGGCCTGGTACAAGCCGAAGATGGCGATGGAGAAAAGATAGCCGATAAAAAAGAAGGGTTCGACGAAGGCGAAGGCCAGCGTGGCGAAGAAGACGGCGATGAAAATGTTGAGCATGCCCTTCTGCGCATATTGCGTACAGATTTCGACAACCTTCTTGCTGTCGGCGACGCTGGCCGCAGCTGCTCCTTCGAGATGAATGTTAGCTTTGATGAATTCGACGGCGCGGTAAGCGCCGGTAGTTACCGCCTGGGTGCTGGCGCCGGTGAACCAGTAAATCATGGCGCCGCCGGTGACGAGGCCGAGAACGAATGGCGCGTGGAGGAGGGAAAGATTGTTGACGTTTTCCGAGAGGCCGTGGGTGAGCGCCATGATGATCGAGAAAATCATCGTGGTGGCTCCGACGACGGCGGTGCCGATGAGCACAGGCTTGGCCGTGGCTTTGAAGGTGTTGCCCGCGCCATCGTTGGCCTCGAGCATTTCCTTGGCGCGCTCGAAATTTACGTCGATGTTGTAGTCCTTTTTGAGCTCTTGTTTGATATTGGGGACTTGCTCGATGAGGGAGAGCTCGTAGACGGATTGGGCGTTATCAGTGACTGGACCGTAGGAATCGACGGCGATGGTCACTGGGCCCATACCGAGGAAGCCGAAAGCCACAAGTCCGAAGGCGAATACGGCCGGCGCGAGCATTAGGAGGCCGAGGTCGAGCGTACTGATGAGGTAGCCCATCGACATCAGGAGGACCATTGCCAGGCCGATGTAATACGCAGAGAAATTGCCGGCAACGAAGCCGGAGAGGATGCCGAGGGACGCGCCGCCTTCTTCCGCAGAAGAGACGACTTCCTTTACGTGGCGTGACTCCGTGGAAGTGAATGCTTTCACCAATTCTGGAATGACCGCACCCGCGAGCGTGCCGCAGGAGATGATCGTTGCCAGCTTCCACCATTGAGAAGTGTCGCCGCCGAGCGTGGGGATGATCTTGTAAGAGATTGCGTAGGTGAGGGCGATCGAAACGATGGAAGTGATCCAGACGAGGGAGGTCAGGGGCGCTTCGTAATTCATCTCGTTCGCGTTGCCGTACTTGGCTTTGGCGATGAAGCCGTTGATGAAGTAGGCCCCGGCGCTGGAGACCAGCATCATGATGCGCATTACGAAGATCCAGACGAGCAATTGCACTTGGACCTTAGGATCCTTCACAGCGAGAAGAATAAACGTTATGAGCGCAACGCCAGTTACGCCGTAGGTCTCAAAGCCGTCGGCGCTGGGGCCAACGGAGTCGCCCGCATTGTCACCGGTGCAGTCGGCGATAACGCCGGGATTGCGCGCGTCGTCTTCCTTGATCTTGAAGACGATCTTCATCAGGTCGGAGCCGATATCGGCGATCTTCGTGAAGATGCCGCCTGCGATGCGCAACACCGCCGCGCCAAGCGATTCACCGATGGCGAATCCTATGAAGCATGGTCCGGCATAATCTCCGGGGATAAAGAGCAGGATGAACAGCATCATCAGCAACTCGACACTGATAAGCATCATGCCGATGCTCATGCCGGCTTCGAGCGGCGTGTGATAGATGGGATAGGGCTTGCCGCGGAGGGCGGCAAAAGCGGTGCGTGAGTTGGCGAAAGTGTTCACGCGGATGCCAAACCAAGCCACGCCGTAGCTGCCAGCCATGCCGATGACGCTGAAGACGAGAATGATCGGCAAAGTTACTGCAGTCGGGTGCACGGGAGCTAGGACTCCGAAGTAGAGAACAATGACCACGGCGATGAAGAGCCACAGGAAGACAAGGAATTTGCCCTGCGTGAAGAGGTAGGTCTTGCAAGTCTCGTAGATGAGCTCGGAAATGTCGCGCATCGACTTGTGGACGGGCATGCCTTTAAGGCGGCTGTAGATGGCCAGCCCAAAGATAAGGCCGAAGACGCAGAACACGATGCCGAACAGAAGCAACTTGTGGCCGTCAATTCCGAGAAAGGTGACTTGCGAAAGATCTGGCACCTTCAGGCCAGCTTCACCGCTAGCTTCTTGAGCTGAAGCTGAGGCGCCTGAAAGAAGCCCCAGAGCTGCAGCTGCAAAGCTCCATCTGGCGAATCTATTTCCCAAGGACCAGGCACTTGCAAGCCAGGTGCGCATTAAAAATCCTCCATGATAGAAATCGGATTCAGGGTCAACCGCGGCCCTGCACACTCGTTTCCGGCACACCATTTCATCCGAACGCCTCTTATTTAGCGCCGGGGAGCACCTTGCCGGATTTCAAAAGGCTCCCACCTCAAGACAGGACGGAAATTTGACTTTTGTGCTACCCCGGCCGGACCAGGATTGCCAGCACGCGCACCCAACCTATCTGCTGGCGGCACAACCCTGAGCAGCCCCTGTTGGGCACGAGTAGGGGCGTACACAAAACGTTGATTTATAACATTTAGCGGAGTGGCGGGTCAAACTGCGGGAGAGCCTTGCCGCCGCTGCAAAATCGGCACGGCGGGAAGGCTAGAGACGAACAGAAATCAGAGGTTTCTAGGACGGAACTCCCTCGAATACCCGACCGCCAAACAATTGCAAAGCGATGGTAACATGCCTGCATTGCAAGAGAAGGAATCATCCCGGTTTAGACGGGGGGACATGAGCATAGATTTTTCGCAGGCAGCGGCGTCTCGAATGGCTGCCGTAGTTGTGGCGCGCTACAACGGAGAGCGCGTTGAAGGCGATTCGGTTCACCCCATGCCGCCCGCGCTGCTGAACGTTCACGCGCAGTGCCGCCAGAATCAGGCTGCGGAACACGCGTGAGAAATCATTTCTTTATTACTGGCACGGACGCCGGCGTCGGGAAGACGACGCTCTCGGCGTTGCTGTGTGCTGCGCTGGATGCGGTGTACTGGAAGCCAATTCAAACGGGGACGCTGGAAGGATCAGACCGCGTGACGGTGATGCGGCTTGCGGGAATCGGCACGGATCGCACGCTGGACGAGGTATACAAGTTTGTTCCACCGGTTTCGCCGGATCTAGCTGCGCGCTGGGCGGGCGTGGAAATCGATCTGGGGCGGATCAATCTGCCCACGAGTTTGCTGAATGATTGGCTGGTCGTCGAGGGCTTGGGGGGCGTGCTGGTTCCCATCAATCAAAAGCAATTCATGCTGGATCTGATGGTCAAGTTCAAGTTGCCGGTAATTCTCGCGGCTCGCAGCAGTGCTGGGACCATCAATCACACACTACTGACACTGGCGGCTCTCCACGCGGCTGAATTGCCGGTGCACGGCGTGGTCTTAATTGGCGACCAGAACCGGGAGAATCGCGAGACCATCGAACGCTTTGGCCACGTCAGAGTAATCGGTGAGATACCGCGACTTCCAAATCTTCACCGGACCGCACTGATGCAGATCTTCATGAATCACTTTGACCGCGCCGCGTTTTCGCAATAATCGCGGGCGATGGCCACGCCATTGCTCTAGTGCAAGTGTATGGTCTGCTAGACTAATCGCCCGAATTGCAGAGGAGGCATTCCCTTACACACGCGGCGGAATAGGCTTGCAGTAGTCGAATAAGAGAGCGACTGACGACGGGAGTTGCTGGTGTCCTTAAATCTAAGCGGCTGGAAGCAAAAGATCGTCGCCTTCGCCACTGGGCTGGGAGCGCCCGGCCTCTTACTCATTTCTTTTCTGGATTCTTCAGTACTTTCATTTCCCATCATCAACGATTTTTTGCTGATCGAGCTTTCCATACAACATCCAGCGCGGATGCCTCTCTACGCCTTAATGGCCGCAACAGGTTCCGTGCTGGGTTGCGTGGTGCTGTACTTCCTGGCGCGCATGGGCGGGGAGGCGTATTTTCAGCGAAAAGCAGGGGCTCGCGCGCACGCGATTCGGCACTGGGTCGAACGCAACGGGTTCGGCGGGATGTTGATTGCCGCGCTCTTACCGCCCCCGACGCCGTTCAAAATATTTGTGTTTGCTGCCGGTGTTTTTGAAGCACCGGTCTTTGGATTTACGGCAGCGATCACGCTCGCCCGTCTATTTCGGTATTTTGGCGTGGGCTATCTCGCGGTTCGTTATGGGGCGGACGCGCTTCCCTATCTTGCCGCGCACAAGCTACAGGTGACGGCCCTAGTGATTGCGCTCGTGGTGGTGAGTTACGGTCTTTCGCGCTGGATCCTGCGGCACAGGCCGCATCACGATCCGAAAGAATAGTGAGAGGAAACGATCATTTGCGCAGATCTCGAGCCCACATCAGCTCCTGAGATGTGACTTTGTTGTTTAGGTCCAGCTCGATGAGAGCGGCAACTTCATGCTGTATCTCGCCCGTGGCGGCATAGCGCAAGTCACGCAAAACGACGACGTAGCCAGCTTCTGTTTTCTCCAGCGTAGCCTTGGGAATTTGCGACATTTGTAGAAATCTCCTCGCGTCGCTCGTGTTCCGGGCCGCGTCGAGGGTAGGCGAAGGCTCCGGCTTGAAGATTCTCAAGCTAGCGTCGGGATCGAATGTGTTTGAGGACGCCGCATTGACGTCGATTTCATTTAGGGCGCCATCGGTTTCCACGATTCCATGCCATGTCAGGAGAGAAAGGGATTCCGGGAAAGCGCTGGCCCGGCGCGGCGTTTCGCCGTGAAATGTTCGCGATTCCATCGTTGCCAGCGCATTTGAGTGAAGTGTTGCTCGCACGCCCACATAGAGAAGAACCAAGGCTAGACCAACAACGGCGCCGGTTTGGCCGCGTGGCTTTTTTGCTTTGGCACCGATTTCGGAGCCGACGAGGTGGAGCAGTTCCGGTAGCGCGATCGCTGCGACGAGGATCGTGAGAATCCAGGGATCGATGCCGGGGAGCCAGTCGGCTGCAAACCGCTTGGGGCTGAATGGCCATAAGAGCGCCACGCCGTTGGATTGGCACGCGTCCATTGCGATGTGGAGCAAAGCGGCGCAGAACGATGCTCTGAGGGCTACGGCCCAGAGCCGCGCTGCTGCCTGCCGCGAATCGACGCTGCGGTTCTCAGGTACTAAATAAAATCGAGCGATCGGAACCGAAGGAATGGCTGCCAAGAAGAAAAATATGCCAAAGATCGAATGCGTATACGTGCCGTGCCACGCGAGAAATGTGGAAGGCCCCCCGTATTGGCTGAGCCAATCAATGTCGGCAATCGTGCCGACAAAAATGGTACAGACCATCGCAACTTTGCCGGCGCGGGGGAAGAAGCCTCGCGCGACAGCGAGCGATGCCAGTCCATGAGTGACGATGTCCACGGCTAAGAGTTCGCCGCCGCCCTTGATCCAGCGGGAAGACCGCTTTGCGGTACGAGCAATTTTAGAGCGCGCGGCACAATTTTGAATTCTACAGGGAGGCGAGCGAGCGGCTCGCCGTCCACCTGCGCGTAAATCGGACTTTCATCGAGCGGCTCGCAGAGTACTTGATCGGATTTCCAGAAGTGGACGCCTTCGGTGCCGCGGAGTCTCCCGAGCCACAGGGTCGGTAGGTAACTCAGGTAACGCAAGCCGCTGCGCGTGGTCAGGGTCATCAACTCGAATTGATCCTCATAGAGATCCGCATCCGTGGTGATCTTGAATGGCCCGCCATAGTGTTTTGTGCGGCCTACCACGACAAGCGAGGAGTCGATTTTTTTGCCCGCGGCAGTGACGCGAAAGTGCTGAAACTTGTAGCGGAAAGCTTCGCGCATCCCTTCCCACCAGTAGGCCAGGATGCCAACGCGCGCTTTGAGGTCGAGATCGACGGAATACACGATCATGCCGTCGGGTCCGGCGCCGGCGACGCTTAGGAAATATTTTTTCTTAGCTGGTTCGTTGAGCGGCGTGGCGAGTCCCAGCGGAATATCGCGCACCACGCCGCGAACGAGCATTTCCGCAGCGCTGGGTATGTCCCAAGGCAGGTTTAATTCTTTGGCGAGCACATTGGCGGTTCCGCCGGGAAGAAGCGCGAGGGGCACGCGATGGCCGTTTTCCTGGCCTGCAAGGCCATTCACGACCTCATTGAGGGTGCCGTCGCCTCCGCAAGCGATGACGAGTTGCCGTCGTTCCACATTCGCGCGCTGTGCGATCTCCGTTGCCTCGCCGGCCTTGGTGGTTTCCGAAAGATCCGTCTCAATACCGCCAGCGGAAAAAATGCGGCGAGCTTCATCGAGCAGAGTGCGGCGGCCTCGCCCACCATTCCCGGCGTTAGGGTTGTGAATCAGCAGGGCATTATGGATTTCCGTGGTCATCAGCAGTTCGGTCTTAGGTCAGGTCGTTTCTTGCCGTACTTCATTCTATATAATGTCAGGCGAAATCGAGCTATCCCTTCTGCAGAGGGTTTCATGGCCAAAGCGGCGCCTGCTTCCGTCAAGAAAGAGATCGAAAAGCTTCGCGAGAAGCTTCGCTACCACGAATATCGCTATTACGTTCTCGATGACCCGGAGATTTCGGATGCGGCTTACGACGGGCTGATGGAGAAGCTGAAGGGTTTGGAGGCTGGCGCATCCTGATCTGATCACGCCGGACTCGCCGACGGTGCGCGTGGGAGGCACGCCGCGCGAGGGTTTTCAGAAAGTGCAGCATGCGCGAGCGATGCTCAGCCTGGACAACGCATTTTCCTACGATGCGCTGAGTGATTTCGACCGCAGAGTGCGCGAGGGCAGCGGCAAAGAAAAAATTGAGTACATCGCTGAACACAAGTTCGACGGGCTGAGTATTTCGTTGCAATATGAAGATGGCGTGCTTGTTCGCGGCGTGACGCGAGGAGACGGAACGACCGGTGAAGACGTCACCCCCAATGTGAAAACGATCCGTTCGATTCCGCTGCAAGTGGATGCCGCGGTCTTGAAGAAAACCAAACTTCGCTCCGATTTTGAAGTGCGCGGAGAGGTTCTGATGACGCGCAAGGCGTTTGAGGCGCTGAACCGGCAGCAGGAGGAGACGGGCGGAAAGATTTTTGTAAACGCGCGAAACTCGGCGGCCGGGGCCGTGCGCGTCCTCGATCCGTCGATTACCGCGGCGCGGCGCCTGGACTTTTTCGCTTACTACCTTTTCGTTGATGGAAAAGTGCCCTTTCCAAAGCATTCCGAAAGCCTCCAAGCACTTAAGCAATTGCGGTTCCGTGCCTCGGATGACTGGAGGCTTTGCAACGGGATTGATGCGGTGATTGCATATTGCGACGATTGGGACACGAAGCGAGAGAAGTTGCCCTATGAGATTGACGGCGTTGTGATTAAGGTCAATTCGACGGCCATTCAGAACGAATTGGGTTTTACGTCCAAAGCTCCGCGCTGGGCCATTGCGTACAAATATCCCGCGCGGCAAGAGACGACGATCGTCAACGATATCATCGTGCAGGTGGGCCGCACGGGCGCGCTGACGCCGGTCGCTGCGCTCGAACCAGTGCAAGTGGGAGGCGTCACTGTCAGCCGTTCCACACTCCACAATATGGACGAGGTCGAGCGCCTCGGTGTGCAAATCGGCGATACCGTGCTGATCGAGCGCGCCGGCGAAGTGATTCCGCACGTTTTGAAAGTGGTCAAGGAAGGGAAGAACCGCAAGCCTTTTCGCATGCCGAAGCACTGCCCGGAATGTCACAGTGCGATTCATCACGTGGAAGGAGAGGTAGCTTATCGGTGCGTGAACGCCGCCTGTCCGGCAAAACGAAAGGAGTCCATTCTCCACTATGCCAGCCGCCATGCCCTGAATATCGATGGGCTCGGGGACAAAATCGTCGATCAACTGGTGGATAAAGGCTTGGTCAAAGATGTGTCCGATCTTTACGCGCTGAAAGAGGACCAAGTCGCGGCCCTCGACCGCATGGCGGAAAAATCCGCTCAGAATTTGCTCGCGGAGATAGAAGGCAGCAAGAAAAACAGTTTGGCGCGGCTGATTTACGCGCTGGGCATTCGCTTCGTTGGAGAACGCACGGGACAACTGCTCGCGGAACATTTTTCTTCGCTCGAAGAATTGGCTGCAGCAACAGAAGAGCAACTAGTGGCTGTTAACGAGGTCGGCCCGAAGGTTGCCGCAGCGATTGTGGAATTTTTCTCCGAACCTGCGAACCGCCAGCTCATCAAGAAGCTGCACAAAGCTGGCGTGCATCCCACCGCCGAAAAGCGCGAGGTCAAAAGCCAGAAGCTCGCAGGCAAGTCGTTCGTATTCACTGGCGGACTTGCCAATCGCAGCCGCGAAGAAGCCGGCGAGCTCGTCCAGCAGCACGGAGGGAAGGTCTCCGGCTCGGTCAGCAAAAAGACGGACTACGTGGTCGTCGGCACCGACCCCGGCTCCAAATATGACAAAGCCAAAGAACTCGGCGTCCCCATCCTCACCGAATCCGAATTCGAGAAGCTGCTCGGGCTGAGGTAATTGACGAATCTATTCGGTATCCTTCTCATCTTCCTTCGGTTTCATAAAGCGAAGCACCACGCGGTCTAGGAGCCACCCGACGGCGTCTCCCAAGGGACGCTGAAATACGAGGCCCGCCAGAATGAACGCAATAAAAACTCCAAGCAAGACATGTGGATTTGGTTGCGGAATGTGTTTTTGCAGCCATCTCCACTGCGGCTCGAATTCCCTTGAAAGGAAAACGGCTAAAAATGCAAGAGCAATCACGCCCAAGGCCGATGCGAAGAGTTTCAGAGAGTCCCCTTGGGGCCTCTCCCCAGGCGGAGTTAAATCCCACATCACCAGCAAATAGTGGTCGCCGCGGCGCAAACATCTGATGGCTTCGTCCCAGTTCTTGCGAGCTGCATCGTTCTCTTTCCGCAGGCGCTGGTAAGCGTGGTGGAGAAGCCGCGAAATCTTAGCCTCATACTCCGACGTATCATATTGCGCCTCAAACTCCTCGTTCAGTTTGATTGGATCTTCAGGGACATAGCCGCTCTCGGTAAAATACATCATCCGTTTTTCGAGTTCAGAGAGAGGCACACCCTCGAGCGTAGCTTGCTCCGCTGTTTGCGTGACAAGAAAATCCTTGGCTTCGCGGACTCGCATCGCGCGGATTGTAGGTTTCATTTCTTTCGGGAACAAGGGCAAATTCTGCAGCGGCTGGCGGCTGTATTGTCTGTCGTGTGCACCGGTAAGCCATGAGGAGCTAGGTCATTTAGAAGCAACACTTGCAGGACTTTCGACTTTGGCCTTGGCCATTGGCCTCTTGCATACGCCAATTCGTTTAGAATCAACAGCTTCTTGAGGTCCCGTAACCGTTGATTTTGCACGAGATACAGCGAGCCTAAGTCTTTTAGATGCAACACTTACAAAAAACCGGGGGAGGGGTCTCTGATTCCGACACTGCTCACCCTGTCAAACTATTCAAGGACTGTAACCGTAGCTGGCCTCGCCGATTCCGGGGCTATCGGCTATAATTCAAACTGGCGGGTGAGCCGGGTGATCGCTGGCTTGGTCATCGCGAGATGGCTGGGCGGGAGGAAAGTCCGGACACCGTCGTCGTAGGCTCGCAAGAGCCGGTGACGAAATAGGGCAACGCGCCTGGTAACGCCAGGGGTGCGGTGGCACAGACTTGAGTCTGTGCGGTTTGCCTGTGCTTGCGTCGTGCGTGGAAGCGTTTCGACGGAGAAAGAGCACAGGCTGAAGCCTGTGCTACCGTTCACGGAAAGTGCCACAGAGAATATACCGCCGGCTGGGAGAAGCACGGTGGCATCGCGCAGGAAAACCTGCGGGACGTCTTCGAAATGCTCGCTCAGTTTGGCAAGGGTGAAAAGGTGGGGTAAGAGCCCACCGCTCCGGTGGCAACATCGGAGGCACGGAAAACCCCGCGTGGTGCAAGGCCAAATAGGAGGGGAGAGCCGGCCCGGCTCGCTGAGAACGTTCGCGAAAGCGAACGTCCTCCCTCGACGATGGCGCAAGCCATCATTGAGAGCAACCCTCGGGTAGGCTGCTGGATCCCGGTGGCGACACCGGGACTAGAGGAATGATCGCCGCGGCACGCCGTCCCTTCCGGGAAGGTGCGCCGCACAGAATCCGGCTTACAGGCTCGCCCGCTATTTTTCAATAACTTACAGACAGTTTTGGCGAAATTGTGCCATAACTGTGACACAACTCTTCGCTTTACTTTCTCTATTACGGAAATCCTCGCGCTCGACATGAGCGTTGCGTGTGGGAGTGCTCGAGCTCAAAGACCCGCGAAATCCTGTTGACCAATCTTTGGGAAAGTACACTAACCTTAAAGAGGCTTTGGGAGCTGGCATCTTGTACTGCCATCGTGACAGCTTAGGGCAGTAGGCAAGCACCCTCGAGGCCGGAGCGACAAAGGATCTTTGGAGCAACGCTGGCTGACGAAATCAAATCTCAAGGTGGGCGTTCCACCATTGTGCTAGGGGATCATCCTCCGACGGACTAAAGCGCGCTCGGTTGTGAATTGCGCGAATGATAGACGCGATTTCCGCGTGATCTCGGCCTTCAGCCCAGGCGCGGATGATTTGTGGCGTTGAGAGAAGAGGTATCCCCGGCGCGTTCTCGGTAGCTAGCCTGCGTGCTTTCCGGTCGTCGGTTGCGAGGGCGATGTTTCGCGAGTGTGCAATCGTCAAGCTCATGGCCTCGCCATCATCGAGTTCGAGAGAATAGCCGACGTAGAGTTCTTCTTCGACGTTTCCTTCCATCGGGGAACAGGTGAAGACGTTCTGGCTAAAAAGGGGCGTGAGATCAACGGCTTCCTTCTGGCCTTCTGGTTCTGCAGACCGCAAATACAGGCTCTCATTGCTGACAGCGGGGCAGACGAGACGAGAAGGCGAAATGGTATCGACGATTTCTCCGACACGATCCGTGGCCAGGAGATTGATGAGGACACAAGTGTCAATGACCGCAGGGTGGTCGGTGATCAAGGGAGGCGCGTCCTATCTGCCCCCCAAAGTTTGGGCAAGGTCGGGAGTGATGGGCCGGAACTCACCACCATTCTCGACGTGAATTTCTTTTAGCAGCGATTCCATCAGACTGCGAGCGGAGACGCGGTCAGTTCGCAAATAGCGGGCCAGCTGACCTTCGCTCAGTTGTCCACTTCGGAAAGCTTCGACAGCGAGCGCCACATAGCGCCGGGGGAGGCGTTCCAGGATGGGAGGATTGGCGTCGATGCCCAGCAGTTTTTGGGCATGCTGCACTTTGAATCCTTCAACGCGCAGTCTGTCCCAAGTGCCGGTGGGCAACCGGGACAGCTCTTCGAGTCGCAGAACGAGCGCCTGTACAGAGACTTGGTAAAGATTTGCGAGGGTACACACATCGGCAAGCGTGACCCCCTTCTCGTTAGCCCGTAGGAGTTCGGTAAAACGCCGGTTGAGGCCGGAGGCAGGCATCAGAAAATATTTTGCGAAACTGTCGGCCAGCCGCTCTCTTCCGATTAGTTTTTTGTCAGTAGTAAGGACCGTGACTTCGACTTTGTACCGGGACATGAGGAAGTGACCGTACTCGTGGGCCAATGTCCAATTCCTTCGGTCGCGCGGATGATTCGAGTTGACGGCGACACACGCGCCAAGGATATCGTTGTAACCGAATACGCCGGCAATGCGGCTCACCATGGGGAAATAGAAAACGCGGATGCCGACGTCGGTCTCGAGGCGGTCATGGAGGTTTCCGATCGGACCATCGCCAACCCCAAGTCGATTGCGTTCCGCTGTCGCCACGTCCTCGGCGATGCGTTCCGGCGCCCCTCCTTTCGTGTCATATTCGGGAGGGAATCGATTGCCAGAAGGCGCTCCAACAATCCGTTCCAGTTCGACGTAGTCTTCTGAGCGGCTCTGCAGTTCATCCGCGGCCTGGTCAAAGCCCGGACCCGATTCGCGTTGGTTCGCGCGGAACTGCGTTACCAGGCTTTCGGTAACAGTCCGCTTGCTGACGAGACTCGAGACGGACCGCCCATACAAAGGGGCTAACTGTAACAGCTCGTGCGGAACGATGCGACGCTCCCCTTTTTCGATCGCGACGATGGTCGTGCGGGCCATACCAAGTCGGTCAGCGACGTCTTGCTGTGTTAATCCTGCCGCCTTGCGCGCTTCTTGCAGCCGCAGGCCCAAGGTTCGTGGATCGATTTGATCTAGACTCAAGTTCATATTTTCCTCCGGTACATTACGCCACTTTTGCGTTGGTTGCGTTAAGCAGAGGAAGTGCGGAAAACCTGGGCCATTCATCAACGTGTTGCTCAATGAGGCGTTGAAGCTTGGAAGCGATTTCGGCAGATGGTTCGTGATGGAGGAGGCTCAAATCGTGGACCAGCACGCGCAGTTCTGGAAACTCCAACGTCAGGGCGGACCAAGGATCGAGGTCTTCTAGGCAGCGGCGAAATCGAAGCGTCTGCCAGTCCATGGCGCGGAGTCCACGGAGATGCTGGTGGGACGTGGGAAAGGAGTTGGACTTCCAGTCGCGCAAATATTCGCGCGTGTCGAACGCATCGAGGTCGGCAATCTCCAGCGATAATCTGCGAAGGAGGCACGAAGTGCAGAATCCACATTGCGCTTTGCCTTCTGCTCTGACCGGGAAACCGTCACAGGAGAAGCTGAGGGCAAGAGCTTCCTGGATTCGGCTGATGCTCGGATGACATAGCATCTCCGCTTTCGTCAGGTAAATGCAAGGATTGACGATGGAGAAGGGCTTTTCAGAGGCTACGGCCAACAGGTCTGCGACCAGGCGAAGGACCCGTGGGTGGACGGCTCTTGCATTGTCGGTACCGATCTGCGACTGGTCATATGGGAGGTTGATTGCGCCAAGCCCGTTTTCGTACACATGCAGACGAGCGGAACCCGCAGCAAGTGCAACTACGCCGCCGAGGATCAAGAACAGAAACCCACGAGTTCTTCGAGAGGCCTCCTGTGCATACTGATCACCGTATTTCATCCCATACGGTATCGAGACGTGCTGGATGGAAGTGCCTGATTTTCGTCGAAGGATTTCGATTTGCTCCTGCTGTCGGGATCGCTGCCGAATATTGGGAGCCGCGGAAACAAGAATGAAGCTCTCGTTTGGAGCGGAGAAGACAGAGGCCGCAGTCCCGGCCAGGGAATCTAGGCCCCCGCTGAACAGGCTCACTTGTAGCGGTAGGCGGTCACCTGGTTGCGGAAAGAGGTCCGATTGCGTTTCCGAAGCGCGCCTGCAGTCACCAAGCGGGCAGAACTCAAGAGACCAGGAGTCTTCTGTAAGGAATCGAAGAAGAGGTGCGAAACGTTCTTGAAAGACAGGCGAGTTCCATTTCTCGGGATGCCGAACGGCCAGACGCAGATGTAGTTCCCGTGACCAATCGGCGGAAGCGTCCAAGCCACGAATGGCGAGGCGGTCGGCCATATGAATCGCCACGGCAATATCAACGAGATCGGCCATCATCGACTGAACAGCGGAACAGAACCGAGTCGCTATTTCTCGATCATCGACTGAGAACGTAGCGGGCTTACCGGTTTCCTCGAGCGTTTCATGGCGGCGATCATAAGTCCACGTAACACGATCAGACTTGGTGAAGTCCAAAGAAAACCGCGTTCGGTTAGTAGGGCGCTTCATCGCGGCGTCTCCAAAACTCGTAGCGGCGCGGTAAGGGTTTCCATGGTCACAGGCTTCGGTTGGAAGAGGCGTTTCGGCGCGCGCACGAGCGCATTGACTTGCGCTAGCAAGTTCTTGCTCATGGCTCTTGACGGACCAAGCAGGATCTCACGTACCTTGGACTCCCATGCAAGTTGTGCGCTACGGTCCCGTTTTGCAGAGTCCATGATACCGTCCCGAGTAACCGAGAAGCAGCGACGTTCGCCCAACTCCCAGATCAGGTTGCGCGTGAAGTGTTGTTTCAAGGTGTCATCGTCACATCGTTCGCCGGACTTATCGATCTCGTTAAAGGTACGGAGAGCAGCGCGTTCCGTGAATCTTGCCAACTCGGAGCAGCCGGCATCTTCTTTCACGAGCAAAGTTGCAGAGCTGAGCTGATAGAAAGCCTGTTCGGAAACTCCATCGCGAAAACGGTCGGTCGCGAGCAATTGGCACGCATCCTGAAGTTCTTGGAAAACATCTCGGACAACCTTGGTGTCTTGAGAACGGAACAGATGAGCGGCGGCACCCATGATTCTGTCGACGACAGCCTCCACGGGTGCACAGGAGCAACCGAGGCGATACACGGTTCTCCAGCCCCTTCCACGCAACTTCCTTTCAAAGCGGTCGCCGTCGGGCATGCCAATAACTCCTCAGGGACAGTTAAAGAATGAGGGCTTATTGTGACAATGTCAACATTAATCTGCATTTTCTGTTTAGAAAGTCAGACCTATCGCCTAGCATATTCCAGCGGTAGTGGTCCGGGGATACGCGTTCCAGTACCGGTTGATGGCGGATTCTTCTTGGCGGGCGGGAAATATAGCCGGCTGACAGAACAGCGCCTGATACCACTTGAAGCTGTGCGGAACGTCTCCTACCCGTATGATGGTCCATGTCCGCTTCATCGGGTTCTCTCTAGCAGCTCTCGGAGAGCCTCTAATTATAGTCAGGTGCACCAAATGCTCCTGTGCCGAACATTTACGCTGAACATTAGCTTCTATTCACTCGGCCTTCAGTCAAAGAAAGACTGGTCTTTGTCGAAGATCTCTTGATCTGTTATGACCATGCGGCCTTCCCCCGGAGTCTTAAGTCCCATCATAGAGACATGAATTTTTCGATCTCCAATCTTCTTCATTCCGAAACGTTCAACGGTCTCCCGTTCCATCACCCTATGAATCGTTCGCTTCAACAGCTCTTCGAACTCTTCGGCAGTTGGGTGACTTCCCTTGATGTACTTCTTGCCTGACCCTGTGCGCAATTTTCCGGGAGCCGTGCCCACTACTGCACCTCTCGCGCCACCTAAGAGAAATTCGACGTATGGCACGTCAACCACTGGATATCCTCCAAAGCGTCTCTCCGTAAACTGTCGCGAATTTGTCACAATGAAGGGCACCACGCGCTCCTCGGGTGTTCCCTTGATCCCAAGCTGTTGGAACAATCCTTGTCTAACGGACTCCAAGTGCTCCAAACATTTGTCCAATTGGGCTGCCGCTCGGGATAGCTTCTCTTCGGCTTTCCAAATGTCGTAAAGACTGTCCGGCTCGATGACGATCTTTGATTGGGCCAGAAAGAGTGTTCCGTCCTTGAATGCTGCCAAATCGAGGTCTGTGACTTCCTGGCCGTCAATTCGGATAGTGAAATCGGTGACAGCCTGAAAGCCGGCATTGATAAATTCGTTTCGTAGATTCCGCACAGGCAAATGGCCCTTTTTCTTTTGGTCGAGATCGGATTCTGTCGCAATCAACATGAAGATGTTCCGATCGAACCGGCTGCTCCGCACGTAGGCTGTCGGAAGTAGGACCATGTCGGAAATCGGAATGAGAGGTTTGTAGAAAAGGTCGGTCCTCCCGATTCCTATCTTCGACGAGAATTGCTCAACTAAAGCTTCCGCCTGCTTGCGTGACAAGTTTCCTTCTCTTCTCAACAACCTGACGAGCCATTTCCGACTGAGTTCAGGCGTGGGTACCTCCACGACCGTCAGTCTTCGTCCGCCCTCAGACGATGTTTTGGGAGAGCCTTGTTCCTTCACGACGGCCAGGCGTTCGCTCCATCGTTGTCCCAATGTCGCCAATGCGAAAATAAATGCCCATGCAGTTACTAGCTCTCGTACGTTGAACTGGCCGGCCTTCGTCACCACTAAGCTGTCTAGGTCAAAATAGTCAGCTAACTCGTATTCGAAATCCGCCTTTAACATGTAGAAATGCTCTCGCGACGCATCCTGGGCGCTTTGACCGATTTTCAAGAGGAAGTCGAAGAAGTTGTCGGAGGATTCGACTGTAATCCTGCGGCATTCCTCTTGAACTTTGGCCTCCACGACTGTGAGCATTGCAAACCTGATTTGGTCGTAGTTCGCCGTCCGTTCCGCTGCTACGGCCGCAGAAATGTCGGCTTCACGAGAGTTTTTCTTGATAATCAGCGAACGCCGATTAATACGAAAACTCGCACCTTGGTACGTGTAAGTGTCGAACAACTGCCGTACTTCATCGTACTCGTAGGCGAGTTCGAAAAGACGATTTATGTCCGCGTCGCTGATTTTGTATCCTCGCTCCACGCCCTTTCTCGCAATTTCTGAATTGAGGATGGTGTTCCCAGCGTCAAGCAGATCACGGAACTGCCTGGCGTTGTGCGAAATCTGAAGGGCTGTGGCTCCCCCTTCGGCAAGGACAGCAGCCGTCGTATTTCGGTGGAATCCATAGTTCACGGTCTCGATGACTCTGACTATGGTCCGAACAAAAAGCTCCGGGTGACCCACCCGGCACGAGAGAGGGGCAGTCTCCGCATCGATGTAATCGTATAGATCCTGAAAAAACGAACACAAATCGAGGTGATGACCAACGGCTTCCGCCTCAGCCCTCTGCAGTGGAGTCTTCTTGCTTTCAGGCTGCAAGAGGAGGTCCCGAATCGTCTCGATATGTGCTTTGCTGCGAAACTGTCCAATGAGCTTCTGGACTTTCAACTCAGCGAACCAGCGCGAAAAGTCGTCTAATAACAACAGACGCAGGCGCTCCACGAATGCTTCCGTATTCCCGCTGGAAGCCAATTGTCGCAGCTGGTCTGTCTGTGTAGCGACTTTGGGCCTAGGCATGTCCACCGCGAAGCAAGGACCGCAGATCGAAAGGGAATTGCAAAATCTACCTGGACAATGCTTTTTTCAGATCTTTCAGAAGCTTCTCGGTCTCTTCTAGCTTACGCAGAACCTGGGGATCGCCTTTTAACGCGGCGAGAGTCGTCCATGGATAACGTCTCAGCGATTCCGAAACCTGTTCGATATCACCCAGGAGTCCTTGGCTCTTTTTCGAGGGTGCGGGGCCTAGAGTCCGCAGCGCGGTGTCGATGGTTCCGCCCGAGGAAAGAAAATGCTCTTTTCCCACCGGATCTTTGAGAATCTGGCGCAGCTTACGAATTTCTTTGGAGTTTGTAATCTCCTGTTCGTTGACCTTTTTCACGATAGCATCGAGCGCGCTTGGAGTAAGGATCTTTCTGTTTAGATTCTTGATCTCCCTAGCCCAGGTAATCGAGGCGCCTGGTTCTGCAAGATTGGTCAACTTCTCCGAGAGATCATAGATTTCAACGAGTTTGTCCAACTCTCTGACCGTGATTCCCAAAATGTTGGCGGCACTCGCTCGCCCAACCATATTGACCAGACTGTAGGCCACCATCTCTTTCTCTTTGGTGTCCCATTCCCGTCTCTGGCGATGGATGTAGATCCAAACGCGAAGCCGTTCCTCATCAGTGAGGGTTCGGTCTGTGATCTCCGCAGGAAGGTGCCTGTACTGCTCTTTCTTGTGGACTTCCACGAGAATCTTGGAGTTTGTCCACCGGCGGTCCCCGTCAATGATCCTGAATTTATCCCTATTCTCCGGATGTGGCTCCAGCAATAGCGGCTCGAAGATTCCTTCGTTCGCTTCGATCTGCCTCTGCAGTTCTAGGTCTTCTTTTGGCCCTATCCGCGGCTGACGGTCATTCGGGAAGACATCATAGAGATTAACGCTGTCCCGATATGTCCTCAGGAGCGTTCTCCCGAGCCGACGCTCTTGCCAATGAAGTGTTACTGTCCGGTCCATTCGCTCCTCCAGACCTCCGAACGCAACGATCACCAGGGACCGGCGTAGCTAACGCCCTAACTCTTCCTGAGTTGCATCAAGAAAGTCGGAGGGAAGCAATGACGCACCTTGGCGGATGCCGACGCCAATCGCTTGCGCCTCTGCCCCATCAGTCTGTTCGATTACAGCAGCCACATCGGCCTCTACGTCCCGCAAAACTCCCTTGATGCGCGTCGCCATTGTCCCCCGCTTCCGCCAAACGAGGTCGTGATCCTTTTTTTCCTGGACATCCAACTCCAAGACATCCTGGGCAAGTCTCTCAGCCTCCGCGAATTTCTTTCGGTAGGACTCAGATGTAATGAGGTTATACAGCTGGCTCATCTTGTTGGAGCGCTCCCGCATGCTCAGGCCTTTGATGTGCATCGTGATCATTGCCTGTCGCAGAAGTCCCGTCATATGGACCACTAGTCCCGGCGACACCACGACAATGTCCGACTCGATGCAAAGGCTCTTTTTTCCTGAAGGAAAAACAGTCGTCGCCAGGATAGCGTGCTCTGCCTTTGCCTCGACTTTATCGTTCCGAAGTTTTGAGATGTAGGAGTTCTGCCAGCCTTGCCTAACCTTGGAATCGGTTACGATTCGACCGCATACTTCCCCCTTGTACATGACCTCGTGCAGAATGTCCGCACCCGGCTGCCCCTTCTTGATTCGGGAAATCTTGTCGCCCTGGTACGCGTCTCTCAGCGCTTCGAAAACGTCGATCTCGCCGCCATCGCCCAGCTCATTCGCCGTCTTCCTTTCTAATTGCTGCTCCACGACCTTGAGCTTCTTCTGGTAAGATTCGCGCTCGCGATTATGCTCCGACTGTTGCTTCAGGAGCGCAGTGGTCTTGTCCTTCTCTAACGCTTCACGCTGCGTGGCCAACTCCTTGCGCCGGAGCTTTTCGGCTTTTTGCTCCTCTTCCTTTCGAATCACTGCTACTCGCGCTTCAGACTCCTTCATTTTCCTCGTGGCCTCGTCTCGCTCCGACGCCAGCTTCTTGGCGTTTTCCTCGAATTCCACTCTCGCCCTCTTCGTGGCTAGATCCTTCTGCTTTTCGATTTCCGCTTGAGCTTCCTTCCGTACCTCTGCTTCGCGGACCTCGGCCGCTTTGAGCTTTCCAGTCAATGCGGCCTTTTCGGCGGTAACCTTCTGCACTTCCTTCTCGGCTTCCGCTCTCGCCCTCTTTTCCGCCGCCCTGCTCTCTATCTCTAACTTCTT
This sequence comes from uncultured Acidobacteriota bacterium, assembly GCA_963745805.1. Taxonomy (GTDB): domain Bacteria; phylum Acidobacteriota; class Terriglobia; order Acidiferrales; family UBA7541; genus Acidiferrum. The sequence goes on from CAVUYT010000002.1 coordinate 382,678, forward strand.
TTTGAATTCCTGCTCAGCTTCCCGCTGGATCGCAAGTTTAGCTTCTTCCAGCTCCCTGGCCTTCCTGTCCTCTTGTTCCCTCTGTTTGAGCCGGATCTCGCGATATTTCGTTTGCGACAGCTCGGTACCGCACAACGGGCATTGCTCGAGATTGGTTTGCATCGAATCTCCCTCCACAGTCGCCGTGTCTCACAGGACAAGGACTGATGCTTGTCCTTTTTAGTCCCTGTTTGTCCTTATTGTCAAGCTCGTTTTTTTGAATGGCGTCGGTCAGCGTGCCATCGACTCCGCAAACCGAATTTGAATTCGCCGTTGTCACAGTTTTTCTCAAACGAGGCACTACAGCTTTGCTGTCATCTTGGGACCCAATCTAAGCTTCTCGATCGCACCTGAGCAGCCCGACGGATCAGGGTGGTCATAGTAAAAGAATCGGAGGCCGACAGCCATCTCTGGGAGTATCCGGGAAGGGCTCGCTCCCAAGTCGACCCGCCAAACGAACGGTTTCAATCGTGGCCCTGCGAAGAACTGCATGCGCGAAACGAATCCGTCACGATTAAATTCTGCAGTCAGAACATGAGACCAATTGCGCAAACGGGCTTGTTCCGGAACGAGCTGCGGAAGTACGACGTCCCCGACAATTCGCGCCGGGTTGGCACCAGTTCCGGCATAGATAAACCGCTTAAGATCGTCGAACTCAGATTCGAAGCCGGTGAAATGAAACTGAGCGAGAACAAAGTGGAAGGCGATTTTCGATATGGCTTGCACGTATGGCAATGTTATTTGAGCTTTTGCCTCGCCTTCGAGCTCAACGCTCTCCGGCGAATCCGCAGCGGGAGCAGTAGCCATCCTTTCTAACGCCGGGCCTAGCAAGGCCTGCAATTCAGGTTCGTGCAGATATTTCGCAATACACGCGACTAGCTGCCAGGACTTCCATTCGTCACCAAAACGGGCAAGGTCCTGTGCCAACTTGCCCTCACGAATCGGAATGTGCTCAAGCGTTCCGTCCAGCTTCTTAAACACGAGCTGATCCAGCAGAGAACCTTGTCCCTCCGATGTCATTTCCCACAGCAGTTCGTGTGGCATGCCCGGGTAAAGCCCTTTGACGGTCAGTGGAGACAAACCTTGGGTGGGTTCGACAAAGATGTTTTTCGACTTGTGGCCTTTTCTACCCTGGACGCCCAAGATCTTCTGAGGAACGCTTCACCCGAGTTTCGCAGGAATACTTCTTCAAATTTGCTGAAGCGGCGCTGGCAGTCATAGCAGATAAAGTCTTTGAGCCGCACGTCATCTCTAAAATTGCCCAAGCCAGCGGGAAGATAGTGCTCTTTCGGATGAAGCGGCGACGTGCCTGGGCATAAGTCGCCGGGCACTGTATAGATGCAACGGTCGTGACTGTTAGTTTTTTCCACAGCTGCGCTCAGCGATTGGATTTGTGTGCCGCCTTCAAAGGGGCCACGTCCTAGATTGACCTAAGATAGGGGCTCCATCAACCTCCCCGGCTTCACTTTCAACGCCCGCGCCAGCCGGACGATATTAATGATCGCGATATCCCGTTTCCCGCGCTCGACTCCCCCGACATAGTTGCGATGCAAATCGCTAGTTCAGACCTCGCTGCAAGTGCTACCTTTAGCAATTCTCTGAATAGGTTCCAGCAATGAGGCCTGTAGCTATGAAGAGAAGTAAATCTATGAGCTTGATTCTGCCTGAGGACATTCCAGTTGCCGCCGAGAGCTTAGCGGCTCTCAAGAGAATTGGCACTCCACAGATGCTTGGGAGAAGAGCCGAAGCGCTGGTTCTTGTTACCAAGGACTCGACCGACCCTCACATTGTTTGGGTTTCGCCAAACCTGAAGAACTATCGCTCGGTTTGGGATATGGCCGCCGCCCGCGGTTTTGTAGACGCAGCGACCGAGTGGGGTGACAACGTGGATATCGATCACGTCTTTCCCAAGAGCTGGGCAAATTTGCCGGGTAGCAAGCTGAAATATGTGCGTCTGTTTCCGGTGTGGGCTGAAATAAACCGTAGTGCTGGAGCAGGGCGAGAGAAAGGTGCACTAGCAGCCAGATTGACTGCAAAGCGCAAGAAGGGGATTGTCTATGCCGAGGAATTGCAGGTCTTGAAAATCCTTGGCCATCCTGTTGGTACAGCAGATGATCCCATCGCAATCTTTGACAAAAAGAGTAGGACCAAGAAGTCCTGAGCATGCGTGCACGGCGCGACGATTCCTCGTACTACCGGACAACAAATGAAGTGTCGGCTTGCCATCCGTGCCGCGAATCTTGGGCCCGAAGCCGACATTTCTTGCGAGCAGCGGATCAAGAATCTCAACACCCGAGAAAAAATGAGGGAGCTTTGAGGGTGCAATAATAGAACGGAGATTAGGAACGCCGCCAGTCATTCAAATCACTGAATACGGTTTGTTCTTGTATTCCTTGGTGTCGAGTTCTCTTTCGCGTAGTGACCGATTCCTTCTCCCGTTTCCATAAGTGTCCGCACTCTTTCGCGCAATTCTCTTACAAACGGCGCATAGTGTTTTTCAATCGTGGCGATCTCGTCGCCCAATAACTTGGCAACATCATAGGGTGTGGCGCCCCGAGCGAGCATGTCGACTGCGAACGTATCGCGGAAACGATGAGGGTGAGCGTCTTCAATTCCAGCACGGTGGCCCATTGCTTTGCATCGTTGATACAGCCGTGGCCTAGTCATTCGTCCGCGTTCCCGTGTTTGCGGGAGAACCTGATCCTCAGATTCCGGTGACCTCCGGTCGAACGCTACTTCCAGAGCAAACATCAGTTCGGAATGAATTGGAATGATGACAGGCTTGCGGCGCTTTTGGGTAATACGCTCAATTTCGCGCCGGTCAAAATGGATGTCGCCCCACGTCAGTCCGACGATGTCGGAACCGCGCATACCCGTCCAGCGAAGGAGTAGAAACATGAAAAGGTCGGGACCGGCTGCCTGCTTCAACTTTTCCAGTTGGGAGGCAGAGAACGGTTGGGCACCGCGTTCGGGAATGTCACCCGGGCGTCCCTCCATGCGAACGGGGTTCTTTTCGACGATTTCGTATTCAACGCCAACAGCGAAAATTCGGTGCAGAATCGCCGCGTCCAAGGCAAGACTGGTTGCGCCACGGGAGAAGTTTCTGGTGCGAATCCGGGCGGCCCGCCAAACCTTGAAAGATTCGACAAAAGGTTTCGTGATGTCTTTCAGGAGTGTGATTCTGCGCTCATCGAGAAACGCCTTGAATTCACGCGCTGTGTGGCGATAACGGACCGCAGTTGATTCCCGCAGCTTGTCCAGTGCGACTCGTCGATGCAATTCGTTCTCGAAGGCAGCGCTCAGGTCCGCCCACGTAGGCTCGGCTTTGACGACGGGTTCTTTGTAGCCGGCGACGTCTGCGAATACCTCAAATGTTGGCTGGGGAAGGAATCGCTTTAACTCAGGCCAAAGGCCTGAATCTGCGCCCTCGGCTAGAGCGCGTTCAAGTTTGCCGACGATGCGGTGAGCCGCGTCAAGATTGCGCGTTCCGAGTGGGCGACGGATGCGCACGCCCTGAACGATTCCGTCGGACCAGAACACTCTTCCGCGCTTGTGAATAGTCAGCATAGTCGTTTGGTTTGCCGGGCCTCCAACTGCAAAACGGTCGAAGCTGCCACGACTTTCTTTCCGCGTTTCCCGTTCGGGGCGAAGTCGAGAACCTTCGCTCCATGGGTACGTAAACGGTTATACACCGTCCCGCGTGAGCATCGCCACCGTTTTGCGAGGTCCGGAATAGAAAAATATTCCTGTGGAACAACTCGGCGTGCAAGCCGCTCGCGTACAGCAGTCACAGGAATGCCGAAGAGCGCCGCGATTTCATCAACAGTTAGCGCAGCGGAGGTGTCCGCGTTGGAACCTTGTGTTTGGATATGGGTCACGGTTGTCACTCTCGTTCGTGTGGAAGCCCCATCTGTGAGCCATTGTGCGGAAGAGTCTTTGCCTCCTGGAGTTGGGTCTGGGCCTTTTCTACTGTTCGTCGCGCATAGTCTTCCGGATTGTGCTTGTCGTGTGCGCGGAAGGCAGCGATTTGTCGAATCACTTCTTCGGCCGGGACGCCTTTGGCCAGAGACCGCTTGGCATACGCCCAGTCGTGTTCGGATTGCGACAGTGGCTGGCGTGTAGAGGAAGCATGCCGACTGCCAGCTGTGCGTGTCGGCCGCTGGTCCAGTTCTGTGGGGTCCGTTCTCAGACGAAAGTCATGCGGAGTGTGCCTTTGCTCGTTTCGAATTTCTGCGTTCACAATGAACTCGGCATCATATTTCCGATTCACAAAGCCTGGCAGGCGAAGAACACGGGTCGAGTCCGTTGCAGCTGGATCTCCGCCGAACTTGCGCGCCATCGCGCGTAAGACCGCTTCGGCCTGTTCCTGGGGGAATCCTTCGACGCGCCACACGAGTTGAAACTTGTGTGGCGAGGTCGCAATCACCACGTTTGGCTGCGGTACGAGGTTTGATTGCTCAACCGCGGCGAGTGAGCGCTCGGCATCGTGATCCAGGTCCAGGTAGAGATGCCGAATCGAGAGGATATCCTCCTTGGTGCGGGCTCGCGCCTCCGGCTTCAGCGGATTCATTCCCACATAGATATCGGCCGAATGCTTTTCGTTCTTGAAACGAAGCCATTGTTGAAACGAGTCTTCCGTGATTTTTCCTGCCGTGGCGATGCGTTGGGTGGTTTCGCTGCGCTCGCGATTGCGAACTAGAACTGCTAGGCGATCGGACGGTTCGAACAGCCAGCGGACATAGGCCACAGGGCTTACGTCACGTTTGGGTTGGTCTTTGGCTACGGTCATGGAACGACCTCGGGTTTATGAAACACAGAGTTGCACTCGAATAGGTCGGAGTCTGGATCGTAGCGTCTGACTTCAACGACTTCGGAGATCGTCCGTCGGCCCGGGCGGCGCTCAAGGCGGACGACCACGTTTAGCGAATCGGCGATTGAACTCTTCACGGCGCGGAAAGGAATCTCAATACCGCTCTGCAAGACGCAGCTGGTAAATCGAGACAATCCTTCGCGCGCAGAATTCGCATGAATGGTCGAAATCGTTCCGGCGTGGCCCGTATTGAGAAGTTGTAGGAGGTCGAACGCTTCTTGTCCCCGGACCTCACCAAGCAAAATCCGGTCCGGGCGATGCCGCAAAGCTGCCTTCAACAGATCGCGAATGGCGACGGCAGGAATGCCGTTTTGCGCGGGCCGCGCTTCGAGGCGGACGAGGTTCGAGTGATGGATCTGAATCTCGGCGGTATCTTCGATCAGGAGGAGCCGTTCATCGTCGGGTATCAGGCGAGCCATGGCATTGAGCAGACTCGTCTTTCCCGCGCCAGTACGGCCGAGGATCATGGTGTGGGCGACATCGCGATAGTGCAGGTTGAGAAAATACGGCGTGTGATGGTTGGTTTCGAGCACCGCCAGATATTCCTGGCGGAGATGACGGTTGTAAGCCTCGCCACCGTGCAGGGTGAAGAGAAACGAAAAGTCCGCGTAGTTGGTGTTGAGTAGGTACAGGTAACGCAGGTTGAAGGCGTGGTTGCCGGGTATTGCGGCTAGAAATGCATTCAGAAGGTTGTATTTTTCTTCGTAGAGCTGTGCGTCATGTACGCTGAACACCTTGTAGAATTCGGCGCACGCGCGGTCGACTTTGGCTGAGTCGAGATCATAAATGACGACGGTAAGCGAAAACTGGCCAAAGTAGTTCCCGTGGAGTGCGATCTCTTTGATACCTTCACCTAGTTCGTGGACCTGTGACTCCTTCGAATCGTCGAGGAGCGTGTCTTGGGCGGGAGCGTCGTTCATGTTGACCTGGCTGAAGAACGAACGCTTGGTGTTGTGGAAGTGGCGGCGTTTCGCCTGAATGGTCCGGCGAGTCTTTCCAGAATCTTCTTTCTTCCATTCGGTGACAACGAAGTAGTTGGCTTCCACTTCGAGGAGGCGTTTGAAAATAAGCGGAAAGCTTTGAGCCGAGGGCTCTTTCAGCGTCAAGACTTTGACGTAGTAGTCGTCCACGCGCAGATGGCCGCGATGGCATTCGAGGTGCGATTCACAAAGGTAGTAGTCAAGGAACGTGTCGTGTTTGAGTTTCGCGAGTTCAAGTTTGTCGGGGTGGAAGTTGATGGTCTTTTTGAGGACACGGAACGCTTCCTGTTTGCCGAGAATGCGCACAGCGAGAAAATCGCTGACCTGGAGGGTGAAGCTTTGCGCTTTTTGAAGGAGAGCTGCCTCGGCCTTTGTGATTTCGTTCCCAAGGACGAGTGTTTGCTTTTTCGCAAAGAAGCGAGCGCCCAGCTCGGCGAGCGCTTTGCTGGGATGCTGAGGAAAGTGCGCGAGCGCGTGTGCCAGCGTGTGTGAAATTTGGGATCCCTGATGGAGAATCACGTAGTAGATGGAGAGGGAGAATAACGTTTCGGACCTGCTGCCGAGGTAGGCGATGCGGTTCTGGATCGCCGTATCCACGACGGGGTTGCCATAGAGTTTGTAGGGGATGCTCTCGTTGTTTCGCTTGAAGAGATACTGGTAGACGCGAAAGTCGTCGCCAAAGAGCTTCAGCGCAGACTCCAGGCGCTTCGTCAATCCATCAATTGCTGCTCCGTCGAGGCATTCGTAGTCCACTCCGCGCACTTCGAGAATAAGCCCCAGCTCGCCCGTTTTTGTGAGAAACACTTCGGGACCGACGAATCCGTGGAGATTCACCTGTTCGTTGAGCGAGCCCGTCTCGTCGTAGTTCTTAAAGATTCGTTTAAGGCTGAGCATGGCCATCCCTGCGTACCGTGATTGGTGCGAACTTCATCGGGTCGTATTGGCTGCGCAGTGTGGCTGCCGTCAGCAGAAAGCGCAGAATTTGTGGGTCGGTCTTGGTAGCCCAGCGTGCCACGAAGTAGAGGAGCCCGAAGATCAACACGCCGCCAAGCAAGCTGTTGAGCAGGTTGAACGTACCCGCGCCGAGGCACATGGCGAAGAAGAAGAGCTTCCGCTCGGCCCCGAGAATGGTGAGGGGCCGGGAGAGTGACCGATGCACCATGTTGATCCGCTTTGCGTTCGGCATCAGCGATCCCGTAACACCAGATTCGAGAGCCTGGGCTCACGGAAAGAGCCAAGCCATGAAGTTGACGGCGGCGATGGCCATACCAACGCCGAAGAGAACGCCAGCGAGGACACGCTTCGAGCCGCCCTCGCCGAAGGCGAAAGTGAGCCCGGAGACGACAATCGCGACGAGTGAAAGACCGCGCGCGATCGTGCTGGTGAACGCTTGCTGTAGTACGCCTACTGCGTTTTCCCACGGAGAGGTGCCTCCTTGAGCGAACGCCGGTGCCGCGAGAAACAGCATGACGACGACCGTAAGTAGCCGCGGAGACAGACGAAAGAGACGAAGTATTTGACGGAATGATTTATGCATCTTCGACCTCATGGAATTACGCTCGATTGGAATTGACGGGAGTTCCCGAAAGTTCCCTTTCAAACCTGCAAGGGGCCGTTGGCGCTAGACTCTTCTGCTGGCGAAGTGTTTCCAGCGTTCGGAATACACCGGGAGCACTAGCTCCGAGAGCAAAGATGTCACGCGTTTAGGCGTTCGAAGCGGCTAGAAGTTGAAATCGACGGCTATGATGCTCGATGCCGCCGGCCGATCTAGTCGAGAACTCCCCTCTCATCTACCTAATCAGCGTAGAAAACGGAAAATGTGTCGCGAGATGACAAAGATTTGTTGCTCCCGTCACAAAAAAAAAACGTCGGGAAGTTGGTGAAGGATCGAGTTGATGCGGTTCCGAGAAGTGGGTTTTGCACTGTTAGTGTCTTAGGGCGATTCTTGTTTCCCTGTTGTCCGGGCAAGACGGCGGAGCTTGTTCATCAGTCGTTTGAGTCTTTGGCGGAAAATATTCGAACTCCGATCGGAAGGATCGGTCAGTCCGTTTCCAGACGTGGCCTGCAGCTTGAATTCAATCAGGAGATTCAGCTCCTGCGGTGTCAGGTAGGCTCTTTTCTGGCAAAGGCTAAGGAAGTTTCGAAGGACGGCATTCCTTTCGAAGGCTTCTTCTGCTGTTTGAGCGGACGGGAACGCTTCGCCAATCTCTTGGGCCGCGAATTGAGAGGTGGAGCGGAATTCGCGACCTGCCCATTCGAAGGTGCTTCTCCTCAGCCGCCTCGCCATGCTGAATGCAAAGTGGGAACGACGCATCCGCCAGTCCTCAGAGCGTAGGGCATGAAGGAGGGTGGTGAGAGCATGCTGTGCTATGTCTTCGCGTGGGAGGGACGGATAGCGGTTGCTGACCTGGCGGACGGTTGCATGAACGGCGGGAATGAAGATCAGAAGTAGAAGTCTTTCGAGCAGCTCCCAATGACTGGCGAAGATTTGATCATTGAGCAGCTCGACGAATATCCGGTCAGAGATGTGATGTTGGTCTCTTCCATTGCGGCACGCGTGCAATTGGGCTACGAGTTCCGCGGGTGTGGGATAGGCAAGCAGCAGGAGCCTTCCAGCAACCAACTCGCCATACCTGTTCTTGCTGACATCAAATGCCAACTCCGCCACGATGCTCTTTTCGATTTCACAGACGCCGCATCCGCAATTGGAGAAATTGCCCATGGCGCGTCTCCTTCGGCTGAGGAAGCAAGGCCGCTAACGAGCCCTCTGCGCGAGGGGCATATACTGAGTAGCGTCTTACCGAGCGGTGTACTTTTTCTTTTGTTGACCGGAATTGCGTACAGCAGAAAGATGGGCTCCACGACATCGTCGGGGAGTCCCAAAGATGCGCCGCTTAGAACGGCGTATTGCCTGATTCAGCGCGATCGCTGGCGTCAGAAACCAATCCCGTGCAGAACCTTTAATGTCCGATAATTCACTGAAACGAAAATGCATCATTCAGCACTACCTGCTAGACCAATCGGATCCCGGGCCAACCTAGAATCCTGCAGAAACCGTCGAGGCTTGCGACGATTGCAAGCCGATAAGAGGGGGGATCATGAACAAGCTTCGTTTTAGAGTCGCGGCCATGTTGCTCTTCGGGCTGTTCTCCACCTACCCATCCTCCGCTGCACCCAAGGTGCCGCCCCAAGAGCGGCCGAAGACGCCCGCGGCGAAAGCGTCCGCGGCCGCGCAAGAACAGGTGTCACCAGAGGAAAGGCAGAAGCGCAAGGACTGGGCACTCTCTATGCACAAGAAGTCGGCGCCGAGGAAGGGGTGCTTCACTGTCGCCTATCCCAGCACCGAGTGGAAGGAAGTTACGTGCGTGAAAGCGCCGAACATCCCTTCGATTCCGCGGCACGGCCCGCGGCCTGCGGTGGTGGGGAATGGCAACGACGTCTCGGCGCAGGCGCCGTCGGGACATATCTCCCAGGCGATCGGGCGCTTCGAGAACGTCACCAACGTGACCAGCGAGAGCGGCCCCATCGCAAACGCGGGACCGTCGATCGCCAACACGTATACGCTGCAGATCAACAGCGACCAACCCAACACCGGCACCTGCCCCGGCACCCCGGCCGCGGGCTGCACGCCTTGGGAGCAGTGGATTTTCTGGAACACCCCAGGAACTACCAGCACCGCGTCTATACAGTACTGGCTCATCGGCTACGGCCCTACCTGCCCCACGGGCCAGGGATGGATCCAGTACGGCAACTCTTGTTATGAGAACAGCACCAACGCCGTGCAGGTGATGCCCAACCAGTCGATCACCAACATGGCCAACTGGATCCTTAGCGGGACGGCCACTGCGACCGGCGACAGCATCACCATGACAAGCGGGACAGCTGGCGGCACGACCAACGGTGACAACGCCGTCGCGGCCTCAACCTTTTGGACGATAGCCGAGTTCAATATGTTCGGCTACGGCGGCGACAACTCGGGGAACGGCGGTACGGCCAGCCTCAACGCCGGTGCGTCGTCTAACGCACGGACCGAGATCATCTATGGTGACAACAAGCCACCCAACTGTTCGGCGCGAGGCTTTACCGCCGAGATGAACAACCTAAGTTTCGGGCCGACCGCTCCCGCGGCAACGCAGCCCGGACCAGCGGTAATCTTCTCCGAGAGCATTGCAGGCGGCGCAACGTCGGACTGTGCTGCCGCCACCACCGTTGGTGACACCCATCTGCACACCTTCAATGGCCTCTTCTACGACTTCCAAGCATCTGGCGATTTCACCCTGGCCGAAGTTGGTCGAGACTTCTCCGTCCAAACGCGACAAGTTTCAGGCGCGCCGACTTGGCCGAACGCCACCGTGAATAAAGCCGTGGCCGGCCGCTTCGGCAAAACCCAAGTGGCGATTTGTCTGGCACCCTCAGAGCGAGATGAACGAGCGGCAATCTACGTCAATGGCACACTCACACCAGTCGGGGAGGGGCAAACGCTTGGGCTGCCGGGCGACGTAGGCATCGCGCGGCAAGGGAACGTCTATCAACTCACTAGCGAAGAGGGGAATTCTGTTCGCGCCACGGTCAACCCCACGTGGATTGATGTGGTCGTCGGCTTGGGCCAATGGCCTTCCCCGGTGCGTGGCCTCATTGCCAACCCCAATGGAAATCTCAACCAGATCGAAGCGCGCGATGGCTTTGTGCTGACCAACCCGTTCAACTTCAATGACCTCTATCACCGATTCGCTGACAGCTGGCGCGTCTCCGGCGAAGCTTCCATGTTGTCTGTCTGCAGCGGCGGAAAGCCTGCTGAAGTAGGTATTCCCGAACGAACTTTCTATGCCAAAGACCTCGAGCCAGGTCTCCGCGAAAAAGCGCAAGGAGTCTGCACGACAGCGGGCGTGAAACAAGGGCCGCTCTTTGAGGCTTGCACGCTCGACGTCGCGGTGATTGGGAACGACCTCGCGGCGAAAGTTTTCGTCGAGCAGCTCCCACCAGCGGCCGTAGGAACAATTACCGGTGGTGGTGGCGGCATCCTCGCAAAGTGGTGGTGGCTATTCTTGCTGCTGCTTCTTCTGATCATCCTCCTTGTCTGGTTCTTGCTGCGCAAGAAGCCGTAGGCGCTGCAGAGGATGACGCCAAATTGAGGCGAATCTCTCTGCCTAGAATCGATCGAGATACTAGCTAGATCCGTCCGCGAATGTTGACCCCGAACATCCGCGTCAGGATTCGGGGACAGAAAGGACCACGAGATGAAACACGATCGGCAGGAACCAACCAACGAGGACACTCACTCCACCGCAACTTACTCTCCGGAAGCTAGGCCGAGGCCGGTATTTGGTCCCATCTCACGCCGCCATCTGCTTGCGCAAATTGGGAGTTTGGGCGGCAGCATCATTGGAACTTCCTTAGGCCTGAACCTGACGATGGCAGCTCAGGGCGGAACTCGACTTACCGAGAGGTTGCATCCGGCCTTGGCGTCGCCGACCCCGCCCCCTTCTCCGGATTCGTTGATTCACTCGGTCGCGGGGTACTTCACTCCTGACGGTTTTCGCCACGCCATCGCGGCTACCACTACGGGAAAGCTACGCGAGGTGTTCTTCAGCTCCGAGTCTGGAAAAGGCATCGCGCGCCTCGCGTGCTTTCCGGACATCGATCGGATTGCCAGCTTCTTTACCAGCGACGATAACTTCCAGCACCAGATCGTGTCGGACAAGAGTGGCAACATCTTCGAGGTGTTTTACAAACCCAACGATATGCACTTCGGAGGTTTCCTTGCAAACTTTGCGGGCATCGTCGATATCGCCGCGTTTCACGCGCTGGACGATAAGAACCGGATCGTGATCGTAGCGACCAATGACGGCAATCTCCACGAAGTGTTTTACCACCCATCCATCGGTATACACATATCGCAGCCGCCGCTGGCGCAGTTTCCTGGAATCGTTGCTATCGCTGCCTTCTACACGCCGGACGACAAAACGCGCCATGTGATCGTAGGAACGCGGGACGGAAACGTCACCGAAGTGTTCTATCACCCCTCGATCGGGACTCACATCAGCCGGCCGCCACTTGCTCACTTTGATGGAATCGTGGATATCGCGGCGTTTTACGCCGAAGACGACAAGAATCGGATCGTGATCGTGGCTACCGCCGATGGCAATCTCCACGAGGTCTTCTTTAATCCTTCGATTGGCGCCCACGTCTCGCAGCCGCCATTGGCAAATTTTGCGAAACTCTCTGCCATCGCCGCATTCTTTACTCCCGATGACAAATTCCGCCACGTCCTGGTTGCATCGCACGACGGCAGCATAACCGAAGTCTTTTATCACCCTTCGATTGGTGTTCACGTGAGTCAACCTCCACTCGCAACCTTCCCGGCTCCACAACCGGTCCTGGAAGACGTAAGTCCCGATCCTCAGAATGTTGACACGGCGACGGCGGCGGGCCTGGCCGGAACATCCAGTTGCGGAAGGGTCATCGGGATTGTCGGAGGAAACAACGCGCTGTATGCCCGCACAGAAACCTCCGGTGTCTGGAAATCGACCAATGGCGGGCCATGGCAATCACTTCCGCGTTCTCCGTCGGATGCGGCGCTCGAGGGACCGCAGCTGGCGATCGATCCCGCCAATAGCTCGCACATCGTTGCCGGGAGCTTGACTGGGGCTTGGGAATCGACCGACGGAGGCAACACCTGGAATCGTGCATTCGATCCAGCATCGCAAGGCTGCAATGACCGAAAAGTGTTTTCAGTTTGTTTTGCGCAAGACGGCTCCTTGCTGGTGGGAACCACTTGCGGCATTGCGCGTCGCCCGCCGAATTCGCCGACATTCGCCTTTGTTCCCGTTGCGGGCGTTGTAATGGCGTTTGCGGTTAGCCAGTCCCACGTTTGGGCACGGACGGCCAATGCTCTTCTCGTGTCCGTGAATAACGGTCAGACTTGGACAGGCCCAATCCAAGTGCCCAATTCGGTCAGCTTTGGTGATAGATCGATGTTCTCTCTGGCTGCGTTTGGCTCCTTTGCTTACATGCCGTTTAGCGTGACTGGCACCCAGCAACCTCAGCCATGCGGCACCTGCGGAGCGGACGTAATGCTCTTGATTTTTGATGCGACTAAGAATTCCTGGTTGACGCAAAACGTCGACTTCGGTGGATGTCACGCTTGCGACGGCACCGGACTAGGCGGAAGAATGTTTGTGAAGTCGTTTCTTCTGCCAGATCGACTGGGAATCCGGCAAAGCATCCGGCTGTTTTACGGAACCGGGCAAGAAGTTTATCAAGCACTGGGCGTAAATGCCGATGGAACGATCTCGTCCTGGTCCCGCATTGCGGTGACATTTGGAAGCGGGGCTCCCCCCACGAACCTGCATTCTGACATCTGGGACTTCAACGTCGATGTCGGCAACGGGGGTAACACCGCATGGATCGGATGTGATGGCGGTGTGTCAGTGGCCAAGTTGCCGGGACCATTCAACTTTGCCGGCGTAAGCTGGAGCCTTCAAGTGGATGGCTTCCACTCTCACCAGAGCCATACGCTCACCCTGCTTCCAGTCAGCCCGGTACATCGTTCTCGCTTGGCATATCCAACCTCCGACAACCAGGCCTGGTGTCTGGACACTTCGCCGATTGTCATGCCTATGTCCAAGTGGCAGGCCGTGGGCGCGGGGGGAGACGTTACGTATACCGTGGGGGACGCCGCAAATCCTACATTCGCCATGCTAGTTCGGCATCGCGCAGCCGGGACCTTGCAGCACTTTGGTGGGCAGAACATCGGCGTCGTTCTGGCCAATTACCAACTACAGCGTCTCACGAATCCGGCCAAGGATGTGACGATTGCCAACGTTGGACCGGACACTCCGACCACGTTTCAGTTTATCCAGGCGCCCAAGGGACAAGGAGCATCGACTCCCGATGCAGTCATGATGACTGTGCTTCCGTTGACCCGCTGGGACAGCGTGAATGGCGTCAATGTACCTTTGGCTCCGAACACTCCCTTGGCGCAGAATTCAAATGGCCTGCCGGTTCTCCTGCGTAACCGGAACTTCGTCGCCAGTCCTGACATGAATACCAGCAAAGGCGCCGGCTGGACGGTCGAGTTGAATTCGTTTCCGGCTGGCACGCAGGGGTTTTATGTGACCGGCAGCCCAAAGACACCTGTCTATTACGCGTTTACTGCCGGTGCCTTGTTCAAGTGGGACGGAACCAAGTGGAATCCCTTGCCTGTAAGTAATCTGCTCTCCAGCGTCATCTTTGGGCCGGCATTTATCAACCCCTATGACCAGAATGTCTTATACGTGATCACCTCCGCGGGCATTCAAATCTCGAACAATGCCGGCGCCTCGTTCGCAATCGACTCGCAGTTGACAATGCTCGTCAAGGGCGGGCAGAACCGAGCCCTAAACACCCTCTCACACATGGCATTTGGTTATGACAATCCCGCCGAGGTCGCCGCTGTAACGTCGACTGGCAGTCTGTTTTTCAAACCTGGAGCAGGCGGCTGGAAAGATCTCACGGGCTTCACACCCAGACCCGCGTCCCCCTTTGTTGCCGCCGGTATCGACTGCGAAGCCATCTACGTGGCGACCGACGGGCGCAGCATCTTTCGCATTGTGGACTATCAGGCCAGTTGAAAAAGTGACGACGAGAATTGGTTTTCCCGATTCAAGCTATCTATGAACTCCCATAGCAGCAAATCCGGTCTTATGTCCGGCACCCGGCCTCCTCAGCGACATCTTGGTGGGCAGCAATTGTATAGTCTCTTCATTCGACGAATCTAGAAATCGACTGCCACTGGAATGGGAAGCCGGAACCCAGGAAGGATGACCGCTGGAAGCAGCTAATCTACTCCGTGGAGCGAGCGCTCATTATCCTGCGAGCGATACGCTTGGTACTTTTGACGTGGATAGCAACTGAATGGCACGCAGAGGTCGCCCGGTCTGGCTTGTCGACCAAGGTATCCCAGATGGGTATCCGCTCTCGATTCGTTAACGTTCCAACACCGGCCGGTCCAGCGCCGCTCGAAATTCATGGCGAATCGGAACGCGGGGCAGACTAAACATAGAAAAGGGCCCCGGCTGTCAAAGCCGAGGCCCTCATCCGGTGATTTCTAAAACGGGGCGTCCGAATTGGCGATCGGCTCCGAAGTATGGCTACTGGAAGCGGCGGCTTCCGGTTCGGGTTCGCCGCGGTCGAGCTTGCGCACAACATCGGCGCGAATCGACCACGACGTGATCTTCGCGGCCTTGGCCTTCTTGCCTTTGCCGTTCGCCTGCTCGTAGGTCGAGCTGATGAGGCTGCCTTCGACGAGGACATGAGCGCCTTTCTTGATGTTATTGAGAACAGCCTCAGACAGCCGAGGGCGAAATATCGCGACGCGATGCCACTCGACTTTCGAGACCCATTCGTCTTCTGCGTTTTTCCAAGAGCGTTGTGTAGCGACGGAAAGAACGGTGAATTTTGAACCGTTGTTCCGCGCTTGACGCTGCTCGGGGTCGGCCCCAACAAATCCGACGATTGTTACTGAGTTCAAGTAGGACATGGAAATGTCTCCTTTTTCTGCCCCATCTTTCTGGGGCACCCAAAAGCGAGGGCTGCTGCTTCCAAAGCGAGCGGCTGCTTTATGGGAGGGAACCCAATGCTGTAAGGGCGGAACCGGGAAAGCAGAAGCCGCGAAGCTGCAGGACGCAGGAATTAGCCTGAAGCAGTGCCCAGGAAAATGAGCGGCAGAAAGAGGCTGGCCTACTGAACTGGGGAGGTCGGTGCGGGATCGGCCGAGCTATGTGAGCAAGTAAAGCGGAACAGAAAAAATCAGTCGCGTCACAATCGCAATAGGTTCCGCAATGGTGCTCGATTCGAGTGGCACCTGCGACGGTGAGCGCGGGATGGCTGTGGGAAATGCGCTCGACCATTGTTGCTAGAGTGCGTGACCCCGCAATTCGAGGAAGGTTTCATCGGCCTATGGTCCTAAGTGATGCGTAGTCATGCAGATTCATATTCGTTCGAATTGTATCCTAAATGAGATTGGAAACCTGCGCCAAGCCTATGGAGCATGAGGTAAGGACGATCTGCGGGGTCGTGTGGATTTGTGAGAAGCGGGTCCAGGATCAAGGTTTTTTGGGTGCCGGAGCGGAGGGTGAGGCCTTGCCTGGAGGGGGCGCCGAGGCAGGAGACTTGCCGGAGATGAAGAAGGGAATTGGAGAGGGAGCCGGGAATGTCACCGTGAAAGGGACATCGCCGGAAATGCCGGTGGCTTCAAACTGTGATAGTGGGACGGTGGCGAATTGTTCTAAGAAGGCTCCGCAATCTCCCGGGCATAGATCCACTGTGTCCTGGACGAAGTAGGAGATCGCAGGCGACGCTAGGATATCCGTCCCTGTGCCACGAGTGAGCTTAACCGTGCCGGCGGCCTTGCGAGCGTCGTCAAGGGGGGAAGGCTTGGCGCCAGAGAGGCACTTGGTTTGGTCGGTGGCGATATCGCCAGCGATGTTACCGGGAATGTCCCTTATGTCGCTGAAGTTCATTCGGTCGACGCTGAACGGACTACCAACAGCCGCCAACGGGCCCGGAATGAGAGTGGCGAGGTCGATCGATTTCGTGGAATTGCGAGCGATTGAGGGCGTGTTGGATGTCAGTCGGCTCTTCAGAGCGCTAACGAGTTTTCCTGTGACCTTTGCCGTCGTGTGCGAATTCGTGAAGTCCTTACCAAAGTCCGCGGAGATGTCTCTGGGATCCGCACCGCCGTCAAGATAGGTTTCCCAAAACGGAAGTACGCGGCTATTGACGGCTCTCGCTATGCCAAACAACAGCCAGCCGCGCTTCTTGGCGCGGTAATACTCCGCCAACTCCTGACTGGAATAAGGATCGCAGAAGCCTGGAGGGCAGTGCGCGGGCCGACCGCACTTCTGCGCCTTTGGAGCACCGCTATTGGCGTACTTTCGCTCCATTTCCATGTCCATGTCGTCAACTTGATCCATGGAATTTTCGAGTTGCCGCTGGACGGCGTTCGAGAACGGAGTAGCTTGCTGCTGGACGACATGGGCGAGTTCGTGGGCGATGAGGCGGCGGCCCGCAAGGGTGGCGGGGGCGTACTGGCCGGAGGCGAAGACCATGTCCGAGCCGACAGTATATGCGCGCCCTTGAACAGCGTGAGCGGAAGCGGCGGCATTATCATCGGTGTGTATGCTGACGGAACTAAAATCGCGACCGAAACCAGACTCCATGAAGGTGCGGGTGGCGGCATCAAGTGGGTGACCCGGGGACTGCAAAACGTCCAGAACGATGGGCGGCGCGAGGGCGGAATGTGAGTTAGCGATAGAGAGGGTGTTGGTTTGCCGGCGTGGCGAAACGGGAGACTGTGTTTGGCAGTCGGGGCACGTGCCGCCGCAATCGCAAGAGCGACGGAGTTGCGTTTCGGCAGTACCCATCACGTGGCCGGCAATTTTGTCAGCTTCTTGCTCGTAAATATCTCCCGGCTCGTTAACGGCCAGTTTTGGTTGAAGATATCCAGTTAGCCCGGGATAAGCAGGCAGTGGCGCACTTCTGGGCGCGGAACGGCCCAAGCCCGCGCGAGACGGTTCGCCGACGAACGAGGTGGGGCTGAGCTGCGCGGACTGCAAGTGGTGTTGCAGGCCTTGATTGCCGAGGAAACGCTGCAGACGCTGCACGGAAACTTGTGAACGGTCACGGGCAAGCGTAGCCGCCGTCGGGTGAGTTGCGCGGGGCAGCAATTGAACGCGCTGGAGACTTTGGTGATGCATACCTCTGGGCATGTTACTCCTTGCTGACCGATCAGGGGCTGTTGCGAATTCTGTTACGCGGACTTTAGTTCTCGGATTACATCTTAGGCTCCGGTACGCCCTCGCCGGCAATACGAATTCATGGTGCGTTTAGTTCGGCCTGGATGGCGGCGATGGTGGATTGGATTTGCGTGATCTGTGTTTGGATATCTTGCTTTTGGGCGGCATAGAAGACCTTGAGTTGATCGAGCTTGGCCGTAAGCGATTTAAGCAGGTCGTTATCGCTAGTGCTTTGTTGGGTTGCAAAAGCAAGTGAGGGCGCAGTGTCCTGCGATGAAGGAATCGCGGCGACGTGGGTCTCGACTTGATTGGCATGGGCACAAACCGCGTTGGAAGAAGAGTAGAGCGATTTGCCCTCGGAGTTAAGAATGGAGATCGTCAGGTCGCTCGTTTTTTCCTTGGCGAGACTAGCGGCTTTTTGCCTGGAGAGCGAGAGGATCGCGTTGCCGTTGCTGTCCGTGGTGGCGGTAGCGACGGCAGACTGGGGATCGCTGGGGTCAGAAAGCTGGACAGTGAGGCCAGGGAGACCGAGCTGCGATTGCTGGTCGACGGCTTTGGCGACCAGCTGAAATAGATTGGGGTCGGCGGCGACAGTAGGAGGAACGGAGGACCGACGGACCTTGCCCTGCAGCGCAGTGATGAGTGATTGCGTGGCGCTGATCCGGTCCGCGAGCTCCTTGTCGAGTGCAGCGGAACTCTGGCTCAGAGACTCGGTTTGCGCGTTGAGATGCTGAATGACGATGGTCTTCAAGCCGGGAAGGCTGGACCCAAAAGCCTTAGGCCACTGCGGGGCGGCGAGCACTTTCTGGAGCAATGTGGTCACTGTGGAGGACGTGCCTTCGAGACCGAGGCCGTCGAGATTCCAGCGACTAAAATCAAATTTGCTCCAATCCAGATTGTCAAATGAGGAAAAACCGGTTTCGTTGGCCATGGGTGCGAATCCTCCTTCTGCGTTAACTGATGAAATTGTTGGCGACGACAAGCAGTGGACTGGCGGCGGGCAAATTCGTCAGATAGCCACCCAAGAGCGTGTTGGATGTGATTATGACGCTTCCCGAAGCCATACTCAATGCATCGGCCACTAGCGCACGGAAAAGACCTTTCTGGAACGAATTGATGCGGATGGTGTTACCGCTGGCGTTGCTATGGGAAGCGAAGGCAAGGACGCCAAATCCGAACTGACCTTGAGACGGTGCCGCAAAGAAACACATGTTGTCTTCGACGTGAAGGAATCCCTCGGAGAAGGCCCCCACAAGATAGAGAGAGGGATTGGCGACAGCCGTCGCGGTGTTGTCGACATGATTGTGGTGGATGGAGACAGAGCCGTTTTGATCGAGGTTCAGGATGGTGATGCCACCGCCACCATTTCCGCGAAGGCGATTTCCGTGAACGAGAACTTCCCCTTGAGAGGCAAGGACTTCGATGCCACCGGTGACGGTTCCCGCGACGGGGGCCGAAGTGAAGTTTTCGTAGATCTGATTCCGGGAGACATCCGAGCCAGTGGCGGTGCCGGCGTAAACGGCATGAGCGCTGATGGCGGCGGCTGGGGTCTGGTTGCCGCTGAGGACGTTGCCGACGATTTGAGCGTCGGTGATATCTCCGAGAACTATGGCGCCGGAATGCCAGAAAGTTCCCCCGGCCGCACCGCCAACGCAGCCGGAGATGGTGTTGCGAGAGATGGAGAGGCGCGGGAAGAATCCGGCGGCATCCACGGAGGTGATGCCATTCTGGGCCATGGAGATGATTTCATTGTCTTCGATGACGATGGACGTTGAGCGAGAGACGAGCGCGATGCCGCTGCCAGGTCCGCCGAGAAGGCGATTGCCGCGAACGTGAGCATCGCGCGCCTGGATTTCGAGCTGAATCAGGCTTGAGGTCGGAAGGCTTTGCGTGCGGTCGCCAAAAATGAAATTGTTTTGAACGTCGCAATAGGCGGCGGAGATGTCTGCGGCGACGGAAGGGGCAGAGATGGAGTTATCGCGGATGAGAGTCTCGGGACACTGGGTGGTGATGCCGGTGCCAGTGACGACGATGGAGTTGCTTTGGATGAGGTGACGAGGGCTGAAGAATCTGGCGAGGGTGGTGGTCAGCGTGGAGCTGCTACTGCCATACGAGGAGCCAAAAGGGTCACCGAGTTGCGCGGAGAGCTGGATGCCGACGGTACGGCACAGAGCAAAGGAGTTATCGATGATGGAGAAATCGGCGCTGAGAAACTGATCGAATTTGGCGACGCCATAAAGGAAAGTGAAGAAGTCGTTGCGCTGAATTTTTACCGTGGCAGCGAGACCGAAGGCGCGCAGAGAGCCGACAGAACTTTCGCCGGCGAGCTCGGCATCGTTCAGGATGTTAGCGGCGTTGGCGACTATGTTGGCGTTGATGAGACCCATACCGAGCGCAGCCGCGACTTTGTTGAGAAACATTGAGAACGGGAAAAAGACCACGCCTGCATAACCGAGAAAGAAATTTGTTTCGCAGATGAAGTCAATGACGATGCCGGCCTGCGCGTAGCCGATCAGGAGACCAGCAATGAGATTATTGCCGACGCGAACGACGATGGAAAACAAGGAGAAGAAACCCATAAAGGCGAGGAGTTCGTTGCCTTCGAAGGCGCCTTCGACGAGGAGGACGGTGATGATGGCGGCTTGAGCGACGATGCGATTGTGCGAGACGTTTACATCGAAGCCCGAGAGAAGAAACACACCGGTGCCCATGAATTGCGTGCCGGAGGGCGAGGTGAAGGCTTTGGTTACGGCGGCCTGAAAAGTGAGGATCGAGCTGGCGAAATCGCCGGAGCCGATGGAGCCTTGCAGCTCCTTGAGCGATCGCGAGTCAAGGCCGCGCATTAGGTTGTATTGGATTTCGAGGCCATTGGCGGAGGAGAGGAAAATCGCGCCGTGGAAAGAGAGGAAATCGTTGTCACGAATCGAGAAATCCTGAACGGTGGCGCCGAGCATGCCTTTGGCGGAGAGGAGGGCGTTTTCCTTGATGTCGCACTTCACACACCGGCCGGTAGTTACGATGGCGGCGGAGCTAGGCGCGGAACTGGCGCTGGCGGTGCCGAAAGAAGAAGCCAATCCGAAAGTTTGCGCGGGGGCAATGCCGAGGTTGACGAGCGTACAGTCGCGAATCGAGCAGAAGGAACAATTCTCCAGCGCGATGAGCGCGGTTGCAGAACGAGCGGCCATGAAAAAACCTTCTACGCGGATGTGGTCAGTTCTGCTGATCTGGAGTAAGACGCTGGTGCTGCGTTCGCCCGGGGTAAAAACAAGATGAGTCGCAGCGCCCATGCCGAGGAGTGTGACGGGGCCGTTGCTTGGGTCGATGGTGATGGTCGTTGTGATTTCGAAGACACCGCGGCCGACACAGACTACACCACCGGCGGGACCAAGCGACGTGATGGCCTCTTGGATGTCCGTAAACCGGCCGAAGCTGTTGACACCGTCGCCGACAGTGGCGGAGCAGTCGCCTCCGCAGGCACATTTGTCGTGCTTGGGACGGCAGTCGGAAAAAGTGCCGCCGGTAGCGGTCCAAGTGATGAAGCCGAGACGGCAATAGTGGTGGAGAATGCCTCGCGGCGGTGCCTTGACCAGGGGTTCCACAGAGGCGTCGAACGTGCGAGCCGCGAAAATCCAGTAATCGCCAACTTTGAAACTTCCGCCGGAAGGATCGACGCTGAAGGAGAGTTGAATGCCCTGCTCAAGATCAATGGGACCAATGCCAACAGGGATAAGGCCGGTGGAAGCGTTTACATCGGAGTTTAAATCCGCGCGGCCATCCCAGCGACGAACGCGAGTGTGACGGGCCGGGTCGCCCGGATTGAAGTTGAAGCCCGCAGGGACGGGAGGATTCACAGTGAGGGTTAGATTGGCGGCATCCGGAGGGCTGACGATTCTGGCGAGGTGCCCTGCAATGCCCTGGAATTCAACATAGTCGTCAAGGATTTCGACCCAATCGCCGGCGTTGAAGCGAAGAACACTATCGCGGCCCAGGGTGGTGACATTGAGGAGAGAATTGGTGCCGCCGCTCGCGGAAATTCCAGTAACCGCGGCGACCACCGAAGCATTGTCGCGCGACCACTTGAATTGCGCCTGCGTCGTTCCGCCGGCGCCATCTAAGGTGCCCGCGGTATGAATTTCGACACGGTAGAGCCGGTTTTCGAGGCCGGTGTAACCGCCGGTTTGCGAGAGGATGCAAGGAGTGGCACTGGGATTGGGAGGAATGGTCGAGGTGGTGAGGCGGCCCGCAGATGGAGCAACATCCCAAGCCCGAATGTCATCGCCGCAGCCATGCAGCCCGACGCCCGGGAGATCCTTGACCTGCCAGACGGTTTGCAAGCGCGTGCAAGTGTCGGGACCGGCGAGAGCTTTCTCACGGATGTTGGGATCCTGAATGGCGGTGACCTCGCGCTCCCAGACGTCGAGATAGATCAAGTCGGTGGTGTTCGGAGCGCCGCCGATGGGTGGGGGCAGCGGAGCGGGGAGATACGGCTGATTGGAATACTTGACGGGAGTGGTGTCCGGCATTTCGCCGAGGATGGGATCGAACTGTGCGGGTGGGAGGCCGTGGCACTCGGCGACAAGGCCGTCGACGTAAAGGCGGCCGATGCCGATATTGAAATCGTTGGCGGTAATTCCGGTGACGAAAAATGCGTCCGGCGTGATTTCGGAGACGAAGTCTTGTCCGGCGATATCCATAGACTCGGCGCGCCAGCGGCGGTCGGTGATTTCAACGAGCTCGTTCCAGTCGGCGTCGACGTCGACGCGTCCCTGCTGTTTGAAGACGCTCTTGTAGTCTTTTGTGGGATCGAAGGTCCATCGTGTGTAGTCACCGCCCATTGGCGTTCTCCTCCGTCACGCGAGAAAATCGCGTGACGCAAAATTCGCATGCCAGCTACGTGACATAGATCAATCCCGCCTGCAGACCGAACGGCAAGTATTCCTGAAGGCGAACGCGCAGATTCGTTTCCCGCTGTGGTTGCTTCAGAAAGCAGAACGCGCCCATTTCCGACCCGTCTTCCGCACCAGTCTTGATCTGTACCGGCGAGGAGTAGGCCAATTGCGCGTAAGCGGGAAGACCGTAGTGAACATCGGTGAAGACGGGCATAAGCCAGGAACGCACATCGTCGCGAATGGCATCTTTTTGAGCAGCGGTGAGCGTGGTACCGAGGGCTTCGGCAGCTTTTTCTGCGGCGTCTGTTTCCGTTTGGATTTCGAGATCGGGTTGGCAGCGGAAGCGGCGTGGAGTGACGGAACCTTCCGGGACGTAGCTGAAGCGAACGCAGCCGGTCTGGCGGCGCACGGAGACGACGGGATGAACGAAGATGACTTCGCTGGCGAGAACCAATTCCTGCACGTGCACGACGCCAAAGACGGTGGTGCGCTCAAGTGTGGTGGGAGGTCCTGCAAGATCACCGCCGGGGTCTGCGGCGATGGAAGGACGCTCGGATTCGAGCTGAAGCTGAAAGAGCGTTGTGGTATCGGCGAAATCGGTGCTCAGGGTGATGGCGGAAGCAGTGCCCCCGGGAATGACAATCAACTGACTGTCCGCAAGAGCCACAAATGCACCGGTAAAGGCGGGAGTGGTAAACGCGGCGCGAAGCGCTGCCTGCAAGGAGTCGCGAATCTGCGGAAGTGTGGAGAACGGCGCAGTCATGACGGCCTGATGTGGACCTTCGGTGTCGATCGTAACGTTCAGCGTTGGTGGAGCCGCGGTCAGCGCCGGAGAGGAAGGAAGAGGACCGGTAATGATCGCAAACGCCTGGCGAGCAGAAGCAGGGTCCAAGCGAAGTTCCTGCGCGGCAGTGTCGGTGTCGGTGTTTTCAATGACCACGACTTCGTCGGTACCAGGCAGAACCACGAGACGCGCATTTCCGACGACGATGACTCGTGCGCTTTCAAATGCAATGGTGTCATGGGCGGAGCGGAGAGCGGCCTGAAGCTGGTCGCGGGCATCGGTGAGTGAAGTTGGCCGGGCCGGGAAGCTGGCGGGATAAGGACCCTCATCGCCGATGGTTACATTCACGACCGGACTCGTGGCGGTGGGCGCAGAGAAGGGCGAGAGATTGCCGGAAATGAGGACGGGACTGAATTCGGCCTGTGCCGAACGAAGCGGCGAATCGATGATGCTGTCACGAACAGTAAGGCCAAGGACGTCCTCGGGCACCTGTAAGGCGCCAGTAATGCTGTGGTCGATCAGGATTTGAAGATTGGCATTGGGCGAGTCCACGATCAGGCTGGGAGAGTCTGGAGAAATGGGATCGCCGTTTTCGTCAAGTCCGAGGCCAGGTACGAGAGTGGAGTGCACGATATCGAGGGCTTCAAGCGTGGCAGCAACATGCAATTGGCCGGCGACGACGAACCCGCTGAGCATAAACAGGCTAGCTTTCGCTCCCGCCGAAGTCGTTACCGTAATATCGCCGAGTAGGACGGGACGCGTCTGGTTAGCAGACTGAATGACCAGGACACCGTTTGCGGGGAGATTAATTGTCAGATTCTCGGTGAATGTGCCGCTGCTGTTGATTTGAATTACAGCCGGCCGACTCCCGGCCGCTGCCCACGCCGCAATGGCTTGGCTGATCGTGGTAACAGGGCCTGAGGGGACTTGAAACAGCGGACCAAAGAAGTTGGGCTGATCGAGAGTGCCCGGAAAAGTCAGGGTGGATGCGGTAGTAGCGCAGTCGCAAGAAGCAGAGGGGCTTGTGATGTTGAAGGCAGGATTGCGATCGTAGGGGCCGCCGCCCATTTCACCGCTGAAGCCATAGGAAAAATTCACAAGCAATCCATTGGCGGGACTTTCGCCCGGCGCAAATGCCAGGCGTCCAAGGGCCACGTCGACGGCCAGGAAACCGGAGGGAGGCGGGGTCCAGCCACTCAAGTCGCGGCACACGATTTTGGACGTGGGAAACAAAGTGGCGGTAAGAGGATCTGAACCGCCATAAACGCCAAAACTGGAGAGCGGCGCGAGGCCGTAATAATCGTTCGGATGAAAATAAAATGCGGGAGGGCGAATCGGGCCAGGCGCTTGAGACTCGACGATCTGGCGCATCTTCTGAATCGTGAGGGGCGGTTGGGTGAAAAGGGGCGCTGGATTGCCAAGCGGGCTGAAGTGGTAGCCGTCAGCGTAATGGGTGGACTTTCGAGGCGTGATGAACGAGAGGGCGTTGGATTGCAACCGCCAGAGGAAGAATCCGATATTTTTGATGTTGTACCAACCGAGTAGCTGGCAGGTGGGGCGCACATCGACGGTGTGAGTGGTGATGTCGAAGGGTCCGCCAATTTTGTCGAGGGTATCGAGGTCGCGAAGGTTGACGGTGCCAACGCGATTTACCGAGAAGGGATCGACGGTGGGCAGCGCGGGGGCCGGGGGAGGAGGTGGGATCGCCGGCATAGCCATGCGTTCGTGGTTCAAATTTTGCGTCCAGCCAAGTTCCTCGAAAAAGGCCACGGTATGCGCGCCCCAGCGGGTGACGTCGCGCGCGAGCATCTCGAGCATGGCGAGGGTGCCCTTGCGACGGCGATAGTCGATGGTGTGTGCAACGTCGCCGCGTACGCCGATGCCGACATCGTGGAGCGGATTGTTGGCGACGAGGTCGCCGATGTAGGGGATCACCCAAGGTGCGCAAGTTTCGATGAACAGGTCGTCCCACAACCCGTCGATGTTGCCTTTGACGATGTTGGCCTGGTTGCTGATGATTTCCAGCAGCGCGCGAAGCTGGTAACCATTCTCTGCATCGCGAATGCGGTAGAGCGCGGGCAGAAGTTTGTAAAGATTGATCGGAGGGCTGGCGCTCATGAGGGACTCCATCCGAAGCTGATGACGACGTCCGTGTTGGAGTCGTCGATCCAGGCGAGTTCGTTGGCGTTGATGGCCAGTTGCTCCTGAACGGGAGCACTGGTGGCGCCGTGCGAGGCCGCATCGGCCGAAGATTTGAATTGCAGGAGGAGGACATCGGCAGCCAAGACGCCGGGCACGGATTGGAGCACGGCATAAATGGAACTCAAGTGAATGGGCTGGCCGAACTGCAGGTTGTCGAACGAGAGGTATTTGATGAGAGCCGCCTTGGCCGCCGCCTGCACGTCGTCGGGAACGCGGCTGGGGTCGACATCAATCTGGGCGGCGACTTGGATGTTTATTGGCACATAGCTGCGGACTCGCATGCTGCGGTTGGGATCGCGGCGAATATTTAGGTCGGCCACCAGGTCGCTGAAGGTGGGGTCCACGACCTGGGCTCCATCCACACCTGCGACGGTGAGATAGGCGACCTGGTCTTCGCCGTTCCATTCCGAGACCGCCGAGGCCTTGGCAATACCTGCGAATTGGCGCGCTTGATCCGCAAAATCCTCGAGAGAAACGATTCTGCCGAAGGTGCGCACGGTGTTCGGCGCGTTGGTTCGAGCTTGATCCAGCGCTTCGGGATCTGCGCCGCC
The DNA here is from genome assembly GCA_963745805.1 of uncultured Acidobacteriota bacterium. Classification (GTDB taxonomy): domain Bacteria; phylum Acidobacteriota; class Terriglobia; order Acidiferrales; family UBA7541; genus Acidiferrum. The sequence goes on from CAVUYT010000002.1 coordinate 408,770, forward strand.
GTTCGCCGCGCTGGGGTTCATAACCGCCTTGAGGCCGACCGGTCTATCCAGCAACGTTTTCAAGCTGCCCGCGGCGATATTCCCGGCAACGCCAATCCCCTGGCGGTAGGTGGCGAGCACATTGCTCAAACCTGTGGGAGCCTGCGCTCCAGTTTGGCCGTCACCGAGTTGTAAGATCATGCCTTCTGAGTCGATGGAGGTGGTGAAGACCTGGTCCTTGCTGCCGTTGCCGTAGAGTTCGTCGACTTCTTTCCAGTACACGCCGGAGATCAGGAGGCGCAATGTATCGCTCGCGCCGTTCGGGGCGCCGGCCTGGTGAAGGAAGGTGACGGGATTTTTTTTCGGGCGGAAGGTCTGGAAGGTTTCGGAGGCGTCGCCGCTCCCGAGGACTTCTTTGGCAACAGTCTCTCCGTGCGTGGAGAGAGCTACGTTGCCATAAAAGAATGCCGCGGAGGTGGACAATGGGTGCGAGAGGTCTGGCGTAAAAGCTACCGCCCAGTGATCGGGTCGGCCATCACCGTCGGTGTCAACTTGGTTGCAGGCGGTGACGCTGACGGTCTCGGGCGCGGCGGAACCGTCGCCGAGAATGAGGCTTCGTTTGGTGGTGAGCGCGGGCATGTTGGCCACCGGGACGAAGAAAGAACTTCCGGAGATGGCCGCTCCATAACGGAAATCGTAGAACTGCAAAGGAGGCTGCGTGAGCTCGAAGAGATTGACTTGCGAGAGGGCGAGATTCGGCCACATCGGAACACCGAGCGAGTACCAGCCACTCCACCCGTTGTTGGGAGAAGTTTGCCAGTTGTGCCACAGGGCCTGGTCCGTGCCTCGGGCGAAAACTTCGATACGGCCATCCTGGTTTGCGGCGGCGGAGAGAAGATCGATCACTCCGCCAAGGGACGCCCATCCGCTCCAGCCATTGTTCGGAGCAGTTTGCCAGATGTGCCAAAGCCCCTTGTCCGTGCCTCGGGCGAAAACTTCGATGCGGCCATCCTGATTTGCCGTGACGTTCAGCAGATCGATTTGGCCGCCAAGACTCCACCAGTCGCTCCAAGAACCTCCGGGCGTCACTTGCCAGATATGCCAGAGCGCCATATCCATGCCGCGCGCAAAAACTTCGAGCCTTCCATCCTGGTTCGGTTCTACGGCGAGAAGATCGATTTGACCCCCGAGCGACGACCAGACGCTCCATCCGTTGTTGGGAGAGGTTTGCCAGATGTGCCAGAGCCCCTTGTCCATGCCGCGGGCGAACACTTCGATGCGGCCGTCGCTGTTGGACGCCACCGAGAGCAAATCAATCCGGCCGCCGAGCGATGACCAAGCGCTCCATGCGTCGTTGGGAATGGTTTGCCAGATGTGCCAAAGGGCCTGGTCGGCGATGTTGCGCGCAAACACTTCGAGCCGTCCATCCTGGTTTGCTTCAACGGCCAGCAGATCGATCTGACCACCGAGACTCGACCACATGCTCCAGCTGCCGCCGGGCGAAAGCTCCCATATATGCCAGAGCGCAAAATCCTCGGCTCCGCGCGCGAAGACTTCCAGGCGGCCATCCTGGTTTTTGCCGACGGAGAGCAAGTCGATAATGCCGCCGAAAGAAGTCCACTGAGTCCAGGAGAGGGCGGGCGCCACTTGATGGGTATGCCAGAGCGCGGCGTCATCACCGATCACAAATACATGGAGTTGGCCGACAGCATCAAGAACGACTGCCGGGCCTCCGGTCATGCCGATGCCGAAGGTGACCCAACTTACCGTGTCCTCGAGAGGACCGTAAGCGGTCTGGTTCGAGGCAACGCCGGTGACAGTGCCAAGACGCGCAACGGGCGGTGAGGACTGGGAATCGGAAATGAGGAATTGTGAACCAGGTTTGATGTCATTGTACTTGGCGTCCAGCGCAAACGTTCCCGTGGGAATGTGGGTGGCTGTCGCGGCATAGTCGGCCGAGGTGATGAACTTCCAAGAAATTCCACCGGGTGCGTGGATGTCCGCCTTGGGTTGCATGTAGCTACTGGGAGCGTTGTTGCCAAAAAGACGAAACTGGCGGCCGTACGGGGCGACGCGGGTTGTAAAACTTTGAAATTCATTCGTTTGAACCGCAGGCGCCCAATTCAGGAGTTGCTGCGTGTTGACGATGGGAAGACCGGAGATGGCTTTGAGCTCGGTCACACTCTCATCGAAGATTGCAATTCTGGTGGCCTGGGCAAGTCCCTTGGTGGGTGAGAGCAGCACGCCGCCGGCGCTTCCTTGGGCGAATGGGGCGTATGGCTGGGGCTGAGGGAAAATTTGCAGTTGATTAAATACAGCATTGGCACTGATGGCTTCCACGGTTTCGAATTTTTGCGGCTTCTCGTTTTGTCCGGGAACACTTTGTACGCGCAATCCGATCGGGATTTGCACCTGCTTCAGTTTGTCGAGGAAGAAAGCGAGATCGGCTTCCGCGGCGACGCCGGGCGAGGGTTTGTAACCGAGCAGTGCGGCAAGCGCGGTGACAGATTCGGGCTGCAACGCTGTGCGGAGGAAGGCTTCGTTGGCGATGCGCTCCTGATAGAAGGTAAGAATGTCTGCGACATAGGCCCACATGGCCAAAAGCGCGATGCCATAATCGCTCGTGTTTCGCGCCGTCCAATAAGACCGCAGCTCGGGCGAGGCGGCGATGGCCTCCTTCATGGCTTCCAGGAAATTCGCGTAGGTTCCGACGCGATAGCCAATTGCGGATAGCCCGGCGCGATTAAAAATAATCTCTGGCGTCGCAGCGGTTTCGACGCAGCAGCAACCGCACGGAGCCAGCGCGGAGATGTCGTCGATGCTCATTTTCCGCCATCCATGTCGAGGCTCAGGGTGCCGTTCTCAGGGAAATTGGGATCGTTGTCGAGGCGCAGGATTTCGAGCCGACCTGCGGGAATGTAGCCCTGCTGCAACTCGTTGTTGGCTACTCTTCCGTAACGCTGGAAGGTGGTGACAACGGCCGAATCGACGCCGTCGACGGCCATCACCGCGGCATAAAGCTGACTTAGAAAGAGGGGCTGGTTAAACGTAAATTTATCGGGATAAAAAAAGCCTTCGGTGTGATCCGGAAGAATCTGGTTGCTCAGGGCCGCAAGCAATGCCTGCTCTACATCGAAACGAAAATAGTAAGGGGCCACGCAAACGTTGATGACCACCTGCAGCGCAACGAAGATGGGCGGCGCAATCTCAAGGTCGTACCCCGCTTGCGTGTAACCGGTGACCCAGTTGAGGACCTGTGATTTCAGCGCCATTGAAAGTTCGTTGGTGCCCCGCGGGTCGACGGAGATGAAGACGGTGTACCAACTTCCCGTCCAGCGGAATGTGGCGACGGCGTTGGCGACGCCGGGGACCAGCTTGGCCGCCGCCGCATAATCCTCTTCCGTCACGGCTCTATATTGGACGGCGCGGAAGGCCGCCGGCGCGAGTTGCTTCACCTGCGCAAGCGGCTGGGGATCGGTGCCGCCCCACGCGGGAAGAGGATTGCGCACCCGGACGACGCTCGGGAAATTCAGAACCGTGCCGGGGTCAATGATGTGGGCGAGCGCTTCAGCGCCTACGTTGCCCACAACGCCGACACCGACACGATAGGTGGCATCGATAAACGAGCCGTCGAGAGGGGTGAGCCCGTATTCACCGTCGCCGAAGCGAATAAGGGCACGGCCGTTGTTGTCGGTCTCGGGAACAAATGCCGGAGAAGAGGAAGAACTCTCCAGCAGATCGGGGACCGGAAGCCACTGGCCCGGAGGTGTGGTGCGCGTTTGGATCTGCAGGCTAACTTGCGGTGCAGCCAGCGCCGGGTCGCTGACCATAAGCTGGCTCACCGTTTCCGGGTTTGACGGGTCGATGAAGGGATTCGGCGGATGGTTCGGATCGTCGAGGAGAATGCGGAAGCTGAGTGGCGCTTCTTCGAGGAAGAATCGAAACGCTCTGGCGCCCTTCGTAATGCCCGCAGCGCCAGGGTCAACCGGATCGGCAGGATACCACTCAGAAATCGTGCGTCCGTGGTCGGCGAGCATAAGATTGCCGCGGGCGACCGTGACATGGTCCACGTAAGTGTCGTTTGAGAGTTTAACGGAAAGACAAACCGGAAACGCAAGCGCATCGGTGAGATCCCACGTGACGCGGGTGAGGATCATGGGCGGATTGCCGGTGGAGGGGTCGGGCTCGAGAAAGTCGAGCGTCCTTTCGACGGTGCGCAGCCGGACAACCTGGCGATGCGTCGGGTCCGCATCGGCCGCAAGACCGGTATCCGGTCCTAGCACTTCTTCGAACAGCAGAAAATCTCCGGGCTTCAGCTTCCACGGATTGTTTGTGTCCGTTGCCGGGTCGTAGGCCAGATCACCTTCGAGGTCCACGGTGATCGCCCCTTTTGGAAGGCAGCACTGCTTGTCGCCCCAGGCGTGCAAGAAAACCTGATTGAGGTTGGAACTGAGATTGGCGTCGACCTGTGTTTCAAACGTTGCGGCGGCCGCGGCTTCAGCCGGAAGCTTATACTTGGCCGCCAAAACCGGCGGCTGCGGCGGAAGTTCGTCGCCGATTTGTTCGGTGATGCGCGTCAAAACCGTCGTGCCGGCAGGAAGAAAACCTGTGGTCCCCGATGTCAAATCCAAGTGCACAAAGGCGCGCGCACTAACGCCTTCGTTCAAAGTGAAATCAATCAAGCGAACCATTCGCCGCACGGAGATGCGTTGCCGAGCGCTGCGGAGGAATGCTTCGTTGGCGACAGCGTCCTGGTAGTAGCTCAAATCGTCGCCGATGTAGGCCAGCAGTTCCAGGAGCATCATGCCGATATCGGCTTCGTGACGTTCTTTCCAAGCAGGAATGAGTGTCGGGATGTAGTCGACGAGGGCCTGGCGGAAGCTGGCGTAATCTTTCGCCATGTAATCGATGATCGGCTCGACGATTGGTTCGGGAGGGCAAAGGGCAACGGGCTTGCAGTCGAAGGGCGAAGGACACCCGGCTTTGAACGAGAATTTTACCTGGGCGTAGGCTTGATCGAGACCAGGATCGTTGATCGCCAGCGTGTAGAGTGAAAAATCGCCAGGCTCGCTGACGCCGACGCGGAGGTGGCCGTTCTCAACCGCGACGCCGAGGACCTTGATGCCCTTGATGCGCACACCGCCCTGGATAGAAACCTCTGCCGGCGCGCCCTGGATGGCGGTCAAGAGATTGTCCAGGCTCGTTTGTGCCCCGGCGACACTCTGATCCTTCTCGAGAAAGTGCACAAGGAGGACGGTCTCATCGATGGCCGGCGGCGAAGTCACCACCTCAACGTAGTCGATGCCGTTCAGGGTGGTGCTTTCCGCGATGACGCCGCGGCGCGCCTGGTCATCGCAGATCAGTGTTGGAAATCCAGATCCCATACCTTTCCTCTAGTCCTTCCCAAATCGCTCAAGGGTTGCTTGAGGGCACGGCAAACTCGGTCTGTTGCTGCTGCCCGGTGTCCCGCCGCGTGTAGACCAGACTGACGACCAACTGACTGTCGTTGTTGTTCACCTGCAGGCTATTCACCTGAATCACGTCGCCCAGCCATTTTTGCAGGGACCCCTGCACCAATAACTGCGTAGCGGCTGCAAGCACGCTGCTGTTCGGCGCGAAAACCAGTTGCAGCAGCCCGCATCCGAAATTTGGCAAGTCCACGCGTTCTCCTGGGCTGGTGAACAGCACTTGATAAATCATGTCGCGCACGTGATCGTCGACATCGGTGGTGGCGATGTGGCCGGTCTCATCGACCCAAAACGGAAAATCCATGTAGCCGTTCATATGCGCCTTCTAGCTTTCCTGCACGTCAATCTCGGTGCAGTAACCATCGACGGAAATCACACCATCGCTCACGTTCACCTGAACGGCGTTGGGGTGCTTGTTCAGGTGGTTGATGACACCGCGGCCGATTGCCGCAAAAAGGATGTTCATCTGTCGCGCGTTGTCTCCCGTGGGCAACGCTTGCGTAATCCCCGCCTCGAAGCGAACTTGTGCCAGGGCGCTGCGAATCTCAGCGGCAATGGTGTCCGCTCCGTCGGGGTCGTTGAAACTTCCGCCATGCAACCTATCTTGAATCGTGCCCATCGACCTTGGCTCCTAACCAGTCTTTACTTGAACCGACAGCAAATCCGGGGTCGCCGGAGGAAATGGGGGAACCGGGGGTGCGGGCGTGACCGGCAAAATCCCGACGGCCAGCTCGCCTGGATGAACGTGGGTGTTGAACATGGTCACCAGTTGGTTCAGATAGGTGAGCAAACTGTCGCCGAAGACCAGGGGATGCGGAGCGCCGCTTTCGAGTTCGATCTGCGGAGCGTCGACGACCACTTTTACCGAGGCTTGCACGGTGATTTGGCCTTGGTCGACATCGATGTGCATGAGATTCGAACCGTCTTGGTCGCTGACGGAAATCGTTTTGTCTGAGTCGTTGAGAACGATGATCAGTCCCTTTTCGCTGCGCAGAATGGAAAAATCCGGCGTGGCAGATGTTCCGTTCTGGTCGGCCGGAAGCTGATCGCTGCCCCACCAGCATCCCGTCCAGATCGGGCGGGAAGGATCGCCCGCTTCGAATTCGATCCAAACACCAGCGCCGGACGGCGGAACACGAAAAAAACCGCTGCCATTTCCAGCGTACGGCAGACTAGGGAGCGCCCATCCGCTTACCACTTTGCCGAGAACTTCCGGGACCTTCGCGCGAATGCGGCCGAGATTGTTGGGGTCCTGATTATCGGAAACGATACCGCGGTATTTCCCGTAGTGACGGGAAGCTACGAGGTCCGTCATTCCTGAGGTTAATCCAGTGGCCATGTCTATTCTCTCCGCTCCCGGGCGTACATCAGGAAGACTGCGCGGTGATGGCGGCGTACCCTTCCGTTTTGGTCAAGCCCAAAGCGTTCCGCTTCAAACTGAACCTTTGCGAGTAACCGTCGCCATTGATGGTGTGCGTCACGCTTTGCACGTAATAGGTGCCGCTGAATTGCGGTCCCGCGCCACGCACCAACACAGGGCGCTTGGCGCGCAATACGTCTCCGTAGGCGACGGTGTTCACTTCCCCTTCGGCGGTGATGGCCCAGGAGGAGCGATCCACTTCGGCTTGTGCAGCGGTCTTTAGCTCGCCGGTCGTCGACAATCCTGTGCCGCTTAACAAAACCTGGCGCGGATTCGTCGACGCGAGCGACGGAGTTGCGCCCAGGTCCGTCAACTCCTGCTCATCGGCGTCGCCATCCTGGTCGTCTTGTGAGTCCACGTCGATGTTCGAGGCTTTCGCGGTCGTAGGGCCGAGGTTGTCGAACCGCGCGTTGAAGGAGTTGACGTTGGTGGCGTCGCCCATATTGACGGAGAGCACGCCTTGCGGGGTCTGTTGCAGCTTCGGCAAATGGAAATGGCCTTCGACCTGCCCGCTATCGGGATTGAGCTCCACGTAACATTCAAAGCCGTTGCGTTTGGCGAGCGCCTGAAGGAATTGAATGTCCGTGCCCCGCTGCATGGGAACGTAGTCGTTCTCTTGCCATGTGGGTTGCGTCTGATCGACCACCGGCACGAACTCATGGTCTCGGAAAATCCTGTCGGCGATATCGCTATCCGCCATGTTCGGCCACGCTTTGTTGTCTTCCGCCAGGTTCATCAGAACCGTAGGCTCCATGGCCACGATGTTGAGAACGGACTGTCCCGGCTGGTTCGCGAAATTGGCATTTGCTTCCGTGACGTACGCTTCGATCAACGGTTCGGTTTTTCCGCTGCCCACGTTCACGTTTACCCGGATCTTGGTCAGGCGCTGAAAGGTGTTGTCGTCGATGACGCTCCAGCCCACGCAACCGTCCTTCACGGCGATAGCCACACTCATGCGCAACATATCCGCCATCTCGGCATGATCCTCGATTTCAATCTGCTGAATCACATCCAGCAGATCCAGGCTCGCCGGGGCGTTGTCGATCAGAATCGAGTAGGAAACGTCCGCCATCTCTTTATCCTTCCGAAGGAGGAACCAAAATTGTCGCATTCGCCACCGCGACTTCATCGTCTGGCCACATTGCGAAATTGGCGTCGCAGATGCGCCAGAATCGCTGCGCATCCTTGTAGTACTCGTTGGAAACGAGATCGAGGCGTTCGCCTTGAGTCACCGTGTGACCGACCACGGCCGGAGTCCGAGGGATGAAGCGGACCTTTATGTAAGGAATCACACGGCCCGCGTCATCGGTGATCTGTGTGGTTGGCACATCCTTGTAACGGCTGCGCTGAGAAAACATCGTCCATGCACCTTTCTTGCAAGATTTGTCACAGCGGCAGAAGCCCCGAGAGGCGATTGGCGCCGCCACCGGGCTGGAAGAGATTTGCAAGAATCTCTTTCTGCCGCTGATAGCCCAGGAATACGTCGTAACCGATGCTGGTGTCTTTCAGTTCCATGTACGTGAGTACTCGCAATCCCAAGTCGACTTTGGCTTGAATGGGATTCAGTTGCGGGTCGAAGAATTGCTCGGTGATGGAAAAACTCGTCAGCATCACGGGAACCACTCGAGACGGGCCCCAAACCAGCAAGACCAGCGGCAAATCAGCGGGACAGATTTGCACCTGTCCGGCGCTGGCCAAAGAAAGGGACAGCTGAAATTCTGAAATCGGCGGATAGAGCAGCAATTCCAGAGTTGCGAGCGCCGGGTGCAATCCCAAGGCGACCGTCAATGAATTGGCGTCCGGCTCCGCCAGCTGATCCGCAGCATCTAGCTCAATGGATAAATTTATCGTCTCTACCGGAGGTCCGAGCACGCGCAGCACGTCTTCCCGCGCGGCTCCGACGTTGCTGGCCTCGCGGGGCGCCGCACGCGTGGCCAAGCTTCGAGTCAACTGCTCCGGGTTGTACTGAAACACCACGATGTTCGGCGGCGGCCCCGGCGTTTGCGACCGGTACACCGCTAGTCCACCCTTTAGTAGTTTCGGGCTCCGCGGATATTCAGAAGCCATCTCTCACCTCAAGGACCCGTAACGCTTCACGGCCAACCCTCATTATTTTGACTTTCTTGGTCCCGGCACCACTGCGTCTGCCGCTTCTCCAACTGGATCGGGCATGGATCTCACGACTGAACGTCAAGCCTTCTTTGTTACCTCCCAGTTCGAAGAATCGTTGAAGTTGTCGTTGAAAGTGGCGGAGAGATCCGGCATATACGGCGCGTCGGCCGTCTCACCGTTTCCTTTCGATCCGATATTCACTTTCACCTGCCCCTGAAAGGCCCACATGTTCTGCGGATTATTGAAATCGGGAGTGAAGTTGAAATCCTGCAGAGAATTCCAATACACAAATTTCAGTGGGTGAGGCAAAAAATTTCCATCGGCGTCATTTGCCGTCAAGTACGTCACGAGGTGTAAACCGCGCGTGTATCCGCGGAGAAAATTCACGGGATTGCCCGGCGCGGCGTCATTGATTGTGGTTTTTGGGATTTCATGGCCCGGATCGTCCTTGTGGAAGACGCCCGCCGAATCACCGCAGGCGGCTGGCCGTCGGACATTGTTCACGTCATACCATTCGCTGCTGCTGTCGCTGGGGTCGCGAATCGGAACAGGACATTTGTGGCGAACCGTTACGGTGCCGTCCCCGGGGTTTTGACCGCGGTAGTACATGATTGTCCAAGCGATCCATGCCGTTTGCATGGTCCCGAGGTCGAATATCGAGCACCGATCCGTGGGGTCATCTCCATCCACTTGCACAAGGCCGCTGATTAAGACCTGCGCTTTGTCAGGTGGGTCCTGAATTTTGATTGACCCTCCATCCGCGCTGTTTTGCGGGACAGGCATCTGGAACTTTTCAGCCGTCCACTCTTGCACCGTCAATCTCGCTGAACGCTGAACACCAGGTGACGTAAATCGGTTGATGGCGATTCCACTCGCCCGGTCGCCGGCAACGCTAGTCGCTTCCCCGCCGCGCGCTCGTCGCTCTGCAGCACCTTGTTGAATCACGTGTGTGAGTTCGTGCGCCAGCAGCCTTTGACGCGCTTGATTACTCGTGCCGAATGGCTCGCTTCCCAACACGACATCCCTGCCCACCGTGTACGCGAGGGCGTTGATGGCGTGGGCAGATTCCGCCGCGCGCGAACCGGTGTGAACACGGACACCGCCTAAGTCCGCGCCCAAACGCGCTTCCATGAAGGAACGTGTTGCCCTATCGAGCGGCTCGCCCGGCGAACCCAGCACCTCGTGCACGATTGACGGCGCGGTTCCGGCGGCAGGGTCGGCGTCGGAGCCGGCTGAGGCGCGCTGCAAGACCTCCGCTTTACGTTGACAATCGTCGCAAGTCCCACCACACGCGCAGGTTCGTTGCACTGTTGCTGGGGCGGAGCCTCCGCTCATCACGGCATCCGCAACGCGGTCCGCTTCTTGTTCGAAGGCGTCGCCTGGCTGATTGATCGCCAGCTTGGTCTGCATTGCGGCCGGCAACTCCTCGTCTGAATCATGCTGGCATGAGGCACACTTTCGCTGCAGAGAACGCTGCATCGCTTGGTTGCCAAGGATCCTTTGCAATTCGTATAGGGCGTTGTCGGGGCGCAAATCTTGCCGAGCCGCAGCAGCAGAGGTTTCGTGCGTACCCACCGCGTTCTGCGGATTCTGCTGTGCCGTCGTTTGTGTCGCGTGCTCCGCCATACCCTCAAGCCTTCCGCGTCAGACTCTGATGAATCGCTTGCGCCACGCTTCCCGCGAGTGGAGCGCCACCGGTATGTTCATGCGTTGCGGGTTCCGGTAGCGGAATGGTGACGCTTTCTCCCCCCAGCATTGCCGATGGTGCGCCATGACGTTCGAGCCGTTGCTGCAGCGCCTGCTCCACCAGCACACGGAATCGTTCGCTCGGCAGGGGCGCGATTCCTGCCGCGTCCACCACCAGCCGTTCGATTTCCACCGAGAATCGCCTCATCGCTGCACCGCCGCGAAGTAGCGCCCAAATTCGGATTCGAGAACGAGCTTGTCGATCTTGGTGTACTCTCGCCGCGCCGCGCTGAGAACGTGCTGCATGCCGATGGGGCGGTCACCAGCCGCGGCGAGGAAAGCTGCATTCATGGCGATGTTCTTGATGTTTCCGCCGGCAATTTCCAGCCGGCTAAGGAACGCGTAGTCGACACTGTGCGTCTCTGCTTTTGCGGGGAAAACGCCCTGCCAGATACGCATGCGCTCCGCCGCGGAGGGAAACGGAAAATCCACCAGGAACCGCAGGCGGCGCAAGAATGCCTGGTCGAGCAAGGACTTCATATTGGTGGCGAGAATGGCCAGCCCGGAATAATCTTCCATGCGTTGCAGAAGATAGTTAATTTCGATGTTCGCAAAGCGATCGTGGCTATCGCGGACTTCACTGCGTTTCCCGAAGAGTGCGTCGGCTTCATCAAAAAAGAGAATTGCACCACTTTCCTCCGCGGCATCGAAGACATGCCGCAAGTTCTTTTCCGTTTCTCCGATGTATTTGCTGACCACGCCCGCGAGGTCCACGCGATAGAGATCGAGATCGAGATGCTTGGCGAGAACCTCCGCGGCCATGGTTTTGCCCGTGCCGCTCGGGCCTGCGAACAAAGCCGAGATGCCTTTGCCGCGTGAGAGCCTTTCGCCAAATCCCCAGTGATCGTAAACGAGGGCGCGCCTGGACACCTGCGAAGCAATCTCTCTCAATTGCTGCAGGATGTCACCGGGCAAAACGAGATCTCCAAAGTCGTAGACGGGCACGATGCGATCCGCGAGACCGCGCAGAGCGTTTGCAAACTGAGCGCGGGCCGCTTTCCAGACGTCACCGGTGGTGAGGGCCGGCGCGGCAGGATCGCGGAGTTGCGCCGCGGCCTGCGCCGCGTCGCTGGCGCGGCGGATTTGCGCAATGCTGAAATCGAACTGCTGTACCAGAGCATTCAGAAATTCCTCGGCGGTATCTCCGGCGCTCGCATGATGGGCAACGACAATTTCCTCTCCCAAAAAAGACTTCCATGCGTCGCGCTGCTCGGCGGAGGAGGGCTTCGGGACATCCACCGCTATCAGCGGGCGGTCACTCTTCCAAGACTCACGGCTGGCGATGATCAGGAAGGAGCGCAAGTCGAGGATGAGTTCTTGCACCATCGCAGTTGCGGCGCGGTCTTGCTTTTCGACTTCTGTCACATCCATCAAAAAGGCGGATGGCAGGAGGACGGCATCGCGTTCGAGCACACGGAGCAGGTCCCGGCGCTCGGAAGCGAGTGAGGGAAGACGCGTCAGGTCGATTTCGAAGAGCCCGACGCCGAGGCGTGCGCACAAATCGGCTGCTGCACCACGCGTGGCTGCGGCTTTGCCTATCAAATTGATCGCCGGCATGCGCCCGCGGCCATTCCAGCTATGCAACAACTGTTCCAGTCGATCTACCGTATCGCCGCCGCTCGGAAAAGCGCCGGCGGTATCGATCGGCCGGAGCGCCAATAGCGCGCGCTCGTCCATGCGATTGAGACCCATCAAGTAGTCGCAAATCCTCCGCTCCAGCCGGAGCGCTTCGCCACAACGCGTTCCGTCATCGGCCGATTCCCAACGAATCAATCGCGAGCGAGCGAGTGGAGCTTCGGGAACAAAGTACTTCCAGGCCTCACCCCACGCATCCCTCTCCCGTGTAAAATAATCGCGGCCAAACAAATCTAGCGCCAGATGGGCGGTCGGAAATTTGCGCGTCGCATCGTCCTGAACATAGGCGTAGAGCCGCTCGAAGCTAGGGTCGAGCTCGGGTGCGAGGCACAGGACCAAGACATCGCGATCAAAGTCATCGAGATGGAACAAACGCGCGAGAATCTCTAGCGCCGGTGGACTTCCCGCGGCATCGGCGCGCAGAGCCGCAGCCTGGGCGTTTTCTCTCTGCGCCGCGATCCCCCGACTCAATTCCGCAGCTGCTGTATCGCGAGCGTAGAATGCCTCGGCATCATCCGGTTGCGCTCCCGCAAGGAGACGGTCCGCGTCGGCATCACTGATGACCCACTCGCGAAAGCCCTGCAAGGGATCGCGCTTCCAAAGTTGCCGCAGCCAGAGAATTCGCCGGTGCAGCGTGAGCCGGAGCCTCGATAATTCGGCATCGATGTGCTCGCGATTCGCGTCCCGCCACGAGTTGATGCGCTCGGTATTCTGCTCGCTGGTGTCCGACTGTTTCATGGGATGAAGTTCACTTTCGGCTCATCTACGCTGATGGCTCCATTGCACTCTGCGCGCACCGGATATGCCCCAGGCACCGTCAGCGGCGGATTTGCAGCCGTGGTTACCGTCAGCGGCACCTCAACCGAGGTGCTCGTGGGCGAAGCCCACGGATCGCTTGCTCCCGGCTCGACGACCTCGATCGCGACATCTGCGACCAGCACATAGCTCTTCAAACCTGCATGAAAGAGCCGTGTCCCATTCACGGTGAGCAAGCCGGCGACGCTTGCGGGGTTCGGCGAAACGCCAGTTATCCCGGGAACCAGCATGAACAGTGTTTGGTTTGAGGTTTCCACCTGTGGCTCAGAGAAAGTTGTGCCATGGTCGAGTCCCCCGGCGACGCCGTCGCCCGGTCGCTGAATGCGAACATCAACAAACTGCGGACCGGCCTGCAATTGATCCTCGAGAGCGATGGGTTGCGGAGGATTGGGCGCGATAGGCGGATAGAAGGCGTCCGGAACAGTCATCGTTATGAGCCCATCGGAAAGCGGCGTCACCGGGATTGGGTCGAGCCCTCCAAGCCGAACCCAGGTTTGAGGAGCCGTGAAGCCCGAGCCTTCGATCGTCAGCGATTGTCCAACGGCCGCACGAATATCACCTTTGAGATCAGAAGGAAGCACTGGTGTTCTGTAGATCGCGGTGATGCGCGGGCGCGTCATCGTCGCGACATGAAGCCTGCGCGTTTTCACGGCGAGTGGAGTTGTTCTCCTAGACTTGCTTTCAATCTGAACGATGGAAACCTTGTAGGCTGCCGAGCAACGGTAATTCGCAGTTGGAATCGCAGACCAGATTTTGGTCATTTCTTCGAGGCTCGCAGGCCTCAGACTTATCTTTACCTGTTCGAACTCGTTGAGCAGGGACGGATCGAGCGTGGCGTTGTCCGGCCGTAATATCGCGAAGTCATGAAACACGCGCATGCCAGCTGCCAGCGCTTCCTGGGCAGGCAGGTCGCGTTCGTTTGAGGCGTCGCCTTCGCTATACGCGGTCATCAAATAATGCAAGGTGAGGCTCAGCGGGGGATGTCCGTAAGCGCCTGGCGATCCTTCACCGGGAATTTCTTGATTCTTCAAGTAGGCGCTCTCGTCGACCAGGTACAAGAAAAGATTGAGGCGGCGACCGGAAACCCCGTTGAGTGTCACGTCCGGAGGCACGAGCGTGACGGTTACGGGGCTGACCTCCAGGTTGTCCTGCAGCAGCTTTCGCAGGGTCCACGTCACTCCGCGGATGGCTTCAAAGTTGCTCATCGCCGGGCCTAGAACCGATTCCGCGTGGTGTAACGCCGGATCGATTCGTACTCCGCAAAACCACGAGGACCTTTGGGTCGCGCAGGAGAAGGTGCCGGAGCGGCCATGCGCACCTCGATTCGCCCGATGTGAACTTGTACGACCGTCTCGTTAGTTGCGGCGCGGCTATCGTCCGGGACGGCGGATGGGTGCGGCGGTATTTGAATTTCTTCCCCCAGTTCAGGACGATCGCGCCTGGGTGGCTCAATTTCGTGGGCAGCGACCTGTTCGGCGACCAACGATTGCGCCCGGACAGCCGATTTCTCATCGCCAGCAACGGTGCTCGGTGAGAACAAGCTCAAGTCGGGAGGATCTAGAGCCGTTTCGTCGGCGGGCGAAATCTGATGGGTCATTTCTGACGCGAAACGGTCGACCGGTGCAACCTTATATAGAACGCGATCGGGCGGGAGGGCCTGCCCATTGGTAGCCGGTTGGATGCGTGATTTGTCTGCGCGGTGAACAACGCCCTGAGGCGCGTCCGGCAATCCCAAGGTGCCAGCCGCGCCCGGCGATGCCGGTGACGCGGGCGGATCACCTACGTCGCGCACCGGGTATCGAAATACAACACCGCCTTGCGCCTCGAGCTTTGCCGACGGCATTTCGGGCTCTGCCGGCGGAAATATCGGGCGATAATTCGGCATAACCCAGGGTGCAGTGTGCACTCCCGTGGCTTTGCTGACGGCTCTCCTGAGGTGCTCACCCAATGACATCCTCCCCCGCCAGCAAATTCAGATATACCGAACGCTTCTTCGGCGTTAGGCCGAGAATTTCCGCTTCGCTCCAGTGATACGAGCGAGCCATTTGGTGCACTTCGCGATAGAGATACGGAATATGCCCGCGCAATTCCTGGTAGAGATAGGCCCCCGGATCAAACTCGGCGATGAACGCGTGGCTGCACGTGGGACATTGCTAGAGACAACAGAATCTCGGCTTGCTGGTCCCATGCCGCTATTTTGCTCGCAATCTTGTCCGTCAGTTCTGCGGGCAATTCTTCGATCGCAAGTGGCTTGGCATCTTCCGCCGATACCGATTCTACGCAACGGTGCAAGAGAAGCTTTTCCGCTTCCATAAAGTTGGTCTGCCCACGCTCTGCTAGAAGTTCCTGGTCGAGACCATTAGGCACGCGCATCCTGACTTGATAACGTTTCTCATCGACATCAAACGAGACACCTCGCCAGTCTTGCGAGCACTCATAGGGGGCCAAAAGCAGGTTGCTGGCGAGCAGCTCGAGATGCATTCGTTCACCGCACCCTTCGCTAGGGCATGTCACGAGGCACGGCATGCGGTCGCCGTACGTAATGCGCCGCAAATGAAGAAGGAGTGCTTCTCGATCGCCAACCGTCAGGGACCGGACCGTTTCGGGCGAGACGGCTTCATCTGTCCCCAAGCGCACAATGCAACGCCATAGCAGAGCCGTCACGCGTGCGGCGGCAGAAAGCGTCTCACCTGTCTCGAGAAGAAACGCTTCGTCTTCACCAGTGAGGGGCCGCAATTGAACTTCGCGGACGCAGCTGGCGTCTCTTGAAAGACCCGCAGGAAGCTGAACGCCGTATTTGAGATTCAGGCTCATCCGACTGGAATCGTGAAGGTGGGCTCTTTAGGTTCCGTTACGGCGAGGTCGCGCTCCCAGCCTTCGTTCTCGAGCTTGATGTGCTGAATGGCGACGGCGCCGGCGTTGGCATCCAGATCCGGCAACGCCTGGTACTCGGAAACCCAGCAGCGGTAGATTTTGTACGAGATCACTTTCTGTCCGGCCTCGTTGAAGAGGTCGAGAATGATGTCTTTGCGAAAATCCGCCAGGGAAACTTCGGCGCCAAGCCCGGCACCGAGATCCCACACTTTGTTCGCCCACTTTTCAAACTCGGTATCGTGAGTGACGCCGCGTTCGAGGGTGATCGCGTCGAATTTGGTGCGCGCTGGCGACTTTCGCACCGTGCTGGGGTCGCCGCCTTCGCGGTGCTCCACAACATCGGTGGTGCGCTTCAGACCGCCGCACTTGCTGATGCCGGCGACGTACTTGCCGTCCCATTTCACTCGAAATTTGAAGTTTTGATACGGATCAAAGCGGGTTGGGTTAACGGTGAACTCAGCCATGTGCGCGTCTCCTTAGGTCTGAATCTGTCCGACGATTTGCTGAATCTGGATAATTACGAATTCCGCCGGCTTGAGTGGAGCGAAGCCGACGACGATGTTCACAATGCCGTTGTTGATGTCGTTCTGCGTGGTTGTCTCGTGATCGCATTTCACAAAGTAGGCATCCTTCGGCGTCTGCCCTTGAAATGCGCCCTGACGGAAAAGACTCTGCATAAAGGCGCCGACGTTCAGGCGAATTTGCGACCACAGCGGTTCATCATTCGGCTCGAAGACCACCCACTTGGTCCCGCGGTATAAGCTCTCTTCAAGAAAGAGCGCGAAGCGCCGCACCGGAATGTATTTCCATTCGGAAGCTTCAACATCAGCTCCTTTCAAGGTTCGCGCGCCCCAGCAAACATTTCCGTACACCGGAAACGTTCGCAGGCAATTGATTCCCAGAGGGTTCAACACGCCGTTCTCGCCGTCCGTCACGGTGTAGACAAGCTGCGAAACATTTCGCAGGGTCGTTTCTGTTCCCGCTGGCGCTTTCCATACGCCGCGACTCGCATCCGTCTGCGCATACAGGCCAGCCGCTGTCCCGCTCGGCGCTATGTCGCGGAGTCGAAAATTGTTCAATGGGTCAGGAATCAAAGTGCGCGGAAAGTACACTGCGTTGTTGGTGTCCCGCAGCGTATCGTTTTGGGCCATCCATGTCTGCATTCCCGCTGGTCCTTAACTGCCGGAGGAATGTCGACAATCAAGAATGCCCGGCGCGAATCGCAATACGTCGTGGCGGCCGACACTATCGCCTGATAGTCGGTTGCTGCCTGCGAGCGGCGAGCGGCAGGCACAAAATGTTGAACAGGTCCACGTCTTCCAGTGCGTAGAGCCCAGTCTTATTCAGCGGAACGCCGATCAAAGCACTAGTGACCGCCGCTCCGGGAGTAAAGCTCCCATCATTGCCAACGCCTGCATTCGGATGCTGCGCGCCGGCAACGAAAGCACCGATCCCCAGTGAGTATTGTTGTACGTTCGCCGTACCGCCGTTCAAACCGATGGGGTTGGACAGAGCCGTGTCGTTGATGGCTATCGTCGCGTTCGGACTGATGTTTGGTCCGCTTCCGCCCAAAAGCACGCGGTATTGGTATGGGAATGCCTGGCGGTTCCATTCCCCATCAACTGCACCGTCGCTCCTGCCAGCAAGGGTGCCACAAGCGGATTGATTTGTGTCGCCAGGAACGCGGATCGGCAGCGGCGCTCTTGATTGCAGCTTCGACAAGCGGACGCAGACCCGGATAGTCAGTCGGAGCAACCGCGGTAGGTGATCGTGGCGATTCCACACTGCTGGAACGTGCGCGCCCGTGCCGTCAGGGTCGACGGTAAGGGTCATGACCCCGGTACCGCTCGGGGAATGGCTGGAACACCGGGAAGTGCCGTTCCGAGCGTGCCCCGTTGCAAGCGGGCGAGCCGGTGCCGCCGCCGCGTTCGACAGCGTAGCGATCTGCGAACCTTGATTGACCACGTCCACGGCGCTGTTGATCACGCCTGGCCGCAACGTCAGATTTCGAAACGTCTCCGACCGTACGATCTGTCCCGTTACCGGGTCCATCTGACTCACCGTCAAATTGAACAGTTCATTCAGGGCTTCGCTCGGGTCCGGAACCGTCGAGCGTCGTGCTGTAGTCGACACCTACCCGAATATTGTTTCCCCAGACGCCCGGGTTATTCGCCACCTGTGCCGCCGACCATGCTTCCTGCGGTAGGGTTACAACGACAACCGCTCCTCCATGGGCTTACCAGATTCACATTTGCGGCGCCACGGTAATCCAACTCCACCAATGCGAATCACG
This sequence comes from uncultured Acidobacteriota bacterium, assembly GCA_963745805.1. Classification (GTDB taxonomy): domain Bacteria; phylum Acidobacteriota; class Terriglobia; order Acidiferrales; family UBA7541; genus Acidiferrum. The sequence continues at coordinate 427,113 of CAVUYT010000002.1, forward strand.
TACGCTTCCGAGCCGCCGTTGAGAAAGAACTGCTGAATCGCATAGCTAGCCTCGCTCAGTGTGTTTAGCCCACCAAAGGATCGTCTCAAAGTCGGAAAAGCTCAGAATCTGGACGGCCTTGTCTTGCGGCCCTAGAGGGAAAAAATCAATGAACGCGCCAATCGAAGTCGCCACTCCGGTGATCGTGTGCACGCCACTCGGAATCTCTTCGATATAGACGCCGGGATAAGTCGGATTGACTGGCATGGAAAATCCCCCTTCTGAAGCGAGCGCAAAAGACAGGCGCCCGGTGTCACCGGAATGAACGGTGCCTGCTGAGGCGGAAGATCAAATCCAAGAAACTCGCATTACGAAATAGCACACGGAAGAAAACCGACGCTAGGATTTCTTTGCAGCTGGATAGGAGTATTTTGCAAATGGCCACATCGCCGGTCCGTTTCGCGCCGGCTCTGGCACTGGAAGATGCACGGTTTCGCTCACTTCGCGTTCTTGCCGGTAAAAGGAAGGCGAAACCCCTGTGAAGCGCCGAAAAACCCGCGCGAAGTAGGAAAGATCATTGAAGCCAACCGCGAACGCGACGTCCGTGACTGAGGCCTTGGGGTCGTCGAACAGTTGTAACGCGCGATTGATGCGCCGTTGAATCAAGAAGTCGCGGAAGGTTGTCCCCAGCTCCTGCTTGAAAGCGCGGCTGAACTGGAAGAGCCCAAGTCCGCACAGTTGCGCCACTTCGCCCAGCGAAATCTTTTCCGTCAGATTCTCTTCGACAAAAGAGACGGCGGTGTCAAAGCGGCGGCTCCCTTCCTGAAACATTTCAGGCCTTTTCTGCGCGTCGCGTGGAGAGTGGGAAAGACGAATGGACTCGGAGCCTTGTTGCACATTGCGGGCTTGAGGCGCTTGGGCAAGCATCGCCAGCCGTACGTACAGATACTCCCTCGACACCGGCATGACAACGTAGTCCCACACTCTCATGCGGAGCGCCCAGACTGCGAGTTCTTCAGAATGGTCTACGGTGAGCATCAACACGGGAATCGCTGGCCAGGTCAACCGCGTGTCTCTTAGCACTTCCATCTGCCTTTTGGCGGGGTGGTCGTATTCGAAACACAGGAACCCGGGCAGATTCTCTTCAATCGCTGGCCTGATGGCCTCCGGTTTTACGACATGCAGAGCTTCATAACCCTCCGGCATGCGGTCGCAAAGGCCGTCCAAGCAGCACTCCGAGCGAAGGTCGACCCAAACAAATTTGACCCTATTCATCGCTCCTCCGCAGAGAGAGAGGTCCTGCTGGGAGACTTCTCTTGGTTTCAACGGTAGGTGGGTGATTACCTTACGCCACCGTACAGCCGAGAGCAATACCTAAAAGTTGAAGCCCGACGGCGTTCGGCACCTCTTAGACGAACAGAAAGGGACGACGGGGACGGACAATCCCATTCCTTAGCGGGTTGCGCCGATAGCGCGTCCACAATTGGTGTTTTAAAAGAGTAGCTCGTTTCAATCCGAGGCGTGGGCCTGTGGAAAACTCGCGCTCGTCTCCGAGCGGTGCCTAGTGACGAGACGGTCGGGGCTGGAACATGCGATTGCCGCTAGGTACCGGGAATGCGGAAGCGGATGATGGGTTGGACTTCTCCGGGTTGCGGTTCTTCCATGGGTCTCGGGAAGAAATCAATGTTTTTCAAGCCAAGAACATCGCTGCTCAGATGGGGGAGAAGGTCCCGATAGGAGTAGCGGCACTGGCCATCCTTTTCGCGTCCTGCGACGGGGGCAAGGTCGTCCAAGTGTGCGGAGAACTGATTCTTGCCTCCGGCACCAACGTGCAAGCCTTCGGCGCTCGCGACTACCTGGCGCCAGGTCTTTTCTCCCTTATGTAGCGCTCCGCCGATGGGCGTGTCCGCGCAAAAGTGCGAGTTCTCGATTAGGCGCAGAATTAGCCTGTTGTTGTCTTTCGTAGTACCGGAGATGCCTCGATCGTTTTCAACTTGCACTTCGGCGACGCGGTCAACCAGGCCCCAGAGGCCTTCCGCCTGCAGAGCTTGGTAGAGAGCTGCGGAATGCAGCCTGACGCGCGGGGGCGAGATGGTTGAAGGAATCGGCGGCAGTCTGTCCGCACCAGATCCATTCCGGGTTTTTGGGTTTGTTGCACCGGCTCCGATCGCTCGTATCGAATGAATGCTGAAGGACATCGCGAGCTTCAGCCGGGAGTTCGTCCCAGGCGCTTTTTTTCGTAGTTCCTCCAGCACGTGGTGGAGCAGGTTCGCGCTGCAGGCAGGACGCCGTAGCGAGAGTTGCGGGAGGGGCTTGTTGCACGACATGCGCTAGTTCGTGCGAAAGGAGGCGCAGGCCAGTGGGTGTGGATGGTGAGTATTGTCCGCTGTCGAAGACGACATCGTGGCCGACGGTGTAAGCCAGCGCGTCGACGGCAAGTGCAGATTCCGCGGCGAGGTCGTCCGTGTGAATGCGCACATCGCGGAAATCAGAGCCGAATCGCGATTCCATCGGGCCGCGGATAGCATCGGCAAGGGGCTGGCCCGGTGAGTGCAGGGCGTGGTCCACGATTGGCGGGGCTACGGCGCGAGCCGGCGCTCGCGACGCTCGCAGGACGTGTTCCCGGTAGCTCGCGAGAGGCAGTCGTCGCAGGTTCCGCCACAAGCGCATGCGCGTTGGACAAGGAACGGAGGAGTTGTACGCGTGGTTTCCGCGGTTTGCGGTGGCGGGCCATTGACTACTGCGTCTGCAACGCGGTCGGCTTCCTGTTCGAATTGGTCTCCCGGCTGATTGATGGCGAGCTTGGCTTGCAGGATGCAGGCGTTTAGGGTGCGCTGAAGGGACTGATTGCCAGCCACTTGTTGTTGGCGGAGAAGTGGAAAGGAGCGTTCGCGACGCCAAGAAAGGGAGCTTGGACGCGAAGGCGCACGATCGGTCGAGAGTAAGTCATGCTTAGGTGCGCTCGTTGTCTGTAATCGATTCATGCTTCCGTCACGCTGCCTGCGCTAGCCATCGGGCTCACGTCCTGCTAGACGATCTTTGACTTGTCTACGCCGAAGTATGAGACGGCGGCTTTCTTGCTTGGCGCGCCTTTCTTTACCTGGTTCTCGGACTTGTAGTGATATCCCCACGCGCAACGGTGGAACAGCTTGGAACCGGCTTGCGCCGATGTAGTGGCATTATAGTTTTCTTCGTAGTTCCAATTGCACTTGTCGAGGTCGAAGCCGCCCTTCTGCGCATTGTTGAGTGCTTCTTTGCCAGGATATGCCGTGCATGCCATAGATGTGTGCGTCGGTAACGGACTTGCTTTTCGCCGTCGCCGTGAAACCATTCCGGTCGGTGTCCCATTCGATCTTGTGAGTTGCCACTTCCTTTCCTTTCTTGCCTCCTTGGCAGTCCCACGCCAACGTGGCATCGAGAAGTTCCAGTTGTGAAAGAAATGTGACCTTTGCCGGTACTGTGATTTCGGCTCCGCCGCCGCCGAACTCGGCGGTCTGATAATCCGGGCTGAGGGAAGGCGCTATGTCCTGGGGAACGATCGCTTCGATGCTGATGGGAGAACCCTTGCAGGCGGAGTCTTTCGAACTCTTCGCCGTCTTTTTATCGTCGGTGCTGCGAAATATCCGGGAGGGGCTGGCGGAGACGGCCGGAAGGGGCCGAACTGCGGGAGAAAATACTCCAGCAGGTGAGGAAGGACCGGCGGCATTCTGTTGCAGGACGTGCGTCAGTTCGTGAGCAAGCAGTCTTTGGCCGGACCGTGTGGTGGGCGCGAATTCACCGCTAGCGAAAACAACATCTTGCCCAGAGGTATAGGCCAAGGCGTTGATGGCCTGGGCCGATTGCGAAGCCAACTCGCCGGTGTGTACCCGAACCTGGCTGAAATCGTGATGGAATTGCGACTCAAAAAACGAACGGGTGGCAGGGGCAAGGGGGTTTCCCGGCGTGAGTAGCGCAGCCTTAACAATCGCGGGGTCTCCGGCCGGCGGCAGCGCACCCGACGCGCTCCGTTGCACAGGTTTCGCCGGGGCTGTGGGGACGGCGGAGTGGCCCGGTGCAGGCTTCGCTTGAATCAAAGCGGAGTGCAATAACTGTTGAGTAGCCTGGTTGCCCAGCGCTCGGTGTGGGAGGACGCCGGTTGACATCGAATGTGTTGGGGAATTCGCGCTCGCTCTGTTGCGCGCGGTCGATAGTTCCCAGCGTCCCGATGTTTGCAAGAGCGATCTGGATTGAGGAGCGAAACGCATCGCGGACCTCCTCGGGCGTTCAGCACTCGGCATGGTGGCCCGGCCGAATATTGAGTCCGGCAGGAACTCGAACAAAGAGTCATCACATGGGCATCAGCTGGACATCCGTCGAGCCAGCTTTTAGCTCAATGAGCAACAGAGTACACCAAAACGCCGCAATCGGCGCGTGAGGCAAGGTCTAGGTGCCTGTACCACGTGAGCGAGTCTGCGTTTGCTCCAGTGCGGATTGCGTTTCTTTTAGCTCTTTCAGCTTAAGCTCCAGCTCGAAGGCGTAGATTTCGGCGCGTTCGTAGAGCCGGGCGTTTTGAATGGCCACAGCGGCGGAGAGCGCAAGAGACTTGGCCAACCGGAGATGTTCGCGAGTAAATCTTGAGGGTTCACTGCTGCCGAGAGAGAGGAGCCCAAACACATAGTCTGATGCGACGAGAGGGATACAAAACCAAGAGCGGATGTCTGCGAATGCGGGGCTCTGGAAGCCATTGGAGCTCGCGGAGCGTATCCTCGATGAAAATGTTCTTGCGACCGACGAGGGCATCTTGAAGGAACGGATTGTCACGAGCGTCCAGCATGAGGACTGTTTTTCTCGGCGGGCGGCGGTGGAGCTTCTCGCGCAACCATGAGTTGAGAATTCGGTTCTGCTAACATGACACTTGCTTGATCATAGGGAACAATTTCCAGAAGTGTGTCGAGGAGCGTGTCGAGGAGAGCGTCCATCTTTAGATTCTGTGTGAGAGTCAGTGAGGCCTTGCGAAGGGCATCCGCTTCCGCCCGGGCGGCCTCTGCTGCGGCGAGATGCTGGGCGACTTCTTCCTCAGCGTGTTTGCGCGAAGTGACGTCCTGTGCGATTCCAACAAGCCAGCGTATGCGTTGGTTTGGCTCGGGCACTCCCGATGCGGTGCTCGATATCCACCGGAGAGCACCGTCCGCTCGCAGAATGCGAAACTCCTCATGGAATCTTCCAGTGTTCGCAGCCTCTTCGAGTTTGGTAAGGACGCGAAGGCGGTCGTCCGCATGGATCAGATCTCGGTAGGAATCTGGGGCTTCATGAAGATCAGAAAGGGGCCGGCCAGTAATCGTTTCGTAGGCTTTGCTGACGTAAATGATCTCTTTAGTTTCAGCGTTCATCATCCAGAAGACTTCCTGAGCGTCATCTATCATCGTGGATACGAGGAATTGCTTTCGGCATATGGGATACACATCGCCGATGTTGCCAAGGATCAGGGCATGTTCGGGTGGCCTGCGACTCATGTCGTTGGTACATCGTCCGACACGGACGAAAGCGATATGCCAGTCCCGGTAAGGGTGCGGCAGGAATTCGAGTCGGAGAAAACGAACCTACTCACTCGCTTGGTCCAAGTGTGGGGTGACATACCCGTTGCCTTGATCCGGCAGCTGGATGTGCGCAAGTCGCTGTATGGCTACATAGGGCTTAAAGACTTTACACTTCATCCCGTAATCTTGCCTGGTTCGTTTGTGCAGATCGATCCAACACAAACGAAAGTGAAGACCTCGGCATCAAGGCGCGAGTTAGACCGGCCCATCTATTTTATCGAGTTGCGGGATGCTTATGCCTGTGGGTGGTGTGAATTGAAAGGCGGACAACTCAGCGTCGTGCCACACGTCAATTCGCCGCAGGAAATTCGAAGGTTTTCGTATCCACATGAAGCCGAAATCATCGGTCGTGTGACCGGGGTTGCAATGAGAATCGCGAACGGCGGACTCTCGCCTTTCTCGGAATTGCCAGATGCAACGCGGAGCACTCCTGAAAAGTAAAAGGATTTGAAGTGAATTGGAGGGTCATCGCAACGAGCTCACTCCTCCTTAAAACAGTATTGGCGCGCAGCAAAAAAGGCCCAGAATGCTCGGTTATTTCACTGGCGGATGGTGGACGCCTTGGCGCATGAATCATTGTGGTGTAAGGTTGTGAAATTGTAAGGCAAATCAGTGCTAGTGGAACTTGGGGTTATACGAGTCGGAGCCGAAAATGTCTCTTCCAAGCAACGAAAGCATGTCCCTGCGCTCAGGCGAACAAGCGCACAGGGAAAACGCGAATGGCACGATGTACGGAAGGGCGCTCGGTACTGACCTTTCTTTGTTTGCTCCTTCAAAAAACCGTACACCAGTCACTGTCGCAAATTTGTTGAACTCCGGCAAACGCGTTTCGCCATCGAGCATTTTATCGATGGACTATGCAGTTTGGCAGGGGGATGTTGAAGTGTTTCTTGATGGGCTGCCCAAGAAACCATTATTCGACCTCGTGGTGACTTCGCCCCCTTACAACATTGGAAAAGTCTACGAAACGCAAATGCAGTTGCGGAAATATCTTCAATGGCAGAGTCGAATAATCGGCAAGCTCGTCCCACGTCTAAAAAAAGGCGGTAGTTTGTGCTGGCAGGTGGGAAATTATGTAGAGAATAACGAAATCTTTCCCCTCGACATTGAATTTGCGCCGATCTTTAAGAAACTCAAGCTGCAATTGCGCAACCGCATCATTTGGCAGTTCGGACATGGTCTCCATACGCATAAACGTTTCTCGGGCCGATACGAAGTCGTGATGTGGTACACACGGACGGATTCAATCGACCAGGTGTACGCTTTCAATCTTGATCCAGTGCGGGTGCCCGCAAAATATCCTGGCAAAAAACATTTTAAAGGCCCGAACTTAGGTCAATTCTCGGGAAATCCTCTCGGCAAAAACCCCGAAGATGTGTGGAATATCCCAAACGTAAAAAGCAATCATGTGGAGAAAACAGATCATCCCTGCCAATTTCCGGTTGGTTTGATTGAACGCTTAGTCCTAGCGCTCACAAACGCTGACGACTTGGTTTTCGACCCGTTTGCCGGTGTCGCCTCAGCGGGTGTTGCGTCCGCCCTTCACGGACGCAGATTTTGGGGTTGCGAACTAGTTGCGGGCTACGCCGAGATTGGCAAGAAGCGAATTGATGACGCCCTGAACGGGAGCGCGCGTTATCGCCCTCACGACAAGGCACTTTATGATCACACCAAGAGCAACCTTTCTAGAGCCCCCGCAGGATTCAAACAAAGGTGAAACATAAATGAAGTATGTGGCATTCAGCCATTGCGCGGGAGAAAAAGTATTGCCCGCCGCGCTCCATAAGGAAATCACCGCAGCGATTACAGCGATCTCAATAAGGCCAACCAGGGGAGCCGCGAAGAAAGTCCGCTCACTGTTCCTCGAAAGCCTACTAAGTTCCGGTTGGTCGGGAGAGGTTGCTGTGGCGGAGGGGTCAGATATGACAATCACCTCGATGAAAAACGACGTGGGGCTGTGCCTTCAAACCGGCAACATGGCTAGGATGTATGCAGATCTCATGAAGTTGCAAACGCTCTATCTGGACAACAGCATAAAGGCTGCCGCAATCATCGTGCCTTCCAATCCGATCGCGAAATTGCTGGGAAGCAATATCGCAGAAGCAAAGAGGCTTGAACGCGAGTTGAAGATTTTTAAGAAGGCCTATCACGTCCCAACCGTGGTCTTCGGACTGGAATAGCGACGCATGACCGAAAACGCGCTTCCTGCAAATCCCACCAGTTCCCGATTCGGATGGCCAAAGCCAGCCCGCGTCGAAGAGTTCAAAAACCTTTTGGCGAAGCCAACAGGAGCGACGACGCGCATAGTTTTCCAGAGCAAGACCGTAGACATCCCCATAATTCGCGTCCCGATCGAGCTTCCAAAATACCGCCTGACAAACGGACGAACGTCATCGCTTCAAGCCGAGTATTTAGCAACGAAGAAAGCGCGTGCGGATCTGTTTTCTGGTGATCCTGAACTTTGGGATGCACAACAGGCGCAGCACGAACTGCTGCTTAAACTCGGGAAGCAATCCAACCTGCAACAGTTTTTCGAAGACACCGCAAACCAGCAAGTGGATGCCATCGTTCTGGACGAGAACGGGTTTGTCGTAAACGGAAATCGTCGGCTGTCGCAATGGCGGGAGCTGATCTTTACGGACAGTGCGCGATACGGGCATTTCCGGCACATTGATGTTGCCGTGCTGCCGCATTGCGAAGAGAAAGAAATTGATCGGCTCGAAGCGACACTTCAGATCGCGAAGGACATTAGAGCCGACTACAGTTGGGACAGCACAGCGAATATGATGCTGGCAAAACAAAAGCGCGATGGTTTTTCCAACAAAGAGCTGGGCGATCTGTACGACATGAAGGAAGGCGAAGTTGAGAAATTGTTGGACATGCGGACCTACGCCGATGAATACCTGCGAACGCGGGGCAAGACGGATCGGTGGTCTCTCGTTTCTGGTCAAGAATTGGCATTCGAAAAGCTTGTTTCCTCGCGTCAGAAAATAGCGGGAGTAGGTAGCCAGGAGGTATTCAAGCAGGCTGCGTACACGCTGATTGACAATCCCGATGAAGCTGGCGGGCGATTGTATGAAGCCATCCCTGCGATTCTTGAGAGTCTCGGCCAGGTCAAGGAAAAACTGCAACAGGAGTTTCCGGTCAAGGCAGCACCGGCGGATCCGGGATTGGAACAGATATTCGGCGGCACGCCAGCACCGGCGACTGCCGATCCGATCGACATCCCACTGGCCCTAGAGATTCAAAAACCGGAAAATACGGCAAAGGCTCGAAAAATCATCGTCGATGTGATTGAAACACAAAAACAGCTGAAGAAAGATTCCAAAGGTGCGAACTATCTCCTGGAATGCTGTGCGAAGGCGCAAGCTTACTTAACAGCAGCCGTGAAAGGATGGGTTTCGTCCTGAGTCAAAACTTGCAGGTGTGACGAATCAGCTCGACCAGATCGAGGCCCAAGCAAAGAAAATCCGATCATTCGTCCAACAGAATGCTAAAAATTGACTATCGCGAATCGGATCGTCGCGCGCTGATTTCGTGGCAAGAGAGCGATCAGCAACTCCCTTGGCAGAGCATTCTCACTCGGTTGATTTTTGACCATACGGAAGATGCAGCGCAAGAGGATGCGTACAGCGTCTCGCTCCCCTGGTGGAACTTCGCGGCGCTTCGGCCTGAACTATTAAAAATATTCAGCAGTTACGGGCTGCACATCGGGGATGGTCTGTCCATTTCCGACAGCGCCGCCAACCTACTAAAGCAATCGAAGCGCGCTTCCGAAGGTTACACTGCAGCACTAAAAACCGAAGGTCTTGGGGAGCGTGAACTCCTCTCCAAATTGAAAAGTGTCGGTTTCGAGCGCGAACTGTCCGAGCAACAGCGCCGCAACGTAAGAAAGATAGCGGCGCTTCCTTCAGCAGCAACTTTTTCAGTGCCCGGAGCGGGCAAGACTACCGAAGCCCTTGCTTGTTTTTTTTACCGCGCGGTTGCGGATGAGAAGCTTCTCGTTATTGCGCCGAAAAATGCTTTTGCCGCATGGGACGAACAAATGGATGACTGCTTGCCCCATCTGCACGCTAAGTTCGTGCGACTAAGAGGAGGGCGGGACAACATCGCCAAGCTTTTGAACGCCGCGCCACGCTTTGCATTGATTACGTATCAGCAGTTGGTACGGGTCTCGGACTTGGTGGCCGCATTTTGTGCCGGCCATAGGGTTTATATTTTTCTCGATGAAAGCCACCGAATTAAGAGTGGCATCGAAAAGCAAACGGCGCGTGCGACTCTTGGTCTCGCGCATCTTCCCATCGGAAAATTAATAATGTCAGGTACTCCCATGCCGCAATCGACGGAAGATTTGATTCCGCAATTTGCATTCTTGTATCCAGAAATACCAGCAGATGCAGATACGGTTGTCGGTCTAATCCGACCAATCTATGTCCGCACAAACAAAGCGGAACTTAGATTACCACCAGTAACGCGTGTGATGGCACAGCTTCAAATGGCGCCTATGCAGCGGGAGCTTTATAAGCTCATGAAATTTGAAGTTGCACGCGAAGCCGCTAGCACGCTCAACATCGGAAGTAGACAAGCTTTTCGTGCGCTTGGCAGGTCAGTTGCCCGTCTTTTGCAGTTTGTCTCCAATCCAGCGCTTCTGTCTTCAGCAATCGAATTTGCGCACCCGGATTTCCTATCTGCGGTTCTGGCTGAAGGTGACGGCCCAAAGCTCAAATACGTTCTGAAAAAATCGCGGCACCTCGCGAGGGAAGGAGAGAAAGTACTGATTTGGTCGTCGTTTGTCCGCAACGTTGAGTACATCGCTGAGCGACTGTCGGATCTCGGTGCTGTCTACATACACGGCGGGGTGGATGCTGGAGACGAGGATGACGACGAAACGCGGGAAGGCAAAATTCGAATTTTCCACGATGATCCGAACACCAGGATCATGGTGGCGAATCCAGCTGCGGCAAGTGAAGGAGTCAGCCTTCACCGCATATGCCATCACGCGATCTACCTAGACCGCACGTTCAATGCCGCGCACTACCTGCAATCCGAAGACCGCATCCACCGATTTGGCCTAGCCAAAGATCAGAAGACGACGATCGAAATCGTGGAATGTATCGATACCGTTGATGAGACAGTTCGGGAACGTCTGGGCTATAAAATCGGGAAAATGGCTGAAGCCTTGGAGGACTCTTCGTTGAGGCCCGATCCCATCGCTCTCGACCCGACCGATATCGAAGACTTCGACGAGTACAGCACCGGGCTGGCAGCGGATGACATCCAGGCGCTGCTAAAGGATTTTTCGCGGGAGGAGCAGTGATCGCGTTTTCTCCCGGCATCATCCAAGGCTGCTTTGATCTACTCGGGATCGCATTACGCAACGCTCTTACGTTTCCTCAAATGCGGTCAGCGTTTGGCCAGGTGGGAAGTTTGCCAAGCGAACAGATCATCGAAACTGCTCAAGCCATGAAATGGTTGCGGGCAAGCGAGACGGGCGTGGCGATTCTTACGCCCAGTGGTGCACGTCTCCGGGGCTTACAGGACTATGAGCCGATGTTGCGGCAAGCACTCCTCGATTACGTCGACATCGAGCGGCCATTCTGGGTGCAAAATGCCACCTTCGGTCGAATGAAGGTGATCGCGTTCGCTGGTAGTAAGGTGGGCCAAGTATTTGTTGAAGCGGGACTTGCTGACGGCACAAGCGATGATGTGGTGTCGTTTTGGGACGCTATGTCCGCGCGGGGCCGGGGCCTAAAAAATGACCGTTTGAACGAGATAGGGCGCCAAGGCGAAAGGTTGACAATCGCGCACGAAGAACACCGGACGGGCCGCAAGCCCAAATGGGTGGCGATAGACAACAATAGCGACGGCTACGATGTGCTGTCGATTTTGAATATGAATGATCCTCGGTCGTTGTCAATTGAAGTTAAAAGTTCGACGATGGGATTGTCCGGGACTTTTCATCTCACCCGAAACGAATGGGAAAGGGCGATTGAGACTGAGAATCACACCTTTCATCTTTGGGCGATCTACTCCCATCGAGAACCCGCGCTCGCCGTTGTTTCTCCAAGAGAAATCCAATCTCACATCCCCACGGATAAGGGTGCGGGAAGCTGGGAGAATGTTGAAATCCCGTTCAAGGAGTTTCAGGAGCGCTTTATCCAGAAGCCGGGGACATAGGGTTGTCCTTTTATCTCTTTTCTTCGAATCAATACTCATCGGGAAGCAAAAGGGTGGTGTGGGAGCGGTCGGCTTCGGTGATAACCCAGATTTTGCCGGCTGTGGTGCTGTAGCTGCTCAGGAGCCGGAAGCCCTTTTCCAAGCTGAGCTGGTTTTCGGTCTTGTCCTCTTCGGGAAGGTCTCCCCAATCCCCTCGAACATGGCGCGATAGGAATTCTATTGCGCTTTGTCCGGATTTTTCGAGAGCGGCCAGCGCACCGGGTGTAGCGACAAGCTGACCCAGGTTAAACAACGGTTTACGTTCTGTCTTTTGCACTTCGGAAGACTCCTTCTTGTGGATTTGGGTTTTGTTTCTCAGAGGCGCGGCAGTGAGCCGCGCATGAAAAACAAATGCCCTTCGTGGCGGGGGAAGGCGCCTGTCCGTCCGCGCTGTCAAGGCCGCGGGGTTGGCGTTCATCGAAGCGAAGCGCAGAGCCTTGAAAGAAGAAGCGGACGGATCAGGCGCAGGGTTTAGCCAGGAAGGGCATTGGATAGAAGTCGCACGTCATCGTGCGGAACAGAATCGATTCATCAAGGTAATCGCAGTACCGAATGAGGGGGAAAATCCAGCAAAACAGGAACATTACGCTCTGAGAGTAAGAGGAAACTTGGCGACGAGTTCCTTCCTGTTCCGAATGGCTGCAATTTCCGTTGCAGATGGGGGTGCAGGAGATCGCGTTGGGCGTCGGATAGATTCAACTCGAAGACGCTGACAAAGCATGCGCTACGGATAACAACAGAATGGCGCCGAATAAAGAACGCACTTAAACCGTGAGGAAAGATACTTCAAACCCGCGCTTCCGCATTTCAAGATAAAGTCTGCGCACAGAGCACCGTGCGAAGAAAGGAATATCCATCGCGGACTTTCCCAACGAAACCATGCAGAGATTCCACTCGCTATTCTTGGGACGCGAATCGAGCCATGATGAGTCTTCTCCCTTGTGATGTCTCTTCATGGACTGTTGAACTGCCTTCCGGAACTCGCCGTCCTCGCCGAATATGAGTTCTGTCGTTCGTCGGACCTGTTCGACAAGGTGACTCACGCCGCTCGATCTAGTAGGGATTTTTGCAAAGTAAAGCGTCTTGCTGCCCAGATGCAGAACGTCACAAAACTCGAATTTGGATTGTCCACCGCCGTAGACAATGTTCTTTGCGTCGAAATGGAGGAAGCCGGCCCGTTTGCCGCATTGGAGGTTGTACTCCGCTTCGTCCATTTTACCGTCCCACTTCGGAAGGGTTTCTTTGGGAGGATGCATCCTGCTGGCTAATGTGTTTACCTTTGAAATGAAATCAGCAGCGACTTCATACCAGACTCCTGACGACAAGATGTACTGTCGCTGATTCAGGGCTAGCTCGTATCCAAAGCAGTCATAAGCGGAACAGCGTCCCAGCTCGTTTTTTTCTCCATCGAGAAGGTGAACGGCCGTCTTCTTCGCAGAGTTCAAATCCGGCAAGCCTCCGAGGCTTCTTACGTGGCTGCTCCAGCCTTCGAACAAGAGATACGGAGTCATGACGGGATTTTTCCCCAGGCGGCCAAAGACATATGAATCGGCAGACAGATCTTCTTCTTGTCTGTGCAACGGGGCGAGCATGACCATCCGCTTCATTGCCTTGGAGTTTCCCATCTCTTTGTCGAGCTGGAGATCGAGTTGGGTTAACAAGATTTCGTCAGCAACGGGGTTGATGTTGTCGATGTCTGGCCAATTCTTCTTGTATTTGTTGCTTGCGTAGAGGCTCGTTGCTTTGTTGAGAGTCGCGGACAATTCAGAAAAAGGTATCTTTAGGCGAAGACTCGTACTGCCGCGGATGGTGCTGCCAAGAGTTTTATCTTTTGGGATTCCCTCAACTCTAGCGACTAGGTCTCGATCGAACTCTACGCCGAACTCTTCAACAGACGAAGCGCGAGGAGCTCTTTCTCTCGATACGTGCCACTTTGCAAAGACCTGTTCAAGGTGAATTTCAATCAACTTATTCGATGGTATCGAATTCAGTGCCACGCGCCGGCCGAAGGCGCGTTCCAGCCACGAATCTTCGAGTCGTGCGGCGGCGTGACCGAATGTAAGTACAAAAGTATTCCCATCCAGGCGTATTACCATCATTGCGGATGGTGATTGTCCGAATGCCGAAAAGCTCGTTGGGTCTCGTATTGTCGCTTTGATAGCCGCGGCCCAAGCGGGCTCACCGGCGCTTGGAGGAAATGACAGTACGTAGCCGTCGAGCGGCGGGGCCAGGTCGAATCTACTTTGCGAAGACATTTCCTTCTCAAACGCGGCCACGCGGTCAGGCTTGATCAGATAAATCGTGAGAGGTAGTTTTTGGTCGTTCATCCCAAGATCGAGCCAAACGAACTTCAGGGTCTGGCGAGATGACTATATCAATGGGAGATGTACAGTTTAACGGTACTACCACAATCAGGCACGTGCTCGTTTGGGAACTTATCGCAGTGGATTAGAGAGGAGTGGTTGCCTGGAGTATCGCGTTGTCGCGCTCGGGAGGGGATATGCAGGTGCATGACAACTCTGACTTTGATGGAACCCCGAAGATGCAATCGCACCCGGAAGCGCCGAATACGGATTGCCGGACTCGAACCCTGGTTCTGAACGTCTTATTCGACACCTTATCGCCTTGTTTGGATCACTGGTATCCGGAAAGACCGACGCCGCCAAAGGACGACCAGAAGTTGTCCTCTGCCGCGAGTAAATTTTTGTTCTTCACGTAGAAATCTTGCCAAGTATCATTCAGTGTTAAGTTGTGCCAGGCCTCTTTGATCACCGTTGATTTGACCTCATCCACCGCTTGCTTCCACAGGTCGGCTGATTTCGATTTCGGACGCGCTTTCGTAAGCTTTTGAAATTTATCCCGAAGTGGTTCTTGCAGTTTCCATCTCCAGCGGTAGTGCTCATATACGTCCAGCACATGAGCCGCGTACGCTTCCGCTACTGAACGATTCTTTTGGATGATGACCATATTTTCATCGTTGCTGTAAGACGCCTTGAATCCAAGATTGTGGCTGCCGGTGACGACGACGCTGTTATCGGTGAATGGGTCGATGACTAGAATCTTGTCATGGATCACTGCATGGCCGATCTTGTAGATTTCGGCTTCCCATGCAGCGAAAGTCGCGAAAATGCCAGCTACTGACGAAACCTTGGCGCTAGCTTTGGCCGCATCGGGCGGGTTTTCAACTGCGCGAACCGTTGCATCTGTCTTCCCAGATCTGTGATAGAGGTCGACGCGAAAAACGCTGGCGGGATCGGGCGATGTGGCGGCGCCACGGAGGTAGAAGAGTTCGTTCTTCTTTCGCTTTGCGTCGTAGGTTTCTTTGAGTTTGGATACGATGCTGGGATTTCCGGGAATAAACGCCAGGAAGAGGACACCCTGCTTGGCATTCTCAATCAACTCGAATACTTCCCCGAGGTCCGGTGGAGAGGGAGGTGCCTTCGGCGTCAGGCCGGGCTTCTTTTTGGGTTTGGGAACTGATTTTTGCGTTGTATTCGGCGAAAACCATGCATGAACATCTCCGTTGACTTTGTTCTTAGCGTCGATGAGATCGTGAGCGCTGTTTTTTTTCTTGTCCGCATTCCTGAGTGACGTTCCCTGTAAGTCTGTTGCCTCGCCATCGGCACCCTCTGTGTCCCGTTTTAGACGCTTCCAATAGCGGAAATAGTCATCGGCGAGTTCAGGTGACTCGATGACGATGGAGTTGTTGCTTTGTGCGCAGAGTCCGGTAGCCGTCCAGTTCGTGCTGCCACACAGCACTGCAAGAGCTACATTCTTCTTTACGTATACAACAAACTTGTTATGCCCGATGTGGCCCTTATTCATCATGCGGTCCGTGACATCCAATTTCATCTTATGCAGACTGTTCCGGGCGTCGTGATTGGTCTTATCTCCGTCCCCGCTGCCTTCTTCGGTATCTTCGCCTGCATTGGAGAGGACGACGTGGTATCTTGGGACCAAGGCTGATAAGATGCTTTATCAAATCTTTGTCGGACAATTCGTATAGCGCGCAATAACAATGGCCTCCTTCTTTCGCCGCTCTGTCGAGAAGCATTAGAACGCCCTGCTCGAGATCGCCCACCAACCGCTTGCGTATTGAATTTGTGGGGTCTTGGATTGCGATTTGCAGCGCGCCCGCGTTGGGCAACCCGCTTTTGCCCTTGGGAAGGCTGTGAGCGATTGCCTGTGTCGAGATGATGCCCCGGTTAAAGAACACTGAACAGCTTCCACGCCCGCTATCCAGAGTTACACTGTTCGTGCGCATGGCGCGCGACGAGTCGGGCTTGAGATTCCCTGGCTTTCCAAGCATAGGAACAATCTCGTACCAGTAGGTCCCACCGCGCTTTGCGAACAGATCCTTCCATGAAAATTTTTGGACGGGCCATGTATCGGTATCCTTAAATTTATTGCCAGCCGGCTTGGCTGCCGCGAATCCAACCATGGCGGGTAGCGGCACTCCACTATTCATGCCAGGTTCGTGCCGGATAATACTAAAGCCCAGGCAGCCCGCGATCTTCCCGCTAAAATGCCAGTGCAAATAAACCATGTCGTTATTGGAGATAGCTATGGCGCTCATAAAGGCCTTTCTGTGAGAGCGATTAGTAAAACTTGATTTGCGAATAGTCAGTAAGCGGTAGGGCTAGAGCCTCTTCCCCATGCCTCAGCGGATCTACCGCGCTAAGTTCGGGGAACTTGAGACCGGATCTAGCCTCGATTGTGGCAACCGGTATCTGCGACGTTTCATGCTGACCGAATACGAACTCTTCTTCCCTAAGAAAAGAACTCTGCGACATTGTGTAACCGGTGGCGCACAACTCTTTCGTATCGTCGTGGATGAAGGCAATAATCTTCCAAAACGAAACGGGAATCTTGATGCCGTACATAATAGGGTCGTTTTTGGTGAAGAATGGACCGGTGAAGACCGAAATCAGCATATCGTCTTCACGCGCGTGTTCAAGAGCGTAGTCCTCAAGTCCCAACCAAATGGGTGCGTTAAATGGCTGCATTTGCGGGACTACATTAGTAACGTGCATGGAGTCTTGATTGCCTCGTGTGGTATTGGCTGGGCTTCCCCAAATGGGATCTTCCCTGCGAGTCATGTGACCGCGGCTGAACTTGGGAGGGTTCCCATAGCATTCTTTCAAGATTTGAAGATCTTTCGGAATGCGCGGATCGATCTTCCAGCCACTCCGTTTCATCTTTCGCGAAAGGCGTCCGTTCACATTTGCGGCGCTGAAAAAGCACATTCTACGGCTACGGCTCATGACTACTGAGAAGTGTTCGTAGCGAAGGACCGTTGTTTGCTCGCCCTTGTCGTCGAACGTCACAACGTCGTGCGCGGCAATAGCTGGCAATGAGACTTGTTCGTTCGAACCCAGGAAGTCTTTCAGATAACCCTCGCGGTCTGAATAATCCTCGGCTCTTGCTTCGAGAAAAGACTCGTCAGTTTCGGCTTCAACGTTGGCGGGAACATCGGTCGTGGGAACGTTTGAAGGGCGTGGCAAAAGAAGTTCGCGCGGAGTCCCAAGGGTTACGGTAATGATAAGCGGAACTTCGAAGCTAGCTTTCGCATAGTACGTGCTTCGGACAGCTTGCTCTACAGCGGGCCCGCGCGGAGAAAGTGTTGGATGTGCCATGCGCGCCGCCGAACTCGCTCCACCACGACTAAGTTTGTGGAGTCGGTCAGCTACGAGAGTTGCTGGGACAGCGTAATTGGATTCTAAGAAGCGTCCGGAAAAATGGAGAGCGACGGCCTCTCCCGTCGTCAGGCTCAATACAACGGAACCAGAATTTCCGCCAAGCGTGGAGCAGTCATGCTGGACCATCTCGTCTGCGGCTGACATCACCTGCCCTGGGGCAAGCCGCTTTTTGTCATAAACATTGCCAAAAATTCGATCCATCAAGTCTTGCTCAGGAATGCGACTGTCCCGGGCTGGATACCCAATCACCGCGACAAAGTGCTGTGGCGATGGCGTGTTGATCGAAAGCATAATTGGAGATGCGAATGGACTGCCCGATTTGGCCCGGAGGCGCAGAAAGGAGAGATCGGGACCACCTTCGGGCTCGATGTAAAGAACGTCAGAGACTTCAAAACTGTATGTGCTTGAATTATCTACTTCCCTCAAGAAATCGACGGAAGCTGTGATTTGTCCCATCGGACTGCCACGGAAGATGAATCGCTTGCCGTCGCTTCGCGCGAACTCAGAAGCGACATGACGGTTGGTCACAACGGTATCCTCGCTGACCAGCCAACCCGTTCCTACCCAGTCATAACGGGGGTCATTCTTAAGTTCGATTCTGCCAACTGCCGGAATAGCGGACATCAATCGTCCGCGCGCGGCGGTCAACCGTTCTCGCCAGACTTCGCTTTCTGCATCGTCAAAAACCAGTCGCGGCTCCTCATGGGATACAGCGAGTACCGGTCTCCCTGTCCGGAGAACGATCGTCTCGAGCGTCAAGTCTTGAGCAAAGCCGGGAATTTCCACCCCTGGTCTAGGAGCCATTTCAAGGGTGGTAGATCGGTCGCGGATGGAGCGCATTTCCCGGGCAAGTTGGGGGTCACGATCTTCGATGGCTCTTAGTGCACTTCGGAGCCAATCCTCACGGCTGGCCATTGGGGTCTCTCTCCTCTCGCGCTTCAGACTAGCTTTGTCTGACCAATTACAATGCCATCGGCGTCATGCACAATTTCTTCGATGTGATCGGCCCTCAGAGTTATGGTCAGGAAGCCGTGGGGGCCGTATTCCTTTGCGTGTTCGGGAATGTTGACGTTTGGGCCATCGAGCACCATCGCGCCAGGCGACATTGCATTTGCGGGAACTTGTCTCCACGAAAGACCATTGGGAGCAGTTTTTGAAGGGGCACTGCCGAATTGGTCTCGAAAATATGGAAATCCACCGTGCCCGATGCAGCGGCCCCACAGTCCCCAGTCATCGCGTCTGTCGTAGAGCACGCAACGGTGCTCATGCCCCCAGTACCACGCAAAGATTTTTTTGCTGGCGAGCAACGGAGTTAGCTGCGCAATGAGGTTCGGTCCTTGTTTATCCAGTAGGGAATACGGCTGGTGGTGAGAGAGCAGTATGACTTTCTTTTTGGGACTGGCCACGATCAACGCAGTCAGCCAATCGACTTGATTTCCTGCAAGTTGATGGTCTTGGTACGCGGAATCTAAGCCTACGAGCAGCCAGCGATCGCTTTCGAGAGCGAAATAAGAAGACCTCTGCTTGGTAAATGGCACTGTGAGGTCAAAGAAGCCTTCGCCTCCGGAATACATTTCGTGATTCGAATTGCACGCCCTCCTGATTGTCTTGTCTCGTCTGGGCCAGAGTTCGATTAGTCTCTGTTGTTCCTCCTTTTTTGTCCTGCGTAATAGACGTCGCCAAGGTGCCACGTCGCATGGACAGAGTTTTCGAGCTTTGCGATTGAATCCGAAATGACCGGCGCGCCGTAGAGGCCGGTTCCCCAGTCGGCAAACAGTGCAATTGTGGCATCGTCCGGCAAGTGAGGGACTTCGGCAGAGGCTGGTAGGAGTGTGCGTTTCCTAAATTGTTTGAGCCAGTCGAATAAGCTCGTGAACCAACCTGCAACGTCATGCTTGTCAAATTTGACCTCGAGTGCGGTCGCTGCGGCAGGATTGTACCCACCGAACTCCCGCGCGTACTCAGCAGCAAAGCTTTGTATCAGAGCTCCCATCGCATGCTGTGGGCTACTCATCACGTCAGGCATAGACTCGCTTTGCTGGATGGCTGCCAGGCCAGCTTCGACCTCTTGGCTCAACCCAGCTTCTTCCACAGGAGTGCTCACGGATTCTCTTACTGCCCGCTGAAGGCCGCCACGAAGCACAGGTGCCAAGGATCGCGTACTGACGATAGAGCGACGTATGTCCATGTGCGCTCCATTGCAGGAGTGCCGCTGAGGGCGATATCTTAGCGCAATTCCGGTAGTTGTCAATTGATCAAGTGCCTTGTGCTAAGTATCAGCATAGTGTTAGATTTCGCTGCACCAGGCGAATGCCGAAAGGAATCGCCAAGCGAGACTTCTGTGGCTTTCTTTCGGCGAATCGGACCGCTGAGCGTGCGAGCTGTTGCAAGGTGACGCGCGAACAGGTGTGCAGAAGGAGTGTCTGAAGTCGTGAAAGAAGAGCGCCTCGATAGAGAATCCGGCGAAAGGCTAGTTCGCATGGCGCGAAGGTTTCTGTCTATGGGTGGAAACCTAGAGTCAGACGAGCAAACGGGTCCCATCGACCAAGAGCGGCTTGCGGCCGCTCTCGAAGCTCACTTATTGGAGGAGATTCATAGTGAGTCCGAGGGGCCTACGCGCGGTTTGACAGCCAAGGTTGCCGCGGCTGAAGTTCTTGCCAACGTAGAGAGAGGATTAAAGAGAATTGCGGATGGCGGCGATACTTCAGATCTGAGCAAAGCGGAGTTCGCAAGCCTTGAGGCGATTGTGCGGATTACAGGCCGACCGTCAATGCGATACAAAGTCGGGAGAGTAGAGTCGCCGAACAGCGTTGGCGAGAATGAGCATTGGGCAGTTCTAGTAGCTGTCGCACGAGGAAAAATCAATGAGGCATCGGCTTCTGTTGGGCGAGTCGAAGTCTCTGGCTCAGGCGGGAGCGTGTTGTTGGGAACGGGTTGGCGTTTAGGAGAGAACCTTATCGTGACAAATCGTCACGTAGCCAGTTTTCTCGCATCAAACAGCAATGAATCGATAGGGCAGTGGAAGCTGGATCGTGCGAAAGCTCCTCTGGTGGATTTCGGAGACTTGCCGGGCAATAACTCGGCGCGTAAGTTCGCCATTACGGAAATTGGCTATTGTGCCGCTGAACCGGACGTCGACTTGGCTATACTCAAGCTCGATTGCAGCCAGATAGGCGTCCCTCCTGCTCTGGAAGTGGATCTGTTGCCCGAATCGTTGGGACAAGACCTCGAAAGTACTTCTGGAAGCGGCCGCCGTTTTAAAGGATGCGAAATCTATGCCGTAGGCCACCCTTACGGCCCTTCCAAGTCTGATGCTATTTCCTCCGTGTTTGGCCGTGCGGATGGTTCCAAGAGATGGTCTCCAGGTTTTGTGACAAGTATTGAGACTGGAAGTCCCGTGTTCCAACACGATTGCTCAACGCTAGGAGGGAATTCCGGATCCTGTGTGTTGACTACAGGGACTCACGCAGTGGTCGGTCTGCACTTTGGTGGCAGGGGGGTTGACGCCCTTAGCGGGATTGGGAGGACAAACGTGGCCCTGGCATTTTCCTTACTCGCAAATAACAAAGTGGCCGCGATGCTCAAGTCGGGCAAGGTTTAAGGAGGTTTGGTGCGCTTGGATGACGACGATGACGATGACGACGATGATGATGACGACGATGACGACGATGATGACCAAGACTTAGACGACACGGTTGGCGACGCGATAGACGAGGACGATTTGGACGACGAGCCAATACCTCTGACGGAAGACCAACTTGAAGACATTGGGGAGCTTCTTGCGAATTCTCTGTCGCGAGAGAACGTGATTTGGCTGGCCACGTCCGTACTTGGAAGGGATGGAGTACAGGGCGCGGGAAATGAGATCGGCGACCGCCGTGCTTTCGCCCGTAGCATCGTCTCTGGAATGAACAAGGCCGGCCGTCTTCAAGAAGCAGTGCAGCTGCTCATACAGGAGGCTCCACGTAACGGGTCTCTAGGTTGGAGTCTCAATCACATACTGCGCGGCAACCGTTTGGATGACACGCAAAAAATGCAAGCCTTTGTGAATGAGCTGCAGCCGTTTTTCGGTGTTGAAGGATTGGAGGAATCTCTCAGGCGAATCAAGCGAACGATTTGTGCGGTAGCGTTGGGTGCTCCGCACAATCGGATCATGGGTTCGGGTTTTCTGATCGGGCCCGATTTGGTAATGACAAACTATCACGTCGTCGAATACTTCGTCACCATAGCAGCAGACCAATCGGTGCAGACTGTCGTAAGCGGCGATCAAATTTACTGTTTTTTTGACTACCTGATGGAACCACGACCGCCAGTGCCCCCCGGTGCGACGAAGCACGCTTGTACCTTGGTTCACGGCGCCGCCAAATGGCTGGTTTATGCCAGACAGAGTCTTCCCTACGACGGCACGTCTAAGAGCGCGGAAAAAGTGAGCTATGAATACGACTACGCAATCATTCGATTAGATAAGGCCATCGGCAATCTTCCTATACGGCAGGGAGGAGGGGCGATACGTGGATGGCTTCCCATACCCGGCGCAATTGACGTGTTCCTTCCGCAGAGGCGGCTGATGGTTTTCCAGCATCCAGGCGGATATGCGCAACAGTTTGATATTGGTGAATCCCTTGGGCTTGATAAGACAAGCACGCGGATTCGTTACAAAGTAAGCGCCGCAAAGGGTTCTTCTGGAGGTGCTGCTGTTGACACCGAAGGCGGATTATTCGCATTGCACAATGCCGAAGTAGATGTGCAGGGCACTCCGCTTGCAGTCCATGGAAAGGTGAATCAAGGAGTCCGGATCGACAAAATTGCAGCGGATCTGGCGGCTGCAAAGATTCCCATTCCACTCCCAGCAACAGCACCGGGCACCCAGAAGATTCAATTTTGGTCGCTAAACGACAATCCGAAAGACCCACAACCGATCATTGGGCGCGGCAAGTTTCGTGATTTTGTGGCAGACATTCATGCCTCGGGCAGTCCCAGAGTGGCGGTTGTCACTGGGCCACCGGGGCATGGGGTACAGTTTTCGATTCGCCTTCTCCAGAGGACTCTCGGCGCCCAAGTTCCTGTCGTAGTGTTCTCCCCCAAAGAGTTGCAGAGCTTAGGACCAAGGGATTTTCTGCGTGCTCTTTTGGACCTGGTTGGGATTCAAATCGAAGCTGGAGACAAAATTCCAGAGCCTCGAGACACGGAAAATGTCCCACGCTGGCTGCGGCTTGACCTGCCAGATTGGCTGCGCAAGTATCTCAACATGGACCAAGACAAGAAGCTGAGGCCCTATCCAATCTGGATTGTGCTCAATGCTATGGTCCCAGCCGGCGAGCGTATATTGTGGGCTGAGAATCTGAAGGATTTTGTCGCAACGCTGGCGGGAGCACATGATCCTGGTCAGGCGTATGTCGACCTCCCGCAACTACGCTGGCTTTTCCTCGGACAGAAACTTGATGCACTGCCAGTGAGTGGGATTCAGCATCGAGCTGAGGACGTTGGGAACGACAATTCATATGATTCTGATTTTGCTGAGTGCATGCGGCTGGCTTGGCGTTCCGTCGTCGAAAAAGCCGAAGAAGAAATCCCTGAGCTAGCATTGTTTCGAATGTCGGCTGTCTTTCGCGATAGCGCTGGGGATATTCCGATTCGAAAGGCCTTGGCCGGTGGAGTCCGTAAACTTATCGTTGGATCGTCGGGAAAAGGAAGCGATGTATGAGTGTACCTCCTCCGTCGAAATGGGATCGTTTAGACCTACCGGGCTGGGCGCGGACCGCGCTTAAGGCTTCACCCGATTCGCCGCGCGAGAAAGTAGCGCCCAGCCCCAGTCGAGATGAGCCCGCTTGGCCACTCTTAGTTGACGCGGCCGTTGTAGCAGGATTTTTGCCTCGAGATCTAGCCCCAAGTGTGATCTATGGGGAGAAGCGTTCCATGGCGGAGAGTGCCGTCCTTGGCTTCGCTGAGACAATGCATGACCGCAGTGGCCTAAAGTGGTCACTGAAACTTGATAGCAGAACAGCCGTTCTCACCGAGGCGTTACGTACCGGGGACGTGAGAGACGCTTTGAAACGAACGTCAGATCAATTCCAAGACCCCATCAGCCGTGCCCTTCGTCTGTGTTTGACGGGCCAGGCAGCGGAATCTGGCTCACCCGACCTGAAAGAGCTTGAGGCTACTCGGACCGCAGTGAGTTGGCTATCTAGGGTGCCCGGTCTGACTCTGCCTCGGATCGAAACCCTTGATCGAGAAATTGAACTGCGACGCTTACTTGCTCCCCTGGAACGCATGATCGGGCAAAGTGCCGCCGGGAGTAGTCCTTCCATCACGCACCGATTCTTCGGACGGAGCAAGGAACTCGAACAACTGAGGGACTACGTTGGTGTGATTCCTGCAGCGTCCTTAAGCGCGATCGCCTCGCGTGCCTTCAATTTGCTCACAAGGACACTGAAGGGACGTTCACCGTTAGCCGTCTGGGGTGTGGGCGGAGTGGGAAAAACTACGCTAATCGCCAAATTTGTGCTGGAACATGCTGAGGCGGCCACTTCCCGGTATCCCTTCGCGTATCTCGATTTCGACCGCACGACCATCAGCGCCAGGAACCGGGTGGGATTGATCAACGAAATGTGTCTTCAGATTGGTGCGCAATTCGATGGACTTTCGGCGTCAATGGCCGATCTCAGGGCCCGTGTGAGCGAGTTTGCTTCCGGAAGTGCGGAAGGGACAGATCGCGATTCCATTTCGCGTCTTTTCCCGTACATACAAGAATTTCGAAACCTCATCGACAATCACATGAAAGCTCTCGAGTCCACCTTCGAATGGGCGCGTCCTTTTCTTTTGATTTTGGACACATTTGAAGTGGTCCAGTTTGTGACTGAAGATGTGTCGGCTCTGGAAGAGTTCCTAGGGGCATTTGCTTTTGGTTCAGATGGCAGCTTGTGGCCGCGTATGCGGTTAATCATCTCGGGTCGCAAACAGGTAAGTGTCCTTGGTGGTCGCACCACAGAGGAGCTGGCCCTGGGGGCGCTTGACAACCAAGGCTCCATCGAGATGGTGCGAGAGTCAGCTTCTTCTGTTAAGAAACCGATTAGTATGAAGGATGCTCAACTTCTGGTCTCTGTCATCGCAAAAGCTACTGATGAGCGAAAAGGTGGAGTGCAGCCACTGCGGCTGCGGCTTCTGGCCGAGATCTTTTCAAAATCCACGCAAGGGGGGCCAGAGCTCGTGGAATCTTTGGTCCGTGAGTTTAAGGAACCACTCAGTCCCAACGGTCTCGCTGGCAAGATCCTCATCGATGGAATTCTAGTGCGGCGAATTATTGGACATATCAGCGACCTGCGGGTGCGTGCTCTAGCTGATCCCGGACTCGTGGTACGCCGAATCACACCTGAAGTCATTGCCAAGGTCATGACGCGTGGAACGGTGAAGCCGGATGACACGCCTGAATCCTCCGAATCGTTGGACGCTGAAGTGAAAGAACCATGGATCGTCACCGACGCAGAATCTAAGGATATTTTTGAAGCATTCAAACGCGAGGTCAGCCTTGTAGAAATTGACGGAAACGCATTGCGGCATCGCCCCGATGTGCGCCAGGAGATGTTGCCATTGATCCGTGCACGCAGGCCGAATCGATTTAAGATGTTGCACCACTTGGCTTTCGACCATTTCTCTTCTCTAGTCAAGGCAAACCCTAGCGATCGCGCATCCGCTGCCGAGGCTTTGTACCACGGTCTTTGGCTCGGCCAGGAGTTGGAAGAGCTCGATCGACTTTGGTCGAGAGACCCCGCCTTTGATCCGCGAATCGACGCAGAGGAATTCCCTGAAGGCAGTAGAGAAAACATCTTCGTACAGGCAAAATCGCACAGACAGCTCAAGGAGGAAGAGCTCCAAAAGCTTCCAAGAGAAGTCGCATTCGAATGGGTAAATGCGCGCGCCGAAGCTCTTTTGGAGCAGCAGCGTTTCGACGACAGTGACCTGTCCGTAATCCGGTCGGTTGCCGGCGAGCGATACGAGTCGCTTGAAGATCACGCAGAAGCCGCGGCAAAGGTGGCGCGGTTGCTCTATCGGTGCGGTTTTTGGGATGAGGCAGTGCGATTGGCTAATCGGATTGTGTCGCGTGAGGAATCAGTTGCATCAGGGCGTTCTCCCGAGGCGATTTCTTTGAAACGGACATACTTAACGATTCTTGCGAAAAGCGTGGGTCGGTACCCAGCGGCTGTCAGTTGGTCTGCTATCGATGTTCAAAATGTGGAGGAACCCCTTGTTGACGTAGAGATATGTGCGCACTCTTTCCTATTTGATGCGAGGGAGCGCAAAAGCGAGGAGCCCAGTTTGCGGGATAGGGTGCAGGAGGCAGTAAACCGAGTTCCTAGACGGCAATGGACTCGTGAATTAAGAATCCTACGTCTGGCCATTCTGTGCCGGACCGACGATGTTCGCGAGCTGCTGAGCATTTATTTGCAGATGAAAGAATGGCTGCCCCTAGATCGTGAATTGTGGCTTGCTCATGAGCCCGATTGGGTTGAGTACATGGATTCGCGAGCAGAGTTCAGAAATTTGAGGCAATCGTTTGATCCAAAAGAGAGAGGAAAAGGACTGGAAGTAGTGAAGGGTTTTTGGCGAAATGCTAAGGAGCGGCTCGCTAAAGCGATGAGACAGGCGGACTTTCCAATTGCAGACTCGCTGCGAATGGTAATTTTCGATCATTCGGATTGGGTCCGCTGTCTCGGTAATGCCCTAAATCGCGCTCTGCGATCAGAGCAGGGACGCCAACTCTCGAACTTGCTTGTGGAATCCGAGTTTATAGATTCCCGAAACCGTTCACCTGCGCGGGTGAACGGCCTAGAGGTAGTGCGGTCGGTCTTCGACAGCGGAAGTTTGCTTGACTTCGCTCGTGTATTGCCCGGCTGGAAAGAGCAAATCTCGCCCGCAAAATCACTTGCACGGGACGAACGCTTCTCGTATCCACAAGATGTGTATGGCTTGGCGGACGTCCTCGCGAAGTGGCATGCCTCGTTGTTAGACATAACTGGCCCGTCTCGAACCGAGAGACATGCTAGCGCTTAGGACTTGATAGGTACAGCGCTGGAGGATTGTGGCCTGTTTGGGTGAGTCCCGTGCAATCTGAGCTGGGGAATTCGCCGTGAACGAAAAGTAGTTCGTCCAAGCGATTAGGCCTTCGCGAGTTTGGTTGTTGTTTGGATTTGATTGCTAACCTTGGATATTCATCACCGCCTCCGAAACGCAATCCAACGATTTTCATTGATGCTCGTGCCATTTTTATTTAAATAGGGCCTGCTGTGCGGAAGCGTCTTCCGGATCGCGGAAGTTGCTGAGGCCGACACCCACCAGGCGGAAGCGCTTTTCGGAGCCAAGGCTTACACGTTCGCGGAGTGCCAGAGCGATGTTTGTAAGCTCCTCGCACGACGAAGGGGGAGAATCCGGAGTTCGGCTGCGCGTGAGGATCTTGAAATCACTGGTCTTCAGTTTGAGCACGACAGTGCGCGCGATACGCGGCTCCTGGCGAGAAGCCGCCCATGTCTTTTCCGCGAGTTTCCGAATCATCGGCCCGATTTCGGTTAGCGGCACATCGCGCTCGAACGTGTCCTCGGCAGAGATGGATTGTGTAGGCCGGTCCGGAATGACTTCGTTGTCATCGATCCCTCGCGCCAACTCGTGGAGACGCACCCCATAGCGACCGAAGCGACGGTCGAGTGTGGATAAATCCAACGATCGCAAATCCGCCACTGTTTGTACTTGAAAGCTTTTCAGCTTTTCTTCAGTGACCTTGCCTACTCCAGGCAGCCGGCTTACCGGCAGCGGCAACAAAAATGAATCTACTTCTTCCGGTTGAATGACGAACAGTCCATCGGGTTTTCGCCAATCGGACGCGATCTTCGCCAGGAATTTGTTGGGCGCTACGCCCGCGGAGGCTGTTAAGCTCAATTCCGTGCGAATCTGTTCGCGGATCGTACGTGCCACTTGCGTGGCGGTAGCCAATCCGGTCTTGTTTTCCGAAACATCCAGATACGCTTCGTCAAGCGACAAGGGCTCGATCATATCCGTGTGGCGCTTGAAGATTTCGCGCACCTGACACGAGACGGCCCGATAGCGCGGAAAATCCGGGGCCAGGAACACGGCGTCAGGACACAAGCGTTCCGCGCGAACTGCCGGCATAGCTGAGCGCACGCCAAACTTTCGTGCTTCGTAGGAAGCCGCGCACACCACGGAGCGGCTACCGCGCCAAGCGACGACGACGGGCTTTCCCCGGAGTTGCGGATCGTCTCGCTGCTCCACGGACGCATAAAACGCGTCCATATCGATGTGCACAATTTTACGTACCGGCATGCCGGAACCATTCTATTCCGCAGTCCCGAGCAAGTGCGAGCCTCGGTCAACTCAAATTGGTCTCCCTCGGATTCACGAACGTGGGAGGGAAAACCCATGTGATGCCGTTGCAAGGACGTTCGGTATTGTCGATTGTGACCGCGACTGGAATGACGATGCGTGCACCATCCGGCCCGGTCACTTCCTCGAACCAATATCGCGAGTCGTGAACAAGACGACGAAACGCTGCGGGCATCTTGGCGTGTGTTGCATACCCGCCGCGGAATCCGCATCCTGTGACTCGGTAACGAGCCCGTTAAGAACGTAGGCGATTGCGTCATGGCGCTCCATCGGTTGGCGTCCCAGGAACTTCGCGGTGCCGAGTCTCTCAAGGTCCGTACCCCGCAATTCGGGGAAGTGAAACCACGCGTAGTGTGCGCAGCGTTCGTAATGTTCGCCACACTCGATGTGCATCCAGTTCGTTTCGCCAGCCTTGTCGAGTTCAATTCGTCCGGCGTCGTTCCAAAAGGATTCGCCGGTATGCCGATGCTTTTCGCGATGGCAGACGTGCAGCACGCGATCGTCCTCGTTAAACACGAAAGCCCATTCCGCACCGCAATCGTCCCGCTCCGTGAATGCCTGGGCTTCCTCGTTCCGTGCGCCGTGGCAATAGCATTGTGGGCGGCGCGTGTCCGGCATAGCACGATAAGCTTCCAACGCCGCGCGATATTCCGCGTCGCTGAGACCTTCGAACGAGGGATGTTGTACCTTTTCCCAGGTGTAGCCGGGCGGGAGTGTGAAGTCTTTGTGCAGAATGGTGCTCCATCCCGCCGGGTGTTCATCGATGAGTGTGTGCAGCATGCGGGGGAGATCGCTGGCGAATGCACTTACCAGGATTTCGGTGAGATACTTTCCGAGTCCGGTCGGATAGCCGTCCCAGTGGTGATACACGCCTTTGAATGTTCCTTCGCCGGTCGCTCGCGCGATTATGCTTCGTGTGCTCATGGTTCCTCGCTCCGGTTTTTTGTTTATTGCTCCGCAGGCACCGCGGAGCGGTGCATGAAAAGCAAATGCCCTTCGTGGCGGGGGAAGGGCGCCTGTCCGTCCGCGCCGTCAAGCCCGCGGGTTGGGCGTTCATCGGAGCGAGGCGCAGAGGCTTGACGGAAGGAGCGGACGGATCAGGCGCAGGGTTTAGCCAGGAAGGGCAAGCGAAGAATTAGTTCGGAGAAAGAAAATCGTGTGCAATTCTGGATTGGAAGGTCGGATTCGAATCAGAGGTTCCTCGCTTCTGCCTGTTGCTGCATTGGGCGATTGTGGGATGATGTTTTTTCTTGCGATAATTGCGTTTTCCATCGCATAGAGTGTTTATTAAAAACGAGATGCCAATTATGATTGCGAAAACAACCACATATGGTGTATTCTGCAAATGACTCTACAAGAGAGGATCGCCCGGTATCTCGAGAGGGACCTGCAGAAGGACCAGGCCGAAATTCTGGTCCTGATGGAAGAAGCAGCGATCGCTCTGTTTTCCGCTCTGCCAGACCACTTCGTCCTGTTTGGAGGAGCCACGCTGGTCCTCTTTCATGAGAGTCCCAGGATTTCGAAAGATTTGGATCTTTTGGCCCGCGTAGAGCGGCTGCCCACGGCGCAGGAACTCGTGGGTGCTCTCGAAACGCGGTTGCAGGAAGTGGCCGGCGCCCTCGGCTTAGGGCCAGTCGCCTTCGAGCCGGAAACGGAGGGCGAGCATTTTGTGCGCTTGTGGACCGTCGGACCGGCCAAGCAAAAGCTGTTCACCGTGGACCTCACGCGGATCGGCGGGTCAGTGCTGCTGCGCGAGATCGTGAACGAGAAGATCGAGGAGGAAGGGAAGACCGCTCTCATCCCCGCGGCGTCGCGGGACTACCTGCTGCTTCAAAAAGCGGAGTCGTTCGTGTCGCGACGGATCGTAAAAGCAAGGGACGCTTTCGATATCCGTCTTCTTTTGTTGCGCGGCGCGAAGCTGGACTCGGTGTTGAAGGGACATCTTGAGGACGCACTGAAGTGGCGCGAAGTGAGCAGGGAAGAGATCCACGAACGGATCGAAAGAGTGAACCAGAAATTGTGCCGGGCGGAGTTGAAACCGGTGTTGCCAGACGAGGTTTACACGGAACTGGAGCGAGACGACTTTGAAATTCTGCGAGCGGCCGTACGGAGCGTGTTCGCGGAGTGGCTGTAGGGAGACGAACCGTCTTGGACTGGGCAAAAACACTTCGAAAGGAAGGATCGCGATCGGCAATCGTGCGGTCGGACGACCTCGCGCGAAAATACGGAATTTCGGAAGCTGTGGTTGGCAATGCTCTGCGCAGACAAGAGCGCCGTGGGCTCGTGGAGCATGTGTCCCGTCGGCTGTACGTTAACAAGTTGGCGCACGATTTCTCTGTCAGGGAACTCGTGGGCATCCTAAGACCTGACGCGTATATTTCGCTCGAATCCGCTTTGGCGGAATGGGGAATCTCGACGCAAAGTCCTTCGGCCTTGACCTGCGTGACGACCGGCTTCCCACGGGAATTTCGCAGCCCTTCCGTCCAGATTGTCTATCGCCACATCGCCAAGAAACTGCACTGGGGTTTTGAGGCGAAGCGCACGCGACACGGTTCTTACCGAATCGCAGAGCCGGAAAAGGCTCTTCTTGACTGGATCTACCTCCAACGGCAAGAGGGACTGCCCATGGCATTCGATGAACTGAGCTTGAAAGCAATCGACTGGAAAAAATTGCTTCGGTACTCCCTCAAGTTTCCGCAATCCGTGCGGAGCGCTCTGGAGGCCGCTGCCGCCTAGAAGCTGGGGGAAGATTTCCCGGAATCGCGCGCAGCCTTAGGGCTTTGACACCATACAGCTTTCTTTAGTTTCGACGTCGTCCGTGTAGTTGTTTTCGAGACTGACGTACAAGTGACGGAACGAAGTGGGATTCCGAATTGCCTCGGAAGCGTAGGGGGCAGTGTTATAAGAAAATTTGGTCCAATGAGGACTCCCGAATTGATCTTTATAAGCGATACAGCCAACTAGAAAAGCTTGTTGCCCGAGAAGCGTGCGAGATTCGCCTCCGTAGTTTATATCCTGAACAAAAGCAGGCTGATTGGGATAGAGGACCAGTCCCCACTGTGTTTTCGAGACATCGGAATCGTTCGGCTTTACAGGTCCGGCCGGTCGCAGTCCAATGAATGGAAACACAGAGTTGCACACTGCGGTTTGTGCTTCTTCGACGCGTTCAGGAGCGACAAAGCGCAGGCCAACAAAGACATTGAGCGCCGGCCCCTTACCGAAGTTTTGTAAACCGAGCTTTACGTAGGCATTGAACCGAGGATTCGACAAAGAAGTTAGGCCAGAAATCTGGGGCGGTCCGGCCAGAGCGACCCAGGCCCGTTCGGAAGCAGTGGCCAGTTGTCTTTGGATGCAGGTCTGTACCTCCATCTCGTTCCGCATGCGCTGGCTGACCCCGGCATAAATGCCGGCTGCGATCGCAGCCGCGACTGCGGCCGTGAAGGTAAGCCATTCGAGCAGTATCTTCCACCATGGCGCTCTGCACGGACAGCTCTTACACA
>CAVUYT010000003.1:0-26777 GCA_963745805.1 uncultured Acidobacteriota bacterium
TGCTGCGCCCCTACATCCGCAGAATAATGGAGTGAACGAAGTGAAGATTGGGATTTTGGCGGTGCAAGGTGATTTTGCGGCGCACGCGGCGATGCTTGCCGGTCTGGGCGTCGAAACCGTGGAGGTTCGCACGGTCAAAGAACTCGATGGCTGCGATGGTTTGATACTGCCCGGCGGAGAGAGCACCACGCAGCTTCAATTCCTGCAGGAAGAAGGGCTCTTTGACGCGGTAAAGCAATTTGCCGGGGATGGCGGAGCCATCTTCGGAACATGCGCCGGGGCTATTCTGCTCGCAACACGGGTCAACAATCCCCCGCAAGCCTCCTTGGGGTTGCTGGACATGACGGTGCTTCGCAATGCCTATGGCCGTCAACTCGCCAGCAACGTTTTTTTTGGCCCTAGCAAGTTGACGGACGCCCCCATGGAGATGGTTTTCATCCGAGCTCCAGTGATTGACAGGGTCGGTCCAGGCGTTGAAGTGCTCGCCGAGCACGACGGCAAGCCTGTGCTGGCGCGGAAAGCCAACGTCATGGCCGCGACGTTTCACCCGGAGTTAACCCAGGATACCAGCGTGCACAGATACTTCCTGAAGCTGGTCGAGACCAGCGCAAGAAAGCCGGCAACTGTCGGCCAACGGTGAGTCTTGCGTGACCCGGGAAGGTGAGTTCGGAAGCGGACAGCCAAGATTGGCAGGCTACCTGGTTCTAGTTAACCGTAACACCCCCTCCCCCCTGGGTTTTTCGTAAGTGTTGATTCTAAAGAGAGTTGAAGTTGTTTGTTTTGTTGCAGTTTCGCAACTGTTCATTCTAAAGGGGGTTATGGCACGCCCCGGAGGCCCGGGTATTTCGGAGGGACCCGCTAAAAACAAAAAAGCGGCAGGTGGCCTGCCGCGCGCAAAGATGGTGTTACCTGAATAATAGTACTCGAAGATGTACAAAAAGTCAAGAAAAAAATCCAGGGCGCCATGAAAAATGGAAGTCGTTGGAACGACTTGACATAGTGTCGTACAAATCCTTGCCGGTTGGGTTGCTCTCCTGATTGCGCCGAGACTAGGCTGAAGTTTGGAGAATCAGCTCCCATGATGAAGATTGCCAGAACGAAGGTTTTGTTTGTCTGCCTTGGGAATGCGTGCCGCAGCCCTATGGCGGAGGCTATCGCTTCGCGGCTGGCCGCCGACGTCATGGAAGCCTCGAGCGCAGGATTGACGCCGCTCGGCCGTGTGGAACTGCTGACAACGCAGACTCTCGCCAGAAATGGATATCGCCCGAACGGATTGCAATCGAAGCCGATCGCTTCGAAGCTATTGGAAGCAGCGGATCTCATTATCAATATGAGCGGCTGGCCGGAGGAAATCGCATTCGACGACCCCGACAAGGTGGAGAATTGGCAGGTCGAAGATCCCTATGGCGCGGATGCCGAGCTTTATCAGAGAATCTTTGAAGATATTGAGAAACGCGTGGCGGAGCTGGCGGATCGCTTGAGAAACGGCGGACGAGCCAGGGCAAGAAGCGGGAACAACGTGGGGAAGGGCAGCGATAAGAGTTAGAAGGCAACTCAGGAGAACCGAGATTGCGGCGAGAGAAGACAAGCGTTTCGCAGGAGGACTACCTCAAGGCCATCTGGGAGATGCTCGAAGAGGACCAGACGCCCATAAGCGCTCGGCTCGCGGAAGAGTTGAGGGTCACACCGCCTGCGGTTACCGCCGCGCTCAAGCGCATGACCCGCGACGCGATGGTTCGCGTTGATCGCAGCGGACGAATCGATCTGACGCGCAAAGGGCGCATGGTTGCCGAGCGGCTGGCACTGCGACATCAACTGGCGGAAATGCTGCTTACGGAAGTGATCGGTCTTTCCTGGGCAAAGGCACACGACGAAGCGGAGCGGCTTGAGCATGGGATTTCGCCGGAAGTCGAGGCGCTCTTGCTCAAGCGGTTTGCCAACAAAAAAACATGCCCGCACGGTGTGCCAATGCGCGGTGGCGTCGCCAAGTTGCGAAGCCAAGGTGCGGTGCTGCTGGCGGATTTGCGGGCGAACGAACACGCGGAAATTCTCTGCGTTTATGAGAAAGACGGGCAGTTCCTTGAATTTTTGGAAGGATTGCGATTGCGCCCTTCCACCAAGGTCGAGGTGCTGAAGCGCGAGTACGATGAAACTATGACACTGCGCTCGGACGGACACACGATGCATTTGGGGAAGCCGGCTACTTCACGGATTTGGGTGCGGCGGTTGAGCGCGTAAAGAGTGAGTAGTGAGTAGTGCAAATTCCTCGGTAACGTCTAATTTCCCCATAGCCTTCAATTTTGAAAGTCCGCTTTATTCGAGCGGCTAGGTGCGTTGATCCAGAAGTGATTTGAGGCGGGCGTAGCCTGCTTTGCTGACCGGAAGACGGCTGCCATCCGCAAGTATTGCAAGACGGCTGTCTTTTCCATACGGCTCAATGCGCACCACACGCTCGATGTTCAAGACATAGGAACGATGGATCCGGACGAATCGCTCGGGATCGAGGCATGCTTCGAGGCTGGCGATGGTTTGCTGCTTCAAATGCTTTCTACCTTCGCTGGCCAATGCCACGTAGTCGTCCTGAGCTTCCGCGTAGTCGAGTTTTCCCACCGGAATCAGCGTTACGCGAGTCCCGTCTCTCACCACGATACGTTCCAGGAATTGTTTAGGCGGGCGTGCGGCCGCTGCGAGTTCCGGAGCGGGCGGCATTTTTTCACCCAAGCGCGATTTCGCGCGAACGAGAGCCGCGTCAAAGCGGTCGCGGCCAATTGGCTTTAGAAGATAGTCGACGGCATGCACTTCAAACGCCCGCATGGCGTACTGGTCATAAGCGGTAACGAAAATTACGGCGGTCTCCGTGCCGATCAGCTCGAGCACATCAAATCCGGAGAGCTTGGGCATCTGGACATCAAGAAAAATCAGGTCTGGCTTGTGTGCGGCAACCGCCTTTACGGCCTCAAATCCATTTCCGCACTCGGCGACAACCTCGATCTCCGGATGTGTCTGAATCAGCTCCCGCAGGACAAGCCGTGCGAGGTCTTCATCGTCCACGATGAGGGCAGTGATCTTCTTCTCGTCCTTTTTGCTCAACTCCGCACCTCTTCGGTATCCGCGGGGAACGACAATTCCACTCGAAACGTTCCATTTTCGGCGCTGACGCGCATGTTCGCTTCCTTGCCATAACGCGCATCGAGCCGTTCGCGAACATTTTTCAGTCCGAGGCCGCTTTTCCGCATCGGTGTCGACTCTGGATCGAAGGTGTTCTCAATCACGAGCGAAGCGCGCCCATTGTGAATCTGGCCGGAAAGCCGCACTGAGCCGCCATCCGGAAGATTGGCGATGCCGTGGGTGATGGCATTCTCGACGAGCGGTTGCAATAGGAGGGGCGGTACGCGAATCGACTTGGCGTCTTCCTGAATAGCTTCCTCCATCTGCAAGCGCGCGCCAAATCGCACTTTCTCGATGGCAAGGTAGCGATGGAGCATGGACAGCTCTTCGGATAGCGGCACGCTCGATTTTTCGCCGAGCCCCAGCGTCATGCGGAGAAATTCGGCAAGCAGAACGCACATTTCGCGAGCCTTGGCAGGGTCCACACTGGTGAGCGCGCTGATGGAGTTGAGACTATTGAAAAGAAAGTGCGGATTGACCTGCGCCTTCAGGGCCTTCAGCTCGGCGTCGCGGGCCAAGATGCTCGTCTCCTGCACGCGTGCTTCGGCCTTGCTGGAATCCTCGATGCCGAGGATGACGTAATGGGATGCGACCGACAGAAGATAGAGCAGAAAACCGGCGCCGAAAAGCACTGATAACTGAGAGGCGAAGCGGCGGTCGAGACCTTGGAACGCAGGCAACTCTGAAAGACCATAGGCCAGCAGTCTTGCGAGCAACACCCACAGAAGGCTGAGGATCGCGGCGGCCAGAACATGGGTGAGCCAGAGCCGCTGGCCCGAGCTCTTTTGAATCGGTGCTGCTTTGCAGGAGTACCAAGCCGACAGACAAACAAACTGATAGATGAGGCAAAGCGGGATGATCAAAACCGCGGCATCCAACCAGCCCAGCTTACCGGGCACAGCCATCAGATAAATCAGAATCCCCGCCAATGGAACCCAAGCGAGCAGGTAGAGGCCGAATCGGTTGATCGGTGTGAGGAGTGGATGCATAAAGACCGCTTAGTTGCCGATCTCCACGCCTCCAAAAACAATCGAGCCTGTAATGATAAGAGTTTTCCGTTTTGCGGCCGACCCGTCTTGGGGGGTTGCAGAACTGCGTGTCTTGTCCGCATAGCCCCCGAGCACGGGAATACTCCTCGAATGGACATTCCAAGCGTCGGGTACGCGGATTTCGACGCCACCAAAAATGCATTGGACTTCGAGGGTGGCTTCATCACCGTCAATATTGGCGTCACGAAAATCGAGTTCAACGCCTCCGAACACGGATGTAGCTCTGCCACCTTTGAAATTCTGGCTGCTGATGCGCCGCTCCGTACCACCAAAGACGGCCACCGCGTCGAGCGTGTCTGCGGTGTCGGCCGTACCTCTGGCCACGACAGGAGCCTTGAGAGCGCTCCACATAAGGAATAGCCCCGCGACGATGATCGCGACGGGCCACAAATCGGCGATGCCCATGTGCATGATGCCGAGATTGTTGAGCTGGAAGACCAGACCCACAGCGATCAAGATCAGTCCCCAGACGCGGCTTGAGGGTGTAAACAGGTGGCCAATGCCGAAGCAAATAAGGATCATGGGCCAGAAGCTGAAAATCGAGCCGATGTGGATCAGACCCATGTGGTCGAGGAGGAAGGCAACGCCGATCAAGAAGATCATCGCGCCCCAAACGAGTCCAACGCGAGAAGCTTCGTGGTTGCTCTTGCCGCCGATCATTATTCCGGCTACTACTCGGGGACGTTTATCGCGATCACCCATTGTCGGTCTCCCGTTCGCGGAACGCGGATGTGCTCAAGTCAGTTGCTCCAGTCGAGCCGGCGGAATGCGACCGCAGCAAAGCCAGGCCGACGATCAGGGCCACCATAGCGGAGAATAGTACCAAGATACGCGCAATGAGTGAGAAGTAGTCGAGTTGATGGAGGGCGATTGCTCGGACGGCGTTGAGGAAAGAGAGGCCGAGTGCCGGGGCGACGCTGAATAGCCCATCTTTCAACCTTTCGATGAGCCGTTCAAGGGGCGTAGCAAGGAAGGCGAGGTCGGCGACGAGGGCTGCGAATCCCAGGATGACAAGGATGCTGCCCAAATAGCTTCTTTTCTTGCCTGTCGAAAGCTGTTGTGTTGCCATGCTCGCCTCCAAATCGGGCGGTTTGTGCGCCCAGGGGCGAGATTACGCACCGATAGGGAAGCGGTCATGTGGTTTTCGGCGGGCAGGCCGGATTTACCGGCGAGCGGGGGATGCTATCGGCAGAGAACGGGCGAGGAGGGCAGGAAGAGAAGGGTACTAGGCCCCTCTTGCAATTTGGCACGATTGGCCATAGGGTATGCCCCACAGAGCGGTGGCTTTTCCCACCCCCTATTGCCGAATTCCCGCAGGAATTCTTCGGCGGACGGAGATGATCTTGCAGACAGAAAATGCAAACGCCAGAAGTGGCGAACGGTGGCGCTGGCTCCTGTACGTCGCGCTCGCGCTTGCGGGAGGACTGCTCACTTTTGTTGGAGCGCGCGCTCAACAAAAGGCCACGGATGATGCCACATTTCGCAAGCTCATCGACGCCTACTGCGCCGCATGGAGCACGGGCAATGCCGACAATCCGGCGCGATTCTATGCCAAAGAAGATGGCCTCGTATTTTATGACGTGACCCCGTTTTCTTACCACAGTTGGAAGGAATATCACGAAGGTGTGAAGACAGCGCTTTTCGACAATATGGAGAGCGGAACACTCAGCGCAGGGAAAGATTTGAAGGTGCGGCGCCATGCAAACGTGGCGTGGACCACGGTTTCCATGCATTTGTCGGAATTAACAAAAGACGGTAAGAAGGTGGAAGCAGAAATCAGATATACAGGAATTTGGGAGAAACGCGCCTCGGGCTGGTTATTGGTGCATGAACATTTATCCACGCCATTGGGCGGCGGTTAAGACGAGGGAATCTTGGGAGCGGGCGGAGAGCCCGTGTAAGACCAATGTTTAAGACACTGCAGTACTACTGGAACGTTGCTCGCGGGTACCGCCTGAATCCCTGGAAGAGCCCGTACTTGCGCTGGCGATTCGAGACCTTTCTCGGCAAGGAAGCGGCAAACATGGACGCACGGAAATTTTTCCAACTTTCCTGGAAATACCGCTCGAACATGATGAATTTTGTGGATTGGGCCGCGGAACGCCGGCGGGTCCAACGTCATATTCGACGCCACGCCTGAATCTTTCCGTCCTGATTTCGGAGCGCAAGCATCAAAGCTGCGAATTGGTGCGTTTGGAGGCGTATAATTTGTACGGAAGGAGGATCCGCCCGTGAGCGAGATGAAGATCCTCCAGAAAACCGATGAGCTGCACGAAGCGCGCTGGTGGGAGCCGGAGCCCGGCGGGCGCGTGCACTGTTACCTCTGCCCTCGTCATTGCCACATCCACGCCGGACAATCAGGCTTTTGCTTCATCCGCGTGAATCAGGGCGGAAAACTGTACAGCCTGGGATATGGAGCTCCCGCGGCGCTGCAAGTCGACCCCATCGAGAAGAAGCCACT
This sequence comes from uncultured Acidobacteriota bacterium, assembly GCA_963745805.1. Classification (GTDB taxonomy): domain Bacteria; phylum Acidobacteriota; class Terriglobia; order Acidiferrales; family UBA7541; genus Acidiferrum. Next base: position 6,679 of record CAVUYT010000003.1, read on the forward strand.
GAATCATTTTCTTCCTGGTAGCCGTGTTTTCAGTATGGGAACGGCGGGCTGCAACATGGGCTGCTTCTTTTGCCAGAACTGGGATATTTCCAAGTCGCGGCAGGATCAAGTTCGTTCTCAGCCGGTGGCTCCGGAAGATGTCCCTTTGCTGGCGCTTAAGTATGGCTGCGATTCGCTGGCGTTTACCTACAACGAGCCCACCATCTGGGGCGAGTACGTGATCGATATTTGCCAAGCCGCGAAGGAATACGGGCTGAAAACAGTGATGGTTTCGAATGGCTACATCACGCGCGAAGCTTTTCATGACATCTATGACCACATCGATGCCGCCAACATCGATTTGAAAGCTTTCACGGAAGGATTCTACGGGAGGACCACGCTGACGCATCTTGCGCCGGTTCTCGAAACACTAGAATGGTTGAAGAAAGAAACGAACGTGTGGTTTGAAATCACCAACCTGATGATTCCCACCCTGAACGATGATCCGGTGGAGACGCGCAAACTTTCCGAATGGATTTTGACGCGCCTCGGGCCGGACGTGCCTTTGCACTTCACGGCCTTCCATCCCGACTTCAAACTGCAAGACAAGCCGCGGACGCCAGCCGAGACGCTCCACCGGGCGCGGGCTATCGCCATCGAAACGGGTCTTCACTATGTCTATGAAGGAAATATTTTCAGCGACGGCGCGAACACGTCGTGCCCCAAGTGTGGTGAGTTGCTGATCAAGCGTTCGTGGCACGATGTGCTCGAAAATCGTGTCGTGGGCGGCGCTTGTCCTAAATGCTCGTTACTTATCCCTGGAGTATGGGAGAAGCCGGGTAGAGTGCGCCCGAGCGCGGCTACCGTTCGAAAAACTGCGGGGAATTACGACCACTTGAATCTGTAGCACCGGAATACTCGCCAGACAAGGCTGTACCCACTAAGGGTGAAACGAGTAGTAGCCAGGACCAACGCGCATACCGTGATGCCACGCCACGGGGAAGGCCCACCAGACCAGCGTTCCCACAATCGCCTGCCCCAGTGCGAGCGGGATTATGTTTCGTTCGCGAGAAAAGAGCCAACTCATCGCCACGCCACCCAAAAAGGTTAATGGCCCAAGCACCGGATTGGGCCAGTGCAGCGCCGCAAAAATAGCGGCAGCGAGCAGCGCGGCGAGGAGAGGTTTCTCGAAGGCATAGAGAAGCCGGTTTGACAGATACGAATTCAGCGCAACTTGCTGCAAGAGACAAAATGCAAAGTAGGAGAGGAAACGCCGCGGCTCAAGGAAGGGGAGCGGTAACCGGTGGTAAGCTCCGAGCCAAAGGCCTGCGGCGCAAGCGCCAAAGACAAGCAGTGAAAAAATCAGCAGACCTTGTCGTGTTGCGGGCCAAATATTGTCGGCACGCCAGCCCAGCGTTTTGGGAGTATCCCGGTGCAAGGCAATGCTTGCCACAAGCCAGATGGGGAAGACAGTCCACGAATTGGGACTTGCGCCTTGGAGCTTCCAGATGTAGAGGGCTATGTATCCAGCTAGCCCGAGCGTCTCGAGCAGTGTCAAAACGCGGTAGCCAGTTTTGGGCATTGGTTTTAGATGCGAAAAGAGTTGGATCGTCTGCACCGCGGAGTTTCAGGAAATACAGCGCGCTCTCGAAGCGCGGATAGAGAGAGGAAACCAGGATTCTGCAGAAACAGATTTTTGCGCAGCTCCAGATGGCGCCCGCTCGTGTTAATTGAGAAAATCACGGTAGATGAGATGATGGTCGCACAAACGAGGTTGTGTTCGCAGGAGCGAGGAGCATGGAACAGCAACACCGCGTGGTAATTCTTGGAGGCGGGTTCGGCGGCTTGAACGCCGCGCAAAAACTTAGCGGCGCTCCCGTGGAAGTTACGCTGATCGACCGCCGCAATTTTCATCTCTTCCAGCCCCTCCTTTATCAGGTCGCCACCGGATCATTGTCCCCTGGTGAGATTGCAGCGCCATTGCGAGGCGTCCTAAGCAGGCAGAAAAATGCGCAAGTTTTGCTTGGGGAAGCAGCGGACATCGAGCCGGACGAGAAGCGCGTCATTTTGCGTGACAGCGCTACCATTCCCTATGACTCGCTGATTGTTTCGACCGGCTCCCAGACTTCCTATTATGGCAACGATAGTTGGCGCGAGTGGGCGCCCAGCCTGAAGTCCATCGAAGAAGCCACCGCCATCCGGCACAAAATTCTCTACGCGTTCGAATGCGCGGAGCGTTCGACATCCGAGGAAGATGCGCGGGCATGGCTCACGTTCGTGATCGTCGGAGCCGGCGCTACAGGCCTGGAATTAGCCGGCGCGCTTGCCGAGATCGCGAATGAAACACTCAAGAATGATTTTCGCCGCATCAACCCTCGCGAGGCACGAATCATCCTCATGGAGGGCGGGCCGCGGGTCCTCAATGCGTTTCCCGAAGATCTCTCGGCGAAAGCGGAAAAGCTTGTATCGCGTCTCGGAGTCGAAGTGACCAAGGGCGTGATGGTGACGTGCATCGATGCCGAAGGAGTGACATACAAGTCCGGCGACGAGTCAAAACGTCTTCGGGCAAAAACCGTTCTCTGGGCCGGCGGCGTCACAACCAATGCGTTCGGAAGAAAACTTGCCGAACGCACCAAGTCGGAGACGGACCGCAGTGGACGCATCAAAGTCGCTCCTGACCTGACTGTGCCTGGCTACTCGGACATCTTCATCGTCGGCGATCTGGCGCTTTCTCTAAACGAAGCAGGGAAGCCACTGCCGGGCGTCGCGCAAGTGGCGATTCAGGGCGGAGCCTACGCCGCAAAAACCATTCGCGCCCGCTTGAAAGGTAAGAAGGACACAAAGCCGTTCCATTATTTTAATAAAGGGGACATGGCCGTCATTGGGCGCGCTGCGGCGGTTGCCAATATATTCGGCCTCCATCTGGCGGGGCTATTTGCATGGCTAACCTGGCTTTTTGTTCATCTGATCTATATCGTGGAATTCCAGAGCCGCGTTCTAGTCTTCGTTCAATGGGGATTTGAATATTTGACGTTCAGCCGTGGAGCTCGCCTTATCACCGGAGCCGCCGCGACGGACTCGCTCGATAAGCCGGCGAGCCTCAGCAACACGAGCAACATGGGCGATGGGCGTTAGAGCTGTGCGCTCGTCTGGTTCATGGAAAGACTTGCCATAAACGATGGCATATGCCATTATAAATGGCATGAACGTGAAGATTGACAAAGCCGGCCGAATCATCCTGCCCAAGCCTGTGCGGGATCGCTTTCATCTCCGCCAAGGAAGCGACCTGGAGATTGAGGAGCGCATAGAAGGCGTGCTCCTCAAACCTGTGGACCGGCGCCCGTCGATGGTTCAAGAGAATGGCATATGGGTTCATCTTGGCCGAGTTCCCCGAGGTTTTGATTGGGGCGAGCTAGTCGACGCTGTTCGTGATGACCGGATTAAAGACGCATCCGGCTTATGAAGGTCTACTTTGATACCGCGGTGCTGGTGGCAGCTTCCGTTGCGGGCCACCCACACCACAGCCAGTCCATCTTATCTCTCGAATCGGTCCGAGCGAAGAAACTCGAAGGTCTTGTCAGCGGCCACGGCTTATCCGAAGTTTATGCAGTCCTTACGCGCGCGCCGTTCAGCCCAGCTATATATCCGGCAGAAGCATGGAAGCTTTTGGAAGAAAACATTCTGCCTTACTTTGAAATTGTCACAACCACGCCGCAAATGTACTGGGAGACGATTCGGGAGTGTGCCGGTAAGGGATGGATTGGAGGGCGGATTTATGATGCTCTTCACTTGCGCTGCGCGCGGGAATCAGAATGCGACCGAATATTCACCTTCAACGTCCGCCACTTCCAGCAGCTTGCGCCAGATTTGGCGCAACGCATCGGCGCGCCTTAGCGTCCGAACACGCCATAAGCGGGTCGAAACGATCGATCCATAGATGCAGTTCACAGAACTCGGTGCTAGAATCCACCCGTCGCGAGGTGAATACTGACCATGCGGATTCGGGGTTTTGCTTCGGTGAACAGAGTTGCTGTGCCCGCAATTATTTTGACAGTCATCGTTTTTTTCGTCGCGATAGCGAATACCCCGGCTTTGCCCCAAGCTGATTCTCCGGACCCGGCCATCGAGCGCGGGCACAAAGAATTTGGACAAGCCTGCGGATTTTGCCATGGCCCTGATGCCACAGGCGCGCGAGCACCCGACCTCGTGCGCTCGCCGCTCGTCGCACACGACGTCAAGGGAGACCTGATCGGGGAAGTGATTCGTCATGGCCGCGCAGATAAGGGTATGCCGGCGCAGTCTCTGACCGATCAGCAGGTGAGCGACATTGCAGCCTTCCTACACGCCCGAGCAGCAGAATCGTTGAGTTCGAACGGGCTGCCGAGAGTATACCCAGTGGAGAGGCTACTTACGGGCAATGCCGAGGCCGGCCGGGCGTTTTTCAATGGGACTGGCGGCTGCAGCAAATGTCATTCACCGACGGGCGATCTAAGCGGAGTCGCTGGCAAGTACTCTCCTATCGAACTCGAGGCTCGGATGCTGTATCCCGAGGGCGGGCACAAGACCGCGGTTGTGACCTTACCGTCTGGAGAGCAGGTCAAAGGCCCGTTGGCTCACAGCGACGATTTTGAGGTTGCGCTGCGCGACGCGTCGGGTTGGTATCGCTCTTTCTCGCGCGATAAGGTCAAAGTAGAACTGCAAGATCCGCTCACGGCGCACCGTGAACTGCTCCCCAAGCTCACTCAGGCGGATGTTCACAACCTCTTTGCCTATCTGGAATCTTTGAAATAGTGATCACCAAACCTGCAGGTCAGAAGAGAGGAGCCGGAATGTTTCTTCACTTCCGCGGCATGATGGAAGGCGCGCTCAAACGCAAGACTCGTAGCGGCAGCGACAACGCTGTCCTTGGTCCTGTCATAAAACGAACGAAGGCTGTGATCTTCATGTTTTTCTTCGTTTTGGCGCTTCGCCCATCGTGCGCGGTGGCTCAAGGCCTTGACCCGGCGGCGCTTCTCAAACCACCTACCGATACTTGGCCAACCTATAATGGCGACTATTCGGGCCGGCGCTTCAGCACGCTCGAGCAGATCAACTCCAGAAATATTGGCTCGCTCACTCTCGCCTGGGTTTTCCAAACGCACGGGACGACCATCAAATCTACTCCGCTGGAAGTGAACGGCATTCTGTACTTCACTGCTCCGGACAACGTTTGGGCCGTCGATGCTCGTTTTGGACGCCAGATCTGGCATTACGAACGTCACTCCGAGGGCGATCACATTGGGAATCGCGGCCTCGGAATGTACAAAGATTGGCTCTACTTTACGACTCCTGACGCACACTTGGTTTCTCTCAATGCGAAAGACGGCAGCGTGCGCTGGATTGTCGAGATTGCTGATCCCAAGCTCGGCTACTTCTCGACGATGGCACCACTTGTCATCCGGGATCATGTGGTCGTCGGAGTCTCGGGAGATGTTACAGACGTTCGAGGGTTCCTAGAATCAGTCGATCCGGAGACAGGAGCAATCCGATGGCGCTGGTACACAGAGCCTGATCCAGGCCAGCCTGGCTCAGAGACTTGGCCCAAGGACAGCGACGCCATTCTCCATGGCGGCGGGATGACTTGGATGACGGGAACTTATGACCCAGAACTCAATCTTCTCTATTGGGGCACGGGCAATCCCAACCCTGTGCTCGCCGGCGAGGAACGTCCAGGCGACAATCTTTACACCTGCTCCATCGTGGCTTTGAATCCGGACAACGGAACACTCGTTTGGTATTTTCAACCGTCACCGCACGATCTGCACGACTGGGACGCCGTCGAAACGCCAGTTCTATTCGACGCAGAGTTTCAGGGCAAACGGCGCAAGCTTCTTGCGCAAGCCAGCCGCAACGGATTTTTCTTTCTTCTGGATCGAACGGATGGACAGCATTTAGTTACGGCTCCATTTATCGATCAAACGTGGGCCCCTGGGGTTGATTCTCGAGGACGTCCGGTTGCCAAGCCCGCCGCCGCTCCCAGCTCAGATGGCGCGCTTGTCGAACCCGGCTCCGACGGATCCACAAATTGGATGGCGCCAAGCTTCGATCCCCAAACTGGACTGTTCTATGTCAACGCGCGCCGAATCTTCAGCATTTTTTACAAGACGGCCACAGGGAAAGCCGAGGGCTGGGGAGGGCGAGACCGCAACCTATGGGCCAATTCGACGTTGCGTGCGCTCGACTACCGCACTGGCAAGGTCATGTGGAACCACGAAATCGGTGAAGGGCAGAGCATCGCAGGAATTTTAACCACCGCGGGGCATCTTCTCTTCAGCGCTGATAACAGTAGCAATCTGCTGGCTCTGGATCCCGCCACTGGCAAAACCCTCTGGCACCTGAATGTCGGTGGACGCATGCAGGCCTCGCCGATGACCTATCAAGTGGACGGACGCCAATACCTCATAGTCCCCGTGCAGGGCGTTCTGTATGCTTTCGCACTGCCGCCAGAGACTCGTGGTCCGTAACTCGTGATTTGTGACTTGTGTCTGTAATTGAATTTCACGAAGGAAGAGGGACAGTTTTGAGGAAGCCTCCCATATCGCATTGGACGAGTGCGCAACACCGCCTGATGGGACGACACGCTCAATGATGCAGCGAGTTCGATACGCAAGATAGGAGTGGTCAGTGGCAGCCGGAGTACCAACCAGAAGGACTAATAGTTCTGGGATTGACGTTCGGACGGATTCGCGCTAGTGTCTGCAGTACAATTTTGAACTTGCTAACCCAGCTCAGGAATCGCTTTGGGATTTATTGTCCACGACCGATAGGGGTATCTCCTCTCGCCTTTCGGTATTGAGTCCCCCAAGTCCTATAGTCTCGAGCAGTCGCGGGTAGAGGCAAGCGCATGTCCAGGAGGCATTTTGCCTTCCATACGACTATCTATGGCTGTGTCCATGCTGTTCGGTGTGGTCTTCACTCAGAAGCGGCTCCGGAGCGCGAAGTCTGCGAGAAGAAGTATGTCAGGCCGAAGCTGTCATGATAATGCTTTCTCTCTAAGCTCTTTTAACGAGGAATTTCAAACTGTCGAAACTGGAACCGAAGCTTATATTTTCTTCCAAAACTCTTAGTATGTGAGGATGACTATGCGAAATATCTGTGCGACGCAGAACACAAGATCATTGAGCCGAGGGTTTAGCATTTTCGTTGCTGCCTTTGGGTTCCTGCTAGCGGTTGGGTTTGCCCGGCCGGCTTCGGGACAAGTTGTGAATGGACTGGCGCCCTCGCAGAACTATTTTGTTACAGGGGACTACGTCGTCGGAGGATGGGACATCACGACGGGCGCCATAAGGATTCCGGATACAGTGCAGGCCAGTGCCACCGGTGTGCCCTCTCCGGGTGTGCCTGTCGGCGCCGATATCGTGGCTGCCTTCCTCTACTGGGAAACCGTCGAATCTACGTCGCAGCTTCCGCCGCACCCTGGACAAACGGGAACTTTCAATGGTTTCGCCATCACCGGAAAGATACTCGGCAACCAAAACGCTCCTACCTCTTGGAGTAACGGTGGCTGCGGGGGTTCAAACGGGGGTGTAAAAACCATCGTAGCGTACCGCGCGGACGTCCGGCCGTTTTTGCCTGTAGATCCGACGACAGGGAGAATCCAGGGGAATGGTACTTTTCCTGTAAGTCTGGCTGGCGGAGGAAATGGCAATGGGACGCCTTTTACACTGGGCGCCAGTTTAGTAATTATTTACCGCGTGCAGTTCTCGCCGTCCTATCCGCTGAACGCGATCGTGCTCTACGATGGCGCCGTTGCCCCAAGCAACCAAACGAAGGCGCAGATGACTCAGACGCTCCAAGGATTTTATCAGCCTGATGGTATCCATAGGGCTAAGATCACGCACCTTGTAGGCGATGGCCAGCCAAATAAGTCTGAAACAGCACAACTGAACGGCAAGAACCTGCCCTTTCTCTACCCCAGCGCTCCTAACGTAGCCTTTCCTGGGATCTATAACGGTTCTTGGGACAATCCAACGTGGGACGTCAGCAGTTTGGTGAAGGGCGGAGCGAGCGGATATGACACTTCGGCGACGGCTTCGGTCATGTCAGCTCAGTCCGGGGGAGGTTGCGTGGATTGGGGCGCCATCATATTCAGCACTACGGTGCAGTCCAGCGACGGCGATGGACTGCTCGACGTGTGGAAGGCAAACCATGGCTATACGGACCTTCTGACAGGTCAAGCGGTCGCGCTACCTGGAGCGACAAGCGGTCAGCAAGATGTTTTTGTGCAGATCGATTACCTCAGCAACCTAGATGGTCTCGTCCCAAGCGATGCGCCACACTCGCATCTACCGAAGCAGACGGCTCTCGACATGGTGGGAGATACCCTTGCCGCGCAAAACGTGCACATTCATTTCGATGTTGGGCCTAACTATGCGAATAACTGCTCGACAACTTCTCCGTCTACCTGTCCCGACCCGTACATCATCCAGGGTGGCACAGGGGGAAACAAGATTTCTGAAAGTACGGTGCTTTGCACCGATGCGACGTCGCTGTGCCAGTTTCCAGGCCAGGCGGCAGTCGGCTGGAAAGAAGGCTTGCTCTTCTTTAAGAACCAGTCGCTCAACTACCCCGACGAGATATCGTGTGAAGCTGCTCTGCACGGTCCTTGCATAAGGCGATTTCAGCCCGGAGGAAAAGACAGCCGGCACTATGTGCTTTTCGGCCACTCATTGGGGTCACCGAGAACTTTCTGGACCACCTTCGCAAGCGCGGTGTCAAACAACTCATTCGCCAAGTTAATTTCAATCGTGAATTCTGGAACGACCGCGAAAGTAACCCTTGCGACGCCCCAAGGGCTCCTAAAGCCTGGGGACTGCCCCAATTCCGGCTGTGACGCCAATTCCAAACGTGTAACCGTCACCGGAGCTATTGGACAACTCGCTCTAAACGGGACGTATTTATTCACGAATCTCAGCAATTCGCTCCCTGACGCAAATGGAGTAACTACCACGACTTTCAACATCGCCACAACCAACACGACGGCGACCTGCACTTTGGCACCGTGCGTAGCAGACGGCATTTACAATGTAGGCGATCAGACGCAACTGGCGGTTGCGTATGGGGGTCCGACAAGCAGCTCCGGACATTCGGACCTGGGTGGCGGAGACTCGATGATCACGTTTGGTTTGTGGCCTGTGGACGACGCGCCGGGGTGCCAGGCAGATCCTTCGGTGATGCTGGCGCTACACCAATCGTATTGCAGCAATGAGGTGGGAAGCATCACGGCGGAGGCCGGGACGCTGTTACATGAATTGGGGCATACGTTCATGCTAACGCATGGCGGCACGTTCTTTCCTAATGGTCAAGATATCCAAGGAAAAAAGATCAATAGTTCACAGGTGGATGGTTCACCGGGACTGCCGAGCTACGGATTGAACTGCAGCCCCAACTTTCTCAGCTCGATGAATTATCTGCACCAGATTCGTGGATTCCCTGACGGCGGAATTGGTTATTCAGGGCAGACACTGCCAAACCTTTCTGAACTAGCACTAAATGAAGGTGTCGGGATTGGCACCGACCTGTATACCGGCCTCCCTGCCGATCATTACACACGTTGGTATGCGCTTCCCAGTGCGCTGGATATCCAACTGGGCCGCGTTGCCACGAGACATTGCGACGGCACGCCGAAGCTGGATACAGTGCAAATGACGCGAGTTGACGGCACAACTTACTCCGCTCCCATCGATTGGAACAACAACGGGAGTACGACTGACGCAGGTTTGACGCAAGACGTCAATTTCAACAACAATTTCTTTAATACGCCCGCGGGCAGCAACGTGGACGCGCCTTTGGCCGGGTATAATGACTGGTCAAATCTCGATCTGCGTCAAACAAGTGCTCGAGCCAATACATTCGGATTTTCCGGAGGGAATTCGTTCGACACGATTGGCGGAAACTCTTTCGATACCGTTGGCGGGAACTCATTTGATACCGTTGGCGGAAACGCGTTCGACACGATCGGCGGGAACTCCCTGGATACGGTGGGGGGGAACTCTCTGGATACGGTCGGGGGGAACGCCCTCGATACGGTTGGCGGCAACGAGCAAGATGCGGAGACGGCTTGCTCCACGGCCGATCCTCCGACCGGGTCGACAGCCATCGAGCCTCCCAAAGCTCATTTCGTCGTCCTAAGCTGGACGCCGCCCGGGGTGTGCCAGGTTAGACGAAAAGCGGGCTATACCGTTTGGCGCGCTTTGGGTTCGTTCACCACCCTCACGGCGGCGAACCGGACTCAGTTCACCGTAATTGGCACGGTCAATGCGCCGTCGACCAGCTTCACGGACAGCAATGTCAAGAACAACACCACGTACACATACTTCGTGACGGATACGAACACGCAGGGGGCCACGAGCGGCGCGTCGAACTTGACGCATGTAACTGTAAGTTTCTGAGGACTGTGGCAACGCAGCGGGCCGCCCTGACCGACGGCCCGCTGCATGCGCAATCGACGGCGATTCAAGTGCCAGAGACCTGGAAGGCTAAGACTGGCCCCAGATCGCCGGTTGTATTTCTTGTTGAAGTGTCACAGGCCAACGCGCGAAGGATGGTCCGAGATGCCCGATACAGAGGGAGTAGCAGGTGCGCAGCTACCTCTTGTTTAGCACATCGATCCGCTTCTTGGCGTCTTCGAGCAGTGTACCGCCATCCCCTTTTTCTTGGATGGACACGAATTTCCAGTAAGAATTGGCGGCCCCGGAACTGCCAAGCCCTTCCTCCGTACGACCCAGATAGTAATAGACCGGCGGGATGTACGCATACGTGGGCACAAAGTCGAATAAATCCAAGGATTCACCGCGCCGAGCGAGGCATTGGTCGAATTCGGAGTTAGCTTCCACGAAAGAGTCGGTTTCCAAATAGGCTCTGCCGAGATCGAAATGTCCGATCCAGCTATCGAGCAAATTGTTGGCTTCGCTGAACAAGGTGATCGCCTTGCGAGCGTCTTTGTCTTGAAGGGTAGCTTCGCCCTCTATCAATTTAGCGTAGGCCTGAGGCTCGGGCTGCGACTCGGCAGCGAGAGTGGCAGCTAGCGAGCGCGCTTTCGCAGTTTCGCCGGCCGCTGCGTAGACGCGCGCCGTCAAAAACCGAGTCGAGATCGATTTGCTATTGGCCAGTGCCTGTTCCAGTGCCGTCAATGCTGGAGCTTTCTGTTTTCGCAAGAGATACGCATTTCCAAGCAAGGCCAAGTCGGCTGCCGCAGAGTCGGTCCGGCCGGCCTTTAGGTCGATCGCTGCCCCGCGTTTAAGCAATTGCACCGCGTCGCCAAGCTGTCCTTCGTAAAGAGCGATGTCCGCCAGTCCACTGGCGGCAGAGGACTCTCCGACATTGCTGACCTTTTCGAGCTGTTGGTATGTCTTGATCGCCTCGGCTATCTGGCCCTGCCCGACCTGGGCATACGCGAGACCACGGTACGCCTTTTCATACGAAGGGTTGACCTGCAATACTTTCCTGGCTTCCCGCTCAGCCGCTGAGAAATCACCCATGTACGACAGTGATAACGCGAGATTCGCACGGGAGGGCTGGTTCTGGGGCAGGATCTCCAGAGAGCGCTGCAGCTCCTCGACAACTTTTGGCAGGTTATGCAGGTTTTCGTAACAATAAGTTACGTTTATATGACCGGCGAGATCAGCTGGATACTGCTTGACCAGTGCGCCATATTCTTCGACGCATTTTCCCCAGTTTCGGGTCCTCAGATAATACATGGCCCGGCTGCGGTACCGCTCGCGTTCGGTCATGCGGTCCACATGTTCCATCGCGAGCTTGATGTACTTTGTCGCATCTTCCGTACGTCCCAGGTTTCCTGCTATCGCAGCCATAGCGGCGTAGGCACGTGCGAAGCTCGGGTCCAGCTCAGAGGCTTTGGAGAATGAGGCCAATGCGTCTTCCATTTTTCCAGCGAATTGCTGTTCCACTCCAATGCCGTACTGGTGGACCGCTTCCAGATTGCCGGCTGCGAAGCTTCCTTGTGTGGCCACCAGCTGCACCGATACAGGCGTAGAATCGCCGAGCGCTTTGCGGATGGGGGCGACCAACTTGGGTACGTCGAGCAACAGTTCGTCTTTGCTGGCAGCGCTTACTTCCGAAGTCGCGATGGAATTGCCAGTCCGGGAGTCTAATGCTTCCACAGACATTTTGTAGCCATCGCCGCGGCGGCTGAGCGAGCCAGTGACGACCGCGGCGACCCCCTGACCCACGGCAACCAGCCGAGCCGACTGCTCGTCGAGTTTGTCCGTGGGGTGGGGAAGTTGCCCAGCGAGCTTGCGTGCGTTGCCGCGGCTGAACGCATTGACAAAGCTTGCCCCCTCGAGCGCGACATTGAACATCGGTTCCAAAGTATCGTCGAAGATCGGATCGCCGGTCTCATTTCTGATGTCCGCCACAAGAACGCTCACTGGTGGGTGAGCAGCGTTGGGCTTATGCGGGCGAATTAATCGTAGCGCGACCACCGTCGCAACGAGCAATAAACTGAAGGCTGCGGACGCCCACTTCCAATAAGCCGAACTGCCCTTCGCGGGCAAATAAACTGTTGAGCCGCCCGCCGTAGGTCCCAGCCAGATTTCCAATTGCTGTACCATTTCATGGGCACTTGAGATTCGATCCTCCGGTTCAATCTCGAGAGAGCGCATGACGAGGTCGTTGAGCGGCTTGGGAACGGTAGCATCGACCTCAATAGGTGGTTTTGGTTTTTCCTGCAGGCGCTTCCACAAGGTTCCTAACGGCGCGTCAGCGGGATAGGGTGACTTGCCGGTGAGAAGCTCGTAGAAAATAACACCGAGTGAAAAAAGATCGGAACGCTCCGTGAGTTTCTCGCCGCGTGCCTGTTCCGGGGACATATATTCCGGGGTGCCGATGAGCGCCCCCGTTTGCGTCATACCAGGCAGATGGGCGGAGCGTGCGATGCCAAAGTCCATCACATAAACTCGACCATCCGAAGTCACCATGATGTTTTGAGGCTTCAGGTCGCGGTGAATCACTCCTTCAGAGTGAGCGGCATCCAGAGCGCGGCAAATCTGCAACATGACACGCGCTGCTTGTTCGGGAGGCAATTTGCCTCGTTCCAGCAACAATGCCCGGAGGTCCTGGCCCTCAACGAAATCCATAGTGATGAACTTAATTCCATCGGATTGGCCAAGATCGAAAATACGAATGACATTCTTGTGAGTCACCTGCCGGGCGAGAATTAGTTCCTGCTTGAAACGCCGCAGAATCTCAGGATTTTTGGCAAGCTCGGGACGGATGAGCTTGAGGGCAACAATGCGTTCGAGTTCGGTGTCGCGCGCCTTGTAGACCGAACCCATGCCGCCTCGGCCGAGCAATTGGAGAATTTCGTAGCGGCCGGCTAATACGGTTCCTAGTTCGAGGTCTTCGACAGCAGGCGCTATTCCTGTTGCCTGTGGGGTGGCTTCGACAGACCAGGATTCCGGCGTGCGACCGTCATGTAAGGTTTCCTGCCCAGATGCACCGGGAAGTGGCGTGTGGCACTTACCACACTGCAGGGAGGTGTCTGGATTTTTAGCGGCACAAACTGGACATTCCATGGGTTGGCTGGTTGAGCTCCAATTGACATCCATTATGACGCCAGTGCAGTCGAAAGGAAACTCTCTAAGAGCTTCAGCTTGCGGGGCCCCGTATTCGGCATCGATTTCAGCAACCGTACTCGACGACCGAGTTGAGCAATCTCGCTACCGTCGTCAAAATTCTTAGGTTCGAATCGAATTCACAATTCCACAGGGTTTGAGCGACAGCTTTAATTCAAGTTGCCGTTTCTCGGAGAGGTTTACTAACTCCCGATGGATTGCATTGTCGACCAGTCTCCGCCGCTTCGGAGCAGGCGACAACTCACCTTGAATCCAGTTGTCACTTAGTTTTTGAGTTGAACGTTCGAACATGGAATTGCATCGGGGAAGCGCGGAAATCGATCAGAAGGCCCGAAGTATGATCGGGCCTTCCGATTTTTCGAGGAAGCAGCGACAGCTACCTTGAGGAGGCGGAAGCGGCGGTGGCCTTGGCTCTGCCGAGCTCTGGGACAACGCCGAGCTGCTGCATGAGACCCAAAGCGTCCCAGTTGATGAAGCCTTCGAACATTTTGCCGTTCGTAAAGCGGGCGATGCTTATGCCGTTGATGTTGAATTGCTTGCCTGTTGGCGCAATTCCATTCAGTTCGCCCTTATGGGTACCGCGGCAAGACCAGCGAGCCACCACTGTTTCGCCTTCGGCAAGCATGTCCTCGATCGTGAATCGAATGTCGGGGAAGGCATTGCGGTAAAGAGTCACTCTCTTTTTCTCACTCTCGGGGCCTCGCCCAACATCGGGCGTCGAACTGTCGTGATGAGTGTAAGTAGGTGCAAAGAGCTCGTCTGCCACGGGCACATAACCCTTATTCCAAACTTCTTCGAACAAACGACGGACGTTAGTTTTGTTTTGTTCAGACATAGTGAATCTCCTTTTTGAAAACACGAACTTCCTTCTCGCATGTAGCGAGCCGGGTTGACTGAATTAGCTTGAAACCGCTGGCGTCTGGTTGTGTAAACCTGTACGTCGAACAGGAGGTAGAGCGCCGCGCGAGGAATAAACAGAACCTGATTGGTTCCGCCCTGATGGCGCTCGATGCGGAGCTTGTCCTTTTAAAGAAACTGCTTATGGACTGAGTAGCGGGAGTTTCGCCTCAAACAGCGAAACCTCGAAGTGATACTGTTCCTCGGGAAGGTGCGTGTCAAGGAGAATCGAAATATTACTTTGACGTGGAGTTGAACGGGCTTCGATGCTACTTATTTTTCCAAATGGGTTTGCGCTTCTCCAGGAAAGCGCTCAAGCCTTCCTGCGCGTCTTCTGTCTTCATCAACTCTCCAAGATAGACGTGTTCAGCCGCGGAGATTCCTTCGCTTACTCTCGCGTAGAGGCCCCGGTCCACGGCGCGCTTGGTCAGGCCTAATACCCGCCCACTGAGCGATGTGAGCTTGCGGATAAATTCGTCAGACTTATCCTTGAATACCTGCGTCGGAAAAACCTTGTTGATGAGGCCGATGGCTTTGGCTTCCGCCGCATCGATGACTTCGCCGGTCAGCAGCAATTCCAGCGTCCGGTTCCTGCCCACGAGTCGCGGAAAAACGGCCGCGGCCACCGGGGGAAAAACACCCACCTTGATTTCCGGCTGTCCAAACGTTGCACGGTCCGAAGCAATCACCATGTCGCAATAAACGGCCAGTTCACATCCACCGCCCAAGGCCATTCCGTCCACCAGCGCCACACTTGGCAACTCAAATGTGTTCAGACGCCTAAAGAGTCCGTGAAACGTTTCGAGCATCTCTCCCACTTTCTCGGGCGAGTGATCTTCAATGGAGACCCCCGCCGAAAAGGCTTTGCCCTGATGGTCGAAAACCAGAACTTTCACGTCGCCGGCAGCTTGAATTCGTTCGAGCGCGCGGTGCATCTCCTTCATCATCGGAATCCCTATGATGTTCAAAGGTGGCAGGTTCAGGGTAATCCTCGCCACACTATCGCGGATTTCGCAGACGATGCTTGAATATTTATCAGGCATGAAAGAGAGTCCTCTCGATTGTGTTAAGCGGTGAGTGTGACATAAGACTGGACGGGAATCTCGAAGAATGCTTTTATGGTTTAAGGACAGCACCGGGCTGCATTTTGAATCAGCGGTGAGGAAGAAAGAGACGGTCAAATGCGCCAACGCCAAAGATTTGTGGCAAGAGAAGAAGTTCTGGCAACCTGGTCAGCGCTGGCGTCGCCTCACCAGTGCAGAAAAGCCGCGAGTTCTTCCAAGGATTGTCTCCGTGCCGATTCTTCTTTAAGAAGAAAATGAATAGCAATGGAGAGTGGAATGAATCTGGCGTTCCGCATCTCCGCCGACAGAATCCACCCCTCTTCGACGGGCACTCTCTGGTCATGATCACCACGGGGAAAATCGCGGGCACGGCCAGAAGGGGGCATCGTCCTGAATTATGCTAAGAATATTGGCCTGGCTGTTCAGCAGACAACGATCTCCGCACCATCGGCCCGGCTGTAAAACGTCACCTACCAAGCGCCTTGCGGATGCGCGCCAGGTGGTGCCAGCTGTGCCGTAGGGCGTGGTCCTCAATCACGAACTGCGCAGTGACCGGCGCGCCGTAGCTCAGCGAAAAGGGCGCCGCCCGGTCCAACTCTTCATCCGTGAACGCGCGTACCGCGGCGGCCGCTTCACTACTGTTCCGGCGCAAGAGTTCGAGCGCGGCGGCCTTGGTTACGTCCGCCTGGTCGTTGGCATGCTTGGCATTCAACTCGGCGACTACTTCCCACGAAACGTCAGCAACGGCCTTCCCGCGGGCGATCGTTCTCGCGAGATCAATCTCAATAGGGTAGACGCTGGCAACATGGTGCACGATGACGCCAACCGAACGGCGGTCGCCCGCACCTTGCGATATCGGTGTATGCCACTCCACTTCCGATAGTTTTGCCGCAAAGGCAGCCAAGCCTGCAGCGCCTTCCTCGATACGACTGGCGAGTGATTCTGCGCGATGACTCATGGTACCTCCTATTTTGTAAGTAGCGGCGTTCTGTGGCGAGTCAACATTACTCTGGCTGCGAGTCGCAATAACCTCAAGGTATTCGGCGTCAACCCTGGTGGTATCGCCACCAGCTTTATTGTACGCGGACCAGAGGCGGACAAGTTCGGTCCGCAGCTGCTCCTGCCCTCGGCGAGGCGCATCGGTCTATCACGTACGCGGCTTGCTGAGCGCTTCCGCCATTTCCTGGAAGAGTCACCGATGGCGTACTTGACTAAATGGCGCCTGAAAGTGGGGGCTGAGATCCTTCAGTCGACCGAGGAGAGTGTCGCGGAAGTTGCAGCGGCGGTAGGCTATGGCTCAGAGGCGGCCTTCAACCGCGCGTTCAAGCGGGAGTTTGCTTATCCTCCCGCGCAATTTCGCCGGAAGCGTAGAGCCCCATCGGCCGGGCGTTCTTAAAAAGGTAGCCGGCGCAGGTGATACCATTTTTGATCGGCAAACTGACGGGTTATCCCGCGTTGATTCTCTTGTATGTGGCTGAAAACGAACGGTTTGTAAGAGGCAGGAGGATGGCTGGAGAGCGTTTGTTTCTGGGACCTATCCTCGTGTTGCAGCCAGAGATTGATAGCATCCCCAGCGGCAGCCAGGGCAAAGACGGGTGCTATCTGAGCAAGCTTCGCCGTTTGGCAGCGGAGGCGAGCAACTAATCTCTTTGGGCAGGGTTTGAAATTGACTACACTCAGGAAAACTATAACAGCGGACAAAGGAAGTTGATCAGATAAGGGTTCTTCCCACACGGAAGTGGGGCTGCAAGGGGTAACGAGATGGACAGGCCCAGCCCTAAAGACAACGGCACGAATCTCCAGAATATCTCACCTGCCTGGGAAGAAGTGTTCTACGGGTGTGACCAGCGTGCACAGTTCCACGGCGTTTTGGTCGGGAGAGGTGGTCCTTGTAGGGGCCCTGACAACGAAGGGTGCAAGGCAAACGAAGTTCACAGCACAAAGCGGTGGCGTGGGACCGGTCGAATCTTCAGGTATACTTCAACGCATTTGTTGCCTTTCGAAACATTCGTCGTTCAAATCCCAGTCGTGACGGCCACTCCTAAAAGTTTGCTGGCCGCACGCCAGCAAACACCTGTGGCGGGCAGAATTCTCCGGGCCGAATCATGAAATTGAGTGAACACGAACGAGCCAGGCCCAATATTGCTGGACTCGCGTCTCCAGTGCAACAGGCCGAGATGAAACTACTCCTGGCCGGTAGGTGGCCACCGCTCAAGCCATTGCCGGTATTCAAGTATGAAACGGATGAGTATCGCGCCTCGATTGATTTCGACAAGATGCGCGGAGAGTGGGTCTGTCACAAAACATCTTTGCCTTCCAACAAAGTTCAGGAATTCCGTGGCGGATTAACAGAAATAACGATGGCGTTACCCCACGGCCAGGAAGCAGTGTTCACCGATGCCGTCGCAACAGAACAGCAAGAACAAGAATTGGAGAAGGACGCCAGTCGTCGTCTCCAGGCCATGCTTGAGTGGAGAGAGAATTACGAGAACGGCGCACTCTATTCTGGGTTGCGGGACTATCTTTCCGAAAGCCAGCAAGATGAAATCGACGATAGCATCCGACTGACTTTGACTGCTCGGCAGCTTCAGTTCAACCCGAAGAATGTTGCGTACGTTTTTGACGCACTTTCGAAAGCGGGCGGCAAGCTGGCAACACTCATAGAAATCGCGCAGCGGAATAAGACGAACCAGGGAGGGGAAGTACCGGCACAAACCGAAGCAGCCGCATCCGACGTCGATCGACATGTTCCGGTTGAGGCGAATCATCCCCAGCGCGAGCGCCGGCTTCAGATGCGCACCACTCCTGCCTCCCGCGCGCTACGTCGATCTCGGCGGTACCAATGGTGGCGTTGTCCTCAATATAAGTGAGACAGGCATGGCCGTAGCCGCAGCCGACGCCCTGCTGGTAGATGACTGCCTCGCACACATTCGCTTTCAATTGCCCAGCTCTGAGCAGAGCATCGAAATCTCCGCGCAGATTGTGTGGCTGGCGGAATCGAAGAAAAGCGCAGGCATCCGATTCGTTGATCTCACCGCCGAGGCCCGCAATCAAATTTCAAATTGGATCGCCTCCGAAAAGCCCACGCCGGAATTTGAAGGCTTAACGCCAGCGCCTGTTGAGAGTCTCATTCCCGCAACCCTCGAAAGCTTCCCTGAAGAGCCGATGGGGAGTGTTTTCCCTGAGCAAGACCAACCCTCGTCGCCTAAACTGATCGCCCATACTGCGTCTCAAACATCTAAGATCGCGACGCCTACGATTCTGGATACGAACCCGACATCGTTTGTCGAAGAGCTCCAGGAAAAAGTGCAACGCCGCGCTCAACTCGCCGGTTTTCGACCGCGCGCTCTAACAGGTAAAGTCGAGCGGTCGGCGGATCGCATTGAGAATTCGCCATCACGCTTATATGCTCTTGAAATTTCCGGATTTCAAGTCGCCGCAGTGGTGTTTTTGTTCGCG
The DNA here is from genome assembly GCA_963745805.1 of uncultured Acidobacteriota bacterium. GTDB lineage: Bacteria > Acidobacteriota > Terriglobia > Acidiferrales > UBA7541 > Acidiferrum. The sequence continues at coordinate 25,712 of CAVUYT010000003.1, forward strand.
GGGCTCAGTCTCGCCGTTGTGCTCGCAGTGGGACGCAGCCCGCTTGGAAAGCGGCTCCGGGACACGCAGGAGTCCATGTCGGCTGCTGATTCCACGTCACCGGCACTCCTTAATCGCCCAGGCGAAACGGCTTCGCGAATTTCCACTCCGTCGGCGGAAAATACCTTCCTTACCCCTGCAGTAAAACCGCCCACGCAGGCGACAGCAGGATCGCGCCTCGAAAGACCATCCGCTCAATCCCTGACTGATTCCGGTAATTCCGAAGCCAGTCCTGAGAGCAGTGGTTCTACCGCGCTAAACGCGCGAAACGCGCGCGCACCCGCAAATTCCCAACCCGCATATTCACGCAGGACTGTTGGCCCGATAAGTGGCGCCCCAGCTAAACCCGCCCCGCGCAGGGCAGCGCCCACGCCGCGCGTAGCGCCGCACCTGCCATTGCCTTCCACAATCCTGGTCACTGGCCCAGGCGACGGCAGCAAACCGTTCAAGCTGATTCTCCCGGAAAAACCGATCGCCGCCTCCTCTTCGTTCGCGATGACCTCGCAACTTTCTGTTTTTGTTTTTCCTGAGCCCGGACCTGCACCGGCTCATAAGCCCGCTCGATTGCAGGCCGGTGAGCTTGTCTCCTTCGTTTGGCCTAGTTATCCAAGGCCGGGAGATCGCCACGGATCGGCGGAAACCGTGAAAGTCCGCACCACTATTGGAGAGTTCGGCCAAGTGCTGGACGTGAAGCACGTGAGCGGCTCGATCTCTCTTCTTCCTGCTGCAATGAGCGCCATTCGCCTGTGGCGTTACAAGCCCACGCTCTTGAACAGCAGGCCTGTCCAAGCTCAACAGGACGTTACCATTGAATTCCGGCCGCCGCAGCGCCTACCGCACACGCCCACTCGGCATCCAGCGCACAACTAACATTGCTTGAGACGCTGAATTTGAAAATTGATTATTTATTTCGATGGCTCCTGCAGCTGTGACGCGGAACATGTGCAGCAAATCACGCTGAACCCTGACTGAAGGACCTGTGTTGTCTCAGGAACGTGGGACCTGTTGGAGCGCTTCCGTTGCGATG
>CAVUYT010000004.1:0-36268 GCA_963745805.1 uncultured Acidobacteriota bacterium
CGCCGGTTTCAACCGCTCACCCACTCCTCCGTTTGTGATTATAACTTGCAACCGCACTTAGCGGGGTTTTTGGTGACACTTTTGGGGCTCGTTGCTGCATTTTGGTGCAGGGTGTCACCAAATTCGCACTAGAACCTTGGAGTTTTGCGACCACATTCAGTTTGGAATTGAGATTTGTGTGCGTGTAGCGCATGGTTTTGGGGACAGTCGCCTCAGCTTCGTATCGTTGGTAGCGGTTCAAAATTTTAGGAAATGGTTCGATTCTCACTCATGGCTTCATTTTCTTCCTTACAAATCAAACAGGACACCGCCATTTGTCGCCTGCTCTCCGAAATCGCCCGCACGATCGGTGCACGTTAGCTACGGCCTCTCATCCCTTGATCTCAGCTCAGTCTGAGCCGTACATTTCGTCTCGAAAAGATATAACCGTTTGAGCGATTGCTTGCGGCGAAGCGCGGCAACTCCCGCGTCGTCAACGACGGTCGCGGTCAGATTCAGTGATTCCAAACGGCTCAGGCGGGCAAGAATCGGCACGCCAGCCGAAGTGACAGCGGTATGCGCGAGATCAACGGTACGAAGGTTGGAAAACGTCGCAAGCGTTTTCAGTCCAGCGTCAGTGACCTTCGTGCGCGCCAGTTCAGCATCCACGATCAGGCTCCCGATTACTCCTAGCCGCGCGAGTGCAAGATCATCGCAGCGCTCCGGCGCGCTCACGGTGCGCAATATCAATCCATCCTCAGGATTTCGCGAGCGGGGAACCAGGCGCACGCCAAGCTCGTGTTCGAGTGAAGTGATCAGTGGCAGTTGCGGACGATAGTCTTTGGTAAGAGGCACAGGCCGCTCGGAGACCGGAACAGGCGGAGCTCCGTGCACTTCCATGGCAGGCAGGCTGCTCGATGCGCCGGAAGCGATCCATAGCTCGATGACTTTGACTTCCGAGGCAGTCAGCGGGGGCTTGCCGTCTGTCGGCATGAAATCCTTTTCGTCCGGCGACAAGTTGATGCGGCGGAACAGTTCGCTGTGCTTCGGATCACCGGGTTTTACAACTATGCCGTCCTTTCCGCCGCGCATCACGTTTTCAAAGCTGTCGAGGCGGAGTTTCCCTTTTCTCTTTTCCGCGTTGTGGCAATTCGAGCACTTGTTCTCAAAGATCGGCGCCACTCGTGCATCGAAAAACGTGGCGGATGGCGCCGTAACAGCATTTACGCTTGTCGGAGTTAGGCTCGCCGCCTCGATCGTTGGTTGCACTTTCTTAGGTATCGCCGGCACCCTTAGCAAGGCCCGCAGCTTGCCGGGCATGTGCCGCGTCATAAACGATTCGCCGTGCGTGAGCTTTCCGCCCTGATCGCTGGTCCAGACCAGAAGAACCAGTGTGGCAAGAAGCGCGGCGCCATAAACACGTTTGTCCCAGGCACGCAAGACAAAACAGAGCAGCACTGCAACAGCCAGCGAAAATCCACCCCACATGTGACTGGTTACCAGTTTTCCTTCGTAGCCTCCGCTCCAGGCCAAAAGCCACCCAAGGAATACCGCCACAAAGGCGCTGATGAGCGCGAGGGCCAGAACAAATTCCGCCAACTCTCGTAGGTGGTTCCAGCGACGAACCAAGCCCGCGCATTCCAACAGCAGAACCAGCAGGAAAAAGGCGATCGGCAAATGGACTGCCAGCGGATGGAAGCGGCCCACAAATTGGTTCAGGTCGCCGTGTTCAAGACCGTCAGGAGCAGCATGAAGCAAGGGCCAGAGGAGGATCAGGAGGAAAGCAGCGCCGATTCCAAACAGTACGAGCCGGGGGCGTAAGAGCATTCAGCGGCCTCAGACTCTCCGCAAGAGCGTAATTCGCCCGATTGGCAACCACTCGGCCACCAGGATATTGCCGTCACGCAAGAAAATGGCCGCATGTGGCGTGATGAACTGTCCTGGCGTGAATTCGCGTCGCGATTGCTTTCGGCGAGAACCAACCTCTCCGTTTGCGGCTTGGCCGTCGCCTAGTTGGGCGATCACCTGGTACTCCCGATCCAAGATGCACACCTGGCTGTCAAGATCCGGGCAAACCATCCATTCGCCCTGAACATGAAAGTGGCAGGGCATTCGCAAATGGGCCTCATCCTTTATGGTGCGGATATGAGCTCCGCTTAGTGTGAACGCTTGAATGCGCCGGTTCCCGCGGTCGGCCACCAGCAGCACGGGTTCTTTGCCTCGAGGATCAACCCACAAACCGTGTGGCGTATCGAACTCTCCGTCTCCGTGGCCGGGACGGCCAATTTCGCCCAGAAACTTGCCGCTTTGCGAAAAGCGCAAGACGTGATGCGAACCGTACCCGTCCCCAACATAGAAATCGCCATTGGGAGCAAAGGCGACATTCGTTGGGACAAAATCGATAGGCCGTTCGGCGTAAGCCGAATCTTCGCGCGGATAGCCGTGCGACCAGACAGTCTTTCCGTCCAGCGTAGTTTTTACGATCTTGCAGCGGTTGATATCGCAGTGATACAGAAATTCACCGTCGGCTTCTCGGCGCACGCTCAGGCCGTGAGCCCCGCCGCGAAATTCCTCCCCAAACGCGCTTAAAAAGCGGCCATCCGAGTCATAAACGACGACCGACTCGCCACGCATGCTTGACTTGTTGACCGTGTGGGCCACATAGATGCGCCCTTGTTCGTCCTGGGCGAGGCCATGCGTATCTCCCCAAACCAGGCCATCCGGTGGCGTGAGCCAATCATGTACGCATTCATAAGTGTGAAGGCCAGAACCAACCACCGGCAAACGCTGGCCGGACTTGTCCGAAGCATGCACGTAGAAAGGAGGAAATGCAGCGGCAGCAGCCAATGCCGAACAGCGCCCGAGAAAAGAGCGTCGCGAAGAAGATTTCATGAGATTAGTTCCGGCACGATTTTCGCCGGAACGACCCCCGTCAATTTTTGTTCCAAACCCTGAAACTTGAACTTCAGCTTTTCATGATCGATGCCCAGCAATCGAAGCACGGTCGCATTAAAGTCACGCACGTGGACCGGGTCCTTCACCACGTTGTAGCAAAAATCGTCAGTTTGTCCGTGGACGATTCCGGCTTTAGCGCCCCCACCTGCCATCCACATCGTGAAGCAACGCGGATGATGATCCCTTCCGTAGTTTTCCTTGGAAAGACCGCCCTGGCTGTAAACGGTCCGTCCAAATTCGCCGCCCCACAGCACCAGGGTGTCATCTAAAAGCCCGCGCCGTCGCAAATCCGTGACCAGCGCGTACGAAGCGCGATCCGTCGCCGTACAAAGCTTGGGCAAATTCGGGACGGCGTTCGAGTGCACATCCCATCCGCGCTGATATATCTGTGTAAAGCGAACTCCGCGCTCGGCCATGCGCCGCGCCAGCAGGCAGTTGTACGCAAACGTCCCCGCCTGTTTTGCTTCATCGCCATACAACGTCCAGGTGCTGTCCGGCTCGTCGTCCATATTCGTCAGCTCGGGCAAGGAGGTTTGCATCCGGAACGCCATCTCGTACTGATGAATGCGCGCGTGAGTCTCCGGGTCGCCGACTTCTTCAAATGTCATTTGATTGATTGCATTCACAGTGTCGATCAGCGTGCGCCGGGTTTCTCGGCTCATGCCCGGTGGATCGCCAAGGTAAAGTACCGGCTCCCCTTGGGAACGGAATGCTACCCCGGCATATTCGTTTGACAAAAATCCGCTGCTCCACAATTTCGGCGAAATCGGCTGCAAGTCAGTGCCGGGTAACGTCAGTGAATTAAGTACCACGAAAGTCGGCAGGTTTTCATTCATACTGCCGAGCCCATAGGAAAGCCACGCGCCCATCGATGGCTTGCCAGGCACCATATTCCCCGTGTTCATCAATAGGATTGCCGGTTCATGATTGATGGCATCCGTCTGCAGCGAGTGCACCAGGGCCAATTCGTCCACCAGCCTTCCTGTCCACGGAAGCAGGTCACTCACCCAGCGGCCTGATTTGCCCTGACGAGTAAAACCCCAATGCGATGGCGCAATCGGGAAACGGGCCTGGCCGGAGGTCATGCCCGTCAGCGCCTGGTTGCCTCGCACCGAGTCCGGAAGATCCTTGTCAAAAAGATTCGCGAGTCCCGGCTTGTAGTCCCATAAATCCATCTGCGGCGGGGCACCGGACATAAAAAGATAGATCGCGCGCTTGGCCTTTGGGGCAAAGTCCGGCACGTAGTGCGGCTGCAAAATTGGCTGCGAATCGCTGGCCGCGCGGACAACTCGAGGTGTCATGGCCCCGCCAAACAACGTGGCAAGACTTGCCCAGCCAAGCGTCTTGCCCATGCTGCCGAGGAAATGTCTGCGCGTTGCCAGCCGCTTCCACTCTTCACGAAGTTCCAGCGGGACCGGAAGGTCGTAAACTGTGGGTCCTGCGCCGCCGTGATCACAACAGCTGCCGCATTCGTCGTGAGGGTTCGATCTCATTTGTTTAACACCGCATCAAGATTCATCGCCGCGCTGGCTACCAGCATCCACGAAGCCAGTTCATCCGGACGGAGCCCGCTGTCCCGGCTGCTCTCGCCCACCTTTAGAACTTCCTCTGCCCGGGACGGCTCTTTCGCATAGGCACTCTGAAACTTCATCAACGCATTTTCAAGGACCAGCTTTTCCCGTGGTTCCCAGTCGCGAGCGAGCAGCACTTCGCCAAGATAATTGAGCCGCGCATCAGTCTCGGACGAGTGCCGAATCACTCGCTCCGCCAATTTGCGCGACGCTTCCAGCCATTGCGGATCGTTCATCAGGACCAGCGCTTGCAGCGGAGTGTCGGTGCGTTGGCGGCGGGTGCATGCGGCGTCTCGCACCGGCACATCCAGCGTGTCCATGTCGGGCATCGTTGCCATTCGTTTCCAAAAAGTGTAAAGGCTGCGCCGGTACAAAGACTCGCCAGTGTCTTGCGTATAGCTTTTTGTGTCGCTGCCTTGATGGCTTCCGGCTTCCCAAACTCCAGCCGGCTGATAGGGCCTGACGCTGGGGCCTCCAATTTTTTCTACCAGGAGGCCGCTAGCCGCCAACGCCGTGTCTCGAAGCATCTCGCCATCCATTCGATAGCGCGGGCCACGCGTCAGCAAGCGGTTCTTCGGATCGATTTCGAGCAACTGCGGAGTCACGCGCGCGGATTGCCGGTAGGTCGCAGACAGCACCAATTGCTTGTAAAAACGCTTTACGTCCCAGCCGTTCTCGCGAAAATCCAGCGCCAGCCAATCCAGCAATTCCGGATGACTCGGACGCCCTCCCATCACTCCAAAATCCTCGGTGGTCTCGACCAGGCCTGTGCCAAACACCTCTGACCACATCCTGTTGACGGTTACTCTTGCCGTCAGTGGATTTGCGGTGCTGACTGTCCACTCCGCCAGGCCCCGCCGGTCAAGCGGCGCATTCGCAGGAAGCGCCGGCAAAAAGTGCGGCACTCCAGGCCGCACGCGCTCGGTCCGCGCACCGAACGCTCCACGCGCCAAGACGTCTGCGTAGGGTAGACCCGGCCCCTCTTCACTTACCAGAGTGATCGCGCCATCTTTCGAGAGTCGATCAAGTTCCTCATTCAAAGGTGCGATCTGGGCTTGGAGCTTTTGCGTCGGTTCATCGCGCTGCGCAAAGTAAAACTCGTTGACCGTATGAAATTCATCCTCCGACCAGCTCAGGCATTGGTTTTTGGATGATTTCTGAAACATAATCCTCGATGGGAAGTCGCGCCGCTTCCCCCGCCGAGAGGGCCCGCTGGAAGAACCGGAAATCCTGAAAGGCGGACTGACGCAAGGGCTCCGAGTCCGGATACGTGCGGCCAAATTCCAGCGGCGAGCTGGTGCGCGTGCTTCCCTGCAGAGAATCCTTGATGATTGCCAGCTCCTGCGGTCGTCCATCTATATACAGCGCGACACCTGCGGCCTTTCCTGAGCCGTCATAGGTAGCCAGTACGTGATTCCAACGGCCAACCGTTAATACTCGCTGCTTTGTTTCCACTTGAATCGTGTTATCCGGCATTTCGTGCGCCAGAGCAAATCCAAGCTTGCCCTTACTCACTCTCAGTTGCCAGCCGCGCTGCTTTTGCCCCGCGTCCGCGGCGGACAGAATGACACCCGCCGGCTTTTCTTCGTCTTTCGCTTCCAGCGATCGCAGCTGGGGCCGCAACCAAGTTCCCACACTGAACGGCTGATTTGCCTCGACCTGACCGGTATTCGGCAATTCCAGCCTGGTGCTGATTTCCATTCGCATATACGGCCAGAACCAGGTGCCTTCACCCCAGACTACCGGCGCTCCCGTTGCCGAGACGTGTTTTTGCGATGTCCCAGGCGCTGAATCTACGAACGTCGATCCTTTTTGCTCGTCGAAGCGCAACCTAACCGCGAGGCCCTCCGAACTTACAGGAACTGCGATTGCAGTGCGCTCCGGCTGGCCAATCCAGGCAGAAATCAGCTCGCGAGCTTGTTCGCGGCGAAGCGCCAGTTGGCGCTCGAATTCCGAGCGTTTCGCCAGGGCTTGTTCGTAGGCTTCGCGATTCTCTGTTTTCGGGAGTCGAAGGAAAGGCGGCCAGTCATTGCGATCATCGTTTGAAGGAATTTCAGTCAAGTTGTTAAAGAAGGCGGTCAGCCGGTAGAAATCTTTTTGCGTAATGGGATCAAACTTGTGGTCATGGCAGTTTGCGCAGCCCACCGTCAATCCAAGAAACGCCGCGCCATATGCTTCCGTCCGTTCTCTCTTATTGTTGACCCGCAACTCTTCAATTAATGTGCCGCCTTCACCGCTGCTGATTCCGGCGCGCAGGTACGCCGAGGCCGTCAAGGTATCAAGGGTTTTCACCGGCAGCATGTCTCCGGCAAGTTGCTCTCGCACAAACTGATCGAAAGGTTTGTTCTGGTTGTACGCCCGGATCACATAGTCGCGATAGGCCCAGATACTCCTGAAGTTATCCAGATGCAGGCCGTGCGTGTCGCCATACCGGGCTACGTCCAGCCAGTAATGCGCCCGATGCTCCCCATAGCGAGGACTGGACAGCAACCGCTCGACGACCTTTTCGTACGCGTCGGGCGCGGAATCGGCCAAAAACGCTTCCACTTCTTCCGGGGTCGGGGGCAACCCTGTCAAGTCATACGTCACCCGCCGGAGCAAGCTCCGCCGATCCGTTTCGGGGGATGGTGACAATCCTTCTTTTTCCAGCCGCGCCAGCACGAAGTTGTCGATTGCGTTCCGCACCCATTCGCCGTGCGTTACCGCTGGAATCGGCTGATGCTTTGGCGGAAGGAATGACCAGAGCTCCTCGTACTGTGCTCCCTGTTTCACCCACTCTCTCAGCAGCGCAATCTGTTCCGGCTTTAAGGTCTTATGCGCCTCCGGTGGAGGCATGCGATCCTTCACATTCTTCGTTTCGATGCGGTGGACCAGCGGACTCTTGTCTGGGTTGCCGGGAATAATTGCCGGCTCATATTTCTCATGCGAATCCTGATGAGGTGCAAAAGCAAATTCTCCGCGGTCCAGCCGCAGGCCCGCTTTCCGCGCTCCCGGATCGGGACCATGGCATGCATAACAGTTTTCCGACAAAATGGGTTGGATCGTGTCATTAAAGGAGAGCTTTTTGGCGTTTTCTTCTGGAACAGGAGCCGGCTTTGCTTCGCCTGGCCGAGCAGTAGCGAAGAGGCTCAGGCAGAGCCATCCCCCAAGCAGGCATGAAACGCCGCGCTCAAGAAGCGATATCAATCTTCGACCGCGCTGACTCAGCACCACTTACTCTCCCCGGGCGCTCTACAGGCTGCGACGTTACGGTTGGCCCACTATATTACACCCACGCTTATCCCATTTCGGCACTTCTGCGTTCTTCAACACGGATCGGTCGCCCTCAAGGCCTGTCCAGTTGCCGGTAGCGCAGATGGCGCTTGGCTCGAAGCCAGCTGTTCTTGCGACCGCCCCCACTGCCCCGCATACTCCAACGCAAAATAAAGAACCAAAACACCGGAGGGTCACATGATGAACAGCCTTACTTTAGAGATTGGCGCGCCTTACAACCGCGCTTACGTTTCGATCTAAATGTAATTCTCCTGCAAGGTTTCCTCAGTGGCGAAGGTCTCAGGCATTGAGTCGCTATCCCGAAGTGGACTTCTAGAAAGTGGATGCTCTGGCGGAAACGGTGAACGAGCCGGTTTTGGAGAAGCGCACAACACACTCAATCATTCAAATAATTGATGCCGTAGCGGCGCGAATCTATTTATCAAATCTTTAAACTGGCCCTGCCTTTAACTAGACTATATACTTGTGTGACGCAGCTGCACTAAGAAACGAGACCCGGACTGTCTAAATCAGAACGGAGCAATACATCCGATCTACTTTGGTGCAGAGCCAGGCAAGCATTCAAAGCGAAATACCAGCCCAGAAATTCACGGAGAGATAAAAATGAAAAAATCACTGATTGTGTCGGCAGTCGCGGCTTTAACCATCGCTGCAGCTTTGGTGGGCGTTGCACAGGCCCAGAAAGGCAAGCAGGTCGTCTACTTATCTTCGTCGCACGCTACATTCAAATCGTCGCCGACGGGCGGGGTGTCCATGCAGGCGCTCGTGGGCGACATGGACAAAGGTCCTCATGCAACATTTACTAAGTTCGATCCCGGGTTCGATGCGGGCATGCACACCCACACCAACGACGTTTCCATCGTCGTTATCAAAGGCGCCTACCTATATAAAGATGAAGCCGGTGAAAAGCGCGTCGGGCCAGGAGAATACCTCTTCGTCCCAGGTGGCCACAAACACTGGAGCGGCGGCGACAAGACCGAAGGCGCGGTCTTTTATGAGGAAGGGTCCGGGAAGTTCGACAGTATCCCAGCGAAATAACTAAGCGTCCGAGACCATCGCAAATCGCATTCCCTGGCTTGCATGCGCAGGGAATATAGCGGGCGTCGCACTACGTTTTTAAAGAAGCATCTCAGCTTCGGACGCCCGTGCGACCTCCGCTCCCAAGTCGGCAAGCGCTCTTAGAGCATCAATTGGTGACACTTTTGTGTGCGCGAGGTTGGAAGCCTCCGCTGTCATCAATTTGTCTCTAAAAGTGGTGCAAAGAGGAGTAAACCGAGCAAATCCGCAAAACAAAAATTTCCGCCACCTCGAAGCGGATAAGAGAATTTAGTTTGATTTTCCACGAGGTAGCGCCCGGACGATTTAAATTTTCAAGACCGCCGATCCCAACAGCCCCTTTTGCTACGCCAAATCGCTGGCACGAATCGGCAGCCGCCGGACGCGCTTCCCGGTGGCCGCAAAGATGGCATTTGCCAAGGCTGGCGCGACTGGCGGGACGCCGGGCTCGCCGACGCCCGTGGGATTCTCACCGCTCGAAACAATGTGCACTTCAATTTTGGGCGATTCGGAGATCCGCAGCATCTGGTAGTCGTGAAAATTGCTCTGCTCGACGCGGCCATTCTTAAGCGTGATCTCCGTTTTCAGAGCCGCGGTCAGTCCAAAAATAATCCCGCCTTCCATCTGCGCGCGAACCGTGTCCGGATTGATGACCCTTCCGCAGTCCACGGCGCAAACGACGCGGTGCACCTTCACCATCCCGTTTTTCTCCACCGACGCTTCCACCACTTGCGCCACGTAGCTATCGAATGAAAAATGAGTCGCGATGCCTCGCCCCACTCCCGGCGGCAGTTTCGATCCCCAGTTGGCCTTTTGCGCCGCTAGTTCGAGCACCGCCTTCATGCGTGGTTGGTTGGCAAGAAGCTTTCGCCTGAGCTCGTACGGATCTTTTCCGCCTGCATGCGCCACTTCATCGAAAAATGCTTCGACGGAAAAGCCCGTGTGAGAATGCCCCACCGAACGCCACCATTGCACCGGCACTCCAATCTTCGGTGTGTGCAGGTCCACCTGGAGATTCGGCAAGCCATAGAGCAAATCCGCCGCGCCTTCCACGGAAGCGCTGTCAATGCCGTCCTTGATTCCGAAAGACTCGAACAGCGTGCCCTGCATGATCGATTGGCCGACTATCGTGTGCGTCCATGCAATGGGGTCGCCGTTGGCATCCAATCCCGCCACAAAGCGGTCGTGCCACATCGGGCGGTACCAGCCGCCGCGAATATCATCTTCTCGCGTCCACACCACTTTCACTGGAGCCTTCGCAGCCTTGGCCACATGAACCGCTTCCACGACAAAGTCCGAATTCGGATTCGCGCGCCTGCCGAAACCTCCGCCCAGCAGAGTCGTGTGAATCTGCACTTTTTCCGGAGGCAGCCCCGCAACCTGGGCCGCGTTGGCCCGGTCCACCGTTTCGAACTGCGTTCCCGTCCAGATTTCGCATCCGTCTTGCCGCAAATCGACAACACAGTTCAGAGGCTCCATCATCGCGTGCGCCAGGTACGGCACGTCATACTCGGCCGTGACGGTTTTCGCGGCCGTTTTTAGCGCCGCCTCCGGATCGCCAGTCTTTTTGGCAATCGCACCCGGTTTTTGCGCGGTCTCCGCAAAATCGCGCAGCATTTTTTCCGTGGAGAGCCCCGCATTCGGCCCCAAATCCCATTCGATGACCAGTTTCTCGCGCCCAAGTTTTGCGGGCCAAAAGTGCTCGGCGATTACGGCTACTCCCGAGGGCACCTGCTCGACCGCCTTCACTCCGGGTACCTTCAATGCTTCGCGAGCGTCAAGCTTCGCCACTTTTCCGCCAAAGACAGGTGGCCGCGCCACCACCGCTGTAAGCATTCCCGGGACGCTTACATCCAAGCCAAACTGCGCCGTGCCATTCACCTTGGATGGAGTGTCCAATCGCCGCGTGGGTTTTCCAACCAGCGTGAAATCCTTGGGATTCTTCAGTGGCACATTCGCCGGCGGCGTCAACTTCGCCGCCGCATCCGCCAGCGAGCCATACGTCGCGCGGTTGTTTGTCGCGGCGTGAACCACGACGCCCTTTTCCACCTGGCAACTCGACGCCTCGACACCCCATTTCGCCGCCGCCGCTTCGACGAGCATTACCCGCGCCGTCGCCCCCACCTTGCGGTATCTTTCCCACTCCGCCGGAGAAGTCGTGCTTCCCCCGGTCATCTGCATTCCAAACACTGGGTGGTTATAGACTTTGTCTACCGGCGCTGCTTCGACGCGAATTTTCGACCAATCCGCTTGCAATTCCTCGTTCAAGAGCATCGGCAGAGAGGTGTAAACGCCCTGCCCCATTTCCGAATGCGCCGAAATCACCGTTACGCTTTCGTCTGTTCCGATTCGTACAAACGCATTCAACGCAAAATCTCTTTGTTCCGCTGCCAGAGCGCTGCTTGTCCCGCTCGGCAGCGGTGCATACAGGCTCACCAACAATCCGCCGCCGATGGCCGCCCCGGTTTTGATAAACTCCCGCCGCCCTACGGTTGTTGCTGCGCTCATTTCGTCCTCCGTTCGCTCACGGGTTCAGCCGCTTTGTGGATCGCTTTGCGAATTCTTGGGTGAGTTCCGCACCGGTAGATATTTCCTCCCATCGCCTCATCGGTGTCCCGGTTCGTGGACTTTGCCGCCCGATTGGATGGGATTATAAACCCTAAAGTTACAGCTGTTTTACGAAACTTCGAGCTGCTCCAATCTACTATCACGAAAGCGGCGAAACTCCGCGGCGTTCTTGTCTTCCATTCGCGAGCCTAATAACGAATCGCAATATTTCGCGGAAGCCGTTTTCCGAATGGCATTGACACGCCATCAGCCGCACCGTAGCATCGCCTCTATCTGATGGCTGAGTACTGATTCAGCCGCGCTGGCAGCGGAGGTCCTTCATGAGTCTTCGCGACTTTATTTCCAAACAATTTATTGATGTCATTGACTGGACGGAGCCGGAAGACGGCATTCTTGCCTACCGCTATCCGATGCAGGACCGCGAAATCCAGAATGGCGGCAAGCTCACCGTCCGCGATTCGCAGCTCGCCGTGTTCGTGAATGAAGGAAAGGTGGCGGACGCCTTCGCTCCAGGACTTTACACGCTCAACACCAACACGCTTCCCATTCTCACCTATCTAAAAAACTGGGACAAAAAGTTTCAGTCGCCTTTCAAGTCCGATGTCTATTTTTTCTCTTCGCGCATTCAGACCGACCAGCACTGGGGCACGCCGAATCCCATCACCATCCGCGACAAGGAATTCGGCGCGATTCGCTTGCGCGGCTTCGGAATTTATTCCTATCACATCACTGACGCGAAGAACTTTTACTCGAAAATCAGCGGTACGCGCGACCTCTATCGCGTCGCCGATCTTGAAGGCCAGCTACGCAATACCATCGTCGCCAAAATGACGGATGCGTTTGCAGCCAGCCAGGTTCCTTTTCTCGACATGGCCGCCAGCCAAGGCGCGATTGCCGAAAAAATCAGCGAGCAGCTCAAGCCCGCGTTCACAGATTACGGCCTCTCGCTCGACAGCTTTGTCGTCGAGAATCTCTCGCTCCCCGAGGAGCTTCAAAAAGTGCTCGACCAGCGCATCAGCATGAACGTGCTCGGAGACATGGGCAAATTCACGCAGTATCAAGTGGCGCAAGCGATTCCGATCGCCGCAGCGAATGAAGGCGGGGGTGCAGTCGGGGTAGGGGCGGGGCTCGGCGCGGGCGTCGCGATGGGCCAAGCGATGATGGACGCCGTGAAGCAATCCACCTCTTCCACTCCGAGCGGCGGTGGCGCAGCGCCTGCAGCAGCGGCGGGCGCCGCCTCTGCAACCACCAAATTCTGCAGCGAGTGCGGCAAACCTATCCCGCGCGCCAGCAAGTTCTGTCCGGAATGCGGGAAGCCGCAGGCTTAATGGTGAAGCCGGCATGAGCGGAATCGAGTGGGTCGTTGAGGCCTTCGGTTGTTCATCCGAATCCCTGCGCGACCTCCGCGCCGTGGAAACGCTCTTCCATGGCATGATTCGCGGCATGAAGCTTCGCCCTGTCGGCGAGACGCAGTGGCATCAATTTCCCGGGACCGGCGGCATCACGGGCCTCTGCCTTCTTGCGGAATCCCACATCGCCTGCCATACCTTTCCCGAGCACAATTCGCTTTGTTTGAATCTTTTTTGCTGTGTTCCGCGCTCCGAATGGAATTTTGAAGCAGCGATTCAGCAGCTTTTCCATGCAAGGACGGTTTCCGTGAGGCGCCTCGCGCGGCCGTACGAACTGGCGCGTCATCAGGCGGCCAGCGATTAGAACGAGGACTTTTATTTGCAACAGGTGAGCAACGGTCGATGACTCAGCCCGTCTCGAACTGTCCCAATTGCGGCGCCAAAATTGTCTTTCAGTGGTCCAGCAGCGTGCAGACGGTTTGTCAGTACTGCAAAAGCATTCTTGTGCGCACCGACGTCGATCTCAAGAAAGTCGGCCAGGTGGCCGATCTCCCTCCGGACAGTTCGCCGATTCAGCTCAACACGGAAGGTATCTATCGCAATAAAGCCTTTGTGGTCATCGGCCGCATTCTCTACGAGTACGACCAGGGCGGTTGGAACGAATGGCACATCATGATGAATGATGGCTCGAGCGCCTGGCTCTCGGATGCCCAGAATGAATTCGCGATTTCTTTCGCCAGCAACACGAGCGGCCTGCCGGCCGCGACGCAGGTCAAGGTCGGCCAACAATACACTTGGAATAATCAGCGCTACACTCTCAGTGTAATCACGCCCGCACACTACCGCGGCCTTGAGGGCGAGCTGCCCTTTCAATATTGGGACAAGACCAACGTCACGTTTGCCGACTTTCGCAGCGAGACCGGCAAATTCGCCACGCTGGATTACAGCGATGAGCAGCCATCCCTTTATCTTGGCGAGTTTGTTGAGTTCGATGATCTCAAGCTGAAGAATCTTCGCACTTTCGAGGGTTGGTGATGAGCGCAGGCACGCCACCACTTTCAAACCCGCCGAAACCCCAGGCCAAGGCGTTGAACTGCCCGCAGTGCGGAGCGGCGATCACTCTTCGAGCGCTGGGGCACGCCGAAACCGTGGTTTGTGAGAGTTGCCACTGCATTCTGGACGCCAAGGATCCCAACCTGCAAATCCTGCAGAAATTTCAAGTCATTACCGGAGAGGTGCCGCCTCTCATTCCCCTGGGAACCCGCGGCAAGCTGCGCGGCACGGACTACGAAGTCATCGGCTTCCAGCGGCGTAGCATCACTGTCGAGGGCATCCGGTATGACTGGCACGAGTATGTGCTCTTCAATCCCTACAAGACCACTCGATACCTTACCGAATATAACGGCCATTGGAACGACATCAGCGTTTGCAAAGAGCTTCCCGTCATCCAGTTTTCCTCCGCCAATTACCTCGGCGAAATTTTCAAACACTTTCAAACCTCTGACGCCAACACGAATTACGTCCTCGGTGAATTTCCCTGGCAAGTGCGTGTCGGCGAACATGCGACGGTAACCGATTACGTTAAACCCCCGCGCGTCTTGTCCTCGGAAAAAAGCGCCAACGAAGTGACCTGGTCCCTCGGCGAATACATGTATGGCGCAGACATATGGAAGAGTTTCAATCTGCCTGGGAGCCCGCCGGAAGCGGTCGGGGTTTACGAAAATCAGCCGTCGCCTGTCAGTGAAAATGTTAAAGGTATTTGGGGCGCCTTCCTTGCGTTTGCTATTTTCTTGCTTGTGCTCATGGCTGGATTTGACCTCACCTCGAACAAGGGTACGGCGTTCGAATCCAGTTACCGGTTGAATTCGGGTGAGCCGAAAGGCGAAGCCTCTTTTGTCACTGATGTTTTCAATTTGGAAGGCCGGACTTCCAATGTGGAACTCACAACGTCCGCCAATGTCGACAACTCCTGGATCTATCTAAATTATGCGCTGATCAATCAGGACACCGGGCAAGCCTGGGATTTCGGACGTGAAGTCAGCTACTACCATGGCTACGACAGTGATGGCTCATGGACCGAGGGCAGTCAGAAGGACAATGTCGTTATCCCCAGTGTTCCCGCGGGTCATTACTATTTGCGGATCGAGCCTGAGGTCGACCCAAGACATCCTCCCTTTGCCTATTCAGTGCAGGTGAAGCGAGACGTCCCTGTCCTCGGATTTTTCGGCATTGCATTTCTCGCGCTGTTTCTTCCGGCCATCGCCATCACCTGGCGCTCCATCAATTTCGAACGCATGCGCTGGGCCGAGAGCGATCATCCACCCATTAAAATCGGGAATTCGGAGGACTGAACGATGTTTAGAAAACTTTATCTCGCTTATGGAGTGTTGGTCCTAGGAGGCACCGGCTTCGCTCAGTACAACGGCTGGAGCCTCGACAGGATCAGCCAGTTGAAAAATGTTCCCAAGTCCGTTCGTGACAATCCCGGCTCCTATCGATCCGTTTACAGCGGCTACCACCACTACACTGGAGGCAAATAAGATGAACCTTGTTCCGCTCGGCAATATCATCGCTGCATTGGCGTTTGCCTTTCTCGGCATGCTCATTTTCATCATCGCGTTTGTGGTGATGGATAAGCTCACGCCGTATCATCTCTGGAAGGAAATTGTCCAGGAGCACAACATGGCGCTTGCCATCCTCGTCGGCGCCATGTCCATCGGCATTTGCATCATCATCGCGTCCGCCATTCATTAGCGCATGGGCATACTGCTCTTCATTTCGGTGCTGCTGGTTGCGGCGTGCGGCCTTATTTATGAGCTCGTCGCGGGCACGCTTGCCAGCTATTTAGTGGGCGACAGCGTTTTCCAGTTCTCCACCATCATCGGCACCTACCTGTTCGCGATGGGCATTGGCAGCGCACTTTCCCGTTATCTCAATCGCGGCCTCGTCTACCGTTTTGTATGGATAGAACTTTTGCTTGGAGTGATCGGAGGTTTTTCCTCTGCGCTTCTGATGATGGCTTTCGCCTTCACCCAGGGATTCGAATTGATTCTCTACGCCCTTGTCATTGTCATGGGCGTCCTTGTGGGCCTGGAAATCCCGCTGCTGATGCGCATCGTGCGCGACCGCTACGAGTTCCGCGACGTCATCGCCCACGTGCTCACGTTCGATTACCTCGGCGCGCTCGGTGCTTCTCTGCTATTTCCCATTCTCCTCGTGCCGCGGCTTGGGCTCGTCCGCTCCGCCATGCTTTTTGGCCTTATCAACGCCGGCGTCGCGCTGTGGACCACTTATCTATTTTCAAATCAGCTTTCCGGCACGCGCGTTCTGCGCGGCGCATGCGTCGTCGTCCTGATTGCCTTGGGAATTGGCATGGCGGACGCCCGGCGCATCACCGCAACCGCCGAAGACAACATTTACGCCGACGACATCATCTTTGCCCGCGACACTCGCTACCAGCATCTCGTCCTTACTCGCTTCAAGGACGATCTTCGTCTCTTTCTCAACAGCCATCTCCAATTCAGCTCTCGCGACGAGTATCGCTATCACGAAGCTCTGATTCATCCCGGCCTCTCTGCCGTTCCCGCGCCGCGCCACGTTCTCGTCCTCGGCGGCGGCGATGGACTCGCCGTGCGCGAAATTCTCAAATATCCTCAAATCGAAAGCATTACCTTGGTCGATCTCGATCCCGAGATGACTAAACTTTTCTCCACGCACCCCATGCTCACCAAACTCAACGACAAATCCTTCCTTTCGTCTCGCGTTCATATCATCAACGCCGACGCTTTTCCCTGGGTCGATTCGAATACGGACAGTTTCGATTTCATCGTCATCGATTTTCCCGATCCCACGAATTATTCCCTCGGCAAGCTGTACACCACGGCCTTCTATCGCGCCGTGGCGCGCCACCTGAGCGCACAAGGTTTGATGGTCGTGCAGAGTACTTCACCCATGTTTGCCCGCGACTCCTTCTGGTGCATCGCGCAAACGCTCAAGCAGACCGGTCTGCAAACGTATCCGTATCACGTTTACGTTCCGTCCTTCGGCGAGTGGGGATTCGTCCTCGCCTCCACGCACGAATACACTCCGCCCGTTGCGCTCCCCAGCGGTCTCCGTTTCATCAACGTCGAAGGTTTGCCGGCTCTGTTCCAATTTCCGCCGGACATGGCCCCGCTTCCCATGCCTCCCAATCAACTCAATAGCCAGGTCCTCGTCCGCATGTACGAAAACGACTGGAAGGACATCAGTCATTGAAGGTTGGCCGCCGTAAGTTTCTCCGCTGTGGCAGTGCGGCGCTCGTTGGACTCTCTCTCAAAACGGATCGCCCCATCGCAGGCTCGTTCGTTAATGATTCCTTCCAAATGGGCCACCTCTTGCGCGACCGCGCCTCTTTCCCGCCCGCCAAGCGCGTCGAAAAATTCCCAGTTGTCATTGTTGGCGGTGGCATCGCAGGCCTGAGCGCCGCCTGGCGTCTGCGCAAACGCGGTTTCACCGATTTCGTTTTACTCGAAATGAATGCTCAAGCCGGCGGCAACGCCCGCTGGGGCGAAAATGAAATCACCGCTTACCCCTGGGCCGCACACTATGTTCCCGTGCCCGGCCCCAAAGCCGAATACGTCCGCGAACTCTTCGAAGATCTCGGCGTCCTCAAAAATGGGCAGTGGGAAGAGCGCTATCTCTGCTTCGCGCCTCAGGAGCGCCTTTTTCTATACGGCCGCTGGCAAGACGGCATCGAGCCTGCCATCGGCCTCACGCAAAAAGAGCGCGAACAGTTTCAGCGTCTTGAAGATCTTTTCGCAAAGTTCCACGCAACCGGCCAGTTCACGATCCCTCTCGAACTCGGCCGCTCCTCCAAGTATCAGGAATTGGATCGTGTCTCTTTTTCCGATTGGCTGCAACAGCAAGGCTGCGATTCCCGTCTCGTGAACTGGTACATGAACTATGCCTGCCGCGACGATTACGGCGCGCTCGCCAGAGATACTTCTGCCTGGGCTGGCGTCCACTATTTTTCTTCGCGCGAAGCCGAAGAGAAAGGCCCGCTCACGTGGCCCGAAGGCAATGGCTGGATCACCCGCCGACTTCTCGAGCGCCTCGGCGAAAATGTTCGCACCAACGAAATGGTTCATCGCATCGCGGAAACAAAACGAGGCTTCAGCGTCTTCTCCGGCGAGACCGAATTTCAATCTGAATTTCTCATTTTCGCTGCACCCACTTTTCTCGCTCCTTACTTAATCGAACGCTTTCCGCATCTCCGCGATTTCGTCTACTCTCCCTGGCTCACCGCTAATCTCACACTAGAGCGTCTCCCCGATTCCCGAGGCGCCGAACCCACTTGGGACACAGTGTTTCTAGACTCTCCCACCCTCGGCTACGTCGACGCCACACACCAAAGTCTTCGCACCCACATCGACCGCACCGTCTGGACTTTTTATTGGGCCCTCGCCGATGGCACTCCCGCTCAAAACCGCCAGCTCCTTCTCGATAAGGATTGGAGCTATTGGAAGGAAGCAATTCTCCATGACCTCGAGCGCGTCCACTTCGACATCCGCCAGTGCGTCTCCCGCATCGACGTCATGCGCATGGGCCACGCCATGATCCGCCCCGTCGTCGGCTCGGTTTTTTCCGAGGAACGCCTTCGCCTCGCGCATCCGCGCCGCGATTCGCGCCTCCTTTTCGCCAATTCCGACCTCAGCAGCATCTCCATCTTTGAAGAAGCGCAATACCACGGCGTAGTCGCTGCCCAAAGAGTACTCGAACGACTCCACGGCCGCCCTTAGCCTCGCAACGTGATTGCAAGACCAGCATACGAATCCTTTCGCATATTTTTGCATCCAAACTAAAGGGACGTGCGTACTATATAAGAGCGCTTTCTAGCCGCTCTCTGCGCATGAAAATGGGAAGAGTGAGATGTTAATTCGACGAAAACCAGAACTAACCTACGCCGACGTCACGCCCAAAGATTTCTATTTCAACCGTCGTAAATTCCTTGAGGGCATGGGCCTCGCCGGTGTCGCCGCTCTCGCGGGAAGAAATCTCTTGAATCTTGCCTTCCCATCGGAAAATGTCGACGCAGCGACAAAGTTCACTGGCTTGATCAAAAGCCCCTTCAGCACCACGGAGAAGGAAACATCCTCCCAGGACGCCACGCACTACAACAATTTCTACGAATTCGGTGTCGACAAGGACCAGCCGGCAAAAAATTCCCAGAACTTCCGCACTTCTCCCTGGACCGTGTCCGTCGAAGGCGAAGTCAAAACCAAGCGCAAGTTCAGCATGGATGAAATCCTCAAGCTCGCTCCACTTGAAGAGCGTATCTACCGGCACCGTTGCGTCGAAGGTTGGTCCATAGTTGTTCCCTGGATCGGCTTCTCATTCAATGTTCTTGCGAAGCTCGTCGAGCCGACTCCCAAGGCAAATTACGTGGCCTTCGAATCGTATTGGGATTTGGGCCAAATGCCGCTTGCGAGACCGGAATTGGCGGGCATCCAATTTCCTTATTTGGAAGGCTTGCGCCTGGACGAAGCCATGAACCCGCTTACACTCCTCTGCGTCGGCATGTACGGTGAATCGCTCCCAAATCAGGACGGCGCCCCCGTGCGCATGATCATTCCCTGGAAATACGGCTTTAAGAGCATCAAATCCATCATCAAAATTAAGTTTGTTTCGAAGGAACCGGCCACAACCTGGAATCTTTCGAACGCTCATGAGTACGGCTTCTATTCGAACGTAAATCCCAACGTCGATCACCCGCGCTGGTCTCAGGCCACGGAACGCCGCCTCGGCGATATTTTTCGCCACAAAACGCTTATGTTCAATGGCTATCAGGACCAGGTCGCCAGCCTCTACACCGGCATGGACCTGAAAAAATATTACTGAGGCTGATCCGAAGCGTGCACTCGTTTCTCTCCAACAAGTGGACCAAAGTTCCCGTCTTTCTTCTTTGCCTCCTGCCGTTCGGCCTTCTTGTATGGCGAGCGCTCACCGGCAACCTCGGCCCAAATCCAGTCGAGACTCTCCAGCACACCACCGGTGATTGGATCCTGCGCTTCCTCATCCTCACTCTGTGCATTACCCCGCTTCGCAAACTCCTCAGGCTCCCCGAGCTGATTCGCTTTCGCCGCATGCTCGGCCTCTTTGCTTTCTTTTATGCTTGCCTCCATTTCCTGACGTACCTTGGTCCTGACCAAAATTTCAGTTTAGCGGCCATGTCGAAAGACGTTTACAAACGCCCCTTCATCACCGTGGGTTTTACCGCCTTCGTGCTGCTGATTCCGCTCGCGCTCACTTCCACTGCCGCATCGATTCGCCGCCTCGGCGGGCGCCGCTGGCAAATGCTTCATCGTTTGATCTACATCAGCGCGATTTGTGGCGTGATTCACTACTACTGGCTGGTGAAGTCCGCAGTCTTGCGGCCGCTTACCTACGGGGCGATTGTCGCAGTCCTCTTGCTGTGGCGTTTGGGGGATTGGCTGATTCGCCGCGGCCGCTCTATCACCGCCGCCGCAAAAACGCAGCGCGCTCCCACGAATAGCTAGTGAGCGAAGTTTGATGGAAGGTGAGTGAGCTCAGGTTAATGAACAGCGGATTCTTCTCCGCCGCCCGGCGTAGACAATTCGCCGAATTCCAGACCCCAGAAGCGCGGCGCAGGCGTCAAAAACTCCACGCCGATCCTCTGTCCTCTATCGCAGGGCTCTCCCTGAAAAACGACGCGGCACTCCTGCTCTTCCAAGGTTTCCGGATTCGTCAAAACAATCATTTCGCCGTTGTCAATCTCATGCTTCAAAAGCAACAGTCCGCCATGCGCGTTCACCACCACGGTCTCGCAGGCCTCTTTGAATTTTTTTCCGTTGTGCGCCCGGCCTTGTGCCTGCACGCGCATCTTGTGGAATGCGCGCCCGCTGCGCCTGTGTGTTGGAGAGGTTGTTTCATTCATACCGCCATCATCGAATGCTTCAGGAAACATCGTCCACTGGCCCTCGGGACAGGTGTTCCCCACAAGCAACCGCAACGCGTTTGCGAATCACAAAGCCTTCCAGCTAAGAGACTCCCGCTGCCTTCCTCGCATCGGAACATTCTCGCCAAACTCATCTCTCCGTACCACTCCACCCTTTCTCCCAGCCAACCAGCGCACGCCAGGAGGACAGGCACATTGTCCTTGAGGTAGTCTTGTTTTTGGCCGCAGTTCGGCCCTGCCATTTATTACTTGCAATTTGCAAGTAATGTGTGGACACTATTCCCCTATTTTTGAAGGGCACCGCGTCCCATCCTAAAGGAGCATGCCATGAGCAAAGTTCGAGTTCTCGTCGGCACACGCAAAGGCGCTTTCATACTCACTTCCGACGGAAAGCGCAACAACTGGGACGTCTCCGGCCCGCACTTTGCCGGCTGGGAGATTTACCACCTCAAGGGATCAACCGCCGACCCCAATCGCATTTTCGCCTCCCAGACTAGCGGCTGGTTTGGGCAGGTCATTCAACGCTCCGATGATGGCGGCAAGACTTGGATTCAGCCCGGCACGCCGCCTGGCGAATCGACAACCGGGCCCGGCGGAGCGCCCAAGGGCGAGAGCAACAAGTTTGTCTATGACGACTCCAAGGAAACGGGCAAGCCTCTTACCACCCATCAGTTTTACGACGGAACCCAGCATCCCTGGGAGTTCAAACGCGTGTGGCATCTCGAACCTTCGCTCACCGATCCAGAAACCGTCTACGCCGGAGTTGAGGACGCCGCGATATTCCGCTCAACCGACGGAGGCAAGAGCTGGCACGAACTCGCCGGACTGCGCGGCCACGGCACAGGGCCCCGCTGGCAACCGGGCGCCGGCGGGATGTGCCTCCACACGATCATTTTGGATCCGAAAAATCCCAAACGAATTTTCGTCGCCATTTCCGCCGCTGGTGCTTTCCGCACGGATGACGGCGGTGCGACTTGGCGTCCCATCAACCAGGGGCTCTACTCCAAGTACATTCCCGAGCCCACTGCCGAGGTCGGCCACTGCGTTCACCGCATCGCATTGCACCCCTCGCGTCCAGATGTTCTTTTCATGCAAAAGCATTGGGACGTTATGCGCACCGATAACGCCGGCGACTCCTGGCAAAAAATCAGCGGCAACTTGCCGACCGACTTCGGCTTTGTGATCGACGTGCACGCTCACGAGCCGGAGACTGTCTACGTCGTTCCCATCAAGAGCGATGGTGAGCACTTTCCTCTCGATGGTAAGTTGCGCGTCTATCGCAGCCGCTCTGGCGGCAACGAGTGGCAAGAGCTCTCGAAGGGTCTGCCGGAGCGCGATTGCTACGTCAACGTGCTGCGCGACGCGATGGCCGTCGACTCCCTCGATAAATGCGGCGTCTATTTCGGCACCACCGGCGGACAGGTCTACACATCGGCGGATGCCGGAGACAACTGGGCGCCTATTGTTCGCGACCTTCCTCCCGTGCTTTCGGTCGAGGTCCAAACGCTCGCATGATCCGCGTTATCCTCCCGCCACATTTGCGAGGACTGGCGCACATCAACGGCGAAGTCGAACTCGAGATCGCTGGGCAGGTCACGCAGCGGTCCGTTCTCGACGCGCTCGAAGCCAGCTACCCGATGTTGAGCGGCACGATCCGCGATCACGTCACGCAACAGCGCCGCCCTTTCTTGCGTTTCTTCGCCTGCGGCGAGGATCTCTCCCACGAGCAGCCCGACGCACCTCTGCCCGAGGCCATCGCCTCCGGAGCCGAGCCCCTCTTGATCCTCGGAGCCATTGCCGGCGGCTAGCTCCCAGCACTTCGTAAGCCTGTGAAGGCTGCAGCCGCGCTCTCAGCTCGATTTCCATTTCAAACTCCCATGTAACCGAACACTCTCCCTGCAGTGAACTGATCCCAAGTTAAGCAGCAACGCGAGAATGCCGCCGCTCAGATGGGGTACGTGTCCCTTATCAGAAGCGTTATCGAGTCCTGGAATAGAATGGATTACGCGGTTTTTACAGGTCCCAGGTCGTCTTTCATTGTCTGAAAGGCAGCAGTGTTTTTTTTCGCTTGGTCCCAGTGGCTTTCCGGATATTCGCGCATCAACTGCACGGTCAGAAAACTTCCGCGGATCACGCTGGATTCATGATTCGACCATAGCTTGCTTGTGGAGCGGTCGCCGTAACGATTGATGATGATTCGTGAAAAGTTTGGCGCCTCGCGCGGATCGTATCCGTGTTCGATCACGTTCTGGAGTCCCAGCCGGTCCGCCTGATTCTCAAGGTCCCGCTGGTGGCCGTTCACCACGGACGCAATTCCAATCTGTGCCATGAAGATTCCGGCGTTTCCGATAAACGCTCCCGCGGCGACTCCGGCGATCGTCAGTCCGATGCGGGACCCACGCGTCTCCTCGATTTCACGGCGATAGTGCACCTGCAGCACATGAGCCATCTCGTGGCTCAACACGAAGGCGAGCTGCGCTTCGTTTTCGAGCACACCCAGTAAACCGGTATTGATCAGCAGTGTACCGTCCGGCAGCGACGCCGCATTAATTTCCGGATCTTCCACGACAAAAAAGCGGAACTCAATGGGCTGCCTCGCCCCGTTCGCTCCTTCCGGAATCAATGAATCGCCCAAATGAGAGACATATTCTTGAACGCTTCGCTCCGCCAGCAGCTTCATTCGGCCGTGGATTTTGTTTCCCTGGCGAAATTCTAGGACATCAATTCCCGTTTGCGGGTCCTGTGCACGGACGACTTCCAGGTGGTGTGGCATCTTATAGTCGTCAGGCGGAGCGGGCGGGCCCAGCTCAAGTTCTTCGGCCTCGATCCGTCCGTCTTTGCGCCGCGTGCCCGAATACCTGACGTGATACCCAGCAAGCGCGGCATTTTGCCCGGAAGTTTTGGTAGCCAGGCTTTCGCCAGCTTTCGCAGGGTTCCAAGCGCGCTTTGTAGCGTTGTCCAAATCCAGCCAATAGCCGTCCAGCTTCAGCTCGCTCGATTCACCAGCCGCAATTCTTGCGCTGTCCATCGGCTCTTCCTGCAGATACGCGGAACCATGAATCTTCTTGTCGTCCTCTCGAAGCTCGACCATGAGCTTCTCCGCAAAAAAGCGGTGTTTGTCGAGCCACTGCCCTTCAGCTTCCACCAACATTCCGGGAGACAGCTCCTCGGGATTGGAGGGGTGCTCGCCCGCGGCGTCTTTGCTCAGGACGCGACTTGCCGGAGTCAGTTCAATTCGGTCGTCCAGAATTAGAAGGGTGCTGGCATCGGCTCGCCCGGTAATGTAGCCGCGGAGCTTCATCTTTGTGACCGCCGCGGCCGTTTCTGTAATAGGCGAAAAGGCGAGACATAAGACGAGTGCCAATCCGCACGCTACAGCGCGGCGCAGAAAGGTATTCAATGCGAGCTGTTTCCTGCAGCTCTTCACGAGGGCTTTGAAGTCTCGGCCAGCGCCTTTTTCATTTCTTTCACCATCTGGTGCGCTGCCCCTTTCGCCATGATTTTTTCGTTCCACCTCGGATCAATCTTGACGTGCACGTGCAACACGCACAGGTTTTGCTTATCACTTCGCCTCACCACGTCGGCGTCCATCTTAAGGCTGCGCATCCCTGCGCCGAACCCGATGAGGGCGCTTTTCACCACGTTTCCCTTCTTGTATTCCGTAATTGTTCCGCTGATCACCAGCGATTTTGGCGCGTCCGCGTCGTCCACCGCTTCCCCCTCCCCGACCACTTCATTCACCAGCTTGGCCTTAGTCAGTTCGCTTCGCAGCTCAGCATAAAAATAGTCCACAAAGGCGGGAGTCAGCTCGACTCCTTCCGCCGTCGTGAAATGTTTGGCTTCAGCGGTCTTGTACTGCGGCGTTTCATCCTTGGGTTTGGCCACGGCGCCCATCGCGAAAAACCCTGCCACTAGCGCCACCATCAATATACGCAT
Source organism: uncultured Acidobacteriota bacterium (assembly GCA_963745805.1). GTDB lineage: Bacteria > Acidobacteriota > Terriglobia > Acidiferrales > UBA7541 > Acidiferrum. The sequence goes on from CAVUYT010000004.1 coordinate 24,642, forward strand.
TGCGTCTCCCTTCCCGTTCCCTGCTGATTTCGTTCAGCCTCTGAGAATCGGAACCCTTATCTCGACAATGGCTTTGGCGTATCGGTGGCGCTCGGGGCTGCCTCGGGTACTACATCCGTTCCCTTCGACAACGTCGCCACAGCTTCTTTCAGTTGAGTCCCACGCACGAAATTCCGGATGGCGTCATGCAGCGCTTCCTCAATATTCTCTTCCACATTTTTTTGCATGGTCTTCTTACGCACAGCGCCCTTGGCGATGGAGGTTCCGGCCGCTTTCACTTCTTGCGATTCTCCGGTCTTGGCGTTTTTGACCATCGTCGAAAATTCCACTTTGCCGAAAAAGTCGAGCCCCGACCCAGCGGCCAAACCGAAGTGAAACAGGTACACGCGCAACTCCAGGTCCGCCGATCCTGCATCAGGGGCCAGTAAGTTCGCTGCTTTCAGTGATTGCTCGATCCCTTCCTTCACAATCGCTGCCGGCTGTTTATCCAGGAAGACGCCGCCTCGCTCTTTCATAACCATCATTGGCTGTGGATTCCCCGAACGATCAGTCACACTCGCGATCCAGAATTTTGGCGGATGCTCAAACTTTTGCGGTGGGACTGGCTCTCCGAGCTGAATGCTGATCGTGTTTTCCGGCTTTGGCTTCGGTTCGTCCGCCCTGGCCTGGAGCCAGGCGATCCAAGTCAGTCCGGCCACCAATAGAATATTGGTTGTAGAACGCAGGCTGCCGCGAAGGGGCATTGGAGTCTCCGCTAGGCATCGGTTAAACCGCTGCCACTTAAACCGCTGCCATTCTGATGGGGGTTCCTGTAGTGCTATCGCTAGAGGCTATACCGCTCCCTAACCATTCGCAAGAAGTAAGCGCAACTGTAGTGCTGAAGTAGAACGGTAAGCTCCCGATGCTTACTCAATCTCCCGTACTGGCTTCTGGAACGAAGCTCCAGCGGCGGTCAGCACCATTAGTCCGCCAGCGAGCAGAAACATGAGCTTCAAGCTCCACGCAACCAAGAATCCTGCAACCGCGAGGGAGATGGGGGTTATTCCGAAGGAGGCAAGCATGAGCACGCTCGCAACTCGCCCGCGCACCGCGACATCGATCCGCTGCATGATCCAGGCGCCGATGTGGATGTTGACGATTCCTGCCGCTGCGCCCATGATCAGCAGCACGCTGGCGATGCTCCACACTTTCCCCAGCAGGCCGATGGATCCCAAGCAGACACCCAACGCCAGCGACACCAGAAGAATCATCACGCCGCGCCGGCGAATCTTCCAGACACCTGCCAGTAGCGCGCCTAGCAAACTTCCCGCGGCAACCGCTGAGATAAAAATGCCGTACATGGCAGGCGAACCGAATCTCGTCTTGGTCAAGTACGCCAGACCAATCGAAACCGGCCCGGCAATGCAGAAGTTCAGGATCGTGACCAACAGCATCAGCGAGCGCAGCGGCACATCTCTTCCGACGTAGGCGATTCCCTCCACGATCGAGTGCAACATCGCTTTCCGGGTAGTCTGAGACTTAGGTGGATCCGGCAGCTTCCACAATGCGCCAATGATAAACAAGAAACTGATCGCATCCGCGAAGAAGGCCCATGCGACACCCAGCGTTTTGATCACAAACCCGGCTGGAACAGGACCAACAATGGTGGTCATCTGCGCCGTGCTTTGGCTGACGGACGTTGCCGCGACCAGTTGTTCGCGCTTCAACAGCGAGGGCATGTAGGCCGTTTGTGCAGGAACGGCAAATGCATCGGCCACGCCAAAAGTAACCGCCAGGCTGTACAGCTCCCAGATTCGCAAGAAGCGCAGCCAGACCAGAACGCCGATCACCGTGACACAGATAGTGCGCGCCATCGCCGTGGCAATCATGATCTTGCGCGCGGACATGCGATCGCTGACGGCGCCGCCCATAAGCATGAGCAGAGCGCGCGGAATAGCGCCTGCCATCATGATTGCGCCCATGGCCACAGCGGAGCCGGTCTGCTGCAAGACCAGCCAGGGCAAAGCGACAAAATAGAACTGGTCGCCCAGCAGCGAAATCGTGCCGCCGATCAGCCAGAGGCGATAATTCGGGTTGCGCAGCGGATGCTCCACGGATGTAGTGGAAACGGGGTTTGCAGAAATCGTGTTAGAAGCCATAAAGAAATCTCCTCGAAGGATGGCCGGCGGGGAAAGCCGGCGGGCACAGGCACTCCAGGTCAGATGGAATCTCTACAATGTAAATGTAAATTTACATTTACATTTGTGTCAAGCAGTATTTTACTGAGCTCCAGGAGGAAGCCGATGGCCAAGAAGACACTCGAACCACAACAGGCGCGCAGCAGGGAATCCACGCGCAAGCTTTTGAAGGCCGCTGCGGAAGTGCTCGGACAACACGGGCTTGAGGGCACCACCATTCCGCGCATCGCCCAGCACGCCGGGTTGACCCCGGGGGCCGTCTATCGCCGTTTCCCGGACAAGGACGCGCTGCTGGAGGCTGTGGTCATCGGCATCCTGGAGCGGCAGGAACAGAGGTTGCGCATGGCGCTTACGCCCGACATGGTCCGCCAGATTCCTCTGGCCGTGTTTGCCGAGCAGCTTGTCAGCAGTATGCTCGTCAGCTACCGCGCAAACGCCGGCCTGTTGCGTGCGCTCCGGCAGTTCTCGCAGGGGCGCTTTCACACGCCGTTTTGCAAGCGAGCCGCCAAACTGGAGATGCGCGGCATCCAGCACCTCGTGGAGTTGTTCTTGCTGCGTCGGAATGAGGTCAAGCACCACGACCCGCCGCTCGCCTTATCCTTCGCCCTGATGACGCTCACCAGCACTCTCGTCGAACTAATCCTGGCCGATCACGATTTGAAGTACTGGCAGGCCGTCATTCCCAAGGATGACCAGTCACTTAAGCGCGAGCTGCTGCGCACCTTCCTCTGTTATTTGGGTATCGAGCAGAAGGATAGCTGAGCGTTGCACTAATAATGACATCCCCCGGCCCACGCCAGGGTTTCCCAAAACCGAGCGAATAAGCCCCTCCCCGGAAGTGGCCGCCATCATAATTTCAAGCCACCTACGTGGTAACACCCGGTTTGTCGGCTACTCGGAAACTATTCGCGAGCGGAGTTCGGAAGAGTTGTGACGGCCACAGCAAGCGTCATCTCAGCATGGCAAGCGCACTTTCTGCAAAAAAGAGTTGGCCCGCGCTCTGTTCGCTTGTGCACTGGGCGTGCGGCGCTCTAGAATAGGTAGCGCGGCCACGGTGTACTTCTCATTTCAGCAATCTTTCCGCTGCCGCGAACATTCCAATTAAGCTTTGCATTCATATTCTTGAAAGGACTCATAGCCCCCGAGAGCCCAATTATGAACCTTGCTGCATTTATAGAAAGTAATCGCGACAAGCATTTGGCGGAACTTTGCGAATTTCTGCGAATCCCCAGCGTGAGTGCTAAGAGCGAGCATAAACCGGAAATCGAACGCGCCGCTCGCTGGGTGGCGGACAATCTTCACGCCGCGGGATTCCAGAAAATTGAAATTGTTCCGACAAATCTCCATCCGCTTGTGTATGCGGAGTCTCTCGAAGCTCCCGGCAAGCCCACTGTCCTCTTTTACGGCCACTATGATGTGCAGCCTGCGGAACCGCTCGATCTTTGGACTTCTCCCGCCTTCGAACCCACCGTTCGCAACGGCAATCTCTTCGGCCGCGGCACCGCGGATGACAAAGGTCAAGTCCACATCCATTTAAAGGCGCTCGAATCTATCCAGAAAGTAAACGGAAAGCTGCCCATCAACGTAAAAATTCTGATCGAAGGCGAAGAAGAAGTTGGAAGCGTGAGCCTTTGGGATTATGTGCAAAGGAACAAGGAAAAACTTAAAGCGGACGCGCTGGTCGTCTCCGATACATCCATGCTCGCGAAAGGCGTGCCTTCTATCACCTATGGATTGCGCGGATTGAATTACTACCAGATCGAACTCACCGGCCCGGCACGCGACCTCCACTCCGGCGTGTATGGCGGCGCGGTCCCCAATCCGCTCACGATCCTCACGGAGCTATTCGCGAAACTTCACGACAAGAATTTCCGCGTCGCCGTTCCGGGCTTCTACGACAAAGTCGCTAAAATCTCCTCTCCGGAACGCAAGGCGCTGAATGCGTTGCCGTGGAAGAAAAAGGCATTCGAAGAAGCCGTAGGCGCGCCCGGTTACGCCGGCGAAAAGGGCTTTTCCATCGTCGAGCAACTCTGGACGCGGCCAACCATCGAGCTGAACGGGATGTGGGGTGGCTATCAAGGCGAGGGCGCCAAGACCGTCATCCCCTCGAAGGCCTATGCGAAATTTTCCACACGCCTCGTTCCCAACCAGGATCCGCACAAAATCGCCAAACTCGTGGAAAAACATATACGCAAACTCTTGCCGAAGTCCGTCAAGTGCAAGTTCGAAGTGCTCAGCACGGGCAAGCCGTGGGTAGCGCCTTTTCATGCGCCAATTTTCAAGATCGCCCAGGGTGCGCTCGAAAAGGGCTTTGGGAAAAAAGCCGTATTCATTCGCGAAGGCGGCTCAATCCCTTTTGTCACGCAAATGCATGACACATTCAAAGTTCCCTGTGTGCTGCTTGGTTTTGGCTTGCCTGACGAAAACGCGCACGCCCCCGACGAACACATCGCACTCGAGAATTACTTCGGGGGCATTAAAGCCATCGCCCACTTTTATACGGATCTCGCCGCACTTTGACCTGAAGCGCCGCTGCCCCGCTTGCGCAGCCTGCGTTTTAGCGGGTTTTTCACAGGCGCGTCTCAAAAACCCGCATTTTTCCAGCCTTTTTTGCAGTTTTTCCTTGCGTTCTACTTTCAGCTTGGCTATAGTGCCGTGCGGCCCGAGTTTTGCACGCCCACCCAGGGGGATTTCGCTCGCGGCCTGCCCCGCTCGCAGCGGGGTGGAAAGTAAATACAGGAGGATAAGCAGACTAGATGGCAGCCAAGCCAATGAGCAAGAGCAAGATCGTGTCGTACATCGCAGAGAAGTGCGGCACACCCAAGAAAACCGCAACTCTCTTTTTCGAAGAGCTATTCAAGCTCGCGGTGAAGGAATGCAAGGGCGGTGCGGGCAAGTTCGTTATTCCGAACATTGGCCGCGCCGTGAAGGCGCACCGCAAGGCGCGCATGGGCCGTAACCCTCAGACGGGCGAAGCAATCAAGATCAAGGCCAAGACCGTAGTGCGCCTGCGCCCGGCGAAGGCGTTCAAGGACTCCGTACTGAAGTAAATTCCCTGTTTTGCAGGGAACAGGCCCTGACACAGCGCACGAGAACCGGGACGCGCCCTTCTTTGAATTTTGCGCATCACCGGCTCTAACCGCGCTAGGTGCCTGGGCGGGTGTCCCGGTTGAGTTTGCCCCCGATGGCAGAGTGCACAGGCCATCGGGGGCTTTTTCGTTGCGGCTACATTCCCATCAATCTCGCAACATTCCAAACAGCCCGCGATTATCTACGCATGCTTGTGGCCGTTGAGCCAAACGCGCTAGAGCGTTTTTACGTAGGCGATCACGTCTTTGATCTGCTCTGCATCCAGAACCTCTTTGAACGGCGGCATCAGCGAGTCGCCATTTTCGATCCAGGCCTTCAGAGTTTCCTCGGTGAACTTATTGTTGTTCACGGTAAACGTGCCGCGCTTGGAAATTCCTTTTAGTCCTGGGCCGATTTTTTTCGCGTCGCTATCGGCAAAGTGGCAGATCCCGCATTTCTGATCGAACACTTCCTTGCCTTTAGTTGCTGAACCGGATGATTTGCCTGACGCGGCCTTTTTTGGAGCCGTTTTTGCGGGCGGATCTTGCGCCAAAACCGCCACGGAAATTCCCAACAACGCGATCCCAAGAACCAGATAATTTCGCTTCACGTCTCCCCCTTCGTTTTCGCATGCCGAGTACAACTCCATCTTCTCTTTTTATCGCCGTAATTTCCACTCCCGGAACCCGGCACAAAGTACAGGTTCACACTGGACACCCATGGAACTCTCGTACTTTTGACGCCCCCGAAACCGTGTGTTAACAATTTACACCATGAGCCAGGAAACCCTGACGCGAGCCTGGGAGATCCTCCAAGACGCTTATCAGGCGCAAATGGAAGGCGACTACGACCGGGCCGTCGAGCTCTATCAATCCTCGCTGGAACTGCACCCGACGGCTGAGGCCTATACGTTTCTTGGCTGGACCTACCATTATCAGGGGCGCATCGAAGAGGCCATCGCCGAGTGCAAGCGGGCGATTGAAGTGGATCCGGAGTTCGGCAACCCCTACAACGACATCGGAGCGTATCTGATTGAGATGGGGCGATTCGATGAAGCGATTCCGTGGCTTGAGCGAGCCACAGAAGCGCGCCGCTATGAGCCGCGCCATTTTCCTCACTACAATCTCGGCCGCGCGTATCTCGGCAAAGAGATGTACGGGCGCGCGATGAAATGTTTTCAAGAGGCGCTCGAAGTCGAGCCGCGGTATTCGCTCGCGCGGCAGGCGCTCGCTTCGCTCCGCCGCATGGTAAATTGAAAAGCCGTGACTGGTGATTCGTGACTGGTGACTGGTGAAAAGCCGGACACCCACATTTCCTCTCAGCACCTGATTCCTCTCATTTTGGTCGCAGTCTTTTTCCATAGTGAAGACGGGCACGGCATGCCGTGCCCCTACGCAGTCTCCTTTGGTTTGATGGCGCGATCGTAAATCAAGAGAAGCAGGGCTGTGGCGAAGCCGACGGCGCTGATGGCCCACCAGGCGCGCTCGGGATGGTGAGCGACTTCGCCGAAATGATGCATCATCGTGCCGCCGAACCAGCCTCCGACGAGCGAACCAATACCGATGGGGAGAAAGGCGAAACCCATGTACGTGCCTTGTTGCCCCGGAGGGGCGAGGCGGGAGATGTATGCGTAGTAAGGCGGCTGCTGAATGATTTCGCCGAGAGCCAGCACGGCGATCGAAACTACCGCGCCTATGACCGTCGGCCAGAACGACAGGATCACCCACGACACGGAAGAGATGACAGTGCCAAGAATGACGGCGTGGAACGGCGGAATCTTGCGGGCCAGGTAATTGACGAGAAAGGTGAGGCAGACAACGATAGCGGCGTCGGTGATGAGGATGAGCTCAACGCGAGCATTTGGATTCACGTACGTGTGTATGAAACCGGGGAGGCTGGTGTACTGCTGCCAGAAGACGATCCAGTATCCGGTGAAAATGAGAAGAAAAATGAGAAAGCGAGGCGGCCAGATAACCGCCCGAAAGTTGCGCGCAACCTGCAGGAAGCTAGGCGCCGGTTCATCACCCGGCTTGCGCGGATCGCGGAAGAAAAAGAGGATGAGGAAAAACATCGCGAAAACGCTGAGAGCGGAGATGCGAAAAACTCTTTCGAGGCCAAAGTGCGTGTGCGCCCAATCGGCGACGAAAGGGCCCGCCGTGCCGCCGATATTCACCATGGTGTAGTAGATGGAATAGCCGAGGGTGCGGACATTTTCCCTGGAAGCGCGGGCGGTGGTGCCTACGACGCACGGTTTTACGAGCGCAATGCCGAGCGCCGGCAGCAGAAGAATGCAGCCGACGAAGAGAGTAAGCGGCACAGCGTTGCGAACCGGAGCGAGCCAGGATGCTCCAATAGAGCCAATCAGAAAGTAGGCGGCGGCGAGGATCAAATAAGCAAGCGAGAGCGCCCTGCGAAAGCCGAGTTTATCGGCCACGGCGCCGCCGAAAATTGCAAGGAACCAGACCATGCCGCCGAAGAGGCCGGTGAGAGCGCCCGTCTGCTCGGTAGAGAAATTCAGTTTTTCCTGCAGATAGAGAGCGAGGGAAGCGAATGCGCCGTAGTAGGAGAGACGCTCGAAGATTTCGCTGATGTTGGCGACCCAGAAGGGGCGCTCGAAGCCGTCGCGGATTTCCTGGAGCCGTTGACTAACGCTCATGCAACCTCCCTGAAGGACGCGGGGATTGTACTTGAAGAATAGGCGTTCCGATGGAACGGACTTCTGGTTAGCAAAGAGGACCCCTCCCCCCGGTTTTTTTCGTAAGTGCGGATTCTAAAGGGTTTTAAGTCCTGTGTTTTGGAAGTGCGGATTCTACGGGAGTTACAGGCGCGTTTCTCGTAAGTGCGGATTCTAAGGAGATACTGCAAAGATGAAACGAAGGTGCTTTCGCCGCAGAAAGGCGTGATGTGGTTTGCGAAGAGGCCTTTGTCAGCGGCAGAGGGAGTCGAACTGGATGGTGGTGACGGGCTCGGAGGGGACGGACATTTTGCGCTTGAGCATGGCGGCTTCGAGATCTTCGGGGGCGGCGGGTAGTTTGGGGTCGGTGTCGACGCGGTAGAAGGCGTCGCGTTCGGCTTCAGGGAGAGTGATGAATTGGACGCCTTTGGAGCGATAGAGTTCGAGGAGTCTAGGGAGCATTTCGGCGTCGAAGGCGCCGATGTGCATGAGAAGGACGTAAGGGATATCGCGTTTGTAGAGGGATTGCGAGAGCCGGCGATAGAAGTCGAAATTGGCGCTGGCGGCAGCGAGATACGTGGTTTGAAGCTGGGCGATAGAGACGGTGTCGGACTTGGCGACGCAGCGTGCGTAGGGATCGTTCCAGAGATAGTCGGCGAAGCTCATGGTGACGTCGGCGATTTTGTAGCCGTGCTGCGCGAGGAATACACGAATGCCATCGTGTTTTGCGGGCGTGTAGCCTTCCGCAAGATACGGGAAGCGGAACCAGTGCCAGTCTTCGTTGTCCATCATTTTGCTTAGAAGCGACTCGTTGCGAGTGACGTTGGCTTCGAAGTCTTCGAGAGAATTCTGGTCGAGGTTCATGTGGGACCAGGTGTGGTTGCCGAGGGGATTGCCGGATGCACGCCAAGCATCGAGCACAGGTAGGTCCTGGGGCTCGCTTTCGAGCGTTGCGCCGTTCACGAAACCGTAAGTTGGAGGAACATGGGCGTCGCGGAGCGCGGTGAGAATTTTTGTGGCGATTTCGGCGCGCGTTTCTCCGGCGGGAAGCGGGCCGTGAGCGGGGAGATCGTCGAAGGTGAGAGCGATGCGCGGATGAGCGGTGGAGGAAGAATGAGAGGAAGAACCGGCGGAAGGAGTTTGGGCGTTGGCGATGGCGACAGAGAGGAAGAACGGAGCGAGTGCGAGCGCGTATTTGAGCAGGCGGGGGAAGGTGTGACGTGGGATGCGGAAGGAAAGCATGCGGGCTCACCGGGCCGGAAAGAGCGACGCCGAAAAGCGAAAGTAAAAAGTAGCAGGAATGGGATGAGGATGTCCAATGCCGGGGCGAGAGGGTAGAATGCGCGGCGCGGGACGATCAAGGCGAAGAAATTGCCGGCTGGAAGCCGCGCTACGTGGAAGAGATTGCCGGGCTAAAGCCCGGCACCTACAAAAGCGCGATGGGGAGGAAAAGTGAGGAAGACAATCTTCGTGACGGCGATGATCGCTGGCGGACTGTGCGCGGACGCTTGGGCGCAGAAGGCGCCGCTTTTGCCGGAGAAGGACGTGGCGGCTTTGGCCAATGAGTTGAGCGGAGAGACGGCGAAGAGGAATTTGGAAGTGATTGCTACGTTTCACCGGCAGAGGGGGTCGCGTGGATTTCACTCGGCGGCGGAATTGGTGGCGGAGCGGGCGCAGGCTTATGGGTTGAGCGATGTGCAGATATTGGAGTTTCCGGCGGATGGGAAGATTTTTTATGGGACGCAGAGGTCGCGGCCGGGGTGGGATGCGGAGTTTGCCGAGTTGTGGGAGCGGGGCGTGGTGGGTCCTGGGTGCGACGTCGAAAAAATCCAGATGGATAACGAAAAATTGCTCGCAGATAGCGACGGGATGGATCCGCAGGCCCTCGAACGCTCCAAACGAGCGTATGTAGACTGCAGCAGGGTGAGTGAGGCGGGAACGCTGCTGGCAAGTTATGCGGCGGAGCCGGTAGTGCTGGCGGAGGACAGCGAGTCGGCGGATGTGACGGCGGAATTGGTGGATGTGGGAACGGGGACTAGCGACGCGGATTACGCGGGGAAGGATGTGAAAGGGAAGATTGTTTTGGTTAGCGCGTCGCCGGGGGCGGCGCAGGAATTGGCGGTGGGGAAATTTGGGGCAGCGGGGATTGTGAGTTATGCGCAGAACCAAAAGACGGCTTGGTGGGGCGAGGATGAGAATTTGATTCGGTGGGGGCATTTGGAGACGTTTACGGAGCACAAGACGTTTGCGTTCATGGTGTCGCTGAAGACTGCACGAGGGATGCGCGAGCGGTTGGCGCACGGAGAGAAGATTATTCTGCACGCGGTGGTGAAGGCGGGGCAGCATGCGGGGAATTATGAAGTGGTGACGGCGACGATTCCGGGGGCGGATGCGAAATTGAAAGAGGAGGAGATTGCGTTTTCGTGCCACCTGGATCATCAGCGGCCGGGGGCGAATGACAATGCGAGCGGGTGCGTGACGATCTTGGAGGTGGCGCGGACTTTGCAGAAGTTGATTGCGGAGGGGAAATTGGCGCGGCCGGCGCGGACGATACGGTTTATCTGGCCGCCGGAAATTGAGGGGACGTTGGCGCTGGTGAATGGGCCGGGTTATATCGAAAATCTTCCGCATGAACGTCAGCCGGGGGAACCACCAAAAGCACTCTTCCCGATGAAACCGATTGAAAAAGATCTCACCAAGCGGATCAAGGCGGTGGTGCACATGGATATGGTGGGAGGCGGGCCGGCGACGAAGGCGGTATTCCACGTGACACGCGGGCCGATGAGTTTGCCGTCGTTTGTGCATGACGTGGCGTGGGCGTTTGCGGAGTTTGTGAACGAGGAGTCGTACAAATTTGCGGCGACGGGGAAAGCGGAGTATCCGATGGTGGCGCCGGAGGGCGGAAAGGAGCCTCTGCGGGCGGAGTATTCGGCGTACACGATGGGGAGCGACCACGATGTGTATCAGGATTCGTCGTTCGGGATACCGGCGATTTATATGAATGACTGGCCAGACCGGTACATTCATACGAATTTTGATACGGCGGCGAATATTGATACGACGAAATTGAAGAGGGCGGCGTTTATTGGGGCGGCTAGCGGGTATTTTCTCGCGAGAGAGATCGCGTATGACGTTAAAGAAGTCCGCAATGTCCAGGCCATTGCGGGCTCGCTACGCCACGCTGAGACGCAACGTCGCGCTGATCAAACGCCAGACGAAGAAGCGGGAAAGCTTTTTCGAGCCGAAAGAAAATACAATCGACGGGCGGAAGATTCCTATGTCGATTTTGTCCACGGTGCAGTGGCCGTTCAAGTGGAGAAGAACAATGACGCACCTCGGTTTCTGCCGATGCAGAAGAACCTGCCACCAGAACCGATTGCGAGCGGAGATGGTCGTCTGATGTTCAAACGCCGTTCTGAGCCGAAAGGGCCTCTCGCAGTGTTTGGGTATGACTATTTTGGGGATCGTGCGAAGGCGGCGGGAGTGGCGACGCCGAAGCTGCTGAGTCACGAGGGTTTGTGGGGAAGCGGCGAGGAGTATGCGTATGAGGTTTTGAATTTTGCGGATGGGAAGAGGAATGCGCAGGAGATTCGCGATGCGGTGTCGGCGGAGTATGGGCCGGTGCCGCTCGGGATGGTGGTGGAGTATTTGAGGGCGTTGGAGAAGATTGGGTTGGTGGCGGAAGTGAAATAAGAAAGGCGAAATAC
>CAVUYT010000005.1:0-340610 GCA_963745805.1 uncultured Acidobacteriota bacterium
GACGTTTTCCAGCAGTGGGATACGTTGTTTGAGGTCACCCCAGGAAGCCGACAGATGCAGAACCAAGCGGTGGCCGGCTCGGCCGAGCAGAGCACCGCAAAGAAAAACTTGCGCGCGCAGCGTGGCTGGCTGGCGATAGGTTTTACAGCCACTAGCGCGCTGGAATTCTCCAAGCAGATTGAACAGTAGCAGGATGCTGCGGAAGGCTGCTTCGGTGGCGAAGAACTCCTGCATACAAAAATCATCGGCGCCCAAATCGTGCTTCAGTTCGGCGATGCGATTTTCCATGTCCGCCCGGTGGTTATAGTCGCGCTGGGCGCTCTCCCGGTGGGAGCGCGAGATTGCTGACGAAGACGCGGAAGGTGTAGCCGGGAACATCGAGTAACTTTCTTCCCAGCGAGGGGCGCTCGGCACGCAGCCGCTCGCGGATCACCACGAAGCGGCTTGGGCGGTCCCAGCCCAGGAGTTGCAGAAAGCTCACCTGCGGCGTAATGCTCGTCCAAGGCGCGCCACGCACTGACGCGGGCGGCCTCGCGCTTCAGCCAGAGCGTCAGCCGTGCCACGATGATGTAAGACAACCCACGCTGCTCGAGAAAACCCAGTAATTGCTGGTCAAAAAAGCCGGCGTCGGCGCGCACCACCCGAAGGGCATGTTTTTCCGGCAACAGTGCCACAGCCTCCTTGAGAAATTCGACCACGCCACGGGCCGTGCCACAGTTCCCGCTCCTCAGCCAGCCGTGCAACAGAAAGTGCACCTCGGCCAGCACCGCCACCAGGGGATGATGCGAGGGCCGCTCATGCTTGCGTGGATTCGGTCCGCGCAACGCACCCTGCTGCCGCCCGTAGCGCTCGAACACCGTGGAATCCAAATCCAGACTATATCCCGTCAAACATCCCGGAAGCCGTTCCAGCTGCCAACTCCACAAGCCGGAGAAAAGACGCTGGCACTGTCCCTGACCGAAGCGTTTGAACAGGTTGCGAATGGTGTCATCGACAGGAAAGCGCGAGATCCCCAGCACGGCGTGCAAGGCCACGTCGGCACGCAGCAAACTCGTGTGTGCGAAGCGCCGCGCTCCGGCCACTACCGTGAGTAAGAAAGCCGTGAAGGTCTCCGCCGGATCGATGGCATTGGGGGAAGTAAGACGAAACAGCAGATACTTGCTCACGGCTTCGCGATAGCCAACGTGCCGCAGAAACTCCAAGAACACCACCAGCCCACCGAACGGGGTGACGGCTCGCTGGGTTTCGCGCAATTCCACTTTTTTCCGCCCCAAAGAGCGGTAATTTGCCAGTGCACTGTTTTTGTCCTCCTCGGCGTTCCTTTCATCCAACTGAAACTTAACCGAGTTAGGACAAAACAGTGCAATTCGATTTAGGAATTCAGGCTAAAATCAATCCAGCATGGCCAAGACAAATTCAGCTGCAATCACAAAGCTTTATCCCCTAAAGAGGCTGGGTTACCTTCCCCGGGCTTGCACATGAAACATAGCGAGTTGACAGATTCCTTCTATTTTTTCCACAGTCGCGGGCGCAACTTGCTCACCGTCGTTCTCGTAGCGCTGGCGGCCTACGCGTGTGCGAACCTTATCATCGAAGACGATCTCTTATCTTTGTACTATGCGGGATTGGTCGTCCTTGGCATCGTGGCACTTGCGGCGATCTTTATGGATTGGAGAAAAGGAGTGTACTTATTCGTCGCGTGGATCGCGGTCGAGGACTTGATCCGAAAATATCTTGGCAATAACATGACCATATACTTCGTCAAAGACTTCCTCGCCATTGTGCTCTATCTTTCTTTCTTCATGGCGCGCAGAACCACTTTGAAGAAGCTCTACAGACCTCCTTTTCTGATTCCTTTCCTGGTTTTCTTCTGGTATTGCGTCCTTCAGGTTTTCAATCCCGCATCAACCAGCATTTTTTATGGGCTGATGGGATTGAAGCTCTGTTTCCTCTACGCGCCCCTTCTTCTTGTGGGCCATGCGCTCATTGTTTCTGACAAGGACCTGCGCCGCTTTTTCTTCTTTAACTCCGTTCTCATTCTCGTGGTGGCGGGATTTGGACTCGCGCAGTCCATCTGGGGGGCACTTTCCTTAATCCCGAGGTGGTCCAAGAAGACATCCGCGACTTAAGCACATTGTATCGCGCCTCCCCCATTACGGGCTTGGTCGCTTACCGGCCCACATCGTTCTTCGTTAGCGCCGGCCGGTTCCAGAATTTCCTAGTAATCTCTTGGATTCTGGCGCTCGGTTTTGGCGCGTTTCTATTGATGCGCAAGCAGTCTGGTCGATTGCTCGCATTTACAACGGTCGGAACTCTTGCTGCGGCTTCTCTGCTGACCGCTTCGCGGGGCGTATTCCTGTGGACTATTGCAAGCGCCATCGCCGTTGCTCTTGCTGTCATCTGGGGTGCAACATGGGCCCAGGACCAGCGAATCCGCGTCATACGCGCCATCCAGCGCGCCACGGTTTTCGTCGTCGTTGCCCTAGCCATTCTTGTCGGCATATTCCCGAAAGAAGTCGGTAGCAGGCTGGCGATCTACAGCGAAACTCTTTCCCCTTCCAGTCCGGCGAGCGAACTCGGCTATCGATCCTGGGGCTATCCTTTTCAGAACTTCCTTGCGGCCTTCGACTATCCGCGCTGGCCGTACGGATATGGTACTGGAACCGCTTCCTTGGGGGGACAATACGTAACTCGCATTATGCACGCTCCGCCGATGAATGTTGGCGTGGAGAACGGCTACGGCCAGCTGGTGATCGAGCTTGGAATTGCAGGTCTGATCTTGTGGATTTTCCTGGCCTTTGCAATCACCCGTTCCGCATGGCAAGCCTGTAAGAACCTAAAAGGGACGGTGTGGTTCCCAATCGGGTTTTCGATTTTCTGGTACACCTTCCTTCTGGTTTTTCCGATGAGCTTCTACGGCTTCGTTGCTTACCAAGACTTCGTCATGAACGCCTATTTTTGGCTGATGCTTGGCATTCTGTTCCGAGTTTCGGAATTTCCAAAAGATCTACCTCTCGCGCAAACAGCCGCGCCAAGCCGATAACCAAACGGAGGCCCGCTTGCAGATTTTTGTCGTGTCGCCATTTCTAGATCGCCGCCACGGGACTGAGCTTTGCATCATTGAACAGATCGAAAGACTGTCGTCGAAGTATGGCTGGGGGATTCATCTGTTCTCCCAACACGTCGAGAACATCGACGGTCTTCTCACAGAAGCTCCCAAAAGTTCAGTAGGCGCGTTCATCTGCTGGCACAAAGTTTCTGACATTCCCGGTCCTCACCTTCTCAAATTCTTATGGTGGTTTTGTGCGAACCGATCCGCAAGGAAGATGGCGCTAAAGCGACTTGAAGAGCGTCCCTTGCTGGTCTACTCACCCGGAATCAACTGCCTGGATGCGAATGCCGTTACCGTCCATATTGTTTTTCACGAATTCTATGCACGTGTCCGCCATGAACTCGCACTCCTCAAAGTGCCGGTCAGCAAGTGGCCTGTTACACTTCACCGAAAAATCTACTACAAACTGATTATGGCTTTGGAACGTCGCGTCTACCGAAACCCTAAAGTCCGTTTGGCAGCCGTGTCAAAGCTTGTATCTGCTCAACTCGAAAAACACTTTGGACGAACAGATTCGGTGGTAATTCCCAACGCCGTCGACACCGTGATTTTTAACCACGAGGCTCGCCTTGCCCGCAGGTCAGCTTCGCGCCAAGGCCTAAAGATAGATGATAGTGACTTTGTGGTTTTGTTGATTGGCAACGACTGGAAGAAAAAGGGGCTCGACCAATTGCTCCGGGCTTTGGCCATCATCGAGAGTCCGATCCAGCTCTTGGTGGTCGGAAAGGATGATCCGGGACTGTACCGGTCTGCCCTCCGGCAACTACGGCTAGAAGACCACGTACGTTTCCTGCCGCCCTCTCCTGACGTGCTTTCGTTCTACGCCGCCGCCGACTGCTACGTTGCCCCTTCACTTGAAGACGCCTTCGGCCTGCCCATATTGGAAGCTATGGCTTGCGGATTGCCCGTAATCGCTAGTGTCCAAGCAGGGGCGAGCGAAAACGTCCTTGATGGAACGACAGGATATCTACTGCGAGATCCGATGAACCACGCTGAACTCGCTGATCTCATTAGGCGGCTTGCCAGCGACAAATCGGCAGCACATAAGATCGGTGCCGCCGCAGCCCAGTTTGTGAAGTCTTCGGTCAGCTGGGACCACAATGTCTCAGCGACCCGCGAGTTTTTGGAAAACTCGTTAGCTTCGAGGCAGATTTAGAACTCGACACTTTGGCGCGGCTCGCCAACAAACCTCGCATGCTCTTCTAACATCCACGGATATCCGAAAATGCTGAGCACGCGTTCTCGGGCCTGCTCTCTAATGCCGCTATCTATGTTGGAGTCATCTCACTTCTTCACGTAACTCGCATTCACTATTCCGACGTTGAAATCAAGACACTTAAGAGGTGCCCGACCGCCTGGCAACCAAGCGACAAATGGGCATTCTTAGTAATGCGATCACGATTCGCGTTGACACCATTGATCGACAATTCTTCGTATTTCATTTCCCTCAAATCGTCCAGTACGCGCGCGGGATCACCGCCGTCCGTGCGTATCATCTCGTTATGGAGTTCAAGAAACAACAACGGGGAAAGATTTGTTATCGTTCTTTTTGCGCCCCGGAGGACCGCTGCCTCATATCCCTCCACATCGATCTTGATATGTGTCGGTGGGCCGAACTGATCGGCCAACTGGTCTATCGTGACAGCCCTGGTTTTCGTCAGTTCGCTTCTCAATCGCCCAGGAGCCATTCGAAAGTAGCCATCTGAGAAGACTCCAGAACTTAGCATTTCAACCTCGCCGATCATCTCGCCGGCGCAGGCCTCCACGACTCGGATTTTCTCCCCAAATCCGTTGAGCTGACATTCCACCCTTATGAACCGAGTAGCGATGGGCGATGGCTCAACTGCGATAGCCGTGCCGCCAAAGTGTGCTGCAACCAAACTGAACGCGCCATAGCTGGCACCGATGTCAAATAAGCACATCGAAGCGTCGCAATATCTCACAAAGTTGCGAAATTCTTCGCTCTGGTCAGGATCGGTCAACTGGCTGAGCGAGAATACCTTGTATACCCGCGGATGGCATATGACGCGCCAATCGGGCAGAAGGGCCAGCTCTTTCGTGGCTCCGATCGAAAAGCTGACCGAATCCCATAGCCATTCCATTGACTTCCGAGGCGAACGCAGCCAATTGCGCGCGTTCCTCGGTACAATACTTCGCATAATTTCTTTGCCTCGCTGAGATAACAAAGGGTCCTCGCAGCACAGCGGTGAAGCGGCATAGCCCACAACACGTCCCTGCTGAGTCTAGCGGCTTCTCGAGAGAGCCTGCAACTCTGGGCCTCCGGAGGCTCAACACCACGAATTCGATCTCGGCAAACAAGCTTCAGCAATAAAGAGATGTGACAGTATGATCTCGCGCCAACCTAGTGTGTCCGTTCCGCGATTCTGCCACTTTGTCCACACTTCGTCAGAAGCTCTATACTCGTCGCGTGGTTCGGCCTATCATGAGGCATGCCGAAATCCGAGGAGCATAGCGTGCCTGACCCGCGCTATCGCGTCCTTGCCGTGGCAACCCATCCCGTTCAATACATGGCCCCGATCTTCCGCCGCATGGCCGCTCACCCAGCCCTCGATCTCCAAGTTGCCTATTGCACTCTTCGCGGTGCCGAAGCCGCGCACGATCCCGAATTTGGCGCCAACATTCAATGGGACGTTCCTCTCCTCGACGGTTACTCCTGGTCTCAGATCCCCAATCGCGGCTCCGGCGCAGAATCCTACTTTGGCCTCTTCAATCCCGGCCTATGGAACCTCATTCACAACGGAAATTTCGATGCCATCCTCTCTTTCACCGGTTACCGCAACGCCACGTTCTGGATCTCTTATATCGCCGCGAAGCTTTCAAAGACCGCATTCCTTTTTGGCACGGATGCAACAACACTGGCACCCCGCGACCGGCGCGCGTGGAAAACCACCTTCAAAAGAATTCTCTGGCCCCGCCTCTTCCGGCTTGCCGACCAGGTGATCGTTCCCTCTTCCGGCTCGCTTGATCTCATGCTCTCGCTTGGCCTCCCAGCCGAGAGGGTCACCCTTACTCCTTATTCCGTCGACAACGATTGGTGGATCCGGCATTCTGCGCAAGTCGACTGTGGTGCCGTCCGTGCCGGGTGGGGGGCCGCACCGAACGATGCTGTCATCCTGTTCTGCGCCAAACTTCAACCCTGGAAGCATCCGTTCGATCTCCTGCATGCTTTTGCAAAGGCAAATCTATCGAAAGCACTCCTAGTCTTCGCCGGGGAAGGCCCTCTTCGTCCACAGCTTGAATCGGAAGCAGCCACTCTTGGCATTTCCTCGCGAGTTCGCTTTCTTGGTTTCGTCAATCAGTCCCAGCTCCCAGCGGTCTACACCTCCGCCGATCTCATGGTTCTGCCTTCTGATTACGAACCCTTCGCGGTTGTCATAAACGAAGCCATGTGCTGCGGTTGCCCTGTTGTTGCGAGCGATCACGTCGGCGCAGCGCGCGATCTTGTCGCGCCTGTTGCTCCACAATTTGTCTTTCCCTGCGGCAATGTCGAGGCACTTGCGGCGATCCTGAAGGATGCCCTCGCTGATCGAACCCAGCTGCAATCCATCGCTCGTGCCGCCGTGACGCACATCCAGACTTGGTCGCCGGAGCGCAATGTCACCGCTACCGTGGACGCTATTCGAATCGCGATTGCACGATTGCGCCAGGCCAGGAGCGAAGAATATATCCGGTCGCAAGAGGAGACAGAGAAATCTTCAGTTCATCCCCAGAGGCAACGATGAAATGGCTCTTGCGGAATGTTCGTGCTCGCGTCGGGTTGGATTTAGGCTCTCTGAACCAATCTCCTTGGACGCCACAGCCCTGCTTTAGTCCGGCTTGCTTTCCATTTCCAAGTGTTTTTTCTCCCTCCTCGGCGTATACGCATCCCCCAGGCCAGAAAGAGTGGTGGTAAAGTGTTTTCTTTAGTTAAGTCCCCCGTTTGTTTAAGCTGTGGAACCGCATCGATCCGCCGATCCAGAGGAAAAGGCTTCCTCGAGTTTCTGCTCCACCAACTTTTCTCCATCAGCCCGTATCGCTGTCGCGTCTGCTACGAGCGTTACCACCGACACTCACGCCACCAGCTGGAGTCCATCTGGTTGACCTGGAAGATGTAGCCGTTGTTTCCGCCGCCTGAGTCAAGACCAGCAAGATCGAGATAAACCAGGCGCTCGCTGTTGGAAGCGAGAATGAACTGCCGGGAATTTCCACGCTGCGTGACTTGGTGTCGAATATTAACTACTACTATATAATAACGGTCAGATATTCCAGATAGACTATCGGAAAACGTCCCGTCTGTTTCCGGTTTTCGGAGAGTGACACGGGAGTTGGAGCGGATCGTGGCGGAACGAGGAGTTCCGGAAGCGATTCGCCGCAGATGCTGCTGCCGCGGATTTGGACGACGACGCCTGCTGTGGCGTGATTTTGCTGTATGGATCGAAGAGAGCCTACGGCGTGCGCGAGGCTGGCATCGAGGCAGCGTCTTCGGCTTGCGCTGCAACTAATCCTTCGGGGAAATCCAGTTAGTCCGTGTAATAATTGGCGAGGATAGAAACTGTCGCGATGGGCACCTCCGGCAACTATTCGTTCGCGCGCGCGGTTTTGCGACCGAGCTTACTGGTTCGCATCGTCGCTTCGGCGGTCTTTGTCTCCTGGGCAATGCTCTGCGGTTCCGCGAGAGCACAGTCCACGGCGGGGAGTAGTGGTTCCACCGATAGCGGGTCTTCCATTCGCGGAAGGGTTCTCAACCGAAAAACGCGCGAACCGATCAGCCGCGCCCTCGTATTTTCGATGGATCAGCAATACGCCATGCTGACCGACGGTGAGGGCCGCTTCGAATTCAAGTTTCCACCGCTAGAGCCGGAGCCAAAAGAGGATTTCACTGCTTCGCCCGACGCCAGCGTGCTTCGCGCCCGGCAGCTACGAATGATGCGGAACTCCAGGCCCGCGATGTTCCAGGCGCGCAAGCCCGGGTTTCTGGACAGCCGGGCGGACTTGTCCAATGGCCGCGTGATGCCAAATCAATCCGAGGTTGTGATTTATCTGGATCCGGAATCAATGATCATTGGGCACGTCGAACTTCCGAGTTCGGAAGTCGGGATGCGAATACGCCTGGAGTTGTACCGCCGCGAAATCAGAGAAGGGCTGGAACAATGGCAATCGACGCACCACTTCACGACTTGGGCTGATGGGGAGTTTCGCTTTTGCGACCTTCCGGCTGGGACTTACAAGCTGGGGACTACGGAGGAGCTCGATCGAGATCCACTGACGTTCACTCCAGGCGGTCAACTGTATGGCTATCCGCCTGTTTTCTTTCCGGCTGCCACCGATTTTGCGTCGGCTACCCCGATTCAACTGGCTGAGGGTACGACGTTTCGAGGCCAATCTCTCTCCAATCCGGCACGGCTATTATCCCGTCAAAATTCCAATTGCAAATGGAATTATGGCGCAGTCGATAAGCGTCCAAGTCTATCCCGTGGGGCATGCCGGGCCTGGCTATTCTCTCGGATACAATTCCAGGGAACAGTTGATTCAGGGAATGCTCCCGGACGGCAACTACACGCTCCAAGCGGTCTCCCAAGGGCAGCCCGGTTCCACAGGGTTTTTGAACTTCTCGGTGGGCCCTGGATCGAGCGAGGGGCCGGTGCTCAACCTTTTACCGAACACAGCTTTGACCGTGGCAGTAAAAGAAGAATTCAATTCGGGGCAAAGTGTGTTCATGGAAGACAGGGCGCCGACGGACGGACGAGTCGAGGGTGTGGGACGGCGGCGAGTGAATGTCCAGGTCATGCTGATGCCCATTGAGGAGTTTGGCTCGGCGGAAACCAGAATGTCAGAGCCAGGAGAAGGTACGGAGGAACACGCGCTAGTTGTCCAGAATGTCCGGCCGGGCCGCTATCGCGTGCGTGTCCAAACCGGTGCCGGCTATGCGGCTTCCATTGTGTCCGGCGGCACCGATCTCTTGCGCCAGCCGCTGGTCGTCGGCTTGGGCGGATGGGGCTCACCGATTGAAGTTACGCTTCGCGACGACGGAGCGGAAGTGGACGGCAAAGTCGAGGACGAGACCCAGGATTACGTGTACTTCGTGCCGCTGGGCGGCGGGCCCGGACAATTCCGCCAAACTGTCAGCGCTCCCGATGGATCGTTTGGACTAGCGCAACTGCCGCCGGGTACTTACCGGGTTCTTGCTTTTGATCGGCAGCAGGACGACTTGGCATACACGGATGCGGAAGCATTGCGAAAACTGGAGTCCAAGGGACAAGTTATTCAAGTCGACGCCGGCCAGAAGGAACACTTGCGGCTAAGAACTATCCGGGGAGGCGATTCCCAATGAGTTTTGCCGCGCGCACTTGCCGGATCGTGCTTTCGATATGCGGTTTGGCGCTGGTGCAGTCTGGCGGCGCAGTTGCGGGGCAGAATCCTGCGGCGCAAGAGGCTCCCGTGCGGGGCAAACTTTCCGGATTGCAGGAACGGTAGTGAGTGCAACGACAAGTGAGCCGCTCTCCCAGGCGCGCATATCGCTTGCAGAGACGAAAGACCGCGCGAAGACGATTTCGATGGTCACTTCGGAGGACGGTCATTTTGAGTTTTCGCAACTAAAGGCAGGAAAGTATTCCTTGCAGGGAGCGAAACGCGGGTTCGTTGCTTCGGCATACGAACAACATGAACAGTACTCTACCGCGATCGTGACCGGGCCGGAGTTCGCGACCGAACATCTGGTTCTACGACTTACGCCGATGGCGCTCATTACGGGCCATGTGATTGATGAGTTCGGCGATCCTGTCCGAAGCGCAAATGTCGTTTTGTTTCTGGAGAACCATGGGGCAGGAATGAGCCGGATCATTCGCTTTAATAATGCGACGAGCGATGACCGGGGATTTTTCGACTTCTCGCTGCTCCGTCCGGGCAAATACTATATTTCCGTCAGCGCAAAGCCCTGGTACGCGATGCATCCGCAGACTGCGTCAACCACAGCGGACGCGTCCTGCGCCGCAAATCTCTCCCGCTCTGGACGTCGCTTACCCCACCACCTACTACAACGGCGCCACCGAAGCGGATAGTGCAACTCCCATCGAAGTGAAAGGCGGTGATCGACTTCAGGTCGATGTGCATCTCAATCCGGTACCGGCATTGCACCTCATTTTTCGAATTCCTGAGAACAGTCCAGACCAGCAAAATAACTTCAGCATGCCGATGTTGCAAAAACATGTCTTCGATTCCCTGGAGTTTGTACAGTCTGACGGCATGCGCCAGGTGGCGCCCGGGATGTACGAGCTAATGGGTGTTGCGCCCGGCCGCTACACCGTGAGAGCGAAGAACCCGGAGTCGGGCCAACTCGAGCAATCCGCGAACCTGGAACTCGACCGCGATGGGCAGGAATTAAGCGATTCCCGCGGCGAAGCGCTTGGAAGCCTTAAGTTGTCCGTCAAAATACCGGGGGAGGAAACGCTGCCAAAGCAATACGGCGTCGGTTTGCAAGACTCCCGCAGGCGGGTTGTGGCGTTCAGGCAAGGAGACGTTACGGGGAAATTCACTTTTGAAAACCTGCCTCCGGGTAAGTATGCGATTCTGATCGGCTCCCAAACAAAGCCCTACTCCGTGCTGCGAACTAGTTCGCAGGCAGGCGATTCTGCCGGCCACGACGTGAACATTACGCCTGGGGCGGCAGTGGAGCTAACGGCTTTCCTCTCCGCAGGGATAGTCAGCATTGAGGGAGTTGTGCAGAAAAAAGGCAAGTCGGTTGCAGGGGTAATGGTGGCGTTGGTGCCGAAGGACCCCGTCGCGCATATTGAATTGTTCCGCCGAGACCAAAGCGATTTCGACGGGACGTTCGTCGTGCAAGGAGTGGTCCCCGGTTCTTACACCATCGTGGCGGTAGAAGATGCCTGGGGACTGGAGTGGTTACAGCCGAGCGTCCTTGCGCGATATGTCCAGAATGGGAAGAATGTCACTGTGGATGAAATGATGCATGGAACCTTTCACCTGCCCGACCCGGTAGAGGTGCAACCTCACTAGGCACAAGCCGTTGCTGAGGCTTGTAAACGTCCCGTTAGCCCACACTTACCTGCAGAATAATTGGTTTGGGAAAAAGAAGGAAACAGGAGGTA
Source organism: uncultured Acidobacteriota bacterium (assembly GCA_963745805.1). GTDB lineage: Bacteria > Acidobacteriota > Terriglobia > Acidiferrales > UBA7541 > Acidiferrum. Next base: position 11,218 of record CAVUYT010000005.1, read on the forward strand.
GACGCGACGTCTTCCGCGTATTCGGGGATAGCCACGAAATTTAGCTTACTACTTCTCGAAGGCCAGAGTCTCTTGAGCCAGACGACAAAGTATGTTTTGACATTGGATTTGCTGAGCATAGAATACGCAGAACTTCCTGCTGGGTGTGCTGGTTACACACTGACTTCGGTTGTAAATCATTTGCCTGGCGGGAAATAAATCGCTGGTGCGCATTCGAGCGGCACAGCCGCGACACTCTCATTCAGAGTAAAGGCCGGAATCCAGACAGGGGGAGCCATGCACCGAGGACTAGTTGTCACCGCGATGTTGCTATTGGCAGCGGGGTCAGCGTGGGGGCAGAATCCGCCTCCGAGCGACGATCAGGCAGAGCAGGTGAAAGCCTTGCTGGAGCGCGTCGCGCAACTGGAGAAGCGACTGGCGGAGGTCGAAGCGAAACAGGCGGCTGCCAGCGCGGCGCCCGCGCCCAGCGCCAATGTGTCCGCGGCGGCGGCTCCGGAGCAAAAAACCGAGCCGCCAGCGCAAGAAGCACCGGCCAAAACGGAACCAGCGCACACCATGGCAGGCATGGATCAAACGGCGGTGAGGCAGATGGAGCCGCATTATCCCAGTTTGCAGATTCGAGGGTTTGCGGACATGGACTTTTCCGCAACGGACCAGAAAGGGACGACGAGCGGCTTCAATCTAGGACAGTTGGATTTGCACCTGGCGTCGGCGCTGTCGTCCAAAATCAGCTACTTCGGGGAGCTGACGTTTAACGCACACCCGACCAATTACACGGTGGAAGTGGAGCGTTCCATCATCCGGTACGACTACAACGACTACTTCAAGATTTCGTTTGGGCGTTATCACACGCCGATCGGGTATTGGAATACGGCATTCCATCACGGAGCATGGCTGGAGACATCCATCGACCGGCCGGAGATAGTGAAAGTGGGAGGAACGTTTATTCCACTGCACTTCGTGGGATTCCTGGTGGAAGGAAACATTCCATCGGGCGGGGCGGGGCTGGGTTACAACGTTGGAGTGGGAAATGGGCGGGGAGACACGATCAGCCGGCCTGGAGATGCAGGAGACAACAACAACAATCGCGCGTGGGTGGCGAACATATTCGCGCGGCCAGTGAAGCTGTACGGGCTGCAGTTCGGGGCGTCCGTGTACCGGGACAAGATCACCTTGGCGGATGGGAGAAACTTCCGGGAATGGATCACTTCTGCGGATCTGGTATGGACGAGAGGAGATCCGGAGTTTCTGGCGGAGTTTGCCAACGTAAACCATAAACAGATATTCACGAATGTGAGCACCAACAATCCGGGGTTCTATGTGCAGATGGGCTACCGGCTGCCGTGGTTTGAAAAGACGCTGAAGCCGTACTATCGATTCGAATATTTACACACGCCGCAAAACGAGGCGGTGTTTACAAACCTGGATTTGGTGGAGTCGATTTTCGGGCTGCGCTATGACATTTCCAGCTATGCGGCGTTCAAGAGCGAATACCGCCGGGCCAGCCGGCTACCAGGGACACCCACAATCAATGGATTGTTTTTGCAGACGAGCTTCACATTCTAATGAGCCAAACAATGAACAAGACATACACACGGATTGGGGTAGTGCTTTGGACGGCATGCTGGTTGTGCACATTTCTCTCCGGGCCGGCGGCGGCCCAGACATCGCGTGGGACGGATATTGCGGTGGTGGTGAATCCTGAAACGCCGGTGACGGATCTCAGCCTGGCCGATGTACGCAAAGTGTTGCTCGGAGAGCGGCAATACTGGAACTCGAAACTGCCGGTGGTGCTGCTGATTCGCGCGCCAGTGGCTAGGGAACGGGATGTAGTGCTTCGAGTGATCTATCAGATGTCGGAATCGGAATTTAAGCAATTTTGGGTGGCGAAGATCTTCCGCGCGGAAGCGGCGACACCGCCAAAGATTGTGTATTCGAACGACATGCAATATGAACTTGTGGCGGCGATACCGGGCGCGATTGCCTTCGTGGATGCTCGAAACGTCAAGCCGGGATTGAAAGTATTAAGAGTGGACGGACGGCTTCCGGGCGAGCGTGACTATCCGCTGAGGTAACGAGCAGCCACGACTGCGGGAGAACCGGGAAGAGTCTGACCTGGCGCGGCAGGCAGTTTAGTTGGAGAGCTTCAGGCGCCTGAGCAGATCACGGAACCGAGGTTCTGCGCGGACACTATCGAAGAGGGGGTCGACAGCGAGGGAGACGAGGCCGCTGTCGTGTTCTTCATAGGCTTTTTCCAGCGATGTAAGAGTTTTTTCCTTTTCGCCCATACGAGCATAGATCTCGGCGATGTCGTAGGAAGAGACGTAGCCGTGCTTGGAAATGACCATCATTCCATCGAGCCAGCCTTTAAGGACGCCGTTGTATCCAGATTTAGCAAAATCCTCCTCAATAGAGGCGGCCAATTCGGGGCTTCCCGAGAGTGATACAAATTTTTCTCTCTCGGCTACAGCTTCCTTGTGCTTGCCCATCTGGGAGTAGACACCCTCGAGAATGCGCCGGGCAGGAGCAAACTTTTGGTCGATGTCGAGGACCTTGCGCAACTGGTCGACCGCTTGATCGTACTGGCGGGAGAGATAGTATTGCCATCCCATCATGGTATTAATGATGAGAGACATGGGGTCGAGTTCCTGAGCCCTCTTTATCTCCCGCATGCCCTCCTCGAGGTGCCCGGAATTGGAGAGAAAGTCGCCATACCAAAGATGTGCGGTAGCGGAGGCTGGGTTTAGTTCGATGGCGCGCTTGAATTCTCGTTCAGCGCCCGGCCAGTCCCAGTCGTAGTGTTCCTTTACAAGACCGAGCGAGGTATGCGCCTCGGGGAGAGTGTCGTCGATTTCGAGAGCCTGCATGGCAGCGGCCTTGGCCTTTGGCCACGCCTCCGAAGGGGCAAGGTAACCAGCGTCTCCGAGCAAACTGTAGGTGTCTGCGAGGCCGGCGTAGGAGAGGGCGTAGCGGGAATCTCTCTGAACAGCCTGAGTAAAGAAATCCGCGGCTTTCTTGAAATCGGCTTCCGTCCACTTGTTCCAATAGAAGAGGCCTTGCAGATAGAGCTGATAGGCCTCGGCATCTTCGGTGGGCCGCTTCGAACGCAATCGATTCTCTTCTCCGGAAAGCCTGGGACGCAAGCGGCCATAGATGTCGCCTGCAATTTCTTCCTGCACAGAAACCAAATTGGAAAGTTTGCGGTTGTACTGGGCGCCCCAGATCTGTCGCTTGTCCTGCACGTCTTCGAGATTGACACTAATGAGCAGCTCATCACCCGACTGGATGAGCCTGCCGGTGAGAATGGCGCGGACGCCGAGATCGTGGCCGACTTTTTCCGGGTCCATGGACCGGTCCTTGAAGCGAAAAACGGTATTGCGGGACACTACCGAGAGGTTCGGCAACTGGGAGAGGCTGTTGATGAGGCTCTCGGTAATCCCATCGCTCAGGTATTCGGTCTTCGAATCCTTGCTCACGTTTTCGAAGGGCAGCACGGCGATCGAATCGATGCGGGAGGCACCTGTTCTGCCCAGCAGGCGGTCGCGAAAACTACCGACATTCAGCGCGAACAAAAGCAACAACACGGCGAGGACGCCACCCCAGACGAAATGAATCCAATTTCGGCGAATCGTTAGGCGAGGAGAATGGCTGGAGGAGATGGGCAAAATGCGGGATGAATCCGTGTCGCGCTTGAGACGCTGTAAATCCGCGCGGAGGTCGGAGGCGGTCTGGTAGCGCAGCCTGCGGTCTTTTTCGAGGGCTTTGGAGATAATCATCTCAAGTTGAGGAGGAATCGCTGGGTTCAGGCGCACCGGGGGAGTCGGAGCACGATTCAAAATGGCTTCAAAAACAACACCCGAGGTATTTCCGCTGAAGGCTTGCTGGCCGGTGGCCATTTCATAGATGACTAACCCGAGGGAGAAGAGATCCGTGCGCCCGTCAAGCTCTTCCCCGCGCACTTGTTCGGGAGACATGTAGGCAACGGTGCCTACAGCCATGCCGCTGCTCGTAAGATGAGCGTCCTGAGTTGTCGGACTGATCGTCAAGGAGTCTTGCCCTGGCGCGGTCGTGCTTCTGCGCTCCGGCATGAGCTTTGCGAGGCCGAAATCAAGAAGCTTCACCTGCCCACGTTCGGTGGCGAAAATATTAGCGGGCTTGATGTCGCGGTGGATGATGGCTTTGGAGTGGGCCGCATCGAGAGCATCCGCGATCTGGTAGCCATAATCGGGAACGCGTTCGATATCCAAGGGCTTTCCGGAAATGCGGTGCTTGAGGGTTTGTCCTTCAAGAATCTCCATGACAATGAAGTTCTGGCCTTCATACTCGTCTACATCGTAGATCGTGCAAATGTGGGGATGATTCAAAGAAGAAGCGGCCCGGGCTTCCCGTTGAAAACGCTCGATGGCGAGATGATCCTTGGAAACCTGTTCGGGGAGGAACTTCATGGCGACAAAACGGCCAAGTTTGAGGTCTTCCGCCTTGTAGACCACACCCATGCCGCCGCCACCCAACTTCTCCAGTATTCGGTAGTGGGAAACGGTTCGCCCAATCATAGGAAGGAAACCAGCATCAGGTCGTCATATTATTAGGTTGCAGCTGCAAGCAAGTCAACGCGAAGAAGTTAGAGTGACAGTGGTGAGTGCGGCTTTCTCAGATTGGCACAGGGTATTCTAGGCCGCACGTGAGGCGCAGGGCTGTTGATGCGATTTGTGTTTTGCGCACGCGGAAGCGCGATGCGAGGATAGGTTTTCTGTAGTTCGCCGTGGAAAGATGAAAAATGATGGGCGCCTTTTCGCATCGATAAAGTGGGCGAGCTTCGGGCTTCATTTTGTACCGAAAGTCTGGAATAGGAATGTGGAGCGAGCGCCGGGTAAGAGTGGATGGCCGTTGAAGGATGCGGAACCTTGTTCGTAGCCGTTCACGACGTATTTCCATCCGAAAGTGGTGCCGCCGCTGAGGCGGAGAGCGTAGAGTTGGCCGGGGGAGACGTGCACACCACCGTGTGGAAAAACAAATTGAACATGCTCAAAATCGGCGGCTGGGACAGTCTTTGAGAGTTCAGCGATGGAGTGGTCGCTGGAGTCCAGCAGGGTAAGCGTAAGCGCGTCGTCTGGCGGGCCGGGGTTGGCGAGAACGAGTTGTACTTCCACGCCGACTAATTTGGGGAGGGAAGGAGTGAAGGTCTGGCGGACGTCGTTGACGAGGTTGGTCCATGCATTGGCCCATGGCGCGGTGTTGGCCTGGTCCGGGGTCATGGAGGGACGCTCTGCCGATGATGAAGATAGAGCGGGTGGAGCGGAAGCTGACGAGCGTTGCCTGCACGAAGAACAGGCCAGAGCGAAACAGCAGAGGGAGAAGGCAGCGACGCCAGCGCGCGAGGGCTGGGAAATCATAATTTCGAAATTGTAGTGACACAGACGGGGAAGAGCAAGGCAAAGTCAAAGGAGCGCGACGCCCGGGCGATCCTTGTATACTGCCGCGACGCCGACGTCATGAGTGGGCGGCGCATGGAATCGTGTGTTGGAGAAAAAATATGGGAGTACAGCTACCAACCCCTGAGCAAGTGCGTGCGGCAGCAGGCGAGGCTGGTCTATCACTTACGGCTGCTGACGTGGAGTCGTACATCGGGCTGATGAAGGCAAGCGTCGAGGCGTACAACCTGGTGGATGCGATGCCGGACTACTTGCCAGAGGTGAAGTACCCGCGGACGCCGGGCAGATTTCCCGCGCCGGGGGAAAACACGCACAACGCGTGGTATGTGAAGACGTCGATTGCGGGCGCGGGTGCGGGGCGGCTGAAAGGGAAGAAAGTAGCGATCAAGGACAACGCGATGGTCGCGGGAGTGCCGATGATGAACGGCAACTCGATCTTGGAGGGGTACGTGCCGGAGGTCGATGCGACGGTTGTAACCAGGCTGCTGGACGCGGGGGCGGAGATCGTGGGCAAGACTCATTGCGAATCGTACTGTCTTTCCGGCGGGAGCCACACGGGCGCTAAGGGACCGGTGCACAACCCGTACAAGATGGGATATTCGGCGGGTGGATCGTCCTCGGGGTCTGGAGTGGTGGTGGCGTTAGGTGAAGCGGACATGGCGCTGGGCGGAGACCAGGGTGGATCGATTCGCATACCCGCGTGCTGGTGCGGAGTCTATGGAATGAAGCCGACACACGGACTAGTGCCTTACACGGGGATCATGCCGATCGAGATTTTTCTTGATCACACCGGACCGATGACCGCGTCTGTGGCGGACAACGCGTTGATGCTGGAAGTGATCGCGGGGCCCGATGGGTACGACCCGCGGCAGTACTCGCCGAAGATGGCGAAATATACGGAGGCTCTGGGCGCGGGCGTGGAGGGGATGAAGATTGCATTGGTGAAAGAGGGATTTGGAAGGCCGGAGTCGGAGAAAGAGGTGGACAAGAAAGTGCGGCAGGGAGCGGAGATGTTTAGAAAGCTCGGGGCGACAGTGGAGGAGATGTCCATCCCGCTGCACCTAGCCGGGGCGGCGATTTGGACGCCTATCGGAGTGGAAGGGATTGCGCAAACGATGATGTTCGGGGACGGCTACGGATTGTCGCGGCAGGACCTCTATGTGACGAGCATGATCGACAAGTTGCACGGCTGGCAGCTGCGAGGAGATGAGTTATCGGAGACGACCAAGGTGTGGACGACGTTTGGCGTGTACGCGCGGAAGTATTACGGGACGCATTACTACGGGAAGGCGGTCAATGTGAGCCGCCGATTGAGAGAGGCGTACGACGCCGTGCTGCGACAGTACGACCTGCTGCTGATGCCCACACTGCCAATGAAGCCGCAGCCGTTGCCGCCAATTGGTGCGACGCGAGAATTGTATTTTCAACGGGCAACGGAAATGATCGGGAACACGTGTCCGTTCGACGTGACGCATCATCCGGCGATGAGCGTACCATGCGGGATGATCGACGGCCTGCCGACGGCGTTGATGCTGGTCGGCAAGCACTGGGACGAAGCCACGATTTACAAAGCGGCGCACGCTTTCGAACAATCGGGCGATTGGAAAATGATGTAAGCCTTGACGGCCGCGAAGAGGCGTGAGCTGCGCGGCGTCATTCGTAACGAAGGGCTTTCATCGGATCGAGGCGGCTGGCGCGCCAGGCGGGGATGTAGCCGGCGGCGCAGGCGACAAATGCCAAAGCGACAGTCGCGAGAGCGAGTGTTGCAGGGTCGTGCGGCGTAAGGCCAAAGAGCTGGCTCTGCACGACACGGGTGAGCACCAAGGAAAAGACCACGCCGGCAGCGACGCCCACAGCCACGAGTACAAGCACTTCACGCATGACCATCCAAATGACATTGCGCTGAGCAGCGCCGAGCGCCATGCGGATGCCGACTTCGCGGGTGCGCTGTGCGACGGTGTAGGCCATGACGCCGTAGAGTCCGATGACGGCGAGCAGCGTGGCAAGGAAACCGAAGACGGCGGAGAGGCTGGCGATCATGCGCTCGGTGGCGAGCGAGTTGTTGATCTGGACTTCGGTGGTGCGCATGGCGTAGATGGGAATGTTGGCGTCAAGATCGCGGACTTTGGAGCGAATGGCGGAGATAAGCTGATTGGGATCGCCGACAGTACGAGCGTAGATGACCATGCCGCCGATGTAACGGCTGCCGAGATAAGGTTCATAGACCTGGGGCTGGATGTCGTCGCGCAGGTTGGTGTACTTGATATCCTTGACGACGCCGATGACTTCCATGTCGGTAGGCGTGCCCGGATCGGAACCGAAGCCGACGTGAAGACCGACGGGATTGCGGCCGGCAAAATATTTCTTTCGCGAAGGTCTCATTGATCATGACGACCGCGGGTTCCCAGCCGCGTTCGGCGGGTTCTTCGGGACGGTGCTTAATTTCGCGATTGTCCGTGGGACGAAAATCGCGGCCATTGACGATGGGAACGCCGAGAGTGGCGAAATAGTTCGGACTAACCTGGTTCATAAAGGGTTCGGGATGGGCGTCGGGAGTGGGAGGACTGAAGCCCTCGACGGTCATGCTGCTATCCCACTCGTTGTCCTCGAGGATGCGCACGCTGGCCAAACCGGTGGACTGAACGCCCGGAATGGAGGAGAGAGATTCCAGCAATTGAGGGTAGAAGACTTTCATTCGGGGCACGCTATAGCCGCTGAAAGAGGGATCGATCTCAAAGCCGACGAGATTTTGCGCCGGGAAGCCGGGACCGAGATTGCGCAGGTTTCCGAGGCTGCGCGTGAAGAGGCCCGCGCCAATCAACAGCAAGAGAGAAAGGGTGACCTGGGCGATGACGAGAGATTTTCTGAGGCCAGAATGGCCGCCGCCAACGACGGCAGCGGCTTCGTCCTTGAGAGTGCCGGCGACATCGGGCTTCGTGGTTTGCAGCGCGGGAACGAGACCGAAGAAGACGCCGGTCAAAATAGTGACAGACAACGTGAAAAGAAGAATGCGCAGGTCGGGCGAAGTGGAGATTTTCAGGCCGCCGGAGTCGGAGGGCAGGTAAGCAGCCATGAGGGCTTTGTCCGCCCAGTAGGCAAGCGCGAGACCGGCGAGGGCGCCAAAGAGGGAGAGCGAAAGGCTCTCGATGAGAAGCTGCGAGATGATGCGCGGACGAGTGGCACCCATGGCCAAGCGAATGGCCATTTCCTTTTTTCTGCTCGCGCCGCGAACGAGAAGAAGATTGGCGAGGTTGGCACAGGCGATCAGGAGGACGAGGCCGGTGGTGGCCATGAGAACCCAGAGGGGAGTGGAAAGCGTCTGGCGGGTGTAGGAACGTCCCTGGGAGCCGGGCAAGACCTCAATGTAGCATTTCAAGAATTGATCGCGGTCGTACGGCGAAGCATGGGCGAAGGCTTTGTCTTTCACTTCCATTTCGAGCATGGAATGCATGAAGGGCTGAAGAGCGGCCTGAGCCTTTTGGCGAGTAATGCCGGGCTTGAGGCGGCCGAAGGCATTCACCCAGCGATTGCGCCGCTCTTTGAGCATGTCCTCGGTATCAAAAACGAGAATTTCTTTTTCCATCATGATGGGGACGAAGATTTTTGGAGCGCGGCCGAGTTCGACGCCGTCAAAGCCGGGCTGGAGAACGCCTACGACGGTGAAAGGATAATTGTTGATGGTGAGGGTCTTGCCGAGAATGGAAGTGTCGCCGGAAAAGCGGGACATCCAATAGGCGTAATTCAAGATGGCGTACGGGTGGCCGTCGGGAGCACGATCGTCATCGGGGGTAAAGACGCGGCCTAGATGAGGATTGAGGCCGAGGGTGGAGAAGTACTTTCCCGAGACCATTTCCAAGTCGACGCGCTCGGCCTGGCCATTGAAAGAGAGGCTGGCGGCAAAGGCGAAGCGGCAAAACATGTCGGAGAAGACTTCGTTGTTGGCGGCAAAGTCGCGGAACATGGGGTGGGAGATGGCATTGCCGCCCCAATTGCTGCCGTAATGACGGCCGCGCATGGTGAGGAGGACGAGTTCCTGCGGGTTCTTGACCGGCAGGAGGCGCAGGAGGACTTGATCGAGAAGAGTGAAAATAGCGGTATTGGCGCCGATGCCCAGGGCGAGCGTCAAGATGGCGATGGCGGTGAAGCCGGGTGTACGGGCGAGGGTGCGGAGAGCGTACTTAAAATCGCGAAACGCTGTGTCGAGAGAGGCGATAGTGTTCATTTCGCGGGGTTTATCCTTCCAGGGAGTTCAGTGAACAACTGTGAGTACGGGTTGCGGCGGGAATAGTTCCCTCAATTCGCCGACCATACTTGTTGTGTTGACTCCCCTGTTTAGCTAAAGCTTGAGACGAACTTAATGCCAAAACGTCTTGCCCAACAGGGACGAAGAAGGGGCGAACGTTGTGCCTACGCGTTTGCCGGGCGAGCAGGCTGGAGGGAAAGGCAATCCAATCACTGGAACGAAACCCCGGAATCATATAGAAAGTAAAGAATCAAAGACATGCTGGAACGACGCTGGACTCGGTGGCTGCTGGGCTTTCTGGGCTGGACGTTTGTGGCGCTGTTTTTCGCAAGCCAGACTTACCTCAATTACAGGAGCTCGGGGGGACGGGCACCCGTCGGGCTCATCCTAAAGATGAATCTGGTGGAGTGGTACCTGTGGGGAGTACTTGCCGTTGCGATTGTGTGGATGGCGAGAAGGATTCCGCTGGAGCGATCGCATTGGGCGAGAAGCTTGGTGATTCATCTTGGCGCCAGCGTGGGGTTTGCCCTAGTGGAATGGTGGGCGAACAATTTTCTGCGGCATCACCTCCTGGGATTCACCCAAGACGTGCGGCTGGTCTATGTGTTTCATCAAAACCTGACGACCTACTGGATCGTGGTCGCCGCGACGCAGGGCTATCTCTATTATTCGCGGTATCGAGAAAGCGAACTGCGCACCGCGCAGCTTTCCGCGCAACTGGCGCAAGCGCAACTGCAGGCGCTGCGCATGCAACTGCATCCTCATTTTCTATTCAACACGCTGAACGCTATCTCCACTTTGGTTCATAAGGACCCGGAGATAGCCGACCGCATGATCGCACGGCTGAGCGATTTGCTCCGGCTCACGCTGGAGAATACCGGCGTTCAGGAGGTGCGGCTGGCGAAGGAGCTGGAGTTTCTGGAACGTTATCTGGACATCGAGCGAATGCGTTTTGCGGACCGGCTCGAAGTTCGAATGCAAATCGCGCCGGAAACGCTGGATGCGCGCACGCCTTACCTGATTCTGCAACCGCTGGTGGAAAACGCGATCCGGCACGGCATCGCGCCCCGCTCCACGCCTGGACGCATTGAGGTGAGCGCGGAGCGTAAGGACGGGATGCTCGTACTGATAGTGAAAGATGACGGTCCGGGGATTGCCGGTGGGAATCCCAAAAAGGGTGTGGGCATTTCGAGCACGCGGGCGAGACTGGAACGGCTGTACGGCGCGGCACACCGCTTTGTATTAGAAAATGGCACGCGAGGCGGATTGATTGTGACGATTGCTTACCCGTTTCAGTTCATGGTTGAGAAGGTGGCGGGAAAAAATGAGGCGCGAGACTCCAAGTGAAGATCCGGACACTGATCGTCGATGACGAGCCGCTGGGCCGCGAGCGGATCCGCACTCTGCTCTCCGGTGATCCCGAGATTGAAGTGATTGGAGAATGCGCCGATGGGAGGCAAGCCATCGCGGCCATCGAGGAGCGCAAGCCTGATTTGGTTTTTCTCGACGTGCAAATGCCGGAGGTGGATGGGTTCGGCGTGGTCGACGCGATATGCGGCGAGCGAATGCCGGTGATCATCTTCGTGACAGCCTACGACCGCTACGCCGTGAAGGCGTTTGAAGTGCATGCGCTCGACTATCTGCTCAAGTCGTTCGACCGGGAGCGCTTCGCGGCAGCGCTGAGACGAGCCAAAGAGGAGATTCGCGGTTTGCGCAAGGGCGCACTCAATGAGCGGCTGGCCGGATTGATCGAAGACTTGCAAACGAAAAAGGACAGGTTAACGCGGCTGGTGATCAAATCGGCGGGACGAATAGTGTTTCTCCGGGTCGAAGAGATTGACTGGATCGAGGCGGCTGACAATTATGCGCGGGTCCACGCCGGGCGGGAAGCTCACTTGATCCGCGAGACGCTGCAATCTCTGGAAAAACGGCTAGACCCGGCAATATTTCTGAGAATTCATCGATCGTCGGTGGTAAATCTCAATCGAATTCGCGAATTGCAGCCGATATTCCATGGGGATTATGCGGTGAAGCTGATCGACGGGACGGAGTTGACGCTCAGCCGGAATTACCGCGAAAAACTGCTTCAACCTCTAGGGCAGTTTCTGTAAAAAGTTAACCACTCCATTCGATCGATCAGCGGGCCTTCCCTTGGTCCGTTTGGCCCCAGCAAGAGAGCGCTTCGCCCCAAATTTGTTGAGTTCTTGCGAGCCCACCAGCTAGTTGTGAGAGTGCGCGGGAAGAGCGAGAAGCAGGATTGCGCGTGTTCCTTGAGGCGAAAAAGACCGGGGAGTATTCGAATGAATCGACAAAATGCTTGGCGGATTTGCGGGGCGAGACGGGCAATGGCCTTTGGCATATTTGCAATCCTGATGACTTTTTGCGGGGATGCCGCCGCGCAGACAGCCCCATCGGAATCGCGCGAGGACCAGCCTGCCGAAACGGTGTTTAAGAACATTCAAGCTCTTAAGGGAATACGCGCTCGGGACCTGCAAGGAGCGATGTCGTTTATCGCCAGTTCGCTGAATGTGGATTGCGATTATTGCCACAGGCAAGATTTTAGCAAGGACGTGACCAAGGAGAAGCTGCGCGCAAGAGAAATGATCCGCATGGTGCGCCAGATTAACGAGGAGGCGTTCCATGGGGAAAACAAGGTGAACTGCTTCACGTGCCATCAGGGCCACACGGATCCCATTTCATTGGCGCCCATTGTTCCACCCCCGTCGAGGAAGCCCGGGGCGGAAGCGGCAGCTGCAGCCACCGAAAAACCTGCTGCCGCTCCGCTCCCGAGCGTTGCGGAGGTGCTCGATCATTATGTGCAGGCGCTCGGGGGACAGGCGGCACTTGATGGCGTGAAAAGCCGGATCATACGAACCGAGGCTTTGAACGGCGAGAACTCTGAATCAAAAACAGTGCTGTACCAGAAGGCTCCTGGAAAAGTGCTGCTCGTGTGGGGCTCGCCAAGCTACACGCTCTGGGTTGGATCCAATGGGAAGCATGCCTGGGCGCAAGACTCAGAGAAATCCTATTGGGGCCTCCTGAATACGCCGCAACGTAATTCCATCATGCGGGACTCGGAGAGCTACGCGGGCAGCCGGATAAAGAGCCAGTATTCGAATGTGAAGATTAAGGGCATAGAGAAGATCGGCGAACATGCTACTTATGTTGTGAGTGGGACATCCCCGGAAGGGACGAGCGAAGATTTCTATTTTGATATGCAGACTGGCTTGCTGCTGCGCCGACACATTGAAGAGCAGACCATCTTCGGTGGGTTCCAGGTACAGGCCGATTTCGAGGATTATCGCGAGGTCGGCGGGACAAAGATGCCGTTTGTTGTGCGATGGTCGAGCCCCGGTAATGCATGGGGAACAAAAGTTTCTTCCAAGGTCGTGGATGTTCAGCAGAACGAGCCGATCGAGGACGCAAAATTTGAAGGGCCTCCCGCCAAATCGCGGTAGGCCAAACGGAAAGTACAATCACTCGCGCGCCCGGTGGGCGATTCCGGAAGCATCTGGTTAGTTTGGATTAGACGGCGGTGGCTGTGGCGGCGCGCGGTGTGAGAGTTTCTTCCTTCTCGCGGAAGTAGGTGGTGACGCGGTCGATGATTTCTTTCAGCGAGGTTTGCGGGCGGAAACCGGTGAGGGCGTGAAGCTTATCGACGCAGGGGACGCGACGCATCATGTCCTCGAAACCAGGTTCGTAGGCCTGATCGTAGGGGACGAATTCGATGGGTGAAGAGCTGCGGGTGCGCTCCTTGACCAACTGAGCGAGCCCTTCGATGGTGATTTCTTCGGTGTTGCCGACGTTGACGACCTCGCCGATGGAGCGCTCGGTGTCCATTAAGCGAATGAGGCCCTCGACGGTATCGCGGACGTCGCAGAAGCAGCGGGACTGTTTACCGTTGCCGAAGACGCGGATGGGCTCGTTGTCCAGAGCTTGCTTGACGAAATTGGGCAAAACCATTCCGTAACGGCCAGTCTGACGCGGCCCCACGGTGTTAAACAATCGGACCACAATAACGGGAAGTTTTTTCTCTTTCCAATAAGAGAGCGCGAGAAATTCATCGAGAGCCTTGGAGGCTGCGTAACTCCAGCGTCCCTTGGTGGTGGGACCGAGGACGAGATCGGCGTCTTCGTGAAAAGGCACGTTGGTATTCTTGCCGTAGACTTCGGAAGTGGAGGCCGTGAGAACGAGCTTGCGTTTTTTGCAGGCGGCTTCGAGGATGCGCTGCGTGCCGTTGACATTGGTTTCGATGGTGCGCACGGGACTTTCGACAATGAGCTTGACGCCGACGGCTGCCGCAAGGTGGACGACGATGTCGGCATCGTCGACGAGCTCCGCGAGTAACTGGAGGTTTTCAATGTTGTCCAGGTGATATTCCATCTGGCTGGAGGCCTTGAGGTGACGGATGTTATCCATGCTTCCGGTGGAGAGGTTATCCAGCAAAACGACGCGATCGCCGCGAGCAAGCAATCGCTCGGCGAGATGAGAACCGATAAAACCGGCGCCGCCGGTAATTAAGTAACGCAAAGTGCCTCCTTACAGAGCCTGATTGTCGTCGCGATCGCGTGGGGAGCTTTCGGAGACAGTTTCTGGATGTACTTCCGAGTCAAGCGAAGTTTCGGCAGCTTCTTGAGGGCCATAGCCATAAGAGTAAGGATAATAGCGATAAGAATAGTAGTAGTCCGGGGCTCCAGAATCCACCGCATTCAGCACAACGCCGAGGATGTGACATTTTACGCTGGCGAGCAAGTCGCGGGTGCGCGTGAAGGCTTCCTTGGGGGTCTCGCCGCTGCGCACAACCAGAAGAACGCCGTCTGTCTGGACAGACAAGATGACGGCATCGGTCGCAGCCAGGACGGGCGGAGAGTCGATCACGACGAACTTGAATTTAGTGCGGAGTTCGGCAATGGCATCCGCCAATTTTTGGGAAGATAACAAATCAGCAGGATTGGGAGGGAGCGGCCCAGTGGGAATCGCGGCGAGATTGGGGATGGAGGGGTGCGGAACGGTGACAAGATCGAGACTCGAAACACCGGCCAGATAAGAACTAAGGCCGGCGAATTTTCCGCTTCCCAGATTGAGCAGCCGGCCAACGCCCGGCTTGCGCAAGTCCGCGTCCATGAGCACGGTTCGGTCGCCAAGCTGCGCGAGAGTAACAGCCAAGTTGGCCGCAGCGGTCGTCTTGCCCTCGCGCGGGAGGGCGCTGGTTACCAGGATAACTTGGGGGGGACGGCCGGGCTGAGAAAGCAGCAGAGAGGTGCGCAGGGCGCGGAAAGCTTCGGACATTTGCGATTTGGGCAGATGTTGGGCGACGAGCTCAATGCGTCTCTCGTGACCGTTCGTAGCGATACCTTTCAGCAGCCGTTTGCCTGCGCCATTTCCGTTGGCACCGACAAACTGGGGCACGACTGCCAGGGAAGGCAAGCGAGCCAACGTCTCGATGTCGTCGGGCGTTTTCACAGTGTTGTCGAGGTACTCGCGCATAAGAGCCAGACCGATGCCACCCACGAGACCGACGAGAAAGGCCAGCGCGATGTTTCGCGCTTTGGCCGGACGCGAGGGATAAGCGGGAATCATAGCTGGATCCACCACGCGAATATTGGAAGATTGCAGCGCGGAGGAAATCCCTACTTCCTTGAGCTTGGTCATCAGGCCGTCGTAGAGAACTTTATTGGCTTCAGCCTCGCGCTTAAGGATGTTGTATTCGACGAGGCGCCCGGCCATCTCGTTCGCTTCTACCTTTTGCGTGTCAAGAGCCTGTGTAAGCAGGACTTCGCGCTGCCTGGCTTCGCGGTAATCAATTTCGATACGGTTAAGAGTATTGACATTTTCCTTTTGGATGAGTTGATCGAGATCCTTCAGCTGGGCCTGAAGGCGCTGCACTTTAGGAAAATTCGGGCCGTACTGGCTTAAAGCCTCGTTATACTCCTCGGCCACGCTCTGGCGCTTCTGATTGAGGCCCTGCAAGACGGGATTGTCGCGAAGCTGGGGCACCTCGGAAATGTCCCCGGCCTTGGCAAACTGATAGAGCGCTTCCTTGCGCATGCGCTCGGATTGAGCATCAGTCAATTCTTTGTTGACGTCGGCAAGGCGCTGCGTGGTGATGTTTTGTTTGTCGTCGAGCGTCCAGATCTGATTCTTTCTTTCGTAGGCGATGCGCTTGTCTTCCGATTCCTGCACTTTGATCCTGAGTTCCTCGAGCTCGCCGCGCAGCCAGGTGGTGGCCCTCGTAGCCTCATCGTAGTGGCTGCGAATGTTCTGCTCTTGGTAATTCTTGATATGTTCATTGACAATGCGCGCGGCGAACTGCGGGTCCGTCGACTCGAAGCTCACATCCATAAGCCGACTATTGGGGACACGCTGTACGCTGAGGCTGCCGAGAAATGGGCCGAGTTCCGGGGGGCGCTTCTGGTTTTCCAGGCTGCCGATGGCCAGCGCTTCAGAGGGCCCGTTCGGAGAGGCGTACTCGGGGCGCGTGCCGAGGCCACTGCTGCGGATGGTTTGCAAGGCCAGAGTTTCACTCGTCAGGATTTTCGACTGCGTCTCGATATTGTTCTCGGCTTCCATTGCGTAGTCGTAAGAATCCGCGCCCCGGAAGGGCAGGAGGTTGCCATTCTCGGGGTCGATTTCGATGCGCGCAGTGGCCCGATAGACGGCTTGCATGCGGAATGTAGCAATAGTGACGATCGTGACGACGGCAAGCAAGAACGACAGGATCAGCCATTGATGCTTGCGAAGGATGAGCAGATAGTCGTAAAGATGCGGCTCGCGCGGCGAGAGATCCCAAACCGGGAGGTGGGGGGAAGGAGGAACGATTTCAATGGCGCCGTTGGAGCCGTTCTCCCGAGGTACGAGTTGGTTGTCTTCAGCCATGATCTAGTGATACGCGAGCCGGTAAAGGGCAACGCCCGAGCCGAGCGCGATGCCAAACTCAAGGGACCTCAAAACAGCTCGCTTGGCGCCGCTCTCGGGAACGTACAAGATGTCGCTGGGTTGGAGCTGCACATCTTCGGCTTGGCGATTCAGAATTTTCTTCAGATCGAGCTGGACTTCGTGCTGTTGTCCCTGGGGATCCTTGCGGATGACAACGGCATGATCCGTCTTTGCGGTGCGCGTAAAACCGCCAGCCAAAGCTAGAATCTTCAATGTGTTCAATTGCTCGCGGTCATTGGTGAGCACAAATCCGCCGGGTCTGCCGACCGCGCCCAGAACGTAAACGATGCCGGCGTGCGGCACGGTGACGACATCGCCCGCTTGCAGGTCAATGTTGTTCTTGGTATTCCCGGCCTCCATCAGTTCGTACAAATTGACGGTAATGGTATCCGCGGCGACAGGAGCGGAGGGAGCATTCGTGCCGTTGCTGGATTTCTCCGCGGGGTTGCTGGGCGAGGGCAACTCAGGAGGCTCGGCCGCGGTCCCGGCCGGTGAAGAAACGGACGAACTTGCAGAGGTGGCTACGGGCTTTGAGCTCAGTGTTGATGGGCTGAGACTTCCGCAGGAGCGGCGTCCGCCGGGCCAATCGCCGGCGGCTCCGAGTCTTCAAAAGACATTGCTTGCGTGGGCCGCGTTATGATGACTTGATCCCCGGCGTCGTTAGAGAGCCCCCCGGCCTCTGCCAGGACTTCGAGAAGCGTTACCTGGCGATCAGCCTGGAAAACCAGAGGATGCTGTACGGCCCCGACTACGGTAATGGGCTTGCTCTTTCTTTCCCGGACGGTAACGCTTACTTCGGGATGCGATACCAAGCCGTTCGATTCCAGCACCTCGGCAATTTTCTGTTCGGCCTGAATTTCGGTGAGTCCGGAAACATGCAGGCGCACGGGCACGAGCGGGATGCCGATGGTACCGGTTTGACTGACACGCACGTCGCGGCTAAGTTCTTTCACATCGAAAACTTCAATGGAGATTAAGTCGCCATTTCCGATGACGTAATCGTGCGGCGCAATGCGCGCGGCTGCGGAAAGCTCGCGAATGCGATCATTCGTTTGTTGTGGTGTCTCGAGAACGGCCTGCGCGCGGCTGGGCGGCGCCAGAACCACTAATCCGAGCAGGGTGATGGAGACGAGACACAACGTCCCCGCACCCAGTCTCGCTGGCTGCATACGGATAGATGACCCCCAGGATGATTATACAGACAGACGGACCAAGTCCATTAGTGAATTCGGGGCCTGCCAGGGATCCGTTCCGATTTGGGAATGCTGGGGTTGGGTTGGCTAATTTGGCTTGTCGCCAGGTTTGCCATTAGGAAGAAGAGGAGAGCGTTTGCCGGAATGTGCAGGTTGAAATCGACGAGACTGTGAGTTAGAAAGCCGAGGCATGCGATAAGGCCCGAGAGCTGGAGGATCGAAGTAAAAGATCCATCTAGTTCTGTTAGGCGACGCAAAGAGCCGAACACCAAGACGCCCAGAAACCATACGCAGCACAAACCGCCGGCAAGGCCCGTTTCCGCAAGGCCTTCCAAATAATCATTGTGGGCGTGGTTGACTATTTTTCCGTCGTAAAGCGTTTCATAGGCAGGGAAAACAAGCTGGAGAGTGCCGAGACCTGTTCCGGTCCATGGGTGGTCCAGAAAAATCCGCCATGTATTCGCCCTCATGGAAGCGCGCTTTCCTGCGGTTACCTCGAGGGATTGGAGCGAAGAAAACCTTTCGACGAGCTGCTGTACACCGAGCCAAGACACCATGAGAAACGCGAGCAACAAGACAGCGCCTCCGGAGAGCAAGTGCTTACCGATAGAACGACGAAGAAGCAGCCAGAGGAGCAAGACACCAACTTCCACCGCAAAACTAACGATGCCACCACGAGATGCAGAGAGGAACAGCGCTCCAATGGGCACAACGGCAAATAGACTGACCAGAAACCACCGTTCCCGGCGGACGCGGCCAAGAACCAAGGGAATCAGAGAGAGAGGGATGAGGAGCTCTACAAATCCCGCGAAATGATTGCGATTCACGTACGGGCCGAAGGGAATGCCGCCAAAATGCATCTCGCGAAACCAATAGAGCCTTCCGTTGAAAGTGAGGTGCTGCAGGATGCCGAAGAGCGCCACCACGAATCCAAAACTCATCCCGAACCAGACAAATCCACGCCAGTCCTCGAGCGTGCGGAAAACCTGGGCGGCCAAAAATAGAACGAGCGTGTCGGCAAGGAGGAGACAAAGATCCATGCGCGTGCTGTAGGACGAAGCCGTGCGATGAAAGACCCATTGCCCGAGAGCGAGTAGTGATAGCAAAGCGAGCGGTGGTAACAAGGGAGAAACGATGACTTGCGGCTCTTGGGTGAGATAGGCGCGCACGGCCCAGGCCAGAAAGAGCAAAGCCGCTCCGATTTCCAGTACGGCGCGCGCCCAATCCTCGACGGCGCCGTGCGAGACTACGGCAAAGATAACGAGCGCACAGATGCCCATGCGGAGGAGCTTCATTGTTTGGAGCGCTCCGCGGATTCCGGCACCAAAGCAACGTCGTCGACCCAGGCCGAGCCAAGAATCTTGCTGTCAAATTTCTCGCTGCGAAGACGGGTGACGCAAAGCTGCATTTCCTGGACGTCCCTGCCGGATGTCCAAAGAAGATTGAGCTGATTCCACGGCTGCGTTCCGCGGATATCCTCTGTCCATGAGGTGGAATTGACGGAACGGCTGATGGAGTGGAGAGCAAAGCGCACGCCTTGATCGGTGGATACATCGAGCGTTCGGACCCATGCGGAAAATCTGTAGGTGGTGGAAGGCTGAACGGAGACATACTCACACACATCGCTGAAATCCACGTTTCGCAAGCCATTGAAGGTCAGCCGGAGGGACCGACTTCCGGAGTGTTTTTCTTTCGAATCAAGAGTAACTTGCACGCCGCCGATGAAGGGGGCATATCGCCAGGTGAACCCCCCGCCCACAACATTCGATTCGAATCCGCCGTCCCAAATGAGAGAGTTCGGGGGATCAGGAGGACGCGAGACGCCGGCAATAACGAGAGCTTGATCCCAAACCTGTTGGGCTTCAGTCATCTGTCGTTTGTGAATGAGAGCTTCGAGGAGCGAATACGATTCGCGCACGGGAAGTTGCGGATGAAGAGCGACGAGCCTGGACCAGACAATCAGCGCCTGATCGGTTTGTTCCTGTTCGGACAGTGCGGAAATCACGCTCAAGTAGGCATCCTGTGAGTGCGGCAAGGCACGGTCCAATACGGCGTTGATGTCCGGATCGACGCGCATGGAGAGGGCGAAAGCCGCCGCTCCGCGCTTTGGGTCGACTTCTACGGCACGCTTGATCTCCGCGAACGCGGCGTCCAACTCGCCGCGACGGAGCAGAAAATTTCCATAGCGCCAGGAGACTTCCGGGGAGAGCGGGTACGCGCGCTTGGCTTGAAGAAACGCATTCTGAGCGCGTGCGGGGTCGCCTTCCGATTCGTAGGCCATCCCCAGATCAAGCCACGTGCTTGCTGAACGCGGATCTAAAGACAGCGCCGTCTGATAGGCGCGAATGGCGCGCTGGGCATCCGGATCATCCAGGTTGTACTGCCAGTAGCGACCGAGGAGATACCAGTTGCGGGGGGAATCCGGCTCGAGTCGAGTGGCCCGCTCGAAGCCTTCGGCCGTGTTTAGACCCGCATCGTTGGCGGCGACGGCATTGCGGATGCCGGAGTACGAAAGACCGACGGCGAGCACCAGTGCGAAAAGGACAAGGAGCCCGCGGGCCGCAGGACTGGAAAGGCGAATAATCATCCCGCGATACATTGCATAGACAAACTCCTAGATGCAAGATGAAAGTCTGGAGCAAAATGGGAGGACGCAGGCAATTTCTGAAAGAGAGAGCTACTTGCCGATCGTGGCCGAGAGCGTGTCATCGCCGCGGCCGCGGCGCCGGACGTCAATTCCCAGCCGTTTGATTTTCTGATTCAGCGTGGAGAGGGGAATCATAAAACGTTCGGCGGCTTCGGTCTGATTCCAGCTAGTGCGCTCCAACATGTCAATAATGATACGGCGCTCGATCTCGTCCATGATTTGAAAAAGCGAAGGTTGCGGGTGATCGGCGGCGGAACGGGAACCAGGTTCGCCAGGCAGTGGAGGTAGAAACTCCGAGAGTTGCAACCGAACACCGCGGACAATCTCCTTGCTGCGAATACTTTCGGGAAGCAAATCCACGTCGACGCGCTCGTGGGTAGAGAGCACCACGGCCCGCTCGACGACATTTTCCAGCTCACGGACGTTGCCTGGCCAATCGTAATCCATCAAGAGCTTCATGGCGCCCGCCGTAAACTGACGCATGGGCTTGCCGTTCTCGAGGCAATACCGCTCGAGGAAATGCGCGAGCAGGGCAGGCACATCCTCGCGGCGATCGCGCAGGGGAGGAAGTTGCAGGTGAATTACGTTCAAGCGGTGGTAAAGATCCTCGCGAAACCGGCCTTCGCGTACAAGGGTGAGGAGATCGACGTTGGAGGCGGCGACGATACGAACGTCCACCTTGATCTGCTCCGTGCCTCCGAGCCGCATGAACTCACGCTCCTGAATGACGCGGAGCAGCTTGGCCTGCGTTTCCGGGCTGATGGTGGCAATTTCGTCGAAGAAAATAGTGCCTTGATCGGCGACTTCGAAGAGACCCTTCTTGGAAGCGACGGCGCTGGTGAAAGCGCCCCTGACGTGGCCGAAGAGCTGCGATTCGAGCAAATCCACGGGGATAGAGCCAGTGTTGACCGGTACAAAGGCTTTGTCCGCGCGCGTAGAAGCCGAGTGGATAGCCTTGGCGATGAGCTCCTTGCCGGTGCCGCTTTCGCCGCTGATCAGCACGGTAGAACGCGAAGGCGCCACCTGGGTGACCAGATCGAATAGCGTCAACATCTTTTCGCTCTTGCCGATGATGTTTGGGAAAGTGAATCGTTGCTTGAGCGCGCGCTTGAGCTGGACGTTTTCTTCGCGCAGGCGGCGTGATTCCACGGCCTGGGCCACTTGCGCGAGGAGTTCGTCATTGGACCAGGGCTTGGTGATGTAGTCGAGCGCGCCGCCTTTGAAGGCGGCACGAGCCATTTCGATCGAGCCGTAGGCCGTGATTAGAACAACGGAAAGATCTGGATCGCGCCGGCGAATTTCCCTAAGCAGCTCCAGGCCATTGCGGTCGGGAAGGCTAACGTCGAGCAGCAGTAAATCGTAGGGGTGCTCTTCCAGTTTGGCGAGGCCGGATTCACCGGTCTCCGCGCTGGAGACGCCGTAGCCCTCACTGGTAAGCAGGAGTTCAAGGCCTTCGCGGATTTCTGATTCGTCGTCAACAACGAGTATGGAACCCTTAGACATGAACCGACTTTCTGACGGCGGGGAACTCCACGTGAAACGAGGTGCCTTTGCCGGGGGTTGATCGGACGTCGATTTTCCCCGAGTGTTCCTTGATGATGCCGTAGCTTACGGAAAGACCCAGACCAGTGCCGCGGCCGTTCGGTTTGGTGGTGAAGAACGGATCGAAAATGCGGTGAATATGCTCGCGCGGGATGCCCGCACCCGTATCAACGACTTCAATCTCGACGCTGCCATTGTGGGCGCCGGTGCGCACTTCCAACAAGCCGCCGCCGGGCATGGCGTCGCGAGCATTCAGGAAAAGATTTAGAAAGACCTGCTGAAGCTTGTTCGCGGAGCCACGAACTGCCGGGAGGGTCTCGCCCAGATTCTTAACAACTTGAATGTGCGAAGTTTTGAGCGGATGAGAGACCAGTGAGAGGGTTTCTTCCACGACGCGGTTCACGTCGATGTCCGCGGCCTCGGCGGCCCCCGTACGCGAAAAATTCAAAAGATTATTGACGATTTCGCTGGCCCGGAAAGTTTGCTTCACGATCTTTTCGATGATCGACTGCCGCGGATCGCCGTCGGGCATCTGCTTTGCCAGCATCTGGATATAGTTGGAAATCACGGCCAGAGGTGTGTTTACTTCATGCGCGACGCCGGCGGCCAGGAGACCGAGCGAAGTCAACTTCTCGGTTTGGGTCATCTGCTCTGCCATGCGCTCGCGCTGGGTGACATCGTCAAAGAGCAAGAGCCGACCGATGCGCTCGGCGGATTTGCTGACAAGCGGAGTGATAGAAACGTTCAAAGTGAGCGCTTTGCCCTGATGGTGCAGTCGCTGCTTGTAGATGCCAGTAATCTGTTCTTCGTCCCCGCGCGCGACAATCTCGGCTGCAAGCTCTTCCGGGAGCAAGGAGCGAAGCTGGCGTCCGACGGCTTCCTGCCGGGTGACGCCGAAAAGCTGCTCCATGCGCGTGTTCCAGGATTCGACGATGCCTTCCAGATCGACGGCAAGCACTCCGACATTCAAGGATTCCACGATGTTTTCGCTGAAGTCTTTGAGGCGTGCGATTTCGAGGGCTTTTTGTTCGAGCGAAGTATAAAGCTGGGCGTTATCGAGAGCCACCGCTACGTAGCCTGCAATGGTTTCGACAAGCTCGACGTCATCGCTCGAGAGATAGTCGCCGTCGACGGTCTTGCCCAGCCCCAGAACAGCGACAGTGTGTTCGCGAATGCGGCAGGGAACATAGTAATTGAGGTCGAGCTGTTCGAGCGTGCGATGCACGGAATCGCTGACGTCTCGAGCGGCGCGGGGCGACTCAAAAAAGAGCGCCCCGCGAGCTAGCTCGGGCCGGGCCGGGCCGAGGAAACTGAGATCGAGAGGTTCCGCGAGACGCACACCCATCGAGCGAGCCAGGCGGAGCTGGCCGGGGTTCGCGACGTCCTCGACGAAAATTGCCAGGCGGTCGACGAGCAGTGTTTGCGATACGCGATCCATCACGGACCCGAGCATGGGCTCAAGCCGCACTTCGTTCGTGAGCGTGCGGCCGAACTCAATCAGCGTGCGGCGGTAATCGAGGCGGTCGCGGTAGAAGAAACGGTCGAGACGAGCCTGAATCCATTCGCGGAAGGGCTGGAAGAGAAATGCGGCGATGACGATGGCGATGATGCCACCGACGGGGCCGTTAGCTGGAGCATGAAAGATCTGCGGGATGAGCGCCACGAAGAAGAAATAAATTGTGGCGATGGCAGCCGTTGCCGCGGTGTACGCGAGGCCGCGCTTAAAGATGATATCCACATCCATCAAACGGTAACGAATGATGGCGTAGCCGAAGCACAGAGGAATGAATACCAGACTGACTGTCGAAAATTTCATCCAAGGCTTGGAAGCCGCCTCGAACGCGAACGGGACGATATAGAGAATTACAAAGGGAACAGTTCCGATGAAGGTCCCCGCGGTGAGCCACTTCAATTGCTGGCGCAATACGCCTGCCGGGGCACCCCTGAAATTGCGATAGAAAACAAATCCGGCTGCAAGAAAACATGCGCCGAGATAACTGTAGGCAATCTTATCGAGAAGAATGCGCGAGCCAAGCCACGGAACCCAGCCGAGCGCTCCCAGCGCGGTGCTGACGTGGACCAGCAGAATTGCAAGCGGCGGCAAATAGACCAGGCTGAGCTTGGAGAGCGAGCGACTGGCTCCTTCGGAGCGTTCCGGGAACACAAGAGCAAAATGGAGCAAGAGCGCCGGGGTCAGGACCTGAGCGAGGATCTTGACCCAGTAGACCTCGTAGTCGAAGGTGTCCAGCTTCCCGCTGTAGTGGAAGGAGTAGAAAATGAAGGACACGAGGCAGAATATGTAGAAGTGCACGGCGCGAGGCGCATTCCAGCGCCGCGCAAAAATGAAAAGTCCGATGAAAAGATAAATGAGGCCGACTACACGCGCGTAATTCTCGATGGAGGTTGGCTTCTCTGCGGGAGCGGTTACGAGAGGAGTTTCAAACTCCTCGTTATTGCGTAGCAGCTTATAGCGCACCTGGGTCCAAAGCCCGGAGCGCCACAAGCGCTTGGTCACTTGAACCTGCCGGGTGATGGGGCTGCCGTTGATGGCCAGGAGGCGATCGCCCTCGCGGACTCCGGCACGTGCAGCGGGTGAATTCGCAGCTACTTGCTGGGCCTGAACGCCTTGGGTGGTATCAAGCCAAACGACCCCGTCGTCGGGAGACTCGAATTCCGTTCTCTGAACGAAATTCAGCCAAGCAAAAATCATGGCTGCCAGCGTGGCAAGCGCCAGCACGACGGCCCCAAGGCTCACTCGCAGATTCTGTTTCATGACAGGCCCTGGCGGGATGACACCCCACCGATGAATCTTAAGTGCAAACCAATGTCCATTCTTTGGTAGGGTGCCCTGCTGGAAAACCTATTGTTTTTCAATAACTTACAGAAATCGAAGACGGGACAGCCATTGATAATCCACTTTATGGGAGGACGCATACAGCTTTCTAGAGCCCAATCTGCGATCAAAACTGCAGGCTTAGCCCACCTCGGAACGTGCGGAAAGCGGGCATCAATGTCAAACGACCGTCTTGGGTGTTGAGAGTGATGTAGCCCTGAGCAAAGAGGTTGTCGCACTCCGCATTGGCCTCCCAGCGGCCAGGCCCAAACTTGGGCAGCCGTTGGTGGACTCCGAGATGGAGGTACGGCTCCATGTCAAAGAGGGAATCGCCAAACGTATCCACGCGAGTGAGCGTTGTCCCGCTTATCCACTGGTAGCCCACGGTTACCCTGGTGCCGAAGCGCGGCACCCTTTCGGAAACTTTGGCGCCAAGAGAGTGACGTCCGGCAGTGCGGAATAGCTCACGTAGAGGGCCGGCAGCCCCGCTCGAAGGAGTCAGTGCCCCGGCAAAAGCATAGAGCGCCGTAAGTTCTGCATCGTCGCTCAACTTTTCCTTGAACGCCGCGCGCGTGCCCCAACTGCTTGAACTGCCTCCGTCATAGGAGAAGCCATTGGAGAACACGTCTTGGAAGAAGTCGGCAACGGGAAGATTGTTGCCTCGTCCAAAAACCGCGACGTGGCTATTGTCATCGTGGAAGGCCGCGACCTGTAATTTGCCGCGAGCGCCGAGCTTGCGTTCCGCGGCGATCTCCTCGTGAAAGCCGCTTTCCAGAACGGGACGGCCGCCCCGCCACATTAGGACAGGAAAGGCGTCTAGTTCGCTCAATGCGGCCGCCAAGGTATTTCCTGTCTGTCCGTCATTTGCTTCCAAAGGTTCTGGGCCAGTTGGCATGGATGCAAAAATCAGGGAAGCTTCCCAATCGTCAGAGATTCGCGCGTCCAGCCGCATGCGTGGACGCAAGGAAGAGGCTGGACGTCCAAGACCGACCAAAACATATTCACCGCCGTATTCAAGGATGGCGCGAGTTCCAAAAACCATGGAACCGCCTTGATCGATACGGACGCCGCGGAACGTCGGGCCCACAGCACCCAGCTTCGATTCGCGCAGCACGAGTGCCGTGTGCGGTCCAGCACCGAGCGAACCAGACGGGAGCCATACTGTGGCGATCCCACCAGCCGGGGAATCGCCTTCATAGCTCATGAGGCCGGCAAGCACTAGCCGGCTGGTTTGGCCAAGTTGCTGATCGTAGGCAAATGCGGTCGTTGGACTGGCGGGAAGATTGGATACCGAGCCGGGCCTGCGAGCGCCGTCCGTAAATTCCAACCGACCCCGAGCCGACTCCGCAGGAACTGATTCCGAGTCGAGATTAACGGCGCCCAGAGGATACTGTTCGACCCACTGAAGAACCGGACGCACAGAGCTCGCCGAGCGAAGGACCCACTTCCAATCATCCGGTTCAGCGCCTGCAGCAGAAGGAGCACGCCGCAACTGCTCGAGGGAAGCAAACATTGATTCTAGCTGGATGCGGACAAGAGTGGTGAGATTGGCACTGATGCGGATGTGCTTTTCGAGCGTGGGAAGAAATCCCGCCAGCGTAACGCGCACCGTATAAAATCCGGGAGCAAGGCGTTCGCCACGGAAAAGTCCCTTAGTGTTTGTGAAAAATTCAAGCGGTGCGGCGGATGCGGCAGATTCGGGGAGCACTTCCACGCTTGCACCCATTTGAGGTGTGCCAGCAGCGTCTCGAACCACTCCCGACAGAATTCCCTGAACGGACTTCAACTGCGCCGCTGCCGGATTCGCTCCCAAGGATGAGAACGCCACGGCTAGGACGAGTGCCCCCACGACTCGGACCTGTCCTTTAATCACTTCGAGTTACCTCCCCGGAACCGTGTTGGCTGCCGCCTTGGTCGGTTCCCGTGGGCCCCTTACCGTAAAATCAGCTGTCTTGGAAATAGACTGATTCGAAATACCGTCGGTGGCATCAATTTCGATCGTGTACTTGCCGGGCGCAAGCGACGAGAGCGGCAGCCATCTTTCGATGGTGACCTGGTCGCCGGTCTGCTTCATCTCTGCCGACGTTTCCTTGAATTGCAGCACCTGCTCGGCACCCTTCTTAACGGTGAACTGAAACGTGGCATTGGACTTGTGCGTCGTTTCGTCCGGCTTTAGGTTGTAGACCTGGAGATAGATTCCCAAACGATCCGCCGTCGTGAAGTCGCTTTCGAGACGCGGGCGCACTTTGGTTGAGCCCAAAACAAATTGTCCCGTGCCAATCTGCTTGGCGGGAACGTGCTCGAGTTGATCCGCGAGAATGAGCGTGCTCGCATCCAGCTTCTCGTCCTCGTAACGCGGCACGGCCAGCCGGGTGTTCACCACGCCGACGTTTCCGCTCTGAACATCCTTTACCACTATATCCAAGCGATACAAGCCGGGGCGGAGAGGAACGGCTTTTTGATAGATCGATTGCAGCTTAAGCGACTGCTGGAACAGTGAATCCGGAAAGTCTTTAGCGACAGGCTCTTCGAAAGTCTGAACCACGCGGCCGGTCAACGTGCTGACGCGCCCAAAAACGTTAAGCGTGGCGGAATGGATACCATCTTTTGCTTGGAAGGAAAGCTGGCCGTTGGACACTTGAATCGTGATGGGAACCAACACAGTGTCGTTGGTTACCTTCAGGAAATCCGTGCGCCAGTTGAATTTGAGCTGATCGCGGACAATCCGCGCCGTCACAATCGCTTCCAGATCCTTGAACTTGACCTCGGGCGGTTTCTGTATCTTGGCGTAGAGCTCCAACCGATTAAATTCGTCCATGCTTGCGGGAGTACCACCCAGCGCAGTCGGGAGGTTTGTGCCGTCGGAGCGCGTGAACCGGTCCGTCTTCGAAGCCATGCCCATGGATTCCAGCAAGCTCAAGCCCGCTCCTGGAACGTGCAGCAGAGCGTCCTTCTCCGAGGGATCCATAGTGAGGTGGTATTCGCCAGAGCCGCTCGGATCAACGAACTCAATTTCTACGTTTTCACCAATGCCTTCCAAGTAGCGATAGCGCCACTTTTCCCAGGCGTAGGTGGTTGTCGACCCGCCGCCTTCTTCCATGGGCCGGTCGTACGTTCCGCCGGTCGGATGAGAATCCACCTCATCCGCGGGACCCCACATGATGTAAGTCCGGCCGCGGTCAGACTTCCATCCCGGAATGCCGGAGGCGTAGTGTTCGTTGGCGTAAGCGATGCGGCGATAGTGCTCTTCTTTGAAATCGTTGTCCGGAAGATCGGGATTGCTGCTGCGCCGGAGCCAGAATTGCTCGATGAACTGCTCGCGCTCTTCATTGGTATCAAGCTGAAGGAAGGCATTCCGCTCTTCCGGCGAAATGATGTAGATGACATCCTCGTTCAGCCATTGCCTGTACTGGCTGTCGAGTTCCTTGAGGGTTTTGCGTGCTTTTTGCTTCTGTACTTTCCGTTGCTCTTTGGTGAGCGTCTGAGGAGCCGGAGGATTATTGGGATCCTGGGCCTCTTGTGCGGATACTGCTGGAATAAAGATAACAAGCGAGAATGCAGTAGCAATCAGGGCACGAATTACCCGTGGCATTAGCACACCTCAACTCCTAGGACGATTGGATTCTACGCCCTGACAGGCTGCCCGTCAATCGCGGAATCCCCTTCATTTTGAGAGACTTGTCCCCCGACTGCGGTTAGAATCCGAAAGTAAGCGAAGAGTTGCCTGACAGTTTTTGGCCTGACCGAAGGGACAGGGTCCCCCCAAGAGAATCTGACTCGCAATGAGCGGGCGGCAGACCCGTGTGCAAGCGGAGCCGGGAGTCGGTTTCTCGAAGGGATTATTGCAAACGGTGGTTTTGAACGTCTGAGCCAACCAAAGTATCAAAGATTGCTAAGACATGACGCCGGTATTCCACCATGCGAGTGAAGATATCGCGGAGTTCCGGCTCGCGTTCCGCCTCGCGGTGCCACTTTGCCAGAACGATTGAGGGCACTTCGATGTCTCGCCGCAATTTTTCCGCGGAATGGCCGCGCAGAAAGAGTCCGTAGAAAAACGCCGCCTCTCGCTGCGGAAAGTCGAAGTCGTGCACGACTTCTGAGGGAACGATTTGTGGCAACGTGGCCATAGAGAAAAAAGCAGTTTACCCAAAAGATTTCCCGCGTCAAGTAGTACGCGAGGCTTGCTGCCGCCACTTGAGCAACTCTCCCTCCCATCGGCTTAAGCACTATGGCACAACCGGGGGGTTGCCAGCGGATTCTAACCGCCGTACGATGCTTAAAGGCATGGCAAGGTTACACAACTCGGTGGCAGGACGGGCCTTCGGTCGGTTTGCGCGCCTTGGACTCGTTACCGGGCTGCGCTCGATCGAAATCAACCGGGAAGAGTTCCGGCGGCAACTCAAGAAGAAACACGGGCTTGCAGTGACCGACTT
The DNA here is from genome assembly GCA_963745805.1 of uncultured Acidobacteriota bacterium. Lineage (GTDB taxonomy): Bacteria > Acidobacteriota > Terriglobia > Acidiferrales > UBA7541 > Acidiferrum. The sequence goes on from CAVUYT010000005.1 coordinate 40,477, forward strand.
CCGGCACATGCACCTCGTGCCGGTGGCGCGTTTGGATGCCATCGCCAAAATACTGATTCGGGACACGGAGCGCCTGGCCCTCCTCGAGGGAGCCGGTCTTGGCCTTGGCGGGATGATTACCATCATTCCAGACGCGGGGCTGCTCACCATACTGACCCTGCGGCTCATCCAGAGACTTTGCCTTCTCTATGGTTTTGAGCACACCGGGCAAAGCGAACGGCTTGAGCTATGGATGGCTGCTGCCGCAGCCACAGGCGTTGATTACGGTAAGGAGCTCGCTGAGAAGCAGATCTTAGAAAAGCTTGCTCCGCGGATCGCCGAACGGCTCGCCGTCAAGCTCGGACAGGAAACGGCGGAAAAGTGGGTCGGGCGCTTGATTCCCCTCGCCAGCTCGGCCATTGGCGGCGCACTGAACTTTACTTTTGTGCGCGCCTGGGGACGCCGCGTGCAGGGAAATCTCCGTATGCGGCATGTTTCCGGCCGGCCGGTTGCCGCAGCTTCTTCTCCTTCGGCGTATACTCCGGTAAGAGCAGTCCTCGTTTAGACTTCGCGGCCGCTCGTATTCAACAGAAGTAGGCGCCAGGTGGCGTTCCGGCGATGAATCTTCGCAGATCAGCAATGCGGGCTACTTTTACGATTCTTTGCGTCTTGGCATTTTTGTCTATCTCCCCAATCGCACGTTCCCAGGATCAAGAAGAAATTAAGGGCGCGCCCGCCGAGCCGGCCGATGCCCAGGAAATCCGCCACCAGATTGCGGCTGTGGAGAAACTCCAAACCACTCTGCCAGACCGCGGGGCTGCGCTGTATTTCCTGGCCGAGGCAAAAGAACATTTGAGGGAGACCCGCGAAGCGCTGGCGCTCCTGAAGGAATGCCTCGCTTTGCAGGAGGGATTCGACCCCTCCGGCGAGCCCGCCTTCCTCGAGTTGAAAGAAACTAAGGAATTCACGGCAATGATCGAGGGCGTCCACCGTGATTTCCCCGTGACGATGCAAGCCCGCGAAGCTTTTCGCACCACGGAGAAAGATCTGGTCCCGGAAGGTCTGGCCTACGATGCGCAGCGGAATGTTTTTTACCTGAGCAGCCTCAATCGGCGGAAAATCGTGGAGATCGGCCGCGACGGGAATACTTCCGATTTCGTGCCGGAAGACCGCTTTGGACTTCTGCCTGTGCTGGGCATCCGGTTAAGCCCCAACGACAACACGGTATGGGCCGCTTCATTCACAGACAGCGGACAGACAGAGCTTTTGCATTTCGACACGACGGGAAAGCTGCTTGGGCGGTTCAAACCGGAGGGTTCCGCGAAGCATGGCTTCAACGATCTAGTTATCCGCAAAAGCGGTGAAGTAATTACGACGGACAGCCTGGCGAACACTGTGTATCGGTTCGATCCGGTGGCGCACACTTTCAAAGCCGTGCCCGTTCATCGGCCCCTCTTCTATCCCAACGGCATTGCTCTAAATGCCGACGACCACACTCTGTACGTCGCGGACAGCCTGGGAGTGGTTCGATTCGACCTTGCTAATGCGGAAAGCCGCGACATTGATCCAGGGCCGCGAAGCACGCTCGCTGGCATCGACGGGCTCTATTGGCACAACGGAAATCTCATTGCCATTCAGAACGGCATCGGCTCACCGCGCGTGGCGGCATTCCACCTTTCCAGCAATGGCCTTCACGTGACGCGCACGACAGTACTCGAAAATCGCACGAATTTTTGTGTCTTGCCAACGACAGGCGCCATCCGTGGTTCCGACTTCTTTTTTATTGCCAACAGCCAGATCGATAACATGAACAACGACAAAGTGATGGATACGACGAGGCTGGAAGCCATCCGCATCGGCGTCTTGCGGCTGCCCTAGGATGTCGCCGCGCGGGACGCTGGTAAGAACAGTGAGTGGAATTTAGCGAGTTTGCGCCGTAGAGTAATGAGTGGTTTTGTCGCGTTCAGCCAGTTTTCGGAATGCACGGCAGGTTAGAGGGAGACCGGACATGCAAGGAACACAAAAAATCCTTGGCGGAATTATTCTCGTGGCGGTGGCGCTCGGTCTGGTGCTGATTCCGCAACCGGCGGCGTCGCGGTCAGTGGGGGGCTTGAGCCAAGATGCAAGCGCCGAAACTGTTCCCGCGTTTCACGCCTCCGTGCCCGCGGGACCTTTGCCCGCGACCATGAGTCCCACCTTCTTCACCGACCCGGTTGCTCAGAATGCATATAGCCTTGCAGCCCGCATCAAGAAAGTCTTGTATCAGCAGCCCTGCTATTGCCATTGTGACCGCAGCCAGGGTCATGGCAGCCTGCTCGATTGTTTCGTCAGCAAACACGCGGCGGCCTGCGGGATTTGCGAGCGCGAGGATTTTTACGCCTACGAGCAATCGCACAGGGGAAAAACCGGCGCGCAGATTCGCGAAGGCATCGAACGGGGTGACTGGCAAGGAGTCGACATGACGAAATACGCATCCCCGTTACCCCCGTCTGCGAAATGACTTCACCGCCGTTTAGTTTTTTCGGATTAGGCCAAGACTCTTCATCCAGTCTTGCCACATTGCCAAGTAGTTCGTAAACTGGAGACACCCCAGCTAATTCAAAGGAGGCAGAATGCGAGTTTGCGCGGCGCGGTGTTCGCGGGCCCTGGCAATTGGCACACTACTTTGTTTGGCAGGCATGCCCTCGCGAATCCAGGGGCAGGATAAACAGCATGTGGTGTCACTGGACGAATTGAAGAAAGACGCGGCAAGTCCAAGTGAGGTACGGCAAGCTGACGAAGCTGCCGTGAGAAACCTTCTTTCTTCCGAAAATGGGCAGAAGGCGCTGAAATCCGCCAGCCTGGATCTGAAAAAGGTCGATCAGGCCGTAAGCCAGTTAAACGATGAAGATCTCTCAAAATTGGCGCAGAGGTCACGCCAGGCACAAAATGATTTCGCCGCCGGGCACCTTTCCGACCGCGACCTTTTGTGGATTATCCTGATTATCGTGGCAGTTCTTATCGTTGCGCTCGCAGTTCGCTGACTCTTCTACCTGGAGACGTCGCCCTACGCGGATCAAGCGTCTCGCCCTCGGTTTTCTGCTGGCCGTTTTCCTGGGAAGCGCCGTTCGAACGGCGCCCCAGGAAACCGCTGGCGTGTGGCTTGATGTGCCCTTCGTAAAACAGACCGAGGAAGGCTGTGGGTCAGCATCCTTGTCGATGCTCTTGCAGTATTGGGGCGCGCACGGCACGACGCTCGCTGCTGGGCGCGCTGACGCCGGTTCCATCCAACAAAAGCTTTTTTCGCGCAAGGCCCGGGGAATTTTCGCGGCCGACATGAAGCGGTATCTTGCGGAATCGGGCTTTCGCGTATTCGCGATAAACGGCAGGTGGGACGATCTGCGCCAACACTTGTCGCAGGGCCGGCCTTTGATCCTAAGCATTCAACCGGGCGGCAAAAGAGCGCCGTTCCATTATGTGGTGGTGACCGGAATTGACTGGGTACATGAAGCCGTTTTCCTGAACGATCCTGCTCGTGGGAAACTCCTGCGCGTGGAACGCGCAGAATTCGAGAAAGAATGGCAGGCTGCCCGCAACTGGATGTTGCTCGCCGTGCCCGAAGCAAAAGGGTGATAGCGCGACTTGCGCTCCTTTTGAGCCTGGTAGGGTTGCCGGGCGTTGCTGTCCGTGCGCAGGATTCCATCTCGGAGGCTTCTCGTCTTACAAGCGCACGGGCTGCATTCGACGGGCGCAGGTGGGAAGAAGCCGCAAAGCTCGCACAAGGTCCCCCTCAACAATCTGCGGACCTGGACTTCGTCGCGGGTCTGGCCCTCGCCCGCCTCGAACGCTGGAAGGACGCGCGCGATGCGCTCGAAGTTGGCCATCGCAAATCTCCCTACGAGGCGCGCTTCCTGGTGGAGCTCGCAGGCGTAGCGTATAAGCAAAAGGAAGTGGGAACCGCGAAGCGCGATCTCCACGCTGCCTTGGCGCTGGATCCCCGCGACGCCTACACGCGTGAATTTCTCGGCACTCTCTATTTTCTCGAGGGCAATCTGGAAGCGGCGTTGAAATACTGGAACGCGGTGGACAAGCCCAGGCTGCGAGCGGTTGACTTCGTCCCCGCGCCTAAATTGCGGCAGGAACTTTTAGGGCACGCCGTCACTTTCAACGCCCCGCAGGTGCTAACCAGCGATGCCCTCTTTGCCACGAAAGCAAGGCTGAACAATCTCGACGTCTTTCCGCGCCTGAGGATCGAGCTTGCACCAGCGAAATCCGAAGACTACGACGCCGCGCTCCATTTGGATGAGCGTAACGGGTGGGGCGACTCGAAAATCGTAGGAGTTGTCTCGCTTCTGAGCGGGCTGCCGTATGCGACGGTGTATCCCGAGTTTTACAACCTCGGCCACGAAGCGGTTAATTTCACATCTTTGGCGAGGTGGGATTCCCAGAAGCGCCGCTACTCTGGGGCGCTTTCCGCTCCGCTTTTTCACGACCCTGCTCTGCGGATCAAAGCCTACTTCGATGCGCGCAATGAAAACTGGAATCTTTCGGAGACGTTCTTCGCCGCCGGAGCGCCGCTGACAGACTTGAACATGCGGCGCGTGGCTGGCGGTGTAGAACTACGATCTGTTGAGAATGGACGCTGGAGCTGGAGCGCGGGACTTGAGTTTGCTCATCGATCGTTTCGTAATCTGGAAGGCCATACCTCTTCAGCCGAGCAGCCCTTCTTCGCCGATAGCAATTCGTTTTCCTCTTGGCTCGGCTTGGAGCGTTCGCTTTTGCGTGTTCCGGAGCACCGTTTCACACTGGATTCTACGGCCGAAGCGCGCGCGGGACGCGGGTTTAATGACGCCCTCGGACCTTTCGCGATGGCGCGCGGGACGCTTCGCGCGCACTGGTTTCCCCGCGCTTCGGGTGACGACTACGAGATGCAGACTCAAGTCCGCGCCGGAGGTACTGCCGGGAAGGTGTCTCTCGACGAACTTTTCCAGCTCGGCCTCGAACGCGACAACGATCTCTGGCTTCGCGGCCAGCCGGGCACGATAGACGGCCGGAAAGGAGCTGCTCCTCTGGGACGTCGCTATTTTCTAGCGAATTGGGAGATGGACAAGAATATTTACCAAGGAGCGTTTTTCAACGTGAAGCTAGGCCCCTTTCTGGATAACGGCGCGGTCGCGGATTCTTCCGGCCTTTTTGGCTCGCAGCGTTGGTTGTGGGATGCGGGAGCGCAGTGCAAGGTTCGGATTCTCGGAAGCGTAACGGTGGTTCTTTCCTACGGCCGGGATTTGCGAGGCGGGCGCAATGTGTTATACGGAACCGTGCTCCGTTAGCTAGGGACGGCGATTTTCAATCATCATGAAACCCTTGCTCGCGACCTTTCGTCTTTCATTAAGGAGCGTGACAGCCGGAGTGGGGCTGGAACGCTGCTTGCTGCAGCGCGTGGACATTTCAAGAAAACAAATCGGGGGATACATGCGGACTCACAAATATCCGTTGGGAATCATTGTGGCGCTAATGCTGATTGCCGCGATCACGATGGCCGGCGCGGGCCTGCACGCTTCGGCGAAGCCGGCTGTTGACGCCGGCTATTGGGGATTCGACACCGCCAATCTCGATAAGACATGCAAACCCTGCGATGATTTCTACCAATTCGCCATGGGCGGCTGGATGAAAGCCAATCCGATTCCCCCGGCCTACTCCACCTGGGGTTCGTTCTCCCGGCTTTTGGACAAAAATCAGCAAAACTTGCAGCAGATCCTCGAGGCGGCCGAGAGCGCCAAGGCTGCACCAGGCTCGAATGAACAGAAAATTGGTGACTTTTACGCGAGCTGCATGGATACGGCAGCGATCGAGGAAGCAGGCACAAAAGCAATTGACGCGGAGCTGGCAAATATCGCGGCCATAAAGAATGCGGCCGACCTCGAAGCGGAGACCGCTCGTCTGCATAAAGAAGGCGTCGGAGTGCTGTTCGGTTTTCGAGCGAATCAGGACGCGAAAGACAGCTCGCAGGTCGTCGGCGCGGCGTGGCAGGGAGGTCTGGGCCTGCCTGAGCGCGAATACTATTTGAAGCAGGACGACAAATCGAAACAACTGCGCGACGCCTATGTGAAGCACGTCGCCAAGATGTTTGAGCTCCTGGGAGATTCCGCCGACGCGACCGGAGCGGAAGCAACCACCGTCCTGGGGATTGAAACTTCTCTTGCCACGGCTTCGATGAGAAACACCGACCTGCGCGATCCCAACAAGACGTATCACCGCTTGAAGATGGCTGAATTGCAGGCGATGACGCCGGATTTTAGTTGGGAAACTTACTTCAAGTTGCTCGGCCACCCGGAATTAAGAGAAATAAATGTCGGCCAGCCGGATTTTTTCAAAGCCCTCGACTCGCAACTGACCGCCACACCGCTCGCTGACTGGAAGACTTACTTTCGTTGGCACCTGCTGAATTCCTCGGCGCCCGCGCTGCCCGAGAAATTTGTCGCGGAGGAATTTGATTTTCGAGGAAAGACGCTGACCGGAGCGAAGGAGATTCAGCCACGTTGGAAGCGCTGCACACAGGCCACCGACCGCGCGCTCGGCGAAGCGCTCGGCCAGCTGTATGTACAGAAATATTTCCCTCCGGAAGCCAAAGCCCACGCGCTGGTGATGGTGCACAACCTGATCGCGGCGCTCCACAACGATCTGCAGACGCTTCCCTGGATGAGCCCCGAAACGCGAGCGCAAGCCACGGCTAAACTCGAAGCGTTCGCCGTCAAGATCGGTTACACCGACAAGTGGCGCGATTACTCCGCGCTGAAGATAGATCGAACCTCATACCTCGCGAACCAGAGACGTGCTTCGGCGTTCGAATTTCAGCGCCGGCTTGAGAGAATAGGCAAGCCGGTGGACCGCACGGAATGGGGAATGACGCCCCCCACGGTCAACGCGTACAACAACAGCAGCATGAACGAAATCGTTTTCCCCGCGGGCATCCTGCAGCCGCCCTTCTACGATCCCAAAGCCGATGATGCCGTGAACTACGGCGGAATGGGCGCGGTCATTGGCCATGAGATCACGCACGGCTTCGACGACCACGGGAGCGAGTTCGATGGCCACGGCAATTTGAAAAATTGGTGGACGGACGACGATCTGAAGAATTTCAAGGAACGCGCCGCGTGCGTCCAATCGCAATTCGACGGCTACGTTGTGGACGGCGACCTACACGAGAATGGCAAGCTGGTCCTCGGCGAAAGCATCGCGGACCTTGGTGGTCTCGCGATCTCTTACGCGGCCTACGAGAAGTCGCTGGAAGGCAAACCGCGTCCGCCAGACAAAGATGGTTTCACCCCCGAGCAGCGCTTTTTTCTTGGCTGGGCGCAAGTCTGGGGCGCAAACGAACGGCTCGAGTATGAGCGCCTGATGGCAAATACCAACCCGCATCCGCTCCCGCGTTTCCGCGGGGACGGACCGCTTTCGAACATGGCGGAATTTGCGAAAGCCTTCGGCTGCAAGAAGGGTGACGCCATGGTCCGCGAGCAAGTCTGCAAAATCTGGTAAGCTCGCCCAACCAACGTGATATCAAAACGGAAAGTTGCACTCTTCCTGTTCGAAAGCGTGCTTTTGTCGCTCGTGCTGTCCGTGGTCGCACCGGGAGCTTCTGCGAAGTGGAAATACTTTCGCGCGGGAAATGCCGCCGATAGCACAGTCACGCCCCGGCCGGGATTCGCGCTTATGGGTGGCGGGGAACAAGATCCTGCGCTGAAGTTTTTGTGTGAGCGCGCGAACGGCGGCGACTTCCTTATTCTTCGCGCCAACACCGAGGACGACTACGCCAAAAAAGTGAATGAAGAGATCCGCGCGCTTTGCCCATTGAACTCCGCGGCGACCATCGTCTTTTCCGAGCGGGAAGATTCCGACGATCCAAAGCTGGTCGAGCGAATAAATCAGGCGGAGGCAATCTTCATCGCGGGAGGCGACCAATCGAATTATGTCCGCTTCTGGCAGGACACTCCCGTCCAGGACGCGCTAAACCGCCACATCGCGGCAGGCAAACCGCTCGGAGGCTCCAGCGCTGGTCTGGCGGTCCTCGGAGAATTCTCGTTTTCTTCGATGATTGACACCATCCATTCCCCTGCTGCCCTCGCCGACCCTTACGGCAACAAGGTAACGCTCTCCCGTGACTTCCTGCGCATTCCTTTGCTCACCGGCATTATCACGGATACGCACTTCGTCAAACGCGACCGCATGGGCCGCCTCGTCGTGTTCCTGGCGCGAATTTTACAGGACGGATGGGCCAGGCAGGTGCGCGCGATCGCTGTCGAGGAAAACGCTGCGGTTCTTCTCGAACCGGACGGACAGGCGAAGGTCATCGGCTCCGGACCAGCCTACTTTCTCGAAGCGAGAAATCCGCCGGAAGCGTGCCGAAGGAAGACTCCACTTGCTCTTAGCGGAATGACAGTTCATCGCGTTCCGCCTGGCGGTTCGTTTAGCGTGAAGGATTGGAAGGGAACCGGCGGCGATGACTATCAGCTCTCTGCTGTACACGGCGAGCTAAAAGCGTTTGGCTCAACTCACGGGATCTATTAACGGCTGAATCCGCGGTTTGTTAGAAGTGGAAAACGACCCCGCCCACGAGCTGAAAATTGTTCTGTGACTGGCTAAAAAAACTCGTGTGTACCCAATCACCTTGCAGCCGTCCGGAAAGGCGCGGATTGAAGCGGTAATCGGCTCCGCCTCCCACTTCCACTGCAAAGGCGTTCTTGCCATTGTTGGCGGTCTGCGGCATTTCGTGTGCTCCACCCACGATGGCGTGCACCCAGGGTTCCCATCTTCGTTCCCGCCAGGCGATTTTGGGACCACCACCATAGACAAGCAATTTCACGTGTTCCTGCTGGTAAATCTCAGGCGCAAAGGCGGTGGAGACGCTTCCTTCGATTCCGAACCACTCATTCGTGAAGTACGTTATCGAGCTATTGATGCCGACGGCGCTGGCATTGAAGATCGAGGATCGGAACCTCAGCCAATCAGCACCAATTGCGAGCTGCCAGCGAAAGTCGTCACGACCGCCATAGACGAATTTCGGATCGGGGACTGGTGCCGGAGTGGCAGCCGGCGCGGCGTTTCCGAGTGGTGATGCCGAGACCGGTGCCGCAAAGATGCTCGTGGCTGGAGAAAAAGCGATGGCATTGGCGGGTTGAAACGATGTCGCGCTTTCAGCTGGCGCGGCCAAAAAAACTGCCGCCACATTCCGGTCGGCTGCGGGGGTCTCCGTGATTGCTTCTTGCGCGCTAGCGGCGCACGCCGCCCCAAGCGCCAACACCAGAACTACAAATTGCCTCTTCATAATTTTCCCCTCAGAGGTCTGACCCCACGCCTGGAATCAGTCCACACTGTTACGGTAAACAACAGCAAGGCCTTTTGTCTACGTTCTTTCGCTGGGCTGGTACTAAGAAAACCGGGGCTGGGAGGGTTGCCCGACGTGCTGCAAGCGTTAAATCCGAGGAAACGTCAGCCGTTAGCGGCCGTGCCTCAGGTAATCGTCGGTCTTGTTTAGCCAATCTTCCCGCGGCGGGTTGAAGACGTCAAGATCAACCGTGTCCTCCACCGCCCAGGCCTCGTGAGGCATGTGGGGGGGAATGCAGAGCACTTCCCCGGCTCGCACCACAATCTCTTTGCCATCAATGGCGAATTTCAGAGCGCCTTCCAGAATATACGTCACTTGCTCGTTGTGATGATGATGCAAGGGCACATGGGCGCCTTTCTTCAAAAGCACCCGCGCCAGCATGATTTTCTCGCCGACTACCATTTCCCGGTCAATTTGCGGATTAAGCTGCTCTCGCTCGACGTTTTTCCAGGAAATGTATTTCAGTTCCGAAGCCGCGCTCATCGTTTATCTCCGTACAGCTTTGCAGCGTTATCGTGCAGGTACAACCGCGCCAGTTCAAGCGCCTTCCCCTCGTTAAAAGCGCCTTCCGAGACCAGTTCGGCCAATGCAGCGGCAATGGCCGTGCGCGCGGAGCGCGACGCTAGCCAGAAAGTCTCTTCCGCTCCCACCGCGTCGTTAAAGGGAAAGGCATCCGAGCCGAACATGATCTTCTCAGGAAAAAGCGAAATCCATTGTTTCAAAATATTCTTCAGCTCCGAGGGATAGACGTAATACCCCATCAGCGAAGAATCGGTGTAAACGTTTTTGGCCGCCGTCATCCAGATCATATCGAGCGTGTAGGGATACCCTCCGTGGATCAGCACGAACTTCACCTTGCCGTAGCGTGGATCCCGGACCACGTTTTCGAGATTCAGCGGATGGCCACCTCGCAAACTAAAATAGTCACCGATACCCACGGCGCTGTGAAAATGCACCGCCAGATTCAGTTTCCCTGCTTGTTCGATCAGCACGCGAAAGACGTAGTCTTGAAAAATTCGATAGTCTTCAGCGGAGGGCACCCCACCCGCATGGTATTTCGCGTAAATCGCTTGAGCTTTTTCTCGCGGAGGATCGCTGAAATAGAGAGAACGGAAGTAGGCGGCTTCAAACTTGATAGCCACGCCGCCCTTCTTCTGATTGTCCGCCAGTGTTTGTCTGACGAAATCTTCGTAGCCGCCGATATCCTCGGGCAGTGCGTTAACACTTTCTTGTTTCATGTATCGCTGCAGGACCTTTTCCTGCAGCGGAACGTACACAGCCATATCGCCGTTCTTTGCAATCTGATCGTGGTTGTCGAACGGAAACAGGAACGAATCCACGAAGAAAACCCAATGAAAGCGCTTCGGATCGAGATATGGCGCCAGCGCCACGCGGTTTGCAAGGCACGTCTCGATATTCAATTTGTCGAGGATGCTGTCCCAATAGGCCGTGCCGCCTGCCGCTTCCGCGGCTTTTTTCTTGTCGATCAGCCACTTCGCATGTTCGGGCTTGAAATCATCGTAGGGATAACCGAAGAGCGATTTGGCCGCGGCAACAAATTCAGGATTCGTATCGCTCAACCGCAGGACGGTGCTCTCATCGGGTGGCGCCGCCATGGCATCCATGTCGGAATCGTCGGGAAAAGTGGCGTGCGAATGATTGTCGTAAATGGGAATCTGATCGATCTGCTTCAAAAGTCTTTCATAGATCTTCGGCACGTCGGCGCCCGCCAGCGGTTTCGCCTGCGCTGTCGCATTTGCCGCGCATACTAATGGAGCCAACACGCCAAGAAGCAGCGCACTCGTCAACCGTATCGAACGTCTCCTCATCCCACGCTCTCCCCAGTATCTTGGCTCTACCGCGCAACCGCCGCGCGCCAACGGGAAGACACTCGTTGTATGCGCTCCAGCGCTTCTTCGAGCAAGCTGCGGTGCGCTCACCAAGGAAAACCGTAAGTAATTCTTTCCGCCCGCGCCAAACGCGGCTCCGGCTATTCCGGCCACGCCGGCATCCTCGAGGAGCAGCTTCGCCACCTCTTCCGCGGGCAAGCCTGTTTCCTCGATATTCACCCACGCATAAAAAGCACCGCCCGGCGGCTGGCACCGGAAGCCGGGAATGCCATTTAATCCAGCCACGAAGAGATCGCGGCGCTTACGGTACTCCTCGACCATGGCATCAACGGCATGAGTTGAGTCGAGCAGCGCTTCGATCGCAGCTACTTGCGTGAATTCCGCGGCGCAAGTAAAGGTATTCAGCACCAGCAAATCCATCGCATCCACGACGTGCTTCGGCGCCACCGCGTACCCCAGCCGCCAGCCCGTCATCGCAAAACTTTTCGAAAATCCGTCAATGATGATCGTTCGTTCCGCCATGCCTGGCAACGACCATATCGATTCGTATTCGCCACTGAACAAAATCCGTGCGTAAATCTCGTCCGAAAGAATCCATAGATCGTGCTTTTCGGCCAGCTCGGCGATTTTCCGAAGAGCCTTCGCGTTAAATACCGTCCCCGTGGGATTGTTGGGTGAATTGAAGATCAGGGCGGTCGTGCGCGGCGTGATCTTCGCGGCAATTTCCTCGAGATCAGGTTGGAAGCCATTTCTTTCTTCCAACCCGAACGCCACCGCTTTCGCACCCAATCCGCGCGTGAACGACGGATAAATCGGAAATCCCGGATCCGGGTAAAGCACCTCATCGCCCGGTTCAATCAGCGCCATCATCGCCAGCGACAGCGCCATCTTGCATCCTGGCGCTACCAAAACCTGCTCAGGCGTCGCTTGCAGTCGCCGCGTTCGCTTCAAATAATCCGCGATCGCTTCGCGTAGCGCGGGAATACCACGCGTGGAGACATAGCGGTCACGCCCGGCGGCAACGGCATCGCGCACGGCGTCCACGACCGGCGCCGCCGGATGGAAATCCGGTTCGCCAAGCTCCAGATGAATAATTGACCGCCCCGCGCGTTCGAGTTCTTTCGCTCGCGAATAGACGGCCAGCGCGCCTTCGCCGTTCAGTTGAGAAACACGGGATGCAATTCGTCGCATACTGTTCTGCAGAATCCTATCATTTTGACGCTGGAAGTGGGGGAATGCCCGCAGGCCTCGCGGAACTCAACAAACAAATTTTGAACTGTCTTGACGAGCCATATAACCTGGCAGCGTGCGCCTGCGGTATGCGTGAGGTTGCTCTTGGACACCGGCCACTCAGCACTTGACGCGGGCCATACCCGGCGAGACCATTACCGTACGGTTACACTGACGCAACCTGTCCCGGCTGCCAGCCGTCTAATGATATGTGAGATCGGCCAGCGTCCCCAATGGGGGGTGACACATGACTTCCGGCAAAGCCTTTCGTTCCATCCTTTCCTTCTCGTTCTTCGCACTCTTGGCCGGCATCCATCCTGCGGCCGCCGACTCCAGCCATGCCCGTGTCATTCGACTCAGTCTCGTCCAGGGCGATGTGCGCTTTACGCGAGAAGCTCATGGGGACCCGCTCGCGGATCAAAAGGCGGTCTGGGAAACGGCGCAGGCGAACCTGCCCGTCCGCCAGGGCTACGTTCTTGCCACGGACAATGGCCGCGCCGAGGTCGAATTTGAGAATGGCGCGATGGCTTTTCTCAACGACAACACGGTTCTCGAATTTTACGATCTTTCTCTCGACGATGGCGCGCGGACCACACGTTTGGTCCTACGTCAGGGTTCCGCATCCTTCTATGTTAATCCCGCGAATGGTGACTATTTCAGCGTGACGGGAGGCGATTTCACGGTTGAAGCCGGCAACAAGGGCTCCTTCCGCATCAACAATTTTGACGATGGAAGCAACGTCGACGTCCTGACGGGCCACGTTTCTGTCCTGCATAAGAAAGAAACGACCGCACTCAGCAAAGGCATGTCGCTCTCCATGAAAGCAGGCGAGGATTCCGTGAGCCTCGGCCGGAATCCTGACGGCGATGAATTTGATCACTGGGTCTCTGGCCGCATTGACACCGTTTCCACGGCAACGAACGCTTCTCTTCAGTACACGAATTCTCCCTACTACGCCCCTGGGTACGCTGATCTTTACACCTACGGCTCTTGGTCTTCCTGCGGAGGCTTCGGATATGGATGGCGCCCCTTTGGCGCCAGCTTTGGCTGGTCACCCTTCACCATGGGCCAATGGTTGTGGGATCCCGGTTTCGGCTGGACTTTTGCCAGCTACCAACCTTGGGGTTGGGCTCCTTACCACTATGGCGGCTGGCTTTTTGATGCCTCTTGTGGCGGATGGTTTTATTCGCCGCCCGCCTTTTATGGATTCGGAGGCAATGGAGGTGTCCCAAGAAAGCGTGTTCCGCCCGTCGTGCATCCGCCTCGTCCGGTTTATAGGGCCTCGACGGCCGTTTTCGTTCGACAAAACGGAAAGCTTGGCATCGTGCCGATGAACCCGCTGGACAAGCCGGGCAAAACTCCGCTGAACATTGAGCACGGTGTTTTTTCGGCCGAACCAGCTCGGAATGCAACGGCGCCGGTCCTGTCCGCAGCCGGTAATCAAAAATGGGAAGCTTTGAAGTCGCCTCCGCGCGACGCGCTGAGCAGCGGCCTCGTGGCCACGACCGCGCCCGTGCGCTCATCGCGCACAATTCTTGAAGGAAGCAGCGGAGCCCGCATCGTTTCGCACAGCGCCAACTCTTCCATCGTATACGACCCCGGCGAGCACCGCTTTGTGAACACAAATGCCGCCCCAACATCGGCAGGCGGCAACACAGCCGCGATCCCGGGAAAGAATGCTCCGGGTGCGGTTAGAACCGATCACATTATGGACGCGACAAGAAATTCGCCCCCACGAGCAACAAGCACGCGCATTCCCGTTGCGCCCACTTCGGCTCGCTCAACTGCTCCACCCTCTCGCAATGTAGCTCCGCCTCCCGCGCCGCGCTCGTCGAGCGGCGGTAGCAGCTACCGCGGCGGCGGTGGCACGATGAGTACCGGAGGCGGTGCTTCCTCCTCTCGCGGATCCTCGGCCTCTGCCGCCTCAGCCCCGCATGTCTCGGCTCCTTCCAGTGGGGGCGGCGGACGTCCACACTGAAGGATCATTTATCTTTGAGTAGGAAAGCGGCTCCGCGATTTGGAGCCGTTTTTCTTTTACCTCAAGATCCCGCAGCCGCCAGGTTTTCCTTCGCTGCCAGGAGCCGTCAGGAAAAAATCATCCCCGCGTAGCCCACGACGCCGCTGAAATCTCCGGAAATATCTCCGGACGTTGCATAGCGCACCAGTTCCGGCCGCGTGGCTCCCAGGCTTTCGAGCGCGGTCAGCATAGCCACCGTCGGCCCCAGCCCGCACATAGAGATAGCCTCACTCCGGCAGGTGTCGTACAGTCCGCGCCCGTCCAGCGCCAGAATCCGGTCGATCGCTTTGCGATCCTTTATCCGCGTTGTTGCGTCATTCTCGTAATGATTCAAATCGGAAGTCGTGAGAAGAAGTATCTCTTCGCCGAATGTCGCAAGCGCGCCTCCAATGGCTTCGCCCACACTAACCAGTTCCTCAAACCGCACCGTTCCGAGCGCCACCGGCACAAAACTAAACTCCGGCTGTAAAATCTGTAAGAACGGAATTTGCACCTCGAGCGAATGCTCGCCGCTGTGCGCCACACTATCTTCGCGCAGCAACGGGCAGGCCGCGCGCAACGCCACAGCCAGCGGCTCATCAATCGGCGCATCGCCGAGCGGCGTCCGCCACACCCCACTCGAAAGAATCGCCGCGTTCTCACCACGGGGATAATGCCGCACCCCAAGAATCAGAATTTTCTTGGGAAGCGCAATTCGCGCGTACACCGCTCCCGCCACGTGTCCCGAATACGCGTACCCCGCATGCGGAACCAGGCACGCTTTCGCCCTCACGCGCACAGCGTTGCTCTCGAGATCGGTGTATTGGCGGATGAGCGCGGTCAGTTCCGTTGGATTGGAGGGATAGAAGCGGCCAGAAACAGCAGGCAGGCGTACCATTGCACCGCTATTCAAATCACACAGGTTTCGAGGGCTTGCCTTTTATCTTAAGCGCTTTCTTGCTTGTCGGGTCGTAAAAAACCGTGACTTTATCACCGTACTGGTAGCCGCCCTTGTCGACAATCGTCTGCATTTTCGCCGCTACTTGTTCGGACAGGGTGAATGTCTGAAGCGACATGTCGTTTCCCTTCGCTCGAACGGTGATCTGCGCGATGTTCGCGTGCATCACGAAACCTTCAAATTTGCCCAGCCCGGCGGTCTTCGACTTTGGTTTGACCGCGTTCACGATGATGGGCACCGCAGTATCCACGATGATGGGCGCCACCACAGTGGGAGACTGCGCCCGCGCAGGCGCACCCCAGAGCCCCGTAATCACCAGCGCCGGCACGCACAATCCCGCGATTTTTGCCGTTGCCTTCATTCAATGTCGTCCGTTGCTATCCGCAAAGACTTCAAGAACCGCACATCCTGCGGCGTCATCGTAAGCCTAGCCGCCGGCTTCTTATCCGGAACCTGATCAAACGATTCCTGGTCAACCTGAATACGCAACGATTCCAGAAATCGCCGGTCGTGCGTCGTGAGCTTCGCGGCCTCCGCTGCAGCCGCATCGCGCTTTGCCAAACCGATCGTCGCGTCCAGCTTCAGCACGATATCGTACCCGTGCGCGCGCACTCCGGCAATGGCTCCCGTGATCCGGTCAGAGTCGGACACCGTGTCGTTGATCGCGTGTCCCAATTCACGAAGCAAGTTTTTCAGGTGATCGTCGAGTTGCAAGGGCGGCTCCCCTCACTTCAATTGTCATTCTAGGCCTGCATTTCTTAGGATACAAGTCACCTCGTTTTGCGTTGTCTCCAATAGGTTCACAGTACGTTGGTGCAGGTAAAATGGCCCTCTTCGCACCATTTCGGGGGCGGCCGCGGGCGCGGTTTGCACGAGTCACCACTCACGAGCCATCAGTCACTCCACACCTCACTCCCTTAAGTTAACAATTCACGCTAAGATGCACTCATGTCTTCGGCAGCCACTTCACCGTCAGCGGCGCCTCGCCAGGGAGGCTTTCACCGCTTTTGGCGCGCCCTAAAGCAACTCTTCCTCGAGCTCGCGGGCGCACTCTTTGCCCTGCTCGGGTTCGCCTGGCTCAATCTTGCATTGCGCTCGTGGACCCGCGACGTCGCCCACTGGCTCATTGCCACGGCCGTTGCCGTCGCCTTACTATTCTTTTTTTTCGCCGTAAGTTCGTTTCGCCGCTCGCGCAAGTTGTAATCTATTCTCTGTAGGCGCGGGGCTTTAGCCCCGCACATCTTTTATCATCCGCTAGCCGCCAAAATGACTGACACAAAAACCAAGCTCCCCGCCGAACGCAAAGAGCACTTCACGACTCTTTCCGGCCTTCCCATCGATCGCCTCTACACCCAAGACGATCTCTCTGGCACGAATCCAGAATCGTCGATCGGTTATCCCGGCGAATTTCCCTACACCCGTGGCATCTATCCCACTATGTACCGCGGCCGTCTCTGGACCATGCGCCAGTACGCCGGCTTCGGCACCGCCGTCGAATCCAACCAGCGCTATCGCTATCTCCTCAGCAAAGGGCAAGCCGGCCTCTCTGTAGCTTTCGACCTACCAACGCAAATCGGCATGGACTCCGACCACCCTCTCGCTCTCGGCGAAGTCGGCAAAGTCGGCGTAGCCATTGATTCCCTCGAAGACATGGAAACTCTCTTCAACAACATCCCGCTCGAAAAAGTCTCCACTTCCATGACCATCAACTCCACCGCCGCCATCCTCCTCTGCCTCTACGTCGCCGTCGCCAAAAAACAAGGCGCCAATCTCGCCAAAATTTCCGGCACCGTGCAGAACGACATCCTCAAGGAATACATCGCGCGCGGCACATACATCTATCCCGTCCGTCCCGCCATGCGCATCGTCACCGACATCTTCGCCTGGTGCCGCGACAATCTCCCCAAGTGGAACACCATCTCCATCTCCGGCTACCACATCCGCGAAGCCGGCTCCACCGCCATCCAGGAAGTTGCCTTTACCCTCGCCGACGGCATCGCCTACGTCCAAGCCGCGCTAGACGCCGGCCTCGGCGTCGACGAATTCGCCCCCCAACTCTCCTTCTTCTTCAACGCCCACAGCGACCTCCTCGAAGAAATCGCCAAGTACCGCGCCGCGCGCCGTCTCTGGGCCAAAATCATGCGCGACCGTTTTCATGCGCAAGACCCACGCTCGCTCCTCCTCCGCTTCCACGCACAAACCGCCGGCTCCTCCTTGACCGCTCAGCAGCCCGAAAACAATATCGTCCGCGTCGCCATCCAAGCGCTCGCCGCCGCTCTCGGCGGCTGCCAGTCCCTCCACACCAATTCCATGGACGAAGCCCTCGCCCTCCCCACCGAAGACGCCGCCCTAATCGCCCTGCGCACGCAACAAATCCTCGCCCACGAAACGGGAGTCGCCAACACAATCGATCCCGTCGCCGGCTCCTACGCCATCGAACACCTCACCAACGAAATCGAGCAAGGCGCCGATGATTACATTTCGAAGATTGACGCCATGGGAGGCATGGAATGTTACGCGCCATCGAGTCCGGCTTCGTCCAAGGCGAAATCCAAAAAGCCGCCTACGATTTCCAGCGCGCCGTCGAATCCAAAGACCAAATCATTGTCGGCGTCAATGACTTCATCGCGGAAGAAGACCGCACCATCCCGACGTTACGCATCGAACCCGAAATCGAGCGCTCCCAAATCGCCCGCCTAAACGCCCTGCGCGCCAAACGCGATTCCGCCCGCACCAAATCCGCACTAGCCGAACTCCAGCGCCGCGCCGCCACCACAGAAAATCTCCTCCCCGCCATCCTCACCGCCGTCGAAGCCCACGCCACCGTCGGCGAAATCTCCGACGCCCTCCGCCGCGTCTTCGGCGAATACCAGGAATCCGTCGTCATCTAGCGCGCCTTGAAACCTGGTGTAGGGGCACGATATATCGTGCCCCTACGGTTTGACCCATGTCGCCGCTCTCACTCTGTAGTATCCTTTCGCGAATTCCGTGCGCTGACTCGGTCCCGCAGGGATCGCCAAGACCATGAAACTCATTCTCGCCTCCGCCTCCCCCCGCCGCGCCGAAATCCTCCACGACGCCGGCTTCTCCTTCATCGTGATGTCCTCCGCCGTCGACGAAACTCCCTTCCCCGAGGAATCCCCCACCGATCACGTCCAGCGCCTCGCCAACGCCAAAGCCGAACTCGTCGCCGCCCGCGCCGTCGGCCCCGCCATCGTCCTCGCCGCCGATACTGTCGTCACCCTCGAAGGCCGCATCTTCGGCAAGCCCCGCTCCGCCGACGACGCCCGCCACATGCTCGAAAAACTTTCCGGCCGCACCCACGCCGTCGTAACCGGCGTCACCCTCATCCGTCTCCCAGACGCCGAGCGCCACACCTTCGTCGAATCCACGCTTGTCCATTTCGCCCAGCTCTCCGCCGAAGAAATCACGCGCTACCTCGCGACCGAAGAGCCTCACGACAAAGCCGGCGCCTACGCCATCCAGGGCCGCGCCGGCCGCTACATCCCCCGCATCGAAGGCGACTACTTCAACGTCGTCGGCCTTCCCCTCGCCCGCGTCACCCAAGCCCTCGCCGATCTCGGCTGGTCCGAAGACTGATCGCTATCTCTACGCTCTATTTATTGGAGCAGCGGGCGCCCGCTCATTTTCGTCCATCGCTCGGAGACAGCGATGCGGGTGCGTCGTGCCTCGTCATTTCCGTGCCAGTGATCACGGCATTGCGGATCTGGCTGAATAGATCCGTCAACGTGTTCGGCGTGTGCGGGATCAAGACGGTGTTGCTGCGGTCGTTGGCGGCAATGTCCTTTAGGGTGTCGAAATACTGCGTCATTAGCACAAGTTGCATGACGTCCTGAGGTGTGGATCCGGGAACGGTTTTCGCGAAGTCTTCCACCGAATCTTTTAGCCCGGAAATGATGGCTTTGCGCTGGTTTGCGATGCCTTCGCCTTGCAGACCGCTTGGATTCGGCTTCCGCTTCCGCCTGCTTTACGAGCAGCAACTTGTTCGTTTCCGCTCGCGACACTGTCGCTTCGCGTTCCCGCTGTGCCGCGTTGATGTCGTTCATCGCCGCTTTCACCTTTTGGTCCGGCACGATGTCCGAGATCAGCACCTTCACGATCGAGTAGCCGTACTCCTTCATCGAGGCGTCCAGGTTGTCCCGCAAATCATTGGCGATGGCTGCCTGATTCAGGAACGTGTCGTCCAGCTTCATCTTCGGTACGTGCCCGAGCACCACGTTGTACACCATCGATTCGATCTGCTTCACGGGATCCGTCAGTTTGTAAAATGCCGCTTCCACGGACTCCGGTATCACTTTGTATTGGATTGATACGGGGATTTGGACGAAGACGTTGTCCTGCGTCTTTGTCTCGACTTTCACGTCAAACTGTTGGACCTTCAAGCTCATGCGCTGCACTACCGTCTCGATCCACGGCGTTTTCCAATTCAGTCCCGGACCTGCGACGCGCGCGAACTTTCCCAGACGCTGCACGATGGCCACCTGCGCCGTCTCCACCGTGAAGAACGAACCAAAGACCACGCTCAAAGCGAAAATCACAATGAACACAACAAAAACCGAAATGATCATGTCTGCTGGACTCATTTTCGCTCTCCCTGATCGCTCCAGACAAAATCCGAACGAATCGCGCCGCCCTGTCTCAGTCGCAAGGTACTCAAGAATGGCGAGGTCGTTGGCTCACCTTCGTCAAATCTCCGCAACAGTTGGAGGGCGCCAATCTAACACGTTCGATGGCCTCCCCGTATGTTCTTCCTTCCCATTAGGCTTCTATTCTTTGTGACGTACAGGCTCAGACCATCTGGCAAGCTAGTCGCGCGACTAACCAGGCAAGTTAAACTCTTCTCGCCGCCGCACTTTCGTTTTAAGCTCATGTTCGCGCTGAGAGGTGCACAATGTGGAGATACCTGCTCCTCAATCTTCTTCTTGGCGTGGCACTCGCGCCCACTGCAATGTCACGGCAAGAACCAAAGCTCAACTACACCACTGAAGCTGGAATCGATTCTGACGGAAATATTTATGTAGCCTCCGACCAGGGCAAGCCTGTAAGGATGGCTATCGTGGCGCATTGCATAGAGGCAAGATTTTCAGAAGCCAGACAAACAGTCGGATGCAGTGTTGCCCGGGGAACTCGTAATATAGGCCGTCAGTATCCTTACACGCTCGCTCCATAAACACAAAAAAAGAGGTGCCCTCCTCTCGGAGAGCACCTCTTTTTCGTCAGGGGGTGGAAAAACGTGACTACTTGGGCTTCACGCCACCTTGCGTTCTGGCGTTATGCTTCTTGTTGTAGATGTTTTTCGAAGCCGCGTTCTGTTCCTTGTTAACTTGCTTCTTCTCGCCAGCCGTCAGCTTCCCGCCGTTCGCTGCGCGGTCCGCTTTCACTTGCTGGTTGATGCCCTTCTGCTGATTTTCCAGCTTCGCTGTCTCGCCCGCGGTCAGTTGCCCGCTCTTGACGCCCTGCGCGATGCGGTCTTGCTGGTTCTCACGGCGCTGTCCGACTTTGTTGTTGCCGTACTGCGCGGTGTTGGCGTTGTGCTTGTCCTGATAAATCTGCTTGGAAACACTATTCTGCTGCTTATTGATTTGCGCCTTCTCCGCCGAGGTCAGTTTCCCGCCGTTGGCCGCGCGGTCTGCCTTGGTTTCGCCGTTGATTGCCGCTTCCTTGGTTTCCAGTTTGGAAGTTTCGCCGGCGGTCAGTTGTCCGCTCTTTATGCCGTTCGCGATGCGGTCCTGCTGATTCTCTTTCCGCTGCGCGATGCTCGGATCGGGTTTCGCCGCAGGCGTTGCCGTTTGCGCAGCCGGCGCCGGTGAACTCGACCCTTGCGCGGACGATTGCTCCTGCGCCATTGCCGCCGTTCCCACCATCAGGACAGCCATCGGCAAGGCGCTCCACTTCAGCCATGTCAGTTTCATTTCTCTCTCCTCTACGTTTCTATTCGGATTCTGGGATTTCCCGGGCACTGGGTAATACCCAATTCTCAGAGGAAAGTTGTGGTCGCCGTACTGGTCGAAGGTACAGGTGTTTCGTTAATGGAAAGGGTTTTCCGCCACTTTTTGAACACAGATCGAGGCCCCCGCGCGCTAGAGTTTCACCGGAACGCTTCCGCCCCGTACGCTTTCAATAGCTCATCGACTGCCGCGTATCCCGACGGAAACTCCACGCCGCGAACCGACGCTCCAGCCTTGAGCAGCGCCTCTACCGACTCCGGCGTGCATCGCTCTTTCCAGTGCGAGTCCAGGCACGCCCGTACTGCAAGCGCCAAGGCCGTACGACCTTTTCCATCGAGCGCATTCACTGACGCTCCCCGTTCAATCAGAAACTTTACCGTCGCAGGCCGCGCACGCCACGCCGCGGAGTGTAACGCCGTGCTGTTCTTCGCCACATCGAAATAAGGATCACCGTCTTCGGTCACCGCGTTCACGTCAACGCCGAGGTCGAGCAGATGCCCAACTCCATCCCTATTCCCCACGCCAGCAAATTCCGCGAGCAGCTTGCCTCCTTGCGCCACCAGTTCGCAAACCAGCTGCGGCTCCTTCGCACGAATGGCGCGCACAGCCACCGAGTCATTCCTCGCACAAGCGGCGATCAATCGTTCCACTCCTTGCAGCTCGATCGCAATGCCACGACGCTCAATCATCTCCAGCAAATCACCGCGCCCTCTTCGCGCCGCCATCGCTACCGCGGACATCCCGGGACCATCTCGGAGTCGCAGATCCGGCCTCTCCCCCACCAGCGTCGGGTCAGCACCATGTTCCAACAGCACTTCGAGAATGCCGGAGCTGTTGTCGCGCAGCACCGCGTGATGAAATGCCGTCCTTCCCCACTGCGTTGCTCGATTCGGATTGGCACCGTGCTCCAACAGCCATTTAATTCCGTCGAAGTCGTGCCAGTCGGTCTTGCGCAGCAGAAGCGTCGTCATGCTTACGTCGTTCAACTTGCCGCTCTCCACCAGTATCTTCATCACCGTGTTGTCGTACGTTTCCACCACATGGTAAGGAGTCTCGCCGTCATTCGGATCGGCACCCCGATCGAGCAGCAACCGCGTCACGCCCGGATGCTGGGCAATTCCTGCAGCGCCATAAATCGCGCTCTCCCACTCCGGATGCGGCTCGTGATTTGTCTCCATCCATCCGGTATTCGCACTCGCGCCCGCATCCAGCAGTGCCTTCGCCGCTGCGAGGAAGTCGTTCGACCTTGCGCGATCGAGCCGCAAATACTTCGAAAAACACAAGTGCGTCAGCGCATCCCAACCATACGGGCCACCTTTCGCGATTGCGTTCTGCGCATCGAGCGCCAGAAACCGTCTCACACCCACCACATCGCCGAGAATAGCCGCGGTATAAATATTGCTGCTCGCCACTTCGGGATGCGCAGCCAGAATCGACTCCGGCGCGCTCCGAGGTCCCCGAGGAATGCCCGGAATCGCGAGGAACGCATGCGGCCTCGATGAACGCCGCCACTGGATTGCTCGCCGAAGTGGCAAAACTTGCGTGCGCCAGCCCCTCAATGTGTTTCGCAAATTCCGGCCAGCTCTCGAAGCCATGCTCCCGCGCAATTACGAATTGCGCGTCGGCCAGTGTAAATTTCGTGCTGCTGATTTTATCGGCCGGCAAATCCGCAAAACGCGGATGGCGAGTTTTGACTCGTTGAATTGCTGTGGACTCGGAAGACTTGCTGGATTGCTCTGCTCGAAAGACTTTGACGAGCTCTTTCGCTTGTTTCTTGTACTGCTCCAGGCTCGGGCGAGCCGGCAGCCGCTTGGCATCCATTACGACCTTCCTTTCGTGACTGCGCCTGGAGTCCGCCCGAATCAGGCTGAAAGAAGGTTCGTAACCTTGCTCGAAAACTGAAGGTGGGCACGGCCCTTTCCGCGGACTGGATGCGCCCTTCGCGCTGTCCCATAATCTAACGCTCGCCGCCAGTCACGTCAATTTTATCTTGTAGGACAGGCATTCTTGCCAGTCTGCGTTTCACGGCGTCCCAATAAACCGCTCAGAGCACGGCTCCGAAAACACGCCGCACAAAAACAAAAAAGGCGCCCTCATCCGAGAGCGCCTCAATACCCGAATTCGATAAAGTGGAGGTGAAAACCGTCCTTACGACTTCTTTTCTTCCGCCGGCTTTTCTGCCGGAGCAGCTGTCTGTGCAGGAGGTGCCGTCGACTGCGCTTGCGACGCGCCGTGCATACCTTCCTTGAAGCCACGCACGCCTTCGCCTAGCCCGCGCATCAGCTCGGGAATCTTGCGTCCGCCAAACAAAATCAGCACCACGACTAAGATAATTAGCCAGTGCATTGGGAATTCCATGTCGCCTCCTACACCTGCCAACCACACCTTAGCACGCCGCTAGGGACCTGGGGCAATGATTACCGGCAGGAATCTAGAGTATAACACGCTCGTCCCCGGCCCGCCGCGTCACCCGCTCCCGGTCCAGGTATTCGAGCAGCGGGATCGCATATTTGCGGGAAATGCCCGTCAGCTCTTTGAAAACCGGCACGGAAATTCGCTCGCCCTTCGCCTTCTTGTACGTCGCAAGCTGCCCCTTCAGCTGAGCCAGCGCATCGCGGTGGAAGATGAGCTCCGGGCTCACCCTTACGAGATTCTTCTCACGCAATAGAATTTGCAGCAGCTTTTCAGCGCGCTTTGCCTCCACCGAAAGTTTCGCCAGTACCTCGCGCACCGATGGCACCGTCAATCCCGCCTCGGAAAAGGCCTTCTCGATTTCTCGCTTGGCCTGCGCTTCTTCCGGCAGCAGTGCAATCTGGGCTCCGGCCCGCCTCACAAGCTCGCCTTGCACTTCCAATTTCTTTTCGCCCGCCAGCTCTTCGAGCGCAGCGCGAAACGTCTCCGGCCGCACGCGTCTTCCCAGACTCGCGCGCAAATCTTCCCGCGCGATTCCCGGAGACAGCGGATTCTCCTTGTGGAACCGTTCGACGCGCTCCGCAATTTTCCGCCGCGCGTCATCGAACGATTTTCGACCCAGCAATATCAGCGGTTCCGTCGAGACGATCTTGACTCGCTCTGCTACATTGGGACGCTGCGCAACTTCTCGAACCTCTTTCTCAAACCAGGCTGTGCGCGCCACAATTTCGTCGAACTCTAAACCAAGTATCGCTCGCTCCGTCATTGCAACGAGCACCTCGTCGCGTTTCCCGCGTTCCATCGTTTCGAGAAACGCGGTTCTGCCTGTATCTCGCAGAGTTGGCCGCCTCGCCAGGCAATCCAGCACCTCGCCACCGCCTATGGTGATGACCGGCGAAAACTGCCTCACAATGAACCGGTCGCCCGGCAGCAGCAGCACATCTTCCTGCAATCGCAGGTGCGCCAGCGTGCTCTGCCCCGGCGCCAGAAGGCCTTGTCCATACAGAAGAACCTCCGCGACCGTCTCCGCGGTGCCGGCATGAAAATGCACGCGCGAACGATGTTTCAGTTTGCGCGCGGCAGGAAGCAGCGTGAGTCGCACATCGACTCTGCGAGTGGTGCGAAAATGTCCCGGCGCAGCCAGCGTCATCCCGCGTTTGACGTCGCCGTGGTCGATACCCGCAAGATTCACTGCCGTCCGCTGCCCTGCGATAGCTCGCTCGATGGATTTACCGCCGGAGTGCACCCCGCGAACGCGAAGCCGCTTGCCTCCGGGAAACAGTTCGACTTCGTCTCCTGCTCCAATGCTTCCGGAGATCAGCGTGCCCGTCACCACCGTTCCAAATCCCTTCATCGCAAATGCGCGGTCGATCGGGAGCCGGAAATATCGCGCCGCATCTTTTCCCGGAACTTCCGTAGCGGCGGTATGCAGCGCTCTCTTCAGCTCGTCGAGCCCGGCACCCGTCTTTGCACTCACCGGAACTATCTGCGCCCGTTCCAGAAACGACCCGCGCAGATACTCTTCCACCTCGAGCCGAACCAGATCGAGCATGTCCGCATCGACCAAATCACTTTTCGTGAGCGCCACGACGCCGCGCTTCACGCCCAGCAAACGGCAAATATCGAAATGCTCTCGCGTCTGCGGCTTGATCGATTCATCCGCTGCAATCACCAGCAGCACCAGGTCGATCCCCGCCGCGCCCGCCAGCATGTTGCTCACAAAGCGCTCGTGCCCCGGCACATCTACTAGACCGAACTTCACGCCATTTTCTTCCAGAAAAGCGAAGCCAAGATCAATCGTGATCCCGCGGCGCTTCTCTTCCGCGAGCCTGTCCGGGTGCGTCCCCGTCAACGCCTCCACAAGCGCGGATTTTCCGTGGTCAATGTGCCCCGCAGTGCCGACGATCACGCTCTTAAAAGAGGTATTCATGAAAGAGGAAGGCACCGCGCGAGACGCGGCGCCTAAGGAATAAAGTAGCACAGGCACTCTTGCCCGTGCCTGCGGCCACACTTCGCTTGAACTTTCAGCAATAACCGCTGAGTTTCTCGAACTGGGGGCTTAAAGCAAGGAAGGGGAATGTGTCGTTTACTTTGCCGCGGCAATCTCGTCCACGATGGCCTGCGCCGTGGCCCGAGGATCTTCTGCGGCTAGGATCGGTCTGCCCACAACGATGTAGTCCGCACCAGCCTTAATCGCTTCGGTCGGTGTCGCTGTCCGGGCCTGGTCATCGTGTTTTGCAGCTGCCCCATCATTTTCTTTGGGCCGCACGCCTGGTGTCACAATCAAGAATTCACGCCCGCAGGCCTTGCGAATCGCTCGCGCTTCCTGAACGGAGGCCACGACTCCGTCTACACCAACTTCTTTTGCGAGCCGCGGCCAGCTTCACGACGCGGCTCTTCGGCGGACCGCCGATTCCGACTTGCTTCATGGATTTCTGGTCCATGCTGGTAAGGATCGTCACCGCAAGCAGCCGCGGCCGGTCAGCTCCCATTGGGACGCCCGCACTGATAGCCTGTACGGCTGCTTCAAGCATGCCGCGGCCGCCGAGCGCATGTACGTTGACAAGCTGCACGCCTGTCATGGCCGCAGCGGAAAGCACTGCTCCGGCAACTGTGTTTGGAATGTCGTGGAATTTCAGGTCCAGAAAGATGCCCGGGCCAAGCGCCGCAATTTCTTTCACCGCCGCGGGGCCCGCCGCCGTGAACAATTGGTTGCCGATCTTGAACATGCCTACGAGATCGGAGATTTGTTTTGCAAATTTTGCGGCAGAGGATAAGGAATCAAAATCCAGTGCCACGATCAAGCTGCTGCGCGGATGGGCGTCGAAGCTCAAGGTCATGTAAGACCCCGAATTCGGCGGGGTCAGCGTTTCTGTGGTAACTCCATCAATTCGAGCCGAACCTGGCTCACGCCCGAGTGGATCAAACCGATCTTCCGGGCGACGCGATAGGATACATCAATTTCGCGTCCTTCTTGATAGGGACCTCGGTCATTGATACGTACCAGTTCGAACTTCCCGTTCCGTGGGTTCACAATCCGAACGATGGAACCAAACGGCAAATTGGGGTGGGCGGCGGTAAGCGCCTCACAATCAAACTTCTCCCCATTGGCGGTCTTCTTGCCGTTGAAGCCGGGACCGTACCAGCTGGAGTTGCCCACCCAGGTCTTGATCGGTTTGACCGGAGCGCTCAAATGAGCAACGAGGGGAGCGTCCATTACAGGAACGATGAGGAACATTAGGAGCACCCATCGGAAAGCGGCCCAGAAAACAAATAGTGGTCGTCTCATAGTGTGTTCTTTGTGCTACTCATATCCAGAAAAGTGTAGCAAAAAAGAGTCGTTATGTCAACCAAAATCTGCGGAAAATTTACCTCTTATCTCGCTGATAGTAAACGCTTTAGCACTGAAAAGAGCTCTCTCCAAACCATCAACAAGTCGCTGACTGACCGTTGGGTCAGTAAAGCTGGCCGTCCCTACCTGTACGGCAGTTGCACCTACGGCCAGATATTCAAGCACGTCTTCCGCCGTCTCGATGCCTCCAACACCTATAATTGGTGTTTTCACCGCCTTCCGCGTTTCCCAAACCAACCGCAGCGTCATGGGTTTTATCGCCGGCCCTGATAGACCCCCAGACTGGTTCCCGAGGCAGGACTTCCCAGTCCAAGCGTCGACCGCCATGGCCGGATATGTGTTCGCCACCGTTAGGGCATCAGCTCCGGCGTCTTCCGCCACGCGGGCAATAAGTCCAATGTCTGCAACCATCGGCGAGAGCTTCACCCAAAGCGGCCGCTTGGCTGCAGCCTTTCGCGAGGCTCCCACCACCTCACCTACCAGAGCCGGATCGTTCCCAAACTGCATCCCCCCCTGCTTCACGTTGGGGCAGGAGATGTTCAGTTCGTAGGCCGCCAGCCCCTCGGCATCCTCCAGGACCCGGATTACTTCGACGTAGTCTTCCACGGCATACCCGAAGACATTGGCAATGACCGCCGTATCGTATTTTCGCAGTACTGGGAGTTTTTCAGTCACAAATGCCCGGACCCCGATGTTTTGGAGCCCAACGGCGTTCAGCATTCCCGAGGGAGTCTCACAGAGCCGGGGAGCGGGGGCGCCTTCCATAGGCTCCCGGGATAGGCCTTTTACCACGAGCCCGCCAAGGCGGTTCAGGTCAACCAGGTGGGCAAACTCGACGCCATAGCCGAAGGTTCCGCTGGCTGCGAGAATGGGATTCCGCAGGCGCACCGCGCCAATTTGCACGGTCAGATCAACAGCCCTGGCGCTCGTCACTTCGCTCAGAGAATATCATGAAGCCGCGCGGAGACCCCCGAAATCTCCTCGCATTTCCTGAGACTGTGGAAAAAGGCGACTCTACGGCTTAGCTGATTCGGCGCTGCCTGGAGCAGATGACTTTCTTGTGGTCCGACGTTCGTCCGTCTTCGCCAGTGCTTCACCCAACACCCGCCCATCACGCGGCGCCAGCGTTATCCCGCAGATGGACGCCAGTGTCGGCGCGATGTCCGCAGGCGTAATCGTTCCGTGATACACACCCGGCCGAATCCCAAATCCCATCAGCAACACCGGCACGCGTTGGTCGTAATAGTAGGGTGTCCCGTGTGTGGCGCCGTATTGCCGCGGCCTGCCAGCTGTTGAAAAATCCCAGGGCCAGTATGGCTTTGGGACAATCATCAAATCCCCGCTCCGGGATTTCAGGAAACTTGCTGCCTCCGCCCTTCGAATCGGATTTTCCGTCGTCGGACGGCCCTCAAGCTCTTCCGCGCGATAAACTCCAGCCACGCCTGGGACGCTCTCGATCGCCTCGATCACCGCGTGCATCGCCGCCGCATCCGTTTTCAATTTTTCGTACGTTCCCGGCGTGAAATACACGTCGCCTCCACCCACCTCCGCCACTGCGGGTTTCGCGTAGCTCAACCCATCCAGCGCCTTCTCGATCCTCTGCTTCACTTCTTCCACATTCAACCAGCCCGCATCCGCTCCCGTCTTCTGCAAATCTTCAGGAATCGGCGCGACGCCATGGTCCGCGCTGAGCGCCACCACGTAATTCCCACGCCCCACTACTTTGTCCAGGTGCGCAAAGAGACTCGCCAAGTCGCGGTCCAGCCGGGCGAGTTCGTCCTGCACCTCCCAACTTCGCGGACCGAACGCATGCCCCACATAATCCACCGACGAAAAACTGACTCCCAGATAATCCGTGCCTGCACTTTTACCCAATCCCAGCTTGTCGACGGCGTCTTCTGCCATCTGGGCAAGGTAAGTCTCCGCGTACGGGCTTGCCTGCCACTGATTATAGAAAGTCGCGTCTGCTCCCGTGCTGTCTGGCTTCCCTCGCAGCGGATGCGGAAAAGCCGGCCCAAATCCCGCCGGCGGCACCGCTCCTGTCGCCGTTTCGCCGTACCAGTATGCAGAACTCGGCAGCAGCGGCGTCCATGTTTTGCCGTAATCTCTCGATACGGGATGCGTCTTCGCGTACTCCTCGACAAACCCGGCCATCGGATAAGCGCTCGACGTCGTCCAAGCCCCCACCGCCGGGTCAAACCAGGTCACTGCATCCGCCTGATGGCCCGCCATCGTGATCGCCGCGCGCGCTTTCAGGGAAAATGTCACCACTCGCGTTCCGCCGCTGCCCTGAAACTTCAATTCCTCCGCAAACGCGGGCATCAGCATCCGCCAGGCGCTGTCTCCCCCCTTTACGCTTGCACCGGCGTAGCCCGTATTCTTCACGTTCGGGTCGGAGGTGCATGTCACGCCCTTCTGCTGCTCCCGGTCCCACCATGCGTTCGAAACCATTCCATGCATGGCCGGAAGCGCGCCCGTGGAAATCGTCGTATGGCCCACACAGGTCTCCGTCGCGGCATACGGATAGGCCGCATCGGGGAACCACGCGCCTTCTTCCACCAGCCGCTTCAATCCTCCTGTCCATTGCCCTCGAAATTTGTCCACGTAGTCCCCGCGCATCTGGTCCACAACCAGCATCACCACCAACTTCGGCCGCATTGGTACTTCTTTCGGTGCAGCTGCCTTGTTCGCTTGCGCAACAATACGTGGGACACAAGCTGTGCCAGCCCACAGGAGTAAGACCACTCCACACACCGCCATCACGGTTCTACGTTTCGGTTTCAGCGCTTTTGTGACGAACATATCCACCTCGCTCAATGTGTCGCGCGGCAGTTTATCACGCCGCCCGAACTCAAAAGCCTCATCGAGTGCCCGCGAGGCTCCCCACCACTCACTAGTCACGAGTCCCCAGTCACTATGCTAGGATTACCCGAACATGCGCATCGTCGAAAAAGCTCAATTGATGTCCGCCCCGGAGATCGATCGCACCCTGCAACGGCTGGCTCATCAAATTGTCGAGAAAAGTGGCGGCACCAAGCATCTGGCCCTGATCGGCATCCGGCGCCGCGGCGTGCCTCTGGCACAGCGCATCGCCCAAGCCATGCGCGGCATCGACGGCGTCGACGTGCCCGTCGGCACCCTGGACATCACCCTCTATCGCGACGACCTGTCCAAAGTCGCGCCCCAGGCCGTTCTGCAGTCCTCGGACATCACCTTCGGCGTTGACGGCATGGACCTCGTCCTTGTCGACGACGTCCTTTACACCGGCCGCACCATCCGCGCCGCCATGAATGGTCTCTTCGACCTCGGCCGCCCCCAGCGCGTTTCTCTCTGCGTGCTCATCGACCGCGGCCATCGCGAAATGCCCATTGAAGCCCAATTCGTCGGCCGCACCGTGCAGACCAGCGAAACCGAAATCATCGAAGTGCGTCTCCGCGAGATCGATAATGAAGAGCGCGTCGTTCTCGTCGACCGCCAGGAGTCTTAGTTGAAACGGGATTTTTCGCTATCCAGTCAAAGAGTGCAAATGTGACGTTTCGCTTTCGCGACCTTCTGGCTCTCGAACCGCTTTCCGCGGACGAACTCACTTTTCTTCTGGACCAGAGCAAATCCTTCCAGGAAATACAGCGCCACCCGCTCAAAAAACTCGCCACTCTCCGCGGCAAAACCGTTGCTCTCGCCTTCTTCGAAAACTCCACCCGCACGCGCATCAGTTTCGGAACCGCTGCCTCGCGGCTCGGCGCGGACACCATGAACCTGCAGGCGGAATCTTCCAGCCTGAAAAAGGGTGAGTCTCTACTCGACACCGTGCACACGCTTGATGCCATGAAACCGGATTGTCTGGTCATGCGCCACGCAGCCTCCGGAGCCGCCGACTTTGTCGCGCGGCATCTCGATATTCCCGTGATCAATGCGGGAGACGGCACTCATGAGCATCCCTCGCAGGGCCTTGCTCGATGCGCTAACCATCCGCGACCGCAAAGGCTCTCTCGCCAATTTGAATGTCACCATTCTCGGCGACATTTCTCACAGCCGCGTCGCTCGCTCCAACATCCACCTTCTCGCAAAATTCGGCTGCCGCTTCACGCTCTGCGGTCCGGCCATGTGGGTTCCGCGCGAACTCGAAAGCATTGGCCCGCCCGGTGCTTCCATTCGCCGCGTCTTTCGTATCGAAGAAGCTCTCGAAGATGCCGACGTCGTTCTCGTCCTCCGCGTGCAAACCGAGCGCCTTCACGAGCCAGCGCTTTCTGCCGCGGACTACATCCTTCTCTATCAGCTCAACGCCGAGCGCCTCCGCCGCGCCAAGCCCGACGCCATCATTCTCCATCCCGGCCCAATGAATCGCGGCGTCGAGATCACCCCTGAAGTCGCCGACGGTGCGCAGTCCTGCGTCCTCGAGCAAGTCACCAACGGAATAGCCGTGCGCATGGGCCTGCTCTTTTTGCTCCTCATGGGCGGCTCGGAAGAAGAGGGGCAACCCGCCGCTGAAGTGCAGGAGCCGCGCAACCGGCGTTCCACCGATGTAAAAAAGGATCCTTCGCATGCTGCTCGTTAGGAACGGCCGCGTCATCGACCCAGACACGCAGACTGACGCCCCGCGCGATGTTCTTCTCGATGGCGACAAAATCGCCGATGTCGCGCAACCTGGAAAAATCGCGCCAGATCAATCCACGGAAATCTTCGACGCCACCGGCCTGATCGTCGCGCCCGGCTTCATCGACCTTCACGCGCATCTCCGCGAGCCCGGCCAGGAATCCTCGGAAAGCATCGAGACCGGCACGCGCGCCGCGGCCCGCGGAGGTTTTACGGCCGTCTGCTGTATGCCCAACACGAAGCCCGTCAACGACAACGCGAGCGTCACGCGCTTCATTCTCGATCGCGCCAAAGCCACTGCCAGCGTGCGCGTTTGGCCCATCGGCGCCGCGAGCGTCGGCAGCAAAGGCGAAGCCATCGCGGAAATCGCCGCGATGAAGCAAGCCGGCATCGTTGCCGTCTCCGACGACGGCAAACCCATCGCCACCGCAAAACTCACGCGCCAGGTAATGGATTATTGCCGCTCGCTCGATCTGTGCGTCATCGAACATTCCGAAGATGTTTCGCTCGCCGCCGGTGCCGTCATGCGCGAAGGCGTCACCTCCACGCGCCTCGGTTTGCCCGGCATGCCCGCTGCCGCCGAATCTGTTTGCGTCGCGCGCGACGTTCAACTTGCCGAACTCACGGGCGCGCGGCTGCACGTCGCACACCTTTCCGCAAAGGCTTCGCTCGAGCAAGTCCGCTGGGCCAAGCAGCGCGGCCTTCATGTAACGTGCGAGGTTACGCCGCATCATTTCACTTTGATTGATGAAGATGTCCAGTACGACTCGCGCTATAAGATGAATCCGCCACTAGCCGCGCGCGAGGACCGCGAAGCGCTGATCGAAGGTCTTGCCGACGGCACCGTCGACGCAATCGCCACGGACCACGCCCCTCACGAGCCCGCCCTCAAAGACGTCGAGTTCGACCGCGCCCCTTTCGGCATTCTCGGTTTCGAAACCGCGCTCGCTCTTTCTCTCGAACAACTCGTTCTCGCCGGTCGCCTCTCGCTCATGCGCATGAGTCGAACTTTTCACCACCGGTCCCGCGCGTGTCCTCGGCATCGAACGCAAAATCGCCCCCGGCCAGCCCGCCGACCTCACGATTTTTTCCACCACGCACGAATGGACCTACGACGTAAAGCAATCCCCAGCAAATCCCGCAACTCTCCCTTCGACGCCCGCACCTTCAAAGGCGGCCCGGTTGCCACCATCGTCGCCGGCCACGTCGTTTACAAAATGTAGGTGCCAGATTTTCGCCCGGCATTCTTGGGCTTCGCGGAGCTTCGCAAATGTTGGTTAGTGCCGGATGGCCCCGTTCTTCAACTCAAGAATTGTTCACGGCTTTTTGCATGCCACTCATCGAGTCCCTTGCAAACCGCTTCTGCATTGCCCTCGTAAAAGGATAGGCTAGCCGCGCAAGGAAGTTCGGCTTGGAGAAAGCGCATACGTCGTACCAGACGGATTGGTCTTTGGAATGAAACTCGACGCTAAATCGCTCCTCGCCGCGTTCCGCATGCTGGACTAAGGTTCCGTAGGCAAAACCAAATTTCTTGTCGCTGCCATTTTCATCAATCACGTAGACGATCCGGCTGGCGTTCATCGACCAAAACCCGAGCTGCGATACGAGGACGGCCACTGTCGCGCCTTCTTCGATCGGAGCGTCGGGCCAACAGAGCTGTATCCACGGCATGTCAAACATTTTCCACTGTCGAATCGCCTTAACGGCTCGGGCAAAAACTTCCTCGCCTTCGCCAAGACGAATGCGGTTGTGATCAGTCGTGTATCCACTCGGAGGACGGCCTCGCGAAGCACCAACATGCCCGTAAGAGAACGACTGAACCTTCTGCGCCGAAAGGAAGGTGCGAATCTTATCTGGATCAGGCTTGCTTAGGAAATACATGCGCCGGCCTCTTCTGCCAAATGGCGAGTTCAAATTGCCAATGAACCAGGAAGGCTCTAGTTTTTCGGCGGCCCCGTCGGTATCGGCACTTCCGGTCGGCTGTCAGTATTTTGTGCGGCGGCAATCAGCCATTTCCCGTCCCGTTTTTGCAGAACTTGCGTGAAGATCCCTTTTCGCGGCTGTCCAGGGGTGCCATCCGGGTTCTTGTGTCCCACCAATGTCCACAGGACATGCACAACCGCGAATTCAGGCGCCAGGAATCTCGTGTGAACTTCCTCGATCGTTAATGTGCTCTCTCGAAAGGCAAACGCGTGTGCATCGGCGTGCTTCTTCTCGATCTCCGCACGCCCTCTCCCCCACCAGCCAACCACGTTTACGAAATCCGCGTCCTCTGTAAACGCATTGGCCCATGCTTTCATGTCGTGGTGGTTCCACGCCGCCTGCAACCCCGTCTCGACTTTGCGAATCTCCGTCTCATCCGGATTCTGCCCAAAACAAACCCGAGGCCCTGTTAATGCAGCCACGAAGAAAATCATCCCACACACATGCATCCGTCTCTTCATATACTCTCCTCTGTCTCTTCAATACTTACGAGTAGAACCGCTCAAGCCCGCACTCACCCGCCGAATGGATGCGCACAATCACACCCCGACATGTTCTGACTCGGAACAATCCAAAGTCAACGTCACACGGTCTCGGCTTTGCCGCCACTTCCGGGCGCAGGATTTAATAAATTCCTAACAAACCCCTCAGGATTTTCTTGCCCCTCTGCTCCTAACCTGCCTCTTGTGCGGAAAGCCCGTTCCCATCCGCGCAGAGTGAGTTAATTATGTCAGCTACCGTCTTTCTCGCGATTTGCATTCTTGGATGCGACTTTCTTTTGTATGTCTTGTTCCAATGGACTTACGGGGAAAAGCGCAGAGGCCTCTCTCGCAGATCGCGTGCTCCGAAAGGCGCCGTGGACCAGCCGAACCCTCGGCCGTTTTTGGTTTCTTCGCGGCGAAGCGCTCGAGAAGCGTGCAGCGTGTCCAGAGGATGCGCCAAGGAATCGCCAAGGAAGAGGACGACGATCAGGGTCAATTCAGCGAAGTACGGGCATACAGGCGCATCGCGGCCTCTTTCGCGCAAGCCAAACGCTGACGTCGGCCTCGTTTTATTTGCTCGCATTCAGTGCGATCCACGCCGCCAAAGCCGCGAGCTTCTCTTCCGCCCTCCAGGATCCCTCGTGCGATTCGCCTAGGCCGGCGATTATCTTCTTTGTTTCCGGCGCCGATTTGCGCAGCACCGGCGACGCCGTGCGTATACGCATTCTTTTCCAAGAGAAGCTCTTGCACAGGAGCCGCTGCTCACGAAACGCATCCTCCAAGAGCCGTGCGAAACAGTTGGCCTTCGAGTCCGTGCGCTCGAATGTGTTCGTTGTGCAGCGTAGCCGGATCCACCAGACTGCCGACCACCAACGCTGCTCCCACAACTCCGTAACTGCATCGGCCACGGCCTGCTCCAGAAGCGGTGGACAGACTGCTTTGCGGTGCTAGTTACGATGTGACACAGTTTTTCTGCGAGCGCCTTTCCTTCCTTCCCCGGACGGTTCGAGCGCGGCGTGGTAGGGTTGCTTCGATTGAGGAATCTTCGGATCAGAAAGCAGGATGGCCAGGCATATAACCAGCTTGGGCGCGCTCGACGCGCCAGCCAGCAATACCGCCATCGCCCAGCCGGACTTGACTCGGAATCCGAGCGCCGCAGGGATCGGCTTGCTGGTTCTCGCCAAGGCCTTTCCTCCATCCACGGCGCTCACGAGAAAGAAATGCTCTTGGCGCCGCGAATTCCTTGTTACTTCTTGCGTGTCACTTGATACTTGAGGCTCACCACCCCGTCGGAAAACGCTTTGCTCGATAGCAGCTTAAGCCGAATCAACCGGTGTCTCGGTTGAATCAGCGGTATGCCTTCCCCGATCAGAATCGGGACCACATTGATCTGGAACTCGTCGATTTCTCCTTCGTCCAGGAACGACGCAATGATCTCGCCGCCACCCATCATCCAGATGTCCTTGCCGCGCTGCCTCCGCAATCCCTGCGCGAACTCCTTAATCGGCTCGCCGACAAACTTGAATCCTGCCAGCTTCGATTCCTGCGCTTGCCGTGAAAAAACGTAGTTGTGGATGCCGGCGCCGAATCCCGATGCCATCCTCTTCTCCATCCCCATCTCGATTCCCTTGCTGTATGTCTTGCGTCCCCAAAGGATCGTGTCGATGCTCTTGAAGAACTCGCCCATCCCGTAATTTCCCTTAGGCCTCGGACGGTCGAGCCACGCCACGTCGCCGTCGGGCCGCGCGATATAGCCGTCCACGCTCGTCGCAATATAGACGATGATTTTGCGTTTGGGACTCATGGAGATTCACCAAGCTCGCCGCTATAGGTTTCGCCGGAGTCCGCTTGGTAATCTCGTCGGCAGCGTGGAGGGTGCTAGTGCGCCGCTGGCTCCGCCGCGGGATGCAACCCATGCTGCGGCACTTCGTGAATGCCGCGCGCAGGCGGCTCAATCCGTTGCCGGTAGAAATGGTCGAGCGGCAGCCGGCCTTTCCCGACGGGGTACGCCTTCTCAATTGCTTTGGTCGCGTACGCTTTGGCGAGCGTCGCCGCTTCGAGCAGCCCGCGGCCCACCGCCAGATGCGCCGCCAGCGCCGACGCAAACGTGCAGCCCGTTCCGTGCAACTGCTCTTCGTTTACGCGCTCACCGGGCAGCGTCACCATGTCCGTGCCGTCGAAAAGAACGTCCGTCGGACGCCCCATGTGTCCGCCCTTGACGATTACCGCTCGCGCGCCCATCTCCACAATCTTTCTCGCCGCCGCTTCCATTTCCGCTACGTCCTTGATCGTCATTCCTGTCAAAATCTCGGCTTCGGGCACGTTCGGCGTTATCACGCTCGCGCGCTTCAACAGCTCTGTAGCGACGTACTTCACACCACCTGCGTCAAGCAACTCCGTCCCGCTGGATGACTTCATCACCGGATCGTGCACCACGTGCGCAAATTTGTGCGCATCCAGAAATTCCGCCACCGTCACGGCATTCCCGCGGTTCCCCAGCATCCCAATCTTTACCGCCGCGATATTGCAATCCTTCGCCAGCACCTCGAGCTGCGCCTTCAGCGTCGCGCTCGGAATGTTGTGCACGTCTTCCACGCCTTGCGTGTTCTGCACCGTCAGCGCCGTGATCGCCGCCACGCCGTAACATCCGTGCGCCGCAAATGTTTTCAAGTCCGCGGCCGTCCCCGCTCCGCACGACGGGTCAAATCCAGAAATCGTCAGCAGAATCGGCGGCGCCGCTTGATGATTGTTGTTCGTCGCGCTCATTTTTCGTGCTTGGCCACGTCCCTCGAAGAAAATAGCCGGTCGCGCCACCTTGGCGCACCGGCAATTGCGAATGTACGCGCACGCATTGTCCCACGCAACAAGAATTTTTCCTGATCGCCGGTCCCGCAGGACTCCGGCGAAGATGCGCGCACGGGTAAGGACTCAAGTTTTCGGGAAAATCCGAATTAACGGCAGACAGCGTCGAGCTTGTCCATTGGCCGGTCAGCGTGCGGCGGATACTGTAGGTGCTTCGCTTCAGTCAATTGTTCGAGCAGCGTCCCGCCAAATTTTAGCGCCGCGTCCGGATCGCTTTGGTAGGCCGGGTCTTTTTGCGCTTCCTTCAGCGAAACAAAATGAAATCCCATCTTTGTGAAAAGATCCAGAAGGTCTGGAAGCATTACGCTGTCCAGCGCGCCGATATGCATCAGCAGCACATACTTGATATCACGCCCAAATAGCTGAGCCGATAGTTTTCGGTCCAGCTCGATGTCATCCTTCGCGGCTTGGAGATAGCTCGACTTCAGCCACTCAATGCTCTGCGTGTCCTGCTTTGCCACACAACGCGCATACGGATTGTTCCAGGCATAGTCCCCATAATCGAGCGTCACCTGGGCGACCTTGTATCCATGGTCCGCCAGATATTTCCGAATCGCGTGTCTTTTCTCCAGCGTGTCCCCCTCATGCAAGAAGGGATACCGGAGCCAGTGCCAATCCCCGCCGCCCATCAACCCCTGCAGCACGGATTCATTTGCGACAATCTCGTCCTCGAACGCCTGTATGCTGCTCGTGTTCAAATCAATGTGCGAAAACGTATGATTGCCCAGCGGAAATCCGGAATCCGCCCATATCTTCAGCACACTATCTTTTTCCGTGTCCCCGTTGGCCCCGATATTCTTCGCGTTCACAAATCCGTAGACGCCCGGCACGCCCTTCGCCTTGAACGCCTCAATCATCTTCTTCGCAATTTCGGCTCGCGTCGTATTCGCTGGCAAATCGCCATGCACAGGCAGGTCATCCACCGTGATCGCCATTTCCAGTCGCTGCTGCCCCGAAGCGTACGAAACCACGCTCCACGCAAAAAGAACGAGGCACAGCGAGCCCAACAAAACGCTGTACCTCCCTACGAATCTGGATTTTGACTTTTTCAAATGACCAATCAGGGGAAAAGTCCGCGCACCAGCGTCGCTTCCGCAACGCGGCCCACCGCCAGCACCATCGCTCCCGCCCGCGGCGGAACGTGATGCTTCCGCATCGTATCCACCATTTCATGGAACGCCCGCACCATGCTCTTCTGCAGCCGCGCGTTCACTTCCTCGACGTCCCACATGAGCCCTTCCATGTTTTGCACCCATTCGAAGTAGCTCACGGTTACTCCGCCGGCATTCGCGAGAATGTCCGGCAGCACGGTAATCCCGCGCCTCGCCAGAATTTCATCGGCGTGCGGCGTCGTCGGCCCGTTGGCAGCCTCGGCCACAATGCGCGCCTTAATCGCTTCTGCGTTGTGCAGCGTAATCACGTTCTCCAGCGCCGCGGGCACCAGGATGTCGCACTTCATCGTCAACAGATCATCATTGGTGATCCGCGACGCCCCCGGCATCCCCACCACCGTCCCTGACCGCTCCTTATAACGAATCGCTTTGATCGGATCGATTCCGCGTGAATTCGTCACGCCGCCTCGCGTATCGCTCAGCGCGATAATCTTCGCCTTTTTCTCCGCGAACAGGCGCGCCGCCGTCGCTCCCGCGTTCCCAAACCCCTGGATCGCCACGGTCGCTCCGCGCAGCGGAATCTTCTTCAGCTTGCAAGCTTCTTCCACCACGTACAGCAGCCCGCGCGCCGTCGCCTCGCTTCGTCCTTCCGACCCGCCAATCGACACCGGCTTCCCCGTCACCACTCCATGCACGGAATGCCCCACCGTCATCGAGTACGTGTCCATAATCCACGCCATCGTTTGCGAGTCCGTGTACACATCCGGCGCCGGAATATCCATCGACGGCCCGATGATCGGCAAAATTTCGCTCGCGTACCGCCGCGTCATCCGCTCCAGTTCCGTCTTCGACATGCGCTTCGGGTCGCAGATCACTCCGCCCTTCGCCCCGCCGAACGGCACGTTCAACACCGCCGTCTTCCACGTCATCCACGCCGCCAGCGCTTTCACTTCATCCAGCGTCACGTTGGGGTGATAGCGGATGCCGCCTTTCCCCGGCCCGCGCGAAATATTATGTTGCACGCGGAACCCGGTATGGACTTTCACCTGCCCGTTGTCCATCTTCGTCGGTATCGAAACTTCCAGCACGCGCTTCGGCGTCCGTAAAATCTGCCGCAGTCCCGGCTCCAGTTTCAAAAACTCCGCCGCCATATCAAATTGAATCTGCGCGATGCGAAACGGATTCAAGTCCTCTCGCGGAGCGATGCGCGGCACCATGGGTGGCGCGCCTATCGGTCTTATTGGGGCTGTGGGCTTTGCGACCGTGGCCATCGGCGTCGGTCCTTTCTTCTACGCGTATAGTCTCGACTTCTCGATCTATGAAAAATTAAAACTTTCTCAATATCCCCTGGCTTGAAACCCAGCTAACCGTTTGCCGCCAGCCTTTGCGTGTCGTTCACATACTTGTCGCGGCAAGCCGCCGAACAAAAATGCACCAACTCCCCGCCCTCGCGCAGCGGAATTGCCAGAACTTCCGCCACATGCGTGCCGCAGACCGGGTCTCGCACCAATCGCCGCGCCGCCGAACCGCCTTGCGCGTCGCCCGACCCTGCCGAGCCGCCCGCCCCATCCTGCTCCACCTGCGCCGGCGTCGCCCCGCGCAGCATCCACGCCATCACCCGCCGCAGCAGCGCCACGCTCCACGAGACAATCAGCAGCCAAAACAAAAACCTCATTATCCTGCCAATAAAGTTCATCGATTCTTCTAGCTCATGACCCCAAACTTGTTGGGGCCAACTCCTTTACCCTCGTTCGTTCGGGATTACTTTTCTTCCTGCGACCCGTAAGTCCCCCAGGGTCTAGTACATTGCTCTACCACATTGGGGCCAATAGTGTACTCAGGCGAGTGTATGCAAGGCGAAAAGGCAGAGTCAAACGAAAACACGTACTTTCAATAGTTTGCGCGGCAAAAGAACTTCTTCCTTTTCAGCTAGTTTGAGCTTATTTTTGACTTAAACAGTCTATTATCAGCGAGTTACATAGAAACGGCTCGAAAATGCAGCGTCGGACGCCCGCTGCCCGCCGACCCGTCTTTACCTCTTTGCATCCCTACTTCATGACTTCGATCTTCTCCATCCCCATATACGGCCGCAAAACCTCCGGCACCACATATCGACCCATCCGCCTGCTGATAATTCTCGACAATCGCGATCCACGTCCGCCCTATCGGCAACCCCGAGCCATTTAACGTGTGCACAAATTCGCTCTTAGCCGCGCCTTTTGCCTTGAAGCGGATTCCGGCGCGACGCGCTTGGAACGCTTCGCAATTCGAGCACGAAGAAATTTCCATGAATTCGCCGGTCGAAGGCAACCAGGCCTCGATGTCGTAAGTCTTCGAGGAAGCGAAGCCCGTGTCCCCCGAGCATAGCTGCATCACGCGGTAGTGAATCCCAAGTCTTTGCAGGATTGCTTCGGCGTTGCCCACCAGAGACTCGAGTTCTTGGTAGCTGCTGTCCGGCTGCGTGAACTTAAAGAGTTCGACCTTCTGAAACTGGTGCTGGCGCTTGATCCCTCGCGTGTCTTTTCCTGCTGCGCCAGCCTCGGAGCGGAAGCAGGATGTCCACGCACACACACGGATCGGCAGCACGTTAGCGTCCAGAGTTTCCTCTCGGTAAAGGTTGGTCAACTCTGTCTCCGCCGTGGTCGTAAGCCAAAGATCCGTGCCTTCCAGGTGGAACATATCCCCGGCGAATTTCGGGAGCTTGCCGTCGGCCACCAGTGACGCCGTATTCACAATGAACGGCGGCAGAATCTCCGTATACCCGTGCTCGCGTGTGTGCACGTCCAGAAAAAAATTCGCCAGCGCCCGCTCCAACCGAGCCCCTGGGCCGCGATAAAGCGCAAAACGCGCACCGGCAATCTTTACAGCTCGTTGTAAGTCGAGAATTCCAGCGTTCTCGCCGACTTCCCAGTGCGGCTTCGGCGTGAAATCAAAACGCGGAGGAGCCCCCCACCTCCGTACTTCCACATTGTCCGCCGCGCTATGCCCCTCCGGCACGCTCGCGTGGAGCAAATTCGGAATCGTCAAGAGCAATTCGCGCTGCGTCGCATCCAACTGCGTAATCCGCTCGTCCGCCTGCTTGATCCGCTCCGAAACCGCCTTCATCTCCCCAATCAACACGTCCGCGTCCTGCTTTTCCTTCTTCAACCGCGCAATCTCGTCGCTGGCCTTGTTCCTCTGCGCCTTCAACGCTCCGTCGACGTGATCAATTCTCTCCGCTGATGGTCCAGCACGCGAAACGCATCCAGATGCAAAGGCGTCCCCCGCTTCTTAGCCATCTCCGCAAACACATCCAAATGATCCCGAAAATAGTTCAAGTCATGCATCGCATGAGTCTAACAAAGTCTTTTGCTTTTTCCTCACCACCAAAATTTCGTCCTCGTAGGGGCACGATACGCCGTGCCCGTCTTCTCTTTCTTGTCTTCTCCGCGAATCTCTGTTAACTCTGCGCCTCTACGTTATCCTTTTCCGACTCTTTCTTTTTCCTTCTTCGACTTTCAACCTGTCTTCCGCCCGCTTGACTCTTATACCCATCTGATCAACGATCCCGATCTGATCAATGGCCGCCTCCGACTGCGCACCTAAAATGCCCAAACTCTCCCCGCTCCCGTCTTCCGCGACGACCCCAAGCACCACCTCCGCATCTACCAAGGCGACTGCCTCGAAATCCTCGCCGCACATCCCCGAATCCTCCGTCGACCTCATCTTCGCCGACCCGCCCTACTTCCTCTCCAACGGCGGCATCACCTGCCACGCCGGCAAAATGGTCACCGTCGACAAAGGCGATTGGGACAAATCCCACGGCCCCGACGCCAACCACGAATTCAACCCCGCCTGGCTCGCCGCCTGCCAGCGCGTCCTCAAACCCAACGGCACCATCTGGGTCACCGGCACCGCCCACGTCATCCACTCCGTCGGCTTCGCCATGCAGCAACTCGGCTTCAAACTCCTCAACGACATCTCCTGGGAAAAGCCCAATCCGCCTCCCAATCTCTCCTGCCGCTATTTCACCCACTCCACCGAAACCATCATCTGGGCCGCCAAAAACAAAAAGTCCCGCCACACCTTCAACTACAAGCTCATGAAGGAAACCAATCGCGGCAAACAAATGAAAACCGTCTGGAAAATCAAGCCCCCCGAAACCTGGGAGAAAAAATTCGGCAAACACCCCACCCAAAAACCCGTCGCCCTCCTCGAACGCATCCTCCTCGCCTCCACCAACGAAGGCGACCTAGTCCTCGATCCATTCCTAGGCGGCGGCACCACGCTCCTCGCCGCATTCCGCCTACGCCGTCACCCATCGGCTGCGAACTCTCCCTCGATTACATCAACCTCTCCGTCCGCCGCCTCTGTTCCGAATCTGGTACAAGTCCAGCTTTCCGTTTCGTCTTCGACTTTCCTTCGATGCTACTTCTCGTTGATCCGCTCAAGCGATTCCGTGGATCGATCAGATCGCGCCGCAGTAGTCACCACTGTCATCCCGACCGGAGCGTCAGCGCCTTCTGCTGACGCGCAGTGGAGGGACGCTCTCTGCTCTTCGCATGTCGCCACAACTCCAACTCGTCCAGCAAGAACTCCGCTTCTATTTCATCGGCCGCACCGACCGCCGCGTCATCTTCTCCGTCCTCGCCGACATCCCTCGACGACGCCCGCCAAAAATTCCGCGCCTCCGGCCACCCCGACTCCGACGCCCTCTTCATCATCAAAACCGAAACCGAAATCTACCTCGCGTGAGCGTGCACCTCATCATGCCTCGCTAGGTTTTGCGTCCAGCTATGTGAATCACATCCTCACTCCTGTATGGCTCGATGTCTTCGTCCCGCATTTCGGGCAGCGGTCATTGCAGCAACAACTCCAGACATCAGCCCATTCTTCCTCGTCATTCGGACAACGATAATAGTTGATGAACTGCCGCTCAGACATTTCTCCTCCTGAGAGCACGACAACGAGAGCTACCTTGCACGCGGCTGACCATGATCTAATGCCCGCGTGAACCTACACCTGCCGACTGCCGGTCTGGAGCGCTACAGAAGCGCCTCTCAGCGCGCCCGCGTCGGCACCGAATCCTGGGGCGCAGCCAATTTCTTTTGCCCCGCCTGCGAATCACCCGCAACTACGGTCGTCACCGCAAGGCACCGCCGCGATCGACTACTTCTGTCCCGTCTGCGATTCCCCCTATCAGTTGAAAAGCCAATCGAAGCCCTTCGGTTCCAAAATCGTCGACGCCGCTTACTCAGAAATGAAGCGCGCCATCCTCGAAGACAGAACGCCAAATCTTTTCGTTTTGCACTACGACCTCGACACGTGGGCCGTTCGAACGGTTCTTCTCGTCCCCCATTTCGCGTTCGCATTATCCGCAGTCGAGCGTCGCAAGCCTCTCGCTTCGACCGCTCGTCGCGCCGGTTGGATAGGCTGCAACATTCTGTTGGATAAGATTCCAGTGCACGCCCGCATCCCCATCGTGAGCGAGGGAACCCCTCACACTCCGCGCGAAGTGCGCGGCTCTTACAATCGACTCCGCCCGCTGGAAAAATTACAAGTAGAAAAACGCGGCTGGACTCTCGACGTACTCCAGGTAGTGCAATCGCTGGGCAAACTCGAATTCACGCTCGCCGACGTATACGCCCACGCGGACAAGCTAGCGAAACTCCATCCCAACAACACCCACGTCCGCGACAAAATCCGCCAACAACTCCAAGTCCTCCGCGACCTCGGCCTCCTCGCCTTCGTCTCGCCTGGTTCCTACCGTTTGCTTTGAAGTGGTATGCTTCCTCGATAAAGCTAACTGGTCGGCCTAAGGAGCTCATCTCTGGACGGTTTTTGTATTTCAGGTCTTACGCTTCTTGTCGTTCCATTTCGGTGGAACGATCCCAGCACCTGGCCTTGGTTCTTTTACATCTGGCTCGCTTTCTTTCTCGCAGGATGGCTTCTCCCGATTTGGCGTTGGCTTCAACTCCAACAGCAGAAGTCTTGGCCCACTGCTAGCGGCCGCATCGATTCCGCCCATATCGGCGAACCGAAGCGCTTTCTCGGACTGACCTTGCCTGCTAGGAACAACGAGAAATACGCCGGTGTGCTTGCCTATTCCTACTCCATTTCCGGAGATGTTTTTCACGGCGAATACAAACGCAGCCTTGCTTCCGAGGAAGCGGCTCGCGAATTCCTAAGGGGCCTCGAAGGTCAGACAGTCTCCGTTCAGTACAATCCCACCAAACCGTCCCGCTCCGTCCTGCTCGAAGACACCGTCGAAGTTCTTCTCCGCAATCGGCCGCCCGCCCCCGATGCCCGCCATTGGAGCGACTCCTTGCCACCGCTGCTGAAACCATTCCTTGGCTTGTTCGCGCTCTTATCTTTCGTAGGTCTTGTGCTTAGCATTTGGGTGCACGTCGGAGCGCTTTTTGGTCGCCAAGTCGCGCCCGATTATTTCTTTTGGGGCCTACATATCGGCATCTTTGTTGTTTTCTTCCCCGCTGTGATGGTGGCGCAAAAGCGCGTCGGCACCACGAGTCGCCGGGACTTCTGGAAGGTGGTAACCAAGGGTTCGCCCGAGGGGCTTCGTTATCTCCTCTATTTTTTCTTCGCCTACGCGCTGGTCAATTTCGCGATCTTTTGGTTTCAGACGGCGGCAATGGGCAGGCAAGTCGGCCCGCCCTCCTCGCTCACTTGGCGAGGCTTCTCCGGTCACTGGATGGTTTTCTATTGCGCCTCTCTCGCGATCCTCACCTCCGCCCTTCGCTCCTCCTCCATCCGCGACGGACTGCCATCCATAGCGTCATCGCCGGATGCCCGCAGCCTACGGGTTTT
Source organism: uncultured Acidobacteriota bacterium (assembly GCA_963745805.1). Lineage (GTDB taxonomy): Bacteria > Acidobacteriota > Terriglobia > Acidiferrales > UBA7541 > Acidiferrum. Next base: position 85,420 of record CAVUYT010000005.1, read on the forward strand.
GACTTTTCCCCCGCCATTTCGCCGCCGCCCCATCTTCGCCCCTTTCCTGCGCACCAATTTAATCTCCACCCTGCTCCCCAAAGCATGCGCCACGCGGATCAACGTCCCAATCGTCAGATTTCGCGGCTCATTCTCCATCGCCGAAATCTTCGGCGCGCTCATCTCCGCCCTCGCCGCCAATTTTGTCTGGCTCAGATTCTCTGCCGGGTGCCGCTTCAACCTTCGACTTTCCACTCTTCCTTTGCTATACTTGTATAGCGAGGTCGCCATGCTAGCCATCCGCCTTCCTGAATCCATCGAAAAGCGTCTCGAAAAACTCGCCCGCCGCACCGGACGCACCAAGACCTTCTACGTCCGCGAAGCTATTCTTGAGCACCTTGACGATCTCGAAGATCTATATCTCGCGGAGAAATCCTTCGACCGTATTCAGAAGGGTGACGAACAAACCGTTCCACTGGAAGAACTTCTAAAATAGCATGCCCTGGCAGGTCGAATTATCGTCCACCGCCGCCGGGGAACTTGCACGCCTCGACCCGCAGCAACGCAAGCGCATCCTGAAATTTCTTCACGAGCGCATCGCGCCGCTCGAAAACCCGCGCAGCATCGGCCAGGCCCTGCACGGCTCCAAGTTTGGCGAGTTTTGGAAATATCGTGTCGGCGACTACCGCCTCATCTCGAAAATCGAAGATGCCCGCGTGCTCATCCTGGTCCTTCGTATCGGCCATCGCCGTGAGGTCTACCGTTAGCCACCCCCGCGGCGTCGAGCTCGATACACCCTCGAAGACCTCGAACGTGACCTCAAACCCACGACCTACTCGGCTGTAAATGCAGCCGATTGCCAGCTAGCCCTTTCCCCAATCCTCCCAAACCAGCCCCTTCACCCTCCCAAACTCCTTCGCGTTCGCCGTAACCAGCGTCATCTTGCGCGCCATCGCCTGCCCGGCTATCAACAGGTCATACGTTCCAATTGGTTTTCCTATCCGCTCCAAAGTGTTTCGAATTTGGCCAGCCAAACGCGCATCTTCTTGCCCAAATTCCAGTACTCTCACCGACCCCGCGAGAAACATCTCCAAACGCCGGGTGTTCGCTTCGATCTGAACGCTCTTTGCCACTCCGTACCAAAGTTCATACAACGACACCGACGGCACACCAACCGTTTCGCCGGACTCCACTGCCTTCGCGAAACGCCGTCGAACCACCTCGGACTGCCCGGACTGCCATTGATCAGCGCGATGCACACGTTCGTGTCCAGCAAATACTCCATCGCAAGCCTCAGTCAAACAACTTGCGGCGCTGCGGACGCGGCTGTTTTCGGCCACTCTTCAGCAAAGGGTCTCCGCCGATCCGGTCCATCGCCGCAAACCACTCCTTGGGATCCGAAATCATCGGCTCTAGGAGCACGCCCTCGGGAACCCGCCGCACCCGCACGCTGTCCCCTTCAAAACGAAACTCCTTTGGCAGCCGCACCGCCTGGCTTCGCCCATTCCGAAACAATTTCGCCACCCCGCTCTTTGCCATGCCGCGCCTCCATCAATGGATATATATCATAAATCTATACCACCGGGCAATCCCCGGCCCTCTTGCAGTTTCCGTGCGGGTGCTCGCAGCCCAACGCCGGCCACGGGCTGCACTTGCCGGTCGATCTCCGAGATTTTGCCCGCCCGCTTCTCGCGCTCCAAATCGTAAAAATTCTGCAGGTTTAGCCAGAACTCCGCGTTCGTTTTGAAATAGCGCGCCAGCCGCAGCGCTGTTTCCGCCGTGATTCGTCGCCGCTCGTGCACGATTTCTCCGATCCGCGTGGCCGGCACATGCAGCTCCAGCGCCAGCTTGTTCACCGACAAACCCAGCGGCTTCATGAAATCCTCGCGCAGGATTTCTCCCGGGTGCACCGGCGCCATCAATCCATTTGCCTTGCCCATTTTCTTCCTCACTTTCTCTCCGGTTTCAGGGTTTGTACTTGCAAACCTTGAGCTCCGGATGTCCTTGCGGAGGCTGCGGGTTTTCACCTTTCCTCCCCGATTCGCCGCCCACCCTCGTTTTTTCATACGTTTCACTTGACAAACTCTTACTCCTCGTCTATAGTAAGAGCTAGGTAACATTGCGACTTGCGACCCTACCGCCAGCATCCCTGCTGGCGTTTCTGTTTTGACATCGAGTCTTATCCCTAAACTCTTTAGAATCCGCACTTACGAGAATCATGTCCGTAACCCCTTTGGAATCCGCACTTCCAAAACACGGGACTTAAAGTCCTTTAGAATCCGCACTTACAAAAAAAGGGGGTGGGGGGAGGGGTAGGCAGGGGTACGGACCGGGCGGATGCCAGACACAATAGACCGGGAGCGTCCCTGACACTATTCTAGCGAGCCGGGTGCCGCAACCTTCGGTTTAAAGCGCGTCGTTTGCGCTCCGGATGTATTTCCGGAGTCTGCGGGTTTTGACTTTTCCGCCGTCGAAGCACAACACATCTGTCTTCCTGGGCGCGATCTGAGTTAATCTCTACGCTAGTTTCGCTGTGCTAACTCGCCGCCGCTGCCTTGAACAATTCACCGCAGCGGCGGCGAACCATTTTCACTGCCTCAGCCGCCGGCAGGCTAGTTCGACGGGCCGCTGAGGTTCAACTTAGTTTCTGGCTTCGGCAGGGGCTTTCGCAGTTGCAATTGAGGACGCATAAATTCCACGAGGATGACCGCCGTGATGGCGGCCATGAGCACTTCCGCAACGACTTCGAATCGATGACCCAGCCTGGCGAACGCGATAAGCCCCACCCACAGGGGCATCAGCACTACAACGGACCGCGGATTCTTCCGCTCCAGCCTCGCCGCGCAATGCGGACAGGTCAGCCATCTCCACGCATCCACATTCAGCAAAAACGGGGTAGTCACGTCGTGCTCGCAAGCCGGGCACTTCGCCATGGCGCACACCCCTTTCGGTGTTTCATTTACTTTGACTGGGCCATCCTAACCCGTCAATGGAACTTCGGCTGGGAACTATTTATCCTTACGCCTCGCGTGCCGCACCGCTGTTTCAACGGGAACGGAGTCGAAGGGACTGGCCGACGGGAGTAAGCGATTTCTCCGTGACGCGTCACTCATCACTCGTCACCCGCCGCCCGTCACTTGCCACTCGCCACGCGAGACTTGCCACTGAACCGCCGTGCTTGCCCTACCTTAGTAGCTCACCTGATACATGCCCTTGCTGGCCGTAAGCTTCACGAATTGCGCCGGCGGCACCGCTTTGCAGCCCGTGCCCGGCGTTGCTTCCGCGTCAAACCAATTCTTGCCGTCCAGTGAAATTTGAATCGCCCCGCTGCCGCTTCCCGCAAACCAGCACACTGTAAGCGTTTTAGGAAAGCCCAGGTCTGGGCTCGCTGTCCCCACCCTGAGCGCTCCGCTCTTCCCGGAATGCTCAGACGGGGCCACCACCAGCGCACGGTCCTCCGTGATCGTCGCCGTCTCGCCTGTCTTGGGGTCCGTAATACTAAGCGGATTGGCATTCGCTGCCGTGGCGGTTGGCGTTGTTGCGGCTGGATGCGCTCCGCCGGCCACCGCGTGGGGCGCGTGCCCCCCGCCGCCTGCTGCTGCGGGCTGCGTCACCACCGTCGGATTGTCGATGAATTTAATGGACACGATGGGGTGAATTTCCAGGTTGTTTGGTGCGCGGCTCACCTGACCGTGCGCGCGATCGAAAAACGTAACGCCCACCAACTCTACTCGCGCTCCTCCTGCCTCATTCCAGCCTCCACTGAGATCGGCGTTGGGAAACGCTTCGTTCATTTGTTGCCGGGCGGTGTCGATACCCATCGGCGAGCCGCCCCCGATTTGCAAAAATGGAGACTGCGTCCCGAACTCGTCGTTCGAACCGGAGACGCAATTGGGATCCGGGATTTCGCCGATTATGCTGTGACCTGTTGGTTTTCCGTGGGCTAGCGTGAAATTTTCCGTGTCATCAGTCAGCACCAGGTGGTAGTCGGAATCGGTTTCCATTTTCCATTGGATCAGCCGGGCCTGCACGCGGACAACTTTGGCTTCATCGGGAATCACGCGCGTCGTGTCGTCCCCCGGAAGTTTCGGTTCGTGGATCTGAATCAGCTGCGCAATGGATTGCGTCAGAATGTTGCTGAAATTTACCTGCCCTGCCGTTGTATCCGCTCCGTCCTTCACCGCCCAGCGTTCCTGGCCCCCGCATTGGCCGAAGGCGCTGCACGCCGCGCAAAGCATGACGCTCGCAAACACGATCAGTTTTCGCATGGGAAGAATTCTCCTTCAGAAAGAATGTCTTGCTCCGGGAAAGGTCTTATTAGTTGTGTCAGGGTTCCGCGTTTCGTTGCAAGCAAGAACTATGAAAGCAAACTTCGGCAAGGGCCGGGTGGAGGCTCGGTATCCAATGTTACGGCTCTTGGCTTCCGACCGCGCAATGTTATGGGGTTGCGCGCCCTGCTATTCCCGTTACGCTGACCGAGGTACTTCGCTCATCAACTGGTGGATGTTTTCTTCGCCGTCGCGAAAGGCGGTCATCCACAAATCGTGCGTTGGCATCGGCGCGATGAGCCGCGGCGGCGCCACGATGTCCACGCCATGCTCCACCAGCCGCCGGTGCCCCGCGTTGATGTCTGGGACGCGGAAGTAAAGGATGGAACTGGGATGATCGTATTCCGGCGACGAAGGGGTGCCAAGCATCAGTCGGACGCCGCCGCAATCAAAAAAAGCCATGCCGGGGACGGTGAAGAGCAGCGGCAAGCCGAGGACATCGCGGTAGAATGCGGTGGCGCGTTCGACGTCTTTCACGATGATGGAAATTTGGCCGATATTTGTGATTCCAAGATTTGTTGTTGAGGGGCTCATTTCACTTTACCTCCGGGAGCAAATTAGTTAGCATAGCTAACTACTTTCCATGGCGTCTGTCAAGGACAAAAATCGGCGGGCCGCGGAGGCCTCCACGGCGGGCACTCCGGTGAAACACACGGCCGCTCCCGGCGCAGCTCCCTTGACTCCGGTGGACGTCGCGGACCAGCTCCACTCCGCTGCCATTCACCTGCTGCGCCGCCTTCGTGTTCGCGATCGTGAAAGCGGCATCGGCCCTGCCCAGCTTTCCGCGCTTTCGGTCCTCGTTTTCGGCGGACCCAGATCTCTCGGCGAGCTTGCCGATGCCGAACAAGTCCGCGCCCCGACCATGAGCCGGATCGCCTCCGGGCTTCAGCGCGCCCGGCTGATCCGCCGGCAGGCGACCGAAGACGGCCGGCGCATTCGGCTGACGGCCACGGCCAAAGGAACCAAAATTATGTGGGAAGGGCGCAAGCGCCGCGTGGAAACCCTCGCCAAAGCCCTGGCGTCACTGCCTGAAAATGAGAGAGAGCAACTCCGTGAAGCCATCACTTTGCTGCAGCGAGTGATTCGAAATCTTTAGCGGTCTTTAGGGATACGGTGCCCGCGAGTTTTTTCTTTTCAACTTGCCGAGAACGTCGGGCGGATTGACCCCACCACAGCTTCAAAAGGAGGGCGGGGTGGAAGGCGGCTTGACGTATTCCGCGCCGTAGCGGAAAACCTTGCCTCCAGAAAGCACTTCGACTCGCTTGATACGAGCCGGAACGAACAGAGCAGGCTCCCCAGGCGAGAATGGCGCGGCCACTTCAAGCAATGAGTCCAGAGAGTATTGGACCCGGCTGTGGAAGCACAGACCACCCTTGGAGATGTTTTCGCACTCGACGATTTCGTCGGCTTGCCCGGGGTGGCGCACACACGCATTGAAGGTCACACGGATGCGCATGTGCCGCCGACTGTTCACGCGCCGACCGCTTGCATCCAACTCCCTCACTTGAACCGCTGGGAGTTGGGCTTCAGGAGGAGTTAGTAGCGTGGCGGGCGTCAGCGGTTCGGGTGACGAGAGCAAAGCAATAGCGCTCGTCTTTGCGGGCGAAGAGGGAAGACCGACCGATTCCGAGAAGGGCAACAAATCATTTGCAATGTGTGCGGTAGAGGCTTGGCCAGGTAGAAAAGCTGGCCGAAATGAGGCACGCGCCGCCGCGGGAGAGGTGAGAGGAGTAGAAAAAGTTGGTTCGAAAGAGTGCTCGACCGTGGGAGTAGGCGAGTCGGAATAGTTCTGCTCAGGGCCTCGGTCGGGAACGGGAACGGCTCGCTTGGCGACTTTGTCCAGGGCGTCGACGCGCCGCAGCGCGCACAGTAGCGGAGCACGTTTCCGTTGACGCTGTAAACGTCCTCTTCGATTTCGTGCTGCTCAACATTCTGCCGCGCCCGGCACAGGCTGCATTCGAGCGGGATCCGCGGGCTGGCGAGTTCGAACGACTCTGGAGGAGGAAACTCGACAGGCCAAAAGTGCGGATCGGGATCGACAAACGTGACGCCATAAACGTAGCGGCCCGGTTCGCCGCCAATCTGGCCGACCATGCGGATTTCCGCTACGTTCTCTGAACCGGGCAGCCGCAGCGTCAAGACTTCGTCAGGCGCGAACGCGAATTGCGACACGATTCCAGCGCCGTGGCGGCTGAGCACGACCGTTTTCGTTTCTTCGGAGAACACTTTCCCCGTGGTGTCTGTCCCGAGCAGGAGGATAGGTATTTCCATGGCAATGCGGCCGCTTCGGCGTGTTCGCTGCATAGGTCAGTGGGCACACACTCCCCTCATCCGGAGAGGCCCACCAGGGTTATCGGCAATGCCGCGCGAATCTTTAGCGGTTCTAACCCTTTCTGGGGTCAGATAGTTAATGGTTACGGGTTCGAACCGATAAGCGAGTAAGCCACCTGCACAGGCGTAAGTACGGAGGTACTAAAACGGGGGTGACAAAAACGACGGGAAGTACTGAGAAAAATGAGTCCGTCGGGCTATCGACGAGAAGGTGAGCGAGGAGCAGAATCGCAATTGTGATCGGGAGTTGGTTGCTGCTTCCGGGGTAAAAAGGTTTAGGCCTGATTGCTCCTGTATCTCGTTCTGCTGCTCGCGAGCGCAGCGGAACGTGCGGAAGTAGCGAGCTGGCTTCAGGTTACAAGACCCTCAATCCCCCACGCCCGAGCGGCCGGTCCCCCCACCGGCCGCTCATTTTTTTGGCCTATAGTTTTCGACCGAGTTGGGGCTCAAAGTTAAAAAGTCGAAGGAAGAAAAGGCGTGCGCACGGCACATCCCGGTGGCACGTGCGAGCGATTTGGCCATTGGTTAGCAGGGCAGCTTGAGAAAAAGGCAGGAGCGGGCACGGCATGCCGTGCCCCTACGGAAATTAGAAAGGGGAGGCGGGAAAAGAAAAAGAGGGCCCGAATGGATCAGGCCCTCCGAACTGAACCACTTCGATGACACACTCGCGGGAAACTGAAATCCCGCACCGGCCAACCACCTGGAAGCAATGAAAAAGGGGGCTGGTGCAAGCCCCCTTAATCGAACTGACCCCCCAAAAAACCGGAACCGAGTCGAGGTTCGGAACCGGCCACCCCGGGAAGCCAATCTTGTAAGTTGACTCGAAAGAGAGCAATAGTTGTGCCAGCGAGAGGCCGAGTTGGTGCTCTCGTAGAGGTGCATGATTCAAAAGAATTTACAAGAAATTCAAATTCGGGTGCCGAAAGGGAAGACCAAAGTATCTACAGAATCTCACAGAAAATGGGGAATCACCTACATTCTTTAGGAGTATTGCATCGAAAAAAGTGATGCTGAGCGGGCGGAATGGCGGGGCCGAAGTCACATGGAAGCGATTCAGCTTCCAAGGCAGCAAGACTGAATGGTCAGACAGAAGAAGCTGAAGTGCAGAGGAGCTAGTGAGAAAGTCGGGCGGTACTCGGTAACGTTAACGCAGAGGACGCGATGCTTGCCTGAACAGCAATGCGCCGGAGGATTTTGGAACGCCAGCTAGATGGCGGCGGCGGCGTGGCGCCAGCGGCGCCAAGCGAGCCCAGCCGGAATGAAGAGCAGGAGTAGCCAGAAAAAGAGCACCGGAGCGTACTCGGCGAAGAAGAGAACGATCGAGAGAAGAGTGTCGGCGACGTTGCGGTAGCCATTGACGGCGGCGTTGTGGATTTGGGTGGAGATGGCAGGGGCCGGGGAGTCGAGCTTGGCTTTGTATTCCTCGGAGAGTTTGAGGTCGATGGTGGCGAAGTCGACGCGGTGCTCGAGATTTTTTTGTTCGGCTTCCATTTGTTCGATTTCGCCGCGGACGCGGGCGATTTCCTGTTCGACTTCGAGGACGTCGCTGATTTTGCCGGTGCGTTGGGTGAGGATGGCTTGGAGGCGCTGCTCGGTTTCGCGGGAGTTTTTCAGGCGCGCTACGAGATCGGCATGTTGCTGGGTGACTTCCTCACCGTTTTGCGTTTCGAGTTCGACGCGACCGAGGGATTTTAGTTCAGCAAGGGCGGCGGGGAGCTGTGGTGCGGGAATGCGCAGGGAAGCCTGGAGGGAGCGGGCAGCATCCTGGGGAGTGCTCACGCTGAGATTGGCGGAGTAGCCGTTGTGGCGGACGAGGATGGCGTCGAGCGATGCGCGCGCGGAGTCGAAATCTTTCGCGACGATGGAGAGAGAGACGGTGCGGGCGATCATGGGTTCGGTACGAGGTTTGCCGGCTATGGGATTGCGGCCCCGTTCTGGAAGCGGCAAGCGATTTGTCGCCAGATCGCTCTGGGCTTTTTCGAGGGTGAGACCTGTTGCCGGAGCGTAGCTATCAAGCGCGCCGTTGGCGGTCATCAGGCTGATCCCGTCACCAACGGATTGGGGAGCAGCGGCTGGAGCCTTGGATTCGCGGACTGACTTAACGCGCGCGAAGTCAACGGACGTTGAGGCTGGCTTATGTTTGGAAAGAGAAAAAAAACTCAAAACGAGGAAGGCAGCGGCGGCCGTCGCGGCTAGTCCTCCCATCCAATGTTTCCGCGACCACCGACTCCGGCGCCGAAAAATGTTAGGGCTTGTAGGGGCGGGTGGCGCGGAGACATTCGCTGCGGCAGATTCAATACGAGTTTCAATGGCTGCGGGCATCGAGGCGACCTGCCACATGCCCAGGTTGTATTTTGTCTGCTGAAAATCTTGCAAGAGGGTGCGGCAGTCGGCGCAGGACTCAATGTGAGTGGAGACGGATTGGGCGCGGGCGGCGGAGAGTTCGCCGTCGAGGTGGGCCATGATTTCTTCTGGCGCGAAGGGATGTGGGGTGGTGCTCATAGACGGATGCCTTTCTGTGGGATGGCTTGTGCGGCGGACGGTGACGCGGCTGGTTCGGCGGACTGAGCGGCGTCACTCGGGGCCGGTGCGGCGGATGGCTCGAGCAAGTTGCGGAGGGCGGTGCGGGCGCGGAAGAGGCGGGAGCGGACGGTGTTGAGGGGGAGTTGGAGTAGGTCGGCGATTTCGGCGTAGCTGAGCTGCTCGAATTCGCGGAGGAGGAGGATTTCGCGGTCGATGCGGTCGAGCTTTTCGACGGCGCGGCGGACCCAGAGGCCGGATTCGGTGGCGTCCTGCCTGGCGGGATCGGGAATGCTTTTTGGGTGGCCGAAGAAGGTGGCGCGGAAGGCGGCTTTGCGGCGGTGGGCGCGAAGGATTTTGAAGGCGATGGCGTAGAGGTAGGTGCGGAAGAGGGCGCGGGGTTCGTAGCGGGAGGCGGCGCGGAGGAGGACGAGGAAGGTTTCTTGAGAGAGTTCTTCCGCGTGATGGGGATCGGCGGTGCGGCGGCGAAAGAAGCCGTAGATGGGTTGTTTGTAGCGGAGGAAGAGTTCGTTGAAGGATTCGGCGGAGCCTTTGGAGAAGGCGAGCATGAGGTGCTCGTCGCTGGCGGGGCTGGCTGGAAAGGCGGGGGTGGGCGGCGTGTCGTTCATAGGGGTGCGCGGTAGAGCCTCCGAGTTTAGAACGAGAGCTGGGAGCGCGTCTTGCATGAAGGGCGGCTTGAGCCTCCACTAACGGTAATGTCGCGAGCAGGGGAAAAGTTCCGCTCGGAAATCGAAAAATAAAGATAGCTGCAGGAGGAGTGCGGAGGTTGCTGGGCTTAGACATTGGAGGCGAAGAAAGCGGAAGAAAAATAGTGCTTGACATATTCCCATATCGGAATGTATTGTAGCGTTCATGGCACGAGCTGCGACAACTTCTGATGCTTTTAATGCTGTGGCGGAGCCGCGGCGGAGAGAGATACTCAACTACCTGGCGCTGCAGGAGCGGCCGGTGGGGGAGATTGTGGATGCTTTGGAGATGGAGCAGCCTTCCGTTTCGAAGCATTTGCGCGTCTTAAAGGATGTTGGGCTGGTGCACGCGCGGCGCGACGGGCGGCAGATGTTTTACCGGACGAATGCGGCGGCGATCCGGCCTTTGCATGAGTGGGCGGGGACATTTGAGCGGTATTGGCAGCACCAACTGATCCGGGTGAAGGAACGGGCCGAGGCGAAGAGCGGGGCGGCGAAGAAGAACTGAGGCGATTTCCGTAGTGGACATTTGCATTCGAGGAGGAACGATGAGTTCGATGGCAGCGGCAGTAGTGGCACTTGAGAATTTGACTTTAAACATTACGCAGGAAATTCATGTGAAGGCTTCGCTGGAGGTGACGTTCGAGGCGTTGCTGGAACAGCTGGGGCCGGGGAATGCGGTGATGGACGGAACGCCGATGCCGATGAAGCTGGAGGCCTGGCCGGGCGGGAGATGGTTCCGCGATTTGGGCGAAGGGAACGGGCACTTCTGGGGACTTGTGCAGGCGATCAAGCGGCCAACACTGCTGGAATTTACGGGCCCGATGTTCATGTCGTACCCGGTGGCTTCGAATGTGCAGTACCGGTTGAGCGAGACGGATGGCGGGACGTTGATCAAGTTTCATCACACGGCGCTGGGATTGATTGTGGACGAGCATAGAAAAGGCGTGACGGGCGGTTGGGGGACGATTAACGAGCGGGTGCGGAAGGCGGCCGAGGCGCATGGATTGTTCGCAGCCGGGGGCGGAAAGAAGCAGTAGCGCGCAGGGATCGCGTTTCAGATCGGAACAAAAGGAGAATCAGCATGTCGATTGCACAATCGTTGCTCGCGGAGTTTGAAACACAAGCGCTTATTACACGGAGATTTCTGGAGCGGCTGCCGGAAGATAAATTGACCTGGAAGCCGCACAACAAATCCATGTCCGCCGGGCAGCTTGCCTACCATCTGGCTTTCGTGCCGGGCGGGGTCGTTCGCTTCGTGCAAAACAATCCGGCGCCAGCTCCGGAGTTTGCCAGCTTTCCGCAACCCGCAAGCCGACAGGAGATCCTCAAGACGCTGGAGGAAAGTATCGCAACGGTGCGGAGCGTTTTGCCAAAGTTCGATGACGCGGCGATGAGGGAAACATGGCGCATGGTTGCCGGCGGACGGGAAGTTCTGACGCTACCTCGAGCGGAGTTTCTGCGCGACGTGATGCTGAGCCACTGGTACCAACACCGCGGCCAATTCAGCGTGTACCTGCGAATACTCGACGTGGCAGTGCCGGCAAGCTGGGGACCTAGCGCGGACGAACCTCCACTTTTCGTGCAAAGGGCTCAATCGGCCTAGCTGCGCTTAAGGAGAAGGTTATGTGTCCTGCGTGCATGGCGACGACGGCAATGCTGATCGCATCGGCAGTTTCCACGGGCGGAGTGGCGGCTGTGCTGGTGAACAAGCTTCGCGCGAAAGAAATCGCGAGGAAGATGTTTGGAAGACAAGAAAAGGAGAAGACATGGGAGCAACGCAGGAGCAAGTGAATCTAATGCTGCATTTGTATGAGTTGAGGAGAGAGGCGAAGCTACGGGACGCGCGGGAGTGGATGTCGGTGAATTTTCATCCGAAAAGCGCGGACGATGCGATGAAGTTGGTGCCTCCGGGAAGCAAGGAAAATGCGTATATGCGGATGGTGCTCGGGTATTGGGAGATGGTGGCGAGCATTGCGAACCGGGGCCTGGTGGACGAGGAATTGTTTTTCGAGAATTCGGGTGAGCAATGGGGAGTTTGGGAGCAAGTGAAGCCGCTCACCGGAGCGTGGAGGGCGATGTTTGCGAATCCCCAGTTTCTGGGGAATCTGGAGGAGCATTGCAAGCGGCTGGACGCGTGGAGGGAGAAGCGCAATCCAGGATCGGTCGAGGCGTTGCGCAAGGTGTACGCGCAAATGAGCGAAGCGGCGCAGGAGAACAAGGCGCGAGCGGCGAGCAACTAGCGGCGGAGTTGAGTTTGATTGGCGTGCGGGAGCTCGCGACATTTGGAGTTGCGGGTTTCCGCACTTTCCGAGGGGTCGAGAAAAAACTTTTAAGGAGAGGAAGTCATGAGTCAAAGCACAGTAGGGCAACCGAAAGTAGTGTCGCAAGCAGAATGGATCGCAGCGCGGAAAGAGCTGCTGGCCAAAGAAAAGAGTTTGACGCGGCAGAGAGACGCGCTGGCTGAGGAGCGGCAGAGGTTGCCGTGGGTGAAAGTCGATAAGAAGTATGAGTTTGAGACGGCGAGTGGAAAGAAAACTCTGGCGGATTTGTTTGGCGGGAAGAGCCAGCTGGCCATCTATCACTTCATGCTGGGGCCGGATTGGGAGCAAGGGTGCCCTAGCTGTTCGCTGCTGGGAGACCACATGGATGGGATGGCGATCCATCTGGGGCAACGGGACGTGAGGTTGATGATTGTTTCGAGGGCGCCACTGGGGAAGATTGAAGAATTCAAAAAGCGTATGGGCTGGAAATTTCCGTGGGTGTCGTCGTACGGGAGCGAGTTCAATTTTGATTACGGCGTTTCCGTGGCGAAGGAAGACATGGGCAAGGAGCTCATCTACAACTACAACCCAAGCAAGTTTCCGAGCGACGAGCGGCCAGGGATGAGCATTTTCTATAAGAACGCGAACGGAGAAGTGTTCCACACGTATTCGATGTATGCGCGCGGGCTGGAAGACTTGATGGGCCTGTATGCGATTCTCGACCGCGTGCCCAAAGGACGAGATGAGGCGGGTTTGCCGCACGGAATGGCGTGGGTGCGGCATCACGACCGGTATCCGGAGAGCAACATCGTTGAGGTGAAGACGGCGAGGACGTAACCGGTGACTCGTGACCGACGACTTATGTAAGCCCCGCGGAAAGCGCGGGGCTTATGCTTTAGGGCTTAAAAGGTGGATCCGAGCGTGGGGCTCAGGCGCCGATGGAGGAGCGGAGGGCGCTGGCTAGGGATTGTGAGAAACGCTGGACGTCGGCGTCGTGTTCGGCTTCGACCATGACGCGGGCGAGCTGCTCGGTGCCGGAATAGCGGAGGACGACGCGGCCATTTTCGCCAAGCGCGGATTGAGCCTCGGCGAGGGCGCGTGAAACTTCGGGAAGAGTTTCGAACGGCGGTTTGGACTTCACCTTCACATTGACAATGACTTGCGGGTAGTCCTTGAGGCCCTCAACGAGGGACTCAATTTTGCCGCGCATGGAGACGAGCGAGGCGATTTTTACGGCAGTGAGCAGGCCGTCACCGGCGGGACTGTCTTCCAGAGAAAATAACGTGGCCGGACTGTTCGCCGCCAATCACGTTGCCGCTACGAAGCATTTCTTCGAGGACGTAGCGATCGCCGACGGAAGCACGGGCAAGCTCAATGCCTTCGAGAGCAAGGACTCGTTCGAGGCCAAGATTGGACATGGAAGTGGCGACGACGCGATCGCCCTTGAGCTTGTTTTGAGATTTTAAGTGACGCGCGACGGCGAGGAGAACGCCATCGCCGTTGACGATTTTCCCCGTCTCGCAGACGAAGAGGGCGCGGTCAGCGTCGCCATCGAAGGCCACGCCGAGGCGAGCGTGCTCGGCAACGATGCGCTGTTGCAAGCCTTCGAGATGGAGCGAACCGCAGCCGGCGTTGATATTGCGGCCATCAGGCGATACACCCATCGAGACAACATCGGCGCCGAGAGAGCGGAAAAGCTGGGGGCCGAGCTTGTAGGCGGCGCCGTTGGCGCAATCCAGAACGATGCGGAAACCGGAAAGGCTAGCTCCGGGAAGAACGCGGCTGCGAAGAAAATCGAGATATTCAGCATCGAGAGATTCGTCAGCGACGAGAAGGGGAGGTTTTTTAGGGGGCGGACCGGAGCGATGCTTGAAGATGTCGATTTCAAGAGTTTCTTCGACGGAGTCCGGGAACTTCATGCCCGCGTGAGAAAAAAGTTTTACGCCGTTGTCCTGATAAGGATTGTGGGAAGCGGAAATGACCACGCCGGCTTGAAAATCATTTTGGCGGACAAGGCAGGCGACGCCGGGCGTGGTAATGACCCCAGCAAAGGCGACGGAGGCGCCGGCTTGCGTGAGACCCGCGGCAAGGAGAGCGGCGATGTGAGGGCCGGATTCTCGCGTGTCCATGCCGATGAGAACGTGAGCGGCGGAGTGCTCGCGGAGCAAATAAGCGGCGAGAGAACGGCCGGTGGCGTAAAGAGTGGCGTCGTCGAGCGGCGGAGTGCCGGGGACGCCGCGGATGCCGTCGGTTCCGAAAAGTTCTTTGGGCATGGGAGGCTCACGTTCAATTCCTGAACGGCCAGCAGAAAGTTTAGCATACGCTCGAGAGGGCACATGAAGCGGACGTTGTGCAGGTTCGATTGTATAACTAGCTAACTTGAGCGACGACTAAGAATCTGGATGGCTGGCATCGTGAGATTAGAAGTGCGAAACGTGAAGGAGCGAAGGCGTCACGAGTTTGCATGAGTGTGTTAACGTGAAGGGAACGGAGTGCTTCGTGCCCGAGACCGAAACGCCACAAACAACTGTTCGAATCGCTGGATCGACCTTTAGCCTGCGGATTCTTGCCGCGGCAATCATCCTGCTGTTCTTCTATTACGCCGCGGGAGTTGTGATCACGGTGCTACTGTCGATTTTGCTGGCTTATTTTCTGGACCCAGCGGTGGAGCTACTGGAAAGAATGCATGTGCCGCGCACTGTGGGCGCGATGATCATGGTGCTCTTGTTGATTGCGGTCCTCGTTGCGGGAGGATACGGCTTGGGGGTGCGGACGGAAGACTTCGCGGCGAACTGGCCGAGATACGGCGCACTCTTGAAACAAGCGGCAGGCGCAGTGGAGGGAAAGATTAAGGGATTAGAGGGGCAGGTTTCAGACATTACGCCGGGAGCCATACCGCAACAACAAGGTGGAGAGCGGCCGGAGGCGGCCATTGTGCGCACGCTGCTCTTCCGCGGCATTGGATCCCTCTACGCGCTGTTTCTGGAAATCACGTTTGTGCCCTTTCTCGTCTTCTTTATGCTCGCGGAAAAACGGCAGGTTTGGCACGGAACGCTGCAACTTTTTCCAGCGTCGCAGAGGACACGAGTGAAGGAGACGCTAGAGGATTTGCGGGATGTCCTGCGGAACTATCTGGCGGGCATGACGTTCCTTACTCTACTGGTGATTGTCGCGAGTGGAACGTTCTTCTGGGCTCTGGGGCTGGACTTTCCGTTTCTCACGGGAATTGCGTCCGGTTTGCTGAATATGGTGCCGTACATCGGCGCGGTGATGGCCTGGCTGCCTGCGTTTATCATCGCGCTTGCCAAATGGAAGACGTTTGGGCAGTTCGCGCTGATCGCGGGCGGATTGATGACTATTCACGTGCTGGCGCTGAATTTAGTGGCTCCGAAACTGGTTGGGCGGCGCGTCCGTCTGAATGCCGTGGCGATTACTATTGCGCTGCTCTTTTGGGGCTGGGTGTGGGGCGGCATGGGATTGGTGCTGGCCATTCCCATCACGGCGTCGTTGCGGGTAATTTGCGATCACACGGAATCCTGGCGGCCGATTGGGCGCTGGCTGAGCGCGTAAAGCGGTCATCCGCGACTGGTGACCAGGCGATCTTCCTTCTCGCGAGGCGTCGCGCTTTCTTCTTCCGGAAAACTTCTTTAAGCTACACTTCTCTTGATTACGAGAAAAGAGCTGAGAAACTACCCTTTTTCTCGAGATTTCACATTTGTGAGCGGGAGCTTTGCATGAAACGGTTTGGCGTTTATTTGAGTTTTCTATATGGGTTAATTTTGCTTTTCTGGCCGTCCACGGCGCACGCATGGGGGTGCAAAGGCCATCAGACGGTGGCCTTGATTGCGGAAAGGCACTTGACGCCCGAAACGCAGCAATGGGTGCAGAAGCTGCTGAGCGAAAATCCGATCGATCCGAAACTGAATCGCTATTGCGGAGGCGCGAGCCGCGACGCGATGGCGGACGCATCGACGTGGGCGGACGACGTGCGCGGGGAACGAAAGAACGGGCCATGGCACTACATCGACATACCGAGAGGCTCACAACACGGACCGCTGGAGCCGTATTGCGGACAAGCAGGGTGCGTGACCAAGGCGATTGGCGAGCAACTCGCCATTTTGAAAGATAAGAGTGCGGATGCGGCAAAGCGCGCGGAGGCGTTGCGGTACATCATTCATTTCGTTGGAGATTTGCACCAGCCCTTGCACACCATCACGAACGCCGATGAAGGCGGAAACTGCGTGCCCTTGAAATATCTTCACCGCAACCCGCGCGAACACAATCATTCGTATTCGCCAAATCTGCATAGCATTTGGGATTCGGCAATTATGGAGCGCGACGCGGAAGGCGCGGATCCGGCAGAGTATGCCGAGACCCTCGATGCTTTGTACGCCGCGGACATCGAAGGCTGGCAGAAGGCGGGGATTCACGTGGACGACTGGGTGTGGGAAGGGTATGACTTTGCGGAAAGCGTAGTGTATGGAAATCTGACGCCGAAGATTGCGATTGAGCCGAATGTCGCGGTTCACAGCTGCACTGACGACAACAATATCGGCCAGCGCCTGCTACACCAAAA
Organism: uncultured Acidobacteriota bacterium; assembly: GCA_963745805.1. Taxonomy (GTDB): domain Bacteria; phylum Acidobacteriota; class Terriglobia; order Acidiferrales; family UBA7541; genus Acidiferrum. The sequence goes on from CAVUYT010000005.1 coordinate 102,125, forward strand.
CATCGTGGCCGGCGAGGCGTACCAGGAAAAGGCGGCGACGGTGGCCCAGAAGCGCATCGTTGAGGGCGGCGTGCGGCTGGCAATGATTCTCAACGATGCGGTGAAGGCGACTCCGTAGACGAATTGGAAGGCGCTTTCGGCGAAGGCAGGAGCGCGGGATTGCCTGGGGCGACGCCGAGAGATTTTAAGTAGATGACGAGCTGCCAACGCTGAGGCTCCGGCAGTTTGGACCAGACCGGCATGCCGCGCCTGACAACGCCGTTGGTCAAAATCCAGAAAATCGCGCCTGGCTCGGCATTCTGAACTTCCTCAGCACGAAGGCTTGGACCCTTTCTTCCGCCCTGGGCCAAATCGCCATGGCATTCAACACAGTGCTGCTCGAAAAGGATTCTTCCTGCGGAAAGAGCGTCGGGATCCTTTTCCAAGGGATTACGCTTGGCGCGCGCTTTTTGCGGCGCTTTGGCGAGTTCGGCGTAGATCAGTGCGTCCTTATTGTATTTGGAGGCTGGAGCCTTCTCCTGCTGCGCGAGAGCCATGGATACGCCGAGGAGAGCAGCCGTAGTGGCGAGAACCGTGACGTGTTTCCTCACCGGGGGCCTCTGAAGAGGCGGCTGACCATCGAACCGAAGCCTGTGATTTCCCTCGAAACACCCCAGCGCAATAGCAAGCGATGACTGTTGTCGTTCAAACCAAAGCCCGCGGAGAGCCGCAAGGTCCAGTCCGAAGGCAGATTCCAAGCGACGACGGGAGCGAAGTAATGAGAAGTGTCATGTAAGCCGAAGCTGTAACGGTCACCAAGGCCACCGTACATTTCGGCGCCGGCGATGAAGTTTTGCCGACAGAAGGAGCAGCGCTTTGCCGAAGCCTTGAGGGCCAAAGGTCTGCTGGCGCCGATGGCGTAACCAAATTCCCACGGCTCATTCGAAAGATTCTTGGTAGCAATGGTGTTTTGCGTGAAGTTCCAGCCCTTGTGCGTTCCGGAGAGGATCAGTTTGAATTCGAGCTCGTGTTTGTTTTCCTGACGGAGCACCGCGTTGCGAACCGCGTGATCTGATTCCACGTCGTGACCTTCCACTTCCTTGAGAATCTTGTCCGCGCCACTGATGTTTTCGTACTCGACGTAGAGAACAGGGTTGATGAAATGCTCGCGCTTCAAGACGCGAAAGCGATTTTCCCAGCGGACACCTGTGAACAGCGTGGAATCGTCAAAAGTGGACTGGCCATCTAGGTAGAACTCGGTGGTCCACCAGGCGGTGGCGCCGTACTCGAACTCCATCCAGAAGGCGTGGAAGTCATTGCCGCCGCGCTGGGTGCCAAAGGTCGAGAAGTATTCAATTTCGAGATTGCCAGGCTCTTCGAGATAGTGGTCATAGGCAACGAGGTAAGGGCTTTCCTGGGCGTGGGCTTTGCCCGGGAGGAGAAACCCGAGGAGAGGTAAGAAGAGAAGAATTAGAAGAGAGCGAAAAGAAGGAATGGACACGATTTCTCCTTGCAAGTGGTTTGCAACAAGAAATAAGACTAACTTAGTCCGATATTAGATGCAAACGACTCGCAACTGGAACTCCGCCCAGTCGTGCTGGATGCGGTAGCTCGTGCGGCAAACACGCTAGGGCATGTAGCACTCCTTTGTAGGGTTTCACAGGCTTTCTCCTGAGTGCTTGTGGAGTGTGCAATACGATACAAGGCCTGGCTGGGAGGTTGCGTCACCAGAACAGAGTGATAGACTCTGTCTCGCACTGGATGTAAAGATTCTTTGATTACTGAAACCCTCGCAGGTCCCTCCTCTCGCCTACGGGAAACTTAGCCTGATAACCCGAACGACTACTCCGTTCTGAAAGCGCATCAGGTTCCCATGCTACCGAGCCCGCGGACCGAGCAAGTGATTAAGGCCATTCTGGAATCATCCGAGGACGCGATCGTCGGTATAGCGCTCGATGGCTCGATAGAACTGTGGAGCCGGGGAGCGGAGGCTTTGTACGGATACACGGCGGCCGAGGTTACGGGCCACTCGCTGATATCGCTGCTGCCAATTTACGAAGTTCCGGCGCTCCGAGCGGTTCTGCGCGCAGCGCGGGACGGGAAGATGAACTGCTGCGAAACCGTCGAGCGGCTCCACAAGATCGGCGCGAAGCTAAACGTAACGGTGAGACGAACCGCGATGCGAGACGAACGGGGAGAGGTCACCGGCATCCTGGAGAGCGGGCATGCGGTGCGCCAGAAAACGGAAGACACGCCATCGGAAACACAGCTGCGACTGTTAGTGGAGCAGATGCCGGTCCTGCTGTGGACGACGGATCAGCAATTGTGCATTACATCGAACTGGGGCACGGGATTGCAGCACTCCGAAGGACATGCTGGAGACTTGGTGGGCCGGACGGTTTCTGAGTACTTGAAATGCCGAGAGACAAATATAACGCCCACGGCGCACCATCATGCGGCATTGCGGGGAGAATCGGTCCATTTCGAGTACAAACGACAAGACCGGGTACTGGAAATAAAGCTGGAACCATTGCGCGGCCCGTCCGGGGAAATCATCGGGTGCATCGGAGTCGGTCTGGACATCACTAAGCGAAAGAGAACGGAAGAACAGATCCGCTATCAGGCCACACACGACGCGCTCACGGGGCTGGCCAATTACCGTGAATTCATGGACACGCTGGAGCGCGAGCTGCGCCGCGCCGAGCGCAGCCATCATTCGTTTACGGTGCTGCTCCTGGACCTGGACGACCTGAAACGGATCAATGACCGGCTGGGGCATCTGGCGGGGAATAAGGCGCTGAGGAGGCTGGCTAAGGTCATGAAGGAGCAATGCCGCGCGACGGATCTGGCCGCGCGATATGGCGGTGATGAATTTGCCGTGGTGCTGATCGATTCCGATCAGCCGCTGGCACAACACGTTGCGGAACGCATCGAGGCTTGCGTGCAAGATGACCACGAAGAGCCGGCGCTCAGCGTAAGCATAGGAATGGCGGTGTACCCTGGAAATGGACGTGCAGCGCAAGACCTCCTGGAGTCCGCGGACCGGCAACTGTATCAACGCAAGAAGATCTTGCAGAGCCGGAACGCGAAGGCTGGCTAAGATGATTCCTTGAGGAAAATGCTGGCGTGGCTCTTCACGATGTTTATCACGCAGGACAGGTTCGGCCGCTGCGCCGATTGATGGAGCGCTGAAATACGAAGCAAGCCGGCCGCAGCTTAGGACGATTGCCCACGAAGTGCTCGCACGACCCCGACGGGGTCAGCAGAGTCCTGAAAGAGCCGGATGGCAGCGATCCCGGAGGCGCCCGCGGAGAAGCAGGATGCAGCGTTTGCCAGCGAAATTCCGCCGATGGCGAGGATCGGAATGTTTACAGAGCTACAGACTTCGGCGAGACGCTCGAGGCCTTGCGGGACACCGTAGGCGGCTTTTGACGGAGTAGCAAAAACCGGTCCAAAGAAAATGTAGTCGGCACCGGCGGCGGCCGCGGATTTGGCCGCTTCCGGCGAATGACAGGAAACGCCGATGAGAAAATCGCGTGCGAGCGCGTGGGTGGTCCGAAAGGCGAGCAAAAGCCGCCTCGCGTCTTCGACAGGCAGAGAGTTTTCGCCTAAATGGACGCCGTCGGATGGTTCGGCGAGAGCGACATCAAGACGGTCATTCACAAGAATTCGCGGTGAAGCGTGCACATCAATCGCCAGTTTCGAAACGCGGCGCAAGACTTCGCGCGTGAGCAAGTCAGATTCTTTCCCCGAGAGGTCTTTTTCGCGCAGCTGAATCCAGTCGACGCCCGCAGCTGCCACCGCCTCGATCTTTTCCAGAAGTCCCTCGATCAGACCTTTTTGGGGTGAGGCCTGCAAAGTGTGCCTATCGGTGACGTAACAGAGGATCGGTCTGTTTTCTGGAGAGAGCCTTAAATCGCGCGCCTTACTATTTGGGAGGGGCACTTGAGGGACCCGGTCGAGAACCGATAAAGCTGAGCGCCAGGAAGATGTCCAATAAGCCCAGACCGCTGACGGCGCCGCGAAACGCGGGGTGATAAAGCAGCGATCGAATGAGCGTAGGAAAGTGGGTAAGAAAAAAGTTCTGGTCCCAGAAGTCCGACCACGGGAGATAGAGAAGCAAGGCTCCCATTTCGAAGCAAACAACGACCAGTAATGCGCGAAAGACGCGGTTCATAGTTAAGAGGGAATCGCCTGCATCAGTGCTGCCGGAGTTCAGCGGATGGGCTTCTGAAGGGCAGCGATGCGATCAGCCACGTCGCGGTAATCAATGTTCATCGCGTAGACCTGGGAGAAGCTCTTTAGTGCCGCCTCCGGCTCACCTGCGGATTCCTGGGCAACGCCCAAATCATACCGCAATGCGAGGATGCTTTCCGGTTCAATGCCCGGCACGAGCAAGGCGCGCTCGTACCAGATGGCGGCGATGCCCGGCTGGCCTTTTTCCATGAAGGCTAGACCCAGAAGGGTGCAGCACTGCATGCCGTAACGGAAAGGCTTGCCGTTGTCAGCGGCCTTGGCCACTTTTTGGAATTCGCTGATGGCTTCATCAATCAAGCCCATCTCGCGGAAGGCGGTACCGAGATTGTAGTGGGTCTCGAGGTCTTCGTCTTCAGCACCCATTTCGCCGAGCTCGGCGCGAAATTCGTCAAAGACTTCCTTGAGGGGACTGTGTTCAGCCGGTCCAGTGCGCTTTTCCTCCGCCTTAGGCGGGGCAGCTGGAGGCGCAGCCTCCGAGTGGGAAGGCACGAGCGCGTCGAGGCCAAGGTCGTCGATCTCCTTCGCCAGGTCCGCAAGGAACTGGTCGGAAGCAAACCCGGCAGCAGGCAGGGTGGCGGAATTTTTTGCGGAGGGCGCAGGTTCCGGCTCGGGCTTATGAACCACAATTGGAGTTGCGGGCGGCTTCTGGTCGTAAGCGGGGACCAACGGCTCCGGCTCGAGGACCAACTCGTAGTCCTGATCCAATTCGAATTCGGGTTCGGCGGGCGCCGAGGGCTTTGCGTGAACAGCGGGCTTTTCGGGAACTGCCGGGGCGCGATTTTTCTCGACAGGTTTCGGGATCTTGTGTGGCTCAGGCTCGGGAGGAAGCTCTGCGGAAATATCCGCGAAGTCATGCCGCTCTTCATCCTGCACGGGAGGAGCTTCCTCTGGAAGTTCGAACTCCGCGACATCTTGGGAGTCGGAAGAGCCAGCGGAAACCGGTTCCGCTGCCACTTCGGGAGGCGGAGGAGGTTCAGCAGGTCTTGCCACAGGCGACTTTGAGGCAGGCTCGGCCGGGTGAGAATCTTCCAGCATGGAGGCCCATTCATCGGATAGGTCCACTTCTTCTTGAGCGCTGGGGGTATCCGAGGAGGCGCTGGCCTTGACGGTCTCGGCCGCGACTTTTTCGGCGGGCGCAGGCATTGGCGCTTCTGCGACGGGAGCAGGCTCGGAGGCCTCCGCCCTCACGGGAATCTCAGGGATTGTCGCAGCAGGAGCTTCTTGTTGAGCGGGCGAGGTGCTTGCGGCCAAATCCGCATCGCTGAGACCGGCCGCGCGCTGGAACCTGCGGCGAAGTTCACCGAAGCGTTCGGCGCTGCGGGTGTCGGCATGATCGATATGAATTTGCTCAAGTTGGGCAGCGAGTTCCGCGGTACGGCGGTCGTCCCCAGCACCGAGCACAAAGTCGAGAAGTTTTTCGAGGGTGGGGGTGTGCCGTGGAGCGCGGCGCAAAATGGCTTCGAGCAGGCCGATGGCTTTTTGCGTCAGACCGTAACTGGCGAAAAGATCGACATCGGTGAGGGACTGAGCGATGAACTTCTGGGTCTCGTCGTCGAGCGGAGGCTCTAATGTGGCGGACACGATCGCGGGTCTGTCACCAGCGACGGGAGCGAAGGTCTCGGTATCCGAACGCAACTTTGGCGCAGGAACCTTGAGGGTTTCCGCCGGCAAATGTTCTTCAGGAACGGCCGGAGCGGGCTCGGCGGGCAGCAAACCCATTTTTCTGAGCACGCCGTCAAGCTTGCGCTTGGCGGAATCACTGTCCGGTTGGCGGTCAATGAGCTGCTCGAAAATGGCCTTTGCGCGATCTAGCTGATTGTCGACAGCAAGGGCGTCTCCCAGATTGGCGAGGGCGTCGGGAAGGCGGAAAGAATCACTGGTGCGGCCGTAGAACTCGACCAGCCATTCGAGCGGCTCGAGGCGGCCGGGCATGCGAGACGCCAGCTCGTTCTGCAGACGCCCAATGACCTCGTGCTCGCCGCCGTCGATCATCGGCACACGAATCTGGCCGATGATGGTCATTGCGCGGTCGGTCTGACCTGACTCGAGAAGTCCTTCGACAATCTTTTCAGCGGGGCCAAAATTCTTACTATCGGCCTCCAAAACGCGGAGGGCGAGAGCTGTAGCTTTCTCCCAATTTGCGTTTTTGACATAAAGATCGAGGAGAAACTCAGCTTGCTCACCGCCCTTATCCAGGTCAGTGACATTCTCGAGGAGCTCCGACGCCTTGGCGAGATTGCCCTGCGAGGAAAAAGAACGGGCTTTTACAATGGTGGCGGCTAAACAATGCGGATCGATCTTCAAAGCCTTGTCGGCGAGCTTTTCGGATTCAGCCTGGTCTCCGCGAGCGAGAGCGCGCTGGGCCGCGGAGACGTAGGTCTCAACGGAATCCCGCGACTGCCCCATCGCGTGATAAAGATCAGCCAGGCGAATTTGAATACGAAGATTATCCGGTTCCGCGAGAAGAAGCTTTTTCAGGAGAGCGACCGCTTCCGGCTGCCGGTTGTTTTTGAGGTGGATTTCCGCAAGCTGCAAGAAGAGCGGACGGGCCTCGCTCATAACCCCCTGCTGGACATAGAGGTCGGCCAGCTTCTCGAGGGGGCGAATCTCTTCCGGGGCAAGTTTGGCGATGCGCTTATAGACGGCGATGGCTTTGGTGAGAAAACCGTCGCCGACAAAAATCTGGGCGAGTCGCTCAAAGTAATCGATGGCCTGAAAAGTCTCACCCTGTCGGATATAAAGCTCGCCGATGGTCATGAGCGTGACCTGATCGCGCGGCTCTGCCTTGAGAATTTGCTGGTATTCAGCGATGGCTTGAGGGACCTTGCCTTGATTCAGCAGCTTTTGCGCGGATTCGACATACTTGCTCTTGTTATAGGCCATTCGCGTTCCCAGACAATACGCGGCCCGCGCCTGCAGGAGGAGATTTCCTCCGTCCCAAGTGTTGGAAAGGCAGACACAAGCCGTGCTTGCTAACGCTAGCAGGCAGTGAAAAGGCAAGTCAACGAAGCCAGAAACTTGTGTGAGCAGCCAGTTATCCCCGTTAGGACTAGGAAACTAGTTGGCGAAGACAAGGCGAAGCGGGGTAGGCGTAAATCTTGGGATTTTACGAGCGGTTTCTTAATAAGCCGCTTTGCCACCAATGAACTAAATCGTGAGCTAGTGAAACGACTGCGGCGCGGCGTCGAGGTTAAAAACGGCAACGTAGGCGCCGTCGCCGGATTCCGGAGCGGAGAGCCAAACGGCGGCTTTGTCGCTCGTAAGTGACGCTAGAAAAGAGGTAGGGGAGTTTGCGTGGCGCCGGCGGACCAGCAAGCCGAGTCGCGGACAGGCGCGAAGGAATGCCGATGAAGAGGAGAGGGACCGTGCTGGCGCAGAGCTTCGAGGTGGTCGGGAGTGGCGTAACCTTTGTGGCGAGCGAGGCCGTACTGCGGGTAAACGGCATCCCATTTTTCCATGCAGGCGTCACGATGAGTTTTGGCGAGGATGGAGGCGGCGGCGATGGAAACGCTGCGCGCGTCGCCTTTGATGAGGGACTTCTGCTCGATGAGAACATCGAGCTGCATGGCGTCGATGAGCAAATAATCCGGCTGGATGGAGAGTTGTTGTAGTGCGGCGGTCATGGCCTGGCGGCTGGCTTGGTAGATGTTCCAGGCGTCGATGCGCTGGGCGTCGATTTCCGCCACGGCCCAGGCGAGGGCATGCTGGCGAATGCGCGCGGCAAGCTCGGTGCGGCGTTCCGCGAGAAGTTTTTTCGAATCGTCGAGGCCGACAATGCGGCGTTTGGGATTGAGAATCACTGCGGCGGCGACGACGGGGCCGAAGAGCGCGCCGCGGCCGGCCTCATCGAGACCGGCGATGCGCATCCAGCCAAGTTGTCGCGCCGCTCGCTCGAAACGGGAAGAGCAGAGGCGGCTCATTGCGCGGAGATTTTAGCACGGCGTGCGGACGCCGTATCGTTACTCGTAGCGCAGAGCAACCATGGGATCGACCTTCGTGGCGCGGCGCGCTGGGAGATAGCAGGCCAAGATCACTATGCATGTAAGGCCGGCGGCGAGCGCTGCAAAAAGTGCCGGATCAAATGGCTTCACACCGTAGAGAAGACTGGCCATGGCGCGAGTGACAAGGACGGCTCCAAGTGCACCAGCAGCGATGCCCGCAAGGGCCAGCCGAATACCCTCACCGATTACGAGCCGGTGGAGGTCACGAGGTCTCGCGCCAAAGCTCAGGCGGATACCCATCTCGCGGGTTCGCTGCGTAACCCAATAGCTCATGACTCCGTAGATGCCGACTGCAGCCAAAACTAATGCGACGGCCGCGAAAAGGGCAAGGAGCAAACCATACGAACGCGTCTCGGCGGAATCCTTCCGCATGCGCTCGGACAAAGTGGCCACGTTGTAGACGGGGATCGCTGGATCGATGCGCTGCATTTCCGCACGCAGCGGGCCCAGCATCGCTTCAGGCGCGTTATGCGTGCGTACAACCAGGCTCATGTTGATGATGACTTCGCTCTGGAGCAGCGCGCCGTAAATAACCGGCTCGGCTTCAGGATCCTGGCGCAGCGAGTTGTATTTGACATTTCCCGCGACGCCAATGATTTCCAACCACGGACTGGTGGAATCCGCCCCGCCATACCTGATGCGCTTCCCGACGGGATCCTGGCCGGGCCAATAGCGGCGCGCGAAAGATTCGCTGACCATCACGACGCCAGAAGTGGAAAGAGAATCCCGCGTGGAAAAGTCGCGGCCCTGGATCAGAGGAATTCCCATGGTGTGGAAATAGTTCGGGCCAACCTCCTGGTAATAAACCGTGTCGGCTTCCGCGTTGGAGATGGGCGCATGGCCTTCGACGATGAAGCCGCGCTGGAAGCCGCCCCAAAGAAATGGATCGATGAATGTGGCTGCTGCCGACTCGACTCCAGGGAATTGCGCGATGCGTTCCGCCAGCTCCGGCCCAAAGCGAACTCGACCGTCACCTTCATACTTTCGATCCGGAACATAGAATCGCAAAGTTACGAGATGGTCCGGCCGAAAACCGGGACTATCCTCGAGTAGATGCGCGAGACTCCGGAGCATGAGCCCCGCTCCGATCATGAGAACTAAAGCTAGCGCCACTTCAGAAACAATAAGGAGGCGTCCAGTCTGCCGGCCGCGCAAACTCGCGGAGCTTTTCACGGATTCTTTGAGCGACTCGTTCACATCGGTCCGAGCAGAATTGAGAACGGGGAACACGGTCAGCAGCAACGCTGTGCCAGCCGCGAGAGTGAACGCAAAGGAAAGCACGCCACTATCGAGACGAACGTGCGTGAACGACGGAAACGTCACGGGAAGAACGGCGACAAGCAGATCAAGACCCCAGAAGGCCAGCGCGACGCCAGCTAGCGCTCCCCCAAACGTCAGCAGCAGGCTTTCGGTAAGGAATTGCCGAATTAGGCGTCCGCGGCCGGCGCCGAGCGCCAAACGGATCGCGAGTTCGCGATCGCGGGCCGCGCTGCGGGTGAGGATGAGATTGGTAACGTTGGCGCACGCGATGAGAAGTACGAAAGCGACCGCGCCCAGTAGGACCAGCAACGGTGCGCGAAAGCTTCGCACGTAGTCTTCCGTCGCGGGAGTTACCAGGACACCGCGTTCGCGGTCTTCTTTCGGATACGCTATTGCAAGCTGTGCCGCGATGGTTTCCATGTTCGTTTGGGCCATCGCCAGGGATACGCCCGGCTTCAGACGGGCGAGAACTTTGTGAAAGTGAATGTCGCGGGTGTGCAAATAATCATACTTTGCGACCTGAGGCCAGGCTGCATCCCTCATCATCATGGGAATCCAGACCTCGGCCGAGTCTGAATAGCCGAGAAAGCCTTTGGGAAGCACACCGACGATCGTGAATTCGTAATCGTTCAGGAGGATCGGTTTGCCGAGGACTTGCGGATCAGAGCCGAAGCGGCGCTGCCACAGTCCGTAGCCGATGAGCGCGACCGCGTGCTTCAACGGGACGGAATTTTCCTCGGGCGTGAAAGTGCGCCCGAGAGCTGCTGAAACGCCGAGGAGTGGGAAATAGGTGTCGCTGACTTGTTCGCAATCCACGCGGTCGGACTTGTCTTTTCCGCCGATGATCATTTCACAATCGCCGAACGCAGCCATCTCTTCGAAGACGCGATTCTGAGCGCGCCAGTCTAGGTAGTTCGGATAGGCGACGGGAGAGCGTCCGCCCTTGGCAACGCTCTCGTTGACGCGGACGAGTTGCGCAGGATCTTTGAAAGGCAAACCCTGTAGTAGAACGGCTTTGACGACGCTGAAGATGGCGGTGTTGGCGCCGATGCCGAGAGCAAGGGTTATGATGGCAACGCACGTGAAGCCGGGATTTTTTGCGAGCATGCGCGCGCCGAAGCGGACGTCCTGGAGCGACGTTTCAAGGAAGGGCAAGCCGCGCCGCTCTCGATACAGTTCCTTGGTTTGTTCCACGCCACCGAATTCACGGCGGGCGGCGCGGTGCGCTTCATCCGGGGTCATGCCGCGGCGAATGTTCTCTTCGGCGAGGGCATCCAAGTGCGTGCGAAGTTCAGCTTCGAGTTCGCTCTCGCGGCGGCGCGTGCCAAACAATCCTTTGATTCTAAGAGCCAGGATGCGCAACCAGGTCATGTTCGAACTCCAATTAGCCTGCGCATTGGCTTGCCCGCGTGACTATTCATAGCGCAACGCCACGACAGGATCGACTTGCGTGGCGCGTTGGGCGGGCAGATACGCCGCGAGGGCCGCAATCACTCCGAGCAATAAACATGCTCCCGCATACGCCAAGGGATCCGCAGAACCGACTTCGAACAACATGCTGCCGAGCAACCGGCTCAGGCCATACGCAGCGGCCAAACCAACAGCCATGCCTGCGACGACCAGCAATGCCATGTGACCCACCACGTTGCGCAAGATGTCGCCGGGCTGAGCGCCGAGCGCCATGCGGATTCCGATTTCGCGGGTGCGACGGGCGACGGAGAAGGCTACGACGCCGGAAAGGCCCAGTGACGCCAACAAAGTAGCGAGTAATCCGAAAAGGCTCGAGAGCCAGGTGAGAAGCCTCTCTTGCGTGAGCGAATCGTCGATCTGGATTTCCAGTGTGGTGGTGGCGAAGAGGGGCAAGTTTGCGTCCAGATCGTGTACCTGCGCTCGAACGAGGTCGCCAATTTTTTCCGGATCATCGGCGGTGCGCACTTGCAACGTCATGTCAAAGAGCCGGGGTTCCTGCACCATCGGCACATAGAAATGCCGGCGTGGGGCTTCCGAAAGATGGACGTACTTGGCGTCCTTCACGACGGCGATAATTTCCATGTCGGGGGGAACTTTGGGATCGTCGTTGGTTCCAATTTTTTTGCCGAGCGGCTCTTTGCTTCCGAAGAAATAGTGAGCCATGGTTTCATTAATGATGGCGACCTTGGGGCGGACAGAAGTGTCTTGCTCGGTGAAGTCGCGGCCCTCCACAAACGGAATGCCCATCGTTGCAAAGTAGCCTGGTGAAATGACCGCGGCGTTGGGGCTCATGTTTTCGTCGGGGCCGGGCTGGTAGCCTTCCACCTTTACGCCCTCCTGATCCCAGCTGCCGGAAATGGCGGAGCTGGTGGTCAGGCTCGCGGCGCGAACGCCCGGCAGCGTGCGCACGCGAGCGAGAAGATCGTCGTAAAGCGACTTAATTCTTTCCTGGGGATAACCGTTCATGGACGGATTAAGCGTCGCCAGGAAAACATTCTCTTTTACGAAGCCGGTATTGACGCCGCGCAGGTTGCGCAAGCTATGGAGAAACAAGCCCGCGCCAATCAAGAGCGGCAGCGAAAGCGCCACTTGGAGAAAAATAAGAGCGCTGCGCAAACTGAAGAGGCGCTCACCGGAGGCGATCGAGGGGGAATCATCGCGCAGCGCGAGGGAGACCCCGGTCTGCGAGAGCTGCATGGCAGGAGCCAATCCGAACAGCAGCCCGGTGACTAGGGATGCGATTAGTGCGAAACCGAGAACTCGCAAATCCATCGGCGCATGGAGATTTGCGCTGAAGTTTGCAGGCAGAAAACCAAGCAACGCCGTCTTGGCCCAATAGGCCACGACAATCCCTGCGCACCCGCCCAACACCGAAAGCAACAGACTTTCCGTCAGCCACTGACGAATAAGTCTTCCGCGGCCCGCACCAATCGCCAGGCGCACGGAAATTTCCTGCTTTCGTTTTGCGTTTCTCGCCAGGAGAAGATTAGCGAGGTTTGCGCACGCAACTAGCAGCACAATACCGGTGACGCTGAACATCAGAAGGAGCGGGCGCTCCATTTCTCCACGCAAATGGGCGAAACCCTGGTTGCCCGGCTCCAACTGAATGCGGCTGGCGAGAGCGCGCTCTTTGTCATGGGCGTTGACGGTTGATCCGAGTTCCTGGAGTTCCGCTGAGAGAACCTGGTGATAAAGGATGTCGAGCGAGGCTTGTGCCTGCGCGAGTGTCACCTCCGGTTTGCGGCGCGCCAACACAGTCAGCCAGCGATGCCGCGAGCTTTGCAACCGGTTCGCGGGTACTGGGCGAAAAACCGTGGCCATCATCATGGGCACGCGAATATCCGGATTGCGCGCCAGCTCCGTGCCGTAAAATCCCGGCGGCGTGATTCCGATAACGCGAATCGGATTGTTATTCAGAATGATGTCTTTGCCGACGATCGCAGGATCGCTGCCGAATCGCCGCTGCCAGTAGCCATAACTCAGTACGGCGACAGGATGGGCGCCGGGAGTGCGGTCATCCTCTGGTCCAATCAAGCGGCCAAGAAACGGTTGCACGCCCAGTGTTTCAAAGTAGTTTCCGGAAACCATCTCGCCGACGGCGCGTTCGCTTTGTCCGCCATAACTGGCATTGAAATCCAGCCCGGAGCGCGTCAAAACATTCGCGAAGAGCGTGTTCTTGTCGCGGATAGCCTGATACATGGGATAGGAAAAGTCTTCATTTGCCTGCTGAGACCGGCTGTCCGTGTACTTGACGACCACGAGTTCTTGCGGATTGCGGACCGGGAGGTTACCGAGCAAAACGGAATTGACCAGAGAGAAAAGAGCCGTGTTCGCACCAATTCCGAGCGCAAGCGTCAGCAGCGTGACGGCCGTGAACCCAGGGCTCTTCACAAGCATGCGCACCGCGTAACGCAAGTCCTGCGCGAGCGTCTCAAAAAACGGCAGGCCCCGCTGGTCGCGATACGATTCCTTCGTTTGCTCCACGCCGCCGAATTCGCGCCGGGCCGCGTAGCGGGCCTCTTCCCTGCTCATCCCGCGGCGAATGTTTTCTTCTGTCAGCGCTTCGATATGAGAGCGCAGCTCGCTGTCGAGGTCACTTTCGAGTGTTCGCTTGCGGAGCAACCCCAGGAATCGCGATACGAAAATGCGCAGCCACTCCATGTCAGGCTCCTTCGGCGCGTCCGAGCAGGCGCGTCATGAGCGCGGCCATGCGCTCCCAGCTTTCCGTCTCGGCCAAAAGCTGTTTGCGCCCGCTGCGAGTCAGCGAGTAATACTTGGCCTTGCGATTGTTGTCGGAGACGCCCCATTTCGAAGAGATCCAGCCGCGTTGTTCGAGCCGCAGCAGGGCCGGATAGAGCGTGCCCTGGTTGAGCTTGAGCAGATCCGCGGAAACTTGTTGAATGCGCACGGCAATCCCGTACCCGTGCAGAGGACCCAGAGCTTCGAGGGTCTTGAGCACGATCAGATCGAGCGTGCCCTGCAACACTTCGCCGCGCGTTTGCGCCATCGCGATTCTCCTTTTGACATTCTACAGGAGCCTACGCCAGCTCCTGTTGATTGTCAACAGGTCGTCTCCATGTATAGACGAAGCGGCGAGGGAAAAGTTTCCTAAGCTCGGAGAATTCTTTCTTCAGCAGGAAAGTTGCCCCATTCGCGTCAGACACCTGCTCGATGAAGAGTTCCTGACGAGTCTCGTTGACCGGAGCACTCCGGCGGACCTACGATGGCCGGGCAAATCTAGCAGCGAAAATGCTCTTAGGGAGAACTTCATGATTCCACGAGTTAAGTCCGCTCGGCTTCGCGCCGCCTCTTGCTTCTTGAGTTTAGCAACGCTTCTCGCACTGGCCCCCTTCGGCGGAGCGCAAGGCTTGACCAGTAGCGACCTGACACGCTTTCGCTTCGTGGGCGACGCTGTTCTATCGCCAGACAGCCATCGCATTGCCTACACGGTGATTCTGTACGATCGCCCTGGCCGGCCGTCGCCGCAGCTTTGGATCATGGACCTCGCCACTCAAAAACCCATTCGCATCGGAGACGAAAAAGATGTGGCGGGCAATCCGCGCTGGTCGCCCGATGGGAAATGGCTGGCGTTCCAGGGCGGAGTCGGCGAAAAACACGGATTGCTTCTGGCTCGTCCTGACGGTTCCGAGATCACGACTCTCGTCGAGAAGATAGAGGGCACCAACAGCCCGCTTCCGGGCGGTGGCCAAGACGTGACGTGGTCGCCCGACGGCAAACAGATTGCGTTCATTTCGTCGACTCCGGACGAAAGGGCTGCAGAAGCCAGCGGCGATCCCATGGTCATCTCGCGTTATCTGTACAAGCCCGACGCCGGCGAAGGCATGACGCGTTTCAACGACAACCAGCGGCTGCACATTTTTGCCGTGGACGTGGCCACGAAGCAGGTGCGCCAACTGACACAAGGTATCTACGACGAACATTCAATCGACTGGTCCCCGGACGGCAAGGAGATTCTCTTTGCATCGAACCGTGAGCCGAATCAAGACGAGTTCTTCAATTACGACATTTTCGCGCTTAATGTTGCGGACGGCAGCATCCGCCGCTTGACTGCAACGGAGTACAACGAGTACGAGCCGTTGTGGTCGCCCGACGGCAAACACATAGTGTACCGCGGCACAAAGCGCGGATTGACCGACCGCGAGACGACCATGGAAGACACGCACGTTTGGATGATGAACGCCGACGGCAGCGATCGCCGCGAGATTGGAGCGGTGATTGACAACCGCCAGGGCGCCCCGAAGTGGGCGCCTGACGGCAGCGCGGTATATTTCACGGTTCAAGAGCGCGGAAGCAATCACCTGGTGCGTCTACCGGTTCGGGGCGGCGCACCGGAGTACGTCGTGAAAGAGACCGGCGGCGTTGGCGGTTTTTCTGCCGGCAAGGACGGCACGCTGGCCTACACATTCACGTCCCCACACGATTTGTCCCAACTTTTCGTCAAATCCGGATCCGCTGCGGCTCGCAAGCTCACGGACCTGAACGCGGAAGCGCTCGCAGGAAAACAAGTCGGCGAAGTCGAGTCCTTTACCTTCGTCAGCAACGACAACAAATTCGAAGTTGAAGCGTTTCTGACCAAGCCCGTGGGGATGACCGCGACCTCGAAACATCCGCTGATCGTAAACATTCATGGCGGCCCGCACGGGCAGAACGGACCCGCATTTAACTTCAGGAATCAGGTATACGCCGCGCACGGCTGGGCGACTCTCAACGTTAATTTTCGCGGCTCGACCGGCTACGGACAAAAATTCGCTGACGCCGTCTTTGGAGATCAGAACGGCAACGAAGGCCAGGACGTTTTGTACGGTGTGAGCGCGGCAGTGCGCCGGTACTTGTGGATCGACCGCGAGCGCATGGGCATTGAAGGAGTCAGCTACGGCGGGCAACTAACGGACTGGCTCATCACCCAGACGAATGAATTCAAAGCCGCTATACCGACCGCGGGAATAGCAAATCTCGTTAGCTACAACTACATGACCTACTACAATCAGTATGAGGAGATGGAGTTCGGCCAGTTTCTCCACCAGGGCAATTTGATGGATGTGGCGTGGGAACGCTCAGCGCTGAAGCACGTGGCCGCCGCGCATACGCCCACTTTGCTGATCCACGGCGAAAACGATAACGATGTGCCTATCGCCGAAGCGGAACAGTTTTTCATCGCGCTAAAAGACGTGGGGACCGAGGCGGTCTTCGTACGTTACCCACGCGAGGGCCACGGCATCCGCGAAACGAAGCATGTGATCGACTGGACCGACCGGTCCATCGCCTGGTATGAGAAGCATTTTCCAAAACCGGGTGCGGAAGGCGTGACGAACGTGCAGCCCTAGTTCGCCATCGCCTAGGACGAGAACTCGTCCCGACTCCTGGTGATGGAGGCACAGCAACGGTTGAAAAAAAGAAGAGTCCCGGCAAAACCGGGACTCTTTTGGGAGATATTGCGAATTGTGTGTAGCGTTTACGACTTGGTTTCGGCGCCAGCCGTTGCAACGGCGGCGACTTCTTCGCGGGCGGCGCGCTTGATGCGAGCAGCCTTTCCGCGCAGATCGCGCAGGTAGTACAGGCGCGCGCGGCGGACTTTGCCCTTGCCCACGACTTCGATCGAGCTGATTGAGGGCGAGTGCAGCGGGAAAATACGCTCGATACCGACGCCGAAGCTAACGCGGCGTACGGTAAACGTGGCGCCGGAAGCCCGGCCTTTCTTCGAAATGACGACCCCTTCAAACGCCTGCAGGCGCTCTTTTTCCTTCTCGCCCTCGCCTTCCTTCAGGCGGACGTTGACGCGCACTGTGTCGCCAGGGCGAAATTCGGGGAGGTCTTTGCGCAGTTGCGCTTCATGTAGTTTAGCTATAACCGGATTCATGTTCCTATTCCCTGCAGACCCACTCAGGCGGGGCCAGCTCTTCAAAGGTAAACGACAATTATAGCCAAATATCCACAATTTACCTAGCGCATTCGGCTAGTGCTGGGCATTCCATTGACTTCTGGGACCCCTTAAAGTTATGAATTGACCGGTCTGGTCTCTATTGGACATTGGCACCTGCAGACAACCACAAACCGCTTGGAGTTCGAAACATGAACGTTGAAAAGAAGACCGCCGCGAACGTCAAGCAAGCCGTGCCATTTTTCCACGTTTCAAACATGGAAGAATCGCTTCGTTACTACGTCGAGGGTCTGGGCTTCGAGATGACCAAGAAATGGGTCGACGAGGGCAAACTCCGCTGGTGCTGGCTCGAGATTGGCGACGCGGCATTGATGCTTCAAGAGTTTCGGAAAGAAGGGCACGATTCCTGGAACCCTAGCTGCAAAGTGGGAGAAGGCGTCTCGATCTGCTTCATGTGTGAAGACGCTCTGGCGATCTTTCGTGACGCGGGATCTCGAGGAATCAAAGTTAGCAGAAACCCCTTTGTCGGAAACGGTTTGTGGGTGGTGTCTTTCTCGGACCCCGACGGCTACCGAATCGATTTCGAGAGCCCAACGGACGTCCCCGAGGACACGGAGTATTCACCGCAACTCCACTGATTCGCAACCCTGCTTTGCCCTAAGCCTGCGCTGCCACGGAAGTGCTTCGGCGAATGACGCTTTCCGCGAAGCGCTCCATTTCTTCGAACTGTGGACTGAATTGGAGCAGGACGAGGTCCACGCCAGCAGCCTCAAATCGCGCCAGCCGCTCTAGAACCTGTTCGGGTGTACCGACCAACCCCGAGCGCAATCCGCGATTTGAAACGGAATAGTCTTCGAGAGAAACGCGCTGCTCGAGTTGCGTTCCCGCAAGCCACTGTTGGTAATTGGCATAGCCCGCGGCGGACTGCTGAACGTCGGTGATGCGCTTCAGCTCATCCTGTGCTTCGCGCTCTGTTTCGCGGACGATGGCATAGCCCGCCACGCCGAATTTCAGCGGCGGCAGATCGTGCTTCGCGCGACGTGTGCGCAAGTCCGCGATTTTTTCGCCGACGCGCTCTGGCGGATCGCCGTGCATCAGATAGGCGTCGCATTTCTCGGCGATGAGGTCCTTCGCCGCGGGCGATTCGCCTCCGGCATACAGCGTCGGATGTGGCTGAGCAACGGGCTTTGGCTCGAGGACGTTGTCTTCCACGCGGTAATACTTTCCCGCATACGAAAAATGATCCCGCGACCACACGCCGTGCAATACATCGAGCCATTCGCTTGTGCGCGCGTAGCGGTCATCGTGTTGCTCAAATCCCACGCCGTATTTCTTCGCTTCGTCCGCCCACCAAGAAGACACGACGTTGAGCGTAAGCCGTCCGTTACTGATGTGGTCAATATTGGCGGCCTGTTTGGCCAGCAAAGCAGGAAGATGGAACGTCGGCCGCACGGCGACCATCAGTTCGAGCCGCTCGGTGACCGCGGCCAGCGCTGCCGCCGTCGACCACGCATCGAGCGATGGCGCCTCCACGCCCTTAATATCATTCAAGTTCAACTCGGCGATCAGCATGAGGTCGTAGCCAATTTGCTCGCTGCGTTGAGCGAGTTTTTTCACGTAGGGCCAGCTCGCTTCCATCTTTTCGTCTGCTACGTTGCGCAGCCAGCCGCCAAAAACGGGGAGCCAGTAGCCGTATCTCATCGGATGCTCCCTGTGGAAACGAACCCGCCGCTGCGGCTGGCTTCGTGAATTCTTGCTTCGCTGATGATGTAGTCCGCCAACCGGGCATAAGGATTGAAACCAATCATGCGCTCTGGGTCGGAGACAAAATTCGAGAGCGCGTTGATGTCGTAATAGAGCATCCGCCCGGTGCGGTCATCGATGACGTACTCGATGCCGCCGACTTCGATGCCGGCAACTTCCATGATGCGCTCGACGTCGTCAATCACTTGCCGTGGCGGGTCGTAGGCTTCGACCGTAAGCCCCGACTTCGGCGCGTCGACTGGGCAAGCCAGGCGTGTGAGTTCCTCGCCTTTCGTGTTCTTGCAAATATCCGCCGGGCAAAGGTCAAACGTGTCGTCGGTAATGTGAATCTGAATCGCGTAAAGGTATTCGCCGCCAAGAACTTCGACGCGTGTGATTACGCCGTCGCGCGCCGTAAAGAATTCCTGCACGAGCGCAACGTTGTCTATTCCAAACGACAAGCTGTTTTCTTCCACTGCTCCACGCAATTCGTCTGGCGAATTAAACTTCTTTATCCCCGCGCCACTGCCGCCGATATTCGGCTTGAGGATCAGTGGATACCCGATCGCCTCTGCGGCGCTCAGCGCTTGCGACGGGTGGTTGATCACCACCGCCTTTGGATACTGCAAACCCAACGCTTCAAGCACCGTGTACTGCAAAGCCTTGGAGATTTCGTGTGTGAAGGCGCGCGAGCCATTCACTACACGAACGCCCTTTTCTTCCAGATGAGCCAGGTAGTTGAGCGTGTAAAAAATCCCGTGCCCGATTCCTCGCTGCCACGCGGAAGGGCTCATGCGATTGAACAGCAGCGAATACTCGCGCTCCGTGGCCGCAACATCGTATTTGTGGTTCCGCGCGTCCACCTTGACCCAGTTCGCGCCCCGCGCGTCGAGTTGCTCAAAGAGCGGCTTGAACCAGTGCTGCTGCTCGTAGTAGATGGCGATGGGTTTCCCTTCGCCCTGTTCCTTGCCGTTCCCGCTTGCCGCATTGCTCATGGCACTGTGCTCCTCATTCACTTAACAATGAAAAAGGGCCGCTTATTCCGGGCGGCCCTGGATTCCTTTTAGGTTTAGGCTTGCGCTATACCGAAGGACATCCCATGCCGCTTGCAGCGGTACACATACAAGCACAGCATGGACACGCGCAGGCCTGCCCGCAGTCGCAAATGCCCTGCGTGATGCGCGAAAAGCCGGTTTGGATCTCTGCTTTCACGGAATGCCCAGTATACCGCGTGCCAATTTCAGCGCAACAATAAATCCGGCCGGTTCCGCTGGGTCTTCTCCAAAGCGGCCGCCCGGCGCCAGTTCGCAACTTCCGCGTGATTGCCCCCGATCAACACCTCTGGCACGTTCCATCCGCGAAAATCGGCCGGCCTCGTATAATGCGGAAAATCCAGCAGAAGGTGATTCGTAAGTCGTAAGTTGTGACTTCCCCGTGCGGCAGTAAGCTTCGCGTCAACTTGCAGGGGCGCAGCATGGTGCGCCCCTGCCAAAGGAGAATGCCCAGATGCAGAAAGTTCGGAAAACGATTCATTCTGCGAAGAAGCCTCATTCCCCAGCGCACCGGGAATCAGCCGCGTCACCGCATCGATGACCAGCATCGCAGGAAGCTCCCCGCCGCTGAGCACATAATCCCCGACGGATATTTCTTCGGTGGCGAGATGCTCCGCCACGCGCTCGTCTACTCCCTCATACCGCCCGCAAAGAAAAACAATCCGCTCGAACGCAGCATACCGCCGAGCGGTTTCCTGCCGGAATAGTTTCCCCGCTGCCGACATCAATATAATGGCCGTCTTCGGATCGCACGCAGCGGGCTGCTCGGCGCTGCCCAGGCTGCAGCCAAGCAACGCTTCCACCGCCTCGAAAAGCGGCTCAGGCTTGAGCACCATTCCCTCGCCGCCCCCAAATGGCCGGTCATCGACGCTGCGGTGACGATCCTTGGTAAACACACGCAGGTCCTGCACATGGACCTCGACAAGCCCAGTCTCTCGCGCTCGTCGCAGGATGCCGTGATCAAGCGGGCCAGCAAAAAATTCAGGAAAAATCGTAACCAGGTCGAAACGCATCGCTCGTGCCAGTCTAACTTACCCGCGGTTTATGCCCTATCATTCAAATCGCGCAGCCCTGCAGGAAGGGTCACGTCGATTCGCCGGGCGGCCGTATCGATGCGCGAGCAAATATCTTCTGCAAGAGGAACCAGCAGCTCTCCAGCATGTGTATCGACAACAAGAAGCGGCGTTCCGGCCACTCCTTCGCCGGTGAATTGCACATCCTTGACCAGACCCAGCAAAGACGGGGCGGTTCCCAGCGAGCATGGCGAGGAGGAAACAACAGAAGGCTCCACAGAGGTTTCGAAGACGGAGCAACCGATCAGATCATCGACGAAAAACCGGCCGGCGGGGAGCGTAACGCGCTTTTCGATCGGGAGCAGCACGTCGAGTCCGCGAAACTTCTCCGCCTCCGAAATGGAATTGCACCCTTCGAAATGAAAAACGGCTTGGCCCTTATGGTTCTGGCTGAGCCAGCAGGATTTCAGTGTGGTCAGACGCGGCTCGAGGCCTCCGGCGCCACCGCTCGCGCCAACAAATACTTCCGTCAATCCTGTCAGGCGTTCGGGAAAATCCGTGAGGAGTTCAGCAGCCACTTCGCCTTTATTGCCGCGGGGACGAAGAATCCGCGCGACAATCACCCACCTCTGGGGTTTGGCGCTCAATCTTCGAGTATCTCTAACGTGTAGCGCTTCTTCAGTTTCATACCGGCGGCGCCGAGAAGGGTGCGCACCGCTTTGGCCGTGCGGCCCTGGCGCCCTATCACCTTGCCCAAGTCTTCCGGATGCACCCGTAGCTCGAGAACGGTGACTTGCGAGCCGTCGACGGGCCTGACTTGCACCTCTTCTGGATGGTCCACCAGAGCTTTTGCTATTGCTTCGACCAGCTCTTTCATCCTTCACCTCCACGTGCTCGACCTTCCGCTGGCCGTGGAAACCGCGCCCCGGGTCTGACCGGGGATGCGCAAGAGATGGGGACTTCGCTGGGATTACGCGATCTTCTGTTGGTCGATAAAGCTACGAACGGTGTCGCTGGGTTGCGCACCGACTCCGAGCCAATGCTTGATGCGTTCGGCGTTGAGCTTAATCTCCGCGGGCTTCTTCAGCGGATCGTAGGTTCCCACCAATTCAACCACACGCCCATCCCGTGGCTTGCTGCTTTCAATCACCACCACGCGATAGAACGGTTTCTTCTTCTTGCCAATCCTGGACAAACGAATAGTGAGCACTAACTGATGCCTCCAGCAGCTATCTTAGCCTGTCCGGGCAGCTTGCGGCAATCGTAGAGTCGGAGTCACCGGTTCGCCCTCCCTGGGTGGACCCTCTGTGAGCCTATTTTGCCCAAACCATGCCGGATGGCCTTCTTAAGCCTTCCTTCCCCCGAGAACCCCTCCTTAAACTTAGCAATCGCAAAGTACCGCCGAGAGCGCGATAATGCCCGCAGCGTAATGGAGATACCATGAGTGAAAAGAAAGAAGTCTCACGCCGCGAATTCTTGACCAACGTTGCCACGGGCGCCGCCACCATCACCATCGTGCCCCGGCACGTCCTCGGGCGCGGCTTTACTCCTCCGAGCGACATGCTCAACATCGCCGGCGTCGGCGTCGGCGGCATGGGCCGCTCCAATTTGATCAATCTCTCCAGCCAAAACATCGTGGCGCTTTGCGACGTCGACTGGGGCTACGCCGGTAAATCCTTCGACCGCCTCGACACCGAAATCCCCAACCTGCAAAAACGTCTCGATCAGCCTGATCCGCAACCCGTTCCCGGCCAACCCCCCGTCGAGTTCGATCGCGTTAAGGCCAAGGCCCGCCTGGAGGGAATGATTCGTCTGAAGAATGAGCACCTGCCGAAGGCCAAGCGCTATCAGGACTATCGCGATATGCTCGAGCATCAGAAGGACATCGACGCCGTCCTCGTCGCCACGCCCGATCACATGCACGCGCACATCGCCCTTGCCGCGATGGCTCTGGGAAAACACGTCTACGTGCAGAAGCCGCTTACCTGGTCTATTGATGAAGCCCGGCAGTTGGCGCGGCGCGCCAAGGAAACCAAGGTCGCCACGCAGATGGGCAATCAAGGCCATTCTTCCAACGACGGGCGCACTGCCGTCGAATACATTCAAGCCGGCGCAATTGGTGAAGTGCGCGAGGTTCACGTCTGGACCAACCGCCCGCTCGGCTTCTGGCCTCAAGGCGTACCTCGCCCTGAAGCTCTAAAAGAGCCCGCCGACACCCTTCGCTGGAACGGCCCCGGCGTCAACGCGCGTCTAGCCGCGGCTCTTGCGGGCGATTATCCTGTTCCAGACAAGCTCTCCTGGGATCTCTTTCTCGGGGTCGCTCCGCATGTGGACTATCACCCCATCTACCATCCTTTCAACTGGCGGGGTTGGTCGGATTGGGGCGTCGGTGCCATCGGCGATATGGGAGCGCATTTGATCGATCACTCCATGTGGGCGCTCAACCTCGGACTTCCAACGAGTGTCGAGACAGTATCAACACCGTTCAATGGTGTGTCCTATCCCCACGCAACTCAGACGTTCTACGAATTCCCCGCCCGCGGCTCCATGCCGCCCGTCAAAATGACCTGGTACGATGGCGGTTTGATGCCCAACAAACCGGAGGAAATGGGCGACGAAGACCTGAACAAAGGTGGCGGCGTCCTGCTCATCGGAAGCAAAGGCAAGCTGCTCCACGATACTTACGGATTGAAGCCTCGCCTGCTGCCCACGTCCCTTCACGATTCCTATGGCAAGCCGCCTCAGAAACTGCCACGAATCGAAAATGAAGACCACGAAATGAACTGGGTAAACGCCGCCAAAGGCAAAACGGAAACTTCCTGCCCATTCGAATACGCCGCGCGCCTCACCGAAGTCATGCTTCTCGGCGTCGTCGCTCTTCGCGCCGGAAAAAAGATCAGCTACGACGGCGCCAACATGCGCGTCACCAACGTGGCTCAGGCCAACGACTTCTTGCGCCGCGATTACCGCCAAGGCTGGGCCTAACAATTGTCTACCGGGAGCGCCGCGAACTACGCCTTTCAACTCAAGCGGTTGAGGCCGTTAAACGCCGCCGTTTTATAGCATTCAGCCAGAGTCGGATAATTGAAGACCGTGTTGATGAAGTACGTGATTTTGCCTTTCAGTTTGAAGACCGCTTGGCCGATATGAAGCAGCTCCGCGGCATCTTCTCCGAAAATATGCACGCCGAGCAGTTCGAGCGTCTCGCGGTGAAATAGGATCTTCAAGCGGCCGTCGGTATGCCCGGAGATTTGCCCGCGGGCAATCTCCCGGTAATACGCGACGCCGACTTCGTAGGGAACATCGGCGTCCGTGAGCTGTTCCTCCGTCTTGCCGATAAAAGAAATCTGCGGAATCGTGTAGATCCCGTACGGATAACTCTCGGGATCCGTTTGTACCTGTAGCCCGAACGCTCGAGCCGCGGCGATGCGCCCTTGCTCCATCGAGACCGATGCCAGGCTCGGAAACCCAATCACGTCGCCCACGGCAAATATGTTCGCTTGCGTGGTGCGGTAATTCGCGTCAACTTTGATGCGCCCGCGGTCGTCGGATTCAATGCCGGCGGCACCGAGGTCAAGCTTATCCACATTGCCTTGCCGGCCAACGGCATAGAGCAACGCATCTCCGTTGATGCGTTTTTTACTGACGAGGTTCGCCGCCACTTTTCCATCGGGCAATTCTTCCACGCTCTCGACTTCTTCATTGAGCCGCAGCGTGGCGCGGTGATCGCGCATGTGGTAAGTCAGCGCCTCAACCATTTCCGTGTCGGCAAATTCCAGCAGCCGCGGCCTTTTTTCCACAATAATCACGCGCACGCCGAGCGTCGCAAACATGCACGCGTACTCAACCCCAATCACGCCCCCGCCCACTACAATGAGCGTCCTCGGAATCTGCGGCATCGTCAGGATTTGGTCGCTATTGATGATCGTGCGTCCATTGATCGGCACTTTCGCATTGATCGCTGGCTTCGTGCCCGTGGCGACCACGAAGTATTGCCCTTCCAGTTCAACGTAGCCGTTGCTGTTTTCTACGCGCAGATGATGCGCGTCGATGAACTTACCGAAGCCGTGGATAACGTCCACTCCATTGCGCTTCAGTTGGTCCTGGGTCACCGCCACTTCGTTCTCGATCACGTGCTGTACGCGGAAGTTCAAGTCCGCCATCGTCACGTTTTCTTTGACGTTGTAATTTGAGCCGTAAAAGGTCTTCGAGTAAAAACCTGAAAGATGCAGCACCGCTTCGCGCATAGTCTTGCTGGGAATAGTGCCGGTATTGATGGAGACGCCGCCGATTGCGGCCTGCACTTCGACCACCGCGACGCGCTTTCCGGCCTTTGCTCCCTGAATGGCGGCGCGTTGCCCGCCGGGTCCAGAGCCGATCACAATCAGATCATACGGTTGCATTCGATGTGTCCAGCGAGGTTCCTTCTTCGGGGGCGCTACTAAGCGGGGCACTCATTTTCATAGAAGTATAGACGACAGCCTGGTTTCGCAGCGCGGGAATGTGCAGAGAATCACCATCGCTGGCGGCCAGCCGCATGAAATGTTCTTGCGCGGAAAATCCGTGGCCGTTGCGCACCGCGCGCGGCCGCGAATACGCGCCGTCCGGCCCAAGGATACGCGCTTTGCGGGTATCTGCAAGGTAGGAAGAAAGGATTTCGTTGCAGACGCGCTCGCAATGCTGGGGATCCTTCAGCGGAAACAGCACTTCGACGCGTTCATACAGATTTCTCGGCATCCAGTCCGCGCTTCCAAGGTAAATTTCAGGCTTACCGCGATTCTCAAAATAGAAAATCCGGCTGTGTTCCAAAAACCGCCCCACGATGCTGCGCACCCGAACGCGGCTACTGACTCCGCGAAGTCCCGGCACAAGCGCGCATTGACCTCGTACGATGAGGTCAATTTCTGCACCGGCGCGCGACGCACGGTACAGCGCTTGAATGATGGGCGGATCGATCACGGCGTTAACCTTGGCGATAATCCTCGCTGGATGCCCGCGCCGCGCATGGCGCGCCTCCCGGTCAATCAGACCGATGCACGTCTTGGCCATGTCACGAGGAGCCAAGAGCAGCGGCTTGTAGTTCGGCTGCTCAGCGTACGCCGTCAGGTAGTTAAAAACGTCGTGTACCGCGGAGGTGATCGCGTCGTCATTCGTGAGCAGGCTCAAATCCGTGTAGTAGCGCGCGGTGGATGGGTTGTAATTCCCAGTTCCAAGATGCGCGTACCGGCGAATCTTCCCGTCCGGATCGTGCCGCACGACTAGCGCGAGCTTTGCATGTGTCTTCAGCCCCACAAGCCCGTGAAAAACCTGAACACCTGCATCTTCAAAGCTCCGCGCCCACCGAATATTGCTTGCCTCATCGAAGCTGGCCTTCAGTTCCACAACTACCGTCACTTCTTTCTTGTCCGCGGCATCCAGCAGCGCCCGCGCAATCGGTGAATCCGAATTCGTCCGATAAAGTGTCTGCTTGATGGAAAGAACACGCGGATCATGAGCTGCGGTTTGCAGAAAATTCACGACCGCGTCATAGGATTCGTACGGATGGTGTAACAAATGCGCCTGCCGGCGAATCGCTTCGAACATCGAATCGGCGTCGTGCCCCACGCGCACCTGCCGCGGCGCAAACGTGGAATGTTTCAAATCAGGTCGCGGAGTTTCTTCATAAAGGTGAAAAAGGCGCTGCAAATTCACGGGGCCTTGCGCGCGAAAAACAAGCGATTCGTCCAATTCGAACGTCGAAACCAGCCGGTCAATAATGTCCGGATGCGCGTTGGCGTCGATCTCCAGACGTACCGCATCGCCTTTTCGCCGCTGCGAAACCTGCGAATCCACCGCATCGAGCAAACTTCGTGTCTCTTCTTCTTCCAAATAAAGGTTGCTGTTCCGCGTGATTCGAAACGGAGCAGAAGCGAGGATTTCGTATCCGCGATAGAGCTTCGCCGCATAAGCCGAGACGATCTCCTGCAGTGCGACATAGTGGATACCGCCATTCGAAGCGGGCACTCGCAAGAGTCGTGGCAAAGCGCGTGGCACCGTGACCACTCCGAAATACGGTTTCCCGTTCCTCCGACGCCGCAAAAGAAATGCAATACACAACGCTTTGTTCAGGACATGCGGAAACGGATGTGAAGGATCCACCGTAACCGGCGTCAGCATCGGAGATACTCGCCGCTCAAAAAAAGTCTTCGCCGCTTGCGCCGCCCTTCCTTCGAGCGCGCTCACGGGCAAAATGCGAATCCCTGCCTTTGCCAGCGCCGGAAGCAGCTCTTCGTTCCAACATTTGTACTGGTCGCGCACGAACACGTGCATCGCCGCCGACACTTTTTCCAGTTCCTGCGCCGCAGTCAAACCGTCGGGACTAATCTCTCTCGCGCCGTGCTCGATGCGTTGCAGAAAACTCGCCACCCGCACCTCGACAAACTCGTCGAGATTGTTAGCCGTAATTGCCAGAAATTTCACGCGCTCCAGCAGCGGGTTCCCGATGTCACGCGCTTCTTCGAGTACACGCCGGTTGAACTCCAGCCATTCCAGGTGCCGGTTGAAATAGAAGCGCGGATCGTCAAACGGAGTGCGTGTCATGGGCTCTCGGGGGGACCAAGAGAGATAGCGCAGATGTGTTACGGGCAGATGAACGCCGGGAGGGAATGATATCCTGCAACCCGCGATTGGAGGTGCCTCTTGCGACATTACATTCTTTGGCTGACGATTGCTTTGTGCCTCGCCCTCCTCTGCGCCGAGGACAGTCCGAGCCACGCACAAAACTCTGTGAAGAGCGTGGGTGACTCCGTGCTTGACGCACTAGTCAAGCCAGATGAACCTGGTTTCGCAGTGTTGCTTCGTTTTGGGGGAAAAACTGCTTATATGCGAACTGACGGGGTGCGCGATCTCCGTTCGAAAGCGAAAATCGATGCGCACACCAACTTCCGCCTCGCCTCCTTTACCAAACAATTCACCGCCGCAGCCATCATGCTCCTCGTTCATGACGGCAAGCTCCGCTATGACCGGACTCTGACGGAAGTATTTTCTGATTTCCCCGTTTACGGAAAAAACGTCACCATCCGTAATCTCCTGGACCACACTGGTGGATTGCCCGACTACGAAGACTTGATGGAGGACGCCGAGAAAGCGAAAGGCCCACTCTGGTCCCCTGGCCACCAAATCCAGGATGACGAAGTGCTCGGCCTTTTGAAAAAAGAAAGAAAAGGAAAATTCGCACCGGGAACGAGCTGGTCTTATAGCAATTCCGGCTACGTCGTTCTCGGCCTCATCGTTGCCAAAGTGTCAGGGCAATCCTATGGAGATTTTCTTCGAGCACGAATTTTCTCGCCGCTGCACATGGATCACACCATCGTCTATCGAAACGGGAAAAATGAAGTTGTGAATCGAGCCCTGGGTCACTCCAAAGAAGGCGATTCACTGAACGAAACCGATCAAAGCTCCACGTCCGCCACGCTCGGCGACGGCGGCATCTATTCCAACCTCGAAGATCTAGCCAAGTGGGACGACGCTCTGCGGAATCACACTCTGCTCAACGAAAAAGAGATGCAGCTCGCTCTAACGCCGGTGAAACTCAACGATGGGTCCCAGCCCCACTGGCCAAAGGAATCCAATGACGACAATCTGCATCCCGGCAAGCCCGTCTCTTACGGCTTTGGCTGGTTCCTCGATCCCTATCAGAACCACCTGCGCATGTGGCATACGGGAAGCACCATGGGGTTCCGCACCGTCATCGAGCGCTTCACCGCCGACAATCTGACGGTCATCATCCTCTGCAACCGGACCGATCTCGATCCAGAAACCCTCGCCTTGAAAACTGCTGAGCTCTATTTGAATTTAAAGCCGAAAGAATAGCCTTGCGCGTCAGGACAATCCCGCCAGCTTCCCCAATCCCTTCATCTTCGCCCGCGCGGCCATTGCGCCGTACTGCTTCATCATCGTGCGCATCTGCATGTACTGCTTCAAGACCTGATTCACATCCTGCACGGTCGTGCCGCTGCCCTTCGCGATCCTCTTCCGCCGCTTGCCATCAATAATGTTGTGGTCCTGCCGCTCCTGGTTCGTCATCGAGTTGATGATCGCCTCGACCTGCTTCAACTTCCCCTCATCCACTTTCGCGTCCTTCGGAAGATTCTGCAGCGGCCCCATCTTCGGCAGCATGTCCACGAGCTGCTCGAGCGGCCCCATCTTGCGGATCTGTTTCAGCTGATCGCGGAAATCTTCCAGCGTGAATCCCTCTTTGCGCAGCTTGCGCTCGAGCTCCGCGGCGGCCTTCTTGTCGACCGTCTGCTCCGCTCGCTCGATCAGCGACATGATGTCGCCCATGCCCAGCACGCGTGAAACGATCCGCTCTGGATAAAATCCTTCCAGCGCGTCGTATTTTTCGCCTAGTCCCACGAACTTCACCGGCGCTCCGGTAACTTTTCCAATCGAAAGCGCCGCCCCGCCGCGCGCATCGCCATCCAGCTTCGTCAGAATCACGCCCGTAAGCCCGAGCCGCTTGTGGAACTCCCCCGCCGATCGCACCGCGTCCTGGCCGATCATCGCGTCCGCAATAAACAGAATTTCGCTGGGCGCAAGCTCTTTCTTCAACATGCTCAATTCGCTCATCAAATCGTCGTCAATGTGCAAACGCCCGGCGGTGTCCACAAGGATTACGTCGCTGGCAGAAAGTTTTGCTTCCCGGATCGCGCCCTTAACAATTTCGAGCGGCTTGTCCGTCCCCGCACCAGGCCACAACGCCGTACCCACAGCCTTCGCCACTTGCGCAAGCTGTTCGCGCGCCGCAGGCCGATACACGTCCGTCGAAACAACGAGCGGCCGATGCCCATGTTGCACAAGCCATTTCGCCAATTTGCCCGTGGTAGTCGTCTTACCAGAACCCTGCAATCCCACAATCATCCATACCGACGGTGGCCGCGAAGCAAACAGCGGCTTGGCATGTTTCCCCAGCATCGCGGACAACTCGTCGCGCACGACTTTGACCACTTGCTGGTCCGGCGAAAGTTGCAGCATCACCTCGCTGCCAAGCGCTTGCTTGCGAATATTCGCGAGCAACTCATCGGCCACGCCAACGTTCACGTCGCCTTCGAGCAGCGCCTCGCGAATCTCCCCCAGCGCCACGTCCAGGTGCTCGTCCGTGAGCTTTCCCTGCCCGCGCAGGTTCTTAAATGTCCGCTGCAGCTTTTCTGTTAGGTTTTCAAACATGACGTCTACTGATGCCTCAGAACTGGCCCATCAAGAATAGCAGGGCTAGGCAGGCGAGTGCACGGAGAGCTGGTGTGAAACGCTCCATCACGACATCGCGCACCAACAACAATTAGAATGTCATTCCGAGCGTAGCGAGGATCTCTGCGCCTACGAGCGTTTCTTGCCAGGAGAATCTGCTTTTCGCCTCCTTCAGCTCAATAGTGCCAAGCCGCCGGCGGTTCACCCGCCGGCGCGTTCTTTGTAACATGCTCCGCCATCCACTTCACCAAATTCGCCGTAGTCGTCGGCTGCCATCCGTGCCCTTTCGTCGGACGCCCGTACTGAAAATCGCAATCGCATGGCGGGTTCGTCAGCTTTTTCATCTCTTCATCCAGCTTATATACCGCCAAGTTCAAATAAAAATTGTCCATGTCGCCGACGTACACATGAATTTTCCCGCGCAGCTTCGGCCCAAGCGTCGCCCAATTTGTTCGAATGTTGTAGCTCAGGTCGTACCCATGGTCGCGCATATACAGCGCCACGCTGTGATCGATCTTGCCCGTCTTTTTGTCCCACAGTGGTTTCGGATAACCATCGTCGCCAATCGGTCCGTATGCCGCGTCCCAAATTTCAATCTGTTCACCCGAACGGTTATGGCTTCCCAGGACATCTTCCATCTGGCTGAACTGTTGAATCGTTATCTCGTCCTGCCCCTCTGACGTCCGCTCGATATAACGCGGCACCTGTACCCACGTGTGTCCCGGCGCGAAAAACGCATTATCATCTTCGTACGCATTCACCGTCCCATACCGCCGGAAATCAATCGAGTCCGGATATAGCGTCCATGTCCCTCCGAAAAAGTCCGGATAAAACACCTGCGCTCCCAACGATTCCCATCCTCCCGTCGACCCGCCCGTCAGCACTCGCGCGTACGGCTTCGCAATCATCCTGAAGTGCGCTTCCAGGTAGGGAATCATCTCCTTAACGAGCGCATCGCCGTACGGCCCGTTGTTCACCGAGTTCACCGCATACGAATCGTCGTAATACGGCGTGGGATGTTGCAGTGTTACTACAATCATTCGCGGAAAATTCTCCGAATTCCATGCCTGGTAGAACTCGTAACCCGTTTCCCGGTTCAGATTATTCAGGGACTCGCGCAACTCCGGCCGGATGGGAAAATCTTCGGTCGAAAAATCAAACGGCGGCCTCAAATTAAAATGGTTGTGCTGAAAAATCGCGGGGTAGTGCGCGCTTGGATGCTCGTCATACCCTTTCGGAAGCAGTACCGTCGCCCCCAGATACATCGGGTGGCCCCAGAATTTCGTCAGCATCTCGCTCTGAATCTTGATGTGCTTCACCCACGCCGTATCCGCAGGCGCCTGCACCGCGGGAATCTCCTTCGTCAAGCTCAGCTTAATGTCGTACCCCGCCGCCGCATCCAAATGCACTTTCTGCACTTCGCTGTACAAATTTCCCGGCGAGCGGTTGAAATGTTGCCCCTCCCACTGGTCCATGTGCAGCCAAACTGAATGCCCATCCGCCCGGTGAAACTCCGTATAAATGTTCACAATCGCCTGCACGAAGTAATCGCCCGCGGGAATTTCCCGCAAACTACGCACCGGCGCCCCCGGTGTGCTCGCATCAATCACCGCGGTCTGCTCCGGTGCCAACGCATTCACGTCCACGCCAAACAGTGGCCCCGAATCCCCCCAACCCCCCGCCACTAAACGCGGCTCCGGCTTATCTTTAGAGCTCACAACGACAAACACTCGCCCCGTGATCGCTCCCCCATGCGCCGAAGCGGGAAACGACACCTCAAATTTTTCTTCCGCAGCTTTCGGATCCGCCGCTGCATGCGCGCCCGCCGTCAACAAAAGGACCGCTACACTCACAGCCGCGCTAAAGAAGTTTTTCACTTTTATTTTCATCTCGCTCCCCCACAGGCGCCGTGAGCGTACTACACGACTCGCTCCGCATTCAAAAATTTCGGCCTCAAGACACGGCTCGCTCCAACCCTCAGCTCACCCCTTCCTGATAAAGCCCGACCAAGTTTCCCGCCGGGTCGCCGAACGTCGCGATTCTGCATGAACTGCCCGGCGAGTCCGGGTGCGATTCCTCCACGACTATGCCGCCGTGCGCCGTGACCTTGGTAAGAACGGCATCAATGCTGTCGACCCAGATGTATGGCAGCAGCCCGGGCTTGCTGGAACACTCTCGACCCGTCACCCAAGCGCCGCTTACGTTTCCCGTCGCGTCATCGAAGCTCGGGCGCGCCGTCTCCCCGTGGCGGATGTTCCAGCCGAATACCTTCTCGTAGAAAGCGGCGGACTGATGCACATCGACTGCAGGAATCTCCAGGTAACACAAGCGTGGCCGGCGCAGCAGAGCGAAGCGATGTGCAGCCTCCGCAACCGTAGCTCCCCATGCGTCTGGGCTCAAGTCCCGCGCGTGCCGCGAAAAAAGCCAGTGGTGTCCATCAAGATCCTCGGCAGCGTATTGGAATTCCCCATAAACCGTCTCATGCGGCTCTTCCATAATCTTGGCGCCCGCCGCTTTCGCTCTCTCGAAGTGCCCCTCCACATCATCCACAAACACCGTCAAGCTCTGTGTCCCGTACCCCAGTTTTGCCGGACTCGAGCTGCCTGCCCCCGCCTGCTTCACCATGATCCACGCGTTGCCCAAATGCACTTGCGCCCCGCTGATCGGCTCGCCATAGCGATAGTGCTCTTTGAAGCCGAATGTCCCAGTCAGCCACTCGATGGCGTTTGCAAGGTCTTGATACATCACGTGCGGCAGCACGGTATCCGGCGGCACGGAGCGATTCTCAATCATTGCGTTTCCTCCTGAGGACGGGATTCCACAGAGCCGTGGCATCGCGAGTCGCTCTCTCAAAGCAAAAGGTAATTAGATGCCATCCCTTCGTTTTGCAAAAAAACATCGGCCACCGAAACAGTAGCAGTCCTCGCAGGCGCGACTTATTCCTTACCACCACTCTCGCGCAACAGCGTCACCGCCTTATTCTCACCGCCAGGAAACAACTTCGCGTACCCCAGCGGCGTGCACTCCACGATTTCCCCGGGCCGCTCATAGTGCCCAGGAAGTTTCACGCGCACCGTTAAGTCCGCGCCACGCTCCACCAATAACTGCGCTACCGGCAATCCCCAATCAAAAAACTGCGTCACCGCGTGGAAAATCGGCGTTTGTCCCCCAACTCCAGACTCATCCACCTCCGCCCGTGCGTTGACGTCCGCCCCGCGCTCCAGCAGTAGTTTCGCCGCCTCCACGTTGCCGTACTCCGCCGCGACGTGCAGCAGCGTTGCTCCTAGCAGCTTCAGCAGCCGCGCGCCAGTGCTCCCAAAATCCAGTTCAGGAAATCGCCGATGCACCAGCTCTGCATCAGCATCAATCCGTTCCGCCAAGCGATCCAGCCTCCCGCGCAACAAATCCAACACAGGCGGCACATCGTACTTCGTCACCCCTCCCGCGTTCGAGAGTATATCCATGCACTCCGCCAATTGCGGCGAACGCCCATACGTCCCGATCACATAGTCCAGCGCCGTGCCCGGATACTTCCGCCCCGCTCGCGCACAGTTCGGATTCGCCCTGTGCTCCAGCAGCCATTGGATCGGCTTCGGTTCGACTGTTTCGCACGGCGCAAAAAGTATCGGGAAGTACCCATTCCACTCGGCATTCACGTCCGCGCCATGCGCCACCAGCAACTCCATCATGGGTATCCGTTGTCCGAGTAGCGCCGCTCGCATCAACGGCCCGTCGCCGCCCTGATGCACATCTGACCCGTTCTCGATCATCCATTCCGCCATTGCCAATCTCGCCGGACCAGGCGCCTCCCACGGCACCCGGCATTCCGCCACCCACGTCAGCGGCCCATTCTTTCCGTAACCCAGCGGAGCGCGATGCAGCGCCGGATTGCGCGTCATCAGACTCTTGACCCGCTCCAAATCATTCGCATCGATCGCCAGCTTGAGCTGTCCAATCTCCTCGAGCGCATCTACGTGCGCCTTCAATTTCGGCCAACTCGCAAACCCATAGCGCCGCGCAATCTTGAACTGCGCATCGCTTAGCGATTCAGCACCTCTGGCCTTCAGCAAATCCTTGGCCTGATCCTTCAAGTGACGGAGATTGGGACGTTCGGGTAGCGGACGCGGCGCGTCCTCGGGATGGGTCGACACAGCGACCTCCTTTCATCAACTCGCCCGTCGTCCGCACATCGGGCTGAAAGAAGGTTCGCAATAATGCTTTGCAAACAGGTGGGCTTCTGCCCTTTCCGCGGACCGGATGCGTCCCTTACGCACGGGCATCCTACCACAATCCTCTTTGGCAACGCGCCTCACATTTCGTGCGCATTCGCCCCGAAGGATGTAAAATGCGGCCCGCTAGAACGCTTCCAATTTAAAGGTGGCAACTATGGCAATCGAACGGCGTGAATTTCTCAAGACCACGGGGAAAGCAATCACTGTTGGAGCAGCTTCTCTTGCGCTCGGCGGCAAGATTCTCGGCGCGAACGATCGTGTTCGCGTGGCGGTTTGCGGCGTGCGCGGCCGCGGCAAAGATCACATCCACGGGTTTGCGCACGTCCCCGGAGTCGAACTCGCCGCTCTCTGCGATGTCGATGAAAACGTCCTGAACGAGCGCCTCTCCGACGTCGAGAAGCTGAGTTTGCCAAAGCCCAAATCCTACGTCGATGTTCGCAAGCTTCTCGAAGACAAAGACATCGACGCCATCTCCATCGCCGCTCCCAATCATTGGCACTCGCTGATGGGCATCTGGGGCTGCCAGGCCGGCAAGGACGTCTACGTCGAAAAGCCCTGCTCTCATAACACCTTCGAAGGACGCCAGCTCGTTCGCGCCGTAAAAAAGTACAACCGCATTTGCCAGCACGGCAGCCAGTCGCGTTCCAACCCCGGCATGATCGAAGCCATCCATCATCTCAGTGACGGCACCATCGGCGACGTCTACATGGCTCGCGCGCTTTGTTACAAGTGGCGCGCATCCATCGGCCACGCCGAGCCGGAACCCGTCCCCGCTGGCGTTCATTACGACCTCTGGACCGGCCCCGCTCCGCTCAAGCCCTTCACAAAAAATCGCTTTCACTACAACTGGCATTGGATTTGGGACACTGGCAACGGGGATGCCGGCAACCAGGCCATCCATGAAATCGATATCGCTCGCTGGGGCCTCGGCGTCGGTTTCCCCACAACCGTCTCCGCCATGGGTGGACACTTCATGTTCCAGGACGATCAGGAAACTCCCAACACTCTGAATGCCACCTTCTGTTTCGAGGCTTCCGACGGCAAGCGCAAAATGCTCGATCTCGAAGTCCGCCACTGGATCACCAACCACGAAGCGGAAATCGGCACCGGTGCCTACGGAGCCAGCGCCGTTCCCCCCGCGGGACTTACCGGCAGCGCAAACAAAAAGCCTTCAAGCGCTCAGTCCCTCGGCCCGAAGGACGCAAAATCCAACACCATCGGCAACATCTTCTATGGCTCAAACGGCTATCTCGCCATCGACGGCTACGACTCCTACAAAACTTGGCTCACCGGTGAACTCGAACCAGGCCCCCACGGTAAAGCTGCCGGCGACCACTACGCCAACTTCGTCGATTGCATTCGCAGCCGTCGCGCCCAGGATATTCATTCGCCCATCGAGGAAGCCCACATCTCCACAACTCTCGTCCACCTGGCCAACGCTTCCTATCGCCTCGGCCGCACCCTGCATTTCGATCCCGCCAAGGAGCAAGTCATCGGCGACGAAGAAGCCAATCGCCTCCTCCGCGGCACCTATCGCGCTCCCTACGTCGTCCCCGAAGAAATCTGAGCTGCTGCGGTTTGTTCGCCGCAAGTCGGGACCGCTCTCGCTTCAACTCGCGCCTGTCGTCCCCGAAGAAGTCTGAACCTCTGAAACCTGCCCCGGGAGCGATCAACATGAAGCGTTTACCCAATCGCATCAGAGTGACCATTGGAACCGTAAGCAGCATTCTTTGCAATTACGGCCAAATAGTCGAGTCCTCCCTCCGGTTCAGTACACCTCAGTTTCCGATTAGCCGTCTATACGTCCAAGTTGAATACAGTCCTGCGGCTAGCCTTAACCATGATTGAATTCACAGACGTAGTGAAGGTACATCTTATATAATTGAAGAGTAGATACTGACGTGATATACCCACTGGAATGAAGCTCCCTGACATTCCCACCTCAGTCGCTTTTTGGGCCGGTGTAGCAACTTTGTTGAGCGCTGCTGGTGCGTGGTTCACGTTCTCTGCGTCAGTCTTGGGAAGTTATGTCGGGGACGGCTCATGTGGACGCAACGATAACAACCCCCTGACATGAAAGGAATAGGGTGAAAAATGCTTGTCCGCGAATGGCTTTCAGTGTTCTTAGTTTTCAGCTTAACCTCCCAAGCGGCAAAGAGCGGCTCAAACCTCGACGTGCTTAACCGCTCAGTTGTGCTTAGGGACTTAAGGGGGACAAGTGTAGACGCAGTGGCTGTATTATTAGCCCAGACTGAAATTCCGGGCGAGGTTGTCTCGATCTACAGCGACTGTAAGCAGCCGAGTGAAAAAGCTTTTTCCTCGCCCGCGGGCGCAACGCTCAGACAAGCATTGGACTACGTCTCAACCGTAGATAGCGGTCGTAGTTGGACTTATCGCAACGGTGTCATCGTTTTTGGCTCCAGTCCAGCCCCAAAGACAATTCTAGACACTACTCTCGGCGAAGTGACCGTCAAATTAGGGGACACTCTCAGCCTTTCAACTCAGAGCTTGTTGCAGTCCAAAGAAGTACAAGCCGGGATCAAGAGGACGGGTCTCGCCGAGCTCAATACGCCGATTGGTCTTTCCGCCGTGAGAAGAGTTGAGGCACCGCATGTCGCTCCGGCATATTCGGCTGAGTCTGTACAACTTCGCGGAAAAACCCTGGAGCAGGCACTTAACTTCCTTGCTTCTGCGAAGCGAAATGCGGCTTGGCATTACGAGCAGTTTGGCTGCGGCCAGAAAACCACATTCCGCGTGAGCTGGTTAATCCAGTAATTCTCATGAGGGTGGCCAACGCTCAAACCTCTGGAATGTCCGGGATGCTCGGTTGGCTCAGGTCAAACCAATGCGTCGTAATTCTTATGATCGCCGATCCAGAACCACAAAAACCCTTCGGCTCGTTTCAGAGCGAGAGCCCGATAGTTCAGAGTCACCCGTGCCGACCAAACTGCATGACCGCGGGACTCTCCAACTTTCTTGAATTGTAGCGAGGGATGCAAACTGCTTGTCTGCGCGATTTCGGATCTCTTGCGGGAGCGCTTGATATGCCCGCCAGAAGCCTTCCGTGGCGCGATGTTCCATTCATCTATAGCGGACGGACTCTTCCGCGTTTCTCGTCGTCCAGTGCGCTTTGAACGGTCGCGTCCAGCCGCCCCGCAGCCAAGTCCGCCTCGATGCGGAGATCAAGCGGTCTCGGCCCTGCGTACTCATCGAGCCACAGCCGCAGCTCCTCCAACTCTTCTTGCGTTAGCGTCCCGATCGCGCGCTCTATCTCTTCGCCCTTTTTCCCATTCATGTCCTGCACCCGTTGGGCAATATCAGGCCGCGAACTTTTGCCCGTGAATGAAAATTATAGCACTCTCGCGTCTCGCAGGGTGCCCTGGGTGCCGGTTTCGCACCCGGGGCTTTTGACCCTTCCTCGCCCAAATCTTTCGACAACTCCCTCCGCAACGCAGCTAGCACGACGCACGCTAGAACCTCCAACGCTTTTCACTCCAGACGCGCCCCTCCCTCCACGGCCCTACGTATCCGCACAGCCTTCATAGGTCCGCACCGGTACTCCGCTATAAACAAAGTATTTCTACCTTAGTTCCCCGCATCCGGCGCGTTCAGCGTCCCATCGTTCTTCATTCCAGGGGACGCTAGCCGCGTGCGGCGATCCTCTCGCTTCTTCCCCCGCTCGCAATTTTCAGACCCCGAGTCTCCACCCTGTCTCCCGCAATCCCCCGTCGCCGTTTAACCCCCAAATTCTGCCGTTCAACCTCTATTTTCTACCATTCCCTGTAATTCACTTTACCCCCTCGCCAATGCCGTGCTACCGTTCCCTATGGTTCACTCGTCAACCATCTCGTCACCCTTCCGTTTGCCACTCTACCCGGTCTTCGTGAACTGTGTCTCCTGCGTGCCCGGCGCCTGCCCCGATCCGGTCGGACGTTTGAAGTTTCCTTGGTCCGCTCTCACCACTAGCCACTCACCACTCGCCACTGCTGCTGTAAGTCCTTTCCTTGCCACTCTTACGAGCCATCTGCAACTTACTGAAAACACAGCAACTTTAAGTCCAGCATTTGCCACTCTTACAGACCGCGTCAGGCATAACTCCTTTGTTTGCCACTCTTACAGAAAACACCCGGGGTGGGGGTCACATCGTTCAAGCCAAATCTTCTTTTTCCGTAATCTAACCACTCGCCTCTCACCACTCTCTGCTATGTCCTTTGTAATCCGCACTTACGGAAAATCCGCCAGTAACTCCTGTAGAATCCGCACTTCCAAAACACAGGACTTAAAACCCTTTAGAATGAACACTTCCGAAAAAACCCCCGGGGGGGTACCTCCCTCCAGCCAAAATCTCTTGGTTTTCGCCGTGAGGTTCGTTGTGAATCGACCGAATTTCGAGTTTCCATTTTCGAATTTCGTCCTTCGATCCTCATGGAACAAATCCCCTGCTCGCGCGTCTTCACAGGTGCGAGGTGATGTCCATGCGTAAGTTCATGATGGGGCTCGGAGTGGTGATGCTGATGACCGCCGTATTGACCATGCGGCCCCTGCGAAGCCGCGCCGACGACAGCATCCAGGGCGACTGGCACGCCAGATTTATCTCAGAGACGAATTGCGTCTGCATCGATCTCGAAGTCGAGCGCTCCAGCTGGGGCCATCACCAAAACTGGGGCAACACGCACAAGATCAGCGACTTCTCCGGTCTCGACGCAAACATCGCCACCGCGAAAGATTCCCCGGTCCACTTCGAGCTTCGCCGCGACGCCGGAATCATGAGTTTTGACGGCCGCTTCCACGACGGCCAAGGCAGCGGCAAGTTCAGTTT
Organism: uncultured Acidobacteriota bacterium; assembly: GCA_963745805.1. Taxonomy (GTDB): domain Bacteria; phylum Acidobacteriota; class Terriglobia; order Acidiferrales; family UBA7541; genus Acidiferrum. The sequence goes on from CAVUYT010000005.1 coordinate 141,075, forward strand.
TGCCGCCAGCGGCGAATATGTCCAGGGCATGAAGGCGCTTGGCTACTCAAACCTTTCGCAGGAGCAGCTCTTCGCGTTCGCCATTCATGACGTCTCCCGCCAGTTCGTCAAGGACATGAACGACGTCGGCTATCGCAACCTCAGCACCGACGAACTCATGGCGTTTCGCATTCACGGTGTTTCGCCGGAATTCACCCGCGCCATGCTTGAGCTTCTTCCTGGCAAACCGTCTACCGATGATCTGGTCGCCATGCGTATCCACGGAGTGAGCCCCGAATTCACCAAGGAAATCAACGCGCTCCTCGGCAAGAGATTCTCTGTCGACGAGCTGGTCGCCTTCCGCATTCACGGCGTCTCCCCCGATTTCGTTCGCGAAGTCCGCGAGTCCGTCTCGAAAGATGTTTCCGCGGATGATCTCGTAGCCATGCGCATTCACGGCGCCAGTCCGGAATTCGTCAAGTCCATGACTTCGCTCATGGGCCGCCATCTCGACGTGGATCAACTCGTTGCATTCCGCATTCATGGAGTCAGCCCGGAATTCACCGAACAAATCCAGCAGCTCGTGGAAAAGAATATTTCGTCGGACGACTTGGTCGCCTTCCGCATTCACGGCGTAAGTCCCGAATTTGTAAAGAGCATGAAAGAAGCGGGCTACGCAAGAATTTCACCCGATCAACTCGTATCCATGCGCATTCATGGCGTCGACGCCGCCTTCGTGAAGGAAGTCCGCGAGCACGGCTACAAAGATCCGTCCATCGATGACTTGATCGAAATGCGCATCCACGGCCTTCGCCACCGCGCATCGCTGTAAGCCGCGTCGCTATGATGCGGCCGTACGAAACAAAGGAGCAGTAAACGCAGGAGTAGTAAGCCCAGGAGTAGCAAACGCGGAAAAGCCGGCTAGAAAGTGAGCCGCACGCCGAGTTGGGCGGCGAACGGAATTCCGACCGTCGTGCCTGGCCCGAAAAAATCGCCGAGCCCGCCCGCGGGAACCGCCAATTGGCTGAACCTTGTAACCGGCGTCGTGGCGGTGCACGCCGCATTGGCGCAAATATCCGTTACATTGCCGGAGGCCGCTTGCGCAGCCGGAACCGGCAAGGCCGCCACGTTGGTCACGAAGTTCGCGCCGGGATTGTTGCGATTAAAAAGATTGAAAAATTCGATGAACGGCGAAACAACCCACTTCTCGTGAAACCTGAACGGACGGCTGACGCGCAGATCAGCCTGAATGTACGGCGTTCCGCGGAATGCATCGAGTGAAGTCGGCACGCCGTTCACGGAAATCCGGGCACTGTTATCCGCCGTGGTGATAACAAAAGGCCGCGCGCTTTCCGCCTGGATCAGGGTAGTAAGTTCGAAGCCGCCAGGCGCGTGGAAGGTTCCCGCAAGCACCGCGCGATTGCGGATGTCCTCCCCGGATGGCCCGTAGTCGCCGGGACCAAAGGGGTTTGAGGTATCGCAAACGCCGTTGACGTAATCGAAAAGTTCGCCGAGGACGCAACCCCACGTTTTTGCGGAAGAGAGAGTATAGTTCGCGACGAAATTTATCCGCTTCGCAACATTGCCTTGTAAATGCAGAGCGAGCGCCTTGTAGCTCGATCGATTGTCGCTCCGAAAAACAGATAATCCGCTTGGATAATCGTAGCGCCGATAACCGTGCATGCCAGTCTCGAGGATCCAGTCCGCGCTCAAAATCCAGTTGGCATTGAAAGCATGCTGAATGCCTGCGGTTGCGTGCAATGCATACGGCGTGTGGTAGTTCGGATCGATCAAAGATGGCGGGCCAGCAAGATTTTGAATGTTGAAGTTGTTCACTGCGGTGAACGCTTCCACCCATCCGTTCTGCGCGAGATCGTTGTAGTAAATCCCGAATCCTCCGCGAAGAACTGTGTTCCCCGAAGAGCCGAGGCCGTACGCAATTCCCACCCGTGGAGCGAACGCTTTGCGATAGTCGTGTGGAATTCCGGAGATGATGCCGTTGCCGGCGAGCGCAGGGTTCAAGCTCTGGTTATGGCCGGAAGCCACGAAGAGGCCGAATGTGGTGTCGTAGCGCAGGCCGTAGTTCAAAGTTAGATTTCGCGTGACGCGCCAGGAATCTTCGGCATAGAGGCCGAGGCGCTGCACATTTTGCGAAAAGCTGCCGTCGCCGGCGGGAGTGGCGGCGCACGAAGTGCCGGGAGTGACGTTTGGCGAAGGCGTGGCTGCGCAAGCAGTGAGGTCGGTCGTGAATTGCTGCGTGTCTGCGACGTAGTCGCTCGGATTGAGGACAAAGGCGGCGAGAGTTTCCGCGTTGGAGGGGAGCGCGCCGCTCAAGACGGGCTCGTGAATGAAATTGATACCGAAACGAGGAGCGTGATTTCCGATGTAGCCAGCGACGTCGTAACGCAATTGGTACTTTTCCTGGTTGCGCAGGACAGGAAACGCCGTGATGTCGGTGACGAATTGTTGGTCGCCAAACGTTTCGAAACCGGAAGTGGTGGCCGCGGTGGAACTGAAGGGAAAGGCGAGCGCGAAACCAAGATTGGAATTGCGCGTTTGTGTGAGGTGGAGAAGGCTTGCGCCGAAAACGAATGTGCCAACCCAGGAAGGTCCGAAGGTGTGTTGATTGCTGAGAGCCAGATTCAGGTAGTTGTTGTGCGCGGTGGCTCCGGTGGAAGGCAGGGTAGCTTGCTGAATGAGCGCGTTGCGAGTGGTGTAGCTATCGGCCGAAGTGCGGAAGAACCACCGCGATGAGTTGGATTGGGCCCAGTCGAAACGAATCGAGCCGAGGTAGTCGCGGAATGGAATGGCAACACTTGTAGGAACTGGAATGGAATTGACTGTGGTGGGGCCGACGGTTACAAGTCCACCGGCAGCAAGCTGAGCCAGCGAATTGAATTGAGCCTGACTCTCCGGACTGTAGGCGATGCTGGCGTTCTCGTGCACGTATTCGAATGAGGAGAAAAACCAGAGCTTGTCCTTGATGACGGGTCCGCCGATGCTTCCCACGTAATTCTGACGTGAGAAAGGTTGTTTCGGATTCGGCGCAGGATTTTCAATTGGAAAGCGCGCGTTTAGGGAGGAGGCTCGTTCGAAGAACGCTTCGTCTCCGTGCCACTCGTTGGTTCCGGACTTGGTCGTGATAACCACAGACCCGGCGGTGGTGCGTCCCGTATCCGCATCCTGCTGGGCGGTTTGAATAGCAAACTCTTGAATCGCTTCCGGAGAAAAATTCTGGAGGAATCCGCCGATCCAGTCGTCTGAATTATCGGCGCCGTCGACGGACAGATCGTTGTTCAAGCCCGAACTGCCGCCAGTGGAAACGGCGGTGATGCGCGCCTTGGTGGGATCGGAAGGTTCGACGGGCGCGGTTCCTGGGGCGAGATAAGCGATATTCGCAAAACTGCGTGCCGCCAGCGGGATGGATTGAAGGTCTTGTTCAAAAATGATGGTCTGCTGCACGGCGCTGGCGAGGTCAATCGACTGGGTCGTGATAGAGGGAATCTGACCGTCGAGGATTATGGTTTGCTGCACCACCGGGAGCTTCAGCGTGATCGTCAACTCCCGGACGGAGCTCACCACGACGGTGACCATGGATTTGGCGTCGGCAAAACCATTGGCGCTGACGACGACCTGGTAGTTGCCGGGGAGGAGATCATCGATGCGAAACTCACCGCGATCATTGCAGGTGGCTTCTCGGACGACTGCTGATTCCGCCGTTTGGACGACGATCTTCGCGGACGGAATTCTGCCGCCGCTGGGGTCTTGCACGGTCCCGCGAAGAGTTCCGCGCGAGTTCTGCGCGGACAACTCGAATGGCACGAAAAGGAAGGACAAAAACGCAATGCTGCACAGAAAACGTAAGTTCTTTCGCAGGAATTTGGAGTGCATGGCCAGCGACAGGCTACTGGAATGGGGGGGACTACTACCACAGGTCGTAGACCGCGGCAGGAAAAGAAAGAGGGCACGATTTATCGTGCTCCTACATCCTCCGGGTGAGTTGCGCGCTTGCAAGAAATGACGGCAAGAGCTGCGGCGGCTCCAGATATGAATTAATGAAGAAGAAGTTCGAGAAGTTCGTGAACGGAGGAAAGAGCCGAAGGGGCGAGAAGCAAAGCGGCCAAACAGCCCGCAAGCAAAAAACTGATCGTGCGGAGGAGAGGCTGGGCTTGCCAAGAGCGGGTTGGAGCAATTTGAGTTGCGTGTAGCAAGCGATCGACACGGGCGGAGAGATCGCAATCGCAGGCTAGAAGAGAAGTGGAGAGATACGGCAAGCGGGGGCCAGAACCCATGCGCGCGACATGAACCAGCGCGGCGGCAAGAGAAACGGCACGGCTAGAGTCGCCCGAAGCGGCTTGATCGTCGGCAGCCCACTCCGTGAACTTTGCCCAGTTGTGTTCGAGCGTTCGAAGCGGGCGGACAAAGGGAAAAATGTCCGGGGCCAGAAGAAGGAGGAGTCGCTTGACGTTGTCGCGCGAGGTGCGGTGGGCATGCTCGTGGGACAAAGCAGCATCGAGTTCATCGGCGGAAAGAGCGCGGAGCACGCCTCGCGAGATAAGCAGGCGCGGACGAAGAATGCCGGACATGGCGAGAAGAGGTGCTTCGGTTTCGATGAGCAACGCGGTGGAAGAGGCTCCCGGCAAGCGCGTTTCCTGGGCTGATGCCCGGCTAAGTCTATTGTGACGCATGGAAACGAGGAGAGAGTACGCGGTTCGCACGATGGAGTGGAGCCAGGTTGCGGCTCCGAGAAGCCCGAGGATGGCGCAGATCACGCCGACGCGTTCGGAAGTGGCCGCGGGTTCGAGCCAGATGTAGCTGGGGACGCAGAGGCCAAGGACAAAGAGAGTGGCCAGAGCGACGGGAAGCAGCCGAAAAGCGAGCAGAAGACGAGCGGCCGTGCTAGGAGTCTTTAATTCCGCGGAGCGGATGGCGGATTTGCACCAGAACCGCACAAACAAGCCCACGGCGAAGTTCAGGACAAAGAACGACGCGAAGCAGAGAGACAGCAGCCGCAAAAAATAGGGAAGAATCATGGCTGCCCCTGGCGCAAGGTTTCCTTGCGGCGGCTACGGATCTTCTTCTCGAGCTCATCGAGGAGCGCGGCATCGTGTTCGCCAACGGCATCGAGCAAACAAGAGATCAAGAGTTCGCGGGAGGGATGAGGGCCTGACAAGAAACCGGCGACCAGATTTCCGGCGCGGCGGCGTTCCCACTCCTGACGGGAAAAAAGCGGCGAATAGACAAAGGCGCGATCGGATTTGTGGCGGCCGAGAAGACCTTTTTTGAAGAGGCGATCAAGGGTGGTCATTACGGTGGTGTAAGCCAGCGGACGACTGAGCTTCGGGATAACGTCGCGGACATTGCTTTCTCCGCGCGACCAAAGGATTTCCATCAATTCGAGCTCGAGGCTGCCGAGAGCCAAGGAGGTACTGTCGCCGCTACTTTGAGCGACACGATTTTTGAAGAAGCGAATCAAGGTTAGATGCTCATCGGGCCGAAGCCGGAGTCTGGAGAGATTGTAAGTCCCCCACCGAAAAGTGGAAAGGGAAATCCGGCAATCGGCTCGATGAGACGGGTATCCGTTCTAAAATTTCGGCCAACACCCGTTTCTTGGCAGTGGGACGTGCCAGATCGGGAGCAGGTTACAAGAATCTGCATGCGAGTGATGTGGCGACAAGTTTCCGGTCAGCTCAGGATAAACCGCTGAGTTGATCCTGGCCCCAGGGCTTGGCTGGAGCGTGGGATTACTGTTCGCTCGGCCGCTGCGTTCGCGCTGTCATTGGTAATTATTGTTTCCGGCCAATTCCGAACTGATCTCCGGCACGAACGGGTTTGCCATTCGCAAAATCTACTTCCAATAACTTTTCGCTCTGGACAGGCTGTCCCGTTTCGTCTGCCAGAGTGGCGACGATGCGTTTGGTGCCGGTGTCGAGGACGTCCCCCGTCGAGGGGAAAGCGAGCCGGCCATCGATGCTGAAAGTAATCCAGCCGGGCTGGTCACGCAGCTTGATACTCATTTTTTGCTTTGGCGGCATGACGGTGGCGTCAAAGATGTGAATGCTGCTGTTGGCGCTGTCGTCGAGCCACAGTTCCTTTTCGTCGGGAGTAAGAGCGATGCCGTGGCTGGGGCAGCCATGCCTCTTGGTGGGACCTTTCTGAAAGCCGGTAACTTCGACGCGGTACAACATTTTTCCTGTTTTATTGTCTCCCACTTCAAAACCGAGCAGATCGTTGACGTTGACGAAACTAAGGGTTTGGCTGCCGTTGATGGTGAAGGGGCGGATGAAATTGCTAAACGGCCCGACCTTTTTGATTACCGCGCGGGATTTGGCGTCCACCACGGCAAGGAAGGGCGACTGCAGGCCTGCGAGATAGACGCGGGAACCGTCCGGTCCATAAATGGTGTTGTGAGCGCCGGTGCCGAGAGTGATTTTCGCGATGACATCGCCGGTGAGGGCATTCACGACGTGCCAGTCTGGCCCTTCGAAGGTTGGAACGTAGAGCAGTTCGCCGTCCGGGGAGATGGCGAGGCGATCGGCGCCGCCTTCATATTCTTTTTCCCAGACTTTTTTTTCGGTGATGAGATCGAAACAAGCGACGCGCTTGAAAGTGCTGACGTAGAGTTTGCCGGTTTTCGCGCTGGCGGCGATGCCTTTTACATTCTCGGCAAGCTGGCCGGGCGGGACGTCCCAAGTGGGAATGCGTTTGATCAACTTGTAGGCGGCATCCATGTCGTAGACCAGAATGCCTACTCCACCATATTGCAGTTCGTTGCGAATGCCGGGAACGGCAACATAGAGACGATGCGTATCGTGTTGCTCGGCCGGCATGGAGCCGATCCACACAAAAATCGCAGGAGCGAGCAGAAAGAGCGCAGAGAAGACGCGGGCGCCTGTTTTCATGAAGTGTTCTCCTTGGGCACGAATTTATCGCCATGCTATAGCAGAGCGCATTGGACTCGTCGAGTGAACAATTGACGGCTACGACGGCCACGCGTGTAGTTGCCGCTGACCGGCGAGTCAGCGCTTGACGACCGTCACGGTGATCTGGGACGGATATTGTTTGGAATGATGGACGGCGTTGTGGGCGACGACTCCCTTGGATTCATCGTAGTTGTTGCCGCCGGTGTTTAAATTGCGGTCGAAGCGGGGAAAATTGCTGCTGGAGACTTCGATGCGCAGTTGGTGGCCGGCTTCGAAGTAGTTGCTGGTGTTCAACGGCTGCAGCGTTACTTTGTAAACTTTTTCCTTTTCCATCCAGACGAGGGGCTTGTCGTAGCCATCGCGATAGCGCATGCGCTGAATGGACTCGTCGAGATTGTAGGCGCGGCCATCGGGATAGACGTCGATGACCTTGACGGTGAAGTCCGTGTCTTTGGCGTCGGAGGAGACGAAGAGGGTGGGAGTGATCGGACCGCTGACTTCGACGCCTTCCTCGAAGGGTTTGGAGGTAAAGACGAGGATATCGGAGCGAGCTTCCATCTTGCGCTGGTCGAATGCACCGCCCTGCACGGCGTCGCCGGTACAACAAACGTTGCCGCCATAGGAAGTGACGGGATTCATTGGATCGTAGGTGAAGGAGTCGGGTTTGTCAGCCTCGGGCGGAGAGGTGGAGAGAACGCCATCGCCGTTCAGTGAATTCGAATGGCCCGCGCTGGAGAGATAAAAGGTTAGCGGGCGGGCGCCGGAGGGAGGCCAGGTGTCGGAGGTCTGCCACTTGTTCATGCCCATGGTGAAGTAGGTGACTTTGGGGAGCGCGTCGAGGCGCGAACTCTTCTCGCCTTTAAGGAAGCGGTCGAAGAAGCTGTAAGTGATTTCCTGATAATCGAAGCGCGCGTCGCCCATGCTGCGCTCGCCGACGATGGTTTCCGCGGTGGCGCGCGTGTAAGCGCAGTGAGTAACGGGAGCGATGATGACCCACTGCTGGTCGGCGACTTCGGGAATGGCGGTTTTGCGGACGTGGTTGTAAAGAGCGAGGTTTGGCCCGACGGAAACGTCGTACCAAGTCATGAACCAGAGGCCGGGAAGATTGAGGGACATGTCGTCATGATAGAGGCCGCCTTTGTACCAGGCGGGATCGTTGGGAGTGCGCTGAATCATGCGGCCGCCGGTGTCCACAGGCATGGCATCAGCGAAAATTCCGGGCGGGCCGTCCACGGCTTTCAGAATATCTTGCTCCGGGAGATGCCACAGAGCTTTTGACCATTCGACGGGAGGAAGTTGCTGCGCGAGGTCGAAAGATTTTGATTGGCGGATGAGGTCGGCCTGCGTGGCGTTGGGCGAGAACATGGGGCGGACCTGATTTTGTTCGCCATAGAGCCAAGCGATGAAGAGCATCTGGACGGCGCCACCGCGATACCAGTTGCCCTGCTCGTAGTAGGGCGCGACGCGGCCGACGCCTGCGCCGAAGCTCTGGATGTTCATCGCGGCGTAAGCGGGATCACCCATGGCGGCGATGCCCATCTGGTATTCGGCGGTGGAAGAGCAGCCCGTGGTGCCGATTTTTCCATTCGACCACGATTGAGCCGAAAGCCAGTCGAGCGCGTCTTTGCCATCGGTGCGCGGCGGGCCAAGGATGTCGTAGTTGCCTTCGGAAAAGAAATGACCGCGTTCATTCTGCAGGACGTAGGCGTAGCCGCGCTTGATGGCGGTGAGGATGGTGGTCATGTCGGCGGGGACGCCGTTGCGGACATCCCAGTAATTGAAATTGTAGGGAGTACGGACCCAGATGATGGGGACTTTGCCTGTGGCGTTCTTTGGGCGGTAAATGTCAGTGGCGAGACGGACGCCGTCGCGCATGGGCATCATGACTTTGCGGTCGATGATGGCTGCGGATTCAAGTTCTTTTTCGGTTTGAATGCGCTGATCTTTTTGCGCGGGAGTGAGCGCGCCCTGTTGGGCGCGAAGTGTGGCCATGACGATTGCGCAAATCGCGGCGGCAGACAGGATGGCGCGGACAGTTGATTTCTTCATGCGGTGATTTCTCCTCGAAAGGAAATGGAGTGCGATTATGCCGCATCTGCGGTGTCGCGTGAAGATTTTGCGAAGGACCGTCATGACAGGAGAGATCGGAGGCGGGGAGTCATTTCAAGTGGCCGTCGAACCAAGCCAGGGTGCGCTCGACTACGTCGCGGCGGTGTTTGGGGCCGGCAAACATGTGGCCTTCGTGTTCATAGACGACGAATTGGGTTTCGACGCCGAGCGTTTTGAGGGCGTGCCAGAATTCGTAAGATTGCGGGGCGGGAACTTCGCCGTCGCTATCGCCGACGAGAATGAGCGTGGGCGTTTTGGCGTGCTTGATGAAATTGATGGGCGAACTTTTGGCGTAGACATCCGGATCGTCGTAGACGGACTTGCCGAAGAACGGAATCATCCACTGGTCGATGAGATTTTCGCCGTAGTAGCTTTGCCAGTTGGAAAGGCCTGCGCCCGCCATGGCGGCTTTGAAGCGGTTGGTCTGTGTGACGGCCCACATGGTCATGTAGCCGCCATAGCTCCAGCCGCAGATACCGAGGCGATTGGGATCGATGGGAGCGACTTTGATGGCTTCGTCGACGGCCGCCATGATGTCCTTGAAGTCGCCGTAGCCGAAATCCTTGACGTTGGCGCGGGTGAAGGCTTCGCCCTGGCCGAAGCTGCCGCGGGGATTTGGTTGCAGGACAAAATATCCAGCGCCAGCAAGAGGCGAATAGTAATCGGAGGAGCTGGGCCATTCGGATAGAACACCGAGTCCGGGGCCGCCATGAACGCGGACGACGAGCGGATATTTTTTGTTGGGATCGAAATCTCGGGGATAGAGGAGCCAGCCTTGGACATCGAAGCCGGCGTTTTTCCAGTGAAGGCTTTTGGCTTCGCCCCAGCCAGGATGGATGGACTTGTTGCGTTGCGTGATTTGCGTCCAGTTAGCGGTCGCGCCGGCCCAGACTTCGGGCGGCGTGCTGAAGGAGCTGCGAATCACTGCGGATGATTTTGCGTCACGGGAGAGAGAGAGATTGATGCCCCACGCGCCGGCGGTGAGTTGACCCGGAACGCGGAATAGTTCTGTGATGTGATTGTCGGCAGGATTAACGGAGGCGAGCGCGGAGTCGCCTTCAAGGTATTCGCCGAAAATAATTTTTGCGTCAGGAGTCCAGGCGAGCCAACTGGCGGAAGCTTTCATTTCGGGCGTGATATTTTTGGCTTCGCCACCCGCTGCAGGAATCGTGAAGATGTCTCCGCCGACGCTTGGCTCGTCGCTCATGAGGCCGCCGATGAATGCGATGCGCTGGCCATCCGGAGACCACGCGGGATTGGCGATTTGAAGCGGCGGCTTATAGATGGATTTCATGAGGCCGGTGGCGGCGTCGAGCGTGAAAAGCTCGGCGATGTACCAGTTGTTGTCGCCATTGCCAAGAGCGGCGGTGACAGCGAAGTGGAGGCCGTCGGGAGACCAATCGTATTCGTAGACGTAAGTGTCGGCGGGGGAGAGTTGGCGGAGCTTGGAGGTGGCGACGTGGATGAGAGCGAGGCGCTGTTCGAAAAAGGAGTCTTTGATTTCGCCGGTTTCAGGAGTTTCGGCGACGAGCGGGCCTGCGGCGCGGGTGGCGTTTTCGGTGAAAAGGACGGCGATGGTTTTGCCGTCGGGGGACCAGCCGGGCGTGGAGAGGAAACCTTTTACATTAGTGAGTCGCGAAATTGAGCCGCGATCCGCCAAATCTTTCACATACAGTTGCAATTGTCCAGGTTTCACGGCATCAGACAAAAAGGCAAGCTTGTTGCTGTCTGGAGACCAAGCTACAGACCCCTCCGACCGCGGCACAAGAATCATTGTTATGGCTTGAGCGCCACTTTTCGCCGTGAAATTCCCTCGCTTTGTGGCGGCACTTACGACAGTTGGTTCTTCGTTCGATTTCAGTCCCTTGAGGAAAATTCTCGTGTTGCCAGTTGACGTGCCGTCCTTTCTGATGATGTCCTCGACCCAAGCGACTTTTTTCCCGTCGGGAGAGATGGCGGCTTGTTCGAAGCGGTGCGTGGCGGAGAGCGTATTGATGACGTCTTCGGCTCTGCCGGACGCCTTGGGTTTCGCGCCGGCGGCGAGGCGCGCTTCGGCGGATTTTTGGGTGCCGCTGGTTTGTTGGGCAGGGGTTTCTTGCGCGGGCGTTTCTTGCGCGAAGGCTCGGTGCGCGAAGAAAAGAATAAGCAGCGAGGATGCGGCGATGGCGAGCCTTCTTGGAAAATGAGTCATGCTTGCTTCCTCTTGAAAGCCGTGATTGTGTGCGCGAATACCTTAATCTGCTTGTCGATGAGCCGCAAGCCTTGGTTGCGGACATTTCGCAACGGAATTTCAAGAACATGTGTTGTCGCATGGCGGGCTGGCGAGTAGAATCCGCGCAGACTACGCTGTGGAGGAAGTGATGATTGATCGTCGTGGATTTCTTTCGTCGCTCGCGGGAGCTGCGGGAGTCGCAGGCTCGCTGAGCCTATCGCCTGCATGGCCGAAGCTGCTGGAGCAGGCGCCCGCACAGTTGCCGGACCATGCCCTGCTTGATTCGAACGAAGAGGCTTACTGGACGGAGATGCGGAAGCAATTTTTGATTCCGGCGGACGAGGTGTATTTGAACAACGGGACGGTCGGTTCGTCGCCGGCGCCGGTGCTGCGCGCGATTTTTGATGCGTACAACGACACGGAGAAGATGGCGCAAAGCGATCCGGAAGATTATCCGATCTGGGGCTATGCGTCGTGGAACGAATTCCGGGACCCGCTGGCCGCGTTTGTGGGATGCACGCGCGATGAGATCGCGCTGGTGCGGAACTCGACGGAGGCCAACAGTTACATCTGCAACGGGCTGGACTTCAGCTCGGGCGACGAAGTGTTGATGACGGATCAGGAGCATCCGGGGGGCGAGCAAGCTTTTAATTTGCGGGCGAAGCGGCACGGCATCGTGGTGAAGAAAGTGACCTTGCCGAAACCCGTGCCAAACGCGGCGGCGGCGCTGAATCTATTCAACGACGCAATCACGCCGCGCACGAAACTGATTTTCTTCAGCCACATCACGACGGCGACAGGGGTAGTGCTGCCTGCCAAAGAGATCTGCGCGCTGGCGCGTTCGAAGGGAATTTTGAGCGCGGTAGACGGAGCGCACGTGATAGGGATGATGAAGCTGAACGTGCACGATTTGGGCTGCGATATGTACTCGTCGAGCCCGCACAAATGGCTACAAGGGCCGAAAGGGACTGGATTCCTATATGTGCGCGACGAGGTTATGGACCGCGTGTGGAACACCATCGTGACCGCCGGATGGGACGAGCCGAAGTTGCGGGCGGAACGATTCCAGCGAATTGGGAGCTCGAACGTGCCGGCACTGTATGGTTTGCGCGCCGCGGTGCAGCTTGCGAATTCGATTGGAATGGAACGGATCGAACGGCGGCATCGAATGATGGCGGACTACATATTAAAGGAGATGGTGAAGCGGGGAGCGGAGTCTTGGACGTCTCCCGACGCGGCAATGCGATGCGCGATTGCGTCGGTGAATGTGCCGCCGATTCAGATTGGAGAGCTGGAGACGTGGATGTGGAAAGAAAAAAAGATCAGGATTCGGGGCGGCGGGCCTTCGAAAATACGGCTATCGACACCATATTATTTGTTGCGGAAGGATGTAGACAGATACCTTGCGGCGTACGACGAATACAAGAAGGTAAAAAACATCGCCTGAGGGAGAGCGACCGCTGACCCGAACGCGCGTTTCTTGACCCTGTGAGTGAGGGTCGACTACACTAATAAATTCGATACCTGTCGCTTGAGCGGCTTGACGGCCGCTTTGTGTTTACAGGAAGAAGCGGCCGCAGCTTGGTAAAGTCTGGGCCGCGCAACTAAAGGGGGATTGCTTTGCCAAAGCGCACATTTCAACCGCGGAAACGACGCCGCGCGAAGACGCACGGATTCCGCGCGCGCATGAAGACGGTAGGCGGCCGCAGGGTCCTGGCGGCACGCCGCAAGAAGGGACGCCATCGCCTCACGCCCGTATAACCCCGGGCGCATGGAATTTCCGCGCGAGGCGCGGCTTGTGCGGCGCGGAGAATTCGATGCCGTGTACCGCGCAGGGAAGCGCCGATCCAGTTCCCACTTCACAGTTTTCTTTCGCGCCAACCAATTGCCGGTAAGCCGCTTCGGTTTCAGCATCAAAAAGGCGCTGGGCGGGGCGGTGGTACGCAACCGCATCCGGCGGCGAATTCGAGAAATCGTGCGCTGCCATCGCGTCGAGATACCCTCGGGATGGGACATCGTGATTCACCCGAAAAGCAGCGTGGGGCGGGCGGAGTTTGCAGGGCTGACGGCGGATCTGTTGCGATTGATGAAGAGCGTGTGAATTTGGCGATGAATGATGAATATTGATCGCGGAAGTGAAGAACAAGAAAGAAACAGACTGAAGTCTGTTCCACTGGCGGCGGAGGAGCAGTCTCTGGCGGTGAAAGTGGCGCTGGCGGCGCTGCGTATTTATAAGGTGTATTTGTCTTTCCTGTTCGCCGGGAATTGCAGATTCGAACCAACCTGCTCGATGTATGCGTATGAGGCGATCGAGAGGTTTGGCGTGATGCGGGGGGCATGGATGGGAATGAAGCGGCTGCTGCGGTGCCAGCCTTTGTCGCGGAAGTTTGGCTATGACCCGGTGCCGGAGAAGCTGGAGATTGAATCGTTGGAGGCTGGCGCAACTGAGCAAGATGCAGGCCGAGCCGGTGTTACTCCCAGAGAGGCCCATTCGTGAGCGCGCCGGAAAAGAAAAAAGAACTTTCTTCAGAGCTGCGCATACTGATCGCGTCGATTCTTTCGATGGCGGTGATTTTGCTATGGGCGAAGTTTTTTGCGCCGAAGCCGCCCGCTAACTTGCCGCAAGCGAACAAACCGGGAGTAACCGCGCCAGCATCTTCAAATCCGGCGACATCGCCGGCTTCCGGCGCATCCACCACGCCCGCTTCAAACAGACCCAACGCGGCGACGCCTGGCGGGAACGCCACTGGGATAGCACCAGCTAACGCAGCGGCAATGCCCCCAAAGGCTGACTCAAAAGAACAAACGATTGTTGTGGAAAACGCCCTCTATCGAGTGGAGATTTCGAACCGGGGCGGGGTGGTCAAGAGCTGGCAACTGAAAAAGTATAAGGATGATGCGAAGCCGCAGCGGGTGCTGGACTTGGTCCACCCGGACGCGGCGGTACAGGTCGGCGGGTGGCCCTTCGCGCTGGAGCTGGACGACCCGCAGCTTGAGACGCAGGTGAACTCCGCATTGTATGTGGCCGGGACTCCTCATCCGGACACTCCTGCGAAAGGAATTCCGGGGGACGTTGCGAATCTCCCTGGCAATACGCTGGAGGCTCCGGCGGAATTGCAGCTTACCTGGAGCGATGGACACCTCGAAGCCACAAAGACTTTTCGATTCGATCATTCGTATGTGGTGCGCGTGGAGACTTCCGTCAAATTAAACGGGACGCCGGTGAAAGCTGGGCTGGCGTGGCTGGGAGGATTCGGCGATTTGACGGTGCAGAATCCGGCGCCGGTTGAGACGGTAACGACCTTTTATAGCGAAGGCGGCTCGCTGACCGATCTGCCCCACAAAAAGCTGGAAGGCCCCGACAAATGGGGTCCCGGAGTCTGGATGGGCAGCAAGGACTACACCGGAATTGAAGACCGATACTTCGCGGCCGCGTTTCTGCCTCCGAACGGCGCTGCTTCCGGTTCGCTGGAAACTCGCTACTGGAAAGTAATGCACACGGTGCAAATCGAGGGGAAAGATGCGCAGGAGCCCGTGGCGGAAGTGGCCACGACAACCACGTCGCAACCGATGGCGCTGCGAGTCTACGTGGGCCCGAAAGACTACGATGAACTGAAGAGCATGAACCCGCCGCTGAAAGCGCTTGTGAATTTCGGATGGCTGGAGATCATCGCCGACCCGCTTTTCCACGGGCTCAAGTGGATCCACAAGTACATCCCCAACTGGGGCTGGTCGATCGTCATCCTGACGCTCGTCATCAACATGCTGCTCTTCCCGTTGCGCATCTCCGGGTACAAGACGACGCTGAAAATGCAGCGCGTTGCGCCTGAAATCAAGCAGATTCAGGACAGATACAAAAAGTACAAAATGAACGACCCGAAGAAACAGGAGATGAACAAAGAAGTGATGGCAATTTACAGCCGCGAGGGGATTAACCCCGTGGGCGGCTGCGTCCCGCAGCTCTTGCAGATGCCGATTTGGTTCGGGCTATATCGCGCTTTGCAAGGGACCATCGAACTGCGGCATGCATCATGGTTTGGATGGATCACAGACCTATCGGCAAAAGATCCATATTATATCCTGCCGGTTTTGATGGGGTTGTCCATGTACCTTGCTTCAAAGATGACGCCGATGACGTCGACAGACCCGCAACAGCAGGCGATGATGAAATTCATGCCCATTGGCATGGCGGGAATGTTTATGATCATTCCGTATCCGAGCGGGCTCGCAGTGTATATTCTCACCAGCGGCGTGGTGGGGATTGTGCAGCAGTGGTACTTGAATCGCAAACATCCTGCGTTGCCAGCCCTGAAACAACTGCCGAAGGGTAAGAAGTCTTAGACCGACCGCCGCGCGCGTACGAGCGGGAGCAAGGACTTACGGAGGCCCATGGGACAGGAGCTTATCCGGGACGGCCGGCTCGACCGGCAGGCTGCCAGCGAGGCGTTGCGGCAGTTTTTGGAAGAGATCGTGCGGGTGTCTGGGTTGGATTTGAAGGTGAAGGTGCACGCGGTGGAGTCGTCCGCAACAAACGCTTCGGAAGAAGCGGAAGTAATTGCCGATCTCGACGGACGGGACAAAGAGATTGTCCTGGAACGCAACGGAGAAGTTTTAAAGGCGATTGAGCACCTGGCGTTTCGCGCGCTGCGTTTGGAACCTACCTACCACGAGAAAATTCACCTGGACAGCGGAGGATATCGCGCGTTGCGGTTTGAAGAGTTGCGCATGACGGCGCGCGTGGCGGCAGAGCGCGTGCAGAGTTCTCACCAGCCGTTTCGGCTCAATCCCATGTCTTCGCGCGAACGGCGTATTGTGCATTTGGCTTTGAAAGACATGCCAGGAGTGCGCACCGAGAGCATTGGCATGGGAGAAGAACGCCAAGTGGTGATCCATCCGGCCAAGCCTAAGTAAGCCAGTCCTCTGCCCATCCACAGAACTGCAAGACATTTTTAATCCCGCACCCATCCTTGTGAAACGACCTTGCCTGTTTCATCCATTTGGACGCGATACGTGAATGACGCGGGGCGATCCCTGAGTAATTGTTGAAATCTGATATCGGAAATTTCCACAATGGCGTCGCTGCCTTCCTTGTGAAAACGTGTGACTGGAAAGCGCGAAAACCATAAAACTTCCTGCACCTCGCGCAAGCGCTTTGCTGCGTCGATGTATTGATTGGGAATTGCGTCGGGATAATAGCGATGTTCGATCGATGGCTGAGGTGCTTGATCGCTGAGATCGAGATGCACTTCGTAGACGCCGTGCGGCGTGTTGACAAGCCCATCCCAATGCCAAAGCGACGGAGGAAGCGGGAGAGCGCCGACCGATTCCGCCTGAAGTTGGAAGAGGGAAGCGAACTTCTCGACGCGTTCCAGAGCGGAGCGATGAGCAAAGAAGGCAGCGGCAAAATAGATGATGGCCGCAGCCAGGCCCGCGCGGTTCCAGGAGGCGTAGCGAACGCGAAGGCCTTTGCCTCGAGCAGGAAGCAGAAAAAATGCCGCCAGCAGCATGATGATCGTGACGGCGGTTTGTGCGGAAATCGGCGCGCCGAATTTTTTCAATAGGGCAGCGACACCAAGCGAAGCGAGCGAGAGTACCGACCACGTGATGATGGCGCGATTCTTCAGGCCTTCCGGCTTGTGATAGACCCAAGCGAGCAGTTGCGGGCAGAGGACAAGCGCGGTGAGCGTGAAGTCGATGATGAAAATCAGATCCCAGGCGGGGCGCGACCACTGGAGCGGCGACCAAACCATCGTGCCGAAGGTCGTAACGAGATCTAGAAGAATGTGGCTGAGAATTCCGACAGCGTAAATTCCCGTCAAGGCGCCGAAGGAAGGAGCCTCCCATTTGCGCCAGCGTGCGAACCAGCGCGTGAGTGCAGCCAAGGCCAACGCAAAGAACGGCATGCAAACCAGCGAGTGCGTGACGCTGCGATGCCACGTCAGGATGAGCATTGGATTGCTTGAGAACCAGTCTCTAAGAATGTCGGAATCGGGAAAAATTGCCCCGAGCATCAGCGACCAGGTGATGATGCGCGAGCGATTGATAGGCTGCGATGCGAACATGTCTTCGCCGCGGAAGACTGCTTTTCCGATCAGTGCTCCGGCGATGCCATGTGTGATGGTGTCCATTCGTTCGGCCTAGACGCCTTTCGGTAGAGATGCTGCGTTGTAGCCGATGATACGGCGAGAATAATTCACAGTTTCAAAGAACTCTGATCAATGGAGCGGTCTTTGAAACAACGCGACCCACGCGTCGGGCGGAAACGCCGTGGCGCGCAAAGGCGGCTACGGCGGAGTCCGCGTGATCCGGGTCGATGGCGACGAGGAATCCACCGGAGGTTTGCGGATCGAATAGGAGGTCTTGATACTCGGACGCGACCCCTGGGTCGAATGCGGCGCATTCACCAATGAAGGCGCGGTTGTTTTTGAGCCCGCCGGAGAGATGGCCTTCGCGGGCGGCTTCGATGGCGCCCGGAAAATACGAGAAGGATGCGTGATCGATTTCGAAAGAAACGGGATCGAGGCCGTTAGCAGGATCGCCGAGGGCCATCTCACGAGCATGGCCCAAAAGGCTGAAGCCGGTGACGTCGGTGACGGCGTGAATTGGCTTTACTGGTTGCGTCTTTTCTTCAACTTCCTGGAGAGCGGCAGCGGCGGCGGCGTTGAGAGTACTCATGGCGCCGACGGCGGAAGCAAGCGATTCGGCGGATGCGCGATCTTTTTTCAAGGCTGTAGTGATGACGCCTGTTCCAAGAGGCTTGGTAAAGAGAAGTACGTCGCCAGGCTTGGCCCCAACGTTGCGCCAAATTCGCTGCGGATTGATTAAACCAGTGACCGCATAACCGAAGAGCATGTCTTCATTGCGGATCGAATGGCCGCCGATGACGCTGCATTTTGCCTCATTCATTTTGGCGAGGCCGCCGCTAATAATTTGCTCGAGGATTTCCGGATCGCCCTTTTCGGGGAAACCGACTATGGATAAGGACGTAATGGGCCGCCCCCCCATGGCATAGACGTCGCTCAGAGAGTTGGCAGCGGCGATCTGCCCGAAAAGGAAGGGATCGTCGACAATCGGCGTGAAAAAATCGACAGTTTGAACCAGGGCGAGTCCTTCGCCTATCAAGTAGATTCCTGCATCGTCGTTGGTATCGAAACCGACAAGAACATTCGGATCGGTTTGCCGCGGGAGCTTGCGCAAGACGGCGTCGAGCGTTGCGGGATTCAACTTCGCAGCGCAACCCGCTGCTTTTGCCATGGATGTGAGTTTCACTTGTGCCGGCAAGATTCACCTCGCTGCTGAAGAGACCATTATAGCGATGCGCGGGGCGTTACGGTGGTAACAAGGCATATCGTAGCGAAAAGGGGTGGCGAAAAGGCGTGGCGACAAGTTGCGCCTAGCTGGCGAACGTGGTTTCATCGGCGGATGCCTTGGGACTTCTGGTTGATTTTTTTAGTGTTAGGTGTGCTGTTGCCGTGGCGCGGGCACCTGCGGCTGAAGAAATTGCTTGCGATTCCGCGGATGGACTCGCGGGAGCGGCTTTCACTTTACGCTTCGACGATTGTGTTTCAGTGGCTGGCTGTAGCAGTAACGGCTTGGCGGGCATGGGCTCGTGGGCTGACCCCCGAAGAGTTAGGGCTGGTGGTTCATGGGCGCTGGAGAATATTTTTTGCGGCAATTGTCGGCGCCGCGACTCTGGGCGGTCTGCAATGGCTCAATTTGCGGCGAATGGGGCGGTCGTCAGGAAAGGCACGCAACTTCATGCAGGCACTTGCCGAGCGGATCTTCCCGCAATCACGGGTGGAACTGGTTTTGTTCCTGGCGCTGGCTGTGACGGCAGGGGTGTGCGAGGAGTTTCTCTATCGGGGTTTTGCGATGGCGGCTCTGACGAGGGCGGGGATGCCGACTTGGAGCGTGATACTCTTGTCGTCTGTTCTCTTTGGGTTGGCGCACCTCTACCAGGGCCGCGGGGGGCTGGTGAGTACACTGATTATCGGCACAGTGTTCGGAACGGCTCGAATCGCGTACGATGGGATCGTCCCGGTAATTTTGTGGCATTTTGGAGTGGATGCGGTTGCCGGAATAGCAGGCCCGAAGTATCTGTTACGGCCAAGATCGCCGGCAGGAGAAGCAGAAAGACACAGTTCCGCGGGATTTTAGTAACTCTTATGACAACACCAAGCCCAGTGGTGCTCTCAGCGGAGACGATTCGCCGCGCGCTCGGCGAATTTCAGTTGGATGTAAATGAACAGCAAGTCATTTATATTCAACAGTATATGAAGCTTTTGCTGGCCTGGAATGAAAAAATAAATCTAACCGCGATTCGCGACCCCCTGGAGATACTATATCGTCATTTTTGCGAAAGCATGTACGCAGGTGTGGCGGTACCTGTGGAAAACGGTCGGCTCGCCGACGTTGGCTCAGGGGCTGGTTTTCCCGGTATTCCGCTTAAAATCATGCGACCGGAGCTGCAAGTGTTCTTGATAGAATCCAACATAAAGAAGGCCACATTTCTTGCGGAAGTGCTTAGAAACATTGAACTTCCGGACACACGTGTACTTGTGGGCCGTTATGAGGAGATGGGGGAGGAAGTTGCGCCACTCGACTATGTGTGTTCGAGGGCCGTGGGGGAATTTGAGCCATTCTTGGCTTGGGCTGCTTCGGAACGTATTGCAGCTAAACAAGTTATCTTATGGATCGGGGGCCGGGACCTGGACCAAGCTCGCGGCGGGACGGAGTGGGAATGGCGAGAACCTATCCCGGTGCCTCAATCTTTGCGCCGCTATCTGCTTGTGGGGACGAGAAAGAACGCGAGTGTCGACTCAACGAATTGAAAGATAAGGACTTCCTATTTTTGCAGTCGGCTCTAGGGATTTTCTCCATAACTCCCTAGATTGATCACTTTCCCCAACTAATCAGATACTCTCGACAAGTAACAGCCGTTGGCCTGTGCGGAACCAAGAGTCAGGACGGCGCATAATTCCCTCTCGTGGTATTGCTCGCGGGAATAAGCAACGACGCTCGAGCGTTCCACGTGGAACAAGAATTGTAACCGGAGACTCGGCTCGATCGTTGCGCTTATCTGTCGGTCACGTTGAATTGGTGACGGGAAAGTGTGATGTTCCACGTGGAACACCGGTCTAGCTCGCCGTCAAGTACAAGCGTGCACAGCGAAACAGGGACTAAGTGCGGAAGCTAGAGCAGCGATGTTCCACGTGGAACGATCGCACGCAAATCTCCACATCAAATGAGCGTTCCACGTGAAACAAGTTGCATCCCGAACGTGCTTCTGTTAAGTTTTCGCGAGTTGGGGGACTCATTGGCGCGAATCATCGCCGTTGCAAATCAAAAGGGAGGGGTTGGAAAGACCACCACCGCAGTGAATCTGGCGGCATGCCTCGCCACCGCTGAACAAGCGACACTTCTTGTAGATTGCGATTCGCAGGCCAATGCCACGGCCGCCATCGGATTTGCCAAAGACCCTTCCCGCAGAACCCTATACCACACTTTGATTCTCAATGAGCCGTTCGATAAAATCGTCCAGAAGTCGCAAGTAGACAGATTAGACGTCGTCCCAGCCGACAAAAACCTTGCCGGAGCTGCAGTGGAGTTGGTTGTTGCAGAGAACCGCGAGTATAAGCTTCAGGCGCTCCTGAACCAGATCCAAGACCGCTACAAATTCATCATTCTTGATTGCCCTCCGGCGCTAGACCTCCTGACCCTGAATGCATTGGTCTCCGCCAACGCGGTGCTGGTGCCGATTCAATGCGAGTATCTGGCCCTGGAAGGCGTTTCCGAGCTGTTGGACACCCTGATGCGAATCCGCCGCACGCTGAATCCTAGCTTGGAGATCGAAGGCATCCTGTTAACAATGTACGACGAGAGAACTACGCTCTCAAGGCAAGTAGCCACGGATTTACGTAGTTTTTTCGGAACGCAGATATTTCAGAGCATTATACCGCGGAATGTGCGTCTCGCGGAGGCGCCGAGTTTCGGAAAACCAATTATTCTCTACGATATTCACAGTAAAGGGGCGGAGAGCTACACGCAACTCGCCCAGGAGGTCATTGCCAATGCCGAGAAACGCACTGGGACGGGGGCTCGGAGCGCTCATTCGGGAGCCTGAACCACAGGTTCCTGCGCCACCGACGCCAGCACAACCTCACGCAACAAGCGGCAACGCTGCCGCTGCAGCGCCGGCGCGGGAAGTTGCCCATGCAGGGCCCTTGCAAATCGACATCGATTTGATTGAGCCGAGCCCTTATCAGCCGCGTACGCGATTCCGCGAAGAGGCGCTGGACGAATTGGCGCGATCTATTAAATCGAGTGGGATCATTCAACCTTTGGTGGTTCGTCCCATCGGGAATCGCTTTCAGCTGATCGCAGGAGAGCGGCGGTGGAGAGCTGCCCAGCGGGCCGGGTTAACCAAGGTTTCAGCAATTGTTCGGCAGGTTCCGGACGAACTGGCTTTGGAAATGACGCTGGTAGAAAACATCCAGCGTGAGGACTTGAACGCTATCGAGGCCGCGCGGGCGTTTGAGAGATTGATAGACGAATTCCAGCTTACACAGGATATGGTGGCAGAGCGGACGGGCAAGGATCGCGCCACGGTGGCAAACTCAATTCGGCTGCTAAAGCTTGAGGCAGCAATTCAGGACTGGATCGAAGAAGGCAAGCTGACCGCGGGACATGGGCGTGCGTTGCTGGCCGTGGCGGATGCTCCACTGAGGATGCGGTACGCGCAGCGGGCCTCGCGTGGCGGACTGACGGTGCGGCAAATCGAAAAGCTGGCGTCGAGGCGGTCGCGCGTAGCGAGCCCTGCTGCGGAGATTCATGTGGACGCGAATATTCGCGCCGCGATTGATGAACTGCAGCGGCACCTCGGGACAAAAGTGCTCCTGAGGCAAAAGACGAAGATGCGGCCCGGGCAGCTCGTGCTCGAGTATTACGACGACAAACAATTGATGGGAATTTACGATCGATTGATGAAGTAGCCCTCGCAACTCTGCGTTAATCACATCTGTGCGTTCGTTCCTCCGTATCCTTTGGACAACTCCGCGTGCGCGATGCGTTGACTTGTGCGCTCCGGACGCTAGAGTAAGAGAGTCTCTCTAGGAGAAAAGTCATGGCTTGGAAGTGGCCCAGTTCCTCAAAGAATGGCGTGAGCGAAGAGTGGACCGGATTCATAGATCAGGGTGTGACCCTTGAAGGCACGCTTCAGCTCACAGGCACATTTCGCATCGACGGCAATGTGAAGGGCAATATCATTTCCGAGCAGACCGTGGTCTTGGGTGAGGGCGCCAAAGTCGAAGGGCAAATCGAAGGGAACCGCGTGGTGATCTCCGGGCGGTTCGATGGAGTGATATTCGCGAAGGGGCGCGTCGAGATCCAGGCAAAAGGCGTCGTGACTGGCGAAGTGCATTCACCTTGTATGGTGATCGACCCGGGAGGAATTTTTGACGGCCGATGTCACATGCTGGCGTCTTCGGATGCTGCCACTGGAGTAACGATTCCTATTCGAGCTGTTAGCCAAGCGTAAGCCAAAACCCCAGAGGCTCTGAAGCTCTCAGAAACAAATTGATCCCCATGAGATCCGTGCATGGGGATATCTTTTATTTACTAACCACTTTAAGTTAATTTGCAGGTTATGTATTGCTTGTGCGACCTATTCGGCGGGAACTGCCGATTGGGAAAGAGTAGCAGTGGCTTCCTTGATGCCTGCTTGGATGTTGGATTCCCAATCGAGGTGCGGGACCACCGAAGCTGAAGCGGCTCGATAAAAATGGAGAGCTTCTGCTGAACGGTTTAGTTTCTTAAGAGAAAGCCGCCCTGCCGATAGCAACGCGAGCAGTGATTGCCTCTCTTTAGGATAGGCAGCAGAGAGCTTGTCATACTCAGTCACAGCACGGTCAAAGTTTTGTTGGGATTCGAGAAAACGGCAAAGCTCAAGCCACGTTGAAACTGGAAGCTGTTGTCCACCGGTCTTCTGAAACTCTTCATAATCAAGCCATGCGGCTTCGCGATCCTGATTCTT
Source organism: uncultured Acidobacteriota bacterium (assembly GCA_963745805.1). Lineage (GTDB taxonomy): Bacteria > Acidobacteriota > Terriglobia > Acidiferrales > UBA7541 > Acidiferrum. Next base: position 164,329 of record CAVUYT010000005.1, read on the forward strand.
CAAATGGAGCTGGCAAAGCTTAACGGTAGCAGCTTGGTGTGCTGCCAAATCTCCCTTTCGCCAGTAGAGTTGCTGCAGCAAAACGAGGGCGTCGGCAGAGTCAGGTTTTGTGGCAACAAGTTCCTGTAATTTCTTGATGGCCTCGTCCGTTTTTCCTTGGTTCATGGCTTCCGTTGCTTGAAGGATGGCAGGATCCGCTGACCAACCCACTTTTTCCTCGATGGCTGAATTTACTTTATGTTCCAAGCCGGAGCGTGAAAGAACGAGAGCACCAATCATGCCGAAAGCAAAGCCACCGACGTGGGCCCAGTGGGCGACCCCTGAAGACTGGCCAAATATCGAGCCGTAAAATAGCTCCATAAGTCCCCATAGCGGCAGGAGCCAGAAGGCCGCCGCTTTGAAGCGTCCGCGGACATAAAAAATCCAGAAAAACATTTCGATTTTCAACTTGGGAAAGCGGATCAGGAAGGCGCCCATCAGGGCCGCAACCGCGCCGGATGCGCCCAAGCAAGGACCGAGGCTATTCGGGTAGATCCATCCGTGAACCTGCAGAGCGACTGCGCCGGCGAGAAGGTAAAAGACGGCGTATATAGCACGGCCCCAGTTATCTTCGAGGATGAAACCGGCAAGCCATAGAAACCACATGTTGCCGATTAAATGGAGCCAACCGCCATGAAGGAAGTTGGCGGTTAAGTAGGTAATGGCTGTGTGATGAGCTGGGACGAAAGCATAGCGTGCCAGGAGCGTGTTGTTTTCTAAGTCTTCAAATTGTTGCGAAAGACTGTCCATTTCAGATTGGAGCGCGGCCGGATCGTCAAGTCCGCGGATGTTGGCATCCCACTCATCTACCGGCTTCCGATCTGAAGACCCCAGTTGTTTCCAATCGTCGGGATACTTAGCCGCGAGAGGATCGACGAATTTGTGGGCGTCGTCACTCATTTTCAATTCCGGGTGCATTGCAGCGAGAAACAGCAAATGTTTGCGCACTTCGACACGTTGCGGATTTTGCGTGTTTTGAGTCTCGATTGTCCAGTGAGTCCCAAGGAAGGCGATGATGTTGAGAGCGATCAGGGTGAACGTCACGACGGGCCAGCGACGCCCCTGCATGTTTTCGTGGCGGAGAGGGATGAGCAGCACGATGGTTCCTTTCGCGTCGAGAACCCCGGGCGCTGTCCCAGGCTTCTCTCAGTGTAGAGACCACTGGCGCGGACGAACGGGAAATGATAGAGCAAGGTCCTAATCAGTAAAGATTGCGGCATACGTCACACACACGGAATGACGATTGCTGGCGGTTAAAACGCTCGAATACCCATGCGGTAGAGACGTGGCGCAGGAAAAACGAGGCAAGTTGACAGGTTCAGACAGGGCGACTATCGTTCGAGGTGAATTTTTCGAGAGGTCTTTTGGATGAAGATTCTAGTCATTGGAGGCGGAGGGCGTGAGCATGCGCTGGTTTGGAAGCTGAAACAGAGTGCGCGGGTTGAAAAAATCTGGTGCTCGCCGGGCAATGGTGGAATCGCCGAGGACGCGGAATGTCTTGGGGTGGATGCGGGAGACGTTGCGTCTCTTGTCGCCTTGGTGGAAAAAATCGCTCCGGATTTGACGGTTGTGGGACCGGAATTGCCGCTTGTGAACGGGATTTCCGACACGTTTGCCCATCGAAATTGGGCCATTGTAGGCCCTTCGCGGCAAGCGGCGCAGCTCGAAGGCAGCAAAATTTTTTCGAAAGAGTTTCTGCTCCGGCACAACATCCCGACCGCCAAAATGTATGGCGCCTATGACGCGGCGCCCGATGCGTATGCGGCGCTCGGTGGCGTGAAATGGCCGCTGGTGATCAAGGCTGATGGATTGTGCGCGGGCAAAGGAGTGTTCCTGGCGCCGGATGCGGATGCTGCCAAGCAATTCCTTGAGCGCGTGATGGAGAAAAATGAGCTTGGAGCGGGCGGGCATCGCATTTTGCTCGAAGAGACTCTCGAGGGTGAAGAGCTGTCGTTCATTATCCTGACGGACGGCGAACGGTACGCGCCGATGGTCGCGACGAGGGATCACAAACGGGTTTTTGATGGCAACAAAGGGCCGAATACGGGTGGCATGGGGGCTTATTCTTCGGATGAACTGTTGCCGCCAGGCCTACGCGATGTCGTGATCTCAACCATTGTGGAGCCCACGCTGAGGGGGCTCGCGAAAGAGTCTATCCCTTACCAAGGCTTTCTGTATGTAGGCCTGATATTGACGAAGGACGGTCCCAAAGTTCTGGAGTTTAACTGCCGACTTGGCGACCCGGAAGCCCAAGCGATTGTGGCCCGAATGGATTTCGACCTTGCAGAGGTTCTCGAAAATGTGGCGGCTAAGCGGCTCGATCCGTCGAAATTGCGCTGGAAGGCCGGAGCCAGCGTATGCGTTGTGCTCACATCAGGCGGATATCCGGGGAAGTTTGAAGCTGGAAAAAACATAGAAGGACTAACCATTGTTAAGCGCTATAAAGGTGTGGAGGTATTCCATGCTGGAACTAAGCTCGAGCGAGATTTGCTGGTGACAAGCGGAGGCCGTGTCCTCGGCGTGACAGCAGTCGGAGACTCGCTGGAAGAAGCGGTAGCATTGGCCTATCGAGCAGCCGAGAAGATACAGTTTAGTGGTATGCACTATCGCAAGGACATTGGTGCTCAAGTGGGCCGCGTAACGGCTGCAGGAGACTAGCCTCATGCCACATCCGCCCAAGAGACGGAATCGAAAAGCTGACTTAAGGTTTAAGGCTTCACTTTGCGATGCAGAGAAGGCGCATCGGGCGGCTGGTTCTTATCCTGCTTGGCTTTTTCTACAGGCTCGTCCGGCGGAACAACCCAATCGAAACCACCTTCCGTCATAGTGCCAAGGATAAAGCGGGACTTCCCCACAATGAGTGGTAAGGCAGCGCGGAGAAAATCCGTTGCATCTTGGGGAGCCGCCTTGTTGGCCTGCCCGCGATCAATGTCTTCCATCACTTTCAGAAATTTGGGTTCTCCGCGCGATAGTTTCTCGATGTCCGGATCGTTTCCCTGAATGAGTTGCTGCAAGGAAGGTTCTTGGGTTGTGGTTTGAAAGCGTATCTCGACGAGCGTCTTGGGTGCGTGCTTTTCGGGAGGATAAAGCTGTGTGAACCTCGGGCGCAGCAGACGGGTCTGCCAAAACTCACCGCGAGTTGCGATTTCTTCCTGTTGGATGCGGTATTCGATGGTCCACACTTCGGGGCCGTAATCGTCCGGCGCATAACCAATGAGGACGACCTCAAAGAGGGCCTCGTCGCGTTTGAATTCGATCTTGTGATGTAGCTGGGAGACGAGGGGGCGCAGGCGCTCCAGAAAGGCGACTCCGATAGTTTCCAGATCGGGCGCGACATCGTCAGAATTGTCCGCATAGTTGGGGTTCTTACCAGAAACGCGGGGAAAATCCTTATCCAGACGGACAGGCTGCGGATCGGAAGTGTGGCGCCACTCAGAAGCACCCAGAAGAATGCCAATGTGAGTGGCGTTAATGCTCATGACACGCGGGGGAATGGAGTCAGCTTCGACGGGCTGGTCAATGGCGGCAAAAACAATCTTGTCGCGCGCCACGTGGACGATGACGCGGCCTCCGGCGAGATTGGCGACGATTTCATCTTCTCGCGGAGGCTCCTGGGCAGTCGTGATTTGGGTCGAGGCGATGAGCGCCAGAAAGAAGAGGCGCAGCAAGGCCGGAGGGTTCGATCGGAGGCGGTTTGTGACAACGGCTTTCATAGATTCTTAGCGAGATACAGTGCCTATGCTGCGATGTTTGAAGCAAGCACCGCGAACCTTCTAGTTTTTCTCCTCTGTAACGGCGGCCGCGGCCTCTTTGGCACGAGCGAGCAGTGCATCGAGGGCCGACCGGTCGTAGTAGCTGCCATTGCGAACCACCGCCCAAACTTTGGGGGTATTGGCGATGTTCTCCGCCGGATTCGCGCTCAACAAAACCAGATCGGCGGCGTGGCCTGTCTCGACGGTCCCAAGCTCTTTCTCGCGGCCAAGAAACTGCGCGGCCCCGCGGGTCGCCGCTTGTAACGCTTCCAGGGGCCTAAATCCAGCGCGGACCAACTCGGCGAGTTCATGATGGAAGCTATCGCCGGGAAAAACAAACGGGTCGAGAGAGTCCGAACCAACCAGGAGAGGCACGCCCGCACGATGCAGCTCGCCGGCTAGCTTCCAGTCGTTGGATGCCTGGCGTGCCAGCCACGCCGCCCGCTGCTTCATTTGCGCGTCGTCGAAGGAGTCACGCCATTCTTTTGCCATAGCGGGCGGGACATACGCGAGCAAGGGGTTGTCCGTCTTCCAGTTTTCCGGGTGGGAAGTGATATCCAAAGAGGCAAGCGTGGGCGCGACCCAAGTGCCGTTCTTCTTCAACGTTTGGAAAACAGCGGCGGCTTTTTCCGGACTATAAGTAGCGTCGGCTTCGTGCGCAATCTGTTCCCATGCGGCGGAATCGCCGTTTTTTTCCGCTTGCACAAGCCGGGGACGGAGCTCAGTTTCCTTCGAGGAGAAAGAGAGGGCAAACGCGCTGTAGAGAAAATGCTCGATGCTGCGCATGCCGGCGTCGCTTGCCTCGATGGCGCCGATTTCGAACGGCAAATGGCCGGCAAATGGAATGTTTTGCTTTTTGCATTCATCGGCCAGAGCGAAGAACGCATCGCGCGAAGGCATGGAAATAATTTTGATGAAATTGGCGCCACGCTTTTGGAGGTCGTCGACCGCGGCGCGGGCTGCGGCGGCATTGGCGACGGGATACTGCTCGGGAGTCTTCCTCCCGCCCGCAGCAAGGAACGGGCCGGCGGCAACGATATGAGGCCCCAGGAGAGCGCCGGACTCGATGTCACGTTGCCAGGAGAGGAGAGCGTCCAGATCGCCACCCATGTCGCGCACGCCGGTAATGCCGTTGGCGAGCAGCAACGGGAGAAGGACTTGTTTGCTCCAGGAAGGATCGGCGTTGATGCCCGCGAGATGGACATGCATATCCCAGAAACCGGGAAGCAAGAATTTTCCGGAGCCGTCGATGGTGCGTGCGGTCTTGGGGATCTTGAGGGCTGTTGATGCTCCGACGGCGGTGATGCGGCCAGACTCGATGAGAACGGTTTGGTCGGGCTGCGGCGGGCGGCCGGTGGCATCGATGAGGGTGACGTGGGTGATGGCAAGTTGGGAGGAAGATTCCGCTCCGGAGAAAGAGGGAACGATGAGGAGCGCTACAAGCAGGGGGAGAAGGATCTGTCTAGGCCTCAAAGGAACGCTCACCTTCCGGGCAACCGGGCAATTCTAAAACGCTATCACAAACGGCGGTGAGTGGCGGAGGGTTCTTGCGAGTCGCAGGATGGAAAAGCCGGGAAACGCTCGTCAGGCTGGTTCAGAGCGAGTAAAATAGGGCATTGGACAAAGGGGCGGAAAGCAAACCATGGGATTGAGAAAAGCAAAGAGTATTCAACACAACGGCAAGCGGCTGACGGACATTCTTGAGGCGCATGCGCTTTTCTTTCGAGGGAAGGAGGGAGGCGCGCGGGCGGACCTGACTGGCGCCGATCTTTCCCGCGCCGATCTGCAGGGCATTAATTTCAGCGGAGCGATTTTGCGGGGCGCGAACTTCGAAGGCTCGGACTTGCGCAAGGCCAAGCTGCCTGGCGCGGACCTCTCCGGGGCGAATCTTCGCAAAGCCGACTTGCGAAACACGGACATGACGGAAGCCATTCTGCCCGGAGCGGATTTGACGGAAGCGCAAGCCAGCGGAGTGGAATTTTTCCGTTGCGACCTTTCGAACGCGATTTTTCATCGCGCGCGTCTGCGAAACGTAAACTTGCGGCTGGCGAACGTGAACGGCGCGAAATTCACCGGAGCGGATATGGGTGTAGCGATTCTCCGCGAGACGGATTTAACCGGAGCCGACCTTTCCGGCGTGGACCTTTCGACTACTCTTATGCCGCGCGGTTACTCCGCGCAAAAGGCCAAAGAGAAAAGCGCGTAATCGCAGGGGCAGAATTTTTCGCGCGTAATACTTGGAGCAGAGCGCCGGTCGTGTTAATGGCAAACAGCATCTGCGCGTGGTAGCCTCTGGCGAAAGCAAATTCGTCCTTCGTGTGACCTGTGGCCACTCCTGCAACACAACTCGACGCCTCCGAAGTACGTGAACGCGTACTCGAAGTGATCCGCAGTCTGCTCGAGGAGTTGGGCAGCCGCGGAGCATTGCCAATGCTCAGCGGGGCGTCACAACTCGACCGGGACCTGGGTCTTGGCAGCCTGGAGCGCGTGGAGTTGCTCGCGCGGCTGGAAACGGCGTTTGGCGTGCGGCTGCCCGATGCGACTGTCGCTGAAGCGAACACGCCCGAAGATCTCGCGAAGGCCCTTCGAATGGCGCCGGGAGCGGAGCCGCAGGAAGACGATGCGGGATCGGCTTTGCGCGCGGTTATCACGACGCAAAAACTTCACCGCGAAGCTCGAGAGAGCGGCGTTTTCTCGGCCGAGACGCTGTTGGACGTGCTGCGCTATCGCGCGATGCATGACGCCGAGCGGACACACCTGCGCATCAGCGAACAGATCGAAGGGCAAGAGCGAAGCGTGACGCTGACGTTTGGCGAACTATACGCCGCGGCGCAGCGTTGCGCGGCGGAGTTGGCGCGGCGCGGCGTGCCTGCAGGCGGCCGTGTGGCCCTGATGCTGCCGACATCGCGCGCGTTTTTTGTTTCGTACGCGGGAATCCTGCTTGCGGGCGCGATTCCGGTGCCGATCTACCCGCCGTTTCGCGCGGATCGCATCGAGGAATATGCGGAGCGGCAATCGGCGATTCTGAGAAATGCGGAAGTCTGTCTGCTGCTGACGTTTCGAAAAGCGGAAGCGGTGGCGCGGCTTCTGAAACCTCGCGTGCGCTCGCTCGTGGAAGTCGCCGACGCGGAGAAATTGATCGATGCGGCGGATAAAGCCCCACCGCCGTCGCCGGGCGCGAAGCCCTTGCATCTCACTGGCAGCCGGGCGCGGAAAGCCAGCGACATCGCCCTGCTGCAATATACTTCCGGCTCAACGGGCGATCCCAAGGGCGTCGTGCTCACTCACGCGAATTTACTCGCAAATATCCGCGCGATCGGCGAAGCCGTAGAGCTGGGGCCTGGCGATGTAGGCGTGAGCTGGCTCCCGCTCTATCACGACATGGGGCTGATCGGCGCCTGGCTTACGCCGCTGCATTTCGGACTGCCCGTGGCCGTGATGTCGCCGCTGGCGTTTCTCACGCGGCCAGAGCGCTGGCTCCAAGCGTTTCAAAAATATGGCGGAACGGTTTCCGCGGCGCCGAATTTCGCGTACGAGTTGTGCGTGCGAAAGATCGCGGATAAAGACATTCAGGGGCTGGACTTGAGCGGTTGGCGAGCGGCTCTGAATGGCGCGGAGCCGGTGAATCCCGAAACGCTGGACCGGTTTGCAGAGCGATTCGCGCAGTACGGTTTTCGGCGCGAGGCGCAACTGCCCGTGTATGGACTTGCGGAGGCTTCGCTGGCGGTGACGGTGCCGCCACTGAATCGCGCCCCGCTTATAGATCGAATCGAGCGCGAAGTGTTCACCGCGGAGGGCCGCGCCGTGCCTTCAAGCTTGGACGATGCAACATCGATCGCTTTCGTTTCTTCCGGCAAGCCGATTCCCCGGCACGAAGTGCGCGTTGTGGATGCGATCGGCAAGGAAGTGAACGACCGGGTCGAGGGATTTCTCTGGTTTCGCGGACCTTCGGCAACGAGCGGCTACTATCAAAACGCCGAAGCGACGGAAAAACTGTTGCCCATGGGGCCTGCAGGGGGCGAAGGCGAATTCGCGTGGGTGAATTCCGGCGACCGCGCGTACCGTGCAGATGGGGAAATCTATGTCACGGGACGAGTGAAGGACATCATCATCAAAGGCGGAAGGAATCTCTATCCGCATGAAGTCGAGGAGCTCGCGGGACACGCGGAGGGCATCCGTAAAGGCTGCGTTGTGGCGTTCGGGTTGAAAGATGAAGCGACGGGAACCGAAAAGCTGATCGTAGTGGCGGAAACCCGAGAGCGCGAGGCACGACGACGCGCGGCAATTGCCGCGGCAGTGACGGAACAAGTCTCGCAAGGGCTGGGGTTGCCGCCGGACCGGGTCGAGCTTATACCGCCGGGAAGCATACCGAAAACCTCGAGTGGAAAGCTGCGCCGCGAGGAAACCAAACAACTTTATCTCACCGGAAAATTGGCAGCAGGCAAGTTGCCCGCGTGGGTACAGATCGCGCGGCTCGCAACGTCGGGCGCGGCGCGCAAAGCAGGCCTGGAAATACGGTCCGGCATGCGTCGCGGTTCGGAGATTTTATACGCCCTATATTTCGGTGTCGTGTTCTTGCTGTGGATCGTTCCGACTTGGACGATTGTGAATTTCATCAGCGACTACCGCAAAGCAGGCCGCTTTACGTCCGCGGCGCTGAAGATTTTGTTCGCGCTGATTGGCTGCAGGGTGCGCGTCATCGGCAAAGAATACGTCGACTCGCCAGGCGCAAAAGTCTATGCGTCGAATCATACGAGTTATTTTGACGTGCTGCCGCTGATGCTGGGGCTCGGGGTGCCGTATCACTTCGTGTCCAAGATGGAAGTCGGCGGAATGCCGTTCATCGGAACATTTTTGCGGCAGATGAGGCACATGACATTTGACCGCGGCGATGCGCAGTCGCGGTTGCAACAATCGGAAAATATGGAAAAGTTGCTGAGCGAGGGAGAATCCATTTTCGTTTTTCCCGAAGGAACATTTACCGGCGAAGACGGCGTGCGGCCGTTCCAACTCGGCGCGTTCAAAGCCGCGGTGGATGCTGGTGTGCCGATTGTTCCGGTCTCGCTGGCGGGCACGCGTAGATTTTTGCGCGACGGCACGTACCTCCCGCGGCCCACCAGTGTAACGATCACAGTTTCTCCACCGATTTATCCGCGTGCCTCGATTGACGATGCAAAGACCGAGGCAAGTTCAGCCTGGCATGAATTAATTCGCCTTCGCGATACCACGCGCGAGTCGATCGCTCGGCATTCTGGTGAACCGATTCTCTAGTGGATACCCCGGTTTAAAGGCCACCGCACGGTAACTTTTCTTCCCCAAATTATTTATCCCGGGTTGCAACTTGCGGCGGCGGCGAAGCATCTTTACTTAGAACACAAAATAGAAAACGCGGATTGTTGCCTTCCTGCCTAGGCTACGCCGCTAGACGCGAAGCCGCGCGTTGATTACGCCGGATCGCGGAGACAATTCAACCTACTGGAGGGAGTATGAGGATGCGGATAGTTGTGTCTGTACTTGCTTTACTTTCGATATGCGGCGGCGCCGCGTATGCGCAGGAAACTCCGAAAGTGGATATTTTCGCGGGCTATTCCTACGTGCGTGAAAACCCCAGCACTTCGGGGGCACAGAGCTTCAGCTTGAACGGCGGAAGCGCGTCGGTGACGTACCACATCAAGGACTGGGTGGGCGCCGTCGCGGATTTCGGCGGCTATCACAACGGAAATATTCTGGGGTCTGGAGTGGACGGAACTCTTTCGACGTATCTTTTTGGTCCTCGAGTTTCTTACCGCAGCTACCGGCGTATTACACCGTTCGGCGAAGCTCTTTTCGGTGTAGCACATGCGGGAGCGAGCATCGCCGGGGGATCGCTTGGTTCACAAAACGCGTTTGCAATGACGCTTGGCGGAGGCGTGGATTACCGGCTTACCAATCGCTTCTCCATTCGGCCACTTCAGGTCGACTACTTGTTGACGCGATTTCCAGAAGGCACGGGAAGCAATCAAACACAGAACAATCTGCGCGCTTCTACGGGGATCTTGATTCACTTCTGAGAACTCGAACAAGGAGTTAGATTCAGGACTGACTGGTGCGGTGCGAAACCAATCCAGGGATTCGGTAGCCCGGTGCAGGCAGGGGGCCGCGCAGTATTAAAGGCAGGCGCGGCCCTACGCACCTTTCCGGGGCACCACAATTGTGAGAATAGTGTTCGCCTTTCTTCGGGCATCGTGTAGCGCTTTGAATTCATAAACGCAGACGTAACGGAAAGAAGAAACGGAAGGCCGCCTCTACTTGGAGGCGGCCCTTTTGCTTTCTGCGGGGATGATCGGACTCCGCGCTTAGTGCTGCAGGCTGTAAATGACGGTGATGAATGTGTCGATCTCGACAGGCTGACCGTTGAGGATGGTGGGGTGGTAGCGCCACTGGCCTACAGCGTTCAGGGCGGATTGCAGAAAGAGCGGGTCGCCGCTGACAACCTGCAGGGATTGAATAGTGCCGTCCGTGGAGATGAGCGCGCGCAATTCCACACGCCCTTCGCGGTGAATTTGTATCGCGAGCGGAGGATAAACGGGCTCGACGCGCTTGATCAGCAGGGCCTGTTCAATGTGGGTGATATGAAGTCGCTGCGGCGTTTGGGGTTGCACTTCCGCGGGACGTTCCGGCTGATGCCTGTTGTCGTCTAAGATAATGCACCCGGCGCAGGGAGTACCTGGTCCCGGCCCTGAAGGAATTCCGGGCGGTTCCGGTGATGCGGGCTGAGGGCTCGGATCAATATGGCCAGGAATGCGCGTCGGTGGAGCAAGAACGTTGGTGAAAAGGTTGTGCCTGCGTGGAGTGGGCTGCTGGGTTATGGTGCTTCTACGCTCCGGCGCGTTGTTGTGATAGTACGGAGGAATTGGCGTCATATTGGCCAAGGCGATGCGCGGTGGTTTTCCGAACAAGGGAAACAAAACGATAGCCGTGAGAATCCCGCTTTGCGCGGCGATGGAAATAATCAAGGATCGCCGGCGAATGCGTCGCTCGCGTACGCGCTGCTCGGCGCTGCCTTCCACGAAACAGCCTTGAAGGGAACCAAAATCATTTTGCGGGCTGGGCCCGGGTTCGATAGACATCACACACCTCCACAGAAAAGTTTTGCGAGTGAGAACAGAGAATTTTGCGACGCCGGTTTCCTGTGGGTTACTCAACTACCGCAGGAGACCGGCGCCGCGCTCGCAGGGATGTGAGGTGCGCGCGTCCTCGTAACATTGGACACCGGGATGGTGAACAAGTTCCCGAGCGTCACCAACACTCGCTGTCTGCTTGTTCGTAAGCGGCAGCAGCGGAGGGTGCTGGGTCAGTTTCCGGTAACCGCTGCGTTTATAAGGCATCTTACCTATTTGCTAGCACTTCCTGGGAACCTGTTTAATTCAATAGCTTCCTTTTCATCGTCAACGCTCAGCTCAGCCCTCGTTTGATTCATTGCGCGAAGTAGTTCCTCGATTTTCTCAGGGCTCATTCCAATTCCGAGCGCCGAGCGTCCTCCAAGCGCGATGCATAGGAATACTTTTCGCAAGATGGTTCTGAGTGACATATCACTCCCACTGTGAAATGAGGGGCAAAGCCGTGGACGTAAGCACGAATGTTCACGCCACTAGCGGCATGCGTGAATTCGCCTTTCCGGAAAAGACTCTTGATGTGAACGGAATTACCTAGTCGGGGGTGGAAGAGGCGAGAAAACGGGGAGTGGTAGGAACGGAAACGCTCTATGTACTCTTCGATCGAAAGGTATTGGAGCACTGAGAACATCGGCCACGAAAAACCAAAACGGGATTAGGAAGGCAAAAACGAGTACAAGAACAGGCTGCGTCACCGCGAGTAGCAGTACTATTGCCACACATAGGAAGATGACTAGGGGAGACACAAAGTAAGTGGTCTTCATTCCATCTTAATCTTACACGGACAAATGATATTTCACTGCCACCGAGTAGGCTGACGTTCATGTCCTGGTAAGTCGCTAATCAGGGACTTGAAGACAGACCTACACGCCCATCGGCGTCAAGTTGTAGCAGCGCGCAAGATCATTGATATTCGCGCGCAAAGCAGCCCAGTATCGTTCTGCCTGTGTGCCGTATTTTCCCTTGCTTACCACCTGATTGACGCGGCGCGCGCTGTCCATAACCTGTTCCATTTGCGCTTTCGTCTCCAGATAATTCGACGTTGGATCGAACTTGCGCCGAAGCCGGTTCGTTGTGCGATTTAGATCGTCCATAGCGTTTTCGAGATCGTCTTTTGTTTCCTTCGCCTGGTTCCCCCGCGCCTGCGTGTTTGCTGAATCTGAACGCTGGCGGCGCGTTGTCGCGCCACTGCTCTGTGCCGATTGCGCCCGATCTTTGGCGTCGTCTCCACGATTCTTGAGATACTTTTCGAATTCGTCCACGCCGTCTTCCACTTTGCGGATGCGGTCCGCAACCTGCCCTTTCGTAAATGGATTGGTCTGGGCGTGCATTGCGTTGGGGGGGCTAATCGCGGCCAAAATCGTTGCGCAGAAAAGTATACTTGCTGTCCGACAATTCATATCGATCCTCACCATGATCGTCAGCCAGAAGAATGCAGTACGAATTCAGCTGACCGAATTGGATGCGGAGGGCACATAAAGCACAAAGAGCATACGAGATAGATTATTTTCGCGGGCACCCGTGGTTCCTACTGTTAAGACTGACAGAACAACCCTGAATCCTCGATTAGTTCCCGGTAGTCGCCTGACCGGACATTGGAGTACTAGGACTTCACTTCTCCGGTTACCGCGTTAACCAGGCACTTAGCTAAGGGCCTGTGAAAATCTGCTGCATTGTGTATTTGGTCATTCGGCCTTGGTCGTCAAACTTGAACAGAATTTGGATATCGCCCCTAATTAACCACGATTGCGTTGCCCCACGAATCATGGCCATCTCCGTGTGGCTGTATTCAGGCGCGCCTTTCGACTCGTCAACGTATGAATGCGGAATTCCTCGATGGTCCAGAAATGACGCAACCTCAGCCCTCGAGCTCCCCGCAGGCAGGTGTTCTCGAACATCAGCTTCGAGCTTCGCAACGTCGGTAGCCACCTGTACCCGTCGTGCCCGTTGAATCACTCCGGCGGCCAACCCAACAATCAGGGCCAATGCAAGCACTATCCAGAGAGACCTGCGGCGCATATCCACTTGAGCGTCTACTCCTATAGGTCACAAAACGTCTTTGGTATTGTAGCTCCTGGTTAGTCGGGTTACCGGAGATGTGAAGTAATACTTCACTTGGACGGTTACCGCGTTAACCAGGACTTATCACCCCGCGCCGGAAATCCGCTTACAAATATCCCAGAACTCGGAGGTTCACCTGCGATGCCGTGGAAGTCCTGTCACTAAAGGGACCCTTGAACGCATCCTGAAACAAGACGGGCATGACCTGGACGATTGGCTGCAAGCAGAGTTGGAGTTAGTTCAAAAGCGCACGAAAGCAGCAAGAGCCGTAGTGCCAAAGCGCGCTCGTATGACGAGGAGCGGACCGTCGCGTCCTTGGCGCCCTCGGCCAAGGCAAAGGGAAATCGTGCTTTTCGCCTTCGAAGAGGGGGCGGGGGGCTAAGAGCTAAAAGCGGAACACAATGCCGCCTTGGTACCGGAAGTTACTCTGGTTGTTGTTGCCCTGGGTAAAGGCGTTGCCAAACCGCGTCAGGACGTAATCAAACTGCACTGGCCGGATGGCGATCGAGTCCGACATAGTAATGTCTATGCCTCCGCCAATGATGAAATCCCAGGCATTGTTGCTCGGAGTCAGGCTCCCGCACTGAGAACCCGGCAGCGGTTGGCAGGCCTTCACGAAATTGGTGTAAGTATTGGAGTGTGAACCCCCGAAGAGCGTTTCCACAAATGGCTCGAAATGTCCGGAGCGGAACTTGAGAATAGGCCCCACGTTGTAGGTGAAGAGGTTACCGCTGCTAGACGCAAACACGCAACCCGACGGGCACGGAGTATTTGCATGTGGCGTTACAACTGGCGGCGCAAAAGTAAAGGTTTGAGTGGTGCTGGCATATCCATTAAATTCTGCTTCGATTCCAACCAGATGGTTAAAGAAAAACGTGGCACCACCGCCGCCGCCGTTCAGGGAAAAGCCACTCAAAATGCCGTTGTTCTGTGGGTTGAACCGCATGTACGAGTAGTACAAGGGAATCTCAATCTTGGCATAGTCTTGAGCAAACGTGGCAGTTCCGAACATCAAAACAATTCCCAGAATGACTGCGCTTCTCGCTTTCATTATCACTCCCTCCCCGAATACTCTCGAGATGCATCCGCTTATGAATGCATTGGGATTTATAGACCAAGCTGCGCTTCCCGCAATACTGGCAGAATTACTAGGGGAGGCCTAGCCTTCTGGGACTGGAAGAGTAGCTGGCCACTTTTCATATGGGCTTAATGCGTTAGTACCTGGGGGAGGCATTATCGAGGAGTGGGTTACTGCCGATAGCCCGCCTAATCTGGGTGACCTAAGACAGCAGACGTGGAGTCATTAAAACGTGGCTGGCGGCCAAGATTCGACCTCCAATCGATGGACTAACTCCGCCGTCGTTTCAGTATGAATTAACTTGAATCGCGTCTCAGAGATTTTCTCCGCCACAACCACTCCGTCATCGCAAAACACACGGATGCGGTCGCCAATACTCAATACCTTGATGAATTCGCTGAATTCCACGCGCCTTCCGGCACAATCTACATGTAACGTACGGGTGTCATTCATAACTCGCGCAACTTCAAATTGATTTTCTCGCCCGACCATCCGTAATTGATCCGGAATTCTGCCCGGAACCCGCCGATATCTACCTGCGGTCCTTTTGCACCAGTCCAGCACCGCTGACAGTGACAAGCCGACGGCCCAAACTCTACGTTTTTTCGACATCCTTTGTCTCCACTACCGCAGTTAAGTTTCCCCACAAGAAAAAATGTCTTCGGGCTTATAGAAGCATCTGCGATCAGGCGGGACGCTGTCGTTGCTCGGGGACAACAAACAGTAACGGAGCTGATTTTACGGAAAACTAGATTTGTATGTGTGTAACGCATAGTCACACGTCATGCAACCTCTGAGATCTTCTCATTGCCTCAGAGCAACGACCGCAGTAAGTCGAGAATATTAACTTGTAAAGTGCAGGTGGCTGCCGACATTCATATCGACCGCGCTAACGTGACTTCAATGCTCCGACGAAGCCTGATCGGCGCGGGTCGGCAACACAGCAATTGCTTATCGATCCAAACACACCATCCATGGGTTTGCGCGTTAACATCGCCATTTTCATTCTCGGCTTGCTTACAATTGCTGGGGGTGTGCGCGAGGTTCTCGAGGAACACAGGCGCTCGCCAGAGTTTTTGCGGAGCAAGTATCAAGAGCTAAATCAAATGGCCTTCGACAACAGGTTGCCACCAGTTCGAATCGAGTGGGGGGATTTGACCGCATACAACTACCTGGGCGAGACTTACCGGGAAAGTGATGGCACGTTTGTTGTGCTCGTTGACTGGAGAACAAATCTCCGGGATGAAGTTCTCCAAGACACCGTGTTTCACGAAATGTGTCACGTTGCGACTTGGAGACAGGAGGATGATCCGCACGGGTCGGCGTTCCGGGCGTGCATGGCCAGGGTCAACTTCCAGCCTCACCAGGCAGTCGAAATAGGGCCATAACTTCTCGGTTGGCCGATTCTTCCGCTAGTTCTCGGGAGTCGTGGCGCGGCGTCCGGTCTTCCGCGTTCCGGTTGCCCTGCTTTGCTTCATCTGGACCTTGGTGCCAGTGACCGGCTCCTTGCGGTTTAGCTCCGCCGCCTCTTCCAGAAGAGCCCGCACTTCCGATCGCCGTACATCCGCTGCGCTTCGCAGCTTTACGTGTCGCAAGTACTTTCCCGTTCCCTCCAGCAACTTCGCCGGATCGCGGAGCATCGCTCCTCGCATAAATCCAAAAATTACATGTTCCTTCGCCACCATGTAAAAGCACAGCGGCCCGTTTAGATCGAATGTGGGAATCTTCCACGGATTCACGTACTCCTCGCATCCGGCTACGGCCTTCTTTACAAGTGCCCTCACCATCTTGGCAACTCCAGACAACTTTCCGGCCTTCTTTACATATTCATCGATCCAGACGCGAGCTTCTCTACCTTCGACAGTTGGCATTTCACCCACCTCTTCGTACGGCTGCAGCGTATCACGCCAAACCCAGCCACATGACTCAGGATCTCCATACCCCTTGATTATCTAAAGAAATTATGGTATAATGGTTAACGGAGATTCATGCAGCGACCTCGCCAGACGCTACATAGCTGCCTCCGCTTCCTCGTGGAAGTCGCTGTGTCGCGCAAGCAAGCGTTAGGTTGCTCGGAAGGACGAAAACATGCCAATAAACACGCAAACAATCGGATACCGTGATGGCGATATAGAACTCAGCGGCCTGTTAGCTTGGGATGATTCGCGGGATCATCAGCGCCCCGGCATTCTGGTTGTCCATGGGGGCGCTGGCCTCGACAACCACGCTAAAGGGCGAGCGAGGCGGCTGGCTGAGCTCGGCTTCGTCGTACTTGCTTGCGATATGTACGGCAATGGCGTTGCAGGCAATCGTGAACGCGTGATGGCTCGAATTATGGAACTGCGCAGTGACCGCGCGACTTTGTGCAAGCGGGCGCGCGCGGGAATAGAGGTGTTGGCAGCGCAGCCCCGAGTCGATGGGCGCATCGCAGGGGTGGGCTACTGCTTCGGCGGGATGACCGTGCTCGAACTGGCGAGAAGCGGCATGGAGCTCGCAGGGGTAATTAGCGTCCACGGGAGCCTGGACACGTCCCAACCAGCTCAGCCGGGGTCGGTCAAGGCAAAGATACTCGTCTGCCACGGTGCTTTGGACCCTCATATCCCAGTGACGCACGTGAGCGCGTTTGTTGAAGAAATGAACCGCGCTGGTGCTGACTGGCAGCTCATTGTTTACGGCGGTGCAATGCATGGTTTTACCCACGAGGCTGGACCCCCCGTCCCAGGCGTCGCATATCATGCCCAGGCTGACGCCCGCTCTGCAGCTGCGATGCAGAGTTTCTTCATTGAACTCTTCGGCTCGGACGCGAACGCAAATCAAGAGATTGGGGCTAAGTCCTGATGAATCGGATAACCGGACATTGAGGGTCGGGCCAATTTCACTTGATTGCATAACAATGTCGGCTCCTCGACCCCGAGTAGACTTTGGTTGACGACCAAGGCTCGGGAGAAAGGAGCCGAACATGATGCTTATAGGCGTAGATTACCACCCGAGCTTTCAGCAGATTGCATTTTTTGTAGAAGAAACGGGTGAGTGTGGTGAACAGGAGCTGAACCACAGTGATGGACAAGCAGAGAAATTCTATCGAGACCTGAAGCAGCGAGGAATCTGCGTGCGGGTAGGGATGGAGGCTACCGGATATTCACGCTGGTTCGAGCGGCTACTGGCTGAATTAGGGTTCGAGCTGTGGATCGGCGATCCCGCGGAGATCAAGGCCAAGCGCGTGAAGAAGCAGAAGAACGACCGCAAGGATGCCCAACTCCTGCTCCGGCTGATGCGGGAAGATAACTTCCCGCAAATCTGGGTACCGAGCCCGGAGAATCGAGATTTGCGACAACTGTTGTGGCACCGGCATCGCTTGGTGCAGATGCGCACGCGGATCATGAATCAGTTGCAGGCGTTGGCCATGAACGAGGGCTATCGCTGGAAGAAAAAACTGTTCAGCGAACAGGGGCGAGCGCAGTTAGAGAAGCTCACGTTAGCTCCCTGGGCCAGTCGACGGCGGCAAGAGTTGTTGGAGTTGCTGGACCGCATGAATCCAACGATTGAGGAATTAACCGCAGCCGTCGAACGGGAAGCCAGGAAGCGACCCGAGGCGATACGGCTGATGACTCATCCTGGCGTGGGTCCGCTTACGGCACTGGCCTATGTGTTGATCATCGGAACTCCGACGCGGTTTCAACGCGGCAAGCAGATCGGCACGTACGTGGGGATGATCCCGTGTGAGGACTCCAGTGCTCGCAAACAGCGACTAGGCCACATCAGCAAGCAAGGCAATTCCTTGTTGCGGTTCTTGCTGGTGGAGGCGGCCCAAGCAGCCGCGCGTAACCATCCGGACTGGAGACGCCGGTACATCCATCTAGCGATGCGTCGACACAAAAGCATCGCCAAAGTAGCGATGGGGCGCAGGCTGGCGATCCGGTTGTATTGGATGTGGCGGAATGGATGTGAGTATTCGCAGTCGTTAGAGTTCGGTTCGTACGCGGGACAGCTCGGTATCGTACATGGCGCGAAGTAGAACGCCGTGCACTTGATTGGGCATCCCGCTCCCTGAAAAGGGAGTTTGAACTAGTAATCGTGGTCGAAGTTACGGATCGAAGAGATGTTTGGGTCGGACTGAAGCCGATCGCAAGATTACGAAGCGAGCCGTGGTCGTCGATGCAGAGAAGAAAGAAAAAGAAAGAAAACGAAAGAGAAAAACTCTTTTAGGTGAAAAGAAAGAAGTGTGTTCAAAAAGAGTTTGACGGGGCCGACATTGTTAGAGATGTACGGTAACGGCGTTAATCAGGCGCGAATCCCGACGTGCTATCCTGCTGCGTCGCACCGAGACGAGGGGAACAACATGAAGACTGTCATTCCGCTGGTTCTTTTAACAGTAGTGCCGCCCATAGCTTGTTTGTCGCAAACAAATACCGCCGAACGGGATGCTGCTGGGTCTTCAGCGAAGCTGGAGCGAATGCCCGAGTTGCTCGAAACGCGTTTTGCCTTGAGCGCTGCGCCTCCTCATCTGCGAGATCGCGCGACGATTTTCCTTTTGGACCCAGCTAAGGGCTATTCTCTCAAACGTCAGGGAACCAATGGTGTCAGCTGCATTGTGGTGCGCAGCGACTGGCAATTTGAGCAACCCTTCCGCACTGACATTTATTGGGCTGTCTGTTTCGACGCAGAGGGATCCAGGACCCTGCTACTCGAC
Organism: uncultured Acidobacteriota bacterium; assembly: GCA_963745805.1. Classification (GTDB taxonomy): domain Bacteria; phylum Acidobacteriota; class Terriglobia; order Acidiferrales; family UBA7541; genus Acidiferrum. The sequence goes on from CAVUYT010000005.1 coordinate 183,103, forward strand.
TATCTCAGTGCCGCTGAGCTCAGAGCTCGCGGCTTGGATTCGAAGCAAGTCCATCAACAGATCACCAACAAATTTGGCACTTCTGATTACCCCAACCCGTCCCGAACCGGAGTTGCGTACATGATCGCTCCCGTCATGCGCGGCTTTACCGCCGCGCCGGAGCCGCAGACTATGAACATGCCTCATTACATGTTCTATGCACCTAACGTCAAGGATGCCGACATTGGTGGAAACGGCTTCAGCAAGCAATATCCTTTCATGCTGGGCATGAGTTCTGGACGCGATGATTACGTCATTATTCTGGTTGGTGAAACGGAGAAGGCTAAGATCTTGCAGGACTCGAAAGATCTGCTCGACGACCTTTGCTCGTATCGCAATTTCATGTGCACGACGGCCGCGACAAAGGCCCGCACACCTGTTGACCGCCAGTGACCTCAGGAACAGCCCAGGTTTTGACTTGTCCGATTAGCGTTAACCAGGGGCGTTCCTTCCAGTCCGAAACGTCGCCGCTTACTCTGACGGGCGCACGTTGCGGTTCAGATGGAAGAAGTTGTTCGAGTCGTACTTGCGTTTGAGTGCCGCCAATCTTTGATAGCACTGACCGTAGGAGGCCCGAACCGCCACATCGCTGTTGGTGCTGAGATAGTTGACGTATGTTCCTGCGCTCGAATAAGACCGCATCGCGGCCAGCGAACCGTCCACCCAGGACATTGCGGAGTCAGCCAACAGGGGATCGCGCCAATTCACGTCGAAGAAATAGGTGAATTGTCCAGCGTTCCGCGGCAGAGAAGAGGATTCCAGCGTGGCACGACTTACCAGACCGTGAATGTAGTGGCCCAGTCCAATCGACCACCCCGGCGGTGCGTTGCGAGCGGCAGCGGCAATCGTTTCAGCGGCTTCGTTGCTCAATTCTTGGAGTGAACCGCCTCTCCAATAGTCGTACACGCGACCATTGTCGCCTCTCGGCGGAGGAGGTGGCGAAGCGCCAGAGTCGAAGAGCCGCCTGCCGAAATCTGGCCCAGGGCGATCGATGAGATGAGCGTAAGGAACCACGTTGATCGCGTCGGCGAGAAGCATTCCGAATTCCCGCAGTGGCCGGAGAACCCGCTCGCCTTCCGCTAGATCACCACACCAGCATGCCGTGGCAAGGATAGTCGGCTTTCCGAGGACCCGAATGCTCAACTCGACGGTGAGCTCGTCCGGCACAGTTTTCATGAAATCACGATAGAAACGGAGGAATGTCGCAATGTCGCCCCTATAAGCCGCCACCCCGCCAAATACCTTGTCAACGGGATGCAATTGGAAATCGAGCGAAGTAACGACTCCGAAGTTCCCGCCGCCGCCCCGTATGGCCCAAAACAGATCGGGGTTCTTGGTTCCACTGGCGCGGATCATCCTACCTTCGGCCGTAATGACATCCGCTCCCCTCAGATTGTCGCAGCTAGCGCCGTACTTCCCGGCGAGCCAGCCGAGTCCCCCGCCAAGTGTGAGCCCGGCGACCCCAACGGCGGGGTGGCACCCTAGCGCTGCGGCCAATCCATGCGCTTCCCCGACGGAACTCAATTCTGCAGAGCGAACACCTGCTTGCACTCGCGAAATGCGATGCCGCGAATCGATGCTTATTGCTTTCATCCGCGAGAGGTCAATCACCATACCGCCTTCACAGACCGATACACCGAGCACGTCGAAGCCGCCCGCCCGCACCGCGACTTCAAGTGAATGATCACGCGCAAATTGAATCGACTGGGCGACATCTGAGGAGTCAGCACAGCGTGCGATGATCCGGGGGTGTTTGTCGGTAGATGGGTTGAAACTCGCGACGCTACGGGCGGGCTCGTAATCCGAATCGCCTGGCAAGATAACCTGGCCCTTAAACCGTTGCGAAAGCTTTTCCAGAACGCGCGAGTCAATCACAGATTGCATGTGAGGAGGTCCGAGCAGGACCCAAGAACGGTTAGAGTCGCGAAACAGAACACCTGCCGATGACAATCCGGCTGATTTAAGCAATTCCCGTCGACTTATCTTCATGAATCGATAGACGTCGGGAATGTGGGTTCTGTCTGGGGTGCAGCACTAAGACAATCGAGAGGCGCTTGAGCGGGTGCATCTCTTTTGCGTTTATCGCGCATGAAACGCTCCGCGCCGTTCAAACGGCCCAGTCACTTCAAGCAGATCCGCTCGCCCCTAATCTCCAAGGAGATCGAGAATGGCTAGTCAAGTGGCTGATTGAGATTCCGGACATTTCTGTAAAAATGTGCACAACATTTCTTGGCGATCTCGGGGACTCGAAGAGTGGATATCCTGGTGCAGTAATCGCTACAATGTTGGCATCCGAAGCGGCATTTGTCATTGAGCATCCCGAAAAAGCGAAAGATGTTGAAGCCATCTACCTAGCGGGTGTCGACGGCGCACTCCACGGCTATGAGGCCATCCATAAGAAAGACATTTCATACCGTTTACCGCACTTGGATGATCTCATCCAAAAGCGCGATCAGGGCAAGTTAACTGACTACGTTCATGCGACGACAAAGAAGTGCAAGTAACCGGTTGATTGCCTGCCGGTAGGATTCCCTATCCACACTAATCCGGCCATAGCAGCGGCGGGCCAAGTCCCCGTAAGTTTGAATGTATAGGTCGGATCGCCGCCAAAAAGAGTTCCTCACAGTAGAAAGAGACAACCGCACCGCCGCCTAGTAGGACGGCGGGAATACAAGGAGGATTTCTTCGGCGCGTGGCCTGCCAGGTCTTGCCGTTAACGCGACTGGGCGAAGGAGCGCAAGCTCTGGATGCTCCCGCTGATAAGTTTCGAGACTGGCAGGAAAACACAAACTCAATCTTCTGTTCAAGACCACTCGCTGGTCCGAGACAGCAAATGGAAGTCTGGTTCTATAGGAAATAGGAACCACGGCTGAGAAGCCAACACACGCGGCGAAGAATCAGAAAGGATTTGCACCCGCGCTCCTCCGTAGCGCGTCGGGAGAGCGTTTGCCCTCTTGACAAAGACCTACCATGGAAGTCGCGTAACCGGACATCTGCCGAACCCAGCTCACGGCGATTCCGCTTCTACGATTAGTGCGTTCAAGTGCATTAATGTCTTAGGATGATAGGCCCCTCAGCCATCCAGCGAACCGCGCTCGGTGTTCTTGTTGCATCGCGACAAACCTCACACCCATGCCATCCTTGGGTTTGCTCCTTTGGACGACTGCGCGCCCCCGTACCTCCCCTGTCGGCACATCAAGGAGTAGCTGGATAAAAGTTCCGGGCGGCGGAGGCTCCGTGGTGCGGATGTACAACCCACCTAGTCCAAGATTCGCGACATGCGAGACGTGTCGCATGCTGGCACTCTGCCAGGCCAAAATCGTCCCTTTGGGAGAGGAAATACGAGGATAGCGACGAAAGTCGTTCGTGGTCGCCACGGGAACACCGGAAGCAACCATACTCTCTTTCAATGCCCAATGGAAACTATTCCGCTCCCCACCTCCTAATCGGCGCTGGTCGAAAAGGATCAAATCCTGATTAGTCGCGTTGCCGGATGAGGGTCGGGCCACTTTCACTTCTCCGGTTTACCATCGATCTTCCCAATTCCGGCTCCCGCCTCTTCCGCGCCCCCAAACTAGCCCAATCGCACTATACACCCGACGACGTTCAGGTTATTTACCGACTGAGTCTTACAGTTCTTCCCCCAATATCAGGCTGCTGCTCTGAATCCCTTAATCGCATGACGTATGCCTTCCCTCCCAGTTGCGTCACAGGCCGTAGGTTCTCGACGGCAACTATGAATTCAATCGTTCCAACGCAAGGGGGAAAAATGCGTCTCAAGACCCTGTTCTTAGTGGGTTGCACGTTGCTCTTCGTCGCAACATTTCAAGGCCAGAGCAGCTCCGGAGTCAATAACGCCGAATTGCACGGTAACTACGCGTTCGACTTCAGCGGTGTCAGCGGAAATAGCAGCGTTTCCTCGGTTTACGCAGCCGTGGGAAGATTCACCGCCGACGGCGCCGGAAATCTAACGAATGGTGAGCTGGACACCAACGGTGTAGGCGGCAACGCCTCAACGGCCCAGGCATTCACAGGCACCTACGCGATCGGTGCCGACCATCGCGGCGTGATGACCTTAATCGTCGGCGGCAGCACAGCAAGATTGGCTTTTGCAATGATGGCTGACGGCCACGCGGCCTTCATTAAATTCGACGCCGCTGGAGGCTCGGGCACCGTCGGCGCGGGAACGATCGAGCCGGCGGACGCGACGGCGTACAGCACCTCCAGAATCGTAGGCGATTACGCCATCAGCGTCGCTGGCCAGGACAACGTGAACAATCGCGCCGCGATTGTCGGCCGCTTCACCTCCAATGGCGCAGGCACGCTCGCCAACCTCGCGGGAGACCTCAACGGCTACGGCACCCCCTATTCGATGTCCTTCACCTCCGCAACGTACACGGTTTCCGACGCCACGCACGGGCGCGGCACCATGAACCTGACTTTCACCTTCGGCGGATCGGCTGCGAGCTTGAATTTCGTCTTCTATGTCGTCAACGCGGGGAAACTCTTTGTGATGGAGAGAGATATGGTAACGCCCTCGACCCCGCTTCTGAGCGGTGCGTTGTTGCAGCAGCAACTTCCCGCTGGAGGATTCTCCAATGCCTCGCTGAACGGCAACATGGTGATGTACCTTACCGGCATGTCCGCCTGCAACAACGGAAGCGGTGTGCCCAAGGCCGTCGCCGGTTTGCTCACCGCAGCCGGCAACGGAACCTTGTCTCTCACTTACGATGAAAATTACTGCAGGGCTCCCGGAGGGATTACGGGCTTTGCCGGAACGTACGCGGTAGCCGGCAATGGGCGAACAGCCATCGCCCTCGGCGGATACCGGCTGGTCGCTTACCTGCTGAACTCGAACGAAGCCTTCTTGCTTGATTCCGACGCCAACGTCCTGTCTGGCCTCCTCGAACCTCAAGCATCTGGCACTCTCACTAGCGCCGCCTTACAAGGCGCGTATGCGGGATCTGCCACTAATCCCGTAGACTTTGCCGTTAATGTTTTCTCTGGCGAGTTCAGCGCGAATGGCAGCACGCTCACTGGGACAGAGGATGAGGGACTCTCCAGCGGACCGGTCTCCGGCGCAACGTTCAACGCCAGCTACTCGGTATCCGCCTCGCCCACAAACGGCCGCGGAATGATGACCATCACGTCCGGCTCGGGAGGAACCGCCGCCATCTACATGATCTCCTCTTCCAAGTTCGTGGTCGTGCCTTTGCAGGATCCCAATCCTTCGGTTTGGGTCTTCGAGCAATCTTCTGGCGGCGTGACACCACCTCCTCCCACGGCCACGCTTTCTTCGCTCACCCTCAGTCCCACAACCGTTGTCGGTGGCACGCAGTCGTCAACAGGCACTTTAACTCTCACCGCGCCGGCTCCTGCGGGTGGCGCGCAAGTCGCTCTCTCGAGCAGCAACACCAATGTCGCGCGAGTGCCCGCAAGCGTAACCGTCGCCGCGGGTGCTACAACCGCCACTTTCGCCATCAGCACAAGTGCCGTTTCCACATCGGCGACCGTAAGCATCTCGGCCTCCTATGGCAGTGCGGCCCGCTCGGCGTCCCTGACCGTTACTCCTCCGCCCCCGGCGCTCACCTCGCTTACCCTGAACCCCACCAGCGTCTTCGGTGGCGTCCAATCTTCAACGGGCACCGTAACTCTGACTTCGCCAGCCCTTGCAGGCGGCGCGCAAGTCGCGCTTTCCAGCAATAACTCCGCGGCTCAAGTGCCTTCCAGCGTGACCGTTCCGGCCGGCGCTACCAGCGCCTCCTTTACGGTCAGTACATCGGCCGTTCTCTTCTCAACCTCGGCCACCATCACTGCGTCGTACAACAACATGGCTCGCTCAGCAACGCTTTCCATTTACTAGGGCCTCGTTCCAGTTGCTCGCGATTTCGCGATAGGGTCCGGTTTTAGCCGGGCCGGGAGATGACCTTCATGACTAAGAAAGTCTCGCATGCGCTAATCACTACAGGCGTGATCCTATTCCTTTCGTTAAGTGGGATGAACGCGCGGCAGCGCCTTTCGGCGGGCGCTGGACGAGGCGTTGCAACAGATGCAGGAATTTCTAGAACTCTAACACGTGCCATTGAGGGTCGGGCCAATTTCACTTGTACGGTAACCGCGTTTATCAGGAGTTAGGATGATGCGGCCTGTGTTTTCAAGTGTGTTGGTGAGTCTTGCGATGAGCATAGATGAAGTGCGTCACCTTTGGCTTCGCGTCAAAGCGGTCAACATCCTCCTCGATCGCGCGGTCGGCCATAATCACACGCTCGTGTTGGCGCAGGTGTTCTGCCCAGGATTCCACGATGAAGGTTTCCACGTAGTGCGTTGGGCGCTCCGTATCGCGATAAATACCCCAGCGGTACGCGCCATCGCGCCGGCGCACGCGCGACAATCTCTGAAGAGCGGCGAGAAATTCCTCTGCTTGGGTCGCTTCAACGCAGTATTCCACTGTAACCAACACCGGACCCAGGTCGAGGCCGACGTCGCCGACAAAAATCGGTTTGGGCCAATGATTCCAGGCTCCCAAATCCACGGGTGCATCGACCAGTCGGGAAATCAAAATCAGCAGAGGAGAAGCGGCCGTACCGATCGCCGCGGCCAGCAAAGAAAAATGCGTCCCTTTGTGCGCCGCGACATATCCCCAAAATGCGCTGCCGCCGGTCCACGTCCCCATGTAGACGAGCATAAAAACCGACATTGCCCGCGCGCGGACCCAATCGGGCGCAAGATTCTGCATCAGCGTACTCATCAGCGACATGACGACAGTCCACGCGGCCCCGCCAAGTAAAATGGCAAGGCACAACAGCGCAATCGAGTTGAATGCGGCTACGCCCCACAAAGTTAGCGCAAAAATCGTGGTGCCGAGAGTCAACATGGCGTCGCTGGAGAAAGATGATCGCGTCCGCTGCAGCACCATTGCTCCCAACACGGCTCCGCCGCCGAAGGCAGTCAGAAGCAATCCGTAAAATGTGGCGCTCGGGCGCAGCGCATGCGCGACGGTAGGCAATAATGCCCAGAACGCGCTCGCGAAAAACATGATTGAGCCGATGCGGCCGAGGACGGTCAAAACCTTGGGCGCGTTTAGCGTCCAACGAACTGCCGCGCGTATCGCGCCTGAAACCCTTTCTCGCAGGAAGCCTTGCGATTGCGGTGGCCGTTTCCATCGTGCGATTACCCAGATAACCACCAAAAACGAAAGGGCGTTCAACGTAAACGCAGTGGCCACACCGGACACCGCAATCAAAAATCCACCGAGCGCAGGTCCCACCGCGCGCGCCAAATTGAACTCGATGCCGTTGAGCGCGATGGCCGGCATTAAGTCATCTTGGGGCACAAGTTCCGGAAGGACGGCTCGCCATGCAGGTGATTCAAACGCATCACCAATCGAAAGCGCAAAGGTCAGGAAGAGCAGCAACCACGGAGTAATCAAATGGAAAACGGCAAGCACCCCAAGCGCTGCAGCCATGGAAAACATCCACACTTCCATGGTCAGAATCACCTTGCGCCGATCGAAGATATCGCCCACCGCTCCGGCGGGCAGCGCCAGTAGAAAGAACGGCAGGGCCGAAGCCGTTTGAGTGAGAGCCACGAGCAGCGGACCCGCGCCTTTCGATGCCATCAGCCATGCAGCGCCAACGCCTTGCATGAATGCGCCGATGTCCGAGACGAAGCCAGCGATCAAGATGTTGCGGAACAGGGGCAGGCGCAAAGGCCGCCACGTACTGAATGCTGTGGAGGTCTCGTTGAGTGGGACTGGTTCCCCTATCGTGGGATATTCGGGTCCTTTGCGCGGCTGTTGCTGTTCGTCCATTCCTGTGGTTATACCATTAACTCGTAAAAGCTAGGTTTGCAGGAGCGCATGGGCTTTGCAAACAGGTGTCCGACTCAAAATGGATAAACGCACCGATAGAGGTTGCTCCCCACGAGCAGTGGAGCCAAACAGCTGTAATTTATTTTGGAAAAGACCATAAATTCGCTCTCATATACTGCGCCGTATATCGGATACCCAAGAAATATATGACCATCAGCAACGGGGACCCCAGGGGCGTTTACACAGGTGAGTGGACCATTCACGATGATACGGTCGCATTGACGTATCAATTGGTTGAGCAAACCATAGTTCTTGAGGGTCAGAAGTTACCGGGTCCCGTTCAACACGCAAAAATCAAAATCTCTAGCGGCCCCACTCTGGGATTCGGTGGGAAGCAATTCCGTAGAGAAGTGACGTTGGACGAGAGCGCGGGTCGCGCCATGTCCGGAACTATCCGAATGCCAGCTCATGATAGAAATTGAAATCGGCGAAGCCCAAGGTGGAAATGGCTGCCGTTAGTGCCTAGTAAGTTGGGTTACCGTACGTTGAGGATCGGGCAGTTTTCACCTGTACGATACACCGCGTTAATCAGGCGCTACTGGGGATGGTCATTCTCGAACCGTCCGATGTGCGGGTAACCGTAGTTCGGGCGGGGACACCTACAACTGCGAAATTGCTATCGCGGCTGTTTAATATCTGGGGTTGCTTGCTTAATGCTGCCTTTAACGAGTTCAGTCTTCACTTCGGATTTCTGTCCAGCGAGCAGATTCAGTTCTGTTTCAAATGTCCGATAACCGGGCAGCCCAACCTTGATTCGATGTTTTCCGGGGCTAATCAGCATAGAGCGAACGCCGCCGAACTCGCTCGCATGTCCGACGTACTTGTCATCGAGAAACACCGCTGCGCGTCCCGGGTCGACGTTTAGTTTCAACGTTGCGGTAACATCAGGTGTCGCAGCGCGAGGGCTGAGGTGCATCGTCACCCGAACGGATTGTACTTGCCCGGGTTCCACCACGATTTTTCGTAGAAAATCGTCGTAACCGGACTGACGCACCGAGATTTCATGATCCCCCGGAAGCAGCATCACCTTCTTATCCCCGTGCAGTTCCTTTAGGAATCCCACATAATCGCCATCGACCCATACGCCTGAAGCTCTTTCCACTTTCGTCGCGCCTTGGAACTTGACCTCGCCCAAGACCTTATTGTCTTGTGCGGACGCAACTGCGATCGCGACGTACAGACAAAACTGAGCGAATAGGGCTGTCATGGATCGGAACTTCAACATTTTGGGCATCCCCTTTATTCAGGTAAATAGTCTAAGGTTGCTTTTGATTAAGATGACTTCGTATCATTGGCCTTGTCCCCGCGAGTGAAAAGTACCTCCGATGATGACATACGGCCCTTTTTAATGTTCTTCTCAACCGGACTATCTTGCCTTGTCGCACCGTAAGGGCTGGAGAGCCCAGAACTTGCTAAATCCAAGAGTGCCAACCTCATCAGGACCATCATAAGTCTGTTTTCTGTTGCGGTCATGGAGCACCATCCCAGGGACTCTCCCAGGGTTAGGGCTCATCTGAGAAAAAGTCTTTTGACATCGCAGGTGATAGGGCAATTCGCGTTCCAAATTCTAAGCAGGATTGCCATTCCCTTGAAACCCAGCTATTTCAAGATCTTGCAAGTTGCAGGGGTCTTGCCACCGGGAAAATGCAAGATTTGTCCGCATGAAATTCTTCCCTAATGCCGCCTCAAAATGGCGACCTTTTCTTCTGCGGTGTAGTGCTTGCGTTGTTTCTTCGCGCGGTCCCTCCGTTATCTTAGTGGTTGAACGCTCTCTCCATTTCCACCGGAGGCAGAACACATCGTTGAGCGTGCATCCCGCCATCAAGAAAACGACCGTGCTTCGGAGTTGGGCTGCCCGGATGGGCGCGCGCATTGGCCATCATTTTCTTGTGCTGGCAAAATACGCGCGTTAGACCAGCAGGCCTGGCGGGCTAACTCCTGGCAAGTTGCGTTACTGGACAACTGAAACCGCGAATGGCAAAGATTCCGAAACTCCCAAAGGACACGGCCCCGTATGACCGGCCTGCTTACGCGACGTTCTCTGATGATGATGTGGCTTCGATTTCTAAAATTCATCCAGACCGGGCTCTTGCAAATGCTTCGATAAGAGTGCTGACATCACTTGCGTCGTTGTAAGGAGCGAGCGAGATCCGAATTCGTCCGCCACGTATACCGCACACAATATTATGACCACGTAGGCTTTCTACAACTGCTTGTACGCTTTCGCGAGGGTGTCCCAGTGAGACGATGTGTGGAGACGCAGCGGGATCGCCAAGGCTACGAAACGGTTGCCAACCATACTTGCTGGCGTCGCTAACCAACATTGCTGCCAACGTCCGTGCATGTGCCTCAATTCGAGCTTCACCCAAGGACAACAACTGCTCAACTGCCACCGTGAGACCAGCCATGGAGGCATACGACATTGTTGATTGCGTATAGCGCCGAGCATCATTAGCCAGCGACACGGAGGTCGCATCAAATCCAAAGGGATCTGATGCGCCCATCCAACCGGGTAAAGGGGGTATTTGCTCAAGCAAAAGTGGCGACATGATCGCGAGTGCAACGCCTCCATGTCCACCAAGCCATTTGTAGCCACTGGCAACGACGGCATCAGCATCCCATGCCGCCGCGTCCACCCGCATCGCACCTGCCGCTTGCGTAGCGTCTACAATCAAACGTGCACCAACCTGGGCAGTGCTTCGGCGCAGGCGAGAAATATCCACTACCGTACCCGTGGCGTATTGCACGCTCCCCACCACAACCACAGCAGTATTTTCATCAATCGCCTCTATAAGTGTATCGGTCAGATTGCACGTAGGCTGGTCATCAACAAAGCGCACCCTATGGTCTTTTAGGGCAGCCAGACGAAGCCACGGCCGAGTTATCGCAGGAAAATCTGATGAAACAGCCAGAATTGTGCTATTCAATCTCGGAAGAAGTAACAACGGAAGTTGCCCTAATATCTCACTTGCGCCCGCCACAATCGCGACGTGCGCTGAATCGCTATGAAGCAATCTCGCTGCGCGTTCGCGGAGCGCTTCACAGTATCCCACCTCATCACTATCGGACATGTAGAGGTTGCCATGCCTGGCAACCTCGTCTATGAAAGTGTGCATTGCGGTCACTGCTGGTTGACCGATCAATCCTAGGGATGCCTGATTCAAGTACACACTTTGGCGGAGGCTAGGATAATCCAATCGATCAAAGGGAGAGGGGATCATTGCAATGATGACCTGCTTGTGAGCGGGTAGATTCTAAACCTTACTGCTTTGGTTGAAAACTGGAGAACATTCCCGCGTTCAGCTGGATTTCAACTTGACGCGGACGCCTCTTATCTGTCGGACTTGCTATCGTCGCAAAGCACACCGCTTTGCGTCCCCATTGAGCACCTAGTGGACGATAAATCGCCTAATCGGAAACTGACCCACTACCCAACCTAAGACGCAGAAGTCGGTTGATTTCTGATACAAGCTTGCGAAGAATCCACGCGCTTTTCCGAGGATCGCGAGGCGGTATCGCAAATGGACGACGTGGAACGGATGCTGGAGTGCCGGGAACAACTGCATCTTATTGATTACAAAGCAGCTTATTTCGATGAATCGGAAATGCCCTCGCGCGCATCCCATGCTTTGTGGACGTGGATCTGAAGGAGGGTTTTCCCGATGGACCGGCGTAATGTAGAAACAATTGGCGTGCGCCGCACGGGTTGGGCTGCTCTAGACCGCGATCCGCAGCAGGACAAGGTTGAGTTCGTCTGTCCGTACTGCGGTGCACGGGACGAGAAAAATGCCAGACGCGAGCGGACGCTATATCGCTTCACGGACGGTTTTCTGCAGGATTTGCAGGGCGAAGTGACGCTGTGCCATTCCTGTAAGAGATCGTTGCGCGTCGTTCCCGTCGTGCTATTGCACGATCAGGACGAAGAGCGGCGATTTGAAGCTGTCTTTTCGGATGAATTGGCTGCCGCGAAGAATTAATTCATTCTGACGACTGAAAATGGAAACGGGGCGCAACAGTTTGCGCCCCGTTTTTCTTTTCGAGCTTTAGCGGAGAATAGGCAGTCTTAGGATTTAGTAGCGGTAGCGGTCGTGATCGTGATCATCCCAGTCGCGATCGGTGCGCCAGCGACGGCCATCCGCATCCCACCAGCGATGGCGCTCGCGCCAGCAGCGCTCTCTGGCCTCGCGCAATTCATGACGCCAGTGATCTGCTTGTCTGCTGTCCCAGCCGTGCCGCTCGGCGGCCTCATGCAGTTTGTAGTCGGCCCTGGAGATGCGCCGCTGACAATCATAAGAGTCGGCCCTCGCGCGAGGAGTGTCCGCAAAAAGGAGCAAACCAGCCAGGGCGGCAGTGGCCAGCGCCACCTTGCCGAGAAACTGCGGTCGTCCGTTCAAGAACTTTCTCATGGTCCTTCCCTCCTGAAATTACCCCTGCTGGTGAAGGGGGACGTACAAGGGATAGAACACCGATGCGTCGTAAATGTTTCGGATTTCTTGTACTGGAAAGTCCACACACAACTTAAATCAGACCTTGGCTAATAGGCCTGCATAAAGGGATCGACATCCATGTGGTACTTCTCAAGCCCGGCGCGGATGTGGTCGAACGCTTCGTCCACGCTATCGGCGAACTGCAGCATTTTGTATTCCTCTTCGTTAATCGTGCCCCAGTTCACCATGGCCTTCCAATTCAGGATTTTGTCCCAATACTTGCGGCCATAGATCAGGATGATGTTGTGTTTTGGGAGCTTCCCTGTTTGCAGAAGCGTGAGCATCTCCCAGAGCTCATCCATCGTGCCGAAACCGCCGGGAAAAACGATGAGAGCTTTGGCGATTTGCGCGAACCAAAGCTTGCGCATGAAGAAGTAATGGAAATTAAAACTGAGCTCGGGGCTGATGTAGGCGTTCGCGAACTGTTCGTGGGGCAATTCGATCGAAAGACCGATGGACTTGCCGCCGGCTTCGCTGGCGCCGCGATTGGCGGCCTCCATGATGCCGGGACCGCCGCCGGAACAAATAACGAAGCGGCGAGGCCGGGGTCCGAGCGTTAGCGCCCAAGATGTAATTTTGTGAGAAAGCTGGCGCGCTTCCTCGTAATAGCGAGACATCTCAAGGAGACTCTTGGCGTGGTGCACTTCGCCACGGTGCCTGGCTCGTGTCGCTGCGGAAAGCTTTTTGACATTTTCGCGTTTCAGCCGCGTAACACGCGCCTGTGCGGTCTCGTGAGATTCGATGCGCGCCGAGCCAAACATGACAATGGTGTCCGCGATGCCCTCTCTTTTAAGCTGCACAAGAGGATGGAGATACTCCGCCAGGATGCGAAGGGGCCGCGCCGGGGTACTTTCGAGAAACCGGTGGTCTTCATGGGGCGCCTTGGGCGCGTGCTGCGGCTTGAGTTTGAGCTGTCCTGCGGACATGGGCTTTTCTCTCCGGAAGTTGCAAACAATCATTGTAGGAATCGCGGGCGCTCGCGGCAACGTCTTCCGGCGGGGGTGCGTCGAATTGAGTACACTGCGGGTGCCGGGCTTTTCTGCCAGGGAGACGAAATGAAGCAAAACACGGGTAAACGCGGTCTGCTACTTGTGGCTCTCCTTGCGGGAGCCGGAGTAATGCGGGCGCAAGCTCCCGAAGGGCCGATTGCGCCGAGGCCGGGCCAAACGGTCCAGCAAACTCCGCCGGAAGCGAAGGCCCAGGTGAAAGTTGGTGTGGCGCTGGTGAATATGCCGGTGACGGTGCGCAATGGGAAAGGTGACATGGTGCATGATTTGGATGCCAGCGACTTTCGAATCACCGATAACGGCGTCGAGCAGAAAATTTCTCATTTCGATATGGGGGGCGATCCTGTCTCCGTAGTGATTTTGATTGAGACGAGCTCGCGCATTGACCCGCTCCTGCCGGAGATGCGCAAGACGGGGATTCTTTTCACGCAGACGGTGATGGGCCCGTACGGCGAGGCCGCCGTGGTGGGGTTCAACGATGGCGTCGACAAGTTGCAGGATTTCACGACCGACGCCGATTCGATCGAGAACACCGTCTCACGCTTGCAATTAGGAACTTCCGGGTCGAGGCTCTACGATGCCATGGCCGTGGGCGTGGAGATGCTCGGCGAGCGGCCGCAACCGACACCAGAAAAGCCCGGCCGGCGGCGTGTGCTGCTCATTGTGTCCGAAGCAAAGGATACCGGCAGCGAAGCAAAGCTTGGCGAAGTGCTGCGAAAAGCGCAACTCGCGAACGTGACGATCTATACCGTAGGGCTCTCCAGCACACGCGCGGAATTGCGCGGGAGGCCGAAAGATAAGCAGCCGCAGCCGATCACTCCGCCGGGCATTTCCTCGCTGCCGCCGCCTCCCGGGATGGCCCCGACGCCGGGGGTGCAGGCGGCCACTCAAGGCGGCGGCCCGGACCTGCTGGCGCTGGCCATCTGGGCCGTGCAGCACATCAAGGATGAGGTGAAAGACCGTCCGCTGGAGGTGGCGACGACGGCCACCGGCGGCGCGTATCTCTCCACCTACAAGGACCGCTCGATCGAGAGAGCGATCGATGAAATTGGCGGCGAGCTTCACGCGCAATACACCGTCAGCTATGCGCCGACGGATTCCGCTGACCTCGGCTACCACGAAATCAAAGTGCAGGTGGATCGCAAGGACTTGAAAGTCCGCGCGCGGCCCGGATATTACGTTGCGCCGCCGGAAGGCTAACGACCTCTTTCAGCGGAATCAAACGACTTGCTTCCAATAAGTGACGTCGCGCGAGGCCAGTAGTGAGTCCTTGCGGGCGTTCCAGCGCAGGAAATGCGGCGTGTTGGTGTGGCGAGAATGGGCCTCGCGGCTGGCCCAAACTTCATGGAGCAGTAAGGCGCTAGGCGCGTCCGCGGAACGGTGCAAGTCATAGATCAGGCAGCCTTCTTCTCTGCGCGTGGGGCCAACCAGGGCACGCAGTTCGGCCTGCAAAATCATTTCCTGGCCTTCACGGGGACGAAGCTGCACGATGAGCGTCACGGCATCTTTCGGGAGCTTGGTGCTTGTGGCCGCTCGTGATTTGCGCGAACCGGTGCTTGCCCGGCGTGACTTGCGGGGACGATTTGGTTTTTTCTTTGTTTTGCGCTTCACCATAGTGGGCGGGATTCTACTCCAACAGGCTGGAAAATCCCAATCCGCCAAGATGGCCGTTTTTTTTCGAAAGTTGCGCGGAGCTCCCGCCCTGAGCTATTTCTCGGCTAGTTTGCGGCCTGCGTTTAGGCTGTCAAAATTCAGGATGGTGTTGAGCACGAGCGAATAGGTGCCGCGCGTTTCGCCGCGATACACAGGGTTGATGGAAAAGAGCACCACGTGGCCATTCCCCGTGGGCACGTCCACGACGGCCGGATGTTGCGCGATTTCATCGCCGCCCTCGACGAGCCCGGAAATGAGCAGATCCTTGCCATCCGCGTAACGGAAGATGACACGCGCGCGATTGGCCGGGGGGATCACGCGGAAATTGTTGTGTAACTGCTCGTCGGTGAGAAGAGGATTTTCCCAGATTTCGGATTTGGGTTCTTCGGGAGCTTCGAAGCCGGGTCGTCCGACCGTGAAATCCGGATCGTCCATAGTCCCGCGGCCGGTGGGACGCGTACGCATCTCGGCGCCTAAGCGGCGGAAGCCGCGTCCACCCGCAATGCTGCTGAGCGAGAAAACCGGTCCGTTGTCGCAATAGGCGGAGAGCTTTTCGTCGTAACCATAGGCGATGGGGCTTGCGCCGTCCACGAGCCGGGTGCCGATTACAGAGCCGACAATCTTCATTTTCTGGGTGTTGCCGACGCTGACGCCTTCGGCGAGCCCGATCGAAAGTGCAAAACGTGAGGTGTCGGTAGCTGTCAGCAGAACGCCGCCCTTCTGCACGAAGGTTTGGAGATGTTCCACTCCGTCCCAGCCAAGGCCTGGGCGCATGTCGTCAGTCGAATCGTTCTTGCCCACGAGGTTCGGCGTTTCCGGCGTGTTCTTCCACGGTAGCGGATTGCCCCAGGCGCTCGGCAAGCCGTTGATGACGAGGGTCGGGCCCGTGAAAAAGCCTACCGGTGGAAATAGAATGACATCGTACTTGGCGTTGAGGTCGCTGACCTTGGAGACGGTCTGCGTGCTGATGTAGTCGTACGGAATACCGAGATTGTCGAGCGCGATGCGCCACCAGCCTTCTGCTTGCGTGCTGAGCCAGGTATGCACCAGCGCGACCCGCGCTGCGCGCACGGGGTGCGTCTTGACGGATGGCATAGCGGAGATTGACGCTGCTCGCAACCCCAGTTCGGAAGCGGCGTCACTCAGCTGCGCTCTGTTTACATTGCGAAGGAGAAAGGTTCCGCGAGTATACTTTTTTCCTCCGCTTTCGAAGGGCTCCTCTGCGGCTTCGATCGAGGCGTCACGCAATCTGTATCGTAACGTGGCTAACGTGGGCTCGGCGTTGTTGTTGATCGCGAAAATCGCGCCTTCCCCGCTCACGCCTCCAGGAGCGCGAATTTCTTTCACGCGCTCCATGGCAGCATCCAGAACTTTCGGATCGGTGATGCGCGTTACTTGCACGCCGAACAGCTCACCAAAGGTCCAGCCGGTATCGTCGTACGGCGTTTTCTGGGGATCGTCCGGGCTCCAGTACTGATAGTCGAGGAGCGCGTCGGCAATGCGCGAGTAAGGCTGGTCCATGCGGATGATGTAGCTGCCGGCGGGAAATTCTCGCGTTGTAGGAGCGGGAGCCGCTTCCTTATCTTTTGTATCTTTCGCGTCCTTTTTCGGCTTCGCTGATTTCTTTACAGGAAGCGCTACTGTAAAAGCCGAAGTGGCGCGGGAAATCTCCACCGCTTGCTTTTGCAGGACGCGCAACAGCTCGGCTTGTGAGTCCGCCCGTGGGTCGTCAGCAGGCAAAACATACGCTGAGGGCCCTTCCGCGCCGGGCTTGGTGACCGAGCGTTTAGCCTTGAGATAGAAATTCTTCAGAAAGAGCCGCTTATTCTCATTGAAATAATGCAGTGAGGTGAGCAAACCGGTCTGTTCGTAGTTGTTGTTGTCCCGTTGCGACCAAAGAGTCTTCGGGAGCGGCGGATTTTGCCTGTACCAGGTGCGGGCATACTCCTCGGGGTCGAGCGTGCGCTGGAGCGTGTCCGCGCCGCCGTTGCCGAACGTCTCGTACAGACGGCTGATGCCGTTGTGCATCGCCGCGATAAACATCAGATAGCCCGGCGACCAGGTGTCGAAGACGCCGTGCGTGAAAACGCCCGGCATGCCGAACTTGGTCATGTCCGAGACGTTGCGCCAGCCAATCATTTCCCACTCGTCGGTGAGAATCGGGTCGACCCAGGCGTTGAACGGGCCGTCTCCTGCGGTGTTGTCGTAAAGATAGGGCACGGATTCGTGCAGGTCGTGCAACACCTGGGCCTTCGAGTCGACGTACGTGTTGAGGACGTTCTCGGTGAGCTTGAGGGTCATGCCCATGGCGTCGCGATTGTTGTCGTGCGCCACATATTTGCCCCAGTAGATGAGCGGCGGGTAAAAATCCTTGGGGTGAGAGAGATGCCAATGGTAGATGTCCACCATACGATCGCGGCCGTCGACCTCGACGACGGGGGTGATGAGTGTAATCATGCCGTCACGGATTTCGCGGATGTAGGGGCTCTCGTCGACGGCCAGGCGGTACGCCAACTCCATCAACGCGGTCGGCGCGCCGGTTTCGGGAGAGTGAATGGTTCCGGTGATGTAGTAGACGGGCACAGCTTGAGCCACGATTTTGTCCGCTTCCGCGTCGTCGAGCTTGATCGTGCGCGGGTCTGCCAGCTTCGCCAACCGCGCGCGGTTTTCGTCCAAGTTCTTCAGATTTTCCGGCGAGGAGACGGCCACGGCGATCATCTCGCGGCCTTCTTCCGTCTTGCCAATGGAGAAAACTTTCACGCACGGACTGGCTTTTTCGAGAAGCCGCATATATTTGTAGACGTCTTCCGCATAAGGCAGGATTCCTGGCGCGCCGGCCACATCGCCGAGAACTGCCTCGGGTGTTGGGACGTTCTGCGAAGCGGGCAGATATTCGACGAGCGGCGAGGAAAAGAACGGCTGCGTGGTGTACTTGTGAATTTTCGCCGTGTATGCCTCATCCACGGGCTGCTTGGGGTCGCGAGCAGGAGCGGTTTCACCGTCGCCCAGAGCGGCGGAACCCGTCAAGGCAAGTGGTAGCAGCAGGGCGAGACTCCGAAGAAAGTGCATGTGCGGTTTTCGAGTGCGAATCATTTGGTTCTCCCCAAGGTACGAAGTGGAAGGCGGATTGTAACGCAGGAGCTGCTACTGCGCTGCGACAAATGTTATGCACACGGGCGAAGGTACGTCGATCGTTTGACCCGTCGGGGTCAGACTACCCGTAGAGGGATCGATGTGGAAAACGACGACGTTGTTCGATTCCTGATTCTCGGCGAGGAGGTACGCGCCAGTGGGATCAATTGCGAAATGACGAGGCGTTTTGCCGCCGGTCAAAACCGGTCCGAGAGATCTCAGTGTCCCCTTCTTCGTATCGATGGCAAAAACGGCGATGCTGTCGTGGCCGCGGTTCGACGTATAGAGGAATTTCCCGGAAGGATGCACGGCAATCTCGGCGGCTTCCTTCGGGCCTGAATAGTCCGATGGCAGCGCTGATATGGTTTGCACGGTTGAAAAAGAGCCGTTCTTGGCTTGATAAGAGAAAACGGTCACCGCGGATGCCATTTCGCTGAGCACGTAGGTGAATTTCCCATTGGGATGAAAAGCAAGATGGCGGGGGCCTGAGCCGGGTTTTACTTTCGCAAAACCGGAAAGCATCGGCGTGAAAATGCCCTTGCTGCTGTCGAAACCATAGACGATCACTTGATCGAGGCCCAAATCGACGGCGAGCGCGAAGCGATTGTCAGGCGATGTGCCAATCCAGTGCGCGTGCGGGCCTTCCTGGCGTTCCTTGTCCGGGCCGGAGCCGGAATGTTGTACGTAACCGCTCGCGGTGCCGAGACTCCCGTCACCTTGCACAGGAAAAGATGCGATGCTGCCGCTGTCGTAATTTGCAACCAGGACAAAGGCGCCCGTCTTGTCGAGTGAAACGTGGCAGGGCCCGGCGCCTCGCGTAGGCACCTGATTCAGAAGTTTAAGCCCGCCGGTTTTCGCATCGATGGCAAATGCGCTCACCGCGCCGCTGACATCTCCGTTGAAGTTGCCAATCTCGTTTACGGCGTAAAGGTACTTGCCGCTGGGGTGCACCGCTAAAAAAGAAGGATCTGGCGTTTCCGCCACAACGCCGATAGATGTCAGCTGCCCCTTCTTCGGGTCGAACCAGTAGGCGTAAATTCCTTTGCTGCTGCTTTTTGCGGTGTACGTTCCAACATATGCGATGTACTGGCCCTTCGCGGCGGGCTTTTCCGGCGTTTGCGCCAGAGAAGAAAAAAGCAATGGCGCGGAAAAAAGTAACAAGAGTGCGAACAAACGTCGCGTGGTCTTCATAAGGAAAAGAATTCTAACACTAACTTTAGGACTTATCGGCGCGCAGCACCGTTGCCGCACCACGCTGACTGCAACTACTTCCCTTCTTCTTCCTGCTCTTCCTGCAGGACGGCGGCGGCGGCCACGGAGTCGTCCGCTTCGAGCCGCAGCAGGCGCACTCCCTGAGTGGAACGGCCCGCTTCGCGAATCTCGTTCGCGTGCACGCGAATTACTTTTCCGTCGTGCGTGATGATCATGACGTCGGACTCTTCCGTTACCTGCAGCGTCGCCACGACATAGCCGTTGCGGTCCGTGGTCTTCATGTTCACGACGCCCTTGCCGCCGCGAGACGTGATGCGGTATTCCGCAAGAGGTGTGCGCTTGCCAAAGCCCTTTTCCGCGACGGTGAGCATCAGCGTCACCAGCGAGTCTTTTATTTGTTCGTTCTCAAGCTCTTCCAGATTCTGTGAAGTAGTCTTGTGTTCCTTGGCGATGATCTCGAAGTCCGGCTGAACCGCGTCCATGCTAACGACGTAGTCGTCCTTGTCGAGGTCCATCCCGTTCACGCCGCCGGCGTTGCGGCCCATCGGACGAACTTCCGTCTCGCGGAAGAGGATCGCCTGTCCCTCGTGGCTGGCAAGAAAGATCATTTTCTTTCCGTCGGTCAGCTTTGCGCCAATGAGTTCATCTTTGCCATCCAGATTGATGGCGATGATCCCCGTCGAGCGCGGATTGGAAAATTCCGTGAGCGTCGATTTCTTTACCGTTCCGCTCTTTGTGGCCATAAAGACGAACCGGCCCTCTTCTTCGAGGTTTTGCGCGGCGACGAGCGCCGTCAATTTTTCGTCTTCCTGGAATTTCACGAGGCTGGAAATCGCCTTGCCTCTCGTGGCCGCCGCGGCTTCCGGCAGCTCATACACCTTGAGCCAGTACACGCGGCCCTTCGAGGTAAACAACAAGATATAACTGTGCGCGGAAGCGATGAAGAGATGTTCGACGAAGTCCTCTTCCTTCGTGCGCGCCCCGATGCGTCCCTTACCGCCGCGCGACTGATGCCGGTAAGTGTCCGTCGCCGTGCGCTTGATGTAGCCGGCGTGGCTCACCGTAATCAGCATGTCGGTATCGGCGATCAAGTCTTCGAGTTTGATCTCGTCGACCTTGTCGACAATCTGCGTGCGCCGATCGTCACCGTAAGCCTTCTGAACTTCCCGCAGCTCCGCGGTGATCACCTGTTTCAGCTTTTTCTCGCTCGAGAGAATTTCCTTCAGCTCGGCAATCTGCTCGCGGATGGACTTCAATTCCTTGAGGATTTCATCGACTGAGAGCTGCGTAAGACGGTGGAGTTGCAGCTCAAGGATGGCGTCCACTTGAATTGGCGTCAGGCCATCGGAGACAGACCGCGTAACTTCGCCTTCGAGCGCGGCAACTCGGTACTTCCGGCCATCCAGCTTGACGCCTTCAAGCTTCCTTGATTTTCCGTTCTCGGTGATCGTGACGTCTTGTTCGGAAAAATAGTTGAGCAAGTTCTGCTTCGCTTCGGCCCGACTCGAGGAACCGCGGATGATGCGGATGACGGCGTCCAGATGATCGAGGGCAACCTGATAACCGACGAGAATGTGCTCTCGCTCTTCGGCTTTGCGCAGTTCATATCGCGTGCGGCGCAGCACGACATCGCGCCGGTGCTCGAGAAACAGTTTGATCAGCGGAATCAGGCCCAACTCGCGCGGCTGGCCGCCCACGATGGCCAGCAGGATCATGCCAAACGATTCCTGCATCTGCGTGTGCTTGAAAAGATTGTTGAGGATCAGCTGCGATTCTTCGCCGCGCTTGATTTCGATGACCACGCGCATGCCTTCACGGGAAGATTCGTCGCGGACGTCGGCAATACCTTCTATCTTTTTGGTCTGCACCAGTTCGGCGATACGTTCGATCAGCTTGGATTTGTTGACCTGGTAGGGAATTTCGGTGACTACGATGTTTTCGCGGTCTTTGCCGACTTCCTCGATGGCGGCTTTGGCGCGCATCATGAAACTGCCGCGGCCGGTTTTGTAGGCGGATAAGATGCCCTCGCGGCCGGCGATGTACGCACCGGTCGGAAAATCCGGGCCGGGCACGATCTTCATGATTTCGCCCAGCGGCGTATCCGGCTTATCCAGCAGGATCACGGCTGCTTCCACGATCTCTCGCAGGTTGTGCGGCGGAATGTTCGTGGCCATGCCTACGGCGATGCCGCTCGCGCCGTTGACGAGCAAATTCGGGATACGTGAAGGAAGGACAAACGGCTCTTCGCGGGTTTGGTCAAAGTTCGGAACGAAATCGACGGTTTCCTTTTCGAGGTCGGCGAGAATATCTTCGCTGATCTTTGCCAGGCGCGCTTCGGTGTACCGCATGGCCGCTGGCGGATCGCCGTCGACAGAGCCGAAATTTCCCTGCCCGTCGATCAACGGGTAGCGCATATTGAAGTCCTGCGCCAGGCGCACCAGCGCGGGATAGATGACGGCTTCTCCGTGCGGATGGTAGTTGCCGGAGGTATCGCCGCAGATCTTGGCGCATTTGCGGTAGCCGCGATTCGAGGCCAGTCCGAGGTCGTTCATGGCCACGAGGATGCGCCGCTGCACGGGCTTCAGTCCGTCGCGAACATCCGGCAGCGCGCGCGCGATGATCACGCTCATCGCGTAGTCGAGATAAGACTTCTTCATCTCGGCTTCGATATCAACCGGCAGCAGTATCGACTTGTTTGTCTCGTCCGCCATTTCCCCTCGCTGTGGCTCTAATTATCGTTTCGCCGCGTACTCCAGCACGTAAGCTTTTACAGAATCAAACGCGTCGGCCGCATTCGTAAAACGCCGCGACGCAAAGTGTTCTTCAATCTGCTTCAAAAAATCGTCGCGCTTAGTCTCGTTCACAAACTCAATAGCTACGCCTCGCTCGTTGTCCGGGGTTTCAGTCGGCGTTGCGCGAAACTCGCTGCAACTCAATCCACGCAGTCCCGGCAAAGTCGTCCAGCCCAACTGCCAAATCATTTCGCGGCCTTCGCTCTTGGCCGCAAGACGTAGAAAGCGCCCAATCCAATTGCCAGCACGACCAGCACACCTATCGACTCGACGGTGAAAACCCTGTGCCAGCCTTCTGAGGTGGCAGTATCTTCGAGAGCAAGAGCACTTCGCCACGCTCGGAATTCATTAACGAGCCGCGGCAAGCGAAATCCAGCAGTGCCAACCGCCGCCAGCATCAAACCCCAGCGAATGGCGTTTCGAATGGAGTCCGCATCCGCTTTGTACTCCGCCATCACCGATTAAATATCCAGGTTCACGACTTCGAGCGCGTTGTCCTCGATGAATTTGCGCCGCGCTTCAACGTTTTCGCCCATCAGTGTGGTGAAAATATCCTCAGCGGCCACTGCGTCTTCGAGCTTCACCTGGAGCAGAGTCCGTGTGTCCGCATTCATTGTGGTTTCCCACAACTGCTCGGCGTTCATTTCACCCAAGCCTTTGAATCGCGTGATCGTGAAATCCTTTTTTGCGTCTTCCACGACGTAATTGAGCACGTCGTGCACATTTTCTTTGCTGACCTTGTCGCCGTTGCGCGCCACGGTAAACGGCGGCTTGTTGAACTCATCGATCTGCTTGGCCAGCCCGCGCAGACGTTTGTAATCTGCAGTCGAGGCCAGCGCCCAGTTCACTTTCTGGTTGTGCGGCGGCCCGAACTGGATTTCGTAGAGGCTGTGCTCTTCATCGAAAGCAACCTTGCCTTCAAGCTTGAGTTTGGACTTCTCGATTTCTTTCAGAAGTTTGTCGAGCGCTTTCTTGTCCTCGAAATCCGTCTTTTTCTCGAGGCCGCTCTCCGCAAGCAATTCAACAAGGCCGGGCTCGCGCAAACGCCGCCCCAGTTTCGCCGCGGCGGCTTCATACTCCTGCACATTCAAGAGAAACTTCGTCAAGCCTGCGCCCTCTAACGATACGCCTTCTTTCGCCTTCACGACGTGGTCTTCCGTGGCGCGCTTCATCAACTCGTGCGCGAATTCGCGCTCGTCGCGGATATATTTTTCCGTCTTGCCGCGCTTCACGCGGTAAAGAGGCGGCTGCGCGATGTAAATGTGCCCGCGATCGATCAGCTCCTTCATGTGGCGGAAGAAAAACGTGAGCAACAGCGTGCGGATATGCGAGCCATCGACGTCCGCGTCGGTCATCAGGATCACTTTGTGATAACGGAGTTTGCCGGCGTCGAAGTCATCCTTGCCGATGCCCGTGCCAAGCGCGGTGATAATGGCGCGAATTTCTTCGTGCCCCAGCATTTTGTCGTAACGCGCTTTCTCAACGTTGAGGATTTTGCCCTTGAGTGGCAGGATCGCCTGGTATTTTCGGTCGCGCCCCATCTTCGCCGAGCCGCCGGCCGATTCGCCCTCGACAACGAACAGTTCGCAGCGCGAAGGGTCCCGTTCCTGGCAGTCGGCAAGTTTGCCTGGCAACCCGCTCGAATCCATTGCGGATTTGCGCCGCGTCAGTTCGCGAGCTTTTCGCGCAGCTTCGCGGGCGCGCGCCGCATCGATGCACTTGGAAATGATGCGCCGCGCCACGGTCGAATGCTTGTCGAACCATTCGCCCAGCTTCTCGTTGACGAGTTGCTCGACGTCGCCCTTGATATCGCTGTTTAACTTGCCCTTGGTCTGTCCTTCAAACTGCGGCTGCGGCAGCCGCACGGATACAACCGCCACGAGCCCCTCGCGAACGTCGTCGCCCGTAATGGTCACTTCATCTTTTTGTTCTTTCAGCATCCCCGCCGACGACGCGAAATTGTTAATCGTGCGCGTGAGCGCGGAACGGAAACCGGAGAGGTGCGTGCCACCATCCACGGTGTTGATGGTATTCGCGAATGCAAAAACGTTCTCGCCATACGTGTCGTTGTATTGCAGCGCGATCTCTATCTCGACGGTGCCGCGCTTCCCTTCGATGTAGATCGGAGAGTCATGCAGCGTGGCTTTGCCGCGGTTTAGGTGCTTGACGAACTCGCCGATTCCGCCCGAAAAACGGAATTCCGCCGTCTTTTCGGTGCGTTCATCCGTAAGTGTGATTTTCAGGCCCTTGTTCAGAAAGGCCAGCTCGCGCAACCGTTGTGAGAGCGTGTCAAAGCTGAAAACTGTCTTGTCAAAAATAGTCGGGTCGGGATGAAACGTTACAGTTGTCCCTGTCTTTCGCGTCTTGCCTGTCTGTTTCAGCTTCGAGGTTGGCTTGCCTTTTTCGTAGGACTGTTCCCACACCGCGCCATCGCGGGAAATTTCCAGCTCGAGCCGGTCTGAAAGCGCATTGACAACGGAAACACCGACGCCGTGCAAGCCGCCGGAAACTTTGTAAGTGTCGCTGTCGAATTTTCCACCGGCGTGCAGCACCGTGAGCACCACTTCCGCCGCGGGACGTTTTTCGGTCGCGTGCATGTCCACGGGAATGCCGCGGCCATTGTCGACCACAGTGACCGAATCATCCGCGTGCACGGTAACGTTGATCTCGTCCGCGAAGCCGGCCATGGCTTCGTCGACCGAATTGTCGACGACTTCCCACACGAGGTGGTGCAGGCCCATGTCCCCCGTCGAGCCGATGTACATCGCGGGTCGCAGTCGCACCGCTTCAAGTCCGCCGAGGACTTTGATCGACTTCGCGTCGTACTGGTGACCCGGAGCTTTTCCGGCCACCGTCTCTTTATCGCCCATGTACGCTCCTGACGAAACTCTAACAGCGCAAAGACGGACCCCGAGCTATGCGGTGAGCCTCAGCGCTCAAAAACTTTGCTCAATCTTTTGTGAAGCGAGGAAAGGCGTGCTCGCGGAATGATCCGTACGTCGCCTTACCCTTTGATTCCGGATTTATCCTGCAAATCCAGAACTCGTAGGGTTCCTGCTCCATCCCATCTCGCGCAGCGAGACGTGGCGAAGACTTCTTAACTCCAAGCTTCCGGCTCCATAGCTCCTGGCGCGAAGCTATATGGCTGGGCCGAATTTACTTGGCCGACGTGCCGATTTGGAGGTTACCGAACTGCGAATCGACAGCCAGTTCAGTGTACCTGAAGCAGGTGATTTTCTCAAGAGCAAGAATGCCAACAGAATCACTCTAAGAGCTTTGTTTACTGTACTTTATGGGAGGACTCGCAAGCTGCATGAGAAATAAAAAAGGCGCTCATCAAAGCGCCTTCTTTGTCGAATTTCTGCGAAATGTTCGGCTTCACTAGCCCGCATCAGATGCGCATCGGCATGATGATGTAGCGGTAGCGGTAGGACTCGTCCGCAAGCGGGCGCATCTGCCCGGCAGACTGTTCGTCCTTCAGCTCGATGCTTACAGGGCCATCGGCGGCGGCGGCAAGAAAATCGAGCATGTACGTCGAATTGAAACCGATGCTGATCGCTTCGCCTTGGTAGTCCTTTTCGATGTTTTCCTTCGCTTCGCCGTATTCCGGACTCGAGGCGGAAATTTCAATGCCGTCTTTGGACACGGCCAACTTCACGGCATGCGAACGCTGGTCGGCGAGTTGCGATACGCGGCGGACTGCGTCGCTGAGTTCCGCACGCTCCAGCACGACGGTTTTGTTGTTATCGCGCGGAAGGACCGCTTCGTAATTTGGAAATTGGCCAGTGAGAATTCGCGAAATCAACAGCCGGTGGCCAACTTGAAAAAAGAGATGGCTTTCGTCTTTGGCGAATTCAATCGACGCATCGGAGCCAGCCGCGCTTGCCAGTTTTTCCACTTCGTCCATCGCCTTCTTCGGAATGAGCACTTTCACTTCGCCGTTCAGGCCGGCGAGCTTCTGGTCCGTTTCCGCAAGCGCCAGACGATGGCCATCGGTAGCAACCATCGCCAGAGTGTCCGGCTTCAAGATCAGCAATCCACCGTTCAATGTGTAGCGCGACTCCTCCATCGAAATTGCAAACTTAGTCTTAGCGATCAGGCTTTCGATAACTGCGGCAGGAATCTTGACGAGGGTATGGGGCATCGAAGGCAGCGCCGGGAAATTTTCCTTCGCCATCCCCACAAGTTTGTATTTCTTTCTGTCGCTGACAATTTCCACCCAATGGTTCTCAAGGAGTTTTACCTTGATCTCGCCCTCGGGCAGCAAGCGCACAAGTTCCAGGAGTTTCTTCGCGGGGATGGTCCCTGCGCCCTCTTTCTTGATTTTTGCCTCACAGGACGTGCGGACGCTCAACTCAAGGTCCGTCGCCGTGATAGTCAACTGGCTGCCCTTCGCTTCAACCAGCAAATTCGAAAGTATGGGGATCGTCGTCTTGCGCTCAACTACACCCTGCGTCGTACTGAGTTCATTCAACAGCGCTGATTTTGTAACGCTGAATTCCATCGCCTGATGATCCTCGCGTGCGGTTCCTGGTGCGCTCATTCGGATTCCTCGCCACTCTTCTACCGCTGTCGTACTGTACTCGCTTTTTCACAAAGTATAAAGCCCACAAGCCATGTAAAACCTGTGGAAATGCTCGGGAATCGTAACCCCCTCACTTTAAACTGGACAAGAGAGCAAATACTTTTTCCCACAAGCATCATCACTTCAGCAAGGGTAGTTACTAATTTTTGACAGCCATAAAGCCTGTTGTTGTGATGAGTGCTGTGGAACTGTGGAAAGCTTAACAACAACTTTCCTCTCAGTGGTCTAGCCTTGATTCTTCCAGGTGGCCAATTGTGGGAATCGGTGAAAACGCCGAGTTGGACCATTGCGCAAGGCGCCAAACCAAAATTTCTTCCACCACACTCAACAGAATTTCCGCATCTTCTCCAGCAGCTATTCACAGGGCTCTTGGTGCGAAAATCCATGGGCCAATGCGATTGGCAATTCATGTGAATGCCTGAAGCCGCAACTCCTCGAGGAACATATCTCAAGTGGATTAAGAAATGTAATGGATCTGAGGATTTAACACTCTAAGTGAGGAAGCCGTGGCTACTGCAAGGTATCCATCAAGCGCGTGATCGTCCTGTTCAAGTCTTTGTCCGACCGGCGCATCTCCTCGATCTTGTTGATCGAGTGCAGCACTGTGGTGTGATGCTTGCCGCCGAATTGCCGGCCAATCTCCGGCAACGAGGCTGTCGTGAGTTGCTTCACAATGTACATGGCCACCTGACGCGGGAAGGCGATCGCCCTCGTGTTACTGCGCACCTTCAAATCCTGCTCGCGCATGTTGAAATGTTCGCTCACTCGCCTCTGGATCAAATCGATGGTTACGCGCTTTTCCTGCGACGCGATGATGTTGCGCAGGACCTGCTGCGCGGTCGTCAGGGATACCGTGGCTCCTGTCAAGGACGCATAAGCCATCAGCCGCGTCAGGGCGCCTTCGAGCTCGCGCACGTTGGACTTGATGGCCCTCGCGATGTACTCCGCCACTTCGTCCGGCAAGCTGAATCGGTCGTTCTCCGCTTTTTTCTGGAGAATCGCAATCTTGGTTTCCAGATCCGGCGGCTGGATGTCCGCAATCAGGCCCCATTCAAACCGCGAGCGCAGCCTCTCCTCGATCGAATTAATCTCTTTCGGCAGGCAATCGGAGGAAATAACGATTTGCTTCTGCTGTTCGTAGAGCGCATTGAAGGTGTGAAAGAACTCTTCCTGTGTCCGTTCTTTCCCTGCGATGAACTGGATGTCGTCTACCAGCAGTACATCCACGGTGTGAAAACGGTCGCGGAAACTCGTCATGCGGTCGAAGCGCAACGAATTGATCACTTCAATCGTGAATTTCTCCGCGCTCACGTAGCTCAGCCGCATGGCCGGGTTACGCTTCTTGATGGTGTGCCCGATGGCATGCATCAAATGCGTCTTGCCCATTCCTACTCCGCCATAGAGAAACAGCGGGTTGTAAGCCTTCGAAGGCTGCTCGGCCACGGCGCGCGCCGCTGCGTGCGCAAATTCATTGGACTTGCCGACAACAAAGGAATCGAAGCTGTAGCGCAAATTCAACTGGTGATCGCTGCTCTCGAAATCGAGCTTTGCTTGCTTCACGCCTGATGCGGTGGGAGCGGCTGGCACGGGCTCTTCTTCCGCACACACGTACTGCACCTTCACATTGGGAGTCCCGATCTCGTGGAACACGGCTTTCACGATTTCCCCGTAGGTCCTCGTCAAGACCTGCCGGAAGACCGTGCTGGGGATTTGCACAAAGAGGTTTTCACCCTCCGCTCGATTCAACCGCGTGGGTTGAAACCAGGTGGTGTACGTGTTGATGCTGACTCGGGACTTTACTCGCTCAAGAAACCGGTCCCAAGAATTCGTCGCAGTAGTCATCGCAAGAGAAAATCTCTCCCTATCATTTCCACAGATGTGAAAAAGCTGTGGAAAGCAGGTCCCTTCATTTCGATCTTCAGTCTTCGGGATTCATGCCCGTACTGGAGCGCCTTGCCGTCTCTCGCGCCCCGTGCGCGGCCCCTCTGGATTGCCGGCCCCTTGTGCTGCCGTTCTCAGACAGCGCGGGATTGTCGCCGATTGGACCGGTTGGAGCAAGCGAAAAGTGTGCGAAGGGATTCACCGGGGTGCACACCTCATGCACAGCTTTTCCACAAGCACAATTATAGTGCAACTCCCCGGGCGAATACGAATTTGCACGGGAATTTACGCATTATTTCCCTGTCTGCGAGCTTCTTTGCACAGAATCAATCCAAATCGCCCTGAGGATAATTCTTTTATTGTTGAGATTTTTTTCCGGGCCGGTCGAATTCGTAGATGCCCAACGGGTCGCTTCCGATGATGAGGTGGTCCTGGTCGACGAGAATCGTGGTTGCTTCCAGCCGCGCCCCTTCGGGCGTGTAAATCTTGTAGGTCGCCCGCCGGTTTCCTTCTTTGTCGAAGTGCAGCAAGTTGTTGCCCAGCGCCATCCACACTTCTCCGGTGCCACGCTCCACACCAGCGGCCGTAAGGATGCGCTTGAAAACAGGAGGCTCCCCCCGCTTCTCCTGCCGTTCGATCTCCTTACGAGTGGCCTGCGCGGCCGGCCATGCGTCCACTCCCGTGTACTGAATATCTTGCCCTCCGTAGCCGTTGCGGTCGTACTGGCGCACAGTCGCTTCCGGCAGATAGGAGAATCCGTAGTAAAGATGCTCTCCGCCGTCACTCACGAGGATGCCGATATTCAGGAAGCGGTTCAACTCCGGGCGCTCGGAAATCGGTTCAGGATCGCCAAACTCGCGCACGACGCGCCCGTTCTTGTCGAACACAATGACGAGATGCGGTTCGTGCACCGTGGCCACGGCAACTTCTCCATCAGGCAGCACGGCCACCGACACCGGCGCATTGACCTTCACCATCCGCGCATTCCCGTGAGTGTCCCAGATCTTGATGGCATTTGCGCCGCGGTCCGCCACGTATACGGTTCCTTGGGCGTCCACGTCCAGGTCGTCGCCGAACGTGATGGTTGCCAACTGGGTTGACTGGGGGCTCGGACCTTTGCTGTCTTCGTACGCCGGAACTCTTCTTACCAGTTTTCCTGCCGGGTCAAAGACGGACGCCGTTGATCCTGGCGCGCTCAAGACATAATAATTTCCGTCCCCCCCTCGCTTCACCGCCCTCAGCCCCGGCCCCATTCCCGGCAGCAGCCGCTTTTTGGCCATGAGGTCCCCTTCGTCCTGGCCAAACGCGGACACGGTGCAACACGCCAGCACACACAACCCCGCAAGAATTCTCACGATAATCCCAACCCCTTTGTTCTGAGCTATCAGAGTATGACGGAAGCGTTCAGGTTGCCCGTTTCACGTCTTTTGGTGTGTCGATCAGTCAATCTTGAATCGGAGGCGTTCGATCGACCGCGCGCGCAGCCGGCCAGCGGCGTTGCGCGGCGCTTCGTCGTCCGTCTCGATCAGCACGCAATTCATCTGCACATCGCCGGACGCGACTTCAAACCGTGCCGGCAATCCATTGAGAAACTTTTTGATAATTCCATCGCGGTCCATTCCGATCACACCGCCGTGCGGCCCGCTCATGCCCACGTCTGTGATAAACGCCGTGCCGCCAGGCAACACGTGCTCGTCCGCGGTCGCCACGTGCGTGTGCGTTCCCACGATTGCAGTCACGCGCCCGTCGAGGTACCAACCCATCGCCAGCTTTTCGCTCGTGGTTTCGGCGTGCATGTCCACGAGAACGAACGCCACGTCTTCCGGCAGCTTGGCCAGTTCGCTGTCGGCTTTTCGAAACGGATCGTCGATCGGCGTCATAAAAACGCGTCCCTGCAGATTGAGTACGCCGTACTTCACTCCATTTTTGGCCGTGCCAACATAAAGCCCGCTGCCTACATTTCCTTCAGGAAAGTTTGCAGGCCTCAGCAGCCTCGGTTCGTGCGGCAGATATTCGAGAATTTCCTTGCGGTCCCAGCTGTGGTTGCCGCCGGTGAGAACGGCTATCCCCATCGCGAGCAACTCTTCTGCCAGTCGTGGCGTGATCCCGAATCCAGAGGCGGAATTCTCGCCGTTGGCGATCACCAGATCGATCTGCCGTTGCGCAACAATGTCCGCCAGCCGGTCGCGCACAATCTGCCGCCCCGGCGAACCGACAATGTCTCCAATAAAAAGTACGCGCATTCCTCATCAGGACTCATGGCTGCTTCTAGCGTCAGCTGTCTCGAATGTATGAGACCAGTCGCTAGTCACCAATCACCAGTCACTTTTACTCCTGGCTTGAGATGTAAAAACGAAAGAACTGTTATTCAGGCATTGAGCCCGTTTACGCAAAAAAACGGAGCGGACTGCTTGGCCGTGGGGAGCTAGGCCGTGAACCTCTGAATTAGGTGGGCGCCACGAGCCAACCGTTAGGCTTTCCTGCCCCGCTCGCCCGTCTCCATTCGCGTGCTTCCAGCGTTCATTTCGGCGACAAAGACGTGCCAGCGGGACAGGCCGTGCACACAGGCTGTCTATCCGCGGCTCCTCAGAGATTCGTCATTGGTTCAAACAGCTTTCGCTCCCTCACCTGCTTCGAAGGACCGCTCCGCCTCATATTCTAGCAGGATGCCGTTCAAAGCTATGCAGCCACCTTGGAACCCGTCGTAGATGTTCAAGACAGGAGTGGATTTGGACAAATTACTCAGCCAGGAATGCAACTCCACAGCCGAGGCAGCTCTTTCAGAAAGGCTCAGTCTACGAAATCAATAACCGCGCCGTCGCGCCGGTCCAGAAATCCCACAAACTGGCCGAAGTTTGGCGCGGCCACATTGTTGTAGACAGCGTTGAAATTCCCGTGATTGGTGACGTTGAGCGAATAAAATCCGAGTCGCATATGGTGGATCTTGCCGCTTCTCGCTCCAAGAAAAGGAATCTTGAATTCTCGGTAGATCTTCACATCCAACGAAAAAAACGTGGCGAAACGTTGCCCGTTAGGCGTGCCCGCGTAATTCTGCAAGACATCCACATTTGAGTATGGATAGCCGGAGTGCACATCCACGATGGGACTGAACGTGAGTTTCTTGGGCAAGGAAAAGATCCCCCACGCGATCACGCGCTGCGGGACGTCATAAGGCAGTATGCCGTAGACGTTCGCCTGGACAACCGGCTGGAGGAACGGAATCATCACATTGGAAAGATTATTCAAATCGCCGCGCGTGCGGCTCCAAATATAGGATGCATTCACCTCATTGTGTTCGTGAACGGTGAAATGCACGGTGCTTTCCAGTTCGCGATAGTGAGAGGAACCGGTGTTCGTCAGCCCCAGGAAGGAATTTCCTCCTGCCGCACCCGTGAAGGGATTGACCACAAACAGGTAAGTCGTGTGGCTGTCGATGTAGCCGGTGCGCAGCACCACGTTTCGCCGCACCTCGCGATCCACCTCTACGTTCCACGTGAAATTGCGAGGCGTCGTGCCTGGCCCCTGCGGCAAAATGCCTGCCGATAACGGATCCGTGCCGCCTACGTAAGCATTGGTATACGTAACCGGCGCTCCGATGAGCTGCCCGGTAGAATCAAATAGACTCACGACGCGAGTGGGGTTCACCGCAAAGTCCGCTGCCAGCAGCGGCAGCACGCTGTAGAACAGGCCCGCCCCGGCTCGAATGACAGTTTTGCCATCGATGCGCGGCGAATACGCGATACCGGCGCGTGGAGCGAACCCCGCTGACCAACCAGCCGTTTCGCTGGACAATCGCGCACCCATGTCCACGGTCCAGTGGGGGTTAAGGGTCCAATGATCCTGTACGAACTCGGCAACCGCCGTGTCCGTAGCATTTTGCCCAGCAGCCGGCTGGAAGTTAATCTCCTCCGCCAACGCGCCGCTCTGGTTGAGGACCTGTACTGTATCTGCCGTGCTCACGCCCGCAAAGGAACGATGGCTGAAATCCGCGCCCACATGAATCTCGTGGCGTCCCAGCCAGTGCTTTTCCTTGAATTGGTAACTTGGCAGCAGTTGGAATGACTTGCCTCTTCTTGACCATTGGTTGAAGAAGTTTCCGCCCCATCCCTCCGGCGAAATCAGCATGTCGTCAAATCCTTGGCCGTGGGCATTGCTATCGAATCTCGTGTATTGCACAAGCACGCTGAATATTGCACCCGAATCTAACTGGTACTTATCGGCCAGACCTACTGCTATGCCCTTCTGATTCAAGTCGTTGGAAGCAGCCTCCGGAACGAGGGCATTGATACCTGCGAACTGCGTCCGCAAAGGGAAGGCATTAACCGTCAGCGTCAAGATCTGTTTTGGCGAAAGAATAGCCTCCAGCGTACTGAACGAGCTAAATCCTTGTTTCTTGGAGATGTCGTCCGGCCAAGGCAGGCCGCGCACGGTGGTCTTTTTCATCTCGTACTGAAAGACTTCCGAAAAGAACACTTTGTCCCCGAGCAGCGGTCCCCCAAAGTCGACCCCGGGCGTCGCCTCCGCGATGCCGACCATCGAGCCATTTTTCCCAAGAACGGAAGGCACAAAATTCTTCACATAGAAATTCCATTGTTCCGCCGGTGGCTTGGTCTCAATGGTGGTCAACCCCCCGGAGAAACTCCCCAGCCCCGCGTTATAGGGCGTCTTATAGACGGCGAACGACTGCACCGCATCCGTGGGCACGGGTATCGAAAAGCTTCCCGTGACAGGGTCGGCAACCTGCGCGGAGTTCACCAAAAACAAGCTCTGATTTTCGTCAGCGCCCTTGAACGTGAGCTTTCCGTCCTGCGTTTTCACCACTCCCGGAGTAATGGGAAGCACTTCTCGGATCTTTTCCTGCGGCGTCGGCAGAGCAACCAGCTCGCGGTGGGTTACGGTGGCGTCCGGGTTAGAAACGCTCTCCGTGGAGATCACCTGATTTTGTTCGCGAACCTCAATTTGTTCGGTCACGGTCTCAAGTTCCAAAGTGATGTTCTGAACCGCAGCCTGTCCTGCAGCCACCGAAACCGTTTTCGTCACAACCTTGAACCCCTGCTGGCCAATCGAAATCGTATAGCTTCCAGGTTTGAGGCTCTTAAACTCATACCTTCCAGCGTCATCTGTATCCGCGGAAAGCGTGGTTCCATCGGGTGGCGCCGCCGCAAGTTTTACGCTGATTCCCGCCAAGCCTGCCGGCGCGTTGTCCTGGGTGGTGGAAATAGTGCCCTGAATGGATCCTGTCTGCTCCTTCTCGCTGCTAGAGCGTCCCCCATGTCCATACGCCGAGACTGTCGCTGCCAGCATCACAAGGAGGGCAGCCACGCGGCGCACCCAATCCAATAAGCCCCGGTCCGCCGGGCTGCTGGCCGAGACGAGCGATGCTTTCCCGAAAATCACCTTCATAAGTAGTTTCATGGTCTGATCTATGGGCACTCTGTCTATGAATGCGTTCTTTCCTTAAGGTATCGGGCTCAGTCGGATTGGCGAGCGCGCTACGCCCTTCTGGCCAGGCAGTCGGTATACCCTCTATTGTCAATTTGAACGGTTGAAACCGGAAGCCCGGCGCGGTCCGGCTGTGCCTCAATCTCCACCTCCATTAGGCATTAAGCACATCCCGGCCTAGGCATCGTTCTCACCCGCCAATCCGGCCGGCACATGACGCTCGAGGTTTGCCCAAGCCTTTGCACCCGCACGCCCGGGCGCTAGATGCCTAAAGTTGACCACCACCCCCATGCGTTGCTTGACCCCGCAACCATTCCAGCCTAAGCTTCGTCTTAGTACAAAGATGTCCGTTAACCCCAATAGGCTTCGTTTTTGCGCCCTGCTGCTCGGGATCATCTTCCTCGCGGCGCAATTCCACTTTTGTGCCGATCTGAATTCCGGGCCTGGCGGTTCGCATCCGTGTCAGCTTTGTTCGACTGCTGGTTCGGCCATCACGACTCAGACTCTGGATCTCGCCATAGCCCCAGTCGTCGATCGGCTCGAAGTTTTTGTCACGATTCTCTCTCCCTCTGTAGCAGTTCCTCGCGCAACCGCTCCGCGCGCGCCTCCGGCTCTGTAGTTCTTCGCGTTTCTTCCACTAGGTTCGTCCCTTCATCACTGCATCAACTTGTCCCTGTCGTCCGGGACCGTAGAGGAGTACCGACATGAGGAAAGGAACGGCATGGGCCACCGCGCTTTTGGCCTTGCCTGTCTGCGTTCTGGGCCAGCAGACTCCCCCGTCTGCCCCAGCCGCGTCTCCCGCGCCGCAGACGCAGACTCCGGCCATGCGCATCACCCTGGACGAGGCCATCCGCCTCGCTCTCCAGCACAATCACGCTCTTCAAGCGGCTCGCACCACTATCCTGCAGAACCAGGCCCTCGAAACCACTGCCAATCTTCGACCAAATCCCACACTTTCCTGGGACGCCCAGTTCTTGCCCATCTTTCAGCCCAGCAAGTTCGACGCCGATTACATCAACACACAGGCCCAATTCGACTTGGGTATCGGCTACCTCTTTGAACGCGGCAAGAAGCGCCAGCACCGCCTGCAGGCCGCAAAGGATCAAACCACTGTCTCTCGCTCGCAGGTCACTGACAACGAGCGCCAGCTGGCCTTCAACGTTTCGCAGCAGTTCATCAACGTCGTGCTCGCTCAGTCCAGCATCGACTTTGCCAGGCAAGACCTCGACAGTTTCAAAAAAACTGTTGAGATCAGCGAAGAGCGCTTCAAGGCCGGAGACATCAGCGAGGGCGATTTCCTCAAAATTAAACTCCAGTTTCTGCAATTCCAGACCGACCTTTCCACTGCAATCCTTGCTAAAGTTCAGGCCATCGCCGCCCTGCGGCAGCTTGTCGGCTTCGAGTCCGTGCCGGATTTCTTCGACGTCGATGGCCAGCTCGATTACCAGCCTGTTCACACCGGCCTCGACGATCTGAAAGCACTTGCCATGCGCACCCGGCCGGACTTGCAGGCCGCACAGCAAAGCGTCATCGCCGCGCGTAGCCAGGAACTCCTCGCCGAAGCCAACGGCAAACATGATCTCGGCGCTAGCTTCAATTACTCCCACGTTGCCGCCACCAATACCGGCGCGTTCTTCTTCAACATCCAGCTTCCCATCTTCGATCGTAACCAGGGCGAAATCGCCCGCACCCGTTTTGCCATCACCCAGTCTCAAGAGCAGGCCAGTGAGGCTTCCCAGCAAGTCATGACCGACGTCGTCGACGCTTTTGAAGCCCTGCGTTCGAACGACCAAATCGTCCAGCTTTACCGTGGCGGCTACGTGGACGCCGCGCAGAAATCCCGGGACATCAGCGAGTACGCCTACAAGAAGGGCGCCGCCAGCCTTCTCGATTTTCTCGACGCGGAGCGCAGCTACCGTTCGAACCAGCTTGCCTATCGCCAGGCGCTCGCCAGCTACATGACCGCGCTCGAACAGATGCGCCAGGCCGT
Organism: uncultured Acidobacteriota bacterium; assembly: GCA_963745805.1. Classification (GTDB taxonomy): domain Bacteria; phylum Acidobacteriota; class Terriglobia; order Acidiferrales; family UBA7541; genus Acidiferrum. The sequence continues at coordinate 219,193 of CAVUYT010000005.1, forward strand.
GGGAACGAGGAATCTTCCATGAACTTCAAATACAAGTTTCGCGACTGGAATCTTCGCGGCGCTGTCCTTGCCGCGAGCCTCTTGGTTGGATCGCTCGCCGGCTGCGGCGCGGATAAACCCGAGTCCAAGATGACTTCCTACTCCTCGAGCGAATCCAACGCGGAAACCGCTGCGCTCTTCTCCGTTCCTCAGGAACAGATGGCGCATGTCCAGGTGGTGTCTGTTGAAAAATCGACGCTTCCGCGCGTTCTGCGCCTCACCGGCGCTGTGGCCTACAACGCCTTCATGACCACCCCGGTCTTCTCTGCCATCGGCGGGCCCGTTCACGAACTCCTCGTCGCCCCCGGCGAGACCGTCCGTGCTGGCCAGCCGCTCCTCACCGTGAACAGCCCGGACTATTCCGCTGCCCGGTCAGCCTACATAAAAGCCCGCACTGCTTTTCTCCTCTCGGACAAGTTCTTCAATCGTGCGCAGGACCTCTTCGCTCACGGCGCCATTGCCGAGGCCGATTTTCAGCAAGCCGAATCCACCCGCAACCAGGCCCAGGCGGATTTTCAATCCAGCGAAGACGCTCTCCGCGTCTTGGGCATCAACGATCCTGAATCTCTGGCGAAGAATCCGCCCAAAACCACTTCTCAAATCCCCGTACTTGCTCCCGTAGGCGGAGAAATTGTCGAGCGTCTCGTCGGCCCCGGCCAGTTGCTTCAGGCCGGCGCAACCCAGGTCTTCACCATTTCGGACATGAACACCGTTTGGGTGCTCGTTAATGTCTATCAGGGCGAAATGGCTTACGTGCACGCACACGACAGCGTGGACATCAACACCGACTCTTATCCTGAAATATTTCACGGAAGAATTTCCTACCTCGCCACTGCGCTCGACCCCAATACACGCACGCTCCAGGCGCGCATTGTCACGGAAAACCCTGGTAGGAAGCTGAAGAAGGATATGTACGTCACCGCATCCGTCAATGCCGGCGCCATCGCGAACGCTTTGACGGTTCCGGACGCCGCCGTCCTCCACGACACCGAAAACCAGCCTTTTGTCTACGTTCAGAGTGCCGTGAAACAAAACGAATTCGCGCGCCGCTTGGTTCAGCTCGGCGACAACCGTGGTGGCCGCACACAGATTACCGGCGGCCTGAAGGAAGGCGAGCACGTTGTCGGCGACGGCAGCCTCTTCCTGCAATTCAAGAATTCACTGGAGCACTAAAGCGATCGGCGGCCGGAAGAAAACACGATGATCCATCACATTGTCAAATTCGCCCTGCGCCAGCGCTTCCTCATCCTGATGATCACGGTGTTGATCGTGATTGCTGGTGCCGAATCCTTCCGCCGCATGCCCGTTGACGCCTATCCCGACCTTTCTCCGCCTATGGTCGAGCTCATTACCCAGTGGCCCGGCCACGCTGCCGAAGAGGTCGAGCGCCTCACCACTCTTCCTCTCGAACTCGCCATGAATGGCTCCCCGCATCTCGTCGTCATGCGCTCCATCTCTCTCTATGGTCTTTCCGATGTTCGTTTAACTTTTGATGAAGGGGTCGACCCCTACTTCGCTCGCCAGGTCGTATTCGAGCGCCTCAGCGATGCCACCCTTCCTGCTGGCGTCACGCCCAGCATGGCGCCGCTCTTTAGCCCCAGCGGCCTCGTCTATCGTTACGTCATCGAAAGCCCCGATCGCTCGCCGATGGAGTTGCACACTTACGAAGACTGGATTATCGAGCGGGCTTATCGCAGCGTCCCGGGTGTCGCGGATGATTCCGGCTTCGGCGGCCCCACCATGCAGTATCACGTCCTGCTCGACCCCGTTAAGCTCTACAACTACCACCTCCCCGTCGTCCAGGTCCTCAACGCTCTCACCGCTAACAACTCCAATACCGGCGGAGGCTTCTACTCGCAGGGCGGCCAGTTTTACTATGTTCGCGGTCTTGGCCTCGTCAAAAGCACGGACGACATTGGCGAAGTGGTTGTCGGCAGCGGCAACGGTGTGCCCATCCGCATCAAGGACATCGGCCGCGTCGTCATTGGCAACGCTCCGCGCCTTGGCATTTTCGGTTTCCAGGACAAGGGGAAAAAGAACGACGACGCCGTCGAAGGCGTCATCCTCATGCGCCGCGGCGAGCAGACGCAAAACGTACTCCAAGGCGTTGAGAAAAAGACCGAAGAGCTCAACAAATCTGTCCTGCCGCCGGACGTCAAAGTCCGCCCCTTCTATGACCGCAGCGATCTCGTCCGCGTCACCACCGACACTGTGGAATGGAACTTGCTCCGCGGCATGGTCCTCGTTCTCCTCGTATTGCTCTTTTTCCTGGTGAGCTTGCGCGCCGCCGTCATCACTGCCTTAACCATTCCTCTCGCCCTCCTCTTCGCCTTCATCTTTCTCCACGCCACCGGCGAGGCCGCCAACCTTCTTTCCATCGGCGCCATCGATTTCGGCATCATCATTGATGGCACCATCGTCATGGTCGAGAACATCTACCGCGAGCTGAATGAGCGGCATGGTCAGGAATACAAACTAAACGAAGTCATTCTCGCCGCCGCTCGTGATGTCGACCGGCCTATCTTTTACTCCGTCGCCGTCATCATCGCCGGTTACCTTCCGATTTATGCTCTCACTGGCCCCGCTGGCAAACTTTTCCATCCCATGGCGGACACCATGGCCTTTGCTCTCGTCGGTGCCCTCATCCTCACGCTTACGCTCGTTCCCGTGCTCGCCTCCTATTGGTTCACTAAAGGCGTTCGCGAAAAAAAGAACCCCGTTTTCGAGTCGATTCACAGCTTCTACGCAGGCCGCCTCGATTGGTGCCTCGGTCACCCTGCGCTCACGCTGCTGGCCGCCGTGCTTATCTTCGGAAGCGTTTTGTTTCTCGTCCCTCTTATCGGCGGCGAGTTCCTGCCGCATCTTGACGAAGGCGCGCTTTGGGTTCGCGCTACCATGCCCTACACCATCTCTTTCGAAGAAGCCGCCAAATTCGCTCCGCAGGTTCGCGACATCATCTCGCAATACCCGCAGGTTACTGTCGTCGGCTCGGAACTCGGCCGCCCAGATGACGGTACCGATCCTACCGGTTTTTTCAATTGTGAGTTTTATGTCGGATTGAAGCCTTACGGTGACGCGTCCTGGAAATCCGGATCCATCAATTCCAAGGAAGATCTAACCCGCGATCTTGATAAAAAACTTTCCGCCTATCCCGGGGTCATCTTCAACTTTACCCAGCCTGCGGAAGACGCCGTCGATGAAGCTCTCACCGGCCTCAAGTCCTCTCTCGCCGTCAAAATCTTCGGCCCCGATCTTGATGTCCTCGAGAAAAAGGCCGTCGAGATTCGCAATGCTCTTGCCAAGACCTCCGGCTTCAAGGAACTTACCGTTGTCCGCGAGCTCGGCCAGCCTAGTCTCATCATCGATGCCGACCGCGCCAAAATCGCCCGCTATGGCATCAACGTTTCCGACGTCGAAACCGTTGTGCAAGCCGCCATCGGCGGACAGGCTGCCACTCAGGTCATCCAGGGCGAGAAGCTATTCGACCTCGTTGTCCGCATGGAGCCGAAATACCGCTCCAGCGTCCACGACATCGGCGATCTCCTTGTTCCGGCGCCTGCTGGTCAGCAGATCCCGCTCTCCGAGCTCGCCTCTATCAAGGAAAGTACCGGCGCTTCCTTCATCTATCGCGAAAACAATTCCCGCTACATCGGCATTCAGTTTTCCGTTGAAGGCCGCAACCTCGAGGGCACTGTCAACGCCGGCCAGGCTGCTGTCGCCAAATCCGTGCAACTCCCCGAGGGCTATCATCTCGACTGGGGCGGTGAGTACAGCGAGCTGGTGGAAGCCAGATCCCAGCTCTACATCATCGGTCCGCTCACTATTCTTCTCATCTTCATGATCCTTTTTGCCCTCTACGGCAATCTCAAGTTCCCCGTTATCATTGCCCTCGAGGTGGTTCTGACCGAACCCGTCGGCGCTCTCATTGCCCTCAAACTCACGCATACCCCTCTCAGTGTCTCCAGCATCCTTGGTTTGCTCGCCCTCATGGGCGTCTCCGTCGAAACCTCTGTCATCCTCGTCAGCTACATCAACAAACTCCGTCTCGAAGGCATGGACATCCGCAAAGCCACTCACGAAGCCGCCCTCATGCGCTTACGTCCCATCATGATGACCGCGCTCGTCGCTTGCCTCGGTCTCCTCCCGGCAGCCCTATCCACCGGCGTCGGATCCGACACGCAAAAACCCTTTGCCATCGTCATCGTTGCGGGTTTGCTCTCTCGCCTGCTCCTCGGATTCTTCATCATCCCTGTCCTGTACCAGTCCACCGCCCGCGAGGGCGATGTCCTCCAGGTGTGATGTAGCAGCTCAGACGTGGCTCTTCCAAGTCTCGGGACGCAGCAAACCACGATTCGTCTCGTCGCCGCTCGCTCAGTAAATGTTGGCTTGAATTAACAGCCTTGCTTAAGAGTTTGGATCGAAGTTAATCGCTACCACCATCGTGCTCTCGCCGCCGGGCGCAAATTTCCATTCACGCACGGCCTTCTCCGCCGCCTCGGCCAGCGTTGGATTTCCGCCCAGCACCTCAACATCTTTCACGGTCCCATCCGCATGAATGGCAACTTTCAATCGCACCGTCCCCCCAATGCCCCTGCTTTTTAAGACGGAAGGATAGTGCACATCCACCTTCTTCAGGATTTTGCGGTCTTTTTCCTGCGCGCGGACCGGCGTCGTGCATAGTAAGGTCAAAAGTAGGCAGCAAAGTATCGAAGCGTATCGAGTCCTGCGTTCACGTCTGGCCATTGTGCGACCCTTAAGCAGCGGTATGAGATTCAGCTCCGCGAGCAGCCACACCACCGCTTCTTTCTTTGCCGCACTAATGTTGCAGTCCTCTTACCAACCACTTCTGTTTTTTCTGCAGCGGTTCCAGCAGTGCATCCCACTGCTCAGACTGCCTGCAAGTTATTGGAATACTTACACTTAGATTCGAGGAAGCGATGCTGCTAGAATGCCTGCCGTCAGCGCAGAATCCACACGCAAGACAACTGTCTCAACGCCAGCTCAAAACCTCGTTTCACATTGAGAAGTTCTCCGCGATAACGCCACTTCGCAGGAGACGCCCGCCGGCCTCGGAAGCCGTCAGCCAAGCATAAAACTATTTCTTTGGCGGCTGCGCCGTCGGTGGCAAAATCCCGTTCAGCCGCAAATAAATGGCCTGCGCTCCGTAGTGGTCGTACCAATCGTCGCTCAACGTGATCAGTGCCCCCGCCCGCGATGTCTGCCGGTTCCCAAACAGGGTCAGCGAGTCGCCCAGCTTCGAATCGTCCACTCCGGCAAGCGACGCGCTGCAAAACTCAAATGAAGCTTTCAACGCCGCCACTAGCTTGTCCTTGGGGTCTGCATCAGTCAGCTTGACCTCCGGAGCCGCCTGCCCCGAAATCTTCGAGCACAGAAAATTATTCGACTGTGCGATGTGCATCACCACATGCCCAAACGAGTTCATCTCCGGCGTCGGCTTAAAACTGTATTTCTCTGCCGGCATCAAATCCGCCGCATCCACCATGTTTTTCTCGTAGCGCGTCAACTGCCCTTTTACCGTCGTCGTCACCGGATTCGCCACCGGCCCCGCCGCCGCACTCGGTGCCGCTTCCTGCGCCGCGCATACGCCCCCAGCCGCCAGCATCGCTGCCATCATCAATCCAAATCGCTTCATCTTTTTTCCCTCTCTGTACAAAGCGCTTCCCTCGCGCCCCGCATCCTTTTCACTACTCGGTCGCCAGCAGCATACCTCCGCGCCTCCTTCACGACAAGCAGCTACCCTCCCGCCCCTTCACCGCGCCTCTTCCTTGCCGCTAATCATTGCGGAATTCGATACTGCCCATTGAAATTTCATGTACCCGCCCCGGCCCGTTCGCTCTCATAATAGATGCCGCGTCTCTCAGAGCGTGTCACTCCGCTTAGAGGCGTGTAAAATTAGCGATCTGGCCGTCCACGGCCGCGATTTTCCAAAGTTTGGAATCAAGGCCGCGGGTCTCGGCCTGAACGAGGAGCTTATGGCAAGAACAAACGGAAATGGTTCATCGACGAAAAGTAAAACCCCATCCGCCAAGAAACTTTCCCCTCAGGAAAAGATTGCGCAGCGCGCTTACGAAATCTATCTCCAGCGCAACGGCGCCCCCGGCAATCCGCTCGAAGACTGGGTTCGCGCCGAACGCGAAATTCTCGCGAAATCTCGCAAAGCCACCAAGAAAACCGCCACCGCCGCAGCCTAGTTTTAGTCGGCCGCACATCTCCTGTTCCGGTTCCTCCTGTGTAGCGCAGGGCGGCAGTCCTGCGGATTTTTCTGTTCCGGATCCTTAGCCCGTCGCCATTTTCTTGGCACCCAACTCCGCGGCGTAAGCGCCGCGCGCCACCCTTGCTTTTCCCTCCCTCGCCGTCTTGGCGCAGACTTTCTCGCACCACTCGGCTACAATGTCGCGGCTCGCAAAACGCGCTCCACATTTCGCCAAGGAAAATTCCGATGCCTCGTTCGTCCCAAAGTATTTCGCTCCGCCCGCGCACCGCCGCTCGCAAATTTACCCTCTACGGGCTCGCATGTTTCGTCGCTCTCTCGGCGTCTACCGCAATTCTCCAAGCCGCCCCGCAAGCCTCGCCCGCAAAAACCGCCGCGCAACCGCGCTTCGCTATCTCTTTCGACTCCAAACTCAGCCCCACTCCCCTCGACGGCCGCGTCTACGTCGTCCTCTCCACAACCAACGACCCCGAGCCTCGCGACCAAATCCTCGAAGAGGAAGCAAAGTCCCAGCAAATTTTCGGCGCCGACGTCGACGCCCTCGCCCCCGGCCAAAACGCCATCATCCCCGATGACGCCCTCGGCTACCCCGTCGCCAATTTTCGCAACCTCCCCGCCGGCGACTATTGGGTCCAGGGCGTCTTCAACAAATACACCACCTTCCGCCGCTCCGACGGCCACACCGTCAAGCTCCCCATGGACGAAGGCGAAGGCCAGCACTGGAACTCCAAGCCCGGCAATTTCTATAGCGTTCCCGAAAAAATCCACATCGATCCCGCCGCCTCAAACGCAACCCCCATCCAAATCCATCTCACCAAAATCGTTCCGCCCATCGACCCGCCCAAAGACACCGAATGGGTCAAGCACATCCGCATTCAAAGCCAGGTCCTCACCAAATTCTGGGGCCGCCCCATGTATCTCGGCGCCATCGTCGTTATCCCCGAAGGCTGGGCCTCCCATCCCAACGCCCGCTATCCCCTCCTCGTGAACCACGGCCATTTCCCCGACGATTTTCACGGCTTCCGCACCACCCCGCCCGCCGCCGATCTGACCGGCTACCCGCTCCTGCGCGCGCAAACCGCCTATCAGTTTTATCAGGATTGGACCACCGGCAAGCTCCCCCGCATGCTCCTCCTCCTGGTCCAGCACGCCAATCCCTACTATGACGACTCCTACGCCGTCGATTCCGCCAACGTCGGCCCCTACGGCGAAGCCATCAATCGCGAACTCATTCCCGCCATCGAAAAACAATTCCGCGGCATCGGCCAGGGCTGGGCTCGCGCCGTTTACGGCGGCTCCACCGGCGGCTGGGAAACTCTCGCCACGCAAATCTTCTATCCCGATGATTTCAACGGCGCCTGGGGCGCCTGTCCCGACCCCGTCGACTTCCACGCCTACCAGACCGTCAACATTTACGACGACAAAAACGCCTACTGGACCATCGGCCCCTTCGGCCGCGTCGCGCAACCCGAGATGCGCACTCCTCCCGGCATCATCCTCGCCACCACCGAAGGCACCAATCGCTGGGAGCTCGTCCTCGGCACCCACGGCCGCTCCGGAGAGCAGTGGGACATCTGGCAAGCCGTCTTCAGCCCCGCCGGCCCCGATGGCTACCCCGCCGAAATCTGGGATCAGCGCACCGGCGTCATCGATAAGCAAGTCGCCGCCTTCTGGCGCGAACACTACGACCTCACCGCCATCCTCCAGCGCGACTGGAAAACTCTCGGCCCCAAGCTCCAGGGCAAGCTCCACGTAATGGTCGGCACCGCCGACACCTTTTTCCTCGACCACGCCGTCCACCTGATGCAAGCCTCGCTCGAATCCACCGCCAATCCCCGCTCCGACGCCACCTTCGACTACGGCGTCGACCAACCCCACTGCTACACCGGCCCCCCAGGCAGCACCACCCGCGAAGGCGGCCTAACCTTCACCCAACGCGTCCTGAAAGAATCCGCCGCCCACATGCTGGAGTCCGCCCCCAAAGGCGCCGACGTATCAAGCTGGCGTTACTAGCTGCCAGCTGCGCAACTAACGCGGTCCGGTCACTCGTAAGGTGTCATTCCGAGCGTAGCGAGGAATCTGCTTTTCTCCTCGGTGTGTCCCTCGTAGGGGCACGATACATCGTGCCCTCTTTCCGTTTCGAATTGTGATGTAGGTGCCGGGCTTCAGCCCGGCCATCTTTTCGCTTCTACGCAACGGCGGCGTTTAAGTCTACTACTCCACCTGGCGCGCCCATGGCCCCGGCGTCGCCCGCAAAATCATCGAAGACATTGCACAGCTCCCCATCGAAATCGTCGCCGCTGACCTCGACTTGACTCGCCTAGCCGCCGCCCTCCGCGCCAATCACAAACTTCCCTGCACCGACTGCTTCGCTGCCGCCCTCGCCGCCCACCGCAAAGCCTCCCTCGCCACCAGCGATCGAGACTTCGCCACCGTCGAAAAAAAGATCGACATCCTCTGGACCACTGCCTAGCGACCAACCTTCGCGATCTTCTCCTCTTTCCTAGCCAAGACAGATCGAACTCTCGCCCGCTTACGGGCCCATACCCCAAACCACTACCCAAACACCGAGTAAGTGGAAGTGTTCCAACCGACATGAGACGAACGGCTGAAAATCTCCGGACTCCACGCTTCGACGTTAATCTTCGAACTGACTCGGGCTTGAACCTGTGCACGTATTTCCTGCATCTCTAGATCGGTTCCAGATGAGCTAACTAACAGATACCTGTTGGGAAGAGCAGTGTCCAAAATCTCTTGAAGGCCTGCGCCAATCTTGAACTTTTTTGGCGTGCGCTTGACCTCCGCAGCCCCGAACTCTCCGTCACGTATCCATACGAGGTCCAGCTCGCAGACCGGAGTTCCAGCTTGGTAGTCTAGAATTTCGATACCTGGTAGAAAGCAAAAACATTCTCGACTTCGCTCAAATAGCCTATAAGCAGTTCTAATTACAGGCACCACCCCGTGATCCCTAACGGCGGAAATTACCAGTTCGTTCAACGCATATGACCATGGAATCTCTGCGGGGAGATCAAGCTCTTTCCGACAACCACGGCAGGTCACTCTGGCATGGAGATCACCAACGTGGTACCACAAGGAAGCAAGGCAATGGCCACATTGAATCTCCGCCCCTTGCAGGAAAACCTTTCGGGCCGTGAACTCAGACAACATGTCTCGAAGATTCCCTCTAGCGGCAGCCCCAATATTCTTTTCGTCTAGGGCTTCAGAGCGTCGCGGGTCGATCTGTGAAACTTCGTGCAATTGCTCATCCTTAGAGAGCGTCTGGATGAAGGTCCAATACCGGGTGAAGAGTTTGCCGAAGTTCACGTAGTGGATCGGTCGTTGAATGTGGGATGCCGCATTTAAGACCTCTTCCACAACGAGATCGATTCCATGACTCGATCCGAGAGCTTCAATTCCTATTTCCTCCAATTCTTTTCGCACTTTGTTCCGAGTGTGTTCAGAAGCCGCTGCCGATGACAAGGATTCGAGAACGCTACGCCAAAATTTATGCTCAAACACGTAGGCGGCCTTTTGTAGCGACTCGAATAGTCCCAAAACTCCACGAGCATACATTCCTTTGTCAGAGGCTCGAATGTAGAGATTGTCTTCGGAGCTAGTTATAGGATCAAACTTTTGCATCCACCACGGGGGCTTCGGAAGCAGAAGGGAGGCGAACAGAGCGTTCAGGTCGGGTGTCGTCAGCATGACACCCTCCTGCATCCCGGACACTTCCACGCTGATTAAGTGATCGCTCCCGATCCGGCAGGCTGAATCGCGTACAAATAGACGGGGCACACCTTCTTTTTTCGGGAGCTTCCACCATGTGGATTTGTTCGCAAAATATCGTTCTTGCACAGAGTTTTCTACCGCAAACTCCGCAATCCAGTGCTCGTCGCGGCCATTGGGAGTGTCTCTTGCCGGACTGAGTTCGAGAAATGAACTAGTACCGGATACTTGCTTGCTCTGTGGCCGAGCAGATTGCGGTGAGTTCCAACCGATTATTGGGCGAGGCTGAAAGGCAGGCAACTCACCTTTTCTTAGCACTATCGGCGGCGCTGGATGCATATTCCATTTGAAGTCCGTGCAAATTCGTTGAGTGACCTCATTCATGCGCTCCTCGGCTTCATCGTAAGAAATAAGGCGAAGGTAGTGTGCATTTCCTACAGATATTCGTTGCCGGATGAGTTCCACAAATGCTTCGTAAAACTCTCTATCTTCGAAAAATGATGGTTTGATCCACATTTGCGATATCGAATTGCCTGCTGCTTGCGATTCGCCAGCAAAGTGCGCAAGGTTCCAATACTCTACGAAGTTCCAAGGGGAATCTCCGTAACATAGCGTGAGCGCAATACTATGGTCAGCGGTTACGCCCTTGAGCTTTCTTGGCCCGTCAGCACAAACATTGATCGGCATCACAAGATTGCGATTACCAGCCAAAGCCGCCATCACGTCTTTCTCGATTGGAGGCAGCACGCTGTGGGTAATACGATTGTCACGGCAGTAAAAATAATAGTGGTCGTTTCCGCCAAAATTCCGTCGAATAAAAGGGGTCAATGCGGACGTATCTTTAGGCTCAAACACCAAGGCTGCGGGCTGAGGTCTTTGAGCCCACACTGGAAATTCGCCGATTATCCGAATCAGAACAGGTAGGACGGATGCTTGGAAGTCGATCTGCACTCGGACGCCGTCCAGTGGTGCCTCGGACCGAAAAGCGTGCTTCAGGACATCCAGCGGTCTTATTTCGGTCAGGATTCGTTTGCAGACTCCAGTTCCAAGATCACAGAAAGTGTAAACGATATCGGGATTGACAAGTTTCAATAGCTCCCAATACGCATCCGTAACTTGCCCATTCAGAACCGGAATGATTGGGTTAAATCGACCACCCCAAGCAGACACGTTAAAGTCCACAATCCCATTGAGAAGGCCTTCCGACGATTGGTCTACATCTACAAAAAACGCTACTCGCCTGGGGCGGTGCTGGACTGTTACGAAATGGCGCGCGTCATTCATGTCGGGTGGCTTGGTGGGCGTATCGCAGGGTACCCCAGACGTCGAGTTTACGTGTGGATCTTTTGACTTTTCCACACATTTCCACAGTCTCACCAAACCGTCTCAATCCCGCCAACTCCCTCAAACCCCTCGACTTCCGCCACTCTCATTCGAATCCGCGCCTCCCCGTTCGAATCACCTACTCAGTAAACGACAAAACTATTGACAACTGGTAACTACCCCTGCTATAATATTTTATGTCCGGCTCGTCAACCACGCCGTCACCCTCCCCTTCGCTGGGTTTCTCCTCACATCCAAACCTTCAAGCCTTTCAACATGCCAACCTTTCAACGCCCCTCCGATCTATCCCCTTTAGAATCCGCACTTCCGCAAAATTCGCCTGTAACCCGTTTAGAATCTGCACTTCCAAAACACAGGACTTAAAACCCTTTAGAATGAACACTTCCAAAAAACCCCCCAGGGGGGTGGGATCACATCTTTCAAACGGAGGGTTTCGATCACCTCTGCTAGCCTTACATTACCGAACGCCTCTGCGTTCTGTTTTCCGGTCCCTTCTTTGCTTCAGCTGTCGACTCTCCACTCGTTTCCCGGCTCTTCCACGAGTCACCAGTCACGAGTCACAATTCACTACCCACTACTCACTACTCACTATCTACTACTCACTTTCTTTCCCCGTATAATGTGCCCTCAACTCAAGGAGAGCACACCATGCACTACCGCCGCTTCGGCCGCACCGGATGGAACGTTAGTGAAATTGGCTATGGCATGTGGGGACTCGCTGGATGGACCGGCTCGGAAGATCAAGAATCGCTCGAGTCGCTCCAGCGTTCCGTCGATCTCGGCTGCAACTTCTTCGACACCGCTTGGGCTTACGGCGACGGCCACAGCGAACAGCTACTCGGAAAAATTCTTCGCGCCAACAAAAATCCCGCCAACGCCGGCCCCGACAAAAGACTTTACGTCGCCACAAAAGTTCCGCCGAAAAATCGCCGCTGGCCCAGCCGCCGCGAATTTTCACTCGACGATTGCTTCCCGCCCGACTACATCGTCGAGTACGTCGACAAGAGTCTTGCGAATATTGGTGTTGAGACCCTCGACCTCATCCAATTTCACACTTGGGAAGACAAATGGCTCGACGACGAACGTTTGCCTCGCGCGATCGAGAATCTTCGCAGCAGCGGAAAAGTCCGCGCCGTCGGCATCAGCCTCAATCGCTGGGAGCCTTGGAACGGCATTCGCGCCGTGCGCGCCGGCCTCGTTGACGCCGTCCAGGTCATCTACAACATCTTCGACCAGAATCCCGAAGACGAACTTTTCCCCGCGTGCCGAGAAAAAGATGTCGCCGTCATCGCCCGCGTACCCTTCGATGAAGGCTCGCTCACCGGAACTCTCACGCTCGATAGCACCTGGCCCAAAGGCGATTGGCGCAATACGTATTTCGTCGCGGAAAATCTCAAGTCCAGCGTGGCCCACGCCGATGCTCTAAAGCCTCTTCTTAATGACGGCATGACCATGCCCGAAATGGCCCTCCGCTTCATCCTCAATAACAAAGACGTCGCCACCATCATCCCCGGCATGCGCAAAATCCGTAACGTCGAATCCAATCTCGCCGCCAGCGCCAAAGGCCCCCTGCCCCCCGCCCTCCACGCCGAACTCCGCAAACACCGCTGGATCCGCACCCCCACCACCTGGAGCCAATGAGATGAGATTCCGTTTTCTTAGATTGTCATTCCGAGCGAAGCGAGAGAATCTCTCTTCGTTTTTTCAGAAGGCAGAAATTTCAGCGAGGAATTCAAACTGAGAAAGGGAAACGATATCAAGCTGTCTGCTTCAAGGCGCGCTCGACGAGCGTCAGGCAGCGCTCGGCTTGTTCGCGCAGCAACTCTTCGCGGTCGCCGCGGTCTTTTTGCGAGCTATGAAGTTCATCGGCAATCGCCAGCGCCGCCAGCACCGCAACTTTCTGCGTGTCCACCGTCGCTCCGCCCGCCGCAATGGTGTGCATCTTTTCGTCAACGAACGCAGCCAGCTTGTGGACGTACGCTTCATCCAGATCGCCGCGAATCGCGTACATCTGCCCGAATATTTCGACTTTTACGGGACCGCTCATGCTCCGCTCCGTCTTGGCAATGGTCAAGATATCACATTGTAGGGGCACGATATATCGTGCCCGTCTTACCGCCAGCGGAATTTGGATGGGGTACTACGCCGGGGCTGCTAGCTAGCTCGAAGCTGCGCGCCGAGATGCTTTTCGAGCGCGGAAATAATTTTGCCCGAGAACTCGCTGGTCTGCGCCTCGGTCAGCGTGGCATCGCGGCTCTGGAACGTTACGCGCACGAGCAGTGAGTATTTTCCGGCGGGCACATTTTTCCCGCGAAACAAATCCGCTGCCTCGATCGACGTGATTTCCGCGATGTGGAGCGAGCGAATCGTTTTTACGACATCCGAAAAAGCGGTGCCGTCGGCGAGTAGCAAAGAAAAATCACGCTCGACCGCGGGAAACCGCGGAAGTGGCACGTATCGCCGCGCCTCTTTCACCGCTCGGATCGCGGCGTACAGGGGATCAAGTTGAATTTCCGCCAGAAAAATGTCCTGGCGTAATTTAAATTTTTCCGCGACGCGACGAGCAAGCTGTCCCGCGGTTCCAATCGAAGAGAGATTCCTCGCTTCGCTCGGAATGACAGCGGTTGGATTGTTGGAGTGGAGTTGGATTGTTCCGCGGCGCGCGGCGTGAGTCCACATGGCTCCACCATCGCGCCATTCGAAGCCGCTGGCGAGCGCGCCGATCGCGTCGAGATCGCCTTTCAGGTCGGCGAAGTCGTATTCGCGCACGTTTTCGTAGATGCCTTTTTCGCGGGCTTCGCCCGTTGCGCCGATGGTCAGGATCGACGTTTCGAACGATGTGCTTCCTTCGAGGCGATAGGTGCGGCCGATTTCGAATAGCCGGACGTTGCGCTGGCCGTGGTTGAGATTCCACTCGAGAGCGGCGGCCATAGTGACGAGGCCGTTCGAACGGAGGACGCCAGCCTCTTCCGAGAGGGGATTCGAAAGGCGTGCCGGAGTCACGCCCTCCTGACGGAAAAGTGCGTCGCGTTCTTCGGCGACGTGAGGAATCGACAGAATTTCGCGATAGCCGAGACCGATGAGTCGCTCGCGCACACGCTGTTCTGGTTCGAATTTTGGCAAACGCTGCGCGCCTTGGCGGGCTGCGGGCAAGCGCGGTGGAAATTTATCGAGGCCGTGGATACGCGCGACTTCTTCGATCAAATCAATTTCGCGTTCGACTTCGGCGCGCCAACTTGGCTGCGTGCATTCCCACGCGGCGAGGAGGGAGCCAGCCGCGCCGCGATTTTCGCCGATTCGAACGGGGGCGAAACCGAGAGCGCCGAGGATGGCTTCGATTTCCTTGTCAGGAACATCCGCGCCCATGACGCGAAGAATTTCCGCGCGCGTCAATTGGATTTTCTTTGGTGGGCGTTTTCCGGGATAGACGTCGACGACACCGGAGAGAAGCTCGCCGCCTGCGAGTTGCAGGATGAGTTCAGCGGCGCGGCGGGAGGCTAGCTCCGCCGTTTCGGGATCGGCGCCGCGGCCGAAGCGGGTGGAGGCCTCGGTGTGGAGCTTAAGAAAACGCGCGGCCTTTCGAACGGCGATTGGTTCGAACCAAGCGCATTCGATGAGGATGTTTTTTGTGGAGAAGGAAATTTCGGTTTCGGCACCGCCCATGACGCCGCCGATGCCGACGGCGCGAGAACCGTCGCCGTCGTAGACCACCGACATTGAGGAATCGAGGGTGCGTTCGAGGCCGTCGAGTGTGCGGATTTTTTCGCCGGATTTGGCGCGGCGGACGCCGATGCGGTGATCGCGGACTTTGTCGTAGTCGTAAGTGTGAAGCGGGTGGCCGATCTCGAGCATCACGTAGTTGGAGATGTCGACGACGTTGCTGATGCTGGCGACGCCGCTCGCTTCGAGCCGGTCTTTCAGCCATTTCGGCGACGGCTGGATTTTTGCGCCACGGATGACGCGGGCGGTGAAGCGGCCGCAGAGTTCGGGGGATTGGATTTCGACCTTTACGGCGCCGGATGCCTTTGTTGCATTCTCGGCTGGTTTTGGCGCGAGCGGCTTGAGCGGGAGTCTATAAACGGCGCCAAGTTCCCGCGCGATGCCGAAGTGGCCCAGGCAATCGGGACGGTTCGAACCGACTTCGGCATCGATTACGGCGCCGTGAGCGCCGTTTTCGACGCTGCCGATGTTGGTGCCGGAAAGAGCGAGCCGCGAGGCGACTTCGGCAGGCGAGGCAGTGACGTCGACGAATTCTTTCAGCCAGTTGTAGACGACCATCATGCCAGATTCCTGTCCTGTGCAATCTCTCCGGAACCGACGGGAACATTCAGCCGGCCGAAATAGATGTGCGTGGAATATTCCAGACGCACACGGCCAGCTTGATTGTGGGCGTCGAAGATTCGGCGAAGCTCGGCCATCATGGGCGCGAAATTCGGGGCGTCTGGCGCGGGGATAAATGAACTGCTGCGCAAGCGGCCGGCGAGTCCTTCGAAATCAAACTCCTGGAAATTCGGCAGGGAACGCGAAGCATAGGGGCTCGTACCGAAGAAGTCGCGCATGTGATCCTCGGTCGGATAGCTTTCCTTCACGCGCTCGTAGTCCGTACCGAACGTTCTGAGGATGTTTTCGTACTCGCGGACAAATAGATTTGCATCCGTTCGCCGCTCATTCCACACAACGACGACCCAGCCAGCGGGCTTCAAGACGCGCGAGAATTCGAGGCGGGCTGCGTTTTGATCGAACCAGTGGAAAGCCTGGCCCGTGGTCACAAAGTCCACGCTGGAATCGTCGAGTGTGGTGGCCTCCGCCGATCCGTTTACGCTGGTGAATCCGTCGAAGGAGGCGAGATATTCTTCGCCGGCCTCGCGCATGGCTTCGTTGGGCTCGACGCCGAAGACGCGATTGCCGTTTTTCAGAAAGAGTTCGCTGAGGAATCCGGTGCCAGAACCGACGTCGGCGACAACGTGGCCAGGACGCAAGCCGCACTCGGTGCGGAGGACGTCGCGGATCGCGGAAGGGTATCCCGGGCGGTAGCGAACGTAGTCGGCTACGCGAGTAGAGAAGCGTTGTTTGGCGTCGGTGAAGGTCATGAGGAGGTGACTCGTGACTGGTGACTTGTGATTGGTGAAGAAGAATGAATCGAAGAGAGATTTCTCACTCCGCGAACCGACCACATCGCAGGAGCGAAGTGGGAAGAAAAGGCGTCGGTCCGCCCCGTTCGAAATGACGGTGGTGTGGTGAGGTAATGAATCATGGGAATTGGCGGAGGAAGCGGACGTCGTTTTGGAAAAAGACCTGGATGTCGTCGATTTGGTATTTCAGCATGGCGAGGCGATCGATGCCCATGCCGAAAGCGAAGCCGCTGATTTTCTTGGCGTCGTAGTTTACGAAGCCGTAGACGGCGGGATCGACCATGCCGGCGCCGAAGAGTTCGATCCAGCCTGCGCCTTTGCATTTGGAGCAAGTTCCGCCGCTCGCGGCACTTCCGCTGCCGCCGCAGAAAATGCAGGAGACATCGAATTCGACGCTCGGCTCCGTGAACGGGAAATAGCTTGGACGGAAGCGGGTTTTCACGCCGGGGCCGAAGAATTGTTTTACGAAATATTCGATGGTGCCGGTGAAGTCGCAGAAAGTGATGTCCGAGTCGACGGCGAGGCCTTCGACCTGATGAAAGATGAAAGAGTGAGTGGCGTCGGGATTGTCGCGGCGATAGACCTTGCCGGGGACGATAACGCGCACAGGAGGCTTCTGCTTTTCCATGGTGCGAATTTGCATGGGGGACGTGTGCGTACGGAGAAGCAGCGGGGTTGGGGCACCTTTCGGAAGGTCTAGGTAGAAGGTGTCCATGTCGTCGCGGACGGGATGGAATTCGGGAATGTTGAGTGCCTCGAAGTTGTAGTAGGGCGTTTCGATTTCGGGGCCTTCGACGACCGAGAAGCCGATGGAGAAGAAGATGTCTTCGATTTCCTGCAAGACCTGTCGGATCAGGTGATGCGAGCCGATGAGGCGTGTGACACCGGGGAGAGAGAGGTCGACGTGTTCGTGAGCGAGTGCGGATTGGTCGGCGCCAGATTCGATGGCGAGGCGGCGAGATTCAATTTGCGATTCGACGTGAGCGCGAAGTTCGTTTAGACCGGCGCCGACAGCGCGTTTTAGGTCAGGCGATGCGGGTTTCAGCCAGTTGTCGGTGATTTGGGCGAGGACGCCCGATTTGCGGCCGAGCCACTGATCGCGAAATATCTTCCATTCGGATTCGGCGTGAACTGTCTGGAACTGCCCTTCGAAGTGGGCACGTAGTACCGCAAAACGAACAGGAACCTGCTCGGGTTGTGTAACGCCGAGGGCCGCGAGTGGCTTTTCGAGACCGAGGTCAGTAGGTTGCATAATCGCGAGATAGATTACACCGTGCGGGCACGGCGTGCCGTGCCCCTACGGGAAATTCAGGACAATAAGTCCAGAACTCCAAACGCTGCGTCATTCGTTACTTTACGAGCACCACCAGCAATGGATGAGAGATTTCTCTCTGCGCAGGCCGACCACTTCGCTGGAGCGAAGTGGAAAGAAAAAACGTCGGCCTGCTCCGTTCGAAATGACGGTTTGCCTTGCTTGCCCAAAGAGCTACGACGCCTTCTTGGCTTGGGGCGGAGCGGCGGCTTTGGCACTGGCTACCAGGCTTGTGAAAGCGGCAGCGTCTTTCACCGCGATGTCGGCCAGGATTTTGCGATCTAGCGAAACGCCTGCGGCTTTTAGGCCGTGAATCAACTGGCCGTAGGTGAGACCGTTGTTGCGGGCGGCTGCGCCTATACGCTGGATCCAGAGTTTGCGATACTCGCGTTTTTTTACGCGGCGGTCGCGCTTGGCGTAACGGTCGGCGCGATTCGCGGCTTCTTGCGCGGATTGGTAGAGCTTGCTTTTTGTTAGAAAGAAGCCTTTTGTGCGTTTGAGATACTTTTTACGACGGGCGCGGCGTTTTGTGCCGCGTTTTACGCGTGCCATGGGTTTTTCTCCTTAAGTTGGGAGACAAAGGCGGTGCGTTCACGCGAGGGGAAACGCGTTAGGCAGCGGGTTTGTCTCTGATTGTGTTGCTGGCCGATGGATGATTCACCTTGCGGCGAATCATTTTTGGCGGCTTATCGGCCGGCAGGCACCCGTGAAGCGCTGCCTGGCACGATGTGCAGGACCTGCGTCCTGCGTTTTGATCGGAAGGGCACGGCATGCCGTGCCCCTACGAAGAAAATCTTGGCGTGCGCGAAATTTCACGGCGCACGCAGAAAAGCTTACGGCTCTAGCCGTAGGGAAGCATTTGTCTGACGGCGGCTACGTCTCTAGGACTGACCAGCGTCAGCTTCTTGAGCTTGCGCATGCGGCCGGGAGCCTTTGTGCCCATCAGGTGGCGTTTGCCGGAGTGCATACGTTTGATTTTGCCGTTCGCGGTGATCTTGAAACGCTTTTTGGCGCCGCGATGGGTTTTCAGTTTCAGTTTTGGTTTCGTCGAATTCCGTGGCATGACTTGAAAGTCTCCTAAGATTTTTGGCGCCGAGAAACTTGAAATTTTTGCGCCCGGTTCAAGAGGGGCACAATATATTGTGCCCCTACAAATTTTTTAGCGCTGCTACTGCGACTGCGGGGCGTTGGCTGCTGATTGCCCAGAGGGCTTGGCGACCGAGACGCCTTTTTTCGGCGCGAGCAGAGCGACCAGAACGTTGCCTTCCATACGGGGCATGGTTTCGATCTGGCAGTGTTCACCGATTTCTACCAGCAAGCGATTCATCTTGGCGCGACCGACTTCCTGATGCGCCATTTCGCGGCCACGATGAAAAATCATGGCGCGAACTTTGTGGCCATCGCCGAGGAATCGGATGATCTGATTCTTGCGAACCTGATAATCGTGTTCGGCGGTTGCGGGACGAAATTTTACTTCCTTGAGCTGCGAGCCACGGCTGCTCTTGCGCTGTTCGTGAGCTTTTTTATTGGCCTGGTAAAGATATTTGCCGTAGTCGGTAATCTTGCAAACTGGCGGGTCCGCCGTCGGCGAAATTTCCACCAGGTCCAGACCGCGCTCGCGCGCCAACTTCAGCGCCTCGAACGGCTGCATGACCCCAAGCTGGCCGCCTTCTTCATCAATCACCCGGATCTCGCGAGCGCGAATCCGCTCGTTGACGCGGATGCGATCACTCTGCCGGAAGCTGCGTTCTGCGATATTCCCCCCTAAGTGCTAAAAGGCGCCGTACTGCCCGCCTGGCCGGGCTGGGCCTCGAATCGGTATAAATCCATCCACACAGCCGAAAACGGGCCGGGGACGGGTTTCAAAGTATAGCACGTAGCGGGATTGGTGGAGCAAGGGGATGGTCGAGGGCAAAGGGGGAACGAGCAGATAAGCGGAGTCAAGAAGAGACGTCCATGACTCTGCCGTCTGGGCCTGCGATGCGGGCGTGGAGTTGCGGCTTTTCGGACTGATCGACAGGAACATCGAGGTCGAGCAGGGTGGAGATGCGCTCCAACTCAGCGTGGTTTGGGGTGGACATCGAAAAGTAGACGATTTTGCAGCCGGAGGGCGCGTCGAGTGAAGGATGGACGGTGTCGCTGCTCCACTCGATGAAGAAGGGGAGCAGGCCGGACTGGTCGTCGTTTAGATTGAGAGTTTTCCATTGGAGGAGGCGGCCGTCGGGACGTTTGCGCGAACCCGGTGTCGGACCCTCGAAGGCGAGACCGGCGTTGCGCAGACGAGTAGCGAATTGATTCAGGTCGCCGGGGTGGGCTGCCCAGCCGACGAGGCGAGGCTCAGTGAGTTTGTGCAGGCCGTAGTGGTCTGGAGCGCCGGTCTGCTGCGGATCGGGGGCAATGATTTCGAGATAGTGTTTTTCGCCGAGCGAGAGGAGAGCGTTGCGCGTCCCGCGTCCGGGGTGGACTCCGCCGAAAGCGGCGCGGACGCCGGTGTGCTTTTCGACGAAGGCGATGCCGAGATCGAGATTGTCGCAACCGAGAAGGATGTGGTCGAGCATGGCGGGCGCTCCTTCTTTTTCCGCCGAAAACAAAGAGCCTGGACTGACAGCCGAGGCAGCAAAGGCGATGGTTCCTGCTGAGACAAAAGACCGCCTGGAAATCGCGTAGCGCATGAAGTCCTCCGCTTACCGTTAGCTACCGGGGGAGCAGCCCCTGTCCAGGGATTATATAGAGGATTGCGCCGAGGCCAACGAGGAGCGAAGCATAGTAAACGGCGATGCGAGGATTCGGGATGGGAGGAAGATCTTTGGTGAAGAGGCGATAGGTAATTCCGGCAGCGACCAGAAAGAACAGTCCCTGGCCAAGAAATGCCCAGAGCGCGAGTGTCAGAGCGAGGAGAACAAAACGTTCTGCTTTGGAGAGAGCGTTCATGGCTTGACCGCCGTCGAGGATCCACACGGGGGTAAGATTTAGCAGATTTAGGACGCCGGAAACTCTCGCCAGCACGCTCCATAAGCCGTAGCCGGTGTGATGCCAAAGATAGACGCAGACCGCAGTGCCGAGCAATCCAGCGAGCGGACCAGCAAGGCTGACAGCGGCTCGCGTTTGGCGGGTGACGCCCATGGCTTGCCAGCGAACGTAGGCGCCGAGTCCGGGGAGAAAGACGGGCATGTCGGCGGGGAGACCGCGGCGGCGAATATCAATGTAATGGCCGAGTTCGTGGACGAGGATTAGTACGGCGAATCCCAGACCGAACCTGAAGCCATACAGCGCCCAATACAGAGCGAGGAAGGTGAAAAAACTAAAAAGAAATTTCAGCTTGAAAAGTGCAAGCAGCAGACCCTTGCTCTTGGCCAGCAAGATGGCAATGGGAGCGAGGGGGCCGAGCCGCTTTACCCACTCGCTTTTCGGAGGCTCTGAGGGAGCGTGTTTTTCTGTGAGCTCGAGTTTGTAGATTTTGCCGCGAATCCATTCGGCCTGATTCGAATTGTGGGGAAGAAGCGCGAGGGCTTTTCGCCATTCGTCGCGGGCTTGCGGCAGGGCGTTCTGCTCTTCAAGCTGATTTGCTTTCGCGGAGATGCGGACTAGCTCTTCGCCGTGGAGCAGCGCGTGGCACTGCGGGCAATCGAGCGCGCCGAGTGGCACGGACTGGCCACAGTTGTGGCAATTGCGGATGGGTTCAACGATGGGAGGAGAGGACACGGGTTGAGGCGAGGTGTTTCAGGTTGCGGGCGTCGGTGCAGGAGCGCGGTTCTGGAATGGTCCGACGATATCAATTTTGGGCGCGCCGGTCTGTTGCCAGGCGAAGCGGATGCCGACGAACAAGATGATGAGACCGATTGCGCCGTGGAAGGGATCTTGCAATTCGAGAAAGGGAGAAGCCAAGCCTATGAGCCCCAACAGACCCAACGCAGTGAAGAAATTCATCTTGGGCTTCGCAGCGCGCGCGGGAGTTGCACCGCTGGATGAGGAAGCGGAGTCGTCTGCTTCGGAGTCACCTGCGGCGGCGCCTGGATTGGCGGGCGCTGTCTTGACTTGAGGAGGTTTGGTGGCTTTCTCCTTGCTGATTTGCGAAAAGTAGATCGGAATGGCGGCCATCGAGACAGCCGCATAGGTGAATAGCGCGGCGGCGATCTGATAGCGGCGGCCGCCAACGCCTCGTGAGCCGGTACGCATGGCTTTGCCGATGAGCCAGCCGACCGCGAGAGAGATGTATCCGATCATGATGCCGGTAATAATCGTGAAGGCTGCGTAGCCGATAAGTCCGAGGATCGCGGCGCCAAGGCCGAACATGAGCGCGCGGACAAAAACGGCGTGAGAATCTTTGGGGAGCTGGGTTTGCAACTGCGTGGTGCAGCGGTCGCATGCGAGAGAACCGTTGATTCGGTAGTACGCGCCGGAAATGGCCTGATTGCAGGACTTACAAACGTCGCCGCTGCCGGCGTACTCCGCCGTAGCGAATTGCGGCGTGGGATTGGCGGGAGGGAAGCCCATCGGAGAGGAACGTAACACAGCGGCCACTTCCCTCAAAGAGAAATTTGGAAGAGGGGTTTCCTAAACTGCGACAGTTTCGCACGAGCGTTCGCCGGGCGCGTGCATCGCGAAACTCGTTCAGGCCAGCGCGCGGGAAGTGACTTCTTCTTGCAGCGCGGCGACGACTTCGGCGAGGGGCTTGGGGCCGAGGTCGCCTTTGCTGCGGTGGCGGACGGAGACGGTGCCGGCTTCGGCTTCTTTTGCGCCGACGATAAGCATGTAGGGAATTTTTTGGAGCTGGGCGTCGCGGATTTTGGCCGGAAGCTTTTCGTTGCGGTCGTCGAGATGGACGCGGATGTTGTGGTGCTTGAGAGTTTCGGTGACGTGTTTGGCGTAGTCGGCGACCTTTTCGCTGACCGGGCAGATTTGGACTTGCACGGGCGCGAGCCAGAGGGGGAATGCGCCGGCGTAGTGCTCAATCAGAATGCCGAAGAAGCGCTCGACGGAGCCGAGAAGCGCGCGATGGACCATGAGAGGTTGATGCTTGGCGCCGTCTTCGGCGACGTATTCGAGGCCGAAACGCGCGGGGAGATTGAAATCGAACTGGACGGTGGTGAGCTGCCAGGGACGGCCGATGGCGTCGATGAGCTTGACGTCGATTTTGGGGCCGTAGAAGGCGGCTTCGCCGGTGATGGTTTTGTAAGGAATGTTCAGGCGCTTCATGGTTTCGGCGAGCGCGGCTGTGGCGCGGCGCCAGTCTTCCGGTTTGCCGGCATAATTTTCGGGATGCGAGGCGTCCCAATCAGAAAGCTCGACTTCGAATTTGTCGAAGCCGAAATTTTTCATCACCGCGAATGCGAAATCGACGCAGGCTTCCACTTCGCTTTCGATTTGTGAAGGCATGCAGAAAATATGGGCGTCGTCTTGCGTGAAGCCACGGACGCGGAGGAGGCCGTGGAGAACGCCGCTGCGCTCGTAGCGATAGACGGTGCCGAGCTCCGCGAGACGCACAGGAAGATCGCGGTAGCTGTGGAGCTTGGATTTGTAGATGAGGATGTGGCCCGGGCAGTTCATGGGCTTGAGCTGGTAATCGGCTTTTTCGACTTCTATGGGACCGAACATGCTGTCTTTGTAAAAGCCGGTGTGGCCGCTGGTTTTCCAGAGGTCGAGGCGCATGATGTGCGGAGTGTAGACGAGGTCGTAGCCGCGCTTGAGGAGTTCATCGCGGAGCCAATCCTCGACAATTTTGCGGATGAGGCCGCCCTTGGGATGCCAGAAGATGAGGCCGGGGCCGGCTTCTTCCTGGATGCTGAAGAGATCAAGCTCTGTGCCGAGTTTACGGTGATCGCGACGTTTGGCTTCTTCGAGGCGGTGGAGATATTCGTCCAGCTCTTTTTGTGTGAAGAAACAGGCCGCGTAAATGCGCTGGAGCTGCGGGTTGCCTTCCTGGCCTTTCCAGTAGGCGCCGGCGACGTTCATGAGCTTGAACGCGGTGATGCGCTTGGTGGAGGGGATGTGGGGGCCGCGGCAGAAATCGAGGAATTTTCCCGTGGTGTAAAAGGAGACCATGAGCTCGTTGGCTTTTTCTTCGACAAGCTCGCACTTAAAAATCTGATTGTTCTTTTTGTAGAGCTCGATGGCCTCGGGCTTGGGGATGAGCTTGCGCTCATTCGGCAAGTCTTGCGCGGCGAGCTCGTGCATCTTTTTTTCAATTTTGGCGAGGTCTTCCGGAGTGAAGGGCTCGTCGCGGAGAAACTCGTAGAAAAACCCGGTGTCGATGGGCGGGCCGATGCCGAGCTTGACGTTGGGGTAGAGCTCCATCACTGCGGCAGCGAGCAAATGAGCCGCAGAATGGCGAAAGACGAAGAGCGCGTCGGGATCTTTTTCGGTGAGGATTTGGAGCTTGACGTTTTCTTCGAGCGGGCGGCGCAAGTCGATCAGTTCGCCAAGGTCGGGGGCATTGGGCAGAGGAGCGCCATTGGTCGCGGTGACGCGCGCGACAAGCGCGGCGTCGGCCAGACGGGGTGAGATTCCGCGCGCGATATCCGCCGGAGTCGTGCCCTTGGGCACCTCTTGAACCTTGCCGTCCGGCAATGTGACTTGCACTTGCTCCATGATTCGTTCACCTGGAAGGAGAAACACTAAGCTTATCGGCGCGTCGTATCTGGGTCAAGGCGGAGCGAAAAGCTATGCCTTGCGCTAAAGAAAGGTGACCCGCGGCAGGCCTTCGAAATGAGCGTCTGATGTGACCAACTCTGCCCCGTTTATCTCCGCTGTCGCGTAGATCAGCGCGTCGGCCATCGGCAGTTCATGCTGTAGGCTAATGACGGCGGCGGAGAGGGCAATCTCTTGATCCACGGGGACGACTGCACGGCGCAGAGCTTCCGAAACAAAGAGGTCTGCGATTGTTTTCGGCTGGCGCTGGAGGAGAATCTTGCGAACTTCGTAGAGCACGATGGCTGGCACCAAGACCGGTCGTTCGCCTTCGAGATAGGGAGCAAAAAGGTCCGCCTTCAAGTCCGATGTGATGTATTCGAGCCATCCTGAGGAATCGACGAGGACAGGATCAGAGACGGTCGGAGTGGTCACGGTAGTCGTCCTTCCATTTCATCCCTTTCGCCGCACCGCGGAGTTCTTTGATATTGCGAGGCGGGTGAAGACGGATGATCCCGTCGAGAACGTAAATGTTGAGCTCCTGGCCCGGCTCGAGCTTGAGGCGTTCGCGGACCTTTTTCGGGATTACAACCTGAAATTTGGGCGAAACTTTGACCGTGTCCACCGGGTAGCTCCTAACCTATGGTATCGATATGTCTTACCGTATGTCAATCGACCTATCGATAAAGGAATGTGTACGATGATCGCCACACCGAGGATACTCTGCCAATAGGTTGAAATGGTGAAACTTAGTGGGGATCCGTGGAAGGTGCAAGCAGAGCGCGGACCTCGGGGGTGTCGCGGAACCTGGCGAAGGCGGGTTCGTCCGTGAGCCAAGCGCTGAACGCTGCGGGGTCCTTAGTTTTTTCTTTTGCACGGCGAAGAGCGTCGAGGGCCCCTTTGCGGTCACCGTCCAGAGCCCGAGCGGCGGCCATCTGGCTGAGCGCCCAAACAGAATCCGGGTCCGCAATGGCAGCCAGTTCAAAATAGGTGCGCGCATGAGAGAAGTCCTTGGCCTCCAGGCGCTCCTGGCCAGTCTCCATGGCCTCGACGAAAGTGCCGGCCAAGGCACGTTTCAAGACCCTGAGCTTTTGCGAATTCTTCTCGTGTTCCGCGCGGCTGCGGAGTTCGAAGATTTTCCGTTCGACATCGTTTCGCGAGTCCGCGCGAATAGGGGCGTCCTGACGGAGCGCAGCCAGCCCTGCAGAAATATCCGCTCTAAGGCGCGATTGCTCTTCGAAGTCTTGCTGTTCGCGTTTTGCGCCATTGCGAACGGCCTTTTCTTTTTCCATCGCAACAGAGCGCTCACGAAAGGCGGGAGCTTCTCCCAGGCCGTCAAACGTTTCAGCAGCCTGGCGATATTCTTCCCAAGCACCATACGGATCGCCGGCAAGTTCGAGATTTCGCGCGCGCTTCTCTGCTTCGGAAGCCTGGACCTTTATGAAATCCATGTTGGGCTCTTCACGGGCCTCCTTCATGGACATGAGACGAAACCAGGCTAGCGCTTCGGCCATGACGCTGGCTGGGGCCCATTGATGAGGGCCGTCGAAGCGCCGCAAAGAATGTGGGTAGCGAAGTGCGCCGAGCGTCGCGTCGAGTTCGAGGACCTCGCCATAGTTGAAATCGAAAGTACCGACGGCAGAAAAGACAGAAAACTTTGCGTCCGCTGCCGGCGGAGCCGAAGGTGAAAAGCCGGCACCGTTCAAAAGCACACCCGCAGCGCAATTACATCGTTGTGCGAGCGATGAGGCAAGGCGAGCACCCCCGGAAAATCCAGCGAAATAGACGCGATTGTTGTCAATCGAAAGACGCGCGTGGGTATCTTGAAACATCGCTTGAGCCGCGTCGGCCTCTGGTTTCCAGGCGCCATTGCGCGAATTGTTCGAGCCGGCGACGATGTAGCCATAGCGCTCCGCGGCCTCCTTCATTAACTCGACCGGCATGCTTCCACGAGCGGCGGGATCGAAAGCATAAACAACGGGCCATCGTTTTTCGCGAGTGTACTGCGAAGGGAGGTAGAGCGCATAACTTTGGTCGGACTGCGCCGCGCAAGAGACTTTGGGGAGAACGAGACCAGGTTGTAAGACTTGCGCTGCGGCGCTCGTGGCAGCGCTGTTCGGCGCCAGGCCAGAAGCGAAAAAAGCGAACAGGGCGGCAGTGAGAACAGCGAGCTTGGCCATTGCGCTAGTATAGACGCCTTAAACCTGTGGAGGGGGAGCATGCAGCGAGCCTAAAATTTCCCACGCGAGAAACGGAATTTTGCCGAACCGTCGCGGTGGGAGATTCCCGCCTGTTCGATATAGAATTCTTCGATGTACCCATCCCTTGAAACAACTCGTCTTTCCACGCTCTGCTTTCCTATTTCGCATGAACGGACACCACAGACAGGGAGCGAACGGATACGCTCGGCGACAGGGCTCAATTCGCTGACGATACTTTCCATTTTGCTGTCTGCGTTCCTTCCGCCGATCGCCGCAGCCCAGGCACCAAAGCAAATTCTGCAGGCCGATGAGCGCTACAAAGTAGACATTTTGCTTGTGGTGGCGCATCCGGATGATGAGGGAGCTGCAACACCGTATCTGGCGAGGGCTATCGATGAAGGCAAGCGCGTCGCGGTAGTTTATGGCACGCGCGGCAGCAGTGGCGCGAATGAAGCGGGAGCGGAACAGGCCACGGCCCTTGGCGATATCCGCGAAATTGAAGCACGTCGCGCGCTCTCGGTGCTCGGGATAGACAAGGCATGGTTTCTGGGCGGGAAAGACACCGCATCCCAGGACGTTTTGCAATCCTTGGCGAACTGGGGGCATGGAGCGGCTCTCGAAAACCTTGTTCGGCTTGTCCGGCTGACACGACCTGAAGTAATGCTGACGTTTTTGCCGGGAACATTCATCGGCGAGGATCACGGCGATCATCAGGCGGCAGGCGTGCTGGCGACTGAGGCCTTTGATATGGCCGGTGATCCGAGTACGTTTCCTGAACAAGTCTCGGCTCCGCTGCGACGTCTGGAACCGTATTTGGAGAATTTGCGGCCCTGGCAGACGAAGAAGATTTATTACTTTCCCGATGCGGACAAGGAAGATATTTTTCGCGACAAAGGCCCCAAATTTTCCGTTAAAGAAATATCGAAATCGGCGAAACAGGCCTACTGGCGAGTTGCATTGGAGTCTTTTCGGAGGCATGAAACGCAAGCGAAGGGTTTCATCGATAGCCTCGCCAAGATGGACGAAGCGCAAATCGAGAAGATGGCCACCTCTGATTTCTGGAGCAATGGGATAAGTTTCGTGCTAGGTAAATCGCTTGTCGGAGGTAACGTCACGGGAGATGTTTTTGACGGCATCACGCCGGGCGCGATTCCTTTTGCTCGACCGGAAGTGTCGGCGGCGATTTCAAGACCCGAAGTTTCCGTAGAGCTCGCCGGACCCTGGAACTACTACGCCGAATTTCGCCGCGAACACGGACTTACACACTTGCCGCATCCAGAACCGCCGGAAATCGCGCTCCAAGCCGGCATGGAACTCGTGATTCCCTTTTGGCTGCGTAATCAAAGTGAGTCGGCGAGAGAGTTCAACCTCACTGTACATCTGCCTTCAGGCTGGAGCTTGGAGAGCGGAGACGGGAAATTCACGGTTGCGGCAAAGCAGACCGCAGCCGGCCGAATCGAAGTGAGGCTGCCATTGCTTGGAGAAAGCGCGGGATCGAAAGCGGAGCCGCAGGAAGTGAGCGTGCATGCCGAATCAAACGGGAGGCCCGTCGGAGACGTCAAGGTACGCGTGGAATTGCGAAAACGCGCTCTGCCGGAATAGGCGGCGTCAGGATTTTTTGGCGCGAGCAGCTTCGAGGGCTTCCCAAACGGATTCCGGCAGCATGAGCAGGTCGTTGAACTCTCCCGCGCCGCGCAGCCATTGGCCGCCGTCGATGACCACGCACTCGCCGTTAATGTACTCGCCCATATCGCTCAAGAGAAAAGTTGCGAGATTCGCGAGCTCTTCGTGACGTCCGAAGCGCTTCATCGGATGTTTGTCCTTGGCGTGGTCTTCAAACTGTTTTGAGGGCATGAGTCGCGACCACGCGCCTTCGGTTGGAAACGGTCCTGGGGCAATGGCGTTCAACCGGATGTGATACTTGGCCCACTCCACAGCCAGCGATCTGGTCATGGCGAGGACGCCGGCCTTCGCGCAAGCCGAGGGCACGACGAATCCGGAACCGCTATTGGCGGCGGCGTAGCTGGTTACGATGTTCAGGACGTTGCCGCCGAGTTTCTGCGCAATCCAGCGCTTTGCGAATGCCTGGGTGCAATGAAACGAGCCGTTCAGAACGATGCTCACGACGGTGTTGAAGGCGTTGGGGGACAATTTTTCGGTGCGCGCGATGAAATTGCCCGCCGCGTTGTTGACGACCGTGTCGATGCGGTCAAATTGCTGCTCGGCTTTCTCCGCGGCGGCTTCGACCGCTCCGTAATCGCGCACGTCGCAAGTGGTGAACGCGGCTGAACCTCCCGCGCGGTGAATCTCGGCACAGACTTCCTTGAGTGGTTCTTCGCGGCGGCCGACGAGGTACATCCGAGCGCCAAGCGCGGCGAAGCGCAGAGCCATGGAACGGCCCAAGCCGGTTCCGCCACCCGTCAGAAAGATAGCCCGGCCCTTTAAAATGTCCTCTCGAAACACACGGCACCGCCTTTTGAGTTAGTTCGCCGGTTCGGGACAGTCCGGAACGGCAATTTTAGAGCATTCGTATCCCAGAGCGGCGAAATTTGCGTAACACTTCGGCAGAGCTAATTCGGCTTCAGCTCCGCTGGAATCGGCCGGCCCATGACTTTGGCGTATTCCGCGGCGAATAGCGGGCTCTCTGGAAATTCCTCGGTCAATTCATGCAAGAGCCTCTTCGCCAAGGCGTCCTGTTTTTCGCGCCGCGCTGCCAGCGCCAGAAGGACTTTCGCAAATGGCTCGAGGTAGCGGCCTTTCTCGGCCGTTTTTTCAACCAGTTCCATGCCAAGCTTTTTGTCGCCATGAATACCGCCAAACCACAAAACCATACGAACGCCGCCGGAGAGGCACCCGATGATGTAGTTCGCCGAGCCCGGCGCGACCCAAGCATCGTTCGCGTCGGGGCGCTCAGCGAGCAGAAGCTTGGCGTGCTCGTTGGCTTCCTTCATTCTTTTGAGGCCTTCGACGTGCTTTTTTTCAAGGATGCTGTCAGCGTTGGATTCCATCCCGGCGGCCAGAGTCAAAGCAAAGAGGGCAGCAGCGTCGTGCTTGTCCTTCGAGAGACGACCGTTGGCAAGCTTGCGGGTTTGTGCCAACGCGGCGCCGAAGTTCTTCATGCGTTCGGGATCGGGTTTGCCCTCGATTCCTCGCAGGAACTTCTTGTCATCCATGAAGAACTCGCTGGTCATAACGCCTTGACGGTAGAACTCCTCAAAAAGATAACTCGCCGCCTCAGCATCAAAACCAAACGGATCGGAGGGGTGCTCAGATGTCCATGCGGAAAACTTTTCCCGGGCTTCGGGGTACTTCTGCACATAGAGCAAGCGGAAACCTTCCATCAGCTCAGGTACCTCCGTGAACGCGGAATCGCTGCCATCGGTGGCTGATTGAGCGCGGGACATGGCGGGGGCGAGCACAACGGCGAGAGCAAGGGTTGGAATCCCACAGGAGAATCTCAATCGTTTTTTCAGAAAACCCCCGGCAAAAATCTCGGTTTACCGGCCATCGTGGCGCGATACTCCGGATTGGCGAGGAGAACTCGCTCTTCGGTCGAGAGCCGCTGGGAAAGTACGGCAACATGCGCGAGCGAACCGACGATGGCGGTAATCCATGCCGTATGGATCAGGGGCAGCGCCAGCATCTCCGCAAATACGGCGGCGTAGTTCGGATGGCGGACGTAGCGGAACGGCCCTGAGGAAATAACACCCAGGCGGGAGGAATCCATCACCTGAACATTCCAATGATTTCCGAGCGTGCGAATAACCCACCAGCGCACGACGTTCGCGGCCAAGAAAATCGCGAACATGACCGCAGCTAGTATGGAGATAAACGGGCGCCGGAGGAGAACCACTTCCAACGCGGCGCTGAGCAGGACCGCGGTGTGCAGCGCGACCATCCAGCGAAACCTGGGCTCGTCAACCTTTGCGGCGCCCCGCGCGATCATCTCTTGCTGATGCCGGCGCGAGATTTGCAGCTCGACAATGCGAAGCAGAGCCACGGCCACCAGCAGGCCGAGGAACGCGATGATGCTCAGGTCCATTGCAATAGGAGAAATTCGGCGCTGAAACCCGGGCCGAAAGCGGCGGCCAGCGCATATTCGCCCGATTTGAGCGGCCGTTTCTCCAGCCATTCCTGCAAGATGAAGAGAATCGTGGCGCTGGAGAGGTTGCCGACGTTGCTAAGAATATCCCAGGAGGGTTGCGTGTCACATTTGCAGAGCCCCAATTCCTTTTCGACATTGCCCAGCAGGCGCGCACCGCCAGGATGCAGAATCCATCCTTTTATGTCTTCTTGTTTGCGGCCATGGCGTTCAAGAAAACCATCCACGAGTCCGCGAATTTTAGCGCCGATCATTTCGGGGACGTCTTTCGCAAGCAAAATATGAAATCCAGAATCGCGCAAGTCGAAGCCCATGGCACCCAGGGAATCGGGGAACGTGTAGGTTTCTGAAACGAGAATCTTGGGCCCCTTGTGCTCTTTGCCGGTCACCAGGACGGCCGCAGCGCCATCTCCAAATAGAATCGAGGAGATCAAATTTGCCTGGGAGATATCCTTACGCTGGAAGGTGAGCGAAGGAAGCTCCACGGCGATGATCAAGACGTTGCCGCCTGGATTAGCTTTCAAATAGTCCGCAGCGCGGCCCAGAGCCATCGCTCCCGCTGCGCAGCCGAGTTCCGTGAAGGGCATGCGGCGCACATTCGAGCGGAAGCCCATAAGATTGATGAGGTGGGCATCCAGCGAGGGGATCATGAAGCCGGTGCAGGATACGGTGATGATGAGGTCCACTTCGTCCGCGCGCACACCGGCGCGTTGCAAACACTCTTCCGCCGCCTGGCGGCCGAGTTTTACGGCGTGTTCGATGTATTCCTCGTTGGTCTTCGAAAGCGGACGCGGCTCGACGGTGTATTCGATCGGAAAAATCGAGTAGCGCTTGTTCACCTGCGCGTTATCCGCGATAGACATCAGCGCTTCCAGACGCCGGTCTGGTATGTCAAACACGCGCCCCATGTAGTACTTCACGTCTTCGCGGGTCATCGTGTAGGGCGGCAAAGCTGTTGCCGTTGCGGCAATCGTGCACTGTCCGTTTGAGGCCCCGTTCGAGGGTCCAATATTCACGTATTCCACCTTTGATTCTGTGTGAAAGCTCCGCCCAAGAGCACTACCAGTTTGCTAAGCCATTTTGTCGCAACGGTTCAGCAGCGGACCCAACATGAGCGCTAGACTTTACAACATTCCCTGCGCGGGGAACAGTTTGAATTGGGTCGCCGCCCGCCCGCCTGGTCCAGCAATGTTCACATCCAATTTATCCTTGTGAGGCGCCTTTGTAAAATCCTCATCGCGGTTTGAGGTATGCTTTTGCACATCATGCCGACTTCAAAGAACTCGCGCGTCATCGGGTTGCAGCGGCTCAACTTTATTTGTGGTTTTGCCCTACTCGGCTGCGCTGCAGCTTTCCATTTCGCGGCCAACTCACCGGCGCAGGAACAAACGCCGCCTCTGCTCGTGATGATTTCCGTGGATGGCATGCGTCCAGACTACATCACCCAGGCCGATGTACACGGCGCGAAAGTGCCGAACCTGCGACGCTTTCTGAAAGAGGGGACGTACGCCGAAGGAGTGGCGGGAGTCGTGCCCACCGTGACGTATCCGAGCCACACGACGCTGGTTACAGGCGTGTGGCCGGCGAAGCACGGGATCCTGGCCAACACGACCTTCGATCCGTTGCAGCAGAATCAGGGAGGCTGGTATTGGTATGCGGAAGATATTCGCGTGCCTACCCTGTGGGATGCCGCGGCTGCGGCAGGGCGAACAACCGCGAGCATTCAATGGCCCGTCACGGTTGGCGCGCACATCACTTGGAACATTCCGGAATTCTGGCGCGCGAGCACGCCGGACGATGCCAAGTTGCTGCGCGCTGTTTCGACACGCGGGCTGCTTGAGGAGGCAAAGGCGGAACTTGGCGAATACCGCGGAGGAATCGACACGTCGGCCCAGGGAGACGTAAACCGGGGGCAGTACACGGCATGGATCCTCGAGAAGAAGCATCCTGCGTTGCTGACTCTTCATCTCAGCTCGCTCGACCACATCGAACATGAGACGGGGCCGTTTAGTCCCGAGGACATCGCCGTTCTTGAAACTATTGATGCAACGATCGGGAAAATCCGCGAGACGGCGGAGCGGCTTGCCCCTGGCCGGACATATATCGCTGTTGTTTCCGACCATGGATTTGTTCGGACGGACGCGCAATTGAATTTGTTCCCGTTATTCCGCGACGCTAAGCTGATCACCGTTAATGAAAAAGGGAAAATTACGGACTGGAAGGCAATCCCCTGGGTAACTGGCGGATCCGCGGCTATTGTGCTGAAAGATCCCGGCGATGCCGCGACGCTTTCGCAGGTGCGCGAAGTCCTTGGCAAAGTCGCGAGTGATCCAGCGAACGGGATCGACCGCATCCTGGAGGCGGAGGATCTTCACAAGCGCGGCGGGTATCCACCGGCGTCCTTCTTTGTGGGCCTCAAGCCGGGCTGGAAGACAGGATCGACGATGGATGGCCCGGTTCTTTCAAAACTAAAAGTGGGTGGAACGCACGGAGCATTGCCGGACTTGCCGGATTTGCGCGCTTCGTTCTTCCTGATTGGCCCGGGGGTTCCTGCGGGGAAGTCGCTTGACTTGATTGAAATGCGCGACGTGGCTCCCACGCTGGCGCGCCTTGCGGGGCTGAGTTTGCCGAGCGCGGACGGGAAAATCCTGCTGCCTTAGTTGCGAAGTTCGTCGTGCTGCGGTATTGCGGCGCGATGCAGCACCGCGGTTTAGCGCAGGCCGACTAGTCCTTTTGCGGAATCGATCAGTCTGGCGGAGTCGTAACCGATGCCATCCTTGAAGACGAGCTCCACTTTCTCGATGTCCTTGATGTTGGCTGACGGGTCTCCTTGCAGCACGACGATGTCGGCCGCTTTACCCACCGCAAGCGTGCCGATTTTATCCAGCTCGCCGAGAAATTGAGCGCCGTTGGATGTTGCGATGTGAATGGCTTCGAGCGGCGTGAAGCCTGCTTCCACGAGCAGTTCGACTTCGCGCTGATCTCCGAAGCCGGCAATTACGCCGCCGTAGCCGGTCGGATCCAAGCCAGCCAGCAGTAGTCCGCCCTGTTTTACAAATTCGTGTTCGAATTCCAACTCCTTTTTGAAGATAGCTGCCGCGTCGGAGGTCGCCGCGTTATCGGAAACTCGGGCGCGTCTCGTCAGATAGGCGATCCGCGCTTCAGACGTCATCGCGTCCAGCACGAGTGGATCGAGAGGCGCGCGTCCTGGCACGGAAGTTTCGAACACAGGCAGCGTCGAAGTGACGGCGACGTGGTGTGCCACCAGATCGTGAATCATGTCTTGCATGGGCTTGCTTGCAATGTCGACGGAGAGCAGAGCTTTTGACGCGGCTTGCGCGTTGGGGCAGACGCCCGGCTTTTTGTCGGGGAGGAATTCGGTGTCCACAAAAATGCCGTGTTCCAGGTCGTCGATGCCGAGGGCGGCCGCTTCGCGAAAACCAATCGAGCAGAGATGGCCGGTGACTTTGATTCCGTGGGCATGCGCGGCTTTAACGGCGGCGGCCAGCTCCTCCGGCGTGATATTCATGTACGCTTTGAAAGAGGTGGCGCCGCGCGCAATCCAGAATTCGACCATCTGGCGCGCGTCTTCCGCGTCCTTCAACTGATGCATCTGCAGCGCAAAGGCGCCTTGCCCTTCGA
This sequence comes from uncultured Acidobacteriota bacterium, assembly GCA_963745805.1. Taxonomy (GTDB): domain Bacteria; phylum Acidobacteriota; class Terriglobia; order Acidiferrales; family UBA7541; genus Acidiferrum. The sequence goes on from CAVUYT010000005.1 coordinate 253,550, forward strand.
GGTAAGGACCGGTCACGTGGATTTTCGGACCGGCGAGCTTTCCTTGATCAATGGCCTGCTTGAGCTCCAGATCGGCGTAGGGCTCGAGACTGCCCGTTGTGCGGATCGAAGTAACGCCGCCCGCGAGATAGAGCCGCGGGAAACTTGAGGCATGTTCGGGATAGAGCGGAAGCCCGCCGCCGGGAGAAGGATAGAACATGTGATCGTGCATGCCGACAAGTCCGGGAATCACGGTGCGCCCGGCGAGATCAAGTACTCTCGCGCCGTCCGGAATTTTTGTCGTGGCGGCATCGCCGAGCGCGACGATTTTTCCGTCGGCGATGACGAGCGTTTGATCCGCGCGAGGGGCGGCGCCAGTGCCATCGACCACGCGCACGTGCTCCAGGGCTAAGACGGCTGCGTCTTCTTTCACGAAAGCGCTTACCGCAGGTGATAGCTTGGGCTTCGCTTGGCCCCAGGAGAGCGCAGGCAAGAGCAAGAAACACAGGCCGGGCAGCAGATTTTTTCGCATCGAACTACCTCGCACAAGGGAATGTCGTAACGCGCTGCAGTCTATTCACAGGACCGCATCAACACAAGAGCTGCGTGATTTGGGATTCGTGAAAAGCCTCAGACTTCGGTTTGTGATAGATTTTCGGTCCGTAGAGGTGACACATGCTCGACTTCTTTAAGCACTTTCTTGGCGCGACGTTCGCGGCGACGATTTTGATGGCCACGCCCTGCGCCGCTCGACAGACGACCCCTCCAGCAACCTCAGAAGGCGACTTTGTCGCTCACAACTTTCAATTCCACTCGGGTGAGTCGCTGCCGGAACTGCGGCTGCATTACACGACGCTCGGCAAACCTGTTCGCGATGCAGCGGGACGCACGACCAACGCCGTGCTCATACTTCATGGGACGGGCGGCACCGGGCATCAATTTCTCCAGCCGCAGTTCGCTGGCGTCCTTTTTGGTCCGGGGCAGCTTCTTGATGCGTCGCGCTATTTTATTATTCTCCCGGACGGCATCGGCCACGGAAAATCGTCAAAGCCCAGCGACGGCATGCACGCGCGCTTTCCGCAGTACGACTACGACGACATGGTTGCCGCGCACTATCGTCTCCTCAACGAAGGCCTCGGCGTCAACCACCTTCGTCTCGTAATGGGCACTTCGATGGGCTGCATGCATTCCTTCGTCTGGGGCGAGACGTATCCCGACTTCATGGACGCGCTTATGCCACTGGCGTGCGTGCCGGTGCAGATCGCTGGGCGCAACCGCATCTGGCGCAAGATGGTGATGGATGCGATTCGCGAAGATCCGGAGTGGAAGGGCGGCGAATACAAGGAAGAACCCAAGCAGGCTCTGCGGACGGCGCTGGATTTCCTCCTAATCGCGGGAGCTGCTCCGATTCCCATGCAGAAAGCTCTTCCGACGCGCGACGCCGCCGACAAGTATCTCGACGACTATTTCCGCACGCGATTCGAGGCACTGGACGCCAACGATTTTTTGTACCAGGTGAACGCGTCGCGCAACTACGATCCTTCGCAGCAACTTGGCAAAATCAAGGCCCCGGTGATGTACATCAATTCCGGCGATGATTTCATCAATCCTCCCGAATTGGGCATCGCCGAGCGGGAAATCAAAAAAGTGCAAAACGCAAGATTCGTCCTGATTCCCGCCAGTGAACAGACGCACGGCCACGGCACGCACACCTGGGCGGAGCTTTGGAAGCAGTATCTTGCTGAATTGTTGGAAAAGTCAGGCCACTAGGCAAAGCGCCAAAGTCCGTTAGCGCGCCGTCTCGTGGCTGGCGCGAATTTCCTGCCAGCGGCGCGGGCGCTTGTTGGCTTGCAAAACCTTTTTGCGCAGGCGAATCGATTTCGGTGTAATTTCGACGAATTCGTCGTCAGCAATAAATTCAATCGCCTGTTCGAGGCTGAGTTCGCGGTGCGGAATCAGCCGGATGGCTTCATCCGCGCTGGAAGAACGCATGTTCGTCTGCTTCTTTTCCTTGGTGACATTCACTTCCATGTCCTGCTCGCGGGAATTTTCTCCGATGACCATGCCTTCGTAAACTTCGATGGCAGGGCCGATAAACAATTCGCCGCGCTCCTGAAGGTTCCACAGGGCGAAAGCCGTGGACGGCCCGGAACGGTCCGCGACCAGCGCGCCTGTTGGGCGCAGCGCCATCTCTCCCGCATAGTCCGTCCAGCCGTCGAAAATCGAGTGAATCAAAGCGGTGCCACGCGTGTCCGTGAGCAACTGGCTGCGGAGGCCTATCAGCCCGCGCGAAGGAATCTTGAAGTCCATGCGAACGCGCCCGGAGTTGTGATTGCTCATTTTGAGCATTTCGCCGCGCCGGCTGCCCAATGTTTCCAAAATGATGCCAATGAAACTCTCAGGTACATCAATGACCAGGCGCTCGAGCGGTTCAAGCTTCCGCCCTTTTTCCGTGCGCACAACGATTTCCGGCTTGCCGACCATCAACTCGAAGCCTTCGCGCCGCATCGTCTCGATCAGGATGGCCAACTGAAGTTCGCCCCGCCCTAGCACGCGGAACGACTCCGGTGTGTCTGTGTCTTCCACGCGAATCGAAACGTTGGTCAGCAACTCTTTCTGAAGGCGGTCGCGCAGATCACGAGACGTCAGATAGCTGCCTTCCTTACCGGAAAGCGGGCTGCTGTTCACCGTAAAAATCATGGCGAGCGTCGGCTCGTCGATCAGCAAAGGTTCGAGAGGTTGCGGCGTCGCCAAATCCGTGATGCTCTCGCCGATCTGAATTCCCTCCACGCCGGCGATGGCCACGAGATCGCCCGCGCCAACTGCTTCCGCTTCATCGCGCTCAAGTCCACGGAAGGTGTACAGCTTGGTGATCCGTGTTGAAAGAAGTTTTCCATCCAGTTTGCTGATGCCAACATCCTCGCCGCGCTTCAGCGTGCCGTTAAACACGCGGCCAATCGCGATGCGTCCGAGAAAATCGCTGTAATCGAGATTCATAACTTGAATCTGCAGCACGCCATTCGGATCGCCAGGCGGCGCGGGAATGCTTTTCACGATGGTCTCAAACAGCGGAAGCAAATCTTTCGAGCTGTCTCCGATTTGCCGGTGCGCGACGCCTTCGCGTGCGTTCGTGTAGACCACTGGGAAATCAAGCTGGTCTTCCGTAGCGTCCAAGTCGATGAACAGGTCGTAGATTTCATCGAGGACTTCTTTCGCGCGTGCATCGGTGCGGTCAATCTTGTTCAGCACGATTACCGGCGGCAGTTTGGCCGCGAGCGCTTTCTGAAGGACGTAACGCGTTTGCGGCAACGGCCCCTCACTAGCGTCGACCAGCAACAAGACACCATCAACCATGCGAAGCGCGCGCTCGACTTCGCCGCCAAAATCACTGTGGCCGGGCGTGTCGACAATGTTGATCTTGGTATCGTGAAAAAAAAGCGCAGTATTTTTCGCGAGAATCGTAATCCCGCGCTCGCGTTCAAGGTCGTTGGAATCCATCACGCGCTCGACGAGCGCTTCGTTGGCGCGGAAAATTCCGCTCTGGCGCAGCATGGCGTCGACCAGGGTTGTTTTGCCGTGGTCTACGTGCGCGATAATGGCGATGTTGCGAATATTTTGGCTCATGATTTCCACGTCATGTCTGCGGACTACTCACTGGGCAGTCACTGCAAAGACAAAAATAGCTGCTGAAACAACCAGCAGCCCGGACGAATCTCCTTTGTTCTCAGGTGCGGTCGAGCAACTCATAGTTTAGCAGAGGGGCCGCGCCTGGGACAGACCTTCTTGGCTGCTTTTTCCTCTTCCTGGGCACTCCGGAAGCGCGACAGTCTGTTATGTCTGCCCTACGGCGACTTTCGTGTACTATCCTGAAACGGTTCGGCCGCCTAATCCCGACGTAATTGCGTTGGAGGGAATTGTCATGCGATTCGCGCGTTTGTTGTGGAACAGCAGAATCTATCTTTGGGCTATCGCCATACTGCTACTCTTTTTGCTTACGGGTCGCGCGCAGGCCCCGAATCCGCCGGACTATTCGCTGCTCTTTGACAAAACGGACGTCATGATCACGGCGCGCGACGGCGTCAAGCTGCACACGGAAATCTACGCGCCGAAAAATTCCGCCCAACCGCTTCCCATCGTCATCGAGCGGACCCCTTATGGGCTGCACGATGATGACAAAGGTTATAGCCGCATCCTCGGGCGCTATGCCGAGATGATTCCCGACGATTACATCTTTGTCTTTCAGGACATTCGAGGCCGCTACGGCTCCGAAGGCACCTTTGTGATGCAACGGCCTGTTCGCGATCCAAAAGATGCGAAGGCCATCGACGAAGGCACTGATACCTACGACACTATCGACTGGCTTGTGAAAAACGTCCCGCACAACAACGGCCGCGCGGGCCTTGTTGGCATTTCGTACGGCGGCTGGCTGACCGTAATGGGCATGCTTGAGCCACATCCCGCGCTCAAAGCGGTTTCCGAGCAAGCTTCTCCCGCGGACATGTTTCTGGGCGACGATTTTCATCACAACGGCGCGTTCCGGCTGAGCTATGGCTTCGAATACTCCACGATGATGGAAACGGGAAAGACGAATTTTGTATTTCAATTCGACCGTTTCGACACCTATGAATGGTATTTGCGTCTCGGCGCGTTATCCAACGCCGACAAAAATTACATCCACGGAACGCTGCCCACCTGGAAGGATTTCGTCACGCACCCGAATTATGATGGGTTCTGGAAACAAGAAGCCATGCCTTACATTCTGACGAAGCCAAAAGTGCCAAATCTTAATGTCGCTGGCTGGTGGGACCAGGAAGACGCCTATGGCCCGATGAAGATTTACGAGCTCCTCGAGAAAAATGATCCAGATCATTTGAACTATCTCGTCGCGGGCCCGTGGAATCACGGAGGCTGGGGGCGTGGAGCGGGCAAGTCGCTTGGCGCGATTCCTTTCGGCAGCGACACATCTCTATATTTCAGGCAAAAAATTGAGGCCCCGTGGTTCGCTTACTGGCTCAAGAACAAGGGCAGCCTGCCGGTTAAAGAAGCCCTTCTTTTTCAAACCGGCGGCGACAAGTGGGTGCAATTCGATTCGTGGCCGCCACGAAATGCATCGGCGCGCGAACTTTACTTCCATGAAGACGGCAAGCTTTCTTTTGATGTCCCGCAAGCCGCCACTCCGCAATCTTTCGATAGCTACGTCAGCGACCCAGCTCATCCCGTGCCCTACCGCCATCGGCCGATTGACATGACTTATCCGGACGATCACCCCGGCGGCTGGCCCACCTGGCTCGTCGAAGATCAACGGTTTGTGGACAATCGTCCCGACGTAGTGTCCTGGCAGACTGATGAACTCACCGAGGACATGACGCTCGCCGGCCAAGTCACCGCGAAACTTTTTGCATCCACCACGGGAAGCGACTCCGACTGGATCGTGAAGCTGATCGACGTCTATCCGGAAAAGTATCCGGAGGACTGGAAACTATCCGGCTACGAATTGATGATTGCCGACGAAGTATTCCGGGGGCGCTTCCGGAAGTCGTTTGAAAAACCGGAACCCATCACGCCGGACGCCATAACGCCATTCACCATTGATCTGCATACCGCGAATCATGTCTTCAAGAAAGGCCACCGCATCATGGTGCAGGTGCAAAGCACGTGGTTTCCCATCATCGATCGCAATCCGCAGAAATTTGTCCCCAACATTTTTGAAGCTAAAGAGTCCGACTACCAGAAGGCAACTCAACGCGTCTATCGTTCAAAGGAGTTTCCATCGGGCGTCGTGATATCGGTTCTTCCGGCAACGGCGGGCAATTAAAAGCTTCTTCAACCGCGAACATCGTTGCTCGTTAAACAGCCCGCGGAATCTCTTGTGATATTCTCAGCCTCGCTGAAAAAAATGCCGATTATCCACGGTTCTCCAGGGGGAGTCTCCATGCGTTCCATCCGTAAGACAGCCAGCGCCATAATTTTCCTTTTCGCAGCTGGGCTTGTGCTCTTGCCGTTTTTCGGGGCCGCTCAGGAGCGTCAGCGCCTCGACTACTCGGCACTCTTTGACAAAACCGAAGTGATGATTCTCATGCGGGATGGAACGAAGCTGCACACCGAGATCTACACGCCGAAGAACGCCACAACACCGTTGCCAATACTTATGAATCGGACTCCGTACGGAATCTCCAGCCCGGACAAAGGCGTCAGCAATATGATCGGTCGCTACGCCGACATGGTTCCGGAAGGCTACATCTTCGCGTTTCAGGATATTCGCGGGCGCTATGGCTCCGAGGGCAAGTTCGTCATGCTTCGCCCGCTGCATGATCCGAGCGATGCGAAGGGTGTGGACGAAAGCACGGACACCTACGACACCATCGACTGGCTCGTGAAAAATGTCCCGAACAATAATGGCCGCGTGGGCCTCGACGGTATTTCTTATGACGGTTTTCTCGTTACTATGGGAATGATTCATCCACATCCCGCGCTCAAGGCCGCGTCGGAACAGGCGTGCATGGGCGATACCTGGCTCGGCGACGATTTCTTCCACAACGGCGCCTTTCGTCTGAGCTACGCCTTTGAATACACCGCCCTTCTGGAATCCTCGAACGAGAATTTCAGTTTTTCCTTTGATCGCTTCGACGTGTACGATTTTTATCTCCGGCTTGGCGCGCTCTCGAACGCGAATGCAAAATACTTCCACGGAAAATTGCCGACATGGAACGAATTCGTCGCCCATTCGAGCTACGACGATTTTTGGAAGCGCCACGCGGTCGCGTACGGCCTGAAGGAACCCACCGTTCCAAATCTCAACGTCGCCGGTTGGTGGGATCAGGAGGATTTTTACGGCCCAATGGCGACGTACGCGCGGCTGGAAAAATCCGATCCGAAACATCTCAACTACCTCGTTGCAGGCCCCTGGAATCACGGCGGATGGGGCGGCGGTCCGGGCAGGTCGCTTGGCGCGATTCCTTTTGGCAGCGACACGTCCGTTTATTTTCGGCAGAAAATTGAAGTTCCCTGGTTCGAATACTGGCTGAAAGACAAAGGCACTCTCCCGCTACAGGAAGCGGTGCTCTTCCAAACAGGAAGTGACAACTGGGTACAATTTGCATCCTGGCCTCCACGAGAAGCGCAAACCCGGAACCTTTATTTCCACGAGGACGGAAAACTCTCTCTCGATTCTCCGCAAAAGGATTCCGCTGACGCTTCGGACAGCTACGTCAGCGATCCCGCGCATCCAGTCCCCTATCGCCATCGCCCCATCGATATGACTTACCCGGATGACCATCCCGGCAGTTGGTACACCTGGCTTGTGCAGGACCAGCGCTTCGTCGATGAGCGCCCCGATGTATTGACGTGGCAAACAGGCGAATTAACGGAGGACGTCACACTTGCGGGCCAAGTCACCGCCAAGCTTTTTGCTTCCACGACAGGCAGCGATAGCGACTGGATCGTTAAATTGATCGATGTTTACCCGCAAAAATACGCCGACGACTGGAAACTCTCGGGTTATGAACTAATGATCGCGGATGAGATATTCCGCGGCCGGTACCACAATTCCTTCGAGAAACCGGAGCCGCTCAAGCCCGGCGAAGTGACGCCATTCACGATCGATCTGCATTCGGCGGATCACGTTTTTAAGAAGGGCCACCACATCATGGTGCAGGTGCAAAGCACCTGGTTTCCGCTCTACGACCGCAATCCGCAAAAGTTCGTGCCCAATATTTTCGAAGCGAAAGAGTCCGACTACCAGAAGACGACGCAGCGCATTTATCGCTCGAAGCGATACCCGTCGAGCGTCGAAATCATGACTTTGCCGCAATCGGCAACAAGCATCGGAAATTAGATAGCTGGGAGTTTCCGGCAGGCTAAGGATAGTTAGCACCGTCGTTCCGCACCAAGGCGGAAGGGGCGATCGACATCGATTGGGCAGCCACGGGACCAAACTGGAAAAATCGTTCATAAATTGTCGCACTCTTATCCAGATGAAATAACCGTCCCATTTGCGGACAAGTGTTCGCATTCGGTCAATGTTTATCTATATTTCCGTAACATACAGAAAATTTGATTTTCATCAGGTTCGAAGTGACCCTCGCGCGACTCTTTTGGCATATTTCTTGTATTTCTAAGTTGCTTGAATGTGAAAAGGGAAACTTCTCCATAGAAATCTCGTATTCTCCAGTAAACACCCTGACGATTCGTACGTCTAATGTCTATAAAGGATGGGGTGTATGACTCCGAACGTTTTCCCAATGACGGAAACCGGGATGGACGAACGTTCAAACCTCGCGCCTCCTTCAGGCCCGCGTTTTGTTCGTTTTGGTCCGTTTCAGGTAGATCAGCGACGACAGGAAGTAACCAAAAATGGCTCTCGTCTAAGGCTACAGGGGAAGGTGTATCAAGTCCTCTTGGCTTTACTCGAAAAACCGGGCGAGGTGGTCACCCGCGAGGAATTGCGGCAGCGCCTCTGGCCCGCCGACACGCATGTCAACTACGACGCCAACGTCAACACAACGGTGAACAAGCTTCGCCAGGTTCTCGGCGATTCCACAGACAAGCCTCTCTATATCGAGACCATTCCTCGCAAAGGGTATTGTCTTCTGGCGCTGTCCGAAGGCTCTGATGTTCCTGCTACACCGCTGGCGCATGACTTGGCCATCGAAACCGCTACTTCGGTAGCCTCCGCGTCGCCATCGACCGAGCCACCCCCGCCGCGTTCGGGGTTCTGGATCCCCCTTGGCGTGGTTGGTTTGATCCTTGCTGGAATGCTTCTCGGCGCAGGCATCACCATTACAACTCTCTGGATTTCTCATTTTGCGCAAGCCACGCGTTGGCCGTAGCGCGTCGCGCTGAGTTTATTTTTTTGGAAGATCCAGCGGCCGAATTCGGGCCTGCTGAAAAGCAACTGGCCCATCGGGCTTCTACGGTTTTTGCGAGGACGCGGTTTCCCCTGAATGAAACTCCGTCCACGGGCCCGCCTTCATGTCGTGCAGGAAGAGGGTCTGCCAGGCATACTCCGGATGCGCCGTGAGAAATGGTTTGGCAAGAAAATCTTCTCCGCAGGGATGTCCTGCTCGCGCCACCAGCTTCATCTCCTTCGTCATAGCTGAATCCGTGGCTTTCGCCTGCACCGCGCCCCCTGGAAAATACGGCGCCCATCCCCAGACGTCCACGCCGCGCGGTGAGGAATCCACATGTCCACACAGAGCCCGTTCGTTCGTTTCCGCCTTTTGATGATAGCTGTCGACATGATCGCCGAGCATCTTCTCAGCTAGATCCACATCAATCTTGCCTTTGTTTTCCTTCAGCAATTGTTCCCACCGCACGCGCCGCGCGTTGGGCGAAGTCTCCAGATTGTTCGGTTCGAATTGCGGCGTATCCGCCTTAATCACCTTCGGGTCGCGCGCCCAGTTCGAGCCCGCGAAAGCGCCGTCCTTTGTCCGCCACAGTTTGTAAGCCTTCAGCCCGAGCTCAAGCTGCGCAATCTCACCGGTCTTGCTGTCGCCGAGGAGCCAGTCGTTGGCGTATCCGCCGTTATTGCCCTCGAGCATGATTTTCGTATATTCATCGATCGACCCCGCGTACTGCAGCGCCTTCCTCGCGCGCACGAATTCCGCTTTTCCGTCAGGATCCCATCCTTCGAACTGGGTGATCGTCGTCTCCGTCACCATCAACCCGTCGCTGTTGATGCCGAAGTCGTCGTCGCTCGCGATCACTCCCGGAAACCCATCCATCAAAATTCGGTGGCCGCTTTTCGGCGCGATGTCAAAAACGATGCGCCAGCGCTCCCCGTTCGCATAGTTCGTCCAATTGTTGTGCGCCATGACGATCTGCCCGTTTTTCGTCCAGCTCCCCGTCGCCACAAAGGCGCTGCAATTCCCCGGGCTCTTCAAATCCGGCGCGTGAGCCACCTTTTGCTGCTTGTTGTACCAGGGCACGTAATAGTCCGGCAGCTCTTCGAAGGCGTTCATCGCCACGATGTCGTCCACGTCCAGCTTCGAATTTGTCCGCGCACGCAATCCATCGACGATGCCCTGCAATTCCTGCTGGTACTCCTCATCAATCTTGGGCCACAACATTTCATGCGCGGCTTTGCGGAAGAATGCCCAGTCGCGCTGCGTCCCATGCATCATCCCGGCGCTGACCGCCGCGAAGCCATCCTCAATATCCGGTGCCAGCAGATAACCGTGCTGAAAGCCCACTGTTGCCGGATCGCCCTCGAGGTGCACGTAGATCCAGCTACCATCTTCGAAGCGATGCGCACCCGCAAGACGTGGATCGTTCGCGCCGGATGGCTTCTGTGCCGCTGCGATAGCCGCGTACAAGGCGCCATTTGCTGCAGTGACATCCGCTCCGCTGCGCCCCAGCCACCACAGGGCGGCTCCGCCCAAGAGGATCACGAGGATCGCCGCCGTCCGCCTCATCAAACTCGTTCCATCGACTGGTTCCATCGAACCTCCTAATTAGCTGCGCTGCCGCGACGCGCAAAAACCATGCCCCGTGTGCGTCCCGCATCCAGCATGAACCCGCTGATCGCCTGACTTGAATCTCTCTCAAAGTGAATTTTGACCGGAGTCTTGCTCAAAGTGAATTCATCCACCGCCGTTGCATCGAACGCGCTTGCAGGGAGCGTGCTGGTGTGCAGAAACCCTCCACCATCCAACATGCCCATGACCTTTAGTTTGCCGTCCACGATTCCCAGCCGGTAGGTCACACCCAACTCGATGCTCCAATAGTCGCCCGCGTAAACTCGAACTTGTTCCGTGGTCAGCGGAATTTCTTTCTTCACAGCCGCTTCACGCTCAGCCGCTTTCTTTTCTTCCTTCGGTTTCATCAAGCTGCCCAGGTAGATGTCGGCAACCTGGTGCGCGCGCCGCGAAGGATTCGCGTCTCCCCGGTTACACAAGCACGCCACGGAAAAATGCTGATCCGGGAAGCGCAATAGCTCGGCCCGGTATCCGCCCCACGCCCCGCCGTGACTCACGGTATGCAGCCCGCGGTAATCCGCGACAAACAACCCTTTCGCATAATCAAGCATCTTGCCGCTATTCAGCTTGCCTTGCTCCTGAATTTCGGCCAGGAAATCCTTTCCCCCGACTTGTCCGCTATAGAAATTCTCATCCCATTTCAGCAAGTCTTCGACTGAAGTATGCACTGCTCCGTCGCCGGTCTGTTCGAAATACGAAACATCCAGCGTATAGCCATCCTTGTTTTCTTTCGCATCGTAAGCCATCGCGCGATTGGGAATCAGCGCCGAATGATCGTCGCGGAACTGCGTATGCGTCATCCCCAATGGGGTGAATATATTCTCTGCCGCGAACTCACGGAGCGTCTTTCCGCTCACGCGCTTTACGATGATCGACAGGAGAAAAAATCCAGTATTGCTGTACAGCCAGTCGCTCCCCGGTGCAAAGTTCACCGCTTTCTGCCGCGCGATGATTTGCAACGCATCCTCGTCCGTCGTCACGCTGTCCGTATTGATGCCCGCAAGATCCATCAGCGTCAGGTAGTCGCGCAACCCGCTCGTGTGATTCAGCAGATTCAGAATGGTGATTTTCTGGCCGTAGTCCGGCAGCTCCGGAATGTACTTTCGAACATCGTCGTTGATAGAAAGCTTCCCCTGTTTTTCCAGCAGCAGAATACTCGCTGCCGTGAATTGCTTCGAAGTCGAGCCAATGTCGAAAACGGTTTGTGGGGTAATGGGAACATTTTCTTCGATATTCGCAAGGCCATATCCTCTGCTGTAGCTGGCCTGGCCATTCCTGTAGACCGACACCGCGCATCCCGGCGAACCGTTTTTCGTATAGTCCGCAAACACCTCATCCACAGCCGCGGCAGTTTTGTCCTGCGGGCCTCCGGCACCCACTGCGCTGAGCGTTCCTAGCACCAATCCGCACGTAGAGATGCCGCTCACCACTTTCCGCAAAATGCTCATTCGAATCTCCCTCGCCGGTTCCGGCGCGCCGAGTCTATCTTCTTCGCTCCCGGCCTTCAATCCTTCGGGAGTATCTCGTGTAAACTTGGTTTTCCTAATGCTCACAGCCATCACGCGCGCCGTCAGTCCCGCCATCGTAAATTGCGAGCTGAGTTTCATCCCGCGCCAGCCAATCGATCTTCAAGTCGCGCGCGCGCAGCACCACGCGTATGAAAAACTTCTCGAAAAACTAGGTGCTCGCGTCGTTTCTCTCGACGCCGAGTCCGAGCTTCCCGATTCCATGTTCGTCGAGGATCCCGCCATCATTCTCGACGAACTCGCCGTCATTTTTCCCCTGGGCACCGAGTCCCGCCGTCCAGAAGCCGCTTCCCTGGCCCAAGCCATTTCCAAGTTTCGCAAACTAGAATACGTCACGCTTCCAGGCACACTCGAGGGTGGCGACATTCTGCGCATCGGGCGCAAGCTTTTCGTCGGCGTTACAAAACGAAGCAACGCTGAAGGCATTCGCCAACTCGCGGCCATCCTTATACCGCACAACTATGAAGTGATCCCCGTCCCAGTCACGGGCTGCCTACATCTCAAGTCTGCGGTCACCAGCCTCGGCCGGGAAACGCTCCTTGCCAATCGCGGTTGGTTCGATCCCGCGCCCTTTTCCGGCTACAAGTGGATCGACGTTGATCCCGCCGAACCCCACGCCGCCAACGCCGTGGCCCTGGAATGCACAATCATTTTCCCCGCGTCCTTCCCACGCACGCGTGCCCGCATCGAAGCCCGCGGCTTCCACGTCACACCGCTCGACATCTCCGAACTCCAAAAAGCCGAGTCCGGCCTTACCTGCTCCAGCCTTATCTTCCGGGCATAGATCTTTACCGACTCAAATCGGCATGGACCCGCATGTCCACAAATGAAAACGGCCACCCGACTTCTCGGAGTGGCCGTCTCAGTTGAAATAGTTTCTCGGTTTGCGATCTGCGTTGTTAGTTCGGTAGTTCCGTAACGCTGCGCGCCACAAACACCGGCTGGCCGCTGATGGGATCTTTCAGCACAATGCCGATCACGCGCAACGGATTCGCCGGATTGCTCGTCAGGTCCTGCAGACTTGTCAGTCCACCGCCAAACCTTGTAAACGGCGTTACGTAGACGGTCACCGGCCCGTTGAACAAAACGCCCGCCAGTCCATTCGAATTGAACTGGAAGGTGCTTGCGCCAACGTTCACACTGCCTGCCACCAGCGTGCCTGTGTGCCCTTCATGCCGCAGCACCACGCGCTTTACCGTGACGACGCCATTCGTGAATGGCCCGCCGATGCTCACGTGCTGCCCTGGAACCAGAAGAGCCGAGTTGAAGAATATATTGCTGAATCTTGAGTTGACGAATCGATTGTGCATCCAGTAGATGAAGTATTTCCCGTTGCCGGTTAGGTCGATCGTGGAGATCTGCCCTGATTTGAACCCCGTGCCCGCCGGCAGTACGCTTCGAACGTACAGATCGAAGTCCTGCGCAGTATTCACCGGTGGATCTACGTAGGTGATCAGGCCTCCGGCAAAAAATCTGTCTTGCGAGAGGATGGCCACCGTGTCCGCAAGAAATGTCCCCGCGGTCCGGTCCAGCGTGCCGGAGATTGACACAATAGAAGAACTGGTCAGGTCGTTGATGGTCTCGCTACCCTCCCACTCCGTCTGATCGTTCGCGTTCACCGTAAACGCGCGACCGTGCGGCCCTTGAATCGTGAACGAATTCCCGCCGGCGTTAATCGTCGTCACTCCGGCGATGAATTCATCGATATACGCGTCCGCATCGCCTGGCGTAATCGCTTTCACATGCAGAGTCGGGTTCACGACACCCGTGATTTGGCCGGTCATATCCACCACCAAAGATTTCCGTATGTCGAACTCGAAGCCCAAACCGATGACGTCTCCCGCGTCTACAATCAGCGGGCTGCTTAGGCTGATCGTCACCGTCGATGTCGAGAGCGTGACCGGCGGTGTTGTCGTCGAAGTCAGGCTGCTAACCGTTGGTCGTGTCGGAGGATTTGTCTGTGGATTGGTCACATTGAGGTAATCGATTTCCGGACTTGCCAGTGTGACAATCACCGTATCGTAGGTCCCCGCCGGTATCGTGTTCAAGTCCAGCAGCGTATGCAGTCCGTTCAACTTCGCAAAGTCCACCATCTGTGGACCGGTCGTGACTGTCACCGGGGTGCCCATTCCCTCGGCCACGCTGATGCCCGAAATAACTACTCGGAATAAAATGACGCTCGGCAGAGGTGCGTCACCGCCGGACACAAAAATCGTCCCGGACTGCGGCTGCGCATTCTGCATCGTCGTGCTTCCTGCCCCACAGCCCGCAGCGAAGGCGATCAGCGCGAGCGCAAATAATCCACCTAACCACTTCCTTGCATTCATGTCGTTCTTTCCTTTCCTGCCGGAATACCCCGGAGGCGCACCCTGCGCCCACCGACCCTTGACCATCAAACCCAACTATCCGGATTAAGTCGCTAACTGTAACTTATTGATTGTACATAGCTTAGTGGTACATTCGAGGAGGCCCTTCCGGTACCATGCAATTTACATACGGAGACAACTTGCGCGCCTAAGATGCTTCCGAATGCCTCTCTTACTCTCTTTCTCATTGTTCGCTTTGCGCATGCTTTTTCTTGTGCTAGTCTTTTCCTCGGTATGATTTCCACCGCGACGAAGCGAATTACCACTACGACGTCCATGTCGATGACCTCGACTAAGGCGAAGTCGACTATTTTCGCTTCCGGCGCGTGGAGAAACAGCTAGCAAGCTAGAAAAAGTTTCGAACCCACCGCCTGAAGCGAACCTGGCGGTGGGTTTCTTCTTTTAAGCCCCCTCCAGAGACGCTCCAGCGGAATTCAGGAGCGGATGTCATGAGTCCCGAACACGTGCAGGAAGAAGTGGCCGCTGAAAGCCGCGCAGTTGAACATTTCACGGTTACTCCTGTTGAAGAATGCCACTTGACGGCCGCCAGTAGCGATCCAGCGGAAAGCCCCCGCCGATCCGTCGTTGCCTTGAAATTCGGCGGCAGTTCGCTGCTTGGGGCCGAGCGAATGCTGCACGCGGCGGACCTCGTCCGTACCGCCGCTCAGTCCTCAAACGTCATCGTCATCGTCTCGGCGATGAAGGCCGTCACGGATCGTCTTCTCTCTATCTCGCGCTTCCTTGCCGAAGGCAAGCTCTCCCACGCTCGTAATGAAGCCGAAGGTGTCATCCATCTCCACTTGGATGTGCTCCAGGATCTCCAGATTGGCGAAGAGCAGCAAGATCGCGTTCGCCGCGTGTTCCAGCTCCTCGCTCGCGACCTCCTCCACGAGGTGCCTCAGCAAGGCCGCGTTGCTGCCACCGCCGAACTCGCCGATCGTCTCGCTTCCTTTGGAGAGCGTTTTAGCGCGCGTCTCTTCGCTGCCGCTCTCGAAAAGTCCGGCGTCCCCGCTGTTCCCGTTTCCTCCTCGGAGTTCGTCCTCACTTGCGATACCTTCCGCGATGCCAAGCCTCATCTGGAGCAAACTCGAGAGCGGGGCCGCGGCATTCTCCTTCCGCTTCTCGAAGATGGCCTCGTTCCTGTCGTTACAGGCTTCATCGGCGCCACTCCCGACGGTCGTATTACCACGCTCGGCCGCAATAGCTCCGATTTTTCCGGTGCGATCATTGCTCACGTCGTAGATGCCGAAGAGCTCGTCATTTGGACTGACGTGGACGGGCTCTATACCGCTAATCCTCACGTCTCTGCCGAAGCTAAACTTCTCCACGACCTGAGTTATGATGAAGCGCACGCACTGGCAGCCAGCGGCGCCAAAGTCCTTCATCCTCACGTACTGCCGCTTGCTGCGGAAACGGAAATGACCATCTGGATTCGCAACACATTCAAGCCGCACGTTCGAGGGACGCGCATCGGTCTTCCTCAGAACGCAAATGACCGCGCGCAGTTCGGAGGTGCGGCATGAGTTCTTATTCAGAGAATGGCGATAAGAGCGGCCTACCTCAGCAAGCGGAAAGCGCCATGCCCGGCGGCGCCTTGAAAAAGTGGCGTGCGGGCGTTTTGGGCGCAACGGGTCTTGTAGGGCAGCGCCTCGTAAAACTTCTCGCCGGTCATCCCTGGTTCGATTTAACAGCGGTTGCCGCGTCCGAGCGCTCTTCCGGCAAAACGTACGCCGAAGCAGTGCGCTGGCACCTCGACGGTCCCATCCCCGAGGCCGCGCGCAGCCTCATCGTCAAAGGCCTCGATCCGAGCCTCGAATGCGACTTCGTTTTTTCCGCGCTCGATTCGAGCGTCGCCGGTGGCGCCGAGGAAGACTTCGCCCGCGCCGGCTATCCGGTCGTCAGCAACTCCAAAAATCACCGCATGGATCCCGACGTTCCCTTGCTCATTCCCGAAGTCAATGCCGCGCATCTCGATGCCATCCGCACGCAACAAAAGAATCACGGATACAAGGGCGGTTTTATCGTCACCAACCCGAACTGCTCAACCGCTGGTCTCGTGCTCGTCCTGAAGCCGCTCGCCGACTCCTTCGGCCTCGAAAAAGTCTTTGCCGTGACGCTCCAGGCCGTCTCCGGCGCAGGCTATCCTGGCGTTGCCTCGATGGATATTCACGCCAACGTCATTCCGTTCATCAACGGCGAAGAAGAAAAAATGGAGTCCGAGCCGCAAAAGCTTCTCGGCAAATGGGATGGCGCGCGCTTCATCGACGCCGGCCTGGGCCTCAGCGCCCACTGCAACCGCGTTCCTGTACTCGAGGGTCACCTCGAGTGCATTTCCGTCAGCCTGAAAAAAATCGCTTCGTTGAACGAAGTCTGCGAAGTGTTGCGCCACTTTGAAGTCAGTGCTGAACTTGCCGCACTCCCTTCCGCCATCCGTTTTCCCGTAGTCGTCCTCGATGACGACGACCGCCCGCAACCGCGCCGCGACGTTCACACAGGGGACGGCATGGCTGCCGTTGTCGGGCGAGTGCGCGAATGCCCGCTGCTCGATATCAAGCTCACTCTGCTATCGCACAATCTCGTTCGCGGAGCCGCCGGCGGCGCTCTTCTCAACGCAGAACTCCTCGCCGCCCGCGGCTTCCTCAACCACCGAGTCCACGCAGAGGGCGAGAAACAGGTTCCCCAGCCAGTCAGCCGATGATTTAGCTTAGGATTTCGACCTGGGTATTCTTTGCTGACGCGTATTTCTGCAGCAGTTCTGTCATCTGTTGCCCCCAGCGCTGCAAGGATTCTGAGCCGCCGAACGAGACGATGATCGCAATCACCTTCTTTGTCGCCTCCGTCACCATCGTTCGCTCCGAATCGCTCGTCGGACTTCCGTGCGGCCCAAGCGCATCGCAAAACACCGGCAATCCCTCCAGATTCAAATCGTATTTCCCGATTCCTTTATACGTTTCGCCCGCTCGCCCCGCCTGAAATACGATATCGCCTTCCACGTGTTCCGAATCATAGAGCCCCACCGGCAGCCGGCTTTCAACACTCACCAGGTTAATCACGTCCACCACATTATTAATGCGCGGCAGCCCTTTCCCAGCGATCACGCGCCGCAGCAGCGCCTCCGCCGACCCGCGATATCTGGCCGGGTCCTTTCCCAGTGCCTTGTACCCCACCCGTGTCGCCAAAATCGCCGCTGACTCCAGCACCGCTTTCGGCTCGGCTAGCTTCAAAACCTTTTCTTCGCAAACACGCAGTTCGTGGCCTAGGGCCTCCGGCGTCGCGCCCGTTTCCACCTCCGCCATGAGGCACGCCAGTGCCACTCGCGGGCACTTCGCCTTCAACTCCGCATCGATACTCACCTTTGCCATTCGCCTGATCCTCGCTGCCGTTGGGCGCGGTCCGCCCCGCTCAAGAAACCACATCAGTCGTGATAAGCTAGCATTATTGTAGGCCCGTAGCTCAGTTGGTTAGAGCGCGTCCTTGACACGGACGAGGTCTGCGGTTCGAGTCCGCACGGGCCTACCATCCTTTGCACCCGGCGTAGCAATTTCTAGTCTGAAAAGTAATTCAGCCTGAATAATCTGTAGTTTAATAAACAGAGGCCCAGGCACATTCGGGTGTGGTATGGGGTTCGCTCGCCTATTTATCTCTGCGCTGGTATCCCTCAGCATTCTTGCGTCCTTCGCAACGCGCGCTGCGGACTTAGCCGACTGCACCGCTCTTGTCCTCGATGAAAACCGTGTCCCGGTCGTCGCCGCCCAACTAAAGCTGGAAGATAGCGCGGGCCACATCTATCGAACCGAAACCGACGGCGCCGGCCGCTTTACCCTGCGAAATCTTCCTGCCGGCGATTACAAAGTGGAAATCCGCAAGGAAGGCTTCTTTGTGGTCACCGGCCGCGCTCTCACTCTGCAAGCGGGCCACAACGAACTCAATCTCACCTTGAACCACGAACAAGAAGTTCACGAGCAGGTACAAGTCACTGCCCCAGCCAATCAAATCGATCCACAGGATACCGCCCAACACAACACGCTTACCGCCCGCGACATTCGCGACATTCCCGTGGCCAACCCGCATGTCCTCGCCCAGAGCCTCACCGCCTTGCCGGAGATCACCCAGGACAATCTCAACAATCTCCACATTGCCGGGGCGCGCTCAGGAGAAACGCAATACTTGCTCGATGGCTTCGAGATCGGCGACCCCGTGAATGGCGCGCTCACGTCTCGCTTCAACGTGGACGCCACACGCGCCGCCGAGGTCCAAACTGGCCGGTTTGGGGCGGGCTACGCTCATCCAGGCGCAAACATCCTCAGTCTCGAGACTCTCGATGGCGACGACCGCTGGCGTTTCGGCACCACCAATCCCGCACCGGGCATCAATGTACAGGAGGGCGTCCATCTGGGCGACTGGTATCCGCGGTTTTCGTTATCCGGACCTATCCAGCGCGGCCGCTTTTGGTTTTCAGATTCGATCAGCCTTCAACATACCTTCTCTCTCGTCAAAGAACAGCCTTCCGGCGCTAACACTCGGGAAAGTTGGGGGGGAGACAATCTGCTCCGCCTGCAATACAACGTGACGCCCCGCCACATCCTTCACGGAAGCTTCCTCTATAACCGAGCCTACGCCACAAACATCGGCCTCGACGCTCTCGATCCCGTGTCCACCACAGTCACTGGCGAGCAGCGCCGCTCCTTCGCTTCCCTTAAAGACCAGGTGTGGCTCTTCGACACACTCATCGAATTCGGCGTAGCCGCTGATAGCGGCGTGCTGGATTTCATTCCCCACGGTACCCAACCCTACGTTCTCCTCGTTAACGGATCGGCCGGCAACTACTTCCAACGATTGCACCAGAGCGGCCGCCGCTTGCAGGCCGTCGCCGGCGTTACTGCCGCCTCACGCCACTGGCACGGCACTCATCAACTTTCGGCTGGCCTCAATTTGGCGGGGCTGACCTACTCTCTCTTTGCCCAGCGCGGGGAAATCCAGGCTCTGCGCGCAGATGGCAGCCTTGTTCGCCAAACTACTTTCTCGGGGCCATCAAATCCCGAAATAACAAATACTCAGGCCGGCGGCTACGCCCAGGATACCTGGTCGATTTCCAAGTATCTCGTCGTGCAGGCGGGCTTGCGCGCGGACTGGGATCGTTTCACGCAAAGCGCCATGGCCGGCCCGCGCCTTTCTGCGAACTTCCTTCCCCTTGGAGACGACCGCTCAAAAATTTCACTGGGTTGGGGCATTTACAACGCCCCGCTCAATCTTTCCGTTATCGGCCAGGCTCTCGATCAACAGCAACTCGACGCGTTTTACGACCTCACGGGGAAAATCGTTGTTCAAGGGCCTGTCGTAAGCCAGTTCGTGCTGCCCACAAACGGCCTGCAACAGCCCCGCTTCACGATTTACAGCGCGGGTGCGCAGCAGAAATTTGGGCGCAACACGCTATTTGGTCTCGAACTTCTCGCCCGCAACGGTTCACATGGATTTGTCTACGTGGACCAGCAGCCCGCGCAACCCGGTGGAATTTTTCTCCTGCAGGATACTCGCAAAGACCGCTACCGCTCCGCCACCGTCTCCCTTCGCCATGTTTTTTCAGAGGACATGGAAGTCTATGGCGCGTTCACACGCTCCATTGCGCACTCCAATGAAGTCCTGAACCCCGCTCTCGGCTCGATTTTCTACGTAGCACAGCAATCCGCCCCCGTCGCCTGGGACGCTCCCAACCGCCTTCTCACCTGGGGTTGGGCGCCCACTCACATCTGGGGAATCCAATTCAGCTACCTCTTCGAGTACCGCACCGGCTTCCCGTTCAGCGTGATCAATCTGCAGCAGCAACTCGTTGGCCCTCCGAACTCCTCGCGCTTTCCCGTCTATTCCAGCCTCAACGTGGGTATCGAGAAAAAATTCGGCTTCCGCGGCCTCCTCTGGGGCGTCCGCGTCGAAGCCGTCAACGCGCTCAATCGCGAAAATCCCGACACCGTGGTGAACAACATCGACGCCCCCAATTTCGGCGCCTTCACCGGCGGACAGAATCGCGCCGTCACTCTCCGCGTCCGTTTCATCGGCCGAAAATAACCAGGCAAGTTCGATGACGTAAACCCAATTTCTCGGCAATCAAGCCGCTGGAGGGATGGGTGCATTCATTATCAGAGCGGGCACAAGGCTGAACGGACTCCCTACTTCTCGGCGAGAGCCTCCATCGGGGATATTCGCGCAGCGCGTTGCGATGGCAGGAGGCAGGCGGCCAGACACACTGCTGCCGTCACACACGCGGCAGTGGCGAGGACCGCGACGTCAAGGGGTGGTACCTGGAAGAGCAGAGACCGCATCGCGCGGCCCGCCTGCCATGCTCCGATCAAGCCCAACACGGTTCCGGCGGATAGCAGGCGTAGCGAGAGTGAGAGAAACTGCATTCGAATCTGCCCGGATTGCGCCCCGAGGGCTATCCGTACTCCGATTTCGCGGCGGCGCTGTGCCACGGCGTAACTCAGCACTCCATAGGTTCCGATGGAGGTGAGCAGCAGCGCTATCCCTGAGAAGAGGCCAGCCAGCAGCGCCGGGGAGCGACGGGCGACCAGACTGTCGGCGATGCGAGTGTCCATCGACCGGAGATTATTGACCGGTATGTCAGGGTCGATTTGCCGTACCACCCTTTGCAGCGTCAACCCGAGCGATTCCGGTGGCACGCTCGTGCGGGCGGCCACGAAGACGCTGTCACCGATACGGAAGCTATAGGGATAATAAATCGCGCCCTGGGCTTCGTTTTCCGTGAGCCCCGCTTGTTTCACCCCACCAACAACGCCGACGATGGTGAATGCTTCGGCATCCTTTCCCGCTTCGGAGCCGTCCCACAATCGTTGGCCAATAGCGCTGGCGTGCGGCCAGTAGTATCGAGCGAAGTCTTCATCCA
This sequence comes from uncultured Acidobacteriota bacterium, assembly GCA_963745805.1. Taxonomy (GTDB): domain Bacteria; phylum Acidobacteriota; class Terriglobia; order Acidiferrales; family UBA7541; genus Acidiferrum. Next base: position 274,794 of record CAVUYT010000005.1, read on the forward strand.
CAACGCAGACTCGCTCGGACCGACGTGAATCGTCAGCGGTTAGGAATCGTCCTGCCCGCAGGGAAAAACCCATCGCGCGAAAATAGTCGCCGGCGACTCCGTAAGAATAGTGCCCTCGCGCGGATTCGCCAGGGCGGCGAACGTGACCCGCTACCGTGGCGGCGCTTTTGCCGATGTTGCCGCTGAAAGGCACATTGTTGACCACGCCCGCGGACAACACTCCCGGTAGGTGGTCAAGTTTGTCCATCAAGCTTTCCATGAATTTCAGACGGCCTGCCTCCGAGTAGTCTGCCCACGGAAGCAAGATTTGCCCGGTCAGGACGTGGTCCGACTGGAAGCCTGGCGAAATGGCCATCACTCGCTGAAGACTGAGGCCCAGCAGACCCGCTCCGGCCAACAGAATAAACGCCAAGGCAATCTGAGAGACGATAAAACTGTGACGCAGGATTTGAGCCGCGCGGCCGCTCGTTCCACCCCGGCTCTCCGATTGAAGCGCACTACCGAGATGCCGCCGAAGATGGAACCAGGAGACGGGAACCGCGAACACGATGCCCATGACGAGGGCCGCGACCAGGCCGACCATTGCCAATCTCGCGTCGAAAACGATGCGACTTCCCAAGGGTAGGCGATCAGCGCCCAGCCCGCGTAGCAGCTGGATTCCGCCGGCGCCGACGGCGAGTCCGAGTAATCCTCCGGCGAACGTGAGCAAGGTGGTTTCGACGACCACTTCGCTCACGAGGTATCTCCAACCTGCGCCAAGCGCCTGGCGAACGGCTAATTCCTTAACTCGGCCGCTGGCACGGATAAGAAGCAGGTTCACGAAGTTGACTGCGCCAATCAATAGAAGAACGAGTACGCCTGCCTCCAGCAACAGCAGTGTGGGACGCACGGCTGCGACGTGGTCCGCCCGCAATGGCACAACCAACGAACGAAAGCCCGCATCGGCAATCATCTTGGCCTGCGGGTCGTCGACTTCCAGTGCCGCGTTCTGCGCGTCGATCTCCGACTGGGCTTGTGCGGGCGTGGCGTCCGGTTGAAGGCGCGCAATCATTTGGATCACATTCCCGCCGGAATGCCGCCGCGATGGCGCGCGATCTTCCGGACGCGATGCAAGGGGCAGGAACACCCGCGCATCGGAAGAGAGAAAGCGGAAGCTGGGAGGCAAGACGCCGATCACCGTTCTGGTAACGCTATTTACGCGAATCAGCTTTCCGATCACCTTGGGATCGGCGTTGAATCGGTGGCGCCAGAATGTGTCGGAAAGAATGGCAACGTGGTCGGTTTCAGAAGTCGTTTCCTCGCCGGTGAAAGTGCGTCCAATCGCAGGGCCGAGCCCAAGAGTGGAGAAAAAATCAGGAGATATGCGCATGGTCTGCTCGCGTTCCGTTGAGCCGGGTTCACCGATAATCTCGGTGCCATAGTGATAGATCGAGAGAGAGCTAAAGGCGGAAATATGACCACGTCGTTCGTAGTAGTTGGTTAGCGAGGACCCGTCGCGGTCGACGCCAGCTTTCGGATAAGTATTGAATATCGTCACGAGCTTGTCGGGCTCGGGAAATGGCAGCGGACGGAGCAGGACTGAGTCGATCACGGCAAAAATCGTTAGATTGGCTCCCAGACAAACGGCAAGGGTCAGAAGAGCAGTAGCTGTGAATCCGGGCGTCTTTCGCAGCAATCGGGCGGCGTAACTCAGCTGCCTTCGAAGTTCATCAATTAGGTGAACGCCAAATGCCTCGCGGCAATCTCCTTTGACATTAGTAAGGCTGCCGAGTTCCATCCGTGCGAGGCGCGCCGCTTTTTCTGGTGACATGCCGGAGCTTACAAGTTCATTGGTGTACTGTTCGATATGGAAACGAAGCTCTTCCGTCATGTCATCTTCGAAATCCCGCCGCCGCGTGAGCACACGAAACAGAGAACGAATCCGCTTGAACATGTCACACCTCCTCCGACGTCGTGCTCAAGGCCGCGGCCATCGCCCTCGCTAGCCGGTTCCAGCCGGCCGTTTCGTCGCGAAGGCGGCGACGCCCTGCGGCGGTCAAAGTGTAGTACTTCGCCCGGCGGTTGTTCTCGCTCTGCCCCCACTCGGCGGCAATGAGGTCGTGGTGCTCCAACCGGTACAGCGCCGGGTACAGGGATCCCTGTGGAATCTCCAGCGCGTCCTTTGAGATCTGCCGGATGCGCTGCAATACGCCGTATCCATGCAGCGGTTTCAAGGACACCGCTTTGAGAATCAGCATATCCAGTGTGCCGGGAAGAAGTTCCGCAGTTTTACCCACAGTAAAATGGTCTCCTAGTCTAGCTAGGAGTCTAATGAATGCTCTCCTAGTTTGGCAAGGGGAAAGCGCTACGGCTGGGCTCCCGCGAAATACCGAGTCGTCGGGACACGCACATCAGTTATTGGTAGGTGGCGTTATCGGCAACCAATCCTACATAGGGGTGCTCACGCGATCGAGGTTGGGTCGTTGGCAATCTGGAAGCAATCCAGGATTGGCCTTGCAAACTTCCCCAGTACCCCTAGTTTGACCTGTTATGGCGGTGCAGGACCCGGCACAGAACTCCTGATCTCACAAATTTGCTTCTTTTTTCCTTGATAAAAAGATGCTCCTCGCGTACCATACTTGTTGAGTAATACCGCCTACCGATCTCGCAGCGCCAGCATATCTGCTGGCGTTTTTACTTTCTGGAGACGGCTGTGATCGCCTAAGTATCTTGTTCGCAGCAATTGGGGGACTGACCGTATTTTGCACATATGTATTGCAAACAAGTTCTTTAGAATCAACATTTACAAAGGCAGCCCACACGTGTTGATTCTAAACAGGTTATGCGAATGTTAAACTCCTTAGAATCAACATTTACGAAAATCCGGGGAGGGGGTCCGAAGCTGATCGATGCAGGTTTTTGTGAATCCCAACCGCCTGAGAATTCTCTAATCCATCCGGCTCGCTGCTCAATTTAGGCGCGAGGCGGACTCTCCTGGAGTCCCAGGCCTCTTAGTACCAGAGTACCGTTGACCGTAGCAGTCCTAAAACCTATCCTGCTCGCGTTGTGAACTAACGGTCCCATCTTGCAGGACGAAAGTCTGGCGAAGATGAGACCGGATAGGTGTGTACCTATACGGTACAGACTCGTAGCGCGAGCTGCTTGACATCCCTGTAATAAGGGATAGAGTGTCTCCGGGTGTCATCAATCCCCGGAGGCATAATGTCCAAGAAACTCGCGGTGGTATTCCTTACCTTGCTCATTTTGGTAGGGGCTATGGGCTTGAAAACCGTTGTTACAGCGCACGGCGACGGCTCTGTAATTATGGCGAACGGCGCATCACCAGCACCGCCGACACCGTATAGGAACGGCGCTTCACCAGCACCACCGACACCCTATCGGAACGGCGCATCACCGGCTCCACCAACGCCCTATTGATAACTGCGCGGTATCCGCAGACGTAGACCTAGCTTTTCTGCGGAGCGGGGATCAGGGGGCGTAGATTGGCGGGAACGTGCCTGGTCCTTTTACATACTTCATCTGGCTTGTAGGTCTCCTTTGCGAGGCCGCCGTGCTGGTGTGCGCGTTCAAGAAGCGCGCCGTCCGCCGATATTTCCTTCTAAATTTATACATGGCGGGCGTAATCGTCGTGGAACTTGGACGTTTCAAGATCCTCAGCGAATACGGCCTTAAATCCACGCAATACCAGTATTTTTACTATTACTCCGATGCGATCCTGACGATCTTTCTTTACTTCGCGCTGAGCACTCTTTACACCCACGTCTTCAGCGAAATGCACGCCGAGCGTTATGTCAAACTGGGCACCGTGCTCCTTCTTGCTGGCACTGCCCTGTTCACTTATGCGGTGGTGCACCAATCGGCTACCAAGCTCGTCACACATTTTGTCGTGGAACTCTCGCAGAACCTTTACTTCGTTGGGCTTGTTCTTACTTATATTCTGTGGGGCGCTATCCTGAAGCTGCGTGAGACGCGTACGCGGCTCATCCAACTCGTGCTTTCTCTGGGCGTTTATTTCAGCCTCTTTGCCGCCAACTACGCTATTCGGAATTTGTATCCGCCCCTGTACTCCGTTTTCGTCCCGCTCGTCCAAGTATTTGGGATATTCCTCCCGCTAGCTTGGGCTTATGCCTTTTGGCGCTTGCCTGAAGATGCCAGGCTGGTCCCTGCGCGCCTTGCGGTGATCCCCCGATGATGGCCGGAATCATTCTCGTCTGCTCGGTGGTTTTTTTGCTGCAGTTCTTCGTGTCTTATTGCCGCTCTTTGATCGCGGCTTCCATCAAGCATCCGCTTTCTCCAGAGGTCCAGGACGTTACTGGCATCAAGAACGCCGCTACGGGTGATGACTTTGCAAGGGTGGTTCAACTCCTGCAGCTTTGCCCGGACCGGCCCGAAGATCGCAGCGGGGTTCAAGCCGTTGGGGCCTACTTCGGCCTCTTGAGTTTTGTACGCGCCACGATAGCAAGACTCGTTCCCGCGTTGTCAGCCTGGACGGAGACGGAGCGCGGGCAGTGCACCTATTTTGCCGCCGTAACTCTCGAGCGCAGAATTGCGTTCAGTAGAGATATGTTTGCCCAGCAAATAGAGTCGTAACAACCGGCTGGCGCCACCAACTCCTGCCAAGGCTATCTACTAACGGATTAGCCACATTCACTTCTCAATCTTTTCTTGACTTTCCCAAGCTTGTGATATCTTGAAAAAGTTCCCTCCTCACCGGAGTGGAAGCGTCCGCAGCGCAAAAACGACCGGTGACAAAAACATGTCTGCAGTGTGGCGCCGTACAGCCTTCGAGCCTACGCGTCTGCAATTTTTGCGACTCATCCCTTGCGGTTGATTTTTCTTCCCAAGCGGTGAGCTCTGCGCCAAGAACGCAGGAAAACCCGAGCCTCAATCTTGACCTGGAGCCCGCGCAGGCTAAATCCGGCCATGACTCGGATCCCGCCTGGCGTGGCGAACTCGCGCAGCGTCTCCAATCCTATCGCTCGCGACGCCGGAGGGTTGCTCCGAATCTTGCTCAGTCCGCACTTCCCTTCGACGAGCCTGAACCGGATCCACCGGCTCGCGCTTCTATCGCTGTCGCCGAAGCGCAGCCGATTCCTGATGAGGATTTCGCGTTCACAATCGCCATCGGCAGAAATGCTGCCACGCGTGAAGACGCGCAGATGGAGATTGACGTTTCCTTGCCTCCCGTCACGGACCAAACCGCTGGACTGGCTTCCACACAAGAGGTGCGCTCGGAGCACGCCGGTTTGTATCCCGTGGCCTCTATTGATGAGCGCCGGCTCGCCGGTTTAATAGACGCCGGCTGCCTTCTCTTTGCGTATGGCGGGTTCCTCGCCCTCTTTGGTTCGTTGGGGGGAGAATTTACCTTAAGCAAGTTGAGCGCCGCCGTATGCGTGCTGACATTCGTCATCGTGTACTTGCAATATTTTGCTCTGTTTACGGTTTTCGGAGGGACGACCCCGGGCATGATGATGCGCGGCTTGCAAGTCGTCAGTTTTTCCGGCGAGTCTCCCACGCCGCGGCAGATGCTCTGGCGTTGCGTTGGCTACATGCTTTCCGCTGGGACTTTTTTTATTGGCTTTCTATGGGCCTTGTGGGACGAAGATGCCCTGACGTGGCATGACCGTTTGTCGCACACCTATCTCTGTCCAGCACCAACGTTTGCCGACATAGACGTCACTCACGTTGCGCATAGCCGCTGATATCCGCATGTGAGACGACTTTGTGGGGAGAGGTCTCTAGCTAAGGCAGGCGCGTGCGATGCGCAAAATAGTTTTCAGGCTAAGCTCCACGTCCGCTTCCGTCGTCGCCCAGGAAGAGACGCTCACTCTCATCGCTGACTTTCCCTGCCACACCGTTCCGCCGCACCAGCATGTGCCATCCTCTTGAACAGCCCGAATCACTTTCTGCGTGACTTCCGCGCTGCCGAAAGAAACGAGCACCTGATTAATGACGACCTCATTTAACACTTCGAAGCCTGCCCCGCGAAATCCATCTGCGAACCGTTGCGCGTACGCACAGGTACGCTCAACCAGGGAGCACAGGCCTGCGCGTCCGATCGATTTAAGAGCCGCCCACAGTTCCACCCCGCGCGCGCTTCGCGACGCCTCCGGCGTGTGATACATCGGTTCGCGCAGTGCGCCTGCCTCCAGATAAGCCGCTGTCATAGTCATCGCAGCGCGCAACGACATCCCGTCTTTCACCAACACGACGCCGCTGTCGTAGTTCACATTCGGCCATTTGTGCGCATCAGTGGCCCACGAATCCGCTTGTTCGAAGCCCTCCGTCAGGTGTCTGTATTTCGGAGAGACGGCCGCCCACAACCCAAAAGCTCCATCCACGTGAACCCAAGCTCCTTGCTCTCTCGCGCGCGCACAGATTTCCGCGGCTGGATCGAATGCCCCAGTGTTTACGTTGCCGGCCTGGATGCAGAGGATTGTGCGCTCACTGAGGCGCGGCAGTTTGTCTGCGCGCATTCGCCCTTGACTATCCACTTCCACGCGCGTCAAACGCTTCTTACCAAATCCCGAAAGGCTTAGAGCCTTGAGAAGAGAAGCGTGTACTTCATCACCGACTACAACATCGATGGGCGGTGCCCCAAACATCCCGTCATCCTCGGCGTTCCACCCAGCGCGGGCTAAAAGTGCATGACGTGCCGCCACCAGCGCCGTGAAATTCGCCATCGTCGCGCAGGTCACTAGCCCGCCCTCGCAATTCTCCGGAAGGCCCAGCGCCTCGCATACCCAGCCCAGTGCCACCTCCTCCAGTTCTGCCGCGACTGGTGACATCACGCGCAGTGCGGCATTCTGATCCCACGCACCTGCCAGCCAATTTGCCGCCAGAGAGGCGGGTAGGGTACCGCCAATTACAAAGCCAAAGTATCGCCCGCCGGTTGTCGCTACGGTTGCTGGCGAGCCAATTTCATCCAGCGTCTCGAGGACCTGCATGGGATCGCTCGGCGACGCGGGAAATCGCTCACGGAATTTTGCCAGATTATGCAAGTCGCTCGCGGCAGGCGCAACTCGGCGTTCACCAATTCGCGCCACGTATTTTAGGGCTATTTCCGCGGCCTGCCGCAGCACCTCCTCTTTCTTGGAGTATTGTTTTCGATCCGTTTGCATATCCAAGCCGCCCTTTCCATGATTGCGTACTTCCGCAAAGAAATACGCCAACCAATCTAGCGCGCCGGCGCCAGTCTTATAAGACTAGGTGATTGAAAAGGGAAGGAAAGAGCCGAATTGTCTTTTACTTCTTAATTACGGCTTCGTCGGAAGCGATCTTTCCATCGCGAATGAAAATGATGCGGTGTGCGTGCTGCGCGATGTCGTTCTCATGCGTGACGAGAATAATCGTGTTGCCCTGCCGGTAGAGATTTTCGAAAAGCGCCATGATCTCCTCGCCGGTCTTCGAATCGAGGTTGCCAGTCGGCTCGTCCGCCAGGACAATGGATGGAGAATTGACAAGGGCTCTGGCAATGGCCACGCGTTGCCTCTGGCCGCCCGAGAGTTCGTTCGGCTTGTGAGTCATCCGGTCGAGCAAATCCACGCGCTCCAGCGCCTTCTTTGCTTTTTCGATACGCTCTTCCGCAGGCGTGCCGTTATATATCAAGGGTAGTTCCACGTTGTGCAGAGCCGTCGCGCGGGGGAGCAAATTAAACGTTTGAAAAACGAAACCAATCTCTTTATTCCGGATATACGCCAGCTCGTCATCGTCCAAATCGCTTACCAGGCGTCCGGCGAGCCAGTATTTTCCGGCGCTGGGCGAGTCTAAGCACCCGATGAGGTTCATGAGCGTGGACTTGCCCGAACCCGAAGGCCCCATGATGGCCACATATTCGCCCTTGCGAATTTGCAGGTCAATACCACTGAGGGCGTGCACCTGCTCCGAGCCCATTTCGTACACCTTTGTCAGGGCTTCGGTTTTGATCACGATACCGGAGCTGACCAAATCCTCGCGGTATGAATCCGTCGCAGTTATCTCCACGGGCATTCGAATGTCCTCGCTTGTCCGGCGCCGTCAGCTCTGCTGGTCGTCCTGTTTCTTCGGGGCGGAGTTATCCACTTTCACGCTAGCCTCAGGCTTCAGCGTTCTAAGTGCCTTGTAGCTCCCTACTACGATCACGTCGCCGATTTGCAAACCCTTGGTGATTTCGATGTCGGTAACGCCGGTGATTCCAGTTTCCACGGGGCGGAAGAAAGCTTTCTTGCCGTTGACGACGAACACGCCCTGTACTTCGTCCTTCTTAGGGTCGCCAGCCGCTGCGGGCGCCGGCGCTGCTAGCGTGACTCCCGAGCTTCCCTGCCCCTTCGAATTCTTGGCCGCTTCTTCAAGATCTTTGCGCGTGCGTACTGCCAAGGCCTGAATCGGGATCGCAATTACGCTCTTCCTCTCCGCGGTCTTGATCTTCGCCGTCGTCGATAGCCCGGGCCGCAAATTGTCCGGCGGACTATCGAGCCGCACGACTACCTTAAAGTCTTTCGCTTCCTGCGTGCTCGTCGTGGATTGTGTCGTGGCCAGACCGGAGCTCCTCAACGTTGCCTGTGACCCAATTTCCGTCACTTTGCCTTTGAACACCTTCCCGGGTACAGCGTCAATCGTTACGTCGGCATCTTGCCCCAGTTTCACATTGACGATATCTGTCTCGTCAACTTTGACTTCCGCGGTTACCACGGACATATCCGAAAGAGTCATCAAAAAACTGCCGTTAGAATTCTGAATGCCAGGCACGACATAGTCGCCCACGCGCTCTGGCAGGTAGCTCACGATTCCGTTGATGGGCGAGGTGTACGTGGTCTTCGACAGTACGTCCTTTGTCCGGACAAGCATCGCCTGGTTCTGATTCACCTGCGACCGTGTCTGATCGAGCTGTGCTTTCAGCGATTGCACGCGAGCCTTCGCCGAATCCACCGCCGCTACGGCGCCATCATAGGTGCTCTTCCGCTGATCAAAATCCTGCTTCGGTATCAACCCGTCCTTGAAAAGTCCTTGTCCGCGCTCCCAATCGAGCTTGGCCTTTTGCATATTTGCCTGTTGAGAAACCAGATCCGCCTGCGCCGCATTGTAACTCGCGTCAGCCGCCTGCACTCCGGATTCCGCGGAATGAATCGCAGCCGACTGCGCCTGTACGTCCGCGCTTGCCTGGACGTTTTCCTGGAGCAGGAGCCGGTCGCCCTTCTTGATGTGGTCGCCTTCCTTCACGAGAATTTCGGTGATTCTGCCGAAACCTTGCGCCGTCACATTTGTGTAAGTGGTCGGCTTGATCTCTCCGGAGGCCGTTACCAGCGAAACTAAATTGTCTTGTGTCGCCACTTTGGCCGTCTGAACCGTCACCACACCCTTGTTTGCCTGGTTAACGCTGAAGAGCACAATCCCGCCGAGCACAGCGACCACGACCACTGCAATCAGTACCTTTTTCCACGTCTTCATGTGAATCCTCTTTACTCCACTCTTGAGGGGTCGCTCCAACCGTTGCCGGAGCAGACCACGCAAGTGGGGACACAATTACGTTGTTTTCTCGCCCGTCCTCTACAGTACATACGCCCGTACGGGTCGAAATGTTTCGCGAGAGGAGACTGCGTACTTCGCGGTTTGGGCTTCCCGCCGGGGCCACGTGGAGCCCGGCTGACGGGACAACTCGGTCTAACTTCAGCAGGTTAGGCGCGAATCTTCTGTCTATTCTAGATGCAAAACCGCGCAAAGGGAAGAGTTCCTCGCCGCCTGCTCGATACCCTCGCAACAAACCGACCTACATCTAATGACGTCGGCAGGGCTGTTTTGTTACACGCAGATGGCCGGTTTCATGGCAATTTGGCCGTTGGCACAAATTGGTTTGATGCTATACTTTCGCTATTCGTCAGGTGGGCCTCTCTGAAGTTAAAGACAGAGAGGATTCTGCCCAAAGACCGCGGAGAGGTGGCAGAGCGGCTGAATGCGGCGGTTTGCTAACGCCAATAAGCCACTTCGCTATCTGATACAAAATTCAACTAAATCCCTTTGCCAGCCATCAGATAGCAGCATTTCAGGTTATTTGTAGTTCGCTGATTTTGGCCTGTCCTGCGCCAATTTTAGTGACAGTTTGGTGACAGTTGAGCTTTTTGGCCCCTCGCGCACATGAGCGTCACAAGCTCAAACGCAACTGCTTCAATCAAATAGTCTTACTTATAGAGTAAAAAGTACTGTAACAAATATCAGGTCGAGCCCAATTCTTCCATTCCAATTAGCTTGGTTTGGAGTTTCCAAAGACGGAGCGCGCCTTGCCTGCCCCGCAGGCGTGCTGTCTACGTCGTGTAGACATTTGTTCCGAGTACTTATCGCACTCAGATTTGAGGCGTGGCAACGTTCAGCACGGCGGCGGTTTGGGAAACCTCCACCGCGTCAGGTGTGGTGTGAACGCGCGTAGCAACAGTCTAGGGAACCGTTGTGATTTCACACGCGTTGCTTCGGGACGGTGTGTGGACAACGGGAATGTATCGTGTACGTCGGCGACTTCATGTCAACGGATAGTCGTCGATTGTCGCCACGTTGGTAACCCTACTCTAATAGAGCTAGTGAACTTCGACGATAACCAGGGACACGTCGTCGGCGAGGGGACCGTGCCTCCAGGCAGCTACGCCGTCGAGGATTGACTTCTGCATATCCGCGAGTGTTAGCGTTGCCGATTGCAGGACTAAATCTTCCAGACCTTCGACGCCAAGCATATCGCCGAGGCAGTTGAAAACCTCAACGAGGCCATCGGTGTACAAAATGAGGCGATCACCCGGTGATAGTTCAACTTCAATGGATGGCTCGAACGGTGTAGTTTCGGAGAGGCAACCGAGGATACCGTTTCGCGACTCAAGGCGGCGGAGGTTGCCATTTGAGACGAGTATTGCCGGCGGCTGGCTGGCGGCAGAAAAGCTTAGTCGGCGTCCCTCGTGGCTGAAACGGGCTGCGGCCATCGTGAAGAAAAAGCCGTCGACCGGGATCCGAGTATGTACGAAATGATGAAGCTCCCGCAGCAAGGTTCCTGGCTCGGTTTTGCGTCCTAGTGCGTGCAGAGTTTCGGAATAGATACGGTTGGCCATTAATGCCGAACCGACGCCATGTCCGGAAACGTCGGATAGGACAATGCTCAGAGAATCATCGCCTTGCGGGTGGACTACGCCAAAGTCGCCGCCAATGGTGCGGGCCGGGCTGTAGTACGACTCCACGGCGAGGTTTTTCCAAATTAGACTATGCGGCGCAAGGGATTGCTGCACATGTGCGGCGAGGGCGAGTTCGGCATCCATTTCATCTTGCCGTTCTTGAAGGAGTGAATTCGATTCGCGCAGCTGCTCCTCGATACCCTTTTGCGCGCTGATGTCGGTCACGATAAGCAACACGTACTCTTGCTTGTCGGGACCCTGAATGACCCGGCCGCTAAAGATCGCTGGGATCTTGGTGCCGTCTTTCCGCGGCAAGTAGAACTCAGTGCGATGCCGGCCGTAACGGTGACCCGATTCGTGTTGCCGTATGATATAGGGAAGGTCTTCGCTGGGGAAAATCGCATCGGGCGTACAGCCTTGAATGTCGTTGCGCTCGAAGTGTCCCATGCGCGTAAGCGCTTCGTTTGCAAAGATCACTCGAAGCTGATCATCAACGACGACTACACCTTCATTGAGTTCTTCGAGGATGGTCTCCATCTCGCGAAGCCAATCGGGAGTTTCGATGGTGGTGTTAGGCATAGTTTCGTTCATTAGCATGGCGATTCCCCTCCAGGTCTACCGGATCGTTTGCATAGCCCAGTTTTCGAGAGTGGCGTGGGTCGCGGTCCATCAGCCGTGTGATCGTCGCGAACAGAAGACAAACGGATACCCCACACATCAGCACCCCAGCCATGCTCTCAAGAGGCCCTAAGAGTCTCCACCTGCTGGGAAGGGTCACATCGCCGTAACCGACGGTGGCATAGCTGCTCGAGGAGAAGTAAAAAGCGAGTTCCCACGAAGGAAAGCATTGCAACCGGTAGAAACTCGCCCACAGAAGGATTACGAGCCCATGGAGAATAATGATTGCGATCGTCGATTTCACTACCAGGACGGCCGAGCGAACCGGACCAAATCCTTGGCCGCCCTTGGCCGTAACGCCCCGTAGCCACTCAACGAGCGCCGCAACCCCAGCACACTGCAAACAGAGCGTGAGGATTAATAGAAGAACAGCCGCAGAAGCTTGAGGAATGAGTGTCATTTTCATTGCTTTCAGGCTGTTTGCGGAACGGCTTTAGCCGCTTCAAGAACTTCGTCATGCATTGCCGAGTCTTTCGCTTCCCAGCGAATGATCTTCAGGTCGAGCACGAATATGCTGTACAGGACCGGCACCAAGAGCAGAGTGATGAAGGTAGCGACGCCAAGTCCACCGATCTGCGCGTAACAAAGAGGCTGCCACAGCGGACCGCCTTCGAGAGCAAGCGGGAAAAGAGCCAGGATCGTTGCTCCCACTGTGATCATTACAGGGCGAATTCGCTGGATGCCCGCATCGGCCAGCGCTTGGACCAGTGGCTCGCCCTTTGCGTGCATTTCCTCGATGAAGTCGAACAGCACGATGACGTGACTGACAATCACGCCTATCAGGCTGGCGATGCCGAGAAAAGCCATGAACCCGAACGGCGTATGCATGATCGCGAGGGCGATCAGAGACCCGATCACGCCATAAGGAGCAGCAGCGAATACCAAAAGAGGTTTGACGGCGTTATTGAATTGAACGAGCAAGGCCAAGTAAATCCCAATCAAAGAAATCAGCAGAACGATTTTGAGATTTGCGAAGCCGTCTAATTGCTTGGCCCTTTCACCACCAATCCGCAGCTGATATCCGGGCGGAAGATTTTTCTGGAACTCCTGCAATTTCGGAATAATCGGATCGATTACTTCCGATGCGAGAACTCCAGGCTGCGGATAACACAAGATGGAAATGGTGCGAAAGTGTTCTCGCCGCGCGATACGACCGGTTTGCAGGAGGTGCTCCAAATTTGCGACCGACAGTAGAGGCACGCGGTTGTTCGTCTGTGAGCTATACACATAAAGGTTCTTGATGTCGGCAAGCTGACCGCGCTCCTGCATGCGGAGGCGCGCCACAACAGGAATGTTCTTGTTCCCTTCCTTGAACATGCCTACTTGGGTTCCACTTATTGCTGCGCTTGACGCACTTGCGACATCGGCGTTGGTGATGCCCACGACGTTCGCGCGGTCAGGGTCGATTTGAACCTGTAGCTGAAGATTGTCCGGAAACCAGTCATCCCGAAGAACGGAAATGCCCGGGGCCTGGGCCACGATCTCCTGGGCTTGGCGAGCGATCGTTCGCAACGTGCGGATATCGTCAGCTTCGTTTTTCGCGTCCACGTCCGCCTGGCCGGAGATCATCAGCTCTACGGGATTCTCGACCGGGTTTGTTTGCAGCTGCCGCACAGTGATCCATGCGCCTGGGATCTGCTTTGCAAGGGCGTCCTGTATCGGGCGTTTCAGCTTCGGAGTGGCTTCCTTGTCCGTTACTTCAACAATGATTTGCGCGTAGTTCGTTTGCGGCATTTCCGGTGAGACGGAAAACCAGAAACGCGGTCCGCCGCCGCCCGTAAAGGTTGTCAGCGACTTGAGAAGATGGCCACGCTCGTCCTTCGATCCAAGCTCGGGTGAAGTTTCGATCACTTTCCGAACCACTTCTTCAGCCTGGACTGCGGCATCGCTGGTTGCACTCAAAGGCGCGTCATTTGGCAGCCAAACGTCCAGATAAAACCAATACTGAACATCCTCAGGGAAGAATTGAGTCTTCAAGCGAGAACCGAAAAGTCCTCCACCGATGAGAAAAACAAGAGATCCGGCAAGAACAGCCCAACGATGTTTTATGGCTCTTTGGACAAGCCGGTTGTAGAAACCGTAGAAGCCTCGTTCGCGTCTTTCCTCGATGGTAGGTTCTGGCTTTGCCGGGGCACGTTGAATGTAGTAGCCCAAGAATGGGACGAACGTCATTGCAACGAATAGCGCGGACAGTAGCGAGGCCGTCATGACGATCGGCAGACTCTTCAAGAACTCGCCGGTATTTCCGGTCAGCATCAGGAACGGCAGGTACGCAATGATGTTCGTAATCGTCGCGTAGAAAATCGCAGTCGCAAGCTTGGTTGGACCGAGCCAGGAAGCAATCTTGCGGGGCGAGCCTTCCGCCAACTCGCGCTTGATGCCGTCTCCCGCCACCACCGGCACGTCAACGAGAAGCCCCAAAGCGATGATGAGCGTTGCAATCGAAACCTGCTGAAGGTCAATTCCCAGCACATAAACGATTCCGAATGTCATCGCCAGCGTAATTGGTATGGCTAGTGCCATGATCAGAGCGAGACGCCACTCCCAGAAGCCGAGCAGCGCAATAATCACGACGAGGACTATGGCTTCCAGGAGTGCCCGGATAAAAAGATGGATGTTCTCCTTAACCTGAAGCGGTTGATCCGACGTGTGCGCCAAAATGAGGTCTGCAGGGAGAATTTGATGAAGCTGCGATAGCTTTGCGTTCACCGACTCACCGAAGCTCGCGATTTGCTTTTTGTCGCGCATGTAGACTGCCAACGTAACGGCGCGGCTGCGCTGCCAACGCCCACTCTTGTCCTGCCAGGTGTAGTAGTTCAGATATTGTGCAGGGGCTTGATAGCCGCGGCTGATCTGGACGAGATCCCGCAGATACACCGGGGCACCTTCTGATGTAGTCGAAACCGCGAGATCACCGATGCTCTTCGCCGTATCGAATTGTCCCGAAGGGATAAGCGCGACTTTGCGGTCGGCCGTTTCTATATTTCCACCAGGCGCAATAATGTTCCGGGCGGATAGTACTTTGGATAGATCGGCGGGGCGCAATCCATAAGCTGCAAGCCGATCCTGCGAATAGTCTAAATAGACGGCTTGCGGCAGAACACCCCGAGTCTCGACTTTCGAGACCTCGGTAGCGCCCTGAAGCGTACGGCCGATCAAGTCGGAATAGTTATCGAGGTCGGCATAACTGTATTTGTCGCCGGCAACGCTGGCCAGTTTCTCTCTTGTTTCGCTGGGATCGCGGATGATCGCGAGCTCCCATGCATCCGGATGCAGCTCGGATCGTTTCAGTCGGTCCGATAGAAACCGTTGGATGAAAGCCCGAATCGCACTGTCATCGCTTTCGGAAATTCCATCCAAACCGATAAAACCACTACCCTGAACGATTTCCGAATCTCGAATAATCCCAGCACTCTGGGCTTCCTGTTGAAATAAATATCCGGCGTCAAGAACTTCGCGCGCCGAAATGGATTGTGGAAACGAATCCACGATCGTGACGTGCTGGCCCGTTCTATTCTGCTGTTTTGAGCTACGGACTTTGCGAAGTGCCGCTTCAACGGAATTGGCGCGGGCTGCTATTTCAATGTCGTCCGCTTTCGGGCTCGCAACCGTTAGCATCAACGCGGCGGTGTCTCCGAAATCACTTTGGAAAACGATAGGGCCCGCGCCTTGCGGTAATTGAGCATTAAGCGCATTCAGCTTGAGATTGATATCGCTGAATTGGCGCTTCGTATCCTTCACACTCTCATCCAGCTGTAGGTACACAAACGAATAGCCGGGGAGAGAGATGGATTTGACGCCATAGTCTGCGTCCGTACCGGGATGAATCGTTTTGTTCTCTGCGGCAACGTCTTCAATGCGCCGGGTAACGAACTGCTCGACCTGCTCTGCTGTCGCTCCGGGCCAAGGACAAGCCGCCACGGCGACGCGCACGGGGATTTCCGGGTCTTTTCGCTGCGGCATGGATGTGTAACCGAACCAGCCCCAAACGAGCACCCCAACGAGCATCATCCAGGAAATGTGTGGATGCTCAACAAAGAACCGAGTGATACTGCGGCGATTGCTGATGTCTTGATTTTTTTCGTGTGCCATTTTTCTATGCCTCTATCGGAGAACTTGAACTAAATCGCCATCCTTCAAATCAGCGACTCCAACTACGACGATCTTTTCCCCTGGTTTCACACCTTCCACTGCCACGTCACTCGCGTGGGTCTCACCTAACGTCACCGCTCGCAAATGTGCGGTCCATTTGCCGTTCGCCTCGCTGGCGACGAAAACGCCATAGCGCCCAGATGCGGACGGGTCAGCGACAACAGCTGCCAAGGGCACGGAAGGTGCCGGAGTCTTTTCAACGCCAGAGAGAGTGAGCGAAGCAATCATTCCCGGCTTCAGATAACTCTTGGGATTGGGCACGGTCACTTCGACTGCGAAAACACGATTTTTCTCGTCAGCGCCCGCGGCAATACTTGTCACCTTGCCTTTGTACTGTTTCGCGTCGTCTTGCAAGTGAATGTTGAATTCCTGGCCCAAGCGGAGTTGCTTAACTGCGTACTCTGGAACACCGAAACTCACTTTGACCGCGCTGGTGTCAGCGATAGTGAACGCGACAGTTCCGGGCGACGCCAGATTTCCGAGTTCGATATTGCGAGCCAGGATGAAGCCGGAAAAGGGCGCGCCCAAATCCGCGTCGGCCAAAGCCAATTGCGACTGTCGCAAGCTGGCCTTTGCCTGGTCCACAGCACCTCGGCTTGAATCGAATCGCGCTTGAGTTTGGTCAAATTCTGGCTTCGTCAGGCTGTGCGTGGAGTAAAGCGCCTTACCGCGTTCGTAATCCTGAGAAGCTTGGAGATGTTGCGCCTCGGCCTGCGTTACGGCCGCTGCGGCCTGGTCAAGCTGGTTTTTTAAATCCTGGTGGCGAATCTGTGCCAGCAATGCGCCGCGAGCAACATAGTCGCCTGCTCCAATCTCACGGCGTCTTCCATCTGCGCCCATGACCTGTTTGATCTCGGTTACGTATCCCGAGGACTTGAAGGACAACGCCGCCTGCGCCAGCGGCAACACCGAAGCAGAGTAGCGTAGGCTTTCTGAAGAAGAGTTCAGCGCAACATCTACTACCCGGACAGGCGTTGGAGATTTCGCTGCTACCTGCGTCGGTTGCTGGCATCCGCTTGCCCCTGCGATTAGCACCAATAGTGCAGCTGCTGCTTTCCGTAGCCCCATGCTTGATTTGTTTTTCATGCCTTTACTCCACTCCTATCGCTTTTTCAAAGTTGGCCCGTGCCGTCCAAAATCCCGCGAGTGCTTGCTGGTACTGCGCCTCTGCCTGCGATACCGCGGCTTGTTGCTGCGACAGATCGGACAGAAGCGCTGCTTTTTCGTTGTAGCGGTTTGTCACTTCGCCAAGCCTCGTCTGTTCTGCCTCACGCTGATCCGTTAGCGCATCCAGCAGGATGCGTGCTTCCCCCAGCTTGCGAAACTTTTCTTCAACATCCAGCAAAACGCGCTGTTCAACGTCTCGTTCCGTTGTTGCCTTCTGCTCTGTCGTAGCCTTCAGTTCTGCGATCCGGTGCTTCTTGTAGCCCCAATCGAAGGGCTGCCATTGAAAGGCGAATCCGACAGCGCCGGTGCTCTGCGGAAGGAAATTGACGTTTTGAAATCCTAGGTAGCTGACCTGCAAACTCAGATCAGGAATGTATTTCGCATGCTCGCGACGCACATCCAGGTCGGCAATCTTGGTCTGTATCCGGGCGCCACGCAGTTCGGGCCGCTGCTCAAGTGCCCGCTTTCGAGCGGTATCGAGATCCCATTCAACAAGCTCGCCGAACGGGAGCATTTCCACTGAAAAGGAAGTGCGTAGCTCGCGTCCCAGAAGACGATTCAGGTTCTGCTTCTGTAACTCAAAGGAGTCTTCCGCAAGGAGCAACTGGTAGCGCTGTTGTTTTAGCTTGGCCTTTATGGTGAGCGATTCGGAGAGCAACACGGTTTCCTGTGCGAGTCGCTGTTCCGTTAACGAGGACAGCTCGCTCAACGACCGAACAGCTGCTCTTGCACTGGCGACTTGCGCCTGTAGCTCCGCCACTTGGTAGTAGGCTTCCTTCACCTGTCGCACTGTGTCTTGACTTTGAGCACGCACTCCTTCCTTCGCGAGGTCGATTCCGAGTAGGGCCTGCTTGACAGCAAGATTTACTTTGAAAAGTTGAGTGAGCGGTTGTGCCGCTGAGGCATTCACAAACGCGCCGAACCGCACCGGTGAGTGAATGTTGGTATCGGTCGCTGGGATAGGACCAGTGGCTGGATAGGTGCCGAGGCTGCCAGCGGGAACTCTAAAATTCAGCGGCTGCAGCGGAACTCCTGCAAGAACGTTCGCGTCCAGCTTCGGGAGGTAATTTGTTTTGGCCTGCGCGACTATCTCTTGCGCCTTGATAATTTCAATTTTGCTGATGTGGATGTCTCGGTTAGTGGCGCTTGCAATCCGGACCGCTTCGTCCAAGGTCAACAGCGGCGCGGTGGTGGTAGCGGGTTCCGGCGTCTGTGCCCAACCAACCGAAAGGAGGGTGAGCTGGAGGCACAGAATCAGAGCCACGCGAGATAAAGATACTTTTAGGGTCCGACGTTCTGTCGGGCCCTGTGTGGTTTTGTTTCTTGAGGTCAGTGGGTTCATTTTGCGTTCCTGTTTGTGAGTAATGCAGACACCATGCCAACCTTTGCGGCTCGCAAGTTGTTGGATTTATTAGGGGCTGATGTATCGGCCCACCAGCTGACGTGCCCGAATGCGGGCAATGCTGCCGCGAGTGACTAACGCGGGCGATGAACGCGGGCACGATCCCAAGGCCTCGTCCGATTCTGTTTAGGACCGGCAATCAAAAGTTGGCGAATCTGATCTGCTGCCTATGGGTGGTGCGGGTGATTCGGTGGATTGCTGCTGCCTGCCGTCTTGAAAATTAGCAGCTCGGCCTTCTTGCTTTTGGGAAGGGACATATCGTGCCCACATCGGGGCTTTGCCCGCATTGGGGCACCTTTAATCCAAATGCATCCTGCAACATCTCTTGATTCGAATAACTTACCGCGGCCGCCCTCTGGCATGAGACCTGCTGTTTGATCGGTCGATAGTTCGCATAGAGACGCCCCGTTGAAACGGGCTAGGCCAGTTTTTTGCGGCTACTCACATGCTAAGGAGGCGTGATGCTCCGCGTCGAAATACGCGATTCGGCTGACACTTTGATCTTAAGGCTTGAAGGCCGATTCACCGGTGATGATGCTGAGCACACTCGGACGCTGACAGCGCGCTTCGCCGCGCGCGAAAAGCTACTCGTCGATCTGACGGAGGTCGTATTCATCGACGCGGTGGGGGAAGAAGTGCTGTCTTTCTTTGGCCAGTTCGGAACCGAGTTCGTCGCCCCCAATTCTTATGCACTCGATGTATGCGAGCGTCTGAATTTGCGTGTAACCCCAAATGGCAGCACGCATCTGGGCGCGTTGGGGGAGCCTCCCGCAAACGACGACGAATCTGGTCCTAACGGATCCAAGCCTCGGAAAAGGTAACTAGATCGGAGCCTGAATATGACGTCCGCTGAAAAGCTTGATACTCATCGCAAAGCGCTGACTGTAAATCTCGATGCCTCCACATTCGGTTCTTTTGCCGAAATCGGTGCCGGGCAGGAAGTTGTCCGTTGGTTCCTTTTCGTCGGCGGGGCCTCCGGCACGGTTGCGAAAAGCATTTCCGCCTACGACAAGGAGGTCAGTGACAGTCTCTACGGGACCGGTTCTCGCTATGTCTCCAGGGAGCGGCTGGAGGCCATGCTGGAAACCGAGTGGACTCAGTTGCTCGGCCAGTTAGACAAGACTCGCGGCAAAGACAAGCGCTTCTTCGCTTTTGTCGATACCGTGTCGGCGCGAAATTATGCAGGAACAAACGAGGCCCATGGCTGGCTTGGACTTCGGTTCCAGTCGCGTTCTGGCGGAGAACCTAGCGACATTCTCCTGCACATCAACATGCGGGACTCTTCCAACGTTCTCCAGCAGGAAGCCATCGGTATTCTGGGGGTCAATCTTCTTTACGCTGCTTTCTATCAGTTACAGACAAAGGAATCGTTTTTCGAAGGACTCGCTCAGGATGTCGTGAGGGAACGGATAGAGATTGATTGCGTCGATTTTCGCGGACCTGCTTTTGCGAGTTGGGATCGCCCTACGCTCTTAGCTTATCTGGTACATGCGGGACTTTCCGAGGCCGTGTGCTTTTCGCCTTCGGGCGCCGCTCTGCCCCCTAACGAATTTCTGCACAACAAAGCTGTTGTTCTCGCACCGGGATACTTCGGCCATGTGGATCCCGTTCATGCCCAAATTCATACGCAAATGCTGGCGGCCGGCATTCAAGAGCTTCGTCGGGAATTGGGAGAATCTACTTCTGCTCCTATTGGCTGCTTCTGCTTGTCGGCGGCTCCAATGGCTGCACAACAGTCAACCCCAGAAATCTCCGACCTGCTGACTCGGATCAATTCGCTTCTGGCACAAGGCGGCTATGTCCTCTTATTCCGCGAACGCGAGCTATACAACATGACGGCCCTCGTGAATCGCTATACAAAAGCTTCCCTGCGCTTTATCGTCGGACTCTCGCTTTTGATCCGGGCCTTCGACGATCCTTATTTCAATCTCGAAGGCAGGCTTCTTGAAGCCCTCGCGCGTCTCCTGGCTCAGAACGTACGCATCTATGCTTATCCGATGACTGCAATAGATCTACAGGAAGCGATCAAAGTCTTTTCAGCTATCGACCTGGAATGGAATGAAACGAACGGTTGGGTCTCCGCGGAACAGCTGCGTTTCACGCTTCCTCTCGAACACCTTTACGCCTATCTTCTCGCAAGTAGTTTTCTCGTTCCCATTCGCGTTCCTGCAGAATCCCCGGACGCCGCGAACTACTCCGCTCCGATAAGAGAGGATGAACCAGCCGTTGGTGAGGTCTGCGGTGCCTAACTTCCGCTATCTACCTCGAAGTTTTTTTCGATCGTTTGTTCTACTCCTTGGGGTCAGCCTACTGGGATATATGGTGTTTCGAGCCGGTCCAGAGGCGGTTTGGAAGCAAGTTCAGGCAGTCGGTTGGGGACTAGCTGTGATCATCATCCTGGGAGGTTTTTCTCAGCTGATTAAGACATGCGCATGGCGACAGACTTTTGCATGCGACATAAGTGCCCTCTCCTGGTCGCGCAGTCTTGGAGCGCAGCTCGTCTCTGATGCAGTCGGGCAACTTGGTTTTGCCGGAAAGCTATTTGGGGAGGGCCTGCGCATTTCCATGCTCGGTTCCGCCGTGCCACTCGCGAATGGAATATCGTCTTCCGCGATTGATGGAGGATTGCATGCTTTCACAGCGGTAGTGGTCACAGTATTGGGGATTACCGCTACTCTGTTGCTCGCTCCCGTTGTTGATGGTCGGTGGCGAATTTACGCATTGCTGTTCGCTGCTGTTCTCATTGCAATAGTGGCCATTTCAGCTGTGGCTGTCGCAAGTGGGTGGCGGCTGATGGGAAACGCCGCTAGAGCGATTGGGCGATTGCCTCGGCTTCACAAGTTGGTCAGCAGCAAGCTGTCGGTTATTGATTCAGCCGAACACAACCTTCTCACATTTTATCGCGAAGAGCCTGTCGCGTTCTGTGCGAGCCTGATCCTCAATTTTCTGTGGCACGCGATGGCAGTGTTGGAGGTGTATCTCATTCTGCGATTTATGGGAACAGATGTTGGTGTGGCTGGTGCGTTTGCGATGGAAGGCTTGACCAAAGTGATCAACCTCGTTGGTGCGCTGAGTCCGGGTAACCTCGGAACCTACGAAGGTGGAAATATGCTTATGGCAAATCTGTTTGGTGTGACGGGCACTGCCGGATTGACGTTGGCATTGTGCCGGCGGGTGCGTTCCATCTTCTGGGCAGCAGTCGGGGCCACCTACATGACAGTGACGAAAAAAGGCAGGTCGACAAGAATAATGGGGGTGAAAGGCAATGATAAGGACCAGATTTTGCATAGCGCTTGTGGTCCCGTTCCTGCTGATGGCACCTGTCATTGAAGCCCAGCGCTCGGACGAGCCGTATAGATTCTTCCGAGAGTTTGTTGGCTTGAGTGAAGACCAGATAGGAGCGATCCGCTCAGGGAAGCCGGTTGCCAAGGTTATTGACTCGCGCACTCCTGACGAAGTGTTCGTCTTCGGCTCCGTATACGTAGAGGCAAGTCCAGAGAAGTATCTCGAACTCGCATCGGACGTCGACGCGTTGCGCAAGCTCCCGGGTTATCTGGCAATTCAAAGCTTCAGCGATCCGCCGCAGCTTTCGGACCTTGAGGGGTTCACTCTTGAAAGGCAAGATATCGACGAACTGAAAAACTGCAAGGCGGGACATTGTGAGGTTCAACTGCCAACAGAGGCGATGGAGGGTTTTAAGCAGTCAATAGACTGGTCCGCGCCTGACGCCGCCAACAGGGTGAATCACCTGGCCCGTCAAATGGCGTTGCAAGCGCTCCTCAATTACATGAATGGGGGCAATACGGCCCTTGGAGTCTATCGTGACAAAAACCATCCTGCTGCGGTGGCGGAAACGTTCGCGGCGCTGTTAACACGATTAAGCGCACTTCCGGAATACCTCCCCGAACTCAACGAATATCTTCTTGAATATCCGAAGGCTAAGTCAGCTAACGTGCAAGCAGGCTTCTACTGGGAGAAGGTTAATTTTGGATTGAAGCCTACATTTAGGATCGTCCAGAGGGTCGTGTACCGCGGAGCAAGCCCATCGGACCCTGCTTATGCATTAGCTGAGAAACAGATCTACGCAAGCCACTACTTCGAAACGGCCCTCGATCTCACGGTCTGCGTCAGAGATGCGCAACGCCCCGGCTTCTACATCATTACCGTCAAAGGGTCGAAGCAGGCTGGCCTTACCGGACTAAAAGGAAGCATCGTGCGCAAGGTGGCCGTGGACAAAGCCCGATCCTCGCTCGGACGGGTCCTCGCGGGGATAAAACAGACGTTGGAATCGCACCACACACAGGATGATTGATCGCCTTCCCGGTCCTGCTTACGACGTGAGCCCGGGATCCTTATGTGCTGGAATATTCAGCGCGAGCAATGTTTAGCTTGCGCATCTTGTTTTGGAGCGTCGTTCGTTTCAGTCCGAGGCGCTCTGACGCTCCACCTTTGCCCGATATCCTTCCGGACGCGGCCTTCAACGCGTCGATAATTACCTGCCGCTCCGCTTGCTCGAATGTCGATGGTGCTGATCCGGCGCCGCGGCTAGCTGTCCTCTTTAGTTGGTTGTGAGGAACGTTCAACTCGTCCCCTTGCGTGAAAATCACGCAGCGCTCGATGAAGTTCTCAAGCTCCCGAATGTTGCCAGGCCAGTCGTGATTCACCAACGCCTCCATTGCCTGCTTCGGGACAGACTTAACACGTTTTTGCATTTGCCGGGACAAGCGCAAAACGAAGTAATGAACTAGGAGAGGAATGTCCTCGCGCCTCTCGCGAAGCGGAGGGATCTCAATCGGGCAGACATTCAATCTGTAAAAAAGGTCTTCGCGAAATTGGTTGTTGCTTATCATGTCCTGCAGATCGCGGTGGGTTGCGGCAATCAAGCGAACGTCAACTCGGATAGTCTTCGTACTTCCCAAACGTTCAAACTCGCGTTCCTGCAGAGCGCGTAAGAGCTTTGGTTGCAGGTCAAGACTGATATCCCCGATTTCATCCAGGAAAAGTGTGCCGCGATCGGCCAACTCGAACCGACCTCGTTTCTGCATGAGTGCGCCAGTGAACGCGCCCTTTTCATGCCCAAAGAGTTCGCTTTCCACCAGTCCGGAAGGAATGGCGGCACAGTTCAGTCGAACGAACGTGCGCTCGCGACGCGGACTGCGGTTGTGAATAGCCCGAGCGAGCAGTTCCTTCCCGGTCCCGGTCTCGCCATGCAATAACACGGTCGAGCTTGTTGGAGCGACAATCGCAATTTGATCTAGCACTCTGCGCAGCGCGGCACTCTTGCCGACGATGTCCTCGAAGTTGTGTTCCGCGCGAATCTCCGATTCAAGGTAAAGGCGTTCCTCTTCCAGACGAGCTGCCGATGCGTTCAGTCGCCCGTACGCAAGAGCATTATCCAGCGCGAGGGAGATCTGAATACTAATCTGCGTTAACAAATTCAAGTCTTCATGCCCGAAGGCGTTTGGCTTCCGGCTGCCGATCGCCAACAGACCCAGCGGTCCGCTCCCGGTCGCAAGCGGAGCAACGGCAACCGAGGTTATTGATTCGGCTCGCAAGTTGTCGGCAATGGTCGTCGGAAGTCGCTTGATATCGTCGACCGACAATATGTCGGACCTGCGGGCGCGGAGTTTCTCGCACTCCGTTTCAGTCAGATTCGTTGAGCCCATCTCCGCCAGCAACCCTTTGCCGTCAGGAAAATCCAGCACCACACTTTGAAGGCGATGTGAGTCCTTCTCGAGAAGCCAGAATCCCGTCAGATGATTGTCGAAATACGAACGAATCGAAGTTGAAGCCGATCGAAAGAGATCTTCCATATTCAGTTTTGAAACGACGTGATTGTTGATTTCGAGGAGTAGCCGAAGGCGGTCGCGCTCGGTAGCAAGTTCCCGCTGATATTGTTCTGCACAATCCCTAGCCAGCGCGCATTCTAGCGCAATCGCAACGTGGGACGTCAGAGAGCGGAGTAGTTCGACATCTTCGCGCACAAACTCCTGACCCCGCTCCTTAGTCGCAACCAAAAGTCCGTACTTTTGCTGGGAGGTAAACACAGGGAAAATGTAAGCGCTTCTGCCAACAGATTGGGCTGCAAACGGAGCCAACTCGGGGTGTTTCAACATTTCCTGCGATATGTCAGGCAGGAAAACTGGTTTTTGTTGCTCCAGAGCTTGTGCTGCCGCGCCAATCCGTGAAATTTTGGTGCCAATTCTAATGGCGGGCGCGTCCGCTTCTCGATCAAACTCGAGAAGATGCAAAGTCTGTTGACCACTGTCCAGGAGGTATAGGTCAGTGCCATGGAGGCGAACGCTGCTAGATAAAACGTCGCGCAGGCTGTGGAGGACGGCTTTTACCGTCGGTTGCTCACCCATCGCGGCAGACACATCGAGCAAGGCTCGATATCTGCTATGGGCGGGGCCTCCATTGTCTTCCGGCATGCGCATCAGACTAGCACCACTAGAACTGTTCTTCCATATCGAGACCCTCTCACACAGTCGGCGTCTGGAAGGCCACGCTGAATCAGTTTGTAGTGGTCTTGTGTGCCGCACTAGTTGCCAAGCCGCCGGGCACTGTGCCCGAATGCGGGCAACCTTTTCGGGGCGTGAGAAAGGCTTTGAAGTTGTGTGCCGCTAGAGCTCTGAAATCACACAGGTTGCGCGGTCCTTTTCGTTATTTCGGTTTGGCAACGCGCGTGCCTTTTCCTAGGGGACTGCCATTCGCATTAGGAGAGAAGACATGCGGAACACGATTCAAACATCGATAATGCTGGTGACGATCCTGTTGCTACCTCTGCTGGTTCTCGTTGCGCAAGAGACGAGTGCACTCTTAATCGAAGGCCAACAGGGACAGGCAAGAGTCATTCAGATGCAAGGCAAGAACTATGTAGAAGTCGAAGGGCTAGCGCGAATCACAGGAGGATCGCTGCGCTTCGCGGGGAATCAAATCATTTTGACTTTGCCCGGCGGCGCCAATGCAGCACCTCAGACGGAGCAGTCCGCACCCGCGGCCGCCCTCTCCAGGCCATTCCTCAGCGCGGGGATCGAGACCATGAGGGAAATCCTCGAATGGCACGCGGCGTTGAAGACCGGCATCGAGCGGGGATATCCGATATCGGATGTGTGGTTCGGCAACTTCAAGAGACAAGTTGAATCAAACCTTAAGCAGGCGGAAGCGACTGCCAGCACCGACATGGACCATAGGGCCGTTCCGCTGCTGACCAACGAGTTCAATACGATGGACGCGTTGACGGATAGATACCTGAAAATTACCGTAAGTAGAGATTATCTAGCGCCCAACTCATTGAATACCGATCCTCTGGATCAGAAACTATTGACCTGCTGGCAATCGCTGGCGGCGATGGCGTCGTCGAAACAATTTCTGGACGACGGTTCGTGTCAGTAGCTGCGAACTGTAACTTTGGCGTTTTGTCTGAAGTATGGGGTTCACTGCCCTCACATTTCAGTTCAAGCTAAGTGTTTGCGACAGCACGGTTTGCCAAGATCCATGCTCGTCAAGCACTGTAACAGACTCAGTGGCACACGCTCTTCGAGGTGCAAACCGAAGGTATTTAGTCCGCGAGACGCGGGTCGCCCTGACTTCCGACTTGCGGGTTAGGAAGGTAGACGGAACCCTTGTCTGCAGAGAGTGTTCTCAAAAACAACTGTTTGTGGGCATTTGTCCGGTAACCCGTGCCGGCTCAGACGGTCGATGCAACACCATCTGGTATAAAGCTGTTTTCAAAGGTGGTGTTTATGAAACAAGGGAGACGGTTTGGGCTTTCAGCGGAGCAGAAGAGCGACGTGTGGCGTCGTTGGAAGGCGGGGCAGACGTTGCATGAGATCGGGCGTGCTTTTGGCAAAGAACATTCCTCTATTCGTTGTTTGGTGTCGCGTTACGGCGGGATTGCTCCGGCCGTCCGGCGGCGTGCGCTCCTCGCGCTCACGCTGCGTGAGCGCGAGGAGATCTCTCGCGGGCTGGCGACCGGTTCGTCGATCCGTGAGATTGCCAAATGTTTAGAGCGAGCGGTATCGACCGTGAGCCGGGAGGTCGCACGGCATGGTGGCCGTCCTGCGTATCGAGCCAGTCAAGCCGACGGCGAAGCCTGGCAGTCGGCCTTGCGGCCCAAGCGCTGCCTTCTTTCCATCAACCCCAAGTTGCGGAACATCGTTGCGAGTAAACTGATTCTGGACTGGTCGCCGAAGCAGATTTCCGGCTGGCTGAAAACCCAGTATCCCGATGATGAGGGCATGCGTGTGTCCCACGAAACCATTTACCGAAGCCTGTTCATCCAAGCGCGTGGAGTGCTGAAAAAGGAGCTACTGAAACACCTGCGATCCAAGCGCCGCATACGCCGGTCGCAGCACTCTCGTATTTTTAAAGACACGCGCGGTCAAATCCCCGAGGCCATCTCCATCAGGGAAAGGCCCGCTGAAGTGGAGGACCGTGCAGTTCCGGGTCACTGGGAGGGCGATCTCCTGCGCGGCTCAAGGAACAGTCACATCGCGACCTTGGTGGAACGCCATTCGCGTTTCACCGCACTTGTAAAAGTCTCCAGCAAAGACTCGGCGGTTGTCGTCGCCGCACTGACTCGGCATGTTCGTAAACTGCCCAAGGCCCTGCGCCGTTCCTTAACCTGGGATCGTGGACTGGAGATGGCCAAACACAAGAGCTTTACAGTGGCCACGGATGTGAAAGTCTACTTCTGTGATCCGCAGAGTCCCTGGCAACGCGGCTCGAACGAAAACACGAATGGGCTCTTACGACAATATTTCCCGAAGAAAACCGACCTGTCCGACTATACCCAGTCGGATCTGGACAAAGTGGCGCTGCGCCTAAATCAACGCCCGCGAGAGACTTTAGGTTTTCAGACTCCTGCGAGTAAACTTCAAGAAAGTGTTGCGTCGACCCATTGAGACCACCCGACTAATCGGGCAAGTGGAACCACTTTCGCATCGGTGCAGACCCGAATCTCTTATGACATGAGCTAAGATTCGTTGTCACGGAGGAGAACGATGGCAGTGGAGATCGAGGCTCTAACGTTCGATTGGTACGGAACCTTGGCAAATCATCGCCACAAGATGGGGCGTGGAAGGCTCTTTTCGGAATATCTCGCTTCACACGGTTTGCAGTCGCGTTCGTGGGACCGCCGCGTTTTATATAACGTCTTCAACTTTTACGGTTCTGTGTACAAACCAGAATCCACTCAGGAGGAAAAACGGATCTTCTGGATTCAGTTTACGAGGCTACTCTTCGAACAGTCACAAGTGAGCGGTACCACTGCCAATCAAAGTGAAGTTCACGCAGCCGCCATTCGCGACATCTTCGGTTCAGGTTGTTTCGAGTTGTACGTCGATGTGCAGCCAGTTCTGCGTGCGCTAAAACGGCGAGGGTTACGATTGGCCGTGGTCTCGAACTGGCATCGCGGCCTAGATTCCTTTTGCCATGAAACCGATCTTTCCGATCTTCTCGACGCTGTTATTTCATCGGCGGACATTCGAATTGAGAAGCCCGACACGCGCATTTTTGACGAAGCGGTCCGCCGGCTTCGTGCGAAGCGCGACCGCATCGTACATGTTGGAGATTCGCCGGATGATGACTTCGGTGGAGCCGTTGCGGCTGGGTTGAGAGCAATCTTGATCGACCGCGGAAACCTGTACGCCGCACACATTAATAGAATCAGTGACCTCTACGAATTGGAAGGACAGCTGCAATTGCTCGTGTAGTTGGCATGCTGTAGTTTGTGGCCACTCCCACCTGCCTGATTAACGCGGTTACCGGACAATGGTCTTAGCGCACAGTTGGCCGATCGCGATTCGCGTCTTCCTCTCTGCTTACGCCCGCGGTCGCCAAGATGTGCGTCATCACGCCCGCAAAGAGCCCAATTAACCCAAAGTAGCTTCGCCAACCTCGCCCGGCTAAGCCAACCGTCGGTTCAGCAAAGAACGCAATCAGCAACGACAGAGGAGACAGAAGAATCAGCACAGAACCAATCTGTTGCAACACTCGCCGCCAGCCCCACGGATGCACCTGGAGGTATAACCCTAGAACTACGTTGACGAGCGACGCCCCCAGCAAGTAAATATGCCGCGAAACGTACATCATCCGCACTTCCGCCGATAGCTCCTCCATCCTTGGATGGTGATGTTTCATGACCTGCCCGGTCAGCAGAAAAGCGATGACTCCGAACAATCCGATGATGATGTGGATACGTCGCATGAATACCTGACAGCCTTCGTGGGACAGAATTTAACCAGACTAGCATTCCTTTGTTCAATCCAGAGACATTTCGAGGCTACAGCCTGGTAAACGCTAACCAGGAATTGACCGCGGTTGAACTACCAATCGTACTCGCGGTCGGGCGCAGTGCGCAGCGTGGAGATCTTGCCCTTGGAATCGAAGCCGAAAAAGATCAGAACGGCGTCGTTCTGCTTGCTAAGGCGGAACACGGACGTAAACTGGCCAGCTGCGTCAGGCGGACCCATGCGTTTGACGAGTGTAAGACTCCCGCCGGGCCAAAGGGTGGAAAGCCTGTGCTGGATCCATTTGCTTGTGTCCAGCGTAATGCGTGCAGCGAGCTCGGCCGTAGTCTGAGGACGGATGTCCTCAGCAGCCACAATCTGGTCCAGTAGTTTTGCCAATGAACCGGCAATCGCAGGCTGAATGTCGGCAATGGCATTGAGCTTTGCAGGAAGAAGCGGAGGATCGGCAAGGCCGGCGGTGACCTGAGCAATCAGGTGCGGATTGGAATGGCCCGAGTCAAGGTTCGTGAGCACCGCGACCGTGAGGTTGTCGTCGGGGTATCTGATGATGTCGCAAGTGAAGCCCTGCCATGCTCCGCCGTGCCCGATTGATTTGTGATCGTTCTGCTTAGCGACATGCCACCCAAATCCATAGCCAGCGGGATTTGGTTTCCCATCATTCAGCGGATAAACGGTCCAAATGCGGTCAAGGCTGGATTGTTTGAGAAGTTGTGTGCCATAGAGCGCAGCATCCCACTTGGCCAGGTCGAGAATATTGAAATACAACGTGCCGTCGGCGGTGGAGTTGAACGTAGGCGAGACCCACGCTTGATTCTTGAGTTGGCCGTTGTCGATCTCGTACCCAGCAGCGCGATTCGGGATGATGTCACGCTCACTGATTATCCGCGTGGACGTCATTCCTAGCGGCTTAAAGACGCGCTCGCTGAGAAACTCGTAGTAGGGCTTGCCGGTGACCTTGTGGATCAGGATGCCCAGGATGGCGTAATTTGTATTGCGGTAGTCCCACTTCTCTCCGGGAGCCTCTTCTATGGGCAAGGCCTCGATTTTCGTTAAAAGCTCATCTTCTGTGAAATCAAGCCGCAGGTAAAAGGGGCCTTTGGGCCCAGCGCGATCCTCGCTTTCGTACTCCGCCAGGCCCGAAGTATGCGAAAGAAGGTTCTTGATCAGGATGGGCTTCCAAGATGCGGGCGCGTCGGGAAAGTACTTCGCAATACTGTCGTCGAGCGAAAGCTTGCCTTCCTCCACCAACATCATGATGGCAGCAGAAACGAATTGCTTCCCAACAGAACCAGATTGAAAAATAGTCTCCGGCTTGACTGGCACGCTGAGTTCCACGTTGGCCTGGCCATAGCCCTTAGCCAGCAGAATCACTCCTCGGCTGTAGATGCCAACAACAAGACCCGGGATCTTCTGACGAGCCATTTGAGTCGCGATGAAGGAGTCGATGGACTTGAGACGTTGTGGATCAAGGGGCAGGGTGGGGGAAGGAGTTGAGTTCTGTGCGAAAGATACTGTCGCATACCCAAGGGTAGCGGCAGCGAGTAGCAAGATTCTAGCAACTCTCACGGAGCCTCCAAATGAATCAAAGTTCCGACTGGCGGGGAGTATACAGTGGAGGAATCTCGCACCGAAACCTAGGAACCATCTGAGTAGGTCCTGATTAACGCCGTAATCGGAAAAGTGAAGTCCTAGTACGTCAAATGTCCGGTAACCCGACAAACCAGGACTTAGCAAGCCAAAATGTCCCAACGAGCCTTCTGACTCAGAATAACTTCCGGTTAGCCCGTCATTCAGGAAGAATCCCTAAAGTGAGCAGAAGTTCTATGTGCACCCCACACGCGATAGAGGCTTGGCATCATGGCCGGTGACGTTCCGTTCGCCGCCACGTCTAAGAATTCATTCCATGCGCACTTCCATCACTTCGGTGCTGCTGAGCTTGGTACTGGCCATGTCAGTGTCAGCTTGCGTATCCGGGTGGAACAGTCAGCCCACCACTTCCTGTCATCGGCGGTCTGTCCTACAGGCTTATACCGGGAGAAATTCAGGCACCGCGGCTCTTAGACGCTCTACGTGCGGCCATACGATGAAATCGATCCCGGGCCGCTGTAGCTTGCGGAGCTTCGTGCAATTTCAGTTCGCGGAGCTCCACAGGTTCGAGATTCCTATTCCGCTGCAGCGGGCAGTGGGCAAGGTTTCGCCACCCTTCAACTCCGCCATTACCGTATCGTCGGTCGGATCACCCGAGACTGATCGCGGACCGCCCTGCTCCTGAAAACGCACTTCTCTGCTCATTGAGCCATACGTGTTTCTACTCGTGCGTTTGTTCTAGTGTCGAAAATTTGATTCTTAAGGAGCTTCTATGAAAATCATCTCTCGCATTCTGTTGTTGTGTTTGTCTTTTGTTGTAATCAATCACGTAGCCTCGGCTCAGACCAGGCTAACCGTCAGTGAGGCACTCGATTTCTGGATCACCAACACGGAAAAGGAGGTCGTCTCAGCCGCCGATGCTATGCCCGAGGAAAAGTATTCCTTCGCACCAACCGCGGGTGAGTTCACCGGCGTACGCACGTTTGCCGGGCAGGTGAAGCACCTATCGGCAGCCAACTACCAGTTGGCCGCGCTGATTCTCGGCGAGAACCCGCCTCATGACGAACGCAATGAGACTGCGCCCGATTCGATCCAGAGCAAGGCCCAAATCATGGACTACGTCAAAGGGTCGTTCGCACTGCTGCATCGGGCTGTGGCTGCCATAACCGAAGCAAACATGCTTGAGCCCCTTGCTGCTGCTCCCGGCCGCGGCCAGCGGACCCGTCTGCACATCGTCGTCGACGCCGTGGCCCACTCCTACAATCACTACGGCCAGATGGTGGAGTACTTGCGCATGAATCACATCGTCCCTCCAGCCAGCAGGAGGTAGCTAGTCGCACGAACCCGACCCTGCCACCCAACACTGTTCACCGTGTTGGGTGGCATCTTCTGGCGACAGAAGCCCGCTGCATCGCCTCTCCGGAGACGGTTGTGGACGTATCGTCGGCTACACGGAAGTTATCCCGAAACCGCGTTCGAGGAAGTAATTGAAGTAAACCGTCCCGGCACTTGGACGATTAACGCGGAAACTGTACAAGTGGATTTTCACTTTTCCGATTTCCCGACTAATCAGGCTCTTGGACGTGGATTCCTTCTTGGAGGTACGATGGGCTGGTTATGCGTGCAAAAAAAAGCTCATCATTTACCTCTTGTGGTTCGCGCTGTCGGTCATTTTGACAGCCACCACGACAGAGGCGTACACGTGTTCAAACTCGGTGCCTAGTGACAGGGAGGAGGGCGCACGGCAATTCTCAGAGGCAGCTGTCGTATTCGAGGGAGAAGTGATTCCCGGAGGCAGCGACATTGTGGAAGCGAGTCCCAGAGAAGATGGGTCTTAGGATCACGCTCTTCCGAATAACTCGCTCGTACAAAGGTGAACGCGACGAGTCGATTCAGATATTTGACGCAATGGCGGGCATCGACTGCGGCTTTGGTCAACCTGCACCTGGTAAGACTGACTAAAGCACTAGAGGTCAGTATCCGGAGGAAGGATGACGAAGACTGGACGGATCTTTGAAACCATCACTCGAATGAGATTGATAAAGCTTGACAAGTCTGCAGGCCCACTTCGCCGCGCACTCCAACATGGCTTTTACGATTGGACGCGAGACATGCCTTGGTCCATGCGACTCCTGACCACGATAGGTCTGTTGATTCAGGTGGGCGCCCTCGGCACAGCTGTGGTGGGAGCCCGGAGCGGGCTGCTGGGGCCAAAGAAGCTGGCCATATTCGTTCTCATCTGCCTCGTGTATGCGCTTGGGTTTTGCCTGATAAATGGGACGCTGACGTCAGAGTTTGTGCGCAAGACCCAATTGGAGGCCGACCAGCTTGCCGCACAGCAGATCCAGCAAACACTCCATCCACAGAAATTGGAGCAAATACCGGGCTACCAACTAGAAATGTTCTACAAACCACTTCGCGCCGTGGGCGGAGACTATTTCGACGTCATCGACCTACCTGGCGGTCGGACGCTAATTGCGGTTGCAGACGTCTCCGGCAAGGGGATGCCCGCGGCACTGTTGGCCGCAAATATTCAGGCCCTGGTCAGAAGCATTACGAGCATCGGGACCGAACCTGTTTCGCTCGCAACGCAGATCAACAGGCACCTTTGCAGCTACACCCCTTCGGACCGCTTTGCCACAGCTATGTTCGTCGTGCTTTCTCATGAGAGCGGAGAGGTAACTTATGTGAATGCTGGCCACAATCCACCGATTCTTTTCAGTTCGGGTTCTGTAACTTTTCTCGAATCTACTGGGATGCTATTGGGAATCGTGGATAAAGCCGAGTTTGAGTCCCGAACAGTGCAAATGTGTGCCGGGGCGAAATTCCTCATGTTCACAGATGGACTGCCTGACGGTATTGGCGGTCTGAGGCCGGAGCAGCGGATTTGTGACACTCTTGGAAGCGATGTCACACAGACGATGCTAGACCTCAAAGCTCTGATAGATCCCAAGTTCAATGAGGACGACGTCACGATCCTACTGCTAACACGCGCGGGAACAACTCCTGCCCTTCTCGAGAACTCTGGCCTACCAGAGGGCTAAGTCCTAATAAACGCCGTTACAGGAGATGTGGATTTCAAGTTTCCGATTACGCGACTACACGGGCAAGTGGACTGAGAAGTCGTGACTTCCCACGACGGGCCCTGTGACTCGGAATAACTTCCGGTTAGCCCGTAATCCGTCCAGAGTCGATGCCAAGCGCGGAGATTACTTCCCCAAGCCGACTTATCGTTACCGATCCCGTGAAGAACTACTTGAGTCATTGAGATCAAGCGAAACGTTGTTTCATTGCTCCCAGCGCTGTCCTCCTCGCAGGTCTCCCGCAAACCGTGTGGGTAGAGACATTTTTAGGTTGACCTTTTCCTTCGTCTATTTATTCCCGCTCTGCGCGAATATCGCGCCGCCAACAAATGTTTCTACTTTTTAGCTCCGATGAATTTGTTGTTGACACTATTCG
Organism: uncultured Acidobacteriota bacterium; assembly: GCA_963745805.1. Lineage (GTDB taxonomy): Bacteria > Acidobacteriota > Terriglobia > Acidiferrales > UBA7541 > Acidiferrum. Next base: position 308,615 of record CAVUYT010000005.1, read on the forward strand.
CCTGCCGGTGTATTGCATGCCCACAGTTTGTTCGAGCGGGGCCATTGAGTGGATGATTATTTCCAGCTCTCTCCGTCTGCGGCTCTATTCTTCTCGCCAAACCCGGGCTGCGACCCGAGCGAGGAATTCCTGAAAGTTCGCCGCGAATTCCCCGAAACTCGTGTCTCTGCCTTGGTTTCCGTCAATCTGCCGCGTCCCTGCCGGAACTCTTCCCCTGCTCGTCAACTGATTCGGTGGTGGGAGGAAGTATGAAAATCTCCGCAAAGTTTGCAGTTGGATTTGTCCTGATAGTGGCATTGCTCTCGGCCGTCTCCGCATGGGCACAAACCGCCGCAACGGGCGCAGTGCTAGGCACGGTCACGGATCCACAACAGGCGGGTGTTGAGGGAGCTACTGTGGAGTTGCGCTTCGTGGGCACTAACGAAGTCCACACGCAAACAACTAATTCGGCGGGGCAGTATTCGTTTCCTGGGGCAATGCCGGGAGTGTACAAAATCTCGGTCACTCGAACGGGATTTAAAGTCAACACAATCGACAACTTCCGTGTGGACGTCAACAAGAGCTATACGCTGGATTTCAAACTGGAACTCGGGCAGACCTCGGAGGTAGTGCGAGTGGAGTCCACGCTCCAAGCGGAGCTGCAGACCGCCGACGCAACAGTCGGTAACGAGGTTTCGAGCGCAGAGATCATGAATCTGCCGACTCTGCGCCGAAATGCGGCTGCGCTTCTGACGTTGCAGCCGGGAGTATCCGCTGGTAATGGCTCGTTCCCCCGTGTGGGCATGCGCGTCGCGGGAGCCATTGACGACCAGAACGTCTTCACGATGGATGGCATAGATGTTTCGGAGAATGTAATCGGCGGACTTGACGCGTCGACCATCGCTGTCATCCCTCTGGGCGCGGAGTCGGTCGAGGAGTACCGCGTTGGAGTGAACAATCCGAACGCCACGTTTGGGCGTGCTTCAGGCGGCCAAATTGCGGTAATCTCCAAGACCGGCACGAACAGTTTTCACGGAGCGGCGTATTGGTTTCACCAGAATTCGGCGCTCAATGCGAACCAATGGGAGTTGAACCACACGTTCAATCCGAAAACTGGGCAGCCATTTACTCCTATACCCAAGCAGCATGACAATCGTTTCGGTGCACGGCTCGGCGGGCCTATTTGGCATGATAAGACTTTCTTTTTCTTCGATTACGAAGGGCGGCGGTTCCCGCAGCAGACGACGTTTAACCGTCTGATGCCCACGCCTAGTCTCCGGGCGGGTATTCTAAAATTCAGGGACGCTGCCGGGAATATTGTTTCGTACAACTTAAAGACCTCGACGCTATGCGGAACGGGAGCAACGGCCTGCGACCCCCGAGGCCTCGGGATCAGCCCGTCGGTCGCAGCATTGTGGGCGTTGGATCCACAGGGCTCAGACCCTACTGTGGCGGGGGCCGACGGCCTGAATACGCTTGGCTTCGTAGGGACGGCCTCAGCGCCGCTTTCAACGAACTTCTACACCGCGCGTATTGATCATGAGATCACAAAGAAATGGCATTTCAATGGCAGCTATACCTATTACCAGACAAAGGTGGTCTCAGGAGGGCAAGGCGCGCAATACGATCTGCGTAGCGGAACGCCGAAAGCGACATCGACGGCACCAACGGATCGTGATGCGATCATCGCCGGACTAACGGGCCAGGTCACACCGCACCTGATCAATACCTTCCGTTTCGGATGGGTCCGGGATCGCGAAACATTCAATCGGCTGTCGCCTTCGGCTTCCGCCACACTGGAAAATATTGTTGGCACCGGCTCGTCGGCTGGCGCCATTGCGCTCGCGCCGGGTCAGGCGCAGACAAACCTGGTGGACGCACCGATTGAGGTGGACACGCAGCGCGCGCGGTTCCAGAACATTACTGGACGCAACATTCAGTATCTAGATGACGTGAGCTGGATCAAGGGGACCCACACGCTCCAGTTCGGCGGGAACCTCAGGCACATTCCGACGCTCCATATCCGGAACGACAAAGTAGTCGGTTCCCTGGCATCCCTCGAGGTGTTGTCAGACGCCGATGTAAGTACGTTCCTATCATCGATTCCTGGCTCGGAGCGGCCTCCCACGTGTTCCGCGTCGTTGACCACGAACTGTCTGCAGAGTGCCGACCAACAACGTTGGGATCGCCTTTATGCCTCAACTCTGGGGTTGGTGGACAACATCGGAATCCTGACAACGCGCGATGGCAACTTCAACCCGCTGCCATTTGGAACTCCACTAATCAACGACACTACATTAAATGCCTATGAGTTCTATGCGGCGGACGTTTGGCGAATCAAGTCCAACCTGACCCTCAGTTACGGTATCTCCTACGGCTGGCAGACCCCCCCGAAGGAAAAACTGAACCGGCAAACGCTGGTCGTCGACGCAGCCACCAATAAGTCGCTGACCGGTCCGGGTTACATTGCTGCGAAACTAGCGGCAGGGCTGGCGGGGCAAACCTTCAATCCAACGCTCGGGTTCGAGCCGGTGAAAGCGGCGGGAAGACCCGTATTTAACACTGACTATGGTGATGTGGCTCCCCGCGTTGCCCTGGCCTGGACGCCAGGATTCAGCTCAGGCTTCCTCGGCCGGCTCGCCGGGAATCACAAAACCGTGATCCGCGGGGGTTTCGGCCTTGTTTATGACCGCACAAACACTGTGCAAAGCGTGATCATTCCGATGCTGGGCGTGGGTTTCGCTCAGACGATCACCGTCGGCTCGCCGCTCTGCAATGCCTCGGCGACGCCCGGAGTTGGCTGCGCTTTTGCGCAAGGAGCAAGCAATCCGGGGGCAGCGTCGTTCCGCGTGGGCGTGGACGGCAACCTCCCCTTGCCGACCGTGCCGGCCGTGTCACAGCCCGTCGTCCCAAGCACTCCGTTCGGCGAACTATTCAGCTTCCAGGACGACCCGGCCGTGAAAATCGGCCGAAGCAAGGCGTTTGACCTGACAATTCAGCGAGAAATCCCCGGCAACATGCTCGTGGAAGTCGGATGGACAGGGCGGTGGTCCGACCGATTGCCGCAAGGCGTCAACTTCAATTCCGCGCCATACTTCTTCACAGATCCGGCATCGAAGCAAACCTTTGCGCAGGCATACGATGCAGTGGCGGCGGCGCTGGCTGCGGGTCAAACCCCGGCTGCGCAACCCTTCTTCGAAAACCAGCTCCAGGGCCTGATTGGGTCGGCTTGTGCAAGTGGTTCCGCCGCAACGACGGCTACGCAATTCCTGGCGAGCGGGGCTGGGTCAACATTCACAAGTGGACTTGTCAGCTCCTTGTTCTCTGTCATGGACGGGCGCCGAACCTGCCTGGGGCTGCCGACCTTCCAGAACCGGCAGCTATTCGACCTGCATATGCGCACGTACATCGGCAAGTCGAACTACAACGGTCTGATCGCAACGCTACGTAAGCGCACCTCACATGGGCTGACGGCTCAAGTCAGCTACACCTTTTCGCACACCCTGGACCAGAACATCTCCAACCAAAACCAAGCGGGAATCTACTCGAACAGCTACTTCCCGAACGTGGATTACGGGCCGTCGCTGTTCGATCGCACGCATATTTTCAACGCCTTTTCCCTGTATGAACTGCCGATGGGAACCGGTCACCGCTTTGGCGGAGGGAGTCTGGCCAATCGCCTCCTTGGCGGCTGGTTTACGTCGGGGATCTTTTCCGCATTTAGCGGTCTGCCGTATATTCTCACCGAAAGCAGCCAGGTGTGGGGGGGAGGCAGCATCTTCGGATTCAATGTGGGCATGATCCCAACGGTAAATCCGGGCACATTTGGAAACTCCGTTCACGGCAACGTGCCCGGCTCCAACGGGATTGGCACGGCAGGCGATCCAGCAAACAAGGGCACCGGGCTGAACCTGTTCGCGGACCCGGCAGCCGTGTTCGCAGATTTCCGCAATGTCCAGATCAGCAAGGACGGGCGGACAGGCCGCGCGAACCCTATCCGTGGCCTGCCGTTCTGGAACCTAGATATGTCACTTGGAAAGAAGACCGCGATTACGGAAAGAGTGTCCGCGAGCATCTCGGCGGACTTCTTCAACATCTTCAACCACGTCAACTTTGCTGACCCGAGTTTCAACATCAGCCAACGTGCCAGCTTTGGCGTCATCTCGACTCAGCTGGTACCGAGCAACCGGGACATTTCCGGAGCGCGCTGGATTCAGATCGGTCTGCGGTTCGACTTCTAATCCCTAATCAAACACAAAAAAAGGGGAGAGCCGGAAGGCTCTCCCCTTTTTCCTAATGGAATCCTCGCGGAGCGGTGCGTGGCTGCGGCCATTTCGCGCCTTAGTGCACGGCGCCTGGGTTGTGCTCGCTTCGGCGCAAAGCCTTGACCCTCCCACCATGAAAAATGGCGGAACACGCCCGCCCGATTCTGCGCGGATTGTTTGAATGAATAAGTCATGGAGGAGCGCTTGGTGTAAAAGAGCTGAACTCAGCGACCGCGCTGATTCAGAGACAACCAAGGAGGCTCCCCATGGAGACTATGTACTACATCGGTTTGGATGTTCACAAGAAAACGATCAGCTACTGCGTGAAGGACGGCAGTGGCCGTATCTACGCGGAAGGTACGATTCCCGCGACGCGATTGCACTCTGGACATGTGGATGAAAACGCTTCCGCAGCCGTGGACGGCGGCGATGGAAGCGACCATTTTCACGGCTTGGATCTACGATCATCTCCAGCCGCATGCGGCAGCAGTGAAGGTGGCGCATCCGCTGATGCTGCGCGCCATCGCGGTGGCGAAGAAGAAGAACGATCGCATCGATGCCAGCAAGATCGCCGACTGCCTGCGCTGCGATTTTCTGCCGGAGTGCTACATGGCCTCGACGGAGATTCGCGAGCGGCGACGCACCTGCGCTATCGCAACCTGCTGGTCCGCCAGACCGTGCAGATGAAGAACAAGATTGCGGTACTGCTGATGGAAGCCGGCGTGAGCTACAACAAGCAGAAGCTCCACAAGGTCGGATACTTCCGTGAACTGCTGGCCACCAACCAGGACATCAATGAAGGGCTGAGACCGTTGCTGCGGCTGTGCCGGGAGATGGTGGTGCGCCTGGGGAAAACGGAAAGCGCCCTGGTGCGATCGCTGCAGCGCGACTCGTTGCTGGTGGAACGCGTGGAACGGCTGATGACGATTCCTGCGGTTGGCCCGATCACCGCGTTGACCTGGGCGCTGGAAGTTGGCGACGTGCAGCGATTTTCCTCGATCAAGAAGGCCATCAGCTACTGCGGACTGTGCGGCGCGGAGAAAAGTTCGGCCAATATCACCATGCGCACGCCACTCTCGAAACAACGCAACAAACATCTGCAGACGGTTCTGATTGAGGCGGCAAAGATGGCGCCGCGAAACAGCCCCGAACTGGCGATGGTCTACGAACAGGAGAAACAAAAAGGCAATGCCAACCGCGCGACACTGGCCGTGGCGCGGAAGATGGTGGCGTACCTGGTCGCTGTTGATCGCCGGCAAAAAGATTTTCTGGTAGTAGAAAACCAAAACCGCACCGCTGCGTAGCGGGTGCGAAATACAGGAGGATTTCTTCAGCGCGCAGCCTGCCAGGTCTCGTCAGTTGCCGACTGGGCGACGGAGCGTAAGCTCCCGAGGCCCCCATCGGATTGTTTCGAGACTGGCAGGAGATCACAAACTCAATCTTCTGTGCAAGGCCCTCGCGGGGCTGAGACAGCAAATGGATGTCTGGTTCTCAATCGAAGAGGAACCACCGCCGAGAGGCACGAACGCGAGCTGAAGCACCTAAGAAATTTTATACCCGCGCTTCTCCTAAGCGCGTCGGGAGAGCTTTTGCCCTCTTGACACGGACTTATCATGGATGTCGGCTAACCGGAAGTAATTGCCTAAGTCCCGATAAACGCGGTAATCGGAAAAGTGAAGTCCTAGTACTTCAAACGTCCGGTAACCCAACTTACCGGGAGTTAGCCCACGGCGTGTGCGGATTAAGCGCCATCGCGGGATTTCCCGACACGCAGACCAACGAACTCTAATGTGTGACCGAATGAATGCTCTACATTGAGGGTGTTCTTATCGCTTTTCCGTCCATTGATACGAAGATTTCGATGTAATCACCTAAAGCGCCGCTATCATTGACCCACCAAAAGTGCCAGCCCGCGATTTTGTCCTTATCGGCACTAGCCTGGTCTCCGTACAGGATAAATTTTGCTCGGTATAACCAGTATGAGGAAGCGTCTATATGTTCCTTGTCGATATAGGCTTCCGCAATCTTCAGGGCGTTCTGCAGGGACAGTTTTGGCCTATGGTGACTTCCCACCGGCAGGTGATTTATCGCTTGACCTGAAGCTGAGGCTTGTCCATTGCGGGTCGGAGGCGGAACTGACTGGCTGCACGCTATGTGACAGGAAAGCAACAAAAATGGGAGAATTACTATGCCGAGTGTCGAGAGATGTCGCATCTTTACCCCTCAAATTGTGATTGAATGGGCTGCGCTTGCGCAGCCTCTTCATTGGTCGGAATTGTAAGCCCGAAATGTTCGAACTAGCATCGAGGCAGAAATCAAAAGAAGCGAGCCTCTGAAGAACCAGTCTAAGGTTGCACATTAACCTGGCGGAAGAGAGGGCGCACCAGCCAAGGACCTCAGCGCCTGGTAAACGCGGTTACCGGAGAAGTGAAGTCCTAGAACGGCAGCCAGGAAGGACCGCGTCGCGATATGCGATGGAGTAGATTCCGGGCATGTTGGAGGCAGCAAAATCAACTAGCCGCTCTAGCTAGCCGCCTCTCCAGCCGCGCAAGCCCTGCCCGACCGCGCGGCGTGATCTCCCAGACCATCGGGCGCCATGCCCGCCGCCTCCCTCGAATCAGATCCAATCGCTCGTATCGTCGTAGGAGCAGCAGGATTCTGCGCGGCCAGACGCGAACAGCCTTGGCGGTCGCGCGATCCATCGCACCGTGCGTCTGTTCGGCCAAATACCCCAGAACTGCCTTTTTCATACGATTCCGTAGTCCTTCGTCCGAGCGCCTGCGCCGCGGGCGTAAATCCCCGCGGTCTTTCATCTGTCGCGTGTGTTCCTGAGCGCGACTGAGTTGTTCCCGCTTGGGATCACCATAGGCCTGGAGGCGGCGTACTTCGTTTGGATCTGCCTCAAATTCCAGCACCAGCTTCTGGACCCAAGTGTGCGAAATGCCCAGTTGCTCGGCCCAGTCCCGACAGGATGGCTTCCCGTTGTCACAGCTCGTGTGCCACCACAATACTAATCGCCTGATCATGAGCTCTTCTGCTTTGCTGCGCCAGGGCCGCGGATCGGCACCCAGTTCCTTCCGCCGCGCACACGCCTTTCGGGGGTTTGCATCGATGCATCATACGGGGGAAAAGACCTAGTCGGTTTGCTGTCGTCGTTTTCGACCATCGTCCTGACCTGCGGAGCTGATCGTTACCGGCCATCTTTGATTACTGGCGTAACCTGTAATTCCGAGCGGACATCGAGTGTTTTCCCAATTCGATACCGACTACAGATTTGGAGAAATTTGTCGAGGTCTTTGTCCGACATATTGTCGAAGTCAATTTCAGAGCTGTGGTCCACCTCGAGATCAATCTTTACCGGCGCATAGGCGCCGTGCATCTTCGCCAGCTCAATAGTCGCACGCAGCTGCGTTTCATTGTCGTCGACAGTCGGCCGCTCCATTACTACCCCGTCCTTAATCACGAGAATGGTCTTTTGGGCTTCCATCATCGCTCCGAGTTTCCTGAATACCTTGCTACGGCTGATCTTGAGCCGCTCCAATTCGGCGGGAGCGTCTCGCCGTATGGCGTTCATGGCCTTATGTGCGGCCTGGCGTGTGCGGTACCCTGCGAGCCTTCCCGCTGCGGCCACACTGTCAACTTTTGTCAACCCATTCAGCAACCTTGCTCGTTTTGGAGTCAGCGTTTGTCGTTTTGGCTTATTCTCTTCAGGCATTTTAGTACCTTCGTCCCCGTCACGAATCACTACCCAACTGGAGCACTCCGCATTTAGATGCTACACACAAAGATCCGCGTTATCCTGGCTTAGCCCAGTGATGCGAGATGATTTTGCAATGAAAGGAGCGCCAGTTTGGCACTGAGTAGGGAAAAGTTTGAGGCAGGTCTTCGAAAAGCTGCCTGTCCCGATTGCGGAACCAAACTTAGACTCTCCCCGAATTCGGTGAGATACGAAATCATTGACTCCGAAGGTGAGAGTGTTCGCCTGCTGATGCTCCGCTGTCTGGGGTGCCCGTGGGAGGCGGCTTGGAGGATTGATGAGAATGGGAACCCATTTCGGGCTACTGGCACCGCAGGCCAACTGAATAAGGGAGGAGGGCTGATTGATCCTCTGGACGAAGATTTCGAACTCTGGAAACACGCCCTTCGTACCATAAGGCAGAAGAGGGTACTCGAATCTCTAGAGAAGAAGGTCGCAGCTCTTGAAGAAAAGCTGGTCAAACCAGGTCCCAAAGGATTCGAAGGTTTGGGCCAGAAGATCGAAAATATGTCCAGTTTCTTCCTCGATGCCGAACTAACTGACAAGCAGCAAGAGGTGGCCTCCTTGAGATGGGAGTACGGGCTTCCTGTGGTAGAAATTGCTAGAAGAGTTCGTAAGCACTATTCGACAGTCCAATACCTTCTAGCCCGAGCTGAAAGTAGGATGAACGACGCACGGTCAATGCAAAAGGCAGCCAAGCAGCGAGCAAAGTCTGGAAGCTAATTGAGATGCCTGCAGAGTTATCGTCCACAATGACCCTCCGCAGTCGTAGCTTGAACAAAGCTGGTACTCCGTCCCAATAACATAGATAACAGCTTTGATTGCAGAGGTTTGCAACTCCGCGTTTACCCCGAACCTCCGCGGCGGAGACTTAGGTAGAGAACGCCGGATGCCGACCACAACCGATCATCCTAGCCTGCACCCAATCCAGAAAGTGTCCTGCCACCACGAGCGCCATATGTCAGGTATCGTTCTCAAGGTCTACAACCTCTTCTATCGGATGGCTAAGCAATCCCCGGATGGTAGCATCTCTCTTTCCAATCCGCTGATTGCGAGACTTATAAATGGCGGCGGCCAAGATGGAAAGCGTCCAGGCAACTACATTTCTCGTGTAAAGACAACGCTAGTCCGGGCCGGCCTGTTCATTTCGTTGGGGAAACGCAAGAATAAGCAAACTGGCGCCTGGTTAGGCGGCCGCTACGTTCCGGTTTCACATAAAGAATGGGCAGAAATTTATACGAAAAAGGTAGGCAGGTCGCCCTGCTCGCCCATTCCAATCTTCATTACTGTTGAAAAGCATTTGCCGCCATGCACACGCCGAGGGACGCAAAGCAGAGATCAAAGAAGCGTCGGTCCATGCGCACCCGCGGGTACACACACGGTGCACACCCAGGAATACGCTCCCGTGCGCACCCCAAACTGTGCACAATCAGTTGATAGTTTTCAGGGCGCGGCGGCGCCGCGCCGTAGAGAAGAACAGGCTTCGCGTAGTAACGGTGAGTCGCCCCTAAACGAAAATGGAAGGGGATTCTCCCCTTCCAAACCATCCCCTGAAAGCAAAAAATCGCTCGGAGACCTAGTGAGACAGCGATCGTGGGAGCTGCTCGAAATTGATCCCTGCTCCGTTAGCAAGGAATTTCGACACCTATGGGAATGGCATGCCTCTGCCGCCTTGGGCGATCGCATCACCGGAGTAATTCGGCAAGCCTTAGAGACTGCAAGGCAGAGAAAAATTCAAGTGCCGAAGGAGTTCCTGATAGCTAAGCAGAGGTTGGAGGTTGGTGGCAGTAAACTCCGATTGTAGTCCTTCGCAGTTCAATCAGATTAAGATTCGGGTAAAGGAAGGAAACGACAAATGCAATCAGGACCCGAAAGCGGCCTTATTACCGTGCACGATGCAGCTAAATTCCTTTCTGTCTCGACATCGACGCTATACGGCTGGGTATACCAGCGCAGAATTCCATTTGTAAAAGTGGGTCGCGCGCTCCGGTTCGAGCTGGCAGAGCTCCAAAAGTTCATCCAGGCAAATCGTTTTCAGGCTCGCGCCTAAATTTGCAAAAACTTGTAGTTATTTGAACAATTTTGCCCCGCCTTGCGTAGAATAACCGCGCGGCTGGCAAAGGGTAGAAAAGGAGCCGCAAGTGGGAATCTACCGCAGAGGTGGTGTTTGGTGGATCGACTACTACGATAAAAACCACGAAAGGATGCAAGAGTCTTCGCATAGTTCCATCAAGCGGGATGCCGAAGAACTGTTTACGCTGCGAAAATCGGAGATTTTCCGGGGCGCCTACAAGCGTCCGGTAAAAACGATCTTCGGCCAATTCGGCGAGCGTTACATGGAATATGCAAAGGCGAACAAGCGGTCCTGGTTACGTGACGAACAAATGCTGAAAAAGCTGAAGAACTTTTTCGGATCAGAACGCGAACTCTCAGAGATCTCTCCTGCCGAGGTCGAGGGATACAAGCTCCACCGGCGGAAGGAAGTCTCCGGTTCAACCGTGAACCGGGAGTTGGCTCTGCTCAAGCGTATGTTCAATCTCGCAATCGATTGGGACCTCTTCCGGGATATCAATCCGGTGCGCAAAGTGAAGTTCTTTCGGGAACTTAACATTGGCATACGGGTCGTAAGTCCCGACGAGGAGGGAAAGCTTCTCCGCAATGCGGCACCCTACATTCAGGACGTGATTCGATTCGCTCTGAATACGGGGCTGAGGACCGGAGAGATTTTTAGCCTCCGCTGGTCCGACGTGGATTTCGAACTGAGCATTCTGAATGTCTTTGCACCCAAGACGCAGAAGACCAGGGCCGTTCCGATCAACTCGGAGGCTCGGAAGGTCCTTGAGGCCTGGGCGCTAGGCAGAAAGAGCGAATTCGTTTTCTACAATCTCGAGACCGGAAAACCGCTTGTCGATCTGAAGTCGGGTTTTGGACGGGCATGTCGAAAGGCAGGAATCGACGGCGTGTCGTGGCATACGCTGCGGCACACATTCGCTTCGCGCCTGGTGAATCGAGGAGTGGACATAGTGACAGTCCAGCAGTTGCTCGGGCATTCGGCGATCACTGTGACCATGCGTTATACGCATACAAATCTCGATTCGAAGCATGCTGCGGTTGCGAAGCTCGAAGGCTTTGGTGACAATTTGGTGACAGTGTGCACCAAAATGCAGCAACCGAAGGAGGGACTGTCACCAAATGCGGTAATAAGTTACAATGTTGCAAGACGTTAGCCGCGGAGAGGTGGCAGAGCGGCTGAATGCGGCGGTTTGCTAAACCGTTGTAGGGGCCAAAACTCCTACCGGGGGTTCGAATCCCCCCCTCTCCGCCAGATTTCCAAAATTTCATAGTAATACTTAGAACCGCTGATGCTGTCCAGCAACTCTGCGTCCACCGTCCGGATGTCGCCTTTATTCAGTCCGCCGTGGTGCGCTCGCATGGAATTACGTTCGAGCTGAGGAGCGCACCCTGCCTCATTTTGAGGCTCGCGCTTTCGTTACAAATGTCGCGCGTTCTGCCCATCAGTTGTGCACCTGCAGTGCGGCATGGTCCTGCTTGGATCGCAAAGCTGCAGCTGCCTTTTGAGCAATTAACTGGAAGCCTCCATTTTTGGCATCCTTTTCCAATGCCTCGAGGAGGGCGCTGCCATCGACTCGATTCCCTGAATTCAATTCAATCTCTCCAACCGCTAACCGCGCATCCAGGACCACGTCAGCGAAAGAGGCTTCGCCCGCATCTGAGATTATCTTGTGAAGGCGTTTCACGGACTCGGCCGCTTCTGTCGCGCTGGCAGAGGCCGCTTGGATTCGCGCTGCGGTAATCGCCGCTCTTAATTCCAATCTCCGGTTGTGACTGTCGATCGCGATTTTCATCACTTGATCAATGTTTTTGCCCGCCTCTGCGTTGCGCCCTTGAGCGGCCAGGGCGTTGGACATCAACAAGTTCGCCTCCACCTGATAGCGTCCCGCTCTCGTTTCTCCAAATACATTTGCCGACTGCCGCGCGATGCTTTCCGCCTCTCCGCTTTTCCCCTCGTCCAGCAGGAGTTCCGCAAGATGCAGACGGATGTGCGCTTCTTCGTTCTTGTCGCCAATTTCCTCCAGAATCGAGATAGCATCCTTGTATCTCTTTTGTGCTCCCTCGATGTCTCCTTCCGTGCGATGCGCGTTGGCCACACCTTCGAGAGCTGCGGCTTGCCGGCCTCGGCTCCCGAGCTGGCGGCAGATCTCAAGAGAACTCTCATACATCGCTTTCGCTTCGTTGTGTTTTCCCAACGCCAGTAAAACGTCGCCAAGTCCAATCTGCGCCAGAGCTACTCCATTCTGATCTCCTATCTCAACATACGTGGCCAGAGCCGCTTCAAAGCTCTTCCGTGCACCTGCCAGGTCCCCAAGATAGAAGAGGACGTCTCCAAGATTGTCGTACTCGCTGCTCAAGCTCGCTTTGTTGCCCGATTCACGATAAATGCCCAGGGACTCTTCGTATTTGTTCCGCGCTCCCAGATAATCTCCCTGTCTTTCGAGAGCTATCGCCTCCAAAGTTGCCGTCGCAGCCACGCCAAGCCGGTCATTCGCTGCGATGTAGAGTTGCTTTGCCTCGCCGATGGCTCCTTCAACCTCAGCTTGTTTCCCGGAGTTTTCAAATAGCCAGGCTTGCTCCCGCCGCGCTTTCGCGAGGAGCAGGGAGGCTCCGGCCGCGTGCGCTTTTTCCGCCGCCCTTGCCAGTGCTGCTTCCGCCCGTCTCATATCTCCAAGGGATCTCGTTGCATCGTTTTCTGCCAAATCGATCCGCGGGTCGTCTCGAAGGGGCGCCGGCAATGCCCGCAGGGCTTCTATCGTAGCCAGCGCATCTTTCCATCGGTTGGACCTGAGTTGAGAGTTTGTCAATGCCAGGCCGTAATCGAGGTTATCCGGAAAGAAATCGAACAGGGCGCGATAGATTTCGATAGCCTTCCCCCAGTCCCGGCTGGTTTCCCGGTAGCGGGCTTCGACGAGCAACCGCTCGGCTCGCGAAAGGCTGGATGAGAGGTCGTACGCTTTTTTCGCCTCAGCCTGCGCTTTTTCGTCATAGCCGAGCTGTTCCCAGGCACTCGCGAGTGCTGCGTGCGAAAGCGCATATTCCGGTTCGGCGGCCACCGCCTTCAGCAACAGATTCCTGGCAGCAAGAGTGTCGAAGACGCGCAGCTTTGCAAGGCCCTCCGAGAAGAGCTTCGTAGTTTGGGGATTCGAAGGGAGAGCGATAGCTACCTCCGCTGCCTCCTCACTAGTCACCGCGCGGATACCGAGTTTTTCTCGCAGATGCTCTCCTGCACGCGAAACCAGATCCAGCAGATGCGCTTCCGTCCCCGATTCGGAGATCGCTGCCACGGTTTCCCCGCTTCGTGTGTCCTGCAGACGGAGATCCAGGCGAATCTGGCCCTCGGACATTGCGCCCAGCGCCGCGTAGGAACCCGCCACCACATAGTCGGTTCCGAGATTCTTCCTAATTCTCGTCAGACTGTCGGCGCCAAGGCTCTCCACGTCTGGAAGCGCGAGTTCTATCCTCATGCGCGCAATACTTTCCGCTGGGATAGCTCGCACTTGCTCTCCTGCGGTGAGCTCCGTGGTGAGCCAATCGGACAGAGCTGTGGAGAGCCACGCCTCCTGCGCGTCTCCTGATAGATTTTTGAAGCTAAGAACCGCGACAGACCGCCTTGGGCTGACCACCCCCGAAGATCCCCCAAGAACCACCGGTTGATGAATCCTCAGGTACACGAACACGGATACGATAGCCGCGGCGACGGCTGCTAGAAGAGCAAGAATGCGTTTCCGCCCCGCATGCGTTTGCAGGTTCAGGGATTCCAGGGCTGATGGCGTTCGGCCTTGCTGTTCTCGCAGGTCCGCGTAGGCTCCTGCGATCTCGTGTGTCTGGTTCGCGGCGGGGAAAGTAACTGCTCCCATTCCCTCGCGAGGGGTGCTTACGGGAGCCAGGAATCTATACCCATGCCGCGGGATGGTTTCGACGTAATGCGGACTCTCTGCCGAGTCGCCGATCGCAAACCGCAGCTTGGTCATCGCCTTATTGAGGCTACGGTCGAAATCCACGAAGGTGTGTGCGGGCCACAGCTTTTGGCGCAACTCTTCCCGCGTTACCAGTTCGCCGGGCCGCTCCAGGAGCAGGGAGAGAATCTGAAAAGGCTGTTCTTGCAGTTTTATTCGAACCCCGCGCTTCCGCAACTCACCGGATCGCAGGTCAACCTCAAAAACCCCGAAACCGCGAGTCTGGCCGCAACTCTCAGTCGCCTGCATCGGACTCCACCCTTGGGTTGGAAAGCAGCGTAGCACGCGCACTCCGCCGGTTCAATACTCTCATCCTCTCTCACCTGGAAGCCCGAGTAAGTCTAAGTCTCTTGGAAGGAAAGCGAACCATGCAGGGCGCGCCCGGCCAACAACTCGGGTCCCGCTGCAGAATCCACGTCGAACACTTTGCGATCGATTTTTGCCGGTGTAAGATTGCCCACATGTCTTGCCTACCTGGCCGCGTCTTGCCTGTCATCAGCCGCTCGTGTGCAAGCGTGCGCAGAATGCTTACGCTCCTCTTGCTCTTGATGGCTCTCTCCAATGCGCTCCACGCGCAAACGGATCCGGCTTCGAACGAACCCCGCGTCCAAGAACTTTACGCCCAGGCAAAGGCCGCCGAAGCGAACGGTGACCTCCGAGGTGCTACGGCGAATTATGAATCTCTCCTGAAAATTGCTTCTGGCCTTCCAGCCGCTTACAACAACCTTGGCTCGCTCTATTTGCGTCAGCGCGAATACAAGAAGGCCGCCGAAGTTCTGGAAAAAGGGTTGAAGCTCGATCCGAAAATGTCATCAGCATCGGCGTTGCTGGGAATCGCCCGCTACGAGCTGGGGGATTACCCCGGCGCCCGCCGCAACTTGGAAGCAGCCCTGCGCGCCAATCCAAAGGATGACCATGCAGAACTCTTTCTGGCGAATGACTTGATCAAGCTCGGCGATTTGAATGCGGCGTCGGACCACCTGCGACAGCTCTCACTGCGCCAGCCGGCCAACCAGGAAATCTGGTACCTGCTTGGCAAGGTCCACATGAAACTTTCCGAGCAAGCGTTGTCCAAACTCAACGAGATCGATCCAAATTCGGTTTGGGTTCACGAGATATCCGGCGAGATCATGGAGGGCATGAAAAATTTTGACGGCGCGCTGATCGAATACAAAAAAGCGGTGGAGATAGCGCCGGAGCAGGCCGGCACGCACTATTTGCTTGGCAATGCGTACTGGTCGCTCAGAATGTGGGATCCGGCCACGGAACAATTCAAGTTGGAGCTTGTCAATGATCCCGCGAATTGCCTGGCGCAATGGAAAATCGGCAACATCGTTCTCGAGCAGCACGCGGATTCCGGGGAGGCACTCGCGGACATCCAGAAAGCTTTGGAGATTTGCCCAAGTCTTGTGCAGGCCCGGATAGATCGCGCCCGGGCCCTGGTGAATCTGGATCGGCACGCAGAAGCGGTGAAAGATCTTGAGGCGGCTGTGAAGGCCGACCCGGCAGACCCTACACCCCACTTTTTGCTGGCCCAATCGTACCGTGCTCTTGGAAGAACACAAGAAGCCCAGGCGGAAATGAAACTCTTCAGCAAGCTGGAAGAGAGTGCCCGAGCGGCGACTGCTGAACGAGCCAAGCAGCTACTCCAGGAAAAAACCAAGGACCCGTGAAGTTCTGACGGGGTAGGGACTCTGGGTCTGGGTGAGCCTCTCCATACGCAAGTACTGTCCAGACCGCGCGAAAAACCCACGGTCGTTGTGTTCATGGCCGGGGAGTCTCCGGGGTCGAATGACTTCCGGTAAGGGCGGCGCAGCGGTCAAATTCGAGTTTCGCTTTATCGGCCATGCCCTGTTTGCGGTAGACCGAAGCCAGCATGCAGTGGAGATTTGCGCTCTGCGGAGAAAGCTCGACTGCTTTTTCCAATTCTGATTGCGCCTCCGGAAGTTTCTCCAGACGCGTATAGGCTTTCCCCAGCAGTTCATGTGCCCGAGACTCGCGCGGAGCAATCTCGACGGCTTGAACAAGATAAGGGACGGCTTCCTCCGGGCGGTTCTCGTCCAGGAGAAGGCTGCCAAGATTGATGTACGGCCCGGCGTTCTTTAGCGCGGCTTGCGATTGCCAAGCCATGGCCTGCTGGTATGCGGCAGTTGCTTCCTCGTTGCGGCCAAGTCCCGCATAGGCTAATCCCAAGTTGTCCTCGGCTTTCACATTTCCGGGACTGAGTTTCAGGCATTGAAGAAAAGCGTCTACGGCTGCTGCGAATTTGTTTTCGTTGTATCTTGCGCGGCCGAGGTAATACCAAGCGTCGGTGTCCTGAGGGTTCCACGCGACGGAGCGCGTGAGCCATTTATCCGCGTCCACGTAATCGCCCAGCAGGACATAATCAAGGGCAACAATTTTCAGGTCGAACGCGCTGGGATCGTGATACTTGGCGCCAGCCGTGAATTCCGCGAGGGAAGCTCTGGCCTTCTCCTCACGTGACTTCCCGTCCGCGGGATCCAAATCCAGATTCCTTACCGTTTCAGCCGGGGCTTCCATTCTTGCTTCGGCCTGGATTTCTCGAAACAAGATATAGCCGAGCAGGAAGTGGCCCTCGGCGGAGTCTGAATGTGCTTCGAGATGTTGGCGAACGGCGCGTTCGGCGTCACGCACCAACCCTTTCTGCAGCAACGATTTGGCTTCGACGAGCGAGGCCTCTAGCTGAGGAGCATTGGGCGAGGGCGTCGGCGCAGCGGATTTTAGGGGCATGCTCGCCGGTTTCGGGTCCTGCGCGTTGCCGAGGGGGATAAAGAATAGGAACAGTAGAATAAGGATAACGAGTTGGGAAGAACGGCGATTGGGTAGCGCTACCCCCCCTCCCCCCCTGTTTTTTGTAAGTGCGGATTCTAAAGAGGTTGCAGTTCTAGTTTTCGTAACTGCAGATTTTAATAGAGTTATAACTTCTTTGTTTGCAACACTTGCAGGCGATGCATCTAAATGCAGATTGTAAAGGGTTTGTGAGAGAGAGGTTTTTGAAGTGCGGAATCTAAGAGTCTCACGGTTAAGGAGCAACCGAAGAGAGGGAACCGGAGAAGATAAACTAAACCAGCTTTGGAGATGTCCCCCGACTAACACACATCATGGTACCAACAAAACATAACCCCTGTCAATAGTTAATTACTGGTTATTCGAATGGCAAGGAGCGGCGAACGCGCGCAGTAAGGATGAAGCAGGAGAATGGCATTTTCGCCAGCCTATCTGAGAAGCAAAAGCCGGGGCCCGTTAAGCCCCGGCTTTATCGGCTGAAAGAGGCGGGGGGTGTGTCCGCCCGGTTCAGAAACTAACTTTGAAGAAACCCTGGCCCTGGCGTGGAGTGTTGCCCTGACAGGTGGAACTGCCGCCGCTGCCGTTGGGGCTTACAAACGCAAACCTGCCGAGGCCGTCGTTGAAACTGGTGTCTGGTCCGCAGACTTGCATGCGATTTAGGATGTTGAAAAACTCTATTCTCAACTCTGCGTTGACGTGTTCTCCAAAATAAAAGTGTTTAGCCAGGCCGACGTTTTCATTGGAGTTGAAGGGATTACGCAACTGTGCGATCTCTCTAGGAGCATTGCCCTGGGCGAAGCCAGGATCAGAAAACGCCGACTGGGTGAAGACGGGCAGTCCCTTGTAATAGTTGTTGTAATTCACATTCAAGGGCACCGATGGATTGAAGTTGGCGCGATTGAATCCGTTCAAAAAGGGATCATTGTTGTTCGCTAGAATCTGCAAGGGGGTGCCGCTGGCGTACTGGAAAACGCCGCTCAGCTGCCAGCCCCCAAGTACGTTTTTGGCCAGCATGCCGCTCTTATTCAAGTATTTCTTGCCAGGGCCTATCGGCAGCTCATACACGCCACTGATGTTCAGGATATGTGTCTGGTCGTTGCTGGCGATGGACCACTCGGATTTTTGATTGAATTTGTTTTCCGAGCCAAAGTTGAAGGTGGAGAAACCGGTATCGGTGTTCGCCATGGTCTTCGACAGGGTATAGGCAACGAGGAAGCTCAGGCCGCTTGAGAAGCGCTTTTGTGTCTGGACCTGGAGAGCATTGTAGTGAGCGGAGCCGTTGGTGTCGAAGTTATTGCAAATGCCGCCGCAAGATTCGCTGGGGTTGTATTGCGGGAAAGGGAGCAAAGCTTGCGGTAAGCCCGCGCCTGGTCCGTAGTCGCTGAGGAAATTGCAATAGGGAGCAAAAAGACCCGCGCTGGGTGTGCCGGCCGGGCACTGGCTGAACCCGGCGGATTGCAGCGCCGCCTGCGAGGCCGCAGAGGTCCAGGCAAAATTTGGAGAGTTGGGAGACATGAGACAGTTCGGATCGTTGGGGTTTGCGCTGGCGCAGAATTGCGTCAGGTACTTGGGATTCGTCTGATTGATGGGATTCAGCAAGGACGGCAAATGGAGCGAGCGGTTGCCGATATAGGCTACGGAAAGGAACAGATTTCCCGGCAATTCGCGCTGGATACCAGCATTCCATGCCTCCGTGTAAGGAATCTTGCCTGGGTCTTTGCCAAACTGGCGCAGAACGCCTGTGGAATTTAGAAAGGCAGGATCGGTAAAGTTTGTCGCAGCCGGCGAAGGAATACTCTGGCCATCCCACTGACCGAAGCCGGGAATGTTCGAGCCAAGGGAGTTCACATTGAAGATGCCTCCCAGCAAGCTGCCGTAGTTGACGGCCACTTTGTTAACGCCATACTCGTAGGCGCCACCATCAAGATAATTGAAAGCGAATCCGCCGAGCACCACGGTCTTGGGATTCAGCTTGTAGGCGAAGCCCACGCGGGGACTGAAGTCTTTCCAGTGGGTATTGGCATGGTCATAGCCCGCGCAGACCGCGCACGTTCCCAGTTTATTGGCGGCGCCGAGTAAAGCCTTGCCATCCGGCGCGACAGCTCCAGGATTGGGGATCGTGGGGTCAAAAAAGAGGACGTTATTGCCGTTCTCCGTGAAGGCTTTGAGGATGTCCCAACGGAGGCCGACGTTGACGGTGAGGCGGGAAGAGACCTTGATGTCGTCCTGCACGTAAGGAGCGATATAGAAATTGCGGAGCCGGTTTTCGATAGCGAATTGCCGCTGGGAGGCATCCGCATAGCCGAGCAAGTAGCTGGCGAAGGCGCTTCCGGTCGTGCCGATATTGGCAGGATCAGCCGTGGTGCGGCTCTGGAAGGTGAAGCTGCCACCGCACTGCTGGCACTCCTGGTCGTCCTGATACGAGCGGCGAATCTCCCAGCCGAAATTGATGGTGTGGCGGCCGTGGCTGAGCAGCCAGTTATTGTCAAAGCCGATGCCCAGCTTTCGGTTCTTGGAGAAGGTCTCGCCATTGGCGTTTAATCCCCATTGAGTTGGCTGGCCCCCAAATGGAGAATCAAATTTGATGACGGGAAGAGCCGTGGAGTCGGCAACGGCCGGGAAGTTAACGCCGAGAAACGAGTTCAGTTCGTTGTTTATCTCTCCCATCCAACTGAATCCGAGAGTCATGACCAAACTGTTGGAAATGGCGTTGGAATAGGTGAGGAAGAGACCCGTACCGAGCCGTGGCTCGCTTTCCAAGCCGGAGAGTTCGTTATTGACGTGAATGCCGCCGTTGCAGCAAGAAAGGAGGTTGTAGCTGTCGCGCCAGAAGCTACCGTGAAGTTTTTGCCTGTCGGTCAAATTATGATCGATGGAAAAACCCCAATTGGTCTGTCGAGTAGGAAGGACGCCGACGGAAGATAAGCCGTTGTTGCTGAGCGCGGAATTGCTTGGGGCGGGGATGAGCTTGAGAAGGCTTGCGGATGTGGTGCTGAAGCAAGCAGTCGGAATTTTGTTCCCGGTCCACTGTTGACCAGGGGCGGGCGCAATGCAGCCCGTAGGGGCGACAAAACCTTGAGGAACAAAAATAGGAATCACCTTGCCGTTGCCGTCCAAGTATCCGCTGAAATCGCCGCCGACCTGCGCAGGAGTGGGGATGGTAAAGGTTCCCTGGTCGGCCAAGTTCAGGCGAAACCAATCGGCGCTAAAATGGAAAAAGGTTTTGTTTCTTCCGTTGTAAAGCTTCGGGATCCATACCGGGCCACCCAATGAGAAGCCGAAATTGTTTTGGTTGATTGTTGGAGTGGGACCCTTCCCTGCAGCGCTGCTGCCTGGAGGGTTGGCCCCGGCCGCGTCGAGAATCGTATTGCGCACGATCTCGAAAGCGTCGCCATGAAGCTGATTGGTTCCCGACGCGAACTGGTAAGATGCAACACCTTGCGTCAGTCCGTATTGGGCGGAAAAGTTGGAGGTCAAAACCTGGATTTCGCTGACCATCTCGAACGGAGGATTGATGTTGGACTGTAGACCTTGAGTTTCAGACTGGACGGCAACGACGCCGTTAAAAACAACCTCATTTTCAAAGTCCACGCCGCCATTAATGCGGTGGCTGAACTCGCCGCCCTGCACGCCAGGAGCGATGAAGAGATAATCATCGATCTGACGGTCGCGCGCGCCAATGTTGCCGGGACCACCGCCGATAAGAATGGGTACTTCCTCGACGATTTTGTTTTCGATGACAGTGCCGAGTTGAGGCTGGGTAGTCTCGAGAGCGATTTCCTGCGCCACAACTTCCACCGTCTCGCTCGCAGTACCGGTAGTGAGATCGGCGTCGGCAGCCGTCGATCTGCTGACATCAACATGAACGCCTTTAAGGAGCCGAGCCGCGAAGCCAGCCTTCTCGATCCTAACCGTATAGGTTCCCGGAATAAGGTCCGTGAGAGTGTAAGTACCCGCGGAAGTCGTAGTGGTCTGGCTAGAGACGCCCGTGGCGTCATTCGTTGCGGTTACCTTGGCGTCGGGAACCACGGCGCCACTCGGGTCGGTGACCGTGCCCGTGATGCCGCTCAGGCCTTGGGCGCGGAGCAACGAAGGGGCCAGGAAAAGCAGCAGGCCCAGTGCGAGAAAAGCTGACAAGCGAGACTTGATGGAAACAGATTCGTGTAAGTTGACGGAAAAGGATTTCATTTAAGCCCCCCAAAGCGCACGAAACTCAAGCGAAAACACAAACGCACAAAGGTTCTCGCACCGTTGGGGCGGAGTTTTGCGGAGAAGAGGGGGGGAGTCAATGCATCAAAGTGTCGTCCCTGTATTCCCTGCTAAGCGACTGATAATAAAACGAGTAAGTGTGTTTGTTCCCCAAAAACCGGGAATAAACTTGAAGGAGAGCGAGAGTAGGAGAGGGGGTAGCGAGCGACTTAGGAAAGACGCATGACGGCACAAAATGGACCAGGGAGATGGCGAATTCAGAAGAACGATATTGTTGGTGGCCAGCAGATCGGTGTAAAGCGAGGCAGTCGATGAGAAGTTGGCACCCGCCTATTCAATGGATGCTTACACCTTTTCCTTCGAGAACGGTGATGATGCGATCTACTTCAGAAACAGGAACTTGTTCGACAGTGCCGCTGGGCCAGCGGATTTCGAGTTTCTCGACTCTGGTGGCGGCTCCCAAGCCGAAATGGACACGAGGGTCGGAACTGGAGCCGTAACTGCCGCCACTGAACACATCGGCGCGCTGGCGACCGCCCGCCGCGGTGAGGAAGACTTTCGCTCCGATGGCATCGCGTGGGCTCTTTGGGCCGCCGACCAATTTCAGAGTGAGCCAGTGATTTGAGTTGTCGACGGTGTTGCGGAGCAGCGTGGGCGGAGAGTCTATGTTGTTGAGGACGACGTCGATGTGGCCGTCGTTGAAGAGATCGCCGAAGGCGGCGCCGCGCGCGGGGATAACGGCAGCGAGACCGCTGCCGGAGGCGGGCGGGACTTCCTGGAACTTGGCGCCATCGAGATTGCGAAAGAGCAGAGGGCGCTGCGCCCAAGTCGTGCCCCATTCCGTCTTGTCGGCAATCGGATAGACGTGGCCATTAGCGATGAAAATATCGAGGAGGCCATCGTTGTCGAAGTCGAGGAAACCTGCGCCCCAACTGAGGAAGGGAATGGTGGAATTGCCGAGTCCTGCTTTGAATGAGACGTCGGTGAAGGCGGCATCGCCGTCGTTGCGATAGAGCGCTTTGTAGTCGTCGGAGAAGGTGGTGATGAAGAGATCGAGTTTGCCGTCGCGATTGTAATCGCCGACGCCGATGCCCATCGAGGATTGGGCGCGGCCATCTCCGTTGACGGCGAACCCGGACATGAAGCTGACGTCGGCGAAAGTGCCGGCATGCTGGTTGCGATAGAGGTAATTGGGAACGGAATCGTTGGCGACGACTAAATCGAGCCAGCCGTCGTCGTCTAAATCGACAAATACCGAAGCAAAACCATAGCGGCCCTGCGGGTCGGAAACGCCTGCTTTGAGGCTGACATCGGTGAAAGTGCCGTCGCCATTGTTGTGGAAGAGATGATCGCCTTCACCGATTAAACCTATGGGTCCGCAGAAAACGTCGACGCCGCGGAATTGGCACGCACCTTCGGGGACGCCACCTTTACCGGCGAAGACGGGCCGATCGAGATCGTATTTGACGTAGCCGGGAACGAAGAGATCGAGCAGACCGTCGTGATCATAATCGCCCCAGGTTGGGCCGGTGGACCAGCCGCCTAGAGCGACGCCAGCTTTTTCGGCGACGTCGGTGAAGGTGCCGTCGTGGTTGTTATGGTAAAGGCGATTCTTGCCGTAATTGGCGACGTAAATGTCGGGCCAGCCGTCGTTGTCGTAGTCGGCGACGGCCACGCCGAATCCCCAGCGCTCATTGGCGACGCCGGCCTTGTCGGTGACATCGGTGAAGGTGCCGTCGTGATTGTTGTGGAAGAGCATGGCGCGCGGCGGAGCTTCCTTGCCCTTGATGGCGGGAGCAGTAGAGCCGTTGAGAAGATAGATGTCCAGCCAGCCATCGTTGTCGTAATCGATGAGGGCTACACCGGAGCCGGGAGCGTCGAGGATTGTGGATTTCTCGAGGGTGCCGGAACGATGGCGAAATTTGTCGAGGCCGGATTGCTTTGTGATGTCGAGGAAGACGACGGGAGCGCCATCAACGAAGCCACCGGCAGTGATGGGCCGCGAGAGCGCGTCCTTAACGGGGGCGTGAGCGCCGCCGGTTGCCATGCCGGTGGGCTTGGAAGGCGGAGGAATTTGCGGCTTTTGCGACGCTGGTGGAGAGGGTTGTTGCGCTAAAGCGGGACGGCTTGCAGCGAGTAGGGAGAGAAAGAGGCAGATGAGAAGCGCCGAGATGGAGAAGCCCTGAGAAAAAGAGCGAAGCTTCATTTACCCGCGGCTCCTGGAGGCGCCTCGTCGACTTGAAGGATTTGATCGGCGGAGATGTTTTTGAGGGTTTGAAGAATGCCGCTGGGCCAGCGAATTTCAATAGTTTGGGCGATGGATTCGGAGCCTAAGCCGAAATGGACGCGTTTGTCGCTGGATGATAAGTAGCTGCCCGCGGTTGATACTGTGGCGAATTGCTGGCCTTTTGCGGTAACAAGTTTGACTTCGGCGCCGATAGCGTCGCGATTGCTCTTGTGACCAACGAGCTTCAAAGTGAGCCAGTGATTTTGCGTGGACGTTTCGTTGTGGAGAATGTGCGCGGGACCGTCGTTTGTGGTCACGATGGCGTCGATGCGACCGTCGTTGTCAATATCGCCGATGGCCATGCCGCGGCCGAGCCAGGGCTGGTGAAAAATAGCGCCGGAGTCTTCGGAAACGTCGGTGAAACCACGGCCCATATTGCGGAGGAGGAGCATCGGCTCGCGGTAGTGGAGGTTGGGATAATTCAGCTCGACTGTATCGAGGTCATGGCCTTGGGCGATGAGGAGGTCCTTCCAGCCGTCATTATCATAGTCGAGGAAGCGGACGCCCCAGCCGGAGTGCTGCATGGTGGAGCGGGCCAGGCCGGCACTGAAGCTGGCGTAAGTAAACGTGGAGTCGCCATTGTTTTGATAGAGAGCGTAGCGCTGGTTGGCAAGATCGGTGATGACCAGGTCGGGCCAGCCGTCATTGTTGTAATCGGCGAAATCGACGCCCATGCCGGCATACGTGCGGCCGTCGCCGTCGACGGCTACCTGAGATAGCAGACCCACTTCTTCAAATGTGCCGTCACCCTTGTTGTGGTAGAGGAACTCGACCATGGAGTCGTTGGCGACAAAGAGATCGATGTGGCCATCGCGATCATAGTCGGCCAGCGCAATGCCGAGTCCTTTGCCAGGCTTGGAAAGGCCAATTTTCTGGGAGACTTCGGAGAAATGGCCGTTTCCATCATTGTGATAGACGAGGGGAGAAACCGGCTGGAAGATGTCGGGATGGCAATAGGAGCGGTAGCCTTCTTTGTGCTCGCCGCACCAGATGTCTTCAAAATCCCACTGAACATATCGCAGAACGACGAGATCGAGCAGGCCATCGCCATCCAGATCGACCCAGGCGGCACTCGTGGACCAGCCGCTGCCCGCAACACCGGCCTTCTCGGTTACATCGGTGAATGTGCCATTACCGTTGTTGTGGTAGAGCTTGTTTCCGCCGTACGCAGTGACATACAAATCCTCGTAGCCGTCGTTATCATAATCCCCAACTGCCACCCCCATGCCGTAGCCTGAACCCTGAAGGCCAGCTTTTTCGGTTACATCTTCAAACGTGCCGTCGAACTTCTGATGGAACAGCCGGTTCCAATATTGGGGACCGGGCTTCTGGGGGATGCTGCCTTTCGGAGTGGGATCGCTGAGAGGAGCGCCGTTCACCAGGAAGATGTCGAGACGTCCGTCGTTGTCGTAATCGAATAGCGCGACACCCGCTCCCATGGTTTCCGGCAAATAGTGCTTGGCGGTGTGAGAGGACATGTATTGGAAATTCAGGCCAAGCCCGGCCGTGGCATCAGTAAACTTGCCAGGCAATGGCTTCGACTGGTCGGGAGCCTTGGAAGCCTGCCGGCCAGGAAGTGCGAAGAATAGCAGCGCAAGAAGGGGAAGCCCCAAAACGAAACGCATACGATTTCATAGTACAGCGTAATAGCAGAGCAGTCCGGCCAAAACAGCTATCTCGACAATTGAGGCGGGGAAGAACCGCCTCTATCCACAAACGCTTCAATGACATACGCAGGAAGGCATAAATGACATGGGAATGGATTGACAGGACGACTCCGCATCGGAAAAAGTGGATTTCGCGAATCTGAGAATTCTGTCGCGAGCAACAAATCCAGTCACAACCAGGTGATTACGCCATGAGAAAAGCCATCTTAACTACTGTTTTCGCCGCCCTCTCGTGCACCGGCATCTGTTCCGGCCAGGCAAACCAGCCGCCGGACCCTTACAAGCCGACACTTGACAGGCTCGAGTCGCTTACAACGGTGCCATTGCCAGATTGGCGTTACCACGCGGATATTCCGCATCCCGAAGACCCGGCGGTGAACGACGCGGATTGGCAGCAGGTGAAGACCGGCGAAGAGTGGAAAACCGGCTCGCGTGTTTTGCGCCGGTGGATTGAGATTCCCGACAAAATCAATGGCTACGCGACGCAGGGTTCGCGCGTGAACCTGGAGCTTTTCTTCGATACCGATGACCGGTTGGGGATTACAGTGTTCTCAAACGGCGCGTTGGTGGCCCGCGGTGACGACGACACGCAACAACCGATCCCACTTACCTCGAATGCGCAGCCCGGCGAGAAATTCCTGATTGCAGTGCGTCTGAACGCGTCGGAAGTGAACACGCGAATTGCAGAAAGCCGTCTGCGCATCGAGCCTCCCACCAACCGTCCCGACCCTGGAATTTTGCGCGCGGAGATCTTGTCGGCGCGACCGATGATCGCGGCGTTTCCAGATGGCAAAGCGGAGAGGGAAGGCCAGCTCGACGGCGCTGTGAAGGTTATCGATTTTACCGCGCTCGACCACGGAGGCCAGGGGGTCTTCGACGAGTCGCTTCGGCAATCGCAAGCGAAACTCGAACCGCTCAGGCCGTTCCTGAAACAATTCACCATTCGAGCCGCAGGAAATTCCCACATTGACATGGCTTGGCTCTGGCCCTGGACGGAAACCGTGGAGGTGGTGCGCAATACGTTCCGCAGCGCCCTAGATCTGATGCGCGAATATCCCGATTTCAAATTCACTATGTCGTCCGCGCGAACCTACGTTTGGATGGAGGAAAAGTATCCCGATCTTTTCAAGGAGATTCAGCAGCGGGTGCGCGAGGGCCGCTGGGAAGTGATTGGCGGAATGTGGGTCGAACCCGATCTCAACATGCCGGGCGGCGAGTCTCTGGTGCGCCAAATCCTCGTGGGGAAGCGCTACTTCCACGAAAAATTCGGAGTAGACGTGAAGATTGGCTGGAATCCGGATTCGTTCGGTTACAACTGGCAGTTGCCGCAAATTTACAAGAAGTCCGGCATAGATTATTTCGTGACGCAAAAACTCATGTGGGCGCACGAATTTACCACCTTCCCCTACAAATTATTCTGGTGGGAGTCTCCCGACGGGAGCCGCCTGCTCACGTATTTTCCTCACGACTATGCAGCGAACACTGACCCTGTGAGCATGGCCAGAGACCTGTCGATTTGGGTTCCGTCGCTATACGGTACCGACCCGAAACAACATTCGGACATGCTGCATCTCTACGGGGTTGGAGATCACGGCGGCGGCCCGACGCGAACCATGCTCGACACGGCCACTCGCTGGATGAAGCCCGATGTTGTCTACCCGAACTTGCAATTCACTTCGGCAACTTCCTTTTTCAGCGATCTTGAAAAGAAACTGCCGAACATGCAAGTCCCTGCGTGGAACGACGAACTCTACTTTGAATATCACCGCGGGGTGATGACCACGCAGGCGGAAACGAAAAAGCGCATTCGCAAAACGGAAGAGCTGCTCCTGAATGCAGAGAAATTCTCCTCCCTTGCCGCTCTCTACGGGCGCAAGTATCCCGCGGAGGATTTCGACCGTGGTTGGAAGCGGCTGCTCTTCGACGATTTTCACGACATCATGCCAGGGTCGGGGATTGCGGTGAACTATCTGGACGCAAAGCGCAACCTCGAAGATGTCGGGCGAGCAGGCCAAGCGATTCTGCATGGGTCGCTTCAGGAACTGGCCGCCCATATCGATACGCAAGGATCCGGTCTGCCGGTTGTGGTCTTTAACTCCCTATCGTGGCCGCGAAAGGAAGTTATCGAGGTTGAGACCCAGCTTCCCGTTGCTGCGAAGCAGATCGAGGTCGGGGATGCATCCGGGAGGATAGTGCCCTCGCAGTTGCTGAAATTCGATCGCGAAACGAGTCGCGCCCACTTGTTGGTCCAGGTCAGCGTTCCCGCGCTCGGCTATAAGACCTACTATGTTCGCGCGGCAGCGCGAGTCACGCCGCAAAGCCCCGCGGTGAAAAGTTCCGCGGACACCCTTGAGAACGAATTTGTGCGCGTAAAGGTGGATGCGCAGACAGGGTGCATAACCAGCCTATTTGACAAACGGAGCAACACAGAATCGCTGGCACCGGCGGAGACCGAGACGGGCGGTCCGAAGGACTCCATGTGCGGAAATCTGCTTCAAGCCTTTCGGGATAAGCCCAAACAATGGGACGCTTGGAATATCGATGCCGATTTCGAGAAAGAACATTGGGATTTGACTCAAGCGGACGAGGTGAAATTGATTGAGAGCGGTCCTCTCCGCGCCATCATCCAGGTGAAACAACACTTTCAGAATTCCACGTTTATCCGAAACATTATGGTGACCGCAGGAAGTCCACGCGTCGACGTGCAGATGATTGCCGATTGGCACGAGAAGCACATCTTGCTCAAAGTCGGGTTTCCCCTTAGTGCGCACAATCAGAAAGCCACGTTTGAGATTCCCTATGGTTCGATCGAACGCCCTACAACGCGGAACACGCCCGCCGAACAGGGCAAGTTCGAGGTCCCCGCGCTGCAATGGGGAGACATCTCCGACGCCAGTCACGGCTTCAGCCTGCTGAACGACTGCAAGTATGGATATGACGCGAAGGGGAACGTCCTGCGGCTTTCGTTGCTGCGCTCGCCGGAATGGCCGGACCCGCACGCCGATGAAGGACTTCATGAATTCACTTATTCGATGTACGCACACCCGGGAAACTGGAAAGAGGCGCAGACTGTCCGGCGTGGATATGAACTGAACTACGATCTTTTGGCGATGCAAACCGCGAAGCACCCTGGCACGCTGAAAGAGGAGCACTCTTTCTTGCAAGTACAGTCTGAAAATGTCGTCATGACGGCAGTTAAGAAAGCGGAGGATGACGGCTCGCTGGTCTTTCGATTTTACGAATGGGCGGGAAAAGAATCAGATGTGAAGATCGTCCTGCCCGTTGGTGCGCAATCTGCTTCCGAGACCGACTTGATGGAAAGGCCGATCGGGGAGCTTGCTCTTCAAAGCGGTGTTGTAACGGTCCACACGAAGCCCTACGAAATCAAAACAATTCGCGTTCATTTCGCTCCAGAACAGGGGTCGCCTGGGAATTGAGCTGAAGTTATTTTGGATCGCGCATCACCGACTCGAAAAGATCGCCCAATTGCCTGGCAGTGAACTCATTACCTTCAAGATTGGCGACTATCCTTTCCTGCCGATCGAGAATAACCGTATGGAGGGCGTGGGTGATGAAGCCCTCGTCTTGCCAGAAGTTCATGCCGAATTCATGACAAACTTTTTGGACGTCGCGTGCCGGACCGGTTAGAAAATACCAGCCTGGAACGCCGGCGGCATTCCAGTTGCGAGCATATTGGGCAAGAACCTCGGGTTGATCGTGCACGGGGTCAAAGGAAACATTTAAGAGAATCAAGTCGCGCCCCAATCGATCCGCGAAACGCTTTCGGACAACACCGAAATTATTGGACAACCGGAAGCAGTAATTCGGAAGCGGGCAGTGAGTGTACATGAACGTGATGCCGACCACCTTGCCAGTGAAGGAAGCGAAGTGGACCGACTGGTTGTTTTGGTCGATCAGTGTAAAATCCGGGACGCGCCCGCCGATTTCCAGCTTCCTGGTCTCATCGGAACTTGAACCAATGAGACCCTCGAGCAGGCTAAGCTGACGAACAGCCATCGGCTCCGGATCCGTGCTCTGGAAAGCGTGGATACGAATGCGCTCGGCATGACTGGAATGCTTTTCCACGACGAGCGTGAAATCGATCAGAGTTCCCGGCTGCAAGCCCTCCAAGTCTTCGGGATTGCGGACTGGAAAATCCATCACCATCGCGTCCATGTAGCCGGGGATGTCGTGACAAGAAACTCGAAGGGAACGATGAGCGCGATCGACTTGCAGAACAACTCCGAATGCCGCGTGACGCTCGGCACCCATCGCAAACGGTACAGAGCAGAATAGTAGGAGTGCCAGTAGTATTCGCCTCGAAATCTGCGTCAGGGTCATAGATTCTCTTGCGGGCTTGTTACTTGTATGCCTTTATGTTCTGCGCAGTTGGATTTGGCATTTTCGTGCCGTCCGATTTCGGATTTCCGATTCGAAACGGCTTGCGCTCAAGCTTAGTGTAATCCTTGGCGAACTCTTTAATTTCGATGAATTGATCCGTGCCGACGTTCGCGAAGTTCTGTCTAGTTCCGCTCGCCGGCCACCAAATTTCCAGATTGGCGATCTTCGCGGAATTGCCCAGCCCGATGTGTTGCTGAAGCGGCGAAGCGCCAAACGATCCTCCGCCGCCAACAGTTCGATAGATCGATCGCGCCGGCTTGCCCGCATTCTCCACCGCTAGATGAATGCGTGCTCCGATTGCCGAGCGGTTCGTCTTTACGCCGACGAGCTTCACGGTGATCCAGTCGTTGCTGTTTTCCGGATTCTGAAAAACGCGAAACGCATGCGCGTCGCCGGGAGTGGCGCCACCGATAGAGACAAGGATGTCTTCTTCTCCGTTGTTGCCAAGGTCAGCGAAAGCCACGCCATGGCCTTTGTGGAGCTCGCCGGTGCCCGAGGAGGCTGTGATGTTCACGAAGGATTTCCCTTCGTCGTTGCGCAGAAGCATTTTGGGAACGAGAGCGCCATACTCCGGCCCGCCGGTAGCGAGAAAAATGTCGAGGAAGCCGTCGTTGTCAACGTCGCCGAAATTGGCGCCCATGGGCATGTTGATTTTATCGAGCCCAACTTCCGCGGTCACATCCTTGAACGTTCCGTTCTTCATATTCCGGTACAGCTTCATTGTCTCGACATTGTGCGGAAGACCGAGATAGCTGCGCAGAGTTTCGTCGGCAGAAAAGAAATACGAAGTAACGAACAAGTCAGGCCAGCCATCGTTGTCGTAGTCGAAAAACCAAGTCGCAAAGCTTTGCGACTGGGGCTGGTGCACCCCGGCCTTCGCGGAGACCTCGGTGAATGTGAGATTGTGATTGTTGTGATAGAGAAAATTGCCGCCGTAGAGATTGGAGACGTAGAAGTCCATGAAGCCATCATTGTCATAATCCGCGGCGGCCACGCCCTTTGTGAAAGCAATCTTGTCCACGCCGGCGGAGTGAGAAATATCTTCAAACGTGCCGTCGCCCTTGTTGTGGAAAAGCTGGCTAGGGCCATTTTCGTCACC
The DNA here is from genome assembly GCA_963745805.1 of uncultured Acidobacteriota bacterium. GTDB lineage: Bacteria > Acidobacteriota > Terriglobia > Acidiferrales > UBA7541 > Acidiferrum. Next base: position 339,119 of record CAVUYT010000005.1, read on the forward strand.
GACAAACAGGTCCAGCAGGCCATCGTTGTCGATGTCGGCCCAGACCGCAGTTTGCGTGCGCGTTGCGGGCTCGGCGAGGCCCGATTCGCGCGTCACATCGGTGAAGGTGCCATCGCAATTGTTTCGTAATAAGGATTTTCGCATCGGAAATTCCCAAGCGCCTCGCAATACCAGAAAATCCGTACAACCGTCGTTGTTGTAGTCGGCTTGAATCATGTTGAGGCCGCCCAGTTGGGCGGAAAGCCCGGCCTGCACGGCCCGGTCGGTAAACGTTCCGTCGCCATTATTGCGGAAATACTGCATCGGGGCGCAGACGTCGTAACTCGACACGGCAAGGTCCAGGAACCCTTTGTTTTCGAAATCGTCGGCGATCACGCCATTCGCCATGGAAAGAAAATTCAAGCCAGCCGCGGGAGCCACGTCGACAAATCTGCCGATGTCCTGTTTCGATTCGAACGCGGAAGGCGCAATCAAGTACTGCTGAGGCACACCGGACGGGTATTTCCCGATCGTCATGTAGGCGAGATTCAGAAGCCACTTCACCTGCAACTGATCTGGCCGTTCCGGTTTAATCGCCAGATATTTCAGAAAATATTGAATGGCCCTCTCGGAATCGTCTGTCACGCGATATGGCTTGGCGAGGCGCGGAGGAAAGAGGCACCAATCTCCCGGATTGCGATAAACATTGTTCTTCATTTCTGACTTGTGGAGGTAGGCGACGCCGAGCACTTGTGTCAACTGCGGAATTCCTGATGGAATTTCCGCGGCCGCAATCTTATAGGCAGCCTCCCACTGCTCCAAAGCCTGGTCCATATTCCCCTCGTAAGCCCGCAGTTGCGCCAACGCATAGTGGGACTGGATGACATCAAATGCCTTCATGGTTTCCGCTCGCGCTTTGTTCGCCGGTTCGAACAACTCTTCGAGTCTTGCGATTCCCGCGGCCAGCGAGCGTTTCCGTATGTCGCAAATTTCCTGTAAGTCTTGTTCCCACTTTGCTGGCTTGGTGAATTTTTGGAACAGCATGTCAGCCAGAATCTGTCCAGCCACATCGGCTGGATAGCGCACAGCTCCTTGACCAGCAAGGGGGAGATCGCGGGCCTGTCCCGGGCCCATCCCCTGAGCTACGCCCGGTTGAGTTTCCGCTAAAAGTTTGAGAATCACGTAACCGGAAGGCACGATGATTACGCCAGTGGTCTGCCCTGGAAGAATTCCCTTCAAAGCCTCGCGCAACTCCAGCCGCAGAGTTGAAGGGTCAACAGGGCCGGTGTATCCGCCTGCCGATGCGTTTGGGTCAACCGATTCGGTTTTAGCGATACCGGCAAAATCCTCGCCCTTTTTGAGACGATTCAAAATCTGTTCCGCGTTGGCAGGCGAATCCACAACGATGACCTGCAGATTGACCATGCCGCCAGAAGTGTCCTGCGAGGGAAATGCCAGAGAAGCGGGAAAAACGAGACCGATTGCGAGTAAGCCAGAAAGCCACTTAAAGCGG
>CAVUYT010000006.1:0-358325 GCA_963745805.1 uncultured Acidobacteriota bacterium
TCCGTTCGCGTCGCGCGCAACGCCGGCAAGAAACACGCCGCCAGCGCCGCGATAGTCATCACCGCGAAGGCTGCCCCAAACGCCAGCGGGTCACGTGGACTTACTTTGTACAGTAGGTTCCCCATCAACCGCGTCAACCCCAACGCCACCGCCGCGCCCAGCACCACTCCGCCCGCCACCAGCCCCAATCCGCGCGACATCACCAGCCGCCACACATTGGATGCTTCCGCTCCCAGCGCCATGCGCAACCCCAGTTCGCGTGCGCTCTGTGACACTGCGTACGACATCACGCCGTACAATCCAATTGCCGCGAGCAGCAGCGCCAGCCCACCCAACACGCCAACCAGAGTTACTGCCACCTTCTGCGGCGACGTCGAGCGATCCACCTGCTCCTGCATCGTGATCATCTCGTACGGAGCCAGGTTGCCGTCCAGCGCATGCACCTCCCGGGCAAGCGCCGTCGCCATCGTTTCAGGGCTCAGCGGAGTTCGCACATATAACCCACCCCCAACAGAGAAATTCTGCCGCCACGGCACATAGAAAAAGGGCTTGGGCGACTCCCGAACGCTCTGGTACTTGGAATCTTTCGCCACGCCGACTACTCGCATCCACCGGCCTTTCACTTGTACCCGCTCGCCAATCGGATCTTTACCGCGCCAATATCTCCCGGCCATCGTCTCATTCACTACGGCAACCAGCGCCGCTTTCTCATCGTCCGCGCGCGTGAACTCCCGCCCTGATACCAGCGGAATCCCCATCGTCACGAAATATTCCGGCCCAACTTCGTTGTACTCAACGGTAGGTTGTTCTTCCGGCGGAGGTTGATAACCGTCCACGGCAATCGGGCTCGAAGAATAACTTCCATAGCTCAGCGGCGACATTCGCGCGAAAACGGCCGACTCTACGCCGGGCAGCGCCTTCACGCGATCCATCAGCTCGTCCTGGAAATTCTTCGCGCGTTGCGCATCATAGCCCGCCGACACCAAATCCACGGCTGTGGAGAGCACGCCATGCGTCGAAAAACCCGGGCTGGAATTACGGATTCTCTCGAGGCTCTGCAGCAACAGCCCGGCGCCCACCAGCAGAACGAAGCTCAGCGACACCTGCACCACGACGAGCCCTGATCGAACCCACCCTCTTCCACGGCCTCCTACCACACCCGCCGAATCGGATTTCAGCGCCCCGGCAAGGTCGATCTGGCCACTCTGCATCGCTGGAACCAGCCCAACCACCAATGTCGCTACCAGGCAAACACCGGCGCTCACCGCCAGGACGCGCCAATCGATTTCCCCCGGCAGGTGCATCGACACCCCTCCCCGCGCCGGGAACAACAGCACCAGTGCATGTCGGCACCAATGCGCGACGAGCAGCCCTCCGACCGCGCCAAACGCTGAAAGGATCACGCCTTCCGTCAGAAGTTGCTTCAGCAGTCGCCCGCGGCTCGCCCCGATCGCTAGCCGCACCGTCATCTCATGCCGCCTCGCGAACGACCTCACCAGCAGCAGGTTGCCGACGTTCGCGCACGCAATGAGCAATACGCAAAACACAACAGCAAGCATGATTTCGAGCGTCGGCAGCAGCGTACTCGCGTTGTTGAACGGCGTTTGCCACAATGGCCACAGTTGCATGCTGCGTCCACGGTTTGTATCCGGATAGTCGGCTTCCAGCCGCTTCGCCACAGCAGATGTCTCTTGCTGCGCCTGCTCGCGAGTCACACCTGGCTTGAGTCGCGCATACGCTTCAATCCACCGCGCGCCGCGATCCTCCAGTTTGTATCCGCCCGCTTCAAATATCTCCTCCATCGACGCCGGCACCCAAAACTGCATCGCCCAGCCGACGAAGGTCCCATAAAATCCCTCCGGCGCGACCCCAACAATCGTGTGTACCACTCCATTGAGCCGCTGTGTTTTCCCGATAATTTGTGGATCGCCTTTGAATCGTCCTTGCCATAGCTGGTAACTGATCACCGTAACGGGATGCGCGCTTCGCCCAATGTCCTCGCCCGGCTCGAATCCGCGCCCGAGAATCGGATGCACCGCGATGGCATCGAAATAATTCGCCGAAACGATGCTCCCTGTGGTGCGCTCGGCGCGGTCGCCGATGCTCAACGTCGTCCCGGTGATCTTGCTCACAAACAAAGCTTCAAAAAGCGTGGAACCCCGGTGCAGATCAACGAAGTCTGGCCAGGAAAGAGGTGTGCCGCGAGGTTCGTCGCGCTCCGTTCCACCAAGAGCGAGCAATCTCTCCTGATGACTTACCGCCGGGTACGGACGGAATAATATCCCCTCGACCCAACTGAACACCGCCGCGTTCGCCCCAATCCCCAAAGTCAAGCAGAGGATCGCCAAGACAGAAAAACCCGGGCTCCGCCGCAATATCCGCAAGCCGAACCGCAGGTCTTGAACCGTGGTTTCGATCATGGGCAGTCCTCTCTGTTCCCGATAGAGTTCCTTTGTCTGCTCGACACCGCCGAAACTGCGAAGCGCCTCGCGCCGCGCTTCTTTCTCTTTCATGCCCTTGCGCAGGTTCATCTCTACGGCCATTTCCAGGTGTGACCGCAGTTCCGCGTCTAGATCGCTTTCGAGGCGCCCTCGGCGGAACACTCCAGCGAGACGTTGCATGAAGATGCGGCTAAGTTCGCGCATACGCTAGTCCGTCCTTGACCCCCACCTCGCAATGACCTCCCCAAGGTATCTCATTTGGACGAAAGACATGTTCTCCTTTAGACGGTCAACAGGAGAGAACGCGAGCCTATCACACCCCTGTTGCCCGTCAACAGGAGTTTCCCAACCGATGTCCCGCTCCGCCTGCGATTCCGTAATCCCTCAAAATGGGCCTTGCTTTTTTCCTATTTTGTGGTATTCTAACCCTTAAGCAGTTTTGTAATCTCATTGCGCGGCAGACCTGCTGCCGCTTTTTCATTTTTGGCGTCCTACCGATCCGTTCTTTAAGCCCTTTAGAATGAATTCACCGTGGAACGTAGTTTTTTGGAGTGTCGTACCCGTTTTCTGACTCCGCAACCCTTTTAGAATCAACACCTACAAGATGGCTCGCAAGTGTTGATTCCAAAAGACTTATGAAAAAATTAAGTCCTTTAGAATCAGCCCTTACAAGAAATAGGGGGAGGGGGCTGGTGTCCTGGGGTACAGACCGGGCACATCCCTGACAGAGTGGCCTATGGCGTCCCCGCTCTATTGCGGTCGCGAATAGCGCTGAATTCTCTCAGGCACTGGAATCGCGGCATCCCCGCGCGGATCGCATACCGGCACGCCCGGCGTCCACTTGAATGGCAAGACGCCAGTCCATGCGCCATCGGCGTATTCCTTACCGTCGTCCACGGCAAAGCCCGTACGTATTTTTGCGGAGGCTTCCTCCAACGGCACTGCCAGAACCATAGTACCCTTCAACTCTTGCTCGCTGGGCGGCCTGACTGTTGCCCAACGCCCGCGCAGCACGTACTCGACGAAATCGCGCATCGCCGCAAGTTTTGCGGCCGGATCTTCAATCGGCTCGGCTTTCCCCATGACGACCACCGAGCGATAGTTCACCGAGTGCCCCGTTGCTGTCGGTGAAAAAACAATCCCGTCCAGCAGCGTCACGCTCAGGCAAAACGGCGCCCCGCTCCCCAGCGTTTTCATCAGCCGGCTCGCCGTCGATCCATGCAAGAAAAGTTTGTCGCCCACGCGCACATAATTCGTCGGCACGACAACCGGCGTTCCGTCCGCGATGAACCCGACGTGGCAAACGAACGCTTGATCCAAAATGTCGTAAACCGTCTGCCGTTCGTAGTGGGCCCGGTCCGGCTTCCGCGTAACTCTCGTTCTCTTGGTCGGTGTGAAATCGCTCATGCCCGAAGGCTAGCTCCAGCCGTGCTCCGCCGCAAGCGCCAAAGTGGAATCTACTTCGAGCGCTCCGGTAGTGTGAGTCGCAGGACAACGCCCCTACCCGCGAACGGGCACCCGCGCCCGCCACTGCCAGAAAGACTTCGGCGCATGCAATTTGCGTTGCTTCATGTCGTCTTCGCTTCGCGTGGAACTCAAATAAGTAACTAGCATCACTAGATACGCCAAAACGCATCTTACAGTCCAATTGACGCCGATTGGGAATCGTGTACTCTTGTCCCCACCAAAACGCTCCGAGGGTCATCCATGGGGAAACAAGAGCCGATTTTTACGCGCGCGACATTTCAGTTTTTCCGCGACTTGGCGCGCAACAACCGCAAAGTGTGGATGGACGCCAACCGAGAACGCTACCAGCAATTCGTCGTGCAGCCCTTTCGCCGGCTTCTGGAAGAACTCAGCCCCGCGGTTCTGCAGCTCGATTCACGTTTCGACACGACTGGCCGCACCGGCGCGAATTTCTCCCGCATCAATCGCGATATTCGTTTTGCGAAAGACAAGACTCCCTATCGCGTGCAGATGTATTTGAAATTCTCTCCCCCATTTCCTGGCGAAGGAGAAACCGGCCAGCTCTACACGGGAATTTCCGCGGACGCTGTGACCGCAGGCTTGCGCATCTATTCCGGATCGAAACGCAAGGAGTCCGCGCTTGGCCAGATTGCCGAGCCGCGCGTCCTCGCGCAGCCAAGGTGGGTTGCACAACAAAAGAAGCGACTCGGCCGGCGCTACGAAAGCTATTGGTACAGCGCATTAAAAGGCGAGTGGACACAACATGACGGCTGGCCCACGGAACTCGAAGATTGGAAGAAACTGCAAGGCTGGATTGTCCGGGTCAAGCTCAAGCCCACCGCCGCGACGCAGGTCTCTTTCCCGCGAGACCTCGCAAAAATATTTCGCGAACTCTACCCGCTGCTGCGGTTCACTTCGCTGGACGATTGAGATTCGGCACGAACTGGAGAATCGATGAAAAAAGGCGCCGTGCATTTTTCAAGCAGTTTCGGACTTGTGAGTAAGCGTGTTGCGACAGCCGCACTAATAACAATCATTCAATTCTGCGTAGGCGCATGTGCAATGGCGCAAGTGCGAGCGGCAGGGAAAGACTGGCCGAAGGCCACTCCAAAGGAATTTGCCATTGATGCGGGAAAACTCGCTGCGTTCGACGCCGATCTTGCGAGCGGGAAGTACGGACTCGTGGACAGCATGCTCATCCTCCGCTGCGGAACGGCAGTGTTCGACAAAGCCTATCCACACGACTACGGCCAGATCTACGGCGAGCGCGCCAAAAAAGAAGGCCCGCTGAATCACGACCTGCACGGCCCGTACAATTACTTCAGCACGGAATTCCATCCGTTTTACCGCGGCAGCGATATGCACACCATGCAATCGGTATCAAAAACGGTTACGTCCATCACGATCGGAATCGCGAGAATGAGAAATGAATTTACGGCCAGCCTGGACGCGCCCATCGTGCAATTCTTCGGGGGCCGCAAAATCGCTAACCTCGACGATCGAAAAAAACGGATTACGCTGCGCCATCTGCTCACAATGACCGCAGGGCTCGAGTGGCACGAAGAGCTGGCCTACGACGATCCGAAAAACTCCGCGGACATTATGGAAGCGAGCCGCGACTGGGCGCAGTACGTGATTGACCAGCCGATGGCCAACGAACCCGGAAAAGTGTTTGCGTACAACAGCGGCGCAACGGTGCTGCTGGCGCACATCTTCAAGAAAGTCACCGGCAAAAACATTGATGACTATGCGGACGATCATCTCTTCAAGCCGCTGGGCATGCGCTTTTACTGGAAACATTCGCCAACGGGCCTGCCGGACACAGAAGGCGGGCTGTATCTCTCGGCGCACGACCTCGCAAAAATCGGCCAGCTCTTTCTCAAAGACGGCATGTGGGAAGGGAAAGAGGTCGTTTCCGCGGCGTGGATCAAGGATTCCGTGACGCCGCATGTTGTTGTTCCCGGAGGCGACTGGAAATACGGCTATCAATGGTGGATGCAACCGATCGGTAGTTCGCCGGAGGACATCACATGGTTCGCGCGCGGGTTCGGCGGCCAACAACTGATCGTCTTGCCGGAGTATGACATCGTCGCGGTTTTCACCGGCTGGGACATCCTGCCGTCCGACGAGAAACGTCCGCATGACCAATTGGCGCGCATTCTCGATTCCGCAAACAGATTTTTCGGCTGCACGGAATAGCCCAACTTGCGAATCCCGCGATCACGGCGCCCAGAGGCGGAGACCGATCATGTGCCACGAGGCGACGAATACGGTGACGACGCAGCAGGCCAGGGCGACAAGCAGCGAGTGAATGCGCGTGCCGTCGTGAATTTCACTTTTCGGGACGCGAACGGCCAGCAGGAGGCCGTAGAGCGAAAGCAGAGGAAACAGCACGCTCAAGAGGAAGATCCCTGCCGTCCACACCGTGAGCTTCCCGCTATCCGCGCCACCCAGTTTTGTGAAGCAAAAAACCAGCGCCACGAAAGATAACGTCGCAAGAAGCGGAACAGCGCGCACGGCTAGGTGTCGCACGTCTTTCATTCCGCCGAAAAGTTTTCGCAGAACCCAAACGACCGCGAAGAGCAGGGAAGTGGCCATCAGCGCCACACAGAGGACAAGCAGGGCAATCCGCGCATACGTCCAGATAATGTTGCTGCGCACGCCATAGGAAAAGCCTTCCATCCCCTGGCTGGAGAACGCCATCCGGCCGGCGCCGTCCGTTACAAAAATCGAGGTGGCCTCCGGCTCCTTTTCGCCGCGAAAGAAGTTCTTACCGACCCACAGCATGGGTTCGGGTTTGCCAAAAAGGCCGGAACGCATGAGCTGTCCATTGATGACGCGGATGCGAACGCCGCCAGCAAGATCGTCGACGAATGCCAATAGTTGTGAGCGCGGCGCCGCCGGCGCGTAGTAGCCGGAGAATTTCTCCAGGTCGCCGGCAGACATAGTTACCGCGGGATGCTGAGGCTTCGGAAAATCCTTTGAAAGGAAATCGATAGCCAGCTTGTTCAGATCGTTCAACGCCTGGCCCGATTGCGTGCTGTTCAAGAGCACGACGTAACCCCAATTCTGTTCCGGCATGTAGCGATAGGAGGAGATGAAGCCATCAATCCCACCATCGTGTCCGTGGGTGACGACGCCACCCGTGACCTCGGTGTAGTTCGCGAGGCCGTACCCGAGGCGCAGGCCATTTTTCGCGGCCAGAGTCGTTTCCACAGACTCCATGCGAATGATGGATTCCGGCTTCACGATTTGCGCATCGCCTGCTTTTCCGCGCCGCAGAAAAAATTGGACAAGCTTGGCCAGTTCGCCGGGCGAAGCTTTCAAATCACCAGCGGGGCGCAAATAAATGTATGGGTAACCTGGCAGGGCGCGGGGTGGATTGCCATCGTAAGGGGTGGCGAGGAGTGTCTTATTCGCATCGGTGAAGGGGAAGTCGGCATTCGCCATGCCCAGCGGGCGAAGAATTGTTTGGCGAATGTATTGGTCAAAAGGAGTGCCCGCTACCTTTTCGATAAGGTAGCCGGCAATGCCGAAGCCCGGATTGGAATAAGACATGCGCGTGCTCGGAGGCCAGCGAACGTCCTCCGGTTCCTGGAAGCGCTTAAACACTTCGAGAAGCGGAAAATCGTACCGGTCGTTGAAGTTATAGACTTCGGCTGCTTCCATATCGTCAAATCCGGCGGTGTGCTCGAGTAGATTTACGATGCGCACGGGATTCGTGGATTCCCAACGATTTTTTACCGGGACTTCCGGAGCGACGTCCTGCAAGCGAGCTTCAAGATTGATTTTGCCTTCTTCCTGGAGCTTCAGAAGCGCAAGAGCCACAAAGGATTTGCTGATGGAGCCCACACGAAATTCCGTGTCGCAAGTGACGTCGCGGCTGGAAGCAATGTCTGCCTTGCCGAGTCCACCGCACCAGAGCAGCTCGCCATTGGAGACCAGAGCGACGCCAGCGCCCGGCAAATGAGCTTTGTCGAGAACGTCTTTCATCACTTTTTGCAGCTCTGCAAGAGTTTTCGGGTGGGGCAATTCTTCTTTCTGCTGGGCGTCAATGATTGGCGCTAACAGCAGAAGCGCGGCAATGCTCAGGCACACGGTAAGCCGTGGACGGACTGGGCGCATGGATGCTCCTCGAAGCAGAGATGTCGGTATCGTGCGAGCATTCTATAGCGACGCCAGCGCGGTACAAGAGAAATTGCGAGACCATTCGGAGGAGTGGCGAGGCGTGCACGGATTGACGAAGCTATGGCACTCGAATACGATGCCGCGGGCTGTGCTGCCATTTCTGCCGGTCTCATCATGAGGAGCGTATCGCCGATGAAATATCGCTATCTGGGTTTGAGCTGCGCCGCAGTGATTCTGCTAGGCACTTCGTTTACGTTTGCGCAGCAAACCCCTCCCACTGCGGCTGTACCGCAAAAGCCGGGCGAAAAGGCTTCTGAGCCTGCAAAGGAAGCGGAGAAGAAAACACCACCTCCACCAGAAGACAAAGTGGTGCAGACGAAGCATTCGGCGCGCATCGGCGGGCAGGAAATTAAATACACGGCGACTGCGGGAATGCTGGTGATGAAAGACGAGGAAGGGAAGCCGAAGGCAAGCGTCTTCTACATGGCGTATACGCGGGACGATGTGAGCGACCTGTCGCAACGGCCCGTAATGTTTACGTTCAATGGAGGGCCGGGATCGGCTTCCGTGTGGCTGCATCTTGGCGCGTTTGGCCCGCGGCGTGTTGAGATGGGGGACGCGGGAGCGCTGCTGCCGCCGCCTTATAAACTGGTGGACAACGAGTCCTCGCTTCTTGATGTTACGGACCTCGTTTTCATCGATCCCGTGTCCACCGGCTACAGCCGTCCCGCGCCGGGTGAATCGCCGAATCAGTTTCATGGGATTCAGGAAGACGTGCAGTCGGTTGGCGATTTCATTCGCCTGTATGCGACGCGCAATAAACGGTGGTCGTCGCCGAAATTCTTGGCCGGCGAAAGCTACGGGACCACGCGCGCCGCTGGACTCTCCGGATACTTGCAGCAGCGCTACGGAATGTATTTGAACGGCATCATTCTGGTTTCGACGATTTTGAATTTTGCGACGACGGAATTTGATAGCGGGAATGATCTGCCCTACACACTGATTTTGCCGACGTATACGGCGATTGCCTGGTACCACAAGCGGCTGCCTGCCGATTTGCAAGCGGATTTGCACAAAGCAGTCGAAGAGTCAGAAAACTTTGCCAGGGGAGAGTATGCGACCGCGCTGATGGCGGGGGATGGGCTGTCGAATGCCAAGCACGCGGAGATCGTGCAAAAACTCGCGCGGTTGACCGGACTTTCCGCGGATTACATCGAGCGCACCAACATGCGCGTGGAGATTGAACGCTTCACGAAGGAGTTGTTGCGCAGCGAGCGCCGCACGGTTGGCCGCATCGACGGGCGGTTTACCGGGATCGACAAGGACGCAGCTGGTGAAACGCCGGAATACGATCCAAGCATTGCGGCGATTATCGGGCCGTATACGGCGACGTTGAATGACTACGTGCGCGGCGATTTGAAATTCGACAGCGATCTACCTTACGAAGTTCTGACCGGGCGCGTGTATCCCTGGAGCTACAAGCCGTATGAAAACCGCTACGCAGATGTGGGAGAGACGCTGCGCCGGGCCATGACGCAGAACCCTTTTCTGCGCGTTTTCGTCGCTCGGGGCTACTACGATCTAGCAACTCCTTTTTTCGCGGCGGACTACACATTCGATCATCTGGGGCTTGATCCTTCTTTGCGAGGCCACTTGACCGGGGCTTACTACGAATCGGGCCACATGGTCTATGCGCACATGCCTTCGCTGGCAAAGCTGAAGCAGGACACCGCGCAATTCATTCGCGCCAGCTCGGGGAAATGAAGCGCGCTCTAAAATTTATCGCTTGGCTTGGCGTGGCAATCGCCGGAGCCGGCGCTTTGGGCGCGATCGCACTCCACCGCGGCGAGCCCCTGAACGCCACGTGGTTTGTGGTCGCGGCCGTTTGTTGTTACATGGTGGCGTACCGTCTGTACTCGGCCTTCATCGCGGCGCGCTTGCTGGCGCTGGATGACACTCGCGCCACGCCAGCAGAGATTCACGACGACGGACGCGACTTCGTGCCCACTAACAAGTGGGTTCTCTTTGGGCACCACTTTGCCGCGATTGCAGGGCCGGGGCCGTTGGTCGGGCCAACTCTGGCAGCGCAATTCGGTTATCTGCCGGGAACGTTGTGGCTGATCGCCGGAGCGGCCGTAGCAGGGTGCGTGCAGGACTTTATTATTTTGTTCTGCTCGATCCGTCGCGACGGAAAAACTCTCGGTCAGATGGCGCGCGAGGAAGTCAGCGCGCGAGGCGGTTTTATCGCCCAGCTTGCCGTTCTGGCGATCATGGTGATTCTGCTGGCCGTGGTTGCTCTCGTTGTCGTGAATGCGCTGAAATCCTCGCCGTGGGGAACGTTTACGCTCGCGATGACAATCCCCATCGCGCTGCTGTTGGGCGTGTATTTGCGATTTATCCGTCCCGGGCGCGTTCTCGAAGCCTCTCTGTTCGGCGTCGCGCTCGTGCTGTTCGCGGTCGTAGCGGGACAGTGGGTGGCGGCATCGCCGTCCTGGGCGCGCGCATTCACGTTCGGCGGTGTTTCTTTGGCCTTCGTGATTATCGCGTACGGTTTTGCGGCAGCGGTGCTTCCTGTCTGGTTGCTTCTCGCGCCGCGCGACTATTTGAGCGCGTTCATCAAGACCGGGGCCATTTTCTCACTTGCAGCAGGAATTTTGTTTGTGCGGCCGCACATCCTGATGCCGCCGCTCACGCGGTTCATCGACGGAAGCGGCCCTGTCTTCGCAGGGAAAATATTTCCATTTTGCTTCATCACTATCGCGTGCGGGGCGATCAGCGGATTTCACTCGCTTATCTCCTCAGGGACGACGCCGAAGATGATTCTCCGGGAGAGTCACGCGCGAGTGATCGGCTACGGCGCGATGCTGCTGGAATCTTTCGTCGGGGTAATGGCGATGGTGGCGGCTTGCGCAATGCCGCCGGGCGTCTATTTCGCGATCAACAGTCCGGCGAGCATTGTTGGAGGCACGGCGGACGCCGCGGCCGCCACGATCAGCGGGTGGGGATACCACCTCGATGCGCAAACCATGACAAATCTTGCGCACTCCGTGGGCGAGCAAACACTGCTCAATCGCGCGGGCGGCGCGCCTTCGCTAGCCGTTGGAATGGCGCAAATCTTTTCGAGCACGATCGGCGGGGAGCGGCTGCTGAGCATCTGGTATCACTTCGCGATTATGTTTGAGGCGCTGTTTATCCTCACCGTGCTGGATGCCGGGACGCGCGTGGGCCGCTTCATGGTGCAAGAGCTTGGTGGACGAATCTGGAAACCGTTTGGGCGCATGGGGTGGATGCCCGCGATTTTGCTTTCGAGCGCGATCATCGTGGGGATGTGGGGCTATTTTCTGTATCAAGGCGTCGTCGACCCGCTAGGAGGCATCAATTCGCTGTGGCCGCTGTTTGGGATTGCAAACCAGTTGCTAGCGGCGGTGGCGCTGGTTGTGGCCACCACGATCCTCCTGAAGATGAAACGACTGCGGTGGATCTGGGTAACCCTCGTTCCGATGGCCTGGTTGGTTGCCGTGACGATGACGGCGAGCTATCAGAAAATCTTTGATGCGAACCCCAATCTCGGGTTTCTTGCGAAAGCAAATTCGCTTGCCGCGCAAATTGTTGCAGGCCAAATTCCTGCGGCGAAGATCGCCGAGACGCAGCGGCTGATCTTTAACCAGCGTCTGGATGCAGCGGTGACTGGTGTGCTCGCGGTGATGATCCTCGTGCTGCTCGTGGAAGCGATAGTGCAGTGGTACGCAATTTTGAGCGGGCGTCGCGAGGGCGTACTTCACGAAGCCCCCTACGTTGCGACGCACTGGGCTGCAGGATTTACCGGCGCGGCGCACGGAGACGATTGATGCGACCAGCGGCAAAATTCGCCAAACGCTTGCTTCGCCGGTTCTGGCGTGGGCTGCGGGAGTGGTGCGGCGACGCCGCGTACGAGCGCTATCTGCGTTCAAAGGGAAGAAGGGGCGCGGAGCGGCACACACTGACCGCTGAGGAATTTTACGTAGAGCAGGTCAATCGCCGCTATTCCCGCCCCAACCGCTGTTGTTGACCTCTGTTGCTTTTCCTCGGGCGAGCGGCCTAAAATCCAAAGCAATCTCTCAGCCGGCCTATTTTCTGCCTGTCGGAGGATTTCATGGCAATCAATCCGGACAAGCTCAACGAATTTCTTGGACGAGCGCTGGTCGATTTTGGCGCAACGTTTAACGCCGCGCTGATTCGCATGGGCGACAAGCTCGGCTTGTACAAAGGCCTGGCGGCGGGCGGTCCGCAAACCCCCGGGGAACTGGCAAAACGCACGGGGACAGCCGAGCGCTACATTCGCGAGTGGTTGAGCGCGCAGGCGGCGGGCGGTTACGTGACGTACGATGCCGCAACGGCAAAATTTCATCTCAGCGAAGAACAGGCGTTCGCGATGGCGGACGACAACAGCCCAGCGTTCATGCCCGGAGCGTTTCAGGCGGCGCTTGCTGCGATCAGGGCGGAAGAAGCACTAACCGAGCGATTCAAGACGGGTGAGGGAATGGGCTGGCATGAGCACCATGCCGAACTTTTTGTGGGCACGGAGCGATTTTTTCGTCCGGGTTACGCCGCGAACCTCATTGCCGCGTGGATTCCGTCGCTCGAAGGCGTGGATGCGAAGTTGAAAAGCGGGGCGCGTGTCGCCGACGTGGGCTGCGGATTGGGCGCATCGACGATTCTGATGGCGAAGTCCTATCCCACGTCTGAGTTTTCCGGATTCGATTACCACGACAAGTCGATCGAGACCGCCAAGCAAAGAGCGCGCGATGCGGGAGTCGGCGACCGCATCAAGTTTGAAGTGGCCAGCGCGAAATCTTTTCCTGGCAAAGACTATGACTTTGTGACCTTCTTCGATTGCTTGCACGATATGGGCGATCCGGCGGGCGCATCGGCGCATGTTCACAGCAGGCTTAAGAAGGACGGGACCTGGATGATCGTCGAGCCCTTTGCCGGCGACAAGCTGGAGGACAATCTCAATCCCATTGGCCGCGCGTTTTACGGAGCTTCCACGCTTTTGTGCACGCCGGCATCGCTGTCGCAGGAAGTGGGGTTGGCGCTTGGCGCGCAAGCGGGAGAGAAGCGCCTGCGCGAAGTCGTGACGAGCGGCGGCTTTACGCGATTCCGCCGCGCCACGCAGACGCCATTCAATCTGGTGTTCGAGGCGCGGCCGTAGCCGCCAGCGCGAGCGATTCAGCGGCACGCTTCAAATCTCTTCGTCGTCCTCGCCGTCGTGCTTGATGACGGTTATTTTGTGCGTGATCTTCACACTGTGAGCGCGGATTCCCGCGATAATCGCGCGCCGCGTTTCGACCGGCAACATCTCCGGAGCGAACACGCCCGCCATCGCGCGCGGAAAATATTTTAGGAAGAGCGCCGCAACGTGAGCGGTAGCATAGGCAACCGGCGTTGTGTAACGGCCCTGCTGGCGGATCTGGTAAAGCGTCGGGAACATCACGTCGGTTCGTATCAACAGATGCTGATCTTCTTTTGCGCCTCGTTTGACGCCGCGCACCAGCACGGCCGCCGAAAACCGGGCATTTTGCAGCACGCCCTGGCGGATCAGCTTGGCGATCATTCGTGGCGATGAAGTGTTCGGGAAACGGTGGCGGACAATTCCGCGTGACTTTCTTAATTTTCCCTGCTTGTACCACCGGCGCAAGCGGTCGAACTCGTTTCCGCCGATTTTCACGTCCATATTGCGCATGTGAATCGTGTAGGGAAGCGTCGCGACTTCATCCTGCGCGGCGAGAACGACGTTGGTGTTTCCGACGGGATCGGGAAAGCGAAACTTTTCCAGCTCTGCGAAACGTCTTTCCATGCGAAATTTGCCGTGGCGATAGACGCGAGGGTGTGAGATAGCTTCGTCAAACGACACTTCCGGAGACCATTGCGATATCGGATCGTCGCTCTCAGTGCTTTCGTAGAGGCGAATGTGCGCGGAATGGACTTCGTCCAGCATCTCCGCCGCTCGCTTGACAAGAAGGTTCGTCAAACCGGGGGCGGCTCCTGTATTGATCAGCGCCGTTCTGTTTTTTTTCTCAAAGCGTTTTGCGTAGGAGAATTGCTCGGCCTTGAAAGGGTTGCGCGTCAGGTGGGAACTCAGGTCCACGTAGTGCGCGCGCAGGCGAAGCGCGGCTCGCATCACAATCTGATTAAAGACGCTCGCCGAAGCGTTGACGATGAGCTGGCACCCGCGGGCGGCGCGCACAACGCCTCGCAGATTTCTTGCATTTACCTCGGTGACGGCTATCGTGCTTCTTTTGCCCAGAAAGCGGCGGGCACGTTCGAGGTCACGGTCACCGCACCAGACAGTGTGTCCTTGACGTTGGAGGAGTTCTGCCAGAAGGGAGCCGGTTGCGCCGGCCCCGAGAACGAAGATCCGCATGGCGTGGCAAAAACTCTATCACAATCCCCGGGCAGGGCTTAGGGAAGGCGCTCCGATTGCGTGAATTGCACCCCGCAGGCTTGCGGCGTAGACTATGGGGGAACTCCGATCCTTGCGGCCTAAGGGAGAGAAAGCCAACGGCGCAAGGACGATGCTTCAGCGGTGGATTTTGGGAACCGCGAAGCTGAGGGTTCGGGTGGAAACGCCCGGGCCTCCCGAACTTGGAAAGGAGCGATTCGACGGAAAACCTTATATTTCCGTTGCGCGCCCGATTCCAAGCTCTTGGATCGGGCCGTTTTGTTTTACGGGAGCGGGAAGAAGGAACTCGGGCGGTTGCGTCCAACCAGAAAAACGTACCATGACCCTTCACGACAAATTCGGCCGGCAGATTACCGACCTGCGCATTTCCATCACGGATCGCTGCAACTTCCGGTGCGTCTATTGCCGCTCCGCCGATCCCGAGAATTACCGCGACCATGACGAAATTCTTTCCTGGCCGGAACTGGACCGGCTTGCCCACATTTTTCTCAGCCTCGGCATTCGCAAGATCCGCATCACCGGCGGAGAGCCGCTCGTGCGCGCGGGCGTCGAAGATTACATTGCGCGCCTGCATGCGCTCGGCGTTGAAGACCTCTCTATGACCACCAACGGCCACCTGCTGGCGGAACGCTGCGAGCGGCTGATGGAGGCGGGCCTGCGCCGCATCAACATCAGCCTCGATTCGCTGGATCCCGCCAGGTTCGAGCGCATCACGCGTACCAAATCGTTCGACACCGTGATGCACGGCATCGACGTTGCACAGGGATCTCGGCTGGCGCCGGCGAAAATCAACGCCGTGCTGGTGCGCGGACTCAATGATGACGAAGTAGAAGCATTCGCCGAATTCGCCCGCGAGCGCGGCGTGATTATGCGCTTCATCGAGTTTATGCCGCTGGATGCCGACCGGACCTGGACGCGCAATCTTGTCGTCCCTGCCGCGGAAGTTTACCAGCGCATTCATGCGCGCTGGCCGCTTGTTCAAATCCCCCACGAGCGGAGCGAAACGGCGCGCAAGTACCGCTTCGCCGATGGTGCTCCCGGCGAGATCGGCCTGATTGCGCCGGTGACGCAGCCCTTCTGCGGCCATTGTTCGCGCATTCGTCTGACCGCCGACGGAAAGCTGCGAACCTGCCTTTTCAGCAAGGAAGATCACGACCTGCGCGGGCTGCTCCGGGAAGGCGCGACCGACGCGGATGTGACGACCTACATCCGGTCAGTCGTCGATGAGAAGGAAGAAGGACACCGCATCAACGCCCCTGATTTCGTCCCCCCCTCGCGTACCATGGTGTTTATCGGCGGATAGTGGAATGCTTCCGCTGCGGCGCCTTTCCCCAGGCGCATGGCGCTCGACCACACCGTGAGTTTGCGTTAGCATCAAATCAAGCAGGGCTGGTGGGACAAGGGAAGCGCGGAAATCTCATGGCTGACGAAGACGACGAAGAGGGACAGGACGAATCGCCCGAGCCGGAACCTCGGCTGTTCACGCTCACCGAGGCGGAGCGCGCTCGGCGGGACCTCGAACCATTTCTCGTGGAAGCCATGGACTGCCGCAAGAAGTTGTCCGGCCTGGATAACGATCTTTCCGCGGTCGCCGCGCGGATCATGATGATGGGCGGCGTGATCGTCCCGTACGAAAAATTGGCCGCGCTGCGGGTAGAGCATCAGCAACTCGCTGAGTCGCTGAAAAGCGCGCTGAACCGGATCCTCGAAACGGGCTGTATCATCAAGGATCTCGACGTGGGCTTGCTGGATTTTCCCGCCGTCATTGACAACGAAGACGTCTATCTCTGCTGGAAGCTCGGCGAGGATCGCATCCGTTTCTACCACCGGCAGGACGAAGGATTTGCCGGGCGGAAGCCGCTCGACCCGCGCGACGCCGGCCCTGGAGACGTCGTGCAGTAGCCTGCGTGCCGGCTTGTTTTTCTTTTCCCCATTCAATTGCGCTCTTGCAAGCACAGTGCTTGGCCACAGCGGTTCGCCAACCGAAAGGATTTTTCGTGGCTTCTCAATCTGAAAACCGTTTGAAGGATTCCGCCAGTCCGTATCTCCGTTCCGCGGCGCACCAACCCATCGACTGGCACGAATGGGGCGACTCGGCTTTTGCGCGCGCGGAATCGGAAGACAAGCCCATTCTTCTGGATATCGGCGCCGTGTGGTGCCACTGGTGCCACGTGATCGACCGTGAGAGTTATGAGAACTCCGAGATTGCCAAGATTATCAACGAGAATTTTGTCGCCGTGAAAGTGGATCGCGACGAGCGCCCGGATGTCGATGCGCGTTATCAGTCTGCCGTGAGCGCGATCTCCGGCCAGGGCGGCTGGCCGTTGACCGGATTCCTGCTACCCAATGGAAAACCTTTTTTCGGCGGCACGTATTTTCCGCCGGAAGATCAAATGGGGCGGCCCGGCTTTCGGCGAATTCTCCTGGCGGTGGCGGATTCTTACCGGAATAAAAGGCCCGAGCTTGTCCGCGCTGCGGATCATTTGGCCGATGCCGTCGCTCAGGCCGAAGTGTTCACGGGTGCGCGCGCGGACTTCGACCCCGCCGTCGTCGACGCGCAAATCACTTCGGTCACGCAGCAGTTCGACATCAAGAATGGCGGCTTTGGCCGCGCGCCGAAATTTCCGCACTCGTCGGCGGTTGACCTGGTTTTGGAGCGTTACCAGCAAACAAAAGAAAAGCACTTGCTGGCGATGATCGAGACGACGCTCGAAAAGATGGCTCGCGGCGGCGTTTATGACCAGCTCGCCGGCGGTTTTCACCGCTATTCGGTGGATGAACGTTGGCTCGTGCCCCACTTCGAGAAAATGAGTTACGACAACTCAGAGTTGCTGCGAAATTATTTGCACGGCTGGCAAATGACGCAGAATCCGCTCCTGCGGGAAACCGCCGAAGGCATCATTGGCTGGGTGAACGAAGTCTTGTCCGACCAGGAAAAAGGCGGCTTTTATGCCAGCCAGGATGCGGACTATTCGCTCGACGATGACGGGGACTATTTCACCTGGACGCTCGAGGAGTTGCGATCCGCGTTGCTGCCGGACGAAGCGCGTGTCATGGAGTTGTACTACGACGTCGAGCCCCATGGCGAGATGCATCACAATCCCGCGAAAAACGTCTTGTGGATCGCGCGCGGCGCCACAGACATTGCCAAACAACTGAGCCTTGACGAAGCCTCTGTGCGCCTCATCATCGCGAAAGGCAAAGGTAAGATGCTGGCCGCGCGACTTCCCCGGCCAACCCCCTTCGTTGACAAGACGATGTACGTTTCCTGGAACGCCATGTTCGTTTCGGCTTATTTGGATGCGGCGAGAGTGCTTGGCGGATCGACAGGTGAGAGCTCCCGTAATTTCGCCTTGAAAACGATTGGGAGGATGTTGAACGAAGTGTGGAGCGAGACGCGCGGTTTCGGCCACCGCATAGGAGGGCCCGCGCTCGATGGCTCGCTCGACGACCAGATTTTCAGCGTTCTGGCTTTGCTGGATGCTTACGAAGCGACGCTTGATCCGCGCTATTTTGCCGCCGCGCAAAAAACGATGGATCTTGCCATCGCCCTTTACGGCGACGCAGAAGGCGGTGGCTTCTTCGATCGGCCCTCGGACGCCGCGCCGATGGGCGGCCTCGACGTGCGCCGAAAGCCTTTTCAGGATTCGCCCACGCCGGGCGCTAATTCCGTCGCCGCCATCGCGTTGATTCGCATGCATGCGTTCACCGGCGACGAGCGCTATCACAACTTTGCGCAGAAAACGCTCGAAGCGTTCGCAGGGATCGCGCCGCAGTACGGAATGTTTGCCGCGACGTACGGCTTGGCCGCGACGCTTTTCGCACGCCATCCTTTGCAAGTCGTGATCACCGGCCGCGCCGACGATTCCGCTGCGCAAGCCCTGGAAGCCGCCACCCACCGCGTCTACCGTTTTGGCAAATCTGTTCTCCGGGTAACGCCCGAAACGCAGCAGCTCCATCTTGCGGGCGCTCTAAAAGAAACTTTGCCGCATCTCCCCGCTGACAAAGCATTGGCAGTGGTTTGCGCAGGACAAACCTGCCTGCCGCCGACGAGCGACCCCAACCAACTAGTCGCTATGCTGGAGAATGGCGCGGCCGGTGCCGCAACCTCGTAGGACATTTAAGCGCAAAAAAGAAAATGGGCACGAGGACGTACCCTCGTGCCCAGTCCGATAGAGTGCGAACCAGATTCGACGCGAGACGCGCTACTTCTTGGGCCGCGATTCGGGCGGCACCAGGCTATTCGCCCGGTAATAGACGACGAGCTGGCCATAGTGTTCGCCAGAGTGCTCCATTAGTCCGTAGGCGAGATCCGAGATGCGAGTCAAGCGCGGGCCCCCGGCGGCAACACTTTCGTTCATACCCTTGTCGCCCTTCGCCTTGATAACGTCCGCGCCGTCCTGGACACACTTTTTTACGAAAGCCACAATCTGAGCTTTGGTTTGAAGTTCGTCGCGCTTCGGATCGTCGGATAGGCGCGGCTTCTTGCCCTGCGCGGGGTCCGTGAAGTAGTACATCGAAGCGGAAGCGTGGATCAACTGCGAAACAAACGTCCGCGAGTCCGGATTCGGCTTGTAATCATATTTGTCTTCGGGCAAATCCTCGGCAATGGCAATCAACTTTCTTCCAATGTCATTCCAGGACTCCAGGATCGCTTCCGAAGGACTCGGTGCGGGCTTTGGCGGTGCAGCCTTTTTGGCTTCCTGCGCCAATGCGGGCATCGCTGCGAGCACTCCTGCAACCAGCAGGCTCCCCCATTTGCTAAGACTCTTCATCGTTTCTCTCCTCAACTCTAATTGCTGTTGAACATGCTTTCGGGCCTGGTTTGGGCTGGCCCGGGCAGGCCCACATTCTCTGACGGGCCGCGCGGCCAACCGTTTCTCCGCTCTGCAGCCAAAGACCTGTCCTTTTGGCCGGGTTCATCTTACGCAGTTCGTTTGTAGGCGTCATGGGAAATCCCCGGGGACAGGCATGGTAAGCTTGTATTTTGCTCCTGAGGGATGCTCCCATTGAATTGGACTTGGCTCTTGGTACGCAGTGCTATCGGCCTCTCGGCTCTGGCACTCCTATTTTTCTCGCAACGCTTCTGGTACCGCGCCATTTGGCGTACAACGTCAAATTGGGGAACCCAGTGGCTGCGCGTTGCCGCACGCTTGATTTACGTAGCGCTGCTGCTGCTCATTATCGCCGCAACTGCGGACAGCTTGCGCATGGGGCGGCAGGGCTACCTGATTCCGACGGGCAACATGGTCACGGTTTTCGCGGGCTTGTGGTTTTTTAGCGCGCTCTTTGCCTATATCGCGGTCAAACTTGTGCGCGGCATCGATCGAATCTGGGCCTGGCTGCGCGCCGCCTACCGGCTCAAGGCCGCTTCAACGCCTTCAACAGTTTCCGCCGCACCCGCACCAGCCGTCCCGCACTCCTCGGCGCCCGCCGCCGCGGAACTCATACCCAACCCGTCGCGACGTTACTTTTTTAAGACCGCCACCGCCCTTGCCGGAGCCGGGCCGTTTCTTACCGCGGTTTATGGTTTTGCCGCCGAGCGCCTGGACTATCAGGTGCGCGAAATTGATGTCCCACTGCCCAATCTGCCTGCCGGGCTCGAAGGCATGAAAATTGTCCAGATCAGCGACATTCACCTGAGCAGTTACATGCCGCGCATGCAGGTGCGGCGGGCCGTTAGTATGGCCAACGATCTGGGCGCGGACCTCGCTCTTGTGACGGGAGACTTCATTACCGGCGCTGGCGATCCGATTGCCGATTGTATCGACGAAGTGCGGGGGCTTCGCGCTCCCCTCGGCGTGTGGGGCTGCAACGGTAATCACGAAGTTTATGCCCGTGCGGAAGATAAGGCACAAATCCTTTTCGCGCAGGCCGGAATGAAGCTGCTGCGGCAAGAAAGTGCGCAACTCACCTTTAACGGCGCTTTGATCAATCTGATCGGCGTCGATTATCAGCGCGAGCGGACTCCCCGGGGCCGCAGAGTGCTCATGCTGCCGAATGTCGAACCGCTCGTGCGCAGGGACATGCCCAATATTCTGCTTTCGCACAATCCCAACGCGTTTAATCGCGCCGCGGAGATGGGCATCGAATTAACCCTCGCCGGCCACACCCATGGTGGACAAATTCAAGTGGAAATTCTTGACCACCGGCTCAGCCCCGCGCGGTTTATCACGGACTATGTAGCCGGGCTGTATCATCGCCCGATGTTCGCTCCCGCGCCCAACGATCGCGCCTCCTCGGCGGGCTCCGCCTTCGAGACGAGCCATGGGTCCCTGTTCCCGAACCGATCGTCAGCGTTGGCGTCGATCTACGTGAATCGCGGCCTTGGTACCGTCGGCGCGCCTGTGCGCCTCGGGGTGCCCCCCGAAATCACGCTCCTCACTCTCCGCAGAGCCTAGCCAATCGAGTCCGGCGGCTTTCCGCCACTCAAGGTTCTGCGCAGTTACCGGGAATAAATTCCTACCAACTTCGGTATTCGCTGTGGAGTTTGTCTACGGGAAATAGGAGTGCTGTAGTTCGTCTCCCTGGCTCGACACTACTAAGTTCCTTGTTCTCAATTGATGTTTCATCCCGGGAGCTGTCTTTCGTGCTGGAACTCAAGTTGCTCCGCATGAACTTTTGCCCACCCAACCCTCAGTTTGTGGCGATCGCATAGGATGTATTTCACATCGGAAAATTTGATTTGGAGGAAAAAGATACTTATGAGATTTACACTCAATTGTCGGAAGCTCCTCGCGTCTTCCGCGCTTTCGATATTTGTTCTTCCCGCTGTAACATTCGCGCAATATACCCGGACAGACCTGGTCACTGACGCTACCGACCCGGACTTGGTGAACGGGTGGGGCCTGACTCGCTCAGGCGGCAGTCCATTCTGGGTGAGCGACAACGTTACCGGCAAGTCTACCCTGTACAACGGAGCTGGCCAGAAACAAGGGCTAGTGGTTACGATCCCGCCTGCGCCTGGTACTACAGTCAAAGGCTCACCAACCGGCGTCGTCTTTAACATTACGGTCGGAAATGTTACGCCCTCGTTTTCCGTTACCAACGGCGTCAAGTCTGGCACGGCCCTTTTCCTGTTCGACACATTGGACGGCACCATCAGCGGCTGGAGCCCCTCAGTGGACGGTACTCACGCCTTAATCATCCCCGCGGCGGACAGATCAAGTTTTGGCGCCGTATATACGGGCTTGGCTATCACTAGCGACAGTTCCGGCGACTTTCTCTATGCCGCGGACAATGGCCCCAACAGCCGCATCGACGTTTTCGACAAGGACTTCAAGCTGGTGCGCTCTTTTACCGATCCGGCCATCCACGGTGGCTTTGCCCCTTACGGCATTCAGAACATCGGTGGCAAGCTCTGGGTGACCTTCGGTGGCAACAAATCGGCTGCCGGCTTCGTGGACGAATTTGACACCGCCGGGAATGTTCTTCTGCGAATCACCGGTCCTCTTCATTCGCCTTGGGGTCTCGCGATGGCGCCGGCCGATTTCGGCCCGTTCAGCAACACCTTGCTGGTCGCTAACAATGTTCCCGACGGGCGGATCAACGCGTTCGATCCCACTTCCGGCGCTTTCCTCGGCACGTTGCGAGACGCCAACGGCCAGGCCATCGTCATCAACCAGCTTTGGGCCATACAATTCGGCAACGGCGGAAATGGCGGCCAACCTAATCAGCTATTCTTCACCGCCGGTCCCAATAATTACGCCAACGGCCTGTTTGGCATGATCACGGCTGCGCCGTAAACCGGCTCTGCCACTATCCTTCTGGGAGTGCCTCGAAGGACGCGACCAGTAGTTTGGCAAGAACGTCTACAAAAAAGTTGAACTAGAGCAGACGGCAGAGACTCCTTGTCTCTGCCGTCATCGAGCCGCTGCGCTCCTTGGCGCTTGCCTTGGAATTGTGTCCCTGCGTTTCGTGCTGGACGAAAAACTCCGGTTGCGTCAATATTTTCCGGCAACACTCCGTCTGGGCAATGAAGGGCCGGCATGGATGAAGCCCCGGAAATCGACCGCATCGTCAACGAATTGAACGAGCTTCGCGAGCGCGAAGGTTCCGAATCCGCCAGCACGCTTCAACTCGATGCATGGCTCAAGACACTGATTGCGCGCGGAGGAAGCGATCTGCTGCTCGTCGCGGGAGCTCCTGCCTGCATTCGCGCAAAAGGCGTGGTGCAAAAAATCGAAGCTGCTCCGCTCGATGGGGCCGAAATTGAAGCGGCGGTGCTCCCCGCCCTCACATCGCACGCTTTGCAGCGCTATCGGCAGTCACAAATCGCGGACTCTTCGTATCGCATCGCCGGACTGGGCCGCTTTCGAATCAATCTTCATCGCGAGCGCGGACGCGCAGCCGCTGCGATTCGCGCCTTGCCCCAGAAGGTCCCCACTCTGCGCGAGCTCAACCTTCCTCCTTCCGTCGAAACGCTCGCGCATCTGCCGCGCGGTCTGGTTTTGATTGGGGGTCCGGCAGGTTCGGGAAAATCCACCACGCTGGCGGCCTTGATTGACGACATCAACCGCCGCGAGGCGCGCCACATCGTCACCATCGAAGACCCCATCGAGTACGAGCACACCCACATACGAAGTGTCATCGAGCAAGTCGAGATCGGCACGGACGCCCCGGATTTCCCGACAGCGCTCCGCGCGGCTTTGCGTCAGGCTCCTGACGTTCTCGTCGTGGGCGAGATGCGCGATCCGGAAACGATGCGCATCGCCGTCTCCGCCGCGGAAACCGGCCATCTTGTGCTTTCCACGCTGCACACCGTGGACGTCGCCACGACCATCTCGCGCATTTCCGATTCCTTCTCCGACGAGCGCCAGAACACCATTCGCCAGGAATTGGCGATGGCCATTGACGCGGTGCTGACGCAAATCCTTCTGCCCAGTAAGAGCGGTGAGCGCTTTCCCGCCGCCGAGCTTCTGATGATCGGCTACGGCGCGCGGCAACACATTCGCCGCAACGCGCTTCAGCATCTCCATCAGGAAATCACCATGACCAAGAAAAAGGGCTCGTTCGCGCTGGAGGAATCGCTAGTCCAATTGATCAGCAAGGGACACATTGACCGCGAGGATGCGCTCCTCTGCGCCATCCATCCCGATGATCTGGACATTCTTCTGAAAACGGGAAGCCGCGGATAAAAATAAATCTGTAACAAACGTTTCCAATCGCCGTGCAGTTCAGGCAAAATACGTGCGCAAAACGAGGGGGTCTCATGAACCGCAGAGGTTTAGTCGCAACAATTGTCTTCGCAAGCATTTCACTGGCGCCCATCGGGACACACGTCGTTGCCGACGAGCAGCCGCTTGCCGGATATTCCGCCGAATCCTCACGCGCCGAACGGCAGTGGGAAGAAAAAATGAAAGCCATTCCCGATCCGGCCAAAATTCGCGGCTACATGGAAAGGCTCGCCGCCCGGCCGCACCATGTGGGATCGCCCTATGACAAAGACAACGCGGAATGGCTTCTTGCCAGATTCAGAGAATTCGGACTCGACGCTCACATCGAGTCGTTCGATGTACTTTTTCCGACGCCCAAAGAGCGCGTCGTCGAGCTCGTCGAAGGCGGTCCCAAGTTCACGGCTAAATTGCAAGAACCTCCGGTGAAGGAAGACCCTACCTCGAGCCAGACGGCCGAGCAACTTCCCACCTACAACGCCTACTCCATCGACGGCGATGTGACAGCTCCGCTCGTCTATGTAAACTTCGGCGTTCCCGATGACTACGAAAAGCTCGAGAGCATGGGCGTCTCCGTGAAAGGCGCCATCGTCATTGCGCGCTATTATGGCTCTTGGCGAGGCATTAAACCAAAAGTAGCCGCGGAACACGGCGCCATCGGCTGTCTCATTTTTTCTGATCCGCATGAGGACGGCCCCTATCAGGGCGACGTTTTCCCTGCAGGGCCCTATCGACCGAGAGATGGCGTGCAGCGCGGCAGCGTCGCGGACATGCCCCTCTATTCCGGCGATCCGCTTACGCCTGGCGTAGGCGCCACTAAGGACGCAAAACGCCTCGATCTAAAAGACGCTCAGACAATTACCAAAATTCCCGTGCTTCCGATTTCCTGGGGTGACGCCGAACCTCTTCTCGCCTCGCTAAAAGGTCCTATGGCGCCGGCGGCTTGGCGCGGCGGACTCGGCATCAGCTATCACATCGGTCCCGGTCCCGGGAAAGTCCACTTGAAAGTGAAATCGAACTGGACTCCTCTCCAGCCGCTCTACGATGTCATCGCGAAAATCCCTGGCTCGGTCTATCCCGATGAATGGGTCATTCGCGGCAACCACCATGACGGCTGGGTCAACGGCGCTGAGGATCCGCTTTCCGGCCAGGCCGCGATGCTCGAAGAAGCTCGCGCTCTCGGCGAACTTGTGAAGCAAGGCTGGAAGCCCAAGCGCACTTTGATTTTTTGCGCGTGGGACGGCGAAGAAC
This sequence comes from uncultured Acidobacteriota bacterium, assembly GCA_963745805.1. Taxonomy (GTDB): domain Bacteria; phylum Acidobacteriota; class Terriglobia; order Acidiferrales; family UBA7541; genus Acidiferrum. Next base: position 24,903 of record CAVUYT010000006.1, read on the forward strand.
CGGGTTTGCTTGGCTCGACGGAGTGGGTCGAGACGCACTCCGAGGAGTTGGACAAGCACGCCGTCGCATATATCAACTCGGACGGCAACGGTCGCGGTTATCTCGGCCTCGCCGGCTCGCACACCCTCGAAAAATTCATGAACGATATTGCGAAAGACATTCAGGACCCCGAGACAAAACTCTCCGCTTGGAAGCGCGAGCAGTTGCGCGCCATAGAGAACGCACCCGGCGACAAGAAGCAGGAAGTCCGGCAGCGCGCCGATATGCATCTGGGCGCGCTCGGCTCCGGTTCCGACTTTACGCCGTTTCTCCAACACGTCGGCATCGCCTCGCTGAGCATCGGGTTTGGCGGCGAGGATGGCGGAGGGATCTATCACTCGATTTACGACGACATGTACTGGTACACACATTTCGCGGACACGACGTTTGTCTATGGACGCGCTCTCGCGCAAACCGGCGGCAGCGTCATGATGCGCCTCGGCGATGCCGACCTGCTCCCTTTCGAATTCGGCGACTTCGCGGAAACGATGCAGACTTATGTGAAAGAACTGAAGGAATTGTCGAAGAAAATGCAGGACGAAACTCGCGAACGTAACCGCGAAATCGACGAGGGCGTTTTCACCGCGACGGCCGATCCGAAGAAAACTTACGTTCCGCCGAAAAAGGAAGAAGTTCCGCCCTACCAGAACTTCGCGCCTCTCGAGAACGCTGCCGATGCGGTCACGCGCAGCGCGGCAGAGTACCGCAAGGCGCTGGAGCACGCCAATGCCAACGGCGGCGCGGCGCTGGCCGCCGCTTCCCTGGCGGAGGTGAACAGGCTGCTGATCGAGAGCGAACGCAAGTTCGTCACGCCGGAAGGTTTGCCGAATCGCAAATGGTACCGTCACCAACTTTACGCCCCTGGTTTTTACACAGGATACGCCGCAAAGACGATGCCTTATGTGCGGGAAGCCATCGAACAGAAGGAATGGAAACAAGCCGATGAAGGCGTTCTGGTCGTCGCACATTGCCTGCAGGATGAAGCCAAATTGATCTCCGACGCTGCCGCAAAGCTCGCCGCGGCACATTGATTCATCTCACGGTTAGGGCGCAGCATGCTGCGCCCCTACGGCACGGCGGGACATACATTCCTGTCTGTCCCGCTGTTTCCTTCCGGAGGATCGGCTCATGCCTTCCTATAATCTCGCCATCGTCGGCATGGGCAACGTTGCTCGCGCCCTGTTGCGACTGCTCATTTCGAAAGAGACCGATCTGCGCCGGCGCTATGACATTCGCTGGCGGCTGACAGGAGTGGCCACGCGCCGCACCGGATGGATCGCCGATCCCGATGGGCTCAATCCACTGGCCGCTTTGCACGGCCACTCGCTGATTCAGCACGGAAACACATCGCAGCCGCGTAACCTCCGTGAGTGGCTCGAAAAAACGCGCGCCGATGTTCTCTTTGAAGCGACCTCGCTCAACGTCAAGACCGGCCAGCCGGCCACGGAACATTTAAGGATGGCGCTCGAATTGGGCATGCACGCTATCACGGCCAACAAAGGCCCTATCGTTCACGCTTACCACGAGCTCACAGCGTTCGCGAAAGAGAAGAACAAACAGTTTCTTTACGAATCCACAGTCATGGACGGCGTGCCCGTCTTTTCGATGTTCCCACACGGCCTGCCTGCGACGGACATTCGCGGTTTTTCCGGTGTGTTGAACTCCACGACCAATGTAGTGCTCACGGAAATCGAAAAAGGACGTTCGATGGAAGAAGCCGTGAAGCGCGCGCAGGCCATGGGCATTGCGGAAACAGATCCGACGGCGGATCTGGACGGCTGGGATGCGGCGGTGAAGGTTGTGGCCCTGGCGATTGTCTTGATGGGCGCGAACGCGCGACTTGAAGACGTGCAGCGCACCGGCATTCGCGAGCTCAGCGAAGAAAAAATCCGCTCGGTGCGAGCTGCGGGCATGCGCTACAAGCTGGTCTGCCGCGCGGAACGCCGCGGTGACGGCGTGGAATGCAGCGTGCAGCCGGAGATTCTGCTTGCCTCGGATCCGCTTGCCAATCTGGAGGGCAGCAGCTCGGCGATTCGCTTCGACCTGGACGTTTTCGGTTTGTCCCTCGTCGAGCACAATCCTGGAGTCGAGGCTACCGGTTATGGTCTGTTAGCTGATTTTCTGCGCGCCGTGCGCCAGTGAACAGCTAACCGGCTCGAGTGCCGTTAGGCACCGGCCGCTCGGGAACGGCCAGAGCCGGAACAACGCCATCGGCGTAGCCGATATCGAACAGCATCCCTTCGGAGATCTCGCCCGCCATTTTGCGCGGCTCCAGGTTTATGACAAAAAGAGCCTGGCGGCCTTCCAGTTCGCGTGTATTGGCGCGCTCTTTTTTGATTCCCGCAAGAATTGTGCGCGTGTGATCGCCAAAATTCACGGTGAGTTTCATCAATTTATCGGAGCGGGGTACATCTTCAACGCGTTCGATGGTGCCCACGCGGATGTCGAGCGCTTCCAGGGCTGCGATGCCCACAAGTGGTTTTACGGGTGCGGCAATAAATTCATTCAAGGTTCACCGCCTGTAGTTCACCGCATAAGCCGGGAGTGGAATCCCAAGATCGCACTTTTCATCACGGATCGGCCCACCGGCAGCGACGCGTAGAGGAATTACGCCTGCCCAAATGTGTAAGGCGTAGTCGGGAGCATCGTCCTCGGGCGGGCCGACACGCACTTTCGCGGAAGCTTCCGTTAGCGGCAGCCGCAAAATGCTCGTGGACTTCAGCTCTTTCTCATTCGGCTGGCGTGCGTCCGCCCATCGGCCTGGCAAAATCTTTTCCGTGAAGGCGCGCAATGCTTCAAGTTTTTCTTGGGGCGCATCGACGAGCGTGGCCTTCCCGAGCGCCACAACGGAGCGGTAATTCATCGAGTGATTGAAAACCGAGCGCGCGAGCACGATGCCGTCCGTCAGCGTGACCGTCAGACAGATATTCGCGCCCTCGCTGATGCCGCGAAGCATCCGGCTCCCGGCCGATCCGTGAAAATAAACCGCATCTCCGATGCGCGCGTACAGTGTGGGAATGACAAACGGCTGGCCGTCTGTGGAAAATCCAACGTGGCACACGAGTCCTTCGTCGAGAATCCTGTAGATCGTTTCGCGGTCGTAGACGCCCCGCTGCGGCTCCCGCACAACACGTGTGCGCTCGGTCGGCGTCAAGGGTTCGGACACTTTGCACCTCGTGGAAAATCGTGGCGCGGAGCCGGCCGGTTACGGCCGCTCATTTGATTTGTAGCCGGCGCCAAAGCGGCATGAGTGAGGAACAACCGCTTAAATGCTAACACGAGTGCTCGCGGCTTCGTCATCGGCCCGCCCTGTGAGAAACTAGCGAACGGAGAAAACGATGAGTACACCGATGATGCAGGGAGTCGAGAGCAAGCAACTGGATATCAGCTGGGTGAGAGCGCAATTTCCCTCGCTCCAGTTGCAGGTGAACGGCCAACAGGCCGCGTTTCTGGATGGACCTGCGGGCACTCAGGTGCCCAGGCAAGTGATGGAAGCGGTCCAGAACTATTTTCTCAAGTCGAATGCGAACACCTGCGGCACGTTTTCCACCAGCCGCGGCAACGATGCCATCATCGCCTCCGCGCGCGCGGCCATGGCCGATTTTTTCAATTGTGACAAGGACGAAGTGGTCTTCGGGCAAAACATGACCACGATCACGTTCGCGCTCTCGCGCGCAATCGGGCGTGAACTGAATGCGGGCGATGAAATCGTCGTGACCACGCTGGACCACGACGCCAACGTCGCGCCGTGGCGTGCGCTCGAAGAAAAGGGCGTGGTTATTCGCCAAGTCGATATTCGCGAATCGGACTGCACGCTGGACCTCGACGACCTGAAGCGAAAAATTACCTCGAAAACAAAGTTGGTGGCCGTCGGCTACGCTTCGAACGCCGTCGGCACCATCAATCCTGTCGCCGAGATCACCATGCTGGCGCACGCTGTGGGCGCGCTCATGTTTATCGACGCGGTACATTACGCTCCTCACGGGCCGATCGACGTCCGCGCGCTGGATTGCGATTTCCTCGTCTGCTCGACGTATAAGTTTTTCGGCCCGCACATGGGCACGCTCTACGGCAAGCGCGAGCATCTGCAGCACTTCCGTCCTTACAAGGTGCGCCCCGCTCCGGATTCGCTCCCCGATCGCTGGGAAACCGGAACGCAAGTTCAAGAACTAATCGCGGGCATCGGCGCGGCGGTCGATTACCTCGCCGAGCTGGGCCGGCGTTGTGATCCATCTGCAAAAGACCGCCGCAGCGCGCTACTCGCAGCCTATCGCGCGACGCGTCAACACGAGATGGCGTTGCTCTCGCGCTTAGTCGAAGGCCTGCTCGCCATTCCCGGCCTCAGATTTTTCGGCATCAGCGATCCGAAGCGTTTTAACGACCGCTGCTCCACAGTTTCTTTGAGACTTTCCAATCACACCCCAATCGAAGTCGCGGCGTTCCTCGGCGAGCGCGGCATCTTCACCTGGGACGGCAATTACTACGCCCTGAACCTGACGGAACGCCTCGGCGTCGAAGCCACTGGTGGCCTTCTGCGAATTGGACTCGTTCATTACAACACGATGGAAGAAGTCGACCGCCTGCTCGCCGCACTACGGGAGATTGCGGCGCAATAGTCATCGCGCAAACAATATGAACCAACGACCAAAACCAATTGTCCTGACCGTGCTCGATGGCTGGGGCTATCGCGCGGAGACCAAAGGCAACGCCATCGCTCTCGCTCGCAAACCCGCCTACGACGGCCTGATGAAAAAGTTTCCGAACACGCTCATTCACACCTCAGGTCCCTACGTCGGTTTGCCCGAAGGCCAGATGGGCAACAGCGAAGTCGGCCACATGAACATGGGCGCCGGCCGAATCGTCCACATGGACATCACGCGCATCGACCTTCTGATCGCCAACAAACAATTGCAAAACGTGCCGCTTTTTCAGCAGGCAATGGAGCGCGGACGTGAGCGCCAGTTGCACTTGCTCGGATTGCTGAGCGACGGCGGCGTCCACTCGCACATCCAGCACCTTTTCGCGCTGCTCGAAATGGCCAAGCAACAAAAGGTCGAACACGTCTTCGTGCACTGTTTCATGGACGGCCGCGACACGCCGCCCAACAGCGGCCGCGACTACGTCCGCCAATTGCAGCAAAAAATGCGCGAACTCGGCGTGGGCGAAATAGCCACGCTCACCGGTCGCTACTACGCGATGGACCGCGATAATCGCTGGGAGCGCGTCGAGTTCGCCTACCGCGCGGTCGTTCACGGCGAAGCCGAAACGCATTCGAACGATCCCCTCGCCGCGCTCCAAAAAAGCTATGAACAGGGTGTCACCGACGAGTTTGTGAAACCTATCGTCATCACAAAGAACGAAGGCGCCTCAGCCGCGCCGGTAGGTTCGCTCCACGATGACGACGCCGTGATTTTCTTCAACTTCCGCGCCGACCGCGCCCGCCAAATGACTCGCGCCCTCGTCGAACCTGGCTTCGACAAGATCGCCGACGCCAAGCGCCCCCAAAATCTTTTCTACGTCGCCATGACGCAATACGACAAAAACTGGCCCTGGCTCAAGTACGTCATCGCCCCGGAAAAACTCGAGCACATCCTCGCCCAAGTTTTCGAAGAGCTGCAGTACAAAAACCTGCGCTGCGCGGAAACCGAAAAGTATGCGCACGTTACCTATTTTTTCAACGGCGGCGTCGAAAAACCCTTCGGCGGCGAAGAGCGCATTCTCGTTCCCTCACCCAAAGTCGCCACCTACGACCTCAAGCCCGAGATGTCCGCCCAGGGAATCACGGACACGGTAGTAAAAGCCATCGAGAAGGGCGACTTCGACGCCATCATCATGAATTACGCGAACGCGGACATGGTCGGCCATTCCGGCAACCTCGAAGCCACGATCAAAGCAGTCGAAGCCGTCGATGCAGGTCTCGCCACAATTTATCAAACTCTGAAACCGCGCGGCGGCGTCTGGCTCATCACCGCCGATCACGGCAACGCCGAGACGATGATCGATCCCGTCACCGGCGGCCCGCACACTTATCACACCACCAATCCCGTGCCGCTCATTCTCGTCAGCGACAACGATTCGTTGCAATTGAAACCGGGCGGTTCTCTGCGCGACCTCGCTCCCACGATGCTCGCCGCCCTCGGCCAGCCCGAGCCAGCGGACATGACCGGCCAAGATTTGCGCGTAACCACAGGGCGCTAATATGACACTGAGCTACGAACCGCTCTCGAAAAAGCCGCCCGATCCGGGGCAGAATCGGCCACGATCCTTTGGCACCATCACCATCCCTGGCACGCCGGTAGGCGCAATCGTCTCGGTAGGCCTCGTAGTCATCTGCTGGTTTGCTCTGCCGCTCTCGCGTCCTTTCATCCTCGGCACCGGCGGGCTGGGCCTCATTCTCGGCTTGCTCCTATATTGGAAACACCGCGGCCCTGGCGAATGAACCCTAATCGCTCCAAGCCAGCCGACACCAAGCTCGTCATCTGCGTTTGGCATCCTTTCACGTTCTGGCGCCCGCAGCCGCTGATGCCGCAAACCATCCGCGCGCGCTGGCCGGAGATGCGCGTCGTCCATTTGCCGGACTACGATGAACTCCCCGCCGAGTTGCCGGACACCGATATTTTCGTCGGCTACTCTCTCCGCGCCGAACAGCTCCAGCACGCGAACAAGCTGAAGTGGATTCACTCCACCGCCGCTGGCGTGGCCCAATTGATGTATCCCGCGCTGCGCGATTCCGGAATCGTGGTCACAAATCCCAGCGGAATTTTTTCTCCGCCGATGGCCGAGCACACCATGGGGCTGCTTCTGGCGCTCGCCCGCAATTTTCCGGATTCCACGCGCCATCAAGACCGCTCGCATTGGGGTCAGCAGGACATCTGGGACAAGTCGCAGCGCCTCACCGAACTCAGCGGCCAGGTCCTGCTCATCGTTGGCTTCGGTTCGATCGGCCGCGAACTCGCCAAGCGTGCTCGCGCCTTCGAAATGCGCGTCTGGGGCGTAACGCGCTCCGGCGCAGGCGACACCGCGTACGCCGAAAAAATCGTCCCCGCCTCGCAATTGGAAGAAGTGCTCCCGCTCGCGGACTACGTGGTCATCGCCGCCCCTGAAACAGCCGAAACGCGCCACTTGATGGGCGCCGCACAAATCGCGCGGATGAAGCCCGGCGCTCGCCTCATCAATATCGGCCGTGGCTCGCTGCTGGATGAAGCGGCGCTCATCCTCGCTTTGGAAAAAGGCGCTCTCGCCGGCGCCGCACTCGACGTCACCTCCATCGAGCCGCTTCCTCCCGAGAGTCCGCTCTGGAAAGTGCCGAATCTTTTCATCACGCCTCACACCAGCGCCGTAAGCGACCGCCTATGGCATCGCGAAACGGCTTTGCTCATGGAACTTCTGGAACGCTGGTTTGATGGCCGCGAGATGTTCAACCAGATTGATTTCGCGCGCGGCTACTAGCAAGAGCGCTAGCCAGCCAATTGCGGCTCTTGCTGCTCTCGTCTAAGAAAAATCAATCGCTTGCGCCGGCTTTTTGCGGCTCGTAACCCTCGCGCGCGTAAACAACCCACTTCTCTTTTTTGCCTTTTTGATTATGAATTTCCAGCGGGCCGCCACTGGCATCTACAAGTTCGATTTTGACCTTGTGGAACTTGTTGTCTTTTCCGCCGCTCGTCGGACTGTACGACAGGCTGTACTGGTGCCGCAGGAACGAAGCAACGTCGTGGAAGATTCCCGGAAGTTCGCCGTCGAATTGCGGGAACCACGCATAACCGCCCGTCAAATTCGCAATCGTCTTCAGCTGATTTTCGCCCTGAAGATAATTCATGTGCGAGCCAAGCGAGCCTCGCGATTCAATGTAATTGAGGTACGGCTTGTCGAGTCCCACGCAAAAAATCGTTACGTCGCTCTGCCGCAGCTGCTTCATGGTTTGGTCCAGGGTGTGTTTCGAAAAAGTATCCACGCCTGTGGCCATCAACAGGATCGATTTCTTGCCTTTCACGTCCTTCATGTCGTCAATCGTCTTCAAAACGGCATCAAAAACATTCGATTCGCTGAACCCGGGAAAATAGAGATGATAAATCGCGTTGCGAACCTCATCCTTGTTCTGCGTAAAATCCACTTCGTCGTGGACCTGCATGTCAAACGTCCGCAGCGCGACCCAATCTTTTTGTTGGAGATTCGGAAGAAACGCGTCCGCCCAATACTTCGCCTGGTAGGCGAACCATTCGTATAGCCCGCGGCTGCTGAACTCCATGAGCATGACGATCGTGATCGGGGCCTCAGTGGGCCCAAAATTCGTGATCGTCTGTGCCACGCCATCGTCGGTGATTTTGAAGTTCTCTTTCTTTAGCCCTGTCAGGATGTCGCCGTGCTGCGTGGTGGCGATTACATCGAGCGTCACCACCGGCACTTCCACCGCGATGCTCGCCCCGGCCTGAGGCGCCTGTTGTTGGGGCGTAGCAGGAGTTTGCGGCGGCTTCACAGTCGGTGGGGGCGCACCCCCTTGCGGACCCGTTGGAGCTTGCGCCGCGGCGTTCCGTTCTCCCAGCGGCAGGATAATTACAGTTGCCAGAAATGTCAGTAAAACCAGAGAAATGATTGTCTTCATGCTTTAAACCCTCGATTCGCCTTAAGACTCATTGCCAACCGCCAAGCTGCGACTCCTTACGTCCGTAGAATTGATTGCGCGGCGTTTGAGTTTACGCAACGCGCTCCCAAGCCTGCGGTCAAGCCCCCACACCTGCATGGTAGTATGAAGCGCGTTAAGCGCAAAACGTTTGCTGAGCCGGTCTCCCTGGGCCGCATCTAAGATGCATGACGGAGGATGTTTTCGTGAATTGGAACTGCAGAATGCTTATTCTAGTGCCCGCCGCAGCACTGTCCCTGCTCTTGATGTCCGGGGACTCGCCTCTTCGAGCCCAGGTGCCATCCACCGCTATGCCGGCTGTCCAAACGACGCAATCGCCGGTCGGGGATACCACGGCGCTGGCCAAGGAGGCGGAGGGCTGGCTCGCCAATCTCATCCGCATTGATACCACCAATCCTCCTGGCAACGAGCAAGCCGCCGCCAAATACATTGCCGGCATTTTGACCAAGGAAGGAATGACGCCGGAATTATTGGATCTGGCGCCGGGCCGCAGTGCGGTAGTGGCGCGGCTGCGCAGCGCGGCCATGCCGGACCCGTCTCGCGCCCTCCTCTTGGTGGCGCATATGGACGTGGTTGGCGTCGACAAGTCCAAGTGGACCGTCGATCCCTTCGGAGCCCTGACTAAGGACGGCTACATGTACGGTCGTGGTGCCATCGACGACAAAGGAATGCTTGCCGCTAACCTCGCGGCCTTCATTGCTCTGAAGCGTTCCAACGCCCGCGTGAACCGCGACGTGATTTTTCTGGCCACGGCGGATGAAGAGCAGGGTGGCGACGCGAGCATTAAAATGCTCATCGCGAAATACTGGGACAAATTTGCCGCCGGCTTTGCCATCAACGAAGGCGGCAGGGTCGTCCTGAACAAAGGCAAAGTGCAATTTGTTGCCGTGCAAGCCAGCGAAAAAGTTCCTGTGAACGTCGCGGTGATCGCGCGCGGGCCGTCGGGCCATGCCTCGGTCCCGACCAAGGACAACGCTGTCGTCCACCTGGCCTCCGCCATCGCCAAGATCGGCGCGTACACTGCACCTGTGCACTTCACCGCCATCGTTCGGCGCTATTTCGAACAGCTGGCCCCCCTCGAGGACGACGAACTCGCCAAGTGGATTCGCTCGCTCGATACTCCGGACCGCGGCGAACACGCGCAACGCGTCGTCTCCGACACCAACCCCCTCTGGAACTCCATGCTGCGCGATACCATTGCGCCTACCATGCTTTCGGCCGGCGTGCGTGCCAACGTCATTCCTTCGGAGGCCCGCGCCATGTTGAACGTCCGGCTCCTCCCGGAGAACACCATCAACGTCTTGCTGGCTGAGCTGACGAAATTGGTGAACGACCCGCAAATCCGGTTCGAAGTTCAGGGCGACGCCGGCCTTGCTGCTCCGCCATCTTCGCTGGAGTCCGATTTCTATGCCACAATCACAAAGGCCGCCTCGCAGGAGTTCTCCGGCGCTCCCGTGCTGCCGTTCTTATCAGCTGGCGCGACGGATTCGGCTCAGTTGCGGCTGCACAACGTGCAAGCCTACGGTGTCTCGCCGTTCCCCATGACCGACGAGGATTCCCGCCGCATGCACGCCGACGACGAGCGAATTCAGCTCACGTCCTTCGACAAAGGCGTCGGCTTCCTCGCGCGCATCGTCTCAGAATTCGCCGCCACAAGATAATCAGTCCCGGGGCGGGCACATCTTCTGCTCTGATGCGGCACGGGAGATTTCCAGTTTCTTTCCAAGAGTGAGCATGGTTTTTCGTCATTCAAAAATCGTTTGCACCATCGGCCCGGCCAGTTGCTCTCCCCGCATGATCAGCCGTCTGCTGCAAGCTGGTATGGATGTGGCTCGGCTGAATTTTTCTCATGGCACTCACTCGGAACATGCGCAGAATATAGCCACGTTGCGCGCCGCGGCCGTCGAACAAGAAAAACCAATCGCCGTTCTAGCCGATTTGCAGGGTCCGAAGATTCGTACCGGGCCTCTCGCCGGAAGCCGCCCAGTACAATTGCGCGCGGGGCAGCGCTTCGTCATTACAACCGCGAAAGTCTTGGGCGACACCACTCGGGTCAGCACCACCTTCCGTCCCCTTCCAAGCGAAGTCCATCGCGGAGATCGCATCTTGCTCTCGGACGGCTTGATCGAATTGCGCGTTCTACAGGTGCGGAGCCCCGAGGTGATATGCGAAGTCGTGAACGGCGGCGCCCTCGGAGAGCACAAAGGCATCAATCTGCCTGGAATCAAGTTGCGCGTTCCCGCTCTCACGCCGAAAGACCGCGAAGATCTGGCGTTTGCCTTGAAGCATGGCGCGAACTACATCGCCGTCAGTTTTGTCAGGCGGCCGGAGGATGTGCTGCTCGCTAAATCACTAGTGCGGCGCGCGGGCAAGACCACGCCGGTCATCGCCAAGCTTGAAAAACCCGAAGCTATCGAAAATTTGGACGATATCCTCCGCGCGTCCGATGGCGTGATGGTCGCCCGTGGTGATCTCGGCGTCGAGATGAGTCCGGAACGTGTTCCAGTCGTGCAAAAAACAATTATCGCCCGCGCGCGCCACTTCCGCCGGCCCGTCATTACCGCCACGCAAATGCTGGAATCCATGACCGAAAATCCGCGGCCCACGCGCGCGGAAGCCTCAGACGTGGCCAATGCGATTTTTGACGGTTCGGATGCCGTCATGCTCTCCGCCGAAACGGCTTCCGGAAAATATCCCGTCGAAGCTGTCAGTATGATGGCGAGAATTATCGAAGAGGCGGAAGCCAGCGATTGGCAATCGCCGCGGCGCGTGCCCATGGAAAAATTGAAGGTGCCGGAAACTGTGGCGGAACTGGTGTGCCACGCTTCGCGCGAACTGCACATGAAGCTGATTGCTGTCTTCACGCACAGTGGTTTCACCGCGCGGCTGGTTTCCTGCTACCGCCCTGCCGTGCCCATCATCGCGTTCTCGCCGGAAGTGGACACCCGGCGTCGAATGGCGCTGATCTGGGGTGTGATGCCCCGGCATATTCCCGATGTGCGCAAGATTGACGGGCTCGCAGCCATTTCTGAAAAACGTCTGCTGGAAGAACGCCTCGTTCGCAAAGGTGACGTCATCGGAATCGTAGCAGGCACGCCCATGGGCATTCGCGGCACCACCAACTTCATGAAGTTCCACGTCATCGGCGGCCCCGCCTAGCAGTCTCGGCATGGTTTGCACAAGTCATCAGTCACACCACTCGAGTCACCAGTCACGGGTCACCAGTCACTCTTTGCCTTAGCTACGTCAACTTCCATGTAGGGATCAGTTGACCCATCGGTCGGGGCGCGAAGGCGGTTCGTCTTTGTGTTTGTTGATGTAAACGTCGAATCGTTTGCGGTTGCGCTTGTACTGCCAGTCCGAAACGGTGTTTCGCACGCTATACAGAAAAGATCCGCGCCGCAAATAAATATATCCCACCAGCATTCCGCCCAAATGGCAGATGTGGCTCACCTTGTCATCCCCCAGTCCGAATGTGCCTAAAAATGTAATCGCAGCCATAATCGCTACGATTGTTCGCATGCTCATTGCCACCGGAATTGGGAAAAGATAAACACGCCGGTCTGGAAACAGAATCGCGCAGGCTATCAGAATTCCGAAGATAGCGCCGGAGGCTCCAATCGTCGGCACATATGAAAATCCGTGGCCAAAAAGAGCAGGCACGGTTTTCACGGCTACGTTGATTAGTCCCGCCCCCACGCCGGTGAGAAAGTAATATCGCAGGAACCGATTTCTTCCCCACACCATTTCCAGTTCGCGGCCGAACATCCAGAGCATCAACATATTCATGATGATGTGCAGAAAATAGTTGATGTCGTGGAGGAAGAGATAAGTGAAGGGCTGCCAGATTCGCAAGCCGGGCAGCACACCAGCGGGAACGAGGCCGAAGAGTTTGACGAACTGGTTGTAGCCGGCAAGGCCAGAAAAATGATAGATGAACGCTTCGAGGATGAATATCCCGAAGTTTGCGAGAAGCAGCATCTTCACGCCAGGCGTGATGTAAAAGTCGAAGCTGACTCGGTAGCTTTTGACGCCTGAGCGCGATGCCATAATTCTCAAGTTTACGGCGTTGGAACGACTGCGTCAAAGTTCCGATTGCTTTCGTTTTCTTGATTTTGGTCACTGTTTTGTTCTTTCAATTCATAGCTTTGCTGGATTCGAGTTGGATTTTTTCTTTGTACGTGGCTCCTTAATTCAGTTTTTTGCGGGCGAAATGGAAGAGGGAGGCGGCCAGGAGGAGGAACATGAACATGCCGAAGAGCGACTGGGCGCCGGTCGGAACCGGCAACTTATCGTTGGGCGCAAGCGCGGCCCAAAATCTCGGGCCGATGGAAAAAAGGTCCGGGCGCCAGGGCAAATTCAACATGCGGCCAAACCAGCCGGGGACATGCGTGGCGATTTCGGGGTCCTGGAAAAGATTGATGACAATTCCAAGGAGGCCAAAAACGCCGCCGGCGGCGATCAGTCCGCTGGAATAGAGCGCGCCGGGGCTGGCTTCTCCTTCGTCTTTTTTCTCCTTGGAGGAGGCTTCGATGAGCCAGCGGACCAGGCCGCCCGCGAACATGGTGGCGGTGGTGGCGATGGAGAGATAGGAACCGACGGCAAAGGCGAGGGAGCGCACGCCGAGGATTTCAACGGCGATGACCAGCGCGACGCCCATCAGCACAAGGCGCCAGGGAAGTTTCTGGTTGAGGATGCCGTTGATCACGGTAGCCATGAGGCGCGCCTGGGGAGCGGGAGCTTTGTCGCTGCCGATTCCCGGCGCCCACTGGATCTCGATCTGTTTCGTGTCGCTGTCGTAGAGGTATTCGCCATCAGGGATGACGTTCGAGCTGAGGGCGTTGATCAATGAGTAGGTTTTGCCGCGATAAACGAAGCCCTCCCTTTCGATCTTCACCCCGGAAGGAAGCGCCGCGATATTCACGGGAATCTGCGTGGGTACGTACTTCTCGAGGCCAACGTTCATCAAATTGAGCGTGGCGCCGATGGCGACGGTGGAAACGGTGACGCCGATCAACAGGCTGAGCTGCTGGCGGTAGGGAGTCGCGCCGACGAGATAGCCGGTCTTGAGATCCTGTGAAGTGGCTCCAGCGATAGCCGCGGCAATACAAACAACGCCTCCTATCATGAGAGCGAGAACGGAATAGTTTGGCGCGGTCCATCCGGCGACGAAGAAGATGGCGCAGGTAGCCATGAGCGTGGCGATGCTCATTCCGCTGATGGGATTGGAAGAGTTTCCGAGGAGACCGCTGATGCGCGCCGCGACGGTGACAAAAAGAAATCCGAAAACGACGACGAATACGGCTGCAAACAGATTCTGATACCAAAGAGTGCTTGCGCCTTTCATGGGATGGAAGGTGAGCAAAACCCAAAGCATCACGATAATGACCACCGAGCCCGCGATGACCGTGCGCATGGGCATGTCCTCATCGATGCGGCTGGAAGCCGAAGATTGGCCGCCGCCTTGGGCACGCACATCCTTGAGACCGGAACGCAGCGCGGAAACGATCGTGGGCAACGTACGGATCAGAGTAATGACCCCGGCGGCTGCGACCGCGCCAGCTCCCATCGGGCGAATGTAGGTTCGCCAAAGCTGGTCGGGAGACATCTCCGGAATAGGAATCGTACCGGGATAGATGGCGACATGACCCGAGAGCTGGCCAAAGAATTTAATCGCGGGCATTACGAGAAGCCAGGAGACGATGCCCCCTGCGAAAAGGATTCCGGCAACACGAGGACCGATGATGTAGCCCACGCCGAGATATTCGGAGGTGACGTTGGCGCGGAAGGAAGCACCGGGGAACCATTTGGGCTGGCTTTCCGGCTGCGAGGTCCAGGCCTGGAAGATGTTCATGAAGACGGTGTAAACGCCGCCGAGGCCGAGTCCCCAGAAAACGCGTCCTGCGAAAGAGCCGCCGCGCTCGCCTGCCACGAGGACGTCAGCGCAAGCGGTGCCTTCGGGAAAAGCGAGATTGCCGTGCTCGCCGACAATGAGCTGGCGGCGCAGCGGGACCATGAGGAGCACGCCAAGCCAACCGCCGAGGAGCGCGAGCGGAAAAATCCGCCAGAAAGTGAACTCCGAGCCGAAGCCGAGAAAGATGAGAGCGGGAATCGTGAACATGACGCCGGCGGCGAGCGATTCGCCCGCGGAGCCGGTAGTCTGGACGATGTTGTTTTCAAGAATCGTCGAGCGGCCAAACGCGCGCAGGATGCTGATGGAGAGGACGGCGATGGGAATTGATGCGGAGACGGTGAGGCCGGCGCGAAGACCAACGTAGACGCTGACCGCGCCAAAGAGCAATCCAAACAAAGCGCCAAGGATGACCGCGCGGATCGTAAATTCCTTGACGGTCTCCTCCGCGGAGATGTAGGTGCGGAACTCTCCTGGAGGGGCCGTGGAACTCCATGGACGATCAGTCACTGAATCCTCCCCGTTTGTGCAATGGATTGCAGGTGGTGCCGCTGTGCGGCGGGATTATGCCGTAAATCAGAGGCGGGAGGGTAGAAGTTCTCTCGGAGGGAGTGGGCAGCGAGGAGTGAGCGGTGAATGGTGGAAAAGCGGCGTTGAAATGTTGGGAGGTTGAAAGCTTTGAAAGTTGGGTAGAAGAACGGCCCGTGGTCCGCACAGCGAAGAGATCCCGTACTCCCGATACTCGCCCGGGACAGACACCCTTCAACGGGTGTCCGGTTGACAATAAGACCGCCACCCGGTGTGTGACGGGAATTGTGAAGTAAACGCATGAAAAGAGTGGATTTGCGGGCGGTGTTGTGTGTTGGATGTTTACTCGTTGTGGAAAAATGAGGAAGGGCGTGGGTCGGATTGGGATACCCCACCCCCCTCCCCTGTTTTTTGCAAGAATGTGATTCGATGGGGGTTAGGTGGTGGGGGTGTGCAAAAGATGTGATTCTAAAGGGGATAGTGGCGAGCAGCCACGGAAATGCGGGAGATCGGAGGGAAGGAGGGGTCTGAATAGCCGCCACTACAACGAAGGGGAGAAAATCGCGGGGCTGAAGCCCCACACCTACAAGGTCGAGCGAAGGAATTGGAGAGGGCGGAAGCGGCGAGGAATAGAGAGGATTCTGCGAGCGAAACGCTTCGAGGCTCAGGGTAAACATGGGAAATGGTAGCAGAGGTAGTTACCTATTGTCAACTGGTTTATGCGTTTACTGAGTGCTTATTCGAATGGAAGGGGCAGATTCGAATTGGCGTGGTGGAAGTTGAGAGTTTTGAGGGAGTTGGGCGGGGAGTGATGGGATTGATACGGCTGTGGAAATGTGTGGAAAAGTCAGAAGACCCTGGTGCAAAACCGTCACCCGGGGGCAGCGGGCAAGACTGGATTCAACAGTCCGCTGTGTATGAGGAATCATGTGAAGGCCTGTGACCTTTTGAATCGAACGGCCCCAAGGCGAATTTGTGACTGATAGGAATTTGCGGAGCGGCTGCATGGGGATTTGCGGAACGAAGAGAAGAGAGATTTCTCTCTGCGCAGGCCGACACGTTCGCAGGAGCGAACGTGAAGGAAAAGGCGTCGGCCTGCTCCGTTCGAAATGACGGGCGGGGGGTTGGCGGCGGAGGGCCGGCGGTTAGGCGGAGGGGCGAGAGGGGTAGGAGTCGAGGCGTTTTTTGTAGAGGAAGAGGACGCTGGGGCCGAAGGAGAGGAGCATGATGGCGAGGCCGGTGGCGATGCCGAAACTGGTGACGATGGGAGCAGAACATTCGTGGCGGCGGCGAACGATGATGTGGCAGGGGACGGCGATCAAGAGCTCGAGGACGCTGCCTTTCAGGAGCCAGGAGACGAGGCGGGTGACGAGAGCGGAAGAATTTCGAAAATAGAAGTAGAAGAGAATTCCCCAGACAAGCCAGAGGCCCAAGCAGAAGCTCCAGACGATGCCTTCCGTGGGAAAGAAGGTGTCGCCAAACTTCTCGCCAGCGACTCCGAAGCCGAGAGACCAGATACCGGCAGCAGTGAGGGTGGCCATCAGGAGAGCGGCGACCGTACAGGAGACGAGGATGTGAGCGCGGGGCTTGAGGTGTTTGAAGGAGGTGTCGACGGAGAGAAAAAGCAGTAGCGCTTGGCCTGAAAGGAAGATGCCAAACGAGAGCCAGATCCTCCATTCATGGCAGGCCTCCATAATGCCTTGCCACAGAGAGGAGGGTGCGAGTTGAGTCCCGACGATAGCCACGGCCATGGGCAGGATGAGGACGAGGAGAATCAAGGCGTAACAGACGGAAATGACGAGGCCCCATTTACGCATGGACGCTCCTTCGGTTGAGCAGTATGTATCACAGAACTGAGAGGAAAAGCAGGATGGAATGGCACGGCAAAGACCCGGCCATGGAGGAAAACATCGTGGCGGGCCAACAAGCTGATCTTGCTTAACTTGTTTATTTGGTTGGGCGCGCGGGCTATTGACAGGGGAGGCGCCGGCCTGTATTGTCCGCGGCAGCAAGTGGCATAGGTCGGTAACACTGCTCATGCGCCAAGACCCTTCCCAGCGCGGCGGTGCAGGTCCCAGGTATTTCCCTGCGTGGTTGCGATTCGTGTGTGTCCCTGAAATTCAACTCTGTGAAATGCGGTTCCGGAGGTGCGCTTTGACTCTTCGCCGGTTATCCCTGATTACGGCGGTGATTTTGCTTGGAGCGGCGGGGTATCGCGTGAGCTCTAGCAGCGCGGCGGACGAATGGCTGCCGATTTCGCAGGAAGAGCTGAAGATGACCAGCGTGCCCGAAGCTCCCGGAGCGCCGGCCATCTATTTGTACAAGCAAGTGGACCGCAACGATCAGGAGTCGCACGAATATACCTACGTGAGGATCAAAATCTTGACAGAAGAAGGGCGGAAAAACGCAGACGTGGAGATCCCGTTTTTCAAAGAAAGCGCCGACATCCGCGGGATAAAAGCCCGAACGATCCGCCCGGACGGCAGCGTGGCGAATTTTGACGGCAAAGTGTACGAAAAAACGGTTGTTAAGGTGAAAGGACTGCGGTATTTAGCCAAGACTTTCACACTGCCTGACGTGCAGGTGGGAAGCATCATCGAGTACCACTACACGACGACATGGGACCAATACATTTACTTCCGGGAGTCCACATGGATTTTGAGCGACGAGCTCTTCACGAGAAGCGCAAGATTCTCGCTGAAGTCACTTTCCGGTTACGCGATTCGGTGGAGCTGGCCGAGAGGGCTGCCGACGGGAACTGCTCCCCCAAAGGATGACCACGGCACAATCCGGTTGGAGACCAAAAATATTCCCGCATTTCAGGCGGAAGACTTCATGCCACCGCCAAACGAATTGAAGTTTCGAGTCGAATTTATCTATACGCAGGAAAACGACGAGAAGGAGCCCGATAAGTTTTGGAAGAAAGAGGGCAAGAAACTGAATGGTCAAGTAGAGGGCTTCGTCGATAAGCGGAAAGCGATGGAGCAAGCGGTGGCGCAAATCGTGTCGCCAAATGACACTCCTGAGGCGAAGGTGCAGAAGATATACGCAAGGGTGCAACAGATCCGTAACTTGACCTACGAGGCCGAGAAAACAGAGCAAGAGGCCAAGCGGGCGAAGCAGAAGGATACAAACAGTGTGGAAGACGTGTGGAAACACGGTTACGCGGACGGGAGACAGATCGACTGGTTGTTTTTGGGTCTTGTGCGTGCCGCCGGCATTGAGGGCTACCCGGTGCTGGTGTCGCGGCGCAACAACTATTTTTTCAACCCCGGTTTGATGAACCCGAATCAGCTAAACGACAACGTGGTACTCGTGAAGCTGAACGGGAAAGAGGTTTATTGCGACCCGGGAACAGCCTTTACACCGTTTGGATTGCTGCCATGGTCGGAGACGGCGGTAACCGGATTGCGGCTGGACAAGGACGGTGGCAGCTGGGTGAAGACGACGCTGCCGGACAGTTCGGCTTCCCGAATCGAACGCAAGGCGAATTTGAAGCTGCGGGACGATGGCATGCTGGAGGGAAAACTTACGATCGTATTTACAGGGCTGGAGGCGCTGTACCGGCGGATCGATGAGCGGAATGAAGACGAAGCCAGCCGCAAGAAATATCTGGAAGACACGGTGAAGGAATACGTTCCTACTGGCATCGAAGTGGAACTGACAAACAAGCCGGAGTGGGGAAGCTCAGCGGACAAACTGGTGGCGGAATACGACTTGAAGGTTCCCGGATGGGTCTCTGGCGCCGGGCGGCGCGTTCTGCTTCCAGTAGGTTTTTTTAGCGCGACGGAAAAGCACCTCTTTGATCACGCGGACCGTACACACCCGGTCTATTTTGAGTTTCCATTCGAGAAATTCGACGAAGTCACGATCGAGTTGCCGCTTGGCTGGCAAGTAAGCAGCCTGCCGCCGGCAAAAATTCAGGATGCCAAGGCAATTAAATACACGCTGAAGGCGGACGAAAACAAAGGCACGCTGCACGTGACGCGGGCGCTCGATGTAGACATTCTTCTGGTGGACACCAAGCTCTACCCAACGCTGCGGAGTTTCTTTCAGATAGTGAGGACGAGTGATGAACAACAGATCGTGTTACAGCCCGGCGCGGCTGCCGCGAGAAATTAATTTAAGCAGTGGACTTTGGATGGGGGCCGCGCTGCTTGCATGCTCGCTGGGAGCGAACGCCGCGCGCGCAGGGGACGCTCCGGCGTGGATGCACGCGCTGGTGAACGCCCCGCTCCCTGCGCACGATGAAAAAACGAATGCGGTGCTGCTTTACTCCGAAGACATTCTGAGCGTGCAAGGGAACGGGAAGATCAAGCGCACAGAGCGCCGGGTGTTCAAGATCCTTCGTCCGGACGGACGAAAATACGGAAGGGTATACGCGAATTTCGATTCTGAAACCAAGATCAACAGCATTCATGGCTGGTGCATCCCAGCGCAGGGCAAAGACTATGAGGTGAAAGACAAAGATGCCATGGAGACGGCGCTCTTTGGGGTACAAGACGGCGAGCTGATGACCGACTTCAAGACGAAGGTGCTGACAATTCCCGCGGCGGATCCAGGCAACATCGTCGGTTATGAGATCGATCAGGAAGTGCGTCCGTACGTCATGCAAGATGTGTGGACTTTTCAGAGAGAGGAAATTCCAGTTCGCGAGGCGCACTACACGCTCCAGCTTCCGCAAGGCTGGGAATACAAGGCGACGTGGCTGAATTATGCCGAAGCCAAACCTTCACAGGCTGGAACGCAGTCTCAGTGGGTGGTGAAGGACGTAGAGGGCATCAAGCCTGAATACGACATGCCGCCGCGAGAAGGTGTTGCGGGACAGATGATCGTATCGCTGATTCCGCCGGGAGGCAGCCAGAGCAAAGGCTTCGAGAACTGGATGGATATGGGAAGGTGGGAGGACGGGCTGGCCCAAGGACGGCGAGACGCCTCGCAGGAAATCAAGCAGAAAGTAGCAGAATTAACTGGGTCGAAAGCAACGCAGCTCGAGAAAATGCGCGCGCTCGCGCAATTCGCGCAGAGAGATGTACGGTACGTCGCGATTCAACTGGGGATTGGGGGATGGCAGCCACATCCTGCGTCCGATATTTTTGTCCACCGCTACGGAGACTGCAAAGACAAGGCGACGATCCTGAGCACGATGTTGAAGGAGATCGGAGTGACGTCTTACTACGTCTCCGTAAACACGGAACGAGGGACGGTGACGCCCGCAACGCCCGCGACGCGATGGTTCAATCATGAAATCCTAGCGATCAAGCTGCCGGATGGATTGGAAGATGCTTCGTTAGTTGCGGTTTTGGCAGCACCCGAAACTCGGGCGACTCTTGATTTTCGACCCCACGGATGACATGACGCCGATTGGCCAGTTGAGGGGAGCGTTACAGGCAAATTATGCCCTGCTCGTAACTCCGGAGGGAGGCGAGCTGGTCGAGCTGCCGAAATTGCCGGCGCTGTTGAATGGCGTGCAACGGACGGCAAAGCTGACCCTGAACCCCACGGGGACGCTCAGCGGTGACGTCAGGGAAGTGCGAGTGGGCGACAGTGCTGCGGCGCAGAGAGCGGCTTTGCGATCTGTCACCAAGGATGCGGACCGGATCAAGCCAGTCGAATCGTTGCTAGCGAACTCGCTTTCTACCTACTCCCTGACGAAGGCATCGGTCACCAATCTCAACCAGATGGACCAGCCCTTCATATTCGACTATTCACTGGTAGCGCAGAACTATGCGAAGACAGCGGGGAATTTGTTACTGGTGCGGCCGCGGGTGATCGGGAATAAATCCAGCAGTCTGCTGGAGACGAAGGAGCCACGGAAATACCCCGTCGAATTCGAGGGGCCGTCGCGAGATACGGATACATTTGAGATCAAGCTGCCCGACGGATATCAAGTGGATGATCTGCCACCGGCTGTGAATGCTGACTATAGCTTCGCCAGCTACCACAGCAGGGCGGAAGTGGACGGCAACACGCTACGGTACACGCGGACCTTCGAGGTGAAGGAGCTGAGTGTGCCTTTGAGCAAGGTCGAGGATTTGAAGAAGCTTTATCGAATTATCGCCGGGGACGAACGGAATACGGCTGTTTTGAAGCCGGCGGGGCAGTGAAACGCGGACGTTGCGACAAGCCCCACCCCTACAAAACCGCAGGCTTTTGATTCTTGTGTGGCGCGAGCCAGGCGGGGACTGACCAGAACTGGGCGCTGCGCCCTAGCAGAAAAACCAGAAAACAAAGAGCGAAGACGGAATGGCTGAGGCTTGCGCCGAAGTATTGCCACGCGGGGGCGGTCGCGCCCGGGTAGTCGGACGAGAAAAGCATGGTTAGCATGAAGAGGAGGCCGAAGGCGCTGGCGATGCGGACGAGGATGCCGAAGGTGAGGGCCAGTCCGATGGCGAACTCACCGTAGGCGACGAGGAAGGCTATGGGAGTGGCGTGCGTGAGGACAAAGCCGCGAAGGACAGGCGCCATGAAGGGATACGCGCCGCCTTCGAGGAAGCGGTTGATCCAGAATTGAAAGCCACCGTGAAGAGTGAATTGGGTACCGAAGACTTTGTATTGGCCGAAGATGAGAAAGAAGATGCCGACGCCGACACGAAGGACGGCGAGGGCGCGGGCGTTGGCGTTATTGGTCGTGCGATTGGAGACAATGGTTTCGGGCATAGGGCTGGGAACTCCGCAGAATCTGTTATCAGGAGAGCCGGGCGCGAACGCGGTCGCTGAGAGCTTTGCCGTCGACAACCTTGCCTTCGAGGTCGGCTTTGGCGGCTTTGACGACAGCGCCCATTTGTTTGATGGAGTTGGCGCCGGTTTCCGCGATGGCCTTGGAGATGGCGGCGTCCATCTCGGCGTCACTGGCGCCGGCGGGGAGATAGGACTCGAGGATAGCGAGTTCCTTGGTTTCCTTGTCGACGAGGTCCTGACGGTTGCCTTTGCCGAACTGGTCGATGGACTCCCTGCGCTGCTTGACGAGGGTTTGCAGGATTTGGATGGACTCGGATTCGTCGAGGGCGCGGATTTTTTCGGTTTCCTTGTACTTGATGGCGGACTTGATGCCGCGGAGGACGCTGAGGCGGAGTTCGTCTTTGGAGCGCATTGCGTCGACCAAGTCTTTCTGGATTTTTTCGGCAAGACTCATCGGATGTTCCTCGCGTGATTGAATATAGCAGAGGAAGAAGGAAAAGATTAACGCAGAGGGCGCGGGGGGGTGCAGAGCCGCGCGTACGGAGTCCGGGTGGACGCCAGCACAAAGAGGCGGGATCGGAGAGCGAGCGGAGTTGCGTCGGGGAAGATCATTGATGGTGAGCATCTTCATGCGGGCGAAATTGAGGCCACAATTTGACACCTTGCGAGCGGCTCGCTACCGTTGATGTTCTAGTTTTGGCGGATTTTGCCCGCCTGCGCGTACAACAAATCAGTCCAACCTGGATGAGGCTCGATGAAAGTCATAGTAGCGGACAAGATCAGCGAACGAGGCGTGGAGCTGTTGCGTAAAGCAGGATGGAACATCGTACTGACGACAAAGGACACGCTGAACGCGGAGATAGCGGACGCAGATGCGCTGATTGTGAGGAGCGCGACGAAAGTTACGGCGGAATTGCTGGATAAAGCGCCGCGATTGAGAGCGGTGGGGCGCGCAGGCGTGGGCGTGGACAACATTGACCTGGATGCGGCCACGACGCGCGGAGTGCTGGTGATGAGCACGCCGGGAGGAAATGCCATCAGCGTTGCGGAGCATACGTTTGCCCTGCTGTTGGCGCTGGCGAGGCAGGTGCCGAGGCTGGACAAGGCGATGCATGAAGGGAAGTGGGAGAAATCGTCCGCGGCGGGAACGGAAGTGCGGGGGAAAACGCTTGGATTGATCGGGCTTGGACGGATTGGGAGCGAAGTGGCGCTGCGCGCGGATGCGTTTGACATGCGCGTGCTGGGGTACGACCCGTACATCAGCGAAGCGGCCGCGCGGGAGGTTCAGGTTGAACTGGTGCCGCTGGAGAAGCTGCTGGCGGAGAGCGATTTTATTTCGCTACACACAGCGCTGAGCCCGGCGACACAAAACCTGATCAATGCGGAGACGCTGGCGCAAATGAAGAACGGCGCACGGCTCATAAATGCAGCGCGTGGCGAACTGATTGATGAAGCAGCGCTGGCGGAAGCACTCAAAAGCGGGAAGCTGGGTGGGGCAGCACTCGACGTATTTGTGCACGAGCCGCCGAAGGATTCGCCGTTGCTCGGCATGGCGAACGTGATTGCGACGCCGCATGTGGCGGGGTCAACGGCGGAGGCGCAAGAAGAAGTGGGCACGCAAGTGGCCGTGCAGGTGAAGGATTATCTGGCGGAGGGGTTGATTCGCAACGCGGTGAACTTGCCGGCGCTATCGGCGGACCAGTATCGGAGGGTGCGGCCGTATTTGGCGCTGGCGGAGCGGCTGGGATCGCTGGTTTCGCAGGCGGTGGCTGTGAGGCCGGCGAGAATACGGATCCGGTACGCCGGCGAGGTGGCGGAGGTGGGGACGCACCTGTTGCGCAGTGCTGTGCTGGCGGGGATGCTGAACGCGGTGCTGGATGAAAAAGTGAATGTGGTCAACGCGCCTGCGGTGGCGGCGGCGCGAGGACTTTCCGTGGAGGAAGAGACGCGGCGGCGGGAGCGGGGCTTTCCGAATACGCTGGAAGTGGCGGCTTTACCTGAAAAGACAGGTTCCGCGAAAGGGTTTTCGGCGGAAGGCACGGTTTTACATGATGGTTCCCCGCGCGTGCTGCAGATAGACGGGATTCCGCTGGAAGCGGAACTGGCGGGTACGATGCTTTATTTACGGAACCGGGATGAGCCCGGGGTCATCGGACAGGTGGGGGCGACGCTGGGAAACTTGGGAGTGAATATCGCGACGTTTGCCCTGGGCCGGCGCGAAGCGTCCAAGGGAGCGGAGGCGGTCTCTCTGGTTAGACTGGACGGAGAGGTGTCGGACTCGATCCTGGGGGCTATACGCGGAATTCCGGCCATCACCGTGGCCAGGCTGCTGAAACTTGGATGAAACCCTTCGTGTAGCGAGAGTTGTGAGATTAATTCGTGGAATGGCAGAGAAGTTCCTTCCAAAGCGCTTGCTTCATGTTTCCAAAATTGGGATAAGTCAGAGTTGATAAAGAAATTAGAAGAACTTTCCTTGACACCGACGGGTAACTTGGCCTAAAAACTTAGTCAAAGTTTGGTCGGTCGAGTGGTGGGGAAGGTTGCCAGGCGTAGTGTTTCATTCTCCAAGTAAAGACCCGGCAAAGCGCCGCACACTGAATGTGTCGGCTTGGTGCTGCCCACCTGCGTGCGTCTCAAAAAATGACTAGGTTAGGGTGCGCGAAAGGAGTGGTCCATGAGGTGGGATTTGATTAAGCGCAGCATTCTGATTTCTTCTTTGGCATTTCTTTTTGCGGTGACATGCACCTGGGCGCAAAACGTCGGCAGCTTATCAGGAACGGTGAGCGACCCGTCCGGGGCCGCGGTTGTGGGAGCCAAGGTGACAATCACCGAGCCAGGTAGCGGGTTTTCTCGAACGGTGGAATCTGACAAGAGTGGCGAATTCAATTTTGCCCAATTGAATCCAGGGACATACCGATTGGAGGTAGTGAAGGATCGCTTCAGGACGTTCATTGCTGAAAAGGTCAGTGTCCTAGTTGCGACTCCAACGCAAGTCTCCGTTAAGCTCGAGTTAGGCGCCATGTCCGAGCAGGTGGTGGTGGAATCGGCAGCACCAGCATTAAACACGCAAGACGCTACTGTGGGGAATGCCATAGGCGAGCAAGACGTAAAGAGCTTGCCATTCCTTGCACGCAATGTGGTCAATCTGCTGACGTTGCAACCAGGAGTTGTATTCACCGGGATGTCCGATACTGACCGTCTTTCCATGGGTTCGGTGAGCACTCTCGACTCGCGGGAAGGGTCCGTAAATGGAATGCGCGGGAACCAGACGAACATCACGGTAGACGGAGTGGACTCGAACGACTGGCAGAATCAGGCGGCGTTCACAAGCGCGCTCCCAGTAACTCTCGATTCCGTGCAAGAGTTCCGTGTCACTACCACCAACGCCAACGCGACGAACGGGCTTGCTGGAGGCGCACAGGTTCAATTGGTGACCAAGAACGGTTCGAATGAATTCCACGGTAACGCACGCTGGTACTACAGGACGGTGGGGACCTCCGCAAATACCTTCTTCAACAACGCTGTTAGCCCTCCCGTAGAGCGTGGGAAGGACCAGCGCAACATCGGAGGAGGATCTCTTGGTGGACCTATCAAGAAGGACCGTCTCTTTTTCTTTCTGGACAACGAAGAGCGGCGTGAGGCGGTGGCTGCCGGAGCATCCCGAATTGTCCCATCAGACTCGCTGCGCGATGGAGTGTTGATTTACCAATGTGCGACTACGACAGACTGCCCTGCGGCAACGACCGTCCAGGGCCTGTCAGCATCGCATACGATCCCCTCGGGGTTCCACGGATTAAGCCCCACCGATCTCAAGAACCTCGACCCTCTGGGGCTTGGGATCAACAGCGCCATGGTCCCTTACATGGGCTTGTTCCCGCATGGGAACGATCCGACGCAGGGTGATGACGCGGGGACAGTCGATCTGAGTGGAAACCCTGTGGTTGCGAATTTTATCGGGCTGCGGTTCAACGCGCCAGTGTCCACGTTCAACAACGTTTACATAGCCCGCTTCGACTACAACATCACCAGGGACGGTCGCCACACGATTTTCTGGCGGGGAAGCCTGCAGGGACTCAAGACCGACTTAACCGAAGCCCAATTCCCCGGACAGGCAGCTGCCTCACAACTGCTCAATAACAGCCGCGGCTACGCAATTCAGTACCAGGGTCAGTTGAGTCCCAATCTCATCAACACGGCTCGGTACGGTCTTACCCGTCTGGGCGTGGCTCAATCCGGGGTTGAAGGAGCGCAGTTTAGCGTTAGAGATTTCGCGAGTATCGTGAACTTCGGCGCTCGGCCAGTCGGACGCACGGTCCCGGTGCACGAAATAAACGATGACGTGAGTTGGATCCGGGGCAGGCACACGCTCCAGTTTGGCGGAGTGGCCCGCTTTATCACCAATAACCGGATCGACGAAGGCAGTTCGTTCCCTTCTTTCTTCTCCAACAACGGTTTTTGCGTGCACCTGTGTCAAGACGTTTCGAATGAGATTAACGCCGCGGGCAGCGGGTTTCCTGCGTCGGAGAATCCTACTGCTGTAACGCGGGCTTTCATGGAGTTGACCGGTCCGATAACGCAGGTGAATGCGACATTCTTTGGCAATCCGAGCACAGGTGCAATCTCGCCGGCTGGTACACCCGACGTCCGGCATTTTGCTGAACGGTCCATCGAGGGATACATCCAAGACAGCTGGCGTGTTCATCCCAACTTAATCCTTACCTACGGACTGCGATACGGTTATGAAACTCCTGTCTGGGAGACCAAAGGCTTCGAGGTTCGTCCCACGACCGACATCATGCAATGGTTTCAGCAACGCATTCAGAATATGAATGCGGGGCTCCCCTCTGATGCATCGCCGCTGCTAAGCTGGAGTCCGGCAGGAAAGGCCAACAAGGGTGCAAACTCGTGGTACAACCCCTACCTCAAGGACTTCGGTCCGCGCCTGTCTTTGGCGTATTCGCCTGGCTACACGAGCGGTCTCTTTGGAAGCCTGTTCGGCGGCCCCGGGAAGTCTTCGCTGCGGCTTGGTGCGGGCATCACCTATGACAACATAGGGCAGGTCATCGCTTTGGATAGTGACTCGAACGGCTCGCCGGGAACATCTACGGCTTTGATCAACAACTCACAGGAGTTTTGCCTGGGCAGCGCGGGATGCCCGGCGCCTTCCGTGCCCGCTCCGAGATTCTCTGGGACTTGCACGGCGACCGGGTGCACGGGATTGCCCGCCGCTGGGCCCCCTTTCTTCACTCCGCCAACCACAGCCGCCTTTCCATTCACGCCGGCCCCGACAGTTTCACTTACTGGCTTCGCGGTGGATCCGCACCTGCGCACACCGTATGCAATCCATCTGACGGCCTCGTTTCAGCGGCAACTTCCTAAAAACGTCGTACTAGACGTCACCTACGTGGGTACGCTGGGCCGGCGTCTTTTGGGGAAAATTGACTATGCCCAGTATCTGGACATTCGCGACCCGCAATCCAAGGTTGATCTCTGGTCTGCCTATCGACAAATTGTCCAAATGGCTGGCATTACACCGCAGGGAGCTGGACCAGCAATCGATCCTACAAACTTTGCACAATTAGCGACGATTAAGTCCATCCCGTTCTTCACCAACATGCTGCCCAACATGCCGACGTTTGCTGCGGCATTCGTTTGCGCGCCGACGGACGCGGTGTGCAACGCGGGCGAGAAATCGCTTACGCCGACGCAGGCCTTCTATTCCTATGTCATGCAGGACCTAGGTGGATCCGCTAGCTGGGGTTGCGCATTGTTTCCCATGGACACATTCGTATCGCCTGGCGGTTTGCCGACTCCGTGGAGCTCAAAGCTTGACCCGCAAGGCGACGGGCTGGTGTTGTTCCAGCAACAGTTCCAGACGCTGCCCGGCTGGAGCAACGATGCCAGTTCGAATTACCACAGCCTGCAGATCTCGGTCCGAAAGACCGTGGGTATTGCCACGTTTGGCGGCAACTACGTTTTCTCCAAATCGCTGGATAACAGCTCCTCTGGGGAAAATGCCGACATCGCTGCGGGCGGCGGAACTCTGAGCGGAATCATTCAGAATCCGTTCAACCTCCGAGACGGACGCGCGTTGTCCGACTTCGACCTGAAGCACAATTTCAACGGTTATTGGGTTGTGGACCTACCGTTCGGCAAGGGACGTAAGTTCCTGGGCAACGCAAACCGGTTAATGGACGCGGCGCTGGGAGGTTGGGAAGTGACCGGAGCGGCACGCTGGCATTCCGGATTTCCTTTCGGCCCTGGCAACGGGTTCAACTTTCCAACCAATTTCTTCCTGACGTCGTCAGGTACTTGGACGGGATCGATCCAGACCAGCCTTGTACGGAATGGGGCATTCGGAGTTCCGAATATTTTTAAAGACGCGAATGCCGCGTTCAACAATGTCGGCTTTACTTTGCCAGGGCTTGCCGGTTCGCGGAACATCATGCGAGGACCAGCTTACGCTTCGGCAGACATGGGTGTGTACAAGTCGTTTAAGATGCCGTGGAGCGAGAAGCAGCGCTTGCAGTTCCGCGTCTCGGCTTACAACATCTTTAACAGCGTCAACTTTGCCGACTCCTCGCTCTCGATAGATCCGACGAGTCCGGGGACGTTCGGTAACCTGACATCAACGGCAGGACCGACGACCGGCTCGCTGGGCGCTCGCGATATGGAGTTCGCGGTGCGCTTCGAGTTCTAAACGACCTACAACCCCGACGGAAGGAAGGCCTCCGGGAACATCGGAGGCCTTCCTCGTTTCGGAGCCAAGTCGTCTGGCGGGGTATAATCTTGAGCTTCCGTGGGCTGGGTACATGAGCGGCAGGGTTACAAGGAAGTGGGCCCGTAGAGAACTGCTGCGGGAATCGATATTTGCCGGAGGGGCGCTGCTCGCCGGTTTGTGCAAGGCGAGATGGCCTGTAGAAGTAGACGCCCAGGAGACGAACTCTTCTCGAGTTGGCAAGATGCTGGGAGTCGTCGAATTCAGCGGCGAAGCCCGCGTGCCGATGGGCGAGGCATTCGGAGCAGAGCTTGATGGGCGGCTGTACACGGATTTGTCCGGGATGACCGCTCAGGACTCCACAACTCCCACTGAACACTTCTACATCCGGACACGCGCATCCAATCTCTTGGAGAGTCAGAAACCATGGTCGGTGCAGGTAAACGGCCACGGTGGGAAACCGGTTGACCTTTCCATCGAAGAGTTGCGCCGGATGGCAGGGCCCCGAGGCCTTCACTTGATGGAATGCGCTGGCAATACGCGAAGCGTTCACTTTGGGATGATCA
Source organism: uncultured Acidobacteriota bacterium (assembly GCA_963745805.1). Classification (GTDB taxonomy): domain Bacteria; phylum Acidobacteriota; class Terriglobia; order Acidiferrales; family UBA7541; genus Acidiferrum. The sequence continues at coordinate 53,984 of CAVUYT010000006.1, forward strand.
GCGTGGCGAACTGGACGGGGACTCCATTGGCCGAAGTCCTCGAACGAGCCAAAGCGAAGCCGCAGGCGAAGCGCGTGCTGATCTCAGGCTTTGATCGTTACGCGGCCAAATCGGCCAGTTCGGTTCCGGGGGCGAGCTGGGTATTTACCACCGAGGAGCTGACGAAGGCGGGAGCTTTCTTGGCGACCGAAATGAACGGTAGCCCGCTGACAAGGGATCACGGAGCACCCGTGCGTTTGGTAGTTCCCGGGTGGTATGGGTGCACCTGCATCAAATGGGTGAACGAAATCACATTTCCGGATGAGATGGCGGCGGCCACTTCGCAGATGCAGGAGTACGCGACGAGAACGATGCAAAGCGGAGTGCCGCGGCTTGCGCGAGAATACATGCCAGCCATCATCGAGCAAGCCGCGATGCCTATTCGAGTTGAGAAGTGGGCTGTCGATGAAACAATCAGATACCGGGTTGTGGGAGTCCTTTGGGGCGGGTCAGTTCCCCTCACGAAACTGCAAATCCGGTTCAACCCGGAAGAAGACTATGTTGACGTGGACAACTTTCGACAGACAACCAACGATCCTTGGAGTTTTTGGACTCACTCATGGGCGCCAGAGCGGCCTGGAACTTACATGATTCGATTGCGCGTTGCTGATCCTGGCGTAGTTGCGCGCCGGTTGGAGGCCGGGTATTACATGAGAAATGTGGAAATTCTGGAGACTTGAGAATGATGCTGTTCCGAAATACGGGCACACCGGTTACATCGTGAATCTGCGATCGATTATGCGGCGAGCACTCTTACTGACGACATTCGCCGTCGGCATGTTAGGCAATATTCCTCTTTCTGAAGCTCAGCATGAAGGACACCAGCCGAAGGAGGCCATTGGCTGGGTCCCGCGAGAAGTGCTGGAGCGCCCGCTTCCGCTGCGGCAGGGAATCGGAAAGCTCCATGAAGAGGTAACTACGACCTCGCCTGAAGCGCAGGCCTATTACGATCAAGGGCTGGCGTACTTGCATTCCTACGTTTGGATCGAGGCAGCTCGGTCATTCAACCAGGCCCTGCGCCTGGATCCTTCAATGGCCATGGCGTACGTTGGATTGAGTGATGCTTACGTTGGATTGTTAGATGTTCCGTCCGCGATGGGCGCCACAGAGAAGGCCAAATCACTTACGGCAAAAGTCAACGAGCGGGAGCGCGTCCGAATTGCACTCCGAGCGCTGCAAATGGACTACCTGCAAGATAGCGGAGACATCAAGAAGTACTTCGCCTACCGGCAAGCGCTAAGTGACGCGCTTGCGGCCAGCCCGAACGATACATGGCTATGGATTCTGCGGGGGTTTGCGGATGAGGGAACTCCAACCGCGCATGGACAAGGCGGCACAGTGGACACGATTGCCTTCTACCAAACTGCGCTGAGGCTATCTCCCGATAATTTTGCCGCGCGCCATTACCTTGCTCATACACTCGAAAACCATGGGCCGGCCAAGGATGCCCTGGAACAAAGTGAGATCTATGTCCGCTTGGCTCCCGCGATTCCTCATGCACACCATATGCATGGACATGATCTGCGGAGAGTGGGACAAACAGAGCAAGCCATCGAGGAGTTCCTCAAGGCCGAGGAGCTAGAGAACAATTATTATCGCGCAGAAAACATTCCCGCGCAGTTTGACTGGCACCACGCCCATAATCTGCAGCTTCTGGCAATGAGTTATGAGGCTCTGGGCCAAATCAAGGCGGCAGAGGCGGCATTTCGAGAGGCGTTTACCCTGCCCACTTACACGGACTTCGCGGACTACAATCGCAAAGCATGGCCAGAGTTCTTGCTGGACCATGGCCGAGCGCAAGAAGCGCTAGCGGCCGCACAGGATTTGGTCAACAGCAAGTGGGCGATGCCGCGATTTGCCGGGCACTCGTTGACGGGGCGGGCGCACCTGGCGATGAATCGCATGGAAGATGCGAGGAGCGAATTGATCCTGGCGGAGCGCGAGACGGAGCAGATCCCTTCCGGAGTCTTGAAATCGTTGTCCGACAGCGTGCTGTTGCGTGCTGAAATCATGCTGCGCGATGGAAAATTGGATGAGGGAAATCGGGTGATGGAAAGAATCGTGAAAGATCTTGTTGCGGCGCCCGGGCCGGATGCCTGGAGCGAGGCGCTATTCCAACTCGAATACATTGCGCGCGTTGCGCGCGAGGCCGGCGATTGGACGCTTGCCGAGTCAGCGGCACGAGAGATGATAAGGCACGACCCGAGCTATGCAGGTGGCTATTTCGCTCTCGGATTGGTAGCCGAACACCAAGGAAATGCCCCTAGCGCCAAAAAGGAATTCGCCACGGCGCAAAAACTTTGGGGCAAAGCGGATGCGGCCCTCCTGCAGCCATCCAAGATGCAAAAGCCTTGAACTCCGGGATGGTCAGACTGACGCGCTAGCCAAGCGAACGGCATTTGTCTGCTGAGCAAGGCAGCAATGAGCCCGGCTGGAAAAGGATTTCGCTGGGTATCGGTTGCAGAGGCGTTCAATCCCGCGTAAACTGGTGGAAGTTGCACTAAGATTCGGGGCGTAGCGCAGCCTGGCTAGCGCGCCTGGTTCGGGACCAGGAGGTCGAAGGTTCAAATCCTTTCGCCCCGACCACTTATTTCCCACAGAATCAGTTTGTTGCCAGCAGATTACTGCCGTCTCGCCTTCTTCGTTGTTGTTGGTGTGCCTAGAATTGTGTCTACCTGGCCGCGACGGTTTGCTTCGATAACTTCCTCGAACTCCTTCTCCGGATAGTAGTGGGATGGTCCGCCACGTTTACCTTGCCAGCGGCGTGTGTATGGGAGGCGTGCGCGGGAGTCCTAACCTGGAAGCACGCACCGTTGGCACGGAACTTGGTTAGCCACTCTTTCATCTAGCCGATACTCATGTCGCTCATGTAAGGCAAGACCAGAATCCGTATTTTGGCTAGACCGTAACAGCCGAGGCCTGGGAGGACGTACGAGTGCCTGCTCCATTCGTTTTTGACCAGTTCCTGCGAAGCTCTTCCGCGCGACGGATTACGCGGTCGATGACGTCGTGTGAAATCTGCCCTGTAAGTTCAGCGCCTGCAGAGGTACCTGTGGACGGGATCTCCAGCATCTGCAGCTTTTCGAAGACCGGCTTCATCGCGCGAGCGGGGTTGCGCAGAAACTCCGAGCTGCGGATGCGCGTGAAAATCCAGCCCATGCGTTCCAATACGGATTGCCGGTCCATGGCTTCGGGGAGCTTTTCGAGCGGGTAATAGCGATCACCGTCGCACTCGATGGCCAGCCGGTTACCGTCGCCCTCGACAACCAGATCGATTCGAAACGTTCCAATACGCCAATGCGGAGTGACCCGGTATCCAGCGGCTGCGAGACGCTTCATAACTTCCCGCTCAAAGCTCGATTGCGGGCGCTTTTCTTTCTCCTCCAAAGCGCGCATGAGGCGGGCGGGATCTTCCGCGTGCTCGATCAATTGGCGGCGAAGGTCGTCGGCCTTCAAGTCGTTGTGCGGATTGAGCGAATGCACGATCCACATCTGGTCGCGGGCGCGGCTGGCAGCGACGTTAAAACGCTGTTTGAATAGTTCCTGATCCCGCAGAGAGAGAGAGCCGCGCTCCGCGGTGTCCACCAAGGAGATGAACACCACGTCGCGCTCGTCCCCTTGGAATTGCGCGGCGTTTCCGCAGAGAACGCGATGGAGTTCGTAGCGGTCTGGCGAGACGTGCGCACGGACGAGGTTGTCAATTTCGATGGCTTGCTCGTCACCAACCAGAGAAACCACTCCGAAGCTCAGCGGCTGACCCGCGTCATTCTTCCTGTATTCGGGTTGCTCCATTGCGGCCGCAAGCAGCGAGGAGATGGCCAGGGCTTCCTGGCGATTGATCTTACCGTCGCGGCTGGACCCGGAAACGCGATGCGCGATGGTGTGCGGACGCAGATGGACACGGCTCGCGTCGCGCAAGGGCTTGATACGGCCGTCGTAGGAAATCATGTTGCTGAATTGGATGATCTCCGGAACGCATCGGAAATGTTCGACAAGACACGTTGTGCCGCCGAACGACTGGCGCGCGAGATCGTAGATTGAAATTTGCCCGTCGTAGAGATCGGAGTTCGGGATTCCACGGAGGTACTGGAAGATGAGGTTTTGAATGACGCTTAAGTCCTGCCCGACGGCCGAGGGGCTGACTTGCTCATGATCGCCGACGACGAGGACAGTCTTACCAAGGTACAGGGCGACCAGCGCCATAACGTCGCTCTGGCTGGCTTCATCAATGATGACAACGTCGAAGCGGGTGGTGCGCGGATCGAAATTTTCGACTACGCGCGAAAGCGGCATGACCCAGACAGGGACGGCCCCGCGACACTCACTCATTTTTCTTGCCGCTTCGGAGCGCAAAAGGGAAACCCGGATGCCGTGACCCTTGCCGATACGACGGATGGTGTCGAGCCAGCCGACAAGCGCCTGACGCTGTCGAGACGAGGTGCGGCGCGCTTGCGAAGACCACGACCGCTTGTCGATAAGTTCAATGGTCACGCGGCGAAGCTGCTCGCGGAGTTTTTCGCTCTTGGCCTGAAGGATTTCGAGCGAAACACTGCCGCGGCGATCGAGTTCATCGTTCAACTGGCGCCAGGTCCAGGCAGAGCCGGGGTCGCGAGGCGTCTCGCTTCGACCATGCACTCCGGTGCGATTGCGAATTGCGCCGGCCCATGCGGGGGCAGCGGTTTCGAGCTTTGCAAGCAAGGAGCGGCGCAGGTCGAGGTCGGCTTGCTTGCTCTTTAATTCCAGAAGGCGCTCGTACGCTTCGCGATAACGGTTGGAATCTTCGTTGGCCACAGCTGCCAGAAGCTGGCCGATCACTTTGGATGCTTTCGCTACGCGGCCTGCAAGTTTGAGCCGGCTTTTGAGATCGCGAAATTCTTCCTCCAGCTGCAGGAGCCGCAACTTCTTGAACCGGGAATCCAGAATGGGTAACAGGGCATCTGTCACCGCGATGTGGATGCGCGCTAACTCTCCATCGGAACCAACGACCGCAGGTTGCTCAGCGAGGAATTTATCCCACCGGAAGCCGATGTCTCCCAGTCGCTGCTGCAGTGGAAGCCAGGTGTGCTCCTGCCAGCCCAAGCAGTCCTCGATGGAGTCGCAATACTGCATCAGTGTCTTCTCGACCTCCTCACCCATTTCGCTCGAACGTGAAGTGCCGAGAGTTGCTACTTGACGATCCCACCTTGCACCGAGTTCCTCGCGAAGTCCCTTGAGCCGGAAGAATTGGCGCAGGGCGTGAAAATGCTCGGGAAGCCGTGGACGCGCGTTGTTCACTTTCGTCTCTTCCAGAAACTTGCTCCAGGTCTTGTGCGTGAACAAGGTCAGGGAGCCCAGCTTGCCGCCGTCCTCAAGGTGCGCGAAGATTTCGCTGGCAGTGCGTTCCTGCTCTTTGAACGCGGTACTATCCGAAGTCTGGGGGCCATACTTGACGAACGATTCTTGGGCATTTGCGGCTTCTCGATGAACCAGCCGCACTAAGCTGATGAGTTGGTCCCACGGCTGCCGGTGCACATCGCCGTATTTTCCGGCATACACCGCGGCAAGTTTCCACTTGTCCCTGCCAGATAGAGGCTCGACTGCCTGAGCTAGAGCGGCAGCTAATCCTTCTATTTCTCCGGGCGAACTCTGCGCAGCGCCGGATTCCCACAAATCGGAGCGCAAATCGAGATCTTCCATGCCGAGACGATTGCGCTCGCTAAGGCTGGCTTCAAAATCTTCCACTCTCGGAAGATCGTGAAGCTCCGGAAGATGAGCCGAGAGTTCATTTTCGTCCTCGCGGGAGATCGAAACCCCTGTGCGATAGAGGTCGGCAAGTTCACCCGGAGAAAGAGGCAGCGGCGCCACTGCAGCGACGGGGCCGGGGATCCAGCCGTGCGCTTCCTTTTCCTGCACGACTTGACGAGCCGCATCGGCGGGCGTCCAGGACTTGCCGGCAATGGCAATCTCCCGATACTCGTCCGCCCGCGCCTCCGTAAGCTGATTTTGGATCTCGTCAAGTTTCTTCAAAAGGTCGAGGCGCTCGGATTCCAATTTCTTCGCTTGCATTTCAAGCGAGCCGGCGTCGGCCCGCGACAACCTTTCCGCGATGGAGCCCACGGCGCTCTCGAGCTGTTTGCGGCTGTCCAAGTCACTTTCGAGCACGCTTACACAAAGGGGACGCAACTCGGGAACGATATGATGCCGTACCATGCGCAGGGCCTTAGTGGTGTGACTTGTGACTAAGACGCTTTTGCCTTGGGCGAGCAAATGGCCCACAAGATTGCCGATGGTGTGAGTTTTTCCAGTCCCAGGAGGGCCTTGTACCAGAACGCCTCCATTTTCCTCGAGCTGCTGGGCAATTCGAATCTGCTCGGGATTGGCGGGTTTGCTCAGCAGAACTTCGCCATCGGCTTGCTGGGCACCGCTCGAGGACGGGTGGGCGTTTGGCGCCTCGGAGATCGGCAATTCTTCTCCAACGATATTCAGGAGTGACCAAGGTATATCTTCGCGCGTGCGGAGGTCTGTGAGGATGCCCTCGATCGCGGCGGCAAATCCCAAGGTGCGCGAGCGCAGGAAGAGGATTGGGTCGCGCCCAATGCATGGGTCGTTGACTTCCGCATCCGGCGCTCGGTCTTCGAGGAACTCTCCGCGCGGAGACAGCTGCACGACGAGCCGCTTCAAAAAACCGGAAGTGGAACCATTGATAAGTGGGTGGAAGCCTCCCTCTTCCAATTCCTCGCGGCATCGACCGATGGCGCGTCCATCCACGTCGTTCATCGATTGGAACAATGCAGAGTAGAGCTCAACGGGATTGTCCGCTTCCGAAAGCGTAAATTCGGGCTCGGATGCGTCGAACTGCAATTGGAGGCGCTGAAGGAGAATTGGATGATAGATGCCTCCGTCCGTGCGGCGCCAGCTCAAGATACCATCCCCGAGGACGAGGTCTACGCGTTCCGCCTCACGATCAATGCGGCCGTAGAGTGCGTAAAGGGATTCGAAGACTTTCATCGCAGCACGAGCGGGCTTTTCGGTTTTCACCCACTCAGTGCGCAAGAGCTTCCAACGTTCCAGGCGCACAGATCGGGCCGGATCGTCCGCGAAGTTCACAATCCTGTGCTCTGCACGATTCTCCGATTCCTCCAGAGTTTGTTTGACAGTCAAGGCATTCGAAGGGTCGTCCCACCCGTCTTCCAGCCAGGGGGCAATTTCTTCCGGCGGTTCTGGTGCGCGATTCAGCCGTGGACGCCGCACTTTGAGAACGTAGTGCGGGCCATCTTCCGCACTCGGGCTGTTCCCATTCTTTGTTTTTGAAGAGCTATCCTTCGCGGCGCCTCGTTGAATAGAGGGATGCTCGGGAAGATCGCCCAGCCAGAAACTCCACGGCTGTTCGCGAATCTGGCGTTTTGCAGGATTGCGGTGCTGGTTCAGTGCTTCCAAATATCGGAACACGCGTGTGAGCTTGTCCCGGGCGACGCGGAGTTTTTCGGCATCCATGGTTCGCTGCCTTCTTAAAGACACTTCTAGGGCCTGAGGGTGGGTAGCAGAGACTTCAGAATATCAGCGCCCCATCTATAAGCTCAATGGTACGTCGATAGTACTGCCCAGGTGACCGCAAGCCGTGTCCAAATGCATGAGAGTATCATCGTCTCCGCTGCCGGATGCACCCGTAACGACCCAATCCTTGTGAGTTTTGGTGACTCGTCCGGCTGTCTCGTTAATCAGGACATTCACGAACAGTTCGCAATCTCGCGCGATTGCGTGAGTTTAAGGTAACGCTTTGGCTCGAAGGCCCCAGAGGACAAGCACCGACGCGGCGATTATTGTGATGCCCACGGAAAGGAACCCAAGCGTCACAGTGGTTTCCTGCCACGGCTGACCACTATGGCCTGCCGCGGTAATTGGCGAAAGGGCCGCCGTCCCAAAAACGGCAGCGAGCGAAGTTACAAACCAGTTTCCGTACGTTCCGTAAAGTGCAATCCAATAAGCAATCCCCTTGGTTCGTGGCGACAGTCGCACTTCTGTCCAAACGGCTCCCAACGCCAGCAGGAACGTACCGTTCATCACACCTTCCAGGTGCGCGGCAAGTCCCATCCGTGTGTTTGCGAAATGCTGCTCCGCGAAGCCTGTCAGCAGGCCGATTAGAAACAAAAACATGCCATGCCACATCAGACGCCGGTTGGGGTATTCCATTTCCACTCTCTTTTCCGTGACAGATTTGCTGAAGGTGGCGCCTGGCCCAATGTGGGTTGTGCGTTGAGGTACTTTAGCTTCGAACAGCCATGCATGCAACGACGCCTCGGGTCGCTCAAGTAGCGGACCTCTCTGTTTCCGCAGCCCCAATACAAACACAAGCCTATCGACGGGAGCTTCTCGTGAGAAAGTGCGACTCGCCCCTGAGCTGCAATGAGCCCTGTATCCGTTTTCCCTGCACATAACCAGGAAATAAGCATGCGGGCGGAATGTTCCCGCGGCAGTGAAATGCGTCGGTGACTCTTGCCTTTTCTAGCGGATAGTCTTTATTCTGCCTGCTCGCACTTTGAACTTACCGCCGTGCGAAGCGAGCACTTGCCGCGGTTGCAGTCCGCGGGCCCAGCGTGTAACCGCATCTTTGTGAAAGGACCTGATGGCGATCGTTGCAGGAGTGGATTTCGGCACGCTTAGTGTGCGCGTCACAATTGTTGACACCGATCTTGGACGGCTGGGAACAGGCGTGGCCGAGTTTCCTCTTCAACGAAAGAAGGACGACCCGGACTATGCCACGCAGAGCCACGCGGACCACATGCGCGCGCTCGCAGAAGCCATGCGAAAAGCCGTGAGTTCCGTGAAGATTTCGGGCGATCAGGTCGCGGCTCTGGCCATCGATACAACAGGATCAAGCGTCATTCCCGTCGGCGAAAACCTCGAACCCCTTAGCGATTATTACTTGTGGTGTGACCATCGCGCGTGGCGGGAAGCCGCGCTGATCACCGAGACCGCGCGCCAGGGAAACCTTGAAGTCATTAATTGGTGCGGAGGCGTTTATTCCTCCGAGTGGGGCTTTTCGAAACTGCTGCATTGGTTCCGCCATAATCCAGAGAAGCGGCAGAAATTTGTTACTGCGTTCGAACACTGCGACATGGCCGCGGCGGTCTTGTGCGGAATCACCGATCCGGCGGAGGCTCCGCGGTCCGTCTGCGCCATGGGCCACAAGTGGATGTGGAACAAAGCGCTTGGCGGATTGCCGCCGGAAGATTTTCTCGTGACTGTCGATCCATTGCTGAAGGGCGTGCGTGCCAAGCTTGGCGGACGCTACGCGACGAGCGACCAGATTGCAGGAAGACTCGCGCCGGAATGGGCCGCGAAGCTCGGCCTGCGCGCAGGGATTCCCATCCCCGTTGGCGCGTTTGACGCGCACTGGGATGCAGTGGGCGCCGGCGCGCGCACTGGCGACGTCGTAAACGTCGTCGGAACCTCAACGTGCATCATAGCGATGAGTGACGACTCGCGGCTCATTCCCGGAGTTTGCGGCGTCGTTCCCGGATCGGTGCATCCAGAAAAAACCGGCGTGGAAGCAGGGCTTTCCGCCACGGGAGATATTTTTGAAGCCATCGCGCGGCGCGCCGGATCGACCGTCGCCGCGCTTTCGGTGGGTCTCGACACTTACAAAGCAGGACAAACTGGCCTCCTGCGAATGACCTGGGACAATGGCGACCGAACCGTTCTCGTTAATCCCGAGCTTGGCGGGATTACCCTTGGATGGAATCTCACGCATGCTCCTCAGGATGAATTGTTCGCGGCCATCGAAGGCACGGCATTTCACACGCGGGTGATTTTTGAGCGCATGGAAAAGCACGGCGTGCCCATCGACCGCGTCATCAACGGTGGCGGCATTCCACAGAAAAATGATGTGCTCAATCAGGTTTATGCGAATGTGCTGAACAAACCTGTGCTGATTCCTAAATCGGACGTGACGAGTCTTGGATCAGCGATATTTGCTGCGCTGGCTGCCGGGGCGCACCAATCCATCGAAGATGCGCAGCGAGCGCTGTGTCCGGAGCACCGCGTCGTCGAGCCCCACCCCTCTTCCGCGCGTGTGTACGAAGAGCTGTACGGAATCTATCGTGAGTTGTATTTTGGATTTGGCAAGCCAGACTCGCCCGCGATTCCCGTCGGGCGCGCGCTTCCAGCATTGCGGCGAATTGCGTCTGCAGCACGAGGCAACGGATGATCCTGAAACAATTGCGCGAGGAAGTTTTAGAGGCAAATCTTGAGCTCGTGCGGCGCGGACTGGTGATGTACACGTTCGGAAACGCCAGCGGCATTTCGCGAGCGGAGGGGCTGGTCGCGATCAAGCCGAGCGGTGTTCCGTACGAAACGATGAAGCCGGAGGATCTCGTCGTTGTCGATTTGGAAGGGAAACTCGTGGAGGGATCGTTGCGGCCTTCCTCAGACCTTCCCACCCACTTGATTCTTTACCGGGCATTCGCCAGCATTGGCGGCATCGCACATACGCATTCATCGGCAGCCACGGCGTGGGCACAAGCGCAACGAGAAATTCCATGCTTTGGAACAACTCATGCGGACTACTTTCGCGGCCCCGTCCCCGTAACCAAACCACTGACACCCGCGGAAGTTCGAACGAACTATGAAGCAAACACCGGCCACGCCATCGTGCGACGGTTCAAAAAGCTCGACCCTCTTCACGCACCCGCAGTTCTCGTAGCCGGCCACGCTCCATTCTGCTGGGGGAATTCGCCTTCGGAAGCGGCGCACATCGCCGTGATTCTGGAAGAGATTGCCGCGATGGCGTTTCGAACGATCGCAGCGAATCCCAAAGCGCGCCCCATTTCCAAACACCTTCATGAGAAGCACTTCCTTCGGAAACACGGAAGCGCTGCGTATTACGGCCAAAAGAAGTAGAGCCGGGAAAGTTGCCCGTGATAATGGTCGTGACGCACACCCGCAAGCCCGCTCAATTGGTTGCTCTTACTTGCGAACCGGCTTAGGAAACTGCGAGGAAGCGCAGCAGCAATCCCGCCAGCGCACCACCAAGCAGCGGCCCGAGGACCGGAATAGGCGCGTAGCTCCAATCGGAGCCGCCCTTTCCGGCGACAGGCAGAATCGCGTGCGCGATGCGCGGACCCAAGTCGCGCGCGGGATTGATAGCGTACCCGCTCGTGCCGCCCAGGGAAAGTCCAATGCCCCACACGAGGCTGCCCACGAGATAAGCGCCCAGTCCGGCGGCGGGACCCGTCGCAGCTACTCGCTTCGAAAAAATCGCGCCGACCACGAAAACGAGGACAAACGTGCCGACAATTTCACTGAATAGATTTGCGAGAGTGTTACGAATTGCCGGTGCGGTGCAAAAGCACGCCAGTTTACTGGCCGCATCCGGCGTTTCCTTCCAGTGCGGCAAATAGTGCAGCCAGACGAGAGTGGCTCCCACGACAGCTCCGAGAAGTTGCGCCGCTAAGTAAGGAACGAACTTGGCGAAACTTGCGTCCCGCACCGCGAATCCCATCGTGACGGCGGGATTCAAGTGCGCATCGCTGCTTCCACAAGCAATCGACACGAAGACGCCGGCCATCACCGCTAGCGCCCAACCCGTCGTGATGACCATCCATCCGCTAGCCTCTGCTTTCGACCGCTTCAGCACCACTCCGGCGACGACTCCGTCGCCGAGTAGCACGAGAATCAGGGTGCCCAGAAATTCGCCTACAAAGGGTGATGTCATTCAACAATCTCCTTGAAGTGGAATTCGCCCAGAGAGAAACGCTGCCTTGCGCATCAAGAATCAATCCAATTGAACGATCGTGTGACCGCCTTTTTCCACTGTCTGTAAAGCTCTTCGCGCTCCGCTTCCGCAAAATGGGGCGTCCACGTCTGGTCCGCTGCCCAATTGGTTCGGAGTTCGTCCAAGCCTGAGAAAAAGTTCACCGCCAAGCCCGCGGCATAGGCTGCCCCGAGCGCCGTCGTCTCTTGAATCACTGGGCGCACGACTTCGCGATTCAAAATGTCCGCCTGAAACTGCATCAAAAGCTCATTTCCTACCATTCCGCCGTCCACGCGGAGTGATGACAGGGAAATCTGCGAGTCTTTTTCCATCGCCTCGACCACTTCACGCGTTTGGAACGCTGTAGCTTCGAGCACCGCCCTCGCCAGATGCCCCTTGTTGACATACCGCGTCAATCCTGCGATGACGCCGCGCGCATTGTCCTTCCAGTACGGCGCATAGAGCCCAGAGAATGCCGGAACAAAGTAGATGCCGCCATTGTCCTTCACCGTGCGGGCCAATGTTTCGATGTCGGCGCTTTTCTCGATTAGTCCAAGATTGTCGCGCACCCACTGTACCAGCGCTCCAGTAATCGCGACGCTGCCCTCCAATGCGTAACAGGCTGGTGCGCCACCCATTTTGTACGCGACGGTCGTCAGCAAACCGAAGTTCGATGGAACAATGCGCTCACCCGTATTCATCAACAGGAAGCAACCTGTCCCATAAGTGTTTTTCACTTCGCCGGGACGGAAACAAGCCTGTCCGACCAGCGCGGCCTGCTGATCGCCCAGAATGCCCGCGATCTCTACACCTCTGATGGATGGGAGGACCGCGGTTCCGTACACCTCGCTGCTCGAGCGAACCCGGGGCAGCATCGTTCGCGGAATCTCGAACGCCGCGAGCAATTCGCTATCCCAGTCCAGTGTTTTCAGATTGAGCAGTTGCGTCCGGCTTGCGTTGGTTACGTCGGTGACGTGGACGCCTCCCTTTGAGCCGCCCGTGAGATTCCACACAAGAAATGTATCGATATTTCCAAAGAGCAGTTCGCCTGCGGCTGCCTTCTCCTTCGCGCCGGCAGTATTTCTAAGCAGCCACCGCAGTTTCAAACTGCTGAAATACGTGCTAAGCGGCAGCCCCGTCTTGCCGCGAAAGCGGTCTTGTCCTCCGCTGCGTGCAAACTGTCCGACGTCCTCCGCCACTCGCGTGTCTTGCCAGACGATGGCGTTTGCGATTGGCTGGCCCGTGCTGCGTTCCCAAACAATCGTAGTTTCGCGCTGATTGGTAATGCCGATAGCGGCCAGATCCGAAGCACGCAGTCCTCGTTGATCGAGCGCCTCGCCGATCACTTCTTCCGTGCGGCGCATGATTTCCAGCGCGTCGTGTTCCACCCATCCCGGCCTCGGGAAGATCTGCTCGTGCTCCTTCTGCGCAACCGCAACGATGCGCGCCGCTTTATCAAACACCAGAAAGCGGGTACTAGTTGTGCCCTGGTCGATTGCCCCAATATAGTTTTTCACGAGAGTAGCCCTTCCTCGCCGCGATGCATTCTACGACGGAATCCGCCTTGGGCCTGAACTGGATACATACCGTTCCGTCTCCCGCGCATCTAATGGAGTGGGATGACAAAGTAGAGAAAGGGAGTACGCTCATGAACAAGAATCTAAACTGGAAGGGGACCCTGCTGTTAGCGGCTATGGCAGCAGCGGCCGCAATGCCGTTCGCGCAAAAGGCAGCTGCGGCTGATTCAGCCGCGGTCGCTATGACCGTCACCGCGGTAGACAAGAAAGAGGCACAGCCGCCTGCACTCAAGAAGGACGACGTGCAGCTTTACCAGGGCAAGGAACGCGTGCAAGCGGCGGATTGGAAGCGTGGTGAGACGCTCTTCTTGGCGCTGCTCATCGACGATTCTCTCGACAGCGCTGTTGCGAACCAATGGGGCGATTTGAAGGCCTTTCTCATGGCCCAGCCGGAGAACACGTACATCGCCGTAGCCTATGCGAGGAACGGCGCGGCCGTGGTTGCGCAGGACTTCACTAAGGATCACGCCCTTGCCGCCAAAGCTCTGCGCATGCCTACGGGCAGTGCCGGCGCCTTCACAAGTCCGTATCTCGCCGTACAGGATTGGATGAAGCGCTGGCCCGATTCCGGTGAACGTAAGTCCATCATGTTGTTTTCCTCGGGAGTCGATTATTTCCGCGGGAGCTTCGATCCCGTCGATCCCGATCTCGATACAACTATCTCTCGCGCCCAAAAACAAAACATCAATATCTGGACGATTTATGCTCCGGATGCCGGGCACGTCGGCCGCAGGTCGTTTCGCGTCTTCAACTCGCAATCAAACCTAAGCCGCCTTTCGGAAGAGACTGGCGCCGAGTCCTTTTACCTCGGTTCCGGTATGCCAGTTACGTTGAAGCCATACTTCGACGAAATCGATACACACCTTAAAAACCAATACTTGCTCGCCTTTGTGGGCAACGGCGGGAAGAAGGGAAAGTTCGAGCGCGTGCGGGTCGTCTCCGAAGTTCCAAACGTGGAGTTCCTCACACCCTCGGAAGTATTCCTTCCGGCCGTGCAGTAATCTAAGGCACGCACGGCAATCCAGATTGAGCGCGAGGCGCGAGCCGCAAGGTTCGCGCCTTTTGCTTTTCTCGGATAGCACTTGTCTCTTTTCTTTCGCTCAGGCTAAACTAGCGCGCGTCGGCGCCGCCTCGTTGGGTGCAGGTAATCGCCCTATTGAATCGGTTTAAATGGCACAGCGTGCGTGGCGTTGTGAGGGGAGCCCATGATGATTCTGTTTGGCAAGAGAAAGAATTTTCTTTCGCGATCCACTGTCCGGTTTGCTTCGAAGCTTCGGAACTTCCTTGTTGCCAGTGGGTTCGTTGTAGCGTTCCTCACCGCCGCAATGATCGCAGCACCGGCCTCGCGCGCTGATGGCGATATCACTCTGCGTGAGGGATGGAGAGTCCAGTCCTCCGCAAAAGTGAGCGCTGGCGCGGAAGCGATCTCCGCAGCGGGTTTCGATACTTCGAGCTGGTACAAGACTTCTGCACCGAACACTGTATTTGCTGTCCTGGTCGAGAACGGCGTGTACAAGAATCCCTACTTCGGCATGAACTTGCGCTCTGTTCCCGGCGTGTCTTATGCGATCGGCTCCGAATTCGCCAACCAGGAAATGCCGGAAGATAGTCCCTACGCTGTCCCCTGGTGGTACCGCAAGGAGTTTGACGTCCCCGCGCAATTCAAGGGAAAAACTGTGTGGCTCGCATTTCGCGGAATCAATTACCGCGCGGACATCTGGATCAACGGAAAAAAAGTCGCCGGCTCGGATCAAGTGGTCGGCGCGTTTCGCCGCTACGAGTTTGATGTGACGCAGTTCGTCAAGGCCGGCGCAAAAAATGTTGTAGCCGTGGAAGTCTCCGCTCCGCACGCCAACGAACTGGGAATTACGTGGGTCGACTGGAATCCCACGCCGCCGGATAAGGACATGGGCCTCTGGCAAGAGGTAGTGCTCTCCGCGAGTGGGCCCGTAACCGTGCGGCATCCCGCTGTAGAAACGAAACTCGATCTTCCGGCAACCGACAAAGCGCACCTGACCGTGCGCGCCGAGCTGCAAAACTCATCAAGCGCACCCGTCAAGGGAACACTGCGCGGGAAAATTCTTGGAGCAGCCGCGCCGATCGAAATTTCGCAGAGCGTGGAGTTGAGCGCAGGCGAACATCGTGCCATTGCCATCACGCCAGGAGACTCTGCTTCTCTTAATGTGCAGAAACCACGCCTCTGGTGGCCCTACCAGATGGGCGAGCCTTATCTCCACAAACTCACTCTCGAGTTTGTTCCCGATAAAGGCCCCGCATCCGACCAGCAAACCATCGAATTCGGAATCGTGCAAACCGATTCCGAGCTGACGCCGGACGGCTATCGCCTTTTCAAAGTGAACGGCAAGCCCGTGCTTGTGCGCGGCGGTGGCTGGGCGCCGGACATGATGCTGCGTATCAACCAGTCGCGCCGTGAAGCAGAGTTCCGTTACGTGAAAGAGATGGGTCTCAATACCATCCGGCTCGAAGGCAAGCTCGAAGACGAAACTTTCATGAACCGCGCTGACCGCGACGGGATTCTCATCATGGCCGGTTGGTGCTGCTGCGATGCCTGGGAAAAATGGGGGAAGTGGGGCGACGAGAATCGCCGCGTTTCCGTTGATTCACTCCGCGATCAGATTCTGCGTCTGCGCGCGCATCCCAGCATCCTCGTTTGGTTGAACGGCAGCGACAATCCGCCGCCGCCCGACCGCGAGCAGGCTTACCTCGACGTGGAAAAAGAAGCCAACTGGCCGAAGCCCGTAATTTCATCCGCGACGGCGAAGAAGACTGAGCCGACCGGCGAAAGCGGCGTGAAAATGTCCGGCCCTTACGAATACGTTTCGTCGAACTACTGGTTGCTGGACACCAAGGCCGGCGGCGCCTACGGATTCAACACGGAAACCAGTCCCGGCCCCGCCGTTCCGCCTGTCGAAGAATTGAAATCCATGTTTCCTCCAGACAAGCTCTGGCCCATCAATGAATTTTGGGATTTTCACGCGGGCGGCGGCAAATTCAAGAACATCCAGGTGTTCACAAACGCGATAGACAAACGCTATGGCGCCGCGAAAGACGTTGCCGGCCTCGCCTGGAAGTCGCAAGCCATGACGTATGAAGGCGAGCGCGCGATGTTCGAAGCCTATGGCCGCAACAAGTACAAATCCACGGGCATCATCCAGTGGATGCTGAACAACGCCTGGCCCGGCTTGATCTGGCATCTCTATGACTACGATCTACGCCCTGCCGGCGGGTATTTCGGCTCGAAGAAAGCCCTCGAGCTCGTTCATGTGCAGTTTTCTTACGATGACCGGACCGTCGCGATCGTCAACGGTAAACAGGAAGCCCTCAAGGGACTGAAACTGGTCGCAAAGATTTACGACACCGCAATGAAAGAACGCTTTTCCCGCGAAGCAACCGCCGATGTGGCGGCAGATGCCGCGACCAGATCCTTCACAGTTTCCGAGCCCGAAGGCATCACTTCCACTTACTTCTTGAGCCTGCAACTTTCTTCCGCCTCCGGCAAATTGCTCAGCCGCAATTTCTATTGGCTCTCGACGAAGCCGGACGTCCCCGACTTCAGCAAGACGGAGTGGTATTACACTCCGCTCAGCGAGTACGCGAATTTCGACGCGCTGCAGAATCTTCCGAAAGCCACCGTAAGCGCATCGATGAGCGTCTCCGAAGCGGGCAAAGATACCGCGGCTCATGTCACCGTGCAGAACAGCGGCCCCGGCCTGGCTTTTCTAGTGCGGCTCCGTTTGCTCAAGGGAAAAGATGGACCAGAAGTCCTGCCTGTCTTTTGGGATGACAACTACATTTCGCTTCTCCCCGGCGAGAAACGCGAAGTCACAGTTCACTTAAGGAAGGGCGACCTCGGCGCAACCAAACCCGTCCTCGCCGTAGACGGGTTCAACGTCGCACCCACGCAGCTTCCCTAACGCCGCGTCTCCGAAAATCGTCGCGATTTTAGATGATAGGTCAGTTTCCGATTACGGCGTTTATCAGGATCTAGCCTACTTCCGTCCCCTCTCACAGGTGTCAGATGGTCAGGTCCTGCCGGGCAGCTAAGCCGAAACTTGTATGACAATGCCAAAGATACTTTTTCGAGACGTCCAGCCATTGATGCGGCCGCGGTTGTTTCCAATTTGATACCGCTCGCCACTTATGGCTTTGACCAGATGCAGGTATTGAACTCCGTTCACTTTGCAGAGGACGACGTCGCCGACGCGAATGCTTTTCTCACCGGCAGGCTCTAGGGTCACAAGCTGGCCGTTCTCAACCTTGCCGCTCATGCTATTTCCTCGTGGGCGAAAGCTGACGCGTTCACCGGCTTGTAACTTCTCGATGTAATGGTTTGCCCATCCCATATGCGCCTGTCCTGCTATCTGCCGATGACTTTTATGGAAGGTAACACCAAGGAAGGCGCGAAATCCACTTGGACGGTAACGGCGTTAATCAGGACTTAGTCTCTTACTTGCGTCTGATCCAGTTGGAGGCTCCCGATAGCCGGTCAATCGCAGCTTCCACATCGGAGACACCGGCTGGCATCCCGGCATCTCGGCCTACATAATCCAGCACGGATTTAGACACTCCATCAAAGGAGATCGATGACACGTACGTCGGCATATCGGTTACCCCAGACACATAGCCCGAGGCGAAAGAAAAATAATCCGCTCCACGGAACGTATCCACGAGCTTCACCAAAGACGCGTGCGAAATCTGCACCTTTCGTTTCCCCGTGGTCCCGACGTAGGCTTGCCCGTCATATAACACCGTTCCGTCACCGCGAATTTCGATCTCATAGGTAGAACACATCCCGTAGCACCCGCTGCGGTTGAGGGTGATTCGCAACGAATTCCAATCATGAATTTCAGGAAAAGGGATGTGTGCCTCAGTAAATTCGCCGATCGGCAGGATGGTAACGGATTCTCGTACTCTGGCAATTACCGGCTGGCCGTTTCGCTCAAATGGCTTGTACCGCCATGTCTTGCACAGAAGTGTCAGGTCGCCAATAAATCCGTTGGACGTTTGTGCGCTCACTGCCTTCCCGTCCGTCCCGACCACGACTTCGAACGCCGCGGCGAAATGTTCGTGGCCGAGGTTCGTATAGATCGGACCGCGGTCGCCAATACGGTGTTCAGCGGTCTCCGCTTCGGTAATCTCGACGGTGAACTTGGAATCTTGGGCAAATCCAACAAGCGGCCCAACGAAAAAAACAAGTAGAACCCATTGCAAAGGTCCGTTCATATGTCGCCAATTGTAGTCTCACTATCGAAAGCAAACAGAGGAAATTACAAATTGGGAGGCGAGCGTTGTTAGTGCCCGATTAGTCCCGCGTTATCGGAAGCTAATCCAATACCCAATTTTCGTTTACAATTTCTCAGCCTCTTGATATAGTAACAATTAGGGAATAGTGCGAAAGGCGGCGACTCTACGCCGCCTTTTTTCTTTTTGGGCTAGGCTCCAACCCGAAGCTCACATTGTTGTAGCTCTTCGTAACCTCTTTAGAATCAGTGTTTGCAATTGGTCTGTAAGTGTTGATTCTAAACAGCTTACAATAATCTTAAATCCTTTAGATGCAACATTTACAAAAAACTGGGGGGGAGGGTCCTAAGCAAGGCATCGATCTGAACAAAGCCGGTCAATCAGAGCTTCCGTGAGCTACCGCACGCGTGGACTCCCGAATCACTAGCTCGGGATTCATCTTTTGGCACACGAAATTCCACTCGCGCTTCTCAAGTCCTGCTTTGATTCCTTCCATCACGATATTCACGGCATTCGTTCCCATGGCTTCGAGAGGCTGGCGCACCGTCGTCAAGGAGGGCGCGCTGAGCGCGGATAGCGCCACATCATCAAAACCCGTCACGGAACAATGTTCCGGAACTTTGACTCCCGCTTTCGTCAGCGCGCGGATCGCTCCCAGAGCCGTCAAGTCGTCAAACGCCATGAGCGCCGTGAACTTCTTCCTCTTTTGAAGCAACTCGTCAGTGAGGCGGTGACCGCCCTCGAACCCGGAGTTGGGATCAAACGAATCCGGCAGTTGCAGCACCAGAGCTGGATCGATCTCGAGGCCTGCCGTGTGAGCGAACTTCTGCACGCCGCGCCAGCGCGGGGCGCTATCGATGAGCATCTTCGGCCCGCGAATGAAAGCGATCTTGCGATGGCCGAGCTGGTGCAGATGTTCCAGTGCCATTCGCCCGCCGGTCTCGTTGTCCACCATCACGGAACTTACCGTGTCGCCCGGCAGCTCCCAGCCGATTGTGGCCGCTGGGATATTGCGCTTGCTCAAGTCGGCCAAAACATGAATGTCCACGACCAGCCAGTTGGCCACCACGATCAGGGCTTCCACGTGGTGTTCCAAAAGCATTTCCAGGTAGCGCTCGAAACGATTCCGCTGGTTGTGCGCATCGGCAAAAATCGGTACATAGGACGACTGATAGAGCGCATTTTCAATGCCGCGCAGAACCGGCGTACAAAAAGGATCGGTGATGTCAAAGAACACGAGTCCTACGGTATGACTGCGCTTGCTCCGAAGGAACCGAGCCATTGCGTTCGGGCGGTAGCCGAGTTTCTTGGCCGCGTCCTCGATTCGTTTTTTGGTTGCGGGAGCGATGTAACGGGCGAGCGGCGCGTTGTTCAAAACGATGGAGACCGTTGCGGGAGAGAAGCCGCTGTCCTCCGCGACATCCCGCATCGTCACCATCTGATTTTTGCCGCTTGCGCGCTTCACGTGGATACCCCTCGGGCCGCCATCATTCTGCCAGAGTTCTTCGGTTTCTGATAAGCGAACGGCTTTGTATAACGGGGCCTATTCAGCAGGAGCGTCGAACAAAAGAGGTTCGCGGAACCACTTCGTCTTCCAGGCGCCAAACGCGATGCCTGCCAACATCCAGGCGGTTCCCAGGATCTTAGCCCGATTGCTGAGATTCCACCACAGCCCCAGGCAGACGAAAAACCCTATAAACGGCACGGCAAAGTTCCACACCGTTCTCACGCGCTGCTTCACGAAAAAGTGAACGAAGGACGATGCGTTGACTCCCATGAACGCCAGCAGCGCGCCATAATTCAGCAGCCCGATTCCTTGCTCGAAAGTCAGGAAGTACGCGCCAATCAGCACGATCACGCCGATGAACAAGACATTGTTTTGTGGAATGCCGTGCCTCGCATCCACCTTCCCGAAAAATGATTTCGGCAGCGCGTTGCTCTTCCCCATCCCGTACAGCAAGCGTGCCGCGCCGATCTGCGCGCCCATGCCGGACCCAAAGTTCGCCACGAGCAACGTCGCTCCCACAATCGTGAATAGTGGCGCCCACGCCCGCGCCGCCGCATAGACATACGCCGTATCCTGGTTCGGGAAAGGCTGCGATGCCGGCCAAACAAGCTGTGCCACATACACTTCCGAGGCGGAAAGAATCCCGACTGCCAGGCACGTCAACACCGTTGCCAGCATGATATTTCGCCGCGGATTTTCCACCTCCTCGGATAGCGTCGAAATTCCGTCGAACCCGATATAAGTCAGCACTGCCAGCGACGTGCATCCGAACAAATTGTCTACCGTAAAAGTCTTTGGATCGTAGAACGGCCGCGTAAAAAATCCCGGCTCGCTGTGAGGATGCCCAAAAATATAGGCAATGGTCTTCACGAAAACCAGAATCACCACGACGCCCATTGCCGCGGCCAACCCTGCATTCACTCTCGCCGAAGTCTTGATGCCCTGCAGGTTCAGCAGCGTGAAGACGACGGCAAACACAATCTTCCAGGCCCAGATCGGTAGTCCCGGCGCGAACTCATGCGCTTGCCCCGCGCACCAGATCGTGCAAATCAGCGGGTTCACGATGTAGTCCATCACCATGCTCCATCCGGTGATGTACCCCGCGGCGGGATGAATTTCTCGCGCTACGTACGTGAACGCCGAACCCGCGCTTGGATACACGCTCGCCATTTTGCCGTAGCCGACCGCCGTGGCCATCATGGCTACCATGGCAATCAGCACGGCCGTCACGACGTGCCCGCGCCCGCGATCGCTCAACGCTCCGAAAGCAGACATCGGCGCGACCGGCTGCAACACAATGACGCCGTAGAGAATCAAGTCCCACAGCGTGAGAGTTCTCCGGAGGTGCTGCCCGTTGTTCGCGCCCGCTTCGTTGCTCAAGCTCCTCTCCTTTTCGCGGGCTCAACATTTTTCGGGTCGAGCACTACCGCGCGCGTCAGATTTTTTGGTGTGTCAGGATTGAGTCCCTTGCGCAAACCCACAGCCAGCCCCAGCAATTGAGCGGGAATCGCTGTCAACGCCATGCGCGCGTACTCCGGCTCGTCCAAGCCCAGCTCAATCAGCAGATCGCTGTGGCGCCGCAACTCCGGTGTCGCGCGATTGGCGACGACCAGCGTCGCGGCTCCCAACTTTTTCAATTCGCCTATCATGGGCACTTCTTCTTCCGCGGCGGCGTCCGAAAGCAAAAAAGTAATCAGCGTTTGCCGGCTCGCGATGGATTTCGGTCCGTGGCGGAATTCCAGCGTGTGATATCCCTGCGCATACGACGACGACATTTCCGTCATTTTCAGCGCCGCCTCCTGTGCGAGCCAGTAATGCGCGCCTTGCCCGAGAAACACAAAATCCGCGAATCGCCGTTTCGTTCCAAGCGCCCGAATCTTATCAGCATTTCCCGAAAGCCACGTCGTCGTCTTTTTTGGCAAAGCATCCAGCGCGGAAGCGAGTTCGGCATCGCCGGCTAAATTCGCGCCCAGCCTCTCGAACAACAGCAGGAGCGACGTAAACGAACGAGTCATCACCATGCTCTTCTCGTCCGCCCAAGGCAATTTCAGCGTGTGCGTGCACAGCTCTTCAAGAGCGCTGCTCTCGCTGCAAGTCACGCCCAATGTGCGCACCGTCCCTGCCGCCTTCAACCATTCCGCCGCGCGCAAAACCTCCGTGGTTTTTCCTGAGCGTGACAGAAGCACCACTTGTTGTGCTCCAGTCCGTCTTATCACCTCGTGCGGGGCGAAGAGCAGTTCCGATGCCGGGACTGCGGTGCATACCACCTGAAGAAGTTTTGTCCACTGCGCCGCGATCGTCCGAGAAAGGTAGTAACTCGATCCGCACGCGACGAACAGCCAGGGGCCCTCATGAGAAAAGGATTGGAATGCTCTATGCACTTCGGGGTTCTGCTCGAATTGCCGCGCCGTCTCCAGCCACGTTGCGGGCTGAGACAGAATTTCCTGCAGCGTCTGGTGTCCTGGAGCCCTCGAGGAAGATCGTCCGCCGCGCGAAGCCGTTGCGTTTTCTTTCAACACGCTTCCTGATTTTTTTTTCACTCGCGACCTAGGTTCCTTTCGCTCGCCCGGTTTTCGTCGGGAAGCAGTCAGCTATTCTATGGGAAGGTTGCGGCGAGCACCCATCCGCGACAGACGCCTTGAAACGTTTCAATACTGGCATTTTCCAAGAACTTCTTATTTCCCGCAAGTCAAAAGTTCGCTCCGTTCCTCACTCTTCCGCGCAAATCGCTCCTCGTCCCTCCTCGTTTTATGGATTTTACCTGTCCCTTCGTACAGTAAGAATAATTTCCACAGTCAGTGTCTCTTGGTTAAAGTTCCCTCACTTTATCAGCAACGGTCGTCTTGCATCCGTAGTCTAATTAAGTAGCACCTCGCCCCGGTCGAGGGCCATAAAGATGGGCGAGCAAACCCGAATGAACGGTCGCAGTCCCACAAAAATTGTCTTGTGGCATGTCCTGGGATTTCTCCTGGTTTTCCTTGCGGCCTTCTGGCTGCGTCCCTTTTCTCTCGAACCCGACCCCGTCCTGCAAGGCTATCTTCAAGTCATCACCGCTCTGTTGGCGTTCGTTTTCGCTGCGTTGAGTTTCGTCCGCTTCCAGGGCACCCAGGATCGCATCTCGTTGATTCTCGGTGGCGGATACCTTCTTTCTGGAGCCGTTCTGTCGGCCTCCAGCGTACTTTTCTTTCAATTCTCGCCGGATATTCCAGTGCGGACGACTTGGGCGCCAGTCGCTTGGTGGCTAAGCCGGATGATTTTGGCCCTTCTGCTCCTTGTGGCGCTCCTCGTGGAACGTTTCATCCCTCGTTCGCGGCACACGAAAACGGAAATAACAGGCGCCTTGCTGTCGGTGGTCGCACTCACGTACCTGATCGCTGCTGCACTTCGCCGCCTCCCACCGGAGGTCTCTCGACATCCGGGCGCTTTCCTGCCCGGCCCGCAACAACTATTGCCCGGTTTGATTTTTCTCGTGGCTGTGATTTGGTATCGCCGGCGTCTTGAGTCCGAGGACTCCGCTTTTGACCGCACCATCTACGCGGCAGCTTGGATGAACTTCGCCGCGCAGCTCGCCGCATGCCAGTCCGAACGCATTCTCGATGCGCCGTTTGTGCTCGCCCAGGTCCTCACCGTTAGCAGTTACGCTCTTGCTTTGGGCGGCGCACTCCTCGATAACGCGCGTCTCTTTGAACAGGTCCGCCATCTCGCTGTCAGCGACCCGCTCACCGGTCTGGCCAACTACCGCCGGCTCCTCGACGTCCTCGAGAACGAAACCGAACGCACCAACCGCACCGGCAGGCCCTTCGCCGTTCTGCTCCTCGATCTCGACGGCCTGAAAAAAATCAACGACCGCTACGGCCATCTGGTCGGCAGCCGTGCCCTCTGCCGCTTGGCTGCCATTTTGCGCATTCATTGCCGTGCCATCGACACCGCCGCGCGCTACGGTGGCGATGAGTTCGCACTTGTCTTGCCAGAAACACAGGACGCGGAAGCACAGCATGTTGCGAATCGCATTCGCGTCGTCATGGCCGAGGACGAGGAAAATCCTCCGCTCTCTGCGAGCATCGGCATTTCGTTTTACCGCGGAGATGGAGAAAGGATCGAAAAGCTTCTTTCCGACGCGGACCAGGATCTCTATGCCGAGAAAGCCAGGCGCGTAAAGCGCGGCATCGCCGCATTCCATGCTCGCCGGCGCACGCCGAAAACCTGATTTGCGCCCGAATACTTCGCGGCGTCGTTCCACTTAATCTAGTACACAGCCCGCCGCTGTACAGTTTCCTTCGTTGCCAGCGAATATCGCGGTTCGGGCGGTGCCTTATCCAAAATTTGGCGCGAGACATACTCGCCCACTGCCGGGCCATGCTTGAAGCCGTGACCCGAGCCGCCGCCGACGAACCACACATTTTCCATTTCCGGATGCCGGTCGATCAGAAAGTCCCCGTTCGAAGTGTTTTCATACTGGCAGACGCGCGTCTCGACCACGGGCGCATTGCGCATCGCCGGAAAACGGCTGGCCACGTACTTCTGCACAACTTCCGCCTCCGCAGCCGTCGGCAAGCGAGATTGCGTATCGGGATCGACGCGCTCTCCATGATGATCGAGCGCAATCTTCAGCCCGCGGCCCTCCAGGTCGGGCATTCCGTAATACTCATCCTCCTGAAACAGCCACGTGGGCAAGGCCGGCGGCGCAAAACGCTCATCTCCCGGCGGCACGCCAAAAAAGAAAACTTCCTGCCGGCTGGGAAAAATTCTTTGACCGAGAATTTCTGGAAAAACTTTGCCGAGCCACGATCCGCACGCAAAAACGAATTGCTCCGCCGCAATCGATTCTCCGTTGTTGCACGTCACGCTTTTCAGACGCCCAGGTCCCCGCGGCGTCTCAATCAGAGCAATTCGAAACTCCACACCCAGCTTGACGGCGTCCTCGACAATGGCCGCAACCGCCCGGCGCGCCAGCAGCACGCCGCTTTTCGGTTCCAAAAACCCACGAGTCACGCGTTCGAACGAAATCTGCGGGTAACGCCGTTCAAGCGCCGCGTGATCCATCTCTTCAAACGGCACCTCGCAACGCTTCAACGTGGCCATGGTCTGGCGCACGCGAGAGTCGTCTTCCCCTGCGAGCCATAGCACTCCTGTCTCATGAAAAAGCCGTTGGCCGGTTCCAACGCAAAAACTTTTCCATTGCGCCAAAGATCGCTGCGACGACCGCGTGTATATCTCGTCTGTTCCGTATCCCATTCGAATGATGCGGGTCTCTCCTCCCGAACTGGCCCGCGCGTTCGACGGTCCATATGCATCCAGCAGCACCACGCGCTGCCCCCGCCGGGCCAAATGCCAGGCGCTCCACGCCCCAAACACACCCGCCCCGATGATCGCCACGTCATATGTTTTTGTTGCAGCCATCGCGGCTGTATCCTATCGCATTTTTTCGCCACTCGGTACCAACCACACGCGTGCAGAAGCCTCTGGCCGAGGTTCCTCGACGATTCGTCGCTATAGTTTCCCGCGCCACAAGTGATAACATGCAACGTTCCATTTACTCTTCTGCGGAGGTTCGCGTGAAATCGCTTCGCCGGCCCGTCTTATATTTTCTTTGTGTTTGCGCCCTCATTTTCTCTGCTTCTCCCGTTGCTACGGCGCAACAAGTCGATCCAAAGACTTACGGTGGCATGAAATGGCGTCTGATCGGCCCGTTCCGTGGCGGCCGCGCCATCACGGTCGCGGGTGTGCCCAGCCAGCCATATACATATTATTTTGGCGCGGTCAGCGGCGGCGTCTGGAAAACGACCGACAGTGGCAACACCTGGGATCCGCTCACTGACAAGCAGGGATTTTCCTCCATCGGGGCCATTGCCGTTGCCGATTCGGATCCCAACGTAATTTATGCCGGCTCGGGCGAAGCCTGCATCCGCGGCAATATTTCTTTCGGGGACGGCGTCTACAAATCCACCGACGCAGGAAAGACCTGGACCAATGTTGGACTCAAAGACACTCGCCACATCGGCGACGTCATTATTCATCCCACGAACCCAGACATCGTTTACGTCGCGGCGCTCGGGCACGCCTATGGCCCCAACACCGAACGCGGCATCTTCCGCACGCGCGATGGCGGCAAGACCTGGGAAAAAGTTCTGTATCTTGACGATCGCACCGGAGGCATCGAAGTTGTTTTCGATCCCCACAATCCCCACGTCCTTTTTGCCGCGATGTGGGAGGGCTGGCGGACGCCCTGGACTCTCAATAGCGGCGGCGCGAAGGACGGTCTCTATCGTTCGAACGATGACGGCACGACGTGGAAGCGCGTCGAAGGCAACGGCATGCCCGAGGGCACGCTCGGCCGCATCAGCGTCGCGGTTTCTGGCGCGGATTCGAACGTCGTCTACGCGCTTATCGAAGCCAAGAAAGGCGGCCTCTATCGAAGCGACGACGGTGGTGTGAACTGGTCGTTGGTCACCGATGACCACCGCTTTACGCAGCGCGCGTGGTATTTCACGCACGTCTGGGCAGATCCTAAGAACGTCGGCGGCGTGTACATTGCCAACACCGGCCTTTACGAGTCTTCGGATGGAGGCAAGTCCTTCGAACGACTGAACGCGCCTCATGGCGATCATCACGCATTATGGATTGATCCCAACAATCCGAATCGCATGATCAACGGAAACGATGGCGGCGCGACTATCAGCGTCGACGGCGGAAAAAACTGGTCCACGCAATATAACCAGCCCACGGCGCAGTTCTACCACATTGCCGCCGACAACGATTTTGAGTATCGCGTCTACGGCTCGCAGCAGGACAACTCTTCCCTCGGCATCCGCACCCGAAGCGACCACGGAGCCATCCTCCAGGGGGATTGGGATGCGGTTGGCGGCGGCGAAAGCGGCTACATCGTTCCCGATCCGCGCGATTCGAACATCGTCTACGCCGATGACGAAGGCCCCATCTTCACTCGCTATGATCGCCGCATCAATCAAGCGCAAAGCATTCAGGAATGGCCCGAAGATCCCAACGGCCACGCAGCCGCCACACAAAAATATCGTTACACCTGGACCATGCCGATTGTGATCTCCTCGCACAATCCCGACGTCATCTACCACACCTCGCAATACGTTTTTCGTTCGAACGATGCCGGGCGTACTTGGGCCACGATCAGCCCAGACCTGACGCGCAACGACAAATCCAAGCAGCAGGATTCCGGCGGCCCGCTCACCAAAGATCAGTACACCGTCGAATATTACGACGTCATTTTCAGCCTTGCCGAATCGCCAAAGCAGGAAGGTGTTCTTTGGGCGGGCACGGACGACGGCTTGGTCCAATTGACGCGCGATGGGGGCAAGAGCTGGGAGAAAGTCACGCCAAAGGAAGTACCTGAATGGGCGATGATCAGCCTCATCGAGGCTTCGCCCTTCGACGCCGGCACCGCGTACGTCACAGTCGACGCGCACAAGCTCGACAATTTCAAGCCGTACGTTTTCAAGACGAGCGACTTTGGAAAATCCTGGACAAAAATCACGACCGGCTTACCTGACAGTGTCTATGTTCACGCTGTCCGCGAAGATCCCAAGCGCAAAGGCCTGCTCTATGCAGGCACGGAAACCGGCATCTGGGTTTCGTTCAACGATGGTGCAAACTGGCAACCGTTGCAGCTTAATCTTCCGCCGACGCCGATCCACGACATGGTCATCCATGACGACAATCTTGCCGTCGCTACTCACGGCCGCTCGTTCTGGGTGTTGGACGACCTAAGCCCGCTTCGTCAAGCCAGCGCCTCCATCGCCGCGGAGGACGCGCATCTCTTCACGCCAAACACAGCCGTGCGCACCCGCGAAGGCCACTTCAATCCGCGCCGCTATCCTGTCGGTGAAAATCCGCCATCAGGCGCAATCCTTTACTATTATTTGAAAGACGCGCCGAAAGATCCCGCCAAACTCGAGTTGCTCGATGCCGACGGCAAAGTCATCCGCTCGTTCACCAGCGAAGAAAAGAAATCGGACACCGGGCCAGACGAAGGCGAACGCGATCTGCCGGTCGAGCACATTCCCGCCAAACTCGGGCTGAATCTTTTCGTTTGGGATCTGCGTTATGAAGAACCCGCAAAGGTTCACGGAGTAATCTATGACGCCGGCGAACCGGCCGGCCCGCTCGCTTTCCCTGGCAAATATCAAGTCCGTCTTACTGTCGCTGGAAAACCCCAGACCGCGGGATTCGAAGTGAAGATGGACCCCCGCGTCCAAACTTCAGCGGACGATCTGCGCAAACAGTTCGACCTCATGCTCAAACTCCGCGACCGTCAGGACGAGATGAACAAAGCTGTTGTCGCCATTCGCGACTTGCGCGCGCAACTTCAGGCGCTTGAGAAGCGCATTGGTTCCGGCGCTGAAGCCAAGCCTCTACTCACGGCTTCTGCGGATTTGCGCAAGAAAATTAGCGCGATTGAAGAGGAGTTGGTCCAGGTCAATTCCAAGGCGAGTGAAGATCAGGCGAACTATCCCACGATGCTCAACAGCAAGTTCGGCTATCTGGGAGCCGTGGTCGACAGCGCCGACACCGCGCCCACTGCCGCCGAAGCCGCCGTGTTCGCCGAGCTCGATCAACGCCTCGAAGCCCAGCTAACGAAATGGCGCGAAGTCCTTT
This sequence comes from uncultured Acidobacteriota bacterium, assembly GCA_963745805.1. Classification (GTDB taxonomy): domain Bacteria; phylum Acidobacteriota; class Terriglobia; order Acidiferrales; family UBA7541; genus Acidiferrum. The sequence goes on from CAVUYT010000006.1 coordinate 82,728, forward strand.
CCAAGGATCTCGTGGCCCTTAACGACTCCATGCGCAAAAACAACGTCCCACTGGTCGCCCCGGCCGCAGTGCCCAGCCGCTGAAGTTCCGTGCAGGGGCACGATTCATCGTGCCTCTTTCCGGCGCTTTGGAAGCATTTCGCCAAATTTTTCTAAATTGGAATTTTCGCTGAAGAATTTCCGCTAAAAGACTATTCAACGCCCAAACGCGTTCCCAATCGTCTTTCCCCAATGTGAAAGGTGATTCAACGACGCCGTATCCGTCGGATCGAGGTGCAACGGAGTCACCGAAACCGCCCCGGAAAAAATCGCCGCGTAATCGGTATCCGGTTCGACGTCCTTGTCAATGCGCTGCTCGAACAGCCAGTAATACGTCCGCCCACGGGGGTCTTTTCCTTCGCTCAATTGATTTCGTGTAATCTTTTTCGACTGCCGCGTAAACTTCACGCCGCCATTCCACGGCTCTGGCACGTTAACGTTCAGCAGAACCTGGTCCGGCAACCCTTCTCTCAAAATTAATTCGGCCGCTGAGCGCGCGATCCGTGCCGCCGGTTCAAAACTCACATTCGGGGCCTTCGAGCACAAGGACATCGCCAGCGCCGGCATGTGATGCAACGCCGCTTCCCGCGCTGCTCCTACGGTGCCGGAGTAATACGCGTTCTCACCCAAATTGCCGCCGTGATTTATTCCGGAGATAACCAAGTCGGGCTTCTCCGTCAGCAATTTGTGCAGCGCAACGATCACGCAATCCGCGGGGGTCCCATCCACCGCCCATTCGCGTTCTGCAACCGGGTGACAAATGATGGGCTGCCGCAAAGTCAGCGATTGCGCCGTCCCACTCTGCTCGCGGCTAGGCGCCACAATGCTCACGGTAGCAAATCCCTCGAACGCCGCCGCCAGCACGCGCAGCCCTTCCGCGTGAATCCCATCATCGTTGGTCAGGAGTATGTGAGGCATGTGTCGCTTTTGGCGGGGAAGTACAGAAATGGTCGGGACGACTGGATTTGAACCAGCGACCTCACCCACCCCAAGGGTGCGCGATACCAGGCTTCGCTACGTCCCGACCGACTGCTTGCGAAGTGGGCTTTACAGCGTTATCAGGCTATCACTTGCGTTCGAGAAGCGTCAAGAAAGCGCGCAGCGTGTCTCGCAGGTCCAACAACATCTTCCGGCTGAGGAGTTGCGCTGCACCCTCCGCCGCGGCGCTGCCACCGCCGCCACCAACACCTTCGCTCTCGCCGGCGCCATTCTGTTCGCGCAAGTGCCGCCGCGCGCCCGCAATGGTGTAACCCTCGTCATACAGCAGCCGCTTAATGCGCAGCACCATCTCGACGTCTTCTTGACGATAAAGCCGGTGGCCGCTGGGACTCTTTACCGGCTCAAGCGTGGGGAACTCCGTCTCCCAGTAACGCAAGACAAATGGCTTCAAGCTGGTCAGCCGGCTGACTTCGCCGATGCGATAGAAATCCTTTTCAATGGTGGGTTGCGTTGCGGTGGCGCTGCTCGGCATAGTGAATTCCCATCGGAGGGGGACGCCGCTATCCTAGCAGTTTCCAACCGTTTCCTGTAGGGGCACAGCTTTGTCGCGAGTAGGTGCGAGGGAATGCTGTGCCGAATCTCGGCCGGCCTGCCAATGCGAGCACGCTCGATTCATTCCTCGTCTTTGTCTCTGCGGGGCCGCGGCTCACGTTTCCGCAATCTTTGCACGAAGCGTACCGGCGCTCCGAGAAACTCGTATTTTGCCCGCAGCTGATTCTCCAGAAATCGCTCGTAGCTGAAGTGCATCGGCTCTTTTTGATTGCTGAAAAGCAAAAATGTCGGCGGGGCGGTCTTCGCTTGCGTGATGTAGTAAATGCGCACCGGCCGCGCTTTTGGCGTGGTCCCGCGCTGCAGATCAACGTCTTCCTTCAGCCAACGGTTCAACTCCGGCGTAGGAATATGCCGCCGGCGCGCCTCGGCCACCTGATCGATCAACCCAAAAAGCTTCCCCGCGCGTTCACCGGTTTTCGCGGAAAGAAAAACAATCGGCGCATAGCTCAGAAATTTCAGCTTGGCACGAATCATCTTTTCGTAATCGAATGCCAGCTTCTCCGGACTGAAGTCTTCAGGCCTGTGCCGTTCTCCGGCTGGCCGACGAGATTTTCCTTTCGCGCTGTCCGCGTCGCGCGAAGCAGCATTGCGCGCCGCCACAACGGCCAAATCCCACTTGTTGATGACGATGATCACCGATCGCCCGGACTCCTCGGCGTAACTCGCGATTTGCGCGTCGCCCTGAGTCACTCCCTGCTCACCGTCCACCACCAGCAGCGCGACATCGCAGCGCTCCAACCCGCGCCGCGCCATCACCACGCTCAATTTTTCAGCAACGAGGGTCGTCTTCGCCTTGCGCCTGATCCCGGCCGTGTCCACGAACCGGTACGTATGCCCCTCGCGCACCACTTCCGTATCCACATTGTCCATGGTCGTTCCCGGAATCGGCGAAACGATCGAGCGCTCCTCCCCCGCCATCCGGTTCAACAAAGTAGACTTGCCGACGTTGGGCCGCCCGATGATGGCCACTTCGACGGCATCCTCTTTCGCCACTTCTTCTTCAGACTCAACGACGTCCACCTCAGCGAGCGCTGCATCCAGAAGATCGTCCACGCCCGTCCCATGTTCCGCCGCAATCGGAAACACCGGCACACCCAGCGAATGAAACACCGCGGCATTCACTTCCTGCGAAACCGCATCCACTTTATTGACAGCCACCACAAACGGCTTGCCGGTGGTGCGCAAAAGCCGCGCCAGTTCCTGATCCAAAGGAGTCACGCCGGCTTGGCTGTCCACCACCAAAACGAGCAGCGCAGCCTTCTTAATCGCCACATGCGCCTGCCGCAAAATCTCCGTGGGGATCAAAGCTTTGTCATCCGGAACAATTCCACCGGTATCGACGATTTCCAAGGCTCGACCGCGCCACTCGGCCTTTCCGTAGATTCGGTCGCGCGTAATCCCTGGCTCGTTTGTGACAATCGAGCGCCGCGTGCCGGTCAGCCGGTTGAATAGCGTGGACTTGCCCACATTGGGCCGCCCCAAAATCACCAGCGATGGAAGTATTTGCGTCATTTTGTTAAAGCGGCGGGCGGAGAATCGAGAACCGCAACAGCGCTGCAACCCCCCACTCTACAGTATCCCGCCGGATTCCGCTCATCTGGACACTCAGCCGAGTGTCACGAATCATTCTGAACGATCGCAAACTGTTAAGGGCGCTCCGTGCGAAATTCGTTTCGCACTGTTGGCGAACAGCGGGATGGGTGTAACATCGACAACACGTTTGAAGGCAAAAGGAGATTCCGATTAATCCGACTAAGGGGACTGTGATGAAGAAGCTTATTGGTACCTTGCGCGCGGGATTATTTTTGTTGGCGGCGCTGCTCCTTATATGCGGCATTTCGGCGAAGGCACAGACCTTCCGGGGCACGATTCTTGGCACAGTAACGGATTCCTCTGGGCTGCCCGTGACGGGGGCGACGGTAGTGGTGAAGAACAAAGAGACGGGATTAGCGCGCACCACCCAGACCAGCGAGGATGGCAGCTACACGGTGACGGAACTGCCCATTGGAACCTACACAGTGACGATTTCGCAGGGCGGGTTTCAAACCTCGGTGACCAGCGACGTTGTTGTGAACGTGGCCGGTGAGCGCCGAGTCGATATAACGCTCAAACCGGGACAGGTCTCGGAGCGAGTCGAGGTTTCGGGCGCAGATCTTCCTCAGGTTGAGACCACGACAAACGAATTGGGAGGAGTGCTGACAAGCCAGACCGTCCAAGATATCCCGGTGAACGGCCGCGATTACACCAAGCTGATTTATCTGAATCCTGGCGTGGCCGGATCTCCCGACCAGATTTCCGATTCGCCTGGCTCCTTCGGTGAGTTCAGCATGAATGGCGCGCGGGGGCGCTCGAACAATTACCTGCTCGATGGCACGGACATGAACGACGGCTATCGCAACGACCCGGCGATAAATGAGGCCGGTGTCTTCGGCACACCGGCGACCATCCTGCCGATCGATGCGGTCGCCGAAGTGCGGGTCATTTCCAATTTCGAGCCGGAGTACGGGCGTAACGCGGGCGCGGTCGTCAACATCGTGACCAAAAGCGGAACCAATACCTTCCATGGGACGGCGGCCGAATATTTCCGCAACAGTGCGCTAGACGCGCGAAATTATTTCAATCCGGTCAAGAACGCAGACGGGACTCCAAATCCGAAGGCGCCTTTCCACAACAACCAGTACGGCGGCTCCCTGGGTGGACCAATCATCAAAGACAGGACTTTCTTCTTTGTGGACTACGAGGGGCAGCAGGAGCCTGTAGGAGTGGTGACTCTGGCAAGCGTCCCCGACACCGGGAGTGGTCCCGGTGGCTCGCTGCTCCCGAGCGATGCCAGCAATCCCGTCATCGCAAAATTGCTGGCGCTGCACCCCTGGCCGGCGGCGAACCTGGGTGGGGGTGTGGCTTCCGTTGTTTCTCCTTCTTTCAACCGGCTGAGCAGCTTGATCGCGAAGATCGATCATAGCTTCAATGCCAGCAACCTCCTGACTGGGCGGTACTTTTTCGGAGACAGTGTGCAGTCCTTTCCTCTGGCGCTGACGGCCACGGGGGGCCAGTTGCCCGGATACAACACCTTCACGCCGACGCGGGTTCAGTTGGTTTCACTTTCTTACGTACACACTTTTGGCGCTACGAAGGTGAACGAACTACGTTTCGGATGGAACCGTTTCGCAGAAGGGTTTTTCCCGGAGGACCAGAGTTTCAAGCCCAGCTCCATCGGATTGAATACGGGCCCGTCCGACAATGGACTGCCCATCATCCTGGTGAGCGGGGTGGCGCAACTCGGGGCGACCAGCAGCGTTCCGCGGCACCGAGTGGATAGCAACAGCCAGGTGATCGACAATTTTTCCTGGAAGATCAACAAGCACGATCTTAAGTTTGGAGCGGACTTCCACCGCACCAGCATTCAGCAGTATTTCAACAAATACTTTCGCGGAAGATTGAAGTTCGCCAGCGTGTCCGATTTTCTTGCGGGCAACGTGGACAGCGGTTTCCAGTATTTCGGAGACTCGACGCGCCATACCTTCGAGAATAACTTCGGTCTTTACCTCCAGGATAGCTACCGAATTACGCCGCGATTGACGCTGAACTATGGAATGCGCTGGGACTACTTCGGCGTGATTGGCGAGAAAAACAACCTGATGAGCAACATCACGAGCGTCTCGCCGGCTGCGGGCACGGGAACGTTCACTTTAACGCAGGTGGGGCAGCCCGGATTGAGCAGCTTGTACAACGCGGACAAGAAGAATTTTGCGCCGCGCGTCAGCCTCGCGTGGGACGTCACTGGCAAAGGAAAGACCGTAGTGCGCGCGGGGTACGGAATATTCTTCGACTCCTTCTCGCAGGACATGGCTCTGGGACACCTGCCTTACGCGCCCTTCTTCGATCCCGGTCCCGCGTATAACAACATCGGACCCGCCCCGATTCTATCGACGGGCGCGGTGGGGGGAACGATCGTTTCTGGAATCCCGGTGTTTGCGCCGACAACGACTTGCGATTTTGAGTGCGATGTTTTCGGTTTCGACCGAAACATCAAGACACCGTATATGGAGAACTACAATCTAAATATTCAGCAGCAGATTACGAGCAAGGTCGTGCTGCAATTGGGCTATGTGGGATCCCAGGGGCATCGCCTGTGGCGCTTCTTCGATCTCGGCCAGCCCAGCGCTGCGGCGATCAACGCCGCCGACGTTGCCTGCGTTTGCATCAACGACTTCGGCAGCGCGGCGCGTCCCCTCGCGGGAAACCCTTACGGCGCGTTTTACGTGCTGCAAGAGAACTCCAGCGGAAAATCGAACTACAACTCGTTGCAGGCGAGCCTCCGGGTCATGGGCTGGCACGGAGTCACATCCATCGTGAACTATGTGTGGTCCAGATCCATGGACAATTCAAGCGACGGCGAAGATTTCGAGCCCAACGCAGCCCAGCCCAACGACAGCACGCAACCGAATCTGGAATACGGACCTTCCAACTTCAACGTGCCTCACCGGTTCACCTGGATTTTCGGATATGACCTGCCGCACATGGACGGGGGAATGCAGAAGCTAAGGAACGGCTGGGGGATGAATAGCTCAGTGACACTCCAGAGCGGTCAACCGTTCCAGTTTAATTACAATTTCCAAGACGATTTCAGCGGAAGCGGCAATGGCTTCGACCGGCCGGACGTCGTTGGACCGATCGTGTATCATCCGCACGATCCGTCGAACTACGTGGATTTGAGCGCCTTCGCGATTCCATGCACGATCAACGTGGCCGTGGCCACGGGCACAGCGGCCGATTGTGCAATTGGTTCACGGCATTATGGCAACCTTGGACGCAATGCTCTCCACGGGCCTACCTTCAAGCAATGGGACCTGGCAATCTACAAGAACACAGCGTTAACGGAGCGGTTGAAGATGCAGCTCCGCGCCGAATTCTTCAATGTGCTGAATCACCCGAACTTTGCGAATCCGTTTCTGCCGGCATTTATTGCCGATCCAGGGATCAATGGCTTTGGGGTTAGCGGGAACCGTGAGGTGGGCCAGGGCGGGTATCCTATCGTGGCTACCGGCGACGTGGGCATTGGAAACCCATTCCTGGGCGGCGGCGGCCCACGCGGAATTCAGCTGGCGGCCAAGTTCACGTTTTAGCGGCTGTATAAACTTCGAAGTCAAGAAGGCTCCGCGATCGGATCAAGGAGCCTTTTTTGCTTTTGGATAGTCGTCTTTGCGGCGTCGAAAATACCCCCAGGCACTGACATCCCCCCAGGGATGAATATTGCAGCTAAGTTCGGAGCGGCTTGCCATTTCTGGTAGAGTGCTGAGCAGAGAAGAGATAGCCCCGGGCTGCGATATTGCTATTTGCTAAGACCGTGTAAGTTTTAGGGGCTTCCCTGCGTACTAGTGTATGGAACCGCTAAGACCAGGCCAGATGAGCGTGCCGGGAATGACGGAGACCACAGAGGCAGTTGCCCGGGCTCGCGCAGGGGATGCCGACGCCTGGGGTGAGCTTTACCGGGATTTTGCGCCGGCTATCTTCCGTTTTTGCAGGAGGGCGCTGCCTACCCGGGAAGACGCCGAAGATGCCACAATGGAGATCTTCATGAAGTTGCGGGACAAGTTGAGCCAATACGATGAAACCCGCTCCTTTTCCGCCTGGCTTTACCGGGTGTCTGCTAATCATTGCTGGGATATCCTGCGTCGCCGCAAGCTCCGGCAGGACAAAGAGACCGAAGATGTGGAGGATGTGCCGCTGGAACATCCAGACCCGAGCCAGTTGGACCGGCTGATTGAGCAAAAGACCAGCGAGGAAGTCCGGCATGCCTTGCAGAAACTGGGCGCGCGAGCGCGCATGGCTCTCGTGCTGCGCTATTACTCGGACATGAGCTATGACGAAATTGCCGATGCGCTCGGCGTGCGGCGGGCGTTTGTAGGCGTCGTGCTTCTGCGCGCCCGGCATGAACTTCGGCAGGCGCTGGAGGGGAAGAGTGCGCTGGCTGCAGGAGGAACCTCTTGAACGAACCTGCTAACCCGTTGTCGCCAGAAGGACCGGGCGAGACGATGGATCATCTGGATGAGATGACTTGCCTGCTCTATGCGGAGCGCCAATTGGACCGCGCCCGCGCACAGGCCGTTTCTGCGCACGCACAGGACTGCGCGGCCTGCCGGACCTTGCTCAGAGCTCTCGAACGCGAATCCCGACTGCTTACGCGCGCCATGCTGGAAGAAGACGAGCCGCTGCCATCACGGCTGGCGGAATTTCAAGAGCAGGCGCGGCAATCGTTTGGATGGATTTGGGGAGTGATATTCGGGCTGGCGGCAACGGGCGTATACGCACTGTACACGACCTTCATCGAGCCCGCGCAGACGCGGTTGGAGGCAGCGGGGTTCGGCGGCACGAGTCTTCTCAGCTTATTGGTTTTTCAAGGTGCCTTCTGGAAAGGATGGCAATCCATGAACACACTCTTCGAGGTGCTGGCGATGCTTACCGTGGCGGGATTCGGCGTGGTTCTATTCCGGCGACGCCTGCGGCGGGGGTCAGCATTGGCGCTAGTGCTTGCGGGATTGTGTGCGGCGCTGGCTTTGCCCGCCCCGGCGGGTGCCACAGTGTTTCATAAAGGCGAGACCTATGAACTCGCGAAGGATGAGACCGTCAAGAGCGACATCTTCGTCACAGGTGCGCGTGCGCGGATCGACGGCACTGTGGAAGGAGACCTGTTTTTCTTTGGCCAAAGTATCGACATCAGCGGACATATCAAGGGAGACGCCATCGTTTTTGCGCAGTCGGTGCGCATCAACGGGCAAATCGACGGAAACATCCGGTCGTTCTCAAATAACCTGACCATCACGGGAACAGTGGCGAAGAATGTTCTCACCGTCAATGAGGTGGTGAATTTGGATTCGGCCGGAAAAGTCGGCGGCAGCTTTACGGCGTTCGCACAGTCCCTGGGAATCGATGGCCGTGTGGGACGCGATTTGATGGCTATGACTGGCGAAACCACGATTTCAGGCACCATCGACGGAGAAGTACGCACCAAGGGGCGAAATATGTCGATCGCCTCTTCAGCGCAAGTTTCAGGGCCAATTCATTACGAGGGTGATAACCCTGCGAGTGTAACTGCTGGGGCGAAACTGGCCTCGCCGGTGGAATTTACCAAGATGCGGCACAAATCGCAGTACACGGAAGCGCATTATTACGTGTGGCGGATCATTTGGACAGCGGCCTTCGTTTTGTTTGGGATGGTGTTGTTTTTGCTGCTGCCGAAATTCGCAGGCGAGACCGTAAGCGCCGGGGAACGGTTCGGGGCACCGGTGGGGCTGGGCGTCCTAGTCTTTTTCGGAGTGCCGATCGCAGCAGTCATCGCGTGTGTAACCGTAGTGGGGATACCACTCGGAATTCTCACACTTGGTCTCTGGTTCCTTGCGCTCTTTACCGCGGAGATTGTCGTGGGTACGGTTGTCGGCAATTGGATCCTTGGAAAGCCGGCCGATACATGGGGTTTGATTGGAAGAATGGCCGCGGGTTTCGTGATCGTGCGGATTGTCTACACGCCCCTGGCGCAAGTGCATGTGATCGGGGCGCTCGTCGGGCTCGGGATTTGGATGTGGGGCATGGGCTCGATCTCGCTGGCGCTTTACAACCGGCTTCAGCCAAAGGCTTCCACCGGCGTGATTCCAGGCCCGATACCGCCGGTATCATTGCCACCACAGACCACGATAGGCGGAATCCAGCCAGCCTAGCTTTGCTTTTTTTAACTTCTGTCGTCTCCCTTAGTTAGTCGAATCTCGTTCTGGTGCCAAGTTCGTAGATTTCCGGGCCTTTGTATTTAACCGGTCGATTGAATATACATCTTTTTCGTTTGTTCCTTTGGGATGGGCGCGCAAAGTGTTGATTCGAAGAAAGTTGACGAATCGCTAGTTTCCTGACAGTTCGCAAATATCTGACTATAAAAGGATTAAATGTTTCACTGGATTACAGGAAAGGTAATGCGTGCGCAAGTTGCTTCAGGCAAAGGAGTTAACGACAAAACCGCATTGAACTGGTGGTTTGTAAGGGAAACAGTCCAGGAAGCCACCCAACAAGAAGCACATTTGCAGCGCTGAGATTGGGTTATGTGACGTATCGATCGGGAAGGATTTTGGGAAAAAACGGGTCGGAGCATCTGGGATGCTCCGGCCCGTTGCCTTTTGCGGAGGCGGGACTTGAACCTCTTACTGGCGAACTTTTGCGACGGCAAAGTTGGATGTACTAGCAGGGCCAAAATACAGCGCGCGGATTCCAGCCGCCTGGTTGGTTGTGAGGGCAGTGCCTGTGGAAGGTAGATCGTAGTTGGTCACACCCGTTGTTTCCTGAGTGAGCGAACCGCCTGGGATACCAAGATACGGAGGGAACGGGAAGATTTGGAAGTTCGGTCCGGGGGTACCTGCCGTGCCTGAGAGACGGGAGTACCTCAGGAGCAAGGAATCCACGGTTACGGAAGCGGGAGTGGCGCCACTGGCCGCCGTGAATGCGGTAGCGTGCACGGCAACCACCTGGCCGGGAGTGAGCGTGGAAGTGTCCGATCTGCCAGTGAAGTTGTCTACCAGCACAGTCAGATTTTTCTGGTCAACTGCGAATGTTGGAGAGGTTGCAAGATTCACAGTGACCTGATTGCCGAGATGGAGATTTGAACCGATCTTGCTGCTGGTGGCTGCGGGAACGAAGTTTGAAACAACGAGCTGGAATTGCGTGAGACTAACGGGAGCGAAGCCGATGACACCCTCTACCCAATCCCTTGAGGTGGAGTCGAATGGATCGAAGAGCAAGAGAGTGAAAGTGCCGTCGGCGTTGACGATGGTGTCGACGCTTGCCACCTGATCGACCTTGGCGCAACTGATGGTATTGCTCGAGCAGAATTGCGAGGAGAAATTGGAAGTGGAGGCCGCGACGTTAGCGGTAAACGTTCCAGCGGTTGCGGATTGGAGCGTGATGCTGGAGCTACCTACGGCGGTAACGACGCCGGTAAGATCCTCGACATAATCCAGTTGTGGAGCTGCCAGATTTGCGGCCAGGGGCAACTGCTCGGAAAAGCTTACGAGCGGTTGAGTAAAGTCGATGGATTGAACCGCCGTGCCAGCAGTATTTAATATGAGGGCTCTAGCCATAAACAGTCTGAAGCGTACGCCAATACCCGTCGTAATCGGGTTTAAAGCGGGCGTATAAGAAAAAGTGAGAGTGGCAGGCCCCCCCGTGACCGTCTGGATGGCGCCGGCGTTGCAACCAGCGACGCCGCTCGTCGACGGGCAGTAGACGACTGCGGAGCTAGCGAGGGTGATTTGGATTTTGTTGAAGAGGTCGGTGGCAACGGAGAATTTTCCCAGGTAGGCTGAATCGCTCAGGAGTTTGTTGAGATCAACGACGGCGTTGGTTGGTGTGAGATTGACGACCTTTCCTGTAGTTTCCGACGTCATGGCAATCCCGGAAATATTTACCGTAAAGGAGAGCAGGGAAATGCCCGCCGGCACGGAGGCCGGGACCGTACTTAGGGTTAAGCTGATGGGTAGAGAGCCATTACCTCCTCCTCCGCCTCCTCCGCCCGTGCCTTTGGGCAGACCGCTGCAGGAGCTTAAGGAGAGGCACGCGACTAGAGTCAGGAAAAGAAAGGCTTTATAGGACTTCATTTAGGCACCCCACGCCGGTTAGAACCCAGTTCCCCACACCACGACAGACACCCAATTTCATGGCATTTTTCAATGTAACCCTTGCCAAGGCAGAAGTGGATTGGGAACTAACCAGCGTTGCCCAACTATTAAACCGCCGGCATCTGGGGATTGCCGCGATTCGAGCGTAGTGGGCACAGAGGGATGACGCGGAGGATATGCTATCGTTACGAATCTGCTGCAAGCGAACGGAAACAGCCGAGAACTCCGACGTAGTATGGAGCAGACGAGAAAAGGTGGGAATACTGCCTAAGAAAGCTGCCAAAACGGCGCCTGAATATCTCGAACGGAGGCAAGCCTCAGCGCCCCAGGACCTGGAGGTTGTGTCGCTCGAGGAGATGCATGAGGTGGGTGGGATTGCGCCGCCAGATAGCAACGTGGATACGGCGGCGCCTGCAAAGCCATCTATGCGGGAGGTGTTCGGGCCGGGGGGATTTCTCGAACGATGCATGATAGGCGGGTACGAGCACCGCCGCGGACAACTGGAAATGGCGGAGATGGTGCACGACGCGTTCGAAACGCATCACCACGCCATCCTGGAGGCGGGGACCGGGACGGGAAAAACGCTGGCTTATTTGGTGCCGGCGATTTGCAGCGGGCGGCGAGTGGTGATCTCAACGGCGACGAAATCGCTGCAGGAGCAACTCTATCAGAAAGACATTCCGTTTTTGCAGAAGCACTTCGCACCCAATTTGAAGGTTGCGGTGATGAAGGGGCGCTCGAATTTTCTTTGCGTTGCCAAGATGAATCAGATGGCGGACCAGGCGTTGCTGCGGGGCATGGAAGAGCTGGACGCGTTTCAGCAAATCAAACAGTGGGCGAAATTGACGGAGACCGGGGACCGAGCGGAATTGACGTTTCTTCCGGACGATTCCGATCTGTGGACACGGCTGGATGCGCGGCGAGATACGTGCAGCGGGCAAAAGTGCCCGTCGTTCAATCCGTGTTTCGTGACGGGAATGCACCAGAGAGCCAAGGATGCCGACCTCATCATCGTGAACCACCACCTGTTCTTCGCGGACCTGGCGCTCAAGCAGGACGACTTTGGCAGCATTCTGCCGGAATACTCGGCCGTGGTTTTCGATGAAGCGCACGAGATGGAAGACGTGGCGAGCGATTATTTCGGGCGGCAGATTTCGAATTTCCGGTTTGAAGAGCTGGCGCGCGACGCGGACCAGACGCTGCGACTGCTGCACCTGGGTACGCCTTCGCTCTTGCGGCGCACGCAACGCATTCGCGAGCGGAACCGGGCGTTTTTTGAAACGTTTCCACCGCGCGACGGGCGTTTTCCATTTTCGCGGAATGAACGAGAAGCATTCCTGGAACAGAATCGCGAGGCGTACGATGCGCTGGCGGCTGCGCTGAAGGGATTTGAAACGGAATGCGCGGCTTTGACGCAGAAGCCGGAAGAGCTTTTGCGGATTGCGCGGCGAAGTTTCGAGTTGCGGCAGGAGTTGTCTTTCCTTTTCGAATCGAACGAGCGGAATTTTGTGTATTGGTATGAGCGGCGGAACAAAGGCGTGTTCCTAGCAGCCACGCCGATCGACGTCAGCCAGATTCTGCGCGAACGGCTGTTCGAGCAATTTGATACGGTTGTGCTTACTTCGGCGACACTGACAGTGGCTGGGCGGTTCGAGTTTATTCGACATAGGCTGGGGCTCGATCACGCGAAGGAGCGCGGCTTGCCGCCGGAGTTCGATTACGAGAAACAGGCCATGCTGTACTTGCCGCAGGCCATGCCGGACGTACGGAATCCGGCGTTTACAGCTAAGGCTGCAGATGAAATCGTGAATTTGCTGGAGACAAGCCAGGGCCGCGCGTTCTGTCTGTTTACGAGCTATTCGCAGATGAACGAACTTTTTGAACGAGTGAGGACCCGCGTGGCGTTTCCACTGCTTTTGCAAGGGACTTCGCCAAGGTCTGTACTGCTGGAACGATTCAAGAACACGCCGGGTGCAGTGCTATTTGCGACGGCGAGCTTCTGGCAGGGCGTCGATGTGCCCGGCGAACAGCTTTCCTGCGTGATCGTGGACCGGCTTCCGTTTGCGGTGCCGAGCGACCCGATCGTTGCGGCGCGGGTGCAAGCCCTTCAGGAAGACGGACGCAATCCTTTCGCCGAATTTCAAGTGCCGCAGGCGGTTCTGGCGCTGAAGCAAGGATTTGGGCGGCTCATTCGAACGAAAACTGATCGAGGAGTTCTGGCCCTGCTGGACAGCCGCATCCAGCGCATGCCCTATGGTAAAATTTTTCTAGAGTCGCTGCCGCAGTACAAGATGACGACGGATTTGGCGGAGGTCTCGCGGTTTCTCGCGAAAAAAGACAAGAAAAAGAATTAACGCAGCGGACGCAGAGACGAGAAAACACAGCAAAGTAAAGAGGAAAAGAAACAAAGGACAGAGAGGCGACAGACAGAAATGCCTGTCAGACATTATGTTCCAAGTGAGCGTGGAAGAGACATTTTCGGCAGGGCATGCTCTGCGCGGTTACAAGGGCAAGTGCGAGAACGTGCATGGACACAATTACCGTGTGCGAGTGACGCTGGAAGGCCCGCAACTTGATTCGATCGGCTTGCTCGTGGATTTTACACGCCTGAAGCAAATCATCCGGGAGGTCATGGGCCGCTTGGATCACCAGTTTGTGAATGATCTCGAACCGTTCAAGACAGTGAATCCCTCGGCGGAGAATATGGCTAAGTATTTTTATGATGAGGTAGCACGGGGTTTGAAGGATCTACCTCCGGGGGCGCGCATTACGGATGTGATCTTGTGGGAGACGGACACGAGCCGGGCGCAATACCGGCCGGGCAACTGACGAGTTCCGCCGGCGGTGAGACAATGAATCGCGCGTTCGCAATCATCCTGATTCCGGCGTTGCTGGTTGCCGTCGGATACGTTGTGGTGTTTCACTCCATGGGAATTTCGCCAGCGTATTGGAGGCTAATTTTACCGTTGGCCCTCCTGGGTGGCGCGATGTGGTGGTTGGGGCGGAGGACGGCGCGCAAAACGGGATCGGGCCCGCAGTAGGACCTAGCGCATAGAAGCGGACGTAGAACCAGACGGTAATTTGCCGCAATCCAAAATCATGTTCATCACAGAAATATTCAAATCGATTCAAGGAGAAGGCACTCGCGCGGGACTGCCGTGCGTCTTTGTCCGGCTGACGGGCTGCAATCTGCGGTGCACGTGGTGCGATACGGCGTACGCGTTTCACGGCGGGACGAAGATGGCGGTCGAGGACGTGCTTACTCGTGTGGATGAGCTTGCTGGGCGGAGTGCGGAATTGTCCGGTGCTCAAGCCAGCGTGCCGCTGGTGGAGTTGACTGGCGGAGAACCGCTGTTGCAGGAAGAGGTCTATCCGCTGGCGGAGAGATTGCTTGCTGCGGGATACACCGTGATGATCGAGACGAGCGGTGAACGCTACACGGGGCGGTTGCCGGGCGAGGTGATCAAGATTGTTGATGTAAAGTGTCCAGACTCTGGCGAGGCGGATTCGTTCGAGATGCGGAATCTCGAAGTCCTGGACGCGAAAGACGAAGTGAAGTTTGTTCTTTCGACGAGGCGCGATTATGAGTTTGCGCGGGACTTCACGGCGCAGCATCGCCTGGCGGAACGCGTGAGGCAAGTTTTGTTTTCACCGGTGTTCGATGATCCGGGAGGGAAATGGCAGGGACTCGAGCCGCGCAAGCTGGTGGAGTGGATTCTAGCTGACGGATTGCCTGTTCGGCTTGGGCTGCAATTGCATAAGTTCGTCTGGGACCCGGCGACAAAAGGTGTTTAGGATGGCCAGTGATGGAACTTCCGGCGGCTGCTCGAGCCAGAGATTGATTGAGTCTGGGGGAGAACCGGGTTATCTCAAGAGGGATATAATAAAGCGAGATGTCAGCCGAAACGAATAGCAAGAAGGCGGTGGTGCTCCTCAGCGGAGGGATGGATTCGTGCGTGTGCATGGCCATCGCTCGGGGACGTCACGGCGCTGCAAACGTCGCCTTGTTGCACGCCGGCTACGGCCAGCGTACTCAGGAACGTGAACGTCGTGCGTTTGACGCCATTGCAGATTTCTACGGTGTGACCCAGCGTTTAGTCGTGCAACTTGACCACTTCCGCGCAATTGGCGGGTCGGCGCTTACGGACACGAAAATGGCCATTCCAGAAAATGAGTTGGGCGTACCGGGACGGCATGGAAGCACCATCCCGGTGACGTATGTGCCGTTTCGCAACGCGCATTTTCTTTCCGTGGCGGTGAGCTGGGCGGAAGCAATTGGAGCGGGGGCGGTTTACATTGGGGCCGTTGCGGAGGACAGTTCTGGCTACCCCGATTGCCGCGCGGAGTATTACCAAGTTTTCCAGGAGTTAGTGCGCGTGGGCACGCGGCCGGAGACGCAGATCGAAATTGTGACCCCGGTCATCACGCTGAAGAAAAGCGAGATCATCCGGCGCGGCATCGAGTTGGGTGCGCCGCTGCATCTAACATGGTCGTGCTATCAGAATGAAGACAGGGCCTGCGGAGTGTGCGATAGCTGCTTGCTGCGGCTCGCAGCATTCGCGGAGGCTGGAGTGCCGGATCCCATTCCATACCGTATGGCGGTCTCCGCTCACTCGTAGCACTTGGCAAAGAGTTAGGATTAAGGATAATAGGGCACGTCCCGCCAGCCAGGCCGGGCAGGGTTCGCCTCGGCAAAAGGAGAAGAAGGATGAGAAGAATTGTGAAATCCATAATGTTTGCCGCACTGCTTGCTGGCGCGCTAGTCAGCATTCTCGCGCCGAACTCAGCCGCACAGAATGGTTCCATCTCGGGCACAATCCTGGATATCAACGGCAAGCCGTGGTTTGGTCTTGGAGTACAGGCTGTGAGCGATCAAGGTGCAAAACTGGATGCGAAGACGGATGCGGAAGGGAAATTCAGAATCCAAAATCTGCGCCCAGGCGTGTACGTGGTGACGATTATTACGTTTCCGCCGCCGAACGAAAAGCAAGCTGCTGTCCCGATGGGGCAACTGAGGGTGACCAGCGGCGAAGAAGCAAAAGCAGATATGAATTTCAAAGACGTAGTCGCGAAGCAAGGCGCCGCAGCGCAAGAGCAAGTCAAGAAACAAGAGGAAGAGAAGCAAAAATTCGAGGGTATGAAGGCTCATTTCACGGCGGGGACAGCATTACTCGAGCAGGAGCGCAAGGCAAAAGACGATTTGACGAAGGCTACTCCCGACCAGCGGGACGCGTTGAAACAAAACCTCAAGGATCTTTCCGACAAGGCGACGGCAGAATTCCAGGCCGCGCAAAAAGCAGCTCCAGAAAAGGATCCCAACCAGCACCTGCTGTGGGCCAAGCTGGGCGAGGCATATGACGTCGCTGGGCGTAACGAGGAAGCGGCCCAAGCGTACCAGCAGGCAGTCAACGCCAAGCCCGACGATCCGGGTTACTACAATAATCTCGGCAACGTGCTGGCAAGAGCGGGAAAGATCGACGAAGCCCGGGCGGCCTATACGAAGAGCGCGGAACTGGACCCGACGAAAGCGGCGACGGCATGGCGCAACTTCGGAATCAGTCTGTACAATGCAAACCGTTTGGGGGACGCAGTCGAGCCGCTACAAAAATCGGCCGAGCTCGACCCGAAAAACCCGCAGACCTGGTATCTCCTGGGGGCCTCGCTGGTATACAAGATGACGGTGAAAAAAGTTGGTGACAAAGATGTGCCTGTGTTTGCACCGGGCACGATCGAAGCCTATCAGAAGGCCGTTGAGCTTGACCCCAATGGGATTTACGGGCAGCAGGCCAAGCAGGGGCTCGAACAACTGCAACTGATGGCTCCTGGCATCGACATCAAAGTGAACACCAAGAAAAAGAAGTCCTGAGCGATTTCGCTTCTTCATCTATCGGGCCGGTCCCGTGTCGCGGGGCCGGCCTTTTTGGTTGAGGTACTTTCGAGAGAATTATTTCAGGCGATGCTGTGCCAGTAGGATTTTTCAAATGAGGGACTGAGTCGCAATCCAGCAGACGCACAGCGCGAAGACCGCGGACCGCATCGTGTCCAGCTAACAGGGCGCGGCCCCGGGTAGGTAGGAGCAGTGTGGCGAGGATGCGGAGCAGCGTGGATTTGCCGGCGCCATTGGCTCCCAGCAGCGCAAACGCTTAGCCTGTCTCCCGCTCGAAGACAATCGGCTCGCAAGGACGGGCAATCTGCTGCGAACGAGTGGGTTCTTAGTCTGCATGGCGAAGCGGACGATTCCCCGGTAGAATGTAATAAAGCGGATTCATGACCCAGCCAAGAATCGGAAACGCTTTTTTGAGACGAAGAGCTGAGGAGCAGGGCTGATGGTGTCATTTGCAGATCGCGCTGAAACGCTGCCGCACGTTCTTGTGCGTTTTCTTGATAAGGAATCCGTGCTCTTGAATCTGGAGACAGAACGCTATTTCGGTTTGGACGAAACGGGCACGCGCATGTGGCAGCTTGTTACCACTGCGCCGAGCATTGACGCTGCATATCGGGAACTCCAGAACGAGTTTGATGTTGAGCCGGAATTGCTTCGTTTGCACCTTGCGGAATTGCTGGGGCGGCTAGTCGACAACGGCTTGCTTCAGATCCAGCCCGAAAATGTGGGAACGGCTTCGGCGGTTTAGCGCGCTGGAGCGCCCCGCGCGCGGTCTTTTCCTGCGTGCAGCCGCACTGTTGCCCCTGATATCTTTGAGTCTGCGCTTGCGTGGATTTCGCAAGACGCAGGCATTTCTGCAAAAGTTTCTTTCCCTCCCCAGCCATCCGGCGGATACTTCCGCGTCTATTAGTGCCGACCTGACGGCACGCATGGTGCGCGCCGCGGTGCGCAATAGCCCTGGCCATCCCTCATGCCTTGACGAATCACTGGCGCTCTGGTGGTTGCTGGGCCGCCAGGGCATCGCTTCTGATCTAAGAGTGGGGGTCCGTAAGGACGGTGAAAAATTTGAAGCGCATGCCTGGGTCGAGCGCGACGGCGTGGCTTTGAACGAGCCGGAAGCGAAGCATCAGCACTATGCAGCTTTCGACGCGGCGCTGGCTTCGCTGCCGCCGGAGCCGAGATGAGCGGATTTGCGGGATTTGTTTCCGCCGGCGAGGATGCTCCCGACCCGCGTTTGCTCGAGTGCATGGCTGCTCGACTGGCATTTCGCGGACCAGACGCGACACAAATTTGGTCTCGGGCTGGCGCGGGTTTTTGCTTCACACTTCTTCGCACAGGCCCAGCACCCCAAGCTTCCGAGCAACCATGCACCCTGGACGGCCGCGTCTGGCTGCTTGGCGACGTGCGTCTCGACGGCCGGGAGGAGCTGCGGCGCGAGCTCGAGCAGCGCGACGAATCTATCCCGGCGAGCGCAACTGACGAGGAGTTGGTTCTTCGAGCCTGGCGCCAATGGGGCGAGGCTGGATTGCCGAAGTTACTAGGCGACCTTTCCTTTGCAATCTGGGATGCAGCTGCGCGCCAGCTCCGATGTGTCCGCGATCTAATAGGTGCGCGGCCCTTTTTTTATGCGCGGTCGGGCGATGGCTTCTATTTCAGCAACACACTCGAAGTTCTTCGCCTGGCGCCAGGCGTCTCTTCGGAACTCGACCCGCAATTCATCGGAGATTTTCTCCTCAGAGATTGGTGTCAAGACGGGGAAAGGTCTGTGTATCAGGATATTCGCCGGCTACCTGCAGGGCATGCCCTGATTTATTCAGACGAAGAGCTGTGCGTTCGTAGCTACACTCATTTCTCCGTCGAAGAACCGCTTTTGCTGGACCGGCCTGAGGAATATGTAGAGCAGTTCCAGGAACTTTTGGAAATGGCAGTTCGCGATCGGTTGCCGCACCGGCCCTGTGGCATTTTCCTAAGCGGTGGGCTCGATTCGACTAGCATCGCAGCAGTCGCCTCGTAAGATCGCGCAGAAAGACGGGGCGAACAGCCCGTTGCGCGCATACACGGTCGATTGCCAACCAATGTTCAACGACGAGGAAGGTTACTTGGCGTCGCTTGTCGCAGAAAACCTCGGCATTGAGATCGAGATTCTTTCGGCAGCTTCCTGTCCCCCCTACGAAGGCTGGGAAGGCTCGATTCTGCGCACGCCGGAGCCGTATAACGATCCTTTCCTCTCCCTAACTCAAAGGTTATATCGACACGTTCAAGGTCACTCCGGGGTTGTCCTTTCCGGGTATGGCGGAGATGACGTCCTAACAGGGCAAGCTTGGCCGTACCTGACTTACCTGTTCCGGAAGCGTGAGTTTCGGTACCATCGTAAAGAGATTCGGACGACTATATCCTGAAACATAGACGCATCCCGCCACTACGTGGAGGGTTTCGCAGCCGGCTGCGGCAGTGGATGTGGCGTACGAACCCGCTGACCGAATTCCCTCCATGGCTTGGATCCACACTTTGTTGAGCGACACAATCTCCGCGTGCGTTGGCAGGAACTTCAGATATCGCCCAAGGCTGGGTCATCCGTGGCATCCAATTGCCTTTGCTGGTCTTTCCAGCGGATTTTGGTCAAATGTGCTGGAATGTGAAGATGCAAGCTGGACCGGAGTGCCTGTCGAGTTGCGTGCGCCGCTACTCGATCAGCGCTTGTTGCGCTTCCTCTTGCGAGTGCCGCCGGTGCCTTGGTGCATGAAAAAGGCATTACTCCGCGAGGCTATGCGTGGCATGCTGCCAGAAGAGATCCGCGTGCGCCCGAAGACTCCGCTTCTCGGTGACTATGATCCAGCAATTTATCGAGAGCAAGAAATGGCAACCAGTGCCTCTTCCTGAGCCGGCTCCAGTACTTCGGAGGTTTGTGGATTGGGAGCGGCTCGGCACAACTCTGGAGACCGCCGCGGGTTCTACGTTCTGGGTGGGTCTGCGTGCCGTCTCGCTGTCCTACTGGCTAAAAGGCGTTGTAAACGAGGAAGGGATTCGTTAGAGTTCTACAGGGAGACTATGAATGAGGCGAGCCTTAGATGTCCCTATGAAGAAGCCATATCAGGCGCCCAAACTCATTGTCTACGGCGACTTAACTCAGTTGACCAATAGCACTTCCTCTAGTTCGAAAAATCGAGACATGCAAGGGGGAGGGAGCGTGAAAACGTGATTCATGCCTCTAGACGCGCTGCATGGTGAGAATCCTCGGCCAGTGAGTTATTCCTATCGCGCGTACGGTCTGACCTTCCGCTGTGATACTCCGGTTTCTGCCTTCGCTCAAGAATCTACTGATCTCCAACGGTACGACCTTTTCGTGAGTTTCGGTCCAGAACAGGACTGGGTGCGAGAAGCCAGGCGTCTACCCCCTCACCTGGAGCACCCGAGGCCTGGCGAAGTCGGACGAGATAATTCTCCGTTCACCCTCACCTCGTTCGGTGCAGGACTGTTTTTCGAACTGAACTATGGGGACGAGGCATTCTTCTTTGTGGATGGTGGTGCGGAGCGCCTTTGGGGAACCTGTCTGCCGCCGCTCACCATGGACGATCTCGCAGTCTACCTTCGCGGTCCCGTTATGGGGTTTGTTCTCCGGCGGCGGGGCGTCATGGCACTCCACGCCAGCGCAGTAGCTGTTGAAGGACGAGCAGTCGTGCTGTGCGGACCGAGCGAGTCCGGTAAGTCCACAACCGCGGCCGCATTGGCTTTGCGGGGTGTGCCGGTCTTAAGCGATGACATAACCGCTTTGAGCGATGGCGTCGCGGGTTTTCAGGTTGAGCCAGGTTACCCCAGGATTTGCCTGTGGCCAGACGCCGTGCGTGATTTGCTTGGTCAGCCGGATGCATTGCCAAGATTGACGCCGAGCTGGGAGAAATGTTTTCTGCCCCTGGATGGAAACAACGCAAGTTTTGAGGCGCACAAGAGGCCGCTCGGCGCGGTATACATGCTCGCCCCGCGCGCGGCGGAAGCCAATGCGCCACGAATCGAAGAAGTGGGCCTGCGCGAGGCGCTCCTCGAACTGGTTCAAAATACCTACATGAACTGGCTATTGGACCGCAATCAGCGCGCCGCGGAATTCGACGCGCTCTCTAAGCTTGTCACGCAAGTGCCCGTGCGGCGAATCGTGCCGCATGCTGATCCGGGCCGCATCGGCGAGCTCTGCGACTTGATTCTGGCAGACGCAAGATGCTTATCCACCGATTGTGATTCCGCATCCTTGATCTCCAAACGCTGATATGTATTCCCTCCGCGCGTACGGAGAAATGAATAGCGATAGCGGCCGGTTCGAGGCTTACGCCAACGCGATCGCCAGGGCTGTCCGTCCGGGTGATGTGGTATTGGAAATCGGCTGCGGACCGGGCGTGTTCTCGCTCCTTGCTTGCCGCGCGGGAGCAAAGCGCGTTTACGCGATCGAGACCGACGATATTATTCACCTGGCAAGGCAACTTGCCTCGGCAAACGGCTTCGGGGAGCGCATCAAGTTCCTGCAAAGCGATTCGCGCAGGACGGAATTGCCGGAACGCGCAAACGTCATTGTTGCGGACATCCGCGGCGCGCTTCCGCTGTTTGAGCACGCCATTTCGTCGATGGAGGATGCACGTCAGCGCTTCCTCGGCCCTGGCGGAATCATGATTCCGCATCGTGATACGCTCCAAGCGGCCGTGATGGAGGCCACAGAGTATTACAAGGGACTCACTGCACCCTGGCAAAAAGCCGTGGAGAGTCTCGATCTCTCTTCTGCTCTCTCTCTCATTCTCAACGAGAAGCACGGCGTATCTTTCAAGCCCGGCCAGCTCCTCACGCAGCCATTGACCTGTCACGTTCTGGACTACAACGCAGGCGCTGCAACGCGCGCGGCCGCCGCCCTGCGATTTCGCATCGCGCGCGCAGGAACTGCCCATGGCCTTTGTCTTTGGTTCGAGACCCAGTTGTTTGGCGACATCGGCTATTCCTCGGGGCCCGGGGGTGCGTCTACCATCTATGGTCAGGCCTTTCTGCCTTGGCTCGAGGCGGTTGACGTTACGGAAGGCCAGGAAATCCCGGTCGAGTTGCACGCCGATTTTGTCGGTGGGGATTACGTCTGGCGTTGGGACACAAAAATCGACACTCCCGACGGCAGCGCACGTCATTTCCAACAGTCCACATTTCAAGGCGCGAATTATGCGCCGCAATCTCTGCACCGTCGCGCCGCGGATTTTGTTCCGGCGCTTTCTGAGACAGGCGAAGCCGAGCGTTGGCTTTTGCAGGCTATGGATGGAAAAGCCTCTTTGCAGGAAATCGCAAAGGAAGCTGCCAAGCGTTTCCCGCATCTCTTCTCCGGCTGGGACGAAGCTTTCCGGCGCGCCGCCGAGCTTTCTGGAAAATACTCGCGTTAGCCACTTCCGCGTTATGCTCTCCCCGCAAGGTATCAAAGTTCCGGAGACCGATCTGTCGCAGTCAATTAACATCGAACGCAGCACTAACGCTGCGAAATGGGCGTTGCTCCTCGAATGCGCGCGCCCCAATCCCGATATAGGGCGGCTCAACGAGTTGCTCTGCGGGTCGGTGGATTGGCCGGACTTTTTCAAACTTGCTGAAGCGCACGGCGTTCTCGGACTCGCCGCGACGCGGCTTCGGGATTGCAGCCAAGCCGCAGTACTAATGGACATTGCGCAAGAACTGCGGGAGCGGCATCGCACGCAGGTCCTTTGCACTCTTCGTTTGACTGCGGAGATGTTCCGGCTGATCGATTGCTTCACCGCGGCCGGTCTTGAGGCATTGGTGATCAAAGGGCCGGTGCTTTCGGCTCGTTGCTACGACGATTCGGGGGTACGACACTACGGCGACCTCGACCTGATCGCATATGATAGGGACATTCTTCGGTTTACCGAACTGATGCTCGGTCTAGGATACGAGCCGAGCGTTCCGCTTACAGCGATCCGGGCGAAGAAGGCTCCCGGTGAATATGCTTTCCGTCACCCGGGCACGAAGCTCCTGGCCGAGTTCCACACGGAACTCACCTTCCGGTATCATCCACTGCCTCTTACTCTGGAAAATCTCTTCAATCGGCAGGCCCGCGTAAAAATCGATGTGCGCGAAATTCCTGCTTTATCACCCGAAGATGAACTCATCCTGATTTGCGTTCACGGCGCAAAGCATCTCTGGGAGCGGCTGAGCTACATAGCAGACGTAGCGGCCTTTGTGTCCAGGCAGGAACTCGACTGGAAGCGCATAGAGCTAGCTGCGAACGAAGTCGGAGCGGAACGCATGCTCTACGTCGGTCTGCAGTTGGCGGCGGACGTGCTTGGCGCGCCGATTCCAGAAAAGTTCACCGCTTCTGTTCGATCGGACCACGCGGTGGAACGGCTCGCCCGGCAGGTTGTGAAATGGCTTCCTGCGGCTGGCTCCGCGCCGCCAGGAATTCTCACCCGCGCGATATTTCGAATGCGCATGTGCGGCGGAATTTTTTCCGGGCCGGCTTATCTGCTTCGACTTTCTTTTTTGCCCACCGAGGAAGATTGGGTCGAAGGCGCTGAGAACAAACGCCATTGGCTCTTGGACGCTTTGGGACGCCCGTTTCGTCTGGCGCGAAAATATGGCCGGGACAATAAATCCTGACTAGCCTTGACCCCGGCTCAAGAGCTGCCTACAGAAATGCAAATCAAACATAAAAGGCCCGGACAACAAGTCCGGGCCTTTTTGTGTTGTAGTTTTTTTAAATATTGGTGCGGCGCGAGATGGTGCGCGTGGTTTTTGACGGCAGCGGTGGCATTTCCACGGTAATCGACATTTCACTCTTGTTGCGCAGAACGCCGAGTTTCACCGTCTTGTCCTCTCGCTTGGCCGCAAGCTTCTCGCGCAGATCCCCAAGCGATCGGATGCGTTCGCCGTTCAGCGCAGTAATCACGTCGCCGCTCTTCACTCCCGCCTTCTCCGCTGGCGAACCAGAATTTACTTCTCGAACCAGCACGCCCTCGCCATCCGGCGCCCCGAAATACGTGCCGAATTGTCCGCTAAGATCTTCGGCATCGATACCCAAACGAGGATGCGCGCCGGCGAGCACACCATAGTTCCAGTCCATGCCCGGCATAGGCGCCACTTCTGGCATTTCAATTTTCGGAAGCTGGAAAGAAAAAGCGCGCGGAGCAGTCTTGAACCACGTATTGGCATGTTCTTCCGACTTGCCGAGAGTCACGTTGATCGTTTGCGCGCGTCCGTCTCGCCACACGCTGAATTGCGCGGACCGTCCGGCAGGAATTTCGTGAATCATCCGGCGAAATTGCGCCTCGCCTTCGACGCGCTGTCCATTGATCTCCGTGATGACGTCGTTGTCCTTCAGCCCCGCTTTGGCGGCCGGGCTGTCCGGCAAGATGCGTCCCAGCAAGACGCCGCGTTCCGCAGGCAGTTTCAATTCCTTTGCTTTGCCCGAAGTTACTTCTTGCGATTCCACGCCCAGCCAGCTCGTGCCTTCATCGCCGAGGAACACCATGGTGTCGGGCTCATCCGCCTCCGGCGTTCTTTCCAATTCTCTCTGCTGTTCCTGCGCTTCTTGAACGGCGGCCCTTACGGACGCTTGCAGCGCGCGAGTCTGAACGCGTTCGGCAATTCTTTCTTGTGCGCCCTCAAGACGCTCCGCCAAACGTGCCTGAAGTTCTTCGATCTTCTGCTCCATTTGCGCCAATTTTGCAGCCTCCGGCTCTTGCGGAGTTGCAGAAGGGCTCGGCAGGGCGATCAGCGCAAGCCCGAGTGCCGCGACTCCGCCAGCCATAAACAAATCTCGCTTCGTCATGATTTTTCCGTCCTCCTGTTTTTCTTAGACGCGGCTCGCCTCAAACCGTCGACCGCAAAATTACGATTTGGATTCCGCCATTGATGGTATTCAGCCGGATCGGCGCTCCGCCCTTGCCGAGTTTTCCGCGCATTTCGCGGGGTCGCAGTGTGGCTTCCTGCGAAAAGGGCAGTTCCGAGAAGAAATTGCCGTTCAGGGAGCGCGCTTCCAAGTTTGCTTGCGTGCCCTGGGGAACGGCCAGAAGAACAGAGCCATTGGTCGTTTCCGCCGCCGTTCCTTTTTCATTCAGAAAATGCGAAAGTTCGAGATGCACATTGCCGTTGGTCGTGTGCGCGTGGACGCTTCCCCCGCCCTCGTAGACCTCGATGTTTCCGTTCACCGTGCGCAGCTCTTCCACCGAATCGACACCGGCGATCTTCAGCGTGCCGTTCACCGTGCCAATGTGTTCGACGCGCGCGCCGTGCGGAACGCGCACGGTATATTCGACGGTGACTTCCACGCCTTCGTTCTGAGGATAGCGCGTGATGACAGACACATCATCCGGTTTGGCGTCGACTTCGATCGAGACGCGGTCGAGGTCCGACTCTTTTTCTTTGGCGATCTTCACCGCGTGGATCTCGATGACATTGCGGTCCCATCCTTCCACTTGGACGGGGCCATTGACGTTTTGCAGCTCAAACGATCCGCCCGGCTGCAACGGATAGGATTGATTGAAGTCTTTGTTCTTCGCAAAGCAAGGCGCGGCCCAAGCCGCCGCCAACATCAGGACGAATGACACCGCCGAGCGTAGAGCTGGACGTAATTTCATGTTCTACCCCCTTCGAGTACATCGCACGAGCCCTTGCTGATTAACCCAAAGTGACCGAGGAACCCTTGGCCCTTACAAAACTCGCCCCTGTGGCATGCGCCGTCAGCGCAGCTCAAAATTAAATGTGACCGTCGAAATAATCTCGACTCGAGTCCCATTGATCGATGCCGGATTCGCGCGCCACCTCTTCAGCGCGTCTATCGCCGCATCGGCAAGCACCGGCTCGCCCTGCAGGACCCGTTGCACTTCCACACTCCCATCTGTCTTCACCTTCACTTGCAATTTCACGAATCCCTGAATGCGTGCCCGCCGCGCCAACTCGGGGTAGGCCGGGTGCGGCGAGGCGATGAGCCGCTTAAGGAAATCGTTCGGGTCCTCCCGCAATCCGCCAAGAAGGACAATCTCGAGTTTGTCCATCCAACCTTCAAGCCAGTCACTCTTTTCTTCGAAAGGGGGAGGCCCGGCGGTTACCGGCCCAGGCTCGAGCGATTTGACGGGCAGAAAATCAGGATCGTGCCAGCGATTAATCCGTTCGCGCTGCTCGCGAATGAGCGAGTCACGCAGCCCCGTGTCCGCATCAAGGAACTGGAGCCGGATTTTTCCAACGGTCGTGCGTAGCTTAAGGACTTCTCCTCCGCCGTTCAGCATTCCCGTGGCGCGCACCGGGCCAGCACTGCGATTCCCAACCGGCTGTATGTTCAGGAGGAGCGCCGGGTCGGCATCAATCCGGTTCAAGCCCCCGTTTTCGACGAGCGCGTCGATGTTTGCCGCGAGATTCCTTGGCAAGAAAACGATGATGTCTCCGGCTCCCGAGGAAAGCTGTGACGCGCCCGGTAAGCTCACCTTGCCTCCGGAAGAGGCCGCATCCGGATTTATCCAGGCCTGAATGGTGCCACCGGCCGTGGCCGCTTGGACTGCGCCTGCCACGCGCGTCAGGCAAATACTTCCGCCGTTTGATTCGACCTCCATCGGCCCGGAAACTGTGATGATTCGAATGCCCCCGCCGCCAGTCTGCGCGCGGACGGAGCCGCGTACTTCGCCAAAGTCGATCTGGCCGCCGCCCGTGCGTACGCTCACGAAGCGTCCTGCCTGCTTCAGGGTGATGTTCCCGCCGTCGGTTTCAAGCTGTGCGCGGCCGCCGATCTGTCCCGCGCGGATGTGGCCGCCGCCGCTGCGCAGCACAGCGTCCCCAGAGATATTCCCCGCGACAATGTGCCCGCCCGCAGTAAACGCGTCCAGGTCGCCGGCAACGTCTTGCACCTGAATATGTCCGCCTTCGGTCGAGAGCTTGGCGGCCGGGTGACCCTGTGATACGTTGCGAAACCCGATGAAACCAATGCGCCCCGTTCGAATGTTGCCGCCTTGCGTAATCAGGCTGGCAGCCCCGCCGATATCATGCGTTTCGATATCGCCCACGCCCGTATTGACGTCGAGGTTGTACCCTGCCGGGACAGCCACTTCAAATTGCACATAAAATTGCGCGGTAGCTCCACTGCGGCCGGCCTGGGATGGCGAAGCCCCGATGATCTCCACACCGGACGAGGCTCCCTTGGCCGTGAGCGAATAACGATCCAGAAGACTCTGCGCCAGCGGTGCCCGAGCATCGGTCTCGATATGCACGGTGTAACGAACCACCGGCGGCGCGCCCGGTTCGAGCGCGACGATGCGCACCGAGCCCAGATCGGTTGTCAGATGGAGCGTCAGACCGTCCCTGGTTTGTAGAACGTCTGAGCGGTCGATGCTGGTGCGGGGACCTGGATCACCCGGAACGGGCGGATCGATTGTCAGCGGCTCGTGTGCATCTGCGACAAAAACTAAACCCGGCAAAAGTGCGGCGGAGAAAACAAGCGAGAGCGCCTTGCGAGAGGCCCCTCTAAATGTTCCGCTGATGGGTTTGAAAGTCGTATTCGAGCTCATCACTTGCCGGCGTCTCTTTTCAAATTGCTGAACTTCTCACTGCACTTCGCGCGGGCCAATCTGTCGCAACGCCGCGGCGCTCCGCAGGCGAACATAGCGATTCGGATCACTGCGCTGAAGCTGCTCGAGTGTGCGTACTACATGTTCCATCGCGGGATCGAGGGGACTGTTGAGGCCATCCGGCGCAAGAGCTGGTTCAGCATTCCGGGAAGAATCCGGCGCGTTCTGTTCCAGAGAGCGAACCAACAGGTTGACGGCTTCCACGCGCACTCCAGGATTGGCGTCGTGCTCCAGCGCATCGACCAGCGTTTCCCTCACGCCCTTCTCCTTCACGGCGTCGCGCAGGGACTCCAGCGCCTTCATGCGCACTGCGGGGTTCTGATCCTTTCGCGCAGCGAAGAGCAGGGCACGCCGTACGTCCACATCGCCCGCTCGGATCCGCAATGCCTCCAGACAATCCAGCCGCACCCCGGAATCAGTTTGGTCGCCGTTTTCGACCACATAGGTCAACACGCGCCGAAGGTCAGGGTCGTCCACGTTGCCGGAAAGCACCAGGGGCTCTTCTGTGCGCACGTGGACCTGCAATGCTCCTGGCGTCCCATCCGGCGTAGGCGTCAAATTGATCCCCGCGACAGCCATCTTGGAGAGCTGCTCGTCCGTGAATTTGGCCGCCGGCGAGACATTCACAGTCTGGCCGTTCGAATTGGAATCGATGCGCGCCGAAATCCACGGCAGCAGTTGCGTGCCAAGCGCCGCGCCAAACAAAACCAGAAGGGCCCCGCTCAGAACCGGGCGCAACGCCATCCATCGCCGCAACCATCCAAACGGCCGCCAGCGCTCTTGCAGGGGCGGGGCGGACAAATCGTCAAGCGCTTCGGCAAGTTCGCTGCGGCATTGCGAAAGAAGAATGCCGCCTGCGTCGAGTTGCTCGGACGCTTGCAAAGCTTCCATCAAGGATTCGTGTAGCCCGCGCTCCTCGGCAAGTTGGGAGGCACACGCCGGGCATTCTGCAAGGTGCTTTGTAATCAGCGCGGTTTCTTGCTCGTTGGTCTCGCCGCAAGCGTAGAAAACCAGAAGCCCCGCCACTTGTTTGCACTTTTGTAGAGGCGCGCTCATCGCAGGCCTCCGAGCTGGCTTCGGAGCTTTCGTGTCGCCCGGAACAGCGAATTTTTCACGGTTTCTTCGGTAGTCCCCAATGCGTCGCCGATGGCGCGTAACTTTAATCCTTGGTAGTGCTTCAGTTCGAAAACCATCCGTTCCCTTGGAGAAAGCCGCTCCATCGCCGTGGCGATGCGCGCTTGAATCTCTTTTCCAAAAAGTTGCCGTTCAGGATCGAGCGTCGGGCGATGTTCCCGCTGGCGCTCAAAGAAATCCGTGATCCCTTCCTCATGATTCCCGGAGTTGGATTCCGGCGCTTGATCCTCGGGCCGTGCCTGCCGGCGTCGCAGCTGATCGAGGCAAACGTTGGTAACGATCCTGTAGAGCCAGGTGTAAAAGCTGCATTCGAAGCGAAAGCGGTGAAGATTGCGATATACCTTGAGGAATGCCTCCTGGTAAACGTCCCGTGCGTCTTCCGGACGCTTCATCAGGTTAAAAGCCAGCCGCAGCACGTCCCGGTCATAGCGGTGAACAAGCTCCTCGAAAGCCGCCCGGTTGCCGGCTTGAGCTTCCGCCACAAGGGTGCGCTCGTTTAGGTTAGGCAAAGAGTCCACCGCGGCCAGGGAGGCACCGGTGCCACCCGCCAGGCCTGAATTATTAGCCAAAGCTAGAGCCCATCTTGGAAGCGGCATATTTCGCTTTCTCTTCTCGTGCGCTGGCGTTGTCTCTTATATACCAACACCTTAGGCTGAACCGACCACTCCGCCACACACGGAACATCTGCGACCACCCAATTTGGACGTACTAAGACGCCTCTGGGTGAGCATCCACTTCCCACTTAGAGAACGAACTTCGAGGCCTAATTGTTTCGGATTTCCACAACGAGCCAGAGGTTGCCCAGCCGATCCCAGGTCAGTTTAAGTCCCTGTCGCCGTAGAACTGCCGGTGGACGCCCGCATTCGCCATGTCGCGAAGGGCCAGGCAAGCAAGAGCCCGATCATCATCACCACGGCGTAGCCGTTTGCGCGATAGAACGAGTTCGGTTGTACCAGCAATTGAGCCGCAGCTCCCAGCAAACTGATGCAGGCCGCCACCAAGAGGCAGCCCAGCACATTAAATCGCATGACTCGCCGGACGCCAAACACCAGCACTCCCAGAAGAATTGCCTCGCCCATGAACTTTATTGCAAAGTCAGTCCCATTCCCCCAACTGCTTCCGGTGAGAGATAAAACGCCAAGCACAAAAAGGGAAAACCGCAACCAGCGCGCTCTGAGGACCGACACCACAAAAGCCGCGACGAAGGCAATGAATCCAGTAACAAAAAGGCTGCTGATCAGCGCGCTCCCCAGAACGCCGCCGGATGGAAGTACCGCGTCGAAATACTGACCGAGGGAGAACGCCAAGCCGCGGTGCACTGTCTGCCAGTGCAAAGAGATAAATTCAATCAGGTGTCTGAGTCCAAGAAGCCCAGCCGTCCCGCACACGCCAATCCACAGCGCATCGCGGTAATAAAGCGCAGGCAAGCGGCTGCCCACGGGAAGCCGCTCTTCTCCAAACGCGCGATTGCTGAAGTACGTAGCGAGACCGAACAGCACGGCCAGTCCGCCGGCATAAAACACCGCTCCAAGAAGAAGTGCAATAACTACGCCTCCGAGCATGGTCTTGAAGGGAATCGCCGTCTGATAGGAATTTAAGAAAAATTGCAGACGGTTGCCCAAGGCGACGATCAGTCCGTAAGCCACCAGCCCCCAGAGCGCCCAAAGCGCCAGTCGCCTCCAGGGAATCGCTCGCACTGCTTCCGAGCGCAGATTCTTGAAAAACATCACAATCGCCGTAATCCCCAATCCGCCGTACAACAAAATCGGAACCGCGAAACTGTACACGGTGCGGAAGAGCGTCTGTTCTTCTTGCCTGCGGCGCCAATCGTCGGGGATCTTGATGAACATCCAGGTGGTTCCGCCCTCCTTGGCTTCAAGCTCCTCTCGCGCTTCCGGTTTCGAGTAGTAAGATCCCCGATAATCCACAACCTCATCGCCGAGAACCGCGACCTTGATCCTAACAAACGCATGGCTTACGGCATCATTCGAAGATGTCGAACCAGAATCGATCGGAGTGCGCTGTTGCCAGGCAAGCTCGTGGTCTGTCCGGTGGATGCGCTTGTCGGAGTTTGCTTCGACAAGACTCCACTGGTTCAAATCGAGCTTCTTCACCTCGCGAAGATATTTTTCGGCT
Organism: uncultured Acidobacteriota bacterium; assembly: GCA_963745805.1. Classification (GTDB taxonomy): domain Bacteria; phylum Acidobacteriota; class Terriglobia; order Acidiferrales; family UBA7541; genus Acidiferrum. The sequence goes on from CAVUYT010000006.1 coordinate 113,704, forward strand.
TTGGCAACTGCTTCTTCCTTGCTCAGCGTCGCTCCCGCCGCATCCTCCGCAAGCCTGTGCTGAAAGGCAAGCTCCGAGCCGTCGGGCCCTAACTTGATCGAATACTCTTCGGGCTGGCTATCCCGGAAGTAGCGCACCTGCCAGACCGCTCCGGGTACTTCCTTGGAATAGATCGCATTCAGGCGGGCGATACCTACGCGCTGCCGCAGAAATTCGTTGGTCACCGGGTCAGTCACGTCCGCAAAAATCGTTGCGTGCTTATACGTGTTTGGATCGAGGTCGCGCTGGCGAAGAATTTCGTCGGCGCGAGCTCGCGCCGTCTTCGCATCCACGGACAGTTTCAGATAATCGCCAAGCGAGGTTGTTTTGAAGCGCCATGCGGCTACGCCTCCTAGAACCAGGCAAACCGCCAGGAAGATCATCGTTGCAGGCGTCAGGGCTTCATAGCGCCGCGTGGACGTTGTGGTTTCGGCTGCCACCGGAGCAGACGCAAAGGTGATCTCGCCGACGGGCTCGGCCCCGTTGAGCAAGTCTTCATCCGGTTCGAACTGCCCTCGCGAAAGGTACGAGACACCCGCAAAAATTAGCGGCGCCAGCGCCGCCGCGCCCACGACCACGCCGGAAATTTTGAAATACAAGCTGTTCGAACGAATGAGCAACAAGCCGACGAGCGAAGCGTCCACCGTGTAATGCCAAATCAGCGTCGCCAAAATGCCCCAGCGCAGCATCACGATGCCCGTGACGATTCCGATCAGTCCAACCTCCAGCCCCCTGATGTATGGCGGCTCGTTCGGATAGGCAGAGTGCAGGAAGCTCCAGCAAAACGCAGGAACAATCACCGCGATAACGCTCGATCCAGTCAGTCGCTTCAGAAAGGGAATCGCAAACAGACGGAACAGGAATTCCTCGCTGGTCGCTGCGAGCATCCCAATCGCCACACCCGCAATCCACGGAAACGTTGTGTTCACCGAATTTTCGTAGTTCAAATCCTGCGGCGCCCACGCCCCGTAGTGTCGCGCCACGATATAGAACGCCACGATGAACCCGATGTGCGCTGCCGCGAGCGACAGTCCTACCGTCGCCGATGAGAAAAACTCCTTCGAACGCAGGCCCCGCAACGTTAGTGCTCTCGTGAGACGCAGTCTGTCTGGCTGTGCCGAGCGGTACAGCGGTTCAGCTCCGGGGATCGGGAGAACCACTGTCAGTGCCGATAGCACGCCAAACAGCAGCGCCTTCGCAATTTCCTCGAACACAAAACTCCCATACGTCGAGTTGGTGTCATAACTCATGCGATCCAGCGGCCAATTGTTTAGCTGCATAAAGAACAGCAGGATCGCCACGACGATCCCCAGCTTGATCGCCGGACCCCAGCTCGTTTGCCCGCTCCTCGTGAGCTGGATGCCCAGCCACAATGCCGACCCCATCAGCAACAAGTAAGGGAGGATGGCCACCTGGTTGTAAAAAATATTTGTGGAGCGCAGGTGCGCGTAGCTGCGCTGCCATGCTTCCGGAACCTGCAGAAATTCTTCCGAGCTGCCGGCCCGGTCGCCCTGCAAAGTTACTCGCAGCCGGTACGGCGCATCCTTTGCCTTGAAGCCGTGCTCCTCCCATGTGAAGGACCAGTCGAGCCGGCTCGGCCTTTTGCTCGAGTTAGCTTCTTCGGATAGAAAGTCCCACGTGCTCAGGTCCACACTCATTTTGCTGCGGAGAAATTCTCGTGCCGTCGTTTCCGCCGCGGCTCGGTCCAGCGTTGCCCCCGCTTGCGCTTCTTGAATCTTGTGTTCGTATCCGACAATCTCCCCAGCGGGGCTCACCCGCACATGGAACTCTTCCTCTTGCCCTGGCCTGAAAAAGCGCGCGTCCCAATACCAGATGTTCAACCGCGTGGACATCAGCAGGTTGGCTTGCTGCAGTCCCACCTCGCGTTCCAAATACGTTTTCGCGTTATCGTCCACGTCGAAAACAATGGCCGACTGGTATCCACTGATGTCTTCACCCATGCTGCCGACAAATCTCTGCGCTCGCGCCAGCGCCTCACTCCGCGAAACCTTAAAATCCACCGAAGCTTCGGGAAACGCCTGGAAAAAATATTTCTGGGCAAACACCACGCCCACGACACCCAGCAGCACCCACAACAGCAGCTCTCTCTTGTCGGAACTTGTCAGCCGGTTTTCCGCCACCAAAGCCTCCCGCGTGATTCCCGATGCAAAATATCCACACTAATATTACGCAGCAGCATAGCGCAAGTATCGTCGTTTCAGTGTGTTTCGCCTGGGAATGATATAAAGAAGTGCTAATGACGCTGACCCTGACCACCGAAGTCCGCATGATCAAGGGCGTCGGCCCGCAGCGCGCCGAACTTCTCGCCAAGCGCGGCATTCACACTTTTGAAGACCTGCTTGCCTATTTGCCTTTCCGCTACGAAGATCGCATTCATTTTTCCGACATCAAGGACATTCAACCCAACGGTACTTACACCATCCGCGCCCGCGTCATGAGCGGCCAGGCCATCCCCAACAAATTTGCCCACAACGCCATTTATCACCTGCTTGTGCAGGACGCCGCCGGCGGCCTTCTCCCCTGCAAATTCTTTCACGGTGGCTATCTCGAAGGCCGCCTCAAGCCCGGCCAGCAGCTTGTTCTTCACGGCAAAGTCGAAATCGACAAACTTCGCCCCGCCCGCCTCGAAATGATCAATCCGCAGCTCGAGATGCTCGGCAGCGAGGAGCCGGACTCCACCGAAGTCGGCCGCATCGTCCCCATTTACGAAGCCATCGGCACGTTCGGCTCGCGTCAGATTCGCCGCGCGATGTACGCCGCCGTCCAGCTCCTCGATTCGAACATGCCCGATATTCTTCCCGATGCGTTGCGCGCTCGTCTCGGCTACCCCTCTCGACGCGAAGCCTTGATCCATGTTCATTTCCCCGCGCCCGACGAATCGCTCGAAGCACTCAATATTTTCCGCACTCCCGCGCAGCAACGCCTCATCTTCGAAGAATTTTTTCTCTATCAACTTAGCCTCGCGCTCGACCGCCAAGCCACCCGCAAGGAAAACGCCATCGCCTTCCGTGTCCGCGAAGATAAAGTCCGCGAAGCCGTCAAACGAATTCTTCCATTCAAACCGACCGCCGCTCAGTTCAAAGTCTTGAAGGAAATTGTTGCTGACCTCGAAAAGCGCGCGCCCATGAATCGTCTCCTCCAGGGCGACGTCGGCAGCGGCAAGACCATCGTCGCGCTCCAAGCCGCCGTTATCGCCATCGAAAACGCCACACAAGCCGCGCTCATGGCCCCCACGGAAATTCTCGCCGTGCAGCATTATCTTTCCGCGCGCCGCGTTCTTGCTCCTGGCGGTTACAAAGTCGAGCTCCTCATCAGTGGCCTCAAGCATGCCGAAAAAACCGCCGCTCTCGAGCGCATCCGCAGTGGCGAAGCCCAGCTCGTCGTCGGCACGCACGCGCTCATCGAAGATCAGGTCCAATTTGCGCGCCTCGGCTTCGTCGCCATCGACGAGCAGCACCGCTTCGGCGTCCTCCAGCGCAAGCGCCTCATGGACAAAGCCGCCTCCCACGGCCACGCCCCTCACGTCCTCGTCCTCACTGCCACGCCCATCCCGCGCACTCTCTCGCTCACTCTTTACGGCGACCTCGACGTCTCCGTCCTTGACGAACTTCCGCCCGGCCGCACTCCCATCCAAACGCGCCTCACCTCCGAGCCGCATCTCCCCGGCGTCTGGGAATTTCTTCGCAAAGAAGTCGCCGCCGGCCATCAGGCCTACATCGTCTATCCGGTGATCGAAGAATCGAAGCTCGAACTAAAAGCTGCGATGGACGAATACAAGCGCCTCTCCAAGGAAGTCTTCCCCAAGCTGAAACTCGGCCTCCTTCACGGCCGCCTCTCGAGCGAAGAAAAAGACGCCGTCATGGAAAGTTTCCGCAAAAACGAAACGCAAATCCTCGTCGCCACCACGGTGATCGAAGTCGGCGTCGACGTCCCCAACGCCACCGCCATGGTCATCGAGCACGCCGATCGCTTCGGCCTGGCTCAGCTCCACCAACTCCGCGGACGCATCGGCCGCGGAGCCGCCAAATCGCATTGTATTCTCGTCGCTCCCGTGCGCATGACAGTCGGCCGCTCTGCGGCCGCAAAAGACGTCGGTCGCTCAGCGACCGCGATAAACGATGTCGCCCGCGCCCGCCTCGAAACCATGGTCCGCACCGCCAACGGCTTCGAAATCGCCGAAACCGATCTCCTCCTCCGCGGCCCCGGCGAATTTTTCGGCACCCGCCAATCCGGCGACCTCGGCTTCCACATCGCCAACCCCATCCGCGACAAAGAACTTCTAGAAGTGGCCCGCCGCGAAGCCTTCTCCCTGGCCGACGACGCACAACAATCCGCCAGCCTCCAGCGTCTACTCCGCCAACTTCCGCAGGAATGGCGACGCCGTTACCACCTGGCGAAAATCGGCTGAGACATGACACGACTCCCAACACCAATTCGTTACCTGGGAACGATCACGAAACACGTCCAAAGGCATTTCGGTACGGATGCCTTTGTGCTCCACGAACACAAATCGTCAACGGTCCACGTCGATTTGCACGTTGTCCCACCCAACCATTCCAGACCGTACTTCACTTTGCTGACGTCAGGCATGAGCGACCTGGACATGCATGTGCCCGCAGTGCTCGATGATTTGGCACTCGCCGAGGTCTGCCTATGTCTGCCCGGAGATTGGCCTCTAAGCCAGACCGATTTCGGTTGGCGAAAGCCGGAGTATTTCTGGCCCATTGCGGTTCTGCAGCAAGTCGCAAGGTATGTTCATCGTGAGAAGACCTGGTTTTCCTGGGGGCATACCGTTGGCGATACAGAGCATCCCGCGCCCATTGATGATGCAGGACACTTCACGGGCCTCGTACTGCTGAATCCTCGGACCTTTCCTGAAGGCGCGGACAAAGTGACGACCGAGGAAGACGGCCGCACCGTTCACTTCCTCGCGGTTATCCCGCTTCTGTCCGGAGAAATGCAATTCGCGCAAGAGCAGGGCTCAGACGCGCTGGAAGAAAGGCTCAACGACGCCGACGTGACCGAACTTCTGAATCCACAGAGACCAGGTGTCGTCTAGGTCGTGACAACTCATTCATTCGCAACGGCTTATTTGGCTTACAAAATCCTAATCGCAGGCTCGGGACTTCCTTACGCCCGCTTCTCTACCATCTACCTGTGAGTCGCAACCCACTCCACGCAACTCCGGGAGAAAGCCAATGTCGTCTGGTCCGAAAGGCTGTGAAGAGCCATTTAGTTTGCAGTGCTGCGTTTGCGGCCATCAAGCCGAGCTTTTTGATCTACCAAGAAGAGCCGGCAAATACTGCCTCGAATGCAGCGCGGACGTAGCCACATCCATACTGCTCACGACAGAAATCGACGCCGCAACACTGGCAGGCCAGGACGCCAGCGCCCTAGTGGCAGAATTCTCCCAACTAAGCACCAGCCTGCTGGAAAGAGCGCAATCGGCTTAACGCCGCGAAGCCTTCGCTCTACGAGTTTTTAGTTCAAAGGAAAGCAGTCCAGATCGTTTGCAAATTTGAGGGGGCCGGAAAATTTCTTTTCGATCTCGGACTGCGTTTGACTTTCCTTGCCAAGCGTCCGAAGCATGCGATGAGACAAGACCAGATTTTTGACATGTGCCTCTCCGGCGATTTCCCCAATCACCGACGGAGGCATATGCAGATTTCTTTCCACTCCGGTGACGCCTTCTGGCACGGCGTTGTGAGCAACGAACAAATCCGCGTTCGCCGCCAGTTGTGGCAGCCCTGGCCCCACGCCGTTCGTATCGCCGCTGAAAACGATCACTTTGCCGCCCATCTCCACTCTCCACGCAAGGGCCGGAACTCCTCCGTGGACAACACGCACCGCTTGCGCCGTAATGCCGCCGCGTCGAAATATCTGGGCCGGCTTCGCGCTTCCCACAACGTTGTGCGGCTGCAATTTATAGTCGCTTTCCTCTCCGGGCTCCAGCAGTTCGCTGAGATAGCGAAAAGCGCCGTGCTTATCTCCAAAAAAATCGTAAACAAACTCCACCATGGAAGGCATGAAGTCATTTCCCTCCGGACCATAGACCGGCAAAGGACGCTTGCGATCTTCAAACCACGAAGACTTGATCAAGACGGGAAAGTCGCCGCTATGATCGACGTGAAAGTGCGAGAACAAAATCACATCAAGCTGCGACATTTGCGCCCCGCTCTCGCCAAATCGAAGTGCGCTCCCTCCTCCCGCATCCACAAGCACTCGCGCTTGCCCGTCTTCCCAGATGAGATAGCTGCTTGATGCCCGCTTGTCTTGCAGTTCAGGCCCGCCGGACCCAAGCACCTGCAATACGATCCCCTTCGATCCGCAGGACTGCGCCGCGGCAGATGATATGAAGCCGCAACACAACACAGAGCTAAAGAGTAGAATCGTCCGAATCACATCGAACAGTCGTGGCATGAATTAACTCCTCAGGGTTGCCAGTCCAAGTCGGGAACCTCATCTTATTTGTTTCTTCCTCAATTTGATTCAGTCAGCGGTCTTTCGATTATGTTAATTTTGCCCCTCATGCGCATCATAGCCGGCAAATATCGCAGCCGCATCCTCAAAAGCCTCAAAGGCCTCGCCCTCCGTCCCACCAGCGACCGCCTCCGCGAAACACTCTTCAACGTCCTCGGCCCGGGCGTCGTCGGCTCGCGCTTCCTCGATGTCTTCGCTGGCACCGGCGCCGTTGGCATCGAAGCCCTCAGCCGCAGCGCCGCCGACGTAACCTTCATTGAAAACCACGCCCCCGGCGCAAAACTAATCCGCCACAATCTCGACTCGCTCAAAATCACCACCGGCTACACCATCCTCGCCTCCGACGCTCTCACTGCCCTCCAAAAACTTGCTGCCCGCCACACTCCGTCCACTCCGCCATTCGATTTTGTTTTCGTCGATCCCCCCTACGCCGCCCACGCCGACTACACCCGCACCCTAGAATTCCTATCGTCCAGCTCCGCGAATTTTCTTGCGCCAGACGCCCTCGTCATCTTCGAGCACCACCACAAATTCCAACTCCCCGAACAATCCGGCACCCTTCGCCGCACCCGCGTCCTCAAACAAGGCGACGCCGCCCTCTCCTTCTTCCGCCGTACCGCCTAGCGTCGACCGAAAGCAACACCATGCACAATCCTACTTGACAATAATCTCTATATATGTAGACTTTAGTTGTGAAGACTCCCCGCCTATCCCCGCAAACTCTCCGCGTTCTCGAACGCTTCGTCGAGCGCCCCACCGCTTGGCGCTACGGCTACGAACTCAGCCGCGAAACAGGCCTCAAATCCGGCACGCTCTATCCCATCCTTATGCGCCTGGCCAAATTCTCTCTGCTCGAAACCAAGTGGGTCACCACAGAAGACGGCGTCCCTCCGCGCCACACCTACCGCCTCACTCCGAACGGCGTCGAACTCGTCCGCTCCACTTTCGCCACGCAGCGCGCCACGCTAAAAGCCCGCCGCCCCGCCTTCAGCGGAGGCCGCGCATGACTCCCGTCGCCTTTCCTCGCAGCGCCGCCACGCTGCTCCTCCGTTTCGCAATTTGGATTGCCCCGCACGATACCCACGACTGGGGCCACGGCATGCTCAGCGAGTTAAATCACGTGCAAGGGAATTGGGCGGCACTTCTCTGGTCTCTCGGCGGCGCGGGCGTTCTCGCCAAACACGCTATCGTCGCCCTAATCCTCCCCAGCAGCCATCGCCGCACCATCTCTTCCGCCAGCGAACTTTTCTCCAAGGAGCCAACCATGCGCAAGGCCACTCTTACCGCCACCACCGCGTGCGTCGTTGCGTCTTTGCTCTTTTTCCTCGCGCCAGTATTCCGCCAGGCCTTCCGCGTTTCCCTCGCGCAGTGGCATGACGTCCTTCACATTGATCAGCGCTGGCTTGGCCACGGACCCGATCCAGAGCTGGCCGCGCTCGCTCGAAAAGCCGAGCAAAATCACGACGCTGAAGCGCTAGCCTTTGTCGCCGTCCGCGAGTCGGACCCGTCAGAGAGTGTGCGCTTAGCTGAAGACGCTGTTCGTCTTGACTCGAAACTTACGTGGGTCTACGGAGTGATTGCCGCGCAATATTCTTCGTTTCCCCAATTCGATCGTTGGGTCTCCGACCTAGAAAAATATGACCCACAAAACGCTCTCCCCTATTTTATCGTCGCCGAGAAAATTGATATCGACGAGGTGGCTCACAAAACAAACCCTCCAGTACTTGTAAAAGGAATTATGTCCGGACGCGAGAACTTAGAAAGCCCGGCCTGGCAAAGTTCCATGGCCGCCGCGTTTCAGTCTCCTAGGCTTGACACTTACGTCCACCGTGTCAAAACTCTCGACCGGAAAGTCCTGCTACGCTACCACGTCGACGACCCGTTCCAGGCTTTGACGGACGAATCCTCTTGGTGGTATGGCCTGCCAAGCTACTCGGCATGGGATTCTTCGCGATACGCTCAGTCGGTACTTGAAGCCGGCGAGACACTCGAAGCTCGCGGCGACCGCGAAGGAGCTCTCGCAAGATACTCCTCTGTAGCACGCTTTGGCCAGATGATGGGTTCAACAGGCGCCTTCTGGATCCGGCGCGTTGACCAGCAGGCTTACAAGCGGCTCGCGGCCCTATCTGAAAAAGGCACGAACCAAGAACAGACCGAGCTATATACGGCCCTCGCGGACCAGGCCGATCAAACGGAAAAAACGGAAATGATTACCATGCGCAGCAGACTTAGCGGCAGCGACGTTTCTCAATGGAACGCTCTCTTGGTTAGAGTGTCCGGAGTCGTACTCCTCTTTTCCGCCGGACTCTTGCTTACCTGCCTGGTCGGCGTTATCGTGCGCGGCAAGTCACTCCGGCTAACTGCACTTCGTCCCAGCGGCCTAACTCTCGCGCTTGGCTTCACCGGAGCCATTGGGGCGCTGCTCTCCAGCGCCGTTCTCTATGCAGGCTACCGGCCATACTCGGAAATCCTTCAGCGATTCATCACCAAAGGTGACGAAGCCGGTCTGTCCGAACTCTCCAATTTTCTTTGCTTAACGCAAGTTCCTCTCGGCGCGCACGGCTACCTCGGCGTGTATGACGCCGTGGTTCAATTCTGGGGTGTCGTGACTCTGCTGTGTGTGGCCGTCCTCTGCTTCGTCCTCTTACTCCACTTCCGGCGACGCCGCCCAGCCACCGCGAGCGTTTAGCACGGCACACCATACATCGTTCGTCCCCCAACTCGGCATCTATCCAATCGGCCATACGACCGGTCGCCCCAGCGATGCACCGGGTATATTTTGCTAAGCCACTGTATAATTCAGGATTCCATGTCTCTAGGCCAGGTCAATAGTGGGTTAAACCTCTTGGGACAAGGCGCGGGCGCCGCGACCGCCGCCCGAATGGCCCCCATTCGTCCCCCCGCGCCCATTCTCGTCGAGCCCAAGCTCGACATCTCCTGGGGCGACTTCCATCAAGGTTTCTTCAGCAGCGTCCGCGCCCTTTTCTCCGGCCCTTTCACCGCCAGAAAATTTCTCGCAGGCGATTACTTCCGCGATTGCTGGGTCGAGCGCCGCATCCCCAAGCGTGCCGTCCTCGCCGCCGCGCTATGGCATGTCGTCTTTCTCGTCTCCCCGTTTTCGTTGCTGAACACTATTGTTCATCACAACTCTGCCTTTGACAATACTCAGCTCACCTGGTCCGGCCCCATCGAAGATTTTCCAGCACTCGAAATCCCCGCCGCCAAACCCAAACCCGTTCTGCACGCCGAAGAACACAAGCCGCTCGCTCCCAGAGGTGCCGACGCCTTCCATCCCCGTCAGCGCATCATCACCGATCCTGTGCATCCCAATCATCCGCGGCAAACTCTCATTAATCCTGCTGCCCCGCAACTCGCGCCCAAGCTTCTTCCCGACTTGCCCAATATTGTCCAATTGCAAGCCGCCGCCGCGCCCGCTCGGCCGCGCATCGAGATTAGTGCCGACGCCCTCGCAAAACTCCATCCTCGCCAGCATCGCGTCGCCACCGTAACCGCCGCCCCCTTACCCGACGTTCCCTCTCTCGAGCAAAAGCCCGCGGAAATAACTCTGGCCGCTTCGCCAATTGCCCCTGCCCGGCCAAAACTCGATCTGAACGCCGGTGCCGCACCTCGTGTCGCAGAGCGCGCGCAAACCGGCGACTCTGTCGCTGCGCCAGAGCTCGGCGCGGCTCAAACCCCAGCCGCCAACGGCAATCCCACATCGCTAATCGCTCTGTCCGCCGCCCCCGCTCCTCCCGCGCCCGATGTCCAGCCGCCGCAGGGCAATCTCGCCGCCCGCATCTCCATTTCGCCCGAAGGCACAAAACGCGGCGTTCCCGGCAGCTCGCCAAAAGATTCCGCCGACCCATCAGGGGGCGCTGGGGAAACAGCAGCGAGTAGCGGTGCCGGAAAGAGTTCTGTCGGCATCAGCATCAGCGGCGGAAACCCCCAGCCGAATTCCGGAGATTCTGGACTGGGTGCTCCCCATCCAAAACTTAGCTTGCCCTCATCGCGCGCGCTAAGCGCCCGGCCAGAACCGAATGCCAAAACCGACGACTCCCCCGCGAGGGCCGGCCCGCCGAACTTCGCCACGCTTCCTCCCGGCGCAAAGCCAGAACAGATCTTCGCCGACAAGCGCGTCTATACTCTCGCCGTAAACACGGCCAATCTGAACAGCGCCAGCGGAAGCTGGATCATGAATTTTTCCGAGCTTAGCTCCAACCAGGATGGTCCGCGCACCTCCACTTCCTCCTCCGAACTGACCGGCTTGGCCCTCGTCCGAAAGGTCGACCCCAAATATCCCCCCGAACTCATCGAACAAAATGTCCAAGGCGAAGTCATCCTCTACGCAGTAATCCGTTCGGACGGCTCCGTCGACAGCATTCAGCTAGTCCGCGGCATCGATCCCCAACTCGACGCCAACGCCAAAAGCGCCCTCAGCCAGTGGAAATTCCGCCCTGCCATGAAAGCCGGCGTCCCCGTCGACCTCGAAGCTATAGTCCACATCCCCTTCAAAATCCGCGACGACCGTTAATTTCATCTTTCTCTGTCATTCCTCCGGTGTTGCGTCAGTTTCCGATTACCGGACTTACCCAGGCACTAGAGTGATTGTCGTGCGATGGGAGTAAGCAGTTATCGATACATTCCAACCGATAGGAATGTAGTATGGTGCTGCTGCCCTTTTGAGCTAACAGGGAAATTCCCGTCGGAAAATAAGAACCCGACTCCGAACGTTGCACGCCTTTTTCGTGAGACCTACGAAAGAGAGACAACCATGACAACAGAACCGATCCGCAGCCGTGAAGAAGCTCGGGAGCAACTAAAACGATTGGAGGACTTTTACGGCGTTCCCGTTCTGCCGCTTCGTTCTTTCTGCAATGGAATGAGCACCTGGATGGACTGCATCATTAGGAACAATACCGATCGCGAGCTGACTAGGGGAGGCATCCAACACGGGGGCAAGTATTACGAAGCTCTGGGGCAGATGCGGATAGACATCATGAAATCAAACCTGCTTGGCCGATTGTTTTACGCCACAGAACCTCTCCGCACACGTATGTGCCCGGTGCACAAAGGCCATTACAGCGGGGAAGCTATGTTTTTTCAGAAGTGCCCACATCTCTGTGACGGGACAGGCTGGCTTCGAGAGAACCCAGATGATGGTGGATACGCAGGAATCAAAATCTCAGAGCTAGAGGCCGAAACCATCACCGAAAACGGCGTAACGAAAATCAAGAATCCAGAGACAGGAAACTGGGAAATCTTAGAATAGGATTGCCAGCCGCAAAACGCGCGCTATTTAAGGCCTCGGCAAACGCGGAAATTGGACAAGTGACCAACCGCTTTCCAGCCGGTAGGGTGTAGATTCCCCTCTCCTGCCTCTTCAACGCCTTCTTTTAGTCACGCGCCATTTTCTGGAGCATGTGCATCAGGAGTTTCCGGTGCTCGTCGTCTGACTTGGCTAACAGTCTGCGAAGCTTGCTCAGATAACGCGAATCCTTACCCGAACTACCCCATGAGGTTTCGCCCGACGACTGGCGTTTGGTGAGATTAGGTAGTGTGGGCGGCTCCTCACCATCGTAAAAAATCTGGTACATCGGAACTTCGAACGCTCTAGCCATCTTTTCCAGCGTTTCGATGGCGGGAACAGTATGACCGTTCTCGAGGCGGGAAATGTAGCACCGAACCAGGCCGGTGCGCTTTTCAACGTCCCCCTGTGAGAGCTTTTTAGACTCACGTAATTCTCTTAGGCGGTCACCGATAATCATTGACGTTCTCCTCCAGAGGGCTGTGCCGGGCGAGGCCGTACCATAAAACGTGCCGCACAAGGCAACGGCATCTCGCGTGGTAGATTCCGCTTCTCCTGCCTCTGCGCAATCCCAATGCGAAGCGGAAGTAGTGACTCCAGGGAATCTGCGAAGACAGTCCCCTATTCCTTCACCGATTCCCTGGTCGTGCTGCTTTCGCACACGATTCGCACTTGAAACAACCTTACCTATGACAAACCTAAGCTGTCGTTGCTCTAGGGCAACGAGGGAAGTGGCCCGCTACTGTTCCAGATTGATGACCTGGAGTTATCTCCAAAACGGTCTTTGCGTGGCAAAGTCCTGGTTAACGCAGTAACCGATCTGGTGGGCTGGGTGCCGAGCGGCGAAGTTGATTATCGAAGGTAGGTTACTCAGACGCTGTGGCGAAAATTCTAGCAAGAATTGAGGTAACGCAGCGCATAACAGCATCTCGCGGCATTTCTGAGTTTGTGTTTGTGTTGGTTTTTCTGAACCTGCAGCGCTTTCACGTGTCCAAGGGTACAAGATGCGAGTTCCTAGGCCCCGGCCGTTTTTCTCATGACCAGAGCGCCGCCCGCAGTGCCGGAAGCGGTAGGCTCCGTCTTCCCCATTTCGGCGATTGTCTCTCCAGGCTCGGTGGCAAGATATGCGCCGTAAATCCCAAAGACGCCTCCAGCCACGTAGAGCACAACGCCCAAGGTGCCCAGGAACGGATGAGCACTTGGTGAAGCAGCCCAGACGACGAGAGGCACGGCGCTCCCCAGTAGCAAGAAGATGCTTATGAAGCAGGTGCTGTCCTCATTTTTCATGATGAGCCTCTCTGAATTTCGAAGCGCGGGGACAGTTTCGTTCCCACCTTATAGATCCCGAAACCGTCAGAGCCGCAAGTTGACATGTCGACTTGCGGCTGAATGCCGCCTGTTGCCTGCTCACTTTGAGCCGCGTCGTTTGGTTGAAGAAATGCGAAACCGGTTGCGAGCTGTCCCAGAAACGCAGCTACGGTCATCAAATCGGCAGGCTTATCACCTGGCTGTGTGTTTCTGTTGCCTCCGTAAGATCTACCTTGTAGGTTCGAATCCTCGACCAAGTGTCAATCAGCGGTGACAGTAGTTTGCGCACTAGAGGAGCCTTCTCCCACGGGTCGCGCACGGTAAGCTCTTTTGTGCTCCAAAATGTGATGACTACAACGCGGCGCGGTTCTTCAAGCGTGGTCAATACAATCGAGCGGATAAACCCGGTTCGATCCCGAAGAAGCGGGGTTACGGCCTTGCAGAGAAGGTTCCGCAATTCGTCGGTCTTTTCGGGCTTGGCAATGAACTCCACGACTCGCGCATTCACCTTTGTGGTAACTGCATTCTCAACGGGTGCCATCATGAGCTGCTCTGCGTGCTGAACGCTACTGAGGGGGATTTCCTGTCCGGTGCATGATGGAATCATGGTGTCCCTCCCCACATGCAAGTTAATGAAATAACGGCGCGCCGCAATCCGGCGAAGTCTGGCATTCAGGCTCAGGTTTTCACCTGATGCTTTGGTGCGTGGCGCTCAATATGAGCGAAGGCGTCGTGCTACGGTCTTCATCCTAGAGAACCCAATGCCTGACTAACGACTTACCAGGCACTTGAACGCCGTTATCTCGGGGGACATTGAAAACCAGGATCAAAGAATTGGTCAGCTATTGAAATCAACCATGCCGTTCGCGAGGTCGTACATTGCGCCTGTGATTTGGATCGATCCTTTCTTTTCCAAATCTGCCAATACTGGGCTTCGCCGCCGAATGTTTTCGAGTGCTAATTTGACATTCGTTCGGGCCACCGCGTCGACGTAAGCTGGATTCTTGCTGGACTTCTGGCCTTCAAACTTGGTTTGCGGAATGGCCGGTTTGATCCTCGCCAGCAATCCTGTGAGGTTCCCTAGTACCACGTCATCGATTGCGCCCTTTACCGCGCCGCACGCCGTGTGTCCGAGCACTAAGACTAGCTTCGCGCCCGAAGCTGCACATGCAAACTCCATACTACCGAGCAGGTCATCATTGACCACGTTGCCAGCCACGCGCCCATTAAACGTGTCGCCGATCCCCACGTCGAAAACGATCTCTGCAGGCACTCGTGAGTCGACGCACCCAAGGATTACCGCGGCCGGATACTGGCCGCTAGCGCTTGAGCGTTTCTCGGCTACGTAATCCCGAGGAGCCATCTTCCCCGTTCGAAATCGCTCATTCCCCTTCTTCAATTCTTCAATGACCTGTACCGGGGTCATGCTGTCACGTTGCTCTTTTGTCAAAGACCCACTCATGCTCGCGGCAAGCTGCATAGAGAAAAAACTGAGTGGAGGACTGATGGTGCAGGCACTGAGAACTTGGCCAAGAAATCTGCGACGGTCCGCAGCTGGGTTATCGACCGAGTCGAATAATGATGTTCTTTTCACGATCTTACTCCCGCTTATCGAAATGTGCGTTTCGCCACCGTGATCTGTGGAGGTGACGCTGAGTCGCTGATTTGCCGATCCGGCCTGACCTGGCGAAAGAACCGCATCTTGAAGCGCCATTATCCGGAGAGGCGTCGGGTTCCGGAGCCCACCGTGCTTGTCGCTGACGGCAACATAGAGCCGGCCTCGCCCGCTGGAAACTGTCAAAGCTAACAGTTCAAGGAGACCCAACCCGATAAAATGAGGTAACCGCCGAAGTTGGTGCCGGTATCTGAGTTTCCGATTTTCCGTCCTAATCGGAAACGGATGACCCACTACTGTTTTTCGCTTGACATTTGGTTACTCCACGTGTATAAGTAATTCTAGGTAACAATCTGACTTGTTCCGTCCAGCGCCAGCTTCCCGCTGGCGTTTTTGCTTTTAAGAGCCTGCAAGGACCCCAAGCTCTTTATATTCAATACTAGCAAGACAATCCGTATTTTGCACAATTTGGGTGCAACTGTGCCGTGGCAAGTTTTTTAGAATCAACACTTGCAAAAGTCCATGAAAACAAATGACTTTAAGTGTCTTTAGAATGAACACTTATGCAAAACCAGGGAGGAGCGTCCTGGAATCAGGATCCCGCCGCAGAATGCCGTCGAAGACTGTCAAAAGAACTGTCTAGGATAGTACTGCCTATGACGCCCGGCCCTCCGCCAGCTTCACCAGGGCGTAGAGCGCCTGGTTCACCGGCGTTGGCACGCCCAGCTCCGCTCCGCGCCGTGCGATGTAGCCGTTCAGCGAATCGATCTCTGTCCGTTTCCCGCGATTCATATCTTGCGCTGTCGACGACAGCGCCTCCGCCATCTGCGTAGCAATCTTGAACGCCCCCGCCAGCGCCACCTGCGGGTCCTCAAATCCCGGCGGATGAACGCCCGCCGCTTGCGCAACCGCGAGTACCTCGTGGACAGCCGTTTCTACAACTTTTCGCGCGTCTGGACTTGCGGCGATTTGCCCGTATTTCGCGCGGCCCAGCGCCGAAACCGCGTTTAACGCGCAGTTCCAGGTAAGCTTGGTCCAAAGCTCACCCGCGATATTGTCCGAAATGCGGCAGCCCACGCCTGCACGTTCAAATAGACCCGCGATTGTCTCAGTCTGCGCATCGCGCGGACCTACGACAAGATCGCCGCGCCCGACGTGCTTCACCCTGCCCGGCTCGGGAACGGATGCCGCGACATATACAACCGCGGACAGCGCCTCGATGCCCGAAGCAGCGCGAATCTGCTCGGCGTTGTCCACGCCGTTCTGCATACTCACCACCAGGGCCCCTGGAGCGAGCAGCGGCGCGAGTTCCTTCGCTGTTGCAGCGTTGTCCGTAGTCTTCACGCAAAAAAGAACGATCTCCGCGCCGCGAACATCCTTCAACTCGGTCGAAGCCTCGACGCGTACGCTCTCCTTAAATTGCATCGCGTCCAGAAAAAGTCCGTTCCTTTTCACCGTCTCAACAAACGCGGCGCGCCCAATCATCATCACCGGAGCGCCAGCGCGCGCCAGCATCCCGCCGAAGTACCCTCCCACCGCTCCCGCGCCAACCACCGCAACTCTTGGCCAATTTTTTTCAACCGTCATGCCGTGACCACCGAAATCAGCCGGTCGATGTCCCGCTCCGTATTGTAAAGATGCGGCGACACGCGAATGTTTCCTTCGCGCAAACTCACGATCACATTCTCTTTGCGCAACTTGTGATAAAGCTCCGCGGTCTTTTCCGGCGTGCGTGCCGCAAAGCAGCCATAAGCGCCGCGTCGCGCCGCGTCCAATGGGCTTGCGGGAACGCAGCGGTCTTTCGGCAACCGCTCAAACATAAGTTCGATCAACCCGCGATTGTGCTTCTCAACTGTTTCTGGTCCAAAACGCACGACCAACTCGATAGACGCATCGAGCGCGGCGAGATTGAAGTTGAAATGGCTTGCCGATTCCGGAGCGTCCCAACGCTTGGCGCTATCCGCCGGTTTAGGATCGGTGAAGTTGAGCTTGGCGAAATTGTCCGAGCCAGGCACCGCCATCCAGTAAAACGGCGCCGGACGAACTTGCGAGAGCAACTCGTGTTTTGCCCAGAAAAATCCAGTGCCGAAGGGTCCGAGCAGCCATTTGTAACCTGCGCCGACGAGAAAATCGGCGCCGAGCTCGTTGACATTCATCGGCATTGCGCCGCAGCACTGGCTCACGTCGAGCAGCAACAGGGCGCCTTGCGCGTGGCAGGCCGTTGCAACGCGTTTGGCGTCAAGCAGGGAAGCGTCGTCAAAGCGCACCATGCTGACGGAAATCACTCTCGTTCTAGGCGTCATCGCGGCGATCAGATCATCAGCGGTGATGAACCGTTCTCGTGGAGCGACCACCTTCAGCTTGATTCCTTCGCGCTCTTCCATGGGCTTCCAGATGGTGTACTGGAGCGGGAATTCACGCGCGGCCGTGATAACTTCATCGCCGGGCTTCCAGTTGAGAGCGTACGCTACGGCGGAAACTCCGGCGCTCGCGCCGGTAGTGACCGCGATTTCTTCGGGCTTTGCCCCGATGAGTTGGGCAATGTTAACGCGAATGCGGTTGGGGATTTCGTAGAAGACAGAATCCGTTCTGTGATGCGGGTGCTTGTTGTCGGCCATGGCGGACTGGATGGCGCGCAGAGACACTTTCGGCATGGGCGATTGACTCGCAAGATTCAGGTAGGTGGCGTCCTCAAATTCAAACCATTCCTCTCGCCAATCGGTGTGAACGGAAATGCTGGATGTCGCCATTAGACTCTCCTTTGCGTGCGCCACATGAAACTACCCTCGCGCAAAGCTCAGCGATCTCCAACATCCAAATTGGATACACACGGGCGTCCTAGAAGTGGCCGCGCAGCTCGCGAAATGCCGGCACGATGACGAGCTTTCCCGCGCCTGCCATGACAGGCTCGTGCTCGAGCTGCCAGGTGTGCTGGTGCGGGATGTAAACGGCGTTGAGTCCAATTTTCATTGCGGGGTTGATGTCGCTGCGCGGGCTGTTGCCGATCATCCAGCCTTGCGACTTCACGATTTTATGTTTGCGCACCAGGCTGCCGTAAGTCTCCGTATCTTTCTCGCTCACAATCTCGATAAACTCGAAAAATCCCTGAAGTCCCGAGCGCTCGACTTTTGCGGCTTGTTCGGCCGGTTCGCCTTTCGTGAATAAAATCAGGCGGTGCCGCTCGGTCAGATACGCAAGCGTCTCCGGGACGCCATCGAGAATTTTCGGCGGCGTGCGCTCCAGTTCCATGACGCGGCCATGAATTTGCGCCAGCGTTTCGCGGCGAACCATCTGGTCCGCGAGTTTTAGATACGTTTCCTCGAGCGACCTGCCAAAACTCCGCACTCCATATCCGTACTGCCGGATATTCTTCCGCTCTGTTTCGTTCAAAATGTGCCGGATGTATGCGCGCGTGTAGCCGCAAGGCTCAACGAGGGTGATGAAATCCTCGATCAGCTTCTCGAAAAACACGTTGTTCTCCCACAACGTGTCGTCGGCATCGATCATCAGAGTGTTGCGTCGCATGGGGACTCGTGTTCAGCAACTCTTATGAAGCGAAAGATAGTGCGTACGTTGCTTTATGACTACGTCAGTCTACCAGCCTCAAGGCGTCTTCCGCGATTATTGCTGCGGCATTTGGTTTGGCCATGCTCCGCGCCGCGTCGCACATTCTTTCAAGCCGGGGCGGATCGTCCAGCAAGGCCGCGATTTTCCAAGCCGCCGCGGGGAGATTGTTGCATCGAATCGCCGCCCCCGCTTCCAGTAAATGATCGGCGTTGCGTTCTTCCTGTCCAGGAATCGGCTCGATCAGCGCCATCGGCAAGATGCGCGACAGCGCTTCGGACGTCGTTAGACCGCCGGCCTTGCCCACAAGGAGATCGGCCGCCGCCATGTACTTATCCATGTCTGTGGTGAAGCCAACAGGGGCCAGCCGCGGCGCGCCGCTGGGCAGCTTGCCCGTCTTGTGCGAAATCTCTTCCAGGCGCTTGCGAACTTTTTCGGCTTTGCCGGCGATGGCGACAATTTGCCAGGGCCGTTGCAACGCCAGCAAATCATTTACAAGTTGTTCGACCGGCCCGATCCCATAGCCGCCTGCGGAAACCAGAATCGAAAGAGCAGATGGATCGAGACCAAGCACGCGCCGGGCTTCTGCGCGGTCCAATGGCTTGGAAAAGAGCGGATCGACAGGGATTCCGGTGACACGCAACTTTTCGCGTGGGACGCCGATCCGCGCCAGATATTCAGCGGCTTCGTCGATTGCCACGTAATAGCGGTCGACCGTGCGGCAGAGCCACATGGCGTGCACGTCGTAGTCGGTCACCACAATGGCGTTGTGCGCATGCAGTTTTTGTTTGGCGATTAGCCAGGCAATGATTTCCGCAGGAAGGAAATGGGTGGCCACGCATAGATCCGGCTGCACGCGCTTGAGCATACGGACCATCGGCGCGGTGTTCAGCCGGTCCAGCACAAGACGGCGGCGCGGATGCTGCCACGGCTGGTCCGTACGCTCGTAGAGCACACCCATCAACTCCGGCGCGCGCCGCACCATTGAGATGTAGGCCTTGTCGTAGACGCGCTGGAAGAGTTTGCTGACGTACTCGATCGCGTCGATGTGCTCGACCGCGCAGTCGCCACGGGCGGCAAAGGCTTTTTCGAGGGCTTGCGCGGCGCGGACGTGTCCTGCGCCGGACGAAGCGGACAACAGGAGAACGCGCGGCTTTGATTTCATCCGCCGGTTGCTCCGGTTTCCGCGGCTCGCATCACGAAGCCTTGCGGCGCCCTGCGGCAATTTTCTGCAGGATTCCGCGCGCCACGCTCTGCAATTCGCCGAAGCGCGTCAGGTAGTCTTGGAATTCGTGGTTCAGCGTTTTTGCCTCTTCCGGGCCAAGCTCCGTGCGCAGGATCATGTCGCGCAGCTTGACGGGGTGCGGCAGAAGCGCCTCTTCCTGCAATTCTTCCAGCGCGATGCTCGCGTCGTAGTGATACATAAATTCTCCTGTGGAGAAACGAGCCCCGGTTCCCCAGGCGTGGAATGAAAGGCCTAAGCCATTGTACTCGCCGTGCGTGGCCGCAAGCGAGCACCAGCGACGGATTGAAAACCGAACGAGCTTATGCAGCGGTAGCTGTGGCGGGCATGAATTCGTAACGTTCGATCTTCGCGGCAATGCCCAGGCGCCCATTGGAGGTGGGCTCGACGCGCACAATTTGTCCGAGGCAGCGGATGTTGACGTCATTCGACTGTGTCACGCGCTCGGGAAGAGTGATGACAAATTCAATCTCGCTGCCGATATCGAAATTGGCCTCAGCAAGAAAGTACAATCCGCGGTAACTGACGTCCCGCGTCTGTGCCGAAAGCTCGTGTCCGTGAGATTCGTGCGGAAGCACGCGCAGCGGCAGCGTCATGTTGAAACGCCGGGCTTCGCGGCGGTCGGCTCCGTCGCTCATCTCTCCTCCCACTCTGGCTGGAATTTCAAGGAAAGCTAACATCGGGGCGTGCAAACTGCAACGCGAAAGTCAGGAAATTATGTCCTAGTACGAGGGTTTGGGACTCCTCCGTCCACTTTCATGTGCGTAGCAAGCCGAGTAGTACTGTTACTCGGGCGAATTGGAATTTGGCTTCAAAGAGGTCTGCTTAGGATAGACGCTAATCCACTTTGAAACACCGCTCGCAGACGAACTCCGCGATTCGCACAAACTTTATCGATTAAAGAGATACGTCCGTAATTTAGTGGAGGATTTCGGTCTTTTCAGCGTGTTGCGGTACACTCGCATTTCTTCTGACTGAACCTATGAGCGCAGCACACGAATCGCGCAATTTGTTCCTCACGGGCCCCGTAGGGCGTTTAGAAGCCATTTTGTGGACTCCCCGCGCTGGCTCGCCGCCGATGGCCGCGGTCGTTTGCCACCCGCATCCGCTCTTCGGCGGAACAATGCACAACAAGGTGGTTTATCAAGCCGCGAAATCTCTCGATGCGCTGGGTCTCTCCGTTTTGCGGTTCAATTTTCGCGGTACCGGAATGAGCGAGGGGAAGCACGATCGAGGCGAGGGTGAGCGGGACGATGTGAGTGCCGCGCTCGATTTTCTAGCTGCGGAATTTCAAAACGTTCCGCTGCTCGTTGCCGGATTCAGTTTCGGATGCTGGGTGGGACTTCGGGCTGGATGCGAGGACAATCGAGTTACTACGCTGATCGGGCTGGGCGCGCCAGTCAACAACGCGGACTTTTCTTATCTGGCGCAGTGCAAAAAGCCCAAACTCTTCGTACACGGGGCGAATGATATTTACGGCGCGGTGGACAAACTGAAAAATTTAGTTGCGTCTTTGCCGGGGGAAAACAAACTGGTTGTCGTAGAAGACGCCGATCACTTTTTCGTCGGAAAGCTCGCTCAAGTGGATGCCGCGATCACGAACTGGATGAGCGAGAGGTTTCCGGGGCTGAGAAAACGAAGTTGAAATCGAAGTTGAAATCGAAGAGAGATTCCTCGCGGCGAGCCGACACGTTCGCAGGAGCGAACGTGAAAGAAAAAACGCCGGCCTGCTCCGCTCGGAATGACAGATCATCGAAAATCATTCATGCGCCTTCGCCACGCGTGAAAAGTTGTGTGAACTGATCGACCGTTGCCGGCGCGACGCCCACGAGTTTGGCGTTCGCGTGGACATGCTCCACGCGCGACATGCCTACCAGAGCCGTGGTGATTCCCGGTGACGACCTTACGAATTGCAAAGCCCGTTCCGCATCATTTTCTAGCCCCAGAGCCTGGGCTACGAATGCGGGCAAATTACGCGCAACCTGGCCCTGCAGCAGAGACGCGCTGGCTACCAGCGTAATTCCGAGTTCGCTGGCGGCTTCCATGACGGTGCGGTCATTCCCGCCGATGGATTGATTGCCGAGCGTCAAGGCTTCCGTCATTCCCATGTTGAAGGGGAGCTGCACGAAACGAAAGCGGTGCTTTTCGCCCGCAATGTCAGTTGCGATCTGAGCGAATTCGGCGAGTTGCATGGCGTCTCGCGCTTTGGCTTCCTGGCGAAATCCGTTCCACGTGGCCATGCCATAGAACTGAATTTTGCCTGCGTCGGCGGCCGACTCGAGATAGATGAAAGCATCGCGCACGCGCTCGAGAAAATCCGGACGGGAGACTTCGCCGAGCTGCGTCTCGGGATTGTGCAGGTAATAGACGTCGATGCATTCGAGTTCGAGATTGCGGAGGCTGCGGCCGAGCTGATTTTCGAGAAAGCGCGGGGTCATGCAGTGGCTGCCCGCGACGATGTCTTTCGCGGTGAAGACGCCGGGCTGAAGGTACTCGCGGAAAAAATATTCGTTAGGATCCTCGGGCATGGAGGAGTCTGGAGTCAGATAGCCGCCCTTGGTGCACACCACGAGCTCGTCGCGAGAAAAGCCTTTGGCGGCAAGCTGTTTGATGGCCGCGCCGATATTGCGCTCGCTGCGCTGGAAGCGGTAATTGATGGCGGCATCGATGAAGTTGATGCCGCTTTCGGCAGCGGCGACGATTGCGGCGGTGTAGCTGGCGTCTACCTTCGGATCGGGTTGGCCGAGATACGTGCCGATTCCGAGCGAGGACAGAACGAGGCCATGGGCTTCGCGAAAATGGCCGTCGGCGGCGCGTCCGGCAAATCGGTTGGCGTAGCGCTTTGTGGCTTCGAGTGTGGCGGATTTGGTCATGTTGTCCCTTGCGTGGGCGTGTCCGGTTCTGTTTTTTCTGACGCCGCTTTTTTCGTCACGGGCGGTTCGGCGACCTTTGGAGCCAAGAGGCGCGAACAGGCTCGAAGGATTTTACGGTAAGGCCAGTCTTTTTCGCGAAAGAAAATCTCGCCGTCCCGAGGATTGCTGTAGAACCAGCGGGAGATGAGGGCGAGATGTTCGCCTAGTTCTTCGCGAGCCGTGGTGGTGGAGGTGACGACGGGTTGCGCGGCATTTTGCGCAGAGCCATCGAGATAATCCTTGAAGATATGCTCGGCGGAGCGCGGCTGGCTGGCGATTTCCGCGAAGCGCAGGAAAAACGGCTCGGCGAGGCGACCGCCGTGAATGCCAAAAACGCCAATGGATTGATCTTCGGCGGCGCGCTGGAGAATTACGGCGTTGAGATCTTCGATGCGCCGGGCTAGCTCGGGACGGAAACGGAGCGCGTCGTTGAGTTTTTCGATGCGTTTGTGAAGTTGCGCGGCGCGCTCGAAATCGAGATCGGTGCTGGCGCGCTCGCGGTCGTCTTCGATCGCGGAGCGGAGCGAGTTGCCGTTGGTGTCGAGGAATTGCACCAGACGCTGAACCTCGGCGTCGTATTCCTCTTTGGTGCATCCGGCAAAGCATGGCGCAAGGCACATTTTCATTTCGGAATAGATGCAGCCGGGAAATGTTGGATCGCGGCGAATTTTGATTTGGCAGCGGCGGACTTTGAACAAGTCGAGAGCCTGCTCGGAAAAGGCGAGCGCGGATTTTCGGGAAGGGAAGGGGCCGTAGTAGGCGCCGGCAGTGGGCGCGCCGGTTTCGTCCACCGCGATGCAGCGCGTGACGTAGCAGCGCGGGTAGGCGTTGCGCAGGCTGATTTTCAGGACTGCGGGAGGCCGCAGGCGCGTGAGTTTGCGATAGCGCTGCGGAAAAAGATGTTTGGCGTGCTGATAGTAGGTGAAGATTTGTTCGAGCTTTGAGCCGGTGAGGTGATAGCGAATGCCACGCGCGAGTTCGCGGAGGTTCAGGCGTTTGCTGCTCGGATCCGGAGGGCCGAGGAGGCGCTGCAAGCGGCGGCGCAAATCCTGCGTGCGAATCAGAAATGGCTCAGCGTTTTCGGCGCGGGCTTCGATGAGGCAGACAGCTGGTTTGGGAGGCAGAGCAGGGAAGAATTCGTCCTCCGCGTGGGCGGGATCGAATTTGAGGTCGCAGTCGAGTTCCAGCACACACTCAGCATACTATGCCTGAAAATCGGCATAGCGATTGCGAGCCCATTTTGCAGAAAGGATGAAACCCACAATTCCCGATAGCAGCATGAGAATGATTCACAAAAATCTCCAGCCATCATCGCCGCCGTCGACGCGGCGACCCGTGGCCTCGTAAATAAGCTGAATCGGGATGATGAATAGGCCGCCAACTAGCGCCAATAGGATGCCACTGACGATTGCTACGAAGACTTGCTTGTCAGTCATTGTTTTTGTCCGGAATTCGAGATTTTAGCACCGTGCGCAAATTGCGGGGAGGGCGGTCATCATCGGAAGGGTGACCCTACGATTTCAGAACCCAGGAGGAGATGACGAGGCGTTGGATTTCGCTGGTGCCTTCGTAGATTTCGGTGATGCGGGCGTCGCGGTAGTTGCGCTCGACGGGGTATTCGCGGCTGTAGCCGTTGCCGCCGTGGATTTGGATGGCTTTGTGGGTGACACGAGTGGCCATTTCGCTAGCGAAAAGTTTGGCGATGGCGGCGTCCATCGTGAAGCGTGCGCCGGTGTCTTGCTTCCAGGCGGCTTTGCGCACGAGGAGGCGCGCGGCGTCGATTTCGGTGGCCATGTCCGCGAGCATGAATTGAATGGCTTGAAACTGCGAGATTGGATGGC
Organism: uncultured Acidobacteriota bacterium; assembly: GCA_963745805.1. GTDB lineage: Bacteria > Acidobacteriota > Terriglobia > Acidiferrales > UBA7541 > Acidiferrum. Next base: position 138,032 of record CAVUYT010000006.1, read on the forward strand.
CGAAGGCGAGACGCTCTTGCGAATATTTTAGCGCGGCTTCAAAAGCGCTTTGGGCGATTCCGATGGCCTGTGCGGCGATCCCGATGCGGCCGCCATCGAGCGTCGAGAGCGCGACTTTGTAGCCTTCGCCTTCGTTGCCGATGCGGTTTGTGGCGGGGACTTCGCAGTCGGTGAAGATCAGTTCGCAGCAGGCGGTGGCGCTGATGCCGAGTTTTTTTTCTTCCTTGCCGGTTTTGAAGCCAGGCGTGCCTTTTTCGACGACGAGCGCGGTGATGCCTTTTTCGCCTTTTTCAGGATGCGTGTTGACGTAGACGATGGCGGCGTCGGCGGCGCCGCCGTTGGTGATCCAGGCTTTTGTGCCGTTGATGACATATTTATCGTTGTGAAGGATGGCTCTGGTTTGGAGGGCCGCGGCGTTGGAACCGGCTTGCGGCTCGGTGAGCGCGTAACAGCCGATTTTCTCGCCGCGAGCATAGGGCTCAAGGAATTTCTTTTTCTGGTCGCCGGTGCCGAAGCGGTGAATCGGATCGCAGTAGAGAGAATTCTGGACGGAGAGAATCACGCCAGATGAAGCGCAGCAGCGGGAGATTTCTTCGATCACGATGGAGTAAGCGATGTGATCGAAGCCTGCGCCGCCTTCCACTTCCGGGAGCGCAATGCCAGTGAGTCCCAGCTCCGCGGCTTTTTTGAAGGTCTCGCGCGGAAAGTGGCCTGTTTCATCCAGTTCTTTGGCGAGTGGACGGACTTCGGATTCGGCAAATTCGCGGACGGTTTTTTGCAGCAGCGCCTGCTCTTCGGTTAGATCGAGGTTCAAGAATGGCTCCGTTGAATGAGTGCGAGGTATTTTAGCGCATTGGAGGCAAAAGATTTACACAGAGAGCGTAGAGGGCACGGACAACACAGAGAAGAGAAAAGCAGATTCCTCGCTTTACTTGGAATGACAATTTTGTTCTGAGATTAAGCGGCTAGGGCTTGGCGCATGCGTTGGTAGGTGACTGTTAGATCTTCGGGATGAACGCGAGTTTCGCCGGTGACGGTCATGAAGTTGGAATCGCCGAACCAGCGCGGCAGCACGTGAAGATGCAAATGTCCAGCGACGCCGGCGCCCGCGGCGCGGCCCAGATTCATGCCGAGGTTCATGCCATCCGGCTTGTAATTTGTTTGGAAGGCCTTCTCGACGCGCTGCGCGAGCTGCATCATTTCGCCAAGCGCATCGGAATCACACTGATTCAATTCGGCGACGTGCGCATAAGGGACGATCATGACGTGTCCCGAGGTGTACGGAAAACGGTTGAGGATGACAAATGTTTTCGCGCCGCGATAGGCGATAAGCGTTTCGTCGTCCTTATGGAGCGCGACCGCGTCGCAAAAAATGCAGTCGGGCTGCTTACCTGCCGTGACTTGCGCCATATATTGGTAGCGCCAAGGGGTCCAGAGATAGTCCATCGCGAGGAATCCTCAAAAACAGAAGTGGCGCGGACAGCATAACGCAAAACGCCGCGCGAGTCGCACGGGCTTCATTCGGAGCGCAGTACGGGCGCGCAATGCGGCAATCAATTTTGTTTGGAAGCGCCGAGCGGTTTAAGGATGCTTCGCGTCGCCGGAAGCCGGTGCGGCAGAGGTAGCGCCCGCCGACGCGGCAGCCTCCGCGCTGTTCACAAAATCCTTGAGTTCCTTGCTGGGCTTGAAGAAAGGAATTTTCTTTGGCGGGACTTCGACTTTTTCGCCGGTCTTGGGGTTGCGGCCGATGCGGCCGCGGCGCTGGCGCGTGCGGAAGCTGCCAAAGCCGCGAATCTCGATCTTGTCCCCCTTCTGGATGGACTCGATGATGCTGTCGAAAATGGTCTCGACGATAGTCTCGGATTCCTTGCGGGGGAGCTCGGTGATGCGCAATACCTCTTCGATGAGGTCGGCCTTCGTCAGCGTGAGTTGCTTGGTCATCGTGCCTATGCCTCGTTGCAGAGCCAGAGTAGCAGCGCCCGCAGGTTCTTGGTGCGAAACGGCTTAGAGGGGCGAAACCCGCCCGGTTGCCCCTCTTCCTATCACTAAATTGACCCGCAGGTAAATGAAATTGTGTTGCCGTACCGCCGGGCCCCCTTGGACGTACAGCCCGGTTTGTTGCAAGAAATTCTGACGCCTGGCGTCTTCCGAGCATGCCGGACGAGCGTGCCGGGCGAGCTTACCGGGCCGACAGCTTGGACTTGAGCGCATCGCCGATCGTCGCCGTCGAGGAGGATTTCGAAGTGGTGCGATACTGCTCGATCTCCTTGCGCTCGATCTGTTTGGCGGCCGCGCGATAGCTCAATCCGATGCGGCGCGTCTCCGGGCTGATCTTGATGATCTTGAAATCGTACTCTTTGCCCGGCTCGAGCGGCCCGGCGCTCTTCAGCGGTCCGGTACTGGTGCGGTGCATCGGTGAGTGGCCATCATCGCGGCGCTTGCGCTCCTCGATCTCGGTGTTGTGGCAGAGAGCTTCGATGTTGTCGCCAAGCTCAACAAATGCGCCGAACGTGGCGATGCGCGAGACCTTGCCCTTCACAATCTGGCCGACCTTATGTTGCTTGAACCACTCGCCCCAGATGTCGTTCACCTGCTTAATGCCGAGAGAGACGCGGCGATTTTCCGGATCGATCTTCAACACTTTCGCGGTGACCGGCTCGCCCTTTTTGAAAACTTCGTGAGGGTTCTTGATGCGCTCCGTCCAGCTTACGTCGCCGACGTGGACGAGTCCGTCAAAGCCTTCTTCGATTTCCACGAAGGCGCCGAACTCCGCGATGTTGCGGACTTTGCCGGTGACGATGGTGCCCACGGGATACTTGTCAGCAACCAGAAGCCAGGGATCGGGGAGCGCTTGCTTGATGCCCAAGGAGACGCGACGGTCGCTGGGCTTGATATCCAGCACAACGACGTCCACTTCCTCCCCGACTTTGGCGACTTTCGAGGGATGCTGGGCTTTCTTCGACCAGCTCATCTCCGTGACGTGGACCAAGCCTTCGATGCCTTGTTCGAGCTCGACGAAGACGCCGTAGTCGACGATTCCGACGACCTTGCCTTTTACTTTGCCGCCCGCGGGATATTTCTCCGCGGCATGCACCCACGGATCAGGCATCAACTGCTTCAAGCCCAGAGAGACACGCTGCTTTTCCTTGTCGAACTTCAGAATGATGACGTCCAGCTCTTGCTCCGGCTTGACCACGTCGGAGGGATGCTTCACGCGGCCCCAGCTGAGATCGGTGAGGTGGAGCAAGCCGTCGATGCCACCGAGATCGACGAAAGCGCCGTATTCGGTCACGTTTTTCACGTGCCCATGCACGACTTGCCCTTCCGTGAGCGTTTCCATCAATTGGGCGCGCTTGGCGTGGAGCTCTTCTTCAAGGATGGCTCGGCGACTGACGACCACGTTGCCGCGGCGGCGATTCAGCTTGGTGACGCGAACTTGGACTTCTGTGCCGGTCAAATCGTCGAGATTCTGCGTGGGGCGAAGATCAAACTGAGAGCCGGGCAGGAACGCGCGAACACCGATGTCCACGACGAGGCCGCCTTTGATGCGGTCCACCACCTTGCCGGTGATGGTTTCCTTGGCTTTGTAGGCTGCTTCGATCTTTTCCCAGGTGCGGCGGCGAAGAACCTTTTGATAGGAGAGAATCGTGAAGCCGTCTTTGTGCTCGCCGGTGCGCTGCACTTCGATTGTGGCGTTGGGCTCAGGGCGCGGAATGTCCGTCTCGGAGAATTCTGCCGCGGGGATCAGGCCTTCGGTCTTTCCGCCGAGGTCGACGACCACACCGTGTTCCGTGTAGGCGACCACCTTTACTTCGATAATTTCGTTTTGCGAGGCAGCTTCGTGCTGCTCGTCGTACTGCTCCATCAACTTGCTCATCTCCTCTGAGCCTGCTGCTTCTTCGGCGGCAGCCGTGGCTTCGGCATCCGCGGGAGATGGAGGAGTTACCGCGGACGTTTCGGCGGCAGCTGGAGCATCCGCGGAAGGTGCATGTTCCCGCCCGGCTTCGCTAGCGTGCACAACGGGCTCCGGGGCCGTCTCGTGCGGCAAGGGCTCGGCTGCGCTTGCTTGCGCCGGGTTCACTTCATCTGGAGTGCTGTTCTGAGTTTGTTCTGAATCAGGTGCGGGAGCGGCTGCGGCTGCTGAGGACTGGTTGTCGTGGTCAGGAAACATGGTTGTTGGCCTCCGGATGATAACTTCTATTCTGTCCACCTCGGCAAAGCCGAGGTCATGCAAAACGTCGATAAAATTCCTTGCCACTTCCCTGACAGGGTTCAAGCAAGGAGGTTAACCGCTAAGCGGTCATTTGGGACAAAGGTGCTGCGGGCGTTTCGAGGCGCGCTGCAACCTCAAAAGGATACTCGCCGCCTTGCGCCTGTGTCAATGAAACCGGTTTAGACGAACCCACCCCGCTCCTGGCTCGCGGCCTCTAAGTTCCTGTGATGCAAACCTGCAGGAAATATTTGGCTACGCCGGATATTTTTTAAGCAGTTTGCGAGCACGTGCTTTCATCGCCGGCGTACCGGATTGCACGGCTTCCTCGAGAAGCTGCCTGACCCTGCTGCGCAGATCGGCGTCGTTTTGTGAGAGGTCAGCTAGCCCTTGCATGGCAAAAGTCTTCACAATCGAGCTGCGATCCTCCAGGTAAAGCTGCAACGCCGATGTGGCGCGATTGCGTTCTGGCGCGGTGAGGCGAAGCCTCGGAATCATAAGCGCGAGATGCCAGCGTAGTTCAATCTGCTCCGCTTCGGCGAGAAGGCCCAGGAGTTCTGCTTTGTAACGATCGAGGAGCCGAGGTTTCTTCGCGGAGACTTTTTCCGCCGCGTCCGCCGCACGCATCCGCAGAACAGGATTCTCACTCCACAAGCACTTCATAAGCTCCCGAAAGCCTCGAGGGTTCCGGAGAACGAGTCGCGCCACTTTGTCCGCGTTCCCGATGGATCGACGGTCGACGCCTTCCAGCAGCGCCGTTATTGTTTGTCGAGGCATTCTGGAAAAAGGGAGTTATGAATTGCTAGGCGCGGGCGCGGCCGGCTTGGGTGGATTCGCGGCGAAAATCCGGGGCGATGACTTCCACAGTGCGGCACATTTCAAAGAGGCGGGAGCGCATGCGGCTGCCAATTCTTTGTTCGAGGGAATCTTCGCGTGTGGGCATCACGAGTTTTCCGCTGGGCAGCCGCGTGGCTTCGCCTTCTTGCGCTGGATTGTCGTAGTAGTTCGTCGTGATGATGGTGGTGCGGCGCTCATTGTAGCGCGCGTTCAGGACGATGCCGACGATGTCGCGGACCCAATCGGAAGGTTTGCTGGCGCCGAGATCATCGAGGACGAGAATTTCCACTGTGCGTATGGGTTCGAGGATGCCCATTTCCGTGGATTCGCTGGCCGGGTTGTAGCTGGCCTGGATCTCTTTCAGGAGTTCGCGATAATCGCAGAAGAGGCCAGCGTGTCCTCGGCGAATTAGATCTTTCAGAGCGGCGACGGCGAGATGTGTTTTGCCGACGCCCGACGGGCCCATCAGCAGCAGGCCTTTTTCCGCAGCGCCAGGGTAATCGCGAACAAATCCTTGAGCCAGGAGCTTGACTTTTTTCAGGGAATCGGTTTGTTGAGGAGTTGCGCCGACGTCGGTGCTGTAGCTTTCAAAATCGCAATGCTCGTAGCGCTTGGGGATGTGCGCGCGCTCGATGACGCGCTCGGAACGCTCCTCCATGCCGCAGTCACAGGCGACGGCAACCTTGCCTGCGGCTCCAGCTGGCCGCGGAACGAGCTTCCAGCCGGTTCCTCTACAAAGGGAGCAATTCTCGAGAGCCATGCGGACAGCATACGGTTGCGGAGGCCGGACGGCAAGATGTCTGCTCTGGGAAAACTGTGAAAGCTACAAGAGTTAGGAGTCCCGCAACGCGCGCGGAGTCGCGCGCACAATTGCGTTGCGGGGTTCTTTATCTTGTGAACGTGTTGACGCCACGCGCGACAGTTCTTGCTGCACCACAGAGGCAAACTCCGTCATTTGGCGTTCCATCTCGACCATTTTTTCGCGCATGTTCAGAATGATTTCGATGCCGGCGAGGTTTACGCCCATATCGCGCGCGAGTGTCAGGATTACGTCGAGGCGTTCGAGATCAGAGTCGGTGTAGAGACGAGTATTTCCCTGCGAACGCGACGGTTTGAGCAAGCCAACGCGCTCGTATAAGCGCAGCGTTTGCGGATGGAGCTTGTAGAGCTCCGCTACTGCGCTGATCATGTAGCCGGCTTTGGCTCGTTTTCTTGCTCGCTGTGGCATCTGTTGCTCTCTCTACCAGAGGGCACGATGTATCGTGCCCCTACATTCAAAATTCCATTAGCCCCCGGCTTTGGTGAACAAGTCCTTGCGCGGATCTTCGGGCGCGACGGTTTCGAGCTCCTTCATGAGGTTGCGCACGCGCTCATCGGTAGGCTGCGGCACAATCACCTGTATTTCGACGTACTGATCTCCGCGGGCTCCGCTGCGCGCGCTGGGTACGCCTTTTTCTTTCAGGCGCAGAGTCTTGCCGCTATTCGTCGCCGGGGGAATGCGCACAAGCGAGCGGCCGTCGATTGTAGGCACCTCGACTTTCGCGCCGAGTGTGGCTTCCGGCACCGTCACGGGAACTTTGGTATATAGATCATTGCCGCGGCGTTCGAAAAAGGGATGCGGTTTCACGTCCACGCGCAAATACAAATCGCCTGGAGGGGCTCCCATCGTTCCAGCGTTGCCTTTGCCGGGAACGCGCACGCGTGAGCCGCTGGCCACGCCCGCGGGAATGCGCACTTCGATCGTCTCCGTACGGCGCAGGCGTCCTTCGCCACTGCACGTTGGGCAGACTTTGCGGATTTTCCCGGTGCCGCCGCAGCGCGTGCAGGGAACGTTGAATTTCATCTTGCCGGCGGCTTGCTGGATGGTTCCCGAGCCGTGGCAGGTCGGACAAGTCTGCGGGGAACCAATCGCGCCCGTGCCGTGGCACGTGTCGCAAGTATCGAGGCGCGTGATGGTCAGTTTCTTTACGGCGCCGCGGACGGCATCCCAAAAGTCGATTTCGATTTGATATTCGAGGTCGCCGCCGGGCTCATGCTCCGGTTCTTCACTACCGCCTCTGCCACCGCGAAAAAACTGGCTGAAGAGATCGCGGAAGCTGGCGCCGCCGCCCTGCGCGCCAGAGCCACCGCCAAAATCAAAGCCGCCAAAATCAAAATTGACGCCTTCGCCGTCCTGCTGAGGGCCGGTGCCCGCCCCGCCACCAGGGATGTTGTCGCTGTAAAAGCCATACTGGTCGTACATCTGGCGCTTTTTCGAATCGGAGAGAACGTCGTAGGCTTCCTGCAACTGCTTAAATTTCTCTTCAGAGGATTTGTCGCCGGGATTGAGGTCGGGATGGTATTTGCGCGCGAGTTTGCGGAAAGCCGTGCGAATATCTTTCGCATTCGCTTTCTTCGAGACCCCTAATAGTTCGTAATAGTCTTGTTTGGCAGTTGTGGCCATCGGAATCAGTTAACTGTCGAAAGTCTAGAGTTGAAAGTTCAAAACGCAGCTACCGCGATGAGCGATAAAGCAAGCAGGGGCGCAGCATGCTGCACCCCTACACGCTAAGCAGCGTTAGTTCGGACGCTTGGTTTCGTCTACATCTACGTATTCGGCGTCGATCACATCGCCGGGCTTTTTGTCCTGTGCGCCGCCACCAGAGCTCGAGCCCGCCGCGCCTCCGCTCGCTCCAGCGCCTGCGCTTGCCGCGCCGGCTTGCTGCGCTCCGGCTGCTTCGTTGGCCTTGTAGAGAATCTCGGCAATCTTGTGCAAAGACTTCTCGAGGTTCTCCGTCGCGGAGCGCAAGCGAGCCGTGCCGCCCTCGGCGATGGCTTTCTTGGCTTCTTCGATCGCATCTTCGGCCGACTTGATGTCCGATTCCGCAATCTTTTCGCGATTTTCGCGAATCATTTTCTCCGCCTGGTACATGATGCCGTCGAGCCGGTTGCGCGATTCGACTTCCTCCATGCGGCGGCGATCGTCTTCCGAGTGGGATTCGGCCTCGGCGCGCATCTTTTCGGCCTCTTCCTTGGTCAGGCCGCTCGAAGCAGTGATGGTGATCTTCTGCTCCTTGTTGGTGGCCTTATCCTTCGCGCTGACGTTCAAGATGCCGTTGGCGTCGATGTCAAAGGTCACTTCGATTTGCGGAGTGCCTCGCGGCGCCGGCGGAATTCCGTCCAACTTGAACTTGCCAAGGGAACGATTGTCCGAAGCGAATTTGCGTTCGCCCTGCAGCACCTGAATTTCCACCCCGGGCTGATTGTCAGCAGCTGTCGAGTACGTTTCGACTTTACGCGTCGGAATCGTGGTGTTGCGCGGGATCTGCACGGTCATCACGCCGCCGAGCGTCTCGACGCCCAAAGAAAGCGGTGTCACGTCCAGCAACAGGATGTCCTTCACTTCGCCCGCGAGCACCGCGCCCTGGATCGCAGCGCCGACCGCGACGACTTCGTCGGGGTTCACGCCCTTGTGCAGTTCTTTCTCGCCGAAGAAGGTGCGGACGAGCGATTGAACTTTGGGGATGCGCGTCGAGCCACCGACCATCACGACTTCCTGAATGTCGTTCGGCGACATTTTCGCGTCTTCGAGAGCTTGCCTGACTGGCTTCATCGAGCGCTCGAGCAGGTCGTTCATCAATTGTTCGAGGCGCGTCCGCGTCAGTTTTTGCTGCATGTGGATGGGGCCGTTCGCACCTGCCGTGATGAAAGGCAGGTTGATTTCGGTCTCCATCATTTGCGAGAGCTCAATCTTGGCCTTCTCCGCGGCTTCTTTCAGGCGTTGTAGCGCCATGCGGTCCTTGCCGAGGTCGATGCTGTTCTCTTTCTTAAACTCGTCAATCAGCCAGTCCACGATGCGCTGGTCGATGTCGTCGCCGCCAAGGTGGGTGTCACCGTTGGTGGATTTCACTTCGACCACGCCACTGCCGACTTCGAGAACGGAAATATCGAACGTGCCGCCACCGAGGTCGTACACGGCGATGGTCTCGTCGGTCTTCTTGTCCAAGCCATAGGCCAGCGCAGCTGCGGTGGGCTCGTTGATAATGCGCACGACTTCGAGGCCGGCAATTTCGCCTGCCTGCTTGGTGGCCTGGCGCTGCGCGTCATTGAAATACGCGGGCACCGTGATCACCGCTTTGCCGACTTTTTCGCCGAGAAAATCTTCCGCGGCGGACTTTAACTTGCCGAGGATCATCGCGGAGATTTGCGGAGGGCTGTAGATCTTGCCGAAAATCTCCACACGCGCGTCATCGTGCTCTCCCTTGACGACTTTGTAAGGGATGCGCTTCATTTCGTCGCTAACTTCATCGTAGCGGCGGCCCATAAAGCGCTTGATCGAATACACGGTGTTTTCGGGATTCGTCACGGCCTGGCGCTTCGCTACTTGCCCCACGAGGCGCTCTCCGCCTTTGGTGATGGCGACAACCGAAGGGGTGGTTCGCGCACCTTCCTGGTTGGGGATCACCACCGGCTCGCCGCCTTGCATGACGGCTACAACTGAGTTTGTGGTTCCCAGGTCAATTCCTATAATCTTGCTCATCTCTGTTAATCCTTTCGGGCAATTCCCTTTGGAACCCGTCTACATCACTGGCCGCGCGGAAGCTGAGGATTCCGGCCGGGCCGAGCTCAATGGCGTGCTCCTGAGTCCAGTTCGAGGGGGAGTATACAACTTGAGTGTGTCTTTGTCAAGTTTTCTTATACTAGGAATAACCTATGTAATTTCAGCGTATTACAGGCAAAAATGTTCCTGCATGCTGGCTTGCAAATCTAGGCTTCGGATCCAGGGCTTGGTGACTTTTAGACTCCAGCGTAGGGAGGGCCTGCCTCAACCGAAGAAACCTGTGATAACCTGAACCAGAGATTGCATCTCATATATTTGAGGAATTTGCAGGAGGGTCGCGTGAGTCGTCGTGTTGTTCTTGCTTTAGCTATCGTCCTCGCCCTGATCGGGGGTGGCATTCTGACAATCCGGGGCACGCACCCCGTTTCCGCAGCGCGATCCAGCGCCGAGCCGGTTGCTTCCCCTTCGCCTGCGGTGCAGCCCTCCGCAGCGGGCCCCGAGGCAAGCGCGGTAACGGCCTCTCCTGAGGAAAGCGGCAAAAGCGAACCGGCTACTGCCCGTGCATCAGAAGGCGTGCGGGAATTGCGCAACGCTGCTCGGCAACCTTCGGCGGTTGAGTCCGTTGACGGTGTGAACGACATCGATCCTCACAAAGCCTTTGGTTCCAAGAGCGCCCCAGTCGTGATGGAAGTTTTCAGCGATTACCAATGCCCCTCGTGCAAGATGCTTTTCTTGACGACCAATCGGCAGCTCATGGACAACTACGTAAGTACCGGCAAGGTCTTTCTCATTCATCGTGATTTTCCTCTGCCTATGCACGCGCATTCGCGTGTGGCGGCGAGTTACGCGCGTGCGGCTGCGGAGATCGGGAAGATAGAACCGGTAGAGAAGTCGCTTTACGAGAATCAGGAAAAGTGGGAACAAAACGGCGACGTCGATGGGATCGTTGCCGCCGCGCTTTCCTCCGCGGAAATGACTAAGGTCCGCGCGCTAGTGAAGGGCGGAACGCTCGAACCTCTAATCAATAAGGATCTCCAACTCGGGCAGATGTACCGTGTGAATCAGACGCCGACGACAGTCTTTCACTCCAAGGGGCAGACGTATCCGTACTCCGGCGCGATGAGCTATGAAATTCTCCGCCAGTTTTTGGACCAGTTGCTGAGCCAGAAGTAAAAGAGCTTCCGGCCCAGCGTAGCGAGCCCATCCATGATGCAATCGAGTCCGGTCAATTTTCGCCGCGCGGTCATCTGGATCGGGCGCCTCGTTTTGGGTGGCATTTTCATTTACGCAGGCTACTCCAAGGCGTTTTTGCCGAACACAAATCTGTGGCCTTTTTTCATTCTGAAATTTTCCATTACCATGAACCTCTCGCACTTTGCTGAGCAGGTGGCAGCGTTTAAAATGTTGCCGTCCTGGGGAGTTGGTTTCGTGGCCCACACGCTGCCCTTCACGGAGATCATCCTCGGGATCCTGGTTCTGATTGGCTGGCGGCTGCGCATCTGGGCTTCGCTGCTAACGCTTCTCATGCTAGGGTTTCTTGTTGCTGTTCTGCGTGCTTACGCCCTGCACATGGACATCAATTGCGGTTGCTTTGCGACTCCCGAGCCGATCAATTTCAGGAAAGTGTTGGAGGACGCCGCGCTCTCTGGACTCGCGCTGCTTATGACTATCTTTGCCTTTCAGGAAGCGCGTCAGCCGCATCCGTGGACTGCTCCCGAGACAACGCGAGCGCAGATTTAGCCAAGGTAAAGTCCGAGAAGTCCGGTGTAGACGGAAACGATGAAAACGCTGGATCAGTATCTGGAGCTCGCAACCGTCGCGCATGGGCACTTGTGTGCCGGGCAGGTTTTGGGTGTACGGCTGGCGATGCTTGGGCTGCGCGAACTTGGCATTGACGATCCCATCGCCGAACGCAAGCGCATTGTCACGTATGTGGAGATCGACCGCTGTGTGACGGACGCGGTTGCGCTGGTGGCGAATTGCAGATTGGGGAAACGTGCGCTGAAATTCCGCGACTGGGGGAAAGTGGCGGCAACGTTTGTTGATCTCCAGACGGGCCGGGCGGTGCGCATTGCCGCGAAGGAATCCTCCAAGCAGGTCGCCCGCGATATGTTTCCGGAAATGGCCAAAGACGCGGGGCAGCAAAAGGCTTACGCCGCGCTTTCCGATGAAGTTCTCTTTGACAAGCAATGGGTAAGAGTCGAGGTGCAGCCCGAGGACCTGCCAGGGTTCAAAGGGCCGCGTGTGGTGTGCGCCGAATGCGGCGAAGGCATCAACTTCAAGCGTGAAGTTGTGGTCGAAGGCAGAACGCTTTGCCGTGCATGCTCCGGGGAGCGCTACTATTCGCCCGCGGGCGGGTGACTCATGAAATATCGCGGATTGCTGATTGCAATTGTATTGCTGCAGCCGTTGCTGACGCCATGCGCGTTCGCGCAAGCACCGTTCGCCGAAGACTCGCTCCTCAAGACAGACCTACGGGAAACGATTTTTCGTTACATGTTTAAGACCTACAACTATGGCTCATACGTGAAGGTTTATTGCATTCAGCCGGAGAGGATTCTACCGGAGCGATTTCTGCAACGGTTCTCTGGAGAAAAGATCCCCGTTGTTTGGGCGACGGACTGCAATTACATCGGAGCGTGGAATTCGGTCCAGGAAAAGAAAACGGGAAAGACCGGCATGCGCATGACGATTTTGAGTCTGCAAATGACCCGGGGGGACAAAGCGGAAGCTGAGGTGGAAGCCTATTCCGACGGGATAGCGGCCAACTCAAACACTCTGCGACTTGTGCGCGAGGGATCCAAATGGATTGTAAAGAGCGACAAGCTCACCGGTGTTTCTTGAACCAAGTTGCCTTTTCGTGGATTCGGTGCCTAGTCTCTGCCTGAAACTTTCGGAAGTGCGCTAGAATTTTCATGTACATGTTAAGTCTGCCTCCCATTACTTTGCGACTGCGCGGTTGGAAGCTGATTGACCGCGTCGCGCTGGCGTTTCTTCTGCTTTGTTCGATTGCGCTCGGAGCAGCTTGCGGATTGCTGTTTGTTTATGCCAGCGACTTGCCGGAAATTCGGGCGCTCGAAACGTATCGTCCAACGGTGGTCACCGAGGTCTATGCCGATGACGGGCAACTCGTAGGAAGCTTTGCGTTGCAACGGCGCATACTGATGACCTACGAGCAGTGCCCAAAGGTTCTCTACAACGCGGTGACAGCCATTGAAGACCAGCATTTTGAAGAGCATTGGGGCATCGACTTCCCGCGCGTGGCCGGAGCCGCCTGGCGCAAGCTACTGAAGGGCGGCAGGGCGCAAGGCGCGAGCACCATTACGATGCAGCTGGCCGGCAACCTGTTTCTCGACCGCAGTGAGCTTAGCCTCCGGCGCAAAATGCAGGAAATTCTGCTGGCGCTGCAAATCGAGCGGCGCTACACGAAACCGCAAATTTTCACCATGTACGCCAACCAGGTTTATCTGGCGCATGGCAACTACGGCTTTGCCGCCGCGGCGCAATTTTATTTTGGAAAGTCCGTTACCGACCTGAAGCTCCAGGATGCTGCGCTGCTCGCGGGGATGATCCGTGGGCCGATCTACTCGCCATTGTCTGATCCCGCGCGGGCCCTGGCACGCCGCAATTTGGTTCTCCATCGCATGGAAGAAGAAGGGAAGATCACTCCCGCCGAAGAGGAAACCGCCAAGAAAACGCCGCTAGGCCTGCACCTGCAGTATCCGCGCAACGACCTGGCGCCATATTTTTTCGAGGAGATTCGCAAGTATCTGGAATCAACCTATGGCACGGAGGCCGTCCACGAGCGCGGCCTGCGCGTCTACACGACTTTGAACGTGAAAATGCAGCGCGCCGCAAATCAAGCCCTGCGCGACGGCCTGCACGGCTACGACCGCCGGCACGGCTGGCGCGGCGATCCCCCCAATATCTTGCGCGACAATCTCGGCAAGCTGGATACCTACGAAGATGACGACTGGCGGCATCCGATCGAAAAAGGTTCGTACGTCACCGGTCTGGTGCTTTCGGTTGATGAGCGGTACGCGACGATAAAAATTGGTTCTTACCGAGCGATACTCTCGCCGCCAGATTTCTCCTGGACGGGCCGCAAGAAGCCTTCGGAACTCCTCAAAGTCGGCGACCTGACCCAGTTCTCCGTTCAGGAACTGCATGAAGCTACTGCTCGCGTGCAACTCGAGCAGCAACCCGCACCGCAGGCCGCGCTTTCGGCCATCGACAACGCCACGGGCGAAATCAAGGCCATGGTCGGCGGCTACAGCTTTGAAGACTCAAAATTCAATCGTGCCACGCAGGCCTACAGACAAGTGGGCAGCTCGTTTAAAGTCTATCTCTACGCGGACGCCATAGAAAAAGGCGCGTCGCCTTTCGACACGATTGTGGACACGCCGTTTACGGTGATCAGCGGCGGACAGCCTTATTCGCCGCGCAATTACGACGAGAAATATGAAGGAACCATCACCTTGCGCCGCGCTCTCGCCGGCTCTCGCAACGTTCCGGCCGTCAAGCTGGCGGAAAAAGTCGGCATCAATTCCGTTGTAGATATGACGCGGCGATTCGGCATCACCACTTCGCTGCCGCCTTATCTCCCTCTCGTTCTGGGAGCGGCAGACATGAAACTTGTCGAACATACTTCGGCGTTCACGGTCTTCCCGAATGACGGTATCCGTATCGATCCGCACATGATTCGCCGTGTGACAAGCTATGACGGCGCTCTGCTCGAAGAAGCGCATCCCGAGGTGCACGATGTCATCTCGCCCGAAGTCGCGCGCACGATGACGGCAATGCTTGAGGAAGTCATACAGTTCGGCACTGGCGTTCAAGCGAAAGCGCTTAGCCGCCCGGCCGGAGGAAAAACCGGCACGACACAGGACTACACCGACGCCTGGTTCATGGGGTTTACGCCGCAGCTCACTTGTGGCGTGTGGGTGGGCTTCGACGACAAGCAGATTTCGTTAGGGAAGAAGGAAACCGGGGCGCGCGCGGCGCTTCCCATCTGGCTGGAGTTCATGAAGACCGCGCTCGAAGGTCAGCCCGCGCTCGATTTTGCCAACGTCGTACCGCTCGAGCAGCAAGCACTAGAGCATCGCGTCAACGTCGACACACCGGACACCGCGCCGACCGAAGACGAACCGGCCGCGCCTAAAGTGAAGCCATCGGTTCCAACGCCGCCTACCAAGACATCCACGGAGCCCGTCAAGTCCGGTGTTTCTCCCCGGTTTTAACGCCGTCCGCGCGGTGCGTCGCGCCTAGCTACATCTTCTGCACGATAACGTTTAGCGTCGAGCTTTGCACGCCGCCGAGATTTACCTGTGCGGGATTCATTCCCACACTCATCTGCCAGAGGATGTGCCCGGCGGTATCCGTCAAGCTCAGGTCCACCTGGAATTGCGCGCTGATTCCCATGGCGCTGGGGTTCGCAAAGAGTTCGGACTGAGCTGTGCCGTTTACGAGCGCCTGACTCCCTTGAAAACTTAGTAGGGAAGACGAAACGGTGTAGTGAAGAGCACCGACAACGGGCGTGCCGTCCGGGTAGATGAAGTTCAACGTCATCAGGGGACCCGTCGTTACGCTACTGGCAGGCAAGATCTCGATGGCGCTAATTTCGGGATCAAGGCCGGCAACCCGTGCGAAGCCAATCGTGAGCGTTCCGTTCGTAACGGAAACGTTTGCCGATTTGATGAGGGCGGCATTGGCGCCGGCAGCGGCAAAAATATCCAGTTCGGGAAAAACCACATTGCCTTGCACGCTTACGTTGAAAACGCGTCCGCTAATTTTCTCTCCTCTAGCATTCGCTTCATCGAAAAGCAGGTTCAATTGATACTGTCCATTGGGAACCTGGAAGGAATAGCTCGCGGGATTCTTGCGAAATTCTTCGTAAAGGACAGGGTCTGACGTCCCGGCAACCGCGCTTGTGACGGACCCTGCGGTGCCTCCGCTATAGCCGAAGTCCGCCTGCCAGACTTGACCTTTAGTATCGGTGTAATTAGGGCCGCCGCAATTCACTCGAATGGGGGTTTGCGCCGCTGCGGGCAAACACGCGGACAAGGCCAAAGCCAAAAAACACAAAGATTTCTTCACGATCCCTCCTCAGGACGACTCTCAGAATTTTCTTGCTAATCAAGCGAGGAGGGCCGGCGGAGATGGGGTTCCCGCTTACTTTTGCAGCGTTAAAGTAGTTGCACAAAGAGCTTGAGTCAATTGCACGAAGGACCGGAATTAGGACACCGGCAAAGACAGGTTGACCACTGTCCACGGGGCTGCTCCACGTTGAATCACAGAACGATCGGTCAGGAGAGAGTCTTCAAGTCCCTTTAGGGCGGCACCATCGATGCGAGCAGGCTTGATCGCCGCTCTGGAGGCTTGCAAACTAGAAATGAATGGCGGACACCCTCAGTGCTAATCGAAGCCTAATGACGTTCTCGAAAAGAATCCCAGCCACGGTTCGAAAGTGGCACTTCGTGCCCAACCTCGTCGATGAGTAGCAATAGCCGCTCGTTTGTAATTTGGCCAATCGCCGTGATGGGGACTCCATGGAAAGAATCCGGAACATCCTTCAGTTTTTTCCGAGGCACGGTAAACAGCAATTCATAGTCGTCGCCGCCATGCAGGGCCAATGTCAGAGGATTCGCGACACCGCTTCGCTGGGGGCTTGGAACTCGAACCGCCGGAATTCGCTCTGCGTAGACGCGGGCCCCGACTCCGCTTGCTGCGCACAGTCGCGGCAGATCGGCGGAAAGGCCGTCGGAGAGATCCATCATCGCCGAGGCTAGGCGTTTTTCGGACAGCCACCGGCCCAACGTCAGCCGCGGTTCTGGGTATAGATGTTTCCTAAGGACTGGATCACGGCTGTTGAGTCGCCGTTTGCTCTCTCGGATCAGCCGGAGACCCAACTCCGCCTCGCCGAGCCGCCCGCTTACAAATAAAACATCCCCCGGCCGCGCTTGTGACCGCAATAGCGCCTGACGCGTTTGTACTTCACCCAGAACCATCACATTGATAAGGATATCTCGCCGGCGGGTCGTGTCGCCGCCAGCCAACGCGCATTGAAATCGCCCAGCCGCTCGTCCTAATCCGCGAAGAAACTGATCGAGCCAGAAACCGGTGTGTGTGGAGGGCAGGGCCAGACTCAACAAGAAGCAACGGGGCATGCCTCCCATTGCCGCAACGTCGCTCACGGCTCGGGCAAGGCATTTCCAACCCACCGCATCGGGCGGATGCTTGTCTCGAAGAAAGTGAGTGCCTTCCAGGAACCAGTCGCAAGTCAGAATGGTTTCGAAGCCTCTCCTCGGGGTCCACAATGCCGCGTCGTCGCCTATGCCAGTGTGTAAACCAACTTGTCCAATCTTCGTCTTAGCGACGGTCTCTTCGATCCGCTCCAGTATGGCGGCTTCCCCCTGAGCCCGATGCCGGGCAAATTTGCGTTTTGGCTTCCTCATAGTTGGAATTGAGTATAGCTCCCGGTTCTAGTTTCGAAGCTAAGCCTGGCGCCTGCCGTAAGCTTACAATTACATGTCTTAAGCATATGCGGCTAACAACCTGTCCCTTCGGACAGGTAGCCAGCTTTTCACACCCTGTTCTTCGAACAGCAAAATACAGGGTTGACGGACATCTCTACAGAATTTAGTATGAGCAAGGTCGCGGACCGAGGCTTACGGCTCCGACATTGTTTCAGATTGGTTCTATTGCGCGGGTCACAGGGCAGAAAACCCGCTTTTGACGAGTTCGAAGGCCTGAGGGGCCAAATTCGTGATTACGAGCAAGAACTATACGTTCTACATCGCAACGACGCCAGGTAAGCTCAAAAAGCTTATCGTGCCGGCGTACGTTCTGCACGGCATCGCCGTTCTCGCCCTGATCGGCGCGATCACCGTGACAGCCGCTGTAGGCTCCTACTCCCGGATGCTGTGGAAGGTCGGCAACTACAACGCTCTCCGCCACGATCAAGAAACTCTCAAGAAGCAGTACCAGCAACTCCAAAGCACGGTCAACGACACCAACCAGCGCCTCGATTCTCTCCAATCTCTTGCCACCGAAGTGGCTATGACTTACGGAGTGCTTCGGTATCACCCTGCAGCCTTCGATACCACGGACAGTGAAGCCACTCCAGAAGATGCCTTTGATCGCTCCATTGAGCAATACACGTTCTTAAAGAGAAATGCTGCTGTCATCGCCGTCTCCTCCGGCGGTTTGCGCCTGATGCCTGCGATGAGCTTTGCCGACTCCACCTATACGCCTTCGATCTGGCCGGTCATGGGCCACATCACGGACGCCTTTGGGGAACGGCTGGATCCATTCAGTGGTGAGGGCGCGTTCCACACAGGCGTTGACGTGGCGACGGACTATGGCGCGCCGGTTCACGCGACCGCCGATGGCATCGTCACGATCGCTGAAAACCACGCCGGCTATGGCCGTCTGGTCGTACTCGACCACGGTTTCGGCATCACCACCTGGTATGCCCACCTTTCCTCCTTCTCCGCAGTGCCTGGCACGCGCATCAAGCGCGGCGAGGTCATCGGCTACACCGGCATTAGCGGCCGCTCCACAGGCCCTCACGTTCACTATGAAGTCCGCATGAACAACGCGCCGATCAATCCTTGGCGCTACATGAAGGGCGCCACGGTAGGCGACTGATTCACCTTCGCTAGAGAAAGTCCCTTAGCCCCGGTTTTTTCGGGGCATTTTTTTATCCGCGGAATTAATTTCGGATGGTGCTCTTGTTGGGAAAGGGCTTGGCTTGGGGAACCGCAGGCGCGAGGGGAATTGCAGTGCGCGCGGCCTCGAGGAACTTTGGCGTCAAATCAAACATTAGCCGAACTGATTTTGTCTCGCCCCGGTCAATCTGCGAGACGTCCGCACTCTTCAGCATCTCAAGATATGCTTCACGCACGTCCGGCTGGAGTTGTTGCCTCATCTTTTGTTCGCTGAGTCCCGCCTGCGCCAGCACCAGCAACCCATTGATGACGTCGGACAGTTGTCGAGTCGTCGTTTCCGCTGTCCCTTCGCCCTCAAGCACTACGCGCAGGTGGTCGCCTTCGGGCTTGCCCGCAACGGTGATCCACTGAAGCCGGTCGATGAGAGCCGAGAGCTCGGGGGACTGCAGCCCACCGGGAGCATGCGAGCTTAGTCCCGCGCGGGCAGAGTCGTCTTGCCGCACAACGGCAAAAATCGGCGAACCGGCGAGCCGCTGGAATCGCTCCCGCCAGGCCTTGGCGTCCGAATCAGAACGCGGCTGAGATAATGAGTTTTCAAGATTCGAGCCGTTTGTGAGCGCGATTCGGTCGTTGCGCAAGAACATGAAAGCGATGCGGCGACTGCCGCCGCTTTGCGGTACTGAAAAATATTCTCGTCCGGCTCGATTTTCACGCGTCCCCGTTTGCATTGCGTAGGCGGAAATCTTTTTTTGGTCGAATCGTCCGTCGGCCACGGCAAAAAGAGTTGTGTCCTGGCCATGCTTTAATAACGCGATACCGACGCGCTCCAGGTCAGTCTCGTAATTGAATCCCGTGGATTGCAGAAATTGCGCGTAATCCGGATCTGCTTTGGTCTGCGGCACCCATTTGTACAGGGATTCAAGAAAGGGTGATTCCCTCAGTTCATGCAAATCGAAATAAAGAACGGTGCTGGCCTCGGCGGGCATTTGCGCAAGTACATCTTCGCGCGGGCTGAATCCTGCGCCGCCCAAGCGCTGATAACCGTAGAACAGCGCGGCGCCCAGCACGACCGCAGCCGCGATTGTTCCCGTAAGCTTGGTCTTGTTCATCAGGTTGCAACCAACTTTAAGGTCTCCAGACAACAAGCCGTTATCATGCTAACAGCCAAAACGGACTCGCCGCGGAGTGGCTAAATTGCGGAGATAAACCGACGCCGCCAACTTCCGCCGGGCTCGGGCCGTCCAGAATCACGGGGTTCATGCTAAACTATTGAGCAATCGAATGATAGAGTCGCTAGGAGTGCGACACAGGGGTGGAGCTTTTCCACAGACCTGGCCCCCGACGTGCTCCAAAGTTGAATCAGCCCCTTGCAATTTCCATGCCCTCTCTGCTATTCTTACTCGGTTTGAGCGAGGCTGGCGTAGCTCAGCTGGTAGAGCATCTGATTTGTAATCAGAGGGTCGGGGGTTCAATTCCCTCCGCCAGCTCCACCAGAATTTGGCGGGGGAGTGAGGCGGAGCAAATCCTTGCTGGAAAAATAAACGGGCTGGTGTCTTTTGACACGAGTCCTTTTTGTGTTTTCGCTTTGCGCGGCGAGGATGTGCCCGAAAAAGTTTAGGGACTTGGAGTTAGCGTCCTTTTCGATTTCGCGGGACGGGTGGGTGAGTGGCTAAAACCAGCAGACTGTAAATCTGCCGCTCCTTGCGGGCTACGAAGGTTCGAATCCTTCCCCGTCCACCAGTGCTCGCTGTTCGATTCGGTCGGCCGCTGTGCGGTCGTCCGTGATCAGGAAACCGCAGGGCAATCGCAGAAAGCGATGTTCGAGCGCGGTCCAATTCGCGGCAAAGGCGCTGCTCAGGAAGAGTGCGCCAAGAACGGCTGGTTTTTGGGGGGAACGGGTTAGGCCTGGGTAGCTCAGTTGGTAGAGCGCGTCCTTGGTAAGGACGAGGTCACCGGTTCAATCCCGGTCCCAGGCTCCAGGATCAGAAGGTCGCAGTCGCAGGAAAGTTTTCAGTCGAAGGGCGGGGGTAACTCAACGGTAGAGTCTCACTCTTCCAAGGTGATGGTTGCGGGTTCAAATCCCGTCCCCCGCTCCAGTTTCAGAAGTAGCGAGTGACCGGGCAGGATTTGCGCAGAAGCGAAGACTTGACACAGAGGGCAGAGGAAAATGGCGAAGGAGAAATTCGAGCGCAGCAAGCCGCATTGCAACATTGGGACGATTGGTCACATTGACCATGGCAAGACGACGTTGACGGCGGCGATTACGAAAGTGTTGTCGAAGCACAACCCGAAGGTGCAGTTCCGGGCGTTTGATTCGATTGACAACGCTCCGGAAGAGCGCGAGCGCGGGATCACGATTGCCGTTTCGCACGTGGAGTACGAAACGCCGAACCGGCACTACGCGCACATGGATTGCCCGGGTCATGCGGACTACATCAAGAACATGATCACCGGCGCGGCGCAGATGGACGGGGCGATTCTGGTGGTAGCGGCGACGGATGGACCGATGCCGCAAACGCGCGAACACATTCTTCTGGCTCGGCAAGTTGGCGTTCCGGCGATCGTCGTGTTTTTGAACAAGTGCGACATGGTGGAAGACGCGGAACTTTTGGAACTGGTGGAACTGGAAGTGCGCGAGTTGCTGAAGAGCTACCAGTTTCCGGGCGACACGATTGCCGTCGTGAAGGGTTCGGCGCTGCAGGCGTTGAATGGCGACGCGAAGTGGGAGAAGTCGATCGACGAGCTGATGGAAGCGGTGGACAAGAACGTGCCGCAGCCGGTGCGCGAGATTGATAAGCCGTTCGCGATGCCGATTGAAGATATTTTTTCGATTTCGGGCCGCGGCACGGTGGTGACGGGCCGAGTCGAGCGCGGCAAAGTGAAGGTTGGCGAGGAAATCGAGATCGTGGGATTCCGCGCGACACAGAAGAAGGTTGTGACGGGCGTGGAGATGTTCCGGAAGCTCTTGGATGAAGGGCTTGCGGGAGACAACGTTGGTTTGCTCTTGCGCGGCACGGAAAAAGACGATGTCGAGCGCGGACAGGTGGTATGCAAGCCAGGCTCGATCACGCCGCACACGAAGTTCAAGGCGGAAGCGTATGTGTTGACGAAGGAAGAAGGCGGGCGGCACACACCGTTTTTCACGGGGTACCGGCCGCAGTTTTACTTCCGCACGACGGACGTGACCGGCGACGTGAAGCTGCCGACAGGCGTGGAGATGGTGATGCCGGGCGACAACGTGAGCTGCGAAGTGACTTTGATCACGCCGGTAGCTTTGGAAAAGGGATTGCGGTTCGCGATTCGCGAAGGCGGCCACACCGTCGGCGCCGGAGCCGTAACGGAAATCATCGAGTAACGATTTTCCCCTCGCGAATCGAGGGCAGGGCAAGAGAAGGAAACTGAGCCATGCGAGAAATCATTACGTTGCAGTGCGGCGATTGCAAAAACCGCAACTACACGACGACTAAGAACAAGAAGAAGCATTCCGAACGCGTAGAGACCAGGAAGTTCTGCAATACGTGCCGCAAGCACACGGGGCACAAGGAAGTTAAGTAGCTTTCCGTTTTGGAGCAGGCATCGGGCGGAGCGGTTTTGGGTTTTTAGGGGAGTCGTCCAACGGTTAGGACTCCGGTCTCCAAAACCGGGTATGGGGGTTCGAATCCCTCCTCCCCTGCCAGAGATTAGTAACAGGCGATGTCGCCTGTTTTGCGAAGAGGACGAATGGCCACGCAGGCGGTCAAAGTGAAGAACGGCGAGTCGCAAGGTAACGCAATCACGGGAACGGCGGCCGGGATCGGCCAGAAAGTAAGCGGCACCGTCCGTGATACACGCGAGTTTCTGCACGACGTTCGCGTGGAGATGAAGCAGGTGACCTGGCCGAGCCGCGAGGACGTGGTTTCAACGACAGGAGTCGTGATCGCCACGGTTTTCTTTTTCGGCGTGTTTCTGGCGGTGGTGGATTGGCTGGTGAATTTGGGCGTTCAGCGCATCTTTAAAATTTTCGGTGTCTGAGGGGATCACAGCTTGACGGCAATGCAGTGGTACATCATCCATACGTACTCGGGCTTTGAAAAGAAGGTCAAAGAAAGCCTGGAGAGCCGCGTGTCCGCATTCAGTTTGCAGGACAAGATCGGCCGCGTGCTGATCCCGATGGAAGACGTCGTGGAGGTGCGCGGCGGCAAAAAGGTGGTTTCCTCGCGGATGACTTATCCGGGGTATGTGCTGGTGGAGATGGACCTTGACGAAAATACCTGGCACATCGTGCGCTCAACCCCGCGCGTGACCGGCTTTGTCGGCTCGGCCACGGCGCCTTCGCCGCTTTCCGAAACGGAAGTCGACGCCATCATCAATCGCGTCCACGTTCCGACGGACCGCCCGAAGCCCAAAGTCATCTTCGAGCGCAATGAGCAGGTGCGCATTGTCGACGGGCCGTTTGCGAATTTCAACGGCACGGTCGAAGAGATTGACAACGATCACAGCCGGCTGAAGGTTTCCGTCACGATTTTTGGGCGTTCCACGCCGGTGGAATTGGATTTCGCGAGCGTCGAGAAGCTGGGCTGAGCCGCGGCGCCAAAGAAGAGCACGTAAAAAGAGATTGAGGCAGGGACATGGCTAAGAAAGTACAAACGACGATCAAGCTTCAATTGCCTGCGGGCAAAGCGACTCCGGCGCCTCCGGTCGGCACCGCTCTCGGTCCCCACGGCTTGAACATCATGGATTTTTGCAAGCAGTTCAACGCCAAGACGGCCAAGGAACCGGACGGAATGATTTTCCCCGTGCTGGTGACAGTCTACACCGACCGCACGTTCACTTTCATTTTGAAGACGCCACCGGCTTCCATTCTGCTGCTTCGCGCGGCGGGCATAGTCAAGGGCTCGGCCGAACCGAATCGCAATAAAGTCGGCAAAGTCACGAAAAAGCAGGTTCAAGAGATTGCGAAGATTAAGCTTGTCGATCTCAACACCACAAATCTGGACTCGGCAGTGCGCACTGTGATGGGTACGGCGCGCAACATGGGTCTGGAAGTCGTGGAAGCCTAGAAGTTCAGGCGCTACGAGGTCGCAGAGGTAAGAGCAATGACAAAGCAGGCTGGTAAACACATTGAGAACGCGCGCAAGAAGGTCGAAGCGCGCCCGTACAAGCTTGCGGAAGCAAGCGAATTGATCAAGAAGACGCATCACACGAAGTTCAACGAAACGGTCGAGTTGGCCATCAATTTGGGCGTCGACCCTAAGCATTCGGATCAGGTTGTTCGCGGCACCGTGGTTCTTCCGCACGGTCTCGGCAAATCCGTCCGCGTCTTGGTCATCGCAAGCGGTGAAAAGGTTCGCGAAGCGCAAGAAGCTGGCGCGGATTTTGTCGGCGGCGACGATATGGTTACGAAAATCATGGGCGGCTGGACGGATTACGACGCCGTGATTGCCACGCCGGACATGATGAAGTCCGCCGGAAAGCTGGGCAAGGTTTTGGGACCTCGTGGCCTCATGCCAAATCCGAAGACCGGCACAGTCACATTTGACGTGGCCAAAGCGATCAAGGAGACCAAGGCCGGCAAAGTTGAATTCCGCGTTGATAAAGCCGGAATCGTTCATTGCGCCATCGGCAAGATTCAGTTTGACGCCGCGCATATCGCGGAAAACGCTCACGCCGTCATCGGCGCGGTCATCAAGGCCAAGCCGGCCGCAGCGAAGGGCAAGTACGTGAAGAAAATCACGTTGACCTCGACAATGGGCCCCGGCATTCCGATCGACCTCGTCGAATCGGAAACCCTGGCGGCAGCAGCCTAAGCGAGGATTTTAAGGAAACGGGATCATGAAAAAGCGCAGCGAAAAACAGCAGGACCTAGACAAGCTAAAGACAGAACTGGCCAAGGTCTCGACCGTGATTCTCACGACCTTCCAGGGCATCACTGTCGAAGCGGACACCAAGCTCCGCCGCGCCGTCCAGGCCGCGGGGGGCAAGTACCAGGTCGTGAAAAATACGCTCGCGGAGCGCGCCGGAGTCGGCACTCCCGCGGAGAATTTGCTCAAGAACCTGAGCGGCACCAATTCCATTGCCTTCACGCAGACCGATGCCGTTGCGCTCGCCAAAGCGCTCACTAAAGTGGCCAAGGAAGTTCCGGCGTTTCAATTCAAGTCTGGAGTCGTCGAAGGCCGCGTCATCTCCATCGCCGAGATTCAGCAGCTTGCGAATCTCCCGTCGAAGGAAGAGTTGCTCAGCAAGATCATGTTCCTGCTGAACGCTCCAGCGCAGCGCATCGCCATGGCGCTGAATGCGCTGCCGCGCAACCTCGCGGTCACCGTTAACGAAGCGATCAAAGCCAACAAGTTTGGGTCCGGCGGGGCAAGTAATTCCGAGCCGTCTCCTGAAGCTGCACCAAGCCCCGAAGCGGCCCAGTAAGTTTACTTTTAATTTTGAGAGGAGAAGCAAAAGTCATGTCGAAAGTGGAAACGATCCTGGAAGAAATCAAGGGGCTAACGCTGCTTGAGGCGTCTGACCTTGTGAAAAAGATGGAAGAAACCTTCGGCGTTTCGGCGGCTGCGGCTACGGTTGTGGCGGGCGGCGGCGGAGCGGCGGCGGGCGGCGCGGCACCGGCGGAAGAGAAGACGGAATTTTCGGTCGTTCTCACGGACGTCGGCGGCAACAAGATCAACGTCATCAAGGCGGTCCGCGAAGTCACGAGCCTCGGCCTGAAAGAAGCCAAGGACCTCGTCGACGGCGCTCCAAAGACCGTCAAAGAGGGCGTCAACAAGGAAGAAGCCGCGACCATCAAGAAGAAGTTCGAGGACGCTGGCGCCAAGGTCGAAATCAAGTAGTTATTTGTTGTACGAGCTCCGAGAGGGGGCGCGGCTGCTTGTATCGGCCACTTTACCGGCTGGAACAAGCGTGATCCGCTGCGCCAAAGGAATCACGTACGCAAGTTGAGGCTGGTTATTTTCACAACTCCATTGGTCCTTTTTGGACCCCGTGCAGCCGTGTGCTCGCTGACTTCGGGCAGGAAGCGCGCCACACAAGCTGCACGCATTTCTCCGGTTTCTCCGCAAGTTGCCCGAAAGGGAAAAGGTAGACCAAGCAATGCCAAATAGTCACCAGCACGTCAGGGAACGCGAGCGGCTCGATTTCGCGAAAATCCAGGGCTCGATTCAGATTCCGAATCTGATCGAAGTTCAGATGAAGTCCTATCAGCGCTTTCTGCAGATGGACCTCCTGCCGAGCGAGCGCGATGACGGTGGGCTGCAATCCGTGTTCACGTCCGTGTTTCCGATCAAGGATTTCCGCGAAATGTCGCAGCTCGAGTTCGTGGACTACTCGATCGGCAACTGGGAGTGCAAGTGCGGCAACCTGAAGGGCCTGCATCACCTGCGCGCCACTTGCCGCAATTGCGGCGCGTCCGTCGTCACCAATCCGTACCAGACCGGCGACGTCATCTGCCACAAGTGCGGCACATTCAACAAAAACACGCCGACCTTTTGCAACAAGTGCGGCGATCCCGTGGCCATGCAGCTGAAATACGACGTGAACGAGTGCCAGGAGCGCGGCATGACGTATTCCGCGCCGCTGAAAGTCACCATCCGTCTGACCATCTACGACAAGGATCCCGACACCGGCGCGAAGACCATTCGCGACATCAAGGAGCAGGAAGTTTTCTACGGCGACATTCCGCTGATGACCGAGAACGGCACCTTCATCATCAACGGCACGGAGCGCGTCATCGTCAGCCAGTTGCACCGCTCTCCCGGCGTCTTCTTTGAAAGCGCCAACAACCGCTCCTACTTCCTCGGCAAGATCATTCCTTACCGCGGATCGTGGGTCGAATTCGAATACGACACCAAAAACATTCTCTACGTGCGCATCGACCGCAAGCGCAAATTCCTCGGCTCGATCTTCCTGCGCGCGCTGGGCATGAAGTCCAACGAAGAAATCCTCCGCACCTTCTATCAGGTGGAGCGCATCTCGCTCCGCGAAAAGGATCTCTTCTGGAACGTTTCGCCGGGCATCGTGGACCGCAAGCTGGCCCACGAGATTCGCAACCCGCGCTCCGAGGAAGTCATCGTCGGCGCGCACAAGCGCATCACAGAAAATCTCTTCAAGGAACTCATCAAGGCCAAAATCTCGCAGGTTCGCGCCGCGTTGGCCGACCTCGAAGGCGCCTACAGCGTCGCCGACGTGGTCAACCGCCAGACTGGCGAAGTTTTGCTCGAAGCCAACAAGCCTTTGACGCCGGAACTCTGGCAGGCTTTTGCCGAGGGCGGCATCACTGAAGTCGACGTCTTCTTCCCGGAGCGCGACGACATCGGCCTGGTGCTCTCTCGCACTCTGGACAAGGACGCCATCCGCTCTTCGAAGGAAGCGCTGATCGAAATCTACCGCAAGCTGCGTCCCGGAGATCCTCCGACGCTCGAAACCGCCACCAATCTCTTCCGCGGCATGTTCTTCGATCCGCGCAAGTACGATTTCAGCCGCGTCGGCCGCCTGAAGTTCAACATCAAGATGGGTCTCGACACTCCGCTTGATAACCGCACGCTCGATACGCCGGACTTCGTTTCGGCGATCAAGTACCTCTTCAAGCTGCGCAAGAACATCGGCGTCGTCGACGACATCGACCATCTCGGCAATCGCCGCGTCCGCGCGGTCGGCGAGCTGCTCGAAAACCAGTTCCGTATCGGCCTCGTCCGCATGGAACGCGCTATCAAGGAAAAGATGAGCGTGTACCAGGAAATGTCCACGGCCATGCCGCACGACCTGGTCAACGCCAAGCCCGTCATGGCGGCGATCCGCGAATTCTTCGGCTCTTCACAGTTGAGCCAGTTCATGGACCAGACCAACCCGCTCAGCGAAATCACCCACAAGCGCCGTCTTTCGGCTCTGGGACCCGGCGGTCTTTCGCGCGAACGCGCGGGATTCGAAGTGCGCGACGTTCATCCGACTCACTATGGCCGCATCTGCCCCATCGAAACGCCGGAAGGCCCGAACATCGGCTTGATCAGCTCGCTCTCCTGCTTTGCGCGCATCAACGACTACGGCTTTATCGAGTCGCCGTACCGCCGCGTAAAGGGCGGGCGCATCATCGACTACGTCCAGATCGTCAACGCTGGCGACAGCGAGTTCAAAGCCGGCGAAATCGTCGAGAAAGACAAAGTCGAGGAGCTCAACGAAGAGCTCAAGCGCCGCAAAGTCGTCTACGAGCCGTACTGCTTCTATCTGTCCGCTTGGGAAGAAGACAAGTACGTCGTGGCGCAGGCCAACGTCTCGCTCGATGAACGCTTGAAGATCACTACCGAGCTCGTAAATTGCCGCCAAGCCGGCAACTTCGTGCTCAAGAGCCGCGACGAAGTCGATTATGTCGACGTTTCGCCGAAGCAGCTCGTCTCCGTGGCCGCCAGCCTTATCCCGTTCCTCGAGAACGACGACGCCAACCGCGCGCTCATGGGTTCCAACATGCAGCGCCAGGCTGTGCCGCTCATTCGCGGGGAAGCCCCGCTCGTCGGCACCGGCATGGAGCGCGTCACCGCGCGCGATTCCGGCGCGGTCGTGCTTTGCAAGCGCGAAGGCATCGTCGATCAGGTCGACTCCGAGCGCATCATCGTGCGCGTCGAATCCGACCACTCCGGGGTACTCAGCCGCGAAGTGGGTGCGGACATCTATCAGCTCATTAAGTTCAAGCGCTCCAACCAGAACACTTGCATCAGTCAGAAGCCGTTCGTTCGCGTCGGTGATCGCGTGAAGAAGGGCCAGGTCCTGGCGGACGGTCCTTGCACCGAACGCGGCGAGCTCGCTCTCGGCCGCAACGTCCTCGTGGCTTTCCTGCCATGGCGCGGTTACAACTTCGAAGACGCCATCCTCGTCAGCGAAAAGCTGGTGAAGGACGACTACTACACCTCGATTCACATCGAGGAGTACGAAATCGAAGCGCGCGACACCAAGCTCGGTCCCGAGGAAGTCACTCGCGACATTCCCAACATCAGCGAGTCTTTCCTACGCAACCTGGATGAGAGCGGCGTCATTCGCATCGGCGCGGTCATCAAGCCAGGCGACATTCTGGTCGGCAAAGTTACGCCCAAGGGCGAGACCACACTCACGCCGGAAGAAAAACTCCTTCGCGCCATCTTCGGCGAAAAGGCCGGCGACGTTCGCGACGCTTCTCTCTATTGTCCTCCGGGCATCGAGGGCACCATCGTGGACGTCAAGATCTTCACCCGCAAGGGCGGAGAAAAAGACGAGCGTCACAAGGCCATCGAAGCCACGCAGGTTTTCAAACTCGAGAAGAACCTCGCCGACGAAATCCGCATCCTCACGGATGAGCGCCTCAAGCGCCTCTCGGATTTGCTCGGCGGAAAAATTCTCCAGGCCGACCTGCACGACGAAAAGACCAACAAACGCCTGTTGACCAAGGGCGTTGAGCTCACGCGCGATCTGATCGAAAAGATCTCCACCCGCAACCTTAAGCGCCTCAAGCTCAACGAAAAGGATCCTCTCCTCATCGAGAAAATCGAAGAAATCGAGGAGATGACCTCACGCCAGATCGACGTCCTCCGCAAGATCACCGAGGAGCGCAAGGAAAAGCTCAAGAAGGGTGACGAGTTGCCTCCCGGCGTCATCAAGCTGGTCAAGGTCTATATCGCCATGAAGCGCAAGCTCTCCATCGGCGACAAAATGGCTGGACGTCACGGCAACAAGGGCGTCATCGCCCGCATCGTGCCGCAGGAAGACATGCCGTACCTGCCCGATGGCACACCGGTTGAAATCGTCCTCAATCCCCTCGGCGTTCCTTCGCGTATGAACGTCGGGCAGGTTCTCGAGACGCACCTCGGATGGGCTTCCAAGGAGCTGGGCAACAGCCTCAAGCGTTTGCTGAGCAAGGAAGTCAAAGCCGAAGCTTTGCGCCGCTGGTTCCGCGAAGTCTTCACCGAGACGACTGTTTGGAAGACGCTGTCGAAGTTGAGCGACGATGAGTTGCTCGACTACGCCGAGGGTTTCAAGGAAGGCATTCCCTTTGCCACGCCGGTGTTTGACGGCGCGCGCGAACCGGAAATCCGCCACTTGCTCGAAGTAGCTGGCTTGCCGCATGCCGGCAAGATCAATCTGTTCGACGGCATGTCCGGCGACCAGTTCGACCAGCCCGTCACGGTCGGCTACATCTACATGCTCAAACTCTCGCATCTCGTCGACGACAAGATTCACGCACGGTCCATCGGTCCGTACTCGCTCATCACCCAGCAGCCGCTCGGTGGCAAGGCGCAGTTCGGGGGCCAGCGCTTCGGCGAAATGGAAGTCTGGGCGCTCGAGGCGTACGGTGCTGCGCACATCCTGCAGGAACTGCTTACGGCGAAGTCCGACGACGTCTATGGCCGCGCGAAAATCTACGAGGCCATCGTCAAGGGCGAGCCGGGTATCGAACCTGGCGTGCCCGAGTCGTTCAACGTCCTCGTCCGCGAGTTGCAGTCGCTCTGTCTCGATGTCGAATTGATGAAGCGACAGAAGCAGCCGTCGGATAAAGCCGCCGACTGAGTTGAAATCAAGCCGTAGGGGCACGATATATCGTGCCCCTACAGGCAACATTTCGAGAGTTAGTAGGTTTTGGTTTTTTGGGTTCTCAGCCGGTCCGGTACAAAACATCGGATCGCGTCCTCGGTGAAAGCCGGGGAGGGAGGAAACAACCTTGTATCGCAGCAGCCCTTATGATCGCGCCAGTCTGATCGCCGATTTCGATTCGATCCGAATCAGCTTGGCGAGTCCCGAAAAAATCCGTTCGTGGTCGCATGGTGAAGTCACCAAGCCGGAGACCATCAACTACCGCACGTTTAAGCCCGAGCGCGACGGCCTTTTCTGCGCCAAGATTTTTGGCCCCGTCACCGACTGGGAGTGTCTGTGCGGCAAGTACAAGCGCATGAAGCATCGCGGCGTCATCTGCGATAAGTGCGGCGTCGAAGTCACTCTCAGCAAAGTCCGCCGCGAACGCCTGGGCCACATCGAGCTGGCTTCGCCCTGCTCGCACGTCTGGTTCTTCAAAGGCCTGCCCAGCCGCATCGGCTACTTGCTGGACATCTCTATGCGCGATCTTGAGCGCATTCTTTACTTTGAAGCCTTCGTCGTAGTGGATCCCAACGAAGTTGCCGTTCTCCGCGAACGCGAAGTCCTGCTCGAAGACAAGTACCGCGAGCTGCAGAAAGAGTATCCCGGCCAGTTCACCGCCAAGATGGGCGCGGAAGCCATCAAGGAACTTCTCCGCCGCGTCGAAGTGGACAAGCTCTCCGAAGAACTCCGCGAGAAGATGAAGACCGATCCTTCTCTTCAGAAGCGCATCAAGTTCGCCAAGCGCCTGAAAGTGCTCGAAGCTTTCCGCAAGAGCGGTAACAAGCCGGAGTGGATGATTCTCGACGTAATCCCTGTCCTTCCGCCGGAGCTGCGCCCGCTCGTGCCTCTCGACGGCGGCCGCTTTGCCACATCCGATCTCAACGATCTTTATCGCCGCGTCATCAACCGCAACAACCGCCTCAAAAAGCTCATGGAGCTTCGCGCGCCCGACGTCATCGTGCGCAACGAAAAGCGCATGCTCCAGGAAGCTGTTGATGCGCTCTTCGACAACGGCCGCCGCGGCCGCGTTTTGCGTGGCACCAACAACCGCCCGCTCAAGTCCCTCAGCGATACGCTCAAGGGCAAGCAGGGCCGCTTCCGCCAGAACCTTCTCGGCAAGCGCGTGGACTATTCCGGCCGGTCCGTCATCGTTGTTGGCCCGGAGCTGAAACTCAACCAGTGCGGCCTGCCCAAGAAAATGGCGCTCGAGCTGTTCAAGCCCTTCATCTATCACAAGCTCGAAGCCCAGGGTCACTGCACCACCATCAAGCAAGCCAAGGAAATGGTCGAGCAGCAAGAGCCCGTGGTCTGGGACATTCTCGAGGACGTCATCCGCGAGCATCCCGTGCTGCTCAACCGAGCTCCGACACTCCACCGCCTCGGCATTCAAGCGTTCGAACCGGTTCTCGTCGAAGGCAAAGCCATCCGCATTCATCCGCTCGTCTGCACCGCGTTCAACGCGGACTTTGACGGCGACCAGATGGCCGTGCACATTCCACTTTCGCCTGAATCTCAGGTCGAAGCGTCTGTGCTCATGCTCAGCTCGCGCAACATTCTCTCGCCCGCGCACGGTTTGCCTCTGGCCGTTCCGTCGCAGGACATGGTTCTCGGCATCTATTACCTGACCAAGTCCAAGCCTGGCGCCAAGGGCGAAGGCCGCGTCTTCGGCATGTCCGACGAAGTGGTTCTCGCGCTCGAAGCCGGTGAAGTCGAGCTGCTCACTCCCATCCGCCTTCGTTACAGCGGTGAAGTGATCGACCTCACCACCGCTTACGACGATCAGGACGTGCCGCACACCGAGCCCGTCAAGATGGAGCGCCAGTTCATTCAGACCACCGTCGGCCGCGTCATTTTCAATTCGCACTTGCCGGCGAAATTCCCCTTCGTGAACGGCCTTCTCAAAAAGAAGGGCGTTCAGCAGCTCGTCTATTACGCGTACTTGCGCTATGGCCTGGAGGATACTGTCGTCCTGCTCGATCACCTCAAGGAGCTGGGCTTCACGTACGCCACAAAGTCCGGCATCTCCATTGGTATCGACGACATGCTCATCCCCAGCGACAAGTACAAGCTGGTCGAAAACGCCGAGAAGGAAGTCGTAAAGGTTCAGCAGCAATACCTTGACGGCGCCATCACCAACGGCGAGCGCTACAACAAAGTCATCGCGATCTGGGGCGACGTCACCGAAAAAGTCGCGGACGAAATGTTCAAGGCTCTCGAGAATCAGGACAAAGAGGGCAACATCAACCCCGTCTACGTCATGGCGGACTCCGGAGCCCGCGGTTCGAAACAGCAGATCCGTCAGCTTTCCGGTATGCGTGGTTTGATGGCCAAGCCTTCCGGCGAAGTCATCGAAACGCCCATCACGTCGAACTTCCGCGAGGGCCTCACCGTGCTGCAGTACTTCATTTCGACCCACGGCGCGCGCAAAGGCTTGGCGGATACGGCCCTCAAGACCGCCGATTCCGGCTACCTCACTCGCCGCCTCGTCGACGTCGCTCAGGACGTCATCATCAATGAGCGCGATTGCGGCACCACGGACGGCATCTACGTCGAACCCATTATCGAAGCCGGCGTCGAAGTCGAGCCGCTGCGCGACCGCATCGTCGGCCGCGTCTCCCTCGACAAGATCAAGGATTTCGAGGGCACCGTAATCGTTGACATCAACCAGGAAATCACCGAAGAGCTCGCCAATTCCGTGCAGGGCGCGGGTATCGAGCGCGTGCGCATCCGCTCCGTGCTCACTTGCGAGTCCCGACGCGGAGTCTGCGCTCTCTGCTACGGCCGCAACCTCGCTTCCGGGCGAATGGTCGAGCTTGGCGAAGCGGTCGGCGTCATCGCCGCACAATCCATCGGCGAACCCGGCACCCAGTTGACCATGCGTACGTTTCACATCGGCGGAACCGCCACCCGCGTTTCCGAGCGTTCCACGCTCGAAGCCCGCAACAACGGCGTCGTGAAGTTCGTGGACCTCAAGTTCGTCGAGGGCCGCGGCGGCACCTCCATCGCCATGAACCGCGCTGGCCTCATCGCCATCGTGGACGAAAAGGATCGCGAAAAGGAGCGTTACCACGTCGTTTACGGCGCGCGCCTTCGCGTCCAGGACGGTGAACACGTCACCCACGGCCAAATACTTGCCGAATGGGATCCGTTCACCTTCTCGATCCTTACCGAAACCGCTGGCTCCGTGAAGTTTGACGACCTGCGGCCCGGCCTCACCATTGAAGAGCAGGTGGACGAAGTGACCGGTCTTTCACAAGACGTCGTCACTCTGCCCCCCGGCGATGAAAAGCATCAGCCCGCGATTCTTGTCCGCGATTCTTCGGGCAAGGTCCGCAAAAAGTACCTCATGCCTTCGCGCGCTCACTTGATGGTCAAGGATGGCGACGAAGTCCAGGCCGGAGACGTGCTCGCGAAGATTCCGCGTGAAACCACCAAGACCAAGGACATCACCGGTGGTCTCCCGCGCGTCGTCGAGCTCTTCGAAACCCGCAAGCCCAAGGATCCCGCCGTCATCAGCGAAGTCGACGGCGTCGTCCGTTACGGCGACATCGCCAAGGGCATGCGCAAGGTTTACGTCGAAAGCGAAGATGGCAAGACCACCAAGGAATACTCCATCCCCCGCGGCGTGCACATCAACGTTCAGGAAGGCGATCACGTCAAGGCCGGCGAAGCCCTCATCGATGGCCCGCTCAACTTGCACGACTTGCTCGCTGTCCTCGGCGAGAAGTTCACGCAAGCCTACTTGGTCAACGCCATTCAGGAGGTCTACCGCCTCCAGGGCGTCAACATCAACGACAAGCACATTGAGACCATCTCGCGCCAGATGATGCGCTGGGTCAAGGTCGAAGACGTCGGTGATACCCAGTTCCTCCTCGAAGAGCAAGTGGACAAGTTCCGCTTCCGCGAGGAAAACGACCGTATCATCGCCGACGGTGGCCGTCCTGCAACCGGACGTCCGCTGCTCCTCGGCATCACCAAGGCGTCGCTCTCGACCGACTCGTTCATTTCGGCCGCGAGCTTCCAGGAAACCACACGCGTGCTGACCGAAGCCGCCGTCGCCGGCAAGGTGGACTACCTGCGCGGCCTCAAGGAAAATGTCATCATGGGCCGCCTCATTCCTGCTGGCACGGGCCTCGAGCACTACCGCAGCATTCAATTGCTGACGGAAATGCCTCCGCCCGCTCCCATCGAGGAAATTCCGGAAGCCGCCGAGCTCACCGCGGAAGAAGCTGCGGCGCTGGACTTCCTCCAGAAAGACACCGAGGCCGACGCAGCTACCGAAGGCTAAACGGCTCCAACGGGGCTCTTGCCACCGGCAACATGCTTGAACCAGAAAAGCGTCCCGCATCAGCCCGGGACGCTTTTTTGCTGTAATTTGTGCAGGTAACGTTCAAGCACGCTGCCCGGCCCTTCTCATTGCTCAGGCTCGTTGCTGTTTCTACAATTGCTTGAACGACATTTGGGTGGCTCTTTGGCCTGCTTCGCCAGGCGCCGCCGTGCCCCTTATGCCCAGACACGACGAGTTCTCATCAGGAGCCTCAAAAGATTCTCCTTCAGGCGGTGCAAACCGCGCTGCCATCTCCTCGCGCTTCGAGCAGTTCGAAAAACGCCAGAAGGAACTTTGGCGCTTCACCTTTGCCGTGCTCTTCGCACTGGCCGTCTTTTTTGCCTGGACCTCCTGGGCCGCTATCCGCAACTTCGCCCATCGCTACGAGGCATTGCCCCACATACTGCTCGTCCTGGTCATTGCCCTCTTCGGGGCCTACATGTGGAACAAAACTCGCGAGCTCTCCGAGCTTCGCGGCCTCGTCCGTGGCCTCGAGCATCACGATGCGGCTCCTCCCAGCGACAAGCAGATGGACCAGCTTTTTGCCGTCATCTCCCGCTCCCAGCAGGGCTATCGCGACCTCATTGATTCCTTCGACGACATTCTCCTCGCTATTTCCATGGAAGGGGAGATTCGCGCCGTGAATCGCAGCTTTGCCGATCTTGTTGGCGCCACCTACCAGCAGATCATCGGTCGCCCCGTTTCGGATTTTCTGGAGGAAGGCGGCGGCGAGGGCCCCGAGATGATCCGCCGCGCCATGCCGCGTTTTCTCGAGCGCCGCCACTGGTCCGGGATCATCCAGATCCGCCTCAAGAAACAGAATTCCGTTTGCTATTTCGACTGTGTCGCGCACGCCATGACCCGCGACAACGAAGTCCATGGCCTCACCGTTCTTGGCCGCGATATCACCGCGCTGCGCAAGAATGAGGCTCGCTTCACCGAGCTCTTCGAGACCCTCCAGGAAGGTATCTACATCACTACCCCCGACGGCAGCATCCTCGACGCCAACCCTGCGCTCGTCCGTATGCTCGGCTATGACTCCAAGGAGGAATTGCTCTCCAAGCGCGTCCCCGAAATCTTTACCGACCAGGTCGAGAGAAAATCACTCGTGGAAGAAGTCGAGCGCCAGTCCGGCCCCCAGGGCCGTGAAATCACCTTGCTGCGTAAGGATGGCGCTCCCATCGTTTGCCTGAATACTGCCGCCGCCGTGCGCGACACCTCCGGCCGCGTGATTCGTTATCAGGGTTCTATCTTGGATGTCACCGCCCGCCGCCAAATGGAGCGCCAGCTCCACAAAGAACAGGAATTCGCCCGCCGCCTCGTCGATAGCTTCCCGGATCTGATTCTCGTTGTGGATTCCGCGTCGCGTTACACCTTCGTCAGCCCGCGATGCAAGGAAGTTCTCGGCTATGAACTCTCCGAAACCGCCGATATGGAGTTCGGCGGACGTACTCATGCGGAAGACCTTCCCAAACTGCAGGCGTTATTCGGCGATATTCTGGCGGGGCGCCAGACTTTCGCCTCTCTCGAAGTCCGCGTGCGCCACAAGCTCGGTGAGTGGCGCCGCATCCGCTTCAATTTCAGCCCCCTCGCGGATGAAACTGGAAAAATCGAAGGCGTGGTCCTTTCTGGGCGCGATGTCACCGATCTCAAGCGGCTCGAAGAACAGCTCATCCAGGCGGAAAAGCTCGCCGCCATGGGCCAGATGCTCGCCGGTGTCGCGCACGAGCTCAACAACCCTCTCACCGCTATCCTCGGCGTCACGGAATTGCTTCGAGATCGTCCAACGGAGGACGAAGCCACCAAACGCCAGCTCGAATTGACGCATCGTCAGGCCCGCCGCGCCGCGCGCATCGTCCAGAATCTTCTCGAATTCTCCCGGCCTGCCTCGCCGCAGAAAAAATCCGTCGATCTCAATAGCATCATCGAGCGCACTCTCCAGTTGCACGAACACTCGCTCCGCAGAAACAGTGTCGAGGTTGATTTCCATCCTCAGCCGGACATGCCGGGCGTCATTGGCGACGCCAATCAGCTCATCCAGGTGTTTCTCAATCTTGTCAGCAACGCCGAGCAGGCCATTCGCGAGGTCCGCGACTCGGGCCGTATCCAGATTCGTTTCACTCGTCTCGGCTCTCGTATTTCCCTCACTTTTCAGGATGATGGTGTTGGCGTTCGTCCCGAATCCCTCCCTCGCCTGTTCGATCCCTTTTACACTACGAAACGTCCGGGGGGCGGCACCGGCCTCGGTTTGAGCATCTGCCTGTCTATCATTCGCGAGCACGGTGGCACAATTGAAGCGGAAGCCCTCCCTGCGGGCGGCTCCGCATTCACGGTTTATCTTCCTGTGGCCACCGATCAAACAGCACCCGCTCGCACTTTTGCCACCCCCACTCCTTCACCCAGATCCTCGCCCGGCTCGCTTGACCTCTTAAAGGGTCGCTCCATCCTTGTTCTTGACGACGAGGAAAGTCTTCGCAGCCTGCTCTTCGAAGGGCTTGTCGCCCACGGTTTGCGCGTCGATTGCTCTGCCACCTTGGAAGAGGCCCTCGCCTCCGTCGCCCGGCATTCTCCTGACGTTCTTCTCTGCGACTTGAACCTCACTCCAGATGGCGGTCGTCACAGCGGCAAGGCGGCGGTCGCGCGGCTCCTCGCCGCGGCAGGCGAGCGCAAACCAGCGGTGATTTATATGACCGGAGATCTGATGGAAATCTCGGAGCTCGAGGGTGGTCTCGGCGAACCCCGCCTCTTGCAGAAACCATTTCGCGTTTCCGACGTTCTCGCCACTCTTCAAGATGTCTTTGCCGCCTCCCCGCCGGATACCACGCCGGAATAAACCCCTCGCCGATCTCCCTGCCCGTAACAACGGCATTACTTACAGCCGAGTGGCCCGGAAGACCCGCTCTTGAATCTGACAAACTACCGGCGATCAAAGAAGCTTTCGCCAGATCACAAATCAAAATAACGCGGAGGGTGCCCCAGGTTCGTTTTTTGAACCTGGGGCACCCTCTGCCTCTCTATACTTCCCCGAAAAGTACCGCAGTGATATTCTCTCCACGATCCTCATGCCCACAAATACCAATTGTTCAAGTCCGGGCCACCCGCCTAGCCAATAAATCAGTAGCAAAGAGTGACATTTTCAAAGGAGGCCCCCTGTGATTCAAGACAAAAAACCCCTCGTGCCGATAGTCCAAAGTCTCAGGGATTCTCTGGAAAGTCTTTTGCTAGGGAGTTCAGGGCAAGTTCAGTCCGCGAAATCCGATACTTCCAAGGAAGCCACTCTGAAAATCACATCAACTCATCCAAATCGCGCACCGATAGAAATAATCTTGGACGAGGATTTTGGAGCTTACCTTAAGGTTGGAAAGGGCTCGATCTTTGAAATACCTTTTGAAGGTAAGCGCTACACCAAGCACGACTTCGTGGAAGAAATTACGACTCTCATCAGTGGAATTATTAGCTCCGGTTTCGAGGAGGATGTGCTGATTTCCAAAGACAAAGCGGTCGGAGCCTCTGGAATTATTAAACGGGGAGGTCGCCTTACGGAAGATGCCTCGGAATCCTGGCGGAAGATAGGCTGGGATCTATTCTCGAAGCGAGTGCGTGAACACCATAGCTACATGCCATATTGACGGCGAGGCGGGTGGAGCACCCTTAACGGGGGTGCCCCACACGTCGGTTTTACGTGTGGGGGGTTTGACATTCTTTGTTTGCTCGGGCATCGCTTACACTTCTTCCGGCGGGTGGCCCGGGTGAGAAATTGTGTTATGCATTTGGGTGCCCCATCACGCCGGGTTTGCGTGTGGGGATTCTGACTCTGTTTCTTTCTTTGGTGGCTTGTTTGGGGGTGCCCCACACGTCGGTTTTACGTGTGGGGATTTTGACTTGGTTTGCTTGTTTGTTTGCTCGTCATCGCTTTCCCCCTGCCGCGTTTTCACTCCATGAAATCGATCGGCGCCAGTCCTCCCTCTCCTTTTTCGTAAGACAAGAAACTACTCCAAACCCACTCACCTGGATTTCTCACCAGTCCTCGTTTCACCGGGTTAGCGTGCATATACTCGAGTTTCTCTCGAACCTTCTTAGCGCTGTACACGTTAAAGTCGTAGAACCGAGGCTGCCAAAATCGCGGCAACCTCGCGTCGCCCTCTTTAAATGCCAAGCCCATTTGTCCCGCCGGCACGCGGCGTTTCTTCTTTCTCAAATCACGCGAAACGCGCTGTTTCAATACTTTCAGCACAACGGACGGCGTAGACTTTGCCGACTCACTGATAAGCAGGTGAACGTGCTCGGGCATTACGACATATCCCACAAGGAGAAACTTATAGCGCTCCCGGATTTTTACAAGTGCAGCAACGAATGCATTTCTGGCCCGCGCCGTTCCCAACAGCGGCAGCCGCCGGTAGCAGCTAAACGTCAGAAAATGGAGATGACCCTGTCCATAGTAGCGCTTCAATCCTTACGGCATCGCACCACTCCAAAACCCCCACACGTAACCCCGACGTGTGGGGCACCCCCAACACAAACACTCTAACCCTCCCTTCACCTATGAACATGGTATATTTGCGTTGATGACCATCATCAAATCGAAAGGCAGATTAACCGAGTGACGCCCGGGCCACCCGCCCAATTCGCAGGAAAACGGAGGGGGAGTGCTTACAATCGCCATCGGGATTTTCTTAGTTGTCTTATCGCTTCTGCCAGGATTCAAGTTTTACGAGGGCAGGCTTGGCACAAAACAGGTCTTGCCTCCGATAGAACCGATTTGGATCGGACGCCTCGTAATTCTCATGTTCGGACTAGCGGCTATTCTTGACGGTATCTGGCAGTTGCGGCGGGGGAATCACTGACTATGGCGGGTGGCGCGCAGGGAGCTTGCGGAGATTCCTCTACGCACGTCCAACCGTCAACTTTTTTGACCTTCAACCCTTAACCTCCCTCCGCCGTTCGCCCCCTCAGAACCACCATTCAACCCCCAATTTCGACCATTCCCTGTAAAACACTTTACCTCCCGGTATTCTCCCTGCTACCATTTCCTATGTTTACCCTGCGCCTCGAAGGGTTTCGCCCACGCCAGCCCCGCCCGCACTCCCAACTTCCGTCCGCTTCTGTCCAATATCTGTCTGTGCCTGCTTCCTGCTCGCAGCACCTGCCCCGATCCGCCAGGCATAGCTCCACTTGTGACTTAGCTTCCATTCTTCCACCAGTCACCAGTCATGCGTCACCAATCACTAACTCTTTTAGAATCCGCACTTACGAAAAACACGCCCCTAACCCCTTTAGAATCCGCACTTCCAAAACACAGGACTTAAAACCCTTTAGAATGAACACTTACAGGAAAACCCCGTGGGGGGAGGGGGTCTTATTGTTAACCAGCTATCCGATGAGGATAGCTGTCCCGAGGAGCAACGCGAGGAGGGATCTCTCTTCAGTCCTGCTTGTCCCAAGAAACGAAGTGAGCGACCGAGAGCCGAGGGACCTCTCCAACAATTTGAGCATCGCGCGCCGAGGATTCGGATTCACTGCTTGGTGGGCGTTGTAGCGGGGGCAGCGTCCACCCCAAAATCCCAGACGTACAAGTTCAATCCATCCTGCAGGATTTCCGCCAGAGCGTACTCGCCGGGAGGCAGAGGCGCGCTTAGCGTAAATCTGTATATATTCGGCGCCACTTCCCAGCGTTGGATCGCAATTTCCACTCTGTCCTGCGACTCCTGCCCAAAGAGGCTCCGAATGGACTCGAGCATTCGCTTGTTGCCCTTTACCTTTGCTCGCACCAGGGCGACATCCGGACCATCCACGCCTTGCCGGCTGCTTCTCATGATTGTCGAATCTTGGTCCGGGTCCGGAGCCGGCTCGCGCAGAAAAAACTCAGGCACGGTGCTCGTTAGCCTCACCGCAGCTTTTGTACCCGGAATTTCAATGTTGCGCTTGCTCGGGATGATCGGTATTGGCGAGAGGATCTGTTTAAGGACTGTCGTCTTGTCGGTTTTAACTGCGGAGCCAACCTGCCCGAGCCGTTTGACCGATTTGCCCTCGATCGCGAACATGCCCTCACCGTCTGGCAAGAACACGCCAGGGGCGACCATCAAACTCGCGTCCACGTCAACGGGGGTCTCCGCTTTTGCCGCCGCCTCCTGGATCCGGGCCTTCTCCAGAAGCGCGGTGGTTGTTTTTTCGTCGGCCACTTCCGCCTTTTTCGTGGCGTCCCAATCCACCATGGCCG
The DNA here is from genome assembly GCA_963745805.1 of uncultured Acidobacteriota bacterium. Classification (GTDB taxonomy): domain Bacteria; phylum Acidobacteriota; class Terriglobia; order Acidiferrales; family UBA7541; genus Acidiferrum. The sequence goes on from CAVUYT010000006.1 coordinate 178,406, forward strand.
CCGGGATCTCTTCCCAAGCGCCTCGTTCCACGCTGAAATACCGCACTCGTTCGCCGTTTCGTTCATAGTTGCGGACGAGCTGGTAGCTTCCATCCTTCAGCATCAGCTTTTTGCCCCGAGGAAGGCGCGCTGGCTCTGTGGCGGGAGCCGCCTGTTGGGCTGCAGGGCTTGTGGCACCCACTCCAGCCTGCCGCGCGGCGCGAGTTGGGGCCGGGGCGCCCTGACAGGTCATTACTCCCCAACCGACAATGACCACCGGAAGGAGCGATCCGAGAGTAGAACGCAAAATCATAGCGGTTTCTGGGCTATCAGATGCCGGCTGGATGAATCGGTTTGCCCTCTGGCGAGCATACCCCGCCGCCCACAGTCCCGCAACTGCCCCAAAAAGCAAAAAGCCCTTTCCGGTACCGGAAAGAGCCTCTCTTGAACCGAAGTTCGCCGGATTACTTAGTGAGTGCAACGGGGGAACAGAGTGACCAGCACCATCAAGTCGGACAGCGTGAACAGCCACTGGTCCGCCTGCTTGCCTGCCGCTTCCGCAGCCCGCGCGATAAAGCCCAGGTGCCGGCTCTTCGCGAAATTGCGGATATGGTCGACGCAAATCCCGGTCAGACTGGCGATTTCCGCGTCAGTAAAAATCTTTTGGCTCGATTTGACGGTAACCATGGCCTTGTCCCTTTAACTCTTTGCCACATTTCGCTTTTCACTTCTTTGATGCTTTTTGAAGCTTAAGCGATGCACTCTTTCTAGAGCAATAGTCGTTCCGTTCTCATAACCTAAAACGAAATTCCTAGTACTTTTGTTTCAACCTCCTGTGTAAAAAGAGATTATCCAATTTCTTGAAGGTTATTTTTGCCTGGTACGGAGCAAAGCGAAGTAGAAACAAGAGGAAAAAATGTCCTACTTTTGCAAACTATCTATGGCTTTCGGTAGACTCTCTGCAATTTCCCGCAGCTGTTTTGTATGCCGGAATTCGTGCGCCGCGATGAATCGAATCCATTGATAAGTGTTGAGTGTTCCAATGGCTGGGTGCGGCCAGTAATAGACACCCATGTCCCGGCTCTTCGTTTCTTCCAGAAAGGCGAGTGAACGCCCTCTGAGTTCACGCAGCTCCGCCAGCATTACTTCTTTATCTCGAAGCATCTCTGGATCGATAGGGATTGGTGTTTTCCTTCGGATCAAGCGCGATTCCACCAGCGCCATCGGCAGATGAATTCGCTTTAGTAATGGAATAGGCTTCGGCGACTTCTGGGCCACGCGATCCGCTTTTGCGATGACCGCCCGCTCCACCATCATCAAATGCGCGACCAACTCAGCCGCCGACCAGCACTCTTCGCTTGGCCTGGTCTTCCATTCTTCCGCGGGAACCGCATCGGCCGCGCGCAAAAGTCCCATTTGGGTTTTGGCCAAACCGGCGATGAGGGAATCAATTTTAGGAAGCACTGATAGAGTTCCGTTCGGCTGATCAGACAGAGCCGCCACCAGCTTGCTCGAATGCCTGCGCAACTTGTAGAACAGTAGCCTCGCCAAAAGCAGGTCCGAAAATTTGCAAACCCACAGGCAGCTTCCCAGAGATCTTTCCGCAAGGCACCGAGATCCCAGGCACGCCCGCCAGTGACCCTGTAACTGTATATATATCAGCAAGATACATCTGGAGCGGGTCGCTTGTGCGCTCTCCCAGTTTGAACGCTGGGACTGGCGAGGTTGGCGTCACAATCACATCCACCTTGCTAAATGCATCTCGAAAATCCTGTGCGATCAGTGCTCGTACTTTTTGCCCCTTGAGGTAGTAAGCATCATAGTAGCCCGCAGACAATACGTAAGTTCCAAGGACGATCCTTCTCTTGACCTCGGCTCCAAACCCCGCGCCCCGCGTCTTTCGGTACATCGCCACCAGTGAATCGTCTTCCACCCGCAGGCCGTATCTCACCCCGTCATACCGCGCCAGGTTCGAGCTCGCCTCAGCCGTCGCGATTATGTAGTAAGTCGCGATCGCATAATCCGTATGGGGCATGTTGATTGGATGGAGCTGGCATCCAAGTCTTCTGAAAACCTCGATCCCAGCCTCGATCTTTTGGCGGACTTCATGGTCCATCCCCTCGCCGAAATATTCTTTCGGGATGCCGATGCGCATTCCTTTGACGGGTCGTTCCATGGCAGCGCGATAATCCGGCACAGGTGCGGATGTGGAAGTCGAATCGTTCGCGTCGCGCCCGGCGATGACGTTCAAGATGGCGGCCACATCCCGCGTGTTGGTAGCGAACGGGCCGATACGGTCCAGGGACGACGCAAAAGCGATGAGTCCGTAGCGCGACACCCGTCCGTAGCTTCCCATCATGGCCGGAATCCCGCAGAACGACCCAGGCTGGCGAATTGACCCGCCCGTATCCGTTCCCAACGATGCCACGGCCAGCCCTGCCGCCACTGCCGCCGCAGATCCTCCGCTTGAGCCCCCCGGCACGCGATCTGTCGCTTCCGGGTTTCGGACCGCGCCATACGCGGAGTTTTCGTTCGAACTGCCCATGGCGAACTCGTCGCAATTGGTTTTTCCGAGAATGACTGCTCCAGCCGCTTCCAGTCGGTCCACCGCTGTAGCGTCGTACGGAGGCACATAATTCTCAAGAATCTTCGAGCCGCAGGTAGTCCGCACCCCGCGCGTGCTGATCACATCCTTAATCGCCACCGGAACACCGGCCAGGGGCGGCAACGGTTTCTCCGCCGCAACGAGCGCATCGATGCGGTCCGCCTGGGCGTAGGCACGTTCCTCGGAAAGCGTCAGGTAAGCATTCAGGTCGGGGTTGCGCTCGCCAATTCGTTTGTAGAAATCCGCAGCCAGGTCCCGCGCGGAAACCTTCTTTGCCGCCAGCGCCTCTTTCACCCCGTCAATTGTCCATGCTTTGGTCATCGTTCAATGACTTTCGGTACACGGAAATACGGCGGCTCCGGGTCTGGAGCGCGCTTCAACACATCGCTCGCGATCTGGCAGGGAACCACCACATCGTCCCGCAGCGTCTCGTCAGCAGTCTGGTCATCGGCCAACACCTGGGCCATCGGCTCGACGTTCGACGTATCCAATTCGTTTAATTTCCCGATGTATTCGAGGATTTCGTCAATCTGCTTGCGATACATCTCCAACTCTGCCCCGTTCAAATCCAGATAGGCCAGCTCCGCCACTCTTTCCACGTCTTCGCGGCTGATTTTCAAGGTGAGTTCCCGCCTTCATTTCGTCTGAAATGCAGCAAAATTCTAGCACATACCTTCAATACGGCCGGGCGGCTACTGGATCACGTGGGACGACTTTGGGTCCGGGATAAACACCGCAAAATCGTAGCCGAAGATCACACGCTCGAGTTCCGAGTCCATTTTTCCGTACTTCGAAAAGCCGTCACGCAATGCCCTCAAATCATAGAGCGTCCAGGAATTCTCGACCTGCGCGTCAAACAGCGGCTTCAAAAAGAGAAAGGAGGAGTCTTTGTCGCCTGTCAAATCGAGCGGCTCCGCCTCAGCAGGCTTTCCGATGCCCGCAAACCGCAACTGCTCGCCCTTCAGTCCCGCGATCAAAATGTGAACCGATTTGAATTGATTGGCCTCGGCCGCTTCGCCGATCAGGTTGCCTATCTCGCTCGAATGCAGAGGATTGATCCCGCGGAACATGTGATAAGCGCCAAACTTGAAAAACACCTTTGGTAACACGCCGTTGCTCTGAGAAGCAGCGGCAAAGGGCTCGGCGAAATTCTTTTTCATCAGCAACGCGCGCTGTCTGTTCGAATCGTAGTAGTCGCCGCTCATATTCTTCTGATAGATTTCGCGGCTCACCAGCAGGGCGTCAAAGAGCTTTTGCGCCTCCGTTTTTCCCTGTTTCTTCAGCAAATCTCGCACCCGTTCGAGCTCGTCTTGCCTGGCGCTCATCATAAATACATCGCCTGGGTTGGCGCTCTTGGCCGCCACTGCATACGCTTCATTGTTCTTCTTTAAGAGTTCCTCGACGGCAGCCTTGGCCTCGGAACCGGGATTGGTAGCGAGAATCCTGTTCCCCAAAAATCCCGATGCGCCCATTAACTCCTGGTCCAGCCCCCAAATCGTCATGTGCCCTGGCGCGGCCACGTTTTCGCACTTTTGCAGCATCGCGAACTCTTCCTGCCAGTTGTAGAACGCGATCGTCTCCGGATATTTTTTTTCGAATTCCGCGAGTTGCTTCGCGCCGTCCGCGTTTCGCGCCATCTTTTCGATCTCGGGAGCAAGGTAAGGACCGATCTCCAGCGCCATGTAGTGGAATCCGTGCGGAGCAAGCTCCGCGCAAAGCGCCGAAGCGAAATCGGGAATTTGCCGGATGCCGTGGTCTTCGCCAAGCGCCACAAATTGCGCATCTGCCATAGCCGTTCGCAGAACTTCTGCGCTTGGACCCGCGAGCTTGCCATTCTGCACGCTGATTGCACCGCGGTTCTTCTTCAGAGTCTCGGTAAACTCAGCGTTCTGGGCCTTCGCGAGAGGTATAAGCAAAAGAGACGCGGTCAGAACGAGCGTCGCAGGACGATACATTTTCATTTCTTCTCCGAGGTATGGACTACCCGCAGGGCCTGTATGCTCTACGCATTCTAGAGAAGAATGGCACCCGGCGAAACCTCAACGGCGCTAGTGCCTGCAGCGCCAGCCACCTCACGGCCTAGGGCTTTTCCTTTTCTTGCGGAACCGATGCGGATTCCAACTGCGCGATCGAATGATGCATGCTAGCCATCCGCCACTGGCCATCCGACTTCTTGCACATCGCCATGCCGCGTCCGTGCAGCTTGCCTCTGGCGGATTCAATCGTAAATTCGTACTCGTACCAAACGGCTTCGCCTATGGGATGAAAGGCGCGCTCGAGGATTTCCAGCTTTGCCGCCGGCTGCTGGTGAAAATAACGCTGGCGGAAATATCCTACGACTTGCTCCCGGCCATAAAGTTCGGTATCGACGGAGAACAGTACAATTTTCGGGTCGAGGCAGTCGCCGAACTTCTGCTCGTCGGAATCGTTGAACGCCTCCACGCAGCGATGCATCTCGTGCTGCATCGCCGTCACCAGCTCAGCGCCATGCACTTCGTCCGGCGTCGCGACATGAATCGTCTGTTCTTTCAGATTGATACTGGCGCCCAATTTACCCAGAAGATCGACGCCCAGGATGCCGTCGATCTTGCGTCCGCACGCTTTTCCGATTGCCGAAAGATCGATGGCCGGCAATTTCACCTCAAGGAGTTTTGTCCGGCCCACGCTCAGGTCAGGCAGCGTCACTTCCTTCGCACTGGTGGCTAGCGTGCCGCTCCAAGACGTCACGTGGATGTTGCGCGCCTGACCCGCGGAAAACGATTCCAGGTTCAGGATCGAGGTAGCTGCCGTGTCCACCAGAAAAAGTTTGTGCAGACCCGCGACCTGCACATCGATCACCGGAAGAGAGTCGCAGCGCTCCAGCGGAAGTTCCTGGGCGTGCGCGACGCGGGGCAGTAGGTACGTATGCGAAAGAATCGCCAACAGTCCGGCAAGATGCGCCAGCCATCGCGACATAGCGGCGTGTCCCGCTCGCCGACCAAATCGCGGCGAGCGATAGTCCTGCCGAGTTGAGTGAAGCGCGTTTCGAGAACGTCTGGCACGGCGCGGCATTTCCGGAGACGAGAAGTCGTGGAGGACAGGGGCGTTGGCCATGAGCACACCTCAGGCCGAGAAGCATACCACAATAAACGAACGTTCGTGCTAATGTGTGACCTGTGTTACAGTATCTTAATGCCCGTCGCTATGCGATTCCGTTCCGGCAGAAAGCCCGCCACCAAGTCCGTCAACAAGCCTGCCGGCGGCAAGCGCGCCAGAAAGTCCGTCAGCCAACCCGCCCTTCTTCGTCAGGCCAAAGGCTCACGTACTCGCGAAGCTATCCTCGCCCGCGCCGTCGACATCGCCTCCGCGCAAGGCCTCGAAGGTCTCACCGTAGGCTCCCTCGCCGAGCAACTCGGCATGAGCAAGAGCGGCCTCTTCGCGCATTTCGGCTCCAAGGAAGAATTGCAACTCGCCACTGTCGAAGCCGCGCGCCTGGTTTTTATTGATAAAGTCACGCTACCGGCCATCGCCGCTCCCAAAGGAATGCCCCGCTTGTGGGCTTTGCTCGATCGCTGGCTGGTATTGGTGGAAAAGCGAGTCTTTGAAGGCGGCTGCTTTTTCACCGCCGCTTCGTTCGAATTCGATGGCCGCCTCGGTGTCGTGCGAGATCGCATCGCCGAAATCATGCACGAATGGATCAACTGCATCACTAGCTCTGTGCAAAAAGCGCAGGAAGCGGGCCACCTTGATCCGAAACTCGACGCCAAGCGCCTCGCTTTCGAATTTCACGCCATCGCCATCGGCGCGCACTGGGCGCACCAGCTTCTCGAAGACAAACAAGCCTATTCACGCGCGCGCATGATGGCGCTCGATAAGTTGCGCAGCATCGCAACTCCCCAATCGCCTCGTCTTCCTTAGATTTATTCTCTGCGTCAGGTCAGCGCCCGGCAGGAACAGCTTCCGCGGTCTTTCGGGGATATGTCTTCGCAATGTAATTATCAACGAGCGCCTGGAAGGCCGTAGCCAACTCGTCATACGTTCCTTCGAGCGTCACATCTTTCTTTCCATCAATATATATGGGACAACGCGGCGCTTCGCCGGTTCCAGGCAGGCTGATACCAATGTTAGCGGCCTTCGATTCACCTGGGCCGTTCACGATGCAGCCCATCACTGCCAGCGTCATCGTTTCCACGCCTTCGTATTGCGTTTTCCAGATGGGCATGCTGTCCCGGATGTAGGTCTGGATGCGCTCGGCTAGTTCCTGGAAGGTCGTGCTGGTCGTGCGCCCACAGCCGGGGCAAGCCGTCACGCTCGGAGAGAATGAACGCAGCCCGAGGGCCTGCAGCAACTCGCACGCAGCATAAACTTCTTCGCGCCGGTCGCCGCCGGGCTTGGGCGTCAACGAAATCCGAATCGTGTCGCCGATACCTTCGTATAGCAAAACCCCGAGCGACGCCGCCGACCATATCTGGCCCTTCATCCCCATCCCTGCTTCGGTCAGGCCAAGGTGCAGCGGCTGCTCTGTTTTGCTCGACAAATCGCGATACACCGTAATTAGATCGCGTGGCCGCGAGGTCTTGCAGGAAATAATAATTTGGTCGTGCCGCAGCCCGCTCTCCAGCGCCAATTCCGTCGACTGCAACGCCGACAGCACCATGCAGTCATTAATAATCTCTTCGGACTCCTTGCCCAGGTTCTTGTCCGTGTTCTCCTGCATCTTGAGCATGACGAGCTCTTGATTCAGCGAGCCGCCATTTACGCCGATGCGCACGGGCTTGCCGTTGTCGCGGGCGATTTTGCAAATGGTGGAAAATTGTTCGTCGCGCCGCTGGCCCGCTCCCACGTTCCCTGGATTGATGCGGTACTTGTCCAGCGCTTTTGCGCACTCCGGATATTTGGTCAGCAGTACGTGCCCGTTGTAGTGAAAATCGCCGATAATTGGCGCGTTACAACCAGCATCGAGCAAGCGTTTCTTAATTTCGGGGACGGCGGCCGCAGCCTCCGGCACGTTGACCGTCCAGCGCACGATTTCTGATCCCGCTTCCGCAAGCTCCATGGTTTGCTTGAAGGTCGTCGCCACGTCGGCGGTATCCGTGTTCGTCATGGACTGCACGACGATCGGCGCGCCGCCGCCCACCAGCACGTGTCCAACGCGCACGCCGTAGGTCTTGCGTCGCGGACGGCCGCTTGCCGGTGCGTCAGTTCCTTCTATTTGCGTGAGCATCACTTACAATTCTAGCGTGATTTCGGCTTTCCGGGAACCATGACTCGTGTTGAGTGGAACGAGATATGGTAAACAGTAGAATCCCGAACGGTCCGTGGAAACGATGGAAGAAATCCCGTTCTCGGGATGGCAATTTTGCAACCAGAGAAGTGCAGCCCAGAACGGCCTGCCGTCGTTTATGTTGGCCCGCACACGACGGAGAGACTTTCAAGCTCCCCAGATCGACCGAGCGAGAGCCTTCACGACCTCACATCGTGAACTCGTCGAGTTTTGTTTGTTCAAAAAGTTCCGGCGGGCTCTTTTTTCTACAGTTTTTCAGCAGCGATCTCTTGGAAATACAATTTTCCGGAAACAAGACTCTCTTTAGATTTATTTCAGAATACTTTTTAAGTTCCAGAGTAACCATTCCCGAATTGCTGGCGTCTGATGCTTTGAATAACACCTCTTCGTTAGAGAGGTGTGGGTTCCGGGGTGGTTGGGTGGTACGGGGTAGTCTGGGGCTGTTGCGGGTCTTTCTCTCTTAATAGGAATGCGGTGATTCTTGTTATGAGATTGCTGTAAGTGCTTTTGTGGACCCTGTCTGCTTCCTTCCTTACCTGATGCCCTATTCGTATGGGGAAAGGGGTGTCTTTGTGAGAAAGGTTAGCCTTTGCTTTGCCATTTGCACGTTCTTGATTGCGGTCGCATGCACGCTTCCGGCCGTTAGTTGGGCGCAAACCGCGACAACGGGAACCGTAGTCGGAACGATTTCCGATCCGAGCGGTGCCGCAGTTTCCGACGCTACAGTGGTTCTTCGCAATCGAGCTACAAATAATCAGGTAACTCAGACCAGTAATGGAGCCGGACAATATACGTTCGTCAATGTTGCTCCCGGAGAGTACGAAATCGCGGTTAAGAAGGAAGGTTTTCGATCCGCTACGGTCACTTCTTTGACCGTGGACGTTACGAAAAGCTACACCGTGGACGTTAAGCTCGATCTCGGCCAAGTCACCGAGACCGTCACAGTTTCGACGGAGGCCAGAGTTGAACTCCAGACGACGGACGCCCAAGTCGGAGACGTCATTGGCGGAACCACCCTTTCGCGGTTGCCAACGCTGACGCGTGACGCCTCGGAACTGCTAACACTCCAGCCGGGAACGACTCCGTATGACACGCCAGCCAACGGTGGTTTTGGAAATAACGGCGGAACGGTGGCAGGCGCGCGAAGTGACCAAAACGCGATCACCATGGATGGCATCGACATTACGGACAACACCGTCGGTGGCGGCGCAACGGCCGTCAACTTCATTCCCACGGGCGTGGAAAGCCTGGAAGAATTCCGGGTAGGTGTGACCAATTCCAACATCGATTTCAGCCGATCCTCTGGCGGCAACATTACTTTGATCAGCAAGAGCGGCGGAAACACGATTCATGGAGACGGATACTGGTTCCATCAGAGCGATGGCTACAATGCCAATTCCTGGGACTTAAACCACACCCCGGACGCAGCAACTGGGAATTCTTTCACGAGGAAAACGCCTTTCAAGGATAACCGCGAAGGGGTCAGCGTCGGCGGACCGATCATCAAGAATAAGACTTTCTTTTTCAGCAACTACGAGGTTCGCCGTTTCCCATCCGCATCCCAGGTGAGCCACATTGTTCCGACAACTAACCTGCAGAATGGCATCCTGTCCTTCCAGGACGCCAGTGGAGTCGTAAGGCAATATAACCTGGCGACGTCCACCGCCTGCGGGCCCGCCGGAAACCTTCCGTGCGATCCTCGCGGCATAGGCATCAGTCCGACGATACAAACTCTTTACAAGCTCAACCCAGCCGGCAACGCTCCCAGCCTTCCGGGAGTGGATGGAAACAACACGACCGGCTTTGTCGCCTCGGCCTCAACACCAGTGAAGGATGACTACGTTACCTTCCGGCTCGACCACAACTTCACGGACAAAATGCACTTTTATGGCCGCTATATCTATTCACGGTCGCTCAACGTAACCCCCAATCAGATTGACACGCTGGGGAACAAGACCATCGCCACGAGCGGTAACGACCTTCGGGGCGATGGGGCTATCGGAGCGCTCGACTATGCATTTAACTCATTCACGAACAACACCATTCGCTATGGATGGATTCGCAGCCGCAATTTCATCCCTGGTGTGTCCCCCAGCGCTTCCGCGGCGACCTTGGCCCTTGCGGGCACAAATACCTCGGCTGGGTTCGTGGCCCTCGCTCCTGGACTTGCTGCGACCGGACTCATCGACGTACCGATTGACGTGGACACACAACGGGCCCGCACGCAAGGCAATTTCCAGCGAAACAAGCAACTTGTGGATAACTTCACGCACATCAAAGGTCACCACACCATAGCGGCCGGTGGCGACGTTCGCTGGTTGCCGCTCATCGCCCAGCGCAACGATAAAGTCGTGGGCTCCCTGGCCTCTCTCGTTGCCACAGAAGATGCCGACGTCTTCGGTACCAACCAGACCATTCCAGCAATCAATCGGCCGCCTACCTGCGGTGGGCCCGGCGCAACGTTTTGCCTGCAACCGACCGACGTTCTTCGGTGGGACCGTTTGTATGCCGCAACCCTCGGCATCGTTGACAATATCAACGTGCTGGCCGTCCGCGACGGAAGCCTCTCGCCTCAGCCGTTTGGCACGCCTTTGATTGCCGACACCAATCAGCAAGCGTACAACTTTTATGCCCAGGATACCTGGCGCATAAAGTCTACATTGACCCTCACCTACGGCCTCGGCTACGGCTGGCAAACACCGCCGACAGAAGCCCATGACCAGCAAACCTTTGAAATTGATAACGGCACTGGTCAGATCCTGACGGCTGCCGGCTACATCCAGGCTAAGAACCAGGCCGCCTTGAGCGGTCAGGTATTCAACCCAACGATCGGCTACCTGCCCATCAAGGACTCTGGCCGCAGCCGCATTTGGAACACAGACTATGGCAATATCGCACCGCGTCTTTCGGTGGCCTGGAATCCTTCTTATAAGGATGGACTGCTAGGCAACGTCTTCGGTCAGGGCAAGACCGTTGTCCGCGCCGGCTTTGGCATCTACTACGACCGCATTAACAACGTCCAGAGCGTGGAAATTCCGCAACTCGGAGTTGGATTTGCACAAACACTGGTTCTGGCCACGCCCGCTTGCAACCTGAATACCGGTGCTACCGGTCCGGGCTGCAACGCGGCTGCGGGTGCCAGCAATATCGGGGCGTCTGGATTCCGTGTCGGGGTGGATGGCAACCTTCCCGTTCCGCAAGTGCCGGCAGTCTCCTCCCCGATCGTCCCGGCTCTCGGCGGAGAGAATCTGTCCTTCGCCGTTGATCCCAACTTCAAAGTTGGCAAGAGCTACAGCATAGACTTCACTGTTCAGCGTGAATTGCCTGGCAATATGCTGCTTGAAGTGGGCTACATCGGGCGTATTGCTCGCGATCTACCGAACAGCGTTGATTTTGACTCATCTCCCTATCAGTTTGTGGACAAGGCCTCCGGGCAGACATTTGCTCAAGCATTCGACGTGGTCGCCCATGAACTTGCAGCAGGAAAGCCCGTCACCGATCAGCCGTGGTTCAATAATCAGTTGGCAGGCCTGACCGGTGCCGGTTGCAGCAGCCCAACCACTTGTTTGGCCAGCGAGGCCTCAGCTGCATTTATCGGCCAGTCCGTCGGAAACGTATTTGGTCAAATCGATGCCGACCGGGCGGCTCTTGGATTGCCCACTTTCAACAATCATCAGATCAACTTTGCTTTGTTCATGCGCACTCACAACGATCTCTCCAACTATCATGCGGCCACGGTGACTCTCCGCAAGCGGCCGTCTCATGGCTTGCAGTTTGACATGAATTACACCTTCTCGAGGTCGCTGGACCAAGTCGGTACCGTGCAGAACAACGCCGGCACCTACGCCACCAGCTTTAACCCGAACTTCCAATATGGGCCGTCGCTCTTCGACCGGACCCATATCTTCAACGCCATCTTCAACTATGACTTGCCGGCTGGAAATGGTCATAAGTTCGGTTTCAACAACAACATCATCAATAAAATCATCGGGGGGTGGTACGTTTCGGGCGTGTTCCGCGCCGCTAGCGGCCCTCCGCTCACGGTAACGGATGGTGATTTGGGCGGCGGCTTCTTTGGCAACACTCTGAACGCCATTCCGCTCACGAGCACGAGTCAGCTCGGCGCCGGCCTCCATGGCAGTGTCTGCAGCGGCGCCAACGGCTTCGGCTCAAATGGAGACGGACCCGCTTGCACGGGCGCCCCGCAAGGAACCGGCCTCAACCTCTTTGGCAACCCAGACGCAGCGGCTGCGGCTTTCCGGGCCGTCAACATCAGCACCGACGGGCGGGACGGCACAGGCAACGCGCTCCGCGGCCTCGGATTCTGGAACTTCGACTCGCGCCTTGGAAAATCAACTTCCTTCCACGAGCGCTACAAGGTTGAATTCTCGGCAGACTTCTTCAACCTCTTCAACCACGTCAATTTCTTCCAGCCATCGCTGAATCTTCAAAATCCGGCAACTTTCGGTGTCATCAGCCAGGAATTGATTCCTGCCGATCGCACACAGGGGAGCCGATGGATTCAGCTCGGTCTGCGCGTTTCCTTCTAGTATGCTTTTTCTAACTTCGGCCAGGAGGCGGGATTTCTTCCGCCTCCTTTTTTGTTTGCGGATTCCCCACCGGAAAAGTCTTCACCAACTGTTTCATCGTTGGTCTCCAGCAAGCCCCGCTCGAAATACGCTTCGATTTTCGTCTTCCGGACCGTCCTCCAGAAGCCACAATCAGGCACGTCCCACCGGAAGCAACAGACGTTTCATTTTTTTTGCTCGTTTGAATCAACCGTTGACACCCCCCGAGTTTTTGGTGTAAGCAGTGGCTCATCTTTAGTGGTGGGGGACCCTGCGAGTGGTCAGCCATTGTTTCTCATCTCAGGCGACTGTCTAACTTTGTCTCTTAATTGGGACGTGCTCTTCTTCCTCCAGGTAGCAGGGCATGACTGCCGCACGACGGGTACTGCAGGCCGTCGGCGCTATGAGGTGTTTTACAAAGGCCCACTCCGCGGTTGATCAGCCAGCTAAAGCGGGGGGGATTATGAAGCTCTTCGTTCGCTTTCTTTTTGCTGCACTGTTCGTCCTCGGATTTTTAGCGCTCGGAATTGCCGCTGAGGCGCAATCCGCAAATTCCGGAATCGTTTTGGGGACGGTCAGTGACAAAGGTGGCGCCGTCGTCCCGGATGCCGCCGTCGACCTGACCAATACCGCTACCAATGACACCAAGACCACGGTGAGCGGTGCGTCCGGCCAATACGTTTTTCCGAATGTTTCGCCCGGTACTTATAATCTCAAGATCACCAAAGCCGGCTTTGCCACCATCACCTTTGCGAATATCAAGATTGACGTGACAAAGAGCTACACCTACGACGCCACTCTCGAAGTCAGCTCTACCAAAGAGGTGATCGAAGTTACCGCGGGCGCGCGCGCCGAGCTTCAGACCACCGACGCAGTCGTTGGAAACGTGGTTGGCGGCCAGATGATGACCCGCCTGCCCACTCTCGGCCGCGATGCTAGCGAGCTGCTCACTCTCCAGCCAGGATCCACACCGTACGACAGCAACCAGACCGGGTTCGGCAACAGCGGCGGCACCATCGCCGGAGCACGCAGCGATCAGAACAGCACGGTCGTCGACGGCATCGATATCACGGATAACGTCATCGCCGGCGGCGGCACGGAAAAGCCCATCATTCCGATTGGCGTCGAGAGCGTCGATGAATTTCGCGTTGAGATCACTAACGAAAATCCTTCGTTCGCCCGCTCTTCCGGTGGCCAGATCGCTATCATTAGCAAGAGCGGGACAAATACTTTCCACGGCTCCGCCTATTGGTTCCACCAGAACTCCGCGCTGAACGCCAACTCCTGGGACAACAACCGCAACAAAATTACCAAGCCACCGACGCACGACAACCGCGTCGGCGCGAGTGTTGGCGGCCCGATCTTCAAGAACAAGACCTTCTTCTTCGCCAACTATGAAATCCGCCGTTTCCCGCAATCGCTCCAGGACACTCGCATCATGCCGAGCGCTCAGCTGCGTCAAGGAATTTTGCAGTTCAAGGATGCTGCTGGAAACGTGAATCAATATAACCTGAAGACTCTTGATCCGCGCGGTATTGGGATCAGCCCGACGATCGCCACACTCTGGGGGAAGATGCCACAAGGCACGGACCCGAGCATCGGAGATGGCCTCAACACGCTGGGCGACCACTTGAACCTGGCAGCTCCCTTGAAGACGGACTTCATAACCTTCCGGCTGGATCACAAGTTCACGGACAAGGTTCAATTCTTCGGTAGATACATCTATTCACGAAACATCGCTCCCAATGACTTTCAGGTCGATCTACGCGGATCGTCCCCGATCACACCCAGCAATACGAACCTGCGCGGAGACGGTGAATATGGCGGTCTCGATTGGCAAATTCGCCCTAATCTTACCAATAGCTTCCGCGGCGGCTTCATCCGCGCCCGGCAGGACTTCACCGTCGTCCGGCCTCGCGATTCCGCAGCCCAATTGGCGCTGCCCGGTACCAACACGGCTGACGGGTTCATCGCCCTGGCCCCAGGTTTGGCGGCAACTGGCTTCATTGACACCATCGTGGACGTGGACACCCAGCGTGCCCGTCACCAGGCCATCTACGACAGCAACAAGCAGTACGACGACAACCTGACTTGGATCAAGGGCAAGCATAACATCACAGTCGGCGCGGACTTTCGCTGGCTTCCCACCATTCATGACCGCGACGACAAGGTTGTTGGCTCTTTGAATTCTCTCGTTGTTGCCATGGACGCGGACGTAAACTTCCTGGGCAGCTCGCCTGCGTACCGTCCGCCCACTTGCACCGCGACGCTCCTCGCCAATTGCCTTCAGTCCGGTGACGTTCAACGTTGGGATCGCCTCTTTGCCGCCTCTCTTGGTTTGGTTGACAACGTCGGCATTCTTGCCGCCCGCGATGGAAACCTCAATCCCAAACCGCTTGGGGCATCATTAATCGCCAAAACCACATACCGCATTCAGGAGTTTTTTTTCCAGGATTCCTGGCGATTGACCCCCTCCCTCACTCTTACCTACGGGATCGGCTACGGTTGGCAGACAACACCGCACGAGCAAAACTTTCAACAAACACTCGTCGCCAACCACGATGCGGGCGATCAGATCCTCGATACGACGCAGTACTTCGCGGCCAAGGGAGCCGCTGCCAAGGCTGGTCAATTCTACAATCCGACGCTCTCTTACATTCCGGTCAAGAACTCGGGTCGGAGTGACGTTTTCAACGTCGACTATGGCAACGTCGCGCCACGCCTGTCGATTGCCTGGAACCCCAGCAGCAGGGGCGGCGCGATGGGCCATCTCTTTGGCGACAAAAAGACCGTAATCCGCGCGGGTTATGGCATAGCTTACGACCGCGTGAATTCCGTCCAAAGCGTCATTATTCCCATGCTGGGTGTCGGCTTCGCTCAAACCATCAACGTAGTCACACCGCCATGCAACGCGACAGGCGCTGGAGGGCCAGGTTGCAACGCCGCAGGCTCCAGTCCAGCGCTCTCCAGCTTCCGCGTAGGCGTCGATGGCACGATTCCTTTGCCAGCGAACCCAAGTGCGGTTAAGTCTCCCATCGTCCCATCCATCCCGTACAGTGAAACGCTGAGCTTCCAGAACGATCCTGACTTCAAGGTCGGCAAAAGCCACGAAGTCGACTTTACCTTGCAGCGGGAGCTACCGGGTCAGAACATCCTGGAAATCGGCTATGTCGGCCGTCTCGGACGCGACTTGCCGGGAAGTTTCAACCTCAACTCTGCACCATACTTCTTCAAGGACAATACCAGCGGCCAGACTTTCGCTCAGGCCTTTGACTCCGTGGCAACCTCAATCCGCGCCGGCACGCCGATCGCCACCCAGCCTTGGTTTGAGAACTTGCTGCCGGGCTATGCGGCCGCGTTCTGCGGCGGCGGAACGGCCACAGCATGTATTGCCTCTGGAAACGCGGCGTCCTTCCAGAACGGAAACGTCACTAACCTATTCATCGGTATGGATGTCTACCGCAAGTTTCAGAGCGGCTTGAATCTTCCCACATTCAACAATCTGCAGGTCTTCGACCTGTTCATGCGCTCACACAAAGACTACTCCAACTACCACTCCTTGGTCGTCACCCTCAGAAACCGCCCATGGCACGGGATCCTTTATGACGCGAACTACACATTCTCCAAGTCGCTGGACACCGTCGGCGCCGTACAGAACTCCGCCAGCTACTACGCGACCAGCTTCGACCCGAGTATCGAATACGGGTCATCGTTCTTTGACCACAAGCACATCATCAACGCCGTGTTCAATTATGATCTGCCCTTCGGCCACGGCCATAAACTCGGCAGCTCGGATCACGAATTCATCAACAAGTTCATCGGAGGGTGGTACACCGCTGGCGTCGTACGCTTTAGCAGCGGCGCACCGATCCTCGTACAAGAAAGCAATCAGGTGTTCGGTGGCGGGGCCATCTTTGCCTTCGCCACTGGCGAGATACCGTTGGTCAACCCGGGTTCGCTCGGCGGGGGTGTGCATAACGGCGTTGCTGGTTCGAACGGCGTCGGCACCGCTGGCGACCCCGCGGCCGGGGGCTCTGGCATCAACTACTTCAGCAATCCGTCAGCTGCGCTGAAGGACTTCCGGCCAATCCTCCTGGCCAGCGACACTTCCACAGGGCGCAGCAACCCGCTGCGTGGGTTCTGGTTCAAGAACCTCGACATGCGGCTCGGGAAAGTCACCACCATCCACGAAAGGGCGAAGTTGGAGTTTTCGTTTGACTTCTTCAACGCGTTCAATCACCCGACTTTCCTTGACCCGACGCTTGATACAACCAACCAGGCGAATTTCGGCGTGGTCAGTACTCAACTGATTCCCGCGAACCGTAACGCTGGTTCTCGCTGGATTCAGTTCGGTCTGCGTTTCGAATTCTAAACATAACTCCAAATCAAAAAAGGGGAGAGGCCAAAAAGCCTCTCTCTTTTTTATCTCCGCCAATCTGTGCCAGCCCACAACTCTCACAAGAATCTGGCTCCTCCCTCGATCCGCTCTTCAATGTTGCCCCTTCGCGCGGTTCCAGGGCCGGCTTTCCGAGGCCTGCCGCTTTTCCCGCACTAGATTTGTGCGGTCATCCTTCCCCTTGCTTATTGACAGGAGTCCTTGCATAATCCCTGTCAGTAACTAAGGGGAGCGCTCTTGACCAAGCCCACCGACCTCGTCCAAGGCACTCTGGACCTTCTCATCCTCAAGACCATCGCCCTCGAGCCCATGCACGGCTGGGCCATCGCGCAGCGCATTCGCCGCGTCTCCAAAAACGTCCTGCAGGTTAACCAAGGGGCACTCTATCCCGCCTTGCATCGACTCGAACAGCAAGCCTGGATCCAATCCAAATGGGGCGAATCGGAAAACAATCGCCGCGCAAAATACTATTCCCTCACACGCGCCGGCCAGAAGTATCTCAAGTCTGAGGAATCGAATTGGGAACGCCTGTCGTCAGCGATCGGACTTGTCTTGAAAACGGTCTGAGGAGGAATGCATCATGCGCTGGGTCCAAAATACGTTTAACTGGCTTCGCTCGTTGTTTCGACCGGCGACCGTCGAGCAGGAACTCGGATCGGAGCTGCGCTTCCACATCGAACGCCAAGTCGAAGAGAACCTCTCCGCGGGAATGACCCCGAAGGAGGCGCGCCTTGCCGCAGTGCGCGAATTCGGGGGCGTCGAGCAAGTCAAGGAAGAATGCCGCGACACGCGCCGCGTGAATTATTTGGAGAACTTGCTCAAAGATGTGCGCTATGGCCTTCGCATGCTCCGCAAGAGCCCAAGTTTTACTTTTTTCTCCGTTGCCGTTCTCGCTCTGGGAATTGCGGCGAACTCCGCCATCTTCAGTATCGCCGACGCTGTACTGATCCGCCCGCTTCCTTATCGCGATTCGAATCGGCTCGTAATGGTCTGGGAAGACGCCTCCGCTTATGGATTTCCGAAAGACACTCCCGCCCCAGGGAATTTCGTCGATTGGAAATCGCGAAACCAGGTTTTCGAAGACGTGGCTGCGCTCCCGTATGGCGGCTACTTCAATCTCACGGGAAATGGAACGCCGGAACAGTTAGCCGGAAAAAAGGTTACGGCAAATCTTTTTTCCCTCCTGGGCGTGAGAGTTCTTCTCGGCCGCGACTTTCGATCTGAGGATGACGTTCCCGGAGCGCCTCATGTGGCGATCTTGAGTCATGGTCTCTGGCTACGAAGGTTTGGCGGCGATCCCCAGATTGTCGGAAAAGAAATTTCGCTGAACTACCAGAAGTGTACCGTCATCGGTGTGATGACGCGGGAGGTGCAGTTTCCGGACCGCGAGACCGAGATTTGGATTCCCGCCCAATTCACCAAGGAACGGTTGGCCAATCATGGTAGCCATTATCTGAATGTGTTTGCCAGGCTCAAACCCGGCGTCTCGCTCAAGACCGCGAATGCCGATCTCGACACCATCGCGTCGGCGTTGGAAAAGGAACACCCCGATTCGAACGCCAAGATCGGAGCATTTGCCGTCCCGCTCCGGGAGGAACTCGCCGGCGATGTTCGCCCCGCCATCCTTATGCTCGTCGGAGCGGTCTGTTTTGTCCTGCTCATCGCGTGCGCCAACGTTGCAAATCTTCTCCTCTCTCGGGCCTCCGGCCGACGCCGCGAACTGGCCATGCGCCTCGCTCTTGGCGCTACTCGCGGCCGCGTCATCCAGCAAATGTTGACAGAAAGCATCTTGCTCGCTTTGTTCGCGGGAGCTGTCGGTTTGCTGCTTTCCGTCTGGGGAACAAAGTTTCTCGCAGCTCTGATTCCAGCTGGCATCGCGCCAACGGCGGAGGCCGGCGTCGACGGCCGCGTTCTTCTCTTCACACTCTTTGTCTCGCTCTCGACAGGAGTTCTGTTCGGAATCATCCCTGCCTCGCGTGTCTCCCAGTTTCAACTCACGTATTCGTTGAAACAGGGCGGCGGCCAGAGCGGCGTCGGCTCGGGCGGCCGCCGCTTGCGCGATGCTCTCGTCATTTGCGAAGTCGCTCTTGCCATCGTCCTGCTCGCCGGCGCCGCGCTGATGATTCGAAGCCTGCAAAATCTTTATCACCTCGATCCCGGTTTTCGCGCCGATCATGTTCTCGTGATGCGCACGCCTCTGCCGAGGCCTAAATACGAGGCTGTCGCGCGCAGAAGAGCTTTTTTTGATCAAGTCCTCGCGCAAGTGGAAAATCTTCCCGGCGTCGTGTCCGCCGGCTACACCACGTGGGTTCCCTTGACGAATGACGGCGGAGCCACGGGCATCACCATCGAAGGCAAACCGGAGCCCGCGCCGGGGAACTTGCTCATTCCAAACGTGCGCATCATTAGCAGGGATTACATGCTCGCGCTGCGAATGAAGCTCGTTGATGGCCGCCCCTTCGAATCGCGCGACGCGAACGGAACTCTTCCCGTCGGCCTCATCAACCAGACCATGGCAAGAAACTATTGGCCTGGCGAAAATCCCATCGGCAGACGCTTCAAAATAGGCACCTATCGCGATGAATCCCTGTGGATCACGGTGATCGGAATCGCCGGCGACGTTCACCAGGCAGGTCTCGACGTTCCTGCGAGAGCGGAAATGTATTTGCCGTATCAGCAGCAGGATTTTGGGTACGAGCCGGAGTATCTTGCCGTGCGCACTTCCGGAGATCCCATGGCTCTTGCGGAAATCGTGAGGCAGCAGATCTGGTCGGTGGACAAAGAGCAGCCCGTGGCGGGTGTGATGCCGCTCGAGGATCTCGTCGACGAAAATCTTGCCTCGCGCAGGATGCAAGCATCGTTGCTCAGCGGCTTCGCAGGGCTAGCGCTGTTGCTCGTCACACTGGGAATCTATGCCGTGCTCTCCTTTGCGGTGACGCAGCGCACGCAAGAAATTGGAGTGCGCGTGGCACTGGGCGCGCAGCCGCGCGACGTTTTGCGCATGATTTTTTCGCAGGGCTTTAAATTATTTCTCATCGGCGCAGCAATTGGGTTGGTGGCGGCCTTCGTATTGTCACGCGCTCTCGTTCATTTGCTCTTTGGCGTGAGCGCATATGATCCAGTGTCCTTCGCCAGTGTGACGATTCTCTTGGCAGCGGTCGCTCTGCTGGCCTGCTACGTGCCCGCTCGGCGTGCTACGCGCGTTGATCCGCTCATCGCTCTGCGGTACGAGTGAGTACAGAACTATTTTTCTTATATTCAGGAAGAAGCTGCCTGTGTGCCGATGTTGCCCCGGAGGCCGAGCGCGTCCGCTTGCTCGCGCATCGCGGCGATGCAAAAGCCAATGTGCTCTTCGAGAGGGGTGCCGAGCTCTTCCGCGCCTTTGCGGACGTCTTCGCGGCTCACGCCTTTGGCGAAGGCCTTGTCTTTGAGGCGGCGTTTCACGGAGTCCACTTCAAGATCGAGAATGCTTTTCGAGGGGCGGACGTACGAGCACGCCGTGAGAAAGCCGGCGATTTCGTCGCAAGCGAAAAGCGTGTGCTCCAGCGGCGATTGGCGCGCGACGGCGGAATAATCCGCGTGCGAAAGGATCGCGCGAACGATTTCTTCAGAGTAGCCGCGCTCGCGCAGAATTTTCGCGCCTTCCGCCGGATGCCCCGCGTCGGCGGCATGTTCGTTGTTGGGCCAGCGCTCGTAATCGAAGTCGTGCAGCAGCGCCGCGATGCTCCATAGCTCTTCGTCGGCGCCCCCCTTGCGCGCATAAGCGCGGACGCAGGCTTCGACGGCCAGCATGTGTTTGCGCAGGCTCTCCGATTCAGTGAATTCGCAAAGCAGCTTCCAGGCATCGTCGCGTGTGGGCATGCATTTCTCCAGGTTGAAGCGACAGTAGTGTAACGCAGGGAAGAAAGAAGTCGACAGTTGAGAGTTGGACGTACTTCAGAGGGCCTTGCGGTAGAGGATGCTCCTTTCGGCGACAGTGAAGCCTAGTGAGACGTGGGCGCGTTGAGAGAGGAGATTGTCAAGCTGAGTGTCGGAGGCCATTTCGGTGCAGCCTTGCATGCGAGCCCAATCTTCTGCGGCGCGCAATAGGGCGGCGCCGATGCCTTGGCGGCGGTGAGACTCGGCGACGTACCAGCCTTCGACGTAGCCGACCGGGTGAGATGGGTCGCAGCCGTCGGCTTGGGAGCGCAGGCCGGCTTCCAGGAAGCCGAGTATCGCGCCGCCGTCTGATTCAGCGACAAAGACAGTTGCCGAGAGAATCCCGGGAGACTTACCAGCAAGAATCAGATTGAGTTCCTTGGCGTGGTCTGCGGCGCAAGACTCCGGCCAGAGTGCGTGGCGTAGACAGGCTAACTGCTCGCGATCAGCGGAGCTGCCGGGCCTGACCTGAACTGGATTCATGCTGCCCATTTTACAAGACAATCGATTCAGCAATGGGCGAACAAAAACTCCTATCGGCCGATCCCTCCGGCGAGCGAAAAGCCCGGACAGAGGCAACGCGCGATGATGCGGCTAGCATCGCAAGGGTTGACGTAGGGACAATTCAAAAGACAACGCGGTAGCAGGTTTCTTCGGCAGGGCTGAGCGGCCAGAAAATCCTGAGAGGCTCAGGTGTGTTTTGGGCTGGAAAGCTGGAGAGGCCCGGTGCGCGTTGGCTTCAAGGAGAGAGGCCGTGAAGAGAATGAAATTGATTCGAGATGGCGCAGTGATAAAGGCAGTGGCGATTGGCACGATGGCGTTCGGATTGGGCACGAGCGCGCTCATGGCGCAAGCGAAACCGACGAACGGAGGAGAGACGGGCGCGAAAGTGGCGGCGATCAACATGCGCGCGGCGATTGCGAACACGTCGGAAGGGAAGCAAGCTGCCGCACAGTTGGAGATGGAATTTACGGTTCGGCGAAAGGAATTGGAGGATCTGAACAGGAAGATCAACGATCTGCAGCAGCGGCTGACCACTGGATCGACTACGTTTAGCGACGTAGAGAAACAACGGTTGACGCTGGAGGGGCAGCGGCTGACGCGCCAGTTGGATCGCAGGCAAAACGAGTTTCAGGAAGATCTAACTGATGCGCAGAGCGACGTGATTTCGCGGATCGGGCGAAGGATGGTGGAAGTGCTGGGAAAGTATGCGCCGAGCAACGGGTACGGTGCTGTACTGGACAACTCGTCGCAGAGCACGCCGGTGATGTATGCGTCAGTGGATATAACCCAAGAGATTGTGAAATTGTACGATCAGACTTATCCGGTCAAGAGCGCGGCAGGTGCGACGGATGGGAAGACGGTAGCGAAAGCGGTGGCGAAGCCGTCGGAGAGGTAGTGGGGTCGACAGTCGGCAGTTAAAGGTCGAAAGAAGCAAAGAGCAGAGAGATTTCATCGCTCACAGAAACCGCGAGCGATGGGGCTGGAGGGCTATTTCGGCTTGGAGATAAGGAGCTCGAGTTCGTCGAGGGAGCGAGGCCAGTCTTCGCGGAGGAGGCGGGAGAGCGCGCGGTCGGCGAGGAGTCTGCCGCCGGTTTGGCAGGTGGGGCAGTAGTTGGTCTCGTTGCTGGCGTAACGGATGCGCTGGACTTTGGTGCCGCAGCGGGGGCAGGGAAGTTTGTAGCGGCCGTGAACGGCCATGCCTTCGCGGAAGGCGGTCACTTTTTCCGGGAATTTGCCTGCGGCTTCGGCGCGCAGGCGAGCGGTCCAGTCCGTAAGGCTGGAGCGGATGGCTTCGAATAGGCGCTTGATTTCGGAGACGGTGAGCTTTTGCGTTAGCGAAAGGGGAGAGAGTCTGGCTTCGAAGAGGATTTCGTCGGAGTAGGCATTGCCGATGCCGCTGAAGAGGCGAGGGTCGGTGAGGGCGCGCTTGAGAGTGTGGTTAGCGGCGAGAAGTGCGGCGGCGAAGCGATCGAGGGTCGCGTCCAGGACTTCGAGACCGCCGGGATCGAGAGAGCGAAGTCCGTCTTCGCCAGTGACGACGTGGAGAGAGGCTCGCTTTTGGGAGCCGGCTTCGGTCCACAGAAGAGAGCCGGAGGGAAAATCGAATGCGGCGAGACTGCGAGGAGGAGAAACTTTTACCCTGCCAGGCTTCATGCCGCGCGGGTGCCAATGCAGGCGGCCGGCGATCATCAGGTGGAGGACGAGCCAGAGTTCGTTTTCGAGGCCGATGCAGATGCGCTTGCCGAGACGGCAGAGTTGGAGGACTTTCTTGCCGATGGCATCGGCGAGCGGTGGGTTTGCGGTGCGCAGAAGAAATGGGCTGACGATGCGGACATCTTCAAGGGGTTGGCCGAGGATGCGGCGTTCCAGGGCTTCGATATAAACGACGATGTCCGGGAGTTCCGGCATGTGTTCTCCAAGCTCGTGCCCCAATTTGGAGCAGAGAGCATCGTACACCGGCCAAGGATTCTTGTGGCGAGAGCGGCACAAGCAGAGTGGTGGTTCGCGGAGGCATCCACAAGGGGTTGTAGAAAAGGGCGAAAAAAAGGGAGGAGATTGGCCATACGTACAGGCGAAGATTATTCGTAAAGAGGCAACGGAAAGATTGCATATACAAAAATAGTTCAAAAATACTCTTGACAGAAAACGGCTAGTCGCACGATACTCCCGACGCGCCAGTTTCTGTCTTCCCCAGTAGGACGTTCCGACGTTCCTTCCAATATCCGCACGCCGGGCAAAGTCAGCGAGGAGTACCGGTGTCGGCACAAATAACAGAGAAAGAAACGATGAATTCGTTGGAAATGGATAGGGAAGTCATTCGCTGTAAGACATGTGGTCTCGTCCAGTACCGTACGCGCACGGGAAACTGCCGCCGTTGTGTGCGCGCCTTACCTCAGCGTTTGGAATTCCTAATTCCTCCACCGGCACCTCCGGAGGAAGCAGCCGCTGAACCCACGTCCGAAAAGTTCGCCAACCAGGAGACGGTCGAGAATATCGGCCAGCGGATTCGCCAATTGCGCGAATCGCGTGCGATGACCCAGAGCCAACTGCAGTCGCGCTCGAAGGTGTCGCGGTCTTACTTGTCCCGCATCGAAAGCGGCCAGATGACGCCGAGCCTCGGCACTTTGGAGAAAATCTCCGAGGCGCTGAATGTGGGCTTGAACCGCTTCTTTATTCCGGAATCCGACGGCGAAGCGCTGCTCGAGGACCCGTTCATCCAGGGATTGCGGCCGTTCCTGCGCCAATTAGATTGGGAACAGTGGCAGTCCATTCTGAAGAGGCTGCAGGCGATCAGCGATCACGTCCATGCAGCGCCGGTCACTCTACGCCCTATCGGTAATCCGGCGCGGATGCCGCAGACCGCGCCGGCGAATGGCAACGGCAACGGTCACAACGGACATATCGGTGCCGCCCATTCGAATGGGCATGCGTTTACGCATGCTCATGGGCAGCCGCAGGGTTATGTGCTGCGGCGGCCAGGCACGGGACCGGTGTTTCAACGGCCGGTGGCACGGTAAGTTTTCGTTTCGAAAGCAGAGCACAAATCAGCGCGGTGTGGCCGTAATGGTCACACCGCGTTTTTTTATTAAATCTCCGGGCACAATTTCGCCGGTGATGCTAGCGCCGTTAGTTGGGCAGTGAGCCGCCGTGAATCGCGCGGCGTTGGCAGGTCCATTCGTGCAAAGGCGCTACTCGCGGATGACGGAAACTTTGGCGGTGGGGACTTCGAGGCGCATCATGCGATGGTTCGAATCGAGGTACAAATCGATTTCGAGGTCGGTGGTATTGACGCGAAGGCCTTCGTAGGATTTTCCCTCGATGGTGGCGGAGCCGGTGGATTCGGCGGTGATGGAGCCGGTCATCAGTTCTTGGGGGATAAGCGCGGGGAAGATTTGCTGTCCACGCTTGGACCAATCATAGAAGCGGGCGAGCACGGCGTATTGATGGTACAGGTTGTTGTCGAGGACGGCGATGAGGGGAGTGTTGAAAGTAAGACTCTGTTCGAAAAAGCAAGGTTGGGTGCGTTTTGGATCCTTTATGTCATCAGTCGTGCATGGGCGGGCACCTTCCATCTCAAGGGTCATTGTGGCGATGCCGTTGGTGAAAAGAATGTGCGCGCCGTTCTTCTTGTCAGCCTGCGCGGTCCATTCGTAGCTGATGGGCGCGCCATCGGGTTGGAGCGTCAGCGCGCCAGTCACCTTGCTGGCCGGGCCTTCTGACGGCTTGATGTCCGCAGAGCCCTTGGCAAGCCAGCCGCTGGCGGAGGGCGTGATTTCGAATTCTTCGTGGCCAACTGTCTTTCCGTCAAGCTTGATGGTGAGTTTGCCTCCATCCTGAGTGAAGACCGAGCCGCCGGGCGAAGCGGCAGTCTTTTTTTGGTCGGCGATGCCCGCAGCAGCGCAGGCAAAAATCAATAGGGCGCCAAGGCAGAGTGGGATGTTGGTCTTACGGCTGCGCAATCTCATTTTCACGGAATCCCCCCTTCGCCAGCAGCAGCGAAGCACGGCAAAAATTTGCGGAGAAAGAATCTCCGCTGGCTATTCTAGCGAAAGCCACTCAAGAATTTGGTTTTTCCACGACGAGGTGTGCTTCGCTGCTACCTGCCGCGACGATACCGCAGCGCAGGATTTCAGCGACGACTTGCGTGGAATCGCCGGAACTGTCCACGCGGTAGTCAGCCAATTGATACGAGGGAAGACGTTGCGCGTGGAGGGCCCGAAAGCTGGCCTCGTCGCGAAAAAGCGGCCGGCCGGTCATTGTCATGCAGCGTGCGAGGAGCAAATCGACGGGCGAATCGAGCCACAGCACGGGGACGCCTGCATTTCGAAGAAATTCAGGGCAGCCGGGCTGGGCATAAGTGCCGCCGCCTAGAGCCAGGACTGTGGCCTCCTTGAGCTCGGAAGCGCGGCCCAAGGCGGCACGGAGTTGATCCGCTTCAATTTGACGAAACGTAGGCTCGCCAAAGCGTTCGAAAATCTGGGGGATGGCAAGCCCGGCGGATTGCTCAATGCGCTCATCTAGATCGACGAAGCGCCAAGCGAGCTGCCGTGCCAGGAGAGTGCCGACGGTTGTCTTGCCGGAGCCCATGAAGCCGGCAAGGCAAATCACCTGCGCACGGGCAGACGCGCCACGCAAAGAAGGAGGTTGAGTCACTGTTTTGTGCAGAACGCGGCCACAAAGGGCCAGCTAATCCGGAGCACGATGAATTAATCGCGCTTCATGATTCGGATTGTACCACTGTAGGAGGAGAGTTCGACTTTCGCCAGCCCCATCCCCACCGTGCCAAACAGGCCATGGGTAAACTTGGCGGCGATGTGCTTCACGCCATGCGAGTCCGGCTTGAGATAGGCGGCGGCCTGATTATCAACGATGCCGGTTGCTGTCTGAGCCTTGAGGTCAAAGGAATCGGTGCTGGAAAATCGCACTTCCACCAGGCCTTTGCCGCTCTTCATGGAATAGAGGCCGGTGCGGACAAAATCTCCATCAAAGAGAATGTTTCCGGTGGTGGTCATGAGGTTGACGTTGTTGAGCTGAGGCTGGAGTATCTGGACGTTTCCACCGATGGAGCTGAAATCGAGTTTGCCGGCGCATTGTGTGCAAACCAGAGAGCCCCCGGTTGTTTTGACTATGATGTAGCCGGAAACTTCCTTCAGATGGACATCACCGCCATAGCTTTCGAGTTTCATGTCGCCGGTGACCTGCTCGACGTAGATCAAACCAGTCTCGGTCTTGAGTTGAAGCTCGGTTTCTTCCGGAACAGTCAGTTGCAAATTGGCTTCGAGCTCCAAAGGCTGACCGGCGGGATCCAGGATGTTGGAGGTAACGTCGACGCGGTCGCCCACTTGCTCTATCTCAAAACCAATTTTGTTGGATGATTGCGTGCCGACGACATCGACTTCCGCATTCTTCCAGGACTTGACTTCGATGCGGCCATTCGCAACATTGTGAATCACGACGACAGGCCGGCCAGAGACCTTGAATTGCTTTTCAATGTGCTGCCCGGCCGCGCCGGCCTGAGCGGGCGCGGCGCTCCAGAGAAAAAATCCGGCGCTTAGCACCGGCAAGATGATCCGCTTCACGCAGTAACCCGGCCAGGCCAGGTTCATCTCCATCGTTCGAAGGCACATGTCAGTTTATGCTCCTTCCGCGCTCAATCATCGCGGACAGTAATTCGGCTTTTTGCTGATAGGCTGCGGACAAGTATTCGCGGGTCAGCTCGTCTTGCGGCTGTTCCTTGAGGTGCCGCTCACAATCAGCAATAAATTCATTCACCTTTTTCAGATTGTCGCGCAACGAGGCGTCAACCGGAGAGGTGCTCGCGAGAATCATACTCGTGGCCACGGGTTCCTGATCGTTCAGGGCCTGAGCAGATTGCGAGAACACTGGTGGAGGCTCTGGCGCGGGCGTTCCTGGGATAAGCGGCGCTGGCTCGGCTGGCCTCGCGGTCTCGTCCGGCGTTGCTGCAGGCGTGCTCCTGTCACGGCGTATCTGGAAGACGGCAGCGGCAACGATAAGAATGCCAATCGTGGCCATGGCCAGGACGCGGCTGCGGAAGAAAGCGCCGATGGATTCCCACCGGGGCGCCGGTTCAACAATAACGACGTCTTCACTCGGCCGGATAATGCCCTCTTGTTCCAGTTGTGCGCGAAGGGATATCCATACACGGTCGGGAGGGGTGATTTCAGAAGGCAGCTTCTTGGCAGCGTCAACGAGGCTAGTGAGGTCCGCGACGTAGCTGCGACAATCAAAGCATTCGGCCAAATGCGCGCGCGCCTCATCGGGAAGCGGCTCCAGCCCCTCTTGCTCCAAAACTAGTTCTACGTCTTTGCACTGCATGGCACTTCGCTCCGCGGCTAAAGACCTGGTAGCCTTCCCGCTCGACTGCACTTTACTCTATAAGACGCTTCCCCGGGCCGTACAGTTGGCTACATTCTAGCTCAATCGGCGAGCCCAGCTTGTGTTTTTGCAGCGTGACGTTCCGCACGAGCCTGGTCGCGAATATCTTCCTGAAGTAGCTCGCGCAGACGCGTCCTCGCTTTATGCAACTGCGACTTCGAATTACCTACAGAACATCCCATGATGCCCGCAATCTCGTTGTGCTCGAATCCCTGAACGTCGTGCAACACAAACACGGTCCGGTATCCGGGCGGAAGCTTTTCGATGGAGCGTTCCAGATTGACCCGGTCCACGGCGCCACTAAGCCGCAAATCGGGTGCCCCGATGTCTTTTCTTGGGCCGCCAGTCTCTTCATCGGGTTCCGTCGTTTCTTCCAGGGAAGCCGCAGGGAGCGTCTTCTTACGCAAGCGCATCAGCACCACGTTAACCGTCATGCGGTGCAACCAGGTAGAAAAAGCCGACTCGCCGCGGAAGGTCCCGATCTTGCGGAATAGTTGCAGGAAAGATTCCTGCATAAGGTCTTCCGCGTCGGACGGGTTCCCAACCATCCTCAGGCACAGGGCGTAAACGCGGCGGCTATGAAGCTGGTACAGAAACTCAAACGCAGCAGCATCTCCAGCCTGGGCCAGACGAATGGCTTCCGCTTCAGTCGCCGATTTAGGTGACTGTGTGGCATTCACCCTATTTGGCGACGGTGCAGCAGTCGACACACTGGGCTCGCTTGGTCGGTTCCGGGCCAACGGTCCAATTGCGGCGCATCCAACGGTTCGGATGCACCGAATACCTCCTGGAGTTGTCCTCATCGAATCGGACTGTTCTCAATCAGATAAACGAGGACACTGTTCTATTCCCCGGCGTCTCGAGCCGGGTACCGGCCTTCAGGCTGGATGGTTTATTCTCCCCCGATTGGGGCCATACGTCTATGCCGGACGAAGCGCTGGACGAAGGTCGGTTTCTTGGGCTTGGAAACACCCATCTGCGTACAAACGGTCGCATGAAACGGCTCTAGCTCGTCGTCGGGGAGAGCCATCAGGAAGGATTTCAACAGGACGATAGCCTCGCGGAGGCAGGTGTTGAGGTCGTAGTGGGTGGCGTCCACTAATTGCCATTGGGCGTCCGAGGCCATCGAGGCGCTGCCTGCAATCTCGGAGGCGGCCGTGCAAAAATCCTGATTAAGGTCTTCCACCATCTCACTAAGGGTGCTTAGCTTGTACAGAAACTGGGAGCGTTGGCTGAAAAGGACTCGGCAAAGCAACCCGCTGATGCGTGCCGCGCGCTGTCCCCGCACGCTCTGGAAATTAGCGGGATCGAGCGGAGCAGCGTTGGGAACAGTGCCGTTGTGTTTAGCGTGTTCGCTCAACGACCAAAACAGGGCGACCAAAGGGTGAGCGAACCGGCTGCAAAGATCCGGAGTAACGCAGACCGCCTGGCTGGCCTTCGCCAGGTATCCCGACTCACGCAGTTCAAGCGCCTCATCCAGGGATACGCTCAACATGTTGTAGAAGACTTCCAGTTGGCGGACGTAGGTGCGAAAGACTTCGTCCTTTTTACCCGGTAACCAGGCACGCCAATCATCTTTAACGGACATGCCGCGCGCTGCGAGGGCGCGCAAACGGTCGTTCACAGGATGTCTCCCACGGGACAGGAGCGCGAGTATAACAAATTGTGATTGCGAACGAATAATTTTCTTGGAGGACGTCTACCGGCAGTACCCTCCCTCCCTGCGAGCGGAAACGCTTCGAAATTTGCGTGCTGTTGCCCGAAAGTGGCGGTGACCGCTATACTCGCGTGCGATTGTACCGAGAGGATCTCCTTTGCAATTTGAGCCGCGCGAACAGTTTGAGCAGCGCCAAAAAAAACTTGAACAGATTCAAGCCTTGGGATTTGAGCGGTTTCCGCGGGAATTTCGCTGGACGCATACTCCCGCGGCCCTTGTGGATAACTATGGCGAGAAGTTATCCGCGGAGTTGGAAGCTAATAAGCAGGAAGTGCGCGTGGCCGGGCGGCTCGTTTCTGTGCGTCTGATGGGCAAAGCAGGCTTCGCACATTTACAAGGTTCGGGAAAGCGCATTCAAATCTATGTAAAGAAGGACGTTGTCGGCCAGCGTGGTTTTGCGCTCTTTCAACTGCTCGATCTCGGCGATATCATTGGTGTTCGCGGACACCTCTTCCGCACCAAAACTAACGAGCTTTCGATCTGGGTTGAGGAACTGACATTCCTTGCAAAAGCCCTGCTGCCCCTTCCGGAAAAGTGGCATGGTCTCACCGACGTGGAGCTGCGCTACCGGCAGCGTTATCTGGACTTGATCGCCAACGACAAATCACGCCAGGTCTTCGTAGCCCGGGCCAAGCTCATTCAGGAGTTGCGGCGCTTCTTCGATGAACGCGGATATATAGAGGTTGAGACGCCGATGATGCATCCCATTCCGGGAGGCGCGGCGGCCCGGCCCTTCGTTACCCACCACAATACTCTGGACATCAACCTGTTCCTCCGCATCGCGCCGGAGCTCTATTTGAAGAGGCTGACGGTCGGCGGGTTTGACCGCGTGTACGAGATCAACAGAAACTTCCGCAACGAAGGCATTTCCACCCAGCACAATCCAGAATTCACCATGCTCGAATTTTACGAGGCCTACAGCAACTACAGGGACTTAATGGATATGAACGAGGAGTTGTTCGCGCTTCTGGCGAAGAACATCACCGGGTCGACGACGGTGAAGTACGGCGAGCAAGAGCTGGACTTTGGGAAATTTCAGCGGCTCTCCATGCGGGAAGCAATTGTGAAGTACTGGCCTGTCGGCGCGGGAGCCGCGCCTTCGCAAGCAGAACTTGCTGCTTCGGGTGGGGCGCGAGCGGCGACGGAGCGTTACAACACCTGGGCCAAAGGCGCCGGCGCACCCTACGCTGCCTCCAAGGGCATACTAACGGACGGTGAATGGACAGGCTTGCTCTTTGAAACCATGGCGGAAGACAAGCTGATTCAGCCGACGATTCTCTACGATTTTCCGACCGACATCTCTCCTCTCTCGAAGCAGAAGCCGGAGGACCCTTCCTTGACGGAGCGTTTCGAAATTTACGTTGCGGGCATGGAAGTGGCCAATGGCTTTTCGGAATTGAATGACCCCGCGGAACAAGAGCGTCGTTTTCTGGCGCAGATTGCGCAAGGCGGAGAAGAGGCGCCGAAACAGCTCGATGTGGACTACATTCGCGCGCTCTGTCATGCCATGCCCCCCACCGCGGGCGAAGGCATTGGCATCGACCGTCTCACCATGCTTCTGACCGATTCGCCTTCGATTCGGGATGTGATTCTCTTCCCGCTGCTGCGCCCCGAAGCGCGTCAAGACTCTGCTTCCGAAGTGGACGGCGCCTAAAGTATCCTTATCTCTAATGCGATTCACTCATGCAATTTGAATGGTTTGTGGCGCGCCGGTACCTGCGGTCGCCTTACCGGCCGGCAGTATTGCGGCTGGTGACTCTGTTTTCGATTCTGGGAGTTTCGGCGGGCGTGGCGACGCTTGTGATTGCGCTGGCGATGAACACCGGATTCCGGGAGACGCTGCAGGATCGTCTGCTGGGAGTCACGGCGCATGTTTCGTTAACGCGGCCCGGCTCGGAAATCCACGACTATGAAGCGCTGGCCACGAAACTGGCGGCAATCCCCGGAGTACGCTCAGTAACTCCCGCCGTTTATGAAACTGTGCTCTTGTCGTTCGGAGGCGAGGCGCTCGGCGTGGTTGTAAAAGGCGTGGATCCGGAACGCGAGCGGCGCGGAGACGAAGCGCTGCAAAGGATTGTTGCCGGGAAACTTGATTTCACGCCCGATGTTGATGGCATTGATTCTCTCCTGGTGGGCAAACAATTGGCGGACGACTGGAAAATGGCCCCAGGAGACTATGTGACGCTCACAAGTCCGCAGGGGCGGTTGACGCCCTTCGGTTTGATTCCGCGAACGCGGCGTTTTCGCGTGGCAGGAGTTTTCGATTCTGGCTTCTACGATTTCGACAAAAATTGGTGCTTCCTGACGCTGCACGCGGCGCAATCGTTGGCCGGGGCGAGCGACATTGTCAATGCCGTTGAATTCCGGCTCGACAATCCGGAGCGTGCCGGAGAGGTTGCGAGGCAGGCGGAACAAATTGCAGGCCAAGGTTATCTGGCATCCACGTGGATGGAACAAAACTTCGCTCTATTCCGAGCCTTGCGGTTGGAAAAACTGGTGACTGCCATCTTCATTGGGCTGATTACATTTGTTGCAGGATTAAACATTCTTGTCGTGCTGTCCATGACCGTGACAGATAAGGCGCGCGACATCGCGGTTTTGATGTCCATGGGGACGCGGCGCGAGCAGATTCGAACGATCTTTTTGTGGCAGGGAATCGCCATCGGTTTTAGTGGGACGCTGATCGGGTTGTGCATTGGGTATGCGTTCGCGCTGATCGCGGGAACCTATCATCTCATTCCACTTGATCCGCAGATCTATGCGGTTTCTTATGTGCCATTTCATCCGAGCGTGCTCGATGGTGTGTGGATCACGCTGGCGGCGATGGCCATTTCCATTGGAGCGACCATCCTCCCGGCACGGGCAGCGTCGCGGCTACTGCCGGTAGAGATTCTCCGCTACGAATAGGGAGACAGTTGCAGGTGGGCTGAAACTAAGGGCTTTATGCGAAGGCATTTGGCGCATGGTTTGCTCGTATACAAGGGCAGCAGCAAGCGGGCAGAATGGGGTGTCACCCTCGCCATGCCAGTGAGACAAAGCCCGCTGCAAGCTATTGAAAAAAATAAGCTTAGGGGTGCCACAGAATTGTCATGGGCGGCGTCGCACGGCGATAGGCAGGCGTTTGGCAGAAATAGGAAACTCTTGGGCCTTCGTGCGCGGAATGTGCTTCTGACCGGAAAAACGGCGATTGCATAAATTGCATCTAAACGAGTAGGGACCGGTATCGCAAGCCGTTGCATTAGAGAATTAGGTTTAAGAGCAAAATGACCCAGCCAGAGGACAACGCGCACCAAGCAGTTGGCAGGAGCGATTCGACCGCGCAAGTCGAGGCTTCTGTCGTCATGGAAGCGCGGAGCCTGAAGAAAATCTACGGAAGCGGCGAGAAAAGCCTGCAGATTTTGTCCGATGCAAATCTCAGTTTGCAGCTAGGAGAGATGGTTGCCATCGTCGCGCCGTCCGGCGCGGGCAAGAGCACTCTCTTGCATTTGCTTGCCGCGCTAGACACGCCAACAAGCGGTACAGTATACTTCGCAAATAAAGCCATTGAAACGAATGATGACACGGCGATCGCGGAGTTTCGAAACCGCGCGGTGGGTTTTCTCTGGCAGCGCCACCAGTTGTTGCCTGATTTTACGGCTGCGGAAAATGTAGCCATGCCGCTCTTGTTGCGCGGCGAGAATTTCGCTTCAGCGCTGGGGACGGCGCGGAAGTGGATCGCGGAGGTTGGCCTGGAAAACCGGGCGGATCACCGCGCAGGGGAACTCTCCGGAGGGGAACAGCAGCGCGTCGCTATAGCTCGGGCGCTCGTCACTGGGCCGTCGGTGCTGCTGGCAGATGAACCTACCGGGGATTTGGACGAGCAGAATGCTTGGGCCGTGTTTGAGCTACTGGAACGGCTGCACCGCACGCACAGGTTGACGTCGCTCATTGCTACGCACAACCTGGCGCTCGCCGCGCGATGCGACCGGATACTCGGACTTGAACATGGCGTTCTGCAGACTCGCGGGGCCGCGGCCTCAGCGAGCGGGGCCCCAGGGGGAGAAGCGAGCTAACGTGTTCGAACGCTACACAGAAAAAGCGCGTCGCGTCATCTTTTTCGCACGGTACGAAGCCAGTCAGTATGGCAGCCCGTACATCGAGACCGAGCATTTGTTGCTCGGATTGATGCGCGAGGACAAAGCGCTGGCTAATCGTTTCTTGCGCCAGCAAGGATCGATCGAATCGATCCGCAAAGAAATCGAGGCGCGTATCACGATTCGCGAGCGCATCTCGACATCCGTCGAAGTGCCGCTCAGCGCGGAGTGCAAACGCATCCTGAACATGTCGGCGGAAGAAGCCGAACGGCTCGGGCACAAGCACGTCGGCACTGAACATCTATTGCTTGGAATACTGCGCGAAGAAAAGTGCTTCGGCGCGGAAATATTGATGGAACGCGGGCTTCGTCTCTCCACCTTGCGCGAAGAATTGGCGCGCACCTCGGGCGAGAAGACCACTGCGGCCCGGCCGAAAGAAACCTCGCTCTTGGCGGAATTCAGCCGCGACCTCACGCAAGCCGCGGGCGAAGGGTCCCTGGACCCTCTCGTGGGGCGCGAAGGCGAAGTGGAGCGCGTCATCCAGATTCTTTGCCGGCGAACCAAGAACAATCCGGTTCTGATCGGCGAGCCCGGCGTCGGAAAAACGGCCATCGTCGAAGGATTGGCGCAGCGCATTTCAGACGGCGACGTCCCGCCCTTTCTTGCGGACAAGCGCATCCTTTCCTTGGACCTTTCCCTGATCGTCGCTGGAACAAAATACCGCGGACAATTCGAAGAGCGCCTCAAAACCATCATGAAGGAATTGATGGAGAGCCAGAACTCCATCGTGTTTATCGACGAATTGCACACGCTGGTGGGCGCGGGCTCCGCGGAAGGTTCGCTCGATGCCGCGAACATTTTGAAGCCCGCCCTTTCGCGCGGAGAAATCCAGTGCATCGGCGCGACGACTCCCGGCGAGTACCGCAAATCCGTGGAAAAAGACCGCTCCCTCGAGCGCCGCTTCCAGGCCGTAAAAGTTCCCGCACCCAATGAAGAAGAAGCCGTCCAGGTAATCCAGGGCGTGCGCGAACGCTACGAAAAGTTTCATGCCGTCAGCTACACGGATGAAGCGCTGCGCTACTCCGTCTATCTCTCGAACCGCTACATCCCTGACCGTTTCCTTCCTGATAAGGCTATCGACCTGATTGACGAAGCCGGCGCTCGCGTGAAGCTGCGCCAGGCCACCGTTCCAGAAGAAGTCGGCGAAGTCCAGAAGCGCGTGAAGTTCATTACCCACCGCATGGAAACGGCTATCGCCAATCACGAATTCGAAAAGGCGCGTTTTTATTCAGAGGAAGAGCGCAAGGAAAAAGAAAACCTGCGCGCACTCCGCGAGCGCTTCAAGCTCGACGACGCCTCCACCGGCATCGTCTCACGGGAAGATATCGAGGAAGTGGTCTCGCGCTGGACGGGCATAGGCGTCACCTCAATTAAAGAAGACGAGCAGCAGAAGCTTCTGCGCATCGAGCCCGAATTGCACAAACGCGTTATCAGCCAGGACAAAGCCATCACCGCTCTGGCCCGTGCGATTCGACGCAGCCGGGCGGGCCTAAAGTCTCCGTTGCGCCCCGTAGGGTGCTTCTTCTTCCTGGGGCCCACGGGCGTCGGCAAGACGGAAGTTGCTCGGCGGCTCGCGGAATTCCTGTTTGGCTCGGAGAAGTCGTTGGTACGCTTCGATATGTCGGAGTTCATGGAGAAACACTCCGTATCCAAGCTTATCGGCGCCCCTCCGGGGTACGTGGGCTACGAAGAGGGCGGGCAGTTGACGGAGCGTGTCCGCCGGACGCCCTACTCGGTCATCCTCTTGGATGAAATCGAGAAAGCGCATCCGGACGTCTTTAACATTTTGCTGCAAGTGTTTGAAGATGGGCAGTTGACGGACGGTCTCGGCAACACCGTGGATTTCAGAAACACCATCATCATCATGACTTCCAATTTGGGCGCGCGCCACTTGCAGCGGCGCACCTCCATCGGCTTCTCTTCCGGCGCCGATGAAGCTAGCCAGAAATCCATCGAAGAAATGGTGATGAACGAAGTAAAACGGGCGTTCAATCCGGAGTTCCTTAACCGGCTGGACGAAGTCATTATTTTCAATGCGCTCGGCGACGAAGATTTGCTCCGCATCATCGATTTGCTCGTGGGCCAGCTGAACGACACGCTGATCCACCGGCAGGTCCAGGTGGTGCTGTCGCCGGAAGCACGCCAGTGGATCCTCGAGAAAACGTGTGCGGACCGTAACTATGGGGCACGGCCGCTCCGGCGGGCTCTTCAAAAATATGTCGAAGATCCGCTCTCTGAGGCGCTCATCCAGGGAGGAATCCAAAAGCCGGCGACGCTGCAAATTTACGTCGCTACGGATGCTTTGGCGTTCCGTCCCGTGGTTGAGGCAACCCCGGTTATCCACTAGCGAATCTGACACAACGCACGGGTGATCTCGATCAGGTCGGGGTCAGCAGACGACCGGCCCACACCGGGTCCGGCGGGAGAATATCAAATTGGGTTTTGGGGGCGCGGCCTTGATGACCTCAACGGCCGCTTATAGGAAAGTCTGTTTGCCGTTTGGAGTTTTGGCGTTTCGGGTCACCTGGCTCGCAGCCTTCTTTCTGTTTTTCGCGGCCAGCTTACCGGCAGCAACGCAAAAAAATCTCCGGGCAGACGCGTCTGCGTCCGCCGCTCCCGGACTATCCTCATTCTCCTCTGATTCTTCAAGCGACGATTCCGTTACATCGGACGAGCCTCCCGCTTCGCAGCAACCCGCCATTGCCCAGCCCCAATTCGTCATCGAGCGCATCGAGTTCCTGGGCAACCGCAGAATCCGCAGCGACACTCTCAAGGCGCGTGTCTTCAGCCGCGAAGGCGATCCTTACAATGAAGAGACGCTCCGCAGGGATTTCCAGGCGCTGTGGAACACGCAGTTCTTCGAGGACGTAAAGTTGCGTGTCGAGGACTCCCCGGATCGCGCGGACGCCAAGATCATTATTTTCGACGTCAAGGAACGCCCCCAAATTCGGCGCATCCGGTACGAAGGCAATCATTCCATCACGGAATCCGACATTCTCGACCGTTTCAAGGAGCGTAAAGTCGGACTATCCGTGGAAAGCCCCTTCGATCCCACGAAAATCAAAAAGGCCGAAGTGGTGCTTCAAGAACTGCTCGGGGAACACGGCCGCCAGTTTGCGAAAGTGACTCCGCAGTACGAACGCATCGCCTCCAGCAACGCGGTGATCCTTGTCTTTAAAATCGAGGAAGGCCCCAAAGTTAAAGTCGGCACCATCAAGTTTGTGGGGAATCATGCGTTCAGCGACCGCAAACTGATCCGCGCCATGCGGCATGACCGCCCTTACGGAATTCCACTGTACTTCTGGGACATCCCCGTTTTGTCGAAGACTTATGACCGCGAAAAACTAAACGAAGATCTGGAAGTCGGCGTCCGCGGCCTGTATCAGGACAATGGTTACTTCCGTGTCGTGGTTGCTCCTAACGGCCCCGTTCTCGAGAATAAAGACGTTGCCCATCGCGGTGTTCCGCTTCCCGGACTTAAGCCGCACACCGGCAAGGCCGTCAACATCACTATTAAGATCCAAGAAGGCGAGCGCTACCGGATGGGAACGCTCAAGATCGTCAGTTCGGACCCCGACAAAGCCTTGTCGCTAAAAGTCGAGCCGCTCAAGGCGCTTTTTCCCCTGAAGGAAGGCGACATCCTTAGTGTGGACAAACTCCGCAAAGCACTTAAAAACTACACGGATGCTTACGGGCAGTACGGCTTTATTGACTTCACGGCCGAACCGGATTTCGACATCGACGATGCCGCCAAGAAGATCAACCTTACCCTGCGCTTCGATGAGCAGAAGCAATACACTGTCCGCCGCATCAACATCAGCGGCAACACCACCACTCGTGACAAGGTAATTCGCCGTGAGCTGCTGATCGACGAAGGCCAGCTCTTCAACAAACGCTATTGGGATATCAGTATTCTCCGCCTCAACCAGCTCAATTATTTCGACAAGATCGAAGCCGACAAGGCCGTCGAGCTTCAAAAGAACACCAAGGACGGCACCGTCGATATTAATCTCAAGCTCAAAGAGAAGGGCAAACAGTCCATCGGTCTGCAGGGCGGCGTCAGCGGTTTGGCGGGCGGCTTTATCGGCTTGACGTATCAGACCAACAACTTCCTGGGCCTCGGTGAAACGCTCACCTTCTCCGCTCAATTTGGTGAAATCCAGCGCACCTTGCAATTCGGCTTCACCGAGCCTTACCTCTTCGACCGCCCCATCTCCACTGGATTTACCGTCTTCTCCAGCAAGTACAACTTCAACCAGGCCAAGCAGGAAGCATTACTTTTCGGCCAGCAGGTTAGCGTCAACCCGCAATTCATCCAGAATTACGATCAGAACAGCACCGGGTTCACGGCCTTCGCCAGCTACCCTCTGAAGCGATTTTCGTTCGCCAGGCTTGGTCTCTCCTACGGTCTCACGCGCACGAATATCACTGCATTTAACCAGGCTTCCTCTCTGTTATTCGAGCAATTGCAATTCCGCGCCATCGCCGGTCCGAGCGCGCTGAATGGCATCATCTCGAGCTCGATCACGCCTTCGATCAGCTACAACACCATCGATAATCCGATCAACGCCACGAAGGGCAAGAGTATTTATTATTCGCTGTCGCTCACGGGCGGGCCCTTGGGCGGCAATGTGAACACCTTCACCAACGTCTTCGACATCAAGTACTTCCACCCCATCAACAAGCGCCGCAATGCCATCGGCCTGCACTTCACCACCGCCTTTATCACCGGATACGGAGGCAAGGAAGTGCCTCCGTACAGCCGATTCTATATGGGCGGCGAAAACGATATTCGCGGCTTTGATATTCGGTCCATCTCCCCGGTGGTATTTATTCCCACTGTGACGGCGCAGTCCCTCTTCTATCACGACCCCCTGTCCGGAGGGGCCTTGCGATCGTTCAGCTTGCCTGTGCTGGTGTACACCGCCACCTTGCCGGGCGGCGACTTTCAAACTTCCGGCAACATCGAGTATCGCATCCCCATCGCAGGTCCCGTCAGTATGTCTCTCTTCGGCGATGTGGGAACCGACGGCATCCTCCGTACCGATGCTTTGCACCTCGATCCCACGGGCATATCGAATATCATCGCCACATTTCCGAGCGCCCCGCTTACCAAGACCCTGGCCATACAGCCTGGAACCAATTTCCGGTTAAGAGACTCGGTCGGGATCGAATTTGGGGTGAACCTTCCGATCGTGCAAGCGCCGTTCCGGATCTATTACGCGTACAATCTAAACAGATTATATTCCCAGATCGCGGCTCCCAATCCGTTCGTCAACCAGAGCACACTCAATAATTGGAAGGCTACTCTGGATGCGAACACTCCCAATCTCTGGGAGAACCAGATCGTGCCCCAATTGAATTTCTTGAACAACCCGGGCCGCTTGAACTACTTTGAGCCCAAAACGACATTTCGCTTCACCGTCGGGAAAACTTTTTAGCCGCCAGGATCGGCGGAGAAATTGCAATCGTCTCGGAAAAATCGGGCCCGCGCAGCTGCTACCTTTGCGGCGCGCGTGATCTTGGGGAGGCAAGGGAAATGAAGTTGTGGAAGATTTCGAGCTACCTGACGCTGGCGGTCCTGGCGCCCTGCTTATTTTTCAGCGGCTGCGGAGGCGGCAGCAGCGGTGCCACTGTCACGTCCGTATCCCTCACCTCGTCCGCTGGTAATGTGCTCATTCTGGGTCAGTCGACTACTCTCACTGCCACCGTCGTCGGTCCGACAAACACGAATGTGACCTGGGTGGGTTGCACTTACACAACCACGACCACCGATTCTGCCGGCAAATCTACAACTGCGGCAGCTGTTGCGTGTCCAACGGACGGTTCCTTCGGCACACTTTCCAACGAACAGGCCACTGGCACTGCCACGTTCACTGCCCCGTCGGTTCTTCCCGATCCAACCAAGTTTCCCGGGCTAGCCATCATTATCACCGTCCAAGCCGTTGGGGACTCTAGTAAGCACGGCACGCAAACCATTACGTTGCTAATTGACTCCGGTATCTCCGTCTCGCTCAATCCCACCACTGCCGCCGTGCCCACGAACGAAAAGCAGCCCTTCTTCGCCATCCTCACCAACGACCTGAAAGCCAAAGGTGTGACCTGGTCCCTCACGCAAACCACTCCCAGCTCTACGACCCCCACCACTCCGAACATTTACGCCGGCCTTCCCACCTGCACCGTGGCTGGCAACGCCACCGGGTGCGGCTCAATCGATGCGAACGGGGTTTACTCCGCTCCCGCCGTTGTACCTACAAGCACGACAGTTCCCGCGACCGTCACCTCAACGCCTCAAAACCTAACCATCGTCGCGACCTCCGTCCAGGACCCCACGCGCTTTGCCATTGGCACCATCACCATCACGCAAGGCGGACCAATCACCTTTAACGGAATCAGTCCCACCATCGCTCCCCAGGGCGCCGTGTATTGGGACATTTATCTCAACGCTCCGAACATCTCTTCGGCTACACAAATCACGCTGACGGATGGGGCCAATAACGTAACGCCAATCAACTCGGCGGCCGGCCAAGTCAAGATTCTGTTTCCCATTCCAACTGCCGCGGTGACAAATCCCGCATCGATTGGCGCCCGCATTCGCCTCTTTGCCAATAATCTGACGCCCCCCATCTTCAACCCCGTCACCGTTACCATTGCCGATCAGGGCGAGCCTGTTACCACGTGCACCGGCACGCCCCTTCCGACGGGATGCAATTCGGCCGGAACGTTTGCCTACAACATTTTGCCCGTACGCCCGACGAGTTTGAATTCAACTCCGAACGACATCGTTCAGGGCGTGGCCACTTCAGGGGGTACTACCCCTATAACAATTGACGGGGGTTATTTTGGGCAAGGCGGTCATTCTGCTCAGGTCAGTTTTCAGGGCACCACGCTGGCTGGCACGACAACCGGTCAAGGCCAACCTCTTTCAAACGCACGGCGGTTGCAAGTGCAAATGCCTAGCGGCTTGATTAATTCAGGGCTCCCCGGTCTCTATCCTCTTTCCGTGTCGAGTGACTCGACTCCAGCCCCCTTTGCCGCCAATCCCGCGGTGACGGATTTAGCCATTTTCCCGAGCTACTCCGCGAATCCGCCCGTCCTCGTCGGCAATCCTGTGCTTGCAGGCACGAACCCGAGCGCCATCGATATCGATCCCACGCTGGGCGTGATTGCCGTCGCCGAAATCGGCCCTAACGCTGGATCGGACATCACAACCCCGGGCGCCGTGCAGTTCTACAGCGTCGGAAGTGGCACGCTGACCCCCCTCGGCGGTCCCGTGCCTGTGGGCAAGGCTCCCACCGGTCTTTCCATAAATCGCACCAACCACACCGTTGCCGTGGTCAACTACCGGGATCAGAGCGTAACCGTTCTGCCTATTCCGGGGGCTCCTGTTCAGGCACCGGGTACTCCTTTTACACTCGATATTTCCGGAGTGTTGCAAGGCCAGGTCTCGCCCGCCCCGCTGCCGTACTCGATCGGCGTGGATCCCGACACCAACATGGCGGTCGTGGCTTACTCCTCCACCGCAACTGCTACCGCGGCAAACCTTGGCTTCCTCCTTAATTTGAACACTGGCAGTGCTCCGCCATTTGGGTGCATTAACGATACGTCTGGCACCAAAAACCCTGGCCCCTGCGTCTTTGCACAAGTCACTCTAAACACCGGCTCTAATCCGCAGGTCGCCATGGCACCCCACGGCCATCTTGCGTTCGTAACGCCCGGTGGGGCAGGCGCTTTGCAAGGCGTGGATGTTACCAAGCCATCCACTTCGGCTACTATTCAGTCCCTCACACTCGCCGCAGGCATCGTTACCGTTACATTGACGCCCCCTGGGTCAACGCAAACGACCTTCTTGACCCCTGGGAACTCTGGCACTGTTCTCATCACCGGCATCCCTGGGCCCGGAACCGCGGCCAATAGCACCACTCAAAACTTCAACGGCGTCTACAACGTCGCCGCCGTCAGTGACACGAGCTTCACCTACATCGTGAACTCCACTTCCAGCGGCACCGTCACTATTCCCAGCGGAAATACCGCCACGGTATTTTTTAGCAGCCCCAATTTGATTTTTGGCGGCCTTTCCCCATTCACCCAAGGCATCGCCATCAATCCTGTCACCAGCACGGCCGCGCTTGCCGATCCCAACGCCACTGGTTCGAATGGCCCGCAGATCAATTTGATCAATAATCTCGACCAATCCATTAGCTCGATCTCCTTTTTTGCCACTTGCACGTTTTATACGGTTTCGCTCCCGTGCGCCAATTCGTCTGAATTTGGGGGAACGGCAAATGTGGCCTGGCAGCCTTATTCGAATGCCATTGTTTCTTATAACTCACGGATAAACCAGGTTTCCATTTCCGATCCTGTCAGCGCAAGGCGCTATGCTTTTGCTTGCAATCCGGGTGCGCCGCCTGCGGCCTGCCTGGTTAACCCGCAAAATGCAACCGACCAAGCTACGTTCAACACCCAAACCACTCTGCCGGGAACAGGCACGGCCACCTTAGCGGTTACAAACGGCACCACCAATTCTCTGAAGCTTTTCGGCGGTCTCGCCGTCGACCCAGTCACAAACCAGGCTTTCGCCCTAATGTCCGGCAGCGGCCAGATTGACATCATTGATCTCGGCCCGTGCAAGCCGGTGCCTCCTGCCGGTTCCGGAATACCTGCGCCATGTCCTAATACTTTCAACACGATCAAATCCGTGCAGATATCCGAGATTCTTGTCCCCAGCCCCAATCCAGGGCCTGGTGTGATCGGCGGCATTCCTAATGCAACCGTTCCGCAGGGAACGCTCACATCGACCACGGACTTGGCCGGCGTGCAAGTCTTTGGCTCGGGTTTCGACTCTACCTCACAGGTTCGGTTGGATGGGACGGCCATCCCCCAGGGTAACGTCCAATTAATAAGCAGCAGGCAGCTCTCTGCCACCATTCCGGCTGCGAATCTTTCGTTCCCCCACCGCTATGCACTCGACGTGATTACTCCCGACACGGCTAACGGAAGCCCGCAATCCAACGCCGTAGACTTTTTCGTGATCCAGGCCGTCGACCTCTCTCAGGTTTGCACCAGCACTGGGGGCACCCATCCGAGCTCCGTGGCCGTTGCTGATCAACTCGTCAACGGACCGTTCGCCCCAATCGCGGTGGTCACCAACAGCGGTTGCAATAACATCTCGGTCGTTGACATCAATCCGACAGTGACAGTCGGTGGCCAAACCGTCCAGAATCCGAATTTCGGCGCAATTCTCCATACCATCTCGGTTGGCTCTGCTCCGCAGGGGATCGCCGTGAGCCAGCCCTTCGGCCTGGCCGTTGTCGCCAACAATTCAGCCGGTACCGCGTCCATCGTCAATCTAATTACAAACTCTCTCGCGGTTCCCGATGTCGCCACCGGCACGAACCCCAACGGCGTGGCCATCAACGATTCAACCGGCGTCGCTATTGTCGCCAACACCGGTTCGAACACCATCACGGAGATCGACCTTGGCGTGCTTTCTGGAGCTTCTCCGCCGGCCACCCTCACCCCGGTAAGCATTGGTGGCTTCCAACAGCCGACGGCGGTCGCCATTGACCCGGATCGTGGCACCAACAATCAAGGCATCGCCGTTGTCACGTCCATGGCATTTATAAGTGGCTCCGCACCTCAAGGCGAATTGCAAGTCGTGGATATCGGTTTAGCCGTTCCCATTCTCAGCACCACCGCAGTGACAGGCAGCGTTACGGCGCCGTCGACTGGGATCGTCTTTGACCCCACGGTGGGAACTGGGACGGCTAATCCCGGCGTGTTCTATGCCAGTTCCAGCGGCGGCAACGTCATCACGTCGTTTAACCCGGATTCTGGCGGGGCCACAACCGTAAACGTCGGCATCAACCCGACCGCACTGGCGCTGAATCCTGAGACTGGCGCGATCCTGACGACCAACCTTGCAGGGAAAACATCGTCGCTCGTGGATACAACGTCGAGCCCGCTGAAGACCGTCAAAACGATTGGACTCCCGGGCTCTGGTCAGTTCGGCGTGGCCATTGACCAATTTACGAATATCGCGGTCATCGTGGACCAGGCCAACAACCGGCTGCTGCTCTTCGCAATGCCGAACTAGCTAGGCTGTGTCATGACGTTGTGAAGGAGTTCGGTAGGAGGTAGAAAGAATACGATTGCATTTGACTCGCCACAGCTTTCTGATTGCAGCGGGACGAGTGGCTCGCTATACTTTGGGGTTTGTGCGGTGCCCGCGGACGGCGCAGGCAGGCGAAAGACTTTCAAGCCAATGAAGAATTGGCTGCGGTTGGTTTCGATTTCATCGGGATCACCCATAACAAGGAGAATAAAGTGAATTTGAGAATTGTTTTGAGATCCGCTGCGCTGTTCGCAGCATGCCTCGTAAGCACAGGGGCAGCCTGGGCACAAGCGGCGCCCGCGGCCGGCGCGGGAGCCAAGTCGGTGGCCATCATCAATCTGCGCGGTGCTATCGGAACCACCGCGGAGGGCAAGCAAGCGTCCGCGGAATTGCAATCGCAGTTTGCGCCGCGGTCCGCCGAAATCGACGGCCTGACCAAGCAGATCAATGATCTGCAGCAGAAGCTCCAGGCAGGCCAGGGAAAACTCAGCGAAGATGAACAAGCACGGCTGACCGCCGAGGGACAGAAGCTCACGCAGCGTCTCGACCGGCGACGGAACGATTTTCAAGAAGACGCGACCGCCGCGCAACAAGAAGTGCTCGAGCGCATCGGACGCAAAATGGTAGACGTGTTGGACCGCTTCGCCCGCG
Organism: uncultured Acidobacteriota bacterium; assembly: GCA_963745805.1. Lineage (GTDB taxonomy): Bacteria > Acidobacteriota > Terriglobia > Acidiferrales > UBA7541 > Acidiferrum. The sequence goes on from CAVUYT010000006.1 coordinate 222,650, forward strand.
AGAACGGTTACAGCGTGGTGCTAGACACCTCCGGTCAGAATTCGCCGATCCTCTATGCATCGAATCAGATCGATGTCACGCAGGAGATCGTTCGCCTCTACGATCAGGAGCACCCCGTCAAGGGGGGAGCGGCAGCTCCGGCAGCTGCCAAGCCGGCCGCACCCAAACCAGCCCCTGCGACGCCAACGCCAACAGCGAAACCGACTCAGCAGTAACTGGCTGAATAGCTCGATCGGTTTTGTTTTGCGAAAACGCCTCCGGAAATCGGAGGCGTTTTTCTTTGTCCGGAGCGCGGAAACGCCGAGGCGGCAGTTGGGATAGTGGCAAGTGGTCGAAAAATTCGTCACGCGGACGGATTGGCGCGGGCGGCTTGGTGTGAGAGCAGTAGAAAGGGCCCGCATAAGAGCGGGAGAAACGATCTTCACATCGGCCTGGAATTCGATATAGTAGGCAAAACGCAGCAGGGAGGACTTTATGCCTCAAGTAAAATCGCGAATGGAAAGAATTCCGCGCCCGCCGGTTTTTGCGACGGTTGCCGAGGAGCGGCGCCACCGGAAAGAACGGCTTGCGGGAGCGTTCCGTCTTTTCTCGAAGTGCGGCTTTGACGAAGGCGTGACGGGACACATCACGGCGCGCGATCCCGAGCGGCTGGACCATTTCTGGGTGAATCCGTTTGGGATCCATTTCAGCCAAATTCGCGTTTCGGATCTTTTGCTCGTCAACGATCATGGCGAAGTCGTGGAAGGCGAGCGGGAAGTGAACCTGGCGGCGTTTGCGATTCACTCGCGGATTCACAAAGCGCGCCCCGATGTGATTGCGGCGGCGCACGCGCACTCGCTGAACGGAAAGGCGTGGTCTTCGCTGGGGCGGCTGCTCGACCCGCTGACGCAGGATGCTTGCGCGTTCTATGAAGATCATGTGGTGTTTGACGATTACAGCGGAGTGGTCTACGAAACGGACGAAGGCGACCGCATCGCGAAGACATTGGGCGACAAGAAAGCGGGCATCCTGTGCAATCACGGGCTGCTGACCGTGGGGCAGACGGTGGACGAAGCGGCGTGGTGGTTCATCACCATGGACCGTTCCTGCCAGGCGCAGTTGCTGGCGGAAGCGGCGGGAGAGCCGCGCAAGATTCCCCACGAAACGGCGAAGCTGGCGCACTCGCAAGTGGGCATGCCCATGGTGGGGTGGTTCCAATTCCAGCCGTTGTGGGACCGCATCACACGGGAGCAGCCGGATTTGTTTGAGTGAGCGGCGGTGAGCCGCCTGGTGACCTGTGACTGGTGACTGGTGACTGGTGACTGGTGGACGCGTGACTGGCCACTGATTGTGGAAAAAAGTGGAACAGTTTGGGTGAGATGAGAGTTACAAATAGGCTACCCCTCCCCCTCCCCCCTTTTTTGCAAGAATGTGATTCGATGGGGGTTAAGTGGCGGGGGTCTGCAAAAGATGTGATTCCATGGGACTTACAGGTCCGAGAAAACAACGTAAGGAGGTAAGGATCGAAGGAAGCAGAGATACAGAGTGACGTTTGCATAGTGACGAGTTGCAAAACTTTGGGGTTGTAAGCGGGCACCCCCTCCCCCGGTTTTTTGTAAGTGTTGATTCTGGGGAAGTTGAAGTGGAGTGGAATCAACAGTTGTCGAAGTGTTGATTTTGAACGGGTTGGGACGGGGCGGCTTTTATAAAGTGGTAACCCGGATGGGACGGAAGATTTTGGTGGAATTTGAAGGACCGCGCGGCGGGGACACATAAGCGACGCGGGCAGACAGGCCCGGTGCCCGAATCAATCTGCGACTAGTATAACATATAGTTACTATTTGTCAAGGATAAACTGTAAGTGGCTTGTTTGGTGCGAGTTGGCGGACGGCGCGGGGCAGAGACATTAGCTGATAAGGGAAAGCGCAAAACCTGTACCGTTAGAACCGAAGAGGAGGACCCACCTATTCAAGAACCAAACCCGAAAAGGTGGGGACCCGAGAAAAAGACAAAGTCAAAATCGTTGAAAGACGTTAATGCTGTGCCACCCGCCGGATTTGTGGAACTAGTAACAATTAAGGAGGAGCAGGTGCCTGAGTCCAGTTCAAGCACCCGCTCAGGGTGTTCTAGAGGCTATACGACGGTCAAACTACCAACGGACGTGGCACGGGGGAATCAGGTATTTCCCTTAGCTGGCATGGGGAATTTACCGTAGTTCAGTAGTTCACGGATTCAGGGGAGAGCAGGCGGTTTCGGGCGGATTGCATTTGTCCGGCAATCCGACCACACAGGAGTTACCCCACCCGACCAAGGAATCTCCCCAAGCTGTATAGGATTGAACAGTAAGCATCCTTGATAGTCTCTAACATTTAGCACCAAACATTCCCTCCCAATCATTCTGGGTCCCCCCAAAAATGGTCGCTGCGTCCACGGAGGGAATTGGAAAGGAAAATCCCATGACACGAGGAAAACGATTGATAATTGCAGGAGCGACGATGGCTTTTGCCGGAGTTGCGATGGTCGGAATGTTGATGAGTTCACCGCGCGGAAGGGCGGATGACCGCGGCGATAACTCCGATTCGAGGATTCAACAGGGTTTCGACATCGCACCCGTACCGCTGAACCTGGAGGGGAAAAACCGGGCGTTGGTGGGATTGGGAAGCTATATCGTCAACGCGCACGCAGATTGCGATGGCTGCCACAGTGCCGGCGTTCGTACTGAATTCGCCATGGGCGGAAACCCATACTTTGGCGAGAAGGAGAAGGTCAATCCGGCGACGTATCTGGGTGGCGGACGGGATTTTGGAGAGTTAGTACCGCCGCCAGGTATTAATTCCGCGCACATCATCTCTCGCAACTTAACACCGACTCCCAAGACTGGTTTGCCTGAAGGGGATCAGACGTTTGAAGGATTCCTCACCATCTTCAGGACAGGCAAAGATTTCGATCACCTCCATCCGACCTGTACCGGAGCGCCGAACCCGGGTTGCCTACCAAAGCCCTTCGACGGAGATCTTCTGCAAATCATGCCATGGCCCTTTTATGAACACATGACGGATCACGACATTCGAGCAATTTACGAGTACTTGAAAGCGATTCCGTGCATTCAGGGGAATTATCCTGGAGAGCCGGCGGACCGCTGCAAGAAAGAGTAGCGAGGGCGGTTGACGGACGGGAAGAGGGCAGGGGCATTAGCTGATAAGGAAAAGCGCTAAACCTGTACCGTTAGAACCGAAGAGGAGGACCCACCTGTTCAAGAACCAAACCCGAAAAGGTGGGGCACCCGAGAAAAAGGCAAAGTCGAAATCGTTGCGTGACGTTAAGTCTGTGCCACCGGCGAGTAGTTAGTTTGATATGGCTGTGGAAGAGTGTGGAAAAGTCAAAGACCCCAGGTGCAAAACCGGTACCCGGGGCACCCGGCTAACTGGCGAGTGATCTTCCGTTTCGCCGAAGGCGATGCTTCGATATCGACTATCTCGACTATCATTGAGGCACCGCCGCGGAAGGCTTGCCGGGAAAGTATTGCACTGAAGGAGGACAAACCATGCCGATGAAGAACCCCCCACATCCAGGCGGCTTCGTCCTGCGCCAGTGTATCGAACCGCTCGGCTTGACCATCACCGAAGCCGCCGCCGCCCTCGGTGTCACTCGCACCACTCTCTCCGAACTCGTCAATGGAAAGCGCGGCATCTCTCCGGAAATGGCCGTCCGCCTCTCCAAAGTCTTCGGCGGCACGCCCGAATCATGGCTCACCCAGCAAGCCCATTACGACCTGGCCCGCCTTCGCACCACCCGCATCAAACTCAAACGCCTCCAATTCGCCTAATCGCCACCAACATCGGAAGCCATCCCCCGTCGGCTGAAGAAAAGTCAAAACCCGCACCTTGAAAACCGCAGGGTTGCGGCACCCGTGCAGCCTCGACGCCACCCGCCAAAATTCCCGGTTCTATCACGCTTGTTATTTTAACCCGTCAAGTCAAGGGCAACCGGGGGACAGACGTGACGTTTTCTATTGCATTGTGTGAGCTTTGTGTTGCGGCGATGATTTTCTCAGAAAGCGGGAACGTTCCTGTCCCCAATTCCCGTCCCGATTTCTCTGTCCCCGATTTCCCGCCTGCCCGCCCCTAGGCCGCCGTCTAGTCAGTCTCGAGGAGAAGAACCGCGTCATCGGCGTATCCCTCAAGGTCTTCCGCTATCCAAGCCTCGCCTTGGCGAAGTTGATGGAATCTGACCGTACACCCGTGGTCGTCCACGGAAACGATCACCTGGACTCTGAGGTTTTCCGCGATTCGCGTCAGCCCCTTCTGCAGTGCGATTGCGTAACTTAGGCAGGACTTGAGCGAAGCAGCCGTCCCATCGAATGGGCGGTGGACATGGTTGATAAAGGACTCGTAGCCCGTTTTATCTGGAAAATCTGCGGGACTGACATGCTTGTTCGGTTCGTACTGGTTCTTTAACAAAACAGATTCACGCACGACTGAGAAGGCTGGCAATGAAAGTGTCCTTAGAGCGGGATCATCGACGAATGGCACGGGAATGTCTGCTTGTCGCAAGAGGGCTGACATTCTCTGATTCATTTTCATTGGCCTTCCCCAAGGTATTTTAGGGCCTTTTCGCGGCTATTGCTATTTGCGGGCTGCTTTCAGGATGTAGTTTTTTGTTGCGCGAAGGATGGGACAGGGGACAGTCTCCCGGTTTCACTCCGGGGTTTCGCCAGGTGCCCCACGTATCGCTTTCATACGTGGGGATTTTGACTTTTCCTTGAGCCCGGGAAAACCGCGGACAGACGGGACGTTTTCTATTGCATTGTGCGAGCTTTGTGTCGCGGCGATGATTTTCTCAGAAAGTGGGAAGGTTCCGTCTGTCCCCAATTCGTCCTTCTATGAGTTTCATGGTTTTCTTCTTCCGCGCAAATACGCTATCACGCTGATAGTGAGAGTGAAGGCTGCCGAGAGCCCAGCCCAGACAGCCCAAAATAGGGAGAATTTTGGTAGTAGACTGTTCACGAGTAAATCATAGCGCGAAACGGTTCTGTGTGAAGTGCATGATCGCCGCGAAAGGAGCCTGAGACCATGGCAGATGACGAGCCTCGCATCAGCGAGGTGCCAACCGGATTGGTCGTTGGTGGTGGGAGAGTAGACAAGAGAGTGATGACAAAAGCATCTGATTTCGTCACTTCGCATGCCGCAGGTGAGTGGGGGATGGGACCAAACACCAGCGGTCGACGGGCCGCTACCCACGACGAGATTTCCCAACTCGCGTTCAATCTGTACGAGTCACGTGGCCGGCAAGATGGCCACGACGTCGAAGATTGGCTGCGTGCCGAGGAGGAACTCGGGCGTTACGCGTAAGTGCGAGCAGTCCTCTCTGAGCGGACGAGAAGAGCAGAGCAGAAGAGCAGAGCAGAGCAGAGAGATTTCTCTCTTCGCAAGCCGACACGTTTGCAGGAGCAAACGTGAAAGGAAAAGGCGTCGGCTTGCTCCGTTCGAAATGACGGTGTGGCGAGGTGACACGCGGCGCCGGGGGGCAGGCGCGGTTCAACGCTTCTGGTACGGGTGGAAGATGTAGTCCTTCGCCTTTACGGTCACATGGCACGCGTGTCCGCAGTCTGAGGGGCTTTTAGCATCGGCCGTGAATTTGTCCGATGCGGCTTCGTAGTTGAGCACCGCGTATCCCCATCCGCCGCTTTTCGGAAATCTCTTGCTGTCCTTTTCCATGAGGAAAGCCTGGGTAAAGACGTCCGGCACATCCACGACGAAGGGGGCCTCCGTGCTCTTCTTCGGCTTCCACTGGAGCTTCGCGATCTTGGAGCCGTCCGGGAAAGGCTGGCCGTTGCCCGGAACGCCAGCCTTGTAGGCATTGATCATGGCCGGATTGGCGACGATCACCTTGAGAACTTCGTCGGTCCGGGCGGAAGAGACTACCGACCAGTCCTCGTATCCCTTGAAGTCGGAGAAGGCGATACCGCTCGGCGATTTCAGCGAGTACTTGTCCTGCGAGTGATCCCGCGCGTAAATGGCCGCGGCGCCGAGGACGGCGAGCAGGGCGGTGGCTATCGCGATCGTGAGCTTTCTGTTGCGCTCCATGGCTGATCCTTTCTTAACTGCTAACCAGTCTTAACTCCAAACCGGGATTTCCATTTTGGCTGCTGGATTGGGCGCAGCATATCACACCCATCAAGGCCCGATTATCGGCTCATCTTCGTGCGAATGCGTTCATAGCGCAGGCCAACCGAGCCATTCGAGTAGGACTTGCATTCGGTCAGGCGGAAGTCGCGCTGCGGGAACTTGCCGGGGAAGCCGGGGATACCATCGCCCAAAAGAATGGGAGCAACGCCGATGTAGAGTTCGTCCACCAAGTCCTCTTGCAGGAAACTGCGGCATAGTTCGCCGCCGCCTCCGAGGTAGATGTCTTTCCCTGAGCGGCGTTTCAGTTTTTTCACGAAGGCGATGAGAGATCCGCCGACCACTTCGAATCCCTGGCGCTTGCCCGGCTTCCATCGCCGGGAGACTACATAATTCGCCATGCCCGGCGTCTCGGGGATCTCACCACTCTTGCGCATTTTCACCCAGGCAGCTGCGGTTTTACGGCCCATGATGGTGGTATCGATTTTGGAGAAGAAGTCTGCCATCAGTGCTTCGCCTTCTTTGTCGATGACCAGAAAATCGAGGTCGCCATTGCGCCGCGCAATATAACTGTCAAGGCTGATTCCGAATCCGAGGATGACTTTTCGAGGCATGGCGTGATTGTAGGTAGGCCGGTTACTTGCGGTCAAGAGAACAGGCGGGCGGAGCAGACGATCATCGCTGATTCCAACGAGGTGCCGCACCCTTGTAGTTTTCAAGAGTGCGAATTTTGACTTTCGCTTTCAACTTTCAACCCGGCCATCCTTTCCATGTAAACTGTAATCTGTCAGCCTGGCGGTCAGCGGCGCGTCTACTCACGATCATTAGGAGATCCATCATGGCCGTCACTGCTGTCCATCCGGGTGAACACCTGGCCGAGGAATTGGAAGCACTCGATATGAGCGCCGCCGAACTAGCGCGAAAGCTCGACGTGCCGACCAATCGCGTCACGCAAATCTTGCATAGGACGCGCTCGATCACTGGCGACACGGCACTACGACTCGCCCATTTCTTTGGCACCAGCGCGCAGTTTTGGCTCAATCTACAGAGTCTCTATGACCTGCGCCTCGCCCAACAGAAAACCGGGAGAGCCATCAAGGCTCTTCCACGCTTGAAACGCCACGAGCCCGTTCACGCATAGCTGCCCCTAGGTTTTCTTATCAATGGCGTTTGATTTGACTTTCGGGCGCACGATATATACACACATAAGGTATCTGCAGTGATTCCGGAAAAGGCGCGGCAATGAAATATTCTCCAGGGCGTTACGTGTATGGATTGGCGGCGATTGGCGCCGGTATCTGTGCCTGGGTGTGGCATCACTTCAGCGCGCTTGCAAGCGTTCCTCACCGCGAGATTGTCATTTACATATTGGCCAGCATCGAAATCCTTGGAGGCGCAGCGGTTGTATGGCCGAGAACGGCCCGAGGCGGTGCTGTCGCGCTGGGCGCGGTCTACTTCACCTTCGCCTTGCTAGGGATACCCTCCATCATTAAGCATCCGCTCGTCTACAATGGCTATGGCAACTTCTTCGAACAATTCTCATTCGTTTCGGGGGCCATGATCGTGTATGCGTGTTCCGGTCCAGTGGCCCCGGCGCGAACGGCGAGATTGGCTCGGATCGGGTACTACTCGTTCGGTATTTGTTTGGCCTCGTTCGCGCTGGAACAGCTTTTCTATCTCTCTGCAACAGCAGGTTTTGTTCCGAAATGGATTCCGCCTGGACAAATGTTCTGGGCGGTGGCAACGACCATCGCGTTTGTTCTTGCCGCTATCGCACTACTCACGGGGTTGATGGCCCGGCTCGCGGCTCGATTGACCACGGCGATGATCGTGGGTTTCGGGTTGCTGGTATGGCTGCCGGCGCTCATTGCCAATCCGCATAGTTTTGCGAACTGGGCCGAAAGTACGGAAACTCTCGGGATCGCCGCGACGGCGTGGGTTGTCGCGGACTTTCTCGGCCACCGTGGCTCAGCAGAGGAGTTGGCCCGTCGGAACTCAGGGTAATCGGGGGTCGAGACAGATTTGTGCGGATGGGGAAAATTGTGAAAAGCCGGAGAGGGACGGGCTGAGTTGGGAGTCGAGTTACTTACGGTAGAAAGTGTGCGCAACGATGGTGCAGCTTTTATCCTGCATTAGCGTACGGAGCGTCTCGGCGGTCTCTTCGGCCATTTTATCGGCTAGTTCTCTGATACCCTGCGCGATGGCGGGATTGGAGACTTTTGCTTTGGCGCAGAGCAAGTCGATCCCGGCATCAAAGCCGTGAATGTAAGCCAACTTGTTGTCCGAATCGTAGCTCTGGATCATTCTGGTGACAGCCCACTTCTGATTCAGCCGGTATTCGTGCTTGAGCAGGTCATCGGGCGTGGACATCTCTTAAACCTCAGCTACCCTAGCAGTTTGAAACGGAGACACGCAAAAGCAAATGGTACTATCCATTTTTGGACACAATTTCAGCTTTTTGAGGGGAGCCCTGCCCCTACTGAAGGGATGCGAGGAGGAACGGGCTTGGGAGTGCGCAAAAATGGCGAAGCAGCACGTATCTTGCATTTGACTTGAGGGCAGAATATACTGTCATTTCGCTCTGAAGCGGGTCGCACGGATAGGTGGGCGCAAGCCCACTTTTTTGTTGGGCCGGTTGGAGTGTAGTGGATACCGGCATTGCTTGGGGAGTCTCTGGTTGGATTTGGAAAAAATTCGGGAAGCCGCCGAGCGAGTTGCGCGGTCGGAAGGGGTGGAAATCTTTGATGTTGAGTGGAAAGTGGGGAAGCAGCGCTTTTTGAGGGTGACGATCGACAGGGCTCCGAAAGTTGGGGCGGCAATGAGCGATGCGGCGGGACAGGTATTGGGACCGAGTGAGGCGCGCGAGGGTGGGCAGCAGGGAGTTAGCCACGCGGATTGCCAGCGCGTAAGCCAGCAGTTGAGCGTGATTCTGGATGTGGAGGAGCTGATTCCGGGAGCCGCGGGGTACACCCTGGAGGTGAGTTCGCCGGGGATGGACCGGGCGCTGAGGAAGCAGGCCGAGTACGAACGGTTTCGGGGACGGATGGCAAAGATTTCGACGACCGAACCGGTGGACGAGATGAAGTATTTTGAGGGGCGGCTGGCGGGAATTGTGGACGGGAGAGTGCGCTTGGAGTTGAAGGGGAAAGTGGCGCGGACGGTGGAGTTACCGCTGGAAAAGATCCGGAAGGCGAATTTGATGGTGGAATTTTAGAAGAAGCGAGTGGTGGGAAGCGGCGGGACAAAAGAAAGAAAATTGGGAGCGGCAGAAATTTAAGGGCGAAAGAGATTTCAGGGTTTTAAGAACAACGGTCAGGAAAGATCCATGGCGAATCTGCTCTATCAGCAAATCGAGATGTTGAGCCGCGAGAAGCACATCGAGACGACGGTCGTGGTGTCCGCGATTGAAGACGCGATGGTGGTTGCGGCGCGGAAATATTACAAGACCGAAGAGGATTTGCGCGCGAAGTTCAATCCGGAAACCGGGCAAGTGGACGTGTACTCGGTGCATACGGTCGTCGAGGAAGTGACGGACCCGAAGAAAGAAGTGAGCCTGGCGGAGGCGAAGAAGAAGAATCCGACGGCGGAGATTGGCACGGAAATTATCGCGGCGAAACCGACGGACGTGCTGGGACGAATCGCGGCGCAGACAGCGAAGCAGGTGATTCTGCAGAAAGTGCGCGAGGCAGAGCGCGACACGATTTACAACGAGTACCACACCCGGGTGGGCGAACTGGTGACGGTGATCGTGAAGCGCGCGGAAGGCCCGGATCTGATTGTGGATATGGGGCGCACGGAAGCGCGTCTGCCGAAGCGCGAGCAGTCGAAGCTGGAGACCTACAACATTGGGGAGCGGTTGCGCGTGGTGATCAAGATGGTGGATCGGGCGGCGAAGGGGCCGCAAGTGATCGTTTCGCGCGCGGACGCCAGCCTGGTGCAGCGGCTGTTTGAGATGGAAGTGCCGGAAATTTACGACGGGACGGTGCAGATTCGGTTTGCGGCGCGCGAAGCGGGAGAGCGGACGAAAGTGGCGGTGGCGAGCCGGGACAAGGATGTTGATCCGGTGGGCGCGTGCGTGGGAATGAAGGGCATGCGCGTGCAGTCGATCATTCGCGAACTGCGCGGTGAGAAGATTGACATTATTCCGTACAGCGAAGAGACCGTGGCCTTTGCGCAGAAGGCGCTAAGCCCGGCCAAAGTAACGCGGGTACAGATTACCGACCCGGAAAACAAGAAGCTCGAGGTGATTGTCGAGGATTCGCAGCTTTCGCTGGCAATCGGGAAAAAGGGACAGAACGTCCGGCTGGCGAGCAAGTTGATTGGCTGGGACATCGACATCAAGAGCGAGGAAGAGAAGCGGCAAGAAATAGAAGAGCAGATGACGGCGCTGACCGCGCCTACAACGCCGTTGACGGCGCTGGCAGGAGTGGGGCCCAAGACGATTGAAAAAATCGAAGCCGCGGGGATTACCAACGTCGAGAAACTTGCGGGGATGACGCCGGAGCAGTTGATGGAGATTCCGGGAATCGGCGAAAAGATGGTGGACAAGATTTATCAGGCGGTTAACCGGTTCTACGAAGGAGGCGCAGAGGCGGCAGCCGCTGCACCGGCCGGTGAAAACACGGACGACATGGCGGCTGACGCTGAAGCTACCCCCGCAGAGGGAGCCGTGGCTCCTGAGAGCGCCGAAGCGGCTTCGGAAACCGCAGAGGGTGCGGCGGTGTCGGAGGAGTCTCCGGAAAGTGCTGCGACAGACGGAGAAGCAAAAGCGGCCGCGGAAGTGGTAGAGGAAAAGCCGTCGGCAGAACATTCTGATGGTGAGACGAAGGCAGAGGAAGAGCCACGACCATAACTAACAACTGGCCTCGGCGGAGTTGGGGCCGATGGAATTCTTGACCGAAGAACGGTCCATAGGAAGCATGAGCGACGCAAACCAAGTCCGAATCAACGAGCTGGCCCGCGAACTCGAGGTGAAGGCCAAAGCGATCATTGACCTTTTGCCCGGGTATGGCGTCACGGAGAAGAAGACGCACTCGAGCTCGATCCCTGTGGATGTCGCCGAAAAGGTTCGCAAGAACATTTTGGGACAGGCGGAAGCCGAGGCTGCCGCGGAAGCCAATGCCAAGGCAGAGAAAGAAGCGAAGGAAGCTGCCGCCAAGGCTGCACGGATGCGGCCGGCTGCTATCCCGGCGCCAGTAGCGGCGGCGCCAAGCGTGGCGGTGAAGCCCGCGGCGCCAAGTGCCGCGCCGGTTGCGCCACCAGTAGCTCCAGCGGCGAGACCTGCCGCTCCTGCGGCCCCGGTTGCTCCGGCGGCATCGGCTACACCTGCTGCCGCACCCGTTACTCCAAGGGCGCCAGTTCCCGCTCCTGCAGGGGCGCCGGCCATTGCGCCGCCGAGTGCAAAGCCGGTTGCGCCTGCTGCGCCAACGACGAGAGCTCCAGCGCCCACACCGATTCGTCCCCCATCACCCTCAGGTCAGCCGACTGCGGCGCCGACTGCTTCACGGCCAATGGTTCAGCCAGGAACTAAAGCTCCTGTACGTCCTGCGGCTGCGGCACCTGGTGCTCCTGGGGCACGTCCGACAACTCCTTCTCGTCCGCTGCCAACGGGCAATCGCGGACCGGTTCCCGGAACAACGCCGGGAGGTGGACAGCGTTCAGGTGGCCCGCGTCCAGGACAGCCGATGCGTCCCATGCAGCCGGGCGGTCAAGGACGACAGTACACCCCGCGGTCTGGAGGCCCGGGAGGAACGGGGAGTTCCCCTGCGAATCGACCTTTTGAGCAGCGGCGCGGAGCGATGCCCACGGGCACGCGTCCTGGGCCGCGCATGCCGGGACGCCCTGGGATGCTACCAGCGCTGCCACCGGACAAAGTGCCGCCGAAGGCGGAGCCGGGGAAGCCGCTCTATACGCGCAAACCGCCTCAGAGACAGCGGCCCGTCATGGACAAGCGGGAGCAGGAGGGTGAGCGCAAGCTGCACCCGACTCGCCAGCGTCCAGGAGCAGGAGACCGCCGCTCTGCTGCAGCTGTTATTGCGCCACCGGAACCGCGGCCGCCGCGCGACGTCACGATTACCGAAGGCATCACGATCCGGGAACTCGCGGAAAAACTCGATGTGCGCGCAAAAGATCTTCTGAAGACGCTCCTCGACCGGGGAGTTTTCGCCAGCATCAACCAGGCGTTGGATGTGCCGACAGCAACGACGCTCGCGGAAGCGTTCAGCGGAGTGGTGAACGTTGTGTCGCTGGAAGAAGAGATGGTGCTGGAAGTTGCCAAGGAAGAGACCAAGGAGAGTTTGAAGCCGCGGCCCCCAGTCGTTACGGTTATGGGGCACGTGGACCACGGCAAGACGAGCTTGCTCGATGCGATTCGAGAGGCGGACGTGGCGGGCGGCGAAGCGGGCGGGATTACGCAGCACATCGGCGCTTATAAAGTAGTGGTGAACGACCGCAGCGTGGTGTTTGTGGATACGCCGGGCCACGAAGCGTTCACGCGGATGCGCGCGCGCGGCGCGAAAGTTACGGACATCGTTGTGCTTGTTGTGGCCGCAGATGACGGTGTGATGCCGCAGACGAAAGAAGCCATTGATCACGCCAAGGCCGCGAAGGTACCCATCATCGTGGCCATCAACAAAATCGACAAACCGGAGGCGCAACCAGAGCGAGTGAAGCGCCAGCTTTCCGACGTAAACCTGGTTCCCGCGGAATGGGGCGGTGACACGGAGTTCGTGGAGGTATCGGCGAAACAGAAAAAGGGAATTGATAAGCTGCTGGAGACGATTTTGCTGGTCGCGGATTTGCGCGAATTGAAGGCGAATCCGGACGCACCTGCAACCGGCACGGTCCTCGAGTCTCGCGTGGACAGGGGACGCGGCCCGGTGGCCACGGTTCTCGTGCAAAACGGAACGCTGAACTCCGGCGATTTCTTCATTTGCGGGTCGGTATTCGGCAAGGTGCGCGCGATGTTTGATGATCGCGGACGAACTATCAAGGACGCGCCGCCATCTACGCCGGTGGAAGTGCTCGGTTTGCAGGGCGTGCCCGAAGCCGGCGACCACTTCCAGGTTACCGAAGAGGCCAAAGCTCGCCACATCGTTGAATATCGCCAGAGCAAGCAACGCGACGCGGCGATGGCGCGGACGAGCGGAGCGCGAATCACGCTCGACCAGCTCCACGAACAACTCAAGGCCGGCGACGTTAAAGAATTGGGCATCGTCATCAAGGCGGACGTGCAGGGCTCGGTCGAAGTGCTCAGCGAAATGCTGCCGAAGCTCTCGACCGATCAGGTGAAGCTGAAGATTATAGGCTCAGGCGTTGGCGCGGTTACGGAGAACGATGTCCTGCTGGCCTCCGCTTCCGGAGCGATCGTCATCGCATTCGGCATCCGGCCGGACCGCAAGGCGATGGAACTCGCGCAACAGGAACACGTGGACATTCGCTCGCACACGATCATTTACGAAGTGTCCGACGAACTAAAGAAAGCCATGGAAGGACTGCTCGAGCCGGTCATCCAGGAGACATATCTGGGCCGCGCGGAAGTGCGGAACACGTTCCGGGTGAAGGGTGCGGGCACCGTTGCGGGTTGTTATGTTGTGGATGGCGTGCTGAAGCGCGACGCGCAAATCCGGGTTGTGCGTGACGGCGCGGTCATCTACACCTCGAAGCTCAGTTCGCTGAAACGCTTCAAAGATGACGCGAGCGAGGTCCGCACGGGATTTGAGTGCGGGGCGGGAATTGCAAACTTCAACGACGTGAAAGTCGGCGATGTTTTGGAGTGCTTCAGCGTTCAGAAGCTCAGTGCCGCGGAAGCGGCGGGCCAGAGCGTAGGGACCGCCGGCCGGAAGTAAACAATAAATAGTTCCCCGGAGCGCTCATGCCGGTTGGCCTGCTTACCCTTGAGCTGCACATCCCAGACGCGCAATCGTTGAAGGACAAGCGGCAAGTGCTGCGCAGCCTGAAGGATAAGCTGCGAAGGCAGTTTAATGTCGCGGTGGCGGAGTTGGACCACCAGGACGTGTGGCAGCGATCGGTGGTTGGCGTGGTAACACTTTCGAATGAAGAGAAGCACGTCAACGAAGTGCTGCAAAAAGTGCTGGATGAAGCGGACCGGATCCTTGGCTCGATTTTGATCAACCAGGCTATCGAAATTATTTAGAAAGCTTCGCGAGAACGGAAATGAGTCCAGCCAATCACCGTCATGAACGGGTGGGCGAGGAGATCGCTCACGAAATCAACGCCATGCTTGCGGGCGAGCTGAAGGACCCGCGACTCGAAGGCATGGTGGTAGTCAGCGAAGTGCGTGTGCAGCCGGACATGAAGCACGCGCGCGTCTTTATTAACATGCAGGGATCCGCTAAAGAGCAGAAGGATGCAATCAAGGCGCTGGAGCATGCTGCCGGGTTCATCCGCCGCGAACTGATCGAGCGGCTGCAGCTCCGCCGGCTACCGGAACTTCATTTCACGCTGGATCACTCGCAGGAATACACCGAACGGATCGATCAACTATTAAAAGAGATGAAGAAGGACAAACCGGCCGCGTCCTAAAGGCGCTCCTTTTCGAGTCGCGAAGCGATCACCGACCAATCATCTCATTCCATGCCACGCCAGCCTCAACCAGCCCCGTTTGACGGGGCGCTCGTCATCGACAAGCCGCGGGGAAAAACTTCCCACGACGTCGTCGATGCAGTGCGGCATCTCGCTGGTTTCCGGCAGATTGGGCATCTTGGCACGCTCGACCCGCTGGCGACGGGTGTTCTGGTGCTTCTGCTCGGCCGCGCCACAAGGCTGGTGCAGTTTTACAGCGGACGCAGAAAGCGCTACTCGGCGGCGTTTCGGTTTGGTTTTGCCACGGATACTTACGATTCAGATGGCGAAGCGCAAGGACCAGACACGGCGCCGGCACTCGACGCAGCGATTCTAGAAAGATTTGCCGCGGAGAGTGTCTGCCGGTTCGAACAAATGCCCCCAGCTTTCTCTGCGAAGAAAGTGAAGGGCCGCCCGGCATACGAACTGGCACGCAAGAAGCAGCCTGTTGAGCTAAAGCCAGTCGAGGTCGAGCTCTTCGAATACAAGCTCACAGGCATAGAAGGCAACGTGGCGCGCTTTGTCATCGAGTGCTCATCGGGCACGTACATCCGCTCCTTGGCGCACGACATGGGACAGAAAATCGGTTGCGGGGCGCACCTATCAGAGATTACGCGGACCGCGGTCGGCGAATTTTCCCTGGAGCAGGCCATTAAGCTGGAGGAACTCGCGGAAGCTTCGCGAGCGGGGAAGTTTGCGGATTGCATGATCCGTATGGAGAACCTGCTGCCGAATTTTCCGCGAGTCAACGTGTTGCCGGTGATCGAGAAGCGTGTCCGGCACGGCACGAAATTCAACATTCAGATCTCACAGATTCAGCCCGGCCGAGTGGAGCTGCCCCCTGGTGCAACCTTGCAGCTCGATGCCGGAGAATCAAAGCCGCCGCGTTTGAGAGTCTTCAGCCAGCAGGACAAGCTTGTGGCCATCGCTGAAGCGCTGGTACCGCGCACCTATCAACCCATCGTCGTTTTCGAACCATTGCCGTAATTTAGCGCATCTGTAGCGAAGAGCGGCTTGCGAATCTGCTTACCGACGCTGTTACGGCTGCGGTTGCGGCGGCTGTTGCGGAGGCGGAGGCACGGGCGCAGGCGCAGGCAGAGGAGGCGGAGGCGTGCCTCCAGGAGCGCGGCCCCCGGTGTTGTCGCGTCCAACATAGATGGATCGGGAGACGCGGTCCTTGAGCCGCAATTTGTGAGGCGTGACCACAATCAGCATCTCGGTATCTTGGACGGTATTGTTTCTTTGCCCGAAGAGATATCCCACACCTGGAAGATTCGCGAAACCGGGGAGGCCGGTGAGAGTGCGGGTCTCTTGATTGTCGAGCAGTCCGCCGATGATGGTGGGCTCATCTTCTTTTATGCGCACGGTTTGCGACAATGTGCGGTTGGTAATGATCGGTATGCCGTTGATGCTGGAACCGGCGAGCGCGCGAATCTCGAACTCCAATTGGAGTGTGACATCGTCATTCGGATGCACGGTGGGGGTGGCCTTGATCTTAACCCCGATGTCTTCGTATTGCGCGCCGGGATAGGGCTGCTGCGCCACGCCTGCACCCGCGTTCGAGAACAGGTTCGCAGGACTTAGTATTACGGTGACTTGGCCGGTGGCGCCAGAAGGATTGTCCGTGATGGCGACGTCGGGTAAGGTGGCGCCGCCAAGGTTTGCAGACAAGATGGCCGTGGGATTTGAGCCGACGGGAAGTTCAAACGGGGGCGCGAATAGTCCCTGACCCAGGCCGAGGAAAACCGAAACGCTGTCCGTTTGTGGGTCGGTTACGGCAATGTCCAGATTGCCGTCGCCGTTGAAGTCGGCGATCGTGACGGCTGTCGGCGTTTGCCCCGTGGTGAGCGGCGAGTTTGGCGCGGCCACGAACGTGCCATCTCCATTGCCGAGCAACACGCTAACGGTATTGTCCGTTTGGTTCACGACCGCGAGGTCGGGGTGGGCATCGTTGTTCACATCGGCCGAAGCTATCGCCACCGGGAATTTGCCGACGGCAAAGGGGGATCCACCAGGCTGTATGAACGAGCCATCCCCCTTGCCGAGAAGAATCGAGACGTTGCTGGTGGTCTGATTCACGATAGCCAAATCCAGATTTCCATCCGAATTAAGGTCGCTCGCCGTCATCGCAATGGGTCCGGCGACGGCGCTCGGAAGAGCAAAAGGCGAACCTATTGCTTGTGTAAAGGTTCCGTCGCCATTTCCGAGAAATAGAGAAAATGTGTTGTCAGTGAAATTCGTTACCACAAAATCCTGCTTGCCATCGGAGTTGAAATCGCCGGTGATGATGGCGCTGGGCTGTTGGCCCACGGAGATAGGCGATCCCGTGGCTGCTTTGAACGTGTCGTCGCCATTGCTGAGGAGCACTTGAACGGTATTAGCTACGGGATCGGTAACTAGCAAATCGTGAAAGCCGCTGGTGGTGAGCGTCGCGGAAACGATGGAGGGAGCAATCGCCGGCGCGTTCGTTCTAGCTGAGCCAAGCGAGATGGGCGAGCCCGCGGACGAGAGAAAAATTCCTGCGCCCTGATTCACCAGAATTGTGAGCGTGTTGTCGATCTCGTTGACAACCGCAAGGTCCAGTTGACCGATGTTGCGGAAATCCGCCGCGGTAAGCGCTACAGGCCCGACGCCGACATTGTAGGAAGCGGTGGGCAGGATGCTGTTGGTTAGTCCACCAACAAATGATGTAGGTCCCAAGCTGTTGGAAAGCAAAGAGAGAGTGATGGGAAAGCGGTCACCCACAAAGAAGGAGGCAGGCTTGCCATCCTGCGCGCGCAATAGGACCTGGCGCCCGCTGTGCACGAGCGTCAATGCGTCGGAAAACTGCGCCGCGAGGGCAGGCAGCGTCAGGAGAAAGGTTGTCTTGCCGCCTCCCACTACAGTCAGAGGCGGGATAAGCGAACTGAGGTTGAGGGAGCTTCCGGCGCCGGCTGCTGAGCTTCCCCCATTCCCGAAAATGCTCGCCAACAGCGTTATTAGCGTGCTGAGGTCCTTCGCCTGTTGCAATTGGTTGAGAACGCCGGGAGTGAGCGAAATCAGCGTAGCCGAGGACGGCGGCAGAAGCCCCAAGGTTCGCGCCTTGTTGCGGTCCACCTCGAGAATCTCTATTTCCAGCAGCAATTCACCGCGCGCCTTTTCGCTTTGACGAATGAGTTCTCCCGCGAGCGCAAGTCTTTCTGGAGTGTCGCGGATGCTGATAGAGCGGTTGTGGGCATCGAGTGCGACGCGCGTGGCCCCGGTCATTTCGCGAAGGATGCGAACCACATCCGTCATTTCCTCCGTCCCGACGGAAGCAGGCAGCATGAAGGTTTGCTCGGCCTGCGCGCCATATTGGCGACGCTTCTCCGCAATGTCCTGGGCCACGAACAAGAGAGTGGAAGTTAACGGGCGAGAAAATGTTACGGTCTGCGCACCGAGGACTTTCAGCGCGGTATCGAAATCGACATTGTCCACGCGCAGCCGGACGGTTCGGTCTGCCAAGTCCGGATCGAACGTAACTTTGATCCCGAACAGCTGCCCCATCTGCTCATAAACCGTCCTGGTCCCGCCGCGCAGGTCGAGGTTTTTCTTCCCTCCGCTGGGCTTCAGTTCCTGTAAGCCCTCGATTTTCGATCCGGATCTCGGGGCGGGAGCATCGTCCATGGACTTCATCTGCTTCATGCGTTCCGCAACAATGGTATTGCCCGGATCAATGAGCAGAGCCCTGGCCAATTCCTCCGTGGCCACGTCCGAATGGCCGGCGAGGGCGTCGCGCTCCGCGGCATCCACATGGTCGCGAACAAGTTTCGAGCGCATGGACGCAACGCGCTCGATGAGGGCAGAGTCCTGTGGTGCGTACCGCGCGGCTTGCTGGTAGTAGTTGAGCGCCTCATCAAAACGCCCATCGGCGAGTTCTTTGTCTCCTAGCTCAGAGAGTTTCTTCGCGAATTTTGGATTCGGATGCGGAGCCATTTGGAGTTGCGCTTCATTGGGAGCAGTCTGCGGCGGGGCGGCCTGAGCCTGAGCGGAGGATTGTCCACAAGAAAGAAGAATAGCCAGCAGGACGGAAGCGGCTTGGCGGATATGGACGAGGATCATGATTGAGTGGACCGGCCGTCTATTCTACCGTGTGTTCAGGAAGGAAACCGGACCGGATTGGTCCGGTTGACGGAATTCCCTGCAAACGGTAGACTTACATTGTAGTTGCAAATGAATAACAACTGGAGATCCTTTGCTCGCGGCTTTTCTTATTGCTCTCCGTGAAGGTGTCGAGGCTTCCCTCGTCGTTGGCATCATCCTGGTTTATCTCTCGCGCACGGGCCGCTCGCAACTGGCGCGTTTTGTTTGGTATGGCGTCACGGCGGCCGCCGCTCTAAGTCTAGCAGTGGCTATTGCCCTGGAACGCTGGCGCATCAGCGAAGACGGGTTCGAGGGCGTGATGTACCTCGTCGCGGCAGCGTTCGTCATTACGATGATCCTATGGATGAATCGCGTTGCGCGCCACCTAAAAAAAGAGATTGAGCAGAAAATTGAGACTTACGTGGGCCGGACGGGAGCCGCGGCGGGTTGGGGCATTTTTCTGTTTGTTTTTCTGATGGTTTTGCGCGAAGGGGCAGAGTTGGCGGTGATTTTGCGCGCGGTGGAGCTGTCTACGGAAGGATTGCAGATCTGGATTGGAACGGCTTTGGGAATTGGCGCGGCGGTCGCTGTGGGATTGTTCTTCTTCAAAGGGACTTTGCGTGTCCCGCTGCACAGGTTTTTTGCCGTCACTAGCGTGATCTTGATCCTTGTCGGCTTTCAGCTTGCGCTGACCGGCTTGCACGAACTGAGCGAAGCGCAGTGGCTGCCGTCCAGCAAAGCGGAGATGGCCGTGATCGGGCCGGTCGTACGAAATGAGCTGTTTTTCTTTGTGCTCATCTTTGGCGCGGCCGCCTTGCTGGTTTTGCGCGAATGGCAATCGGCTTCCCACGCTAAGGCGGCGAACGAATCTGCTGGTGAAGCAGAGAAACGGCTGCTGGAAGCGCAGAATCGTCGCCAGCGACGCTGGATGATCGCGGCGGCGACGGCTTGCTTGGCGGTTATTCTCGTACTGACGGGAGACTTTGTTTACACACGTGCAAATTCCGCGCCGCCCTCGGCGCGCGCAATCGAGGCCATGGGCAACGAAGTGCGCATTCCCGTAAGCGAAGTGCAGGATGGAAAGATGCATCTGTTTACGATCAGCGCCAGAGGGCAGTCGCTGCGCTTCATGATTATTAAGAAGCCGAATGGCTACGGCACGGCGCTGGATGCCTGCCGCATCTGTGGCGCGGAGGGTTATCGCCAGGATGGGCAGAATGTCGTTTGCCGGCACTGCGGTTCGGCGATTTATGTGCCGACCATCGGCGAGGCGGGCGGCTGCAATCCGATCGGCGTGCCGTCGCGTCTGGACGGTGCCGATCTTGTCCTTGACCTTTCTTCACTCGCGCAAGCGACTAAGGAGATTCCACAGTAGGGGCACGATAGTTCGTGCTCCTGCCCGCGCGATCACCGATCCCATGTTCCTCCGTCTTGTTGCCGATTCGTTTACACGACGCCCGCGCCGCAAGGTGCTGACCGCCGCAGCGTTGTCGCTGGGCATGGCCGTGGTGACGGCGGCGCTGAGCGTTTCACTCGATGTGGGCGACCGCCTGGCGAGCGAATTCCGCAGCCTCGGCGCGAACTTGGTGGTTACGCCGCAGGCGGACTCGCTGCCGCTTGAAATTGGAGGCGTGGACTACCGCCCCGTCAACGCGGGCGCGTATCTTCCGGAAGCGGACCTCCCCAAAATCAAGACAGTCTTCTGGCACAACAACATCATCGCCTTCGCTCCGATTCTCGAAACACCGATTACAGTAGGGAATCCTGCGTCCGTGCCTGAAATCTCCTCGTACATACCTACGCACGACGTCCAATTCCTGGGCACATGGGCGCATCACACCGTTCGTAATCCGGATGGGTCGGACTTCGACACGGGAATTGCATCGACCAACCCGTGGTGGCATCTGCACGGGCGTTGGTTCGATGACGGCGAGCGCGAATGTGTGGTTGGGGTAAGGCTAGCCAAGTCTCTGGGCGTATCGACCGGAAGCTATCTGATGATTTTTCACAAAGACGGTGCTGGCGTGGAATCATCGGATGGTCTTTCAGTGGTCGGAATAGTGGAAACTGGAGGCCCTGAGGATGACAAAATCATTGGGCCGCTGTCGATTGCTCAATCCATTTCAAACAAGCCAGCACAATACCGCACGCTCTATGTGAGCGCGTTGACTAAGCCGGAAGATGATTTTGCGCGACGCGATCCCAAGACGATGAAAGCTGACGAATTCGAGCGCTGGTCGTGTAGTCCTTATGTTTCTTCGATTGCCTATTCCATCAAAGAAGTGCTGCCGGGAACAGATGTGCGCGTGATTCGGCGCGTGGCAGAAGGCGAGGGCACCATTCTTACCCGGGTTCGCGCGCTGCTCTGGATGGTGACGCTTGCGGCGTTGCTGGCTGCGGCGCTGGCCGTCGGCGCTTCTGCGGCCGCCTCGGTAATCGAACGGCGCACGGAAATTGGCTTGATGAAAGCTTTGGGAGCTGGCTCCGGCACGGTTGGTTTCCTCCTGGCCGCGGAGCAGCTTGTGCTCGCGTTCGTCGGCGGAGGCATCGGCTATTCGCTCGGCACGATCCTCGCGCGTCTCGTTGGGCAGAGGATCTTCGGCGTTGCGCCCGCACCGTCCTTGCTTGTTCTTGTTGCAGTGCTTGCGCTCGCTGCCGGCGTCACGCTACTGGGCAGCGTCATCCCCTTGCGCCGCGCTTCGCGTTACGAGCCGGCGCCCATTCTGCGAGGCGAATGATGGCCGCGCCTCTGACTGCCAACCGCTCGATGTTCTGGCGCATCGTCCGTCGCTTGCTTTTCGCGCACCGTGGCCGTCTGTTCGTGATTCTGCTCGCTCTCGGTGCAGGCGCCGCCGTCACGGCAGCCCTCCTAAATCTTCAGGTGGACGCCAAGCGCCGCCTAACGGTTGAGTTTAGGACGTTCGGCTCAAACGTTGTAATAAGTCCACGCAGCTCTGGGGACTCTCCGAAATTCTTGGACGAATCCTTGTTTAGTCGGATTCCGGATCGATACAGCCTTGGTGGCATTGCAAAAGCGGAGTTCCTCTACGGTGTTGTCAATGTTTCCGCAGCAAGGCAAGGTCAAGAACACCCTGACAGCAAGGCCTTTAGCACTCAGGCAATTCTCGTCGGGTATGTTCACTCGGACTTCGGCCCAAGCCAAGTTCTTCCGTCGGCACTTATTGATGCGGAGGAAACCTGGAAGCCCGTTAGTTCATTGCGATGCGCAGTTGGTGAAAAGGTAGCATCTGCACTGAAACTGTCACGAGACGACGGAATCTGGCTGCGCAACGGTCCCCAGAGCTATTCCATCTACGCGAGTGTTCTTCCTTCCACGGGCGGTCCTGAAGACGATCAGGTATTCCTCGATCTAGTTCTCGCGCAGAGGCTGCTTGGGCAACCGCATCGAATTAGTTTGATCCAGCTCAGGGTTCCAGGCTCTTCAGAACAAATTGAACGATTTGTTGGACAACTTCAGCCTGAGCTCGGTGACGCCGAAGGTCACCCTATTCGCCAATTCACCGAAGGCGAGGCGAAGATTTACAGCCGCATTAGCGGCTTGTTGACGGCGACCGTCGCTGTGGTTTTGCTACTGACAAGCTTGTGTGTAATGGCCGCGATGACGAACGTGGCGATGGAGCGCAGGAACGACGTTGGCCTAATGAAGGCCATCGGCGGCGCGACGCGGCGCGTCTTGCGTCTTTTCCTGATGGAAGCGGCGTTGCTCGGGATTGCAGGCGGCGTGATTGGCGCAGCTGCGGGCATTTTTCTTTCCATCTGGCTGGGCAAACAGGTTTTTGGCGTAGCGGCGCAGCCGCGACTGATTGTGTATCCTATAGCTGTGGGGCTCACGATCATGGTTGCGATTCTCAGTGCGTATCCGCTCCGGCGGCTTGCGAGCGTCCGACCTGCCTCGGTTTTTCGAGGTGAAGCGTGAGCGCACCCGTCCAGATTCTGCCCGAACAAAAGACGGCAGCTCCACAGGTCGGGATCGAAAACCTCGTCAAGAAATACGGCTCGCTCCGCGCTCTCGATGATCTGAGTTTCAACGTCGAAGCCGCCGAATGGGTGGCGCTTATGGGCCCATCCGGTTCGGGCAAAACCACGCTCATCAATATTCTTGGCGGGCTCGATAAACTCAACTCCGGCCGCGTCGTTGTAGATGGAATTGACCTCTCGAAGCTCGGCGAGAACGAGATGGTCCGCTACCGCGCGGAAAAGGTCGGATTCGTCTTCCAGCAGTTTCATCTCGTACCTTATCTAAGCGCGCTCGAGAACGTGATGCTCGCGCAATATTTTCACAGCGTGACCGATGAGAAGCAGGCCGAGGAGGCTTTACGCCGCGTGGGCATGGGCGACCGCATGACGCACCTCCCCGCGCAACTCTCCGGCGGCGAGCAGCAGCGCGTAGCCATCGCGCGTGCGCTGATCAATCAGCCGAAAATCATCCTGGCCGACGAGCCCACCGGCAATCTCGACGAAGCGAACGAAGAAATCGTCCTGAAAATCTTCCGCGAGCTGCACCACGCAGGCCATACGATTTTGATGGTCACACATGACCCGGACATCGCGCGACAAGCTGACCGGCGCATCGAACTCGCCCACGGCCGCCTCCACTTTGACACGGCACAGCACGGCCCCGGCCATCCGCTTGCGTGCCCGCTCGCCAACACCGCCGATTGCTGCACCTCCGTTTCCACCTCGGTTTCTGCCGACGACGAGATTCGCTTCGATCACCTTTTGGAACAAATCTGGATCTGCGGCGAGGAAGGGAAGCCGGCCCAAGTGAACGTGTTACATGCCAGCGGGCCTGCTGGAAGCCTCCCGGTCCTTCCCGAGGAGCCAGCCGCGAAAGTCCTCGGCCGGATGTCCGAGCTGAGCCTAGTTGCTCTTCAGAATGGAGAGGCGCAGCTCACCGCCGTGGGAAGCCAACGCGCGCGCGACGTCGTCCGGCGTCATCGCCTCGCCGAGCGGCTTTTCAAGGACACATTCTCGATCGACGACTCCGAAGCTCACACGCAAGCCTGCAAGTTCGAGCACATCATCAGCCCGGAGCTGGACCAGCGTATCTGTACGTTCCTGGGCCATCCGAAAACTTGCCCGCACGGCAATCCCATTCCGCCGGGCGATTGCTGCAACGGCGGACCGAAAAGCTGAAGCTGTCCTCTCGTATGCCGATTCCACTCGATCCGCGAAAGAAGCCGTCTGACGTGAAGATACACGTAAAAAGCGGCGCTGGAGTCGACATCACCTGGGCCGACGGCCACGCAAGCCACTACGACTTTGCCTACTTGCGCGAAGAATGTCCCTGCGCCACGTGCAACGACGAGCGAGGCAAAAAAGAAGCCTTCGCCGCCGCGACGCCTGGGGGCACTTCTTTTCCTGCGCTGCCGATGTTTAAGCCCAAGCCGAGCGCGCAAGCTGCTACCGTCGTCGGCAACTACGCGGTCCAAATCAGTTTCACGGATGGCCATTCCACCGGCATCTACAGCTACGACCACCTGCGCAGCATCTGCCCCTGCGCCGAGTGCGCCAAAGCGTTCCGCACGGCCGCCTCTTGAGTCTTTCCAGGACCAGCAAAATCGTTTCAGCAAAACAAAAAGACCGTTCGGCTAGACTTCGCGGCGGAAAAGTGCGAGCATTTTAATCCGCTGATCGAGATCACCCGTACATGAGCAGCACTCCAAACAGCCCTGCTGCCGCAGGCAGCCGGGGCAACGGTATTCCGCGCGTCATTATCGCCACGACCGCGCTGCTTACATTTATTTCGTTCTGGCGGGCAGCTGCCATCGTCTTGAACGATCTGGCCTCCTCGGCCTATTACGCAGGCGGTGAAGCGGAAGGCTACATCGGCAAAACCGCGCCGTGGTTCATCCTTGCCATCATGCTGTTTTCGTACGCGGTCCGGGCGGTGTACGTCGAGAGCTGCAGCATGTTCGTGCGGGGCGGGGTGTACCGCGCCGTGAAGCAGGCCCTCGGCGGAACCCTGGCAAAATTCAGCGTTTCGGCGCTGATGTTTGACTACATCCTGACGGGTCCGATCAGCGGTGTCGCGGCGGGGCAGTACCTGGCCGGGCTGATCAGCGAACTGCTGCAATACTCTCACCTGGGCACGCCGCTCACGCCGAATGAGGTGAGCTTCCTTGCGGCGGGCTTCGCAATTTTTGTCACGGTTTATTTCTGGTGGCAGAACACCAAGGGCATCCCGGAATCCAGCGAAAAAGCGCTCGTCATCATGAAGCTGGTTACGGTGATGGTCGTTCTCTTGATCGCTTGGTGCATCTACACGGCGGTCTTGAGGCATTCC
The DNA here is from genome assembly GCA_963745805.1 of uncultured Acidobacteriota bacterium. GTDB lineage: Bacteria > Acidobacteriota > Terriglobia > Acidiferrales > UBA7541 > Acidiferrum. Next base: position 247,745 of record CAVUYT010000006.1, read on the forward strand.
GCACTCCCGCCATGGCCGCACCCACGCAACCTCCGTTTGAATGCCAGCGCGCTCGGCTGGCTTGCGGGCAGTCCTCTTCCACACATGTTTGGAATCCTCGCCATCTTTATTGCGCTGGGGCATTCGGTCCTGGCCATGAGCGGAGAGGAGTCCCTGGCACAGGTTTACCGCGAGATTGAAAGTCCCAAACTGCCAAACCTGAAAAAGGCTGGGCTCGTCATCTTCATCTACAGCCTGGTCTTCACGTCCCTGGTTTCTTTCTTTGCCGTCATGATCATTCCCGACGGCGTCCGGCAGAGCTACCTCGAGAACCTCATCGGCGGCCTGGCGATGAGCTTGCACGGGCCGCTCATTGCGCGGCTGATCTTTCACGCATTCGTGGTCGTGGTGGGAACGCTGATCCTGGCCGGAGCGGTCAATACCGCTATCGTCGGCTCGAATGGCGTGCTAAACCGCGTTTCCGAGGACGGTGTTCTCAGCTCGTGGTTCCGGCAGCCGCATCCGAGATTCGGCACCAGCTACCGCATCATAAACATCGTCGTCGCTCTGCAGATCATCACCATTTTCATAAGCCGCGGCGATGTCACTTTTCTCGCAAACCTCTACGCTTTCGGAGTGATCTGGAGTTTTACGATGAACGGCCTGGCCGTCTTCGTACTCCGGTACACCAGGCCGGGGCAGCGCGAGTTCCAGGTGCCGTTTAATTTTCATATTCGCGGAGTGCAAATCCCCGTCGGCCTCGGCTTGATCACGCTGGCGCTCTTCCTCATCGCCGTCGTCAACCTGTTCACCAAGCCTGTAGCCACCATGGCGGGCGGCACATTTTCCGTTCTGCTCTTTATCGTTTTCTCGATTTCCGAGCACCGCGCTCATCGAGGCACCTCGGCAGAAATGGAGATGGATCAATTCAACCTGGAACTGGAGGCGGAACTTACGCCTGAGGCCGTGGGCGCGCGGCCCGGCAACATCCTTGTTCCTGTGAGCAACCACTTCAATCTCTACCACTTGGGCAACGTTCTCGATCGCATCAAACCTGGACGCCGCGACGTGGTTGTTCTGCACGTCCGATTGTTGCGGCGCTCGGCTTCCGGTGAAAACGAACTGGACGCGGATCAGCTTTTTGGCAGCATCGAGCAACATCTGTTTTCGCAAGCGCTTTCCATGGCCGAAAAGCGTGGGAAGTCGATCCGGCTTGCGGTGGTTGCGTCCAATGACCTGTGGGAAGGCATATTGCGCGCGGGCGCTTCGCTTCAGTCCAGCACGATCGTTATTGGACGCTCGGCAAAGGACAACACCGAAGAGCAAGCCCGGCAAATAGGGGACGCGTGGGAAAAACTTGGCGATATAAAGCCCCAATTCAACCTTGAAATTCATTTACCCAACGGAGACAAAATCTACAAGGTCCTTGGGCCGCATGCGCCGAACCTAACCGCAAATGAAGTCAATCTGCTGCACCGGTTGTGGCTGCGCTTTAGCGACGTCCTGGCTCCCCAAGAGGTGCATCATCACGACGTCGTGCACTTTGCTCTTGAGGAAGTCCAGAAAGAAATCGAAGAAGGGCAGGAAGACGCAGTTGTCAAGCGGCTGCGAGCTCACCTCGAAGGAAACCAGAAGAAGAAAACACCTTCCTCTTGAAGCGGCGGTCGTCACATAAGCGTGTCCTCTGCAGTAATAAAGGTTAAGCTTAAGCGAGTTGCGTCGTGCAGTGGCCGCAGCGCTTCGCCTGGATTGGAATGCTCATCGCGCACTGCGGACAATCCTTTGTCGTGGGCGCCGCGGGTGGCGCCGGCTTTGTGGTCCAGCGATTTACCATGCGCACGAGAAGAAACACAGCGAACGCGACTATGAGAAAGTTGATAATCGTGTTCAAGAACATGCCGTAGCTCATCGCCGCTCCGGCCTTCTTTGCGGCTTCAATCGAGTCGTAATGCTGCCCGTTCAGGCTGATGAACATATTCGAGAAATCGACATGTCCAATCAGGCGCCCCAGCGGCGGCATCATGACGTCCTCGACAAACGATGTGACGATCTTCCCGAATGCCGCGCCGATGATGATGCCGACAGCCATGTCCAGCACGTTTCCGCGCATGGCGAATTCTTTGAATTCCTTCAGCATGGTGTGTCTCCTTTTTGTCTTGCAGCGTGGGCCAAACGATCGCCTCCGCGCGATTGCAGAAGCAGAGAGGGCCGTTCGTTGTGCGGAGTATATCTAATGCGCGGAAGAAATTAGATGGGAAAATAACTGTAGAAAATTAACGCGGCCGGAAGACAAGTGCGGCTCCGAGGATTCCTCGCAAGCCCATTAATATACCAGCGGTGGCCAGCAGCGGCCCAACCCACTCAAAAGGCACTCGGGAAATAGCCAGCATCACCACGCCAAGGAGAATCAGCGAAAGTCCGCGCGTCCAGTTTTCCCAGCGCGCCCACCATTTGTTGGGTCCATAGAACGCCCGCAGTCCCCACAAGATCAACGCCCCGCTTAGGATGATCCAGGAAACCCTGTGGCGCTGCTCATCAGAAATCCGGCCAGTGAGTGCCAGCCAAACAACAAGCACGCCCAGCAGCACGAAGATTACTTCGATCATTAGCCTAAGCGCGCGCTGGGGTGTCAGCATCGTCATTCGGCGCGTTTAGGGAACGCGCTCAATTCGCACTTTTTGCATCACCACGGGCGTCTTCGGCCGGTCGTTTGAATCGCGCGGCAGGTTGGAAATCTTATCCGCCACGTCTTGCCCTTCGACTACTTCTCCAAAGATAGTGTGCTTATTGTCCAGCCACGGTGTTGGAGCCACGGTGATGAAAAACTGGCTGCCGTTCGTGCCAGGTCCGGAGTTGGCCATGGAAAGCTTGCCGGCCTTGGAATGATTCAGGGAAGAATGAAATTCGTCCGCAAACTTATATCCCGGGCCGCCGCGGCCAGTGCCTTGTGGGCAACCGCCCTGTATCATAAATTTTGGGATGACCCGATGAAAGCCAAGTCCATCGTAAAAATTCTTCTTCTGTTTCTTGCCGGTGCCTTCGTCGGTGAATTCCTTCGTCCCCTCAGCCAGTCCTACGAAATTCTCGGCGGTTTTCGGCGCTTCCTTTTCGAGAAGTCTCACCACTATGTTGCCCTGCGAAGTCTCGAATATCGCGTAAGTCCCTGATGGTCGGCTCATGCACTCTCCTCTGGTAACAATTTATCCTACACGAGCCGCCGTACACGACGCCACTTGATGCCTGCTACCAGCCCTTCTGCTTGCGCAGTTCGGTGATGTGGGCCGTGTGGTGCCTGCCATGCCATGCGTACAGAAAGACCAGCCAGTCCACCGTGCGTTCGCCATGCTCCGGATGCACCAGGACGCGGGCGAAATGCTCTGGTTTCAATGACCGCCACAAACGGTCCCAGCGCGCGTGCACCGAATCGAGAAGAGTCTGTGAACTCTCGATAGGCGCCGATTTTGAATCAGCGAGTTCGGCCCAAGCCGCCTCGTTATATGGCTTAATCATCGGTTTGTCCTCCGTGAGGGCGAGTTTCAGCCGGACAAATGCATTCAAGTGGCTGTCAGGAACGTGATGTACAACCTGGCGCACCGTCCATCCTCCCTCCCGATAGGGTGTATCGAGCTGCGCATCATTCAGGCCTTTCACAGCCGCGCGCATCTTTGCCGGCGTTGAGGCGATCTCCTCGATTGCTTCTTGCCGGTTTCCGGGCGTCACTTGCGCGGGCATTGCGAATTTTCCAATGGGATAGCGTGGATCCATGTGATTCTCTCCTCGGGCGACCGCGATCTTCCATTCGCCGATGGTTGCGACTATAGCTGCGGCTCTTTGCGACGGTCAACTTGTCGCGAAAGAATTGCCTCTCCAATTTGGACGCTTCACAGTCTGATTCGCTGCTGAGGGGATGCTACAATACCGGACTTCACGTTGCATTCGGGAGCTGTATCGTGGAGTTGTATCGAACGGGCACGCTGGCGAATCCAATAGGTGGAGAAAATAGGAATGCACAACGTAGTGATTATCGGCAGTGGCTGCGCCGGCCTCACCGCGGCGATCTACGCCGCACGCGCTAATCTGAAGCCTTTGGTAATTGACGGCCACGAGCAGGGCGGCCAGCTCTCTCTCACCACTCACGTCGAAAACTATCCCGGCTTCCCAGACGGCATCTTGGGGCCGGAACTCATTGAAAACATGCGCAAACAGGCCCAGAAATTTGGCGCGGAGTTTAAGGCCGGGGCCGTAAACGAGGTGGACCTCACAAAGCGTCCGTTCAAGATCACGGCTGGCAAAGATACCTACGAAGCCCAAACGCTGATCGTTGCTGCCGGAGCCTCGGCACGCTTGTTGGGTCTGCAGGGCGAGCGTGAACTGATCGGCCGCGGCGTTTCCACATGCGCGACCTGCGATGGCTATTTCTTCCGCGAAAAGGCCATTGCCGTAGTGGGTGGCGGTGATTCCGCCATGGAAGAGGCAAACTTCCTGACGCGCTACGCCAGCAAGGTCTACCTTATCCATCGGCGCAAGGAGTTTCGCGCCTCCAAGATCATGATTGACCGCGTCAAGGCCAATCCCAAAGTCGAACTCGTCGTGCCTGCGGTTATCGAGGCGATTCACGCTCCGAACGGTCACGTTACCGGCGTGCGCGTGCGCAATCCGGAAGCAAAGGAAACGACTGAGCTTGCCCTCGACGGCGTATTCGTCGCCATCGGCCACGATCCCAACTCGACCGTGTTCAAAGGCAAGCTGGAGATGGACAGCAATGGCTACCTCATCGCCAAACACGGCACCCTGACTTCCGTTCCCGGTGTCTTCATCGCTGGTGATGTGCAGGATCATCGCTACCGCCAGGCCGTCACCGCTGCGGGCTCCGGCTGCATGGCCGCCCTGGATGCGGAAAAGTTCCTGGAAGAGCACACGGACTAGGCGCAAGGGTTTTACACGGGCATAATCATATTCCATGCTCCGCGCGACGCTTCTCAAGCTCTCCGAGAGTCCCCGCTTCGCCAAATGGGTCACGTCCAACGGCACCACGCGCCGGATGGCGCGCCGCTTCGTCGCCGGCGAAACGCTTGACGAAGCCATCGCAGCCGCCCGCGCTTGCAACGAAGCCGGAATGCTCGTCAGCCTGGACTACCTTGGCGAAAACTGCGCCAATATTTCCGACGCTCAGCGTGCTCGCGATTCCTACCTGGAGATTTTCGAGCGCATCCGCCAGGAAAACCTCCACGCCAACGTATCCTGCAAACTGACTCAGCTCGGGCTGGACCTCAATGTCGATTTCTGCCAGGGTTTGGTCGTGTCCATCGTGGAGTTAGCCGCCCGGTATGACAATTTTCTCCGCGTGGACATGGAGGGCTCGGCGTACACGCAGCGAACCATCGACATCGTAAAGCGCGTGCGCGCTCGAAATCCTGCCATCGGAACAGTCATCCAGGCTTACCTTTATCGCAGTGAAACCGACGTGCAGGGGTTGCTCGCCTGCGGCTGCAAAATCCGGCTTTGCAAAGGGGCCTATAAGGAACTGCCGGACGTCGCGTACCCGAACAAAAGGGACGTCGACTTCAATTACCTTCGACTCATGAAGATTCTTTTGCCCAGCGGCTTCTACCACGGGATAGCCACGCACGATCCGCACATGATTGCGGAAACCATTCGCTGGGCGGCGACCAAGCAAATCTCCAAGGATGATTTCGAGTTTCAAATGCTTTATGGCGTGCGAACCGACTTGCAGCGCCAGCTTGTGAAGGATGGCTACCGGATGCGCGTTTACATTCCTTACGGCAACGACTGGTTCCCCTACTTCATGCGCCGTCTTGCTGAGCGCCCTGCGAACCTCGGCTTCATGCTGCGAAATTTCTTCCGCTCGTAGCTTCCTCGCGGGCTTACAGCTTGCGGCAAACCGTAACTCCATCACGCAACGGGATTAGCACGGGATACAATTCTTTCGACGCATAAACCAGCCGGTTGAATTCCTGTACTCCGAGCGTCGCGGCATCATCCAGAGCCGCAGGTCGTGCCGCTCTGCCGGACCACAGTGTATTGTCCGTGATGAACAATCCTCCGCGGCGCAGCTTGGGCAGCGCCGCTCGCAGCGCATCTGGGTATTGATGCTTGTCCACATCGTTGAAGATCAGGTCAAACTTTCCAGGAGTTTTCTTGAGCAACGCCAGCGCGTCGCCCACCCCTACATGGATGCGCTTCGCCACCCCTGCCCGCCGAAAGTACTCGCTCGCACGCTTCGCGTTCGCCGGATCTCCGTCGGTGTAATGCACTTTTCCTTTTGGACCCGCCGCCCGCGCCAGCCATATCGTCGAATAGCCGATGGCTGAGCCCATTTCAAATATGCGTTTCGCCCCGGAAACCTGGGCAAACAACGCGAGCAAGCGCGCCACCGCCGGCCCGATGATCGGCACGCGGTGTTCTTCGGCATAATGCTCCATCTCGTTGATGACGTCGTCTCGCTGCGGTAACAATTCGTAGAGATACTGCTCGACGTCATCTTGTATATATCCGCTACGCAAGTTTTCGCTTCGAATCACAGGTTTTCTCCGGGTTAGAGCGCATGAATCTCAAGCCCTGCAATGTTCCTATTCTCCCCGCGGTATCGCGCCAATTCTGCTCCCAGAATCCAGCAACTCGCGTATTGCCTCTTCGTATTGCTCCCGGCTCTTCTCGCCGACAAAGCTGCCGACTTGCCGGCCATCCTTCGCATAGAAGACGGAGACAGGCATCGTCCCGGTCCACCCGGGAAGGACGGATTCCCTGAAAGCAGCTTCCGCTCCCGCGGTCTTGCGGTAGTTTGGAAAGATCGGTTTGTACCGCGCCAGAAATCGCCTCATTAGGATCAAGTCGCCGTCGTCATCCATACTCACGCCAACGACCTGAAGTCCCTTGGGCGCATACTGCTTTGCCAGTTCATTCAACATCGGGTACTCGTCGCGGCACGGCTCGCACCAAGTCGCCCAAAACGTCACCAGCAGTGCCTTTCCCCTGTGTTCTTGAACGATTTTTTGAAACCCTTGCGCATCGATCATTTTGGGGTCGCCCGGAGCCTTAGCTTGCGGCGCCGCAAGTGTGGTCCCGGCGGCAAACAATAGCAGGGCAGCAATAGTAGTCCGGATTTTCATTGGTATCCCTTCCCAAACCATTCTAGCCGGATGTGCGGAAGTTGAGAATCCTCTCCTCGCACAGTAGAATGAGTGCTGCATCTTGTTGCTCCCGGCAGGGGCGTGGTATAAGAAAAATCCGCCGGGTGCTTCTTTTCCCCGGGAGCACTCTCGGCCTGTTGTCCGAGCAAAGGAGATTTGAATGGCTTACGTAATCGCTGAGCCCTGCATCGGCACAAAAGATACCGCTTGCGTGGACGTCTGTCCCGTCGATTGCATCCACCCCCGCAAGGATGAGCCGGAACATGAAAAGGTCACCCAGCTCTACATCAATCCGACGGAATGCATCGATTGCGGCGCCTGCGTCCCCGTCTGCCCGGTGACGGCGATCTTTGCTTTGGAAGACCTGCCGGAGAAGTGGCAGAGCTACACCCCGGTTAACGCGGAGTTCTACACCGCAAAATAACGCGGGTCATCGCTTTTCGATCGGGAGTTTTACTTTCACTTCGGCACGCTTCGGCGTGCCGTTTTGTTTGGCTCAGCCTTCGAGTTGCGCCGTTTCCGTGCGGCGTGCTCCGCCGCTCAAAGTCCGCTTGCGCACTTCTTCGAACGAGGTCGCAAACAGGATTTTCTCGACCGCTCCCTGAACATCCTTCCATATTTGTTTCAGCCCGCAGCTTTCGCCCTCCACGCACACCCCGCCCAGCATTTCGTTGTGCACGCAACTGGATTCCGCGAAAGCCCCGTCGACGACCCGCAAAACCGCCCCTATCGAAATCTCCACTGGGGCCCGCGCCAGCGTGTAGCCGCCCCGCACGCCCCGTCGGCTTTCCAATATTCCGCCGCGCTTCAATTCCAGCAGGATTTGCTCCAGGTACTTCAGCGGAATGTGGTGCCTCTGCGCAATCTCGTGGATGGTCACCACTTCGGGATACTGCAGGCTCAGGTGCAGCACCGCCTGCGTCGCGTATTCGCCTTTTGCTGTGACTCGCATCGTGTAATCTGTTCCTTGGCTAGCCTTTCATACGTGCGATGGAGTGTCAATCTCCTGCGCCCTCAGCGTCGCGCGGGTTGGCCTCAGGCGTTAAAACAAGGGGGGCGAACTGCGCCTCTCGCGCACCCCTGTCATCTCATGAATCCGAAAAGTTGCATCGCACGGTATGATGTTTAAGAGAAACATTGTCCCCATGTCAGAGCGCTTCCATCTCGTCCTGCTCATCCACGCGCACCAGCCTTGCGGTAATTTTGGCCACGTGCTTGAAAAGGCCTACAAAGACTCCTACCTGCCTTTCGTCGAACTCCTCGAAAAGCATCCCGGCGTGCACATGGGCCTTCATTATTCCGGCCCCTTGCTTACCTGGATGGAAGGGAATCGCCCTGAGTATTTCGCCCGTCTACAAGCTCTCGTAAACGCCGGCCAAGTCGAGCTCGTCGGTGGCGGCTTTTACGAACCGATACTCGTCTCCATCCCGCATCAGGACCAGCGCGAACAGATCACCCGTCTCGCCAGCTACTTGGAAGCCCACTTCGGGCGTCATCCGGCGGGTGCCTGGATCGCCGAGCGTGTTTGGGAGCCACAGCTTCCCTCCGCCCTCGCCGCCGCCGGCGTTGGCTACACCCTTGTCGATGATATTCATTTTCTTTCCGCCGGCTTTGAACCCGAGGAACTCTTTGGCGCATACATCGCCGAAGATCGCGGCCAAAGCGTTTGGCTTTTCCCCGGTCAAAAGGCGCTCCGTTATTTCATCCCCTTCGGCAAAGTCGAAGAGGTCATCACCTACTTGCGCGAAGCAGCGGCTCTGCATCCCGGCGGCATGGCGGCGATGGGTGACGACATGGAAAAATTCGGCGTTTGGCCTGGTACCAACGCTCATTGCTTCAAGGACGGCTGGCTCGAAAAGTTCTTCACCGCTCTCGAGGAAAATGCCTCCTGGCTGCGTGTTTCCACTCCCGGTGAGTATCTCGCCGATCATTCCCCGTTGGGCCGCGCTGATCTTCCGACTGCCTCCTACACGGAAATGATGGAGTGGGTTCTGCCCACGCGTGTCCGCCAGCGCTACCATGCTGTCCAGAAAGAGTTCACGGCGCGCCCGGAGGTGCTCTCCTTCCTCCGCGGTGGTTCATGGCGCGGCTTCTTCCGCAAGTACTCCGAATCGAACTTGCTCCACAAGAAAATGCTGCGTGTCTCTGCCCGTATCGCAGCGGTTCCCGCGCGCCACTATAATTCGAAGTCTTCCGAGGAGCTCGCGCAGGCCCGCGACCTGCTCCTGCGCGCGCAATGCAACGACGCTTACTGGCACGGCATCTTCGGCGGCCTCTACGCTCCCCACCTTCGCACCGATCTCTGGCGCAATCTGATTCGCGCCGAGGCCATCGCCGACAGGCAGACCGCGGGCGCTCTCAACCCGCGCGTCGAATTGCTGGACTACGACGCGGACGGCTCACCGGAACACCTATTCACCGCCCTTGAATATCAGGCGCTCCTCAAACCCACGGATGGAGGAACCCTCGCCGCGTTCGATTTTCGGCCCGCTGCTGCGACCCTCGTCAATTCCATTCAGCGCAGGCCCGAGGCTTACCACTCGCGTCTGCGCGAAGCGGCGAAAACTGCCTTGCCGGGCGCTGTCGCGTCCATTCACGAACAGACTCTAGTCAAGGAGCCCGGCCTCAATCGATTTCTTCGCTACGACCGCTGGCCCCGGCACGCCTTCCGTGTCTTGCTCTTCGACCCAGCCCGCACCCAGGCCGAATACGAAACACTGGAGTTGCAGGAAGATCCAGGGTTCGCTGGCGGCGCCTATCACGTCAAATCCTCCTCCGCCAATGATGCGCAACTTATTCGTGAGGACGAACTCAAGTTCGTTTCGAAGGAAGAGGGCGCTGCTCCGAGGCTGTCCTTGGCGAAACGTTTTTCGTTCGGCCCCGCCCCGAACGGTTGCGAAGTAGGCTGCGAAATCGGTCTGAAACTCAAACAGCCTCTCGCACAGCCCATCGCCGTGGGCATCGAATCGGTCATTAATCTGCTTGCTCCCGCCGAGCCCGACCGTTTTTTCGACACTCCGAAGGGGCAGCAAAATTTACGTTTCAGCGGCGTTTTGCCCGGCCCGTTGCTTCGCATGGAAGATGGATGGCAGCGCGTTCGCATCGCCCTTCATGCGCCCGGCGCAAAAGAATTTTGGGTAGCTCCGATTGAAACGGTCTCCGAATCCGAGGAAGGTTTTGAACGGGTCTACCAAGGTTCCCAAATTCTTGCGATTTGGCATCCGACCTTGGCTTCACAGGAACCGTGGTTCGCGCGACTCGTCTGGCGCATCGAATCATTCTAGTCCGCGACCCGTATAAAATCCTTCGCGGCTTCAACTCGGCTTTATTCCACAATTAGCAAATTTTGCGCGAAGGGCCACTCTTCATCCACCCACTGGCCTTCGCACCGGAAGCCCGTCCGCTCCGCCATTTCGGCTGCTTCTCCAATGCGGTATTTGTGAGAGCTTTCCGTCCAGATCGTTTCATCTTCATCCAGCGAAATGCGAAGTCCCGCCGCCGGAATTTCTACGCGCTGCCGGCAAGTCGATCGTAAGTGCATCTCGATCCGGCGCTCGCTTGCGTTCCAACGTGCTTCGTGACGGAAATTCTCTAGATCGAAGTCGCCCCGCAGTTCGCGGTTGATCCTCGCCAGCAGGTTCAAGTTGAACGCTGCCGTCACTCCCGCCGGATCGTCATAAGCCAGCAGCTGAGCCTCGACGCTTTTTTCCAGGTCCGTCCCCAGCAGCAGTGCGTCGCCTTCACGCAGAATATTGCGCACGCTTCGCAGAAACTCTTCTCCCGCGCCGCGATCGAAATTCCCGATCGTGCTCCCGAGAAATAGCACCAGCAAATGGTCGCGGTCGGCGCGTCCATCTGCCACAGTCCGCAACCCCTCCAGATACGGCTGCTCGTGTCCGACAATGCTTACCAGATCGATCTGCCCCAGCTCTTTCTCGCAAGCCGCCAGAGCTGTGGGCGAAATCTCGATCGGGAAGTAATAGGTTCTCTGCCGCTCCGACAACGCTTCCAGAATCCACCGAGTCTTTTTCCCGCTTCCGCTCCCAAGCTCCGCGACATGCACCGGCGATGGCAGCCGTCCAACAATTTCCCGTGCATGCCTTTTCAGCAATCGTGCATCCGCGCGCGTCAAGCCGTACTCGGGCAAGACGCATATCGTCTCAAAGAGCGCCGAGCCCACTTCGTCGTATAAATATTTGGACGGCAGTTCTCTCTGGCCGCTCTTCGTCAGGCTTTCTTTCACATCGCCCGCGAACTCGGACACATGTCTCAGCGGAAGGGTTTGCGTCAGCATGTCGTCTCCCAAGGCTTGGTCTTGTCTTACGAGTGCTAGTCTTCCACGCAACGGAATGTCGCGTATACATACGGATAATGCGGCTGGAACCAGTTCCGGAAGGATCGCCGCAGCATGCAAGCGGCCGTTCGTGGTGACCCTCCCTTCATCACATAGTGCTTGCCATCGAAGAAATTAGCCGAATACCCAGGGTAGAAGGGCATTGGCGCAAATCCGGGGAATGGCGCGAACTTCGTCCTCGTCCATTCCCAACCATTACCCATCAAATCGTGAACTCCAAACGAGCTTGCCCCTTCAGGGTGCGCGCCCGCCGGTGAGGGATCCCATTGGTGAAAATCAAAATTACCGTGGCGCTCGCTTGGCGCGTCCTCGCCCCAGGGATACGCACGCTCCTGCCGGGCCTCATGCGTTCCGTAAGCGGCCCGGTGAAACTGTTCTTCGCTCGGCAGCTTGTGTCCCAGCCACTTGGCGTACGCTGTGGCTTCCGCATGGCTCACGTAAACGGGCCAGTCCAGGGGTAAGCGGACTTCGCCGAACATCGCCCGGTACATCCACAAATTTCCATCCCGTCTCCAAAACGCCGGGTGGTGTACCCCCTCCTTTTCCTTCCAGGCCCAGGCCTCTGCGCTCCAGAGCGCGGCGTTCTCGTACCCGCCCGCTTGAATAAATCTCAAAAAATTATGGTTGGTAACGTTGCCGCTCTCGATTGCAAACTCCGCAACCTCCACTTCCTGCGCATCCAGTTCGTTGTCCCACCCGAATTCATCGCCCGTCGCCCGTTTTAGCCCCAGGGTAGCTCGACCGGCGGGAATCTCAACCAGGTGGGACTTGATTCGCGGCGTTGCTAAAGCTCTCGCTATCGGCCCCCGAATTTTTCTCTCGGTCGGCAGCCGGTGCAACATGTACGCCAGCGTTTCGGCGTGCATCAGCCGGTGCTCTATAGCCACTTCCAACATGGCAATCAGTTGGGGATGTCCCTCCGCAGGCCTCGCCAGTGCACGCTCAATCGCCGTGTCCAGTTCACTACGCAGCCTCCGGTTGTAGCGCTCAACCTCCTCGCGCTTTGGCCAGTCGTTTGGCCCGTCGCTCGGCAATCCTCCTCCCACGGGGTCGATTCCGAATGCAAAAAGCTCATCTAACATCCGCTGCGCGGACCGCAACCCAAACGCGCGTTGCGCAAGCAGGTTCCAATCGAATGCCTCGACGTGTCCCAGGTAAAAAATGATTCTGTGCCGCTCTGGAATGGGCCGGTCGTAGATGGCCTCGTCGCGCACGATGCGAAACAACTCATCTGTTTGCGCGCGTGCGTCTAAAAGCCGGGTGTGAAGGTCATGCTTGATGCGGATAGCAGTGGCGGTGGCTCCCATGGCGTTTTCCCCCTTGTTTGGATGCCGCTTCCGCGAGAAGGATGCGCCAAAATTCGGCGCTGGGGAGGCTGAGTGGGGTACGATGTTCCCCCTGTTGCGTGAGGCTGTCAATCGAAATGAATGCGAAACTCGCAGCGCCGTCGGACGTCGCCATCGAATTTCGCGGTGTGTACTACCACATAAACGATATTCCTGACCGAGCCATCGTTTCTGATATCTCCCTAATCATCCCCCACGGCGAAACCCTGGTCCTTCTCGGCCGCAGCGGGAGCGGCAAGACCACCCTCTTAAGGCTCATCAATCGCATGCTCCTTCCCTCGCAAGGACAAGTCCTTGTCGAAGGCCGTGCCACCACCGAATCGGACCCCATCCGGCTCCGCCGCGGCATCGGCTATGTCATTCAAGAAGCAGGTCTCTTTCCGCATTTCACGATCGCGGAAAACGTCGGCCTCGTCCCAACGCTTGAAAAACGGGATTCTGCCCGAATCGCGTCCCGCGTCGAAGAACTACTGCGGCTAGTAGGTCTCGATCCCGCGGAGTTTTCCGCGCGCCACCCCAGGGAACTTTCTGGCGGCCAGCGTCAGCGCGTTGGCGTCGCCCGCGCTCTGGCGGCAGACCCGCCCATTCTTCTTCTGGATGAGCCTTTCGGTGCCCTCGATCCCGTCACTCGGGCCGAACTTCAGCGGGAGTTCAGTGCCCTCGTCCGCCGCCTGCACAAAACCATTGTTTTCGTCACGCATGACATCCGCGAGGCCGTTCTTCTCGGCTCGCGCATCGCCCTGCTTTACCAAGGACGCCTCGTCGCGCTTGCGGCCCCACAGGAATTCCTGCGTCTCGACCATCCCGAAGTCCACGCTTTCACAGCCTCACTCGCCTTAACCAATGGAGTCTCCCAATGAGTCCATGGAACTTCTTCCTCGACCATCGCGCCGAAATTTTCAGCGCCACGCTTGACCATCTCATCCTGGTTGTCATTTCCATGGACATCGCCATCGCTATCGCCGTCCCGCTTGGCATGCTTATCGTGCGACATCGCCATCTCCGCTTTGTCTCCCTCGGTATCGCTAGCATTTTTCAAACCATTCCCAGCCTCGCCCTCTTCGGCTTCCTCATCCCCATCCCTTTCATTGGCGGCATCGGCCGCCGCACCGCCATCGTCGCTCTTGTTCTCTACGCTCTTCTCCCCATTCTCCGTAACACCTACGTGGGCCTAACCGGCATCGACCCCGCCATCCTCGAAGCCGCCGAGGCCATGGGTATGACCACCACGCAGATTCTCCTCCGTGTCCGCCTCCCCCTCGCGCTCAGCGTCATCCTCGCCGGCATTCGCACCGCCACGGTCATCACCATTGGCGTTGCCACGATTGCCGCCGCTATCGGCGCAGGCGGCCTCGGCACTTTCATCTTTCGCGGCGTAGCCATGGTCAACGACTCCGTCATCCTTGCCGGCGCCATCCCCGCCGCCCTCCTCGCCATCATCGCCGACCTTCTCCTCGGCCTCCTCGAACGCCGCCTCAAGGTGGCCTGAAAATGCCCCGCGCTCTCTTCCGATTCCTTTCCTTCCTTTGTTTTCTTAACCTCCTTTACCTCGCTTCCGCCTGCCACAAGCCCGCCCAACCTCACCTGACCATCGGCTCCAAATTTTTCACCGAACAAGTTATCCTCGCTGAACTCCTCGCCCAGCACATCGAAGCCTGCACAGGCATTCCCATCGTCCGCAAAACTAATCTGGGCGGCACCCTCCTCGTCCACAAAGCTTTACTCTCCGGCGATCTCGATCTCTACGTCGAATACACCGGAACCGCCCTAACCGCCGTCCTCAACGAATCCCCAAATTCCGACAACTCCGCCGCCATCTACAATCGCGTCAAACAACAGTACGCGCAGCGCTTCAACCTCGAACTCACCGAACCTCTCGGCTTTGAAAATACCTTCGCTATGGTCGTCCGCGGCGGCGACGCGCAGCGCCTCCACCTCCGCACCATGTCCGATCTCGCCCCTATCGCTCCCAAGTGGCGCGCCGGTGTCGGCTACGAATTTCTCGAACGCCCCGACGGCTTCCGCGGCTGGAGCACTCGCTATGCTCTCCACTTCGCCGCGCAACCAAACGTTATGGACCTCGGCCTCCTCTATCGCGCTCTCGTCGATCATCAAGTCGATATCGTCGCCGGTAATTCGACCGACGGCCTCATCGACTCCTTGCACCTCATCGCCCTCGAAGACAATCTTCACTATTTCCCGCCTTACGACGCCGTCCCCATCGTTCGCCGTGCCGCGCTCGAAAAATTCCCGCAACTTCGCGCCGCCCTCGCCGATCTCGCCGGAAAACTCACCGCCGCAGAAATGCGCCACCTCAACGCCCAGGTTGACGCCGATCAGCGCGACGTCGCCGCTGTCGTCCGCGCTTTCCGCGCCTCGAAAAATTTATAGACCGTAACCTTTTACCGCCCACCAAGCGTCTAATTACCAGCTGTGTATCACCTCGGCCCGCGGTTCAAAACAAGTTTCAAAAAAGCAACTTTGCTCGCGCATCCGGGTTTTAGTAGCTGTAAGCGTCAAAAATTCAGCCACCACGAAGTAGCAAAATTCCCGGCTCCAGTTTTGCGGAAACACAAAACCGTTATGGAGGCTCGCATGAAAACACTTCTAGGCGTTCTTACGCTGTTCCTGATCTGTTCTGTTCCTGCTCTCGCGCAAGAAAAACACGGAGGCGCTCCGCCTCCTCGCGATGTGGGCCACGGTCATGTTCCTGCTCACGGACCCGCTCCAGCCCGCCCGGCGCAACATGTCGCTCCGCAAGAAGCGCCGAAATATGCCGACAAAAAAGGCCACCCCGAAACCCCGCACGTTCACACCAACGATAAATGGATCGGCCACGATTCAGGACGCGATGATCCTCACTATCACCTCGATCATCCCTGGGAGCATGGCCGCTTCACCGGCGGCATCGGCCGCGGCCATCAATGGCGCATCGAAGGCGGCAACCGCGAGCGCTTCTGGTTCGGCGGCTTCTACTTCAGCGTGGCGCCCTATGACTACGGTTTTTGTAACGACTGGGATTGGACCACTGACCAAATCGTAATCTACGACGATCCCGATCACGACGGCTGGTACTTGGCCTATGACGTCCGCCTCGGCACCTACTGCCACGTCCAGTATCTCGGCAACGGCTAGCCACACCTCAACTTCATTACCAGCAGGGGCACGATTTCGCAGATTCCGGACAGCAGCCGGAGCATCGTGCCCCACACTTCAACCTCACTTCTTGTAGGGGCACGATATATCGTGCCCTCTTTTTTTGGGATGTCGTGATCAGCAAACGAAGGTAGGTTACCTGGAAGTGTTCAGACCAGGCCACCCGTTTGCGATGGAAGGCAAGTTTTTTTCTGGTTGGATTAAATGAAACTTGTTCAGCGGCCGCCGCCGCTTCTTACTGTTGGCTTTGCAGCACCGTGCAATTGGCAACGCACTTCGCCGCCAGCATCTCGACTTCCGCTTTCTTGCGATGCGGCACGTTCACACCCGGTTCCGGCACAACGACTAGCGACTGCGGCCCATCCCCCAGGTTGAACGTGCACTCAAACTTCTGAGTCTGCACTCCGCGCTGCTGGCAGTTGTTTCTCTCCAGCGCCGCCTCCAAAGCATCCGGTCTCGCATGCAACTGGTTGGCAACCTCCGATGGCAGCATCGCCACAACCATCGGCACGGGAGACTTGATACAAATGCTCACTTGCTCCCCGTCGTGATCCGGCGCGAACCCGCCATAAACCTTCAAGAACGATGTCAGCTCGTACTTCTCCTTCACCTGCCGTGTCCATTGGTACTCCGGCTGGATGCAATTCTGTACGCAATCCCATCGGTAATACTGGATGTGCACATCGTTCGGCGACTTAAATTGCCGCTTGGACGACTCATGCGCCGCCAGCACCGCTGCAATCCCAACGCCCACCGCGCGTTCCACTTGATTACTCGGATCCAGCACCGCGCCGAGTCCGGCAAATACGCTTGAGTCCGGGCTGTATCTGTCATCCCGGATAATCAATGTCATCGGCTCGACCGGCATCTCGCAAACAAGCGTAATTTCCACCACATGCTCTTTCAGGCACGCCTGCCGCAGCCTGCTGATATTCTCGGGATGCTGCAGCGCCTGGTTCCAGTCTCCCTCCGGTGTCATGAAGATGGTGACCGGCGTTTCCGACTTGATATCCACATGATTGGTTTGCCCGGGCGCGTTCGGGCGGTACGTCCGCGCCGTATGATAATTTCCTGGGTCCAGCCGCACCGTTTCGTCATTGGCCGGCAGCCAATTGAACACTCGATCCTGCGCCGAAGCCCGCGCGCATGAAAACGCCCCGGCCACGAATAACGCGAATATGACCTGGCCCGCCTTGTTTTTCTTGGTATTTCGAGTGTTTCTCATAGTAGTTCTATTGGACCGCCGCTCATCTGCGCTGACAAGTTCCCAGCAGGAACCTGTCGCCTTCCAGTATCCTGCCCAGTCGTACAGTCGCCTTCCGCCCGGGACGCTTCGGCTTTCTATCGGTATCGTAGTCGCTGCTGGCAGCTACGCGGCCATGGCCTTTCTCGTCGCCGCCAAAGGCCTCATCCGTTCCGAAGATCTTCGCGACCGCGATTTCGCCGAATATTTCCTCATCGGCTCCCTGGCCAGCGTCCTCGTAGCTCTCTGTGCCGGCCTGCTACGCACTTACGCGTCTACAGAGGTGGCAAGACTGGAATAACGTCCTCCGTGATAGACTCCGCCGATGCGTACACAGAACAAACCCGAAGTAGTGGTTTAGGGCGCAACGGGGCGGAAAGGAATCGCCGTGAGCGACAACTTAGTGAACTCGTCGGCAGCCATGGTTCTCCTCGCCATTCCCGGCACGGTGATTTGGTCCTATTCTGTCGGTGGAGTGGTTCTTGCCATCGGGCTGGTCACGATTTTTCTTCGCGGCGATTGGCAAAAGACTCGAGGACTCGACAAGCTGATTCTCTTCGGACCGCTCTTCTACGCCGCACCCCTCGCGGCCTTCGGCACCGAACATTTCACGTTGACGGCCGCCATCGCCTCGATCGTACCTAACTGGATTCCCTGGCATCTGTTTTGGGCCTATTTCGTCGGCGCTTGCTTTATCGCCGCCGCGCTGAGCCTGGTGACCGGGATTCAGGCGCGGCTCTCCGCGAGCTTGCTGGCTTTGACATTTTTCCTTTTCGTGGTCCTGATGGACGCTCCGGCCTGGGCCCACCATCCGCGAAGTCGGCTTGCGCTGACGTTGACGCTTCGGGAATTATCTTTCAGTGGCGGCCCTCTGGCGCTGGCAGCCAGCTTCACTGCGCAGTGGCGCGAACGCGGCAAGCACGTCCTTACGACGATTGCGCGATACTTCGTTGCCATTCCCGTGCTGTTTTACAGCTTCCTGCAATTCCTGCGCGGCGATCACGTTCCCGGCGTTCCGCTGGAACCGCTGACTCCTCAGTACGTCTACGGACACGCCATTTGGACCTACGTGGCGGCCGTGGTTTACGCAATCGCGGGAATCCTGTTGCTTGTTGGCAAGAAGACCCGCGCGGCAGCGGCGTGGCTGGGCTTGACCGTGCTCTTCGTGGTGTTGGCCGTCTACGTGCCCATCGCCGTCGTGGAACGCGCCAGCCTCGCCAATGGCCTTAATTACTTGGGGGATACACTGATGTTTTGCGGCACCATTCTTTTGCTCGCGGGCGCCATGCCGCGCGAAGGGTAGCGGCGGGAATCATCGGCTGAGGAGTAGTCCCGCGAAAACGATCATCCTCAAAAGTAGTAAGATTTGAGTGAACCAAAACTGCTTCTTTCTCAATTTGTGAAGGTTCATCATTTCTCCCGCCAGTAAACTTGAACAAAGTGTTGCATCGACCGGTTGAGCTGGCAGCGTAACCGGACATCTGCCCAACTGATCTTGGGCTCGATTTCACTTCTCCGGTAACCGCGTAAATCAGGACTTGAGTAGTCAGTGTTGCGGAACCCCAAGCATCAGCGTTGAAATTACTTGGTTCGGACAGACCCTACGCCGATAGAGAACGTCTGCGTCTTGTAACGGCCTATTGCGTGATTGTTATCGAGATACTGGTCCCGTGCTGGCTGGCCGAGCCAGACGCGCCCGCCGTTGAGGAAACTGTGACTTGAGAGGTACCGAGTGGCGTGCCACCATTTGAAGTTCCGCCCCCCGAGTTGGTTCCTGAACTACTGCAGCCGCCTCCGTACGTGATAATGAGCGACACAATCACGAGCAGCATCATGGCAACGGCGAACTTCTTACGTCTGTTCACGTTTCTCCGAAGTACGCCGGGAACAAGGAATACGGCTATAGCGAATGTCCCTCCCTGCGCCCAGAGCCAGTTTGAGGGTTCATAGAGCCTGGAGTGAATCGAAGGTGCCATCGTCGCCACCGTGAGAGTTGTCCTGGCTGGACCACCATTCGGTGTGAGAGTGGCAGGAGCAAATGAACAGCTTGCTCCAACAGGCAGTCCCGTACAGGTGAACGAAACCGCTTGGTTGAAGCCGTTGAGGGGCGTCACAGTCAGTGCAAAGGCGGCAGATTGTCCCTGCTTAATCGTTGCGGAAGTTGGGGACGCATCCACTGTATAGTCGGATACGCCTTGGTCGTGAGCTACCGTCACCGTGGCGATCTGTTGTGCCGTGTTGCCCGACGCATCTTGGGCACTATAAGTGACTGTGTAGATGCGACCGTTCCCGTTGCCTTTCCTCTCAGCTCGCAATTGGAATGCGCGGTCGTCTGTCCCGAATGTCGCACCTGCAATGTCGGGCGATGTATTCCCGTCACCCGTGCCATTCGCAGGCTCGTTGCTCGTGATCGACACCAGCTTCACCCTCGGCTGGGCATCGCAGTCATCAGTTACGGTGATGTTGGCCGTGATGTCAACCATCTTATGGTTCGGCGGCCAGAGGCTGTTAGGGCTCAGGCTCACGAGCAGTTTTGGTGGCGTCGTGTCACGGATAGTGACAACGACATTGTCAGATGCGCTCGCGCCATTGGTGTCGGTTACGGTTAGTTGAAATTCGTACACGCCTGGGGGCGCCGCTGTAAATGTCGCTGTCGCTCCCGAAACAGTCAAACTTACAGTCGTGCCGGAGATCTGTTTCCAGGCAAAAGTAATCGGCTCTCCATCCGGGTCGTGCGAAGCCGATCCATCGAGTGTGACGGTGCCACCACGGTTGCATTCAATCGTCTGATCGGCCCCGGCATTTGCCACCGGCTTGTCCTCGCGCACGGTAACCACGTACGCCGCACCTGATCCGGCCACCTCGGCAGGAACACCAATCAGCAGGTCCAATCCTTTGTCGCCCCCAAGATCTCTTGTAGACGAGAGTGAGTGTCCAAAACTCTTGTTTCCAGTCAACGGGTCGGGCACATCTAAAAGTTGAGTGCCTGCCGAGTTCATCAGGTACACGTGGTCGATATCGGGCGCCGAGATCCAAAAATCTACTTTATTATCGCCGTCGTAGTCGCTCACGGTTGCCGCTGCGAAGCCAAAGGAATCATTCAGTTGTCGAGAAGCAATGGCGCCGAGATGACTCCCATCGGCACCGCTGAATAAGTGCACCTTCGATGCTTTCGAATCGCCAACCATGTAGTCGTCTTTGCCATCTCCGTTTTGGTCGCCGATATCCGTTACCGAGACTCCAAATCGATTTTCTGTGGATAGTTGAGGTGGAACGTGTGGGCGGATCTGCGCTCCATCGGAGCCCGACAGCACAAAAGCCGCGCCCGCCAATTTGCCGGTGCCATCATCATGGAATGGCGCGCCTACCACGAGATCGGCCTTTCCGTCACCAGTGATATCACGCAGTGCTGCCAAGGTCGCTCCGAACGATGCGATCGGTTGCGTCCGGCTTAGTCCCGCTCCCGATTCCGTGGCTTTCCAGATCTGCGATCCGTCCACACCGGAAAGCGCGTAAACACGGCCAACGGAGTTCGTCAACACCGGTGCCCCCACCGCGAGATCCGGCTTGCCGTCACCGTTGATGTCTCCCAGCGGAGCCATTGCATAGCCAAATTCCAGAGTCTCCTCCGGCGGTTCGAACTTCTTTATCAACGCCCCTGTCGCCCCGGAGATTACAAAGACTCGTCCCCACTGCGGGTTCGGCTTACACGGTGGCAGCACACATGGCAGTGGCACCACGCCTGGCACACCGGGAGCACTGACAGCGAAATCGTCAACGCCGTCACCATCCCAATCGCCGACGCCGATTACCGAAAATCCGAACTGATATTTAGAGAGGCCGTCTGGGTCTCCGACCGTCCGGAGCACACTCTGATCCTTGCCTGAGATGATCGACACCTTGTCGAGGCCCGGGGCACCTACGATAAGGTCGCCGATGCCGTCGCCGTTCACGTCGCCGATGCCGGCCACGCTTGTTCCGAATGCAGCGTCCTGAGCAGGATTGGGATTTCCTATGCGTGTTACCTTCGGTATCAGGACCTGGGCATTGGTCCATACCGGAAAAAGCAAAAGAACAGCCACATAATAGAAATAGCGAAATAAAGTTCGGAGCATAAACTGCCGTTCAGAGGATATGGACTCGGCGAGATGAACTATGTTCGAGGACAACCTTGGTGCCTACTGTTAACACTGCCAGAGGAAGCCGAGTCCTTGATTAGATCCTGGTAAGTCGGGTGACCGGAACGGCTCACGCGAACTACTGATGATTAGGAGCGGAAGAGGACGGTGCGGCCGCGGGAGAAGATGCGGCGACCTGGGAGATGACGATGAATTCGAACGATTTTCCGTCGACCTTGAACTTCATTTTATTGTTGTCGAGCTTGAACTCGATTGCTGTGTTTAGCGGAATAATGGCCTGTTCGGAGGGTTTCGGCTGACGAATGGTGTAGTCCGTGGTGCCGGAGCGGACGACATACTGCTGGCACAGCAGGTCGATGTCCTGTTTCTTGGACTTCTTTGTACCACACGCGACAGAGGTGTGCGAAAGAATGTTGCCTGCCTGCGGTTTGGGGCCAGCGGCGGCGACCGTTACACATAAAAACAGCGCGGCGAGAAGAGTCAGGGACTTTTTCATGTAGACTCCCAGGAGAAGGCACCGTCGCTCATGATGCGCCGGGAACCGAGGCATTGGTACTGTCAAAACTAGCAGCCCACATCATTCGCTTCGCGCTAACTCCTGATAAGCGCGGACTGCTTCTTCGACGCGTCGCTAGTGCCAGGAACTTGTCCAGGACGATTTCTTGATTTGAAAGGACTTATCAACAAGTTCCTGGGGAGTCGCGTAATCGGAAACTTGAAATCCACATGGACGGTTATGGCGTTAATCAGGCATTGGACCTAGGGATTGCGTCGTGCGGTGAATTCCAAAGAAGTTCCTTCCCGATGCTCGTCATTCAGGATTTGCCCGTGGTGTGTAGGCACTGACTAGAAGCGCGACTGTAATCGCAATGTAAAGAACTCCGGCGATCCCCTCAAGCGCTGCCAACATACGCGCCTCGCCATGCAAAGGGACGACATCGCCGTAGCCGATCGTAGAGAGAGTTACCAAACTAAAGTACAGCAGTTCCGCGTGGCGATCCGCTGCCGCGGAAGCGCTGCGCTGGATCGACCCGGGAATCAGGACGTCTATGACGCTGTAAAGCGCAAACCACTGCATTCCGAGTAGCAGGTAGATGCTGACCGCCGTATAGAGATGACCATCGTCGATAGTGCGAGCATTTTTCAGGTAACTAAACAGGGCAATGGCGCTCAGCCCGAAGAAAGCCGCTAGAATTCCCCATTTCAATCCAATCAACGTTCGAAGCGGGAAGATGGTGCTAACTGCTGTGGAAATCACGACCCCAGTCATCAACAGAACTGTGGGCCACATCCAGACCTTGATCTGTACCATTCTGACGGCCGCCAAAAGGAGCGGCGCAAACATTATTCCTCCGAGAACCAGACTCCGAACCTCGCCCCGGTCCAACAGGGGGTACAGCAGAATGACCAGCAGCAGGGATAAGAGGAGGAAGAGATCCCGCCATGCTTGCGAGGAATGCCGCATCAGGACACCAAGGCGTGTGGCGGTTGAAGACCGGGCCTTCTCCGGAGTTTCATCGGGGCAACCTTCGTAGATCGTGATCTGGAGGATTGGTTCCAGAGACAGGTCCTAGATTAATGCTGAGTTTCCCATCGCTTGAGTGCCGCAAATATCGTAAAACCAAACTTCGCCCACCAGCCTTTCCGTTCACGC
The DNA here is from genome assembly GCA_963745805.1 of uncultured Acidobacteriota bacterium. Lineage (GTDB taxonomy): Bacteria > Acidobacteriota > Terriglobia > Acidiferrales > UBA7541 > Acidiferrum. Next base: position 270,767 of record CAVUYT010000006.1, read on the forward strand.
CGCCAATCGCAATGGGGAGACAAACATGTGCTCCGCGACGGCCTCTCCAATAGCAACCACGAGGTCTGTGTTAATCCGATGCTTCGAAACATATGCTAGTGCGCCCGTTTTAAGAGCAGCTTGAACGAAATCAGGGTCGGCGTGTACCGTTAAAAAGACGATCTTCGACGAGGAACCAGATTCCCTCAGTCGATCGGCTGCCTCTATCCCGTTGAGTTTCGGCATCGAAATGTCCGTGACAATGACATCCGGTTGAAGCTTCCCGGCAGCTTCGACCAGAGATTCACCGTCCTCCACACACCTGACAACGTCGAAGGTTGGTTCCAGCAGACCTTGGACTAATTCCAAGAGTCTCCGATGGTCATCGGCCAGGAGTATTCGAATTTTTCGCACTTAAGCAACCCGCCGACCGCGGGGCCAGGTGAGAGCCTTCGTTGCATGGTGGGCTATCCCAGCCGGAGGCGACCAAACTTCTGATAGACCTGGCCAGATGAGTCTCACTTAAGCTTGGGCCGTAGATGGAGTCCCTGAAAACTGTCAAAAGAAGCAGGGCCTCAGGCCCGACTTACACAACAGGCAGAGAGTCCTTAAACGAATTGCCCCTCGTAGGCCCACACTGATAGGCTTAGAAATTACCTTGTGGCTATTTTCTTTGGAGGGGCAATGGCGTGTAAGAGTTGTGGTTCCGAGAAGCAGCAATACTTCTCAGGGGAATTGTCGGTTGCTTTCCTCGCCATTGAAAAACTCAAACAAGCTCCCGTCTACGTCATCCAAAAGATCCTGGTCTGCTTGGACTGCGGATATGTCGAGCTAATCATCCCATCAGCCGAATTGGAACAACTTAGAAAAGGCATCTAGGCATTCCGCCCAACAATCTCGGGGCGTAGTTAACTGTGCACTCATTGCGCCTCCCACGAACGTGATCACTTTCAAGTGCCTGGCAGGTCGTACCAGCTCAACCGGCCGATGCAACACTTTGTTGAAGTTTACTGGCGGGAGTTTGAAATGGTCCTGCCGATCATGGGTACTCGAAGTCTAGCGCGTAAATTTCCTGGATACCAACGTCCCGCATGATGAGCGGCGAGCCGTCAAGGTCAAGGCCGTTCCAGGGGCTCCCGGAGTCGGTCGTAAAGACGCGTAGAACTATCCTTTAGCCCTAGAACGCGCTCACGCTTGCGGTCAGTGAGATTTACGCGATCGAGTTCAGGACCGCTTTCACCGACATCCTCGAAATAGATGTATTTGCCATCCGGCGATAAATTGGGATACTGCAACGCCTTTCCGGTCGTGAGTTCGGACCACTTTCTAGCGGTGAAATCGAAAACGAGCAGTTTGTGTAGGTCCACGGTGAAGGCGGATAGGATTCGCCCATCCGAAGACAAACGTGGGGCGCATATGCCCATGCTTTCTGGAAAGGTGGAGAGCTGCCTGGTGCGGAGATCAACTTTTTGTATGCTGTACTTGCTGGGATCTCCGCCTCCGAACTGCCCGTAATGGGCAAAGAGCAGCGAGCTGCCATCAGGCGACCATTGAGGGTCGTCCTCGTTGTCCTTGTCAGCGGGGATCAGCTCTTCTGGGTTGCCGCCTTCAGAGGAAACCAGGAAGAGTTTGCTAACGGTACCAGGGCTTATGCCGACGAAGGCCACTTGCTTTCCGTCTGGCGACCAGCGCGGATTCGCGGCGACCATGGGCGGTGAGGAAAGCTGCAATTTCTCGCTGCCATCTACGCGGGAACGCCACAGCGTGTCGTCCGGATAAGCCTTGTACGCGATCCATTGCCGGTCTCTGGAAAAATCAATTTCACCTGCCGAAATGCCGCCGAGGTAAGGCGCAAATTGCTTCAGTTTGGGGTCATAGCGCTGCAATTCAGCCCGCGGCTGCTCGCCGACGACAAACAAACGACTACGGTCCGGTGAAGCAACCGGCGCTGTATAGCTGATAGGGCCGGCGGTGATTTGCAGAGGAAGCTTGCTTTTCTTGTGTAGTAGCCCGGATTTCTCCTCGAGGGCCCAGATGTCAGAGCGTCCGTTGCGATATGCTGCGAAAAAGAAATAGCGGCCATCGGCGGTCCATGATCCGCAGCATTCGCCTGATTCCTGGTGCCAGCCGGGCAGCAGCGGCCGCAATCTAGCGCCATTGATTGCTACTTCCCAGAGGGAAGACGTAAGGGAGTCGGCACTTCGAACTGTGAAGCGCAGGCGGCTGCCATCTGGTGAAAACCGCGGCCCAGTAATAAACCCGTCGACGCTAGTCAACTTACGAGCGCTGCTGCCATCGTGCTGCGCGACGTAAATGGCCCCTCCGTGCGCGTAGGCGAGTTGCTGACCATCCGGGGACCAGGTTGCATCGTAAGCTTCCAAGCTGCCGACCCGATGGGGCGCTCCCGCCGGCAACGGAACAGTCCAGAGCGGACCATGCTCATCGGAAAGGAACCCTCCCTCGCCAGTGAAGGACACAACGAGGAGCGCCCCAGGAGCAACGCCCAATAGCGCAGCATTGGAAAAGGACGTTGGAATTTGCACCACGTCACCACCGTCTGCCGAGACTTGAGCCAATACCGCACGGCCATTCACTCTCTCTTGAAGGTACAGACGGGGCCCATCGGTGAGGACTACCTCTTTGCGGTTATTGTCACGAGTGATTTGGCTGGTCGAGATGACACGAGGCGGGGGCAGCCGGCGAGTGAATTGGTAGCCCAAAACAGCAACAACGATCACGGCGACCGCAGCCCCAGCCGCAGCCCACCTTCGCGCCGCGGGCCGACCGAGGGCCGGAGCCGTTGGTTCCCCGTGTGTCGTGACGGCTGTTGCGGCCGACCGGCCCGAATCCGTGTCGCGTTTCAGGCGCTTCAAGTCCGCGCGCATTTCCGTGGCGCTCTGGTAGCGCAGGTCGCGGTCCTTCTCCATCGCCTTGTGGATCACTTGCTCGAATTCGGCGGGAAGCTCAGTATTGAGCCGGACGGCCGCGACAGGATTCTTATGGAGTATGGCGTCGAATATTGCCCCGGAGCTCTCGCCCTTGAAGGGAAGATACCCGGTGGCCATTTCGTACAGAACAATTCCAAACGAGAACAGGTCGGTACGCGCATCCAACTCTCTGCCGAGAACTTGCTCCGGCGACATGTAGGAGACCGTGCCCAACGCGGTCCCCGGGCTGGTCAATTGGGCTGAGTCGACCTCCATGGTGGCCAAAGTGTCGGCTGTGCCGCTAGCCACTTTCGCGTTGACTACCTTTGCTAGCCCGAAATCCAATATTTTGGCGTGGCCTCGCTCGGTGACGAAGATGTTTGCAGGTTTGATGTCGCGGTGAACGATGCCCTTCACGTGAGCAGCGTCGAGGGCATCCGATATTTCGATGCCGAGCGCCAGTAGTTTTTCGACTTCTATGGGCCGCCCGGCGATGCGATGCTTAAGTGTAGAGCCCTCCAGAAGTTCCATCGCAATGAAGGCCTGACCTCGTTCTTCGCCATTGTCATGAATGGTGCAGATGTTGGGATGGTTCAACGCAGACGCCGCCTGCGCCTCTCTTTGAAAGCGTGCGAGTGTCTGAGGATCCTTCGCTACACTGTCGGGTAGGAATTTCAGTGCCACAAACCGATGAAGCCGGGTGTCCTCGGCCTTATAAACCACCCCCATGCCACCGCCACCCAGTTTCTCGAGAACGCGGTAGTGCGAGATAGTCTGGCCGATAAGCGAGTCGATGCCTGGCACTTGCTGCCCATGTTAGGTTGGGGGAAGGAGGCAAGTCAACAAAGAGAGCCAGGTTGCGGGTCAAGTCCTGGTAAACGCCGTAACCGTACAAGTGAAATTGGCACAAACCACTTGTACGATTAGGCGACTAACCGGGCACGGACAAGTTTTGTGGGCACAGTTTCTCAAGCAATTATTGCAGTCTGGCGCGGGTGTGCCACCCTCGTTTTTAAGGTTGGGGCTTTTCACTTTTCCACAGTTTTCCGCAGCCATATCAAATCATTAAACATCCCTCCAACTCCTTCCAATCCCGCAACTTCCGCCAGTCTCATTCGAACCAGCCCCGCATTCGAATGACCATGCAGTACACTAAAAATATGTATTGACAAGTAGTAACTACACCTGCTACCATGTCTTGTGAATTCGACGCACCGCCCCTTTCCGACGATCCCATCGTCTCAGCGCGACCGCTGTGCCCAGCGCCTCCCCCATCCCAGTCGGGGCATCTCTGGGTTCAATTTCTTCTCGCCTTTCAACATACCAACCTTCCAACAGGCGAACGGTTTATTTCCTAAGTCCTTTACAATCCGCACTTCCAAGATTTGTGCCCATAACTCGTTTAGAATCCGCACTTCCAAAACACAGGACTTAAAGTCCTTTAGAATCCGCACTTACAAAAAAAGAGGGAGGGGGAGGGGATGCATATGCCACGGGGGACCGCTTCCTTTGACTCTTCCGCCGCTCCAACATACAATCCCGCCGGTTCAGGGGATGCAGCGCAATCCAATTCGACAGGTGGAGACAACGCGATGAAAAAGAGTTTGTGGCTTTGCACGGCAGGATTTTTCTTGGCATTCGCACAACCAGCGCGCCTCGCCGCTCAGGCGCCGGAACGTGGGGAAGGCCGCGCCCCTGAAGCCAAGGCTCCGGACAAGTGCGATGCTGCGGCCACCAAGGAAGAATCTTCCGTGACCGACCACACCATCCGTCTCGGCGGCCAATCCATTCCCTACAAAGCCACCGCCAGTACCACGCTACTCAAGAACGACAAGGGAGAATCCACAGGCCTGCTCTACTCCGTCGCCTACACGCGCAGCGACGTCAAAGACCTTACCTCGCGCCCCATCTCTTTCCTCTACAACGGAGGACCCGGCTCCGCCACGATGTGGCTGCACATGGGAGCATTCGGTCCGCGCCGCGCCTGGACCGTTGACGGCACCTTCACTCCGCCCGCTCCCTATAAGCTCGTGGACAATAACGAAAGCTTGCTCGACAAAACCGATCTCGTTTTCATCGACGCCATGGGCACCGGCTACAGCCACGCCGTCTGCAAAGCGCAAGAAAAAGATTTTTACGGCATCGATGAAGACGTCGAAGCCTTCGCACAGTTCATCGTCACCTACTTGAGCCGCAACGACCGGTGGAACTCCCCGAAATTCTTAATCGGCGAAAGTTATGGCACCTTCCGCTCCGCCGCTCTCGGCAACTACTTGCAGCAACGCGACACCGTCCATTTGAACGGCATTGTTCTGATCTCTTCCGTCCTCGATCTCTCCACCATCACCTTTCCATCCGGCGATGATCGCTCCTTCGTCTACTATCTCCCGAGCTACGCCGCCGTCGCGTGGTATCACAAAGTCTTGAAGGACCGTCCCGCTGACTTGCCCGGTTTCGTCGAGGAGGCGAGGAAATACGCGCAAGGCGATTATTCCGCCGCGCTGTTCAAAGGCGCGCAACTTCCCGCCGGCGAAAAAGCCGCGGTCGCAAAAAAACTCTCCTATTTCACCGGACTCAGCGAGGACTATCTCAACAAAGCCGACCTGCGCGTAAATCTCGGGCAGTTCATGGCCGAACTCCAGCGCAGCCGCGGCCTTACCACGGGTCGCATCGACGCTCGCTTCACCGGCTACACCTACAATCTGCTCGAAGAAAATGCACAAGGCGATCCCGAAGGTCCGGCCGTGGGCGGCGCCTTCACTGCGCTCATTAACTCCTACAATCACGACGAGCTAAAGTTCGGCAAGGATAAGGTCTATCACAACACCAGCGGCGGCGGTGGCGGCTGGAACTGGACTCGCCAAGCCAGAGGAGGACGCGGTGGCTTTTTCCCCAGCGGCCCCAATGTCCAGGGCGACCTGGCGCAAGCGATGATCACCAATCCCAAGTTGCAAGTTCAGGTCGAGAACGGTTACTACGATATGGCCACGCCGTTCTTCGCCACGGAATTTACGATGGAGCATCTCGGCTTGCCTGCCGACCTTCAGAAAAACGTCAAGCTGGATTACTACAACGCCGGCCACATGATGTACCTCCACGACGAGGACCGCGTGAGTCTGCACAACCAGATCTCCAGCTTCATCGATCGCGCCACCAAGCAGTAAGTAGCACAGACTTCAGTCTGTGCTCCGGTGTCCCCGGAGAATGTCATTAGAAGATAAAAAGAGGGAGCGAGAGAAACAAAACAGAAACCAATTGCAGAAAAATCCAGCTACGAAGCTTTTGCTTCCGCGTAAGCGACGAATTCTTCGTACGGACCCTTGAAGTCTTCGATCTTGCCCTCGTGGAAATGCCAGATGCGCGTCGCGACTTCATCAATCACGTCGTGATCGTGCGTGACCAGCAATACGGTTCCGTCATAGCGCTGCAAAGCAATGTTGAGCGCGTTGATGGATTCCAGATCGAGGTGGTTGGTCGGCTCGTCGAGCACCAGAAAATTCGGCTTCTGCAACATGAGCCGGCAGAAAATCAGCCGCGCCGATTCGCCTCCGGAAAGCGCGCGTGTCGGCTTGAGCGCATCTTCGCCGCTGAAAAGCATCTGGCCCATCAGCCCGCGCAATTCCTGCTGATTGGCGCTCGGATCGAACTGCCAGAGCCAGTCGATGGCCGTCATGCCCTTGGTGATGGATTCGCCATGGTCTTGCGCGAAGTAGCCGACAGCCACTTCATGGCCCCACTTCGTTTCGCCGCCATTGATTTTGAATTGGCGGTCGTCGTCTTCGATGAAGCCGGGCGCGTTTAGGACGAGCGATTTCAGTAGCGTCGTTTTGCCGGTTCCGTTGCGGCCCATCAGCGCGATTTTTTCTCCGCGCGTTACCGCCGCGGAAAAGCGAGGAATCACTTTCAGGTCGTCGTAGGATTTTTCGACGCTGCGAATTTCGAGAGGATGACGGCCTGAATTGCGCTTCATGTCGAACTTGATGTACGGCCGCTGAATATTTGAGCGCGCCAGTTCGGTGGTCTGCAGCCGCTCGACTTCTTTTTTGCGTGAAGTGGCTTGCGCGGAACGCGTACCCGCGGAAAATCTCGCGATGAATTCGTTGAGTTGCGCGATTTTCTTTTCGCGATTCGCGTTTTCTGTTTCGATGCGCGAGCGAATCTGCGTTTTTGCCACGACCATGTCGTCGTAGCCGCCGACGTACATGATGATCGTTTCGTAGTCGATGTCCGCGGTGTGCGTGCAGACGCTGTTCAGGAAATGGCGGTCGTGCGAAATCACGATAAGCACGCCTTCGTAGTCGCACAAATATCTTTGCAGCCAGTGCACGGAATCGAGGTCCAGGTTGTTAGTGGGCTCGTCGAGCAGCAGCGCAGTGGGATTTCCGAAAAGCGCTTGCGCGAGCAGCACGCGAACTTTTTGTCCGCCTTGCAATTCGCCCATCTTGCGTTCATGCAGATTGCTCTCAATGCCAAGGCCGTCAAGCAGCGTTCCGGCGTCGGCTTCGGCGGTGTAACCGCCTTCTTCGCCGACGATGCCTTCGAGCTCGCCGAGGCGCATGCCGTCGGCGTCGGTCAATTCTTCATGGGGTTTTGCATAAAGAGCGTCGCGCTCTTCAAGCGCTTTCCACAGCGCGGCGTTTCCCATGATGACGGTATCAATCACGCGAAATTGATCGAACGCGAACTGGTCCTGCCGAAGTACGCCCATTTTTTTTGGACGGGTGATGGAGCCTTTGGTGGGTTCAAGCTCCCCAGTGAGGATTTTCATGAATGTGGATTTGCCGGCGCCATTCGGGCCGGTGACGGCGTAGCGGCGTCCGGCCATGAAGGTGCAGGTCACGTCTTCGAAGAGGACGCGTGGGCCGAAGCGCATAGAGATGTTATTGACCGTGAGCATAACCCTCCTATTGTAGCGTGAAATTGTTGCGCGCGCTTGCCACAGTTTGTGGCAGTCAGTACATTGTTCGCGGAATGAAAAGGTCGATTCGAACGGCGAGAAAGAGGCGATTCGAAAGGGTCAAGAAAAAGACGATTCAAACGACGAATAAGAGTGATTCGGGCGAAAGGGCAAAGGCGGCGCGAAAACGGATGGTCGATGCGGGATGAAAAAAGCGGTTCGAACGGCATGAAACAGGCGATTCGAAAGGCGGCGACGTCGCTCACGCTTATTGTAATTGTGGCGATGGGTGCGCGGATTGCGTTTGCGTGGGACCAAGCGCGGAAGATTCCGCCGGGAGTGCTGGGGATTGTTCCATTTCAGCAGGAGACGGGGAATATTGCATTTGCTTTGGCGGAGGGCAAGGGATTCAGTGACGTGTTTCGAACGGAGACGGGCCCGACGGCGTGGCTCGCGCCTGTGTATCCACTGCTGGTAGCGGCGATGTTCAAGTTGTTTGGAGCGCTGACGGCACGGGCTTTTTTTGCGTGCGTTGCGCTGAACATCCTGTTTTCTTCAGGGGCTTGCGTGCCGATTTTTTACTCCGGAAAACGCATTGGCGGACTAGGAGTGGCAAGCGGAGGAGCGTGGCTGTGGGCACTTTTTCCGAACGGCGTCTTGATGCCGTTCGAATGGATTTGGGATACCTCTCTATCCGCGCTTTTGGCAGCGACGCTTTTGTGGGCGACCCTGGCGCTGGCGGAATCGGAACGGTTTCGGGACTGGTGTGTATATGGGTTGTTGTGGGGTTTGGCGCTGATGACGAATCCGGCGCTTGGGGCACTCCTTCCATTTTTGTTGGGTTGGGCGGGATGGGCGTGCCGCAACTGCGAAGGACGCCGGTTTGTGTGGAAGAGAGCCGCACTGGCAGCGAGCATCGCAGCTTTATGTTGCGTGCCGTGGACGATTCGCAACTATGTTGCCTTTCATCGGATTGTTCCATTGCGATCGAATTTGCCGTTTGAATTGTGGCTGGGGAACAACGACATTTTTGATGAGCACGCGAGGAACGGCAGGAGATCGATTACAAGAACCGAAGAGGCGAGAAGATACGCGCAGCTAGGCGAGACGGCATACATGCAGGAGAAATGGCAGCTTGCAACCACTTTCATGAAATCGCATGCGGATTTGGAATTGCGCCTGGCGGAGAGGAAATTCGCAGGGTTTTGGATGGGAACAGACTCACCGCTCAAGAATTTCCGCGAAACGAATTCCAGCTTGATAAAGGGAATTCTGTTCACCAGCTTTTTCACCGCGATAGGGGCAGTGTTTGGAATCGCAGCCTTGTGCAGAAAGCAAGCAACGAAGGCCATCCCGTTCGCCGTGTTTCCGGTAGTGTTCCCCCTTTTGTACTATGTGACGCATGCCGACCTGCGCTACCGCCATCCCATCGATCCCGTGGTGTGTTTATTGACCGCGTTGGTAGTGGCGCAAGCAAATGAATTTGCGAGGGCGAGGTTATGGCCTGCGCAGGGCTAGCCTGTGCTTTTCAGCGGGTCCCAGCTGGATATTTGCCGAATCAAAGAAGCGGCGATGGAATCAAGTTTCAGCGGGCACGCGCCATGTGTGCCCGAGGTCAGGCCAGTTTCTTGCGAGAAATGCTGACAGGCCAGCTCCCGCCGCAGGCCGATCAGAATGCGAGAAGACTCGCCGTCACAAGCTATCGTGTCCGCGGAAGCTCGTGGTTCTGAACTTTCTCCTGCGCGGCCATCACGCGGCAGATCTCGCGCTCAATCGTTTGGCTGGTGACTGGTTTGGCGATGTAGCCATCCATCCCGGCTTTCTGGCAACGCTGCCTGTCCTCTTCGAATGCATTCGCGGTCATGGCCACGATCGGCACATGCCCGCCGGATTTTTTCTCGCGGGCGCGAATCTTTTCGGTGGCCTCGAGCCCATCCATGATGGGCATTTGCATGTCCATGGCAACCAAGTCGAAATGCTGTTCGGACAAGACGCGGAGAGCGATCTTGCCGTTTTCCGCGACGGTGACTACGTGCCCCATTTTCTCGAGGAGCCGAGTGGTCAATCGCTGATTTACGAGATTGTCCTCGACGAGCAAGATTCGCAGAGTCGCGGGCGGCTGGTCCGCGGGCGTCACAGCTTCGAGGATTTTTGTCTCGTTCCAATCTCCGAGGCAGGTTTGCAACGCCTCATACAGAGCGGAGCGCCGGAAAGGTTTGAGGATGGTTTGGGTCACGCCCAACAACTCGCACTGTCGCCTTTCCTCTACATCCAGGGGGCGGGAATGAGCCAGAATCACGGGCACATCGCACGCCCCGGAGGCGCGCACCGCGGCGAGCAGCGCAAATCCTCCCGGGCTGGGCAGATCCTTTTCGATGAGAATCGCCGAAAAGTCCTTGCCCGAGCGCCGCGCTTCCGCAAGCAACGCCGATGCATCTTCCGCGCTTGCCGCCGGCACGGCTTTCAAGAACCAACGCGGAAACAAACGCCCAAGGAGTTCCCGATGCACGGGATTTCCGTCGACGACAAGAACGGGCCGCACCGGCTGCTGTAGATTTGGCTGCAACTTTCCTCTTTCTCCTGTGCCAAGTTTTTCCAGCGCGGCCTCGCTTAAGACCTTCATGGTGAAATGGAACTCGCTGCCGCGGCCTTCTTCACTTTCCACCCAGATGCGCCCGCCCATCAAATGGACCAGCCGCTCGCAAATGGAGAGTCCGAGTCCGGTGCCGCCAAAACGGCGCGTGGTGGACATATCGGCCTGTGCGAATGCTTCAAAGATTTTGTTTCGTTTTTCCTCCGGGATTCCGATGCCCGTGTCGGAGACCGTGAATTCCAGCATCAACCCATCCTCGGTGGCGCCCGCGTGCCGCCCAAAAATCGCCACTTGTCCTTTGCTCGTGAATTTCAGAGCGTTTCCGACCAGATTGATGAGCACTTGCCGCAAGCGAGTGGAATCGCCGCGGACAAGTTCAGGAATATCCTTACCGATACTCCAGACAAGTTCGATGCCCTTCTGCTGGGCACTAACCGCAAGCGGCTCGAGGGCGTCCTCGATGCAGTCTTCCACGGACATGTCCGCGATTTCGAGCTCGAGTTTGCCGGCCTCGATTTTGGACAAGTCCAGAATATCGTTCAGGAGAGTAAGCAGGGATTCTCCGGAACTTTTCACCATGGTCAAGTAATCGCGCTGCTCGACGTCAAGATTGGTTTCCAGAGCAAGCGAGGTCATTCCCAGGATACCGTTCATGGGGGTGCGAATCTCGTGGCTCATGTTCGCCAGAAAATCACTTTTCGCGCGGTTCGCTGATTCGGCATCCTCCTTCGCCTGCCGCAGAGCTTCCTGCGCTTTCTTCCGTTCCGTAATGTCCACGAAGGTAACGACGGCGCCCTGCATCACGCCTCCGCGAAGCAAGGGATGACACCAAATCTCGCCATCGAAGCTGGTCCCATCTGCCCGCCACAGGAGTTCGTCCGCCTCGTGGAATTTTCTGCCACCCAGGAAATCCTTCTGCATGGAGCATTCATCACGCGGATAAGGGGTCCCGTCCCTGCGGGTGTGATGCATCACGTCGTGGATATTTCGCCCCAGCACGTCCGCCTGCGAAGAGAAGCGCAAGAGGCGAAGCATTGCGTGATTGCAGAAAATGCATTCGCCGTTGTTGTCCACGCCATAGATCGCTTCCCCCGTGGATTCCATCAGGAGACGGAGGCGCGCTTCTTCTTGCGACAACCGTTGCTCCCCGGCATCCCGTTCGCTGATCAATGCGCCCAAAACCAACCCGGCAAGCGAGAGAATGAGCATCAGGAATTGCAGCAGCGTGAGTTCGGCGGGGCTCCGCGGATAAATTCGGAGGGCCACGATCAGTCCGGTATCGAGCGCCAAGATCGCGGCGGTCGCGCCGCGCAATCCTCGCCGCACCGCCACCCAGATCAACGGCGGAAAAAGCAGGTAAAACATCTCGTTGCCGCGAGCAAACCTGCCGCTGAGGGCCGCCCAAAGCACGGCCACCATGGTCGCGGCGAACAGCCCGGACTCGAGAGCGCGCGGAAAGCCGCGAAGTTGATGACGGTTCACGGGGAGGACTGCGAGATCTGGGGTCCCGTCACTTTCGGAGTAGCCGGCGAAACGCCGCAGACCTGGCAAGATATAGATGAGAAAAAACGGCACGATGGAGCCGATGGCGACGGCATCGCCAACCCACCAGTTCATGGTGGCCGGGAAGTATCCGTGCGTGGGAATCAAGTGGTCCGCCGCGAGGAACAACGCGCCGAGGAATGCGGTGATGCAGGCCCCGCAATTGCCTAACAAAAGGAGCCACATCACATCTCTCACCGATCGAAGGCGACAATCGATTCTGACGATGCGCCGCAAGACCAGCGCTGCCGCTGTATAGACAGCCATGAACTCAATGTTTCCCACCAAGAAGATGTAGGAGTGCACCGGCTGGTGATAGTTCAGGAGCGACGAGATATATTCCGCGATCAGGATGACCGGAGCGTAGCTCGCCCCGAAACCGATCAGCGCAGCGAACGAGAGGCCCGTGGGCGGGTACCAGGCGCTGATCTCGGTCCAAATCTGAAAAGAAATTGTCGAACGATCGAGAAGCACGTAGACCACGACAAAGCACACCGCGACCAGAAGCCGTCGTAGCTTCCATCGCTTGCGTGGAGGCAATCGACCCTCCGACCGGCGAATCGTGGGCGTCATCTCTGGCACGGGGATAGCGGCACCACTGATCGCCATAAATCTTTGAGCGCGAACCATCGCGCCGAATCGTGTTCCGAAATGAGAATGTGGCCTGAAAAAGCTCCGCAAATGCGGCTTGCCTGGGGGCGCCGGCGATTGGCGGGAGGGGCGCTAATCCCAGGGGGCTCAGCAGTTTTGCGGGTTTTTAAAGCATGTTGCAGATGGCACAAGCCGAGTTCTCCTATGGGGCTACACAGCGCCCGGAGTGCCAAATGCGCGAGGTTGTGGTGCAGAGAGGATGAGAATATTTTAATCGGAGCGGATGATCGCTTGTCGCCGTGTGCGGGCCCTCTAAGTTCAATTGCTCTCTTTGGAGTCGCTTTGATAGAGTGACCGTTCGCGTTGAAAAGAGAGTTTGAAGGCTGGAATGGAGAAGCGCATGGGGATTCCGAAAGAGTTGCTGGAGATTCTGGTTTGTCCGATATGCAAGACCGCTGTCAAGCTTACGCCGGACAACTCAGGCTTGAAGTGCGCGACGTGTTACCGGGTTTATCCGGTGAGGGATGATATTCCTGTGATGCTGCCGGAAGAAGCGAAGATTGAACAGGAGAAGTGAGTAGTGGGTAGTGAATAGTGGGTAGTCCGAGAACAATGCGAGACGGCTACGATTGTGGAAGGTGGAGCAGAAATCCCGGACGAAGAAAACCAGAACTGGAAAGTTACAGGGGCGCATGTCGACAAACATTGCTGAATCCATTCCTCGGTTGAAGCGGCAGATCCCGAAATTACGCGGGAAGCGCATGGGCGTGCTGGGCGATTTGATGCTGGACCGGTATTTGTGGGGGACGGCTACGCGGCTTTCACCGGAGGCGGCAGTGCCGGTGGTGGATTTTGTTTCGCAGAGCGAATGTCTGGGCGGGGCGGGGAATGTAGCGGTGAATCTGGCGGCGCTGGGGGCGCATGTCGAGACATTTGGGGCGATTGGTACGGACGAGGCTGGGCGGGCTTTGCAGAAATGTTTGCGCGCGGGAAATATTGTTGAAAAGGGTGTGGTTCCTGATGCGAAGCGGGTGACTACTGTCAAGACGCGGATTATTGCGCGGCATCAGCAGGTGGTGCGCGTGGATCAGGAACGGCGGGAGCCGCTACGGCCGGAGACGGAAAAGAAGCTGCTGGGGATTTTGTTTAACGCATTGAAGGGTCTGGATGCGCTGGTGCTTTCGGACTACGACAAGGGATTGATCACGGACGATTTTGCGGATCGTGTTTTGAGCGCGGCGCATCAATTGAAGGTGCCGGTTTTTGTGAAGCCAAAGACATCGCGCTTGTACGCGTACCGCGGTGCGCGGACGATTGTTTGCAATGCGAAGGAGGCGGGATTTTTTGTTACGCGATCTCTGGGGGACGAAAATTCTGTGGAGGAGGCAGGGCGTGCTTTGCTGGCGCACTTTGGGTGCAGCGCGGTGGTGATTACGCTTGGGGAAAAGGGGATGAGCGTTTCCGAGGAGTCTTCGCCGCGGCACTTGCAGATTCCGGCGACGAGTTTTGAGGTGACGTACGCGCGAGTGGGGAAGAGCGGGGTGGAGCGCGGGGCTACGGGGCGGCAGGTGTTTGATGTGACGGGGGCGGGGGATACGGTATTGAGCGTGCTTTCGTTGGCGGTGGCGGCGGGGGCATCGTTGCCGGATGCGGCGGTGCTGGCGAATACGGCGGCGGGGGTGGTGGTGGGGAAGTTGGGGACGGCGAGTGTGAGCCCGGAGGAATTGGAGCACGCGCTGGAAGATATTCGGCGGTGAGAAGAAGCAAGGCGGTCATCCTCAGAAGGATGACCCTACAACGGCAAGAAAGAAAAAGCAGATTCCTCGCTTCGCTCGGAATGACGCTGCGCTCGTTTTTCGGAAATTTTGGACAATTAGGAGAGTCTACGGTGGGAAGCTGAAGGATTTGTCCTTGGAGTCGATCCAGACGTTGACGACTTTGGTTTTTTGGGATTTCTCGGGGTCGTTGGCGTTGGGCATGGGAGAGAAGGGGCTGATGGCCACGCGGATTTCGACGCTGGTGGTCGAGCCGGTGGGAGATTTGGCTTTCATGATTTCGTAGCTTTTTACGGGGCCGTAGTAGCCTGCGGGGCCCCAATCGGCGACAAAATCCTGCAATTTGTAGCTGGGGCCGGGCTTCCAGAGCTGGTAGGCAGTGTTCATGTCTCCGGCTACGACGGCGTTGAAGAATTGTTCCGCGGCTTTTTTCTCGGGATAAAAACGAAGAACAAACCAGACGGCGATGATGGCGATGATGACGCACGCCGCCACGGTGAAAGCCAGGGCGCGTGATTTTTTTTGAATATCGGCAGGCGGTTCGAGAAGTGACATTCAGTGGTCTCCTGCCCTGCGAGGCAGATTGTGCGATTTGCAAGCGTATATAAATTAACCTGTTCTGGGCGGGATGGCTAGGGTGTGGCGAGCCCTCGTGATTCGTGACCGATGACTCGAGGAAAAAGGGAACAGCGGTCATCCTCGGAAGGATGACCCTACAACTGCCGCCGACCTTGATCGCGCGGCAGTCCTAGACAAGTATCTAGCCTTCGAGGGCGCCGGCGGAGCCTGCGGGGAGTTCGATGGCGTATTTGGTGCGGGCTTTTTCGGCGTGTTGTTCGAGGGCTAGCTCGATGAGTTTGTCGATGAGTTGGGGGAAGGGGATGCCGCTGGCTTCCCAGAGTTTGGGGTACATGCTGATGGAAGTGAAGCCGGGTATGGTGTTCACTTCGTTGAGAAAGATTTTTCCGCTGACTTTTTCCAGGAAAAAATCGACGCGAGCCATGCCGCTTAGCTCGAGGGCGCGAAACGCCAGGACGGCGAAGTGTTGGAATTTTTTTACTTGGGGAGCCTTGAGATCCGCGGGAATGAGGAGTTGCGTGCCTTCTTCGAGATATTTGGCGGCGTAGTCGTAGAACTCGCGGTGCGGGACGATTTCGCCGGGGATGGAAGCCTGCGGATCGTGATTGCCGAGGACGGAGACTTCGATTTCGCGGGCGTTGACGGCGCGCTCGACGAGAATTTTCATGGCGAACTCGGCGGCGAGATTTAGGGCGGGAGCAAGCTCCTGACGGGAGTGGACTTTGGTCATTCCGACGCTCGAGCCGAGAGTTGCGGGTTTTACGAAGACGGGGTAGGGAAATTCTTTTTCGATTTGATGAGTGACGATGTTTTCGTTGCGTTCCCATTCGTCGCGGCGGACGGAGACCCAGGGAACGACGGGAATTTTGGCGGCTTGAAGGAGTTTTTTGGCGACGTCTTTGTCCATGGCGATGGCGGAGCCGAGGACGCCTGCGCCGACGAAGGGCAGGCCGGCGAGGTCCAGGAGGCCCTGGATCGTGCCGTCTTCGCCAAAGGTGCCGTGCATGACGGGGAAGACGACGTCGATGCGCTGGCCGGCGCCGCTGCCGTCGAGGCGGACGAGGGCGGCGTCGGTGGGATCGGCGCTCATCGTGACGCGCTGGCCGGTGCGAAGAACTTCCGGAAGCATTTTTTGCGCGCTGGTGCCGATGAGCCAGTGGCCTTCTTTGGTGATGCCGATGGGCACGGTCTCGTATTTGTCGGGGTCGAGGCCGCGGATCACGGAGGCGGCAGAGGCGAGGGAAACTTCGTGTTCGCCGGAGCGGCCGCCGAAGAGAACGCCGATGCGCAAACGCTTTTTGTCAGGGGTCATGGAGATAGCCGGTTTTGGAGTGTTCGAATGCCAGTTTCTAGTTATAGGGCAAAGGGGAGGAGTTGTCGCGGGGGAAGTCGAGGCGTGGTGCGGGAGAGACAACGGAGATTGGCTGTGATTTTTCGACGGAGAATTTGAAAGAGCTGACGGAACTTTTTCGCGTTTCCATCGTCTACCGAGATGCGGGAATTGCGCAGGAGGGTCCTTGTCTTCAAAAATGTCTCCTCAAATGTCTTCCGGGGCGTCATCTCAAAGTGGGAATGGTGGAACGCCGTTTTTCGAGAATCTGTGGCGGGATGTGCGGTACGCGGTGCGGACGCTTTGGCGGGACAAGGGATTCGCGACGTTTGCGATTTTGATAGTGGGGCTGGGCGTTGGGGCGAGTTGCACGATTTTCAGCGTGGTGAACACGCTGCTGCTTCGGCCGCTCCCATTTCGCGATCCGGAGAGGCTGGTGTGGATCGCGAACCATCAGGACGAGACGAATGATATGTCCGGGAAAACTTCGCAGACGGACTATTTGTTGGATATGCGCGCGCGAAACCAGTCGTACGAGGATTTGGCGGCGTACTATGCGTTTTATGGATTGGGCGACGCGAAGATGATTGGGGATGGTCAGCCGGAACGGTTGACGAGCGTGCCGGTGACGCAGAATTTTTTTCCGATGCTGGGCGTGGAGCCGCAAATTGGAAGGCAGTTCAGCGCGGAGGAGTGCAAACAGAACGGGCCGCGCGTGACGATGCTAAGCGACGGGCTGTGGAGGAGAAAATTCGCAGCGGATCCGAACATTGTGGGACGAGCGCTCTCGTTTGATGGCGGGCCGGTCACGGTTGTAGGAGTGCTGCCGGCGACATTTGATTTTTCGACAGTTTTTACGCCAGGGAGCCGGGTGGATATGTTCGAACCGCTGCCGCTATCGCCAGAGATGAACCGGCAGGGGAATACAGTCGCGATTATTGGACGGCTCAAGCCGCGCGTGAGTGTGCAAAGCGCACAGGCGGAAACGGCCGTGCTTGGGAAGCTGTTGCAGCAGGAGCATAAAGAAAGAAATGACTTTGAGCCAAAGGTTTTCGGGCTCGCGGAACATGTGAGCGGGAGGCTGCGGCCGACGTTGGTGGTGCTGGCGTGTGCGGTGGGCGTGGTGATGCTGATCGTGTGCGCAAACCTTTCGAATTTGTTGCTCGCGCGAGGAGCGGGGCGGAAAAAGGAAATTGCGATTCGCACAGCGATGGGAGCGGGGCGCGGGCGGTTGATTGGGCAGATGTTGACGGAGAGTTTGGTGCTGTCGTGCTGCGGCGCGGCGCTGGGGTTGGTGCTGGCGCTTGTGGGGACGCGGGCATTGGCGCATTTGACGTCGGTGAGCATCCCTTTGCTGAGCGATGTGCGGATTGATGGGAGCGTTCTGGGATTTACTTTGGTGGCGGCGCTGCTGACGGGACTTCTTTTTGGATTGGTGCCGGCGCTGCAGGTGCAGGACTTGAAGTTGCACGACACGCTGAAGGATTCGAACCGCGGATCGAGCCATGGGCGCGGGCATGCGTGGATTCGGGGCGCGCTGGTGGTGTCGGAGATTGGGCTGGCTTGCGTGTTGCTGGTTGGCGCGGGACTCTTGATTCGAAGTTTTCTGCGCGTGCTGGATGTGAACATGGGGTTCCGGGCGGAGCGGGCTGCGGCTTTGCGGATCGATCCGAACTCGTCGTACAAGACGCAGGAGTCGCAGAACGCGTACTACACGGAGGCTTTGCATCGCGTGATGGAAATTCCTGGAGTTGAGGGAGCGGGGCTTTCGGACTCGCTGCCGCTGGGACACAACCGGGGCTGGGGCATTGCAGCGAAGGGCGTGCAGTATACGCCGGGGAATTATCCGAACGGGTTTCCGAGAATTATCAGTGACGGGTATTTTCATGCGATGGGGATTCCGTTGAAGGCGGGACGCGATTTCACGGAGCGGGATACGAAGGGGGCGTTGAACGTCATTATTCTGAACGAAACCTGTGCGCGCAATTTGTGGCCGGGCGAGGATCCGATTGGGAAGATTGTGCGCGCGGATAATCCGGAGCGGACGGTGGTGGGCGTCGTTGGGGACGTGCATCACATGGCGTTGGAGGAAGGGTCGGGCAACGAGTTTTACATTCCGATGCGGCAGACGCGGGATTACGGGACGGTGGATTTGGTGGTGAGGACTTCGCTGCCAACGGCGGAACTGGCGTCGCGGCTGCGCGAGGCGCTGCTGCCCATCGAGCCGAATTTGCCGACGGCGAATATGCGAACGCTGCAAACGATGGTAGATCGCGCGGTGTCGCCGCGAAGATTTGTGGTTTGGCTGCTCGGCGGATTCGCAGGATTTGCGCTGGTGCTGGCTTCGCTGGGAATTTATGCGGTGATTTCGTATTCGGTAAGCCAGCGGACGCAGGAGATTGGGATTCGCATGGCGCTGGGTGCTTCGGCAGAGACGCTACAGAAAGGAATTTTGCTGCAGACGCTTGGTTTAGCCGGGATTGGGATGATTGTGGGAGTTGCGGCATCGTGGGCGCTGGCGCGGACGCTTAGCGGGCTCTTGTTCGGAGTGACTGCGAGCGATCCGGTGACGTTTGTTGGGATGCTGGTGGTTCTTACGGCGGTAGCAGCGCTGGCTGGGTATTTGCCGGCGCGGCGGGCCTCGCGGATTGATCCAATGGCCGCGCTGCGAATGAGTTGAGATTGTGGGCGAGCGGACCGCCTAGGAAGGCGGTCCCTACAACACCAAACCCAAAAAACAGCAAAGCGCGGTTACAAGATTTTTTTGCCGAGGGCGGAGAGGACCAACTCTACGCCGAGGAGAGCGGTGCGGTTGTGCTCGTCGATGATGGGATTAATTTCGACGACTTCGAGAGAGAGCATGGCTTCGGAGTCGGCGATCATTTCCATGGCGAGATGGGCTTCGCGGTAGGTGACGCCGCCGCGGACGGGTGTGCCAACGCCGGGAGCGTCGCTGGGGTCGACGAAATCCATGTCCAGACTGACGGCGACGCCAGCAGTGTCGTCCATTGCGTACTTGAGGGCGTCGGACATGACTTCGCGCATGCCGCGCTCGTCGATGTCGCGCATGGTGAAGACGTGGATGCCGGATTTTTTGACGATTTTGCGTTCCTGGGCGTCGAGGTCGCGCGCGCCGACGATGACAATATTGCCTGGTTCGGCTTTGGGCTTGAAGCCGAGCAAGTCGACGAGTTCAGGCGCGCCGTAACCCATGATGGCGGCGAGCGGCATGCCGTGGACATTGCCTGAGGGCGAGGAATCGGGTGTATTCATGTCGCCGTGGGCGTCGAGCCAGAGGTAGCCGATTTCTTTTTTGTCTTTACGATAATGAGAGGCGACGCCAGCAGCGACGCCCGCGGCGATGGAGTGATCTCCGCCAAGAACGAGCGGGAGGAAGCCCTCGCCGAGAGATTTTTCGACGGTGGTAGCGAGGTCCTTGCAGGTTTCCGCGATTTCCTGAAGATACTTGGCGCGCTTTTCGCCGACTTGCATCTCTTCGGGCTGTTTCACTTCGAGGTTGCCGATATCTTCGACGGTAAGGCCGAGCTGCTTGATGCGCGCTTGAAGACCTGCACCGCGAAGGGCGGAGGGACCCATGTCCACGCCGCGGCGGCTTTGGCCGAGGTCCATGGGTACGCCGATGATGCGAACTTTTTGAGGCATGCTTTGTCCGTGACTGGTGACCGGTAACTGGTGACTCATGACTTGTGAACAGGCTCGTGAAGCGAGCGCCGATATCAAGTCGCTAAGCGCACCAAAAGTTTCATACGCCCAAGCTTCTGCTCAATTCGGGAATGCGAGAATTACTGGTACCGCGAACTACCCCGCACTAAGGATAAACCCGGTAAAGCATACGCGGGAAGGGAATCACTTCCCGGATGTGCTCGGTTCCGCAAATCCATGCGACGGTGCGCTCGAGGCCGAGGCCAAAGCCGGAGTGCGGGACGCTGCCGTAGCGGCGCAAGTCGAGATACCACTGGAAGGATTCTTCGGGCAAGTTGTGTTCGCGCAGACGCTTTAGAAGCAAATCGTAATCGTGGATACGCTGGCTACCGCCGATGATTTCGCCGTAACCCTCGGGAGCGATCATGTCGAAAGCAAGGGCGAGTTCCGGACGCTGGGCATCGGGCTGCATGTAAAAGGCTTTGACTGCGGAAGGGTAATGGTGGATGAGCACCGGACGATCGAAGGAGCTGGAGATGATGGTTTCTTCGTCGCCGCCGAAATCGTCGCCGAATTTGGCGGGATTGCCGCTCTTGTTCAGCACAGCAACGGCCTCTTCGTAGCTAATGCGAGGGAATGGCGGCTTGATGTTTTCGAGCTTGGCGGTATCGCGCTTGAGCGTTTCGAGTTCGCGCGTTTTGTTTTTGAGGACGCCTTGCACGATGGCGCTGACGAGGCCCTCGCCGAGGGTCATGATTTCGTCGAACTCGACGTAGGCCGCTTCGGGCTCGAGCATCCAGAATTCGGTGAGGTGGCGGCGGGTCTTGGATTTTTCGGCGCGGAAAGTGGGGCCGAAGGTATAAACCTTGCCCAAGGCCATGGCGATGGCTTCGGCATAAAGCTGGCCGCTCTGCGTCAGATAGGCCTTTTGATCGTCGATGTAATTTACTTCGAAAAGGGTGGAGGTGCCTTCGCAAGCAGCGGGGGTGAACATCGGCGCGTCCGCGAGCGTGTAGCCCTGGCCGTCCATGAATTCACGGGCGGCGCGGATGGCCTCGGCGCGAATGCGCAGTATAGCGGCCTGGCGGGGCGTACGAATCCAGAGGTGGCGCTGATCGAGAAGGAAGTCCACGCCGTGTTCTTTGAGCTGGATGGGAAAGGGCGTGGCGTCGGGGACTTTCTGAACGATTTGGATTTTGGCCACGCCCATTTCGAAGCCGCCAGGGGCGCGTTGCTCGGCACGGATTTTGCCTGTGACGATGACGCTGGATTCCTGAGTGAGACCTTTCAGCGCTTCAAAGGCTTCGGGATTTTCTTTAAGCGCGCAGACACCCTGGATGATGCCGGTGCCGTCACGAAAAATGGGGAACATCAATTTGCCGGATTCGCGCAAATTGTAGAGCCAGCCGCGAATCGTTACTTCCTGCCCGTCGTACTTGCCTGCTTGCTCGATCGTGATGATGGTCATAGTCCGCTATTTGAGTGAATTTTGAAAACTTCAGTTTAGCAGAGAAGGGTGGGTATTGGCCCAGGCTAGCAGTCGCCGGCAAAACTCAGCGATTTGCCAAGGTGCGAATGTTTCCAAGGCCCAGGAGCCGCTGGTCAGCCGTGACAAGAGTCAAATCAAGGACTTGCGCGGTAGCCGCGAGGAAACGGTCTGCGGGATCGGCGTGAAGATCGAGATGTTCCGCCGCGAGCACGATTTCATGCGTGAACGGCGCCAGATGGAATCCCGGAGCCGATTGCTTCAGCCAAGCCAGGAATTCCGCACCCAGCTCAATCCGTTTCTTACGGTGCAGCATAAGAGCTTCCCAAGTGCTAATCGGCGACACCCAAAGTTCATTCGCCTTGTCGCCCAGCAACTGATGCGTGCGGGAGCCAAGCCGTCCGGGGCTCTGCAAGAGCCATATCCAGATGTGGGTGTCCAGCAGAAGTTTCAATCGCGAAGAGCCTCAATCTCATCGAGGTCAATTACTGGCGAAACGATGTCGCCCAGAATCTTGATAGAGTCCCTCATAGAACCCATTAGGGCTGCGCGGTCCACAACGGGAGTTGAAGGAATGACTTCAGCGACAGGCTTGCCGTGACGAGTGATGCGGATGGGCTGCTTAGTTTTCTCCACCTGCTCGAGGATGGCCAAGCACTTGGCCTTGAATTCGGAAATAGCGATCTCTTGCATGGCTTCACCTGACCATATTATAGACCATAGTCAGAATAATGGTCAATTACTTGTTGCTAGCTCCACTCGCGCTCGAAGCGGTCGAGGGACTCGCTAGCGGCAGCTAACAACTCCGCTGTAGATGGGGTTTCGTGGCCGGATTTTTCTTTTAGCTCGAGAGTGAGCGGGAGATTCTCTTCGGGCGCGGATTTCAGAGTTTTGACGGCGGATTCCCAATCGATCGAGCCTTCGTAAGGCGGAAGGTGTTCGTCTTTTTCGCCGTGATTGTCGTGGATGTGCGCGGAGACCACCAGTTCGCGAAGCGGCGCAAAGGCCTTTCCGACACGTTCCGCTTCCGGGCCATCGGCAAGGTGGGCGTGGCCGATATCGAAGTTGAAACGCAGGCCAGTCAACCGCGTCTCGTCCACAAATGTGCGCATGTACGCGGGATCTCCCATCTCGCTGGTGGTGTTCTCAATGGCGATGGTCACGCCGGCATGATGGGCGTGTAAGACGAGGTGCTCGAGCGAACTGAAGGCGGCATCGCGCTTTCGCGGGTCTGCTGTTTCGCGAGAGCCGCCCATGTGCAGAATCAACCGGGAATAAGGCAAATCCTCAGCCACATCGATCACGCGTTTCAACTCGTCCATGGCTTCGATGCGCCGCACGCGTTCCACTTCGCAGATGGAGAGCGGGGCGCCGCCTTCGCGCGTCGCGCTGATGTCGCGGCTCGTGGGCGCATGGAGCGAAGCAAGCGCGAGGCGATGCTGCGAGAGAAAGCTTGCCATCGCTTGCACTTCTTGCTTGGTGGTGTAATCGAAGTGGCTTCGCGTGGTGAAAATCTCGAGAGCCTCGAAACCGGCCTCGGCAATCTGCCCGAGAAGTTCCGTGGTCAATTTTCGCGACACGAACAAGTAGGTGGACAGGATTCTTCTCATGGTCTCGTTTACTGCGCAGATTGAATAACTACTTCCCGCCGTCCTCCGGCTGTTTACGGAACAAAAGCCCGAGGGCGATGGAAAAACTCTTCAGTAACCGACGGCCGCACCGTTATCGCGCGGGTCCGCTGCGCCGAGGCGCTCGCCAGTTTTCAGATCGATCCCAATCGCGTTTACCAAACCGATGTGCCCGCGCCGCCGTGTCTGGTAGCCTTCTGCATTTAGCGCAGACTCGAGGCTTGCGGGAAAATCCTTTTCCATAAGGATCACATCCGGCAGCCACTGGTGATGAAAGCGAGGCGCGTTGATGGCCGCCTGCGCGTCCATTCCCAGGCGCATCCAGTTTAAAACGCTGAGCATCGTGGCAGTAATAATCGTCGGGCCCCCGGGCGAACCAGTTACGAAGCTGAGTTTGCCATCGCGGACGAGAATCGTCGGCGTCATGGAGCTGAGCGGGCGGTGCTTGGGGGCGATGGCGTTGGCGTCGGATTGGATCAAGCCGAAGAGCGCGTTGGGAACGCCGGGCTGCGTCGTGAAATCGTCCATCTCGTCGTTGAACAGAAAACCTGCTGATGAAGTTACATGCGAGCCGTAACTGTTGTTGAGAGTGTAGGTGCTGGCCACGGCGTTGCCAGCTGCATCGACGACGGAAAAGTGTGTGGTGTGCGGCCCATCGTTGAGGCTGACGATTTCTTGCGGCACTGAGTCGTTGGCGGCAGAAACCCCACAGACGTGCGGAGCACCCGCTTTTACCGTTTTGCTGGATGAGGCGTGATGCGGATCGATGGTCGCATCGAGTTCCTTGGCATAGCAATCGCTGGTGAGACCGGCGACTGGCACGTTGGAAAAATCGGGATCCGCAAGGTACGCGGCACGGTCTGCAAAAACTCGGCGCATGGTTTCCACCACCATATGCACGCTTTGCAGATCGTCCCAGCCTTTGAGCGGGATGCCTTGCAACATATTCATCGCTTCGATGATGGCGACGCCGCCTGAGCTTGGCGGGGGCGAGGTAATGATGTCCCATTTGTGGCCGTCGAGATCGTAATCTGCATGCAAGGCTTCGCGAACTTTGGGCTGATATTGTGCGAGGTCTTCGAGACTGATGAGACCGCCCATACGCTTCATGTCGTCCACGATCAACTGCGCGGTTTCGCCGTGATAGAACTCGGCTGCGCCGTATTTCGCGATGCGCTTGAGAGTTGCGGCCAGCTCGGGCTGACGGAAGGCATCGCCGGCGTGAAACATTTTTCCATCGTTCAAAAAGATGCGCCGGCTAATGGTGAACTGTTGCAACTCGGGGCGTTCGCCCCCCAATTGCCGAGCCAGTTTTTCGCTGACAGGGAAGCCGTCCTCGGCGAGGTGAATTGCCGGGGCCATCACGTCGGCCAGTTTTAGCTTGCCGTAGGTTTTCAGGGCGAGCTCAAGGCCAGCGACGGTGCCAGGCACTGCGACGGATTTGTAGCCGATGACGGAGAGCTCTTTGTCGAGCGTGCCATCGGGCTTGATGTACATGTCGCGCGCGGCTTTGCCGGGTGCGACTTCGCGATAGTCAAAGAAGGTGGTACGTCCATCCGCAAGACGGACGAGCATAAAGCCGCCGCCACCTATGTTTCCGGCGGCAGGTTCGACGACGGCCAGAGCAAAAGCCACCGCAACGGCGCCATCCACAGCGTTTCCGCCTCGCTTGAGAATTTCGACGCCGGCCTGCGATCCCAGCTCCTCGTCCGTGGCAACCATGCCGTGCGCACTGCGAACTGCTTCCTGAGGCCATGTCGCCGGGGCCTGCGTATGGTCACGATATTCCGCAGCAGCCTGTCCCCGCGCTAACGGAACAAGCAGTGCCAGTGTCCCTGCCGCTAGGCACAAGGCGCGCATAAATGTTTTCATGAGAGACTCCATCGCAAGGAAAAGACACTAAGTGATTCGTGAGGAGGCGTCAAGGCGGACAAAGCGCAAGGTGTTAGATTGGTTGGGTACTATTTGTGGTCTAATTCCTCCCGCAATCCACGAAGGGAGCAAAGAGAGCTATGAATAGATCGCAGGTGTCACGCAGCGCTGCACTGGTTGTTGTGTTGCTCTGGGCTGCCACCTTATTTGGGCAGAGCGGGCCGCCGGCGGACCTGGACGCATATATTGCGCGGGACATGAAGACGTTTGATGTGCCGGGGATCGCGATCGCCATCGTGAAGGACGGCAAGGTGGTGCTGGAGAAGGGATACGGCGTGCGAAAGATGGGAGAGGCTGCGCCGGTCGATGAGAACACATTGTTTGGCATTGGCTCGAACACGAAGGCGTTCACGTCCGCGGCGCTAGCGTCGCTGGTGGATGCGGGGAAGATTTCCTGGGACGATAAAGTATACGAGCGGCTGAAGGGTTTTCAGATGTACGACCCGTACGTGTCGCATGAGATGACCATACGCGATTTGCTTACGCACCGTAGCGGGATGGGGCTCGGCGAAGGAGACTTGCTTTTCTGGCCGCACACGACATTTACGCGCGAGGATATCATTTATCGATTGCGATTTATGAAGCCGGCCTCGAGTTTCCGCAGCCACTATGCTTACGACAATCTGATGTACATCGCGGCGGGGCAGATCATTCCAGCGGTGACCGGAAAGTCGTGGGAAGAGTATATTCGCGAGAAGATTCTCCAGCCGCTGGGCATGAAGACCACCAACCTGAGCACAACCGCTTTCAAGTCCGGAGACGATTACGCTTGGCCGCACTCGAAGGTCGACGGAAAACTCCAAACCATACCGTTCCAGGATTTGGACAATGCCGGACCGGCAGGCGCGATCAACTCATCGGCGGCGGAAATGGCCAAATGGGTCACGCTGCAGCTCAACCACGGCAAATTTTCGGGGAGCGCAGATCGGCTTTTCAGCGAAACGCAATCCCATGAGATGTGGACTGCCCAGACTCTCACACCGATTTCCACGGAAGACTCGCCACTCGCGGCTTTGCGCCCGAAATTTTCCGCCTACGCGCTGGGTTGGGGGATCAGGGACTATCACGGACGCAAGCTGGTTGGACACTCCGGAGGCGTCTCTGGCTTCGTTACTCGCGTACTTCTTGTTCCGGAGGAGAATCTGGGAGTAGTGATTCTTACCAATGCGGAAGAAGGCGGCGCTTTCGAGTCCATCGTGTATCACGTTTTGGACTCTTACTTTGGTTTGCCGCCGACGGAATGGACTGCCGCCTTTAAGACTGCCGAGGACGAGCAAGCAAAGACGGCAAAGCTGGCCATGACAGAGAGCGACAAGGGCCGGGCCGCGAATTCAAGACCGTCATTGCCTCTGGACAAGTACGCGGGGGTTTATAACGACGCATGGTATGGGCCGATCACGATAAAGCAGGAAAGCTCAGGGCTTGTCTTTAGCCTCGATCACACGCCAAAAGCGGTGGCCGATTTGCAGCATTGGCAGTACGACACGTTCAAAGCGCATTGGCGCGACCGTACCATCGAAGATGCGTTTGTGACGTTCACGCTGAAACCCGATGGCAGCATTGATCACTTCACGATGGCGGCGGTTTCGCCGCTAGCCGATTTCAGTTTTGATTATCAAGACCTCTGGTTCATACCGGGACGGCCGCACGCTCACTGATTCGGCGGAGGAATTGGCAAGGATGCCCGGCCGGTGCTTGCTAAGTTTTTTATTTTGTTACTCTTGGCTGAGGAATTCGACGTCCGGGGGACCCGGGAGCAGGCCTGCCGAAGTTCCTCGTTCGATTAAGGCTCGAACCGCTTGCTTGCCACGCTCGCCATAGCCGAGAGTCCAGCGATTCACATACATGCCCACAAATTTGTCAGCGACTTCGGTTTCCATGTCGCGCGCAAATTGCATGGCGTAGTTCAGGGCTTCTTCGCGGTGCTCGAGACCATACTCAACGCTATCCTTGATGGTCTTGGCGATTTGCAGTCCCACCGCGGGACCTAGCGCTCGCCGCACGGCATTTCCGCCGAGGGGAAGTGGGAGGCCGGTTTGCTCATGCCACCACACCCCCAAGTCCACAACACGGTGCATGCCGAGTTGCGGGAAGAGAAGTTGCCCTTCGTGAATCAGAAGGCCGGCTTCAACAACATCGTTCTTCACCGCGTCCAGAATTTTGTCGAAGGCCATCACAACGGGCTCAAAGTTTGGTTCAAAAAGCTTCAGAGTGAGGTAGGCGGTTGTCTTGAGGCCGGGGACGCCAATCCGTTTGCCGGCTAATTCCTCTCGCTTCATGGACTTGGAGGAAACGACGATGGGACCGTAGTTCTCACCAAAGCTGGCTCCGCAATCGAGCAGGACGTATTTATCGCGCAAGGCCGGATACGCAGCGAAGCTAATTGCGGTGACGTCGTAGGTCTCAGTCAGAGCGGCGTCGTTCAGGGTCTGAATGTCGGAAAGGACGTGGGTGTATTTGTAACCGGGCGTGGCAAGCTTGTGGGTCGCCAGCGCGTAAAACATAAAGGCATCGTCGGAATCCGGCGAATGGGCGAGTTTGATCTCGACCGTCTCTTTTTCAGTCTTTGGGGCTGCTTGTGTACCGGACATGGGCTTATCCAGTTCCTTTTGACTGCCTGGCTCCGAGGGAGGCGGTCATCGAATCGCCCAAGCCGTTTGGTTTCTCCGCGGGAGAGTCTTCCTCATCGGGAAGGCTCTGCTGAGGGACGGTAAGGAGAGAACGTTAGCGTCGCTGGGGCTTGCGTGGCGCGTGGCCAAGCTTATTTCCGCACCGCAGAGACTAGCACAACCGTGATTCCTCGACAAACGTTTCCGCCGAAGAAGCGAGCGTGGTTGCGGGCTTACCTTTGAGTGGTCCGAGAGACCCATTGTAAGCGGACGCACGGGTTGACGACAGTTGTCTGCGAGCCGACCTAAGAGGTCTCTCACTTCCGTTGGCTGTTCCACAAAGCCGCCCGGCACCCCCACTCCCCTTTTTTTGTAAGTGCGGATTCTAAAGGACTTTAAGTCCTGTGTTTTGTAAGTGCGGATTCCAAAAGGGTTAGGGGCGTGTTTTTTGTAAGTGCGGATTATACAGGGGATAGCGCGTAGGAAGGTTGGGAGGTTTGAAAGTTGGAAGGTTTGAAGGTTCCAGAAAGAGGAGGAGGGACGCGGAGATTCAGCGAGAAGGACGAGGCCAAGACTCGAGTGGCGTGAGCGAAACCCTTCGAGGCTCAGGGTAAACATAGGGAATGGTAGCAGGGAGAATACCGGGAGGTAAAGTGTTTTACAGGGAATGGTCGAAATTGGGGGTTGAATGGTGGTTTTGAGGAGGCGAACGGCGAAGTGAGGTTAAGGGTTGAAGGTCAAAAAGTGGAAGGTTGGACGTGCGTAGAGGAATCTCCGCAGCTCAAATTAAGAGTGACCCACCCTTTGCAAGAAACAAAACCGCAAAGGGTAGGCCACCGCCGGAAAAAACAAAGTCAAAATCGTCTCGCTCGTTAAGGCGCGGCCACCCGCCCGAAGTACCGGGCTGCCGAAGTTGTCGAGACCGGATTCGGAGTCGCGTCCTTTGCCGGTGAATTTGCGCATACAAATCACCATCGTACGTATTGAATCGTAGGCGGGCATTAGTGGAGCCAAAGGAACTCAGCGATGAGAAAGCCTGCTATGGCTACGTTAAGCACGAAGACGATCCGGAACAACAGTGTCGTAGCCCTCCAACGAGCAACGGCAAGAATGCTGCCCACGACTACCCATAACAGTTCAAGCCACGATGACGCGGCCAGCACACCCCGAGATCCTTCACGTTGCGTTGTGTGGTAGTGAGAATTGGCAAAGACAAGAGCTGAACTTACGAAGGAAATCGCGATTGCGATTCCCGCAGTTGTAACGACCCTCACGAAAGCTCTTATGGAGTATTCCATTGCGCCCTCTTCGACCTAACTGTACCGAGCGATGTTCTCTACTAGTGTGGGGTCTGCTCGGGGAGCACCTCCCACCAATGGCGGTTCCCCCTGTTGTTGCAGAATGGGCAAGCCCTGCCTTCGCGTTGGCCCACATTGAAATTTGTTTGGTGCTGGTGTAGCTCAGGGCCGAATGCCCACTGCATGTCTTGGGCGGTCGCGCGAGGGTGGTCCCCCATCGACGCAGAGCTAAACGCGTTCGAGAGGTTATTGCCGTGATTGTCGTCTAGCCCCAAAACGTGGCTGAACTCGTGTGGCGATAGTTGACCCGAGGTAATCGAGGAGAAATCCCATGTACCTCGGTCCTGGCCGCTACCCCGCGGACCAGAATCGAGATGATTTATGGCGTTTCCAGAAGCGTCGATTCCGACTGCGTTTTGCGCTCCCGATTTGAATGCAGCGTCCGCTGAACTGGCAATCGAAACAGTAACATTCGTGGAGACATTATATGTCACACCATCCTGCACAAAAGAACCGCTCCAGGCTTTGTCGACCTGCGAGGTTATGGCCGATTGCGCCTGCTTCAGTTGATCTGCAGTGGTTCCGTTGACGGCGTAAATGGCAATGCTCGCGGTCACGTTCACTTGGCAAGTCGTGTGGTCTTGATTGCACGAGGTTGTAACCGTAGCTTCCTCGCCGGAAGGTCTGTGTACCTTAGCGGGTTATTGCGAGCGTAGGCGTACTTGTTCCAGCTTTGTGGATCGTGGACATCGGAATCTTTCCAGAAATCGTCGGGGGACATGAAGCGCCCGAGGTTGGAGGAGTTGTAGCGGGCGCCGAAGTTATCGAGTCCCGACTCGCTATCGCGTTCTTTGCCGGTGAAGTGCATGGGGCTGGGGTCGGCGCAAGAGCCGGTGGTGGACTGGCCGTCACCGAAGGCGAGGCTGGTGATGGTCTCGCAAGATGCGCCTGTTGCAGTGGTGCGGACGCGCTCTGTGCCCAGCCAATCCGCGTGAATCAGATTGGTCGTGCCGCCGTTGTAGGTCGCAAGATGGCGGCTTCCAGCATACACTTCGCCGCGATTCCATGCGCCAGCCGAACTGAGCTCGGTGATCTCTTGGCCTCCGAGATCGTAAAGATAGTCGACGCTGGTGCCGCCGGTCGATTTGCGAACGCGTTGGCCAGAGGCGTTATAGATGTAGCAGGCGGTTGCCGAGGAGCAAGTGCCCAAAGTACCGTCCACCTGGATGAGGCGATTTTCCGCATCGTAGAAATAGCTGTGGGAACCGTCGTTCAGAAGGTTGCCTGCCGAGTCGTAAGAGTAGCTGTTCATACGATTGTTGTTGCCGCTAAAGCTGAGCTGCATGGAAAAGGGACCGTTTTGGTGCCAGCGATTGCGTAGCGGTCGTAGTCGTAAGTATACGTCGCCGTGCCACTATTTGGGCTGACGCAAGTACCGTTAGTGGCGAGATTCGAGCAGGTAAGACGATTGAAGTCGTCATACGCGTACACCCAGTTTGCTTTGGCGCTGTCGTTGGCGGCAAGAATATCGCTATTCGGCGCGTAGCCTCCGGAGGATGGAATTGTCAGAGAGTAATTCGACCCATCGGCGATCGAGGCGAGGCGCAGACGAGCATCATAGGTACGCGTTTCGCCAATGCTGCCTCCGAGAGTCGCGGAAAGGAGCGCTCCTGCGGCGTTGTAGTGCGACGAGGAGAACAAGGTGCCCGGATGATTAGAGTCCGAGAGGCTACTGGTCAATGAAGTCAGGCGCGCAGCGGTGTTGGACTGCGTAAGTCAGAGTTACGCCAGCCCCATTCGTGCTCGTGAGCGGGTCGCCGAGCAAATCATAAGTGTACGTTACGGGGAAAACTGCGGGCGTGGAGCAGTTTTGCGGCGTGCATTGGGAATTGATCTTTACGCGGCCCAGTTGGTCGTAGCTGAAGACTTCGGCGGGTGGGGCAGAGATAGTTTTTTCTTCTTGACGGGAGCGCACTGGGCTAGCATACCACTTCTGCAATTGGCCGAGGATGACAGCTGGGGTGCGGCACCCCCAAAGTCAAAAACAACTACTATGGCTTTGCCACCCGCCATCGGAGAGACCCGAACAAACAACATTCGTAACTGCGGGCGTTAGAGCGCGGAGACCATGCGCGCGATGGCATCGTCAAACGTGGACTTGTTATCGAGGTAGGGCTGCCAGAAGCGTATGAGAAGCTGGTAGTAGTCGTTCCAACCGCGCTGGTAGAGTCCCTCACGAATGGCGTAGGGCGTATAAGTTTCCCGGGCGGGAGCAGGAGGGCCAATGGGGTTGGTTTTGCCGGTGCCCTGCGGCGTCTGCGATTCTCCAGCTGTTGAGGTTAACAAGGGTTTGATCACCTCGCCGGTAGTGTAGAAAATGAGCGCGTGCCAGAGGTCGCGCGGAATGGCCTTTGAGCGCTGCCGGCATTCGCGAACGATTGCATCCTGCACGGGTTCCGCGATGCCGTGCGAGGCCTCGTGAAAGAGAACTTCGAAGGCTTCGTCACCCTGGTTGCGAGAATCAGTGCTGGAGATGGTAACGCGCAGAGGGTCGAGAGTGGTGTACGCGCCAGCCCAGTTTGCATAACCCGTCACGTCGACGCGAATCTTTTGCTTGGGCCATTTGGTCTGATAGACATCCGCGAGCCGCTGGGAAATTCCAACACCTTGCTCTTCCACGAGAGGGGCGACGCGGGCTATCCAGCGGCGGTTGGCGCGGTCCTGATCGGCCCATAAATGAGCGCGATAGACCGGCGCCGCGGCGTCCAGTATCGGCGTCACGTTGCCTGGGAGGCCCGCATCACAAGTTTTCTTTCTGGCGCCGGAAAGATCGTCGCAATCCTCAAAATCTTCGAGCTGGTTCTTCAACAGCATAAGATCGGTGTTGAAGAGCAGGTCTTTGTTCGCATAGTTTGCAGCGTAATAGGCGACAGCATTGTCCCAGGCGGTCGTCTCCGCTGGTGTGAGGGCCGCGGCGGAATCTTTCATGGTTCTCAATTTTGACTGGGGTCCTGGATTGCCCCTTTGCTGGGGACTGGATGGAGTCACGCGCTGCTTGGCTTCGAAGTAGAGCGCGTGGTGAAGATTAATCCAGAATCCGCTGTGGAGTTCGAAGACAGGAAGCGGCCCATATGTGGAACTGGACTCTTGGGCCATTGCCGCCGCGGGCCTCAGAATTGCGAAGGCCAAGAGCGGCAAAAGGATTCGGACGGAAGCCGGGCGCATGTTGAATCGCACGATAGTAGCGTTAACTCCTTTGTTGCACAAATAGGTGATTCTTTCTTTCCCTTATTTCACAAATCCCGATGTAATATGCCCGCTTATTTTACTGACGGGGGAATCCGATGAGGAAACTTTGTGTACTGGGTTGTCTTGCAGCGGCGTTGTTCGCGCCGCGCGGACTGCTCGCCCAGGAGGTGACGCAACTTCCCGCCATAAAGCAGGAAGCAGTGACGGAGGTAGAAAAGCTGCAGGTGTTCACCCAGCAGATGGTGGACGAAATCTTTAGCTTCAGCGAACTGGGCTTCCAGGAATACGAAACGTCGCGGTACGTCACCGGCATCCTCGAGAAGAACGGGTTTCACGTTGAGCATGGCATTGCAGGCATTCCCACCGCTTGGGTAGGCACCTATGGGAGCGGCAAACCTGTCATCGCGTTTATCACCGACATCGACTGTATTCCTCGCGCTTCGCAGAAACCTGGAGTCGCTTATCACGATCCGATCGTTGAAGGCGCGCCGGGCCACGGGGAAGGCCATAACTCGGGAATGGCGGTCAACGTCACCGCGGCGCTGGTGCTGAAAAAATTGATGGACGAACACCACATAGCCGGCACGATTAAGATTGTTCCCGGCGTTGCGGAAGAGTTGCTCGGCACGAAGGCGTTCTTTGTTCGAGCAGGAGTTTTCAAGGATGTGGATATCGTCCTGGGCGCGCACGTGGAATCAGAGTTCTCGACGTCGTATGGCACGGGGAACGGAGAGTGGAGCGGGCTCGTCTCCGTGCAATATTTTTTCCACGGAAAAGCGGCGCACGCCGCCGCGGCGCCGTGGGAAGGGCGAAGCGCGCTGGATGCCGTCGAGCTGATGGACACGGGCTGGGATTTTCGGCGGGAGCACTTGCGTCCCGCACAACGCTCGCATCGGGTCATCATCAATGGAGGGGATCAGCCCAATGTTGTGCCGTCGGAAGCGGCGGTTTGGTATTACTTCCGCGAGCTGGATTATCCGCACATCAAGGATCTCTACGATTTAGGGAATACCATGGCGGACTCCGCCGCGAAAATGACTGGGACCACCGTTGATCACAAGCTGGTGGGGTCCGCGTGGCCGCCGCATTTGAACAAGGTTGTCGCGGAAACACAGCAGAAAAACATCGAGGCCGTTGGCATGCCTGTGTGGAGCGCAGCCGACCAGACGCTGGCGAAAGCTCTCCAAAAAGATATCGGCGCAAAGGTGGAAGGGCTTAAAGAAAAAGTCGAGCCCCTCACAGAACCGGTGAAAAAACCCACTGGCGGGGGATCCGATGACATCGGCGATATTTCCTGGAACGTGCCGATGGTGTACCTGATGTACCCGGCAAATATTCCGAATTTGCCCGGTCATAGCTGGGCAAACGGCGTGGCTATGGCCACTCCTATCGCACACAAAGGGTCGACCGCGGGCGCCAAGGTGCAAGCCATGACCGCTCTCGACTTTTTTCTACAGCCGCAGCTCGTGCAGCAAGCGTGGGATTATTTTAGGAATGTCCAAACGAAGGACGTCCATTACGAGGCGTTTCTAAGTCCCGACGACAAACCGGCCGTAGAGATGAATAAGGAAAAAATGGAGAAGTTCGCGCCGCAATTGAAAAAATACTATTACGATCCCGCGCGATATAAGACCTATCTGGAACAATTGGGGATTCAGTACCCAACCGTCAAGACGCAGCCGTAGCCATAACATGAATCGGCCTGCTTGCACGCAACTTGCGGCTTTACGCAGGCAGGACAACGCGCGATTGGCAAGCGCCAAGACTTTGCCGGCTCTTCGAGGCTGCCTGGAATGACCTGCTTTCGGGCAACGAGAACTTTGGGCTACGGCAATTTCGGATCAGACGCGCTGCCCACTGCGCCTTGCCGGTCCGCGCCGCGAAGCGTGCCAGCGGCATCGAGGAAAAACGAGCGGTGTCCGGTGCGGCCATAGCTCACCGGCGTTGCGGCGAGCTCAAACTTTGCCGGAGCTCCCAGACCACTGGCGCCCACAATGACGTAGCGAAATGAATAGCCATTTTTCAGGCCGGTGGCCAGGTCAGAATCGACGAGCCCCGCGGCTTCCGCGTTAGCTGAGCCATGCAGCGGTTGCCCCAGACTCGAGAGAGATGCGGGCAGCCGTGTGAATTTGCGCCGGTAAGTTTCAACGGCTTCGGCAATATTCTTGAGTGATTCGATTGCGGCTAGCTCATTTTTGTCTGCTTCGGCGGAGTCCCATTCCAGTTCCAAAGAAGGTAGATCGAGAAGCACCAGACCTAGCGAGAGGATTTTCCACTCGCCGTTCTCGCGCACCAAGCCCATGTTGACTTGAATCGCGCTGGCGCCAGACGTATCCGTCGCGTCGCGGAGTGTCACCGGCAGAAACGCCACGTTGTCAAGGGTATCGGCGCCGCCGATCTGAATTTCCGCTGCTCCCGCGGGAGTGTCGCAGCGCACGATGGGCCGGCCAGCGGGATTAGCGGTAACAGAGGGTTTGCCTGACTCGTTGAGGAGCACAAAGCGTTTCATGAACGCGACGCGGGCCGCCGGAGCCATGCGAGTAAATGATTGTTTGTTGCGCGCGGTGAGAAAGCGCGCAAAGTCATTCTGGCTCTGCGAACAGGCTGCCGTTAAGACATCGCGAAGCGCGGCGGAAGGGCCAGTGGGTGCGCTGGGTGTCGCGGTAGGATTGGAACTCGATTCTTGCGCTGAGGCGCCATTGCTTAACAACAGAAGCGGCGCAGTTAGAAGAATTGCGTTAGCAACTAGAATAATTTTGTGGAATTTCAAATCAGTCCTTTGCGGTGCTCAGAATGGCAGCCAGGTTTTGTGTAAAGGCCGAGCGCGGCATAACTTCGCTACAACCTGCCGCTTGCGCCTGGTCGGCCAGATCGCGTTGAACGTGAGAGAGGAATCCCACAACCCGCAGATCTTTTTGGGCCGCGCGCAGCCTCACGACAGCGGCAAGTGGCTGGCTTCGCGCGTTCAAATCCACGATGACCAGGTTTGGCGCGGGTTCAAGCAGTTCAAGAAGCGCGTCGCCGTTTGTAGCCACTTTTAACTCGAGGCCCAGGTGCTTCGCCGTCTCCGCGACCTTCATTTGAAAAAACAGGTCGTCCATCAGTGCCACGATTCTCCCCATATGGGCGTCGCCTCCGCGCGTGTTACTCATTATGCGCCAGTTCAACTTTTCGCGGCTTTTTCGAGTAAGATGCAGGTATCGCTTGGGAGGTCCCCCCATGCAACAAGGTGTAGCTCGAACCACCGAGCCAGCCGTCACCGGATCCATTCAACCTGCCCTCTTGCTCCTTGAAAAGACGCCGATTCTGCTCGAAACGATGCTTCGCGATTTGCCGGAAGATCTACTGCGGTGGAAACCGGCAGCGGATCGCTGGTCGATTGCGGAAGTGCTAGGGCATCTTGCGGACTTGGAGATCGTGTATGCGGACCGGACGCGGCGCATCGTCACCGAAGATACGCCGACGCTGCAGAAGTATGATGCCGTGGGCACGGTTGTCGTGGGCGATTACACGCGAGGGTCAGCAACCGAGAATCTGGCGTTTTTCATCAAGACCCGGCGCTCGACTGTGATTCTGCTGAGGAGCATCCCGGCAGATTCTGGTGATCGCGACGCGACTCATTCTGAACTAGGCAACATCACCCTCCATCAGATGCTCAGCGAGTGGGCTTCGCACGACCTCGGACATCTTCGGCAGATCGCAGAGCTCTACCGCGCCCGGGCGTTTCATCCTTACGCAGGACCTTTCCAAAAATATTCCCATCCGAAACCGTGAAAGATCATCCGGAGGACGCGTGTTTGGCCGCCGCGGGCCCGCGCGAAGTCACTCTCTATACGCGGCAGGGTTGCCATCTTTGCGAAGAAGCCAAGAAAGCGATAACGCCGTTATTGCATGAGTTCGGCGCCGCGCTGCGAGAAGTGAATATCGAGAATGATGCTGTTCTCGAGGAGCGTTACGGACAGGACATTCCAGTGATCTTCATTGGCGCCCGCAAAGCCGCCAAGCATCGCGTGGACGTGGATCAATTCCGGCGTCAGCTTCGGGAGAGCAAATCGAATTAGGAAAAATTACGGCAAAAGGCTGAATGCTTAATGCTCGGCGCCTGGCTCATGTGCGCCAACCGTTTTATCGGGCACATCGCCTGCGCGGCCCTTGACGCGGTCGTAGACGCTGATTTGGCTAACTGACCCGAGGGCTTCGTTGTAGAAAGTCGGGACACCCAACGCGGTACGCAGTTCTTCGTTGAACCTTCGCAAATTCTCGAGATGCGTCGCGAGCGCCGGCAGCTTCAAGCCATCGTCGGTCAGCAGAAATTTCTGATAGCCCGCGTCCCAAAGCCGGGTGAAGCGCCCCTTCAGCATGATCGTCGGCACAACCGTCATCTGGTAGAGGTCGTCCGTTCCCTTGCGAAACTCCGCGCCGCTGCCATATTTCTCGACGCGGACAACGCCTCGCGTGCTGCCGACGCCAAATCCGAGCGCCGCCAAGCTTTCGATTTGCTTTGGTGTAAAACGCTGTTCGACATTCCACATAGGGCTCTTAGCCTAGTAAATGCCGCGACTTCTGTAAAGCGAACTGCTGGTCCTGCAGATGGAGCCGCCATCAAACCGCAGGCATGGCAGGAAGCGGAGCGGGCAGGAACGTTGCAAATGTCCCTGCCCGGTTCCTATTCAATCCGGCCTTTCCAATGCCGTGATACGACCGGTGCTTCAGATTTAAACTGGTCTTACTGATTCACCTTGGCGCTTTTTGAGAACAGTTCGGCGACGGTCATTCCGGCATCGCCCATGAAGCGGCTTTTGAGGTTCTGGGCCAGTAGTGGATCGTCTTTAGCGCCGGCGATGGCTTTTGAGGCGTGTTGATAGTGATCCGATGGTGGGCCCTCGAGAGTGATTAGCCCAGCGGCGAATTCCATCTCCGGGTCCTGACCGCGTAGACCGCTCGCTCGCTTCACCCATGCATAGCCATCAAGATTTGCGGCTGGATTAGAGTCCATTGGCAAGTTGTCGGTCATGTGCGGCAAGTTTTTTCCGATCCATTGCTTATAGCACTCCGCTAGATATCCGGCGTCGAACAAGGCCAAAGCGTCTGGGTGCCCTGCGTTTTCGGCAGTCGTCGCGCGAGCAAAAAGCCTCGTCAGCAACTCTCTGGCGACTTGGGGGTCGTGCCGGGCGTAGAGTGTGGCCCGGCGCAGCGTTTCCATGCGCACGAGGACGGGCGCACCCGAATCAAGGATGGCGAGAGTGTCGGGTACGAGGTTTTTCAGGTCGTAGTTCTCGCTTCCTGATAGGTTCCAGCCGTGATTGATCCAAGGCAAAGACTTAGCATTTCCAATATCAATGGTGTGGCAGATGAGAGGCGGACCAGCTTGTGCCGAAGTGGCGAGAAAAAGCAAAGCCGCAAAGATTCCCGCAAGGGATAAGGGTGAACGAACGGTGCGAGGTTTCATGATTGTTGTGTTCTCCTTTTGAATTGTTTCGGGCGTCGACGAGCAAGACGTGGAAAAGGAGACTGGCGTTAACAGCTGCGATGAGAAAAGAAAGACAGGCTTGCAAAATCGAGAATACCTAAGGGCAACAAGGGAGAAGGAAACTTTCAGCGTGCTGTGAACAGGTCACTGCCTGCTGGCTTTGTCTTGCGACCATGACCGTTCCCACGTGCGCCACAGCGAAACGTCCCCGAGGTCCAGCTGGTTCCACCACAAATCCAGCATTTTTTGATCGAGGCGCAAGATGCCGTCGCGCGTGACCCCGGAGGGAGGCGGAACTAGCGTCGCCAAGCGATCGTAAACGCGGCCACGGTCCGATTCGCCGACGCGAGCGAGAAGATGCCAGATGGTGAGCGCGTCCCGCTTGCGAGCCACCGCCAGTATTTCGGTGAGGTCGGCGCCCCGTTCCTCTGGCGTGTCAGCGGCAAAGTCAAATTTGGATAACGCCTCGCGAAACGACGAAGAAGCGTCTTCAAAATACGGCGTGCCTGGCCCCACTTTCGGCCGGGTCGCGCAGACCGCGCCTGCGGGGATGAAGGCTTCATGGCCCTCGAGCTTAAAACCAACCCATCCGAGTGTCGTACGAAGAAGCCCGGCGCCCGAATCATCCACTTGCAGCGTATAGGCGCAGCCCAGGTCCACCGCGATGGCGGAAGGTGTATCGACCGTAAACTCGCCCGGCAACGCCCAGATGTATGCGTGAATCGTGCCGCGGTCGAGCGCGAGCCGATTATGACCGCTGCCGCCAGCCACTAAACGCAAACGTGTGTTTGGTTCCACGTTCACCGTTCCAATGTCCGCGACGGAAATGTTGGCCTTCGAACGGTTGTCGGTGACCAGCGTTTGGCCGACTCCAAGCCTGGTGGTTCCGGAGGTATTTCCCAAGGCATTCGATTCCACGCGTGGAGTGCCTGCGAGGCTTTCGACATCCCAGCCTGGAAGGGGAGTTGTATTCGGCTTCTGACTCCAATGGAGAATCCCGAACGCCGCAATAAACAAAATGGTAGCGGTCGCGGCTGCGAGTCCGAAGGACGAACGCGAGGACATAAGCCGCTGCCAGAACCGCGGTTGAGCGGTTACTGTAATCTTAGGAAATTCCGGCACCTGACCCTGGTGGCGGAATCTGCCAAGCGTTGTTTCCAGTTTTTGAATCTCCGGGTCTGGTTCGCCGGAACCGTCCCAGAGGTAATCGTCGTTCATGGCTCATTCCTTCTGCGCGACTCAATCTTTCCCTGTGCCGCCGAATTTCGACTGGTGGAGAAAGTCGACCAGGTCGCGCCGCCTGGCGATGCCTGGCTCAGTTTCTCCCGAAGCTGCTGCATGCCTCGGTGCAAGTTGACGCGGACGGAGCCGGGAGTCAGACCCGTGCGCACCGCAATCTCCGGTCCCGTCATGCCCTCCACCAAGCGGAGAATCAGCGTCTCGCGATAGGTTTCTGGGAGGCCGCGAACGAACGCAAGGATCACCGCCGCTTCCGCATCTGGAACGGTGCTCGAGGCGGGTACTTCGTCCTCGTCTCCAGAGAGACTCTCCGTCACTGCAGCGACCGCGCGGGTTTGCCGATGATAATCATTGGCGCGATTGCGCGTGATGGCTGCCAGCCAGGGGCCGAACTTGGCGGCGTCGCGCAGGTCGCGCAGCCGGGGCAAAGCGCGCAGAAAAACATCCTGAACAAGATCATCCACATCGCTGGCGGGCACTCTCGCGAGCAAAATGCCGTGAACCATACGCGCGTACCGGGCATACAGCCCGCCAAAAGCGGCGCGGTCGCCCTCGCGTGCGGCGAGCACAAGCGAAGCATCATCCGAAGTTTGGGGAGCCGGCGAGGTGCTCACCGCTCGACAGTCCCTGATTGTGAGGCGCGAGTCAACTAGGCTTCCACCCTCTAAGCTGCCGACTCCAAAGATCATTTCAGTGAGCAAGACGCTGCAATTTGTGCAAGCGTTAACAGAGGAGCTACTCAGCGTGTCAGATCCACGAATTCTTCGGCGGATGGCACCGAAAACAATTCTCTACTCATCTTAGGGTGATTCCCTCTAACTCATGCTAAACTCAGGTTATACCGCCAAACTGGCGTGCTGCATCTAATTCGGAGTAAACTGGTCGCATATCCAAGGGGCTTGCTGCCAATTCAAGATCATGGCCACGACCAACCAGATCGCTGATTCCGACCTCGCTTCCGTAGGCCGGGAAGGAGTGCCCATCGGCAGGCCGGGGCAGTCTGTCCTTGAGCTGATCGGCAACACTCCGCTGTTGCGGCTCACGCGAATCGGCGGCGAATTCCCAAATGTCGAATTCTGCGCAAAGGCAGAGTGGTTCAATCCCGGGGGGTCCGTCAAGGACCGGCCGGCATTGAGCATGATCCAGGCTGGGCTGGCCAGCGGTGCGCTCCGCTCCGGCAAGACCATCATTGATGCCACCAGCGGCAACACAGGAATTGCGTTCGCCATGATCGGCGCAGCGCTTGGCGTATCCCGTGAAGCTTTGCTTGCCGAACAGCGCGTCCCACGAGCGCAAACGCATCCTCGAGGCGCTGGGTGCCGAACTCGTCATCACTTCGGGTGACGAAGGCACGGACGGCGCAATTCGGCGAGTGCGTGAGATCGTTGCGATCGATTCCGAGAGGTATTTCTACCCGGACCAATACAGCAATCCGGCAAACTGGCAGGCGCATTACCGCACTACCGGAAATGAGATATGGGAGCAAACGAATGGGAGTATCACTCATTTCGTGGCGGCTCTGGGCACGAGTGGAACGTTTGTCGGCACGTCGCGCCGATTGAAAGAGCTCAATCCATCGATTCGGTGCATTAGTTTGCAGCCTGATGCGGCGTTTCATGGTTTGGAAGGCTGGAAGCATATGCAGACTGCGATTCGCCCCGCGATATATGACGAGACGCTTGCCGACGAGAGTCTCGAGGTCGGCACCGAAGATGCGTATCGCATGGTGAAGCGCATCGCGCGGGAAGAGGGCCTCCTGGTCAGTCCAAGCTCGGCTGCCGCGTTGCTCGGTAGTTTTCAGGTCGCAAAGGGCATTGCGCAGGACCGGCATGCAGTGATCGTCACTGTTTTTGCCGATTCCGCGTCAAAGTACCTGAGCGAGCGCTTCTGGGATGAGGGCTGAGCCCGCGATGAGCGAAATTTCGGAAATCGGGATCAGCGCGCAGCTTGCGGCGAAGATAGGCGAGCACGGCGTGGAAACCTATCCGTACGAGTGCTGCGGTGCCCTGCTGGGGCGGGACCAAAGTTTCACCGAGAAAGATGATTCATCTGCAAAAGGTCACGGAACTTTACGCGAGATTCTTGCTCTTTTTCCGCTTGTAAATCGCCGCGATGATTCGCCGCGTAATCGTTTTTCCGTAAGTGGAGAAGACGTGCGGGAAGCGGAAAAGCGCGCGACGGCGCAAGGACTGGAAGTTATTGGCTGGTATCATTCGCATCCCGACCATCCGGCGAGGCCAAGCGAGTACGATCGCGATCACGCGTGGCCCTGGTATAGCTACATTATCGTTAGCGTGCGAGCCGGGGTGGCAGAGGATATGACTTCCTGGCGGTTGAAAGACGACCGGTCCGAATTTTTGGAAGAAAAGATTGACTCGGTGAAAGTGGGCGCAGCGGTTTAAGGCACGCTAAAGAGAACGGGAGAAATAGTGATGTCCATCAAAGTGATGATTCCAACGCCGCTGCGAGTTTACGCAGGCAAACGCGATTCCGCGGAGATTGCCGCCGCGACGGTTGGCGAAGCGCTTGGACGGCTCACAAACGAGTTCGACGAACTGCGCAAACACCTCTTCACGGAAGACGGCAAGCTGCGCGCGTTCGTAAATGTTTACCTAAACGATGAGGATATCCGCTACCTGGCGAAGGAAAACACGCCCACGAAAGACGGGGACACTATCAGCATCATTCCGTCCATCGCCGGCGGTATTTCGAAAAACGCTGCTTGAACTTTAATTGACAGGGAGTTTTTGCAATGGCCACGACAGTACAACCACAAACCGGAGCGAAGCCGGTTACGAGCCTTTCGAACGAGGAGATACTGCGCTACAGCCGCCACCTGATCATGCCCGAAGTGGGCATGGAGGGTCAGCTCAAACTAAAGAACGCCAAAGTCCTGCTCATAGGCACTGGCGGGCTGGGTGCACCGCTGGGACTCTATCTTGCTGCTGCTGGCGTTGGCCGGCTGGGACTCGTCGACTTTGACGTCGTGGATTTCACGAATCTTCAGCGGCAGGTGACGTTTGGGTCCAGCGATGTCGGCAGACCCAAGACTGCGGCGGCGCAGTCGCGGCTCTCCAATCTCAACCCGGACATTCAGATCGAAACTTTCGAAACAAAGCTCACCAGCGAGAACGCCCTCGAGCTATTCAAGGACTTCGACGTCATTGTCGATGGCACTGACAATTTCCCCACGCGCTATCTCGTGAATGATGCATGCATCCTGCTCGGCAAGCCGAATGTTTACGGCTCGATCTTTCGCTTCGAGGGGCAAGCCACCGTGTTCGGGATGCCGGAAGGGCCGTGCTACCGCTGCTTGTATCCGGAACCGCCGCCGCCGGGCCTCGTTCCGTCCTGCGCTGAGGGCGGCGTGCTGGGCGTGCTACCGGGTATCGTTGGCTCCATTCAGGCGATGGAAACGATCAAACTGATCTTGGGCCGCGGCGAGAATCTCGTTGGGCGCTTGCTGCTGTTCGATGCGCTGGCAATGAAATTCCGCGAACTCAAGCTGCGCAAGAATCCAAACTGCCCGATGTGCGGCGAGCATCGCACCATCAACAAGCTTATCGATTACTACGAGTTTTGCGGCGTGCGGGGCGAAGAAGCGCCCGCGTCCAATGTCCAAGTCCCGGAGATTACGCCGCGCGAAATGAAATCGCGCCTCGACCGCGGAGATGATCTTTTCATTCTGGACGTTCGCGAGCCGCACGAATTTCAAATTTGCAATCTGAAGGGCCACCTGATTCCGCTCGGCGAATTGCCGCGCCGGGTTCACGAGCTGGACTCTTCTCGCGAAATCATCGCTCATTGCCGCAGCGGAAAGCGCTCGGCGGAGGCCGTTGATTTCTTGCGCAAGGCGGGCTTCCGCAAAATTCTCAATCTAAAGGGCGGCATACTCGCGTGGTCGGACGAAGTCGATCCGTCCGTACCCAAGTACTGAGCGCTTTCTTGAGTTCCTAGCAATCCCTGCGTAGTCTAGAGAGTGCGTCCGGAGACAGACTCCCCGGACGCGCTCGTATTTTTTCGGAGGCCTGAATGGCTGCTGCAAAAATCACCATCAACAGTAACGGTTCGATCCGTGTGGAGGGGGATTTCGAGATCGTCGATCCCGAAGGCCGCGCTTTCGGACTGGCTGGACGGACTTCCATCGGCCTCTGCCGATGCGGCCACTCCGCTAATAAGCCGTTCTGCGACGGCTCACACAAGACCTCCGGTTTCAGCGATCCCGTCGTTGCCCGCGAACTGCCCCCTCCCAAGCCCAAGGTGTAACTTGTAAAAACGTAGCCGAGTGAGCGGTTTTGCGATGTGAGACAGTCTCACACTGAGACGGTCTCAGTTCTTATACTGATACTGTACGAACACTGTACGAAATGTCGGTAACTATAAGGGAACAAAGATGATAGTTTTCTAAGACACTCTTTTTTCAACTCTT
This sequence comes from uncultured Acidobacteriota bacterium, assembly GCA_963745805.1. Taxonomy (GTDB): domain Bacteria; phylum Acidobacteriota; class Terriglobia; order Acidiferrales; family UBA7541; genus Acidiferrum. Next base: position 313,983 of record CAVUYT010000006.1, read on the forward strand.
CTCGTCGTCTCGCCGTATCTACCACCTGCCAACACAAGCAGAAATGCTCCCGTAACTCTCTCTAATTCAATTACTTGCAGACTTAGATTTTCCCCTTGGAAAGGGCATAAAGTTGCACTCCTACGGGGTTGTAGTTGTTTCTTCGGCATTTGGGGGGTTTTGTGGGAGGTTGGGGTCAAATCGTCGGGTTTCTTCGGAAGGAGCGGTCTCGCGTCCTTATCGCTTCTGTCGTCGCCCTCACCTGCCTCTTTTTCGGCGCCATTTTCTACCTGCGCCAAGCCGGAGTTTCCGGGTCTCCGGAAACCTATTTCTATCTGGAAGTCGGCGGAATCTTGGTCAGCTTTTGCTATGCGGCAAACGCCCTCGTCCGATTCCGCGGTACACATGATCGCACCGCGCTTATCTTGGCATTCGGGTTTGTGCTCTCGGGGATTATCGAGACGGTGGGCTATTTCGGCCTCAGGGAAGTGATGCAGGCCGGGCCTGCGGCTCTTTCGAGAATTCCAATGGGCTGGATGGTAGGCCGCACGATTCTCTCCGTCCTGCTCCTTTCCGCCATTGCCGTCGAGCGCTATATTCCGACCGCGCGTCAACCCAGCAAGGAGACCGCCGGTGCATTGCTGGTGGTTGCCATAGCGGCTTATCTTACGAGCGCCGCCTTTCTCGCGGCGCCATCGGCGCCTGTCGCTCACGCCGTCACCTTTATCTCTCGTCCATGGGATTTGCTCCCCGGCATGCTGTTCTTGATCGCAGCCATTTGTTTCCGGCAGCGTCTTCAGATCAGTAAGAACAACAAGAGTGCCGCGAGCCTGTACGACTATTCACTCTTTGCCGTGGCATCTCTCAACGTGGTTTGCCATGTCTCCGCGGCATTTTCCCGCCATCTCTTCGATGGCCCGTTCTTCCTCGCGGAATTGAGCAAGACCGCCAGCTACGTCGTCATGCTTTCCGGCGCTCTGCTGGACCAGGCGCGGCTGTTTGAACAGGTTCGTTCGATGGCCGTCAGCGATCCGCTCACCGGCCTCGCCAATTACCGCCGCCTCATCAGCGTGCTGGAGGCGGAACTGGACCGCTCGCGACGCACGCAACGCCCTTTCAGTGTCGTGCTACTCGACATGGATGGTCTCAAGACCATCAATGACCACTACGGCCACCTCACCGGAAGTCGCGCCATCGTTCGCCTCTCGAAAATTCTACGGAGCCATTCTCGGGCCATCGATACGGCCGCACGCTACGGTGGCGACGAATTTGCTCTCGTGCTTCCTGAAGCTGGCCCAGATATCGCCGGACGCGTGGTATCGCGCATTCGGGAGCGTCTCTCCGCGGAAGCCGAGCCGCCCGCGCTTTCCGTCAGCGCCGGTGTCGCCGCCTTTCCTGCGGATGGCGATACGCCGGAAAAGCTGCTGGGTGCGGCCGACCGCGCGCTCTATGGCATGAAGCATCGAATTAGCAGTAGCAATGTAAAAAATCTCACGCGGATTGCTGCGTGCCTGTGAGGATGGATGCCGGTCAAATCCAACAGGCACGCTTTTCCTTTCCACCGCGTCGAGCGCCGGATCCCGATGGAGATTCCTGTCCTTCTCGACGGCCATCGTCAGATGCCCGGTACAGAATCGACTTTTACAGAAAATGTGAGTGCGCGTGGCGCGCGGGTGGTGAGCACCCGCCGCTGGGAACACGGCGAACGGCTGACGTTCGCTTCGCGCACTGGAGAGTTTCGTTCTACGGCCCGGGTTGCTTACTGCCATCCTTTGCAAGGCGACGGCTTTGCGATTGGCGTGGAGTTCCTCGAGCCGAAAGGGCGATGGGTTGTTTAATCCCCAAGATAGCTTGACGTAAAACGGCAAGCGGATAGGAGGGAACGCCTGGAACAAGAGAAGTCAGAAAACTTGCGCAGAATTAGAAAAATGTGAAGCGCCGTGCGGAAGGAGAAGGAGCCGCCCGGCGTTTCGCTTTTTTGGCGTCTCTTTTTCAACGCCACACGGGCTAGACTTTTTTCGCGATCAGCATCAGGCATTCACCGAAGAGTACGGAAGGCGAGAGCAGGGTTGCGAGAATTTCCTTGTTTCTTGCTCTCTGTGCCGGATCTTTTTCTTTTCGGAAGGCCACACTGGTGTACAACCACATCCAGGGCGCGTAGATCGCGTAGAAGTAACTTATTGGTTTAACGTGGGTATGGCGCACGTCAATCAGCCGGAATCCGGACATGTGCAGCTCGTAGCGAAGCTCCGGGAAAGTGGCCAGCCCGATATGATGGAGCGGATGGCGCGAAGTTTCGTCCAGGGGCCGCGAATCGCGTCCGAAGAAGCCGCTGCCGAAGAATCGAACGCGCGAACGTAAGGCCGTGATGTTTGGCGTCGTGAGGATGAGCAGGCCTCCCGGCTTCAGGATGCGGCAGACTTCGCGCAGAAACGAAAAATGATTCTCGAGATGCTCGATACCTTCCGTTGAAAAAACCGCGTCAAACGTTCGGCCGGGCCAGGGAAGCGGCTGGTCCAGATTTACCTTCGTGAACGCTTCGGCGAGATGCACCTGCGACTGGGTGTCGATATCGGCTCCCTGTGCATCAAGTCCGGACTCGATCAGCGCACGCGTCAGGGCCGCCTCGCCTCCGCACGGAGCGTCAAGAACACGGGCGCGCTCCGGCAAGCCGAGGGCCGGCACCCGATTGAGGACCGCTTCCTGAATGACTGTGAGTCCCAAAGTCGTCAAGTCCTCCGCCTCGTTCGCAGAACATCTTCGTACACATTGATGGTGTTCTGCACCATGCGTTTAGCTGAAAAACGCTCTTCCACTTCGCGCCTTCCTGCGGCTTTCAGTCTCCGTCGCAGAGCTTCGTCATCAAGTAGTCGAAGCATCGCGCTCGCAATCTCTCCAGCGTCAGGTTCCACCACCAGGGCGGTTCGCTCAGCGTCAACTACTTCTCCTAAAGCGCCGCGCGTAGTCGAAACACACGGCAACCCGTAGGCCATGGCAACTTGCAGAGCTGTTCCCAGCCCCTCGAACTCAGATGGAAACACGAACGCATCGAGGGCCGCATAAATTTGCGCGACGTCTTTTACGAATCCGGGGAATAATATCGCCCCTGCTTGTTGAAGTTTCTTCGCTAGCATCCGCGATGCCGCGAGGCACGCGCCGTCGCCAGCAAGAATTAACCGAGCTTCTGGATGCGCCGCTCTCACGCGTGGCAACGCTTCGACCAAATGACGCTGCCCTTTTTCCGGAACAAAAACGCTCACACAGCCGAACACGAATTCGTGATCTTTTATCCCCCAATGTTTGCGGGCGCTGGCGCGCTGCTCCGGCGTCGGCAAGGACGGGATTTCCACTCCCTCATTGACGATCGAAATTCTTTCTTCTGAAATACCGGAATCAATCAGGCTTTGCGCCACGTCGCGGCTATTTGCCACGAATCGTTCCAGAGCCTGGTACATCGCTTGCGACACAGGGTTCTTCCTCAGCGGAAATCCAATGCGGCGCGATAGCAACAGAGGGAGCCGCTTGTGTGCTCCTGCCAGCCACGCTGCTGCCATGGCGTGCGGTTCATTGAGATGAATAAGCTCGAACCCGCCGCGAGCGACCAATCCTCGCAACGCGACCGCGGCCCAGGCCCGCAATCCGAGCCGCGGTACTTGATGCACAACAATTCCGGCTTTCGCCGCGCCCTCTGCCAGGGGAGAATCCTGCGCGGCCAGCAATTCGACTTCATCACCCCGCTGACGCAGGCCAAGCAGAGTCAGGAGAGCCTGGCTCTGCCCTCCACGCCACTCCCGCTCCAGGTCAGCGAACAAGATTCTCATTCGCGATCCCTCTGCCCGGCCGCACGCACAAGCTGCCCGAGTTTTTCGTACTTTATTCGCACGGCTCGCGCCGCCATCTGCGCGATCAACGCGCCTCTATATCCATCGAGGAATCCGCCGCGCAGAAAATAATTCTGAAACCAGCTCCACGGCGTCGCGAACCACACGGCTGAGCGCCAGGATCGCTCTCCAGCCGCGTACATCTGCTGCGCTGCGAGCGCCGCGTAGCGCTCGACCTTTTCCTCATGCTCGGCAAAGGACCGCACCGTATAATGCAGCAAGTCGCCGTTCAGCCGCCCCGGTTTGCCTTCGAACTTCAAGGATTCGTGGATGATTCCTGAAAACTGCGCCGCTTCCCGCCGGTATAGCCGCCGCTGAAAATCCGGGTACCAGCCCGAGTGCTTGATCCAGGCTCCCAAATACCAGGTTTTTCGCGCCATCTCGTAAACGCCATCTTTGGGTTCACGTTTTTTCCAGTCCAGCAGGGAAGTCTGCAATGCGCTGCTCAATTCTTCATCGGCGTCCATCGAAAATATCCAATCGTTCTGTGCGCAGGCGGCCGCAAAATTCTTCTGCTCGGAATAATTCGTCCAGGCGCGTTGGAAAAATGCCGCTCCATGCTCGCGGGCGATCGCTGGTGTCCGGTCCGTGCTACCGGAATCCACCACGATGATTTCGTCGGCGATGCCCTGTAGCGACGACAGCGCGCGCGGCAGATGGTGTTCTTCGTTGAGTGTGATAATGCAGGCGGAGAGGCGATTCATCGGGTGCGTCGGAAGCGCAACGCTGTCCTCCGTATTTTACACTCACGATGCGCTGATTCAGGTTGTAATTTGCTGAGAAATAGAACAAGGAAACGAGTTACTTTTTCTGGAAGCTGACGCGTATCCGGCTCTCACCAATGCGAAACTCCGACCCGTCCCGCAACATCGCGGCTCGCACACGTTCTTCGTCATAAAAAGTGCCGTTGGTGGAATCGAGATCCTTCAGATTGATGAACTTGTCCCTGACTTCCAACAAACAGTGGTGCCTCGAAATTTCCGGGTCATTTAGAGGGATGTCCGCGCCTTTCCGCCCGATGACGACACGCGGTTTTGCCAATCTGAAGGTCTCCCCGCTCGCGGGCCCCGACGTAATCGCAAGGACAAAAACGCCATCCGCAGGCAGCTTTAGACTTTCGTCCGCCGGCGGGAGCCGCAAGTTTGAACTGGATGAGTCTGCGCGCGCAAACGAAGGCAGCGGGCTGATCACGACCGTTTGATCCGGACGCCGCTTGACCTCGACAACCGTGATTTTCCCGCATTTTGAGCACCGAAACTGTACTTTTGGATGGACGCTCGAGTCGGCATCCTTCAGATTGTGTTCGGTCCCGCAATGGACACATTTCGCTTGCATCACTTCAATTTAACACTCACCCCGCCGCGGAGTTGCAGTCTCTTTCCCGCCATGCTGCAAGGGTAAATTTTTGCGGCTAACACGAACGCAAATTGCACTCCTCGGAAGCCGCTCCCTCGCGTCTTGTGCTAGGATTGAAGATTCCAATTCAAGCAGGAGAGTGTTTGTGGCGGAACATATTTCGCGGAAGGAATTGAAGCAGGACAAGATTCACGATGCCATCGAGCATGGCGCCGAAGCCGTCTTCTCGCACACCACCGTTCTCGCCGCGGCCATCCTGGCTGTCGTGATCGTCGCCGTCGGCTACGCCGGCTGGCGGTTCTACTCCGACCGCAAAACAGTGCAGGCCACGGCCGCCCTGGACGGGGCTATGAAGGCCTATTCCGCGCGCATCGGTACGACCCCCGATCCATCCGATCCCGGCGAACCGTTCTATCTCACGGAGGCGGCGCGCGCCGAGGACGCCGTTCAAAAGTTTTCCGTTGTCGCTCAAAAGTATCCAAGCACGAACCCCGGCAGGCTCGCCACTTACTATACGGCGCTTTGCTATGAAGATCTCGAACGGCACAATCAAGCTCTCGAAGAATTGAAGAAGATCAGCTCCGCTAAAGACAAAGAACTTGCGGCCATGGCGCAGTATCAAATGGGAGTGATTTACGAACGCACCGGAAAGCCCGCCGATGCCGCAAAGGTTTTCCGCAATTTGGCGGACCATTCCTCTGTATTTGTGCCGCGCCCCCTCGCTCTTCTCGAGTTAGCTGAAGTGCTGCGCCAGAGCAATCCACAGGAAGCCGCCAGTGTGTATGAGCAGCTTAAAAAGGAATTTCCGAACACGGCGGTTTCGGACGAAGCGGATCGCGGCCTGGAAACGCTCGCACCCAAGTCTTGAGCCTTGGCTCCTTCGCGAACCGCGTTGGGACGGACATTTTTGCCTTGCGGGAAAATTTGAAGGTCCTCAAGCACGCAAACGGACAGTAATGTCCATCGCCGGAGCCGCTCATCGAACCACTCCCCATCAGCGCGTCGTGGGCGATGCGCGTGGAACTCTCACGCGGCCGCCGCTATCCCGAGCCACCCCATCCCTACCGCAGCATTTACGCACGTGACCGCGACCGCATCATTCACTCTCGTGCCTTCCGCCGCCTCGAGGATAAGACACAGGTTTTCACGATCCGGTTCTCCGACCACTTCCGCAATCGGCTCACGCATACTCTGGAGGTGTCGCAGATTGCCCGCACGGTTGCCGCGGCACTTGGGCTTAATACCGAGCTCGCGGAAGCTCTCGCTCTCGTCCATGACATTGGGCATCCACCCTTCGGCCATGCCGGCGAACAAAAGCTCGACCAGTTGATGCGCGCCCACGGCTCGCGCTTCAACCATAATCTTCAGGCGCTTCGCATCGTCGAACAATTTGAGAGTCCCTATCTTGATTTTCCCGGTTTGAATCTTACCTTCGAAGTCCGCGAGGGCATCATCAAGCACTCGCACGATTACACCGCGGCGGAATTCCCGCATCTTTCCGAGTATCTTCTCGAACTTCGTTCGCCGCTGGAAGGTCAACTCATCGATTGGGTCGATGAAATCGCCTACAACACCGCGGATCTCGACGACGCGCGTGAAGCGGAACTCCTAGATCTCGATGCTTTGCGAAAAGAAGTCCCGATTTTCGCGGAGGCCTACGCTCAGGTTCATGCTGCCCACCCCGAGGGACGGGCGAAACTTCAATTCAATGCAGCTCTCAAGCGCGTGCTCGATCATCTCGCTACAGATCTCATCGAGACCACCCGGCAGCGTGTACTCGCCTCTGGAGCCGCCTCCGTGGACGACATTCGCCGCGCCTCCCGCAGACTTGCCGGCTTCAGCGATTCTTTTGCCGAACGCAACGCCGAGCTGAAACGCTTTCTCTTCAAGCATATCTACAACCATCCCGCTATCGCCGATGACCGCGACCGCTCCGTCCGGTGTCTCGAAGAGCTTTTTGTGTACTACGTCAATTCACCGGACTCGATGCCTCCTTCTCACGAGGAAACCGCTCGCACAGAAGCCCGGCACGTCGTCGTTTGCGACTACATCTCCGGAATGACCGACCAATTCCTGCTTCGCAAGCATCAGGAGCATTTCGGCTCTGCTGTTTCCGAGGCGGAGCAAACTTCCGAATCCCAGTAAATCCTGGAGCAAATCCAAAACCTACAATATGGAACGCACACATTTCGAAACGCTCATCGCGATGTATGACGGCGCACCAATAAACAAATGGTTTCGCCCGCGGCTCCGCATCCCCGAAGAAGGCCGTGCGGAAATCGAACTGCCGGTGCGTGAAGACTTCTTTCATGCCGCCAACGCGATTCACGGAGCCGTCTATTTCAAAGCTCTGGACGACGCGACCTTTTTTGCCGTGCAGTCCATTGTCAAGGATTGCTTTGTTCTGACTTCCTCTTTTCAGCTTTATTTTCTGCGCCCCGTCTCAGATGGCCAGCTCCTCGCGCGCGGCCATGTCGTCAGCCGTTCGAAACGCTTGTATATTGCCGAAGGCGTTCTGCTTGACAGTCGCGGCAAGGAAGTCGCTCGCGGGACCGGAACTTTCATGCCAAGCTCCATCCAACTCGGCCCCGAGTTGGGTTACCGCTGAGCGATCTGCCCCGCCGCACATCGAAGCGGCTCTATGCCTACAATCAGCGCAAGCGTTTGTGATAGCCTTAGCCGTCCTCGAGCGGCGAAATGGTGAAATGACGCATGTCGCTGGGCCCACCCACTTTTCCTGTGCTCCGATGGTTTAGCTTGCTTTGGATGGTTGTCTGGTTTCCCGCTTATTTTCGCGTGTGGGGTTGGGCCAATCTGCTGCACTTGTGCGACGTCGCCGTGATTTTGGCTTTTCTCGGGATTTGGTTTGCAAACCCCCTCTTGCTTTCAAGTCAAGCGGTCAGCTCTCTTGCCGCAGGTCTATTTTGGATCTTGGATGTTGGCTGGCGCCTCGTCACGGGGCGGTTTCTCATAGGCGGCACCGATTACATGTGGGATTCGCGATACCCTCTGTGGGTCCGCCTCCTCTCAACCTTCCACATCGGCCTGCCCCTGGTTCTTCTTTGGACCCTGCGTCGAGTCGGCTACGATAGGCGTGCGCTCGCGTTGCAAGCCGCGATTGCTGCCTTGCTCCTGATTATCTCTCGTTTCCTGTCTGCGGAACTCAACCTGAACTACGCGTACCGCGATCCACTTTTCCATCGCGCCTGGGGTCCTGCTCCCGTCCATCTTGCGATGATCTTCATCCCGTTGCTAGCGTTGATTTATTGGCCCACACACTTGCTGTTGCGTTGGCTCTTTCGCGCACCCGGCGCATAAATTGGAAGGAGACTCAGCGAAAATTAACAAACAATCGTTCTTGGGTTGTCCTCAATCCGCAAGTCTCAATTTCTCAAGGTAGGCGTTGAAAGCTGCCTTGACTCTGGTTGGGTCAGGAGGTTTGGTTTTGTACTCCGTCAAAGGCAATATAAAGTCATCCATTGCTTTATCTATCTGCTCGAACAAATCGGGATGTGTTTTCTTCAGCGCCGTGTCACCGCCGTAGTCTTCGCCCTTATCCCAAACTCGCTCCAGGCTGCGCGCAAGCTGGGCAGCGGCTGGAGTGTCGCCTTTCTGAAACTCCAAATAGGCATGCTGGGCTATGGCACGATAAGCCCCCATCTTCGTATTATCCACACCTGCAGTTTGAGGGCTTTTCTTTTCCTGAGCCGTAGCCGAAGAAAATGCTGCCGTTCCCATGAACGAGGCAACGAGAATCGCGAAGATTGACCCGGCACCCTTGCGCTTCGAAATGTATCAACGTATCCTCTCAAGAAATAGTCGAGTGCCCCACCTGCAATTTCTGGCTATATCTAATTTTTCACTTTCTAACAGCTTGAGTGTGGAATTTCGGCGAGAGGCCGAGAACGTTGTCTGCAAACGGACAAGTGCCTGTTCCTAGGCGCGCAGAACTCCCGTACGGTGGCGAGGACGCTCCTGAGCCGGGTCATGATGCGCCCACCACTCGCGCCACGCTTTGGCATCGTTACCGAGGGCGGCGCCTGTGATCACGCGGAGTGTTCCATACACCAACTCTCGCGTCCTCACGCTAAGCGAGTCGTCGTCGGCAAAGTTGAGCAGATTAGGAATGGCTGCCATGCGTTCTTCCCGCGTAAGTAAGCCGGATTGCCCCAGGCTGCTTGCCGCGCGTTCGCGGACTCGCGGCGAAGCATCATGAGCCAGAATGTTAAGTAGCGGGTCAATCGTAGCGTCATTGCCCAGCATCGCCAGCCCTTCCACAGCCCAATAGCGCGTATGCTCGCTCGGGTTGTGCGCAAAGTTCAGCAGGCTGCTCAGCACTCTCTCCGGTTCTACGCCGCGATTCCCCAGTGAACCGAGCCGCCACAAGGCCATCCCTCGGCCTGCCGGATCGTGCTCCAACTGCCGCAACAGGCGCGTTACGCTTTCTGGTGATTTACTCAGATTGTTCGCCGCAAGATCCACGTCAACTGCTGCTGTCCGCACGCCAAGGTCAGCCGAATTGAGTGCCGCTAGTACCAAGTCAAAAAGCCGGTCGGTATTTTTTAGGTGGCCCCGCCAACCATCCACTTTTTCTCGCAACAGATTCAAGGAAGCCGGGTCGTGCTGCATCGCGCGTTCCAGTAAACGCTCCGCTTGCTGCTGCGGCGGGAGCCGGTGTAATTCCGCATCGACGTTTGTTTCAGGCGCCGGCATCCCCACTGGAGAGATGGCTCGAGAAGCATTCTGCACGGAAGAACTGCTGTCCGAATTGGAGTTCGGCAGGCTCGTGCGCGCCGTTTCAAAGCCCGCCACGAGCGACAAAGCGCCAAGGACCACGAGCGATATCGCATAACCTATGGCGCGGCCAAACCTAACCCGCTTTGGTTCCGGGCTAGAGTCGCGTCCGGTAAGATTCTGCTTCGGCTGCTCGCTCATTCGCAGTGGCTCCGCCAGGCTTTGGCGTATGACAAGCGCCGCCTGTTCCAAGCGAAAGTACGAGTTGCGGTTGGGTGGGGCTATGGTACGGCAGTTCAGAATGCCCGTTTTTTCTTTCCAACTTATTTACTTTCAGATAGTTAGGGGAGTTACTGATAGGCGCCGCTAGGCGACGCTCCGTACCAATGGACAGGTGTCATCTAGCCGCCGGCTTCCAACACGCCACCGCGTTGCCGAAAGTCGGTAGATACACAGCTACTTCCGCACTCTTCAGCGGGGTCCTAAGGGGCCGTCTGCGTGGGCGTCACTTTGGTGTTGTCTTGTGTGAACACGAACCGCAGATTCCATTCACTCGCAACGCTCTTCCCGTTCACCTCTGGTGGAGTGAAGGCCCATCGTCGCGCAGCCTGTAGAGCTAGATCTGAGAAATACTGGCTCGGCCCCGGAGAATCCAACTCTGCACCAGACACAGTTCCTGCCTGGTCCACATGCACCTTGATGCTAACGCGCACACTTCCTCGAATCGTGTCGCGCGCTTTCTGTGGAACGTCTGGCAGGATCTGATCCAGGACTTCGCCCTTTGCCGAAGGTATTCCGGTCGCGGCCGGTATTACAGCTTCCGCAGGCGCGGGAGTTGCAGCCGATGCACCCGCAGGAGAGGGCGGCACCTTTTCGCTGGTCGACTTCAACGAGTTCGACGTAGGTGCCTGTGCAGTGCGCTGAGTTGCTTGTTGCGTGGCCGGTGTAGCGGATTTTGCCGTTTCGGGAACTTCTGGTTCAAGCTCCGGTCTAGCCTGGGCCTCTGGCGAAACCTTTGAATCGGCTCGCTTTTGTGCTGCAGGATGGCCAGCTTGCTTTTCTGCTGCTACGGGCGGAGCGGACTGCGTTTCCGGCCGGTGCGTCAGGAGTCGTGGCACCGTCACAATGGCAGCAAACGCCAGCGCGCCAATAGTCAGCGGAATAATAAACCGCGACCTCGTGCCCGATTCTCTGTACGGCGGTGGCCGGTGAGGGTTAGTCTGCATTCTTGTTGGCTCTGGAGGCACCGGCTGCGAAGCGATGGCTTGGGGTATTGCAGAAGAGGCTTGTCCGCCTGCTGCCACAAAATTCGCTCTAAGCCCCGTCGCCGAAGCAGAAGCCACAGCCGCACGTGCATTCAGCCGTGCCGCGATGTCAACAATACTAGCCCGGCGCAGAGGCTCCAAACGCAAACACTGCCGCGCGATTTCCAGGAACGGCGCTGGAAGAGTTGCAGGAACCAGCGGCTCGCGCTGGGAATCGCGCACCCAATCCGGCAGCCGCTGCGTCATCACTTCAACAAGGGTCGCGCCCAGCGACCAGACGTCGGCGGCTGTCGTCAGCTTTCCGCTGATTGCTTCGGGTGGATCGTAGACCCCAGGCTTCCTGGAAGGACTTAATGATTCCCCGGCCCGCGTAATCGCGTCGCTTGAGAGTTTCAGATGATCCCCAGTGGCCAGGATATTTGCGGGCTTCAGGTCGCCATGGACAAGTCCTTTGCCGTGAAGATATTCGAGCGCGTCCAGAACCGGGCAGAGCATGTCGCGCGCTTCTTCTGGTGTAAGCGCGCGTTGGGGAAGAATCTCCGAGAGATTTTCTTCCGCATATTCCATCACCAGATACAGCAGATCGCTTCCGCCGAGGCTGCATCGCCCCGTGCGGAAGAGCCGTAGCAGATTGGGATGAGACAGTTGCGCGGCAAATCGCCACTGCGAGAGTTGCAGATCGGCTGTTGCCGGATCCGCTGGAACAAGCTTGATGGCAGCTTTTTGCGGCTCACCCTCGCTGTGCTCCGTCAGGAACACCGCACTGTGATCGGATCCGCCAAGATATTGCCGCAAGGGGAAAACCCCTTCGACGATCTGGCCTTCCCATAGTCTTGAGGCCTCGGTCATATTGCACCCCCGCCTGACCGCGGAATTTGTTCGCTTCTGGGCACTTCGCCCCGGAAAGGTATCTGGCTGGATGTATCCATACTACCAATACTGCCTGCCCTTTCAACTGGTCCTCAGACCAGTAGTTTTTTTCGATTCCAATAAGATACTCTGGCAGCGATCACAGGATTCGATTCCCTCGAATTGGGAGACCAGCCGTGTTCTGCGACCGTTGCGGACTAAATTTCCTGCCGAAACAATCTGTTTGCACCCGGTGTCGCCGCGTTCCCACCCGCTATTGGTTTCAGCTTATGAGCCTGGTCACACTTCTGGTGGCCGTGGCCGGCAACGGCCTCGTAGGCATTTTCTTGCTCCCGCGCTTTGCCATGGCGCACAAAGCCCCCTTCGTCTTCCGCGCCTGGTGGTGGTTTGACCAAAAAGCAGCGCTTTACGGCTGGGTTATTTTTGCCGTGGCTCTGCTGGCCTGGGACTATTTCGTTTGGAAAGAGGCCCGGCCTAAGCTAAAGGGCTGGTTTACACGCAAACTTCTCACCCTTTCGCTCGCCGCCGGCGTTGCTCCCATGATTCCCTGGTGGATTCCTGCAGGCCAGCCACCCGGGCAATTTCTCTCGATGATTAGCAGGTATCCGGGCTTGCCTGCAATTCTTGCTTGGGGAGTCGTCCTGGTTGTTTCCGTCCTTCTCTGCATTGACGCAGAGTCGCGTGACTACCTCCTGGGACATGGAAGAACACTCAGCGTTGTTAGCACCGGGATGCTCTTGCTTGTCCTGACGATGACAGTTGTGTGTTGGTCGCTGACTTACTGAACGCCCTGACTTTTCTTCTGGTTACCCGTCGGGAATCACCATTTGTGCCTGGGGTACCCCGCCGCGAACATTGCCAATAAGATTCCAGAACGAGAACGTGAAGCACTCGAAAGGTATCCCCACAGTATCCACGCGTCTGTGCTAGCAAGTTTCTTGGAAAACGATATCCTTCCGATCTGAATATTCAGAAGCCTCTGTGCAAACCGCTCTGGTTACGATATCTGCGGTACCTCGATGATGCGTTCCGGGACGTCGATCCGTATCTCAGTGAGGTCGGAAAGCAAATGAGCCGCCCATCGGAATACATTCCGCTCTCGGACGTTCTCTCGCATCCTCTGCATGCGTCTGACCTGCTCCTCCTCTGGCATCTCTAGCGCGCGATAAATGGCTTCGGCGACTTGCTCCACATCGTAAGGATTGACGAGAAGCGCGTCCGCCAATTCGTGCGCGGCCCCCGCGAACGTGCTGAGTATAAGTACACCCCGCTCGTCCTCTCGCGCGGCGGCGAATTCTTTGGCCACCAAATTCATGCCATCGTGCAGGGACGTAACCAGACATACCGAAGCGGCTCGGTAGTACCGCGCGATCTCCTCGTGCGTATGGTGTTTCTTCAGCAGCACGATTGGTTTCCACCGTCCTGCCTGGAACCTCGCGTTGATTCGGTCCGCTTCCGCGACTACTTCACCAAGAAAATGTTTGTAACGGTCTATCTCGGTGCGGCTCGGCGCTCCAATCTGCACAAAGGTGAAGCGATGCTGATAAGTAGGATGAACATCCAGAAAGTGCTCGATGCCCCGGAACCGCTCGATAATTCCCTTCGTATAATCGACGCGGTCGACTCCCACGCCAAGAAGGCTGCCGTCGACTCCAAGTTCGTGGCATAGAGCCGCGCGCTCTTCACCGGCATTCCGGGCTTCGTTCCCCGCTTTCCCATTTTCCGGAAATGCCACGCTGATGGGATACGGTCGCACGCGCGTTACGTGTCCTTGCCGATTGACCGCGAAGCGGTCCCACTCGGTCAGCGCTTCCACGGCGCGATCCACCGTTTCCAAAAAGTTGTTGCAGTGCGATTGAATCTGGAAGCCGATAAGATCCGCGCCCAGCAGACCGTCAACCAGCTCCCGCTGCCAGGGGCAAATCCCAAACACTTCTGGATTTGGCCACGGTATGTGCCAGAAGATCGCCACACGCGCATCCGGACGCGCCTCTTTGATCATTCGTGGCAGCAGCGCAAAGTGGTAGTCCTGCGCCAGCACTATCGGCGACTCCGTGCCTTCCATCTCTTGCAGCATTGCATCCGCGAAGCGCCGATTCACGCGCTGGTAGTGCACCCAATCTTCCGGACGGAAGACCGGGCGCGTGTGCGCGGTGTGACAAAGGGGCCATAGCCCCTCGTTGGAAAACCCCTGGTAGTAGCCTTTCTCTTCTTCGTTGCTCAGCCACACGCGCCGCAGCGTGTAGCTCGGGCGTTCGGGTGGAACGCGTTGGTGGTCATGCGCATCGGAGACCTCGCGGTCCGCGCTCCCGGATCCGTGTGCGATCCACGTGCCATCGCAAGCCAGCAATACCGGCTCGAGCGCCGTCACAACGCCGCTTGCCGGAACGATGATCTCGATCGAATTGTTTTTATCGCTGTATACGTTCAAATACGGTTCACGGTTGGAGACCACAAACAGCGGCTTTTCCTGCAGCTTGTTCCGCAGGCTTACCCGCAAGCGTTCCGCTGTCCAGATCGACACGTTGGAATCGCGCAGTCGCGCTTCCTCTTCCGCAGTGGCGCGCGCCGCGTTCAGGTCATGCGCGAGATGTGTCACCTCTTGATGCAGTTGATCAAAGATTTCGCCCTGCCGCGCCATCGGTGGCGCATGCGTTTGGCCGGTGCGCAGTGTTCGCAGCCACTTGGCCGTGAGCGCCAGCGGCGCGGTGAACGTCCATCTCACCAGTACAAACGCCAGCAAGCTGATCAAGAGCGTTTGGATTGCTGCGTTGAGGAACGCGTCCCTCAGCGTGTGCAGCACCTGCACGTCGATGTAATTCGTGTCATGAACCAGGACGAGAGTTCCGGCGACTTGGCCGTCGCGATGCAGTGGCAAAGCAAAAATGTGCATCGGCCCGAGATACTTTTCGTCCCCGGCCGCGGAACTGTCCATCGTCAGAAACTCGCCTATAGGTGCGTCCCGTTGGGCGGCGCGCGTCGCAGTGGCCGGGCGGGTTTGGAATTGGGGCGGAAGGGCTGTAGTAATCGCAATGACTGCCCCCGCGGGGTCGTACACCACGACACCCTTCAAGTGTTCTCTCTGTCCAAATCGCGCCACGAGCCTTTGCAGGTTCTTATTAGGCCCGCGATCGAGCAGGGGCTCGACCGTTTCTTGAAGGCTCTCGGCGAGAATTTCCGCGCGCCGCGAAAGTTCGTTGCGCAGATTGCGCCTATCCGTGCGCACCTGGTATCCCGCGAATAACGAGGACACCACCGCCACGCTGACGATTAAGGGCAGGACAATCTTCAGAGTCGTGCGCATCAAGACTCCTCAAGTGCCTGGAGTGAGTCAGACCGCACCGGGCTGGGTCGGGCGGAGTACGGGTTTGCTGCCTCGCAAAAAGAAATTTCGCGGATCGCTAGAAAAAATTCACGCCAGAGACTGGAGTTACCACCACGTGGACGGCGATGTTCTTTCCGCTGTCCGAGCGATATTCTACCATGGCTTTTGCTCCGATCGTCAGTTTGCCTTCCACTTTCGTCTTGTCATCGACCAGGAACTCCACACTCTCTGGTCCCTTGTTGCCCTTCGCTATATTTAGCGTAAAAGCAGCGTCCCCAACAGAAGAGATCTGTCCGGACAAGGATTGATTTTCCGGCGGGCGGTTCGCGTTGTATGCACCATCGTCCGCAGGCAGGGCCTGTGCGAATACCGCGATTGTGAAGCAAGCTAGAAAAAGGGTTGTCAGTGAAAGAATGGTTCGGAATCTCACGAAGTTTCCTCCAATGTCATTTTGACTGGGACCTGTAAAACTGCACGAAATGAGCCAATGTCGCATAAATGTTCGAATTGATGAGTAAGTTGTTTTTTGTCAGCAAGATATATACTGTGCTCGACCGTCGCAAAATGATTGGTTCTAGTACTTGCCCCGTGCAATTCCTGCTCGCTGGCTGACTCTCTCCTTCCTCCTTCGTAGCCCGCGCAGTTGTCGGCTTGGAGGACAACTTTGCCGCGAAAGCGATGGCCATACTTTCCCTGGCCGCTCATTTTCCACGCGGGGATCTTTACTTCCGCGGCTCCTTCCGGCACAAAGCGCGAGAATCCCTTAGAAACTTCTGCGTCAATCAAGAGTCCAACATCGAACCCGGCGAGAAGTACGAAGACGTTGCGCATCCGAACTGCGGCAATCCCGTCGAGCTCCCGGTACTAGAGCGACCACGTGCCATTCTGGGAGCAAAACGATCAGAAAGCGGGCAGCTTCCTTGACTTGCTGCTCGCTCGACGGAATAATGATAAAGCATGAGCGTTAGCGCCGGAGGCGTTCAGGACGTGTTTCTCGATGTTAAGGATCTCGCGGTTCGCAAGTTGCGCATCCGGAAGAGCTACGCTCCGGGCAGCATCGATTACCATACCTCGGAAATCAAGCAGGTTGCGCCTGTGGAAGTCACCGCCACGGCCGAGTTGCTCGAAGGCCAGATTCGTATTGAAGGACAGCTGGAAACAAAGATTGAGATGGTCTGTGCTCGTTGTCTGGAAGCGGTCGTCGAAGACGTGAACCGCACTTTTGACTTGCTTTATGCTCCCTTGCCAAAAGGCGCCAAGCCGAAAGAAGACCGGCTCAAAGACGACGATACGGAGATTGGTTTTTTTGAAGGAGACGGCCTGTTTCTGGCGGATGTGCTGAGAGAACAGGTGCTGTTGGCTCTGCCTTTGAAGGTCATTTGCCAGAGTGACTGCAGGGGATTGTGCCCGAACTGCGGTGCTAACCTGAACCACGAGGAGTGCCGCTGCGAGACTCACGCGACGGACCCGCGGCTGGCTCCCCTCGCGCGCCTAAAGCAGGACTGGCTGAAAAAACAATAGTTTCCAGGGCCGAAAGCCCATACAATCCGCCCACTGCGGCGGGAACGAGGAGTATTGCTATGCCTAACCCAAAGAGACGGCATTCGAAAAGACGGACGAGCACCAGGCGAGCCCACGACTTCCTGGAGAAGCCAGCGCTCGGCGAATGCCCGAACTGCCACGAAACTAAGCAGCCGCACCAGGCTTGTCCTCACTGCGGCTACTACAAGGGCCGCGCAGTGCAAGACAAGTCGGCCTGACGCTGCCTTTTGCCGCCCGGTCCCGTCCAAGAACTGGCGGCCAGATAAAGCAGTAAGACAAATCCGATGATCACAATCGCTGTTGACGCCATGGGCGGTGACAACGCGCCCCGCCCCGAGGTTGAAGGCAGTGTTCTGGCTGCCCGCGAGTTGGGCGTTCGCGTCATGCTGGTCGGACAGCCCAGCGTGGTCCGCGCGGAATTGGCCAAACACGCAGCGCCCAACTTGCCCATCGAAATTGTCCCGGCAAGCGAAGTGATCACCATGGAAGATCACCCCGCTCAAGCTTTTCGCCGGAAGAAAGACAGCTCGGTTCATGTTGCGGCCCGCCTGGTGCGTGAGGCCAAAGCCGACGGACTGGTCAGCGCCGGAAATACCGGTGCGGTCATGACCGTGGCAAGATTTTTGCTTGGTACTCTGGAATCTGTGGATCGCGTGGCGCTCGCTGCTCCATTTCCGAATGCCAAGGGTGGCGTTTCCGTGCTGCTGGATGTCGGCGCCAACGTGGATTCCAAACCGGAGCATCTTGTGCAATTCGCGGTGATGGGCGAAATTTATTACCGGGCGACATTTGGCAACCGTCGTCCTCGCGTCGGCTTGTTATCCGTCGGCGAGGAAGAGATTAAGGGCAATGAACTCACGCGTGAGGTCTACACGCGTCTGAAAAAGCTTCCGGTTCATTTTGTCGGCAACGTCGAAGGTGGAGATCTTTTCTCCGGAAACGTGGACGTGATCGTGAGCGATGGATTCGTTGGCAATATCGCGCTGAAAATCTGCGAAGGCCTCGCCGTCCAAATATTCGGCTTGCTGAAGAAGTCGATCCAGAGCTCGCTCGCTTCGCAGGTCGGATTTCTATTTTCGCGCGGAGCCTTGAAGGGTTTGCGGAAGACGATTGACTACACGGAGTACGGCGGCGCTCCGCTTTTGGGCGTGCGCGGCGTTTGCGTCATCGGCCATGGCCGCTCAAACGCCAAGGCCATCAAGAATGCCATCCGCGTCGCCGCGGGTCTTGCCCGCGCGCGCATCAACGAAAAAATCGAACAGGAGCTCTCGGCCGCGAGCGTTGTCGCATGACGGCTCTAGAGAGGAATTGACGATGGGCAAAGTCGCATTCGTATTTCCGGGTCAAGCATCGCAATACCCCGGTATGGGCAAAGAGCTGGCCGAAAAGTATCCGGCAGCCCGCGCCGTCTTCGAAGAGGCCGATAAGGCTCTGGGTTTCTCCATTTCCAAAATCTGCTTTGAAGGCACGGAAGACGAGCTGAAGCTCACCGCTAACACACAGCCCGCGATTCTCACTTGTTCCGTCGCGGTCTTCCGTGTCCTCGCCGAGCGTGGTCTCACTCCCGATTTTGTGGCCGGTCACAGCCTCGGCGAATACTCCGCCCTGGTCGCTGCTGGCTCGCTCAAATTCTCCGACGCCGTGCAACTCGTTCGCAAGCGCGGCACGTACATGCAAGAAGCCGTCCCCGCGGGTGTCGGCGCTATGGCCGCCATTATGGGTTTGTCGCCTGCGGTGGTGGCCGACGCCTGCAAACGCGCATCGAATGGGGAAATTTGCTCCGCCGCCAACCTCAATTCCCCCGACCAAACGGTAATCTCCGGCCACGCCGCCGCCGTCAAGCGCGCCGTCGAGATCGCCTCCCAGCTCGGAGCGAAGCGTGCCGTGATACTGGCTGTCTCCGCCCCGTTCCACTCCGCGCTGATGATGCCCGCGCAGGAGCGCCTCGCTCAAGATTTGAAGAAAACAAACTTTGCGAATCTGTCCGTGCCCTTGGTGACCAACGTCGATGCCGACACCATCTCGACCGGCGACGAGGCCCGCGAAGCCCTCATCCGCCAGGTCACCATGCCTGTCCGTTGGGAAGAGTCCGTTCGCATGCTGATCGACGAGGGCGTCAACACTTTCGTCGAACTCGGTCCGGGCCGCGTCCTCACCGGCCTCCTGCGCCAAATCGAGCGTTCCGTAGCCACGCTCAACGTCGAAGACGAAAAAAGTTTGGCCGCCACCGTCGAAAAAATCGCCGGCGCCCGTTCCGACGCGGCCTGAAGTAGCACAGACTTTAGTCTGTGCGCGGTCGTACGATTTTGCTGGACTGTATCCAGTCGGTCGAGGCCTTAACCGTACAGAGGGTGCCCCACGTTCGGTTTTTGAAGGTGGGTCTTGGGGTGAAGCTTTGATCGAGCAAAAATTGATCACAGGAAAATCTTGAGATGTTCAGCCTGAAAGACAAAGTAGCCCTGGTCACCGGCGCCTCCCAAGGCATCGGCCGCGAAACCGCTCTGGCCTTGGCCCAAGCGGGCGCCAAAGTCGCCGTCGCAGCACGCAACGAAGAAAAACTCACCGCGCTGGTAACGGATATCCTCGCCGCCGGTGGCGACGCCCTCGCCATAAAAATGGACGTAGCCGACCCCGAGCAAATCAAATCCGGCTTTAAGCAACTCCTAGAAAAATTTGGCCGCCTCGACATTCTCGTCAACAACGCCGCCATCACTCGCGATGGCCTGGCCCTCCGGATGAAGCAGGAAGACTGGGACGCCGTAATCCGCACCAACCTGACCGGCGCCCACCTCTGCATTCAGCAAGCCCTCGCCACAATGATGCGCGCCCGTGCAGGCCGCATCATCAACATCGCCAGCGTAGTCGCCCAAATGGGAAACGCAGGCCAGGCAAACTACGTCGCCGCCAAAGCAGGTCTCGTCGGCCTCACCAAAGCCATCGCCATCGAAATCGCCTCGCGCAATATCACCGTGAACGCCGTCGCCCCCGGTTTCATCGCCACTCCCATGACCGACGTCCTCCCAGACAAAGTGAAAGACGAACTCAAGAATCGCATCCCCTTGGGACGCATGGGCTCAGCCCGCGACGTAGCCTCTGCAATTGTGTTCTTGGCAAGCGACGAGGCCGCCTACATCACCGGCCACGTCCTCGATGTCAACGGGGGGCTCTATTTGGCATGAGCCTCAGAGTAACTTGTATCGCAATCAGAAGGGCGGGTTCGAATTAGCCCTCGTAAAGTTGACCTTGCGCAGAGGGTTGCCTAGAATGGGCAGGTTGCCTGATAGAGGAAATTCGAGTCCATAGGGCGGCGTTTGGGCCCATAAGTTGTTAGTCTACGTCATTGCACAATAAGCGATAGAAATCGCGGAGGACACCGGAATGGCCAGTGTGGAAGAGCGCGTAAAGCAAATTATCGTCGAGCAACTCGGCGTCGATGAAGCCGAAGTGACGCCGACAGCATCCTTCGTGGACGACCTCGGGGCGGATTCTCTCGACCAGGTCGAATTGGTGATGGCGTTCGAAGAAGCCTTCGGAATCGAAGTTCCCGACGAAGACGCTGAAAAAATGACCACTGTAAAGGACGCTGTCGATTACATCGACAAGCACGCCAAGGGAAAGTAAGCCACGAAATTATCACCTCAACAGGGAGCATTGAAGAGTTGACTCACCGTGTAGTCGTTACGGGTGTTGGATTGGTCTGCGCTCTCGGCATCGGCACGGAGGAATCCTGGAAAAACCTCCTCGCCGGCCAGAGCGGCGTTGGCCTTGTCACCCAATTTGACACCACGGGCTTTGACTGCAAAATCGCCGGCGAGATCAAAAACTTCGATCCTTTCCTGTGGATCGAGAAAAAAGAACTGAAAAAAATGGGCCGCTTCATTCAGGTCGCCCTGGCTGGAGCGGACTTCGCCGTAAAATCCGCGAACTGGAAGCCCGCGGATTCTGACCTCGATGAAGTCGGCGTTTACGTCTCCTCCGGCATCGGTGGTTTCGACATCATCGAACGCGAGCACTGGAAATTAGTCCAGGGCGGACCCGGCAAGATCTCTCCATTTTTCATTCCTTCCGCCATCGTCAATCTTGCTTCCGGACACATTTCCATTCGTTATGGAGCCAAGGGCCCGAATTCTGCTACCGCCACCGCCTGCTCCGCTTCCGCGCACGCCATCGGCGATTCCTTCAAAATCATCGAGCGCGGCGCGGCGGACATGATGATCTGCGGCGGCACGGAAGCCACCATCACGCCGATGGGCATCGGCGGCTTTGCCGCGATGAAAGCGCTTTCCACGCGCAACGACGATCCCGCTCACGCCAGCCGCCCGTTCGATGCGGGCCGCGACGGCTTCGTCGTCGGCGAAGGCACCGGCATCCTCATACTGGAATCTCTCGAGCACGCTCAAAAACGCAACGCTCCCATCCTCGCCGAAATCGTTGGCTACGGCATGTCCGGCGACGCCTACCACATCACTCAGCCTGCGGCCGATGGCGATGGCGCCTACCGCGTCATGCGAGCGGCCATCAAGGATGCCAAGCTCGCGCCGGAGGACATCGGCTACGTCAACGCCCACGGAACTTCCACCCCGCTTGGCGACGTCATCGAAACCCGCGCTCTCAAGAGGGTTTTTGGCGATTACGCCAAGAATGTCCCTGTAAGCTCGACGAAATCGATGACCGGACACCTCCTCGGCGGCGCAGGCGGCCTCGAAGCCGGCATCAGCGTCCTCGCGCTTCGCGACCAAATTCTGCCGCCCACGATCAATCTCGAAACGCCCGATCCCGAGTGCGACCTGGACTACGTCCCGAACACTGCCCGCAAGGCCACCATCGACTACGCGCTCTCGAATTCTTTCGGCTTCGGCGGCACAAACGCCGCCCTGATTTTCAAACGCTGGAGCGGCAAGTAAGTGGCACAAAACTTCAGTCTGTGCCCCGCCGCCGCGGCGCGGAAGGCTGATCGCGGAGCCTGCAAAACGCGCAACTTGCCGGCTCCAACGTAGCGGCGGTCTTCAAACCGCCAGCCTTTCCGGGTAAGACAAGCACCGCTACTTCTTTGGCGCGCGTTTTCGGTTCTAGAAATCAGTTCAGCATTTCCGAGCAAGGATTAATCGATGAACATCATCGTTTGCATCAAGCAAGTCCCCGCAAAAGACGCGCCTCTGGCCATCGCCGGCAACTGGATCAAAGAATCCGACATTGGCTTCGAAATGAACGAGCCCGACAGCTACGCCCTCGAAGAAGCCCTCCGCCTGAAAGAAAAACACGGCGGGGAAGTTATCGCTCTCTCCATGGGACCCGAGCGCGTGAAACAAACCATCAAGGAAGCCCTGGCAAAAGGCGCCGATCGCGCCATTCACATCGCAGACGACAACTTCGCCCAGCTCGATCCGTTAGGCTCTGCCAAAGCGCTCGCCGCTGCCATCAAAAAAGAAAAAGCGGACCTTGTCCTCACCGGTCTCCAGAGCGACGACCACGGTTTCGGCCAAACCGGCGTCCTCCTAGCCGCGCTTTTGGATCGTCCGCACGCCACGATTATCATGGCCATAGAAATCGCCGGCGACAAAATGAACCTCAAGCGCGAACTAGAAGCTGGCTGGTTTCAGCACCTGGAATGCCCCCTGCCCGCCGTCCTTTCCATCCAATCCGGCATCAACAAAGTCCGCTACGCCACTCTCAAAGGCATCATGGCCGCCAAGAAAAAAGAAATCGCCACAGTAACCCGCGAATCTCTCGGCATTCAGCACGAGCCGACACAGAAAATCGAAAAGATCTACGTCCCCACCAAAACTAAAAAAACGGAATTCCTCACCGGCACTCCCAAGGAAGTCGCCACCAAGCTCGTCGAGAAACTCAAGTTCGAAGCGCGGGTGATCTGACCATGAAAATCCTCGTCATCACCGAACTACGCCAAGGGAAGTGGAACAACGCCAGTTTCGAAACTCTAGCTGCTGCTCAGCAAATCGCGAAAGATACTTCGAGCACGATCAGCGCCCTCGTCATCG
This sequence comes from uncultured Acidobacteriota bacterium, assembly GCA_963745805.1. Taxonomy (GTDB): domain Bacteria; phylum Acidobacteriota; class Terriglobia; order Acidiferrales; family UBA7541; genus Acidiferrum. The sequence continues at coordinate 336,934 of CAVUYT010000006.1, forward strand.
GCAAAGGCGTCGCAGCCTTCGCCGGCGAACTCGCCTCAAAAAACGTCGCCGAGGTCCTCCTCGTCGAGCACGATTTGCTCGAAGCCTACACGCCCGACGGCTTTTGCGTCGCCCTCACGCAAGTCATCAATTCCGCCAAGCCCGACCTCGTCCTCTTCCCTCACACCTATCAAGTCCGCGATTTCGCTCCGAAGCTCGCCGCTGGTCTCGGCAAAGGCATGATCGGCGACTGCATTGGCTACCGCCACGAATCAGACAAGCTCGTCTTCGTCCGCCAAATGTTTCAAGGCAAAACCGCCGCCGACGTCACCTTCCAAGGCGCCGCTCCGTGGTTCGCCTCTTTCCAATCCGGAGCCTTCCGCGCCGATCTCCTGGCCGCGCATCCCTCCGGCAAAGCCCCCATCAACGCCTTCGCCGTCACGCTAACCCCCGACCAAATTCGCACGAAGCCTCTCGACCTCTTCAAAGAAGCCAAGTCCGCCGTCGACCTCACCCAAGCCCCACTCATCGTCGCCATCGGCCGCGGCATCAAAGCCCCCGAAAACATCCCCCAGGCCGAAGCCCTCGCCAAAGCCCTCGGCGGAGAAATCGCCGCCTCCCGCCCCATCTGCGACGAAGGCTGGCTCCCCATGGAGCGCCAAATCGGCAGCTCCGGCCAAACCGTCGCCCCCAAGCTCTATCTCGCCCTCGGCATCAGCGGCGCCATCCAGCACGTCGTCGGCATGAAAGGCGCCCGCACCATCGTCGCCATCAACAAAGACGCCAACGCCCCCATCTTCGAAATCGCCGACTACGGCGCCGTCGCCGACATCTTCGAAATCATGCCCGCCCTAACCGAAGCCCTCGAAAAATCCAAATCCTCCTAATTACCCAAGGGGCTGGCCACAAGGATCGTCGATTATGGCTCGGTACACAGCGGCGCAGTTGAGAAATGCGTGGAAGCCAGTCATGAGTAGGCTCGGTTTTCGGGTTGAACATTCATGCTTCGAAAAGAACTACGGTCCGGTCAGGCACTCGGTTTGTTTTCAAAGATGCAAATGGTCGCGCGACGTTCTTGTCAATCTGTTCGTGGCTGTCTTCGACCCGTTTGAGGCTGATGAGGCGATGAAAGAGCGCGTCTGCCTCCACGCGTACCTCCATCGTGACGGGGCGCACTTTAAATCAGCGCAATGGGACGAAAACGAACTTGCAAGCAACGCAGCAGTGTTTGAACGCTTTGGCGAGCGTTTTTTCGAGCAATTCAAAAGTATTGGGAGCCTTATTGCAGTGGTCGAGGCTGCGCAGGCAGAGTTCAAACTGCCAGAGACTTATTTGAGAGGTCCGGTTCCCGAACCGACGGACCCAATCGCACGCGAGTTCCTATCGATGCTCCCGACAAGACGGCCAGGTCCGATACCTCTAAATGAGCAACTCCTTGCTTTGCTCTATTGGCATTCCGGCGATATTGACCGCGCCGTAGAACACGCGCGCCGCTACTTGGAGCTAATCCCGAAAGACCAGAGGATGCAGACGCGTCTCATATCGATGACGCGACCCGTCACTTAACAAAGCCAATTTCCACCGAGAGCAGGAGATGAAAAAATTGTCATTCCGAGCGAAGCGAGGAATGTGCTTTTTCTTCTCTGTGCCGCTGGGTGCAAAGTAACCAAGGAAAGCAGAAAGGCGAGCCACGATGAAAACGGACATCCTGCGATTCGACGGCGCTGTCGAGCGCGATCCCGCCATCGATGCGTGGCTGAAAGCGCACGCAGGCGAATTGGGAGCCATCGCGCAACGCTGGTTCGAGGTGATGCGCAAGTGCGGCGACGAAGTCCGCGAACTTCTGCACGACGGCTGCCCAGTCGCCTGCCTGGGCGACGCCCCCTTCGGCTACGTAAATGTTTTCACGTCGCACGTAAACGTAGGCTTCTTCCAAGGCGCATCACTGCCCGATCCCGCCCGCCTGCTGCAAGGCACCGGCAAGTTCATGCGTCACGTAAAGCTGAAACCGGGAACTCCCACCAACGCCGCAGCGCTAAGCAAGCTCATCGATGCGGCCTACTCCGACATAAAGGCCCGCGTCGAAAACGGCTAGCTACCTACTGTTGTTCTGTATCGTTCCGATCAAGCCCTCGGCCGCAGCCTTGAACGGCTCAAGGCCCCGCTGCTCGACCTCTTCAAAGAAGCCGCCCGCACCACCCATCTTTGAACTCATGCCCGCCCTAACCGAAGCTTGGCCGCGACAGCCGGTACAAATGCAATCCCAACGGAAATCTGTCATCCTATGCACGACCGACCGGTCGTACTGCAGCGGAGGTCGCGATGGACAAGAACTCTTCGCCGAAGGCAGATAAGACTCCGCACACATCACCTGAAGCTCCCTTCACAGTGTTCATTCAATTGGACGGGAAGTCCCCCGTTCCATCGCAGTTTCGTGTTCCGGGGACTTTTACGATCACCCGGCTCCAGTCGCCGGCTGGGCTTCCTGACCGAATCACAAAGCTATCGCCCGTCCCCGCTCTGCTCGTGTCGATCTCCCTTAAGTCTCTGCCATCATCGAGCTATCAGGTGTGGACAGCAGACAAGCTCATTGCCACATCCACCGTTCACTCGTTTCGCTCCAATGTCATCGATTTCGATTCACAGCCAAGGTGCTGGGCAGGTAGTGCCTTCGATTACGTTCACTATTCTGTCCCTCGTCAGGGACTAGATGACATTGCCGAGGATCTCGGTTTTGGCCGCGTAAGTGACTATCGCCTGGCAGTGCTCGAAGATGATCTGGTTGTGGCCCAGATCACGAAGAGCATTCTTCCGTTCCTGGGACGGAGCGACGCTCCCTCTGTGCTTGCCCTCGATCAATTCAGTCTCATTCTCGGAGCGCATCTCATCGAGCGGTACGGTGTACTCCAGAAAACAGCACGGCCCTCAAAGGGAGGTCTGGCGCCGTGGCAGAAGCGACGAGCGTCGGAACTTCTTCATGAAAACATGCATGGCAGGATCCGGCTTTCTGACATTGCACGCGAATGCGGACTTTCCGTCAGCCACTTTGCCCGCTCGTTCAAATCCTCTTTCGGCATCTCCACTCATCAGTGGCTGATTCAGCATCGCGTTGACCACGCGAAACAACTCATGAGCCAAACCAGCATGTCGCTGATCGACATCGCGATTCAGTCGGGATTTAATGACCAGGCAGCGTTCACGCGCACATTCCATCAACTCGTCGGTGTCAGTCCCGGAAGATGGCGACGACATTACACGACAAGGCATTCGCGCGGCTTAAGGCCTCATTTTCCAATCTTTTTAAATAGGCGCGTTTTGCCAGGCGGAAGGCGCGGCATCATTTTTGAGCAAAAAACGACAAAATCAGCAAGATCCTGCAAGAAAGCGGCCAGCCTCCAGCATAAGTTGTGGGCCCGTCTTCAATGTCCGGTTCTTTCGAATCCGGAGTGCGTGAGAAGCGACCAAAAGGAGAACAACAATGACGATCAAGAACGTGGTTCTGGTCCACGGTGCATTCGCCGACGGCTCCGGCTGGGAAGCCGTCGCTAACATCCTCAAGAACGATGGGTACAAGGTTTCGGTGCCCCAACCCCCCGAGACCTCCTACGCCGACGACCAAAAGTACACGAAGGCCGCGATCGACGCCATGGACGGGCCAGTGGTTCTGGTGGGCCACAGTTATGGCGGGTCCATCATCACCGAGGCCGGCAATCATCCAAAGGTTTCGGCGCTTGTCTATATTGCCGCATTTGCTCTCGATGAAGGTGAGAGCTGTGCGTCGATCGAACAGGCCCTGCCGCAAGCGTCCAAGGCGTTCAAGCCGGACAGCAATAACAACTGGTGGATAGACGAGGCGCATTTCGCGGCCGACTTCGCAGCGGACATTCCACCGGAGAAGGCGGCGTTCATGGCTATATCGCAGGTGCCGATCTCCACCGACTCGTTCACCCATAAGGTTACGAATCCCGCGTGGAAGAACAAGCCCACCTGGTACATGGTGGCCACCGAAGACCGGTCGATCAATCCGGACCAGGAGCGCATGATGGCGAAGCGCGCCAAGGCCAAGACGGTCGAAGTGAAGGCGAGCCATGTTGCCTACATGTCTCATCCGAAAGAAACAGCCAAACTCATCGAGGAGGCTGCCGCATCTGTAGCCGCCTATAAATCGGCTGCAAGTTGATCGAGGGCTTCGCTGGTCGAGTGCGAGACCGCGGGGGGAACCGCTTGGAAGTCGAAGCCGAGCTGGTACATCGTCGGCAAAAAGGATCACACTGTGCATCGCCGAACCTGCACTCGCGCGCATGCGTTTCCGCGAACGGGAGAAACATCAACTTGAACTTGCCGTCGCACTCTATAGTAGCCGAAATCAGGAGCATGAATTGTGACTGAGTCAACGCCGCACGTGCGGGTCATTGAGGAAACGGCTGCGTACTGGAGGGTTGTATTCGATTATCCGCCCTTCAATATCGTGGACGCAACCATCTACGAAAGCCTCCAGGATCTGCTCGTGCGAATGAACGCCAGCCCGAGCCTGCGGGTCGTCGTATTCGAAAGCGCGAACCCCGAGTTTTACCTTTCCCATTTTGATTTGACCGGCAAGATAGGGAACATCATGACAGCTGTCGGGCCTTCCGGCCTCCCGATCCTGATCGATACATTCGTCGGTCTCACCAAGTCTCCGGTGGTCAGCATCGCGAAGATCCGAGGCTGCGTCCGGGGCGTGAGCAGCGAGTTCGTCCTCGCCTGCGACATGCGCTTCGCGTCGAGCGAAAACACACGACTGGGCCAACCCGAAGTCGGCGTGGGACTGCATCCGGGCGGCGGCGGTGCGGAACGCCTGCCGCATTTGGTGGGCCGAGGCCGCGCGCTCGAAATCATTCTCGGCGCGGAGGATTTCGACGGCCGTACTGCGGAAAGATACGGATATGTCAACCGGGCGCTTCCGGACGCGGAACTGGACGGCTTCGTCGATGCGCTCGCGCACCGGATCGCCTCGTTCGACCGGCGTGCTATCGCCGCCGCAAAGAATCTCGTTAACCAAGTCTCGTTGCCATCCGCCGACGAGCTACTGGACGCGATAACCTCCTTTGAGACCGCGTTGACGTGGCCTGAAGCGCAGCGGCGGATCCAGGCTTTGTTGGAGCGCGGACTGCAACGCGACGCCGACTTCGAGAAAGCGTGGCCCGAGGTACTCGGCACGCTCCTCGACACCGAAATCAGTAGTCAATCCTCGTTACAAAAGAAAGGAAGCGCAGTATGAAATCGAGCAAACCAAGTATCGTTTTCTGCCACGGCCTCTGGGCCGATGGCTCGTGCTTCAGCAAGCTGATCGTTCCTCTTCAGGCGGAGGGGTATGAGTGTATTGCAGCGCAGTACGGCCTCAACACAACGGCAGAGGACGTCGCCTTGGTGAAAGCAACGATGGGCCGGGTCAGCAGCCCCGTTATCCTCGTCGGCCACTCCTACGGCGGAAGCGTCATCACCGGCGCCGGAACCGACGATCGCGTTGTCGGGCTGGTTTATATCTGCGCGCTCGCTCCGGACGCCGATGAATCGTCTCAGACGCAACAGTCCAATTTCCCGAGGACCGACGTCTTCTCCCATATCGAAGTCGTGGATGGACGTATCTGGCTGCGTCCCGAGGGCACGAAGTTTTTCTGCGGAGACCTTTCGGAGCAGGAGCAGAAGCTCGTTTGGGCGACCCAGGGCGTCCCGAAGCCCGATCTGTTCGAGGCGAAAGTCGGGGGAACCGCTTGGAAGTCGAAGCCGAGCTGGTACATCGTCGGCAAAAAAGACCACACCGTGCATCCCGATCTGGAGCGTTTTTTCGCCAAGCGCATGGGCGCAACCACCTTTGAGCTCGACAGCAGCCACGTGCCGATGCTCTCCCAACCCGAACGCGTCATCGAAGTGATTCGCGCCGCAGCGAAAGCTGTTCAAGGAGCCGCGGCAACAGCGTAAAGCGGGCCGGGATTATGTTTTACGCGCTCTGCTGAACCCATTGTCTACGCCAAGCCGGCGCCTCGAAGGGATCCGCGAAATACTGTGTCTCGTGGACGACCTTGCCGTTTCGGAACTCCATAATACTCACCGTGTACGCCACTTTCCCCTGGTACGTGATTGTGTATTCCGTGATCCAGAGATCGCCGTTTCCCAGAATCCGCTTGACCTTGAAGCCGGACGGTTTGCCGGGATGATGACTCCGCAATGCCTGCAAATTGCTCCTCCCGAGGATTCGCTCGCCCGACTGGGGATAATCACAAATGGCATCATCATCGTAAATATCGTGCTCCGCGTTTGCATCGCCGGCTGCCGACGCCTGCCAGTGCGCATCCAAGGCCGCACGGATTTGTTCCTCTTGCATCGACTGCTCTAGCTGCGGCTTCGCTTTCATGTTCCTCTTCCCCCTCTCAACTACCTTGTGGAATGAAACCCACCTTAATCCATCCGAGGTTCTAACCAGACTTGCGCTGCCCCACTCGCTTGGTGCGCGGTCGCACGTAGTGGAACCGGATCAAATAAATATTCTCGCCCCGGCCATGTTTCGCGACCTTCAGCAGGTCCAGAACGCCCAGGAATCCAGACTCACGCGCAAGTTCAGGAGTAATATCCGGAAACCCGATCGGTTCAATCGAATCGACTTCAATCTCGCCTTCTTCCATACGGTATCGCGCGCCTACTCGGACGCGGGGACTCATCCAGATTCGCACACTGCAAGTGATCTCTCCGCGACGTATCCCCTCGCGAAGCCGTTTAGTGAACGTCATGAAGAGAGTTTACGTCCAACACCGCTGCGCCCCTAGTTGGCAAAGCAATGGGTTACCGACAAATGTCGTGAAGCCGGGCGGGACATAGTATTCGCGGGGTTTGCGTCGTGGAATGGCCATGCGATCAGGATTCTCAGGCCGGCGAGGAGAATTGTGCGAAGGGCCAAAGTGCCTCCAGGACGCGAGAGACGCGGCACCTGCGTGACTTAGGGGTGACAGGAGGCCGCCGGGATTACCTTGACTCCGACGACCTCCTGCGCTTTGCCCGGGGTGTTGGGCATACCTTGCCAAAGCTGCTGAATAGTGGCGTTCGTGCTGCCTGCCTCCAAAAAAACCGCAACTCCGGCGACCTTCCCATCGCTGGCTTGGTGCATTCAAACTCCGACTATCTTTCTTCAGATGGCGACGACTCGTTCAAAGCAAAACGTCAGTGCTCATTCTTGGGCGTAACAGCCGTCCCGTCAGACCAATGGCCGACTGGAATCATGAACTCGGTTATTGGCTCCGGGGCGCCCTGAAATTGTGGATTCAACATAACCGGAGAGCCAGGCAGATCCGCACCCCAAACCTTGGGATCTGTTAGGGGGATGTAAAACATCAAATGCGGAAGCCAATGCCCGGCGGCGTCGTTTAGATACCCTTGGCTCGACATCATGTAGCACATTGCGCCCGGTTCCAGGGCTGGCAGTTCTCTCGTCTCGAATGCCTTGATACCATCGATAATTTGAGCTTTGGACAGTCCAGCCAATACCAACTCCGTCCTCTTGATAGTGAGTGGCAGGATGGATCGCACCGCAGGCGGATTGAAACAGATCGGACCTCGCATCTTGGGGTTCCAGAACTGCGGGAAGTCAAATGGAGACATCCATGATCGCTCTACGACGCACACGAAACCGTTCTTGCCTTTGATCGCCGTTTCGTAGCCATGTCGTCCGAGGACCAAGACTCCGGCATCGCCTGAGATGGAGCCCGGCGCAGCACTCCGCGCCATCTTTATCTCCTCGTTGCGATCCGGTATCAGGTACTGTTCGAGCGGGGCCATGCTCGGATACGGTATTTTGGTGTCCTGCGCTTTTGCTTCCAACGCCGCACCGAACATGACGACCACAGCGATGCCCATTAATGCGTTCGTCCTCGCTCTTTTTCGTTCCATGACTTCTCCTGATTCTGAAGATCACAGCATCGATGAGGGATGATCCTGCTCCCACTCAGCAAGATACCTTGATATCAACGTACCATGCAATATGCCCCTTGGCAAGATGCGTTGATATCCATATTATTTGTTTATGGTCACTGTTGCGAGCCCCACCTTTGAGACAACTTTCCAAGTCCGCGATTCTTGTCTCTGTCTTCACGTACAGCGAGCGGCAAGAGCGCTGGCACGGCGCTTCGACGAAGCGCTGCGCCCATTCGGTCTGACAAACGGGCAATTCTCGCTGATGATGTCTCTAAACCGTCCGCAACCGCCAGGTATGGCGGCAGTGGCTTCGTTACTTGCGATGGATCGGACCACGTTGACGGCTGCTCTCAAGCCCTTGCGACGCCGCGGTTTGCTCAAGATCACCGCAGACCCTGCGGACGGTCGTGGCCGTCTGATGACCCTGACAGCAAAAGGGCGAAGGTTGCTGGCACGAGCCGTTCCAGTCTGGAAGAATACCCACACCGCAGTCGAGGCACTTCTGCGCGATGGCGATTCAGATCGCCTTCGCAACAATTTACGCGCACTCTCCTGATGAAGAGAATTTACGTCCAACGCTGGAGTGCCCACTACCCTCTTGTTTTTCCTTGACAAGAGGTTGGCTTTCGTGTACTCTCTTCCTTGAGTAATATAGCGCATCGGTTCTGTAACGCCAACGTTCCCCGTTGGCGTTTTTGCTTTTCGTTCCAACTTATGCCCTAAGTCCTTTGTTCGCAACACTTACAAAGTCTGCACAATCTTGGTGCAAACTCGCGTAGGTAAGCCCTTTGGAATGAACACTTACATAACTCCCACAAAACAAGCAGCTTGATCTTATTTAAAATGAACACTTATGAAAAACCCCCGGGGGGCCCCCCTCCTAGGCATTCGCGGCGCGAAGTCAAGACCCTCCACTAAGAACAGAAGAAACCTCTCATGCGCACGCGCAATGTCATTCCGAGGGGGAGTGAGGAATCTACTTTCTGCCGACAATCCGCGATATGTCGAACGCCTGGCTTTTAGCCTATAATGTGGGCACGTCATGAAATTTGAAGACTACAAGATAATTCTCTATCGGCAGGAAAATGGCTCTTGGGTGGCCGAAATTCCGGCCCTTCCTGCTTGCTACGCGCTAATGAAAACGCGCGAAGAGGCTCTCGCAGAGCTGGCCAACGTCTTTAGCATGGTCGAAGACGAATACAGAGAAAAAGGCCAGGAACTTCCGGCTGATTCCACTGAGATAGTTCATGCCTAGTGCCACGGCACGCGAGTTTCAGCGTGTCGCGCGCATCTTAGGATTCATACTCAAACGTCAAAAAGGCAGTCATGGAAGATGGAATCATCCTGATGGGCGAGTCACGACAATTCCTGTCCACGGTGGAGAAGAAATCGGACCGCCTTTATTCAATCAAATTCTCCGGCAATTGGGCATAACGCTGGACGAATTCCAGAAGCTGCGCTAAGAACAAAAGAGCTTTGCTAAGATTACTAAATCCATGACCGTCCAGCGCGAACAACTCGAAGCCGACGTCCTGATCGTCGGCGCAGGTCCAGCCGGTCTCTCCTGCGCCCTGCATCTCGCCAATCTCATCAAAAACCACAACGACTCCGGCGCCAAGCCTCCGCTCTCCGCCGAAAATATCTACGTTCTCGAAAAAGGCCGCGAAATCGGCGCCCACCAACTCTCCGGCGCCATCATGAATCCCAAGGCCCTCGCCGAACTCGTCCCCGACTTCGAAAAATCCGCGCCTCTCGACACGCCCGTCACCGATTCCGCCGCTCTCCTCTTCACCAAAAACTCCTCATTCCGTTTTCCCATCACCCCGCCGCCATTCCAAAACAAAGGCAACTACGTCATCTCTCTCAGCAAACTCACAAAATGGCTGGGCGGTTTAGTCGAAGCCGCTGGCGTAAACGTCTTCAAGGAATTCGGCGGCGCTTCTCTCATCTACGAAGCCGACGACATCGCCGGCGTCATCACCGAAGACAAGGGCCTCGACAAAAACGGCAAGCCCAAAGCCAACTTCACTCCCGGCTACGAACTCCGCGCCAAAGTCACCGTCCTCGCCGAAGGCCCGCGCGGCTCGCTCACAAAAGATCTCGTCGCCACAAAAAAACTCGACAACATCAACCCACAATCCTATGGCATCGGCATCAAGGAACTCTGGGACGTCCAACCCGATCGCATCCAACCCGGCTACGTCGCTCACACGCTAGGCTGGCCCGTCCCCACCAGCATGTACGGCGGAGGCTGGATCTACGGCCTCTCCAACAACCGCCTCTCCATCGGCCTCGTCCTCGCGCTCGAATACGCCGATCCCCAATTCGATCCCCACGCCGCGTTCCAAACGTGGAAGACGCATCCTTTCGTCAAAAGAATTCTCGATGGCGGCAAACTAGTCCGCTACGGCGCCAAATCCCTCCCCTACGGCGGCTGGTACGCCATACCTCGCACCTACGTCGACGGCGCCCTCATCATCGGTGATTCCGGCAGCTTCCTCGATTCGCAGCGCCTCAAAGGCATTCACATGGCCATGAAGAGCGGCATGTTAGCCGCCGAAACAATTCTCGAAGCCCTGAAAACCGGTGACGCCTCCGCCAAAACTCTCAGCGCCTTCCCCCAAAAAATCGAGCAAAGCTACATCAAAAAAGAGCTCTGGCAAGTCCGCAATTTCCACCAATCCTTTCAACACGGCATGCTCCAAGGCTTCGTCCACACCGCCTTCCAGCAAATCACCGGCGGCCGCGGCCTCATCGACCCCATGCACGCCCACGCCGGCTACCAAGCTTACAAAAAAATCAACGGCCGCCCCGCCCCCGAACGCTTCAAAGGCGACGGCAAACTCACGTTCGACCGCCTCACCGATGTCTACCACTCCGGCACGCGCCACGAAGAAGATCAACCCTGCCATCTCCACGTCGCCGACACCAATATCTGCTCCACCAAATGTGTGGAGGAATACGGCAACCCGTGTCAGTATTTTTGTCCCGCGGCTGTCTACGAAATGACGAAAGATCCGAGCGGTGTACTAAAACTAAAAATCAGCGCCGCCAATTGCGTGCACTGCAAAACCTGCGACATTGCTGATCCCTATCAAATCATCAATTGGGTTGTCCCCGAAGGCGGCGGCGGCCCCAACTACGAAGGCATGTAAACGTGGCTGCTCTCCGTCCCCGACATCAGCTTCATTTCTCTCGTGTAAGTCTTCGGCTCACGCCCCTCCCGACCATAGCCGGTGAAAAAATGATCGCACCCGATCGAAGACCGAAACCTGCGGCGGCGGTGCGGCGTGCGCCGGAACATTCGCAACAGGTGGTTGCGGCGGCGCTGCTGCAACCGTAGCCACCGGCTCCCCTTCTACGCGACCCTGAAAAATTAATGTCGGCCGCACTCGCACCCGCCGCACGAGCACCATCAATTGCGGGTCCGGTTCAGGCTGCACCTTCGCGCTTGCATCGAATCTCAGCGGCGGCATGATGACCGTATATATCGGCTCTTCTTTCTTTTCTGTTTTTTCACCGGATCCCGCCGTGCCGCTCGCATTCGGGGCCGATTCGCTCTTTGCGGTCTCGCCGGCAGGACTGCTATTCACCGGCGGCGGAACCCGCGGAGCCTTCGCGATCTGCAATTCGCACTTGCACTGTCCCGTACCGCCGCGGAGCGTGTCGATATGCCCGTTCGCAAGCATCAAGTCTCCGCCCTGCGGCACCATAATGCTCTGGCTGCTGAACTGTTGCTCCAAACGCATCGCTCCACGATACGTGCGAATGCACATCATTCCAGGGCTGTCGAAACCCACAAGAATCTCTCTCGGCTCATCGCCAATCGCCACTGTCTGCGCTTGTATCTGAGCGGTATAGAAAGTCAGCGCGGGTTCCCGCTCCATCCGCGCGTGGATCACGCCGCTCTCCAGCGCCAGAGTCAGCGATCCGCCCGATTTCAGTACGGAAAAATGCGCGGGTCCGCAAATGGAAATTTGCCCGCCTTCGACAAGACTGATGCGCGCCTGACCGGACTTCACCCTCACGTCGCTGCCGCTACGTAGAATTGTTTTCACTTGTCCGCCAACAACTTCCACGCTCATCGGCCCCGTCACAGCAATGTCTTCGCCCTCGATCACCCCCACGGCGTCGCCCACTGGCTGGTCCGGAGTGGAACCAGAAGCGAAAGCAACCGCCGCGCACAGCATCGCGCACACGCAGGCGAATAGTCGCGCCGGTCGTGCCGATTCGCGCAGGTAACTTGTGAGCTGCACTCTTAATTGCTCTCCTGCAAGCCGGACAACAAACTCTCGCCTATACTATACGTCACGTCGACTTCTTCGCAGGCGTGTCCAGAAAACATGACCACACCCGACCCAACTGGCCCCGCATTCCCTGGTCCTGCGCAGGATTCCGGAGAACAAATCGGGTCACCACAAGTCGGCACGCATTATGACACCCGCCTCCCAGACCTGCCCTGGTCGCGCCGCATCCAAATCCCGTTTATCGCCGCCGCCGTCTACAGCGTGATTCGCATTCTCGGCCCCACGTTGCGCTACGAAGTCCTCGGTTGGCAGAACGCCGAGCGCGTCCACGCATCCGGCAAACGCTGCATCTGGGCCTTCTGGCACCGCGTCATCATCCCCATTGTCTGGTGGCACCGCAATCACGGCGTAGTCGTGATGAACACCACCGCCTTTGACGGTCAGTGGACTCGCAAAGTCATCGAATGGCTCGGTTTTGGCACAGCCCAGGGTAGCTCCTCACGCGGTGGCCTTCGCGGCCTCGCGGTCATGGCTCGCCGTCTCGAAGAAGGCGTCGACTGTGCCTTCACCATCGACGGTCCGCGCGGTCCTCGCTACGTCGCCAAGCCCGGCCCCGTCATGCTCGCAAGAAAAACAGGCTGCCCCGTCCTCGTCTTCCACATCGGTGTGGACCGCGGAAAAACTTTTGAGAAAACCTGGGACCACTTCCTCATACCGGCCCCTTTTGCCCGCGCCGTGATTCTCTTCGCCCCGCCCATCTACGTCCCGCCGGACGCCAACGCCGAACTCCTCGAGGCTAAACACGCGGAAATGCAAAGCGAACTCGAACGTGTCAGGGATATCGCCGAATCCTGGTTTTCATTAGACGAAGCGGATCGACTAAACTTTCGCGCCGAATTTTCAAAATAGCGGGGCGCTCATCCGCGGTGCAAGAGCGACAGAAATTTCCTTCTGTCTCGCGATCAATTCCCCGACCGCTCTCCCAGCTTCACCGGCACATCCATCTTCTTCCCGCCTCGATAGACCGTCACACTCACCGTATCCCCGGGCCGCTTTCGGTTCAAAGCCACATTCAAATCAAATTGATTCGCGATCTTCTGTCCATCGATCGCCACGATCACATCCCCGCCGATCGCGATTCGCCGCATCCCCGCCATCGCTTCGCGGTCGCCGCCGTGCAACCCGGCCGCGGCCGCCGGCCCGCCCCGCGTCACTACTTCCACCAGCAATCCATCGCGCACAGGCAAATCCAGCGCCCCCGCAAGCCACTCGTTCACCTCCAGCGTCTGCGCGCCAAGAAACGCTTGCCGCACCCGCCCTTCCGTCATCAAATCGTGCGCAATTCTTTTTGCCGTGTTCACGGGAATCGCAAACCCGATCCCTGCCGTCGTCCCGCTCGGCGTATAAATTGCCGAATTGATCCCAATCACTTCGCCATGCGAATTGATCAGCGGTCCGCCTGAATTTCCGCGGTTAATCGCCGCGTCCGTCTGAATCGCCTCGTCGATTAATGTCGTCTGGCTCGTTTGCACGTTTCTCCCTAGCGCGCTTACGACTCCCGTCGTCAGCGTGCTCTGAAACCCAAATGGATTCCCAATCGCCAGAACTTTTTGCCCCACTTGCAGCTTCGACGAGTCCCCCAGCGTCAGCGCCACAAGCGGCTTGCCTTTCGGCTCGATTTTAATCAGCGCCACGTCGTTGCGCTGGTCCGCTCCGATAAACTTCGCCGGATACCGCGTCTGATCTCCCAGCACCACCTCAATCGTTTGCGCTTCCTGTACCACATGAAAGTTCGTCAAAATGTACCCGCGCGGATCAATCACGAACCCAGACCCCGCCCCTTCCACTGGCACCGGGTCCATGAAAAAATCATATTCCGTTGCCTTCGTCAGAATATTAGCCACCGCCGCCGACGCCTGCCTGTACACGCGCACGTTGATGGACTCTTCGTCCGTGAGCGCCGCGTCGCGCTGAGCAACGTCCGTCAGTCCCGTTCCCATCGGCAACGCCTCCACCTTTCTCGGTTGGCGTTGGCCCCATCGTCCTCCCGCCCAATAGGCCCCGGAAATAAGCACCACTGCAACGATCACCAGCCGTGCCACGTTCGTTGTTTTTCCCGCGCTCATATTCGCAATCCTTCCTCGACCCCTCGATTACGCCAGCACTCGAAAATTCCCACAAAGAATTTGTTGCCGCGGGTCTTTAGACCCGCTCATTCCTTAGACGCTTCCCGCTGCTTCTTTCCTCAACCTCACTGCCAACTCCTCCACCTGCCGCCGCGTCTTCTCCATCGACCCCGAGCAATCAATCTTTTCCGTTGCGTACCGAAGTTTTTCCTCCGCAGGCATCTGCGCCGCAATCCTACGCCGCGCTTCCTCTTCGCTCATCCCCCGCGCGAGCAATCGCTCCATCTGCTGCTCAGGCTTGCACCATGTCACGATCAACCCATCCAGTTTCTTCTGATACCCGGCCTCCACCAGCAATGCAGCCTCGACGAACGCGGCATCCCGTACCCCGTCCTTTTCCCATTCCGCGAATGTTCGAATCATTTCTTCTTCCACGCGCGGATGCAGAATCCCATTCAGCCGCTCCAATTTCCCCCGGTCTGCAAACACCATCGCCCCCAGTTTCCCGCGATCGATCCGTCCATCCGCTCCCGCAATGCCCGCTCCAAATTCCGCCAAAATCTCGCCATAAGCCCGCGTCCCCGGTTCCATCAACGTATGCCCCAACGCGTCCGCATCAATCACATGAAATCCCATCCCGCGCAGCGTCCCCGAGACAACGCTCTTCCCGCTGGCGATCCCTCCGGTAATTCCGATCCGCTTCATTCCCGGCGCTACCGCCCGCCCGAACCAGACGCGGGCCCGCCTGCCGAAATCGTCCTCGGTATCGCTTTCGCCCGCCGCATCCGCGCCGCCTTCACGGTATTGCTCATCAACATCGTTATCGTCATCGGGCCCACGCCTCCCGGCACCGGCGTAAGCGCCCCCGCCACATTCACCGCATCCGGATGCACATCTCCGACCAGCGCGTTCCCCTTCGCCCGAAATTTTTCCAAGCGAGCAGGGAAGTTCCTGAACAATCTTTCTGCCTCAGCCGCGTCCGTCACTCGATTCGTCCCCACATCAATCACCGCTGCCCCTGGCTTAATCCAATCCGCCTGCACAAATCCCGCCTTCCCCATCGCCGCCACCACAATGTCCGCGCCGCGCACCACTTCCGCCAAATCCTTCGTTTTCGAATGACAGATCGTCACCGTCGCATTCGCATGCATCAAAAGCAAAGCCATCGGCTTGCCCACAATGTCGCTCCTCCCCAGCACAACCGCGTTCGCTCCCTCAATCGCAATATCATTCCGCCGCAAAATCTCCATGCACCCCGCCGGCGTGCACGCCACCAACCCCGGCCTTCCGCTCACCAACTTCCCCAAATTCACCGGATGAAAACCATCCACATCCTTCGCCGGATCAACCGCTTCCAGAACCCTCTTCGTATCCACCTGCGCCGGCAATGGCAACTGAATCAAAATCCCGTCCGTATCATTGTCGCGGTTCAAATCCTCAACTAGCGCCAGCATCTCCGCCGTAGTCGCGCTCGCCGCCGGCGTAATCAACCCGCTCCCCATCCCCAACTGCTCGCAAGCCGCAATCTTGCTCTTCACGTACATCTGCGAAGCCGGATTCTCTCCCACCAACACCGCCGCCAACCCCGGCCGTATCCCCGCCGACGAAAGTATCGCCACCTCATCCTTCAACTCCGCAAATATCGCATCCCGTATCTTCGTCCCATCCAAAATTCTCGCCGTCATTCGTCCCTCACCCTCTTTCTCTCAGCCCGTCCACGCTACGCAATCCGTAACAATGCACCTCCGTCCGTAACAAATTGTCGCCCACTTCCCCCTCTGTCACGCCAGCTATAACCCACAAAGTCGGTCCACGCCGTGTTCAAGACAAACCAGGTCTTCAAGATATGACAAGGCGTGCTAGATTTAATGGTCTGCGACTCATTTCGCCTGTATTCGTTTTACTCGTTTTTGTCGTCGCTGGGTGCGGCTTGATCCTCAATGGCTCTTCATGGACCACGCGAAGGCTCAAAGCATCAGCGATTCTACATGTCTAATTAGGTTGCCGACCGTGTGTGACCTCGCCTTCGACAAAATGGAGCCTCAGTTCCTTGAGGCCGCGGGCGGGAAAACCAAGGCTGAAGCGGGACTTCGGAAATTATTTGATTATTGTGGGCGCCCTCTGGAAAGTGAATTAAGACACGAGGAAACCGGAATTTTTACTTATACAGATGGACGAACTGTGCCTATGCGTGCGTTCTTTTATTCCGGCAAGACCACTCAGCACCCGAAGGGTGTTTGCTTCTTCGCTGTTAGGGTGGTGCCTGCTCCAGACGGGATGAAGGTCGTGAACTTTGGTCCTTTGAAACTCATAGTTGGTAAATTGCCGGAATGGGCCCGCTGAAGCAAATTGGCTCTGCGATCGGCCCCGCGTCTCTGCATTATCTTTTTCTTTGGTTCTTACGTTCCCCACCTCGTCTTATAATCTCCCCTATGAGCACCCCCGCACCATCCCCGAATCCCTCTCCCCACCTCCGCATCCATTCCACCCAAATCTTCGTCCGCGATCTCGATCGCAGCCTCCGCTTCTACCTCGACCAACTCGGCTTCCACCTCGCCTACGACGTCAAACTCCAAGCCGGCGAACGCCTCGTCGCCGTAGCTCCTCCCGACGGCTCTGCGGTCCTCTCTCTCATCGCCCCCAAACCCGACTCCATGCAATACAAGCTCATCGGCCGTTCCACGCAGGTCGTCTTTATCACCGAAGACGTCGTCTCTAAATATAAAGAGTGGTCTCTCCGCGGCGTCCGCTTCAATCACACTCCCCGCCTCCGCCGCATCAAGTTCGATCCCGCCAACTCCAGCACAGCCCGCGGCCCCATCCAATCTCCTCTTCTCGGCGAGGAAACCTCCATCTGGGGCGGCGTCTCCACCCGCTTCCGCGACGTCGACGGCAACATTTTCTCCCTCGTCAGCTTCGACGAAGTCACCCACGCCCTCGAAGCCCAGCGCCGTACCACCGCCGCAAAACTCGAAGCCGAACGCCGCGCCATCCAGGAACTGGAAATCGCCAACGAAGTCCAGTGCCGTTTTTTCCCGCAAATTCGCCCGACGATCCACAAGCTCGACTATGCCGGTCACTGCTTCCCGGCGCGCGCTGTCGGCGGCGACTATTACGACTTCCTCGATCTCGGCCCCGACCGCTTCGGCCTCGTCATCGGCGATGTTTCCGGAAAGGGAATTGCCGCCGCGCTTCTCATGGCCAATCTACAAGCCAATCTCCGCAGCCAGTGCGCTATCTCGCTCGACCAGCCCCAGCGCCTCCTCTGCGCCGTCAACCAACTCTTCTCCCAAAACACTCCCGACGGCGCCTTCGCCACGCTCTTCTTCGCGGATTACCACATCTCGACCGGCTGCCTCCGCTACGTCAATTGCGGCCATCTGCCTGCCCTCATCCTCCGCTGCGACGATTCGATCGATCGCCTCGACCCCACGGCCACGGTCCTCGGCATTTTCAAAAAATGGGACTGCGAAATCGGCGAGCGCACCCTCTGCCCCGGCGAGACCCTCGCTCTCTACACCGACGGCATCACCGAAGCTTTCAACGAAGCCCGCGACGAGTTCGGCGAAGACCGCCTGATCGCTTCTCTCCGCCGCCATCGCTCCCAACCCTCCCAATCCCTCCTCGACTCCATCGTCGCCGACGTCCGCCATTTCTCCCCCCACGAACAACACGACGACATCACACTAATCATCGCCAAATCCTCTTCGTCGTCAGCTTGAAGTCATTTCCCCGGGCAGAACTATGATTCCGAGCGTAGGAGGAGAATCTGTTTTCCGATTCACTGCTCAGGAATCTTCGGCTCCAATTGCACGCCCAGCGGGATTGTGCTGTAAATGGCATCCACACCTAGCGATGCAAAGAAATTCCAGTCCGCTTCTGTATTGGAGGGGTCTGCGAACACACGCAGGCCGAGAGAATGAGCTCCCGACACAAATGCTGCGCCGCTACCCGGTTGCTGCTGTTCAGCCGGTCCGAAAAAGTTCATTTCGCCGCCGACCACACGAACACCTAGTCCCATGCCGGTCGCCAGGAACTGTTGCGGTGAAGCATAGCCTGGCAAGCGGAAAACCGGGCCAATCTCGGCCCATGTCAGTCCCACCGAGTTTTTCTTGCTGATGATGGTGACAGGCAACCCTGTAAGCGCCTCAATCTGCGCTGGACTCAGCAGCTGAAGTCCCGAAATGTCCAGCTCCCGCGGTATCTCCGGTCCGGTTTGCCCCGCCAACTCGAGCAATGCCGGCGAGAAAGAATCGAACATCACCTGCTTTGTCATATTCGATTTTCTTATCTCATTCACGGCCGCTGTCACCACCGCCTTGTTCGAATTCATCCGCCGGGTCGCAATGAGGCGAAAACGCCTTCAGCTCGACGATCAGGATCCCGCCCAAATCGTCTCCGGACCGCTCGTTGAATTCGCGTGCCACATTCATGATTTGATGAAGTTCTGGAACGAACGGCAATCTCTGTTGCAGTTGATCCAGCGTCAGCGAATGGATACAGGTAAAGTCGCTCAGAAAGTCATCATGGAACAGGGCCAACTGCCCGTCTTGTGTCAACTGCACGTCCACCTCAACCACACGCGCACCCAACGTGTACGCTAGCCGCACCGATTCCACTGTGTTCTCCAGCGGCAAAGACGGATCCGCCCCCTCATTTGGAGCAACTCCGTGATGACCAATGGCAATGGGCCGAACGCTTAACGCCAGAAAGTCTTCCACGGTGCTCAGCGTATGCCCCCTATCGGCTGCGCGTTCGTCCTGGGCCATCGCTACACTGCCCCAGAAATAGTTCGCCGCTCCTAGCAATGCAAACATCACAAAAAATCGAGCTATGGACCGATTAATTCTCATTTTGATTCTCCATGGATGGACCGCGATCTTCGCGTCATCTCGCTGTAAACCTAGCAGCCCTTGGGAATCCTGCAAGCGACAACCCATGCTGCAGAGGCTATGTCGCACAATGTCGCTCCCCCCGCTCGGCCCTTGAGCCCTCCAGGCGGTGATTTGACCCTACAACAGGACTCTTTGCCAGCCGGAAGCCGAATCCTCAGCCAAATCAGTTTGTCGTTTCGTCTATTCTTCGATAAGAACTGGCTTACTCGGGTAGTCCCACGCGACGCACGAGGTCGCGGAATCGCGCTTCCGAACGAAGCGGATCACTAATGGGGTCCACTCCCAGGTAGATGAGGCGATCATTACGCTCTTCGAAAGCTTTTTCGAGCCAGTCTAGCGCCTTGGATTTCTCCCGTAGACCTGTATAAACCGCGGCAAAATAGAGAGGCGAGATGTAGTGTGGTCCGTCAAGGTGCTGAAGTTCCCTCAGTGCTTTGCGCCCACCCGCCGCGTCGCCCGACACAGCCATGGCATGCCCTTGCAAAGCAATCATCACAGGATAATCTCCAGATAGTTTCCTCCCCCTTGAGAACGCATCGAGTGCCTCGGCATACATCTTCTTTTCGCGATACGCCGAGCCCAGCCAAATGTATGGCGGCCAGTACTGCGGGTTTTGCTCGATCGCGCGCTGCGCCCGGACAATCGCCTCGTCGTACTTCCTCTCGTGATACAGAATTTCAGCCCGCACCACATTGAACAGCGGTGAAACCGGATCGAGGTCCAGCGTGCGCCCATTCTCTTCCTCGGCTTGCGCCATACGGTTGAGTGCCATGCAGTAGTGGGCATACCACTGGTGCGCCGTGAGATTGTTCGGGTCCAGCGCAAATGCTTTTTGAAATTCCTGCTCAGCCGTTTTGAAGTCCCATTCGTACGTAAAGGAGACGTTCGCCAGAACTGCGTGTGCCTCAGCCTGCATTGGATCCAACTGTAACGCCCGCTCTGCGGCTTTTCGCGCTTTCGGCTTTGCTTCGACGGGCCGTGCATCACCATACGGAACTTGGCTCAGCAGCGCATATCCGCTCGCCAGCCCGGCATACGCCAACGCGGACTGCGGATCCTTCTGAATCGCCCTTTCATAAGCTTCAATGCTTTTCGGCATGTCGCCGCGATTTGTCCAGTAGAAGCGCCCCTGGAGATACGCGTCATAGGCCTCTGCGTTCACCGGCCGCGTTGACGCAAGCGCAGTGCTGCTCGAGACCCCCGCGCTAACCGGGAGCGCCACCCGAATTTGCCCGGCAACCGCCTTCGCCACCTCATCTTGCAACCGCAGAATGTCGCTGACGTCGCCCGTGTACGAATCAGCCCACAATTGCGTTTGGTCGCTCACCTGCACCAGTTGCACATCGATACGCACTTGGTTGCCCCCGTGCCGCACACTGCCTTCCAGCGCATACTGCACATCCAGGGAGCGTCCAAGTTCCTCAATGGATTTCCCCGCGAGTAACTTCGAAGAATCCGGCGCGATCACCCCTAGCCGCTGTGCGTCGAGCCGCCCCAGTTGCGTGATCATTTCATCCGTCAGCCCGGCGCTGAAGTAGTCCTGCTGAGAATCTCCGCTCAGATTCTTCAGCGGCAACACTACCATGCGAATTTTCCCGCTCGGCGGTTTGCGGAAAATGAAGTCTCTGCCGGCGAAAACCAACGCCGACACTGCCAATAAACTCACCGCTATCTCTATTTTCAGGCGTGCACCGCGCCGTGGCTTTTCTTTCTGCCGTGGTGTAGGTGCTTCGCTGCCTTGAGCTTTACGGGGATTCGGGGTTATAACGTCGCCAGTGGGTTCCGTCGGACCATTTGGTTCCATGTCCGGTTGTGTTGCTGACTCAACCTGTGGATCATCGTCCGGCTCCTCCACTTCGCCGGTAGTTACGTCAGCCGCAAGATTTGGCGGTCTTCGCTCGGCATACCAGGCGTCCAATTCGGCGCTGTAGGCATAAACAGTGCTTCCGGTATTCAGTTGCAGCCGGTGAACAGGCAGGCCGTATTCCTTCTCCCAACGCTGTACTGTTCTTTTATCCCTTCGGAGATAGCTGGCAATCTCTTTCCAGGATTCAAGACGCTGACCGGCTGAGAGGCCACCCTCTGCGGCTGTCACGCGACCTCCGAATTCAGACATGTCCTGCCTTAGGGGGACACTACTTGGCGGCCATTATACCCAAATGCAATCACCCGTCCACTTAGTCATCCGGACAAACTTGTGA
>CAVUYT010000007.1:0-352076 GCA_963745805.1 uncultured Acidobacteriota bacterium
ATGTCGTGGCCATTGACGCTGCCATGGCCCTCGAACAGCTCATAGGCGCGGCGAGCGATCACGTTTTGTATTTCGTTTTTCCGGCTAAGCAGAACGTCAGCGGCAACAAGCTTCACTGGGGTAGTGGCTTCGCGTCGCTGCGGTGCTGATTGTTCTTTCATTTTCCGTCTCCTTTTGCTTTTCCTCCGCCGAGGTAGTGCAACTCGGAACAAGATGACCTCCCAATTTGATGTGTCGATTCAAGTGCTAACGCAGTTCCAGGCGAGCTCTGAGGAACCAAGATCGTCGCGACAGATGTAAATGCGCGGGCTAATCTCTGATCACCATCCGGAGGTTGGCCGTGTGAGAAGCTCAGCATTCGGCCAGGCGATGCAAGGTGGCTGTGCAGAAACGGATAGAACGAGCGTCCGGCGGCGGCAAGCCAAAGAATTCCGGAGTACAGGGCATGGTCGAACAGAAGGTACAGCGCTACGAGTGCTGCGAGCATCACATACAGGACCGTGAAGAAGAAAAGCGCCGCAACCAGCTCACGCACAAAATAGCTTTGAAAGGATGGGAAGGCCGCCAGCAGAACTAAAATCCATTCCACTTTTCGGTGATCCCGTAGGAAGACATAGCGCCTGCTGCTCACATCCCGAACCGCGGAAAAAAGCCCCCGCAAAAGTGCGAATCGCCCGACGTTGATGACCGTGGTGTCCGGTCGCACTCTTTCTCTTGGTGATGAAATCGTTTGCATGACGATTCCATTCTTGAACTCGGCTCAGTTTGTGACAATGGGTCGTTTATACTCTCTGCAGAAACAGCTGTAAAAGGCAAGGAACACGAGAAATCCACGCGAAAACAACTCCGGCCACAATTGTTCCTGATCTTTCGTGCCTTGCTTACCACTTCGAATGCCGATGGGAGAGAGGATGGCCGAATATATCGTATTACGATATACTATCTCTGTGAGGGCGAGGAGAATCACCGACAGGTATCGCGCACTGGCTGAACTGCGCTATGAATCCTACGATTCCTGCGCGATGGAGACGCCGCGGCGCGCGTGGTGGGTCTTAAACCACAACAATACCTGATGCTCCTGTCCATTCGTGGACTGCCGCAAGGTGACGAGGCGACGATCCGAACGCGGCGGGCCGCGTGGTGCTGAAACATCACAGCACGGTAGAACTCATCGATGGCCTGGAGAAACCCGGTTATATGCGCCGGATGCCGACGGGGTGACGACAGGCGTTTGGTGATGGTGTCACTGCTGCCCCGCGGAGAACGAGTGCCGGAGGGGGTGGTAAGACACCGCATCACCGAACTGCGTTCGAAAGGACGGCAACTCGTGCGCGCGATCAACGAGCTGCTGGAACACACGCGTCCGCCGCGAAGCGGCAATGACGGAAGGAATTCCGTAGGTCGGAGAGGGCGAGAGAAGCTTGGGTAAAGACAACGAAGCAGATTCACAAACCGGCAAGGGGAAGCAAGAGAGCGGCGAACGCAGCGAGTCCTGGGAAGTGCTTGGTGACTTCACGACGACGACGCGGCTATTGCCGATTTCGGGACTGGCGCTGGCGATCGGCGTTGTAGCCGCGTTTGTTGCTTTGGCTCTGTTGCGGTTGATCGGATTATTCACAAATCTTTTTTATTTCGGGCGGTGGAGCTCCGTGCTGGTATCGCCGGCTGGCAACCATCTGGGAGTCTTCAGTGTCCTGGTGCCGGTGGGCGGCGCACTGATCATCGGCTTGATGGCTCGCTACGGCTCGGAAAGGATTCGGGGACACGGGATTCCCGAGGCCATCGAGGCGATCCTGATTAGCGGGAGTCGCGTAGAGCCGAAGGTAGCCTTGCTTAAACCGATTTCTTCGGCAATCTCGATTGGCTCGGGCGGACCCTTTGGTGCGGAGGGCCCGATCATCATGACCGGCGGTGCGATCGGCTCCATGATCGCGCAACTGTTCCATCTAACGAGTGCCGAACGCAAGACACTGCTTGTGGCAGGTGCCGCGGCTGGAATGTCGGCGACATTTGCTGCGCCCGTGGCTTCGGTGCTTCTTGCCGTGGAACTGCTTCTGTTCGAATGGAAACCTCGCAGTTTAATTCCCGTAGCACTGGCGAGCGCTACTGCCGCGGTGCTGAGGCGTTATCTCTTGGGGTTGGGCCCCCTGTTTCCAGTGCCGGAACACCCGCTTTTCATCGGGGTGAACGGGCTTTTAGGATGCGTTCTGGTGGGTTTGCTGGCTGGAGCCTTGTCGGCGCTGTTGACCATGTCGGTTTACGCGGCAGAAGACGCCTTTCAACGCTTGCCCATTCATTGGATGTGGTGGCCTGCGATTGGCGGTTTGGTGATTGGCCTCGGAGGTCTGATTTTTCCGCAGGCGCTGGGCGTCGGTTACGACACCATCGGCGGATTGCTGCAAGGCAGCGTCACCACTCGCGTGATTCTCGGTGTGTTGCTGGTGAAGTGGTTCATCTGGGCGGTATCTCTTGGTTCGGGGACATCCGGCGGCGTGCTGGCACCGTTGTTGATGATGGGCGGCGCCCTCGGCGGCCTCGAAGCGATGTTCCTCCCGAACGAGGGTGCGGGGTTCTGGCCACTGATCAGCATGGGTGCCGTCTTGGGTGGCACCATGCGTTCCCCGTTCACGAGCATTGTATTTGCTTTTGAATTGACGCACGACGCAAACGTGTTCCTGCCGCTGCTCGTTGGAAGCGTGATCGCTCATGCGTTTACGGTACTCACCTTGAAGCGGTCCATTTTGACAGAGAAAGTGGCACGTCGCGGCTATCACTTGAGCCGTGAATATGCGGTCGATCCGCTGGAGATTCTCTTTGTGCGGGAAGTGATGCGCACGAAAGTTGTGGTCCTGTCCGCAACGAGCACTCTCGGAGAAATGCAGCAGTCGCTGCGACCCGATCACCGGCAAAGTCAGCGGCTGTTGCCCGTGGTTGACGAAGAGGGCCGATTTGTGGGGGTGTTGACGCGGGGAGACATACGCGAACGCATGAAAGCCGAGGGTGACGCAGCGCTGCAGCGCTGCCTGGGTGACCTTGTGCGTCTGGATGCCGTGAAAGCATATCCCGAAGAATCCTTGCGGGTGGTTGTGTACAGAATGGCAGAGAAAGGCCTTACGAGGATGCCGGTGCTCGAGCGCGGTACAGAGAAGTTCTTGGGTCTCGTCGCGCTGGATGATTTGCTGAAGGCGCGTGGGCGCAACCTCGAAGAGGAACGCACGCGCGAGCGGCCGTTGAAGTTGCGATTTCTTTCGCCGAGTGGCCAGGCCCCTGACGATTCAGAGAAGCTTCCGTCACATTGAGGCGGACGAGGCCGAAGGACGGGACCACAGCTCGCAGAAGAGTGGACCAAGTTGCACTGAAAAGGTCCAGAGATTTACTTGCGTTGAAGGGATTCGCTGAGATACTCGCGCAGTTTCAGCCACGCGCGCGGAAAGCGCTACGTATGGGGTTACACAACTTGAGTTCCGGCGGTAGTGCGACTGCGGCAAACAATGGAAGCAGCCCCTGAAGCTCGTTGGGAGTGAGGTACTCTGCAAGAGGGCCCAATTCAAAAGGGCTAGAGAAGTTTGCGCTGCATAGCATGGGTAACCGCTTCCAGGCGGTTATGGGTGTGGAGTTTCTGATTAACGTGGTGTAAGTGGTTGCGCAGGGTTTGCAAAGTTATGTTCAGCCTGCGGGCAATGGCCGCCGAGTTATGGCCAACGGAGAACGATCGCAGGATTTCTATTTCCTGTTCAGAAAGAGGGAGGATCGGTGATGGATTCGCAATAACATCTGGTGCCGCGACGAGTTGGCGCGCAACGTTGATCATTTTGCGCAAGAGCTCCTCGTTCTTTTTCCGCTCGGTGATGTCGTGGGCGAGGTGCACAATCAGACGCTGACGGTTCCGGGAGTTTTCAAACACTATGGTAGACACACTCACCCACAGGCGACGCCCGGATCGTGCCCTCGCTTCCAGATCAAAGTTGGGGATTTCCAGGTGCTTGGCAGCGCAATCCCTGACGCTGCAATTCTCGCCACAGACCTCGGTGCCCAAATCTCCACGTCCCTGCAAAATCTTATGGCATGTGCTGTTGAGAGCTTCAGCCGCGCTGTATTCAAATAGTTTCTCCGCGGCTTTGTTCCAAGAACAAATCTCACCCAGTCCGGTTACCGTAAAAGCGGCGTCCGACGTTCCCTCTAGCAGATTAAAGATCTCGAGCTCCAGCATGATCGAATTCCCGCGAGGGTCGTATCCATAGATTTTGTTGTCCGGCGAATAATTAACAAACTCAGGTGTCAGAAACGGTTCAATATTGGACATTTTCACAAATTCTTGCGGGAGCGGTCGCTTGCTTGATGCCGCTCTACGCCCTGTGCTTGGAGTTCACGCAGGGGGAACCACAGCGCGAATCCGATTTCCCGGTCGAAGGATTGCGAAAGGCCGTCAGGATCTTTGCCGTCGCTTCACTTTTATTTTGTGGATTTCTCCTTCACCTTAGCCCGGATGTGTCTCAGTGCTTTCCCTTTGTGCATCGCCACATGGTCGGTCTTGTCACTTTGGATAAGGTATTGAGGTTCGTCTCTCGAAGCGTGGTGCACATAACCCTTGATCCGTATATTAGAAACAACTTTCTTGATGATGACGCCGCGAACCCTCCCGGCTTCTGAATTCCATTCAACATGGTCGCCCCGCTTAAATATTGTGGGCATCGCTTTCGTCTCCATTCGAAGAAATCGGGTAACGTCATGCCAATGAAATTAGGATTTCTTTGGATGCTCGACACACACATGCGACTCAAATTCCTTGTCGCGCTGCCGTTCGTAGTTCTGTTTTTATCTTACCTAATGTGTTGCCAGCTGGGAAAGCTGAAGGATGAACTGCCACGCGCATCCTGAACAAGCCCAGCCCATGAAACACTCTTTTTCAACCCAGACCAGTTCGGAGTATGTTACGAAGGACCTGGAGCTGGGAAGTTTCGCCAGATATGCAATCTGTTCACGGTTGAACACCTACGAATAAGTCGTACGGAACGGTTGTTACCGCGGATCTCACACTGTATCGCTGGCAGTTAAAGTCAGCTTCCTCAAGGTCGAGGTCGCGAGCATCCTTGATAGACACTCTGGCTTGTTTCGCTCCTGACGAAATAAAACAGGATATCCGGTTCAACTAGTGGCAGGTGCTGGTGAACGAAGGACTCACCGTACGATTAGCTCAGCTTTCATATTCGGGTGCAAAGTACAGTTATAGAAATAGGTTCCCCTTTTAGTGACAACGTATTTCCAGGAACCGCCAACAGGAAGAATGCCGGAATCGAATTTCTTCGGTTTTGTCGAGGTTGCGGTGTGAGGGACGATGTCGTCGTTCTTCCATTCAACCGTATCGCCAACCTTTACAGTGAGCACGGCGGGTTGAAACTTGAGTTCACGGATGGCGACCGTGTGTGTTTGCGGACCTTTAGGAACAGCAGCCAGCACGAATCCGCCCGCGGGTCCCTGCGTGCCCAGCGAGCACGAAACCAGTAGCAACACGGCTGTCGCTATTAAGGCTGAAGCTACCGACCGCATGCTCGAGTGGGGCGCGTTCATTGCTAGCTCTCCTTGGTAGTAACGCCGGCTCTTACTTGGAGTTCTTTGCATCATGTGCTGCAGCGGGGTCAACGCTGGCTTGGACGTTTCGCGCATGCTCAAGATGACCGAGAAAGAGAGTCTGAGCGCCCTGAAGAGCGGCCTTAAGTTCCGCATTCTGTGCGTTCGGAATCAAGACACCGGCGATCGCATCCGTGACCTGCTTGTGATAGGCCACTTCGTTGTCGATGTAGAATTTGTCAAAGGCTTTGCCGTCCAGGGTCTTCAGCTTTGCCATAACTTCCACGGACTTCGTTTTTAGACTGCTGCTCGTGTCGTTTTCGACGGGGGTTAGCTGAATCTTACCCGCCAGTTCGATGACGGATTTCTGGACCGCCCCGTGATCGGTTACCATCTGTTGCGCAAAAACCAGAACTTCCTTGTTCTTCGACTTGGTCAGTGCGAGTTTGCCGTAGTCGATGTCGATCTGATTGGCAGCCAGAACGATCGCGCCGATATTCGCGTCGCTCGGAGGCTGTTGTGCGACACTCTCAGAAGCGAAACCAAGTGAACCGAGCAAAGCAACCGCGGACAGAACCAATACGCTTGAACTCTTCATTCGTGTATCTCCTTTTGTGATTTTTCTGTGGTGCCCGTGCATGGCCTGAGAACAACAGTGATCCTTAATTCTTCAAGGCGATCCTCATCCTGGAACTGTTTAGAATTTGTCACAATGGTCCGTTTATACCCGTGGAAGAGACGCCTGTAACAGGGCCAAAAGGCATTCGACTCGACGCCGATTGCGCGGATTCAATCGCTAGCCAAACTACATTTGAAGACCCCTTCGCTAGAGAAAGAGTCCAGAGCGGGCCATCAGATACACCTTGCTCCATCTTTCTAGTCTCCGGGTCTGTATGAAATCGGTATGCGGCGTCGATGTTCTCAGACCATTCGGGTCCTGCAGGCGTTCGCCTAGCCTCCGGATTTAAGGAGATCTGGCGGACAAACCTTTAATTTCCAACGAGAAGCAGTTGGTGCTTCCCGACGTAGTTCTCCCGCATGAACTCCAAAACAGGCCACGCGCATTCGGCAACGCGACGGCTTCTGCAAGAATTTTGTGAAAAATGTTCAATATTGAACGGTTTCCAAATCTGAGTTTGTCGGACAAAAGAGTGTGCGGTGGTCTCTTCGCCGCAGCGGTTTTGCTGAAACACTGGACCCGCCAAGGGATGAGTCGTCAGGCCAGGGGCGGTCCGCAAATTGATCGCGAAAGGAAGGTCTGAGTCATGGACGCCACCAGAAGAGACTTTCTAAAGGTTTCTACATTGGGCGGTGCGGCGGCTGTGGTCTTCGGTTTTGATCTAGCACCAGCCTTCGCGCAACTACGGGCACTCAAGATCGCACGGGCGACAGAGACACGATCCACGTGCCCGTACTGTGCCGTGAGTTGTGGGGTCATCATCTACACCGTGGGCGACAAGGCCAAGAACGTGACTCCGCAGGTCATTCATGTGGAGGGGGATCCTGATCATCCCATCAACCGCGGGACGCTGTGCCCCAAGGGTGCCTCACTCCAGCAGGAAATCGCGAACCCGAGGCGCCTCACCAAGCCTCAGGTTCGCCGGCCCGGTGGAACGGACTGGCAAGACATTTCCTGGGACGACGCGATCAATGAGATCGGCGGATTGGTGAAGAAATCGCGCGACGAGACTTTTGTGACCAAAGACGCGCAGGGGCGGACAGTAAATCGCTGCGAAGGAATTGCCTTCATCGGCGGCTGCACCGACACGAACGAGATGAATTATCTCATCGTGAAGAGTATGCGCAGCATGGGGGTCTGCTACATCGAAAACCAGGCCCGGGTTTGACACGGCCCCACGGTCTCAAGTTTGGGACCAACGTTCGGGCGCGGGGCGATGACCAATGGCTGGATCGACATCAAGAACACCGACATGATGTTGATCATGGGCGGAAATCCAGCCGAGTGCCACCCATGCGGCTTCAAGTGGGCCATCGAAGCTAAGCGGAACCGTAACGCGAAAATGATCGTTGTGGACCCGCGTTTCACGCGCACGGCTTCGACTGCCGATCTTTTCCTGCAAATCCGGGCGGGAACTGATGTCGCGCTTCTCGGCGGGCTCATTCATTACGCGATCGAGAACAACCGCATCGCGAAGGATTACATCACCAATTACACAAACGCGGCCTTCATCATCAAAGAAGATTTCCAGCTTCCTAATGATGGTTTGTTTTCAGGGTTCGATCCGGCTACTCAGGCCTATGACAAATCCACCTGGAATTATCAGGAAGGCGGTGACTTGAGCCACGCGGTCTCGGCGGCAGCCGCGACCCGAGGAAATACACTCCATTCTGCGGCGAGCAAGGCGCAAGGTTCAAAGGCGCAGAGTCACTCCCAATCGCAAGGCGGGCAGAATGCGACAAACGGTGGTGGCACGGGCCAGGGCCATCAGGCAGGCGGCCCAGTCGGCGCAGCAGTGACTGGGACAAAAGCAGGACGGCCGGCTACATTGCCATCTAACATCGCGTACGATCTCACTCTTCAGCACCCGCGCTGCGTCTTTCAACTGCTGAAGCAACAGTACTCTCGCTACACTCCAGAAATCGTCGAGCGGATTACTGGCATCCCCAAGGACCAGTTCCTCAAGGCAGCCGAACTGTTCACCTCCGTCCGCAAAGATGGCGACATGAAGAAGGCTGCCACGATTATCTATGCCGTCGGCTGGACGCAGCACTCCAACGGCACGCAGATCATCCGCACGGCCGCCATGATCCAATTGCTGCTCGGCAACGTGGGACGCGCGGGCGGTGGCATGAACGCCTTGCGTGGTCATTCCAACATCCAGGGCGCCACTGACCTGGCTGGAATCTTCGACATTCTCCCTGGCTACCTTAAGGTGCCAGATCCTTCAACAGACAAGGACTTCAAATCCTACATCGAAAGGAGCACGCCCAAGACGTCCAAGCCGGCCTTATGGGATTCATTCAACTACTGGTCGAATACGCCCAAGTTCGCAGTGTCGTTCCTGAAGGCGATGTACGGCGATAGCGCGAAAAAAGAGAACGATTGGGCGTTCCAGTATTTGCCGAAGATTGACCGCAATTACAGCTGGGTCCAGATATGGGACGACATGTACCGAGGACACATCAAGGGCATGCTCGCGTTCGGCATGAACGGCGTCATGATCGGCCCGGACTCAAAAAAGAACATCGCTGCGTTAAAGAAGGCGGAATGGCTCGTCGTAGGCGAAATTTACCCCGACGAAACCAGCGAGTTCTGGAAGTCTCCTGGAATCACGACGGACGAGATGCGAGATATCAAGACCACCGTATACCGGCTTCCCTGTGCCGGGTTCGCCGAGAAGGATGGGACGTTCGTCAATTCGGCCCGATGGCTGCAATGGAAAAACGCCGCTGTGCCTCCTCCCGGCCAGGCGAAAGTTGACCAGGAAGTCCTGGCGAGAATCTTTCTGAAGGTACGGGAACTTTACAAGAAGGAGAGCGGCCAATTCCCCGACCCGATTCTGAACCTCTCGTGGCAGTATACGACTCCTTACAATCCGTCGCTCGCCGAGGTCGCCAAGGAGATCAGCGGTAAGGCGCTGGCCGACATCACCGACCCGAAAACGGGGCAGACCATCAAGGCGGGGCAGCAGGTGCCAGGCTACGCGTGGCTGAAGGACGACGGTACGACGGCTTGTGGCAATTGGCTCTATTCCGGCTCGTGGACAGAAGCGGGATCGCAGTCGGCGCGACGCGGAACGGAAGACCCATCGGGCCTGGGAATTTATCCGAACTGGGGCTTTTCTTGGCCTGCAAATCGACGGGTCATGTACAACCGCGCTTCGTGCGATTTGGAAGGTAAGCCCTGGGACGCGGACCGCAAACAAGTCTGGTGGAACGAACCGACTCAGAAGTGGGTGGGAGTTGACGTGCCTGACTTCAAGCCCGACTCCCATCCGAGGGATCACATGGGCCCGTTCATCATGAATCCGGAAGGAGTCGGCCGGCTGTTTGGTCCGCTCGGGGCTTTTGCCGACGGGCCGTTCCCGGAGTTTTACGAGCCCATCGAGAGTCCCATCAAGAATCCTCTGCATCCCGACCAATCCAACAATCCGGTAGTCAAGAAGATGACAACGCCTTTGGACAAGTACGGGACACCTGAGGAGGGCTTCACGGTAGTCTGCACGACGTACCGATTGACTGAGCAGTATCACTACTGGACGAAGAACAATCCGATGAACGTACAACTGATTCCAGAGCCGTTCGTGGAGATCCCCGTCGAACTGGCCAACGATCTGGGCTTGAAGGGCGGAGAGAAGGTCAAGGTGAGCAGCGCGCGCTCCCACTACATCGCGAAGGCTTTTGTCACACGTCGGATCAAACCAATGATTATTGACGGCAAGAAGGTCTACCAGATCGGCATTCCGATCCACCAGGGCTATCGCGGGATCGCCGAAGACCAAGGAAAGAACGCGCATACCCCAGCGAATTTGCTGACTCCTACCGTCATCGATCCCAACGCCTACACCCCCGAGTTCAAGGGGTTCCTCGTCAAAGTCGAGAAAGCGTAGGTGGCAGCATGAGCCAGTCGATACTACAGATTCGAGCTATTTCGGGCCATCCCGGAACCGTTCCAGGTGCGGGAGTCACACGCGAGTTGGAGGTTTGCAAACTAATCGACACTTCAACGTGCATCGGTTGCAAAGCCTGCGAGGTGGCGTGCCTCGAATGGAACGGGCTGACCTTCACCGACACGGTCTTTCAGGACAGCTACCAGACCATGCCGGATACCACCTGGAATTATTGGAACTTGATCAAGTTTAACGAGCACGAGCGCGACGATGGCAGCTTGATGTTGCTCATGCGAAAAGACCAGTGCATGCATTGCGAAGATCCCGGTTGCCTCGCGGCCTGTCCTGCCGACGCCGCTATCGTTCAGTACACCAACGGCATCGTAGACTTTCAGCAGGACCACTGCATCGGCTGCGGCTACTGCATCACGGGTTGCCCCTTTAACATTCCGAAGTTCAATTCAAAGACAAAAAAGGTTTTCAAATGCACGCTATGTTCAGACAGGGTCAACGAGGGTTTGGAGCCCGCTTGTATCAAGGTGTGCCCTACGGGATGCCTGCATTTCGGGACGAAACCAGAAATGAAGGAACTCGCGGAAACGCGCGCGAAGCAGCTCCGAGAGCAATCTGGTTTCAAGGACGCGGGAGTGTACGACCCGTCCGGGGTCAGCGGGACGCACGTCATTTATGTGCTTCACGATGCCAGCAAACCGGAAGCATACGGTGGGTTGCCGGCGAATCCACATGTTCCCTGGTCGGTAAGACTTTGGAAAGGGCCGCTCAAGTGGCTCGGAAACGTGGCGTTGGTCGGCGGGCTCGTGGGTCTCGCCCTGCATTATCTGCGATTCGGACCAAAGCGCCTCAACGAAGAGGAGCAGGAGAAAGGTGGCCCGGTATGAGCAGCCAGGGCATCACCGTCAGAAAGTATGCATCCACCGGTGCGGGCGAACGGATCGAACGGTACACGTTTGTGGAACGTGTGAACCACTGGATCGGAAGCGCGACTTATTTGTATTTGTTGCTGACTGGGCTCGCATTCTGGTCTCCGTATCTTTATTGGATGGCCGCGCTGGTAGGAGGAGGACCAACCGCTCGCTTCTGGCACCCCTGGATCGGAGTCCTTTTCACCGCTTCGACATTTACGATGTGGATGCATTGGGGCGGGGAGATGCGCAAGACGGACGCCGATCGCGCCTGGTGGAAAGCGATAAGAAGTTACGTTCGCAACGAGGACGAAAGTCTTCCCCCGGTGGGCAAGTTTAACTACGGGCAGAAATTGTGGTTCTGGCTGATTTTTTACGGAGTTATCTTGCTGTTCTTGTCTGGGTTGGCGCTGTGGTTCACAGAATCCATTCCTTGGAATCTGCGTTTTCTGCGGTACACGGCCATACTCGTCCACGTCGGGGCCGCTTTGCTGACGATCGGTGGGTTTTTCATTCACGTTTACATGAGCACGTTTCTCGAAGAGGGTAGCTTCAACTCCATGATTGAAGGCGGCGTTTCGACGAGGTGGGCTAAAGAATTTCACCGTCTCTGGTACGACCGAATTGTTCAGAAAACGCCGGCAAAGAAATGAACTCTTCCAGGTGGGACAAACGGATCAATCGCGCGAAGGAACTTGCGATGGCCCATCCATCCGCTTCCGAGGTATTGCGGTTTTACGAGCGGATCGCGGGCTTCCAGAGGGCTCTTTACTCTGACATCGAATCGGCGTGCGGTCATGCGAAGGAGGCTCGCGCTCCCGGGACGCTGCGCGACGAGTTGGATCTATTTGTTCTGCTGCCGAAGTTTCCTGGCTTTCTTACGCTCGTGGAGACAATCGCCCCTGCCTTTCTGGCTCGGTCCGCGGCCGAACTGATTGCACAAGGCGCTCAGCATTGGCAAGGGTTGCTACAGGCATGCTGGAGAGACGCAGACCAGCAGCTCGTGCCAGGCTGCGTCGAATCGGCACTTTCCCGAATTTTCTTGCAGCCTTATGCGGAATATCTCGCCGACCACACGCAACAGGGGTCTCCCGACCACCTGTTTTCGGTTTGTCCTCTTTGTGGAGGGAAGCCTCTTGCTGGAGTCCTGCGGCAAGAGGGAGATGGAGGAAAGCGATCGCTCATTTGCAGTCTTTGTTCGAAGGAATGGAACTTTCAACGCATGTTGTGTCCGGCCTGTGGAGAAGAAAACGTCGAAAAGCTTGTCATTTACACGGCAGACCAGTTCGACCACGTCCGAATCGAGGCTTGCGACACCTGCCGTTACTACATTAAGACGATCGATTTGACGAAGAACGGCAACGCAGTTCCGCTAGTAGACGAATTGGCGGCGATCCCTCTGAGCCTTTGGGCGATAGAGAATGGGTACTCGAAGTTGCAGGCGAACTTCCTGGGGATCTAGCCTCGTCCGTCTATGACGTGATTGGTGCGGTTCCTTCCTGGTATTCCGAGGTACTTCATGATGGAGCAGAAAACAATTGGCGCGACCTCCGGGGCAGAAGAATCCCGTCGGTCACCGGCTCTCCACGATCTCACACGAAGCATCATGCCCATACCGGTTGAAAGAGTAGAAGGCCCTGTCTCCTGTCGCAAGCAAGACGTAGTTGCCATCGAGGAACCACTGCAGATCCGGCTCAATTATGAATTGGAAAGCGACCGCGTAGAGAGAGACGTCGCCATTACAATGCGCACGCCGGGTCACGACGTTGATCTGGCGACGGGGTTTCTTTTTTCCGAAGGAATTCTACAGAGTGCCGAGCAGATTCTCCGGATTTGTCATACGGATCGAGCGTACAGCACGGATGGGAATCGGAACAGCGTCACCATCGACTTGGTACCCGGAGTGGAGTTTGATTTCCAGCGGCTCGATCGTAACTTCTACGTTTCTTCCGGCTGTGGAGTCTGCGGAAAAGTCTCGATTGAAGCAGTGTCTGCATGCGGAAAACCGTCCAACCGAGGACGAATTTGATCCCGATGCTTATCCCAATCCCTCGGCAGACCCCAGTCGTCAAGAGGTTCGCTCAGAATGACCGATAGAACGGCGATTTCCGGCGTCAAGAACTTGATTGCCGTGGCGAGCGGCAAGGGCGGCGCGGGCAAGACGACCGTGGCGGTGAATTTGGCCATCGCTCTCCAGCGGATGGGTGCGTCGATAGGGCTGCTTGACGGCGACGTATACGGCCCCAACGGTGATCTCGATGGGACTTCTCAGCCCAGGCGACAAGCCATTCACCTGGCGAGGGCCGATGCTGAACAGCGTCATCCAACAATTTCTGCGCGGCGTGAAGTGGGGCGCTGCCCGCACTGTAACGGCCGCATCGACATCTTCGGTCACGGGGAGGGCGAGCGCATGGCGAAAACGTTTGGCGTGCCTTTCCTCGGCAAGATCGAAATTGATCCGCAGATCCGCATCGGTGGAGATACCGGCAAGCCGGTCGCTTCGCTAGGCAAAGACGCTCCCGACGCAAAGAGTCTCTACGCGATCGCCCGCCAGGTCGCCGCGCGCGTGAGCGTCGTAGAACTCTCCGCTACGAGGTCGCTCGTTCAAATCTTATGACCATGGCATCTCTCTACGCCAACTCACCTTCGGCAACGGTCTACCCACCAGAAGATGTCCTGGGTAGGCCCATAGGCAGCTTGCGAGTTTCGGTTACGGACCGCTGCAACCTCCGATGCCAATATTGCATGCCAGAGAACGACTACCTTTGGCTGCCGCGTGAAGAACTGTTGACGTTCGAAGAGATCACCCGGCTGGTTGGGTTTTTCACAGATCTGGGCGTGCGCGATATACACCTTACCGGCGGGGAGCCGCTCTTGCGCAGGGATCTGCCGCGGCTCGTTCGCTTACTCGCGCGAAATCCGCAGATCAAGGACCTCGCCCTCACGACTAACGGGATACTGCTTGCTGAGCAGGCTCAAGCTCTTCGTGACGCAGGATTGCATCGGATCACCGTGAGCTTGGACACCCTCCAGCCCGTGCGATTCCGGAATTTGACGCGGCGGGATGCTCATGCGCGGGTGCTCGAAGGGATTGCGGTTGCTCGAAAGGTCTGTTTCGCAAGCATCAAACTGGACACTGTTGTCGTGAAGGGAGTCAATGACGACGAGTTATGCGACATCCTGGAGTTCGGTCGGCAACGAGGCATCGAAGCGCGCTTCATTGAATACATGGACGTTGGGGGCGCGACGCAATGGTCCTTGAATCAGGTGGTCTCCCGGAATGAAATCATCGATACATTGAGTCGTCGATACGGCCGAATCGACCCTGTAATTCCGATAGGGCGTGCGCCAGCAGAACGATTCTTGTTATCGGACGGAACCGTCTTCGGAATAGTTGCTTCAACCACCGCGCCCTTTTGTCAGCAATGTGATCGAAGCCGGCTTACCGCCGATGGCACGTGGTTTCTTTGTCTGTATGCACTGAAGGGGTTGGACCTGCGGAGGATGTTGAGAGCCGGAGCCTCACCCGAGGAAATGCAATCGGACATCGTCGCTACATGGCAAAATCGCGTGGATCGTGGGGCGGAAGAACGAACGACGGTGCGATTGCGCACTGCGCTGGTGGGCATCGAGCAGCTCAGGGGAGATCCGCGTCTCGAAATGCACACGCGTGGCGGATAGAAACGACGAGACAGCAACGAATCACCCTTTTTCGGTTCTTTTTTGCGGGGAGTTAACGAAGCGGCGTAAACGATACAGGAGGCGCGTATGCGAGGACTCATGATTTGTTTGGTTGCTGTGGGGCTGGTTGTTCTGCCAGCAAAAGCGAGCCCCGACGGAGTAGGTAAAAAGAAACCCGCTGAAGCGACGAGGAATAGTGAGAAATCTGCACTCGACGCGAAGGCGGCCACGGCTGCGAAGGATGCCGCCGCGCCCACGAACTCGAAGGACGCTCCGCTGGAAGTGGAAGTCCAAAAGCTTCGTGATCTGGTTCAAAGCCAGGCGCAGGAGCTAGAATCACAGCGCGCTGCGCTTCGCGAAGCGATCCACGAGTGGCGACAAGAAAACGAAGCGCTTCGGGAAGAACTTCGCGTGTCGCGCTCGGGATCTACTCTTGGAGTCGGCACGCCCGGTCCGATCTCGGTTGCGTCCATCTCTGCTCCACTGAGTGCATCTGCGGCGCGGCCGAATGCCGCCGTACCAAGTCAGAGCGCCGAACAGAAGCTGGCATCGCCTCTTTCCATCCGAATTGGCTCGGCCGAGTTCACTCCAGGCGGCTGGGTTGATTTCACCTCTATCTTCCGGACTACAAATGTCGGCAGTGGGATCGGCACGTCGTTCGGAGCAATCCCATTCTCGAATACAACTGCGGGGCAATTGACGGAGACGCGGTTCAGCCCTCAAAACTCCAGGTTCAACCTGAAGATCACCGCAAAACCTGGAGATTTCAACATTACTGGTTTTGTGGAAACGGACTTCGTCGGTCTTCAGCCCGCGAACGTATTCGTAACCAGTAACAGCAATGCGCCACGCATGCGTCTTTATTGGGTAGATGTGCAGCGCGGCCGATGGGAGTTCCTGGGAGGTCAATCGTGGAGTTTTCTGACTCCGAACCGTAATGGCCTCTCGCCACTGCCAGGTGACATTTTTGCCAGTCTGAATGTGGACCCCAACCTTCAAGTGGGCTTGACTTGGACTCGGGCTCCACAATTCCGTGTCGTGTTCTACCCCAATGATAACTGGGCGCTCGGGCTCGCCTTTGAGAACCCCGAACAGTTCGTTGGAGGCGCGGTTACACTGCCCAGCGCACTGACAACTTCTTACTCCGGTCAATTGAACAATGGAACCCTCACCAGCACTCCAAACGCTCATCCGGATATTCTTCCTAAAATTGCTTTCGACGGGCATCTCGGCGATCGGCACATGCATATTGAAGCGGTCGGGGTGGTGCGTTCCTTCAAAGTGTTCAACCCTCTTACAGGATCGACCTCCATGATCACCGGTGGAGGCGGATCCGTGAATCTCAATCTTGAAATGTTCAAAAACTTCCACTTCATCGCGAACTCTTTCTGGAGTGATGGCGGCGGCCGTTACATCTTTGGCTTGGGACCGGATGTAATCATCCGGGGCAGCGGTACGCCGTCCCTCGTGCATTCCGGATCTGGTATTGTGGGCTTTGAATGGCAGGCGACGGCGCGGAACATGTTGTACAGCTATTACGGTGGCGCTTACTTCCAGCGGAACACCACCATTGACCCCTCTACCGGCAAACCGGTTGGATTTGGCTTTTCCGGTTCTTCTTCTAGCGCCAATCGAGCCGTGCAGGAACCGACATTCGGATATGTCCGCACACTCTGGAAACACGAAAGCTATGGAGGGCTGCAGGTTCTCACGCAGTACTCCTACGTCACCCGGAGCCCCTGGTTCGTGGCACCCGGCGCGCCCAAGAACGCTCACGCAAGCATGGTCTATCTCGATTTTCGCTACCTGATCCCGTAGGACTTAAGCGCAAGGCTCAGACTGCTCCAATGTGAGCACCTAAAAACAGGGATAGTGCGGTGCGTTAGATCGCTCCAGGGAGGTGCTCAAAAACATGAGATACGATTTTCTCGTTGAGTCTTACGCAACCGAGCGCATTAAGGTCGTTAGCGTCTGGAGCGAATTCAAGGATGAGGAACTTCCGATGCGCCCCTTGCAAAGCGATCCACGCGGACGCAGCGTCCACGAGCAGATGGTGCATCAATGTATGAGCGAGGATCTATGGTTTCGCAAGATGCTGGGCATTGATGTTGGCGCTTCCCCTCTTCCGAAACTGGAAACGCGCTTGGAGTTCATCAAACTCTACGCAGAAGACAGCGGAAAGCGCCTCGCCGCGCTGCAACAGAAAGCGGAGGTTTGGTGGGAGGAGCAAACTATGTTCTTTGACGTGGAGCGCTCCCGCGCGTGGGTGATGACTCGCCGTATTGCCCATACCGCGCATCACCGTGGACAACAGATGGCGATGCTCCGGATGTTCGGACATGAAGTGCACAGCAACTACGGACCAACCGCCGACACGGGCGGCTTGATGCAATACCACGCGCCTACGATCTACGCCTATTCGAGCGTCGACGCGTTGTTAATGGGCGAAGGCGCCGGTGGCGCAAAAAACCGTTTGCCGGGATCCGGGGACAAACCGGTCACGGAGCGGCCAGGAGAAAAGCCATGAAGATCCGACAGATTTGCACGATGCTTGTGGTAATGGTGTCTTCGGCTTCGCTCATGCTTGAACAGCCGATACGGGCGAGAGCATCGCTCGAAGAAAGAACCTTTGATCTAGCGTACACGGCGGAAGTCCACGACATCCCCCCGGGTGCGAAGCAGGTAGAAATCTGGCTGCCATATCCGCAAAGTGATGACTATCAGAAAATCTTGAAAGCTAAAGTGACGTCGCCTTATCCCACGAAAATTTTCACGGACCCTGAACATGGCAATAGGATCGTGTACGTCAAGGTGAAAAATCCGACCGCGGCGACGATCCTAATTACTATGGAGTTCACCGTTCGGCGAAGCGAACACGTGCACAACAATTTCACGCAAGTTTTGGTTTCCAGCGCCAATGTGCCACCGGCTAACGTCCAGCGCTGGCTTCAGCCGGACCGCCTCGTCCCCCTTGACCAGCGCATTCGAGAGCTAGCAATCGAAGTGACGGCCGGGAGAACGACGGATCTCGACAAAGCTCGCGCCATTTACGACTACGTTCTCGCGAATATGAAGTATGACAAGAGCGGCACCGGTTGGGGCAATGGTGACATTTACTGGGCTTGCGACGCGAAGCGTGGTAATTGCACTGACTTTCACGCACTCTTCATCGGACTGGCCCGGTCAGCAGGCATTCCGGCAAAATTCGAAATCGGTTTTCCCCTGCCCACGAATAAGCCGAGTGGGGAGATCGGCGGCTATCACTGCTGGGCTGAGTTCTATCTAAACGGCCATGGCTGGGTCCCTCTGGACGCCTCGGAGGCGTGGAAAGATCCCTCTAGGCGTGCATACTTCTTTGGCGCGCATGACGCAAACCGCGTGCAGTTCAGCGTTGGCCGTGACTTGGTGCTCGCACCTCCGCAGGCTGGACCGCCGCTCAATTATTTTATTTATCCCTACGTTGAAATGGACGGCAAGCCATTCACACAGCTGAGCAAGAAGTTCACCTATCGCGATGCGAGTGCCAGACCGGCCACTGGAGGCGCGATGAAGTAGACAGTTCGAAGAATAACGAGATTATGAGACTGGTTGGAAGCGGTCATTCATCTCAATCCCGCCCTGGGCGGATAAGACAGTCTTGAAATCGGATTGGCTCAGTTCAATTCAATCGTATCCATTGAGTGCTGTTTCTGCCTCTCGAATCGATGGAAAACACTTCATCGTTTATTTCCGCGGCGAGATACCGAACACTACATAGCAGGGCGAATGTTCGGCCAAGTGTTTAGCGGTCGTGCCAAATACTACCTCGCCTAGCGTACGTTCGTGATGATAGCCGAGGACGGCTAGATCGCTCTTCTGTTCCTTCAGTTCATCAAGCAGGGCGTAGCTGGCGGAGTGTGCCCGCAAAACCCGCGTCCTTGCCTTCAAATGGTTGCGTTGGGCCACGTGCTCACCGACATGCAAGATTTCCTGCGCCGCTGCTTCCAAATCCGGTACTTCGGCGTCAAGAGCGGTATTGTCGGGAAGTTCGATCACATGAACCAGCATGATTGACGCTCCCCGTGAGCTCAAACGACAGGCCAACGTGGTTAGCTCCCCAGCGTTTTCCAAGGTTTTCAAACCCACTAAGATCCGCTTTGGTTTCCTCATCTGTTGAGCCATACCTTCCTCCTCGTTCTGAGCTTGGGTCATCCTGTCATGTAAAACTAGATTACGTCGATGTAACAGGCGTTTCTGTGGAAGGTATAAACAGACCATTGTTAGGAAGGCAAGACGATTCCAACATGAGAGTCGTAGTGGAAGCGATGGTGTCACGGTCATCTGTACTAGCGGGCCGCAAGGAGAGCGGATGCGGGTTGAGAAGAAGGTCCCGAATTGAAAGTGGAAGAGTCGTTACAAGCGACCGTTCCGGAAGCGCTCGAGGGGCGTGCGAGTTTCAAGAATGGATCCACACAGAAAAACAGAGCTTTTGGACGACCGGGCATAGAGCCACGATGGACTCACGGCGACAAAGACGGAGTGGGGACGGCATACGCAGTTGCGAGCCGAATTTGGTTCACCTTGTGGAATGGCATCGTCACGGAAGTCTACTATCCGACAGTGGATCATCCACAAATCCGAGACCTGCAGTGCCTCGTCACGGATGGAAAGACTTTTTTCCATGAAGAAAAGCGCGACTTGAAATCCGTCTGTGAGCGCCTTTCAGCTAATTCTCTTGGCTACCGCTACACCAACAGAGATTCCGAGAACCGGTACTCCATTGTCAAGGAAATCATCACGAATCCGCATCTCGCCTGCGTTCTGCAACACGTTCAACTCGTGGGTGATGAAGCGTTTATCTCGAAGTTGCACCTCTACATGCTCTGTGCGCCCCATCTTCAAGTCGGCGGATGGAGTAACAACGGTTATGTGATCCAGGTAGCGGGCCGCAAGATCCTGATGGCACACAAAGCAGGAGTATGGTTGGCACTCGGGGGTACACTGCAATTTTCTCAAGCTTCCTGTGGCTACGTTGGCCAAAGTGACGGCTGGACCGATCTCGCCGATAACTTTCAAATGGACTGGGAGTTCGATCAGGCTCCTGACGGAAACATCGCACTGATGGGGGAAGTTGACCTCGATGGCAAGCGCGAGTTCACCATGGGACTGGCGTTCGGTGACACCGAGCACTGTGCAATAACAGCCCTCTTTCAAGCGCTTGGCATTCCGTTCAAAGAACACTTGAAGCGCTACACGGAACAATGGGACCGCACCTCCGCGCACCGGCTTCCTTTGGAAAAATTTTCGAGTGACAACGGCAGCCTTTACCACAGCAGCTTCAGTTTGCTTCTCAGCCATGAGGACAAGTCTTATCCGGGTGCCTTGATTGCTTCACTCTCGATACCTTGGGGCGAAGCAAGGGGTGATGCCGACAACGGCGGCTATCATCTTGTCTGGACCCGTGATCTGGTGGGCAGTGCCTCTGCCATGCTTGCTGCCGGCAATCGTGTCATACCTCTGCGGGCGCTGATCTATTTGGCGGTTTCACAGCAGGAGGACGGAGGGTTTGCACAGAATTTCTGGATTGATGGCGGGCCATACTGGCGGGGAATCCAGCTTGACGAAGTAGCCCTCCCGATTCTTTTGGCCTGGCAGCTGCAAAGGGAGAGCGCTCTTCAAGATTTTGATCCGTACCCTATGATCCTGAAGGCGGCTGCATATTTAATTCGTCATGGACCTGTCACCGAGCAAGAACGCTGGGAAGAGGCCAGTGGCTACTCTCCTTCGACGCTCGCTTCCAACATTGCTGCTCTGATTGCGGCGGCATGGTTTGCGCGTGAGCGAGGGGATGAGGCCGTTGCAACAATGTTAGAGGAGTACGCTGATTTTCTGGAATGTCATATCGAAGCTTGGACCGTCACAACAGAGGGCGCGCTTGTCCCTGGGATTCAGCGGCACTACATACGGATTCTGCCGGAGGATGTCGCCAATGCCAATCCCATGGAGGACCCAAATTCAAAAGTTCTACAGATCAAGAACCAACCGACCGGGGTGCAAGATTCATTCCCAGCAAGAGATATCGTTGATGCCGGCTTTCTTCAGCTCGCGCGTTATGGGATAAGACGGCCCGATGATCCAGTGATGGTGGACTCTTTAAAGGTCATTGATGCGGTATTGAAGGTGAACACTCCGGTCGGGCCGGTTTGGCGTCGTTACAATCACGATGGTTACGGTCAACGAGAGGATGGCGGTCCGTTCGTCTGGTGGGGCAAAGGTCGCGCGTGGCCTCTTCTGACGGGAGAACGGGGGCATTTCGAACTCTCTGCAGGAAGAGACGTGAAACCGTTCATACGAGCGATGGAAGGTTTCGCCTCTATGACAGGTTTATTACCCGAGCAGGTATGGGACGAACCGGACCGACCGGCGGCTTATATGATTCTTGGTCGACCGACGGGCTCGGCTATGCCTCTGATGTGGGCTCACGCGGAGTACATAAAGCTACTAAGGTCCGTGTCCGATAATCGCGTTTTCGACATGATCCCTGAAGTCGCAGAGCGCTACCTGGGAGTTCGCAAAGCTCGTCAATTATTCGAGATCTGGAAGCCCAATCGACAGGTTCGCACCGTCAAACGAGGATACACTCTTCGCATTCAGGTTCCAGTAGCCTTCCGCCTTCACTGGTCGGCCAACGAATGGCAGTCTGCGGAAGATAACCCCTCATCGGGCCCAGTTCTCGGATTTCATTTTGTCGATATTCCAATCTCTGCCGCGCAACAAGCGTCGATTCGCTTCACTTTTTATTGGGTGGTCGAGAATCGCTGGGAAGGTCGAGACTACCTAGTAGCAATTGAGTGAAACTCGAATTGTCGCTGGGAAGAAACGAGCCGAATGAGACAAGAAATGAAACACAGGGGCAGGGTGACGAAATTTAATTGTTAAGCTGAAAGATCCGTAAAAGATAGCCGAGCGCACTCGCCCGCCGAGAAATTGATAAAGAGGAGGTACGTTAGAAATGGAGAATCTCAAGTCGGACGCGTTTGTGTTCTTTGGCGCCACGGGAGATCTAGCGTACAAAAAGATCTTCCCGGCTCTTCAAGCAATGATAAAGCGCGGTCACTTCGATATGCCGATTATCGGGGTGGCTAGATCTGCGAAGCGCGTTGACGAGCTTCTGGCTCGTGCTCGTGAGAGTCTTGAGAAGCACGGAGGAGTGGACCCGCGGGCGTTTGCAAGGCTGTGGGCACAACTCCAGTATGTGAATGGAGACTACGGTAGCCTCGAAACATTCCGCAATTTGCGCAAGGCGCTGCGCGGCGCATCACGACCTCTCTACTATCTCGCCATCCCACCGACATTGTTTACTACGGTTGTTGAGGGACTGGCCAATTTGGGCTGCAATAAAGGGGCGCGCGTAGTCGTGGAAAAACCCTTTGGCCGCGACCTTGCCTCCGCGCAGACACTCAACCGGACTCTGCGACGGTCTTTTCCAGAGCCGGCGATTTTCCGAATCGATCATTACCTGGGTAAGGAGCCGGTCCAGAATCTGCTTTACTTCCGGTTCGCCAACTCGTTCTTGGAACCGATGTGGAACAGGAACTATGTTCACAGCATGCAGGTCACCATGGCCGAGACGTTCGGAGTGCAAGGTCGTGGACATTTTTATGAAGAGGTCGGTGCGGTCCGCGATGTCGTGCAGAATCATATGTTGGAGGTAATCGCATTACTAACAATGGAGGCACCTGTTGTCGGCGGTCTAGATGCGTTTCGAGACGAGAAGCAGCGGGCTCTTCGGACCATACGGTCTCTCGCTCCGAGCGATATCGTCCGCGGCCAGTTTCGTGGCTACCGCAGCGAAGACGGGGTTGCTTCGGATTCCCAAGTAGAGACATTCGCGGCGGTCAAGTTGCATAT
This sequence comes from uncultured Acidobacteriota bacterium, assembly GCA_963745805.1. Classification (GTDB taxonomy): domain Bacteria; phylum Acidobacteriota; class Terriglobia; order Acidiferrales; family UBA7541; genus Acidiferrum. The sequence continues at coordinate 22,634 of CAVUYT010000007.1, forward strand.
CGACACCCCTCGATGGGAGGGTGTCCCATTCTATATTCGCGTTGGTAAGCAAATGCCTGTCACGGCAACCGAAGTATTGGTTGAACTCAAACGCCCCTCGGATGCAGTGTTTGACACGATCAATCAAAGTCAGGCGAATTACTTTCGTTTTCGTCTCAGTCCCAACGTCGCGATTTCACTGGGCGCACGAGTCAAGGTGCCTGGAGAAGCGATGGTCGGAGAGGGCGTGGAACTTGTTGTTCATAAAGTAGTAGCGGATGAGATGACTCCGTACGAGCGCCTGCTCGGCGATGCCATCCGGGGTGACGCTACATTGTTTGTTCGTGAGGGCGGGGTGGAGGCTGCGTGGAGCGTCGTCGATCCGGTGTTGAGAAAAGCGACGCCGGTCCACGAGTACGAGCCGAATACTTGGGGGCCAATCGAGGCTGACCAAATCATTGCCGGCCATGGCGGCTGGCATAACCCCAAGTTACTTGGAGAAAAAACGCTTGTAACGGCGAAATGAAGTTCATAGGCGAAGTCACAAGTTAGCCCGCGGCTCCCGCCACTACGGCATTTCTCTGAGTCGGTTGCGCACACACAATACGTAGTACCAGGCTATGACAACACCGAGTACGGATGACACGCCAGGACCGTTGGTTGACAGCGCTAGAGAGGCTGACTCCGCGCTTGGGACCTCCTTGGCTCATCCGAATCGGGCGCCGATTCTCGCGAAAGGCAAGAACCACAACATTTGTGTTGGACCTGCGGTTCTCGATGCTGCCCGGAAGGACGACGAAGAACTACTCCGAGACTTGCGAACGACTATAGCTGGGTTGACGCAAGCTGATGCCGAAGAACGGGCGTACACGACCGGTCCCAACGAGGTCGCACAAGAGCGGAAGCAAGGCTGGCTCGTCCGCCTTCTGAAAACCACCTACAACCCGCTGGTGATCCTGCTGAGCACTTTGTCTGCGATTTCTTTCCTCACACGCGACCCGCGTGCCGGCGCTGTGATGGCAGGCATGGTGGTGCTGAGCGTGGGACTCCGCTTCTGGCAGGAAGCCCGGGCGGACTCCGCCGCACAGAAGCTGAAGGCGATGATCCATGTGACCGCCACGGTCATTCGGGACGGTGCCCCGAGAGAGTTGCCGCTCCGCGAACTGGTGCCAGGCGACATCATCAAATTGGCCGCAGGCGATATGGTTCCAGGCGACGTGCGGCTGCTTACCTCAAAAGATCTGTTCGTAAGCCAAGGCAGTCTCACCGGCGAGTCGCTCCCGGTCGAGAAATTTCACAGCCCTCAAACCGGGGAAGAGAGCTCACCGATTGAACTCAAAAATACGTGCTTCATGGGAACCAGCGTTCAAAGCGGCACGGCGGTGGCAGTCGTCGTCACAACCGGGGTGCAAACCTATCTTGGCAGCATGGCCCACTCCATCATCAGCGAACCAGTGCAGACGAGTTTCGATCAAGGCCTTAATCGTTTCACGTGGCTGATGATGCGGTTTATGGCCGTGATGGTGCCTCTGGTTTTCTTCATCAACGGTTTCACCAAACATGAATGGAAGGGAGCCTTCTTCTTCGCATTAGCTGTGGCCGTGGGGCTGACTCCCGAGATGCTGCCCATGATCGTCTCCGTCTGCCTCTCCAAGGGCGCGCTAGCCATGAGCCGCAAGAAGGTGATCGTCAAGCGGCTTGACTCGATCCAGAACTTTGGGGCCATGGACATTCTGTGCGCCGACAAGACGGGCACGCTCACCGAAGATCGCGTAGTACTGATGCGGCATTGCAATGTGGCTGGGCGAGAAACCGACGACGTGCTCTTGGATGGGTATTTGATTAGCTACTTCCAGACCGGTCTGAAAAATCTGCTCGACCGCGCGATCTTGGATAGTCGGGATTTTCACGGAAAAGCAACGGTCGAGAAGTATAAGAAGCTGGATGAGCTTCCTTTTGACTTCACTCGGCGCATGATGTCGGTCTTGGTGGAGAGTCCCGAGGGTAAAGCAATTCTCCTGACCAAAGGAGCTCCAGAAGAGATCTTCCGCCGCTGTTCGCACTTTGAACTTGACCGTAAGTTGTCCGCAATGCATCCGGAATTGATGGTCGGGCTGAAACAACAGTACGAAAGCCTCAGCATCGACGGCTTCCGCGTGCTGGCAGTGGCGACAAAGGACGTGCCTGGGAAACAAGTTTGCACAAAGGATGATGAGCGCGAACTCGTTTTGCGAGGCTACGTCGCGTTTCTCGATCCACCCAAGGACACTGCTGCGCATGCTCTTGCAGCCCTGCACAACCATGGAGTGGTCGTAAAAATCCTTACAGGAGACAACCATCTCATCAGTCGCAAAGTGTGTAAGGAGGTCGGCCTCTCGGCGGACCCGATGCTCCTGGGCGGAGAGATAGAGAAAATGTCCGACGTCGAACTGGCCGAGGCAGCGGAGAAGGCGGCTCTGTTCGCCCGCCTCTCTCCCGCGCACAAAGAACGCGTCATCCGTATCCTCCGTGGCAAGGGGCACGTCGTCGGTTTCATGGGCGACGGAATCAACGATGCGCCGGCTTTGCGCGCTGCGGACGTCGGCATTTCGGTGGATACTGCCACCGACATCGCCAAGGAGTCGGCGGACTTGATCTTACTTGAGAAAGATCTCATGGTGCTCGAAGGAGGCGTACTTGAGGGCCGTAAAGTCTTCGCGAACATCGTGAAGTACATCCGCATGGGAGCGAGTTCCAATTTTGGCAATATGCTCACCGTGCTAGGGGCGAGTGCCTTCCTTCCTTTCCTGCCGATGGCACCGATTCAGCTGCTCACGAACAATCTCCTCTACGACTTCTCCCAAGTGCCGATTCCCGCGGACTCCGTGGACGAGGAGCAAGTGACTCGGCCGCGGCCCTGGAACATCGGAGAGATCAAGAGGTTCATTCTCTTCATCGGCCCGATCAGTTCAATTTTCGACTATACGACTTTCTTCGTCATGCTCTGGATATTCAAATCCTGGGATCCATCCCGGGCGCCGCTGTTTCAGACCGGCTGGTTCGTCGAGTCGCTGATGACGCAGACACTGATCATCCACGTCATTCGTACAAATAAAATCCCCTTCCTACAGACCCGAGCGAGCTGGGCTCTGACGGCCACCACATTATCTATAATGGCGTTTGGAATGTGGCTGCCGTATTCCCCTTTGGCCTCCGCGCTCGGTTTCACGCACCTGCCATGGATGTACTGGCCAATCCTTATGCTAACGTTGCTCGGCTATACGGGGCTTACGCAGATCGTCAAAGTCGCGCTGCTGCGAAAAAAATGGATCTAACCGTAGTTACGTCAGCGGTAGGCATATCGACGGGAGGTCACGAGAATACCTGCATTGCAATAACGCTACTATACGTGAGTACTATTCGACGAAAAATCTGAGAATAGAGTTGGTTCGCCAAACAGCAAGCGGAGCTGTTTGGCGGATGGACGGCGCCATCTTCAGGCGGTTGAGAGCCAACTCCAAGAGGCGATCGTCGAAGAGATGTTGTTTGCGCTCGGCGGCCTTCTTCCCTCCGAGCCAATGAACAATGCCTTCGCGAATTGAGGGAAGGTCGGCGGAATGGCCTTTTTGGTGAACGAGCCAATCGACTGTGGCAAGGAGTTCCGTTCCAAGCGGTGATTCGCACCCTTCGATAAATTGCGCAGTGGCTTCGAGGCCAGCGATGACGAAAGAGCGGCGATCTGTTGCTGAACACTTGCTGAACTCTGGACTGCAAATTGGGGTACGAAAATAGGTCCGTGCGAACAGGTCAGGGTGAATTGGAAAACCGCCTTCCGCGATTCGTTGTTGCTGGATCGCATAGAGCGGTTGATGAGTATTCCCGCCGTGGAAACTATTGACGGCAGGCTTGGCGCGGCGCCCACGCAGATGTGCTCTCTAGAAACGTCTAGGGAACCGTCGACCTGATAGATCCGCGGCCTTCCGGCGCGATGACAAGTTACCGGTAGTCCGACTAACCAGGACTTTAGCTTCCGCTCCCGCTCGCTTTCGTACCTCCTGCGATTTCCTGAGTGCTGGTGAAGGTATTTACATGATTGTGCGGCAGGTTTTCTCAGCGTGAAACTCGCTATGAAGGAGACACTTCTCGTGGAAGTTGGCCTCCATTTCCAGTCGGGGAGTCGGCATGCCTTGCAAGTCGTGCGGATCAGTTAACCAGTCGAAATTCAGCGCAAAGATGGGCATACATTTTCCGGGACTGAAAAACATTGATAGGCCCGTCGTTTGGGTATTTCCAGAGCTTGTTGTCTGTTTGGATTGTGACACAGCGCAGTTTGCTGTGCCCGAAGCGGAACTGCGCCAACTAGCAAAAGGCGACGCCGCTGAGACAGGGCAAAGTGGAACGGGATCTTCGCGTCATTAGATCAGAATCGAACCTCATGGAAATGAGGGCGCGTTCGCTCTTCAGTCGGTGAACTTGAAGTCGTTTGAGCTGCTGACAAATACCTCACTTCGAAGAACCGAATCCACGGCAAGCAGTAGTTCACTTCGGGCATCCTTCTTATGAACATAACCCAAAGCACCTATGCCCAAAGCTGCTCGCACGATGTCGTGGTCATTGTACAGACTTAGGAAGATTATCTTGGAGCTAGGGGAGAGCTGTCGTATCTGCCGGGCAGCTTCGATTCCATTCAGTTTTGGGAGACCGATGTCCAGCAGAATCAAGTCCGGCTTCAGTTCTTCGGCTTTCTGGATGGCTTCTGATCCATCCACAGCTTCGGCTATGACTTGCCATTCTGGCCGTGCCTGAAGCAGCGAACGCGCTTGGCGCCGCCAGCCTTCATAATCATCAGCCATTAGAATGCGAATTGATGACAACAACCCCCACCCTCTAAGATTTGAACGCCCCGCGTGCAAATCAGTTGCTCAAATCTCAAAGCCTATTGCTGTTGACTTGACCACGAAATCTGCAAGCTGGATCACAGCGCGGAGCGCGACGCCGTGGACCCACTACTATCTCATGTCACTGGGGGACAAATAACCTGAGCAGGCAAGGGTCCAATTCAACCGAACTTCTATATTCTTTTTTTTCAGTGAGAAAAGTTCGCAGTCGAACAGAAACTAGGCGACCATTGGCAAGTTATTCCACACTTTATCCAAGAGTTTGTCCAAGTGTGTCGAAAGCGTTGACGCTCGGAAACTCTTTGCGAATCAGATATCGACAGACGAACCGCATGCCTGATAAACCGTTACCGGGGAGTGAAGTCCTGGTACTTCAAATGTCCGGTAATCCGACTAACCAGGACTTTGACCGGCCAGTGAACTAGTCGGATGAAGAATATACATCGAACCACAAGGGTACGCCGAACTCGCCCAAAGCCCTGAGCATTTCCGCCGACAGATGTGGGCCACCATCAAAACTGGACGAGAAGTGACCGCACCATATGAAAATATCGTGCTTTTTGCTGTATTTCTGAAGGGTTTTTGTCTGGGACACGAAAATCTTCAGAAGCGTAGCAAGCCTCACTTCTAGCGAATCCCAGTCGGTTCGACCTTTAGGAAATACTTCCAACTCCCACAGCGCTTTGTCCCAGACCTCGTCTGCACTCTTGCGTTCTCCAACCATTCTGGTTTGAGTTGGAGCCAAGCCTAGTTCTTTCGTGACTTGTGCCACATCCAATTCTGCCGATGAGATTCGCAATGAAACGGTGTACGTGTGCATTGTTTGATTGTACGGCAAGCAAGAACTGGGGCAGATGTCCGGGTAGGTCCTGGTAAACGCGGAAACTGGACAAGTGGAATTGTCCCAAAACCACATGTCCGGTAACCCGACTAATCGGGAGTTAGACATCGCGTGACTGCCTGACGTGAACTAGCTCGAATGGGAGTTGGGTCGAATACTGGAAACATCTAGGAGAATCAAATGACCCTCACTTCTTCTCTGCCTCTTCGATGGCGTTCCTCGTCTCCGAGTTGGAAACTTGCATTTGCGAATCGTTGTGCAAGACAAGCTTCTGCTTCCACTTTCGCTTCATGCCTCCTATCTCAAGCTCAAGTTTGTCGAACCAGACATCCCCTTTGAGATACACCTCCTCGGAGCGAGCGTTAGCAGGAGTAAGCGTGACAATGAACCTCCAAGCGTCCAGCGACCAATGCGTGACTCGATAGACTTCAACGCCGTATTCATGTAGACCGCCCTGTGGTGGAGCAACGAAGGCGCAGTATCCTGTGGAGTCTGAACGAAGCTCAAGACGGGTGAAATTACCGTCTTCCCAAAAGCCAGTCCACACTCCGACTAATTGTTCCGGCTTCGGCGGCCTGGGCGGCTTTTTGTTGGGCTCTCTTGCGGAATGACCGCCGACGTGCAACACACATCCGAGAACACTAAGAACCGCTAGCACGATAGGGCTCAATCTCATGGTTAACCTCTTCGTACCTACAAACAATAATAGCCGAGCGTGGAAACTAGAACTAGTTCCCAAGAAGGCTTGGGCATCACAAGTGGACTGAGAAATCGCGACTTCCTACGACGGGCCCTCTGACTGGGCATAACTTCCAGGAGAAATAATCGGGGAGTTAGGCACCACTGCACCAATTCAGGGTCACTATGAGGATTTCTGAACAACGATGGAGTATGATGCGAGCCCCGGACCAAGATTTGGTGAAGGAGGAACTGATGCCGTTTCCATCTGACGAGAAGATCGTCCAGCTCGCAAACGATTTGCTAGCGCAATTGGATACCATTTTTGGCCTCCACGCGGGCTTTCGTCCAGCCCACGCAAAAGGCATGATGCTGAGCGGGAACTTCGGCCCATCACCCGCGGCGCGCTCTCTAACTCGCGCGCCACACGTTACTCGCGAATCTACTCCTGTAACCGTGCGATTCTCCAACGGAACAGGTTTTCCCTTAATTCCCGACAACGTTCCCGATTCGAATCCTCGCGGATTCGCGATTCGTTTCCACCTCGCTGATCGCGTTCATACTGACATCGTGAGCCATTCGACGGACGGCTTTCCGACTAGAACGGGGCAGGAATTTCTCGATTTTCTCCGAGCCCTGGCGACCGGGGATCCTTCGGCCTTTTTGGCTGCGCACCCAGCCGCGCTCGCGTTCGTGCAAACGCCCAAGCCAAGTCCGGCAAGTTTCGCGACCGAAGCCTATTTTGGCGTGACGGCCTTCCGATTTATCAACCAGCAGGGGCTCACGCGGCACGGCAGGTACCGCATTTCGCCTAAAGCAGGCGTGGAGCATCTCGACGACGCGGCAGCCAAGGCGAAGGGCGAGAACTACCTGTTTGACGAATTGGCGCGCCGCATCGCGGCGGGCCCGGTTGAGTTAGACATCCATGTCCAGGTCGCAAATGACCAGGACGTCGTGGATGACGCCACGATTCATTGGGCTGCCGATCGTCCGCTGGTTCATTTCGGCACACTCGAACTGACCGCGAAAGCCCCCGATGACGACGCTCATCGTCGGATCATCTTCGACCCGATCCCTCGCGTCGACGGGATCGAACCGTCGGATGATCCATTGCTCGAACTGCGGGCAGCCATTTACCTGTTAAGCGGTCGGCGCCGGCGTCACGCCAACGAATCGCAGGCGGCTTCGCAAACGGCTTGAGATCGCCTTGCTCACCCTTTGTCATAAGCACGGAGGCATCGAGTGTTTAGGTAAGTTTAACTGCTCCCATTTACAACGAATCTCGCAATCTGCCAGATGTCCGGTTATGCGACTTATCAGAACTTGACGGCGGGGTCAGTCGATGACTTCCCGCTTAGCCACAACTCACTCTGGACTGTGAGAATGCTTTTTCGGGGCCGAGCGTCACCCGTACTTAAGGTCGGTGCTCTGTCCGACCTCGATAATGTATCCGTCAGGATCGCGGATGTAGCAGCGAATCTCGCCGTACTTGGCAATCGGTTCCGTGAGGAACTCGGCTCCTCGACTTTTCCACAACTCGTAGCACGCTTGAATATCCGCAACGCGGAAATTCATAAAGCTGTTGATGTGATTCGGGTCTGGGACGCTGAGCGTCACCGTCGGCTTATCCGGGGTCGGCCCGCCCCCAACGTTGAGAATCATCCAGATATTCGCAAGCTGAAGGTACGGAGGTGCGTTGCCGTCGCCCATGGTCAGAATGCGAGCGCCGAAGACCTTTTCGTAGTAGCGAGCCGATCGCTCGACGTCGGCGACGGTGAGAAAATGCGCGATGCTGATCCCCTCTCGCGGGGGCATCTCATAGCTCTTTTGTTCGATTTGTACGCCGCTCATTGACATCTCCAGTTCCGACAAACGACGCTCAACCGCTTTCCGGTTCTTCGTATTCGTGCCTGCCGCCGATTATGCCCGATGAGGAAAGACAAAACAATTGGACCACGCCCTTACCGGAGAAGTGGAGTACTAGACCGGCGTTTGTCCGGTAACCCGACTAACCAGAAGTTGACTGGTGAAATGCACCTGAACAGGAGAACAGTTCCCCAACTCAACCACAGACTGGTAATGTCGAATTACCGACATGCACTTTGTGGAAATGGGTCACGAAGCCACGTGGGGCGGCAATGAAACCGAAAACCAAGATTCTTTTCCTACTGCTTGGCAGTCTTCTCCCGGCTGCCGTGATGTATTTTGTTCTCCGGACTCAGGAGCCACTCCCAACTTGGTTCCCCTATTTCTGTCTGACGTATCTGGCTGGACTGCGTATTTTGGTGAGTGTGGTTGGTCGCAGAATGATTCGTGGTACGCAGCCACAGCCCCCCGTGCAATCGACACCACCACAAAGAGAAAGCCCACACCAGACGGCAATCAAATAGCCGGGCCATTTTCTCAGCAGTGACGGAGAAGGTTTTGGTTAACGCGGAAAAGTGAAAACGCCCAAAATCCAGTTGTCCGGTAACGCGACTTACCAGGCACTTGCAATGGAACGGAGCTTGATTTGTGGCGTTGCCCAGCGCGTGGAAGTCGAGCGGGATTTTCGTTCAGATTTGAGCTAGCGAAGGCTTGTCGCTTTGGCCGAACTTGCTGGGTTCGCATCTCCCCTGATGCGTAGGAGCCGATTCCGGAATTCAGGAGAGGTGTCCGCATCACGGATGAAGCGACCCGCAATCCCGATCCTCAATTTCCCGTTAGGCTGCTCGAAAACAGTGACAGCATCTGGTTTGCGAATTCTATATTCCACTAAACCCCTGAGATTGCGAAACTTGAACCTCGCAACTGCCCAGCAATCCCCCGAGTCCAAGAGTCGATATGTCCAGTAACCATTCCAGAAGCTTTTTGCCGAAAACTCAATCACATGGCCATTCCGGTCGCCGTACTTTAGGTCGGCTAACCATTGGCCGACCTTGCCGCGCTCCTTGTCGAAGCTATCCTCGTGCGCGGCTACGAAGGGCGCTGCGGCTTTCCACCATCCGTATCCGTTAAAAAGAAACCAGACCAATAAAAATTGATTGGTCGTGGAGCCAAGAAAGGTGTGGGAATAGCTGTCATTCGAGTATTTCAGGATCCCGATGGCCCCTAGGAAGTTCAGTATTGACACTCCATACGCCGCGTAGCACCAATGCAGTAAGAGCATGATGACCGTTACAACTCCAATCAACGCAAACGTCCAGACTGCCAGCGTCTCAGAAGGGGAGGCTTGGGATCCAAGCGCAAGCAGCAAAAAGATCACTGTTACAAAGACCATTGGGAGCACTGCTCGCGAGAGGACTGTCTCGACCGATTCCGCGCGAGCTGCTAAGTCTAGCCGTTCTATTTCTGTCAGTTCTTTGTTCATCAGGGCGCTTATCAGGTGTTCCCGATATTCCAGGGCAGCGTAATTCTACCCCATTCTATGCACGAAATTTGGCTGCCGTGTCCGGTTCAAAATGCGCCAACACTCGGCACTTGGACGATTAACGCGGTAACCGGAAAAGTGAAGTCCTGGTACTTCAAAAGTTCCGGTAACCCGACAAATCAGGAGTTGAGTAATTAGCCGCTGTTTTGGTAGTTCACTCAAGAAAACACGCCACTTTGACTTCGGTTCAATATTGCCGTCTTTGGTGTCTAATCCTCATAGGACCACTTCAAGAACAGCGAGGGCGCATGAAGAAATGCTTACGGCTGTGTCTTCTGTTTCTGTTGGCTTCGAGTATTCCCGCCCTGATGGCCCAACAGGAGTCAAAGCCGAGTCCTTTGCTAGAAGTGATTCTTACAACGTACGACGTCAGCCGCACGGAAACGCTGGTTTACCTCCGCGTGCTCTCTGACGGTCACGCTGAAGCGCATTCAATGCGCCAAGTGGATTTCAGGAACCTGGCTCTAAAGAAGGCCCAGGTGTCGACAACCGAGCTTGCAACGCTCAGCGAGTTTCTAAGCTCTTCCAAGGTGCAGCAACTGGCTCCCAAATACGAACGTTATTGGGGCAACGTAGACTTCGGGCAAACGTGGGAAATCACGATAGCGCAGGGCGACACTACAAAGTCAATTATTCTTGAAAATTTTCAGCCATTTCTTGCGCGTACTAAGAAAAAACCATATCCCGCCGAACTTGAAAAACTAGGCTGTCTCATTTGGGAACAACGAACCAAAGTAACCGGTGAACCGTTGGAGAGAAATTACGTTGCTGGCTGCCAAAGGTTGGGCTATTAGCGACTCCAGCGCCAAGGTCCTGGTTAACGCGGTAACCGGAAAAGTGGATTTCGCCATTTTCGGCGGGGAGTCCCCTTATTCAAACGCAGAATGATCGGCCGTGAACTGCCGCGTGAGTTTCTTGCGGAAGGCCGAATCCCGGATGAGTTTTTGAAGTTTGCGGATGTAAACGCCCCGTAGCCTCTCAGTATCTTTCCCTGCCTCGACAGCACGGGCGGTTTCCCACTCTGTTTCGAAGAGCAGTGCGCCCAGAACGTGCTCGGCATGATGGGCTGCGGTCCCGGTGGCCAACATCTTTTCAAACGCGGCCCTTACCAATGGATCCTGCTCAAGCTGCCCTTTGACGGCCGCATGCGCAGTCAGGTGGGCCAACGGATTTACAGGTTCGCCTCCTACCGTGATCTCATAGGGCTCGCCTTCGCGGAAGTCTGCAAACTCAAGGGCATTGTGAATGTGCTTCAGGTGCATGTGTTCTTGCATCGCCTTCGCGAAGAGCTGGCTCTCATGCGGGAGCTGGGCCACTGTATCCGCTTTGACAGCTTCGTAGACGATCTTTTCATGCTGGCCAACCAGCTTGCGAAGTTCTATAGATATGGGATCGTCCATTTTCCGGTACCCCTCTGAGGGTTAATGCTACTACGCCGTAGCTTAGTGTGTCGCGAGGGGGGCGGTCTCCAGTCGCTTATGGAATTCACACCTCCGGTAACGCGACTAACCAGGCATGTGGAATTCAATCGATAAGCGTAAGCGCGTTTGTGGGTACCAATCCACAACTGGCCTTAACTTCCGGATAGCTCGTCATCCACGAGCAATCGGCGACATGAGCCAATGGAGATCCAGACCTCGACAAACACTGTCACAAGAGCGTAGTCTAAGCGAGTCTCCTCTAGCATCTTTCCGCTGCGCCTACTTGGCAACGGTTTCCTGCAAAAATCAGACGGCGTTTTCGCTGCGCAAGGAGCCGTTATGGCGAAAAAGTATTCGTCCGTCCGCCCCAAGATTACGTCGCCATTGGCAGAACTCCAATACAGCCTCGAATCCGCATGTTTACCGGGAATTCCAAAAATTCAAAAACTGCTCAGAAAGAGGACACCATGACTCAAGCCATTGCTACACAACGAAGCAGCGAGCAAGCAGATGCCATTCGTCCGTTTCCGAAGGTGAATGTTCCAGAGGCGGAACTTGCCGAATTGCGTAGGCGCATCAACGCGACCAATTGGCCTGAACGAGAAACGGTCGCGGATGCCACACAAGGCGTGCAGCTCGCGACTATGCAGAACCTCGCGAGCTATTGGGGCACGGAATACGACTGGCGCAAATGCGAGGCAAGACTGAATGCCTTGCCGCAATTCATCACCGAGATAGATGGGCTCGACATTCACTTCATTCACGCACGTTCAAAACACGAAGATGCGTTGCCGCTGATCGTGACGCACGGATGGCCCGGTTCGATCACCGAACAGTTGAAGATCATCGATCCGCTGACCAATCCCACCGCACACGGCGGAAACGCATCCGACGCGTTCCATATCGTGGTTCCATCGATGCCCGGCTACGGTTTTTCCGGCAAGCCAGCCAAGACCGGGTGGGACCCTGCGCACATTGCACGTGCCTGGACCGTGCTGATGAAGCGCCTCGGCTACAACAAATTCGTGGCGCAAGGCGGCGATTGGGGCGCAGTCATCACCGAACTGATGGGCGTGCAGGCGCCACCAGAGTTGCTGGGCATTCACACCAACATGGCTAACGTGATTCCCCTCGACATCGACAAGCTGGCATTTTCCGGCGCACCGGCGCCGGCGAATCTCTCCGCCGACGAAAAGCTCGCCTACGACCGGCTGAGCTTCGTCTATGCAAAGGGCATCGGCTACGGCTTTCAGATGGGGTTGAGGCCACAGACGCTGTACGCGATAGCGGATTCACCCGTAGGCCTAGCAGCGTATTTCCTCGATCACGACGCGCGCAGCTACGAGATGATCGCACGGGCCTTTGCCGGAGGCAGCGAAGGCCTGACTCGAGACGACGTTCTGGACAACATCACGCTGACCTGGTTGACGAATACGGCGCTCTCGGGGGCTCGTCTCTATTGGGAAAACAAGGGTTATTCGTTCTTCGGCGTGAGAGGCGTCGTTGTCCCGACCGCCGTGAGCGTCTTTCCCGACGAACTCTTTCCTGCTCCTAGAAGCTGGGCGGAGCGAGCGTATCCCAAACTCATCCATTACAACAAGCTCGACAAAGGCGGGCACTTTGCGGCTTGGGAACAGCCGAAGCTTTTTTCAGAAGAGCTTCGCGCGGGCTTCAGATCGCTACGGTAAGGTCCTTCACAAGAGAGGAGAAGATGATGACCCAATCCAGCGCTACACAGCGAGGCAGCGAGCAGGCAGATGCGCAGTTCAACGCCGACCGCACCCATCCGGGCCGGTGGACGGTGACCTTCAGCAACCCGCCGATCAACATGTTTGTTCCCTCAACGATCGTCGAATTGGGAGCGCTAATGACCGACCTCGAGGCGGACCCGTCCGTGAAGGTCGTAGTGTTCCAGTCGGCGAATCCCGATTTTTTCATCGCCCATCTCGACGTAGCCAAGGCAGCCGAACGGCCAGAGATGCTAGGCCTTTGGCGCGACTTTGTGCTGCGCCTCTCGTCCGCGCCAGTCGTGAGCATCGCCAAGATACGCGGCCGCACGCGCGGCATCGGTAACGAGTTCGTGCTGGCCTGCGACATGCGCTTCGCCAGCCGGAAAAGCGCCCTATTCGGCAACCCCGAAGTCGGCGTCGGACTGGTCCCGGGCGGCGGAGCGCTGGAATGGCTCCCGCGCTTGGTCGGCCGCTCACGCGCACTTGAGATCGTGCTTAGCGGTGACGACTTCGACGCTGATATCGCCGAGCGCTATGGCTGGGTGAACCGCACGCTTGACGATGACCACCTCGACTCGTTTGTCGATGCGCTCGTCCTGCGTCTGGCCTCGTTCGACCGTGAAACACTGGCCGCGGCGAAGGCCCAGGTCAATCGGTTCGGAACCCCGACAGCTGCCGAGCTTCAGTCGAGCAGCGACTTGTTCTTCCCATTGCTGTCCTTGCCCAGTGCGCAGGCGCGCCGCGCCAAGATCCGCAATATCGGTTACGGCGTTCCAAGCGACTTCGAATTGAACTTCGGCCGGTATCTCCCCACGTTCGGGCGGGCGGACGACGATGCCACGGGACAGGAGAGGTAGACATGAAACCCTGGAAAGTAGTTTCACTGATTGTGTGTGCTCTTGCGGTTGCGGCCGCGGGATACGGGCTGACTCTCGAGCGACGAGGCTTCAGCGCACTTGCGACACCATCAGCGATTGAGGAGTTCGCGGCCACAACGGCACGCAAAATGGCCGTGCCATCCGCGTATCGCCAACTTCGCAATCCCATCGTGCCTTCAACGGAGAACATTCGGGGGGGCATGGAGCATTTCTCCTTTCATTGCGCCACGTGCCATTCAGATGACGGAGGGGGCCACACGGTATACGGCAAGGGCCTCTATCCGAAACCGCCCGACTTGCGTGCGGCCGGGACGCAGAACAAGAGCGATGGCGAGCTCTACTACACAATTGAAAATGGAGTTCGTTTGAGCGGCATGCCAGCCTTCCACGGAACGCACACTGACCCGCAAACCTGGCGCCTGGTTTTGTTCATCCGGCACTTGCCTCAGATCACGCCCGAGGAACTCACTGAGATGAAGGGGTGGGACCCGAAGAGTGAGGCGGTTCCAGCGCATTTCTGAAGGGCGAGGCAGGTAGCGAGGTAGCTGCGACGAGCGAACTCACACCTCGTCCATCCTCATAGAGGGCAATCAAGGTCGACGGGCGTGGAACTACGATGAAGACACTACGAGAAGTTCTTCAAGATGCGGAGAAGCGGCGAGTAGCCGTGGGGCACTTCAATTTCTCTGAATTGACGGTATTGAAGGCCGTAGGCGAGGCCGCACGTGAGCTGGATACTGCCGTTGTGGTCGGTGTGTCCGAGAGCGAACGTGAGTTTGTGGGAGTGCGGGAAGCGGTCGCTTTGGTTAAAGCGATGCGCGATGAAGGCTTGCGCATATTCCTCAACGCGGATCACACCCATTCCCTTGAAAAGGCCGAGGAGGCCGCGCGGGCTGGATTTGACATGGTTGTGTTTGACGCATCTGAGAAGCCGATCGAAGAAAACATCGCCTTGACTCGGCGCGCAGTCGAAACAATGAAGTCCATCAACGCCGCAATCCTCGTTGAAGGTGAAGTTGGCTACATCGGTTCGGGTTCAGAGGTGCATGATAAGCGGCCGGAGAACATCCACATGACAGAGCCGGCGGATGCGCGAGGTTTTGTCGTGGAGACGCGCGTCGACTTGTTGTCGCCGTCTGTGGGTACGACGCACGGGATGATTCCGAGCATGGTCCGGGGCGCTGAGCGCAAGCGATTGGATATCCCGCGGATTGCGGCGATAAAAGATGCGGTCCAAATCCCGCTGACATTGCATGGTGGGTCCGGAACCGATGCGGAAGACTTTCGGGAAGCGGTCAAGGCAGGAATCACCATGATTCACATCAACACCGAGCTGCGTGTGGCATGGCGTACCGGACTCGCTGAAGCCCTTAAGAAGAATTCCGACTCTCTTGCACCGTACAAGCTGTTGCCGGATGTTGTGAGGGATGTGAAGACGGTAGTGCGTCGCCGTCTTGAATTGTTTGGGGTTGACTCAGCTGCGCCGGGCCGCGCCAGCGGGCTCTCTGAGAAGGAACGCGCGGCGGACCCGTCCTGATTCACTTGCTAGCAAAAATGATTTTTCCGTATGACTACAGCGACAATCATTGGCTCGGGACCCAATGGACTCTCCGCTGCTATTGTTCTCGCCGCCGCAGGGATCGATATAAAGGTCTTGGAGCGAAACAGCCGCATCGGCGGAGCATGCTCGACAGCCGAGACTACGCTGCCTGGATTTCGTCAAGACTTGGGATCATCCGCCTATCCGATGGGATTTGCGAGTCCTTTCTTTCGGTCGTTGCCTGTTTCGATCCCTTGGATAATCCCTCCCGCTCAATGCGCACATCCTCTTGACGATGGAACAGCCGTGCTGCTCGAACACTCGATTGAGGAAACCGTCGCAACCCTCGATTCATGCGACCGTCGGGCATACCGTGCTCTGCTAAAGCCTCTGACTGAACAATTCGATCAACTGATTGAAGAAGTTCTGAGTCCGATGTGGCATTTTCCCCGGCATCCGTTACTCCTTGCCCGCTTCGGGCCTCTGGCACTGCTGTCCGGAATGCGTCTTGCGAAGTTCTTCTTCCGCGGTCAGCGAGCCCGGGCATTCTTTGCTAGCATGACCACTCACTCGATCCTCCCGCTAGAACAAGCAACATCGGCCGCGGTCGCTCTTGTCCTTATGGCTGCCGGGCACGCGCGTGGATGGCCTATTCTGCGGGGGGGAGCCCAAACCCTGTCCGACATCCTCGCTCGCCATCTCCAAACCCTAGGTGGCGATATCGAAACAGAACATGAAGTCACTAGCCTTCCAGAGACTGACCTCGTACTTGCGGACCTAACTCCGCGCCAACTGGTTCGGATTGCTGGCTCTAGTCTTCCGGCGAGATTCCAGAAGCGACTAGAGCGATTTCAATATGGCGCCGGCGCTTTCAAGATCGACTACGCTCTCAACGCTCCCATTCCTTGGAGAGCTCGAGAATGCTCACGGGCCGCAACCGTTCACCTTGGAGGAACCTTCGAAGAGATCGTCGCCTCCGAACGCACATTCTCGTCTGATACACCATTTGTCCTTTTGGGTCAGCCTTCGCTTTTTGATTCCAGCAGGGCTCCTAGCGGTCGTCACACTGCTTGGGCCTATTGTCACGTACCAAACGGGAGCACAAAAGATGTCACGAAATTGATCGAACGACAAATCACCCGATTTGCTCCAGAATTTCGAGACTGCATTCTGTCGAAATCTGTCTCATCACCCGCAAGCCTCGAACGATGGAATCCAAACCTGGTGGGCGGTGATATTTTAGGTGGCGCGATGAATATTGGCCAGCTGCTTTTTAGGCCAACTGCATCACTGTACCGAACTCCCAAACGGGGTCTCTATCTTTGCGGAGCATCGACGCCACCAGGCGGTGGAGTCCACGGAATGTCTGGATATCACGCTGCCCGTACAGCTCTCAGAGATCTTCGGCATGTCTAATTGGTAATGGGAAGTCGGCTAGTGTTTACCGATGGGGAGAGGTGGCGATTGCCTGGTCTCCTCGCTTGCGAAGGCCAGCCGCTTTGCAGTATCAAAGGGTCCCAGCCGGAGGCAGTCTATCTATTTGATTTTTCGAACTCCGGCCGAATAGAAAAGAGCCGTATCAAAAGAGGTGTTTTGATACGAGTCTGATCGCGTGGCCGGGAACCGTCGGTACCGGGACTCACTTTTCCGATTACCGCGTTTACCAGGACCTAAGCCATTACTTCGGGCTTGCCGAGCACACATCCAGTAACCTCGTGCCTGGCTACACGGACTACTCGCCCACTATACTTTCCGAGTAGGCGATACATGGAGGAAGGGTGTCATGAGCGAGAGACGTTTTGCAGGAGCAGTGGCGCTCATCACCGGCGGCAGCTCGGGCATCGGGCGGGCTACAGCCTTGAGCTTTGCACGCGAGGGAGCCAAGGTGGTCATCGCTAGCAGAGGTGTGGAGCGGGGCGAGGCCGTTCGCCACGAGGTGCAGGCGCTTGGGGCCGAAGCGGAGTTCATTCCCACCGATGTCTCGCAGTCCAAGGATGTGGAGTTGCTGATGCGCCGGACGATCTCGCGATTTGGACGGCTGGATTGCGCCTTTAACAACGCAGCATCGATAGACGTCGGAGTCTTCAAGCCCTCGGCGGACTTCTCCGAGGAGGAGTTTGACAAACATATCGCCTCCAACCTCAAGAGCGTGTGGCTCTGCATGAGGTACGAGATCAGTCAAATGCTGCATCAAGGTGGTGGAGCGATAGTGAACACATCCTCGGTGAATGGCCTTGGCGGCGTGCCGCAAAACGCCCTATACGCCGCCTCCAAAGCAGGAATCCTGGGGCTCACCAAGTCGGCGGCACAAGAGTACGCGAAACAAGGAATTCGCATCAACGCGCTGGTGGCTGGCGGCTTTGACACTCCGATGCTAAACGGTGTTTTCGAACGAGTTTCGCCGCAGGATCCCCTCGCTGCGAAAACAGGTTTTGCAAAACTGGTGCCGCTCGGGCGAGTTGGACGGCCGGAAGAAGCCGCTGACGCCGTCCTTTGGCTGTGTTCGAACGCGTCTTCGTACGTGACTGGTCACTCTTTGATTGTCGACGGCGGGATGACTGCTCCGTTTCGCTAAAGCATTCTGCCCGAGTGCCGAACTACTCGGAACCAATACCACCTCCCTGGTTAGTCGTTATCGGACATTGAGTCCTAGTTTCCGATTGCCGCGCTGGATAGTCGGGTAGTTTGAGGTGGATCAGCAGGGTTCTAGATCATGTTATAGGCTAGATTCAGCAGGGACCCCGAACTGTGGCTAGCTTGAGACAAACCTGGGCACGAGTCATTGCCAAGACGAACCGCGGGCATCCGCACACCATGAGCCTGAAACTGCACGACATGAGCCAGCTGTTCAATTCAATGGACCCTTCTCCGTTCATTGAAAAGGATCTCGACGACGACGCAGAAGAATTCATCGTTAGCTGGGCACAAGAATTTTCCCCTGACGCTCCGATCCATTTGCGTATCTACTTGGACCAGTGGCCGGCCGAAGACCCCAAAGAACTGATCAGGACGGCTGTGCACAACCACTTTGCTCACCGTGCTGAAATTACTAACTTGGAGTTCAAGCGCCTCCTGAAGCAAGGCCGCACCAGCCTTTTCATCGGGCTGCTGTTCTTGACTGTCTGTCTACTTCTCAGCAAGGTGTTGTTAGGTCATGAGGCGGGCACTTGGGCCGCCATCGCACGGGAGAGCCTCACGATTGGCGGATGGGTAGCCATGTGGCGACCGATGCAGATCTATCTTTACGATTGGTGGCCGCTGCTGCGACGGAGCCGGACCTATACCAAGCTGAGCCACATGCCCGTGGAACTCGTCCAAAAAGGCAAAAGTTGACCGGCTTGAAATAGGACTTTGCAGAACCCCGGAGTCTTGACAGATCAATCGCCGCCAGATGCCTGGTACGTCGCCTTACCGGAGAAGTGGCTTTGGACCCATTTTGATTTGTTCGGTTTGCGGGTTAATCAGGAATTGACTTCTGGACTGCGCATGTCACCCAACCGAGTCTTGGCTCTCCACCGGAAAAGAAGCATGACCCAACTTGTGACTGCTGCGAGAGTGGCGAGAACCAATGCGGAAAAAGGAACAAGCCCCCACATCCAAAGCGGCAGTTGAAAGGAGTAGTCGGTGAAAGGGACCTCAAACACCAAAACACAGGGCGGCCTTATGCCGTTCGAGCCCACAGGCAGGAGGGCCAATGCAGTGTTAGAAAGAAAGAACAGCGTCAACGCGGATATCGCGGTTGAGATGATTGCGATCCGGCGTAGGCGTTTCATTCTGCCCTCTTTCCGCCACGCGTCTAGCCGACTGACTCAGGCTAACATAGCGCGTTTTTTTTGCAGATTGTTCTACAGTTACTGACATCTGGCTGGTCAACTCCTGGTAAGTCGGGTTACCGGACATTTGACGTACTAGGACTTCACTTTTCCGGTTACCGCGTTAATCAGGAGTTGAGAAATTTCTTGGACTGTCAGAGGTTTCTCTCAAACGGGCAAAACGGCCTCGCCAAGTGGAAGGCGCGCAGCGTTTGTGTCGATTAGACTCAGTCATGCGGGGGAACGAATTTCGTTGAAGACACGGAAATCCAGTTGCAATTTATCCTGCGTTTAGGCTCGACGCGATAGTCTCTTTCGCAAACGTCCTGGATCTAGGACGGAAACTCTCTTTTTGATGAAAATCCTCCTGTACAACCCAGACAACGGTGTGACTCGCAACTTCATGCCGCATCTTTGGATGTTTCTCCTGCAAGCGCTCACTCCGCCTGGCCACGAAGTAGTGCTGATCGACGGCAACGCGCAGCCCATGGATGAAGAAAGCATCGCGCGCTACGTGCGTGAACAAAATATCGGCTTGGTCGGCATCGGTGCCATGACCAGGATGATCGCCAAGGCCTATCGCATGGCGGACGCGGTGCGCGCCGCGGGAGTAAAGGTCGTCATGGGCGGCCCGCATGTCACAGAAATGGCCGATGAGGCGCTCGGACGTGACGGTGGCTCGCGCCATGCCGATGCGGTTGCTCTTGGCGAAGCGGACGAGACTTGGCCCAGAATCGTAGAAGATGCCGCGCGCGGCACGCTCAAGGATGTTTACGCGCCAGTGGACGACTTTGGCCAGGAACGCAAACCGTCATTGCAGCCCTATCCGGAGATTCCCTGGGACAAAATCAAGCTGGAGCAATTCAATTTGCTGCCGGGCATAGTGCATCCGCTGCTCAGGCGTGTGGGCGCTGGTTGGGGAACGTTTCGAATTATTCCAATGGAGTCCGGGCGCGGCTGTCCGTACGGGTGCGAGTTTTGCACCGTGACAGGGTTTTTTGGCGACTCTATCCGCTTTCGTACCAATGAAAGTGTGGTGAACGAACTTTTGCTGCTGAAAGAGCGCGCGAAGGAGGAAGGCGGCCAGATTGCGGTATTTTTCATCGATGACAATTTTGCCATCAACGTAAAGCGCACAAAATCATTGCTCCGAGACATCATCGCTGCTAACGCGCAAGTGCATTGGGTCGCCCAGATCAGCGCCAATCTGCTGCGCGATGAGGAGCTCGTCGATCTGATCGCGGCCGCGGGAGGCAAATGGATCTTCATCGGAATGGAATCCATCGATCCAGCCAACCTTGCGGACGTAAAGAAGGGTTTCAACAAACCGGGGGAATATGCCGTGGTGCTCGACCGGCTGGCCCGACGCAACGTTTTTGCCATCACGTCCTTTATTTTTGGCATGGACAATGACTCTCCCGGGGTGGCGGAGCGAACTATGAAGGAAATTCGCACCTGGCCAGCGGGGCTGCCGATCTTTGGTTTGATGACCCCACTGCCTGGGACTCCCCTGTACAAGAAGCTGGAAGCCGCGGGTCGGCTCACACGTCCGAAGCACTGGCAAGAGTTCATTCCCTTTGCGATGGCGCATACGCCGCTCAAGATGAGCATCGATGAAGCGCATAACGAGGTACGTATAGGGTGGGCCAGCTCCTACAGTCCAGAGGCCATCGAAAAGGCGGTGGATTCGCTGAACCACAAGCCGCTAGGTTATCGCATCAACATCTTTATCGCGCGCCTCTGTTTCCGGGGAATTTATTTTCCGCAGATGGGCCGCTTCGCCTGGCTGAAATCGATTCTCGAAAATCGACGCACCATTTTCAAACTCATAAGGCAAGGGTTCGGAGGAGGGCTGCATGCCACGGCGCCATCCGTCGCGACCGAGCCGGTCACAGAGCAGCGGCACTGACCTGGCGTTTCTTCAACAAAAGCGTTGTTATTCGCGGAAAGCTGTTCTAGCCTCCGGGGGAACTCTTGTGCTGTAGGAGTTCCCATTGCGAACGCAATTAAAGATTTGCACCGAAGCGGATTACTTGCAGGCCCACATAACGGCCATTGCAGCAGAATCTCGCCACTGGGATCCGGCACTGTACAATCTCAAACAGTGGGTAACGTCGATACTGAAGAAGTGGATTGGGGTAGTGAGCCGCGCCAGATCCCGGTATGTCGCGTTATCGGACATCTGGCGTACTAGGACTTCAAGTTTCCGGTAACCGCGTTAACCAGGCGTCCGCGAAGGAAACGGGAAACGCCACTTCCCTCGACCGGGACTTGGCCCCCATGGGTCTTTTTTGCGAAGCCAATATCGAAACGTTTCAATCGCCCTCTGCTCTTCTTTAGAGGAGCACTGTGAGCGAAGCGCGTCGAGGGCCCTCAGAACCACCTCCCGACCGACAACGGCTTCAAAATACCGGGGCAGCTGTTCAACGCTGTAGTCCCAGGTTGGCAAGACTTGCTTGATCGTAGCCGCGACATCCGACGAGCATGGCGGCTTCAACGCCAGCAAGAGTTCACCTGCATACTCTTGGTCAAGATAACGACTCTGTGGTCGGTCAACGCTTCCGAACACGCCGATGAGAGCTGCGAACACTTCGTCGCCGGTACGGCGTCGAAGCACTGAAAGCCATTGTTCGAGTCTCTGGCCGTCAAACCTCTGAATGGTGTCGACGGTTTCATAGAGCTTTGAAACGACTGTCTCACTTGTCCAAGTCACAGAAGCTCCCGTTGCAAAAATGATTTGATGTCGACATGGATAGGCTCCCGAGGGCAATGTAAGCCGCAGGACTCTAACACAGAGACGGCATTACCGAGTGGGCGGCCCACAATATCGGAGGTACCTGGCTCAGTGCACAGTTTGACGATGCCACGGCTCTGCTCAACTCCCGTGTAGTCGCGTTACCGGACAACGGGATTTGGGCGATCACGTGTACGATTACCCGTTATCAGGCCCTAACTCTATCAATCTTCTCAACCACTGGACTCCGTGTCGCTTGATAGAATCTGAAATCATCCCATGAAACCTGTGCCCATCAATCCGACGCTATTCTGGACATGCTACGTGATTGGTACTTTCGGGCCATTCGCGGTTAGTTTTGCTACTCGTCAGTTTCTGCCTTTTGACGACGCTGCGTTTCTGTATTCGTGGTTTTCCTGGCTCTTCGGGGCGTGTTTGTTGATGTGGTGTGTCTGGTCTGTTCGGTCGGTACTCCTACGCGCATCTGAAAAGAATCAACGTATTGCTTGGCTCTATCGCATTGTTGGCTGGCTCGCGCTCGCGGAGTCGGTCTACTGGGCGAGCGTGTTCGTGCGCATAATCTGAACGCAAATAGGCGGGCCAGCGCCAAGAGGCTTCTCAACTCCTGGTTAGTCGGATTACCGGACAAGTCCAGTCCCGGTACTTCAAGTTTCCGATTACCGCGTTTATCAGGACTTAGACTGCTGGCGACAGATGGGCAGGATTCCGAGCTATTATCTATCGCCGTGGCACTCGCCCCATGACGTCACGAATCGCTTGAACGACGAGAGCGGGTTCATCCCATTGAATGTAATGGCCACTCTTTCTGGCGACTAAGAATTGTGTATGCGGGACAGCCTCTGCGAGTTGGTCTTCGGATTTGCGCCAAGCGCGCTCCAGAATGTGGCCGAATTTCGCTGGGGCCGTGGGCGGCAGTTCCACGAAGAGGCCCCGAACGAGGATCACGACCGGAATGTTTCCTGCTGGGGCGCTCTTCTCCGCTTTGATCATCAGATCGATGCTCGCGTCAAAATCAATAGTCTCCAGAGCGGTGTAATTCTCAAACCCTGGGAGCGGCCCGGAGTTGAGGCCCAAAAAGATCGTCCAATCGGCCGGTTTGAAAAGCGGTTTGATCTGTTCTGCCAGCGCGTCCACCAGGACCAGCCCACTCACTTCTTGCGGGTAAAGTGCGCTGTAGAGTCGGACAAAGAGGCCACCAAACGAGTGTCCAACTAACACATAAGGCCCGAGGATATCGGCCGCACGTAGTAGCGCGTGCAGATCATGCACCACATCCAGCGCAGTGCGCGGCATGGAAGCCGGATCGCTGCGGCTGACTTCGCCAGGATTTAGCGTCGTGCCTGGCCGATCGTAAGTACACACGCGGGCGAGCTTCGCGACTTCCGGCAAAACTGGCGCCCCGGGATGCGATAACAAATCCACGCGGCTCCAGTTGTCACCACGCGTCCGCAGACCGGATTCAAGGATGACTGTTGGAGAGCCGGTTCCGTGGCATTCGAGATAGAGCTTATGCCCGTTGCTAATTTCCACGATCCGGGAGAAATCGGCAATCGCCGGGGATGCTTCAACCGACCGTTTTGCCTGCGCGGCACTGCCGCTGGGAATCACAATTCCGCTGCTAACAGCAATACTAAAAAAGTACGCGGCAAATCTAATGCGCACAATACGCCCTCTCCTCCTGGACAGAACCGGCTATAAGCATACAGAAATTTACGAGAGCGTTGGCCCCGGTTGGCTGTCTTTGCGGTGATGGCGTCCAGAAACTTGTCAACCGCTCTACGATTATTTCCCATCTCAATCGTTGCGAGAATTTTTGTTGTCGCAGATAGGTCGGTAAGAGCCTTCGATTGATTTTCCGCTAACTCCCGATAAGCCTCACCGGACATTGGAGATCTGGCCGTTTTCACTTATACGGTTACCGCGTTTATCGGGACTTTGAACTTTAATTGTGTGGAGTCGCTGGACGGAACGTATTGGGCTTGGCATTGGTACCCAGATCAGAAACCCCAACGACTTCTAACTGCAATGGCCCCGGATCGAATACATCTTTCATCCGCGATTTCTGGTCAGGTACGAAGTGGAAGTATCCCGTGAACGTTCCTAGAACAGGGGGGCCACCGATTTGGAGGCCACTGATTTGGATCGTATCCCAAACTTTACGCTCGCGGTCGGGTTTGCAGTAGAACCACACGGATGCGGCTCGAAAATCAGCCGTCTTGCGAGGCGCAGGTTTCGCAGAGTCGAATAAGAAATTATCACCTTCCCAGCCAAACGCCAGCCAAGCCCTAACTTGTACGAGATGACCATCGAACTTTCGGGGATTCTTCGACAACTCTGGAACGCTGGCGGTGGTTGGTAGCTCTTGTCCCGTGGAAACAACGCAGAGGACCATAACGCAAACCAGCAGAGCGAATTGGCGGATGTGTTGCATGGTTGATACTGAGCATTCTACATCCCCGCGCCTCCTGAAACGGCTATAGTGAAGCCTGCTAACCCTCGAATCTGCTGGGAAGTCCGCAAACCGGACAATGAGATCTGGGCAGATTTCACTTGTAGAGTAACGGGGTTAATCAGGACTTACCGAACACGGGCTATTTGCTTAGCTCAGCCCCGAGCGGCTTGCTCTACGCTGTACTCCACACTATAGAGGAAACTCTCCTACTTGATCCGCTGGGCTTCAGACAATCCCTGGTTGATGCTTTTTAATGTCTGAAACCCGTCTTTGACTACAGTTGTTTTGATATTATCCTTTGTCACGACCAGTGGCTTCAGCATGATGGTGGGCACCTTAATCTTGCCATTGTTCGTTGTCCCATCTGCGTGCGTTGTTTCGCCCTTCGCCAGGCGAACCGCTTCCTCTGCGGCTCTTGCTGCCTCAGTTGTGACGGGCTTGTAGACAGTCATCGTCTGCGTGCCTTGAGCGATGCATATAATAGCGGCCAAATCCGCGTCTTGACCGGAAATCGCCACTTTGCCTGCGAGATCGCGTTCGCGCAGGGCCTGAATCGCGCCGCTGGCCAATCCGTCATTGGAAGCGAGAACAGCAGCGATCTTGCCCTGCGCGGAATCAATTGCCTTCAACATAGCAAGGTACGCCTCGGAAGGCAGCCAGTCTTTGGTATACGCATCAGCGATCACCTTGATGTCGCCGCGATCAACATAGGGCTGCAGAACGTTCATCTGTGCGTCATGCAGAGTTTTCGCACCCTCGTCTTTTGGAGAACCCGCGATGAGCACATAATTCCCTTTGGGCGCACGTTTTATTAGATATTCCGCTTGCATCCTGCCGATCTCAAGCCGGTCAAAACTCACGTAGAGATCGACATCGCTGTTCAGGACCAGTCGATCATAACTAATCACCTTCACATTGGCCGCTTTCGCGGCGTCCACCATCCGGCTGGCCTGGGTGTCAGTGTGAGGCAATAAAACCAGCACTTTGATGCCTGTCTCGATCATATCCTTCACTTGCTGCAACTGACGATCATCGTCGCCATCGGCGTCGCGGGAGATCACCTCCGCCCCTAGCTCTCCAGCCCGTACCTCAAAAGAATTCAGGTCCGTCTGCCAACGCTCTCCCTTCATAGCTTCGAAGGAAAAACCTATCAGTAGTTTGGTCTTGTCTTGCGCGTGCACGAGTTGTCCGGTGAGGACGACAATGGATATGGCGGACAGGACCGTCAGCCTGCGGCGGGCTTTCGTCAAGGCATCTTCCTCCGTTTTCATAAGCACCCTGGCAAAGCCTGCTAAAATTCAACGATGCCTATCAGAATGTTGTGTTCCGGGGAGACTCGAAGCAATGCAGCCAGTATCCTTCCGACTCGGCACCTAAGCAACTGTTCGACGCAAATCAGTCAACGCCCGATAAGTCGTTACCGGACAATGAGAAATCCACGTCTATTTGCTTGCGGAGCCAAGCGCACTCTCCCCAGATAGCGTCACACGAATAATCCTAAATTCGCCAAAAATTTCTCGCACCCATACTCGTTTGCGTCGATAGGGGGCCTTCCGGGTCCCACCCCTTGCTTCTACGGGTGGCGCGGACAAGGGAAAACGTCACTGTATTACTCTCTAGATACTACAGTCGGCGCGCTATTTTGGCGATTCTGCTATCTGCTGGAGTGTCCGTAAACACTCGCGAAAGTGAGTGTAAGATGACTGGAAAGTGTGTGGAAAATGTGCTCAAACAAAATAGTTCTTGACACGATTATTGAAAAGTAATAGAAGGAGAGCGAATCGGAGAGTGCCGGTGTTATCAGCACCGACACCCTCCTGACCAAAGTTACCTGTATTGGAGGAAACGATGGCTACACCGATTGTAATTCAGTCCGTCTCTAGTTCTGTACCGTATCTCGTTCAATCTGCCGTAAGCAGTTCCGGGCCTCACGCTTCCGTCTACGAGATCGTCACAGAGCAAGTAATCAAGCAATTGGAATCTGGCGTCGCACCTTGGCGCAAGCCTTGGCGTACCGAGATGCCGTGCAATCTTCTCTCGCAGAAACCCTATCGCGGCCTGAACGTGTTCCTTCTCGCGTCGCAAGGATATGCCTCGCGCTATTGGCTCACGTTCAATCAGGCCAACAAACTAGGCGGAAAGATCAAGCAGGGCGAACACTCGTCCCTTGTTACGTTCTGGCATATCGGGGAAGAGAGACAGGATCCCGAGGGGAAGAAAACGCGATCATTCTTGCTTCGGTATTATCGCGTATTCAATCTCTGCCAGACGGAAGGAATTGCGGAGAAGTTAGGACTAGGCGAGTCTCCCCGGCCTGTAGCGTCAATCGAACAATGCGAGGCAATCGTGGCAGCCATGCCGAACGCTCCCCGCATGGAGCAATCGAACGCGGCATGGTATCGGCCATCGACTGACACTGTGGGAATGCCAGCACGCGGCCTCTTTAATTCTGCCGAGGAATACTACAGCACGCTATTCCATGAGCTGACACACAGCACAGGCCACGCTTCTCGCATTGGACGTGAGGGCATCGAGATTCTCAACACTTTCGGAAGCGAATCGTACAGCAAGGAAGAGTTAGTAGCGGAGATGGGTGCGGCCATGCTTTGCGGAGTCACGGGCATCGCCCCTGCGACACTCCAAAACTCTGCCGCCTACCTCAAAACTTGGATTGAACGGCTCAAGTCTGATTCCCGCTTGCTAGTGTCTGCCGCGTCTGCCGCGCAAAAGGCGGCCGATTACATTCGGGGGGAGTCTGTTAACGACTCCCCTGCGAGCGTCCCGCTATGACCACGCGCGTTGCAATCTACGCCAGAGTCAGCACAACCAACCACGGCCAGGACGTGGGCTTACAGACGCGGGAGTTAGGGCAATTCGCGGAAGCACGCGGCTGGAATGTCGCGGGCGAGTACGTCGATGCGGGGGTGAGCGGAGCGAAGGATTCCAGGCCAGAACTAAATCGGCTCATGGCCGACGCGCACAAGCGCCGGTTCGATGTCGTGTGCGTCTGGCGCTTCGATAGGTTTGCGCGATCTGTCTCTCATTTGCTACGGGCACTAGAGACGTTCAAGGCCCTGGGCATCGACTTCGTTTCCTACTCCGAACAGATGGACACTTCCACTCCCGCCGGGAAGATGGTCTTTACCGTCCTGGGTGCAGTAGCGGAGTTAGAGCGCAGCCTAATCGTTGAACGCGTCCGGGCCGGTCTGCGGAATGCTCGTGCCAAAGGGAAGACCTTGGGAAGACCGCACGTTATCGTTGATGCCGCCAAGATTGCGGCTCTGCGCTCGCGGGGACTCTCGTGGGCGAAGATTGGCGAGGCGCTTGGCGTGGGGGAGGGAACGGTCAGACGTTCGGCCCAGGTATCCGCCAGAAACCCCTCTGAAAGCGTGCCCCTAACCCTCTAAGAATCAGCGGTCCTTACCTGCGAATCGCATCCCGCCAAAAACAGATGTTTTTGAGTTATGTGTGCGCTGAAGCTATAAAGCAATGCCGTCAGGCAACTCCGTTATACAGCTCACAGCCACCCTCCCACCCCGGAAAAAGGCAAAAATCAAAATCATTTCAGCGAGTTAAGGGTCGTCCACCCGCCTGTCCCCCGGTCCCAAACAGCTCTCTGTCATCGCAGAGGAAGGAAGTACAGCGCTGCGCCAAGCAGCAATATCACGGTTACGATGAGAGCGAGCAAAATAGGCGATCTATGCTTTCCTTGAGTTGCAATGGCCGACTCGCCCGCGCTAGGCCTGAGACGTGGATATGCAACCGACTGGACGAGCATGGTCAGGCTCACAAGGAGTCCGAGAAGCGACAACGCGAGGTGACCGTATCTTACCGTCTCGACGTGTTGGCTGAATATGGAGGGTACGAATCCTTCAACCTCACCTGTCACCATGCTAACGATGACAAGACTGAATACCAATCGCTCCCGGAAGCAAGTAAAGTTCACTAGCCACTTGGCGAGCATTACCACCACAATTATGACGAAAAGAAGTTCAACCAAACCGGGGTGTTCAGGAGCTTTGTGCAGCCCTTTCCAATTTACAAAAGCCGTTACAGAGAAGAAGACAACGAGGAACAACGCACTTTTTGTGTTCTTAACGGGGCAGTAGATCGCGTGAAATTCCTGATCCGATAGATTTTTCCTCATTGGTAGTATCCCCGACTCACAACGGCGCACGCCGAGCCGGCTTGAAACGCGGCGAGGCCTGTCCAGACCACTAACAACGGACCACCGAGTAGTGGCTTCGCCACTGCTAATGCAATCGTGCCGGCCGTGACGCCCGCTTTCCCGTCGCTCCCAACGAAGTTGTTAAGTAGTTGGGCGCCGTAGCATGGAAGGAATTCGTCTGCGAAATTGGTCCAAGTTGGTGGCCTAAATTTTAGCACGTGCTGTGGGCTAACCTTCGGTGCCTGCGATTGAGGCGTGCCGCCGAGACCTGCGGTGCCGGGGAGGGTAGTGCTCACACCTATAACGTTGAACGTTGTGAGACAAGTTTCTCCTTGAGTTTGAGTTCCGATTTTAACACCCTCGCATTGGCCGCTAACCAGGATTGATCCAAAACCAGGTATTGTCGTGATACCGAAATTCATGGGGGTAGTGCAATTCGGGTCGGAGCACAACTGCCCTGTGCCTGCATTCAGTGCGCCTGCAGCGATGCTGCAGGATACGGGGGTCCCATCGAGTTCGCAAACGGTCGAGTTGGGACCGTCGATAGGGGAGGTGCATGCGGCGCCATTGCCCACCGCCCAGCAAGCGGGTCCCCCGACGCAACCTGCGTTGGGGTTGAGACACGCTGCGCCGTGGCAGGAGGGGCTTGTATCGCCCGGTTTGCAAGATCCAAAGCCAAGAGGGTCGACGTAGCTCAACGGATCACCTAGGACGTACGCGTAACGATTCCATGATTGTGGGTTGGAGGGATCAACCGCGGCGAGGCCGGCGGGATCAGTGGAAGTCCAGCGCGTCTGGTTCGGATCCTGTTCGCGAAACAAGAAGTCGTAGAGGCCGGCCGTGGTGTCTTGATTTTGGCCGGTGAAGGAATTGTCAATGGCGCCGGAACTCGCGTAGGGTTCGCCGAACGGGGAATAGGCTGTATCGGAATAAAGTGTTCGGGACGGAGTGGAAGCAAAGCGGGAACTGCCGAGGTGGTCGGTATGGCGATAGTAGGCGAGCCCGCTGGAGCTGTAGACGGCCGTGGCACCGCCGGTCAGCGGAACAAAAGCCTTGGTCAAGGTTGTGCCGTTCATCAGGGCCAATTTTACACCTGAGGGGCCGTAGACGATTTCGGAATTTGTGCTGCTGACGGACTGCTCGACCATGCGGTCGAGAGCGTCATAGGTCAGGCTGATGGGCCCGATGGTGACAGGGTTGCCGTCCGCATCCCAAGTGAACGTGCGGAAGGTGTCGTTGAGGGAGTTGCCGTTGGCGTCGTAGGTCGCGGAAACTCCGCTGACCGAAGCAACTCGATTGGTGGTGGGTGATGACTGGTAGGTTGGAGCAAAACTGCTCCCTCCGGTGCCGGAAATTCCGTTCTTCTGGATATTGCCGAACGGATCGTAAGAGAAGTTCTGCCCCCAGATCGTTCCGCAGTTTACTTGGCTGATGCGCGAGAGGTCGTCGGCAGCGAAAGAGCAGTTTTGGGTGTTGGCGGTGCTGAAAGGGTCCGTGATGTTCAAGCTGCCGAGGCTGCTGTTGGCGTTCCAGCTGAGAGTTCCGGTGACGGTTTGAGAACCGACATTGAACTGATACTTGTTCAGGCGAATCGTGCTGGGGTCATACGTGAAGACATCGGAATCGCCCGAGCCAAAGGCAACCGTCAGCTGATTGGGGGTGGTAAACATGTTGTAGCTAGTGGAGGTGACGGGATTCTGGCCGGAGCTTGCAGTGGTGGTGCTAGTGCGTCCTTCGCCGTCGGCGCCGTAGGTAATGGTGGTGGGGAGGCCGATATTGCCGCCAAGGACGTTCGGCGCTCCGTTTGGCCAGTACGTTTGTGAAACGTGATAGTAGCCACCAGAGTGCGGAGTTGACTCGTAGGTGTCTGAAATCTCTCCTCGGGCGGTGTAGCTGAACCACTCGTCCGCGAGGATTTGGTCTGTGGTCGTACAGGCGTCGGTTGCAGCCTCGATTAGACGCCCGAATGTATTTACAAGCCCTACGGGCTTAGTAGAGCCGGTGTAGCCGGACGAATTGTCATAGCGAAATCGCTTGCATGGATTCGTCGCGCTTTGGCTGTTGTTACCAATATCCGTGACGCGATGGAGTGCGTCGTAATAGCGCATCACGCAATTCCCGTTGGAGTCCACCGTCTTTAGCAGATCGCCGCGCGAAGTGGACGCGCCATTTCCGCACATGGTCGAGTCGGAGTCGTAGACATAGGTCTTTGTGCCACTTTCCGGATTGGTTTCGGAAGTTAATCGGCTCATGGCGTCAAAAGAGTAGCTGCGCGTTTGCTGACTGCCCGAAGAGGCTTGGGCATTTTGCGTGACGGTCAGCAAGTTTCCAAGAGCGTCGTACGAGTACTTAGTCCAATACCCGGTTTGGGAATTGGTTTGGCCGCAAGTTCCGCTTCCAGAAAGCGAAGTGAGCTCACAAACGGAAGTGAGTCTGCCGAGGGAGTCGTATTCGAGTTGGCGGCGCTTGGAGTTTTCACCGGACGGGGCGGGACCGATGGTCACGAGCACGTCATTGTTGGAATACGAGTACGTCACGGTTCCTCCGCCGCCGTCCGTAGTGACAAACGGGCGATTGAGGGCGTCGTAGGTTTGCGTCGTCTTAGGAGTGGAACAAGTCTGCGCATAGCTGATTGCGCATGGCGTGGACACGGAATATGGCCTCCCGTTGGAGTCGAAGGCATAGGACACCGAATCGAGGGTGGATGAACCTGGGCCTTGGGGGTGCTGGTCTACGTAGGTCCGGCCGAGGCCGTCTTTGTACTGTAAATCTTCCGCGAGGGAATTGCCGTTGTTGAAGGACAATGCCGCGGCGACAGCCCATGGACAGCAATAGGTGGGGTTCGGCTGATAGTAGAAGGTCGTCGAGTTGTTGAGAGGATCGGTCACAGAGGCAGGGCGCCAGAAGTACGGGTCGCTGTAGCTCGTCGTCACGGTCTGGCTGTTCTCCTCAGTGGCCGTGAGTAGGACGCCGCCGGTGCAGTTCCAAGTCATGGATCGAGACATGCTTAAAGGTTCGCTTATGCTGGTGGGGAAGGCCCAATTGCAGTAGGCGTTGTTCGTGGAGCTGTAATTGTAAGTCGTGGTGGCGCCGTTGACGTCCTGAGAGGTGTTGGGACTGCCGGTGTCCCAATAAGTGAAATGGCTTGTGAGGCCGCTGACCGGATAGTTGATGCTTGTCAGATTTCCTCGCGAACCTGTTACGGACGTATGCTGGGAGATTCCCGAAGTGGTCGAAGGAGTTGTCTCGTCGTAGTTGTAGTTCGTTTGGGAGACGATGGTCCCGGAACCGTTCTTGACGGTGACCTGTTGGCGAAAAGCAACGATGTTGCTAAGGGAGGCAAAGGTGATGAGAGTTTGCCTCAGCAGAGATCCCCGAGCGCCGGAACCGTAGTCGTAATCGTCCTGCTCCGTGAGGCCGCCGACCGAGTTGTATTGGTAGATATGCTGACATTGGAGGCCGCTCGTGCCGTACTGGTCTGTGACGGTGCGCTGAGTGATGGGAAGGGTGATGGCGGTGCTGTTGCAATTGGAGGTGTTGCCGTTGTAGCACGTGGTCCATTGACGGAGCAGGCTTTGGCTACCGTTAATGAGTTGTGAGACCTGACGCTGCGTTTCGTAGATGCCTTGAAAATTCATGTTCGTTTGATTGCCTTGCGGATCGGTGATCAAGGTATTCCATGCGGTGCCGGATTCGGAATGGGCGTAAGTCCAAATGCCATCCGGAGTGGTGCGCCTGATTGTCGCCCCTGAGCCGTCGGCGCAGGAAATTCCGTTCACGCCTGTGCCGCCGCCTGAATATGCGTAGGAAATAGTGCCACCGGTGGGCAATGTGACTGACGCCAAACGACCTGTGACTTTGCCGGAGATACCAGGGGTTGGCTCGTAAGCAAAGGAGTACTTGGAACCATCTGGAAGGTCGATTTCGCTGACGAGATTATTGCTCGTGGGCCCGTACTCGCTGATGCCGCTGCAATTGAATTTTGTTTGCACACTGTATGCGGCATAGTTCACGGTGTAGGAAGCGGTGCCTGAGGGGGCTGTGTAGCTGAGGGTCACGGGATTCGGGGGTGTCCCCGAGATCGTGAGCGCAGTGCTACCTAGGGTATCCGTGAAGTTTCCGCTGCCGTCGGAAGTGATCCGGTTCCCATTTCGGTCGGTAAGCGCGCTCGCTGTCAAACCTTGCGTATTAATTGGGGCATTAATCGCCGCTCCAGATTTGTCGTACAGATATACAACAGTAGCTCCGCTGGCAGAAAACTGGTAACCGTCACCAGCGGTCACGGTGAGAGTGGTGTGTGTATTCGTTTGACCTCCGCATGTTCCATTTACTTGTTGAGTAGTTCCAAACTGGGTTTGAACTCCAAAGAAGCTGTGGAACGACCAGTAGTATGTGTATTGAGTACCGGTCAGGGTGAACGGGAAATGGTTAAGTATACAGGGGACGGATATGATGAGCTCACCGATGTAGCCGGTGAGCGACTCGCCATAGCCCCTCCAACCCCAGCTTGCGACGGGTTGCCAACTCTGACTCCCTGATGCTCCAACTGGATACCATACGGAAGTGTCATAGCTCATGTCATAGACAAAATTCATCCCGCCGCGACCAGATTTGTGGACTATTGGGACGTTCAAGTGCGCATTCAGATTGGCGAAATTGATGATGTCCGGCCCACCGCCGAAGGAAGCGAAGGGCGGCGTGCCGGCGGCGACCTGGGCCGATGCGGGAATGGCGAAGAGGGAAGTGATTACGAGTGCGAGCAGCGAGCGCTGTGTGATTGTCATCGAGGTGCTCCCCAACCGGACTAAAGTCCGGCTCCTACAGTGAAGGTGGTGGCCGAGAGACCGGAGTTTAAGGAGGCGGAATCGAATTGAAGGTCCAGGACGAGGCTATTGTTGATGTGCTTCTGGACGTGGAAGGGGACTTGGGCGCCGTTGACGGCGGTATAGTTCGAGAAGTCGATCACGACAGGGATGTCCAGCAAAGCGTTGCCGTCGGGATGGATGGTAAAGGTGATGGCGGCTGGGAGAAAAGTGGTGGAGTCGACGAAGAAGTCTACTTGGGACAAGTGTGCGAAGGAGGGAGCGCCGGGAGGGGCCGCAATGGTTGATACCTGGGAAACCGCGAGGTGTTCAACGGCTTGGCCATCTCGCGTTTCGTGCCCAATGTACGTTGCGACGTTTCCTGCAGAGAGTCCGGCTACGACAGGGAACACGGGGAAGAACCAAGCGGGTGCAGCTAGGAGGTTGTGGTAGGCGATTGGATGCGACACGCGGTCGGGGCCGGACCAAGCTCCGAGAGGCTCAGCGGAAGATGCGTTTAGGACTTCGCTTCGGTTACCCCCTGGCAAAGTGAGGTCCATGCGGCTCGCGCCTGCCGCGATGGCTTTGAGGACGGCCGTACCCGATTCATCGTCGGAGCCAGCGATGCGACGGGCGGTGCCTGTGAGTGTGATGTCGGAGATAGGCGTGGTTGGAGCGAGGGCGACTAGAGCCTTTTGCAAAACGACGGCGCCTTCGGATGCTGCGGCAGGAGGTGAAGTCGTGGCGGTTTGCTGAGCGCTTGCGAGACTGGAGCCAAGAGCGAACAAGAGAACGAGCAAGAGTCGAGAAGGGGACATGGACGCCTCCACAGGGAATAATGGGGAGGGTTTTACGTGGCTCAATACGTACTGTCAAGCTAAATAAAGTACTATGGCTGTGAATATTTTGTTACGGGCGCGGAGATCGGGCGGATGGACCGGAGCACAGCTATGACAACACCTCTGCAACCCGCCTCTACGACCGGCGCGAGACCAGGTCGGCGGATATTCCTACATTTCATGCCGAGGGTGCCTGAAGATATTCCAATACTTGGCGCACAATCCTTACTGCCGAACTTATTCCAGCTTGTCGAGCGACGCTGACAGATGAGCTTCTCAACCAGATTGCACGGCGATCTCACGGGACCATTCCTTGTAGCCAGATTGAACGACGCGAATTGTGTGTTGTCCAGGCGTAAGTTTCAGAGTGGCAGGGGCGGACTATTTCTTCAGGCTTGCTTGGTCTTTCCGAATAGCCTCACACGCATCTTTGACGGAGTTTCCAAGTTCTCTGGTCGAGTCACTGAAGATTGCGTCACCGTCCCGGTTGAACACAGCGATCTTGTTCCGACGCCTCACCAGCCCTTTGCCGCCCTCATGGTCGAGGATCGCCGCATAATTTGCTCTATCCTTGTTATTCGTCACCGTATATTCGGGGCATCGCTGGTTGAAAGTCTTGATGACCTCGGCAGTCTGAGGCCGTGCCCCACCGCTTTCATGGCCACCTCCTGAACCGTTTGAAGCTCCCCAACCTCCACTCATTTCCCAGGACTGACTGTCTGCGACATAGATGCGGATTTTTCCGTCGCTTGTCGGACCCTGAGTAGTGGCAGTAGCGGGTTGCGGAGCGGGTTGGGGTGTAGCTTTCGGTGCCTCCTGTTGCACCGGTGGTGGTGCCTGCTGTTGTTGCGCTGAAATATGAATCCCAGTAAACGCCAAAGCGGAGATGACCAGAATCACCTTGGGTTTGTGCATTGTGAGTTCTCCTCCGAGAATAAGGTAAGTGTGCAGGAACTGGTCGAGGTAGCACAACAATTCTGACAGAGATGATTGCCGTCAGGGTAACGTACCGAATCACAAAGTGATCGTCCTTGACGGACGAGGGGAATCGGCACATGCTACGCGCATTTCCTGTCCCCAATTTCCTCTCGGAGGATTAGTTATGCACAAGTCACGATTCCACGTTATTTTGGCTCAGATCCTGCTGTCGATTCTTCTCATCAGTCAAGTCCCATCGGGCACTTCAGCAGCGACCTGCACAGGTGCCGATCCCTGCAAAGCCTGCAAGAATTGTAAGTATTGCAAGCACTGTGCGAAAGACGGCGGGAAGTGCGGTGTCTGCAAGTAGGAGGAGAGTCTATGTCCCCGCGCTCCATAGGAGTTCGCCACATCACATGCGTGTTCGCGGTGGTTTTGCTGAACTCGATCATTTGCCTCGCCCAAGAAGCAGTAGTCACTCACAACGTCAACCTTCGCAGCGATCCCTCATCGCAGCACCAGGCTATCCGGCAGCTCGCACCGCCTGACATCGTCGAGCTCATGGAGGCGGGACCAACGAACGGATACATCCATATCCGCACGGGCGACGGTGAGGAAGGATGGGTTTTCGCAAAGTACCTTCGAGTCCTCGCGAGCTCCGACCCGACACCGGAGTCGCCAGCTACCGCCGCAGCGACACCCACCACATCCGCCACGATAGCGACTGAAATCTCGCCCGATTGGGAGAAATCCGTTCCGGCGCCGACGACTTTTTCGAGCGGGGGCAAGACTTGCGGGCCTTCGGGGCAGGGCGGTGATTCCCCGACGAATCTGTTGAAGAATAGGACGGACGCACCGGCCAGCTATCACGAAGTCGGATTCGACGTTGTCGCTGGTCTACTTTATCCGACTCCCGCACCCAAGCATCGCCAGGACTGGACGGAGGCCCAACTGGCCGTAATCCGGCCGTTCGAGGGCGTACCGATAACCGTTGTCGGGTATATCGTCGCCATCAAGCCGCAGAACAATGGAAGCGGCGAATCAACGAATTGCTACTGGACACAACTTTCCCAGGTGGACTGGCACATGGCCTTGACCAAGAATTCAGGGGATGGTGAAAAGGATGCCGTCGTAGTCGAGACGACCCCGCGGATTCGAAAGTCCCACCCGAAATGGACGCCGACGGCTCTCACGCCATGGAAGAACACTGACGCTCCAGTGCGGATAAGCGGCTGGCTCATGCTCGATCCTGAGCATCGAAATCACCTAAACAAATACCGCTCGACGCTGTGGGAAATTCACCCAATCACGAAGATTGAAGTGTTCTCGAATGGCCAATGGGTGGATCTGGATCTGCTTTAGTTTCGGGCCTGCGTGGGCCCAGCGAGAACGGTTGCACACTCGGTTGCATACTGGCTGCCGAATGAGCGCGCCCGTGTACCTGCCGTGTACCTCACTCATGCCATTCTGGCGATTCTTGCGATTACTGCGAGACTTGAAATCAACAACTTGCGCGTTTGCAGCGGGCTTGATGGTTCGATCCCCACCGCCCCTACCAAAAGTCCTGTTGATTCAATTGCCCTTACGGCGCTGTAAGTTTAAACGGGCCCTAAACCGAGGGGGTTTTGGCCTCAAATTGGCCTCAAAACTAGAAGCGAAAATGAGGCCATCTCGAGATAGGGATGGCCTCTGTCGTTTCCAGATTCAGATGGATTTTGATTTTCCACGCAGGATCGAAGCAGCGAGCAAATCATTCCCAAGCTTCGGCGTTGGGTTCGATTCCCATCGCCCGCTCCATAAAGCCTGATGACTCTATTGCCCTTAGGCGGCCGAGTCGCTGAGAACACCCCATAAAGTGGTCGGTTTTGGACGCCAGTTGGACGCTCGCTCCTTCAATTGGACGCTCGAACATTCAGCCATCAATTCTTTTCAACGCCCTGAGAACCGTACCTTGGAGCGTTGCTTCGTAAATCGGACTGACCCAGACACCCAGGACCGTTGCGTTGACGGTTCCCTCGGGCAAGACATCTTGCGGACCTTCGAAGCCGTGCGGATCGACTTCAAAGCCCAGGTCGTCGAACTTGAGCAGTAACGCTACATGACCGGATAACTCTTCGACGGATGCTCGGCTATTGCGGAAGCGCGGCCTTA
Source organism: uncultured Acidobacteriota bacterium (assembly GCA_963745805.1). Lineage (GTDB taxonomy): Bacteria > Acidobacteriota > Terriglobia > Acidiferrales > UBA7541 > Acidiferrum. The sequence goes on from CAVUYT010000007.1 coordinate 59,884, forward strand.
GTGTCAGACATGTGTTCCGAGCGGGGACGCATGGCGAATAAAAGGCGAACGATGATAGGCTGAGGTCGTGGCGAGGAAGCAAAAGCAGACGTGATCATGCGGAAGATCGCTCCCTGTACCGCCCGGGCATTCCTAATTGCAGAGATGTGGCACAATGCCGGGCGTGGCGCAGCCTCCCCAGCCGCAGTTAACCGAAGCGTACGTCGCGGAGATTCTGAAGCGCAAAAAGTTCGTCCACGCTGTAGTGTCGGATAACACCAGACCAAGCGTGGAAGACAAACGCAAGCATGGCCATGTGTCTCCGAATGAGAAGCGGATAGTCTATGAGGTGCGGTTCGCTGATATGCCCGATAAGCCAGCTCACCTTCGGTTTACAGCTCGGATCGAGACTGGAATCTCAGGCGCGCCCAGACCGCGTCCTGGATTCTCATTGCAATGGAAGGGTATCCGCATAAGGGGCGTAAATCATAACTGGCGACACGATTCGCTCAGGCACGGCGTTTCGTGCGGACACATCAGGAAGTGGCACGAGAAGATTTGGACGAATACTGATGGCGACAAATACGCCATCGACATCAATAGCGAGATCAAGAACACGAACATGGTCTCGATGATTCGGTTCTGCTGCAAACGCTGGAACATCGAACTACAGGAACAGTTTGAGCTGGGTGAAGAACAATGAACCTACAAGAACAGATCCTAACGAACTACTTGGATGCGCAGCGCGGATTGACTGAGGTGGAGCAAGTCGACGACAACAATGTTGTCTTGTCGCTACCGCTGCACTTCTCGGCCAACACTCGCGTTGAGTTGGCTGTGACGAGAATCGCCGACGACTACTTCGCTATATCCGACATGGCGCAGACTCTTGGCGAGCTGAAAGACGCTGGGTATGGCATCGGTGGCAAGCTTAAGGAAAAGATCAAGGGAATAGCAAAGGGCGCGGGTTTAGAGTTTGCCGGTAATCACTTGATCCGAAAGTGCTCTGCAAGCCAATTGGGAGAAGCGATTCACGAGTTCGCAGATGTGGCAAAGACGATTGGCGATGCGTATCTAACTTACGGGAACAAGAAACAGAAGCCGGAAGAAGACGAGTTGGTCTCACAGGTGCGAAAAGTCTTTACCGAGAGACACTACAAGTACAAAGAGAAGCAGGAACTTCCCGGGGAAATTGAGTCCCACACGGTAGATTTCTATGTTGCACCCAACGGGACTCGGGGCGTTGCTCTGGCCGTGTTGCCGAATCCTATGCAGGTAGTCGCCGAGGCTTGGGGGTTTAAATCGCAGGACATAAAGCGTGTACAGAAGAATCTCGCGGTGGCGCTCGTCTATGACTCCGCTCGCGCCAAGGATGTCAGCAAGACAATTCTCGACCGAATAGTAGACATCTCCATACCTTCGAACCAGATTGGAAGTCTAGGAGAGTTGTTGTCTAAGGCCGGGATTCCAAGTCGAAAGAAATAACTGTCGCCAGCAAGCGAATGTGTCGCGTGTGACCCATAAGCCACATCGTTCCATAGGATTCCCGTGGGATGAGGCTTTCGCGTCGAGGTCGTTGCGCAGCGTCCGTTATCTGCGCAGACCCGAGGGGCTTAAAAGCGGTCGCAATTCGATTAGGAGAAATTTCAGTCATTTCGCCAGCTAGTCAGTCGTGGGCGGTGGCGATAGCAGCGCGTTGATCATTTCTCCTAGCTTCGCGAGTCCCTGATCCTTGGATAGGATCAAGTCGAAGCCGCTGGCGGCGATCTGCGAACTACGGAACTCTCCGGCGATCATAGCTAAGCCGATGATCTTGGTGCCAGGGACCAAGGAGCGCAAGGCGGACGCGGTCTCGACGCCGTGCAGCATTGGCATGTTCAGATCAAGGATGACCAAAGCGGGGGCGCGCTCCCGAGCTTTCTCGATAGCTGCGACCCCGTTGCCAGCCTCGCAGCAGGCCTTGAAAGGCGTGGCTCTGTCGATGAAGTCGCAAATGGCGCCGCGCACGGCGACGCTGTCATCCACAACGAGGATTCACGGGGCCGAGGGTGTGGGCATGATAGGAAAGAGAAACTACCGAACTTTTCTCATCAAGACAAGATAAATCCGGTAAGGTCTTGCGTCGGTGCAGCCACAGTAATGGTATGACCTGCGATGCATTGATCGCTAATTGGTTTTCGGCCCTGCGCCAGCCGCCGCCGCTCGCGAGGAGATGTTGTTGTCCGGTTGCCTAGACGCGCTCCTGTCAATTTCGATCGAACCTTTGAAGTCCGCGCCGTCTTCGATCATGATTTGTGCCGTCGTTAAATTCCCGATCACCGAACCGTCCTTCCTGATCTCGATCCGACCTTTCGCGCTCACGTTCCCCTTCACGTAGCCGTACACCACCACGTCGCGGGCGTTGATGTCAGCCGTTAGCTTCGCCGTCTTTCCAACTGTCAGTTTCCGCTCATCAAGCTGGATCAGTCCTTCGACCGAGCCGTCGATCAGCAGATCTTCGGTGCCGATGATGTCGCCTTTCACATGCAGGCTCGACCCCAGCCGCCCTGCCGCACGGTCCGCTGTCGCATCTAATGGTTGCAGTGCATCTTTATTGTCGCTGTCTTTCGGTTCGGGGAGGCGGTATCCGGCTTTTTCTTATCCCACATCGGACCTCCTTGGGGACAGCACACCGCACGCAGATTTCCCGCCAGGGTGCATCAAACTCAATCCCCTCCGCACCAGCTTACAGAAATTCCCTGCGAGTTTCAGCGGCTTACCTTACGCGGTCCCTACTGTACTTCCTCGAAACGAGCGCGCAGACTTCACTCAGCAATTGCCCGAGGTCCTGGGTTAGCTGCTGGCGACCACGCCAAGTCTTTGTTTCATTGTGACCTGCTGTTCTCTCCTTCAGTTTGCCCAACTGCATCGTGCGCACTGGCAGAGGAGTCCATGCATTCGGCGTTCGACCTCTTGGAGGAGATGTTAGCAGAAATCGTAAAGACACTTGTGGATCATCCTGACGAAGTGCAGGTTCGGGCGGTACAGGGACAGGTGATAAGTATTCTGGAACTACGAGTTCATCCTGAAGAACTTGGTAAGGTGATTGGTCGGCATGGACGCACAGCCAATGCCCTCCGCACGATTATCGGTGCAGCTGGCTGGAAGTTGGGGGAGCACGTTAAGGTGGAAATCATTGACTAACGCCTTTTCCGCGATGTAGCTGTTCGCCCTGTTGGGCTTGTCGGAGGCCAACCAGAGCGCGCCTAATTGGATGGATTAAGCGAGGAATCCAATGGACACAAAGGACGTGTTCACTCAAGAGGTGAGGAAAGCCTTGGCCCTACGCGCAGTTAACCAACTCATTGCCAATGTCGAGGCGGGGCGCTTACTGAATAACAAGGAGCTTGCGGAAGTGATTGCAGGCTGCATCAGGCATACAGACCAGGGGGACTTGCAGACTTTGAAGCACATACTGGACCAGCACGAACTGGAGGGCGTGACTCCCTGGGACAAGGACAATAGAGCTAAGGGGTAGAAATAGAATCCGTGCCATCGACTGTTGAGAAAAAGTGCTCGCGCTGTGGGGAGCCGTTCAGCTGCCAGCAAGAGGCGGGATGCTGGTGCGCAACCATGCGTCTCGATCCGGCGACGCTGACGGAACTACGAGCACGATTTTCTGACTGCTTGTGTAAAGCTTGCCTGGGGTGTTTGCAACCCGACAAGGGACGGAAATCCACTTGAAATTTATCCTGTGTTTAGGCTCGATGTGATAGCTTCTTCGGAGACGTCCCGGAGTCTAGGACTTAAACTCCCTTTTAATGAAAATCCTACTGTACAACCCAGATAACGGTGTGACTCGCAACTTCATGCCGCATCTTTGGATGTTTCTGCTGCAAGCACTCACTCCGCCTGGCCACGAAGTAGTGCTGATTGACGGCAACGCGCAGCCGATGGATGAAGAAAGCATCGCGCGCTACGTGCGCGAAGAAAATATCGGACTGGTCGGTATCGGTGCGATGACCAGGATGATCGCCAAGGCCTATCGCATGGCGGACGCAGTGCGCGCCGCGGGAGTAAAGGTCGTCATGGGTGGCCCGCATGTCACGGAAATGGCCGATGAGGCGCTCGGACGTGACGGCGGCTCGCGCCATGCAGATGCGGTTGCTCTTGGCGAAGCGGATGAGACCTGGCCCAGAATCGTGGAAGATGCCGCGCGCGGCACGCTCAAGGATGTCTACGCGCCAGTGGACGACTTTGGCCAGGAACGCAAACCATCGCTGCAGCCCTATCCGGAGATTCCCTGGGACAAAATCAAGCTGGAGCAATTCAATTTGCTGCCGGGCATAGTGCATCCGCTGCTCAAGCGCGTCGGCGCTGGTTGGGGAACGTTTCGAATTATTCCGGTGGAGTCCGGGCGCGGCTGTCCTTACGGATGCGAGTTTTGCACCGTGACGGGATTTTTTGGCGACTCGATCCGCTTTCGTACCAATGAAAGCGTGGTGAACGAACTTTTGCTACTGAAAGAGCGCGCGAAGGAGGAAGGCGGCCAGATTGCGGTGTTTTTCATCGATGACAATTTTGCCATCAACGTAAAGCGCACAAAATCATTGCTCCGAGACATCATCGCTGCTAACGCGCAAGTGCATTGGGTCGCCCAGATCAGCGCCAATCTGCTGCGCGATGAGGAGCTCGTCGATCTGATCGCGGCCGCGGGAGGCAAATGGATCTTCATCGGAATGGAATCCATCGATCCAGCCAACCTTGCGGACGTAAAGAAGGGTTTCAACAAACCGGGGGAATATGCCGTGGTGCTCGACCGGCTGGCCCGACGCAACGTTTTTGCCATCACGTCCTTTATTTTTGGCATGGACAATGACTCTCCCGGCGTGGCGGAGCGAACTATGAAGGAAATTCGCACCTGGCCAGCGGGGCTGCCGATCTTTGGTTTGATGACCCCACTGCCTGGGACTCCCCTGTACAAGAAGCTGGAAGCCGCGGGTCGGCTCACACGTCCGAAGCACTGGCAAGAGTTCATTCCCTTTGCGATGGCCCATACGCCGCTCAAGATGAGCATCGATGAAGCGCATAACGAGGTACGTATAGGGTGGGCCAGCTCCTACAGTCCGGAGGCCATCGAAAAGGCGGTGGATTCGCTGAACCACAAGCCGCTAGGTTATCGCATCAACATCTTTATCGCGCGCCTCTGTTTCCGGGGAATTTATTTTCCGCAGATGGGCCGCTTCGCCTGGCTGAAATCGATTCTCGAAAATCGACGCACCATTTTCAAACTCATAAGGCAAGGGTTCGGAGGAGGGCTGCATGCCACGGCGCCATCCGTCGCGACCGAGCCGGTCACAGAGCAGCGGCACTGACCTGGCGTTTCTTCAACAAAAGCGTTGTTATTCGCGGAAAGCTGTTCTAGCCTCCGGGGGAAATCTTGTGCTGTAGGAGTTCCCATTGCGAACGCAATTAAAGATTTGCACCGAAGCGGATTACTTGCAGGCCCACCTAACGGTTATTGTGGCAGAATCTCGCCACAGGAATCCGGCGCTCGACAATCTCAAAAAGCAGGTAGCGTCGATACTGACGAAATGGATTACCGCGGCCAATTCTGAGCTGACGGCGCGATCGAGTTCACTGCGGTACCCTCCAGGGCGACGCGATAGATAGTTCCGACACCGACTCCCATTGCAGCGGCGATCCGGTTGCGCCCCCGACTCCTTGCGGTTCGAAGCGCCCCAAAAACAGTAGGTACTTTGTGGGCGGTCTAAACGTGTACATTGTGGGTGCCTGAATTCTTGGACTTACAAGTGAGTGCCGGAGCAGGTTTTTGGGCAATCATTGCGACATAGGTTTAGTTGCCGGAGGTAAATGCATCATCACGCAAAATTAGAGCTTCTCTGACTTCTGTCTGTGCTGAGACCAGGATTCCAGAAAGCGTCCTTATCTGTAGCCGGTGGGCGGTCAAACGCTTTTCGTGGCTCGACGTACCGCAGTCTAGGTTCCCATCCCCCCGGTATCGGGAGGTGCATTGAGGGTTCGATGCCGCCTCGATCACAGCCCCGATTTGACCTCAATCATTGGACTCTTGAAGGAGCCGGTGAGCCGAATTCCTCCAAAGTTCCGGGGCAGATCCAGTTGCCCAGTGCAAGGCGCGACTCCCAAATTGAGACACTGATGCTTTCGCTCCTTAGTCGCTTAGGCAGGCACCGAAGAGCTCGGGCTTCTACCTCAAAGCTCACTGTCCAGGGCGGACCTTCGCCGGGTAGTGCGATAACTTTTTTATCGAATCGAATTGACAGCAAGGAGCCGTCAAAACTGAACACGATGGCAGCGTTGTCAGGTAAATAGGCTAGATACTCGCCCAGGGTTTTTAGTGCCAATCGAAGCCAATCCCGCTGAACTTTACACTGTGGACGTGCTCTATATTCCGCCATAGACTTCACCCAGGGTAAAAGCTTTTTGTTCTCTCTACCCTCCCCTACCCAGCGGACATACCGGGCTGGATTGAAGATACTGTTGTCAGAATGCTGGTCTAGGTTCCAAACAATCCAAGCGGCACATTGCTTGAGAGACTTGACCCTGCGAGGCATCTCGAAATGCACTTCAGCCAAACTGCGGGGCGTTGAAAGAACGCCGCCGAAGAGAACTATTTCCACGCACCCCAAATTAAGACAACTGCTTGCTTGTAGTGTGAGGTTTCCAAAATCGAAACTGAGGCCAGGACACCCATCGGACACGACAGTGGGATCGGGCTGAAAGCCCAAGCGACGGAGTGAGTCCATCGTGGGAACAGTGGCTTCGTCCATAGGTCCGGCACGGGAAACCCACACCCATGCGCATGAACTATATCCTATTTTGGGATATCGGAGGCTGGGGCTGAATAATTCCAGCCACATTGAAGGACGTCACCTATAGAACCCGCTATCGCCAGTTTCTTGAGAGGCTCAAAAGAGCGCGCCAAGAAGCCGGCCTGACCCAAAACCAGGTAGCTACAAGACTTCGCCGTCCGCAATCCTTTGTATCGAAGTGCGAATCAGGTGAGCGCCGGGTCGACGTCGTAGAACTGCAGGAATTTGCCCGTCTTTACCAGAAGCCTGTTACGTTCTTCGCGGCATAAGCAAACTCCCGGAATCTCGGCGGCAAGCGGGTGCTAATCTCTCTGGCCAATATATTCCAAGGCCGTTTAAACTCGACCGTAGCTGGTTCGACAAAGCTGAACAACACGCACGGCGAAAGGTACCGAGTGGAACAACGAAAACCATTCCTCACGCACCGGTTCGACGTAGCTCTCCATTTCGCCTCCGGCCTGCATCATGACCAATTTCGCAAGGGAACCTCCATCCCCTACATGGCGCACCTCATGAGTGTCGCAGCACTCGTTCTTGAGGTGGGAGGCGATGAAGATCAGGCCATCGCAGCGCTCTTGCATGATGCGGTGGAAGATCAGGGTGGACCTGCCACGCTCGCGACAATCCGAAAGCTCTTTGGTGACCGCGTGGCACGAACCGTGAGGGAATGCTCGGACAGCGAATCAGAGGACCCCGAGAAGAAACTGCCGTGGCACGAGCGCAAACGGACGTATCTCACTCATCTACCCCGAGCATCTCGTGACGCGCTCCTCGTCTCGTTAGCCGACAAACTGCACAACGCCCGTAGCGTGCTTGCGGACTATCGAACCCATGGCGACAAGCTTTGGCAGCGTTTCAACAAGGAAGCGAACAAGGAAGACCATCTCAAGTACTACCAAGAGCTCGTAACAGCGTTTCGCAAGACCGAAGCACCACGCGTCCCGGTAGACGAGCTCGACCGAGTAGTGAGCGACCTCCTCCACCTCGCAAACCAGGCATGACTGGTACAATGTCCGACCAATGAAGGGTCGACGACGCCACGTCCTTGGAAGTACGCACCGTGAGATCTGAGAAACCCGGAAGCCAACTTCGATCCGTACCAAAGGGGTCCTATCTGTGGAGACCTAAGTCGAACCATGTCAAAGCGGGCAGACAGGGTTCTGCCGTGTATCAAAGGATTTGTTTTGATACGTTTGATCGCGCGACTGGAGCCTGTCGGTGCCGGGACCTACTTTTCCGGTAACCGCCTTACCAGGACTTGACCGCTTAGTTTGTGACTTTCAGGATTACTTCCGGTTTGCCGACAACTCGCTCGGAATCGGTCGCCGGACGTGAAGGGCAACTCCAGGAGTTCGTCTCACTCTATGCTGCGGCTTCCAACGGTTGATCCTTTGCTCCCCTGACCAAAAGCAACAAAATTATCGCGGGATCTCCCAGAGTTGACGGAATTTTCGTAATTCGTTCCTCAACGGCTTCATAAGTGGGCAGAAGCAACGGAGTAAGGGTAGAAGCGACTTCCGCCCCGGGGGCACCCGCGCTCTGCTTAGATGGGACAAGCTTTATTCATGGCGGAGAGCTTCGGCGGGTGGGACAGCGATGGCGTGGCGGGCGGGCAACAGGCAGGCGAGGAGTGCGCTGAGAGCGAGGAGCGCGGCGGCTGCGAACAGACTGCTTGCGGCAAAGGCGCTTTGCATCCAGTGGGCGAGGACGGCGCCGAGAAAGCTGTCAAAGGCAAGACCGATGACAATGCCCGCGGCCGCGCTGACGAGCGCGATGCGCGCGGCGACCCACAGGACGTGCGCGCGCGGCGCGCCGAGCGCCAGGCGGACGCCGAACTCCGTAGTGCGCTGCGCGACGCTGTAAGCGACGACGCTGAAGATGCCGACCAGCGCGAGCGCGAGCGCCATGGCAGAGAAGACGCCAAACAATATGGAGAAGAGCCGCTGGCGGCTGTACTGTGCGTCGCGCTCGATGGCTTCGTTGAGGGTGAAGGTGCCGTTGAAGGTGCCGTTGGAGATCTGCTGGTCGGAAGCGACGGATGCGATAGCGGCGCGGATGGAGTGCAGGTAGGTGAGCGGATCGCCCTGGGTGCGGACGAGGAACTGCACGTAGGACGGCATCACGGCGGTGTACGGAAGGTAGATGGCGGGGACGACGGGGCGATCGAGGCCGTCGTTGCGCGCATCGCCGACGACGCCGATGATCTGACGCCAGGCGGTGCTTTGCGCAGAGGTGACCTGGTAGCGATTCTGATGGTGTGAGACCGGGAATGCGTAGCTGTCGGCCCAAGGCATTGGACGAGGAGAGATAGCGCGTCGCGAAAGCGTGATTGACGACCGCGATGAAGTCTCCGCGGGCGTTTTCATCCGTGTTCCAGATGCGCCCCTGAAGCAGAGGAATGCGGAGCGCAGCGAAATATCGCTGGTCGACCATCATCACACGGGCCTGCGGCTGCTCGCGATCGCGAGTTCCGTCGATGTCGAAGGAGCTCTCATCGCCAGTATAGGGCGGCGTGGCATCGGCGCCGACAGCGACAGTGGAGACACCGGGGACGGATGCGATCTTCTCCCGGATCTGCTCGATGTAAGCGGTGCGCGCTTCGCGCGACTGAATGCGGCTCCACTCGCCTGGGTCGTGGACGTGCAGCATGATGCCGAGCTTCATGACATTTGCGGGATCGTAGCCAAGCGGCATCTGCATAAGCTGGAGAAAGCTGCGGATGGCGGTGCCCGCAGTGGCCATGAGAAGAAGCGTGAGCGCGACTTGCGCGGCGATGAGAACGCTCCAGCGATGCTTTGCGGGAGCAGCGACAACGCCAATCTGCCTGCCGGGGAGCATACGCGCGGAATCGTGACGCGAGAGACGCAATGCGGGGACAAGACCGAAGAGGATGCCGCAGAGCAGCGCGAGCGCGACGGAGAACGCGAGGATGGGAGCGTTGATGCGGATGACGGATTCGGCTGGAAAGGAATCCGGAGAAAGCAACAAGGGAAGCTTTGCAAGCCAGTAAGACGCAGCAACGCCAAGGACGGCGCCGGTGCAGGAGATGACGACGGCTTCGACGAGCAACTGGCGGACGATGCGCCAGCGACTGGCGCCGATCGCACTGCGGATGGCGAGCTCATGCTGGCGCGTGCGGCCACGGGCCAGCAGAAGGATGGAGCAGTTGGCGCAGCCGATGATGAGCAAGAGCACAACGCCTGCGAGAAGAAGCGTCAGGGTGCGGCCGGTTTCCTGCTGGTAAGGCACGATGATGGGCTGCAGCGCGAGATGCCAGTGATCGGGAAAGCGCTCGGGATGCTGTTGCGCAAACTGGCGCACGATGGGCTCGAGCGCAGCGTTGGCGGCGGCAAGTGTGACGTGGGGCCGGAGCTTGATCCACGGTATGTAGGCCACGTAGGGAACGTTGAAAAGACCCTGCATGAGACTGCCCGGCAGGTAGACATCGCCGACGCCGATAGTGTCATTGAATGCGAAGCTGCGCGGCATGACCCCGATGATGGTGTAGGGGGCGTGATTGATTTCCAGCGTTCGCCCGATGACGTGGGGATCGCCGCCGAAGTGGCGCTGCCAGAAGCGGTAGTTGAGAACAACGACGGAGTGGCCGCCGTTCTCTGCATCGGATGGCTCGATGTTGCGGCCGAGAAGCGGGCGCACACCAAAGAAAGTCCCGGCATTCTCTGTGAGGTAGATGCCCGAGATGTCTTCCGGCAGTGCGCCGCCGGTGATCTCCATGTGCGCGTTGTTGAAGCCAAGCGGCGAATCAACCGGGGCTGCAAGGCGCAGGTCATCAAACTGTGCCTTGCTAAGGGGAAACCAGCTAGACTCGTCAGGATGTTGCTCGTCGATGATGACGGGGTTCATGATGCGGTCGGCGCCGGCGTAGGGAAACGGGTGCAGCAGGACGGCGTAGATGAGCGAGAACATCGCCGTGGTGGCGCCGATGCCGAGCGCGAGTGAGAGCACGGCGACGGCGGCGAAGCCAGGGTTGCGGCGCAGGGCGCGGAGGCCGTAGCGGATGTCTCCGCCTAACTCATCGAAGAGGCGGAGGCCGATGGCGTCGCGGTAGGTTTCGTTTTGGGCGGCGGGCTGGCCGAGGTCGATGCGGGCTTTGCGGCGGGCTTCTTCTTCGGGGAGGCCCTGGCGGATTAAATCTTCCTGGTAGGCGTCGAGGGTAGAACGAAACTCTTCTTCGACGTCGCTGTGGGTGCGTGGCGCGATGGAGTGCCAGAGCTTGCGAATTGCGGCGAGGAGACTCATATCTCGCCCGCCTTCTTGTCGAGAATGCCGGCGACGACAGCGGCCATGTCGGTCCATTTGGCGGTCTCGGCCTTGAGCTGACGCGTACCGGCAGCGGTGAGCGAGTAAAAGCGGGCGCGGCGATTGTTCTCCGACTCACCCCACTCGCCTTTGATCCAGCCCCGGCGCTCAAGACGATAGATGGCGGTGTAGAAGGAACCCTGCAGGATTTCGAGGCGCTCGCCGGAGATCTGCTGGATGCGCAGCAGGATGCCGTAGCCATGCAGCGGACCGAGCGAGACCGCCTTGAGGATGAGCATCTCGAGTGTGCCCTGCGGGAGTTCAACCGGTTTCGTCAAAGGCTCTCTCCTATCTGGGAAAGGAGAGTACGCGCTCTCTCCTTTCCCGTCAAGGAGACTGCCACCCGGGCGATTGCGTCTTCGGCGGTTTCAGTTGATTCGCTCTAGGGATTTGCGACTCCCTCATATCTATTCTTGAAAAAGTGCCAAGTCACTTATTGACGTTGCGCTCGAAAACCGGATTCCTGGCGGATGACGGGCCACGCGGAAGTAATCCTCAAGTCCTGATTAACGCCGTTACCGGAGAAGTCCTGGTACTTCAAATGTCTGGTAACCCGACTTACCAGGACTTGGCCGCGTGGTCCGACGGTAAGAGCGGTTGCAGCCCTAGGACGCGGGGAGGCGGTTGATGATGAAGTCGGAGATGTTGCTGGCAGCAGGCGGATCGAGATTCGAAAGCACGACGATGACGTAGCCCGACTGCGGAAAAATCTGAAAATCGCCGTTCATGCCAGGCGCGCCGCCGCCGTGACCGAAATGGTGGAGGGGAGTGCCTAGGTCATCGTCCATAAAGCCGAAGGCGTATTTGTCGCCGCGAGGCGTCTCAACCTTGCCGGTGGTGAGCATGTCTGTGTATTTGGCGTTGAGCAGTTTGTGATCGCTCAGCGCGGCGGCGAAGCGGAAAAAATCCTCGACCGTGGAGTAGCCGCCACCCGCGGAGGTGCCGCGATAGGGAAGTGTGTCGGTATTCGGGCGGAGAGTCGGACTGTCCATTCGCGTGTAACCAACAGAACGGTCTGGAACGCTCTGATCCTCCGGGAAGGAGCCGGTGGACGTCATGCCCGCGGGTTTATAGACGTTTTGCGCGACGTAGTCGTAATAGCTCTGGCCGGTGACGCGCTCGATGACGACACCAAGCATGAGAAAACCGTAGTTGCTATATTCCCATTTGCTGCCCGGTTCGAATTCGGGAGCACGCTGGCCGTAGAGTTTGATGTAGTCCTGGAGAGTTTTGAGCTCCAAACGATGCGTGTCAAATTCCGGGCCAAAAAAATCGCCGGTCCCGCCGGTGTGGGTCAAGAGCTCTTGGATGGTCACTTTGGTGGCGATGTCCTTGTTAGGGTAGTCCGTGATGTATTTGCCGACGGGGTCGCCCAAAGAAATCTTTCCCGCTTGCACGAGTTGCAGGACCGAGGTGGCGGTGAACATTTTGTTCATCGAGCCAATGCGAAATTTAGTGTCGAGCTTGTTGGTGATTTTCTTTTCGCGGTCAGCAAGGCCGTAGGCGCCACTGAAGATGGGCTTGCCATCTTTCGCGAGCAGAACTGTCCCGCTGAATTTTTCGTGAGGCGTATCCTTATCGAGCTTCGCGCGCAGTGCTGTCAGCAGTTCGGCCTGGCTCATCCGCGGAAGCGCGAATTCCGGCGGACGCTTGATGGCTTGTGCGCCCCACTTGGAGATCTTATGCGGTTCGTGAGGGTCAACGTCCATCTCGAACCGCGCCATTTGATCGGAGTCGCGCTCCTGGAGAATCCCGGTGAGTTTTGTGTCGGTGGACTCCTCGATTTTCTTCAGCTCGAAGCCGCCCGTGCGCTGGTAAAAATCCATCATGCCATCAGTGCTGCGTTCGACCGAGCTCGCAAAGTGGCTGCCGACGACTTCCATTTGCGCGCGGTCGCCGCTGTTGAAAGCCGTGTACCAAGCGTTGAATTGAGTACCGGCAGGCGTCTTGGGAATTTCGGGGACGGAAGTTTGCGCTTGCGGCGAGGGAACCGCACGCACATGCGCGCTAGGTACAACAAGCGGGAGCGCCGCTAGGAAAAGCGCAATCACGGAACGCGGTCTGATGGCCATTCTGGACTCTCCTCTTTTAAGGTTGCCGACCCAAGGATTATAGACGGCCACAAGGGGCGAATGGCGCTTCAGTGTTGGGCGCGCTAGTGAGCGCGCGTGAAGCGGCCGAATCCGATGCGCAATTGGAGAGTGTTCATCTCGGGATTAGCGGTATTTCCTAACCCCAATGCTTTCGGCGTCAAGTCCGGCGCAGATGATTAGGATGTGTGCGCGCTACTGGTCGGTCAGTGCCTGGTAAACGCCGTAATCGGAAAAGTGAAGTCCTGGTACCCGGACTTGTCCGGTAACCCCGACTAATCGGGCATTACCGCCGCCGCACCGAGAAAACTCGGAACTGCACGAAGAGGGGAGTACAGTATTTATACTTGGCGGGGCAAGCAACTAAGAATATACTCGCATTCGCCTAAGTGCTACTGCTCTGCGTGGTTTATTGCGGAAGCGTAAGTTGCTTCGGGAAGGATCGGTCGATGCGTACTGCCATCCGATTTGTTCTCCTTTTTTCCACCATCACAACGTTGCATGCGCAAACTCCAGTGCAACGGCCAAGATTTGCTTTAGAGATAAGCGAGGATGGATATCCGCCGCATTTTGTGATCGTCCCGGAAGGCGGTGGGATAGACTCGATGTTCTTCGGCCCTTCTCTTCATCCGCTGTCTGGCCACGATGCCGGGGACTCCGAAAAAACCCAACCCTCCGCCGTCAAGCTCGTATGCAAAGTAGATGGCGATGCAGTCGCAATTACCGCCACTGCGGTTTTCGGGCCCTTCGACAAAACGGACACGAGTATATCGCTGCAGGGCCATCCACAGCAGAAGATCGGCACGTACTCGCCACACCTAAACGAATCGATCGTCTTACGAGAGATGGAACAATTTGGCTTGCAACCGTGGACCATCAAGATTGTAAACGCGCAACTGTCAACTCCCGTCAGTCTTGCAACCCTTAACGAGGTTCCATCCATTCGACCTGAAATCCTGGGGAAGGATCGCGAAGGCTACAGAATGGCTCTCCATAACCTGTCATCGCGTGCGGTGACAGCCTTTCTTGTCGAAACGTCGTTCGACCATAATTCTAATTACTCGGAAAACGCGGTGATTGCCCCGGGCGCAACTCATGAGTTCCGCCTTTTCTGTGATGCTTCAGCCTCGCTGATCTCCAACGGCACTGCTCCCGGCCCGGCCCCGTGTGCGTTCAATCTCAAAGCTGCTTTGTTTGCCGACGGCTCGTATGAAGGCGATGCGAGTGCAGCAGCGACCTTGGCAGTTCGTCCTATCGCGGCGCAATTCCAGGGCAAGCGTGTGCACGAGTTGATCGACAACATCGTTGCAGACTCGTCCCTGGACGATACTTCGAGGCTCGCCCGCATTCGCTCGGAATTGTCAAAACTCTCCGAAGAACCGGATCCGACGATTCTTGAGCAAATTCGGCTCCGGTTCCCGGGTCTTCCATCCACCGCATGGGGTTCTGTAAAGGCAGACATACGGGGCGCCTTTACCGGCGAAAAGCAAAGAACGTTGCGTGCCCTGAAAGATTTTGAGGACTTGCCCAACCAAGGTTCAACAAATAGGTCGCTGGCCCAGTGGTGGAGCGCCTGGTAAACAAACGGATGACGACGATGCCATCCGAACGTCCGGCATGAGAACAAGCTAATTGGGCTTAGAGCACACCTCTCGGCTCGAATCAAGATGGTTAACGCGGTAATCGGAAAAGTGGGTCCCGGTACCGACGGTTTCCGGCCACGCGATCAGATTCGTATCAAAACACCTCTTTTGATACGGCCTCTTTCTGCCCTTCAGGAAGTCGAAGAATCAAATAGATAGCGTGCCTCTGGCTGGCACCCTTTGATACTGGAAGGGAACTGGTGAACCCAGGTGGCGGACTCTCGGGAACGAGACCGCTAGGAACCGGCGAATCCACTTTACCGGTAACCGCGTTAATCAGGAGCTAGGACATGCCGACTCACAAACGGTCAGCCACGCAACTTCTTACCGGCGCCTTAATATACACCTGCGACGGATCCCGTTGATTCATGTGAACGCGTGCTGGCCAACTGCCGGAAGGCCCAAACAGAAGCAGTCGCGAGCAACATCATCAATACACAGTTGAACCAGAACAAAGTATCGGGGCCACCTTCCCACACCAGAGGCGCCTGTGCGGCTGGCGGGAACTGCCACGCGACAATGAATTCTAGAGCGTCGGCGCTACTGTGCAGAACGACCGCCGGCACAATTGAGCCACTCAGAAAAGTAAGCAATCCGTAGAGTGCGCCCCAACCAATATCGAAGAGAATCGCCGGCACAAATGCGCCGTGGCTCAAGTGCGCCAGTCCGAAAACAAAACTGGCAATGGCGATACCGAGTGCGGGGCCATAGCGGTGCTCCAGCAGTCCCTGCATGTAGCCGCGGAAGCCTGCTTCTTCGCTGATCCCCGCAACCGCAGCGCTCATGAGGATGGTAAGTAGCAATGTAGCGGAAGGAATGTGGGAGAGGTCGGGGCGAGAGGGTTGCGGCCACCGGATCAGTCTGTGCGAGATGATGAACAACGCAATTGAAGCGGCTAATCCAAGCCCTCCTGCCAGCAATGACCATCGCCAAACGGATGCAGATAACGCTTCCGCTCGCAGACTTGTACGGCGTGCCGAAGCGGTGGACTGTGGCCAACCCCATCCCTTCAAGAATTTCCAGTAGAAGATCAGAAATACTGCCATGATGACTGCCGCCCACGGTAGCTTCGGCGAGAATCGCAAGTTAGCATGGATGAGCACTCCCCATACCACGGTTGCTATGCCCGTGACTGCGACCGCTGCCAACAAAGCCCGCACCAGCAAGGGAGCACGGGTCCACATAAGCCGACCACCTCTGCACTCGTTATACGGCTGTTGACACATAGAGTTCAATGTAGCGTTCAATCACCGAACAGCGGCTGCACAGTCTCGTCGCATTCTGCTCACGATCATTTCTCGCCCCTATTTTCGATGTATGAAAGGCGGGCCTCTGATGGAAACTCCTGGTAAGTCGCCTTACCGGACCATTCCCGTACCAGGACTTCACTTTTCCGATTACCGCGTTTATCAGGACTTGACGCACTATTCTGCCCCCTGTTGCACGACTAGCCACTGAGAACTGACCACATTCGCCTGTGCCCCCTCGACGTCTGCTAGGATTCCGAAATGCCGTCTGCGCGGAGGGGCTGGACGGCGATGAGGTTCCACGGCAACGGGGCCGGGGCCAATGGCGTGGGAAAGGAAAAGGCCATGGGCAATTCTTTCGTTCTGCTTACCGTCGCAGTATTTCTGGGAGGCCCAGGATGGGCGCAAAGCGCACCTGTGGCTAAAACCGACCAGGCCGCCATTGTCAATTTCACGCAAAAGGCTGTAGCACGAGCATTAGACTACGACCAGGGCGATCGTGGGAGTTTGATGGATGCACAGGACGACTTTACACCCGACGGCTGGCGCGAATTCATGCAATGGCTGCAAGGATATCTTGATAGCAAGGGAGCCCCCACGGGTAGCTCCCTCTTCACCTCGACAGGCGACCCCATAGTGAAGCACCAAGAGAATGGTGTGGCCCGGGTTACGATCCCAGGCATCCTGAAACAAGAAAGCAAAAATACGTATGGCGGAATTTCCAAGACAACATATCGAGTCGTGATTGATGCTCAGGTCGGCGGCAACCCTCTCAAAATCCAGCATCTGAAAACAATAACCTGCGGCGGTGCCTCCATTGTGGCGTCCTGCGAGTGAGTCGCGTTACCGGACACTGAGGATCGGGCCGATTTCACTTCTCCGGTAACCGCGATAATCAGGACTTGGGGACTGTTGTCGGCCCTCTTCAACGAACCTCCGCGAGCTTGGCTGTTGTTTACTTTTTAAGAGAGCCTACTTCGTTCCCAATATAATCGGTTCAGTCTCTACCAGTTTCAGGGACTTCACCATACCCTGAGTTTCGGTCTTATATTTCTTGAGGTGAGAAGTCTGCAAATGCGATTCATATGCCGCTTGATTCGCGTAGGTCTCGAAAATTCGGATCTGCGTCGGTTTACCCTTGACCGCGACAGCGCACAATGTAAGAACTCCCGGCTCTACACGTATCGAAGTACTGATCTCCTCTCGTAGAGCATTCGTGTACGCAGAAAGCTGATTCGGGTCGATCTCCAGTTCCGCAATTCGTACCAGACGTTGTTCCATTTTCCCTTCACAAGAGACATTCTTAGCCCCAACGAGAATCGTCGTCATCGTTACAAACACGCACAGGAGCCTCAATCGTTTTGCCATCACAGCGCCTCCCTTGACTAAGTTCCGGTGTATAGCGTATTTTTTGTCCGACATCCAAACTTCTGACAAGCCGCCTTACCGGAGATGTGAAGTAACACTTCACTTGGACGGTTACCGCGTTAATCAGGACCTAGCCCGTCTTCCGGTCCTGAGTTCAACAGAGCCGAATCTATCTGCCTGCTTTAGTTTGTTGATTCGCTCCAAAATCGAAGGTGGGCATCGGCAAGCAGCCGACTGATCGCATCACGGTCCACCTTATCTGGAAGTGGTGAAGTCGCCTGGGAAGCTAACGCTTCGGATTCGAGTTGCTCGCCAAGCTGTCGAATTTCTGAAAAAGAATACTTACCCCTTCGGATTTCGATCAACTCTTCCCGGTTTGGTCGCGGCAGGGTGATCCGTCCGTGCTCCATCAACTCTTTGGCTTCTCCGTAGAGGCGGATCGCGTGCATGGCGTACTTAGTGTCGTATCCATGTTTATCTTCGAGCTCAGCGCGGTGAACGTTCTTTTGCCCCTTCTGCCCGAGCAATCGCTTCATCTGGTCATCCGCGAATCCAAGGAACGGCTTCACATGCCCCTTTGCGAGAAAGATGTCAGGTCTTGCAGAAAAGTGGTCCCACGTGGCAGTGGGGGAATACATTGGTCCACGAAGCGACGCAGCAAGTAGAGCTGCTTCTTCAATGCTTAAAGTGCCTGCGCTCTTCTGAAAAAAGTGGTCGGACGCATTCTCAATTCCTGTCGCTGCGGGGCCGAAATAGGCCCTATTCACGTAGATTGTGAACAGTTCCTCCTGCGAAAAGCGCCTCCGTATCTGCCAACTCAATCTAAAGACATCCAACTGATATCGAGCGGACCTCTCCATTTTGGTGCACATCAATGTGCGTGCAATTTGGTCAGCAAGAGAACTCGCAGGCTCCGCGCTTGCGAGCGCGTCTCGAAATGGCTTACCGATACGGTCAAACGGAACAGCGAAAGCCACGCCGGGAAGGCAGGTGTCCGTCACTTGGTTTCCAGAGTCAGGCGCAAAGTCGGATAGATGCTCGATATCTGGTAAGTCGCGCGTGTAGAGAAAAATCCAGCTGCAGAGAGCGCCAACAGCAATCATGACTAAAACAGCCAATCCGAGCATTCCCTTAAACAAAGTAGCCATAAAACAATTCTAGGATGTGCCCTCACCATCTTCGTTTTCTATCGGTTTAGATGAAGCTGAGTCGTCAACTCCTGGTAAGTCGCGTTACCGGACATTTGCCCCGCCGGGGAATGTAAGCGGGACGCCATTCGCTCAAGGCCGAACGACGCCCCTAACCCACACAGCGGAGGGGTAACTCGCTATGCAAGCTCCCAGCAGTTTATCAGGGGAGTGAGGCGGGCCACTTTTCGTCAGTCTTTTCAAGCATCCGGGGAGGTTGGAGTCGGCCCTCCCCGAATACTCTGGCCTACAGAGGTGAACATTGCGGTTCAGATTAGACCAGACCGCGATTCCCGCCGAACTGGCAGAATTACTAGGGGAGCCTAGCTCTAGGGCTGGAAGAGTAGCTGGCCACTTTTCAAATAGGGTCAGTGCGTTAGTACTCGGGGGAGGCATTTTCAGAAGTGGGGACAATGCCTGCCTCCCTTCGAGTACAGTCCAAGATGCGCTTTCAGACGTATAGACTAGATCACGGTTCCGGCCCAACTGGCAGAATTACCAGCGGGGTAAGCTAAAGCAGGTTCAGGGCTAAGTTAGCCGGTTTCCACTTTTCCGGTAACCGCGTTTATCAGGCAATTGGAAGTTCGTTGATGGATAGCTCGCTCGCTAAGAATTCGATCTGACATAGAATGCTGTAAGATGCAGGCGGATTGCGAGGTCCTTATGCTGGGACGACTATCCTTTGCCGTCTTTATTTTATTGCTTGTGGTGCCCTCCGTCATTCGTGCATGTAGCTGCGCAATAGTGACTAAC
Source organism: uncultured Acidobacteriota bacterium (assembly GCA_963745805.1). Taxonomy (GTDB): domain Bacteria; phylum Acidobacteriota; class Terriglobia; order Acidiferrales; family UBA7541; genus Acidiferrum. The sequence goes on from CAVUYT010000007.1 coordinate 79,304, forward strand.
GGCTGCGGCATGGCCTTGAATCCAGGCAGCGTGGTATTTCTGGGGAAGGTCATTTCAAGAGACGAAATACGGGAATTTAACGATGGTGGCAGCAACGGCGGGTTAGCGGGATACGCGTTCCATCTCAGGACGACGGAAAACTTTCAAGGGGCAGCTCAGACGGGTCAAGAGGTCGTGGTTTCTACCGGCCAAGGTGGTGGAGACTGCGGGTATCCCTTCCAGGTCGGTACGAGCTATTTGGTCTACGCTAGGAACGACAACGGGAAACTAAGCACCAGCATTTGTTCCGGAACCAGCCCTGAGGTGATGGTGTCTGGGGCATTGAAAGAATTGCGCGCCTTGCGTGACGGCACGCGTGTGGATGACTTGTTTGGCACCGTTGTGATGGGCGGAAATGGCGTAGGCTTCGAGGCCCTCACGCAGGCGCGCCCGCTGCCGAACGTCGCAGTGCATGCCACTAGCAGCGGTGGCTCGGTGCTCTCTGCCTCGACCGACCAGCATGGCGCCTACTCGTTCCCGTCACTTCCGCATGACACATATCGGATCGACGAGGATCTGCCCGCGGGACTGAGCACTTGGCAACGCAACAGCGGCCAGCTGCCTACCGTCGAAGTAAAAGACGGGGATGGAAATGGCTCGGGCTGTCAGGTTGACGTTCTCTCGCGTCCCGACGGTCAAATCTCCGGCACGGTGGTGGATGCTCACGGCAACGGTCTTCGGGGATTCGTTACGATCAAGCCGGCCGACCCCATAGAGGCGGCAGCAGCAATGCAACGCGGAGGACTTCCCGGCGATGACACTGAAGACGGCAGCTTCTCGCTTCCGCAACTCCCCCCAGGAAAGTACCGGTTGATTTTCTATGCGAAAATCCGAAATGCATTAAGCTTTGCGCATCCGTTCTACTGGCCCCCGCCTAACGACACGTCGAGCTCACCGGCGATTGATCTCGGTTTCGGCCAGCATCTCGACCATTTGCGCTTCGAGGTTTCGGCAACGAACGATCCACGGTAATCTTTGACTCCCTTGAGAGCTTCCTAAATGGAGGCGTTCTTCATCCGTTGCCGAGCTTTCCAATCTTCCTTCAACTCCTGATTAGTCGGGTGGTGTCAATGGGTCAACGCAACACTCGGCTCGAACCCGCATTGCATTGAAAACAAGAGCTAAAAGCGCCCACCAGGTCAGAATCACCCAAAACGCAATCCTGGCTTGGGTTTCAGCGAGTAGATCCAAACAGGTCCGTTTCCCTGGGGAAGTCATTGTAGGACCAACTGACCAGATGGTGTTGCATCGACCGGTTGAACCGGCACGGGTTACCGGACATTTGACGTACTAGGACTTCACTTTTCCGGTTACCGCGTTAATCGGGAGTTGAGAAAACAATGCGGAACTTCCGTCAGCAACTAGTGAAACAAGACCGACGAAATCAGCGGACTCATTAAACATACCCTCCAGGCGTTTGGCTAATTGCCACACGGTTTTCCGGGGTAGCTGAGAGTTGTTTCGGTGACGCTCTCGTCTGAACCAGACACTTCGTGAGAATCTGTCTTCGCCTCCCACGACCCGTTTAATGAGCAAGAACCTCTTCCGTATAACTCGTAGTTTTCGTTCTTAAAAAGAAAGACCTTAAGAACTCCGGGTGCGATTGGTTCAGAGCCCGGATGTGAGCCGTCCTGACTTTTTGTCTCAACAAGGTTCATAAGGGGTAGCTTTCCCTGTTCCGCGACGAATTTAACAGTCAACTCTCGTATTGCTCTGGCCGGAGCCACATGAATGTTCGCGTCAAGCACTTCTTCGCCATCTTTTAGGTGGATGACTCTCGCATGCGCTAAGTCAGGAGTGCCCGGAAAGTAGGACCGTGTGAATGGAGTTTTCGGCTCAATTTGGTTGCGATTGTTGAACACGAGGACATAGTCGCCTGGGCTGACATTCTGAAACTCGAAGTGGTCCTTGTCGCACTGGACTTCCCATAGACCGACACCCCCCTTGTCGTATTCATTGGCAATAAACAGCTCCACAGGTGCACATTCCAGCCTTGTCCCATCGGGTCCGAGCACTTGTCCTCGAATCTTGCCGGTCGACAGAACATCAATGTCGTTTTCAAAGCAGGCACCTGCGGGTAAGTTCAAAGGTCTGGGTTGGTCGTCTGAAGCCGCCTGCCCCATAATCAAGTTTTGTGGAAGAACGGCACTAATTTTGTAGCTACTGGCCGGGACGTCGTAAAACGCATAGGAACCCTGATCATCTGTCACGGTTTCAAGTTTCTTGTTGTGTGCTCGCAGCTGAATCCTTACATTCTTCATAAACCGATAGTTGTTTCCCGTATCGGTCACCTGCGAGGGTTGCTGCAAGCTATAGAGCAGGCCGTAAAGAGATGCAGCCTTCCTACCGTCACGCATTGCGCGTAATTGCGGCAGCAAGGCAGTGGCAAAGGCCATAGGTCGTGTTTCGGTGCACATCCCGGCCCACAGCTGCGCCTCATTGCGATAAGGAAAAACTAGATACTGTTGGCCTAGTATAAAATGATAACTGCAATCTCCTCCACCGCGACCTGAATAAACCTCAACCACAGTTTTGTCCACACCGGATAGAACTTCATTAACACGGAATTTGTATCGAGAAATACCTCCTTGGTCTTCTCTTTTCTCAGTGGCTGGGTTTTCGACGTCCATAACTGTGCCGACAAAAATCACTTCTGATTTACTCATCCCACCGCAAGGAGCCGGACCAAGTTGGGCGCAAGAACATGCAAAAGCACCGGTCTGAAAAATCGAGAAAAGAAAAGACGTGGAGAAGATTAGTCGCCAGATCATGGTGATAGCATACCTCGGACGGAGGAACGTACGATTGCCAACTCCTGATAAGTCGGGTTACCGGACAATGGAAACTTCAGCTTTTGAAAACCATTCTGCGGTTCTTGGGGTCGAACCCCTGAGGAAAAACTGTCTCAGCGTCGTATTCTGCTCCCTCTAGATTTGCCCCCTCAAGGTTGGCGCCGGACAAATTTGCTCCTTGAAGTTGAGTGGAACCACCGACTTTGTCGCGGCTCAGGTTGGCCTTCTTCAGATTGGCCTCTGTTAAATTAACCTTCTTCAAGTCAGCGCCTTGAAGTTGTGCTCCTTCAAAGTCGGCTTTAGCGAGATTGGCCAGAAAGAAGTTCCCCCAGTACAAGTCAGCCCCTCGAAAATTTGCGCCTTCAAGATTAGATTCGTCAAAGTGGGCGCCTTGTAAGACCATTCCTTCAAAAACGGCGGTTCGCAGGTCGAGATCGCAAAATCGATTGGATGCATCGCCTGTATGGATTACTTGGCCTTCTCGATTCTTGATTTCCATGGGTCCATTTTAGCTCCACATGCCTGGTTAGTCGGATAACCGGACATTTGAAGTACCAGGACTTCACTTCTCCGGTTAGCGCGTTTATCAGGACCTAGCCTCTCGTCACGCCACTTGAAGACAACTATTTAGTTGGGAACTCGTTAAAATCCACGAACTTTCCCCATTTGTCGGAGAACCATTCGCGTGCACGCTCGGTGAAAAGTATCCTTGAATAACCATTGCTGCGAAAAAGGTCTGCACCGTTCCAAGTGCTCAAGTCTAGACGCAGTTCTTTATATGAATTAACTACGCCTTCCGGACAAAGAATAGTTGCCGTGTCTGGGACCAACACCTCCCAGAGTTCTCCTAGAGCAGCAGAGGCCGCTGGGCTGTCCGGCTGCCCTAAAATGTAGTCTTCCGGCTCACCAGAATCAGGAAAATATGGTGGCTCGTCTGCAGTCAAATCCCAGTTTTCCCAACGCAATTCAACCGTAAGAACTTTCTCGACGGGTCGAAAACTGAAACCGCTCAGGCCAGAGGATTCCAGCTGTTGTCGAGCATGAGAGGTAAGAATGACGTCACCGATTCCCGGTAGCGTGATGGGAGGGATATATGGACCAGTTCTCTCAAGTGCGAGCCGTCCGCCTACCCTCGGGCTGTGACTGGCCATCCCGTGTTGCAGGATGTCACCGTAGTCACCCCATTCTCCAGGGATGATGGACCTGCTATCGATTCTGAAGATGGGAGTGGCCATGGGGACGGCATTCTAACTTCCTGCTTGTTCGGCGGTCTAGTCTTTCGGATGCCTGGTTATTCGGTTACCGGACAATGAGATTTTGGGCCTATTTCACCTTTCCGGTTACCGCGTTAATCAGGAACTGACAGCGGAAATCCACTGCTCGGTAGTATCATCCCGGCCATGTTCTGCCCCGAATGTAGAGCCGAGTACCGCGCTGGATTTACCCGCTGCTCCGACTGTGACGTGGATTTGGTGCAAGAACTTTCTGAATTGGATACACGCGTGCGGAAGGCAAAACGTGAATGGCCTACAACACCTTCCACAGTCAAATCTATGTACAGGGAGGGTCGCAAGACTGTTCACTGGTGGGCCTTATACGGAGGCCAAACGGGCACTTGGCCCTGGTCTTCAATCGCCATCCATGTCATCAATTGGGTTGTGATTCTGTTTGGGGGAGGTTTCCTAATCTGGTGGACTGCCGAACACCATCTGTCGCGCTGGCAGTTCGTAGTCATCTTTTTGTTGACTGGTTTACCGTACGGGGTTGTCGAGAACTGGGCAAAGAGAAGAGTGAAACTAAATCATCTGCGAAATAGAAAACGTCTAGCAAAGCAACTCGGCAAGAGTTGTTGGAGTTGCTGGACCGTATGAATCCGACAATTGAAGAGCTGACGGCCGCCGTCGAGCGGGAAGCCAGAAAGCGACCCGAGGTACAGCGACTGATGACGCACCCTGGTGTTGGTCCGCTTACGGCACTCGCTTATGTGTTGATCATCGGAACTCCAACTCGGTTCGAACGTGGCAAACAGATCGGCACGTACGTGGGGATGATTCCGTGTGAAGAGTCCAGTGCTCACAAGCAGCGACTAGGACACATCAGCAAGCAGGGCAATTCCTTGTTGCGCTTCTTGTTGGTGGAGGCCGCCCAGGCGGCAGCACGAAGCCATCCGGAGTGGCGACGTCGGTACATACACCTGGCGATGCGTCGACACAGGAGCATTGCCAAGGTAGCGATGGGGCGGCGTCTTGGAGTTCGCTTGTACTGGATGTGGAGGAATGGATGTGAGTATTCACCGAAGTTCGAGTTCGGTTCGTACGCGGGAAAGCTCGGTACCGGACATGGCGCGAAGTAGAACGCCGCGCACTTGATTGGGCATCCCGCTCCCTGAAAAGGGAGTTTGAACTAGTAATCGTGGTCGAAGTTTTGATCGAAGAGATGTTTAGGTCGGACTGAAGCCGACCGCTAGATTACAAACGAGCCGTGGTCGTCGATGCAGGGAAAAGAAAAAACGAAAGAAAACGAAGGAGAAAAACTCCTTTAGGTGAAAAGAAAGAAGTGTCTTCAAAAAGTGCTTGCCGGGGCCGACATTGTTAGAGATGTCCGGTAACCGCGTTTACCAGGAGTTGGCTCCGGGGTTGCCATTAGGCCCCATCATCCGAACTCGTGTTCGGCGCTAGAGCGTCCTCACTGACAAGGTGGCAATTGCTTGGTGGGGTGCACAATTCTCTTTAGGTCTTCTTCCGCAGACGCTCGATAGAGGTCTCCCATTCTCGGAATTGCCTGCGATACAAGAGAAAGCACATCCTTCCGCTCGGCGAGGGAACAGTAGTTGTCCGAAATTATGACCAGAATCGGCATCAGTACAGCAAGCCTACCATCGGATTCTGAGGCGAGCCGCTCTTTCACAAGCGGGAGGACAGACTTCCAGTTAGCGCCGAGATAACCCTGATACGGAATAGGGGGTTCCAATTTTGTTGCTGCGGCCATGTATACATCCATCTGCTTGATTGGCGACATTGAAGCAAATGCTTGCTTCCGCTCCAGCGCAGACATTCTCATCAATGCCTTGGCCTGCTTTGTGTCTGAGTCCGGAAATCCAGGGCATGCTACGGTCATCACGCAAGAGCAGAGCAGTGCGAGGATGAAAAGTCGGTTCATTGTAAGGCCGTGCCGAAGAGACATTCCGAAGCCGAATCTATCACGTTTTGGTGCTAGTGCCTGGTAAGTCGGATAACCGGACACTTAACGTACTAGCACTTCACTTTTCCGGTTACCGCGTTTACCAGAGCTGAGAGACAAATTTCTTGTGTCAACGTACGCTCGTTTCCAACGCAGCACTGGTATGATTTCGCGATGCCGCCTAAAACCCCTGACCGTGCGAGATGGATAAGGCCGAGGGATGGAGATCGCACATGAGAAGGACCTTGTCGTCGATAGTCGCAATCGCGTCCCTGTCGGCGAGTACCCTCTGTGCTCAAGGCATTGCCAGCAATCGGCGGGAACCTCGAACCGACTTGCAGAGGGCAACCAAAAACATAGTATGGCAACGCGACCCGTCAGCGCAGTTCAAATCGACGTTCATAGGCGTGGACAAGGACGTTAAGCTGCAAGTAATCGACTGGGGTGGTTCGGGACGGCCGCTCGTTCTATTGGCGGGGCTCGGAGCTAGTGCCCATGCGTTTGACAAGTTCGCACCAAAACTTACAGCGACCTACCACGTCTACGGCATCACGCGCCGCGGGTTCGGTGCGTCCAGCGCTCCCGCGCCAGCTAACGGAAACTACTCAGCGGACCGGCTCGGTGATGACGTACTGGCGGTGATCGACGCGCTCAAGCTCAATCGGCCGGTGCTCGTGGGACACTCGATTGCAGGCGAAGAACTGAGTTCCATCGGAAGTCGGTACCCCGATAAGGTCTCCGGTCTGATCTATCTCGACGCTGGGTATTCTTACGCTTACTATGACAGCTTGCGGGGAGACCTAGTTCTCGACTCGTTGGAGCTGAGGAAAAAACTGGAACAGTTAATCCCAGGGGCGGGACCGCAAGACGAAAAGCAGTTGGTACAGGAACTTCTGCAAACTAGCCTTCCGCAGCTTGAAAAGGATCTTCGGGAGCAGCAAAAGGCACTGCAATCAATTCCTGCCCTCCCGCAATCGGGAGGCTTATCCTCTCTCACGTTCCAGGCGGTTTTTGCAGGTGAACAGAAGTATACGGACATTAAGGTCCCCATCCTTGCCATTTTTGCAGTTCCTCACCACTTTCAAATATTTCAGAATGACCCAGCTGCGCAGGCCGCAGCGGAGGCCCTCGATGCGGCCTACTCCGGAGCACAGGCGAGAGCATTCGAAAACGGGCTACCGTCCGCGCACGTGGTTAGAATTCCTAGTGCAGAGCATTGGATTTTCCAGTCGAACGAGGCGGACGTACTGCGCGAAATGAACGCTTTTCTGGGTAGTCTGCCATAACTCCCGAGTAGTCGCGTTACCGGACAATGAGATTTTGGGCCGATTCCACTTTACCGGTAACCGCGTTTATCAGGCACTGACTAGATTCTGTGGCATGATTTGAAGAACGAGCCGGGTTACAGAGATGACGAAACTCAATAGGAGTACGATTCAGTCACAACGGATATTCGCATTAGCCATCTTGGCGACAGTTACGCCATGTTCGGCTCACGCTCAGGTGTCAAATGTTCAGAAGTTCCAGACTCATGTGACCGACCCAGCCTACACTGGGCTGCCGATTTGGATTTATGCTCAATTGGGTTTTCCACTCGAAATTCGTTACCCCTATGGTGAAAATCCGGGAAACTTTGGCCCAAACAAACTTGAGGTAAAATACGAAGGCCGCGTGATTGAGCAGGAATCACACGATGCTTCGTTTTCAATAACCACGGGCCCTCTCGACGGTTCGATCGCGCCCGCCAGTTCTCCTAAGAATCGCCTTCCGCTGCACTTGCGATACGCGTTGGAAAAGCCCGGCATTTACTCCGTCCGCTGGACCGAGGTGAGACACGGCTTTCAGAATGGACAGATGGCCGAAGAGGTTGTGGCACAATCGAACTGGCTCGACTTCGAAGTGAGGCAGTCGACACCCGAGCAAAGGAAGGACTCGTTTGAAAAGCAGCGAGCGAGGATTCCCAGCGATGCAGGAGAGTTTGTTGGCGATTTACTGCCCTCGTTGTTGGCAAATGCTCCTGATCCCCAGGCACTCCAAGTAGTTCTCGGGGGATTGTATTCAACCGAGCCGCTGATTCATGCTTGCGCTCTTGGCAGCTTGCGCTTTTTTCGGGAAGAGGACATCCGCGCTCAAGTGGTTGATATCCTGCACCATCGTGGTCCCAATGAAGGACTGGCCTACGAAATATCGTGGCATGCACCCTGGTTCCAAGACCAAAAAGAGGACATCGTTAGTACTGTCGTGCCTTACCTCCACGCTCAAAAAGATTGGCAGGTTGCGGCTGCGTTGAAAATGCTAGTTTTCGTGGCTCACCCAGGGACCTTCCACTGGCCGCCGGACTCAAAGGTGCCTGCAAAATCCGACCAGGCGGTGCTGGAAGCAGCCCCAGAATTGATGGGGAGGAGCTCCGAAGTCTCGCAGATGTTGGCCGAGTATCTTGGCGGTATCAAGAGCTTGGGCTCGCGTCACCTACTATGGCAAGTGGCCGCGCGTCCAGAACCGGCGCACGAGCAGGCGCTTATTGCGCTGACGTGGATCGCGGACGCGCAGGACCTTCCCCGATTGGCTGAATTGCTCTTTCAGCCCGGAGATGCGGATAAATATGGCCGTGACCTTGCAAGTTTGCCCTACTCCCTTGTCCGCGCTTATGGCGACGCGGCCGTTCCATACCTGGAACGGGCAGTTTCCGAATCTCCTTACGCATTTGTGCGCACGCAATCCGCTGAGGAGCTTGCATTACGTGGACGACCTGTCGCCTTTCAATTCTTTCTGGACGCGGTCGAAAACGGTAGATTCTACAAGCAGGAACTCGTTGTGTGGCTGAAAACGCAATTTCCAAAAGAATTGCCAGCCTCCGGAGACGATGCGACCGTAGTTGCCTTTCTTAAAACGCGTTTGAATTAGAGAGATTCGATGCTGCAGAATCACTCTTGACAAGCAACCGCTGTGTGTCAACTCCTGGTAAGTCGGGTTACCGGACATCTCTAACAATGTCGGCCCCGGCAAGCACTTTTTGAAGACACTTCTTTCTTTTCACCTAAAGGAGTTTTTCTCCTTCGTTTTCTTTCGTTTTTTCTTTTCCCTGCATCGACGACCACGGCTCGTTTGTAATCTAGCGGTCGGCTTCAGTCCGACCTAAACATCTCTTCGATCAAAACTTCGACCACGATTACTAGTTCAAACTCCCTTTTCAGGGAGCGGGATGCCCAATCAAGTGCGCGGCGTTCTACTTCGCGCCATGTCCGGTACCGAGCTTTCCCGCGTACGAACCGAACTCGAACTTCGGTGAATACTCACATCCATTCCTCCACATCCAGTACAAGCGAACTCCAAGACGCCGCCCCATCGCTACCTTGGCAATGCTCCTGTGTCGACGCATCGCCAGGTGTATGTACCGACGTCGCCACTCCGGATGGCTTCGTGCTGCCGCCTGGGCGGCCTCCACCAACAAGAAGCGCAACAAGGAATTGCCCTGCTTGCTGATGTGTCCTAGTCGCTGCTTGTGAGCACTGGACTCTTCACACGGAATCATCCCCACGTACGTGCCGATCTGTTTGCCACGTTCGAACCGAGTTGGAGTTCCGATGATCAACACATAAGCGAGTGCCGTAAGCGGACCAACACCAGGGTGCGTCATCAGTCGCTGTACCTCGGGTCGCTTTCTGGCTTCCCGCTCGACGGCGGCCGTCAGCTCTTCAATTGTCGGATTCATACGGTCCAGCAACTCCAACAACTCTTGCCGGCGCCGACTGGCCCACGGAGCCAACGAGAGTTTCTCTAACAGTGCTCGTCCTTGTTCGCTGAATAGTTTTTTCTTCCAGCGATAACCCTCGTTCATCGCCAACGCCTGCAACTGATTCATGATCCGCGTGCGCATCTGCACCAACCGATGCCGGTGCCACAGCAGTTGCCTGAGATCCCGATTCTCTGGACTCGGTACCCAAATTTGCGGGAAGTTATTTTCCAGCATCAGCCTGCGTAAGAGTCGCGCATCCTCGCGGTCGTACTTCTGCTTCTTCACGCGCTTGGCCTTGATCTCCGCGGGATCGCCCATCCATACCTCGAACCCCAACTCTGCCAGTAGCCGCTCGAACCAGCGTGAATATCCGGTAGCCTCCATGCCTACCCGCACGCCGATTCCTCGCTGCTTCAGGTCTCGATAGAATTTCTCTGCTTGCCCATCACTGTGGTTCAGTTCCTGTTCGCCACACTCACCAGTCTCTTCTATTAAAAATGCAACCGCCTGAAAGCTAGGGTGGTAATCTACGCCTATAATCATCATGTTCGGCTCCTTCTCCCGAACCTATGGTCGTATCAACCAAAGTCTACTCGGGTCGAGGAGCCGACATTGTTATGCAATCAAGTCCTTTTGGGCCGATCCACTTGTCCGGTAACCGCGTTTACCAGGACTTGAGGATTAGTTCCGGATTGCCGTCATACAGGAGCGATCCGGAAGTTGCGAGGCACCACGTTTCAAAAATTCTGTCTTGCGGTCTCGGACCGCTAGTTCACTTCAGGGTGCAACTCACCCGGGACCAAGGCGGCGGGATGGCGGACGGAGGGCCCAGGACGCAACTGTAACGCCGGCCATTACGATCGGGTATGCCATCGTACTCGCACCAATCAACCCCGAGGCCCACACCGATGCAACAGCGCCCGTCAAGTCGAAGAGCGCACCGGCGTAGGCCCACTCCTTGAGTCGGGGGAACCGCGGAATGACCAACGCGACAGAGCCGAGCAGTTTCCAGATCCCCAGGATGGTCAGGAAATATAGAGGATAGCCCAACCGTTCGATGAGGCCGCGAACCTGGGGCACTCGCAGGATATCCCATACGCCTCCCCATGCCAGTTCGAAGACGACCAGAGCGGTGGTGACCCAGTAAGCAATGCTGTGCCAGCGCGAACGGAAGACGGAAGTGGCGAGGTCAGTCATGGTGTTGATCTTCGCCGAGAAAGGCCAATTTGAACAAGTGCGTATCGGCCCGATTCCACATCTCCGGTAACCGCGTTAATCCAGGACCTGACGCCTATCTCTAACAATTTGCGAAAGGATGGCCATACCAGGGAGCGAATCTTTACTTTGACATTGCAGAGAATTTCCGTGCGATTACGACTTACCGCCGGGAAGGAGAGAGGTACCGAAGCCTAGTAAGCAATGCTGCGAGATGGGGCGAGTCTTGCTCTGTAACGGCTGTGAATTTGAATCCGAGTCCGTTACCTGGCTCAATATGCCGCACGATCCCCTCGGTCCGGATTTGGCCTTCCTGGACAAGAAAATCGAGCCTGGCTTTCGTGCCCACAGGCCGTGGACTTGGGGCAGCAAGAAACAGCCCTCCCGCGCTCAGGTCCAGGACGCGGGAAACTTCATCCTTACCACTACAACGCCAATAGACCCACACACTATCCGGTGTCTCGACGCGAGAGGTATGCCGACGCGAGTAGGAAGGTGTTTGCGATGAGGGCGACACAAAGCACCTTGGGCCTTGCATGGCTGTAAGAGTAGTGGTGGGCACACTCAAGACATTGCAAGGTGTGTGGAAAACTACTCCCGAAACCTGTGGAAAACAAGTGGAAAATTCCCCCTTAGGATGGCTGATTCGGGCGTTAAGACTCATTCACAGGTGTTTCCAAAATTCCTCAGCACCGTGGACTCATCAGGCATGCACCGTCAATCTGGCCACAGAAACCTGAGTGCAAGTGCCCGGTATGTCGCGTTACCGAAGACTTGAAATCCACATGGAGGGTTAAACGCGTTTACCAGGCCATGGCGGTTTGCCGAGTTAGGTGTTCGAGCCTCTTACTTCGGTGGCTGTGCGGACTGGTTTTCACTTGTCGGCGGCACGATCCCCTTCAGTCGCAGATAGGTCACCATGTTCCCATAGTGCTCATCCGTGTGAGCCGTATTGATCGAGAATAACGTCAGCTTCGCTAGGTCGAAGTTGAAGAATTTCACCATCTGGCTGCCTTTTGCATCGGTCATGCTGTCGAATGCCTTGTTGCAGTACGCCACTCCCTCCTTGAGCGCAGCCACGAGGTCCGCCTTTGACGTCTTCGTTTTTTCGATGTCCTTTGCTGGGTTTGCTTCACCTATGGCTTGCGAGCAGAACATGTACGAAGCGTCGGCCACATGGCCAACGATCTGGCCAAAAGTGCGAACTTCCGGGGTCGGCTTGAAGGAGTAGTTTTCTTCCGGCATTTTCTGCGCCGCACCGACGGCCGCGCTACTTACAAACGAGCAAAAAACCTTTTTCGCTCGCCGTAATCGGGTTCGCGGGCGGAGTGGACTGCGCCGGTGGAGCGGAAGACGTCGGTGGTTTCTCCTGCCCGAGCAGAGCAACGGGAACTGCCATCAATGCAACAAACACAAAACCGAGTCTTTTGTTCATGAAACTCCTTTCGGGGAGTCGTGCCACCTTGCGGGTGATACCCCGCAATCTACTATACGCACGAAGTGCCGAGTTGTTTCGCGTCAGACAGCTAAGTCCTGGTTAGTCGCATTACCGGTAAAGCTCCTTTGGCTGATTCAACTTTACCGGTAACCGCGTTTGCCGGGACTTGACCGCTTAATTTGTGACTTTCAGGATTACTTCCGGTTGGCCGACAATTTGGAAGTTATGGCGCTGGTTTGAATCGAAATGCCGAAGGCAGCTATTTCTCTGAGTGTCGTAGTTATCCCCCACGTGAGGACTGAAGGTGTAGTCATCACGCTTTGGCCGATCTCAGACCGCTCATTCGCAGCAGGTGTTCCGGATAACGATCACCCTCCACCGTGATTTTCGAAGCCGCGCTGTCAATTTCGCGCAGGTCGTCGAATGTTAGGTTGATTGCGAGCGAGCCTATGTTCTCGTCGAGGCGAGACAACTTGGTCGTGCCCCGGATCGGAACAATCCACGGCTTCTGCGCAAGCAGCCAGGCGAGCGCGATCTGAGCGGGTGTCGTCCCTTTCTGCTTGGCGATCCTGTCGAGCAGCTTGAAAAGAATGGCGGGGACGACGGGACTCGGAACGTCTCCCCTGCTTGAAACCACGTAAGTTATTGATTCCATGTTTCGACAGACCTGGCAAAAACGACAGATGACGCCTACCAGGCCCAGCGCTAGATTCGCGCTCAAGAGTAGGGGAGTGGGTTTTTCCGGGGAGGTTACGCAATGTCCAAGAAGCTTGGTTTCGTTTGTGTTTTTTTCTTTGTCTTCATGAGTCTGGCTGTCAATCCGACAGCATCTCAGGTCACGACCGCAGATGTGCGCGGGCACGTTTCCGATCCGAACGGGCTGGCGGTCGGAAGTGCCAAAGTCACGATCACCAGTAAAGAAACGGCTTCAACGCGCGACACGATGACGTCCGATTTAGGAGATTATGCGCTTAACCAGTTGCCGCCGGGGATGTACAAGGTCACGGTTACAAAAGATGGCTTTGCCACTACTGTTTTCGACCCAGTCGAACTGGCAGTCGGACAAAAGCTCACGCTCGATGCCGCGCTGAAACTCGGTTCCGGCTCAGAGATCGTCCAGGTTACTGAAGAGACTCCTCTCATCCATTCATCCTCCTCGGAAATCGAGGGCTCAATCTCTCCGATTGAAGTGCAAAACCTGCCGGTGGTGGACCGCAATTTTGCTGGTTTGATGGCGCTGATCCCCGGTGTTCGCCCGGCTGAAAACTTTGATCCAACCAAGACGCGCTCCGGCAACGTCACGGTGAATGGCTCGGACGGCCGCGCGATCGATTACAACGTCGATGGTGGCGACAACAAGGACAACGTTATTGGCGGCATTGTCCAGAACTACACGATGGAAGGAATTCAGGAATTTAACGTTGTCACTGACCGCTATTCTGCCGAATCGGGCCGCGCCGTTGGGGCAGTCGTGAACGTCATCTCCAAATCCGGAAGCAACAACTATCACGGCACGCTGTTCGGTCTGTTCCAAAACAGCGGCCTCAATTCCAAGCCTTTCACTACCACCGGTCCCAATCCCAAATTCCACCGGTATCAATATGGCGGTTCGGTTGGCGGTCCCATCAAAAAGGACAAGTTGTTTTTCTTTGGCGCGTTCGAACAGAAACGCGAGCCGGGCAACCTTACCGTCGACCCGGACGCCTTTGCTGAATTAAGCGCTCTTGCTGCGGTGGATCCAAACCTTGCGTCGCCCGTCAGTCAGTTGCCGTTCCCTTACATCGACGACCTCGTGACCGTAAAAATGGACTGGCACATTAACGACAGACAGTCTCTCTCTGCGCGATACGGCCGCGAAAAGTGGACGAATCCCAACGACCAGCTGGGCAGCCCTTTCGTGACCGACCTTTCCCAGACAAACAGCGATGTAAATCAATTTCACAGCCTCGTAATCAGCCATAATTTCCTCGTTTCGCCAACCAAGATCAATACATTCGCGGTTCAGTTTCAGGACTTCTTTAACGGTATCTTGCCTTCGCCCGGCCGTACTTTTTCGCTTCAAACCGAGAACGGCGGAACAGCCGTCAATCCGGAAATTTGTTTCAAGCCGAATCCGGGCTGCGGTGGCGGAGCGCCGGAGGTTGAAGTCGGTCAGAACGTAAACGTTCCCCAAAGTACGTTCATTCGTAAATATCAGTTCCGCGATGATTTCAATTGGAATCATGGCCCACACAGCATGCATTTCGGCGCGAACTACATTTATCTCGCCAAGCTCGGCGGCTCGTTCTTCTTTGGAGCCAACGGCTACCAGGTAACTTTCCTGGACAATCCCAGTGTTATTCTTGGGAATGTCGCGGCCTATCCGCAAGGTCTGGCCACTCCAGGAGCCGTTCAAGAGCTCACTTTTAATACCGGCAGCGGCTCTACCGCTCAGCCGCCAGCTCACTCCCTGGGCCTGTATTATCAGGACGACTACAAAGTTTCTCGCAGGCTGACCCTCAACCTCGGACTCCGTTGGGACGCGAATCCAAAGTTTTTGGTCCCCCAACTCACGAACGATCCGCTGACAACCAATCGCGCCATCGCGGCGCTCCTTGAAGTCAAAAACGCAGGTATCTCGGATCCTGTTGCCGCGGATGGCCTGGCCCGCGTCAATAACCTGGTAGGCAACGAATCGCCTCTCCGCAGAAACACGGCAAGCTGGAAGGAGTTTCAGCCGCGCGTTGGTTTTGCCTGGGATCCGACCGGAACTGGCAAGGTCATCATTCGTGGAGGTTTCGGCATCGCCCGCGATCAGATTTTCCAGAACCTCACTCTGTTTTCCATTCAACAGACCAACCCTACCCTGTACCAAACGGTGCTTGATCTGACGAATCCAGCAGGTACTGCGTGCACTCCCGCGCCGGGCGGAACACCCACAACGGATCTCTGCCGGTTTAGTTTCGGCAACACGCCGTTGCCATCTCCGAACGTCGTTCCTTCAGAGCTGACCGCCGGTGGCACGGGTCGAATTATCGATCCTCGGTTGAACGATCCTTGGTCGGAACAGGCATCCATCGGCGTCGCATGGCAAATGAGCAATGACTACGCTCTTTCGGTGGATTACTATCACGTACTCGGAACACACGAGCCGCGCGTCCTGCAGATGAATCCCGTTCTATCTTCGCTGTGCGACTCGACGTATCCCACTGCAAATCCGGCAGATGCTCGTTGCATAAACGGAGCGGACACACGCTTGCTCGATGTGGCGTTTGAGGACGCAGGTCTCGGAATCGGTCGTCTCGGCGAACTTCGCGATTATTCCACGAACACGCGTTCACTCTACGACGGCATCAACATCGCGCTAAAGAAGCGCTTTTCGCGAAACTTCATGTTTCAGGCCAGCGACGTCATTTCCTGGTCTCGTGGTTGGGGCGGCCTGCCGACTTCCTCGTACGGTGGCAGCGGCCTCAATATCACTCCGGAGCGCGAGTACCTGAGTGGTGAATTCGGCCCCACCAACTTCGATGAGCGCAATCGCTTCACTGCCAGCGGTGTCTTCATGCTGCCGTATGGCTTTGAAGTGGCCCCCTCTTTTCAGGCGTCGTCTGGGCGGCCCTATACTGGTCTCGCCGGCCTCGACATCGACGGAGATGGACGCTCCACGATCGACCGCGCTTGCGCTGATGGCAGCACTGCCCTCGGCTGCAAAGAGCTGCAGGTGAACAGCTTCCGCGGCAAACCATTTATCGAATTTGACCTTCGTACTGCGTATGCCTTCAATATCCGCGAGAACATGAAATTCCGCGTGATCTGGGAAATGTACAACATCGGGAACCGGAATAATTCCTGTAACAACGTCGACACGAACTTCTACGGCGGTACTTTTGGCCAGCCGCAAGGATACTGCGGTGGACAGGGACCGGGCGCAACGTTTGGAAACGCCTACCGCTCCCAGTTCGGCTTCCGCTTCGAATTCTAATCCAGGAGGCTTTTCCACCAGGGGGTGCTGGCCTTTTCCGCCGCGCCCCCGTTTTTCTGCTTTCTGCCTGGTTCAGCGCGCTTGCCGGAATCAGGATGGCGGCCAAAGCCGGCAAGAGTCGCCATGCCCTTCGAAATATCGCCGCCTTTGCGTCAAGAGCGTACATGGCACAGATCGCCGAATAACTCCCGAGTGACGGGCTAACCGGAAGTTATTCCGAGTCAGAAGGCCCGTTTTGAGAAGTTGCGATTTCTCAGTCCACTTGCCTGTGCAGTCGCATTACCGGACATTGGGATCTGGGCCGCTTTTCGTGCCACTAACTAGCAGGGGAAATTATTGCCCAAACTGGATGAATCTCCCATAGCGAACCGACTTGAGGCGAGCCGTGGTGGTTTCCTCGCTGAGGGTTTGTACTACTAAAATGCCATGCATCAAAGAAGGCGAAGCCAAGAACCTGAACCCGAATGGGTGTCGTCAGCTTTGTGCGTCCATGCAATGTCACCCCGGCAGCATGAAGTTTATTCAGCAAGACATTTCGAGCTGCAACAAAGGGTGCCGTTTGTGGAATCTCGACGATTATGCGGTCATCATCCACCGATCCGCCAACTTCACTGAGTTCAAGGTGTAAGTCGCAATCGTTTGGCTCAATGTTAATCGCCCAGAGATCGCCCTTCAGGGTCAGGACTGACGCCTCGCGTGGATCAATCGGCAGGATTGATGTTCGAAAACCTGGGGAGTTGACTCCCGCAGCGGGTGAAGCTGCAACTATCTCCGTGACTGTCTTCAGCGTAACGCCAGGGTTCGGAGAAAGCGGGGCTCGATGCTTCATGCGGGTACGGTTCTGCTGTGCGAGGGGCTGAGTCGGCGTACAGGTTATGTCTGCCCAAGCTATCGAGGCACACGACAGCGCAAGAAACAAACCTAAAGTAACTCTGCGCATGTTTTATCTCCTCATAACAGAGGGGTCGTCCAGGGGTTTACTGTGGAGGGAATATACACCAACCAAATACGGTCGTCAATGAATGGGCCGATTGTTGGCGACAGCAGCAAAAAAAACGATTCCTACACCGTCTACTTACACTGCGCCGTACGGAGTGCTCGTGCCTGGTTAGTCGGGCTACCGGTAAAGTTCGTACTATACCTAACCTCACCGGTAACCGCGTTTATCAGGACCTAGCCCTACTGGCTGCAGTTCGCCTTGGAATTTTGGCTAGTTTGATAGAATCAACAAGTCAAACTGTGAGTCCAGTTCCGGCCAATCGAATCAATGTTTTGGGCTTGCTATCTCGGTGGCACGCTGGGCCCAATTTTGGGAACTTATCTAACAAGTTTTGGCCACCGGTCTCACGAAGATATTGTGTTTCTGTTTCCATGTCTGCCAGCTAATTGGGGGTTCGATGCGTTTGTTATTTCTTCTTGCGCTGCTCGGCGTCGGTTTTGTTTGTTCGCCCGGGAGCGCTGATTCTAAGGGCGCCGTCGTGCAACCAGATATCAGCAGGTCGGGCCGCGATTTCTTGGAAATCTGTTCAACCGTCGATAGTGATCAGAAGGGAGACGCTGCTCGCATCCAGAATGATGCCGCCTGTCTGGGCTGGGTTGAAGGCTTCAGAGATGGCTTTACCGTGTATGACGAATTGTTAGGTGTCCCTCTCAGGGACAGGATCGTCTGCATTCCTGGCGGAGTAACCAGCGTTCAAATCGTTCGCGTAATGAAGAAATATATCGCTGAAAATCCTGACAAAGCACATCGCGCAACGCGGTTGGTCGCCTCGTTGGCTTTAGCGGGTGCATTCTCATGCAAGGCGCGGAAATAGTGCGCCTTCTATGAGTGTGTGATAGGCAGACGAACATAAATGGCTGGGAAGGTGCGGGTACGGGGCGTGTGCGGCGGGCTGATCGTTTTGAAATCCACTTGATTGCATAACAATGTCGGCTCCTTGACCCGAGTAAACTGTGGTTTATCGACGACCTCAGGCTCGGGAGAAAGGAGCCGAACATGATGATTATAGGCGTAGATTACCACCCGAGCTTTCAGGCGATTGCATTTTTTGTGGAAGAGACTGGTGAGTGTGGCGAACGGGAACTGAACCACAGCGATGGAGCAGGCAGAGAGATTCTATCGGGACCTGCAGCAGCGAGGAATCCGCGTGCGGGTAGGCATGGAGGCTACCGGGTATTCGCGCTGGTTCGAGCGACTGCTGGCAGAGTTAGGGTTCGAGGTATGGATGGGCGATCCAGCGGAGATCAAGGCCAAACGAGTGAAGAAGCAGAAGTACGACCGCGAGGATGCGCGACTCTTACTCAGGCTGATGCGGGAAAATAACTTCCCGCAAATTTGGGTACCGAGTCCGGAGAATCGGGATCTGCGGCAACTGCTCTGGCATCGACATCGGTTGGTGCAGATGCGCACACGGATCATGAATCAACTGCAGGCGTTGGCCATGAACGAGGGCTATCGCTGGAAGAAAAAACTGTTCAGCGAACAGAGGGACGAGCACTGCTAGAGAAACTGGCATTGGGTCCGTGGGCCAGTCGTCGCCGGCAAGAGTTGTTGGAGTTGCTGGACCGCATGAATCCGACGATTGAGGAATTAACCGCCGCCGTCGAGCGGGAAGCCAGGAAGCGACCCGAGGCGCATGCGGCTGATGACTCATCCTGGCGTGGGTCCGCTTACGGCACTCGCCTATGTGTTGATCATCGGAACTCCGACGCGGTTCGAACGCGGCAAGCAGATCGGCACGTACGCGGGCATGATTCCGTGTGAAGACTCCAGTGCTCACAAGCAGCGGCTGGGACACATCAGCAAGCAGGGCAGTTCCTTGTTGCGCTTTTTGCTGGTGGAAGCAGCCCAAGCAGCGGCACGAATCCATCCGGACTGGAGACGTCGCTACGTACACCTGGCGATGCGTCGACACAAAAGCATTGCCAAGGTAGCGATGGGGCGCCGGCTGGCAATTCAGTTGTACTGGATGTGGCGAAATGGCTGCGAGTATTCGCAGTCAGTTAAGTGCGGTTCGTACGTGGGACAGCTCGGTACCGGACATGGCGTGAAGTAGAACGCCGTGCACTTGATTGGGCATCCCGCTCCCTGCAAAGGGAGTTTGAACGAGTAATCATGGTCGAAGTTGTGATCGAAGAGATGTTTGGGTCGGACTGAAGCCGACCGCTAGATTACAAACGAGCCGTGGTCGTCGATGCAGAGAAGAGAGAAAACGAAAGAAAACGAAGGAGAAAAACTCCTTTAGGTGAAAAGAAAGAAGTGTCTTCAAAAAGTGCTTGACAGGGGTCGACATTGTTAGAGATGTCCGGTAACCGCTGCCAGCTCAGATGGTCGACGCAAAACTTTGTTGAAGTTTACTCGCAGGAGTTTGAAATCCCAGCGTTTTTCTCGGACGTTGATTCAAGCGCAGCGCGACCCGGTCGAGCTGCGCTTGCGAGTAGCCAGATAGGTCCGTTCCTCGAGGGAAGTATTGCCTTAAAAGGAGGTTGGTGTTTTCGTTCGTGCCACGCTGCCAGGGACTTTGCGGATCGCAGAAGTAGACCTGCACATCCGTAGCTACCGTAAAGTCCTTGTGTTTCGCCATCTCTAGTCCGCGATCCCAGGTCAGCGAGCGCCGCAGAGTTGCAGGGAGTTTACGAATATGCCGACTCAATGCCGTCACCACCACTGCTGTGTCTTTGCTGGCGAAAAGGACGGTGGGTCTCAGTCTTTCCAAGCAAGAGTTGGAGTTCTGCAAGTCCATTAGCGATGCGATTCCGTATTGGGGGCGTTATCCAATTCCTCTTAGCAAAACACAACTGATGCCCTCGATTGCCCTCACGAAGGGCATGCGGAAGACGTTTCTTCGGCTATTTGATCGTTTGGCGTCCAGCTTGTATTGGGATATTCGCGACGGCTGGGATTCGGGTATCGGTGTGCAGCTGACCAAGATGAGAAGCAGAAGATATGGAGAAGTGATTCACGAAATGGAACCTCTTCACAAGTGATGGGGCAGATCACGGGCGCCAACCTTCTTTCCAGCCGGGCATCCTGATTTGATCAAGATTCGATAGAACCGTTCGGAGGCAAGGGTTCGACGTCGCACGCGTATCGGTCGAAGCCCTGCGAAAAAACTGTGCCATAACTGTGACACAAAACCTGCTTTCACTGTCAAAACTGACTTCATTGACAGAACAACTTTGTTGATTCTACGCAACTTACTGAAAATACGAATGTGCTCGAAGATTCCGGCTTATATGGCTCGCCCGCTTCTGTTCAACGACTTACGGAGCTTTGATCGGCACAGCTCGCCCTTTCGGGCAACGATGACTGTGCCTGAAACGGCGCTTCAGGACCCGCATCCGCTCCCAGAAATTGTGATTGCAAAAACCATCATATTTGGTGGTGATCAAAAATATGGCTCAACGAAAAGACCAGGTCGGCGCGTGTTACTGGACAGCGACACTCCGAAAAGAAGCCCTGCGCTCATCGATTCTGCGATCGTACGAGCTCGCACGTCGTTACGACATTGCCGTGGCGGCGGTCGGAAATGTGTTGAGAAGGCAGGAACGACGGGGACTTGTCGAACACGTTTCGCGCAAGATCTACGTGAACAAGCTGGCGCACAATTTTTCTCCGCGGGAACTCGTAGGACTTCTGCGACCGAACGCGTACATCTCCCTCGAATCAGCTCTTGCTGAGTGGGGCATTTCGACGCAAAGCCCAGCCGCTCTGACCTGTGTGACGACAGGCTTTGCGCGAAGATCCCGCGGCGCGTCCGTTCGTATCAGCTACAGGCACATCAGCAGGGATTTGTCTTGGGGTTTTTCGGCGTGCTGCGAATCGACCGTTTTGCCAATGCGAGTCCCACAGACCATGGTCTCGTCACGAGTCAAAATTCGATCGTTCTACTTCTTCTCCGCTTGGCTAACGAGTCGATCGATCGTGTCGGGAACAAAGCGCTCGGCGAAACCTGCGATGAAAGACCACACTAACAGTATCGCAAAACTTGCGCCGGAGTCCGGACCGGTTTGCTTCAAGAAATTGGAGAATTCCACGCTTTCGGTACAGGCTTTGCTCGCCGGTTGCGCTACCCCACTCTTCTTATGCTCCCCAGTTTTTCCGCCCGCGATGCTAGCTGTGGCGGGAGAGGCGCTGGAGTTTTCCTGGGCCGCCGTATGAGAGTCCGCTGGCGCCCCTCCTGCGACACTCGATTTCTGGATGGGAATCTCACTAGGCGCCTGACTGGCGTTGCCGGTGTTGCTCCCAATACCCGCCGATTGGTTGGGAAGATTTTCCTGCTTTGGTCCGGGGTTCTGTGCTCCCGCCTGTGGGCACTTAGGCGGGGTATATATGGTCGGGAATAACGGGCCGGCCAGCAATCCACCGATGAAAATTATGTAGAGGATGACTGCGAAAACAGCGCCACTGATAGGAGCCAAATATAAGGTGAATTGACTGTTAGACAAATCCGAGATGTTCACAATCGGATCGCCGGTGGAGGGGACGCTCTGTATCCGTTGCTGGAGGCTTATGTAGCCACCGAGCATGCCGAAGGCGATGACGACGGCAAGAAGGGGTATCTGCATGGACATGTCGCCGTCCGCCCGATAGTAGATGATCGCGGCGATTGCGAGTGTGAGCAGAGCTACTGCAGTAGTGATGAAGAATATCCGCTTCAATAATACGCTTCGAATATTTTCGCGGAGCGGCGCGAATGCGTAGGCCCAGTGAAACTCGGCAAGAATTTGCAGCGTGTCACAGCGTAATTGGTTGACGTCCCCTGTTTTTGGATCTGGAGGGCTTGACGACTGATAGGCTTCATATGTTTTCTCTCCCACCAAGTCCTTGTATTTGATGCGAATTGCCCACGCCCCCCGTCTGAGCGCTTCTTCGGTCTGCAGCTTAACCACGGCGATTTCCAAGGCGAACAAGTCACCCCAAGTTCGTTCATTGTCCTGCTTCGCCACGATTGCATCCGCGATCCTGCGAACGGCTAATTCGTCCGCCGTTGGTGCTGGGGAAGGCAGTTGGAGACGGTATTCTGTGAGGACCTGATCCAAATAGGTGTGTCCCTCTTCGGTCAGCGCTTGACCTTCGAAGACTTTCTTGGTCTGAGCGGGGCGCCGGAAGATTTCTTTGATGTTCATTGCGGTTTCCTTCCACGTTTCTTGGAGAGTGCCGACTTCAGATGTTTCGGAGCGTTCATTCGGTTGGTTAGTGCGGTGCCGAACTGTCTCTGAACGACGTCTGTCAAGTAGCTCTTCCCCGGTGTCAAATGCACGACCGGCGAGCGAAGAGGTACGATCACTTGTCGTCCGCTCTTTTTTTGAGTGAACATGACGCCCCTGAAATGAAGTGCCGGAACAGACAGGATCGACAGGTTGTTGATCAGCTTGTTTGAGAGTAGCCGCTGGACGATGCGATGCTGCGTCGCGACGGTGGCTCCGCTGGCTACGCTGAAGACACGGGAATCCCGATCGATTTCGGAAATCACCGGCAACGCGTCGTTCCAGATGAAAAACTCAACCTGGCCGATTCTGCGCGCATTTTTCAAATCAACGTTTGCGGATGACGGGGCGAGAAGGTAAGCGGGAAGCACGCACTTGGTTTTCACACCTGCAGCAACTCTACGGTGTTGTGCCCCGGTTCTGGACTGTTTTCGCGCCGCGTGGTATCGGCGAATATGAGGCAGGTGCAGAGAGCGTGCGTGCAGTTCGAGCATCGCTGCGACCCGTCGTCGAATCCTGGGTACCGATCGTTTCTTGATTTTCCGCATGCTATCCACCATTGCCGCACGGACCGGGAATCGTCGTGAACATCCTCAGCAGTCGCCAATTGCAGCTGTTCGAGCCCGGGCTGAGAAGGGCAGAATACGAGTAAGTGAATTGAGTGTCCGGATCAGCGGGATCGGCCACGCATACCGTGTCTTGATCGCCGTATCCAGTAATCGCCAATACGTGTTGAATCGCAGGATTGGTGCGGTCCACGACCTGGATGACCACCACACTGCAGGCATCGATCTGTTGCGCTATGGTGTCGAAGTCGCCTGCCGCAGGGACTTGCCCGGTTGAGTCGTTTGTGAGGTTGTAATCGCCGAGGACGATTCCTACATTTCCTCGACAGTTGCAAGCCTGGCTGGACTGGATAGACGTGCACCGGTTTTCCGGCTTGCAGCATCCTGGGCTCGGGTTGTTTGGTGAAAATGCCTCAGCGTCGACAATCTCGCACTGCTGAGGCTGCTGCGGTGCGTTGACAAAGGAAGCTACCGAGGAAACAACTGCAGCCCAGCACCATTCGGTGCACCCCTGAAGCTGCATTCGGAACGGAAGTGGATTCGGTGCCATGGTTCACCTTCCTATGGCTTGGTGAACGTGATGGCGAGGCCGAAACCGGTCGTATATGACTTTGTGACCGGCACGGTCGTGATATCGGACGGTACCGCATCGCCAAGTTTGAAGCCCCCGGCCAGCGAGGTCTTTGTGCCGATGTGCAGGCCCGCCGTCACGAACATGGTGCGGAAAAACGACAGGCTGCCACCGGCAAGAAACTCAGCGGATGAGCCCCCTGAGTTCTGACCTTGAATGTTTCCAGATGCTCCAGCGCTGAAATGAAAAGCATATTTCTGGTTCTGCGATTCCCAGATGCGAACGTGAGCCATGGCGACTGGCAGTGGATGAAATGAAGAATGAGATGAATAGCCGAACTTGCTGGTTGATGTGGTCCCGCTGCCGGCGCTCGTCACGATCGCGAACTCGTTGCTTGGGATTGTGCTGAATTCCACTCCGCCGGACACGGCGAACGGGCTCGCGCAGGTGAGGGTGAAAAAGGTTTTGTCCTGCTGTGCGCTCGGAGCCGACAGATTGCCTGACAGAGTGGCGGTTTCGTCGTATGTCGTCAACGACGCCGCGGTGCTGCTCGACTGATTGAAGATGTTTCCGCATTGCAGGTAGGTAGAGACGACGAAGAAGTTGTCGAGTGACAGCTGGTTCAACGATGCATCTGGAAGGGTGGTTGAAAGGCCTATCTCCTGGAAGCGTTCGTTCCAGAATTTCAGTATCGCCACATTGCCCGGCAAGGCAGTCTGCTTAGGTGCGCCGCAGCGGTAGAGATTTGCGAGGGCTATGGCCGCATCTATATTCGCTGCGTGCCCTGCGTAGAAAGCGGCGTCGGAACGATCCTGCTGCAATATGTCGAATACGCTTCCGGCCGCGGCGGCGCCTGGAGTCTGCGGACAGGCCCCTGTGACCGAATCGGGGACGAGGATGCCTCGTTGAAGGCGTTCGGATGCCTGGAGAAAACGCCGTAAATTCCTATATCTCTCCACAACATCACCAGGGAACGCCTGGTGAGAGGACATGACGTTGTCTAAATAGCTGACCAATGCCTTCACCGCGTCAATTCCTGTACTGACCGCAGCTGCATCATTGTCTTGTTGATTCAGGGCTGTGAGGATGTTCTGCAACTGTGCTTCCCGCTCCGTATCATTCCTGGCCCCGGCGGCGTTTCCGGAGACTGCCCCGGTCAGAATTACGCTCGACAAATCCGCACCTTTAGCCTGAGTCGTGTCGAAGTTCACGGCCAGATTGAACCGCAGGCGGTTGTAATGTATCTGGACACAGATGGGGCCTTCCTTGGTTCGGCCCGAATCGCTCACATTGCCATTGGTTCCGACGTAGAAGTCCCACACTGTGGCTCCAGAGGGACAACCGACGTTCGAGGTCCTAGTCTTCGCCGAAGCGCTGCTGGACATCAACATTAAAAGCACAATCAGGCAAAGACGTATTTGTGAAATGCGAGTGACCGGGAATCTGCAGAAGGGATTTGCGTGCGTCATTTGGCCTCCGATGGAAGACTCGAGCGATAAGAGGGTCAGTGGCGGATACATGCGACCGCCATCTTCCGTATGTCCACCAAAACGAAGGAATCGATGATTTCCCTTTCAGGACCGTGTAATGACTTCCGAGTGACTTGGCAGGTACAATGCCGACCACAGGGGGGCCCAGCCCGCAGTGAACTATTCAGAGCTGTCGCCGACAGAGCTGTTTCGCGCTTGCGCAGAAAAGGGTGACGCGGCGTGTTGGCAGGAGTTCATGCGACGCTTCAACCCGGTGATCGCGCGCAGCATTCTTCGTGTGGCCATTCGCAACGGGGCCGCCGACAATTCGCTGGTCGACGATCTGATTCAGGATACTTACCTGAAGATCTGCGCGAATGAATGCAAGTTGCTTCGCACTTTTACACCTCAGCATGAGGACTCCGCTTTCGGGTTTTTGAAAGTTGTCGCGGCGCGCATCGCACAAGACTTTTTCAAGTCGCGTTCAGCTGGGAAACGCGTGCCAGAGACGAAGGCAGAGGAACTCAAAGAGGCATCGATTCCCGGCCCAGCTACAGGGGCAGGGGAGGGCCTGAGCACCGCGGAACGGGCCGTGCTCATCAGCCAGATCGATCGCACACTGACGGCGGTGATTCCCGCAGCCGAACTCGATCGGGCCCGCCGGGTTTTCTGGCTTTATTACCGGGCAGGGTTTACAGCGAGCGCAATCGCGTCGATTCCGACGCTGGAGTTAACCACAAAGGGCGTCGAGAGTCTCTTGTTCAGGACAACGCGAGTCGTTCGCGACAGTGTGTGCGGCGACGCCGGCAGGGATGGGAAGTCTGCAAAAGGGTTTCAGGAAGCAGAATCGTTCTAGGAAAGGAGCGCAGCAAGGTGCTCAAGCCTGATGATCGACATCTGAGCGAAGAGGAAATCGACCAGCTCGCCGGTAGTTTATCGGCGGATGATTCGACATCGGCGCAGGGCCGCAGTTCCTCGGAAGCCGCGGCGCAGCATCTTTCCTCGTGTCAAGAGTGTCAGCGGCAGATCAGTCGCCGAAAAGTTGCCAACGGCAGGTTGAAGGCTCTGAAATCCGATTGGGGAAACGCTGGAAGCAACTGTCCATCAGATGGGGAATGGATGAACGTGGCGGCAGGGATTGCAGATGCGACGAGATCAAATCAGCTGCTGGACCATGCATCCAGCTGTGACTGCTGTGGTGCAAAGCTGAAAATAGCCTGCGCGCTTCTGTCTGAAGATATCAAAGCCGAGGAATCCAACCGGCTTGCGGGTCTCGACAGTGCGAAGCCGGACTGGCAGAAAAAGCTGATTGATCGCCTCGTCATTAATGAAACATGTGCTCCCCAGTCTGATTCGACGCGAGCGTCGGACGAGAATCGCTTCTTTGCGTCAGGTTGGTGGCGTGGTCTTTCATTCGGATGGCGGCTAGCGGTTCCCACTGTTGTCGCTGTTGTTCTTTCGATCGCGGCCTGGTTTGAGTTTCGTTCAACGCCGATCGCCGAGGTAAATGGACTGATTGCGGAAGCGTACTCGGAAAGACGCCTTGCCGAAGTTCGTGTCGCGGGGGCGAAGTTCGCGCCGATTGGTGCAGATCGCGGCGAGGAGAACGAGCCGCAGGCGCTCAAGGATGCCAACTCACTGATTGGCCACAAACTGATTTCCAATCCAGAGGATCCCACATGGCTTGACGCGAAAGGCCGCGCGGAACTGATTGCGCTCCATTACGACGCGGCCATTGAGACGCTCAGCCGGGCGGTGAAGCTAAAGCCCGAGTCAGGTCAGATCATGACTGACCTGGCGACTGCTCTTTACCTGCGGGCAAGTGCCAATCCAGAGCGCAAGATCGACTACGGAACCGCAATTGACTATTTCACCCGCGCTCTCGCAAAGATGCCAGATGATCCCATCGCTCTCTACAACCGTGCGCTTGCCAACAGCGCCATGCATCTGTATGAGCCGGCGATGGAAGACTGGCAGCATTACCTGATGATTGATCCATCTGGTGAATGGTCCAGCGAGGTGCGCAGGAAGCTGGATGAAGTGCAGGAGAAGGTGAAGAAGAAGCAGAGTAGTTTGCAGGATCCGCTGATAGCTCCCGGTGATGTCGGAAAGGACGTCAGTAGTACCGA
Source organism: uncultured Acidobacteriota bacterium (assembly GCA_963745805.1). Taxonomy (GTDB): domain Bacteria; phylum Acidobacteriota; class Terriglobia; order Acidiferrales; family UBA7541; genus Acidiferrum. Next base: position 106,610 of record CAVUYT010000007.1, read on the forward strand.
ACTCGAGCAGAAGCTCGAATCCCGAGTCGAGGACTACCTGCAGCTGTCATCGAAGGAGTGGCTGCCGAGAGCCTTTCCTGAACATCGGGAAGGGAGTGCTCCTGGCAGTGTGCGTGAACTGCTGGAAGCTCTGGCGCGGGTGGCGCGAAAGAAACACGACGACTATTGGCTGACCGATGTCTTAGATGCCGGCCACAAACCTGATTTCAATTCCGCAGTGAGTCATCTGGCGGCTGCAACCAAAGCCAATGAAACGGGAGACTACGCCGGGGCTCGCAGAGAGGCACACCAGGCGCGGAAGCTATTCCGTTCCGCCGGGAGCGTGGCGGGTGAGTTGAAGGCCGAAACCGACGAAATCTATTCGTATCATCTTCTTTACGATGGCCGGCATTGCGTACAGTTCGCCCGTGAGCTTACACGTCGTCTGGCATCTCACAAATATCGCTGGCTGGAGGCCCAGGCGACGCTCGAAGCCGCGAACTGTGACTATCTTACGGGGGATTTTGGCAACGCCAGAGCAGCGCTCGACCGTGGCACGAGCGCAGCGAAGAACGCCAACTACATCGGACTTTATTTGCGCGGACTCGGTTTCCAGGCGGACTCTGCCGCGTCGATAGGAGATCCCAGGAAAGGTTTTGCTCTTGCTTCTTCGGGTTTAGAGCTTTTCTGGTCGGGTCGCGGTGACCTGATGAAAGGTTACAACCTCTATACGGCTCTCGATACGGCGGCGGACGATTTAAGACTTCCAAACCTGCAACTGGCGATCTGGCACCAGGCGACTTCGCTGATTGACCTTCATCCGGACCTGGTGCAGCGGGCCATGGCTCACCGATGGTTCGGAAACTCGGCCTACCTTGCGAATCGGAATGACATTGCTGAGCGGGAATTTGCAACCGCCAGCCGGCTGTTTGGCGAATCTCCTCAGACGGAGGCGACGGCGAGGGGTCAGATGGATGCAGAAATCTGGCTGGCCGGGCTGGAAGCTCGAAAAGGGGATTTTGCGCGCGCGGACGCACGCCTTGACGGCGTGCGTAACAGACTCGTTTCCGCCCCGAGCTTCGCAACTGAAATCGGATATTACACGACGCGGGCCGATCTGTGCCTGCGGCGGAACGATCCCCAGGCAACTGAGGTGTCCCTGCGCTCTGCGGTGTTTCTCGCGGAATGGGGACTGAATTCCCTGGTTACTTCTGAGGATCGACGTGAATGGGTCAGTCAGACTGACCGCACCTACCGCACTCTTGTGTGGTGGAAGATCCATCAAGGTGATTCCACAGGAGCTCTTGAACTGTGGGAATGGTACAAGGGCGCGGAGTACAGAATTCCGAAGCTGGGGAGTTCCCCGAATTCAGGGTTAAATTCCTCGGCGCCACCGGATGCCAGCCAAGCCCCTCCCGTTGCTGTGCCTACAGCCGTCGCCGATCAACTGCAGAGACTTCGGGGCAAGAGTGTCGTCACTTATGTCCTGTTCCCGGACGGACTGGCCGCGTGGATATACGACGATCGCGGTATTTTTTTTCACTGGGTTCCCTCCAGCGGGTTGGAGGCGCTGGTTGCGGGTTTCGAGCGCTTGTGTTCGACGCGGGGTTCCAAGCTGAACGAACTCCGTAGCGCCGGACATTCCCTTTACGAACTCCTGATCACGCCCCTTGAGGGAGACATGCAGCAGGACAGGGCTCTGGCTTTTGAATTGGATGCCACGTTGTCGGCAATCCCTATGGAAGCGTTGGTGGATAAGACCGGTCACTACCTGATAGAGAAAACTGTACTGACAATTACTCCGGGGCTTTATCAAAGTCTTCATCTCCGTTCAGAGTCTGCTGTCACGGCAGCATCGCGGGCGCTGGTCGTCAGTGTCCCGGTGACAGCCGATGAAGGGTTCCCCCCGCTACTGGATGCAGAAAGCGAAGCGGAAAGCGTCGCGAGCAGTTTCAATTCTGCGAAATGGCTGAAAGGTTCGTCGGCAACGCTTTCAGAGGTCCGTCGCGATCTGACGAAGTCCGCCGTCTTTCACTTTGCCGGGCACGCCGTAGCGCTCCCGGAGCGGAGCGGACTCCTTCTTGCAGAACATGATCCCCAAACGCAGCGCGCTGTCTTCATCGGTGCTGACAGTCTTACAACGGACAACCTCAAGCAGCTTCAGCTTGCGGTTCTTTCTGCCTGCCACACATGGCCGGCCGCCGAGTCCATGACGTCCGGGACCGAGGACCTGACAAAGTCGCTGCTTCGCGCTGGAGTTCCGCATGTGATTGCAAGTCGATGGCGTGTTGATTCGACCCAAACGTCACAGCTGATGCGCCAATTCTACGGACAACTGTTGACCGGCACGGACATTCCGTCAGCGCTTCGCTCTGCCCAATTGAAGTTGGCTTTCGAACCTGCATCATCCCATCCGTTCTATTGGGCTGCATTCGGAGTTCAAGGTGGTTTCTAGGAGGATTCAGAAATGAAACTGTGGACGAAGTACGCCGTGACACTTCTCGTGGGGCTTCTCTTTGCGGGGCCCTCGTTTGCCCAGCTTAAGCTGGACGTAGTCATAGAAGGTCCATGGCTTTTCTATGTCGAGCCGGCCTTCCCGACACCAACAGGTACCGCTCCGGTCCTGGTAGCGATAGCACCGAAAGTCCTCGGTCATCATCCTCTGTTCTTCAGTGCCGGCGATGGTGCTCAAGTACCAGGTGGAGTCTACTGCGTCGCCTTTGACGGTGCCTGCAGGCCAAATTCGATCACGAAACTGGATAAGGACGGCTACGCAGCGCCGATTCCTGTGCCGGTTACAAAACCCGTTGGGTGGAGCTGGACCGGATATACGGGAGACACGTACGTGCTGGTGCTGCCGATGCCCGATTCGTACAGCAGCGATGGATTATATACAATGACATTTCAGTCGTCGTTTCCTTCGTCGATGGTGCCGTCCACGACAACTTCAAACGGCCCCCAGAGCATCGGTATCGTACTGCACTATATGAGCGGTCCACAGAGAATAGGGCTCCTGACATGCACGGGAACGCCGAGCGTTACAACCTGCAGTCGGGGAAGCGTGACCGACGAGCCGAACTCCGGGACGCTCCAAATAAAAATCAAGAGCAAGGAGGACCCAGCGAATCCTGATTCCTGCGACTATCATGTCCACAGGGCCTATCACGAGACGCTGAAGCTCCTCGACCCACTGATGCAGTACAACCAGTACAGAGCCTACGTGGGCGTACCCACTTACAACTCGTGCGCAAAGTGCGATCCGCAACAGGACAAGGTGCCTTCGGAATGCACGGCGCTTGCTATGACGGTGAGTATGGCTAACGATCCCGCAGACTCGGTCATGCCGATCCAGCCGACACTCAAAGCTATTGTTGCGCTGCTGCAAAAGATCGATGTCGATGCCGGGACGCGGGAAAAGTTGTTGCTCGATCTTCCGGATCAATCCAATCGATTAAATGGGAAATTTCCCCGTCTTTCTGAACTGCGGCGCCTAAAAGAGACACTTGCTTTGTCTCAGGTCACTGCGGACAAGATACTAATTGAGTTGAAGGACAAGGTAAGAGCCGATGCCGCGAAAAGCTGGAGTGCAGGTCGTGACCTGCAAGCTGCGATAATCAGCGAGCAGAATTTGATCGACGCGGCGGATCGCTGGACAGCTCTTTCCATTAGCGGCAAGGATTGTCGCGCTCCGGCTCTGCTGATTCAGTAGAAGAGCTGTTGCCGACCAGCGTGAGTTGCCCCGTATGCCAGCGCGAAGTGCTTGTCCTGATTACAGACTTCGCGACCGGTAAGCGATTCTGCGATTTGTGCCACGAAGACCCAGATTCACTGATGGCTTCTGTCGCACGGAAGATTCATGACCACGCTGTTGCTGAAACCCTCAGTGCGTATCCTCTAGAACAGAGGCTGGCGGATTTGAATAGAAAGAATTTCGTCAAAGTTAAGCAGGACAAGGCGAACTGACCGGAACAACAGCTCGAATCGGGCGAGGACAAGCGCGAGTTCTATGAACTTCTGAGGCGGGATTGGCAGGAGTTCGACCCAAGCAGTGAGGCGATTCGAGTGTCGTATGATCCCGTGCGCGGAGCCAGGGGGCAGATCAGGGCGCTCCCCGGTGTTGCCCGCTGCCCGCGACCCCCGCCCCAAGCTATGCGGCCCTTTGGGTCCCGCAAACCGGCCGGCCGGTTACGAACATAGGAGTAGAAATCGACTCCTGCACGGAAGCGAATCGGGTCCTCGCCTGTGAACCTTCCTACGCTTGAGTCGTAGTATCTGGCGCGGTAATACGATGTATGCGCAACTTCGAGGGCTGGCTGCGAGGGACTTTGACAGGTGGGTGTGGCGGCTTGTGGCATGAAGTTAACTCTAATCCCGGAACCTTACAAACCAAAGGCTCCGGGACGCTGTTAGTGCCTATTGGCTACCGACCCGGCACCCGCCTGTCAAGGGACACCACACGCGGATTTTCCCCCAACGGCGATGTATATGACCTGTCTTGTCCCTTCTTCCGCTAAATTTCGTTTTTCTTCCCTCTTGCCGGCTACGCCGAGATCAATCGCAAATTTCTGAGTCTCTACACGCCATAGATACAGATTTGAATCACTTGGATAAGTGACGGACCATTGTTTGTAAAGGTCATCTATTTCGGATTTGATCCGATCAAGCGGTATCGACTTGTCGTACAATGCCGTCAAGCCGTAGATACAGCCGTGATCCATATCAATGATTATCTGCTTTGGAGCTATGGCATTTTGTTCCATACGGTGGTCGGACCATAATTGAAAGCAATCGGCCGAGCTGCATCGCAATAGTTTCGGGTTCGGTAGCACAACCCGAGAGCTATCCTGCCCTCTGACTGCCTGCAAATGGGGCACACTCAAGACTAGGATAAGTGCGGCGATAAACCTCTTCATATAAGCTCCATATACGTCGGTGGGGGATTTAGCCTTTCGATGTGTCCGCCTTCTCTCACCAAGGCCACCACCATTTGCGTTTCTTTAGTGGGCTGCAATCATACTCAGCCTGCTCCTTGGTTCTCCCTACGAGTTGTTTGGCGAAGCACAAACACGCGTCGTAAGGCGTTGGGCTCTTCGAGTAGCAGTTCATGCACGCGTCGATGCAGCCTTGTCCGGGCGGTGCATTAGGCGCATATTCACAGTGACATGCACACTTATTCTCTTTCGTTAACTGCAGTCCCCCAGCCGACTCCTCGCACAGGAGATGGTGTCTACTGACGAACAGTCGACTTAACTCTTAGAACTTATCAGTGAGGTCATCTCTAGTAGATGGACCTCATTGACATGTCAATAGTATCCACGCCATAATTCTGTGGATAATCTGTGAAAAAGAGAGTGCGTTAGATGGTCCGTAAGAGACGAAATCACGGTTCGTCAGCCAAAATGCTGACAGTTCTGCGAAGCTCTCCCAACCTGAAACCTTGTCGACAATTCAGCGAAGCGGACATCGTTGAATTCGCAAAACACCTAAACGAAGGAACATGCGAGCAGTGCTTGGCATTCTTCCGTCAGTTGGATAAAGAACTGCAGATGATGCAACTTCTGTGGGAGAGTAGAAACTGAGATGGAGTCAACGTAGTCCGCCGGGTTCAGCGCGGATCAAAGGCTCACGAAGTTTCTATCCGTGTCGTTTTGGAAGAGTTCACGGCTCCTGAGGATGCTTTAGATTGGCTATGACGTAACCAGAGCCTCAACCATGCCGCCGCTTCAAGCACATGCGTTTGACACCTGACGTTTGAGCAAGTCGTGCGGAAGGTCGGCATCAATTTCAAAGTGCCGAATGGAATAGTTTGGGAGAAAGAGTGCCGAGAAGTTTTTGAGAGGGAACGAGAAGGCTAGCTTTTCGGCTTGTACCCTCGACACTTGCATTTAGGAAACCCGCATCGAATCTTCAACTTTTTGTTCGCGAGCTTGGTGTAATGAAGGGTCTTGGCGTGACCGCAGCGACATGACTGAATTCTCCGGATCGCAGAAGCTTATCACGCGTGCGGACTGACGTGTCCCGAGCTAATCGAACCTTCAAGGATGAACTCCTCGACAAATAGCAGTAAAAGCGAGCCAAGCAGGTCTGCGTCTCTTGATATCTCGACGATTATGCCTTGGTCGTTTTTCACAAGTGTTGAAAAACTGTGAATTTCAAGCTGGAACCCTATGAGTAGCAAAATCCTTGCGGTTGACAGCAGTTACCATCGTCCTCATCGATGGGGATTTATCCCGTCACCTTCTTCGCCTGCGCTCTAAATTTCGCCCATCGCTTTTTGGCAGCCTTCCCGATCTTCGCTCTGGCAGCAGCAGACATTACACGCTTCTTTACCACTTTCAGTTCTTTGCTCGTCGAATCGCCCAAAGCTTTTGCAGCCGCTCGTACTCCGTTCAATTGATGCTGTAACTTGCCTAACTGCTTTTCGAGCTTTTTCTCTTCGCGCTTGATTGCTGCCAGAATGTCCATGAAGCCTCCGGTGAGGAAATCTATCTCAATCGGAGAGGCTGCACCAGACGTACGGCCAGAGGCAAGTAACTCGGCAGTAGTTTGGAACGCAGCGCTCTGGACCAGCGCTACGGCATCCGCCATGCGTACTTCTGGCTAGATAATCGCCGCTCGATGCTTGACCCTTTCTGCGGCTCAGCTGGTGCGATATTCGCTCTTCGCCTTTTGTTCTCTCCTGTGGTATTCTCCATTTTTGGAGCGTAATTCTATGAAGTCCATTCTGAGTCTCAAACCAATCGCCCAGTCTCGAAAAGGCGTTGAGTACGGGAGCGGGCCAGTCATGCTGTACGAAGTCGAGAGATTGCCGGAAGGCCGGGCGATCTCAATTCGAAATGTCCGCGCTGCATCGCAGGAACCTGTCTGGCAGTTCGGCGCTCACTTCAAGGGATATCCAACGAGATGGACTGGCGCGTTCAAGACGGCAGAGGCAGCCCTGGCCCAACTGCAAGAAAATCTTGACGAAGCGGACGTAGAGATCGGGGAGACGGCTCAATGATCACAGCGCGGTTTGTAAAAGTCGGAGAAGCGGGAAAGGGCCAGCGCCGTTGCCACTTATCGTGACGCATGGATGGCCTGGAAGCTTTGTCGAGATGCTGAAACTGATTCCGCTGCTGACGGATCCCGCAGCACATGGTGGCAGAGCAGAAGATGCGTTTGACGTGGTGGTGCCGTCGCTGCCAGGCTCGATGCAGCTCCCACTCCGCCGCGAGCCAGCCAAAGGCTAAAGCGCACGGAGTCAGACCATCCAAATCCCTTGCGGCAACGCAGAACGCGATACCACTTGCTCCAATTAGCCGTGAAAATCAGAACCGAAGACATAGCGACGCTCCTCTCAACTTCATTCCGTTCAAGCAACACCGACTAAACAACATTGATTGCGACGTCGATGTTGCCGTGTGTAGCGCGGGAATAGGGGCAAGCTTGGTTCGCGGCCTCCACCAGGGTTTGGGCGACTTCCCGCTCCAGTCCCGGTAGGCTGACATTGAGACGGGCCGCCAGGCCGTGAACGCCATGCGTTATGCCCAGGTCCACTTCGATATCAATGGCGAGATCGGTTGGGAGCGTGACCTTCTTTTTGCCCGCGACAAGCTTGATCGCTGATAGGAAGCAGGCCGACCAACCGACAGCGAACAGCTGTTCGGGGTTGGTGCCTTTGCCTTCGGTGCCAGGGGAAGTGAATCTAACGTCCAGCCGGCCATCGTCAGTGCGGGAGGCACCGCCCTCTCGACCACCCGTAGTGTGGGCTTTGGCGGTGTACAAGACCTTTTCGAGATGGGTTGTGACGGATTCTCTTACTTGTTCGACTTGAGTCATTGTGGATTCCTTTCTAAAACCCTTTTCGTGCGCATATCCGATTGAAGATGCTGTCGTGCCGTCCTCGCGCTTGTTCATAACGGAAGCTATGAATGCAACTGTTGTTCCAAAACGAGGTTGGGGAGAACTGCGCGCCGCCCGCGAAGAATAAAAGGACATGACTTCGGTATCGCGCGCACAATCAGTGCGATAGCATCGGGTGCAACGGATTTTCAACCTCATGCGCTCAGTCGCACAGCGGGATCAAATCCACCGCACGCAACGAAAACTCGTTGCCCACGGAATTTCGTTGTATTCTTGACCGAATTGCTGGCGAGGTTTTTGTGGGGACGTCACTAACTGCCGAACCGTTACTCTGCTTGGCAGCGACTGTTACAGCGGAGCATCGGGGAGAGTCTGTCCTAAAGCACATTGTGCAGGGCCTGGCGTCACAGCCTGGCGTTGCCTTAGCACGCATCTGGTTGTTGCCTTCAGGTGATCTCTGCGGTTCTTGTCAGCGGCAGACTGCATCCCCAGATCAGATTCAATCTCTCCACCTGGTTGCAAGCGCTGGAACTCCGAGGCATTCTCCCGGCGAAGACTGGTCCTTTCTGCAGGGACATTTTCATCGAATTCCGCTAAACACTGGGAAGGTTGGACAAGTAGCAGAGAGTCGGAGTCCCATCTTCCTCAAGGACTTCCCGCACCACAATGATTGGATTTCGCGGCCTGAATGGGCGGAACGAGAGGGCATTCGCAGCTTTGCAGGTTACCCCCTGGTGTTTCGAGACAATTTGTTGGGGGTCCTCGGAGTTTTTAGCCGAATTGTTCTCGAGGACCAGGAATTCACATGGTTAGGACTGTTCGCGAATCAAGCTTCAGTCGCTATTGCCAATGCTCGCGCATTCGAGGAGGTCGAGAGTCTTCGGCGGCAGCTCGAGGGCGAAAACGCTTACCTCCAGGAAAAGGTACGGCAGGGTTTCGAGTTCGGCGAGATCCTCGGCAAGAGTTTAGCTCTCCAGCAAGTCTTGCGGCAGATTCAGATGGTCGCGCCGACCGACACCACGGTTCTCATTGGCGGCGAATCCGGTACAGGAAAGGAATTGGTTGCGCGCGCCATTCATGAGCGCAGCGAGCGACATGGACGACCGTTGATTACCGTGAATTGCGCCTCGATCCCGCGCGAGCTTTTCGAGAGTGAGTTCTTCGGTCATGTGAAGGGCGCTTTCACAGGAGCACTGCGCGACCGAATCGGCCGTTTCCAGTTGGCGGATAAAGGAACCATTTTTCTTGACGAGGTGGGCGAAATCCCTCACGAACTGCAGAGCAAGCTATTAAGAGTTTTGCAGGAAGGCACGTTTGAACGTGTTGGAGATGATCATGTGCGCCGCGTAGATGTGCGTGTTCTCGCCGCGACCAACCGTGAGCTCTACGAGGAAGTCGAAGCGGGACGATTTCGGAAGGATTTGTACTATAGGCTTTGTGTCTTTCCCGTGATAATACCACCGTTGAGAGACCGCTCCGAGGACATCCGCCTCTTGGCGGAGCGCTTTGTGCAACTTGCGTCACAGCGCCTTAAGCTTCCCCGTGCTCAGCTCACAGACTCCGCGATAAGTCAGCTTACCGCCTATTCGTGGCCAGGCAATGTGCGAGAACTACAGAACGTCATCGAACGTGCTGTTATTTTGTCTCGGGAAGGGCCGCTGCGAGTCGACTTGGTTCTTGCCCCTTTTGTGCAGAAAGACCACACGAAGTGGAATCCCGGAACTGCCGGGACCTCCGTCTTTCCGAAAAGAGAGATGGAACGACGCGAGCGGGAGAATATTCTGAAGGCTCTTGAAACAGCAAGTGGGAAAATCTATGGGGCAGATGGGGCCGCTGCGATCCTAGGCATGAAACCGACAACTCTTGCTTCACGAATGAAGAAAATGAAGCTCCGCGAATCCTAAGCGTCCCCAACTTCAGGGATGCGACGGGTCAATGCATGAAGTACGGAACGGGGATGGTGTTGAACATGATAACGCAGAACGCTAGGACGACCGCGATACCGCCAAGCCACACGAACACAAACGTGCGGTCACTGGCGCTCGGCGGAGTAAAGAAATCCCAATGATATAATGAAATCCACGTAAGAACTCTGCTAGAAGCTTAATCATGGGGACCTTAAAGATTCTCTCTCCCCGGTTAACGCCGACGGATTGTTGACAGGGACTTAGAACTCCTGGACAGTGGGACGTACTACGATTTCATCGATCTCAACGTCGCTGGGCTGTTCGATCGCGTAGGCAATCGCACGGGCGACGGAATCGGCCGGGATGGCGATCTTGTAGAACTCCTTCACGTTCTGCGATCCCGCCGCGTCCGAGCTCCCCTCCTTCAGTTCCGAGTCGACAGCACCGGGCGAAAGGATTGTCACGCGGATGTTGTCCCTGCGGGTCTCCATGCGTAGGCCTTCAGAGATGGCGTGCACCGCGAATTTCGTACCACTATAGACCGAACCGCCCGGAGCGAAGACCTTGATGCCAGCTACCGACGACAGGTTGATGAAGTGGCCGTTTTTGGCCTTGGTGAATACCGGCATAGCTGCGGCGATGCCGTAGAGCACACCCTTGATGTTGATGTCGATCATCTTCTCCCATTCATCCACCTTTAGAGCTGCGAGCGGTGCGATAGGCATGACGCCGGCGTTATTCACCAACACGTCGACCTTGCCGTAAGCCTTCAGAGCCGCCTGGATGAGTGCGTCGACTTGCTCTCGCTTCGTGACGTCGACCGTGACCGCCAGCGCCTTACCGCCCTTTGCAGTGATGTCCTTCACGATGGCATCGAGCCGATCCTTGCGGCGTGCCCCGAGCACGACAGTTGCTCCGAGTGCTGCGAGGTGACGTGCGGTGCTTTCCCCGAGGCCACTGCTCGCACCCGTAATCACTACGACTTTTCCTTCGATGTTCGTGCTCATGGCATTCTCCTTGTTATTGTGCGAGGAGTCCTACTGGCCCTGGCGATGGATCCTTGACAGCCTGTAAACCTTGGAGCGCAGAGCGGGCAACGGGTCATCGGACAATTCAATTCCATCCGTTAGCCGTGTAGGGTCGAATGCCAGCGCTTTTGATGCCGCATCGCTATCAGGGTCAATCGTCGTGATCGTGATCGTGCCCAAGTCAATTGTCTTGCGGCCAGCCGGCCAGACAATCGAGGCATCGTTTGTGGAATCGCCGGGGTTGGGGAGTTGAAGAAGAAGCCGGAATTTCACCGGTTCCTGCTCGAGATGGGTCTTGAGTTCCTCGATCAGAAAATTAGGAGTCTTGCTTTTGCCATCTGCATCGGACACGTAGTGCTGCCCGGCAACCGGAAGAATCTGATACCTCCCCGCCTGCTTCACCCCTTGTTGATTGATGAAGACCCATGCGTTGGTGCCGAAAAACGCCTCCGTCGCAAAACTGACTGGCGTTGGCTTTGGGTCTTGCACGAATTTCAAAGCGCGCGGACGTGTTGAGAGGAACACTTCGACGGGCCAAGGATGAGGCTTCGTGGGATCCGTTGCCACAATCGCTTTTTGCAGGCTGAGAAAATCTTCTCCTGTACCGACGGGAAAGCCGTTGTGTGAAAACGCGACGATATCAGTTTCCTTGCCATCCGGGAGCTTGAATCGAATCGCCATTCCGAATGGCGCTGAATCCGGAGAGCTATCCGCGATCCCTGGATTAGGCGCGTCATCCGAGAAGCGAACGATGACCGGTACCGTGGCACCGTTGAAATGTCCCGCCCGTGAGACTGCAGCAGCATCCTTCGAAGGAGCAAATGTTCCCTGGGACACGATGCCTTTCGCATGGACGAGCCGATGGCCTGGTTTGTTCCCCGGCAACTGAACCATTGTGTCAAAGACCTGTTGAGCAAGATCCTTGTCGGCGTCTTGTGCGGCACGGAAATCGATAGGTGCGACTAGTGCCACTCCCAAGAGCATAAGAGCGAGCGGCATCCAAGTTCTTGCCACCAAATTGCCTGGTTGATTCGATCGGTTCGGTTTCATCGGCGTATCTCCTTGAAAGTTCGCATCGAGGTATTTCCGTCGCTGTCGCACCGGCCGGAGACCGCACGCAGCACTTCCGGACGGTTGTGCATTCAACGCCCAGGACGGCCGGCTTAGGCCATCGTCACCTTTGCAGCTAGCTCCTGAAGCTCGCGTCAAGCTCCTTGGCTGCCGCTAGTTCGGGTTCATTTGTTTCTTTATGCGTCCATTCCCAATCCCGCTGCAGCTTGTCGTCTCGCAGGTGCTCGCGCGGCCGCGTCTCGACTATTGGCACAAAGAGCTCGCTCGACACCTCGCCCAGGCTTTGCAATGCACGATACGAACTGGAGGACTTCCATACATTGAAATGATCGGCGGAAGACCAGTGCGTAGTCAGCAAATACGGAACTTTATCGGTAGCCGGCGCAACTAGGAGGGGACCGGAAAACTGGAAGGGGTGCGCCTCGAATTCTCCGGTTAGGGTTTCAAACGGTTGCGCTCCGGCGGCGCCTAATTCTGCCAGCGCCTGCCGCACCGATTTTATCTGTGTGTCGTCGAGCGCGGTATCGACGAGGATGCTAGTTTCCGACATCAGGCGATCGCCGAGAACTTCGCCCGGCATCGGGGGGCGCCACTTTCTGAGATACAGGGATGTCCACCAGTTCGGGGCCGACTTCTGAATCACCCGATGCTGGGGTTCACCGTGCCATGCATTCATTTGCTCCTCACTGTCAAAGCGCGCACCGAAATATAACCATGTGGTGTCCCAAACCGGGCCGCTGTAGCCAGCCCGAAAACCGGGCTGTGCCGCGGCCAGCGGTACCACCGACGCCTGATAGGCCAGAAAAGCAGTTTCTTTCCCCGGAATAATCTTGAAGGCGGCTTCAAGAACCGCGAGGGGACCTGTTGCTTTCGTTGCTGTCACTTTGGCAGCGAGTGCCTGAAGCTTGGCGTCAAGCTCCCGGGCTGCCGCCATCAGGGGTTCATTGGGCTCGACAACCATCAGTGACGAGGGCCTTACATACGTCAAACTGCTTTGATCATCGTCTTCTTCGATCAGGATGAGTTCGACCGGCGCGAAAAGACCCGCCGTTAAATCATGACGCAACATGGTGATGGCCAGCAGGGGGTTTCCGATTATGATCCGCAGTACTTTTTTTCGAATCTGGGCCTTCTTGATCCATGCGCCATGATTCATGAGGGCGAACAATATGAAGCCACTCGGGCCAACGTGTGATTCCACTTCGGCCTTGTACGATTCCCAACTTTCGAACTTTGCAGGAAGGTCGTCGATCATCAGTGGTTTCTCGCCGACGTCGGCCAGTAATGCAGACACGAGTTCGCCGAAACGCTTCTTGCTCTCGAATCTGAGGCGAACGCCATTAAAGGGAATTTCGCGTGGATTGGAAGTTGTCATCGTGATTCTCCCGCAACTACGGCGCAATCATCAGCGACCGTCTCAACAACCGACATAGGGTGCGCGCTACGTTCATGGACATACGCAGCAGGCGTGCGATCAATCAACAGGCTGAGCAGTGTCCGGGCGGCTATAGTGGCCGCGGGAATCCATCTGCCTCTTACGCTTGTCGATCAAAGAGAAATCAAGATCGGCAATCACCACGCCTTCACCAGAGCGCAGAGGCTCGCCCATCAATTCGCCCTGCGGCGAGACAATCGCGGTAAAACAGCCACTGGAGATTGGGCCGATGGGGCAGCCGGTGTCGTGCATGATCTGCGCCTGCTGATCGGCATTCAGCCAGGCGGTGGCATTGACGACGAAGCAACCGGACTCCAGTGCGTGTTGGCGGATGTTGACTTGGGTTTGCTCGGCGAAAATGTCGCCCCCGAACGAACCGGGGTACATCGACGAGTGAATCTGCTCGCCATCAGCCATTAAGGCGTAGCGGGCCAGCGGGTTGTAATGTTCCCAGCATACCAACTGACCGACGCGCCCGACTGCGCTGTCGACAGCTCGCAATCCGGAACCGTCGCCTTGCCCCCAGATCATGCGCTCGTGGTAGGTCGGGGAAATCTTGCGGCGACGCTGAATCAAGGTGCCGTCAGCATCGAACAGCAATTGCGTGTTAAAGAGTGAGCCACCATCGCGTTCGTTGACGCCAATGGACACTACCATCCCGGTTTGCCTACAGGCTTCGCCGATGGCATGAGTGGAGGACGATGGTACAGTCACCGCTTGTTCAATTAGCCTCAGATGTTCCGCACCCATCTGGAAAGGCCGCTGCACAAAGGAGAAATAGGGATAGTACGGAACTACCGCCTCCGAAAAGGTGGCGAACTGTACGCCCTCGCGACCGAGCTCAATGATCTTCTCGACGACCTTCTCGACAGTGCCTTCGCGGCTGTAAAGCACAGGGCTGATTTGTACGGCAGCCGCTTTGATGACAGTCACAATGGCATCGCCACGTCGTAGATTCCCCGACTCTGTTTGACGATTCGTTTTTTGGTCGAACATGCCGTCCTCGCGCTTGCTCATAACGGAAGCCATGAATGCAACTGTTGTTCCAAAACGAGCTTGGCGAGACCTGCGCGCCGCCCGCGAAGTATCGCGCGTACAATCAGTGCGATAGCATCGTGTGCAGTGCGTTTTCAACCTGACGCTCTCAATCGCACACTGGAATCAGACCCACCCCACGCAACGAAAACTCGTTGCCCACGGAATTTCGTGGTGTTCTGACCGAGCTACTGGCGAGGTTTTTGTGGGGACGTCATTAACTGCCTCGGCTTCCGTGGTCTCCCGGGGAGCCAAGCCCGTAGAAAATAGCCGTACCGCAGGGCAATTCCCTCCAGAGCGGGAGCATTCAGCAAACGGTCCTCAAGCTGCATATAGGTTCGAAGACGGAAGATAAGCAGGTTTTCTGCCTTAGCTGTTACGACCGCGGCTTCGCCTCGGCGAAATTACGAAAATGAAAGAGAGGAACAGCATGAAGATCATAGTTATCGGCGGCAGTGGACTCATCGGATCAAAGCTCGTCACCAAGCTTCGCGAGCACGGGCACGAAGTGGTAGCTGCATCACCCAGTTCCGGCGTCAACACCCTCACCGGCGAGGGACTGGCCGAAGCGCTGAAAGGTGCCTCGGTGGTCGTTGACGTATCGAACTCCCCTTCTTTCGAGGACGCGGTCGCGCTGAAGTTCTTCGAGACATCAACCCGTAACCTCCTCACCTATGAAGCGGCCGCAGGCGTGGGACATCACGTTGCGTTGTCGGTTGTGGGAATTGAGCGCCTGCCCGAATACGGCTACTTCCGTGCAAAAATCGCCCAGGAGAAGCTGATCAAGGGCTCATCGATCCCCTACTCAATCATCCGCGCGACGCAGTTCTTTGAGTTCATTGGCAGAATCGCCGATGAGGCCACCGAGGGCAACACGGTCCGTCTGGCATCTGCCCTCATCCAGCCCATGGCGGCAGACGATGTCGCCAGTGCGGTAGCTAGGATCGCGGTGGGCACACCGGTGAATGGCACTGTTGAAATAGCGGGGCCGGATCAGTTTCGTCTCGATGAACTCATTCGACGGGACCTGGCCGCACTCAACGATCCGCGTGAGGTTATCTCTGACCCGCACGCGCGCTACTTCGGCGGGGAGCTGAGCGAGAGAACACTCGTTCCGGGCGATGATGCGCGACTCGGCGAGACGCGTTTCGAAAACTGGCTTAGTCAGCCTGCACGTCAGATCCCGAATACGAGCCTGCAGCCCGCGGCAGGTACGGGCCGTCGCGAACAACTTATGGCGAGCTCAAACCAATGTTGGCGCTGGCATTTCTCATAACCAGCACCCTGATCATAACCAGCACGCTGATGGCGCAGGCACGCCGCCGATGGCGCAGGAGACTATCACGCCGCTCATAACGAATGATCTGGCAGGAGTTCCCGGCAAGGAAGTTCTGATGTACACCGTGGACTTTCCGCCGGGCTTTTCGAGCCCTATCCACCGCCACAATGCGCAGGTGTCTGTTTACGTGCTGGAAGGCTCCGTCGTGATGCAGGTGAGAGGCGGAAAAGAACTCACGCTGACGCCAGGCCAGAGCTTTTATGAAGATCCCAACGATATTCACGTCGTTAGCCGGAACGCAAGTAGTACAAAGCCAGCAAAATTCCTTGTGTTCCTGATTAACAAGAAAGGCGCTCCGCTGGTGATACCAGCAAAGTAAACCCGCAATTGCGAGCGGTTCTGTTCGCCAAAAACTAAGTTCAGGAGGAAATTTATGAACACGATTACTGTAAAGGATTCGCGATTCGCAAGCTACGCAACCCTGTTGCTAAGAATTGGGCTTGGCGTTGGTTTTTTGTCGGCCGTAGCCGACCGGTTCGGTCTGTGGGGAGCGTTTGGGCAACCGAATGTCGAGTGGGGGAATTTCTCACGGTTCTTGGAATACACCCACACCCTCAATTGGTATTTGCCGACGGGAATGATCCCGACGCTGGGGGTCATCGCCACTTGCGCTGAAATTCTCTTCGGTCTTCTTCTCCTCGTCGGCTGGCACACACGCGCCGCCGCGCTGTTAAGTGGACTTCTTCTACTGACGTTCGGGGTGGCAATGACGCTTGCATTAGGAGTCAAGGCGCCTCTGAATTTTGCCGTCCTCACGGGGATCGGAGGGGCCTTGCTTCTCGCAAATTGCGAAAGCTTCCCATTCAGCGTGGATGAGTTGCTGTTCCGTCGAACCATTCAGCGAACAGGTCGGGGCGAATTAGCAAACCGTAGCTTTTGGCCTCTACAACGGTAAGAGATCTTCGTCAAAAACGAACTAGAGCCTGGCGGAATTCTGGTTCCCGAGAAACGGTTCATTTGCAACAATAAGGTCGGGCAAAGGCGGCTATGAAACTGTGCCATAACTGTGACACGAAACCTATTTTCACTGCCAAAACTGACTTCATTGACAGTATGAGTTTGTTGATTCTACGCAACTTATTGAAAACAAAAGTGAGCCCGAAGATTCCGGCTTACAGGCTCGCCCGCCACTTTTTGCTGTTGTTTTCACTGGATCCTGCCTGGGTCTGTCGTTGGATGAGCCCGTTATCTGGGGTCCCTCACCGATTTCCAATGTCTGCCCCGTGTTTTCAAGCAATTCCCTGACAAGGGATTCTCTTATGATGATTGTTGGGTAACGCGAACTCACCGAATGAGACTTCCTACGGATGGCCGTCCGAACTCTTTCAGTCACGGTCTTCGCAGGGCCGAGGCATTCAGAACGGCCCAGAAAAGCCAGCTAACTTAGGAAACGATGGTTCAGTTCGTTGGTGCCGCAATCGGCTGCGTCGAAATGATCAGATCGTCGAACCACATGGATGCTGCAGGAGTGGTCGTGGATCCGTTCGCTCCGCTGAAGTACGGCTGCAGGATGATTCCCTGCAGGCCGACAGTGTGGTCCGACGGATCGCCAAACGTGAAGTTTGGAAGGTTGATGAACTGTTTTAGAGGTTGACCCTCCGGAGCAATCCACGCCTGAAAGGTGGTGTTAGGTTGCCCATAGGTGCCGATGTGCACAACCCAATACTCGGTGATCCAGGTGCTCGCCGGATATACGAAGCAGTTTGGTCCCGTATAGGTCGCTCCTCCACCCGCATATGCGCAGTTATAGTCCCCCTGTTCGATGTTCATGGGGGGATTCCCGTTGTTGGTATATAACCCAGGCGAGCCGCAAGACACGTACGCAGTTGCCACGTTCGTCTGGTTGGTGTTCTCCTGCACAAACTGGTCGCCTGTGCAACTCTGACCCGGGATCGGACCCCAAACAATGAATACTTTCCAGCCTTCTCCACCGGCCAGTGTCCAATCGTAGTTCAGCATTTCCGGAGAAACCATAAATCGGAATTGCAAATACAGGGTGGTGCCCTCTCCGTATTTCGTCGCTGCATTGTCCGTCCCGAACTGCTGCAGCCAATATCCTGCCGGGTTCGTACCATGGGGGTGGACGGATCCGGCGCGAATCACGAATTTGAGCGAACCTGCGCCGTCTACTTTGCTCGTGGTGTCCTGCACGCCCTCATAAGCGCCATCCTCGGCGGGGTAAAGGCCGCTGGCATAACCAGCTCCTCCGCTCGCCGGTGTGAAATCGGAAGCGTTGTCCCATGTGACGCACTTGACTACGCCAGGCGCGGTACAGAGGGTCTGGAAATTGGAGCTCGGGCTTGCGTTTGACACATTGACAGTCACGCTGGTCGCATTGCCGACATTGCCGGACGTATCTGTCGCAATAGCTCCCAAAGTGTGCGTGCCATTCGACGACGTTGTGGTATCCCAAGTCATGGAATAAGGAGCAGACGTTTTGGCTGTCCCAAGGCTGGCACCGTCGAGCAACAACTGGACGCTGGCTACGGCGACGTTATCCGAAGCATTCGCGCTTACAGTTACCGAGCCTGATACCGTACCGCCCGCTGCTGGTGCGGTGACAGAAACCGTCGGCGGAGTCGTATCCGTTGTGTTGTTGGTTTGGAAAACAGAGTCCCCACCAATGGATTCCACTCCTGAAGAGTTCTTGGAACGCACGCGGTAATGATAAAGGGTATTCGTAGCTAAGCCGCTGAGCGCCACGGCGTGGCTCGAAACCAACGTGGCGTTGAGAGTGGTCAGCGTGCCATAAGCGGTTGTCGGGCCGTATTCCACCTGCGAGGTCGCTGGCACATCGGTGGTCCAGACGATAGTCGCGCCTAAGGTAGTGATTGAATTTACGCTCACGCCGGAAATGGCGGGCCCGCTGGTGCCGCCGCTGGCGGGACTCAGCCGCAAAGAGTACGCATTCTGGGAGATGCTATTTGCGACTACGAACACGCCAAGATTTGGAGAGTACTGGAAGCGCCCATAGGTGCCATTGCCCTGTTGCGCCCCCGGACCTCCCGTATATGTCACGGTAGAACAGGACCTTGCATTGACACCTGAGACGGTAGAACCGGATGGGTTGTATTCGATGACCGAGTTGCCACCGACATATCCAACGACGAGCTTTTGTACCGAGTCGTAAGTGAGTCCGGGGCCAGGGCCATTGGCGAGCGCCGAGCATCCGGTAGCGGTCGAGTCGTTCTGCACGGCGAGTGTGTTCAAGTTGATGGCTTGTAATTCTCCGTTACCAGCGCAGACATAAAAGCGATAGTCCGGAGCCACAATAACGTTGCTGTCCTTGCCTGTCCCACCACCACCCACGGGAGACCCCGTGCATGGGGCTCCACCAATAGTTCCCAGACCAGTCCAAGTATGAGTTGTTGGGTTCCAGCGAAAGAATGTTCCAGGTGCCGCATCCGCAAGTGCGTATGCAGCATCAGTTACGGAGTCGTAGGCCATCTTCGGCGTCGTGCCATTCGTGCCCCAATTGGGGCCACCTGAGGGCGTTACGTTGGTCCAAGTATTAGTCTTCGGATTGTAACGCCACATGCCGTTTTCGATGTTGCCGTTCACGTTCGACCCGCCTCCGCAGTAGATGTACTCGTCTTGAGTGGGGAAGTACGTCAGACAGCCGTAGGTGTGACGAGGAGTGGGATTGCCGTCTGGCATCGTTTCGTTATCGGTGACGCTAAATCCCGATCCATGAGAGGCATCGTGAACAAGAACACGTGTTGGAGTCCCACTGCTGAAGTCGATTGCATAGACTTCGTTGCCAAAGTAGTCGTTGTGTCCGCCCCCGGTGATGATAAAACGAGCGCGTTGAGGATCGTAGAGACCGCCACTCCACGCTGACATTACAGCGGCGCAACCACTGTTGCCTTGAATCTCCGTGTAGGTCGGGCAAATCGGAGCAATCTGCGTGTTCGGAATCTGATACCAGCCAAGCGTACTCGGGATTCCGCCGCCGGAAGAAGCCAGGGTAGTTGCCGAAGCGCTTGCAGATTGCGCGGAAGTGTTGCCAGCCGCGTCAAACGCGGCCACCGTGTAAGTAAACGCAGTCGAAGCCGCCAGGCCTGTGTCCTGATAAGAGGTGCTTGGGCTCGTTGCCACTTGCGTGCCACCACGGAACACTTTGTAGCCCGTCACACCCACGTTGTCCGTTGATGCGGTCCAGGCCAAATTGATCTGCGAGGAAGAAACCGCCGTCGCTGCCAAACCAGTCGGCACAGTGGGCGGAGTGGTATCCACAACTGCATTCACCGTCAGCGTTGCTGCGCTACTTGTTACCGTGCCGGCCGTGTTCGTTACGACCACACGGAACGTTGATCCGCTGTCTGCGGTGGTTGTCACCGGGGTGGTGTAGCTCGCCGCTGTCGCGCCTGTGATGTTCGCGCCGTTCTTCTGCCACTGGTAAGCGAGCGGGGCTGTGCCTGTCGCCACTACCGTGAAGGCCGCCGTCTGTCCTGCCGTCACGGTCTGGTTCACTGGTTGCGTGGTGATCGTCGGCGCTACGGCTGCCGCATTCACCGTCAGCGTTGCTGCGCTGCTAGTTACCGTGCCTGCGGTGTTCGTTACGACCACGCGGAACGTTGATCCACTGTCTGCCGTGGTTGTCACCGGGGTGGTGTAGCTCGCCGCTGTCGCGCCTGCGATGTTCGCGCCGTTCTTCTGCCACTGATAAGCGAGCGGGGCTGTGCCTGTCGCCACTACCGTGAAGGCTGCCGTCTGTCCTGCCGTCACGGTCTGGTTTACTGGTTGCGTGGTGATCGTCGGCGCTACCGCTGCCGCATTCACTGTCAGCGTTGCTGCGCTGCTAGTTACCGTGCCTGCGGTGTTCGTTACGACCACGCGGAACGTTGATCCGCTGTCTGCCGTGGTTGTCACCGGGGTGGTGTAGCTCGCCGCTGTCGCTCCTGTGATGTTCGCACCGTTCTTCTGCCACTGATAAGCGAGCGGGGCTGTGCCTGTCGCCACTACCGTGAAGGCTGCCGTCTGTCCTGCCGTCACGGTCTGGTTCACTGGTTGCGTGGTGATCGTCGGCGCTACCGCTGCCGCATTCACTGTCAGCGTTGCTGCGCTGCTTGTTACCGTGCCTGCGGTGTTCGTTACGACCACGCGGAACGTCGATCCGCTGTCTGCCGTGGTTGTCACCGGGGTGGTGTAGCTCGCCGCTGTCGCTCCTGTGATGTTCGCGCCGTTCTTCTGCCACTGATAAGCGAGCGGGGCTGTGCCTGTCGCCACTACCGTGAAGGCTGCCGTCTGTCCCGCCGTCACGGTCTGGTTCACTGGTTGCGTGGTGATCGTCGGCGCTACCGCTGCGGCATTCACTGTCAGCGTTGCTGCGCTGCTAGTTACCGTGCCTGCGGTGTTCGTTACGACCACGCGGAACGTTGATCCGCTGTCTGCCGTGGTTGTCACCGGGGTGGTGTAGCTCGCCGCTGTCGCTCCTGTGATGTTCGCGCCGTTCTTCTGCCACTGGTAAGCGAGCGGGGCTGTGCCTGTCGCCACTACCGTGAAGGCTGCCGTCTGTCCTGCCGTCACGGTCTGGTTCACTGGTTGCGTGGTGATCGTCGGCGCTACGGCTGCGGCATTCACCGTCAGCGTTGCTGCGCTGCTCGTTACCGTGCCTGCGGTGTTCGTTACGACCACGCGGAACGTTGATCCGCTGTCTGCCGTGGTTGTCACCGGGGTGGTGTAGCTCGCCGCCGTCGCCCCTGTGATGTTCGCGCCGTTCTTCTGCCACTGGTAAGCGAGCGGGGCTGTGCCTGTCGCCACTACCGTGAACGCTGCCGTCTGTCCTGCCGTCACGGTCTGGTTCACTGGTTGCGTGGTGATCGTCGGCGCTACGGCAGCCGTATTGACCGTGAGCGTTGCTGCGCTGCTAGTTACCGTGCCTGCGGTGTTCGTGACGACCACGAGGAACGTCGATCCGCTGTCTGCCGTGGTTGTCACCGGGGTGGTGTAGCTCGCCGCTGTCGCCCCTGCGATGTTCGCGCCGTTCTTCTGCCACTGGTAAGCGAGCGGGGCTGTGCCTGTCGCCACTACCGTGAACGCTGCCGTCTGTCCTGCTGTCACGGTCTGGTTCACTGGTTGCGTGGCGATCGTCGGCGCTACGGCAGCCGTATTGACCGTGAGCGTTGCTGCGCTGCTAGTTACCGTGCCTGCGTGTTCGTGACGACCACGCGGAACGTCGATCCGCTGTCTGCCGTGGTTGTCACCGGGGTGGTGTAGCTCGCCGCTGTCGCCCCTGCGATGTTCGCGCCGTTCTTCTGCCACTGGTAAGCGAGCGGGGCTGTGCCTGTCGCCACTACCGTGAACGCTGCCGTCTGTCCTGCTGTCACGGTCTGGTTCACTGGTTGCGTGGCGATCGTCGGCGCTACCGCTGCCGCATTCACTGTCAGCGTTGCTGCGCTGCTTGTTACCGTGCCGGCGGTGTTCGTGACGACCACGCGGAACGTCGATCCGCTGTCTGCCGTGGTTGTCACCGGGGTGGTGTAGCTCGCCGCTGTCGCCCCTGTGATGTTCGCGCCGTTCTTCTGCCACTGGTAAGCGAGCGGGGCTGTGCCTGTCGCCACTACCGTGAAGGCTGCCGTCTGTCCTGCCGTCACGGTCTGGTTCACTGGTTGCGTGGTGATCGTCGGCGCTACCGCTGCGGCATTCACTGTCAGCGTTGCTGCGCTGCTAGTTACCGTGCCCGCGGTGTTCGTTACGACCACGCGGAACGTTGATCCGCTGTCTGCCGTGGTTGTCACCGGGGTGGTGTAGCTCGCCGCTGTCGCCCCTGTGATGTTCGCGCCGTTCTTCTGCCACTGGTAAGCGAGCGGGGCTGTGCCTGTCGCCACTACCGTGAACGCTGCCGTCTGTCCTGCCGTCACGGTCTGGTTTACCGGTTGCGTGGTGATCGTCGGCGCTACGGCAGAAGTTGTTGCTGTTCCCCCAAGTGAGATCGTGGCCGTGGGAGTCTGCGGATCGTTGCTCGTAATCGTAATTAAACCAGTGTCGCTCCCGGCGGTGGTGGGTGAGTAGGTCACGTTCAAAGTGGCACTGGCGCCGGGAATGATCGTGGCTGGCGTAGTGATACCGGAGACGCCAAATGGCCCTGCGCTAACGCTGATCAGAGAAATAGTCAGATTGGAGCCGCCGATGTTACTGACCGTTGCCGTTCCCCTCCCGACGCTTCCGACGGTGATGGTCCCCAAATTCAGGCTTGCTGAGTTAAGGCTGATCTGTTGTGGTGCTGGAGTCGCAGTGCCAGACAGTGCAACTAGTTCGGATGAGATGCCCGCGTCGGTCAAGACAGTCAGAGTACCGGTGACGCTGCCCGAAGAAATGGGATTGAAGGAGACTTGAAAGCTGCTGGACTGGCCGGCCGGCAGAGAAAGAGGCATAGCGAGGCCAGAGACGGAAAACTGGCTGTTCGACACATTCGCCTGCGTTATGTTGACCGACGCGCCGCCGGTGTTTGCCACTGAAACGCTTTGAGAGGTCTTCTTACCAACGACAGCACTCCCAAAGGTAACGCTCGTCGGATTCACCTGAATCGCCGCGTGCACTTGCGAGGTCGTTCCGCCAGCACTCACCAGTCCTGAGCAACCGCTGATCAGCGCCGCGGAAGAACTCAAGATCAGCGCAGCTACCGCACACACCCATCCCCTAGCACTCGTTTGCACTTTTGTCACTTTCTCTGGGCTGTGTCAGCTCGTTAGCTGGGGCGGGGGTGGGGCCCGCGGAAATGGCTGCTCAGTTCTTTTGCCCGAACTGCATGTGAAGGATAGTGAATACAGGACTATCATTACTACTGATACTGAGGACAGTTTTGGTCCAAGGACTAGAGTTCTTGGCAACTGCCAAGAGTATTGACCTTTGATTAGCCCTCGACTGACCAATGGTGCAAGCCTGTCCTTGGCTGCAAGGGCAATTCATGTCCGCCGATTGGGATTCCATCCAAACCGGGGTGAGAGCGGATGGCCACCCATAATCATGGCTTTGTTAGAGCGCTTGGTGCCTCTCATGAAACGTCCGTATGGGATTACATCGGACCACAGGCATGCTCTTTTGCTACTCACACTCTATCGGTCGATTGTGATGATCCCTATAGAGAGCCGATAGGGGAGATGAACTGCCAAGCGCAGACACCTTGAAAATGAAGCAGGAAAGTACTTTCGCGAGGAACTTACAATCTGCCGAATTGCTGCGTTCCTCCCACTAGCTCTGTGATGATTTCTGCGGCCGGACATTCTGGTTTAATCGGAAAAAATTGTCCGGGTCATAGTGCGTTTTGATCGCGACTAACCGGTCCCACCGTTCGCGGTACGCTTCCGGCACACGATCCTGTTCGTCTCCGCTCATGAAGTTCACGTAAACGCCTGGCGTCATGGAAGGGCGCAATTCGGCGAAGAGTTCGCGTATCCATGAGATGTTTGCGGCGTCATCCGCCGGATCGGACCAGTTTCCCAGCAGATTTACAATGAACGGAGAGCTGCGATCGCCAAAGGCCGTTTCGCCTGCTGCAACCCGCGCTGCAGCCCCGCCCAGGTAGGAGAGTTCGATTTGGCTGGCGGGGGAGGGAATTGTCTCGAGCGCTTGCACCATCCGTCGAATATCCTCGTCATTCAGGGATTTAAGGTAGCCGGACTTAGTGTAGTACCTGCGCCCATGCGGAAATTCTGCATCCGCCATGGTCTGCAAGCTGAGGAACGAAAGCTCACTTTTGGTTACCGCAATTGGATTGCAGAGAGAAAGTGCGCGATCCACAAACGCACGCCCTTTGTCAGGGTCGCCAATCCAAACCAAACCCTGGCTTGCCGCTGGACGCCCACGCAACTGCGCAGGGACGTTTTCCGTTTGGGGAGAAATCGTCAATGAGATTCCCCATCTCAGATTGTCCGGCGCGTTTGGCATGAAGTCTCGCCAGTGCTGCACGATGGCGTGAACATCGTCTCCGAAGCACATGCCTGCGCCGAACAGAACCGAACTGACCGGGTGAAGATGGACTTGGAAGTCGGTCACGACGCCAAAATTTCCACCACCTCCACGCAAGGCCCAAAATAGCTCCGGATTCTCCTTGGAGTTTGCGCGGACAACCGATCCATCTGCGATGACGATCGTGAAGCCTGTGACGTTGTCGCAGGAGAGCCCGTGCAAACGGTTCAGCCAGCCAGTGCCGCCGCCCAAGACTAGCCCGGCGGCTCCAGTGTGCGACACAACTCCAGACGGAAAGGCGAGGCCCAACTTTTGCGTGGCGGTATCGATGCTGCCGAGGAGGCACCCGCCCTCAAATCGCGCAAGACGTGTCTCCCCGTCCACGCTCACCGCCCGCATTCTGGAGAGATCGATCACCAGCCCATCGTCGCACGAGCTGAACCCCGCGAGACTATGGCCGCCGCAGCGAATCGCCGTCAGAACGCCGGCGGCTGCCGCAGTTCTCACCGCGAGCTTCACGTCAGCCACATCGGTGCAACGAGCAATCAAGCCCGGTTTGCGCGCCACCATTCCGTTCCAAATGGCTCGCGCATCGGCATATTCGCCGTCGCCAGGGCGTAGGAAGTCGCCCCGGAATTGCCGCCGAAGCGCCAGGTAAACTTCTTCGATGGCTCTGGTCATGCCGGCTATTCTAATTGTCCCTTAAATTGAAGACGGCATATTCTTGCACGCGAAGGCGAAGAGCGGGCGGAAAACGCGCGCTTGACAGGTGCTGCAATCGGGGTATAGCTTTCGCTTTGTTCACTTCACACGCCTTCCTTTACCGCTTTTTCGGATTCAATGAGGAGCAAAAGTTTGCAGGTTAAATCGCAAAGTGTCCTTACCCGGGAATTGCAATCAGATTTGCGTCTGAATTTTCCCGTCGAAACCATTCGCTCGTTTTTCCCTGCGTTGCATCGCCTTCCGGCCTTCACCTTCTTTGACAACGCTGCAGGGGCTCAGGTTCCGCAAACCGTGCTGGATGCCGTCAATCACCATCTGCTCGAATGCAACGTTCAGCGGGGCGGGCGCTACGCCAAAAGCCAGGAAGTCGATGCCATGATTGCTCGGGCGCGACAGAGCGTCGCCGATCTCGTGAACGCGCGCGATCCCAGCGAAATCGCTTTTGGGATGAACGCCACTTCGTTCATTCGTCTGGTAAGTCTTGCGATCGGCCAAACGCTCGGCCAGCGCAACGAAATAATTGTCACTGACATGGATCATGAGGCCAACGTCGCCACCTGGCTGGCGTTGGAAAAAGAGGGCGCCAAATTCCTCTGGTGGAAGATGGGCGAAGACGGGAACCTCCACGTGGACGATTTGAAACCTCTCGTGTCCTCGAAAACCCGCCTGCTCGCGTGCACTGTCGCTTCGAATGCTCTGGGTTCCATTGTGGATGTCGCAGGCGCCGCCAAAATAGCGCACGAGGCGGGCGCAGAAATCTTTCTCGACTGTGTGCACTTCGCTCCTCACGGTCAAATGGATGTGCAAGCTTTCGACTGCGACTACCTCGTTTGCTCCGGTTATAAAATATTCGGACCGCACATGGGTTTTCTGTGGGGGCGCCGTAATCTCCTTCAAAAACTTGC
This sequence comes from uncultured Acidobacteriota bacterium, assembly GCA_963745805.1. GTDB lineage: Bacteria > Acidobacteriota > Terriglobia > Acidiferrales > UBA7541 > Acidiferrum. Next base: position 132,784 of record CAVUYT010000007.1, read on the forward strand.
GACGTTTCGCGAAGAATTTATTCCGGACGAGCCGCCGGGAAAAATCGAAGCGGGCACATTCATCTATGAAAACGTCGCCGGAATGGATGCTGCCGTGTGCTATTTGGAATCTCTCGGTAAGCAGACGCAAGTCAGAGGCGATTGCGGGAGCAAAGATTCGAAGCGCGCAGATCTGGCTCGCGCCATGCAAAGCATCCGAGCCTACGAAGAATCGCTCTCCCTCGAAATGCTGCGAGTTCTGAGAGAGTCTGGCGCAAAGGTCTATGGTTTGGCAGGAACTGACCGCATCCACGAACGTGTGCCAACGCTCTGCTTCAATCTGCCAAATATCGCTCCGGCTAAAGTCACGGAGGGTCTGGCACGCGCGGGGATAGGCATTCGCGACGGACACATGTACGCCCCGCGGTTAATGAAGCGGTTGGACGTGCGGCAGGACAGCGGCGTGGTCCGCGCCTCTCTCGTCCACTACAACACAATAAATGAAATTCACAACTTCGGCGACGCCTTGCTCGAACTGACCAAGCATGGGTGAATCCCCCGAGCCTCTTCACGAACGAGCGGCGCAATCCTCCACGCCGGCCTTGCCAGGTACTCCTCCAGAACCCGACGAGCTACGCCGCAGGCTCACGCAGCGGCAGCTCACGATGCTTGCCATTGGCGGCGCCATCGGTGTCGGGCTTTTCCTCGGCAGCAGCGTGACCGTCCGCCTCGCAGGTCCAGGCGTCATCGTCACCTACCTGATCGGCGCGCTCATTGCCATGATTGTTGCCTACTCGCTTGCGGAAATGGCCGTAGTGCAACCAGTAGCAGGCTCGTTTGGAGTTTACGCGCAAACTTATCTCAGTCCGTGGGCTGGGTTCTCCGTCCGAGCCACGTACGCGTTGGTCCAAATCATCGCGATCGGTGCGGAAGTAACCGCCGTGGCGATCTACTTTGCGTTTTGGTTTCCAGCGGTCCCGCAATGGGTGTGGGTGGCGGCCGTCTCGATTTGCCTGGTGGCCGTCAACACGCTACAGGTAGGACGTTTCGGCGAGTTCGAGTATTGGTTCGCTTTGATCAAAGTCGTAGCCATCATGGTCTTCATTGTCCTGGGAGTGGCCCTCATCTTCGGCTTGGGGCACGCGCCTGCGATAGGATTGTCAAACCTCACCGCGCACGGCGGCTTTCTTCCGTTTGGCTGGAGAGGCGTTTGGCTCGCGTTGACGCTCGCGATTACGAGCTACATGGGAGTCGAGGTCATTGCCGTCACTGCAGGCGAGGCCCAAAACCCGGCGGAATCCATTCCTCGAGCCATGCGGACGATCGTATTCCGACTCGTCATCTTTTATGTTCTCGCTATCAGCATTATGTTGGCGATGACGCCGTGGAATCAGACCGGCAGTGACCTGTCGGGAAGTCCTTTTGTCCGAGCACTTTCCACCGTAGGTATCCCTTTCGCTGCAGGCATCATGAATGTGGTTGTCATCACGGCTGCGCTGTCGAGCTCAAACACAAATCTTTATCTCACAACGCGAATGCTTTTCTCCCTCGCGCGAGGCAGGTACGCCCCGAATTGGCTGGGACAGCTAAGCAGCAACGGCGTTCCTCGGCGCGCGCTTGCTGTCTCCACCGCGGGAATGATTGCAGCAATCCTGCTGGCGATTTACGCCCCCAGCCGCGCATTCCTGATGCTTTACGGCGTGGCGGTGGCCGGAATGTTTTTCGTCTGGATTATCATCCTCCTGACGCACATCGCGTTCCGGAGGACTCTTGGTCCGGACCGGGTTTCCCAACTCCCGATGCGCCTTCGCTTTGCCCCCTCATCGAACGTACTGGGCATCGCCGCACTCTTGGGTATCGCGGCAAGTACATTCTATGTGGAGGGTTTGCAATACACTGTCCCAGCTTTTGCGCCCTTTCTGTTGTTCATCTCTTTGGCCTATTGGATGATCCGACGCAAGGCAAAAGCACCCCCCGTCAACCCGATTGCGGGCCAGTTGGATCCCGCAGCGCCGTCAGAGTAAGTGCACTGGAATTCGCTGTTACTTCCTCAACTCTTCCCCTTGTATTTTTGTGGCACAGTATTGCTTTATGGCCGAACCAGAAAATTCTAGAGCCGCTGGCTATGCCGCATTCCAATATCCTAGCTTTGTACTTTTCCAAACGGCCCGCTTCTGCATGGTCCTTGCAATGGAAATGCAATCTGTGGCGGTGGGCTGGCAGGTTTATGAAATCACGAAGCGTCCGCTCGACCTCGGACTCGTCGGTTTAGCGCAGTTTTTGCCTGGAATTCTCTTGTTCCTTGTTTCCGGGCATGTTGCAGACCGTTATAATCGCCGAAAACTCATCGTGTTTTGCCACATCGGCTACGGAATGAGTTTTGGATTGCTTCTGCTCACCGCAACGCGAGCGGTTAGCTCGGTTTCTTTTGTTTTTGTTGTTCTCATCATTCTGGGTATCGTACGCGCCTTTAACGCCCCTGTCAGTCGTGCGCTTGTTCCTCAATTGGTGCCAGAAGAGGTCTTCCCAAACGCAGTTGCCTGGGCTTCCACGATGTTTCAGGGTGCGGCGATTCTGGGTCCTGCCTTCGGTGGGATTGTTTACGCGGCATTTCGCGGTCCGAGTGCCGTCTATGCAATGGCGATGATCCTGGCGATTGTGGCGGTGACCTGCACGCTGAAAATGAAAACTCAAGAAAGGCCCCGCGTCCGAGAGTCCGTCAACCGGACCACCGTCTTAGCTGGGCTTCGCTACATTTGGCGTGAAAAAGTAATATTGGGTTCAATTTCGTTAGACCTGTTCGCTGTGTTCCTTGGCGGGGCGGTCGCTCTCCTACCCGTGTACGCAAAGGAGATTTTGCGCACAGGGCCTTGGGGATTGGGTCTGCTGCGCACGGCTCCCGGCGTCGGCGCCGCCGCAATGGCCATTTTCCTCGCTTACCGGCCATTCCGGCGCAAAGTTGGTCTAATCATGCTGTGGTGCGTGGCCGGATTTGGATTGTTCACTATCCTATTCGGGCTTTCTCACAGCATCATTCTTTCCCTCATCGCTCTGTTTTTCGTCGGCGCGACAGATATGGTCAGCGTGATCGTTCGTGCCGTCCTCATCCAAGTCGCAACGCCCGACGAGATGCGCGGGCGCGTCAACGCCGTTGATATGGTTTTCATCGGCGCATCCAACGAGTTTGGGGAATTCGAGTCCGGCTTGACGGCACAATGGCTGGGAACAGTTCCTGCCGTCGTTATCGGGGGCATCGGCACCCTCGTCGTGACCGCGATCTGGGCTTGGCGCTTCCCTGAGCTCAGAAAAGTGGAGCAAGTCCATTCGCTACCGAGCCACTCGGCTTGATCTCTCCGAAGCTGAACAACCGGGGAAGTTACACCCGTCGGCATACTCGGCAAAGCGAACTGAAGTGAGTTTACTAAATTAAGGTTTCGTCCTTGTTGGTGCTGTACCGGTTGCCGGCGTTGTAACGCTGGCCGGAGCGACGGGCGCGCTGATCAGCACTGTCTTTACCGAAGCCGGTAATTTGTCCGAATTTGCCAGCAAGACGCTAACCTCCCAAATCTGTGTTTCCGTCAAACGCCCCTTGAACCCCGGCATGCCCGTCAACCGAATCCCGTTTTCTACTTTCCAATAAGATTCTGATGCGGGATCATCCGACACTCCAATTCCGTGGAAAAGCTGCGGGGGTGGCGGATACATGCCCTGCGCAATGGCGGTCTTCGGCTGATCCGGTAACCCATGGCACACCTCGCAGTTTTGCTTGTAAACATCCACGCCGCTTAGATAACTCTTCTCGTCCGCAGACACCGGCGAATCCGGAATTTTTTCTTTCGCAATATGTGCATTCAACGCCATCTTCGCAAATTTCTTTTCAAATGGCATCGGCGGATCCGTCACCGCCACGGGCGCTCGCCCCGTTGAAAAATAGAAGTATCCGCCGCACGCGACCAGCACTATCGCGAGCAGAACCCCGATAATCAAGCCCTTTAGCATGTCGATTGTCACCCACCTTGCTCAGATTCTCTGCCAGCACCTTCCCCAGGAATAAGGGTTAGGGGGCGATAGTGTAAGCTCTCGCCAACCCTCTTGCCCACTCCAAATATCTCCTCCCAGAGCGACCGCTCCGGCCGCTGCTGTAATCCTATTTTCACGTTCTCACAGTGCTTCCACCCTGAGTCTTGGCCGAGTAACCATTTCCCCTTAAAATCCGTCCTATCTATGCGCAGGCTGACTTTTCCGGTAGGCTCATAAGGTTAGGCGGGAAACCCCTCAATGTATACCCGCAGCTGTCTTGCCCCGGCGGACTCACTCGCACTATTGTTGTTATCGACAGGAGAGAACGGATGGGCCACCTCAATTCCATAGACCTTCCCGAACCGGGCGCGCGTGGTTCTTCCGCGGCACGCACTCCGAAAAGCCGCTGGTGGTTGTGGATTTTTGTTCTCGTAGTCCTCGTGATTGGCATTTGGTATTACCGCGGTACACGCTCAACCAGTGAGGCTGGTGGTAAGGCCGCTGCAGGCGCGAGCGGAAAGGGAAAGGGAGGCCCAGGGTCGGCCGGCTTCACCGTGCCCGTTGTTGTAGCCGCCGCGCAGAAGGGCGATCTTCCTGTCTATCTTATAGGCCTCGGTACCGTGACGGCCTTTAACACTGTGACCATCCGCAGCCGCGTTGATGGCCAAATCGTTAAGGTGAACTTTACCGAGGGCCAATTCGTCCACCAAGGCGACGCGCTCATTGAAATTGATCCTCGCCCCTACCAGGTGTTGCTTGAGCAGGCGGAAGGCCAGCTAGCCAAAGACCAAGCTCAACTTCACGACGTACAAATTGACTTCGAGCGCTTCCAGCTTCTCTACAACGAAGGAGTGATCGCCAAGCAGCAGGTGGATACCCAGCAGGCACAAGTCGGCCAATTCCAAGGCGCGATCAAGGCGGACCAAGCCACCATCGATAACGCAAAACTGCAGTTGGTTTACGCCCACATTACAGCCCCTATCAGCGGCCGCGTGGGATTGCGTCTGGTCGATATGGGAAACATCGTGCACGCTTCCGATACCACCGGACTTCTCGTGATCACCCAACTCCAGCCCATTTCCGTTATCTTCACCCTCCCGCAGGATCAGCTTCAGCAAGTCTTAGTCAAACTCCGTGCCGGCGGCCAGCTTCCGGTGGAAGCCTTTGACCGCGATGACACCACCAAGATTGCCGACGGTAAGCTCGCCACCATTGACAATCAGATTGATCCCGCCACGGGCACCTACAAACTCAAATCCATTTTCTCCAACGAGAACAATGTTCTCTTTCCGAATCAATTTGTGAATGTCCACATGCTCGTCGACACAAAACGAAATCTGGTCATCGTTCCCGCCGCCGCCATTCAGCGCGGGCCTCAGGGCACCTATGTTTATGTTGTTTCGGGAGGCGATACCGTGAACATCCGTGTGGTCACTATCGCTCAAACCACCGGCAATAACATAGGGATCAGTTCCGGACTCAACGGGGGCGAGGTAGTCGTGATTGATGGTCAGGACAAGCTTCAGGACGGCAGTAAGGTCCTTACTAGCACTTCTCCCACGGGCGGTGCTGGGCGAGGCGGGGACGCACAGCCCGCCGCGCAAAGCGGAACGCATCCCGGCAATCCTCCCAAGGGTCAACCGGGAGGAAAAGCTCGATGAGTCCGTCCCGGCCGTTCATTTTGCGGCCTGTCGCGACCACCCTGCTGATGGTCGGCGTGCTGCTCGTGGGTTTTGTTGCCTACCGTCAACTTCCGGTGTCTGCGCTTCCCCAGGTTGACTATCCGACCATTCAGATTCAGACCTTCTACCCGGGTGCTAGTCCTGACGTCATGGCTTCTTCCGTCACGGCTCCGCTCGAGCGCCAGTTCGGCCAAATCCCAGGTTTGAACCAGATGACTTCGACGAGTTCCTTCGGCAGCTCCATCATCACTCTGCAATTCAACCTTGATCTCAACATTGACATTGCCGAACAAGAAGTCCAAGCCTCCATTAACGGCGCTTCCAATCTTCTGCCTCAGGGACTTCCAAATCCGCCCATCTACAGCAAAATCAATCCGGCCGACGCCCCCATCCTCACCCTCTCGCTTACTTCAGACTCTCTCCCGCTTTCCAAGGTCGAAGACCTTACGGACACTACCCTCGCTCAGAAAATTTCTCAGCTCACGGGTGTAGGCCTCGTAAGCATCAGTGGCGGTCAGCGTCCTGCCGTGCGCATCCAGGCCAATCCCACTGCGCTCGCTTCGTACGGCCTTAGTTTAGAAGACTTACGTACTGCGCTCGGTGCCGCGAACGTCGATCAAGCCAAAGGCACCTTCGATGGCGCTCATCAGGCCTACACCATCGGCGCAAACGATCAGCTCATCTCCAGCGACAGCTACAAACCCATCATCGTGGCTTACCGCAACGGCGCTCCTGTGCGGCTCACTGACGTCGCCACCGTTTTCGACGGCACGGAAAACACCAAACAAGCTGCCTGGGCCAACAAGAATCCGGCCGTCATTCTAAACATTCAGCGTCAGCCGGGCGCCAACATCATCGCCGTCGTTGATCGGGTGGAAAAACTCCTACCGCAGCTTCAGGCCTCGCTCCCCGCCTCGGTGAAGATCGACATTCTTACCGACCGCACCAGCACCATTCGCGCTTCTGTTGAAGACGTCGAGTTCACTTTGGTGCTCACGATCGCCCTGGTGGTCATGGTCATCTTTCTTTTTCTGCGTAGTCTGCGCGCCACTGTGATTCCGGCGTTGGCCGTACCCCTTTCCATCGTCGGCACGTTCGCCGTGATGTACCTTTGTGGCTTCAGCCTCAACAACCTTTCCCTCATGGCCCTTACTATCTCTACAGGTTTCGTCGTCGACGACGCCATCGTCATGATCGAAAATATCAGCCGTTACATCGAGGAAGGTGAATCGCCTCTCGAAGCCGCTCTCAAAGGCTCCGAACAGATCGGCTTTACGATCATTTCGCTTACCGTTTCTCTCATCGCTGTGCTCATTCCTCTGCTTTTCATGGCCGACATTGTAGGCCGTCTCTTCCGTGAATTCGCGATCACCCTCGCCATCACTATTCTTATTTCTGCCTTCGTCTCTCTCACGCTCACGCCGATGATGTGCGCCAAACTCCTTCGCCATCAGAAAGAGGAAGACCAGGGCCGGTTTTATCGCAAGTCGGAGCTCGCTTTTAACTCCATCATCGCCTACTACGGGCGCACTCTGAAATTTGTGCTTGAATATCGCAAGATCACGCTCCTCGTCACCATCGGAACGCTTATCGGCACCATCCTGCTCTATATTTACATTCCCAAAGGATTCTTTCCCGTACAGGACACCGGCATCATCCTGGGCGTTTCCGAAGCCGCGCAGAACATTTCCTTTACTGCCATGGCCCAGCACCAACTGGCTCTCGCCGACGTCATTCTTAAGGATCCATCAGTCGAGAGCCTCTCCTCCTTCATCGGCATCGATGGCACCAACACCACCCTCAACACCGGCCGCATTCAAATCAACCTCAAACCTCTTGCCCAGCGCAAGACAAATGCTTCTGACGTCATTCGCCGCCTTCAGCCAGAGCTCGCTAAAATCGACGGCATATCGCTCTTTATGCAGCCTGTTCAAGATCTCACCGTGGAAGACCGGGTCAGCCGCACGCAATTTCAGTACAGTCTGGAAGACGTGGACGCCAATGAACTGGCCTACTGGACGCCGAGGTTCATGGACAAGCTAAGGTCAATTCCCGCAGTGCGCGACGTCGCTAGCGACCAGCTGAATCAGGGACTCTTGGCATCACTGGTGATCGACAGGGATACTGCCTCGCGCCTCGGTGTACTCCCGTCAGCCATCGACAATACGCTCTACGACGCCTTTGGCCAGCGCCAGGTCTCCACGATTTACACCCAGCTCAATCAGTATCACGTCATCTTGGAAGTCGATCCGCAATTCCAGCAGAACCCCGACTCACTGAAGAATATTTATGTGGCTTCCGCCAGCAACGTGCAAGCCTCCAGCGGATCGACGACGAATATTACAAACAACGCTCAGACAAGCGTTAGCACGACGCCCAATACGCAGGTTCCGCTCAGCGCCTTCACTCGATTCGAGCCAGGGGCCACGGCTCTAGCGCTGAACCATCAGGGACAGTTTCCGGTCGTTACGATCTCGTTCAACCTGGCTTCCGGGGCGGCCCTGGGCGACGCCGTGAATGCAATTAACGAAGCCAGACGCGAATTGAACATGCCGCAGAGCATCCAGGCCACCTTTCAGGGCACTGCTGCAGCCTTTCTCAATTCGCTCGCCAACGAACCTATCCTCATCCTTGCGGCCCTTGTCACGGTTTACATCGTTCTCGGAGTCCTTTACGAGAGCTATATCCATCCCGTCACGATCCTCTCGACGCTGCCCTCGGCGGGCGTTGGGGCCATCCTCGCGTTGCTGCTTTTTCGAATGGAGTTCAGCGTCATTGCACTCATCGGCATCATTCTGTTGATAGGCATCGTCAAGAAAAACGCGATCATGATGATTGACTTCGCTCTCGAAGCGGAGCGCAAGGAAGGGAAAGCTCCCCTCGACGCGATTTACGAAGCGTGCCTGCTGCGTTTTCGCCCCATCATGATGACCACCATGGCTGCGCTCCTTGGCGCCTTGCCCCTGGCCATCGGCACCGGTGTTGGTTCCGAATTACGCCGTCCTCTCGGAATCACGATCGTTGGCGGACTGATCCTCAGCCAGTTGCTCACTCTTTACACCACTCCTGTCGTCTATCTCGCATTCGATTGGCTTGCTCACCGTTTCGCTTTCCACGTCGGCAACCCCGTTGAGGAGCCCGCGCACGGGGATTAGACAATGATATCTTCTGCCAATTTCTCCGCGCCCTTCATTCGTCGGCCCGTCGCCACTACGCTCGTTACAATTGCGATCTTTCTCTCTGGTGTCGTTGCCTTCCGCTTTCTTCCTGTTGCTCCCCTCCCTCAAGTTGATTTCCCGACCATCTCTGTTGGAGCTAACCTGCCAGGCGCCAGCCCAGAAACTATGGCCTCCGCCGTGGCCACTCCGCTTGAGCGCCAGTTCGGCCGCATCGCCGGCGTTACGCAGATGACCTCCTCAAGCGGCCTCGGTTCCACCAACATCACTCTCCAGTTCGATCTCAGTCGCGACATCAACGCCGCTGCGCGTGATGTTCAAGCTTCCATCAACGCCGCACGAAGCCAGCTTCCTGCGGATCTTCCGGGCCAGCCCAACTATCGCAAGGTCAATCCCGCGGACGCTCCAATTCTGATTCTCGCCTTAACCTCGGACAATATTCCGCCGGCCCAAATCTATGACGCTGCCGATTCCATCCTCGCTCAAAAACTTGCCCAGGTTGAAGGCGTCGGTCAGGTCTTCACTTGGGGAAGCGCGAGCCCAGCCGTTCGCGTCGAAGCCAATCCCTACCAGCTCAACAGCTATGGCATTAGTCTAGAGACGCTGCGCGCCTCGATTCAATCGGCTAACGCCAACCTCGCTAAAGGTTCCCTGTCCGATAACCAGAAGCATTGGAATCTGACGGACACCGACCAGCTCTTCAAGGCCTACGAATACGAGTCGTTGATCATTGGTGGACATGCAGGCGCTCCGGTCCGGCTAAGGGACGTTTCGGAAGTTGTCGATTCCGTCGCGGACACCCGCAACTTGGGCCTGTCGGGTGGAAAGCGTTCCGTGCTCCTGGCCATTTTTCGCCAGCCGGCCGCCAATATGATTGAGACCGTCGATCGCATTAACGAAATCCTTCCGGTGCTCCGTGCCTCCATCTCTCCCTCGCTCCACCTGAGTGTCGCCGTCGACCGCAGCACCACCATCCGAGCTTCCGTTCACGATGTCGAAATCACTCTGATAATCTCCATAACGCTCGTTATCCTTGTGGTGTTCGCATTCCTGCGCAGCACCTGGGCCACTATTATTCCCAGCGTCGCCGTTCCTCTTTCCCTCATCGGTACTTTTGGCATCATGTACCTCTGTGATTACAGCCTGGACAATCTTTCTCTCATGGCTCTGACCATATGTACCGGCTTTGTCGTCGACGATGCCATTGTCGTCATCGAGAACATCACTCGTCACATCGAAAACGGCTTGAAGCCTTTTGATGCCGCCATGAAGGGCGCCAGCGAAATCGGTTTCACCGTGCTCTCCATGAGCACTTCGCTTGTTGCCGTGTTCATCCCCATTTTGATGATGCCCGGCATCGTTGGCCGCCTTTTCCGCGAATTTGCCGTGGTCCTCAGTGTTGCGATCGGCGTTTCACTCTTTGTTTCTCTTACCACCACGCCCATGATGTGTGCGCGCTTCCTGAAGCATGAATCCGGGCACCACAATTGGATCTATAATGTCTTTGAGCGTGCTTTTAACTGGTTTCTACGCCTCTACGATGTCTCGCTCAAGTGGGTTCTTCGCCACCAATTGCCAATTCTTGGGATGACCTTTCTTACGGCGGTCCTCTGCGCGTATCTGTTTTTTCACGTGAATTCCGGCTTTTTTCCGCAGCAGGATACCGGCCGCATCAACGGCAGTATCCAGGGTGACCAGGACTTGTCCTTCGCTGCCATGTCTCAAAAAATGCGGGCTTTCACGGACATCGTAATGAAAGACCCTGCCGTTGATACGGTCACTTCCTTTACCGGTGGCGGCAGCGGCGGCAGTACCGCCCGTATGTTTGGTCAACTCAAGCCACTCAATGAACGGAAAATCAGCGCCGACGAGGTTATAGCTCGGATCCGCAAGGCCACCTCAAAGGTTCCCGGTGCTGTTCTCTATCTCCAGGCCGTCCAGGACCTGAGCGTCGGCGGCCGCGGCAGCGCCGCCCAGTACCAATACACTCTGCAAGCCGATAATCTCGACGACCTCACCCATTGGGCTCCGCTCCTTCAAAAAAGACTGGCCAAGATCCCTGAGCTACGCGACGTTAACTCCGACCAGCAGATGCACGGCTTGGAGAGTCAGCTCGTCGTCGATCGCGATACCGCCGGCCGTCTCGGCGTCTCCATGCAGACAATCGACAACACCTTGAGCGATGCCTTCGGCCAGCGCCAAGTCTCAAATATCTACAAGGGTCTGAATCAGTACCATGTCATCTTGGAGGTCATGCCAAGCGCGCAACAGGATCCTGGTGCTCTCAAGTCTATCTATATGCCGGGCGCTGGCGGCGGGCTCGTGCCACTCAGCGCCTTCTCTCACTACGAGGCTTCCAACACTGCTCTTTCCGTCAATCATCAAGGCATCTTTCCAGCTATCACTCTCTCCTTTAATCTCGCGCCCGGCGCCTCTCTAGGCCCTGCCGTGCAGCACATCGAACAAGCCACTCTTGAGATCGGCATGCCTCCCACGGTCCATGCCACTTTCCAGGGCACGGCGCAGGCCTTTCAAGACTCACGCGCTTCGCAACTCTTTCTTGTCATTACCGCGCTCATTGCCGTTTACATCGTCCTCGGCATCCTTTATGAAAGCTTCATCCATCCGATCACTATTCTTTCCACCATTCCGTCTGCCGGCATCGGCGCCATTCTCGCCATTCGGCTCGCCGGCTCCGACCTGAACATGATTGCCCTCATCGGCATCATTCTCCTAATCGGTATCGTCAAGAAAAACGCCATTCTCATGATTGATTTTGCCGTGCAGGTCGAGCGCGAGGAAAAAGTCCCGCCACTGGATGCCATCTACAAGGCCTGTCTCTTGCGCTTCCGGCCCATTCTCATGACCACCATGGCCGCGCTCTTCGGCGCTCTGCCTCTAGCGCTCGGAACAGGCGTCGGCTCAGAGCTCCGCCGTCCACTTGGTGTCACTATTATCGGCGGTCTCATTGTCAGCCAGATGCTGACTCTTTTTACCACCCCGATTGTTTACATCTATATGGATCGCCTGCAAACGTGGCTGCAAGGCGCGGGCAAGCATCGGCACGCGCCTACTCCCGCCGCCGCTCAAGCGGATTGAACTGGCCGTCGTCTCGATGTGACTTGAGTTTTTCTCGCGGTGTAAGGGCACTACGCGCGCCCCTTTTTATGCGTTGCCGATGAAGTATCCCGTCAAGAAAACCAGCACGCCGCCCACGATCACCTGAAAGGCTGCCTGCAGGAACGGCGTGTCCATGTATCTATGCCGGATGTAACTGATCACTCCCAGTTCGATTCCCACCACGATCACTGCAATCAGCGTCGCGACGTGAAAATTAGCTATCAGAAATGGCAGTGTGTGGCCGATTCCGCCGGCCGTTGTCATGGCCCCTGTCACTGCGCCGCGCAGCCACGGCGACCCCCGCCCAGTTAGTGACCCGTCATCGGAAAGTCCCTCCGAAAAGGCCATTGAAATACCCGCCCCGATTGAGGCAGCTAGGCCCACCAAAAATGCGTCCGAACTCTTGTGTGTGGCAAACGCTGCGGCAAAGAGCGGCGCCAGCGTAGACACCGATCCGTCCATCAAGCCGGCGAGTCCCGGCTGCACGATTTGCAGAAGGATCAGCTTCCGGTGTGATTCGTCTTCTTGCGCGCGTGCAGGTTCTGTCAAATGTTTCTCTTCCAGACCTTCTGCCGTCGCGGAGTGTTTCCTCTCTTCATCCGCCAGTTTGTTCAAGAGCTCTCGCGTAGGGGCATCCGTAACGCGGCTGACTGCTCGCGCGTAAAATCGGGCTGCTTCCATCTCCATGATCTTGGCTTGTTTTCTCGCCACATTTACGCCCAGCGGCCGGACAAGCCAGGTAGGCCTGCGTTGCAGAAAACCCTTGACGTTCTCGCGCCGGATCAGTGGGATATGATCGCCAAAGCGCTCCCGAAACGTCGCAAAAAGGCGGTCCCGGTGCACGACTTCTTCTTCGCGCATCCCTTCGAACATTTGCGCTGTCGCAGGGTATGTCTCCCTCAACGCGTCCGCAAATTCGCCGTAGATGCGGCCGTCTTCTTCCTCCGAGGCGATAGCCAGCGCCAGGATTTCTTTTTCCGATAAGTCCTTGAATTTTTTGAGCATGGTCATTTCCTCGAGTTTTGTCGAGGAAGAGAATCGCACAAACTTGAGAGAGAAGTCACCTAAAGGTGGGAAGTGAAGGTGCCGAAATCTTTGCAGCTAACCGCCATGGGAAGAAATATCAGCTTAGCGGGGCCAAATCCGTTCGCATATCCAGCTACTAAACCAGGAATCCTTGTGTTCGGCAAAGATGCACAATCCCGAATCGGTCGCCCGCTCCGACTTTATGCTTCATTCGGTACAGATGGTTCTTCACTGTTTGCTCCGACAGGCAGAATTGATTCGCAATCTCTTTATTGGTGAGTCCCTGCGCAATCAAAGGAACGATTTGCTGTTCACGCCGCGTCAGGCCTAGCCTCGGGTGGATAGCTCCTGAGTGCACAGACGTGGCCTCGCGCTCAAAAAACCTGAACAGCAGTGCACAGAGCGAGCCGGGACACACCGCCTCGCCCGCCAGCACCGCCCGCATGGCTTCCAGCAGGTCTTCCGCCGAGGCGTCTCGCGGCAGGTATCCCTTGATTCCCGCTCGCACGTATTGAAAGAACTCTGCCTCGTCTTCCGTCATTCCTACGAGAAGTATTCGTACTGCCGGTGCCGTTAGTCGTACTTGCCGGATAACGTATACATCTTCCGGCAAGCTTCCCCGCGAAGTTAACAGCAGTATGTCGGCCTTTTCCCCGATTAGCCCTTCCACTCGGAACAGACCAGTGCGATTCAATCCCACCACGTCAATGTTGCCGTGCTTCATCAACATCCGCGAAAGGGCTTCGCGCAACAGCCGGTTTTCGGCCGCGATATACACTCGGGCTCTTTGCTCCGCGACCATGTTTGGGCTAGTTTGCGGTGCCTCTTTCCCGTTCAAGAGCTGGCCTCCGCCTTCTCCCCTGGGGAGACCATTACGCTGGACATCCCCCGTGGTAAGTGGGCTCCGACGCACCGCTGTAATCATACTGGGGTATCCTCTAACGCCTCTTGCGGCCTTATAGGTGTTCGTCCCTTCACGGGAACTCAGGCGCAGCCGGCACTTTTCTCGTGCAATTTCGCATCCGTGTTCCGTCTGCTGCTCCTGTCGAATATCTCATAACATCTCCCATCGTACCTATGCCTTACGGCTAGGCACTATTTGGACCCTCTTCATACTTGGTCCCATTTCGGTACCAACCCTATCTGCCAATTCAGTTCGGAACTCTCCAATTAGTTCCTCCTAATTATTCTCCTTAGCAAAGAAAACCGTCCCAGCTCTCTTCCTTTCGCAGTACTTCCGTACTATCATCCTCTTGCAACGTCCTACTGTAGCGTAGGTACGTCTCTGCTATAGGTTTCGCATTGCGCAAGCCTTACACTCTCTCTGGAACGCTCTTCTCGGCGAGAGGCAAGGCATTCATGGAGACCCAGCAAGGCATTATGAGCAAGCCCCCCGGCACCGGTGGCACCGCCGCTTCGAAATCTGCAACTAAGGAACGCCGCGCTACTCGCAGATGTAAGATAACCCAGCTCATGCGCATCCGCCCTTCCGATCCGGAGAAGGAGCACTTCGACGATATGCGCGGAACCCTCAGCGTTTCCCGCAGCGGCGTTTTCTTCCAGACCAGTGAGCCTGCCTACGAAATCGGCATGCGCCTTTTTGTGACTCTGCCTTACTCCCAAGATCCGATGGCGCTGAATCGCGAATATCTCGCGGAAGTTGTCCGTAGAGATGCCCTACCTACGGGCATGTTTGGGATCGGCCTGAAAATTCTCATGGAAATGGGCCTGCAACAGAACCCTGCCTTCGGTTACTCCACATCTCGCGGGTAGCACGGGTTTCTGACTCGCCGTTCAAAACATTCTAAAAACAAGAAGGGGCGGATGGCCATTAGCCACCCGCCCCTCCCTGTTTTTGGGGGTTGGAGAGAACTCGGTACTAATCTTGTCGGAACATCTGCAGAGTCTTGTGGCGCAGTATTCCCAGCTGCCGGTTAATCGGGTGTTGCCGCGTCAGGAATGTCAGCACGGGCGGCCGCCGCTCGACAAGGCGGTTCATTGCAATGGTCAACCGTACGTCTCGCCGCGCAAATTTCAGGCCGGACTGCAATGCTTCCACCGCCTCGTCCTTGCGTCCCGCGGTCGCATATACTTCAGCCAAATTCAGGTAGAGTTGTGCCTGGTTCCGCTTCATCCGCACCGCCGTATCGCACAGCCGTTCAGCTTCGCCCCACTTCTGTTCCGACCGTGCCAGGACCACTCCCAGATACGACATGTAGTACGGATTGTTTTTATCCAGATCCACTGCGCGCCGCATGTGCGGCAACGCTTTGACGGCATAGTTGTCTCGCAGCAAGGTTAAACCCGTCTTAAATTCGCGGAAGGCTTCTGTATCCATCATTGATTCACCTCGATGCACCCAGCCTTTTCAAGGCAGGTAAGGAGATAGGACTCCACAGGAAGGAGGAAACTCGCCGTACACCGTAAGAATGGAAGACACAAAGCACTCTGCTAGGCTTGGCTGTACCTGCCATTTCGAGCTCGCCCAAAGTGTTGCGTTCACCCAGTTGGTGTTAGGTGCAGCGAAGAGCAGTGTCGAGTCTACGGTTCCCATCCCGGTCCTTCTCGAACCTACGCGCTCCCTTTTCCGAAATCTACTGACCCGTGGGACAGTCTTGGGTCAGCCGCACTGCGGTAGTAGTGACAGCAAGCAAGTACAGTATGCGAAATCCCGCCAATTGTGACTTTTTGTGCGTTATGGAAGAGATCCGGTCAGCAACCCTCGAGCGGCGTGCGAGAATACATCCGAAGCCTTACTTCGTCAGGTTCTTCCAGCCTTTGCGCCAATCTTTCCAATCGTCCAGCGTAGCTTTGCACATTTCTTTGGCCGCTTTATGCAGCCACCGGCCCTTCCGTTTTGCCAAATCACGTTTAATCAGTGGAATCCCTTGCGGAGAACCGAAGTGCATATTGGCGGTCTCCCACCCCATCGAGTACAGCAGCCTCGCTTCATCCCGCTCCGCCGTCAACGAAACCAGTTCGATCCGCGAGCAGTCTGGCGCCAACCGCCGTACCACCCACCGGTCATGAAAGCGAACGAACGGGTCCGGCACGCGCAAACAAGTGGCCACCAGCTTCGGACCGTACACCAACGCGGACGAGGCTTTGTTGTGCCAGACGGACGCTGAAGGCCGAATCGCCTTAGCTTCCCGCGCAATAAACGCGCCTCCCGCGGACGAAAGCGCCAGGATCCTCGGATGCCCCAAACTCCCCAGCCCAGCGATTCGTTTCCTCAGTTGATATCTGCTCTTCGGCGGCAGCGATTCTTCCAGCAATTCGCGCACTTCTTTGGGAGGTCTCGCGGTAAAGGGCGGTAGATGCGTCAGCTTGTCCCAGAAATGAACCGGATCGCGCAACTTGCTCAGCGCCATCAGCCGCAGCCATTGGTGATCTTCTGCCAAAATGAATGGTTTCCCCCCGGCTGAAAACGCGTCGCGGTATCCTTCTTCAATCGCCTCCGACGCTTCGCGTCGCGGCATGCTCAGATGCTCTCCCAGGATCGCCAAATAGGCGCTCGTCGTAACCCGCACCAAGTCGATGGCATATGACGCCGGATAGACCTCGTCAAGGTCATTCACGCCCCAGATGAGCCGCCCCTCCAGGTCTCGCCACGTCCCGAAATTTTCGATGTGCAAATCTCCCACAGCAAGCACTTTGGGGGCTTTCGCCAGCTCACCACAGACTTCCGGCCAAAGTTGCAGCCACCGATAGAACGTCGCTCGGAGGAATGGAAACGCGGCCTCTGCCATGAATTGATGTTTAAGTCGAAGATCCTGCCTGATGATGGGAAGCTGCGCGCCGAGCCACTTCTCAAACTCAAAAGTGGCTTCAATGATTCCTTGCTTCATTTCGCGTTCACACGCGTGCGTGTTCCGCGCGAGATGTCCCCCGCACGCGCGATTCGTAGATCGGGAATCTCGACGCGAACTCGGCAACCTGCTTGCGTACCCGCTGCTCCGTCTCCGCATCGCCCAGGTGCGAGAGAATCTCCCCAATCCAGCCGCCGATCTGCTCCATCTCCGCTTCGCGCATTCCGCGCGTCGTCACGGACGGGCTTCCTAGCCGGATCCCGCCGCCCTTCATCGGGGGCAGCGGATCGAACGGAATCGAATTCTTATTCACCGTGATACCCGCGCGGTCCAGCGCTTTTTCCGCATCGTTCCCCGTAATGCCGCGCGAATGTACTTCGATCAGGAAAACGTGATTGTCCGTTCCGCCTGTCACGATGCGAAAGCCGCGCTTCGCGATGGCGGCCGCCAACGCCCTGGCGTTGGCCACGACCTGCTTCTGGTACTCCTTAAAGCTCGGCTCCATAGCCTCCTTCAAACACACCGCCTTCGCCGCAATCGTGTGCACCAGCGGTCCGCCCTGCGTCCCTGGGAAGGTAAGCTTGTCCAATTCCTTCGCGAAGGCCGTTTTGCACAGCACCAATCCTCCGCGCGGCCCGCGCAATGTCTTGTGCGTCGTAGTCGAAACGAAGTCCGCATGCGGCACTGGGCTGGGATGCACTCCCGCCGCAACCAGCCCCGCGATGTGCGCCATATCTACAAAAAACAGCGCACCAACCGTCTTCGCCGCTTTTGCAATGCGCTCAAAATCGATAATTCTCGAATACGCGCTTGCGCCCGCCACAATCATCTTCGGCTTGTGCTCCTGAGCAAGCTTTTCGATCTCCTCGTAATCGATCCGCTCATCCTCTTTTCGCACCCCGTATGCGACGAATTTGTACATTCGCCCCGAAAAATTCAAAGGGTGCCCATGCGTCAGGTGGCCGCCGTGCGACAAGTTCATCCCCAGAACCACGTCATCTTTTTGCAGCGTGGCCATATAGACCGCGATGTTGGCCGAAGTTCCCGAATGTGCCTGCACGTTGGCGTGCGCCGCGCCAAAAAGCTCCTTTGCCCTGTCAATTGCCAACTGCTCTACCTTGTCCGCGTTTTCGCACCCGCCGTAATACCGCTTCCCCGGATACCCTTCCGCATACTTGTTCGTGAAGATGGACCCCATCGCCTCCAATACCGCTTCCGACACGAGGTTCTCCGATGGAATCAGTTCCAGTCCCGTAGCCTGCCTCCGCGCTTCTTCGCGCAATAATTCAGCAATTTGCGGGTCCACCGCTTCAAGCGGCCGCTCCATGCGTTCGTTGGCTTCTGTAGTCATTTCGATTTCCTTGAGATTGAGTCGCGCCATCATCTTACCCTGCCGAAGAGGAAGTGGCGAGGCACGACTGGCAGTTCCGGCCAACTGTCGCGCAGTATTTCCCCGAACCAGCTGGCCGCTCCGCAATGATATAGT
Organism: uncultured Acidobacteriota bacterium; assembly: GCA_963745805.1. Classification (GTDB taxonomy): domain Bacteria; phylum Acidobacteriota; class Terriglobia; order Acidiferrales; family UBA7541; genus Acidiferrum. The sequence goes on from CAVUYT010000007.1 coordinate 151,082, forward strand.
GGCCACAAATCCGTCAGTACAACAGGAGGCGCACTCGGTATGCCTGCCTTGAACCAATCGCACAAAAACTGCAGTTCGCGCCAGATGCTTCGCCGCGTCATTCTTAGCTGTTGCTTGGTGGTCTTCTTCGTCACGCTTACCTGCAATCTCAGCGTCCCGAATATTTTTGCGCAGGGCCAGAATCCCCTCGCTGGCGATCCGAAAGCCGCGAAGCTCGGCGAATCTCAATTCCGCGCAAACTGTGCATTCTGCCACGGACTTGGCGCACGCGGCGGCGGCCGCGGCCCGGATTTGACTCGCTCGCAAAAGCGTCACGGAAGTTCCGACTTAGATCTCTTTCGCACCATCAACGAAGGCGTTCCCGGCACTGCCATGCCTCCGAATGGCGCAACCCAGCAAGGCGTGGGCATGACTGAAACAGAAATCTGGCAAGTCATCGCCTACATCAGAAGCGTCCAGGTAAGAGCGCCCGCGCAAACCTCTGGAAACGCTACTCACGGCAAAGCTCTTTTCTTCGGCGACGCCGTTTGTTACACCTGCCACATGGTGGAAGGGAAGGGAGGCCGCCTCGGCCCGGACCTTACCACCACCGGCTCGGCCCGTTCCACCGAGTACCTTATCGACTCTGTGCGCAACCCCAGCCGCCGCCTTGCCCAGGGCCTCTCCGAAGCCATGAAGGAATTTTCCCAGGAGTACGAAACGGTGAACGTCGAAACCGCCGATGGCCAGAAATTTACCGGCGTAATCCTGAATGAAGACCATTTCACCGTGCAGATGCTGGACCTCCGAGAGCAGATTCACCTCTTCGAAAAAGACAAACTTCGCTCTTTCGAAAAAAGTCGCAAATCTCTAATGCCCGCGTACGACAAAAGCATGTTGAGCGACAAGGACCTGCAGGACATCCTCGCATTCCTGCTCAGCGTAGGTGCCCAATGAGCAAGCCACAAATGAAAAAACTACTCTACGCCTTGCTCCTTTTGCTCGCTGTCTCCGGACTGGCCGCTTCAACCGCGCTGTCTCAGGTCACACCGCAACGTCTTCTCGACTCCGCAAAGGAGCCGCAGAATTGGCTTATGTACTCGGGCGATTACTCCGGCCACCGCTTCAGTGCACTCGACCAGGTCAATACTTCGAACACAGCCACGATGGTCCCCAAGTGGGCGTACCAAACCATGGCAGGCGGCAAGTTTGAAACCACGCCTCTCGTCGTTGACGGAATTCTCTATGGCACTGGCCAAGACGACCGCGCCTATGCTCTCGACGCCCGCACCGGCCGTCCCATCTGGCAATACGAGCGCGCTCTCCCAGCCGACATTCGTCCGTGCTGCGGCCGTGTGAATCGCGGCCTCGCCATTCTGGGCGACAAAGTTTTCCTTGGCACACTCGATTCCCACGTCATCGCGCTCGATTCCAAAACCGGCAATGTCATCTGGGACGCCACCGCGTTCGACTATCGCAAGGGTTACAGCATTACCCTCGCGCCGCTCGCCATCAAAAACCTCGTGATCGTCGGCGTATCTGGCGGGGAATACGGCATACGCGGTTTCATCGACGCCTACGACGCCACAACGGGCGAGCGTAAATGGCGTTTCTACACCGTCCCCGGCCCCGGCGAACCAGGCCACGAAACTTGGGAAGCCGACTCTTGGAAAATTGGCGGCGCGCCTGCTTGGATCACTGGTACTTACGATCCCGCAACCAACACGACTTTCTGGACCACGGGCAATCCTTCACCCAGCAATCGCGGCATCGGTCGCGCCGGCGACAATCTTTACAGTGACTCCTTGCTGGCCCTCGATCCAGACACCGGCAAACTCAAATGGTATTTCCAATTCACCAAACACGACGAGCACGATTGGGATGCCACGCAAGTTCCCGTAATGATCGATCAAGGGGAAAAACATCTAATCGCACAAGGCAATCGCAACGGCTTTTTTTACGTGATTGATCGTTCCACTGGTAAATTAATTTCCTCGAATCCTTACGCCAAGGTCACTTGGAGCACTTCGAAAGACACCGAAGGCCGCCCCATTTCGCTCAAGGACGCTTCGCCAACTCCAGATGGCAATCGCGTCTGCCCCGGCGCCGCTGGCGCGACCAACTGGATGTCGCCCACCTACGATCCGCAAACCAGGCTCTTTTACGTTACGGCGCGCGAACAGTGCGACATTTTCAGCACGGCGCCACAGGACTACGAAGAAGGCCACGCCTATTACGGCAGCGCCTATTTTCCAAACGACGATACAGAGCCCTTTTGGGGCGCGCTCCGCGCCATTGATCCCGAAACCGGCAAAATTAAATGGGAGTGGAAACATCCGTCACCCACATGGTCCGGAGTTCTCTCTACCGCGGGCGGCCTGGTCTTCACAGGCGACGCTGAAGGAAACTTCATCGCGCTCGATGCCGCCACCGGAAAATCTCTCTGGCACTTCCAGTGCGGTGCATCGGTTTATTCGTCCCCTATGTCGTTTGCCGTTGACGGCAAACAATACGTCGCGGTCGCCGCAGGCTCCGCTCTCTTCACCTTTGCCCTGCCTTAACTCAGCGCCGATTAAGCCAAGGCTATGCATTTGCTCCTTACTGCCACATAAGAAGCGCCGTTGTCACGAAGGCTACACATTCCATGGCGCGGCTTGCGGCAATTTACACACATAGCGATGATAGGTTTGACGTCCCGCAAACACATGCTCAATGACATAAGTGGATTGGTGAATTCTTTGAGACCTCTGAAATAGCGCTGATGAACGTCGCTAACGCTACGCACAGTTCTGTTGGTTCATCTCAGTGGTCCGGCCGGCGACTTATCCTTCCCCTCGCGATCCTGCTTGCCCTCGGAACCCTAGTTCTTTACGCCCCTGCGATTCGGAATGGTTTTGTCAATTTTGACGATCCAGATTATGTGACGCGGAACGCGCATGTCCTGAAGGGAGTAACTTGGGCGAACCTCAGGTGGGCCTTTGGCACCGATAATCCTGCTGCTAACTGGCATCCGCTGACTTGGATTTCGCATATGTTGGATGTGCAGTTCTATGGAATCAATCCCACTGGGCATCACCTCAGCAATGTCTTGTTGCAAACGCTGAACGTCATCATTCTTTTTTTACTCCTCCAGCGTGCCACGGGCCGTCTGCTGCGTAGCGCAGCTGTGGCTGCACTTTTCGCGATCCACCCACTAAATGTTGAATCAGTTGCCTGGATTACCGAGCGTAAGGCTGTACTTTCCGTGCTCTTTTTGTTGCTCACACTTTGGGCGTATGGCTGGTACGTACGCAAGCCGGGCCTGGGGCGGTATTTTTGCGTGTTCTCGTTTTTTGCCTTGGCGCTAATGTCCAAGATCTGGGTCATCTCGCTCCCTTTTGCCTTGCTGCTGCTGGATTACTGGCCCCTGCGAAGACTCTCTAACGTAGAGGAGTCAGCCGAGAAGCGCGGGTTCGCATCCTCCTTTCTTGCGCTGGCGATTGAAAAGATTCCTCTTCTGCTGTTGGCCGCCGCTGCAGGCTGGATGACACTCCACGTGAATCGTAGGGAAGGTGCGCTGGCAATGGCCATGCCGTTTAGTTGGCGGTTGAAAAACGCCGTCTATTCCTATTGGGCGTACCTTGGCAAGGCGATTTGGCCTACCCGATTGGCTGTGTTTTATCCTCATCCGGAAAACTCACTGCCGTGGTGGAAAGTAATCGTCGCCGCGCTTTTGTTGGCGTGCATTAGCGGGATCGTTTGGCACTTTAGAGAAAGACGGTATTTGCTCGTGGGCTGGCTCTGGTATTTGGGAACGATGGTTCCGATGTGCGGCATTGTGCAGTCGGGGCGGCAAGGGATGGCCGACCGCTTTATGTACATTCCAATGCTCGGGTTAATTGTCGCGGTAGTTTGGCTTGTGGGAGACTGGGCATCACGATTGCGCCTTCACCAAGGAATCGCCGCGGCTTCTTTTGTCGTGCTGGTATCCCCTTATGCGTACCTAACGCGGGAACAGATTGGCTACTGGCGGGACAGCTATACGCTCTTCTCTCACACGCTCCAGGTAACGAACAACAACGGAATCGCTGAAAACAATCTGGGAGCGGCTCTCATGGAGAGAGGGCAAATCCAACTGGCGGAAGGACATTTCGAAGCGGCTGTCCGCTTAATCCCTGAGCTCGCGTTCGCCCATTACAATTTTGGCGTCTTGTTGCAGCGTCAAAACCGCGCGGACCAGGCGGCCCGTGAGTACCTCCTGGCCATCGCCCTTTCACCGAATTCCGTCGAAGCAGGACAGGCACACAATAATCTTGGGATTCTCTACCTGGCGTCGAAGAATTACACGGCGGCGTTGCCGGAATTGAACGCCGCAATTGCTCTCAATCCAAACGAACAGAATAGCTATATCGGACGAGGAACGATCAAACTGGAAAGTTGGGATTACGATGGTGCCGTTGCAGATTTCGCGCGAGCGAATGAAATCTCGCCTTCACCGATCGCGTGCTTTTGGCTCGGGCGAGCGCTGGAAAGCAAGGGCGAATACGTTCGAGCCCAGAATGCATATGCGGCCGCTTTGCAATTGGCTCCTGGAATGACGGAGGCACGCGCCCGGCTGGAAGCCCTTCATAGCAAGGCTGTGGGACGTCCATGACGGCCACGGATGCAGAAATCCAACCACGCGAAAGCTGGAGTGGCAGACTTCTATGGAGAGAATAAGGACTGCGGCTGGCGCAAGCATAGTGCTTCTGGAATGGAACAAGCTCGCGCCGGACTATCAGCAGCGAGTTCACTCAGTCGAAGAGATGACAAACTCGTTTTCCGACAGCCCATGCGTGATTGAGATTGTTTGGGATCCGTGCTCCCAGGTAGGAAGGTAGCCGTCTTGCTGGCCGCACGTCTCCGCCGCCTGCTGGCCCACCCGCTGACGGCGGCGCTCCGAGTGGATGATCCCGGCACCACCGAACTACGAAAGCAGATTATTTCGTCAAAGCCTTTTCTGAAGGCCATCTATGATGATTGGTACGGCATGCTTGCCCGCGAGGTTCCGCCGGGAGAGGGGGAAGTACTGGAGTTGGGCTCGGGCGGAGGTTACTGCGCTCATTTTATTCCGGGATTGATCACTTCAGAGGTTTTCGCGTGTTCCGGCGTGCAGATTGTCGCCGACGCACAGCGAATGCCGTTCGCCGATCGATCGCTGCGAGCGATCGTAATGACAAACGTGATGCACCATATGCCCGATGTGAACCGATTCTTCGCGCAAGCTTCGGAGTGCCTGCGCTCCGGAGGAAAAATTCTCATGATTGAACCATGGATAACGCCGTGGTCTTCCTTCATCTATAAACACTTCCATCACGAACCGTTTCACCCCGAAGCTCTGGATTGGAACTACTCCTCTACAGGACCGCTTTCTGGCGCCAACATCGCACTTCCCTGGATTGTTTTTGCAAGAGATCGCGGCAAATTTGAATCCATTTTTCCGGAATTCTTGATTGAACGGATTTCTCCTTTTCTGCCCTTTCGCTACCTGATTTCTGGCGGAGTAGGAATGCGCAGCTTGATGCCGGGCTTCACTCGCTCGGCGTGGGCGCGATTGGAACGAATGCTGGGTTCTCAGATGCACAGGCTCGGGATGTTTGCGTTCGTATCCGTGCGCAGGCTGTAGTGCTTGCACCAGGTCGAACGTTGGCGGAGAGGTTTAGGTTACACATGATACGGCTCCAATCATGCTGACAACCAAAACAAAAATAAGGCTGGCCTCGCTTGCCTACAAGTTCCTTGCCACTGGGCGGGCGGTCGTCGGCAAAAATAGCTTCGTAACCGTCCGGCGCCGCGGTCTGACGTGGTCCTTGGATCTGAGCGAGGGAATCGACTTCTCGATTTATTTGTTGGGCGCATTCGAGCGCTCGACGGTGATCACTCTGGAGAAGTTGGTGAAACCCGGCGATGTCGTCTTTGACATAGGAGCGAACATCGGTGCCCACACTCTGGGGCTGGCCCGCAGCGTCGGGCCTGCGGGTAGGGTGTTCGCGTTTGAACCAACCGACTTTGCGTTCGACAAATTGAAGCGCAACCTTGCCCTAAATCGGGAACTGCAGGCGCGCACATTTCCGCGCCAAATTCTATTGGCGGCAGAACCCGCCGAGGACTCTCCTAAAGAAATCTTCGCCAGTTGGCCTCTCGAAAAGGATGCCTCTGTCCACCCGAAGCACCGGGGACGCCAAGTTACAGCCCGAAACGCAACGGTGGACACTCTCGACCGAATCGTGGCGCGGGAAGGGATTGACTGCGTAAATGTCATCAAAATCGACGTAGATGGTCATGAATTGCCCGTGCTGCAAGGCGGTCTCGCAGTTCTTACAAAATTTAGGCCCGTTTTGGTGATGGAGATGTCGCCGTACGTGCACGCCGAGGAGCACAACAGTTTTCCAGCGCTAGTTGCGCTGCTGCGAGATGCCGGGTACTTGATACAGCATGCCAGTACTTGGGCTCCGCTTCCGCTACAAGAGAGCGAACTCGAGGCGCTCATTCCGGACGGAGCAAGCATCAACGTAATTGCGCGGCCAAACGGAAGTTCAATATTGCGTTGAAGAACGCGCCCCGCGGATGTCTGCCAGAGCGTGAAATCAACTGGCGCGGTTAGCTGGCGACAGTTTCCGATCTCGCGAGCCGCTTTTTTCGGATTCCCATCTTGATGCGCACGAGGCCTACCCAGGTCATCTTCAACAGCTGTAGTCCATGCCGGAATCGCTGTATATTTGTCTCGCCGTAAGTCCGCGCGAGATAGCGCACCGGAACGTCGACGATCTCCAGCCCTAACTCTGCCGCCGGAAAAAGCAGTTCGAAATCGCCAAACGGATCAAACTCCCCGAAGTCCTTTCGCCAAGCTACCATTCGTTCGTAATCGTGACGCGTGAGCAGCTTTGTGCCGCACAGCGAATCGCCAAGCCGCACACCCAACACTGCGCTCAGCATTTTCGCGAAGAAAACATTCCCAATGCGGTTCAAGAAACGCATAGCAGTGCCTTCCATCGGATATACGAGCCGCGACCCGTTGATGAAATCTCCATGCCCGTGGTCGTAGGCATAGGTGAAGCGTGAAAGCATTTCCGGCGGCATCGTCAGATCGGCATCGAGAATCACCAGCAGATCTTCGCGCGCGTGAGAAAAGCCGAGTCTCACCGCGTCCGCTTTGCCTTTGCCGGATTGTTGCACCGCCAAAATCCGAAACTGATCGCGGTAGACCGTCGCGACGCGCAGAATTTCCTCCCAGGTTCCGTCTGTCGAGTGGCCCTCGACAAAAATAATTTCTGCTTCGCGGCCCAGATCCGGAAAACGCTTCAGCGCATTCTCGATGTTCCCGCGTTCGTTGCGCGCTGGAATCACGCAAGACACGCCCTGCTTTGACATCGGAACCAGCGGCCGCAACACCACCACGGAGGTCAGGCTCATCCACCGCACCAGCGGCACCAGCGGCATCACGCGGTTGATGACCGTCCCGAGTCCCAGCATTCTCCACGGGCAATACATCGCCAGCCGTTGCCGCACGATCTCGAATCCGGCAACTTTCGCGATGTTTTCGAGGTCCACGCGCGTTACAAACGTGCTTGGCAATTCGCCCTTGCGGATTCCCATGCGGTTCGTCAGGTAGTAGGCCCAGCGAAGATAGGGGTTGTAGAGCACAACCACGAGCCGCGAAGTGCGCGCGAGCTTCGCTTTGAGCTGCATCAACAGCGCCTGAATATCGAAGTCGTGGTTGAACGTGCCGTTGATGAGAATCGCGGTGCGCTTATCGCGCTCGTGGGTCAAGTCGGGAAACGGCTCGTCCTTGCCGACCGTTTCTTTGCGCGGCGCGTCGATCGCGGCAAGCAGCCGCCCTGTGTCGTCTTCGCGCGGCAGCCATTGGACCACACGGTCGTAGTATCGCGTCAGAGCGGAAATCTCCGCCGCGAGAAACGCGTTCACATATTCGCGCCAGCCGGAAAGTTCGGCGGTTCCGGTCTCTTGAGACTTCGTCGCAACTCTTTCCGTTGCTGTTTCGGGCTGCATTTGCGTCAACTGAGCCATCCGAAACGTTTTACCATGTTTCATGTCTGGCCGACGTTTCATCGCGCGTCCTGGCATCGTGCAAGTAATATTCGATAATGGCGAATAGTTTCTTCCGGTTAGTCCAAAGGTCAATGCGGTTGACCTCGGTCTCTAATCCCTGAACTATCCTCCTTTTTCCATTCGTTGACACGCTGCAACGCGTCCGTTACGCTTTTTAGTTTACTCAGACGAAAATCTTGCTCTGAGGAGAACGGACATCGCCGCATGGCTGAAGAAAAGCTACCGACACGCGCACAAGATTTTTCCGAGTGGTACAACCAGCTGGTTTTGAAGGCGCAGCTTGCCGACTATGCACCCGTGCGTGGCTGCATGATCGTGCGGCCATATGGTTGGGCGCTGTGGGAGAACATGCAGGCCGCGCTGGACCGGCGGTTTAAAGCGACCGGGCACCAAAACGTAGCGTTTCCCCTGCTCATCCCGCGCAGCTTTATTGACAAAGAGAAGCACCATGTCGAAGGCTTCTCGCCTGAGCTCGCAGTGGTGACGATTGGCGGCGGCGAAAAGCTGGCCGAGCCCTTGGTGATCCGGCCAACTTCGGAAACGATCATCGGACACATGTGGTCGAAGTGGATCCAGTCGTATCGCGACTTGCCGGTATTGATGAACCAGTGGAACAGCGTGGTGCGCTGGGAATTGCGCACGAAACTTTTTCTGCGCACGTTGGAGTTTTACTGGCAGGAGGGCCACACCGCTCACGCCACGCGCGAAGAAGCCGAATTCGAAACCCGGCAAATGCTCGATATCTATACCGACTTCGCCGTCAACGATGCAGCGATTCCGGTGATTCCTGGAAAGAAGTCGGACGCAGAGAAATTCGCGGGAGCGGACGTGACGTATTCAATCGAAGGCATGATGGGCGATGGCAAAGCGCTGCAATCCGCGACTTCACATTTCCTGGGGCAAAACTTTTCGCAGGCGTTCGAGGTGCGCTATCTCGATCAATCCGGGCAGCTGCAGCATTGCTGGACAACCTCGTGGGGACTTTCGACGAGGGTGATTGGAGCGATCATCATGGTACACGGCGACGACCAGGGGTTGGTGCTGCCACCCAAACTCGCGCCTTATCAGGTAGTGATCGTGCCGATTTACAAGACCAACGAAGAGAAAAGTTCGGTGATGGATGCGGCGCGGAAGCTGAAGGCGGAACTGGTTGCGGCCAACGTGCGCGTGACTCTGGACGAACGCGAGGGTGCCAGCCCCGGATGGAAATTCAACGATTGGGAGATGCGCGGCGTGCCAGTGCGCGTCGAGCTGGGGCCGAAGGATGTGGCGAAGGCCGCGGCGGTGCTCGCGAGGCGCGACCGTCCTGGCAGAGAGGGGAAAATCAGCGCTCCGCTGGCGGGAATGCCGCAGACGATCGAGAAGCTGCTGGTGGAAATTCAGCAAGCGCTATACGACAAAGCGCTGGCGTTCCGCAAAGCCAACACGCACAACGCGAAAACCTACGACGAGTTAAAGAATGCTGTTGAAACGGGGTTCGCGTACTCGCACTGGTGCGGTAGCGCAGACTGTGAAGCAAAGATTAAAGAAGAAATTCGAGCGACCATGCGCAACATTCCGATCGATCAGAGTCTCGGGGAAGGCAGTACGCTCGCGAGCGGGCCAGGGACTTGCGTTTATTGCAGCAAAGCTGCGGCCGAGCGGGCTATTTTTGCGCGGGCTTATTAAAGCAGTGGCCAAACGCCGAGCTCAGCGCGGGCGCACGGACTGAAATCTGTGCCTCCGCGCGGCCCCGTAGCGTTCCGGAAACACGCGCTATGGCAACATCTCGACACTCCACCGCCACGGTGCTAGCGTTAACGAGAGACAGGACCGAATTCTGCTGTGCGCTTCAGCGAGTTGCGTGCGGCGCTAACGGTTCCCGGAGAAGATTTCTGTGCACTTCGCTGGCGCTCCTGAACACATTTCGATAAACCGCCGCCGCGGGCAGCGCGGCGAAGGCAGGGCGAAAGCCATTATTTTCACTGCCATCTTCCTGATGGCCGTCTATGCGGCGTTCAAGCTGGTTCCTCCGTATGTTTCTGAATATGAGCTGACCGACAAGATGCAAGAGCAGGCGCGCTTCGCAGTAGTGAATCGCTACACGGCCGAACAGATTCGAGATAATATTTTCAAGGTTGTCGAGGACTTGGATATCCCCGCGAAGCGTGAAGACATCAAGGTCACGGCCACGCCGGAAGTCGTCAAAATTTCGTTGGATTATACCGTTCCAGTCAATCTGCTTCTCTATAGCACCGAACTCCACTTTTCGCCTACCAGTGAAAACAAAGCCCTTTTCTAGTCGTCTAGCGTTTAGTTTTCGAATGGCTGGATGCAGGCAGTCAGCCAAGGCAGCTCCGGGAAGTGTCTAGGCGGCCTATGGCCTGCGAACTCCTTCTTTCTTAGTAGCGAGCGTTGCGAGACAATAGAGCTTCAGCCCCAGGAGTCATCGTTTGCGCATTCGAATTCGAAAAGGATTTTTCACCTCCAAAATAGGCTTGACGATGCTGGGGATCGTCTTCGCTGGGTTCCTCATTGCCGGCGGAATTTTCGCTTTCTATTACATCAGATATTCGCGCATGATCGATGCGCGGCTCTCCGGAAAAGTCTTCCAAAACACCACACAGATTTTTTCCGCGCCGGAGTACATTTCCGTCGGCCAGGCGTGGAGCGCGGAAGATCTCACGACGTATCTGACGCGGATTGGATACCGTCCCGAAGTGGACGAGAACTCACTCGGAGAGTTCACCGTCGAGCGGAATACGGTCGACATCCGCCCTTCGAAACTCTCGTATTTTGGCGGCTCCAACGCGCTGGCCGTGCAATTCAGCGGGAAATCGATCCACGCAATTCGGCCACTCGCGGGCGGGGCAAATCTGGACACGGCGCAGATCGAGCCGGAACTCATTACCAATCTTTTTGACAGCGCGAGGGAAAAGCGGCGGCCGGTGAGGTACGAGGATTTGCCTCCAGAGCTGGTGCACGCGATTCTTTCTGCGGAGGACAAGCGCTTTTTCGACCACGGGGGCTTCGACTTCATTCGAATCGTCGGCGCGGCCTGGGCTGATCTACGCCATAGCTCGACGCACTATCAGGGAGCGAGCACGATCACCATGCAGGTGGCGCGCACGTTCTTCTTTTCGAACGAGCGTACCTGGCGTCGCAAGGTGGCCGAGGCGATGGTTTCGGCCGAGCTCGAGCAGCGCTTCAACAAGCAGCAAATCTTCGAGTTGTACGCCAATGAGGTTTATCTCGGAAACCGCGGGAGCTTTGGGATTCGCGGCTTCTCCGAAGCGAGCGTTGCCTATTTTGGGAAGGACATGCGGCAGCTCTCGCTGGCCGAGTGCGCCTATCTTGCGGGAATTATTCGCGCGCCTAATTACTACTCTTCAGCCGACCGGCATCCGGAGCGTGGCCCACAAGCTCGCGACCGGGTGCTGACGCAGATGCTGGAAAACAAGTACATCACCGCGGAAGAACTGGAGGCAGCGAAGCACTCGCCCCTGAAGATCGTGCACACGGCTGCCTCGGGGAGCGAAGCGCCTTACTTTGTGGACATGGTCAAGGACCATCTCCTCGACAAGTTCTCTGAAAGTGAACTACTGAGCCAGAACTTCAGGGTGTACACCACGCTCGATCCAGCGCTGCAGCGGGCCGCGGTGGCGGCCGTGGATGCCGGTGTGAAGAATGTCGATTTGCTGCTTGCGAAGAAATATGAAAAATGGCGTAAAGAAGCTGCGAAGAAGGGAAGTACCGATCCTATCCCGCAGGTTCAAATCGCGCTGGTAGCGCTCGACCCGAGGACCGGTGAGATCAAGGCCGTCATCGGAGGACGCGATTACGGCCAAAGCCAGCTCAATCACGCGCTGGCCCATCGGCAACCTGGTTCTGTTTTCAAGCCGTTTGTGTACGCGGCTGCGTTCGACAACGCCGTGGATAACGTGCAGCCGGTGATCACGCCCGCGACGACGATCGATGACGAACCTACGACGTTTGAATTCGACGGTAAAGAATACACACCGAACAATTACGGCGAGAGGTTCATGGGCCATGTGACGGTGCGGGACGCGTTGACGAATTCTCTAAACGTGGCCACCGTGAAGGTGGCCGAGATGATCGGTTACGGGCGCGTCGTGCAAATCGCTCGCCAAATGGGACTCGGCAACAACATCCAGCCAACGCCGGCAGTCGCCCTGGGGGCATATGAAATGACGGCGATTGACGTGGCCGCGGGCTATACAGCGTTCGCGAACGGCGGAGTACGCGCAGAACCTGAATTCCTTCATTCCGTAGTGAGCGCCGATGGCAGCGTGCTGGAGAAATTCACCCCGCAGACGCGCCAGGTGCTCGATCCGCGAGTTGCTTTCCTGGTCACCAGCCTGCTCAAAGATGTTTTGAACAAGGGCACCGCTGCAGGGGTTCGCGCGCGCGGCTTTACGCTGCCCGCGGCCGGGAAGACGGGAACTTCGCGAGACGGATGGTTCGCCGGATACACATCAAACCTGCTGACCGTAATCTGGATCGGGTTTGACGACAATCGAGACCTCGGTTTCACGGGTGGTGCGACGGTCGCGCCGGTTTGGGCGGACTTCATGATTCGCGCCACGGCGCTCCCCGCTTATCGAGACGTTAGAGACTTCACCGCGCCTGAGGGGGTGCAGTCGGTTCTGATTGATCCCGACTCACTGGAACTCGCTACGCCGAACTGCCCCACGACGCGGGAGGAGGTCTACGTTGCCGGGTCAGCCCCAACGCAGTTTTGTGAGCTGCACGGTGGGAGCAACGCCGTTTCGTCGGCGGGCTCTTGGCTGTCCCACATTTTTGGCGGAGACCAGCCCAAGCCGCCCCAAACAGATGCGCAGGGAAAGCCCGTAACTGCTTACGACCCGAACAGGCCGCCGGACGCGACAGGCCAGGGTTCACCTGTTTCCTCTGATCCGGACGCCCAGTCCGGCGAAAAGAAAAAGAACCCCTTGCAGAAGATTTTTGGTATCTTTGGAGGCAAGAAGAAGGACCCCGACAAGGCTAAGCCTAAGCCGGAGAAGGGAGACTCGCCATGACTCACGTACGAGTGGCGGTTCCAGCCAGTATTCTCCTTCTAAGTCTGTCGATTCCCGCCACAGGACAAACTCTCGAAGGTACACGCTCGATGGTGATGGCGCCCGGTGTGGCGCAAGTGCCATCGCCGCAGGATCCCGTAATCGTAGTGCGCCCGGAAATCAGTGACGAGCAGATGGGCGACCTCTATATGGTGCGGAAACAGTATCGCGAGGCCGCGGAAATGTTCAAGAAGCTCGCGGATCAGAACCCGCGAAATCCCGTTTATTTGAACAAGTTGGGTATTGCACTGCATCAGCAGGCGGCGCTGGGACTGGCACTTAAATATTATGAACGTGCCGTCAAAGCCGATCCGCGCTATGCCGACGCGGAAAATAATGTTGGCACGATTTGGTACCAGCGTAAGAAATACCATAAGGCCATAAGAGCCTATGAAAAAGCGATCGGCATGCGGAACGACATGGCCGTGCTATACAGCAATCTGGGTTACGCTTATTTTGGTGAACGGAAATATGAGGAAGCGATTTCGGCTTTCCGGCGCGCGTTGACGCTTGATCCGCTGCTGTTCGAGCACAATGGGTCACGCAACGGATCGATCCTCCAAGACCGTTCCGTCGACGATCGCGGAAGATTTGACTACATGCTTGCGAAGTCCTTTGCGCAGGCGGGCGATCTTGACCGCTGCATCCATTACCTTCGCAAGGCCAAGGATGAGGGATACAAAGACCTCGCGGATATAAAGAAAGATCCGTCATTTGCAGCAGCGCTAAAGAATCCCGCCGTGCAAGAGCTGCTAGTGCCGAAACCGGCAGAGCCGGCGCAACTGTAAAAAAAGAACGGCCCCGCAAAAAGGCCTTCGTTGTGAACCTGGATGTCTCGGTCCAGATTCAGCTTGTAGGCGCACTTATAGATTGTGAACTCCGCGCTACGTCGTAGCGTTAAGGCACAGCGTCGCTTTAAGGCTGTAACATTCCTGGAGTTTTGATTTCGCCCCGAGATGTATGACAAACCTTCCAAGAATCCCGAATATTGAAGTGCAGCGCACGGCAATGAAGAAGCTCAATTTCCTTGTTGGGAGATGGGCCGGGGAGGCGCGCGTATTGCGTGGGTCCGGCGAATTCCTGGAACTTGTTCAAACGGAAGAAGCCGAGTACAAGCTGGATGGACTTGTTCTGATGATAGAGGGAATCGGTCGCAATAAGTTCGATGGAAAGGCCGCGCTACAAGCATTGGGTTTTGTCTCTTATGACGACCAGGACGGGGCATATTTCATGCGTGCGTTCAACGATGGACGCTACCTGGAGACCAAACTAAGGCTGGCCGCCGATGGCAACGGGTTCATGTGGGGTTTCGAACTGGGAGAAATCAAAACCAACTCCATTTTACGAATTAACGACAAAGCGGAATGGACGGAACTCACGGAGGTGACGATCGGTTCACAGCCTCCGCGGAAATTGATGGAATTGAGGGTCAGTCCACAAAAGTAGCTCGGATGGAACAAACAGACTTTGGGACTTGAGTCTGCGCGTAGTGATAGCCCAAGCGGTATCTAGAACATCGCTCTCTGCGTGTATCTAAGCGAGTGCTGCTGTTTTCCTCTGGTACAATACAGCGAGGATGAAACGGCATTTCCTAAGTTCGCCCTGGCTTATCTTTTTTTGCATGATTGTACTGGTCACGCCTGCTGCAGTACCTTCCAGCGTTATTGCTCAGCGACATTTTGCAGACTTGATGATCACCTCGGGAACTCCGGAACCCGCCGCCGTACCTTCCCCACAGGGGATTTATCTCGTTTTTCCGTTCGAAAATGCAGGCGCGTCTTCACGCCTGGACTGGCTCGGTGAAGGCCTTGAAGAACTCACGATTCAGCGGCTGTCCGCAGCCGGTCAGCAAGTCTACACACACGCCGGGCGCACCGCCGAGCTTGACCGCTCGGGGCTTCCGCCCGCGGCAAAATTGAGCCGGGCTTCGATGCTGCGTATCGGGCAGAACATGGATGCGGATTTTGTCGTCTTTGGCAGATATCTGTCCGATGGACAAACACTGACGATCGAGTCTCAAATTCTACGGATCAGCCCAATACGCCTGCTTCCGGCAATCCGGGAGACGGGCACTCTTGATTCGCTGATGGAGTTGCATTTGCGGATGCTGTGGCGATTGCTATCCGCCAACGATCACGCTTACCCGCGAAGTCTTGAAGATTTCTCGAAAGCGCAGCGGCCGCTACGGCTTGATGCATTTGAACACTATGTTCGCGGCTTGCTGGCGAGCGATGATGACACCCGGCTGCGCGAGCTCCGGGAAGCGGCGCGTCTCGATCCGCAGTGGCCCGACCCGGATTTTGCGATTGGTGACGCATACTATGCTCGGCGCGATTGTGACCCGGCTCTGCAATGGTTTGCCAAGGTTCCGAAATCACACGACCGTTACGTTGAAGCCGTGTTCGCCACTGGCGTTTGCCGTTTGATGCTGAATCAGCCGGACCGAGCCGAGGAAGTGTTCGTGTCGCTGCAGGAAGCACTGCGGAAAAACATGGTTTCCGGAGCAGACTTGCCGGAAATCCTGAATGATTTGGCCCTTGCCCGGGCGCGGCAGGGGAAGACGTCTGTCGCGATGACGGACCTTCGCCGCGCGGTGGAGCTTGATCCCGACCAGGATGATTACCCCTTCAACTTGGGAGTGCTGGCGCTTGGCTCTAATGATTTCGCCGCGGCTGCGGAATACTTTCGCGATGCTTCCAGACGCGAGCCTGACAACCCGGAAAACCGGGCACTGACGATTCTGGCGCTTGAAAAGGCGGGCAAGAAAACGGAAGCCGATGAAGAACGAGAAACCGCCGGGGAAACCTTTGGTCCCGATGCGCTCCCCGTAGTGCGCCTCGACGCAAAAAAAGAGACGCTTGGGCGTCTGGAGCGGGTGCAGACGGAACTGGATACGACAGCGCTTCGCTTGGAAATTGTGTCCGCGGGGGATTCCGCAAATGCTCCGGCAGGAACGGCAGCATCGGACACTCCCGCGATGCACATTCGGCGAGGCCGGCAGGAACTCTCCGCGGGCCGCGTGGATGCGGCTGAAGGCGAGTTTCGCGCGGCGCTGGCGGCGGATCCCGCTAGCGCTTCCGCGCATAACGGGCTTGCCGAAGTGCAGCGACGCCGGGGCAAGCTGGACGACTCCGCAAAGGAGTTGCAGGCTTCCCTGGAAATCCGGGACTCCGCAGTGGTGCGTACTACACTCGCGCGTGTCTATCTAGCGCAGAAGAAACTAGATCTCGCGCGCACCGAACTCGACCGCGCTCTGAAGCTCGCCCCCAAGTATTCCGATGCGAAAGCTTTGCTCGATAATCTCCAAAAGGTAAAGCCCACGGGAGGCGCGAAATGAGCGCTCATCGTATGGTTCAGCGATTTTGCAGTTCAAGACCTTGCAGCACCCAGGCGTTCGCACTTCTTTGCCTCTTCTGCGCCGTCGCGGTGGTCTTTCTGCTTCCATCCGCTACTGCAGATGAGCAACCCCCCAATCCACTCGTGTTGCGGCTCGCCCTCGACCGCGAGGTGGGACCCGTCCTGGCCACCTACATCGATGAGGGAATTGCCGACGCCACGTCCCGGCACGCAGCGCTCGTGCTGATCACCATGGATACGCCCGGCGGCCTGAGCGAGTCGATGAAGGACATCATCCAGCACATTTTGGTATCGCCTGTACCCGTCGCGGTCTATGTATCACCCACGGGCGCGCGTGGTGCGTCTGCAGGTTTCTTCATACTTCTCTCGGCGGACGTCGCCGCCATGGCTCCGGCAACTCACACCGGCGCGGCATCTCCGGTGATCGTGATCGGCGGATGGCAACTGCAGGTTGACGAGACGATGCATAAGAAGATTTTGAATGATGCGACGGCTTTTTTGCGCAGCTATGCGGAAAAGCGCGGCCGCAATCCCACGCTTGCGGAAACGGCGGTGACGGACGCGAAAGCATTCACGGAAAAGGAAGCTCTGGACGGGAAGCTCATCGATTTGATCGCGGCTTCGCCCGAAGATCTTGTGCATCAGCTGGACGGTCGAACCATCGCGCGCTTCGACGGAACGAAAACGGTTCTGGCCCTGAAGAATCCCACGATCGCTCCTTTTGAACTCTCCGGGCGGCAGAAATTTCTTGCGCGCATTGTTGAACCGGATGTTTTCTTCGTGCTCTTGATGGTCGGCGTGCTGGGCTTGTACACCGAGTTCACGCACCCGGGAATGATCGCGCCCGGCGTTATTGGAGGCATCTGCGCCGTGCTCGCACTTTACGCCATGCATATTTTACCCGTGAATTTCGCGGGCGTGCTGCTCATACTGCTTGCTCTTGCGCTATTTATTTTGGAGGCGAAGTTTACAAGCCATGGAGTTCTCGCCGTGGGCGGCATTGTGTCCATGATGCTGGGCGCGATGTTTTTGATTCGCTCGCCGCTAACGTCTGGGGGAGTGAGCTTGGGAGTGGCGTTCGCCGCAACGCTGCCGTTCGCACTCATTACGGTATTTCTAATGCGGCTCGTGCTGCGTTCGCGCTCGTGGAAATCGACAACGGGAAGGGAAGAGTTGATTGGCGAGGAAGGAATTGCGATCTCCGGTTTGGGCGCCGGGGCCGAGGGGATGATCCGCGTTCACGGCGAGCTTTGGCAAGCCGTCTCTCCGCGAGCGGTCTCGGAAGGAAAGCCCGTGCGCGTGCGCAGCGTGGAGGGCTTGAAACTGCACGTCGAGCCGGAGGAAGCGGCAGTAACAAAAAACAAGTAGAATGCGTTCACGTTTGGGAGGCTACAAATGGATATCAGTCTTCTTGGGCTAGCGTTGATCGCCGGCATCTTTCTGATTTGGTTTTGGAATTCACTGTACATCATCAAGGAATGGGAGCGCGGCGTGGTGCTCCGCCTCGGGCGATTGCTGCCGGAAGCCAAGGGCGCCGGGATAAACCTTGTTTTTTGGCCGATCGAGACTTTGTATCGCATCAACCTGAGGCTGGAGACTCTCGACGTTCCGCCGCAAGACATCATCACGCGCGATAACGTTTCCGTGAAGGTAAATGCTGTTTGCTACTTCCGCGTCGTGGACGCCAATCTCGCGATGTCTCAGGTGCAGAACTATCAATACGCAACGTCGCAACTGGCCCAGACTACCCTGCGCAGCATCGTTGGCCAATTTGAGCTGGATGAAATTCTCTCGCAGCGCGACAAGGTGAACGGCAAACTGCAGGTCATCCTCGACCAGGACACCGAACCGTGGGGCATCAAGGTGTCCAAGGTGGAAGTCAAACAGGTCGACATTCCGGAACAGATGCAGCGCGCCATCGCGAAGCAAGCGGAAGCGGAACGCGAGCGCCGGGCTAAGGTGATTCACGCTGAGGGCGAGTTCGAGGCATCGCAAAAACTTGCCGACGCCGCGAAAGTTCTGGAGACGCAATCCTCGGCAATTCAGCTCCGCTACCTCCAAACTCTGACGGAGATAGGTGTCGAGAAGAACACAACGATTGTTTTCCCGCTACCCATCGATATCATCAATAGTTGGGTGCAAGCGTTAGGGGGATCGAAAAAGTAAGAATGGCTTCTGGAGGAAAACGAGGGGGCGGCGGAGAGCGCGTGCTCGAAGGGCGGCATGTTATCGGTCTGTTCATGCTCATGCTCCTGTTTTCCGGCTTGTTCTTTACTCTGGGTTACGTAATGGGACGTGATCAGTACGACGGCCAGGTGCGCGCGGCGACGAACTTGCGCGGCTTGCCGCAACGCGATGTTCAGCCCAAAACCGAAGTTGTGCCGAAGCCTTCGACAAAAAAGTCTATTCCCGAGCCGCAAACCGACGCAGCCGCGCCGGCAAGTTCCGAATGGGAGTTTTACCACGCGGGCGATTCGAACAAGACAGACGACCGTCTAAGGCCGGTTGTGAAGCCGGCTGCAGTCTCCGCAACGGGAAAGAGTGGGAACGCCTCGAAGCAAGTCAATGCAGCTTCGAAAACGACTGTTGTAGCGCCCATGGTCACGGGCGGAGGTCTTAACTTGCAGGTGGCCGCGCTCACCAGGGAAGCTGATGCCATGGCGCTGGCGAATACGTTGCGAAAAAAGAATTTCCCGACGGTTGTGCAGTCTCCTCATGGAGACAAGTATTATCACGTCCTGGTTGGGCCTTATGTCGACCAGAAAGCCGTGGATAACGCCAGGAAAGGTCTCGAGATGGCCGGGTTCAAGGCTATCGTCAAGCACTGATGTCTGGGCGGCCGTGGCTCGGCTATTTTCGTCCGCATCCCGGAAGTCAAACCCCAGCATGGATGAGGCTTTTTATCGGCGCTGTTTCCGGCGTGGCGCTTTCGTTTTCCTACACTGGATTTTATCTCAGCATTTATTCCTGGGTATGCGTGGCACTTTTGTTGGTCGCGCTTTTCGGGGCGCGGCCTTGGGTGGCCTTCGGCTGCGGATTCCTGCATGGTTTGTGCTTTGTGTTGACTTCCGTGCCGTGGATCGCGGAAGTGCTAGCCGTACATGGCGGGCTTTCTCGCCCGGGTGGATGGGGAGTTTTGCTCCTGATCGCGGCCGTTTGGGGGTCGGCGATGGGAGCGACCACCTGGGCTATCCATCGGCTCTCCCGCAGGAGTATCGCGCTCGCTTGCGTTGGCACTCCGTTCCTATGGGTTTCGTTTGAACTGTTTCGCAACCGGCTGCCGGAGATAAGCTTTCCGTGGAATTTGTTGGGCTATCCAGCTGCTGCAAATGCCGCATTGGTGCAGCTCACGACGATTACCGGGATTTATGGCTTGTCGTTCCTCGTTGCGGCGTTCAATGCGCTCGTTGCGTGGAGTGGCGTTGCATCCAGGCATACGCCGGGACGGCGGCTTGGGGTTCTCGTCAGCGCCGCCGGGCTAGTGCTCGTCGCTATGATCGCAGGGCCGCGGTTGGTGCCGGATGCTGCGGCCAGCCACACAGCGCGCGTGGTGCAGCTTAATTTTCCCGAGGCAGATCAATACCCGAGCGATTGGTTCACACTGCATGCTTCGGAGTTGGTCGAAATACAACGATTAAGCCTTGCTACTTCCGCTCAACATCCCGATCTGCTGGTGTGGCCGGAAGCTCCCGCGCCTTTTTCGTATCAGGATGTGTTATTTGAGCATTTAGCTTCGAACTTGGCGATTCACTTCGCGCATCCCTTCATCGTTGGCGTCGTTGAGTGGAAGCCCGAGATCGTTTCCACTGGAGGAATTTCTCACGCGATCATGGCGCCCTATAACAGCGCGCTGATGTTTGACGAGCGCGGACACCGCACTTTTTCCTACGACAAAGTGCATCTTGTTCCGTTTGGGGAGTACGAGCCTTTTCCGCTGATTCATCGCGTCGTAGCCAATGTTTCCAGCGAAGTCGGCGGGTTTCGCAAGGGAACCGCATATTCCGTCGGGCAGTTTTTCAACCGCTATTCGTTTGGCGTGTTCATCTGTTACGAAGCCATTTACCCGGGCGAAATTCGCCGTTTCGCTGAGAACGGAGCGCAGTTGTTCGTCAACATTTCGAATGACGGGTGGTTTGGGCACTCCGCCGCCGCCGAGCAGCATCTGCGCATGGCGCGTGTTCGCGCCGTTGAAAACCGCCGCTGGATTGTGCGCGCGACAAACAACGGGATCACGGCTTCCATAGATCCTTATGGCCGGATAGTTCGTCCGCTGCCCCGGGACGTGCGCGCCGCGGCCGATTTGCCTTACGATTTTCGCACTAACAAAACGATCTACACTCGCTTCGGCGATTGGTTCGCCTGGCTCTGCGTCATCGTTTCGGTTATTCTGTTAGCCTTAACTTTAAGAAAGGCCGTTTAACCTCCCGACCGACCTCCGGGATCTCGCCGTACTAAATATGATTCTCGAAGACCTCCAATACCGTTACGAAGGGCTCAAGCCCCGCATTTCGCTCGTCCGGAGCTTTCTTTGACGCGCCGCAATATCGCGACCGTCTGAAATCTCTCGAGTCCCGCGTTGCTCAACCCGATTTCTGGAACAACCAGGAAGAAGCGCAAGCTGTTCTTCGCGACCGCAAGCGTGCTGAAGAACAAATTGCCGCGGACGATAAGCTCACTTCCATCTCCGGCGACATCGAGACATACGTCGCCCTCGCTGGGGAAGAAACCAACGCCGGGCAGCGTAACGATCTCCTGAAAGACCTCGACCGCGAGCTGACGGCCGCCGAGAGCTATGTTGGTGAGCTCGAAACCAATACGCTTCTCTCCGGCGAAACCGATCACCTGAACGCGATCATGACGATCAAGCCCGGAGCCGGCGGCACCGAGTCGCAGGATTGGGCTTCCATGCTGTTGCGCATGTATCTTCGCTGGGCGGAACGCAAAGGCATGAACGCCACTGTCCTGGATGAGACCCCCGGCGAAGAAGCTGGCATCAAGTCTGCCACTGTCCAATTTGCTGGAGAAAATGCGTACGGCTTGCTCGCGGGGGAGACTGGCGTTCACCGGCTTGTGCGAATCTCCCCGTTCGATCAGGCTGCTCGTCGCCACACGTCGTTCGCCTCTGTGTTTGTGATTCCGGAAATTGACGACCGCATCGAGATCAACATTCGTCCGGAAGACCTGCGCGTGGATACCTTCCGATCCGGCGGCAAGGGCGGCCAGAATGTAAACAAGGTCGAAACTGCGGTTCGCATCACGCACCTGCCGACTAACATCGTCGTCGGCTGCCAAGCCCAGCGCAGCCAGGGCAAAAACCGCGAAATGGCCATGAAAATGTTGCGCTCCCGGCTCTACGATCTCGAAATTCAAAAGCGCCAGGCGCATACCGACAAGCTTGACGAGACCAAGCTGGATATTTCTTTCGGCAGTCAGATTCGCTCCTATGTCATGCAGCCCTACCGCATGATCAAAGACCACCGCACCAAGTTCAGCGCTGGAGATGTGGACCGCGTCCTCGATGGCGACATTGACCCCTTCATCCGCTCCTACTTGATGGTCAAGAAGACCAAAGGCAAGCTCGATATTCAACTGGATGACGACGACGAAGCTGCCTAGTCTACCTTCCGTTCGCTGCACCCAGATGCCGTTCACCCCTCAATTTCGACCGTTCGCTGCACCTAAATCCCATTCAGGCCCAATGCGTTGCTTCTTCGCCCCTGCGATGATAGTTTTGTAGGGTTAATCTAACGTAGGTGAATAGCACATCCGGGCGGGTAGGCCGCCGCGGTTCACGAAGGAGAACGTCTTTTGAGCGAAGCCTTGCGCAACTTTCTGTTTACTTCGGAGTCTGTCACGGAAGGACACCCGGACAAGATTGCCGACCAGATTTCCGATGCTGTTCTCGATGAAGTAATCAAGCAAGACTCCAGGGGACGCGTTGCCTGCGAAACCCTTGTCACCACCGGCCTTGCCATTGTCGCCGGCGAAATCACCACCACCGCGCATCTCGAATACGACAAGCTGGTCCGCGACACGATTCGGGGCGTGGGCTACGACCGCGCAAAATACGGGTTCGACGCCGAGACTTGCGCCGTCATGTGCACCGTTAAGCGCCAATCGCCGGATATCGCCATGGGCGTTGATACCGGCGGCGCGGGGGACCAGGGCCTCATGTTCGGATTCGCCTGCGATGAGACCGAAGAGCTGATGCCCATGCCCATCCAATTGGCTCACCGCCTCACGCAACGCCTCACCGATGTTCGTAAATCAAGTAAAGTTGATTTCCTTCGCCCCGACGGCAAGTCCCAAGTCACCATCGAGTATCGCGATAGCCGTCCCGTTCGAGTCGATTGTGTGGTCGTTTCCACGCAGCATAGCGAAAAAGTTTCCAATGCCGACCTCCGGGATGCCATCACTGAGCATGTGATCCGTCCGATCATTCCTGCCGCGATGCTGGATAGCAAAACTAAGTATCACATTAATCCGACGGGACGCTTTGTCATCGGCGGGCCGATGGGCGATGCCGGCTTAACCGGCCGAAAAATTATCGTGGACACCTATGGCGGCTACAGCCGACACGGCGGCGGCGCTTTCTCCGGCAAGGATCCTTCGAAGGTGGATCGCTCCGCTTGCTACATGGCGCGCTACATCGCCAAAAACATCGTTGCCGCGGGGCTGGCGCGCAAGACTGAAGTTCAGTTAGCTTACGCCATCGGAGTGGCCGAGCCCGTCTCCGTGATGGCCGATACCTTTGGCACAGCGACTGTTTCCGACGAGAAAATCACCGCCCTCATTCGCGAATACTTTTCGCTGACGCCCAAAGCCATCATCGAAACACTCGATCTTCGCCGTCCCATCTACAAGGACACCGCCGCTTACGGGCATTTCGGACGCAGCGGCCCGGGCTTCACTTGGGAACGCACCGATCGGGCGGATGCTTTGCGCAAAGCAGCCGGCCTCGGAGCTGCCCCGGTGGAAGCTGCGGCACACCGATAGGCTTTGCTGTCAGAAGGGCCGGTATCTTGTCATTTCCCGCGCGTAGTCCCTTCGCGGCACAAAATTCGGATCAAGGAGAATGAGTGTGGCTACAGCAGAACTGAAAAAAGGTGATGTCAAGGATATCGGGCTGGCCGACGCCGGCAAGCGCAAGATCGAGTGGGCCCATCAGCAGATGCCTGTGCTCGAATCGATTCGCAAGCGCTTCGTGAAGGAGAAGCCGCTTGCGGGATTGCGCGTCTCCGCTTGTCTGCACGTGACGAGTGAAACGGCAAACCTGATGATTGCCTTGCGCGATGGTGGCGCCGATGCAGTTCTTTGCGCTTCGAATCCGCTTTCAACTCAGGACGAAGTCGCCGCTTCCTTGAACCGCGACTACAGCATTCCCACGTACGCGATCAAGGGCGAGGACAACGAGACGTATTACTCGCACTTGCGGGCGGCCCTTGAACACAAACCGCAATTCACGATGGACGACGGCGCCGACCTGGTCACGATGTTGCTCTCGAAACGGACCGACTTAGTGTCTAACGTGATTGCCGGCACGGAAGAGACCACCACCGGCGTCATTCGCCTGCGCGCCATGGCGAAAGACGGCACGCTGAAGTATCCGATCATCGCGGTGAATGATGCGCAGACCAAGCATTTCTTTGACAATCGCTACGGCACCGGACAGTCCACTCTGGATGGTGTGATTCGCGCCACGAATTTGCTCATCGCTGGGCTCAAAGTCGTCGTCGCTGGCTACGGCTGGTGCGGACGTGGCATCGCCATGCGCGCCAAAGGCCACGGCGCCGACGTGATCATCACAGAAATCGACCCCACCAAGGGCATCGAAGCGGTAATGGACGGGTTCCGTGTTATGCCTATGGCGGAAGCTGCCAAGCAGGGCGACGTTTTTATTACCGTCACGGGCAACAAAAACGTCATTCGCACCGAGCATTTTGAGGCCATGAAGAGCGGCGCAGTGGTTTGCAACTCCGGCCACTTCAACGTCGAAATCGATATTCCTTCGCTCCAACGCTTGTCTTCCAGCAAGCGTGAAGTGCGCCCCCTCGTGGATGAATATCTTCTGAAAGACGGCCGCAGAGTTTATCTCCTCGGCGAAGGCCGCCTGGTCAATCTTGCAACTGCGGAAGGACATCCAGCTGCCGTGATGGACATGAGCTTCGCTAATCAGGCGCTCTCCGCCGAATACCTGAAGCAGCATTACAAGGATTTAAAGCCGCAGGTTTACGTCGTGCCGGAGAATCTTGACAAGGAAATCGCCCGCCTCAAGCTCGACAGCATGGGCCACAAACTGGACAAGCTGACTGCCGAGCAGGAACATTATTTGGCTTCCTGGCAAGAAGGCACATAGGTGGGACAGACTCTTAGTCTGTCTCCTTACTCTTACACAACGGGGCGCAATAGACTGCGCCCCATTTTCTTGTAAACTTAGTTTGGTTTCCTCCAGATTGTTTTCATGTGGGATCTCTCCATCGACGCCCTCGACACGGCCCGCATTCGCGGCGCCACTTATGCGGATGTCCGCGTGATGCATTTGCGCCAGCGCGACCTGACCACCAAAAACGGACAGGTCGGAACGCTCGCGCAATCCGAATCGATCGGAATCGGTGTTCGCGCCTTGGCAAATGGCGCGTGGGGCTTCGCGTCCACCGACCGGCTCACCCGCGAGGGCGTTTCCGCATGCGCCGCGCAGGCTGTCTCCATCGCCAAAGCCTCCGCGCTCGCCAAACGTGGAGAGGTCGTGATGGCGGCGGAAGACGCCTACGTCGACAGCTGGCAAAGCCCCTTTCGCAAGGATCCCTTCGAACTCCCGCTGGAAAATCAGCTCGCGTTGCTGCTCGCCGCGGATGCCGAGATGCGCCGCGTCAAGGGCGTCACTCTCACGGAAACCGGAATGCAATTTCGCAAAATTGATTCCTGGTTTTCTTCCAGCATCGGTTCGCGCATTCATCAGCGAAAAATGATTACGGGCTGCGGTATTGCCGCCACTTCCTTTCAGGGTGATGAGATTCAGAAGCGCTCCTATCCGAATAGTTTTGGCGGCCAGCATGCTCTAGAGGGTTACGAGCTCGTCGAATCGCTCCAGCTGCTGAAGCACGCCGCGCGCGTGGGCGAAGACGCCGCAGCGCTTCATTCCGCGGCCCAGTGTCCCGAGAAAACCGGGACGCTGATTCTTGGCGGAAGCCAGCTTGGCTTGCAGATTCACGAATCCGTCGGCCACCCCATCGAACTAGACCGCGTGCTGGGCCAGGAAGCGAACTTTGCAGGAACTAGTTTTTTGACGTTAGACCAATTGAATAAGCTGCGCTACGGCTCGGAGATTGTAAACGTCGTCGCCGACGCGCGCCTCGATCACGGGCCGGGCCTCGGAACGTTTGCCTATGACGATGAGGGCGTACCCGCCCAGTGCACGGATATCATCAAAGACGGCCAGTTCCGCGGCTATCTCTCGAATCGCGAAACCGCTCATCTCATCGGCTTGAACCGTTCCTCCGGCACTATGCGCACGGAAAGCTGGAATCGTCTTCCGATCATTCGCATGACGAACATCAGCCTCACCCCTGGCACTTGGGACTTCGACAACTTAATCGCCGACACAGACGATGGAATCCTCATGGAAACCAACCGCTCGTGGTCCATCGACGACCGCCGTTATCAATTTCAGTTTTCGACGGAGCTCGGTTGGGAAATAAAAGGCGGCAAGAAGACACGCATGCTGAGGAATCCCAGCTACAGCGGAATTACAACAGAGTTTTGGAATTCCTGCGACGCAATTTGTTCGCGCAATCATTGGACGCTTTGGGGTACACCAAATTGCGGTAAGGGCCAGCCCATGCAAACTATGGGCACCGGACACGGCGCTGCGCCTGCGCGTTTTCGCAACGTCAAAATCGGCTCGGCGTTTTCGAACCAATGAGCGCCGGTCGCAAATCCGGAAAGTCATCAGCGCGGAAGAACGGTGCATCTTCTGCGCAATTGCTTCCTGAACAGGATCTGCGCCGGATCATCGATACGGTCCTGCGCTTGGCCAAAACCACTGGCGCTGACGAAACCGAAGTTCACGTCGACGAGACCGCCGACTCTCTCACGCGCTTCGCCAACAACGCCATCCACCAAAACGTCGCCGAGCGTGGCCTGAATGTTTCGATCCGTACAGTAGTCGATAGCCGCACCGCGCGCGCCACTACGAATCGCGTCGACGAAGACTCCCTTCGCACCGCGATTGAGGCGTCTCTTTCCCTCGCGCACAGCCAACCCAAAGATCCACATCTGCTCCCCATGCCAGCCAAGCAGCGTTATCGCAAAGTGAATCGCTTCATGAAGGACACTGCCGCGCTCACGCCAGAAGATCGTGCCCGCGCCGTCCGCCGCGCTTGCGATCTGGCCATCCAGAACGGCCAGGTGGCTGCCGGCATTTTCGCTAGCGGCCTGCAGCAATCCGCGATGGGCAATTCCCGCGGACTTTTTGCTGCCTACAACGAAGCGCACGCCGAATTCTCCATCACCATGCAGGAAACTCCCGCCGCAAGCTGGGCCAAGGCAAACGCCGCGAGCGTCCGCGATTTTGATCCGCAAGAGCTCGCCCTGCGTGCTAGCCAAAAAGCACACATGGCGGTTGACGCGCGCGAACTCGCGCCCGGCCGCTACACCGTCATTCTTGAACCCGCTGCCGTGCTCGATCTCGTTGGCTTTCTCTTTTACGACTTTGCCGCCACCGCGCTCCAAGACAAGCGTTCCTGCCTCAACAAGCGCATGGGCAAACAGCTCTTCGGCAAGAACATCACCATCCGCGATGACGCCTACCATCCGCTCCAACTCGGTGCGCCGTTCGATGGCGAAGGCATGCCGCGTCAGCAAATTCTGCTCGTCGATCGTGGCGTGCCGAAAAATCTCGTCTACTCGCGCAGCAGCGCCAAAGCCGCCGGCAAAAAATCCACGGGCCACGGCTTCGCTCTACCCAACGAATACGGCGAAGCTCCGATGAATCTTGTCTTCGCGGGCGGCGATTCCTCGCTCGAAAATATGCTCGCCTCCACCGGCCGCGGCCTGCTCGTCACCCGCCTCTGGTATATCCGCGAAGTCGATCCCTACGAAAAGGTCATGACCGGCATGACTCGCGACGGCCTTTTCCTTGTAGAAAACGGCAAAGTCACTACCGCAGTCCGCAATTTCCGTTTCAATCAGTCCATTCTCGAGATGCTGCGCAACGTCGAACTGCTCGGCCCTTCGGTGCGTGCCACTGGCGAAGAAGCGTTCGAAATGGTAGTCCCCGCCATGAAGGTCCGTGAATTTCACTTTTCAGAAGTTACAAAGTTTTAATAATCCACGGCTTAGAATCTCCTGCCCCACAAAATCGATTTGATAAATGCAAATTCTGCGTTGTACATCTAGAGGCCCTCGGCTCGATAAATAAGTATGTTCCGACGGTGCGTCCCACTCCAGTTCGAACGGCACCCAAACTGGGGCCATCCCGATCATGATGCCTGTGGCACTGGTTTCGTCGCCCGCCTCGGCGGCCCCGCCAGTTATGAGATTGTCCAAATAGCGCTGACGGCGCTCGAACGCCTTACGCATCGCGGCGGTGTAGACGCCGACGGCGCTAGCGGCGACGGCGCAGGTTTGCTTACGGCTCTTCCTGAATCTTTCTTCCGAGCCCGCGCGCAAGAGCAGGGAATCGATCTTCCTGAAATATTTGGCTTAGGTTTCGCGTTCTTTCCAGCCAGCTCAGCGGCAGACGCTCGAGCCGCCGTGGAAGCTGCCGCCGGCATCGAGCGCCTGCGCATTCTCGGCTGGCGCCGGGTGCCCACCAACACGAACTCGCTCGGAAGTCGCGCTCTGGAGACCATGCCAGAGATCTGGCAGTTCTTCGTTGCCCCTTTTCACGTGGCGCGAGGCGTTGCTCGCTTCGAGTTGAGGTTGGCTCTGCTTCGCAAGCGCGCCGAATCGCTTCTGCCGGAGCGTTGTTATCTCTGCTCGCTCTCTTCGCACACTGTCGTTTACAAAGGCTTGCTCACTCCGTGGCAATTCCCCCAGTTTTACGAAGATTTGCGCGACGCCGCTTTTGCCACAACCTTCGCCATCTTCCACCAGCGCTATTCCACAAACACGCAGCCTTCCTGGCATCTGGCACAGCCGTTTCGCCACGTCGCGCACAATGGCGAAATCAATACAATCGTCTCGAATCGCCGCTGGCTCCGCGCGAAAGAGCACGAACTGCGCGCGCGCCTCACCGTCGGCTCCTGGTTCACTCCCCTGGAAGGCAATGTCAGCGATTCCGCGAGCTTCGATAATGCCTTCGAACTGAAATTGCTAGAAGGCCTTACGCCGGATGAAGCCATGCTCACCATGGTTCCTCCTGCTTTTGAAAACGATCCGCTTCTCTCCAGAGACATCCGCGCAGCCCTAACCTCACTTTCTCAGCAGAGCGAACCGTGGGACGGCCCCGCAGCTCTGATTTTTTCCGACGGCCAGTTCGTCGGCGCAAAGCTTGACCGCAACGGCCTCCGCCCGTTGCGATACACGCTCACGCACGACGGCCTTCTGATCGCCGGCTCGGAAACCGGGTTGATCGATCTCGATGAATCGCGCATCGCCGAACGGCAGCGGCTCGGCCCCGGCGAAATGATTCTTGCTAACCCGGCGACTGGCATTTTCCTGCGTTGGCGCGAAATCTTGAAGCGCCTGGCCATCCATCAAGCTCGGAACGCTGTGCCCCCTGCGCGGCATCTCGCGTTCTCTGACTTCACTCCTTCCTCCATTACGGACGAGCCCAAGCGCATCGCCGCCGCTGCCGGCTGGACCGACGACCAATTCAAAACTCTTTTCTCCGCCTTGACGCACGGAAAAGAAGCCGACTGGAGCATGGGCGACGACTCCCCACCCGCATTCCTCTCGACTCTCCCGCGCACGCTCTGGGATTATTGCAAGCAGCGCTTCGCGCAAGTCACCAATCCCCCCATCGATCCGCTTCGCGAAACCCACGTCATGTCTCTCAACGTGCATCTCAACGACGGCTTCACGCTGCCCGGCCCGTTGCTAAGCACTGGCCAGCTCGCGGAGCTCTCCGAGTTCTTTTCTCCTGTTCATCGCATCGAAATGACTTTCTCTTCCGCCCTGGGAGTCCTGGGCGCGCGCTGCAGTTTTGCTCAGCTCTCTTCTACCCCTCTGAGTAGCGGCGGACGCCCGGGCCTCCTCCTCCTCTCCGATCGCGGCATCAATGCGAAAAATGGCGCGCTTCCCGCGCTGCTGGCCACTGCCGCTATCTGGAAAGCGATGGTTCGCGAGGGCCTCTGGGACTTGCCGCTGATCGTCGAGTCAGCGCAAGTCTTTGACACCCATCACGTCGCGCTCCTCGTCGCTGCAGGTGCCAGCGCCGTCGTGCCCTATCTTGCCGACGAATTTGCGGAATCCCTCGAGGCCGGCGGCGCCGACCGCATGCGTACGGCGATTACTGCCGGCCTTCGCAAAGTACTGGCGCGCATGGGCGTTTCCACTCTTGCGAGCTACCGCAATAGCCACCTCTTTGAGATCGTCGGCCTGGCCCAGGATCTTTGCTCCGAGTTTTTTGAAGACGCCGCAGACTACCCGGGCTCGAAAACTCTGAATGATCTTTTAGCAGACTACGTTCGCATGCATACGGCCGCCTTCTCCGCCGCATCCACTGAACTTGCTGACGCCGGTTTGTACCGCTTTCGCAAAGGCGCTGAACTTCACGCAACTTCTCCCGAAGTCGTTCGCCGCATGCACGCCCACGTTCGGGCGCCCGAAGCCGGAAAATTCGCGGCCTTCGAAGAATTGTCCGAACATCAGGGCAGTGTCTTTCTTCGCGATTTGCTGGAGACCGTTCCCGGCACGCCCGTTCCCCTCGAAGAAGTCGAATCCACCAATATGATTCTTCGCCGCTTCAGCACCCAAGCCATGTCTCTCGGCTCGCTCAGTCCCGAAGCGCATCGCGCGCTTGCCCTCGCCATGAACCTCATCGGTGGCCGCAGCAACACCGGCGAAGGCGGCGAGGATCCCAACACGTACCGCTTCGAACCCGCCGCCGCAAACAAAATAAAGCAAGTCGCCTCCGGCCGCTTTGGCGTCACCGCGGATTACCTCGTCCACGCGGAAGAACTCGAAATCAAGATGGCCCAGGGTTCCAAGCCCGGTGAAGGCGGTCAGCTCCCCGCGCGCAAAGTCACGGAATATATCGCACGCATCCGTCACGCGACTCCCGGCACTCCCCTCATTTCGCCGCCGCCGCACCACGACATTTACAGCATCGAGGATCTGGCTCAGCTCATCCACGACTTGCGCGCCGTGAATCCCAGCGCGCGTATTGGCGTGAAGCTCGTCTCCGGCGCGGGCGTAGGAATCATCGCGGCGGGCGTGGCCAAAGCAGGCGCGGATGTCATCACCATCAGCGGTCATAATGGCGGCACGGGCTCTTCGCCGCTCACTTCCATAAAAAATACTGGCTTGCCTTGGGAAATCGGTTTGCGCGAAACGCACGACACGCTTGTTCGCGCGGGGCTGCGCTCTCGCGTCGCGCTTCGCGTTGACGGTGGCCTGAAATTTTCGCGCGACATCATCGTTGCCGCACTTTTTGGCGCCGATGAGTTCGGCTTCGGGACCGCCGCGCTCCTCGCGATTGGTTGCGTAATGGCGCGCCAGTGTCATCTCAACACTTGTCCCGTTGGCATTGCCACGCAAGACGAGAAATTGCGCACGCGCTTCGCGGGAAAGCCGGAAATGGTCGCCGCTTACTTCCGCTCCCTGGCTGAGGAAGTGCGCACTCGTCTTGCGCAACTTGGTGCTCGCTCTCTCAGCGAGCTCACCGGTTGGTACGACCGTCTCAGCGCGCGTTCCGGTATGGATCCGCTGCTGATTGTCCCCATTTCCGAATCCAGCCGCGTCGCGCCCCACCAGTCGCCTGCATTGCGCGCCGATGCGCGCGAGGACGCGCTTCACTTCAGCGCTGCCTTCGAGCTCCAAACCGAATCTCAGCTCATCCAAAATTCCGACCGCAGCGTGGGCGCTGGCATGAGCGGAGAACTGATGCGCAGGCGCCGTCCCGGTAGCCAGGTCCGTCCCCTAACTCAGAATTTCACCAAGGAATTTCACGGCTGCGCCGGACAAAGCTTCGGTGCTTTCCTGGCTGATGGAATCACGTTAACGCTTTCGGGCGAAGCCAATGATTACGTCGGAAAAGGTCTTTCCGGTGGAACCATCGCGATAGCCGCCAGCTCCGCTGCGTCTCGCCGCGGTGACGTGCTGGTCGGAAACACGGTTCTTTACGGCGCCACCTCCGGCCAACTCTTCGTCGCAGGCCGCGCTGGTGAGCGTTTTGCCGTTCGCAATAGCGGCGCGCTTGCTGTTGTCGAAGGCGTCGGCCAGCACGGCTGTGAATACATGACCGGCGGCGTCGTGCTTGTTCTCGGCCCGCTCGGCCTCAATTTCGGTTCAGGCATGACCGGCGGCCTTTCCTACGTTCTCCGTGGCGAAGCCGATGAAGTCGTTCACCGCGATTTCGTCGCGCTCGCGGAAATCAATCGCCTGGAAGAAGCTTGGCTGCGCAACGTGCTCGAAGAACACCTGCATTTCACACACAGTCCGCGCGCCTCCCGTTTGCTCTCGCGCCGCGGCGTGCTCCCCATGCTGCGAGTACAGCCTCTCCACTTTCAAGGAACTCTCGAAGCTGCATGGGAACCGGTGCTCGCCCGTTTGAAGCACCCCGAAGTAATTTTCAGTTCGCCACAGAGTGCCGCGTTTACGCGCGCGCCTCTGCCTGCTTGAAAGGAGCAAGATTCTGCGCTCACATGGCGGAAGCAATCCGCTATAATCTTCGCCGAGCCACCTGCCCATGGACTTCGATCAACTTGCCACTTTCGTTTACGTAGCCAAGCTCAAGAGTTTCTCGCGCGCCGGGCAGAAAGTGTTTCGCTCGCAATCCGCTGTCAGCGCGCAGATTCGCCAGCTCGAACAGGCCTATCGCGCCAGGCTTCTGGACCGCTCCGCTAAATCCGTCGAGCTCACCCCCGCGGGTGAGGTCCTCTTCGAATATGCCGAGCGCCTGCTTCGTCTGCGCGACGAATCCATTCAGTTCGTTGCCGATCGCGGCGACGTGGTTCAAGGCCCGCTCGTTTTTGGCGCCAACGAAGCCACCTGCCTTTATCTTCTTCCAGACATTTTCGCGGAATTTCAGCGTCGTTATCCCCAGGTGCACATCAGCATTTACCGCAATTTCAGCCACAAAATTTTGCAGCGCGTCGAAGACGGCTCCGTTGACGTCGGCATCGTCACTCTCCCCATCAAATCGCCGACGCTTAAAGTTCATCACCTCTCCCGCGACCGCCTCCGCTTCATGGTCAGCACACGTAATCCGCTCGCGCATCGCTCCAAGATCACGCTCGAAGAAGTCGCCGGCCAGCCGCTCATCTTCCCGCGCACCGGCTTCACTCGCCAGGTTCTGGACAAGTTGTTTCGCCCCTATCGCGCGCGCCTGCGCGTCGTAATGGAGCTTCCCAGCATTGGCATGATCAAGCGTTTCGTCGCCGCGGACGCAGGCGTTTCCTTCATCAGCGAGAGTTTTGCTCGCGACCAGGTGAGAGCCGGCGAAGTGAAGCTCCTGAACGTCGAAGGCGTAGATCTCTGGCGTGAGCTCGGTCTCGTCTACCGCCGCGACCGCAGCCTCCCCCGCGCCGCCCAAGCCCTAATCGCCGTAATCCGCGAACACAAAAAATTCCCCGACCTCGCCGCCGCCGCTTCCGATTAGGGCTCTTCGTAGGGGCACAGCATGCTGTGCCGCGTTGCCTGGCCGTCCTGCCCAAAGTCCGCTCTTCTCTGTGTCGCTCCTATCCGTCTCTTGCCTTCTCCTCCCGTCAGGTTTCTCCGTCCCCATCCTTAAGTTGCGAGAACCGCTGGCCGCTCAAATAACTTCAGCCCGACCTATGGCCAGAAATGAAAAATCCTGGCTGTTTCCGTCCAATTTGTCTCTTGAACAAACTCTCTCCCAGTATTAATCTGTGTTGTAGGGATAATCCCGTTAAGCGGCAGACCATCTGCCGCTTTTCTTTTTGGTGAAGTGGCTACGCCTTGATAGGGGAGTCTCCGTTCAGCCCCAGCAGCCCTCGAACACCCACTTTTGTACAATTCTAGTGCAATCGGAAGTTCCTTAGAATCAACACTTGCAAAAGTGTCTGAAAACACGTGACTTGATCTCTCTTTAGAATCAACACTTATGAAAAACCCCGGGGGGAGGGGGTCTTATTGTTAACTAGACTTGAGAACAGCAACCTACCGCGCGTAAGCCCACGTCAATGTGCTCGTACCACTCACTACCCACTACTCACTTTCCTTAATGTACGTTGAAGTCCAGGCTCGCAATCGATCTGGCGATCACATTTTCCTGGATTTGAATGAGGTCGTTGTCGGCGTAGGTCATGCCGAGCACCGTAATCACATCGCTCCCGCGCCCAATCACCACAAGCGTTCCGGACCAATCATGTCCGTCCGCCATTCCGCGGTAGTGATATTCCACGGCCGGCAATCCGCCCACCACCGTCTTCCGCTGTGAAATTCTCCGGTAGTTGTCGTAGATTTCGCTCAGCCGTTTTTCAACCGCCGTCGCCGCCGGTTCCAGAGTAGCTTTAGTTTGTTCCTGGCCGATCACCATCAGCGTCGACTGGTTGTACGTCCCCAAGGCCACAATCGCGTTTGGCAGCGCCTTGCGCGCATCTTCGATCAATGCCCAGCTTGGCGCTTTGTACATTTTAAAGCCGTGCGTGTAGTTCGTGTAGAGATTGCCTTGAACGTCCTCGCGCATCGCCGGTGGCTCGGGCTCTTTTGGTGCCGCGGGCTGCCCTGCGGATGCCGCCAGTGCTGAACCTGGCGCTGCCGCGGGCCCCGTGATGGCCGGGGCTACCACATTCGTCTTTGCATTTGCCGGAGCTTCCGGCTTCACCCCCGCGTTGGTGATCTTCGGAGATGACTTTTCCCGCGTGCTGGCGGCCGGCTCCACGGACTTCACGCTGGCATTCATCGTTGGCGTCGTCGTGCCAGTCGTTGACGACCCCACCGCCGGTGCTGCTTTCGGCTCCGTCTCCAGCCCTGAGTCTTTCTTCGCTGCTGGTGTCTTGTCGGTTTTTGGTGTCTCGCCGGCTGGCGTGGACGGAACTATCGACGCGATCTTGTCTTTCTCCACAAGCACATATCCATAGTCCGTTTTGACTTTGAACATGTTGTCTTCGTACGCCACGATCACGCCATAAAGCTTCTTGCCGTCTTTCAGGCGAATTTCATCGGCACGTGTGGAAACGGCCACGGCGCACAAGGCCGCAGCCAACGCCGCAACGTAGAGGGAGCCGCGCACTTTGGGGACAGCCATGTTTTCAGTATGGGGTCACCGCCATGGCGTCGCAACCTTCACGCGCGCGGTGGTGTCCGCCGTGTTACCTCGGCCAGTAGCGTCCTGATGCGCCGCGCTAATCGTTCCACTTGTTCAATGGACTCGCTCAGCCGCGCCCGCAGCGGCTCCGGTAAGTTCGCGTGTGTCTGCTGCATCGCTAAAGCTTCCGCGATGATGCGAAGCTCCTTCCGATGCCGCGGATTCAACCGCTCCCAAAGCCGTCGCTTCGCGCTGCGGTTCCGGCCCAGCCACTCTTCGCCCGTTCCCGCCGGCCGCCCAGCCTCCGGTTCCGCAGAGGTAGTAGCTGTCGTATTTGGTTTTTTTATCCGAAATAGCACTTTTTGCCACTCCTCGCCACCGTTCTTGAAGTCTTCGCCCGAATAATGGATCACTGAATGTTTCGCAAACCGTTCTTCGCCGACAATTCGAAAAATATAGCGCGGGGCGCAGCCGCGCGGTTTTTCCCACTAGTCACCAGTCGCGAGTCACGCTTTTACCATCACCTCTTCAACGCTTCCAACCGCTCCCCATTGATTTGCCCGCCTTCCTCGACGCGTCCCGTCACGCGCATCGCTCGCGTTTCAAACACCAGCCCGCCATAGCGGTCGTAGGCATCGGGAAACAGCACCACTTCATACAGCCCGCGTTGATCCTCCAGCGTCACGAACATCATGTTCCGGTAATTCTTCGTCCCCACGTGCCGGTAAGTCACCACCCATCCGCACAGCGTCACGCGCTTCCCGCGCAATCCGTCCAATTCGTCACTCCACGCCTCTCCGTTCCGCGGCAAAAAATCCAGCGGGTGCCCGCTCACGCACACCTCCAGAATCTCCCGCTCATACCGCAGCCGCTGTTCCCGCGTGTACTCCGCCGCCGGCATCCCTGCCAGCGCCGCCCCGATCGCATCACCGGCGCTCGCATCAGCAAACAATGTTTCCGGCCCCCCGGGTAGCACAGCCAATCTTGGCTGTGCATCCTTGCTCCGAAGGGGCTGTGCTCCTTTACTTCTTGCTTGCCCAGAGCCTCGAAGGGACTGTGCGCTCCCTGCTTCTGCTTGCAAAAAATTCCATCGCCACAACATCTTCGGCCGCGTCATTCCATGCGCCTCACCACTCACTTGATTGCTCACTTCATCAAACGCTCCGCACTTGATCAGCGCCTCGATCTCATCTCGCTCGACCGGTACGCGCTGCAGAAAATCCTCGAGCGAACGAAACGCGCCGCCTTCTTCCCGCGCTCGCACAATCTCCGTGATCGTCTCCACGCGCAAACCCTTCACTTGCATCAGCCCAACGCGCAGCGCGCGCTTCCCCTTCGCAAAGGCCTCCGTCGTGTACTCCATCCGCGAATGATTTACCGACGGCAGCCGCACTTCAATCCCCCAGCGCTTCGCCTCTTCCACGTACGCCGACACGTGATAAAAACCAGCGCCCGCGCTGCACATTGCCGCCAGAAACTCCGCCGGGTGATGCGTCTTCAAATACGCCATGCGGTACGAAATATCCGCGTACGTCGCCGCATGCGCCTTGCAAAATCCGAATCCCGCGAATTTTTCCACCATCATCCAGGTCTCTTCGCGTTGTTGCAGGGTCAGCCCCATCATTCCCGCGGCCAGCAGGAATTTGTTGCGCAATCGGTCGAGGTCACGCCGGCCAGAGAATTTCGCGGACGATCGCCGCATGATGTCGGCTTCGGCCAGCGACATCTCTCCGACCACTTGCGCAATTTGCATCACCTGTTCCTGGAAAATGCATACGCCCGCGTATCGCCGAGAATGCTCCTTGAGCGCTTCATGCGGATATTCAACTGGTTCTTCTCCGCGCAGCCGTTTTATAAACAATTCTTTCGAGCCATACTCCGCCGCGCCTGGCCGGATCAGCGCCAACGCCTGCGCCATTTCCTCCAGTGTTCGCGCTTTCATCATTCGCAGCAGCCCGCGCATGGCCGGCGACTCGATCTGAAATATGCCCATCGTTTTTCCTGCGGCAATCACGTCGCACGTCGCCGGATCGTTTTCCGGTATCGCGTCAAAATCAATCTCGCGCGGCTTTGGGCATGGCGTCACACCATCCGGCGCAACGTTGTTTTTTTCCTTTACCTCCTTTACTTCTTTTATCTCCTCTACCTCCTTTTCGATGTTGTCCAGCGCCAGCGACATCGTCGTAAATCCGCGCTGCCCCAGCAGATCCATCTTGATCAGTCCGAGCGCTTCGATGGCATTCATGTCGTACTGCGTCACGACAATTCCTTTCGTCGCGCGCTCCAGCGGCGTCAGCCAGGTCAGCGGACGCGCGGAAATCACCGTCCCGCACGGATGAATCCCCATGTGCCGCGGCGCATCGTCAAGACGCAAGGCCACCTGCAGAATCGTTTTCCACGGTTCTTCGTCAACAGGAAGGTCGCGGCACTCCGGCAAATCGCGAATCGCCTGCAAAATCTCGCGCACCGGCCGGTGCGGCAGCCGCTTCGTAAAATGGTTCACTTCGCCTGGCGGCACGCCAAACACTTTCGCGATTTCACGGATGGCCAGCCGCGCGTGCATGGTCACAAAGCTTCCGATCATCGCCACGTGCTCTTCGCCCCAGCGCCCGTACACGTAGTCGAGCAGTTCATCGCGCCGCGCGCCGCAAATGTCGATGTCAATATCCGGGCAATCGCCGCGCTGCTCGTTTAGAAAACGCTCGAAGTACAATCCCCAGCGCAGCGGACACACGCAGGAAATTCCCAGGCAGTATGTGACCATCGAGCTTGCCGCCGAGCCCCGCGCCACCGCGGGAATCCCGCGCCGCTTGGCCTCTTCCACGATCTCCCACACCAGCAAAAAATACGGCGCAAGATGAAGTTTTTCGATCACTCCCAATTCGTGCGTCAGCCGAGAGAGCACTTCGGGCCGCAGCGGGCGGTAACGCCGCTGCGCGCCGGCAAAGCACAGCTTCCACAAATAAGAAAACGCGGACTCGCCTTCCGGTACCGGAAATTCCGGAAAAATTGTTTTGTTCAGCGTGAGCTCCAGATTGCATCGCTTCGCAATTTCGAGAGTTGCGCGCAGCAGTTCCGGATGATCCGGGAAGAGTTTTTGCATTTCCGCCGCCGGCTTGAACCACGCTTCGCTAGTGGTGATTTCTGGCGAAACCACGGTTGTCAGTAATCCACCAGTGCGAATGGCGTTCACCGCACGGTGATGCAAATGCTCCTCTGGCCGCAAAAAATAAACGTTGTTCGTCGCGACGAGTGGGATGTCGAGTTCGCGGCCGATGCGTTCGGCTTCGCGCAGCGTGCGCCCGCCGCCCGGAGAGAGGTGCTGGATTTCGATCCACAGCCGGTCGGCGAAAATATCTTTCAGCACTGCAAACCATTCAGGACGGGCACGGCATGCCGTGCCCCTACGATCGTCTGCGTCGTGCAATCGCGTCGGCAAAGGGCAGAGCGCGATTATGCCTTTTACATGTTTCGCCAATTCCTCCAGCGTTACCGGTCGACCGTCGCATTCCTCCAAATCATTTTTCGCCAATTCGGTCGTTCCTAAGTGACGCAGCGTCGTGAGTTGGCACAGGTTGCTATAGCCCTCCATATCCGCCGCCAACAGCACCATCGCTACACTCTGCGAATGTCGATCTTCGTTTTTCGAGTTTCGATCTGCGAAATGCGAATCGCGAAACTCGACGTCAATTACGACTCCCACAATCGGTTTCACGCCCGCCGCTTTCGCCGCCTGATAAAACGGCACCGCCGCATACAACCCATTCGTATCCGTCAGCGCCACGGCGGGCATTTTCTGCGCGGCCGCCGCCGCAATGATCTCTTCCGGCGGCGCCACGCCCCGCAAAAACGAATAATGGCTGTGACAATGCAAATGTACGAACACGAGAGCCCCGATCCGAGAGGGAAGAAGCCGATGCCCGCTGCAAAGCGGACGTTTTGTATCGTCAAATCAGGGTAGGGAACAGGAAGGGAAATTCAGCAAAATCCGATCATTGGTTCGATGTAGGGGCGCAGCATACTGCGCCCCTACAAGCACAACGGCACAACGCCTAGCTCAGTCCGGCCTTTGAACCTGATGGTCTTCCGTCATCGCGATAAACACGGAGTCGACAGGACGAGGCCGCCGGGCTTGGTTGCGTAATGCTCGCGGAGCTCGAGGCCGTTGCCGTAGAAGACGGCGTTCCAGCCGTAGCGGCCGCGGACGGAATCGAGGCCGCGGTTCAGGTACCAGCGGCGGTTGGCGTCGGTGTCGAACAGTTCGTGTTGGCGGCGGTCGACTTCGAGATTGGTCACGTTTACGCCGATCAGGCGCACGGCTACGCGACGCGTGAATAATTTCGCAAAAAGTTCTTTTGCTTCCGCGAGGAGTTCGCGCTCGTCATTTGTCGGACGCGCGATTCGAATGGTCTGGTGCGCCGAAAAATGGTCCACGTAGCGAATTCGCAGCCCAATCGTTCGCGCCTGGCGTGCCGTACTCGCGCAGCGTCGAGCCGATCCGCTCGCTCAAATATTCGATGAGCCCGCCGAGAAACTCCGTGTCGATCGTTCCGCCTTCGATGGTTGTCTCGCGCGAGACCGATTTCGGCGTCGAGGGCAGCATCACTTCGCGTCCATCGAGCCCGCGCGCGCGCTCCCAGATTTGTCCTCCAATTACTTCGCCAAACGCGGCCTCCAGAGCGGCGCGCGGCACCTGCCGCAGCTCTCCGATCGTGGCAATCCCGCGCTCCGCCAGCATTCCCGCGTGGACATGCCCAATCCCGTGCAGCTTTTCGACCGGCAACGGCGTCAAAAAATCTTCTTCCGTTCCCGGCGCAATCATGCGGAAGCCGCGCGGCCGCTCGAGGCGCGAGGCAATCGAGGCCACCACTTTCGTGCGCGCCGCGCCTACGCTTACGCTTAATCCGGTTTGTTCCAGCACTTCCGTCTGCACGCGCCGCAGCGCCGCCTCGTAATTCGGGTACAGCCGCTCCGTCCCCGCAAAATCCAGATAAAAATCGTCCAGCGCCGCCGTTTCGACCGCGGGCGTGTACGTTTCGAGAATGCGCCGCACGCGTTCCGCATAATCCGCGTAGTGCTCGTACTGTCCCGGCACTACGACCGCCTTCGGGCAAATGCGCAGCGCGTCGCGAAACGTCATCGCCGTCTTCACGCCGCATATTTTCGCTTCGTAGCTTGCTGACGCGACCACTCCGCGTCCCACCAGCACCGGCCTCCCGCGGAGCTTGGGGTTGAGCACCTGTTCGACCGA
This sequence comes from uncultured Acidobacteriota bacterium, assembly GCA_963745805.1. Taxonomy (GTDB): domain Bacteria; phylum Acidobacteriota; class Terriglobia; order Acidiferrales; family UBA7541; genus Acidiferrum. Next base: position 191,211 of record CAVUYT010000007.1, read on the forward strand.
AGCAAAAAACGCGTCTACATCCACATGCACAATGTTCGGAATCGCCCCGTTACACGAGTTGTAGCGCGGCGCGTCGGCTCCGCGGCCTTTCTCTTCGCGCGCGTCTTCGTGAAATGGATTGAACGGCATCGCCACTGCGGGGAATACGTTTTCGATACAGACGTCCATAACGGCTCCTATGAATGGTGGCCGCGAAGCGGCCAACGTAACTGTGACCGCACAGCGGTCAACACAGGGAAGCGGACCGAGTACAATTTCTTCGGGAACGAGGGATCTCTCTTGCGAGTCGACCCCTCACCCCGCTTAGGGCTCGGAATTTTCAACGGGCGGCGTCCAGTTCGTGAGAGCCAAAAAGGCAATGGAGCCGAACGCCACCCGTTTCCCGTTTCCTCTACCGCCCCGCACTATAGGCGAACAAAAAGCGAAAGTCAAGAGTTTTCCAGATAGAAGTTAACCCGTGACAATTTCCCGGAATCCGACTTACGGGGCAATAGCGTGAAAACTCTCAGGTAAAGGCCAACATCCCTGCCTCCTGGCTCTCTCCACATCGCCTTGCCCAACGTCTCCAAACGGGTTGTACTATACTTACCCCGTCCGCGCATGCTGCTATGGCTGCGTCGCCAGCTCAGTCTACAAGGGGTCCGGTCCTTGTCGTTCCCGTAGCTCGGGAGGTCGCCTTTGGAAACAGGTCGCAACCGCTCACTGCAGCTGGGGAATCTGAATTCTTCATTCAACGCACCCATCCTGGTCTTCCTGGTGGCTATTCTGTCCTACCTGTCAGCGAAACTGGGTGGGGTTTTAGTTATGAGGATCCCCCAAATGGTTTGGCCCCTTTGGCCCGGGTGTGCGGTCTTAACCGCTGTCCTGCTGCTCGTGCCCCGAAAGATATGGCCTGTTCTGCTCACCGCGGGCCTGGCAGGTTTTGTTATCTATGACCTCCAAGCGGGAGTGTCCTTACCCGACATCGCTTGGCTCATCCTGGCCGATATCATTGAAATTCTCGTCGCTGCTTGGGGTGTTAGCTATGCCCTCAAGGGCCTGCCCCGGCTGAACAGCCTGAAGGCTCTTGCAAAGTATTCATTCTTTACCGTATTCCTCGCGTCTATTATCGTCGCTTCCATCGGAATCAATGGCTTGAGGGGAGACGATTGGGTCAACTGGAGGTTCAGTTTTCTCTCTGAAGCACTGGCGTTCCTAACCGTAGCCCCCGCGATTCTCGGTCTGTCCGGCCGAGGCCTGCCGTCGTTACGAACCTCTCGATCGTATTATCTGGAAGCAGCCGTGTTGATCACTGCGTTGATTTCCTTAAGTTATTTCCTGTTCGTAGCCCCCGGGAGGAGCGATCCGCCGGTACTGCTTTATTCTCTAGTGCCATTCCTAATCTGGCCCGCTTTGCGTTTTGGGTCTGCCGGGGTCGGCACGTCGGCCACCATAGTTGCACTGACGTCCATTTGGGGTGCGGTCCACGGACGCGGTCCGTTCACCGAAACGGACCTCATCAGCAAAGTCTTGTTCCTACAGCTCTTCTTGTTCTTCACTTCCATTCCTTTTATGGTCCTGGCGGTCCTCGTGGAAGAACGCAAATTTGGGCAAGCCGAGCTCCGCAAAAGCGAAGAGCGTTTGCGCGCGGCGATGGAATCTGGCAAAGCCGTGGGATGGGAGTGGAACCTCAAGACCGGACAAGATTCTTGGTTCGGCGACCTAAAATCGATGTTCGGAATCCCTGCGGAATCGTATGTCGGCCGCCCAGAAGACTTTCATCGTTACGTTCACCCGGAGGACCGCCAGCAAGTCACGAATGCCGTAGCCGATGCAAGGAAAACTCATACGCCGTACGCCGCAGAGTTCCGGGTGGTTTGGCCTGATGGCACGCTGCGCTGGGTCTCAGCAAAGGGGAAATTTGATTATTCACCGAAGGGCGAGCCCGAGCGCATGCTGGGCATGGCGGTGGACATCACCGACCGCAAGCTCAGGCAGGAGGAACTTCGGAAAAGCGAAGAGCGGTTACATCTCGCTGTCGAGGCCGGAAGGATGTTCGCGTGCGACTGGGATGCGACCACCGATGTATTTGAACACTCACCAGAGGGCTCCAAGATTCTTGGGGTCGATCACGCAACGGCCCTCACTGGCCATCAAATGTTAGGTTTAGTCCACCCGGAGGATCGAGAGCAATTTACGGCCGCGGCCGCTGAAATTAGTCCTGAAAAGCCCGAACTTAGGATCAGCCATCGCATAGTACGTTCCGACGGTACTGTGATCTGGGTGGAGTGGAATAGTCGAGGGCACTTTGACGAACGTGGCAAGTTGGTAAGAATCGTAGGGATGGTGGCGGATATCACTGCGCGCAAGCGGGCGGAAGACGCAATCAGGGAAACCGAAAAGCGGTATCGCAGAATCGTAGAGACCGCAAACGAAGGAGTCTGGCTCCTCGATTCGAATCTCAACACTTCCTACGTGAATCGGCAGATGGCGGAGATGCTGGGATACGAACCGGCTGAGATGGTTGGGCGGAGTGTATACGACTCTTACTTTCCCACCGATGTTGAGCGCAAAAAGAGACTCATAGAGCGCAGACAGCAAGGGGTGCGCGAGCGGTTTGAGGAGCGGCTTCGGCGAAGGGACGGTTCGGAATTGTGGGTACAAATGGCAGCAATCCCGGTCTTCAAGGACAACGGAGAGTTTGACGGGGCGCTGGCGATGGTGAGTGAAATAACGGAGCGCAAGCGGGCGGAAGAATCGCTGCGGAAGTCAGAGGAGAAGTTTTCGAAGGCATTCCGGCAAAGCCCCATGGCACTCACTATAACGAGCGCCAACGACCATCGCTACATCGATGTGAACAAATCCTTTGAACGGTTTGCCGGATGGCGCCGCGAAGACCTCATCGGTCGCACGCCCTTCGAGATCGGCCTTTGGGTGGATCCGCAGGACAGGGATGAACTCATCGCGTATGTTCAGAACGAAGACAGTCTCCGTCTCTTCGAGGGCCGTTTTCGCATGCGAGACGGCACTATTCGCACCGGCTTGGTTGGTGCAGAGATGATCGAGTTAGACGGCGAGGAGTGCGAGCTTGCTGTCGGCATGGACATCACCGAGCAGAAGCTTGCGGCAGAAGCCCTTCGCGAAAGTGAAAACAAACTCCGTCTCCTTCTCGATTCGACCGCGGAAGCCATCTATGGAATTGATCTCGAACATCGGTGCACGTTCTGCAATCCTGCGTGCCTCCGCATTTTGGGATACGAGCGCATTGATCAAGTGCTCGGCAAGAATATGCATGATCTGTTGCATCACAGTCGTGCGGATGAAACGTTGTTCCCCGTGGAGGAGTGTCGCGTTCACCGGGTCACACAAACCGGGGAGGGAGTCCACGCGGAGGACGAGGTGTTTTGGAGAGCGAATGGAACAAGTTTCCCAGTTGAATATTCGTCGTATCCCCAGCGGAGAGGGCAGCAGGTTGTCGGAGCAGTGGTGGCGTTTCTCGACATCACCGAGCGCAAGCTGGCTGACGCCGCGCTCGCTAACGTCAGCTGCAAATTGATCGAGGCACAGGAGCAGGAGCGCTCCCGGATCGCCCGGGAGCTTCACGATGACATCAGTCAACGTCTGGCACTACTGACCATCGAGTTGGAGAGGCTCCGAGAGACCTCGCCTGATTTGCCTCCTGAAGCCCGTAGCCGTCTCGGCGAACTAAAAAACCGATCTGCCGAGATAGCCTCTGATGTTCAATCCTTGTCACACGAATTGCATTCGTCAAAACTGGAATATCTGGGCATGGCGCCAGCTATGAGAGCACTCTGCCATGAGCTGTCCAGGCAAAACAAAATAGAGATTGTCTTTTGCCACGATGACGTTCCATCAACGGTGCCAAAAGACATTGCACTCTGCCTTTTCCGCGTCTTACAGGAGGCCCTGCAAAACGCAGTCAAGCACAGCGGCGTGAGGCGAATCGATGTGGAGCTGCGTTACGCGTCCGATGCAATCAATCTCTCCGTGCGCGATTCTGGATCCGGCTTTGACCGCGATGACGCGCTGAAAACACGTGGTCTTGGCCTCATAAGCATGACGGAGCGGATGAAGCTCGTGGGAGGACGGATTTCGATCGACTCGGAACCCCAACGTGGCACCGCCATTCGCGCTAGCGTTCCCCTTAGCAAGAGCGCAGCAGCCAATGCCCGATAAACGGGTTATAGGAAGTTGGGCCGCGCGCCGTCCGTCCACTAACTAGGACGATTCACGCGATTACCCGAATCTGACCCACTACCTCAGAAAGCGCTAGTGCCTCGGTTTGAAAGAGTAAGCCGTTTCCCGGAACCTGCCCTCTCGAGAATCCGATTTACGCGTTTACTATGCAGCAGCCCCGCACAGGATTGCTTTAGCCGCTCCCGCTCCGTGACAAACGACTGCCTGAAACGTCAGTAAAGAAGCACCAGAGGAATTGCGCCGGCTGAGGGCTTCATTTCGAAAGAAGTTTGTTGGATTTGGGAACCCTCAGCCGTCGAGTTACGTAACCACTAAAGAGGTGTTGCATGCCAAGCCTTCCCGGCAGTTTTCGGTACGCCCTTCGGCAGTTCCGCATGTCGCCTGTTTTTACTGCGGCGGCTGTACTAACGCTGGCCCTGGGAATTGGCGGGACTACGGCAATATTTACGTTAATCCACGCTGTTATGCTCCGCTCGCTGCCGGTGACTGATCCCGGCAGACTGTACCGGGTCGGCGACGGCGACGATTGCTGCGTAGAAGGGGGTCCGCAAGACCAGTGGGGAATGTTTTCGTTCTCTTTGTACGAGCGCCTGAAGACAGAAACTCCGGAATTTGAAGACGTTGCGGCTTTCCAGGCTGGTCGCTGGCGAATGAGCGTGCGGCGTCAAGGGCTCGAGTCGGCTTCCAGGCCTTTGCGCTCGGAGTATGTCAGCGGCAGTTATTTCTCCACGCTTGGAGTGGGGGCCTTCGGCGGCCGGGTGTTTACTCCGGAGGATGACACTCCCGCCGCCCCTCCTGTCATCGTATTGAGTCACCGCGTCTGGCAGACCACGTATGGGGCCGATCCGTCGATGGTGGGTTCCACGCTCGTGGTGGAGGGCCATCCGTTTACGGTTATCGGAGTTGCGCCGCCTGGATTTTTCGGCGAGACGTTGCAGAGCGACCCTCCGGACATTTGGCTGCCGCTGCAACAGGAACCCATGATGGATGGTGAAGGCGGGCTACTGCATCAGTCAATATCTGCGTGGCTGCGGATGATCGGGCGATTGCGGCCGGGAGCTTCGACGGCGGCAATGGCTCCGCGCCTCACCGGTGTGTTGCGGCAGTGGATGCAGAACGATTCCGGGTATCCCGCCAACTGGATGCCTGACGTGATCCGGATGCTTCCCAAGCAGGTGGTGAACGTCGTACCTGCGGGAGCAGGTGTAGCGGTAATGAAGGAGGAGTACGGGCGCAGCCTGCAGATTCTGCTGTCTGTGTGCGGGCTGGTGCTGCTGATCGCATGCGCCAATGTGGCGAACCTGCTGCTGGCGCGAGGAGTAGCGCGCCGCGGGCAAACGGCCATTCGGCTGGCCGTTGGTGCCACCCCGGGGCAGATCGTTGGCCAGGCGCTCACGGAAAGCATACTGCTTGCCATTGGCGGCGCCTTGGCTGGACTTCTGGTGGCAACGGCAGCTGCGCGGCTGCTGTTGGCGCTGGCGTTCCACAGCTCACATTTCCTTCCCATCAGCACCACGCCGTCGCTCATCGTGTTGGCGTTCGCCTTCGGGTTGGCGCTAGTGACGGGAATCATTTTCGGGGCAGCTCCTGCGTGGATTGCGACGCGCACCGATCCTGCGGAAGCATTGCGGGGTTCGGGCCGCGGCACGCGCGACCGTTCTTCCTTCGCTCGTAAAGCGCTGCTGGTTGTGCAGGCCACCTTGTCCGTTGTGTTGGTCGCCGGGGCGACCATGCTGGCGCGAAGCCTAAACAAGCTCGAACATCAAGATTTCGGATATCAGCTGCAAGGGCGCGTGGAGGTCGATATCAACAGTCTGCCGGCGAGTTATACGCAGCCGAGGTTACAAGCACTGTATCGCCAGCTTGAAGAACAACTGAATCGCATCCCTGGCGTGCAGGGATCGGGGATGGCGCTGTATAACCCTCTCACCGACAACTGGGGCGAATTGATTATGGTGGCCGGCCATCCCGCGGGAAAGTTTGACGGTGAATCGGGCGCTTCGTGGGATCGCGTGAGCGCCAACTACCTTCAGAACTGGGGCATGCCGATTCTGCGCGGACGAGCATTTACCGCGGCGGACAACGAAACCACGGCGCCGGTGGCGATTGTGAACGAGGCTTTCGTGAAGCGCTTCTTGAAAAGCGACGAAGACCCGTTGGCGCAGCACTTCGGGTTGGACATGCCCCAATATGCCGGCACGTTCAGCATCATCGGCGTCGTGCGCGATGCGAAATTTGCGGGCTGGGGGCTGAGCAGGCCGGCGCGTCCAATGTTCTATGTGCCGCTGGCTCAGGCTGTGAATTACCAGGACGATCTGATGAAGAAACTCGAGCTGCGCTCGCACTTCATTAGCGGGATCATGCTGGTGACAAATATGTCCCCCGGCGCACTGGAGCCGCTGCTTACCAGGACGCTGGCGGAGCTCGATCCCAACTTGACGATCAACAGCATCAGGACGATGCAACAGCAGGTCGAACTTTCCTTCGATCAGGAGCGGGCCGTAGCCAGCCTGGCCGGTTTGTTTGGGATTGTGGCGCTGGTGCTGGCTGCTGTTGGCCTTTATGGCGTCACGGCCTATACGGTTGCGCAGAGAACCAACGAAATCGGCATTCGCATGACGCTTGGAGCTGACCGTGCGAAGGTAATGCAACTCGTGCTGGCCGGGGCATTTAAGCGAGTGTTGATTGGACTGCTCCTTGGGTTGCCTTTGGCGGTGGGTGCCGGGCGATTGATCTCGGCCCAGCTGTACGGCGTTTCCTCATGGGACCCGCTAGCGCTAAGTGTGGCCGCGGGTGCGCTGGCAATCTGCTCATTTTTCGCGGCCATGATTCCGGCAAACCGCGCCGCATCTATTTCACCCATGAACGCACTGAGAATTGAGTAGCGCAGCAACGTTCAGAAAATCTTTAATGAGTAGAGGCTATCAATTCGTTCATTGTCCAAGGTTTTGAGGAGACGGAAAGGTGTGAAAAATAAAGCATATCCTTCGCGTCGGAGAGGCTGAGATCGGCCGAAACCGCGCGAAAATCGGATCGCCGCTCATATTGGTCCTTGCTGACAGTCTTGAAAAGTACGGCTCGACCTGAGAACTGAATGTTGATCAAGGCGGTCTTCCATTGCTGGGGGCCGACCTCCACTCGCACAAATTCCACCGAGCCGCTGTCAATTCGTCCCAACAGCCCATACCCGAAATCCACGCGATTCATAAGCTGTCCGGACACTTTTGCCAGGCGCTTGTGTTCCGGATCGATCAGAACCGTTCCGGCGAGGCTGTGTATTACCCGAGCTTCGTAAGTTGGAGGGACGTAGTCAGGATTGGGGTGAAACTTGACGCGCAGAAGATTTTCTTCAACTCCATCATATTCGTAAACAAAAGAGTGCGGCATCAAGCTCAGCATCCTTTGGAGCTTGAGCTCATCATCGTCCTCTGCTTGCTTGAGTTTCAGCAGCGGCCTTGGATCCTTCATCAACCGGCCGATGCGGGCGTCGTCCTGCCTCTGCTCGTCGGGGTTAAGCGCCGTACCGTCGATCGCAAGCAAGCGGTACAACGGGCCGTCCTTGCTCTCTACTTGCACTTCGGTGAGGGTTTGTTTCCCAGCGCGCTTCTCGAGGTTATAGATCCACTTCCGTAGATGCTCACGATCCGAGAGTTCATTTGCGATGACCGCATTCACCAGTTCGCCGGCAGTCGGCGCGTAGGCAGGGGATGAGCTTTGGCCGGCGAATGGAATTGCCCTACCAGAACCGGAGTCTGAGATAGGTTCTGCAATAGGGGGATTGCCACGCTGCACCTCGGGAGAATTGCTCTGCGCGCCGGATTCTTCCGTCGTACGTGCCGGACAGCGCGGGGCTGGCCTTAACCAACAAGAGGCACCCAGCGGCCAACACGGACAAGAAAACGAGAATTCGCCGCTTCTCTAAGGGAAGAAAAACCGAATTTTCTGCGTGACGATTTTTCATAGCCGCCTGGCTTGCCGTCCAGTCCGCTGATTCGTGCGAAAAGTGATGATGAAACTACGACTTCGGCGCGGATAGTTTTACGGAGCGATTTAGCTGCGATTCCCGATCTCGATTCGCGCGCACCTGATGCGGAAGACGCCGGCCAATCAGCATTCTTATGCAGGCTAACTCATCGATCGAAGAGCATCTGTCCAAATAAGAACACTATGACGATTGTGCTTATTGCGACAGACAGGCGATCTCCAGGGCTAATAAACTTATTTTGCTAAGAGCCCCGTTCGTATGAGAAATGACGGTATGAATATGTGGCAGAGAAATTGTCCAGTTTGCCGCAAATTGTTGGAAAAGAGACTTCCCACCGAAACAGTCCCGTGCTCTTGCGGCAAGTACGTCTGGAAGGGCTAGCATTGCCGTCTTGTGATTCCGCCCGCTTCGAATACCCGGCGGCTGACACGTGCATTGCATCGCTGTGTTTCTTGACGGCGGCGAAAGACTCAGGTCCCAGCTTGAGCAAGATTCACGTTGTGCAACCAAGAAAGATCGAATGGCGATCTGAAGAGGTTGAATGACCAAATCCTGCCAGCGAACGGTTTCCGTCGTCTTTATTCTTCCATCTCTTAATTCTTGACAGCATCGGTAATCAGGAATAAATCATTCTCCATGAGCAACTCTTTCGTTCTCTTTCTTGCCTTCGCCATCGGCGTCGTCTCCGGCATGCGCTCTCTGACTGCCCCCGCGGTCGCGGCTTGGGCCGCGCATCGGAACTGGCTCAACCTGGCCGGCTCCCGCCTTGCGTTCATGGGTTCTACTGCTGCCGTGGCCATCTTTACCGTACTGGCTCTACTTGAGCTCATCGCAGACAAACTCCCCTCAACTCCCAGTCGCACCAAGCCTCTGGGCCTCATCGCTCGCTTGATCCTCGGCGCTCTCTCTGGCGCCTGCGTCGCTGTTTCGGCGGGACTATCTATCACGACCGGGGCTATCCTCGGCGCTGCCGGTGGCATTGCAGGAGCGTTCGCCGGATATCAATGGCGCACCGGCCTTGTTAATGCGCTCAAGGTCCCCGATTTTGCCATCGCTCTCTTGGAGGATGCCATCGCCATCGGCGCCAGTCTCCTGATCGTTACCCGGCACTAACTCTGAAGCTGTTCGCAACATACGGCGCGTGCATCAGCTAAATCGCTGCTTCTTAGCCAACTTTTCATTTGCTTAGACTCCGCATTTCCGCGACTATTTCTTGGCACCGGGCACGCCGGACGCCTCCATGGACCTGAATCTCTTTTTCGCGCTTCTAGGCGGGCTGCTTGTTTTGGCCTTCGTTGCCAACCGCCTCGTCCGCTTTACTGGAGTTCCCGACGTCATCATCCTGATGGCCACGGGCGTGCTCATTGGGCCTGCACTCCACTGGGTGAATCCCGATGTATTTCGCGGCGCCACGCACGGCTTCGGCTCACTAGCGCTGATCCTCATACTCTTCGAAGGAGGCCTCGAACTCAAGTTCCGCGAAATCCTCAGCCAGTTTGGCGGCGGCCTATTTCTTTCCGTCGTTAGCTACGTGCTCAGCGCAGCAGGCGTCGCGATTGTCTGCCGGCACGCGCTGCATTTCACGTGGATTCCGTCACTCCTAGTCGGAGCCGCCCTTGGATGTATCAGCAGCTCAATCCTTCTCCCTGTTCTTCAACAAGTGAACCTCCGGCGCGAAGTAAAAGTAACCCTGCTTGTGGAAGCCACGTTCGGCGACGCTCTCGCGGTCCTGGCCGTCACCACTCTCATCGATATCGCCGCGGGCGGCAGCGCCTCGGCAAGAATCATCACCTGGAGCCTCTTTTCCAGCGTCATCCTTGCCGTTGCATCGGGCGCTCTTCTGGGCGCCTTGTGGTCCTATCTCCTGCCTTTTCTCACTGAGGCGCGCTTCTGGCATGTTCTGACCTTTGGCGTTGTTTTGCTCGTCTACGCTGGCGTTCATGCACTTCACGGCAATGAACTCGTCGCTGTGCTGGTATTTGGCCTCACGCTCTCGAATTATCCGGCGTCACAAAAGCGCTTCCAGTTTGGTGAAGATGCCGATAGCACCGATTGGTTCTCCGAGACGCCAGCAAAGCAAGAGCATCGCCGCTCGTTGGCGCAGCATCACGGCCAGATGCTCACTTTTCACGGTGAACTGGCATTCCTGATCCGTACGTTTTTCTTTGTCTTGCTCGGTGCGCTCGTCGAGTTCGAAGGCTTGCGCAAGCACACCGTTCTCGCGCTGGGGTGTTTTGGAGCGCTCCTTATCGCCCGCTGGCTTTCCGTGCAATTCGGCCGCTTCGCTTGGCGCGCCTTCACGTCCCACGAGCGCGAGCTCATGGTATGGTTTCTGCCCCGCGGCCTCATCACCGCGGTGCTCGGCATACAAGTGGTGGATGCTCGAGGCGCCGAGTTTGCGTTTCTTCCCTCGCTCGCCTTTGCCGTCATCCTGTTCACTAATCTCGCTCTGCTCGTCGGCTCGCTCCGCGCTCGACGCCTCTTCCCCGAGCCTCTTCGAGCGCCATCCGAATCCGCCGAATTGCAGGCGACTCCTTAAGCCGCTGTCCTTTTTGCGCGGCTCTTCCGCTGACCTGACAATTTCGTTTCTAATGGACCAGAATTATCGCTACGCTTCGTGCATCCAATAACAGGCAAAGGTAGAGTGACTTTAGGCGGAGGTTGATCCATGAGCGCATCGGACCATTATCAGGCCATCGTGGTCGGTTCCGGCCAAGCCGGCACGCCGCTTTGCCAGGCGTTGGCCGCTGCCGGCTTGCGCACCGCTCTCATTGAACGCGTTCACGTCGGCGGCACTTGCATCAATGAGGGCTGCACTCCCACCAAGACGATGGTCGCGAGCGGCCGAGTCGCCTACCTCGCACGCCGTGGCGCGGATTACGGCGTTAATACCGGCAGCATCACCGTGGACATGAATCGCGTCCGCGAGCGCAAACGCGAGATCGTCGCCAAATTCCGCAATGGCAGTCAGGCGCGCATCGAAAAAACTCCCAATCTTGAGCTGCTTTTTGGCGAAGCCAGCTTCACCGGGCCGCGCTCCATTCAAGTCCGCCTCAAGGACGGCTCCCAGCGCACACTCACCGCCGATAAATTCTTCATCAACGCCGGCTGCCGCGCTTCCGTGCCTTCGCTCGAAGGTCTGCAGGGCGTTCCGTTCCTCGACAGCACTTCCATCATGGAATTGGACGCCCTGCCCGAACATCTCCTGGTTATTGGAGGCGGCTACATCGGGCTTGAATTTGGCCAACTCTTCCGCCGCTTCGGCAGCCGGGTCACTATCGTTCAGCAAGCTTCCCAACTGCTCCGTGGAGAGGACTCCGACGTTGCCACCGAAGTGCTGAACATCATGCAGCAGGACGGCATCGACGTCCTGCTCAACGCCAAAGTCGAGCGTGTGGCCAAGGAAGGTCCGCAAATCAAACTTGCAGTCACTACAGCTGGCGAAAGCCGCACCATCAGCGGCTCTCATCTGCTCGTCGCCACCGGTCGCGTGCCCAACTCAGACGTGCTCAATGTCACCGCCGCCGGCATCGCCACAGACAAGCGAGGGTATCTTCAGGTCAATTCGAAACTCGAAACAAATGTAGCTGGCATCCACGCACTGGGCGACATTAACGGCGGCCCTGCGTTCACGCACATTTCTTACGATGACTTCCGCATCATCCGCACAAATCTCATTGAAAAGGGCAGCGCCAGCACTGACGGCCGCCTCGTCCCCTATACCGTTTTCATCGATCCCCAGCTAGGCCGGGTCGGTCTGACCGAAACGGAGGCACGCGCAAAAAATCTCAAGATTCGCATCGCCAAAATGCCCATGTCTCGCGTAGCTCGCGCCCTGGAAGTCGACGAATCCCGCGGTTTCATGAAGGCAATCGTCGATGCCGACAGTGGACAAATCATCGGCGCCGCCGTTCTCGGTCTCGAAGGAGGGGAAGTGATGGCCCTATTACAGCTAGCCATGATGGGCAAACTGCCGTACACCGTTCTTCATAACGCGATCTTCTCTCATCCCAATCTTTCCGAGTCCCTCAACAATCTTTTCAACGATTCCAACTTCGTTTCCTAATCCATCGTGCGGCTAGTGTTGCCATGGGCTGCGAGCCCCGCGGCGTTTTTAGCCTGCCGTCCGTTCCAGCTCCTTGCGATTCCACTTTGCAAGATCAGCTCCTGCGTCGTACGTGCTCTCCAAGAATGCCAGCAGCGATTCTCTCGGAGAAGCGGCTTGCCGCACTTCGTCGTACATCAAAATAAATTCCTTCAGTTGCGAATGATAAAACGCCTCCGCGGGCCGCACCGGATGCTGCGCAAACCCCGCCGGTTCAGGCGCCGCATAGGCATAAAAGGCCGCCCCCTTGACGTCGCCGCCTCCAGGCCAAAATCCCGCGCTAATCACCTCGTGCGAATACGCCTCTCGAGTAATCGAATCGGCTCCCTCCCGCTCCGGCGCGCGCCGCCCCGAAAAACGTGTTGCAGCCAGATCGAAGCTCCCCCAGAAAAAATGTACCGGGCTTGCCTTTCCGATGAACCCGGCGCGAAACTCATTGAAGATCGCATCGCAGCACACCAAGATCCGCCAGAAGCGGTTGGCATACTCGGAATCGTACGAAGCGTGCTTTGTGTCTTGATCGAAAGGGATCGGATCTGGAATCTCGACCGGCATCTTCCAGATTTTCACCGCAATCCCAAGCGAGGCCAAAGCGCCCTTGAACTCCCGGTAAAAATCCGCGACAGAGCGCGGGGCTAGAGCAAGCGTGCGGATCGTATCGTGGCTGGTTTGGACGACCAGTTTGTGATGGACGAAATCGAATTGAACCTCGAAATCTCCGTCGGAGTATGGGATGGCTGACGTGGTCAGCCCAAGAGGATTCACGTACAGCGGCACGCCCCACCAATGATTAATCTTCGGCGTCAGCGCCAGCCGCACCTTACCCACAATTTGCGTCCACATATGCAGCGTGGCGTAAGTGTCTTGCCACGCTTCAAGGGGAAGTTCGGGCCACATCTCTTGCCCGGTGCGAGCCGTACTTGCATTCATGGATCCTCCACAACGAAGAAACGTCCACAAATTCGACGAGACTAAATGGCTGCAAATGGAGCCGTCACGCCGCAGGCCGATTCGACGGCCGTAAGGATTATAAGCCTTCGAATCACGCCCCCGTTCACTCCGTAAAGGAATAATCTGTTTGGTAGAACCGCCATCCCTGGCTGGTCTTTTCTTTTCTGGGCAAAGTCTGCAGGCACACGTAGAAGCCGCACCGTGCTTTGAGTGGAGATTGCTTACCGCGAAATGAACTGGTTAGCGCGGGAAGTAATTCGCCGGCTAGCCTCAATACGTGATTGCGCGGACCTGTCCCTATTAGCACAGACGTTGAATTCTGGCTGCGCTACCGTATTTCAGGGTTCTGATTCCCAGGATCCTCAGCCCCAGCTGCTAGCGGATCAAAAATGAAATTTCTGACTAAATCTCAAATCGGAGCACTCCTGATTGTGGTGGCGGCTTCGTCCGCGCTTTTCGCACAGGATAGCGCACCGGACAAACTTCCGAATCCTGCAAGCGTGCTGGAAGCCCGTCAGATTGTTGGCAAATCACTAGTGGCGACCGAGCACAGTTGGCGGGCGCGTGAGGATTACATCTATGTCGAACGGGATGAGGATCGCCGTCTGGACTCGACGGGGAAAGGTGCAATCGGAAAATATCGACGTCACCAGAATGACGCTCGTCGACGGCGTTCGCTTTGAACAGCTCATGGAACACAACGGCCAGCTTCCATCCGCGGAGGAACAGAAAAAGGGCAACCAGGATCTCGAGAAGCTGAAGCACGAAACGCCGCAGGAGCGGGCTGTGCGCCTCCAAAAGAGCCAGGAAAATAGGGATATTCTGCGAGATTTGCTACAGGCCTTTGACTTCCGTCTCATTGGTGAAGAGATCATAGCCGGCAGGCCGGCCTACGTGTTTGAAGCGAAGCCGCATCCGGGATATCACGCCCACGGCCCTTACGGAAAGTTGTTCTCCAGGGTGGAAGGCAAGCTTTGGGTGGACAAGCAGGACTTCGGCTGGATCAAAGCCGAGGGCCAGGTAACGCAGTCATTCTCGATGGGACTGTTCGTGGCGCGCGTGCAACGAGGTTCGCGCATCAGTCTCGAGCAGACTGCTATCGGTGACGGGGTATGGGTTCCGCAGCGCGTCGAAATGCGTGCAAATGCCAGAATCCTTTTGCTGAAGAGTCTCGACGTCTACAGGATCCTCACCTATTCGGACTACCATCCCGCGGCGGACGGCCAGTATTCCGTGAAAAAATAGCGGCGTTCTACGAAGTTCTCAGGCAGCGTCAGATGGGAATTCAGGCACTGCTCTATCTTTCGTCCGCTTTCTGCCGTGGTTCCTTGGCCCGAATCAATTTTAGCGGCCCCGGGAATTACTTCGCTAACCCGACGCGGCGCAACATGTCTTGGAATCGCGGATCACCGCGTAGTGGATCGAACGCTGGTTCTACTTTAAGACTTGTCAGAGAAAAGGAATGGTTTTGGTACGACTGATTCAACAATGCCAAGGCTTTGTCCTTCTCGTCCATGGCCACATACGCCATAAGCATCACATCCGCCAAAGGCTGTGAGTGTTTCCGGTTTAGCTGTTCCCATTTTGCCATCTCGGACCGCGCTTGCGCCTGATGGCCAGAGCGAGCATGGAGATACGCGAGTACGGCCCACACGGGTGTGCCGTCGCTCTGGTGCCATTTTCCCGCGCCTTCCTGAGCGAGAGCCTCCGAAAACATGCCTTTCTCCGTATACGCATAGCTCAGCAGGTATTGTGCGCGCGAAAAGCTCGGTTCCATCGCAAGCACCGCATTAAACTGATCGATGGCGCGATCATACTGCCGCGCGAAGTACAAAATGGCTCCGTGGTCGGTTGCAATGATCAACGACAGAGGGTCAAGCTGGCGCGCGCGTTCGCTTTCCGCCATGGCGTCAGCGTATCGGCCCTGGAAAGACAGGCACTCCGCATACCACTGGTGGGCGGTCGCATACTGAGGATCGAGCTGGATGGCTCGCCGGAACTCTCTCTCGGCCGTCTGCCAGTCGTAATCGTAGTTTTCGGCAATCAGTGCCAGTGAGGTGTGTGCTTCCGCAAGCCCGTCGTCAATTTGCAACGCCCGCAAGGCTGCTGTACGGGCTTTCGGCATGAACTCGATTTGCGGAGCGTACGACCAACTGCCCATCAGCGCGAAGGTGTCGGCCAGCCCAGCGTAGGCCCGGGCATAGATGGGATCTTTGTCGATAGATTGCTGAAAGTACTCTGCTGCTTGCTGAAGCCCTTCTCTCGTCCGTTTATTCCAGAAGTAGCGGCCCTTCAGATAGAGGTCGTACGCTGCGTACGAACTGGGAGCCGCGGCCGGTTTGCGGTCGGAGGCCGGGAACGTGTGGCCACGGCCTAGCGTAAACTGAATTTCGTCGGCAATTTCTTGCGCGATCTCTCCTTGAACTGCAAGCAGGCTGCTCAGTTCGCGATCGTATTCGCGCGACCAGACCGGCGTCTGATCCCTCATCTGCACAAACTGCGCCGTGATTCGGACCTTGTCGGCATCACGCCGCAGGCTGCCTTCCAGGACGTACTGCACGCCTAATTCGCGGCCTATCTGATCGAGCTGAACCTGTCCGCGTTTGTAGTGCATCACGGAAGTCCTGGCGATCACTCCCAGGTGTTCCGGGTCCAGCCGTCCGATCTGCGCGATCATCTCCTCGGTAAGGCCATCGCTCAGATATTCTTGCCCGGCATCTCCCGTGAGATTCTCAAAGGGAAGCACGGCTACCGTCATCCGCCCGCCTGGCGCCTTTGGACCATCGTGCGCTCTCGACAACACAAGATATCCAGCGGTTACGGCGATCAAAACAGCCGAAATGCCTAAGAGTGCCGGCCATCGGCGATGGCGCGGTTCAACTGCCTCAGCAGCGCTCCCGGCGCCCACAGGCACGGGCTCGGACTGCGGAACAGACTGCGCGTTCCCCATGTCTTCGTCCACGGGAGCTACAAACCGGTAGCCCACGCGGGGTATTGTCTCGATGTACCTTGAATTCTCCGGCGAGTCCCCTAGCGCTGCACGGAGCTTCTTGATTGCGCTATTGAGGCTATGCTCAAAATCCACGAATGTGTCTGTCCACAGCTTCTCCCGCATCTCCTCGCGGGTAACCACTTCCCCAGGCTTCTCAAGCAGGATCGACAGGATGCAAAATGGCTGGCCGGATAGCCGGACCCTTACGCCGTGTTTACGAATTTCCCGCGCGGCAAGATTTACTTGGAAGACCCCAAAGCGGAGCACACGGCTGGGGGATAACGATTTCTTTTCCGACAACGATCACCGCTCCCTACAGGGGGATGTCAAGACCGACCTGTCGATCACTTAGTTTCGTAACTCGAATCCTATCTAAGATTTGGCCGGTCATCAACTGCTGATGCTCCGTGCATTGCCTTCCCTGCACTATCCCCATAGATTGGCTCCACTGCTGTCCGTTCTCACTGTAGATCGGTGGAGAAACTTGACGAACCCGCGCCATCGGCGCGCAAGGGGTGTCTCGATGCGAAATTTGCCGTTGCTTCCGATCAGCTTTTCTTTTCGTTTTTCTCGCTTCCGTTCTACCGCATTTCTACTCCCGCGCCATTTCCGGCGCGGGTTGTTCTGCGCGTGCTTTCTCGCTGTGGCAACACTGATGGTTCTTGCCGCGCTGAACGGGCAGCAGGCCACTTTTATACCCAACGGTACCTTCTTCGCGAATCCCGGTGGCGCATCCGAAACGTACAGCACTACCGGCGGCGGCATCGACGAGACCGGCCCGTTCTTCCAAAGCATGGGCACCAACGGTCGATCTTGCGGGACCTGCCATCAACCTAGTGAGGGCATGTCCATCTCGGCGTCCGGCGTTCAGCAACGGTTCTCCGTAACCAACGGCCACGACCCCATTTTCCGCACCGTTGACGGCTCCAACTGCAACCACAGCATCGACGTCTCGACACTTGCCGCTATGTCGGACGCTTACAGCTTGCTGCGCACGCGCGGTTTGATTCGTATCGCCATCGCCGTTCCCACGAATGCCGATTTTCGTGTTGTGAGCGTCAACAATAAATACGGCTGTAACGAATCCGATGTGATTTCACAGTATCGTCGGCCCCTCCCGTCTAGCAATCTGCGTTTCTTGAGCGCCGTGATGTTCGACGGTCGCGAATCTACGCCGGCCACCGGGACCACCAAAATCCTGTTTTCGAACTATCCGACTTCGCTTCTGAATGATCTGGCCCACCAGTCGGTGGATGCCACCGTCGGGCACGCGCAGGGAGACGGGACTCGGCCGACGCCCGCGGAGCAGCAACAAATTGTGAATTTTGAGATGGCACTCTTCACCGCGCAATCCATCGGCACTTACGCCGGCAGGTTGGATGCTCGCGGCGCGACGGGCGGAGCCTTGCCGCTCACCACTCAGCCTTTCTTTATCGGTGCCAACTCCAGCGTCAACTTTCTCGTTCCCTCGCTCGAGCAACCGGGTGGGCTCGTGACGCCGGGCGATGGCCGGTTTACTCCCGCGATCTTCAACCCCTTTGAGGCCTGGGCATCGATGCCAAACTCCTCACCGCGGGCAGCGGTCGCGCGAGGAGAGGTCATTTTCAATTCCAGGCCCATCAACATCACAGGTGTAGCTGGAATCAACGACGATGTGTCGGCTGGCGGCCTCGTTCCCGGTGGCATTCCTTCGCTTCAGGGAACCTGCGGCACCTGCCACGATACTCCCAACGTGGGCAATCATTCGTTCCCGACGCCCCTGGACATCGGGACCGGTGATCCCAGCGCCTCCAACCTGTCAACCAGCTTGGGAGGGCTTGATGTCAGTTACTTGCCATCCATCACCGTCTGCAAATTGGACACGGTCTCAGGTCAGCCCACAAGTGTTTGCAAGACCACGACCGATCTCGGCCAGGCATTGATCGACGGCAGGTTCGATCACGTTGGCAAAATCAAGGGGCCAATCCTTCGCGGGCTCTCCGCCCGTGCGCCGTACTTCCATAATGGCTCCGCTCAGAGCCTGTTGGACGTCGTGCATTTTTACGAGACTCGCTTTGGCTTGGTCCTGACGCCACAGGAAGAGTCGGACCTGGTCGCGTTCTTGAGTGCCCTGTGACGCAGCTTCGCGGTAATCCCGCGGGGCCACGCAACCCGTAAAATTCCGCATCTTCGCCATCTTCATCTGCAGCCGATGGACGGCCGGCCAACAGAGCTGGAGAAGGCCACACAGTCCGTTCCCTGTATGACGGAGCTCACGCTTTGGATTGAGAACTCTGGTTCAGTGATCCGGGCACACTTTTTTGCCGGGTTCCGAGCGGCCAGAGGGCATTCCCCAAGATTCGTTCAAACTAAGCGCCGTCTCCGACTTAGAACACACGCCCGAGCTGGAAGAACCACTTGTGATGGCCGGTGTCGCCCACGCTTCCCCCGACAAAGAGCGGCCCGATAACCGTCTCGGCCAGGACCCCGGCGGCAACGTCATTCGGGAATTTGCTTTCCCTCGGCGCGCCATACATTTTTGCGATTTCGTACGACCCAATCACAAAGACTCTTTTCCCCACCAGCGGCGGCAAAATCCACAGGTCATGCAAATAGCCTGCCCGGAACAAGTAGTATTGGTTTCCTTGCAGCTCGTTCAATCCGTACGCGCTGAGTGTCAGCGGGCCGCCCAGAAAAAATTGGGGAATTCCGGTGTTGGCAAACCCAAACGTCGTTCCTCCTTCGCCGTTCACAAACACGGAACCCAACGCCGAAACCGGTTGAAAATACTGAAGATTCGCCTGCAAAGAAGGGAAAGCGCTCGCTGTGCCGGGACTGGTATCAAACCATCGGAAAGTCGTTTCGGAGCGCACGCCGCTCCGTGGAATGACCGGGCTATCCGTATGATCGAACAGGTAATGCAATTTCGCGTCGCCCACGCGTCCGCTCACTGAATTAAAGACCGAAGTTCCCAGACGCAAATTGGCGTCAAGGTAGCCTGCTTCATAGCCAAGGCGCAATTCACTGAAGCGGTCGAATCCGTAGCCTACATCCATCCCGAACTTTGCCTGGCCGAGTTTGTAGTCCGCGAGCGGATTGCCCTTCTCATAAATCTTGAAGACTCGTGTGCTGGCATCTCCATGCGGCGCGACAAACCATTTGCTCAACGGCGTAAACGGCCGGTACAGTTCGCTCCCCAGACCATAGGTGTTTCCAAAAAGAATATCCGTGCGCCACTCGGAGCGGAATCCGGCAACATCCAGGAACGTCAGCCGCGTACCCATCGTAAAGCCCACTTCTTCGCTCTCCGAACCATCCACTTCAAATCCCGGCTGAATCGTGGGCGGCGCATAATTTTTTTCGCTCACCTGGATGAGCAGACCTTGCTGCCCGTCGCGTTCCATCATCCGGTAGCCCACGGTGTCGTAGCGGCCCACGCCTGTGAGCCGTGTTAGTTCCCGATCCAGCTTATCCGTGTTCAGCGGCTTGCCTGTCAGCGGCGCCAGAAAATGCTCGATGTTCTCCGTCTGTTGCGCGGTGTCTGCGCCCTCCACTTTGATAAACTCTGGAACCGGCGCCAGTTTCTTTTTGCGAGCCTCGCGTTCCCGCAGGTATTCCTGCCATTCCGCGTCACCAAGTGCGAACTTTTCGAGCAGCAGTGTTTTTCCGTCCGCAGCCTCATAACCCTTCCGCATGATCGGGTCGTACTTTTTATAATCCGTCGAGGTGTATCCTCCGAGGGGCACGCTGACCACGGCGTCCGCGCGCGCAAGCCCTCGCAATTCGCTCTCGGCAATCAGCACGCGAATGGATTGATCCAGCACATTGATCAAAGACTTGATGTCCTTCGCTTCCATCGGCTGCGTGTCCAGGTGCACGGCGATCACAACGTCCGCGCCCATTTCCTTCACAACGTCGGTGGGCAGATTGTTCACCAACCCGCCGTCCACCAGCACTTGCTCCTTGTCGAACACCGGCTTGAACGCGCCGGGAATCGACATCGTCGAGCGCAAGGCCTCAGCAAGCAGGCCCTGTTCGAATACGACTTGCTTGCCGCTTACGAGGTCCGTGGCCACGCAGCGGAACGGTGTTGGCAGCTCTTCGAACGGCCCAGATCTAAAATAGGGAAGCGTTATCCGGTCAATCAACAACCCGATTTGGTGGCCGGAGTTTAATCCGCTCGGTATCGAGAGGCCCCTACGAAGCCCCAGAATGAAAGAATTCGGATACGCTCGCTGATCTTCTTTTCTTCGATAGGAAAGATCTTCGAACGGTGTCGCGTCGCTGAGGATTTCATTCCAATCCACTCCCTCGATCAGTTTTCTCAGTTCCGCCGGACTCATTCCCGTTGCGTAAAATCCTCCAACGAGCCCGCCCATGCTGGTTCCCGCGACGTAATCCACCGGAATGTGGTGCTGTTCGAACCACTCGAGCACGCCTACGTGCGCAAGTCCGAGCGCGCCGCCGCCCTCCAGCGCTACACCGATCCTCGGCCGCCCCTTCGGCTTGTCCTGCACGCTCGCTGCTGCTGGAGTTTCTTCTTTTGCGCTCGCTAAGGAATCCGCGTTCTGTGCCCGGGCAGGAACTGCGCCGCGCGCGTTCTGTGTATGCGCAAGCTCTGAAGACTTGGAAGTCAGTTGCCGGGCTGTAGTGGAGAAGGGAATCAGCAACAGGAAGCAAAGGATCGCGCGGTGCATGAAGACCTCCTCGGTAAGGCTCCAGCGGAATGGGATGCTGGAAGCGATTCCGAGTTTGTCTCAGCGCGTCTGTTCGAGCAAGCAGCCATCCTTGAAAAGTTCGAAAGGCGGTCCAACCATTCGGACTACTTATTTCCCTCAAGATGAACCGTGGGCTTCATGGTTCCTTTCTCGCGCGCCACTTTTAGCAATTCGGGATAAAACTGCACGAAAGAATGCTCGACTGCGGCATTTTGATCGTGGCACTTCCAGCAGGCGTTCTTGCTCGGGGTTACCGCGCTCGCCGATTTCGCGGAACCATTGAAATTGAAGTAGGCCCACTTAACAGGGAATCGCGACTCGTCTTTTACCTCAATGTCCAAGCCCACGAACGATTCTTGATAGCTGCCTTTTTGATTGATCGAACCGCGAGAAGTTGAGCCGTAAATCTCCAGAACGAACATGGTTTTGTCTGGCCATGTTCCATTAGCAAGGAAATAATCGTACGACGCCGGCGCGACAAATACGTTCGTGAAGGCAGGCGCGCCGTTTCCGCCCGCGTCTGGGTTGTAGCTCATGCCGAAACCGGAGGAGACGTAAACCCAGCGGCGATATCCTTCCGGACGGACGAGTTTGCCGTCCGACGTGAATTGCGCACTGGACGGCGCCGCCGGAACCGCGGCGCGAGCGGGCCGCGCGTGAATTGAGCGAATGGATACAGCTCCCGCGAGCAAGACCGCTAGGATGAGCGCAAAGGCCTTTTGCATATTTAGCCTCCCCAAGAAACTGTAACAGGCATGGCTTGCCAAGGGGAAACGACCCTTTTGTGCCATATGTCGTCGTGCGCCACACTATATCGACAGACGATATAGTAGTAAGACGCGCTGGTGCTCGGTCTGTTTCTTGTTTTTTCGGCGGCTTTCCAGGGCAGGCCCTGGACAGAGTCGTGCGGCTAAGTCAGGAGGAAAGTCGACAGAGGCAACGAGTGGACCAGGGTTCAAAATGCGCGCGAGGAAAGGCCGAGGAGCGAACAAGCGAGAAAGTGCCGGGCGACTGCGCTCTCTCTTCAATGGACGTAGAAGCCGGTTTTAGACAGCACGACGTAGTCGCGGCCCTTTTTCCCGAAGGAGGAGGCCAGCCGGACGTCGAGTTTGTGGGGCTTGCCAAGGGCTGCGGTGGCGTTGGTGTAGTAGCCGAGTGTGTACCGCGTCTTGATGCGCTCGATGAGGGCACGGAAAACGGCGTCGAGATGCTCGACGTCTTGGACGTCGAAGAGTTCGCCGCCCGTTTGGTCGATGACTTTGCGAATGTTGACGAGGCCAGGGATCATGCTGGCGGCGAAAAGCGTTTGCGGCGGATTGTAGCCGGGTATTTTTAGGTTATAGAGGACGGCGTCGGCTGCGATCGCTTCAGTGACGATGTCGCGCGTACCCTGTCCACCGGCATCAGTGCCCACGTCGTCGCTAATGAGGATAATCACGCGGCGGCCCTTGGGGGGCAACTTGAGGAGATATTGGGAGGCCAGAAAAATGCCGTCATTGATGTTTGTCGCTCCGCCTGCGTGGAAATTATTGATCTGATTCGCTATCTCCGTCTTTTCTTTCGTGAACGGCACGCGTAATTGGGCTTCGGTTGAAAATGTGAAGAGCGCAACTTCGTCATCTGGTTTGAGCGCGGCGAGAGCCGTGGTGGCGGCGTCGCGCAAAGGGCCGAGAAATGGACCAATCGAATCACTCAGATCCAAAACGAGCGCGACATTGATGGGTAATTGGTCTCGATTGAAGACCTCGAGTTTTTGGGCGACGCCATCTTCACGAACTTCGAAATCCTCCTTTTTCAGGTCGGCCATGATTTGGCCGGCCTTGGTCTTGAGAGTGGCATCGACGAGTACAAGGTTCACGCCGACGCGGATAACGCCCTCATTCCGGTTTTGTTCTTGAGCGAAAATTGGGAAGAAAATTGAGAATAAAACAAAAGCAACTAAGAAACGGGCAAGGTAAACGGCCCGGCCTGGGGAGCGCTGCGTTTCTCGCGAAAGTATAGCCATTGCCATGGTTCAATCATACGCCAGCCGAGTCGTCGCTTAGCTCCAGGTGATGGATAGCTCGGAATAGCCTTTATCTTCCTCGATCGGTGTGAGGAAATAGATCACTACATCCTTGGCTCCGGATATTTCGAGGGCTTTCTTGAAAAATCCGATAATCGCGAATCCCATGATGCGGTGCTGCTTTTCAAAGCCCGTGTACTTGACCACGGCATTGCCAGTTCCCTGCAAATGCACCTCGATGGGGACGCCCTGAAAGTACGTGGCATGAACGGCTGCGATTCGCTTGATCACAAATTCTGGTGAGCCAAATTTCACAAACGCTTTGTAGATTCCACGGAGCTGCCGTTCAATGACAGCTTCCGAACCCCGAGTGACCATCTCTTCGTTTCCATCGGCGAGAACGCGAATCTCGACTTCGAGGAAGCGCGCGAAGAGATCGAGGGGATACCAAGTGGAGGAAAAGACTTCACCCTCACACACTTTTCGAGTTTCATCGTCGAGAAGGTCGAAAATTTTCTTGAGGGCCTCCTCGCCGGCGCGGCTCTTGATCTGATTTATGGTTTCCTTGATTGCGGATCCCTTGATCTGCACCATGCGGAGCTCCCGGGATTGCGTTTTTAGCGAGACGGTTCTCTTCTGACCTTACTATGTATCGTTGCGGAGCGCCGAACCGCTTGCCCTAACCGAAACGGACGGCCAGTTCTTGCGCCATAGCCGCTTGCCTCTTGATTGGGAGCGGGAGGTTTTATGACGGTCTGGAGGGGCGGCGATAGGCGACGCCGCACTTGTAGAGCTTGTCTTTCGTGATTTCGACGACCCAGGCGATTTCCGCGGGGACGAAGATCGCGTTGCCGCCGGGCGAATAGGGAACAGCAACTTCGATGGCCGTCCGCTCAAAATACTGCTTACGGCTCCTGAAACAGATGCCGCCCTTGGACATGTCTTCGCAGGTGACGATATCTTCCGCAAAGCCGGAACGGCGTATGCAGGCTTTGTAGTTGACCTTGGTGCGCGTGTGCTTGCGGCGATTATCCAGGGGCGCAGTGAGTGAGGGTTTGGGTTCTTGAGGAGAAGTGAGTGACGAGGAAGTTTGCGCGGTCGGAGGCGTTTGCTTGCTCGCCGTGGTTGTGGCTTGGACAGACGAAGAGACAGTTGTGTCGCGTCCAGCGGTTACCAGGACGGGCGGCTCTTCGGAGACGTCCGATGCCCGTCTCCAAAGGGTCGAGTCTCCACACTGTTTGCAAAAGCGGACGATGCCCTCGTTTATGATGAGGACGTCGGATTCGACGTCGCTATGTTCCACAGTCTCGCGCTGTTTGCAGTTGCCGCACTCGAGGAGCGCGCGGCGAGCTTGCTTCTCCATTTCAGAGACAGGTGCAAAGTCGATGCCCCAAAAGTCGATATGGGAGATGTCCACAAATGCGACGCCGTAAGTGTAAATCTCGCCTTCGGAGCCGATGCGGCCGACAACTCGGACGAGGGCTTCCTTGTTCGTGTCCAGGTAACGAACGATGATTTCCTGCTCGGCGGACAGTTTATAGGTGGAAATGATGCCAGCGCCGTGGCGGCTGAGGAGGACAGTCTTTGTCATCTCCGAAAAACCCTTGCCGTCCATGTCGCTTCCAGTCAGAAGGATAGCGAGCTCTTTCGGAATTCGACTGCTGCGGCGCAGGTGTTCGTAGGACACGATCTACACTCTTCGAGGGAAGCACAGCTACAGGCAAGGTTAACCGGAACTTTGCGAGCCCGGCACAGAAATTGGGGCCATGGTTCCACCGGCGCAACCGTACTTGAGGAATTTCTACAACGAAGCGGCACAAGATCTAAAATCATGGCCAGAAAGAACGTCGGAGTAGAATGAAACGCAACGAAACGATGGTTCACCACTCTTCGGGTCACTTCTTGCTACACAAGAAGTTGCATGTATCTCAACGCTGCCTAAGTGAATGAAAGCATGCCATTACCATCCATCCAAGAAATGCTCGATCAGGAGTTTCAGCAGGTGGAAACTTCGCGCAGCTTGCGACTAGATGAACACCCGCAACGCCCGGCTGCACCAAAGAGTCTGATCGGCTTGGCCTTTTCAGGCGGGGGGATACGCAGCGCGACGTTCAACCTTGGAGTGCTGCAGGCTCTCGCGAAAAAGAACCTGCTCCGACCGATCGATTACATTTCCACGGTTTCCGGCGGCGGCTATATCGGTGGCTGGCTGATGGGATGGATGCACCATCAAGGGATTGGAATACAGGAGATCGAGCGGCGACTGTCAACGCCGCCGAAGATGCCTGAGCAAGCCAGCGATCCTCCGGAAGTACATTTTTTGCGCGATTACAGCAACTACCTCACGCCGCGGAAGGGACTGCTGGGAGCGGATTTTCTGGCGTTCGCCGCGAGCTACCTGCGCAACACAATCCTGAATCAAATCATCCTGGTGCTGGCGCTTCTCTCGTTACTGCTGTTGCCTCGCTCTATCGTTTACCTGCTGCACATTTTGGAGGACGTCGAGGAATCATCGAAGGGGAAATTCTCCGAAACCCTTCAACCGTACATGCAGTCGCAGTACTTTGCATTGGCAATTGCACTTGCTCTCGGGCTACTGGCGGTGATCTATATCGGCCGGAACCTGGAAACGGACGACCCACATAAAGGGAAAAAAGATTACTGGCCCGCGACATCGAAAGCGGTGCATGTGCTCATCCTCTTTCCGCTGGTTGCGTCAGCGGCCCTATTTGCCTACGGGTGCAGCCAGTTTCTGACGCAATGGGGAATCGTCGAATCCCCGGCTTATCTCGCGCCAGCGATGGGATTCATTCTTTATTTCGGCATGTGGGCGGTTGCGTGTCTCATGAGGGAAATCAAGCGGTTCAAGCGGCGGCATGTGGCGGACGGTGGCCCCTCGTCGTGGCTGGTACTGGCGACTGCCGCGGTAACAGGCGCCATCATCGGATATCTCTTCGTTCCTTTCGCGCATATTTTGATTCGGGATCTCGATAAGGGCATTCCCTATACCAACTGGCATGTGATGACCTTCGGACCGCCTGCGGCAATCTTGATCATGCTTCTTGCAGGAGTGGTTCACATCGGGCTGATGGGAAGCGGTATGACCGAAGCGTATCGCGAGTGGTGGGGCAGGCTGGGCGGGCTGCTGATCCTGTTCGCCATAGGCTGGCTCGTGCTCTTCCTGATTTCGATTTATTTTCCATTTGAACTGGGGCGGCTCTTTCGTTGGGGGCAGGAGCATCCTTCGCTCGTCATTTCCATTAACGGTATGCCTGTACACCTCATACTGGCTTGGGGCGTCCTGACATGGATCGCTTCGACGGCGTACGGGGTGTTTTTTGCCAAAAGCGAAAAAACCGGTAAGTGGAATCCCGATGCTTCCTTGTCTAAGAAAGTGCTCGTTATAGCCGCGAAAATCACCCCGTATGTCTTCATCCTTGGGCTGCTTCTGGCCCTTTCCGTGTTGGCCTCGTATCTCGCGAACTGGGCGAAGCACGTAGGCGGGTCGCCACTCGTGGTGCCGAGCGAACTGTATTTCGACATTCAAGTTCCTCTGCTGTGTCTCATCTTCATTGCGGCAGCCGCGCTGGTCTCCTGGCGGGTGGACATCAACGAATTCTCGATCCACTACCTGTATCGGGACCGATTGGTGAGATGCTATTTGGGCGCTACGGTGCCTGAGCGAAAAGCGCAGCCGTTCACGGGATTTTCCGAAGAAGACAATTTTCCTCTGAGCCGGCTGCAAATTCCTCCTGGATCAAACTTGCCTCTGGATGGCCGCCCCTTGCCGATCTTGAACACGAGTTTGAACGTCGTGCGAGGCAAGGAACTCGCGTTGCAAACTCGAAAGGCGCGGTCGTTTGTGTTGACGCCCAGCTATGGAGGATTCACGCGAGCTCTTCCGGACAAGCGAGAATGGGAAGCCGCTTATGCTCCAACCAAGAAGCTGGCTTCCAAACTGCCCGGGTTTCAAGAAGGCATCACGATAGGGACTGCCATGGCGATTTCGGGAGCCGCAGCAAGCCCGAATATGGGTTCGTACTCCGATCCGGCGCTGGGATTTTTGATGACTCTTTTCGACGTGCGGCTTGGCTGGTGGATTGGAAATCCGCGCGGCAAGGGTTGGGAGAACGGCAGCCCGCGCGTCGGATTCGCTTGCCTTCTTGAGGAGCTCCTGGGGTCCACGAATGACGACAGCAAGTACGTCTATCTTTCCGATGGCGGCCATTTTGAAAATCTCGCAATTTATGAACTCGTGCGGCGGCGGTGCAAATTAATTATCGCCAGTGATGCTTCTTGCGATTCAGCGTACGGCTTTGGTGATTTGCACAACGCCATCGAGAGATGCCGGACGGACTTCGGCGTGGAAATCGTACTAGATGACCTTCAAGAGATCGCGCCCAAAACATGCACCGACGATCCCGGGACGGTCAGGTCCGATGCACATTTCGCAGTGGGAAAGATCCGATACAACCCTGATTCTCCCGAAGAAGATGGAACGATTATCTACCTGAAGCCGGCGCTGGTAGCGGGAGACCCGGACGATGTTCTAGCGTTCGCCAAGAAGGACAAGGCTTTCCCCCACGACACCACCGCCAACCAGTGGTTCGACGAAAATCACTTCGAGAGTTACCGCGCGCTCGGCGAGGCCACCGGTTCTGCAGCAAGCGAAGTTATCGGCGCGGAGATCCGCCGCATCCTTGGCTAAATCGCCTGGAATTCCAAGTCCAGAAATCTGAGTCTAAGAGCGAAAGCTCTCGGGAAATAGTGTCATGGCGCCGTGAGTGTCAGCAATTACTCGTAGCGTAGAGCGGCGAGAGGATCGATGCGCGTGGCACGATACGCAGGAATCCAACACGCGAAGAGAGCAATCCCCGTTAGCATCAGAACCACAACAATAAACGTGAGCGGATCGGTGGGTTTGATGCCTATGAAAAGGCTACCCATCACGCGCGTGCCAGCCAGCGCAACAACCAAGCCCAGGCCCAGCCCGATTCCAACAACGCCGAGTCCTTGCCGCAAGACCATTTTCAAAATGTCGCGTGGCGCAGCGCCCATGGCCATGCGAATCCCAATTTCCTGGGTGCGCTGAGCTGCGGCGTAGGAGACAACGCTATAGATACCTACGACAGCGAGAATCAAGCCGAGAAGCCCCATGGTCGCCGCCAATTGTGCGCCAAAGCGGAAGAAGAAAAATCCATTGGCGCCTTGCAGGGATTGGGTCATGGATTGCACTTGGGTGATGGGAACGTCCGATGCTAATTCGTGGATTTGACTCTCGACCTGGAGCGCCAATGTCTCTGGAGGCACGGAAGTACGAACATGGATAGTGCGCATGGACATGTAGGTCTGCTCGAGCGGAACGTAGAAATACGGCTGCGGATCCTCGGTGACGTTTTGATATTTGGCGTCCTGTACGACTCCTACAACCTCGATGAACGGACCTTTCGGGCCCTTGATACTGAAGCGTTTGCCGAGGGCGTCTTCTTTGGGCCAAAACTGCTTGGCCATCGTTTGATTGACGATGGCAACAAGCGGAGCTTTTTCGCTGTCGGAATCGGTGAACTTCCGTCCGCGCAGCAGAGGCATCTGGATGGTGTCGAAATATCCCGGAGTCACAACGTTGTAGCTAACGTCGGGCGGCTGCTGGCCGGCTTCTAGAGGACGGTTTTCAAAGGAAAGCCGATCGCCGGCGCTAACGGGGCTCATAGGAACCATGAAGGCTTGGGCGACGGATTCAACGCCGGGCAGAGCACGAATGCGGGTTTCCATTTCGCGGTAAACTTCCCGGCCGCGAGGTTCCTTGTAACCGATCTGCGCGACATCGAGGGAAAGATTGAGGACGTGGTCCGGATTGAAGCCGAGGCTGATTTTCTGGGCCTTATCCAGACTGCGAATAAAGAGGCCAGCAACCACCAACAGGACCAGCGAGCCAGCCACTTGAGCGGCGACAAGAGTATTTCTTGCGAATTGACGGCGAGGACCAGAGGAGGAGCCGCGGCCTCCTTCATGGAGAACGGAGATGACATTCGTTCGAGCGGCTCGCAGGGCGGGCATTATCCCGACAATCAGGCCTGTCAGCAGGACGGTTCCAAGAGCAAACAAATAAACCGTGGTGTCGGGATGAAAATCAAACTCGATAGGAAGGTCAGTGCCCAAGCGGAGCGAGCTCAGAATGCCCGCCGCCCACGAGCCCAGAAGCAGACCTGCGCCGCCACCGAGAAATGCCAGCAAGAGACTCTCGGTGAGGTATTGCCTGATTAAGCGGCCATGACCGGCGCCCAGTGCTGCGCGGATAGCCATTTCACGCTGCCGCACCGTGGCGCGCACAAGGAGAACATTAGCGATGTTGAAACACGCCACCAGGAGCACAAGTCCAGCCAGGGCCATGAAAGCGATGGCAGCGGCAGGAACCGGGTTCTGAGGGTCGGGGTCTGGTCTTGCAAGTTTCTCCGGATAAAGCTGGACATTGATGCCTTTCTCGGTCTCCGGGTGCTGATTGGCAATGCGTTGCGCCAGAACCTTGAGCGAAGCCTGGGCTTGCTTGATGGTTACACCGGGCTTGAGCCTTCCCATAATCGTGAGGCCGCGAGAGGTCCGGTCAGTCCAGTTCTTCTGAACACTATTGTCGGGATCCTCAGCCATTTCAGCGCTGAACGGAATATAGGCGTCCATATCGAGGACCGAATAAGTCCCTTTAAATTCCTTGGGCGCGACGCCCACAATCGTGAAGGGATGTTCGTTGATCACGACCTTCTTGCCGGCGACATTCGGGTCGCTCCCAAATCTCTTGCGCCAGTAGGAGTATCCCAAAACCAAAACTGGGTCCGCGCCGGGAGCGCGCCCTTCGGTAGGAAGAATCAAACGCCCATAAGCCGGCTGAATCCCAAGTGCGGAGAAATAATTGCTGGAGACGCGGCTGATGAGGCAGTGGTCCGCGTGCTGGTCCGTAACAAGGCCGGCGAGCGAGACGCGAAATGCAAACACTTCGCTGAAGGAGTCGCTCTGGTCGCGCAGATCCTCAAAATCGGGATAGGAGAAGTGGTGGTTCCCAGGGACTGCGGATTGATCGAGGGCGAGAACCGTAATTTGCTCAGGGTGGGGGACAGGGAGCGAACGGAGAAGGAAACCGTTTATAACACTGAAAAGGGTCGTGTTCACGGCCATGCCCAGGGCGAGGGTCACAATGCCAATGATGGCGAACCCGGGGTTCTTCGTCAGGGTCCGAAAGGCGTATTGGATATCTTTCCAGAAGTTCAGCATTCGGATAGGCTCCATTCCAAGTTGCAGAATCATGCGCATTCAGAATACCTGCGAGTATATGCCTCTAAACCTTTCCACGACTGGCATTTAGAGGGAAAGCAGCGCCGTTTTTCGGAGCAAGAGTGCTCGATTATGGGATTTTTCGTCTCAGTTGCGAACAAGCTGGCTGGCCAGGGTCTCAGGCGCGACTAAAACACGAGGGTGCCGTTTTGGCGTGTTAGGTGGGGTGTATTGCTACCGAGTGAGCTTGGCGCTTTGATCGCGAAGGACCCGAAGGCTGCCCTCGAGGTAGTTCTGGATCAGCTCAAGCTCTTTGGTCGAATAAGTGGAGGCGTGCTTGATCGAGGCGGTGGCAAGGCCCTCGTAGAGGCGGCCGATACGCTGTAGGGCTTCCAGGCGGGGGCGGACAAAGACTTTGCGGCGGTCGATAGCGTTCCGATAGCGCTCGACGAGGCCAGCTTTTTCGAGGCGATCGAGGATGCCGGTGACGGCGCCGGTGGTCAAGCCGGTGGCGCGGGCGAGGTCTCCTGCGGTGAGAGGTCCCTGCGAATAACGGGACATCAATTCAAAGCATCTGGTATCAGTAACGTTGAGCCCCAATTTACCGGCGATGGCCTGGTGAAAAAAGATGGAGGTGGTGCTGAGCTCGCGGCCAAGTTCCATTCCGACGCGTATGATCAAGGCATTGCGTTTGCGGGACGTACCAGGCTTTGGCAGCTTTGCGGTGCAATTTATCCGGCTCATTTTATCTTGACACCTAAGTATCTCACAGACTAAGATAATTAGCGACAGAAAGAGTATACCCGAGGGCCGTTGCCCCGCAAAGCGGCGGACAACAAATTCGGCCACAAGAGCATAAACGGACGAAAAACTTGGAGAGAATGCGTCCGAGTCGCACAGGGGCGCTGAAGCGGGTTAGAATGAAAAGCAGAAAAAGCAACTCCTCCTGTAATCTTTCCAACGGTAGCGACGTAAACGCAAGTGTGGAGATTTTCGAGGGGAGAACAGGGAAGTAATGGCGACGACAGAAATTCACGCAAAGGCGGATCTTGGTTCGCTGCGCATCCACGACAGTCACCGCTCGGGTGGCCGGACGGGGAAGCGGCTGGGATACGCGTCCGCGGCCCTCGGCGTGATTGTTTTGCTCGCCGGTCTTGCGTTTGCCTTCCGAAATCAGACGCCAACCGTGGAAGTGGTGACAGCGCAGAAACCGGATGCCGGAGGGCGCTCGGCGATTTTGAACGCGAGCGGATATGTTACGCCGCGGCGGCGGGCGACGATTGCGGCGAAAATTACGGGGCGGGTTACGGGAGTGTTTTTCGACGAAGGGACGCACGTGCACGCGGGGCAGTTGCTGGCGACGCTGGACGACTCCGACGTGAAGAAGGCGCTGGATTCCGCGAAGGCGGACCGGGATTCCTCGCAGGCGGCGATCGCGGATTTTCAGGTACAACTTAAGTTTTCGCAGATCGAACTGCACCGCGCCGAACAATTGCAGCAGGCCGGCGTGCAGACGCAGGAGCAATTGGACACTGCGAGCACGAACGTGGACAGCCTGAAGGCTAAAATCAATCTGGCGAAGCAGCAAGTGCAAGGCTCCGAAATGCGGATTCGCGAGGCGCAGCAAGCGGTGGATAATTGCGTGATCAACGCGCCGTACGACGGGATTGTGGTTTCGAAGGATGCGCAGGTGGGCGAGATGGTGTCTCCGAATTCGGCAGGCGGAGGGTTTACGCGCACGGGCATCGCCACGATCGTGGACATGAATTCGAACGAGATTGAAGTGGATGTGAATGAGTCCTACATCGCGCGAGTGAAAGACAAACAGAAAGTGACGGCGATTCTGGATGCGTATCCCAATTGGGAGATTCCGAGCCACGTGCGTACGGTGATTCCGACGGCAGACCGACAGAAAGCGACCGTGAAGGTGCGTATCTCGTTCGACAAGCTCGATCCACGGATATTGCCGGACATGGGGATCAAGGTGACGTTTCTGAGCGACGAGCCGGTAAAGAAGAGCGACGCGGCGGCGCCGGTTGTGGCAGCGCTGCTCCCGAATGACGCGGTACACGACGAGAACGGCAAAAAAATTGTGTTCCTGGTGAAGAACGGCAAGCTGGAGCGGCGCGCTGTAGCCATAGGAAACAGTAAGGGCGATCAAACGGAAATAATGTCAGGGCTCGTTGCGGGAGACATGGTGGTTTTGAGAGGGCCTGCCAATCTGCAAGACGGGCTGGCAGTGCAGATCAAGAAATAGGAGCGCCAAAGATGATTCGAGTGGATGGCCAGGGAAACGGAAACAGTCTGATTCAGGTGCGCGGACTCTCCAAGACATACCGCCGCGGCGGAGAAGAGATTCAGGTGCTGCAGCGGCTCAATCTGGATGTAGACAAAGGCGATTTCGTGGGATTCATGGGGCCGAGCGGCTCCGGGAAGACCACGCTCCTGAATCTGCTTGGCGGGCTGGATGTGCCGACGCATGGGAGCATTACCGTTGCGGGCGACGAAATCACGCACATGTCCAGCAGCAAACTCACGCAGTGGCGCGCGCGGCACGTGGGATTCATCTTTCAAATGTACAACCTGATTCCGGTGCTGACGGCGTTCCAGAATGTCGAGCTGCCTCTGCTGTTGACGAAGCTTTCGAAGTCCGAACGGCGAAAGCACGTGGAGACGGCACTGAGCGTCGTAGGACTGACCGACCGGATGAATCATTATCCCCGGCAACTCTCGGGCGGGCAGGAGCAGCGCGTCACTATTGCGCGCGCGATTGTTTCTGATCCAACGTTCCTGCTCTGCGACGAGCCCACCGGGGACCTGGATCGGAAAAGCGCGGACGATATTATGGCCCTGATTGAGGAGCTGGTCGCCAAACATGGCAAGACCGTTTTGATGGTGACGCATGACCCGTTGGTGGCGGCCCGCGCCCAAACTACGCTGCATCTCGAGAAAGGCGTGCTGGTCGAAGCTTCCAAGCCTCAACAAGGAGTGGTCGCAGGAGGTGTTCGGTGAAATTCCGCTCGCTGATCTTCGCCAATCTCTTTCGCAAAAAAGTTCGTTTGATTCTAACGATTGGATCGTTCGCCATTGCGCTGGTGCTTTTTACGTTTTTGGCCGTGGTGAACAGCGCTTTCAACCGGGGCATTGACATTGCCGGCGCAGACCGGCTGGTGATCGTCAGCCGAATCGGGTTGATGCAGGTCATGCCCATCTCGTACGCGGACCAAGTGCGGGCAATTCCCGGCGTGAAGTATGTGACCCATGACCACTGGTTCGGCGGGGTTTACCAGGATGAGAAAAACTTTTTTCCGCAGTTCGTGATTGATCCGGAAAACCATCGCAAAGTGTATCCGGAATTTATCGTGCCCGATGATCAGTGGAATACTTTCGTGAAGGACCAGCAGGGCGCGGTGGTGGGCGCTAAGACTGCAAAACGATTCGGATGGAAAGTCGGCGACCGCATTCCCATCAAGAACACATTGTATGGGCCTACAAAAACTTGGGAGTTCAATCTCGACGCCATCTACCATACCGAAAAGCCGGATGGCGATGAAGGGCAATTCTGGCTTCAATGGAAGAACTTTGACGAGAATATTCCCGATTCCATCAAGGATCGGATGAAGAGTACGGCGGGCTGGTACATCCTCAAGCTCGACAGCCCGGACGACGCGGTGCGCGTCGCGAAGGTGATTGACACGAAGTTTGCCAACTCCTCTTACGAAACCAAGACGGAAACCGAGTCTGCCTTTGCCGCCGGTTTTGCGAAACAGTTTGGAAACATTGAATTCCTGATCCTGTCCGTCGGGAGCGTTGTTTTCTTTACTCTTCTTCTGGTTACGGGAAATACCATGGCCATTTCTGTCCGTGAACGTACCGCTGAACTAGCGGTCTTGAAAGCGATCGGGGTCACCGACCGTTCCGTTCTTTTCCTCGTTCTCGCTGAATCCATTATGATTGCCGTCTTCGGGGGCGTGCTGGGTCTTTTGCTGGCGTGGGCAGCCATTCCGGTCATTAGCGCTGCGCTTACAGGATTGCTACCTCCGCTCCTTCTGTCGAAAGCAATGCTGATGCTGGGGTTGGTATTCGCTGTTTTCGTGGGTGTAGCGAGCGGGCTGATTCCTGGCGTCAGCGCCATGCGCATGCGTGTTGTCAACGCGCTACGGAGGGTCTGAAATGGCGATTCCCATTGTCTACAACCTTCGCAGCGTGCGTGCGCGTTGGACATCGACCATTGTCGCCGTGCTGGGGATTGCCGGAACTGTGGGCGTGTTTGTGGCGATGCTTTCCCTTGCGCGCGGTTTTCAGGCCACGCTCGTGTCCTCCGGTTCAAAGGACAACGCGCTCATTCTTCGCGCGGGCGCAACCTCGGAAATGACCAGCGGGGTTCCGCTGGACTCCGTGAAAATCATTCAAGATGCCCCCGGAATTGCTCGCGGAGCCGATGGTCCCCTGGTGACTTCGGAAGCCGTTCTAATGGCTCCGATCCCATTGCTTTCCACAGGCACCGACGCAAATGTGGAGCTCCGGGGCGTTTCGCCGAATGTTCTGGATATTCGCAAGCAAGTCAAAATCGTACAAGGACGCATGTTCAAGGCAGGTCTCGCCGAAATCATCGTGGGCAAGAACGCGAACACCACGTATTCCGGCTTGACGCTCGGTAAGACCATTGCGCTCGGCACGGTACGCTGGCAAGTTGTGGGGATCTTTGACGCCGGTGGCAGTTCTTTCGATTCGGAAGTGTGGGGCGACGCGCATCTGCTTTCCGCGGCCTACAACCGGCCCGACACGAATTTTCAGTCCGTCACGGTGCACCTCACTTCTTCGGACGCGCTGGGACAGCTGAAGGACTCCGTTACAACCGACCCTCGACTTAATGTGGACGTAACGCGGGAAATCGACTACTACGCCAAGCAATCCACGACGATGACCACCCTTATCACGCGTCTCGGCGGTTTCGTCGCTGCGATTATGGCTATCGGAGCAATTTTCGGAGCTCTCAATACAATGTATTCCGCTGTCGCCGATCGTGGCCGGGAAATTGCCACCATGCGCGCTCTCGGTTTTGGCGGCCCTTCCGTCGTGTTCTCTTTTCTTATTGAGGCACTCTTGATTTCGTTTGTTGGCGGTGTCCTGGGTTGCCTTGCCGTTCTACGGTTGAACGGTTTGACCACGAGCACCATCAATTTTCAGACCTTTTCCAACCTCGCGTTTGCCTTCAAGATCACTCCGGACCTTCTCTTGATGGGCGTGGTGTTCGCGCTGGCGATGGGAGTCTTTGGCGGGATTTTTCCCGCTATTCGCGCCGCACGCCTCCCCGTGGCTACAGCTTTGAGAGAACTGTAGCCGCGCAGATTTAACTGCGATAGTGAATCGATTCTTCGGAACTCACAGATCGCGCATTTGGGAAGCGTTGCCCGCTCACGCGCCGCTCCCGCTCCAAATGAGCGTGAAGGCTTTCGCGGCTAGATGTGATATTGTCCTTATGTAGACTCCCGAAGTAGGGTTGCCTGAACTCCTTGAAGGGCGCGCTTTGCGGCCCTCCCTCCACTGATTTCAGCCAATTTTAGGCCAGTGTATCGTAGTGTCCCGGAAGCGGCAGCTTGCCGGGATCCTGCACTCATGGTGCTTCGAAGAGTACAGGGAGAGTCAAGATGAAGAGTTTGTTTGTCGGCAACATGAGTTTTCAAACCACGGAAGGTGAACTTCGCGACTTGTTCACGCCGTTCGGACAAGTGACGCGTGTGCACATGGCCATGGACCGGGAAACCGGGCGTGCGCGGGGGTTTGCGTTTGTGGAAATGCCCAACGACGAAGAAGCCGCCAAGGCCATGGCCGGTCTCGATGGCAAAGAATTGGGCGGGCGCAATTTGAAAGTGAACGAAGCGCGGCCGAAGGGCGAAGGCGGGCCTCCACGCGGCCCCAGAAATTTTGGCGGGCCGGGCGGCGGCAGTGGTGGCCGCGGCAAGGGCGGAGGCGGCGGACGCGACCGGTTTTCCAATGAGGATTACCGCGAGTCTGCGCGGCAGCCCCGCGAACCGCGCTGGTAAGGGAACACCATGTGACTTGGCAGCGAGGGTCTGCGCCAAGCCGTGCAACGCTTGCGAGGAGACGCAATGACGACGACATTCCAGAAGCGCCAAAAAGAGATGAAGCGAATGGAAAAGCGCAAAATGAAGGAAGAAAAGCGCGTGCAGCGGAAGCTGGATAAGACCGCCGAGAGAGAATCAGGAAACACACCCGAGGAAATCATGGAGCCTCTGACGGGGCCCATTCCCTATGATCCAGAGCAGTAGCAGGAAATCCCCGAAGCGCGGGCCGTACCATCTCGTAGTATCACTGTAGTTTCAATCGAACAAAACTTCCCGGTGCCGGCCCGGCGGATTTTCCGCGCGCAGCGCGAGTGTCGCCTCGCGTTAATGCATGGCGAGCGGGCCACCCCTGGCTTGCGGGCGGCGCATCAGGAAAATAAAGGGAAGCATCAAGACAAACAATCCTGCCAGAATCAGGAAAATGCTGTTGTACGCCAGCATGCTGGCTTGCCGCTCGACCATTCCGAACAGTCCGGCGCGGGCCTGGTGAGCTGCCGTGACGGTGTCCGAGCCCGTAGACCGAAACATTGCCTGCATCGAATTCATCATGTTCCGCGCGGCGATGCTGTACGGTGTCACATGCGAGCCGAGTTGCTCGATATTCCGCTGCTGAAAACGCGTCTGCATGGTGCTCACGGCGGAAATACCGATACTGCCGCCCAAATTTCGCACCAGATTGAACAGGCTCGTGGCGTTGCCCATGTTTTCTTTGCGAATGGGGGCCATGCTGATGGTCGTGAGCGGAACGAAAATTAGACCTAGTGAGAGGCCCATGATCAGTTGCGGCCAAAAGAAATCCCAAAAGCCGGCGCTGAGACTAAGTCGCGAGAATTGGAATAGCGTCCAGCCACAAACGACTAATCCCACGGCTAGCATCTTGCGCGGATCGAGCTTGGCCATGATGATGCCGGCGACGGGCATGGCGATGAAGGAGCCAAGCCCGCGAGGCGCCATGGCTATGCCGGCGCGTATGGCGGGATAGCCCAGGAGCGTTTGAAGGATGAGCGGGATCAGTACGGTGGTGCCGTAAAGACCGACGCCGAGGAGCGACATCAGGAATACGCCGGTCGAGTATGTGGGATCCTTAAAGACGCGCAGATTGACGACCGGGTCCTTGATGCGCAGTTCGTAGATGAGAAAGGCGAGGAGGGTAACACCGGCGACGATTGCGACTGTCGTGATCCAATCGGTGCCAAACCAGTCTTTTTCCTGGCCTTTATCGAGTACGATTTGCAGCGCGGCAATTCCAATGGCGAGCAGCCCGATGCCCCAATAGTCAATTTTTTGCGAAGCACGGCGGATGTAGGACGGGTCAAAGATGAACAGCGACGTCATCACGATGGAGGCGATGCCGATCGGCACGTTGATGTAAAAAACCCAGCGCCAGGAATGGCTATCGGTGAGCCAGCCGCCGAGCACGGGCCCGAGCATGGGCGCGACCACGATGCCGAGTCCCCAGAATCCCATAGCCTTTCCGCGATCTTCCGGCGGAAAGGATTCCAGCAGGATCGCTTGCGAGATGGGCTGCAAACCTCCCCCGCATGCGCCCTGAATGATGCGGCAGACAACCAAGAAGGGAAGGCTGGGAGCGAGGCCGCAAAAGAAAGAGGCGATCGTAAAACCGGTTACGGAGAGCATCAACATACGCTTGCGGCCAAAAAAATTGGAGAGCCAGCCCGTCAACGGCAAAATGACGGCGTTGGCCACGAGATAGGAAGTCAAGGTCCATGTGGCTTCTTCAACCGTTGCGGAGAGGCTGCCGGCAATGTGCGGGAGCGAGACGTTGACGACCGTGGTGTCCAGCACTTCCATGAACGTGCTGAGCATCACCGCGACAGCGATGACCCAGGGGTTGATGTGCTTAGGGTTTTGTATCGTTTCCTGAGGCACCAAGATCTCGACCCGCCTGTTTCTAAACGTTCAGCGCTGTTTCAATAAAATCATAAGGTCTGGACTCGGCGCTGGCAAACTTTCGTACCGCCGTTGGTGTCCAACCGCCAATTTTCTTCCGAGAACACTTTCCACGGCTTACCGCTTGCGGTATCTTGTCTCCACGCAAAAAGCAGAAAGGAACGTCCATGAACTCTCGAAAGCACCGTCGCGAGTTTCTCGCGGGTATGGGGGCTGTAGCTGCCGCAGCGGCTTTTCCTGAACTCGCACTGACTGCCCGAGAGCAGCTCTATCCACCGTCTGGCGTCTCCGACCTTGATACGCCGAAAAGAAAAGCTGGGGTTGAAGGTATGAACTCACCCTTCCGCATTTCCGCTATCAACGACGAAGTGAATCAGGACTTCGGCCGCGCGTGCGAAGTCATTTCACGCGAGTTTGGCTTGGAATGGATTGAGCTACGCGGCATGTGGAACAAAAACCTGCTCAGACTCGACGCCAAAGAAGTTGCCGAAGCGCGCAGCATCCTCGAGAAATACAAATTGCGCGTCACGGACATCGCCAGCCCGCTTTTCAAAACGGATTGGCCCGGCGCGCCGAAATCAGAATTCAGTCCAAAGGGCGGACAATTCGGCGCCGATTTCACCTACGAGCAGCAGGACGAAGTCCTTGAACGCAGCATCGAGCTGGCGAAAGCGTTCCAGACCGACCGCGTTCGCTGCTTCGATTTTTGGCGTCTCGCGGATCAAACGCCGTATCGTGCGGCGATCAATGAGAAACTGCTTGCAGCCGCGGGGGTGGCGGGGAAGAAGGGGATAATTCTGCTTCTCGAAAATGAACCCGCATGCAATACCGCAACGGCGGCGGAGTCGGTCAAAGTCCTTGCCGAAGTGAAGACTCCCTCTCTCATGCTGAACTGGGATCCGGGAAATGCCTCTTCGAGAGGCGAGACAGCATTTCCGGACGGATACGATTTGCTGCCGAAAGAACGGATTGGGCACTGCCATTGCAAAGACGTTGCGAAGAAGCCGGACGGCAAAGGTTTCCAGTGGGCCGCGATGGGTCGCGGCCTCATTGATTGGACAGGCCAGTTTGCCGCACTGAAGCGCGACGGCTATCATTTTGCGGTCAGCCTGGAGACCCACTGGCGTGGCGCCGGCACCCCGGAAGAATCTACTCGGCAGAGTTGGGCCGGAATGAAGGCAGAGTTGCAAAAGGCGGGAGCGCTCTGATGCGCTGCAAGCCTGCCTTCGTAAACGATGGCTTGAATATCATGAAAGCAAGAGGCTCGCTAGCTCGGCATCGCTATTGGAAACGGAGACAAAAAATTCTGATGAAACGCCTCCTGTCCGGCATTGTGTTCATTCTGGGATTCGCACTCTCTTCGCAAGCGCAGACATCCCGTTGGACTGAAGAGACTGCGAACGATTGGTACGCACATCAGCCCTGGCTCGTCGGCAGCAACTACATTCCATCCACGGCCATAAACGAACTTGAAATGTGGCAGGCGGATACTTTCGATCCCAAGCGCATAGACCAGGAACTCGGCTGGGCGCAATCCCTGGGCTTGAACACCATGCGCGTCTTTTTGCACGACTTGCTCTGGCAGCAGGATCCCGAGGGATTCAAAAAGCGCCTCGACATTTTCCTGACCATCGCGCAGAAACATAAAATCAGGCCGCTTTTTGTGCTCTTCGATTCCGTCTGGGATCCAAATCCCAAGCTCGGGAAGCAGCGGGCGCCGAGACCTGGCGTGCATAATTCAGGTTGGTTGCAAAGCCCAGGAGCCACCGCGCTGAAAGATCCCAGCCAATATCCGCGGCTCGAGGCCTATGTTAAAGGTGTGGTCGGGGCCTTCGCCAGCGACAAAAGGATCCTCGGATGGGACGTCTGGAACGAACCGGACAACACCAACGACGGTAGTTATGCGAATTCGGAGCCGCCCAATAAAGTTGAACTCGTGCTCGCCCTCTTGCCAAGAGTGTACGGTTGGGCTCGCGAGGCAGGCGCGTCGCAGCCGCTTACCAGCGGTGTTTGGACCGGGGATTGGTCGGTGCCCGACAAGCTCGGACCGATGGAGAAAATTCAGTTAGCGCTTTCCGATGTCATCTCCTTCCACAGCTACGACAAACCGGAGGTATTTGAAAGACGGATGCTTTCGTTGCAGCAGTATCATCGCCCCATTCTTTGTACGGAATACATGGCCCGTGGAAATGGCAGCACGTTTCAAGGCACCTTGCCCATTGCAAAGAAATACCACGTCGCCGCCATTAATTGGGGGCTCGTCGCCGGCAAAACGCAAACCTATCTGCCGTGGGACTCCTGGAAAAATCCTTACACGAATCGCGAACCGCCAATGTGGTTCCATGAGATTTTCCGTTCGAACGGCGAGCCCTACCGCCAAGACGAAGCTGATTTCATCCGGACGATCATCCGTAGTGCCGCCACCGGCGACTGATTGCCTGAATGCATCGCCATACAGGAGTGTTGTTCTCTGCCGTTTTTGGATCCGCGCGTAACTGCGCCGAGGCGGGGAAGAATCTGGTTCCGGGACGTGGACTCGAACCACGATACTCAGCTCCAAAGGCTGATGTCCTACCGATTAGACGATCCCGGAACCGCTGCCAACAGTTTAGCAGAGGCAAAAGAATGTGCGAAGCCGGGAACTGTGCGCGAGGCACGAGTTTCTGCTAAATTGTTAAGGTTGCGTCCGTCGCGGGAGAGGTGGCCGAGCGGTTTAAGGCGCACGCTTGGAAAGCGTGTGTAGGTTAACCCCTACCGTGGGTTCGAATCCCACCCTCTCCGCCACTAGCCTTTCCCAGTCGCTATTCCTTGTCTGGCGGGACTTAGCAATGAAAAGGGCCGGACGCTTCCGCCCGACCCGAACGATCGTTCATAATGGAAAAACAACTCAGAAGTGGCAGGACGCCGCCCCTCGCTTCTGCAAATACTTCTGGTGATATTCTTCTGCGCGATAAAAGGTCCCCGCCGGCGTGATTTCTGTCGCGATTGGCCTCTTGAACTTGCCGTTGGCCTCCAGGGCCGCTCGCGATTTCTTCGCGATGGCTTCCTGCTCCGGCGTATGGAAGAAAATAGCGGTGCGATATTGCGTGCCGAAGTCCGGGCCTTGGCGGTTCACCTGCGTCGGATCATGCACTTTCCAGAATGCGTCCAGCAGTTGCTCGTAGCTCACTTTGCCCGGGTCAAATGTCACTTGCACCACCTCGGCATGTCCCGTCTCGTCCGTGCAAACATCTTTGTACGTCGGATCCGGCATCTCTCCCCCACTGTACCCCACTGCCGTATCAACCACTCCCGGCACCTGTTGAAACGCCGCTTCCACTCCCCAGAAGCAGCCCGCTCCAAACGTCGCAATCTCCGTCATTTCTCGCTCCTAGATAATCCCGATCCTGCCCGTCATTCTGCTTGCGCCGTCGACAGGCCCAAACGATTGGATGCCTGCTCCCCCACCAAAGTTTCTGTGAATCATTAAGCTCAATTCTCGGCCCCTCATTTCCCAAGATTGCATCCCGGCCGGCTACGCACACTGCCGGCCGCTTCCGCTTCAAGACTTCTTCTTAGCCGCCGTATCAAAAGTCTTCAACTTGGCTTGTGCGAGCGCTTTGTAGGCGCTATTTACCGAGGCTGATTGTGTGAACGCATCTCTTGCTTCAGCGTTCCTCTTCAAGTTTAGCAGCGCGAACCCCAGCCGGTACTGATTCCGTCCATAGCCTCCGTCATCAGACTTCAGCAACGGCGCAGCCGCCTTAAAATTCTCTACCGCTTGCGCGTTGTCCTTTTTCTGAATACTTACCTGCCCTAAAGAGCTGAGCGCAAGCCCCTTCTGCAGCGAAAGTTGTTGCTGCCATTGCTCGTCCGTCACTCCCTCTGGCTTTTGCGCTGCGGCAAGCAGGGAAATCGCTTTCTTCGCTGAGGCTTCGGCCTTGTCCAGCTGCTCTCCTTTCTCGCTGTAATAGTCGGAAAGCAAAAGCAGCATTCCTATGTTGTTGGAATCTTTGGCAAGCACCCCGTTCGCAACCTCCAGCATTTTCGGAATGTTTTGCGCTTGCTGATACGAAGTCGCCGCCACCCCCAGCGCCTGATTGGCGTAAGGGGAATCCGGAAAAAGTTGCGCGAAATGCGCGAACATCGTAGCCCGCTTCGAAGCGTTCGTCGTCCGATAGGCCACCATGTACATGGCTTGCTCAATGTATGAGATGTTGTCCTTGTTGTTCTCGAGAGTCGTATCTTTTTGCCGTTGCCAGGTCCCCGCCTCCATCCCTGCAGGCGCGGGCGACGCCTTGAATCGTTCCAGTATGCCCGGCACCTTTTCTCCGTAAGCCATAAGCTTATCGTTATCGCCCTTCTCGCTCGCCGCGCGAACCATGTTCACGGCATTCGCAAAGCTATCCGGATCGAGCGCAAAGAGCTTGTCTCCGTACTCGAACGCCTTGTCGTAGTTTTTTTGCGTGATGTAATAATTTACGTAGAGATCGGCAGCCACAATCGCCATATCACCCTGGCCGAGACTCGTCGAAAACTTATCGATGAGCGCCAGCTTTTGCGCCGGATCGGCCGTGCCGTTGATTTCCGTCAACGCATGGTCCGCCTCGGAGCCCGCCGGGATCGGCACGTACTTGCCAATCTGTTGTCCGCTTGCGGAACGAATCGCGAAAATGAATAAGGCGAGAATTGCTATGGTTTGCGTCATTCGCTTCATGAATACCTCCACGGGCAGGAAATTGCGTGCATCTTAGCGCCGGTCCGCTTCCGGCGCAAACAAACTTCTGCGCCTCGCCCCTCGCTTCTTCCGGACACCCACATCAACGTTTTCGTCTAGAATGGCAAAGTCTCTGTTGGCAGGGGGAAATGGTGTTTGAGCCTAAGCTAAATCCCGTTTTGTCGCGGCGAAGGTTTGCTGCCTCCGCAGCGATCGCTGCACTTCTCACCGTCGGCTCCGCACAGCAATTGGCAGCGCAGAACGCAATGACCTCCCACACGATGGACACGCGCGAAGAAGTCCCCCCGGAAAAACTGCCGCCTCCAGAGAAACTCGCCGGCATCGGAAACGCCCACATTCGCATCACCGCCAGCACCGAGGCGCAGATGTGGTTCGACCAGGGCTTAAACCTATTGCACGACTTTTGGGACTACGAATCTGTCCGCGCATTCGAACAGAGCGTTCGCGTCGATCCCAATTGCGCGATGTGCTACTGGGGAATTCATCAGGCGGAGAAATTCCGCCACAGCAACGCCAAGTACTATTCCAACCAGGCATTGGTCAAGGCCGTCAGCCTCAAAGGCGACGCCAGCAAAGCGGAACGTCTTTACATCGAAGCGAGCGCCGCCGCCGAAACTGCCGAGAATTCTGAAGGAAAAGAAAAGGGCAAGGGAGAGTCCAAGGAAGTGCAACTCTACCGAAAGCTGGTGAAGAGCAATCCCAAAGACATGCAGGCGCGAATTCTTCTCGCGGAAGCCCTCTCCGATGGCTATGACGATGACGATCAGCCGCGCGAGGGCCAAAAAGAAGCCTTGGCGATATTGCAGATTGTGCTTAAAGAAGATCCCGACAACTCCGCAGCGAATCACTACTGGATTCACGCCGTCGAGCCGAGCCAGCATCCCGAGCAAGCTCTCCACAGCGCAGAAATTCTTGGCCGCCTGGCCCCTACCTCCGGGCACATGGTCCACATGCCCGGCCACATCTTCTATCGCACCGGCGATTACACCCGCGCGAAAGAATCCTTTGGCGCTTCCATGAAAGCCGATGAAGCATATATGCAGGCGCAGCACGTGCAGGTCGACGACGATTGGAATTACGTGCACAACCTGATGTACGCGATCGCGAACTTGATGGAACTCGGTCAACTTAATGACGCCACCGCATTGTCCGCCAAACTCAAGGGAGCGCGCGGCGAACTCGAGAACACGCTGTATCCCTGGTCGCCACGCGACGCCATGTCGCGTCTCGATCCGCGCCTCCCTGTAGCGCTGCGCTCCGCGGACTGGGCCTCGGCTCTCGATTTGCTGAAAACCAGCGATCCTCCGGCCGCGCTTCCAAATCTTCAATTTCTCGCACGCCAGCTCACTCAATTCTCGCGCGGCATGCAGGCACTCGATCAGCATGATCTGTCCCGTGCGGAGGAGGCGTCGTCAGAGTTCGATGCGGGACTATGGCGAATTTCTCAACGCTTGAAAGACGAAGAGGCCGCCAAGGCCGAGGGAAAAGAAAAAGACAAAAAGAAGCCGGACTCCGGACCTCCAAAGCTGCAGGTGATGCCAGATGCCATGCCCAAGCCGTTGGTGAGCAATCTATCCATCATGTCGCTAGAACTGCGTGCAGGCTTGCTGGTGGCAAAGAAGCAGACCGACGAAGCGAAAAAACTCTACGCACAAGCCGCGCAAGAAGAAAAATCCCTCGGTTACCGCGAGCCTCCGGCCTTCATTCAACCTGTTGGCGAGACGGAAGCGGCGGCGTTCATGGCAGATTCGGACTGGACGGATGCAAAGGCTGCTTACAAAGGCGCACTCCTCGATCGGCCTCGCTCTGGCTTCCCGCTCTACGGCATAGCGCTGGCCAGCGAGCAAGCCGGCGACGCGACGGCCGCAACGGCAGAGTACGCGGAATTTTTGGCGGCGTGGAAATCCGCCGACTCCACCCTTCCGCAACTCTCTCATGCCCGCGCCTACCTCGCCGCTCACGGGACCGTCG
Source organism: uncultured Acidobacteriota bacterium (assembly GCA_963745805.1). Lineage (GTDB taxonomy): Bacteria > Acidobacteriota > Terriglobia > Acidiferrales > UBA7541 > Acidiferrum. Next base: position 236,094 of record CAVUYT010000007.1, read on the forward strand.
CAGCCAGCAAATAGCACCTGGATCGAGCGCCGCAAGGCAGAAGTCCGCTTCCTATCTCTCTCCCCGTTTTTTCGTTGACATTAAGTTGCTCCTCGCGTACTATATGTCTTGGGTAATACTACCCACTGATTCCGTAGCGCCAGCATCCTTGCTGGCGTTTTTGCTTTGGTGGCACAGGCTTCAGCCTGTGTGCTTTTCCCCGCCACGCCAACGCCGCCGCCCGCAGTTCAGACCGAGTCAGCGGCAACGAATTCACTCTGTCACTCGGATATCCTCCTGTTCTGCCCAGTTTTGGTGCAAATTTAAGCCATTTAGAATCAACATTTACAGAACTACCCCTAACTATTCATTCTAAACGAGTTACACGAAAGCTAAATTCTTTAGAATCAACATTTATGAAAAAACGGGGGGAGGGGTAGCTCCCTGAAGGGGTACAGACCGGGCACATCCTTGACAGAATAGACCGGGCGCATCCCTGACAGACCATCTCTCTCTCCTGCCCCCGGTCACCCAAGAACGTTGCAAATATTCGTTAATGCAAACCGGCAATTGTTGCAGAGCGCCTGGGGTATCGCCGATAACAGAACTCATTGGCAACCGCTGCCGACAAACCCTGATTAACTCGGAGATCGGAAAAGGACTTCCTGCGCGCAATCCGGAAGATTTGACCCGCGGCGCATTTCGCGAGACGATGCAGAGTTTGAACGAGGTGAAAAATTGGATCTGGGGCTACAGGGACGCGTAGCCATCGTAGCCGCCGCTAGCAAGGGCCTTGGTCGCGCCGTCGCGGAAGAACTGGCGCGCGAAGGCGCCAGCGTGGCCATTTGCGCCCGCAACACATCGGAGCTCGCGCAGACGGCAGCCCAAATCCACAATTCCACTGGCCGGGAAGTCTTCCATCAAGCGGTCGATGTCACAAATCCCGCCGCGGTCTCTCATTTCGTTGCCGCTGTCGAAGAGCGCTTCGGCCGTCTCGACATTTGTGTTACCAACTCAGGTGGCCCTCCGTCTAAATTGTTCGTGGAGACAGACCCGGAGGATTGGCGCGCGGCCGTCGACCTCCTTCTGATGAGCGCCGTTTTCTTCGCTAAGGAATCACTTCCGCGCATGCAAAAAAATAAGTGGGGCCGCTTCATCACCATCACTTCTTCCGCCGTGAAGCAACCCATTGACGGGCTCTTGCTTTCTAATTCCATTCGCGCCGCCGTCACAGGCTTGGCGCGAACTCTCGCAAATGAGTACGCAGCTCACGGTATTACCGTCAACAACGTTTGCCCCGGCTACACGCGCACGGCGCGTCTCGACAATCTTGCCGCCGCCATTTCCGCTCGCACAGGAACTCAACAGGGTGCCGTGTTTGCCGATTGGACTCGCCAGATTCCCGCAGGCCGCATCGGCACGCCCCAAGAGTTCGCGGCTGTCGTTGCCTTCCTTGCATCGGAGCGGGCCAGCTACGTGAACGGCGTTTCCCTCGCGGTCGATGGCGGCATGGTCAGGAGTCTCCTCTAACGCGATGTCACTTTCCCTGCGGCGCTTTCAACTTTCGCTTCTGCCAGAAAAGTTTGCCATTGTCGGACTCCCGTCCCGTGCGGATATTCCCGCGTGGGCCACGCAAGGCCCGTTTTTCTCAGTGACGCGCACCAGCGATGAGCTCTCGATCATGGTCGAAGAGTCGCGCGTTCCCGCAGGCGTCGAGTTTCAAGGTGGCTGGCGCGTCATCAAGGTCCACGGCCCATTCATGCTGTCGGAAGTTGGCGTGCTGGCCGCTCTCGTGGGACCTCTTGCTGCTGCAAGAGTCAGTGTGATGACGATAGCGACATTCGACACCGATTACCTGCTGGTGGCCTCGGAAAGTTTGGCCGCAGCTGTCTCCGCACTCGAACGAGCGGGACATTCATTCCAAAGGAGCCAATCCCAATGATCAACCCCTCCTCCGCAACTACTCGCCCGCGGCTGAGTCGCCTGGCATTCCTTGCCTCGACCAGCATGCTTGCTGTACTCCTCTTCGCGCTGCACATCCACGCTGACGAGCCCTACGCTCGCAGCCGCGATTACGACCTGCAACACTCGCGGATCGCGCTGCGCTTCGATCTCGATCAGAAAAAAGTCATGGGCGACGTCACTCATACGCTCACGATTCTGCGGGACGGGACGCCGAATATCGTATTTGACTCCGCAGGCCTAACGATCCAAAGCGTGACAGTCAACAAATCCGCCGCCAAATTCGAGTCCAAGGACGACAAGCTCATCATCCCGCTTACTGCTGCGGCTCACGCCGGAGAAAAATTCGACGTCGCCATTCGTTACGAAGCCAAGCCGACCAAGGGCCTCTACTTCATCCTGCCCGACAAAGATTATCCGGATCGCCCCAAGCAAGTCTGGACCCAAGGCGAATCCGAAGACACGCGTTACTACCTCCCGACCTACGACTACCCGAACGATCGCCTCACCACGGAAACCATTCTGACGGTACCCGCTTCCTGGATCACCGTTGCCAACGGGAAGCTCATCAACGTCTCTAACGCCGTCAACGGAATGAAGACCTGGACATGGCGAGAGTCCCTGCCCAGCTCCACCTACTTAATCACGGTCGTCGCCGGCGAATTCGATGAAGCGAAGGACTCCTGGCGCGGCATTCCCGTCACTTATTACGCCCCGAAGGGCCGCGGCGACCGTCTTTCAATCAATTACGGCCGCACTCCTCAGATGATCGAACTCTTTAGCACAAGACTCGGTGTTAACTATCCGTGGGAAAAGTACGCGCAATCCATGGTCGATGATTTCGTCGCCGGCGGAATGGAAAACTCCAGCGCCACAACCAACACAAGCTCTTCGCTCCGGCATCCCAAACTTGATCCTGAATTTCCCACCGGTGAGGACGACCTTATCTCTCATGAGCTGGGCCATCAGTGGTTTGGCGATCTGGTCACCTGCAAGGATTGGGGCGACATCTGGCTCAACGAAGGTTTTGCCACTTTCATGGAAACAATTTGGAGCGAAGCGCACTTCGGCAAGGACCAAGCCGACTACGAAAGGTGGGAAGGCGCTCGCCAGTGGTTCGGGCAGACCAATCTCTACAGCAAACCTATCGTTCGCCACGACTTCAACGATTCCGGAGAATTCGACGGCAACGCCTACACCAAAGGCGGCTGGGTTCTCTACATGCTCCGCCACCAGCTCGGCGAAGATGCTTTTTATCGCGGCCTCAAGCACTACCTCGAAGTGAATCGCGGCAAAAACGTCGTCACCGCTGATCTTTCCAAAGCCATCGAAGAAGCCACGCACACCAACGTCGACCAGTTCTTCAGCCAATGGCTCTACGGCGCGGGCGCTCCCAAGTTCGACCTGAGCTACAAGTACGACGATGCAAAACACGAAGTCGCGCTCACCGTTAAACAAACACAAAAAGTCGAAGGCCGCGTCGGCCTTTTCCGCATTCCCACCGAAGTTGAAATCACCACGGCTTCCGGACCAAAGCTTTTCCCTATCACAGTTTCTAAAGACTCCGAGGTCTTCACGTTTCCCATGAACTCCGCTCCGCTCATGGTACTTTTCGACAAAGCCGGCCACGTCCTCAAATCAGCGGATTTCCACAAAGAAAAAAAGGAGTGGCTATATCAGTTGAAGAACGCCACCGAACTCGCCGATCGCGCGGATGCCGTCACAGCCCTCAGTAAACTCAAAAGCGATGACGATGTCGTCGCCGCCCTCGGCGATGCACTTCGCAGCGACAAAGCCTGGGGCGTTCGCGCCAATGCCGCTGACGCTCTCGGTCAATTGGGCGGTTCTGCGGCATCCAAGCAGCTTCTCGACGCGCTGGACACCGATAAGGAGCCGTGGGTGCGCAATCGCATCGTCTCCGCTCTCGGCAATTTCAAGGACAACCCTGCCATCGTGGCCAAGCTGAACTCCATCGCGGGCGATGATAGTTCCTTCCGGGCGCGCGCCGCCGCTTTACAAGCCCTTGGCCGCCTCAAAGCACCCAGCGCGCTGGCCACTCTCGACGCCGCGGTTGCCGCTGATTCTCCTGACGGTTTCCTGCGTAACGCTGCGCTCCGCTCCATGGGTCCCCTCGGTGACGACAAAGCTATGCCGCTCCTTCTGCAATGGTCCGCTCCAGGCAAGCCCATCGATTCGCGAACCGCTGCCATCTCGAGCCTTGCCCATCTTCAAAAAGACAACAAGGACATCACCAAACAAATCGCCTCTTATCTCAGCGAGCCTCACTTTCCCGTCCGCTTCGCGAGCATCTTCGCGCTCGGCGCTCGCGGCGACGCTTCGGCCATCCCCGCTCTCGAAGTACTCCTCAAGAGCGACGACCTCAGCATCGAAATGGCTCCCATGATCAAACGGCAGATCGCAAGTCTGAAAAAGCCGGCCGGCGGTAAGGGCGCTGCTGTCGGGGAAGAAGGAGAAGAAGGTGCGGGAGGCGAGGAAGCTTCAGCGTCGGCAGCGGGCACCGATCAGGGCGCGGTTGCGAAACGCCTGGATAGACTCGAACACCTTATGCAAGAAGTGAACGACCGCCTCAAAACCATCGAGACGCGCCTCCCGCCGCCAAAGTAGCGGGCAGACTTCTCGACCGTTGACATCTCACAACGATCTCAAAAACTTGGGGCGAGCAAATATTCGCGGCGCTCCTCGATCACGATCCACGGCTTTCTGCTTTCTGGTTTCGAGTTTCGGATTTCGATCCTCACGGTTCCGCTAACAAAATGCGCAAATCCCGCAAATTATTTCCCGTCGGCCCCGTAACGATCGTATCCCCCAGCCTCGCAAAATAACTATACGAGTCGCTCTCCCGGAACATGTACCTGGCATTCAATCCAATCGCGCGCCCACGCTCGAGGGTTTCCCCATCGGCCACGGCTCCCGCCGCCGGACTGTTTCCATCCACCCCGTCTGTTCCTGCGCTGAGCACCGCAATCTTCCTACCGGCAATTTTTTTCACGCAAGCCAGAACAAACGCAGCGTTCCTCCCGCCGATTCCTTTTCCCTTAACCGGCGAGCTCACCTCGCCATCGGCGATCACTGCCACCCGCTGCCCGGGATTCGTTCTGCGCACTTCTTCCAGTTGTTCCAATAAATATTCCGCTGCTTTCTCCACCGGCCAATCGTCCGTCGTGTTGTCACAACACGCAAGAAAACCCTTTGTCTCCGTCGCATAATGCGCGGGATGAAACAGATCATCAAGGCCAAGCAGCAGCGAAAAATGCGAATTGCAGAATGCCGCATCGCCTTCTTTGGGCGTCTCAGGCATTTTCGGATCACCCAGCCATCGCGAGAGTGCGGGCGGAAGCTTCTTTTCCAATGAATATTCCTCAACGACGCGCCGCACATCCGCAATTGTCGTTGGGTCGGGCAGCGTCGGCCCGGAAGCCAGCGCCGATTCTTTTCCAACGGGCACATCGCTCACAGCCAGCGTAATCTTCGTCGCACGCCCTGCGGCCGCCGCCAATCTTCCGCCTTTCACTGCGGAAACATGCTTTCTGACGGCGTTCATCGCGTCGATCGGCGCACCACAGGTCACAAGCGCACGATGCAATTGCCGCACATCTTCGAGCGTCTGCTGCGGATCGAGTGGCAACTCCACCAATGCCGAGCCACCGCCCGACAACAGAAAAAACACCAGGGTCTTCTCGTCGCAATCTTTTAGCGATGCCAGAATCGCTTCCGCCGCTCTCCAACTCTGTTCATCCGGAGTTGGATGCCCCCCAACGAAATATTTCATTCCCTCCGAGGCCCCCGTCGACGGCGTTGGCGCGGAAACGATTCCTTCAAATCGAAACTCTCCGTCAAGCAAACTTCCGAAGCCCTCCACCATGGCGTGCGCCGCCTTGCCGATCGCGATCACGCGCACTTTCGCAAATGCACGCAGATCCACCGCCGTATCGTTCAGACACAAGACTGTTCCCTCGCGCCGCAGTTTCCTCTGCATCGCCTCGGCAATATCGATCGCCGAAATTGTTTCCTGGAAAATCCGGCGGGCAAGTTGCTTCAGTTCCGCCATAGGGGAGTCGCTGCGCTTCCTCAGCTCGCTTTCAGTACTTCTGGATTCAGCATATTCGGCGGCCGCTGCCCTTTGAACAGCGCCACCACATTTTCCGCCGCCATGCACGCCATCTTCGTTCGCGTTTCGATGGATGCCGACGCGATGTGCGGCGCCAGCACGACATTCGGCCTCTTCAGCCCAGGATGAATGATCGGCTCGTTTTCGAATACATCCAGCGCCGCCCCCGCGATCTTGCCGTTTTCGAGGGCGTGCACCAGCGCCGCTTCCTCCACTACCGGCCCGCGCGATGTGTTGATCAGGTACGCCGTCGGCTTCATCCTGGAAAAGTTCGCTGCATCAAAAAGTCCTTGCGTTTCCGGCAGGAGCGGCACGTGCACACTCACGAAGTCCGCTTCCGTGAGCAAATTGTTCATCTCGCGACGTTCCGCGTTCAGTTCTTTCTCCACCGCTCCGGGCGCCCGCACCGCATCCGCATAAATCACTTTCATCTGAAATCCGATCGCTCGCCGCGCCATCGCTCTTCCGATTCGCCCAAATCCCACAATTCCCAGCGTCTTGCCCCATACGTCCGTCCCCACCAGCTGATCCAGGTCCCAGCCCTTCCAGTTCCCAGAACGCGCGAGGGTCTCTCCTTCGCCGAGCCGCCTCGCAACGGCCATCATCAAAGTCCACGCAAAATCCGCCGTGGTTTCATCCAGCACGCCGGGCGTATTGGTCGCCACTACACCGCGTTTCGTGCATGCCGCCACGTCAATATTGTCGAAGCCCACGGCCACATTTGCAGCAATCCGCAGCTTCGGCGCCGCGTTCAACAATTCGAGGTTCACTTTTTCAGTCAACAGACATACCAATCCTTCTTTTTCCTTCACCCTGCTGAACAACTCCTCTTTCGAAATGCGCTCCGGCTTGGTCCAATACTCCGCGTCGCAGCCTGCGTTCAAAATCCCCTGCGCCGCAGGAAACAGCGGCCGCGTCGCCAGCACTTTCGGTTTTGCCATCGTGCTCCTCTTCCTGCTCGCTCTGAATTTCGAAAAATTACACTAACACACTCCGCAGGCATCGTCCCACCTCACCATTTGCCGGAAGAAGCTGATCTTCAGCCTCTGCGCCCCCAAAAACGTTTTTCCGTTCGGTACGTCTATGAACACAACGGAGGGCTCTCATGAAACGTCTGTTCTTGTGCACCCTGCTTGCATCCTGCTTACCGGTATTCGCGCGAGATGCGACCTTTCGCGGCAACCCGCAACACACGGGCGTTTACTCTGGTCCCGCAGTCCCGCAATTCACAACAATAAAGTGGCAGTTTCACACAAACGGCCAGGTCCTCTCATCACCCGCGATCTCGGACGGCATACTCTACGTCGGCAGTAGCGACCATTTTCTCTATGCGCTCGAGGCGACCACCGGCGCTCTCAAGTGGAAATTCAAGACTGGTGGACGCATCACTTCATCGCCTGCCGTCGCGGCTGGCCTCGTCTACTTCGGTAGCTTCGATAGCGTTTTCTATGCCGTTGACGCCATCACTGGCCAGTTGAAGTGGAAGTTTCAGACAGGTGGAGAGCGCCGCTTCGCCGCCACACATCTCCACGGCTCCGAGCCAGCCGCAGAAATCATGCCGGACCCTTTCGATTTTTACCTTTCATCTCCTGTCGTTGCAGATGGCGCCGTTTATTTCGGCAGCGGTGACACGAATATCTACGCGCTTGATGCCTCGTCCGGCGCGCTCAAGTGGAAATTCAAAACCGGCGACGTAGTTCATTCTTCGCCTGCCGTGGCCGGCGCCACATTATTCGTCGGCAGTTGGGACAGCTATTTCTATGCACTCGATTCCGCGACCGGAAAAGAGAAATGGCGCTTCAAGACCGGGGAAGACGCTAAGATCCACAATCAAGTAGGCATTCAATCTTCTGCGGCGGTGGCCGTGGGTGTGGTTTATTTCGGTTGCCGCGACTCCAAGTTTTACGCCGTCGACGCTGCGACTGGGAAACAGCTCTGGGCCTTCCCCAACAAGGGTTCCTGGGTCATCGCTTCACCAGCCGTCCTCGATGGCAAGGTCTATTTCGCGACGTCAGACTCCGGCCTTCTCCATGCTCTCGACGCCAAATCCGGAGCTCCTCTTTTCTCACTCGATAACAAGCACTGGCCGATGTTTTCTTCGCCTGCCATCTCTGGAGACACCCTGTACATTGGCTCCCACGAAGGCAAGCTGCTTGCCGTCGATCTCAAGAGTCAAAAATTCGCGGGGACTTTCGAAACAGAAGCTTCCAAGGCCAACGGCCCGATCTACACAAAGCCCGACGGGTCGCCTAATTATGAAGCCGCCTTCTTCGATTTTTTCTACGATGACATGGTCTCCGGCGTCCAAAAAATGATGTCGGTAGGCGCCATTCTTTCCTCGCCTGCTATCGCCAACGGCACAATCTACGTCGGAAGCACCGACGGCAACATCTACGCGCTGAACTAGATCGATGAATCGCCGGGATCGGTTAGCCAGGGGCGACGGGTGCGCGCGACTAAAAGGCGGCCCGCTACCTACGTCCGCACACAACTTCTTACAAAGAATTAACTTACGAACTATCGGAGAAGCTTTTCGATGGCGTCACAACTCATCGCTCTACTTCCCCTACACAAACACGGCAACGCCCCTTCCGCATCGATGGGTGCAGATGCGGAAAGGGCGCACCGTCTTCAGGAGAGAAGATCGTTATCTTGTTGGCGCTGAGTTCGGCTAAAACTGCCGGCGCTCTGGTTCGTTCCTTAGTCCACGGGCGGCGGAGCCATCGGCCTGCGACCTGCGGGACCCCCTCGGCCTCCTCTGCCTGTCTGCACCGTGTAATCGGCAGGGACGGTAAACAACGTAGCCGCCGGCTCCGTCCTTTGAATGTTGGTTACCGTATACGTGGTGGTCCCAAATCGCGGATCTGTCCGCGTGCTCTTCACCACGATCTGCAGGTCATTGGAATACCAATGCTCGGACACAGCGACGATCGGTTTTTCGTTGCCAATCTGCCCCGCCGGAATCGTATGCGTATAGCGCGTTCCCGTCGCCATCACGCCGTTAATCGTCTGTGTGCCGAGATCTTCCTGCTTCAAACTTCCGTCTGCCAATTCCTTCTGAAGCCGATTATTCATTCTATCCGTTGGTCTCCCATTCGGCCGTGGCACGCGAGCGGCAAACATCGTCTTCCACGCGATTTTCTGGTCCGGCTCAAGCGAATAACCCACTTGCGCTACGGGGTCCTGAATCACGACGAAGGACCGCGGCTGTCCTGAACCCGCGAGCAATCCAGCCGCTGAGAAGCTCACCTCTTTCCGGAACCGGCCCTGGCTGTCTCGATAAAATGTGGTCTGTGTCTTACGTGTGATGTTATTTCCATCGGGCAGACTCTGCGTAGACTCCGAGACGGCCACCGCGCTAAACGGCGCGCCCGTCACGACCTTTCCTCGATGCAATCCCTCGAAACCCAGCAACTCCATCCGCTGGCCGAATGGCCCGCCTTCACCCGGCGCGCCTCCTTGCGTGATCATTTTCATCTTTTCAGGTGGAGGCGGTGCTCCTTCCTGAGCCCGCGAAACTCCAGCGGCCAGAAACAATGCTGCACACAGGGCCGAACTCGTCCAAACTTTGCGATTCATTATTCCTTCTCCTCTTCTCTCCCAGACCGCGATGCGTTGTTCGCCGCAGAAATCTCGATTCAGTCTTCTTCCTGTGCCAGCCGGACGGCTTGCGGCAGTCCGTCGTTTCCAACCAGCAGATCCACCTGGATCCATTCGCCCGCGCGCTCCTCATTCACCGGCAATCCCAAAGCGGCAAGCGAACTGCGCTGCATCCTCACGCGCAATATCGCCGCCTCTTCTGTTTCGTCGAGAGTCGTCCCGGGCAACGGGGTAAAATCTGCCGAATCATCTCCGCTCGAAATTCCAGAAGAGAAATCACCCGGTGAATCGTTCCGCCCGCCTGCTGCTGCGCTAGCCACCAACACATTCTGTGCGGCCATTCGCTGTTTGGCGACTTCCAAGTTTCGCGCCTGCTGCCAATTCCACCAGCCCACCGCTCCCACAAGAACCGCAGCAGCAGCCAAAGCCCATGCCGCCACCATGGCTCCACGCCGCACCACAAGCGTGCGATGCCGCGTGCGAAACTCCTGCCGCAGCCGCATCTCCACCCGAGAGGGTGCACGGGCTTCGAGGGTTTCTTCACCGAGGGCCCGCAACTCTTCCCTCGCTGCCTGCCAGGACTCTTGTAAGGCCGCGCAACGCGGGCAATGGCTCAGGTGGGCGGCGGCGGCGGCCCTCTCGAGCGAGTCCAGAGCGTCATCACGCTCCAGATCCAACACGATCGCTTCCACTTGCTCGCAATTCATTTCGCGTTTCCCAAATGTTTCCAAGATTTATTCACCTCGCCACTTTCATGCGTGGAGGAACATCCCGCAACATTTCCAGTTTTGCGAGCAGCAGAGCGCGTCCGCGGTGCAGTCTGGAACGGATCGTTCCAATCGGGCAGCCCGTCATCTGTGCCGCTTCCTCGTAGCTCATCTCTTCCAGTTCGCACATCACCACGGCCTCGCGAAATTCAGCCGGAAGATCCAGTACTGCCGCTCTCACCTGGCGCACGCGTTCCCGTTTCTCAGTCCAAATAGCCGGCGTGAAGTTGTCCTTCAGTACGATTCCCGTTCCGGTGCCGTCTTCGTTCTTCTCTTCCAGCGAAACTTCTCGAGGAATCCTTTCCAGGTGTTTCATGACGCGGTTCCGCGCGATCCCAAACAGTAGTCCGCCCACCGATCCGCGCTCTGGATCGTACTTTTTCGGAGCGCGGATCAAGGTCATGAACACGTCCTGCACAATCTCTTCAGCGCCCCATGCGCTGCCCGTCATTCGCAGGGCAAACCGGTAGAGCCCGCCCTGATGCCGCCGGTAGAGGAGCGCAAACGCCTCCTCATCACCCCTCGCGGCACGCCGCAACAGAAGGTCGTCTGTATCTTGCGCTGCGATCCTCGTCTCCCGTGCTACGGCGTCTCGGCCTGTTCGAGGTGCGTTTTCTGCTTTCACTGTTATTTCCTGCCGGGCCTGCAAAAAGTTCCCATAGCGAGTGGGCGCCTGACCCCGGTCAAAGGGAAGGCTCGGTATCACCGTAGATTGGACGTGCAGGGAACCCACCCCGTGTCGGTTAAGGGTAACGCCGAGGAACTGCAAGGCTCAATGGAAAAGGAATGGGGCGAACAGCCGGCCTTAGTCGAAGGTTGACTATCCTGGAGATTGCTGTCGGGGCCTAGGAAATCTTCTTAGGCTTGAACATGCGCGCTGCAATGCGCGCCACCATACGCCGGGAGACAAGTCTCTGTCCGAGCACGCCCAGATAATTTCCCAGCCCTGAAATTACATAGCTTTTGCCCGCTGCGAGCGCACGCAAACCAGTTCGCGCCACTTTCGCGGCAGACTCTCGATTCACCATCGTAGCGGCCAGGTGCGCTTGTCCGGCAATTTCGGAGAATTCGGACTCCGTCGAGCCTGGACATAGAGCGCAGACTCGCACGCCGTAGGGTTTCATCTCTTCCGCCAAGCCTTCCGCAAAAAGCAGGTCGAAAGCTTTGGTCGCGGCGTACGTCGAAATGTACGGCACGCTTTGAAAAGACGCGGTGGACGCAAGAATAAGCACGTAGCCGTGGCGCCGCGCGGCCATTTCCGGCAGGTAGAGGCGCGTCAAGTGAACCACGGCGCCGCAATTTACTTGCACCATGTCCGTGAGCCGGCGCGTCTCGATCGTATGAAATTCGCCGTACGCGCCAAATCCGGCATTATTGATCAGCAGCTCGATTTCGATTCCTTGCTCTTTTGTGAATTGAAATATCTTTTCCGGCGCGTCTTCCTGGGTCAGATCTGCTACAAATACTTTCGTTTGGATCTTGTGGGCGGCCGCAAGTTTCTGCGCCAATTCTTCCAATCGCTCTCGTCGCCGCGCTGTCAGAACCAGATTTGTTCCGCCGCCCGCCAGCTCCTCGGCCAGCGCCGTGCCGATTCCAGCGCTCGCTCCCGTCACAAGTGCCCATTTGCCCGACCAAGGCGTCATCGCGTGCCTCTCCCGAAAAGACATTCAGCGTATCACGGAGTTGTTGATGACTGTTTTTTCAGGGAAGACGCTGACAGATGGAAACGGCTTTATTGGATTTCCGGACCACTCCAGGAGCCGGCGAGTTGCGTGAAAACTTTGTGCACCACACGATCACAGCGCACGCCCATAAAAGGAAACGCATCCTTTGCATTTGCGCCTACGCGGGCGAGGAGCCACGAACGCACCATTCCGTGGCCGCGGTGTAAGCGCACCTTCACATTTTCTTCGGTGAGATTCAGGGCGTCCGCGGTCTCCGCGGTACTCAATTCTTCAACGTCTCGCAGCACCAGAACCGCGCGGTACTGTTCAGGAAGGTCGAGAATGGCCTCCTCCAGTAGCTGGCGGAGTTCCGCTCGAGTGGTTACCTGTTCGGGGTCAGGAGAAGTTTCAGCCATGTTTGCTCCGGGTCCATCGCCATCCTCGGGATCATCCAATTGATCAAGGCGGCCTCGCTTGCGGAGGCGCTGCAAGGCCTCATGTACGGCAATTCGTGTTAACCATGTCGAAAAGGGCGCGCGGCCGGCAAATTGTCCGAGGTGCTCGTACGCACTGACGTAGGCCGCTTGCATAACATCTTCTGCTTCGCCATCGTCGCGAACGATGGCCCGCGCGACCCTGTAGAGGCGCTGGTTGTACCGCCGCATGATGATTTCATACAAGGCAGTGTCTCCCGCCCTCACACGGTCAACGACCTCCTCGTCGGTCCACCTTTCAGCGCAGGCCTTTTCCAGGATTCCAGTGGTTACCATGGCTCTCTTAATATAGAGCAGCCGCGACGAAAAAGGTTACAACGGGGCCTCCCGAGGGAGCCGATTCAGCGCAGACAATCACGCACGCATATTGCGTTCGAGGGGCGGAATTAGGAAAGAAATTTTGTAACCGAACCTACCCTCAAAGCTCACTTAGGTAGGGGCCAATCATGCAAAACTTCGATAGTCGCCTCAATGCCAGCTGGTGGGCGCTGAGAATCGGCGTAGGACTCGGGCCAATCATCGCGGGCGTGGACAAATATTTCAACAAGCTGACCGATTGGGGCATGTACCTCAGCCCTCTCGTCACAAAAGTTGCGCCGGTCAGCGCGACTATGTTCATGCACGTCGTTGGCATTATCGAGGTCATTGCCGGCCTTATTGTCTTGAGCCGGTGGACAAAGATAGGCAGTTACATCGTCATGCTGTGGCTGCTTGCCATTGCCGCAAATCTGCTCACTACAGGAATGTTCTACGACTTGGCTGTGCGGGACGTAGAGATTGCTGTGGGGGCGTTCGCCTTGTCTCAACTCACGGCGGTGCGCGAGGGACAACTTAAGACAACCGATGGGGGAAAGCAGCAAGAAGCACGCAGTTCGCAGTAAGACTGGTCGACGATTAAGAACAAGACTTACATGGAGGAAACTGTGCGAAAAATCAGCTATCTCGTAATCCTGGGTTTGTTTGCCTTGCCGGCATTGGCTGCTGCTGAAACTTACAAGAACGTTCCGGTCGTGGACGTGAATTGCTCAGCGAAGGCGGCTGACGCCCCGGACACGCATACACGCGCGTGCGCTCTGAAGTGCTCGGCCAGCGGGTATGGCATCATCACGCAAGACAAGAAGTTCATTAAGTTCAACGCGGAAGGCAACACAAAGATCACGGAAGCTCTCAAAGCGTCCGACAAGAAAGACCATCTGCGAGTGGATGTCAGCGGAGACGTGGAGGGAGACACGCTGAAAGTCACTTCTATCACGTTATTGTAGGCTGTGCTCTAGCGGGCCGCGTACGCAGCACGATTCTCTCACCGCGCTGCGTGCGCGGTTTGCGTTAATCCTGCATCCTCGGCGGCAACGCGCGCGATGACAGACCAATCCTTATCCTGATTGCCGCGTGCCATCGCGGTGATGAAGCGATCGCGTACTACGCTCGCAATCGGCATTGGAACACTGGCCGCTTCCGCGGCTTGCAGCACGAGGCGAACATCCTTTAGCCCCAGCGGAAGCAAGAAACCGGCTGGCTCATGTTTGCCTTGAACGATCAAGTCGCCGTAAGTCTTGTAGATTGGCGCAGTGAACAGAGTAGTCGTCAAAAACTCGAGAAGCGCGGCCGCATCCATGCCGGATTTTCGCGCGAACGTCAAAGCTTCCGCAAGCGATTCGAGCACCGTAGCAATCAGAAAATTACCGGAGAGCTTGACTACGTTTGCCAGGGACGGACGCTCGCCAGCCACAAACAACTTCGGCCCCATGGCTTCAAAGAGTGGCTTGCATTTTTGGATCAGGGCTTCCGGCCCGGCGACGACCACGGCAAGCCGGCCCGCTTCTGCCGCCTCTGGGCGCCCAAAAACTGGCGCCGCCAAATAGCCCTGCCCGGCCTTCGCATGTGCGGCTGCAAGCCTATCACTCAAGGCTACGCTAATCGTGCTGAGCGAAACGTGCACTGCACCGCGCGGGAGCGACGCTAAAATTCCGTCCTCGCTGAACACAAGACCTTCCAGCGCCGCATCATCCGCGACCATGGTAAATAGAATCTCGCTCCGGCACGCCTCAGCCACACTAGCCGCGACAATCGCGCCGTCCGCGCGCAGCGCTTCGGCTCGATCCCGCGTCCGGTTGTACACCGTGACGCGGTGGCCGGCGCGCAGCAAACTCTTGGCAATTCCAGCGCCCATTCTTCCAAGACCAATCAAGCCAGCTTCCATGTGCGATGCCTCCAAGATCTGATCTGCAAATAGGGGTATTCACGCGCAGTCTGCACATTGTCGCATTCACGTCCCCGCTGTTTCATTGGATTCCGTGGAGTCCTTGGCGGGTGCATTTTTGGTGGCTGGCCAGACCGCGTCGCGAACACGTCCGCCCTCTCGCTTGATGCGGTCCATGAGCCGCCGAGCCCAAACGAATTCTGCCGCCAGCAAGCCCAACCCGAGAAAAATTACTACCCACCCCGGCCCAGGGGTCACCAGCATGACAATGCCAATCAGCAAAAGCGTGAAGCCGCCAACGATTCGAAAGACGCGGCGGACTTGTTCGACGGTGCGAAGGATCATGGGTCTCTACAGATCCGAGCTTTTCGGGTGGAGGGAGGTCTAAGCACCGATGAGCTTCCCTTTTATGTTGAACTTTTCGCGGATTCCGCGCAAGACCGCAGTACGGTCTTGCACACTAGATTGGCTTAGCGATTACCGCGACAGGAAAAGGGCAAATGCATGCGAGGCGATGCAAGAACTGGCGGAGAGGGTGGGATTCGAACCCACGGTACGGTTTCCCGTACGCTCGCTTTCGAGGCGAGTACTTTCAACCGCTCAGTCACCTCTCCGCGGTCGTGGCAAGTTCAATCGTAGCAAGGGACGTGCGTTCCGGCAATCCATCGTGACCAATCCTGCTTAGGATGTGATTCGGGACTTCGAGTGTCGAGGCGACAACCGCGAGAAACCGCGAGAAACTGCTAAATCAACGTAACTCGGGACTTTACCTGTCTTGAGCTCTGTTTGTGCAAGAGCAAGAGCAAGAGAAAGAGAAAGAGAAAGAGAAAGAGAAAGAGAAAGAGAAAGAGAAAGAGAAAGAGAAAGAGAAAGAGAAAGAGAAAGAGAAAGAGAAAGAGAAAGAGAAAGAGAAAGACTCGAGGCGGCTAGCGGCGCGCGGCGAAGAAGGATTGGAGGATTTCGGCGCAGTCCGGTGCGAGAACGCCGGGAACGACATCCACTTGGTGGTTGAGGCTGCCGTGAGTGAGGATTTCGAAACATGACCGGAATGCGCCGCCTTTTGGATCGTCGGCGCCGTAAATGAGGCGAGGAATGCGTGCCTGGATGATGGCGCCGGCGCACATGCTGCAGGGCTCGATGGTGACGTACAGCGATGTGCCGGGCATGCGATAGTTGCGGAGGAGGCGGGCCGCTTCGCGGATTACGAGGATTTCGGCGTGGGCGGTAGGGTCACAATCGCGGATAGTACGGTTACCGGCGCGCGCGAGGATTTTGCCATCATGGACGATGAGGGCGCCGATGGGGACTTCACCGGAAGTAGCTGCGGCGCGGGCTTCCTCGAGGGCCAGGTGCATGAAGGCAACGTCAGCGTCCATGATGAGCGTGAGGATAGCACGCGAAAAGCGAAAGAGAGCAACAAAGCAAGCCGCCGGCGAGAACCACAAGTCTTGGCATGAGCTACCGAGATAGGGACTTTTGCAGTCTAGCGTTCAGGTATTTGGGATGACGAGAATGCTGAAAAAACATAAATTCGGAATGGCAGCGCTGATTGCTTGACAATTCTGGAGGGGAGAAACAAACTACGCAAATGAGAGAGCGCTTGGTGCAAGCGTTGCAAATCGATTTTCTAGGATGTTACCTCTGGGTCTGCTCCTTGAACGATGGCAGACGCGAGATCTGCTGAAGAAACCTGAATGGAACTGCGAAAAGATCCCATCACACAAAGCTGGATCATACTAGGTCACAGGGAAGTCGGCGGCGAGTCCATTTCCGAGTGCCCTTTTGAACCGGAAAAGATTGGAAAGCTGACTCCCATCATGAATTGGCCCGCGGAAGGTCCGTGGCAGGTGCGTGTGGTGCCGCATCCTGATCCGCTGTACCGGGTGGAAGGAGATCCTGGGCGGCTGGCCGAGGGGATGTACGACAAGATGGGGCCGCTCGGAGCGCACGAGGTCGTGGTGGAAACGCCGAGCCATGAGAAAAGAATGACGCAGTTCACAGACGAGGAAATTGAGCGGGTTCTCTGGGTGTGGGCGGCGCGTATCGCCGATTTGAAAAAAGACGCTCGATTCAAGTATGTGAGTGTGTTTAAGAATCATGGCGTGATGGCTGGAGAAGAATGGCCACACGCGCATTCCGAAGTGACCGCGACAATTTTCGTGCCACGGCGAATTAAATATGAGCTGCACGCCTCACATGACTGGTTTAAGGACAAGGAGCGCTGCATTTTTTGCGACGTGGTGCGGCAAGAGGAAAAGCAGGGAAAACGGATCGTGGACGCCCAAGGAGAATACTACGCACTATGCCCGTATGCATCCCGCGTGCCCTATGAAGTTTGGGTGATGCACCGGAGCCACAATCACCTGTTTGAACAACCGCGGCCGGGCTCGAACCGCAAGCAACTGGCAACACTGCTGGGGCGCGTGCTGCGCCGATTGGAGAAGGTGGCGACGGCCTATCACCTGGTGGTGCACACGGCGCCAAACACCAAGAGCAAGAAGGGCGAACTGGCAGGCTATTGGAAGACACTTGCGGAAGACTATCATTGGCACATCGAAATTTTGCCGATCGTGGAAAAACGAAGTAAATCGTACAGTATTAAGGAAGTTTACTTTAATGCGGAGCTGCCGGAGCAGGCGGCCGCTCACTTGAGGGGGCTGGACCCCAATTTTTGAGGCAGCTTTTGCGGAACCGGCAAGGCGTGCGCATTGTGGTTCGATCAGGAATTGCGAGGATTTACGATGCGCGTCGCAAGACAAGAAGCTCAACCGAACCTCCCACTAGGTCTTCATCGAAGATATGCAGTCTCCCAGCCGGCCATTGAAGTTCAGAATGATGAGCGCAAAAGTGCAAATTATAAAAACAGTTAACCTTCCTTATCACACTCATAGTGGTAGAGATTCGGAAAGGTGAGGAGATGGTCGAGGTTCGTAGGCCAACACAAGCCATAGTGGGTATAGCCAGCCTGAAACCACAAAGTATGGTGTAGCGCTTCAGGAAACACGCAAGATTTGCTACCCGGCATACTTGTTTACAGCCGCTAAGTCCTGTACTATGTTCACGCTTCTGAGTCGCGGTTCTTCCCAGCACTCGATCGGCGGCTTCGAAAATCCAATTTTCGATGTCGAGGTGTCAGATGTGGAAAAAAGAAGACGGTAAACCCCAGGGAGTGCCCGAGATATCCACAACCCCTGCGAGTACCACAAACGCCCCAAGCATGAATTCGTCCCCCGCTCGCGAGACGCCCACCTCGATACCAGTTTCCTCGAACGCGGCCGCATGCATCAGTCAAGGAATCAGAATAAAAGGCGAAGTCACGGGGAGCGAGGATCTATTCGTTGACGGCCAGGTGGATGGCAAGCTCAGCCTCACGAACGGGAGTTTGACGATTGGGCCGAACGGGCAGGTGAGAGCGGACGTGACCGCGCGAGAAGTGATTGTTCGCGGCAAAGTGGAAGGAAAAGTCTCTGGACGCGACAAAGTGCAGCTGTGGAGCACCGGGCAGGTGACTGGCGAAGTGCAGACAGACCGTCTGGCAATTGAAGACGGCGCGATGCTACGCGGCAAAGTTGAAGCGGGTAAGCAGCCAAGTAAGACCGGAGAAGCCCAAGCCGCGGCCGCGGGATCGTCAGCGGGAGGGAAATCGTCCAGCGCGATTTCGATGAGTTCAGGAACGGCGGCGGATTGATCCATGAGCTTTCTGAATAAACTCGGAATCGGGATTGGCACTGGAACAAGCCGCGAGGTTTCCCGCCCCATACCCCAAAATGGACGGACGCGAAGTGTGGGCCCCGCCCCAGCGGTGGGCTCGCCTCGACCACCTGAAGTGCCGGGTTCCACCAGGATCTCGAATGGATTGAAAGAATTTTTGTGGAACCTCGACGGGCTTGGGCGCGGGACTCTGCTGGATCTTGGGCCGGCCTGGCAGACGACTCTGAGCTTTTTCATCGAGCGCGGCTTCCGCGTGTCGTCAGAAGATATTCTCCGGGAGTGGAAGGAATTTCTGCGCGAAGAGGAAGCACGTCTAAACGATGCCGGCGTTGTCTCTGAAGCCATGGACATGACTCCGACGGGGCGCGCGGCGAGATTCCTTGAATCCAACCTGCAATACCCGCGTGCGGCGTTTGATGCCGTGCTGGTCTGGGATTTGCTTGATTACCTGGAGCCGGCGCTGGCGAAGCAGGTGATTTCGAATTTGACCGAGTTGCTCCGGCCCGGTGGAATCGTATTCGCACTGTTCCACAGCAAAAAGCCAGAAGGATTTCAGCGGTACCGCATTGCGGATTCGAACTCGCTTCAGATCATTGCCGCGAACGTGCTGTGTCCGGCGCAGAAGGTTTACCAGAACCGCGAAATCCAGGACCTGTTCAACAGATTCCGCACGATGAAATCTTTCGTAAGCAGAGATCAACTCCGAGAAACCCTTTTCATCAAGTAGGACGCTAGAATAATGAAATAGTCGGCTTCCCCATGGAATTTGTGTGTTCGCACAATCTTCGCTTGCAAATGCCAGAAAGAGGGAGTACATGAGAGAGGAGAGCTCAAGGAGCTCCGGAGGGGACATGACTCCACCGGGCTTAGAGCTGAACTAAAGCTAAGCACACCGCTCTCGCGGTGCGAGTCGCTCGCGAAACATACGTGCAATTAGCGCGCTTCCGAGACGACAAAGCAAATTAGCCTAAAAGGGGAGGCCGCCAGGCTTCCCCTTTTTGATTTTGATAGTTATTGTTGCGGTGTCGTGTGATGGTGACGGCGATGACGCATGCGGTGCCTGCGATGGTGCCGGTCATGCGAGGACGCCGGGCTTGAAGATTGAGAGTGGCTATTGGCGGCCGTTGAAGGAAGAGCCGACTGCGCTTGGGGGGCGGTTTCTTGCGCAGAGGCAAAAAGGACAGGCGCAAGAGCGAGCGCCAGGATAGTCAAGGTACGCTTCAAGGTATCTTTCCCAAGGATCAAGAATCCCCTGTAGAACTATTGAACCACAAGAGAATTGAAAAGTCGCGGGTGATTTCGTGGAAGAGCCTAGTAATAACCGAGAGCTTGGGGGCGAGTCATAAAAAGGGATGCCAGGCACGCGGAGGGGCGCGCGCCTGGCATTAGTGGGGCTGGCCGAGGGAAACTATCCACCAAATTTGAGGGTCTCGAGCCACCGAATGGCTTCACGCTGGTTGGCGATGATCTGAGCCTGCCAAAGAAGGGCGACGGACATGAGGCCCATAGTAATAACGCAGACCGTCAGAACGGCTCCCATGGAAGATTCAGAAGCCTGAATGTGCAGCTTGCGAATGAGCCATGCCATAGTCTTAAATCTCCTAGTACTCGGCCTGCTAAATTGCCAGTCTACCTGCAAACTAGAGATGACGGATAAGTATACGAGTGCCGTCAACTCCCATAGAGAAGGGCAATCAAAGGGCCATTAAAGCGCACGCGGATCAGATTGCTATCATCGCGAAAACAAGAGATTTGGGTAGCGAGCCAGGAAAAATTCTTGCCAGGGCGATACTACGGGTGTGGAAAAGCAGGGGCATAAGTGACAGTTTGCTTCCGAAGTTCACTGCCGTCGGGCTGAGAGGCTCGCCAGAACCTGTTCCCAAACGTCCGGGAATCTGAGTGGTAGTTCCATTACCCGATGGGATTGGATGCGAGCGGTATCGGGCCGAATGTCAGTTGCGCCGGTCAAAAGAATCGCGCGATCGCAAGCCTCAAACAGGCCGTCTTCCTGGCCGGGCGTAGCGATTGCAATGCTTCTAGCGTGGGAGCGAAGCGCGCGGTCATAGAGTTTTGAAAGCTCGCCAATGCAGCGGCGAACGCTCGCGCCGATGGCAAGGGACCAAAGCGCGCCTCGTTCACGAAGCTGAATATTTCGGCTGCGGCCAGTGGTCTGGAAGTTTTCGATGTCCTGCTGTGAGGCTCCGGCGAAGAAAAAGAGTTCATCAAAGTCACGCTGACGGACCAACTCGGCTTCACGGGCAGGTAACCCCGAGTTCTGTGCCAACTCGCGCGGTGGAAGAGAGCGTAGAGATACTACCGACAGGCCGGTTTCCTCGGCAAGGGACTCCAGGGCGTCGGAAGCCGCAGGCTGAGGTTCGGCTATTGGCAAGCAAGTGAAGCGGCCAAGGCGCAGGGTGGCCAGCCCGCGTGGGCGTGAAGTGGAGGCTTGTGGCCGCAAGTGAAAGTAGTCTTCGGGCAGAAAGACGCCGCAACCGCCTTCAGAAATGAAGGGATGGTTGTGCGCTAGTTTACGGCGCGGACTATCCATCTGGAGGCGAGTGCGGTTGGTCAGCCACACGGCAGGAATGCCGCGGTGATCGAGGGCGGCGGTGAACTCATCGAGACCGGGGATGCTGTTGCCGAGGGCAGGTATCAGGTCGTCGACCGCGATGTACAGGATGAAGGAAGTTTGATGCAAGCAGTTCTCCGCAAGGCGAGGTTCCATCTTAGCGGAGATTCAAGAGAAACCAGAGACAGGCCACAAAAAAAGAGTTAAGAAGGGGCTTCAAAAAGAAAGCGGGCAGGAAGGCCTGCCCGCTTCATTGCCTCCTCGGCCACAATGGCCGAGGGTTGTTGTGTGCTTACTTTCCGGAAGTAGTGGAAGCGCTGGCCGGCTGCGCATTCGCCTTCGGAATGCTGACGTAGCCGCTGATCTGGTCCTTGCCAACCTTGTTGACCACGATCTCTTCAGGAATATGTGTGCCGGAGATGTAGAAGAAGATGGGCTCGTTGAGGGCGCGGTTCTTCTTTTCAAAGCGCTTGTCCTCGACGACCATGGCGATATTGACCTGGTTCCTCTTCTGGTTCACACCCTTAAGCTCGACAGTAACGTTGCCGACCTTCTGGGGCTTGTTTTTGCCAGCGATGGTGAATTCGACGTAGTCGCGCTCGCCGAGGCGGCGGAGTTGGTCAATTTCATCATGGTTGCGGGCGATGAGTGTACCCATCTCGCTCTTGGCCATCTTCAGGTCTTCCTTGGTGGTATTGAGGTCGGTGCTTACCGCGGTGACCTTGGTGTCGACGTTCTTAACGTCTTCGGTGCCGGCCTTGGTAGCCAGTTCCGTATGGACGGAAGTGTCGAGAGCCGTGAGCTTTTGAGTCGTCTCATCATTCAGCTTAGCGGACTCAAGACGCGCCTTCTTGAGCTGGCCTTGGGTAATCTTGAGCTTGTCGGTGACAACCTTCAAATCACCCTGCAGATCGGCATTGGCCTTCTCATCTTGCGCGATGCGGTCCTTAAGAGAAGACATATCCTGCTGCGTAGACTGTTGAGCGGTCTTGACTTCCGCAGTGACTGCTTGCTGCGTAGCATCAAGTTTTGAAGAGGCATTCCAGCCGAATCCCAAGCCAGCAATTGCGACCAAACCAAGTACGATGATCGCGGGTAACTGCCACGAACTATTTCTTGTCTCGATGATGTGTTCCTCTGACATATAAAGTCTTTTCTCCTCACCCTAAGTGTGGGCGAACGATTTGAACTCTTAATCGGCCCGTAATAAGGAGGGAGCAAGTCTTGAACCAAATGATTGCGGGGGAGCAATGAGCGAAGATGCCCGTAAATCGATGAATAGATGCGGGTTGCTTCAATCGAGCGGAACAGCTCATAGAAGAGGCCAGTACTAGTCCTTGCAATCTTTACGCAAAGAATTCTCATTCCGGACTTTCTTACGCTTCCCGATAACTCAAGGCACTTCCACTCCAAGAGACTTCAGGTCAAGGGTCAACTGGGATGGAGACTTAAACCGGATGCCCGACATGCCGAGACGCTGAGCGGCTTCCACGTAGGCTTCAACGTCATCAATGTAAAGAGCTTCCTCGGCGCGGACTTTAACCGCGCGCAGGGCAGCACGGTAGACCAGCGGATCGGGTTTGCTGGCGCCCACTGAGCAGGAATAGATGCGGGCGTGAAAGAAGGCGAAGAAACTATAAGTGGACTCCAGATGGCGGACATGGATGGGGTCCGTGTTGGAGAGAAGTGCCAGGCGGTGCCGTTTGGACAGCTTCTCGAAAATGGCGTCGTTGTGAATCGGCACGGGATCGAGAGCGCGATTCCAGACTTCGGTGAACTGCTCAAACGAGAGCCCACCGCCAAGCCGCTTCGCCAAGTGAAGATACCAGTCCCGGGGTGCAATTCGACCCTCCTGCCAGTCGGACCAACGGGGATCTTTCTCAATGGCCGACCAGAGTTCGGAAGCTGATAGCGGACTCCCCGAGGCCAGGCCTTGCATCGCACGTGCGACGTCAACTCGAACCAGGACACGGCCGATATCAAAGATAATGGCGCGGAGATTTGCGGGAGGCATGGGCTTATTTAACCTGTCGGTTAAATAATGGAGTCTCCGAGGTGTTACTGGCAGCCCTTCTGGAGCGGAGCAGGCCGATGATGGGTGGAAGAATGGAAAGGAGGATGACGACGGCAATGACATAGTGAATGTAGTTGCCGATATTGGGGATGAAATGGCCGAGCGAGTACCCGCCAAGGATCGTGGCCGCAACCCAGAAGGTGCCGCCAACCGCATCGAAGAGCAGATAACGCGAATAGGGCATCTTTGCGGCGCCTGCGACGGGCGGGCAGAACGTCCGAATGATGGGAACGAAACGGGCGAGAATCACAGCGCGGCCACCGTATTTTTCGTAGAAATCGTGGGCACGCTGGAGATGGCTGCGGCGAAAAAAGAGGGAATCTTCCCGTCGATAAAGGGCAGCCCCAGCGGAACGGCCAATCCAGTAGCCAATCTGGTCACCGGCTATAGCGCAAAGCATCACCGGCAGAAGAAGCCACTTAAGGGGAATGACGCCCGCGTAGGAGAAGATTCCGGCGGTGATCAGAAGCGAGTCGCCTGGAAGAAAAAACCCGACGAAGAAGCCTGTTTCAATAAAAACGATGGTGCAAACGAGAGGAGCGCCTCCGGAGCGGATTAGCTCTCGAAGTCCGTCTGTGCTGTAGAGCGAGTGGAGAAAGTGGAGGATGGATTCGAGCAAGCGGTACGGTTCCTCGATCGAGATATTTGAGAAACGGGCACCGGGACGAGCGTGTGAGAGCGCAGCGTCGTAAAAGCACCCAAACCAATACGGTAACAGAAAACGACGATATCTTCTCCGCATTCATACCAGAGAATGACGGAAGTGATTAAGGCGGCGCCCAAAACAGCAAGGCGAATCATCGGGATGCCTCCGCCAACCAAAGATAACTTTGGGCTTCTACCTCAAGCCTGGCCTGGAATTGGGAATGAGAATCCTGGGGAGGATTGAGCAGCTTTTGTATGCGGGGAAGAGCGCGCCGGGCCGCCGCGGCACCCGCCTCAATGGCTTCGTCGGCACGGTCGAAATCATCCCACGCGAGAGACTGCACGTCAGGGCGGAGAACCAAGTCTGCGTGACGCTCCCATATTTCGAGTTGATGTTTCTGTGCGGCGTTGACGGCGCGGCAGACGACTTGAAAGATGTTGGTAGGGGCGCCACGTCTGCCGTCTTCGACACCGACGGAAACTCCGATCACATGTTTGGCGCCAAGATCGCGCGCAGCGCTCGTTGGAACCGGCGCAACCAAACCGCCATCGGCCAGGCAGCGGGTTCCAATTTGAACGGGTTCGAACAATCCCGGGAAGGCGCAACTCGCGCGGATAGCTTCCGACAGATTTCCGTGAGTAAAAACAACCGGTTCACCGGTAGCCAAGTCCGTCGCGACTACTGCCATCGGAATTTGGAGATCCTCGAAACGCCGCGATTCGAACACTTGCTCGATGAGGTCGCCCAAGCGGTGATTGCTGGCCAGGCCCAAACGGGAAACACGCCAGCGCGCGATATCACGAAATCGGATTGTACGGCAAGTGGCAATGATGCGAGCGAGAGGAGTACCGCTGGCGTAAGCCGCGCCGAGAATGCTGCCGACGCTCGTGCCAGCAATGTAAGAAACCGGGATTTGATTCTGCTCGAGGACCTGCAGCACACCGAGATGCGCGAACCCGCGAGAGAATCCGCCGCCTAGAGCCAGGCCGAGGCCAGCTCTTTCGGACGAGGCCATTGGCCTACCGTTCAGGGAGGAGTCCTTGGGGCGCGTCATGCCCCCAGAGTGTCATCCACCTCATTTAATCCCAATGGGCCGGGGGTCCTGAAAGAACAGTACGGGCGTACTTGCGCGCTAAATCGAAGGAAATTCTCGGGCAAAAGACAAACAGTACCTTCTTACTAGGCTAGTACCCTCTCTGTACCATTGTTCGCCGAGGTGCGTTCAGCGAATCTATCCCCGTCGACGAGGCCTGAACAGTTGCAGGAGGGGCAATGGACGGTGGATACGCAACATGGGTTGGACGGTCCGTCGTGCTGCAAGTGGCCCTAGGTGACATCAAGGTGCCGCTGCGGGGCACGCTGCTGAAAGACGGTGATGAAACCATCAGGATGAGGATCGGCGAAGGCTGGGATGTGGACATCTACAAGGCAATGATCCTGGCCGTTGAACAAGATGCTATGGCGTTGCTTCCAGCGTGAGGAGGAACAATGAATAGCCAAGTGCCAAAGTACGTGACACAGGGACGGGCCGCGCTGCTGCTAGGAATACCCGAAGACGAACTCTGCCGGCTCTCTCATGAGTCTGGACTGGGACACAAAGAGTGCGCGGGAGACGAGGAAGAGACGTTTTTTACATACGAAGAACTAAGAAAGATTTGCCTGTTGACCGTGCACCAAGTGAACTAAAAAATTCTCGAGTTTCCTCCGGCCCCCCTCAGCAGTAACCCCCACCCCGGGTCGCTCCCCCCAGCGACCCGGGGTTTTTATTTTCCGGCACGTGCAGATACAGGGATTTCAACTCCTTACCGACGAACCTATCGAGGCTGTGGCGCGCTCGTTCTTGAACGCCTGAGATTTCCTTTGACACACGCTATCTGGGGAAAGAGACTAAGCGCCCGAGAGGGTGGTAGAAAATGCGCCAGTTGCCAGCTAGAAGAATGCAGAAAGTGGGAATCGCGATTGTTGTTATTGCGGTCGCACTAATTTGTGGAGTGGGGGCCGGACTTGCCGCCGATGACGATAAATACGACGTTGTCATCGCAAACGGGAGGGTGATGGACCCGGAATCCGGGTTGGACGCCGTGCGGAACGTTGGGATTCGCGGTGGCAAGGTTCGGGCCATTTCCACGAATCCGCTGCGGGGGAATGCGACGCTGGATGCGAACGGGCTCGTCGTTGCGCCGGGATTTATCGATTTGCATGAACATGGGCAAGAGCCGAGGAATTATCAATTCCAAGCTCACGACGGGGTCACGACTTCTTTGGAGCTCGAAGCTGGCACTGCCGACGTAGCGGGCTGGTATGGGCAGAGAGAAGGGAAGTCGCTCATCAATTTCGGCGTGAGCGTTGGACACATACACGTGCGCATGAAGGTGATGAACGATCCAGGCACGTTTCTGCCAACCGGGGACGCGGCACACCGCGAGGCAACTCCCGAGGAACTCGCGCAGATCACGGCAGGCATGGAAAAAGGGTTTCGGGAAGGGGCTCTCGCCGAAGGAATGGGAGTGAATTACACGGCGCGAGCATCGCACTGGGAAATTGTTCAGATGTTCGAGATTGCTGCGCGGTACCACGCATCCGTCCATGTGCATTTGCGATATGCCGGATTGAGAGAGCCTGCGACGGGAATTGCGGGGCTCGAAGAGGTTCTTGCCGCGGCGGCCGCGACTGGAGCGCCGCTGCACGTCGTGCACATTACAAGCATGGGGCTGAAGTTCACTCCGGAGCTCCTCTCGATGGTGGAGGGTGCGCAACGCCACGGGCTGGATGTAACGACGGAGTGCTATCCGTACACCGCGGGAAGCACAGCGCTGGAATCGGCGATCTTCGATTCTGGCTGGCAAGAGAGCATGGGGATTAGCTATGGAGACGTACAGTGGGCGGAGACGGGCGAGAGATTGACGGCCGAAACATTTGAGAAATACCGGAAGAAGGGCGGAATAGCTATCATTCACTCGATTCCGGAAGAGGCGGCGCGAGCAGCTGTGGCGAATCCCATCGTGATGATCGCAAGCGACGGCATGCCAATCACAGGACCGAAAGTGCATCCACGAGGACAAGGCACATTTTCGAGAGTTCTTGGGCACTATGTGCGAGAGGAGAAGGCGCTGGACCTGATGACTGCGCTGCGCAAAATGACGTTGATGCCGGCACAACGACTGGAGAAAAGGGCGCCAGTATTCAGGGAAAAAGGGCGGATTCGCGTTGGAGCCGATGCAGACATCACGGTTTTTGATCCGAAGCGCGTCATCGACAAGGCGACGTACGATGAACCGCTGCAGTATTCGGAAGGTATACAGTTCGTGCTTGTGAATGGAGTTGCAGTTTTGAAGGACGGTCAGCTTGTGGAAGGGGTATTTCCGGGAAGAGCGTCGCGCGCTCCTCTTTCTCAATGAGAGGCGGCGCCGGTAGATTGATCCATGATGGAGTGGTCTGAGCCACGCTGCTCCAGTCTGCGGATTCGGGGGATATCAACAAGCGCAAGTACTTTGAGGCTTACGCAACTAATTTCCACAGGGGGTGTTATTGCGTGATGGGACGATAAAAGAGACTATTTCGCGCAGCAGGCTCAAAAGCGGTGGAGCAAGCGTTGGGGTCAATTCGCATTCTCATAGCTGATGATTACGAAGCTTGGCGACGCCAAGCCCGTTTGCTATTTCAGGAACGGCCAGAATGGCAAGTCATAGCCGAGGCTGCGGATGGGCCGGAAGCCATTCAGAAAGCCGAAGAGCTGAAACCGGACTTAATTCTGCTGGATATCGGCCTCCCCAAACTGAATGGAATCGAAGCCGCCCGGCGGATACGAGAACTCTCTCCCAGCTGCAAAATAGTCTTCCTAAGTCAGAACAATGATCACGACATCGTACGGGCAGCTTTGAGCACCGGCGCTCTGGGTTACGTCTGGAAGACAGATGCCCAAAGCGAATTACTGACTGCTATGAGCGCGGTTCTTCGGGGCAAGCAATATGTCAGCAGCAGCTTAAAAGGCTACGAGTTGACCGACACCTCAGGTGAGAAAGCCGCTCACCGCCATGAGGTTTTCTTCTGTTCTGATGGCACGATTCTTCTAGATGGGTTTACTCGCTTTATTGCTGCTGCCCTAAAGGCCGGCGATGCGGCTATCGTCGTCGCTACCGAGTCGCACCGGGATGCTCTTCTTCAGAGATTGAAGGCAGAGGGCGTAGATGTTGATGCAGCCATTCAACGGGGGGCATACGTCCAATTGGATGTTGCCAAATTGCTTTCCACAATCATGGTCAATGACATGCCTGACGCGGCTCGATTATTCGTGGCTGTGGGTGGTGTCATTGAGGCAGCCGCAAAAGCGGCGAAGCGAGAGCATCCTCGCGTTGTGGCTTGTGGAGAATGTTCACCTCTCTTGTGGGCGGAAGGCAAGCTGGACGCCGCGATTCGGCTTGAACAACTCTGGGACGAAGCAGGCAAAACCTTCGGCGTGGATATCCTCTGCGGGTATGTGTCGAGCAGCTTTCACGGCGAGGAAGCCAAGCGCGGTTTCCAAAGTATCTGTGCGGAGCACACCGCCGTTGATTCGCAGTAAAATCGATAATGACTCAAAGATCCGATAGACGGTGAGATCCTCCTTCCTCATCTCACCCGGCCGCGGTAGCACGATGCTTTTCCGCTAAATGGGGCACCAGAGCACGAATCGTGGTACCACCACCAGGTTTCGAATTGACGAAAAACTCGCCGCCCACCAATTGCAGTCTCTCCCGCATGCTGACAAGCCCTATGCCGCAGCGGTCGACGGCAACTTGCTGGTCAAAGCCAACTCCCAGGTCGCTCACGGTCAATTGTATCTCACTCGATGTTCCGTGCAGTTCCACTCTGAAGTGTCGCTCACCGCTGTGCTTGACTGCATTCGTTAGGGCTTCCTGTAAGACCCGGAACAAACATAGGGAGATTTCCTTGGGCACACTGTGCGGTATCCCTGAATGACTAAAGTTAATCTCTACCTTCTGTTGCTCGGACAACTCTTTGCAGAAACCGCTGGCTGCCGACACAATGCCCAAGTATTCCAGTTTTGAGGAATGCAGACGATGCGATAGCGCCTGAATGTCCTCCCCTAAATCGGAGAGCTGCTGACGAATCTTGCGAATATCGGGTACTTCAACTCCAGAGTTAGACGGATGGTTATCCAATTGATCCAACTGAATCGCCAGCAACGCGATACGCTGATTGATGTCGTCGTGGAGCTCTCTCGCGATCCAGGTGCGCTCCTCTTCGTGGGCTTCAATCAGCCTGCGCCCGACGCCGGCAAGAGCTTCCTCGGCAAGCTTGTGGTCCGTAATGTCCATGCAAGATCCTATGTAGCCGGCAAAAGAACCGTCCAGATCCAATCTGGGCACGCCTATAGCGAGCACCCAGCGATATTCTCCTTCGTGCCGCCGCAGCCGATACTGCATCTTGAAAGATTCTCGAAGATCAAATGCACGAGTATAAATATCCAGGCAATTCTTCAAGTCTTCCGGATGCACCCCCTCCGACCAGCCGTTGCCTAGCTCAGCTTCAAGTGGCCGCCCGGTGAACTCAAGCCAGGGCTGATTAAAGTAGTTGAAGAGCTTGTCGGGACCAGACATCCAGATCAGTACTGGGGCTGTGTTGGCGACCAGGCGGAAACGCCGTTCGCTCTCCCGTAAAGCATCGAAAGCACACGCTAGCTGGGTTTCCGCCGTTCTTCGTCTCGCCCTCTGCCACGCCAGCCCCAGAATCAGCAGCGTCTCCACCAGGACCAAAAAAATGCCGCCAATGAAGTACGACTTGTAAGACTCCCAGACCGTTAACTCCCGGTTGAGGACGATGCTTTCCGGAGGGAGATTGCTTTCCTTGAGGCCCCAGCGTTTCAGTGCCCGCCAGTCGAACATGTAGGCGTGGTTGCTTGTGACGACGGGGATATCCTGGGGCTTCTCGCCGTTGAGAACCCGCACAGCAATCTCTGCGGCGATGCGAGCGTCGTCGGCCCAGTTCACCAGATCGCCACCCACTGTTCCTGCCCTAAGATCCACATCGTCCATTACAAAGACAGGAGCATTCGCTGCACTGGCCACCATAGGTATCGATTGATCTGAATCGATAAAGTGGTCTCCCGCTGCATCTTCCGAGATTGCAGTGTGGTAAACAATCGTATCGCTCGGTAGATGCCTGAGCCTCTCAAGCAGTGCGGGCATGGTCAAGTCGAAAAGATACGTGAATTCAAGCTTCGATTCGTAGTTGTGGAAACCCTGCTTAGCGATGGCTTCCCATCCTTGGTCAAACTTACCCACTCCACCGACGATTACCACGTGCTTGGTGTTAGGCAGCAAGTGCAACGCCACATTCAGGGTTCCCTCGGGGCGTAACTGGGCCAAAACACCGGTAAAGGGCATGCCGCGCCTTAGCTGGTCCGGAATTCCGCTCCAAATTGTGCAGAAGACAATTGGCGTACCCTGAAACTTGTCGTACATCTTCGCGATGAACGTCAGGGACTCTGGCCCGGCGGCAATGATCACGTCGGGCTTGCGGGCTGAGTATTTTTGAATAATCTCTTCTCGAAACCTGTCTTGCGAAACTCGGCCTGGGAATAGGACGAGATCCAGGCTCTCCTCATAGAGCTCAATCCGGTACGGAGATTTTTGTAGACTAGTGAAGAGTGCCTGATCGATTTCAGCGAAGCCAGGTGACGAGATAGTACCAATGTCGTTAATAATGAGGATGCGACGCACTTCCCTAATCTGGGCTCGGGCAGCGCTCTGGAAGAGGAGGAAGACCCCTAGCAGCAAAAGCAGCGGCTTCCGTGGTTCCCAGCGTTTATTCAGCCCTTGGGCAGAAGGTTCTGCACTGGACCTGCCAGGCCACGAAATCATTGGCGTTGGCGGACCGGGCAGCCGAAACAAGCACTCTAAGACCCCGCCAAGTTTTGCAGGTCCGTGGCACGAGGGCTGGTTTCTTAAGGCACCCGGACTCGAGCGCATTTCGCCAGTCTCCCTCACTACCCACGCGACCTTACCTGTCAGAACTTACAGGCGGAGACTAGTTGTGCAGGGTGGCCACTCAGGGTTAACATCGTCGGTCTCAGGTGAGTACTGTATCCTATATTACTAGCTTCATGCTACTAGCTTGAATCCAAACACGGCCTCCCTGAAAGGATAAGGTTGTCGGTGTCAATTGGCTCGAACTCCTGGTCTCCGCTGCCTCCCCTTTTTTGGTTGGCTCGGCTGGGATTATTTGCCATTGGCTTGGGGTTAGCAGGTTGCACCTATGGCCAGACCGCCTCAACCGGCGCTTTGACGGGCGTCACGCTGGACCCCTCCGGGGCTGCACTTCCAGGTGTGGTTGTTCAACTCGGAAAAGCGGGTGGCGGCGAGAGGAAGTCGGTCACCTCGGACGGGAACGGGAGGTTTGGGATCCTACTGCTCCCTCCCGGCAAATATGAACTCCAAGCGATTAAAACAGATTTCGAACCGGTAACCCTTCCCGAGATAATCATCCAAGTTACGGAAACGGTTCGGCTCGAGCTTCATCTTCGGCTTGCGAGGCGCTTCGAGCATGCACAAGTGTTCGCGAACCCGCTGATGGTTCAACCAGACTCCTCGGCACTGGGAAGAGTGGTGAACGAAAGGGCCGTCAGCGATTTACCATTAGTGACCAGGAATTTTGCCCAAATCGCAAGTCTCTCTCCTGGGGTTTCAACCGGAGTGCACAACGCGGGAGAGCTTGGACTTGGCGGGACCGCGCTGTCGCAGATCGCCAAATCCAATGACGGGATTTACGTGCACGGCGCGCGCTCCTATGACAATAACTTCCAATTGGACGGGATCAGCATGAGCGACGTGCAGGGTAGTGCCAGTGGCAGTGGCGGAATTCCGATTCCCAGTCCCGACAGCGTACAGGAGTTCAAGGTCCAGACAGGTCTTTACGATGCGGAATATGGGCGGTACGGCGGTGCCAATGTTACTTTGGTTACGAGAATGGGCGGCCAAGATATCCATGGGACGTTTTTCGAGTTCCTCCGCAACGAGGTTCTCAACGCTAATGATTTTTTTTTGAACCGAACAGGCCAGCCGCGCCCTGTCCTCAAGCAGAACCAGTTTGGGTTCGCCTTGGGAGGACCGATCAAGAAGGACAAACTGCTCTTCTTTGGTTCCTATCAGGGTACGCGTCAGGTTAACGGCATTGCTGCCGGTCAGTCGAGGACCGCATGCACGGCCAGCCTAAGCGAGCCGCCGCTCACGGATGACCGCTCAGCCTCTGAACTCGGGAAATTGTTTGGCGGCATGAGTGGCAAGCAGGGTGGCACGGCGATCAAACCCGATGGCTCGAACATCAATCCCGTAGCCCTGACTCTCTTGAATTTCAAGCTTCCTGACGGAGCTTTCCTAATCCCAGCGCCGCAGACTGTTGACCCGACAAAGCCATTTGCCCAGCAGGGCTTCTCAGTTTTCACGGAGCCTTGCCATTTCAGCGAGGGCCAGGTTTCAGCCAATGTTGACTACCTCGCTCGGCCGAACAGCAAAATCGCGGCCCGCTTGTTCGTGGCAAATGATGATGAGACTGTCACATTTCCCGGGAATGGTCTCAATCCGGCAGGCAATGTTCCTGGTTTTCCCAGTCCCAGCGATTCTGGCTTCACAGTCTTCTCGCTCGCTCATACTTATACTTTCCGTAACGCATGGCTCAACGATGCACGGATTGCGTATGTCAGGACGAAAACCATCACGGAGACTATGACTCCGTTGCGATGGTCGGACGTTGGGGTTGCCGAAGGAGAAATGAGCCACAATAATGAGCTCCCAAGCTTGAATATTCTAGGTTCCACAAGCATTGCGTCCGGGTTTCCGCGAACGATCGCCCAGAATACTCTTGTGCTCAGTGATGGCCTCAGCTTCGTTCACGGGGACCACAATGTGCGATTGGGCGGATCAGTCACCAGGCTGCAGGACAATGTCAATCTCGTGGGTCTTGGGTCATTCACGCAATTCCTGAGCTGGCCGGACTTTCTACTTGGACTGAGCGCAGCCAGCAACGGTACCGATTTCAGCAATGTCTTTGCCTCGTTCGATGATTTCGGCCTCACAGATCGCGAATACAGGGTTTGGGAGGGTGCAGGCTTCGCACAGGACGACTACAGAGTTCGTAAGTCATTGACATTAAATATTGGCTTCCGCTACGAGCGCCTCGGCCAATTTGCAGATAGACTAGGTAGAAACGCGAGCTTCGGCATCCGCAACGCTGATCCCAACCCTCCGCCAGCTGGAAGCATGGCAGGCTACATAGTGGCTTCCAACTTTTCAGGTGTTCTTCCCTCGGGTGTTTTGCGTGTGAATAATGCTTTCGGGAATTACGGCGAGGGACAAAACTCGGTCGCTCCGCGACTTGGGTTTGCTTGGCAGTTCTTGCCCGGCACAAGTCGATTAGTGCTCAGAGGCGGGTATGGCACGTATTATTCCCGGCCCACCGGTCAAGCCTTTTATCAAAACGTCTTCGGCGCTCCGTTTTCCGTTGCTCGGTTAAATGCCGGAGTGGCGAACGCTAATGCGACATGGCAAGCGCCTTTCCCGCAGCCGTTTCCCACGCCGGAGTCCTTTCCTTTATTCCCGGCGTACTCTTCCACCTCCGCCACGACTATCTATTCCGTCGCTCCCGGCTTTCGGCCCGCTATGATTCAGCAGTATTCATTGAATGTTCAGGCTGAGCTACACGAGGGTTGGCTCCTGGAAATTGGATATGTGGGCACTCGCGGTACACACCTGGTACGCCAGCGATCTCTGAATCAAGCGCTGCGGGCCTCTACGATCAATCCAATTAGGGGAGTCACCACGGACACTTTCGCAAATATTCCCTTGCGAGTCCCCGTTCTCGGGGTACCGCCCGACTCTCTTGTGGAAATGGAATCTGAGGGTAGCTCCTGGTACAACGGGCTTGAGGCTAGTCTGACGAAACGGTTAAGCCACGGACTTCAATTCCTTGCTTCGTACACTTTCTCCAAGACCTTGGACACGGATGGCTCCGACATTAACTCAACATCGTCCGGGAATGCACTAACTCTGGGAGACCAAAACTCTCCGAGTCAGCGGTTGGGACGCGCCAGCTTTGACCGCACTCATCGGTTCGTTTTCAGCACCACGTGGACGCTTCCAAGCCCACCTCGAGACGTGCCACGAGTTGTCTTGGGCGGCTGGTCCATGGCTGGAATAGCAACCATTCAGTCCGGTAGCGCTCTTACCATCGCCGAAACAAATTCCACAAATGTCTTCGGAATCAGTGAGGATCGGGCGCAACTGAGTGCTACGTGCTCGAAAAACCAATTGGTGAAAAGCGGGGCGGTTGCGTCGAAACTCAACGGTTATTTCAACGCATCTTGCTTTACCACCCCGCCAATCATTGGTGCGGATGGCATCGGAACGTCCTTTGGGAACAGTGCGACGGGGATAGTAAACGGTCCCGGACAAGCAAACCTGGATCTCTCGTTCCTAAAAACGGTGATGTTAAACTGGCCAATTGAGAAAAGTAGTTTGCAATTTCGGGCCGAGTTTTACAATGCGCTGAACCATCCACAGTTTGCGAACCCCGACACTAATTTCACGTCGCCCACGTTCGGCGTCATCAGTAGCACGGCTGTAAATGCTCGCGTTGGGCAGCTGGCGCTGAAGTTTGCGTTCTAGCTGCTTCTCGCGGAACTTGGGATCAAGGTTTCGCGTGGAGCGGGGTTCCAAGTGAAAAGAAAGAGGCCCGCTCAAAAGAGTTTGACAGGGCCGACGCTGGTCGACATGTCCGGTTACGGCTGCGGCAACCGAGGCTACAAACCCAGGGTCGAAAGCCACGGCGAACGCCGTTTTTTATGTGAACAGTTGAGTTCGCCACGAAGTAAATGCAACAGTGTGTCCAGGCGATTCGTAGTCACCCCGATCACTCGGCTTTCTTCTTGGCCACCGGCTTTGCTCGTGCTTTGGGGTTGATGAGCGTTAAAGCATCTTCGGCATTGAATGGGAACTGCCGAACAGATTGTTGGCCGGTACTGCTCAAAGTGATATCCACTCGCCGATTCTGAGCAAATGTAATCGTCTGCAAGCTCTTCAGGATTCTGTTCCTCTGTTCCTCCGTCAGATTGGGATGTTGCTCAACCAATTGTTTCACCTGCTCTGGCGTCATGTTCTGCTCTTCGCCAAGTGCCTTAACTTCGAGGTTGGCTTCTGGGACGCCCAGCTTGACCAGGAACTGTTTTGCGAGTTCCACACGCCGTTCGGAAAGGCCCTGATTGTATTCCGGCGCGCCCCGGCGGTCTGCATGACCCTCGAGCACGAGGCGGGCATCGGGTCGCTTCGCCAGGTATTCCTTGAAGTCGCTGGCCAGGGAGATAAGGGTTCTTTGTTGACTCTCCACCAGCCCCACATCCGACTTGCCCGTCGAAGGCAAGGCCGTCGGGAAATAGATGCTCCGGATGGCCAGCCTGGCTTCCACCGGCGGGGGTGGAGCAGCCTCAACGCTCAGCTCGGCAGTACAGTCAGCGGCTCCACCCCGTCCATCGTCGACGCGACCGGTCACGGTATAGCGGGCAGGCGCTACGCCCGTCGTATCGAGATCGACCTCGGCGCCGGACCCTACAATTTGCCCACCATTCGCGTTCCACGTGTACGTCAGTGGATCGCCGTCTGGATCACTTGCCGCTGCGGCGACGTGCACACGGTCGCCAGGATGCACCGGGCTAGGACGCGCGGAGCAACTCATCGAAGGCGCCCGGTTGCGCCGGGGCTCCAATCGAATATCGGCGGTGCAAGTTGTTATGCCGCCGCGACCATCGTCCACACGCGCGGTCACGGTGTATGTTGCCGGCGCTAAACCTGCGTAATTCCACCGGACCTGTGCCCCCGTGCCATCAACGGTGCCGCTGCTGGCTGTCCACATGTAGTTGAGAGTGTCGTTTTCCGGATCGGTCGCATCGGCCCGGACCAGGACGTTGTCGCCAGATTCCGCAGCGACTTGCACGGGATTCGCGGAGCAGGACGCAACGGGTGTGTGGTTGACCGGCACGGGCGCGGAGCTGCCGCCGAATCGGAAGACAATACCGCCGTTGTAGCGAAAATTGCTCTGATTCTGATTGCCCTTAGTGAAATCATTTCCGAAGCGGGTCAGCACAAAATCAAACTGCGCCGGCCGGATCGCAATGTGTCTGCCAACTGGGATATCAAATCCGCCACCAATGATGAAATCAAAAGCGTTGTTGCTTGGATTGCTCGTTGTGCTGCAAGCAGCCTGGCAGGCTTTGAAGAGGTTCTGATACGTATTGGAATGCGCCCCACCAAACATGAATTCTATGAAAGGCTCGAAGTGTGGGGAACGATACTTGAAGATGGGTCCAACGTTGTACGTGAACAGATTGGCGTCTGCTATAACCGTGCAGCCTATTGGACAGGGGCTATTGGCGGTTGCCGGGAAGGCGAACGTTCGGGTTAGACTCTGGTAGCCCGCGAACTCGGCCTCGATTCCAAGAAAGTGATTGACGTTCAGGGTCATACCACCGCCGCCACCATTCATTGAAAACCCGCTAAGGTCATTGCTGTTCTCTGGATTGAACCGCATGTAGGAGTAAACCACGGGAACTTCGACCTTGGGATAATCCTGAGCCAGCGTGCTACTCCCGAGTGATAAAACAAGCCCTGAGAGAATGACAGTACTTAGCTTCATGTTTTTGCTCCTGGTTATCGCCGGTGAACGCTGGAGCTCTCGAACAGAACAGTCTCCGTCCCACCGATAGGTCGAGCCGGGTGTTCCCTCCAAATTCTCTACCGAAACCGAACTCCTACTTGGAGGAATTAACCAATTCAAGTTACATACAACCACTGTCAATAGTGACAGTCCGAAACGTACGAACCTTGGGTCGAATCAAATTGCATGTGTCGGGAACCATACTGAAGGACAGTGGCAAGACTTTGCTGATGAAGCCCGAAACTGGTCCGGATGTGGAAATTCTCCGTGCCTACATTCTGAAGATAGAAAGAGCGAACTGTTGGATACAGCCGAGGTTCAAGTTCCTGTGAACGTGGCCGAATCGCGGCAGGCTGGTCAACGATTCCGCCTATCCCAAAAACGGCCATCACAATCGTCGCACCGATAGGGCTGGAACGAGAACAGGCGCGAAAAGAGCCTTTCGATCCTCTTTCTCTTGTGGGATCGCCGTACGTTAGCGCTGCCGCAAATCCGGCATCGATGCATCTGCCTGGAACCCACCCTGCTTTGGGATATATGGGTCCGCGATGCGCTCCAGCTTGAAGGTGGACTGATTCGGTTCAACATAAGGTACGTGAGTCTTCAAGGATGGGCGATATGAATGACCCGCCTGCGATGAATACTGATAAAAGTAAGTACATTTCCAGTGATGTGCCCTCTATATCTCTATCGAACCTAAACATTTATTAATTCTGCGTGCAACCCATTTTCGTGTACCGGCTACGCTCCAGACTTATTCTTCGGCGACCGGGCATTCAGCGCCTTCAAGAGTTGGTTCGCGCAGGCCGGTGAGGGAACCGCGTTTTTCATCACAATGTCCTCTGCGGAAATCTCTTTCCCATATAGGTTCTTGTTCGCACTTCCATCTGGACGGAGCGTGGAACCCTCAAGGGAAACTCCAGCAAACGCCCCTCGGGCTCGCGAGTAGCTGAGGATTTCGGCTCGCAACGTGGCGTCGGTTGCCGCGGAAGTATCTCGACCCTTTGGACCCGCTGCCGCGGACGCATCGGCACCGAGTTTGACTTTGCTGCTTAGGACTCCTTTTGCACTGCGATCATTCATAAGCAGCAGCACAAAATCCGTTGCCTGGCCCCCTATTTGGAATCCAAAGCTCGCTCCCTCGAGCGCCATCATGGTCGGCGCACCCCAGTGACCCTCGAACTTGGCTCCCTGGCGGCATGTCATCACGCCGCGACCATAGTTAACGCCAATACCGAATGCCGCCTTCAACACCGAAGGCAGCACCACCACACAGTCCGCCTTATCTAAGAGACTTTGAGGGATGTTATCCGGGATGTTTAAAATCTCTTTCATCACCATTCCGGCATTCTTTACACGCTCGGTCTCTTTTTTGTCGTCCGCTGAAGCCCTCGCCAATACCAGTAGGGAAAGAACCAGGAGTGGACCAGACCTTTTCTTCATAAATTCTCCTTTGGCAACAGGAGAAGGGCTAGTTCTGAAATCGCTGTCGACTACTTACCGCGCCGTTCCGCGGACTAGCGACGATCGCAGCAGCGGCATGAACAGCGCGGGATTGACAGTGTGCAAAGCCCTCTCCCTGGCCGTCAAGTGTAACTATTGACAGTTCACTCCGGCTGACCAGCAGCCACTTCGTGCGATCAAGAGCGGCCGCCGCTGAGCCATGCCCCTCGAGGTACAGAACGTTCAGCAGCCGTTCACCAGGAGTTTCGCGAATCCTCAGGATCTGGCTCAATGCCGTTCGCGAGTGAATTATCCGGAAGTGGTTAGTAGCGAATGCCTACGGTAACCGCAATCAATTTCGTGCTGATACTGCCTGTAGGCGCGAAGTGATACCTCGATTCCACGTACATTCTATAGGGGGCTTCCCCTACCCTGACGGTGAACCCAATGCCTCCATTAAACCCGAGGGCACCTTCATTCGAGTGTACCCGGGTCAGATTGGTGATTACGATTCCATCAGCGCAGTTGTATCCCCACCATAGCCAAGCCGGGAGACAACTAATCGTTGTGCCCGCCGGAACAGGTTGCGAGAGCCATACCGTACGGTAATACCATCCAGGACCCCCTATGAAATAAATTCCGAGTGCATTGCCTCGCAATTCCAATCGATAGTTTGCGGTAAAAACATACAGGTTGCCGTGCCCACTCACGTTTGGGGATTGCAGTGCGGCGCGAATCGGTTGGAGCGTTTCGTTGTTCGGATACAACGCATTCCACATGAACTCGCCGATAAGCGCGTTCCGCCGGTCGAAGTTGTAGCCGACGCTGGTGTTGAGTCCCCAACCCAAATTTGAGTGCTGGCGCATCGGATTCAAAGGCGCGCTTAGAGGCATGCCCAGGCTCGTCGTAACCGACGGGTTATCATTTCCAGTGCCTTCCTGTGCCCATCCAGGACAAGGAAAGGCTGTGAGAGAAATCCACAGGAAAATCGCTGCGCTGCACTTCACAGTGTCCCCTCGAAGTATTGCGAGAGCCGCGCACTCAGGCATCACCTGCCGCTATGCGGCTCAAGGCTGGACGATTAGCCCCAGTGTGGACACTGGTAGAAATGACAGGTTGCAAAGATAGTTTGGTAGTTCTGACAGTTCCTGAGCCTGTCCGTAAATCGTCAGGTCTTTAGGGAAGGGACAGGGCTGGCTTTTTTCTGGGTTCTTCTTTTCTCGCCACACAAGAATTGCGATTCTGAGCAAAATAACAATCAAGGTTTCAATTTTGCTTTTTGCGGCTGTGTTCTGCACAGCACAGGGATCGTCGGTTGGAACGGGATCGGAACGCACGCGACTTGTCCTGTGGAGCAGCGTTGGGGTCAGTCCAGGGAGTTCCGAAACAGGAAGGTTACCGTCTGCAAGCTCTCAACCGGGAGAGCACAGCCTCTCTCGGAAAGCCCAGGAGATCGCGCGCCTATTCGGGATCCCGATCTGTCATGTTAAGTCTGTGTCCGACCGTCAGTTGAACAGTTGTGACAGCCACCAAACGCAGGCGATCGACGCAGTTACAAAGCACCAACACAAGACGGAAGTGCTCGAGGGCCGGACTGCGAGTAGCTCTGGGTCCCCCGGCTGTTTCCCTCGTCGCCGCCGCATGCGCACGCCCTCTTGGATGACCTCAAACTCTAGAGAATGCACGTAGGCATCGACCTCCTGTCGTGTGGGCGCACAATGGTAGGATTCCGATGCCTTGCTTGGTGACGCAATTCGAGAGCTGGTCAGTGAAAGAGCCTTTTCCGCAGGAGCGAAGTGGACGACTATGTCTTTGCACTTCGGTGTATATGCGGCGACTTCGCTCGAAAGAAGCTCAGTGCCCATCAGGATGGCAACCTTCGAGTTCTCAACGGATGTGCCTGTCCAGTTTTCGCTGAGTTCAACTACTCTGTATTTATAAATTCTTGTAGCCATTCGATTGACCCCCGATTTATGGAGTCGCTCATCTTCCACAACCACCAACACGCTATCTGTCAAGGAGTGCGAGAAGCACTGCCAAAAGTGACAGGGCGGCGCGAAACAACGGTGGGTCATGAGTTTCACTATGTCCCTCGCGCACTAATGGTTTTAGCATCGGGACGCCAGAGCATTTTCTTTTTGTGAGACCAATCTTGTGCTGTTGACAGAATCGGAGCAGAGAGGTATAGAAAGCCTCCAAGTTGCAGAGGTTCGGGGGTTCGATGACGGTCAAATGGGGAGCGGCTTTTCTTCTAGTGCTTTACCCGATGATTTGGGAGATGGGCGCTCCTGTTGCACAAGCGCAGGAACTCGCGCAGGC
Organism: uncultured Acidobacteriota bacterium; assembly: GCA_963745805.1. GTDB lineage: Bacteria > Acidobacteriota > Terriglobia > Acidiferrales > UBA7541 > Acidiferrum. The sequence goes on from CAVUYT010000007.1 coordinate 276,353, forward strand.
ACGCATAGTTGCAAACGTAGAACTCGTGCAAATGCCCGTAATCATCTTCGATGATACAGGTGCAGTTGCCACTACTCTCAAGAAGAGCGATTTTCGACTTTTCGACGATGGCGTTGAACAGAAAATACTCTTTTTTGAGCGGGAACGTGTCCCGGTTTCATTTGTCATCCTTGCGGACGTGAGTTCCAGTATGACGAGCAAGATTCCTTTCGTGCAGGAAGCAGCCCTCTCGCTGCTCGAACCACTCGAAGGACAAGATCAGTACTCCGACGAGTATTCGGTGCTGGGTATTGGCACGAGGTCGAGGCGGCTTGTGCCCTTTACTAGCGATCAGCAGGATCTTGAGCGCAGACTGCCCGGACTGCTGACGCCAACCAATGAGAGTACAGCTCTATTTGACGGGATCTGGTTGGGAGTGAATACAGCGCGACGCGATGCGGTAAATCAACATCGCGCCATGATCATAATCACGGATGGCGGCGACAATCACAGTCGTTACAACCTAGCAGAAACAAAAAGGTTCTTGGAGGAGGCTGATGTCCCAGTTTTTGCTGTGATGGCAGGGCCTTCGTTTGAGCTCCCTTCCATCCTTCTTCCACAAGAAAAGAAGCGAAACCGATTCCCCGCGGGAAAGGGATCTAACTCGCAGGTTCCCAAGTTTCCTATGGTCGTTGGAGCGGACGACTATATTGGTCCCGCCGAACGACGCGGTCCTCACAATATGAAGGCTCTGGCGGAAGCGACGGGAGGCGGTGTGTTTACCGCCCGGATTGAAGAAGATCTGCCGCGTATCGTTCGGACGATTGGGCTAGCGGTGCGATATCGATACGTTCTCACGTACAAGCCGATTCGTGACCCAAGTTCCAAAGAGAATCGACAGGAAATCATAGGAGATCGCAGTTCGCACAAAATTTCCCTCGAGCTCTACCCGAAAGAAAAGTTTGCGAGATATAGCATTCCTTACTATAAACGGACCTACCGCAGCATCGAATGAGTGAACGAATTCCGCTTGGCTAGAATCCGTGCCTCTTCGGGATGGTTGATCGCGCCTGCGATGTTTCCCGGATTGACGCCGGAGGAACTGGCTTCACCAAGCAGGGTTTGTGGAGGAGAACTCAGGGGGTTGGAGTTTGAGCAGGGCTTGGTGCTGCACTTGTGCTGGTCCACTGCGAATCGCTGAGACTCCACCCACCGCCGAGCGCGCGATAGAGGTCGACCACCGCCAATTTGCGGCCGAGGTCGTACGTTACCGAGGAGCTCTCCGCCGGATACAGTTGAATTTGAGAATCCACAATTTCGAAATAACTGGAAAGTCCGCTGTCGTACCGTTTGAAAGCCAGCCGGACTGACTCGCGGTAAGCCTCCACTGATTTGAGCTGCTCACGATAAGAAAGGGCAAGTTGCTGGTGCGCGGAGAGAGAGGTCGAAACCTCACCGAACGCCTGCGTAACCGCTTTCTCGAAGGAAATTTTGGCTTGATCGCGTAAGGCAAGTGAGGCGCGATATTCGTTCTTCAAGCGGCCTCCGGTGAATATGGGCCCCGCCAAGTTTCCTGCAAGGCTCCATGCTTTTCCGGAGGCTGTGAGCTCAGACAGCTGAGGACTCACACCGCCTAGCAAGCCTGTCAAAGAAATCGTGGGGAAGAAATTGGCCTTGGCGACGCCGACCCTGGCGTTGGCTGCAATCAAGTTCTGCTCCGTTTCGCGCAGATCAGGCCGCCGTTCCAACAGCGTCGCCGGCAAACCTGCGGGGATTTCCGGCGGGTCGTATTGATCGGCGAGCGTCGCGCCGCGAGCAATCGGGCCAGGGTTGCGGCCGAGCAGTAGGTCTAGTGCGTTCTCTTGAGCAACAATCTGCCGTTCGAAATCCGGGATTACCGCCGCCACGTTCGAGAGCGCGGCTTGGGCGCGGGCAACTTCAAGCCCCGAAGCTGCTCCGCCTTCAAACTTGTGTTGAAACAGTTCGAGAGTTTCCTGAAAGCTTTGAACCGTATGGCGCGCAATTACCAGTTGTTCATCGAGCGCCCGCAACTGGAAGTACCCTCGGGCGACGTCCGATAAGACCAAAAGACGGACATCCCGGCGGGCTTCCTCACTGGAGAAATATGCCGCGCGCTGCGCCTCGTTCAGTTTCCGAATGCGCCCGAACAGATCAATCTCCCAAATGGTGCTGAAACTGTACGAGTAGTACGTGTGATTGGAAATTAAGGGGGACTGCTGTCCCGAAATGTTCGCCCCGTACGCCACTTGCGGGTAATACTGCGAACGACTTATGCCGAGGAGGGCTCTTTCCTCTTCGACGCGCGCCACCGCCAACTGCAAATCATAGTTGTTCTTCAACCCTTCGCGGACGAGACCCTGAAGAACGGGGTCCTTAAAAAGATCCCACCACGCCATATCCGCGGCGGAATTCGACGTTGCCTGCTGCTCGGCATAGAACGTGGCGGGTGGCTGGATTTCTGGGCGCACATACTTAGGGCCAACCGCGCAGCCCATGAAGAGGAGTGGGAGAAGCACGACCGCGATAATATTTCGCATCAGTCGTGTCCTTCCTGCAGTGCAGCCGCCCCTGGAATTTCCGCGGCTTCCTTTTTCTCTTTCCCGGCAATGCGTTCAACCACAACATACAATACGGGCACCAGGAAGACGCCGAGGACGGTCGCTGCAGTCATGCCGGTGATGACAGAGCTTCCCAAGACTCTGCGGCCAATCGCGCCAGCGCCTTTCGCCGTCCAAAGAGGAACACAGCCCAGAATGAATGCGAAAGATGTCATCAAAATAGGCCGAAGGCGAAGCCGAGCCCCTTCGAGTGCCGCCTGGATGAGCCCCTTGCCCTTCTTGTTCTCCAAGATTGCGAACTCGACGATCAGAATCGCGTTCTTGGCTGTTAGCCCGATCAGCATAACGAGCCCAATTTGAGCAAACACGTTGTTATCGAGCTTGCGCATTAGCAGTCCAGCATTTGCCCCAAGAATAGCCACAGGAACAGACAAAAGTACGCTGAAAGGCAGAGACCAACTTTCGTAGAGAGCAGCCAGAATCAGGAATACGCAAAAGATGGACATGCCGAAAACAATCGCTTGCCCGCCTTCGGCTTTCTTTTCCTGATAAGACATGTCGCTCCAGGCATATCCCATACCAGCAGGTAAGACTTCTGCGGAAACCTGTTCCATGGCGGCCATGGCCTGGCCAGAGCTGTATCCGGGTGCGGGTGAGCCGTTAATCTGAATACTTCGGAACAGATTGAAACGGTTGGTGTATTCCGGTCCCGAAACGCGTTTCACAGTAACCATGGAAGCCAGCGGCGTCATTCCGCCCTTCGAGTTTCTGACGTAAAAGCTGTTAATTTTGTCGGCGCTGACGCGGTACTCCGGCTCAGCCTGCAGGTAAACTTTCCACTGGCGACCAAACCGATTGAATTGATTAACGTAAGCACCGCCCAAAAAGGCCTGCAGAGTCTGATAGACGTCGGTGAACTGTAGCCCTTGCTTTATAACTCGATCCTGGTCAACGTCGACAAAAAGCTGTGGCACCGATGGGCGGAAGGTAGCTACGATTGAACCTACTTCCGGGCGCTTCCGCGCCGCCTGGCTCAACTTGTCAAGGGTTTCTGAGAGTTGCTGAACGGTTCCCGCGGACCGGTCCTGAAGCATAAAACTGAATCCGCCGGCTGTGCCAAGGCCGGGAATGGCCGGCGGACCGAAAGCGAAGCCTATCGCTTCTGGAATTTCCGCGCGCATTTTCTGGTTCAGAGTCCGCATCAAACCATTTGCGGAGAGTTCGAAAGTCTCGCGTTCGTGCCACGGATCGAACTGAAGGAAATAGAATCCGGTGTAGCTGGCAGACGTGTTGGATAAGAGGCTGAAACCGACGATCGCATCGTATCCCTGAATGCCGTGAGTGTGCGCCAGAATGTCATCCATTTTGCGCATGACGGCGTCAGTACGCTGTAAAGAAGCGGCATCCGGAAGCTGGAGCTGAATGAACGCATATCCCTGATCTTCTTCCGGAACGAAGCTACTGGGAAGACTCTTACCCATAGTCACTGCGATAACCGAAACGCCCAAGAGCAAGAGCAGAGCAATTCCCCAACGGCGAATGAGAACGTGGCTCCAATTAACGTAACCTCCCGTCATTTTCCCGAACCAGCGATTGAACCAAGCAAAAAATTTGCCAACAGGGCCCTTAGATTCCTTGCGGGGGCGAAGCAAGAGGGCCGAGAGCGCCGGTGAGAGCGTCAATGCGTTAAATGCCGAGATAAGGACGGACACGGCGATAGTAATCGCGAATTGCTGATTTAGCAGGCCCTTAATACCTCCCATGAATGCCATGGGAATGAATACCGAGGACAAAACAAGGGCGATACCAATGACCGGAGTTGTAACTTCTTCCATCGCTTTGATGGTTGCCTCTCTGGGCGTCAATCCATGCTCGATGTTGTGTTCAACTGCCTCGACAACGACGATTGCATCGTCCACTACGAGCCCAATGGCAAGGATGAGCCCAAAGAGTGAGAGTGTGTTGATTGAAAAACCGAGCATGGGGAAGACAGCAAATGTGCCGATCAGTGACACGGGCACGGCAATAAGGGGAATAAGAGTTGCACGCCAACCCTGCAGAAATAGGAACACTACAATGATCACCAGGACGATGGCTTCAAAAAGCGTCGTGAGAATCTCTTTCATGCCCTCCGTGATAGGGAGCGTGGTGTCCATCGAAACGACGTAATCCAGATCTTGCGGAAACCGGGTTTTCAGATCTTCCATCTGGGCTTTGACTTGTTTTGCCACAGCCAATGCGTTGGAACCCGGGGCCTGGTAAACAGCAATGATGACTGCAGGCTTCCCGTTGTACCGTCCGATTTGCTGATAAACAATTGATCCCAATTCGATGCGGGATACATCTTTCAGCCTGACGGTTGAGCCATCGGGATTTTGCCGAACAATGATGTTCCCGAATTCCCCCGCATTGGCCAGCCTTCCTGGGGCGCGCACGGCGTAAGTAAACTGCTGGCCTTTTGGCGCGGGCTCAGCTCCGATCTGTCCTGCTGGGTTTACAGCACTCTGCTGTTGGACAGCATTACTCAGGTCGGTAACGGTGAGACCTAGTTTGGTCAGCTGGTCTGGCTTTACCCATACGCGCATCGCGTAGTCTGCGGCGCCGAAGTTGGTTACTTGCCCAACTCCGGGAACGCGCAACAGTGCGTCGTTAATATTGATGGTTGCGTAGTTTCCCAAGAATTGTCCGCCGAAGGTCTCCTTTGGCGAATAGACGGACAGCACGAGCAGGGGAAGCCCCATAAGTTTCTTGACGGTGACTCCATATTGATTGACCGACGTCGGGAGATTAGGGCTGGCCTGCGACACCCGGTTCTGAGTGTTCACCTGGTCGATGTCTACGTTAGTGCCGACATCAAAAGTGACCTTAAGGTTCATCGTTCCGTCATTAGCATTCGTGGACATCATGTACAGCATGTTGTCCACACCGTTCATTTGTTGTTCAAGTGGAGTGGCAACAGACTGCTCAATCGTCAGTGCGTCCGCACCGGTATAAGTTGCTAACACGTTAATTTGCGGCGGCACGATATCTGGGAGTTGGGCTACGGGAAGCTTCGCCATCGACACAAGGCCTATGACCACGGTGAGGATGGAAATGACTATGGCGACGATCGGCCGGTCAATGAAGAATTTCGACATAGCTACATCCCACCGGTCGGCGCAGGAGTCTGCGTGTTCTTAAATGGCGTTGTGGCCACGGTCATGCCGGTCTTGATGCGCTGCAGTCCGTCGACGACAACATTTTCCCCTGCTTGAAGACCGGACTCGACAACCCACATGTCGCCAGACTGCGGGCCGAGTGTTACGGTCTTGATTGTGACCTTGTCATCGGACCCGACTACTCCCACTTGGTAGACTCCTTGGAGTTCCGAAACCGACTGCTGTGGAATCAGAACTGCACTTTTGCGCGTTTCCGTGACGGCGCGGATGCGGGCATATTGACCGGGACGCAACACGTTGCCTGCATTGGGGAATTCAGCTCGAACCTGAATTGTCCCGGTTCGTGAATCTACTTCGCGGTTTACGAAAAGCGCGCGACCACGCCGTGGGTAAATCGATCCGTCTCCTAGAATTAACTCTAAATCTTGGGCTGCCGCGCGACCTGTTTTTGCGCGAACGAATCGGATGTAATCCTGTTCAGCGATGTTGATATCGACATAGATCGGATTCACGCTGGATATGGTTGTCATGACCGTTATCGGGGTCATAAGGTCCCCAATTTGGCATTTGGAAATTCCGGCAATTCCCGAAATCGGCGCAACCACGGTGGTCCAACCCAGATTTAGCATGGCATTGTCGAGAACCGCCTGATCCGCATCCACCCCTGCCTTTCCTGCGGATTCTGCACTTAACGCCTTATCGAGTTCGGCTTGGCTTACGGCCCTCTGGGCCACCAACGGCGTGTAACGACGAACATCGATCTGCGCTTGTCCCAGAGCAGCGCGGGCTTGCTCGAGGTTTCCCTTGGCTTGTTCTACGGCCGCCTCCGCTTGCCGTTTGTCGAGCTGGAACATTGGCGCACCCTTCTCGACATAAGAACCCTCTAAATAGAGCTTACTGAGCAGGAATCCGTCCACCTTAGGTCGGAGCTCCGCATCAATATTGCCGGACATCGTTCCAACCCATTCCTGGTGGATGGGCACATCCTTCAGGATTGCAGGCGTAATCGTGACGCCGGGAGGCGGAGGGGCTGGCTTTTCAGCTTTTGAAGCACAGCCAGCACAACTCGTCAGAGCCACCATCAGCAGGCCCAAAAGGTGCAGCCGCCGTGCGGCAGGGAGCGGAGGAATTGTTGGCATAGTGAAGGGGATCACCCCGAATCGCAATTGCTTTCTTTGCATTTTGCACGCTCCGCGAGTCGAAGGTACGGGCTGCTCAGAACGCAAGATTGTCAGCGTCTGGTGCTGTGGAGTGGGCACGTTTATCCGGTCAGGAACGTACTTACTCTTCGAACGAGGTTATGAGCAGAGTAGAGGGGCGGATAACTGTCAATTCTAGCAGATGCTAGATGTCTCGATTCGCGTCGAGAGCCAACGAAAAAATGAAAGCGAGTTTACTGCCGGCGTCACATTATCTTTATGAAAGTAAACGGCTTGATGTTGAAGCCGATTGTAAGACGCCAGAACGGAGCCCCCAGATTAGCCCGCCCACTTAGAAACCTCGGCTTCGACCCTTCAGCAGTGTTATCGCAGAGGAATATCGGGGGAATCAGGGTGAATACCCACTGTCAAAATTGTCAGCTGGCCAGGAGCCATCCTGTCGACTGCCGGGCATGTGGCCGCCCAATGGACGAGTAATGCAGCTCGTCCCGGATCTGTCTGTTTTTACAGGTTCGGAGAATGTGGAGAGAAGACCATTCTCGTCCGCGCGGAGCCGCCCTCGCCCCGAACGCGGGCAGAATTGACTGGGATCTCCACCCTGGCTGGATGACCATGGAAAGCATCCTGCCCAAGAAGGCGGCTCCGCCATCGCCAGGAGGGGACGAGAAACATGCGTGTTCCATTATTATTGGTAAAAATCTTGACCCTGCTTTTGTGCATGCGCGTCCCGGAACATTTGTTCGGGTTGCCACAGTCCAAGCCCTCTAAGAATCAGACGTCGAAGCCATAAGCGAGCGCAAACATTTTTTTCCGCCCCCGATTTGGCCGGCCGAAATATAAATGAGGCAGTAGAAGCGCCCTAACTTTTCGAAGTTCGAGAAGAAGTAGCGGCACGGGACGAAGTTCTTTTTTTACGGGGTTTCCGGCACATCATTTCGTTCCAATCACCTTGTCTTTCTTCAATTGCTTAACGAGCGCTCTGGCATACTCTCTCGCTAGTTTACCGAAGTCCTTGGAATAGACGGTTTCGGTTTCTCCGCTCCAGAGGAGCTTTTCATCTTTGGTATTGTAGAGGTTGAATTCGGTGCTGACGTAAGTCTCCTCCTTGACATAGGAACTGGTCGGGTAAACCTGCCCCCAAGCCATGTTCCAGTACGGCCAGAAACTGTAGTAGCCCGCTGGAGGCACATAGTAGGGGCCGGCGAGACCTGTGACTACCTCTTTGGTTTCCTTCCGCATGGCCTTCGGGCGGATGACAAGAACGCCATCGAAATCGCTTTCCTTGATGCGCTGCTTGAGTTCACCCTCCATCATTTCGTTGCGCGGCGGCAGCACCATGTGGCTCCTGATGCCCTCAAGGCCAGATTTGGCGAGCAGTCTCTCCATTTCATCTTCTAATTCCTGGCGAATGAGATAATTCTCCATGACTCCGATGACCAGGATCTTCTTGAGTTTTGGCATGGGTTGGTCGACGAGAACCCAACGGTGAACAATTTTTGTACCAGCCCGGAGCGGCAGGGCAGCGATGGCGAGGATAGCTACCAGAGTAAGAAGGAGAGTTCTTATCGAGTAGATTCGCATGCGAAGAATAAGAGGCGGCTCCACTTCTGGCTGGCCTGCCTTGGTCGGTACGGATGCGGACGGCGGGGCCGTCCGCGAGTCTGCTCCCTAACGGATGTGAGGGCTGGAGCCTCTATTCCGTGTACAGAGTCAGCAGGATGCCAAGAATAATCAACAATGAAGGCCAAGCTGCTCTGAAAAAGTTCTGCCACTTTTGTGGGGGGTTGGTAAGTCTGGCTACTCCATTCGTCAGAACGACTCCAAAGCCTGTAGCTGCGAACCAGTGATGCTGCTTCTGAATGTGGCGCATACTCTCCATGGCGTTGGGTGCATGCATATCGCCACTGTGCACGTGAACCAGCAGCAATATCGCGCCCACGCCACCGATTAAAGGAAAAAGCCAAGCAGTCAGTGGCGACTTCCATCGCCCTCGCGTTCTTTGAAATTCAACGTAGCCAAGCGCCAAGAGAATGATGGAGAAGGTTTTATGCTGTAGGACTTCAGCATTGTGGGTAATCGCATACCAGGGAGTTTGCGGACCAAAAGGCCAGATCTCCGTGTCACTATAGATAAGAAGAAAGAGGCCGGCCGCGAGAAAGCAGATGGGCCAGACATAGCGGATCGCAGACCAGCGCTTTGCGAGGGGACTCTCCGCGAGGATGAAAATCCCGGCAATGATAACAAACAATCCTGCCAAGTGATGATTCAACTCGCTTTCTCGTTTGTCCGCTATCCGCTTGGCAGCTTGCGCCGGGTCTTCGGCCGCAGAGGGTACATCCATCTTCATTCCTGGCATGTTGTCCATGTCTTGCTGCTGAGGCAGTGCCAAGGGCGTGAGCAGAATCAAGAGCGACAGAGAAAACAGAACAAGGACAACCGACTTAAAGATTCGCGGAATGGATGCATCTAGTGGGGGCAGCATTGCATATCCCTCATTGGCGCGATTTCGGGGTCGCCTAGCGAGTCGTCAGGCCGGGTGGTTTTGTAACGTTTAGAGGGAATTGTTTCCACTGTCAAAATTGACAGGTCGGCGTATCTTGAGGAATGTCTGTAGGGAGCCCCTAGAAAGCCTCGCCGACGCCGATGCTCCAAGTGTGACTATCCTTACCTTGGGCAAAGTCAGCACGAAAATTGACACGATATTTCTTGCTCAGTTCGAACCTAGCACCAGCTCCGCCGCTCGGCAGGAAGTTGTTGGTCCTAAACGGCTGATTGCCGCCGGGCACTACCTCTCCCAATCCTCCAAATGCCACTACGCCAAACCTTTTGGGTAATGCGAGGCGATATTCTAATTGCGTTGCAGCCATATAACGGTCGAGATAGCGTCCTGCAACATAGCCCCGAAGTTGATTGTCTGTACCGTAGATGCAATTCCCGTAGAACGGAGGCTGTCCCCCTGTAAAACAAGCGAACCCGTTATAGGCGAGAACCTGCTGCTTCGTTAGGCTCCAGTATTTGTTGAAAGTGAATTTATAACTCTGAAAGGAGTATTTGCTACCCAGGCCCTGAGAATAGAAGTCTGATGTGAAGTCCAGCAGAGTTCCGCTAGTTGGATAAAACCGGTTGTCGCGGGTATCGCGCTGTAATCGAATACCTACCGCTGTCAGAGCGGTATCAAGGCCAAGGTCTGGTGGCAATGGGACCGACCCGAGATTATTAGATCGGACGGTGATGAGTGAGCTCCCCCATATGAACCGTGGACCCAAGAAGAATTTCCAACCAAGGCGACGCAGGAACTCTGCGAAGACTACCTGACCGGTCTGGTTAAGAGGCAACTTGGGTTGTGAGGCTCCGACACCAAGGCCGTACAAAGAGTAGTTTAGGTTCCCACGAGCGAACGCCGCAGTCGTCCGATACGAATTTTCCTTAAAGTAGAATTCGCCAGCCAGAGCGAAGGCCCGGGTACCATTGTCCGTAACCAGCCCGGCCCCCCCAACTACGGACGGAGGAGAAGTCTTGTCGTCCGTGTCGAGCGGGAAAATGTACGCAAGGATGGGCACGATTCCCGAACCCAGAGCAGGACTGGATATCGGAAGCGGAGCAATGACGAATGAACCGCCGGCTTGCTTGTTTCCAGTGGAGGCACTGTGTTGGGCAGATCCGCTCGGGTCCTGAGGGTGATCTTCCGTTGTCTGTGATCCAGAGGCTTGGCGTTCGTTGACGACGGCTTCTTGTGCCGCCAACTTCGCTCCCTCCATTGACCCATACAATCCGCCGGCCAGGAGGAGCAATATCGCCCTCGCAAAGCGCTGCGAATTCAAGGACGAACCGGTCACAGGCAACCTCGAACCAATGCTTTAAGACTACGGCCGGCCACGTGACCTGCAGACTGCGCTGCGGGGGCCACTGAACAACTCAGGAACAGGCGTTCCCCGAAACTCTTAGTCGTTAGTTTCGATTACACCGCATGCAGGTTTCGCTCTTTGCCAAAGCATTTCCGGACCTGTGAATTGGTCAGGATAGGAACGGACAGAGTCAGCCCACTTAGGTGGAAAAATGATCTTCGCGCAGCGATTATAAGGGAACCAGATTGCGCGGAAGTTGCACATGGGTGTTTCTTTCCGCTGAATGGAGTGCCGTACTGGCAAGTCAATGACCATCGACTTGTGTGTGGGTCTTGTCGCCGTAGGCAGACATGCTGGTCTCCACCGCAGTCGTTCCCCCGTAAAGTATTTTGCCTTCTCGATATCCCATAATGTCTGCTACCCAGTGCCGGCAACCCTTCGGCTGGCGCAAGCAAACGCTAGTTCTCTTGCCCCGTCGAGGAAACTGTCAGAAGTGACAGCGTCAGCGGCACAGGCGGCCCACGAAGTTTGCCGATATTGATGTGACGGGAGGTCTCGTAGGCCATCCAATGCGGGATAATTCTTGGCAACGGTCCTGACCGGGACGCTCTGTGTCTTGAATCTTTTCCGCAGGCTATAGGATCAGTCGAATCTGTCGTTTATAGAACGGGGTCCGGTCGAGACGGAAGGAGTACTTGAAGCATCTCTGCTTCGCCTCGTGGTGTGGAGGATTCTCCGACCGGGCCCCTTTCTGAGGTTCGATGAATAATCGCAAGATAGGATCTTTGCGACTTTTCCGGAAACTGTCAATAATACCAGTAAGTAAAAATTCCCTACTGAAAGTGGAGTGTATTACATCGTCGGAAGAATTTTCGTTCGATTCGACTTGGTGCCCTTCAGAGACCAAGCGTGTCTCTGTGTTATTCAGAGAAGGCCGTCAAGGTAGCCCGCCATTAACGGAAGCCGTGGAACCGTGGAGTAAAAGCGCAAGCGGTGATAGCAAATTCAGGCGTTTAAGTCTGCCACTGGTTTGAATCCAAAAACACAGTCGAGATCGAAAGTTGAGCTATTCAACCGATCAGGCAACCACACCGAAGAATCAAGGTACCAGGATTCGTGTTTTGATTGCGTATTGAATCAAATCGGCGGTCGTCTTGAGATTGAGTTCTTCCATGACGCGGTACTTGTGAAATGCCACCGTCCGCGGAGTCACGTTCAACACGCTGGCGATTTCCTTCATGGATTTTCCCTCAGCCAACAGATGCACGACTTCCCGCTGCCGAGGTGTCAACGTTTTGTCTCGGGCTTTTGACCCGGGATTGTTGATGAACGCCTTTTGCATTCCTCTCGCTATCTGTGGTGTCACGTATGTTTTTCCTTTAAGCGCCAATTCAATGGCGCGAACGAGTTCCGAAGCTGCGGAACTCTTTAGCAGGTAACCGGATGCCCCGGAGCGCATTGCTTCCATAGCCAATTCGGGGTCTTCATTCATGGTTAGAAAGATGAGCTTGACTGCAGGCATGAGTTCTTTCAATCGCAGCCCGGCTTCAAGCCCGTTCATGAGTGGCATTCCGATGTCCACGATGATTACAGCAGGTTTGAGTTGTGGCGCAATTTCCAACAACGCGCGGCCATCGGATACGGTACCCACAATTTCGCAGTGAGCTTCCAACAGCATCCGAAATGCTTCGACAAGAATTGTGTGATCATCGGCCAGCATAACGCGTGGAAGTACCATGAGCGCCTCGCTTAACTGAAAGACTAGAGAAAACGGCCGAGCCGAAGACACTGTTATTTTTGACAGAACCTAACTGCGAGACCAGCCTGCCGATTGATGAGTCCGCGCAAGCGACGGCTCACCCTGTCAGTATTGACAGGCTTGTTCTCAGCGCCTCGCGTGTATCTTTTCCGGGTTTCAGTCCCTTGGCCTCTATTTCTACTATATCTGGACGATTGATTCGAGCGAGTATTTATGCGTATCCCTAGCGTGGTACTTCTGGTGGTTGTTCTTCACACTGGCTGTGATTTGTCCTTCGGCCAAACCCCTGCCCAACGGGCCTGGGATACCATAGAGAAAGGACACGACAGTCACAGCACGAAGGAACGGGTCAACGCCGTTCGAGCCCTCGGCCTACTGCCGGGCGACTCTCGCGCTGAGGAGCTCGCCGAAGAGTCGATCAGGGACAAAAAGCCGGAAGTACGTGAAGCAGCGGCACTTACCTTGGGACGGCTCGGCTCGAGTCGCTCCATTCCCTTGCTGAAAGAGGCGCTGAAGGATAAGAACACCAGGGTTGCTTTAGCAGCTTCAACCGGGTTGCTTTCCCTTGGGGATCCATCCGGATACGCCACCTATCGCCAAGTTCTTTTGCGGGAGCGCAAGAGTGGGGAAGGGGCAGTTGAGGATGAAAAACGACTACTTGGAGATCCCAAGGCACTGTCGTTCATGATGCTCGGAGTAGCAGCTGGATATGCACCATACGCTGGTTATGCATGGGCGATGTTTGAAGTTCTGTCTAAGGATTACGCTGGGCCAATTCGCGTGGAAGCCGCCCAGAAACTCGCGACAGACCAGGATCCAGAGACGGAGAGCGCGCTGGTCAAAGCAGCTTCCGATAAGGTTTGGAAAGTGCGCGTTGCGGCTGTGGAGGCGCTCGCACAGCGGGCGGATCCATTGCTGATGGACACCCTAGCAACCCATCTGTCAGATAAGAAGCAAGCTGTGAGATGCGCTGCAGCCGCCGGCGTTATTCGACTTTCGGAGGCCAATGAATCAGAAGCCTGGCAATCCAGAACGATCCACTAGGAACGTGTCGGCTGGACGTTAGAATTAACCCGTTCGCGTGGCCCACCACGGAATGCCTCGAGATCTTTGGCGTCATTGGCCTTGAGCGCCAGTTCCTTCGCCCAGCGGCCAAGCCAAGCGGTTGGCAGCCAATGCCATTGCGCAAGTCAAAATGAGTCTAAGAACGTGCTGTGAAACCACATGCCACTTGGACCCTTCTGTAATCGACGATGCGACCACGAGCGTTTCGCCTGTTTTAGAGAACAGCGACGGACCTCCAAATAGACTCCAACGGAAGGCTCTAACGTGTTGAGACTCTGTCAGTGAACTACATTCGCTGTGGGCGACCGTAAAAGCGACACGTGGACAGTCCATCTGGAGAAAACCGTCATCAGCTTGGTTGTGTTGGAGATGATTGCCATCTGACAGAAGTGACAGTGTATTTTGAGAGTGGTCCAATCCAGCATCGAGTCGGTGAAACGCGAGTCGTTTCGCTCTCTGCCAGTCCTGTGGCCCCGGTTTGCGAAGCAGGGAGCCAACGGTGGTGGTGACTCAGGGAAGTGGAGATAGCAGTGCCAAAAACATGATCTGGAATATAGAGGCTATCCTGCCTGCCCTGGTAAGCATCAACCCGAGTCTGCGACTCAGCTTGTACTTGGCCGAGGAAGTCTTCATCGTGCTCCTAGCCATTGCCGCGGTGCTGGTTCTTGCAACGCTTCTTGCTGTCAGCTTAGTTTTGTTTTCGAGTGGGGCTCGAATCGGATTTCTCTGGTTGAACGCGAAAGTTGTGCGGTTTGTCGGGGTGCACCATCACCACGGGCATCGCGAAGCAGTGGTCAGTCCATCGCCACGACGGGGATAACAAGTCGACCGAGGACGCGTTGCTGATGCCAGGCGCTATTTGAGGCTTCTTGCGCATGCCTCCAAGAACTTCTATTGTCGTTCGATTCAGGAAAAGAAATTGATCCAGCGCTGCGCAAGTTTATTTTTAAAGCTCCCTGTCACAATAAATCTACGAGTCTTCGCCTAACGCCCTGGAACACAGCTTTGCCAATCCCAATAAAATCTACCTACAAGCACGGCCATATCTGCGTAGCGTCCCGTCCCTTCGGCAGGTGATACTCAGCACGATTTACCCGAAGCGGATTCTCCGTCCGCAAAAGGAATTCGTCCCGCTATCCACTCTTTGAGTGAGGCCTTGCCGGCCTCACGCGCGGACACTCCGTTCCTTCGAGTCAGCAGAAGGTGTAAGCCGTACACCACTGTTCGCCACGTTTTCTGTCACCGACACACCGATGCTGCGAACGTGGAGATCTCGCTGGGGGAACGGAATCTCGATGCCTGCTTCTTTTATCGCTTTGGCCACGGCCACAGTCACATCGCTCTGGAGCTGAAACCAGGTGTCCTGCTGGTCAGACCAGAAGCGCAACTCAAACCTCAGTGCGCTCTCGCCGAATCCAAGGAAGAAAGCCATAGGCGGGCGTGCGAGCAAGACTCCCGGATATGATTGCGCGACTCCCACGAGCAGCTTGATTACCCGCTCGGGATCGGTGCCATACGCAACTCCGATGGTCACGTCAACGCGTCGCCACTGGGATGACAGGGTCCAATTGATGACCTGGTTCGAGATTAGATTGCTATTTGGCACGATCACTTCTGCGCCCTGGAAGGTTAGGACTGTGCTAGAGCGTGCCCCGATCCGCCGAACCATGCCCACTAGTCCGCCGACTTCCACGGTATCGCCGACGTGGATGGGCCGCTCGAAAAGCAGGATTAATCCGGAAACAAAATTGTTGACGATATTCTGTAAGCCGAAACCGAGACCAACGCCGAGAGCGCCGGTGAGCACCGTAAACTTATTCAGCTCCACACCGGCAGCGGATAGAGCGGTAACGGCCACCAGTAAGAGCAGGACATAGTAGGTGACAGTCGAAATGGCATAAGGCACGCCGCGATTGAGGGGCAGTTTTGGAAGCGCAACCTTTTTCAAGAAAAACGTGAATGCATTCGCAAGGACATAGCCACACACCAGAATAAGTAAGACGCCGAGTGCGTTCGCGATGGTGAAATGCACCCGATCAGAGCCGAGAGGGCGCCAGAACAGATCAGATACGGCGCCCATCATACCTTCGTAGACGGTCAGAAGCCGCAACATGGATTTTAACCACAAGAACGAAGCTGCCAGACACAGGAGGCGACCACTCCATCGCTCTACAACATCTCTCCGCATCTCGAGCAGGGAACTTGCCCAGCTCATGTGCAGGACATTACTGAGGATTAAGGTCAAGACGCGGACGCCGCAATAAAGAGCAGCGACCACGAAGGATCCAACCAAAGCACTCCGTCCTAAAACCTGAGCCAGGGAAACAAATCCGACAACGTTTGCCACGAGAGATGCGACCAATAGAACGAGACCCGTGCGGATCCCGATCAGGAGAATGCGCACGTTTCGGTTCTGACTCAGCAGTGGACCGACCCTTGATGGACGCGCTAGCCAGGTAAAACTGGCCAAAGCCGCAAGAAGAAGTAGAGTGTAAAGCTCGCGCCTGAAAAATGAGGGAAGCTGAATCAGCAGGTATGCACCACCGAATGCGTAGAACGCCGCCAGGACATACAGAAAGATCCGAAGCTTGGACTCGGTCAACGGGATGAGTAAGCGCAACACGGGAACAATGTAGAGCAAGTAAAAGGCGAATGCGATGCCGATGGGCGCCGAAGCGATAAATTGTCCCGTCACGATCAGAGCCACCAAAAGCGCTACTGAATACGGGCGGTCCAATACCTGCAGGGTTTCGGCTGAAACTTCGGACCGTGCCGCATTGTAACGCCTGAGTTTGAACACACCGAGGAGCGCCAGAAAGTAAACCATCGCGAAACCAAACGGGGCGAGTTTGTGTATGCCCACAAACTCCTTAGCACTTGTAAAGGACCGGTCAAAGGATCTGTGGAAGGAAGGTCCGATGTTTTTCTCGATTGCTTGCGAATCGCGGGCTTCCCAGAGCGGACGGCCGTCCATCTCTAGGAGATGACCGCGTTCGCGCTCGCGCGCTTGACGCACGCGCAGCAATATGTCCGAGATTTGCTGGTCTAGCTGAGAAACCTGATTTTGCACAGTGAGCACCGCATTTAGCTGCTCTTGTGCTTCCGATCTTGCCGTCTGAATCTTGTCCAATTGTTGCTTTATGCGTTCGACTATGGCTTCAATTACTGGGGACTTATGAATCTGGATCCAAGTGGCCACCCACTCCTGTTGTTGGGCCTCGAGTGTTTGGATCTGCTCTTCCAGTTTTGCTGCACGCAGCGTTAGGAGCCTGCGTTCTGCGGCATATTCGAGACTCCGAGAGCGCCAGTAACGCTGCTCGTCCTCCAAGTCCAGCGCTGTGGGCTCGCCAGCCAGAAGGTCCCTGGTTTGCAGCGCTCGCCGACGAATCTCTGCGGCCTGTTCTTCTGCATTCGCTGCGGACTCCAGTAATTCAGATTTGGGTATCAATTGATTGTTGATTTCCCGCAGCAGGCGGTCTAGCTCTTCCGCGCGGTCAGCTATCTGCGGCAGTGGAATCGTTTGGTCCCCCGATCGAGGTGGAGGAACAGGCTGGATCGCACTCTGCTGCGACTGATTCGAGTTGCTCGAAGGTATCGATTGTGCCGGTGGCGTTTGTGCCTGAATCCCAGCAATGAACAGCAAGAAAGGAACGAAAAGCAGCGCGACGACCACACCGCAAGGGTTAAGCCGGTCTAGAATTTTGCGAATAACGGCTCTTCCGTAGATGCGATGAGATGACCCTCGTTGGGTCAAAGGTGTATATCCTCTTCTTCCTGGATCTGAACGGGCTGGCGCACACGCCAGATATGCTGTTCCGGGGGCTGTGTCTCTCACACTGTCAGAAGTGACAGCTTATTACGTTCCTGTGCCCAGTTAACTGGCGGAGAGCGACCACGCAAGAAAATCTACTTTTGCTGGAGGCGACGTAAGTAGGTTCCGCAGGAGCAGAAAGTCCCCGTGAATCCACCTGGACGAATTATTACTCCCGTTCCACCGCAGGTGGCGCAGTCTCCATCGCTCTTTTCTCGCGTGGCTGGCGACGCGCTTGCCGGCAAGCTGAGCGAATCGCCGCCACGGCTCGTATAGGCGGGAGGCCTCCAGGTGCCGCGCTCCAAACCTTTCTTGCGCCGCAGCAGAATCGGTGCGTACCAGAGGCCGGAGGAGAGGCAGCGCTGGAGAATTTCCCCTGAACCGAACTCAGCATCCGTCTGTCACTTTTGACAGTTAACGAACGGCGTTCGCTTGCGCGATTGTGAACGCGGCCTGAAAGCTATCCCTGAAGCGCAACGGACCTCTCTGATGGTGGCAAGCCGGAAGGCTGCGGACGCATCGGTGAAATCGCCGGAGATGCTGGCAAGGGTGCCGCGATCGGCGCTGTGGTCGGGGTCACGGCATCTATCGTGCAAAAAGGTCAAAAGGTCAGTGTGCCGGGTGAGACCCTGCTCGAATTCCGCATCGAGCAGCCTGCATCATTGCCGCTGAGTGTCTGAATCGTTCGCTGGAATCGAGATGGTCTCGAGGAGCATTCAAGTTAGCTGCAGGTGCTGCCGTACCAGAAGAATATAGTCAGAAGCAGGAAAAATGAAAACAAGCAAGCCAGTCGCCCACGTGGATCAGACGGAGAAGGAGCTAACACGGGTTGACAGTCCCGAAGCTTTCGCCGAGTTAGCTCGAATGCACTCGCCACTTATCTTTCAAATGTCGCTCAAGATCTTGAAAAATCACGCGGATGCCGAGGATAACTTACAAACAGTTCTCTGCAAGGCGTACGCGAGCATTCATCGATTTGAGGGTCGCTCGCGTATCTCTACGTGGCTGGTGAGCATTGCCATCCACCAAGCCTTGATGAGAATCCGCGAAAACCGCCCTGATGCTCTTGCCATCGCTCTTCAAAAATCTGAAAGCGTAGAAAGTATGCTCGCTGAGGTCGGTGACGGTCAGCCAAATCCCGAGCGTAGCTACATAGCCAAGGAACTAGTGGCAAAGGCCTTTGCTGGACTTCCTCGGTCGTTAGTCGATCTGTTCATCCGAAACAAAAGTGAGGGGTGGACACAGCGTGAGCTAGCCCGCGAAGCGGGAATCACGATTTCTTCGCTCAAGTCACGCATTTTCAGGGTGCGTGAGCGAATGCAGAAGCAGCTCGGGCCGGCCTGTTGACGCGAAGCTCAAAGAAGCGTTGCTAACACCGAGCTCAGTGGTAGGGCGAAACCGCAAGATCAATCACTCAAAGCCAAGAAGATAAACAATGAGAAACCGTCTGTGTTTTGGTCTAGCTTTCCAGCTGGTTCTGTTCTGCGCACCTCAAACTGCATGCGCGCAAAAGATTACAACCGACTGGGTTAAGGGATACGACTTTGCGGGGCTTAAACGTTTCGCCTGGAAAAAGAATCACTTGGTTACAATGCGCCACCCGGAAGACAACAAGATACTCGATCGCAAAATCATGCGGGCCGTCGCTCAGGAACTGGCGGCCAAAGGCATCGTCGAAGATTCCGCCAACCCGGACTTTTACCTTTTCTATCATGCCGGGCCAGGTGACGAAGGTCTCTTGGCCGGTGCCACGGCTCCGGCGGGTCTAGAGAGCGTACAACCGCCTGCTCTGCTTGCCCCTGATATGGTTGCCGGACCCAATGTCGGATTTGCTCCAAACGTGTGGTATTCCGTGCAGGGCAAGTTCGTCTTTTATGCGGTGGACAGCAAATCCAGTACGGTGATCTGGCAGGGTACTGCCACTAAACGCTGGCATGACCCGCAGAAGGCCCGGAAAAACGAAGACAAAGAGATCAAAACTATTGTTAGTAAATCTTTGAAGGATTTTCCGCCGAAAAACAAGAAATAGGACGTAGATGCACCACTGCGGTCTGTTGTGGAAAGTTTCAGCGAACGCGTTAGGAGTCGAGCTCGGCTTTAGCTTTCCTGAGTGAGTGCAATTCACTCACGGGGACGATGAGTTCGGCGAACCCACAGTCCAAACAAACCAAAACGCTCTGGCAAACGTAGACCGGGGGGATGCTCACTCCTTCTGGGTCGGGCAGGCTGGCTGTCAGCTCCCCATCAAGCCTTTGAAGGTTTTCGGACTTGCACACCTTACACGGCATTTCCACTCCAAACCGCCCGCTGCTCGGGGTGGACTGGATCCCCGCAGGATGCTTTGGGTTCATGAAGGCAACAGTCTAACACATCAACGCTGTGAAATTAATCCCCTGGCCGTTGCCGTTAATTCTTGCCTTGGACCCATGGCGACCGGGCGGAGTGGTAGTTCCGCAAAACTGGCATTCTTTACAGTGTCAACGGCATTTTTTCGAGAATATCTTGAATGTTGGCAATCGGGATTGCCGCAGTTCACGGTCAGCATCTGCAGGTATTAACAATGCGCTTGATCCCGGGCATAGATGCTTTCTGGGTGCGCGGCCATCGGACGGGCTGATTGAGCAAAGTGAGAATACTTCTCGCAGATGATCACCCGCACTTTCCGGAGATCGAGGAACGTCTTTTAGAAACGGAGTTTGAGATCATCGGAAAGGTCGGCAATGGCCAAGCCTTGTTCGAGGAGGCCATGCGGCTGAGGCCTGACGTCATTGTGACCGATATCTCGATGCCTATTCTAAATGGGATCGAAGCCGCCACCCGATTAAGAGAATCAGGCTGCGATTCCCGGATCGTCTTTTTGACCGTGCATGCCGACGCCGAGTTTGTGCGGAGATGTCTCTCCGCCGGTGCTTTTGGATACGTTGCGAAGTCCCGAATTGTGAGTGAGCTGTTACCAGCCATTCATGAAGCTCTAGCGGGCAACATCTTTGTCTCGCGAGAATTGCCGCACCACCACGAAGCGTAGATCCCCGCTTCTTGGCTCATTTAGCTGTAAAACGTCGTGGCAAAATCCTCCTCCGCTCTCTCGAACGGCTATTCCCACATCCAACTTGACCCAGGTCTCCTCTCCCTACCCTTCTTTATCGGTTGTGATCGTTTCGGATTGCCGTAGCGCAAGTTGGTCGTTGACTTTGCGCAACGACTGGGCCGCCCCTGAAATGCAAGACTGCCAAGTAACTACCTTCTCAGAAAACGCGAGGGCAACCATCTGAATAAGGACATCGAGGAGAATGTGGAATTGCTACAGTCATTGGTGCGCGTACTCGTGGTAGATGATGTCGAACTTTGGCAAACCTTTGTTCACATGCATCTTGACAAAGAGCCGAATCTACATGTCATCGGGGTCGCGACCGATGGTTTGGATGCTGTTCGGAAAGCAGAAGAACTGCGACCGGATTTGATCTTGCTGGACATTAGCCTTCCCGGGTTGAACGGCTTCGAGGCCGCTCGACAAATTCGCAAGGTTGCCGCTGCATCGACAATTCTTTTTTTGAGTGGGGAGTCAGATCCGGATGTGGTCCGACATGCCTTTAGCGTGGGCGGACTGGGCTACGTGCTTAAGTCCGATGCCGCTCGAGATCTGATCGCAGGCATTGAATCTGTACTTTTCGGCCGAAGATTTGTAAGCAGCAGTCTGCGGGATTTGGATGATGTAACTTGAACCTTTGGCAGTGAAAGGGAAGCTGATCATGTTTGAATTCATGTTCGCTTGATAACTACGGCGGTTAGATCGTCCTGCTGCTTTGTGCCACCTGAAAACGCGAGTGTGGCTTGGTATAAGGCGGAAATAATTTCCCTCGGCTGCTTTTCTTTCGAAGTTCGAATGACCTCCTCTGATCTCATGGGGCCGAACAACTCTCCTTGCGAATTAGCCCATTCAAAAAATCCGTCCGTCGCCAAGACCAGCAGGTCGCCGCGATTAAGCTCGAGGACTTGTGGAGGGTCAGAAACGAGTTTGGCCACAATGCCGAGCGGCGGCCCTTGCGATCTTATCTCTTCAAAACAATCTTCTTTCATCACATAGAGGAACAGCGGCCCGTGGCCGGCTGAAAGCAATTCCACACGCGGGCTTCCTGGGGTGCATACCGCTGCTACAAACGTCACAAAACGGCCTTCCCCGATGTCATCTTTAAGCGCAGCATTAAGCTGTTCCATGGAGTCTAATAGCCCGTTCCCCACTCTAAAGTTGGCTCTTGCATAGGCACGACAGACTGATGCGAGCAGCGCGGGACCTATCCCGTGCCCCGTCACGTCTGCCAAGGCCACGACCACCTTCCCATCCGGTAGAAGTTGCCAGTCATAGTAATCTCCACCGGTCTGATCGGCCGGTTGGTTCCATCCAGCAATCTCGAAACCTGCGATCTGCGGGATCGTTGCCGGAAGCAACGACTGTTGTATCGATCGGGCCACCGCAAGGTCATGTTCTAGGCGATCCACCTGACCTCGCAATTCTGCTTCGCGGAGCGCGGCGTCAACCTGCTTTCGAAACTCGCCTGCCACCACGCCAGCAACAAATCCCGCAATGAGGAGGGCAGCGGCATAACCGAAAACAGCACTTTGCGGAGAAAGCAGGGATGTGTCCCCGCCAAGCGTAGGTCGCCAACCGAGATGGGCTGCTGCGGCGAGATAACAGGCGGTCGCCGCAGCTCCGGAAAGCTTGCAGAACGCAGGGTTTAGCCGGAGCGTCGAAAGGCTGATGAAAACAAAGAAGGCAAGGGCCGCGGGGTTTGCCAGAGGTCGATAAGCTGGAACCATGGAGGGGCTGGATAGAAACGCGACGGCAAAAGCGGGCAAGAGAGATTCCAACACGATGTTGCTAAGCCATATCCAATTCGCAATGTGTCGAACATTCTGAATTGCGCGTTTCACAGTGCGCAGCATCGCCAATTCATAGACGACAAAAAAACTCAACAGCCCGAGTGTCATTAACCATGCGACGAAATTCTCGCGGCCGCCGCCGAGCATAATGCTCCGAATAGTTCGTATCAGGAACGCCGCGACGATGGCTCCCAAAACGATGCGGATTCGTAGGTACTCGCTCTTCAGCAGTGCTTGTCGAAAGGCAATGGATTCGGTGCGAGGGTCGGTCATGGTTCTGTTGGCAGCGCGGACGATAAACAGAACCTTGGTTTATCTTTGGCTGTTGATGACCTCAATGGTGAAATTCCGGGAAACCAGAGAACTTGTTGCTGCGCGTCAACCACAAGGTCAATCGGAAAGGGAAACGGTCGCCCCTGGAGAGACGGCGCCGAACTCATTATGGTCACATCTCTGACGCTATTCGCGTTACGTTTCATTTTGTCACTGTAAGTTTTGCCAGATGAGTCATTCGCATGCGCCGTCTAAAATGCACCAACTGCGCGTCTGGAAAGCCACTATTCCCATAGGCGCCGAAAATGAAAATCTCAGTGTCGCGCAGTTCGATTCTAACCACTCTCGCCATTGCGATTCTGATCTCCGCTCTGCCGGGTGCGATCGCAAGGATCGGACGGACCGGGAATCTCTACTTACTATCCAATCAATTCTTCGAGGACATGCTGGCACGATTTTCGGGGGCCGGCCGTTTGCGTTTCATATTCCAACCCATGGTTGCGACGTTCATAGGCGTGCGTGACGGGATAAGGGATTCACGTGTTGGATGCCCACCCTTTTTGTTAGCCCTCGTGTCCCTTCGGGACCGCAGAACGCATCTCCTACGAAGCGCACTTGCCTCGGTCCGCGACCTGGTGGCGGTCGCGATTATTCTGGACGTTATCTCTCAATTTCTCATTTTCGAGGAGGTTCATCCGGGCGCCGCGTTGGTGCTTGGACCCGTGCTGATCGCCGTACCTTATTCAATCGCGAGGGCCCTAGCAAACCGGATTTCTCGGAGTAGGAATCAGGAGGCGCGAGTCGCTCACCCGGACTGATGTGTTCCACTTCGGGAGGTTAGGCTCCGTGTGGAGACCCACATCGGAGCAGGAATCACCAGTCTAGGGCCCCGTGAGTCATGTTTGTCCGGACAGTTGCATGTGATTCGAAAGCAGGTTTCATCGGAAGCACCGCTTGGCGCAACGGACTGAGGGGTTTCTCGCTTCATTTGAGAAAGACTGAAACAAAAGGCGCAAACGATATCCTTCGGCGCTTCCGCTTTACGGAAGACGGGGCAGGCTCAGCCACCTGCCCCGTCCCTTGCATTCACCCATCACGGAACTGTGAGTTCTCAGCTCCGCTACCTGGCGAATCGTGAAGCGAGCATCCGAATTGTAATCGCCAGCCCGCAAAAGAGTGCACCCAGCAGTCCGATGAGCGGCACATTGCTGGCCGTTGTTGGAAGTTTCTTGGGCGCCGCCTCCGACTTCTTCGGTGCTGCCTCTGCGGTTTCAACCGGAGGAGTTGGTTGAGCCACAAGGATGAGAATCGGCACACCCTGCGTTGGCGCCTGCGGCTTCGGGGGCGCGCTTCCAGTTCTCTCAACTTCGTGTGCGACTACGGTCTCTGGAACTTCAGTTACTCTTTGGGCTGAAACCTTCATCCCTTTCTTGAGACCGAAGGCGTCCGTTTCTACTCCATCGACCGTGAACTTTTGACCCTTCGGGATCGTGAACTGCTGGTTTTGGCCGTTTTCTAGCGTCAGGATGACGGTGCTAGGAGGAGAAACATGCCACACCTTGCCTGTCACCGTCTCGACCGTCGTAACCACTTTGGGCCTGGTTGTCTTCACCGTTTGCTTTTCGAGCTTCATGCCAACCTTCGCGTTGTTGATGTTGACCGGCTGCCCGTCCACCATGAACGTAACGCTCTCTGGCACGTTGTCGAATTGTCTGAGCGTGCCATCTTCCATCTTGATGACAACGCTGTTCCCGTTGATGTAAACAATTTCACCGCGCTCGACGGTGACCTCCCTGATTGCGTCCCCGTGTGATTCTGTCTTGCTTGTTTGCACTTGAGCGGCCGAGGGCAGTGAGAACGCGATGCACAGAGCGCCTCCGCCCAGCAGGCCGCGCAAGATTGTTCTTGAGTGCCTAGTTGAGATCATCTTTTCTTCTCCTTGTTTTTCGTGTTGTTGCCCGAAATACTGGTGTTTTTAGCGGCAGCCAAGTAGGGTTCGTGCGCACTGTCGAGTACTGCTGTGACGATGTATCGCTTGGGTGCGTGGCCGACAAAATAAAAAGGAAAGCATGTTACCAATGTCAACGTCGGCACTGCCGTTGGATTCAAAACCGAAATATCCTCGGGCGTGACAATCCTAATCTGGCTGACTGCGTACCAATCTGATTCTCCTGGCCGGACGAGTTCAAGCACGTCTCCTGGGGCTAGGTACTGCAAACCCCGGAAAAAGCCATCCCGATGTCCTGCGATCCCTAGGTTGCCTGGTGTCCCAATTCTGGCGGTCCCCAGAATTCTTCCCACGCCGCGATTGAGCGTTAAGTCATCCGTATTATTGAAGATCGGAACTGAAAGGTTGATCTTCGGAATGTGGAGAATTGCCAAGGGAGCGTCGGTTTTCTTGGTGAAGCTATCTTCGTAGGCTGAAATGCGTTTGGCCGACCATAAACGAACATCAACGGGCACACCCAAAACAGGATCCGGAGATGCATGGTTCCTGTTCGAGGGGGCAGAGGTTTCTTGAGCTTCAAATTCCGCGATAGCTTCTCTGGAACCGATGATCCTGTGAAGTCGGGCGGCGATCCACAGTGTCAAGAGCGTCAAGCCCGTGGCTAGAAGCACCCGTTCGAATTTTCGAATCGTCACAGCGTTTCCCGCGATTCTTTTTAATGCGAACTCTTCCGGCACCACTTTAAAACTCACGCCAAGCAGCAATAAACGGCAACCATAGGCAACTTACCCACTGTTTTACCCCAGCTAGGAGGGAGCACGCGTTAATTGGGGCTAGGGCGCAATCAATCGCTGCTACAGAGAGCGCTCCTAACAGGGCGATAGCTTTGGCCACAAAATCCGTTTGCTTCATCTCGGCTTCCGAGTCGCGAGTCGGGCGTCAGGGTGCTGGGGGTATGCGCCCCGCTCCGTTTGCGGTTTTTACATTATGGAGAGGCTTGTCAATCGCAAACTGTCAAAAGTTACAGGTTGAAGCGCGAGACTTTGAACGTCCATCTGTTAGTTTTGACAGTGTTTCGAGTCGGGGAGGCCAGCTATACAAAAAAGGAAAAAAGAGGTAGCGAAATGCAAACATTCGCGCAAAGCCTGCGGAGCCAGCTGACGGCATTGATGTGCTCGATGCTGCTCATTCCTGGAGGGCCTCAAATAGCCGCGCAGGACCCAGCCGCACAACAGAGTGGCGCGCCCGATCAGCAAGCTCCAAAGATTCCGAATGACCAATTAGATTCTCTGGTTGCACCCATTGCCCTCTACCCGGATCCGCTACTAGCTCAGGTCCTTGCTGCATCCACGTATCCTCTGGAAATCATCCAGCTGCAGCAATGGCTTGCGCAGCACAAGGATCTGAAAGACAAGGCCCTTGCGGACGCGGTGATGAAGCAACAGTGGGACCCGAGCATTCAGTCGATGGCGGCACTCCCTGACGTTGTGAAGCGGCTTGCCGACGACATCCAGTGGACGACAGATCTTGGAAATGCCGTACTAGCCCAGCAGTCCGACGTCATGGATGCTGTCCAACGCATGCGCGCGAAGGCCCAGGAGAAGGGAAACCTGAAATCCAACGAGCAGATGAAAGTAGAAACAAAGGTCATCGAGAGCAAAAGCGTTGTCGTGATCGAGCAGTCCAAGCCAGATGTTGTCTACGTTCCCAGCTATGACCCCGTAGTCGTTTACGGTGCTCCGCCGTATCCTTACCCGCCAATCGCCTACCCACCCCCCGGCTACTACGCCGCGGGCATGGCGATTTCGTTCGGAGTTGGGATGGCTATTGGAGCAGCCTGGGGCGGAGGAGGCTGGTGCTGCAACAGTGGATGGGGCGGAAATAATAATATAAACATAAATAATAATAATACATTTGTTAACAACTCAAATAGACAGAACATCAGCAACACAGGGAATCGGACCGGCAATCGCACCGGTGGCAGTAACAACTGGCAACACAATGCCCAGCACCGTGGTGGCACACCGTATTCCAACAAAGCAACGGCCAACAAGTACGGCGGTACCGCTCGTGGCGACTCCGCATCGAGCCGGCAGGCAAACGCTCGACAAAATCAAGGTCAGCGTGGCGGTGGACAGCAGGCGGGCACCACGGACCGCGGCGGCAGGCAGCAGCCTGGCGCCAGCAACAGGGGAGCAGGGGGTGCAGGCGGGGCAGATCGAGCGAGTGGAGGCGGCGGGGATCGCGTGGGAAACCGAAGCGTCTCGCCAAGCGCCAGCTCGAAGGGCGGGGGAGGCGCACTTGGCGGAGCTTCTAGTGGAGGAGGCAAAAGCGCTGCGAGCGCGAGCAGTTCGCGGGGCTCCTCCAGCATGGGCGGTTCGCGCGGCGGTGGCGGATCACGTGGCGGCGGTGGGCGGCGGAGGTAATCAATCATGATCAAAGAAAATCACATGAAGTCAAAAGCAGTGACGACTATTCAAGCCATCATACCCGCCTTCCTCTTGTCGATTGTGGTATTCGGCACTGCTGCTACGTTCTCGAATGCGGCCCAGCAATCCGGACACGGCACAGCCGCGTCCTCACAGCCCGCACAGAAGGTGTTCGCGACACCGAGGGAAGCCTCCGAAGCGTTGATCCAGGCGACGGAGACCTTCGATCAACCGGCCCTGAAAGAGATTCTTGGTCCAGATGGCGAGAATCTCGTAGCCTCGGGAGATCCAGTCCAGGACAAGAGGAATGCCGCCGCGTTTGCAGCAAAAGCCCGCGAAAAAAGTGAAATCGCCCTGGATCCCAAGAATTCTGGCCGTGCCATCCTATCTGTTGGCAATGATGAGTGGCCACTTCCGATCCCGCTCGTCAAAAAAGCGGGCAAGTGGACTTTCGACACCAAGGCGGGCCGCCAGGAAATCCTCTTCCGGCGTATCGGTGCCAATGAACTGGATGCCATCCAGATTTGTCGCGGATACGTGGAGGCGCAAAACGAATATGCCATGGAAAAGCATGACAATGCCAAAGTAAGCCAGTACGCACAGCGGATTATTAGCACGCCTGGTAAACAGGATGGTCTTGCCTGGCAAAACCCTGATGGAGCTTGGGGAGGCCCCGTTGGAGAGGGTGTCGCCAAGGCTCTGGAGCAAGGTTACACGGATCGAAGCCAGCCGTATCATGGCTACTATTTCAAAATCCTGAAAGGTCAGGGCCCGTCCGCACCTTTAGGCAAGATGGATTTCATGGTTGAAGGAGCGATGATCGGTGGATTTGCGCTCGCGGCCGCGCCCGCAGACTATCGCGTTACAGGGGTTAAGACTTTTATCGTCAGCTACGAAGGAACTGTTTACGAAAAGGACTTAGGCCCGAACACGCTGAAAATCTTTAGAAACCTGGAGTTGTACGATCCGGATAAAACGTGGAAGCGCACCAATGACAACTGGTGATCGCCACATGTGTCCGCGCTTATAACACTTGGCCTGTGACAGAGCGTCCACGGCGGGCCGTGCCAATCGTCTACCAGAGTAAACCGAGTTGCTCACAATTTGTTGGGTTGGTATTTGAATGAGGAGATTATCTAAAAAGGAGAAGGCCCTATGAAGAAAATTGCGGTGTTAACACTCGGTCTGCTCGTTCTTGGGGCGACCACAGTGGTTGCCCAAGATGTGCGGTATGACTTCGACAAAGATAAGGATTTCTCGAAATATAAGACCTATAAATGGGTGCCCATCAAAGGAGCCGACCAGCCAGATGAATTAACAGGGAAGCAGATAACGGCCGCTTTCGACGCTGAACTGGCCACAAAAGGGATCACGAAGACGGATTCGGACACAGCAGACCTGTACATTGGCTATCAGACGGCCATCGGCACGGAGAAACAGTACACATCGTATAGCAGTGATTGGGGCTATGGCGGTGGGTGGGGACGAGGGTGGTACGGCGGTGGAATGGGATCGTCCACTACTTATGGCTCGACCTCCACGGTCTATGTCGGCCAGCTAGACGTAAGCATCTACGATCCCGCGCAGAAACAGCTCGTTTGGCGCGGAGTTGCCACAAAGACCTTGGATCCAAAGGCTAAGCCTGAAAAAAAGCAGAAGAACATCACCAAGGCAGTCCAGAAGCTTCTGAAGAATTATCCGCCACAGCCGAAGAAGTAGTTGGTGGATCGCGGCCGCAGGGTGCGTGTTTGCAGGGCAGTTCGAAGGATCACGTCGTGAGTTGCCTTTGCGCGAACTATGCCTGTCCAAGCCCGAAAGATTTGGCGTTTGAAAGTGATCACTCATGCTGCGATTCACTCTGCAATTGCCGATAAAGCGGCTTTGGAGAGGGCTCAGCCTCGTCGCCGTTTTGTCGGCGCTCTTCACGGGTTGCGCGAACACGTGCTTCGTGGCGGTCTTTAACCCGCCAAACGGCACGATTGGCGTTGTGGCCGGCAATCCTGCTCCGGCTTGTGCGCTTGCAAAGGCCAAGGCTACCGTCAGCCTAGTCGCGCACGCAAATCGTTTATGCGAGTTCTGCTCGGACTCTAATCGCGTTCAGTCTGTCTTCTTGAGTTTAAGAGGCATAGACATTCATTTCAGTTCGAACGCAGGGGATGAGTTGTCACACTGGCAGGAACTCCTTCCGCAACTCGAAACGCGGCCCCTCCAGATCGATCTGCTAAACGAGAGCACAAATGGCCGTCCCGCGGACTCATTAGCAGAAAGAGTGCCAATCCCTGCCGGGACCTACGATTTGCTGCGCTTGCGTTTTGCGCCAAATCAGCTCGGTGCTGATGATGAGGTTCCAGTAAGCAACGCATGCGGCCGGTTGGGATCTAACTGCGTGGTCATGGCCGATGGTCAAATCGAGCCCCTAGTGTTTGACGCTGATACACTGGAATCTCGTTTCACCCCTAAGACCATGGAAGATGGGTTATTTTTTGTCTTGCCTGACAGCGATAATGAGTTGATCATCGAACTGACCCCAGTCATGTCAATAGGCGCATCTCTCGGAAAAGGTATGCGATTCTTTTCATTACTACCGAGCACAATGAGCGTACACCGATTGATTGTCCCAGGTTGAGCTGAAAGCCGCGGTTCTCGACTCTTTCGGGCGTCACGCGTCCCGCGGCTGCCGGGGCAGCAACTCCTCTAGCAACTCTCTCCACATGTTCGAGACAAAAGTAGTGAGATGAACCGTTATCGCACTCGAGTGAGAGGAGGGGTTGGATTTCCTTGCAGTTACGGCTGGCTTTCCTTGGAGGGTTACCAAGTGCCGATGCGCAGCGTGAGTCCTGACGTGAATCGCACTCCCTCCGAAGCATGGATTTGATCCACGTCAGGGAGCCAGGAATGAGTATATTCCACATTCCCGATACGCCAGGCGAAGGCCCGATTGACCACAAGATCCACGCCTCCGCCCACCGCCACTGCAAATCCATTCTCCTGGTGCTCTACCGACCAATCGCTGCGCTTCGGATAGTGTGGAAGCGTCCCGCTTCCATCATTCCAGGCGTCTATCAATTCTTTCTGCTTTTGGACATCGTCGATTTCATGCGTGATTCTTCGGCCCCCGACAAGCAGCTGCGCATATGGTGAGACCCGCTTCGACGCGCGCGGGGTCCAGCGGGTCCCGCCAGAATACATCTCGGAGTCTCCGCTTTCATTTTTGGGCATATTGATTATTAGGCAGCCTGTGAATTCCCCAACGATTTGCCAAGAGGGACTTATCCTGAACGCGCCCGTTCCGCCGCCGCCGATACAGCTTCCGCCGCCCAGGAAGCTTTCGTATTGAGTGGAGACCATTAGTTCGATAGGAGCTTCCAAAGGAAACTGCCGCTTCACCTCTTCTGGCGGCTTTTTCACAAATTCGAAGGGCTTTGCGCCGCCATTTCGGTAATCTTCCAATAGTTTCCTCCTCAGAATGTGGTTCTCCCTGAAAAGCCCAACGCGCGTTCTTCGATACCACGGTTCCTTGAATTCCATCATATTTGCGAACGTACGGCTCGGGTTTAGAAAGCTGCGCGCGAGGATCAACACGACGCGGTTGGATGTTCGGTTTTCCAGCGCTGTGATCACAAAGCGATCCGTAATATCTTCACCCATCATTTCGCAGATTCCTAATGTGGGCGTATTCACAAAATCGGCGAAGCCTGGACCCTCGTGGAGTTGCACGTTCCCCAGCGACGCTTCGCTTGCAGGCCCCATCTTCCACTGTGTGCTCATCACCGCGGAGAATGACAGGGCACGCAAGCGGCTGATCCAATAGTCGCGTCCCGAGCCCCACACTACATCGCGATATCGCGGATCGTTGTTCTGCTGAATGAATCCGAAAATAGAGCCTTCCAGTGTGTGCGCGACGTAGTTCGTAATGAAGGGATCACCGTCATCCCATCCGCGAAGCTCGGACACGGATGCCATCCAGTCGTTAAACCATGGGCCGTTCAAAGTGTCGCGCGTCCCTGGCTCGGTGGCAAAGCGAAATGCGTGCATAACACCTGTGTATAGCCAGGCCTGGCGCATCGCGGTCCGCCATTGAAATTTCTCGGGCACTTGCCTCTGAGTCTTTATATCGGGATCGCTAAGTGTTCGGGGTTGGTCCGGCGGGGAGAGCGTGCCCACGTGAATCGCGTCGTCGCCTCTGGCCGCGGCGGCGCTTTGGCCTGTCGCCCCGTAGCCAAGACAAAGTGTCAGCAGAATACTCACCACACATTTGCAGAACGCCCTGTTCAAAGGTGCGTACAATCTGGCATCTTTAGAAATACGCTGAATTTGTGTCATCAATTTAGTCTGCTAGTGCACGTACAGATTTAACCTCGGAGGACACTCACTGTGGACCAGCGGGCCTCAATATGGATGGTGGTTGCAGCTTCGCGGGCCAGCCACTGGCAGAAGTGCTAGTTTTGCAGCAGACGAACATCGGAACTTGAGGGATAAAAGAAGTCGAGTCAACAAAACTAACGGGTAGACAGAATCATATCCGAGAACATAGTCCGGGAGCGTTCGCACTGGTTTCGGCGTCTAACGAAATTCAGTACCGATGATTGTTCACACTCAATGGAGGCGGATAAAGGAATCTCAACGGGGCCTCCCGATCAGGCTTGCCTTGAGGAAAAAGTTTGATTCGCACTTGTGTTCGACTCATCTTGCCCAGCCATGGAACTCTGCTGCTCATGCTCTTTTCGCCGGTCGAGCGCATAAAGAGCCAGCTCAAGTCGATTTGAAGCCCCTACCTTATTGAAGATCCTGAATAAATAGTTCCGGACAGTGTGCTCACTGAGTTTCAGTTCTTGGGAAATGTCACGATTGGTCATTCCTTCGGCTACTAGGTGGACAACGCCTTCTTCCCTCTTTGTCAGCAGGCTCGCACCTCGCAAGGGGATTGGCCTCGCCGCCGTAGCCGGACCCAGCGCGTCAATCACGAAGTGCAATTCCTTACTGCTCGCCCACACTTGCCCTTTGTGCACCGCGTGGATGCACTTGCATAACAGTTCGGACGATTGATCCCGCGAAAATATTCCGCTTGCTCCTGCGCGAAATGCGTCGACCACCATCGTCGGTTTGTTCGAATCGAGTATTATTATGACACTAGGTTTCGGGCGCGACGCCACTAGCTCTCGAGTCATATCAAAACCACCCAGTCCTTCATCCCCGAGACGGGCCCCTATGACTGCAACATCCGCATCGTTCGCTTCGAGCCCTTCGCGAATTCCAGCTGTATCGGTCGCGTAACCAACAACTCTGGTCCGGTATCGGCCCCGCCGCACGGCAGCTGCGATCAATTGACAGCTCAATTGGCTGCCGTCGGCGATAAAGACTTTCACCGTGCCGCTATGCCCTGAGGACTTCAACAACTTCTTGCTCCTGAGAGTTTTCTCCGCGGTTCCAATAGGCGCCGCCCGCCGAATGGAGTAACTTTAATAGGGCAAAGGCTGCCAGGATGTGGAGCGGCGCCCAGCCTCTTCTATGGCCAACACATTCGTTTTCGGAATTTCCACGTCAGAACCAGCTTCGGGTCTCATCAACAGGGTCTCGCTGCGATCCTTCAATAATGTCCCTCGCAAGCTCAACTTGATCCGCCCCAGGGCCACCTGTACCAAGACTACTTGTCCAACCCAAGGCTCAAATGCATTCTTCATCTTCTCCCCCTCAAATGTTAGTCTCCAGGGAAACATAGCATCTGTCTCAGAGTAGGATATGGATACTGTTAAGAGTGACAGTCTGTGGACGGCGGTTCCCCAAATGGTCTTGGGGCATCTTGTCGAATCTGAAGGGGCGGAACGAGAATTGCAATGTTTTAACCGTGCGGATACCAGATTATTCTTGGTGCTAGGCCTACAGACGAGTGGGTGGCGTTTGTTCTGTGAGAAGGCCCTGGTGAATACTCTCGGAGGTCATTCCGTGTTCATTTTCCTCACTTGAGCAGCTTGTGGCCCTTTCGGACCGGCGATGATCTCAAATTCTACGCAGTCTTCTTCGGCTAGGCTCCGATATCCCTCTCCAAGAATTGCAGAGTAATGAACAAATACATCGGGACCATCTTCTCGGCCTATAAACCCATATCCCTTCGTGTTATTAAACCATTTCACCTTGCCAATCACTTTCTTCTCCTCGTTGAGCATAAGCAGAATCCGCCAGAGGCCGACAGCTTGGAAAACGTAGTGGGGGCTTTCAAACTAGGCCCACACGGAGTAATCGACCAGAGACTTATGCCCTTTCTGATGAATCCACAGCTGAATGCTAGTATCGTGACCCGGCGAAGTCGTTGCTCTTGAGCAAGGATGGATCAGAAATACTCAGCAGATGTCTGCAGGTTTCGCGTGAAGCTGAGAACAAACGGGACTTCCGTTCAAGGAGAGAATCGGCAGAGACCAGAATAATCCGGAGCCACACAACCGACTTATGATCCCAGATCTTGCAGCAAGGCACTTGAGTACAAAAAGCCAAAGGCCTGTTAGCGAATCATTCGCAGCCCGGGGAGACAAAGCGACGACCATTTTTTGCGAGCTCGATCGCTGGGATTAGATCAGTAGCCAAACGAGGTTTCAGCACGTAGCAACTAGCGCCCGTCTCCATGGCGACACGACAGGTCTCAGGATCTTTGTGAGCAGTGAGGAAAACGATCTTGATGGACAGATTGACCTCGAGCACACGCTTGGCTGCACGAATTCCATTAAGGATGGGCATGGAAATGTCGAGTACTAGGATATCCGGCAGCAGTTGAGCTGCGGCGTCCACGGCGGATTGCCCGTCAGCAGCCGTGCCAATCACTTCGCAGCCGTTGGCAGCTAGAAACTCACGCACATACTCGAGTACTTGCGTGTTGTCGTCAGCTATCAATACCCGGAGTTTGGACAAGCCCGCACACCGCCCTTAATAAGCAATTACAACACGCGTCTTTCAAAAAAGTTCTTGTTACGAAGGGGGTGGCTAGCCTTGGCAAACGTCTCCCCAAGCGCTGGGGACAAATGGGCTCGCTTGGAAATAAGCGTGCAGTCCACTCAAGCAAATGTCAACTCGTATCTCATTAGGTATTTCAAATATAAGGAATCTTAGTTCAGGTGTTTGACTGCGATGCAGGGATATGCTTGACCAGCAAAACCTCGTTTCCCTTCTCACTGAACACTAGCTCGTCAACGAGGTGCCTTGCCATCAAAAGACCGTAGCCGCCCGGGCGCAGTCCTTGTGCTTCGCGGAAAAGAGCGTGACGAATCGGATCATACGCGGGATTGTTGGTCGCTGCGTGGTGTATTTCTGCTAGCGAGAAGCCCTGACCTGGATCCTTGATCCTGCACAAGACCAGTTTTCTTGTGCGCACGTAAGCAACTTCGACGTATTGACTGGGATCGAAGTTACCTCCGTGCTCGATGGCATTGAGCAGCATCTCGCGGAAGGCAATTGCGACGTCCTCCTTCTCGGAGTCCGGAAGATCCGACAGCTCGTCGATGAACTGGACTAGTCTGTCTGCCGTTTTCTGATCGCAGCGGGCAATGACGCTGATCCATTCCGGTGTGGCAGAGACAAGCTCGATGCCATCATCCCAGGCGAATCCTGACGAGGCAATGCACACCATTTCGGCGAGGGAGGCAGCGGAAAAAGGCTTAGAGAAGTAGCTGAACGCACCTTCTCGCATGGCTGTGACGACGTCGCCGGGAGTTCTTTGATCCGTCAGAATGATAAAGCGGACATGTGGGTGGATACGGCGGATTTTGCGAAGTAAATCGACATCTTCTCCGCCAGTGGACTTTGCTCCGGTGATTATTAGATCAAAGTGCGCCTTCTCCGTAAGCTCCAACATAGCTTGGTTGTCCGCGGCATGGACAATGTCCCATTCGTCGGATTTGAGAACTCTGCTGAGCACCTCGGCCACGTCAGGGTCAGCATCAACCGCAATCGCACGTTTTGCGGGAGCTGTTGAAGGCTGTATCGGTGAGGCAGGCTTCATACTTGTGACCCTAGATGCTTTCACTCCGAAAAATTGAACACCCGTTCTAAAAGAAATAGGGCTGAGCAGGCGACGTGTGAACTGTCAAAAATGCCGGTGGCGTTTAATCATCTAGAGCCGCCGCTTAGTTTGCCTGCCATGCAGACGTGAAAATCACCCGCGAGTCTCCCACAAAACGGTCGGGGCTTCTCCGATCGCCATGAAGACGCTGACTCGTTTCTTCCCGTCGGCATTAAATGCTTTTTCATTTCGCTTGAGACTCTTACGGCCAATCTCCTGTCAGTTTTGACAGTTCACCCCAAGGAGGAGCCAGCCTAAGGTTGACGACGAACGATCACGAAGTCTAGACCGAAATCAGCAGTTCTCGCGGTGCGTGTTCGGAACGCTTCGACGAAGGTTAGGTCAATCTTCGTTCCGGAAAATCAATGGAGTTTCACGCCAGAGCGGTAAACGCCCACGGATCTCAACGGGAAAGTTCGATGATGAGATGGCCACAAACGGACTTGAACGTAACTCTCTATGTCTTGCGCAGACTGCAAAGCGAGTGAGGGAGAACAATCATGAGTGTGACAGCAAAGGCTTCCGACGTTCGAGTGGATCAGTTCTTTACTGGTGCAGAAGCGCGGTTCGATCGCTGGCGTTCTCTGCTCCAAGCGGCGCGCGCCTGGGAAGGGGCTGCAAACCAACAGCGTCCAGAGAAAGAAGGGCGTCAGGCGGCCGTATCGGCTTCGTTTCAGGAGCTGCGTCAGTGGGAGGATTTCTTTGCCTATCCGGGGCACGAACTGATGAGGACGCTCAGTGAACGCATCGATTCAGGTGATGCGACGGGAACGGTTCGTTTGGCGCAGACGGTCAGCGCTGCACTTCTCACACACTCCTACCGCAGCAATCTCGCCGACTGGGAAGGCGAGAACCAGTCACCCATTGGTTTTTCTGAAAGGGTGCCAGGCGCTGGGGAAGAAGCTGCACCGCACCGTCCTTACTTCGAAGTGCTAGTAGTGAGTCCGGCCCGTCCGGCAACATGGTCGGAGTTGGCGCAAGAGCTACGCAAGTTACGCAGACCGCAGGACAAGTTCATTTACGAACCTGTATTTGTCGGCAGTTTTGAGGATGCCGTGCTCGGAACGATCCTGAACGGCAGCCTCGAAGCGGTAATGATTTACGAGGGTATTCCCTTTGCCTCGTCGCACCACAGCCCAGTTTTGCGTGAGTTTCTGACCTCGCACCTCGCCGCCAGCGGTATTGACCAGAATTCAGGGCAGTATGGCCTGGCGCTTGCGCAGGCATTGAAGCAGTTGCGTCCCGAGCTTGACATCTATTTTCTGAGTGATCGCCAGTCTGAGAAGGTAGCAGGCGACATTAGCGCTGCTTGCGTCCGCCGGGTTTTCTATCAAGTTGAGGAGCCTCTCGAATTGCATCTCAGCATCCTAGACGGCATCGCTGACCGGTACGACACTCCTTACTTCGACAACTTGCAAAAATATGCTCAACGACCCATGGGAACGTTCCACGCATTGCCCATCGCAAGAGGGAAATCCATCTTCAAGTCGAATTGGATTCGCGATATGGGTATGTTTTACGGACTAAATCTCTTCCTTGCGGAGTCTTCGGCAACAACCGGTGGCCTCGATAGCCTGCTTGAGCCAACGGGAAACATCAAGGTCGCCCAAGATAAGGCAGCCCGAGCATTCGGTGCAGATCACGTCTTCTTCGTCACCAACGGCACCTCAACGTCGAACAAGATGGTCGAACAGGCATTGTTGGCTCCTGGCGACATCGTACTTGTCGATCGTAATTGCCACAAATCACACCATTACGGCGCGGTGCTTTCCGGTGCATTTCCTCTCTATGTAGAAGCTTATCCGCTCACCCAATACTCCATGTACGGAGCAGTACCAATTCGGACAATCAAGAAAGCTCTGCTCGATTTGAAAGCAGAGGGAACGTTGGATCGGGCAAGGCTTTTGGTACTCACGAACTGCACTTTTGACGGGCATATCTATAACGTCGAGCGAGTCATGGAAGAATGTCTCGCAATCAAGCCGGACCTTATTTTCCTATGGGACGAAGCATGGTTTGGATTTGCCAGATGGAGTCCGTTCTACCGCCGACGGACGGCTATGGGAGCGGCGGCTATTCTGGAACGCAAGTTCAAGGATCCCGCTTACCGTGCGGCGTATAAAGAGCAAGAAAAAAAGCTGGGAGCCGATCTCGATCCCAAAGAAAAAACCCTTCTCGAAACTCGTCTCTTAGCTAACCCGGACAAGGTTCGTTTGCGGGTCTACCAAACAAATTCGACTCACAAATCGATGTCTTGCCTGCGGCAAGGGTCCATGGTGCTTGTAAAAGACCCGGATTTTCACACCGTCGAAGAGCAGTTCCATGAGGCAGTTTTCACGCATGCTTCCACGTCACCCAATCTCCAGATCATCGCTTCGTTGGACGTTGCCAGGAGGCAGATGGAGCTGGAAGGCTACGAACTAGTGAACCGCGCCATCCAGTTGGCGCTGGATGTGCGTAGGGAAGTGAACTCTCATCCGTTGATCTCGAAGTACTTCCGAGTGCTTGGAGCAGACGAAATGATTCCCGCCGAATTCCGGAATTCAGGATTCACAGATTATCTGACTCCGGAAGCGAACTGGGCAACGGCAGTGAAGGCGCTGAGAGAGGACGAATTCGCTCTTGACGTAACACGGCTAACGCTTGTCTGCGGCTCGGCCGGTTTCGACGGAACGCAATTCAAGAACCTGCTCGCAGCGGAGTACGACATTCAGCTCAATAAGACGTCGCGTAACAGCGTTCTACTTCAAACCAATATCAACAACACTCGCAGCGATATCGCCCAGTTGATAAAAGTCCTCGTCGAGATTTCCCAAGGAATCGAGAAAAAGCTTGCAGACGGCGGAACAAAGGCGAAGGAAGTATTCTCGGGGCGTGTGAAATCTCTGATGACGGATGTGCCCAATCTTCCGAACTTCAGCTCCTTCTACAGTCGGTTCCGTGAAAACCCCTCGAGCAAGACCAGTGAAGGCGACATGCGTTCGGCATTCTTCGCAGCCTATCGTGAGGATCAATGCGAACACTTGAAGCTTTTCAGCCCGGAGGTTGATAAGCGTTTGAAAGAAGGACCGGAACTGGTCTCGGCGAGCTTCGTAATTCCGTATCCCCCTGGATTTCCGATCATGGTTCCGGGACAGGTCATCAACGCTGAAACGATTGAGTTCATGCGCAAACTCGACGTGAAGGAGATCCATGGGTTCAGCGCGGCGCTAGGATTCAAGTTGCTAAGTCCAGCGTTTCTGCAGTCGGCCAAGACACCAAGTAAGACTGCCGCGAACGCAACAAAAAACCTCAAGCAGAAGTCAGCGGGAGCAGACTAACGAGTCGCGTCCGGCAGAGGAATGAGTACTTCACGGGTTTAATGATTCTTTAGCAAGACGTGTTTGGCCGCAAGCATGTCATCACAACCCGGTCCGCAAAGTAAGAGCGGCCACAATAAGGAGCAAAACGATGTTCATCGTCGCGTGGTTCGCCGCGACCCTCCGGCAGTACCCGGAGATCGCCATCTTCCTCACGCTTGCCATTGGATACTACTTCGGTAAATTCACCTTCAAGGGAATAGGCTTAGGATCGGTCACTGCCACTCTCTTGGCCGGCGTTCTTATAGGGCAGATCGGGATCACGATCTCGCAGCCCCTGAAGGCCACAGTCTTCCTCATGTTTCTCTTTGCCGTAGGCTACGCCGTTGGGCCGCAGTTCGTCCGCGGTGTCGCCAAGGACGGAGTGCCGCAAGCAATTTTTGCGGTAGTCCAATGCTTGTTCTGCATCGCAGTCCCCATCGCAATTGTCAAGATCGCTGGCTACAACCTCGGCTACGCGGCGGGGTTGTACTCGGGGTCACAAACCATTTCCGCAGCCATGGGCCTGTCAACTGACGCGATCAACCGGTTAGGTCTCGCAGCAGACGAAACCAAAACGCTACTCGACTCGATGCCGATTGCTTACGCGGTGACCTACATGTTCGGCACCGTGGGATCGGCAATTGTGATCGCGCTGGTCGGGCCCGCGCTGCTTCGCATAAATCTGCCGGCTGCATGTAAAGACTACGAGGACAAACAGGGAGGCACCAAGGAATTTGGCGGGCCGGGGACGGCCTGGCGCCGTTGGGAGGTTCGCGCGTTCCGTGTGCAACCCGGCGCCAGAGTCATCGGTCTCCGCGCCATTGAGGCCGAGGCGCTGCTCCCGCAAGCACGCGTTTTTGTCCAGCGCATCCGTCGTAACGGGGTCATTGAGGAGGCGACCGAGGACACAGTATTGCGCGAGGGCGACGTGGTGGCGGTCGCAGGTGCTCGCGAAGCGCTGGTAAGTATTATTGGCGAACGCGCAAAGATGGTCGCGGCCGTAGGTTCTCGCGAGGGGATCGCGAGCGCCACTGCAGGAGTCGCGATAGAGGTTGACGATCCCGAATTGCTGAGCGTCCCAGTCGAGGGCGTCGACGTTTATGTGACTAGCAAGGAGGTGGACGGCAAGACTCTCGCTGAACTTGCCGACCTACCCAGTGCCCGTGGCGTCTTCCTGCGCAAGATCACGCGGGGCGCGGTCGCCACCTCGATTCCCATTCTGGCAAATACCAAAATTTTCCGCGGCGACATCGTTACCGTGGTCGGCCGTACTCAGGATACCAACGCTGCCATCAAGATGCTGGGCGTCCCGGATCGCCCCACTGACGTTGCTGACGTCGCGTTTATCGGCGCAGGAATCACAGTGGGTGCGCTCATCGGCGCTCTTGTCTGGAAAGTAGCAGGTGTTCCACTAACACTCTCAACCGCCGGTGGAGCGCTGATCTCGGGACTCATCTGCGGGTGGGTACGTTCTGTACATCCCAAGTTCGGCCGCATTCCGACATCGACCGTCTGGTTCATGAACTCCGTCGGCCTCAACATTTTCATTGCCATAGTCGGCATCTCGGCTGGCCCAGGCTTCGTCAATGGCTTGAAGACGCAAGGCGCTGGCTTGTTCCTATGGGGAGCCTTGGCGACGACGGTCCCCCTCATTCTCGGTATGTTCGTCGGCAAGTATATTTTCCGCTTCCACGACGCGATTTTACTCGGAATCGTTTCCGGGGCGCGCACGACGACGGCTTCGCTCGGCTTGGTCTGCGATATTGGCAAGAGCCAAGTGCCTGCCTTGGGTTACACAGTGACCTACGCTATCGGCAATACTCTGCTCACGATCTGGGGCATGGTCGCCATCATGCTTCTCTCGTGACATCTTCTGAAAGGTGAAAATCATGGACCTAGTGAAACTCCGTAAATTCGAGACGTTGGGCCCGTTCGAGATAAAAGATGAACTGATCAAACTCGCAAAGAAAACCTCTCGCACGACACAGTCGGCATTCCTCAATGCTGGCCGCGGCAACCCTAATTGGATTGCCACCACTCCGCGCGAAGGCTTCTTCCTGCTCGGTCAGTTCGCAGTCACCGAAAGCAAGCGGGTGATGGAACATCCCGCCGGTGTCGGTGGAATGCCCCAGCCTCAAGGAATCGCGGGTCGTTTCGAAGCCTGGCTCGCTAAACATGCCGATATGCCCGGTGCATCTTTTCTGACGGCGATGGTCCCGTTTGCGGTAAAGACGTTCGGTTTCGAGCCGGACGCCTTCGTCCACGAGCTCGTGGACTCGATCATCGGCGACAATTATCCGGTCCCGGACCGCATGCTGGTCCACAACGAGCGTATCGTGCACGAGTACCTCATGTGGGCGATGTGCGGAAAACCGCGGCCGATAGGAAAGTTCGACCTCTACGCAGTTGAGGGCGGCACGGCAGCGATGTGCTACATCTTCAAATCGCTGAAGGCCAATCGTCTGCTGCGTCCCGGAGACACGATCGCGCTGGGCACGCCCATCTTTACGCCCTACCTCGAGCTGCCTCATCTCGAAGACTACGGGCTGAACTTCGTCACTATACAGGCCCCGCAAGAGAACCGCTTTCAGTTCACAGACACAGAACTCAAAAAGTTGGAGGATCCCAAGGTCAAGGCATTCTTCCTCGTCAATCCCGGCAATCCGACGGGCGTCGCAATCAGCAAGGAAGTGATCAGCAAGATCGCAAATTTGGTGAAGACGAAACGTCCAGACCTTATGCTTTTGACCGATGACGTTTATGGAACGTTCGTCCACGATTTCCGATCCCTGCTCGGTGAACTGCCGCAGAACACCATCGGCGTCTACTCTTACTCCAAGTATGTCGGCTGCACGGGGTGGCGGCTCGGCGTTATCGCCGTACACGAAGACAACATTTTCGACAAGATGATCGCCAAGCTCCCGGATGCCGATCTGAAAGCGCTCGATAAACGGTATGGCACGCTGGTCCTCGAGCCGCGCAAGATCAAGTTCATCGACCGCATTGTGGCCGACAGCCGCGATGTAGCCCTCAACCACACGGCCGGGCTCGCGCTACCTCAGCAGGTCATGATGAGCCTGTTCTCCCTTGCTGAGATGATGGATGGAGCCAAGCTGTATCAGAAGGCATGCATGGAGATCGTGCACCGGCGCGCCAAGGCCATGATCGAAGGCCTCGGTATCGAAGTCTCGCCGAACACACTTTACAACGCCTACTACGGCTTGATCGACTTTGAGTTCTTTGCGCGCAAGAACATCGGTCAGGACGCCGTCGATTACCTCAAGAAGAATGTCCACCCGCTCGACCTTGCCTTCCGCCTGGCCGAGGATCACGGGATTGTGCTGCTGAACGGCGGCGGCTTCGAGGCGCCAGACTGGTCGTTGCGGGTGTCCCTGGCTAATCTGGACGATGAGGTGTACGACGACATCGGACGCGGTGTTCGATCAGTCGCACGCGGCTACCGCGACGCCTTCGAGGCTTCAAAGCGCGCCGAGAAATCTAAACAAGCGGCCGCGCGATAGGTCTCTCCGGGCGTCAGGGGAGCAGGGGACGGTACATGCGGGATCGCTTTGGCTGGTCGCGCAACTCAGCCGTGGTCGCCTGGGTTTTCTTGCTTCACGAAAACCGTCCTCGGAAAAAGGGGTGGCTTGGCTGGCTTGATTCGTTCCTACGTGAATTCTGATCAACGATATTGAGTCCGCATCCGACCGAGCCGACACGCTGGCTTCAACAATTAAAAAGGCCTCCGAATCAACCACGAATGAAAGGAGAAGCGAAAACGTCATCAATCTGATTAACGATTTCCCCGCAAGCAGTCGCAGATAGAAGTGTCAAATCATCGGATGACCTCGACGACTTTGACCGAAAACTCGTGCGATAGGTTCTCCAGACGGAGGACGCCGTAAAAGGAATACTAGATGGAATGGCTTGCGAAACTCTTTACAAAGTATCCCGAAATGGGAGTCTACCTGGCAGTGGGCATCGGCTACTTGATCGGGCGGCGGAAGTTTCGTGGCGTCGGACTTGGTGTAGTGACCGGATCTCTCTTGGGAGGGATCTTTATTGGGAATTTCTTTCACGTTCCCGTCTCCGACCAAGCCAAATCGATCGTGTTTCTTCTATTCCTTTTCGGAATCGGTTACTCGGTCGGGCCCAGTTTTTTTCAAAATCTCAAAGGAGATGGCTGGCGCTGGGCCGTGCTCGGTGCATTTGTTCCCATCATTGGCCTTCTAACTGCTTACACGGTCGCCCATTTCTTGAAGCTAGACCCAGGCTATTCTGCCGGGCTGCTTTCTGGATCATTAACCGAGTCGCCCGCAATCGGCACTGCAAGTGAAGCAATTCGGTCCCTATCCCTGCCCGACGAACAAAAGCAGCTTTGGATCGGTCACATAGCTGTTGCAGATGCGATCTGCTACATCTTCGGTACGTTGGGTGTGATTTGGTGTTGCAGCAGCCTGGGGCCGAAGCTCCTTCGCTTCGATCTTCGAGCAGAGTCGAAGAAAGTGGAAGCGAACCTGGGAATCCAACGCTCGAACCTTGGCGTTTATTCCGCGTGGCAACCCATCGGCTTTCGCGCGTACACAATTCCTGAAGGCGGGCTCGTCGTTGGTAAAACAGTTGTAGAAGCCGAGCAGTCTGTTCCTGGAGCCCGCCTATTTGTGGAGCGAATTCGACGTAAGGGGGACATCTTCTCCCCTGTGGCCACGACAGTCCTCGAGGCGAATGATACGGTAGCTATTCTCGGGCGTACCGAAATTATGATCAAGGTACTTGGTCCGTCGACGCATGAAGTCCCAGACACGGAACTGCTGACAATTCCAGTAGCGTCTTTTGATCTTTATGTCACCAGCAAAACGATCGCAGGCAAGACACTTCAGGAGCTCGTTGATCGCGTCGAGGAAGCTCGCGGTGTTTTGCTCCGCGGCATTACGCGCGGTGGCCATAAAATTCCGATCGGGACAAACACGGTCATCAAACGCGGCGACACGCTCCATGTGACCGGATCTGAGGCTGCCATCGAGAAACTGGCCGCCGTAGTTGGCCGGGTGATTCACCCGACGGACGAGAGCGATCTTGCAGTGCTCGGAATAGCCATTTTCATTGGAGTATTGGTCGGGGCCATGCTCATTATACCTCTAGGCCGCCTGAGAATAGCATTGGGTACCAGCGTGGGAACCCTGCTCGCAGGAGTGATCGTTGGGTGGATGAGGTCCGTGCGTCCTTGGTTCGCAATAATCCCAGATGGCGCCGTTCTTTTTATGCGGTCGATTGGTTTGGCAGCGTTTGTAGCGATGATCGGGCTCAAGGCAGGGCCAATCTTCGTGCAGGCGGTAAAAGAGTATGGCTACATACTCTTCCTCGGAGGCATAGTGGTGACGCTCATACCATTAATCACAGGGCTTTTCTTCGGCCGCTATGTTCTCAGACTGAACCCTGCACTATTGCTGGGAGGAATCGCCGGCGCGCAGACGATGATCGCGGGTGTCGCTGCCGTGCAGGAGAAATCGGACAGCCCAGTTGCCACCCTGGGTTACTCGTATACCGCAGCAATCGGTCATATTTTTCTGACGACCTGGGGGAGCATTATCGTCTTTCTTATGACTTAGCTCGGTTCGACGAAACGACAATTCCTCGAAGGGGGCGGATTCTTTGACGAAGCGAACAGGATGATGGACCGTGGCTAAACAAATGCAACTGGCAAGATTTCTTATAGTGCTAACTTCACTGCTCTTCTTGTACGTTTGTGTTCTCGTCTTTGCCCATGCTGCGCAGGTAAATCGGACATTCACGGTTGCCGGACATTCTGGGGAGATTCCCGTTGCCGAGATGGGTGGACGTTCCTATGTTGAGATCGAAGCATTAGCCCGTCTTGCGAACGGTTCGCTGAGCTTTCACGGCAATCAAATCGTATTGACTTTGCCTCCTTCGAACACAAGCGTGTCAACGACGTCCGCATCGGGATTTACGAAAGAGTTCCTCAGGGCGGGCATCGAACAGATGTCTGTTATCAGGGAGTGGCGGAGCACGCTCATCAGCGCGGTCCAGCGCGGATTCCCGATAACCAACGATTGGATGACCAGCTTTAGCGAGCGAGCGCAACACAACCTGAGATTGGTTTCGCTGGCCGCGTCAACCGACTCGGACAAGAATGCAGTTCGGTTGCTTACAAACGAATTCAACAACATGAAA
Source organism: uncultured Acidobacteriota bacterium (assembly GCA_963745805.1). Lineage (GTDB taxonomy): Bacteria > Acidobacteriota > Terriglobia > Acidiferrales > UBA7541 > Acidiferrum. The sequence continues at coordinate 320,817 of CAVUYT010000007.1, forward strand.
CAGTTGAGCGATCGATTCGTCGACGCAAACAGATCGAGGACATACGTCCGTACCGATTCGCTCGAAAACGATCCGCTAGACCGCCGAATCTTGGATTGCGGGCACTCGCTTGCCGCAATGGCTGCCAGTGGCCAATTTGCCGACGACGGATCATGCCATTGAGTTTTCCGAACGCCTTGAGACATAGTTCAGCGTGGCGACACCACCCGGCCAAAAATGTACGCGTGGTCACGCAAGTGCTATTGTGTGTAAGCAACGTCTCGTGACGCATAGAAGGTGAATGGCACGGGACAGTGGGCGGGGACAGCCTGGGTCCCTACCTCTCGAGTCTCGCAATGTGACCATCTTGCAGATCAGGCCGATTGTTTTTTCCTCTCCAAGTGGTGGGTCACTCTGGTGGAGAGACCTAGTATTTCTCAGGGACAAAGTGCCTTCCCTTTAGAGTAGCTTGATCGTCGTAACTGCCTTTGTTTTTACGTTTTGGCAACTTTACCCTTTCTCGCGGGCTCTTGCCGTAAGGAATCATGCTCAACAGATGAGAGATACAGTTGAGTCGCGCCTTCTTCTTGACGTCCGAACGTACGATGTACCAAGGCGCATGCTTTGAATCAGTAGCTTCGAGCATCTTATCGCGTGCACTGGAATATTCGTACCAGCGACGGAACGATTCCAAGTCCATGGGACTTAGCTTCCATTGCCGGACCGGATCTTCAATACGCGCCTCAAATCGCCTCAGCTGCTCTTTCTTCCCCACTTCCATCCAATATTTGATAAGAATGATTCCGCCGTCCACCATGTATTTCTCAACTACGGGACAGAGTTCCAAAAACTTGCGATGTTGCTCGGTTGAGCAAAAGCCCATCACGTACTCAACGCCAGCACGGTTGTACCAGCTTCTATCGAAGATTACGATCTCTCCGGCCGCCGGGAAATGCTGCATATAGCGCTGAATATACATCTGGCTCTTCTCACGATCGGACGGAGTGGGTAGAGCAACGAGACGGAACACGCGCGGACTGACCCGTTCCGTAATCGCGCGAATGGTGCCGCCTTTGCCAGCGGCGTCACGACCTTCAAACACTACAATGACGCGCAGTCCCTTATACTTGACCCACTCTTGAAGCTTGCAGAGTTCGGCCTGGAGTCGGCTCAGTTCCTTGCCGTACTGCTTGCGTTTCAAACGGCCGTTGCCATTGCCGTTTTCCTTATTTCCCATTGGAGACCTCTCCTTCGTAATGAGATCGGTTCGTTTATCGTTGTCTCTCCGCAACTCAGTCAATGCGGTGTCATGGTTCGTTTTTGCGGGCAACCAGGAGTACCGCTTCTCCTCCATGATCCGCCAATTGGGCGCTCCAAAAACTGGCAAGAATTTCAGTCAGCTGAATTCCAAAGTCTGAGTTAGCAAGAGAGCGGCCGGTCCGTTAGTTCCTACCGTTTTGCAACGGCAAATCCACTAGCTCGGATATGGCACTAAGTGCTGCACGCGATCGTTAAGTGCTTTATAGGCCTTAAGCCATCGAGGCGCAGTCGGTGTACTCTTGTTGATTGAAAGCAGATTGATTTGCGAGAGCACCTCACACAAGAAAGTCCCTGCACTGGCATAGCAAAGCGGACCGTGGGATGAGCAGACGACTAAGCCTGGAGCGGGCATCTTTGAGCACGCCGAGATCGAGCTTACATCAAGAAATTCCATCAAAAGATCCCCGTCAAACTGGAAACACTTGTGGTGATCCGCTGAACGGCACGACGTTGATTTCGTGACGGCCGCAGCGAAATCAAGTTAATTGGCACTGCCAGGTGCATGGTCACTCACCGTAATCGTCTGTGCGCTGCGGTATGCTCTGACCACCTCGCGCAGCGTCGGATAAATCGGAATCTTTCGATCTCTGGGCCCGCGTTGCCGGGATTCGGCCCAATGGCTCCACTCAGTCTGTCGGCCGGCTCCGGCCAAAACTACACCACGCCCCCGCAGCGTATCCGCAACCTCTTCTGCCGTGCAAAGCCCGGTAGCGTCGATCAGCGTAATCGGAATCATGTCGAGCACGAGCCACTTCAATGAGGACCCGGCGGCGTCCGCAGCTGCAATGACACCCTGCTTGAACTGAGCTGCATTGAAGAACACAAGTGGTGCATTGAATCGGAGTAGCACCAGGCCGGGTATCGTGACGGCCTCGGGGTGCCGCTCGATAGAATGAAAACCTGAAAAACCTGCCACCTTCCCCAGGATCTCAATCTTTGGACGAGAGACGAGCCTAACGAAGCGCACAAGAGCCAAGACCACAGCAACTAAAATGGCGGGAATCGCACCTACGGCAACCACCCCCAATGTGGCGACGGCTGACAAAGCGAACTCTCGGCGGTCAATCGCGTAAATTATTCTCAGGTCACGAGTGTTGACCAGAGAAAGCGCCGCTTTCACCAGTACGGCACCTAGGGCTGCAATGGGGATATACCGTAGGGGCCCCGTAAAAAACAGCAGGACAAGAGCGATCGTCGCAGCGGCAACAAGTCCGGTCACCTGCGTGCGCCCGCCACTGGCATCGCCCATAGCTGTTCGAGAATCCGCGCCGCTCACTGCGAACCCTTGCGAAATCGCGGAGGCGATATTGGCTGCGCCCAACGCCGCGAATTCTCGATCGGCATTGACGTCATACTTATTTTTGGAGGCGAAGCTGCGTGAAGTTAACATCATGCTCGAAAACGTGACCAGCGCCAACCCTGTAGCATCTCCGAGCAGGCTTGGAAGCAAAGCGAGAGAAAAGTGTGGGATCCTGATCGATGGAAGACCATGCGACACTTCGCCGACTGTTTTAACACCCTGCCCTTCCAGTCCCATCACCCGGACTGAGATGGCGGCGACGATCATGGCCACCAGCGCCGCAGGGATATGCCGGAACAACCGCGGCGTAACCAGCAGCACGAGGAATGTACCTACGCCGATTGCAAGGGTCGGCCAGTGTGTAAGCGGGAGCCTTTGAGCAAATTCGACTATTCGAGGCAGGATGCCGCCCGCAGTAATGGAATATCCAAATACCTTACCCAGCTGTCCTAGAATAATACTCAGCGCGATTCCATTCAGAAACCCCACCAGGATCGGCTTGGACAGAAAATCCGCCAATGCGCCCAGTCTCAAGAAACTCGCTCCGATGCACAAGATACCGGCTAGGAATGCCAACGTTACGGATAACGATGCGTAAAGATTTTGATCGCCGGAAGCCAGCGGAGCCACTGCCGCGGTTATCAGGGCACATGTAGCGGCGTCGGGGCCAATGATTAATTGTCGCGACGTCCCAAAGATCGCGTAGGCAATCAAAGGCAGGATGCTGGAATATAATCCGACTGCAGGATTAAACCCTGCGAGTTGGGCGTAAGCAACGCCAACGGGCAGTGCGACTGCCGCAACGGAAACGCCGGCAAGAAGGTCATATGGAAGGTCGCTGCGCTGATATTTGAGTAATTTCACTAAGCCAGGTGCAAGTTTCCTTAGGTAGGTCGCCCCAGCACCCTGAGTCGTTTCAGCGCTCACTAGCCTGCCTCAGAAAAATCCTTGGCTCCCGATTTGCCTACGTCATCTCCGCTGACCATCTCTCTCAGACCCATCAGCGATCCGCGTCTACTTTCACAAAGCTGTATTTCGCACTGAACTGAATGCGGGGTGCATTTGACTTTAGGCCATTTTGCTCCATCGCCCAACCGTAGAGGTATTCGGCCCCAATATTCAGCGAGCCGTACGGATTCCAGATCAAGTTGGCCCCCGTATACGTGCCATGGTTATAGGTTGCCAGGGCCGCCAGATTTGTATTGTTTACTGCGGCGTACGAATAGAATCCGCTAGATCGCAGATTCTTCCTCCAATAGTGTTGATAGGCGGCCTCAACCCCCACGGCGGGAGTCGCTTCCAAATGAGGTGTTCCGCCTGAAGCAGGCTCTGCATCAATTCCCAATCCCGAGGTGTCTTGTAGATACCGCGAAATCCCGTGTCCTGCAGCGACCGCAAAAATTGCGTTATCCTTCCCAAACGTCTTCACACCTGTAGAAACGTTCACTCCCCACCCAAAAACGGAATCCGTTCTCCCGTCAGGCAAGAAAGCTGCTATCGAACGGAATAATCCCGAGACTTGAAAGTGGCCCCGCTCGAATTCCTGCCGAATGCGGATAGTTCCGTCTGGACTTGGAGCATTTGGCTGCGCCGAGAATTGCGGCGTCTTAAAGGTGACGTCGGAACTGGGCTTTTCTATCGAGATGTAAAACGTTGTACTGGGACTCAATGCAAAGCCGTAGCGAAGCTGCGGATTCCTAATGGATACCATACCGTTGGGCCCTTGAAAGTCGAGGGTGTCCGGGAATCCGTCAGGATCCATGAAATTGGAAAATGTCTGGCCCAGCAGGACGTTTCTCACTTGTGCGTAGGCGTGACGCAGGCGCGGTGTGGTGGCGTTGGTCCCAAACAAGTCGCCTTCCAGATAGAAGCGCACCTCTCCCACTTTGGCAGCGGGAACTCTAAAATCGAGACTTAGGCGTGTAGGACGGACCGAAACGGTTGCATTATTCACGCCCACCACCGTAGGGATGGGAATCGAAGACACGATGAACGAGTCAGTGTTTCCAGCCGGCTTCAGATCGTAGATGAAATCCGTTTTAAAGTAGCCGCCAATTTTGAGGATCGTCTGTGTCCCTGGCAAACGAAAGAATCCGTGGTACTTCGGATCGAGCGGGACGTTATCGAATCGAGCAGCGGCAAGCGTGTCCTCAGAAAATTGCTTGTATGTGGCCGTGGCTTCTCCGACCTGCTTCGAAGTTGCGGCTTGGGGAAGAGGTTGCGTCGATTCAATGGTTCCCTCTTGCGTGGCGGGCGGAGCCTTTGGAGTTGCTGGGACCTCTGTGGGCTTGCTGCTCTCTAGTTCGCCAAGCCGTGTTTGCAGCTTATTCATTTGTTCGCGCAACTCGTCGAGCTGCTTGCGCAACTCTTGCACGGTTTGAGCCGAAGAGTCCGACTGAGCCGACGCGGCCGTCGGGAATAAAGCAATACTAAGCAAAGCAAAGGCGCAGCATACGCGTCTGCGGTTCTTCACAGCGGTTCCTCTTTCCTCAGGTACTTAGCTCGCCTCCGAGCCAATCAATGCAGCTTTCCTCACACGGTAACAACTTTCCTCCAGCGGAGATCTGAAGCAGAACTGCAGTAACGCTACTACCTCTTCTAATTGAACAGGTTGCAAAAGGAGCGTGGGAGCGACAACTGTCACTTCTTACAGGGAGAAAAGGTAAGCGCGCAGAAAGACATCCACCTTCGGGGGCGGGGGCGGCGGGGTAACGCGTACACCACCGCCCGATTAAAGACGGGTGCATTCCCCAAGCTGAATCCCAATAAAGCCGCTTAACCCAAAGTTGAGCAAATCCGTGTAAAGACGATTACGGTTCGATTGTCGCCGGCCTGCTGCGACCCGAGTCTGGTGAGGGCTCATCCAGGGCAGTCTCTCGCGTGGAGTTTCCGATCAATCAAAATGATCGGCTCGTTCGTCAGGATGCCATGCGCCAGGATCAGCCCTGTGAGTCTTAAATAGCACTATGGGCAATCAATAATTTCACCTTACCACCTAAACGCGATTTGGTTATCGAGATCGACATCGCCAGCGGCGCTGTTCTCGAAGGTTGCGGGGTTGGTTGCAAAAGTTCCATTTGCAATCGATGGCAGTACGGTCTCTGGGAGGATCAACCGAGAGAAGCTGCAATCCAAGCAGACCACCAGTTCAGTGAATGACCAGACACCGGGCAGTTCCAAATGTTTGAGCCCTGGCGAATGGATCAGCATTTCGGCTGTCAATTCGAGCTGTTTGTCTGAGCGGCATGCGTCCGCTTCAGAATGGGAATGTTGAGGTCCACATTCATAGTCTCACTCTCTTTTTCCTTAGATCACAGCCGCCTGTTGAGATCTCCAACTGTATTTTTTGCCAGTACCGCGAGGAAACACTCTGACCTAGTGTCAAAGACCGGATACGCATGACCTGGGCAAATGACGAACCAAGTGCGGATGCCGGTGCTCGATCCACCCATCCAGTTCGAGAGTGCGATCAAGAGCAGAGGTAGCCGTGAATCCGAAACAGAAATTCTGGGTGGCGCCCATGCGATACCTTCTGGTTATCCTCTGTACAATCGCCATCGCACCGGGCGACACACTGGCATCTATCCCTTCGCCCCACTCGACCCAGGCGGCTTCACGGCAGGAGCAGGCTGCTAGAATTCCACCTGACCAACTGGACTCTCTCGTTGCGCCCATCGCCCTGTATCCGGACCCCATGCTAGCGCAGGCTCTCGCGGCTTCCACCTATCCTCTCGAACTCATCCAACTGCAGCAGTGGCTGACAAAGAATCCTGGGCTGAAAGACAAAGCACTGGCCGATGCCGCCATGAAACAGCCTTGGGACCCAAGCATTCAAGCGTTGGCCGGGCTGCCTGAAGTGGTCAAGCGCTTGGCAGACGACATTCAGTGGACCACAGATTTGGGCAACGCCTTCCTGGCGCAGCAGAGCGATGTAATGGATGCCGTGCAACGCATGCGCAAGAAGGCACAGGACGCCGGTAACTTGAAATCGACCGAGCAACAGAAGGTGGAAACCAAGGTCATCGAGAGCAAAAGCATAATCGTGGTCGAACAGGCGAATCCGCAGGTCGTTTATGTTCCTTCGTATGATCCTGTCGTGGTGTACGGGCCGCCGGTCTATCCTTACCCACCCATTTACTATCCGCCCGCGGGATACTATGCCGCGGGAATAGCGATTTCGTTCGGCGTTGGCATGATGATGGGGGCGTTCTGGGGCGGCGGCTGGGGCTGGGGCTGCGGATGGGGCGGGAACAATAACATCAACATCAACAACAATAATAATTTCAACCGTAACTCGAATATCGGCGGCGGCAATCGCAACGACATTGGAGGCGGAAACCGTCCATCGCAACAACCAGGCCGCGGGGGCGGAGGCCGCGGCGATTCCAACTGGAAGCACAATCCGCAACATCGAGGCGGCGCCCCGTACCGGGACCGAGGTACGGCAGACAGGTTTGGCGGTACGACACGTGGAGACTCCCTGTCCAATCGCCAGGCTAGTGCCCGGCAACAGGTGGGCCGGCAGGGCGGAAATCTGCCTAGCAATCGCTCCGCAGGAGCCGGCGCGAGCAATCGGGCCAGCGGAGCGGTTATTAGTAACAGATCTGGTGGTGCAGGCGTTAGCAACAGGGCAGGCGGAGGCGGAGCGGATCGTGTGGGGAGCCGGGACGTCTCGCGCGGTGGTGGCGGAAACCGAGATGCTTTCGGAGGCGGCTCAAGGGGCTCCAAGGGTTACAACGGATCGAGCGCGCGCGCCAGCAGCAGTCGTGGTTCTTCGAGCATGGGATCTCGAGGAGGAGGTCGTGGCGGCGGAGGGCGGCGTAGGTAAACGGCCTAGGTCCGAGGATTGAAAATCATAGGAGCACGGAAATGAGATCAACTTCTGCACAGGCAAGCCCCCGCTGGCTTCTTTGGATCGTGGGTATACTTGCGGTTTTGTCGGCGCCTGGTTACCCGACTGCACAACAACCGGCCCCAAAAACCGCCCCTGCTCCTGCTGCTGTCAGTGCCAAAACATTCGATACTCCGCAGCAGGCTGCCGATGCACTAGTCGCTGCGGCCGAGCAGTTTGACGAGCCCGTTCTCAAGGAGATTCTCGGTCCCGGCGGCGAGGACATCGTTTTTTCCGGTGAATACCCTCAAGACCGGCGGCGAGCCTCTGACTTCGCTGCTGAGGCTCGCGAAAAGAAGAGTGTCTCTGTGGATTCAAAAAAAGGGAGCCGGGCATTCCTCCTCGTGGGCAATGAGGATTGGCCGTTCCCCGTGCCAATCGTGAAGTCGGGCGCCAAATGGGCGTTTGATGCCAAAGCCGGTCGCCAGGAACTCCTCTATCGTCGTATCGGAAGCAATGAACTGGACGCCATTGATATCTGCCGCGGCTATGTGGAGGCGCAGCACGAATACGCACTCCAGAAACGCGAAGGCTACGATGCGAACCAGTACGCCCAACGCATTGTAAGCACTTCAGGCAAACAGGATGGCCTGGCGTGGCAAAACCCGGACGGTAGCTGGGGTGGACCGATTGGTGAAAAGATCGCCCGTGCGATCGAACAGGGCTACTCCAGCAGTGCGGAGCCATACCATGGTTATTTCTTCAAAATTCTGAAAGGGCAGGGACCGGCGGCGCCGCTCGGCCAAATGGATTTCGTCGTGAAGGGCATAATGATCGGGGGCTTCGCCCTGGTTGCAGCGCCGGCCGAGTACGGCGTGACCGGATTGAAGAGCTTCATCGTCAGCCACGACGGCGTTGTCTACGAGAGGGATTTTGGATCGGCCAGCCTGAATGAATTCATGAAAATGGAGCGCTTCAATCCGGATCGTTCCTGGATACCGGTCCCGGAGGACTAAGAGAAGATCCGATCAACTAAACGCAGTAACTGTCGAAGTGGAAAGGTGCATCGGTTAGTGAGAACTGTTAAGTCTGGATAGTTGTCTCGCCCGTCGATGATCGACCGACAACGTTTGTGAGCGTGGAAGCGTCGGTGGCTATAAAAGACACTTTCGACAAGTGGGACGCGACTCTTACATTTACATCTCCCGAAATCAATTCAGAGGTTTTAAACATCAAGATTCAAGCTGACAGTGTCGACACTGGAAGTGGCATGAAGAACGGCAAGCTGAAGGGCAAGAACTTTTTCGACGTCAAGCGGAATCCTTTTATCATGCTTACGTCAACGAAGATTGTACAAACGGGACAGTACACCTTCGAGGTGGATGGCGACTTTACGATCCGCGGAGTGACTAAACCTGAGAGGCTAACGCTAGTGGTTACAGGTGCGGGGACAGGTTCAGGCATGATCAAGGGTTCAATGGCCTTTGACCGTAAGGACTATGGGATGAACAGCGGTATTCCTTTTATCAAGATCGCCGACCGCGTCGAGGTGACTGTCGATCTCAATGCGAAGCGCGTCAGCGGGCCTCCCGTGAACTTAAAGCAGTAGCAATCCTGTCTTTAAACTCTCTTCGCATCATCTTCGCTGGGGATAACTTCAGCCAATTCAGACGACTGGTACTTCTGTCAGTAGTCTTCTCGCGAAGCCAACCTCACGATTGCCAATGGAGGGCCTCGTGGACGTTGCCTGTAACACGATTCCATCCATCGGGTCACGGACGTACCACAAAAAACTCGCTGCTTCCGGGTTCTTTGCCGTGTCTTTGGCTTTGGCGTCCTGCAGCGGATTGCCCCCCACCGTGGGAGGTGACGGCCAAGGCAGCGGCGCCACGTTGCTTGTCGCACTTCGGGCCGTTCCGCTTCCACCACCAGGAAATATCAACATACTCTCTTTCAGGGCCACAGTTGTTGGAGTCTCCTTAACTCCATCCACCGGTGGATCTGTAAGTGTGCCGCTCAATGCGCCTCTCCTTCAAGTAGACTTAACCAGGCTCCAGAGTGACACTTCCTTCCTCGCTCTTTCGACCTCGATTCCAGTCGGAACCTACTCGAACATGGTTGTAAGCCTCTCGAACCCAGCGGTCACCTCTTGCACCCAGACTCTTGGAATCTTAGGGTGCGCAGTTGGCAGCGTTGTAACACTAGACGGCGGGTCCGCCACACCGATAATTGCGGGCGGTCCGTTTCCTCTGGTTGTCTCTGCTGGCCAGAGCATTGGTATCGCTGTTAACGTGGATATCGCAAAGGCATTGACCTTGAGTGTCCAGAAGCAAGCAATCACCAGCGTAAACCTTGGCGCAGCCGATGTTTTAACAGCGATAATCCTCCCACCCGCATCTAGCACTTTGCCTCCCAGCGCATCTGAGTTCATCGAAGACGTAACCGGAATTGTTTCGTCCGTTAATACGTCCTCTCAGAGTGTGACGGTACAAACGGCAACAAAAGGTCCAATAACGGCCTTTGCGGGGATCACAACGACTGTGTCCCCCAACTGTACGACATTCAATCTAGGCAGCACCTTTACTTGTGCAAAACAGGGTCAAGTCGCCAGTCTGGATATGACTCTAAATAAAGACGGCACGTTCTCCCTAGTGGAATACGATCCATTGGCAACGACGGCAGGAGACTGGATCGAAGGCATCGTCGGACTGTCAACTTCGTCGTCGACTCAATTCCAGCTTGTCACAAACGACCTCTTTCTTAACCCCTCAAACAGCCTAATCGGCAGCAATCTAGAAATAGGCGCCCCGGTGAATATTACTTTAGCGAATCCTAAACCGTTCGTTGTCGATACCAAGGGTCTGATTGTTCCGATTACATCCTTCACGGGAGCCACGGACGCTTCGATTCTGATGCCCGGCCAGACCCTCGCAGTTCATGTGGTCTCGTTCACACCAGCCTCAGGTGCCGCTTTGGCAGCTGCTGATGTAGATTTTGTATATCTCCGCTTCACTCGTGTCACCGGCAGCGTAGCCAGCGCAGCCCCTCCAAATACCTTCGCCATGCAATCTTTTCCCTCCTTCTTCGGTCTGACCGTGCCCGTGACTGTGCAACTGTCGAATGGCTTGCCAAGTACGAACTTTGATGGAGTCAGTGGTGCAACTGATTTGGTTTCCGGACATGCTGTATCGATTCGCGCGCTCTATTTTGGTCTTCCGACGGGCCCCACACCTACGCCTACCCCCTTCAGCGCGGCGAAGCTTCGCGTTCCTTGAGGCTTTCTCGAGTCGCTAAAACTGAATTAGCTGACAGGCCGGATAACCGGGCGGCAACTGCAGAATCCGCGGTGGCTCAGAAGATTTGCACCATTCTATTCGGAATCTTCTTCGTGGCGGCCTCGCGCATCATCTTTCGTTTCCGGGATTTGGGCCTCACATACACAGATCCTCGGTACTTCAACCTGATTCTATCGCACACCTACAACTTCAAGGACTATGGATGCCTGAATTGTGGCTCTTGCAAGGCGATGTATGCGAGTCATGGCTCGTGCCAAGATTCCGTTGTCTTGCGGATCTTCACATCTGTCATCGATCTCCGCAGCGGATCGAGCCGGCCCGTCAGCACTCGCATGGCAATCACCTCGGTCACATCGACAGGTGGGCGAAATCCTCAACCTGTCGGACGAGGGATACACATGCGCCAACCTCTCACGCCCGCGCAGCCTTGGAGTCTGGTCTAAGAGTTACAGTGGCGCGAACTGTGGTGCCAAGTCCGGCCTGGGAGTCAATGGCAAGTTCCCCGCGGACCAGTTTCAATCTTTCCCTCATGCTCGTAAGGCCCAGCCCTTGGCCCCGCATTGCCGCTTCGGGTTTAAAACCAATGCCCCAATCGCGTACGCTCAGCTCGATTCCCGTCGATGTCCTTTTGAGCCACACCTCAAAGCGCTGTGATCCGCTATGCTTGAGGGCATTCTGCAAACTTTCTTGCAAGACCCGGAAAAGACAAAGCGCGGCTTCCTGACGCAGTTCCTTCGTTTCGCACTCGGAGTGAAACTCAATCTGCACTCCGCGCTTCTCGGATAGCTCCCTGCAGAAACTGGAAGCCGCGGTTGCGATGCCCAAGTATTCCAACTTTGAAGAGTGTAGCCGGTGCGATAGGGCTTGGATGTCGCTCCCAAGACCTAAGGCATGCTCGATTGCCTCCTCGAGGCCCTGCACGACTGCCGCCGGCGCCGAAGTGGGGAAATCTCGTTTCAAACGCTCCAGATTCACCGATAAAAGGGCAACTTGCTGAGTGATGTCGTCGTGAAGCTCCCGTGCGATCCACGTACGTTCTTCTTCTTGGGCCTCGATCAGCTTGCGGCTCATGTCGGACAGAGCCTCTTGAGCGAGTTTGCGATCAGTGATGTCGATGCACGAACCGATGTAACCTGCAAACGACCCATCGGAATTAAATCTAGGCACACCCTGATCGAACATCCAGCAATATTCTCCATCGTATCGCCGTAGGCGGTACTCCATCTGGAAAGGTTCCCGCCGATCGAACGCCCTCGCGTAGGTCTCCCAGTATCCCGGTAAGTCATCCGGGTGAACTTCCTTTGTCCAGCCGCTTTCCAACTCCTCCTCAAGGGATCGACCGGTGAACTGCAGCCAGGGCAAGTTGAGGTATGTGCATAACTTATCGGCGCCCGCCATCCAGATCATTACTGGAGCTGTGTTCGCGACACGTCGGAATCGTTCTTCGCTTTCGCGCAGAATAACTTGGTTGGCGAGCAACTCTTCCATCGCGCGCTTGCGTTTCAAGGCGTTCCAGAATATCTCGCCGATGATGCGGAGTTGCTTAATCAAATCTTCAGTCCACGAAACAGGATCGTGGGTTGTAAGGAAGGAGATTGCCCCATTGACGTCGCCACCAGCCCTCAACGGAACCGCTGCCGCGGACACGATGCCATGCCGCCGGAAGTACTCCTTCTCTGCGAGTGCTTCTTCGGGCAGTGCGTTCAAATCTGAGGCGAGAGCCACTTCGCCGCTTAGAAGCTTGTTGGTCCACCACGTCAGATCGCTCGTGCTCATGGAGAGGGGTGGAGGCTCGGACACGGCTCCAGTTCGTTGCCAGGTGAAGATTGCCTTCATCTGTCGGCCGTCTGGAGTGAGCTCGAAGAGTCTGATTCTGTCCATCCCGAGGAATTGACCAATTCGGTCCAAACTCCTCTCAACATTGTCACTTATGTCCTTCTCCGGCACGTTGATGAATGTTGTCGAGAGATCCGAGAGAAGCTTCTCAAAGTCCAGACGCAAGAGGAGAGCCGCTCCTGCTTTTTTCTCCTCGGTGATGTCACGAGCGATCTTGGAGGCGCCGACGATCTTGCCCGTCGAATCTCGTATCGGAGAGAGAGTCAGAGACACATCAATCTTTTGGCCCCCCTTCCTCACACGAATCGTCTCGAAGTGTTCAATGGATTTGCCAGCTGTCAGCTGACGGAAAATCTCGTTCTCTTCTTCCCGAAGCTCGGCAGGAATAAGCATCGCAGTGGGCTGTCCCAGTGCCTCGGCCTCGGTGTATCCATACAGACGTTGTGCGCCCGGATTCCAGCTCGCAATGACTCCATCTAGAGTTATGGAAAGAATGGCATCATCGGAGGATTGCACAATGGCCGCAAGCGTGCGACGAACGTCTTCCGCCCTTGTGCGCTCGGTGATGTCTCGGATAATGACGGTAAAAAGTTCATCGCTGCCGGTTTGCTGCTGAGAAATCGAAATTTCAATTGGAAATTCTTCACCATTTGCTCGGAGACCCAACAATTCTCCGAGTGTGCCAATCGCGCGAGTAGTCGCGCCAGTCGCTCCAAAGTGGCGAACGTGTTCTGTACGTGCAGTGCGGAAACGCTCCGCGATGAAACGGCTGATCGGGCTTCCGATCGCCTCCTGTATCTGACAACCGAACATTTTCTCTGCTGCAGCATTAAACACAACAATTCGTTGTTCATAATCTACCGCAATGATGGCGTCCATCGCCGAGGCGATGATGCCCTCCAAACGATCCTGGCTCTCGCGTAGCTTATTCTGGGTCTGTTTGTCGTCGGTGATATCCACCAGGACCGTTGCCGAGTGCAGTAGGTTTCCTTGTGTGTCCTTCACCGACCCTGCGTTGACAAGCACCACGCGCTTCTGCCCGCTCTTGGTTATCACCTCGATTTCTTCATTGTGAAGACTACCCGTCTTCTTCCAGTGCTCAGACAAGTCAATCAGTCTTGGCAGAGCTTCGGGGACATAAATGAACGACAACGGCTTACCTACGAGTTCTTCTTTGGAATAACCGAGAGCCACGCAGGCTGCTAAGTTGACGTCCAATATTTCGCCATCTACAGAAGCCATGAAGCAGTACTCTGGCAATGTTTCAAAAAACTGCTTGAATCGGCGTTCTGAGACTTGTTTGGCTTCTTCAGCCTGCTTAAGATCGGTCACATCCGCTATCATGGACAGAGCGCACGGCTCACCCTGAATCTCAATTAGTTCTGATGATCCTAAGGCGGAGCGGATCTCGCCGTCCTTTCGGCGAAGTTTGACCTCGAGATTTCGTACCGTGCCTTCGGCTACCAGGCGCCTTATCAATTCCTCTCTTTGGCCTGGATCGACCCATATCTCGATATCTAAAGGTGTCCGGCCTAGGGCCTCGTCGCGGCGCCAACCAGTAAGACGCTCAAACGTCTCGTTTACTTCGATGTAGCGATGGTTTTGAATGCTCGTCAGCGTCACGGCCAAAGGGCTTTCACGGAACGCTTTAGAAAATTTCTCTTCCGAGCTTTTCAGCGCTTCCTCAGCCTTTTTGCGCTCCGTAATGTCGATTGCCATCCCCAGCATGCGCGTCGCTTCGCCATTTTTCCCGTACTCGAATGCCCCTCTTGAGGCGACCCAGCGTAAGGCCCCGTCCACTCTAACGACGCGGAACTCCGCCGTGTAAAGCTCGTGGTTTTGTCGCGCGTGAGCCATCGCTTCCGAGACTCCTTTTTGATCCTCCGGATGGACGAAACGGAAAAAATCGCCAACATTCCCAACGAACATGTCGGAAGGAATACCAAACATGGTGCGCAAATCGCCAAACCAAGAATCTCGCCCGCAGGTAAGATCCCATTCCCAACCTACCGCCTTACCCGATTCCATCGCCAGACGAAGCTGATCGCTGTAGCGGATCAGTTGTGCCTCTGTCTGCTTCCTCTTCGCTCTCTGCCACAGAAGCGCGGCAATCACCAGAGCCTGTGCCAAGAGCACAAGAATCCCAGCAATGATGTATCGCTGGTACGCTTCCCAAAAGGTTTGCTCGCGATCGAGAACAACACTGCCAGGGGGCAGATCGCTTTCCTCGAGCCCCCACCGGCGCAGGGCACGCCAATCGAACAGGTAGATGTCTGCGCCCCTTACAATTGGGATATCTTGCGGCCTTTCCCCGTTGAGAACCCTGGCGGCCATCCCGGCGGCGACTCGACCCGCTAGGGAGGCACTGAAGACGTCCCCGCCTACCGTTCCTCTACCCACGTCTTCCTCGTCAACAGCAAACACCGGCGCGTTTGCGGCGCTGGCCACCATCGGAATTGACTGAGTTTCGTCGTCGAAGTGCGATCCCGCTGCATCCTGCAGAATTGAAGTGTGAAAGACGATCGTGTTTCTCGGCAGGTGTTTCAGTCGTTCGAGTAAATCCGGCATCGCCAAGTCGGTGAGATAGGTGAACTCGAGTTTTGATTCGTAGTTGCGAAACTGTTCCTTGGCAAGCGTCTCAAGGTGGCGGTCATACGGTGCCACGCCGCCTACCACCATCACATGTTTGGTGCGGGGTTGCAGGTGAAGTGCCGCATCCAAGGTCTTCTCCGGCTGTGCTGTTCCCCAAACCCCAGTAAAGTCAGAGTCGAGCTTCGGCGGCTCCGCAAACTCCTGGGCACTCCCCCAGAATACAATCGGCGTATGCGGGGCAAGCATATCGTGCGACGCGGCCATTAGCTTGATTGGGGATGGGCCGACAGCAATGATCAAGTCTGGTTTCCGATGTTGATACTTAATAAAGTACCAATCGCGAAACTGCTGCTGCGCAGCTTCGTCCTGAAACAAGTTTGCGTCCAGATCTTCTGAATAGAACTCAATGTGGTAAGGCAAATTCTCTAAGACACTGAAGATCTCCTGGTTTATGTTGGCAACGCGTGGAGACCATGACCCCAGTTCATTGAAAATCAGGACTCGTCGGGTTTGTTTGAGCTGCGCCGAAACACTCGTCTGGAAGACAAGACAGACCAGGAGCAACAAGCCGGCAAGCTTCACCAGGTTCACGTTATTGTGCGTTACTTGGTGTTGGCGCGCCGGCCTTCGAGTTGCAGTATGTCGACAACTAGTCCGCGGCGCCAAAGCGAGGGGTAAAGCGCGCATAGTTCCACATTATGTTAGAGCTTCCCTCGGTATAAGTTCTAGCACATTATCCCGCGATTGAAGAAGTCAATAATCTATTTGCCGCTCGACGTCACGGCTGTTTTGCGGATAAGACAGCCTCACCCTTTGACTTGCTATTCTTGAGCTTGGCACGGTACACCATGGCCCGGGTCTCAAGGAGTTCGGCTTCAGCTTTCCGTTTCGTCTTCTCGAGCACCACGGCGTAATTCGTCAATGCTTGAATCAGCGCCGTATAATTCGGCGGTGATGACTTTTCCAAGATGCTGAGCGCTCGTTGGGAGGGCGACTCAGCCTCGGCATAGTAGCCCCGAGCTAAACTGGCACAAGCAACCTTGATCAGAGCATCTGCCACGTCGGGATCGTCCTTGCCCAACAAGTGTTCCTTGATCGTGGCTGCCCGATCAAAAAGCGCTCCGGCCTCATCGTATTTCCGCAGATCAAAATAGAGCACACCCAGATTTTGCAATGTTTGCGCATAGTTAAGAGTTTGTGCTTGAGACGCTTTATTCCACGCGCTTATAGCCCGTTTGTAACGTGATTCAGCGTCTGCATAATTGTGGCGCAAGTAATCGAGCATGCCCAGGCTGCTCAGGATGGAAGCCACTGCCGGGTGCTCCGGGCCCAGCGTTTTTTCTCGGATGGCAAGTGCGCGCTGCAAGAGGCTCTCAGCAGTTGAGTATTCGCCTTCACCAAGCTTCAGAGTCCCCAAATTGAAGAGGATGCTAGTCACCTGTGGCTGGTGTGGTCCAGGCGTCTTTTCCGACATGTCTAGAGCGCGCTGGTAGAGCGACTCGGCTTCCTTGTTCTTGCCCTGCGAGCTGTAATTGCCCGCCAAATTATCAAGAATAACGGCCACTTCGGCGTGCTCCTGTCCGAGTGCGTTTATCCGAATGTCTAGCGCGCGCTGAAACAGGGGTTCGGCTTCCGAATACCTGCCTTCCCTATGGAAAACAGACGCGAGATTGTTGAGGCCAGTCGCCACGTTCGGGTGTTCCGGTCCAAGAGCCTTTTCCCAGACAGCGAGAGCGCGCTGGAAGAGGATTCCAGCGGCTGAGGAATCGCCTTCCTCTTGCCGGAGCCTTCCTAAATTATTGAGAACGGAAGCCACGTCTGGATGATCGGGTCCATAGGTTCTCTCCCGAATCGCCAAGGCCCGCCGGTAAAGAGCTTCCGCAGCCGAGTATTTGCCTTCATCACACAAGAGCGTGGCCAGATTGTTGAGGACGTTGGCCACCCGCGGGTGCTCTGCCCCAAAGGCACTTTCCGCGATAGTTCGAGCACGCTGGAAGAGAGGTTCAGCTTCCGCGTACCTGGCTTCCTCCAAAAGGAGCGAGGCTAAAGTATCAAGGATATTAGCCACTCCAGGGTTGTCCGGTCCTAGAGCCGTTTCCGCTATTGCCAGGGCCCGCCGTAAGTGCGATTCAGCTTCTGAGTACTTGCCTTCGTCTTGCTCGACCATGGCTAGATTGTGGAGAACTGTAGCTAGGTTAGGGTGCTCTGGCGCGAGAGTCTTTTCCCATATGTCGAGAGTTCGATGGTATTCCAACTCGGCTTCCTTATACTTCCCTTGCTTCTGATAAACACTCGCCAAGTTGTTGAGAACCAAAGCCACTTCGGGGTCTTCGGGTCCTAAGACCTTTAGGTCCATCGCAAGTGCGCGTTTAAAGAGGGACTCGGATTCCGAATACTTGCCTTCCACCCACTTTAGCTCGGCAAGCTCGCTCAGAACCTTTGCCACATCAGGGTGCACTGGTCCAAGGGTCTTTTCACGGATTGTGAGGGCGCGCTCAAAGAGTGGTTGAGCGTCCGAATATTTGGCTCGTTTTATGAGAAGATTGGCGAGATTTTCGAGTGATGTGGCGACCTCGAGCTGTTCCGGTCCGTAAACCTTTTCGCAGATGGTCAGAGCATGGTTGTAAAGCAGCTCAGCTTCGGCGAACTTGCCTACCGCCTGCTGCACCGCTGCCAGGTTAGTCATCGCTGTTGCTAAACGAGGATCAAATTCTCCGAATTGTTCGGCCTGTCGAAGCGCATCCTTAAAGAGCTTCTCAGCTTCCGTGTAACTCCGCTTCTGATACGCTTCCATCCCTGCTGTGTTTTGACTTTTCCATGAAGGTGCCTGAGCAGTGCTTGTGACGGCCCATAAGGTCATGACAAGCGGCAGGACGATTTGGTGGGATTTCATCGCACAGCCTCCTCAAACTGCCCTGGCCGCACGATCGAATTCTTGCGTGTCGCGATAATGTTTCAAACTGTCAGAACTGCCAGTCTGAATGACAACTGCGCTGGCCAATCTTGGTTGGGATGTAAGGGGCTGGACTTATTCCACCTGGCTAACACTGTTTGATTGCTTCACGAATAGCGTTGTGAGGTTTTTCGATTGGGTCGGCTTCAATAGCATTTGGCTTGCTTCCTTAGGCAGTCGTTGGAACCACTCGGCGACGCGTCGAAGTACGAAGACCTGCTATCGCTCACACTAAGAGTAGGTATCCCCCTGCAACCAGACACTGCGCTGGCTGACCGCGTCGTTCTTGGAATTCGGGAAGCGCGTGAGCTGCTCGACGACTTTATGCGTCCATGGACCATTTCTCTCGATGATCCAGTTATGCTATTGGAATTCAGGACTCGCGGCGACCGTATGCGCGATTTTGCCGCCTTGCGGCTCGATGGCACTCAGTCCGGAAATTTCTTCTTTCAGGTGAGCAACGACCGAAGAACCTTTTGCACTCAGCAAATGCGCTGTATGCCACGAACTCCAGTCGGAGCACACAAAGGCTGGACACAAATTCGAGTGAGACGCTTCCTGGATGGATGGAGTTCTACGCGCTCCGCAGAGGGATCGCCGCCGCAGTCGCAACACTCGCTAACGCGATGGCAGCCAAGTCCGTGATGCGTCATTCCAATTTGGCGACGACCACCTCTCACTACATCAACTCCGAACCTGCCGAAGCCGTTCGCGCTGTAGACAAAACTGGCGAGCTGTTTGATAATACGAATGGTTCAGGTCGTCCCAATTAAGACAGGGGCAAAGATGGAGCATCTGGCGCAACAACGTTGCGGCGGCTGTTCCGAAGAGGCAGCAATCCTATCCCCTAACTTTGCAGATTATGCAAAGGGTATGCAAATTAAACGACTAGAATTGATGTAAGTTGTTGATTCTAAACCGCGCGCCCGTAGCTCAGTTGGATAGAGCGTCTGGCTACGAACCAGAAGGTCGGGAGTTCGAGTCCCCCCGGGCGCGCCATCTCTTCAAGTTTTTTTTCCAGTAATCTTCGTCCGCACCGTTTAGTTCCCACAGAATGCCCACAGAATACGATTGCCAAGGATCTCCGTAAGGCCCCGCATGTTAGTGCGAGATTGTTTGGAGCTAGAGTTGCCCCTCATCTGTGAGGGGGATTATTCGTGTCGCAGAGCGATTATGGGGTCGACGCGTATAGCGCGGCGCGCGGGAACGTAACAGGCTGCGATGGCCACGAGAGTCAAGAGCATGGCCACGCCGGCAAACGTCAGCGGGTCATGCGCACTGACGCCGAAGAGTTGATTGGCCATCAGCCGCGTCAGTCCCAGTGCGGTGCCAACGCCTATCGCCACGCCTAGCAGCGCCATCCTGGCCCCGTGCCCGATCACCAGCCGCAACACATCGCTGCGTTGCGCACCCAGGGCGATCCGTACCCCGATCTCGTGAGTGCGCTGGCCGACCAGGTACGAAATCACGCCGTAGATTCCGACGCACGCGAGCAGCAGCGCTAGCGCCGCGAAGACACCCAGAAGAATCATCGAAAGTCTCCGCGCAGCAAACGAATTGGAGACGACTTCGTTCATCGTTTGGACGTTGTAGACCACTTCGCGTGGGTCGATTTCCTCGACTGCGCGGCGCACTGAGCCCATGACGGCAGTGGGATCTCCTTCGGTGCGCAGCACGACGGCCACCGCATCGGCCGCGAGCGGCATGAGCTTCTCGGGAAGCTGCATGAACGGATAATCGAACTGCGCCTCGATGGCCGATTTCGCATCGGCGTCGAGCCCCCACTGCTTTACGTGGCCGACTACGCCGACGATTTCGGCCAGCACGTTGAAGCCCGCCAGGTTGATGTGCTTTCCGATGGGATTTTCATTAGGGAAATAGGTGCGTGCGAAAACGTCGTCGATATCGACCACCACTGGCGCGTGCTCATCATCCTGCGCCGTGATGAAGCGGCCCCGCTCGAGGGTGACTCCCATGGCTTGCTGGAAGCCGGCTTCCACGAGATAAAACATCGCCTGGGGCATCTCTTGGAGATTAGCTGGCTTTGGCTGGCCCTCGATCCAGAAGGGCAGAGCGGAATTATGAATCATCGGCCGAGAGCCGAGCGTGACGGAAACGGCTTGTACGCCGGGGATGCTGTGCATTTTGTCATCGAAATGTCGCAGGCGGGCGCGCGTTTCTGCGGAGCTGGTTGTGGGGCCAGCCGGCAAGGACAAACTGAATGTTATAGCGTGGCTGGGATTGAAACCGGGATCGACGCGCCAAAGCGCGGCGAGGCTGCGAACCATCAGTCCGGCGCCGACGAGCAGGACTAAAGCCATGGCTACTTCGACGGCGACGAAAACTCCCTGCAGCCGGTGGCGGGCGCCACTCAAACCTCGGCCGCTCTCCTTAAGTATCTCCTCTAAATTCACGCGCGAAGTTTTCAACGCGGGAGCGAGGCCAAAAACAATTCCCGCAAGCAGTGACAGCGCGATCGTAAAGAGCAGGACGCGTGAATCGAGGGAGACTTCATTGGCGCGCGGCAAAGCGCCAGTCAAAGTGCCGAGCACTGCTTTCGTGCCCCAAAAGGCGAGCAAGAGTCCCAGCGCTCCGCCGAAGGCTGAGAGCAGAATGCTTTCGGTGAGAAGCTGGCGAATGACGCGCACATGGCTGGCGCCCAGAGACGCGCGAATCGCAAACTCGCGCGCGCGAGCCATCGAGCGCGCTAGGAGAAGATTGGCAACGTTCGCGCACGCAATCAGCAGCAAAAAGCCCACTGCCGCGAGAAGCACCATCAGGAACGGCTGGACTTTGCCGACGATGTCTTCCTTCATGGAAACCAGAGTAATGCCTACGGCCTTGTCAGCCTCCGGGTACGCGACGGCGAGATTTTGTGCAATGCTGTCCATGTCGGCCTTTGCCTGTGAGAGGGTTACGCCCGGCTTCAGGCGGCCGACCCCGTGCGAGCTTACGTCGACGCGGCGGTCGCGGAACGATGCATCATTCCACTGTCCGATGGGAGTGTAGACATCCCGGTCGTGTCCATAAAAAGTGAAGCCCGCCGGAATCACGCCCACGATCGTGTAGGCCGTGCCATTCAGGGTGATCGCTTTTCCGATAACTTCGAACGAAGAGCCGAATTTGCGTTTCCAGAAGCCTCCGCCCAGAATCACGACCGGCGTGGCGCCAGGGTGATCGTCATCGGAGCGGAAGCTGCGGCCAAGAATAGGCCTGACGGCCAGTGTCGAAAAAAAGTCCGCGGAAATCATATAACCGCTGAGGCGTTCCGCTTCGCCAGTGCCGACGAAGTTGTAATCCTGGTTGCGGTAGATGGCCAAGGATGAAAACGATTGCGTGTCACGCTGCCAATCGAGGAAATTCGGGTAATTTATCGGCGCGTGATCGAACCCAGGAGTCCTTCCAAAAACCGCGACGAGTTGGCCGGATTGTGCGTATGCCAGCGGATTGAGCAGCACGCCGTTCACCACGGAAAATAGCGCCGTATTCGCGCCAATGCCAAGTGCAAGCGTCAAAATCGCGATCACCGCGAATCCCGGCGACTTCGCCAGCATTCGAACTCCGTAGCGCAAATCCTGGAGAAACGCCTCCATGCTGCCTCCCGTCATTCGACCACGGGCAAAGCGGATCAATCGTACCGCAAGGAATATGCCTCATTCCATCTCATCGGACAGACCTTTCGGCTACTGCCTTTTTAAGGCACTGCACAGCAATTCTTGGCTGAAACGCTCGGTTCGGCAGAAATTCAAGTCAAACAGCTATTACTAGCTAATTCGTGTCGCAAGTTTATCCCGTGGCTCGACACCGGTTCTTCGATGGAATAGGCTTGAACCATGGACCAAGAGCGCCGTGGGTTGAGATTTGCGTTCAGCGCCGATGCTGAGATCGCTCCTGAAGGCTCGCCCGGTGGTTTTGTCCCTGGGCGCGTGACAGAGCTGAGCTTGCGCGGCTGTTTCCTTGAAACTTCCGCGCCGTTCGAGATGCACCGCCCTGTTCTGGTGAAGATTTACGACTCAGGAGTATATTTCGAGGCCGAGGCGACAGTCCTTTATATCAAGCCCTCGGGCGTGGGTCTGGTGTTTCGAGAAATAAAGCCTCACTTTCGAGCCGTATTGCAGAAGTGGGTTCTCACCGCGCTCGATAACCATCCCGATACACGGCAATCTCCCAGCTAATCGCGTAACCGCACAATTGTCTCCTGGCGCGGAACCACGTCAGATGCTCAAACGTGTCTG
The DNA here is from genome assembly GCA_963745805.1 of uncultured Acidobacteriota bacterium. Taxonomy (GTDB): domain Bacteria; phylum Acidobacteriota; class Terriglobia; order Acidiferrales; family UBA7541; genus Acidiferrum. Next base: position 343,159 of record CAVUYT010000007.1, read on the forward strand.
AAGCTCAACCTGGGGCAAGTTGCCGAAAATTCTAAAGTCGCCCTCCGTGCGCGCCGCGTCCCTTCTTTGCTCTCCAGGGCCAAGTTGAAGGACAATCCCCAAGCCGAAAATGAGTGGCCAGAAAAGAATCGCGGAGAAGTTTCGCGCGAAGTTTGGGGTGAATCCGCGCGTGTATCGCGCGCCCGGACGCGTGAACCTGATCGGAGAGCACACCGACTACAACGATGGATTCGTGATGCCGGCGGCCATCGGATTTTATTGCTGGGTGGCCGCTAGTCCGCGCCAGGATCGAAAGCTTGTGATCTCCTCCGAGGAGTTTCCCGAGCAAGCTGAAGTGGATTTGTCGAGCAGGGAGTTCCGGCGGACGCACAGTTGGACGGACTATTCCGTTGGAGTTGCCGCGCAGCTGGAAAAAGCCGGTTACCCTTTGACGGGAACAAATTTACTTTTCCATGGCGAAGTACCAATCGGTGCCGGGCTCAGTTCATCGGCGTCGATCGAAGTTGCCACGGTCCTTGCCCTTGCGGAAGGGTCTGGCCATTCCATTGACCTGACGCGTCTTGCTCGCATTTGCCAACAGGCGGAAAACGATTTCGTCGGCATGCGCTGCGGGGTCATGGACCAGTTCATTTCGCTGCACGGGCGCGCGAATCATGCTCTGATGCTTGATTGCCGCTCGCTGGACTTTGAATTCGTGCCGATCCCCGAATCCGTCCGGCTGGTCATTTGCAATACAGGAGTGAAGCATAAACTTGCCGAGGGAGAATACAATCGTCGCCGGGAAGAGTGTGAAGAGGCCGTCCGCTCTTTGGCAAGAGCCTTGCCAAATATCCGAGCGCTTCGCGACGTAAGCAAAGAGCAATTGGAGCGGCATCGCGGACTTCTCTCCGACGTCGCATATAATCGCGCGAAGCATGTCGTCACGGAAAATGAGCGCGTGTCGAATGGCCTGGAGGCGCTTCGAACAGGAGATCTGCACCAATTCGGCGAATACATGGCCGAGTCTCATCAAAGTCTCCGCGATCTGTTTGCGGTGAGCTGCGCCGAACTTGATTTGATGGTCGATCTGGCGAATCGGGAGGAAGGCGTCTATGGCGCGCGAATGACCGGCGGCGGTTTTGGGGGAGCGACGATAAATCTCGTGGAATTGCGAAACGTCCCAGCATTTGTGGAGAACATGGCTAAGGGCTATCAGGAAAAAACGGGCATTGCGCCGGGAATTTACGTTTGCATGACGGCCGACGGGGCGAGCCTGGTTGAGTCAACGGAAATAGCGGGGTAGTGTAAGCGGAATATGATTGGTACCGATCTTCGGGGTACGCCGCATCGGCGCTGGAATCCCCTTCTGCGGGAATGGATACTCGTTTCACCCCATCGCACACAACGACCGTGGCTCGGAAAGGTCGACAAGGTGGCCGTCTCTCCGGCGATCGAATACGATCCGGAGTGTTACTTGTGTCCAGGAAACGTGCGCGCGGAAGGATTGCGGAATCCCGAGTACAAGGAGACATTTGTCTTCGACAACGACTATCCCGCCATGCTTCCGAATGTTTCTCCCAGTGAGATGGAGCAGGACGGATTGATGCTCGCCCGGGTGGAGCGAGGGATTTGCCGCGTGGTTTGTTTTTCGCCCCGCCACGACCTGACCATACCGCGCATGACACAAGAAGAGGTCCGAAAGGTTGTTGAGATGTGGACGCAACAGTACGGCGAACTGGGTGAGGTTCCATGGGTGAAGCATGTGCAGATCTTCGAGAATCGCGGCGTATTGATGGGAGCCAGTAATCCGCATCCGCACTGCCAAATTTGGGCTAACGGAGAAGTGCCAAACGTGCCGGTGAGAGAGCAAGTCGCGATGGTTGAGTTTTTCGAAGCCAACGAGAAATGCATGCTGTGCGAGTACTTGCGGCTGGAAATGGAAGACGGCGAACGGATTGTTTGCGAGAACGAGGGGTTCGTCGCACTCGTGCCGTACTGGGCGGTCTGGCCCTTCGAAACCATGATCTTGAGCCGTCGCCACCTGGCGAGCCTCACGGCATTGGAAAGGCCGGACCAGGGAAGTCTTGCCGACATCCTTCGAAGACTGACCGTTCGATACGACAATTTATTCGAAACGGCTTTTCCCTATTCGATGGGCTTCCATCAAGAGCCCACCGATGGCGAGGGCCATCCGGAGTTCCATTTCCACGCGCATTATTTCCCGCCGCTCTTACGATCAGCCACGGTGCAGAAATTCATGGTGGGGTATGAGATGCTCGCAGGTCCGCAACGCGATATCACCGCGGAGGGCGCCGCCGCGCGATTGAGAAACTTGTCCGAGATGCACTATCTTGATGGCCACTGAATTGGCTGTAAGCGCCGCGCTGCCGCAAATGACTATTGATTCGCACCAGCACTTTTGGAGATATGATCCAGCGCGTGACGGCTGGATTACGGACCGGATGTCCCTCTTGAAGCGTGATTTCCTGCCGGAGAAGTTGCAGCGCGAGTGCGATGCGAACGGCATTGATGCGACGATCGCCGTCCAGGCCGATCAATCTGAAAATGAAACGCTATTCCTTTTGGACTTGGTGGAGCACAGCAAGCGCATCGCTGGTGTCGTTGGCTGGGTCGACCTTCGATCGCCACGTCTCGAAAGCAGGTTGCAATTCTTCTCTCAATTCAAGAAACTTTGCGGATTCCGCCACATAGCCCAGGCGGAGCCCGACGACCGTTTCTTGGTAGGCGGTGATTTTACGTGCGGGATTGCCCGATTGCGCGAATTTAACTTCACTTACGATCTCCTCATCTACCCGAGGCAACTACCTGCGGCCGTCGAGCTTGTCACACGCTTCCCGGAGCAGCGGTTCGTTGTGGATCACCTGGCTAAGCCGGATATCAAAATGGGAGGCAACGCGGCATGGACCACTCATATTCGGGCGATCGCGCAAAACACAAATGTATTTTGTAAGGTGTCCGGGCTGGTCACCGAAGCAGATTGGCTTCACTGGAGGCCGGAAGATTTCTGGCCTTACCTGGATGTTGTGTTCGATGCATTTGGTCCGGATCGCTTGATGTTCGGTTCCGATTGGCCGGTGTGCCTTCTGGCGGGGAGCTACCGGCAGGTGAAGCAACTCATCGAGACTTATGTAGAAGCTCGCGCGGTCAAGCATAAAGAAAATATTTTCGGCGGCAACGCCATACGGTTCTATGGTTTGAAGGCGGTTCCTCATGGACTTGCAGCTTAAAGACAAAGTCGTCTTGATTACTGGAGGCGCCAAAGGCATTGGGGAGGCCATCACGCGGGGGTGCGCTCGCGAGGGCGCCATTCCGGTATTTGTGGACAAGGACATAGAGGCAGGGAAGAGATTAGAGTCCGAACTGAGAAACGCGGGCGCGACCGGCGAATTCATTTTCGCGGACATTCTACCGGTTGAGAGTTGCCGCGGGGTAGTCGAGCAGACGCTAAAGCAATTCGGGCGACTGGATGTGCTTGTCAACAACGTCGGTGCGAATGACAACGTTGGGCTCGAGAACGGCAGCCCTGAGAAATATGTGAGTTCGCTCAGGCTCAATCTCTTCCATTACTACAATATGGCTCACTTCGCGTTGCCGGCACTGAAGAAATCGCTGGGCTGCATTTTGAATATCGCTTCGAAAGTCGCCGTTACGGGGCAGGGCGGCACTTCGGGATATACTTCGGCAAAAGGCGCGATTCTTTCCCTCACGCGCGATTGGGCCGCAGAACTGCTTCCCTGTGGCATTCGTGTGAACGCTTTGGTGCCGGCGGAGGTGATCACGCCGCTATACAAGCAGTGGGTAAGTACATTTCCAAATCCCGAGGAGAAACTTGCTCACATTGTCTCGAAAATACCCCTAGGCAAAAGAATGACCCAGCCGCATGAAATCGCCGCCATGGTGCTGTTTCTGATTTCCTCGCAGGCGTCTCATATCACTGGCCAGCATGTGTTCGTTGACGGCGGTTATACTCATCTCGATCGTGCTTTGACCTAAGGGAGCCAATGACTCAGGCATCCGCGCCGATAACTGAGCGAAAGTATCTTTTACCGTTCATTCTGGTCACCAGCCTCTTTTTTCTATGGTCCATTGGTGTCCACCTCAACGACGTGCTCATTCCACACTTCAAAAAAGTTTTCAACCTCTCCGATTTCCAATCTTCATTCATCCAGGTGGCCTTTTTCGGCGGCTATTTTCTTGCCGCGCTTCCCGCCGGCCGCCTCATGGACAAAATCGGCTATAAGCGCGGCATCCTAGTCGGCCTGCTGCTTTGCTCCGCGGGCACACTACTTTTTCTTCCCGCTGCCAGTTCACGGCAATACGCATTTTTCCTGCTCGCCCTGTTTGTCATGTCCTCCGGCCAATCGTTTCTCGAAGTCGGCGCTAATCCTTACGTTACGATTCTGGGCCCGCCCGAATCCTCCGAGCGCCGTCTCAATTTCGCACAGTCGTTCAATGCCGTCGGCAGTTCGCTCGTCCCCACTCTTGGCGCCGCCTTTATTTTGTCGGGAGTCGACTACACAGCCACACAAAAAGCGGCCATGAGCGCAGGCCAGCTTCAGGCCTACGTCGCTTCTGAAGCCAACATGGTCAAAGTGCCGTACCTCGTTATTACCGCGATCTTTCTCTTCGTTGCCCTTCTCATCTACCTTGCGCATCTGCCGGAAATTGTCCCGCACAGCGGGAGCGATAAGAGCCCGTCACCGAACACGACCTCCGCTGATCTTTTGTCACATCCTCATCTCATCAAAGGCGTGGTCGCCCAGTTCTTCTACGTCGGCGCACAAGTCGGCGTCGCCGGCTTTCTGATTCGGTTTGCCAAGCAAGCCATGCCGGACTCGCTCATCCGCATGGCCAATTGGGGCTCGCAATTTCACGCTGCGCATCAAGGCCAGAGCTCCACCTTTGTTGCCCGGCTCATTCCCGACAGCCCCGAGAAAATGGCCGCCTTGTTCCTCGTCGCCCATCAAGTCGGCTTCATGATCGGCCGTTTCTCCGGCTCCTGGATGATGAAGCGCGTCAAAGCCGCCCGCCTTCTCGCCGTCTTCGGCATCGGTGCGCTGGCCTCCGCCCTCGTCGGCGTTAGTGCCTCCGGTCCTGTCGCCGTCCTCGCCATCGTCCTCGTCGGCTTCTTTAACTCCATCATGTTCCCCACGATTTTCGCGCTCAGCCTGAAAAATCTCGGCCCACTCACGAAGCGTGCCTCCTCGTTCCTTGTCATGGCCATCATCGGGGGCGGGCTCATTCCTGCAGTAATGGGCAAAATCTCTGATCTCAGCAATATTCAGAAAGCCTTTATCGTCCCTCTGATCTGCTATCTCTATGTGATTTACTTCGCTGTCCGCGGGTACAAGCCGAATCCTTCGCTAAGTCTCGCCGAATCTCCGGCGACCGTCGAGGCAAAATGAATAGGCGCTATTGTCTAACGCTGGATTTGAAAGACGATCCCAAACTAATCGCAGAGTACAAGCGTTTCCACGAGAAAATCTGGCCGGAGATCACACAGAGCATCAAAGACGCCGGAATTGAGAACATGGAGATCTATCTTCTCGGCACGCGCATGTTCATGGTCATGGAAGTCAACGAGCGATTCTCCTTCGAAGCTAAAATGGAGGCGGATCGCGAAAATCCGAAAGTGCGCGAGTGGGAAGATCTGATGTGGAGATTTCAATCGCCGCTCCCGAATTCCAAACCCGGTGAAAAGTGGTTGCTGATGGAGAGAATTTTCAAGCTTGAAAAATAAGCCGTAGTAACCGAACATGCGTTGGCTCGTTTGTTCTCGCGGCTTGCTTTCAATCGTCATTCTTAAAGATTGAAATAGCTTTCTCCAAGGAGGCTGACGCCATGGGACCGAATCGAATTCCGCGCCGTGATTGGTTGCTAGGCACGAGCGCGTCACTTGTAACGCTTGCTGCTTCTTCGAGCGCCGCTAGCGGCTTGGGCCATTCCGAGCCGGCACCATCTCTGCCGCAAAACCCTCCTGAAGCGGACGACGCCGACCGCGTCCGCCGCATGAAGTGGTGGCACGAAGCGCGTTTCGGCATGTTCATTCACTGGGGCCTCTATAGCGTGCTGGGGCGTCACGAGTGGGCCATGGAAGAGGAAGGCATCCCCGTCACCGAGTACGAACAACTCGCCAAGCGCTTTCAGCCTGCACCCAACGCGGCGCGCGCTTGGGCAAAGCTTGCCAAGGCAGCCGGCCAGAAATATATGGTGATGACCTCCAAGCATCACGAGGGTTTCTGCAATTTCGACACAAAGCTGACCAACTACTGCGCTCCCAAACAAGGTCCCGGGCGCGACCTTGTCCGCGAATATGTCGAAGCGGCCCGCGCCGAAGGCCTGCGTTTCGGTTTCTACTATTCGCTGATGGATTGGCATCATCCCGACGGCGCCCGTTGCGCCACCGATCCTGAAGCCCGCAAACGATTCGTAGAATATACACACGGGCTCGTTCACGAACTGATGACCAATTACGGAAAGATCGACGTACTTTGGTACGACGTCGATTGGCCGCTCAACGCGGAACAATGGGAATCCGAGCGAATGAATAAAATGGTTTTCGGTTTGCAGCCGGACATCATCGTCAACAACCGCAACGGTCTTCCCGGCGACTTCTCTACTCCCGAACAGGAAATCGTCGCGGAGAAGGGAACTCGCGCCTGGGAAAGCTGCATGACGCTCAACGATAGTTGGGGCTACCAGCGCGCCGACGACAACTGGAAGAGCCCAAAAACTGTCATTAGAAATCTCGTCGAATGTTCACGCGATGGCGGCAACTATCTTTTGAACATCGGTCCGAAGCCCGACGGCTCAATTCCTGAGGACTCCGTTCGCGTCCTCACAGATGTTGGCCAATGGCTGGCGCGCAACGGCGAATCCATCCACACAACGGACCGCTGCCAAGTGCGCCACTCCGAGTTCGCCGGCTTCACGCGTCGCGGAAATACTCTCTACATGCATGTGCATTTCTGGCCAGGCGACACTATCGCTCTCGGCGGCTTGACGACCAAAGTAACATCCGCCAAGCTTTTCGCGTCGGGACGGAGTGTGAAGTTCGATCAGGAGCGCTTCCGGGTGCGCTTCACCGGCCTGCCGGTGGATGCACCGGATCATCCGGTTACCACGATTGCCATCGAGTGCGAATCGGAACCGATCCAGAACACCAGACAGGTTCGCGAGCAACGCCCCCGCAACGGCGTTGGCGTTTAGCTTCGATACTTATTGTAGGGACGCAACATGTTGCGCCCTTTCTCGGCAGGATTGCTACTCCGGAACTATTGCGTCACTTTCAGCAACACCACCCCATGCCCGGCCACGCGTGCCACATATTTGCTCGGAAGCGCTCCCAAATCCTTCGCGGCCCAAATGTCGCGCGCTTTCACGCTGCCCTTGAATCCTAGCTCCGAAAAGTCCACGTCGATCGTCTGTGGCCAGTCGAACCGATTGAAGATCCCGACCGCTTTCGATCCATCTGCCAAAGGACGCGCCCAAATTTCCTGGCTGCCTTCCGCGCGCACACGATCCGCTTGTTTGCCGAGCCGGTCCTGATCGATCGCGATAATCTCTCGATTTGTCAGTATCGCAATCGTCTCGGGCTTCATCGTGCTCAAATCATTTCCCGCAAGTAATGGCGCGGCAAGCAAAGCCCACAGGCTCATGTGCGTTCGATACTCTTCTAGGTTCATCTTTCCGTTGCCCACTTCAAGCATATCCGGATCGTTCCAATGCCCCGGTTCCGCAAATTTCGCTAAGCCCGCCTGCCCGAATCCAATATCCGTCATGCGTTCATAATTGTCCGAAATGTCGCCCGTGGTCCGCCAAGCGTTTCCGCCCACCATAGCGCCCCAGCGCCACACCGCGTCCGCGCCGTACTGGCAAAGGCTGAAGACCATCGGGCGACCCGTTTTGAGGAGCGCCTTATGCATTTTCGTGTAGGCGTCGAGCATCAGTTTGTGCGCCGCTTCAGGTGATCCCGCCGCTTCCATAATCCTGTCAAAGCTGCAAAGGTCGTATTTCAGGTAATCAATGCCCCAACCCGCATAGGTCTGCGCGTCCTGCTCTTCGTGGCCGTAACTCCCTTCGAAACCGCCGCAAGTTTTGGGGCCGGGCGAGGAATAGATTCCCAATTTCAGCCCTTTTCCGTGCACATAATCCGCCAGCGCTTTCATATCTGGAAACTTCTTGTTTGCGTGAATGACGGCCTGCGCGTCGCGCTCGGCCTCCCAAGTATCGTCAATGTTGATATAGACATACCCCGCGTCCCGCATGCCGCTCGAAACCATTGCGTCGGCTTGGGTTCGCACAGTTGCATCATCGATCTTGTCGGCAAAATGATTCCAGCTATTCCACCCCATAGGTGGAGTGGCGGCGACACTCGGCGTTTGAGCCATAGCCTTTGGGCTGATCAAATGCACCAAAGAAAGCGCCAGGATGAGCGCTCGCGACGTTGAAACCTTGAGGCGAAAATTGAATTGCATGATCACTTCCTATTCTTGGCGTCTAGCTTGACTATTGGATTTGCTCTGGCGACTGGTGGTTTTTTCGATTTGACCGATCGCCATTTTACACAATATTGAGCCAAGCTGCGGTCGGCGCTTCGGCGCGGCCTTATGTTCATACCAGATACGCTCTTCCGAATCGCGCCTAGCGCGAGCAAGCCCAAGTGCTCTTCCGTTCGGCATGCCTTCCGGTCCAGGCTTGCCAGTAGCTGTACCGGGTATGTAGGTATATCTACCGTATTGACAGTCTCGTACCACGGGAGTATCCCTGTCCCGCCCTCAAGGAGGCTCCCCAAATGCAACGCTTCATGGTTTGTGACAACCCCGGATGCCGCTTTATCCTCGACCGTCGGATCAACGGAAAATCGCTCGACGGCGCACAGCTCATCCTTAAGAAATGTCCAGCGTGTGGCGGTAATT
>CAVUYT010000008.1:0-951661 GCA_963745805.1 uncultured Acidobacteriota bacterium
GCGGCGGTTTGGAAAACCGTTTTATCAATCATGCAGTTGCGATGACGATTTTGCCGATCGTCTGCGTTGTTTCAACGAGCTGATGGGCGGCTCTCATCGCTTCGACGCTCAGTCTTTACAGCGGAGACCCCGAACGTGCCGCTTTCACGCGCGGTGTGCGCTTGTCATGGGTTGCGGCAGCCTGCGGAACAAAGGGCGCCCAGACCGTCTGTATGTCATATCATGTTGGGGCAAAGGAGCAGCATCAATCCCAAATTATGTTTACGCGAATCGTTTGTGTCCTCTTGGCGTTGGTTTCAGTGCCAGACCTGTCCGGCACAGATTTTGCGATGAAGGTGACGGATAAGAATTACCTGGATACGCAAGGCTTCAGCGTCTTTCTCTACGACAGCACGTATCATCCGGTCTTTGTGGATCAGAAGAATACGGCCATGGAGATGATTCTGCACGGCCAGCGCATCGCCACGAACGGCGACGTTCGCCTGATGGCGACGCCAGAGCAGTGGGATCTGGTGGCAACGCTTAAGGGCCGCCACGCGGACAAGGCGAACGACCGGCTGATTGCCGACCTCAGTTTCCCGACGTTCGATTTCAGTTACACATTGGAAGTGGCGGCGGAGCCTGGCGGGGTGAAGGTCAGCATCAATCTCGATAAACCGCTACCGCAGAAACTGGAGGGGCGGGCGGGCTTCAATTTGGAGTTTCTGCCGTCGATCTACATGGGCAAGGCTTACGTGGTGGACGGAAGCAAAGCCGGCATTTTCCCGCGAGCGCCGAACGACGCGATGACGAAGGTTTTGCCATTGGCGGATGAGCCGAAAAAGGCGTACTACCTCGAGGACTGGGACAAGGCCAAGGGATACACGCAGCCGCTGCCGTTCGCCGAAGGAAAGAGCATCACTCTGGGCTTGGACGACGCGCTGGCCCGGGTGAACGTGGTATCGGATACGGCCAACCTGATGCTGTTCGATGGGCGCGACCGCGCGCAGAACGGCTGGTTCGTGTTGCGTTCTCTGATTCCTTCGGGAAAAACCACGGGCGCCATCGTGTGGCACATCCGTCCGGACGTGATCCCGAACTGGACACGGCCGCCGATGATCGCGCACAGCCAGGTGGGTTATGCGCCGGCCTTCTCCAAGGTGGCGGTGCTGGAACTCGACCCGAAGTACCACGGCCCGAAGACGGCACGAGTGTTGCGCCTGACGGAACACGGATCTTACCAACAAGTGTTCGAGGGTCCGATCACGCCTGCGACGCCGTGGCTGCGCTACGTGTATTCGAAATTCGATTTTACACCGGTGAAGGAGCCCGGTTTGTACGTAATCGAGTACGCAGATCAGCGCACGGCCCCTTTCCCGATTTCGCAGGACGTCTATGCAAAGATCTGGCAGGACAGCCTGGACCATCACCTTGCGGAGCAGATGGATCACGTTGCGGTTCGCGAAGGATACCGGGTGTGGCATGGCGCTTCGCACCTGGATGATGGGCGCATGGCGCCGGTGGTTGGGGAGCAATTTGACGGCTGGAACCAAGCCACAGCGACGGAGGGGAAGTACAAAGGCGGCGATCACATCCCTGGGATGAACGTGGGCGGGTGGTATGACGCCGGGGATTTCGACCTGGAGGAGCCGGCGCAACTGAGCGTGATTCAGAGCCTGGCGCTGGCGTATCGCGAATTCCATCTTACGTACGACGAGCTTACGGTGGATGAAGCCGCGCGCGAGGTGGAGATGCACCGGCCCGATGGCGTGCCGGATACGGTGCAGCAGGTGAAGCACGGTGCACTGCTCATCCTGGCGCAGTTCCACAACATTGGCCACGCGATCCGTGGCACTCACGAGCCAGATCTGCGGCAGTACACCCAGGTGGGTGACGGCGCTTCGAAAACGGACGGCCGCATCTACGACCCGAAGCTCGGCCCGAATGAAACGAAGGGAGACTACTCCGGCAGGCCGGACGATCGTTGGATCTTCACTACGAACAACCCGTTTTTCCAGTGGAACGCCATTGCAGCGCTGGCTGCAGCGGCGGATACGCTGAAAGGCTGGGACGATGCGTTAGCGAGAGACTGCCTGGTCACCGCGATCAAGGCTTGGAACGAGGAGAAGGCTCATCCAACGCAGAATCCGGCGGGCGGCGGCTTAGGCGGAGCGGCTCCGGCAGGCGCGCCGGGAGGTGGCGTGCTGGCCGCGTCGCAGGGCGTGGTCTCTGGCGCTCAAAGTGGTGGTAACGCAGCGGGCAGCGCGGGTGCTCCGACAGGCACGGGCACGGCTGGCGCACAACCAACTGCCGCCGGCCGGCTCCGGTCGTGGCGGATCTGGTCCCGGACTGGAGTGGGGGGCGGCGCTGGAATTGACCATCGCTACGAATGGCGCTGAGCCTTACAAGTCACGGCTGAAGGAACTGTTCCCACAGATGATCACGCCGCAACAGATGGACTCGCGTGGCTGGAGCGCAGTGCGGGCTTTGCCTTATCTGGACACCAGCGCGAAGGATCAAATGCGTGAAGCGGTGAAGAAATATATGGCGGGTTTGGATGAGCGGCTGGACGCCACCCCTTTCGGCGTGCCGCCGAGTGTCGGCACGTGGGGCGGATCGGGCGCCGTGGTGGACATGGCCATCCGAATGTATTTCCTGCACAAGGCTTTTCCGGATCTGGTCAGCCCCGAATACACTCTTCGTGCGGTCAACTACATCCTCGGGACGCACCCGGTATCCAGCACTTCGTATGTTGCTGGAGTGGGAACGGTGTCGAAGACAAAGACCTACAGCAACAATCGCGCGGACGATTCGTACATTCCTGGCGCTGTGATTCCGGGATATATCATTATCAAGCCGGATTTTCCGGAGTGCATCGATGACTTCGGGTTCCTGTGGTTTGAGGATGAAGCCGTGGTGGCCGGTTCGGCAAGCTGGGTGGTAGCGGGGAACGCTGCGGAGGCGATCATTAAGGAAGCGAAATAGAGCCAGTACTAAGAGCGGGTCGGTTCAGGAAATTCCACTCGCCCTTGTAAGAACACTCAAGCATCTATACGGCGAATAAAACCGAGGCCCGCGGCTTCAAACTACTTCTTGGATTGTTTCGCGGAAGAACCATTCAGCGCTGCACCGACGGTCCCGCAGTTGCCGGAATTCGTGTCATAGATGCCAGCCCGCAGATAGATTTCACCTGGAGGCGCATCGATTTCCTCGTGAATTTGCATTCCCACCTGCTGGGTCGCTTCATACACCTTGGAATCCATTGTTAGATTGCTACGCTTCCTGACGATGTTCAGGATGTTGCCGCCCGGACCGAATGCGATGATCGATGATTTCAATCCGGCCATGACGCGTGCCGTTGGCGTCTAAGCCCATCGCGATGTCGGGCAGAGCCACGGCGAAGTTGATATCGTAGCGGATAAACGGCGCCTTCAATTTCGTGTTATTTCCCGCACGCGGGGCATTCGCGGGAGGCTGCGGGCTCTTCGGCACTACCTGCAGCTTGAATAGGATCTGGTCGAAATCCGGCATGTCTAAACCGATAAGTGGTACGAAGGGATCGTCGGCGCCGTCTTCAGAGATGAATTCGTGGCTGGGTTGGTCGGCGAAGTAGCCGCGACGATAGGAAAGTGTGTAGTTATTGTCGGCGAGGCTGACCTGAATGCGCCGGAACTTGCCGTCATTCTTATTGTTGGCAGGTGAATAGGCCAGCGTGTAATAGTGCGAGCCGTTGCTCACAGAGTCTTTGACGGCGTCGCTCAACGCATTCGTGCTGTAAAAAGCGCGGCCGCCGGTCTCCTGGGCAATGGTTTCCATGGCGATTTGATTAGCGCTGAGGCGAGCCTCGAGTTCTCGGCGCGAACCGGCCAGTTTGCTGGCATCGAAGGTGGGGTCTCCGAGAACTCCAAGCGCAGACACAGGATAGATGGCGACTTTTGCCGCGGTGAGCATGTCCGAGGTTTTCTGAATGTGATCCTGATTCTTGGGAACTCTGCCGCCAGTGTCCGGAAAGAAGCTGACCGGGAAGTTGTCTGAGAACCAGATACGATTTTTGCGGGCGGGAATCGCGGAAAGATAGCGGGCGATTTGCTGGAAGGCTTGTAGGGTCAGCTCACTGCGGGAGTTGGCGCGCTCGGCGGATTCGTCGCCCTGGAAAGACTCCACGGCATCAATGGCCGAGGGCGCAGCCTGACTCTTGCGCATTTGCCTGAGAATTTCCGCGTCGCTGTATTGGTTAGCGTCAGTCTGCAGATTTCGAGAGACCTCGGGCGCTATGCCGAGTTTCTTGTCTTCCAGTGTGGCCGAGATGCCGGAAAAATCCGTCGTAAACCCGCGGACGATGCGGAGGCGAGAACTGAGCGCGAAAACGGCGAGGCGCGTGCCGGGCGGAACTTCGCCGAGATATTTGATGACCTGCTGCCGCACGAACGCCTGATTTTGCGGCTGCGTATTGAGAAGGTCGAGCAGCAGAACGTTGACGGAATCGGCACCTCGAGCGGTGGGAAAATTGGTGAAGACGTTAGGCGGCATCGGCGGTAACTTGATTTCGTTGGGAGCAGCACCCTTGTGTTCCTCGAAAGAAGTGACAATCTGCGGGCCGCCGTCCTCGGAGAGGTGAAAGTCATCCTTGCGGAGGCCGGGAACGGATTGTCCTTGTTTGTCTGTGACAACCACGTCCACCACAACGATGCGACTTTCGACTTTGATGGAAGGGCCTTGAGTCGGCGCGGGAACGGGCGGTCCTTGCTCGCGGGATTGAGGGAGACAGAGTCCTGCGAGAAGGAGGAGCGAGGCGGCGGAGAATAGCGAATGTCACTGTAAATCCACCGAAAGTCTCTCACAAAGAACCTAGACAGTACATAGACTGCAAGCGGTAAAAGTCCGCGAGGATGTAGCAAGTCGGATCTTGTACATAGCAAGAGTACATGGCGCCTTCTTTGGACTGCTCGACGACAGATGTTGCGTGCATCGGACGGAAAGACATTTGTTCATGGTTGACGTCATTGGCAGCTCGTCTGAAAGCAGAGTGTTTGGCCAAGAAACGGGAGCACATGATTTTGAAAACGGTCCGCCACCTTGCTTGTGTGAGTGCCAGAATACACTTCGAGGCTATTTGCGATTCCATACTTATCAAGAACTTCGTGGAGCTTTACGGTATCGGCTCGCAGACCGTCCTGGTCACCTACATCGATGGAGATGGCACGATACCGCCGGAGACTTTCGATGTACTGATCAACGAAAGCGAGTGGAGCATTTGCAGCCCATTTTGCAAAAACGTCGGGCTGTGGCGTTCCATTCTTCGTGGGCAGGTCGAGATAAAACGGAGGATTCTTCGGGTTGGGTGACCAAGCGGCGGCCGAGGCCAACGTGGCGCGCGCAAAAAACGGCAGCCCCGCAGAGTCTGCAGGTGCTTTAAGAGCCTCAAGGCTCTTCGCGATTTCCGGGTTCATGGACCCGGCGGGCCGGGGAGACAAGCAACACGGACTCATGATGTACAAACTCCCGAACACGTCGGAATGCTTCATGCCAATGCGGGTAGCGCCGTAACCTCCCATTGAGTGGCCGACGAGTCCCCGGCTTTGGCGCTCAGGAATCGTACGGTAATGCGCATCAATGTATGCGACTAGGTCTCGAGCGATGAACAGCTCGAAATCACCGGTGGTCACGGAACTCGAATACATCGAGCCGTTGTGCAACGTCTTCGAATCGGGCAGGACTACGATCATTTCTTTCGCGCCTAGAGCGAAGGCGCCTTCGATAGTCTCGGGGACATGGATTTCATGCGTCCATTGCTCGGCGCCGATGGAGTAACCGTGCAGGGCGTAAACGACTGGATAGCGTCGAGACTTATCTTGCGCATAGCTGGGAGGAAGGAACACAAACACGTCGCGATCAACCGCGTCTCCTTCCAAATTGCGTTCCAGAGTCGTTCCGTGAACCTTGATATGCTCGACCGTCACTGGTTTTGCACCGGCAACCGCCGGAGGCACATCTGTTTGCACTTGCGCGGCGAGATGAGGAGCTAGTCCAGCCGCAATCGCAAGTAAAATTTCTCCGAACCATTTCGCGCTTGTCATGGTGACCCTTTCTTGAAACAGCATCGGTCCGAGAGAGCCATCTAGTTTTACTGCTCGACTGCAACCACCGTTACTGATTTGGGAGCCAATTTGAGGGTCAGCTTGCCGTCTTGCGCTTTTGCGGAAAACGGCTTCGGAACAACCGAATTGGGCGCGTCGAAGGTATTTACGCTGTCGACCTTGGATGCAGTCAGCGTTTCTCCAGCCGCGGATTTGGCATTTATACCGGCCAGATTAAGTTCGATTTCAGCGGGCTGATTTGGATCAACGTTGGTTATTGCGAGCCACAATTTTCCGGCTTTATCTTTCGCTGCGATGGCATCCACACTCGGCAACGTGATATCGCCGTGCGTGTACGTGCCAGCGTCGAATGAGACGGGCACGAAGATCGCGTCCTGAAACGGCACGTACATTTTGTAGACGTAGTATGTGGGTGTGAGAACCATTTTCTCTTTGTCGGTCAGGATCATGGCCTGGAGCACGTTGATCATCTGCGCGATATTGGCCATGCGAACGCGGTCGGCATGCCGCGCAAAAATGTTGAGATTCAATGCCGCTAGCACTGCATCGCGCAAAGTATTTTGCTGTGCCAGGAAGCCGGGAGTACTGCCAGGGAGCGGCGCGTACCAGGCGCCCCACTCATCCACAACCAGCGCCACCTTTTTTTCCGGATCGTACTTGTCCATGATTGCCGAGTGTTTCTCAACAAGATCGTTCATCTCCAGCGTGGACTTGAGAATCTGCGCGTATTCGGTCTCTCCGAAACCCACCGAGGCAAAGGAAGGCGGCCATTTCACAACGGTGTAGGAGTGCATCGAAAGCCCATTCATGTCCCAACTCCAGGTGTGGCTCTGATACGCCTTCATGACGGCTTCCGTCCAGTCTGTCCAGCGAGGCTCGCCGCCGCCGGGGCCCACTGCGATCTTGAGCATCTGTTGTTTGTCTTGTTGTGCTGGATTGAAGTTGCGGACGAAGCGGCTGTAGATCTTGAGCTGGCTTAAATAATAATCAGGCGTCATGTTGCCGCCGCAGTCCCAGCTTTCGTTGCCGATGCCAAGAAACGCAACCTTATAAGGAGCAGGATGCCCGTTGGCTACGCGCTCCTTGGCGAGAGTTGTCGGCTGAGCGGTGGTTAAGTATTCCAGCCATTCCGATGCTTCCCGTGGAGTGCCGGAGCCGACGTTGACCGAGAGATAGGCCTCGGCGCCGGTCTGGTCGAGGAAGTCCATAAATTCCGTCGTTCCGAAGGTGTTCGGCTCGATGACGCCGCCCCAGTTGGGATTGAGTGTGACCGTTCGCTGCGGACCGATGCCTTTGCGCCAGTGGTATTCGTCTGCAAAGCACCCTCCGGGCCAGCGCACGTTCGGCACCCTTATCGCTTTGAGCGCGGCGACGACATCGTTGCGGATCCCGCGTGTGTTCGGAATCTTCGAGTCCGGGCCGACCCAGATGCCTTCGTAAACACCGTGGCCGAGGTGTTCGGCGAATTGGCCGAAGAGGTTGCGGTCAATCTTCGGGCCGGGCTTGGAAACGTCAATGAACAATGCAACTTTCTGTGCAGCCGCCACCGGCGCAGCCACAGCCACAGCCACAGCGAGCAGAGTCAAGCTGGCAAGAAGTGAACTCACGAGCGAAGATCCCGCTTGAAGCGCAAACAGGAATGTCCGACGGAACTGAGATCGGCGCAGGATTCGGTACTGAATTGCTCGGAAAGGTCTGAAAGCACGTTTTTGGGCCATTTATTGTTCTCTCTGAGGTTCGGCTAGGTTGCACCGGATTGATATCCAACAGTTTTTGCAATTATCTTTCAGAGTTCAGTTCATGAAACGCGTAGTATACATTCAGCGTGGCGACGGACAATCTATAACGCATTCTTGAGATGGACCGGACAATGGACACTCAACTCCAGTGTGGGTGCTGTCGCAAACCCTTCCAGAGGCTACTTCCAGCGTGAAAGCACTTGTACTCAAGAGGCCGGGCGAAGCATCCGTCGAAATGGTTCCCAATCCGGTGGCTGCACCTGGAGAATTATTACTGAGAGTCCGAATGGTTGGGTTCTGCGGAAGCGATCTGAACTCATTTCGCGGACGAAATCCGCTGGTCACATTTCCACGCATACCCGGACATGAAGTGTCAGCCACGGTCATCGAGGGGGATAGCTCGCTGCCGGCTGGAACAGATGTGGCTCTTTCTCCATATACGAGCTGCGGCAGCTGCGCTTCGTGCCGAAGGGGACGTTCGAATGCGTGCCAGTTCAATCAGACCCTCGGCGTACAACGGGACGGAGCGCTTGCAGAATTCGTCGCGATGCCTAGAGAGAAGTTGTATCCGGCGAAACTCACGAGGAAAGAGTTATGCCTGGTCGAACCGCTGACGGTGGGATTTCATGCTGTGGCGCGCGGCAGAATAAAAGCAGACGACACTGTCGCCATCTTGGGGTGCGGCGGCGTGGGACTCGGAGCCGTCGCAGCTTCGAACGCACGCGGCGCTCGCACGATTTGTGTTGATATGGATGATGAGAAGCTCGTCGTGGCGCGAGCGGCGGGTGGTTCTGATGCGATCAACACCGCGAAGGAATCGCTACACGATCGTCTGCAAGAACTGACGAAAGGTCGCGGCCCGGATGTGGTGATCGAAGCGATCGGAACACCGCAAACCTTTCGAGCCGCTGTTGAGGAAGTCGCCTTCACGGGAAGAGTGGTGTACATCGGCTATGCCAAGGAACCGGTAAGCTACGAGACAAGACTCTTCGTGCAAAAAGAGCTGGACATTCTCGGTTCGCGAAACGCGCTGCCGGAAGATTTTAGTGCGGTAATCCATCTTCTCGAGAGGAAAAAGTTTCCTGTGGACCAGGCTGTGAGTTTGGTGGTGCCGCTCGAAGAGGCGGCGGATGCCCTGCGATCGTGGAGTGAGAATCCGGCAAGCTTCAAGAAGATCATGGTCTCCGTGGATTGACGGCATCAGAACTCTATTCGGTTACAGGAGAGAGAAATCATGCTTGCCCGTTCGCTATTGACGATTGCACTTGGTGGTTTTTTGCTCGCGCTCTTAGCACTTCCTGGAGCGCAAGCCCAGAGTCCGACGACTCCAACCGCTTCTCTCGACCCGGAAGCGATCGACGCAATCTGGCAGAAGGCCAGCAGCAAATACGACGGCCAACGCGCCGCGCTGCTCAAACAGGTTGATGCCGCCGACCATCACGGCCCCTTTCGCCCTGATTGGGAATCGCTCCAGAAATATGAGGCTCCCGAATGGTACAAGGATGCGAAGTTCGGCATCTTTATCCATTGGGGCGTCTATTCGGTGCCAGCCTTCGGAAATGAGTGGTATCCCCGAAACATGTACAGCGCGGGTTCCGACGAATACAAACACCACATTGCAACGTACGGCACGCAAGACAAGTTCGGATACAAGGACTTCATTCCAATGTTCAAGGCCGCGGATTTCAATGCCGCTGCTTGGGCACAATTGTTCCAAAAATCAGGCGCCAAATATGTCGTACCGGTGGCTGAGCATCACGATGGCTTCGCGATGTATGACAGCGGAGTGAGCGATTGGACCGCGGCGAAGTTGGGACCGCATCGCGACATAATCGGCGAGCTGGCCGGGGCGGTGCGGGCGCAGGGTTTGCATTTTGGAGTGTCGTCACATCGTGTGGAGCACAATTTCTTTCTCGGAGTGGGTCGAACCATTCCGTCCGACGTGAACGATCCGCAATACGCCGCACTGTACGGCCCGGCACATCCGTGGCTTGCGGCTCCCCGGGGCACTCCGGTAAGCAACGATTTCACCTACGTCTCGACCGCATGGGCGGACGACTGGCTCGCGCGTGGCGCAGAACTCGTAGAGAAATACCACCCTGACATCGTGTACTTCGATTGGTGGATCGGTCAGCCTTCGATCCGGCCCAATCTCACGCGATTCGCAGCTTTCTACTACAACCGTTCACTGGAATATGGGGACCACGTCGGAGTGATCAACTACAAGGACTACGCGATGCAGGAGCATGCCGCTGTGCTCGATCTGGAACGCGGACAGCTTGGCGAGATTCGTCCTCTCGCCTGGCAGACGGACACTTCCATCAGCAACAAGTCTTGGGGATACATCAAAGACGACACGTTCAAAGCGCCCGAGTTCGTCGTGCACCAACTAATTGACATTGTCAGTAAGAACGGAAATTTATTGCTGAATATCGGACCGAAATCCGATGGCACGATTCCAGACGAGGTTCAGAAAGTGCTACTGGACATTGGCTCTTGGCTGAACGTAAATGGCGAAGCCATCTACGGGACGCGAACGTGGAGGATATATGGTGAAGGACCAACCAAAGTCGCGTCCGGCTCGTTTCACGACACCGACACGGCGCATTACACGCCAGAGGATTTTCGCTTTACGACCAAGGGTGAGGCGCTCTATGTAATTGGACTCGGTTGGCCGGCAAATGCGCAAGCAGTAATTCACGCTCTCGCGCAGGCCACGGGCATTGAGCACGTGCAATCGGTCGCCCTGCTTGGCAGTGATGCGAAATTACAGTTCGAGCAGAGTCGCGACGGCTTACACGTTCGGCTCCCCGCGCAAGCTCCTACGAAATACGCTTACGCGCTTCGCGTCACATTCGGGCCGACATCCCACTAATTCCGGCCAACCTCACGGGATCGAGGACCACAGCGAAGTGCAAATGCCCGGAGCGGACAACAGCATCGAAAAGTTGACAGAAGAAAAATCGATGGGTGTGGGCGATTTCGTGTGCTCACCTAGATGGATGATGTATGGCCCATTTGGAGCGCGGCCGAATTGAGCCGTGTGGTTAGCCGGTTTTTGATGACAATTGAGGGCTCCACCCTTTAACTTAGAGACCCTTTGTACATGAACAATTTTTTGGATTCCGGCGATCCCCTGCCATCTCGAACGTCACCCGCGCCGCGTAGCCGCCGTGTAGCCAACATGGGTTATTTTGGCGTTTTTAGCGTTTCTTGCGTTACATAGAATGAGTAACTTACGTGTTTTCAATACCAGGGTTGGGTGCGAATCCCACCCGCGCCTCCAAACCCTTCAACCATCCTTTCCATCTTGTTGCGCCGCAAAGCGGATGGCACTTCCTAGCCTGCCGCGAATAGCCTCATTTTACCGGTTCCACAATCTGCACGTGGTGGTGCTCCAGAAGATCTCCTGTTGCGTGATCCACCTGGGTAACGGCCAGCTGGAAATTGACTTCTGATTGAATTAAGTTCAACTCCGCTTGTGCCAGTTGCGTCTGCGCGTCGAGCACAAAGAACACCGGTTCCGCGCCCAATTCGTACTTTCGCTCGTCAGCGTGGAGAGTATCTCTGGCAAGATCCACGGCTACTTTAGCGGCTTCCATCCCGAGCTTAGTCGCCTCCAGCGCATGGACCGCGTTGGTAACCTCGAGCGAGATGTTTTGGTTTGTCCCCCTTTCCTGATATTGGTCGCGTCTGCGGCTTACCAAAGAATCAGCTAGATTCGCCGCCGCGCCATGATTTTTTATCGGAAGCGCCAACGAAAGACTCGCGCCGTAGGCTGGGAAGGCAAAACGGAAAGACTGGCTCAAACTTGTGCCTATTCCTGTATTCACAACGCCGGCTTCAAAGCCATTCAGTCCGTTCCCCCAATAGAACCCAGAGAGTTCGAGATCCGGCTTGAGGTTATTGTGTGCCAGCCGAATGCTCAGTTCATCGGCGGCAAGCTGTTGGTGCGCCGCTTCCAGCTCGGGGCGGTTCGCAATAGCGCGTGCGAGGGCAGTAGGGATATCCATAGTGGGCAGTTCTCCGACGGGCTGGGGCTGGTCGGTCATATCCAGATCAAGGGCGCGAATCGCTGGGACTAGGTCCGCGCCAATGTCTTGGCGGAATTGATCTTCGGCCTGCTTGACCGAGTATTCTGCTTGAATAACGCCAACACGTCGCGAAGCAACTTGAGATTCAGAACGATAAATGTCCAGTGGAGGTAGTGCTCCCAGGCTTAGTGCCTTCTTGTCGTGGTCATAACTTTTCTGGGCCTCGTCCAGCGACTTTTGCTGCACCGAGAGATTATCGCGAGCTAGCACCACATTCCAGTAACTGCTGACAATCTGCAGAATAATGTTGTTCACATCCGCGAGAAATGATGCATGAGCCTGCTTCAAGTTGCGCTGTGCGATCAAAATTGGCGCGCGGTTTGGAAAGAGTCCGCGGTTGCGCAAAAGCGGCTGCGTCACGTTAAACTCCAGTGTCGTCGAGGTAGAAGGATTCAGAAAATTAAACGTACTATTCGTTGAATTCTTGTTCGCGATAAA
Source organism: uncultured Acidobacteriota bacterium (assembly GCA_963745805.1). Taxonomy (GTDB): domain Bacteria; phylum Acidobacteriota; class Terriglobia; order Acidiferrales; family UBA7541; genus Acidiferrum. The sequence goes on from CAVUYT010000008.1 coordinate 12,349, forward strand.
CGAACCCTGGAAACTCGTTCCCGTTTGAAACGTCTGCGAGTACCCAATCTGTGTTTCCTGGGTCAAACTGTTTAGAACGGACGCTCCTTGAAGTTGCGTTGACGTCGGCGACTTGGCTCGCTGATCGCTAAAACTCGAAGTCAGCAATGGATCGAACGGCGCATAGACGCGCTGAAGATTGTTCTCAGCGGTTTCGATCTGGTAGTGGTCGATGTGGATGTTGGTGTTGTTCGCCAGAGCCAGGCGGATGCTGTCGTCCAGCGAAAGAACGAGCTTTCCGTTTACGACGTGGTCCTGAAAGTCGTTCGGCGGGAGAAGCGGGGGCGCGGGTTTTTGCCTGCCACTGATTCCCAGTACAGTTTCCAGCGGCGAAGCCTTCTGGGCGAGCGTCAAGACGCAACTCACTGCAAGTAATACGATCAGAACCAAGAAAAAACGCACAACTCTCATCGATCACCCCCAGAGGATTGTTTGCGCGTCAAAGGCGGTTATTCGTACCGGATGGCTTCGACAGGATCGAGCCGCGCCGCCTTCACCGCAGGATATATCCCGAAAATCAGGCCCACAGAGATGGAAACCAGGAAAGCAAGAAGGATCGACTCGATTGTAACGACGGTAGACCACCCGGCCAGCCAAGCAATCAGCTGAGACATAGCAAACCCGAGCACGACGCCAAGGAGACCACCGGCGAAAGAAATGAGCGTCGCCTCGATCACGAATTGGCGAATGATGTCCCAGCGCCTTGCGCCAATGGCCCGGCGCACTCCGATCTCGCGCGTGCGCTCCAGAATCGCAGCCAGCATAATGTTCATTATTCCGATTCCCCCAACCAGGAGTGAAATTGACGCGATAGCCACCATCACGGTATTGAAGAGTTGCTCTGTGCGTTTCTGCTGGGCCAGCAGTTCGGCAGGCACGATGACGCTGAAATCGCCCGCGTCGTGATGCGAGGAGTTAAGAATCCCGCGCACTACTTCCGCATCCGTAGCGCTCGTATCGGCTGATGCTAGATGCAGGTACAGGCCGTCCACTTCGTCCTTCATCCAGCTTTGCGAGTCCTCCAGGCGATACAGCACCGAATTCAACGGGGCGTACACCAGATTGTTCATGTCTTCGGTGCGGACGCCCGATGCGTCGGATTCAGGAGCGAGTTGTGGCGCGACGATCCCAATCACGTGGCACCACAGCACGTTGAGTTTTATGTATTCCCCGACCGCCTGAGACGCGCCAAACAAGCTGTCTTTCGCGGCAGCACCCAGAACGCACACCGGTGCCGAAGTCGAATTATCAGATGCGTCGAAGAAGCGCCCTTCCGTCACGCGCAAATGGCCGATACCCAGATAGCTCGCTTCAACGCCATAAACGATGGGCGTATCCTGTTGAGGCTTCGGAAGGATTTTTGTCGGCGTGAAACGCTTGCGTGCAGAAGCTTCCAGAATATCCGTCACATTCTGCCGAATTATCTGGTAGTCGCTCAGTGTTAAACCAGGTGAATTTTTCCGGACTTTCTGATATTCCTGCTCGTTTCGTGCTTCTTTGGCTTCCACGATCAGATTGCGCACGCCAAGCTGCTCGATGAAAGCCATCACCTTTTGCTGCGCGCCCGCCCCGATCGAAAGCATCGCTACGACCGCTGCCACGCCGAAAATCATTCCTAGCATCGTCAACAGGGAACGCAGCTTATGACTCGCCAAATTCTCGAAACCAAAAGCAAGGTCAGGCAGCCATTGTTCAAGGGATTTCGGCGCCGCCATGGAGATGCGTTTCATAACCGTCTCATTCGCTTCAATTAGAAGCAGAACCCAGGCTAGGTGTTGCGCTGCCGCTTTCCTTTGGCTTCCCCGTGCGCTTCTTTTCTGGGTTCACCAGCGCGACAACAGTTCCGACTGGAATCCCATCAAGGATCGCTCGTCCTTCGCTCAGCGCCCGGACTTTGACTTCCTGCATTTCGAACCCCCGCCCGCGCGCGCAGTACACTACCTTTTTCCCGTCATGCTCGAAGATCGCTTCGGCTGGAAGGGAGACCGCGCGGCTAAGATGATCGCCAAGGATGCTGAGTTTCGCCTCAAAGCCGGGGCGCAGACGCGGGTCCGCGCGGTCCAATTGGATGTTCACGTCAAACTTGTGCTTCGAATTGTCGTCCCAGAATTCGCGCGCCGTGGCTCCTCCCACGGTTCTCACTTTGCCTGAGAAGCTCTCGCCGGGAAGCGCATCGATGGTTATGTTCACGGATTGCCCGGTCTTGAGATTCGTGCGGTCGGTCTCGCCGACCTGAGCGGAAATCTCGAGGTGAGAGCTGTCAATCACCTCTGCAATGGAGCTGCCGGGATTTGCCTGATCCCCGACGTGGTAATCTGGAAGTGTCATCCCACCAAAAAACATTCCTCCGCTGGAATCCCGATTCCCGTGGATTACCATCAGTCCATCGATGGGAGATGATATCCGCATGTTCTTGATGTTTCGCTCTGCCTGGTCCATCGCCAGGCGCGCTTTGTGACGCTTTTCTTCGCTAATGGCGAGAGCCGCTTCGTTGGACGCACTGTGCGAGCGAATGTCTTGTTCGAGCTGCACCAATGCGCGCTTGGCTTCGTCCAGCGCAAGAATGTTTTTCTGCGCGTCGATTTGGCCCAAAATTTCGTTCTTACTGACTTCAAGTTCCGCCTTGCGAACCGCGTATTTTGCTTTCAAGAGCGCCGTCTGGTCTTCCGCCGTCTGAACCGCGGCATCTGCCTTGGCTTTCACGATTTCCTGTTCGGCTTGTGCCAGGTCACTTCGGTTTTGCCCCAGATTGTATTCTTGCTGGCTTGGATCGAACTCCAGTACCACGTCGCCTGTGTGCACGTGGGTTCCCGCGGCTGCGAGTTGAATTATTTGTAACGTCCCGCCAGCGATGGGCGGAGCCGAAATGACTCTGGATTGCTCCGTCTGTAGCGCGCCTTTGGTGAACACCTTGAGTTGGAGATCAACTTCCTTTACCGTGGCTGTCGGAATTTCCGCATCCCCGGCCAGTACCGTCGTCTGCCGGCAGGCAATGCCGCTCCCGCCGAGCGCCACGGCAAGTAGAAATGCCACCGCTTGTGTTTTTCCGCTGGTCAAAATTAGTTTCCTACTTGGCGAGCGTTGGGTCCTTTAGGGCCAACCGCTCGCCCGGTTGCAACCCTCTCGCAATCAAGGCTTCCTCACCGCTCTGACGGGCCACTTCCACCAGCGTCTCTTCGAATTTGGATCCTCGCCGCACGTACGCAACGGTCCGCCCCGCTTTCCTAAAAAGAGCAGTCGTCGGAATTACGATTCCGTCATGCACTCGATCCACCGCGATACGGACGGTTGCTCCCATGCCTGGAGCGAGGCGGGGATCGTTGCCCGCCAGGCTTAATTCCACCGAGAAATTTCGTGGAATCGGCCATCCCGCCGTGAAATCCATGCTGGCCGTCGGGCTTATCGTGTCGACGTGCCCGTCGAAGTTCCGGTCAGGCAGCGCATCGAGCAGCACTGTAGCAGACTGCCCCAATTTCAGTTGGCCTCTTTCCGCCTCTTCCACGCGTGCGGCGATTTTCAGCGTCGTAGAATCTGGAAGCTCAGCAATCCCCGCACCCGGCCACGCACGGTCGCCCGGCTTAAACGGAGTTGGACCTCCTTGTGGCTGCCAGTGATTTTCAAGCGCCACCACGCCATCAAGGGGAGCGCGCAGCGTCAGTGATTCCAGGCTGCGCTCGTCCTGGGCCACTTGGAATGCGGCCTGGTCGCGCTTCTGCTGTTTGCTGGCGAGATCGGAAACCGCGGAAGCGCGGTCCGCTTTCAGCTTGGCCGCGGTTTCCGCTTGTTTCTGTTCCGCATCCGCAAGTTTTAGTTTGGCTTGCTCTCCTTCGATGACCGAGAGGATTTCCTGCTTGCTTGCATCCATTCGCGCTTTCTCGGTGCCGTACTTCGCGGTCATGACGTCCGTTAAATCCTGCTCCTCCTTCAATCTTGCCCCCGCCCGCGACTGTTGTATTTCTGCCTCCGCAGACTTGACGGCTGACTGATCCTCCGCCAACTTTTGCCTCACTGTCGTAGCGTCAAACTCGACCAATACATCGCCCTTCTTCACTTTCGTCGCGTTGGCAACGAGTTTTAGTATCTGCAAGTCGCCTGCGCTATAGGGGGCCGCGATCACTGCCGAGCGGATCGCTTTGATCTCGCCCTTGATTTCTAAATAATCCACGAATTCCTTCCGTTTTACTTCCGTTGTCGGTAAATTCACCGCCGAGTTCGCCAGCCGGAACGCCCCGAAGACCATCCCGCCAACGATCAAGATGGCAGCGCCAACGAGCACTTTCTTGCTAGATTTCCATTTCTCAACTCCGCCGCTCATCTCTGCTCCGCCGCTCCAGCATCTCGACGCGAATCCCGAAGAATCACATCCCCCTCTGCCAATCCCGATTCCACCACGGCGCTGAGGTCATTTCGCCGCCCTATTTTCACCACGCGCTTCTCATAACCACTCGAAGTTTTCAGCCACACAAACGAGTACCCGGATTCAGTCCCCACACTTTGGTACGGAACCACCAGCACGTTGTTTTCCGAGCCCAGATCGAGATCCATGGCTGCCGAAAGATCGGGCAATAGTCTTGGGTCGTTTCCTTGGACGGAAAATCGTGCCGTGAACGACCGGACCATCTCCGAGAATTGTCCGGTGTGGCCGAGGGGCGAAAGTTCCTCAAGAACGGCGGGGAGAGTCATCCCCGGGTAGGCATCCAAGTGCAACTGCGCTTGCTGGCCAGGATGAACTTTCAAAAGATCCACTTGATTTAACTCCACGCGGACTTCCATCCGCGAGGGATCGACCACCTGCATGAACGGTACCCCGGACCGCACCTGATCTCCCTGCTGAACTGTACCCATGCGTCCTCCCAGCCAAATGGTGTTGTAGACCACCACTCCTTCCATAGGCGAGTGCACAGTCATCTTCGCCGCGTTCCCGAGAGCGTAGCGCATAGCTCCCTTCGCGCGATCTCGCTGAATCTCCAGAATCCGAATTGCCGCGATCGCTGCGGCCCGCTTCAACTGGTAGGTTTCCTTCAGTTGCTTCAGCGTGGCTTGTGCTTCATCCACGGCTTCCTGGTTCTTTTCGGCGTCGATGCGCGAAACAACTTCATTTCTCTGAATCTCAAGTTGCGCACGCTTGAGTTCGTCTTCCGCTTGCTTCATCGCCGTGTCGTCTTTCGCTCGGGCGATGTCCTCGTCAGAGTTCTTTTGGGCCACTTGGCTTACCAAATTGTCGTAGGTGCTCTTCTTATCGAGGTAGTCCTTCATCTGTGCTTGCGGATCGAACTCGACCAGGAAGTCGCCACTTTTCACATGCGTACCCGCTGGGGCCAGTTTGGTAACCACCATCGAGCCGACCTGCGCGCCTTCGAGTTTTGGCGCAAGAACTACGAAGGAACGCGTGGCCTGTGTCGTACCATTTAGCCGCAATGTCTGCGAAAGGTTCTTTCTTTCGACACTGACAACGGACTCGGCACGATCTGCCAAGGATCGCCCTTGCCGGAAATGCACAAAAAGAAAGGGGATAGCTACGAGAAACACTACCAAAGAAATCCGAAGAAGAAGGGTCTTGGGCTTGCCGCCCTGATGAGAAGTTTGGCCCATAACCTCTTATGACTCTGTAAACGCCCGAAAGTTATCTCGTTAAGTTAGCCTGTTGGAACTCGAATCCGCCGAATTGGTTGTTCCGGTATATCCACTTATCCGTTATTCTCTCTCGACCACATAGTCTAGCCCAGCGCATAGCAGAACTGCACCTCGAATTCGCGTATTACTCTGTCCGTCCGGCCCCAACCCGTATCCCTTGGGGTCGTTGTTATCGGCATTTCCATATGGGCGTACCACCTAGGCTGCGAAGCACTTATGGAATTCCTCTCTCCATGGATAGAATCAAACGTACCCTTCTTGGTGCTCTGCTTCGGACTCGATGAGATTCGGAACGCAGCAGGGACATACGAACGTCTCAGATGCAGAGCTCAAGCAGATCTGCAGAAACACGACGGCGGAGAAAACCTTATGACTTTCGTTAAGTTTCACTGAATATTATCTTCAATTCTTACAGTTTGACAGCTTGGCGAACCATTTGTAGTCTGCCAGACTCATGACCATTGAAAGGGCTACGTCGAGTGGTAAGTCGAGGAATCATACCAACGTCATACTAAACGCCCGTTCACTACACATGAATTGTGGACACGGCGCGATAACTATGCCCGAGAGCAGCAAGAGTCGGTGCAAGGCATGAAGACCGCTTTTCTGAAATCAACGAGCCAAACTCCAGCGTCCAGCGTCGGCGAACGACTTTCGGAAGCACAGATCTTTTCGGCGGTGGAGGACGTCCTCGCGGCCACGCAGTTTGTCGACATTCACACGCACTTGTATTCTCCCTCATTTGGCACTCTCGGGTTGTGGGGGATAGACGAACTCCTGACCTATCACTATCTCGAAGCCGAACTTTTTCGCTCTTCAGACATCCGGCCGGATCAGTATTGGGCGCTCCCCAAACACCAAAAAGCCGATGCCATTTGGCGGACACTCTTCGTCGAAAACACCCCTGTTTCGGAATCCACGCGCGGGGTTATCGCTGTTCTCAACGCTTTCCAATTGCCAACGGATAGCTCGGACTTGGGCGAGGCGAGGGCCTTTTTCAAAGAGCAAACCATCGAAGGGCACATTCAGACGGTGCTTCAAATGGCGGGCGTCAATTTAGTGGTCATGACGAATGATCCTCTCGACCCGGAGGAAGCCGCAGCCTGGTTGAACGGAGTAGCGAACCATAAGCACTTCCGTGCTGTATTGCGGCTGGATCGAATTCTATGTATGTGGTCCGCGCACTGGCACGTGTTGGCGAGTCAAGGCTATCGCGTTGACGAGCATGCCTCGGGCAAATCAGCCTCGGAAGTGCGGCGTTTCCTTTTGGACTGGCACGCACGCATGCAACCCGTATATATGGCGGTCTCTCTGCCGGACACTTTTGCATATCCACAGGAGACGGTTGGCAATCGATTGCTGAAAGAAGCGGTGCTGCCGGCTTGCCGCGAATTGAATTTGCCTCTCTCGCTCATGATCGGAGTTCGCAAACAGGTGAATCCTGCGCTGCGCTTGGCGGGCGACGCTCTGGGTAAAGCGGACCTGAAAGCATTGGAGAATCTGTGCCGCGAATTCCCGGACAACCGCTTCCTGGTGAGTGTTCTTAGCCGGGAGAACCAGCACGAACTCTGCGTCTATGCGCGAAAGTTCAATAATTTGATGCCGTTCGGTTGCTGGTGGTTCATGAACAATCCTTCGATCGTGGAGGAGATCACGCGCGAGCGCATCGAGATGTTGGGTACGAGTTTCATTCCGCAGCACTCCGATGCCCGCGTTCTCGAGCAAGTCATCTACAAATGGAATAACACGCGCAGAACCATGTCGCGTATCCTTTCGGAGACCTACCGCCTGCTTTCCGAGGACGGCCGCGGCGTAACTCGCGGTGACATTCAGCGTGACGTTACCCGCCTATTTCGTTCGAACGCGGAAGTGTGGACGGGCATGAGTGTACCCGACGCGCCCGCGCAAACTTAGTCGGCGCGTCTTAATCTTGCGAAATCATCACATTTTGTCAGGTTGTTTCTGACCTGGGGGGATTACCAGCGATCCTGCCTCCGGTCGCGCCATTCGGTTTTCTAAGTTCTGCCGGCACGTCAGGTATTGAGACGCGAGCCTTTTGTGCGTCAAAATACCGTGTTTGAATGCTGGCTTCCTATTTTTGGAGGATCTACTTGAGAATGGAAAAGGGGATCGTTTCTCGTTTATTGCTATCGTGCGCCATCGCCTTGCTTCTTGAATCTGCCGCTCTGCGGGGTCAAAACGCGAATTTCCACAACGCTCCGGCAGCCGTTAAGGAACAAAGGAATCCCTATGTGGGCCAGCATCCTGCCTCCGTCAAGGCGGCCTATCATCTCCGCTGCGCGCGCTGTCATGGTGAAAATGGCGAAGGGTCAGGAAACATACCTGCTTTGGCGACCGGCAAGGCGCAGAGCGCGAGCGACGGCGAACTTTTTTGGTACATCACAAAAGGTGATCTGAATAACGGTATGCCGGCCTGGCAGACTCTGCCCGAACAACAGAGATGGCAGATCATCAACTATATCCGAGTCCTTGGCAGCCTGAAACCCGGTTCTCCGCGCGTACAGCTTTCTGCCGGCGAAGCTGTCGATACGGGCAAAAACACTCCACCACCCAAAGCCCCATTCACCGACTACCGTTTCGAGATGCCAGGCAAGATTCGCAAGATCACATTGAAGGATTTGCCATCTCCTCTCGCGACGCCATCCTCTGGCAATGGTCCTCAACTCGTGCCCCGTCCGGCAAACGCCTGGCCACAGGTTCTTCCCGGCTTCAAAGTGGAACTCTATGCTGCGGGACTTGATGAGCCGAGACTGATTCGAACAGCTCCCAATGGCGATTTTTTTGTCGCCGAAAGCCGCGCTGGAAAAATTCAAGTCTTCCGCGGGATCACGGCTGAAGGCAATCCGCAGCAATCCGAAACGTTTGTCACAGGACTGAACCGCCCCTTCGGAATCAACTTTTACCCGCCTGGGCCTGATCCGCAGTGGGTCTATATTGCAAACACAGACTCCATTGTGCGCTTCCCATACAAGAGTGGCGATTTGAAGGCTCGCGGGACAGCAGAACACATTGCCGATCTTCCTTCGGGTGGTGGTCATTGGACTCGCGACATTCAATTCACCGCCGATGGTAAGAAAATGTTTGTTTCGGTAGGCTCGGTCTCAAATATTGATGACCCGGATACGACGCCTGCCGAGAAGAATCGCGCCGATGTTCTCGAGTTCAATCCAGACGGCTCGGCGATGCGAATCTACGCCTACGGCATCCGCAATTGCGTGGGACTCGCTATGAACTCGAAAACCGGCGAATTGTGGTGTTCGACCAATGAACGCGACGCCCTGGGCGACAATCTCGTTCCGGACTACATCACTCATTTACAGGAAGGCGGATTTTACGGCTGGCCGTGGTGGTACATGGGTGGCCACCAGGACCCGCGTCACGCGGGAAAGCATCCTGAACTGAAGAATAAAGTTATCACCCCGGATGTGATCTTGAATCCGCACAACGCTTCGCTAGGACTGACCTTTTATGATGGCAAACAATTCCCGTCGGAATACCGCGGTGACATTTTCGCCGCCGAACATGGGTCATGGAATCGCTCGGTCCGTGTTGGCTACGAAGTCATTCGCGTTCCGCTCCATCAATCTGGCCACGCCACTGGTGAATACGAGGATTTCATGACGGGGTTCGTAGTCGACAATGGCCATGTTTGGGGCCGCCCCGTCGCTGTCACGGTTGCCCCCGATGGTTCGTTGCTGGTCACCGACGACGGCTCAAAATCCGTCTGGCGAATCAGCTATACAGGAAAATAGCATTTGGGTTCATGGGTGCTCGTGCTATTCGATGGATTACTGCGAAACGCGCAGCATCACCACGCCGTGTGCGGGCACCATCACCGAATATTCCGAGCCATCCACCTTCACATCGCTGTGCGCCCAGAGATCGCGTGTTCGCGTTGGCGCAGTTTTCATTCCTAGCTCAGACCACTTGACAGCGATCTTTGCGGGTTCCCCGCCCCGATTAAACAGTCCAATCGCCTGACCTCCGTCAAACAGCGGTCTCGCCCAAATTTCCTGCTCTCCGGAGCTCGCGATGCGCCGGCCCTGCTTGCCCGCCTCATCTTGATCGATGGCGATCACTTCACGGTTCGTGAGGATTTCGTGGATAGCCGGAGTCATGCTTCGCAAATCGTTTCCAGCCAGCAGTGGCGCCGCAAGAATCGACCACAAACTCATGTGCACTTTGTATTCGTCGTCGCTCATCCCGCCGTTGCCGATTTCCAGCATGTCGGGATCGTTCCAGTGTCCAGGTTTCGTCCACGCAGCCAGTTCATCTTGCGCAAAACCGATCTTGGTTATCGAATCCCAGTTGTCGCGGATGTCGCCCGTGGTTCGCCATGCGTTACCGCCAACCTCTGCACCCCATTTCCAGACGTCGGCGCGCCCATACTGGCAAAGGCTATACACAATCGGGCGCCCTGCTTTGAGTAGCGCATCGCCCATGATTTGGTACACTGCGCGCATCTCTTCGTCCGTATAGAGGTTTCGGGCGCCGCACCAGTCATACTTCAAGTAATCGATTCCCCATGCCGCATACGTCCGCGCGTCCTGGTCCTCGTGGCCGTAACTCCCTTCGTATCCCGCGCAAGTATTTGGGCCAGGCGAAGAATAGATTCCGATCTTCAGCCCTTTGCTGTGCACGTAATCGGCCAGCGCCTTCATGTCCGGGAATTTCTTATTCGTCGTGATGGTTCCGTGTGCGTCGCGCTCACCCTCCCAAGTGTCGTCGATGTTGATGTATAGATAGCCGGCTGCTTTCATCCCGTTGGTGGCCATGGCGTCGGCCATTCCGCGTACGGCTGCATCATCCACACGCCCAGCAAACTTGTTCCAACTATTCCAGCCCATCGGTGGCGTTCTGGCCAGTCCGTTGTCGGGCACCTCGTGAAGCGCTGGCAGCGGCACGCGCGATGGATACACGCCCTCGCCCGGCGGAGCGCGGTGAGCGACCATCTCGATGAGCTCGGCGTCCGGTCTGCGCCGCGTCGCCACGTGCAACTCGTCGCCCACCAGCTTGCCTTCATACTTCACCCGGCGGTCGCTCGTCCCGTCCATCATGCTTCCGGTCAGCGTGAAACTATCGGGCCCTCCAGTATTTTCGACAATTTTGTAATAGAACTGCGTAACACGGATGGTTCCCGTTATGCGAGTGCCATCCTGATGAAGATTCAGGTAGGTGGTACGGAATGTGCCGTCCGGCAATGGATCCTTGGCCGCCCAGTTTCCGGTCAAGTCCGCGGCAAAGCAAGGAGTTGCCAGCAGCACGAGCAAAAAAGTGCAGTGTATTTTCATTTCAGTCGAAGACTATAACAAAGAAACTTCAGCTCAAAATGCTTTGCGCGCCACAATCTTTCAACTGATCTTAACGATCCGTTTAGTGAGACCTGAGCGTTTTCGGCTCCAATTCTTGGTGTACCCTATCTATTTTCACGAGAATTCCTCATTGAGAGTTCAATACGACGAGCTATTCGAAGTCCTGCTACGTGCGCTGCTCAAGCACGGATTCGAACAGCAGCGTGCCTGCCTTTGCGCTCAGCTCTTCGCGGAAGCTAGCCGTGATGGAGTTTATTCCCACGGCCTAAACCGTTTTCCGCAATTCATTCGCATGATTCGAAGTGGAATCATCGATGTATATGCCGAACCGCGACTAGTAGCAAGCTTTGGTTTGCTCGAACGATGGGACGGAAGAAGGGGCCCAGGCAACTTAAATGCTCACCGGTGTATGGAGAGAGCGATCTCACTCTCACAGGAGGGCGGAATTGGTTGCGTGGCTCTCGCCAACACCAACCACTGGATGCGCGGCGGCAGTTACGGCTGGCAAGCCGCCGACGCCGGAGTTATCGGAATCTGTTGGACTAATACACTGCCTAATCTTCCGCCCTGGGGAGCAAGCGATCCGCGTGTCGGCAACAATCCCCTGATCATTGCTGTGCCGCGCAAGAAAGGCCACGTCGTTCTTGATATGGCCATGTCGCAATTCTCTTACGGCGCTCTGACGTCCTATCGAATGCGTGGGGAGCAGTTGCCTGTGGATGGTGGCTTTGACGTTACCGGTCACCTCACGCGCGATCCCGCGGCCATCGAAGCCTCCAAACGCCCTTTGCCCATCGGTTACTGGAAGGGTTCTGGTTTGGCGTTAATGTTGGATATCGTCGCCGCACTTCTTTCAGGCGGGAGCGCCACATTTCAGATACCGACCGAACCGGAACGAGAAACGAAGCTCTCGCAGCTCTTTCTCGCCATCGCCCCGCATACGCTGGGGCAGAGCGAAAGTGCTGATGATTTGGCCGACCAGATCCTGGACTTTCTGCATTCACCCGAGTCTGCACCTGGTGATCACGTACGATACCCTGGTGAGCGTGTCCTGCAAACCCGAAAAGAAAATCTGCAGAATGGCATACCAGTCGAGCCAACAATCTGGCGCGAGGTTCAAACCCTAATCTGAAATTGGTGTCCTACGAAAATTCGCAGCTGGCTGTACAGGTTCGATCAGTATCCCAGCTTCTTATCCACGATATTGCGCAACGGTTCGCCCCGCTGGAATCGCTGATATTGCTCGATGAAAAATTTCATCGCGTTATCGAGCCAGTCCAGCGTGTGGTCCGCGCAATGCGGAGAGAGCAAGACATTTTCCAGCTTGTAAAACGGATGACCCGCAGGCAACGGCTCATGGTCGAAGACATCCAGCGCCGCTCCCTTAATTCGTCCGCTCGAAAGCGCCCTTACCATCGCCTCCTCGTTGATCACAGGTCCTCGCCCAACATTGATTACCACCGCGCTGGGCTTCATTGCCGCAAACTCCGCCTCGCCGATCAATCCGCGTGTTTCCGAGGTCAGCGGCGCAGCCACCACCACATAGTCGCAGCGCGGAAGCATCTCAAGGCGCTGCTCTGGCGTGTAAGTTCGCTCGACGAGATTGTCCGCGCCTCCCGGCGGCGGAGCATTTCGCTTGAGGGCGAGCACAGTCACCCCCATCCCCGTCACCCTCGCAGCAACGGCCCTCCCAATGTCGCCAAACCCGATGATTCCCACGGTTTGGCCTGACACAGCCAAAACATCAAACGCCTCCCAAACGCCACGCATTTGATTCCGAATCATGCGCCTAAAATCCTTCGCGAAATATAAAATCGCGCCGAGCGCAAACTCGCCGAGCGATGCACTAAACACTCCTGCGCCGTTCGTGAGTGGTACCTCGCTCTCCACGAGCTCCGAAAACAGTGTTCTCTCCAGACCGACGGAACGCGAGTGTACCCACTGCAAGTGCGGGCACATCCCAAATACTGTTTTGAACAAAGCGAGAGGGCCCGACCAATTGAACAACACTTTGGCGTTAGCGGCCTCTTGTTCAAATGCTTCCGCGGAATTTCCGACGATGATTCTTACTTCCGCGAGCTGCTGCGTCAGCATCGCAAGCTGCGGCTCACCTGGATTCGCTAGAACCAGAATCGTATCGCTTCTCATCGGTGTCGCATCAACAGCGCAAGAGATTACACCACATTTTCGCCAATCTATATCCGAGCAGCGCAGTTTAGAAAAATAAAATGCGATATTTAAAGCTTAGAATTTGACACCACAAAATGACTCCTCCTAAACTACATCGCTTTCCAACGATGATGGATAGTTGACCGAGCGGTTTCAAAGTTCTACGGTTGGATGCATCGGGTTACGGAGTTCGAAAGGGATTTATGCCGCCAAGAGATTCCAAGTCCCTAAGAAGCTACCGCTGGTATGGCCCTGACGACTTGAGATCATTCGGCCACCGCTCCCGCGCTGCTTCCATGGGTTGCACGCAAGCCGATTACGCAGGCAAGCCAGTCATCGCGATTATCAACACCTGGGGCGACATTAACCCCTGCCACAGTCATCTTCGTGAGCGCGCGGAAGACGTAAAGAAGGGCGTCTGGCAAGCCGGCGGTTTTCCCGTCGAAATGCCCGCGTTCACCCTCGGCGAAACTTTTCAGAAGCCGACCACGATGCTGTACCGGAACTTGCTGGCGATGGAGACCGAGGAGCTGTTGCGTTCCTATCCTGCCGATGGCTGCGTGCTTATGGGCGGCTGCGATAAAACCACGCCCGCACTTCTGATGGGTGCCATCAGCATGAATCTGCCCGCGATCTACGTTCCCGCAGGACCGATGCTTCGCGGCAACTGGCGCGGAGAAATCCTCGGCAGCGGCTCCGATGTCTCAAAGTACTGGGCAGAACGCCGCGCAGGCAACATCGATCTGCAAGCCTGGACTGAGATCGAAAACGGCATCGCGCGTTCCGCGGGAACTTGCATGACCATGGGCACAGCTTCCACCATGACCAGCTTGACCGAAGTCCTGGGATTTACGCTCCCGGGTGCGACGTCGATACCCGCCGTCGATTCCAATCACCCCAAGATGGCCAACCGCTCGGGCCGGCGCATCGTCGAGATGGTCTGGGAAGATTTGAAGCCGCGCGATATCTTGGGCGAGTCCGCTTTCAATAACACTATTGCGGCAGTGTTCGCTCTGGGAGGCTCGACGAACGCCGTGATCCACCTGCTTGCGATGGCCGGGCGCGCTGGAATAAAGATTTCGCTGGATCGTTTCGATCAGTATTCGAAAAAGACTCCCATGCTCGCGAACATTCGTCCAAGCGGGAAGTACCTGATGGAGGATTTTTATTACGCTGGTGGATTGCCCGCTCTGCTGCGATCTCTCGCTCCCCATTTGGACCTTGCCTGCCTCACCATTACCGGAAAAACGCTCGGCGAAAATATCGCGCGTGCGGAAATTTATAATTCGGACGTTATCCGCTCTTTGGATAATCCCTTGCTTGCTTCTGGAGGCTTGGCGATTCTCTACGGAAATCTCGCCCCCAATGGCGCCGTCATCAAAGCTTCCGCAGCCGAGCCGACACTCCTCAAGCACACGGGGCGCGCCATCGTGTTTGACAGCTTCGACGAAATGAATACCCGCATAGACGACCCCACACTCGAAGCCGACGCGAACAGCGTCCTTGTGCTCCGTAATGCCGGTCCGAAAGGCGCGCCCGGAATGCCCGAATGGGGAAATCTCCCCCTTCCGCAAAAACTTCTGAAAGCTGGCATCCGCGATATGGTCCGCATCTCCGACGCCCGAATGAGCGGCACCAGTTATGGTGCCTGCGTTTTGCACGTCTCGCCTGAATCCTTTATCGGCGGCCCGCTCGCCCTATTGAAGGAAGGCGACCTCATCGAACTCGACGTGCCCGCCCGCCAACTGAATATGCTCGTGAATGTAGACGAGATCGCCCGTCGCCGCGCAGCCTGGCGCCCCAAAGAAGGGATTTATCCCCGCGGCTACGGAAAATTATTTATGCAGCACATCAAGCAGGCTCACGAGGGATGCGACTTCGATTTTTTGGAAGGTACGGCTCCTATCCCCGAACCCGAGATTCACTGAAACGCAATGTCATAATCGACCCTCACGAAAGGGAGACAAATCCTCCGCTAACTCGCAGCCGCCTGCCCCGCCCGCGGCAAGGAACGGCGTCCTGCGCCGACAACCAGCATCAAAATCCCGGACAGGCAAAGACTCCCGACCAAATACAAAAGTCCCGCCGAGAAGGAGTGCGTCCGGTTGACCAGATAGCCCATCATCATCGGCCCAAAAAAACCTCCAAGATTTCCGACCGAATTAATCAATCCGATGGAAGCCGCCGCAGCCGATTCACTCAAAAACGCTGTCGGCACAGCCCAAAAACAGGGATGGAATGAGTAATAGCCGGCTCCCACCAGGCAGAACAGCGCGACCGCGATGGCGAGACTCGAACCGTAAATCACTGCCAGTAGTAGAGAAACTCCGCACAGGAAAATCGAAACCCCTGCATGCCAACGCCGCTCCAAGGTCCGGTCCGAATGCCATCCGTTCAGTTGCTGCGCCAGGAATCCAGCAAGATAAGGCAGCGCCGCGAACAGTGTGACCCGCATGTCGCTTTGCCCGGAAAGCCGCTTCAGAATGCTCGGCAGCCAAAACGCTATTCCATAGCCTCCCGTCGTCGCGCAGAAGTAACACAACGTCAGTAGGATGACGTCGCGTTGCGCAAATGCCTGCCAGATTGTGTAAGAACGAATTCTCTGCTTCGCCTGTTTTTCCTTTTCTAACTCTCCCTCAATCCAATCTCGCTCGTCCGGCTGCAGCCATTTCGCCCCTCGAGGCCAATCCGTGAGATAGAACATCGTGATCACGCCAAATACGACTGCGGGAATTCCTTCCAAAATAAAAAGCCATCGCCAGCCTCGCAACCCGAACCACGTAATTCCCAGCAATAAACCGGCGAGAGGCGAGCCCACGACGTAGGAGAGCGGACTCGCCGCATAAAAAACAGCGATCGCCTTGGCGCGATCCTCATTCCGGAACCAATGGGATACATAAACAATAACGGCGGGTAAGAAGCCCGCTTCCGCGGCCCCCAAAAGAAAGCGAACCCAATAAAATTCACCCGCTGAGTGGATAAACGCCATCAGCGCGGTTATGATTCCCCAGGAAATCATGATGCGGGCAATCCAGCGGCGCGCACTCCATCGTTCAGCGATCAATGCACCGGGAATTTCCAGCACCATGTATCCGATGAAGAACATGCCGGCGCCCAGGCCTACAACCTTGTCGTTGAATCCCAGGTCGTGCGGCATCTGCAGAGCCGCCGCGCTTACGTTCATGCGGTCCAGGAAAGCGATCATGTAAAGCAGGAAAAGAAAGGGAAGAAGTCGCCACGCAATCCGTTTTCGTGTGCGTTGTGCGACCGCCAGCTCAAGCGGTGTGTCGGCCATGTTCCCTCGATTCGCAGGCCTTCAGAAAGCGGCGGAGATATCCTGCACCATTTTTTGTTTTCCGCCGCGCAAAATTTGCGTCGCGTAGTATACGCATAAAGGGACTGAGCCTTCGTTTAGAGAAAAATCTTCGCGCTCAAGCTGGAAAGCGATGATGGGGCCAAGCCGCTCGGCGAGATCACCTCTGCAAATCTATTCCGGGAGTTGAAATGCGAGAGTATGCGATTGCGGCCATCCCCGCGGATGGCATCGGACCCGAAGTGATATCTGCCGGACTTGAAGTTCTGCAGACACTCACTCAAAAGGTCGGCGGTTTTCAGCTAAAAGTCGAAACCTTTCCCTGGGGCTCGGCCTATTACAGGAAGCACGGCGTGATGATGCCTAAGAACGGCCTGGAACTATTGCGTCCGTTCAGTGCGATCTATTTTGGCGCCGTTGGCGCCCCTGATATTCCTGACCACATAACTCTTTGGGGTTTGCGTCTAGCGATCTGCCAGGGGTTTGATCAGTACGTCAATCTTCGCCCCACGCGCATTCTCCAGGGGTTGTCATCCCCTCTGCGTGACTGCAAGCCGGCTGATCTCGACTGGGCTATCGTCCGCGAAAATACTGAAGGCGAGTATTCTGGACAAGGCGGACGCGCCCATCGTGGTTTTCCCGAGGAAGTCGCCACGGAAACTTCCATCTTCACCCGCAGCGGCGTCACGCGCATCATGCGATTTGCCTTCAAGCTCGCACAAGATCGGCCGCGAAAGCTGCTCACCGTCGTCACCAAGTCCAACGCTCAACGCCACGGCATGGTCCTCTGGGATGAGATCGCAGCGGAAGTCTCGAAGGAATTTCCAGGCGTCGTCTGGGACAAGATGCTCGTCGATGCCATGACCACGCGCATGGTCGGAAAGCCCGCCAGCCTCGACACGATCGTCGCAACAAATCTCCACGCGGACATCCTCTCTGACCTCGCTGCGGCCCTCGCAGGCAGCCTGGGAATCGCGCCCACCGCTAATCTGGATCCCGAGCGGCGCTTTCCCTCCATGTTTGAGCCCATCCACGGCGCAGCCTTCGATATTACTGGCAAAGGCACCGCCAATCCCATCGGCGCCTTGTGGACCGCCGCGCTAATGCTCGCGCATTTGGGCGAGACCGATGCGTCCCAGCAAATGATGCAAGCTGTGGAACGCGTCACGTCTTCCGGCCTTCACACCCCAGACCTCGGCGGCAAAGCCACTACGCGCGAAGTCACCTCGGCCGTGTGCGACGCCATCCACAGTTCGGACGTATAAGGGAGGATTACAAGGCCGACAAAAATATTACAAAAAACCTGTCCTTTTTGACGTCAGTATGACCCATCCGCCGCGTCTCAAGCCCTGAAAAAATTCACGACGTTGAGCTTTTCCGGCGATACCACCACGCGAAAGATATTCCAAATGCTGCTCCTATCTGCGCTGCCCGTCTCACCCCAAATCCGCATACTCCGATTTCCTGCAGAACGGCAATTTAGTCTGGCTAAACCACTCCTTTAAATTTTCCAGATTGACAAGGTCGCGCCACCACTCCTAATGTCCGCTCACTGGGTGTATTCAAGCCATTGATAGCGACAATCCAGCAAACCGATGCGCAGAAGCGGGTTTTGCGTCTCGGTCGATTCGTGGTGCGAAAGGCGTAGCCGTCTGTTCGAGGCACACGCTACGCCGCAGCTGGCGGGCACGGCCGACTCTATCGTCCAGGCCGGCCCGCGAAGGGAAAAACAGCAATGAAGAAGAATGTGCTTGGTGTTTTTTTCGCGCTCCTATTCGCGCCTGCCTTTTCGCACGCGCAAGGCTTGGGCAGCATTCTCGGCAGAGTTATCGATCCCGCAGGGGCAGGGGTCGCGGGCGCGCGAGTCACGGCGACCCAAGAAGGCACTGGATTTTCTCGCGCGGCCACGACGGATACCGAGGGCCTCTACGTCATTCCCTCGCTTCAACCCGCTGTCTACAACCTGACTGTCGAAGCCAAGGGCTTCAGCACCTCCAAGCAAAACGGTATTACTTTGCTTGCGGACCAATCTCTCACGGTAAACATGGGCCTCAGGCTAGGTGCCGTCACCGAAGTCGTAACTGTCACCACCAACGCCATTCAAGTGGACACTTCCACATCCACGCTCAAGCAAGTCATAGAGCAGCAGCGCATTGCTGAATTGCCTCTGAACGGTAGGAATGCTGCGCAACTCACTTTGCTGGTAGCCGGCGCTGTCAACTCTCCCAACGGCGGCGCTGATCAGGGCGCCACTAAGACTTTCCCCGGCGCGGTCACGTTTTCCGCCAACGGAGCCCGCCAGAATTCTATTAGCTACCAGCTTGACGGCGGCAACTACGTTGACGAATACACGAACGTCAATCAGCCCTTTCCGTTTCCGGACGCCCTGCAGGAGTTCAGCGTCCAAACCAGCAACTATAGCGCGGAATACGGCTCCAACGCGGGCGGCGTCGTGAACGTCATCACCAAGTCCGGCACCAACAATTTCCACGGCGATGCCTTCGAATTCGTTCGCAATCCTGCGTTCAACGCCCAGAATTTCTTTGCCACCCCGACCACTCCCGATCGCGTCAAGCGCAACCAATTCGGCGGCACGATCGGCGGCCCAGTCATCCACGACAAAACCTTTTTCTTTGGCGGATACCAGCGCACCGCGTTTCGCAACCTAGTGTTGGGCAGCCAAAACGTTCCCGGCCAGACCGATATCAGTAACTTTCTCAGTCCCAAGACCCTGACCTGCCCCACTTGCGGCGCTCCAACAACGGCGTCGACTGGTCCCGCTGGCAATATCGATCCCGCCGTGGCTACGCTGCTTGGTATCGACCCGACCACTGGCGCTGCTCTTTCTTCTCCTAAGTTCAGCCTGGCCGGCGGCACCATTCCCGCAGGTTCAAAGCCGACGGTGCCGTTCTCTAAGCCCGACATTGAGAACTTCGATTCCGCTATAGGGCGCGTTGATCACTCGTTCAGCCAGAACGACAAGCTCAGCGGCCGCTACGAATTCGACCGCTTTACAAAGGCGCCCGTTTTCAATCCGTTGCTGCTCATCTCCTACACTGACGCCACCTTCGCCATCACTGCGCAAAACTTCCTGGCCCATGAGACCCATGTTTTCTCTCCGCGCCTCGTCAACGATTTCCGCTTTAGCTACTCGCGCGAAGTCTCCCACCGCGGTCCGGGAGCCGACGCCGTGAACGTCACTGCCTTTGGGGTTTCCATTCCTTTCCAGCCCACTCCCTCTGCCATCCAGGGTGTTGGCGTTCAAGGCGGCTTCTCTTTCGGTGACAATCCACCCGCCTTCTTCACCCGCAATAACTACACTTGGGCCGACGATGTCAGTTGGGAAATGGGCAAACACGACTTTCACTTTGGTGGTTCCTTCGAACGTAGCTTGGTCGATCTGAACAATTTTTTCAATCAGCCCGGCATCTTCGGCTTTGGCACGCAAGACAACTACTTGTTCGGCGGCTCAACGTTTGCCACCTACCAGCTCTTTCTTGCCGGCATCCTTTCCGACGGTGCTGGCGTTGGCAATGGCTTTGCGCTCCAGCAAGGCGCCGGAGAGTTCAAGAACAATCGCGCCAACTTTGTCGGCCTCTACGCCCAGGACAACTATCGCGTCACACGTCGATTGACTCTCAATCTGGGCTTGCGCTACGAGCCTGCGTTTCCTTGGAGCGACACAGGAGATCGTTGGGCCCAAGTTAATCTCGCCGCCATGGCCGCCGGCACCGTTTCCAAGGTCTATCCCAAAGCGCCTCCGGGGATCTTCTTCTCTTCGCAGAACGGTATTCCGAGCGACCCCGGCATGCCGAAGAATGCTCTCAACACGAGTTGGACTGGGTTTGCCCCTCGTATCGGCTTTGCCTACGACCTCTTTGGCGATGGCAGGACCAGCCTCCGTGGCGGCGCTGGTATTTTCTACGACACTCGTGTGATGGGCATGCTCAGCAACCGTTTCGTAGACGAGTGGCCTTTCAGCCCACAGTTCATTCTTTCCACGGCCAGCAGCAGCGGTCCTACTGCAGCTTCCAGTCCTGGTTCCTTCAGCGATCCACTCTGCACGAAGGCGGCGACTCAGTCTGCACTCAATTGCAGCGGAGCTCAGGCTGCCAGCTACCCGACTTTTCCGAGCCCCTTCCCGGCGCCTACAAACTTTGCCTATATTCCCCCTTTCAACGAGATCGCTGTTAGCTACGATCCCAGCGGCGACTATCACGTCCCTACTACTTACGAATGGAACCTCACAGTCGAGCGCCAATTGCCCGGCAGTATCCTATTCCGGGTCGGCTATGTCGGCTCTCGTACGCTCCATATTCTCGAGACCGAGTACTATAATCCCTCAACCCCCACAGGAATCGCGGGCTGCGCCGGTTCGGTTGGCTCGCCGGGTAAGGCAGGAATCGGCCTGGCAAATTGCACCGTGTTTATCGGCAGCGGCGGCGCCTTCAAGACCAACACCTTTTCTTCGACGGTTCAAGCCGACATTACCGACGTCAACGCTAGCTATCATGCGCTGCAGACCTCCGTGGAAAAACGCATGTCTCGCGGATTCACGTTCCTGGCCAACTACACTTACTCCAAGAGTTTGGACGATCTCCCATTTGGTGAGGGCGTTTCCGGCTTCGACACCGGGTACTCGACTCTTCCATTCAACGATCCCAACCGCCACAAGATGGACTATGGACCCTCGAGCTTTGACCACACTCACGTCCTGAGCGCGTCCTATGTCTGGCACTCGCCAACAGTCAAGAGTTCCAGCACGTTCCTTCGATATCTACTTGGTGACTATGAAATCGGTGGAATCGTCACTGCCGCCAGCGGCCGCCCGATCACGGTACTGCAAGGAACGGAACTTTCGAGCACGGGCATTGGCCAGGATCGTGGCACTCTCATCTCGGGCGTCAATCCTTATAGCTCCGCTTCCTGCACCGGCGTTACGGCAACGTGCGTGAGCTGGCTCAACCCCGCTGCGTTCATGTCGACTGCCGCTCTCAAGGCTGGCTGCGGCCCTCCGGTAACGCCAGCCTGCGTACTGCCCACGTTTGGCAACGTCGGCAAGAACGTTCTCCGGCTCCCAAGGACTTCCAACTGGGATGTCCAGATCTCGAAGTACTTCAACTTCACGGAGCGCTGGAAGCTCCAGCTGCGCGGCGAATACTTCAATGTCCTCAACCATCCGAACTTCGCTCCTGAGAGCACCAGTGGTGGCGCGGTCAACGGCACGGACCAAATCAGCGCTTTTGACAAGCTCAATGGCAACTCCGCCTTCGGCACCTTCCGGGCCGGGCAGGCTGCCGATCCGCGCGTCGCTCAATTGGCCATAAAGATCTTCTTCTAACCACACCCCGAAGAAGAAGGATCGGGGCGCCCTTTCGCGGGGCGCTCCGATTTTTGTTACGTCGTTCTCGGCCCGGTTGACTTTGTGAAGTGTCCTGCATAGATAGAATCCGGGATTCGTGCATAATTGCAGGACGTTATAGCTCGAAGTTTCACAGACTCTGTCGGGCGGCGGCCTTTCAAGCGCGTGCTTCCGTCGACTTTTCTGAGACTTGTCCGGGAAGATCCTGAGGTGAAAAGGATGAAAAAATTCTGGTTATTGCCTTTGATTGCGATTCCATTCCTCGCTGTGAGATCCCAAGAGCCGGTCCCTGCTGGCTTCGAGCATTGGCCGACCGCGTCAGTTCAAACCATGGTCCCGGCGCTTGCTGCCGACGCCGCCAAAGATCCCCGACACTTCGCTGTCAAGCAGCTCTCGGATTTTCCCAACGAATCTTTTTTATTGGTTCATCGGGAGGCTGATGGCTCCCCTGAGTTGCACGAAACACAAGTCGACGTGATGTTCGTTCAATCTGGCTCCGCCACACTCGTCCTCGGTGGCACCCTCCTAAACGCCGAGACCGTTGCACCTCATGAAAAACGCAACGGCACCATTCAAGGCGGTGTTCGTCAGAAGCTGTCGGTCGGAGACGTCGTCCGAGTTCCCTCTCGCACGCCGCATCAGCTTCTGCTCGACGGTGCGCGCGAGATCACCTATTTTGTGGTGAAGGTAAAGGGCTACTAACTCCTTTCCAAGTTTTCGCGACCAGCGGGGAGTCTAATGATGAATCTTAGCGGCCCAACCCCCGCCGGGCGCTAAATGGATTTTTAGCTTGGCCGTTTTATTGACCTGGCTCTTCACAAGCTTGTAGTCGCTTGCGAACCGTTCGGCATTCATCCCATCCTGGTAGGCGTCCATTTGGAAATTGCCTTCCGGCAAAAATGAGAGGTCAACTTCTAAGTCGCGTGGCGTCCAGTTCGTCATCGCTCCCACGTACCAGTCCGCGCCGTTTCGGCGGGCTACAGCCACGTACTCGGCGATTCGCCCATCCACAACTTTCGTTTCGTCCCAGTCCGTCGGCACCGCGGCCAGAAATTCCATCGCTTCCGGCTCGCGCAGGTAATTCGAAGGGCTATCCGCTAGCATTTGCAGCGGGCTCTCGTAAATCACATACATTGCCAGTTGGTGGCATCGTGTGCCCAGGCTCATCGGGCGTTTGAGGATGGGAGCAAAACTGTCTTTTTGCGCGTTCAGCATGGCGCCTGGTGTGTAGTCCATCGGACCCAAGAACATTCGTGTAAATGGCAGCGTCACGTTGTGCCCGGGCTCCGTATCGGCGCTCCACTTGCTCCACTCCAGACCGCGCACTCCTTCCGCGCTGATTAAGTTCGGCCACGTTCGTGTCATTGACGCCGGCTTCTGGTCTCCGTGAAAATCCACAAGCATTTTGCGTTTCGCCGTTTCCCGCGCCACCTTGAAGTAGTAGTTCATCACTAGTTGATCGCTGCGCTGCATGAAATCAACTTTGATTCCTTTGACGCCCCACTTCGCGTACTGATCCAGTGCCGGGATCAGCTGATCGTCGAGCGTCTTCCACACCACCCATAAAATAATTCCGACGTTTTTCTGCCGACCGTACGCACTCAGCTCTTCCATGTTGATTTCCGGAACCACTTCCAGCACGTTCCCAAGCTTGTACCAGCCTTCGTCCAGAATGATGTATGGAATTTGGTATCTCGCGGCAAAGTCGATGTAGTACTTGTACGTCTGCGTGTTGACCCCCGCCTTGAAATCCACTCCATAAACGTTGTTGTAGTTCCACCAATCCCACGCCACCTTGCCCGGTTTGATCCACGATGTGTCTTGCACCTGCGAGGGTTTTTCCAACAGCCACACCAGCTGATTCGTCAGTAAGTCTCCGTCTTTTTCCGCGATTCCCATCACCCGCCAGGGGAATGTCCGCGTTCCGTTCGTCACCGCAATGTAATCCGCGGCCTCCGCCACGCGAAAATCGCGATCGTTCTTCAACTCTTCCTTCAACGGATAGGGCGGAAAAGTTCCATTCAATCCGTTTCCGCCGGTCCCTTGCAGCCACAGTCCCGGATAATCTTCCACATCCGATTCCGCGATCGCCACTTTTACGCCGTTTCCGGCATCCACGACCGCCGGCAACGTCGCGATAAAGGCAGGCGCAATCTCGCTCAATCGCTGAGGCACATACCTTCGCTCGTTGTGAGAAAAGAAACTGTCTTCCTGCGAATAGTACGTGATGAAATTACTCGGGAAACGAAAGCCCGCTCCTTCGCCGTAAATCTTCACTTGTTGCTCCGGCAGCGTTGTCTCCAGACGGTATGCGGCCCCTTCGTTGTACGCGCGAAATACCAAGGCATATCCGCCGTCCATTTCTAGCCGGAGTTCTTTGAAACTTTCGCGAATCTTCGCGAACTTTTGGTGCACCGCAGGCTCCAGCACGTCGTTAACGTTGCGCTCCTTGGAGTGAATTACTTTTGCTTCTCGCCCGAACAGTTTGTGATCGACGTCGAGAGTAAGCGTGCAATCCTCCAGTAGGGCCTGGCCTCTCAACAGCACGTCATAGCGAATGCCCTGCGCGGTGCGAATTCTTATCTCGATTCTCTCGTCAGGTGATCGCAGATCGTAACTTGATTGAGCAAGCGCGCCGCTCGTGAGGAACGATAAGGCTAGTATGAGGAGAAAAATTGTCCATGCCGAATTCTTCATGGGACTCCTTTGGAATTGGGCTGCGATTAATTCTCGAAAACATGTAAGCAGCCGTGCTGCCCTGGAAACAATTATTTTGAACGTGTGGTCATGCATCGGCGCTCGGCCCGACTGCCACCACAAAATAGTTTGCCGGCGTCGCGCCAATATTCTTGATTCCGTGCTCGTCGTTCGAACGCACGAACCCCACTCCGCCCCGTCCGAGCTGGTAACTTGTTCCGTTCACTGTTATTTCCACCGTGCCTTCGCGGATCAGCCACATTTCGGAATGCACATGATGGTGTGCCGGATGCGGTGCGCCCCCCGGCGGAAGCGTCGTTTCGTGTACTTCCACTGCTTCTCCCGTTGCAAGCTTTCCTTTCAGTACGTGGCGAGTCTGTGTGCCGTTCGAAGTATGGACCGGCAGTTTCTCGAACGGAAACATTGCCGACTGCATGGCCGCGTTTCCTTGGGCAGACACCTCGGAAGAAATGATTGTGGGGATAAGGGCCGCGGGAAGCAGGGTGCACATTTCGCGTCGCGTCAAGGACATATTTTCTCCTTTGGCAGTTCTCAAAATATCGTTTAGCTGGTTCGAACAACTTCAAGAGAGATGCTTCTCGACTTCGCGACCAAGAATCTTTAGCATGCCTCCGTTTGTCAAGAACGAGTTTTCATCCGACTTTTAGGTCAGGGGACGAGCCGGGAAGCGATTTAGCAAATCCGGGCGCTGGGCGCGGCAAGGGGAATACGCCGGCGGTGCGCGAGGTTTCAACTCCCCTCAAATGCAAATGTCGACTTTTACGGAAAACCCGGAGCTAAATCGCGGTTCGCTGCAAGTCACGGCGACGGCCTTTCTCGTTCTTTTTTGCATCGTGGGCATGGCCCTATGGGGGCTTCCTTTTTTTTACGATTTCATGGTCCAGCAGTTCGGCTGGACGCGCGCTCAAGTGACCTCCGGCAATGCTTTGAGCAAATTGGTGGTGGGACCCGCCTTTGGATTTATCGCTGGCTGGATGGTGGATCTCTTCGGACCGCGCAAGCTCATGATCGCGGGAATTCTGATGGCGGGCGCGGCACTGATCGGGCTAGGCAGCATCTCCACGCTCGGAATGTTTTATTTTTTCTACATGCTGAATGCATTGGGCTATATGTGCGGCGGCCCGCTGCCAAATCAGGTGCTTTTATCGCGCCAGTTTCAAAGGTCGCGGGGAAAGGCGATGGGATTTGCCTACTTGGGAATCGGGCTGGGCGGCGCCGCCGTGCCGTGGATTGCACAAGAACTCGTAAAGCATTTCGGCTGGCAAACCGCGCTTCGCGGGCTCGGGCTGTTGATCATTGTGGTCGCGCTTCCGGCCGCCATCCTGACAAGAGATGAGCCACAACAAAGCGATTCGCTGAGACGGGACGATTGTCCACCGGGAATAGAAAACCACACACGGGCAAAACTGCCGGATTCGCGAGGCGCGTTCCTCACACTTCCTTTTTTTCTGATCACACTGAGCAGTATGTTGTCTATCGCCGCGGTGAGTGGCACGCAGCAAAATCTGAAATTGTTTTTGAGCTTAGATCTGCATTTTACCCAGAGCCAATCCGCACGCATATTGTCGCTGGTTCTTGCTTTCAGCATCGCTGGACGTTTGCTCATGGGCTGGCTGGCAGATCGTTTTTCGAAAAAATATGTGATGCTGCTCATCTACTTGCTCGTTGCGGCGGCCATTCCACTATTATTTGTCGGCCATTCCCAACCAGTTCTGTACGCATTCTCGGCTGTGTTTGGCATCGGGCTTGGCGGAGACTATATGATCGTCCCGTTGATGACTGCGGAAATATTTGGAGTGAAACTTCTGGGTCGACTCCTGGGAGTGATTTTGACTGCTGGCAGCGTGGCGGAAGCTGTGTCTCCCTGGATCGTTGGGCGGTTGCGCGACACCACGGGAAGTTATGCCATCGGATTTCTCGCGTTGATTGCAATGGCTTTGCTTGGCGCGGCTGCGGTTGTTGCGTTGCCGAAGGGACAAAGAGCTGCATGAACGCACTCCCGATTTTGCGGCTGGGAACGGTTAAGGATGTGTCGCGCTTTCAAGAGCATGTTCACTCACTCGGATTAACGATTCCGTGCGACAGCAAATTGCTTGAGGGATCCGATTCACCGCTGCGACGGCCGCTCTCGCGCAGTGGAATAAAAATCGGCAACCGCATCGCTGTTCAGCCGATGGAAGGATGGGATGGCACGCCGGATGGTAATCCAAGCGAGCGCACGATCCACAGGTGGAGGAAGTTCGGCCAGAGCGGCGGAAAACTGATTTGGGGAGGTGAAGCAGTTGCAGTTTCACACCAGGGCCGAGCCAATCCAAATCAACTGGTAATTGCGCCGCACACGCGAGAAGCGTTGGCGGAATTGCGGAACGTTTTGGTCTCAGAGCACAGGATTACGACTGGTTCGGACGATGGCCTCGTAATCGGTTTGCAGTTGACGCATTCCGGACGCTACTGCCGTCCGAATGCACACAACAAGCCGGAGCCGAGGATTCTTTATCATCATCCCCTCCTAGATCGCAAATTGAGCTTGCCCAGCGATTATCCGCTCCTGACGGACGCCGAAATTGGCTCAATCATCGAGGAGTTTCATCTCGCCGCCAAAATAGCGAGTGAGATGGGTTTCGATTTTGTGGATATCAAGCATTGCCACGGATACCTGGGCCACGAATTCCTGAGCGCGCATACGCGAGAAGGGAAGTACGGCGGAAGCTTCGAGAATCGCACGCGGTTCTTGCGAGAAGTTGTGCAGGGCATTCGTGTGATTTGCCCCGGGCTTCAGATTGGCGTGCGGCTTTCCGCTTGTGACACCGTGCCGTTTCGCCCCGATGCATCGCGTGCGGCGAACGGAAAGCTGGGACCGGGAATTCCCGAACTTCATGACAACTTGATTCCTTACCGCTGGGGATTCGGTGTGAATCCGCTCCAACCCACGGAAATCGATCTGAGCGAGCCAATCCAATTATTGTCTCTGCTCGAAGAGTTAGGCATTCGGCTTGTGAATCTTACTGCGGGAAGTCCCTATTACAATCCGCATATTCAGCGGCCCGCCCTCTTTCCTCCCTCGGACGGATACCAGCCTCCGGAAGACCCGCTGGCCGGCGTCGCATTGCAGATGAATGTCACTCGACAATTGAAGGAGCGATTTCCTAACCTGATTATTGTTGGGACGGCGTACAGTTACTTGCAGGATTTTCTTCCGCATGTGGCGCAAGCCGCCGTGCGGGAAGGTTGGGTGGACGCGGTAGGGATGGGGAGAATGATTTTGACTTATCCCGAGCTACTCTGGGACGCCTCGGTAGGAAATGAAATTCAATACAAGCGAATTTGCAGAACCTTCAGCGATTGCACAACCGCGCCGCGTAACGGCTTGCCTTCGGGGTGCTATCCACTGGATAACTACTACAAGCATTCCGAATCGGCGAATCGGCTGAAGATTGCGAAAGCCAAGCGATGAAGATCGGAGCAATCGTCGAGCGGCGGCAACTTGGCCGTAAGGTGCAAGGCATCGCGGCGGCACTCTTGCCGTTTCAGAAAGATGGGCGAGTTGCCGTCGAGGCATTTCAAAATCATTTGCGCGCCACGCAGCGCTCCGGATTGATGAACGCCGTGAACATGGATACGGGCTACGTCAACTATCTGAGCGAGTCAGAAAAATTTGACGTGCTCAAATGGACGCACGAGGCGTTGGGCAAAGACGAGCCATTTGTGGGCGGCGCCTATATCGAAGGGCAGACGGGCGACGTCGTTGAACTCTATCGCAAGCAGATGGATCTCATCGTCAAATTGGGCGGCATTCCCATCCTCTTCCAGACGAGCCGTCTGCACGGCAGGGCTCCAGGCGAGAAGGCGGCGGCTTACGGTGAAGTGTGCCGAGGATATCCGCACGTGTTGGCATTTGAGCTGGGGCCGGTCTTTGCGCCGAATGGTGAGATTTTTGAGGAAGATACCTTCCAGCGATTGATGGATATTCCAGAGATCAAGGGGATCAAGCATTCCTCGCTTGACCGTCTGAGGGAACTCCAGAGGCTCGGCCTTCGAGACGCGCACCGCCCGGATTTCCGCATCTACTCGGGAAACGACCTGGGTATCAACATGATCGAGTACGGCTCGGATTATTTGCTGGGGCTGGCGACATTCGCGCCGGAGAAATTCGCCGAGCGCGATCGCCTCTGGGAGGCGGGGGATCCGGCGTATTATGCGCTGTCCGATGCATTACAACATTTGGGCAATGTCGCGTTTCGCTCGCCGATTCCCGCCTACAAACATTCCGCTGCAGTTTTTCTGCATCTGGCCCGTCGGATTCCAACGGACTTGCCTCATCCAAGAAACCCAAAACGTCCCGCGTGGGAGGCAGAAATTCTTCAGGATTGCGCTGGACGAATGGGTCTTTAAGCAGCCTTTTTATAGAGGTGGACTCAGTGCGAAGGGGAGCCCCTGCGCCTGGGGCTTGCATAAGGGTTGATTCCAAAAAATAGTATTGGTGGTTCTAGCCCCTCGAACCCCCTTTCTGGCCCGTGACTGCCATTTCATAGCTCGCCTCCTATTGACACTCTATATATGCGTCGCTATTCTACGTATAGAATCCCGATAGGAAATATCCTTTGAACTCTGAACCGACAAGCCTTTTGCAAGGGACTTTGGACCTGCTGATTTTGAAATCGCTTCTTGCCGGCGAGCTGCACGGATTGGGAGTCTCGCGCAGAATTCAGCAGCTCACGGGCGGCACTTTCATCGTTAAGCCTGGCTCGCTTTTTCCCGCCCTACACCGCATGGAAGAGGAAGGTTGGATTTCCTCCTTTTGGGGAGAGTCCGAGAACAACCGCCGCGCGAAATACTATCGATTGACCAAAGCCGGAACGAAGCAGCTCGCAGTCGAGACCAAGCGATGGGGCCGCATTTCTTGGGCCATCGGCCAAGCATTAGAAGCATCGTAGGGAGGTTGTCAGCATGCCGCTTTTTGTAAAAGCTCGTAGCCTCCTGCGAAATCTCTTTTCGCGTCGCCGAGTGGAGGTCGACCTCGAACAGGAAGTTCGTGCCCATCTCGAACTGTTGGCCGAGGAAAACATTCGCGCAGGCATGCCGCCGAGCGAAGCCGAGCGCGCGGCCCGAATCGAATTGGGTGGCATCGAACAGGTGAAAGAGCAGGTTCGCGAAGAAGGCCTTGGCAACTGGCTTCACTCTGTGCTCTCCGATTGCCTCTATGGTCTCCGCCAACTCCGCAAGAACCCGGGCGCCACTGCCGTAATGGTCTTTACGCTCGCTTTGGCCATTGGCGCGGCCACAGCAATCTTCAGCGTTGTATACGGCGTGTTGCTGCGGCCGCTGCCGTACACCGATGCGAACCGCATCATGGCCATCTTTGAAGTCACCTCGAAGGGCAGGCCATCGCGCCTTGCGGATCCGAACTTCGACGACTTTCGCGATCAAAACCGCACCTTTCGGGCGATTGCAAAATACAACGACAACATCGCTTCCGTTTCTGGTACTTCGCAGCCGACGCGCACGGCCGTCGCGGGTGTCACTCCCGACTTTCTCAAGGTCTTCGGAGTTCAGCCGATCCTCGGGAGGGATTTCAGCGCCACCGATGCAAAAAAAGGCGCCGGCCCTACAGTTCTCGTTAGCTATGGATATTGGAGGCAGTATCTCGGATCGACCCACGATCTCGCGCCGGCGCACCTGAAGATTGATGGCGCGGTTTACTCCGTCATCGGCGTGTTGCCAGCCGGATTTAGTTTCCCACCAGAAGTGGATCTGTGGCTGCCGGCCGATCTGGACGGTGAAAACCGAAGCAGGACGTCGCACAACTACTCCGCAGTGGGGCGTCTTCGCGACGGCGTGACCGTTGAACAAGCGAATGGAGATATCAGCGCGATAGCCCGCCGCATTCACGCTACATCGAGCGAGCAAGGTGATTATCTCCTCAAGGATGGAATTGTCCTTCCACTTCAGAACTCAATCACCGGCAAGGCTCGCCCTGCGCTGCTAATCCTGCTTGGTGCTGTGGGCTTTCTGCTGCTCGTAGCGTGCGCGAACGTGGCCAATTTGCTCCTGGCACAAGCGTCAGTGAGAGAGCGCGAACTCGCCATTCGCAGCGCGCTCGGTGCGGCGCGCGGACGGTTGATCCGTCAGTTTCTTACGGAAGCATTCCTGCTTTCGTTGGTCGGCGGCAGCCTTGGCGTGCTGGGAGCGCTCGGCGGCGTGGCGGGATTGGTATCGCTGGCCCCGGCAAACCTGCCGCGGCTGGACAGCGTCTCGATCAGTATTCCCGTTCTTCTCTTCGCGTTCCTCCTCTCCACCGCGGTCGCCGCCGGCCTTGGAGCGTTCACCGCTGCACGCGCCACATCCGGCGACCTGCGCAAGGGCCTCGAGGAAGGCGGACGCGGGCAAGCAGGTTCCCAAAGTAGCCAGCGCGTTGGCCGGGTGCTAGTGGCGGCGCAGATCGCCATTACCCTGGTTCTCGTGGTCGGCGCGGGGTTGCTCGGGCGCAGCCTGCTGAATGTGCTCGAAGTGAATCCCGGGTTCCGCGTGGACAAAATTGTCACTATGGACGTCTCGCTTCCGTGGGTGGAAGATCCCAAAGCAAAGGCAAGTCAAGGGATTTTTTATGCAAACCTGATTGACCGCCTCAAACAAATACCGGGCGTGCGCAAGGCGGGCGCGGCAAGTGCCCTCCCTATGGAGGAAGGTGGCCTTCCTGACGGAATGTTTCTGCTGATGACGCAGAATGAGGTCCCCAAGAACTTTGATGGTTTTGGTGCGCTGCTCCAGCAAAAAGAACGCATCGGCATTGCCGATTTCTGCGTCGCCACGGATGGATACTTCCAGGTTCTCGGAATCCCGCTGATTCGAGGTCGAATCTTTGACGAGCGCGACGGCGCGAATTCTCCTCACGTTGCCGTAATCAGCGAATCTCTAGCGCGCGACCGGTGGCCAAAACAGGACCCCATCGGCCACACCATCGAGTTTGGAAACATGGATGGCGACCTGCGTTTGTTGACCATCGTCGGAATCGTGGGTGACACTCATGAATATGGCCTCGATGTGCCCCCGCGTCCGACCGTCTATGTCAATTTGTTCCAGCGGCCGCGCTCCGCGATCACCGTAACTATGCTAAGTGATGCAGACACGCGCTCGGTCACCTCGGCAGCAAGAAGAATCCTGCAGGACCTCGACCCAGAGATTCCCACGAGGTTCCGCACATTTTCGCAAGTCTATTCCGCTTCGCTGGGCTCACGGAGATTTAATGTCATTCTCATCGGATTCTTCGGAATAACTGCGCTGCTGCTCGCCACCGCAGGGGTGTTTGGCGTGATGGCCTATTCGGTCAGTCGCCGTACGCGCGAGATAGGCGTGCGCATCGCTCTAGGAGCGAGCTCCGGCGACGTCCTGAGGATGATCCT
Source organism: uncultured Acidobacteriota bacterium (assembly GCA_963745805.1). Taxonomy (GTDB): domain Bacteria; phylum Acidobacteriota; class Terriglobia; order Acidiferrales; family UBA7541; genus Acidiferrum. Next base: position 44,317 of record CAVUYT010000008.1, read on the forward strand.
GGGCCAGGGATTGCGCACTATTTTCGTTGGTGTGGCGATTGGGATTGCCGGTTCGCTGGCATTGACACGTACCGTGGAGACGCTGCTCTTTGGCGTCACCGCCACCGATCCCCTGACTTTCGGTGGAGTGACACTGCTCCTTGTGGGAGCTGCGCTCCTGGCGTGCTTCATCCCTGCACGGCGAGCCACGAAAGTGGACCCTTTGGTTGCGTTGCGGTACGAGTGACGATCAATCCCATTTCTTATTCAGGAGTAAGTGGACCTGGCGTAGACACACTTTGGCCGGAAGATGTAGTGGTGTTCCTCGATAGCTAGTCTTTCGCACGAGCGACTGCGCGCCCGGAAACGATTGCGAGCTAGATGTCCCGCTCTGGGAAACGGGGATTGCTTCACCGTTCCTCTGCAATGTCAGGTAGTCCGAAAGCGACGGGCCACCATCGGACAAGAATGGGTCCGGTGTTTTGGAGACGTTTCGTTGGTTTGCGGAGCGGGATGTGGTCAGGGGACTTGCCGTTGTGATTTAAACCGAGGCGACGCGGTCGGGAGTTTTTGCGGCGCGATAGATGGATTCGATTAGGGCGACGCTGCGGCGGCCTTCAGCGCCATTGCAAGCAGGGGCACGATTTTGTTGGATGGCTTCAAGAAAATCCTCGAGGACAGCTTGGTGGCCGCGAAAATCGCTGACAGTGGCGGAAGAAGCGCTCTGGTTTTCGTCCGTGGCGGAATCGTCGAGACCGGCAAGATCGGCGGCGGGCAAGGCGTTGCGGAGATTGGCGGCAATGATGCGGTCGTGTTCGAGGATGATCGTTCCTTCGGTGCCCGAGACTTCGACGCGGCGGGGGTAACCGGGATAAGCGGCGGTCGTGACATGGAAAACTCCGAGCGCACCGCTAGCGAATTCCAGCGTGGCGACAGCGGTGTCTTCGGCCTCGACTTTGTGAAGCAGCGTGGCCGTGCGAGCTTGCACACGAACCACATCACCGAGCAGCCAGAGGAGCAAGTCGATGGTGTGGACGCCTTGATTGACCAGCGCGCCCCCGCCGTCGAGTGCGAAAGTGCCGCGCCATCGCGAATTGGCATAGTACTCGGGTGGGCGATACCACTTCACGCGAGCATCGACGAATAAAACTTTGCCGAGAAGGCCTTGATCGAGCCAGCTTTTGAGTTCGCGAATGTGCCGCTTCGTGCGATCCTGAAAAATCACACCGAGATGGACATTGTATTTTTTTGCGGCTGCGATGAGTGCGTCGGCCCGCGCGGTGCTGATTTCGATCGGTTTTTCCGTGAGTACGTGCAGGCCGCTGCGGGCGGCAGCGATGCCTTGCTCGGCGTGGAGGCCGGAGGGGCTTCCAATGATCGCGAGGTCCATGGGGCGATTGTTTAGGAAAGCTTCGAAATTTTGATAGGGCGTGCCCCCGTATTCGAGGCAGAGTCGGGTGATTTTTTCGCGGTTGGTGCCGTGTACGGCCACGATTTCGACTCCAGCGATGGCTCGTGCGGCGCGTGCATGAGTTTCCGTGATGTTGCCGCCGCCGATTAGGCCGATGCGAATGGTCATGAGGCTCAGTGTATCAACGATAGGCCGCGACAAAGTCTTTGTACGCGGCTTCAGTCGCTTCGGGAGTCAAGATGGCCGAGGAGATCAAGATGCGGTAGCGGAAAGTGACGCTGGCGCTGGGAGCCAGGGAAAAATTCAACTCTTCTTTGCCATTGCTGAAAACTTTTTGGCCGAGTGGGTTTGCGGCGAACAGGCCGTAACCGCGAGCGTGCCAGTAAGTCGGAAAGCCGGGATTCTCGGGGTGGTCGAAAATGGTAATGGTGACGGGCTCGCCGCCAACCATGCCACTGAGATTGCACCAGCGTCCGCGAGTTCCCCAGGCGGCGTCGCCCCTTTTTCCTTCGCTGGTGACGTAGGTCCCGTTGACGCCGGTGTTATCCAGCTTGGCGACTGTGGTGGGGTGGCCGCTGGCGTCTGTAAACACTTCGGGCTTGTCGGAGGGGATTTCGAGCGCGCGGATGACGCGAAGGCCCAGCATGCCGTCTTTCTCGTCGGGGAACGAAACCTTTTCATCGAGAGCGCGGAGCGTAGTGATGCGGTCGACGCTGCGGTAGCCGGGGCCACCGCGGAAGACGAAGTGAGTGTGTTCGTTGAGCAAAACCTTCTTCTCGAAAGTGATCCAATCGGATTCGACGTCTAACTCGCCCTGCTGCGACCCGCTTTTCGCGGAGAGGATGACGCGCTGGACGATGGTACCCATTTTCGCAGCCCTTTCGGGCGGGATCGCGTCGGAATTATTCCAAAAATCGAGGCCGTTGACGTTTTCATAGTTGAACCACAGGCCGGCGTGATGCGGGTGATCGATCCGTTCGCCTGGGCGCTGCTCCAGCGGAAATCCGCGCGTGATGATCGTCCCTTGAGCGGTGCGCAATGGATAGAGCACTGGTTTTTTGAGAGTGGTGGGCCAGATATAGGAAGTGAAGGGTTTTCCGTCAATGGAGATATCGACGCGGCGTCCATGCTCGTTGACGACGACTAAGACGCGATCGGGCGCGGCGGAAACCAAAGTTGTCAGAAACCCGGCCACGGCGACGAGTATAAGGGACGCACCCACAATTGAAATACGCATGGTCTGCTGCGGTCTCCTGCTATTCCTTGCTGCCAAATAGTAAGCCAAGACCGGTGACTTTGTATGTTGAGTCTTATTAAAGGAATCGTTTATCAGTCTTGTGTTGACTGGGACGGCTGGGAACCATAAAAACTACGGGAAGTTTATTTAGCCGGTAATAACATGCGCGAAACTTTCAATCGCGGGTCCGGCGAGAAGAGTGCCGAAGCGGAGAGCAGTTTCAAACATTTGGCTGCGGATACTTTCAGGATTTCTCGGCTGGAGATTCGCCATCGACTAAAGTAGCGCGCAGAAAACTAGCGATGGACTCAGTCAGCTTTCGAGGAGACTCGGTTTGAGCCGTGGCGAGCGCCAAACTCCGCGTCAAGCGACGGCCTGCGATGCGGAACTTCTGAAAGAAGTGTGAACGTCCCCTCAAGGCGTGCTCCGGAAGTATCGAGTAACCAAAGCCAGATTCCACAAGGCGCTTGATTGCCTCCGTGTCATCGGCTTCCATGAGCACACGAGGAGTCACGCCGATCTCGGTGAAAAACTTGTCAATGACCAGACGAACGTTGCTTCTCTTCGGGTACAGCAGAAATGGTACGTCGGCGAGTTCCGAAGCTCGCAGCGAGCCGATATGTCCGCTGCCTACCTTGTTTGACGAGGGACGCACGATGAGAAGCTCTTCATCAAAAAGCGGAATGAATCTCAGGCTGGCCTCTGAAACGGGAAGCGAGATGAGGGCCAGGTCAAAACGGCGATCGAGGAGCCCAGAAACCATTTCCTCGGTTACCCCAACCGTCACGCGAATTTCCGCATTGGGATAGCGCTTTCGAAGCTGTCTAAGCGGACCACCAAGCTGATAGATCAGCGTAGTCACGCCCGTGGCGAAATGGAACGGGCGCACATCTTTGGCCAAGTCGTTTTCAAAAAGTTGCTGGATGTGGCTCATCATTCTCACAACTTCTTTGGCATGTTCTGCGAGGCGCATCGCCGCCGGAGTGGGCATCAGCCGTTTTCCGCGCCTGACGAAGAGGTCCGTATGTAGTTCGTCAGCAAGGTTATGGAGTTGGAGGCTGACGGCGCCGGGAGAAAGATGAATCTTTTCCGCTGCGCGGGTCATGCTGGGGGAGTCCATGACCGCGAGGAACAGTTCGAGTTGGTGGATATCCATTTACGTGCTCCCATTAGCGCCGGCTGAGCACCCACGCGAGCTCGCCCCGAACTCTGCCACCCTTGCTCTATTTCGTGAGAGTGTGCACCGCATTCTACACTGCGGACAACTCTCTGCGGCAAGTTCCTCTCACGTGCAACCCCAGCTTCAGGAAGAGAACAGACGAGTTCCATTAGTTTAGGCTTGCTGAACGGAAATTTATGATTTTAAGGTTTGACTACAGAGCACCAACTTCTTAAAGTGCTCCACAGTTCAACTGGATACGTGTCCCTTGGCACTCGAAGCGCGTCAAATCGTCCCGGTAAGGAGCCTCCATGAAGACGCAGCCGCAAACCGCTGGGGAGCAATTGATCTTCCGCAAGACCAATGTGCAACTAGGCCGGCATCTAGCCATTACTCCCGGAAATAGCTCCATGCGCCATCTAGCGTACGGGCGAATCGTGCTGAACCCTTCGAAATCCTCGGAATCTTTTTCAACGGGGAATCGGGAGATGGGACTGATCTGCCTCTCTGGCCAGGCGACTGTGACGGTGGATCTCAAAGACATCGAGATTGGACAATACGATGCGATCTACATTCCACGTGATTCCACTGTGACCGTCACGACAAAGACAAGCGTGGACGTCGCGGAATTCTCCGCCGACGTAGATCATCTCTACCCCTTGCAGGTCGTGCGCTTTGCGGAACTCGCGAATGACCCTGGGTTGAAGTTCAGCACGGGCGGACCCGGATACACGCGCCATCTCAATATGTTGTTAGCCAAGAACATTGAGGCCGGCAGACTCGTCGTCGGCTTCACCCAGGCTGATCCAGGAAACTGGACCAGCTGGCCCCCGCATGAGCACGCGTCAATGCTTGAAGAGATGTACGTCTATTTCAACATGCCGGAGCCGGCGTTCGGGATTCAGCTCGTCTACAACAATACGGAATACCCTGAGTTTGTGACCGTGGTGCGTGATGGCGACGCCGTGCTGATACCCAGCGGATACCACCCCAATGTTTCCGTTCCGGGCCATCGCATTTGCTTCCTGTGGGCCATGGCGGCTCATCGAGAGGTCGCGGACCGGCAATTCGGTGTTGTCAACGTTCAGCCTGGATTCAATCAAGGACCCACCGGCCTGGAAGCCGGGCGCAAAAACTAGTAGGTTTACGCTGCCAAAATGGACCCAACGCCTCCCACCTCAGGATCTGCCAACTCGGCATCCTTGGAAGCCGAGACCTCCAGCACGGTTGAAACACCTTTAAGAAACGTTTCCTCCCGGGTCGGCTACTTCCGCTGGGTCATCTGCGCGTTGCTGCTCTTTGGGACTACGAAGAATTACATGGACCGGCAGGTTCTGGGAATTCTGAAGAACACGTTGCAGCACGACTTCGGCTGGAATGAAATCGACTACGGCAACCTTGTCTCGGCATTCCAGATCGCCTACGCGGTTGGCATGTTGTTGGTTGGCCGGCTGATCGACAAGCTGGGCACTCGATTGGGTTACGCGCTCGCGATGGTTTTCTGGAGCCTCGCTTCAATGGGGACTGCACTGGCAAATTCGCTTGGCACCTTTGCGCTCTCCCGATATGCACTAGGCTTCGGCGAAGCCGCTGTTTTTCCAGCCAGTATCAAGGCAGTGGCGGAATGGTTCCCAAAGAAAGAACGGGCGCTGGCCACAGGAATCTTCAATGCTGGGACGAACGTTGGCGCCATCATCACGCCGCTGATCGTTCCTTGGATTGTGATCCACTGGGGCTGGAAGTCTGCGTTCATTGGAATTGGCGCGCTCGGCTTCGTCTGGCTCGCGTTTTGGCTGCTGGTCTATCGCAAGCCAAGCGAGCATCCGAGGCTCTCCAAAGCGGAAATGGAATATATCTCGAGCGGCGTGACGGAGCCGACGGGAAAAATCTCCTGGGGTTCGCTGATTCCGCGGCGCCAAACATGGGCATTCGTCGCGGGGAAATTTCTGACCGATCCGGTCTGGTGGTTTTATCTTTTTTGGGTTCCAGGTTTTCTGCAAACCAAACATGGACTGGCCCTGACCGGGATTGGAATTCCGGTCATGGTGATTTATGTGATTTCGGACGTTGGAAGCGTCGCCGGTGGGTGGCTGTCGTCGTCGCTCATTAAACGCGGCCGCAGCGTCAACGCTGCTCGCAAGACGGCCATGCTGATCTGTGCCATCGGCGTAATACCAGTGGTGTTTACCTATCGCGTGGAAAGTACTTGGTCCGCGGTTCTGCTCATCGGGCTCGCAGCCGCCTGCCATCAGGGTTTTTCCGCCAACCTGTTCACTTTGACCTCCGACATGTTTCCGGCCCGTGCAGTGGGCTCGGTAGTGGGAATCGGGGGCATGGCCGGCGCCATCGGCGGATTTTTCATCGCCACGGTCGTGGGGCACGTGCTCCAATGGACCGGGAGTTACATGATTCCTTTCGTGATTGCCGGCGCCGCATACTTGGTGGCGCTTGCCGTAATTCAAGTACTGGCCCCCACACTGGAGCCTGCTGGCATCGACGGAGCGGCGCAATCGTGAAACCAAAAACCGATAGGACCAATCCGAGTCTGCAGGGAATGTCGAGGAATGGACAGGTCGAGGTGAACGCATGGGCTTGGTGATCAAGCCGAAGAATGAATGTCGCTGGGACATTGTCAGTTTGGGCGAAATCATGCTCCGGTTTGATCCTGGCGACCGGCGCATCGCTACGGCCCGCTCTTTCGAAGTGTGCGAGGGCGGCGGGGAATATAACGTTGCTCGCGGACTGAAGCGTTGTTTCGGCTTGGACGCCGCGGTCGTTACTGCTTTCGCGGATGATCCGGTGGGGCGGCTGCTTCAGGATTTCGTATACCAAGGTGGCGTCGACCCGTCGCTGATCCGCTGGGTCGAACACGACGGCGTAGGCCATGCGGCCCGCAACGGATTGAATTTTACGGAACGCGGATTCGGCGTACGCGCGGCGCTCGGCAGCTACGATCGCGGCCACACTGCTGTTTCCCAATTGAAGCCTGGAGAGATCAATTGGGAGGAGATTTTTGGCCAGCACAAAGTGCGTTGGTTTCATACGGGAGGAATATTCTGCGCACTCTCTTCGACATCGCCGGAAGTTGCCCTGGAAGCGATGCAGGCTGCGAAGCGCCACGGCACTATTGTCTCCTACGATCTGAATTACCGCGCCTCGCTATGGAAGTCGCATGGCGGAAAGAAGACCGCGCAGGAAGTAAACCGCAGAATTGCGCCTCATGTCGATGTCATGTTAGGCAATGAAGAGGATTTCTCTGCAGCGCTCGGATTTGAAGTCCCCGGCATGGACGAGCATCACTCCACGTTTGAAGTCGAGGGCTTCAAACAGATGATCGCAAAGGTTGTAACGGAATATCCCTTCAAGGTGGTGGCCACCACGCTTCGCAAAGCAAAAACGGCCACGCAAAATGATTGGGGCGCGATCTGTTATTGCGATGGCAAGTTCTACCAGGCTAGAAATTGGGGAAATCTTGAGATTTTCGACCGCGTAGGAGGTGGAGACTCCTTCGCATCCGGGCTGATCTATGGTTTTTTGGCGGGACAAGATCCACAGTGGTCGGTCGAGTGCGGAGCTGCCCATGGCGCTCTCGCAATGACCACGCCGGGAGACACTTCCATGGCAACGCTGCAGGACGTGTTGCATGTGATGAAAGGAGTCGGGGCGCGCATCGCGCGCTGACAAGGAAGGGCCGGAGAAATGGTGGCCGCCAATGGATAAACAAAAGGCTCGCGAACGGATCGTCGAGATTGGAATTGTCCCAGTCGTTCGCGCGGCGTCGGGGAGTGAGGCATGCATCGCCACTGACGCGGTTCGTCAGGGCGGCATTCCCATTGTAGAAATCACGATGACCGTGCCTGGCGCTATCGAGGTCATCCGCGAACTGGTTAAAAATTGCGGTTCGGACGTCCTCATTGGTGCTGGAACGGTGCTGAATGCAGAGACAGCGCGCAAGTGCTTGGACGCCGGAGCGGAGTTCCTCGTCAGCCCCGGCCTCAACCTAAAGACCGTTGAACTGGCTGCAAGAGAAGGGAAGCTGATGATGGCTGGGGCGCTGACCCCCACGGAAATCATGGCTGCGTGGGAAGCTGGCGCGGACATCGTTAAAGTTTTTCCGTGTGGTCAGGTTGGAGGCGCGAAATATATCAAGGCGCTGAAAGGTCCATTCCCGCAAATTCCATTTGTGCCAACTGGAGGCGTAAACCTCAACACGGCTGCTGAGTTAATTGAAGCAGGTTCAATCGCCCTAGGCATCGGCGGTGAATTAGTGCAAGCCGACGCGCTGAAATCAAACAGACCGCAAATCATCGTTGAGAATGCCCGGAAATTTCTCGAGATTGTGAAGCAAGCCCGATCTCGCATGTCCTCGCCTGCCGCGGCCGCCAAAAGCATCCCCTAAATTAGAACATCCAGCAGATCGTGTTGCGCGCCGACTGCCTCATTGGTTCACCCCACTGGCCAGAAAACCGCCATCCACCGCCAGTAAATGTCCTGTCACGAAACTCGCCGCATCGGAAGCCAGAAAAACCGCGGCGCCTGCCAGTTCATCGAGCTTGCCGAACCTTCGCATTGGCGTGCGCATCAGAAACTCTCGGCCGCGCTCGGTGCCATCCAGCAAAGCCGCGTTCAAGTCCGTGCGAAATACACCAGGCGCGATGGCGTTTACACAGATCCCTGACGCTGCCCACTCAATCGCGAGCGACTTGGTGAGGGATGCTACGGCCGCCTTGCTGGCGCTGTACGCGGCCACTTCAAAGAGCGCCACAAAAGACGAGAGCGAAGCGATGTTGATGATGCGCCCATAGCCCCTCTCAATCATGTGTCTGCCAAAGATGCGGCAGGCGCGCAGAGTTCCGTTCAGATTCGTCTCCAGAATCGCGTTCCATTCGCTTTCGGGGAAATCTAGCGTCGGCATGCGCTTCGTCCGTCCAGCGCAATTCACCAAGATTTCGACGCTTCCGAATTCGGCGCAAACGGACTGCAGAAGCCGCTCGATGCTGCCGTTGTCAGTGACGTCGCAAGTTTGCGCCAGTGACCGTCGCCCCAGCGCCACGACCTCTGCGGCGGAGCTTTTGACATGTTCCTCCCGGCGGCCGGTAGGGACGACGTTCGCGCCCGCCTGAGCCAGGCCGCGAACCAGAGCAAGTCCGATCCCGCTGGTTCCGCCGATCACTACCGCTGTTTTATTTGTTAATTCTAGAAGCGGATAGGCCATGAAGCGCACCCCACATTCGCTGCTGCGTGAAAGACCAAACGAAATGCCGGATGCAATTGTAAAGGCAGGCGCGAATTTCGAGCATTGAATATTGCTAAAGAGAACGTTTACCGGACTTGATTTGATGCGGCGCGCCAATCCGCTTATCGGCCATCAACTTACGACTAACCCTGTCGTGAACCTGAGCCCTGGCACGACGACCGGTACGTTTGTATCGGTCTAGTTCTGTGACTACCACCGCAAGTCGGCGGCTCGTCGCCACTGTGCCAACTCTTCCGATTTTTCGCTCAGTGCTTCACCGCGGCCACGCACGCAGCGACAAATCTATCACTCCTTGTAACGCCGCCCGGCTCGCCCCACCCGCCGCTTGCACCGACATCCCATGCATCACCGCCATCACGTACCGCGCCAAGTCACTAGCATCAGCCCCAGCGGGTAAGTCCCCCTCTAGTTTCGCGCGCTCGAATCGCTCCCGCAGCCCAGCCTCTCCCGTCGCCCGCCGCGAAATTAGCTCTTTCCGGATGGGATCCGCCTCTTCTCCGCAAGCCAGCGCCCCCTGCACCATCAAACATCCCTTCGGATTGCCTGGGCACGAAAGCAAATCCGCCGTCCCGACCATCAGCCGCTCCGCCACCGCCCTCGCCGTAGGCTTCTTCAGTGCCTCAGCCGTGTAGTTCGTCATTCGCTCCGAGTACCGGTCCAGCGCCTTCCGAAACAACGCTTCCTTATTCCCAAACGTCGCATAAATGCTCGGCCGGTTAATCCCCATCGCCGCCGTCAAATCCGAAAGCGCCGTCCCCTCATACCCCTTTGTCCAGAATACCCGTAGCGCCGCCTCCAGCGCCGTATCCGCGTCAAAAGCCCGCGGCCGCCCCAGATGCGCACCGCTCCGCCTGGCCGCTAAGCGCCCGGAAACGCTCGAGTTACCCCGCTTTTTCTTTCTTGTATCCTTTTCCATGCCACAGCATCTTATCACGCAGTTTCGTATCGAGCGGTAAGAAAGTCGCTGACACTGCCGCCGAAGCGAGATATTTTCGTACCCAGCGGTACATAAATAGAAAGAACGGGAGATCAAGCACATGGGCAAGCTTACTGATCAGGTCGCAGTCGTAACCGGCGCCTCCAAAGGCATCGGCGCAGGCATCGCCAAAGCGCTAGCCGCCGAGGGCGCCTCAGTAGTGGTCAACTATTCCTCCAGCAAATCCGGCGCGGACAAAGTCGTCGCCGAAATCGTCAAAAAGGGCGGCAAAGCCATCGCCGTCCAAGCCGACGTCTCGAAGCAAGCCGACATCACCCGCCTCTTCGCCGAAACCAAAAAAGCATTCGGCCGCCTAGATGTTCTCGTCAACAACGCCGGCGTCTACGTCTTAGGGCCGCTCGAAAGCGTCACCGAAGAGACTTTTCACTCGCACTTCAACCTCAATGTTCTCGGTTTGCTTCTTACCACCAAGGAATCGCTCAGGCTCTTCGGCGATAACGGCGGAAGCATCATCAACATCGGCTCGGCTATCAGCACGTTGACTCCTCCCAATGCATCGGTCTACACCGCCACCAAGGGCGCTGTCGACGTCATAACCAGGTCCCTCTCCAAGGAGCTTGGCCCCCGCAAAATCCGCGTCAATTCCATCAACCCGGGCATGATCGAGACGGAAGGCGTCCACGCCGCAGGCATCGCCGACGGCGATTTCCGCAAATGGGTCGAGACCCAAGCCCCGCTTGGCCGCATTGGACAGACGGACGACATCTCTCCCACGGCGGTTTATCTTGCCTCTTCTGATTCCAAGTATATGACCGGCGAAACCCTCGCAGTTGCTGGCGGAATCAAGTAATCGCTTTGGGCAGGACCCAGGGCCGCGGAAGCGGCCCAGTCGCCCTTTATACTGGCGGGTCTTTAGACATGCGCCTTTGACTTTCGCCAAACAAACGCAAACGCATCCTATTCACAGGAGAAAATTTCATGAGCAAGCACGAAGGAAAAGTAGCAGTCATCACCGGCGGCAACAGCGGCATTGGACTCGCCACGGCGCAACGGCTGGCCGCAGAGGGGGCATACGTTTTCATCACCGGCCGCCGCCAAGGCGAACTGGACGCCGCCGTCAAGCTAATTGGCAAAAACGTTACCGCTGTCCAGGGCGACGTTTCGAATCTCGCGGACTTGGATCGTCTCTACGCCATCGTCAAACAGCAGAAGGGCCGCATCGATATTCTCTTCGCCAACGCCGGCGGTGGCGAATTCGCGCCCCTAGGCGCTATCACGGAAGCGCATTACGACAAAACTTTCAATTCCAACGTCAAAGGCCTTCTCTTCACCGTGCAAAAAGCGCTCCCGCTCTTCACCAATGGCGGCTCCATCATTCTCAACGCCTCCATCGTCTCTATAAAAGGAACCCCCGCGCTCAGCGTCTACAGCGCCACAAAAGCCGCTATCCGTTCCTTCGCTCGCACTTGGACTCTCGATCTCAAAGACCGCAAGATTCGAGTAAACGTCGTCAGCCCCGGTCCCATCGATACCCCAGGTCTGAATGGTTTAGGCGCGAATGCCGAGCAGACAGCCCAGTTCAAAGCTGCCATGGTGAGTGGTGTCCCCCTGGGCCGCCTCGGCACATCCGACGAAATCGCCAAAGCCGTTTCCTTCCTCGCCTCTGATGACAGCAGCTTTATCACCGGCATCGAGCTCTTCGTAGACGGCGGCATGGCCCAAATCTAGTTGCCCGACCTCGCTGGCGTGCCCTCACCTCCGATGGACAGACTTACGTCTGCAAGGTTTTTCTCCTCGCGGACGTCCACATAACCTGCAACTTCCTCTCCTCCCTCCCGGAGTGCCCCGGCCACTTTGGGCCTGCTTCTTAGCTCACTCAATCCTCGCGCTCCTCAAATCACGGCCCCTCCTTCTTTCTCTTTTTTCACTCCCATTTCCGTGCAGACCGAAAACTGGTACCTTGCCTGCTGCACATTGAGGGATGCATTTTGCCTCACGCAGTGCGTTCGCAAGCGTGAGAGCTACACCAGGAGTGAGAGCGATGAAACAAGTAGCGGCGGTGATCGGTGTGGGATTTGTCGGCAGAGCTCACGTGGATGCTCTGCGGCGGCTGGGAATTCCCATACGCGGCATTCTCGGCAGTTCGAAGGAGCGCGGCGCGGAGTCCAGCCAGGCTCTTGGTCTCGAACGCGCGTATGCGTCGCTGGACGAACTGGCGGAAGATGCGGGAGTCACCGCTGTTCATATCTGCACGCCAAACTATGTTCATTTCGAACAGGCCAGCCGCTTGCTCCGCGCCGGCAAACATGTGCTGTGCGAGAAACCTCTGGCGATGGATTCGCGTGAATCCGAAATGCTTGTGAAGCTTGCGCGCGAATCGAAACGCGTCGGTGGCGTTGCCTACAATTTGCGTTACTACCCGCTTTGCCAGGAAGCGCGCGCGCTCATCGCGCAGGGAGCCATCGGGCAACCTCGCATCGCGCAAGGCAGCTTTTTGCAGGACTGGCTCCTGCACCCAACGGACTGGAACTGGCGGCTCGAACAAAAATTGGGCGGCGATTTGCGCGCGGTGTCCGACATCGGCACGCATTCTCTTGACCTGTTGATGTGGCTGACCGGGAAAAAGGTGATGGAAGTTTGCGCGGATCTTGGGACGCTGATTCCTGTGCGCAAAAAGCCGCGCGGCCGTGTGGAAACATTTAAAAAAGCCGAAGCGGCAGTTTATGACGAAATGCCCATCACCACGGACGACTACGCGTCGGTTCTGTTGCATTTTGAGGGCGATATGCGCGGTGTGATGACCGTCTCGCAGGTCAGCGCGGGGCACAAAGCGCGTCTTGCGTTTGAAATAAACGGCTCCGAAGCCTCTCTCGGGTGGAATGCGGAGAATCCTAATGAGATGTGGATTGGCCGGCGCGATACTGCGAACGGCTCCATGCTCAAGGATCCCGCGTTGATGACTCCAGCGGCGCGCGGCTACGCCGTCTACCCCGGCGGACACACGGAAGGCTATCCCGATACCTTTATGCAACTCTTCAAGGATTTTTACGAGTACATCGAGAAGAATGACTTGAGCGCGCCTAGAACGTTTCCGACGTTTCAAACCGGCCACGACGAATTAATTTTGTGTGACGCGATCGCAAAAAGCGCGCAGGACAAGTCGTGGCAAGAAGTGCAGTGGGACTGACCCTTGGAAAAATGCACACGTCTCACTTCTGAGGCGGATAGCGATAGGTCAAGCTCGGAGGCAGGCGGTCCGAACGTTGGCGCGTGTTGTATTCGAGCTGGTAGCCGAGATGCTGCGCATCGTCCGGATATTCCTTGCCCGCTGGATACGGATAGGGCAGCGGTGAATGACGCGGCAGCGGCTCGACACTGAAAGCGTGAGCGGCGTAGAAGTCGAGATCCTTTTCGAAGCCGTTCGCATAAAAGAAATAATCGCGCACCCATCCGGCTGGAAGAGCGGGCAACTGGCGCGGGTCAAAGTCCAGCTTGACGCCCTCGCCCGAGCCAAACACCACGAAGCGATCGTCCGCGGCTCCCAGGAGGTCAAGCACATCGCCGTAGCGCGTGTAGTTTCCTGCGGCGTGCGCGTAGGGGCCGGTCATGCTGCGGTTTGTAAAGGAGTAGGTTGTGTCGCTGGCCGGCGTCAGGCGGATCTCGCGCGGATACCCGAGAAATTCTAGGGAAGCTTTCGCGAGAGGGACTTCGGCTGTGTGGATTTCCTGCGCGTCAGGAGTCTGGTCGATTCGGATGGCGTCCCAATATATTTTCAAATTGCTGACGATGCGGATGCGGTGCGTGCCCGGCGGCAATTTTCCGGTGAGATCCGAGACCATGGTCCGTTCAAGTCCCGCAGGAAAGCCCATGTCCTCGACAACGCGGACCCATTTGTTGTCAGCGCCGAGCGCTTCGACATACGGAGCGATAACCTTGATTCCCGCTTGGTCGGCGGCGTACATCGAAGTGGCGGTGAAATAGTCGGTGTAACCATCCATGATGAGACGCAGCGGTTTCGCGGCGTCCCACTTCCCGAGGTCGAGTTCGAGCCAGTGAAGTTGTGCGAAACCGGTGAAGGGCAATCCTTCGAAATCGGTAACGTACTTGCGATCGCGCTGCGAGATCAGGGAGAGCACGTCGTTTCCGTGGTCATCCCAAGCGCCAACCGGCGCGTGCGCGTCGTTGCTCGCGATAACGCGAAACTCAGGGAAGGGTGGCGCGGATACAAAGCGCTCGTTGGGGAAGACTTCGTAAGCCGAGGGATGATCGATGGCGAGAAGACGGAGCTGATCGAGATAGACAGTTTCTTCCATCGGCTCCATGAAGCGGAAACTCAACATGCCGTGGAGCGGACGAACGCTGGCAGCGCCGACCTTGAGATATTCTTCGGGATCGGGAACGTCGCGCTCGGCAACACCGGGCTCACCCGCACCGACCCAGTGGCCAACGACGCCGGACCCGATCATGTCCGCGATGAATTCATACTCGTGGCCATTCCAGGAAAACAAAACGGGACAAGAACTGCCGCGGCGGTCGATTTCGGCGATCTGTTGTGTCTTTTTGGCCGCGAGGTTTACTTCGTCCTGCGGGACGCCGGTTGGCCAGAGCAGACGGACAACTTCGGCGTTTTTCTCTTCGGCGAGTCCAGCAAGAATAGTGGGCGCGTTTTGGCCCAGGTAGCCTGAGGCGCCCTGGACTTCCCACTTTTGATAAAGTGTGCCTGCGTAGATTTCTACTTTTGTGCCGATGGCGCTTTTGTTGTCGGACAGAGCTTTTAGGTCGACGCTCATCCAGTTGTGCTGATTGCCGCCTTCGTTGCGAAGAACGATCGGTGGGCCGCCGAGCTGAGTGACGACAAGGTCGGGGCTGCCGGTGCCGCCTAAATCGGCAACGGCTATCGCCCGGGGCTGCGTGATCTTCACGGAATCGAGACTAGTCTCTTTGGTGTAGTCGGCCCAACCTCTCACGCCGAGATTGCGCAGGAGCCTGATTTCTCCTCCGCGTCTGGTTTCGCCGACGGCGACGAGATCGAGCCAGCCGTCGTTGTCGAAGTCGATGACAGAGATGCCCCAGCCGTCCAGCCAGCCGAAATCAGGAAGCGCGACACGTTCAAGGCGCTTGCCGTCCACGTTGCGCCACAAACTAATGCCAGGTGCGCCTGCATGGGTGAAGGCGAGATCCATCCAGCCATCTTTGTTGAAGTCAAAGGCCACGACACCGACGGTGGGTGGGAGATTCTCTTTTTTGAAATCGATAGCGTCGAGCGGGGTGAATTTTCCTTCGCGGGGATTCAGATAAATCGAGGCACCGTCGGCGCCTCCGGCGAAAACGAAGTCAATGGCGCGATCGTTGTTGAAATCCGTGGTGACGAGGCCGGCACCGGTGGCGTCGAAGCCGAGAGCGGTTTCCGCGGAAACATCAGTGAAAGTGCTGTTGCCGTTGTTGCGCCAGAGAAAATTGTGGGCTCTTGTTTCGGGTGTGGCCGCCGCCATGGGTTGCATCGTGATATAGAGATCGAGGTCGCCGTCGTGATCGTAGTCGACAAAAGTAACGCCGGCGCAGCCTTTTACGCGGCGAATGCCAACTTTTTCGGTGACGTCTTCGAATTTTCCAGCGCCGTTATTGTGAAAGAGGCGGACGCCATCGGCGAAGCACACCGCGAGATCGGTGTGGCCGTCGTTATCGAAATCACCGGCAGCGCAACCGAATCCAGCTGCGGTGCTCTCGAGTCCGGATTCCTTAGTGACGTCCCCGAATTTTCCATTGCCAAGATTGTGGAGCAGGCGGCTGCTTCCATCGGCAGAAGCGCTTACGAGGAAGAGATCAGGTTTGCCGTCGCCGTCGTAATCGAAGAAGCATGCGCCGGTGCTTGGACCAATCTGCGCGAATGTGGCGACTGCTTCTTGAACGATGGACGAAATTGGCTGCGCGGTAAAGCGCACGCGGATCGCAGGCGGCGCGTTTTGCGCGGAACTGCGCGGCAGCTCCGCGAGAGAAAAACGTCCTTGATCACCGTAGCCCGCGCCGAACGGAGTACCGAGATGCTCCGCAGTCATTTTCTGGAATTTGGTGAGATGCTCCTTAGCAGCTTCGGCATTGCCGCTGCGTTGATACGCGCGGGCGAGTCCAAACTCCGCCGAGGCATGAAAAGGAAAGAGGGCCAGAGCTTTTTGGAAAGCGGCAATGGCAAGATCGTAGTGCAGAAGCTGGGAATTCAGATATCCAATGAAATACCAGGGGTCTGCTTCGTTCGCAATTTGGGTGACGTGGGTGAAAGCGTCGACACCTTTCTCCGCGTCGCCGAGATCTTTGTAAGTGAGGCCCAGGTTGTACCACGCGTAGGGATCTTGCGGAAGTTTTTCGGCGGCCGCGGCAAGAGCCGTGCGGGCGGCTTCGAGCTTTTGCTGCGCCAAGAGAGAGATGCCGAGGTTGAGACGAGCGACTTCGAACTTCGGATCGGCGGCCAGGGATTGCTCAAAGAGCTTTTGCGCGTCGGCGGGCCGCTGCTGATTCATGTAGGCGACGCCGAGGGTGTTGAGCCGGTAGGCTTCGGCAGAATCGCCGTGCGCGGCAGATTTTTGCGCGGCGGCAGATACCGATTGCGCCGCGCGAGAATGCAGAAACGCGCTAGCCGCGCAAAGTAACGATAGGCAAGCGGCTAGCACAACAGCCGCCCGCCGAAAGGGAAATTGCATCAACGTCTTCTTTCTGTCCCCGAAGCGCGGTTCACGCCCGTTTGCCGCAGTCGCGTGGGCGAAGCGGCGTTCACATGTCTGTGTGTTCCGTTCACGGTGCGTTCACCAAGGGCAGCTCGATGAAACTCGCGCTATTAGACGCGTGATAGATGCGTTGGGTGGCTTTGCGATAGTCCACAGGCTTCGCCCAAAAAATGTTGGACACGAAAGTTTGCGGGTTGCGGTCGTAGAGCGGGAACCAGCTCGATTGGATTTGCACCATGATGCGGTGGCCAGGCAGGAACACGTGATTGGCGTTGGGAAGATTGAAGCGATAGAGCAGCGGCTTATCGGGCGCGATGGGCTTGGGAGTTTCAAGGCTCTCGCGATAGCGGCCCCGGAAAATGTCCGCGGAGATCATAAGTTGATAGCCGCCCATGTTCGGCTGGCTTGCAACTTCGTCGGGGTACACGTCGATCAGCTTGACGACCCAGTCCGAGTCGGTCCCGCTTGTCGAAGCGATGATGTTGGCGATGGGCTGACCGCTGATCTTGAGAGGAGCGGTTAGAACGTCGGAAGTGAAAACGAGCACATCAGGGCGGCCGGAAGCCTCCCGCTGGTCGTCGACGAGCCACTGCGACCAAGTTAACTCGGTGGTGTAGCCGACGGGTTGGCTGGGGCGCGCGCGGAAGGGAACTGGCTTCGCGGGATCAGAAATATATTCGTCGAACGGCGCATCAGCGGCTGCTGGCGCGGTCATGCTGAGTTTTAGCTCGGCGCCGAGATAGAGCGCAGTGGGTTTCGGCGCACACCCGTTGGAACAACCCGCGGGCCACGCCGCAAGCCGCCGCCAAACGTTTGTGCCGGTCTCGAACGCAGAGACAGGAGCAATGTCGGCTTTGCCCGCCCCATCCTTCAAATATTGATCGAGAAACGGCCGCAAAATGTGCTGACGGAAGTACGTGCCGGTATCGCTTCCGAATTTCAGCGCGCCGAGCGAATAGGCGTCTTCGATTTCCTGTCCGTGATGCCACGGTCCCATCACCAGAAAAACTTTATCGTTGTTAGCGTCCTTAGGCTTGATGGCTTTGTAGACGGCCATCGCCCCGTAAATGTCTTCCTGATCCCACAGGCTATGCACAAGCATCACCGGAACTTTGAGAGGTTGCGCGGCAAGAATTTTGTCCATCGCTTGCTCGCGCCAAAAAGCATCATAGCTGGGATGCTCGAGAATTTTGCGCCAGAAGCCCATCTGTTCCAGGCCGTGCCGGCGGCCCAGTTCGCCTGCTGAGCCCGCCTGCATGTAAACGTCGTAATCGTCGAAATGATCGCTCCACCATTTGGCGCTGTTATCGCGCGTGCCATCCTGTTCGTAGATATAGGGCATGTTTTGCGCTCGGAACGCCCCGTTGTGGAACCAGTCGTCGCCCATCCAGCCGTCCACCATGGGATTCATCGGCACGGATACTTTCAGCGCGGGGTGGGGATTGACCAGCGCCATCAGCGGCGTGAAGCCATCGTAAGAAATCCCCAGTATCCCGACCTTGCCGTTTGATTCGGTGAGATTTTTGACAAGCCAGTCGATGGTGTCATACGTGTCTGTGGCGTGATCGACGTTCGTGGGATTAAGCGGCCCATGCAGCGGCCGGTTCATCACATAGTCGCCTTCGGAGCCGTACTTTCCGCGAACGTCCTGCACCACGCGAATGTACCCGCCTTCGACGATGACATCCGTCGCGTTGTCGTAGCCTTCGAGAATCGGCCCGAGGTGCGAGCTGTTAGTGTGCGAAGTGAGATCGCTGGCGTTGTAGGGCGTCCGCGTTAGAAGGATCGGCGCGTTCTTCGCGCCTTTCGGAATAAGAATCACGGTGTGGAGTTTCACGCCGTCGCGCATCGGGATCATAGCCTCGCGCCGCGTGTACTCAAAGCTGTCAGTGAATGGCTTAACTTGCGCCGGCGTTTCGCTTGGAAGCGTCGCAGCAGATTGCCCGAAGGCCAAGGGAGAAAGCCACAACACGGCGGATGCGCCGAGAAAACAAACTTTGCGTCCGTACCGGTTTGAAAAGATCATGAGTGATTCTCCATTTCGGCGGAAAGGCGCGTTTGCGTTTTTGTCAGCGCACAAGAGGTCGCCAGGTTTTCGGTGGAGCGAAGGGATTATACCGAGGCGGGCGAGAGCGCGCCACCTTGCCGAAGGCGCCGTTGTATCTTCCCGGCAATCCATTTACAGGCCGGCGGTGATCCATCGGGCGACTGCCTTCAAACCAGCCTGCACCAAGTCGCCCGAGCGAGCATCCTCCCACCACTCGGTATCATCCGGTTTAAATAAGGCTGAGGTTTGCGCGGTTGCCAGGGCGAGTTTCATGGGTAGCGTCGGATCAACGGGCCGAGGCTCGGCAGCTTCCTTGAGTTGCGCCAGCATTTGTTGCTGCTGCTTCATATCCAGCATCGTGATGGGGAATGGCAGTAGGGACAAGCCGAGTTCGTTTGTAGGTCGATGGACGCCCCGCAGTTGCAGCAGTTCACACTCTGCACGCTCTGTTTCAACTGATGAATCTCTTGAGGCGAGAGCGCGTGGATGAAATTCTTCTCTTTCAGGAAGTCAAAAAAACCGATGAACTGCCCGCGGTCATTTTCACATCCCCAATAGCTGAACCGCATATTTCGCACCATATCGTGCATCAGAGCCAGCCGGCCTCCGCATCGCGGACACCGCAACACGTCCGCCAACGTCGGCTTCGTCGTCGAAGAGTGTTCACCGATAAACTTCATCAGCTTGAGCGTCGACCCGGGTGAGAGCTGCAGCGCTTTATGCTCATCGAACCAGAACGCTTGGCATCCAGTGCACACATCGACCGTAACCTGTCTGCCCAACTGGCCGTCCAGCGTCCAGTCGGTCATCTCTTTTCCGCAATTCGGGCACGTCATGGCCCGCGATTCTAGATGATTGCCTGCATGAATGCCATCGGCCGGTGCCACACCTTTTGCGCGATAAATCGACTTTCACTCTGACTTTTTCCCGAGTGGCCCGTCTTTTCGGGTCTGGCGTTTGAAAAGGTGCGTCTTCCTATTTCCTGGCCGCGCGCTCCACCGCAGCCGCCTTTTGCCCCCGTGGCGAAACATTTCGACAGCCTTCGGCGTTATTCCGGTAGACCCTTTCGCCAGGCCCCTTACAACCAGCCCCTTGGGACAAGGAAGGACAACATGAGTTCCACCAAGAACCCAGGCAGATTCGCGGGCCTGCTCTACATCCTAACGTCCATACCTGGCTTCTTCGCCATGATGTATGTCCCCAGCAAGCTGATCGTCCACGGAAACCCAGCGGCGACCGCCGGCAACATCGCAGCCCACGAGACGCTCTTTCGCCTCGGCATCGCGGGCCAACTCATCGGCCAGGCAGGTTTTATCTTCGTCGTCCTGGCTTTGTACCACCTGCTCAAGGGCGTCAACCCGCGGCACGCCTCGCTCATGGTGATATTGCTTGTCGTCCAGATCCCCATAGCGTTTCTGAATGAGTTGAACTCCATCGCTGCCCTCGCCCTCGTGCGCGGCGCTGATTTTCTATCCATATTCGAAAAGCCTCAGCGGGATGCTCTGGCTATGTTTTTCCTCAATCTGCATTTTCACGGATTTGTTGTGAACGAAATATTTTGGGGTCTCTGGCTCCTTCCCCTCGCGCTGCTGGTGTACCGGTCGCGATTCCTGCCTCGCTTCCTCGGCGTCTGGCTCGCCCTCGGCGGCTTCGCCTGGGTGATCCTCAGCCTTACGGGCGTGCTGTCCCCGCAATCTTACGAAAAGGTGTTTACCTACTCTCAGCCCGCCGCCTTCGGCGAGGTGGCCTTCATGCTCTGGCTCGTCATCAAAGGCGCCAGGCCGCCAGCGCTCGACGCCACAGCCTTATCGTCGTCCAGCGGCTAACGCGACTTCTAAAATCACTTGTCTAATTACCACTGCCAGCTCAGCCGGTCGATGCAACACCATCTATGCAGTTGATCCCATAGCACTTCCCGCGGAGAACCGCTTCGCCGGACTGCATATCAATTAGACCCTGGTAGACCCTCGCCAGGGTGGTTTTCAGTTTGAATCAACGTGTGTGAACGACTCTCAGCTATTGAGGCCCCTGTAGGCGCGTTTCGGCTAGTGTTATGTCGACCTATTGAGACCGCCGCGTTAATCAGGACTTTGGTTGGCTTGGCCGTCCAAGAACTCTCTTGCATTCATCGTCGAGCGAAATGGAATCGCCTGATACGTCGGCCCTTGATTTCGCGATGCTGCAACCCAGTCTGACCAACGCATCGGGATATGGATGTTTCATCACTTTCGCCAAGTCGGGAGAAAATTCTAGAACTTCAATTATTTGAGAGTCACCCGTCGTACGCTGAATCTTGATTGTCCATTCTGTCCAAGAATCAACGATGGCGTACCGTGTCTCATACTTAGGACCTAACGTGGCTAATTTGGGGTCACTCGCCATGGATTTAATCCGGATGAGCTCATCTTGACTTAGCATTTTCTTGACGGTGGGAAATTCCTTGCTCTCGGAATTCCTGTGCCTTGAAGTTTCGCACTCTGCAGTCCCGTCGGAAAATACACGCAGGTACACATATTTGTCTTCACTTTCCGAAGTGGCATGGGTTGCAATGACTTCCAGAATCATATTTGCAGTAACTCTAGGGGACTGCCCAAAATCATACGGAGCAAAAACAAAACCTAAGGCGGTCATCACGACCAGCATTCGTTGCAGAAAGTAGCGCATTACAAATGCGAATCTATCACGGTCCGGGTTCAAGCGCCTGGTAAGTTTGAATGCATAGGTCGGAGGAGGAGCGCATGGTGTACAAAAGGCGCGTAGCCCATCCTTCGACGCAGTCGAAGGATGGTGTCCTTCTCTCGTCCCTTTTCCAATTTCTATTTTCTAGCTATCCGCTGCTCGTTGAGAACGCTCTGCCGCCTTCTTCAATCGCGCCAGTGAATCCGCTACTCCCTCGTGTAACTGCTGGCTCCCGAAATGTTCGAGCATCCATCCCCACCATCCAGGTGAGATTGTGAACTCTCAACCAAAGCTCACTCGGCAATGCTTGTCATCAACCGTCCCACACACTATATGGTTATGCACCGTGATGCCGAACGGTAACTGCGTCGTCAGTTCCAAGGTCCGTTTGTCCGGGTCGATGCTCGCAACCGTGATCCGCACGTGCCAATCTTTCCCGAGCGCTCTCGTTCGCGCGGTTATTCGCTGCCTCGGCTTGGCCGGGCCAGCCGGCTCCATCGCAAACTGCCAGCACGTTTCCGCATCCCACCACAACCCATAATTGTTGGGATCCGCCAGCAGTCGCCAGACCTGCTCGACGGGCGCGTCCACTGTGGCGATGGGACAAGTGCTTATACTCATCGAGGTATCACAACCCGTTGACAAGTGGCCGGGTGCTCCGGGTGCCGCGTGCTACTTACGCCGATTTTGCTCGTAGGCTTTCTCACTTTCCCCCCGTCAGTTACTGCGGCTTCGGAAGCTGCAAGATCATTCCGTTGCCTTGTCCCGTCTCTACCGTGGGCAACTGCCCGTTCCATTTATCGATCAGTGCCCGGCTGTTTTCGATTCGACGCAATTCCAGTAGCTGCGGCGTCAGCGAATTCTGCCGGATACGGTTGGCGTCCGCTTCTCCTTGCGCGCGGGTCACCAGCGACTTGGCGTCGCCTTCCGCCTCCGCGATTTTCTTTGCCGCTTCTGCCTGTGTCGTCTGCAGTTCGTTTCTCGCCTGCTCTGCCTTTTGAATGGCCTGCGCTTTCGCCGTGATCGCCGTTGCAATCACGCTCGGCACTCGCGGCGCGCCGATAAACCCGAACTGCTGCACGCCCACGCCCACCGGCGACATTTTCAGCTCGATCTGCGATTGCACCTTGTGCAGAAACTCCGCCTTTTTCTCTCCGTAAATGTCTTCCACCACGTACGTGGACGCCACTTCGTTCAGCGAGTTCCTCACCACGTCGCGCAAAATCCCGTGCGTGAACATATCCATATCCGACACGCGGTACTTTACGTAGAAGTCCGGCACCTTAGTAGGTTCGATCGCATACGACAGCGATACGTCCACAAAGATTTCCATGCCTTCCTTCGAGTTGAATCCCATCTCTTCATTGAGCGGATGCCCTTCGCTTATGTCTTTCGTCCATTTCACCGTCTGCACATAGGTCGGAAATTCAATGATCTGCGTGCTCAGCGGCGAATACACCACCCATCCCGTGCGCACAGGTATCTCCGAAGCTCCGCGCTGCTTTCCCGCCAGGTTGATCTGCACGCCCACGTGTCCCGGTTCGATTCGCGTCACGCGAACCAGAAAAAGGCCCATCACCAACAACACGAGAAGCGCTCCAATAGCCATTGCGCCTAACTTCAAAAACGGTGCGGCCCTCTTCATCTCGAATTCCGCATCCCCGCCGCCTTTTCTAAACATGTCCATACCGTTGCTCCCTCCGCGAGACCACTTTCACCCTGCGCTGCTAGCTTGCCACCCGCCACGTTAGGAAGTCATGATGCTCTAACCCGCAGATAATAGGTAGTTTTTAGCCATTCCCACCGGATGGCGCAGGGCAGGCGGGACAGCCTTAACTCAACTTTCAACCTCCCTCGCCGTTCGACACCTCAAAACTACCATTCAACCTCGAAATTCGACCATTCACTGTAAAATAATTGACCCTTCAGTACTCGGATGCTACCATTTCCTATGCTTGCCCTGAGCCTGGAAGGGTTTCGCCCGACCGCCGTCTCAACTCCGTCCCCCTCGCGCTCCTCTCATCCCCATTTCTCGTCTCTAAGTCAGCACTCGGAATACTCGAGGCCCGGCACACGCACCGATCTGGTGGAAGCCGCCAAGTTCCTTCCATTTATTCTAGCCACTCGCCACTCACCACTCGCCACTATCCCCTTTAGAATCCGCACTTCCAAAAAACGTGCCCTTAACTCCCGTAGAATCCGCACTTCCAAAACAAAGGACTTAAAGCCCTTTAGAATCCGCACTTACAAAAAAAGGGGGTGGGGGGTGGGGTCACATCCTTCAAACCAAGGTCTTCCCTCGCCTCATTTAGATTCCCGCTTGCCCCCAGGCCGATGCGGCACATACTCTCGAACGCCCAGACATGAACAAAATAATCTTTGGAACGATTGCGGAAATCGCCGCCGGAATCCGCGCAAAGAAATTTTCGCCCCTCGAACTAGTGGAGGCCCACCTCGAACGGGCAGCGGCTCTCCAGCCGAAACTCAATGCGTTCGTTCACCTCGATGCCGAGGCTGCACGCACGCAAGCACGCGCGGCAGAGGCCGCGCTGATGCGCGGAGAGGAAGTTGGACCGCTGCACGGCGTACCGCTAACGATCAAGAGTTGCATCGACGTTGCGGGATGGCCAACACCGGCAGGGTCCTCGCTGCGAAAGGACTATGTGCCCCAGCAGGACGCGCCGCTTGTGGCGCGCCTTCGTGCAGCGGAAGCAATTCTCTTGGGAAACACAAATACGCCGGAGTATTTGATGGCATACGAGACAGACAATTCTCTGAGCGGCAAGACCAGCAATCCATGGGATGTAGAGCGGTCGGCGGGCGGCTCGAGCGGCGGCGAGGCTGCGGCGATCGCATCGGGCTGCTCCGCAGGCGGCGTAGGTAGCGACGGCGGCGGTTCGATCCGCGTGCCCGCGCATTTTTGCGGGATTTGCGGATTGAAGCCGACGCCGGGACGGATTCCCGCCACAGGACATTTCCCCGGCGGAGGAGGCGCATTCGGATGGATCGGCGTCGTTGGCCCAATGGCGCGAACCGTCGCGGACCTGCGCGCGCTTTTTGAAGTGATGGCAGGCCCGGACGCGGGCGACGCGCTTTCCGCGCCCGTTCCGGTTCGCAACGTGCGTGAGAAAGACCTTCGAGGATTGCGCATCGGGATTTTGGAAAGCGATGCGCTGGGTAGCGCGACGCCGGAGACCACCGCGGCCGTCGAGCGAGCGGCAAGTTTGTTGAGCGAGCAAGGATTCGCCGTGGGAACGAAACATTTGGCCGGCCTGGATCGAGCGATTGAGTTGTGGTGGTATTTTTTTGGACCTGTCATCGCGAACTTGATTCAGCGGGGCACGGACGGTCAAGAAGAGACGTTGAGCCCGATGCTTCGCGAGTTCATTGCGGTGGCGACGGCGGAAACGGAATTGACGCACGAAGGTCTCTTGAACACTTGCGGAGAACGCGACAGCTTGCGTGCGGATATTTTGCGGAAAATGGAAGACGTGACGATCCTGCTCTCACCGGTTTCGGCCGCGCCCGCCTTTCGGCACGGAGAAGGGAACTGGCGCAGCGGTGAGAAGGAAAATTATCGAGACACGATGCGCTATTCGCAGTGGCTGAATTTAGCGGGATTTCCGGGAGTTGCAGTTCCGGTGGGAATGTCGCGCGAGGGATTGCCGATTGGTGTGCAGGTGATCGGTCGGCCTTACGAAGACGAATTGGTGCTGGCGGTGGCGGAAGCAATTGAGCGTGGCCGCGGTCCCTGGCGGCCGCCGAACATTTAGGAATGCCGCACACACCCGCGGGCCCTTCGAGGCTCAGGGCGAAAAAGCCCCGCACGTACATAGGCATTGGTTCGGCTTAGGGTTGTGGAGGCTGCTTCAGCTCCGGATTAGGAACGGGCGCATCGCCGTATTTTTGCCGTTGTTTGTTCAGGCCGGCATCGAGCAGCTTTTTGGATGCGGCAAGTTCGGCTTGAGCTTCTTCGCGGCGGCCTAGCCGGAGCAGAACTTGTCCGCGAACAAAATGGACGTTCTGATTTTCGGGGACAAGCTTCTCCGCGGCATCAAGAGCCGTGAGAGCTTCGCGATTTTTCCCCTGGCGCTGATAAAGGCGCCCCAAGGCCAGGAGGGAAGCGGGCTCGCGGGGATTGTAGTGCAGCGCTTGGCGGAACGAGTGCTCGGCTTCCTCGTCCTTCTGCATTTGTAAATAGAGCAATCCAAGCTGCTCGTAATTGTCGGGCAGATCCGGTTCGAGGGCGATGTCTTTGCGAAATTCGGCTTCAGCGCGCTCGTTGTCTTCCTTCCTCATGTATGCAATTCCAAGACTGAAGTGCACAAACGGCAAGTTGCCATTCTTCGAGGCCGCGAGTTCCAGCTCCGAGATCGCTTTGTCCATTTCTTCGCGGTTGAGATAAGCCTTGCCAAGAACAAGATGAAACTCAGGAGTATCTCCTCCGACTTCCACAAGGCGGCTTAGCGCTTTCTCATCCAGGTCGTTTTTGCCCGCGTTGTGCGCGGCAATCCCAAGCACGTAGAGATACGTGAAATCGTTGGACATCTGAGGCCAAAGCGGTTCAAGCACGGCGACCGCATCGCTATAGTGCTCCGTGAAGACGTGGCACAAACCTAGCAGGTAACGGGCCTGCTGGGAGTCAGGCTGGTCGCGCACAACCGAGGCGAAGGGAGCCACAGCGCCGGCGTAGTCGCCACTGCGGTATTTTACGAGGCCGATGTTGAGGCGAATGCCGGACATCTTAGGCTCCAGCTTTTCTGCTTTTTGCAGGAGTGTAAGCGCGTGGTCCCACTCTTTGCGGCGCATAGCGATGACGCCGAGATTGGCGTAAGCACCGCCTGATTGCGGATCGACGGTGAGGACGCGGCGAAAGGCCGCTTCCGCAGTGGCGAGGTCGCCTTGTTGAAGGGCAGCTTGCCCCTGTGCAAAGGAGGCCCGGGGGTCGATTTCGGCAACGTGTTTCGAAACGCTGGATGCGGCTTCCTGGGAGGCCTCAAACGGAATCTTGTTTGAAGGCGTGGGCACAGGCCAGGCGCAAAAAGCCACGAGTAAACCGATTGATCGAGAAAGAGCGAGGCGAGCGGGGACGCGAGAAGACATCGTCTCGTAGTGTCCAGCAGAGAAAGGAGGAATTCAAGGGGGGAGCGTGAACGTAAACGGGATAGAGCCTGGCGGGCATTAAATATGGCCAGGACCGGCGGCCTGATTTTCAGCTTGACACGGGCGCGAGGATGCTTTATTAATCCGATTTAATAAGTGACATTGGTGCGTTTCGAAACGTCGAGTGGTGGGGGCTGTCTCCTATGAGTTGCCTTCTGCGTGCGGCAGAAACAGGGGTGCCCGCTGTAGCAGGCGTAATTGTGCCCACACCAGACCGGTTATTCATATCCAAAATTTACCGGAGGTGGCCAAGTGAAGGGACACATTCGTAGTTTCAATCCTTGCCAAATTCTGAGAAATCTTCCGAGAGCAGCGCGACTGTTGCTTTGCGCGATGATTGCGATGCTATGCGCCGCGTACGTTGCGAAGGCGCAAGACACGGGTTACATCAGCGGTACCGTCACGGACAAGACCGGCGCGGCGGTTGTCGCTGCTGAAGTGGTGATCTCCAGCACCAGCGGCAGCGCGACGCACGCCACGACCACAAACGCGGACGGGGCGTTCGTTGTGGCCGGATTGCCGGGTGGCAACTACAACGTCGTGGTTACGGCGAAGGGCTTCTCGAGGTACTCGGCGAAGGATGTTGTGCTCGACGTGGCCCAGAAGATTCGTGTGGACATCGTGCTAACGGTCGGAGCGGTCACGGAAGAAGTAGTGGTGACCGGGGAGAGCGTTGCTCAAGTCGAAACACAATCTTCGGAACTCTCGGCTACGATCACGGGCAAACAAATCGATCAGCTGATGCTGAACGGGCGGAATTTCACGCAGCTCGTCAATCTGTCAACCGGAGTCGTTAACCAGACCGGGCAGGATGAAGGAACCGTCGGCGTTTACGGAAACGTGGCGTACAGCATGAACGGCGGCCGGACGGAGTACAACAACTGGGAGCTCGACGGCGGCGACAATATGGATAACGGCAGCAACGCGACACTAAACGTTTATCCGAACGTCGAAGCCATCGCAGAGTTCAAAGTGCTGACCTCGAACTACGGCGCGCAGTATGGACGAAATGGTTCGGGCACGGTGGAAGTCGAGACCAAGTCGGGCGGAAGTTCCTTCCACGGCAGCGCATTTGAATATTTGAGGAACGATTTCTTCAATGCAAAATCCTGGGAAGAAGGCGCCGATCCGACGCAGAAGATCGCTCCATATAAGAAGCACGACTTTGGGTACACAATCGGCGGACCGGTGTATATCCCGAATCACTACAACTCGGATAAGAAGAAGACCTTTTTCTTCTGGTCGCAGGAATGGCGGCGAGAGAAGAATCCTTCTACGATTCTGCAGAACGTACCTTCAAGTGCAGAACTAACAGGGAATTTTTCAGATCTTTGTCCGGCGTTCTCGCCAACGACGCCCGTGGACGCGAAGGCGTTTCCGGATTGCCCTACCAAAGTGGGTAGCGGTGGGATCGCCTTCACGAACAATCAAGTCACACCAACCGCGGTCGGCACTACGCTTGAGCAGCTAATTCCTGCAGCCAATACGACAAACGGCGGATTTCCCGCGGTACTTCAGACTGTTTCGCTGCCAACGACTTGGCGCGAAGAGTTGATCCGCGTCGATCATAACATTACGGACAACTATCGCCTGACGTTCCGGTACATCCACGATTCCTGGCAAACAGTGACGCCGAATCCTCTGTGGGGCCAGGGATCCAGTTTCCAGAGCATTAACACGGAGTTCGTTGGGCCGGGATCAAGCTTCGTGGCGCGGCTCAATGCGAATATTTCGCCGACCTTGCTGAATGAATTTGTGGCGAGCTATACGGCCGACCACATCTTTTTGACGGCGCTGAATAATCCACCGCTGCCATCCGCCTTTGCGATGGGCTCGC
The DNA here is from genome assembly GCA_963745805.1 of uncultured Acidobacteriota bacterium. Lineage (GTDB taxonomy): Bacteria > Acidobacteriota > Terriglobia > Acidiferrales > UBA7541 > Acidiferrum. Next base: position 72,742 of record CAVUYT010000008.1, read on the forward strand.
TGTTCAACAACGGGTTCGGCGGGAAACTTCCGACCATTGTTCTCGGGAACAACGTGGCATATGGCGGGGGCTTCACGGGAGACAGCGGCTACTTCCCCTGGAACAACGCCAACCCGGTCTATACGTACCGAGACAACATGACGAAGATCGTCGGCAACCATACATTCCAGTTTGGCTTCTACTCAGCGTTCGCGCAGAAGAACGAGCAGAGTTCGGTCTATACCCAAGGAATTCTAACTTTCGATTCGAGCAACTCGACAGTTAGCACCGGGAACGGATTTGCCGATTTGCTTCTCGGAAATATCGCTAAATACCAGCAGACCAACCTGGCGGCAAAGTTCTACAACCGCTACAAGATTGTCGAACCGTACTTCCAGGACGACTGGCGCATAACCAAGAAGCTAACACTCAACCTTGGACTGCGCCTCAGCCTGTACGGGACCTATAGGGAAAAGTTCCGGCACGCGTTCAGCTTTAATCAGGCGGACTTTAAGACCGCCAACATTCCCGGGTTTTTCAATAACCCTGGCAATCCAGACGATCCGCTCAATGGTTCGCTCGTCGGCGGTAACCCGTTCAACGGCGTCGTCCAATGCGGTGGTCCTGGCGGAACGGCGTTCGTTCCCGGAAGCGTCCTTGCCACCTACCCTGGATCCACAGTTGCCGCGTCCAGCAATGCCGGCTGTATGACAGGACACCTGTTCAACCCGGCGCCCCGGATTGGGTTTGCGTGGGATCCCAAGGGCAACGGCAAAATGGCCATTCGCGGCGGGTATGGCATCTTCTTTGAGCATACCAACGGGAATGAGGGCAACACTGAATCGCTTGAGGGTACGGCTCCGTTCGTCTTAACCTCCTCGCAGTTTAACCTGACGGGGTATAACACGATAGGCGCCGGTGGAGGAGCGACGCTCTTTCCACTAGGAGTGACGGCGATTCCCTTTAAGGCTATCTGGCCCTACATGCAGCAATGGAACCTTGGGGTACAAAAGGAACTGCCATGGCATTTCGTTGCCTCGGTGGCTTATGTGGGCAGCAAGGGAACGCATCTAACGTTGCAGGATGATGCCAACCAGCTGTTCCCCATTGCCGGTTCTGCGAATCCGTACCCGGCGGGAACGCCCATCACGCCCAAGTCGGCAACGTATGCCGGCGATTGCTCGACCTTCACTGTGGGACCCGGTGGGAAGGCAATCACGGGTCAGGCGGCGGTAAACTTGGGTGTTGCGTGCGGGGATAGCCCGGATCCACTGCGGCCTTTTCTTGGATTCGGCAACATTACGAACCTTCAAAACCAGGCCAACTCGATCTACCACGCGTTGCAAGCAACGACGCAACGGACCGTCGGGGACCTGACCCTAAGCGTTGGGTATACTTACAGCCACTCGATCGACGACTCCTCAGACCGTTTTGACGGTGCGTTTGTGGATTCCTACAACGTTGCGAGGAACAGGGCTTCATCGAGCTTTGACCAACGGCATGCTTTCTCGCTCAGCTACGTCTATGCTCTGCCGTTCTTCAAAGAAAAGGGCCTGACTCACACGCTTCTCGGAGGCTGGCAGGTCTCGGGAATCACGGTTGCGCAGACCGGCACGCCGTTCAGTGTCGCCAACGGCAGTGATTTTGGTGACAGCGCGGGCGTGGGCAATGGCGTAGGTACCGGATCGCGTCCCGATCTGGTGGGCAACCCGCATGCAGGACTAACACAGACGAACTTCCCCGATCAACGCGGGCCGCTTTTCTACAATCCGGCTGCCTTCGCTGCTCCGACGGGACTGACGTTTGGCAACGTTGGGCGCGATACGCTCTATTTGCCGGGCCGGCTCAATTTTGACTTTGGACTGTTTAAGAGATTCATATTCGGAGAGACGAGAGAGCTGGACTTCCGCTGGGAGAACTTCAATCTCTTCAACCACACGCAATTCAACTCCATCGGTAGTTCGATGGACACCACGGATCCCGCGGGTAGTGTTGACAGCTCAGGGTTCCTGCACCTGGACGGCGCGCACGCGGCGCGCAGGATGCAGTTCGGACTGCGTTTCCAGTTCTAACTGAGAATGAGACGAAAAGGGCGGCGCTTTTTTTCTGAGCGCCGCCCTTTTTTTCTAATCAGGGCCAACGCTTTTTTGTATACTCGCTCCGCCTGTCGAGGAGGGTGAAGAACGCCATGAAACGCCGAACATTTATTGGAACGTCCGTTGCAGCAGCAGCTGTGTACGCCGCGCGCCCATCGTGGGCGGCCGAGAGCACACATCAAATCAAGAAGGTTGGATTGCAGCTGTACACCGTTCGCACGGAAATGCCGAAGGACTTTGATGGGACGATCGCCAAGGTGACGGCGACGGGCTACAAAGAGGTGGAGTTCGCGGGCTACTTCAAACACTCGCCGAAGGAAGTACGCGCAGCGATTGACAAGAATGGACTGGCAGCACCCTCGCAGCACATCGCTTACGACATCGTCGAGAAGCAATGGCCCGAGACGCTCGAAGCGTCGCATGTGGTTGGGCACAAGTACATCGTGTGCCCGTGGATCGATGAAAAGCAGCGAACCGCAGAGGGCTGGAAGCGAGCTGCGGAGCTCTTTAATAAGGCTGGTGAAGCCAGCCAGAAAGCTGGAATCCAATTCTGCTATCACAATCACTCGTTTGAATTTGCACCCGTCGAAGGTTTGGGTGGGAAACTTGCTTATGATTATCTGTTGGCGGAAACGGATGCGAAGCTGGTGAAGATGGAACTGGATTTGTGCTGGATCAGCGTCGCAGGGAAAGATCCGGTGAGCTACTTCGAGAAATATCCGGGGCGATTCCCGCTGGTGCACGTGAAGGATTATGTGAACGACCCCAACGCGACGAGCAGTTATGCCGGGGCGACCGGTTCTGTCGAGTTTAAAGGGCGGCTCGCCGACGTAGGGAAGGGAACGATTGATTTCAAGCGGATTTTTGCGGCGTCGGAAAAGGGCGGCATCAAGCATTATTTCGTCGAAAATGACGACGCGAAAACGCCGTTCGAGGACATCAAGATCAGTTACGACTATCTGAACGGCCTGCGCTTCTAGCTCCGGGCGGTTCAACACATTACTGAGGGGGACTATCGTGCGTAAAGCAGTTGTCGGTCTGGCCTGCGTCCTGGCTAGCGCATTCTTGTTGCTCGCCGCGCGCGCTCAGACTCCGGCGTGGAAGCAACTTTTCAATGGCAAGGACTTGACCGGGTGGAAGCATGTCGGCCCGGGCGAGATGACGGTGGAAGAGGGCTTAATCCGCACGCACGGCGGGATGGGGCTGCTCTATTGGACGGGCGGCAAGATGGGCAACTGCCGCATACGTGTGGTCTACAAGATGCGCGACTTCAACGACAATTCCGGCGTGTTCATTCGAATTCCAATCGAGCCCCGGGAACCGTGGATGCCCGTGCACTATGGATACGAAGTGCAGATCGACAATCATCCCGAGACATCGAAAGAAGACGAATATCACATTACGGCGGCGCTCTATTCGCTGACCAAGCCGCTGGCCAAACCAGGCAAGCCCGGGCCTGAGTGGAACACGATGGAGATCACACTCGATGGGCCACACACGGTCGTGGTTCTGAATGAAGTCAAGGTCACCGATTACACGGAAGGCCAGCCTGTTCCGGAGCGGAAGTTTGACTTCGAGCCGCAGCGCGGCAGGCGGCCGGACGAAGGCTACATCGGATTGCAAAACCATAGCGACAACGACATCGTGTTCTTCAAAGAAGTGAGCGTGCAGTCGTTGAAGTAACGGCTTTAGGAAAAAGAAAGAGTCAACCAGGAGGGTGAGATGAGCGAGAACCTTTTTTCGCGTCGTAGATTTCTGCAGAGCACGGCCGGGGCTACGGGTGCGCTGGCTGCGGCTCCGAGCATGTTCCTAAAGCCCGAGTATATTCCGTCGGCGTTCGAAGCGGTGGCGCCTAGCGATCGCGTGCGCTTCGGAATCATCGGCATCGGGATGCAGGGTTCGGGATTGCTGACGACAGCGGTCCAATTGCCTGGAGTGGAATGCGTGGCGGCGTGCGATCTTTACGATGGACGGCACACGCTGGCGAAAGAAATTGTGGGGAAGCCCATTCCGACGACACGGCGCTATCACGATTTGCTGGATAACAAGGAGATCGATTGCCTCATCGCGGCGGTGCCGGACCATTGGCACAAGCAAGTGGTGGTGGATGCGGTCAACGCAGGCAAGGATATTTATTGCGAAAAGCCGATGTCGCACTCCGCGTCGGACGGATTGGCGATGGTGGCCGCTGCCCAGAAGACCGGACGTATCGTGCAGATTGGTTCGCAGCGGGTGAGTTCCGTGATTTGCGCGAAAGCCAAGGAGATGATTTCTCAGGGAATCATTGGGACGCTCACGCTGGTGGAGGGCTCACTTGGACGAAACGATCCCACAGGAGCGTGGGAGTATCCGCCCCCGCCGGATCTCTCTCCATCGAATCTCGATTGGGACACGTGGCAGGGCACAGTGCCCAAAGTCCCGTTCAATCCGAATATTTTTGCGCGCTGGCGCTGCTGGAAGGAGTACGGGACCGGGCTTGCGGGCGACCTGCTTGTGCATCTTGTCAGCGGGATGAACTACATGCTGGGCTGGAATGCTCCGCCGAAGAAAGCGATGGCGCTCGGAGCCATCCTGCGCTTCCCGGATGGAAGGAACATGCCGGATGTACACGCGACGCTGTTCGATTACGGAAGCGCGCCGGTGTATCTGCGGTTGAACTTGGGATGCGAGACGCCGGAAATTTACCGCTTCCAAGGTTCGAAGGGAGTTCTGGAAGTCACTGAGTTTGCGATCAATTATTATCCGCAGACGGGCGAAGATTCCGGGCCGAGCTACTATACGTCGGGCTATCCACAGAAGATGCGGGAGGCTTACCTGGCGGACTGGCACGCGAAACACGATCCAGTTCCCGGCAAGGAGCCGACGCTAGAAGGGTTCAATTATCGCGGGGACTCTTGGGATGACGAAAAGCCGCATCTGTGGAGATACTTCCAGGCGGTGAAGAGCCGCCAGCCGGTGACCGAGGACGCAGTTTTCGGAAACAACGCCGCGCTGGCTTGCCACATGGCGAACGAATCCTACTTCCGCAACAGCGCGGTGACATGGGACGCGGCGTCCGGGACGATCAAGTCTTAGCGTCAGGGATAGCGTGGTCTGCCAAGCGGACTGAAGAACGAAAAGATGACTTGGGGCGCCTCTTCGCAGTTGCGCGAAGAGGCGCCCGATTTATTAGCAGTATCGAAAATCAGATCTACCGGCTCCCATAACTTCCGGGAACTTGCGATTCTGCGCCACAAGCGCAAACAAATGGCCTGTCCATCCGGCCAGTTACAAATGAGCCGCAGCACAACTTTCTGGAATAAGTTGGGTTCTATAATGAAGGAATTCCACCGAGGAGTGTGGCAAATGCGAAAGATTCACTTTAGTGGCCTGTTGTTATTCGCAATGCTGATGTTGGCGGTGCCTGCGGGATCGTCCGCGCAGGTTAGCGTCGGGGTCGCTGTGCACATCGGCCCGCCAGCGCTGCCGGTCTACGAACAGCCAATTTGCCCCGGCGCTGGGTATCTCTGGACGCCTGGATATTGGGCGTATGGCCCGGATGGATATTACTGGGTGCCTGGAACGTGGGTGATGGCGCCTGAAGTCGGTTTGCTGTGGACGCCTGGATATTGGGGTTGGGGCGGCGGCGGGTATCTCTGGCACGCCGGGTATTGGGGCCCTCACGTGGGATTTTATGGCGGAATTAATTATGGATTTGGCTATGGTGGTGTTGGCTTCGTTGGTGGCCGCTGGGAACATGGAGTTTTCGCGTACAACACGGCGGTGATGCACGTGAACACGACGGTGATTCACAACACGTACGTGGATCGCACGGTTGTCAGAAACGTGACCGTGAATCGCGTGAGCTTCAATGGCGGGAGAGGCGGAATCAACGCGCGGCCTTCCGAGAGGGACAGAGAGTTCGAACACGAGCATCATTTCGCGCCGACCTCCATGCAGACGCAACATGAACATTCCGCAAGCACGAACCGCGATTTGCGTGTTTCCGAGAATCACGGGAGGCCGGCAATCGCGGCAACGGCGAGGCCGGGCGAGTTTAAGGGCCGTGAAGTGGTCGCGACGCGGGAGAATTCGCACAACGATTCGCCGCACGGCGGGAACGCGCATGCGAACAACGCTGCAGAAATCCACAAAACGGATCGTCCTCCTTCGCACGGGGGAAACGCCGAACACAGCGCCCCGCGCGTAAATCACGCTGACAACGCGCCGAGGAATCAGCCGCATACGGAAAGTAAACCACACACGGAAAGCAAACCGCACGCGGAAAGCAAACCGCATACTCCCCCTCCTGCGGAGCGTCATGAGGGCGGTGGTGGAAAACCCCACGGCAAGCTATAGAAATGGGAAAGGATCGTGCGAGCTACACGGCTCCATGCCGGAGATCTATTAGCTAGACTTCGGAAAGCGGAGGGCAGCCGGGGAACTCGCGGAGAGCCGTGTTTCCGATGTACTGCAAATCCGCGATGCCGATCTTACTGGTGTAGAAGCCGTCACAAGTGAGCTTCCGTAAGAAGGCGAAGAAGGCCACGCCCTGGCTCAGGGCCAGGTCCTGTTTTGCGTTTTTCCGGAAGGCAATGAGGTCCAGGACTTCTTTGCGCTGCGGCGGAGTGCAATCCAGAAAAACATTGGAATAGCGGTCGGAGCAGAAACCATCCAGCCACATCAGGCCGCCACCGAGGGAGAGCTGATAGTCCTCGTTTTCACTGGTGAGCAGATCGATGAATTCGGGAGCGCCGGCTTCCACTGCGCCTCCGGATTTATCATCCTTGGGGATAATCGTGTCGCAAAGCGTGGCGAGCGTCTCGTACTGGTGAGGAGAAAAATATTTCGGGACGTATTTTCCCGCGGGTGACGCGGCCTTTTCATTGCGAACACTCTGGTGAGCGTACTCCGCGGCTTTCGCGGGGATGACTTGCAAGACTGATCCGCCAACGGCGCCAACGGCCAAAGTTCTCAGGATGTCGCGCCGCGATACAGAATTTTCGCTCATCGTTCCTCTCCCTATGGGGCTTCCGCTAAGTTCTGACGCCGTCCTGGCGCGGTTACAAGTTGCCCTTCTTGGCTTCGTCAAGCAGATAGTCGGACGCGCGCCAAGCGAGGGCCATGATCGTAAGAGTGGGATTTTTGTCGGGGTTGGTGACCAGAGGCGCGCCATCCATGACGAAAACATTTTTCACGTCGTGGGACTGGCAGTAGCCGTTCAGCACGGAGGACTTGGGATCGGCGCCCATCCGCGCGGTGCCAACTTCGTGGATGATTTTTCCGCCTGCCTCAATGCCAAAGGGATATTGGCCGTTGATCGAAGTCTTGGTTTTGTATTCGCCGCCAGCCGCCTCGATGATGTCGCGAAACGTTGCCTGCATGTCCTGAGCCTGGCGCAATTCGTACTCGCTCCATTTGAAGTGGAACCGCAGCACGGGAATGCCCCACTTATCGACAACGTTGGGGTCGATCTCGCAGTAGGTATCCGGATTGGGAATCATTTCGCCGCGTCCAGCGAGACCGATGCCCGTTCCGTAAGTCTCCCTGGCGCGCTTCTTCAGGCCGGCGCCGTAGCCTTCCTCTTCACGTAAGAGGTGATTGAACATGCCGACGCCGGGCATATTACGGCCACCGCCAAGTTCAATGTGATAGCCGCGCGGAAAATCATTTTTGCGGTCAAACTTCCACCAGGGAATGTACATGTGCATTCCACCGACGCCATCGTGATTATGGGGAGGCATTTTTTCGAGCTGAGGAACAATTCCCCAGCCGTCGCTGCCGACGGAATCCGTGAGGTATCTGCCCACGGCTCCAGAAGAGTTGGCGAGGCCGTCAGGAAATTGCGATGATTTGGAGTTCAGGAGCAAGCGCGCGGACTCGCACGCGCTTGCCGCGAGAACAACGGCTCGAGCGTTCACGCGTTTCTCGGTGCGCGTGGTCTTATCGATATAGGAGACGCCTTCCGCCTTGCCGTCCTTGCCGAGAAGAACCTCGCGCGCCATCGCGCCGGTGATCATCGTAAGTTTTCCGGTTTTCATCGCCGGTGGAATCATCACCTGGCTTGAGCTGAAGTTCGATGCCGTAACACAGCCGCGGCCGCATTGGCCGCAGTAGTGGCAGGGCAGCCTGCCATTCAGGGAGCGGGTCAGGATAGCCAGCCGCGAGGGAATGCAGATAATTCCGATCTTGTCACAGGCTTTTTTGACGATGAGATCCGTGCAACGCGGTTTTGGCGGCGGAAGAAACATGCCGTCCGGAGCGCTCGAAACGTTTTCGCGCGTGCCGAAAACACCGATGTAGGATTCCACTTTGTCGTAATAAGGCGCGAGGTCGTCATAGGTAATCGGCCAATCGTCACCCAGGCCGTCGCGAGTAGCCGATCTGAAATCGATGGGCGCAAACCGCAAGGCGATGCGCCCCCAGTGATTCGTACGACCGCCGACAATCCGCGAACGAAACCATTGGAAATTTGCGCCTGGGGCGGAAGTATAAGGTTCGCCGTCAATATTCCAGGCGCCGTTAGGAGCCAGAAATTCACTAAAATTTTCTGACGCATGGCCGCCGACGCCTGCTCCGCGGTGCGGCAATTCGTACGGCCACGTGAGCATTTTATAGTCTTTTTCGGGGTAGACCGGCGGACCGGCTTCGAGCAACGCCACGCTCAGGCCGCCTTCTGTCAGGATTTTCGCGGCCGTGCCGCCTCCCGCGCCGGATCCAATGACGCATACGTCGTACATTTTCGGCGAGCGAATCACTTGAGACATTTCTTAGACCCCTGATTACAGCTCGTTCTTTTTCATCTGAGAAACTGCGAAATCACAAGCGCGAGCCGTCAAAGCCATGTACGTCAGCGAGGGATTGACGCAAGCGCTCGAAGCCATGCAAGCCCCGTCGGGAAGAAAAAGATTTTTCACGTCATGCGCCTGGTTGTGTTCGTTCAGGACGGAGGTCTTCGGGTCGCGGCCCATGCGTGCCGTTCCCATCTCGTGAATGCCGAGTCCCGGCGGCGAAGGCTTCTGAAACACGGAAATCTCGGTGGCACCCGATGCGGCGAGAATTTCGGCGGCCTGGACGGCAATGTCCTTGGACATGGTCAACTCATTCTCGCCCCAAGCGCAGTGAATCTTTAGAGTGGGGACACCCCAGGCATCGACCTTGCCCTTTTCAATTTCCACGTAATTGTTGTGATTCGGCAGGCACTCGCCGAACCCGCCAAGACTCATCCGCCACGGGCCTGGCATCTTCAGCGCGTTCTTGAATTCCGGCCCGAGGCCGACCATCGACGCGCCGCGTGACCAGCCGTCGCGGCTTCCGCCGCCCTGGTAGCCGTACCCGCGCAAGAAAGCCGGCTGCTTGGTTTTTACGTTTCTGAACCGCGGAACGTAGATGCCATTGGGGCGGTTGCCGAAAGGCATTTTATCTTCGTGGCCGGGCATCCTTCCGTTCGCGCCGGCGCCCATGTGGTGATCCATCAGGTTGTGGCCAAGCTCGCCGCTGCTGTTGGCCAGCCCGTTGGGAAATTCGGGAGTCGCGGAATTGAGGAGAATGCGAGTGGACTCGAGAGTCGAGGCGCAAACAAAAAAGACGCGAGCCTTGAATTCGAGAGCATTCTTGGTTTGCGCATCAATCACCTTAACGCTGGTGACGCGGCGCGTCGCGGAATCAAAATTCAGGCTGTGTACAACGCTGTACGGCCGAATCGTAAATCGCCCAGTTTTTATCGCGGCGGGCAAAGTGGAACTCAAGCTGCTGAAATAGGACCCGGTGATGCAGCCGCGATGGCAGACGCCGCAATAATGGCAGGCAGCCCGCCCCTTGTGAACGCGGGTGAGTACCGCGGAGCGCCCGATGGTCATCATGCGGTCGTCGAAATGTTTGGCGAGTGCTGCGCGGACATCCTGTTCGACGCACGTCATCTCCATCGGAGGTAGAAATTTCCCGTCCGGCAATTGCGGCAGTCCCTCGGCCTGCCCGCTGATTCCTGCGAACTCTTCAACGTAGTCGTACCAAGGGGCAATGTCCGCATAGCGGATCGGCCAATCTATGGCGATGCCTTCTTTCAAGTTGGCTTCAAAATCGAGATCGCTCCAGCGATAACTCTGACGTCCCCAAGTGAGAGACTTTCCTCCGACCTGCCGGCCGCGAATCCAAGAAAAGTGTTTGCCTTCCTCGCAAGAATAAGGATTCTCCGCATCGTTGACGAAAAACTTGTTGGAGTATTCATCGCACGCGTAATAACACTCGCGCTGAATGGGTTGGATCTTCATGCGCGTGGCGTGATCATCCCAACCGCGGTACTTAAGCTCCCAAACGGGAACGTGCTCGACATAATCGCGTTCAGGAACGATGCTGCGCCCGGCTTCCAAGACCAGCGTATTGAGGCCTTTTTCGGTGAGCTCTTTCGCGGCCCATCCACCGGTAATTCCCGAGCCGATAATGATTGCGTCGTAGGTATTCGTCGCCATGCGAGTCTCCCTTAAGCCTTTTTCTCGAGAGCTACTGGAACGCAACCATGCTGCGCGCCGGGAATAATCTGTAAGCCGAGTTCGCGCGTAAAACCAACCTCGGAAGTGTAGTAGCCGTGCAGTGTAATGGCCTTGAACACGGTGAAGAAATTGCCTCTCAGCTGAGTGTCCCACTCGGGGACGGTGTTCCCGTGACGCGCGGGCCGGCCAGCAAGCAAGCCAACGGCTTCGTCCAGTGCGCGAAGCAGGGCGAGCTGCTGCGCGGGAGATGCATCGATGAAGTCCTTGGAAAAGAGCTCGTTGCTTTGCTTGTCCACATCGGCGAGCCCATTGAGAAATTTGTTGCGATCCTCTTCGGTAGCCCATTCGGTAAGGATGACATCGATGAATTCATTGACCCGAGCGCCTTTGGCGCCTGGCGTGTCGGTCTCTGGAATAATAATTTCGCTCATAAGAACGACGGTAGCATTTTGGTGAGGATTGAGTGTGCGCAGCGCGTAACCGGACGCGGGATGCGCCTCTTGAAAAAAAGCGAAGAGCTCCGGAGCGAGAGCCGGGGCAACCGCACCCGCGGCAAACAACTTCAAGGCATCACGTCGTTGCATGGGACCTCCCTGGGGTTTCGTTTGAGGACTGCTTGCGCTGGACAGCTCCGAACCTCATGGCCATCTCTCGGGCCGCGCGCAGAGCTGCCACGGGTTCGCTCGTGGGCATGAACTCCATTGCCACATAGCGGTCATAACCGAGTTCGGCCAGCTTTTTGTAAATGTTGGCGTAGTAGATCTCGCCGGTGCCAGGCTCATGCCGTCCGGGGACGTCCGCGATGTGCACGAGGCCCACCAGATCAATGTTTTTCTCGATCTTTTCGATCAGGTTGCCCTCGGCGATCTGTTCGTGAAAGAAATCGTTAAGAAACTTGACGTGGGGGTTGCCAACGGCGCGCACAATCTCAAAGCCTTCGGCGCATGAAGTAAGAAAATACTTTGGATTTTCTTCCGGATCAATATTCTCGGCCAGGAGTTCTATGCCGTTTTGCGCGGCAATCTCTCCGCCGCGCTTCAAAGTCTCGATGCAATTGGCGCGCATCGCCTCACGCGAAAGGCCAGGAATTGCGTTTCCCGTCTGAAGAACCAGTCGCGTGCATTCGAGTTCCTTCATCGTGGTGATAAATTCGCGAAGGTTTTGCAAGAAGGCGTCGCGGTCGCCCGCATCGGCCAGAGCGTGCCAGACGCCCGCTGTGGCGTCAACCTCCATGCCAAGTTCATGTTTTTTGCGGCGGGCTGCGGCGAAATCTTCCTTTGTCCAGCCCTTGAACTCGTCCACAAGCTCCACGGCGTGAATACCGGCTTCGGCCACTTTGTCCAGGCGCTGGGCAAAAGGCTGGCCACGGAAAACTGTCCAGAGCATTACGGAGAGCTTGAAAGGGACGGCGCCAACGGCGTCTTTGCTCTGCGAGCTTTGAGAATCTGGCATCGCCGAAGCCAAGCCCCCTGCGGCTGCTCCCGCAGCCACGCCAGCAATGCTTCGGCCGAATTCGCGACGATTCATCATCCTTCCAGAATTTCCTTGCGCACGTTCTTCAAAACGTAAGCAGCGCGCTCGACACCAATTTCGCCGGAAAGAATAGGGTCCTCATTCTCGATGCTGAGAATCCCTTCATACCCGACGTCCATGTACGCTTGCACGACGGACTTCCACAAACTTGCGCTGTGCCCATACCCCACGGCGCGAAAAGTCTCCGAGGCCATTCCGAGGTCACTGGTCTCGAAAGCGAAATTTAGCACGCCATACTTCGCCAGGTTGTCCGGAAAGAATACCGTGTCCTTCATGTGCGCGTGATAGAGCATGCCTTGCTTGCCCAGAAAATGAATCACTTCGACGGGGTCGCAGCCCTGCCAGAACAGATGGCTCAAGTCGCAATTTGCCCCAATCTCTTCGCCAACGGCTTCGCGAAGCTTGAGAAGGGTTCGCGGATTGTAAACGACGAAGTTGGGGTGCATCTCAAACGCGAGCCGGTGCACTCCATGGTCGCGCGCGAATTTTGCGGCTTCCTTCCAATACGGAATGACTTTTTCTTTCCACTGCCAATCCTGCATTTGTGCGTACTCAGGAGGCCAGCGGTAGGTGATCCAGTTCGGCTGCACATCCGACGGTGAGCCGCCGGGGCAACCCGAAAAACCGACGATCACCTTTACGCCGAGACGCTCGGCCAGAAGGACTGTTTTGCGAAAGCTTTCCACATCGCGGGCGGCATGTTTCGCATCCGGGTGAATAGGATTGCCATGGCAGCTCAGCGTGGCCACCTGAATGCCTCGAGCTTCAAACTTTTTTTGCCATGCTTTGGCCTTGGCGGGATCGGCAAGAAGTTCGTCCACCGGACAATGTTGCGATCCTGGATAACCGCCGGTGCCGATCTCCATCGCTTCGAGACCGAGAGCGCCTACCTTATCCAGCATCTCGTCGAGGGAAAGCTTTTCGTAGACGGGGTCGAAGACTCCTATGGGAATTTTGCGTTGGGTCGAGGGTGAACTCACGGATCGTTTTCTCGGCTCGGCTTCAGCACCCATCATGTATCCCTTCACACTGGCTCCTCCCGGAACCGCCGCAGCCAGCAGGCCCCCGCCGGTCGCAGCAAGAAATTGCCTGCGATCAACCGATTTACTTCCTCGTGAGCTACCCATGCCAGACCCCCAGAAGTGTGCTTCTCACGCCGGCCAAATTACGACCGGCGGCATTATACGCCTCCTAAGCCGTAGAGGAAGTCACAAAATCGTTTTGCTAGGGACGAAATGCGAAGTGTTCGTTCAGAGAAGAATAGCGCTCACCCTCCAGCGGGGATTGCAAACCATGCGCGGTTCTGAGTTTTGAGTTTAAGGTTTCTTGCGAGTCAGCGCGTCCAGAGCGGGGATGGAAACAGCAGTCGTGGTTACGCGTTCCTGCGGCATTTTTCGATTTTGAATGGCGTCCACGAGCATTTCAATCGCCTGACCGGCATTCGGAGGAACAAAGACAGTCGCCGCGAGCAGTCCGCTGCGCACCCATGCTTGGCCTGTTTTCGGCAGCCCATCGCAGCCCGTAAATGGCAGCTTGAGCCATCGTTCGCGCTCGTCCTCATTTGTCAATTCCTTGAACGCATCCCTCGCGCCCATGGCCATGGAGTCGTCTTGGGCGGACACCATATCGATGGCCGCGCGCTGAGAGGTCGTCAGCTTGAGCCAGGAGCGCACGCATCGTTGGGCACTCTCCTGGGTCCACTGGGCCTTGAGCGTCGTAACCTGTACGTTTTGCGGCTTGGTTTCTTGCATGCCGGTAGTTCGATCTTTGGCTGCGGAATTCTCGGAAGGCCCCTGGATATAGAGTACGGAGCCCCCGCCTCGGAGCAGGGCCCCCATCTGGCGTCCTTGAATGCGGCCAATTTCGACGTGGTCGGAACTAATGGCGAAAAGCGGCGCCGAAGTTAGCTTGCGCAGTTCCGCAACGTAACTTGCATCGCGATTCAGGATCACCCAGCCGATTCCGGCACTGGCGGCGGCCCGCGCTACTTGAGGCAGAGCCGTGCCACCGACGGGTTCAAAAACGATGGCGTCCGGCCGTAACTCCTTCGGGGATTGCACGGCTTTCAAGATTTGTGTGCTTTGGTTGATGGCGTCGTTTTGCGCGTGGACGATCTGAACATCCACGCCCGTTTTGCGCGCGGCTTGTTCCGCGGATTCCGACTGTTCGATCTGGTAATCGTTATCGTCGGTTGTAAGAGAAACAAAGATTCTCAGTTTTTTCATTCTCGTCTCGATGGTCCTATTCCACCATAAAGCAGGGGTTCGAAGGCCACAGTCTGCCGGGTAGGTGTTTAGGCGGTCATCAGTTGAGAGCTGGTGACGTTCGCAGATGCGATAACTCGTGGGCTACCGTATTGCAAAGTCATCGAGCGCGGCACCCAGGCGCTCCAAGCCGGCGCGCAGGCTTGCGGTATCGCCGCCAATGCCAATCCGGAAATGTTGTGGCATTTCGAAGAATGTGCCCGGCACAACGGTCGTTTCATATTTCTCCCGGAGTAACTTGAAGAATAGTTCGGGATCGCCATGAATCAAGCGCGGGAACACGACAGTACCTGCGAGCGGGCGGAAGCATTCGAGATCACGGCGCGAATCGAGAAACGAATGGATAAGAGGGCGATTCGCGGCGAGAAGCGACCGCGCCCGTTCGCGAAATTGTTCCAGGTGTTCGAAGGCGATCACGGACATGCGTTCGGCGGCGTGCGGCGCGACAGCGCCAAACAAGTCATTGAGAAGCCACATGCGCTCTGCCAGCGCCGGCGACGCAAGCACCCATCCACACCGTAGCCCGCTCAATCCGTAGACTTTCGTCAGGCTGCTGGTGACGATAAAAGGATTGTCACCCGCGGGGGCGATGGACTGGCCAATGGGAAAGCAATATGGCGCGCCGCCGTCGAAAAGCATTTCGAGATAGACCTCGTCGACAAGCACATGCGCTCCGGCGCGTAGCGCCATTTCACCGATCGCCCGCAATGTTTCTGCGGGGATTAGGGCTCCACTGGGATTGTGGAGATTACTCAGCACAATCAGCCGCGTATCGCCTGTGATCGTCCTCTCGAGCTCCGCCGGCTCCAATGCGAATCCTGTTTCAAATCGTCGAGAGATGCGCTTCACACGAGCAGCCAGGTACTCTGCGACGTCGAGCAGAGGTCCGTATACGGGCTGCTCGATCAACACTTCATCGCCCGGGTCGAGCACGGCGCCCATCGCCAGGTGGTTCGCCATCGAGGTGCCCGTTGCCGCTACCACGCATTCCTTGGGCACCCCGTTGTGATCTGCCAGCCGCTGCCTCAACGCCCCGAAGCCGTAAGCGCCGGGCGCGGTGATCTCCAAGTCCTCGAGGCGCACGGGAAACTCCGACAAAGGAACGCTGATCAAGCCGCTGGTTGCCAGATTAAACCGCGCATGAGAGCGTGTTTTCGCCCACTCCATGTAGATAGAACGTTTTGTTCGTGCTACTCCGGTCATGTTTCTGTTTCTCTCCGGCTTCTTTCGCGCCAAAGATAGTATGCAGGCAACCCGGCAAGCGCGATACCGAGCCCAATGAAAGAGCGTTTGGGATCGTGCGCGAAGGTGCTCGCGACCACGATCCATTCCGCGGCGATGAAAAGCAAAGTCGTCCACGGATGTCCAGGCACGCGGAACTCGATAGGCGCCGAGCCTGGAACCGCTGCGCGGCGCCGCAATACCAGTAAACACACTGCTGTAAGCCCAAAGAACATGCTGTCCATCGCGACAACGTAGTTAACGACTTGTGCGTAGGTTCCCGTCAGCGCGATCACAATGGCCCAAACACCCTGGAGCAGGATGGCGACAACCGGCACGCGACTGCGAGGGTCGATCCACGCAACGCTTCGAAAAAAAACGCGATCTTCGGCCATGGCAAAATAGACGCGCGGGGCCGTCAACATGGATTGCCCCAGGAATCCAAATGCCGAGAAGGCAATTCCCGCCGCGATCAACGAACCGCCCCGCGGGCCGAGAAGCATGCGCATTACGGAAGAAGCGGGCGTCATTGTGGCCGCCAGCCCGGCGGGCCCGAGAGCGCGAACATAGACAAAATTCACGGAAGTGTAGATCGCGATTACTCCAAGCACGCCCAGGACGAGGCCACGGGGGAGCGTTTTGTGCGGATCGCACACTTCGCCAGCCAGAAAACTCGAGGTCTGCCATCCTCCGTAGGCAAACAAGACCGGCGTCATTGCAGCGCCAAAAGTGAAGACCAGACTCATGGACATCGGCTGGTCCAGAACGGGTCGCCACGAGATTTGTGAGGGGCCACCGCGAAGGAAGCTGAACAGTTCGAGCATCGCTATAGCGCCAATCGCCGCCAGGGTCATCACTGACTGTACCCGGCTGCCCGCGCGAACTCCCAAGCAGTTAATGACCGTGAGCAGACCTAGTGCGGATGCTGCGATGAGCGACGCGCTAACTTGCCAGCCCGTCAATTCCAGAAAGTATCGCGCAAAGGTGACCGCAACAGCGGCCATGCCGCCCGTCTGAATCACCAGAAGAAGTACCCATCCGTAAAGAAATGCCACGGCCGGATGAAGCGCCTCGCGCAAATAGGCGTATTGACCGCCTACGACAGGCAAGCGCGCAGCCAACTCCGCGTAAATGAACCCGCCGACCAGCGCGATGAGTCCACCAGCGATCCACGCGCTTAGGATCAGTGCGGATGTATGCACCCGGTCGGCAACAAGGTACGGATTGATGAAAATCCCGGCGCCGATGATTCCGCCCATCACGGCCATCGTGGTGCCAAATAGTCCAAGTTGCCGCGCTAGTCCGCGCAAGTCTTTCGACGTACCCGGTGAGTCGAAATTTGTCATTTGGATAGCTGCGCGCACTCTGCGACTACACTCCCCCGGCATAGTACGGAGCGCGTACTTTACCATCACCATCTCCGGTCACCAAACTCAAGGGCGCGCCCGGCTTCAGCCTTTTTTCGGTTTTCGGCACACGCTTATTAGTGGTATTATGCAAGAAGTATTGTCTCTCCAATCAGCGCCAGAGTGGGCTATGCGCAAACACCTTCTCAAGCATTACTTACTTCTTGTCATAAGTACTGGCCTGTTGATACCAGCCGGTGCAAGCGCAGGTATGTCTCCTCAAGCAACTCCGATCCAACCATCCGTGGGAGCTGACAAGGCGGAGATGGAGTTCGGCTCCGCGAATGCGGAGATTTACGTGAAAGGACCGAATGGGGCGCCTATTGACAACCCGGTAGTTGTGACACTGCTTCGAACCGGTGGCCAGTTTTATGCCCAAGATACGACCAAGGCTGGGTACGTGAAATTCGAACGCGTCCCTTACACCGAGTTTACGGTTCAGATCGTAGCCCCGGGCTTTCAACCTGCCACAAAACGATTCGAAATCGCTGGCCCTGGCGCTGTCGCAGTCACGTTAAACCTTCAGCCGCTGGAGGCGGAGGAGGCTGCTGCCTCCGTGGGATTCTATAAGCTGGCTCCCAGAACGCAAAAGGAAATGGGCAAGGCCTTGGAATCGTTAGGCGCCAAGAAGCCAAATGATGCGCGAAAGCATCTCGAGGCCGCGCGCAAAGAGGCTCCGGCTAGCCCGGAGGTCGAATATCTCTTTGGCGTCTATGCCTCGCAAACCAACAACCCGGCTCAGGCCAAGTCCTATTGGATGAAGACTCTCGAGCTTGATCCCAGACATTTGAATGCGCTGATCTCTGTTGGCCAAGACTTTCTGCACGAAAACAAATCGGCCGAAGCGGCGCAGTATCTGAAACGGGCAGTGGAAGTGGCGCCCTCCGCCTGGCGGGCGCACACACTTCTTGCGGAAGCTCTGGTGCTTCAAAAGCAGGACGACGAGGCCATTAAACATGCCGAGCGGGCCATTGAGTTGGGGCACGAGCGAGCAGCGTCAGCCCAGCTCGTGCTGGCCAGAGCCATGATCGAAAAAGGCGACAAGAAAGAGGGGACACATGTACTTGAAGTCTATGTTCAAGGACACCCCGAAGACAAAGAAACAGCCAATTATTTGGACAGACTAAAGAATCCCAAACCAGGCGACCCTGCTGGTGATGCAACGAACGCGGCCAGCGAAATGGCAGCAATAACAGCGGTGGCCGCTGAACTCCCGGTGCCTTCCAATTGGCTGCCGGCGGGCATTGATGAAAGCGTGCCTCCTGTGGCTCCGGCCTCCTCGTGCAAGGTTGACGACGTTGTTCGTAAGGCCGGGAAGCAAATTATGGTGCTGGTGAGGGATGTTGATCGGTTTGCGGCCACGGAAACTCTTACGCATGAATCAATCAACAAATACGGTCTCCCCTCACCGCCGGAGAAACGCAAGTTCAATTACGTGGCGTCCATTCAGGAAGTGCAGCACGGGTATCTGAACGTGGAAGAATACCGGAACAGCGGTGGCTCGCCGGCAGAGTTTCCGGGTGGAGTGGTAACAAATGGGCTGCCGGCACTGGTCTTGATTTTCCATCCTTACAATTCTGCCAACTTTGTTATGACTTGTGAAGGATTAGCACAATCAAGCAGCGGGCCCGCATGGCAAGTCCATTTTAGGCAAAGGCCGGACATGCCAAACGTTATTAAGAGATATCGAATTGGGGCGGACGGGCCATCTTTTCCAGTCGCGCTGAAGGGGCGAGCCTGGATTTCAGCGGACAACTATCAGATCGTCAGACTGGAAACGGATCTGATCGCGCCTCTGCCGCAAATTCGGTTGTTGGCAGAGCGTGCCGACGTCGAATATGGTCCCGTTAAGTTTACCAAAGACAATGTGAGCATGTGGCTGCCGAAGAGCGCGGATGTCTATTACGACTGGATGGGTCGGCGCATCCATCGCCGGCATAGCTTCAGCAACTATCTGCTTTTTGCTGTGGACGACAAGCAGAAGATCGCGGCGCCGAAAGTCGATGAAGCTCCCGCAGACTCCACGCCGGGCGACAGACCAGCAGAAAAGCCTTAACACGCCAGACATTTCTCTTTCTTTTCGGAACTCGCATTAGACCGTCAGACCATTAGCTTGTAGCGGCTCATTTAACAGTGGAATGGGTTTGGCGACGCAGGAACTGGCCCGTGCCGGAGCGCCCAGCGTCACACGACAGTTTCGGCTGTATAGGTAAAGCCAGGGCTAGCGAAAGCCTTCAAAGCCTTGGACTTGCGGCTGGTACCGTTCATGCTACCCGATACGCGATTAGTAGGCGTATCATTAGCACAGAATCTGGGTCCCCCAGGGAACAGACGGACGGGTGGTTTATGCCTCTACATTCCCCTAAATTCATTCGAGTCATCCTGATAGTAACCTGCGGGCTTTTGTTGCCCACCGGCGTGTGGGCAGGCAGACCGGCCCCAGAGCCGGGCGGCCAAAACCCTAACGGCCTCCCCGGCCAGCAAGCTCAAATACAAAACTTACAGATAGTGGGAGATATTGACGTCTATGTGAATGGACCAAACGGGGCACCGCTCGAGGGGTCTGCGATAGTGACACTTGCCAAAATGAATGGTGAGTTCGTAGACCGGCAGACCGTGAAAAACGGCCATGCCAAGTTTGGCGCCATACCTCCAACAATGTACACAGTTCAAGTGGTGTCTCCCAAGTACCAAACCACTGCAAAGCAAGTCGAGGTGTTACAGAGTTCCCTGTCAAAAGTCACGATTGAAATGAAGCCCTTGACCGATGCGGAAGACGCCGCGGCCTCTGCGGGGTTCTACGCGCTGCCGCCGAAGGTGCAAAGGGAAGTAGGCAAGGCGCTGGAAGCATTGCGGGCCAACAAGCCGAAGGATGCGCGAGGTCACCTCGATGCAGCGCAAAAGGCTGCTCCAAATAGCGCGGAGATCGAATATCTCTTTGGTGTTTATGCGTCACAAGTGAACGACCCCGTCGAGTCCAGGGATCACTGGATGAAAGCGATCCAACTCAATCCCAAACACTTGAGCGCGCTGCTTGGGATTGGTTTTGACCTGCTCCGTGAGAATAAATCCGGCGAGGCGTTGCCGTATCTGAACCGGGCAGTGGACGCCGAGCCGTCCTCCTGGCGCGCTCATGCACTTCTTGCAGAAGCATTGTTGCTTGAAGGATCGCGCGACGAGGCCATCGTGCACGCCGAACGCGCCATCCAATTGGGTCACGAGCGAGCAGCGTCCGTCCGGCCTGTGCTGGAGCGGGCTCGAGCGGCACGCGGCGACAAAGCACCCGAGATGCCTGCGGCGGTGCGAGTCTTGCAAGCGTATGTGCAAGCGCATCCAGAAGATTCTGCCGCCGCGAAAGATCTCGAGCGATTGAAAAAGGAATGGACCAACGAGGTGTCCAATGCCCCCGGGGCGGCTGCAAACGAGATGGCAGCTTTGACGAAGGATGCGACCGCATTGCCAATGCCTTCCAACTGGCTGCCGCCTGACGTTGACGAGAGAGTGCCGCCGGTGGAAGCGGGAGCGACTTGCTCCGTGGATGACGTGGTACATAAGGCTGGTCAGCAAATCATGGAACTGGTGAAAGACGTGGATCGGTTTGCCGCCACGGAATCGCTGACGCATGAGTCGATCAACAAATACGGGCTGCCATCTGCCCCTGAGAAGCGCAAGTTTGAATATGTGGTTTCCATCCAGGAAGTTCGGCGGGGCTTCCTGAACGTGGAGGAGTATCGCAACAGCGGCGGGTCTCTGGCTGAATTTCCGGACGGAGTGGCAACGAACGGGCTGCCGGCACTGGTCCTGATTTTCCATCCTTACAACGCCGTGAACTTTACGATGACTTGCGAAGGGTTGGCACGATGGAATGGCGGGCTCGCCTGGCAAGTCCATTTCAAGCAGATGTCCGACAAGCCGAACACGATCAAGCGATACAGGATCGGCGCCGACGGCCCGTCCTATCCGGTGGCGCTGAAAGGACGCGCCTGGGTTTCCGCGGACACCTATCAGATCGTAAGGATGGAAACGGACCTGGTTTCGCCCGTGCCGCAAATCCGATTAGTGGCCGATCACACGGCCGTCGAATATGGTCCGGTGAAATTCACCAAAGGCAATGTGAATATGTGGCTGCCGCAGAGCGCCGAAGTGTATTACGACTGGAAAGGGCGGCGCATCCATCGACGCCACAGCTTCAGCAATTACATGCTCTTCGCAGTGGACGACAAACAAAAGATCTCGGCGCCGAAAGTCGATGAGGCACCCGCTGACAGCGCGCCGGGCGCCGGGACCATAGAGAAGCCGTAACGAGTGACTGAGCCGGAGCGATTCCTTCGCGCGGCCTACTTGATTGCCGAATGCGTTTGGCGGCGAAGAAACTGGCCTGCGCCGGGGCGGCCTACAAATTTTCCCGCGTCAATCACAGCGCGGCCGCGCGAAAATACGGTCTTCGGCGCTCCCTTGATGTGAATGCCCTCGAACATGGAATAATCGACACGCATGTGATGGGTTTTTGCGCTGATGATTTGTTCTTCGTTGGGATCAAAAATCACGAGGTCAGCGTCTGAGCCGACCGCAATCGTTCCCTTGCGGGGATAGAGACCAAAAAGTTTTGCGGGCGCGGTGGAGACAAGCTCGACAAAACGGTTGGCGGAGAAACGGTTCCCGTGGACGCCGCCGGTGTAGATGAGGCTGAGCCGGTGCTCGATGCCCGGACCGCCATTTGGAATTTTTGTGAAGTCGTCCTTGCCCAATTCCTTCTGCTCTTTGAAGCAAAACGGGCAGTGGTCGGTAGAGACTACCTGCAGGGTGTCCTTCGCTAGTCCTTGCCAGAGTTTTTCCTGGTGCCATTTCTCGCGGAGCGGCGGGGTGAAAACGTACTTGGCGCCCTCAAAGCCGGGAGCGTCCATGTTTTCGAGGGAAAGATACAAATATTGAGGACAGGTCTCCGCGTAGGCAGGCAGGCCACGGTCGCGCGCTTCGCGGACTTTTTCGAGCGCATCGTTGCAGGAGAGATGAACGATGTATACCGGCGCGCCGGCCATTTCTGCGAGCGCGATGGCGCGCGAAGTAGCTTCCGCTTCGGCGGTCGTCGGACGCGTCAGCGCGTGATATTTCGGTGCGCGCTTGCCTTCCGCCAACGCCTGCTGAACGATCACGTCAATCGCGCCGCCATTTTCCGCATGCATGCAGATCAGGCCGTTGTGTTTGGCGGCTTGACGCATGGCGCGAAAGATTGTGGCGTCATCGAGCATGAACACGCCGGGATAGGCCATGAATAATTTGAAGCTGGTGACGCCTTCGCGGACCAGTTCGCCCATCTCTTCGAGCTGAGCGGCGCCGAGGTCGGTGATGATGCAGTGGAACGCATAGTCGGTGACGGCCTTGTCGTGTGCTTTCTTCATCCAGGTGTCAAAGGCCTGGCGGAGAGTTTGCCCTTTATATTGGATAGCGAAATCGATGAGAGTGGTGGTGCCGCCGAAGGCGGCGGCAATCGTGCCGGTTTGGAAATCGTCGGCGCTGGTGGTGCCGCCGAAGGGCATGTCCAGGTGGGTGTGAACGTCGATGCCGCCGGGGATCACGAGAAGTCCAGCGGCGTCGATGACGCGGCCAGCGTTTTCGATAGGGAGCTGGGCGGCTAGCGCGGAAACCTTGTCACCGTTGATTCCGATGTCCGCGGTAAAGGTGTCGGACGCGGTGACGACCGTGCCATTTCGGATGACGGTATCAAAACGCATAGGTGAGCCTCGCCGGGCAGTTTAGCGTGTTGCATGCCAGTAACAAAACTCCATGACACTCCATGACAAGGATACTCCCGCGGGAAACCAGGTGTTGCCGAAGTGCTGGGAGAGTCGAAGCGGGGCCGGGGTCGATGATGGCGCGGTGGCCATCGGACCCCAGGAGCACCGCCGGGATGGATCGCGGATGCCCCAGCCAGTTGGTGTCGAGCATGGTTGTGCTCAGCATCGCGCCAGTAGTGTAACGCGAGTTGGCGCGAGCGACTCCGGCGTTGGGAGGGGGACCCCCACTCCCTTTTTTTTGTAAGTGCGGATTCTAAAGGACTTTAAGTCCTGTGTTTTGGAAGTGCGGATTCCAAAGGGGTTAGGGACGCATTTTTCGTAAGTGCGGATTCCAAAGGAGATAGCTCGGGGCACAGTTGAAGGCTTGGAAGGCTGAGAGGTTTGAAGGTTCCGGAACGGTGGGGACGAGACGGATCCAGCAGCAAAGGCCAAGCGCGGGGAGAGGGGGCGCGCCCGTCGGATTTCCTGTCTACGAAGGCGAAGCATAGGCGACGGTAGCACGTTAGTTACTACTTGTCAATAATATTGTTTTTTACTTAGTGATTCATTCGAACGGCTGGGGCGGATTCGAACGGGGTGAAGGGAAGTGGAGAGTTTTGAGCGAGTTGGAAGGGGAGTAATGGGTTTGTTACGGCTGTGGAAATGTGTGGAAAAATCCAAAGACCCAGGTTCAAAACGACGAACCTGGAGCACCCTCCGTGTTGTTTTGATTTGTGAGGGCGTGAAAGTTTCCACGTTCGGTCGACGTGAGTTTGGCAGATCCCGATTGAATCGATCCGGGCCACCCGCCTTGCCTCCCAACCTTTGAATGGAGACTAAGACGCGTTCCGTAAACGTCCCTGTTATTCGAATCGAAGGGCAACCATAGGATCTACGCTCAGCGCCCGACGTGCCGGGAGAACCGCTGCGGATCCAGCTATGAGAAGCATCAGGCAAATTGCAAGGCCGAAGCTCAGCGGGTCAGTTGGCTTTACACCCCAGATTATCCCACGAATCAAACTTGCGCTCGCAACGCCAGCCGTAACGCCAAACGCAATTCCGATAGATACCACGCTCATGGTTTCACGTATCACCATCCGGAACACATCGCCCGGCTGTGCGCCCAGCGCCATCCGAACGCCGATTTCGCGTGTCCGCTCCGCTGTCGCGTGCGATGTAACCGCGTAAACGCCAATCATCGCCAGCAGGCCAACGAACAAACCAAACGTCGTTGCAATCAACGCCATGGCGCGATTTCGATGCAGGACACTGTCCATCGCATTGCTCAGCAGGCCGAACTTGAGAGAAACGCGAGAATCAATCGCCGCGCCTGCGCTCTCCAGTCGTTTGGTTGTTTCGGAGAATGTCCCGGCGGCTCGAATCTCGTAGTGACCCATGTCCAGGCATGAAACCCCGCATTGCGAAGCCGGCCTGTATAAGATGGGGAGCGGTCCGTAATCGGGCCGGCGATACTGTATGTCTCCGGCGACTCCAACCACCTCGACGGAGTAGCCTCGCCCGCTGCCATCCTGATCATCCTCACGAAATCTCAGCCCGACGGGATTCACTGCTCCAAAAAGTGCTTTCGCCAGGGCCTCGCTAAGAATTGCCACAGGAGGTGACGTGCTTGTGTCACTGTCGGTAAAATCCCGGCCCGCCAGCATCGGAGTGCGCTTAGTACTGAATAATTCCGATGAAACAAAGATTAGATAAGAGCCGGACCGTCGCTCCGATCCGCCTTGCCCGGGAACGGCCAACTGCGAAGGTTTCATGCTCGAAGACGTGCGGCTCCATGCGGCGGACGCGACACTAGGTAGGGATCGAAATGCTGTGAGTATCTCTTGGCCGACCATTGCTTGGCGCTGCGGGCTTTCGCTGGCGCCTTGCCATGTCGCTTGAGCAGTCAAGACGCCTTTGGGGTCGTAGCCCAGATCCTGTGTCAAGAACGCCTGCAGCGTCCGCGCCAGCAAGCCCGCGCAGACCAGTACTGCCACCGACAAAGCAACCTGCACCACAACAAGGCCAGAATTCATGAACTTGCTTCTAGGCCTTCCCGTTGTCACGCCGTTATTCATCGCCGAAGAGAGCGAAATCCGAGTTGCCTCGAACGCCGGAGCCAACCCAAACAGAAGCGCGCACGCCAACGTGATGCTCACGGCGAACGCCGCAAGCTTCGCGTCCCATGACAAATCCAGCAGAATAGGGTCGTCGGGATAGGAAAGCGCCCATAGCAGCGCTTGGCTGCCCCAGCGTGCGATGAGAAGTCCCGCCACTCCGCCTGCCAGCGACAGCGCCGCACTCTCTGTCAGCAGTTGCCGCACCAGGCGCCATCGCGTCGCGCCCATGGCCAGCCGAGTCGCGATCTCGGCCCGCCGCTTTGCAGCCCGCGCGAGCAGCAGATTGCCTAGATTCGCGCACGCGATGATCAGCGCCACCGCGGCCATCGCCATCAAAAGCACCACCATGTCCAGGGATTGCAACCAGCTATCGGAGGTGCCGTTCGCCATGGAACGCGCCCAAAGGGATCTATGCGCGACAGATTTCCCACCGCTTTGGTTAGGTATCGCCGGTAGGGCTTTGAATATCTCTGGACCGAGCACCTGTAATCCGGCGTTGGCTTGGCTCACGCTGACTCCCGGCTTCAGCCGGGCGGCGATGCTGATTATCGTCCCCGAAGAGTCCAGCGAGGGCGTCTGCTTTCCATAGAGGATCGAATAGTCCCTGTACGTCCTCTGCGCTTCAAGGGGCATGAAGATTTCAGGGATTCCGCCGACCTCCACGCCGAAAAACGACTTCGGCGCCACTCCAACGATCAGGAATTCGTTTCCGTTTACCCGAATCGTTCGGCCGAGCACGTCTCCCGATTGGCCATACGCCTGGCGCCACAATCCGTAACCAAGCACGCAAACGGGTGGCGCACCCGGCTGGTCATCCGAAGATTGCAGGGTCCTGCCCAAAACGGTTGACACGCCAAGAGTTGAAAAGTAATCGCCGGAAACATACACGCCCTCTACCTCTTGCTGTACTCTTTGGTTCGCGATTTGGAAGCGCACATCGAAGTAGTTATAAGCGAGGACATCCGAAAAAATACTTTGCCGCTCCCGAAAGATTTTCCACTCTGCATACGTGTGCAGATTTATTTCGTCGCCCCGCGCCACCTCGACCAGTTGATCCGGCCGTTGCACGGGCAACGACCTAAGCGCCAGCGCATAAATCACAGAAAAAATGGCAATCGTCGCGCCAATTCCCAGCGCGAGGGACAAAACGGACACCGCAGTCAGCCCGCGGTTGTGCCTCATCATCCGAAACGCAAATTGAATATCCTCTTTTATCGACTCAAGCAGATGCACGAACAAGCCGGCGCCCCCAAACTAAAACAGATGCTTTATTCGCGGCCGGAATTCCGTAAATCCAATCCTACGTGAGTCGTCATCACGCGCCACAGTTATACTGTGGAAGAACTTCTCTAGAGTAAATATCCAAGGTGTGTTCCTCCTCGCCGCACATGAGGTAGATGTTGAATTGGGTGACGCCGACCTTCCGAAGGGCTTCTAGCTTCTTGCGGTGCTGCTCGATGGGGCCGACGAGGCAGAAGCGGTCTATGACTTCGTCGGAGACAAAATCGGCGTTGTCGCTGCCGACTTCGCAGTGATGTAAGTAATCGTATTTGCCGCGGTTGCGGACAAAAGAGGTCAAGCTTTCGGGAAGCTCTTCCGGCTTGTATTTGGAGATGAGATCGAGGATGTGATTGGAAACGAGCGCGGGGAACCAGCGGACATGATCTCGCGCCGTCTTCAAATCCTCGGAGGGCCAGACTGGGGCCGCGGACATTACCTGGAACTTGCTGAAGTCGCGACCGGCCTCTTTCGCGCCCTCGCGCACGAAGCCGAGGCACCAGTCGATGAGATCAGGATCGGCGAACTGCAAAATTACGCCATCGCCTATTTGCCCGGCGGTGCGCAAGGCTTTCGGTCCATAACCGGCCACCCAAACAGGAGGAACTCCGGCGTTCGCCCAAGGGAAACGCGTGCTGACTCCTTCGTAGTCAACGGAATTGCCTGCGTTCAAAGCGCGAAAGACGCTTACAAATTCCGCAAGGTTTTCGAGGGTAGTTGGTTTTTTACCGAGAACGCGTCTCGAGCTGTCACCACGACCGATGCCGAGCTGCATGCGGCCGTGGGAGAGTTGGTTCAAGGTGGCGAACAGGCTGGAAGAGACGGTGACATCGCGCACTGCCGGATTTGTTACGCACGTGCCTAGCCGCATTGTGCGGGTGTTGGCGGCCATCAGCGTCAGAAGAGGGAACGGCTCCTTCCAGATAACGTGGGAATCAAAAATCCAGCCATAAGAAAAACCGCCGGCTTCGGCTTGCTTGGTGAGGCTGATAATTCGCTCGATGGAGATGTCTGGTTTAATCGTGATTCCAAAATCCATGAAGTGTGGCCCTCCTCAATACGCCGCCTCGACGACTGGTTCCGCTTTATTGGTGAGAACGAGATAGATGAAAAAGCTGACGGCAAAACCGACAAACCATGCGTAGTTGTATAACACGCGAAGCGCGGGGACAAAGAGTCCTACAAAAGCGACTCCGGCGCCCGCCGCGAGCGAAACGATAGCCTGCCAGTTGACGCCGCGCGAGTATTCATACAGCCCGCCGCGTTGATAGAGATCCTGTGCCGAGAGGATTTTTCTGCGAACCACAAAATAATCGCAGATCAGGACACCTGCAATGGGGCCGAGGAAGCCGGAATAGCCGACGAGCCAGCCGAAGATGTAGCTGCCGTAATCGGCCATGAGCTTCCAGGGCTGCATGAGGATGCCCATCACGCAGGTGATCAAGCCGCCGGTACGAAAGCTGATGCGGCGGGGAGAAAGATTGGAGAAGTCGTTGGCGGGGGAGACGACGTTTGCGGCGACGTTGACGTTGAGCGTGGCCATGAGGAGCGCAAGCATGGCGATCACGACGGCCAAAGGGTTACCAAGACGGGAGAGAACAGCGACAGGATCCCAAAGTGCCTGGCCGAAAATGATGAGAGTCGCCGAAGTAACGGCAATGCCGATGAAGGAGTAAAAGGTCATGGTGGCGGGAAGGCCGAGAGCCTGGCCAACCATTTGATCTCGCTGGCTGCGGGCGTAGCGCGTGAAATCGGGAATGTTGAGAGAAACGGTGGCCCAGAAGCCAACCACCCCGGTAAGAGAGGGAACAAAGAAGCGGAAAAATTCCGCGAAGTTGTGGAATTTGGAGGGCGTGGCAAGCATGGGGCCGAAGCCTCCCGCTTTTCCTCGGGCCCAGAGAAGA
Organism: uncultured Acidobacteriota bacterium; assembly: GCA_963745805.1. GTDB lineage: Bacteria > Acidobacteriota > Terriglobia > Acidiferrales > UBA7541 > Acidiferrum. Next base: position 100,782 of record CAVUYT010000008.1, read on the forward strand.
AGCGCAAGCCCGATGAGCAACAAGAACGGCGCGGAGACGCCTTGCAAAAAACGAATGGTTTCGATACCACGCAGAATGACCAAAACATTCAGCAGCCAGAAAAAACCGAAGCAAATGGCCGGGCCGTACTGAAAATGCTGCCAGCCGGGTGCAAGCGCGATAAGCATGGCGTTGATGGCTTCGCCGCCAATCCAGGTCTGAATGCCGAACCAGCCGCATGCTACGAGCGCGCGCAAGATGGCGGGCACGTTGGCGCCCAGCACGCCGAACGAGGCGCGCGCGAAAACAGGGAAGGGAATTCCATAACGCGCGCCCGCGTGGGCGTTCAGCAGCATGGGAATCAGAACGAGAACATTGCCGAGGAAAACGGTGAAGAGCGCCTGCTTCCAGTTCATGCCGCCGGCAATCATGCCGCTGGCGAGCATATAGGTTGGAATGTTTACACTCATGGAGATCCAGAGCGCGGCGTAATTGTAGGTGCCCCAGGTGCGGCGCTCCGGCGAAACGGGGGCCAGGTCCTTGTTATAAAGCGAACTGCTGCGAATCGTTTCCGCAGCGAGCGAGCCGGATTGGGCGTCATTCATAAGGAAAGTCCGCTGGTGGGATCATAGATAGTTTTTCGGCGGAGCAATACTCGGGAGCGCAAGGACTTCCTCAGTCCGCGGCCTCGGAACTCTCGGCGGCACGTGTGCGTGTGATTTCGCCGTAGGATTCGGGGCGGCGGTCACGATAAAACTGCCAGGTGTCACGCACCTTTTGGATTTCGTCGAGGTCCAGTTCGGCAACGAGCAGTTCGTCTTTGTCGCGGCTGGCCTGGGCGACGATTTTTCCTCGTGGATTGCAGAAATAACTCTTGCCGTAAAATTCGCCGATTTTCCATGGAGACTCTGTACCCACTCGATTGATGGCCGCGACAAAGTAGGCATTGGCAACGGCGTGAGCGGGCTGCTCGAGTTCCCAGAGATATTCGGAAAGTCCGGCAACGGTAGCGGAGGGATTGTAGACAATCTCCGCGCCGTTCAATCCCAGGCATCGGGCGCCCTCCGGAAAATGGCGGTCGTAGCAGATGTAGACGCCGACGCGCGCGTGACGCGTCTGGAAAACGGGATAGCCTGCGTTGCCGGGCGTGAAGTAGAACTTTTCCCAAAAGCCGGGGTGGCAGTGCGGGATGTGATGCTTGCGGTATTTTCCGAGGTAGCGGCCGTCGGCGTCGATCACGGCGGCGGTATTGAAGTAGACGCCGGTCATTTCGACTTCGTAGACGGGCACGACCAGGACCATCTGATGCTGCTTGGCGAGTTTTTGCATGTGCTTTATGGTAGGACCGTGGGGGACGGGCTCGGTGAGCTCATACCAGCGGGTTTGTTGCTCGGCGCAGAAGTAAGGGCCGTAAAAGAGTTCCTGCAGCCCGAGGATTTGCACTTTTTTCTTTGCGGCCGAGGCGATCAGCTGCTCGTGCTTGGCCATCATTTTTTGTTTGATTTGCGCGAGAGAAAATTTATCCGGCGACCATTCACAGCTGGCCTGGATGAGGCCGCAGCGCACGACACGGGCCATGGCATACCTCCCACGAACATCTTCACGAAATGCTTGCAAAAGTTTACCCCGTGCCCGGCAAGCCCACAAGGATAAGAAGGATCGGAGGCACGCGCGCGAGATTTTGAAAAGGCCGGATTGAGTTTTTAAGCGATTCGGTTCATAGTGCTGCGCGGGAATTGGTCGAGGATGATTTGGTGTCAATGTACGCGCTTTTCCTCTGCCACATGGGTTGAAAATCCGCAATTGAGGTGTCTTGTGATTCGCATCAGCCGTCTCGTAATGTGCGCGCTTGTTTCGTTCGCGATTTTGCCGTGCGCAAGGGTTACAAAAGCGCAGCAGTATCCCGAGAGTACGTATCAGGAGATGCGGTGGCGAATGATCGGGCCGACACGCGGCGGAAGAACTCGCGCGTCGTGTGGCGTGCCGAGCCAGCCAAATGTTTTTTACGTTGGCGCGGTGAACGGGGGCGTGTGGAAGACGGACGATGCTGGGAGGACATGGACGCCGATTTTTGATGAGCAGCCCACACAAGCGACCGGGGCCATCGCCGTGGCGCTTTCCGATCCGAACATTGTTTACGTTTCGAGCGGGGAAGGACTGGCTCGGCCCGACCTCGCGGTTGGCGACGGAATTTATAAATCAAGCGACGCGGGGAAAACCTGGACGCATCTCGCTGCGCTCCGCGACAGTCAGGGCATTCCCGAGCTGGCCGTCGATCCGCACGATGCGAACCGCGTTTTCGCCGCGGTGCTGGGGCATCCGTATGGAGCGAATGAGGAGCGCGGGATTTATTTGTCAACAGATGGCGGACAAAATTGGCAGAAAGTTCTTTCGAAAGGTGAGAACGCCGGCGGATCCGATGTGGAGATTGATCCGGCGAATCCGCAGATCGTTTATGCATCGATGTGGGAATTGCGCCTTGGCCCATGGGAAGACGGGAATCAATACCAGGGAGCGGGGGGAGGACTTTTCAAGTCCAGCGACGGAGGCAAAACCTGGCATCCGCTGACGAATGGTCTGCCGAAGGGAATTATTCAAGTCAATCTCACGATTGCGCCTAGCCAGACGAGCAGGCTCTTTGCCAGCGTGGCTAGCTTGCGTGGGGAGACGGGCATGGGTTCGGAAGTCGGAATCTATCGCTCCGACGACGGCGGCGAGAATTGGCAGCACATCACCACGGACCCGAGGCCTGCGGGGCGGATTGGTGGAGGCGATTTGCCGATGCCAAAGGTGGATCCCAAAAATCCTGACATCGTCTACAGCACGAGCACGGTGACGATGAAATCGACGGATGGCGGGAAAACTTGGATGAGTTTTCGCGGCGCTCCGGGCGGAGACGACTATCAGAACATGTGGATCAATCCCAATGATCCAAACATTATTTTGCTGGTCGGGGACCAGGGCGCGCTGGTGACCGTGAACGGCGGAAAGACGTGGAGCACGTGGTACAACCAGCCGACCGCGCAGCTATATCACGTGGCCACCAGCAATTCGTTTCCCTATCTCGTGTGCGGCGGCCAGCAGGAGAGCGGATCGGTGTGTGTATCAAGCCGAGGGAACGACGGAGAAATTACGTTTCGCGACTGGCATCCGGTTGGTGTCATTGAATACGGATACGCCGCGCCCGACCCACTGAATCCCGACATTATTTATGGAGCCGGGCGGCGGGAAGTTTCAAAATATTCCATCAAGACCGGCCAGGTACAAGACATCACACCCGTGCCCGTCGGCGGAGCGAAATACCGCGCCGACCGTACTCAGCCCATCCTCTTTTCGCCGATTGACCCTCATATTCTTTACACGACAATGAATTTTCTGTTCAAGACAACCGACGGCGGGCTTACGTGGAAGACCGTCAGTCCCGACCTCGCGCGTGAGCACAACGCGGTTCCGGCGAGTCTTGGAAATACGGCCGCCAAGGATCCAAACGCCGAGAAAGTGCGCGGCGTCATCTATTCGCTGGCGGCGTCCTTCAAATCCGTAAATACGCTATGGGCCGGCACGGACGACGGATTCATTTGGACCACGCGGGATGGCGGGGCGAATTGGAAAAACATAACGCCGCCGGGATTAACGTCGTGGAGCAAGGTGACGCAGATCGCCGCGTCGCACTTTGATGACCAGACTGCGTATGCATCCGTCAGCCGGTTTCGAATCGACGACCAGCGTCCGTACATTTATCGCACGCATGATGGCGGGAAGATCTGGAATTTGATAACAAACGGCTTGCCCGACAAATCGGCAGTTAACACCGTGCGCGAAGATCCCGTCCGCAAGGGACTTCTATTCGCGGGCACGGAAACGAGCGTGTGGGTGTCTTTTGATGACGGCGACCACTGGCAAAGTCTCGAGCTCAATTTGCCCCACTCTTCCATGCGAGACCTTTGGATTCATGACGATGATCTGATTGTGGCGACGCACGGCCGCTCGTTCTGGGTTTTGGACGACATCACTCCGCTGCGCCAGATCACGGGATCATTGCAAAAGTCGCCAGCTGTGCTTTTCAAACCCGCGGCGGCGTACCGCGTCATGCGCGATACGAACACGGACACGCCCATCCCGCCCGACGAACCGACCGCGATGAATCCGCCGGATGGGGCGGTCGTGGATTATTTTCTTGGGCAAGCAGCGGAGGGCCCTGTCAAGCTGGAGATTCTCGATGCGCAATCCAAAGTCGTGCGGCGCTACGCCAGCACGGACAAACCGGATCTAACAGACGAGGAGCTCGCGAGGCAACTGATCCCGCCGTACTGGGTTCGCATGCCCAAAATTCTTCAGGCCACTGCAGGGATGCACCGATGGGTGTGGGACCTTCATTACACGACACCGCTTTCAACGCGGTATGACTATCCCATCGCCGCGATACCGGGAGACACGCCGCGCTTGCCGCAGGGTCCGAGCGCGCTTCCAGGGCAGTACACGGTTCGGCTGACGGTCGGCGGTCACAGTTTTAGTGAGCAGTTGACTGTAAAAATGGATCCGCGCGTGAAAACATCTCATGAAGGGCTGGTGCAAATGTTCCAGCTGCAGGCCCGACTCGCCTCGTTGATGACGGAAAGCACGAAGGACGTTTTGCAGGCAAGATCCGCTCATGAACAGATGCAAAAGCTTGCTGGACAAGCTAGCGGAACAGTTGGCGAAGCCATCTCTGCTTTGGACAAACAGGTAGCGGCTCTGCTCGGAGGAGGTGGCGGTTTTTTTGCCCCTGCCTCGCCCAAGCCGACGCTCAGCCGCGCGAACGGCGAAGCGGCCGCGCTCTATGCCGAGGTGGGACGTGCCGATGCTACGCCGACGGCCGCGCAAATGAGCGCCGCGGCAGAAACCGAAAAAAGTTTCGCGGAGATGTCGAAGCAGTGGAAACAGCTGATGAGCAGCGATCTTCCTGCGTTGAACAAGCAACTTCGCGGCGGCAATCTTCCGGAGATCAAATTGGAATCCAAGTCAACGGGGCAAGATGACGATTCCGATGATATCGAGTGAATCGTCAGATGCGGGATGCAGGATCTTCAACGTGTAATGATGGCCCAGGACGGCGAGCTTGATGATTTGAGTTGTAGGATGCGGCTAGGCCGCAGGCAAGAAATTGTGCCTTTGGCGAGCGATAAATCGTGGCGAAGCAGAACTAAATACCCGCCCTGCAGTTCTCAGATGTAACGCGGCGTCAAAACAAACATTTCAGCTTAAATTTCGACAGTATATACTTCATTGAACTGGAGCTTAGCCTCCTCAATATTGGCGTGAGTTGCGGTGCGGCAATTCAATGCTTAGTAATCCAATGGAAGAGGGAAAATCCAAGAAGGCTGGTTCAGAAAACGTTGGCTCGGGAGGGCTACGCGCGCCTGTCAAAGGGGATAGTTCGTCCAGCGATGTTCTTCCCGACCAGGGCGGAGCGACTCCACTCGGCGGTTCCTCCGGGCCGCCTGTCAATCCGAACACAGTGCCACCAGATGCAACACTAGTCGACGAATCCCCAATGCCAAGCGGAACGCGACTGCGCCCCTCGCAACTCTTTCCAAAACGGACCGAGCTGCAAGCAGGGGATGTGTTTGGCGGCCGATTTGAGATCCTGCAAGTTCTTGGCGAAGGCGGAATGGGCACGGTGTACAAAGCCACCGACCGAGAGGTGGATCATATTGTTGCACTGAAACTGATTCGCCCCGAGATGGCTGTTCATCCGGCGATTCTCGCACGATTTAAGCAGGAACTCCTCACCGCGCGCCAAGTAACGCACAAGAACGTGATTCGCATCCACGATTTGTCCGAAGTGGACGGCGTGAAGTTCATCACCATGGAGTTCGTGGAGGGATGCGACTTACGCCAGCTACTACTGGATAAGGGCAAGCTTCCGCCAGAACAGGCCGTGGAGATGATTCGGCAAGTGTGTCTGGCACTGGACGCAGCACACAGCGCCGGCGTGATCCATCGGGATTTGAAGCCGCAAAACATCATGCAAGACAAGCAGGGACGAATCCTGGTAATGGATTTTGGGCTGGCGCGTTCGCTGGAATCGGATGGCATGACGCAAACGGGCGCTCTCCTGGGAACGATGGAGTACATGTCACCGGAACAAGCGCTGGGGAAGCAGCTCGATGCCCGGTCCGACCTGTTTACGGTGGGACTGATCTTCTACGAGCTATTGACGTGCAAGATGCCCTTCAAAGCGGACACTGCCGTGGCGAGCTTGCTAAAGCGGAACCAGGAGCAAGCAGTGCCGGCCACGGCGCACGACGCGTCAATCCCCAAGGAATTGAGCGACATTGTCAGCAAGTGCATGGAACGCGATCTGAATTTGCGTTATCAGAGCGCACGTGAAATTTTGGCGGATCTGGATGCCTGGCAGGAGAAGCGTCCGATCTCCGCTTCCACTGTGAAGCCGGCGTCGACTCCCAAGCGCGATGTTCCATGGAAGTGGATTGCGGTAGCCGGCCTAACGGGAGCCGTGGCCATCGGTGGATGGGTGGTAAGCAGCAAGTTGATATCCAAGCCCGCGACCAAGGCTGCGGCGGGGCCGGAGGTGTCGCTGGCAATTTTGCCCTTTCGCAACGGGTCGGGCGATGCGGGGCTCGATTGGCTGGGGCCGAGTTTGGCGGATATGCTGAGCACGGACGTGGGACAGTCGGCTCACCTGCGCACGATTTCACCGGACCATGTTCATCAGGTGTTGTCGGATTTGCAGATCTCGCCAAACACCGCCATCGATCCTACAACGCTGGCGCGCATCGCCGAGTTCAGCACTGCCGACACGGTGGTTTGGGGACAATTCGCAAAGTTCGGCGACCATATCCGCATCGACGCCACTCTTCGAGACCTCAAGCACGACCGCACAATTCCCGTAAAAGCTGAGGCCGTCAACCAAAATGCTCTCATCCCGGCCATCGCGCAGCTCGCCCAGACCATCCAGCAAAACCTCTCGCTTTCCACCGATGTTCTTGAGGAGCTCCGCGCCAAGTCGTTTCAGCCGTCTTCCAACTCCTTGCACGCTCTTCGGAACTACCACGAAGGGCTGGAACTGGAGCGCCAGGGAAATCATCTAGAAGCCTTGAAGCGTTTTGAGGCTTCGGTGCAGGCGGATCCCGGGTTCGCGCTGGCTTATTCCAAACTAGGGGAGACCTACAGCAATCTCAGAAACGACGATAAGGCCGAGCAATATTCGCGGAAAGCCGTGGATCTGAGCGCCACGCTTCCGGCGCCGGAGCGCTATCTGATTCAAGCGAACTACGCTAAAGTCACTAATGATTACCGCAAAGCAATCGAATCTTACGAGAATCTGGAGAAAGTTTCACCAGATGATGTCGATGTCCATTTTCATCTCGGCGTACTCTACGAATCCACAGGAGCCTACGATAAGGCGCGGGTTGAACTTGCAAAAGTGCTGGCGCTCGACCCAAAACATGTAGACGCTTTGCTGGCCGCGGGGCGGGTGGAAATCAGAAGCAAAAATCCGAAGGGCTCCCTGGATTATTTGAACCGGGGGCTCATCCTTGCCGTCGAGCTGGATAACGCCGACGGTAAAGCTACGATCCTGAATGCTATTGGGGCTGCTTACAGACAACTCAATAAGCCGGAAGATGCGCTGCGAAATTACCAGGAGTCATTGGCCATCAAGCGAAGTCTCGGCCAAAAGCCTGGAATTGCGCTCACCCTGGGCAATATCGCTCAGGTTCAGGCCGGCCTCGGGAAGCCGGAAGAGGCATCCAAGAGTTACCAGGAGGCCGTGAAGTTACAGCGGGAAATCGGCGACAAGAAGGGACTCGGGGGCACGCTGAACAATCTTGGCGAACTCTACAGAGTACGCAGCCGATATGATGAGGCGCTGGCGGCCTATAAGGAATCCTTGCAAATCCAGCGGGATGTCGGGAACGAGGATAATCAGGCCATCTGCTTGAACAACATCGGGGACGTCTATTTGGCAAAAGGCCAGTCCAGTGATGCGCTCACCTACTATGAACGGGCGTTGGATCTACGCAAGAAGGCCAACATCCCTAGTCAAGTCGGAGAATCTCTGCACAACCTCGCGGAAGCGTCGTTGAAGGCCGGTGACTATGGTCAGAGCCTGGACTACCACCTCAAGGCGCTCGAGCTTTTTCGCAGCTCCGGTGACAAAAACGGTGCTGCCATTCAGTCGTACAGCATGGGCACCATATTTGAGTATCAAGGACGGTACGGTGCGGCCCTCAAATCCAAAGAAGAGGCTCTGAAGACATTCCGGGAACTGCAGGACCGCAGTTTTTGGATGGCGGAGATATTGAGCGGTTATGGAAACTCGCTCAGTGAAATAGGACGCTATGATGAGGCCCAGAAGAATTTGACGGAGGCCATGAGCCTTGCCAAGGAATTGCAGAACAAGACGCTGGTCGCTCAGATCCTAAACTTTCAGGGAGATACCCTCTATTATCGAGGCGACATCAAAGCCTCCGCTGATTTGTTCGCGCAAGCCGTGGCGGCGAGCTCGGGAGAAGTAGAAAAGGAAACGGTCCTTTTGTCGAAACTTAATGCGGCGAAGTGCGCGGTGGAAGAGAAACGATACCAGACGGCCTTGGCTCCCCTGAAGGCTGTGGTTAAGGAAGCCGATGCTGCGGGGCTAAAATACATCTCGACTGAGGCTACGCTTGCCTTGGCCGCGGCTTTCTTGGATGCGCATCAGTATCCTGCGGCCAGAAGAGAACTTGAGACTTCACTGAATACGAGCGAAAAATTGAATCTGCAGTCCCTTCTCGCGCGAAGTCACTTCTTGCTCGGACGGACCCTCGAGCCATCGGGAAGTAAGGGCGCTGCAGAAGCAGCGCCCCACTATGCCACGGCCAAGCGAATGCTTGAAGATATTCGCAAAGAATCAGGAAGCGACGCAATTCTTAAGCGGCAGGATTTGGCCGCCATTTGGGCGCGACCCGCCGACCAGCCTTAGGCTTGCTCTTTTGTGGGAGCCAGACCGTTCTTGGGCTGACCCGAATTGCGCCCTTCATGTTCTAGGGCGCGACGAAGCTCCCGCTTTGGGGACCGACCAGGCTCGAAATCACGGTCACGGTGTACGTCTGGCCGCTTACAAGCCCATCCGTACTGATGTCGTATTCATTCAGTCCGTTCTTGTTATCCCAGTGGAATTTGTTTCCCTCCACGTTCTTGAGTGCCTGGAAACTAACAAAGTTTCCGCTGCTATCGGTCGTTGACACCGAAAGGCTCGCCGTCTTGTCCCGCAGGCCCGTTCCGGTGCTGCAGCTAGACCCGTTGCCGACTATCTTAAGCGTAACTTCGATCTCCGACTTCTGTCCGGACGGATTATTCGTCGGAGTCAGCGTCAGGGGGCAGGCAGTGTCTGTGCTGGTCAAGGGTTTGTCGAGGGCAGCCACGCTCGAGAGGCCGGGAATTTGCCCCCCCATAGTCGGGTCACATTCGACACAGGCTGGAGCATCAGAATACACAGTTAGGAAGTCCTCTGTGTAGATTGCGGTGGCATTGTCGCCGGGAGCGTGACCGAACGCAGGGGTATTAATGGTTTGTTGAGTAAAGTAGCTGAGTGTCAGCGTAATCAGCCCTCTATAGTCCGTATTCTTGACTGGCACACCATTAGGTCCGGTAGATGTTCCCGTGAAATCGTATTGATCGCATTGACTGCCATTCCCGAAGTATTTGACACATACGGTGCCGGCAGGGAACTCATTCGGATCAAGCGGGTCGATGTTATGGTTAACGGTCACGGTAAGACCAAACGTCGTCAGCACAGTATTGAATTGGACGATGAGAATTCCGTTACCACTATTGGAAAAATCGAAGGTGTTTGTGGTGCTGGTGGGACTGAAAGTGTTCGTGCAAGACAGTCCCTCCTCAGAAGGAGTACAAGAAGCTGCCCAACACTGGGTCCCAAACAGGCCAAAGGCCAAAGCGAGAAGCGCGAATATACGTTTGCACATGGCTGGATCTCCTCATAAATCTTGTGCGCGAGTCTCGACGGGGACAGGCAAACAACGACTCGGATTGTACAAATATAGCGATCTCTGGAAAGCTGTCAATGTACAAAGTTAGTACTAGTAGTACCTCTCGGGAAGGCTCCGAGGTGGCGAACCTTTTCTGCTTGCAGCGAGTAGCACAAGAACTAACTTATGAGGGACAGTCCGCGGCGGAAATCGCCCGGCTTGGACATTTGTCTCACCCAATTCGCATGGCACGTAGAGCCGATCGGCTCCGCTCTGGGGTAAAAAAGACTAGCCCTTTTTGAAATGAAAGTGTGGCGCGCCCGGTGAGGTTCGAACTCACGACCTACAGCTCCGGAGGCTGTCGCTCTATCCATCTGAGCTACGGGCGCGCTGTTGCGCTCCACAAGAAATCATCAGTGAAACGTTTCGACGCGAAGACTCAATGCGCTAAATCATTCTAACGCTTGCGTGGCTCCCGCGCCAGAGCGGGGGCGCAAAGAAAGCTTGCGAGCCTTGCGCCTCAGAAGGCTTTCATGCCAGGGCGCTTTCGAAATGGCGGGAACTGTTCAAGTCAGCCTTTTGCCCTGGACTTAATGTCACGCGCAAGTTTTTCAATTTCTTCGGCTTTCTTGACAAGGGCCAATGAAAGGACCTGGGAGGAGTCCGTCTTTTCCACTTCCGCCTTCAAGTCGCTGGCGAGCTGATACAGCTTCTCAATGTTCTTCTTGATGTCCTTTTCATTCGCTTCGAGGATCGCTTTGGTGGGCGATTTCTCCGGCACGGCCTCCGAACCGGCGGGGTCTTGCCGGGGGTCGGAGCTTGGTGGCCGGCCCGTCGGCTTGGACTGCGCTCTTAGACTGTCGCCGCCCATGAGCACCAGCGTCCCGGCACCTGCCAGCACTGTCAAAAATCTGCGCCTGGTCTCCGACATTTTCACCTCACTCCGCGGCCCGCCAGTCCAAAAGTGAGCTTGCTTCAAGCGGGCATCCACGCTCGTCCAATGTTATACTTTCCTTCCCGAAAAAACGATGACCAGTCTCCCGATTCACTGGCCCGAAATCACGTTAGGCACCGGACTTGACCTTGTAGCCATCCTCCTTATTGCGCTGCTCGTCAATCGCTTTCTGCGGATGATGACCAAGCTGATGATCAAGACTGCCGCCAGCCAGAGCCGCGCGGCGCAGGTCCGGGAGCAGCAAACCCGCACGCTTGCAGAGGTCCTGTATGGTTCAGGAAGCAAGGTTGTTTGGGTGGTTGCGTTGCTGACGGCATTGGCCCAATTGCACATTAACGTCGCGCCAGCCTTGACGCTCGCCGGACTTGCCAGCGTCGCCGTAGGTTTTGGCGCGCAAACTCTCGTCCGCGACGTGATTACCGGCTTTTATATCGTCCTCGAAGACCAATACGTGATCGGTGATACCATCCAAGTTGGAGATACGACTGGGCGCGTCGAATATCTGACGTTGCGGCGCACTGTTTTGCGCGACGCCCGCGGCGCGTTGGTGACCATCGCCAACGGCGAAATACGCACCGTGAGCAACCTAAGCCGTGACTGGTCGCAGGCTTTTGTCGATATATCCATCGCGCCAGACATATCCCTCGAAAAAACAATGCAAGCGCTGGAATCCGCAGCCGCAGAGATGCGCGGGGACGCGTCGTGGTCCCAGGCGCTCGTTGACGGTCCTCGCATTCTGGGAGTGCAAGCTTTTGACCGTTCGGCTTCGACGGTGCGGCTGCAGGTACGCACGGCGCCTACGCGGCAGGATGAAGTTTCCCGCGAACTTCGGCGGCGCATTCAAATCGAATTTCAGCGCCAAGGCCTTCCACTGACCAACGTGCAACGGGTCGAACTGGCTAGTGCCTCTGCATCTCCGCAAGAGACACGCGAGCCAAAGCCTTAGAATTGAGGCATGGAGAAACCGAAATGAGCCAAGTTACCTATGAAGAAGTAAATCTAATGTTGAAGCTATACGAGATGAGACGAGAACCAAGGCTGCGCCAGGCGCGGGCCTGGTTTCTGGAGCATTTTCATCCCCTGTCTCCCGAGGACATGATGCAGAAGTTCCCGCAGGGGGGAGAAGAAAACACGTTCATTCGGATGGTCATCAGTTACTGGGATATGGTGGCCAGCATCGTCAATCGCGGTCTGATCAACGATGAGCTTTTCTTCGAAAGCAATGGGGAAATCTGGGTGGTATGGGACCGCATGCACATCATAGTGCCGACGTGGCGCGCGGCCTTCAAGAACCCGCAATTATTTTCGAACATCGAAGACACTTGCAAGCGGCTGGAGGCCTGGCGCGAGAAGAAGGCGCCAGGTTCGAGCGCGGCAATGCGGCAGATGATGGATCAAGCCCGGCAAAGAGCCAGCGGGGCTTGATTACTTCAGCCGCGGAGATATTGCGCCCTGGACATTCATCAACGCCGGCGACGCACGGCCTCTGGTAACGCTACAGGTGATACTTCCAATCTTACTGCGGGCTTGGCAATCCGAAGGCAGTCGCGACCACCTGCTTTTGCTTCGTACAGCGCGATATCCACCTCGTGTAACAGCTCCTCTACCGTTCTTGGCCCCCAATCCGAAGTCAAAAGAACACCAAAACTCATGGTGAGGGAGAGAGGACCCTTCGAGGTAGGAATCTGACGATTCGAGATGGATTTGCGAATCTGTTCCGCCCGGCCAGGCGCGTAATTAGGGTCGCAACTATTTAAGACCACGAGGAATTCTTCCCCCCCGTAACGGCCAACGAAATCATAGGAGCGCACGGCGTCGAGAAGGCGACTGGCTATTTCGATAAGGACTTCGTCGCCGATCACGTGACCTAATGTATCGTTCACGCGCTTGAAATGATCCACGTCGCCCAGCAGGATCGCCGTCGATTTTTTCTCGCGCTGCGAGCGGTGCAGTTCTCGCACGAGCAGTTCCATGAGCGCGCTACGATTAAGCAACGAGGTTAACGAATCGTGCGTCGCCCGAAAACGCATATTCTCGCGGGCTTCCACCAGCCTGTCTTCCAAGAGCAGAATCCGTTCTCCAACGCGAAGGCGTGCTCGCAATTCCTCGGGATCGAATGGCTTTGTCAGATAGTCGTCGGCTCCAGATTCGAGGCCCAGCACGGTCTCTTCTTTGGACCCTTTGGAGGTCAGAAGGACCATGTAGACGTAGGGGTGGTCCGAGCGCGCGCGAACTGCGCGGCATACGCCCGGCCCGTCCAATTCCGGCATGACCCAATCCAGCAATGCCAAACGAGGCGCACCGGGCTTGCAAAGTTGGTCGAGGGCCTGCTTGCCGTCTTCGACAGCAATGACTTCGTAGCCGGAGCGCTCGAGAGTACTTTCGAGCAATCGACGAGAGAGCGCCTCATCGTCTGCGATCAAAATCTTCAACGCCGCACCTCCGTCATATATGCATCCAGTTCCGGCAAGAGGCTTGCGGCTTCGAGTTCCAAGGCGTCCAAGCCTCCTTTTAGGGAGGCTTTATCTCCGGCGGAAGCGCTCTCTTCGAGCCTCGCTGCGGCCGTCGCCGCGCGCCGTCCGCCTAGGTTAGAAAGCATTCCCTTGAGCGCATGACTCAGCGATGCCGAGTTTTTCAAGTCCCCGTCCGCCACGGCCGCCTCCAGGGAATGGATGGTACGCGGGAAGTCTGTCTTAAAAATAGTCAGGAGCTCCCGCAACAACTCCTGATCGTGGTCGACTCTGTCAAACAGTTCGGCCTGATTCCAAACCGGTTCGGAAAGGTTTTCTTCTTTTTTCTTCATCGTTTCATTTCCAGAATTGATTATCTGATTTGCAAGCCGCTTAATTTCTCCGGAGAGAGACCGCGCTAACTTTTCGCGGTCTCTGTCCTGACAACGACTCGCCGTGCGAGTGCGAGCATGTTTGAACCGATCCTGAGATGGACGTCGTCGGCCGCGCTCTTATTTATGTCAAACTGCAGCCTGTCTCCCTCTAGCAGGAAAGCGATGGCGCCGCCGCTTTCCAGAAAACCGGGAGTCTCGCCGACAGTCAGAACGCTGGCACCCTCCAAGAGCTTGAAGATTCTTCCGTAGCGTTTGGCCTCCGGTCGGCTCACGCGAATCAACCAATCGGGCGAGAAGCATTTCCAGCGGCCTCGAAGTTGAGGGGAACGGTACGCGGATCGCGCTTGGCGAACAGGCAGCAAACGCAATGACAACTTCATTGCCAGCAGTCTAGGCTCATGGGCTCGGTTGAAAAGCACAGAGACCCCCACTTTATAGGGCAAGCCTGAGACCAGACATCCCGCCCGTGGCAAAGGCTAAGCTATTGAAAAAGAAGTTGTTATATAGATTGCGTGTTCGGACTTGAACCAAGAAATTCCCACATCGGAACAAAGGCGATGAACCAGTCCACAGTGGAACATTCCGCTTCACATATTGGCTGACTTGCTTTAGGAGGATTGGGCCTAGGTTTTCGCGCGCGGCAGACCGTTCGGAACCAAGGGCAAACTTCTAAGGCGAATTCCGGAGGCATCGAAGATGGCATTGCCGATGGCCGGGGCGACTCCCATGATTGGCGTCTCTCCCGCGCCCGCCGAAGGAAGGTCTTTGCGATCAAGAAGGACCGCTTCGATTTCTGGGACATCACGGAAGCGCGGGACACGATAGCTCGAAAAGCGCGGATTAGTGATCCGCCCGTTTTCAAATCCAATGGCCTCGAAAAGCGCACCGCCTAGCCCTTGAATATTCGCGCCGATTACCTGATTGCGCAAACCATCTGGATTTACGATGGCGCCGCATTCAAAAGCAGTCGTCATACGCACGACGCGCACAGCGCCGGAAGAGCGATCCACGGCAACTTCGGCGCACGTCGCGACATAGCCACCCTTTTCGAGACCGCCCGCAATGCCGAATCCTTGTCCCTCTTGTATCTTCTTGCGAGGCCAGCCAAAAGATTTCGTCGCCGCCTCCAACACGGCCTTCAGCCGAGGATCAGACAGATTTTTCAGACGAAACTCAAGAGGATCCAGCTTTGCGGCGCGTGCGAGATCGTCCATGTGGCTTTCTCGCGCGAAAAAGTTTGCCGTCGCGGCCAGTCCCCGATAGGATCCGCTCCGCAATGGACACTTCGTGGAGTGAAATTCGATGTGCTGGTTGGGAACGACGTAAGGCGTATCGATGCCGGACATTCCCGAATTGTAATTGTGAAATTCCCAGGCCGTCAGCGCGCCGTCTGCCCCAACCCCGCTCTTGATTTCCATAACGCCGGCTGGACGAAAATACGCCCAGGTGAACTCTTCTTCCCTGGTCCAAACCACTTGCACGGGGCGTCCGGCGGCGCGCGCGAGCCGGGCGGCTTCGAGCGCCGCGTCTCCCGTGTGCTTGCCCCCGTAGGCAGAACCCGTGTCCGGCACAATCACGCGTACGTCGCCTTCCGCGATGTGAAACACGCCGGCCAGCTCATCACGCACAGCAAAAGGACGCTGTGACCCGGTCCAAACCGTAAGTTTGCCGTCAGACCATTCGGCTAAAGCAGCGCGCGGCTCGAGCGGAGCATGCGCGATGAATGCAACCGTGTAGGTCGAGTCCAATCGATGCTTGGCGGCCAAAAGGCCGTCCTCCACCGAGCCTTTAGTTCTTCGCGAGCGATTGTCGCTATTGGTCACTGCATTCTGCTTCAGATAGGAAAAAAGTTCTTTGCTAGAACTTTGTGGTACTTCCTTCCATTCGGCGTGAATCACCTCAAGAGCTCTAAGCGCGTCTCGCTCATTGCGCGCGGCGGCGCCAATGAAGTCGCCATCGTGCACGATGACCACTCCGTCCATTTCTTGCGCAGTTTTCGCATCGTAAGACGTGAGTGTCGCGCCGAATGATGGAGGGCGCAGGACTTTGCCGTAAAGCATGGCTGGCCCGCGAAGATCGGGCGTGTACTGGTGCTTGCCGGTAACGAACGCGCGGCCATCCTTTTTCGGGATGGCTTTCCCCGCGATCGTCCATTGACTCGCCGGCGTGACGGGGTCCTCTGCGGGGAGGTTCTTTGCCAGCGTCTTGCCGCGGGCTAACTCCGCATAGCGCAGCGAGCGGCCACTCGCTGGATCGGTGACCTTTCCGTCTGCCGCTGAAAGCCCTTCACTTGATACGTTCCACTCTTTCGCTGCCGCACTGACGAGCAAGTCGCGGGCAGCCGCAGAGACGCGCCTGAGTTGTGGCGACATCGTCGGCATCGAACGGCTGCCTACGGTACCGAAATCAAACGGCGTCAACGCGGTGTCGGCCGTTACCATGGTCACGCTTTCAAATGGCACGCGCAATTCATCGGCGACCGTTTGCGCCAGCGAGGTGCGGATGTTCTGCCCAATTTCCACTTTGCCGGTGAAAGCAGTGACGGTTCCGTCTTCGCCAATATGCAGCCACGCGGTGATTTCCGCCGGCAATTCTTCCTGGTGAAAGCCGCGAGTGGGAGCGGTTTCCTGATTAGCCGGCATATTCTTTGCCGTTGCGAACACAGCTATTCCCGCGCCGAGGAACTTGAAGAAATCGCGGCGGGCCAGATCGAAATGATGTATCGGGCCTGCGCTGAACTCGTAGCGCTCCGGTTCCGGATCGAATTTAACGGATGGCCCGCTCATCGCCCGCGCCCCTGCATCACCTTAGCCGCTTGATGGACCGCTTCGATGACCCGCGGATGCGTTCCGCATCGGCAAATATTGCCCTGCAAGGACTGAGCGATCTCCGCCGAACTAGGAGTGGGATTTGTCGAAAGAAGGCCAACGCTGCTCAAGATCATCCCAGACGTGCAGTAGGCACACTGAAACGCACCTGCATCCAGAAATGCCTGCTGCACGGGATGCAGGTGCCCGTCCTTCTCGAGGCCTTCGATAGTTGTGACGGATTTTGATGCGGCCGCGCTGACGGGAATTTGGCAGGACCGGCGGGGCGCACCGCCTAGCAAGACCGTGCATGCGCCGCACTGACCCTCACCACAGCCGTACTTGGTGCCCGTAAGGCCTAGTTCATCGCGGAGCGCCGTCAGGAGGGGAGTTTCCGGGTCGCAATGAACCGTGTAAGGCTTGCCATTGATTTCCAGATCGATCGGCTTCGCCATATTTTCCTTTCGGGCTTGCAAAATCGCGCAGCCGCGTCGCCGTCCGTCTCATCTTACCACCCTAGTATCCACTAGCAGAATCGCTAGTTCGTCAGGGCAAGGGATTCATTGTTGCGGGATATGTAAGCAAGCCAGCATGCGTCCCAGTTCAACCCTTCTCGTTCAGCAGTGACCCGCGCACGTTCTCTAATTCCTTCTTCTTTGCTTTATCCACATCGGGGAAGGAGAGGTCGAGTTCCTCCAGGGCAGTGATGATGGTGGAGGCGACGATTAATTGCGTGTACCACTTGTGATCCGCGGGGACCACGTACCACGGCGCATGATCCGTGGCCGTTTTCTGGATCAACTCTTCGTACGCTTCCTGGTAGTCCTTCCAGTAGCCGCGCTCTTTGACGTCGTCCATCGAAAACTTCCAATTCTTCTTTGAATCCTCCAGACGCTCCAGAAAACGCTTTTTTTGCTCTTCCCTCGAAACATGTAAGAAAAACTTTCGAATCACTATGCCATTCCGCGTCAAATAATGTTCAAACGCGTTAATGTCCTCGTAGCGCTGCTCCCAGATGTGCTTGGTAATCAAAGGGTCCGGCAACCTCTGGGTTTGCAAAAGGGTAGGGTGCACCCGGACAACCAGAACTTCTTCGTAGTACGAACGGTTGAAAATCCCAATCTTGCCGCGCTCCGGAATGCATCTGTGCGCCCGCCAGAGGTAGTCGTGATTGAGTTCTTCCGTGCTTGGAGCCTTGAAGGCGTGAACATCGCAACCTTGCGGATTCACGCCGGACATAACGTGCTTTATAACGGCGTCCTTTCCGGCGGCATCCATCGCTTGAAGGATCAGCAGCAACGCCCAGCGGTTCTGCGCATAGAGCTTCTCCTGCAAATTGCTGAGCAGACCGGCGCGGTTGTCGATGATTTTTTGGCTCCGCTGCTTATCCTTCACGCCGTCGGTGTCGCTAGTATCAAAATGTTTCAAGCGAAACTCCCGACCTTTTGAGACGCAATAAGGCGCGGCCAGGCGCGCGCATTCCTTGATTTGTTTTTGATATTTCATGGCGCTGGGAGTTTAGTACAGAGTGGGCTGCTCAGAACAGTGTTCCGAGCGCCCAGCCAAACGCGAACAGGCGATTATGCGCGTGGAATAGCGAGCCATCGGTTAATTGCAGGAAGCGATTCAATCGCAACACATTCACAGAATAATACGCGCGCACAGGCACCTGTATCCCCGGCACCGTCCACCTCAGCTCGATTCCTACTGACCCGTGCAGGATGCCGTTCGTAGAATCCAGAAGCGTTGGGCGCGTTCTCCCCAGCCAGTTTGGAAGAAGCAGGCCCGATCCCAAATCAAAAAAGCCCACGGCTTGTGCGCCTCCGCCAAATGGAACGCGATACTCCACATTTGCGGCGCTTACGACATTTGCACCCGCCGGGACCGCAGAATAGATTTGTTTTCCGGAACTTAGTATCGATGGCACTACCGCGTACGGTCCTAGCTCGCCCGAGTTCACTCCACGAACTTGTGCATCGCTCGAGAAAAGCCGCGCATAGAGCGGCATGTCGCCCTGGTAGCTACCTGCCCCGCTGAACGTCGTTCGAAAAGCCCACGCATTCTGATGCTTGAAGAATGGATCCGGAAAGATTCGCGCATACTCCTCGTTTGAACGGATCACGTTTTCGGTGCCGCCCAGCCATCCACCGGAAATAGAATTCGCGATGGACAGGCGTTCGCTCCCTGCATCGTGCGTCCAGCCCAGCCCCACCGCGCTGCTGGAAGTTTCCGCGCGAAGATTAGCTGTGGGCAATCCGGAGACGGTAGCTGGAAGGACGAACGAATAATTTGTGGATGAGTGCGAAAGGCTGTAATTCAGTGTCAAAGAATCGGTCTTGGTTACTGAATAGCTCCAACCAGCGTTTAACCCCTCGCTTTGCGAAGTGTAGAACGGTCCTTTTGCGCTACTCGCGAATCGCGGGCGCAACAGATTATCGAACACGGAAATTGCGAGCGAGCTGCGCGTGCCGAGAAAGCCTTCCATCACCAGACTGAGCGCGATTTGCAAACTCTCTGGCCCGGCATCAATTTGGGCCGTGAACAGTTCCTCGTGCTGGAGGAGATCAAACAGTGCGTAGGCAATTCCCAAAGTGCTGCCGAACTGTCCGACCCCACCGGAGAACGATGCGCGTTGCTGGCCCGCTTCCGAAACGTGGATTGTTACGTCCGCTGTGTGTGAAATGTCGTCCGTCTGAACGCGAATGTCTTCCTTTTTGATCTGGTGAAAGTAGCCCGTCCTCGCAAGCCGCGCGAGACCGCTCTCCAGCGCGTGTTCCTCGAACGGATGCCCCTCCCGCAAACCGATGCGCCGTCGCAAATAGCGATCACTGAACCGGTGTTGGCCATGAAACTTGATTTGCCGCACGATGTAGGCCGGTGCATCGCTAAACGCAATTCTCTCGCGCACCACGTGCGTCTGCGCATCTAGCGTTAGCGATGTTTCGACAGGTCGATCCGCGGCTGTTAGTTTGCGTGCTTGCTTCGACTGAACGTCTGCTACCCATGCGTGCCGAAGATCTTCGAGGGCCTTTGCCGAGTACGCTGAACCGACCTCAGCTTTCGAGTACGCCAGGAGTTTCCGCTGGTGGCTTCCGCCCGCTTTGGCGAGTTCAGGACTGATGTAAACGGATTCGACGCGGTAGTAGGGACCGGCTTCAATTGGCACGGAGACCGCGAATCGCTTCCCGGTCGTGCGAAAAGGCCACAGGATCCACCGGCCAGCCGTTTTTTCATAAGCCGAAGCGCGAACCGCGCCGATTCGCGCTTCCGGGAATCCGTGATCTTGGTAGTAAATCAAGATTCTCGATCGGTCCTCTTCAAATCCCTCTCGTGTGTAGGCATCTTTGCCCCGCCAGGAAGCAAACAACGCACCTGGCGTAGTCCGCCGCATCTCACGCCGCAGCACCTTTGCGGAGATTTCTGGATGCCCTTCGAACTCAATCCGTCCTACAGGGATGTGAGGCCCATCATTTATTACATAGCTCACCTGCACAGTTCCGTTTGCAGCCTCCTCGCGATGAATCTCCACCTGCGGCTGAGGATGGGCCAACTCCGCCAGAGCCGATTGGATCGTGTTCGCGATGCGCGCGAGTCTTGCCGGATCCGCGGGCTCACCCAACCTCGGCGTTAGCTGCTTCTCGCCAAGAATTTTTTCAATCGACGCAGGCGATAGCAGCCGTGATCCCGCGTATTCAATTTTCGTCAGATAGGGCAGTTCTTCGAGGTGGAAGATGAGTCGCACACGCGGTGTTGCATTCCCGATGGGAGGCGGCGACGGTTCCGTCGCAGGGAGCGTCTCTACCCCAATTTCGCCGAACCATCCCAGCCGTCCAAGCGCTTTTACATCGGACTCGATGCGCCTCAGGTCAAGTCCTGTGCCTGCGTGAGACGAAATCCGCGCCTGCACCGCGTCAGGGGTGATGTGGCGAAGTCCTTCGAACACAATTTCATCAATGAGGGGAGCTGAGGTTTCGAGAAGCGCGGATGCCGTGCCACGGTTCGCTGAGCCGGCCTCTTCTTCTGCAACGGCCCGCGATCCGACACAGGCAATCAACACTCCACCGACGCCAGCTACAATGAGCCAACGCACGATCATCTCTCCTTGCACCAGGAGGATGAGTGAAGGGATGTTCACCATCGCCAAGGGGTTGTCCAGTGCCAGCACGTGGCTTAAAAAAGAAAAGCCCTTCGCGTAAATTCCGCAGCAGGCGCGTTTGACTTCCTCTCCTCCGCGAAACTAACATGCCTCTCCGTGCCTAAGCCCCGCCGCACATTTCGGTTGCCGCACCCGCAGCCTCTAGACGCCCTCACCTTCGCCCGCTTCACAGGTGTCCCCACTTTCATGCGTCTGCCGCACATCACACAGCCCGAAGAACTCGAGGTCGCTCTTATTGGCGTGCCATTCGATGGCGGCACCACGTATCGCCCCGGCCCTCGCTTCGGGCCACGAAATATCCGCGCGCAATCCGCGATCATCCGCCCGTGGAATCCCGTCCTTCACGTGAATCCCTTTGCGAAGTTCCGCGTCGCCGATTTTGGGGATCTTTCCGTGAATCCGCTTTCCATCGAGGACACATTTCTCCGCATCGAGCAGGGAATTGCTCCGCTTCTCGATGCCGGTGTGCGTTGTGTTTGTGTGGGCGGGGACCATTCCATCAGCCTCCCGATTCTGCGTGCCGTCGTAAAAAAACACGGCCCTGTTTCGCTTGTGCAATTCGACGCGCACAACGATCTGTGGGACGAGTATTTCGGCAGCAAGTATTCTCATGGCACGCCGTTCCGCCGCGCCTTTGAAGAGGGGCTCCTGCTCGATGGCCGGGTCATGCAGGTTGGCCTTCGCGGTCAGGTTTACAGCGAAGATGATTTTGATTTTGCGCGCGCCCACAAAGTAAGAATGGTCACCGCCGAGGACTTTCACAAAAAAGGTTTGCCCAGTGTTCAACGGCATCTCGCCGCCTTTCGCCATAAACCCGTTTACGTCACTCTCGATATCGACTGTGTCGATCCCGCCTACGCTCCCGGCACCGGCACCCCGCAAGTCGGTGGCTTCACCAGCATTCAGATCCTCGAGCTCGTTCGCGCCCTGCGCGGTCTCCACATCATCGGCTGCGACTTAGTCGAAGTCTCCCCGCCCTACGACACCGGCGAAATTACTTCGCTCCTCGCCGCCAATCTTCTCTACGAACTGCTCTGCATCCTCTAAATGCCTGCCCTCGCTCGCAAACTTCGCCTGCACGACTATTTCGCTCTCGCTTTCGGCACGATGATCGGCACCGGCTGGCTCGTCCTTATGGACGACTGGCTGGGTCGCGGTGGGCCCGCTGGCGCTGCTCTCGGTTTTGCCATCGGCGGAATTATTCTTCTGCCCGTCGGCTACGTCTACGGCCAATGGGTCAAGCGCCTTCCCGACGCGGCCGGGGAAGCAGCCTATACCGCACAAGTATTTCCGCCCGTCGTCAGCTACCTCACTGGCTGGATGATGCTTCTCGCTTACTTCATCGTTTGCCCGTGGGAAGCTGTCGCCCTCGGAAAAATCGCCGCCTACATTTTTCCCTCGCTCGATTCACTCGAACTCTATCGCGTCGCCGGGCAGCCCGTTTTCCTCCCCCGGCTCATCTTAGGTATCGTTCTGACTTTGCTTCTCGCGACTATCAACTATCGCGGCATACGCCTCAGCGCAAATTTCCAAAAGACCATGACGAGCATGGTCCTCCTGATCTTCCTTGCTCTCGTCGGCATAAGCGCTGTCCGCGGCGCTCCCGCAAATTTTCGCCCCATCTTTCACGACACTCCATTCCTTTCCATCTTCCTTACCTTGCAAATCGTTCCGTATTTCATGACCGGTTTCGAATCCGTTCCCAAATACGCCGAAGAAGCCAATCCGGAGTTCCGCCAAACAAGTTATATGCAGGCCATCGGCCTCGCGCTCGGCGTCGGTGCATTTTTCTATGCGCTCTCGATTACCGCGGTCGCCTACATCGCGCCCTGGCAGTCTCTCCTCGGCAAACGGTTCGCCACCGCCATTGCCTTCGAGCACGGCATTGGTAAGCACTGGCCTGTTCAACTTATTCTTACGATGGCGCTCTTTGGGCTTTTCCAGTGCTTCAACGGAAACTTTGCCGCCTCCACGCGCCTGCTTTTCGCTTTTGCCCGGCGCGGCACCGTCGCTCCGCGCTTTGCCACCATCCATGAAGAATTTTCGACGCCGTCCGTCGCTGTCATCGGCATCACCGTGGGAACGCTCCTCGGTCTTCTCCTCGGTGACTCAATTCTCGTACCAATCACCGAAGTCGGCTCGATGGCCTCCGCGCTCGGCTGGCTAGCCGCCTGCCTCTCTTTCTGGTTCGTCGAGCCGCGTTTGCGCATGCGAATCGTCACCGGCCTCGGCATCTGCGTCTCCATGCTCCTCCTGCTCATGAAGCTGGTCCCCGCCTTCCCCGGCCACTTCACGCCCTCCGAATGGATCGCCCTAGCCGTCTGGCTTCTCCTCGGTGCCGCCCTCCACCGCCGACCCAAATCAGCCTCGCCGCTTCCCGACAATTAAACCTTCCGATTTGCTGTCTGGCAGGCGGTCATGCTCGTCCATTCCAAGCTCTTTCGCAGTGTCATGTATACTCTCGATGGAGTCTGACTCTCGCGCATCCATGATCCCTTTTTTGCATCTCGGACCTCTGGCCATCCCCACGTTTGGGTTGATGGTTGCCACCGCCATGCTCGTCGCGGCCTACGTTTTGCAAGCAGATTTCAATCGCCGCAGGGCGCAGCTTCAAAGTATTTCCGCAAGAAACGAAAAGGACGAAGGGTTTCTGATTATAGGAATTGCCGGGCTTGCCGGTTTGATTGGTGCCAGGCTTTACCACGTTCTTGAGAGTCCGCATGAGTTCTTCGCGGACCCTTGGCCACAGCTCCTCAGCCGTTATGGCTTCGCCTGGTTTGGCGGTTTTCTGGGCGGATTTATTGCCCTCGTCATTCTGGCGCGCCGGCTGAAAATTCCGCTGCTCGAATTTCTGGATATCTGTTCGCCTGCTGCAGCCGTCGGCTACGCCATTGGCCGCATTGGCTGCCTACTCTCTGGCGATGGAGATTATGGCGTTCCGACTTCGCTTCCGTGGGGCATGAGTTTTCCAAACGGGCTGGTTCCGACGATCGAGCGAGTGCACCCCACTCCGCTTTACGAATTCTTCATCTGGCTCGCCATCGCCGCATTCCTCTGGCATATGGGCACGAAATCCATCCGAAGCCCCAAGGCCAGTGGTGCAGTATTTTGCGGCTATCTGATTCTTACGGGCATGGCCCGCTTCCTGATTGAATTCATACGCATCAATCCGCGCTCATTCTTCGGCATGTCCAATGCCCAGGCGGCCAGTGTGGTTTCTATCCTTCTTGGCGTAGTGCTACTTTGGCGTAGTAAGAGCTGAATCCAATTTCAGAAAAAAGAGCACTGCATCGTCGAGCGGGTTGCGTGGCGCCTATGCGCGAGCGAAGGATTTAGAACTGCCGCTATTCGCCGAACTCGAACCGGGTGAGACCGCGTCAGAGCATCTGCCGCAGAACATACTGCAGGATGCCGCCGTGATGGTAGTAGGAGACTTCCTCCGGCGTATCGACGCGGGCAATGGCGGTGAACGTCTTCGTGGAGCCGTCGTCGGACTCGGCTCGCACGGTGATTGCTTTTTTGGGTGACAACGAGGCGACGCCCACAATTTCGAAAACCTCTTGTCCAGTCAATCCGAGCGTCTCGCGGTTTTCGCCTGCCTTGAATTCCAGCGGCAGCACTCCCATTCCAACCAAATTGCTGCGATGAATGCGTTCGTAACTTTCCGCGATCACCGCGCGCACACCCAGTAGACGCGTCCCCTTGGCCGCCCAATCGCGCGATGACCCCGATCCGTACTCTTTGCCTGCGAGCACGACAAGCGGTACTCCCCCTTCGCGATATTTCACCGCGGCATCGTAAATCGTCATCTTCTCGTTGCCTGGCAGAAAGTGCGTCCAACAGCCTTCGGTTCCGGGAGCGAGCTGATTGCGCAGCCGTATATTCGCAAAAGTGCCGCGCATCATCACTTCATGATTGCCGCGCCGCGCTCCGTACGAATTGAACTCGTGCGGCTTCACTCCATTCGCGATTAGATATTTTCCGGCAGGCGAATCGACTGGAATCGATCCGGCCGGTGAGATGTGATCCGTCGTGACGCTATCGCCAAGAATAGCGAGGACTCGCGCGCCATGAATATCAGCGAGAGCCGGCGGGGTCTTCGGCATGTTCTCAAAAAATGGCGGCTGCTTGATGTATGTGGACTTCGGATCCCAGCGGTACAGGTCGCCTTCGGGAACAGGCATGGACTTCCAGTGTGCGTCGCCCTCGAACACATTGCCGTATTCTTTGCTGTACATTTCGCTCGTCACCGACTCGCGCACCGTTGATTCAATCTCCTGCGGCGAGGGCCAGATGTCCCGCAAATAAACGGGCTTCCCAGCCGAGTCTGCGCCCAAGGACTCAGTCGTCAAATCCATATCCATCCGTCCAGCAAGCGCATAGGCCACGACAAGCGGAGGCGAAGCCAGATAGTTCGCGCGCACCAGCGGGTGAATACGACCTTCAAAGTTTCGATTCCCGCTGAGCACCGCCACGGCCATCAGGTTGTTGTCCCTGATCGCCGCGCCGATCGCTTCAGGCAACGGTCCGCTGTTGCCGATGCACGTCGTGCATCCATATCCGACCAGATGAAAATTGAGCTTTTCGAGATACGTCATCAGTCCAGAGGACTCGAGATAATCCGTCACGACTTTCGAACCCGGCGCGAAGCTGGTCTTGACCCACGGCTTTACATGCAGCCCTCGTTCAACCGCCTTCCTGGCGAGCAGACCCGCTCCTATCATCAGCGAAGGATTTGAAGTGTTCGTACAACTAGTGATGGCCGCGATCACCACCGCCCCACTGGAAAGATCAAAGGAGTCCCCGTTGTTCCTCACTGCGATGTGCTTCTCAGGAATTCCTTCCATGACTTTCGTGAAGGAACTCTTCGCATTGCGCAATGCCACGCGGTCTTGCGGGCGCTTGGGTCCCGCGACCGTCGCTTCCACGGTTCCAAGATCCAGCTCGAGCTTGTCGCTGAAGATAGGATCCGCCATCTCATCCGTGCGGAATAGCATTTGCTCTTTGCAATACGCTTCGACAAGCGCGATCTGCTCCGCGCCGCGCGCCGTGAATTGCAAGTACGCCAGTGTTTCCGCGTCGACGGGGAAGAATCCCATCGTCGCGCCATATTCGGGCGCCATGTTCGCGATCGTCGCGCGGTCCGGCACGCTCAAGCTGGAAAGACCCGTCCCGCAGAACTCTACGAACTTCCCGACGACCCCCTTCTTCCGCAGCATCTCCGTCACAGTCAGGACCAGGTCCGTGGCGGTCGCCCCCTCGCGAAGCTTCCCGTGCAGGCGGAAGCCGACGACGTCGGGAATCAGCATCGACGACGGCTGACCAAGCATCGCCGCTTCCGCTTCGATTCCTCCCACGCCCCAGCCAAACACGCCGAGCGCGTTGACCATCGTTGTGTGGGAATCCGTGCCCACAACGGAATCGGGATATGCCTCAACCCTGCTGCCCGACGGCATCGCGCAAACCACACGCGCGAGATATTCGAGATTTACTTGATGGCAGATACCGGTATCGGGCGGCACGACCTTAAAATTCTGAAACGCGGTCTGTCCCCAGCGCAGAAAAGCGTAACGTTCGACGTTACGCTGGAACTCCAGCTCGGCGTTCAAATCAAAAGAGTTGGCCTTGCCGAAGCTATCGACCTGTACGGAATGATCGATGACCAATTCGGCTGGGAAAAGCGGATTGATGAGTCTCGGATTGCCGCCCATGCGTTTGATAGCTTCGCGCATCGTCGCCAAATCAACCACGGCGGGCACGCCGGTAAAATCTTGAAGCAGGACGCGCGCGGGCATGAAAGCGATCTCTTTTTCCGAGGCTCCCGGCTTCCAATTCGCGAGGGCGCGAATATCATCGGGCCGAACGAACCGCCCGTCCTCGCAGCGCAAAAGATTTTCGAGAAGTATGCGGAGAGAAAAAGGCAGCGTGGCCAGTTGGCAGGAGATTTTCTTTTCAAGCATCTCGAGCCGGTGAATATCGAAGCTCTGCGCGCCAACATTGAGTTTGTCGCGCGTCCCGAAGGAATTCCCTGCGGCGATGGCCATCCTCTCGGTCCTTTCCGTCAAGTCAGCAGCCCTCTATGATAACTGAAAACGATTCCCAGCGGCGGACAGCCAGTTATACTGGAAGCGCCGTGAACATCGTCCTGATTTCGACGTACGAACTGGGGCGCCAGCCCTTCGGCCTCGCCTCTCCTGCGGCATGGCTCCGCAAACGCGGTCATGAGGTCGTCTGCCTCGACCTTTCCCGTCAGTCCCTGGACGAAACCGCCGTTCGTGCCGCGAGTTTGATCGCCATCTACTTGCCGATGCACACCGCCACGCGTCTTGCCGCGAAGCTCATTCCTGGCTTACGCGAACTGAATTCGCACGCTCATCTGTGTTGCTACGGCCTGTACGCGCCCATGAATGTGGATTATTTGCGAACGCTTGGCGTCGCAACGATCCTCGGGGGCGAATTCGAACAAGCTCTCGTGCAACTCGCTGAGCGCCTGCAAAGCAATGATCGCCCCGAACAATCCCCGCAGGTTGAACCACTCGTCTCGCTTGAACGCCTCACATTTGAAGTACCTGACCGTGCGGGGATGCCGCCCATAAACAAGTATGCCCATCTCATCATCCCTGGCGAAAGATTCCGCCTCGTTGGTTCAACGGAGGCCAGTCGCGGATGTAAACATCATTGCCGTCACTGCCCCATCGTTCCGGTTTATAAAGGCGCCTTTCGGATTGTGAGCCGCGATGTCGTGATGAAAGACATTCGCCAGCAAGTGGCCGCCGGCGCGGAGCACATCTCCTTCGGCGATCCGGACTTCTTCAACGGCATTCGCCACGCGATGGATCTTGTCGAAGAATTTCACGACGAGTTCCCCGGCATCACGTACGACGTCACCATCAAAATCGAGCACTTAAAAAAGTACGAAGCGCACTTGCCAAAACTCAAGGACACGGGCTGCCTGTTCGTCATTAGCGCCGTCGAATATCTCGATGACGCCGTGCTCGGCGCTCTCGACAAAGGCCACACGCGGGAGGATTTCCTTCATGTCGTCCACTCTTTCCGAGCGCTGGGCATGATTCTTCACCCAACCTTTGTTCCCTTCACGCAGTGGACCACGGTTGAAAGTTACCTCGAGCTGCTTCGCGTTTTACATGCGGAATCACTGGTCGAAAACGTCGCGCCCATTCAGCTCGGCATCCGCCTGCTCATCCCAGAAGGCTCCCGGCTGCTGGAATTGGACGAGGTCCGCAGCAACGTCGGACCCTTTGATCCGCAATCGCTCTACTATCCTTGGAAGCATACGGACCCGCGCGTCGATGCGCTCAGCGAAACGGTGCAGGCCATCGCGGCCGATGGTGATCGCAAAAAAGAATCTCGCACAAGGGTCTTCGAGCACATCTGGAAAGCAGCCCATGTTGCTGCCGGGCTCGATCCCCCGAGCATTCAAACGTCGCGCACGATTCCGGCCGCGGTACCATTTCTCAGCGAGCCGTGGTACTGCTGCGCCGAGCCAACGCGCGAGCAGTTTGTCTCCATCGGACAGGTCTCGAAGAAGATAGAAGAACCGGTACCCGCCGCAGGTGGTTACGTCTAAGGCGCTAAGTACACGAATCCTTCAAAATAGAAGCAAATGCCGCGACTCCTCATCTTCACCGCCAAACTCGGCTACCAAACCCGCAGCTTCGACGAAGCCGCTCGAAGGCTCGGCGTCGATCTCGTGTTTGTTACCGATCGCTGCCATCAGCTCGATGATCCCTGGGGCGACCGCGCGATTCCCGTTCATTTCGAATCGCCAGATACAGCAGCTTATGCAGTATTAGAAGCGGTGCGCGGTCAAGGTCAGAGCATCGATGGGATTCTTGCACTGGGCGACCGTCCCGCTATCGCTGCGGCCTATGCCGCGCGCGGCCTGGGTCTTCTCTACAACCATCCTGCGGCCGTCGAAGCGTGCCGCAGCAAACTCCGCATGCGCGAAGTCTTTCGCGAAGCAGGCCTGCGCGTGCCTTGGTTTCGGTCCATCTCGACGAATCCCACGCCCGAACCGTCTCTCCTCGGCGTTTCTTATCCTTGTGTCCTAAAACCGCTCTCACTCTCTGCCAGCCAGGGCGTGGTCCGCGCAAATTCCCGAGAAGAATTTATTTTCGCCGCTGCTCGGATTCGCCGCTTGCTGGAATCGCCGGAAATCCGTTCGACGCGAGAGCCCTATCTCGATCAGATTCTCGTCGAAGGATACATTCCAGGCAGGGAAGTGGCTGTGGAAGGCTTGCTGACGGATGGCTCGCTCCGTGTTCTGGCAATATTTGACAAACCCGATCCTCTCGAAGGTCCCTATTTTGAAGAGACCATTTACGTCACACCCTCGCGCCTGGCCAATTCGCAGCAACGCGAAATCGAACGCTGCGCCGTGGATGCCGTGCGCGCTCTCGGACTATCCCAGGGCCCAATTCACGCGGAATTTCGCATCAACGATGACGGCGTCTGGCCTCTCGAAGTCGCACCGCGCCCCATTGGCGGGCTTTGCGGGCAGGCGCTCCGATTTGCGCCGGATGCTACAAGCCAACCCATGGGCCTCGAAGAATTGTTGTTGCGCCACTCACTGAATTTCCCCGGCAGCGATTGGCCGCGCGAACAACCTGCCTCAGGCGTGATGATGATTCCCGTCCCCAAGTGCGGAATCCTAGAAACAGTGGAAGGAGAGGACGCCGCGCGAAGCGTCCCGGGAATCACCGGGCTCGAAATCACCGCCCGCCTGCACGACTACATCGCCGCCTTGCCGGAAGGGTCAAGTTACTTGGGTTTTCTATTTGCCGCTGCCGATACACCTGCGGAGGTCGAGGAAGCGCTCCGCACCGCCCATGCGAGACTGCACTTTGAATTGACGCCGCGCCTGCTAGTCGAACATCCCGTTACGGGGCGTCTCCCGCCAGCGGGGAACTAGCTCTTGGCCTTGGGAGCTACATAGCCTTCAGGCAGCTTAGCGCCCGCGCCAAAGAAAAACTCTTCCATTTGTTCTCCCATGATTTTCTGGGAGTTCGGGTCAATGGGATTGAGCCTGTACTCGTTCATGATCATCTTGGAATGTTCAATCCACAGCTTCCAGGCATCCTTCGAAACATTCTCGAAGACGCGCTTCCCCAACTCGCCCGCCCACGGAATCCGGTCGAGTCCAGGCAACTCCTTGCCGAATTTAACGCACATCACCATCCGTGTCCCGGGCTTCACCGGTTCGCTTGGGGCCGGAGCGGGATCACAAGACTCATTCGCCATTCGAATCACCTCATGAAGATTGCCAATTCTCAACATACTGCAACTTCGCGGAATTGCCTAGTGGCTTGGGAGCAAAGTGAGTTTGTGCAAGCAGGATGGGGCCGCTTCCCAGTTTGGAACGCTGAGCTCCTCGATTTCCAAGATGGAACAGGAAAACCGCCGATCGCTGGGCGGGATGGAGGATCTTGTACCGAATTTGAACACTGTAATCGTTGGATTCTTCAAAGGATACGTGCGAACCCTGATCAGTAAAGGGTGGAGTGGAAAGCTGGTATCTGTCGTGCATTTTGACTTAGCGAAGATGCGACGCAATGTTCGAAGGTGCGTTCCATCTCTGAGAGGTCGAAATGCAACGCAGAGTTTTGATTTCAACGGCCTTAGGATCTCTAATTTGCCTGAATACTGGAATTGCCGGACGAATGCTTGACGCAATATCGGAAGTGGGCGGGGATTCAGTTGAAGTGCCTGAACGGTCAAATCCTCAAAGTGCTGCTGGTGGTGCGCAAGCTACGCCGACTCTGCGGGGCGAGACGGAAATTATCGAACGCATATTTAAGCGAGAAAAGGTACAGGACGAAATCATCGCGAGCTACGCGCCGATTGTCGAGACCTACATTCAGATCGAAAAGTCCAACGCCCTGATGGGGACGGTTCCCAAGAGCGATCTGTATTTTCTCGGACAAGCCGATTTTCGCGGGAAGACCATGAAGGTTCACCCGATGACGGAGAGAACGCACAAAGGGCTCGATCATGTGGTCGTTTGAGCCTGCTGGATTCCTGCAGATGGCTTTTCTGGATTACGGTGAATTTGACCAAGACCATTATCGGCTTATACCACCACAATCTGGAGGTCGGGTATTTCTTGGGGACGTGCGCTGCTACGTGTTTGATGTCGAGCGAACACCAAGAGCGAAAGGTCCGCGATTTCGGGGGCGAATTTGGGTAGAAGATCAGGACTTCACGATCGTTCGAATGAATGGGAGCTATGCCCCGGACAAACACTTTTCGCTGCGACGCTTTGAGGACGAATTTTATCTGCACTTTGATTCCTGGCGCACCAATACTCGGTCCGGTGAGTGGCTTCCAAGCGACATCTTTACCCAGGAAATAAGCGAACGGGTGTCAACGGGCGGGCCGAGATTCAAGGGACGGACGCACCTCTGGGGCTATGGGCTCACAGCGAGAAACCAGCAGGAAGAATTAGGGCGATTGCTCGTCGAAACCGAAGGTCAGATAAGAGATGAGACTGAGCAGCATGACCGTTCGCCACTTGAGCAGCAACGAGGATGGAGAGAGCAGTCGGAAAAGAATGTTATGGATGTTCTCCAACGCGTCGGACTCGTGGCGCCGGAAGGAGACGTCGAGAAGGTTCTGAACACTATTGTGAACAACCTCATGGTAACCAACGGCTTTGACGCGGGGACTGTAATCAAATGCCGCATTTTGATGACGAGCAATTTGGAAATGTTTTCGATGCAGAACACAATTGTGCTGAGCCGCGGGTTGATCGATGTTGTGCCAAACGAAGAGACGCTCGCCGTGCTGCTGGCGTTTGAACTTGCGGACGCGATGGTACCCAAACCGGCGCAGGATCAATATGGGTTCAGCGACATATTGCGATTGAAGCCCACGGAAGCTTTGAAAAAGCTGGCGTTCGTGGACAAGCCGGAAGAGGCTCAGAAGAACAGCCAAAAGGCGATGGAGTTTTTGAAGAAGTCGCCTTACGGTGACAAATTGGCCAACGCAGGACTTTTTCTTTCGCAACTTCAATCACAAAGACACGCGCTGAAACAATTGATCAACGCGCGGCTCGGCAACCAAGTCTTCTTTACTTCGCAGTTGCTCCAGATGGCCCCCGCATTGAATCCCGTCGACTTGCAACAGATCGGGGCCCTGCCTATGGCCTCGAGAATCAAGATCAATTCATGGAGCGATGATTTGATCTTGATGAAGACGCGGCAAATGCCGCCAATTTCGCCTCGGGAAAAGATTCCTTTTGAAGTGACTCCAATCAATCTTTACCTGACACGCTATGTGGCGGTCTCAGAGGAAGGAGAGCATTCCATCGTACCGAGGACGGCGATTCCGGTCGCCCGCGCTGCTGGCCAAGATTGATCGCGCCCGCAAAGTGACGCGTTATTTCTCGGGAGGGGGATATTTCGGCGGAATCTCGGCGTAACCGGGGGCGGCGGTCTTGAGGTTGGGAGTTACTGAGGCTTTGGCGTCACCGATGGCCCAGCGAATTCCACCTGCGAGCAAATTCAGGTGAAACGCATTCTGCCAGTTTTCCGGGCGATCGCCGATGGCGGTGTAGAAAACTTTTCCGCGGCTGTTCATGCGGGCCCAAACCACCGGATACGGCGCACGCTTATAAGCGTTGCCGTTCATCGTTGAAGTATCCAGTGTGCAGATCACGTGAAGGTCGGGGGTAAAATCCTTCATCGAATACCATTCCTCCATCAAGCTCACCGGGGAATGAACGCCTTCGAGGCCGGGAAAATTCGGATCATCAATGATGACGTTTGTAGTTTGCAGGCGCGGATCTTTGCTTTGACCGTGGATGATGAACTCTCCGCCGATCATCCGAATATAAGGGTCGGATTTTTCGCCGTATGCAATGTAGCGATTCGAGAGATCCTGCGGGTCGGGCTGAGTGTGGAAGGTGTCGGTGGCTGCGTGAATGCCGACGAAGCCGAGGCCGTTGTGAACGGCGTCGAGAAAAGCCTGCTTGCCCTGCGGGGACATGGGCGGATTTTTGTCGGTGCCTTCCTCCGTGAGAACGCCGGTCGTGAAGAAGATGACAGCGGCGAAATCGTGAAACTCCTTCGAGTCAAAAATGCGGCCGTCTTTGGAGGCGGTGAGGTCGAAATTGTACTTGGCGGCCATATCGCGCACAGCGTTTTCCGCGATGCTAGGCTTGCCGTCTGTAACCTTGATGACGGCATGCTCGAAGCCGGAGGACTTCGTGAACAAAAGGACGGACTTGTTTTTCGCAGCGCGGGCAGGATGCGAGAGGAGGAGTCCGGCGCTTGCAGCCGCTGTGGTTCGGAGGAAATCCCGACGAGTCGAAAGTGGATTCATTTTTTTATCCTTAGATAAGATATCGAGGATTCGAAGCTTCCTTGTCAAACGAGTCCATTTGGAAGACGGCGTAGTGTACTTCGAGCAACAGAAGAGGAGCAAGCAAATGAAGATCAATGCGATGCGGCAAGGCGGGGGCCGGCCGAGCCCACGTCATGACCATCAGTGCTGCGAAATGGACCACGGGTTCTTGCAACCTGTGGGATACTCAGCGCGGCGTTTGGCGGGGCTGTTCGCCGAAAATTTGATGGGAGGCTGCTCACAAGACTTTCTCCATGGCGGCGACACTGGACCCGACGACCTTTGAGATGGATCGCGTGCCCCGGCGAAGATGGGCGATTGCGTGTTTGCTGGGCTTCGGAGTCCTCGTCAATTACTTCGATCGCGTAAACCTCTCTGTCTCAAAGGAAGCGCTCGACGCGGCATTCGGAATATCCGCAGTGACGTTTGGCTATTTGTCGAGCGCCTACAATTGGACCTACGCGGCGCTGCAACTTCCGTCGGGCCTCTTGCTGGACAAGTTTGGCGTTCGACGCGTCGGGTGCATCAGCACGATTCTTTGGGGCGTGGCATCCTTCGGCGCGGCAGCAGCCACGGGAGTCGGCGGGTTTCTCGCTGCGCGGCTGCTCTTGGGAGTCGGCGAAGCGCCCACGTTCCCCGGGAATTCAAAAGCCATCGGTTACTGGTTTCCCAAGCAAGAACGCAGCCTTGCGACAGCGATCTTTGATTCGATGGCCAAATTTTCCTCGGCAATTGGGGTACCAGTACTTGGCATACTTCTTCTGCATTTTGGGTGGCGATGGAGCTTTGCCGCGACGGGATTCATCAGCGTTCTCTATTTCGTTTTATTCTATGCGTTCTACCGAAATCCTAGTGAGGACAAGCGGCTGTCGGAAGCGGAGCGGCACTTTATCGCGAACGGTGGTGCGCAGCCGGAGGATCGAGCGAAAGCCGCCAAAGGAGCGCGGTTCTTGTATCTGCTCCGCCAACGAAGAGTATGCGGCTTGGCCCTGGGGTTTTTCGGGTACAACTATACGTTCTACCTGCTCTTGACCTGGCTGCCGTCCTATTTTTTGGCTGTACATCATGTCGATTTGTTGCACTCCGTCGCCTACACGAGCGTGCCGTGGCTGATCGCGACGCTTACGGATCTCGTTGTTGGAGGATGGCTCGTCGATTCTTTGATTCAGCGCGGCTGGAATGCCGTTCGGGTGCGTCAGGTCGTTCTGATCGGTGGAACAAGTCTCGGGCTCGGTATCCTCGGCACCGCGTACGCCCAGAGCGCCGCAGGTGCGCTCCTGTGGATCAGCATTTCCATCGGTGGGCTGTCGGCGGCGTCGCCTGTGGGATGGTCGATCCCTTCGTTGATTGCTCCGAAGGAGAGTGTCGGCACGGTGGGCGGAATCTTGAATTTCAGCAATCAGCTAGCGGCCATCGCCGCGCCGATCGTCACAGGCTACGTCGTCCAGGCCACTCAATCATTTGCTTGGGCATTCGCGGCGGCGACGGCGATTCTTCTCATCAGCATCGCGGCGTACATTTTTCTATTGGGACGAATGGAACCCGTACCCGAGCCTGCGTAAGTTTCAAAAGTTCACTGGGCGGGCGCGTAATGCTTTGTCGCCTGCGTCCTCGCGTTGTAAACGTCAAAGCTTCCATCCCGAGAGGCGGTCAATTTGAGATAGTGGCCGGCGTCAGGGCCTGTAATATTCGCGATGAAAGAGTCAGGGGCGTTGTGCGCGACTCCGCCCTCGTTTGAAAAATGAAGTTGCCACAAATCTTCAAGGCGCGGCGACTTCTTGACCGTGTCCCAGGATATGGGTGCACCGCCCTTCGTTGCGCCGTTGTCCATAATGGCGACACGCGGAGCGATACCATCGAGAAGTTGAGGGCTGCTGCTGGTGAGTGATCCATGGTGAGAAACGACCAGGATGTCCATGTTGCCCAGCTTATTCACCGGGCACATCAGCAGTCCTTCCTTGTCTGAAGTCAGATCGCCCAGATCCAGGATGCGCAGCTTGTCGAAGACGAAGAGCACTCCGAGGGAACGACCGTTTTCCGTCTGATCCGCGGGAGCAGGTCCGGTATTGTCGCAGAAGGAATTCCGTGTTCCCGCGCCGGGAAGTGGTTTGTCGATCACAGCTCCGTCAGCGCTGACGACTGTCGCTTGGATGCCTTTGAGAGGCAGAACATCGCCTGGTTTGACGATCATTCGTTTGTGATTCTCTTTTGCCAGAAGGGTTTGATAGTCCCGAAACATCTGCCCGCTTGCCGAGTCTTCGGCCTCGCGGTTTTCTCCGTGATCTAGAAAAGTTCCCACTGGAATCTTCGCCGCAAGTTGCGTGACACCTCCCGCATGATCCTGGTGATAATGCGTTAAAAGCACGAAATCAATTTTGGAAATGCCCGCCAATTTTGCGGCCTGGACGATGCGGTCCGCGTCGCGGCCATCGTAACCAGGCCAGCCCGTGTCGATCAGGAGCGAGGTCCCTTTCGGCGTGACGAAAAGAGTGGCTTGGCCGCCTTCCACATCGACAAAAAAGATTTGCAAAAGTTTAGCGTTCACGGCCGCGGGCGAAGCGAGAGCGGCCGAATGCGGAAGTAAACCTAGAAGTCCGCAAAATGCAGTGATCAGAATCGCGGCCTTCGTAACGCGACGAAGCACAGCTCTTGAGCAGAAATTATTCATCATGCTTATTTGCCCCTAGTCTGACTGACCGGATTGATCCGGAACGATCTTTGCGGTCTCAACCAATGCGCGCGTTGCGCCCGTTGATATTCCACCATCCACGAGCAGCGTTTGCCCTGTGACGTAACGGCTGGATTCGGCCGCCAGGAAAACGACAGCAGCGTCTAGATCCTGGGGCTGCCCCGGGCGTTTAAGCGGAATGCGATCGCAAAGATATTCGACCCATTCTTTGTTTTCGTAAAGAACCTTATTCTGTTCCGTGCGAAACCATCCCGGCGCGAGACAATTCACAGTTACGCCGTACTTGCCCCAGTCATCGGCGAGACTCATCGTCAATTGCTTTATGCCGCCGCGGCTCGCGCCGTAGGGCGCGAGGCCCGCATAGCCGGCGACGCTGGTGACGGAGCCGATGTTGATGATGCGTCCGTAGCGGCGGGTGATCATGCCACGCGCCACCGCTTGAGAGACAAAGAAGCTTCCGCGAAGATTGGTTTCCAGAATCAAGTTCCAGTCTTCCCAGGTCACTTCGAGTGCGGGCTTGCGGACATTGCAGCCCGCATTATTTACGAGAATATCCAGATGACCAAAGGAAGCTTCGGCGGCGGCGGCCATTTTCTCGATGCTGTCTTGGCGGCGGACGTCGAGTGCAACGGAAACGGCGCGGCGGCCGAGCGCTTTTATCTCTGCTTCGAAGGGCGAGAGCCGGCTGATGTCGCGGCTTGTGAGAACAAGATCTGCGCCCGCTTTCGCCAGAGCCCGGGCCATGTACTGGCCAAGTCCCCGGCTGGCGCCAGTGACGAGCGCGACGCGGCCGCCAAGATCGAAGAGCGCATTGCTCACGAACCCAGCTCCGGTGCGAGGATAACTTTCATCAAATTGGGTTCGCGGGCATAGAGTCTCTCGAACCAGCGCGGACCTTCTTCGAGCGGAGCGATGGCAGAGATCAAAGGCTTGACTTGAATCGCGCCGCTAGCCAAAAGCTCGATGGCACGCGGGTACTCCCCGGCGGACGCGCAGGAGCCCTGGAGGCGGATTTGCCGCGTGACAACTTTTTGCAGGGGCAGCGTCACTTCCGGCGAGATATTGCCGACCAAGACCACTGTGCCTCCCTTGCGGAGGCTTTCGATAGAAGCTTTCACAGTTTCGTTGCGGCCGACCGCTTCGATCGCAAGATCAACGCCGATGCCCGCGGTGAGTTGCGAAACTTGTTCGGCAAGATCATCGTTCGAAGACAAAACGGCGGCGGCGCCCATCTGTTGAGCGAGCTTGAGGCGCGTGCTGTCTAGATCGGCGACAAATATGCGGGAGCATCCGGCGGCGCGCAATGCTTGCAGAGTGAGCAAACCGATCATTCCAGCGCCAAGTACCAACGCGGTAGTGCCGCTGGAAATTGCCGCCAAGGAAACGCTATGAAGGGCCACGGAGACAGCCTCGAGCATCGCTGCTTCCGCAAACGAGAGATTCTCCGGCAACCGATGGAGAATGCGGGAAGGAACTGCAATGTATTCTGCGAAAGCGCCGGGGCGGCGAAACTCAGAGCACGAAACTCCCAGAACCTGGCGATTGTCGCAAAGATTTATCTCGCCACGACGGCAGTTGTTGCAAGCGCCGCAGAAGATGGTCGAATCAAACGTGACTCGGTCGCCTTCTGCGAATCCCGTGACGCCCTCGCCAAGCGCGGCGATGGTTCCGGCAGCTTCGTGGCCCATGATGATGGGAGGAATGCGGCGGCCGGAAGAGCCATCGTAACCGTGGACGTCGCTGCCGCAGATACCGCATGCGGCCACGCTGATCAGCACTTCTCCGTGGGCCGGCCTTGGGTCAGGCACAGAGGCAATTTCCAGATGCTTGTACTCCGAAAGCAAAAGAGCTTTCACAGTCGGCGCTGGTCCTTTTTCAGAGGGAGACTCCTCGTTTCCACGGAATAAAATCGTCCTGAGCGAGCTGTTCGGCTTTTGTACGCGCTTCTCCGCTGACGACCTTAATTACACGCTCCAGAATCACCTCTCCCATCTTCTCGATATTGGTTTCCCCGGTGATGATGCCGCCGGTGTCTATGTCGATGATGTCGGACATGCGCTGCGCGAGCTTCGAATTGGTAGAGATTTTGAGAACCGGGGCAATTGGATTTCCCGTTGGCGTGCCGAGTCCTGTCGTGAAGAGCACCACATTCGCGCCGGCTCCCACCTGCGCAGAGACGGACTCCACATCGCTCCCCGGCGTACATTGCAGGTTGAGTCCTGGTTCAGTGCAGTATTCCGGATAGTCCACGGCCGCGGTGACGGGAGACGTTCCACCTTTCTTCGCCGCTCCCGCGGATTTCATCGCATCCGTAAGCAAACCGTCACGGATGTTGCCGGGCGAAGGATTCATTTCAAAGCTCGCACGCACTGCCTTGGCGCGGGCTGCGTAGTCCGTCATGAGATGCGCAAAACGGTCTCCAACTTCTTTGCGGACGCACCGATCGATAAGCTGTTGTTCTACGCCGCAAAGTTCCGGAAATTCGGAAAGGATCCCGATGCCTCCGAGCGCCGCGACTATGTCGGAGACGTGCCCGATGGCGGGATTCGCCGAGAGCCCAGAAAAACCATCGGACCCGCCGCATTGCAGGCCGAGCGTGAGTTTTGATAGTGGGGCAGGTTGCCGCGTGAGTTTGTCCGCCTCAATCATGCCCAGAAAAGTTTCACGGATAGCCCGGCTCAGCATCGCAGCTTCGGAGGCGCTCTTTTGCTGTTCGAAGATCAGCACGGGCTTCTTGAAATTCGGGTCGCGACGCTTGACTTCCTCGAGGAGCATGGGAACTTGCGCGTGCTGGCACCCGAGGCTCAGGACCGTGGCTCCGGCAACGTTCGGATGGTGGATGTACCCCGCGAGCAGCCCGCAGAGGTTTCTGGCGTCCTCGTGCGTTCCGCCGCAGCCTGCTTCGTGCAAAAGAAATTTGATGCCGTCGAGATTTTGAAATACTTTGGGGGACGCGCTCGCCCGTTTCATTTCGCCGAAAGCTAGTTTCTTTAGTTCGTCCGATTTCCCTTCACGATAGAGTCGCGCCAGTTCCGCAACTTGACTGCGGTAGATTTGAGGAGCTGCAAAGCCCAATTCCTCTTCGAACGCCTGTTTCAAGACGGCCAGATTGCGGTTCTCGCAGAAGACAAGCGGAAGCACCAGCCAGTAATTACGCGAACCCACTTGACCGTCATCTCTGTGGTAGCCGAGAAAAGTCCTGTTCGCCCAGGTAGAGATATTGGGCGGGGTCCAACGAACGACGGCAGATTCCGTTTCGTGAAATGAGGCTGCGGCATGACGGATATTGCCAGTGGAAAGCAAATCTCCTCGCCGAAGATTCTCCACGGCTTTGCCCACCAAAACTCCGTACATAATAATGTCGCCCTCGGCGACGACGTCTTGAATGAGGAACTTGTGCTTGGCGGGGACATCGCACTGCAAGGAGTAGTCATTTCCCAGGAAGTGGACGATTTCGCCTTTGCGCAAATCGGTCAGCGCTACAAGGACGTTGTCTCGTGCATCGAGCCTGAGAACCCTTGCCTGCGTTGAGCCATTCCCTGACATTGCAGTTCCACCCTTATCGCATTTTGCTTCCTCATTCTATCCGGGTCGTACCGCACAAGCTAGAGCCGTCGAGTTGCAATTCAGGTCGGTGGACGTATGCGCGTCGTGTTAGCAAGAGTGTCTTGCTGGCGCACTCGCTTCAGGGCGCCTGCCACACACAGACAAGCGCACACGAACGGATAACGGCTTGCGAGGGCGCGAAGTTCACACCTATAATCCGATTTCGTCCGCGCGGCTCGCGCTGCGCAAGAAACTCGGAGGAATCGTGCCTGTCGGAACTGCGTTTCATGATAGAACGCTCGCGCTTTGCGAGAGCCTGAATTACCGCGAATGGTCGGGCTACTACACGGTTAGCGTGTATGAGATGCACCACGAGCACGAGTACAACGCCATCCGGAATTCGGCCGCGCTGATCGATATTTCGCCGTTGTTCAAGTACCTGATCACGGGAAGCGACGCGACACGATTCGTGAACCGCGTGATTTCGCGGGACATCAACAAGGTGGCGATCGATCAGGTCATTTATTGCTGCTGGTGCGATCCGGAAGGAAAAGTAATCGACGATGGAACCATCACGCGCCTTGGCGAGAACGAGTATCGGTGGACTGCGGCGGATCCAAGCTTGCGATGGTTTCAGCAGAATGCCTTGGCACTGGACGTGAACATCGAAGAAATCTCCGAGCAAGTGGCGGCGCTGGCACTGCAAGGGCCAACCTCGGGCAAGTTGCTGAGCGCGGTGACCGACGCAAACGTGGCGAACCTGAAATATTTTCGAGTGACGCGCGGGCAAATTGCCGGCGTGCCCGTGGACATCTCGCGGACGGGATATACAGGGGATCTTGGTTTTGAAATGTGGATGCCATGGAAGAATGCCGGGAAAGTGTGGGATGAGCTGATAAAGAAAGGGAAAGCCTTTGACATTCACCCAGCAGGGATGATCGCGCTGGATATCGCGAGGATTGAAGCAGGACTGATTTTGATTGAGGTGGATTACACGTCGAGCAAGAAGGCGCTTATTGAATCGCAGAAGTATTCGCCCGCGGAAATTGGACTCGGAAAACTGGTGGACTTGAAGAAAGAGAATTTCGTCGGCCGAGAAGCGCTTGCGCGCGAAAAAAAGAACGGCGGCGCGGAACGGGCACTGGTGGGGCTGGAGATCAATTGGAACGAAGTGGAGGCGCTATTCGATAAAATGGGGATGGCGCCTCAGGTTCCGAGCGTCGCGTCGCGTGTGGCAGTGCCCGTGTATCGCGCTGGGAAGCAAGTGGGGAAGGCCACGTCGACGACGTGGTCACCGACGCTGAAAAAGATGATCGCGCTGGCATGCGTGAATCGCGATCAATCATCAGTGGGGGCAACGGTGAACATCGAGATGACCGTCGAGGCGGTACGGCATGAGGTTTCAGCCAGGGTAGTGGCGCTGCCGTTTTTCAATCCGGCGAGGAAGACCTCGGTACCGGTGATTTAGGCTGCCTGCGAAGGATTCAAACTGGGCATTTAATCTTCACATCGCAACGTTAAGAAAAGTACGAGCAATGTCCCGCGCTCCAACCTGATCGGCTCAATGAGCCTTGGCGAAGTTTTCTTCCTTGATTAGGAGTTCATCCAGAAAGCCCCTGTCTAAAAGTTTGCCGCGGAGGATTACGGCGCCGATTTTCCGCGTGTTGTGGATGTCGGCGAGCGGATTGGCGTCGAGAAGCAGGAGATCAGCGAACTTGCCATCCTCGATCGTGCCTTGCGTTTGCAGTTTGCCTAAAAACTCCGCGGGGAGTTTTGTTGCGGCTTGCAGCGCTTGCATGGGCGTAAGCCCTGCCTGAACCAGAAGCGCGAGTTCTTCGTGCAGGCTTGAGCCGGGGAAAACAAAGGGAGCCGTAGTGTCCGTGCCAGCCATGATCGGAACACCTGCCGCGTTCATTTTGCCGACGATTCGAAGCGAGGCTTGCATAAGGTTTGCACGCAGCAAAAATTCCTGAGGCGTAGCGCCTTTGTCGCGGTCCTTCGCGCCTTTCTGCCAATTCGCCAGGACCTGCAGCGGGATGTACTTTCGGCGAGGATCGCGCGATGGATCGCTTTCGGGCGTGGGAAAGGCGTCGTTGCGGAGCAGGATCAACGTAGGCACCTGCCAGGTTTGATTTCGCATGAATTTTGCGATGAGCGCTGAAGCTTGCTCGTCCGAATAGCTTTGCAGAAGTTCGCGCTGCCAAGTAAGTTGGCGGTCCCTCGATTGCACTTTCGATCCCTTCTTGGGTGCGGGGGCGAATTGTTTGCGGATCAGGAGAGACTCGTTGTTCGAACATGCACGGAGAACGCCGGTGAGATGCTCGATGCTTCTCTGGCCGGCGTCGGAGGCTTCGGCGGCACTGACGCGATCCGGAACGTGCCCCACGAAAGTGACGCGCTCGCGGCGGCAAACGTCGGCGATAGCGAAATAGGCGTCGCGGCTGAGGTTGGATTGCACTTTGATGAAATCAGCGCCGCGCGCAATCAGGGAGCGGATGTCTGCCGTAGCTTCGGCAGCATTGGTGACGACCAGAGACGGTTGAAAAAACGGCGGGCTCCCATCGAGATAAGGGCCTGCAAAGAAAATGCGCGGAGCTTGCAGCTTGCCCTGCTCGATTTCATGGCGAAGAGTGATGAGGGTGTCAAGA
Source organism: uncultured Acidobacteriota bacterium (assembly GCA_963745805.1). GTDB lineage: Bacteria > Acidobacteriota > Terriglobia > Acidiferrales > UBA7541 > Acidiferrum. The sequence goes on from CAVUYT010000008.1 coordinate 142,741, forward strand.
TCACCGCCCATGTCACGGACGGTCGTGATGCCGTTCGCGAGTAGCAGCGGAAGGATGAACTCGCGGCTTCCCGTAGGTTCACTGGCGCCGGTGAGATGGACGTGCATGTCGACGAGGCCAGGCAGGAGATATTTGCCAGTGGCGTCAAGGGTCTTTGTTTTGCGGGGGATGAATAAAGATTTGGACGGGCCGATGGCGGCGATTTGCTCATCGGCGATGAAAACCGTCATGTCTCGCCTGGGGGCGTCACCTGTAGCATCTATAAGAGTGACGTGAGTGATGGCAAGCGATGGCGGCGGAGGCGAAGAACAGGAGCACGATAGAAGCATGACGAAAAAAATCAGTAGTGTCCGCCTGGAAAGGCCTGGGCAAAATTCCGCCCGTGATCGGTTCGTTTGGCCAGCGGGACGTATGAGATGTAGGCGGAACTTCATTGCGCAAGGCGATTATATTTTTTGAGGACTTCGCGCAGTTTGTCATGAGGGAGCGCGATGACCTTGTGATTCTCGATCCCGGTCATGGTTTCAGCGGCGACCATGGCATTGATCACGGCTTCTTCAGTAGCCTGAACGGTTGAGGCGAAGACATGTTCAAGCAGATCGTTGGGAAGCATTTTGAGGTCGACAAGGTGATCGGCGGCGGCGGCCCCGGGGTTGGCGGAGGAGAAAGCGATGAAAATATCGCCGGAGCCGTTGCCAGAAATGCTGCCGTTGCGGCCGAGCCCGAGAGAAACCCTGCGCGCCAGGCGTTTGAGTTGATGTGCAACAAGCGGAGCATCGGTGGCGACGACCACGATAATCGATCCGCGATCCACTTCGCTGAAGGAAGCAGTGCTGTAGGCGGCATCTTCTGGAATTTCCCTGCCGACGGGCACGCCGGCGATGCGGAGATTCGGGCGGACACCGTAATTGCACTGAACCAGGACACCGACGGTATAGCTGGCACCTTTAATTCCAAACTTGCGCGAAGAAGTTCCAATGCCACCTTTGAATTCATTGCAAATCATCCCCGTGCCGCCGCCAACATTTCCCTCCGCGACGGCGCCGCCGTGTGCGGAGTCAATCGCGTGAAAAACGTCCTCCGGCTTGACGTGAAAACCGTTGATGTCGTTCAGCCAGCCGTCCCACGTTTCGGCAACCACGGGCAGCGACCACCAGTAACCGGTAGGATCAGGCTGGCCATGATTCACGCGCCATTGAATGACGGCGTCGCGAACCACACCCACGCTGTGCGTGTTTGTGATCATCACCGGACCTTCCAGAAAACCGGATTCCTCGACCCACGTCGTGCCGGTCATTTCCCCGTTGCCGTTAAGCGACCACCAGCCGGCAAAGACGGGATCGGACATCGTTTTCGTTCCACGAGGAAGAATCGCAGTAACTCCCGTGCGCACCGGACCTTTGCCGATTTGAAGTTTCCCGTCGCCGGAAATAAGCGTGGTGTGACCGACTGTGACGCCGGAAACGTCGGTGATGGCGTTGAGCGGGCCGGTCGTCCCGTCAAATGGGACGCCGAGATCGCGTGCGCGAGGCTTGTTGGGAGGCTTCTCCTGGGCCGAAGGCAAAGATGTGATCAGCAGGCACGTGCAGAGCAGGAGTGCAAACTTGAGCCGAAGCTGTCGCATTGTCGATTTGGCTCCTCTACCGGATGAACGAACAGACTACGCCAGAAATGTAGAAAACGGCGACACGTTAATCGGGAAGCACTTTCGCGAGGGCTGACGTGAGTGCCGAGGCGATGAGCGCCGACTCTTCGGCAGTGATAATAAAAGGCGGCGCGAGAAGAATGTGATCGCCGCGCGTGCCGTCAACACAACCTTGTGCCGGATAGGTCAGGACGCCAGCGTCCATCGCAACCGCGCGAATGCGTTCGGCAATGGCTTGCGAAGGATCGAACGGCGCGCGCGTGGTCTTGTCGCGGACGAATTCAATGCCGAGAAGAAGCCCGCGTCCGCGGATGTCGCCCACATGAGAGTGGGACAGGAGCGGGGCGAGGGCCTTGCGCAATTTCTCAGCCGCGGGAGCGACACGTTCGAAAAGAGTGTGGGATTCGATGTAATCGAGAACGGCGTTGCCTGCAGCGGTCGCAACGGGATGAGCTTGGTAGGTGAATCCATGTTTGAAAGCACCACTCCCGTTTTCGAAGGCTTCGACGACATTCGGCGCGACGAGGACAGCCCCAAGCGGAGCGTAGCCGCTGGCAATTCCCTTTCCTGTGAGAATGATGTCGGGTTCGACGCCACAGTGCTGGATGGCGAATGGTTTTCCGGTGCGGCCCATACCGCTCATCACTTCGTCAGCGATCAAAAGGATGCCGCGTTTGCGGCAAATCTCAGCGATGCGAGCGGCGTAGCCTTCGGGAGGCACGGCAGCACCAAGAGTTGCGCCAACAACGGGTTCGAAGATGAACGCGGCGGCCGACGCAGCGTCGCTCTCGGCGAGAAGTGAGTCCAGATCATCGGCGCAGGCGAGATGGCATTGAGGAAATGTTTTCTCGAATGGACAGTGATAGCAAAAGCAGGGAGCGATGTGGCCCCATTCCGCGAGGAGTGGCTGATACGGTGCGCGGCGAGCGACGTTGCCGCTCACGGTCATGGCGCCAAGCGTGCTGCCGTGATAGCTCTGGCGGCGGGAAAGAATTCGGTAACGCTCCGGCTGCCCTTTTTCCAGATGGAATTGCCGGACGAGCTTGATAGCTGTTTCCGTTGCCTCGGAACCACCGGAGGTGAAATAAACCCGCCCGCCTTTTTGAAAATTTGATGGGGCCAACGAGAGAAGACGAGCGGCAAGTTTCTCCGCCGGCGCGGAATGAAATTGCGAAGTGTGCGCGAATGCCAGTTGCGCGGATTGCTCGGCCATCGCGCGGCCGATTTCGGGAACGCCGTGGCCTATGTTGACGACGGCGGCCTGGCCTGCAGCGTCGAGGAATTTTCGTCCGTCCGCAGAAAAAAGCCAGGAGCCTTCGCCACGAACGGCGACGGGATACGGCTTGTGAAAGTTGCGCGGAAAGAGAGCGGCGTCGTTTGACATGCGTGCTCGGTGAGCGATTGTAACAGACTGGCGCGGTCCATCCCGAAGTGAACGCGGCGGGGCGCAATCTCCCGCGCACTTCGGTGCGAACTTGGAATCGCACAGGAATCGTGACATCATCCAAAGTTCCAAGCAGACGAAATGCAAACCACCAGGCTCCATGGGGAGGAAATGCGATGAAACGGGCCATTCTGCGGTGCAGCTTCTTTGTTGCGGCAGGCTTCATCAGCCAAGCCTCCCTGGAGGCACAACAAGCCGCAAAGCACGCCATCACTTTCAATGACTTAATCCAGATGCACCGCGTGGGAGAAGCACAAGTTTCGCCCGACGGTAAATGGGCGGTCTACAGCGTGTCGACGCCGGATCTCGAGGCGAATCGCGGCGCAAGCAACGTCTGGATAGTCCCGACGGGCGGTGGAGAATCGCTGCAACTGACGCAGAGCGGACACGACTCGTCCCCGGTGTGGTCGCCTGACGGAAAGACGATTGCGTTTTTGTCTTCGCGAAGCGGGGACTCGCAGGTCTATCTGCTGTCGATGGACGGAGGCGAAGCAAAACCGTTAACCAGTATTTCGACGGGAGCGGACATCGTGAAATGGTCGCCGGATGGAAGGACCATTGCGTTTACGTCGGGCGTGTACCCTGATTGTAAAGACGATGCTTGCAATGGCACGCGAGACAAGGAAAAAGAGAAGAGCAAAGTGAAGGCGAAGGTTGCGGAGCATCTTCTTTACCGGCACTGGACGCACTGGAACGAAGGCAAGCGAAGCCATTTGTTTGTGGTCCCGGCCGATGGCAGTGCGAGGCCGCGCGATCTGACGGCGGGGGCGAATTATGACGTGCCTCCCGATGAGCGCGGCGGACCTGGCGATTTGAATTTTTCCCCCGACTCGAAAGAAATCTGTTTTACAGCTGTGACCGACCCGGTCGAGGCGATCAGTACGAATGGAGATTTATTTGTGGTTCCCGTTGCAGGCGGCGAAGTGAAACGCATCACGACACAGCCCGGGTTTGATGGCGAGCCAACTTATTCGCCGGACGGGAAGTACATCGCGTTTCATGCCCAATTGGCGCCTGAGTACGAGTCTGACCGCTGGCGCTTGATGTTTTACGACCGCGCGGCGGGAAAGATCGAAAACTTAACCGAGGGATTCGATCGCAGCGTTGGCGAGCTCGTTTGGTCTGCGGATAGCAAGACGATTTATTTCACGGCGGAAGACGAAACGCTTCAGCCGATATATACCATGGCGCCGCGAGTCGGAGCCGAACCGAAGAAGCTGATTGCAAACAGCTACAATCTGGGAATCTCACTGAGCAGCGATGGCAAAACGCTTGTGTTCGAGCGCACGAGCCTGACCAAGCCAGCGGAGATTTTCGCCGCCGCTAGCGATGGAAGCGGCGTGCGCCAGCTCACGCATCAGAACGATGCCATCCTGGGGTCCTTGAAGATGAATGATCCAGAGACGTTTTGGTTCGATGGCGCTGGTGGAACAAAGGTTCAGGCCATGCTGCTCCGGCCACCGGATTTCGATGCGACAAAGAAATATCCGCTGCTGGTGGTGCTGCACGGCGGGCCGCAGACAATGTTCTCCAACGCCTGGGGCTACCGCTGGAACACTCAAGTTTTTTCCGCGGCGGGTTACGTGTCGCTGATGATCAACCGGCGCGGCTCCACTGGCTACGGCCAGAAATTCACGGACGAGATCACGAACGACTGGGGAGGCAAAGCCTACGTGGACGTGATGAACGGCGTAGACTTCGTGCTTAAAAAATACTCATACGTTGATGGTTCGCGCATGGCCGCTGCGGGCGGATCCTACGGCGGCTATATGGCGAACTGGATTGCAACGCACACGGGGCGCTTCAAGGCCATCATCAGCCACGCCGGAATTTTCGATAAGAACTCGATGTACGCTACGGAAGAGCTCTGGTTTGAAGAACACGATATGCAAGGCACGCCGTGGACAAACCCCGAGAGCTACCGCAAATGGGCGCCCATGACTTACGCGGCCGAATTGGGCAAATTCAAAACCCCGACATTGGTGATTGACGGCGAGCTGGACTATCGAGTGCCCTACACGCAGTCCTTGGAATTCTTCAACACATTGCAGAGACAGGACGTGCCGTCAAAGCTGGTCATCTTTCCGGATGAGGGGCACTGGGTTCTAAAGCCGCAAAACAGCCGATTCTGGTACAAAACGTTTTTGGATTGGCTGGCGACATACCTGAAATAGTCGCGATTCAAACCGCAAACAGCCGCTGCAGCGCGCGTCGCGCAAACCGGAAGAGATGAAATAGCAAGAACACAGAGAGTGCAACGAGTGCAACCACAACGATACTTGTTGCCACGGGATGCACCGTGGCCATCCACGTCAGCCAAACCGCCAAAACGTCTTCTCCGAAACTCAACGCCCAATTGCTAAGCGGCTCCGGCGTGGTGTTGACCGCGGCGCGGGCGCTCGCTTTCGTGCCATGAGACGTAAGCGCGACTCCGCCGGCGAGGAGCGCCGCGCCCCAGCGCCACTCCGCAGGGGTGGCGCCCGCCGCGGTGTACGCAATTAGCGCGGCGGCAGGTGGACGGATGAAGGTATGGATGACATCCCAGACCGTATCGACGTAAGGCACTTTGTCCGCGAAGAATTCAACAATATAAAGAACAATTGCGAGAATCAGAATTACTGGATGAGAAAGCACGTGGAGTGACTGCGGAAGATGGATGACTCCGAAGCGCTCTAGCAGTCCGAGAGTCGCTACAGTCGCGTAGAGATTCAAGCCCGAGGAAAATCCGGCGCCGAGGGCCAGCCCCAATGTTTGGAAGGGGTTCATTCCGCTCATCATAGCAAAGCGAGATAGCGTTGGTGGACAGTAACTTCTGCTCACACCCACAAGACGTTTCGTTTGACCATTTGGCTTAGGACAGAGATGCTGTGCACAGGGCGGTCGTCCATGTTTGGCTTAAGCCACCTCTTCTATCCTTGGGGTTTCATCCTGCAAATCCTCGCGATCGTGCACTTCGTGCGGCGCAGGCCAGAGAACTATTGGTTCTTCATCATCTTCTTCGGTGGTTTTCTCGGGGCGGGCGTGTACATCGTCGCGGAAGTGCTGCCCGACCTGGGCCTTCTTCGCGGAGTGTTTCAAGGCTTAGGCCGAAAATCCCGCATCCAGATAGTTGAAACGCAGATCCTGGACAATCCTTCCGCCGCGAATTACGAAGAGCTCGGCGAACTGTATAAGGACCAGAAGGAATTTGCCAAAGCACGCGAGGCGTTTACGAATGCGATCACGGCACGCAGCGATTCCGTGTACACGTTTTACTATCGCGCGCAGGCTTCTTTGGGGCTCAACGATTTCGCCGCGGCGATTCCCGATCTGGAGCGCGTTGTCGGCAGCGATCCCAAGTTTGACTACTATCGAGCTGCCGGACTCTTGGCCGACGCCCACGCGAGAACCGGACAACTGGAGCGCGCCCAACAACTTTTTGCAGACGTTGCCCAATTCTCGACGACTACTGAAACGCTGTACAACTACGCCTATTTTCTGAAGCTCGCAGGCCGCCGCGAAGAGGCGCGCGAATGGGCGCAAAAACTGCTCGCAAAAAAACGAACGCTCCCACGGTACATGCAGCGTTATGAACGGCCCTGGTTTCGCAAAGGCAAGGGCCTGCTTAAAGAACTTGAAGCAGCTCCGGCAAAATAGGAGAGATGGCCGCCTGCTCTACAAGAATGGTAAAATCCAGGATGCGCCCGTAGCTCAGTTGGATAGAGCGTCTACCTTCTAAGTGGACGCAAATCAAGTCCAAGTCGTTGCTTCGGTTGCGCTTACGAAAGCAAACAGTGTGGTCGTGCGTCTGGTACGGCACTTACTTTCGACCAATCGGCGATGAGCGCGCGGTCGTTCGACCAGCCAGAGGACCAACGGAAGAAGAAAAAGTAGATCAGGGGCATGAACTACAGAATTTGTGGATCCATTTTCGCGAGCAGCACTGTATCAATCTGTCTTCGGTTTACCGGTGGTCAAAACACGCTCACCAAACGCCTAGAGGGAGCGGGATGGAGAATCGTCAAGGACAGCTCGATTCCGATTCTCGTCCGGAGGCCGAAGAATTCGGTGTTTCTTCATCCTAGCGATTAGTGTAGTGCGTTTCATGCCCAACCGCGCAGCTGCACCATATGGTCCGCCGACTAACCATCCCGTGCCTTCTAGTGCTCCCAGGATCAGAGTGCGCTCGGCCTCCCTAAGCGTTGTGCTCGGAGGAAATGCGACAACTGAGGGAGAGCGAGTTGGGCGCAGAAGATTGGGAAACAAGCCTTCATTCGATAGTATTACGGCTCGTTCGATCACGTTCTGAAGTTCTCGAATATTTCCCGGCCACGAATAGGATTTGCAAGCATTAACGAATTCCTCTGGAATGGTGTGTATGGACTTCCCCATTCGATGGCAAAAGAGTTCAACGTAATGTTCCAGTAGTGGAGCAATGTCTTCGCGGCGATCCCTTAGGGGCGGTAGCGCGATCGGAAATACATTTAGGCGATAGTACAAGTCGCTGCGAAGTTCGTTACAGTTCACCATTCGCTCGAGGTCCCGGTGCGTCGCGGCGATGAGGCGTACGTTTACGCGATGGGTGCGACCACTTCCGAGACGTTCGAATTCCTGTTCCTGCAGAACACGGAGGAGCTTGGGCTGCAATGCGAGTGGCATATCGCCGACTTCATCAAGAAAGAGAGTCCCTTTGTCAGCCAATTCGAAACGGCCAATTCTCTGTGCAATCGCGCCCGTAAAAGCGCCTCGTTCATGGCCAAAGAGCTCACTTTCGAGCAAATCGAAGGGAATGGCGGCACAGTTCAGTTTGATCAAAGGTTGGCCGCTGCGGGGGCTCGCATTGTGAATCGCGTGAGCGATGAGTTCCTTGCCAGTGCCGGTCTCTCCTTGAATGAGCACAGTCGTGTCCATCGCCGCAACCCGCTCGACTTGCTCTAGAACAACCCTTAGAGCCGGGCTGTTGCCTATGATCTGCTCGAATCTGCGGACGTGACGGTCTTGATCGGCAACTGTCATTGATTTGAATTCTCCAGCCCAAGCGTCTTCGTGTAGTCCTCGACGGCGGCATGAACCGTTTCGAGAAGAACTGCGTTGTCGAATGGTTTCGTCAAGAACTCCACTGCCCCATCACGCATCGCTTGGATCCGCATCTTGGCGTCACCATGGGCTGTGATGAAAATGATCGGTATGTGGCATCGGTCCGCCTTGAGCTTTACTTGCAGTTCAATGCCAGACATTCCCGGCATCCGAATGTCAGCGATCAGGCATCCGGCTTCGTCCTGAGCGCCGGAATCCAGGAATTCTTCCGCGGAGCCGAAACAGACTGTAGATAGCCCCTCCGATTCGATCAGATCTTGTAAGGCCCTCTGAACTGACTGATCGTCGTCGACGATGGCTATGAGTCTTGAGCTATGCTCGCTGCTCATGCGCGAAGCCTAACCGTATTCGCAACGGGTGCGCAATTGGCTCTTAGTCGTGCGCACTACCACTTTGGTGGTAGTCGACTAGAAGCGAGGGCGCAGGAATCCTGGACGGGCTCTAGATCAGGACGGGCTATTTGCGAGGAGGGAGTTTGAGCTTGTCGGCCATACGGACCAAATCAACTACCGATCCGGCCTGCATCTTCTGCATGACGTGGCCTCGGTGGACTTTTACTGTGGCTTCGCTGGCTCCAATTTCAGAGGCAATCTGCTTGTTGAGCATTCCAGAGACCACCAGAGTCATTACCTCTTGCTCTCGCGCAGTCAAAGCGCGATAGCGCTCCTGCAGATCGTGGATCTCGGCCTCTTCTTTTTGCGCGATGCCGTCACGCTCAAGGGCCTGCTGAATTGCGTCCAACAAATCCTGGTCCCTGAAAGGTTTTGTCAGAAATTCCACAGCGCCCGACTTTAGCGCCCTGACAGACATGGGAATGTCTCCGTGCGCTGTGACAAAGATGATGGGAATGTGCATGCCGGTCTCGCTCAACCGACGCTGAAAATCGAGTCCACTCATCTGAGGCAATCTTACGTCGAGAACTAAGCAGCTCGGGCGGACAATCTGCCTCCTGTTAAGGAACTCCTCACCAGTCGCAAAGGATTCAGCGCGTAGCCCAACGGACTCGACGAGATCGTGGATCGCCTGACGCATGCCGCGGTCATCATCGATGATGAAAACCGTGGGAACGGCCGCGGATTTCATGCATCTGCCTCGGCTTTGGCGGCAAGAGTGAAATGAAAAGTTGCGCCTGCCTCCTGATTGGCGGTGGCCCACACTCGGCCACCGTGAGCCTCTACGATCGAGCGGGTTATGGCCAAACCCATGCCCGTGCCCTGTGGTTTCGTGGTGTGGAAGGCGTCAAAAATCTGCTCAGCATTTTCCGTCGGCAATCCTACGCCGGTATCGCTGATCGAAACGACTAGCTGACCTTCAGGAGTTAGTCGAGAGCTAATCGTCAACTTGCCTCCAGTGTCTTTCATAGCGTCAATCGCATTCAGCATCAGGTTCATGAACACCTGTTGAAGTTGCACGCGGTCAGCTAGGACGTTAGGCATATCTTCGTGCAGTTCGAAATAGATTTTTATGGAGTGCCGAACCGCTTCTTTCCTAAGCAGAGCGGTCATTTCTCGAATGATGTCTTTGAGGTCGACGATCCCGCGCTCAGGAGGCGTACCTTTTTTGTAGAAAGACCGCAAATGATTGATAACTTCGGCTGCGCGGTTTCCGTCTTGCTCAATTCTCGCTGCTGCTGCACGCGCCCTTTCGAGGTCCGGTGGATCGCGCGCGAGCCATCGCAAACACGCGTTGGCGCTGGTGATTGAGGCGGCTATGGGCTGCCTGATTTCGTGCGCCAACGCGGCGGCGAGTTCTCCCATCATATTGACGCGATTGATGTGTGCGAGATCGGCCTCTAACTGCCGCAGCTTTTCGCGCTCCTCTTCGGCGCGCTTTCGTTCGGTTATATCCATGGTGATGCCGACGTACTCACCAATTTCTCCAGAGGGATTGTGATGTCCTATGGTACGTAGGAATCTGATGGCGCCGTCGGTACGACGAATCCGAAACTCGCGATGTCGTAATCCGCTCCTTCGCGGATCGCATTCTCAAGAGTTGCTCTCACAGCCGCTTCGTCTTCCGGGTGAATCGTGATCGAAGAAACGTTCGAGCGGAAGCGGCACCTTGGCTGGGATCGAAGCCATGTAGGCGGCATGTTTCGTCCGATAAATGAAATATTTGCCTGTGTGACCAGATTGCGTCGCCCAACTGCCGATGTGAGTCAGGCTTTGCGCTTCTGCGAGGTATGCACGCTCCCGTCGCAATTCCTGTGTCAGTAGCTCCTGCTCGGTGACGTCCATCGTCGGTACCGTGAAACGCTTTGAAAACTCCATCTTCAAAAACCGGAACACCCACGCAGCGAACGTACCGCACCTCCCCGTCTGGTCGAACAATCCGCTTCGATCACGTCACAGCCACAGCGCTGCTCATGCATCGTCCTGATGGTTTCAGCCATGGAGGCTCGGTCATCAGGGTGGATTGCGGCCAGATACTGCTCAAGTGTCGGGGCCCCGTTCTGCGGGTCAAGACCGTAGATTTTGAATACCTCTTCAGACCAATAGATACCCAAATCGTCAGACCAACGGATACCCAAATCGTTTGATGCCCAGCTCCCCATATGAGCGAGGCGCTGTCCTTCGCTTAGATAAAACTGGCTTCTGCTTCAGAGCTTCATCGGAGCGCTTGCGGTCGGTGATGTCTTGGGCCGTACCAAACATTTCATACGGCCGACCTGAGGTATCACGTTTTACGGTGCCCACGCTGTGAATACGTCCGGACTTCGCCGTCTGGACGAACGAGACGATGTTCAATGTCGGCGGGAACGTCCCCGTGAAGGGCCTCCTCAGCTGCGCGGAAGACGAACTCTCGATCTTCAGGGTGGATCATTTCGCGAACCATCGCCAGGTCTATCGGACCTTCCTCCGGGCTCAGCCCATAAATCCGGTAAACTCGTCAGACCAGATCACGCGATTCTCGATGAGGTTCCAATAATAGTGGCCAACGTTGGCAATGCGTTGGGCTTCTTCGAGCCTGGCATTGCTTTCCAGTAGCTTGCGTGAAATCTCCTGAAAGTGCTTCCTCGGTACGCTTGCGCTCAGTAATGTCCTGAATGGTGCCGAACAATTTATAGGGTCGTCCCGATGCGTCTCTCTTTGCGTCGCCGGGCAATGAGTTCCATCTCTCGGACGTCAGGCTGTGGACTGTTCGCACTTCCCCGGTGGGACGGACGATTCGAAATTCAGCCTTGGGGCGGACTCCAGCAAGAAGGTCCTGATCAACTCCTTGATAAAGAGGCTCGCGATCTTCAGGGTGAACCATTGCGCGTACTGCCGCTAAATCCATAGGACGTTCCTGCGGACTTAATCCAAAAATGCGGTAGGTTTCATCCGACCAGATTACGACATCCGTCTCAAGATCCCACTCCCAGTGGCCGACGTGGGCGACACGTTGCGCCTCTTCAAGCCTGGCTTTGCTCTCCTGTAAGTCTCGAGATAGCTCCGCCAGCGTCTTTTGTACATCCTCATTTGCCATCGTGAGAACCTAGCGCTACCTCTATGAAAGCTTCAAACAACTTATCCCGTCTTCTTTTCGCCTTCAAGCGCTCGCTTCCTCCTTACGGGTTGCATCGCAACAGCCATCTGGCTTAGATGCAATCTACCTGCCCTCCCCTTCAGCAGTCGGTCAGGACTCGCAGCCAACATCAATAGTGCGGGGCGTCCTGAATCTAGAGCTATGGTTCATCCCCGGGCGGTGTCAATAGTTGGACAGTGACGACCCCACATCACGCACAAGACGTCTCTTCCGGCAGGAAGTGTTCACTATGCCAGCGATTTAGCTCACCAGGCGGAGATTGTCCTTGGAATTGCGCTTGCATGGTTAACGTAAAGCTCGCTCAGACGTGACCGCTCTCGCCCTGCACGAACGAGCGAACAAGGAGATCAACCGTGAGCAAACATGTCGCCATCTCCCCAAGTGAAGCCGCCGACCGCCTCGCGATCCGTGAGCTCGTCGAGGCCTACGCACACTGCGCCGACCGTCGCGATGCGAAAGGTCAGATGTCTCTCTTTACTCCCGACACGCACTTCGTGGTGTTCATGAATGCCAAAGATCCGACGCCCTCTCAGGAACTCCACTCGCGCGAGGCGCTCGCTCCCGTCTTTGCAGACCTGAACAAGTACGACGCCACTACGCACTTCGTCGGTCAGAGCACGATCTTCACCCTCACATCGGACCGGGCCACTGGAGAAGCTTACTGCCTGGCGCATCACGTCACGGTGGACGGCGGAAAGCGACGCTTGATGCTCGCCTCGCTGCGTTACCTCGACACGTTCGTCAAGTTGGACGGCGCATGGCTTTTTTCGGAGCGCATCCTCTACGTCGACTGGCTGGAGGAGCGAGCGCTCTCATGACACCGACGAGTCAGAAGCGCCTTGTGCTCGTGGGTGCCACTGGAATGGTTGGCGGATATGCGCTTCGCTACGCACTTGAGAACGCCGCCGTTGGAAGTGTTACTGCTATCGTGCGCCGGAAGCTCGGCATTTCGCATCCAAAGCTGCAAGAGGTTCTGCATCGTGACTTCGCCGACTGCTCCGCACTCTCGCAGGCGCTTTCAGGTCAAGACGCGGCGGTCTTTTGTCTGGGCGCCTATACGGGAGCGGTGTCCGACACCGAACTCCGCAGGATAACCGTGGACTACACGATTGAGTTTGCGCGAGTTCTGCACGGCAGCAGCCCCAACGCGGCCTTCTCATTCTTGAGCGGAAGCGGCGCGGATTCGACGGGACGAAGCCGGATCGCTTTCGCGCGATACAAGGGAGAGGCCGAGAACGCACTTCTCGCGGCCGGATTCCCGTGCGTTTACCTCTTCCGGCCCGCATATATCTATCCCGTGGAGCCGCGGAAGGAACCGAATTTCAGCTATCGCCTTTTGCGCGCCATCTACCCCGCGTTTCAGTTGCTGCTTCCGAACCAGGTGATTCGTGCCGACGACTTGGCACGTGCCATGGTGGACGTCGTCGTCCAAGGAACTGACCGCGGAGGTCGGGTTTTCGAGAACCGCGACATCCGAGCCATGGTCAAACGGATTCATCCCTCCACAGGGTGACGCAGCGCCTCGGTCGCTGGAACAGAGTGAATTGGAGGACGGAGGATTTATGAACCTAAATAGGCTTACAGCGAGAGAGAACTGGTTCCGCATCGGCTGTAAGGCGGATCTCGCGAGAGTAAGAACTCACAAGTTAACGATGGCCGTTCTATGGCTGGTTGTGTTTTGCATTTTCCCCTCGGCAAACCGTGCCCAAGTTCCGGTGTACGAAGTGACGCCCGAGGAGAGCAGTATCAAGTTTGGCGTCGATTCTTCCGTTTCGATCAAGGGTATTTTTGAAAAGTGGAACGCTAGCATTAAGTTTACTTCGAGAGATGTCAGGAGCGCCGCCTTAGACATCGAGATTGAAGCCGGCAGCGTTAACACCGGAAGCCACATGAAGGACAACAAGTTGAAGGGAAAGGATTTCTTCAACGTCAAAGAATCGCCAACGATCACGTTCAAATCAACGAAAATCGTTCAGACCGGACCATACACTTTTGACATCGAGGGCAACTTCACCATTCGGGGTGTCACTAAGACGGAGAAACTTACTCTCACGAGCGATAGCAAAGGAACACCCTCCGGGAGTCTCGACGGCATTATGGCCTTCGACCGCAAGGACTATGGGATGACCAGCGGCATTCCATTCATCAAGATCGCCAATCGTGTGGAAGTAAATGTTCGCCTGAAATGGAAGTGGGTGAGCGGAGCTCCTCCAGTTTTCCAACAATAATTCGAAATTCGACGAAACGGGAAGCGCGCTTACCTTGGCGAGCTGTCACTCCGACGCACAAGCTGAGGAGCGCGGGCTAGGGAGTGAATGCGGCGGCGCTACTTCTTCGCAAGAAGGAATTTTTTGGGGGGCGAACGGTGCCTAGCCCCTAGTGCAGAAGTAAGGTCTCATCAATTCTACTGAGCGACAGCTTTCAGTTTCGCTGTCCTGCGTAGCGCGGCTCGTGCATGAAACAGTCGCCCTTTCGCTGCCGCGACGGAGATCCCGAGTGCCTCGGCGGTTTCATGCAGGGAGCACTCCTGCAAGTCATAAAGTTCGACAACATTCCGAAGTGTTGGTCGCAGCTTTGCGATTGCGTCTTTCAAGGCTGCCCTCTGCTCGGTTCTTGCGCAAATCTCCTCTGGATTTGGGACAGAGTCGCTCAGTTCGACCGCGTTTGCGGGGTCTTCCACGCCAACTTCCCGCGATACGCGCTTCTTGCGGATTTTCATCAGCGCGGCATTAGTGGCGATGCGGGTCAGCCATGTTGAAAATTTTGCCCTTTCGTCAAACTTCTTGAGGTGGACATAGGCACTGAGAAAACTCTCTTGAACCGCATCCTGGGCGTCCTCACGATGTCGAGTGATGCGATGAGCAACCCAAAACATCATTTCGCGATGACGTTCGTGAAGCTCGTGGAAGGCACTTACGTGGCCCATCTTGGCGCCCGCGACGAGCGCCTCGTCGCTCATGAATTGGGCAGCGTCGGAGGTGAAATTCGCGCTGACTCCGTGATGCCGTGAAATTACTCGTGCGGCCGACATCGTAAGCTCCCTTGGACTCTTTACTTTGAGTTAGCATTGCAAGTGTGATTCCAAGGCAAGCTGTGGCCGTCTTGCGCCAAATCGCAGGCTAACAAGCACTTACGCGACGAGATATGTTTTATGTGCGACGTGGAGTGGTCGGTGTCCAGCCATTGACAGACGCAACGGTCTTAAACCCTTAAATCAGACCTTGCTCTTCCGATTGAGGTGCGGTTGCCAGTGTACTGTTCGCGGCAACCCAACATCGCCATTCGTCGACGTCCGATAGACGTCCAATAAGGGTTTGCGAGGTGTCAAAGGGGCCAAACGTCATTAGAGTCCAACGGTTTCCAAACCGCAGCCGCCCCGAATGGCTTTGACGGATTAGATCTCAGCGCGACAAGCTCTCATCTGTGTGACATTCCTGTGACAGCGCCACAGCAAACAACTAACATTTGGGCCGAGTAACACTACGCCCCCACTGTCGAACAACTCACAGCCCGTGAGATTACTCACGCCCATGGGCGCACATGTAACTCGACAATTCGGACCCCGGGGGACGGTCTGCTCACAAGCGGTCTCGCTGCTTCGTTGTGAGGGCACCGAGCGGGTGTCTCTCGTTTACGCCCTGCCTTGCGCATATGGACCTCCGTTCCTCCGCGTGCAAAAGAAACTTCGTCCATAGCAATTTTCATCAAATGGATGCCGCGCCCGTGTTCTGCACCAAGGTTCTCGAAAGCCAGAGGATCGGGAACAGCGTTGGGGTCGAATCCGTGTCCCTGATCTCTGACGACGATGGTCATACCCTCGCCGTATTCGCACCAGCACCGGACGTGAACCAGCTTGCTACCGTCCAACCGATTCCCGTGGAGCATCGCGTTACTCAGAGCTTCCCGGAGTGCGAGTTCAACGGACTCCTCTGCTCCGAAGACATAACGGGATCCAACTATCAGGCTCATGAGCCAATCCACCAGCGGTGTGATCAGGCCGATCTCGCTTCGGACCCAGGTGTGCACCGCTAGCGGTGCATCCGTGGATCGAGGTTCAGGGAGCACCGACTGCAACGATTTGAAACATCCCACCCAAATCATTTCTGAAGCCTCTTTCATCCCTTAATGTCCGGCCTCCAGTGTGCGGCTGGAGACATTAACCGCTGTGACGGTCGTTGAGATGAAAGTTCTCCGCTGCCGGCATGAGGCTCGTTTCTTTCTAAAAAGGAACGGTGGAGGGTCTTCACGGACCCTCCACGGCCAAAACGACCACTCGAGAGCCTGGGGCTAGAATTTGAGAGTGAGCCCGAAACGGACGCTCCGGACGCCGCCATTCTGCAGTGTAGGATCGGCAAAACCAGTGAACTCTTGCTGCAGCCCCGCATCATCGAGAAAGGGATCGATGGTGCCGAAGTTGGGGTGGTTGAAGACATTGTTCATCGTCATGTGCCACATGACATCCAACCGCTCTTTTACCTTAAAGCTTTTGTACAAAGAGAAGTTGCCGGTGTTCGTTCCGGCATCGCGCAAGCTGTTGCGTGCAACATTGCCGAAGGGAGAATTGAACACGGTGGTTGCTACAGGAGTGTTGGCGATGAACCGCACGTCCTTGTTTGTCACCGGGGTACCGACTGTGTCGCCCTTGTTGATGGCGTTCAGACTGACTAGCTGAGTCGTAGCCAATTGGCAGCCCACACCGAAGTCGTTACAGGCATCGCCCGCGAAAATACCCACGGTATTCACAGGTGCCGCGGAGTTACCGAGGAAGGGCCGCAAGCTCTGGTCAACCGTGCCCGCGAAGGCCGCTGTGAATGCGTTGTCGTAGAGTGGCCCACCACCATTCAAGGCAAACTGAATAGGAGTATAGGGCTGGCCAGAGGTGATGAAGTAGGTCCCTGAGACGGCCCAGCCACCCAAGATATGGCCGAGCAGACCTTGCTGAGAGCGAAATGCTGGTATCTCTTCGTAGAAAGTTGTCGTCCAGCTATTTGGGAAGTCCAAGCCAGAGAGCCCGTGTTCGGATCCAGTGAAGTTAACCTGGCTTTGAGAGAAGGCGCTCGTGCCACCGGCCAGGCCAGTCCCGAAGATCTCGTCCACATTGTCCGTGGTTTTGCTGTAGCTGTAATTTGCACGTAGTGTCAACTGATGCCAAAGTTGACTCGAACGAAGCTCAAGCTGCAAGCCCTCGTAGTCGGATACGCCTGTATTCGTGCGGTCTCGGAGGATACCTTCATTGCAGTTTACGCGTCCGACTGCCTGCGGCACCGCCGCTTGGCTGGCCGGACATGGCGTTTCACCAGCAGGGATGAGATTCGGAAATGCCGCGGCAAGACCGGCGATTTCCGGATTCGCGTTGACGGATTGGTAGAGCCGCGAACCATGATTGCCGACGTACCTCGCCTCGAACACGGCCCCGGCAACGATCTCGCGCTGGATTCCCAAAGTCCATTCGTGCGTCATCTGAGGTTCAAAGTTCGGCGGAACACTGGTTTCGTTGAAGTTGCGAGGGTCAAAGACGCCGGTAGTTAGGAATGGGGCGAGCAACGAACGAACGTTGGGCCCTGTCGGAACCGCGGGCAATGGAATCCCCGCAGCGGTCGTTCCGGTAAGAGTGTTGAGCAAGGCGACCGGAGCAGACGATGCGATATTCAAATAGATGTTGTAGAACGCTGGGTCGTATGCAATGCGGTATCCACCGCGGATAACCGTCTTTCCGTTACCTGTAAGTTTGCCCCCAAAGCCCGGAGTCCATGCAAAGCCCACGGCCGGAGCCCAACTATTCTTCGGCGCGTTGAGCGACGGAAAAGTCCTCACAGAAAGAGGGAGATTGGGATTGAAGAGAGGATTTGGCCCGGTCTCATTGGCCGTCGTTATTCTATTAAAGAGGTTTGCAGGTTGACCGTAATAGGACCAGTCGATACCGAGGTTCAAGGTGAGATTTTTCTTGATCTTGAAATCATCACCGAAGTAAAGGAACGTGTCCTTCTCGCGGAAATCAAGGTCGGAAGCTCCGGAAGCAATTTGAATGCGATTAGGAACATTGTTTGACAAGCCAGCGAGGTCTCCAAAGCGAAACGCGCCGTTCAGGTTAGGCAGAAATTCGTTCGGAGAGCGCTGGTAGGTGAAGTTGACGCCCGCTTTCAATGCGTGGCGTCCCAGGAAGTAGCTCCAGTTGTCCTGCAGTTGGTAGGTATTGACGATACGTCCTTGCGGCGCACTCGCCGCCGGTCCGTAGGAAAGCAGTCGTGGATCGCTGAACGTCACCTGCGAGAGGGCCTCTCCAATATTCTGTTGGTTTGGAACTGTATCGCCGATGGTGTTTCCGCCAAATTCGACGTTCAGTCTGCCGTAGCTCGCTCGAAACTCGTTGGACATGCGAGTAGAAATCGTTCGCACCCAGCTAAAAGCGTAATCCTGTGAAAGTGCAGGAACGTTGACGGGATAACCCGCAGCCGCTGTGCCGAACGAGTCGGCATTGAAAAACGTCGACCGATTGAACAGATATCGTCCGGAAAAACGATTCTTGTCAGTTTGGAAGTCCAGGCGGATTGGGAAGTTATAGGATTTCGAGCCCGTCGAGAGCAGGCGTTGAACGCCACCGACTTCAACACCCGGACAGCCTGCGACAAACCCGGCTGCGCCGGCAGATGTGGGAATCGTGGGATTCTGAGGAGTGGGATTGCCGCCCTGCACTCCGTAGGGACCGAATTTCTCCAATGCCTGGACAGCGGCGCTGTTCGGGAAGCACGCCGCAAGTGTTGCCAGACCGGCTGGCGTCGGCGTCAGGAGTCCGCTTGCAAACACTTGCTGTTGGGAGACGATTTCATTGTCGAAACCGCCAAAGAAAAACAGGTGATCTGTTACGAGTGGGCCGCCAATCGTTCCGCCAGTAAACTCGTCGTTGAAGCGGGGAACTTTTGTCAGTCCCTCGAACGCTTTCTGGGTATTGCTGAGACTATCGAGGACGGAGTTGCTTTCGGTTCCATAGACTTCACCGTGAACTTTATTCGTGCCTGCCTTGGTGCTCACGTTGACAACGGAGCCGGAATTGCGCCCGTACTCCGGACCGAAGTTGTTCGTAATTATCTGATATTCGTCGACGAAATGCGGATCGGAAAGAGTCAGACCGGGGCCGCCAACCGAATTGTCATTGTTGTTCTGGCCATCGAGTTGCTGATCGTTGTTGCGGCCGCGGATTCCGTTAACCGCAAAGCCCACACCGTTGGTGTTGGAGAAACCCGAGTCACGAGTACTTGCCACGCCAGGGAGGGTCAATGCGAGAAAATCGAGACCTTGGTTTTCCGCGATGCCAGGAAAGCTCGAAATGTTGGAAGTTGAAAAAGCATTGGTGACCTGCGCCTCCGTAGTCTGCATGAGAGGCAGACCGGAGCTGACTTCCACGGTTGTACTTACCTCGCCGACTTGCAAACCGATGGAGCCTATGCCGCGATCCGCGCCGAGGGTCACCTCAATATTGTCAACTACCATCTTGTTAAATCCCGACTTTGAAATCTCCAGACGATAAGTGCCAATTGACAGTAAAGCAAAACGAAAGAGGCCTGCGCCGTCGCTGGCCACCGTAACCGTCTCGTTTGTGCCTTTATTTACTATCTTTATCGACGCATTGGGCACGGATGCCCCCTGAGCATCTACAACAGTTCCCGAGATTGAACCCTTGGATACTTGGGCGTAGGCAATTCGCTGGTTGACAATAAACAGGACGAGCATCACCATCGCTGCGAACGACAACGAAAGAGACAGATAATTCTTGCCGAACCCGTTCTTGTTTTGAGACCGAAACCTAGACAGATCACTTCGTTCCATTCCGACACCCCTCTTATGGTTTCTAAACAATCCGCCTTTAGCGCAGCGGGCTGACAGACGGCCTCGCCAGAACGTATTGCCACGGGACGCTTAGCCTTCAGGCAAGCGAGGAAGGCACACGCTCTTGAAGCTGATGTCCGTCTTAGGGTTAGAGGAGTACTGACCGAATAGGTTGCTGAAATTAAATGTAATCATCCTTACAAAAGTGCGAGGAAGTTCGAACGAAACTCTATTCCTGCGCGGCGCGCTGGAGGCGTTCGCGGTGAAGAATGCGTATTGTCTTTCGTTCTATCGTGATAATGCCCGCCCGTCGCAGTTCACCCAACGTGGCGGTTATAGATTCTCTGTGGACGTCGAGGTGCCCGGCCAGATCTTTATGCGTCATACCAGCCACCACGCCGTGCTCCGCCTTTTCCAACAGCAGGGTTGCGAGACGCGGAATCAGACCCTTACGAGCGAGAATTTCCATCCTGTGGAGAAAGTGCACGCATCGCTCGCTCATCAGGTCGACAATCTTGTGTGTCACATGAGGAGCGCATTCTAAAAGAGATTCGATGCTATCGCGCGAAATCATTCGGACGCGCGAATCCTCGAGAGCTTCTGCGGAAGAGAGGTATTTTCCCTGGCCAAAGCATCCCATCATGCCGAATATGGCGGGAGGTTGAAGCACCGCGATCGTTAACTTTTTATCGCCATAGGCTTTGAAAGTGCGAACCGAGCCCGTCTCCAGGACGAAGAGCACTCTGCCAGTTTGTTCGGGCTGAAAAAACAGATATCCGGCGCTACAATTCAATAAATTGCTGTCTTTCTCAAGCACCTCGAGGCAGGAATCGGGCAGATGTTTGAAAAGGTCGATCTCCGAAAGGAAACTTACACCGAGCATAGCGGTCGTCCTTCGCACTAATGGAACACTACACGAGCAAAGCCTCGCTGGATCGGGAACGCATCTTGGCTGTTGCCATGCGCTCATCGCGGGTCTTTTCACGCTGGACTTCGTGGAGCAGTTCACGCAGCCGCGTGCGGGCTTTATGCAACTGCGACTTCGAAACACCTACGGAGCGGCCCAATATCCCGGCAATTTCGTGGTGCTCATATCCTTGGACATCATGCAAAACAAATATCGTGCGGTAGCCCACGGGCAACTGCTTAATGCAGCGTTCGAGATTTATTCGGTCAATCGATCCCTCCAGCAACAAGTCAGGAGCACCAATCATTGACGCTGGATGAGGCGAAGCGGTTTCATCGTCTGGATCGAGAGCCGCTTCGATCGAGTCGGTGGGTGTCGACTTCTTGCGCAGACGCATCAGCACGAGGTTAACCGCCAGCCTGTGCAGCCAGGTGGAGAAGGCCGATTCGCCCCGAAAAGTGTGTATTTTACGGAGCAAGAGCAAAAAAGCTTCTTGAGTCAGATCTTCTGCGTCGGCGGTGTTTCCTACCATGCGCAGACATAGCGCATAAACGCGACGGCTATGTAACCGGTAGAGGTATTCAAATGCCGACCGATCGCCGTTGCGGGCTCGCAGGATGGCCTCCGCCTCGCTCAGCTCTTCGCTGGCGATAGTAGAGACTGGCGGCGCAGCCTCCTTCGAGATGCATTCCGCGCTGGTACGCGCATCCCAGTTTCGGCTACGCCGCTTCTCTACAGTGGGCCTTGCCAGTGATGCAACCACTATTTTTCTGAATGAAGTATTTGCAATGACTGGCATGACTTCTTTCCTTAGCGACCCGCGGAGCGGACTTCGATGGATGTTGTTTTGTTTTCACTGACCTGCGATGCAGGCGCGGTCTGTGGCGTCGGCATTTTTTGGCGGGCTTCCTTGCGTCCCATTTGCTTCTGTTTGGGCGTCGCGTAGCTAAAAGTGAGACCTAACTCTGGCGCTTCGAACGTCTCGACGTTCTGCACATCTGCGATGTCCACTAGGTTCAATTGGGCGTGGCCTGAAACAACTTTTTCGTCGGCTGCAGAAGCCATGATGATGGCATTGACTTGTCCCCGGATAATAAGTCTGTAGTCGGAGATTGCGGATGACATGACAAATGTGTAATCGCCAGCCGGCAGTGTGGCGCCTCCCCAATGAATCTCAGATGGCAGCGTGAACTTGCCCTGGTATGCATTCTGCGCCTTCCCGCTAGTCGCCAAAGCGCCAAGTGCAAGAGCAGCCGCGCCAAACTTCGTAAGTAATTTCAAACGTCGAGCCCAGATCATTTCCAATCTCCTTGTTCGATTCGATTTTGAACTGTAAGACATTTCATTGTCTTCAGCGTGTAAGACCACGCGTGCGCCTGGATAATTCCCCGATCCAGCGCCGTTTAGGAGGAGGGAATAAAATTGTGAGTATTTCGGTCGCCAAGTTATGACCGTTTTTCTCAGCGTACCTGCGTAGCGAAGGAACTGATGGAGACGTCTCTATCCGTTTTTGCCGCTCATCAAACGTCCCTGCCCATCAGTAGATGACCGAAAAGCGAATAAGCGCGAGGTTTGCCGCGGCTCCAAAACAACGACCGCGGATCTGCAATTTCCGCATACTCCCGCGCACTCATGCGTTCACATCTACGATTCGCCGTGAACTTGGCATCGGATCTCTATTCATAAGGGTTGCCAGAACTTGACGAAGGCGGCCGCGCGCACGCGACAAGCTCGACATCACGGTACCCATAGGCATGCCCGTGATATCTGCAATCTCTTTGTAGGACATCCCCTCGAGTTCGCGCAGAATGAGAAGTTCACGGGAGGTCGACGGAAGCATCTCCAGCGCTTTTCGGACCAGAGCGTCGCTGTCGTTTTGGAGGACAACTTCTTCTGGATTGGGAGCGTCAGAATCTGGAGGGAAAAAATTCTCGTCAAATTCGGCGGCCTCTTGCAGCGGCCGGTTTCCATGCAACCAGGTATAGAAAGTATTCCGGACAATTTTCAGGAGCCAGGCACGCGCGTCGCCGCCGCGGAAGCCGGGAAAGAATCGGAAAGCGCGTAAGTATGCTTCCTGGGCTACGTCCTGGGCGTCCTGCTCATTGCGCGTCAGCCAGCGCGCGAGGTTGTAGGCGGCATCAAGATGCGGCAGCACGGCCTGCTCAAAATTCGGGAGCTGGTTGTGCTCGAACATTGAAACCTCCCTGCGACGGAAAGCGTCCTAGCACTTCGCTTGACGGCATCACTATGGTTCGCCCTTGCGATCCATTCAATGGACGTGCAGTTCTTTTCGGCGGGAATAGGGGTCCCCTGGTAAGTTACTCTCTACACAAGACTTATGGGAAGATATCCCCGCTAGGATTCCCGCGAACTCTGCCAGGTGATACACTCACTTTCGCGGGGCATTCACCTTTCCATGCAAGAAGACCTTCACCGCCGCGTGCGGCTCCGTTTTGGGGTTTTCGAGCTTGATCTTCGGGCTGGCGAATTGCGGAAGCACGGCCTGCGAGTCCGCCTGCAGGAACAGCCCTTCCAACTCCTGGCGATGTTGGTCGAGCACCCCGGCGAGGTCGTAACTCGCGAGGAGCTTCAGAAAAAACTCTGGCTCGCGGACACTTTCGTGGATTTCGACCACGGTCTCAACAAAGCGATCAGCAAAATCCGTGAGGCCCTGGGCGACTCCGCCGAGAGTCCCCGCTTTGTGGAAACCGTTGCTCGTCGCGGCTACCGCTTCCTCGCCGAGGTTAAGGTTGTCGATACAGCTCCAGCTCGCAGTGCGGAACTGGCCACTCTTCCTCATCCCGTGGCAGAAGCTGGTGATCGCGGGGACTTGGCTGGCAAACCCGCGATGCCCAAGCATTTTCTGTCGTCACCTGCATGGAAGATATCCGCCTTCGTGCTCCTTCTACTGGTGGTTTCTCTCTCCGCCTGGAAGCTTCATTCCTGGAACCGCCCGTCACTTGTCATTCGCTCGTTGGCTGTCCTACCGCTCGAAAGCCTCTCGAACGATGCGTCTCAGGATTACTTCGCCGATGGAATGACCGACGAGTTGATTTCGGACCTCGGCCAGATCAGTGCGTTGCGTGTGATCTCGCGTACCTCAGTGATGGTTTATAAACACGCGCGCAAGCCTCTGCCGCAGATTGCTCGCGAACTAAATGTGGACGCCGTCGTCGAAGGGACCGTGCTCCGTTCCGGCGACCAGGTCCGCATCACAGCGCAGTTGATCGAAGCCTCCACTGACAAGCACTTATGGTCCCAGAGCTATCAGGGTGAATTGCGGGATACTCTGGCGCTCCAGAACCAGGTGGCCAGAGCCATCGCAGATCAGATTCGAATCAACGTGAATCCACAAGAACAAGCCGCGCTGAAAAACGTCAAGGTCGTTAATCCGCAAGCGTACGAGTCCTTTCTCAAAGGGCGCTATTTCTGGAACAAAAGAACGGCGGATGGTTTGAAAGTCGCTCTGGCTTATTTCAATCAGGCCACCGACGAGGACCCGAAATACGCCCAAGCTTATTCTGGCTTAGCCGACACTTATTCTTTGTTGGGAGACTGGCAGTATGCGGTGATGACTCCCAAGGAGGCACTCCCAAAAGCAAAGGCCGCGGCGATTAAAGCTCTGGAATTGGACAGCACGCTCGGCGAAGCCCACAACTCGCTTGCATTCTGCTTGGATGGTTTCGACTGGGATTTTGACTCTGCCGGGAAAGAATTCCGGCGGGCTATTGAACTGAACCCAAGCTACGCAACCGCCCACCATTGGTATGCCTGGCATTTGAGTCTTCTGGGCAGGTATGACGAAGCGATCGTGGAAATGAGAAAAGCGGAGAACTTGGATCCGCTATCTCTGATCATCAACGCCGATTTGGCGGAGCTTCTTGTTCTTGCGCATTCTTATGACGAATCGATACGACAGAGCCGCAAGACGATCGAAATGGATCCTAATTTCGCTCTCGCACATAATCAACTCGCCCAGGCCTACCTCCAGAAACACATGAACAACGAAGCTGTCGCAGAACTGCAAAAAGCGGCGCAGCTTTCCGGGGGAAGCCCGACGGTCATGGCTAATCTTGCTCGCGCCTACGCCGCATGCGGCAAGAGGAGCGAAGCCATAAAGCTATTGAGTGATTTGAAGAAGCGATCAAACTCTATTTACTCGCATGGTTCGGAGATCGCCGTGATCTATGCGGCTCTCGGTGATACGGATCAGGCCATGAATTGGCTCGAAAAAGGCTACGAAGAGCGATTTAATCCGGGTGTCCTCCTGCGACCGGGCTTCGATCCCCTCCGCTCCGATCCGCGCTTTCAAGACCTTGTGCGCCGTATCGGCCTCCCGCGTTAGAGCAGGGCAATTTGATGACGAGAACGAAGAAGAACAGGCGCGCTAATGACGCATTGTTCCGCCGCCACCAGGGCGCAAGCATTGCGCGCTCATCCCAAGCTCTTCAGCTTGAAGGGGGAGGCTGAAAGGCAAAGCCGATAACGGTCTTAGACTTGATCGGTTTCCCATTGAATGTTGCTGCTTGAAAACGCCACTTCTTTAACGCATCAGAAACAAAACTGTTAAAGATTTCCATTCCGTGAAGAAAGTCAACGCCCTTCACTTCACCCGAGCCATCCACTGTGAGCTGGACCACCACGGATCCCGAGGCGACACTGTTGACCGGATACTCGGGATAAGCAAACGACAAAACCCCGACGGGCACGTAGTTACCACGATCAGAAGGCTCTGACCGATTCGGTGGCAACACAGGAGAAAAATGCTTCGGCGGCACCGGGTCTCCGATACCGTAATTCGGCGGGCAGTAAACAATGCTCACTGTCATGCGGGAAGGCGCTGACTTGCTCTCTACAGACGCCGGCTGGAATTTCCACTGGCGCACGGATCTCTTGGCAGCATCGAGCATCGATCCGGGGTCCCTCAGACCGTCGATTTCTTGTATCTTGCCATCGTCATCGAGGGACACATCGAGAACGAAAAGCCCATCAAGAACAACCTGGTAGGGAACATATACATCACCTGCCGAAGCGACTTCAGGTGGTTTATAGGTTTGTTGCACGGAGTTTGGCCGCGCGAGGCCGATAAAGAGAAGGAAGCCGATTACTAGACCCCTTTTCATGGCTTGATTGTGCACCCTTGCGCTGCTCGCTTTGCGGAGTGGCTCGCGAGAAGTAAGGCCCGCACCGAAGAGGTCCTCACCGAAGAGGTCCTCACCGACGAGGTTAACCCCCGCTCACAAACTGAAAGCGATCATAGGAGTTCGATCCTCTCGTCAAGATGCAACCTCCAGACGCTTACAGGTCGCACGCACCCGCTAATCCACAACTATCTGGCCCTTCATCCCTCTATGGCCAAGACCGCAAGTATGGCAACACTTAAACGTATAAGTGCCCGGTGTTTGAGCCAGGAACTCAATCGTCGTCGTTTCTCCCTTCTTGAGTTGCCAACACTCCTGAGCTGAACTGAAAATTAGCCCATCGGCGCCATTCGGTACAGCACCATCGGGAACAGCCGCAATCTTGAAACCATGATCGTGGTCGGTGGCGGTGATCTTAAGTTGAACTTTTGTCCCGTTCTTCACGTGAACTGGTGAGCTTGAGTACTCGTACTTCTTCGCCGTAAGTTCGATCACCTGCGCGGCTTGGACTTGCGCGCGAACCGACACGGACAGCGAAAGAAATATTGCGAGACCCAGCAGAGACTTGGAAACGATGGATAGCGGAAAACGCTTCGCAACCTTCTTCATTGATCCTCTCAGTCGTACGAATAACAAATTATTAAAACCTGCGGCGCGCCTCGTCTGCTTCTTCCGCGAGACGCATTAGCACGTCCACGATCCCGGTGTTCTTGTTTGTAGCTGGGTCGAGGAAGAGCCTATCATCAGCGAAGCTGACCACGGAGGCCACTGCGCCACCCTGAGCTGTAGAAGTCGGACGAATTATGGAGACGGGGCCAAGCTTCCCATTCAGGAAGAACGTTGGCTCCGACATGATCAGGTTGGTTTGAAAGTCGTCAGCTGGGTTGACACTAGTGCCTTTTGGATTCGGGTCGACTCCGCTATTCAGGTTCGGAAACGAAAGATCACCGTCGGTGATGTTGGTAGCGTTGCCGGCCTTGTCGTGCCAAGTTTGGAAGTGCATTATCTCGGACCCGCCGATACTCAACAGAACCCGCAAGACCTCCAGATTGGTCACTTTCTGAGCTAACGCTGGGTAAAGACTGCTGCCGCCTTGCTCGATGAATGCAAAGTGGAAGCCCGCAGTGTTGGCAATGGCCTGCAGGTGGAGCATCACAATCAGGATGCTCTGTTCGCAGTAACTAGACCTCGTGCCGTTTTATTCCTTTTTTGAGCAGGGAAAAGACATTTGGAATAATTTTTTGCCCCGAGAGTCTATCTATCGGTATGGAGTTGGTCTCCGAATCAGTTGACAACTCTCGATGCGGACACTTGTTGCTGATGCGTCGCTAACTCCGACTTGTGTGGTTGTTCTTCTTTGGCATGTAGACGTGCAACAGCCCGTCCACGGCTTTTACGTTTGCCTGAGCCGGATCAATTTCTTCTGGCAAAACATGGACGGATAGTACGTCTGTGCGTTTATCCGCTTTGCTGACGAGTGGCGTCTGGCCCCGAAAGACTACCAAGCTGCGTGTCGTCACGCTCAGGATCGTAGTCACTTCCGGATCTTGCGGGCCCTCAAGAAGAACGTGAAATTCAGACGTATTTCCATCAAAGTCATCGCGCAAGAGTTCCTTCTCTGCGCACATCCAGTCCTCGAGGTCGAAGCCATGCTTGGAGCCACGTTTCTCAAAAATCTGATATGCGCGTTTAGCGACCGTCGATTGGATGATCTGCTTGTGTCGATCCTCACTGCTCTCGATGGTGATTGCCCAATTGTTGGGACGCTTTCGAACGGCTCTGTCCATACGAGTACTCCTTGAGATTTTCTTTTGTGTGATCAGTTCGTGAAAAGCCGGTGGAGCTGTTGCAGGTCGGGCGTGGGCGCGTCGGAGACGGCGCAGAATTCTATTTTTCCTTTTCGCCAATCAATCCACTGATAGCCTTGTCGGGACCCTAAGCGCGGAGAGGTGTCCCGTTCCCGTGTAGGCCAGATGAATACGTTAATTAGATGTCCGGTGCGCGCATAGACAAGCACCGCGACGGAACGGTCTTCGACAACGTCAAGGCGCCCGCCCTGCAAGGCGAATCCGTCGTTCGCGAAATCGAGTGCCGGGAGCGCAAATGTAAGTCTGCCCTTGAACCATTCCTTCACAGCCTGTTCATCGTTGGAACTGATGCTAGTCAAGTGGCCTGGCTGCAGTGAGTGCACATGCGCATCGACAATTTCCTCCGCAAGTTCGGATTGATAGTCATCGGTGTGAAGCACGGGACTCACTCTCCATCCCGCGATTGCGAGAAGAAGGAGGGCGGCCACTGCGGCCAGCCAGTGCCAAAGGAGAGGCTGGGACATAGCAGTTGTTGGCGCGACGGGGCGAAGACCGGCGTGAATCTTTTTCCTGAGCGAAGCCGGCGCGACCTCATAGAGTTGCGCTAGCTGCAATCGCTCTCTTAGCAAATCCAGGCCCACGATCTCAACGGGACAGTGGACGCAATGTTGGAGGTGGCGCTCGAATTCGGCAGCGCTGGGAGCACTCAGCTCACCGTCGAAATAGCCCTGAAGGAGGGAGTCAGCAAAGTCACACCTCACGGATAGCCTCCTTGTGATAGGAACTTGTCAGCACGGAATACAACTGGCGGCGGGCACGAGAGAGCGAGGACATGACGGTACCAATGGGAATCGATGTGATCGCAGCAATCTCCTTGTAGGAACAGCCTTCGAGCTCTCGAAGGACAAGGACTTCGCGGAAACGCGGCGGCAGGGATTCGAGGGCACGACTGAGGCGCTCCCGATCTTCATCGGCGATCGCGATCGATTCGGGAGTAGCAACGGGGTGCGGGTGCAGTTCTTCGTCGAATTCGACCATCAGTTCCCTCGGGCGATTTTTTTCCA
This sequence comes from uncultured Acidobacteriota bacterium, assembly GCA_963745805.1. Taxonomy (GTDB): domain Bacteria; phylum Acidobacteriota; class Terriglobia; order Acidiferrales; family UBA7541; genus Acidiferrum. Next base: position 171,178 of record CAVUYT010000008.1, read on the forward strand.
TCCAGGAGTAACACGTATTGCGCACGATCTGCAGCAGCCATGCGCGCGCATCCTCACCGTGAAAACCACGAAAGAAGCGGCACGCGCGAAGTAAGGCTTCTTGAGCCACCTCTTCGGCATCTTCCCGCCTACGCAACAACCAGCGCGCAAGGTTGAAAGCAGCGTCGATATGGGGCAGCACAAGCTGTTCGAAGCGCAGCCGGTCTTCGGCATCCAAATCGTTCAATGGCTTCCCCCGATCAGTGATGCTTCATTTGTCAGAACCGTCTGACCGACGATTTTATTCTCGACGGCCGCTCTCTTCTGACGAACAAGTGAAGAAAGACATGAATGCGGATGAATTTGGAATAAGACGGGCGCTGCCTCGGTCTGGAAGAACGCAAGCACGTTCAAATGGCGGTGCGGACAACCCCCGTCCCGCGCCGCCACTCCCAATGGCACGTGGAGATTTTACAGAGGGGTAAAAATCATAGGAAGTAAGGAGCGCAAAGATGTCCGAGAAGAAAAAAGATGAACTCCTGATTGACCACAATCATGACGGAGTTGACCGGCGAGGATTTCTGAAGTGCATGGCATGGGCAGGTACGGGTGCCTTTTGCGTGATGAAAGGCGGGGTGCTGAACTCATACAGCTTGAGCCGGATTTCGGAGATTAGCACGGCAGATATGATGGGCGAGCTGAGCTTCGTGCAGATCAGCGACAGTCACATGGGATTCAACAAGCCGGCGAATCCGGACGTGGCGGGGACCCTGAAAGCAGCGGTAGACAAGATCAACGCCCTGTCGAGAGTACGCCGGAATTCATGCTGCACACCGGCGACATCAGCCACCTCTCGAAGCCCGAAGAGTTTGATACGGTGGACCAGATCTTGAAAAGCGCGACCCCCAAGGATGTCTTCTACGTACCCGGTGAACACGACGTGCTGAATGACGATGGGAAACAGTTCCTTGAGCGCTACGGAAAAGGCAGCAAGGGCGGCGGATGGTACAGCTTCGAAAAGAACGGTGTGCACTTCATCGGGCTGGTCAATGTGATGAATTTGAAGGCCGGTGGCCTCGGAACGCTGGGGCACGAGCAGCTCGAATGGATGGAAGACGACGTCAAGCACCTGAAGCACAGCACGCCCATCGTGGTGTTCGCGCACATTCCACTTTGGTCAGTCTATCCGGAGTGGGGTTGGGGAACCGAAGACAGCGCCCAGGCGTTGGCGTACCTGAAAAAATTCGGTTCCGTGACGGTGCTGAACGGACACATTCACCAAACGATGCAAAAGGTTGAAGGCAACGTGACATTTCACACCGCTGCTTCGACAGCGTTTCCACAGCCACGGCCGGGCAAAGCGGATTCTCCGGGCCCAATGAAGGTTCCCGCAGAGCAATTACGCAGCGTCTTGGGAATCACGGACGTAAACTACGTGCAAAGCCAACACGCGCTGGCGGTGGTGGATTCTTCGCTCGCGTGAGCAAGACGTAGCCAAACTCAAATCGATTCGAACTCAAAAAAGGAGAAAAAGCATGTGGAGAAGTGTGTCTATTGCAGGTCTAGCAGCGGCACTGGTGCTGGGAACGCTAGGTTTCGGCGCAGGTCAGAAGAGTTATGTAGCAAACGCGCAGGAGAAGATGTCGACGATCGAGGTGAAGATCGACAACTTCAGCTTCGGTCCTGTAACGCTAACGGTGCCGGTTGGGACCACGGTGACGTGGATCAACCGTGACGATATCCCTCACACGGTCGTCAGCACGGATGATTCGAAGACGTTCAAGTCCAAAGTGCTCGACACAGACGAAAAGTTCTCTTTTACCTTCAGCAAAGCGGGAACCTATCCGTACTTTTGTTCGATTCATCCGAAGATGACCGGCAAAGTCATCGTGCAGTGAGTGAGGAGCGACCTTGCATCCGTTCGACATAAGAACAGTAGTTTTCGCGAAGCATGCGCAACACGTCGTGCTGATTCACTTCCCGATCGCGTTCTTTATCATTGGCGTCCTCTTCGATTTTCTTGCGCAATGGAAGAACCAGCGCCTGCTGGCTGCGGCGGCCTACTACAACTTGCTCGTCGCGGCGATCGCAATCATACCCGTGGTTGTCACCGGGATTCTCGCGTGGCAGTGGGAACTGGAGGGCCAAAAACTGAAAGGCATCCTTTTGGTGCATCTAGCGATGGGATGTCTGTCGAGCGTTCTGATCTGTGTGGTGTGGTTCATCCACTTGAGAACCCGACGCAAGCAAGAGGTGGTCCTGCCCGGCTACCGCTTGCCAATCGAAGCTGTGGCCGTAGTCATCGTCGCACTTACGGGACACCTCGGCGGCTTTCTAAGCGGAGTGAATGGACCAGGATAGACGTTTTCCAACACTAGCTGAGAGAAGGGATTCTTTAACAACTCAAGGATGCATTTGCATACTGATGATCCTGTTTGTCGACGAAGTGGCTATCTGGATCATGGCGGCACAAGGAGCAGTTATGAATCATCAAGTCCCAAAATATGTCACCCGGGCACGGGCCTCTTTGATGCTCGGCATACCTGAAGCGGAGCTCAACCGTATCTCGAAGGAATCAGGACTAGGCCACGTAAAGCGCGCCGGCAACCAGGAAGAAACGTACTTCAGTTACGAGGAATTACAGCGGATTTGCATGGTCGCAGCAAACCAGGTGCAGGGCATCTTAAGCTGACGCGGCAGGATGGGCAAAACGGAAACTCTGAAGGCGTTTGCAAAGAAACCCGCGGAGTAGGTCTATGAGCATAACCGCGGTGCTCCAAGTACGTTTGTGGATTTGGGTGTCGTTGCTCCGGCGACCCTGGGCGATGTTCTTGGGCCACGCACGTGTGCGACCTTAGCATCTCCCTATCAATTGCCAGATGCAATTTTGCTCACTGCGCCATACGAGATTCTCGCCTAAAGATGAACCGAAGGCAGTTGGCACTCTGCGCGGAGGCAATCTGTTGATAGAAACATTCTTTGAAACGGTTGCTCCGCGCGCTGCCGATTTAGTCCTTGCCCTGGAAATCGCCCTGGGGATAGGTCTGTTGGTCGGCGCTCGCCTTGCTCGTAAGGGCCGCTTTCGGCAGCACGCCTGGTGCCAATCCGCGATTGTGCTTCTGAACCTCGCTGTAGTTGTGCTGATGATGATTCCTTCATTCCGCGTTCATGTGTTTCCCAGGATTCCGGCCAAGTTGGGGAAGGCTTACTACGCACTGGCGACGACGCACGCGGCGCTCGGAACCGTCACCGAGCTCGCGGGACTGTACATCTTACTTTCTGCGGGCACGAGTGTTTTACCGGAGAAATTTCGCATCACTAAATACAAGGCCTGGATGCGAACTGTACTGGTGCTCTGGTGGGTCGTGCTCTTGTTGGGCTTGGCAACCTACGCCCGCTGGTATGTTCCACATTTATTTCGGAAATGAAATCGAGAAGTCTTGAAAAGAAAAGGCTTTCCATTCTTGCGACGATGATCGGAATAAAGCTTTGGACATTTGGTCTACATAGCTGAAGTACATGAGCTTGAATGAAGACCGAGTAGGGTTTCGGCGAAGGAGAAGTCCGTGGCTGAATATGAAATGACTTTAGTGGATCGGCAAAGGATTGCCAGAGATACGATGGCTTTCTGGTTTGACACAAATGGCGCCAGCTTCGGATTCCGAGCCGGGCAGCATACCGATTTTGTCTTCACGCATCCGTGCATGGAAAGTGAAGGCGACAATTCGCGGACCTTTTCACTCGCAAGCTCTCCTCATGACAACTAAGCACACCTGCTTGGGAATTGACGAGAAGGGGATGGAGTTCGAGTTGGAGCGTCGTCTCGATGAAGCCGAGCGAGTTGGTATCGGCTTCGCGGTCCCAATCGTCGAAGTTGCTCCAAGTGCTCCAAAAATTTCGGAAGAAGTCGTACTCGAATTAGCGTTGCAAGAGCAGTAGAATCAAAGGTGTAGCCAAGGACGCGCCCGTAGCTCAGTTGGATAGAGCGTCTGCCTTCTAAGCAGAGGGTCGCCAGTTCGAGTCTGGCCGGGCGCGCCATTCACTACCGTCCATCGGGGATAATTTTGAAGAGTGGATTCACCTACCAGACGCGCGTTTCTTGAGAAACTGTCTATTCTAGCAGTCGGCGGGGTCACGGCCTCCCATGTGCCGAATACTCTTGCACGCCCCGAGTCCGAGCCCCACATTTTGTTTCCTCCCGCCGCTCGCGATCGCATCTCCATTGCGTCTTACCCATTTCGCGCTTACATCGAGAGCCCTGACAATCGTGATCGCGATAGCAGCCTGCCCGGTATGAACCTCTTCGACTTTCCTGCCCACGTGGTCGCCAAATTCAAAATTCATAACATTGAGCCTCACAGCCGTCACTTCACCTCGACGCACCCAGACTATCTCGATGAATTCCTGGCAATTCTGCAAAAAACAAGAGTCCGCGTGGTGAACATTGCTGTCGGTGCGGCGAAAAGCTTCTACGATATCGATGCTGACGCCCGGTATGACGCTGTGACTTATGCAAAAAAGTGGGTCGACGTCGCTTCACACATCAACTCCCCCGGCATACGCTCCCACATTGCAGCGGCGAGGAACTCATCCCCAAATATTGAGCGTGCCGCGGAAAGCCTCCATCAGCTTGCGGAATACGCTGCTGGCAGAAATGTTGTCGTCACTCTTGAGAACGACGATCTGGTTAGCGAAGACGCTTTCTTCCTTGTCAAAGTGATTGAGTCCGTCAACCATCCATATCTTCGCGCATTGCCCGACTTCGCAAATTCCATGCTGTCCGGCGACGCCGATTTTAATTATCGCGCGCTGCAAGCGATGTTTCAGCATGCTTACAATATTTGTCACGTGAAGGACGGCGAGACCAATGATGACGCCAAGCTTTTTAGTGTGGATTTGAAGAAGTCGTTCGATATCCTGAGAGCCAGCGACTTCCGCGGCTATTGTTCGATGGAGTTTGACGCCCCCGGAGAGCCCTACGGTCCCACCTCGAAGTTGATCGAGGAAACCATCAAGTATCTTTCTTGATCCCGCCCGATCGCTTCTGCCCCGCCGTGCTCCCCTCGACACACTTCAACTCAACTCCCAGGCGCCCGCTCGCTGAATGTTTCGCTGCCCGTATCCCAATACTGTTTCCTGCCCGACCAGTAGGCCTCCGTAGCCATCATGTTCGCAACCGAGTGCGCGAACCCATCTTGCACGGTGCAATGCGGCTGCTTTCGCGACCTCATGCATTCGAACCAGTTCGTCATGTGCTCCAGAGTTCTGTCATCAATTCCCTCTGGCGGAAGACCTGCCTCGCCGGGAAGCAATACGTATTTCGTCGTTCGCTTCTTGTCGATGTCCGCGTCGTCTTCGTGATTGCCCTTTTCTTCGACCAATTGATAGCGCGGGCTGCCTTCTCCGCCGATGTTGGTAAGCGTCGCCTTCTTTCCCATGTAGCGCGTCGAAGCTGGCGAGTCGTTTCCGAAACTCGTCGTATAGCTCACCAGAAATCCCTTTGGATATTCGAACAATGCCTGAAACGTATCCGCGTTCTCGCGCCCATCGCGCCACGCAAAAATTCCGCCGTGCGCCACCGCCGATCGGGGAAAGCTGTCCTTCATAAACCAGTGCACCAGATCAATGGCGTGGCTCATCCACTGATCCGGAATCCCGCCGGAAAATTCTTTGTACAAACGGAATTCGCAATATACCTTCGGATCAAACGGCCGGTAGGGTTTCGTCAGCAGCCACTTGCGCCAATCCGTGTCTTGTTCGCGGATCAGTTTCGTTTCCTCGCGGCCGCGCCATCTTGGGCCATGATAATTCCAAACAATCTCGACTTTGCTCACTTCCCCAAGCGCACCCGTCTGCACCAGATCGTGCGCAGCCCTTTGGTATGGCTCGCTGCGATGTTGTGTGCCCACCTGCACAATCCTGTCGCTTTTCGCCACCGCGTCCCGCGCCGCCTTCACTTCCGCCAGCACGTTGCCCATCGGCTTCTCAACATATGCGTCTTTGCCTGCCTCGACAGCCATCTTGAGGATTGGCGAGTGCGCGTGTTCCGGCGTCGAAATGAGCACGCCGTCCACCTCTTTCAGGGCAAGCACATCCTCCAGATACTGAAACGTTCGCGGCGCCCGGCCATAATATTTTGCATTCTTCGCCGCAGCTCTCTCCCGGTTTAGCTTCCACAAATCGCAGACCACGGTTACTTCGGCATTCTGGCTGGTTTTCAGTTGCGCCGCGATCCAGGCCAAATCTTCTCCGCGGCTTCCGGTTCCGATGTGCGCGAGAGAAATGCGGTCGTTTGCGCCCACGATTCGCTCATACGAAAGCGAGGTACTCGGCAGCGCCGCGCTTCCCGCAATCAGCGCCGCAGATTTACCAAGGAATTCTCTGCGATCGATAGTTTCTTCCGCATCGCTCGTCTTGCCGCTCATGATTTGGCCTCCTCGCCGACTCACTTTCAACCAGCCTGGGAATGTTTCGGCGCAGGCATTGTGTGTTCGGTGCCAGGGCTTGTCAATCGCGTTGCGCAGCCAGCATCCTTCCGCATGGCACGTTGACAAGCCCTGCCCGCTGGTCTTAAATGGGCGCCGTGAACGTTCACGAAACCCGTTTGCGGCGCTTTCTTCGCCCGGTTTCTGAAAATTGTTTTTCCGCCATCGACAGCGTGTCGGAAACAACTCTTGCGGCAACCCTTGTGTAAGTAAGAAGGAGGCGGTATTCCAATCCTCGGGATCGACGTAGGCACAAGCGGCACTCGTGCAGTAATCCTCGACGAACACGGCACAGTCCTCGCCTCCGGCACGGAAGAACACGCCAATTTCGCCAGCCCGCAAGCCGGCTGGGCCGAGCAAGACCCGCGCGACTGGTGGCGCGCCGCGGCTCTCGCGGTTCGCAAAGCGCTGCAAGCTTCGCGTCTCTCCGCCAAAGACATCGCGGCCATCGGTTTTTCCGGCCAGATGCACGGCGCTGTTCTGCTCGACGAAAACGACGAGGTTATCCGCCCCGCTTTAATCTGGTGCGACCAGCGCACCGAAGCGCAGTCCAAGGAGCTCGAGCGGACCATCGGACTCGATCGCCTCATCCAGCTGACTTGCAATCCCCCGTTAACAAACTTCACGCTCACCAAACTTCTGTGGGTCCGGGACAATGAGCCCAAAAATTGGCAGCGGGTCCGCAAAATCATGCTGCCGAAGGACTACGTGCGTCTTCGTCTTGCTGGCGAATCCGCGATCGACGTTGCCGACGCTTCCGGCACGCTGCTGCTCGACGTCGCGCACCGCACTTGGTCGAGCGAAGTGCTCTCCAAAACAGGCATCGACATAAAGCTTCTTCCAAAACTTTACGAATCGCAGGAAATTTGCGGCAAACTTTCGCAAGCCGGAGCAACCGCAAGCGGTCTTCACGCAGGAACACCGGTGGTGGCAGGCGCAGGCGATCAGGCTGCCGGTGCGGTTGGCATGGGAATTACGCGCGCCGGAGTCGTCAGCGCCACCATCGGAACTTCCGGCGTGGTTTTTGCCGCCACCGATCGCCCTTCGCTCGATCCCAAAGGCCGCCTCCACACTTTCTGCCACGCCATCCCGGGCCGTTGGCACGTCATGGGTGTGACCCAGGCCGCCGGCCTCTCTCTCCGCTGGTTCCGCGATCGTTTTGGCGCAGGCCCCGACGACGGTCGCGATCCTTATGAACGCCTCACCGCAGAAGCCGCCACGGTTCCAGCAGGCTCCGAAGGCGTTTTCTGGGCGCCCTACCTGATGGGCGAGCGCACTCCTCACCTCGATCCATTCGCGCGCGCCGCCTTTGTCGGTCTCTCCGCGTCGCACACTCGCGCGCATCTGATCCGCGCAGTCATCGAAGGCGTAACCTACAGCCTGAAAGATACCTTCACGATCTTCAACGAAATCCACGTTCCTATTGAACGCATCCGTCTCGGCGGGGGAGGCGCTCGCTCGCAGCTCTGGCAACAAATCCAGGCAGATGTTTACGCACATGAAGTTGAAATCTTGAAAGCGGAAGAAGGAGCGGCCTATGGCGCCGCCATTCTTGCGGGCGTGGGTTCAGGATGCTGGAAGAGTGTGGATGAAGCGTGCGACGCGGCCGTGCGGGTTGCGAAGCGCGTTACTCCAAACCGCGAAGCCAGCGCGACCATGCTGCGCGGCTATCAAACTTATCGCCGGATATATCCGGCCCTACACTCCATCTTCGCTGAAAACAAGTCTTCTTCCGCAAACTGAGTGGCCGTTCTCCGCGATCAATCTCGGGCGACGCGCAATTCTAGATCATCCGACGTTTTTCTGCCCCGGCTTGAAATGATAGCAATACCACGCTCCTATCACTGTCATCAGCGCGCCCCACCAGACGCTCGCGTGCAAACTGAAAAGCTCTACCGTTGGGTGGGCAGGCGGATTCCACAACTCGTACAGGCCAGCGCCGAAAATCAGCACTCCATTAACTAGCAACGATAACCCGATAAAGAACCAGATAGAAACCATGCTTCCGACCTCCGGGGGCTACCAAAAGTAGATATTCAAAACGAAAAATACGACACCAACCACACCGGCCCAGAAAATGGGTTTCTGATACACGGGAATATTTCCGACGGACGGAACTGGCGTCAACCCGTAAACCAAGCCAGTCAATTCAGCGTCCGTCTTAGGTTTCGTCGCCAGACTCACCACAACCGTCACGATCACGCAAACAAGAAAAGACCATAGCGCTTGAAACATATCCTGCGCCAATGCCTTGGCGTGTGGCGACAGCGCCACATAACGCAGCGCCGATGGATCCGCCTTCACCCAAGCCCACATACCGATGGAAGACAAAGTGCCGCAAAGCAATCCCAAGAAACCGCCCGGGCCTGTCGCTCGCTTCCAAAGCATGCCGAGAATGACGGTGCCAAACAGTGGCGCGATGAAAAAGCTGAACAGCGCCTGTACATAGTCCATGATGCTTGCGAACTGCATGACCAAATACGCCGTTCCCACGCTGATTAGCACACCGATCACTGTCGTCCACCGGCCCATGTTCACGTAATGATGGTCCGTGCCCTTGCTGTTGATCAACGGCCGGTAGATGTCATACGTCCAGACGGTAGTGAACGCACTTACATTCCCCGCCATACCCGACATAAAACCTGCGATCAACGCGGTAATCCCCAGACCGAGCAACCCAGGGCCACAGTAGCGGGCGAGCATTAATGGAAGCACGTCGTTGTAGCTATGCGCACCGGTGACCGCAGCCACGGATTCGGGTACGAGCTTCATCGGAAGCACGGCCAAGCCCAGAAGTCCCGGCAAAATCACGATGAGCGGAACAAACATTTTGAATCCCGCCCCGATGATGGGGGCCATCTCGGCGCTGCGTATATCCTTAGCGGCGAGGATGCGTTGCACGACAAGAAAATCCGTCGTCCAGTAGCCCATGGAGATGACCGCGGCCAACCCGAACACAATGCCGATCCAGTTGATGCCCATGGGGTTGTCCGTGAAAGAACCCAACCCTGACCACAAGTGAACGTATTGATCCGACGCGCGCTGAGCAATTTGCACTTTCAGGTTGCTCCAGCCGCCGGCTTCGTACAGACCAAGAATGGGAATCAGCAGAGCGCCTGCCCAAATCAAAAAGAACTGCAGCACTTCATTAAAAATAGCCGACCTCAACCCGCCGAGTGCGACATAGATAGCCACCGTGATCGACGATACCCAAATGCTGAAATTGATGTCCCAACCCAGAACAATCTGCATGACCTTCGCCATAGCGAACATGTTGACGCCGCTCATCAGCACGGTCATGAAGGCGAACGAAACCGCGGAGACCGCGCGGGCCGGCTCTCCAAAACGCAATTTCAAGTAACCCGGAACGGAGTGCGTTTTGGAAATGTAATAAAACGGCATCATCACCAGCGCGAGGAACAGCATCGCCGGAATCGCCCCGATCCAGTACCAATGCGTCGCCAGAATGCCGTACTGGTAGGCCGAACCCGCCCAACCCATCAACTCCAGCGCGCCAAGATTCGCCGAGAGAAAACTTAGTCCCGCCACCCACGCGGTCATTTCGCGGCCGGCCATGAAGAAATCTTCGCCAGTGTTCGCGCGGCCGCGCAGGTAGAAGCCGATGGCCAGGACCAGCGCGAAGTAAAAAACGATGATGACGACGTCAACGCCGGAAAGATGAACAAGTCGAGCGGGCACAATAAACGCGTAAGGAATGGTCATAGAGTTCAGAATCGCTTCTCCTCTGCGTGCGTACTACGACTCATGACAGCTCACAAAGTCCTGGCTATGAAAACGAGGACTCGACCCCAACGTCACTTCGCCGAGAACTTGTAAATCGTTTCCGAGTGAAATTTTGTTCCTGGCTTCAAAACAGTGGAAGGAAAATTTGGCCGGTTAGGCGAGTCCGGAAAGTGCTGGGTCTCCAGGCACAACGCCCCGTATTTCGGGTACGCCATGCCGCCTTTCCCCACGATGCTTCCGTTTAGACCAATCGCCGAATAGAACTGCACTCCCGGCTCCGTCGTCCAAACTTCCATCTGCCTGCCCGACGTGGGCTCGCTCACCCGCGCGGCAATCCGCATCGTTCCGGCCTTGCCATTCAAAACATAGTTGTGATCGTAGCCGCCGATATCTTTGATTTCACCGATATGCGCCCCGATCGCCGTAGGCTTCCGGAAATCGAGAGGCGTACCCGCAACGTTCGCGATTTCTCCCGTCGGGATGAGCGTTAGATCAACCGGAGTGTACTTGTCCGCGTTGAGGTAAAGGACGTTTGCCAGAATATTCCCTGTTCCCGCCAGGTTAAAGTAGCTATGGTTCGTCAAATTCACGATCGTGTCTTTGTCCGTCTCGGCGGTATATTCGAGCTTCAGCTCATTGGTGTTCGTCAGACTGTAGGTCACGCTTGCGGTCAGTTTACCGGGAAAGTTTTCCTCTCCATCCTGGCTCACGTACGTAAACCGCACGGCTGCTCCATCTTTCCCCTCCAGCGGCTCCGCCTTCCACACTCGCCGGTCAAATCCAGTAGGCCCGCCGTGCAAGCTGTTCGGCGGATTATTAATCGCCAACTGATATTCTTTGCCGTCCAGGCTGAACTTGCCTTTCGCAATCCGGTTGCCGTAGCGTCCGATCGTCCCGCCAAAGTGGGGATGCGGTCCGAGATAGCCTTCCAGATTGTCGAATCCCAGCACCACGTCGCCCATTTTGCCGTTCCTGTCCGGGACGTGGAGTTCCGCGAGCGAGGCGCCATAGGTGATCACCTTTGCCGAAGCACCTTGCGTGTTATACAGAGTGTACGATTCGACCTCCGTACCGTCAGGCAGCTTCCCGAATGCCGCTTTCACGACGTGCGCGCCCAGTTTCGTCGCTGTTTGCGCCTCTTTAGCCGGCGACGACGACGCAAACTCCGGCCCCAAAGCCATCAAGAACGCAAGCATGCAGATTCTCCCGCAGAGCACCATTCCAACCCTCCTCTACGCTCAAGACCCTTTGGACTCATTGGCACTGCCCCACGCCTTGTATCACAAATGGCTCTCAATCGCGAATCTTCCCCTTATTTTTCTTAGACTTGCCCACTGCCGCGGGCGTCACGGGCAATCAATCATTGGTCTGCGATCGCCATTGACAACTACCAAGCCAGGGTGCCAATGTGCCCCCCGAGCGATAGCCCTAAAATATCGTTATCGTACACGGAGTTCGATGCCATTTATGAAGATTTTTTCTTCTAGACTCCTGCCCATCCTTGGGTTCCTTATCTCTCTCGCGGTCTCCTCGCCCGCTGCGGCCCAATGGGTACCCCTCAACCCCGTTGCCTCCGTCGAACCCCAGCCTGATGGGATCGTCTTGATTCTTACGGCCGGTTTCCTGCGTTTCCAGGTCTGCTCGGACTCCATCGTCCACGTCGTATACTCCCTCGAGCGCGACGTTCCCCAGCACACCGACTTTCTTGTCATCAAGAAATCCTGGCCGAAGTCCGACTTCTCACTCCGCACAGACGACCCCAAGCTCATCGTGTTGACCACGCCCCGCCTGAAAATCGAAGTTACACGGGCCGATAGCTCGATCATCTTCTACGACTCCGCTGGACACAAACTCACGCAGGAAAACACGCGCACGCTCACGCCCGTCGAAGTCAACGGCGAAAAAACGTATCACTCCGAACGCTTCGTCAATATGTGGGACACGCAGGAAGCTTTCTATGGCTTGGGCCAGCACCAGGCCGGCGTCTGGAACTATCGCGGAGAAGCCGTAGACATTTCCCAGGACAACACCAACATCTCCATTCCACTTCTTCTCTCGAGCAATGGCTACGGTATTTTCTGGAACAACGGCTCGCGCAGCCGTTTCAACAATCGCTTCGTCCACGCTTTCTACCTTAGTTCGGAAGTGTCGGATTCGATGGACTACTACTTTTTTTACGGCCCCGATTTCGATCGCCTCATCGCCGACTATCGCGAACTCACCGGCTCAGCGCCCCTCTTTGGCAAGTGGGCCTACGGCTACTGGCAATGCAAGAATCGCTACGACTCACAGGCGGAACTTCTCGCCATCGCTCAAAAATATCGCGAACTGCACATCCCTCTCGACAACATCGTTCAGGACTGGTTCTGGTGGAAAACCATGGGCGAGGCCGTCTTCAACAAAAACTATCCCGATCCCAAGGGCATGATCGACAGTCTGCACAAAAATAACGTCCACTTGATGATTTCTGTGTGGCCCTATTTCCGCCCCGGCTCACCCGTGTACGACGACATGGATAAGCGCGGCTTTTTTATTGATCGCACCAAGGTCCAGAGTTTTCATCCGCCTCGCATGGCGCTATACGACGCGTTCAATCCCGACGCGCGCAAATATTACTGGAACCTGATGAACAACGCCCTCTTCAAAATTGGCGCCGACGCCTGGTGGCTGGACACTACCGAACCTGAAACGGAAGGCCGCGAAACCAATCTTCTCGTCAACAACAAAGTCATCGGCGGAGAGAATGGTGCGCGTTATGCCAACGAGTTTCCTCTTCTCACAACCACTGCTGTCTACGAAGGCCAGCGCGAAGCTTCCGACAAAAAACGCGTCTTCATTCTTTCGCGATCCGCATACGCCGGCGCTCAGCACAACGCCGTCACCACATGGTCCGGTGACGTTGACCCCAACTGGGAAACCTTCCGCCGCCAAATTCCCGCTGGCCTCAACTATTCCTTATCGGGCCTGCCCTATTGGACTACCGACATCGGCGGCTTTGTCTCCGCGAATCCCGATGATCCCGCTTATCGCGAACTTTATGTTCGCTGGTTTCAGTTCGGCGCGTTCTGTCCGATTTTCCGTGCGCATGGCACGCGCACTACCAATGAGAACGAGCTTTGGTCCTACGGGCCTGACGATCAGAAAATTCTCGTTGCCTACGACAAGCTTCGGTATCGCCTCATGCCATACATTTATTCGCTAGCGTGGAAAACTACCAGCGAGGGATACACCATCATGCGGCCGCTCGTCATGGACTTCCGCGAAGACGTTCGCGCACAAAATATCGGCGACCAATTTCTTTTTGGCCCAGCGCTGCTCGTAAGTCCGGTGACTGAACCAGGCGCTACGACTCGCCATCTCTATCTTCCCACCGCGAAGTGGTACGACTTCTGGACCGGCGCCGCAATTCAGGGCGGTCATACTCTCGACGCGCCATCTCCTATGGATCGCATGCCGCTCTACGTCCGCGCTGGCTCCATTCTTCCGCTCGGGCCCGACGTCGAATACGCTTCTGAAAAATCCGCTGATCCCATCGAGCTCCGCATCTATCGCGGGGGGAACGGCGCTTTCACTCTCTACGAAGACGAGAACGACTCGTACGACTACGAAAAAGGCGTCTACGCGACGATCCCCTTTTCCTGGGATGACGCCACGCACTCACTCACGATCGGCGATCGAATCGGTGCGTTCCCAGGCATGCCTGAAAAGCGCACCTTCCGCATCGTCTTTGTTGGTGAAAACCACGGGATAGGCGGCGGTCTAACCCAACACACGGACAAGACCGTGCAATACTCCGGTAAGAGAATCGCCGTAACGCCGTAGCCGGTTTTATGGTTCCTGGTTAACAATAAGCCCCCCACCCCCCCCGGCCTTTTTTTGTAAGTGCGGATTCTAAAGGACTTTAAGTGCCGTGTTTTTGTAAGTGCGGATTCTAAACGAGTTATAGGGACAATTTTCGGAAGTGCGGATTCTAAAGGAGTTAGTAACTGGTGACCGGTGATTCTCGACTGGGGAAAGAAAAGAACCGGAGTCGGCCGGACGAATGCCCGCGTTGGGCGGGGACAGGGCGTAGAGCGCAGGCGAAACATAGGAAATGGTAGCATTCGAGTACCGAAGAGTAAACTATTTTGCAGGGAATGGTAGGATTTCGGGGTCGAACGGTTGTTTTTTGAAGGTGAACGGTTGGCTGCTGGAAGTAAAAGCCGAGGAGAAGAGCCAAGGGAGGAATTGGGAGCTAGACGTTTTGCTTGACGCGGTGCACGGAGGGGACTAGGCTCGCGGCAACTGGTCGGGGGCCTGCATGCGTAGTTCCCACAGGGCCCACATTGTGGTGCACATACCGGCTCGGGTGCGGGCCGACGGATGCTGCTGTCTGTGCATCGCGCGATATCTGCTCCCAATACTAACTTGCCTCGCGGTTGCCCTTCCGGCTCGCTGCCAGGACAGCGGAAGCGCCGAACGTGAGTCCTACGGGAACGGATCGGAAATCACGGTAACGGTGCATGACAGTTCGGGAGAACCGATCTCGGCGGCGGCGATGGTGAAACTCTACCGGGACGGAACACTGCTAAGCAGGCAGGGAGAGACGTCGCGCGGGAGCGTCGTGTTGGTGGTGAATTATTTAGGTGAATTCTCCGTGCTTGTGGAGGCGGCGGGATACGAGAGCGCGCAAAAGGAAGTGTCGGTCCGGGTAACGGGGAGAACGCAGGTGGATGTTTATCTGCGGCGGATTTCGGCTGCCGGAAGTACTGCGGGAGTTCCGGGGCGACCGATGCTTGCACCGAAGGCGAAAGAAGCGCTCGAAAAGGGATTGCAAGCGCTGGGCGCGGACAAGATGAGAGAGGCAGAGAAGTATGTGGGCGAAGCGATGCGGCTGGCGTCTGGGCACCCGGACGTGCTGTACATGCAGGGGGTGCTGAGCCTGAAACAACGCAACTGGGCGCAGGCGCAAAACGCGTTGGAAAAGGCCACGCAGGTCGATCCGAATCATGCGCGGGCTTTTGCGGCGCTGGGGATGGCGCTTTGCGATCAGGGGAAATATGACGCGGCGATCGCGCCGCTGGAGAAGTCGCTGCAATTGGATTCTGCCGGGACGTGGGAGACGCGTTGGACGCTGGCGAAAGCGTATTACCAGGACGCGCGATATGACGAGGCGCTGAAAATGTCGCAAGAGGCGCTGGCGGCGTCGAATGGGAAGGCGCCAGAGATCGGGCTGCTGGTGGCACAATCGCTGACGGCGGTGGGGCGGTATGAGGATGCGGCACGGTTGCTGCGGGAGTTTTTGGGGGATCACGGGGAACGGCGGGAAGCGGATTTGGCCCGGCGGTGGTTGGAGCGGTTGAGGGCTAGTGGGAAAATCCGGGCCGAATAGGTTCTCTGGCCCTAGATTGTCTTCCTTAGCTGGCCGGTATTTGTGAAAAATCGCGAAACGTCCTTGCCGTTGTAAGCCATGCGCGCTTTGGTCTCGGCCGAAGCCGTATACCGTAGTTCGGGGAGATGAAAGGGGAATGAGAAAAATGAAAAGCCCCACACTTGCAAAAACCGCAACGATGGGCCATCCGAAAGGCTCTTGCAAATTTAAGAATCGGCGGCCCTCCTAACACCGCCTTGATTGGCTTGGACCTCCGCCAGTAGGATGGTCCTGCATGAATCCTATTCTCGTTATTGGAGGGACCGGCACCGTCGGCAGCCAGGTGCTCTCTCAGTTGTCCGGCGAAGGCGCGCGAGTCCGCGCGATGGCGCGCAACCCAGGCGCGGCTCGTTTCTCACAGCATGTCGAAGTGGTTCGCGGAGATCTTACTCTCCCCGAAACGCTGGATTCATGCCTGGATGGCATCGATACGGTGTTTCTGGTGTGGACCGCCCCGGCGGCGGCTGTTGCTCCCGCGTTGGAGCGGATCGCTAAGAAGGCGCGACGCATCGTGTTCCTATCTGCTCCGATCAAGACGGCGCACCCGCTCTTCCAACAGCCCAATCCGCTTAAAGCATTGTTCGAGCAAATCGAGCGATTGATCGAGACCTCAGGACTTGCGTGGACGATTCTGCGGCCTGGAATGTTCGCCGCAAACGCGCTGAGCTGGTGGGCACCGCAGATTCGCGCCGGCGACATCGTGCGCTGGCCGTATCTCGCCGCCCCTACCGCTCCGATAGACGAGCGGGACATCGCCGCAGTCGCGGTCCGCGCGTTGTGTGAGGACCGACACGCCGGAGCGGAATATGTTCTGACGGGACCTCAATCGCTGAGCCAAGTCGAGCAGGTGTCCGCAATCGGTCGCGTGATCGGCCGCTCGCTACGTATCGAAGAGATCTCGCCAGACGAGGCGCGTCTCGAGTTGCTCCGTATCGGGCCGCTGGTTGCAGTGAATATGCTGCTCGATGCATGGGCCGCCGCCATCGGCCAGCCTGCGTACGTTACCTCAACGGTTGCAGACATCACGGGAACGCCGGCGCGAAACTTCGCGGATTGGGTGACAGATCACTCTGCAGAGTTTCGAGCGTGATCTCGAACTTGGAAGCTACGGCAAACCGACTTGCAGCTCTTGCGGCGTCTAGGAGCTCGATGACAATTCCGGTCAGATAACGGGCGCGGGGGCAAGAGTAGAACAAGTTCTCGCGCACCCTTTGCAAAACCGACACCCAAAGCGTGCGCCACTCAATTCAAACGCCTGGCCCACCTGCCTCAGCTACCGTCTCCGCTCCCGCCTCAATTCCCCGCGGTGGCGTAGCGCCGGAAGAACGAGTCATTGTTCCACCGCGGCCGGGCATCGGCATTCGCGGTGTCCACCAGCAGCCGCAGCACGATTTCTTCAAACAGCCCAGCAGCCTGCAAATCGACAGGCTGGTTCGCGTCATCCGATGGCGCGTGATAGCGCTCGCTGAGCCAGGTCTCGAACAATTTGTTCTCGGGCGACCCCGGTTCGGCCCAGACGCTCATCATTACCGACGGCACTCCGTGCAAAATGAAATTGTACTGATCGCTGCGGATGAAAATATTGCGCAGGGGCATGGGAT
The DNA here is from genome assembly GCA_963745805.1 of uncultured Acidobacteriota bacterium. Taxonomy (GTDB): domain Bacteria; phylum Acidobacteriota; class Terriglobia; order Acidiferrales; family UBA7541; genus Acidiferrum. The sequence goes on from CAVUYT010000008.1 coordinate 188,397, forward strand.
CGGGAATGGCATGCACGCCCACCGATTTCGCTATTGCGGTCGCGCGCGCGCCCAGGGTGGACTCGTCGATCCCCAGCACGAGAAGCGTCTTCAGCGGCACGATGGGAAGAAACATGTCCGTGTTGATGTCCGCCACTATCGAGCGAATGTCAACCGTGGGGTGGGCCGCGAAATAGCGCGACCCCAGCAAGCCTTTTTCCTCCGCAGTGACAAATACAAAAAGAACCGACCGCCGAAGCTTTTCAGGGTGTGCCTTCAGCTGGGCAGCGATATCCAGCAGCAGGGCGCTCCCGGACCCATTGTCCATCGCGCCGTTGTAAATTTTGTCTCCGTTGATCGGAGCACCGATGCCAATGTGATCGATGTGCGCGGAAAGGACCACATACTCGTTCTTCAGGGCGGGATCGGACCCTACCAACTTGGCGATGACGTTGTCCGATTCGATCATCTTGCTTTCAATGGCGGCGTGCGCTTTCAGCGAGGCGGCCAGAGGAAAGCGCGGGAGTTGCTTGCGGTCCTTGGCCAACGACGCCAGTTCAGCAAACGTATGGCCCGAGCCCGTAAAGAGTTTCTCCGCCTGCGCCGGGTTAAAGCCAAGAGCGACTTTGGTCCCCGCGAAATCATGCATCTTCGGGTCGGCAAGCTGCATGGCAGGGGCAGTGCGATTCAGCGAGATGCGAGTCCACGGAAGGTCCATCGCAGCTGGATTGAAGATGCGAATCACGCCGACTGCTCCCGCGGCGCGCAGTGCTTTACCGCGCTCCGCCGCTGTCTGGGAATGTGCCGAAAGCGGTGCAGGGATATCCGCAGGTGATCCGCTGATGTAGACCACCACTTTCCCTTTCAGGTCCAGCCCCGCGAAGTCGTCGTCATCTTTCTCCGGCACTTTCAGCCCATAGCCGATAAACACCATAGGCGCCGCAACTCCCGTCGAAGGCATGTCCACAGCAGTCGAAAACAAGGCATCCTCGCCCAGAACGATGGGCACCATATTTCCGTCGCGCACGAGCGTGGCAAAGGACTTCTTTTCGTCCACCTGACGCTGATCGAATTTCACGGTTTGATAGAAGCCGTTCTCGCCGGCTGGTTCGAGCCCGGACTTCTTCAATTGCTCCACGGTGTATGTTTCCGCTCTGCGCAGACCCTCGCTTCCGGTTTCGCGCCCTTCCATGTTGTCGTCTGCCAACACCTTCACATAGTTCCACCATGAAGACCCGTCGAATCGAGTCGTCGACGTCTGCCGCGCGCCAGCCGTCAGGGACAGAGCAATCGCGCCAATCAAAACAAACATTCGATGCAGCATTGGAAATGAACTCCTTTAGGTCTAGTCGAGATGAGCAGACTTTACTCCGTTCTTGGATTCCGAGGAAGAAGGGATTGCTTCAAACCTTGAAGAGCATTCATGAGATGGCTTTTAGTGATTTGCTGCCGGGAGCGCGGAGTTTCCTAGAGGCGGTAGGGGTTTTGTGTCGCGGATGCCGGAGGATTCGACCACCGTGTAGATTGCGTCGGCGGCTACGTTTTCCAGGGTTTCGAGTTTGCCGCTGGGCCAGCGGATTTCTACCGAGTCGATTTTTGTGGATTTGCCCAGGCCGAAATGGAGGCGGAGATCGTTTTGGGAGAGGTAGCTCGAGCCGCCGCGCACTTCGGCGATTTGGCGGACGCCGGCGGCCTGAATGGTGACGCGGGCGCCGATGGCGGCGCGATTGCTTTTTGTGCCGACCAGTTTGAAGAGGACGCGGTGATTGGGGGCATTGTTCTGGTTGAGGAGGAGAGTGGGAGGTTCGCCAAGGTTGACGAGGAGGACATCGATGTTGCCGGTGTTGAAGATGTCGCCGAAGGCGGCGCCGCGACGGGATTTTAGAGGGAGGTCGGTTAGGCCGGCTTCTTTCCCGACTTCGTCGAAGGTGCCATCGCGATTGTTGCGCTCGAGGAAAACCGGCTGGCGGTAGTGCGGGCTATTCTCAAGGGAGTCAATTTGAGGGTAAACATGGCCGCAGGCGATTAGAAGGTCGAGCCAGCCTGTGTTGGCCATATCGAAAAAGCTGGTGCCCCAACAGACGTCGGGATAACTCGGGCGGCCGACGCCGGAGGGCCAGCTTACGTCTTCGAAGCCGTTGGGGCCTGTGTTGTGCCAGAGGGCTTTGGGCTGCTCTTGAAACGTGGTGATGAAAAGGCTGAAGCGGCCGGAATGGTCGTAATCGGCGAAATCGACGCCCATGTTGCCGAGCTGCGTGCCATCACCACTCAGGGAAATTCCCGAGAGCATGCCGACTTCGGAAAAAGTGCCGTTACGATTGTTGTGATAGAGATAGTTGGGGACGGAATCGTTGGCGACTAAGAGGTCGGGCCAGCCGTCATTGTCGTAGTCGGACCACATGACGCCGAGGCCGTAGTAGCCGACTGGGTTGTGAACTCCGGCTTTCTGGGAGACTTCTTCGAAAGTGCCGTCGCCGCGATTGTGGTAGAGGAGATCGCTTTCGCCTTCGAGGCCCCATGGGCCGCACTGCACCTGGAGTCCTTTATATAAGCAGAATTTGTTGCTGCCGGGGGCGGGCATGTGGTTGATGTCGACGTGGACGTAGCGGGAGACGAAGAGGTCGACGTTGCCATCGCGATCGTAGTCGCCCCAAGCCGCGCCGGTGCTGAAGCCACCGCCGCGCACGCCAGCTTTCTCCGTGACATCCTCGAATTTGCAGCGCGCCGAGATTGCGGTATAGGACGTTGCCGCCGTAGCCGGTGACGAAAAGGTCGAGCTTGCCGTCGTTGTCGTAGTCGGCGACGGCGACGCCCATGCCCCAGCCGAGGCGGGTTAGGCCGGCTTGCGTCGTGATGTCTTTGAAGGTGCCGTCGGGCTCTTGATGATAGAGAGTGACCAAGGGATCGCCGCCCTTTAGGTAGCGGTCGACGGAGGAGCCGTTGACGATGACGATGTCAAGGCGGCCGTCGTCATCGCAATCGAAGAGGCCGACACCGCCGCTGATGGATTCGACGATGTAGCGCTTTTCTCCGGAGGAGATGTGCGAGACGGTGAGGCCGAGAGATTTGGCGACGTCGACGAATTTCGGGATGGGAGAAAAGCCGACGCGGTTGATTTTTGGAGCAGGCAATTTTGCGGAGGGTGGAAGGGGGACGGTGGCGCTTTGCGCGCGCAAGGCTTGCGGGCTTGCGGAACTCAAAATCAGCAGCAAGGAAATGATAAGAAGAGCCGAGAGCCGAGGGAGATAAGCGAGCATTGTTAGCATTCTAGCGCACTGGATATTGGGTCCCAAAGGAATGCCGCTCAGAGGGAGAGGCGCTTGCGTAGCGGGGCTGTAAAGCGATTGGAACGTGGCCCTGATATAATCCCGATACGATGTATTCCCGCGCCCGGACAGGATCCGGTCCGTTAGGTTCTGAGTTGGGTAACGAAAAGCAAGCAGGGTTGTTGAGGCCGCCTGAATGACGCCAACGCACAAGAAGAAGTCTGGTCCGCTTCGAGAGAACAAGAAGGTCACACTCAAGACGGTGGCAAAGCATCTCGGCCTAACAGCTGGGACGGTGTCTGCTGCGCTGAATAATTCTCCCGCTGCGCGCTCGATCCCCGAACACACGAAGAAGCGCATCCTCGCCGCGGCACAAGAGTTGAATTACCGGCCGGATTTTTTTGCGCGGACGCTGCGGATGAGGCGTACTTTCACAATCGGTGTAATTGCGGAGGAGATCGGCGACGCTTATGGCTCGCAAGTGATCAGCGGGATTGAGAAATACCTGGCTGCGAAAAATTATTTTTTTCTGACCGTGGTGCACCGGCACGATCCGAGGCTGTTGCTAACGTATTCGCAGATGCTGGAGGAACGAGGAGTCGAAGGGTTAATTACCGTGGACACATCCATTCAGGCGGAGCCTTCGCTGCCGACTGTCGCAGTCGCGGGACACCGGCAGATCGCCGGTGTCACGAATATTGTGTTGGACCACAAACGCGCGGTCCGGCTGGCGCTGGAACATCTGAAGGAATTGGGGCACGAAGAAATTGCGTTCGTGCAGGGACAGGTTTTCAGTTCGGACTCGGAGGACCGTTGGAATGCGATCTGCGAAGTGGCCGCAGAGTTGGGAATTCGAATCCGAACGGAGCTTACGATCCGGATAGAAAGCACGGATTCCACACCGGCAGTGGGCTTTCCCGTCACAAAGGAGTTGCTCTCGAGAAGAGCGCCATTCACGGCACTGTTTGCTTACAACGATATTTCCGCAATTGGGGCGATATGGGCGCTTCGCGAAGCGGGATTACGCGTGCCGCAAGATGTGTCGGTGGTGGGATTTGATGATATTCCCGGGGCGGCTTTTGCTAATCCGGGGCTGACGACAGTGCGGCAACCGCTGCTGCGGATGGGAGAGATTGCGGCGCAGACGCTAGTGAGCCAGATCGAGGAGCACGGGGAGTATGTTCCGGAGATCGCCATCGAACCGGAGTTTGTGATACGTGATTCTACGGCGCGCGTGGCATTGCCGCGGACGGCGAGTTCGAGAGTCTAAGCGGCTTCTGGATTTCACTCTCAAGAATGGGAGAGAAATTCACTTAGAAGCATATGAAAGTGATGGACGCCGTTTTCGCGCTTGACGGAATAGCGGCCGCGGTCGTAGGTCGACGAATTTAGCCCCCGCTGTACATTTCTGCAAAGCTCGATGTCTTCCTGCTGAACTTCATCGCTGAACGCGACGGCACGCTGGATGCGCTCGCGAACTTTTTCGGAATGGGCGTCGTGGAAAAACCATTCGAAGATAGTGAGCGTTTTGTCGTGCGATAGCGGGACGATCAGGTTGGTGGAAAGATTGTCCGGATAAATGTTGAGCATGAGATTTGGGAAAATCCAGAAATAGAGAGCTTCTTGAAGGCCAGTGCCCGGGGGATAGAAGCGTTCGCCGACATCTTCCGGCTTCATGGCGCGAATGGGGGCGAACTGCTGCGAATAATAGCGATAGGTGTCGGTGCGGTATTGGGAGTAGTCGATTTCGCGCATGAGTCCCGGGTGAGCGATGGGGATGTGGTAGCCCTCGAGATAGTTGTCGACGTAGACCTTCCAGTTGCAATCGATGACGTAGTCGCGGCGCTCGACTGATTGCAAGCCCTCGAATTGGAAGCCGCGAGCTTGCTCTGGAATTTTGCCGAGATAGGCGGAGAGCGGCTCGGCGTTCTGATCGAAGTTGACGAAGATGAGCTGCTCCCAGATTTCCAGACGCAAAGGGACCATGCCCATGGTGCTGCGGTCGAAGAACTCGACGCCTTCGACGTCGGGTGTGCCGATCAGACGGCCATCGAGTGTGTAAGTCCAGCCATGATAGCCGCAGCGCAGAACATTTTTGCAGCCGCTGCCTTGCGCGATGGGGCCGGCGCGGTGGCGGCAGACGTTGCTGAAGGCGCGGAGCGTGCCCTGCTTGTCGCGAACGATGACGACAGGTTCGCCGATGACGTCGACAGTGAAAAAGGTTTCAGGATCGGCGATGGTGCGTTTTGCGCCGTTTTGTTCTCCGCACGGAGTATTGAGAGTGCCGACGAGTTGCCAGGTGCGACGGAAGATGCGGGATTTTTCCGCGTCGAGGATGGCGGGGTCGGTGTAAAACTTCGACGCGAGCGTGTGGGCGCATTCGATTTGCTCATGGACGTCGAGATTGATGGGTTGAGTGGTCATGGAGGAAAGAAGAGCACAGACTGAAGTCTGTGCCACTTAAAACTTGCGGGTTTCCTGGCGGGACCAGCGCTCGACTACGATTTTGGATTCTGTGAAAAATTCGACGGCGTCGCGGCCCTGGCCGTGAAGGATGCCAAAGAAACTCTCTTTCCAGCCGCTGAAGGGGAAATACGCCATAGGCGCGGCGACGCCGATGTTGATGCCGATGTTGCCGGCGGGAGCTTCGTAGCGGAATTTGCGGGCGGCGGAGCCGCTTGGTGGTGAAGAGAGAGGCCTGGTTGCCGTAGGGACTGCGGCGGAGGAAGTCCATGGCTTCGTCGATGGAGTTGGCGTGGACGAGGCTTAAGACGGGGCCAAAGATTTCAGTGTTGGCCAGCTGGCTTGAAGCCGGAAGCCCATCCAGAACGGTGGGAGTGACGAAGTTGCCGGACTCGTGATTCGGGATTTTGGTCTTGCGGCCGTCGAGGATGGCTTTGGCGCCTTCGCCGACGCCGGCCGTGATTAAAGATTCGATGCGGTGCTTGCTGTCGGGGGAGATCACGGGGCCCATCTGGACGCCAGAGTCGAGGCCGTTACCGACTCTGATGTGTGATGCGGCGTGGGCGATGGAATCGCGGAAAGTCTTTTGGGCTTCGCCGATGGTGACCGCCACGCTCACGGCGAGGCAGCGCTGCCCAGCACAACCGAACGCGCTATCGCTGATGATTTGCGTGGCAAGCTCCATGTCAGCGTCGGGAAGAACGATAACGTGATTCTTGGCGCCGCCCTGGCATTGGGCGCGTTTGCCGGAGGCGGCAGAACGCGTGTAAACGTGCTTGGCGACAGGAGTGGAACCGACGAAGCTGATGGCGCGGACTTGCGGATGATCGCAGAGCGCGTTGACGACCTCCTTGCCACCGTTGACGAGATTGACGACGCCTTTGGGGAGGCCGGTTTTTTCGAGAAGCTCGAACGCGCGGCAGAGGCTGAGCGGGACGCGTTCGGAGGGCTTGATGATGAAGGTGTTGCCGCAGGCGATGGCGTAGGGGAGAAACCAGTAGGCGATCATCGCGGGGAAATTGAACGGAACGATGGCAGCGACGACGCCGAGCGGCTGGCGAATTTGCATTTCATCGACGCCGGGCGTGACGTCTTCGAGGTTGTAGCCCTGCATCATCATGGGGATGCCGCAGGCGACTTCGACGTTTTCAATGCCCCGGCGAAGTTCGGCTTTGGCTTCTCGCAAACGTCTTGCCGTTTTCGAGGGTGATGAGGCGGGAGAGTTCATCGATGTGGTCTTCGAGCAGATTTTTGAATTTGAAGAGATATTGAACGCGTTCGCCAGGCGGAGTGCGGCGCCAGGCTGGGAAGGCGGCGGAGGCGGCTTGCACGGCGGCGTCAACTTCAGCGGGCGACGACATGGGAGTGCGGCCAAGAATCTCGGAAGTGGCAGGATTGGTAACGTCGAAGAATTCGGTTGTGGAGGGGCGGCGCCAACCGCCGTTGATGTAATTCTGCGGCTCGGTGACGTGGGTGGTTACAGCGGTGCTCATGACTTGCTCCTTACTGACACATCGCAAAGAAGATTTACGTCATGGTAGTTTATCAAGAAACGTTGGGTCTGAGACTTGAAACCTGCCTGCGAACCAACCAGCAATGTTCAGATCCGTTCTTTGGCGCCGCTCCAGACGCGGTAGGCGAGCCAAGCAATGGTGGCGAGCATGCCGAGCCATCCGAGGGCATGCATGGTGGCGCCGATTTGCTGATCCTTTGCGAGGAGTCCCCATTGCGTGAAAAGAATCGTCCAGTCGCTCTCTTCCGAGCCGACAAGCGGCAATGCGGAGGTGCGAGCGTCGGCCATGTAGGTGCCGATATAGAGGAAATTTTCGAAGAACCAGAAACTGCAAAAGGCGACAGCAGTCGTTTCGCGTTTCCACCAGAAAAAGGCGGCGCAGAGGAGCGGGACGAGCAGTTCGCCGAGCGTACCGCCGAGAATCATGATGGTGTGGCCAAACCAACTGAAGAAAAAGTGGCCGCCTTCGTGAATGATGAGATTGGCGTAATCGATGATTAGAAAACCGGTGCGATCGGCGGCAGCATAGAGCAGGAAGAGAAGATAGAAAACGATCCAGGCGATGCCGGCGCCGCGGGATACGGGTTTCCAACTGGGCAGTTCGTCATCAAACAATGACATAGGAAGAGATTAGCGCGGAAACGATGCCAGAGCTTCGTAGGCTGCCCCGAGGAGCGGGGCGGATTCGTTGAGCACGACGGAGACGGGGATGTCACTCAACAGACCTTCGAATTTCCATTTGTCGCGGAAGGCTGCAAAGAACGTGCCGTCCTTGATTTTCTCGATGATTTTGACGGCGATGCCGCCGGCGACGTAGACGCCGCCTAGGGCGAGAACTTTGAGAGCGAGATTCCCCGCCTCAGATCCATAAATCGCGGTCCAGAGATCGAGAGTTTCGGCGCAGACCGGACACTCTTTGGAAAGTCCAAGCCTGGTGATTTCGGGAGCGGGATCCATGCCAGGGTCCTCGAAGGAGTGATGCGTAACGTTGGGAGCGAGGAACTCGTGAATTGTGCGAAAACCGCGGCCGGAAAGAATAAGTTCCCAACTCACTTGTGGATAGCGGCGGCGCATGAAGCGTAACAGCTCGATCTGCTGCTCGGTGTGCGGCGCGAAATCGGAATGTCCTCCTTCGGAAGGAACAACGCGGTAGCGTGCACCGTCCCAAACGAGGATGGACTGTCCCAAGCCAGTGCCGGCGGCGAGGAGGGCGCGCGTGCCACCGTATTCGGGCTTGCCAGAATTTAGAACGCAGAATTCTCCGGGGGCGAGATGCTCGATGCTGTGTCCGGTTGCGCCCAGGTCGTTCATCAGCACAACGTCGGGGAGGCTCAGCTCGCGCGCCAAGGTCGCCGCATCGACGGTCCAGGGGAGATTCGTGGCGCGCACGCGATTATTAATGACCGGACCGGCTACTCCAAAGCCTGCGGCGCGAACTCTTTCCGTTATGAGATGTGGCGCCGCCTGGAGCGAGAATTCCCTGACAATCAAGTCAAATTGCGCAAAATCCTTGCTTGCAAAGCGCTGCTTGTAGACGGGCGTAAGCTTGCCGTCTTTTTCAGAGAAGAGCGCAAGATTGCACTTGGTGCCGCCAACGTCACCCGCAAGGATCACCGATTCCCCCCGTCCATCTGCCGTTCGCTCTAGCTGCGCGAACACAAAATCATGGGTTGTGCCACTTCTTACCGTCACGTTCGAGCAATAGATCCGATTCGCGCGGGCCCCAGCTTCCCGCGGGATACTCCGGGACCTTAGCGCTTCTCGCCGCTCCCCATACGTCAAGAATGGGATCGACAAGCGCCCAGGCTGCTTCGACGTTGTCGCCGCGATCAAAGAGCGTGGCATCGCCGCGAAGACAATCGTTGACAAGGGTGGCGTATGCGCTGCGCGACACCTCGCCGAAACCTTCCTTGTAGCTGAAGTTCATGTTTACATTTCCGATGCGCATCTCAGTTCCAGGGCGCTTTGCGCCAAAAGAGACGGAGATGCCCTCCTCGGGCTGGATGTTGAGGACGAGACGGTTCGGTTCAATTTCGCGATCGCGGAAAACGATATGAGGTGCGCAGCGGAATTGGATGACGATTTCCGTGCTGCGCTTGGCGAGGCGCTTGCCAGTGCGGAGATAGAAGGGCACCCCAGCCCAGCGCCAATTGTCGATCAACAAGCGGGCGGCGACAAAGGTTTCTGTGCGGGAGGTCTGGCTCACTCCTGGCTCCTCGCGATAGCCGAGCACGCGCTTGCCATCAATCTGACCCGGCGCGTACTGCCCGCGGACGACAGATTGCGCGACCATCTCCAAATCAAACGGACGGATGGATTGCAAGACCTTGAGCTTTTCGTTTTGGACGGAGGTGGCGTCGAACGAGGCAGGCGGCTCGACGGCGACGAGCGAGGTGAGCTGCAGCACATGGCTTTGGATCATGTCGCGCAGCGCGCCTGTGGTTTCGTAGAAGCCGCCGCGGCGTTCGACCCCTAGTGTTTCCGCTGCCGTAATTTGGACACAGTCGACGTAATTGCGGTTCCAAAGAGGCTCGAAGATGCCGTTGCTGAAACGGAGGACAAGCAAATTCTGGACGGTGTCTTTGCCAAGGTAGTGGTCGATACGGTAGACCTGACGTTCCTCGAAGACATTAAGAACGATCTTGTTGAGTTCCTTGGCCGTGGCGAGATCGCGGCCGAATGGCTTTTCAATAATGATGCGCACCCAAGAGTTCGGGGAGGACGGGCGTGCGAGGCCTGCGCGGCCTAACTGCTCGACGATGTGAGGATAGACCTCTGGCGGGGTGGAAAGGTAGAAGAGACGGTTGCCACCAAGCTCTTTTTCGGCTTCGAGTTCCACGAGGCGCTTGCCGAGTTGGACGTAGGCCTGAGGGTCCGAGTAATCGCCGGAGTTGTAATAGAGGCAGGACGCAAAGTCTTCCCACTGTTTCGCGTCGACGGGTCCGAGTTCCGACATGGTTTTGGCAGCTTCGCCTGTGGTGGCGCGAAAATCTGGGTCACTCATGGGAGTGCGGGCGAAGCCCACGATGACGTAGCGAGAGCCGAGAGAATTGTGAGTGGCGAGGTCGAACATCGCCGGGATGACTTTGCGCTTGGCCAAGTCGCCGGACGCGCCAAACAACACCACGGAGCAGGGTTCTGCCGTGCCACCATAAAGACTTTTTGAACGGTTGGAATCTTCAGCCATTGGCTCCCTCGGCTCGGTTGCGCACCTCTGACGTGTTAACGCGGGCGCAGGAAACTATACCTCAACGCCATGATTTCTCAGCTCTGAACGCAATTGCTCCGCATTTTGATGGTGAATCACCTGCATCCCCAAACGGCGCGGACTTTCGAGGTTCAGCGGACGATCATCGATAAATACGCACTGCTCCGGCGGGCGCTGGGTGACCTCGAGAGCAACGCGAAAGATGGTTTCTTCGGGCTTGCGCGAACGCACGTAACAAGAGCTGAAGAAAACAACGAAATCGCGGCGCAGCTGGAACGCTTCGATGCGGTATTGATTGAGCTCCAAAGGCTCGTTGTTGATGGCACCGATGAAGTACTTGCCGGAGCGCGCGGCGTCAGCCAGAACCGCACGCACATCAGGATACTCTTTCGACTGCGCGAACATGAAGGCGGTGAATTCCTCGCGCGAAAAAGAGCGCGGGCGATAAAAAAGCGTGCGGTCGAGATACTCGTTCAGAGAAATCTGGCCGGAGTCGAAAGCGGGAAAGGAGAGGTCGTGCCGGTCTTGAAATTCTTCGTAGTCGAAATTGAAAGTGGTGGCGGCCTCACGGCGTGAACCACGGCCCCAGCCGTTGGTAAGAATGACTCCGCCGATGTCCCAGAACAGCGTCGTGATTGTCGCCAAAGGCGCGGCTCCTCCGCACGTAGTGCCGCTCGTGCCGTAAGGGCATCCATGATAAACGTTTCGGGCCAAGAAAACACGTAAATGGCATGTTTCAAACGGTTCAAATCAAAGATACGGCACGAACCAGAGGACGCCCTTGCTATCGCAGATGCCCAGGATTCTCGTCCTCGCCGGAGTGCAGTTCCACTCGCGAGCCATCCGACAATTCGAGAGCGTTTGTCAGTCCTTTGGGGTTGGGTTAGGAGTCGGGGTCGGAGTCGGAGTCGGAGTCGGGGTCGAGTTTGGCTTTGGAGGCTGGACTTCTGCCTTGGGCTGGATGGACACTAGCTCGACTTCGAAGACGAGAGTTGCATTGGGACCGATACCGCCGCCGGGGCCGCCACTCGCGCCATAGGCAAGCTCTGAGGGAATGAAGAGCTGCCACTTCGAGCCCACCGGCATGAGCTGAAGCGCCTCGGCCCAGCCCTTGATGACTCTGCTCACGGGAAATGTAGCAGGCTGGCCGCGCTTGTAAGAACTGTCGAATTCCGTATTATCGAGGAGAGTGCCTTTGTAGTTGCAGACGACGGTGTCGGTGGCAGTGGGCTTGGGACCCGTTCCTTCCGTCAGGATTTTATATTGCAGGCCACTCGGTAGAGTTACGATGCCTTCTTTCGTCTTGTTTTCGGCCAAGAATGCTTCGCCAACCTTTTTATTGGCCTCTCCCTCCACCGCCATCTTCTCTTGTTGTTTTTTACGCAAATCGGCTTGGAGGGCGATCATGGTGGCCTTGGCTTCGTCGTCCGTCAAAAGTGGCTTGCTGCCTGCTAATCCATCTTTCAAGCCTCGCAGGAGAATATTCGGGTCGATGTCAACAGAATCCTTGTGCATGCTCTTGCCGATATTCAGGCCAATGGCGTAGCTGGCTTTGTCTTTTTGCGTTTTGAGCGCCAGAACGGCCGGTTTCTTGGCTGCAGTGGAACCGGGCTTCGCCGCAGGGGGCTTGGGGGTTGGCTTTGTTGTCGGAGTTTGTGGATTACTTGCTGGCGGTGTTTGCTGTGCTTGAGCATAGCCCAGCACGATGGTTCCGGCCGCAACTGCTGTTATAGCTAAAGTGGAAAATTTTCGCATGGTTGTATTGTCACACTGGTTCGACCTCTCCGCAAATCACGATTCTGCGCTTGGACGTGTGAGTGGTCATTGAACCGCCTTCGAACACTCCGGAGAAGTTTGATCTTCGAGCTGATGCACACTGAGATCCAAATTCCCCTCTATCGTGAAACTTTAGCCTGAAAGCCGCGCGCCTCCCTATTTTTTGGCTGTGTCATATTGAACAGACAGACTTTTTCTTGTTGCTTACACTCAAGGCGCCGGAAGGGTCTAGACTTCGCACAGCGAAGCGCCCTGCCCGGACCTGGAGGAACTTTTGAAGCGCGTGAACCAGAAAGAATCTCCCCTTGGGGACTTCTCTTCCGGAGCTTGTCTGGGCGGCGAGGTCTCGAGCTATCGGGATAAGCAGAACATCTACACGCAAGGTGAGTCTGCCGAGACGCTTTTCTACATTCAAAAAGGAGCGGTACGACTCTCGACCCGAAGGAACAGCCGGCCAGCGGCAGTTACTGCAATCCTGGGAGTGGGCGATTTTTTTGGAGAGCTTTGCCTCGCGGACTATCCCGTTCGTATGTGCACGGCCGTCGCGTTGACCGCGAGTTCCATCCGAACCATCAAAAAGGCAAAGATGCTCCAGATGCTTCGTAAAAAGAACAAGACTTCAATTTCTCTGGTGGCTCATCTACTGTCCAACATCAAAAACTATCGCGATCACGTGGCTGACTTGCTGACCTGCTCTGCGGAACAACGGCTGGCCCACGTTCTTTTGCGTCTTGCGCACTTGGGTAAGAACGGCCGGACGTGCGTTGAGATACCTCTCCTGAGCGACAAAGTTCTGTCGGAAATGGTGGGGACCACGCGTTCAAGAATCAACGGGTTCATGAATGGATTCAGGAAGCAGGGATTCATTAGCTACGATGCGGGAATAGAAGTGCACCCGTCACTGCGGAAAGCTCTCGGGGCAAGATGAGAATCACATGTACGTGCCGCATTAAAATTCCTTCGATTGTCTGAAATCAGTTCCGATTTCCAAAACCGTGAGTGTTGCCGCACTTGGCACATCGTGTGGGTGGCTCTGTGTTGTCCACGCGGTGCTTTACTGGCGGCAAAGCCTGCAGGTAGGCGAATATGGCCCTAAGGTCTGCGTCTGTTAGATTGCGATAGAAATGCCACGGCATTGCTGAAAATATAGGCCGCGCTCCCGCTCTTCCCGTCTTAACTACTTTCAGAAATAGACTCTCATCGTAGTAACCAATGCCAGACGGATCAGGAGTCAGATTGGAGCTTGCAGCGGCCTGATCTCCCCGGCGAAAAACCGTCCCGCCCGCAAATTCCAATCCATGTATAAACCCATCTTCATTGGCCGGGGTGTGGCAAGTCTCGCAGCCAGCGAGCCTTACGAGATGCGCTCCCCGCGTAACCATGGTTGATGTCTTGGTAAGGCGAATCGAATCCATCGCGATGGTTGGTGGATGTTTTCCTGGCACGTACTTAGCCATCTCAGGCAACTGATTCCTGACCGGCGGGATGGAGCGCAGGTACAGCACGACGGATTGTATTTCGTCATCGCCTAAGCTCCGAAAATAGCGGGAGGGCATCTCGGGATTCAACAATCTTCCATTTTTCCCGACACCGTCCTTAATAGCTCTGACAATTTCCTCGTCACTCCAGTTCCCAATTCCCGTAGCCGCGTCCTGAGTGATGTTTGGAGCAATGATTTGGTTTGGGCTGCCTTCACCTCCTAAGATGCGTCCACTACCGACGCGCCCGGGAGGGATGGGCCAGCCCGGCTTTGAAAAGTCACGCTCCGAATGGCACTCGAAGCATATCGTCACGGATTCCACGAGATACTTCCCCTGCTCCAGGGTGGCACCTCTATTAGACCCTTTGGCAGCATGAGGGACGATAGTCGGGACGATGAAGGCCGCGGCTGCGATAACAATCAACAGAAAAATAATATTCCGTCTTGGTGTCCATTGGCATTCGGCCAAAACTTCATTCATCTTTACGCTGTGCCGTAGGAGGCGAGGCGGTCTTTGAGCGCGCCTGTGAACGCCCTAAGACCTATCACTTCTTGCGCATCCAGACGCCCCAGGTGATCGGCCCGGCTTCCTTATCGGCGATTGGGCGGCCCGCCAGCTTCAGGGCCAACTTTATCTGACCGTGGTGGTAGCCCTCGTGCCATAGCATGTGCTGCAGCATCAGGATTGGGTGGTCGTAGTGAAGCTCCATGTCCCGGCCTGCCTCGACCCTGCTCTTTACCGCGTCCCGCACCGCCTTGGCGCTGTCGTTCAGCATCTGCGCAATCCGACCAGCGTCACGCTCGACCGCCCACTCTTTCTCGGGCAGCCTTCTGGCGAACTCCGGAGCGTCCTCGAAGATCAGCACAAGTCGTCCAAAGTGGATGTGTGTGAACAGTTGAGCGATGGATGGGCTGCCCTCCATCGTCCTGACCTCCAGCCCGCCCTCTGGGAGGGCGCGGAGCAGGTTGACCAAAATCGTGTTGTTCCGGTCCCAGGAGTCCAGCAGAGCCTCAAGCAGACGTTGGTCTGGCGCGTCCGGCATATCCACTCCGATTCGGTTTTGACGACCGGCGGAGTCTTTCGCCAGGCCACCAGGTGAGATTCTATACCAACCGTGAATGGCTCTAAGCCTCGTAAGTTCCGAGTGACCGGGCGGGTGGAGCGCCCTTAAAGGGTCAAGCCACTCTTCGGTGCGGCATCCCTTGTGGTTTTCAAGGCTGCGGGTTTTGACTTTTCTGCTCCTGCTCGCAGGTGACCGATCCCACCGGGACGTACCAGTTTACCTTCGACAACATGGGGCGGCTGACACAGGCGGCCACGCAATACCCGTTCCTGACCGGGCGGAACTTTACGACCGCTTATGCCGTAACCGGACAAATGAATTTCAAGTTTCCGATAAGGCGTGCCAGGCACTATGCCGACTGCCACCCCGACTAGTACGTCGGAACTGTCAGTTCTACCAGACGACATGGGTTCTAGGCCGATCCTATGCTTTTTGCAGTTGTAACTGGTGTCCATCTGCGACGGGGTGAGTCGCTAAGCGTAAAAGAGGCATGCCTTCTGTAAGTCACAGGGCGAAGCTATGCCTATTTTGCAACTAAAGCTGAACAGAACGAAAAAAGCTAACAGCAATGGCTTCTAAGCGTCTACTTCCGAGCTTTCGGAGGTTTGGTTCATGAAAGTGCGAACATTACCCGAAGAATCTGCGGTGATGCGTGTTGACCTATCGTCGCCGGTCGCGCCGGCACGGAGCACCGTCGAGACACCGAGAACCATTGAATTTCTTTACCTCGACCAAGAGGCGGTTCTCGGCGCCGACCTGCTCAACATGTCGCGTGCAATGCGCGAAGTGGGACGGGCTCAAGCGCTGTTCGCGCAAGGCAAGGTTCGTCACCCGCACAAAGTGGTCTTGCGGAAAGAGGACAGCGCGGAATCCGAAGATCAGGGCCGCTTCAATGCACTCTTTGCATACATTGGCGACACGGTGCGCGCGATGGGCATGAAGTGGATTGGAAGCTTCCCTGCCAACCGAGAACGTGGCTTACCTCGCGCGAGCGCATTGATCATTTTGAATTGTCCGGAAACCGGCGTGCCGATTGCCGTTATGGATGGCACCCTCATTAGCGCCATGCGCACCGGCGCCATGACCGCCCTCGGAGTACATTATCTCGCGCCGCGCAAAACCCGTAAGGTCGGCATGATTGGAGCGGGCGTTCAGTCACGCACGCAAATTCTTGGACTCTACACCGCGATTCCTGGAGTAGAAGAGATCGCGCTGACCAATCGCGACAAGGCACGAGCCGAGAGCGTCGCCGATGAATGTCGCCAGCTATGGGGTGCGCCCGTTCACGCGGTGGCATCAATTGACGAAGCCTTGTGCGATGCCGACGTGGCGCTAACGATCACAACGGCCCGTGAGCCGCTCATGTTCGCGCGGCACATTAAACCGGGCGCGTTGACGGTCCAGCTAGCCGGCCATGAATGCGAATTTGCCCTGATCCGGCAGTGCCAGAAAATCGTTACAGACGATTGGGAGGTTGTGAAGCATCGTGGAATCATGACTCCGGCGATTATGCACCAACACGCCCTCCTTCATGACAGCGATATTCACGCCAACCTGGGCGAGTTGATCTTGGGCATAAAGCCGGGACGCGAGAACGATACAGAGAGAATTCACTATGCCCACATGGGCATGGGTTTGGATGACGTGGCGCTCGCCTGGGCCGTGTATCAAACGGCGCGCGAACGCAGCCTGGGAATACCTCTCCAGTTGTGGCGAGAACCGCTATGGGTGTAAGCAGCGCCGGCAACCCAGCCGATCGGCGGATCCTTCGTTTTCGATCGCACCTCGAGAAGGTGCGCAGGCCGCTCGCCAAGCTGTGGTGCTATGTCGCAATGCAAGTCGCAAGCGAGTCTTAGATCGACAAAAAACTCCCCTTTTGGCGCCATGCTGTACCATGCAACGCTTTTGTTCTGTCTCCGCGCCCTGTTTTCTCATGCCAGGTAGGAGGTTCTGGTGTTTCTTAGAGCCACGAGACCCCGTTCCGGCGAGGTTATGAGAAGCACGAGAATCAAGAT
Organism: uncultured Acidobacteriota bacterium; assembly: GCA_963745805.1. Classification (GTDB taxonomy): domain Bacteria; phylum Acidobacteriota; class Terriglobia; order Acidiferrales; family UBA7541; genus Acidiferrum. Next base: position 205,161 of record CAVUYT010000008.1, read on the forward strand.
CAACACTTCTACGCCCGTGGTTGTCCTCTATCCTCACCATCACGGGGCGTTAGGGATATTCCGCAGTCTGGGGGTGCTCGGTGTGCCGGTTTATGCTGTGGAGGATGGGCAGTTCTCGCCGCCACTTCGTTCACGCTATTGCCGTGGTGTTTTCCGTTGGGACGTGCGCACAGCGACGCCGCAAGCTTCCATCGCTTCTCTCCTCCGAATCTCGGAAAATTTCAACACCCGCCCCATTCTGGTTCCTACCAACGAAACCACCGCCGCACTGGTTCAGGAAGCTGCCGAGCAGTTGCAAAAGGCTTATCGTTTCCCAATTCTTCCCCGAGGTCTCGTGCGCAGCCTCAGCAACAAAAGAGAGTTGTTCTTCTTGTGTCGCGAATACGGTCACCCCACCCCGGAAACCGTTTTCCCTCAGTCGCGAAGCGAGGTTCTTCAGCTCCTCGAAAATGCAGTTTTCCCCATTGTCGTCAAAGGTATCGATGACCGAGTTGTTCTCGGACGAGCCAAAGTGCCCATGCACATCGCTCAAAGCGCCGACGATCTCCTTGAGTACTACGACACTCTGCAGAGTCAGCAGCAACAAAATGTCATGCTGCAGGAATTCATTCCGGGCGATGTGGATTCGGTGTGGATGTTCAACGGGTACTTCAATGAGAGGTCAGAATGTCTCGCGGGTTTTATGGGGAGAAAACTTAGGCAGCGTCCTGTTGCGACGGGAATCACCATACTGGGAATTTGTGAGCAGAATACAGCCGCCGAGCGGCCCATACGAGCGCTACTTTCCTCCCTCGGCTACCGCGGAATCGTCGATATCGGCTGCCGTTTCGATGCCCGAGACGGTGAATACAAATTGCTCGATGTAAATCCCCGCATCGGCTGCACTTTTCGGCTATTTGTTGACCCCAACGGAATGGATGTTGTGCGGGCTTGCTACCTCGATTTGACCGGGCAGGCCTTCCGGGCAGAGCCTGCTTGCGAAGGACGCAAGTGGCTGGTCGAAAATTTGGACCTGATTACGCTGCCAGACCACCTGAAGCAACGAAAGCTCACCTTCGGCCAATGGCTGCGTTCCCTTCGCGGAGTGCGCGAAACCGCATGGTTCGATTGGTCTGACCTCTCGCCGTTTTGGGCCATGTGCCTTTCCCTTGTTCGTTCCCGCTGGTCCGAGCGATTCAAAAGACGTCCCAGACGCCCCGATCTCGCCCAAGCCCCTGCCGCTTCGCGAGGTCCTAGCTAGGGCAAAGCTTCGAGCGCGATGAGAGCCTGGCTGCCGATCTTTTGCATCGTATCCGGCGTTGTTGTACCGGAAACAGCTCTTTCAAGCCCGCGCCCAGCGGCAAGGGTTCGGCGAGTCTCGAGGCGGGCGGCCGACCCATGAAACCGCGAGACGATTTTCGGGTACTGCATCCCTTGTGGTTTTCAAGGGTGCGGGTTTTGTTTTTTCCGTGATCGGCCAATGTTCCTGCCCTAACCCTCCTTCAACTCGCACCAAACACACATCTTATAGTTTATCCTTGACAACCAGTACCAATATGTTATACTTGTAAATCTTCCTCGGGCATGGGTTCTGCCTGTGCTCCCGTCGATCATGCTCCTCGGCCGCGCGGTCCTTCAAATTCCCGCAAAATCTTCAGTCCCTCCTACGTTACCATTTTATAAAATCCGCCCGCTCCTAACCCATTCAAAATCAACACTTCCACAAGTGCTGATTCCACTCCACTTCAACTCCCCCAGAATCAACACTTACAAGAAACCGGTGGAGGGGGTGCCTCCTTCCAACCCCAAAGTTTTGCAACCCGTCACTACGCACACATCACAAAATTGGACACACAGCAACGCCCGCAACCCCAATCGCCTCACGCTCTTCCGCACACTTTCCGTCACCCCTAGGGTGTACACCCTCCTTTGTCATCCCTCGCCGTCTCCAAGCCAAGGGTCTTTCAATTTCCGATATGTTCGACTTGCATCGGGGCTTATCGCGCTCCGTGCGTTCCCAGGGCTCACTTCATACCCGACTTCTCAGCTTTCGACGGCCAACCTCCTTCTGCTACTATGCCCTCCGCATTCAGGAGCCACCGATGCCCAAGACCTTAGTTTCCACGCTTCTCCGCGTCATCGTTCTCGCGTCGCTTGCCGCCTCCGCTCTCTCGGCCCAAACCACATCTTCCTCATCCCCACTCCGCGTCGCCATCGCCGGCCTTGTCCACGGCCACGTCGGCGGCTTTCTCCAGCAGAACCAGCACCGCGCCGACCTTCAAATCGTTGGCGTCGCGGAAGCCGATCACGAACTCGCGGCACACTATGAGTCCAAATTTAGTCTGCCGCACGACATCTTCTATTCCAGCGTCGACGAGATGCTCGATCGGACCAAGCCGCAAGCCGTTCTCGTTTATACCAATACGTTCGATCATCGCAGCGTGGTCGAGGCCTGCGCCCGTCATGGCATCCCGGTCATGATGGAAAAGCCTCTGGCCGTGAGCCTCGAGGACGCCCGCGCGATGCAATCCGCCGCGCAGCGCGCAAAAATCCCCGTCCTTGTGAACTATGAAACGACGTGGTACCGCAGCAATCGTGCCGCGTACGATCTTGTCCGCGAAAACGCCATCGGCGAAATTCGCAAAGTCGTCGTCCACGAAGGCCATCAAGGTCCCAAGGAAATCAACGTCGAGCCTTGGTTCCTCTCCTGGCTAACCGATCCAAAGCTCAACGGTGCGGGCGCGCTCTTCGATTTTGGATGCTACGGAGCCGATCTAATGACCTGGCTGATGGACAACCGCAGGCCGGATACCGTCACCGCGGTCACGCAGCGAATCAAGCCGGATGTCTATCCGCGCGTCGATGACGAAGCCACAATTGTCCTGACCTATCCAAAGGCCCAGGCGATTCTGCAGGCTTCCTGGAATTGGCCCTTCTCCCGAAAAGACATGGAAGTCTACGGCCAGACCGGCTACGCGATCACCGTTGAACGCGAAGCGGTCCGCGTGCGGCTGCACGGACAGGAAGAGCAACTTCGCCATGCCAACCCCCTCGAGGATCGAGAGAGCGGTTCGGTCAACTATCTTCGAGCGGTGGTTCTCGATGGCATGCAGCCAAAGGGGTTAACCTCGCTCGAAACAAACATGATTGTTACGGAGATTTTGGACGCCGCGCGGCAATCCGCTGCGACAGGGAAGACAATTCATCTGGGGGATACGCGTTGAACGAGCGATACGGAGGGCATCTTGCGATGGCCCTGGCCCCAGGCAAAGACGAATCAATTCGTGCTGACGCGCCTTTTATTTTGCATGGACCGGACTGTCGAGCACATCCCGCACCTTCTGGACAAGCGCGGCTGGCGTAAATGGTTTTTGAAGAAAAGCCACGCCTGGCTCCAGAATCCCGCCTTGCGCCAGAACGTTGTCTGTGTAACCCGACATATACAGCACGCGCGTATCCGGATGTTGCTTGGTGATGCGCTTCGCGAGTTCGCGCCCGCTGGTTCCCGGAATAATAATGTCCGTCAAGAGAAGATGAATGGCTCCCGCGTGTTTTTCGGAGAAGCGCTCCGCCGCCGCCGCATCCTGCGCCAAAAGAACCTGGTAACCGTTGGCGCTCAGGATCATGCTGGTGAGTTCCCGCACCCCCTCGTCGTCTTCGACCAACAGGACCGTTTCACTCCCCTTGCGCGCAACGGGAGGCTCAACCGCCGCCCCCTTGATCTCGACTTGCTCCGCGACTCGCGGCAGGTACACCTTGATTGTGGTTCCCATGCCGGGTTCGCTATACACCCAAATGTATCCGCCGCTTTGCTTCACGATGCCGTACACAGTAGAGAGTCCCAGGCCCGTTCCGCGCCCGCTCTCTTTCGTCGTGAAAAAAGGCTCGAAAATATGAGCCATAGTTTCCCGGCTCATGCCCATCCCCGTATCCGATACGGCCAGCATCACATAGGGACCCGGCTTGACGGTAACGTGGTCGCGCGCATAAGTGGAGTCCAATTCCACGTCGGAAGTTTCCACCGTCAGCCGCCCACCCTTCGGCATGGCATCGCGTGCGTTCACCACGAGATTCATGATCACCTGCTCGACTTGAGCCGGGTCGGCTTTCACATTTCCCACATTTGCGCCGCAGCGCGTCACCATCTTGATCTGTTCGCTCATCAGGCGCCCCAGCAGTTTGTCCAAACCCAGGACGATCGCATTCAGATCGATAATCTTCGGCTGAAGAACTTGCCTTCGGCTGAACGCCAACAATTGACGGATCAGCGTGGAAGCGCGTTCGGCCGCGTTCTCTATTTGCATTACATCTGCGCGCAGCTCCGGCAGAATCCCGGTGCGTTGCACTGCAAGCTCCGCGTATCCTTTTATGATGGTCAAAAGATTGTTGAAGTCATGTGCGATCCCGCCCGCGAGCCTCCCGACGGCTTCCATCCTTCTTGACTGCTGCAACTGATTTTCGAGCTGTTTGCGCTCCGTGATATCCACGATGATGCCTTCCATCACTGGATGAGTGTAGCCTCCCGAAACCACAACAGCCGTGTCGCTCACCCAGATCACGGTTCCGTCTTTGCGCACAATCCGGTATTCAGCCTGGAATCGCTCACCCCGAACACTTGCTCCTTCAGCCGCCTCGATGACGGCGTGGTCCTCCTGCGGTACGTGGCGTATCCATGCGCGAGAGTTGGCGAGCCACTCATCTTGGGAATAGCCCGTTATCGCCTCGATTTGCGGGCTGACATAGTGCCACGCTCCCTCGAGGCCTAGCTCCGCGATGTAGCTGATAGCGGCAACCTGCTCGACTAGTTTTTGATATTTGTTTTCGGCATCGGCGCGCGCCTTCTCCGCTTCCGCTCGCGCGCTGATGTCATGGCCTACGCACGCTGTGACCCCATTGGCAAGAGAAGTGATCGCCATTTCGATGGGAATGGCAGTTCCGTCGCGGCGCCGGAGATTGAGTTGCCCTGACCACTTGCCCTCCGCCTCGAGGGACTTCCGAACCTGCTGCTGCAGTAACTCAACGTCGCGCGGGTCATAAATCTCCCGCCAGTTCACGCCCAGCATGGCCTCCGGGCTTTCGTGCCCCATCATTCGGGCGAAGGCCGCGTTCACATATACGTGTTCTCCATTCTCTCCGAGGATCGAAATACCATCTGCAGCGGCATCCATGGCTAGCGCCTGCCGCCGCACCGTCTCCGCTGTTCTTGCTTCTCGGTAGCCGCTGATTCCGATGCGCATCGCGAAACACAGAATCGAAACTCCAAGAAGTGAAAACCGGAGAATGCGCCATCCGGAAGGAAACTGTGCCACTTGCACCAGCACCACCAGCGGGGCTAGCACAAATATCGCGTTGGTCAGCACCACCCCGCTAAATGTTTTTAGGCCAAGCGGACGTGCCGGCTCCGATGCTGGCGGCGGTTGCCAGCGCGCGGCCCAGAAAGCCCCCCAAATAAACGGGAGCGTCCAGCAGAGGTCGAACAGCGTGCCGGTCGGTGTCCTATGGATGGACTGATGATATTCGGCCACGGCGGAGCTGGCGCCGAAGATGGCGTAGTACACGGCAAGCCCAACATATAGCCTGCGAATGTGTGGGGTGCGCGCCCTGGCAATTTGAAAACAGGCAAGCACGATGATGATCGTCTCTTCACCGAACTCCATCCAAAGTTCACGTATTGCCGCGCTCCGCTGTTGAAGCTGCGGCGATGGCACGTAATAGAGTCCGAGAAATACAAAAAAGAACACGATTGCGATTTGGGTGAAATCGAGGAAAAACTCGGGTTCAAAGCGCGGCGAATCCTTGTCTTGGTCCAGGAAAAGCACCATTGCGAAGAACAACGCGTGCAGGCTGAAAAGGAATTGCACCGCCGAACCTGGCGTGGGTTTGGTGTGCAGAAAGAATTCGTAGTACGTCCAACCGGAATTCGCTACGCCCCAGGCTGCCATTCCGCAACCCACAAGGGCCCAGAACGGGCGAGCCATTCCTCGCGCCCGGCGCGCCGCGCCGAAGCTCATCACCGCGGCGAGAACGCTGGCGGAAATCTCTAGAACATTCGCCAGGACAGTGCCTGCAGGAGAGACTCCCAGAAGCAGCGCTTGTGCAATATGAGCGCCGACAAGGGTGGCCCCAAGAATGGACAGCTTTCTGAGCATTCCTGCCTGTTCCTTCAAAGTTGGAGACGGATGATCCCTGCGCTTCTAGCTTAACCGAATTAGTAGACAGAGAGTGGTCCGGCATCGAGTACGTGTCCTCACGTGCAACGTCTTGATGAAGACCCCGAGTTTGAATGGACAGTCCGGGTTGGTCTGTTGATTGGGTGCATGCGGCTGCTGGGCCAACCGAGCCACTCCCCATGGAATCCTGTATACTCTTCGAAATGTAGTTAGTGGCTCTCGACCTCAAAATAAGGCACCCTGGAGGAGCCTCCCAGGCATCAAAAACGTATGTCCACCTCTCAGCCAAATCCGAGCATTACTCCACGAGAAATTTTGAGCGCTTGGGGGAAAATCCTGGGCGGCAAAGCGCCCATGCTTTCGATCGAGATCACGCGCGAATGTCCGCTCAGTTGCCCCGGATGCTACGCTTACGGCGATACCCACCTCGGCGGTGGCAAACTTCTTACCGACCTGAACGATTTTCGCGGCGACGCTCTCGTCGATGGTGTGCTGAATTTGGTCCGGAAAAACCGCCCAATGCATGTTTCATTGGTTGGCGGCGAGCCGCTCGTCCGGCATCGCGAGTTGAGCGCCATCTTGCCTGCTCTAAGTGCGATGGGCGTCTTCTCACTGGTTGTCACCAGCGGGGTAATCCCAATTCCCATGGAATGGATGGAACTCCGCCGCGTGCGAGTGGCCCTCTCCGTCGACGGCCTGCCTGAACACCACGACATCCGCCGCAAGCCGGCGACCTACGAGCGCATCTTAAAAAATATCGATGGCCGCAAAGTGAACATCCACTGGGTGATCACTCGCCAGATGCTGCAGCGGCCCGGCTATTTGGAAGAATACGTAGCGTTCTGGACCGCCCGCTCCGAGGTCGATCACATCTGGGTCAGCCTGTACACGCCCCAGATCGGTGAAGAGAGCGCGGAAAAATTGACTCCCGAAGACCGCCAGGAAGTGGCTCGCGTGTTGCCTCTTTTAGCTCGAAAATATCCGAAATTCCTGATAAACGATGGCGTCGCCCAGGCTTTCCTTCATCCCCCGGCAAGTCCCGCCGACTGCCTGTTCGCCAAAATGTCCGCAAACTTTTCCGCGGATTTGGTGACGCGCGTCGAGCCGTGCGTCTTCGGTGGCACTCCCAACTGCGCAGAATGTGGATGTATGGCCAGCAGCGGTTTGCACTGGATTCGAACCGTCAAGGTTGCCGGTCCCCTTCGCGTTGGACATTTTGTGGGCGGGTCAGTCGGTATCGGATCGCTGGTCAACCGTCTGCGGCGCCGAGGTGATCGGCCTACTCGCTGGGGGCCCAACGGTCCTGGCAATGGCAAAAAGCCGGAGCTGGTTCAGATCGCGACGTAGTCGCGGTCCATCGTGTTGCTCAATCGCCAAAACTAGCGGCTTTCGAATGGATAACGGTCTTGTGATTGAACTGCGGCAGCTACGCGCCTGCGCAAAGCAATCGTATCCACGGGAGCACGTTTGCCGAACCGCTTCAGAACCGCCATCTGCGTGGTGAGCATGTCCCCTTCGTGAACCGTTGTGATGGCGCGCCTGGCTTCATGCTCGACGCGCTCCGCGGCGTCCGCGATGAATACACGCGCTGCGTCGATCATGGTTTGCGTCGCGGATTCACCCTTGGCTGCGGCCGCTTTTTGCGTGCGAAGCAGACACGACTCCATCGCGTACACTTCCATGACGATATTCGAAAGCGCCCCGATGAGCTCCTGTTCTTCGGCGAGTTTTTCGCGGAATTTCTGCACCGCGCCGCCCGCCGCCTGTAGAAACATTTTCTTGGTATTGGCCACCACGCGCGCTTCCTCGGCAAGCACGCCTTCCGGAGCTTCTTCGAACGATGGGCCGGCGAGAATTTCATCCGCCAGCTTCATGGCCGCGGGGATCAGCGCAAGCTGCCCGCCCATGGCCCGCTTCATCAGCATTTGAATGATCAGCATGCGGTTGATTTCGTTCGTGCCTTCAAAAATCCGGTTGACGCGCGAATCGCGATAAGCCCGGCATACCGGATAATCCTCGTGAAATCCATAGCCGCCGAATATTTGCACGCCTTCGTCGACGACAAAGTCCAACATTTCGCTGCCATAAACCTTCGAGATGGAGCTCTCGATCGCATATTCCTCGAGCACTTTCATTGTATTTTGAGTTTTGTCGCCCGAGCCCGACGCTTCAACCATCGCCGCTTCGATGTTCCCTGCTGATCGGTAGACCATCGATTCCACCCCGAAAATCTGAATGGCCATTTCCGCCAGCTTCTCCTTCATCATGCCGAAGTCGCCGATCTGCTTGCCGAACGCCTTCCTCTCTTTCGAATACTTCGAGGAATTCTGCAGCACGTGCTTTGACCCGCCAACGCACGACGCACCCAGCGTAAAGCGCCCCGCATTCAAAATGTTGAATGCCACGATGTGGCCGCGCCCGATTTCATGCAGCACGTTTTCCTTCGGAACTTTACAATTCTCGAGAAAGATGGGCGTCGTCGAACTCCCATGAATCCCCATCTTGTGCTCTTCGTTCCCCGGCTTGCATCCGGGGAATGTCCGCTCCACGATGAATGCCGTGAACTTTTCTCCGTTGACCTTCGCGAACACGATGTAAAGATCCGCGAATCCGCCGTTGGTGATCCACATTTTCTGCCCGTTCAGGATGTAGTGCGTGCCTTCCGAATTCAATTCCGCGCGCGTTAGCGAGTTCTGCGAGTCAGAGCCAGCCTGCGGCTCCGAAAGACAATAAGCGCCAATCCATTCGCCCGTCGCCAGCTTAGGCAGATATTTTTTCTTCTGCTCTTCATTTCCGAAATAGACGATAGGCAGCGTTCCGATGCCCGCATGTGCGCCATGCGTTACAGCGTAACCGCCATAAATCGAAAGCTTTTCGGTCAGGACGGTCGTGGCAATTTTGTCGAGACCCGCCCCGCCGTATTGCTCGGGAATTCCGCCGCCGAGCAATCCCAGCTCCCCGGACTTTTTCAACAGTTCTGGCATGAGTCCTGGCTTCTTGTTTTCGAGCTCTTTCACTCGCGGCAAAACTTCCTTGACGACAAACTCCTCCGCCGTCTGGCCGATCAGCTTCTGGTCATCCGTCAGATCAGCGGGTGTGAAAACCTCCTGGGGCAGGGGAGTCTCGAGAAGAAAGCTGCCGCCCTTGGCGGCTGATTTGGTAATCGTTGCGGTAGCCATCGTGGTCTCCTTATCGAACCGCGTGAGCCGGCGCTGCTGCACCAGGTCCTGGTCACACGTCTCCGGAAGTTACCTTAGTCATGCGTGGATCATACTTGAATACAGATTGACTACCTATTTTACTCCTGGGAATGGGAGCAGGTAAACAGCGTTAACTTGCCGAGTTTTGGCGGTCTGGAAGCCGCTCAGGGCGCTGGCGAAGTTCGCAATCCAATGGACCAGTAAATAGGTCTTGACAAGTTAATTGGTCCATTGCAGACTAGCCGAGTTTTCATCAGCGGAGCTTCTCACGTCCATGCGCATCACCCGCAGCGGAAACTGGAAAATCGCTGGCACCCGCTCTCAGAGCGTCTCCGCTGCCGCTGCCGGCTCCAGCCTGGACCTCGTGCGCGAGCCTGCTCAGGCCTCCGCGCTCCTTCACCATCCTCTTCGTTTGAAGATTCTCGCGGCCCTCCTCGAGCCCGATTCCGCCACGGGCGTCGCCAGGCGCATGAAACTGCCCAGGCAGACCGTGAACTATCATGTTCGCGAATTGGCTCGAGCTCGCCTCCTGGTTCGCGCGGGGCGTCGTCGTCGCAGGCATCTCTTCGAACAATGCTACGTAGCAACGGCGCGCGGCTACGTCCTTTCTCCAGACTTACTGGGAACACTCGCCGCCGACCCTGCCCTAGTGGCGGACACACTTTCCGCGAAATACTTGCTAGGTCTGGCCTCCAAGCTGCAATCCGAACTCGCCCGCTCGGCAGAACTAGCAGCCGCAGCGGGAAAACGCCTCGCCACGCTCTCAATCAACACGGAAGTCCGGTTCATCTCGTCCGAGCAGCGCGCCGCTTTCACGCAAGAACTTCAGCGCTCCATCACCGAAGTCGTCGGCCGCCACAGCTCGCCGTTTTCCAATCCGGATGGCTCCGCCGCTGAAGGCCGTCCCTTCCGCCTCGTCGTCGGTTGCTATCCCATTCCCCCCGCCAAGGACATGGAATCACAGCCGAAAACCGTCCTCAACCAAGAGAGCGCGATATGACCGAGCCGCAACAAGCCGAAGAAAAAAGAACGACGCCTCGAGAAAGAAATCGAGATCGACGCTCCCATCGAAGAAGTTTGGAGAGCACTCACGGACGCGCTCTTATGGCTGACCATCGAAGGACTGCCCAACAGCGTCGAAGTCCAGGCGTGGCTCTCTGCTTTTGAAGTGAATCCACCGCAAAACGAATCGTTCAGGGTAGAATGGCAACAACACTTGCACGAAATTTTTGCGAATCTAGCCGTGCCCGAACCAAATCCTGGCTGAGCAGTGCTTCGGCCCCGCCGGGCAGACACAAAAAACGGAGGACGTGGTCATGAGAATAAATGGAAAGATTGCTGCCATTTCGTCAACGCTGATACTCACGATGATGCTTGGCGCCACCGCGTGGTCAGCACGTCAGCAAAAGAGTGATGAGAAATCCGCACCCGTTTCGAAAGCTGCTCCAGAAATGGATCGGCTGAAGTTTTATCTCGGCGAATGGGATTACACCGAAACCTACCCAAAGTCCGCCACCTTTCCAAACGGCGGCAAAAACACCGGCCTTTACACAAGCAAGCCAGGCCCAGGTGGCAATTCCCTGATCAACGGTTTTCATTCGCAGGGTCCCGTCGGCGATTTCGAAGGATTGCTAGTGATCACCTGGGACCCCAAAGAAAAGTCCTACAAAGCCTATGCTTTCGCGGGCGAGTTCCCCGGGGCCATAGTCGAAACAGGCCAATTCGAAGGGGACGCCCTCGTTTTTCGCTCGGAATTTTCGGCCGGCGGCTCCACATTCAAGTTGCGTAACGTCACCCGCCTGGTCAGCCCGGGTAAACTTGTAAGCGAGGAATACTTCACCGCGAAGGATGCGCCGGAAACCTTGTTCGTTCACGTCGACGCAATCAAGCGTTAGCCTCCTGCGTCGCCAACTCCACTATTTGGCACCAGTCGCGCCCGAGTCTTTGAACGTAATAAGCAGAAACTTCGACTTTGTTCCCAGCAAATCCACTACCTTGCGCGAAGTTCCCGCAGGCAACCACAGCACGTCGGCTTCATGGAGAAATGCAGCGTGCTCGCCGCCCAGGGAAACTTCCAAGTTCGCGTTGCTCATGGCAATCAGAAGTGTGGCCACCCGCGGCGAGGCCTCCTGGTAGTCTCTTCCCCCTTCGATGGTCACCACGTCCATACGAATTTCAGCGGTCTCAAAACAACCAACCAATTCCTCAAAGGGCACTTGGCCATTTTGTTTCGCGTCAGCGCTGCTCTGCGGGCAGGACCCTTGCGGACGATCAGCGCCGTTATCCCCAAGATTACGCGGCGAGGCCTGCGGGCGAACCAACTCAACTGTAATGTTGTGGAAGAGAATGCCCGCATCCGTGCGCGCGATATGTGCAAAGCCGCCCGGCGAATAGCGCGTGGCTCCGTCCTCCAGTATCAGGGGTACTTCGGGTTTCCCTTCCACAGCGTTTACGATGTCCGTCGTTCCCAGGGTTAGATAGATGTACGGCAAATCGTGCCGATGAAGCAGCGTGGCATCCAGCGGCGGAACCGCGACGTTGAACACGTGAACGTAATCATTCTTAAGGACCAGCACATGATGGGGCTCGCTTGTCACCGGAACCGCGCCTTGCGGTTTGATAGGATCATGCACATCTATCTGGATGTCTTTCTTGACGTCCGAAGGATTCGGAGCCGGCGTTTGCGCGGCGGCAACTTGCAACATCAACAGAACTAGTGCTGGCAAGTTGGCAATTTTCATCGCGAGGCGTCCTGGGATCACGCTAAACGCACTGGCAAGTTAAACGCATTCCAGGCCGGAAACGTTACAGGTAGCGCAAACATTGTGTCAATCGGCGTATTAGAGGCGTTCGAGAATTCCCGCCGCTCCCATGCCTCCGCCGATGCACATAGTCACCATGCCGTAACGGGCGTTGCGGCGCTGCAATTCGCGCAGGATGGTTGCCGTAAGTTTCGCTCCCGTACACCCAAGCGGATGACCCAGCGCGATAGCGCCGCCATTTGGATTGACGCGCGATGGATCGAGTCCCGCCTGTTGAATCACTGCGAGTGATTGTGCGGCGAAGGCCTCGTTCAATTCGAAAACCGCAATGTCATTCAACGTGAGGCCCGCGAGCTTTAGTGCCTTGGGAATCGCGGCAACCGGCCCGATGCCAAATTCTTCGGGCAGCACGCCAGCCGTGGCATAGGCCACAAAACGCGCCAGCGGTTTCAGTCCCAGGGATTTTGCGCGCTCATCACTCATCACCACAGCAGCCGCCGCTCCATCGCTCATTTGCGAACTATTCCCCGCCGTGACCGAGCCCTTCACATGAAACGCCGGCTTGAGTTTGGCCAGCGCCTCCAGCGAAGTATCCGAGCGCGGCCCTTCGTCCGTATCAAACGTAAACACCTGCGTCGTTGGCTTCGGAGCAGACTTAGCCTTGCCAGTTCCTGCAGCATTACCCGAAGAGGCCCCATTTGCGCTCGCCAGTGAAGTGATCTTCACTTCCACCGGAACCGTCTCTTCCTTAAACTTGCCCGCCGCAATCGCCGCCAGCGCCTTCTTGTGCGATTCGACGGAAAACTGGTCCGCCTGCTCCCGCGTAATCCCAAACTTCCGCGCGATATGCTCCGTCCCCAGCCCCATATTGATGTACGTGTCGGGGCTGTGGTCCACCAGCCACGGATTCGGCGAAACTTTGTTCCCTCCCATCGGCACCATCGTCATCGATTCGGTTCCACCGGCGACGATCACCTGCGCGGCGCCCGCTCGTATACGCTCTGCGGCGATCGCAATCGCCTGCAATCCCGAAGAACAAAACCGGTTAACAGTCATTGCCGATGTCTCAATCGGCAGTCCTGCTCGCAGCGCCGCGATCCGCGCCACGTTCATCCCCTGTTCCCCCTCCGGCATTGCGCAACCAAGAATCACATCATCGATTTCCTTGGCGTCCAGTCCAGGCACTCGTGCCAGCGCTTCCTTGATGGCCAGCGCCGCCAAATCATCGGGACGCGTAGCGCGCAACGACCCCTTAAACGCCTTCCCAACGGGTGTTCGAACAGAAGAAACAATAACGGCTTCAGGCATGGCAGCCTCGCAAACTGAACTTCCTCACCATTGTTGGGCGATCAGCTAGGAAAAGCAAATCAACTAACTCCTCGGAAGTGCGTCAGTTTCCGATTTCCACGTTATTGCGTTGATCAGCATCCCACTGCACGCAATTCCTCGCCCTTATTGGGGTAGGCACCGCAATCTCCGGCAAGCGCGTTTTCCGCCGTTCGAGTCGGGTATCTCATGTGGGGTTGTTAGCGCGTGGACAACGAGCCTTTCGGTGTATAATCCGGGCACTCGCTCGGAGATAGGTGGTTCTTGACTCCTGCGCTAACTCCAAACCTTTGGGTTCCCGTCTGTTGCGAGCGCGTTATGCGCTACAACATGTTTATCCAGCAGGGAGGCGCGGCCTACGGCGCGCTGGTCTGCTCAGTTTGCAACAAGAACGTCACGTTCGAGCTCGAACCTCAAGCCGACTTGTCCGTCTACGGGGAAGGCTCCCGTGTCCTCAGCATGCTCGGCGCTCCTAAGCCACCCAATGTGGCGCGCCCAAAACCGGCGGGGGATTCCGATTTGAGCGACCAAACCCTTTGATCTGGATCTTCGCTTCCTGAAGCGCGGACTCATCCATGATTAACCAGCGCATCTCTCACTTCCGTGTCGTAGAGAATCTCGGTGCTGGCGGAATGGGTGTGGTCTACAAGGCCCTCGACACCCGTCTCGACCGCCCGGTCGCCCTGAAATTTCTGCCCGAAAACATGGTCCAAGACTCGCAGGCTCTCGAACGTTTTCGCCGTGAAGCTCACGCCGCTTCTGCTTTGAACCATCCCGGCATCTGCACTATCTACGACATCGGCGAACAAGATAATCGACCTTTCATCGCCATGGAATTTATCGACGGCGAAACCCTCCGCCAACACATCCACGGTCAGCCGCTTCCTCTTGAGCAAATCCTTGAACTCGGAATTCAAATTGCAGAAGCCCTCGACGCTGCCCACACCGAAGGCATCATCCATCGGGACATCAAACCCTCCAACGTGTTCGTGACCAAACGTGGACAAGCCAAGATCCTCGATTTCGGTTTGGCCAAGCTTGTTGTGAAAGATTTGTTGTCTCTGAATCCCGAGGATTCCTCATCAAAAGCAGCTCAGGAGTCCTTATCCATCGTCGGCATTATCAGCGGCACTCCCGCCTATATGTCCCCGGAGCAGATTCGCGGCGATGACCTCGACAGCCGCACAGATATTTTCGCTTTGGGTCTGCTGCTCTATGAAATGGCAACCGGTCGCCAGGCATTCAGCGGCAGAACCGGTGGCGCGATCATCGAATCCATCCTCACACGCACCCCGACCTCCGTTCGAACAGTGAATCATCAGATTCCTCTTCAGCTCGAGGAAATCATCAACAAGTGCCTCGATAAGGACAGAAGCCTTCGCTACCCAACCGCTGCCGCCGTTCGTTCCGATTTGCAGCAGCTAAAGCGCATTTCCGAATCCGGCCAAATTATTTCATCCCCTGCGTTAGCATCAGCCGCCATACCCGCAACACCTCCTTCCACGCGTAGCATCGGCTGGAAAATAGCAGCAGGAGCTGCATTCCTTGTCGCTGTCCTTGCTTCTGCTGGCTGGATTTACAACACGCGCCGCGCTCACGCTTTGACTCAAATGGACACCGTTGTTCTCGCGGACTTCACCAACAAGACTGGCGACCCCATTTTTGACGACACCCTCCGTCAGGGTCTTGCCGCACAGCTCCAGCAATCCCCCTTCTTGAGTCTGGTCTCCGAGCAGCGCATCCAACAAACACTGCGGCTCATGGGCTTGGCGCCCGACAGCAAGCTTTCTCCCGCGATTGCCGGCGATCTTTGCCAGCGTGCCGGAAGCAAGGCGTACTTGAGCGGTACCATCTCCACCATGGGCCGCCAGTACGTCATCGGTCTCAGCGCCGTGAATTGTCAGACCGGGGATTACCTCGCACAGGAACAGGTATCTGCTAATGGCAAAGAAAACGTTCTGAAGGCGCTCGGTGAAGCTTCCACCAAGCTGCGCGAAGAACTGGGAGAGTCCATCAAGACAGTCCAGAAACTCGATACTCCGATCGAACAGGCCACTACGCCATCTCTCGAAGCGCTCCAGGCATACAGCCTCGGGCGCAAAACCATGCAGGGCAAAGCCGACTTCACCGCCGCCGTGCCCCTCTTCGAGCGCGCCATCCAGCACGATCCCAATTTCGCCATGGCATACGCCGTCCTCGGCACCGACTACCACAACATAGGCGAGAAAACTCGCTCCGCCGAAGTCACCCGCAAAGCCTACGAACTCCGCTCCCGCGTCAGCGAATGGGAGAAGTTCTACATCGAATCCCATTACCATCATTTCGTCACCGGCGACCTCGAAAAAGCCCGCGAGGACTACGAACTCTGGTCGCAACTCTATCCCCGCGAACCAGTCCCAGCCATCAATCTCGGGGTTGTCTACCAAACCCTTGGTTCCTACGAAAGATCTCTTGTGGAGTTCGGCGAAGCCCACCGGCTCGCTCCTACGGAAAGCCTCAGTTTCGATAATCTCGTTCTCGGCTACATCCATCTCAACCGTCTCGCGGAAGCCCGCACCACTGCTGACGACGCTTTGAGAAAAAATCTCGATTCTTCCGACCTCCACCTTTATCTCTATGAACTAGCCTTCCTGAAAAATGACGCCCCCGCCATGGCTCAACAAGTCTCTTTGGCGCAGGGCAAGCCCGGCTCTGAAAACCTCATGCTTTCTATGGAAGCCGCCACTGCGGCTTATCAAGGTAAGCTTTCCGCCGCTCGCACTCTTTCCCGCCAGGCCGCAACCTCCGCGAGTCAAGCCGGCGCCGAAGAATTAGCGGCTGGATGCGAAGCGGCCGCTGCGCTTTGGGAAGCTCTTTACGGAAACTCCGCAGCAGCGCGACAGCATTCCTTGGCCGCGCTGGCGAAGTCCGACGGCCGCGACGCTCAGTTCGCCGCCGCCCTTGCGCTCGCTTTCACTGGGGATTCAGCGCGCGCTCGCGCGCTTTCCGACGATTTGGCAAAACGCTTTCCCGAGGACACCATCGTCCGCCTCAACTACGTCCCCACAGTTCGTGCCCAGCTTGCTCTTGGTGCCTCCGATGGTGCACCAAAAGCTCTCGATATACTCTCTGTCGCCTTGCCATTCGAACGCGGCACTTCTGGCAGTAGTACCTTCTGGGCCAACCTCTATCCCATCTACGTTCGCGGGGAAGCTTACCTCGTGTCTCATCAAGGCGCGGAAGCTGCCGCCGAGTTTCAGAAAATCCTCGATTGGCCCGGCGTCGCCCTCAACGAACCCATTGCCGCCTTGGCCCACCTGGGCCTGGCCCGCTCTCAAGCTTTGAGCGGAAACATCGCCAACTCCCGCGCCGCCTACAATGCCTTCTTGTCCCTCTGGAAAGACGCCGACCCCGACATTCCTGTTCTCATCGCAGCGAAGTCTGAATATGTAAAATTGAATTAGCTATCCGACTTGCTTGAGAGAGCTGGCAGAGTTGGGTAACTCTTTCTCTCCGGCTCGTTTCCCGGCCGATCCGCGCTCCCCGCCATCACTTCTTGATCGCTGCGCCCTTCCGCGGAATAAAAATCGTCCCTGGCGGCGCGATCTTATTCACCTGTGAAAAATTCCTTTGGTTCAGCGCCAGCCCGAGCCGGCCCCGCGAATCGATGTACAGAAGCGGCTCTCCCACCTGGACGTCCATGAACGTCTTTACGTAGGGCACGGTAAACGGCTTCTTATTCAACTGCACAATGATCTTGTCCCCCAGTTGATAACCCAGCTTCTTAAACTCCTCGCCCGGTATATCGGTGATGAGCGATCCATAAGGATCATCCAGACCAATAATGTCGCCCTCGATGCCGTTCTCCGACGTGCTCGATACTTTCGGCGTAAGCTGCACCAACTGCGGAACCACTGCTCCCGCCATGGTGAAGTCCCATCCTTCGGCGAGGTGCGCCGCCGTTGGCGAAAAAATGTCCCGGCCATGGAACGTGGAAGAAACCTGTGGGTTCAGCATCCACGCCGTGTTCGTAATTTCCCTCGCCGAATCCAGACCATCCCGCTCGATCACCGGGGTAATCAATCCATTGTCTGGCAGCACAAAATACTGGTCCTTCTTCGATTTCACGATCACGGCCTTGCGCGACGTCCCCACTCCCGGATCGACGACAACTAGAAAAATCGTCCCTGCAGGGTAGTAAGGTGTCACACCCGCCAGAAATCGCGATGCCTCTTCGATCTGGTAGGGGGTTACCTGATGCGTGATGTCCATTAACCGCGCATCCGGAACAATACCCACGATCACTGCCTTACAGACCGCCACCGCGTCGTTGGCCGTCCCGAAGTCTGTCATAAACACAATGGTTGGCCGCGCACCCTCCCCCCCTTTTCCCGCTGGCGCCTTGGCGCATGCGCAGCTAAGCCCCACGGTGGCCAACGATAAAATTGCTATCAGACGAGTTCGCAAAGCCATTGAGGATCCTGAGTTCCTGGGTTTTTTGTAAAGTTGACGAAATCCTGCGAGTTTCGTCTTAGTGCACGGCTGGGGAGTTCACCATAGTCCAAATTGGTGTTAGATCGTCGCAAAAAAGGGACACGAGCTTGCTGTCTGCTCATTCCCTCCGTCAATCCAAGTGAACGCCGCGCAGTATACAGGAAGTCAGCCGGCGGTGTCTCCCTGTCGCGCCGCCGAACTCAAGAACTGGACTCAAAGACTGGCTTCGCACACGGGTTGCTTTCAGAGATCGCTACCTCTGGCGTCCCATGCCTGGCTCCGATAAAGGCGACCTGCTTCTGTCCAGCGGTGCGCGCTTGACATTCGGCAAGCGTGTGTTCTAAATGGGTCGCATATCCCTGTCATTTCTGGCATCAGTCAAGGGAGGTAGCGCATGATCTATTGGATCGTTGTCGGGCTTATCGCCGGCTGGCTCGCAGGGCTCGTCATGAAGGGCGGCGGCTACGGCATCATCGTAGACATCATCCTCGGCATCCTGGGTGGGGTACTTGGCGGCTGGGTGTTCGGCCAGTTAGGCATCTGGCCGGCTGGAGGTATGATTGGCTCGATTGTCGTCGCATTTGTTGGCGCCGTCATACTCGTCTGGATCACTCGTCTGCTGAAAAAAGCGTGACGCCTCCGTTTCTGGGTTATCGAACTTTGGATCAGCAAATCACGCTGCCAGCTTAATTGTCGCTGGCAGTGCCATTTTCATTTCCGGACCTCTCCCACGGCCACAAGCGAGGCTTTTTCCCCGCCTGTACCAGCCCCGGCACCGTCAAATTTGATACAAATGCTCCCTTGCCCTCACAACTCAAAGAGGCGAAAACCCCTGTCCTTATGGTCAGGTCGGCCTTGCCGGGTACAGGGAAAAACAGGCGAAAACCAGAGCGAAAGGTAAGGGAGATATAATGTACTGATTCTAAGTAGTTTACGTCGTTCCAAAGTGGGTCATAAGAGTACCGGGAAGGTAGTTTAGCCCCCAAAATGTGTCTTACGTACCATCGCGTTTAGGCCAGGTATACTGTCAAATAGGTCAGGTGCAACGGGCTGGACCAAATGCCAGGCCTCATGCATCTAACGACTGATCGTATAGCAACTGATGAAGCACTGAGGATGCCGGCAAATGTTGAAACTGGTGGGGATCAACAGAGGAACGATGAAGACCAAAGACAGCAATCGGAAGTGGATGTGGTGGTTCCTGGGGGTTGTGCTCGCACTGCAACTATACTTCGTACGCGAACTGCTGGCGGCCTTCGCGCTGTTTGCGCTCGGGTTTGCGGTCATAGCCTTCGTAGTCGTGAGCCTATATATGCTACAGAAAGTTTGGGAGACTGGCGTTCAGCGCGTAGCGGACAGTCAACACCCAGTCGTCGATATTGCCCGTCGCGGTGTTAACGCCGTGGAAGACCTGGCGCGCCGCCCATTGCGTCGCCCGGGATCAGCAGCGGCTCGCTAGTCCGCTAATCAGTTTCTGGCTTTTGCCGGAGCACACAAACGGAGCTGCTCAACCTGCCTCCTTCAGGATTGACGCAGCGTCTGTTGATCGTAAAGAGAAATGGCCAGCCGTCCTGAGAGAGCGGCTGGCCTTCTTCTTTTGCCCCGTTCACCTAGGCCCAGCGGCGTGGAGTGCCTTTATTGCCTGGCGGAAGATTTGGATAAAAAATTGCACGCTCTCAGTCATGCGTTGAAGGACCACGATCTTTCTCCCATTTTTGTCGCACGCCAGCGAGGAACTGCTCCTTGTCAGCTTGCATCTGCCGCACGAGCGCCTGGTTCTCAGTCTCTTCGTGCCTTGCCGCCCACATCACCATTTCTGTGAGCACCGGCGCAAGGTCGATTCCCTTTAGCGTGAGAGAGTAGATTACTTTTCGACCGTCGGAAGGATCGCGTTCGGTGGCGATGATGCCGTAGGATTCCAGCCTGCGGAGGCGGTCCGCCAAAATATTACTGGCGATTTTTTCGTCGGATTGCAGGAATTCGTTAAAGCTCCGGTAGCCGCGGATCATCATGTCTCGCAGGATCAAGAGAGACCAGCGGTCTCCCAGCATTTCCACGGAAGCATTCAAGGGACACCCCGACCGCCGATTCGGCGCCGGCTTCTTTTTTGGCATAGCCCGATGCTAGCATTTTTCACTTGCATTATGCAAGTTACATTGGCATAGTTTCCGGCGCAGTGATTTTTCAGCCGGGAACCACTGAGAGGAGCACGTTATGCAATTGAATCCATACCTTTTTTTTGACGGCCGATGTGAAGAAGCATTCAAATTCTACGAAAGAAGTCTCGGCGGCAACATCACCATGATGGTTAGGTACGAGGGAACTCCGGCGGCGATCCAGGTGCCGGCGGCATTCGGCAAGAAAATCGTGCATGCCCGTTTGGTTGCGGGCGACCTGGTTTTGATGGGCTGTGACGCTCCGGCGGAGCGCTTTTTGCAACCACAAGGCTTTTCCGTGTCTCTGAGCGTGGACGCTCCCGCGGAGGCGGAGCGCGTATTTCAGTCGTTGGCGGAAGGTGGCAAGGTATCCATGCCCATACAGAAAACCTTCTGGGCCGAGCGTTTTGCGATGTTCGTCGACCAGTTCGGCATCCCCTGGATGGTCAACTGCGAGCAAGCCGCGGCGCACGCCTAGCAATTTGAACCGAGGGACGCCTATAATCTGGCGTCCCAATCACAGTCTCTCATCCATCACGTAACGGGGGAAATCCATGCAAGCTGGCTCTCAGAGTTCCGAATTCGCTTCATCGACTGTTCCAACTGTTCAAGTCTCGAAGAAGCTGCTGTGGACGGGACGCGTGATCAGCGCTATTCCTGTGCTATTAATGATGTTTAGCGCTGCGCTGAAACTAGCCAAGCCGGCTGGCGTTGTACAAGGATTCGTGCGGGCGGGATATCCCGAAAGCCTGATTCTCAGCCTTGGTATTCTCGAAATGCTCTGTTGTGTCGTGTACATGATTCCGCGAACGTCGATTCTTGGAGCGATTTTGATGACCGGCTACCTAGGGGGTGCGACCGCAACCAACGTTCGGATCGGCGATCCGTCCTATATTATGACGGTCCTATTGGGAGTATTCGTGTGGGGCGGGCTTTACTTGCGCGATGCCCGGTTGCGTGCACTCCTCCCCCTGCGAAGCTAGGTATTCTTGAAACACTTTGATTTGCGAATGCGTTTACATGAGTTGGGCAAGGAGGCGGGCCGATGAGTTTCAAACCGGAATTATTCACGAATGATTTGAAGATTGCGTTTCGTTCGCTGTGGCGCGCGAAGGGTCTGGCGATCACCGTGGTGCTCACGCTCGCGCTGGGCATCGGGGCCAACGCGGCCATTTTCAGCCTGGTGCGCGGAGTGCTCCTCCGGCCGCTCGTCAATGCTGACGAAAACCACCTCATTTACATTCGGCAGAGCGCGCCGGGCCTTGGCGTCGAAAACTCCAATTTTTCCGTTCCCGAACTGCGAGACATCGAGTCCGGCGTCCACAGCATCAGCGAATTTGGCGATTTCTCGACCATCGGCTTCACCATGATCGGTCTCGGCGAGCCGCGCGAAGTCCGCGCCGGCGTTGTCGGGGGCTCTTATTTCCACGTGATGGGGCTACATCCCGTCCTTGGCCGTCTTATCGGTCCGCAAGACGACGGTCCAAATGCCGCCGGCGTCGCAGTGCTGACCTATCGGTTCTGGTCCACATCGCTCAAGAGTGACCCGACAGTCATCGGCAAGAACCTCCGGCTTGGCAGCTTTGGCGCACGGACCGCCACCATTATCGGCGTGCTGGAACCCTCCGTGCCGTATCCCGCCGACACGGAAATCATCGCCAATATCGTCACAAGCCCCCACCACTTGTCCGCGACTATGGTCGAGGGCCGCGTCCATCGCATGACCGAGCTATTCGGACGCCTCGCTCCAGGCGTAACGATTGAGCAAGCGCGCGCCGAGCTGCGAACGGTCTACGCTTCAATGGTCAGCCAGCATCCCGCAGACTACGCGAAGACAGGTGATAACCAAATCAATGCGAAACTCCTCCGCGAACAAATCACCTCAGGCGCACGTACTGTCCTTCTCGTTTTGCTGGCAGCTTCTGGTCTCATTTTCATCATTGCGTGTTCGAACGTCGCCAATCTTATTCTGGCTCGATCCGTTCGCCGCGAAGGGGAACTCGCCATCCGCGCGGCACTCGGCGCCACGACGGGCGCGCTTCGCCGGACTCTACTTGCTGAAAGTCTCATTCTTTGCGTCGTTGGCGCCACACTCGGCGTAATCACCGCACGGCCGCTTCTGGCGGTCCTCGCCCGGTACGCGTCGCGCTTCTCCGTCCGCGCGCTTGATCTGACGGTAGACTGGAGCATGTTGTGGGTCGGTGCGCTCCTCGCCGTCATCTCCGCTGTACTTCTTGCGTACGTGCCGCACCTTCCGAATGCCAATACCTCGCAAACGCCCGGTCTTACCAGCGGCGGCGTCCGAATTACCGGCAGCGCCAGCCGGCGCCTGCGCATCTTCGCCGTTGTGCAAATTGCCGCATCCTTCATGCTGCTCGCCGGCGCCAGCATGCTTCTGAAAACGCTCCTTGCGATGCAAGCCGCGCAGACCGGCCTGGACACGCGCCACGTCCTAGCTATCAACGTTCCCGCTATTTCTTACGGAAAAACGCCTGAGCAAATCGTTGATTTCTACAAGGAATCGATGCGGCGCATTGAGTCGTTACCTGGAGTGAACAAGACTGCCTTCGGGATCGTCGCCCCCTGGCGCGATGCCGGCAGCTTTGGCCCGGGGTTTGAGTTTTCCGCGGACGGCCACGTTAAAGGTCCCGGCGAGGACGATCCTCGCGCTCAGTTGCGGACCATTTCTCCCGGATTCTTTGCCGCGCTCGGCGTTCCCATCATCGCCGGACGCGATTTCAACGAGCTTGACGGAAAGAAGGATACGGAACCGGTCGTCGTCGTCAGCGAGACTCTCGCGAAGCGCATGTTTCCCAATCAGGATGCCATCAATCGGCATGTCTATTGGACGGATCCCGTGATTAAGTTCGTACCCGGGATTAGCACTATGCCGCACCGCATCATTGGCATCACTGCGGATATTGACGACGAACACGTTGTTCCTGGGCCCAGCATGACCGTCTATAGCTCCATTGAGGAGGGACCAATCTTTGGCGGCCGCCTGTTCGTCCATACCGGCGCAAATCCGTACACTCTCGTCACGCCGATCACCCGCATCATTCGCAACATGTCCGCCGACCAGCCCGTGGAACGTGCCGCTACACTGGAAGACATTCGGGCTGAAGTTCTCACTCCGGATCGTCTTAACACAGTTGTGTTTGGCGTTTTCGCAGCGGTGGCCCTGGCCATTGCCTTGGTCGGCGTTGCCGGCGTCCTGGCGTTCTCCGTCAGCGCACGCACGCGCGAATTCGGCATTCGCCTTGCGATTGGCTCGCAACCTCGGCAGCTCTTGGCAGGTGTCATCGCCGAAGGGGCGGTGATGGCTGGCGCAGGCATTGTCGCAGGAGCCGCGGGCGGTTACGCACTGGCCCGTCTGGCGGGCGGCTACTTCCAGGACATGCAAATGCCGGGCGCGACCGTGGGCGTTGTCTCGGGGCTTATTCTGCTGGCTGCCGCGGTCATTGCCTCCGCGCTGCCGGCGGCACGCGCGGCGCGTATTGACGTCATCCAAGCGCTTCGGGCCGAGTAACCGTCGGAACACGCAAAAAGAAGAGCGCCGGTAGCTTAGTTTAGCTACCGGCGCTTTTTTTCTGAACGAATTTCAGTCGGTCAGAAGTTAAATTTCAATCCGAGCTGCATGATGCGGGGATCGCGCGTCGAAGTCACCTTATCGAACAAGCTCGAGGTGAAGTTAAGCGAAGCGCAGCAGATCGGATTGGTGTGATTGAACGTGTTGAACGTTTCCCAGCGCAATTGGCCGCTGACGCGCTCACCAAACTTCATGTTCTTGAATAAGGAGAGGTCGGTGCGCCAGAAGCCTGGCCCACGGATGGCGCCGGGAGGCTCGGTGGTTTGGGTGGTTTGAGTTGTACCTGGCACGGCGAAGGCGGCTAAGTTAAACCACTGTGAATAAGTAGATGTGCCGGAATTGGGGTTGCCGACCAGGTTTGGACGGCAGCCGAGAGGTGAAGCACTAAGCAGGCAGCCCGAACCCGTGGGATCGTTGCAACTTGCGCCAGTACCGTTAACACAGCCGCCATTACCTAAAACGGCCGTCAAAGGGAGACCGGTCTGGAAAGTCTGGACGCCGGAAAATTGCCAGCCGTCAAGTACGTGTTTGGCAACGCCCTGGAGGCTGTGCGTCCAGGGAATTTCCCAAACGAAGTTTGCAGTGAGAACGTGGCGCCGGTCCGCGACTGTCGGTCCATAGTTGCTGCGAAGATCGCCAGTGACCTGCGGAAGATTGGCGCCGCCGGTGCTGCGGTCAGTCGGATCGGTGGTCAAGCCGTGCGACCAGGTGTAGGAAACGTTGACAATCGAGCTGGCGGACAAACGCTTCTGCACCTGGGTCTGCAGCGAGTGATAGTTTGCGGTGAAGACGTCCACAAAGAAGAGTCCGGGGCCGTAGCCAACGTAGGGCCTGAGTACAGCCAGCTTGTTTGAGTTGGTGTTGCCATTGATCGGACCAGTGATGACAACCTGGTCCGCGGCTGTGGGGGCAGGACCAGCGGTGCACGGAGTCGCGGCTGTGCAGTTCAGATAGGAGGCCACGGGGGCCTGGTTGAAATCTTCAAAGCCGGGAAGATGGATCCCGTTGCTGCCGTAGTAGCCGACATCCACGAGCCACGTTGTGCCAAATTGTCGCTGCACGTCCAAGCTCCACTGTTGCGAATAGGGAGACTTGTAATCAATAGGCATGCGCGATTGGATGGTGAAGGGCGTCGTCGTGGCTACTGTTGTGGTCGCCCCCGTCGGATTGGCGAGCGTGCTGCGGTTGATGTTGAGATTCGTCAGGAAGCCCTGGCTCAGGCCGACGTTGAGCTCGGGGTTGCCGAACTCGAGGCCGTTGTCAAAGTACATACCATAGCCAGCGCGAACGGAGGTTCGACCGTTGCCCCAGGGATCCCAGGCGATGCCGATGCGTGGAGCGATGGCTCGATTGAACTCCTTGCCGACTTTGCTGCCGTACGGTGATTTCGTCCCAACGAAGCCGTTGAACGTCGGCGGATTGGCAAAGATCAGCCCGTTCAATGGATTGTAGTTCGGGTTGCAAGCGCTGCTCGTCGGCACACCATTAACAAGCTTTACGTCCATTGCTCCGGATGCCGTAATACAGGGGGCTTTCGCCGGATCATAAAGCGCTGGATCAAAATTGACGAGCCGGCTAGTGCCACCGGCACCGCTGGCATCCGTCGGCTGACGGAAGAACGAGTGGCGGATACCGTAGGTGACAGTGACGTTTTTCCTGACCCGCCAGGTATCCTGGCCGTAGTACTCGAACTGGTTGTCGAAAATGTTCGCGGTAACGTCGAGCGAGGCTTGCGCGAACGTGCTGTTCTGACCCAGCAGAAAGTTGGCGAAGGATTGCTCGAACGAGAAAGGGCAAGTGCCGCCAGTGGCAGCCGTACCGGTGCACACAGGGTTTCCATTGAATAGTGTCGCCGAGGTCGGGGCGTTCTGAGCGTCGAACGAGAACGATCCGTTGTTGCTCCCGGTAAGCTGGTTTTCGTGCTTGTTGTAGTGGTAATAGATAGCGCCAAACTTGAGCGTGTGCGAGCCAACTACTTTCGTGACGTTGCCGTACGCCGTGTGGTTGACGTTGAAGTCATTGTAGGGACCAAAGGTGGAAATTCCCGTGCCACCCGTGAGCGAGATAGTTGGTACGCGGCCGAGGAGGTTCGCGAAGGGAAGCGCGCTGCCCAAGGCGGTCTTGACGTCCGGCGATTGGGAGAAATTTTCGGCGCCGATGACGCTGCTGAGAATGGCGCCGTAAGAATAACGGTAGCCAGCCTCAATCACCAATTTGGCGTTGGGCGTGAAGGTTGCGGCAATGTTGTACTGGTGTCCCGGCGAGTTTGTGGAAGTGGTGGCGATGCCGTTGACGGGCAGGCTGGTGAAGAGACCGCCGGCCTCGACTGTGGGATTCGAATCGTGGAGAAACTTGCCGTTTACGCTCAGTTTTGGGCCGAAGACATGATCGATCTTTATCATATCTTCCCGGAAGTTGAAGACATTTCCGAGGGTGGTTATGTCGGTAAACGGACTGGCGGCAGTCGCCGCGTTGGGAAGCGGGAATTTGGAGAAGAGATCTTTAACGTAAGCCGTTGCAATGGGGTCAATCGAAGTTGTTGGGATGCTGGTGCCGTACGCTGTGCAAGGGCCCGCCGCTCCGTTGCTGTTGGCCCATTGTGTGCAAACTACGTGGTTGAACTGACCATTGGTCATCCCTGAATAGGGAACCGTTGCCGTGGGATTGGAGTACGTGACGATGCGACGCGCTTCTTCGGAGACGAAGAAGAACGTTTTGTTCCGCTGCTCGTAAATTTTGGGGATCCAAACGGGGCCGCCGATGGTTCCGCCGAAGTCGTTGTAGCGGAGCACGGGGCGCGGAACGACGGGATTGGTGGCGTTGTTGAAAAAACTGTTGGCGTTGAGAACGTTATTGCGGAAAAACTCGTAGACGCCGCCGTGAATGTCGCTGGTTCCGGAGCGGGTGATGACGTTGACTTGCGCGCCGGCAGAGCGGCCGGACTCGGCGTCGTAAGCACCGCGAACGACGCGGAATTCGCTGATTGCATCAATGCTGGGAAAGGAGAGAAGCGTGAGATTGGAGCCGCGGTCGACGTTGTCTGCGCCGTCGACTTGCCAATTATTTTCCTCGCGGCGGCCTCCGTTGATCTGGAAAGACATTACGTTGGTGCCGATAGGAGCGGTTGCACCAGGGAAAATCTGGTCGGCGTTGCCGGAATCGGAAGCGCCGGGGACGAGGAGCACAAGCTGCGCGTAGTTGCGGCTGTTGAGCGAGAGTTCGCGCAGTTGCAAGCCTGAAATTACGCCCGTGGCGGTCGCAGACTCCGTATCTACGTGCAGTGCGTTGGCCTCGACGGATATCGTCTCGCTGACCGAACCAATCTCTAGCGTGAAATTGGCGGCGATTCTGTCATCGACGTTCAGCACGATACCGGACTGTATCGCTCTCTTGAATCCAGCGGCCTCTACCGTGACATTGTAGCGGCCCACTGGCAAAAGAGCGGCGACGTACTGACCGCGGTCGTCGGTTGTTATCGTTCGAACGGCGACTTTTTGATCCGCGTTGGTAACGGTTACGCCTGCGTTCGGTACCACACCGCCTTTGGAGTCAGAGACCGTTCCGGATATCGTGCCGGTGACGTTTTGGCTAAATGATACGGCGCTGAAACTAATGACGAACAAAAACACGACCAGACATTTGCTGACTATGCTTCTCATCGAGTATCTCCTCCATTCCACACCCCTTGATGACGCTAAAGAGACCGAGGATTTCTTTCGCGTCTCGGATACCACTATCCTTGTGTCCACTGCACACCCCCTGAAGAATTGCCGTCACTCTGCCGCCGCAAACGGTTAGCAATTTTGTAGCGATCGCCGCGAAATGTGGACTTCACGTACTCGACCGCTTGTCCGCTCTCCACGTAGGCAGTGCGGGTAAACTGAAAGACGGGACTTCCTTTAGAAATTCGCAAGAGGCGGGCCTCTTCGGGGCTGGCCAGGCCGGCTTCGACGACTTCGTCCGCTTGCACGATATGAATTTCGTAGACCTCGGCCAGGGTGCGGTAGAGGGAAGTGCCCGGATCAAATTTTTCGAGCAAATCCGGACACAGGCGGAGAGGCAGACATGTGCATTCCACGCCCATGGGCAGGGAATCCGCCATTCGAACGCGGCGCAGCTGGATCAACTTTTCACCGGGGGAGACGCGGAGAGCCTCAGCTGCCGCTCCGCCCGCGGAGACTACCTCAAACGAAGTGACCTTTGAGCGAGGACGCGTTCCGCGAGCTTCCATCTCTTCGCTGAAGGAGAGAACCTGACGAAAGTTCTTTTCAAGTTTGGTTTCGGCGACGAAGGTGCCTTTGCCGCGCTGGCTGTAAGCGACGCCCTGGCTGCAAAGCGACTTAAGAGCTTGGCGCGCGGTCATCCGGCTCACACGCAGGCGCTTGGCAATGACCTCCTCGGAGGGAAGCGGCCTGCCCGGTTTGAGGCGGCCTAAGCGGATGTGTTGGAGAAGCTGCTGCTGAATCTGGAAGTAGAGGGGGACAACACTTTGTCGGTCCAAGTTGAGAGAGTCCACTTCGTTCCCCAGTTGTCTAGACAACTAGGCGTCTGTATATGTCCGGCCAGTCCTGTTGTCAAGATTTTTTTCTGCCCTGTACGCACAGGGCCGCCTTGCTGAGTGGCGAGGGCAGGGGCTTGTGCTACTCTTTGCGCGCGCAGGAAGCGAAAAGAGTTTCTGGATGGACGAATTGAGGAGACTAACATGACCCGGCGAGACAAAATATTCGCGCTGATCGGCGTTGCAGCAGGATGGATGCTTTCCGTCTGTCCTGCAACCCCAGCGCAGGAAAAGGACAAAGCTCCCGCCAAGAAAATCGCCATCCGGGCTGGACGTTTGATTGATGCGAAGAGCGATACCCCGATTCTCAACGCGCTGATCGTCGTGGAAGGAGACAAGATCGTTTCGGTAACGGCCGGAGGAACTCCGCCTGCCGGTGCCGAACTGATCGATCTTTCAAACGCTACCGTGCTACCTGGTTTCGCTGATGTTCACACGCACGTTTTGCTCAACGGCGACATCACCGCGGAAGATTACGACACACAGCTTTTGAAAGAATCCACTCCTTACCGGGCCATTCTCGCCGCGCGCAACGCCCGCATCGCCCTGGACCATGGCTTCACCACCATTCGCGACGTCGAAACGGAAGGCGCCATGTACGCGGACGTGGACGTCAAGATGGCGATCGCAAGAGGCGAAGTACCGGGTCCGCGCATGCAAGTCGCCACGCGCGCCATGACTCCCACGGGCATGTATCCACTGCTCGGCTATTCGTGGGAGTTAAAAGTGCCGACAGGGGTGCAGTACGTCGATGGCGTGGAAGGAGCGCGCAAAGCCGTGCGGGAACAGGTGATGTACGGTGCCGACTGGATCAAATATTACTCCGACCGCCGCTATCACTTTGAAGACGACGGCGTGTTGCACAGTATGGTGAATTTCACCGATGAGGAAGCCAAAGCCATCGTCGACGAAACGCACCGCCTCGGCAAAAAAGTCGCAGCGCACTGCATCGGTTCCGATGGAATTGCCGCAGCGTTGCGCGCAGGCGTGGACACCATCGAGCACGGCGACGGCTTCACGGATGCTCTTCTCGATGAGGCCGCCAGAAAAGGCGTCTATTGGGTTCCCACGATTACTGTCGGCGCGTACGTTGCCCCGGGCCGCGGCGGAAACTGGGTGAAAATGGTGGACCTGGAAAAAACCGCGTTCCAAAAAGCGCTGAAGAAAAACGTAAAGATTGCTCTGGGAACGGACGCCGGCGGCTTCGATTGGAAAGAACTGAACCAGGCGGAAGAGTTCGTGTACTACGCCAATTACGGCATGACGCCGATGCAGGCGATTCGGTCGGGCACGGTTGTTCCCGCGCAACTGCTTGGCTGGAGCGACAAAGCCGGAA
Organism: uncultured Acidobacteriota bacterium; assembly: GCA_963745805.1. GTDB lineage: Bacteria > Acidobacteriota > Terriglobia > Acidiferrales > UBA7541 > Acidiferrum. The sequence continues at coordinate 234,710 of CAVUYT010000008.1, forward strand.
CCATCGAAGCAGGCAAGTGGGCGGACATCGTGGCCGTCAGCGGCGACCCGCTCAAAGACATCACCGAACTCAAGCGCGTGAAATTCGTCATGAAAGCCGGAACTGTCTATAAGAATGAGGTGCACTAGTTACCGAATGGCACCGTCCATCGACTGTGACGTCCGCGAAGAGTATGTTCTATGCAGTTCCTCTGCTATGGAGGTGGAACATGAGAACCAAGTTCAATCTTCTGATCGTTGTGCTGTTTTTTTTCGCAGCAGTGACACCACTATCGAGTCAAAACGCCCCGGCTCAAACTTCCGATGCTGACCACGCGAGGCACAGCCTCGCGGTCAATCTGTTACGCGCCATCAACACGGCTGAAGTGGGGTACAAGTCCAGGCACGGTTCCTATGGGACCTGGGAAGAACTCCTCGCGAGCGAGGAGTTTGGAGCAAATAAAGTTATTGTGTGGCTCGCTAAGTATGATCCACTGCTTGTCGGCACAAAGTTTTCCAACGGCCCCGATATCTTGCCCGGTTGGTCGCTCCGTTTGAACTTGACTGCGAGCGGAGAAGGCTACGACGTCATGCTGCAGGATAAGACAAGCAAGCCTTGCGGTTATGCCGCGATTACAGATGAACGCGGCGTCATCTGGCAAAGCAAGACGATTGACTGCGAAATCTAAAACAAAGTCGGCGTGGAACCTCTGAGAAGCGAAGCAATTCCAGCTCCCGCGTTCTGCTGTCAGGTGGCTCACCACGCAGTGCAAGCAGCGCGTCTAAACAAGCCGGTAACTCATCAGCCGGGCTGGGAAGATAACGATGCAAACCCTATGGCAAGACCTTAAATTCGCCGTCAGGATGCTGAGGAAAAATCCCGGTTTTACCACGGTGGCGATGCTCACGCTGGCGCTCGGCATTGGCGCGAACACCGCTATTTTCAGCGTCGTCAATGCGGTTCTGCTGCGGCCGCTTCCTTACGGCGATTCCAATCAGTTGCTCTCCATCTCGCAAACAGATCGCGCGATCAGGGACAACCGGGGTGCCGGTTTCTTTCACAAAATTTACTGAGATCAGAGAGCAGAACAAATCGTTGGCAAGCGTCGCGGCGTTCTATCCCTATACGCCGAGCCTGGTCTCCGAGCACGAACCGGAACTCGTCAATGGAATGCGAATTTCCGAAGATTTCTTTCGCGTTCTCGGGATCGCGCCCTTTCTCGGCAGAAGTTTTCTTCCTGAAGAAGAAACGCCGGGCGGCAATGACGTCGTCATCCTGAGCGACAGCTTCTGGCATAACCACTTCGCGGCGGATCCGGGACTGCTCGGCAAAACGCTTTCGCTCGACGGAAAAAGTGTCACGGTGGTGGGCATTCTGCCTGCGAGTTTTCATTTCCCCCTGCAGTTTCCGGAACCCGAGGTTTGGCTCCCGCGCGTTTCTGAATCAAGCCTCCTCACGCCTCAACAGATACATTCTGGCGCAGGCTACCTCAGTATGATTGCCCGCCTGGTGCCGGGTGAGACTATTTCGCGCGCTCAAGCGGAGCTTTCCGCCATTGACGGACGCTATCGCGAGCAGTTCGGCAGCTACGCGGACGCGACCAAATATGCGCTCACCGCCACGTCGCTGGAGGAGAGTCTGGTCGGTCCGCTGCGTGCATCTTTATTGGTGCTGCTGGCCGCGGTCGGGTTTGTTCTGCTGATTGCATGCGCGAACGTCGCCAACCTTTTGCTGGCGAGGGCGACTTCGAGGGATCGAGAGATCGGGATTCGCAAAGCGCTCGGCGCCACGCGGGTGCGTCTGGTGCGGCAGTTGTTGAGCGAAAGTCTGTTGCTGGCGCTTGGCGGGGGAACGCTCGGAATTTTTCTCGCAAGCATGTTGATGCCCGTACTGCGCGCCCTTAGCCCCGGCACCGTGCCGCGTCTCGCGGAAGCGCAGATCGACGCGTCGGTGCTGCTCTTCTCACTTTTGCTTTGCGCGCTTACCGGCGTGCTCTTCGGCCTGATGCCTTCGCTGCAAGCGGCCGGCAAGGAGCTTCAAGAATCGTTGAAGGAAGGATCGCGCGGTTCTTCGCAAGGCGGCCGTCGCGCCAGATTTCGCGCGTTTCTTGTTGTCGCGGAAATTGGCATGGCGCTCGTCCTGATGACTTGTGCGGGATTGCTCATTGAAAGTTTCGCGCGACTGATGCAAGTAAATCCCGGGCTTTCGCCGAAAGGGGTCATGACATTTCCTCTGACCCTTCCGTCCGCTCGATACTCCCAACCGCAACAACAAGAAGCTTTCTACCGGCAATTGCTCCAGCGAGTGAAAGCGATTCCCGGCGTTCAGGCCGCGGGCGCGACAAGCTACCTGCCGCTCTCCGGCGGCGCCCGCTTTGTGTTCATTTGTCCGGAAGGACGCGCCTGCCTGGGAGTTGGCAAGGATCCCATCATTGCTTTCAGGCAGGTGGATTCAGGTTATTTCGAGGCGGTCGAAACGCCCCTGCTGCGCGGTCGTGTGTTCACCGAAAAAGATATTTCCGGCGGACTGCCGGTCATCGTCGTCAATCAAACAACGGCGGCGCGCTATTGGCCGGGCCAGGATCCCATTGGCAAGCATCTCGCCAATTCGCGCGACATGGTGCAGCGAGAAGTTGTCGGCGTTGTGGCGGACGTAAAATTTGGCGGCCTGAATGCCGCAAATACAGAAGAGATGTATCTGCCTATGGCGCAAGCTCCCTGGCCAACGATGACGCTGGTCGTGCGCTCCAACGCGAGTCCGCTGCCTCTGGTGACTGCGGTGCGCGCAAAGATTGCGGAAAGCGATCCAACTTTGCCCGTCACGGGAATTCTCAGCATGGAAGAGGTGGTTTCGACGTCCGTTGCGCAGCCGCGGATTATTATGCAATTCGTAGGTGTCTTTGCTGGATTCGCGCTATTGCTGGCGGCAATTGGAATTTACGGAGTGATGGCCTACACGGTGACCGCGCGCAAACAAGAGATGGGCATCCGCGTTGCCCTCGGTGCCAGGCCCGCCGACATTTTGCGGCTCGTGGTGGGGCAGGGAATGCGCATGACGCTGATCGGCGTCACTCTCGGAGTTGTTGTCTCGCTCGCGCTTACTCGTTTGCTGGCCAGCTTGCTTTTTGGGGTGAAGGCAACCGATCCGCTGGTGTTCAGCGCCGCCGCACTGGTCCTGGGGGGAGCTGCCTTCGTCGCGTGTTACATACCTGCGCGCCGCGCTACACGCGTCGATCCCATCGTTGTTCTAAGGTACGAGTAAATTGCGCTCCCCAAAGTAGAGAGAAGCTATTTTTGCGCCTGAGCGCCAGGACGCAACGGCAACGTCAAAATCAGATAAATGGCTATGAGCAAACTCATGATGACGTAGAGAAATCCTGGAGTGAAGGAGTGTGTGCGGTCGAGGAAATAGCCGATCACCGATGGCGTCACAAGACTTCCGAGATTCCCGATGGAATTGATGAGGCCGATGGACGCCGCTGCGGCTGATTCGCCGAGGAATGCCGAGGGCATGGGCCAGAAGGACGGAAGAAAAGCGTTGGCGCTGGAAGCGACGATCAAGCAAACAAACGCAAACCAAAAATGGGAGCCGGAAAGAATAGTGAGAGAAAACGCGACGGCCCCGAACATGAGCGGAATTGCGGTGTGCCAGCGGCGTTCGTTGGTGCGGTCAGAATGCCAGCCGTTGAAAAGCATGGCGAGGAGCACGGCGACATAGGGAATCATCGAGAGCATAGTTACCGCGAGATTGGACATGCCGGAAGCGCGCTTCAAAAATGTGGGAAGCCAGATGGTGAGCGAGTAGATGCTGCTGACGGCGAAGAAATAGATGACCGTCAAGCGAATGACCGCGGGCTGGCGGAGCGCTTCCAAAACTTTGTAAGAACGCGAGGCTTTTTTCGCTAGCGCTTCCTGCTCGAGCTCGGCGGTGATCCAGTCGCGTTCTTGCGGCGGGAGCCAGCGCGCTTCGCGCGGCCAGTCGGTCAAGTAAAAAACCGTGATGATGCCGAACACAATTGCGGGAATTCCTTCGACGATAAAAAGCCAGCGCCAGCCCTGCAAACCAAACCAGTGGACTCCGAGGAGCCAGCCACCGAGCGGCGAACCGATGATGTTTGCGACAGGAATGGCAATCATAAACATCGCGCACGCCTTGGCGCGATCTTCCGCGCGGAACCAGTGCGTGAGGTACACGAGAATGCCGGGAAAGAAACCGGATTCGCAGACCCCGAGAAGAATTCGAACGAGGTAGAAATGCATGGGCGTTCGAATGAACGCCATCAGGACGGTAACCAGTCCCCAGGTAACCATGATGCGCGCGAACCATTTGCGCGCGCTCCAGCGCTCGACGATGAGGCAGCCGGGAATTTCGAAGAGCAAATAGCCGACGAAAAATATACCCGAGCCGAAGCCGAAAACGCGGTCGTTGAAAGAAAGGTCATGTGTCATCTCGAGAGCCGCGTAGCTGACGTTTACGCGGTCGAGAAACGCGATGACGAACAGGGTGAAAAGATAAGGCAAGAGGCGCCACGCTATGTGGCGCCGCGCGGTTAGGCCAATCTCATTGGTCGAAGAAGGCAAATTCATGCCGCTTTGGCTTCTAACATAACCAAGCGTCGATTGCACGCAAACGAAAAAGTTGGCGGTGGCTCAGTTTTCGTGTAAATGCGTTTAGCGGGCAATGAACCGACTTCAGGGCTGACTTTGCATTGACGACTCGACCAAATCGCCTTTCATCTTCTTTTTCCAGCGATGATTCAAGAACACAATGGCTCCCAGAGGCAGATAAATGGCTACCGTCCATGGCCCGTAGAGGGCTTGCCCCGCCGCCAAGCGCGGTATTTGAATGGCAAAAAGCGCGAACGTGAATTCGCCGGTTGTCCAGTTGACTGCCAGCCTACCTACTCCAACTAGTATGAACAACATCCACAGCCATTTCGTCTTCACATTCTTTGTTCGAGCGCACAATACGAGAACGTAGAAACTAAACAGGAGAGAGCAGACTGCTCCAGTCAGTATCAAATATTGAGCGGCGCTCTTCCCAACGAGGGTGAATTTGTTGAGATTCTCTAGGGAGTCTGGCATCGGGTTTACGTGAAATCCGATAACACTCGAGACGTCACCCTTTCTCCGGGTCGCGACACTTACGAGCAGCCATTTATTCGGAAACTGGTATTCCAGCGTTATGTCAGTCGTAGAGTATTCTGGACCGTGAAAAATGTGCGCGCCTACGACCTTTACGGACTCTGGGTTGCCATCGGGGAAAATCGTGGCCATTTTGGCGAATGTTTCCCGGACATTGGAATCCTTGATACTGGCGTCCAAATCGCGTTCGATCCGCTCAAATTGTCCTTGCCGAAGTAGTTCGACGTAGCTGCGGGCATTTGATTCAGCTTCCGGCGGGGTCCATTTCTTCATCAAGGCGGCTTGATTACAGCCGACAAGGAAGACACAGAATGCAATGCCTGCAAAGTATTTGAAACACGTCACCTTGAGTCCTTCCCGAGTTGCTCGCCCAACTCAGTTTAGGTGCTGACTAGCATCTGGCCTACGGTGCGCTACTGAGACGCCTTCGAGTGATAACTACCGATCAATCCGCGGAATCGACAGGTGACATACTGCCGAAAAAATTGAGCACCTTAGTCCTTGGTTTCCGCGCCGGGCATTACGTTTTTGAGTGGTTGCTTGCGTTTGGGCTCGAGTTCTGGATGCGGGAGCGGTTTGCGCGGGAGCATTTGGTCGCGCATGGCGGCGTTGTAAACAAAAGTTGCTTCGACGAGCGCTGCTTGGGCAAGGTCTTCGGCTTGCAAACGCTCGTACGTGTCCATGTTCGAATGATGCGTGCGCGAGCCGTAATCGAGAGAATCCTGGATGAATTGAAAACCGGGCAGACCGACGGCATCGAACGCTTCGTGATCCGTGCCGCCGGTGTCGCGCATCGTTAACGTGGTGACGCCGAGATCTTTCAGCGGCTCAATCCACTGCGCGAAAATGGAAGCGATCGCCGCGTTACCCTGCAGATAGACTCCACGGACTTTTCCGCTGCCGTTGTCCAGGTTGAAATACGCGGACAATTTCTGATGTTCGGGCTTGAGCTGAATTGGTCCGGCGGCGTCGCGATCGTACTCGGTGACGGTGAGCTGGTCTGGCGCGTTCGAACGCGGGACGAAGCCGAAGTGCTGCTTAACGTAGCCGTAGGAGCCGAACTCGCCCTGCTCTTCGCCGGTCCAAAGGCCAACGCGAATCGTGCGGCGGGGCTTCACTGGCAGCGCATTCAAAATGCGCATGACTTCCATGGCGACTACGCTGCCCGCGCCGTTGTCGGTCGCGCCTGTGGCTGACGCCCAGGAATCGAGATGCCCGCCGACCATCACGACTTCATCTTTCAGCTTCGGGTCAGTGCCGGTGATTTCGGCGATGGTATCAAAACCGTGTTCATGGTCGCCGGTGAATTTCGTATCGATGTTGAGTTCGATGTTCACTGGAACACCGGCTTTCAGCAGTCGGTAGACGCGGCCGTAGTTTTCAATCGCCGTGACGGCAACGGGCAAGGGATTAGCGTGTTCGCGCTGATAGATGAGCCAGCCGAAACCTGCGCCGGTGTCATCAAAGATGGTGCCGCCGGAGCCGCCGCTGTTTCTGCCATCGCGGCTGGGTGTAATCACAGCAATGGCTTGCTCGGCGGCAAGGAAGTGGCCGATTTTTTCGCGGAAAGCGAGAGTCTTGAGGAATGCTGCGAAGGAAAAGTTTTCGCCGAGCCGCGTGGGATATTCCTCGATGCGTTTCAGGTCGGCGTCTTCGTTGCGCGTGAAGAGCGCTTTGTCCACCGGTTTCACTTCGCGCATTTCGCCGAGGAAAACAATTTTTCCGGAGAGCTTTCCTTTGTACCGGTCGAAGTCCGCTTCTTCCTTGATGTTGACCCAAATCGCGGGCGCGGTAACGGCGCCCTTCGTCGCAGGTGACCAAGGTGCGGCTTGGGCAATGAAGACGGCGGCGTCCGGAGAAGCCATGCGCACCCAGGTATTGGATTGCTGCCAGCCCATGCCAAATTCGCCCCAATCTTCGAGATGCGCGTTGCTGCAACCCATGGCGGTGAATTGATCGCGCGTCCACTCATTGGCGCGCTGCAAATTCGGCGAACCCGTCAAGCGCGGGCCGATGCCGTCCATGAGGCCGGAGGCGTACTCCATGATGTGGGAGTGCGCGAGAGCTTCTTCGCGGATGTTCTGGTACATCGCCAGATCGAGAGATTCTTTTTCCGGCTGGGGCATTTCATAGGAGGGCCGCGGAGGATCTTTGGGAGCGGCTCCCTTTTTGTCTTTTTCTCCGGCGAACATGGACAACGCGAGGCCTGCAACCAGAATCGCAGCTGGAACGAAAATTCTTAGCGAGCGCATGAGGTCATCCTTTTTGTGAGCGAATTCGAGGAGCATAGCAAACGCGCGGAGAATTACCAACAATCACTGGCGCTGGCAATGCATGCGGTCAAAATTTCTGGGCATCGATGCTCCGTGCTAGGATTAGCGCCGCCGAATTTAGATAAGGGGACTTCACTTTGCGCCACTTCTTGATTCTTCTTGCTCTCGTCGCTGGATTGTCTCCTAATTTGTTCGCGCAGACGCCGGGTTGGCCGCCTGCACCCGGCCACACAACGCTTGACGTGTGGCCGCACGGGGCGCCTGGTGCACAGCCGAATCCGGCAGCTGAGGCCGACACGACGACGGCGAAGGATCGCGTTGTCGCCGGGAGGCGCGTCATTCGAATCGGCAACGTCACTAGCACCTACGCTGACTCTCTACACGCCGACAGGCAAGAGCACAGGCGCGGCAGTCGTTGTCTTTCCTGGAGGCGGCTATCGCATTTTGGCGATCGACCTCGAAGGAACCGAAGTGTGCGACTGGCTGAACTCAGATGGAATCACGTGTGTGTTGCTCAAGTACCGCGTTCCCGACACAGGTCCGTATCCCAAGTCGGCAGCAGCGCTTCAGGACGCGCAGCGCGCGCTCGGCATCGTTCGCGCTCATGCTGCCGAATTGCACATCGACCCGCACCGAATAGGCGTCCTCGGATTCTCCGCTGGCGGCCACCTTGCTGCCGCTCTCAGCACTCATTTCGATAAACGCATCTACGATCCCATCGATGCCGCGGATCAGCTCAGTTGCCGGCCTGACTTTGCGGTGATCATCTACCCGGGATATCTTGCAATCGCCGAGCAAGACTTTGCGCCCAATGCGGACATCCACGTGACCGAGCAGACGCCGCCGACGTTCCTTGCGCAGGCCGAGGATGATCCCGTTCACGTCGAAAACTCGACCGTCTATTTTCTCGCGCTGAAGAGTGCGAATGTTCCGGCGGAAATGCATCTCTACGCGCAAGGGGGTCATGGATATGGACTTCGACGAACAGAGCTGCCGGTTACCGCATGGCCACAGCTCGTCGAAACTTGGCTGCACACAATAAAGATCCTGCAGACTTCAGCGCCTTGACGACTGACGGGCCGTGCCCTTATAGGGCAAACAAGCCCCGTCACGACAATTCATTGCCGCGACAGAATGTTAGAAAAACGCGGCCCCGCCGTCGACGTTGATGGACTGGCCGGTCATCGCGCTGGATTGATTCGAGCAGAGAAAAAGCGCGGCGCGGGCAACTTCATCGGCGGTTTGACCACGGCCCTGCAAAATCGTGTTCAGAAAGCCGGCGAGTTGCTCTTTGGGACTGACGCCAAGTTTTGCGGCAAGCGTGTTGCCCAGTTCCTTGGACATGCGCGTCTCCGTGACCGGCCCAGGACAGATAGCGTTGACGCGCACGCCTTTGCGCGCGGCCTCAGCGGCGGTGATTCGCGTGAGGCCGAGCATGCCTGCCTTTGCTGCCGCATAAGCGGACCCCCACGGGAACGCCGCCTTGGCCGAGAGACTCGAAATATTCAGGATGACGCCGGAGCCTCGCGCGTACATTTCCGGCAGGACGAGTTTGCTCAGTAGAAATGCCGCGCGCAAGTGCACGGCAATGACGTTGTCGAACTCCGCGAGGGGATAGTCTTCGACGGGAACCACGGGGCCATAGTGGCCGGCATTGTTGACGAGGATATCGATCTTTCCAAATTTTGCGCGCGTCTCCGCGACGATGCGCGTGCAATCCGTTTCAAGCGCAAGATCTGCGAGCGAGTAGTGTGCTCTTCCGCCACGGCTGGATATCTCTTCCGTGGTGGCGGCGAGTTCTGCTTCGGTGCGCGCGGTGAGGAAGACGGACGCGCCTTCCGCGGCAAAAAGTTGAGCGATGGCACGGCCGATACCCCGGCCCGATCCAGTAATCAAGGCGACATGATCTTTAAGGAGCACAGGAAGAGAGGATAGAGGCAGGCCGCCGCGGAGGCAAGGAGGAGAGAGGGGCGAATGCTTCTTCCACCTTGTGGAAGGCAAGCAGGGGACAGGCAAGAATGCCTGTCCCACCTACAGTGCGCTAACGTTTTCGAATATAGATGAGTTTCTCCACCGTGGCGCACACGGTTCCCGAAGAATCTTTCAGCTCGATCAAGTAAGTACGGTCGATGGAGCGCTGCGTTTCCAGCGCCGTGCGAATGGCCGCCAGTTCCTCATCGGAGACCACGAACCGCGCGTGCAGTGTCTCTCGTCCAGGTTTTTTGAATTGAATCGACGCGGCTTTGTCCCAAACAACGTAGTTGTTCCCGAGTCGGCGGATGAGCATGACCATGTAGATGGGGTCGACAGCCGAATACATGCTGCCGCCGAAGATGGTCCCAACATAGTTGCGCGTGCGCCAGGAAAGCGGCAAATCGAGCTGCACCTCGCTCCAGTCTTCAGCGACGTACCGCGCTCGTCCGCCAGTGCCGCGATAGCAGGCAAAAACATAGAAAGACCAGCAGCGGAGTTTATTGGAGAGTGCCGCGGAGAATCCCATCTTAACGTACGGACTCTATCGCATTTGGAGAAGCGACGCAGCAATCTACAGGATAGAGACGGCGAGAGCTCCAAGCCTCTCATTTCAGCACGGTACGCTTCTTTGGTTTTGAGGTTTAAGACAATCTATCGGTTACTTGCCCGCGCTGAGTTTCCACAGCACGGCATTCACCAGGGAGTTGACATCGCTTTGTGTGAAGGTGGTGAAGCCGGCCTTCACGGGTTTCTGGCCGATAGCGCGAAACGCCAGCTTCTTCGTCGGCGCTTGCAGGAAGTCGAATACCATGGTCCCGGTGCGGAATTTGATGTTCTGGTAGCCAAGAACTGGCGGGCCCCAACCCCAGGACTGGACGCAGCCATAAGGACCGCACACGACTCCGGGGTAGCCGCCTCCGTAGCCGACGGGCACTGCGGCGCTTCGGTCCTTCACGGCGATATGATAATCGACCAGAAAAGCCGCTGCCTGCGGGTCGGTCACTTCCTTGAAACCTTTTTCGGCCAAGGCCTTGGTGATTGCCACGCGAATCTGTCCGCGGAGGATTTCATTTGACGCTTCGGTTTGGGGCACGGGCTTGCCACCTTGCCTGGGTTCGTCTCGCGAGATGACAGGCCGTGAATCGTGGCCCGGAGCGGGTTGCACCTCGACAGGGCGCCAGGCCCAAGTGGCGTGCTTAGGGATCGGAACTTCGGGATTGCGCTCAGACGTGACGTACTCATTGCAGGCCGCGACGGTCATCACGCAAAGAAAAACAGCAGCGGTCAAAAGCTGTTTGGTTGCACTAAATGGACGCAAGAACCGCATCGGACGAGCCTCCAAAGGCATATCTATCCTCAGCCTTGTTGAACCCAACTTCTCTTGGTTAGTTGCGGCGGGAAAAAAAAGGGTTTCGCGTGTGCTTGTGTTCGACGCGAAATTGTTAATCTTTCAAGGCTTCGGAAGTTCCCAATCCTTGGGCGGAAAAACAACGGGCCAGAATTTCGGCGAGGGGCTATCGAACTCAAAGGCTACGGCGAAGAAATCCCCTCCTGCCTGATCGATGCGCACCACACGGCAACTCTGCTCCATGCCGGATTGCGGGTTCACCAGAACCATCGGCTGACCCACCAGAAGCTCTGCTTTCAATTTCATCAGGCCGCCGTGCGCGTTGACGACCAGCGTGTGGGTGTTTTCCTCGACTTGAGCGCGGTCAGTCGTTTCGGCGAGAACCCTGACGGGTATCTGCAACATCACACGTTCGCTGCGTCGGCGATTGCTCGGATCAGAAGGCGGCACAAGACTCTCCGTTAAGCGGCTCCATTCGCTGCAAGTCTTTGAGAGCTATCAAGTCCACAGACACCTGCGGTCTCCCAAGACACCTGTTCTGCGGCAGCGCGGCCGGGCCGGCACACTTGCCACGAGCGGAACAACCACTCGTAGCCTGTTCACTAGTCTACCCAAGGCGCGCGGAGGCGCCCCGCTCGGAATGACCCGTGACGTGCATTGGTAAACGGCTTGGCGGGCCTGGTCGTTTAGGGAATCAGCCGGGATTGCAGGCGTGACTTCACTTCCGGCCATTCCGAGTCGAGAATGCTGAAATAGACGGTGTGCCGGATGCGGCCGCTGGCGGTAATCATGTGATTGCGGAAAGTGCCTTCCTCGCGCGCGCCGATGCGCAATATGGCATTGCGAGATTTTTCGTTGAGGGAATCGGTTTTCAGCTCGACGCGAATGCAACCCAGCGTTTCGAACGCGTGGCGCAGCAGCAGATACTTTGCCTCTGTGTTCACGGCCGTGCGCTGCCATGTAGGAGCGACCCACGTCCAGCCAATCTCCACGCGGTGATGCGTGCGGTCGATGTTGCCGTAGCGCGTGCTGCCAATCGCGCGGTTGCCGGCTTTTTCGATCAGCGCAAAGGGCAGGGATACGCCGCGCGCCTGCTCATCTAACGCGGTCTGAATGTAGGCGGACATCTCTTCCGGTGTTCGTACAGGAGTGGGAATCCACCGCCACAAGTCCTCGTCGAGGCCGACGGCGGAGAGATCGGCGTGGTGCGCTTGGGAGAGCGGCTCGAGGCGCACGTGACGGCCTTCCAGGGTCACGGGCGAGACGTTCATTTCTGTGCTCATTTGCGTGTTCATCTTGGAGGCATGTTACCGCCGCGCGCGCTCGCTTGGGGAGCACCAATTTGGCCACGAGCTTTACAGACGAATGCGGGCAAACCAAAACGAGCTTGCCTGCGTCTTAATCTTCTTACCTGTACGGGAACTTTCTGCATCAAATGAATGAACTACTGATTAGACGCAGCCGGCAGTCAGTGACTGAGCCTGAAAAATCATGAAGAACTCTTCTCTCCATCTTGCACAACTGCGTTCAATGAATTCGCCGGCCGCTGAACTACACCCGATTCGTCTGCATCTGGGCTTGGGAACACTTTTATTCTTGATGCTGACGCTCGCGGCCCAGGATTTTCGCGCCCAGGAGCAGCAGCCAGTACCGCCTCAAGCGCAGCCCCAGGGGCAAGCACAGCCAGAACTGAAGCGGCCACAGGAAGGACAGCCAAAGATTGCGGTCGAGGTCAAAACCGTCAGCGTGCTGGCCACCGTTCGCGACAAGCACGGAAAAATCATCCCGAACCTGACCAAGGACGATTTTCAATTGGATGAAGACGGGCGTCCGCAAACCATCAATTATTTTGCGCACGAAAGCGATTTGCCGCTGCGGCTGGGACTTTTGGTGGATACCAGCTTGAGCCAGCGAAAGGTGCTGGATCAGGAGCGGAGCGCGAGCTACAGCTTTCTCGATCAGTTGCTGCGTCAGGACAAGGATTTGGCGTTCGTGATTCACTTCGATCATGAAGTCGAGCTGCTTGCAGGATTTCACTCCTTCGCGGCCTAAGTTGCAGGCAGCGCTGCAAAAGCTATCTACGCCACAATTCGAAGGAGGCGGCGGCAGCAATAGCGGCGGTGGCGGCAGTGGCGGAGGCGGTGGAAGTCGAGGAGGGCGCGGCCGCGGCTCGCGCGGCGGCGGAACGCTGCTTTACGACGCGATTTTTCTGGCGTCCGATGAGCTGATGAGCAAGCAGCAGGGCCGCAAGGCGCTGATTATTCTCTCCGATGGCGTGGATCGCGGCAGCAGAGAGACTTTAGCGGAGGCGATTGCAACCGCGCAGCGCGCCGACACAATTATCTACTCCATTTTATTTGCCGACGAGGAAGAGGGTAGCCGTTCCGGCGGATTCAGGATGGGCGGCCCGATGGGCGGTGGCCGAGGCGGCGGCAGGTATCCTCGGCAGGAAGAGCGGCCCGACGGCAAGAAAATCCTCGAACAAATTTCCAAGGAAACGGGCGGGCGCCTGTTTAAGGTCTCGAAAAAGGATACCGTGGACAAAATCTACGCGGAGATTCAGGAAGACTTGCGCAACCAATACAGCCTCGCCTACACCCCGGACAAGGGCAACACGGTCGGCTATCACAAGATTCATCTCGCCGTCGCCAAGCAGAAAGACCTAGTCGTCCAAGCCCGCGACGGCTATTACTTCGGCCAGTAGCAGTCTGACTTCGGTTTACGTGTGGCTGCTCAGGTTACGTCAGGGGCGCGATCCTGAGTTTATGAATGGCTATTGTCTCGAGGTGCTTGCGGCGTCAAACGCTCGCAAAACCTGTTCCGGCCGTGCGCGCACGCGCAAATCCTCCGTGAGATTCACCGAACCAAGTCACCTTGCCGCTCGGATCAATCAGGAATTCAGCGGGGCGCGCAATGTCCGCTCCGTCAACTCCCCCGTGCAGATGCACCAGATCCCAGCGGCGAATCACATCATCTTTGGCGTCGGAGAGGATAGGGAAAGTATATCCGGCCGTTCCCGGAGGGAACGGCATGCCGGGAACAAACTCTGCATTACAGCCGTCGAATCCTGCTAAGGAGGCTGGATTATGTCCGTGTTCTGCCAAGCGGTCGTATACTTGCTCGTGGCTTTGCCTGCCGTCGCTCAGTCGCAAGCATTTGCAACGATCACCATAAAGCCTGCTCGCTCAGCCGACCCGCGCAACGCGCGCATGCAAGTGCTGCCTAACGGTGACTTGATTGCGAGTGCGGTCCCTGTGATTACGCTTTTGAGCTACGCTTACGACGTGCCGGTCAACCCTTCGCCGCGTCTTTCCGCTCTTCCCGACTGGACCGTTCGTGAGAGGTACGATATCGAAGCGAAAGCGCCCGCCAACGCTATCCCTCCCGGTCTTCAGGACAGCGAAGTGCGAAGCCGAATTCAGCAAATGATCCGCGGATTGCTCGCCGATCGTTTCAGACTCGTGATGCGGGTCGAGAACAAAACGATGTCAGTTTACGCTCTCACCGTAGCCAGCGGAGGTCCGAAGCTCCAGAAGTCAGCCATCACCGAGAAGGACTGCACCTTCGATACCGACCCGGAAGGTTGCCATAACTTTGTTGGCGGCTTGGGCCATCCCCTGAATGCAAAAGCCATAGATATGGACGACCTTGCCCATTACATTGGGAACTGGACGGATTTGCCGGTCGTGAACCGCACGGCGCTCAGCGGGCTGTTCACCGTAAACACGGAAGGCTGGGTCCCCATGCGGCTGCCTCCTCCGCCACCGAACGCCACCCCGGCCGCGAACCCCTTCGCCGGCCTCCCCACAATCTTCACGGTCCTGGGCAAACTCGGTCTCGAACTGAAGCGGCAAGAGGACATCTTGCCGGTATACACCGTGGAGCGCATCGCTGACGTCCGACGCTCGGACGAATCTCGGCAGACTTTCGTGTGCTACCAAGGGAGCATTGATCGGCTCGAATGGATCCGCTCGGTCTGACCCATTCCGCTGGTGCTGTTCGGATCCAGCCCGTGACTTCGCACGAATCCGGCGCGACTCGGAGCAGTCAACAGGCGGCATACGCTGGAATCACTCGCTGCCCAGAGCAAGAAGTCAACTACAAGGGGACAGCAATCCAATCGCGGGCAAGTACCCGAACTCGCAGAGACTCCACCCGACATGCTACGGCAATTATCCCGCGGTAGGCGTCCGGCCGCCGAGCGCCCTCGAGATGCCGCTGGCTACCAGAAACGGGCAGCAGCCATGAGCAGCGAGTCCATGGGAAATCACGTGTGAGGGTATCGAACCAAAACCGACGCCGAGCAGCGCAAGAAGAAATAACAAACGCATCGAACCCGCAATTAGCTGGCAGACATGGAAACAGAAACACAATATCTTCGTGAGACCGGTGGCCAAAACTTGTTAGATAAGTTCCCACAATTGGGCCCAGCGTGCCACCGAGATACCAAGCCCGAATCATTGATTCGATTGGCCGGAACTGGAATCACGGTTTGACTTGTTGATTCTATCAAACTAGCCAAAAATCCAAGGCGAACTGCAGCCAGTAGGGCTAGGTCCTGATAAACGCGGTAATCGGAAACTGTCATAATCGAGGAAACCCGGTGCGAGCCGGGCGCGGCGTAGGGTATGATAGAGTCTTCGGAAATTACTCACTTAGGATAACGATGCAGACTGCCACAAATGGGAAGGTATTGCTGAGGGTACGGCCGCGGGGGTTCTGCGCGGGAGTGGTGCGGGCGGTGGATATCGTCGAGCTGGCGCTGGAAGCGTACGGCGCGCCGGTCTACGTGCATCACGAAATCGTGCATAACACCTACGTGGTTGAGCAGTTGCGCCGCCGCGGTGCGATTTTTGTGGAGTCCATCGCGGACGTGCCATGCATAACACCTACGTCGTGGAGCAGTTGCGCCGCCGCGGTGCGATTTTTGTCGAGTCCATCGCGGATGTGCCGCATGGCGCGGTGCTGGTCTTCAGCGCCCACGGCGTGCCACCGCCGGTCCGCCAGGAAGCCAAGGACCGCGAGCTGAAGGTCATTGATGCGACCTGCCCGCTGGTCACCAAAGTGCACTTGGAAGCCCTGAAATTCGCGCGCGAAAAGCGCACCATCATTTTGATCGGCCACAAGGACCACCAGGAAATTGTTGGTACTTCCGGCGAAGCTCCGGACAGCACCATCGTGGTGGATTCGGTAGCGGCCGTGGACGCGCTCGAAGTGGACGATCCGGAAAAGCTTTCGTTCCTGACGCAGACCACGCTCAGCCTTTACGACACGCAAGAAATCGTGTCGCGCCTGCGGCAAAAGTTCCCATTGATCAAAGGCCCCGCAAGCGACGACATTTGTTACGCCACGCAGAACCGCCAGGAAGCCGTCGAGCAAGTGGCCAAGGACGTGGACTTGATTTTGGTGGTGGGTTCGCCGAATAGCTCGAACTCCAACCGGCTGGTGGAAGTGGCGCAGCGCAGCGGCGTAAAGGCCCAGCTCATCGATTCGGCTACGGATATTGATGTGAAGTGGCTCGAAGGAGTAACGCGCGTAGGCTTGACGGCGGGCGCTTCCGCTCCCGAAGTGCTCGTCGAGCAAGTGAGCCAGAGGCTGGCGGAGTGCGGATTTACGGATCAACGCGACCTCGACCTGATTCGCGAGGATGTGCGCTTCACGCTGCCTCCGGAGCTGGCGACGATCGCGCCGGCGCCGCGTCGCTGACGTTCTTATTGCGTCATCGGGATGCAAGTGCGGGCTTTTTGCCCGAGATGTTTGCAGTAGAACTGATACCGTAGGCGGGAAAACACAACACAAGGAGCAAACCTTGGCGGTCAAAATCACCCGTCAGCCGAAGAAGATTGCCTTGATAGGCGCGCCCTCCAGCGCCGCCGCGTTTCTGGCCGGCAGCGAAAAGGCCCCCGCTGCGCTGCGCGCGGCAGGGCTGGTCGAGCGGCTGCAGAGCGCGGGCTATGAAGTGATCGATCACGGTGACTGCGCGCCAAGGCTCTTCGCCGACGATGACGAGCACAGGCGTGCGCGCAACCTGAAAGAAATTGTCGCCGGACTGAATGACCTGAAAGTGCGCGCGGAGATCGCCGTCAAGAGTGGCGCTCTGGTGCTGGTGCTCGGTGGCGATTGCGCGCAAGTCATCGGACTTTTGACGGGCGTACGCCGCTACTACAAACACGTCAACTTATTGTGGTTTGACCGCGACGCGGATTTGAACACGCCTGCCTCGACGCCGTCCGGGCGCATTGATGGAATGGTGGTGGCGCACGTGATTGGCAAGGGCGCTCCGGAGCTGGTGCGCTTCTGGGGCGAGTCTCCGCTGGTGCGCGAACCAGACGTGACGCTTTTCGGTCTGGATAGGCTCGATCCGCCCGAGCAGGAATTCCTCAGCAAATCACCCATGCGCCATATCTATGCGGCGGACATTCAATCCAAGGGCGCCCGCGCCGCTGCGCGCGACGGGCTCGCCTACGTACACGCCGACGCGCATGAGTTTGTGCTGCATCTGGACACGGACGTTATCGCGGAGGAAGAATTTCCTGCCGTGAACGTGCCGGCCAGCGGCGGCCTGCGCCTGGAAGACGTGCGCGCGGCCCTCACCGAATTTGCGAAACACAAAAATCTTCTCGGCCTGGTCGTGGCGCAGTACAACCCGGACAAAGATCCCGATGGCAGTGGTGCAAAAAAGTTAGTCGATTTGCTGGTGGAAACACTTTCCGCGCGCCTCGAAGCCATGTCGGCGCCTGCACCGGAGCCAGCTGCGGTTCTGCCAGAAGTGTCCTCCTCGGAAACTTCCGTTTAAGGTTTAACAATCACAGGCTCGCCGCCAAGGTCTGCTGGCCGGACTGCGTAGACGCAGGATGGTGAAAGATCACGTCTGAGAAACGCTTATTGAGCCGCCGTATCGGAATATTTCAGCGGGTGATCCGCGTGCCCGTAAATTTGATGGAGCGTCGCGTCGGTCTGCACGGCGGCAGGATCTTTCAACAGCGTTTGCGCTTGCTGCAGGCCGATGAGTGCTTGAACGCGCTGAGGGGCCCGAGACAGCGCGGTTTCAAATGCTTTACGCGCTTCCTGGTTGCGGCTGCGTTCGAGAAGAAACTCGCCGAGTAATTCATGCGAAGGCTTGGCAATCAGCGGCGGCCCGAACGCCGACGGCAAGGACGCCTCTTCGTCCGCGGCCGTTTGAAAAGCAGCAGCGGCCTTATCCAGCGCACCATCTCGCGATAAGACCAGCGCCTGAATCTGCGCCGTCAAAATGCCGGGCACTTTCCGCATCCAGTTGTCGGCAGAATACCGCTCTCCATCCAGTTCGGAATTCAACTGCGGCGCGAGCGATTGCAATTGCGCCAGGAGATCGCGCGCAGCGGCTGCATCGCCCCGGTGAAAATCTCCGAGCGCGTCAGTGTACTGGAACATGAGTTGCGTCCAAGCCGATGAGCCGGAAGGAAGCTTCCAGCTCGCAGCTTCGCCGCTCCACTCCCGCGTCTCAATCAAGTAATGCGCGCGCATCTGGACAAATGATCCGGCGGCACTGCTGTCTGGATCGACAGCGCCGTGGTTGTGCCCGGCGGCGGATTGCGCTTCGGCCTGGCCACGGCATGCAGTCAGGATGCGCCTCGCGTCCGCAAATCGTCCTTGCTGCAAATAACCGTATTCGAGCCACAAATTGTAATGGCCGCACGACTGTTCGGGCCGGGTCATGGCGGCGCGTTGGCGGTTGACGATGCCCGTGGCCGTTTCGTTCGCGTTTACGACGTCGTCCCACATCCCGAGCGCGAGAAAAATGTGCGAGGTCATGTGCTGCGCGTGGGCGGCCTCGGGCGCGATCTTCGAGTAAGCCCGCGCGGCGCGCAGGCCCAGGATGGCGTGCGTGGGATCGTCGAAGGAATGAATCAGATAATGGGCCGCCGCTGGATGCCCCGGGTGTGCGTAGAACACATCCTCTAGCAGTGCGGCTGCGCGCATGTACGTGGGCACATCGCGGCCATTGTGCGCCGTGCCCAGCAGCGCCAAGGCGTAGAAGCACGTCGCGTCGATATCGGCTGGATATTTCTCGTGCATTCCGCGCAGGAAATCCGCATAACGCGCGTCGCGGTCGTATTTTTCGCCCTCGCCATACAGAATCTCCACCGAGCGCAGATAGTCTTTTTCCCGCTCGGTCTTGGCTTTCGCCAGCCGTTCTTCTGGAGTGGGCGCGAGTTTTTGCAGCGCGTTGCGAGCGGCGCGGCGATTCTGCTCCTCCCAGATGGGGTGATTGAACGTCATGGCTTCGCCCCAGTAAGCCATGGCGAAATCCGGATCGGCTTCTTCCGCTCTGCGAAACGCAGCGGCGGCATCGTCGTATTCGAAGTTGTGAAGTTGCGCCAGGCCACGGAGAAAATCTTTTTGAACGGCGGGCGCGCCGGAATTGGCGAACGATACATCGCCCACGGTGGACTGAGCACGCAGCGGCGGCGAAGCCAGGAGTATAAAAACGGCAAACAGAAAAACGATCGGCAGAGGGAGTCTCGCGCAAGCTGCGCTCAGGGAAACGCGCCGAGTACCTTTGTTCGATTTCGCGCCGGACATTTTTATCCTTTTTATCCTTACGTGCGCCCCATCTTAGGTCCGCGATAGTGTGGCGTCAAACGCGCGGCGAAGATGCCGCCGCTCCGGCACGTTTGCGATGGTAGCGTGCGAGTCCCAGCCAGGAAAGGTCGAGGCCGCAGTTGAAGATGTAATGCTCGGCTTCGCGGGCAGGGAGCCGCTGCTCGACCTCCGCAGTTGTGGCTGCGACGAATGCCTCTTGCGCTGCTCCCTCATCCGGCGCGGAGCGTACGAGCTTCGCGGCCAGAGCGCCCCAACGTTGCAAATTCTTCCGGTACGCCGCGATGTGCCTCGCGGGATCATTCGAGTAGCCGAAGTGGGTGAGGAAAAGCCGCGCGGGATGACGCGCTTCGATCGCGTCCAGCGAAGCGTTCCAAATCTCAAGGTCGATATCCGGCGGCGGTGCGAGCGGAACCACGTAAGGCTCGCCTTCGATGTGGAAGCCCGCGGTATCGCCGACAAACGCAGTGCCATCCGACGAATCGAAATAACTAACGTGATGCGAAGCGTGCCCCGGCGTGTGCACAACGTCGAGGTTGCGGCTTCCGAGAGCGAGCGTTTCTCCGCCGTTGAGTATGCGCAAATTTCCGAACGGCACGGGAAGCGTTTCGCCAAATAAGTGTCCGAGTTGGCCCGGCCAGAGCCGCTCGGCGCTCGCCAGCAATTTCGCCGGGTCCGCCATGTGCATCATTCCCGCCTTGTGCACATAGACTTCAAGGTTTGGATTTTCCTTGATGAGCGCGCCCGTAGCGCCGGCGTGATCCAGATGAATGTGGGTGAGCAAAATGGCGTTCAGATCCGAGACGCCGATGCCGCGCGAATCCAGGTGTTGCCGAAGTGCGGGGAGTATCGAAGCCGGCCCAGGGTCGAGGATGGCGCGATGCCCATCCGATTCCAGCAAAACCGCCGCGATGGATCGCGGATGCCCCAGCCAGTTGGTGTCGAGTACTGTAGTGCTCAGCATCGAGCCAGTAGTGTAACGCGAGTTGGCGCGAGCGACTTCGGCGTTGGGAGGCCCCTCCCCCCTGGGGGTTTTTTTGTAAGTGTTCATTCCAAAGGGTTTTAAGTCCTGTGTTTTGGAAGTGCGGATTCCAAAGGGGTTAGGGACGCATTTTTCGTAAGTGCGGATTCCAAAGGAGATAGCTCGGGGCACAGTGGAAAGCTTGGAAGGCTGAGAGGTTTGAAGGTTTCGGAACGGTGGGGACGAGACGGATCCAGCAGCAAAGGCCAAGCGCGGGGAGAGGGGACGCGCCCGTCGGATTTCCTGTCTACGAAGGCGAAGCATAGGCGATGGTAGCAGGTTAGTTACTACTTGTCAATAGAATTGTGTTTTACTGACTGGTTCATTCGAACGGGAGGGGCGGATTCGAATGGGGTGAAGGGAAGTGGAGAGGTTTGAGGGAGTTGGAAGGGGAGTAATGGGTTTGTTACGGCTGTGGAAATGTGTGGAAAAGTCCAAAGACCCAGGTTCAAAACGACGAACCTGGGGCACCCTCCGTGTTGTTTTGATTTGTGAGGGCGTGAAAGTTTCCACCTTCGGTCGACGTGAGTTTGGCACATCCAGATTGAATTGATCCGGGCCACCCGCCCGTTCATCTTCCAAACGCTTTCCCCCCGTTCTTTCTAATTCAGCGAGCTGTGCTCTACCCGCCGTCTAATGGCGGGAACAGCTCAGGAGTGTCCACACTGCTTTCGATCAGGTCGATTGGTAATGATTTCGTAGGCTTGATACCCAACTCCCTAAGCAGTTCGGCTTGGCGAATAGCGTTGCCCCTTCCAGTGCATAATTTGGCTGAGGCGCTGTCGTAGCTGTCTCTAGCATTGCTTAACTGCTCGCCTACTTTTTTGAGATCCTCAACAAAACCTACGAGCTTGTCGTAGAGGTCCGCGCCACGCTTGACGATCTCTTGGACGTTTCGTTTCTGCGCTTCCTGTGTCCACATATTCACGACTGTGCGAACCACAAACAGGAACATGCTTGGACTGATTAGGAGGACGTTTTTCTGCCAAGCTTCGTGCCAGAGCTTATTGTCGCTCGCGATCGCGAGCATGAATGCTGGCTCGATCGGGACAAACATGACCACGAAGTCCATCGACTTTAGGTCGGGTAGCGACTGGTACTCAACCTCGGACAATGATTTGATGTGCGCTCGGACTGAGTTAACGTGCCGCTGAAGGGCGGTGGCTTTAGTCTCGTCGGTCTCCGCCGCGACGTACTCGTCGTACGCTATCAGGGAAACTTTAGCGTCCACGATTAGATCTCTGCCTTCGGGGAACTTGATAACTGCGTCGGGTTGTGCCCTTGTTCGGTCGCCTCTGGAATACGTTGGTCTTATCAGATATTCGATGTCTTTCCTTAAACCTGCGCTTTCCAGCACGCGCTCTAGAATCATTTCCCCCCAATTGCCCTGGGCTTTGCTTGAGCCTTTGAGAGCGTTGGCGAGGTTATTGGCGTCTTGGGATAGCTGTTGATTTAAGGACATCAACTGATTGAGCTGCTCTTTTAGCGCGGTGCGGTCTCTGCCCTCCGAATTGTAATATTGCTCTACTTTTCCTTGAAACTCTTGAATTTTCGTATTCAACGGCCCGAGAATCTGATCGATATTAGCCTTATTTTGGTCTGTGAATCTTTGGGATTTTTCCTCGAGGATATCGTTGGCCAGCGACTTAAAACTCGCTGACAACTGTTCCTTGGCTTCGCTTAGCAAAGCAAGCTTTTCGTCGTTATGCTTGCGCTCAGCCTCGAGGGAGGTAGTCAACTCGGCCATTTTTGTTTTCAGTTGTGTTTGCTCAATGGTTAATTGATCGCGCTTGGCTGTCAGTTCCACCACATGTAGTTCGAGACTCCTTAATTGTGTCTCGTGGGATTTTGTGGTCGACTCCGCACGGCCCAACTGCTCTCGCAATCCTGCCACATCACTCTTAGATTTCTCATCTTCTTGGGCGGTCAGTTGCAATTTCGCCTCGAGGTTCGGAACTTGGTTAGCGCGCTCGTCGAGTCGAGTTCGCTCGTCACTCAATACCTGTGCTTTGTGCTGCAAATCGAAGATCGTCGTTTGTCCAACGTCTATTCTTCTTCGCAATTCGGCGTTTTCTCTTTCGGTGGAACCTAATCTCTCACTTAGCTTTGCGATCTCAACCTGTGATTCGCCTTTTGCCCGGCTCACTGCAAAGTCAGCGGACTTTCTCACGATCAGCCAAGCTGCGACTGAGGCAACCCCGGCTCCAAATAACAGCCCGATAGCCAATGGGATCCCTATCTGTTCCATTCAACTCCTCACTTTCGCCTTCTGAAACGGCATTACGCCTTCTGCGAAGGGACCGCGCTATTGGTCATGCGTTTTCGAAGAGTTCGGCCTGCGGAACCTCGAAGTTAGCCTCAATGGAACCAAACTCCCATTGCCCGTCTTCGATGCGGCCTTCACTTATACAAAAACCGTTGGACCACCTGCTGTTGCTGAAACCTTTGCGTCCCCGATTCCATCTTTCTATCAATTTTGAGAGCGGTTGACTGACCCGCCGGTGGGCCTCGGCAGCGGTACCTTCGGCTAAGATCACCCTGAATCCGCTGACAAGAATGTCAGTGAGTTGAAGTAGTTGGCAATCGTCGTACGGTTGGGCGGTTGGCTCTCGATGGTCAGATGAATCATCATTGAGTACGATTTCACTGTGAATGCGAACGGGGGTAGGCGGATTTCCAATTCCTTTCAGTATTCGGTGCAGGTTAAGTCGCCTGTGGTAATGCATGTGACCGTCGAAATGAAGTGACCTAATGCACAGTTCGCTTGCATCGCGGGAGAACATCGCAAGGCCTCCCTTAAGCGCTATTCGAAAGGTCGTTTCAACTCTGGCGGCGTAGTCGCGGCACAAATTGAGCGAGTCTAAGCCACCCCGCACTCTAAACAGTACGAATCGCGCTCCGATAAGTTGTGTGAACGGAAGGTAGTTCGCCCACTGACCGTCAGTGCCAGTTGGCGTTGAATACGCTTCGCCCTTGAAATCCTGGATAAGGGCAGCAACTCCGACGTCCATCCAGCAGGACGTACACTTGTATAGTTTTCCGGTAGTCTTGTTGAGGTTCTTGAGAGATATGGGGTTATAACGATTTGTGCTTAGCCGGATGTTGGCGAGAAGGGATAAGAGATGGTTTCGAGAGTGGCGGGGGACAAAGAGGATACCGTGCCAAAAACCGTCTTTCAAAGACTCATCGTGGTAAACGTCGTATTCGGAGGACTTGTTGTCGAACGTGATGCTTCCTTATTGCTCAGACATCTCGGACGACAACTAATCTACCATTAATAACCATCTCTGACAATAACGTGAATGATTTTATAGTGCAGGGTTATCGAAGTAGATGGATTCAGGTCCTGACGGACTCAGTTAGCCGGCGAAGAACGAAGAGAGATTTCATCGGACAAAACGCACGTGCAATGGGGCAGCGGTTCTCGCTACGCTCGAAGTGACGGGCGAGGGGTGGGAAAGAAAAAGCGTCGGCCTGCTTCGTTCCCCTCGACTCCGCTCAGGGCAGGCGAAATGGCGCAGCGGGAGTACGGGTCGACCGCGGCAGGCACGGGGAAGGAAAGACTTGCGAATGACGGGAAGTCTGGAATAGGCTAACGGGACCGTGTCTGGTTGCTTCTGGGATTTTTCTCGTGACTGTGGAGAGTCGTCAGGAGAGAACTCTCTGTACTGTGGTGGATGTTGGCAAGCAGCACGCAGTTCGCTGCGATGTCTCCAAGAGAGACCGTAGCAACGCCACGAGCGGCACGGCAGCAGGGCGAGAACGGCTTGGGTTCCGACGGTAAAAACTGAGGGAGAAGAAACATGCGCAATTGGTGTGCGGCGGTGGTGGCGAGCGCGCTATTGGCTTTGCCTTTGTGCGCCCAGCAGAATGGCGATGGCGCGGCGGCAACAGCGGCGGCGGAGAAGAGTTCCGCCAAATCGGGTCGCGGGGACATCACGCCTGCTTCCAGAAATCTTTTCGCGCTTCCGGAGGCTCCCCGGCCGAAGCCCTTCCCGGCCGGCGCTAAATCAAGCGAAGACACGCCCCCCGGCAGAATGGTGCCCCGCTACGAAATCGCGGGCATGTTCAACTACGTGAATTTCCATCCGGGCGGTGCCTTCGACTCGTTCAGCAACTACGGCGGATCAGGGTCCTTCACCTGGAACCCCTCGCGATGGGTGGGCCTTACCGAAGAACTCGGCGGCCTGAGCTACAACAGAAATGTTAACGGCATCACGACCACCGGAGGCATCACGACCTTCCTGCTCGGTCCACGTTTGAATATGAGATTTGATTACTTCGTTCCGTTCGCGGAATTTCTGCTTGGCGGAGCCCACGTTGGCCCGCCGATGACAGGCGACGCCAGCCAGACCGCTTTTACCCTCGCGGCCGGCGGAGGCGTGGACGTGGTCCTTTCGAAGAACGTCGCGTGGCGCTTCGCGCAAATCGACTATCTGATGACAAACTTCTCAGGGGCCTCGCTGGGCGGAAATGCCAGGCAGGATAGCCTCCGCTTGGGAACCGGAATCGTTATTCGCTTTGGCTTGCCGAAGGAAGCTCCTCCAGCGCCAGTGAATCATCCGCCGGTGGCCGCCTGTTCCGCGAGTCCCACTTCCGTGTTTGCTGGTTCGGGTGACACGGTAACGATCCACGTGAACGCCAGCGATCCGGACAATGATCCGATCACCTACAGCTACACGGCAACCGGCGGAGCGGTGGACGGCACCGGCCCCGACGCACGTTGGAATTCCACCGGAGTAAACCCCGGCACGTACACCGTGACTACCCAAGTGAACGACGGCAAGGGCGGCACGGCCTCTTGCGCAACGGACATCAAGGTTGAGGAGCGGCCCAATCGCCCGCCGACGGCTTCGTTGTCCGTCGAGCGCAGCCCCATTCTGCCGGGCGAGCATACCGGAATCACTTGCACAGGCAGCGATCCGGACGGCGACCCGCTGACGTATAGCTACTCGGCTTCGGGCGGGCAAGTGACCGGCACCGGGGCGAATGCGTCGTTTGATGCCACCGGATTGCAGCCCGGAACGTACACCGTGAAGTGCACGGTAAACGACGGGCGCGGCGGCACCGCCGATGCTTCGGGAAGCGTTGAGGTCAAGGAGCCCCCGCAAGTCCATCAATTGGAACTCAAGCTGGCGCTGCACAGCATTTACTTCCCCACGGCACAGCCCTCGGTCGCGCGGCCCAGCGGCGGGCTGCTGGCCAGCCAGGCGGGCACTCTCGACACTCTGGCAGCCGACTTCAAGCAATATGTGACCTATAAACCCGATGCCCACTTGATCCTCGGCGGCCACGCCGACATCCGCGGAGGCAAGCAGTACAACCAGCTGCTCTCCGAGCGCCGCGTGGAACGCGCCAAGAGCTACTTGATCGAGAAGGGCGTTCCCGCCGATCACATCGATACCAAGGCGTATGGCGTGGATCAAAACATGACCGACGAACAGGTCAAGCAGCTTCTCGAGCAAGATCCTGACCTGACCCCGGCGGAAAAGCAGCAGTTTGTGAAAAACCTGGTGACCATTCGCCTGGCCAACAATCGCCGCGTGGACGTCACGCTCAGCACTACGGGCGAACAGTCTGTTCGGCGCTTCCCCTTCAACGCGCATGACGCCTTGACGCTGCTCAGCAGGAAGGTGGAAGGCGCTGGAACGGCGAAGACGCCGGCGGCAAAGGCGCCCGCAGCCAAAAAGCCGCCAGCCAAGCCATAATCGGATTGCATGCCGGTGCGGCGCTTGTCGCAACCTTGTCGCAACCGCACCACGCACGACGAAACTTGAATTGCCTTTAGTGGCGCGTCATTTAACGCCACGAGCAACCGGGCTCTCGCGGAAGATTTCCGTGAGAGCCCATCTCTTTTGGGCATCGGAGCCATGAGAACAAACTTGGAATCTCGTACCAGGTCGGCCCAAAGAGGGTTGTCGTCGAAATGGAAGCGCACTTTCTTCTAGAGAATTCCTCAAGAGTGACACGCTGAGAGCTGTGAGCTGGACCCCGTTCATTCCCAAAATGGAAAAGCTCGGGATTCATTTTGGGAAACAGCTGAAAATTAACAACTTATTTGCCAGCCTGGGGTCAGTCGGCGCTAGATTACACGAACAGTAATTCCCAGAATAAAACTGAACTTTTAATGATATTATAGCTAACTTATTGATTCAGGAAATCTTCTCGCCCTTTTCCGGATTTGGCACTCAGTGTGCAATTGAAACTCGCACGAAATCTCTGCGAGGTGAAAACCGATGAGTGAAGATGCTGGAGTACAGCGCGCCGCGATCCCTATCACTGTTCTCGTTGTGGAAGACGAAGAAAGCACGCGGAAGCTCTGCGCGGAAGTGGCGGAATCTTGCGGGATGAAGTCCATCGTTGCTGGAACTGTGGAAGAAGCTTTGCGATGCCTGGAAACCAGCGCCGTTGACATCGTCGTAACCGACTTGATTTTGCCTCCCTCCAGCGGCCTCGATCTTCTGAAACAGGTTCACGAAATGTACCCGCAGATCGCGGTTGTGGTTTTGACGCAGTACGGAACGATCGACTCAGCCGTGGCCGCCACTCGCATGGGCGCGGTGGATTACGTCACCAAGCCATTTCACGTGGAGGATCTGCGCGCGCGGCTCGAGCGCGTAGCCCGGGATATGGACTTGGACCGCGAGAATCGGCTCTTGCGCGAGCAACTGCGTTCGAAGCCGGGTTTCGGCGGAATGATCGGCGTTTCCGCGAAAATGCAGCGCGTCTACAAAATGATCGAGAAGGTCAGCCAGCACGAGTATCCCGTTTTGATTTTGGGTGAGAGCGGCACGGGCAAAGAGCTCGTGGCAAAAAGCATCCATTACTCGGGGACGCGCAAGGAACGCCCCTTCGCGCCCGTGGACTGTTCTTCTCTCGTGCCCACGCTTATTGAATCGGAGCTGTTCGGTTACGTGAAGGGCGCGTTCACCGGCGCGATGCAATCGAAACAGGGTCTGCTCGAAGCCGCCCAAGGGGGAACGCTCTTCCTGGACGAAATCGGCGACATGCCTGTGGACCTCCAGGCCAAACTGTTGCGCGCCCTGCAGGAACGCGAAGTGAAACCTGTCGGCTCCACGGCGCGCAGGCAGATCGACATTAGAATCATCGCCGCCACGAATCGCGACCTCGAAACGGCCATCCGCTCCGGTGCCTTCCGGCAGGACCTGTATTTCCGCCTGAACGTGGTGCAACTGAAGCTACCTCCTCTGCGCGAACGCAAAAGCGATATCCAGCTTCTGGTTACCGCCTTTCTCGAAAAGTTTTCCGATCCACACGGCCCCACGCGGACCATTTCTGACGACGCCATGCGCCGCCTGATCGCCTACGATTGGCCCGGCAATGTGCGCGAGCTTGAAAATGCCATCGAACGCGCCGTCGCCATGGGCTCCGGGCCCATCGTTCATGTGGGAGATCTGCCCTCGAACCTGCATTATCCGAGCAGTGAGCGCGCTCCAGATAAGGACGAGCTGCTTCCCATGGAGGAGCTGGAACGCAGAGCCATTCTCCGCACGCTGCGCGAAACGGGAGGCGACAAGCTGGCGGCGGCCCGCATGCTCGGTATCGGAAAGACAACGCTCTACCGCAAACTCAAGCAGTACCAGATGGAGCAAGCTGAGCTATAACTCGCGTTTTTCCTTCGCTGAACTCTTACTCCAACAATCGCTTTCCTGTGGCGCGCACACTCGCACCACCTGCACCCACCTTTATCTCTTGAGTGCGCACATTCCTGCATGTGCGCGAAGACTATCTGGCGAACTCTACCCGCTGGCCCACTCTGGGAAGGACTCCGGCGCCAGTCTCGGCATGGGACTTTAGACGCCGCGAGCTACCTCCACCTCTCACTGTAACGCACTGATTCAAAGAGTATTACCTATGCTCTCGGTTGGTCCTATCAGTGCATGAGGCTATCTCGGAGGATGTCGGTTCCGTACGGCACGGCGGCACTGCGTTCCGCGTGGAGTCTACTTAGCGCTCAGAAAAAAATGTGGACTTGGCGAAAAAAAGGGAAGAAGGGCGCTCCTGGCGAGGCACGGCACGCGCCGGGCTTGCGGGCGCGTCACGCGAAGAACTGATGCGCGAAGCGATTCACGCTCTCGCCAAGGATGGGCGCGCAGACCGCATCGGCGTGTGGCTGGAACAAGACTCGCTTTCCGGTTCAGAACCGCACGCGGCGGCAAGTCTGCGCGGACTCGTCTGGGAAGCGGAAGCCGGGGAAACGCCTAAAGAATGGGAGAAATTGTCACTTGAACCTCCTCTACCCCAGGAGCTGCTTGCTTCAGGCCAGACCGTTGAACAGGAACTCGACGCTTCCCTGAGCCGCTCGATGATTGGCCCTCTCGTGGGTTTGCGCCGCGCCCTTTGGACTCCCATTGAAGGAAAAAGTCATCTGCGCGGCCTGCTCCTCACTGGGACACGAAGAAAACAGGCCTCCCTGCCGCGGGAGCTGACGGAATCCGTCGCCGCGGAACTTGCACTCGCTCTCGAACTGGATCTAGAGCAACACCTCGCACAAGAGCGTCAGGCAGACGTGCGGCTCACTAAACATATTCTTGCCGCTCTCGGTAGCGAGACTTCCACCGACATTGTTCTTTCGCAGCTCGCGGCAAACTGCACGGAAGTTCCTGCCGACGGCTCCGGCGCAGGTGCGTCCTTCGCCGTAATCGGACATTGGTCCGCAAGCGCGAATTCTCCAGCGGCGGCAGAGATGCGGTTTGTTTGGGAGAGTGGAGATTCCGCTTGCACGCGCTCGGTCGAGAGAGAACCCCTCGCAAGCCTGTGGCGGGCAGCCCTCACAGCTGGTCACGTTATGGTTGCGGAACCTCCAGCATCCTGGTCCAAAGCGGGATTGGCACGGCTGGTGGCCATTCCCCTGATGAACGCTGGAGCATCGTTGGGCGTACTCGTCGCGGGCATTTCGCAGAGAGCTTCGCCTCTGGCAACTCTTGAGCGCCTGGAACTCCGCGCCATGCTGGCGGTGTCCGCGCTGGAGCGCAGAAGCCGGCGGGCGGAACAGATTCGGCACACGACGCGTCGCGAGGCGCTGCTGGAGTTCAGTCCGGAGGCTACGGTTCTCCTCGATGCACGAGGAAACATCTCGAGTCTGAACCACAGCGCGAAGAGTTGCAGCTGGCGCGGCCCGTGCCACGCGTGCTCGAGCGCTCGATGCGGCCCGTTCTGGATAGTGCCGGCAAACTTCTTGGACGAGTCGAAATCTACCGTGACCTGACGGCCCAGCGCGTTTTTCAAGCCAAACTCCTTCAAACGGAAAAACTGGCGGCACTCGGACAAATGGTTACCGGCATAGCGCATGAACTGAGCAATCCACTCACCAGCATCCTGGGCTACTCGCAACGCCTTCTGGTCCGCAAAGACCTCGCTGGACGGACCGAAGAAGCTCGCCAGATTTATGAGGAAGCGGAGCGGGCCAGCACGATACTGCGCCAGCTTCTGTTAAACGCCAGGGAGACGCGGCCGGAGCGCAAGAGAGTGGCCCTCAATCAAGTGGTCCTGCGGGCCATGGAACTGCAACGCTTCGGATCGGCCGCGGAAAAAATTCGTATCGAGCTGGATCTCGACCCCACGCTTCCGTTCGTCACCGGCGACTCGGGCCAGTTGCAGCAGGTTTTGATGAATCTGATCGGAAATGCACGCCAGGCCATCGTGCAAGAGGCCAAGGCCGGAACGATCCGGCTGCGCACGGCGCGAAGCGGAGACCATCGCATGATTCTCCAGGTCATCGACGACGGTCCGGGGATTCCCCAGGCGATTCTCGCGCGAATCTTCGATCCTTTCTTCACGACCAAGCCTGTGGGAGTTGGCACCGGTCTGGGGCTTTCCATCGTGCTTAGTGTTGTTCGCGAGCACGGCGGCCAGGTCATCGTCTCGAATCCGCCGGAGGGCGGCACGGTATTCTCCGTCGATCTTCCCGTGGAAGCCGAGACCTCGCACAAACCGGGCCGGCCTTTGCTCGAAGCGGGCGAGCAGCTTCCTGCGGTCTCCGCAGCTGCAGTGAGTAACAACCATCGTCCGCACGCTGTGCCGCAGCCTGCGCCGCGTTCCAACCACCGCGGGACACGCGTGTTGGTTGTCGAAGACGAGCCCACCGTGGCCCGGCTGATCGCCGACGTGCTCGAGGACGAAGGGCTGCATGTCGATGTGCTCCTGGACGGGCGCGAAGCGCTCGACCGCGCGGGACGCGAGCCTTTCGACCTGGTCGTTTGCGATATGAAAATGCCCGGATTGGACGGCCAGCATTTCTACCAGTCGTTGGCGCGCGCGCGGAATCCCCTGCAGCAACGGTTTTTGTTTGTGACCGGCGACGTGATCGCCCCGCAAACCCAGGAATTCCTGGAACGAAATCGTCTTCCTCACGTGGCCAAACCGTTCCGCGTCGAGGAGCTGACGGCGAAAGTATTTAGTCTCCTGGACAGCCAACGCGCAGGCGGAGGACGCGCTGCGGCTGCCGAGCAAGCACACTAAGAAATGGGTGATGATGAAATGACACGCCGGAAACACATGGTTCTTCTCGTAAGCGACGATGCGGCGCTGCGCTCCAAGGCGCGCCATGAACTCCAAACCATCGATGAGCGGCGGCACGTTGCTTCCGTGAGCACCGTCGCTGCGGCGCGGCGCATTGTTGCGGTTGCCGCGCCCGCCGTGATTTTGCTCACGGAAGCGGCTGTGACGACGGAAGCCGGCGACGTGCACGAACGCGGGAGGCGGCTGGATGTGGCGGTCTCCTCGCTGGCCACGTATGCCCCAGTCGTGGTGATCGGGGACGCCGAACACCAGACGGAACTTTCCGGATTGGTGGCCGCAGGCGCAGCAGACTACGTGGTGCGCACGGACGAGTGTCTGACAGTGGCGCTTGGACTGATCGAGCGGCGCTTGCGCAAGGCCCAGAGTGATGCCCACGCTGCGCCCGCTTCGGAAGGTTTTCTCGAGGCGCCGCGAAGAGTTGCCCTGGGAGAAAAAGTCGCTTATGGAGAACTGGACCGCAGGGAATTCGGCGAAGTGTTGCGGCATGAATTGAACAATCCGCTCACTGGCATTCTCGGCAACGCGGAACTGCTTCTGTCTGAAATAAGGCGCAAGAGCGACGGAAGTTTGCCGCAAGGCGCGCCGCAACGCCTGGAGACAATTGCGGCGCTTGCGGTTCGTCTGCGGGAATCGGTGCGCCGCCTCAGCCAGGAATGGGAATCGCGCCAGAATCCGGTGCATTCCCCTTAGCACGCGGGACAAAAGAATGAGTGTTGCAGCTCCCT
The DNA here is from genome assembly GCA_963745805.1 of uncultured Acidobacteriota bacterium. Lineage (GTDB taxonomy): Bacteria > Acidobacteriota > Terriglobia > Acidiferrales > UBA7541 > Acidiferrum. Next base: position 266,299 of record CAVUYT010000008.1, read on the forward strand.
AATCAGTCGTCTTCATTGGCCACTACTCCATCGCCTCCAACAGTAAGTCTAGGCAATAAAACTAGGTGAAAGATGCGGGTGCAAGCTCAGGCGCCAGGTTTGCTCTACTCCCTGTGGCAAGAACAGTTGCCTCAAGAGCCGGTGGAGGAATAGCGGCGGAGGCCGATGCGCCAGGACGTGACGGCGAGCGCGAACGTTGCCACGGCAACGAGGGGGATGAGCGGGGCATAGATGCGAAACTCGGGGCGGCCGAGAAGGCGCGAAGCGGGATAAAAGGTGGCGAAGCCGAAGGGGATGATCCAGCTCAACAGAAACTGGATGTAGCTGGAATAGATGGAGAGCGGATAACGGCCGAAGGCCAGAAGATTCCAGAAGGGCGGATGGATGCCGATGCGGTCCTCGAACCAGAAAGAAAAGGTGGAGAGGAAGAGGAAGACTGAGAGATAGATGACGCCGCCGCAAAGCGCGAAAAATGCGAGGAGCAAAACATCGAGGGCATGCCAGGGATAGTGAAGGCGGCGCGCAGCCCAGACGACCACGATAAGACCGACGACAACTTCCTGCAGGGACTCGATGCGGAAGGCGTCGAAGACGACCTGGAAGAGAGAAGAGAGCGGACGGAGAAGTACGCGGTCGAATTTTCCTTCCATGATGTAGGTGGCGCCGAACTCGTAGAGATTGAGCGAAAACACGTTGAAAAGGCCGAAGGGAATGAGCGAGAAGCCGTAGAGAAACACGACTTCTTCCATGCGCCAGTTGGATAGCGTTGGGACTCGTTTGAACAGAACGAAGACAAATCCCAGCGAGAAAATCGTGGCGGTCATCGAAGTCGCCGCGGAAATGAAGAAGTCGCCGCGATAGCTGACGCGCACTTTCGCATATTGCGCGAAGTAGGAGCCGAGCAGCGCCGCGTGCCGTTTGAAATTGATGAAGGCATCTCTCATGGGAATCTCAGTTAGCCGCCGTGAATGGTGATTTTGCGCGTGGCGCGGATCCACCAGAGATGACCGAGAAAAAGCAGTGCTGCGACCCAGAAATATTCGATGGCGAGGAGGCGAAGGGTTTCAGGGAGAGAAAGGCGGCCGAGATAGATTTGGAGCGGCGTGTTGGCGATGTGCTCGAAGGGAAGCCATGAAGAGATGATCTGCAGAGAGCGCGGGAAAAAACTGAGCGGAATGAGCAAGCCGCTCAACAGTTCGATGAGCCAGAACTTCGCGCGAATCAGCGCGAGGATGGAGGTGAGCGGAATGGCGCACGTGCCAATGATGAAATTGAGAGCGCCCATGATGAAAAAACTGCCGACGGCCGCGACGAGGAAGAGTACAAAATTCAGTTTTGAGGCGGGCGGCAGGACGGGGAAGAGCAAGGTAACGATGATGGCGGTAGGCGCGGTGAGAAGGATGAGGCGGAACGCGGATTCTCCCATGGCGCGGGCGAGCCACATACCCTGGACGGAGACGGGCTTGATAAAGTCCATCGCGATTTTGCCGTCGATGACCTCGTAGGCCATTTCCTGATCGATGGTGTTCCAGTAAAAAGAGCGGAGAATCCAGCCGGCGCTGACGTAGGTGAGAATTTGCGGCAGCGAAAACCCGGCGATGGGGCCGGTGGCGTTGGCGAAAACCGCGCGCCAGATGAAAAAGTAAACGGTGACGTTGATGAGATAGGTGATGATGCCGGTGTAGTAGCGCAAGCGAAACGCGAGAATGTTGACGAAGCCGATGCGAACGAATTCAGCGTAAACCTTCAGGCTCGCGAGCGGCGAAGGCTTGCGAATGGGAAGCGGAAATGTCTGCGCGGCGGCCATGTCGATTGTTCGTATCTTGGTTTTACCGGATTGCCGGGGAACCGTTTTTCTCCTCGGGCTGACACAAACTCATTTCTGCTTCGCCGGAATAGATGCGCTTGATGATTTCCTCGATGGGTTCGTCTTCGATGACGAAGTCGCGGACATCGACGGCGGCGAGAATCTGACGGATCAGATCGCTGGAAGAGACACGGGCGCGGTCGAAGCGCAGGCGGCAAGTCATTTCGTCGAGACGCTCGAGATGCAACGTAGCAGTTCCGGCGGCGCCATTTGGAGCGAGCGCGGGGAGATTTCGCTCGAAAGCGGCGAGGCGCGCGCTTTGATCGCCGTCGCGAAGAATGAATTTGATTTGTTTGGTGCGGAGGAATTGTTCTTTCAAGCGGGAGAGCGGGCCATCGTAGAGGACGGTGCCGCGGTCAATGATCATGATGCGGCGACAGAGCTCTTCGATGTCATCGAGATCGTGGGTGGTGAGAAGTACCGTGGTTTTGTAGCGCTGGTTGATGGCGCGGAGAAACTGGCGAATGTGATCCTTGGCGACGACGTCGAGGCCGATGGTGGGTTCGTCGAGAAAAAGGATTGGAGGATTGTGGAGCAGAGCGGCGGCGAGATCGCAGCGCATGCGCTGGCCGAGAGATAGTTTGCGGACGGGAACGTCGAGCAGTTCGGTTAGGCCGAGGACTTGATTGAAAAGTTCCATGCGCTCGTCGTAGTCGTGCTGCGAAACGTCATAGATGCGGCGCAATAATTTGAAGGATTCGATGGCCGCGATGTCCCACCAGAGCTGCGTGCGCTGGCCGAAGACCACGCCGATGGTTTTTACGTACGCGGCGCGCTGGCGCCACGGGACGAAACCGTTGGAAAGAATTTCGCCGGAGGTCGGTACGAGAATGCCTGTGAGCATTTTGATGGTCGTGGATTTGCCGGCGCCGTTTGGACCGATGTAGCCGACCATTTCGCCGCGGCCAATTTCAAAATTTATGTTTTCGACGGCTTTGACGGTCTGGTATTCGCGGTGGAAAAGATTTTGCAGGCCGCCGAGGATGCCTTCGCGCCTGCGGAAACTGCGGTAGTGCTTGGACAGAGCGTGCACCGAGATGAGAGGAGCGTCCGGCATGAATCAACGATTTTAGCACGCGGAAGAGAAAGGCCGTCGCTGGGCCTTTTTGCGGCACCTGTTTTGCCTCACCTGTTTGCGGGCATGCAGATTATTGGACGCGCGCAGTCTTTGCAACGTTAGCGAAAAATTCGAGGACGCGGCGCTGGAACTCGGCAGGCTGGAAACCGAGCGCAGCGGTGTGGAATGCGCCGGGGACTTCCCAGAGCTGCTTGGGGCCGCGAGCGGCGGCGTAAATGCGCCGTGTGTGGCGGCAGGGGAGCGCTTCGTCCTTTTCATCACAAATGAGCAGAACGGGAAACGCGCGTGAGGCGACGGCTTTTTCCGGGGAAACTTCGGCGATAGGAAAACCGGTTAATTTTTCGCCGCGAGAGAGAAGTGTCCAGCTGAATGGCCGAAAGAGCGTCATGCCGAAGAGCGGGGAGCGGCGCAAGCCGGCGTAATCGTAAGAGGCTTCGCGCAAGTTGGCGAAGGAGGCTTCGGCGACGACGCCTTCGATGCGAGGATCGACGGCGGCGGATTGCAGGGCGATGCCCGCGCCCATGGATTCGCCGAGGGCGAAGATGTGGGAGAGGGAAGTAGAGGAAGTTGAGGAGGTAAAGGAGGAAGAAGATTCGGAGTGAACAAGCGCGTCGATGATGGCTTTGGTGTCGTTACGCTCGAGCCAGCCGTAGGTGGCGATGGGGCCCTCGCTGGCGCCGTGGGCGCGGGCGTCCATCATGACGACGCTGTAACCGGCACGGAGGAGAAATTCGGATTGGCCAATTACGCCGACGCGGTTATCGGCGACGCCATGGAAGAGAAGAACCCAGCTTCCGTTGGGATGCTGAGGGCGCACGATCCAGCCCCGAAGGAGGATGCCGTCAGGGGCGCGGACGTCGAAGTCTTCGCGGTGGCCGCCGGAATAAGTGAAAGAGGCGTCGGCTTCGCGGATGAGGTCTGTGGTGAGTTCGCGGCGGATGGGGTGAAGAAAACTGGGGGCAACCAGCCAGCCGGCGATGCCTGCCAAAAGCGGAGGGAAGGGAAGAAGGATCAACAGGATACGAATGAGGCGGCGGCGTAGCGTCATAGACATTAGCTTAGTTAATATACGGGAAAAGAGGTGGCGCAGTTCGGGGGGAATCCGGGAAAAGTGTCAAGGATATGCCCGGTCTGTACCTCTGTCTGCTCCCCCCTCCCCCTGCTTTTTGTAACTGTTGATTCTAAGCAGGTTAGGTTTCCTGTAAGTGGTTTAGAATCAGCATTTATGGACTTTAGGGCAATTGTTGATTCTAAAGCAGTTACATCGGCATCAGAATTGTGCAGCAAGACCTGCCGAATTGACCCCAGGACCGGACCGAGGTTCGCGCTCGATGCGCGGATGGCGGCACAAAAATAAAAACGGCAGCCAGTGGCTGCCGTTTTCTAAGGATATCCTTAGAAATAATCATAATACGGGGCGAAACTCCGGTCAAGAAGAAAACGGTCAGAAGAAAACGGGGATGGGTCAGCTTCCGATTACGCGATTCAGCAGGAGTTGACCTCCAAGGGGATTCCAAATGCTGATGGAACGAAGTAGAAATTACTAGAAGTTTGTAGCTGCCAAATCCACTTTTGTTGCGTGAACGCTTCTGAACAGCCTATTCCTCGACGCGCTGTCTCCATACGCCAAGTTGCAACACAGATCTCATGTCAGAGTCTTACCCCGCTGCAACAAGGTCGCCCAGGGGTAGAAAGGAGTAAGTTTGCAATAAGAGTTCCAGCCGATTCTTCATATCGCCCAGATTAGTGTAGTGGCGGAGGCGCGATTTCAACTTTTCTCTCATGCGTGGCTGTTCCGGATCCAGCTCCCAGGGATGGAAGTAGACGACCACTCTTTCGCGGTAATCTTCCTGAAACTTGCGAAAGACCCAGTGGGTATACTCAAGCGGGAGTATCCGCAAGTAGCCGCCACCTGCCGCGGGGAGATTCTGTCCCAGCAAGCGCACCGTGGTCGGAGGAATTTCCCCCAGCGACCGGCCGTTCTTCAACTGATGAGTATATGGAAAGCGTTGCGCGTCCGGCACCCCGTAGAGGTCATGGTGAATGGGAAAAATGCTCGAGTCATAAGTAAATCCTTCTTCGGCCAGAATGTCCAAGGCCCACAGACACTCCCTGGTGATAGACCAGCTGGGCGCGCGATAGCCACAGACTCTGACCCCGGCAGCATCTTCGATGGCCTGCACGGCGGCGCGAGTATCCTGCCGGAATTCGTCCGGCGTCATAGAATAGACCGTGCGATGCCAGTAGCTGTGACAGGCAAGTTCATGCCCGCGCGAGTGGACTTCTCGAACTAAGTCTGGAAACCTTCTGGCCACCCATCCGACAAAGAAAAATGTTCCCTTGACGTCGTACTGATCGAACAGATTGAGCGCACGCCGCGTGCTCATCTCAACCCGTGAGGGCCAAGTGTCCCAGGAGTCCCGCGAGACCGAACCTGCAAATGCCTCCACCATGAAGTAGTCTTCGACATCGACGCTCATTATGTGCGCGCGGGGTGAACTTGCAGTGGGAGAAACAATATTTGGCTGGAAGGTAGGCACCATTTCTCGCTGCTCTACAAGCAGGTGCCTGGCCTTAGCGGCTCATTTTGCGACAAATTAAGTTATTTATATTCAATAAGATACAAGCTCACAGCGGACGCGCGTGCGCAGACCAGAAAACCTTTTCGTAATTCTCGGCATTCTATTGCCGATATTTGACTTCAGCGGGAATAGGAGTGATTTGAGGGCGGAGTGAAGCTTAGCTCAGCACACTAGCCCTTCCAGATGAACTTGCCGCAGGAACATACGACCGTCTCCGTGGGATGTTTCTTTTCCAGCGGCCGCCGACAAACTGGACAATTTCTGCGCCACATACATAAACCCGTCTTTCTCGTACAAATGTGCCGGCTCACCCGCAAGGACCGACTCAAGTCCAATAGATTTGCGAGGAGTCTGATCTGAACAGTAGTCTCGCGGAGTACGCGATGTCGTTGCTCCAGAACAAGGATAGGCCAGGAACAATGGAGGCACCTCTTGATCGCACTCAATGGGAGACAAATGTCCGGAAATCGGAAACGGGCTCACCGCCAAGAGAATGGGAACGCTTTGAACCGATGCTGTTGACCTTCGCGACGCGGCTGAGAGCGTAGGGAAACTAGCGGTCACGTTGCTCGGTTAGGAAGGAGATGTTTTGCAGGCCGGATTGCTGGATTTGGTCCAGGACGGCTTTGACGTCGCCGTATTTGACGCGGGCGTCGGCCTTGAAGTAAACGGTGTTTTCGGCGCCGTCACGAACGGCTTGGCGAAGCAGATCCGGCAGGTCGCCGAGCAAAATTTTGTGGTTGCGAAAGAAGACCATTCCATCGCGGGTTATGGCGACTTCCAGTGCGTCTTCGCGCCGCGCACCAGGCTGTAGTGTGGAATGTTCCGTCACCGCCATATCCGCTTGAGCGTAGCGTGGATGCACGGGATACCCGTACCCGAGGCCGAACATCATCAGGAAAACTAGCGCAAGCATGATACCGGCTAGTCCAGAGACATCCAACACGCTGCGAGACGGAGTTCGCCGTTGCTTGGCGGATGGAGTCCATTGGCGCTTTATAAATCTCATATTGGAATCCATGGGATAGCAACCATTAGACGGTTGAAGGGCCTCCTCTATTGGACACCGTGAGGGGAGAAACAGCTAGAGACGAAGACGAAAGGGTAACGGGAGGTTTTTCGAAAGATCGAAGCGGAACATAGCGCGGCAAGATTTGCCCAGGTGAGGCGCGACATGTTGCGCCCCTACAAGGAAGAGGCCTAGGAGCGGAAGAGGACGGATTCACGCTGGAACATTTTTATGGCGATGAAGAGGGCGACGGCGGCGTAGACGCAGTTGGAGGTGAAGATGAGGGCGATCAGATTCCAGTGATAAGTGCCGGCGACGAGTTCTTTGCAGAGAAGGCTGGTGCCGAGAATGGGGATGAGAGAAAGCTTGGAAGTAAGCTCAACGCCGGGGAGCATAGCGGCGATCGCGGGGATGATGACGACGAAGGTCATCGGGGTGAGATAGCTCTGGGCCTCTTTGTAGGTTTTGGCGAAGAGGGCGATGGTCATTAGGACGGCGGAGAAAAGGACGGCGATGGGCAGAGCCATGAGGAAGACGGAGACGACGGTTTTGGGGCCGAGGTGAAGAAGAAGGCCCGCAGCCGCGGCGCGTCCACCTTCTGATTGTTGTGTGTAGTGGCCCAAGACCGAAAAGGAAACGCCCATGGACAAGACGGAGAGTGCGGCCGTGCCCAGAGCGGCGGTGAGGATCAAAAAGAATTTGCCCAGTACAAGATGGGTGCGGGAGATGGGGCTGGAAAGAATGGTCTCCATGGTGCCGCGCTCTTTTTCGCCGGCAGTGAGGTCCATGGCGGGATACATTGCGCCGGTCATGCAAAGAAGGATGACCATGTAACCGATGATGCCGCCGAAAGCGGCGCCGCTGACTTTTTCGGGAGGGGCGACGTTTTCCCGCTTCATTTCAAACGGCTTGAGAACGTCCACCGGAAGATTTTTTGCGGCCAGCCGCTCTTTCACCACCTTGTCGCTATAGGACTTCAAATATTTCTCGATTTTGTCACTCGCAAATTCAGATTTCAATTCGCCTTCGTAATTGTAGATTTTGACCGTCTCTGACTTCTGCCGGGCGACATCGGCCTGGAATCCAGCGGGGATTTCGACGGCGGCGCGGATTTCCTTGTTGATGATCTGGTCTTTCCAGTTGGGCGTCGCTGGAACAATTTCGATTTTATCGAGCTTCTGCAGGCCGGCGACAACCTCTGGAGAATCTTCGCCGCCGCGGAGCATTACCTTGGGGACTTCTTCCTTTGCCTTGCCGACGAGCATGACAGCCAGTGAGCCAAAGCCGACGCTGAGAACAGGGAAGAGCAAAAGGGGCACGAGAATGGTGGAGATGACGGTGCGGCGGTCGCGAATGGCTTCGGTGAGTTCTTTGCGATAGACGATACCGACGTTTCGCAGGGACATGTCAGTTGTTCTCCTCGGCGACGTAGTGGGGCGTAACTACCTTGACGAAGATTTCCTCGAGTTCATGCTCGGCGTATTTGTCGCGAAGTTGTGCCAGTGTGCCTTCGACGAGAAGTTTGCCGGACTGAATGATGCCGATGGTGTCGCAGAGTTTTTCGACTTCGGCCATGATGTGGGTGGAGAAGATAACGGTTTTGCCGTTGTTGCGACATTCGCGGATGAAGGAAGTGATGGTACGGGCGGTCATGATGTCGAGGCCGTTGGTGGGCTCATCGAAGATCATGACGGGAGGATCGTGGACGAGGGTGCGGGCGATGGAAGTTTTCTGCATCATGCCGGTGGAGAGTTTGTCGCAGCGGCGGTCGCGAAAGCCGTTCATGTCAAGGCGATTGAAGATGTCGTCGACACGTTTCTTCAGAGTGGGTTCGTCGAGGCCGTTGAGGCGGCCAAAGTATTCGACGAATTCCTGGGCAGTGAGCCTGCGATAGAGGGCCGTGGCGGTGGAGAGGAAACCGACGTTGGCGCGGACTTTTTCGGGCTGTTCGATGACGTCGTGGCCGCAGATGGTGGCGGTGCCGTCGGTGGGCTCGAGGATCGTGGCGAGCATGCGCAGCGTGGTGGTTTTACCGGCGCCGTTCGCTCCGAGGAGACCGTAAATTTTGCCGGGCTGGCACTGAAAGCTGACGTTATCGACGGCGCGGATTTCACCGCGCTTCTTATCCTGGAAGCGCTTGGACAAGCCACGAGCATCAATCATGAATGGACCCCTTGGATGCGGTCATCAAGAGACAGGGCAAAAAGGCTTCTCAGTCTACTACGGACGGGGAGGTGGAAATGTTACGTTTGAGGATGCGGCTGGTGGACAAAACTTGGAGGTGACTGGTGACTGGAGCAGGAGGTGGTGACACAAGGAGTTTGCTCGACGACCAAGCGTAAGAGGCTCAATGGAAACAGAGTGGGACGCGGCGCGCATCCTGCGGTGAGAGCGGCGCATCTTTATAGTATTGGAGATGGGGCACTTATTAGGAACGAAGGTGGAGAAAGCTGCTTGGCTATTGCTAGAATGAAACACTTCGGGGCCCACCAGACGTAGGGCAGCAAGCCACGGACATGTACGAGCAAACAATCGGGCTTCTAGGGCTTGTGTGTCTCGCGTGTGGCTTGGCGAGGGGCTGGGTGAAATAGGAGAAGATGGATCGAAGGCTGCGAAACCGGATATTTATCTTCCTGCTGATGGCAGGCGTGCTGGTGTGTCTTTTGGTGTGGCAGAGCGGGAGGAAGCCGGCGGCGAAGATATCGGCGGTGACGCCCACGAGAGAGAACCTGGTGTCGTCCATCAGCAGCAACGGGAAAGTAGAGCCGATTTCGCCGTACGTGATGAGAGCGCAGCTCGATACGTTTGTGAAAAAGATTTATGTGACGGAAGGCCAGAAAGTCAAGAAGGGGCAGCTATTGCTGGAGCTGAACGTCAAAGAGGCCGCGGCGCAGCTGGCGGAAACGCGAGCCAAACTTTTGAGGGCGCAAGACGATTTAAGGGCAGCAAGGGCCGGAGGAAAAGCCGATGAAGCGGCCAAAGTGGCGGCGGATTTGGCCAAGGCAGAAGGGGAAAGTGACCGATTGCAACGCAACCACGATGCGCTTGTAAGGCTGACGGCGGGCCAAGCGGCCACGAGAGAAGATCTCGCGGCTAACGAGCAGGCGCTGGTCAATGCAAAGGCGGAAGTGACGCGCTTGCTGGCTGTGAAGCAGGAGTTTGACCGGCAGGCGAGGCTTGATGCGGAACGCGGGGAGTTGCAGGTGCAGCAGACGCTGAGCGAAATGGCGGCGCTCGAAGACAAAGTGAACAACGGGCGGATTGTGGCGCCAGTGGATGGGACGCTGTATGCGTTGGGCAGAGATGCTGCCGCGCAGCCGTTGGAAGCAGGGGATTACGTAAGAGTCGGGGACCTGCTGGCAGAGATGGCGGACTTGCACAGGGTTCGAGTGCGCGCGTTCATTGATGAGCCGGACCTGGGCGCGCTGGAGGCGGACGAGGCGGTCAGTATTACCTGGGACGCCTTGCCGAACCGCAGCTGGGCGGGGAGAACGGAGATTATTCCCAGGCAGGTGGTACCACGGGGAACGCGCAGCGTCGGGGAACTGCTGTGCTCCGTAAATAACGACAAACTGGAACTGCTGCCGAATATCAACGTGAATGTGCGCATCAATTCGAGAGAGAGAACGAATGTGCTGGCGGTGCCACGGGGAGCGGTGGAGTCCGAAGGCGGACACCGGTACGTGTTTGTGGTGAAGGCGAAACAACTGGGCGTGGGCAAGTCCACACTTGAGAAAAGGGAGATAAGGGTGGGAATCGCGGACGCGACCAGCTACGAAGTGGTGAGTGGATTAGAGGAGGGGGAAATGGTCGCGTTGCCAGGAGATACGGATCTGCACGATGGCATGGACGTTCAGGTTGTGAAGACGAATGCGGCGTAAATTGGGGCTCGGCAACCAGATGAAATCGAGGGCGGTGCTAGCTGTGATGCTGGCCGGGACGACAGCCACATGGGCGACGGTGAAGCAAGGCGATGCGAGGGAATCCGGACGGCGGGCCTATGAGAGCAGCGATTACGCAAAGGCCGTGCGGGATTTGCAGGCGGCCGCAGCCTCAGATCCGCAGAACGGCGAGATACAGTTACTGCTGACAAAGTCGTATCTGGAGCTGCAGGAACGCGACGCGGCCATCACCAGCGCGGAAAGGGCGGTGGCGATCGATCCGAAGAGTTCCGTGTATCACGAATGGCTGGGGAGGGCCTACGGCGAGAAGGCGGACCATTCGTCGATGTTTTCCGCGATGGGACTGGCAAAAAAAACGCACAAAGAGTTCGAGGCCGCCGTGCAACTCGACGAAAAGAATTTTTCGGCGCGGCAGGCGCTGATCGAATATTACTGCAGCGCTCCCGGCATCGTGGGCGGCGGCGAGGAAAAAGCCAGGCCGGAGATCGCGAAGCTGGAATCCCTGGATGCCGCGGAGTGGCACTACGCGGCGGGAAACTGCCGGCGGCAGAAAAAGGACTTCGCGGTGGCCGATTCCGAGTTCAAACTCGCGCTGGAAAGCCGTCCGAAATCCGCGGAGCTGATTTACGACATCGGCGACTACGCAGTGAGACGGGGCCAAGCGGAGCGATTGATTGAAGTTGCCGAACGTGGAGCGCATGCGTCACCAGATGACCCGCGGGGCTTGTTTTATCGGGCGGTGGGCTTGATCCTCAAGAATGAAAAGCCGGAGGAGGCAGAACGATTGTTGCGGGAGTACGTTCAGAAGGCACCCAAACGCACGGGTTACCCGCGATACGCAGCGGCGCACGAATGGCTCGGCCGCATGTACGAGAGCAAAGGCGAAAAGGAATCGGCGGCAAAAGAATACCGGACAGCGCTGGAACTGGACCCGAAAGCGAAAAGCGCGCGTGAATCTCTCAAGCGGCTCGGCAAGGATTGAGGAAGTGCGGGAAAGACTGCTGCCCCGCGCTTTTTCCAGTATGGGTGGCTTCAACAGCGGCCGCGAGTAAACCGTCATGATGGATTTGAAAGAAACGCTCTCGGTATCGATCGATGCGCTGAGAGCAAACAAGCTGCGCGCGATGCTGACATCGCTGGGCGTGATTATCGGCAGCGCTTCAATCGTGCTGGTGGTCACGGTAGCGCTGACCAGCCGGAAATTTGTCCTTTCGCAAATAGAAGCAGTGGGTTCGAACCTGGTATGGGCGGAGCTGATCAGAACATCAGAGAAGGCCCAGCCGCTGAGCTATGAAATGACGCTGGAGGATATGCAGGCTGTGAAGGATTCGATCCCCGAGGTCACGCAGGTGGCGGGAGTGAGCGACCTGCAAATGTCGGTGGTGGCTCAGGGCGTGGTGAGACCAGTCACGCTGATCGGGGTGACATCCGGGTACCGGGAGATTCGCAGGCTGATCGTCTTGCGTGGGCGTTATCTAGATTCCATGGACATGGAGATGCGGAGCAAGATGTGTCTGATCACGCCACAACTCGCTACGCGGCTCTATGGACAGGACAACCCGGTAGGGCGCGACTTGCACGTCGGAGAGCTGATTTTCACGATTATTGGCGTGTTCAAGGAGCGGGTGGAAACTTTTGGGCTTTCCGACATTCAGACGGAAACCGTCCTGATTCCGTTCGGGCTCATCAAATACTACACGGGCGTGAATACGCTGAAAGTGCTGGACGTGCAGGCGGCGACACCGGAAGACGTGCCGAGCGTGCAGCGCCAATTGGCGCTGCTGCTGAACAGCCGGCATCCAAGCTCAGCGGACTACAACGTGCAGACCCTGACGGCGATTTTGACGGCGGCGAGAGACATTTCAATGGCGCTGACGATCGTGTTGATCGTAATCGCGTTCATCGCGCTGCTGATCAGCGGGATCGGGATCATGAATATCATGCTGGTAACGGTCACGGAACGCACGCGAGAAATCGGAATCCGCAAAGCCATTGGAGCCGCGCGCAAGGAGATCATGTATCAATTTCTGACGGAAGCGTTTTTGATTAGCGGGGGCGGCGCGGTGCTTGGGATTTTGATCGGGCTGCTGGTGCCGGTGGTCGTGCAATTTTTCCTGCCTGGAAACCTGCGCGTGCCGGTGTCGTCACTGAGCGTGTTGTTGGCGTTTGTGGTGTCGTGCTCGACCGGGCTCTTCTTTGGGTACCTGCCGGCGAACCAGGCGGCGAAGCTGCAACCGATTGAGTCGCTGCGGTACGAGTGAGAAGTGGGAGACGAGGCCAGTTTGGGAGAGAGCGGAACCGAACCAAGGAGCGGGAGCATGGAAAACATTACAGCGACTGCGCGTAGCGCGGCAATTGTGCTGCTATCGGGAGCGTTGCTCATCGGCGGGTCAGCGCGCGCCCAAACCGCGGCCGTGATGCCAGCGACTGGCGGGCAGGCGGGGCAACCTGCTGCCGGCGGAGGGACCGGGAAGGATCAACAGGGCGCTCCGGTGGCGCTCACACTCAAGGGCGCGATAGAGATGGCGCTGAGGAACAGCAAGGAAATTCAAGTGGCAAAACTCCAGGCCAGCGTTGCGGAGCACGCTTCGATGCTCAGCAAAGCGGAATTTTTGCCGAATTTGTACGCGGGCTCAGGAGCCGGCTACACATACGGAATCCCCGAGACGCCGGGGGGCCGAGCGCCCTCGGTTTTCAACGTTACCTACACGGAGCAAGTTTTTAACGAGCCTCTACGCGGGATGGGAAAGGAGTTGGAAGAACAAGCACGGTCACAGAAGATCGTGCTACAGGACGTGAAGAACAATGTGATCGCGCGGACAGCGATGTCTTATTTGGAGCTGGCCAAGGTGCGGCATTCGCTCGAACTTTTGCGCGCAGAACAGGAAAGCGCAGACAAGATTTTTCAGGTGACACAAGAGCGACAGGGAGAAGGATACGAACTGCCTCTGGAAGTGACCAAGGCACAGCTCACGAAAGCCCAGGTGACGCAAAGAATTCTGCAACTCGAGGGACGTCAGGACGAGTTGGAAGTTTTTTTAAGAGGGCAACTCGCGTTAGGCGAAGAGCAGCCCATCGAAGTCACGCCGGAGGATTTGCCGGGCGAAGCGGAACAGGCAGGCGCAAATCTGGTAGCGATGGCGCAGCAGAACAATGAAGGGTTGCTGCTGGCGGAGTCCGACGTTCGCGCGAAAGAGTTCCGGTTGAAGGGCGAGAAGCGGGGAAACTTTCCGACGCTGGAAGTGGTAAGCACGTACAGCCTGCTGGCGAACTACAACAATTACAGCCTGTACTTCAATCACTTTCAAAGAAACAATTTTAACGCAGGGATCCAGTTGCAAGTGCCGCTATTCAACGCAAAAACGAAAGAGTCTATCGGCCTGGCACAGATCAATCTGCAAACGGCCCAGGCGACGCTGGCTATGAAGAAGTCACAAGTAAGCGGCGAGGTGCGGCAAAAAACGCTGCATTTACGGGAAAGGGATGCGGCGAAGGAGGTTGCGCGGCTAGAGCTGCAACTGGCGCAGCAAAATATCGCGGTGCTGCAGCAGCAATTCAGCGAGGGCAAAGTGAATCTGCGGGACGTAGAGAGAGCGCGGCTGGATGAGAATGACAGATGGATGGAGTATCTGGATGCGAATTTCCAGCGGCAACAGGCGCAGCTTGATTTGCTGAGGACAGCGGGGCAGTTGGATAAGGTTTGGCAGTGAGGAAGTGACTTGTGACTGGTGACTGGTGCTAGAACAGCGGAGTTTGGACGCGTTTTTGGAGGCTGTTAAGAGGCTCGATGCGGGCTTTGCGGGGCTGCCAGCGTTCGAATCGAAATCGCCGGGCACGGAACGAATTGCCGCGGCTTTGAGCGCCACCGCCGAACGGCTGCACGATAATTATCCTTACTTTCATCCCTTGTATGCGGGGCAGATGCTCAAGCCGCCGCATCCCGTGGCGCGGCTCGCGTACGCTCTGGCGACGTGGATCAATCCCAACAATCACGCGCTGGATGGAGGGCGCGCGACCTCCGCGATGGAAAAGGAAGCGGTTGCGGAAATCGCCGCGATGTTTGGATGGAAAGATTTTCTCGGCCACCTGTGCGGCGGCGGCACCATGGCAAATCTCGAAGCGCTTTGGGTTGCTTCGCAAGTACATCCGGGGAAAAAAATTCTAGCCAGCGAGCAAGGGCACTATACGCACAAGCGCATTAGCGCGGTGTTGCAATTGGCATTCGAGAGCGTGCGCTGCGATGCCCGCGGGCGCATGGACATGAATGATCTGGCAAAACGCGCGGCGCGCGGAGACGTGGGCACGGTGGTGGCAACGATGGGGACCACGGCGACGGGATCCGTCGATCCACTGCCGGAAATTTTGGCTTTGCGAGAGGAGCACGGTTTTCGAGTTCACGCCGACGCCGCTTATGGCGGCTATTTTGTGCTTGCAGGGAATCTAGGAGAGGAAGCTACCGGGGCTCTTTCCCGGATCGGGGAGTCAGACTCCATCGTCATCGATCCCCACAAACATGGTTTGCAGCCTTATGGTTGCGGGTGCGTTTTGTTTCGCGATGCATCGGCCGGCCGCTTTTACAAGCACGATTCTCCATATACCTACTTCAGCTCCGACGAATTGCATTTGGGAGAAATAAGCCTGGAGTGTTCCCGGCCAGGCGCGGCAGCGGCGGCGCTGTGGGCGACACAAAAACTCTTGCCGCTGGTTCGCGGAGGAGAATTTGCGCGCGGGCTACAAGCTGGCCGTGAGGCAGCGCTGGCATTTTACAGGAGGCTCGAAAAGGATGAACGGTTCGCGACGGCGATTGCGCCGGAGCTGGACATTGTGATCTTTGCTCCGCGAGCAAGAAGCGTGACTGAAGCGTCCGGACTTTCGCGGCGCATCTTCGATGCAGCCGCCAAGCGGAACTTGCATCTCGCCGTTGCGGAGCTGCCCACGGATTTCTGGGGCACAAACCTGGGGGCCATGAAGCGCGACGGCGAAACCATGACCTGCTTGCGCTCCGTACTGATGAAACCGGAACACCTCGATTGGATTCCGCGAATCTGGGACGAACTTTCCGCGGCAACATCGGAAGTTCTTAGCGCAGAAGGCGCATCACTTTCAGCCCGCCAATAAGTGTTCAGCCATGCGTCAGGAGTCCTCGGTCATGTGCGCGCAGCGAGGAGCGCGCTGATACGGTTAAGCAGGGTTGTTCTACTAAATGGTCTTGGGAGCATCGAGGAGACCATTTCAACCGGATCCGGAATTTCCAAAGCCGCCAACGGATTGGCGAAGCTGTAGAGGACGCTCATTTCGGGCGATCGTTTTCTCAAATGAAAAGCCAGGTCTGGTCCTGGCATCCCTACGGGATGGAGGTTGGTGATCAAAAGATCGACAGAGCCCGCGCAAGATTGGGCAAGTTCAAGCGCCTGGACGGCGTTTGCCGCGGGCAGGACGAGAAAATGGGCTTCTTCCAGAATCTGTTGAATGGTCTGCCGCAGAGATTCCAAGTCCTCCACGAGAAGGATGACCGGATGCATGGGAGAGTAAGCTGGCATTGCATGCGCCCCAGCCTCAATTTTCCTGGATGCCTCCCGGGAAGGCTGAAGCTGGCAATAATATATAACCATGAGGTAAACAGTCAATGGCAGTTTCGAGTTTTAAAACGAATCAAAGCAGGGATATTCGATGAGGACTGGGAAGGTGGCCGGACGACAGCAGCGGGCGATGGGAGATACGCCAATGCGGATTGCCAGCGGGCCACACTGAACTTTGCGCGGCGCATCTTGCGAGGCGCCTCGCCCTGCTCGCCAAAATAGCGCACGGAGGTACTACAGTTTAGCGCTGTAGTTAGCATTTGGCCGCAAAAGGAGCGCAGATCGCAGAAACAATTGAGCGTATGTAACCAAGTCGGGTAAACTGTTATCTAGCCATAGGGGCATCACTGGACAGGCCGTAGGCGCGGCCCCAGATGCTGAGGCCAGGGCGCGGAACGGAATAATTTAGCAGGATGGCAGAGTATTAGGAAGACTGAGGGTGAAGAATGCCGGATGTAATGAAAACGCTGTTGTTGAACCCGCCGAGTTTCGAGAATTTCGATGGCGGAGCAAGCTCGCGGTGGCCCGCGACACGCGAAATTGAATCGTATTGGTACCCGGTGTGGTTGAGCTATCCCGCGGGACTAATCCCGGGAAGCCGCTTGCTGGACGCGTCGCCGCATAAGGTAAATTGGCAGCAGACCATAGAAATCTGCAAGGACTATGAGTTCCTGGTGTTGTACACCTCCACTGTTGGATTCGCGAGCGACGTCAAGCTAATCCGGAAGATTAAGGAAAGCAATCCCGGGCTGAAAATTGCGTTTGTCGGGCCGCACGGGCACATCAAGCCGGACGAGACGCTGATGGCGAGCGAGGACATTGAGTTTGTAACGCGCGGAGAATTTGATCACTCGGTGACGGAGTACGCGCACGGAAAGCCCATCGAGCAGATCATGGGCGTGAGCTACCGTAAAGAGGGCAAGATCGTCCACAACGCCCCGCGGCCTCAGCTGCACACCGAGGAGTTGGATGCGCTGCCGTTTGCGACCGACGCCTATAGGCGTGATTTGACGATTGAAAAATACAACGTACCGTTTCTGCTGCATCCGTTCGTATCGTTCTATACGACGCGAGGCTGCCCGGCGCTCTGCACGTTCTGCATGTGGCCGCAGACGGTTTCGGGGCATGCGTGGCGGACGAGGTCCGTGGACAACGTCGTCCAGGAAGTGAAAAACACGATCGAATATTTCCCGCAAATGAAAGAGATTTTCTTCGACGACGACACGTTCAATATTCGAAAAGATCGAGCCATCGAGCTGAGCCAAAAGTTCAAGCCGCTGAAATTCCGTTGGTCTTGCACGGCACGGTGCCACAGCAAGTATGAAGAGTTGAAGGCCATGGCGGATGGGGGAGCTCGCCTGTTCATCGTGGGATTCGAATCAGGCGACCCGCAGATTCTGAAAAACATCAAAAAAGGCGCGACCGTTGAGATGGCGCGCGAGTTCATGAAGAACTGCAAAAAGGTGGGAATCAAGGTCCACGGCGATTTTATTATCGGATTGCCGGGAGAAACCAAAGAGACGATCAACAAGACCATTGATTTCGCGAAGGAACTGGATTGCGAGACGATCCAAGTATCGCTGGCGCATGCCATGCCCGGCACCGAACTTTATGATTCGATGGCCAAAGAAGGCTTCTTGAAGGTGGAAGCGCTGGCGGACTCCGGCGGCCACCAATTGCCACACATCGAGTATCCGCACCTCTCGAAGGCCGAGATGATGGGCGGCGTGAACCGTTTCTACGATGAGTACTACTTCCGGCCGCGCGTTGTGTGGCGCATCGTGAAGGAAGCCTTGTGGGATGGGCATGAGCGCAAGCGGCTCTATGAGGAAGCGACGAGCTTCCTGAAGCTTCGCGCAGAGCGCTTTAAGTGGGTGAAGCAGGGCGGCGATCTGCAGAAGCCCATGATTTCCGTGCCGGAGACACCGTCGGCTTCTGGAAACGACTAAAACTTATACAAAATGGCAACTGAAGGAAGGCTGAGGATAAAGACTTTGGTCATGGTGTGCGCGATGGTGGTGTGCGCGAACGCCGGAGACCTAATGTTAAAGCGCGCCATGCTGCAGATTGGCGCGGTGGAGCTTTCTGTCCCGGGGCTGGCCCATGCTTTCCGCATGACCATCACTAACGGGACACTATGGGTCGGCATATTTTTTCTTTGCGGATTCATGCTGAGCTACATGACGGTATTGAGCTGGGCGGACTACAGCTACGTGATGCCTGCAGGCGCCTTCGGCTACGCCCTGCTTACTTTCTTTGCGGTCGTGTTTCTCCACGAAGCCGTGTCGTCGCGGCGCTGGGTAGGGGTTGCGCTCATATGCGTGGGCGTGTTGCTGGTTGGACAAACGAAGCCGCGCACGACGGCCGTCGCGGGCGAGGCATTGGCATGATTCGCGTCGCACTGTTTCTTGCGTTCCTCATCTTCGGCAGCACGGGCGGAGAGATCGCCATTACCAGGGGCATGAAGGCCACGGGCGAGCCGGAGCGGCTGCGTCCCAGGGAACTCCTGCGATTCCTCGGCAGGGCACTGCGCAATGGATGGTTCTGGGCGGGCGTGCCGCTGATGGCGCTTTCGTTTTACGCACTGCTGGTGCTTCTCTCCTGGGAGCCGATCAGTTTTGTGATTCCCGCGTCAGCTTTGAGCTATGTGGTCGGAACATTTGGCGCGAAATATATCTTGGGCGAAGAAGTGAGCGCCGCGCGCTGGACCGGTGTGGTGCTGGTGTGCGCCGGAGTGGCGCTGGTTGCATTGGGATAGGAGATGTATCCTGCCAAGGCGCGGCTCTACGAGACGAGAAGCGGGGAAAGTAGAGTCTGAAAGGCCGGCTGGTTCAGCCGGCGGGTGAAAGGTGCTCGAATTTGTGCGGGATAGCCGGCTTCACACATAAAAACTGGGCGCCCGAACCTGAGCGGATCGAACGCACCACCGCTACGCTGGCTCATCGCGGCCCCGATCAGCGCGGAGTGTTCCGTTCCAGCGTTCTTTCTATGGGTGCGGCGCGCTTGAAAATTATCGACCTCCAGGGCGGCGACCAGCCCATCGTCACCGATGACGGCGACACCGCGATAGTCTTCAACGGGGAAATCTACAATCATCTCGAGCTCCGCGGCGAACTCGAAAAGTTGGGGCACCGGTTTCACTCACACTCAGATACGGAGACCGTTCTACATGCGTTCGTGGAGTGGGACACGCAAAGCTTTTCGCGTTTGCGGGGTATGTTCGCGATCGCACTCTGGACCAAGTCGTCCCACCGGCTCATTCTGGCGCGCGACCGCATGGGCATCAAGCCGCTTTATATCGCACGGCGCGGGGAAGATCTTTTCTTCGGCTCCGAGCTGAAGACTATCTTCGCGCATCCGGAATTTGAGAGGCGCGTGAGTCTCGCAGGCCTCGAATGCTACTTGTCGCTCAACTATATTCCTTGCCCGTGGACGATGGTGGAGGGCATCGAGAAGCTGCCGCCGGGACAGTGGCTCGAATGGCAGGATGGAAATGTGCGCGTTGAGTCCTACTGGAAGTTACCGGCAGGACCGATTCGCGAGCGTTCGCTCGAGTCGGCCTGCGAGGAACTGGACTCTCTTTTGCAGCAATCTGTCCGCGAGCATTTACTTTCGGACGTTCCCCTTGGGCTCTGGCTGAGCGGCGGCATCGATTCTTCGACGGTCCTGCACTACGCGGCGTCTGCATCATCAAAGCCCATAAAAACTCTTTCCATTTCCTTTCTTGGAAGAAGCTTCGACGAGACGGCGTACATCCGGGCCGCCGCGAAGCAGTATGGCAGTGAGCACACCGAATTTGATCTGAATCCCGGTACTGATCTGCGCGGCGCCATCGAGGAGTTCGCTTATTACTCGGACGAACCCAGTTCGGACGCAGGAGCTTTGCCGGTATGGTTTCTCTCCAAGATGAGCAAGGCGGAGGTGACGGTTGCTCTGAGCGGGGAGGGCGCAGACGAACTTTTTGGCGGCTATCTGACGTACCGCGCGAATCAACTTGCGCGGCCGATGCGACGGTTGCCGAAGTGGTCGCTTCGAGCCGCGCTTGGGCTCGCTCACTTTTGGCCGGTCTCTGATGACAAGATCAGCCGCGAGTACATGGTGAAGCGCTTCCTGGAAGGCAGCCTCCAGCCGCCGGAGCAGGCGCACGTATATTGGAATGGAACCTTTTCCGAGGCTGAGGCGCGTTCTCTCTCGGCGGTTCCCTCGCCAGGTTCGCTGGATAGAGCGCTTGGGGAGTTGCGCGATTCCCCGGCGGCCAAGGACGGAGTATCTCCCTATCTGTGGTGGGACCAAAAATACTTTCTTCCTGACGACATTTTGAACAAAGTCGACCGCATGAGCATGGCGCATTCACTGGAAGTCCGTCCGCCATTTTTGGATCACCGGATCGTGGAATTTGCCGCCACCCTGCCGCCTGCGCACAAGATGCAAGGCTCGCGCCAGAAAATCGTTCTCAAGCAATTGATGAAGAACAAACTTCCCGAGATGATCTTGCGGCGTAAGAAAGTCGGTTTCGATATTCCCGCGCACGAATGGCTTCGCGGTCCGCTGCGCGAGCTGCTGCTAGATACACTGCGAGAAGGGCTCGCCGAATACGATTCACTTTTCCGGCCAGGCATGGTTCAGGAGCTGGTGCGCCTGCATCTGGAGCGCCGCAAAAATATCGGTTACCACTTATGGGGTCTGCTGCTTCTTTTCCTATGGATGAAAAAATGGCGAATTCAGCCGGCGCCTCTTCGGGCGCCGGCATCTTGGACACAGCAAAAAACCAGTATCTCTACTTAGCCGTCCTGCTCTTTGCGGGAGCCATTTACCTTGGCTGCATAGTTTCGCCGCCCTGTTTTGCCGGTGTCTTGCGCGTAGAAGAGCAAGGCTTGTTCGTCTAACTAGTTCCGCAATCCGTCAAGATTTTTCGAAGGAGAAAGGGGCGGAATCTGGCCCTAATCACGTATACTGTACCTAGAAACTAACGACGGAGAGTAAGGTAGAGCGCTCTCAGCTCGCTCACCTTTTTGTCCAGCTCACGCTGGCGTAAGAAAACGCGCCGCTCGAGGCGGCCACCGACACAGGGGACTTCTTTAAGGAGGAGCGATGAGGATTGCTGTGCTTGGAGGAGACGGCTATTGCGGGTGGGCGACCGCTTTGTATTTGTCGAAGCAAGGGCATTCCGTAGCGATTGTTGACAATTTTGTCCGCCGGCTGTGGGACCACGAGCTCAATGCGCAAACCCTGACGCCCATACGCCCGCTCTCGGACCGTTTGCGCGTTTGGCAAGCGGTTAGTGGTAAGACCATCGAGTCTTTCTACGGCGACGTTTGCGACTATGAATTTCTTGCTTCCACACTGCGCGCGTTCGAGCCGGACGCGGTAGTACACTTCGCCGAGCAGCGCTCCGCTCCCTATTCGATGATCGACAGGAGCCATGCAGTCTTCACGCAAGTCAACAATGTCGTGGGCACGCTAAACCTGCTTTTTGCGCTCCGCGAGTACCGGCCCGAATGCCACCTCGTCAAGCTCGGAACCATGGGCGAGTACGGCACGCCGAACATCGACATTGAAGAGGGCTACATCACCATCGAGCACAACGGCCGCAAAGACGTCCTGCCATTTCCGAAGCAGCCCGGTTCGTTCTATCACCTCTCGAAGGTGCATGACAGTCACAACATCATGTTCGCCTGCAAGATTTGGGGATTGCGAGCGACGGACCTTAATCAGGGCGTGGTCTACGGAACGATGACTGAAGAAACAGCCATGGATGAGGCGCTCATCAACCGGTTTGACTACGACGACGTGTTTGGCACGGTCCTGAACCGCTTCTGCATTCAGGCTGCCATCGGTCAGCCGCTGACCGTCTATGGCAAGGGTGGCCAGACGCGAGGCTTTTTGGATATTCGCGACACCGTACGCTGCATCGAGATTGCCTGCGAGAATCCGGCCGCTCGCGGAGAGTGCCGCGTTTACAACCAGTTCACGGAACAGTTCTCGGTGCGCGATCTCGCGAAGATGACTGTAACCGCCGGCAAAAAGCTCGGCCTAAACGTCGAGGTCGATCACTTGCAGGATCCCCGCGTCGAAGCCGAGGAGCACTATTACAACGCGAAGCACTCCAAGTTGATTGACCTGGGGCTGAAGCCGCATTTGCTTTCCGATTCCTTGCTGGATTCGCTCATGAACATTGCGGTCAAGTACCGCGACCGCGCGGACGCCTCATTGATGCTGCCACAGGTAAACTGGCGCGAACCGCGCAATGACCGGCGTCTGCAGATGAGCAAGACGGCGAGAAACTCGTTAGGGGCATCTCGATTGCAAACTGCGGGCGAACTCGTGGAAAAAACCAAGAAGCATTCTCATCGCTAGCTTTTTGATCGTGGAATGACCATGGTTCTCAGCGGAGAGCCTCGGCGTCGCTAGAAACGCCCAACGCAAATTCCAAATCAAGAGGGAAGTCTGCTCCTTCGACCGAGGCTTCCACTTTGGCTATGAATCGCTGAATGATGGGCTCCTTGTTTGTCAGAAGATTGATATACGCCACGCGGGTGTCCTGTTTCTCGAGCCAGACAGAACGCTCATCCCGCAGCTCATAACCGCAGCGAATTTCCCGCACCTCGGATCGCGGGGCCGCGTAAGAGCGTATCGCCAGCAAATGCGAGCCCAGATTTTCCATCGCGGGAATTCCCATGTGATCGGGCCTGCTTAAAAAAAAGTGTCCGCCGAAGCGAAGCCCAGCGCCAGGATAGAAATCTTTGCGCCACTTCTCGACTTCTTCGAGAAGGCAGTACTCGAAATGGACGGCAATGAGGCGCCGCAACGAGCAGGCCCTCGTCACAAGGGACTCAGTCACACTTTTCGAGCCCACCCATGGTTTTTCCACTACAACGTGGAGACCCGCGTCAAGCGCGGCTTCGATCATCAAAGGAACATGTGGCCCGGGCAGTACGCAAAGCCACGCGATCTGGACGCTGCTCGCGCTCATCGCATTGGCTAGGCGCGACCTATATGCAGAATCGCTTTCGCCGGGAGCTCGCCGTGATTCGGGAATGATGGCGACGCGGCGGTTCTCCGAAGAGAGGATGCTCTGCATCCTTCCCGCCCAGCGTCCACGGCCGAGGATCACGTAGGCGGGTCCGTCAGGCATCACGCTTTCCTGCAACCATATCGCAAACGAGGCGAGCCGCCTTCACCGCGCTGACGACCTTGCCTGAGAAAAGATGAATCTCACCCGGCGCGCCTTCTCGAACATGGAGGATTCTGCGATCATGTTTCGGATTATCTTCCACCACGCGGATTGTGAACCGCGATCCGATGTAAACCGCGTCCTTCGCTGCCGGAACGCTGAGGCAACAATCCGCGCGCATGGCGGCAAACCGCGTGAAAGGGACGTGTGCAAACTCAGACTTATTGAGTATCGCGGTGTAATGCTCTGGGATGGGCTCGTTGGAGCTTGTCGTGGTCCAATGGTTTGTATTCTTTGCGGAGCCAAAGAGGGAACGCGAAGAGCTGCCGTAGGGATCGAAGGCGGTAAACGGTCCATCCACTACAACGAGCGCGATGCTTTGCAACGCCGGTGGAAGTTCGATCAGCATTTTTTCCGCGACCTGGTATTTTGCAGATTTAAAGAATCCCAGGCTTGGACCCAAACCGTAAGTAGCCCACACCACGAAGTCGTAATCGGGCCGCGTCTCCGGAGTGAATTCGCGCGGCTGCAGGCGAATGCCGTGCGCTGCGAGTCGAGTTTCTACGAGGCCACGCAGCACATCGGGATCATAAATGTTCTCTTCGACCTCGTAGCACCGGTCAATGAAAGCGAAATCCATCCAGTCCGGACGGCAAGCCCGAAGCGGGAGGCCGTGCTTACTCATCACGTTCTCGTACAACCCCGGTGGAGTGAGCGAATTCTCTTTGGGGATTGCGTAGTAATGGCGGCTATTGCGAACGATGGCGGGAGCGAAAGCTTGCGTAAATTCAGCGCGCGCCTCCGCTATTTCGTTGATCGTCTCCGGGCTGCGGGGATAGTGGTAGCCGGCATGAACGCGGTACTGGTTGATCGCGGAAGCTGCGCGCAACACGCCCAGCGGGTCGAAGAGATGTACCTGGTGTCCCTGTTCGGCCAGGCGGATGGCAGCGGTTGCGCCATAGATGCCCGCTCCAGCTACAGCAATCTTCGCTCCCATAATCCTCTTCAGTATTTTCCTTCACGCGAAAAAACCACTTCCTCAAAAGATCGGAACATGAGGAAGGAGCAAGACTTCTCCTCGAGGCTCACTTTTGCGGGGCAGGCGGAGCCACCGGAACGAGCAGACCTTCGCGGATGCGATACTCAATGTCCCGCCAGCGAATACTACGGCGCCCGAAGCTAAGGAGCCAGATCAGCAGAGCCCACGCGTCCCAAAGCGGCACAAGCGCCATTTTTTTCCAGATGCCAGGTTGCTTCATGCCCCAAACGCCGATCAACCAAGTCATTGCAACGCGAACGCAGAGATATCCACCGAGATAAACAAGGGCCACTCCCGTCGTAGGGTGAACGGCCACCGCTGCCACCGACCACGCCAAGCCTTGCGTGAAAATCAGTCCAAGATGCCCCCAAGGGCGCATATGGCGCATTACCGTCATCCAGCGAAGCCGCTTAAAGAAAAATTCACGAAGAGATCGAAAATCGGCCACGGTCTCCACCGCGTAGGGCAGAAGTGCCACTTCAAAGCCCTGTTCGGCAACCAAGCGTCCGACAAGCAGATCGTCCGCCGGGCGGTTTTCAATCGCGGTATAGCCGCCGAATCCCGCGAGATGCTCTCGCGTCGTGACAATCGTCTGTCCAAACGCGAACTTGACACCATCCAACTGCCGGGCCACCAGAATGCCAGGGTAGAAATCGCAAATCATGCCGATGGATTGGAGCTTCTGGAGAAACGTGTGTTCCTGCGTGGAAATATACAGGCAGGTAACCGCACCCACTTTTGGGTCGCGGAGAGGCGCGACCACGGAACGCAGATAGTCTGGCCGAACGCGAACGTCGCTATCGTTGATGACCAGCACTTCGTTTTGCGCTTCACTCACCAGCCGGGCCAGCTTCACCACTTTGTCGTTGGGCGCCGTGTGGCCGGAGATATGAATCACACGAATTCGCTGCTGTGGAAAATCGCGCTTCAGCTTCTCGATGACTTCCAACACAGCCTCGTCGCCATCGCCGATGCCAAAAAGCAGCTCATAATCCGGATAGTCTTGATTGCAGTAGCTGGCGAAGTTTTCGTAGGCCTCCGAATCCAGTCCACGAATCGGCTTCAGATTGCTCACCGGAGGGGTGTAATCCAAATTGCGGCTCGATTTCCTCGCCTGCCGGAAGAACTGCCACGAGCTATAAAGCGCAAGGAAGTAATAGATGAAGGGAATGGCGGCGACGCCCAGAAAGACATAGAGGAGGCTACTCGTTGTCATCACGGCCCCCACACACGGCGCATAAGTCCGACTTCTTTGGCCAATCCCGCGCGACAGATTGGCTGGCGTTTACGATCTCGACTACAGGATCTTGGAGCGGAAAGCCGGACAACTTGGTCAGGGCGGCAATCATTCTCTTCTTAGCAGCCGTTCCTTTCAGGATATTTGCGGGGTATAGTGCGCCCCAAAAGCATAGCAAATAGCCGCGAATTTCACTCTGCGAAAAGCGGCTCAGGCGCCATGATTGAGAGTTCGATTCCCACGTGCCCCCATTTGACCGCGGCCCAATCAGATTTTGGCGCCGCAGAGCCGTCGCTGGGATGCCCGCGAAAATCGTGTAATAATCATGAAGAAAGCTCTAGGCTGGATTTGAGCTTGCCACTATGAGGACTCTTCCGCATCAGCTGCGATCACTATACCCGCAGAGCTGCGTCTCCAAGTTTCATATCCGACATAATCAGCCGTGTATTCTCAGTTCTGGCGCGCCTGCTGCATGACCTCTTCTCCCGGCCTGCACTTCAAAACTTATTGCATGATTGTGATCATGGTCATCTTCGGCCCACTGGGAAACGTGATGCTCGGCAGAGGCATGAAAAATGTGAGTTCGGCGGTGACCTGGGCGCCTTCGGAACTACCTCATATCGTCTTGAGCGTCTTCACGTCGAGTTACATCTGGCTCGGCGTCGCCTCTTTGCTCACATTTTTCGTCGCCTATATGCTCATTCTTTCTTGGGCTGATTTCAGCTACGTACAGCCCGCCTCCTCGGTCGCCCTACTGGTCGTCGCCCTTTTAGGTTATTTCTACCTGCGCGAGAGAATTTCACCGCTGCACTGGGCGGGCATCGCGGTCATCTGTCTTGGTGTTTTCGTCGTTGGGAATACCCCACCGCGTACCACCGAGGTCCGCTGAGCATGCGCGAAGCTTTGCTCCTATTTCTCGTCGTTGTGAGCGGAACGGGCGGAGAAATCTGTGTCACGCGCGCCATGAAACACGTGGGCGAAGTGACGGATTTTCGCCCACTCGCGCTTGTCCGGGTCATTTTACAAGCGATCAAGGTACCGTGGATGTGGATCGGCGTCGCCATGATGGCGCTCGCTTTCTTCTCGTTGTTGGCTGTACTTTCCATTGAAAACGTCAGCTTCGTAGTGCCCGTGACCGCTCTGAACTACGCCGCAGGGGCGCTCGGCGGAAAATTCTTTCTCGGGGAACGTGTGACGCCTCGCCGCTGGGCGGGAGTCCTGCTTGTGTGCATTGGAGTCACGCTGGTGTGGCTCGGCAAGCGCTGAACTGCCCGGAATCGTCACCTAGGGACGTAGTTGGGAACTATGCTCATCTGTATAGAACATCCTTGCGTCCGCGACTTGCATCAGTATAATCAAGGCACCGTGCAGTAACCGTGCGTCCTGGTCAAGAAACCATGTTTTTGCATATCTGCGCACCTTTCACGGTTTCAATAATTCCCGCGATTCTTGACGGAGTCCCGGAATTAGGCCAACAAAAATTAAGAAGAGAGCTCGAGGAGGCACTCCGTGCTGATAACTCTTCGTTTCTCATTTCTCATTATGGCCGTCGCTCCCCTGGCCTACTATGTGTTGTCGTTTTGTTGCGTTCTCGATTTTTTTCGCGGGCCTGGCAGGCTGTGCTCCGTCGATCGTTCCTTCACGCCTCCGGTAAGCATCATCAAGCCGGTTCGCTACGTCGACCGGGAAGCCTACGAGAATTTCGCTAGCTTTTGCCGTTTGGATTACCCAGAGTACGAAATAGTCTTCGCCGTCGCGGAACAGGAAGATCCGGTGATCCCTGTTATCCGGAAACTTCAACAGGACTTCCCGACCTGCTCCATCCGGCTCGTCACGGCGGCAGCCCACCTGGGTGCGAACAACAAAGTCAATAACCTCTGCCAGTTGGTTCAGGCGGCCAAGTACGAGGTCGTCGTCATGAGCGACAGTGACGTGCGCGTTGACTCTGATTATCTCCGCAACGTGGTCGGGCCTTTCTCGGATCCAAAAGTGGGAGTGGTTACCGCCTTGTATCGCGGGATTCCAGGGCGCAGCCTGGCTTCTGCACTGGAAGACTTGGGAATGTACACGGACTCGGCGCCGGCGGCTTTGGTGGCGCGCAAACTCGAAGGCAACATGCGATTTGCGTTTGGCTGGACAATGGCAACCACGAAGAAGTTACTTTCGGAAATCGGTGGTTTCGAATCGATGGTGAATCATCACTCGGATGATTTCGAGTTGGGCAACCGCATCTCCGAACTAGGCTACCGGGTCGAGCTAATGCGAAAGCCTGTCAGCATGGTACTTCCGGACGAAAGCTTGGCCGAATTCCTGAAACATGAACTGCGATGGTCCATTGGTTTACGCAACGTGCGTCCGGTGGGCTATGTCGCGATGCTATTCACGCACGGGCTGCCTTGGACCCTCCTTGCGGGAGCCGTGGCAATCTCCGCGGGATGGAGCGGCCTAGCCGTTGCGTATTTTGTGGCCTATTTGGTTCTCCGTTTCGGCCTGGTTTGGACGACAGCCGCGTGGGGGCTCGGCAACACACGGATAGCAAGAAAACTGATCCTCGTTCCATTGCGCGACGCGATCAGTTTCCTGGTTTGGGTTGGCGGGTTTTTTTTCAACAAGATTGTCTGGCGCGGGTCTGTGTATCGCGTGAGAAAGGGTTTGCTCATTCCTGTAATAAGCAGGGAAGGAGCGCACTAGAAACTCGCGGAGCCGGCGGGTCTTGGTTATTTGGAACCTACAACAGCCCGGTCGCTGTTTCGATTGACATTCCCTGCCTTCCCCCTTCGTGAGTTTTCTGCTCCAATCCACTCATGGGAAATACCGAAGTCTTCTGCTTTGTGGCAAGCTAGTAGCGCGGCGCTCAACCCATCAATCCAGGGATTCTTAACAAAAGGGAAGTGAACTTCAGCGTGACAAGTTTTCATTCAGGATGGCGCGATGCAGTGCTTCTACTGGCAGCGGCGCCACTCGCGTATTACGCCGCCGCCACCTTTGCCGCATGGCGCTTCTTCCGCCGCGAACGCAAGCGAATACTGCGAAACTACACCCCTTCCGTGAGCCTGCTGAAACCAGTCCGTGGCACCGATTTTGCCTCCTACGAAAACTACTCAAGCTTCTGCCGTCAAGAATATCCCGACTACGAAATCCTGTTTGCCGTGAACGAGGCCGAGGATGCAGCCGTTCCGCTCATCCATCGTCTGATCGCTGAATTTCCCGCCTGTCAAATCCGTATATTCGTGGGCGCGGAAAATCTCGGCGCAAATCGTAAGGTCAACAAACTCGCGCGCCTCTCCCGTGAGGCACGGCACGAAATCCTTGTGCTCACCGACGGGGATGTGCGCGTCGGCCCGAACTACTTGCGCGAAGTTGTTGCTCCCTTCGTCGAGGAGAGCGTCGGAGCGGTCACCTCTTTCTATCGCGGCATTGCCGAGCCAAATCTTGGCGCGGAGCTCGAAGCCATCGGTGCATCCAGCGATTTTTTTTCCGGCGTGCTGATGGCCGAGTGGACGGAAGGCATTAACTTCGCCTTGGGCGCTTCGATCGTGACCACAAAGCGCTGGCTCTCCAAAATCGGCGGCTTCGAGTCTTTCGCCGGAGCGCTTGCGGACGATTACGAGCTGGGCGTGCGCATCGCCGAGGCCGGCGGACGCGTTCTTCTGTCGCGCGAGCCCGTTTGGACCGTGTACCCCGCGCAAACCGCCAAGAGCTTCTGGAACCATCAGCTTCGCTGGGCGCGGACCGTTCGTCTTTGCCGCCCGCTTTCTTATCTTGGATTGATTTTCACGCTTGGTCTACCGTGGGCTGTGTTTGCAGCGCTCGTCGCACCCACGAAGTGGATCGGCGCAGCTTACTTGCTTGCCTATCTTGTGTTGCGGCTCGTCATGGCTTGGACCGTTGGAGTGTGGGGAGTTGGTGACGACGTGCTCCGCCGAAAGCTTTGGCTCGTGCCCCTGCGCGACGCCCTTTATTCGGCTGTCTGGCTCGCGAGCTTTGCTTCCAACCGCATCACCTGGAGCGGCCAACAATACACCATGCGGAAGGGACAGATGGTGCCTTTAACAGCTTTGGAATCGGCGGATTCGACTTCAGCCAACGTCCGCTCCCGGTTGACGCCCTAGCGAATCCCGATTAAATTAGATAAGTAGAATCGTGGCTCTCCCGATCCGCGGGAACCTGCCGCGGTTCGTTTTTCTTCCTCCCATCGGCTGGGAGATCGTCCAATTGGTAGGACTCCAGACTCTGGATCTGGCTATCCTGGTTCGAGTCCAGGTCTCCCAGCCAATCTTTTTTTGCGCCGATGACGGCTTACTCCCGCAAACCCCGTATGAGGCTGCCATGATCGCGATCGTGATGGGCACGACTGGTTCTGGCAAGACCACGGTTGGCAGCCTGCTCGCCAAGCGTCTTGGGTGGGAGTTCGCTGACGCCGACGACTTTCATCCGCCCGCGAATGTCGAGAAAATGAAGCATGGCATTCCGTTGACGGATGCCGATCGCATGCCTTGGTTGCGATCTCTCCACGACAAAATCGTGCAGTGGAGTTCGGAGCAGCGCAATGTCGTTCTGGCTTGTTCGGCGCTCAAACAGAGCTATCGCGACGAGCTGCGCGCGGGCGCCGACGTGAAATTTGTTTATCTGAAGGGCAGGTACGAACTCTTCTTGCAGAGAGTGCTCGCGCGAAAGGGGCATTTTGCCAAGCAAGACTTGCTCGCCAGCCAGTTCGCGGATTTGGAAGAGCCGGCGGATGCCATTACCCTCGATGCCAGAGTATTCTCCAGAGGAAATCGTTGCCGAAGCGTGCAGGCAGCTCGGCTTCGCCTGAATCTTAGAATTCTCTTCGCTGACTATACCGCGCATAGTCCAGCGAGAAGCCAGGTGCCAGCGTGTCCGAGCATTTTGCGCTCAATCTTCGCGAACGTGCTCTAAACCGACCGACACACTCTGATACTCTTGGTATTCATCGGATTCGCCCGTACGCCATCTCAGAGGAAGCCGGTGGTCCTCCATGCAAAAAAGGTTCCCGTCCGTCACACTCTTCAAATATTTCTGCATTTTCTTTGCGACAATGCTTGGGGAAGCGCATCGGATTCATTGGGTATCTGTTGCATCCGTTGGGCGTGTGCTGACTGGCACGCATGTTCCATCGGCCGCCTTTGACGCTCGCAAAGGATGCGACCATAAAACATAATCTGGTTACTCTCTTAGAGGGGCCCTAGACCATGGCCAGACTCCAATCCAAGGAAGACAAGCGGCTCGAGGAAGATCGCACGCGAAAAAAATACTGGAAGCGCTGGGGACCGTATCTCTCCGAGCGCCAGTGGGGCACGGTACGCGAAGACTACAGCCCCGGCGGCACGGCCTGGGAGTTTCTTCCTCACGATCACGCGCGCTCGCGCGCCTACCGCTGGGGCGAAGACGGCATCGGCGGAATCTCCGATCGTCACCAGATAGTCTGCTTCGGCCTCGCGCTTTGGAATGGCCGCGATCCCATCCTCAAGGAAAGGCTCTTCGGCCTCTCGGGAAACGAAGGCAACCACGCCGAAGACGTCAAAGAGTATTACTTCTATCAGGACTCGACCCCCACCCACAGTTACATGCGCATGCTTTACAAGTATCCGCAGGCCGAATTTCCCTATGATGGCCTGGTGGCTGAAAATCGCAGGCGCGGCCGCGAGGCACCTGAGTACGAGCTTCTCGATACGGGTGTTTTCGCTGAGGATCGCTACTTCGATGTCTTCGTCGAATACGCCAAGGCCGACGTCGAAGACATTCTCATCAAGATCACGGCTGTGAACCGCGGGCCCGAGGCAGCTATGTTACACGTTCTCCCTTCCTTGTGGTTTCGCAACACCTGGTCCTGGGGCAAGGACTTGCGCAGGCCCAGCGTCCAAAGAGCCACCAGCGTTCCCGAGAGCGTGTGCGCCGAGCTTGGCCACTGGAAATATGGGAAGCGCTGGCTTCTCTGCGCCGGCCAGCCCGAACTGCTCTTCACGGAAAATGAAACCAATTACGTTCGGCTTTTCAACAGCAAGAACCGCACACCCTATGTCAAAGACGCGTTCCACGAATACTTGATCCGGGGAAACAAGTCCGTTGTTAACCCCCAGCAGACTGGGACGAAAATGGCCGCGTACTATCCCCTGCAACTCGGTCCCGGCCAGAGTCAAACACTCAAATTGCGCCTGACCGACATGGAGCCTCTCGCTACGATGGAACGTGGTTTGGGCATCGTCGGCACCATCACCTCGCCCGGCCACGCCGAGCGCGCCCAAGACGTCCCGCCCGCAAATGATTTTGGCGCCGGTTTCGACAACCTATTCGTGATCCGCCAGAACGAGGCCGACGAATTCTTCTCCTCGCGCGCCATCTCGGAATTATCCGACGACGCAAAAAACGTGATGCGCCAGGCATTTGGAGGCATGCTTTGGTCCAAGCAGTTCTATCACTATGACGTCCGTACGTGGCTTGAGGGCGATCCTGCCGGGCCCCCTCCTCCTCCCGAACGCTGGAAAGGCCGCAACAGGGAGTGGACCCACCTCTACAACGACGACGTCATCTCCATGCCGGACAAATGGGAATATCCCTGGTACGCCGCCTGGGATCTGGGCTTCCACTGCATCACTCTCGCACTCGTGGATCCCGATTTTGCGAAGGAGCAGCTCATCCTCCTTCTCCGCGAGTGGTACATGCATCCCAACGGGCAACTGCCTGCCTACGAGTGGGCCTTCGGTGATGTCAACCCTCCTGTCCATGCCTGGGCCGCCTGGCGCGTTTACAAAATCGAGCGGCGCGTCCGCGGCGTCGCCGACCGCGGCTTTCTAGAAAAAGTCTTCCACAAGCTGCTTCTTAACTTTACCTGGTGGGTCAATCGAAAAGATCCCGACGGCATGAACATTTTCCAGGGCGGTTTTCTCGGCCTCGACAACATCGGTGTTTTCGACCGCTCCGCGCCTCTCCCCACCGGCGGCCATCTCGAACAATCGGACGGCACCAGTTGGATGGGTATGTACTGCCTCAATATGCTGGCCATCGCCCTGGAATTAGCCAAGGAAGACCCTGCCTACGAAGACGTCGCCAGCAAATTCTTCGAACACTTCGTCAACATCGCCCACGCCATGAACGACATGGGCACGGAAGGCATCGCGCTGTGGGACAACGAAGACGGCTTCTACTACGACGTCCTGCATCTACCGAATGGCGATGATCATTTCCTGAAGATCCGCTCCATGGTTGGCCTGATTCCACTGTTTGCAGTCGAAACCCTCGAGCCCGAAATCGTCGATCGCTTGCCCGGCTTCAAGCGCCGCATGCAATGGTTCATTGACAATCACGCGGATGTCCCCGAACACATCGAAATGACGCAGCGTTCCGCGCGCGGCGTGCGTCGCCTCCTCTCCCTCGCCAATCGCAAACAACTGAAGCGCATTCTCAGCCGCATGCTCGACGAAACGGAATTCTTGTCTCCTTACGGTGTACGCTCACTTTCCCGTTACCACCTCGACCACCCTTACGAAGTCCAGGTGAATGACCACATCAGCCGCGTCAATTACGACCCCGCAGAATCCACCAGCGGACTATTTGGCGGCAATTCGAACTGGCGCGGCCCAATATGGTTTCCCTTGAACTACCTTCTTGTCGAATCCTTGCAGAAGTATCACCACTATTACGGCGAGGACTTCAAAACCGAATGTCCGGCGCGCACTGGCAACGAAATGGACCTCTGGGAAGTGGCTGCCGAAATTTCCCGCCGCCTAGTGCATATTTTCGTTCGTGACAAGGACGGCCGCCGTCCTGTCGCCGGGGGCATCGAACTTTTCCAGAGCAATCCATACTGGAAGGACTTGATTCTGTTCCACGAATATTTCCACGGCGATAACGGTGCCGGCCTTGGCGCAAATCACCAGACCGGCTGGACCGGCCTCGTCGCCAAATTGATCGAGCAGAGCGGAGAATAAAGTGCCGCAATCAGTTCTCTCCGAAGTTCACTTCGGGCGCGAAATTTGCGGCAATCTTCCCGCCGCCGAATCGCGGGAGTGGCTGGTCACCAACGGCATCGGCGGGTTTGCCTCCGGAACCATTTCCGGTGGCATGACGCGCCGCTATCACGGCCTTCTCTTTGCCGCTCTTCAGCCGCCTCTCGGTCGCACTCAACTTGTCGCCGCCCTCGATGAAACCGTTCGTTATCTTGGCGCCACGTATGCCCTCGCAACCCATCGATGGGCCAGCGGCGCCGTCGATCCGCAAGGCTATCTCTACCTCGAAAGTTTCCGTCTGGAAGGCGCCATTCCCGTTTGGACATACGCGCTCGCCGACGCCTTGCTCGAAAAACGCATTTGGATGGCTCAGGGCGAAAACACCACTTTTATTCAATACACTCTCACTCGCGCAAGCGGCCCTCTGGAAATCGACCTAAAAGCCCTCGTCAACTACCGCGATTATCATTCTTTGACACACGCCGGTAGCTGGCAAATGAAAATTGTTCCCGTGGAACACGGCATAATGGTTTTGTCATTCGAAGGCGCCACCCCATTTTTTCTAAAGTCCGCGCAGGCTCCCTGTGAGCCACATCACGAGTGGTATCGCAATTGTTTCTTGCCGATGGAGAGTGAACGCGGCCTCGATGATCACGAAGATAATCTCTTTGCCGCTCTCTTCAGGGGCGCTTTGAACACCGGCGAAAGTCTCACCGTGGTCATATCGACCGAAGCGGGCACCCCACTTGATAGCCCTGCCTCACGCGCTCAGCGGGGCAATCATGAAGTAGCTTTGCTGAAAGCCTGGCGAAAGCAAAACGAAAATTCCTCCGCTGATACTCCTGGTTGGCTCCGCCAACTCGTTCTCGCGGCCGATCAATTTGTCGTCAGGCGCAGCCTTCCCGAGGAGCCGGACGGTCGCAGCATCATCGCCGGCTACCACTGGTTTGGCGATTGGGGACGGGACACCATGGTTGCCCTGCCGGGCCTGGCGCTCGCCACTGGCCGCGTGGATGTGGCAAAGCAAATCCTTCTGTCTTTCGCGCGTTACGTCGATGGCGGGATGCTCCCCAACAATTTTCCCGACGCGGGCGGTAAGCCGGAATACAACACCGTCGATGCCGCCCTCTGGTATTTCGAAGCGGTACGCCAATATTTTGCCGTCACACAGGACGCCGCGACCCTGCAAAAACTGTTTCCAGTTCTCGCCCGCATGATTGAAGCCCACGTCGCCGGCACGCGTTACAACATTCACGCCGATTCCGCTGATGGGCTTCTCTATGCGGGAGGGCCGGGCATTCAGCTTACCTGGATGGACGCCAAAATCGGCGATTGGGTCGTCACCCCGCGCACTGGCAAGCCGGTCGAGATCAATGCACTCTGGCTCAACGCTCTCGAAACAATGACGCAGTTCGCGCGACTTCAGAGCAAACCCGCGGATAGCTACGAGCGTCTCTCCGCTCAGACCAAGAACAGCTTCCGGAAATTCTGGAACGCGGAACGAAATTGTTGCTTCGACGTGATCGATGTCCCCGGTCCCGCGAAATCCAGCAGCAAGGACTCCGCACTCCGCCCCAATCAAATTCTCGCCGTCTCCTTGCCCGTTAGCCCTCTATCCAAAGACCAGCAAAAATGCGTCGTCGATCTCTGCGCGCAACGCCTGCTCACTTCCCATGGCTTGCGCAGCCTTGCCCCCGGGGAACCGGGTTATCAAGGCCACTACGGCGGCGATCAGCGCGCGCGCGATGCCGCTTATCATCAGGGAACAGTTTGGGGCTGGCTACTCGGTCCCTTCGCACTCGCCCATCTTCGCGTCTACGGCGATCGAGCCGCGGCGCTCCGCTATCTCGAGCCGCTCGGCGCGCGCATTTGCGCGTTCGGTCTTGGCACGCTGGCAGAAATTTTCGATGGCGACCCGCCTCACACTCCTCGCGGCTGCATCGCTCAAGCCTGGACGGTCGGCGAAGTCCTCCGAGCCTGGAGTGAAATCGCCAAAGGTGCCTGAATTATTTTTCTTCGTCTTTGCTGGCTGACTCGTAGAACTCGATCAGGATTTTCCCGCCGCCGGGTACTGGCACAAGAAAGAAATTAACGCGCGTCCCATCCGCCCCCGGCCGCGCCTCCGGATAAACGGACGAAATGCTAAATTTCTCCTTCAAAATCTCCGTCGCCCGGTCCACGTTCAAGCACCGAAACTCCACCTGCTGAACGCCCTCTCCAAATTTCCCCAAGTACTTGGCAATCGCGCCCGGACCGCCTGGCGCTCTCGACGTCAATATGTCCAAAGAGGCCTCCCCGGAAAAATGCAGCTCAAACTCTTCCGCATCCTGATCGGAAGGAACCTCCGCCAAACGCGGCATGCCATTCGCGGCGCGCATCTTTGCGAAAGTCTCCCGCTGAACCGCCAGCCCCACCGTAACCTCAGGCTTCGGCCCAAGAAGCAGCGCTGATAATTCCTCGTCGCTCGACCACACCTTTATCGCCCGCTCAGCGGTCGTACGCCCCGTCGCGTAAATCTCCGCTGCTGCTTCGCCGCGAGCCGAACTCTCGCCTGAAGAAAGCTGTGTTATCGAGTTTGTGAGCGCACTGGACATAGAGGACCCTAGAATTGTAGCTTGAAGACTTGGCCAGATTCAGTCGTCTCTCTGATTCTGACGCGAAAGTTGCAACGAATCCGTTGTTCAAATCATCTGAGGGGTATGCCAAAACCTGTTTTATTAACTGTCGATGACGATCCGGAGGTCCTGCGAGCCATCGAGCGCGACCTTCGTGGCCACTATTCCGACAGATATCGGGTCATGCGCGCCAGCTCAGGCGGCGCCGCCCTCACGACGCTTCGCGAGCTCAAAGCGCGCAACAATCCCGTCGCCTTGCTCCTCGCCGACCAACGCATGCCTCAAATGAATGGCGTCGGTTTTCTCTCCCAGGCCATGGAGATCCATCCCCAAGCCAAGCGCGCCCTCCTCACCGCCTACGCCGACACTACTGCCGCCATTGACGCCATCAACGAAGCCCGCATCCACTTTTACCTGATGAAGCCCTGGGATCCACCGGAAGAGAAGCTCTATCCGGCGATCGATGAACTTCTCACCGACTGGAACTCCACCTTCCGCCCTCTCTACGAAGGCATTCGCGTTCTCGGCACCCGCTGGTCCAATCGCTCCTACGAGCTACGCGATTTTCTCGCGCGCAATCAGGTTCCTTATCAGTGGATCGATGTCGAGCTTGCCCAAACTGATCCGGAAGTTCGCACCCTCATTGCCTCCCTCGGTCCCGAGGCGGAAACGCTCCCTCTGGTCTTATTTCCCGATGGCACGAGGCTTGCCGAACCGCCGCTTCCTGCCCTAGCCGACAAGGTCGGTCTCCGCACCCACGCGCAAACAAATTTCTACGATCTCGCCATCGTCGGTGGTGGCCCAGCTGGACTCGCCGCAGCGGTCTATGGCGCATCCGAGGGTCTTCGCACGGTCATCATCGAGCGTGAAGCCCCGGGCGGCCAGGCCGGCCTCAGTTCCCGCATCGAAAACTATCTCGGCTTTCCATCCGGCTTATCAGGCGCCGACCTGGCCTTCCGCGCCGTCGCCCAAGCCCGGCGTTTTGGCGTCGAGATTCTTTCGCCTCAGGATGTCGTTGGCCTGCGGATCGACGGTCCCTATCGCTTCATCAAGCTCGCGGATGGCGCAGAAATCTCCTGCAACGCTCTGCTTCTCGCCATGGGCGTTCAGTGGCGCAACCTGGATGTTCCAGGCATCGACCGCCTTCAGGGCGCCGGGGTTTATTACGGCGGTGGTACTTCCGAAGCCATTTCCTGCCGCGGCGAAACCGTCTATATCATCGGCGGCGCGAATTCCGCCGGACAGGCCGCCATGCATTTCTCGAAGTATGCAGAAAAAGTCATCATGCTCGTGCGCGGCACATCCCTGGCAAGCACCATGTCTCACTACCTCATCGAGCAAATCGTGAAAACTCCCAAAATCGAGGTCTGGACACAATCCTCGGTCGTCGAGGTCCAGGGTGAAACGCGCCTCACGGGAATCACCGTCCTTTGCGAAACTACAGGCATCCGCCAGCAGCTTCCCGCGTCGAGCCTCTTTATCTTCATCGGCGCGCAGCCACGCACCGAATGGCTCGGTAATCTCATCGAACGCGACGAACGCGGCTTCATCCTTTCTGGTCCTGACCTCCTTCGCGATGGCAAGCGACCCGCTTCCTGGACGCTTGACCGCGACCCTGGCTTGCTGGAAACCAACGTCCCAGGCATCTTTGTCGTCGGCGATGTCCGCCACGGCTCCGTAAAGCGAGTCGCATCCGGCGTCGGCGAAGGCGCCGTCGTCGTCCAATTCATGCATCAATATCTGGCCAAGGTACAATGAGCCCCGCCAACAAGAGAGCAGGACGCGGATGACTGAGACTCTCGTGCCATCGTCCCCCGAAGAACTCCTCGCGAAACTGCGCAAGATTCACGTCTTCGAGGACCTATCGAACGAAGATCTCCTGTGGTTTATTTCTCAGTCAGAGGAACGCCGTGTCGCTGCCGGCGACATCATCATGCGCGAAGGGGATCATCCCGAGTACATGATGGTGATGCTCGAAGGCGAGATGCGCGCCAGGGCCGAGCACGGCAATCCCAACGGCCCCGTATTCACCGCCAGCGCCGGCGATGTCACCGGCATGCTTCCATTCTCGCGGCTGAAAGTCATCACGGTCACTGGCCGCGCCGTTCTTCCCTCGCATTTCCTCGGCTTTCGCGTCAGCTCATTCCCGGAACTGTTCCGGAGAATGCCGGAACTTACCCGCAGGCTCGTGGCTTTGCTCACGGACCGCGTTCGCAGCGTCACCCGCGCGGAACAGCAGCACGAGAAGCTCGCGGCCCTCGGCAAACTCTCTGCCGGTCTCGCGCACGAGCTTAATAATCCTTCCGCTGCCGCGCGCCGTTCGGCCGCGGCCCTGCGCGATTGTTTGGCCCGTTTGCGTGAAGCCGCTCGCACCACAGAGATCGGCCCCGAAGACTGCGGCCTCTTGGCTCAGCGCGAAGAGGAAATCCGCTCTTCGCTTAAGCCCGCGCAGTTCAAGGACGAATTTGCCCGAGTCGAGCGCGAAGAAGCGATTCAATCGTGGCTCGAATCGTATAAAGTCGCGGATGCATGGAAACTATCGCCAACCCTCGCGGACGCCGGCCTCACCGATGCTCAACTGGCATCCTTCGCGGCCGTCGCAGGCGCATCACTCGGCCCCGAGCTTACCCGCTTCGCCACACTCCTAGAGATGGAACGCATCGCCGAAGAACTCGAGCATAGCTCCGCCCGCATTTCCGATCTCATCAAAGCCGTTAAAGAGTATTCCTATATGGATCAAGGCCCGCTTCAGGAAGTCGACATCGAGCGCGGCCTCGAAACCACACTCACCATCATGAATCACAAGCTCAAACGCGGCATCACCGTCTCTCGCGATTACGCTCCCAACCTGCCTAAAGTCATGGCCAGCGGCAGCGAATTGAACCAGGTTTGGACCAATCTCATCGACAACGCCGCCGACGCCATGAAGGGCAACGGCAAACTCACCATTCGCACCACGCGCGAGAACGAGTTCGTCCTGGTGGAAATTGCCGACAACGGCGCGGGCATTCCGCCCGACGCCATGTCTCGCATCTTCGATCCCTTTTTCACAACCAAGGGCGTGGGCGAAGGCACGGGTCTCGGCCTCGATGTCGTCAACCGCATCATTAGGAACGTCGGCGGCCACGTCAGTGTTACTTCGGTCCTTGGCGACACGCGCTTTCAGGTTCGCATTCCAATCCAGGCAGCGAAGTAATCGTTTCAGGAGAAAGCCATGGCCGATGTTTGCACGCATATCAATCAAATCCGCCCGGTCAAACCCAAATCAAAGGGCTGCGAAGAATGTCTCAAAATGGGGGATACCTGGGTGCACCTGCGGCTATGCCTCACCTGCGGCCACGTCGGCTGCTGCGATTCCTCAAA
Source organism: uncultured Acidobacteriota bacterium (assembly GCA_963745805.1). Taxonomy (GTDB): domain Bacteria; phylum Acidobacteriota; class Terriglobia; order Acidiferrales; family UBA7541; genus Acidiferrum. The sequence goes on from CAVUYT010000008.1 coordinate 305,711, forward strand.
AAATAAGCACGCCACAAAACATTTCCACGCCATTAAACACCCCATCGTTCGCTCGTTCGAACCTGGTGAAAACTGGATGTGGTGCTATATCGACGAGCTCATGTTCGAAGAGGATTGAGTCAAGGAATTTCGCGCGAGCTCTTCGCGGAATCGCGCCAGACTCCGGCGCGTTACTGACTAAGTTGGCGAGGGTGCCGGAGGCGGCCACGGCTCCGCCAATGGCGTTGGTGTTACAGGCGGCTGTGGCGTAAACATTTTCCTCGCGAGCGGTTCATAACGCGCCCCAAAAAACTCCAGCGCGTAAGATTGAAAGAAAACCAGCCCTGGCGCATACACAAAACCCATCACGTAAAGTATTCCAGCAATCGCGAGCATCCCAAGCCCCGCCACCAATAAAATCGCCGAAACATCCCAAGTCATGCCTACGCCCTTGCCGATAAGGAACCCGACAATGCCCAGCATCGCCAGCGGTATCAGCAGCGCCAGAATCACGATCAGGTTGATGATCGTGAAGATAATCGCGCTCCCCATGGCCAGAACGATTTTCATCAGCACATACACCGCGTAGGCGGCCTTATCCGCACCTACCATCACGATCAGACGTCGCCACCCATCCACCGCCCCCACGCCCTCGAAGGCCATTACCGGCACCAGAAAATCCCGCCCCAGCAGGTCGATGATTGCCAAGGCCACCACCAGCACAATTACCACGAATACCAGCAAGAAGCCTCCGCCAATCAGTGCCCCAATATGTTGATCCGACTTTTCAAACCACCCTGCGCGATACGCCAGTAGCAGCGGCACGCCTGTTACAATCCCCAGCAGAACGAGGGCGCTGACTCCAAACCCAATAGCCCACACGAGGTACCGCCGGCCGGCTTCTCTCCAACGGCGCCATCCCTCGCGCAATCGGCACTGCCCGCTAACTACCGAGTCCAGCAGAATGAACCGGTACACGCAGTCGGTGTAAATCCACAAAAGCATCAATGCCAACACTGCTGCGAATCCCAGCGCAATCCAGAATAGATAAGGCTGGACCTCTTCCCACCCCGGCTCGCTGATGAGGCGCGCCACCGCCGCCCAATGAGTGCCGCCTCCTCGATTGTTGTTCAAATTCCCGAGACTTCCACCGCCACCCCCGCCCCCAACCTCACCGGTAACCAGTGCCACCACCGCCAGCCGCGCCCACAATCCAAAACGGAATGGTTGGAAGAGCATTCGCCTTGTCCGAGCGAAAGCTGGAGAAATGGAGTCGACTGCGGAGACTTGGTTTGGCACGCCACACCCGCTGTGTATATCTCTATGCCTCTATCTTCCCGGGTTTGGCATCAATTGGTTAGCGTCAATTTCTTGCGGCCACGCTTAAGTGGCAATCTTCGTGCCGTGCCGAGGGAGCCTGTGGCGCTCCATCCCGGCGAGGTCACTCTCCTGGGACGGCGGCTTTACTGTTTTGGTTTTGGAGCGAACAACAATGAAGCAGCCAGCGCCACAAGCAACATTCCCCCGACGATCCCCAACGAAATCTCCACGGAGATATGTACCCACGGTTCAACGATCATCTTCGCGCCGATGAACGCCAGCACAAACGCAAGGCCCGCCGTCAAGAATCGCAGCCGCCCCAGCATACCCGCCAGCAGAAAATACATAGCGCGCAAGCCCAGAATCGCGAACACGTTGGAGGTGTACACGATAAAAGGGTCACGCGTAATTCCGAAGATCGCCGGAATCGAGTCGACCGCTAAACTGATGTCCGTGATCTCCACGATCAGCAGCACCACGAACAAGGGTGTGGCGAACAGCTTTCCGCCTTGCCTCACAAAAAAATGCCCGTTTCGATATTCGTGCGTGACACGCAGATGCTTGCTTGCAAATCGCGAAATCCGGTTCTGCTCGGGATGCATCTCCGCTTTCTTCGCGAACAGCATGTGCAGTCCCGCGTACACCAGAAACGCGCCGAACACGTACAGCACCCAGCTGAACCGCTCGATCAGTTCGGCCCCCGCCGCGATCATCGCGCCGCGCATCACCAGCGCCCCGAGGATGCCCCATTCTAAAACGCGGTGCTGGATGTTTTCTTCCACGCGGAACGCGCGGAAAATCACCAGAAACAGAAAAAGATTGTCCACGCTAAGCGCTTTTTCGATGACGTAGCCGGTGAAGAATTCGAGGCCCCGCTGCGCGCCCGAGTAATGCATCACGCCGAGTCCGAATGCCACGGTCAGCCCAACCCAGACGAGGCTCCAGGTGATCGCTTCCCGCGTCGTCATTTTGTGCGGGCGGCGGTGGAAGACACCCAGATCCAGCGCAATCGTGGCGAGTACGAAAAGATTAAAGCCCAGCCAGAGGAGAGGCGTGCTCATGGCCGCTTCGACCGGCGCGCCTTACGGTGCCGCGGCCGCGAGAGTGTCCGTCGCGTTCAGGTTGGTGAGTTCGATGCGGAAAGTTTGGCCTGCTTCAATGGTGACCGGTACATCCCAGCGCATGCGTGAGTCGCCGGCATTTGCATCCAGGTTCAGCGAGCTGATCCAATACTTGCCTGGCGCCAGATTCCGCGTAAAGCCGTGCCCTTCCAGGTCCGTGTCCAGCTTGGCCGCCAGATACTTCGTTTGCGCCAATTCCGGCGCCAGCTTCTGTATCCGCTTTTTGTGGTTGCTCTGAAGCAGCGCCCACTTCCGCTGGGGGTTCACTCCGTCCAGCTCCAGCTCGACTCCGGAAATCGTTGCCGGATTCTTCTCTATGAACTTCTTCAGCGCGGTGTAATAGTCCTGCTTGTCTTTTTCATACTTCTCCGGATGGTCCGTCTTGTCCGCGTCCTTGTATTTCGGTTTCGGAATCCCGCTCGTTACTCCGCCGCTGTTCGAGTGCTGGTACGCCAGCAAAAATTCCGGTGTGTTGATGATGTCGTCGGCCTTCAGCATTTTGTCCAGCTCGGGAATGGTCAAGTCAAGAGTTTCGTGGGACTTCAGCCACTCCTTCAACTCTTTCGAAACTTTCAATCCATCGATGTACTCATCCCGCGAAGGGATGACGTCTCCCGCTTCGACTTCCTTGGCGATGTCCTCATAGCTCTTCGTAAGGATGTAGAACGTAAATTGCCGCACGGGTTCCGGCCGCGCCGCCGTGGGCGTGATGCGCGCCGTGATATCCAGCGCGCCTGCGGAACTCTGTGCCCCCGCCTTGTGCGCAAAGCACGCCAAACCAGCCAGGACAGCCATCGAAACACCGGTTGCTCTTCTCATGCCCGAATCCTAGCAGATTGTCCACAGCCCAAACAGCAGAACCATCCGCTGTGTTTCTTGAATCAGCCACTACCGGGAAAACAGCAGGGATAAAATGAACAGCCCTAATCCAGCCAAAATCAATCCCGCAAGCAATCGCAGCAGAAAGGATGCGGGCAGAGCGGCTAGCGGTCCCAGCGGCCTCTTCGGAGGACCGGGTGGATCCAGCACGCCAATTCCCGAAGATTTATGCGGCGGGCCGCCCACTCGCGCCGAAGATGCCTGCGGTTCCAGTTCCTCTTCCCACTCCCGAAATTCGTACGGCATTCACAAATGCTACCGCCGTCAGCGGAGTGCGTCCAGCGCAACCTGCTTCGCTTCAGAACAGGCGAAACACGGCTTCAACGGTGACCCACGCGGTGACGGATCGATGCGTCCCGTCTCGCGCTGGAATAAACTTCCAGCCCCGCACGGTTTCCACCGCGCGCTCGTCGAGGCCAAACCCGATGCCCTTGACGATGCGGATATTCTGCGCTCGCCCGTCCTCGCCCACGAGGACCTGCAGCGTCACCGAACCCTGCACCTTGCCATGCCGAGCATCATCGGTGTAAGTGGGGATTGGACAATATGCACATCCAGGCGGAATAAATCCCGACACGTATCGGCCGATCCCCGTGCCGTCACCCGCCGGCCCATCACCGCCGTCGCCTATAGTATTACCATCGCCCGAACCCATGGTGTGGCCTTTGCCGGGGCCCGCTGAATTTGTATCTGCGGGCATCCACGATAGTCCAATCTTGTCAGTGGGAGTTAGGACGGGCGCAGCGTTTGGGTCGAAAATTGTTGGCGGTTCGGGAAGCAAATGGGTTTCGTTTTGTGGAAGCGTGGGTTTGACTATCGCAAGAGACGAGTGCGGCGGAAGATGTCCACTGGTCGCGGGAATCGGATTCTGGTCACCGCCTCTGCCTTTCCCTCCGTTGGGATTCGCGTTCGTAAGTGTACGGAATAGTGGAGTGGGAAAAGTAAGCCGATCCACCGCTCGCGAATCTTTATTAGGTTTCCCTCTGAGGTCCCCCGGACCATGCGTCAGAAGAAACGCAAGTGCGGCAAATACCGCGGCGTGACTGATCAGCGAAGCACCCTGCGCGCGCGCCGGCCTCAGCGACTTGTCGAACTTCAAGAGATGAATGGGCGCGCCGTTTGCCGAAGAGGGTTTGAAATGCGAAGGGATAAGAAGCTGCCCCAGGTTTTCTCGCACGCGATTCAACCAGGATTCTGACGAAGTGAATTCCGCCGACGAATCGTTGCGGGAAAGAAAGCGCAGAAATGGATCGCGCATGCGCAGGCCTCCGTCTCCGCCTCGCGATTCGGCCTGACAACCTTTGGAGACGGGCACCAGTCCGCTAGTCAGAAGTGTAAAAAGAGAGTTTGGTTGCCTGTGGGAAAAGAATTTGAAAACTCAGAGGTAAGCGAACTGAAAAACAAGCATTGAGTTTAAGCAGCTCGGAATCAGCGAGCAGAAGGAACTAATACAACCGGAATGTCACTTCGATGGGCACAATCACCGGCACAATCTTGCCGTTGGGTCCTGCCGCCGGCCTGAACCTCCAGGTGCGTACGGACTCGACTGCTTTCTCTCCGAGGCCCATCCCTGGATCCTTGACGATAGAGATGTTCACGGCCCGCCCATCCGCCGTCACTGTCACCTGCAGCACAACCGAGCCCATGTACTTCGCTTTGCGCGCATCATCCGAATAAAGCGGCGGGGGGCAATAGATGCACTCCGGCACGCCAACTCCATTCACGCCAGCGCGAAACGCTCCGCCGCCGGTGCCTCCGCCTTCTCCAGGACCAAGGCCGCCGCCGGTGCCGCTGCCGATACCGGTGCCATTGCCATGACCAAGGGAATCGCTAACGCCGTTGGCCAGCGGATCGCCAAAGTTTGCCGCATTAAGATTAGGCACCTTCAGGTCGGGCGGACCGAGCAACGACGGGTCCATCGCCAGTTTGGGATTCGGATTCTGAATCTTCACCTGAGGTGGCGTGAACTGCGTCCACTGGAATTTGGGCAATTTGCCTTTATTGACGGGAGCCAGCGTGTGGTCATTCGCCCCTCCACCGCCCCCTGCCTTTTTCGCTCCCGCAGGCAGTTTCGCCATGTACGGCGAAATATCAAGCGGAGTCACGTCCACGTTTTTGTTCTTTGCCTGGGTCGGAGACGAGAAATGCCAAATCAAGGGGAGTAAAATGACGAGCGCGAAAACACTTGCGTGAATGCCGATGGAGATCGCTTGCGTCCACCCGAAGTTCTCGTCCTTCGTCCAGATGTCTTTCACTCTAATCGGTTTGCTGGTGAAGTTCGCTGGCGGGAGCTTCGCAGGGAAGAAAGCCTCTTTGATGCGCGACCCAAACCCACCGAAATTCGCTCCCCAGGAGACCGCTAGCCGGCTGTTTACCGGGCCTTTTGGCACTGGGCGTGAACTGAAGAAATCTTTGAAGTTGTCAAAAACGCCCCCGCCAAACGCTGTCTTCGTAAAGGGCGCGTCTGCTCGCTCCCTCACTTTAACGGGGCGCTCTGTCAAGAACTGTTTAAGGTTCGACCAAAAATTATCGGGAATGAGGAGGGCAGGCGCCCCAAACTTGGGAACCGCCGCCGCAGGTACTGGAACGGCTTGATTGCCTGTGCCCGACACGCCGGGCTTTTTTAATTCAGGTGGAACGAGATTGACGATTAGGCCCGGCACCATCTTCCCCCTGATTTAGACGCAGATTTACTGCTTAGGGTGTCCTCACGATTAAGATTCGCGCGAACCGGGAAAGGTTGCGCGACCCGGGCCGCTGACACCAACTCCCAATCATTGTAACATACGCAATTACACCGCTTTCCGATGTTTCTGGCTGAGCACCTGAACCAAGGGACGGCTTTCAAATCAAGCAAGCAGAGCTACGGGCGCACACACGCATGGGTGAACCTCTGGAACTGAAGAAGACTCTAAACCTGCCAAGAACTGATTTTCCGATGAAAGCCGGCCTTCCGCAAAATGAGCCGAAGCAGCTTGCGGCCTGGGAGGAATCGCATCTTTACGAGCGCATCCTTGCAGCGCGCAAGGGCTGGCCCCTTTTTGTTCTGCATGACGGGCCGCCCTATCCTACGGGCACGATTCATCTGGGCACCGGACTGAATAAGATTTTGAAAGACATGATCGTCAAATCCAAAAGCATGGCTGGCCATTGCGCGCCTTACGTGCCCGGATGGGATTGCCATGGGTTGCCGATCGAGACGCAAGTGGAAAAGGAGCTGGGCGGAAAAGGAAAAGTTCCGCCGGCGGAATTTCGGCGGCTCTGCCGGGAATTCGCCGTGCGTTATGTGGAGCAGCATAAGCGCGACTTCAAGCGATTGGGAGTGCTGGGGCAGTGGGATGATCCGTACCTGACGATGAGTCATGATTACGAGGCCACCATCGCGGGCGCGTTGCTCGATTTCATGGAGAAAGGGTTCGTGTATCGCGGGCGGAAACCGGTCTACTGGTGCATCCACGACATGACGGCTTTGGCTGAAGCGGAAGTCGAGTACGAAGATCACACGAGTCCATCGGTCTGGGCGAAGTTCGCTGTCGTGGACGGCGGGAAGTCTGACGCCATTCGAATGGATGATGTGAGCGCGGTCATTTGGACTACTACGCCATGGACTCTTCCGCACAATCGCGCGCTGGCTTTTCATCCCGATTTCGAATACGTGGTGGTGGAAACCGAGAAGGGCGCGCTGCTGCTTGCCGCGGAGCGAATCGCGGCACTGCACGCGGAGTGTGGAATTAGGGAAGTGCGCGTGCGTTCGAATTGGAAGGGGCGGGATTTTGAGGGCGCAAAATTCCAGCATCCTTTTTTGCCGGTGCAGGTTCCGGGAATTCTTGCAAATTACGTGACGCTGGATCAGGGCAGTGGAGTCGTTCACACTGCGCCGGGGCACGGTCCGGATGATTTTCTCTCGGGTCAGAAATATGGTCTCGAAATTTACGCGCCCATCGACGACAAAGGTGTGTATCTGGAAGGATTGCCGGAATACAAAGGCAAGAATGTGCTCGAAGCCAATCCGATCATCGTGAAACTGCTCGAAGATCGCGGCGCCCTGCTCGGCCATCAAAACTACACGCACACCTACCCGCATTGCTGGCGCTGCCACAATCCGCTAATTTTTCGGGCCACGGAACAATGGTTCATCAAGATGGATCACGCGACCCTCGGAGAAGAAAAAACTTTGCGCGCGGAAGCGCTCGAAGAGGTTCACGGCGTGAAATGGATTCCGGCCTGGGGAGAAGAGCGCATATACGAAATGATCGAGAAGCGTCCGGACTGGTGCGTTTCGAGGCAGCGATTCTGGGGAGTGCCAATTATCGTTTTTTATTGCGATGGATGCGGCGAACGTCTCGAGGATTTCGCGGCGCTGCGGAGCGTGGTGAAGTGCTTCGAACGGGAAGGCGCGGACGCATGGTACAAGCACACGGCCGAAGAGTTGCTGCCCTCCGGAACGAAATGCGCGTGTGGCAAGGGCTCGTGGCGGAAGGAAAACGACATTCTCGACGTGTGGTTCGATGCGGGGTCTTCGCATCTCGCCGTTTTGAAGGGAGACGAGTGGCCCGCGGATGTTTATCTCGAGGGCCCGGACCAGTATCGCGGATGGTTCCAGAGTTCGCTCCTGATCGCGACGGGGCTCCGCAATCATGCGCCTTACCGCAGCGTGGTTACGCATGGGTGGACACTCGATGAACATGGGCGCCCCATGTCGAAGTCTCTCGGGAACGTTGTGCTTCCGAGCGAGATTTGCGAAAAGTGGGGAGCGGACATGCTCCGTTTGTGGGTTGCATCGCAGGAGTATCAGGCCGATGTAAAGATGAGCGAGCGCGTGATGACGCAGCTCAGCGAGGCGTACCGCAAGATTCGCAACACCTTTCGATTCGCGCTCGGGAATTTGTTTGATTTCGAACCGGGGCGCGACGCACTTGCGTGCGAGGAACTGGAAGAACTTGATCGTTGGATGCTGGAACGAACGGCGGATCTGGTCAAGAAATGCCGGGACTGGTACGCCGCGTATGAATTTCATCGCGTATATCACGCTGTGCATGAGTATTGCGTCGTTGATCTCAGCACATTTTATTTTGATGTGCTGAAGGACCGCTTGTACACGAAAGCAGCAAGGAATCGTTCTCGTCGCTCGGCACAAACAGCGGTATGGAAAATCACAAGCGCGCTTGTGCGACTGGCCGCACCCATCCTGGTTTTCACCGCGGAAGAAATCTGGAAGCATTTGCCCGAATCTTCCGGCGCTGCGGAAAGTGTCCACACCACCGTCTTCCCCGAAGAGCCAGCGCTGCGTTCATATCTCGACGCGAAGACTAAAGGGGAATGGGAAAAGTTCCATACACTGAGAGCGGAAGTCTTGCAAGACCTCGAGCGTGCCCGCACACGGAAATTCATCAATGCTTCGCTCGAAGCCAAGGTACGCCTTCAGTCAAAGGGCCCGTATCTGGATCTTCTGCGGAGACACGCAAAGGATTTGCCGGCGTTATTTATCGTTTCGCAGGTCGAAGTGTTGCCATTTGATGGGCCCGTGCATAGCGACCATCCTGAGCCGTTTCATGTCGAAGTTTTGCGCGCCGACGGCGCGAAGTGTGAACGCTGCTGGAACTACTCGACGCACGTGGGGGAAAATACACGCTATCCTGGCATTTGTGAGCGGTGCAGCGAAGCACTCGCGGAAATTGAAAGTGCGGAGACGTCAGTTTCATGAAATTGCCCTCACGCTTGCGTTGGCTGTGGCTCACGCTCGGCATCGTGGTGCTCGACCGCGCTACAAAAGCGTGGTTCGAAACGCAAACAAATGAGGGATGGCGGCACGAGGTGGTGCGGCACCTTATTTATCTGGTGCACAGCCGCAATCCGGGGATCGCGTTTAGTCTATTCGCGGATTCGCATTCGCCGTGGCTGCACATTCTTTTAATCGGCGGCTCGCTCGCAGTGATTTGCGCGCTGGCATGGCTGCTCGTAGCCGGCCAAGGAAGCAGCGCGGCGTGCGCGGGAATCGCGTTGCTGCTCGGGGGGGCCACGGGAAACGTCACGGACAGAATTATTCACGGAGGGGTCACGGACTTTTTGGAAGTGTGGATTGGAAGCTACAGGTGGCCGGCGTTTAACGTGGCCGATTCCGCGATCACCATCGGCGCCATCCTTTTGATTGTCGATCTCCTCTTCCTCTCGAAAGAAACCGCACCTCCGCCAGAATAATCAGCTATGAGGCGACGTTCGCTCGGGAAGCCGCTCCAAGCCGGCGCGCAATTCGGCAGGCTTTGGTTTGGGGCGAGGACAAGCTGCTAGAATCCCTCCGTGCCTCCACCCGTCACACACAATCTCTTGGTAGAGAATAGCGACACCGGGAAGCGGCTGGATCGCTATCTGGCGGCCCAACTGCCCGAGTTGAGCCGCACGCGGATTCAGGAGCTTATCGAAGCTGGGCTGGTGTTGGTGGGCGGCAAGCCGCTGAAGGGCGCGCATCGTTTGCGTGCGGGTGAGAAAATCGCGGTCGAGGCGCAAGCCCGTCCGCCAATACGGGCGGAGGCGGAATCGATCCCGCTGGACATTCTTTATGAAGATGCGGATGTGATTGTGGTCAACAAAGCGGCGGGGATGACTGTGCATGCGGGCGCGGGAAACACGCGGGGGACACTGGTGAACGCACTGCTTGGGAGGGGGCAGGCGCTTTCGCAAGGAGGCGATGCGTTGCGGCCGGGGATCGTGCACCGGCTGGACAAGGAAACGTCAGGAGCAATTCTCGTAGCGAAGAATGATTTCGCGCACGCGAAGCTGGCTGAGGCGTTTCGGCAGCGCACCGTGAAGAAGACTTACATTGCACTGGTCGAGGGCCTGCTGAAGGAAAAACAGGGGCGGATAGAGCTGGCCATTGGGCGCGACATCCATCGGCGAACACGAATGGCGGTGCACCGGCAGAAGCCGGGGAGCGCGCTACGGGGCCGCGTACTGCCGGGAAAGGCACGAGCGGCGCGGACGGATTGGCGGACGCTGGCGGAAATCGACGGCACGACGCTAGTGGAAGTGCAGTTGCACACGGGACGAACGCATCAGATCAGGGTTCATTTTGCGGCGCTGAAACACCCGGTTGTTGGCGACACACTTTATGGAGCGGCTTCGCAGATTAGCATTGGTGCCGGACGCGGACGCGGTGCCACGAGCGAGCAGGAGAAGGCTGCGATGCCGCTGCTTGGGCGCAATTTCTTGCACGCAGCCCGGCTGGGATTCCCTCAGCCAAAAACCGGCGTATGGATTGAAGTGCGCGCGCCGCTGCCGCGGGAGTTGCGCGAGTTTGTCAAAGAACTAGCGGACGTCGCAGGAGAGGATTGGAAGCGAATTGACGCTGCACTTGCTCCCTACCTATAATCAACAGACATGTCCAGGGCACTGATTTCCGTTCTACTCGTAGCAGTTTTGCTGTCGGCGGCGGTCAGCGGCCGGGCGCAGCAGGCGCCGGCGTCTTCCGAGCCACGCCCCCCGGCGACCCAGAAGGCGGCACCACAGCAGGGGCAGCCAACCCAATCATCCCAGCAGGGTCAACCAGGTCAACAGGGGGAGCAGGCGGCGCCCCCGCAGAGCCCGCAAAAGATCGTACAGGTGGTCAACCTGGTGGACGTGCTTTTCACGGTGCTGAACCGGCGCAACAAGCTCGTCCCCGATCTGCAAAAAGAGGACTTCAAGATATTCGACGAAAAGTTTCCGCAAGAGATTCGCTACTTCAGCAAGCAGACGGATTTGCCGTTGCGCATCGGGATGCTGGTGGACACTTCAAACAGCATCCGCGACCGCATCAAGTTCGAGCAAGACGCCTCGATCAACTTCCTGTTTAGCGTGTTGCGGCGGGGCAGAGATGAAGCCTTCGTGATGACCTTCGACGACGAGCCGCAAGTCGTGCAGGCATTCACCGGCGATGCGGGCTTGCTGCGCGACCAAATCCTGCAGACGCGCGCTGGAGGCGGAACGGCAGTTTACGACGCGATTTACATTGCGTGCCAAAACGAACTGAGCCACCCGCCACGCCCGCCCGGGGACCAGCCGGACGTCGTGCGGCGCGTGATGATTGTGATCAGCGACGGCGACGACAATCTTTCGACTCACACGAAGTCCGAGGCCATCGAAATGGCCCAGCGCACGAGCGTGGTGATTTACACCATCAGCACGAGCACGCAGTGGATCCAGCTTTCGCAGACCGATCCCGACAAGCTGGCCGATCGGAAGTCGCACCTGACGGAAGGCGACAAGATTCTTCAGGACCTTGCCGAGGAAACGGGAGGCCGGGCGTTCTTTCCGTATCATGTGGATGATTTGGATCAGTCTTTCCAAGACATCGGCGACGAACTCCGGAATGAATACTCCATAGCGTACATACCCACCAATTACGTGCTGGATGGGCGGTACCACCGAATCCGCATCGAAGTGCCTGACCACAAGGGCTATCAGGTGCGGGCGCGGCGCGGATATTTTGCGCGGGCCAATCGCGAGGGTAGCGGCCAACCGAGCCCCTCCGGCCCAGCCATACCCTGATTGATCTAATTCCCGCTCATTTATGACGACGGTGTGCTTAAAGCGTTGGAGGCGCGTCCAGGCGTGCGCGCTCAGCGAGTCGTGTCGCGAAGGAGGACGGCGTCGGATTCGTTGTGGCCGCGCTCGATGGCGATTTTTGAGCCGTCCTGCGAAAATCGGAATTGCCAGATTCGTTCCGAAGCAAAGTGAGTGAGCTGGTGGTAAGGTGCGCCGTCAAAGGGATGTTCCCAAAGGTTGTCCATACCCTTTTCGCGGACGACGTAAACAACGGCCTTGCCGTCCGGGGCAAATGCCAGCGGCCCCGGCAAGGCCCTCGCATCTACGTCTCGATAGGCGACCTTCTTATCCTCGATAGAGTAAAGATCAAGAACCAGCTTGTGATCCAGTTCTCGAACCTCGAGAGAGACAATAGTCTTGCCGTCTGGAGAGATATTCCATGCGCCGATGGCCGAATTGATGATGGTCTCGGCGGGCCCACCCTGCACCGGTAAACGTTTCAAGAATTGATCATTTCCGTAGTCGTAGTAATAGACCCACCGGCCATCCGGCGAGCAGATCGGATCGGCTTCGTTCGCGCCAAACGTCAGCTGCGTGAGGTTTGCACCTGTAGCATCCATTCGCCAGAGATTGAAGCCGATCTTTCCGGAGCGTCCAGAAGATCGAAAAACGACGTACTTGCCGCAAGAAACGACCTGGTCCGACAAATGCCCGGGGTCGGAAAGCAGGACGGTCTCGCCTCCGGTAGGATTGATTACCCGAATGTTCGGCGCCTGTGGGAAAACAAGACGCCCGTCGGGCATCCAATCCCATCGCCAGATCATGCCTCGCGAAGACAAGGGCACGGCGCGCAATGCATCCGGAGAGGATGCCGGGGCCACGTCAAGTTCAAACTTGGACTGCGTTTGAGTGACAACCAAACTTCGGCCATCGGAGGCAACACTTGGGCGCACGTACACGTTGGTGTCCGAAGTTACTGACCGAAATTCGCCGCCCGGGTAGCTGACGACGCCCAGCTGTTCATTCAATCCAACTGCCTCATTGAGGGTGGAGACCACGAGGGCGTTCGAGCCCGGTAACCACATAGCACTTGAATAGAAGCGGTCCCGGGCTTGCGCCACCACTTGTTGCTTCCCGGTGGCAACATCCACCGCGAGAAAAGAGCCGATCGCGCCGTTCGCCAACTGGGACCCCGGTATGACGATGGTCTTGCCATCCGGTGACCAGGCCGGAACGTAATTGCCATTGTTGCCGGCAAGAGTCACATTGCTGAACAGCGTGCTATCAGGGGTACCGTCAATGTGGGCGATGAGAAGGTCGTAGAACAGAGAATCGTGGCGCTCGCGCAAATAGGCGAAGCGCTGGCCGTCCGGGGAGAAAGTGATGGGGCTGTCGACATCCTTGATAAGCAAACGAGGAGTGCCACCGAGCATGGGAGCCGAATAGAGAGAGGCGATGGTGTGCTCCGACTCATCCCGCCGCACGCAGAAAATATAGTTGGCATCGGGGGAGAAGGTCAGCCCTGAGTAACGCGTGGCGGCAGCGGGAACGAGCTGCGTGTTGCTACCTGTGGCGATGTGGCGAAGCCAGAGAGACTGTAAGCCCTCTTCATCGCGAACGTGCAACAGATACTTTCCGTCCGGGGAAAGTGCGGCCAACGAGACGTGGCCGTTGTTGGTGAGATTTTCGATGGTGAAGGACTCAAAGGGAACGTGACGAGTGCGGAGAAAGATCGAGTAGATGCCGAATGCAGCGGCGGCGATGATGATAACAATGCCCAAGAGCGTGAGGCCGGTGCTGAGCTTATGTTTTTTGGCGGCGGCGACGATGACGGAACTGCCGGAAGGCGTCATTTTCCTGGCGGAGGACTCGGAAGCGGCAGGGACGCGCGCGGAGGCGCTCGGAGAGCTTGCGGGACGGCCGCCCGAATCAATTTCGCGTTGGAGGCGCTTGAGATCAGCACGCAATTCGGCGGCGGCCTGATAACGCATGTCGCGATCTTTTTCGAGGGCTTTGTTGAGGATGCGCTCGAATTCGGGTGGGATATCGGGATTGAGCGTAACGGGAGCGACCGGCGCATTGTGCAAGATGTTGTCGAAAACGACGGCGCTTGTGGAGCCGGGGAAGGCTTGCTTGCCGGTCAACACTTGGTAGAGAACGGCGCCGAGGGAGAAGAGGTCGCTGCGGGCGTCAATTTCCTCGCCGCGAGCTTGCTCGGGGGACATGTATTGAATGGTGCCGACGGCCATGCCTGGGCTGGTGAGGAGAACCTCGGTGGGGGAATGGTCGAGGGTATGGCCGGCGAGATCGTCTGAGTTGCCGGGAAGGAGCTTGGCGAGCCCAAAATCGAGGACTTTGACGGCACCGGTTTCGGTGACAAAGATATTTGCGGGCTTGATGTCGCGATGGACGATGCCCTTTTTGTGGGCGGCATCGAGGGCATCGGCGAGTTGAATGCCAATTTCGACAGCGCGGTTGATGGGCAATGCGCCGGCGGCCAGAACTTTGTCAAGAGAATCGCCGACGAGCAGCTCCATGGCGATGAAGGTGCGGCCGTCGTGCTCTTCGATTGCGTGGATGGTGCAAATTCCAGAGTGGTTGAGAGCGGAGGCGGACCGAGCTTCGCGGAGGAAGCGCTCGAGGGTCGCCGTGTCCCGCTGGTTTTCCTCAGGAATGAATTTGAGGGCGACGCGTCGGCCGAGCTTGGTGTCTTCAGCTTCATAGACGACACCCATTCCGCCGGAGCCGAGCTTACGGAGAATTCTGTAATGGGCGACAGTCTCGTTAATCATGAGCAGAGTGCGAGAGGATGTTAGACGGTCAGGGAATATCGGTCAATGCGCGGTAAAAGTTGGATAAAGTGCCAGTTTCCAGTTACGCGACTCATCGGGAGTTGACTCGGATTGCCGATAATTCCGCTCAAGACTCAATATCGCGCACGGCCACCTGACATGTCGAATACCGCACCCGTATTAAACGAGCTGGCAGCGGAGCAAAGCCACAAAACCATCCCAGCAACCTCAGCGACACTTCCCAGGCGCTTCAGCGGACTTGCGGCAACCATGGTGTTCACAACCTCAGGGCCCAAACTTCGAATGAGTTCCGTGTCGATTGGACCGGGCGCGACGCAGTTTACGCGAATGTCGGTGTCGCAGACCTCGCGCGACAGGGCTTTTGTGAACGCAATTACGCCCGCGCTCGCTGCCGAATATGCTGCGAGGCTCGGCAATCCCTCCTTGCCAGCAAGCGAACCCATATTTACGATCCGACCTTGGCCTGCGCGCCGCATGAGCGGGAGAATTTGGTGCGTCACCTCGAACACCCCAACGAGGTTTACTTGGAGGATGTCGTGCCATTCGGCAGGGTCGAAGTGCTCGAAGGGCTGATATCTGCCGAGATATCCAGCATTGTTCACAAGAATATCGAGGCGAGACGATTGCCTGGTTATCCGCCCAAGGGCTTTTGCGATTTCATCGGCCTTCGTCACATCGACCCTGACGGATTGCGCCCCGTCGAGATCGATTGGGTCGATGTCCCAAACCCAAACTTGAGCGCCAAATCGTACGAGTTGCGTTGCGATAGCCCTGCCGATTCCTCTAGCCCCGCCGGTTACGATGGCCGTTTGCCCACAAAAATCGTACTGGATATTCATAGTCGCCTCCGAACTCGGCGATTATTGGCGAAAAGTTCCTGTTTCGCCAACTGAATTGACGCCAAGTCCCGATAAACGCCGTAACCGTATATTTGAAGTTCTGGTACGCCGCGCGTCGTCGACTTGGCCTTCGCTTAGGGGTCCCCTGCACCCAAAGTGAAGATATAATCCTCGTCCATGAGCACGAGACGATGAAACATCGCATTGTCCACTTTCTTCAGAAATACCTGTTCAACCCGCCCATCAAGTTTCTGTTTGCGATCGGCCTAGTCCCGCCAGGATATGGGCTCCTGGAAACGACCGGCCGCAAGACCGGAAGGCCGCGCCGTACCCCTGTGGGCAACGGACTCGTGGGCAGGGAGTTTTGGATCGTGGCAGAGCACGGCCAGAAAGCTGAGTACGTTCGCAATATTGCGGGGAATCCGCGCGTGCGCCTGAAACTGCGCGATGGTCTGCGGGCTCGCTGGTACACCGGCACAGCCCACGTGCTTTCGGACGATGATCCATGCGAACGCCAACGGTGGCTAGCGAATCAGTTGCCGAGCAGCGCCAGCAATGCTGCCGCAGTCCGCTTCTTCGGTACTCAACTGCTCACGGTTCGGATTGATCTGGACGCCTGACACGTTAGGATGGAACTATTTCGCAGGCTTTGGCGATTGTGCCCGGGTAACGGCGCAATCGGAAATAATCCACATGCCTGATCAACGCGGTTATTCGTACATCTCTAACAATGTCGGCCCCGTCAAACTCTTTTTGAACACACTTCTTTCTTTTCACCTAAAAGAGTTTTTCTCTTTCGTTTTCTTTCTTTTTCTTTCTTCTCTGCATCGACGACCACGGCTCGCTTCGTAATCTTGCGATCGGCTTCAGTCCGACCCAAACATCTCTTCGATCCGTAACTTCGACCACGATTACTAGTTCAAACTCCCTTTTCAGGGAGCGGGATGCCCAATCAAGTGCACGGCGTTCTACTTCGCGCCATGTACGATATCGAGCTGTCCCGCGTACGAACCGAACTCTAACGACTGCGAATACTCACATCCATTCCGCCACATCCAATACAACCGGATCGCCAGCCTGCGCCCCATCGCTACTTTGGCGATGCTTTTGTGTCGACGCATCGCCAGGTGCATGTACCGACGTCTCCAGTCCGGATGGATACGTGCCGCCGCTTGGGCCGCCTCCACCAACAAGAACCGCAACAAGGAATTGCCTTGCTTGCTGATGTGGCCGAGTCGCTGTTTGCGAGCACTGGAGTCCTCACACGGGATCATCCCCACGTACGTGCCGATCTGCTTGCCGCGTTGAAACCGCGTCGGAGTTCCGATGATCAACACATAGGCCAGTGCCGTAAGCGGACCCACGCCAGGATGAGTCATCAGCCGTATCGCCTCGGGTCGCTTCCTGGCTTCCCGTTCGACGGCTGCGGTTAATTCCTCAATCGTTGGATTCATGCGGTCCAGCAACTCCAACAACTCTTGCCGCCGTCGACTGGCCCAGGGAGCTAACGTGAGCTTCTCTAACTGCGCTCGCCCCTGTTCGCTGAACAGTTTTTTCTTCCAGCGATAGCCCTCGTTCATGGCCAACGCCTGCAACTGATTCATGATCCGCGTGCGCATCTGCACCAAGCGATGCCGGTGCCACAACAGTTGTCGCAAATCTCGATTCTCCGGGCTCGGTACCCAGATTTGCGGGAAGTTATCTTCCCGCATCAGCCGGAGCAGGAGTTGGGCATCCTTGCGGTCGTTCTTCTGCTTCTTCACGCGCTTGGCCTTGATCTCCGCGGGATCGCCGATCCACAGCTCGAACCCTAATTCAGCCAGTAGCCGCTCGAACCAGCGTGAATATCCGGTAGCCTCCATCCCTACCCGCACGCAGATTCCTCGCTGCTTCAGGTCTCGATAGAATTTCTCTGCTTGTCCATCACTGTGGTTCAGCTCCTGTTCACCACACTCACCCGTTTCTTCTACAAAAAATGCAATCTGCTGAAAGCTCGGGTGGTAATCTACGCCTATAAGCATCATGTTCGGCTCCTTTCTCCCGAGCCTTGGTCGTCAACCAAAGTCTACTCGGGGTCGAGGAGCCGACATTGTTATGCAATCAAGTGAAATCGGCCCGATTCTCAATGTCCGGCAACGCGACCTACCAGGAGTTAGGCAGCCACTGCCAGACCGATTGGTGTAACTTAAGCTACTAGTCTTGGAAAATTAAGAATTCATCCGTAATGTAGTTGCTATTCCACCCCCTCACCAATAACATTCAAACCACATTGGGGATCGGCATGCCCTGCGAGTCGTGCGGCGCAGTCAACCAGAGCAAGTTCACCGGGGAGATATGCATCCATTTCCCCGGACTGAAGAACATTGACAAGCCCGTCGTGTGGGTATTTCCGGAGCTTATTGTCTGTTTGGATTGTGGCACCACGGAATTTGCTGTGCCGGAAGCTGAACTGCGCCAACTTGCGACAGGCGATGCCACTGCGGAAGGGTGACGTGGAAAGGAATTTTCGCGTCATCAGAACAGAATCGAACCTCATGGGAATGAGGGGGCTTTGGCTCTTCAGGTATCGGTCAACTTGAAGCCGCCGTTTGAGCTGCTGACAAATAGCTCACTGCGAAGAACCGAATCCACGGCAAGCAGTAGTTCACTTAGGGCATCCTTCTTATGAACATAACCCAAAGCGCCTGTGCCCAAAGCTGCTCGCACGACGTCGTGGTCATTGTACTGACTTAGGAAGATTATCTTGGAGCCAGGGGAGAGTTGTCGTATCTGCCGGGCAGCTTCGATTCCATTCAGTTTTGGAAGACCGATGTCCAGCAGAATCAAGTCCGGCTTCAGTTCCTCAGCCTTCTGGATGGCCTCTGGACCATCTGATGCCTCGGCGACGACTTGCCATTGTGGCCGTGCCTGAAGCAGCGAACGCGCTTGGCGCCGCCAGCCTTCATAATCATCGGCCATTAGAATGCGAATTGATGACAACAACCCCACCCTCTAAGATTTGAACGCTCCGCGCGCAAATCAGTTGCTCAAATCTCAAAGCCTATTGCTGTTGACTTGACCACGAAATCCGCAAGCTGGATCACGGCGCTGAGGGTGACGCTGTGGACCCACTACGATCTCATGTCACTGGGGGACAAATAACCTGAGCAGGCAAGGGTCCAATTCAACCGAACTTCTATATTCTTTTTTTTCAGTGAGAAAAGTGCGCAATTGAACGGAAACCAGGCGACCATGGGCAAGTTATTGCGCACTTTATCCAAGAGTTTGTCCAAGTGTGTCGAAAGCGTTGACGCTCGGAAACTCTTTGCGAATCAGATACCGACGGACGATCCCCATAGCTGGTAAGCGCGGTAATCGGAAAAGTGAAGTCCTGGTACGGGTCCGGTAACGACTCGCGGCGTAACTGTTCGACGCCTGCGCTGTGGCGCTCCGCTGCAAGAGCAGTACACGAAAATCAGCGAAAATTCGTATTGCCCTAAAAAGGAAACGCTAGTAGTTTCTTCTACCATGCCGTCTCCTAGGCCACCGTGAATCCTCGTCGTCGATGACAGCGCCGCGGTGCGCGACGCCATTTGCCGCTTCATTGACAGGGCCACCCCTTTCAAAGCCTGCTGCGAGGCTGGCGACGGCGTCGCTGCTGTCGAGAAAGCCAAGGAGCGCGCACCTGCGCTGGTGGTTCTGGACCTGAGCATGCCCGGGATGAATGGAGTAGAGGCAGCATCGGTTCTGCGCGGCATGCTGCCCGGCACGAAGATCGTCGGCTTCACGACGTTCGACGAAGACTTACGTAGGTCCCTTCTCGCAACCGCCGCCTTCGATATGATCTTATCCAAGCAAGATGGCCTCGCGAAGTTGGCGGAGGTGATCAGCGCGCTGCTGCCCGCCCCCGACCCCAATAATTCTTAGAGGATATGACGCTATACCGAAGTTAGTGCACTTGTTTGATGGGCAGCCGGGGCGAAAACGGTCCGGCCACTCGGCGGCAACATCACAATTTGGATGTTAGCGGCTCCCGCAGGCCCGTGCTGGAAGCACGTGACAGTGCGGCGTGTTGGGGCAAGATGGCTAGTTAACCATAAGCACCCCTCCCCCCGGGTTTTTCGTAAATGTTGATTTCAAAGAATTTAGGAATTTCGTAAGTTGCTTAGAATCAGCATTTACGAGCAGTCTTGTAAATGTTGATTCTAAATAACTTAGAGTTGGACCAAAATTGTGCAGGTTGGGGGATTCAGAAGTCATTAGTCACCCGGCTCGGCTGCGAAGCGGATCCATTTGTGCGCGAACCGTGGCGCATTGGCTGAAAACCCGCACAGGCTGAAGCCTGTGCCACCAAAAAGCAAAACGCCAGCAGGATGCTGGCGCTACCGCGGAGTTATAATATTACCTAAGGGATACTATACGCGAGGGGCTACTTTTTGTCAAGGATTAAAGACAGGTTAGAAGCTGTCTCTCTTTGGTGGTTCAGCCTTTGGGGGCGTAGTAGCCTTTGCGGGCCAGGACTTTGAGGTCGCGATTCGCGAGGTCAACCTTGATTTTGCGGAACTTGCCGTCGCGGGTGGAGTTGGACGGGTAGTAGCCCACGGTATATTGGCTGCGGAGCTCTTCGGAGATTTGGTCGAAGGCTTCCTGGAGATGCTTTTCGGAGTTGACGACGATCATGCGTCCGCCGGTTTCGTCAGTGATTTTCTTGGCGATGCTGCTGTTGGCGCCGTAGTGCGGGTCATAGACAAGAAGGATGTGGACTACGGTATCCGTGCGCTGGGCGGCTTCGATGGCTTCCTCGACGCGGACTTTGCTGCCATTGTCTTCGGCGTCGGTTAGAACAACTATGGCTTTGCGGCCCGCTTCGGTCGAGAGTTTTTCGTTGCAGGCCAGATAGAGGGCATCGTAAAAATTGGTGCCTTTCGAACCGCCTGAAGGAAGCGTGCCGGGTGTGATGCCGCCGCCGCCGGTATTGATTTGGGCTTTGTGAATGGCGCGATTGAGTTGCGAGCGGTCGTCGGTGAAATCGGCGAGCAGATCGACATCCAGGTCGAATGACATGACCATGGCTTCGTCGCCCTTGCGCATAACGCGGTTCAAGAAGCTGCTGGCTCCGTCTTGAATGGCGCCGAGCATGTATTGTTCGCTGCCGGAAGTATCCATAAGCAACCCCAGGGTGATAGGGAGCGTCACTTCTTTAGAGAAGAAGGCGATCTTCTGATCCTGGCCGTCTTCGGCGACCTTGAAGTCATCTTGCTTGAGGTCGGTGACGATGCGCTTGCTTTTGTCGCGGACGGTCACAAACAGATTGACCAGGTTCACCTGGGTCTTGATCGTGGGACCCTGAATGGTCGGCTCTTGCGGCAGAGCGGGAATGGCGATGGCAGCGGCAAGAAGGGGCGCAAGGCACAGTGCAGCGAGATTCTTCAGAGAAGGCATGTATACTTTCCTTGACGAGAGATGCCCGGCTGGAAACTCTCCGCTGGGGTTCTACTGTCTCGTTTTGATGCTATCAAACGGTGCGATGGATGCGTCGATGGGATGGCTGGCGACGCTCCGACGACCGGCTGCGAGAGAAAGTTTGGCCTTAGAGATATGAAAAGTCTACGAAAAATCGCTGGTATGACTGGTCTGGTTATGTTTGCCGCGCCTGCTATGTGGTTGGGAATGGCCGCGCGGACGCATCAAGAGGCGGCCCCGGGGGGCCAGGAGCCCGCGCCGCCGGACAACCCTCGGCTGAGCGAGGCGCGAGCCAAAATCACGGTAAACACCAATCTCGTGGTTTTGCCAGTGACCGTTAAAGACCGCGGGGGCCGGTTGGTGCCAGATCTGGGGAAGGATGAATTTCGTGTATTTGAAGACGGCGTGGAGCAACGAATAGACGTTTTCACGAGCGAAGGTTTCCCGCTGTCCATGGTCATTCTGATCGACAACGACCTGAAAAAAGGGGACGCCAAGGAAGTGCAAGACAGTCTGGATGCCATAGTGGGCGGGATGAGCGATTTGGATGAGGCATTCGTTTGCAGATTCGACCAGTTTTTTCACCCTGGCAAGGGATTTACAAGCGACCAAGACAAGCTGCTCACGGAACTCAGAAGGACCAAGCTGGATAGCCATAGCGGGGTGATGTCTCCCAGCGGGCCATTCCACGGGCCGAGCATCAACGGACACGCAGTGGATGGTTCACCATCGATTCCCGAATCCACACGGACCATTTTTGAGCAGCCGACCAAAGCCCTGGATGATGCCGTGTTCGGAGCGGCGGAACTGTTAAAGGACCGGCCGCGCAACCGGCGCAAGATCATCTTTATCGTGAGTGATGGGGTCAATGGCGGAAAGAAATACAACACCAATACCTACGACAATACCGTCAAGGAGGTGCTGGGTCACAGCATCTCGGTGTTCGGAGTGGGCGTGGGAAGCGCGTTCTACGATCGCAGGTTTGAGCGGCTCTCCGATTACGCTCACGCCACGGGAGGCGATGTCTACTACGCGGTGAAGAAGGAATCGCTGCAGGATCTTTACTCGAGGGTCACCGAGGAGGCGAGGAACGAGTACACGCTGGCGTACGTGCCCCGCGAGACGAACCGGGCGAAGGATTACCACGACGTGGAAGTGCGGGTGAAGCGCGAAGGGTTGACCATCCAGACGCGCAACCGGTATTACACCGGCGGAATCGCCCAATAACACGATTTTTTTGATACAGCACGGAATTATCTTGACAGCCGCAAGCGCCCCCCGTATACGAAGCGAGAAGGCATGGTGGGCAGCGTCCGTCATGACCCGGGAACTGAGATTGACTTATGGCCCAGCCGGGGCCGCACTTGAAAGGAGCTTCACTATGAAGAAAAAGGGAAAGAAGGACGAGGCTAAGGGACCTAAAAAGGGGAAGTAGGAAGTTCTTCACAGGATTCGCTTGATTGGGGCGCTGCCCATTGGGTGGCGCCCTTTTTTATTGGTGCGCGAAGGGTGTGAGGAGACGATCGGATGGCTAAGTCTTTTCGGGCCTAACTGCTGAGCGCCTCTTCATGGGCTGGACAAATCGGTTTATACGCGCAGGTGCGGCAGATGAAGCCGGGCTTTGGAGGGAATTCGCCGGCGCGAATATCGGCGGCGGCTTCAAGGACGATTTTTTGGGCTTCGTCGAGCTGCTTGGCGTCGCGCGTGGTGACCAGGGTTTGGTTATTTTGCAAGTAGTAGAAAACCAGGCGGACGGGATTCCATTCGAAAATCTCTTTTGCGGCCAGGGCGTAGAGACTTAGCTGAAGGTCTTTTTTGGCGTCGGCGTCTTTTTTCGGTTTGCCTGTTTTGTAGTCGACAATTTCGACGTCTTTGCGCCCGAGGGAATTAACCTGGTCCATGCGCCCGATGATGGTGACATTGTTTTCCAGGGGAAGTTCGAAGCTTTTTTCCTGTTCGAGCACTTTCGGCGGGACTTCGAGCATCGCGGCGTGGAAGGCACGCAATTGTTCAATGCCGTCTTTTTTGTACCCGGACTCCTGATAGTCATCTTCGAATCCGGCCGAGCTCCATTCGGTTTCGAAAATGCGCGCGACTTCTGTGAACGGAAGCTTCACGCCTTTGCGAAGCTGGTCGACAAAGCGCTTGATGGTAGTGTGCATAACGCTTCCGAACGTGAGAACTGCTTTGGGGCCCTCCTTGAGCGACCAGGAGCGGCTGAAGAGAAATTTCTGCGGGCAACTGCGGTAGCCGCTGACCGCGGATGGGCTTAAGGTTAGCGGTTCGGGAGTGGGAGGGTGGAATTCGAGGGCCCAGTCGGCGATGCGGGAGAAAATTTTTGGCGGTTCGGACGAGGCGGGAAAGAGTTGAGAATCGCCGGCAAGCGGGGAATCTTTTTTCGCCGTTATAGGAAGCTCGGGCAATTTGGGGCTCATTTGATGGATGTCTCGGCGCTTGATGGCGGGATCCATCAGCATGTCTTCGACGAAGACTGGGATCTTTCCCTTTTTTTCAATGAGCGTGGTTAAGGTGAGGCGATTTTCCGCGCGCGTTAGAGCGACGTAGAAGAGGCGGCGCTCCTCCTGGATGTGAAACTGCTCGGCGGGTTCGCCTTCTTTCATAAGAGCGGCGGGGAATTCGAAGACGTGGGGGCGTTCCGTGGCGGGGAATTTCTTGTTGTTAACACGGAGCAGGAAAACCTGGGGAAACTCGAGACCTTTGGCGCCATGGACGGTCATCAACTGGACGGCGTCGCCTGGAAAGTCTTCTTCGAGGCTGATGGTGCCGCCTGCTTGCGAATAGTAGTCGAGATACTCGACGAATTCGGAGAGGCCGCGCGTTTCGCTTTTGGATTCCCACTCCTTGGCGAATTCCGAGAGACGCGTGACGTATTTGCGATCGTGTGGGCTCGCGCGTTGCACGACCTCCAGCCACTCGATGAGATCTGCGAGGATTTCGCGCGCGGTGCGGCGGCGGAGAGTTTTGCGCTGCTCGGAGAGAAAGTCGACCAGGCGGCCCAACGAGGAGTGAGAGGAATCGAACGGGAGCTGGCCTTGGGGAAGTTGCAGCATGTCGCAGAGGGCTTTTTTCCCTTTGCGGGCTCGTTCGGCGAGGCGCACAAGATCGGCGGGTTCGAGCGACCATGCCGGAGCGGCGAGAACGCGGGCGCAGGCGATGTCATCGAAGGGAGTGGCAATCAGCCGTAAGTAGGCGAGAACATCTTTCACCAGCGGGTGATCGAGGATGGAGAGCATGCTGATAACAAACGGGACTTTGTAGCGGGAAAGCTCTTCAACGAGTTCGTCGCGGTGGGCGTGCTGGCGGTAGAGGACGGCGAAATCGCGCCACTTGCGTCCGGCGGCGTGGAGACGCAGTAGTTCATTGACGATCCAGCGGGCTTCGTCCTGTTCGGTTTCCAGTTCGACGATGCGGACTTTTTCGCTTTCTTCTTTATTGGCGCTTAGAACCTTTTTGGGAAAGTCAGCGCTCACGGTGTTTTGGGCGATGACTTGGGTGGCAACGCGGAGAATGTTGGGAGTGGAGCGATAATTTTCGACGAGCGAGACGCGGAATTTTGTGGAGTCCTGGCCTTCGCGCCAGCCGGCGAAGCGTTCCAGGAAAAGTTTGAAGCTTCCGAATGATGCGCCGCGGAAGCGATAGATAGCTTGGTCATTGTCACCGACAGCGACGATGTTTTTTTGATGGCCAGCGAGGAGTTCGAGGAGACGGAGTTGCGCGATGTTGGTGTCTTGGAATTCGTCGACGAGAATGTAGCGGTACTGTTCCTGAAGCGTGCGGCGGACTTCCGTGTTGGTTTCGAGCAGCTCGACGGCTCCGGTGATGAGCGAGCCGAAAGAGACGCGCTTTTTTTCGCGCAACAGCTCTTCGCTGGCGCGGTATGCGCGGGCGATTTCTTGTTGGAGGGCGACCTCTTCGGCGCGTTCCTTGAGGGTGTCCTCGTCGAGCGAGGCGCGGTCGTTTTCGAGTTGCGCTGCTAGGGCGTCAGCATAGCGCTGGTAATCTTCGGAGGAGACGAGTTCGTCCTGGCAGCGCGAGAAAAATTCCACGAAGTCGTTCAAAAACTGGCCAGGATCGGCGAGGCGTCGGTATTTGTCGAGTTTGAGGCGCTCGAGATTGCGGCGAAGGAGAATCCAGTGATCGACTTTGTCGATCATGAGGCGCTCGGGCGAGGCTTCCTTCAGAAGGCTTTCGCAGAAGGCGTGAAACGTCGCCAGAGTGACGGCTTTGCCGCGTTCGCCGGTGGAGCGCACGACGCGAGCTTTCATTTCGCCGGCGGCTTTGTTCGTGAAGGTGAGCCCGAGGATGTTTTCGCCGGAAAGTGAGTCGTCAGATTGTAGGAGGTGGCGGATACGCTCGGTGATGACGCGAGTCTTGCCGGTACCGGCGCCAGCGATTACGAGCAGAGGTCCTTCGCCGTGGGTAATGGCACGGCGCTGGGCGTCGTTTAGCTGCAGCCCGCTTTCTGCCGGCGGATCGAGATCGAACAACGTGGCCATGACTTAAGGAGGGTAGCGGAATTTGTGGCGAAGAGGAAGCGAAGCCAGCTTTCAGACCTTTTTTGATGAGAAGAGAGTTTCTTGCGCGGAAGCTTTGCCCGCGGCGACTTTGGCGTTCATGTCCGCTGATTTGCCGCGCGGCACGCTGAGGGATTCCCACTTTCCCGTTTTGGTGAAAGTTAGATGCTTGGCGAGAAACAAGATTTGGCCGATGTGATGAGCGTAGTGGGCGATTTGGCGGTTGATGGCTTGCATGACGGAATGAGGCTCGGTGCGAATGGTAACCGTTCGAGTGAGATCGGCTTCCGTCAGTGGTTCGAGCGCGTCGAAAACATATTTCCAGCCGCGTTCCCACATTTCGGTTAATTGGGCGCGTGTGGTGGGCGGCGTCTCGAATTCGGTGTCGCGGCTGCGGTCTGGTTTCTCGCCATCCGTGGTCAGGAAATCGAGCCAGCGCGAGCGCATATTGCCAGCCAAGTGTTTCACGATGATGGCGATGGAATTGGACTCGGGGTCAAGAGTAATGAAGAGCGCTTCGTCGGGGCACTGTGCCATGGCGCGCTCGGCCAACTTTTTGTAGTAGTGAAAGAGACCGATCGAGTCTTGCAAATAGGAAGTATTGAGTTGGTGAGGCATGACGATATTTTGTCCCGGCGCCAGTGATTGTCAACGGCAATTAACGGGAATACGTTGGGCGGAGCGGATGGGGCGCGGACGGGTCCGATGATCTGGGTGAAGAAAATAAAGCTTGACATTTCGCCTTTTGTTCGCCTAGTATTCCGTCGCTGAGTGGCGAACTTGTTTGGGAGGCGAACATGACGATTGGACAATCGATGCTGCCAGAATTTGATGAGGAGATGAAGAACACGCGGAAGTTGCTGGAGCGCGTGCCAGACGACAAGTGGGGTTGGAAGCCGCACGAGAAGTCCGGCACGGTGGGCTGGCTTGCTTCGCACGTCGGCACGATCCCGGAATGGATTACGATGACCATTAATACGGAGGAGCTGGATTACGCGCCGGTGGACGGGCCAAGCTACGAGCCGCCGAAGATCACGAACCGGAAAGAGCTTCTCGCTGCGTTTGACAAAGGAAGTGCGGAAGCGCGGGCAGCTCTCGCAAGCGTCAGCGACCAGGAGATCGTCAAAGGCTGGAAGCTGCTGGCTGGAGGCAAGGAGATTTTTACGCTGCCGAGGGTTGCCTGCATTCGAGGCATGTGCATCAACCACTTGATTCATCACCGGGCGCAACTAACGGTTTATTTCCGGTTGGTCGGAGTTCCCGTTCCTGGACTGTACGGACCGAGTGCGGACGAGAACGAGGCCAGCTCCAGCGCGGCAGCGGCAAACTAACAAACACCCTGAGAAAGGCGGACTGTTGCCCGCCTTTCCTGCTTCTTCTCCTTCTTGCCATCGCGCTTGCTCCGGCACAACGCGGTATAATGGTGTGCGTTGCTCCTCCGGAGGTTCACCGAAGTCATGGATAATCCCGTCATTCTCTCTGCAGTTCGTACGCCTATCGGAAAGTTTCAAGGTGGCCTGGCCGGATTTTCGGCCGTCGAGCTTGGCGGCAAGATCGTCGCCGAAGCCATCCGGCGCGCTGGGATCGACCCCAAGGAAGTAGACGAAGCCATTCTTGGCAATGTGGTGCAGGCGGGCCTCGGACAGAATCCTGCGCGGCAGGCGGCGCTCAAAGGCGGGTGCGCCCCTCGCGTTGCAGCAATGACGATTAACAAAGTTTGCGGGTCCGGTCTGAAGGCTGTTGCGCTGGCCGCACAAGCTGTACAGCTTGGTGAATCGGAAATGGTGGTGGCAGGCGGCATGGAGTCGATGTCCAACTGCCCGTATTTGCTGCCGCAGGCGCGGACGGGCTACCGGCTTGGAGACGGAAAGCTGGTGGACTCGATGATCCACGACGGTCTGTGGGACGCATATGAGGATTTTCACATGGGGATGACCGGCGAGTTGGTTGCGGAGAAGTACGGGATCACACGGGAAGAGCAGGACCGGTTTGCTGTCGAGAGCCACCAGAAAGCGGTCCGGGCGCGGAAGTCTTGCTTTTTCGAGGGGCAGATACTGCCAATCGAAGTGCCGCAGAAAAAGGGCGAGCCGGTGGTCATCAAGTACGACGAATCGCCGCGGGAAGACACTTCGATGGAGGCGCTGGCGAAATTGAAGCCCGCGTTCAAAAAAGATGGCACGGTGACCGCGGGGAACGCTCCTGGCACGAACGATGGAGCGGCTGCGCTGATTGTCACCAGTGAGCGGAACGCGGCTCGGCTCGGCAAGCGCCCGGTGGCGCGGATTGTGGCGCAGGCGGTCAGCGGCGTGGAGCCGAAGTGGGTGATGATGGCGCCGGTGGACGCGGTAGAAAAACTGCTCACCAAGACTGGTTGGGACCGCGACAAGGACGTGGACCTTATTGAGTTGAATGAAGCCTTTGCAGTTGCAGCCATTGCTGTGACGCGGCAGTTGCGGCTCAATCCGGAAAAAGTGAACGTGAACGGCGGCGCGGTGGCGCTGGGCCATCCGATTGGCGCGAGCGGCGCACGCATTCTGGTGACTCTCTTGTATGAATTGCAGCGGCGTAACCTGAAGCGCGGTGTCGCGGCGCTGTGCCTCGGCGGCGGCAACGCGGTGGCTCTCGCGGTCGAGCTGGCCTAAAGTTCGAAGTAATCAGAGTTAGTGAATGAGTGTGCTCTGGCTGGCCACGCATTTCCATTGGCCGTTCTGCTTGATCCAAGTGTCTGTGAAGCGCGCGCGCCGTGTGTAGGGTTTCCCCTTGGTAGTGCCAGTTTCGCGGTACACGCCCGAGACGATGCCGGCGTTGCCGTAGAGACGAGCCTTCATTCCCTCGTCGTACATGTGGTCGGGCTTGGACGCCGGGTCCGCAACGGAGTGCAGATACTCGGTTTTGTTCATCAACGAGCCGTCGTAATCCACGTAAACAAGCGCGTCATCGAAAAGCGAAGCGAGGGCTCCAGGGTTGCGTCCCATTTCGGCCTGATTCCAGGAGCGTTCGAGCTGGATGAGCTGGGTTTCGTCGTCGGCCGCTTTGGCGCGCCCTTGCAATCGCGCAGTGAGCGCGAGAGCAGCAATCGCCAGGAACAGCGTCAAGATTTTTCTCACGGGGGCTCCCCTACGCCAGAAAAGTTGCAGTAACAATGCAATGGGGCATCCGAGGCGTCAAGGAAAAAGGAGGCGGAGAAGTGACGAGACACAAATTCAGGAGATACCGGGACAGGTCTTCAAAGCGGCGCTACCGGCGTGAACGCCTCGAAAGCCATATACTGGGGCGCAGCAAAAATTAATCCGGCCGGAGCGGAGGCGAACAACCGCGCATTCTGTTCAGCAGGGCTACTAGATTTGGGCCATCTTGGTCAGAGATGGCGGTGAATTTCAACCCTAGGCCATTACTTGGGATGAGATGCCGCACGACAGCCTCGGCTCTGATGTTTCCCTCCTGAACAAGAAATTCGAGCTGGGCTTTCACGCCCTCGAGCCGCCGGATCGGCGTGGAGAGGAACAAGCCACCCACACTCAGATCGCTGACCCTCGATATATCCTCGATATCACCACAGCGCCAGCAGACCCATACCCCGTCTGGCGTCTCGACTCGAGAACTCGACCTCCTGGAATACAAAGGTTTAGACAGCACAGCTCCCACGGATCACCTCTGGCCCTGCGGATTCGGGCGGGAAGTTGCAAAAGCAAGCGACGGAATGCAGCGCCGAAGAGAGCCTAAGCGGTTCATGGACAGCAAACAATCGGGGAAATACCTTAAATGCTTCCCGGTATTTTCCTGAAAACGGGTGTGAGCGACCTCTGACGGAGAAGACCACGTGTGCTGAAGCGAGGCGCCGTTCATCTGGCAATTGTGAGCATTACTCGACACTGAGGCCGTCGGAGTTTGGGAAGAAACACATTCGGGCTAATTCGCGCAGGGCTACATGCTGGAATTCGGCACAGCGGGTAGCTCGACGGCGCTCGGCGGAGCGACTCCCAACTCATGGGCGCAATAAGGGCAGAACTTGTCGGTTTCGACGACTTCACGTTTGCAGTTGGGGCAGGAAGGATGAAGGTTGCATTTGCAGTTGGGGCAGAAGTTGAAGCGGGCGCCGACTGCTTTCCCGCATTGAGGACAGGGATACGGCAGCGGTTCGCGCATCAGGAAGTAGATGATAAAGCCGACGAAGCCCCAAGCTGGCAACAGGATGATCACCAGCAGCGTCCAC
Organism: uncultured Acidobacteriota bacterium; assembly: GCA_963745805.1. Classification (GTDB taxonomy): domain Bacteria; phylum Acidobacteriota; class Terriglobia; order Acidiferrales; family UBA7541; genus Acidiferrum. Next base: position 335,372 of record CAVUYT010000008.1, read on the forward strand.
AATGCGGAGTTCATTTCGCGCCGTTTCGCATCGCGGTTCACATAAGCGATCAAAAAAATGGTGCCCGCCATGCCGATCGATGCCAGGGTAACGAACCCGGCCAAAGCTAGGGAAGCCAGGGCGAAGTCGTCCCGCAACTCCCACGGAAAGGCGTTGCCATAATGAAGTGCATTCCAGCGATTGACGGAAAATGCGATGATCTGCGCGATCACGAACAGCGCCACGAGGGTCCAGGTCAACCCTTTGGGAATGATGCGGAATTCTTCCCAGAAGCGGAGTTTTTCCTTTTTTCTGCGGAGACGGATGAGGCGCATCCGCTCGTTGAAGGAACCGCTCACTTTTTGCTGATAGTCTGACATTTTGCTCCTCGCTCGATTTCTTGCTTCTACGTGTCAACGGCTGGACGAATCGCGTTCATTTGCTTGCCGGAGGTTTTCGAGAATCACGATGGCCGCCGCAAACAAGGCGGGAATCGCCCACCAAAGGCCAAAACCAAATTCCAGAACGAGTCTCGGAGCGCCAGTGCGTTCTCCGATCCATTCGATCGCTTGCCAAACGTACGGGGCGGTGGCAATGCCGAGACCCCAGGACATGGCGCACATGATCCAGAGGAGGCGTCGCTTGGGTTCGCGCTCGCGCAATTCCTTCGCCCGCAATTGCACACGGAATTGGGTTCGCTCGGCGAGACCACGAGGAAGGGGAACGGCCATGCCGCGCAAGGTGCGGAGCGCATCGTGGGTTTGCTGCGAGATTTGGGCGCAGGCTGCGCACTCAAGCAGGTGTGCGGCGAGCCAGTTCTGTTCGGCTTTGGAAATTCCTTCGACGCGCTCCTGCGCGATGAGCTTTTCCGCGCGGGCGTGCAGATTGTCGGTCATGCTACGCCTCCCTGCATTGCGCCGCGGAGCGCTTCGAGGCCGCGATAGAGCCGCGACTTTACAGTGGAAAGCGGAGCGGACAGAACGCCGGCGATTTCCTCTAGGCCGAGTTCTTCTTGAAAACGGAGAACGAGGACTTCACGGTAGACGGTGGGAATGCGATCGAGCGAAGCGTGGACGCCGGTCTTTTGTTCGGCCGCCAAGACTAGATGCAACGGCGAAGGCTCATTCAACGCCGCGAATTCCTTTGGAGCGCCTTCTTCCGGGTCGATCAGCGCGTCGAGGCTCTGCATTTTTTTCTGGCGCTGCCAGTCGATTACCAGGTTGCGCGCGATGCGGAAAAGCCAGGCTTCAAATTTGTATTTGCCGTCATACTGGTGGCCTCGCTCGAGCACACGGATCCAGGTTTCCTGGAAAAAATCTTCGGCGCGCTCGCGACTGGAGGTGAGGTAGAGCAAATAGCGAAACAGCCGGAATTGATACTGCTCGATCAGCTGGTCGAGGAGTTCGGGGTCGCGGCGTTTGAGCCCCTGGGCGAGGGCCATGGTATCGTCGGCCATCTGGGTGGAGAAGAGAAGAATCGACCTCGATGGTGATTTGGTCAGGATCGTAAGTGTCGCGCTCATTCTACAGGGTATACGGCAGGGTGCGGCGAAAAGACGCAACAGGGATAGGCTTGCCAAGTTACTGGAATTTCAGAGGGTTACGAGCGTGGGCGGGACCATCGATTAGCGAGCTTGACGGGGTGTAGTAGACTTTCTCCTCGCTGCCATGTTCTGTCCTGTTTGCAAGGCCGAATATCGAGAAGGGTTTAGCCGGTGCGCGGATTGCGACGTCGAGCTGGTTTATGAACTGCCAGGGGCGGCCATCGTTGCCGCTGAGCCTGTAGATCCGGGCAACCCGGAAGAGGATCCCTTTTGCTCTTTTTGGAAAGGGGATGATCCGCGGCTTCATGCGGAATTGTGTGAACTGCTCTGCGAAAAGGGTATCCCCTGCAGGACCATCCGGCGGCAAGACCATCTCTTCAATTGGAATATCAAGAGCGCGTTCGAGATTGGCGTTCCATTTTCGCAGTATGGTAAAGCTGAAGCCGCGGTCAAAGACGCTTATGGTGGCGAAAACGAAGCGGTGTCGGAAGAGGCTGCGGCGCCCCTAGAACTTCCGGAGTTCCTCGAGCCAAGCGAGTTGCGTCCAGCTTGGGACCCCGAACATTGGTATCCGGAAGATGCGACCAAGGAGATTTGGGAGGGCGATCAGCTGGAGATGGGCGAATTGCTGGTCGCGTCGCTTGGCGAGAATCAGATTCACGCGCGCGTGGCAGATGTGGGAGGAGCGCACAGGCTTTTTGTATTGCCGGTGGACGAGACCCGGGCACGGGAGATTGTGAGGGAAGTTGTTGAAGGCGTTCCGCCGGTCTGAGGTTTTTCTCGGGGATTGAGGCAACGTATTTGTACTTAGGTGGGAGTACACTTAGAGGCTGTTCGAGCGACTTTCCGCTTCACGGCTGATTGAATTGGCGGTGACAAGTCGTCGAGGCGCGTTGATTGTCGATCGCATGGAGGAACCAATGGCTTCAGCTCCTGGACCGCAAGGGTCGCTAATCATGTTGTGGGCGGGGGAGGACCCGGCGCTGCACTCCTCTCTGATTGAGAAATTGCAATCCGCGGGTATCCCTTTTATCGACAAGTCAGCCGGCGATGATCGAACAGTTCCTTCGGCGGACATCCTTCCCATAGATTGGAAAGCACGATTCGGGTTTGAAGTGGCTGTGCCATCGTCGAGTTTGGCTGCGGCAGAGAAGATTCTGGAGAAGCTGTTGGATGAAGAGCCGGTGGATATGGAGATTGCGGCGAATGAGTCTTCAGAGCCGACGATAGAGGAGCTGGAACCGTCCAAGGTGGGCGCGGCTAGTTGCGCGGTGTGGTCTGGTTCGGATGAAACACGAGCAGGTTTTTTGGTGCAAGCGCTGAAGGAGAATGAAATTCCGGCGCGGGCCGAGACGCATGGGAGCGAGACAACTGTTTACGTCCCACCCGAAGAGGAAACGCTGGCGCGGGAGATTATCCGCGAAATCGTCGAAGGCGCTCCGCCAGCCTGACGCGAGGATCTCGTCAGCTTCGTGGTTCTAAAGTGGAGGCTTCGCGCCACCGTAATCCTGCGGTTGTAGTAGACTCCACGCCGAAATGTTCTGCCCGAATTGCAGAGCCGAATATCGTCCGGGCTTCACTCAATGCTCCGATTGTCAGTCCGATCTCGTTGAGGAGCTCCCGCCCCCAAGCCCTGAAGATCCCGAACTGCGTGAGAACGAAAGACCGGACCTCGCAAAAACGCGATACTTCCTCGCATGGTTTGTCCCCCTGCTCGTATACCTTGTTCTTGGCTTCGGGGTTTCGTTCAGACCGCTTTTGATGCGTAACATGTTTATTGCTGTGTTTCTTATGTGTCTGACCATGTTGAGCAACATCGGCGGATTTTGGATGCTTTACCAGGCCGTCCGCTATGAGCGAAGAGTTGGCAGATATGTTCTCCTTTCATTTGTTCCATTTATGTTTGTTTGGTACTCGCTGGTGCGCGTTCCGCTTCGGAAGGAATTCCAGGGGAATTCGGAATTTATTCGTTGAGAAACAAATCGCCGCGCGGCCCGTCTTGACTGTCCCCGTTCACTGTGTTCCCGTATCTTCGCTGGGAAAATTGGAGAGATCATGAGCATCGATCAGATCAAAACCGTGGCGGTGCTGGGCGCGGGGACGATGGGGAACGGGATCGCGCATGTGTTTGCGCGGGCGGGCTACCGAGTGATTTTGCGGGATGTGGAACAGCGGTTTTTGGATCGCGGGGTCCAAACTATTGGGAAGAATCTGGACCGGGAGATTAAGAAGGGAAAGCTGGCAGAGGCGGAGAAGGGAACTGTTCTGGGGCGGGTGCAGTGCGTTACCGATATGGCGGCGATTGTGGCGGCGGATTTTGTGGTGGAGGCGGTGCCGGAGAAGTTGGAGATAAAGAGGACGGTGTTGACGGAGGCAGATGGGATTTTGCGGCCGGACGTGATTCTGGCTAGCAATACGTCTTCGATCGCGATGACTACGCTTGCGGCTTTGACGAAGCGGGCGGACCGGTTTGTGGGGATGCATTTTATGAATCCGGTGCCGGTGATGGCGCTGGTCGAAGTGATTCGCGCGCTGCAGACTAGCGACGCGACGTTTTCGGCGACGATGGAGTTGGCGAAGAAGCTGAGCAAGACGCCGGTGGCGGTGAACGATGCGCCGGGGTTTGTGTCGAACCGGGTGCTGATGCCGCTGATTAATGAGGCGGTTTATTGCGTGATGGAAGGCGTGGCTACGCCGGAAGCGGTCGATGCGGTGATGAAGCTGGGGATGAATCATCCGATGGGGCCGCTGGAGCTGGCGGATTTTATTGGGTTGGATGTGTGCGTGGATATCATGCATGTGCTGCACGAGGGGCTGGGGGATCCAAAGTATCGGACGTGTCCGCTGCTCAAGAAGTATGTGGCGGCGGGGTGGCTGGGGCGGAAGGCGGGGCGGGGATTCTATAGGTATGCTTCCTGAAGCGAGACGGATCCTCCTGCAGTGATATACTGTCCCGACTGGAGACGGCCATGAGTTCCACGGATAGTGTCGTCGTCAAAAATCCCAATATTCTGAGTGGTACGCCGGTGTTTCGCGGGACGCGAGTGCCCCTTCAACTCCTCTTTGACTCCCTAGAACGAGGGCATACCCTCGAACAATTCCTTGAGGGTTATCCTACCGTTTCGCGCGAGATGGCCGTCGCCGCGCTCCAAGAGGCGCAACAGCTTCTGTCCGCCAAGGCGTGAATGCGGGTTCTTCTCGACGAGTGCGTGAACGAAGGACTGCGCAAGTACTTTCCCGGCCACGATTGCCAAACAGCCCGATATGCCGGTTTTGCCGGACTTGAGAACGGCCAGCTTTTGACCGCTGCGGAGACTGCGAAATTCGACGTTGTTCTGACCGTCGATCGCGGATTTGAATATCAACAGAATCTGGAGCAACGCAAAATCGCAGTGATCATTTTTTGTGGGAGGTCGGTTCTGCTGGAAGACCTCCTGCCTCTCGTGCCCGATTGTCTTGCTCACCTTGAAGCGATCCGGTCCGGGGAAGTCGTCAGAATTGGTTGTGAATGAGGGGTAGCGTAAAGGGCGGCAGCAGAGCTACAGTCCGAAGGCGAAGATAAGGCGAAAAATAGTGTTTGCTTTTTGTTCGCCTTGATGGTAATTTGCCTTTCGCGATTTTCAACAGGTGCACGATGTATTCGGCTTCGACCCTGGCGATAAGTTGTCCGGAACATGCTAGGCTCGAAAGCGAGTTCATCGAGGCGCGCGATCGGATGCGGGGGCTGGTACGGCTCCGCAAGCTGGAGCCCGCCGAAGAGCGGCAACTGGCGGTGCGTGTGGCTATGGCCATCGCCCGACTGAAGGAGCATGTCGCCGAGCACGGTTGCGAACGCCGGGGATGATGTGGTTGGTTGGCGGATGGCTCTGATTTGGTTTGAAGAACGGCATGGCGGAAAGATAATTAGAGTGTTACTATTAGGCTTCCGCTATGTTTTTGGTTTGGGCCACGGTTTGATTTTTAGTAGGACGGGCACGGCATGCCGTGCCCGTACGAATGAAATTCCCTAATTTTCTCCACCGAGGTGTGAAATGACAGAAGAGAAAGAGAAGTTGCTGGCAGCGGCGATATCGCAGATTGAGAAGGACCACGGTAAGGGCGCGATTATGCGTTTGGGCAGCCGGGATGTTCTGGTGCCTGTCAGTGTGATTCCCAGCGGGTGCTTATCGATTGATGCGGCGCTGGGCGTTGGCGGGTTTCCGCGAGGGCGCGTGATTGAGATTTACGGGCCGGAGTCGGGCGGTAAGACGACCATGACGTTGCACGTGATCGCCGAGGCGCAGAAGCTGGGTGGTCAGGCGGCGTTCATTGACGCGGAGCATGCGCTCGATCCGGTGTACGCGCGCAAATTGGGCGTGGACGTGGACAATTTGCTGGTTTCGCAGCCGGATAACGGCGAGCAGGCTTTGGAGATTGCGGAAACGCTGATTCGTTCAGGCGGCGTGGACATCGTGGTGGTGGACTCGGTTGCCGCGCTCGTTCCCAAGGCCGAGCTTGAAGGCGATATGGGTGACCCGCAGATGGGTTTGCAGGCACGGTTGATGTCGCAAGCGCTGCGGAAGCTGACGGCGATTGTGTCGAAATCGCGGACTTGCCTGATTTTCATCAACCAGATTCGCGAAAAGATTGGCGTGATGTTTGGCAACCCGGAAACGACCACGGGTGGCAGGGCGCTGAAGTTCTACGCGTCGATGCGCATTGATATCCGGCGCATCCAGGCGATCAAGGAAGGCGACGTTGTTGTGGGATCGCGCACTCGCGCCAAAGTTGTGAAAAACAAGGTAGCGGCGCCTTTCCGCGAGGCAGAGTTCGACATTGTCTATGGCGAAGGCATTTCGCGCGAAGGCGACTTGATCGATCTCGGCGTCGACAAGGGCTTGGTTGAAAAGAGCGGCACGTGGCTCAGCTTTGGCGGGGAGCGCATGGGCCAAGGCCGAGAAAACGCGCGTACCTTCCTGAAAGAAAATAGGGACATCCGCGACAAGTTAGAAAACGCGCTGCGCAAAAAGCTCGAGATCGCGATTCCCGGCGGTTCGAATACCGCGGCGCCGGGTCCTAACGGCCACGCAGCAGCGGGTGCGCATGGCGACAAGTCGCCCATCAAGGCTGCAGCGGCCACAGCAAGCGCAGCTGACGCCAGCAAAGGCCGTCCGGCGCGCTAGCGGTCCAGCAGCGTCGGCTGATGTGAGAGTCTGTGCTAAGCTTTTCTGGTGACGCAACATAACGACGTCATTCGTGAATCGTTCACGACGCAGGCGCAGGCTTTTGCGGCCAATCCCTGGGTGACCGACGAAGAGCGAATTCGGCGGTTAGTCGCCGCGGCACACTTGAAGGGAAATGAGCGTGTGCTTGATATCGCGACGGGTCCCGGATATATAGCGGAAGCCTTCGCCCGCGATGCGAGAGAAGTGGTCGGCGTCGACCTTACGGACGCCATGCTGGCGATCGCCAAGCAGCGCACGAAAGAGCGCGGCATTTCCAACGTCGCTTTCCGCGCCGCCGATGCGCAAAACCTTCCTTTCGAAAATGGGTCGTTCGACGTGGTCGTGTGCCGGCTGGCTCTGCATCATCTCCAGAAGCCTCTGCTGGTCTTGCGAGAGATGGCGCGTGTTTGCCGCGCAGGTGGCACGGTCTTGGTGGAGGACATTTACGCGAGCGAACATCCCGAGCGCGCGGCGTATCAAGACCGTTGGGAAATACTGCGTGATCCTTCGCACATCCGCACGCTGCCGCTGAGCGAACTGCTCCAGCTTTTTCGCGACGCGGGGCTGGAGACGGACGCCGTCTCAACGGCAGACGATCTTACTCCGGAAGTCGAGCGCTGGCTGGCGACAACAAGAGTGTCCGCGGAGCGAGCGACTGAGATCAGGCGGCTCCTGGAAGAGGACGGCCTGCAGGACCTAAGCGGTACGCGCCCGTTTCAAGATGCGACTGGGCGCCTATGCTTCCATGCCCGAACGGCGATCCTAGCCGGGCGCAAGGTCAGCTAAACCCAGCCGCCTGTCCCCACGGTCAGTCATTCATAACAAAGCACATAGCGGCGTACTGGTGCGGTTCGGCTATTGCGTACTACCACGCCGAATGCCTAAAATGTGTCTCATACTGAGAGATGCAGTTTCTCTTAGGAACAAGCTGGGCATCGCGCCAAGCTCCTAAGTGGCATCAAATCAGTGCGCCCCTGAAATGGCGATTTGGATGCTGTAAGGATGGGTGCTCGTTCGATCGAATGCACTTCTGATTCAAGAGATGGAAAGCGGTTTGCGAATGTTGGTTGACCGCAGGGACAGTATAAGGTAAGTATTCGCCCCCAGGTGTTATCGGGGGTACGTCGAGGACTAAAGGCGGTTTGGTGAAGAAAGCAGCAAAATCGGTTTTCGCAATTCTAATGACGGCGCTCTTTGCCCTGCCAGTTCCCGCTGCGCCAAGCGGAGGGAAAGTTTCGGCGCGCTCCCGCAGATATGCCTCGCGTTACCGAGGCGTCCCGACCTTTGCCGATTCCAGCAGTGCGGACAGCTCGACATACGATGACCCGGTCGTTCGCGCAGCAGCAGTCGAAGCTTTGGGGCGCTACAACGGTTCTGTGGTCGCCGTTGATCCCAACACGGGGCGCATCCTGACGGTTGTAAACCAAAAAATCGCTTTTGGTGACGGGTACATCCCGTGCTCGACGATCAAGCCGACCATTGCTCTGGCTGCTCTCGAAGAAAATGTCATTACGCGCGATACGATGCTCAAGGTGAGCTATCGGAAATACATGAATTTGACCGATGCGATGGCGCACTCAAACAACGTGTTTTTTGAAGAGCTGGGACGCCGCATGGGATTTGACACGGTTTCGAAATATGCGCGCCTGCTAGGTCTCGGCGAACTCGCCGGCTACAACTTGCCGGAAGAGCATCCTGGTGCTTTCCCGAGCGCGCCTCCGGCGCTAGGTGGCGTTGCGCGGATGTCCAGTTTCGGTGAGGGAATTCAGATCACTCCTTTGCAGCTTGCCGCGCTCGCGGCGGCCTTTGCGAACGGCGGCACGCTCTACTATCTGCAATATCCGCGCACACAAGAAGACGTAAGAGATTTTACGCCACGTGTGAAACGAGATTTGAACATCGCTTCCATTCTTCCGGAACTTCGCGAGGGCATGCTTGCCGCCGTTCTTTATGGCACGGGCAAGTCCAGCTTCGACCGCGATGGGGATGAGACTCCGCTCGGCAAGACGGGCACATGCGACGATCACGCAACGCCGTCGCACATCGGATGGTTTGTGACGTACGCGGACGAAGCCCATCCAAAAATCGCGTTAGCTGTGCTCCTCCGCGGAAACACGCGCAGCGTTAAGGGTCCAATGGCGGCCGTAGTCGCCGGGCGCATCTACCGGAAGCTCCGCGAACAGAATTATTTCGCCGACGCCAACGCCGGAAGCACTCCGATGAAATCGCTCGTCTCCGGCAAGTAAGCCGGTATCTCGAGCGGCAGATTAGGCGGGGTGAGTGGTCCGGAATGCGTCGAGGCACTTCCGAGCAGTGTCGAGCTCCGAGAACCTGCTGCCTTCCTGCTCGATAAGGTAATATTCCACTCCGCCAAAGTTTTCCGCCGCCTCGAAGATGTGTTTCCAATCCGAAACACCCTCACCGAACAGAACCGTATAACCTTTCCCTGCTTCGGGCGACCAGTCCTTGAGATGAAGGGAGCGAATGCGCCCGGGATTCGCGCGAATCCACGCCACGGGATCGGATCCGGCTTCGATACATGTGCCCACATCAAGCTGTAACATCACGGACGATTTCGTATTCTTCGCGAGTATTTCGATGGGGCGGACACCGCCTTCGGCAGTGAACTCGGCTTGATGGTTGTGATAGCCGGCCTTTAAACCCGACGGTTCCAACCGCTCAGCAGCGAAGTTCAGGGAATCGGCTACAGCTTTCCAGCCGTCGAGTCCGGGCTTAGATTGCGAACTGGCCATCACTGCATACTTGCAGCCCAATATCAGGTTCAGGTCGCGGGCCCGAGAAATCTTTTCGGGGCCGAGATACGAACTATCATTGTGGGTGGAAAAGCAGCGGACGCCGAGGTCATCGAGGAGCTTTCTCATTTCCTTGGCCTGGCTCTCGGTCCACTCGAAATAAGGGGCGTAAAATTCGACGCATTGATAGCCCATTCCGGCGACGGCGCGCACTGTGCCATTGAGGTCCTGTTTCAGGGCGTTGCGCACCGAGTACAGTTCGAGTCCGACGGGAATCTGAGCCGCCCCGGCAGGGCGAAAAGCCCACGGCAGCATCGCCGACATGGCCAGAAAAGAGCGTCGCGATAAGACGTTGTGAGTCATTGTTGCATCCTACTTGAAAATACAGCGAGATTCACCAAGAGGTTGGGCGATTGGAAGCATGGGATTAGATTCACGTTTGACTGCAATCGTGGTTTATACAAAAGTGTTGGTGGTAATCTGCCATGCGTTGCAGGCGAAAGAACTTTTGTCCACTGCACTGCGAGGCATGGCGATCTGACAAGTTCAGCGAGCAGCAGGGGGAAGAGTGAATCGTCGTTTTGCGATTGTGCTGGTTATCGTGTTGTGTTTTGGCGCCGGCGTGCTCGCGCATGTTTTTAGCATGCGCCTGGCTGCCTCCGCTGCATTTGAGCAGCAAATCAAGCTCAGCAAAGAAGAAGCGGCGCGGATACGCGAGCAAGTTATCGTGCCCACTGAAAAACGTGTTCTAGCGCGCGACAATTTCACCTCCATCCTCGAAAAATTTGGGTTGAGCCACCAGGATGCCGCCAATGCGTCCTCGGCGGCACAGCACGCATTTAACCTCCGGCAAGTCCGCGCGGGGAATACGATCACCGTGGGCCGGTCCGTTGAGGGCGTCCTGCGCGAGATCGATTACAAGATCGATCCGGACCGCATGTTGAAGATTTTGCCGGGCGAGAGCGGCTTCACGGCCGAGGTCAAAGAGATTCCTTCCAAGCTAGAAGTCACAGCGGTTTCCGGAGTGCTCGACGATTCGCTCTTCAATGCCGTGGAGCGCGCGGGTGAATCCCCGGAAATTGCGATGCGCCTCGCGCAAATCTTCGGTTACGACCTGGATTTCTACACCGATCCGCGCAAGGGTGACACCTTTCATGTCCTGCTGGAAAAAAAGAAGTACACAAACGGCCAGACGGCGGGCTACGGAAGGATTTTCGCTGCCGAGTACGACAATGGCGGCAAGAAATACGAAGCACTGCTTTTCCACGACGAATTCGGCCGTGCCGGCTACTACACGGCCGACGGCAAATCACTGCAAAAGGCATTTCTGCGCTCGCCGCTCAAATTTGGCGCACCGGTTACGTCTCATTTCAGCAAGGCGCGGTTCCACCCGATTCTGAAAACCGTTCGGCCGCACATGGGGACGGATTACGGCGCGCCAGTCGGAACGCCGGTGCAGTCAATCGGAAGCGGCCGAGTTCTGTTCGCGGGCCTTAAGGGCGGCGAAGGGAACATGGTGCATATCGCCCATTCCAACGGCTACGAAACAATGTATCTGCATCTGTCGCGGATGTATGTGCGGGCGGGCGAACGCGTTGAAATCGGCAAAACGATCGGTCTTGTCGGAAGCACCGGCCTCTCCACAGGGCCGCATCTTGATTTTCGAATTCTGCAACGAGGCCAATACAAGAACTTTGAGAAGCTCGGTTTGCCGCCTTCCGATCCGGTCTCGAAGAAGCGTCTGCCGGAATTTGCGGCGGTTCGGGAGAGGTGGCTACCGCTGCTGAAGAACCCGGAGCTATTGCAGGCAGCGACACCCGCCGTCACCGGACAGTGAATCACTCCCGGTCCGCGCCCTCTCCGCTTATACTCAATAAATGACCGGAAGCTTGGAGTAGTCGGCAGTCCCTTCACCGGTAACACGGAGAACGAGGAGAGTGCGGTCATCGTGCGGGTTCGTGCCAGGCCCGCTGTGGTCATCCGTTGCGGCGATTATTCTGTCCGAAAGTTCGTACGCTGAAATCTCAGGCGCGGCTTCCGCCAGCAGCGCGTGCAAGCGCGCAGAGCCGAATTCTTCCTGGCTGGCATTCTCCGATTCCAAAATACCATCAGAGGCAAATAGAACGACATCGCCGGGCTGAAGATCGATTGTCGACTCTTCGTATTCACTGTCCGGGAAGAGGCCCAGCGGAACGCCCTCGACGCGAATTTCCTGCGCGGTCCCTCCTCGAACGAGCAAAGGATAGGGCCCGCCGGCATTAGCGAGGGTTAGACGGCGCGCCGCCGCATCGTATACGGCAAAGAGCATAGCGATAAATCGCGCGTCGAGGCGCGCGCCATGCATCCGGTGATTGAGCATTTGCAGCATGGACGCAGGATTGCAGGTGCTGCTCACCACAAGCTCGCGTAATGTCCCGATGGCCAGCGACCCATAGAGCGCGGCCGCTGTTCCTTTGCCGGATACATCACCCAGAGCCACAGCCAGCTTGCCCTTGCCGTAGGGAAGAAAATCGTAGAAGTCGCCGCCCAGCTCCCGTGCGGGAACATAGGCGGCGGCCAGATCCAGACCTGGGATTCCGCGTGCCCCATGCGGCAGGAGTTGGCGCTGGATTTCGCGGGCTGTGTTGAGGTCATCCTGGAGGCGAAGCTGATTCTCCCGGGCCTCTTCGTAAAGCCGCGCGTTTTCGAGAGCCACCGCGATGAAGGAGCCAAGTGTCGCAAGCATGCGCTCATTTTCCGCCGTGAAGGAGTGCGGCTCTGTACTTTCCAGGTCGATGACGCCGATGAGACGGTCCTGCAAGAGGAGGGGCACAACCAGTTCGGAGCGGGTATCAAGCCCGGTCTCACAGCGGATATAGCGTACATCGTTGAGCACGTCGTCGACACGAACGGAGCGGCGCTCAGCAGCCGCAGTTCCTGTGATGCCCTGGCGAAGGGGCAAACGCATAAACGTCGGGATGGAATCCTCGTAGCGCATGCCGAAAACGCTTTCGAGAAGCTGCGTCGATTCGTTCCAGAGCATCACGCTAAACACATCGTAGTCCACGATTCGCTTGACGCGTTGTGCGATCCGGCGAAGCAATTCTTCGCGGTCCAGGATGGAGGTCAGCTCGCGGCTCACGTCGTAGAGCAAAGTGAGCGTCTTGGCCTGCTCGGGGAAAGCGGTCAGAAGGCTCTGCGGGACGGGGTCGGCGTCGCCGAGAATGGCATAAGAGGCGAGTTTGGACAGGTCTTCCATTTCTGAGCGAACACCACAAACTGCTCCATTAGATGTAGCACAATCGAATTAGTTTCAGAAGCCCTCGCGGCCTTAGGGCATTGGGTAATGCTCCATGTTAACTCTCTGTCGCGGATACGCTTGACGGAGGCGGAGCGCAAACTTAGTCTAGTGGTGACGGAGGACGGGAGAGTGTATGAGTACTGCTCCGCTAGGGCAGGCAATGGGTTCGCGTCCGTGCGCCTATTGCGGAAAACCGGTGCCCCCACGGCTGAATCGCTGCCCTTTTTGCCGCGAAGAGGTTCCCGAGGTTCGATTGTCCTCCCGAGTCAACAGGGAAGGCCGCAAGGAAGTGCAGCGCGGCTTGATGTACATGCTTCTGGGCGCAGTGATTTATTATTTTGTCGGCGGCCACAGCCCTTTTACGCTTCCTTTCCAGCTCAATCCCTGGATAACTGCTTATTTGGCTCCCGTCGTGTTTCTCGGGGGGCTGGGAATGAGCCTTTATGGGGTTTTTCTACGAATCCGATCTTGAGAGCAGCAGTTCTTCGAGAGGCAACCAAGCCTCTCGTTCTTATCGCCCTTCCATAGGAATCCGCATCTCTAACGAGTTTTCAGCAAAACCCAATAAATCGAAAGTTTAAACAGTTCCAACAGATCATCCACTGCGGATCTGCGGGCAGACTCCTGTTCTGTCTCGCGGGCCGAGAAAGGAGCAGCGAGGAATGCAATTTGCAGGTTGGCGTTTGGCAAGTAGCGGCAGCACATTCGAATGCGGCGAAGGTGTGCATCGCTGCTGACGACAAGTACCGAGCGGATATCCGGATTCATGACGAGCCATCTGCCAAGCGAATCAATCTCCGTGAGAGTGCCGAATCGTCGGGGGGGCACATGTTCCACTCGCACTTCCTGGCCCTGAAAGAACGCAAAATAGTGGCGCTGGGGAGGAGGCACACCTTGCGCCAGCTTCAAGAGATCCAGCGGAACCGGCAAAGGCATGTTCGAGAAACGGCGGATTTCGAAGCGCCCTACGCTGAACATGATTCGTGGTGCGCATCCTTGAAGAAAGAGTTTCAGGGCGTATTCCTTGCGATGCACCCTCCCCGCCAGGACGAAAATAAGGTCGGCGCTGCGTGGTGCATCTGCTGGCGAGAGCCAGGTGTGCAGGCGATGCAAGAACCACCGAGGCCGGCTGCGAACTTCCATGGAGCCATCACAATATCTTATCCAGAGCGAAAAGCCTTCCACGGAGCGAGAAGGGACGGAACCCGGCCGTTCTTGGAGCCCCTGTCCGAACGGACAGCGTTACGGATTGGGGGAGTACGGGCATCCACTCTCTCGCAACTGGCAGAACTGCGTGGCCTACTGGTGAATGGGACCCATCCAGGGTCTCGCCAGTTAGACCTAAGACAGCGATCGGAGGGTCAAATGAAAAAGCTAGTCCTAGTTGTGGCAGTGGCGATGTTGAGCGTCTCGTTTTATGCGGGGAAAGCGGCCGCGCAAGGGCCGCAAGGTGCGGGAGCGGCATCAGCGTCATCCGGTAGCTCAGGCGGTTCGCATTCCCTGAATCCCATCAAGTGGGTGAAGAAAGATCCCAAGTCAGCCAGCGATCGGCTCGATGCGAAGGACGAACAAGACAAGAAATTAACAGCCAGCCTGCAAGCCCAAGGTGTGCTCGCAGCAAATACAGACGCCAAGAGCGCATGCGAAACCTTCAAGGCGCTGGATGAGTGCGTGGCCGCGCTGCACGCCAGCAAGAATCTTGGACTGGACTTCAGCTGCATGAAATCCAACCTGACGGGCGTGCAAACGAGTGCTGATATGTCCTCTTGCAAGGGGTCGGCCGGTGATAAGGCTATGAGTTTGAGCAAAGCGATCCGTGCCATGAAGCCGGATGCCGATGCGAAAGCAGAGACCAAGAACGCAGAGAAGCAAGCCAAGGACGATTTGAAAGCCTCGGGAGCGTAATTCAGCAGCTTAAGAAAAAGACTGCGAATTTCAAGTTAGGTCGCACGAATGTGAAGGGTGGGTTAGCCGGAAGTCACGGCGCCTGCCCTTTTCGTTTTACCAGCGCATGCGTCCAGAAAAGGTCAGCTTCCGCTTGTGGCGGACTTCGCCTTATCGGCGCGAACCAGGGGCACATCCACCAGGTGTTCAGCCAGGAACCACACTTGCAGTTCGTTTGTCCGGATCACGTCGGAGACAATCAAATCGTTCGTTCCGTCGTCTCCCGCCTCGCTGGCTTGTTTGGCCATCGTGCGCGCTTCCTTTAGGACGATTTCGTGAGCCTCTAGAAGACGGGAGATTTGCACCGGAGCTTCCTCTCGGCCACGGGGCGGCCGCGGGATCAGAGTTGTCTCGGCAACATCCGCCGCCATCGCCAGGCTTATTCCGCCCAAAAGCTGGATACGCTCGGCGATCTCATCCACAAGCTCGTCTTGTTCGCCATGATGCTTGTCGAACAGAAGATGCAGCTGGTAGAAGGTATGACCAGCAACCTGCCAGTGGTGTTTTTTGTACATATCGCGAAGAGTCATGGTGTCGGCGAGAAGCTGGTTGAGGTTTTCGGTGCTTGCTGCGCAGACTCGCTCGTCGAGAGCGATGGGCAGCTTGGCGATCTTGCCGTACGGCTGGATTTCGGGGGCATGCTGGTGTTGAATCGGTCGAGCTTGTTTCGTGCCTGCTTCGAGTTGATTGTAGGAGGCATCGCGCTTGTTGTTTCTGGGGCTCATGAATATTTCTCCTAGGTAGGAATTTGCCGGAATCCCAAGACGCAATCATACTCTTTTTACTGACTGAGGATAATTAGCAAGGCGGAGGAAGAGATGAAGAAGCTCCGGTCAAGACTCGCCGATATCCTGGACACCCTCGAAGAACACTACGGCACACAAAGGCCGCTCGGGCCGAGCGATCCGTACGAGATGATCCTGTTTATAAACTGCGGGTATCCGGCGACGGATGCGTCTTGCACGAAAGGATACGACCCGTTGAAGGCTGAGGTGGGCACAAAGCCGGAGCAGATTCTTAAAGCGCCAAGCGCGAAACTGGCAAAACTGACACAACCTGGAGGAATGTTTCCGGAGTTACGCGCGGAACGGCTGAAGCTGATAGCGCGAATCGCAACCGAGAATTTCGGCGGGGATTTGAAATGGGCGCTCGAGAAGCTGATGAAGGACGAGAAGATACCGGCGGAGAAAAGACTTCGACGAGTAAAGGGTGCGTTGAAGGAGTTCCCGGTGATTGGAGAGCCTGGAGCGGACAAGATCTTGCTGTTCAGCGGGATGATGCCCATCGCAGCGGTGCCTTCGGCGTGCACCGGCGTACCACAAAGGATTCTGTTTGGCGAGGAAGACAAGAATTATGGAAGGGGCTACCGGGCCGCCAAGGAGGCGCTCGCGGAGGAGGTTCCAGAGAAATTTGAGGCGCGGCAGAGAGCTTACCTGCTTTTGAAAAAGCACGGACAGGAGATTTGCAAACGGACGAACCCCAAGTGCGAGATTTGCCCGATCAGCAGGATCTGCGTTTACTTTCGGGAAAATCGGACAAAAAAATAGAACTGCGGGATTTGTCTATCCGAGTTTAACGGAGTTCGCCTTTTATTGCGCTGGGCTACTTAACTTCCCAGGTGTCGCCTGCACGGAGAAGTTTTGCGAGATCGCCCGGTCCGCGCTTGGCGATAACATCCTTGATTTGCTGGTTCAAGATGTCTTCGTAGCGCGGAAGATCGTCCCAGGCGCGCAGCACGCCGATTGGCGTGGGGAAGCCTGGACGATGCTCCATGTGCGAAAGCAGGAAAGCGTAGGAAGCGCGTGGATGATGCGCGTCGTGGACGATCAGGTCTGATTCTGTAATGCCGTTGCCGAGTTCAACCACTTCAATGTCCCCGTCACTCTTGCGCCGAATGCCCTTGTCGTGATTCTTGCCGAAAACAAGGGGCTTGCCGTGCTCCAACTGGAGGATGTGTTCGCTGCGCGCGTCGCGCTCAGTGAGATTGAACCACGCGCCATCATTGAAGATGTTGCAGTTCTGCAGAATCTCGACAAACGCGGAGCCTTTATGCGCGGCGGCATGCCTCAGCGTGTCCTTGAGATGCTGTTGGAACACATCGACGGAGCGCGCAACGAACGTGGCCTCCGCGCCGATGGCAAGCGAAATTGGATTGAATGGGCGGTCGAGCGAACCAAATGGCGTAGACTTGGTTTTCTTGTTGAATTCGGATGTTGGCGAATACTGGCCTTTCGTCAAGCCATAGATGCGGTTGTTGAAGAGCAAAACTTTCAGGCCGACGTTTCGCCGGAGCATGTGAATCGTGTGATTGCCGCCGATGGAGAGCGCATCGCCATCCCCGGTTGCGACCCAGACTTCGAGATCAGGACGAATCGCCTTGATACCGGTGGCGACGGCGGGCGCGCGGCCGTGAATCGTGTGAAAGCCGAATGTGTTCATGTAATAGGGGAAGCGGCTCGAGCAGCCAATGCCGGAGACCACGACGAAATTTTCTCGCTTGATCCCCAGCTCTGGGAAAACGGACTGAACGGCGGAAAGAATCGCATAGTCGCCGCAACCAGGGCACCAGCGAACTTCCTGGTCTGTCTGGAAGTCCTTCTTGGTGAGAGGCGTGATAGGAGGCAGAGTAGCGGTGCTCATCAGGAATTCTCCCCAAGAATCTCTTCAATTTTTTGCTCGACTTCGGCCTGCTTGAATGGCCGGCCCTGGATTTTGTTGAGGCCGATGGCGTCCACAAGATACTTGGCGCGCAGCACCCAAAGAAGCTGGCCCATGTTGAGTTCGGGCACAAGAACCGTCTTGTAGCGCTGCATCACTTCGCCAAGATTCGCAGGCAACGGATTGAGATAGCGCAAATGAACGTGTCCGATCTTACGGCCCTGCTCTCGTTGCGCTTTCAACGCAGCCGTAATGGCGCCGTGCGTCGAACCCCAGGCGACAATCAAGAGATCGCCTTCAGCGTCGCCGGCGGGAACCACATCCGGGATGTCCTGCACGATGGACGCAACCTTTGCCGCGCGAATGCGCACCATATTTTCGTGGTTGAGCGGCTCGTAATTGATATTGCCAGTAACGTCTTGCTTTTCGAGACCGCCGACGCGGTGCTCGAGGCCCGGTGTGCCCGGGACTGCCCAGGGCCGCGCAAGCGTTTGCGGATCGCGCTTGTAAGGCAAATAACCGTTTGGAGAATTTGCTTCGGTGGCAAATTTTACGGGGAATGCCGGAATTTCGTCGACGTTCGGAATCTTCCACGGCTCGGCGCCGTTCGCAAGGTAACCGTCGGAAAGAACAATCACGGGAACCATGTACTTGATAGCGATGCGGCTAGCTTCCAGCGCAGCCCAAAAACAATCGCTCGGCGTCGCAGCGGCGATAATGGGGATTGGCGCTTCCGAGTTACGCCCGAATAGCGCTTGCAGTAGATCTGCTTGCTCGGTCTTCGTCGGCAGGCCGGTGGACGGTCCTCCGCGCTGAATGTCGCAAATAACCAGCGGGATTTCCACGGCGACCGCGAGACCCAGCGCTTCCGTCTTCAGCGCCATGCCGGGTCCGGACGTCGTAGTGATCGCGAGCGCGCCCGCGTATGCCGCGCCGATCGCGCTGGTGATGGCGGCGATTTCGTCTTCGGCCTGAAATGTCATTACACCGAAGTCTTTGTACTGGGCGAGTTCGTGAAGGATGTCTGACGCGGGCGTAATCGGATAACTCCCCTGAAAAAGCCGCAGGCCCGATTTTTGCGAGGCGGTGACGAATCCTAGCGCGAGCGCCTGGTTTCCACTGAGGTTGCGGTAAAAGCCGGGCGCGAGTTGCGCGGGTGGAATCTCGTAACTGATCTGGAAGGCTTCCGTGGCTTCGCAGTACGAGTAGCCGGCTTTCATTGCGAGCTTGTTGGCTTCAACGAGGAGCGGCTTATTCTTAAATTTGGCGTCAATCCACCGGACGGTCGGCTCCATCGAACGGTTGTAGAGCCAGTAGCACATCCCCAGAGCAAAAAAGTTTTTACACCGGCTGATGGATTTTGCGTCGAGGCCGAGATGTTCGAGGGCGGTTTTTGTCAGCCGCTCGAGCTCGACGGAGAAGAGGCGGTATTTATCGAGCGAATGATCCTCGAGAGGGTTCGTTTTCGATTGCGCTTTGCGCAGGTCGTTTTCCGTGAAAGCGTCGGAATTTACTATGAGGATCCCGTTGGCCTTCAGGTCCGCGACATTCATCTTTAGCGCCGCGGGATTCATTGCGATCAGCACATCGACGGCGTCGCCGGGTGTGTACACATCGCTCGAAGAAAAATGGAGCTGGTAGCCGCTGACACCAGGGAGCGTGCCTGCGGGAGCGCGGATTTCCGCCGGAAAGTCCGGGAACGTGGCGATATCGTTGCCGTAGAGCGCGACGGTATTGGTAAACTGGCTTCCGGTAATCTGCATGCCGTCGCCGGAGTCGCCGGCGAAGCGGATGACCGCCCGATCAATCACTTCGCGCTTGTGTTTAACCGGCGGCGTTTCAATCAAAGTTGACATAGTGACCAAGGCTCCGCTGTAACTGAACTCCCAGACGAATTCCCTGAGGGAGTGTGGCTCAATTTGTTAGATGGGCGGCGCGCAAAGCAGGTTGGATCGTTCATCCGTCTGCCCGGAGCCGACAGAAAGAGGATACCATACCGGCCCGCGCCCGGCGCTGAGAGAGGCTGCCGCGCACAAATGTGTCGTTACGGAAACGACGCAACGAATTGCTATCGCGCTGCGGTGCACAGCGGCTTAAGCCTTAGCGGCTTCAGCAGCGGCCTCAAGGAAGCGAGGGCGCTGGGACAGCAGAAGGGTGGCGAACGCGGCACACAGGACCACACCGAAGATCATGCTGCCGCGGAAGTAGTTGTCCGTGAGCAAGGAATTTCCAACGGGGGAAGCGGGATACTGCTTCATAAACTCCTGCATCGCCGCGCGCATGATCGGTCCATAACTCGGACTGAAAAAGGTCACCACCGCGTTGACTAAGAATACGAATTGAATCACAAGCTCGGTGTAGAGAGCCCAGGGCTTGAGCTTGAGAATCCCAAAGCCCGCAACTCCCGAGGCAGAGCCGATAAACGCCAGGAATATTTTGGGAGCGGCACCACCAAAAACATGCCCAAAGAAGAACAAGGGGAAGGAAGCTGGCATAGGAAACAGCAGGAATAGCAGCATGCAGACAGAAGAAAAAATAAGAAAAACAGAGAATATCGCGAGCGGAAGCGGGCAAGTGGGTCTTAGTTTTCGCTGCGGTTCGATTGCCGATTCGAACTGCGGAAACCCAGAGGGGTCCATAGCCGGCGCGTACTCCGCGAGACTTGTGGCGGGACTTGTGAATGCTGCAGCAACCCGCTTGCGCGTAAAGAGGACGATCCACCAGATCCCGACGCCAGCAGGTATGCCGTAGAAAATAACCAGAAATATCCTCGTGAACTGCATGACCTTGTCGGCGTCGGCTGGGTTTACGTTCGGCAATTGCGTTTGAACTGCGCTGAAGATTAAAAGACTAAACGCAATCGCGCCGACAGAAACGAGAGTCATGAATCCGGCCCAAACCAGGATTGTTATGCGGGCCCAATTTCTGCGGCGAATGACTCCGGCTCCGACGAAAATTCCAAACACGGCGAGCGCCAGCATGAAGAACATCATGGCCGCCGACATGGCGCGGAGGCCTTCCGGCATCGGCGGCGTACGTTGCGTCGTCTGAATCTGTGGCATGAGCAGCAGGGAAAGGCCGCCCAGTAAACTACCCAGCACGCCGAACACGCCGAAGATGATCGCGACAATTCCTGCACCGGTTACCGCTGGAAGGGACTCTCTTTTGGACGAGCTGTTCATGTGCAGACAATCATCGCAAGCGGCGCGAAAACCTGTCCATAGTTCGTGTGTATATCATTTCCAGAAGTGTTGTCATATAGAAGCGAATCTAATGCGAAGACAACTTGTTGCTTGACGTTCGCTTTCTTTTCGCCTAAAGTAAGGGTGCTTCACCAGTGCGTTTGGAGGCGAGCCATGGCCCTAACAAAACGGCAAAAAGAAGTCCTGGATTACCTGGTTTCTTTTGACAATAAACATGGGTACGCCCCCAGCTTTGAAGAGATCGGCAAAGGCCTGAAGCTGACCTCATTGGCCACCGTCCACAAGCACATCACTACGCTGGAGAAAAAGGGCTTCATTCGCCGCGGTTACAACCAGAGCCGGTCGATCGAGATTCTGCAACTGCCCAAGCCAGTGAAAGAACAGATTAGCGACCGGAAGATTCAAGAGCTGCCGCTAGTGGGGCGAATCGCCGCAGGGCGGCCGTTGGAAGCCGTGGAAGAACGCGAGACGATATCACTGGGAGACTTTGCCCGCGGTGGTAATTCGTTTGTACTTCAAGTGAAGGGCAGCTCCATGATTGATGATCACATCATGGACGGCGATTACGTGGTTTGTGAACAGACGCAACTGGCTAACGCGGGCGACATCGTGGTGGCACTCATTGGCGGAGAGGAAGCGACGCTTAAGAGGTTCTATCGAGAAGGAGCAGGGAAGATCCGGCTGCAGCCCGCGAATTCGGAAATGGCGCCGATCATGGTGGCCGCGAATGATGTCAAGATTCAAGGGCGGGTGATTGGAGTACTCAGAAAATACTAAACAGTAGTCCAAAGCCGCATCTGGGTTCTCTCCCTCGCAATTTCGTTCTCTCTCTGGCAGGTTGACCTCATTCCGACTCAATTTGCACCGAAATCATTCCTTATGCTTTGCGAGGCTGGTTCCCTCCAACCCACAGTAATGCGGCCATTTGAAATTCCGGTTACTATGTGAATTCCTTGCGACCAAGGGGAAGGGCCCTGCGTCAAAGGAACATGGCGGGCCTGCTGCAAGTGCCCCCGCGAAGGGAACCACCAACTTGGCAACCAAGCGTGAAAACATTCTGATTGTGGAGCCTGACGAGGCTTTGCGGCAACAACTCGAGGACGTGCTACGTTCCGCAGGGTATGAGGTTTCCTCCGCGACTTCGCAGGAAGATGGGTTCCGACTCGTTCAGGGTGGCAGTGTGGATGTGTTCCTGCTTGCTGCCGACCTCGCCGATGTCCTCTGTTGCAGCTCTCTTACTGAGATTAAAGGCCTTGGATCCACCGCCAACACGCGCGTGATTTTGTTCGCACACGGCGGCGGTGCATTGCGCGCGCGCGCTCTGGATCTGGGAGCAGACGACGTGATCACCCCCCCCTGGGAGCCCGCCGAACTGCTTGCCCGGGTGCGCGTGCAATTGCGCGACAAGCATGCGCTCGAAGAGTTGCAGCTGAAATCCCGAATCGCCGAGGAAGGCCAGGAGATCGCGCATACCGCATTTCAAGCCATTGCGGTGACGGAAAAAATGACGCGCGACGCATTTTCTGTCGGCCGAGGTTTGAAAATCGGCGTTTCCGCGCTGATAGCCATCGCCCTGCTCATCTCCGTCATTTTTGTGCTCTTTTCGCGCCGCGCGGATAAAGAGAGCCGCCGCGCTTATTCCGTGATCGCGCAGCTCGAGCACGGCGTTCGCACGGAGGAAGCTCTGGTCGCGGAAGCCGCCAAAGCACGCGAAGAGTTGCAACAGTCGGACATCACCGAGCAGAAGCAACAGCTCCAGAAACAGACCGACGATCTTCGCCAGAAACTCTCCGCTGCGGATGACAGCGAAGTCTCCGGTCTGCGCAAAAGATTGGAAGAGGCCACCAGCCGCTTGAAGCGCGTGGAAACGGAATCCGATGCCGCGGAAGGGGTCATTCGCGCCGACGCTCCAAGCGTCTGCCTGCTCCATGTCTCGGTTTCGTTTTTGGACCAGAGTTCACGGCGGCCTTTGCGGTACGGCGCGATCAATCCAGACGGCCAGCCGCTCAAGGACAGCGACGGCAACATAGTCTACAGTCTCGAGGGCCGCGCCCCGGAAGTGCGCGAAGACTACTTCGGCACGGGATTCATTGTCGGCAAGAACGAGATCCTTACGAACCATCATGTCGCCCAGCCTTGGTGGAAAAACGAAGAGCTCAGCGCCGCAACCCAGCAGGGATTGCAGCCAAGTGTCGCGGAAATGACTGCCTATTTCCCCGAGGCATCGGTCGGCATTCCCTTGACCATCTCGCAAATCTCAAACGAAGCCGATCTCGCTGTTCTTCATGGCGACATATCCGCAATGAAACGCCCCATTCTAAAAATCGATGGCCGCAAAGAAGCCGCGATAAGCGGCCAGTCTTTAATTTCCCTGGGCTATGCAACAGGATTGAGCGCCATACTGGCACGCGCGGGCGAGGACACCGTGAAGGACATCGTCAGGGCGACGGGAGGGGATCCGAAAAAAATCGTGGATGAGCTCCAGCAGCGCAAGTTGATTCGGCCGTTGGTGACGCAAGGACACATTGGCGACGTCTTACCCGATAAAATCGTCTACGATGCCCAGACCACTTCCGGCGGATCCGGTGGTCCGCTGATTAACCGCGACGGCCAGGTGATTGGCGTGACTTTTGCCGTGGTCAGGGGATTTGGAGGCTCCAACTTTGGCGTGCCCATTCGCTATGCGCAACCGCTGCTTAAGCCGTAACGTCGATCGCAAGCCGCGCGGGGTTGTGCGAGTGGAGCCCGTATCCGTGCTGTCTAGAGTGAAACGCTGGACGATTCGCGGATGCCGCGCCGGCCTGGTCTGCATTCTCGTTTGCACGTTTGCCAGCCCAAACCCGTCCATGGCCTACGCGGTACTCGCGCACGAGGCCATCATTGATGCGGCATGGGAGACACACATCAAGCCGCTGCTGCTGGACCGTTTCCCTGGGTCAACCGAGGAGCAGTTGAGCGAGGCGCAGGCGTACGCCTACGGCGGTTCGATTATCCAAGACATGGGCTACTACCCTTACGGTAGCCATTTTTTTAGCGATTTGACTCATTACGTGCGGAGTGGAGATTTTATTCAAGCCATGCTTCATGATGCAAAGGACTTGGACGAATACGCCTTCGCCATCGGCGCGCTGGCGCACTATGCGGCCGACAATGACGGCCATCGCATGGCTACGAACCGCGCCGTGCCCCTTCTCTATCCGCGGCTCCGAAAAAAGTACGGCGACACCGTTTCGTACGAACAGGATCCGCTGGCTCACACCAAAACTGAGTTCGGCTTTGATGTTATCGAAGTGGCGGGAGAGAGTTACGCACCTGACGGCTATCACGACTTCATAGGCTTTGAGGTCTCGCAGGAACTTCTTGATCGGGCGTTTGCGCAGATCTATGGAATGCAGCTGAAAGAGATTCTTCTGGACGAAGACAAAGCGCTCAACTCTTATCGCCATGCCGTCAGCAAGACCATCCCCACGGCGACGAAGGTCGCTTGGAGCCTAAAGAAAGACGAAATCGAAGCGGACCTGCCGGGGATCACCAGGAAAAAGTTTCGCTACAATCTTTCCAAGTCGAACTACGAACGGGAGTGGGGCAAGAATTATCAGAAGCCGAATTTTGCCCAAAGATTCCTCGCTTTCCTTTACGTCCTGATTCCAAAGTTCGGGCCGCTCAGAGTGCTGCAGTTCAAGACGCCAACTCCAGAGACCCAGCTAATGTTCCGGGCAAGCTTTAACGCTACCCTCAGCCAGTACCGCAGACGGATCGACGAACTGAGAGACGGGCGGCTCGATTTGCCGAACGATAACTTTGACGTGGGCGAAGCCACCGGCCCCGGCGAGTACGCGATGAATGACGATGCCCATGCGAAACTCCTGGACAAGTTGGCGGAAAGAAAGTTTGTGGGGATGCCGCAGGAGCTTCGTGACGAGCTCCTGCACTTCTATTCGGAGCCCGACGCAGCCTATGCCACAAAGCGCGATTCCAAGGCCTGGGCGACAGTGCAGGCAGAACTCGAACAGTTGAGAAATGCAGCTCCCTCCGTTACCTCAGCCGGTGCAATAGCCGCACCATGAAATTTGAGTAGTCCCTCGGCCGGTAAACTCTGTAAGCCTCCTTTTCCCGTGCATTCTTTCGCGCCTAGTTAAATTGTGCGTCCAGCAAATCGAAGAATGTGTTCCAGCCGGGCCATCCGCGCATGAAACAATGTAAAGTTTCGCGTAAGCTTCTTGCCAGCCCTGTGATGAAGAAGAACAGCCCCATTCGAAAACTGCTGGCTGCAAACCGCAGCGAGATTGCGATACGGATTTTCCGTGCCGCAACCGAGCTTGGCCTGCGCACCGTCGGGATCTACTCGCTGGAAGACCGGCTGGCTCTGCATCGCTTCAAGGCGGATGAGGCTTACCAGGTCGGCGCCGGAAAGGGCCCGGTCGAAGCCTATCTTGATATTGCAGGCATTGTCGCCTTGGCGAGGGAAAAGGGCGTCGACGCGATTCACCCTGGCTATGGCTTCTTGTCCGAGAATCCCGCATTTGCGCGCGCTTGCGAAAAAGCCGGAATTACCTTTATCGGGCCGACCCCTGAATTGCTGAAACTGCTGGGCGACAAGACGGCCGCAAGACGATTGGCGGCTTCGGCTGGCGTCCCAGTGCTTCCCGGTACGGAGGATTCGATCAGTTCGCTGGCCGAGGCGAGCAAGGTCGCGGCCACGATCGGTTATCCGGTCATTGTAAAAGCTGCAATGGGCGGTGGCGGGCGCGGGATGCGAGTGGTACGCGACGCTGCAGAACTTGAGCAACGGCT
Source organism: uncultured Acidobacteriota bacterium (assembly GCA_963745805.1). GTDB lineage: Bacteria > Acidobacteriota > Terriglobia > Acidiferrales > UBA7541 > Acidiferrum. The sequence goes on from CAVUYT010000008.1 coordinate 360,730, forward strand.
CGAGGAAGCTCAGGGCGAGGCAAAATCAGCGTTCGGCGACGCCAGCATCTTTCTTGAAAAATATTTGCCCAGGGCTCGCCATCTTGAAGTCCAGATTCTCGCGGACAATCACGAGAATTTATTGCACTTGTATGAACGCGACTGCTCCGTTCAACGTCGTCACCAGAAAGTCGTCGAAATGGCCCCCGCTGCGAACTTGCCGGCAAATGTGCGGACGGAGTTATGCGATGCCGCGGTGCGTTTGGCACGCAAGGCCAAATACCGCAACGCAGGCACGGTTGAATTCCTCTATGACGTCGACGCGAAGAAGTGGTATTTCATCGAGGTGAATCCACGCATTCAGGTGGAACACACTGTAACGGAGATGGTGACCGGCGTCGATCTGGTGCGCTCGCAAATTCTTGTGGCCCAAGGCCACAAGCTGCACGAAGAACCGCTGGCCCTGCCTCAACAAGAAAGCGTGCCTCTTTACGGCTCAGCGCTTCAGTGCCGTGTCACCACGGAAGACCCCGAAAAGAATTTCGCGCCCGATTACGGAAAGCTTACGACTTACCGATCGCCGGCAGGTTTTGGAATTCGTCTCGATGGCGGTACGGCGTACGCAGGAGCCGTGCTGGCGGCATACTACGATTCGCTCCTCGTGAAAGTGACGGCTTGGGGAACAAAACTTCCCGAAGCTTGCCAGCGCATGGACCGCGCGCTGCGCGAATTCCGCATCCGCGGCGTGAAGACCAACATCCCCTTTCTTGAAAACGTCGTCAACCATCCACGCTTCCGCGCCGGAGAAGTGACTACCTCTTTCCTCGATGAATCGCCCGAACTATTTCACCTGAGAAGCCGCGGCGACCGCGCCACCAAGCTCCTCTCCTACCTTGGCGATGTGATTCTGAACGGCAATCCGGAAATAGTTGGCAAACAAGTCCCGAAAAGTCCGGAAAAGGCCGCACTTCCTTCCGTTCCCGGCATTGAGCCGCCTCCTGGAACGCGGCAATTACTTCAGAAGCTTGGGCCGAGGAAATTTTCGGGATGGGCAAGAAAAGAAAAGCGCCTTCTGATTACGGACACAACCTTTCGCGATGCGCATCAATCCCTTATGGCAACGCGTGTTCGCACGTACGATTTGCTCTCCACTGCCGCCGCTATCGCTCAGCGCCTTCCTAATCTCTTCAGTCTTGAGATGTGGGGAGGAGCGACTTTTGATACCGCCATGCGCTTCCTTCACGAGGACCCTTGGCAGCGGCTTCGCGAGCTTCGCCAGCGCATTCCTAATATCTGCTTTCAGATGCTCCTCCGCGGCGCGAACGCGGTCGGCTACACCTCGTATCCAGACAACGTGATCGTGGAGTTCGTGCGCGAGGCTCACTCACAAGGCATCGACATCTTCCGCATTTTCGATTCGCTCAACTCCATCGAAAACATGCGCGTCTCGATTGATGCCGTGCTCGAAACCGGCGCCGTCTGCGAGCCCGCCATTTGTTACACGGGAGACATTTTCGATAAATCCCGGCCGAAGTATTCGCTGAAATATTACGTGGCCATGGCCAAACAGCTCGAAAGACTCGGCGCGCATTTCCTCGCGATCAAGGACATGGCCGGCCTCTGCAAGCCATATGCGGCCTACGAACTCGTGAAGGCTCTCCGCGAAGAGATCGCTATCCCCGTGCACTTTCACACGCATGATACCAGCGGCATCAATTCTGCCTCGGTATTGAAGGCCGCGGACGCAGGGGCCGACGTTGCTGATGCCGCCGTCGCCGCCATGAGCGGCGGCACCAGCCAGCCCAATCTCAATTCCATCGTCGAGGCTTTGCGCCACACGCCTCGCGACACAAATCTCGATGTGGAACCACTCAACGAATGCTCCGATTATTGGGAAACAGTGCGGACCTATTATTTGCCTTTCGATTCGGGCCCCAAAGCCGGCTCCGCGCGCCTTTATCAGCACGAAATTCCCGGCGGGCAGTATACGAATCTTCGCGAGCAAGCCGCCGCCATGGGGTTGGGGCACCGCTGGCGCGAAGTAGAAAAAATGTATGCCGAAGTGAACCGACTCTTTGGCGACATCGTCAAAGTGACACCTTCCAGCAAGGTTGTCGGCGACGTGACGCTCTTTCTGATGGCCAACGAGCTGCAGCCGGACGATCTGCTCAAGCTGGACGAGAAGCACGATCTTTCCCTGCCAAACTCCGTTGTGGAAATGTTTTCGGGCGCGCTGGGTGTCCCGCCCGGTGGATGGCCCCGCAAGCTGCAAAAGATTATTTTGCGCGGAGCCGCCCCGCTCAAAGGGCGGCCCGGCGCAAGCTTGAAAGATGTGGATCTTGCTGAAGCATCCTCCGCGTTGGAGAAGAAATTAAGTCACAAGGTGCGGCGAGACGACCTTTTGAGCTATCTTCTCTATTCGGATGTTTTCGTAAAGTTCGATAAATTTCGCCAGACCTACGCGGATGTCAGCGTTCTTCCCACGACGGCGTTTTATTATGGCTTGGCTTCCGGGGAAGAGATCACCGTTGAAATCGAGCCGGGAAAGACGCTCATCCTCAAATTTCTGACGGCGAGCGATCCACATCCGGACGGAACGCGCACCTTATTCTTTGAATTGAACGGGCAACCGCGCGAAGTAAACGTACGGGACCACGCGTTGCGCGTCATCGAGCGCGCGCACCCGAAGGCCGATCCCGCCGATCCGGGACAGGTGGCCGCGCCGACCGCTGGGGTGATCAGCGGAATCGCCGTGCAGGTGAATCATCCCGTGGAACGCGGAACTAAACTCTTGACGCTGGAAGCGATGAAAATGCAATCGAGTATCTATGCCCCCATCGCGGGGCGCGTCGTGAAGCTTTTGGTCACACCAGGGCAACACGTAGAAGCCAAAGACCTGCTGGTGACCATCGCCCCGTGACCGATCCGAACCTCCGCAAACATCAAGGATTCCGCTCGCGCTTTATGAAAAACGAGCGCGACCTCGTCGTCTATCTGCCGCCGGGCTACGACGATCAATCCTGGCGCCACTACCAAGTGTTGTATCTTCACGACGGTCAAAACCTCTTTGACGGTTCGACTTCTTTCATTCCCGGCATGGATTGGCACGTCGGTCAAACCGCCGACCAATCCATCAACGCAGGCGTGGTTGAGCCGCTCATCATCGTCGGCATCTACAACACCGGCAAACAGCGTATTCGCGAGTACACGCCGACGCGCGTCCCCAAACTCGGCGGCGGCCGGGCGGACCGTTACGCAAGGTTTCTGATCGAGGAGTTAAGGCCTTTCATGGAGCGCGAATACCGCACTCTTTCCGGCCCTGAAAATACCGGCATCGGCGGCTCCTCGCTCGGCGGACTCGTCTCTCTCTACTTGGGCCTCAAATTTCCGCATGTCTTTGGAAAACTCGCCGCCCTCTCTCCTTCCGTTTGGTGGAACCAGCAGGTAATGCATCGCTTCGCGCAAGCCGCTCGCGTGGATCCGCGGCCGCGCATCTGGCTGGATATAGGCACCCGGGAAGGCTCGCGCATCGTGCAAGACGTCGAACAATTTCGTGATGTGCTTTTACAGAAAGGCTGGCAACTCGGCCGTGACCTGCATTACCAGCGCGTAGAGGGCGGCGAGCACAACGAGGCCGCTTGGGCCCAGCGCGTCGGTCCTTTTCTGCAATTTTTGTTTCCGGCCATGTAGAGCACTGTATAATCCGCACCTACCGCGCGGCCGTTCGCAAGTGTTTTTGCACGCGCAGCACGGCATTCAAGGGTCTTTCGATGCAAGACAGCCATCCTCTCACCATCCTGTGCGTCAGTTCCTACGAAAAAGGCCAGGAATTCCTGCGGACGTGCAAAGCGATCGGCTGCCGCGTGCTCCTCCTCACTGTGGAGAAGCTGCGCAGCGCGGATTGGCCCCGTGAGTCCATCGACGAAATGTTTTTCATGCCGGAAGAGCTGCTGGTTCAGGACTTGATCAACGCCGTGAGTTTCGCAGCCAGATCGCAGCCCATCGACCGCATCGTTGCCTTGGACGAGTTCGACATGGAAAACGTCTCGGCTCTGCGCGAACACTTGCGCATTCCCGGCATGGGCCTCACGACCGTTCGTTACTTTCGCGACAAGCTGGCCATGCGCACTCGCGCAAAAGAAACGGGCATCGCGGTCCCGGAGTTCGTGCCTGTCCTCAACTACGATGCGTTGCGCGAATTCATGGCTCGCGTCCCCGCGCCCTGGTTACTGAAACCCCGCTCCCAGGCTTCCGGAATCGGAATGAAAAAGATTCATGAGCCCGCAGAGCTCTGGCCCTGGCTCGATCAGCTCGGCGACAAACAATCCACGTACTTGCTCGAACAATTCATTCCCGGCAGCGTCTACCATGTCGATAGCGTGGCCTCTGAGCGCGAAGTTGTCTTCGCGGAAGCCCACGCCTACGGCGCGCCTCCGCTGGATACCTCGCATCACGGCGGCGTTTTCAGCACGCGCACTCTCCCGCGGGACTCGGCGGAAGTGAAAACACTTCTCGTCCTCAATCGCAAAGTTCTCGAAGAGTTGGGCTTCCTCCGCGGCGTTACGCACGCCGAATTCTTGAAAGCAGACTCGGATGGCAAGATTTATTTTCTTGAAGTAGCCGCCCGCGTCGGCGGTGCCTATATCTCGGACGTGATTGAAGCCGCCACCGGCATCAATTTATGGCGCGAGTGGGCGCGCCTCGAAGTGGGAGCAGGGAAGCAGCCGTATCAGTTGCCGCAACCCAACCACGATTACGGCGGAGTGATTTTGTCCCTCGCTCGGCAGGAACGTCCCGACACTTCCGCCTACGCCGATCCAGAGATCGTTTACCGCGTCACAAAATACCATCACGCCGGTTTCATCCTCAAATCGCCAAAACCGGAGCGCATAGAGGAAGTCTTGAACTCTTATTCAAAGAGATTTCAGACTGATTTCCTGGCGATGCAGCCCGTTCCAGAAAGGCCGAGCTCCTAAGCTCTGCGGTATTTTAGATCGCCAACTTGTGTTCAACCGTCATCGAAGATTTACCCAAAATTAACCGCGAACATTGGACGAACACACTGGCCAAAGGTCTAGTTACTTTCAGGAACGGCCAACGAACTCTGCGTTTGCCGCGAGCCATGCTGAGGTCTACAGTTTGCAATACCCCGGGCGAAAATCTGCGAGGGGTCGTGCTATCCCTTTGGGAGGACCGATGTGGGGTAATAAGAAACCGGAAACGCCGCAATCCGCGCAACCGGAACCAAAAAATTTTCCAACGAATCAGTCGCCGAAGTCCGCTCCGGCGACTTGGGAGGGAACTACTGCAATGAGTACAGATGCCATGCGTCCATTGGGTGCAACCGCGGACCGCGCTACCGCGCGGCTCGGGGCCAGCCTGCACGTGAAAGGCGAGATCTCCGGCAATGAAGATCTGCTGATCGACGGCTCGGTCGAAGGACTGATCCAGCTTGATGAGCGGAAGCTGACCGTCGGCACTACCGCCAAGGTCACTGCCGATATCATCGCCCGCGAGGTCGTAGTCTACGGCACCGTGAAGGGGAATCTTCGCGCCAAGGACCGTATCGAAATTAAGAAGGACGGCTCCGTCAACGGCGATCTCACGACCGCCCGGATCATGATCGAAGACGGCGCCTACTTCAAAGGCTCGATCGAAATCGATAAGAGCTCGGAGAAAGACTCCGGCCACAATGCTTTTGCCAAGAACTCGACAGCTTCGGTGGGCGCGCCTGCAGCGAAAACTATTTAAATCACCTTCATCCCTCTAATTTTCCTCAAGGGCGGCGCGGACATTTAGTCCTAGCCGCCTTTCGATTTTTCTGTCCATGGTTTTTCCCATTGCTTATATTTCTCAACTTGACAATTAGAACTATTGGAATATAGTTGTTCCCTGTAACCCTCTCAAGTTCGTGCGTCCCGGCTCGTGCCGGTTTCTCCCGCCGGCATGGCTGCTTCAGCCCGCGACGCGCAAGGAACGTGGGGTTGTTCGATGGGACGCCTAAGACGCTGCGCCCCGGATTTGTCGCTCGGACTTCTGCTGCTCGCATCCATCGGGTGCGGCGGCGGTTCGTCCCCGATTCAGCCTCCTCCCCCGCCTCCGCAACCGGATTTCTCCATCGCGTTCTCCGTAAATTCCGTAAATGTCCAGCAAGGCGCCACGAGCTCCGCAGTAGGCGTCTCCGTCAACCCGCTCAACGGCTTCACCGGCAACGTCCAAATAACTCTCACCGGTTTGCCCGCAAATGTCGTTGCTAATCCATCTAGCCCGTTCAATGTCGCCGCCGGCTCGAGTACCCCCATCCTATTTTCTGCCGCCTCGAATGCCGCTACTGGAAACTTCACAATCATGGCTACCGGCGCCAACGGCTCACTTTCGCATCCGGCTAGTCTCGGTCTCGCGGTTCAAAGCGGTGTGGCTGCGGCTTTGCCGCGTACAACATTTGCGAGGACGGATTCCACTCCGTCGATGGACGATCCCGTTGGCGAGCCTCACCACCGGCACATCGCTTACGATCCTGCACACCAACTCGTATTCGTGGCCAACCGCGCCATGAACCGTGTCGACATTTTCTCCACTACCACCGCGACGAGCGTCGGACAAGTCAGCATTCCTGGTGCTAGTAGCGCTGATCTTTCGTTGGACGGTTCGACCGTTTGGATTGGAACGGTGACGGAACAAGTGGCCGCGATCGATACCGCATCGTTGCAAGTCAAAGGACGTTACGAACTAGCTGGCCTGCAACCTCTCCCAAACACATTGTTTGATCGTCCCGAAGAATTACTCTCGCTTTCCAGCGGCAAATTGTTGATGCGTTTGCGTCAACCCCAGACGACCGAAGCGCTGCTCGCTCTATGGGATCCTGCTTCGAACACGCTCACAAACCTAACTTCCACTGAACCACAACTTTTTCAAAATGGCCTTGGCGCAATGGCGCGTACAGGCGACCACACAAGGTTTCTGATCGCGGCCAGCGATTCAAGCGGTGAATTCGCGGTCTACGATGCCAATGGCAACGTTCTCGCCGGTCCTCACGGGATTGGCATTGGCACAATCCCTCTCGTGGCTGCAAATCCGGACGGCACACGATTTGCCGTTGTTTTCGTTTCGAATGGTAGCTCGCAAGTGCTCCTCCTGGACGGCTCTCTGAATCCGTCAGCTGCGTACGCGGCCTCCACCGTGAACGGCATGGTTTTCTCTCGCGACGGCCAATTCTTGTATGTGAGCGAAAACGCGGCCTCGCCGCCGATCATCACCGTCCTGGATGGACACAGCCTCGGCACAATTGGGCAGGTACCTGATTTGTGGATCGCGGGAAGACGTACGGAAATTGAAGATGTCGACAGCACGAAACTTCTTTTCGGCGTCGCCAACCGTGGGCTGAGCTTTCTCGACGCCGCAAGTCCTGGAGCGCTTCCCGCGTCGGCCCCCTCCTTTGCCGCGCCACCAGCAGCGCAGCCAGCGGAAGGCCCTAACGCAGGTGGAACGGCAACTATTCTTTCCGGGCAGAATTTTGCAGTGTCCCCGCAAGTAAAGTTTGGCACTCAGCTGGCCAATCCCGTGAGCGCGGGAAGCGCCACGCAGATCAACGCTTCCTCGCCTCCAAACGCCGCAATTGGCCCTGCGAACGTAACCGCCTATTTCCCTAGCGGCTGGCTCGCGCTCGCTCCTGATGCCTTCAGTTACGGCCCGCAAGTGCTTCAAGTCTTGCCGAATGCCGGAGTGCAATCTGGAGGTGACACCGTGCAAATCTACGGCTACGGTTTCGGCAGCGACGCCACAAAAGTCACCGCCAAAATTGGCGGCGCAATCGCCACCGTCCAAAAAACCGAAAACGTCACATCCATCGCGCCATCTTTGGGTCTGGATCCAAGTTATCCCTTTCCGCTGGAGCGCATCACTCTGCTCGTACCCGCCGGAACAGCCGGGAAAGCTGACGTCACTATCACCTCCCCTGCAGGCTCCATCACCGCTTCGAAGGCTTTCCAGTATCTGCAGAGCGAGAATTTCTATGCTAAACCCTCTTTCGATAAATTCATTTTGTATGACCAGTCTCGCCAGTGGCTTTATCTCAGCAACATCGACCACGTCGACGTTTTCGATTTGGCAGCAGGCGCTTTTCACGCGTCAGGCCTTCAGCCGCCGGGCGGTCCTCCTCCCACCGCGGGACTGCGGGGCCTCGCACTGACTCCCGATGGAACCCAACTCGTCGTTGCCGATTTCTCCGCACAGAATATCTACTTGCTTGACCCAGACAACGGATCGGGCACGAGCGTTCCTATAGGCGGGGTTCCCGGTTTCACGAATTCCGGTCCTTCGCGCGTAGCCGCCACCAGCGTGCAGAATGTTTTTGTGGGTTTGAGTGCGGAGTCAGGTTCCTCCGGCGGCTGCACGTCTTGCTTGGGCCAACTAAACTTGATGGCCAGCCCGCCAACCGTTCAACCCGCTACTCAGCCGGAAATTTCAAGTCTCACCGGCGCGCCTCTTGTCCAATCAAATGGTAATGGCAATCAGGTGTTCGTCGCTTTCGCTAACGCACTGGGCGGCCCTCTCGCCCTTTGGAATGCATCTACTCCCAATCAATTCTCAACTTTCACGGCGAATGACGCAGCCGTGGATCTCGGCGCGGCCGCAGACGGAACCATGGTTGCGCTCCAAGCGAACGGCACCACGGAAATTCGTGGCACCGATCTTTCGCTCCTTTCAGTCCCTGCGAATCCTGAGCTCCTGCAAATTCCCGGACGCGTTCAAGTGCCCGGAGTCACCCTCCATCCCAGCGGCGCCCTCATCTACCAGCCGTTCCTCACCGGCCTCGCGGGAGGCGTCGGCGTGAAAGGGGGCGTGGACATTCTCGATGCACACTCCGGTATCCTCCGCCTGCGAATCGTCTTGCCCCAGCAATTCATGACGGACGTCGACGGTTTGCATGGCACCTTTCTCGCCATCGACGAGAACGGTCAACGATTGTTTGCCATCACCTCGAAGGATGGGACAGCTCAAAACGCCGGGCTCACTATTGCGAAGCTGGCCAACGTTCCTCTCGGCATTGGAACACTGACTCCCGCGAATGGACCGGCCACCGGAGGAGCGCAAATTACCATTCGCGGCAGCGGTTTTCAGAACGGGGCCACCGTCATGATCGGCGGGAAAATCGCCACTGTCACACTTAAGGACATGAACACGCTGACCCTGGTGACGCCTGTGCTGCCCCCGGGCGCCCAGCGCCTCGCCATCACGAATCCTGACGGTGAAACCGTCGTGCTGGATGCCGCTTTTGTGGCTGATTAAAGTTGAGACTCTTCCCGCGGATCTACCTCAAGTGTTTCCCTAACCAAACACTCTTTCTTTTCATCTCATGAAATGTAGAATTCAAGGTGCGGACGACGCTCGCAACGCAGCGCTCCATCTAAATTTGGAGAGACGAATTATGAAAACTCGTAAGCTCGGAAATTCCGATTTGCAGCTTACGCCCGTTGGCTACGGCGCTTGGGCCATCGGCGGGAGCGGCTGGGATTTTGCTTGGGGACACCAGGACGATGCGGACTCCACCGCTGCAATTCACCGCTCGCTTGAACTCGGCGTGAATTGGATCGACACCGCCGCCGTTTATGGCATCGGCCATTCCGAGGAAGTCGTCGCCCGCGCGCTCAAAGATTGGCACGGGCCGCGGCCCTACGTTTTCACAAAATGCGTTCTCCGCTGGGACGACAAAGGCCACGTGACCCAGGACCACTCGGCCGAATCGATCCGCAAAGAATGCGAAGATAGCCTCCGCCGGTTGGAAGTCGAACTCATCGACCTCTATCAAATGCACTGGCCGCCCTCCGACAACGGCCCTGGCCTGGAAGAAGCCTGGCAAACCATGGCCGCCCTGCAAAAAGAAGGAAAAGTTCGCTGGATTGGCGTTTCTAACTTCAACGCAGCGCAGATCAAGCGCGCCGAAAAGTTTGCCACGGTGACCTCCTTGCAGCCGCCCTACTCTCTAATGCGTCGCCAGGTCGAAACGGAAGTCCTGCCCTATTGCAGACAGCAGGGCATCGGCGTGATTTCTTACGCCCCCATGGCCTCAGGCCTTCTGACCGGGGCGATGACCCGCGAGCGCGCGGCGGCATTGCCGCCTGATGATTTTCGCAGCAAGAGTCCGGAGTTTCGCGAACCGCGCCTTTCCAAGAATATCGAGTTAGTCGAGCGCTTGCGCAAAGTTGGCGAGCGGCATGGCCGTAGTCCAGGTGAAGTAGCCATTGCTTGGGTCCTCAGCAATCCTGCTGTCACAGGAGCGATTGTCGGGGCCAGAAACGCCAAACAAGCGGAAGGTGTCATGCGCGCCGGTGAACTCAAGCTGTCGCTGGAAGAGATCAAAGAGATCGAAGGAGCTGCGGCGGCGGTGGCGGCTCGCTAAGTCGCACAAGGAGAATGGATTGATGAATTTCGGATTGAAGGGCAAGACAGCCGTCGTCACGGGCTCGACAGCTGGCATCGGTCTAGCCATCGCAACCGCGCTGGCGGAAGAAGGAGCGAAAGTCGTCATAAACGGCCGCACGGACGCGCGCGTAAGTGCCGCGCTTGCGAAGATTCGCCACCACAACCACACTGCCGATTTGCTAGGTGTGGCCGCTGACCTGGGCTCCGCCGCTGGAGTCGAGGCCTTCGTCAAGCAAGTGCCGCACGCGGACATCTTGATCAACAACCTAGGAATCTTCGAGCCCAAACCCTTTGCGGAAATCCCCGATTCTGACTGGCTACGATTTTTCGAAGTCAACGTGATGAGCGGAGTGCGTCTCTCACGCCACTATTTGCCCGGCATGCTCAGAAACAATTGGGGGCGCATCATTTTCATTTCCAGCGAGTCCGCGTTTCAAATTCCAGCAGAGATGGTTCACTACGGCATGACCAAGACCGCGCAAGTCGCCGTGGCTCGCGGTCTCGCCGAATCCGTGGCGGGCACCGGCGTAACCGTGAACTCCGTCCTTCCCGGCCCCACGGCTTCCGAAGGCGCGGTGGGTTTTCTAGATAACTTGGCCAAGAAACAAGGCCTTTCAGCTGCCGAGATGGAGAAGGAATTTTTTAAATCCGCCCGCCCAACCTCGCTCCTGAAGCGCTTCGAAACACCGGAAGAAATCGCGGCCGTGGTCGCCTTCGTCGCCAGCGCACAGTCTGCTGCCATCAGCGGCGCCGCGGTCCGCGCCGAAGGCGGGGTGATCCGCAGTATCTAGTGACGTCCGTGTCTCACGCGCGAGCGAAATCCGACCGCCACGTCTTGATCAGTTGCTTGATGGATTTCCGATCGTTTAGTTTTTCATCAAGCACTTTTCGCGCCAGCTCCGGCAACTCCGCGTTGCTCGCGAAGCGCAGAGCTACAAACTGTTCAATCGTAAATTCGCCGATACGCGGTTGCAGGTCCGAGGGGAGGACGCGTTCGAATCGCAGCTTCTCCTCGATACGGATCACCCGGTCTTGCACCTTCAACACCATGACACGCAAGGTCACAAATCCAGTCAGAATTGCCGCGGAAACGAATACGGAAAGCACGCCGCTCGATGTAAATCCTGCTTTTACCCACCAATATATCGAAAACCCCAAACTAATGATCAATACTGGCAAAACAAAGAAATGGAATGGGGGAGCCCATTTGGTGTGACTTTTAAAGCTCTGTTCGGCCATCTCTATCCTCCTGCCTGGGTGCCGATTCTAACAGAAGCGCCCCGCTGACCGCCCAGTCGGGCAATTCCGCCGCGCACCGTGCAACGTGCGGGCGTCTCACGTGCTCTGTTGGCGTGAACCGATTGCGTTCTGTTCGCATCCAATCTTCAGGTAAACTTGTTTCGATTGAGTTTGGAAGTCGTTTTTCGAGTACAAGGAGCAAGAAAAATGGCAAAGGCCGTCTGGGGTGGCAAGGTCATCGCCGAGAGCAATGACACTGTGGTCGTCGAGGGCAATCAGTATTTTCCTCCGGATACAGTCACCAAAGAATTTCTGAAATCGAGCACGCACACTTCGATTTGCCCGTGGAAGGGCACGGCCCACTACTTTCATGTTGAAGTGGATGGCATGAAAAACGAGAATGCCGCCTGGTACTACCCTGAGCCGAAGCCTGCCGCCGCTGAGATCAAGGACAGAATCGCGTTTTGGAAAGGGGTCCGCGTCGAAACCGCGAAAATCTAAGAGCTCGCGTCAACAAACCAAATTCAGATTCGCGTCGGCTCCAAACTTCATCCTGTCTTATTTCGTGAGCTCATTTTTGAAAACCGACCCGTTGTGCATCACAAAATGTACGTGCTCGAGCTCACCCACATCTTTTAACGGGTCGCCGGAAACCGCCACTATATCCGCGTAAGCTCCCGCCGCCACCACCCCGATCTCTCCTTTCATGTCCAGCAATTCGCTAGCGCGCACTGTGGCTGATTGAATCGCGTCCATCGGCGTCATTCCCAGCGAAACCATGCGACGGAATTCTTGCGCAAGAGGTTCCGTCCAAGGAATTCCGCCCATGTCCGTCCCATAGGCGATTTTCAAATGCGCCTGCAAAGCCTTGCGGAAGGAAATTTCGTGCACTGCAGCACGCGCGCGGTCCCGCTTTCCGCCCGGCGTGTCCGCTGGCGCCCAGTCGCCGTAGTAGGGCGCCAATGTTGGGCAATACCAGGTGCCCTGCTTCAGCATTTGCGCGATCTGTGCGTCCGTGATTTCCAGTCCGTGTTCGATAGAATCGCATCCGCCGTCTAGCGCTCTCTGCAAACCGATTCCGTTGTACGCGTGGCACGCGACTTTCTTTCCCCACCCGTGCGTCTCGTCCACGATAGCTTTCAATTCTTCGACAGTAAGCGTCGGCTGCGAAACAAGATTGCCCTGCTTATCCACCCACGACCTGTGCGTCATGTACACCTTGATCCAGTCGGCGCCATGTTCGAGTTGCTGTCGTGCAGCCTTGCGCGCTTCGACCGGCCCATCGACCAGTTGCGCTCCCTTCGGCATATCCAGTTCCGGGGCGTAATCTTCGAGGTTGTAGCCGCCAGTCGTGGAGATAGCTCGCGTCGCGCAAAACAGCCGCGGCCCAGGAATTGTTCCTTCTTCAATTGCTTGCTTGATTTCAACGTCTCCGTATCCCGCTCCTTCGGTTTCCAGATCGCGCAGCGTCGTGAATCCTTGTTCGAGTGCCCGCCGAGTCGCAAACGTCGCACGGGCCGCTCGCAGCGCGATCCCCGCTTTCAGAATGTTTACGTCATACCCTCCCTTGGCGGGATCTTCGCCCCACAAGAAAATGTGCGTGTGCGAATCGATCAGCCCGGGCAACACCGTTGCTGCGGAAAGGTCGATGATCCGCGCGTTCGGAGGAACCGGGGCGGAAGCATCCGCGACTTTCTCGATGTGCTCCCCGCGCACAAAAATAAGTTGATTCTTGCGCGGAGCTTCGCTCGCCCCGTCGATTAGCGTTCCCGCCCGAATCACGATGAGCGGAGAAACGGACGACGCAGCAGTTTGCGCGCGCAAATCCCCCGCGCCCAACATCAGCAAAATGGCCAAGCACAAAAATGTCTTTTTCATGGAACACCCCTCGACGGCGGAACGTAGCTTGCCCCAGGAACACCCGCGATTGCAAGACGCCCGCCTTCCTTCGGCCAGCTCGGCGGCGCGCACCCAGCACAATATCTTTCCGAGGTGGCCCGCCTCACCCCTCTCGGAGTGCCTCTTTATGAACAGTGCCATCCCTAGTTCTATTGCCAGGATGCGCCTCTTGCGTTGGGATAGAGGTGTGAATTCTCCGATCCAATCCCTGCTCCTGCCGCGCATGAAGTGCAACACAAGGCTTCTTGCTATCGTGTTTTGCCTTCTGGCACCTGCAATCTGCCGCGGGCAGAGAATCGGCAAGGTCGAGTGCGCGCGTCCGGGCGACTACGTCTATCTTTATAGTTCGATGACCACTCTGGATGTCCGCGCCACCTTGCAGTGCGGCCAGCAGGTCGAGATTACTGGCCGCTACGATAACTATTTTGCTGTGCGCACAGCCAAAGGCGAAACCGGTTATGTGCCCCTCGATTTTCTCTCGCTGCTGAAGACCGCGCCCGGTGCAACGTTGGCTCTGCCGCCAACCGAGCAACCAACAAGAGAGAAGACTGCCTACGACGCACCCACTACGCCCGCAGGGCCTCGTTCGAACGCTCCTGGTTCATTCCAAAATCTTATCCTGCTCGATAGCACGCCGGTCCGCATGAAACTTGGCAAAACGATTTCTTCCGCGGACGCTCAAGTCGGCGATGAAGTAAATTTCGACGTTTCAGAAGATGTGGTCGTCGATGGACTCGTCGTGATCCCCAAGGGCGCTACCGCCCTCGGCGTCATCAACGAAGCGGAACCAAAGAAGGCTCTGGGTCGTGGCGGAAAGCTTGGCGTGCTTATCAAGAGCGTTCGGCTCGCCGACAACGAGCACGTAGTCCTGCGCTCCGGAGACGGACGCAAAGGGGCCAGTTCTACCGCGGGTGTCGTTATTCCAATGATGCACGGAAAAGACATCGCCTTTCCGAAGGGCATGGATTTCATCGGCTACGTCAACGGGGATACGCGTCTCAAATGCGAAAATTTTCACCCTTCAACAGAAACTTCGCCGGCCGCGGCCGCGGCTCCAGCCTCAAATCCTCCTCGCTAACTCCCAGCGCGCCGCCAGCATACTGTTCTCGCTAATCCCGTTCAGCTCCCAAGAAGATTTGGCTGCAGCCGGCTGTATCCGTGCTCGTGCGCCCAGAGCGTGAGAGGAATCGCCGCGAGGTCGTCAACGACGGGCACCGCGTGTCCGTCCTTTGTCAGGTCTATCGTTCGTACAAAAAAATTGCAGGTGTCGCACGCCTCCACGCGAATGTGCGGAAACTGCTCCGCGATGTAAACAGGCAGTTTTTTCTCTTCTTCTTCCCCGCAAATAGGGCAAAGGATGCGACGAAAATCCCACTCATATCCGCAAAAAGAACAGACCAGGCAGCGTTTTCCGCCATCACCTTCCACACGCATAATCCCCATCACCGGCCGTCCTTCACACAGCGGGCATACTCGCGGCGTCGCTAGTACGGGCGGCACCCTAGTCCGCCCTGCGACGTAGGCAGCGTAAGGCTGCAGAAACGCCCGAGGAAAAAACTGCGCAAAGGCCCCTATTTGCTGATCGAAGAGCCCACCTAGTTCCCAATACGACGTGAGCAGATTGACCCAAGCGTCGGAAGATGATGCCGCGATTTCTCGCGCCGCCGCGGCAAGCGCGTTCGGGGCATTCTGTTCAACTAGCGAAAGAAAAGCGCGAAAGTGCGGAAGCAGCACCGTGAGGTCCAGACCGTCCCGCACAGAGCCAAACCGCTCTGCGTCCGGCTGCTGCATCCCGGCGTCGGAGATCTGCCCTAGAAAGTTCTTTTGGAAGCCGGCGATTCGCCGGTAAAAGGAGAGAAGCTCGCTGGCCGAGGATTTTTCCGCGATCAGTTTCTCGGCGCGCCGGATTCGCGCGTCGTACTCATTGCTGACCGCTTCTTGGGACGTCATTTTTTCGGCGAGGAGGGCTGCCTGATGATCTCTTCATACCATCTCGGGTGGTACCGTTTCACGAAGTTCATGGACACGTCTCCGTGAACCATGGAATCCAACGCTCCGCGCTCCGCGAACACTCCCATGTACACGTGAAGCAAAAAAAGCCCGATGGTCAGCAGCGCGGACGAAGCGTGGACCAACACTGCAATGTAACGCAGATAGCGCAAGCTCCACGGAATATATTCAGGGAACCACAACGCGAGTCCGCTGAGCAACAGAAGCACCATGCAGACCACAAAACCCCAAAACAGTGATTTCTGTCCCGCGTTATAGCGGCCCGCAGGCGGCATCTTTTCGTCTTCATTTTGCACGTAATTGCGGACGGACTTGAACCAAACCTTATCGTTCTCGTCCACATTCATGTGTGAAGCCCACATGCCATACATCATCAGCACGCAGACAGAAAAAATCAGCCCCATCCACGGATGCAGCATGCGAGAAACTTGGCCGCCGCCCAGGAGCGCCGCGATCCAGAAGCACCACGGCGACCAGAACGCCAACCCGGTCAAAAGCAAATAAAGGTAGGACCCCGCGGCTATCCAATGCGTCAGCCGCTCCTTGAAGTTGTAGCGCAACACGTGCCCGGGCGGCACGGCTTGCTTGGTTTGACTCACGGTTCCGCTCCTTCATGCGGTTCCTTGATTGTCTCTTCGCGTTCTTTCGGTCCAAACCGCAGGTAGTGGACCACGAGTCCTATAAGTCCGCCGACCATCGCGACATTGCCCAGCCATTTCAGCGGACCCTTCCAAAGCTTTACCGACCAAGGAACATGTGGATCGGCCGGCAGCCCCCCGTACAGTTCCGGCTTCGTGGCGTCATGCAGCACGTAGACGACTCCCGTCCCACCAACCCCCGCTGGATCGTATACCCCTGCCTGAGGAAAATTGTAATGTTCGCGAAGCTGCTTCGCCCTTTTTTCCGCGAGATCTTTCATGTCCTCTTTGCTGCCGAAGTGTAGGCAGCCCGTCGGGCACGATTTGATGCACGCCGGCTCCAGCCCTTCACTCACGCGGTCTGAGCACAACGTGCACTTGAAGACCCGGTTGGTCTTCGGGTTCATCTTCGGAATGTCGAACGGACAGCCTGTTATGCAGTAGCCGCAGCCGATGCAGTTGGCT
The DNA here is from genome assembly GCA_963745805.1 of uncultured Acidobacteriota bacterium. GTDB lineage: Bacteria > Acidobacteriota > Terriglobia > Acidiferrales > UBA7541 > Acidiferrum. The sequence continues at coordinate 377,382 of CAVUYT010000008.1, forward strand.
TGCTGAAAATCAACAATGCCATTCGTGTACTGCACGATGGCGCCATCGGCAGGGCACGCCGCCAGACAACCGGGCTCCGCGCAGTGCATGCACTGATTCTTGCGCATCAACCACATCAGTGAACCGTCTTCCTTCTCATGCTCATTGAAGAGAATCAGGTTCCAATAGTTCCAGCGCGTTTCCGGCATCGTCTGGTACGTGTTGTCGAAGACCGTCTCGCCGAATGGCAAATCGTTCCACTCCATGCACGCAACTTCGCAAGCCTTGCAGCCGATGCAGGTGGTGGTATCGATGAGCTTACAGACAGTGAATTGGCGCTGGGCATCTTCGCCGGGAACGCTTCCCGCATGTCCCGACATTTTTTGAACGCGTAATGTGGCTTGGCTCATGCGCGTCCCCTACGCCTTCGTCACTTTCACGAGGAAGCCCTTGAATTCCGGCGTATGTGCGTTTGGATCGACGATCGTCGGCGTCAACAGGTTCACCATCATCCGCTCGGTTTTCCCTTCATCCTCGGCAATGCCGCGGTAACCCCAATGAAAGGGAATCCCGATCTGGTAGGTTTTCTTCCCATCGATCATCATCGACTTGATGCGCTTGGTGACCATGGCTTTGGCGACATACTCGCCCCGCGCGCTCGAGACCTTCACTCGTTCTCCGCCGCGAATGCCCATCTCGTCCGCCATTTCCGCGCCCATTTCAATGAAGGGCTCCGGCACGAGCTGCACATTCATAGGATTGTTTTTTGTCCAGTAGTGGTAATGCTCAGTGAGACGGAACGTCGTGCAAACGACGGGATAGTCCTTCGCCGTCCCATACTTGTCGTCCGCGCCCTTGAGTCCAGTCACCACCGGATTGCTGGTCTGTCCCGGATGCAACGGGTTTTGGATCGGACTCTCGAACGGCTCGTAGTATTCCGGGAATGGGCCATCGGCAAACGCCCCCAGCGGCGCAAAAATTCGCCCGACACCTTCCGCATTCATGATGAACGGCCCCATGTGATCCTTCGGGTTGGAATCGGCTTTGAAGTCTGGCACATCGTTCCCAACCCATTTCTGCGTGCCCTCATTCCACCAAACTTGCCGCCGCGTCGCATCCCACGGTTTGCCGTCCACGTCGCAAGACGCGCGGTTGTAGAGCACGCGTCGATTCGCGGGCCACGACCAACCCCATCCGGGATGCACGCCCATATTCGAAGGATCGGAGGGATCACGCCGCGCGGTCTGGTTTCCCGCTTCCGTAAACGATCCCGAATAAATCCAATTTCCGCAGGCCGTCGTGCCGTCATCCTTCAGCCAGGCAAACCCGGGAACCTGTTGGCCGGCCTTGATTTGCACCTTCGTCGCAGGATCTTCCAAATCGGCCAGCGCCTTGCCGTTAAGCTCTTTCAAAACTTCGGCCAGCGACGGGCTCTTCGGATCGGTGTAACCCCAACTCAGCTTCAAGATCGGATCGGGGAATTTGCCGCCGTCTTTCTTGTATAGGTCCCGGACCCGCAGGAAAATCTGCGCGACGATAGCCTGATCCAGCCGGCAATCTCCCGGCGTAGGCACCGCCGCATTCTTCCACAGCAACCACCGCGCGGAATTCGTGAACGAACCGTCTTTCTCGGCGAAGCCCGCGCACGGCAACCGGTACACCGTGGTTTGAATCTGCTTCATCTCATCTTGCGTGATGCCGGGTGACCGCCAGAACTCACTGGTTTCGTCCGGATAAATTTCTCCAACCACCAGAAATTCCGCTTTCTTCAGCGCGTCAATGTTTTTCTTGGAATCCGGCCCGATCGCCACGCCGTTCATCCCAAAGGCAAACATGCCTTTGATGAGGCCGTTGTACATGTTGTTCCACAGATTCACCCACGAGTAGTCGCGATCCACTTTCGGCAGATAGTCGAACGCCCAACCGTTCTGCTTGGTGGCCGCGTCCCCATACATCGTCTTCAGGAAACTGACCGCAAACTTCGGCGTGTTTCCGTAATAGTTCCAGGAATCCCACGGCGCGGGTTTAGAGGCCGTTGGAGTTATGCGCTTCATCCACGCTTCGAACGAACTGTCGGCGGGCGTGGGCACTTTCAAATAGCCCGGGATCGTGTCGTAAAGGCCGGCCATGTCCGTCGCGCCTTGGATGTTGGAGTGTCCACGAAGCGCGTTCACGCCTCCACCCGCGCGTCCCACGTTACCCAGCAGCAGTTGCAGCATTGCCGCCGTGCGAATAATCTGCGTGCCAAAGCTGTGCTGTGTCCATCCGACCGCATAAATAATCGTCCCGGCTTTCTTCATGTCGCCGTCTTTGCGAATGGATGTATACAGCTCCGCGGCTTTCAGGAATTGTTCCTTGGGAATGCCGGTGATGCGCTCGACCATCTCCGGCGTGTACCGCGAATAATGTTTCTTCAAAAGTTGAAACACGCAATTTGGGTTTTGCAGCGTCAGGTCGTAGTCGACCTTTTCCGGCAGAGGCGGCAAGGGGGGAGGCGCTGCCGGCTGTCCCTTAGGGGCGCTCGTGGCCTGCGCCGACTTGCCTCCTGAATAGTTCCAGCTCGCGCGGTTATAGCTGTGTTTCTCAGCGTCAAATCCCGAGAAAACACCATCCGTGTCCGCGGGCAATTTGAAAGCGCCGTCAACAACGAACGCGGCATTCGTATAATGGATTATGTAATCTTTTGCTATGCGATTGTTTTCGATCGCGTAGTGAATGAGCCCGCCGAGGAAGGCGATATCCGTTCCGGCGCGAATCTGGCAGAAGAGATCCGCGACCGCCGAGGTTCGCGTGAACCGCGGATCGACGGAGATCATTTTTGCGCTGCGCGCGCGCTTCGCTTCAATGGCCCACTTGAACCCGCACGGGTGATTCTCGGCTGGATTCCCGCCCATGATGAGCATCATGTCGGTGTTCTTCATATCCACCCAGCCATTCGTCATTGCGCCCCGGCCAAACGTTGGTCCCAAACTTGAGACCGTGGGGCCGTGTCAAACCCTGGCCTGGTTTTCTAAATGCACGACCCCCAGGGCGCGCATTGCCTTAACCACGAGAAAATTGAATTCATTTGTGTCCGTGCAGCCGCCGGTCCAGGCGATCGTCTCGAGCCTGTTGACCGTATTCCCTTTGGCATCCTTCTCGATGAAAGTCTCGTCCCGGGTCTTCTTGACCCGCTGCGCGATTTCATTAAGCGCATCCTCCCACGAGATGTCTTCCCAATTCGTCCCTCCCGGCCTGCGCACCTGTGGCTTTAGGAGCCTGCGATCATTCAGGATATCTTGCTCCAGCGACGCGCCCTTGGGACACAACGTACCCCGGTTGGTGGGGTGGTCGGGATCACCTTCGACATGCACCACCTGAGCGGTCACGTTTTTCGCCCGATCTCCGATGGTGTAGATAATCGTGCCGCAACCCACGGCGCAGTAAGGACATGTTGACCGCGTCTCATTGGCGCGCGCAATTTTCAGCGTGCGCAGTTGGGCGTAAGCCGGCTGGAGATCGAAACCAAAAACAGCGGCTGCCGCCCCTCCAATCGTCGTGAACTTGAGGAAGTCTCTTCGAGTAGCTTGCATCTTAACTCCTGGAAAAGAGAAGAGCAGACTCCGCGAACACCAAGTAGATAATGCTGAATTCCCGCAAAGTCAAGACTTTGACGAAAATTTAACATTCGAGGATACAGGATTTTTTCCGAACATCGCCACGGGCCGCGAATAGAACTGGAGAGGGGGAAATCTTTTGGTACGGGGCATATCCCGGTGTTTTTGCAGAGAGTGCGAAACTGCCTGAAAACAAAGGGAATAAGAATGTATGTGTCGCACAACAGGAGGTGTGAATTACGCTGGTCCGCAGCGCGTCCCGGTAGCCTGTCTCGGGGGGCAGCACTCCTAGCTGCTCGCAGCCGGGTCGAGTTCCAGAGGGAAAGACAAGCTAGACGGAGACGGATCGCGTGGCGGGCGCGGCGTCAGTATCTGTACCACTTTGAATGCTGGCGGCCCGGTAGCGAACGATCAGGAGGGTCAGGTCGTCGGCTTGGCTTGCGCCACGCGCAAAATTTTCCACAGCTTCGAGAATACATTTTTGAAGCTGATCGAGAGGACATTCAGTCTGGCCGGTAAGCACCTCGCGCAGTCGCGGAACACCAAACAGCTGCTCATCGGTGTCCATAGCTTCGGTGACGCCATCGCTGAAGAGTACGATGGTGTCTCCGGGTTCAAGTTTCAGGCGCGCCACCGTGTACTCGGCCTCGGGGACAAGCCCAACAGGATAAGAGCCCTCGCTAAAGGGCTCTTCCGCCACGCCACGGCGAATTAAGAACGGTGAAGGATGACCCGCATTGATGAATTCGAGGTGCCCCTCCTCATCCAGAATTCCGAAAAACATCGTGGCATAGCGGCCGACTTCGGAGTGATCGCACAGAAAGCGATTGACGTGATTGAAGACCCTTGCAGGGTCGGTGCCGAGAGTCATTCCGGAGAGAGCGCCTTGGAGCATGGTGGTGAGAAGCGCGGCCCCGAGACCTTTGCCGGAGACGTCGGCGATAAGAAAAGCAGTGCGCTTATTGTCGAGCGGGAAAACATCAAAGTAATCGCCACCGACGGACAGACACGGGAAATTGCAGCCGGCGACCGCGAGATGGGGATATTCCCGGAAATCGCGGGGGAGAAGCGCCTGCTGAATGTCGCGGGCAATGTCGATTTCCTGCTCCATGCGTTGGCGCTCGCGTTCGCGAACGACGAGGCGCGCGTTGTCCAGCGTGCTGGCGGCGTCGGCAGCGAGAGCGTCGAGGATCTGCCTGTCGAGTTTGGAAAAAGCCGCGGGGCGGCGGGAATCCAGATAAAGCACGCCCAGGGAGTGGGCAAGAGCAGGCGTGCCGCTGGAATCGGCAGTAGTGGAGCGGTGCACCGAAAAGAGAGGGATGACCACCACGGCGCGAAGACGCTGGGCGATGATGCTTTGGGCGGATTGCAAATCCAGATCGGCTCGCTCGATGTCTTCCGTGACTACGGGAGAATGTTGTCGAAGTGCGAGCTGAATGGCGGTCTGGCTCGGAGTAAGACTCTCCGGCGGAAGGCGCAGCCCGCCGGTGCGGCGAGCCAGCCGGACTTTAAGGACGCCGCTGGCGTTGGCCTCCAGCAGCATTCCGCGATCGGCGTCGGTCACAGAGACAGCATGATCGATCATCAACGCCAAGGCTTCATCAAGCGGAACCTGGGAGTGCAGAAGAGTAGTGGCTTCGAGGAGCAGGTTGAGCTTGCGCAGGCCTCCGCCGACGGGTTCCGAGCTCGTGATGTGCTCGATCCGTGTGAGGAGATTGGGAAGAGACTCCTCCCCGCTTGAGGAGCCGGATCGGAAGAGGATTTCATAAGAGTCTTCGAGCCCGAATGTGACGGAGTCGCCGTCATTCAGCGCGCGGCTCTCGACTTTCTCGCCGTTGACGAACAGTCCTCGGCGTTGGCCGCGGTCTTCAAGGTAGAGGTGGCCGGCTTCGAGTACGATGGCCGCGCAATTGCGAGAGATGCGCCGGTCGGAGAGCTGCAGATGATTGCCCGTTTCCGCACCGCGGCCAATCAGGAAAGGGGTTTGCGTGATCCGCACGTAACGGCGAGCGCCGTCAGGAGACACGATCTCGAGGACCGCTCCCCCCATAGACATGGAAGCTGTATCAGGCATGGGTTGCTCGCGACGGGATTGTAACACGCAGCCCAGCTATTCGTTCCGCAGGGCATCCATGGGGTCGAGATTCGCGGCGCGGAGTGCGGGCAAGTAGCTCGCTGCCAGGCCGATCGCAGCGAGGCTGACCGTGGCAATAATCATTGTGGCAGCATCGTGGGACTTCAAGCCAAACAGCAGCGCGGAGGCGGCGCTCGACACGGCAAGAGCGAGAGCTACCCCGATGATAAGTCCAATCGAAAGCAGCAGGACGGACTCGCGCAGGACCAGAGAAATGATGGAGCGTCGGTCCGCGCCGAGAGACATCCGAATGCCAATCTCATTGCGCCGCCGCGCGACCATGTAGGAGATCACGCCGTACAGGCCAATGACTGCGAGGAGCACGGCGAGCATGCCAAAAAATCCGGAAAGCCGCGCCATCAAACGGTCGCGCAACAATCCGTCGTCGATCATTCTATGCAAATTATAAAAAGTGATATCTGCATCGGGGTCGGCTTGAATCGCCGTGCCTTTTACTGCCGAAAGAATGCCCGCCAGTGGAGCGTTCGAGCGCAGCAGAATCTGCGCGTCATTGCTGGCTTCCTCATTCTGCGCTTGTGGCGAATACACGATAACCTCTCGGTTCTCCCGCAAATCGCTGTACTTCGTGTCTTTGACCACCCCGATAATTTGATACGGCGCGGACGTCTTCATCAATCGCCGCACCCGGAACTTGAACTCCAGCGGGTTCTTTCCTTGCGCAAATTTGTCTACGAATGCCTGGTTGACGATGGCCACATTTGGCGAGCCCACCCGGTCGTGCTCGTCGAAATCGTGCCCCACCAGGAACGGCGTCTGCAACGTCTCGAAGTACCCCGGGCTCACATAATTGAATGCCGCTACAGGGACATCCTCCGGCGCATCGCCTGTCGCTCCCGCGAGGATATCGTGCCCGATACCGTCTCCGCTCAGAGGCACGATCGCAGCGGCGGCGGCGGCGTCAACGCCGGCGATCCCGCGCACGCGCCGCAGAAGCTCGCCGGAAAATGCCCGCCGCGCTTCCGTCCCGAGTTTGCGAGCTGAAAAATCTATATCGACGACCAGAATGCCGTCGCGCTTGAACCCCGGGTCAAGCGTCGCGAGATTCTTCAGGCTCCGAGCGAAGAGCAGCGCTCCCACCAGAAGCATCAGAGACAGCGCAATTTGCGAAACCACCAGAACGCGGCGCAATCCGAACCGCGACCGGCCTTGCGTTGCTCCTCGGCCGCCTTCCTTCAAAGCCAAGCGGGGGGATACACTCGTAGCTCGCAGCGCTGGAGCAAGCCCGAAGAGTACGCACGTAAAGATAGCCAGCGCGGAAGTGAATCCAAGCACGCGCCAATCCGTATGCAGAGCCACGAACAGCGGAGCTTGTTCCGTGCTCATCGAGGCCACCAGCACTTGGCTTAAATCGCGCGCGAGCAATGCCCCGAGCGCAGCGCCGATCCCCGCCAGCAACAAGCTTTCTACAAGCAATTGCCGGATCAGCCTGACTCGTCCCGCGCCCACTGCCATGCGCATCGCCATTTCCTTCTCGCGGGCGTTTGCCCTTGCCAGCAGCAGGTTCGCAAGATTCGCCGAAGCAATCAGCAACACCAGGCCCGCAAGCGCTAGCAATAGGCAGAGCGGTTGTGCATAGCTTTCCCGCAGGTCTGAGACGCCCGAGCCGCCGGGTATGGCCACGAGTTTGGCCGCCAGCAGGGATTTTGCGTTGGATGCGTTGTACTCCGGAGGCATCGCCGCTTCGAATATGCTCTGTGAAACGGCGCGCAGTTGCGCAGAAGCGCGTTCCACTGTCCAATCCGGCTTCAGCCTGCCCATCACCGACAGCCACCATCCAATCCCGCTTTTCAGTTGGCTGTTCTCACCATTGATGAGCGGTTCCGCACAGACCGGTACCACCACGTCGAAGTTCCGTCCGACTTCCACTCCGTAAAAATCGCGCTCTCCGACGCCGATGATCGGAACCGGATGCCGGTTAATCGTAATCTTTCCATCGACCACATCTCTCCGCCCGCCGTACTCCTGCTGCCAATAGGAATAACTGAGGACCGCTCCAGCCGATGCACACGAAGGCTGATCGTCAGCAGTGCTTAGCAGGCGGCCAAGCGCGGGCTTCAGGCCCAGCGTCTCAAAAAATTCGCCGCTCACAAAAAGGCCTTGCACGTTGTGCACTTCGCCCGCCGGCGAAACGTTGAACTGCACCGGCGCCCAGGCATACACGCTCGAAAAACCCTGCTGCTTGTCGCGAATCTGCTCCCACATGGCGTACGTGAAGTCCGGGTAGCGTGTGCTGAAATTGCCGCTTCTCGACCCACGTCGGTCAAAAACTACGCGGGCGATTTCCTGAGGATTCTTTACCGGCAGCGTGCGCAGGCGGACGGCATCGAGGAGTTGAAAGATGGCCGTGTTCGCGCCGATCCCAAGGGCCAGAGAGAGGATTGCCGCGCCTGCAAAGACCGGATTGAATCGCAGCAGCCGGGCGCCGAATCGCAGATCGGTCCACAGAGTCTCGATGCGCGTCTCCCAGCTCGCTGCGCGCACGCTCTCTTTGACCGCCTCCACTCCGCCCATTTCGAGGCGCGCTCTGCGCATGGCCTCGTCGCGCGTCATTCCCGTACGCATTTTTTCGGCCGCGGACTTATCCAGATAATCGCGCAGCTCTTCGTCGAGTTCCTGCTCCGCTTTGCGCTTGCGGAAAAGGCCGTGGACGCCCGCGGAAAGTGTCTTCCAGATTCCCATGCCGTCCTCCTAAGAAGCTGTCTGCAGAATTCTCGCGATGGCTGCAACCTGGCGTTCCCACTCTTTGGTCTCGCTTCTTAGTTTTTGCCGGCCGGCTTTTGTGAGCGAGTAGTATTTCGCCCGGCGATTATTTTCCGAGGTTCGCCACTCACATTCGAGCAGTCCAGCGCGCTCCAGCCGGCGGAACGCAGGGAACAGCGAACCTGGATTGACCTCAAAGACGCCATGGCTGAGTTGCTGGATTCTCTGCGAAATGCCCCAACCGTGGAGCGGTTCGAGCGCCAGCGTTTTCAAAATCAGCATGTCCAGCGTCCCTTGCACCAGCGTCGCGGAAGTGTCGGTCATCGTCTCTCCTCCCCGTGCTTCTCTGGAGATTCTAGAGGAGTTTACGGCTCTTCTCTCGATTGTCAAGAGAAGTCGCTCGATACCAGATAGACGCTGGGAATCGGAAAGCGTTTCAGCTAATCCGGTTTTTCCTGAAATACTTCCGATCAGTGGGAAGCGGCGGCCAGTCGGCGCGTCACGTAGTCCGCGACATACGCGTCGAAGAGCTCATTGAGCTGGTGCGTCACGGGGCCGGGACCTGTCGCAATTTTGTGCCCGGCGATTTCACCGACGCCGATGAGGTTGCGATTTGTGGACGTCATGAAAATTTCGTCGGCGGAGTAGAGATCCTCGGGGTGAAGAGCTTGCTCAATCACTGCCACGCCCGCTTCGGGAGCGATCTCAAAGAGGATCCCCCGCGTAACCCCTTCAAGGCAGCCGGAATTCAGCGGCGGTGTGAAGACCTTCCCGTTTTTCACCGCAAAAATGTTTGCGGCCGTGCATTCGGCAATCTCACCCCGCTCGTTCACCAGAACGACTTCGTCGAATCCCTCTTTTTGTGCCTCCGCCACCGCCCAGACATTTTGCAGCCAGGAAGTTGTCTTGACGCCGGCAAGGGGCGAAGCAGCGTGGCGGCCATGCTCGCGTAGAGCGAGGCGGACCGGCTCGCGGTATTGCGGTAGTGTCGCGGTGTAAATAATCAGATCCACTTCGGGCTGCTTTTCATCGCTCTGCCAGAAGCCGACTTGGTTGTACACCAGATAAATGCGCGCGCAGCCTTCCGTCACTTGATTGGCGCGAATAACTTCGTGGAGATTGACGCGGACTTTTGCCGAGGTGTAAGGCATTGGAAGGTGGATGATGGCGGCGTCTTTTTCCAGCCGGCGCCAGTGGCGCTCGTAAGCGAACGCCTCGCCGTGGAAGATGCGCAGCGTCGTAAAGAGTCCCCATCCGCATATCAGGCCAGCCTGGCCGGGCGAAAGCCGGACGTTTTCGATGGGCAGCAGGCTTTCGTTGTGGAAAATATTCTTGTGAATCACCTTATCCTCGGTGTCTGAGCTTCAGTCTAGTTTGTATTGTATCTGAAAAATCGGCCTCGAACCCCGCGAGGGCGAATCCATAACGTGTATTTTCCTTCGCTGCCGTTTCTTCCATTCGAATGGATTCAGCAGCGCCTCCAAGCCAAAACTATGCGATCAAAAAACAACGAGGGCGAGCCGAAGCCCGCCCTCGCCAGAAGTAAGATTAAGACAGACTTAGAAGATCAACTTCAGAGCAAACTGAATCTGTCTTGAAGAGCCGAAGTCGCCGGTCGGGAATCGCGTGCCTTGCACCTGGCCAAACGCGGAGTTCGTAGTCGTCAAAACGGGATTGCCGAAGTTCGGGTGGTTGAACACGTCGAACATTTCGGTGCGGAATTGCAAGTTGAACCTCTCCGTGATTTTGGTGTCTTTCGTCACGGAGAAGTCGGTGTTCAGGAAATTCGGTCCGGTGATCGCGTTTCGGCCGAGGCTCCCAGGATGGCAACTCCCTGCGACGATCGGATAGTTATTTCCCCCTGGTGTACCAGGAGTGCTGCTAAACGTGCACGGGAACGCGAACGCAGCACCCGGAGTGGTTGCACAGGCCGGAATCGTCGGTGCCTTGCCGGAAGGAACCCCGTTGAAGGGCTCGCAGAAAACGGCATTCGAAAAGTATTGGCTTGGACTGCCCGTGCCGTGAACGGGGCTCAGGAGATCCGGACGGACCGTCAGCGAAATGCCCGGTCCGGGGGCGATGGTAAGAGTCGGATTCAGCGGATTGCCAGTTTGCGTCTGCGAGACGATACCAAACTGCCAACCGGAGACCAGGCGATTCGCCTTGAACGGCAGCTCATAAAAGCCGCTTATAACGAAGCGCTGCCGTGCATCAAACTCGGACGGGCCATAGTCTCCCCGGAGGTTGTAAGCGTTTTGAATCACGTAGGACTCTCCGGTGGAGAGGGAGTTATAGTCCAGCGACTTCGAGTAGGTGTAGGACGCCAGGAACTGGAGGTTATGCGAAAGGTGTTTGGTGGCCGTAACCCACAGGGCGTTGTAGTTGGAGTTGCCGTTGCTATTCACTTGGTTGATGTTGTTCAGAGCGCACGGCGGATTGGGCGCCAGGCACTGCGCCGGAATCACAGAACTGGTTAAGGGAAGCGTTGCAAAAGGCTTAGTGGTGCCGTAGAACCCGTTGGTGACGAAGGGCTGATTAACATTTTGTATGATCTGGAGGTGAGTAGCCTTTAACCCGACGTAGGCGACTTCCAGTCCAAGTGTAGAGGTGATTTGGCGCTCGATCGTCAAATTCCAATCCTGGGCGTACATGTTATTGAAACCAGGATTGATGGAAGCGGGGCCCAAACTGGTGGCGAAGCCGCCGCCCGATGGAGCGGGGTTCTCAATGTTAGTCGCGCTTACGGAGATGGGGATGGCAAACAATGGGTTGGAACTCAATCCGGTTACCGTATTGGTCGTCGGCGCCTGCGTGAGAATCGCGTACGCGGCCCGAACCGAGGTTTTACCGTCCTTGAAAGGGTCCCAAGCGATGCCAACTCGGGGCTGGAAATTCTTGTTGCTTTGCTGGTAGGGCTGTGTCGCAGAGACAAGTGTCCCCGTAGCCGGATTAAAGTTTGTGAACCGGCCGCTCGCCTCCGAGGGGGTGGCGTTCCAGCTATAGCGCACGCCGATGTTGATCGTCAGGTTGGGTTTCCACCGGAAGCTATCCTGAGCGAATGCGTCGTAGGCGGGCTGAAGGATCTTGTCGTTTCCTGAACCCAGTTGTGTCGTGAACGAGCTCGCTTGATCGGCGAGAAAAGTGCTCACAGAAGTAAATGTGTATGATCCGATGTTGAGGGCAAGATTGTTGTTGTAAGCGCGCCTGATCTCCCCACCGAAAACAAAGGTGTGCCGGCCCTTTAGCCAGCTCAAGCCGTCGTTGAGGACGATGGTCGTGTCGCCGCGGCCTTGTGGCTCGCCAGTTGGTCCGCCAAAGCCCAAGCCGCCACCAACGTTAAAGAAGGGAAGGCCGGTTGCTGTCGGAGATCCCGTCGGCATCGCAATATTGAAGTTCGCGGGGTCCAACAGTGCATTCGGCAAAAAGGTAAGGTGAATTCGGTTGAAGCCGAGACGGACAGTGTTAGCCAAGGAAGCGCTGAAGGTGTGGTCCTCGCTGACTGTCAGCAAATGCCGGAAGCCACTGCGCGTGTCGCCATACCCTGGGAGGTTGGCACCTATTGCTCCGCCGGCGGTGGGTTCTTGTCGCAGGTCCTTTTGCACGACATAGTAGCCGTGCAGGCGATCCTTCTGGCTCAACTCCACGTCAATGTCTGCTGAGCCCTGGTTCAGGGCTACGTTTGCCAATGTGCCGCCGGTAAACCCGGTCCACGTTGTTGGATCGTTCGGGTTATCGGTCACATTGGGGCCCGACCGCGCAAAGTTGGCCGCCGGAATCAGCGCAAGCAGGCTGTGAACCGCGGGCACTGCGGGGGCTGGCGGGACTGTGGCTAGCTGAGTCTCGCTGGGCACCACGCTCGTGACGGTCAAGCTTTGATGCTGGCGGAGACCTTCGTAGGCCAGGAAGAAGAACACTTTGTTCTTAACGATGGGACCGCCGAAGTCTGCGCCGAAATCATTGCGCTTGAAGGGAGCCTGGGGCAACAGCGTGCCCGCTGTGTTCTGGCTGATATTGAAGAAGTTCCGGGCATCGAGATCATTATTGCGGAAGAATTCAAACAGTTCGCCGTGGTATTCATTTGTCCCGGAACGGGTGGCCAGGTTCACGATGGCGCCGGAGTTCCGGCCATACTCCGCCGGGAAAGAGGAATTGTCGATTTTGTATTCGGCGAGAGTGTCAATCGGCGGCTGAAACGTGATTTGGTTTTGAACATTGTCGTTCAGGTTGATGCCGTTGACCAGCCAGTTGGTCGTGTCTTCGCGCGCACCCGCCGTATTGATTCCAAAGGAGCCTTGTCCGCGGAGCGGGGCTGACAGAAAACCGTTTGCGGGAGGCGTCATCGTGCCCGGCGTGAGCAGACTCAGATCTGTAAAGTGCCGCCCGTTCAACGGAATTTCCTGAACGGTTTTTTCATTGATGACCTGACCCATGCTATTTGTCGAGGTTTCGATGATCGCTGCATCGGCAACGATCTCGATTTTTTCCGTCGCTTCGCCAACTTTCAACTGGACGTTCTGAGTTACAGAAGTTGCCACGTCGAGTTTGAGATTAGAGATCGCCGCGGTCTGAAAACTCGGTGCGGTTACCTCAAGGCGATATGTGCCGATCGGCAACGCTGCGAAAAGATAGTCGCCTGCCCCGTCGGTTTGCGTAGCGGATTGCACTCCAGTGGCTTGGTTTGTCGCAACTACCTTGGAATTTGGAACTGCCGCCCCTGTTGGATCCGTAACGGTGCCGTTGAGCGATGCAGTCGATTGAGCGTGTGCGAGGCCGCCTAGCGCAAACGAAACTATGAGCAGCGCTAGTCGCAGCCAAACGGTTCGAACTGGAAAGGTACCTCCACTTGCAACTTCCATTTTTCTAATCCTCCTCAGATATTCAGTCATAACCAATTTTGATTGTTTTCTCGACGTACCTTCGAGGTCCATCCCACTCTCCTGGCGACCTTTAAAACCGTTTCTCCCGTGACATCGGCTTCGTAAACTCGCAGCGCTCAAACCGTATGCCAAGTCCTAGATTGCATGGCGGTAGTTCTGGGTAACGCAATCAGGTGGCCAGAAACTCGGTAAGATACAGCCTTCTTAAGGTGTTTATATTTAATAAGTTAAGTCGAGAATACGCTCTAGTCGGGAGGCTGGCGGAATCGATCGATATGAAATCTGGAAGGCCGCTATCGAATACAGTATCCAGCTTAGAGCCGATTTAGATGGTTTAGAGAGTTGAAGAATGGGATGGAGCCAACAAAAGGGTGAGAATTCTTGCAGGCAGACGTGACTTCAGCGGTTGCAGCTAGCGGGGATGACAAGCTCTTGGTTTTCGTAGATGCGGTCCGGATTGCTGATAGACGGATTGGCTGCTGCCAAGCAAGGCCAGGAGGAGGAGCGGCCGAAGCTAACTTTGGCCAAATTCCACAAGGTATCGCCCCTGTGAACGGTAATGGTTTGGTTGACCTTGCCTCCAGCCTTCCGAGTTGATACGCGAAGTCCCCCGGCCACCGGAAGATTGAGCTCCGCACCGGCGCGGATTTGGTTCGGGTCGGCGATCCATCGGTTTGCCGCCAGGAGTTCCGGCCAACGATCGCCGCGTCCCAGGTTTTGCTGCGCCAATTTCCAGAGAGAATCGCCCCGCTGCACGCTCACGGTCTTATGCTCGGCGGTGGCAGACGCTGGCAACGAGCGCTGCGGCTGTACAGGTCGAACCGTCTCGATCGGCGCGACTGGTTGCGTGGGCTGGACGAGAGTGTTGGGCGGCGCGGTAAGGGAAAAAACTTTTGGCTGCGGTGGGACGACTCGGCGGCCGTGAGAGCGAATTGTTGGGCGCACATTTTCGTGGAAGTCAGAGCGCACACTCGGACGAACATTTGGACGATCCTCTTCACGACCGCTGACCGCAACATCGGGTCGCAAATCTACGGGATCGCGGGGATGAAGAGGAACGGCCGAGAAGGGATCGCGCCGGAAAACATTCGAAGGCAATCTGGGATGCAAAGCCGGTTGAGTCGGCGGTCGAATCTTCGAACGCTCCGGCATAACCGGAGAGGCGAGCGCGGGAGTTCCGATGGAGAGATGGAATGGCTCCGACTGTTTCGGTTTCAACGCTTGCAACTCTTTTTGCTTACGAAGTTGACGAGCGACTTCCCCGAGCGAAGGTTGCCGATGTTGTGAGTTCGCGTCGAGAGCATCCGGAGAATTTTGTGGCGCGCCGGGCGAGCAATTATTTTTCTGCGCGCATTCATTTCGTTTGGCTTCGGCTTGCGCGCGATCTTCGGGAGTCAGAATGTTGGGATGTTTGAGATCTTCTTCGGTGTAAACGTGCTTGGCGCGTTTTTGTAATTCCTGTTTGCGGGCGTGTTCCTGACGGGCGGCTTCGGCGACGCTTTGGTCTTGTTGCTCTTGCGCGCGAGAAACGGCTGCGCCGAAAGTTGTGAAACTCAAAAACAGAATTGCGGGGGCAGCGAAACGGACGGGACGCGAGATTCTCCCCAAGCCTGAGCGACGCGGCTGGACGGACGTGGGGCCGTTAAGGTCAGTCAGCAACATGGCAAACCGACTACGGGGGGACTCCGCGTAAAGGAATTGTAGCCGAATCGAGGCGATAGGGAAAATGCTTTCTTTTCCAGTTTCCTGAATGCAAACCGCTGGAGATGCGGATTTTATACGGCCAGAGAGCCATATTTGACGTACTATCTCTGCGTTTTCTCTGTCGGAAAAAGGACGAGGACCTGAAATGGAAAAATTCACTGAGCATGAGAGTAACGGCGCAAATACTAGCGCGACAAAGCTTGAGTGCGTAGGCGCTAAGCAAGAACGGCGCGAACCGGCGGCTGAAGGACGGCGAAGATTTTTGCAGGCAAGTTTGCTGGGCGGCGTTGCAGCAGCAGCCGGGCCAATTGTCACGCCGGTGTTCAGAGTAAGCGGGCCCAATATGCTCGTGCCGGAGCATTCCGCAGACGCTGAGGACGTGCCTGCGTTTGAGTTGGACGAGATCACGATTGGCGAATTGCAGGAAGGAATGAAGTCCGGAAAATACAGCGCGCGCGCGATCGCAGAGAAGTACCTTGCGCGCATCGCCGCGATCGATAAGAGCGGCCCGGCGGTGAACAGCGTCATCGAAACAAATCCCGACGCACTGGAAATTGCGGAAGCGCTTGATAAAGAACGAAAAGAAAAAGGACCGCGGGGGCCGCTGCACGGAATTCCTATTTTGATCAAGGACAACATTGCGACCGCGGACCGCATGCAAACAACGGCTGGTTCGCTGGCCCTGGTCGGGTCGAAGCCGCCGCGCGATGCGTTTATCGTCCAGAAGCTCCGCGAAGCCGGCGCCGTGATTCTGGGAAAAACAAATTTGAGCGAGTGGGCGAATATCCGGTCGAACCACTCGATCAGCGGATGGAGTGGGCGCGGCGGACAGACGAAAAACCCTTACGCGCTGGACAGGAATCCCTGCGGTTCGAGTTCGGGAACCGGCGCGGGAATATCAGCAAATCTGGCAGCGGTGGGAATCGGAACGGAGACAGATGGCTCGATCGTGTGCCCGTCTTCCGCGAATGGACTTGCAGGCATCAAGCCGACGGTCGGACTGGTGAGCCGCAGCAGAATTATTCCCATTTCGCACTCGCAGGACACCGCGGGGCCGATGTGCCGGACGGTGCGCGACGCCGCGATTTTGCTTGGCGCGATTGTTGGCGGAGACGTGGACGACAAGGCGACGGTCGCAAGCGATGGAAAGTTCTTCAAGGATTACACCCAATTTCTGAATGCCGACGGTCTGAAAGGCGCGCGCATTGGAGTGCTGCGGAAAGCGTTCGGGTTCAATCCCGCTGTGGACAAATTGATGGAAGCGGCCCTCGATGTTTTGAAGAAGCAAGGAGCGACGCTGGTGGATCCCCTGGAGATTGAGACGTACGGCAAATTCGGGGAGACGGAATTTCTGGGGTTCATGTACGAACTGAAAGCAGACCTGAACGCGTATCTGACGTGGCTCGGGCCGAACTCGCCGGTCAAGACGCTGAAGGAGATCATCGAGTTCAACGAAAAGAACGCGGCGAAGGAGATGCCGTTTTTCGGGCAGGAAAATTTCCTAAAAGCGGAAGAGAAGGGGCCGCTGACGACGAAGGAATACGTGGAGGCAATGGCGAAGAACCACGAGTTGGCCGGCAAGGAAGGGATTGATGCGACGATCGCCAAGCACAAACTGGATGCCATCGTTGCGCCTACCGGGGGTCCGGCGTGGCTGACGGACATCGTGAACGGCGACTCGTTTGGCGGAGGAAGCTCGGAGTTCGCGGCGGTGGCCGGGTATCCGAACGTGAATGTGACGGCGGGATTTGTCCGCGGAATGCCGGTGGGAATTTCGTTTTTCGGGCGGGCGTGGAGCGAGCCGGTGTTGATCAAACTGGCGTACGCGTACGAGCAGGCGACGAAATTCCGCAAAGCTCCGAGATTCTTGGCGCACGTCGAAGCATAGGCAGCGCCTGGGTAGCGGAAGCGAGATTCGCGGCCAGTCAGCCCACATCGAACTGAAAGAAGGGCACGATATATCGTGCCCCTACGGGAGCCTGTATTTCGCTCGGTGGCCATAATCGTTAGCCCAGGCGCGGGTGTGGCGTGGCCAACTTGCTAGGTCCGCAAGCGCGAGTACATTTCGGTGGCATCGAAGCTCTCCTTAGAGCTGGCCTCGGCGTTTGCCTCTGCGCCGGTCTCTCCATTGGCCTGGGCGCTGGCTGCGGGTTTGTCCGCGCTGCGGTTTGGCCGCGGCGCGTCCCAGATGATTTGTGGGGGCGTGTTGGCGATTTTGCGGTCGATTTCGACGACGGTGCGCAGGATGAGGCTGAGAGCGTAGGAGATGACGGCGGCGCGGCGAGACGAGATGCGGCCCTTGGTAAGATTCGGCGTTAGCGGTCTTGGCTCTCCGAGAAGCAGTTCGAGGTGAATATGAGGCGGATGGTTGGTCTTTTTTGTTTGGCGGCTTGTTTGTGCGCCGCAGTCCCGGCACGCTCCCAGGAAATACGGGATGGCGCGGCCTTGTTGACGGCCATGCACGACCGTTACAAGGACTCCTGGTACGAGTCGGTGGTCTTCAAGGAGAACGCCATAACGCTGAATGCCGACGGCACCAGCACGACGGAGGTCTGGGATGAAGCGCTGGAGTTGCCGGGAAAACTGCGCATCAACAGGGGGGCGGCCAGCGAGGGGAACGGGTTCGTCTTTGTTGATGGAACGCTGACGACGTTTCAAAAGGGTAAAACCACGGGAACTCGCCCGTTCGTTCACATGCTGCTGGTGCTGGGGTTTGATGTGTACCGCCAGGACCCGAAGACGACGATCGATCAAGCGAAGGGCCAGGGGTTCGATTTGGCGCAAATTCATGAGGAGAAGTGGGACGGGCAGGATGTTTACGTAGTTGGCGCAGCAAAAGGCGATTTGAAATCGAAACAGTTCTGGATTGAGAAGAAGCGCCTGCTGTTCGTGAGATTGGTCGAACCCAATCGAGATGATGCGACAAAAATTCACGACACGCGCTTCCGGGGTTATCGAAAGCTTTCTACAGGCTGGATATCCGCGCGCGTTGAGTTTTATACAGACGGGAAGAATACCTTCAATGAAGATTATTTTGATATGAAGGCTAACGCGAAGTTCGACCCAGCTTTGTTCGATCCAACTCGGTTCAGCGAGACAAAGATAACCAACGACGCGAAGGAATGAGTAGTACGGGAAAGACCCCACCCAGAAAAAAGAGAAAATCAAAATGGTTTCCGCGCCTTGAGTGTGGTCTACCCGCCCGCCCAAAGGCTCAATAACTGAATAGCCGTGACTCTATCGGCAAGTCAGTTTTCGCGCCTCGATACGCGACTGAATTTTCGTCCCATCCGGCTAGAGTAGGGCTTTGCCATTTGTCTGGTTGAGCTAGCAGCGTTAATCAGGCATTTGGCTCGGGAGTGTACAAGCTCGCGCGAAAAGGGCCGTAAATGACGCCTGTCAGAACTGACAGTTGGGCAGACTGCCAGACTCCCGCTAGCATCCCAGCGGTATTAGTTGGATTCATGCGACGAGATTCTGCTGACCTTCTGAGTTACGCGCCCCTGGATGCGAGGTGGTATCTCCGGAGTCACAAATTCCAGCTGAGTTTAAAACCCAACCGGAGATGAGGAGGAAGCCATGCAGAGAAAACGGATAACGCTTTTGTTGAGTTCGGCGGCGATTTGTCTGCTCGCAACAGTATCGGCATTTGGTGGCGACGGCGAAAAGACCCAAGTCAAAGGAATGATCGCTTCCCGTACCGGGGAAACGTTGATCGTGAGCAGCTCGAGTGGCAAGGTCACCGTGATTCTCACGGATGAGACACAGACGAAAGATAACAAGGGCGTTTTCGGCTTAAGAAAGGAGTACATGGCGAACACTGTGCTGATACCGGGACTTAAGGTGGACATTGACGGCGTGTCTGACGCCCAGGGGCGGGTCATAGCGAAAACGATCACCGTTGATGGCGATGACCTGGAAACAGCCGAAATGATTCAAGCCGGCTTAAATCCCACGAAAGAGCAAGTAGCAACAAACGTCAACGACATCCGGGAGAACACCGAGCGTTTTTCCGAGCTTAGCGATTATGACGTAAAGGGCGAGGCAACTATAAGATTCAATTCTGGCAGCGCCATAATCTCGCCGGAGGATCAGCAACAACTCAAACGGTTGGCGCAAACCGCAATCGGTCTTACCGGTTACATCATCGAGGTCAAGGGGTTTGCCGACGCGAGCGGCAACGCTGTCATGAACCAAGAGCTGAGCGAAAATCGCGCCGAAGCGGTCGTCGCCTATTTCATCCAGCAGTGTAACGTGCCCGTACGGCACATCGTTGCTCCGGGTGCGATGGGCGAATACCACCCAACGGCAACAAACGAGTCCAAGGAAGGGCGCGCCCAAAATCGCAGGGTTGAGGTTAAGGTGCTTGTGAACAAGGGCATCGCCGGCACCTAGCAAAGACGGTTTGCTCTCGACTGAGTATTCACGAAAATCCCTAAATAATCAGCAGGTCTCCCGCACCTCGCGCTGCTATCTATTCGCAGACTCAGGAGTGCCTGTCGGGCTCCCTGCCCTTGTCAACAAGACGCAGTGCGTTTCGTGGGCACTCGCCCGGAGATTCCAACGATAAGAGTGAAATGATGCTCACCGCTTTGCGCGGCCCCATTCCGAAAGTCCCGTCTGTAAACACTGACAGTTCCTTCGCTCACGGCGAGATGGCGAAGTAGTAGTCAGCCTAAGGCTTAAGGGAACTAGGGGTTCACACCGTTTCCATTCTCGCGGGGTTGCCCACGATGCGATTTTCTTGATGGCTTCTCAGAGTGTCTTCATGAATCGGCCAAGAATCATCTCGCTGTTCGTGACCGTGCTGTTTGCGACCGGTGTGGCGAGTGCCCAGAATCCAGGGAATAACGACCCCGAACCAACGATATCTCGGGAGCGGGTGAACAGTTGTGCCATCGCAAGATCGACGCTATTGAACTTTGTAGTATGGAGCCGAGACCGGCAGCGTTTTCGTGAGGTGCCCATTTGGCAATTGCCAGGCAGCCAAGCCTTCTTTTTCGTTTCGGGCATGACGATCGATGCGGACGGCGCTCCCAACGCTTATGGTCCCGACGATACCGGGCTCGATGAGTTGGCGAATGCCGGTGTGCCAACCCATTGGGACGGGATTATTACCGACCGAGACGGCAATCCCTTGATTCAGGGAGAAAGTGATCCCTTCCCCGGTTACTATATCTCTTGCACGTCACTTTCAAACCGACGCAAAAGGTTCACTGATCCAACGGCATATGTGGATGCGGCGAAGATCCCTTACGTAGTCCTGCCGAACGACTTAGCGGACCACGGCGGGGCGCGGTTAGGAGATTTCGCCGTGGTCATGAACCTCCAGAACGGCAAATGGTCCTATGCGATCTATGCGGATATCGGGACACTGGGTGAAGGGTCGATTGCGCTGGCAGATAACCTTGGGATGTGGCCTGACGCGCGCCGAGGAGGGCAGTCTGACGGGATTCTGTATCTGGTGTTTCCCGGTTCGGGAAACCTGCAGCCAAGGGCCATCGATGAAATCCAAAGCGAGGCCGAAAAGCTGCTGAAGGATTGGGGTGGAATCGAGAAGTTAGCTTCCTGCGCGGAAACCCATAATTTTGCTGTCACCACGGCGACCCGGAAGACCGCTCTGGAGAATTTAGTGACACGAACGTCTGATTGCGCGTCGAAACAATTCGATCCGATACTTTTGGATGAAATGAACAATCCAGCCTCAACTTCTCGTACGACTCCTCCCGCGGGCGTGGCCATTGCGGGTACCAGCGTACCGGCGGCGTACGATCGCGGCTGCTGGAACTCGCCACCACAACCATCACTCCCGAACCGTTCCCCAATAGCTCCATATTGATCGGCGAATGGTTGTTAGGGGTCCACTGATGCTCTTATTCTTCGGTGGATGTGTGGCCGGTGCTTTCTGCGTGAGATGGCGCGCGTGGAGCGGGCCTCAAAACGCACACCTTCGGTGTGCTGCAAATAGGCAACGATCTCGAACAAATTGCGCCCCTGATAGATTCACAGCTTCAGCATTGAGCATCCCATTGGCGAATGCGCATTGCTGCGGGGCCTAATGATTGTGGTGGTCTTTGTCCTTGCTGTCGTCCCCGTCGTGGTCGTCGTGACGACGCACGGCATGGACTTGCCCGCGGATTTCGCCAGCCGGGAATTGTTTGGTGTGGATATTTCCGTAAGCGCTATTGGATGCAAGAGCGGCTATGACGCCGGCGAAGTCGCCAGGAGAGATGTTCTGAGCGGCGGGTCCTACCACGCCTGCCGCGGTGATTGTTCCAGACACGGACACCTCTCCTGAAGTGTCGTCAGGGCAGGCTGGGGTGCCTGCGGGGCCGTTACCCAAATTCGAACAAAAGAAAACCATGATGCCGCCGGCCACGTGCTTTTGGCCGAAATGAATGTGAGACTGCAAGACGTTGGTAAGGCCGGAATAGGTCAGGGTGTAAGTGAGCGTTTGAGCGGTCTTGTCGAGAGTCAGTTTGAGCGTTGCTTGCCCCGCCGACAAGATGGCTCCCGTTTCACCTGCACCGAGGCCGCCCACCTCCTGGAAGCCAGAGAACTTGGCGGAATATTCCTGCGCGCGGGCAGGAACTGACAACAGTAACAGCACGAAAGCGGTCAGCTTTGTGCAGGCCCATAGACGTCGACTCATGGAACCCTCCCTCGAAGCAGATTTTTTGGTTGTGGGGACGATCAGCGCGAAGTATAGACGAGCTCGCCTCACTGAGCCGGAAACTCCGGTTTGGGGCTCCGGCTAGTGCATCGTACACTTCTCCAGCGGTGGAGACAACGAACTTGCGGCCAGAGCGTCTAGCTTTCGTTTCCCATTGGTGTAGACTTTGCGGTGCCCAAGACCTGCTGGATGCGGTGAGTTGCGGGCGAGGAGTTTTCATGAAACGACGGGAAATGTTACGGGCTAGTGTGCTGGCGGGAGCGGCGGCGGCATTGCAGCCTGCACTCGCGAGTGCTCGGAGCGGGGCGCAGAGTGCGGCGCAACAGCCGTCGGAGTTGACGCCGGCACAGAATGGTGTGGATGCGTCGAAGGACCTTGCGGGGCCGGGATGGAAGCCGCTTTTTTTGGATGAGCATCAGAATGAAACGCTGATCGTGCTGAGCGACTTGATTATTCCGGCGACAGACACTCCCGGCGCGAAGGAAGCGCTGGTGAATCGCTACATTGATCTTGTGCTGGCTGCCGAGACACCAGAGACGCAGCGAGCATTCTTGAATTCACTGGGATATTTGGACGGCGAAAGCATGCGGCGATTCAAAGCGGCGTTTCGGTATCTGTCGCGAGAAGATCAAGACATTTTGTTGCATGCGCTGGCGTATCCGCGCGTCGGGGGCGGATGGGCAGGCGATACAGGGGCCGTGGCCGATCCGGGGCACGGTCATTTTGAAGCGCTGAAGGGGCGGATTATGACGGCGTATTACAGCTCGCAGATTGGCGAGAAAGAATTGGGTTGGGATGGGGCGTTTGCGCACGGCCCCTATCAAGGCTGTGAACATCCGGAAGGGGATCACAAGTGAGCATGAATTACATGGCGCAAGACCCGCTGCAGCAAACATACGACGCCGTGGTTGTGGGATCGGGAGCCACTGGCGGTTGGGCCGCGAAACAACTTGCGGAGGCAGGACTGAAAGTGGCGTTGCTTGAAGCGGGGCGCGCTGTAACTCCGAAAGAATTTACTGAGCACATGCCGTCTTACAAGCTGAAATACCGCGATCACTCGCCGGAGGTGGTGCGGACCCGGCCGGTGCAAAAGCAGTGTTACGCGTGCATGGAATACAACTACGAATGGTTTGTGAACGACCTCGAGAATCCGTACAGCACGCCGCCGGGCAAGCCATTTACGTGGCAGCGGCTGCGCATACTTGGTGGGCGATCGCTGGTGTGGGGGCGGCAGAGTTACCGGCTGAGCGACAACGATCTTAAGGCGGCGAGCCGCGACGGCTATGGTGATGACTGGCCGATTAGTTATGCCGAGCTTGCGCCGTACTACGACATCGTGGAGAAGTACGTGGGAATCAGTGGAGCGGTGGAAGGGAATGAAATGCTGCCCGACGGGCAATTTCTCCCGCCGATGAAAATGAGCTGCGGAGAAGTTTTGCTGCGGGAGCGCGTGAAAGCGAAGTTCGGGCATACGGTGACGATCGGACGGACGGCGGTCCTGACGCAAAGTCATAACGGACGGCTGGCTTGCCACTATTGCGGACCTTGCGAACGGGGATGCATGACCTTCTCATATTTCAGCAGCCCGTTTACGACGGTGAAGGATGCGATAGCCTCCGGGAATTGCACGCTCATCACCAACGCGGTAGTGAGCCATGTGGAAATGGACACCGAGCCGAACAAGGCGCGTGGAGTGACGTATGTGGATCGCTTGACGCGGCAAGTGAAGCAGGTCCGCGCGAAAGCGGTAATCCTCTGCGCGCAGGCGTTGGAGTCGACGCGCATTTTGCTGAACTCGTCAACGCGGGAATATCCGAATGGACTGGCCAATTCGAGCGGGGCGCTCGGCCACTACTTAATGGATCACGTCGTGGGGGCGGGAGCGTCGGGCCGTTTGCCCGATTTCAAGACACTTCCGAATGCGAATGAGCCAGCACGACCCAATGGGATTTACGTGCCGCGCTTCCGGAACACGCCGAAGAGCGGGAAGAATTCGCGGTTCATCCGTGGATATGGTTACCAGGGCGGGGCGGACGCAGACTTCAACTTCCAGGCCGAAGGCTACGGAGCGTCGATGAAGAAGGCTGTGAAGGAAGGCGTGTATGGGATTTCGCTAGGAGCTTTCGGTGAATCGCTGGCGCGGTGGGACAATTACATTGAGATCGACCGCGATTTGAAGGATGCGTGGGGAATTCCGGCGCTGCGCATCAGCATGACGCATGGCGACAACGAAGCCGCGCTCATGGAGGATGCCGGGGCCACCGCCGCAGAAATGCTGGAATCGGCCGGCGCGAGAAATATCCGGGTGCAGGCGGGAGTCGAAATGCCGGGCATGGCGATACACGAACTGGGAACGGCGCGCATGGGGAATGATCCCAAGAAGTCCGTGCTCAATGCCTTCAACCAGGCGCACGACGTGAAGAATTTGTTTGTGATGGACGGGGCGAGTTTTGTGTCGTCTGCCTGCCAGAATCCGACGCTGACGATGATGGCGATTACGGTGCGCGCATGCGAGCATCTGATCGATCGCTTTCACAAGAGCGAAATCTAGCCACTCCTCACCCCAACCAGGCGGGGAATCGCGTTGACAGGATGCGGGCGTTACTTTAAGATTAGCGTTTGTCTCTACAGGGAAAGGTGTGGCTGAGCGCAATGAGGACGTACGTAGCCAAGGGAGAAGAAGCGGAAGCGCTGAAAGTGGGCGCGAACTGGTTTGTGGTGGATGCCACGGACCAGGTACTAGGGCGTCTGGCGACGAAGGTGGCGCGGATGCTCATCGGCAAGGATAAGCCGAGTTTTACGCCGTACCTGGATTCGGGGGATCACGTCGTGGTGATCAACGCGGACAAGGTGCGCATGACCGGAAACAAGGTCGACCAGAAGGTTTATTACTCGCATAGCGGGTATCCGGGCGGTCTGAAGGCGGTTCCGGCGAAGCGGGTTCGCGAGACAAAGCCGGAATGGATGATTCGCGAAGCGGTTCTGGGGATGTTGCCCAAGAACAAGCTGCGGGCGCGGCGAGCGAAGAAATTGCGGATTTACCGGGATGCAGTGGGTTTGGCGCGGCATGCCGGGCAGAAGCCGCAAGCGGTTGGGGCTTAGCAGCAAGGGGCACAGACTGTAGTCAGTGCCACTGATTTCCGCACGTTGCTGTTCCTTGAAAAGTGTGGCCGCGTAGTGGTCACCTCTAAGTGGTGCCTTAGGCAGGGAGCAAATCGGCGTGGAGTTCGATGACTCCGAGGTGTCTGGAGTCAGATGGTTTGAGGAGGAACGTTGAGTTCTACTGGTACGCCCATCGCGGGCACACAAACATGGTTTCTCGGCACGGGCCGGCGCAAGGAGTCGGTGGCTCGAGTTTTTCTGCGCGCGGGCAGCGGCAAGTTCACAGTGAACGGGCGCGAAGTGGAGAACTATTTTCCGAATCATGCATGGAAGCATGATGCGATCGAACCGCTGAAGTTCACGAGCCTGGCGGACCAGGTGGACGTGAAAGTGACCGCGCATGGCGGTGGCGTTGGCGGGCAAGCTGGAGCGGTGCGGATGGGATTGTCGCGAGCGATCTCGCGGTTCAATCCGGAGCTGCGGCCGGCACTGCGGAAAAACGGATTTTTGACGCGCGATTCCCGTATGAAGGAACGGAAGAAGTACGGGCAGAAGGGCGCGCGGAAACGCTTCCAGTTTACGAAGCGGTAGTTTTGTGGGCGGGGCAGCACCCGCCCCTACGTCCTCCGGTAAGAGCGAAAGCTTTTGCCGAGATCACGGCCGGCAAGGAGCCGGCAATAGGCTGTTCTGTGGCGCAATTTTCGCCTTAAGACGCCGGGCTAAGGCCCGGCACCTACCAAGGCAAAAAAGGACGCCACCGCAAACAGCTATCCTATTAGGAGGAAACTTGGCAGTAGAAATTACGATGAAAGAATTGCTGGAGGCCGGAGTTCACTTCGGTCACCAGACGCGGCGCTGGAATCCGAAGATGAAGGAATATATTTTCGGAGAACGCAACGGCATCCACATTATCGATCTTCAGAAAACCCTCAAGATGTTCCGCGAAGCGAGCCGCTTCGTGAGTGAACTTTCCGCGCAAGGAAAAGCAGTGTTGTTTGTGGGCACCAAGCGGCAGGCTCAGGAAGCAGTCGCCGAAGAGTCCAAGCGCTGCGGCGCATTTTTCGTGAACCATCGCTGGCTGGGTGGGACGCTGACAAACTGGGCGACGCTGCAGAAATCGATCAAGCGGCTGAAGCTGCTGAAGGCCATGACGGAAGACGGCCGGATTAACGAGCTTTCAAAGAAGGAAAAAGCGCGGCTGGGCCGCGAGATGAAGCACCTGAACCAGAACCTGGAAGGCATTGAGAACATGAGCCAGCTTCCGGACGCCATGTTCGTGATCGATTCGAACGCGGAAGAGATTGCCGTGAAGGAAGCGCGACGGATGGGCGTGCCGGTGGTTTCGGTTGTGGATACGAATTGCGATCCCGACGTGGTGGACTGGATCATTCCCGGGAACGACGACGCATTGCGCGCGATCCGGTTGTTTACGACGAAGATTGCGGATTCCGTGCTCGAAGGGCACACCGCGTACCAGCAGTCACAGGTGGCGGAACAGAAGTCGGCGGAAGATCAGGCGCTGGTGGATGGAGTGGAGTACGTGGATACCAGCGCGTACGAGCAGTATGAAAAGCAGGAAGGCGACTTCGTCGAGGGCGCGGTGGTTGAACCTCCGCCGGATGCTCCTGTCGAGCCTGCCGAAGGCGCGGAAGCCACCGTGCCGCCGGACGAGGAATCTCGCTAGATATATTGCGCGGGTGGAACTTCGTGAGGCCCGCCCCGAGCGGCTCGGAGCGGGCCTTTTTGCAAACATGCACAGAAAACATTGACAATCTGATTTCGCAGAGAGAAAAAATGAGCACACAACAGCCAGCTATACAGATACCGGCGCACCTCGTGAAGGAGCTGCGCGAGAGGACCGGCGCGGGATTCAGCGATTGCCGCGCGGCGCTCGTGGAAGCGAACGGAGTCATAGAGAAGGCGATCGAGATTTTGAGGAAGAAAGGGCAGGCTGCCGCGGCGAAGAAATCACAGCGCGAAGCGAGCGAAGGGCTCGTGGGCAGTTACATCCACGCGGGCGGCAAGATTGGTGTGCTCGTGGAGATTAATTGCGAGTCTGACTTCGTGGCGCGCACGGAAGCCTTCCAGCGGCTTTGTCACGACATCGCGATGCACATCGCGGCGCTCGATCCGCGTTACGTGCGGCGCGAGGAAGTGACGCCGGAAATGCTCGCGACTGAGCGCGACATTTACCGCGCGCAGGCGCTGGCTACCGGCAAGCCGGAAAACGTCGTGGACAAAATCGTCAACGGAAAGATGGAAAAGTTCTACGAGGAAAATTGCCTTTACGAGCAGCACTACATCAAGGACGAGAGCGTTACAATCGGCGAAATGATCACGCAGGCGATCGCGAAGCTGGGCGAGAACATTTCCATCCGGCGGTTCGTGCGGTTCAAGGTGGGCGAAATCAGCGGGCCGGCCGAAGGGCCAGAAACCGCGCCCGTTCCGGCGACTCCCGGCGCTTGACGCAAAACTTCGAGACACCAATGCAGAGCGTTCCAGTGAAACTGGGACGCTCTTTTTGTTTCGAGGCTCCCGCGTTGTGCGGTGGCAGGCATAGTTTGTTACAATTCCGAGGATTTTAAAGAGCACTGACCGGAGCGCCATGGCCGCACAGAAAAAGGCTGCAAAAAAATCCGCGAAGCGAACTCCGAGAAATGCTCAACTGGCGTACCGGCGCATCCTGCTGAAGCTTTCGGGAGAATCGCTGCAGGGGCCGCAGGGATTCGGCATTCATGGCGAGACGATTCAGGCTATTGCACAAGAGTTGAAAGAAGTGCACGAGCTGGGAATTGAGATCGCCATCATGGTCGGCGGCGGAAACATTTTCCGAGGAGCGCGGCAGAAGGGCTTCGAAATTGACCGCGCGACCGGTGACTACATGGGCATGCTCGCGACAGTGATTAACGCACTCGCTTTGCAGGATGCTCTCGAAAAAGAAGGCGTGTTCACGAGGGTTCTGAGCGCGATTGAGATGAATCAGGTTTCCGAGCCGTTCATCCGGCGGCGCGCGATGAGGCACCTGGAGAAGCAGCGCGTGGTGATTTTTGCCGCGGGGACGGGCAATCCCTATTTCTCAACAGATACGGCGGCGGCCCTGCGGGCCATGGAGATCAAAGCGGACGTTATCCTGAAAGCGACAAGAGTGGACGGGATTTTCGACGCCGATCCGGAGAAGGTGTCAGGGGCGAAGTTTTTCGCGGCGATCACTTACCGCGACGTGCTGAACCAGAATTTGAAGGTCATGGACGCGACGGCAATTTCGTTGTGCATGGACAACGGGATGCCCATCGTGGTTTTCAACATGAACCGGCATGGAAACATCAAGCGAGTGGTGATGGGTGAACGCGTGGGCTCCAAGGTGACACCGGCCTAAAGCAGTTGTGAGGACTTCGAACATGACGACCATTGCGACGACAAAAGACGCTGCTGCCGCTGCAAAGACACGTATGGAAAAAGCCGTGGACGATTTCCGCAAGGAAGCGGCGACGATTCGCACGGGCCGCGCGAATGCGACGCTTCTGGACAACGTTCGGGTGGACTATCACGGCACGCCGATGCCCGTGAACCAGCTCGGCACAATGACCGTGCCGGACCCGACCATGATCGTGATTGCGCCGTGGGATCCGAGCGCCGTGGCACTGATCGACAAAGCGATTCGTGTATCGGATCTCGGGTTGAACCCGACGAATGACGGCAAAGTCGTGCGCGTGCCGATTCCTTCGCTGACGGAGGAGCGCCGCAAGGATCTGGTGAAGCAGCTTCACAAGGTGCTCGAGAACCACCGCACGGCAGTGCGAAATATTCGCCGCGACATAAAAGAAGCGATCGAAAAGCTCGAGAAAGAAAAAAAGATCAGCGAGGATGAGAAGAAGCGCTCGCTCGAAGAGCTGGAAAAACTCTCCCACTCGGAGACAAAGAAAGTTGAGGATCTTTCCGCCGCGAAAGAGAGGGAAATTCTCGGGCTCAAGTAGTTTCAGACCACAGCAATTCTTCCTGTTTCGTCGGGATCAATTTCCGTTCACGGTTTCTGCGGCTTGGCCGCGCCTTCATCGCTGCGCTCCAGCGTGAAGACTTGTGATTCGTCGTTTTGAACAGCGCGCAGGAAGGCGTTGTAATCGGCGGCACGATCGGCGGGAATTTGCTTCAAAATAAAATTGAGATGGCGCGAGGCGGAGAGCGTGGCATCCTTCGCGGAATATTGCGAAGTGTAGGTGGCGAAGTCGCGCGCTACTGAAGTGCCCGTCGGGATATGGGCTGTTGTTCCCGCCGGAAGATGAACCGTGGCGCTGACTTCGACATCGAGGGGCGTGCCCAGGTCGATGGGAGGAGCGGGGGCGCCAGCTGCAGGTTTTGAGGGCGGGTCGGGAAGTCCTAGTAGGGGAAGGATCGCCGGGACGTTCACGGATTTTTTCGACCAGTCCACAAATTTGGCCTGCGTTATCTCGTACGAGACAGTGAAGGGAGCGCGCGTCTCGTAAGGATCGGATGCCGTAGCCTTGCTAACCTTGCCACGGAAGCCATCGGAAAGCGCGAGTAATTGCGCGACTCCATCCCACTTTTCCTTCGTCGATTGATGAAAAGCCATGCGCAGGAGCAGCTCGTTATCTCCGCGCATGGTGTATTTTGCCCTGGCGGTGAGCGCGCCTTCGGGGGAGAGGGTGGCATCGATCTTCACGTGCTGAGTCGCTGGGAATGGCAAGTCCGTGGGCACGAGTGCAGGTACAGACGCAGGCATTTCGCTTCCGAAGAAGCCAAGCCGCAGTGCGGATTTCCCCCGAAAATTGGCTGCAATCATCCCAAAGGGAGCAACTTCAACAGATGGGTCCAGCCAGACGACCTGAAAGCAGTCAGTGCAACCCGCTCCAGGCGTGATAGTCGGGTCCAGTGGGGTCGTCACCAGTAGATGAGTGAATGCTGAAGGATTGGGCAGTGAGTGCGTGACGTCTCCACTTGCTCCGACTATTGCTGCGCCCGTCGACTCGTTGAATGCAGAAGCCAATCCCGCGAGAAGAGTGAATTTATCTTCCTGAGTCGCGTATGCGGAGGAGAGAATTTCTGCGGGCGCGCGTCGATGAAAGCCTGTTGCACCAAGTGGCAGGTCGACAGTACTTACCTTCTTGGAGACAAAATCATAGAGCGCCACAATTTTCAGCTTGTTTGATGAGATTGAGCCTGCAAGCTCCGCGGCTTTATTCCGAACTCTCTCGCGCTCCTCCGGTAAAGGAGTCAGCAGCTCTTCGAGACGGGAAGAGAGCGCTTTCCAGGACGCAAAAGTCGTTACTGTAATGTCAGGGAGGGGCTCCACTTCAGTAGTTCCTGTCCCAGTCGACTGTCGCAGGAACTGCCAGCGATAGATGGCGCGGCCGTCGGTACGGCTCTCCGGTTCAATGATCTCCCTTTGTGATATGGCTGGCGAGGTGTGGAGTTGGACTTTGCGGGAGGTTGGAAGGTCAAGTTCGAAATGCTCCTCGGAGACAACGCCGGAGCGATCGAAAGTATGGTCGAGCCAGAAGTCGGGGGCGAGGGGATGGTGCGAGACGGTGGTGATGACGCGATATTCGAGCGAGGCGCCCGGTTCCAGGCCGAGGATGCGGACGGATTTGACACGGACATCCTGGTAGGCGGGGGCGTTGACGACGGCGGGGTTGGGATTATCGGTGATGGCGCTGGGGAGGACGTCTATTATCCCGCCGCTAGGATGCGTGATGCGCACCAGCGGAATTTCAATTTGTTCGAAGGAGCGGTTGAAGTCGAAATTGAGGCGGGCGAATTGGCGTACGCCGAGTTCGTCGTTGATCTTGACGAGGGCGTGGACTTCCTTTCGGCTCGATCCGTCCGTTTCAAATCGAATGTGAGTTTCGAGCAGTTCGATCTCCGCGGGAAGTTTTGGTGGAACTTTCGCGGCAGGTTTCTCCTGTTTTTTCTCCTGAATACTCTCTGGAGCTTTTTCAGCAGGTTTTTGCGGTGAGCCTTGCGCAGGGCGCGGCCTGGCCTCAGCCGCGCCAAGAAAACAGATTGCCGCGGCGACGGAGATCGCGGAGAGAAAAAAGCGAGTAGCTTTCAAGATGGCCTCGCAGGCAGTGTAGGGCGAGAGGGAAGTCGCGTAAAGCAGCGGCTTCGCCGTCGTTTCCGGCTATACAAGAGCAAAGCGGTGGCAACGCAAGCGCGGCGCGCCTGTGGAAACGGTTTTGAGGCTTGCCCGTCTGATGGCGTGGTAGAGTCTTGTGCGCCGAATTGAGCAAGCCACGAGGAGATCAGGGAATGCGAAAGATTTTCGGAGGGATTGCAGTCATAACGTTGGTGGCCGTGGTGACCGCGCGGGCCGAGAACAAGTCTGTGGCAAAGGGGCCGAATGAGGACGGAACTAAGCCCGCTCTCGTGAAGATTGCCGGTGAAGGGATGCTGGATTCTCATGCGTTTCAGTATCTGACGGAATTGAGCGATGACGTGGGGGCGCGTGTGACAGGCTCGCCGGGAGCGCAAAAGGCCGTCGAATGGGGCCAAGCGAAGATGCGCGCGATGGGACTCGAAAACGTGCACGCGGAGAAATGGCAGTTGTGGCGTGGCTGGACGCGAGGCACGGCGCAGGCGGAATTGTTGACGCCCATCCGCCGGCCCCTGCATGTGGATGCGATGGGCTGGACAGGCTCAACGCCCGCGGGTGGCGCGGAAGGCGACGTTGTCGAGGTAAACATGTTCGACCTCGACAACGAAATCAAGAATGCGTCGCGGTTGGCGGGAAAGGTCGCCCTGGTAGTCACGCGGGGCGAGCCGAGCAAGAGCTTTATCCAATTGTTTGCGGAATTCGGCGATTTTCTGAAGGCGGCCGGGAAATCCGGAACGATTGCAGTGATTGGAGGGCAGGGAGGAGGAACGTCCAGCGGAATGAACCTGACGCATACGGGGATTTTGGGCTTCGACGCGGACTTTGCTGTCCCGGTCGTTTCGATGACCGCGGAGGATCAGGGCCAGCTGGAGCGCTACATTGCGCGCGGGCTGAAGCCCCGCGTTCACTTCAACATCCAAAATACATTTTCGAACGGGCCTGTCGAGAGCGCAAACGTGGTGGGGGAAATTCGCGGGCGTGAAAATCCCGAGCAGGTAATGGTGGTGGGCGGGCATCTGGATTCGTGGGATCTTTCGGAAGGAACGACAGACAACGGCATGGGGTCCAGCTGCGTGTTGGGAGCTGCGGATGCGATTATGCGCAGCGGAATGAAACCGCGCCGGACCATCCGCTTTGTGCTCTTCACGGGCGAAGAGCAGGGGATCGATGGCTCGTTTGCTTATGTGAAGCAACACCAGTCCGAGATGGCAAATCATCTGGGCAGCCTGGTGTTGGACAACGGCCAGGGTCCGGTGAGGGCGTTTCAGTTGGGTGGGCGCGACGACTTGGTGGAGATTTTCAAGCCGTTTGCGTCTGCGCTTGCTGATATTCGCGAAGTCAAAGTGGACGACAAAGTGGAGGATGGCACGGACACGCTGCCATTTTCTGTGGCAGGACTGCCCGGAATCAATATGGATCAGGATTCGCCGGATTATAAATACACGCATCATTCCGCGGCCGACGCGCTCGAGGCCGTAAAACCGGACGTGCTGGCACAGGACGCCACTTTAATGGCGCTCGCGGCCTACTGGATTGCGGACCGGCCAGAGCGCTTTGCTACCCCGTGGACCGCGGAAAAGACGGTCAAGATGCTAGTCAGCCAGCATGAGGATGCTATGCTGAAGGCATTTGGTTTGTGGCCCAAGGCGTTTGCGGATATTGAGAAGCGAGAGGCTCCGTCTAATTAAGGGCATTGTTATCAATAGTTTACATGGATTGAGAAGGAAAACCGGGCGGAAACCGAGGGTTTGGGGGTTGCCTCGGCCTGTAACCCCATTCGAGCCAGCGATCCGGCTGATCCGGCTCGGGTTCACTCCCTGGCGGCTCGGAAGCCCACAAGTGCTTGATTTCCACAGAGATTTCCACCGGGGGCGCATGAAAGAAATTTGACAGAGCACGTTCTTTTCCTTATACTCTACGTTTTGTCAGGGGTGTTTCTATCCTGACGAGGGCGACCGCTCTGCGGTCGAGTGGGTTGGAAGGGAAATATCTTCGGTCCCGGAACAAAGTAAGACGGAATGGGACAGAAGAGCGGCCGGAATGGGGCGCCAGCCCCGCAAAGCCGAGTAAGCCTCTCCGAACTGAAGCCAGAGGAATAGTTCTACCTTCTGGAGTGCGTACGGAGTTTCTTGCTGGTTGTATCTCCGGATTCGCAGTAGACCTTTCAGCACTGAAGTGTGCTCTCGCGCATTCTTGTTTGCGCGCCTTGCGGGAGCCGCGAAAAATTTTGCGCGCGAATGGTGACCGTGGTGTGGTCACACACAGAAGTTGACCGCTATGCGGTCACAGATAAAGAGGACGACTGTGCCGACGTTTTCGCAACTGGTACGGATGGGACGTGAGAAGGTTCTGGTCAAGACAAAGTCGCCCGCACTGATGGGCTGCCCAGAGAAGCGCGGCGTATGCATTCGCGTGTACACACAGACGCCGAAGAAACCCAACTCGGCTCTGCGCAAGGTTGCGCGCGTGCGTCTGACGAATTCCGTGGAAGTCACGACATACATTCCCGGAATCGGTCACAACTTGCAGGAGCACTCGATCGTGCTCGTGCGCGGCGGCCGCGTAAAGGATTTGCCGGGAGTGCGCTATCACATCGTGCGCGGAACGCTGGATGCCGCGGGCGTCGAGAATCGCAAGCAGGGACGTTCCAAGTACGGCGCGAAGAGGCCCAAGGCCGCGCAAGCGAAGTAAGGCAGCCATAGAAATTGCGAGTGAAGAGATTCTGAAGGAGCGATAAAGAGCAATGCCACGCAAAGGACTCGTTTTCCGGCGAATACAAGCGACCGACCCGGTCTATGCCAGCGACATCGTGGAGAAGTTCATCTGCTCGATGATGTGGGAAGGCAAGAAGTCGACGGCGCAGCGCGTGTTTTATGGCGCCATGGACCAGGTTGCAAAGAAGACGAATGACGATGCTTTGAAGATTTTCAAGAAAGCCATCGAGAACGTGAAGCCCACGCTGGAAGTGAAGACACGGCGCGTGGGCGGCGCGAACTATCAGGTTCCGGTGGAAGTAAACCCGTTCCGGCGGCAGTCGCTGGCGATTCGCTGGCTTTTGCAGTATTCGCGCGAGCGCGCAGGAAAGACGATGATCGACAAGCTTGCGGATGAGTTGATCGATGCGGCTAATGCTCGGGGCGGCGCGATCAAGAAAAAGGAAGACGTTCACCGCATGGCGGAAGCCAATAAGGCGTTCGCGCACTATCGTTGGTAGGGCGCTGGTAAGGACTAGAGAAAAGAAAAGGTAATGGCAACGGAAACCAAGGGGACGGCGCAGCAGATCATGGGACGAGCTTTCAAACTCGAAGACACGAGGAATATCGGTATCATGGCGCACATCGACGCCGGGAAAACCACGTCGACCGAGCGCATTCTTTTCTATACCGGTGTGACCTACAAGATCGGCTCCGTGGATGAAGGCACCGCCACGATGGACTGGATGGAGCAGGAGCGCGAGCGCGGCATCACCATCACCAGCGCTGCGACGACGGCTTCCTGGGACCGCTTCGGCAAGAAATACCGCGTCAATATTATTGATACTCCGGGCCACGTGGACTTTACAGTGGAAGTGGAACGCTCGCTGCGCGTTTTGGATGGCGCGGTGTGCGTGTTTGATTCCGTTGCCGGCGTACAGCCGCAGTCGGAAACCGTTTGGCGGCAAGCGGACAAGTACCGCGTTCCGCGCATCTGTTTTGTCAACAAGATGGACCGTACCGGAGCGGATTTCGACCATGTCATCCGCACCATCCGCCAGCGCCTCGGTGCCCACCCCGTTCCCCTCCAGTTTCCCCTCGGCCGCGAAGAGAATTTCATCGGCATCATCGATTTCATCGAAGAAAAGGTAATTGTTTGGCTCGAGGAAACGCTCGGCGCGAAATTCGAAATCTTCGACGTCGCGAAGCTTTGGGACAAGGCGTTCGTGGATTCGCGGCCCGACGTAGCCGCTGCGCTGAAAGGCGCGGCCATCGATAAGAAGTTCTACGAAGAGCACCGCAGCAAGATGGTCGATTACATCGCCGAGCACGACGATGAAGTGATCGACAAGTATTTGACCGAAGGCACTCTTTCCGTCGAAGAGATGCGCAAGTCGGTCCGCAAATCCACGCTGCTCTTAAAGATCGTTCCGGTGCTGGCGGGCTCGGCCTTCAAGAACAAAGGCATTCAGCCGCTGCTCGACGCGGTTGTCGATTATTTGCCGTCTCCCGTGGACGTGCCGCCGCTCGAAGGCGTGAACCCTGAAAACGATGAAGTTGTACTGCGCCGCGCTTCGGACGATGCTCCTTTTTCCGCGCTGGCTTTCAAGATTATGTCCGACCCGTTCGTCGGACACGTCACCTACATTCGCGTCTACTCCGGCGTGCTGCAATCCGGCAGCTACGTTTACAACCCCGGAAAGCGCACGCGCGAACGCATTAGCCGCTTGCTCCAGATGCATGCCAACAAGCGTGAAGAAATTGAAGCCGTTTATGCAGGCGATATTTGCGCCTGTGTGGGCCTCAAGAGTGTAACGACTGGCGACACGCTCTGCGACGAACAGAAACAAGTCATTCTCGAATCCATCGATTTTCCCGCCCCGGTTATTTCCGTAGCGATCGAGCCAAAAACGAAAGCCGACCAGGACAAACTAGGCGTTGCCATGCAGCGGCTCGCGCAGGAAGATCCGACGTTCCGCGTCTCGACGGAGCCGGATACCGGGCAAACACTGATCTCCGGGATGGGCGAACTGCACCTCGAAATTATCGTGGACCGCATGCTTCGCGAATATAACGTGCAAGCGAATGTGGGCCGTCCGCAAGTGGCTTACCGCGAGACCATCCGCAAGAAAGCCGAAGCCGAAGGCAAATACATCAAGCAGACCGGCGGGCGCGGACAGTACGGCCATTGCGAAATTGTCCTGTATCCGATGCCCAGCGCCGCGCATGAAAACATGCACGAGATGTCCACCGACGAACTGGACGCGATAGCCAAAGAATTCGCGGGCGGATCCGGCGGCAAGTGGAAATTCGACAAGGAACACAGGTTCCTGTTTATCGATAAAGTGGTTGGCGGCTCGATTCCGCGCGAGTTTATCGCGCCGATCGAGGCAGGCATCCGCGAAGCGTTGGACAACGGTATTTTGGCGGGCTTCACGATGGTGGATGTCGCCGTGGTTTTGGTCGACGGCAGCTATCACGATGTGGACAGCTCGGAAATGGCGTTCAAAATTGCAGGCTCCATGGCGTTCAAAGAAGCTTGCGCGCGCGCCAAGCCCGTGCTGCTCGAACCCATCATGAAAGTGGAAGTCGTCGTTCCGGAAGAATACATGCCGCCGGTGTTCGGCGATTTGAACGCGCGGCGCTCGGCGATTCAAGGCACGGAAAATCGCGCGGGCAGCAATGTCATTCGCGTGGAAGTCCCATTGGCGCAAATGTTCGGCTACGCCACGGATTTGCGCAGCCGCACCCAGGGCCGGGCTACGTTCACGATGCATTTTTCTCACTATGCGGAGCTTCCCGCGGCGCTTGCCGAGGAAGTGATCAAGAAACAGAAGGGTGAGAAGTAGGACTGGTTTTGATTTAGCCGGTTTACGAATTCGACTGAGGAGCAGAAGGCGATGGCGAAGGAGAAATTCGAGCGCAGCAAGCCGCATTGCAACATTGGGACGATTGGTCACATTGACCATGGCAAGACGACGTTGACGGCGGCGATTACGAAAGTGTTGTCGAAGCACAACCCGAAGGTGCAGTTCCGGGCGTTTGATTCGATTGACAACGCTCCGGAAGAGCGCGAGCGCGGGATCACGATTGCCGTTTCGCACGTGGAGTACGAAACGCCGAACCGGCACTACGCGCACATGGATTGCCCGGGTCATGCGGACTACATCAAGAACATGATCACCGGCGCGGCGCAGATGGACGGGGCGATTCTGGTGGTAGCGGCGACGGATGGACCGATGCCGCAAACGCGCGAACACATTCTTCTGGCTCGGCAAGTTGGCGTTCCGGCGATCGTCGTGTTTTTGAACAAGTGCGACATGGTGGAAGACGCGGAACTTTTGGAACTGGTGGAACTGGAAGTGCGCGAGTTGCTGAAGAGCTACCAGTTTCCGGGCGACACGATTGCCGTCGTGAAGGGTTCGGCGCTGCAGGCGTTGAATGGCGACGCGAAGTGGGAGAAGTCGATCGACGAGCTGATGGAAGCGGTGGACAAGAACGTGCCGCAGCCGGTGCGCGAGATTGATAAGCCGTTCGCGATGCCGATTGAAGATATTTTTTCGATTTCAGGCCGCGGCACGGTGGTGACGGGCCGAGTCGAGCGCGGCAAAGTGAAGGTTGGCGAGGAAATCGAGATTGTGGGATTCCGCGCGACACAGAAGAAGGTTGTGACGGGCGTGGAGATGTTCCGGAAGCTCTTGGATGAAGGGCTTGCGGGAGACAACGTCGGTTTGCTCTTGCGCGGCACGGAAAAAGACGATGTCGAGCGCGGACAGGTGGTATGCAAGCCAGGCTCGATCACGCCGCACACGAAGTTCAAGGCGGAAGCGTATGTATTGACGAAGGAAGAAGGCGGGCGGCACACACCGTTTTTCACGGGGTACCGGCCGCAGTTTTACTTCCGCACGACGGACGTGACCGGCGATGTGAAGCTGCCGACAGGCGTGGAGATGGTGATGCCGGGCGACAACGTGAGCTGCGAAGTGACTTTGATCACGCCGGTAGCTTTGGAAAAGGGATTGCGGTTCGCGATTCGCGAAGGCGGCCACACCGTCGGTGCCGGAGCCGTAACGGAAATCATCGAGTAATCGGATTTAGAGAGGGTTGTGGATTAATTAAATGAGACAAGGCGACAAAATTCGCATTCGTTTGAAAGCGTACGACCACCGCATTCTGGACCAGTCCACCAAGGAAATCGTGGAGACGGCGAAGCGTACCGGCGCGGAAGTTGCCGGGCCGATTCCTCTGCCCACGACGATCAACCGCTGGACGGTGCTGCGGTCGCCGCACGTGGACAAGAAATCGCGCGAGCAGTTCGAAATGCGCACGCACAAGCGGCTGATTGACATTCTCGAGCCCACGCCGGACACGGTGGATGCTTTGATGAAGCTCGATCTTCCGCCGGGAGTGGACGTGGAAATCAAGGCGTTCGGTCACGCAGCAGCGAAGTAAAAGTGGTTTTGTAGTGGCCGGGCTTTAGCCCGGCATCTTGAGCAGGACGCAGCCAATATCCGAAGTGAGAGACAAGCTGCGAAAGAGAGAGACGAAGCAATGGCGGTCAACGGGATTATCGGAATCAAGCTGGGCATGACGCAGATCTTCCAGACCGACGGCACGCTGGTCGGATGCACCGTGTTGCAAGCCGGGCCGTGCGTGGTGGTGCAGCGCCGGACAAAAGAAAACGACGGCTACGAGGCCGCGCAGCTCGGGCTCGTGGAATTCGTCAAGCCGCAGCGCGTGAATAAGGCCATGACCGGACATTTCAAGAAGGCCGGTGTGGCGCCGATGAAAGTGCTGCAGGAAGTGCGCATCGAAGAGTCGAAAGACGAAACGAAAGTCGGCGACCGCGTGCTGGTGGAGAATTTCAAGGCCGGCGAACTTGTGGATGTAAGCGGTGTCAGCAAAGGCAAGGGCTTTGCCGGCGGCGTGAAGCGCTGGCACTATGCCGGCGGCGATGCGACGCACGGTTCGATGTTTCACCGCGCGCCGGGCGGTATCGGCGGCAGTTCGTTTCCGTCGCGTGTTTGGAAGAACCAGCACTTTCCGGGTCACATGGGCAACGCGCAAGTGACGGCGAAGAACCTGAAAGTCGTCAAAGTGGACACGGACGAAAACCTGCTGCTCGTGCGGGGATCCGTGCCGGGGCCGAGCGGAACGTACATTTTTATCAGCAAGACGCGCAAAAAGAAGTAAGCACAGTAAGACTCTGTTGAGATTGAAGAAGGACGCGAAATTATGCCGGTCGTGGATGTAGTCAATTTGGATGGCAAGAAAGTGGGCCAGGTGGAGCTCGCCGACGCGATTTTTGGCGCGAAGGTGAACCAGCACCTGCTGCACGAAGCGTCGCGATGGTATCTGCGCGAAATTCGCTCAGGCACCCACAAGACCAAGGACAAGAGCGAGGTGAGCGGCGCCGGGCGCAAGTTGTGGCGGCAAAAAGGCACTGGCCGCGCGCGCGTCGGCTCGATCCGTTCGCCTCTCTGGCGCCATGGCGGGACCGTTCACGGGCCGAAGCCGCGCGATTACAGTTATGCGCTGCCTAAGAAAATGCTGCTCGGCGCGCTGCGTTCCGCGTTGTCGGCGAAGCTGGCCGAACAAAAATTGACAGTCGTGGATGCGCTCGAGCTAGAAACGCACAAGACCAAGGGCTTGCGCGAGACGCTCGGCAAGTTGAATGGCAGCAAGTCGGCTCTGCTCGTTTCGCATGGCGAAAACCGCAATCTGGAACTCGCCAGCCGCAATCTCGAGGGCGTGAAGCTCGCCGCTCCGCACGTCCTGCATGCTTACGACGTGCTGAAGCACGACTTGCTCGTTCTTTCGAAGGATGCCGTAACACGGTTGAGCCATACGCTTGATCCGGAGAAGAGGCCGGTGGTTGTTCCCGACGTGGAGACGATCGCTCCAGCGGCCAAGCCGGCGAAAAAAGAAGCAGCCCCGCGCGCAGCGGCAGCGAAAAAAGCCAAACCGGCAGCCAAGAAAGCCGCGAAAAAACCGGCAAAGAAAAAGGGGAAGGAATAAGCCATGTCTGCCCCGCACTATCAGATTATTCGCAGGCCGATCATCACGGAAAAAGGCCTGGGCGTGAAGGAAACGCAGCACACGGTCGTGTTCGAGGTTTCCGCGAACGCCACCAAGACGCAGATCAAAGAAGCGGTTCAGCAGATTTTCAAGGTGAAAGTCGCCGCGGTGCGCACGGCAAATTACGTCGGCAAGATGCGCCGCCGCGGGCAAAGTGAAGGCTACCGGCGCGATTGGAAAAAAGCGTACGTGAAGCTCGCCAAAGACGAAAAAATGATCGAGTACGCGGAGAACCTGTAACACCGGGCCCCGGCGAGCGAAAGAGATTACGTAAGAAGGTAAGAGGCAGCGATGGGACTGAAGAGCTTTAATCCATACACGGCTTCGCGGCGGTTTATCACCGTCGTGGATAAGAGCCATATCACGAAGCAAGAGCCGGAAAAGGCTTTGCTCGAGCCGAAGAAGCGCTCGGGCGGGCGGAACAACCACGGCGAGATCGTGGTCTGGCATCGCGGCGGCGGCCACAAGAAGCAGTACCGCAAAGTGGATTTTCGCCGCGACAAAGTGGGCATCCCGGCGAAAGTGGCGGCCATCGAGTACGACCCGAATCGCAGCGCGAATCTTGCGCTGTTGCACTACGCCGACGGCGACAAGCGCTACATCCTTCACCCTGTCGGCCTAGAAGTGGGCGCGACGGTTTCGACTGGCGAAGGGGCGGACATTCTTCCGGGCAATGCGCTGCAGATCAAGCACATTCCTCCCGGCACGATGGTTCACAACCTCGAGCTGAACCCCGGGCGCGGCGGACAAGTGGTTCGCTCGGCGGGCGGCTCGGCGCAGCTCTTGAGCAAGGAAGGCGATATCGCTCTTGTAAAGCTGCCTTCCGGCGAAGTTCGCAAGTTCTCTCTGGATTGCATGGCGACGGTCGGCCAGGTCGGCAACCTCGACCATGAAAACGAAACCTTCGGCAAAGCGGGCCGCACGCGGTGGCGCGGCATCAAGCCAACGGTGCGTGGTGTGGCCATGAATCCGGTGGATCACCCGCACGGCGGCGGTGAAGGCAAAGTGAAGGGCAATCATCCGCAGACGCCTTGGGCTTTCCCGACGCTGGGCAAGAAGACGCGCAACAACAAGCGCACGGACCGCAACATCGTCGAGAGAAGGAAGTAAGGGACGCGAACGAACGAGCGTGACGCAGCAAACGCTAGAAGCCGGGCGGTGATAGCAGAGCGGCCCGGTGAGAGCAAACGCGATGAGAGCAACACGAACAACACGAACGGCAGGGCGGCGGACATCGTTGCGGCGAGCAGCCGCGAAGCGGTCGGCGCGCCCCGCCAAGGGAACAGCAAAGCGCGCGGC
The DNA here is from genome assembly GCA_963745805.1 of uncultured Acidobacteriota bacterium. Classification (GTDB taxonomy): domain Bacteria; phylum Acidobacteriota; class Terriglobia; order Acidiferrales; family UBA7541; genus Acidiferrum. The sequence goes on from CAVUYT010000008.1 coordinate 418,347, forward strand.
GGCGAAGAGCACCAAACCGTCGCGTCCGACAGGGAAAGTGGTAGTGGCTCCGCCGGAGCCGGTTCTGTACAAGCTGTGCAAGCCCGGCTGGGCGGTCATTGTAGAGCGGATTCCAAACGCGCAGGGCACGCGGTTTGTGTGCCCGTTTTGTCCAAGGTCGCACCGCGTTCCGGGGCCCGTGAGGGGATTCAAGAAGATGCGGCGCGCGCCATGGGGCCGCTTGCGCCGAGTGGAGGAATAGGGAATCGATGGCACGCTCACTGAAAAAAGGGCCGTTTGTCGACGGCCACCTGCGTGAAAAAGTCGAAGGGCTGAACACGCGCAACGAAAAGAAAGTTGTGAAGACGTGGTCGCGGCGTTCCACGATCGTGCCGGAGATGATCGGGCACACCATCGCCGTGCACAACGGGAAAAAATTCATTCCCGTGTATGTTACCGAGCAAATGATCGGGCACAAGCTGGGCGAGTTTTCGCCGACGCGCTCTTTCAAAGGCCACGCCGTGAAGGCGGCGCTCGAGAGGGCCGCGGGCGCGGCTCCGGCAGGCGGCGCGGCGCCTGGTGCAGGTGCGGCACCCGCAGGAGGCGGCGCAGCTCCGGCGCCGAAGGCATAAGTTATGGCTGACGTACAAACACAAGTCGGTTCGATTGAAGCCCACGCGCTCGCGCGGCACGTGCGGATGTCGCCGCAAAAGGCGCGTCTCGTGATGGACTTGATTCGCGGACAGAAAGCGCAAGACGCGCTGCAGACGCTGCGGTACACGCCGAAGCGCGCCGGGAAGCACATCGAAAAAGTGTTGCGCAGCGCCATTGCCAACGCCGAGCGAAAGGCAGAAGACTCCGGTTCGCCGCTGGATGTGGATCAGCTGTTTGTTTCCACTTGCTACGTCAACGAAGGCGCTCGCTGGAAGCGGCTGCGTCCCGCGCCGATGGGCCGGGCGTTCCGCTATCAGAAGCGTACCGCGCACCTGTGGGTCGGCGTCGCCGAACACCATGTCGCCGCTGCCGAACGCGTCGCGACAAACTTGGCCGAAGCGGAAGCGCAAAAGGGCGCGCGTGGAACGATTCGTCGCGTGCGCAAAGCATTGACCGGCAAGCGCACGCCATCGAAAAAGGGGAAGAAGTAATGGGACAGAAGACACACCCTTACGGGTTTCGCCTCGGCTACAACAAGCCGTGGAAGTCGCGCTGGTATGCCGACCGCGACTATGCCGACCTTCTTCACGAAGACGTGAAGCTGCGGCGGGAGTTGAAAGATAAGCTCAAAAGCGCGGGTATCAGCTCCATCGATATCGAGCGCGCCGCCAACAAACTTGTCGTGCGCATTTACACGGCGCGGCCGGGAATCATCATCGGACGCAAGGGCGCGGAAATCGATAAGCTGAAGCAAGAAGTGCAAAAGCGCACCAAGCGCGAAGTGCACATCGACATTCAGGAAGTGCACCGTCCGGAGCTGGATGCGCAGCTCGTTGCGGAATCGATTGCATTGCAGCTCGAAAAGCGCGTGGCTTTCCGCCGCGCGATGCGCAAAGCCGTGGACTCGGCCCTGAGATTTGGCTGCAAGGGTATCAAAGTGCGCGTCGCCGGCCGTCTGAACGGCGCGGAAATCGCCCGCAAGGAATGGTATTTGCAGGGTCGTCTCCCGCTGCAAACTTTGCGCGCGGACATCGATTACGGCACTGCCGAAGCGCAAACGACTTACGGCGTGATTGGCGTGAAGTGTTGGGTCTATCAGGGCGAGAATGTGCCGAAGCGCGCTTCGAAGATCCAGAAGGAACGCGACGCCGTCGCCGCGGCATAAAAATAGACTGGGCCGCCGAGCGGCCAACGAGATTCGGGAAGCGAGAACATAGCGATGTTGATGCCGAAGAAAGTGAAATACCGGAAACAGATGCGCGGCCGGCGCAATGGCAAAGCCTGGCGCGGCGGCGATCTGGCTTTTGGCGATTACGGATTGAAAGCCATGGAAGCGGCGTGGATCACCGACCGCCAGATTGAAGCTTCGCGTGTGGCCATCACGCGGTTCATCAAGCGCGGCGGCAAACTCTGGATTCGCATTTTTCCGGATAAGCCGTTTACCAAGAAGCCCGCGGAAACGCGCATGGGCAAAGGCAAAGGCGCGCCGGAAAAGTGGGTTGCCGTCGTGAAGCCGGGACGCATCATGTTCGAAATGGCGGGCGTGGACGAAGCCACAGCCAAGGAAGCCATGGGCCTGGCGGCGCACAAGCTGCCCATCCCCACGAAATTCGTTACCCGCACAGGGAGCTTTTAATTATGCCGAGGCGCATTGAAAAGATCCGCGAAGCAGGCGTGAACGAGCTCGAAGCGCAGCAGAAAGAGCTCACCGAACAAATCTTCCGGCTGAAATTTCAGCTTTCCACCGGCCAGGCGGAAGCGCTGAAGCGTTTGCGGGAATCGAAAAAGGATTTGGCGCGCGTGAAAACACTTCTCCGCGCACAAGAGATATCGGCGACCGCGAAGTCGCAAGCAGCAGGGAAGGCGTGATGACAACTGAACCACAAGCAGCAGTGACGAACACCGATACGCGCGGCGAGCGCACCGTGCTTACCGGCAAAGTGACCAGCGCGAAAATGGAAAAGACCATCGTCGTCGAAGTAACGCGCCTCGTCCAGCACCCCAAGTATCACCGCGTGGTGCGCATCTCCAAGAAATTTTACGCGCACGATGAACAGCGTGCGGCGAAACAGGGCGACACGGTGCGGATTGTGGCCTCGCGGCCGCTTTCCCGCCTGAAGCGCTGGCGGTTGAAGGAAGTGCTGACGCGGAACGCGTCAGCCCAGTAAACGGGACAGGGGAGCACACCGATGATTCAGATGCGAACCTGGCTGACGGTAGCCGACAATTCCGGCGCGCGGAAGCTGATGTGCATTATGCCTGTGGGCGGCGACGCCGGACTGCAAGCCGGGCTCGGCGACGTCATCACCGCGTCGGTGAAGGAAGCCACACCCGAGAGCCAGGTGAAACAGGGCACGGTCGTCAAGGCCGTGATTGTTCGAATGAGGAAAGAGCGGCGTCGCAAGGATGGCACGTACATCCGGTTTGACGACAATGCCGCGGTTTTGATCAACGAAGCGGGCGAACCCGTGGGAACGCGCGTGTTTGGCCCGGTGGCTAGAGAGCTGCGAGACAAAAAGTTCACGAAAATCGTCTCGCTCGCTCCGGAGGTTTGGTAAGCAATGACACTGCGACATGAACGCGCCGAGCGGCACACCATCAACATCCGCAAAGGCGACCAGGTGAAAATCATCGCCGGGCGCGACGCGGGCAAGAGCGGGCGGGTGCTCTCGATCAATGCCAAGAAAAATACCGTGGTGGTGGAGCATGCTTCCATCATCAAGCGCCACACGCGGCCGAATCCGGGGAAGAACATCAAGGGCGGCATCGTGGAAAAAGAAGGCCCGGTCAACGTTTCGAACGTGATGATCGTTTGCCCCAGTTGCGGCAAGCATACCCGCATGGGACACAACATCCTCCCGGACGGAACGAAAGTGCGTGCCTGCCGCCGCTGCGGCACCACGCTCGATAAGTAAGGATCGCCAAGTAAAGGACAAGGCAGAAACTAGAAATGAAGACGCGATTACACGAAAAATACAGCAGCGAAACGGTGCCGGCGCTGATGAAGCGTTTTGGCTGGGAAAACAAGATGGCCGTTCCGAAACTGCAGAAGATCACCGTGAATATCGGCCTCGGCGAAGCCAGCCAGAACGCCAAGCTGCTGGATACCGCCGCGGTCGAGCTCGGCCAGATCACCGGTCAAAAGGCCATCATCACGCGCGCCAAGAAATCGATTGCCAATTTCAAAATCCGCAAAGGCATGCCCATCGGCTGCGCTGTCACGCTGCGCGGGGAAAAAATGTACGAATTTCTCGACCGGCTGTGCAACGTGGTTCTGCCGCGCGTCCGCGATTTCCGCGGGCTTCCTTCGAATGCGTTCGACGGCCGCGGCAACTACACCATGGGCCTGAAGGATCAGTTGGTGTTTCCGGAAATCGATTACACCCGCGTCGACAAAATCAAGGGTATGAACGTCACCTTGACGACGACCGCAAAGAACGACGAGGAAGGCCGCGAGCTTCTAAAAGGTCTCGGAGTTCCCCTGCGCGTTCCTGGAGGAGCGCAATAAATGGCACGCCTGGCAAAAATCGCAAAGACACACAAGAAACCGAAATTCAAGGTGCGCGTTCGCAACCGCTGCCGCGTTTGTGGCCGCGCCCGCGGATATATCCGCAAGTTCCAGATGTGCAGAATCTGTTTTCGCGGTATGGCGCTTAAGGGAGAAATTCCCGGCGTCGTGAAAGCGAGCTGGTAGTCGCCGCGGTAAGCGGCGCAGGAGAAACGATGCAAACGGATCCCATAGCCGATTTTTTGACGCGCATTCGCAATGCCGCGGCTGCCAAGCACCAGCGCGTGGACGTGCCCGCGTCGAAACTCAAGACGGAAATCGCCCGCATTCTGAAGGAAGAGGGTTACATCTCGACCTTCAAGATGGTGGACGAAAACAAGACGCGTAAAATGCTGCGCGTCTTCCTGAAGTACACGCCTGACCGCCGCAGCGTCATCTCCGGCGTCAAGCGCATTTCGCGCCCCGGCTCGCGACGTTATCTCGGCGCAACCGATATCCGCCCTGTCGTTGGCGGCCTGGGCATCAACATTTTGACGACGCCAAAAGGCTTGATGAGCGGCCGTTCCGCCCGCAAAGCCAAAGTAGGCGGCGAGATTCTTTGCGAAGTTTGGTAACGGTTTTGAATTTGTAGGGGCACGGCATGCCGTGCCCGTCTTATCGGGTTTTAATTTTTTGAGCTTTCGGAGCTAAGGACGAACAGATGTCACGCATCGGACGCAAACCAATTCCAGTTCCCGCAGGTGTGAAAATCGCGCTGCAAGGCGGCCAGGTCGACGTGCAAGGGCCCAAAGGCAAGCTCATTGTTCCGCTGCCCCACGGCATCACGTTCGAACAAAAAGACGGCGTGCTCACGGCTCTTCGAGACACTGAAGATCACCGCGCGCTCCACGGGCTGGCGCGCGCTCTAGTCGCCAACGCCGTTCACGGCGTCACGCAAGGCTTCAAGAAGGATTTGGACATCGTCGGTGTCGGTTACCGCGCCGAACTCAAGGGCAAAATCGTCGCATTCGCTCTTGGCAAATCGCACCCGATCGAGTTTCCGGTTCCTGAAGGAATTCAAATCACCGTGGATAAACAGACGCACATCGTGGTCAGCGGCGCGGACAAAGGCAAAGTCGGACAAGTGGCCGCCGATCTGCGCGCGCTGCGTCCGCCCGATCCGTATAAGCAGAAGGGCGTCCGCATCACCGGCGAACGGCTGAAGAAAAAGGCCGGCAAGGCGGGAGCAAAGGCTGGCGGCCCGGCATAGTTTTTGGCTGCTCTGCACAACGAGTTTGTAGGGGCACAGCTTGCTGTGCCCGGTCTTGGCAAGCTTTAGGTTCAGGATTCAGGAGAAGAAACAGTGGCATCGGCAAGAGTTCGCAAGCTATCAAAAAATCTTCACCGTCTTCGCGTTCACGAGCGCGTCCGCCAGCGCGTCGAGGGCACGACGGAGCGCCCGCGTCTTTGTGTGTACCGTTCGCTGGGACACATTTACGCGCAAGTGATCGACGACCGCACGGGCAAAACCCTGGTCTCGGCAAGTTCCGTCGACGGCGAAACAAAAAAGAATTTGAAGGGCGGAGGCAATATTGCGGCAGCCAAAGTGATCGGCAAGACCATTGCCGAACGCGCCAAAGCTGCTGGCCTGGTGAAAGTAGTGTTCGACCGCGGCGGTTACAAGTATCACGGCCGCGTCAAGGCGCTCGCCGACGCGGCGCGGGAAGCGGGGTTAAAGTTCTAAGCCTATGTCGAAGCAAATTTTGCGAGACAGTTTAGCGGTACGCAGGCTACTGGAGGTGAATCCGTCCGATTTGAAAGACGACGTGATTGCCATCAACCGCGTTACCAAAGTCGTGAAGGGCGGCAAGAATCTCAGCTTCTCCGCGCTGGTGGTCGTTGGCGATAGCCATGGCCATGCCGGCTTCGGGATGGGTAAGGCGCGCGAAGTCCCCATGGCCATCAAGAAGGCCATCGAGCAAGCCAAAAAGAACTTAATCAAGCTCAATCTGAAGGGCTCGACAATTCCCCATCAGGTGCTTGGACGATACGGCTCGGCGCAAGTGCTCTTGAAGCCTGCTGCCGAAGGCACGGGCGTGATTGCGGGCGGCCCGGTGCGCAAAGTGATGCAAGTGGCGGGAATTCACAATGTGCTTACGAAGTCGCTGGGCACTTCGAACCCGCACAACGTGGTGAAAGCCACGTTCGCAGCGCTCTTGGGCTTGAAGGATGCCGCGCAGGTGGCGGAAACGCGTTCGAAAACCGTCGACGAAATCAGCGGCCGGTACCAAAAAGTGGCCGCGGGCGAGAACAACTAATGGCCAGCGCAAAAAAATCCGGCACGCAGCACGCCGGCAAAAAATCCGGCGGCACCGTTAAGGTCAAGTGGGTGGTGAGCTTCATCAGCTGCACCGATGACATGCGCCAGTGCATCCGCGGTCTTGGACTGCGGAGAATGCATCAGGTTGTTGAGCGCGAGGACACGCCGGCGGTTCGCGGCATGATCCACAAAGTACGGCATCTCGTGGAAGTGGTGGAGTAAGACGATGGCGAAAAAGGTTTCACGCGGCCGCAAAGCCGCCAAGAGCGCTGGCCACCCCAAATCGGTAGCCAGCCTGTCGAATTTGAGGCCGCCGAAGGGTTCGCGGCACCGCAAAGTGCGCGTCGGCCGCGGCATCGGCTCGAAGCTGGGCAAGACTTCGGGTTCCGGCGACAAGGGACAGAAATCCCGCCGCGGCTATTCCCGCCGGCGTGGATTTGAAGGCGGCCAGATGCCGCTGCACCGCCGCATGCCGAAGCGCGGATTCCATAATCCGTTCGGCGTGACGTATTCGGTTGTGAATCTGGAAGAACTAAACGTTTTTCCCGAGGGCGAAACGGTGACGCCGGCTTTGCTCCGGGCGCATGGATTTGTGAGGCGCGTAACCGATCCGATCAAAGTGTTGGGTGACGGCGAACTGAAGGGCAAGCTCGCCATTCACGCGCATGCTTTTAGCGCCTCGGCCAAGGACAAGATCACCAAAGCAGGCGGCACGTTTGAGGTCGTAGCGTAGCAGCGAAACGGGGAATCGCAGGATAAACGCATGAAACGATTCGTCGAAGCTCTCCAGAACATGTTCCGCATCCCGGATTTGCGGACTCGCGTGCTGTTTACTCTGGCACTGCTCGCGGTGTACCGCATCGGTGCGCACATTTATACGCCTGGCATCAATACGGCCGTGCTGGATCAGCTCTTCAATCAATCGCAAGGTTCCGTTCTCGGCATCTTCGATCTGTTCAGCGGGGGCAATTTCCGCAGGCTCACGATTTTCGCCTTGGGCATCATGCCGTACATTACGGCATCCATCATCCTGCAGTTGATGCAAGTGGTTTTCCCGTACCTCGAGCGGCTTCAAAAAGAAGGCGAACTGGGTCGCCGGAAGATTACGCAATATACGCGTTATCTCACGATTGTCCTCAGCGTGATCCAGTCGTTGACCATCGCTTCGACCCTGCAAGCGACGAACATGCAAGGCCAGTCGCTCGTGTATCACCCCGGGCTGGGCTTCACATTGATGACCATTCTGACGCTCACGACCGGCTCGGCGTTCATCATGTGGCTCGGCGAACAGATCAGCGAGCGCGGTATCGGCAATGGGATGTCGCTGATTATTTTTGTCGGCATCGTGGTCGGCTTGCCGCGCGCCGTCGATGACTTGATCACCAAGGCAAAGACCGCCGCTTGGGGGCCGTTCACCGGGCTGGCGCTTATTTTCCTCGTTGCCCTGATGATCGCGGTAGTCGCGTTCATCGTGTTTGTCGAAGGCGGGCAACGGCGCATTCCCGTGCAGTACGCCAAACGCGTGATTGGCCGCCGCGTCATGGGCGGGCAATCTTCCTATTTGCCTTTGCGCGTAAATTCCGGCGGCGTGATTCCGCCGATTTTCGCCAGTTCGCTGCTGGCGTTTCCAGCGACGGCCGCACTGATGCTCGGTACGCGGTGGGCGTTTCTGAACACCATCAAGGAACGTCTGGCTTGGGGCGAGCCGCTTTATACCCTCGTGTACATCACGATGATTCTGCTGTTCTCGTTCTTTTACGTCGGGATTGTTTTCAATCCCACGGAGCTCGCGGACAATATGCGCAAGAACGGCGGATTCATCCCGGGAATCCGGCCGGGACGCAACACTTCCGAGCATGTAAGCAAGATTCTGAAGCGGCTGACGTTCATCGGCGCGGTTTACCTTGCGCTGGTCTGCTTGCTGCCGGAATGGATGATCGCGGGCATTCATCTCGACCATCTTGGCTGGGGCATCGGCTCCTGGTTCGATCGCCACTTCCCGGTGTGGTTTCTAAAGGGTTTGGGCGTGCAGTTTTATTTCGGCGGCACGTCGCTTTTGATCGTCGTCGGCGTGGCCATGGACACCGTCCAGCAGCTTGAAGCGCAGCTGGTCATGCGGAACTACGAAGGCTTTGCTCGAAAGGGCCGGTTGCGCGGCCGGCGGTAACAGTATGGCGACGAGCCCAGTGGTGCCGGAAAAGCGGCCCGCGGAAGAGCTCAATCGCGCCGTGATTTTCCTCGGGCCTCCGGGCGCGGGGAAAGGCACGCAAGCGAAGCAGCTTGCCGCGAAGTACGCCGTGCCGCACCTTTCGACGGGCGACATGCTCCGCGAGAACATCGCCAAGGGCACGGGCCTCGGAGCAAAGGCCAAGCCCATCATGGAGCGCGGCGAACTTGTTCCGGATTCGCTGGTGCTCAAGATGGTCAGGGAACGCATCGAGCGGCCGGATTGTTCGCATGGGTTTGTGTTCGACGGTTTTCCGCGCACCGTCGCTCAGGCGCAGTACCTGGGCGAGTTGCTGAAGCAGCATGGTTTCCGGCGGCCGATCGTGATTCATCTGGCGATCGATACGGCCCTGATTCTCCGGCGCATCACTGGCCGGCGCACGTGCAAGACGGGCGGCGAGATTTATAATCTCTACGACCGTCCCCCGAAGTCCGAGGGGCGCTGCGATGTGGACGACGGCGAGCTTTTTCAGCGGCCGGACGACCGCGAAGAAATTGTAGCGCCGCGGTTGCGGGCGTACGAAAAGCAGACGGCGCCCCTGGTTGCTTACTACCGGAGGCTCGGCTTGCTTCACGACGTGGACGCCGCCAAGAGCGTGGCGGAAGTGGAGCAGCAGATCTGGAAGACTTTGCATCACGCTCGCGGCAAGCATTAGTCAGCCCGGGAAGGGCCGTTAGCAGGGCTAGTAGAAACGATGGCGATTCATCTGCGCAGTGCCGAAGAGCTGGAAAAGATGCACCGCGCAGGGCTCATCGTGCACGAGATTTTAACGACGCTGCGCGACATGGTGCGGCCGGGGCTAACGACGATGGACCTCGAGAAGTTTGCCGAGGAAAAAATCGCCGCCAAACCAGGCAAGCCGGCGTTCAAGGGCTACCGCGGCTATCCTTGTTCGCTGTGCACCTCGGTGAACAGCGAGATCGTTCACGGGATTCCGTCGCCGAAGCGGAAGTTGCGCGAAGGGGACATCGTCTCGATCGACTTCGGGATGGAAGTGGACGGATATTTTGCGGATTCAGCGGTGACCGTTCCGGTCGGGCAGATTCGGCCGGAAGTGAAGAAGTTGCTGGATGTAACCCGCGAATCGCTGGACCGCGCGATTGACAAGATGCGCGCGGGCAACCGCCTCGGCGATGTCGGCCACGCGGTGCAAAGTTGGGTCGAGCAACACGGGTATTCGGTGGTGCGAGAGTTTGTCGGGCACGGCATCGGTACAAAGATGCACGACGAACCCAATCTGCCGAACTACGGCGAAGAAGGACGCGGGGCGCGGCTGCAAGAGGGCATGGTCATCGCCGTCGAGCCGATGGTGAACGCGGGCCGGCCGGAAGTTCGAATGCGGGACGAGTGGGTGGCCGAAACAGCGGATGGCAGCCCCTCGGCGCATTTCGAGCACACCGTGGCGGTTACGGCGAACGGGCCGTGGATTCTGACGCGGCCGAAAGAGATGACTGGCCCGTCGTGGTAAGAGTTGTAGAGGCCGGGCTTTAGCCCGGCGGGAGTAAACGCAGGAGAATATGGCGAGACCGATTCGCGAGAAAAAAGAAAAAGGCGACTCTGGAAATCCCAAAGAGGACGCCATCGAAGTAATGGCGACGGTGATTGAGCCGCTGCCAAATGCGATGTTTCGCGTGGAGCTCGAGAACAAGCATCAGGTGCTGGCGCACGTTTCCGGCAAGATGCGAAAAAATTTCATCCGGATTCTGGCGGGAGACAAAGTAGCTGTGGAGCTCTCGCCTTACGATTTGACGCGCGGCCGGATTGTGTACCGCTACAAGTAGTTGTAGTGGCGGGTGTTTAGACCCGCGGTTTTGGGAACTGCGACTTTGCAAGGGGCTGCGTCATCTAATGCCCCTGGTTTGTGGGCGCGTCCGTGAAGGCGGCCGGGCCGCTGATCGCGAACCGCGATCGGAATGAGGGACAAAGGCAATGAAAGTACGGGCATCGGTAAAAAAGATTTGTGACAAATGCAAGGTGATCCACCGGCGCGGGGTGGTGCGGGTAATCTGCACCAATCCAAAGCACAAGCAGCGCCAGGGTTAAGGAGAAAGAATGGCACGCATCGCAGGTGTTGACCTTCCGCCGCAGAAGCGCCTTTGGGTCGGACTGACTTCGATCTATGGCATCGGGCAGGAGCGCGCAAAGAAGCTCGCCGCGAAGGCGGGCGTCGATCACACGAAGAAAATTCGCGACCTGACGGAAGACGAAGTGAATCATCTCCGGCAGGAAATTGAAAAAGAAGGCCGCGTGGAAGGCGATCTCCGCAAGGAGATCCAGATGAACATCCGGCGGCTGATTGAAATCCAGGCGTACCGCGGGATCCGGCATCGCCGCAATCTTCCCGTGCGCGGACAGCGCACGCACACGAACGCGCGCACGAGGAAGGGTCCGCGGCGCGGCGCAGTGGCGGCGAAGAAGAAGACCGTCGGCAAGAAGGGCTAACGCTTTTAATCTTCGGACGGGCACGGCGTGCCGTGCCCCTACGAACCAAGATTTCAGATTCGGGCGAAATACGAAACGGAGTGAACAGTGGCGAAAGAACAAAAAGGCGCGGTGCCGGACGCAACAGCAGCACCGGCGAAACCGGCGGCGGCAACAAAGCGCAAAAAAGAATTCAAGAAGAAGCGCGAGCGGCGCGTCGTTCCGCACGGCATCGTTTACGTTGCGGCGACGTTCAACAACACGCAGATCACCATTTCGGACACGGATGGCCGCGTGATGTGCTGGTCTTCGGCGGGGGCCATCGGCTTCAAAGGCTCACGCAAGGGCACGCCGTATGCCGCGCAGCAGGCTTCGCTGGCTGCGGCGGGCGTGGCGCGCGACCAGTACGGAATGAAGAGCGTGGAAGTGCGCGTGAAGGGGCCGGGCTCGGGACGCGAATCGGCCGTGCGCGCGCTGGCCGCGGCTGGGTTGCACATCGTGCTGATCCGCGACGTGACGCCGATTCCGCACAACGGCTGCCGTCCTCCAAAAAGGCGCCGCGTTTGATGAGCGATTTTATGGACCAAGAGATTCAACGAGACATGCAAGAAGTTATGTCTCACCAGAGTTTTGGGAAGGGAGAATAGAAGTTGGCAAGACACCGAGATGCAGTCTGCCGCCTGTGCCGCCGGGAAGGGCAGAAGCTGTTTTTGAAAGGACTGCGGTGCTTCACGGAGAAGTGCGCGATTGAGAAGCGCAACTTCATTCCGGGACAGCACGGCCAGTCGCGGCGCCCCAAGGTCGCGGGTTACGGCCTGCAATTGCGCGAGAAGCAGAAGGTCAAGCGCACTTACGGGCTGCTGGAGCGGCAGTTCCGCACGTACTTTGAAAAGGCCGTGCGAGCCAAGGGTCCGACGGGCGAAAACCTGATCATCACGCTCGAGCGGCGTCTGGACAACGTGGTGTGGCGCGCAGGATTGGCGTCGTCCCGTTCGCAGGCGCGGCAGCTCGTTTTGCACGGGCACGTGCGCGTGAACGGGAAGAAGGTCAACATTCCTTCTTATCTCGTAACGGTCGGCGAAGAAGTAGCCATCAAGGAAAAGATGCACCAGAACGCCATGGTGCTGGAAGCGCGGAACGTAGCGCAGAGCCAGAGCGCGGTGCCGTGGCTGGAGCAGGACCGCGAACAGTTCAAAGCCAAGGTCGTTGCACTGCCGAAGCGTGAAGACGTGCAGACACCTCCGATTAACGAGCAGCTGATCGTGGAGTTGTACTCGAAGTAAGGGCCGCAGGGCTTCGCCCTGCGCTACCTACGAACGACGCCACGGGAACTTCAACCGGCGCGAGAGCGCCACAGTTTTTGGGGCCGAGAAGCTCGGCCCAGAAGGAAGGAACACGATGTGGAAGGGTTTTCAAAAGCCAAAGCGACTTGCATCCGAGCTGGAATCGCTGACCGAGAAGTACGGGCGGTTTTCCGCGCAGCCGTTTGAGCGCGGATGGGGCACGACAGTAGGAAACGGGCTGCGCCGGGCGCTGTTGAGCTCGATAGAAGGCGCGGCTATCACGGCGGTGAAGATCGAAGGAGTGCTGCACGAATTCTCCTCGATTCCCGGCGTGGTGGAAGACGCGACGGACATTATCCTGAACCTGAAGCAAGTGCCGATCAAGTTGAACACCGATCTGCCGAAGACGATCTTCTTCAATGTCGATCATCCGGGGCCGGTAACGTCGGCGCAAATCGAAGAGGACGCGGACTTCGCCGTGCTCGATAAGAGCGTGTACATCGCGACGGTCAGCGAAGGCGGCAAGCTGCAAATCGAGATGCGCGTAAAGAACGGCCGGGGCTACGTGGCCGCGGACCGCAACTACGACGAAGACCTGCCGATCGGCTACATTCCGGTGGACTCCGTCCACTCGCCGGTGCGCAAGGTCAACTACTCGGTGGAAGCGGCGCGTCTCGGCCAGATGACCGATTACGAAAAGCTGATGATCGAAGTCTGGACCAACGGCGCAATCACGCCGCAGGACTCGATCGGACTGGCCGCGAAGCTGGTGAAGGATCACATGAGCATCTTCATCAACTTCGAGGAGCCGACGGAGATGGCCGAACTGCCACAGGAAATCGCCAACGATCCGCGTCTCGAGCATCTGGACCGTTCGGTCGAAGAGCTGGAACTTTCCGTGCGTTCCTACAACTGCCTGAAGAACGCGAACATCCAGACGATCCGCGAGCTCGTGCAAAAGAGTGAGAACGAAATGCTGAAGACCAAGAACTTCGGCCGCAAATCGCTAAACGAGATCAAGGATATACTGGTGAAGATGGGCCTCAGCCTGGGCATGAAGTTCGACGAGCACGGCCGGATCATCTGGCCTCCGCTGCCGAGCCAGACCGCACCGCCGCCTAGCGAAGATACGGTCGGACTGTAAAAAACCGGGCAACCTGACAAGAACACTTTCACGGCCTGCTTGAGAGAGCAGGCCGTTGCAAGATAGCAGACGAAAAAGGGACAGACGATGCGGCATCGTAATTCAGGATCAAAACTTGGACGAAACCCGTCGCACCGGCGCGCGACGCTGCGAAACCTGGTCACCAACTTGTTCGAGCACGGGCGGATTACCACCACGCTGACGCGCGCAAAGGCGACGCGGCCCGTGGCGGAAAAGATGATCACGCTCGGCAAACGCGACACGCTGCAATCGCGGCGCCAGGCGGCGTCGTACCTCATGACGCCTGCCGTCACGCAAAAGCTCTTCGGTGAAATCGCGCCGAAGTTCGCGGACAGGGCAGGCGGCTATACGCGGATCATCCACGCAGGCATCCGCGTCGGCGACGGCGCCAAGGTGGCGATCCTGGAGATCGTCGGCTACGAGCTGAAGAAGAAGGAAAAGAAAGAAAAAACCAAGAAGGAAGAACCGGCAGCCGCCGCAAGCTAATACATTCCCCTTTCGGAGTGATTTGTGTTTCCATCTCGCCCGTTGCGGATATCCGCAGCGGGCGATTTGCTTTGCGCTTAGCCGCGCCGCGCGTCCGCGATGACCTTACGTATTGAGGCGCCGTTTCAGGATTAAGGAATTTCGATGGAGTACATTTTCTTGCTGTAGTCGAAGGTGATCTTAAAGCGCTCAAAAAAGCCGGTTTGGCCCAACAGGCCGACTCCCGTTTGGTCCAGTCCGCTGGTAAAGCCAGCATAGACAGGAAACTGGACCAAGCCCTGCAAATCGATGGTCACGTTGGCGAAGTGAGTCGGCACATTGCTGCTCCCCACTCCTGAAATCCTCTCAACAGGAGCGACAAGTGGGTCCAGTCCTAGCGGGCCCATGAACGAGCGCGGGAAGACGCAGTGGTCAGCTCCGGAATCGACTATCGCATAGCAAGACAAACGGTGCGCGCCGCTCCTGAGTGCGAGAAACAAAACGGGTCGTCTAACGAGACGGCCCGACGGGAAAGCGGGCGTAGGAGGAACCGTGATTTCGACGTACGGAATTGCGTAGGCCGCCAATCGCAGTCCTTAGAAAAGCAGGGTCGTCGCGTCTGTTTCTGGAACCCTGATGACGATGGGATCGTTCTCCCCGGCCTCTTTGGCTTTTTGGAGGGCTTCTTGCAATTCTGCAGCGTAGGCAACAACCTTGTCTTGATTCCGGGACAAGGCTACCCAAGCGCCTTTCGGAATATCCGCGAGCAGCTTGGATACGTCCTTTACTTCCAGCATTAAGCTTTCTCCCGCCCCGCCAGGTTAGCAAACAACCCATCCTGGAAGCTGCGTTCTTGAGGACTGAAGACGACGAACAGAGACTCATATTATGCTTCACCAAGGCGAGTGCCCGCAATTGAGGAAGTATCCGCAGCGGGCGATGTGCTTTTTGGGATGGCCCGGCTGTAGGGTATCCCCCCACCCCTGTTTTTCTGTAAGTGTTCATTCCAAAGGGTTTTAAGTTCAATGTTTTGGAAGTGTTCATTCCAGAGAGTTTACGGGCCTGTTTTTTGGAAGTGCGGATTCCAAAGGAGTTAGCGAATTGGCAAACGAAATGGAACGAACAAATCAAAGTCAAAAGCCCCACACGTAGAACCGACGTGTGGGGCACCCCACAAATTCAAAAGCAAGATTCAAGAGCAAAGTCGAAAGATACTCGCTAATCCTCCGGGCCACCTGCCACTGGACGAACAACTGTGCTAGTCTTTTTATCCTTCACTGGCTGACGCGGCCGAACTACGGCAGGCCGTGGCTCGAACATCGATCTCCCGGCCGACCCGAGCCCCCACCACACGTAGCGTGATCCGCGACGGTATGGTGAAGGCCCAACGCTCATCCCGCTCAATAAAGGAGGCAACCATGAGCACCAAGGCGGTCCGTATTAATGACCCGACCAGCGACGCGGGCGTTGCGAGAGTTGACATGAAGTTCGAGATTGTCGTCATCCCCATCTCGGATGTCGACCGCGCGAAGGAGTTCTACGGAAAGCTCGGGTGGCGGCTCGACGCTGACTTCGACAGCGGTAAAGACTTCCGTGTGATCCAGTTCACGCCGCCGGGCTCGGGGTGCTCGATCATTTTCGGCAAGAACGTCACCCCGGCGGCACCAGGCTCGGCCCAGGGCCTGTACCTGATCGTCTCCGACATCCAGGCCGCCCGCAAAGAGCTGCTCGATCGCGGCGTCGAGATCGGCGAGGTGTTCCACGACGCCGCCGGCGTGTACGCGGGTGCGGACGAGCCCTACCTGTTTGGACGGGTCCGGGTCAGCGGTCCGGATGCCGAGCATCGCAGCTACCGGTCGTTCGCTTCGTTCCGCGATCCGGACGGCAACGGCTGGCTATTCCAGGAAATCACCACGCGGCTGCCGGGTCGCATCGACCCTGCCACGACGACCTTCTCATCGACGAAGGATCTGGCGAGCGCGATGCGGCGCGCATCGGTGGCACATGGCAAGCACGAAGAGCGCACCGGCGGCCAACGCGACGAAAACTGGCCCGACTGGTATGCCGCGTACATGGTGGCGGAGCAGGCTGGTGGGGAGCTGCCACAATGAACCACTACGACGTGATCGAAAGCGGCAAAGTACCCAAAAGTCCGGGTTTGGCAAATTGGGATCCCTGCTTGTAGCCAGTGTCGATCAACGGTCATTCTTCTTCGCGGGAGTCTCGTTCGGGCGGCTCCGGGAGGTCTTCGGGAGAAGAGTCGGGATCGGTGAGGGAGGGAGGAGTGGAGAGCGGGGCGGCATTGTTCAGCACTTTGTTCCAGTGCTCGAATTTGTAGGAGAACGGAAACTCCTTTTTCACATGGGAGACGGAAGAGAGTAAGACCTGGCCGAGGTAGGTGAGGATGGCGGCTTTGCGAGGGGGAATGCGGTCCTGCGCGACGGCGGTAAAGAGTTTGCCGAGGACGTGGTTGATGTCGGTGGCGGTGAGGAAATCCCCATTGAGGGAGACGGAAATTTCGTCGCCGAGGCGCTGGGACTCGACGAGTTGCAGTTCTTGCCTGGCATGGAAGGCACAGAAAGAAGAATGGAGCGGGCTGCGCAACATGCGGCAGCAGCGGCCGTCTGAAAATTGAAACTGGCAACGCGTGGCGACACCCGTGCCGGAATTCTGATTCGTCATGGAAACCTCTTCAAAAGTGGATTTGAGTTGCAGCTAATCGTGGAAATGCGAAACGCGCCGGCTCGGAGAGCCGAGGGAAGGATCAGACCCTGTCTAACGTGCGTTAAAGTTCGAGAAGGCCGTGCCTTAAGGTTCGAGCGGGCAAAAAAATAGCCGCCCACCAGGCGGCAAGGTCAATCGGGTCTGATTCTCCAAGAATAAGAATACCACCGAAAGAAGTATTCTGTCAATAAGAATTTAGCCGAATTATTTATGTGAGGATGTCGAAAAGGGCTACGCGCGTTTCACGGACACAGGATGGGCGTGGATGTTTTGGTTTTCGCCCTGCTATGGTGCCCAGTTCACGATTTGCGCCCGCCACCTTCTTTTTCGTAAGTGAGGATTCTAAAGGATTTAAGGGCGCCATTACAAAACGTGTCTATGACGCAATAGTGAGGTAAGCACATCTTAATGTAGATTTGATTGATTCCCTTCAGAGCCAACCGTAACCTCATCCGAGGACTTGCAGCACTTCGGGGGAACGAGCGTTTATGAGCCATTCCCCGTTCTCGCCGTTCGGACAATCCAGTGCGAAAGAGTTCGCATTTTTGCCAATGGCCGGAAGGTAGAAGCAGCTTGCCAAGTAACAGGGGATGATCATGAAGCCGGTCACAAAAGTTCTGTTTCTAGTTTATATCGCAATCACCACACTGGTTCTAACTTCTTGCAGCGGCCTGAAGCAACCGGCCGGCTCGGGCGGCTCGGGAGGTTCCGGTGGATCCGGAGGCTCAGGCGGCTCGGGCGGTTCCGGAGGCTCCGGTTCAGGCGCTTCCGGTCCCTTCACGATCGGTGGATCGGTGGTTGGGCTGGTCGGAACTGGGCTAGTGCTCCAGGACAACGGCGCGGACGATCTCACCGTTACGGGCACCGGTACCGTCAGCTTCACATTCAAGACTGCGGTCACGGGCACTTATAACGTTACCATCAAGACGCAACCCTCGAGTCAGGTGTGCAGCGTCGCAAACTTTTCCGGAACAGCCACCGCGAATGTGACAAACGTTCAAGTAAATTGCGCCGCTACTTATACTGTCGGCGGGACCGTCTCCGGATTGCAGGGAACGGGTCTCGTATTGCAAGACAATGGCGCAGACGATCTCAACATCAGCGGCACCGGTAACGTCAACTTCACTTTTGCTACGACTCTTCTGGCTGGCGCCAAGTACGCAGTAACGATAAAGACCCAACCAACCAACCCCTCTCAAACTTGCGTGCTCTCGAACGACACCGGCACGATTATCGGTAGTGTCAGCAACGTTCAGATTACTTGCCCACAGCCAAAGTTCCCGGTTGGCGGCACTGTTGTTGGGCTCGTTGTTGGGACGGGTGACACCCTTGAGCTGCAGGACAACGCAGGTGACAATCTCTTCGTTACAGGGGACGTGGACTTTACGTTCCCAACTCAATTCACCTTTGGCACAACATACAGCGTGAACTTGTTCCTGCCTCCCACGAGCCAGGTGCAAGGCTGCAACATATTCAACGCTACCTCTGTGGTCAAGGGGATCGTTTCCAATGTGATCGTCGATTGCCAGCACAACGATTGGGCCTGGATGTTCCCGGGAAGCGCGGCCCCTTCACTCAACTCATATGGAACTGCCCAGCTAAATTCTTGGACGTCTGGAAGTCCCATTCCACAGCCGCCTTTTGCAACTTCGAACTCGAATACACCAGGCGGCAGAGACTTCGCTATGGCCTGGACCGACAACAAAGGGAGCCGGTGGCTGTTTGGCGGGTCCGGCTTTGAAGTCACGCACCAGAATACCGACGGTATACCCGGCTTTTTGAACGATATGTGGGTTTGGCCCACGTTTCCAAGCGCAGGTGAGGACGACGGCTGGTGGATTCCGGGTGGTTGGATACCTGCGAACCTGCCGATTGTCCACGACAGTGTTGCCAATAACTTTAAAGCGGATAGCACCCCGCTCCAGTTCAAGGACAGACTGGCCTCCTACGGTACCCTAGGCGTCGGCGTATCCTGCGCGACTCCCGGCGTCCCCTGCACAGAACCGGGTGCGCGCTGGGGCGGCATTACTTGGACCGATGCCTCAGGCAACCTTTGGATGTTCGGTGGCCAGGGTATAGCATTAGACGGATTTGGACTCCTCAACGACATTTGGGAGTTCGATATGACTTCCGGCCCTTGCTCTTACGATTCGACCACGGGCACAGGCATCTTCACGAACTGCAAGTGGGTCTGGCGTGGGGGGTCGAACTCAGCCAATCAGTCAGCGACCGCCACCTTCCCCGGCGGACGTTGGGGCGCCTCTAGCTTCACTGATACCGTCGGCAACGTTTGGATGTTTGGCGGCCAGGGCTATGATTCCACAGGCCAAGTCGGCCTCCTGAACGATCTGTGGAAATACAACATCGCTGCCGGAACGTGGACTCTAGTCTCCGGTACCACGACGGCCAACCAAAACGGCGCCTACCCTGCTACCGTCGGAACAGGCGGTGCGGGCTTTACGCCCGGCGGCCGCCAAACGGCGGTCCTCTGGGTTGATGCCACCGGAAACTCCTGGCTCTTTGGCGGTTTCGGGCTGGATTCGGCCGGAACGAGTGGCGGCACCGGTCAAATTGGGTCGATTCTTAATGATTTGTGGAAGTTCGATCCAGTCGCAGGCCAGTGGTCGTGGATTTCGGGCAGCAACTTGGCCAACAAGAACGGCGTGTACGGAACACAAGGCATCTCGAACGCCACAACGAACGCCGCAGCGACGAACGTTCCCGGCTCGCGCTGGGGATCGCAGGGTTGGGTGAACCCGGATGGCAACCTGTTCCTTTTTGGAGGCTTTGGATACGGTTCTCAGGGTGCACAGCCTACCGGCTTCCTGAACGACGTTTGGGAATATCAACTCAGCACCGGCGAGTGGATTTGGTGGAAGGGCTCAGTAGACGTCAATCAACCCGGGACTTATATCACGAGTCCTAAAATCTTCCAGCTCAACTACGTGAATAACGCCGTGGGAGCGCGCCGAGGCGCGGCTCACTGGGCGCCAAACCCATCTGGATACATTTACATGTTCGGCGGGGAAGGCTATGACGCTTCGGCCGGAGGCCCCTATGGGGAACTCAACGACGTGTGGCGCTACCTGCCGTTCCCAACAAAATAGAGGCTCACTGCTTATTCCTGAAGGGGCGGGTCTCAACCCGCCCCTCTTTTTTTGAGCCGCGACCTTCGGTTTCCCTGATCGATAAAGAGAATTGTTCAAGTCGCTACGGAGCTGGAATCCGCTGCGGATTCTGGCACGGCGGGCGGTGTTTTTCGGCGGAAGCGGAACCAGAGGTACAGGATGGCAACGGCAACGAAAGAGCCGGCGGAATCGAGAAGGGAATCGTAGGGCGAGGCGGTGCGGCTGGCGACAAAAGCTTGATGGATTTCGTCCATGATGGAATAGCCCGCGGCAACAGAGAGGGCAGCGATTGCCCAGGTCCAACGCCAGCCTTTGCGATCGCCCCGGAAACCACGATAGAGCAAGAGGCAAAAAATAAAATACTCGGTGAAGTGCGCGCTTTTGCGGATGAGATGGTGGATGAAATTGAATTGATGTGCCGTGAGATGAGGAAAGAGCCATTTCACAAAGTAAGAGAGGATCGTCGCGGTATGCTCGGAGGAAAAGGAGTCGGTCGAGAAGGTAAAAATAATGCCAGCCCAGACCACGGCAGGCCACCAGGCGCGAAACCATGCGGGAATGAGCAGCTTGTGCAGACGAGGCTGCATCTCCGGCAGTTGGGGGGCGGGGCGAGGGTTACGCCAGGGTTGAAGTTCAGTCACGAAGCGGCGCTCCAATGGGTCGTTCGGCAGGTGAACAATCGATGCGTCCTTATTCCATGCGATAGTTCGGCGCTTCGCGGGTGATGACCACGTCGTGAACGTGGCTTTCGCGTAGCCCGGCGGAAGTAATGCGCACGAAGCGGCTCTTTTCGGAAAGTTCCTTGAGGGTAAGCGCTCCGACGTAGCCCATTCCGCTTTTGAGGCCGCCGACGAGTTGATCGGTGAGAGCGCCGAGTGAGCCTTTGTAGGGGACGCGGCCTTCGACGCCTTCGGGGACGGTCTTACCGCGCTCGAGGCTTTCCTGGCCATAACGGTCAGCGGAGCCATCCTCCATGGCGCCGGTGGAGCCCATGCCGCGGTAGGACTTAAAGGTGCGGCCCTGATAAAGGATCGTTTCGCCGGGAGATTCTTCCGTTCCAGCGAAGAGGCTGCCGATCATGACGCAAGAAGCGCCGGCGGCGATGGCCTTGGTGATGTCGCCGGAATACTTGATGCCGCCATCGGCAATGACGGGCACGCCGGTGCCGAGGGCTGCGCGCGAAGCTTCCATGATGGCGGTAAGCTGGGGAACGCCGGCGCCGGTGACAACGCGTGTCGTACAGATGGAACCCGGGCCGATGCCGACTTTCAAGCCGTCGATGCCGAGTGAGATGAGATCCTTTGCGCCGTCGAAGGTGGCCACGTTGCCCGCCACGAGTTGCATTTCCGGCAAGCGCTGGCGGATGGCCTTGATGGCGTCCATGACGCGCTGGGAATGACCGTGGGCGGTATCAATGGCGAGAACGTCCGCTTTGGCCTTGCACATTTCGATAGCGCGCTCGAGGAAGTCACCGGTGGCGCCGACGGCGGCTCCAACGCGGAGGCGGCCTTGTTCGTCCTTGGCGGCTCGTGGATATTCGAGTTTTTTCTGGATGTCTTTAACGGTGATCAGGCCTTTAAGATTGAAATCCTGATCGACGACGAGAAGTTTTTCGATGCGGTGCTTCTGCAAGATGCGTTCGGCTTCTTCGAGGGTGGTGCCGACGGGGACGGTGACGAGATTGTCCTTGGTCATCACGGAGCCAACGAGCTGGGAGTGATTCTTTTCAAAGCGGAGATCGCGGTTGGTGAGGATTCCGGTGAGGCGGGAGCCGCGTGTGACGGGAAGTCCGGAGATGCGGTACTTGGTCATGATCTCGAGGGCCTGGCGGAGAGTGATGTCCGGAGAAATGGTGACGGGGTCGACGATCATGCCGCTCTCGGAGCGTTTTACGCGGTCGACCTCTTCGCCCTGGCGGTCAATGGGCATGTTGCGGTGCACCATGCCAATGCCGCCCTGGCGCGCCATGGCGATGGCCAGGCGAGATTCGGTTACGGTGTCCATGGCCGCGGAAGCCAGGGGAACATCCAAAGACAATTTGCGGGTGAAGCAGGTGCGCGTGTCGGCTTCGGTCGGCAGGACCGCGGACTTGCCGGGGAGGAGAAGCACGTCGTCAAAAGTAAGACCCTCAGGAATTGGACCGTCATTCATTACAACCTCGC
The DNA here is from genome assembly GCA_963745805.1 of uncultured Acidobacteriota bacterium. Classification (GTDB taxonomy): domain Bacteria; phylum Acidobacteriota; class Terriglobia; order Acidiferrales; family UBA7541; genus Acidiferrum. The sequence goes on from CAVUYT010000008.1 coordinate 440,362, forward strand.
TTCAGAAAATTAGCGCCTTAAAACAGCGCAGCCCAGCGGGTGGCCGCTGGGCCGAGAGATGAATTCATCAGATTGTAAAAATCAATCACTGTGAAACTTCTATTCTAGGGGGCAAAGGGATTGCGGTCAAGTTGGCGGCTCTCGGGTTTAGGCGAGACAATCTATCTTCCCTGCAGAAAATCGAGAATCCTGCTTCTCTTAGCAGCGACACAAGCGTGCCCTTTGGAACATCACGGTTGTGCTTCGGCACGACAGCTCGTCTTTTTGAAGGGGATGATAGTAGATAAAGTGGCTACCCGACGCGTGATCGAGAACAAAACCATTAAGCTCTAAAAATCGAATGACTTCCCGGGGCTTAACGGCGGGAAGCTTCGGCATATTCGAGGTCGAGCGAAGCCACCAACGATTCGTCGTCGGTGGGGATGGGCTCGTTGTGCTTTTTGAGGCTCTCGATGTAGGCGGAGATGGCGTCTTTGGCCATCGCCTTAGCTTCTGAAAGGTTTCTGCCGTAGGTCACGCATCCAGGCAACACGGGAACAATCGCGGTGAAGCCTCCCTCTGGTTCGGGCCGAAGCACGACATTGAAGTGACCACGTGATTTTTTCATTTGAGAATTATCTTAGCGGAAGGGTTGGAAGGGGTCAAACATTCGTCGAGCCATGATTTCTTGACTGCTCCGATAGCTTTTGAGTACGCCGCGGTCAGGCCGAGCGGTGGACCTTGTAGCTGGCGAGGATGCAGCCGCCATCGAGTTGGCGGCACTCTGTGAGCGTGAGTTTTACGCGATGACCGGGGTCGCGGAACGTGGGGATTCCTGAGCCGAGTAAGATCGGATGAATGTTGAGTCCGATTTCATCCACGAGGCCGGCGGCCAAGAGAGATTGAGCCAGTTCGCCGCCGCCCATCAGGCAGATTCCTTTTCCGGGGCGTTGCTTCAGTTCTCGCACGAATTCGATTGCGTCGGCCGCCACCAACTCGACGCCTGGATCGTCAATCGCTTTTAACGTGCGTGAGAAGACGTAACTGTGCATCGCTGGCTCTTTGCGCTTGGTGCTTTTGACTTTGGCGGGTTTCTTTGCGGACGAAGGTCTCATGGCGACGGAGACTTCGTAGGTTTTGCGTCCCATCAGGATGGTGTCGACGTCCTTCCAGTAGTCCGTCATAACCTGCTGGACATCTTTGCTGAAGTGCAGCCAGTCGATCGAGCCATCGACGCCGGCGAGGAAGCCGTCCAGGCTGACGGCTCCGCCATAGGTTACGGTGCGCATGTCTTTCACTCCTTGCACCGCAGTTTACAAGGTCTAGTTCGATGTGTTTAGCGTGATTTGAGCGGTGTAGGCATTGTTGAGATATTCGGAGAATTGGGCTTTTTTGGCAGAATTCTTTTCGCTGGCGAGCATGTTTTCGAGAATGGGGACGAGGAAGCGACCGTAACGTTTGAGCGTTGTTTGATCGTGAGTGGCCAGAGCCTGTTCGACGGCGCGCTGCGTGGCGGGCGTGACGAGTTCGAGTCGGCCAACGAATACTCGGACGGTTTGCGCCGGGGCAGGACTGATCGAGAGTGGCAGGACGCTATCCACGAACTGACGCGGAACGATGTAGAGAAGCCGACTGCCTTCCTCGAACCAGGAATCGCGCCAGGTTTCAAACATAGCTTGCGCTTCGTCGTGATAGAGGCCCTGGGCGATGAGCATGTTTTCGACGGCTTGCTTTAGAGAATCCATTGTAGCGGTTAGGTCGGGAGGGTCGAGATTTGGTTGAGTCGCGGTGGCGTCCGTGATTCGGAAGCCCAATTTGTCGCCGCGGCGTTCAAAGACGAGCATGGCGGGGATATCTTGTGTGGCGAGAGTTTGAGTGAGGATTTTGCCGTCGCGCGCCAGCCTCGCGGAAATAGGCACTGAAAAACTGGCAACGCCGCGGTAAAAGAGGAATTTCTCGAACTGCTCGCCCGCTTGGGTCTTGATCCGCAGGGGCGTTGAGGAGGTTTGCCGCGCGGCATAGTAATGGTTCGCGCGGTCTTCGCGAGTGAGGCTGGAGGAGTTCCCCGGTTGCAGCGTGACGGTATCCCAGGAAATGCTGCTGTCAGGCTGCCTGTGGTTGCGACTCCAGTCATTAAGATAAGCAACCATGCGGGTCTGGCTCTGGAGACCGACGGGTTCGACGCGATTCGCGTGCGGATACCATTCGGTGATGAAGCCTTGAGAGAAGGAGACATACACGGAGACAGTGGTTGCATCGTTGGTATAGAAATAGAGGACTGGGGTTTCCATGCGCACCGTGCCGCGGAGGCCGCCCTTGAAATCAGGCGTCTGGAAATGCTCGACGAATGTCGGGAGATCGGTTGAGCCCGTCAGCGGCAGCCACTGGGCGGCTCGGCCATCCTTGCCGGCAATCGAGGTGAACGTGCCCCATTCGTGCGCGGTGAGGGTCGGATCGGAAGACGGCGTTTGCGCGCGAAAGAGGAGTGGCAGGGCCGTTAATGAGAGCGCGAAGACCGCGGAGACGAGCAGTCGAGATTTCATGGTGGTGCCTCCTTGTTTCCCCATCGGCTAAATTGACGCGGAAAGAAGGCGAGTGTTAACAGCGCTTGGGCTGAAGGAAAGGCGAGGTTGTCAGCAGCTTGCTTGGGGTGTAGCGCTGCACTAGAGTGCAATCATGGGTTGGGAGATAGGGAAATTTGAGCCGCATGCGCTGCTGAGGAACGGGCACGCGATGACGATCGCGGCGGCATTTGTGCCCCGGAAATTTGACCTGCCTGCCGCGGAAGAGCGGTTATTTCAGGTGGATCCGGAATCGCGGATTCTTGGGCGCTGCCACTGGCAACCGGGGAAACGCCGCGATGCTCCCGTGATCGTGATCGTGCATGGGCTGGAAGGGTCGAGCGATTCGAACTACGTTCGCGGAATCGCGGAAAAGGCGTACCGGCTGGGTTATCACGCGGTGCGGCTGAACCAGCGGAATTGCGGAGGCACGGAGTCCCTAACGCCAACGCTGTATAACTCCGGGATGAGCGGGGATTACCGCTCTGTGTTTGAGGAATTGGCAAATTGTGACGGGTTCGAGCAGATTTTTTTCGTGGGATATTCGATGGGCGGAAATCTGGTGACGAAGATGGTGGGTGAGTACGGAGATGCTGTACCGAAGGCGCTGCGCGGGGTCTGTGTTGTATGCCCAGCGATGGATCTCGGGGCATGCGCCGACGCGCTGGAGCGCCGCGACAATTTTTTCTACCAGCGGCATTTTGTGAAAGGCTTGATGGCACGCTACGCAAGAAAAGCGAAGCTGTTTCCCGGGCATTATCCGCGGAATGGATTCGGAGCAGTGCGCTCGGTGCGGGAGTTTGACGACAAGATTACTGCGCCGCAATTCGGCTTCCGCGACGCGCAGGATTACTACGACGCGGTTGGGGCAAAGAAAGTCGTCGCCCAGGTGCGCGTGCCGATGCTAATGATCACGGCGCAGGATGATCCGTTTGTCCCGTACGAGTTATTTCTGCGCGCAGACCCGGGGCAGAACCCCGCGATAGAGTACGTCACACCGGAACATGGTGGACACTGTGGCTTCATTTCAAATCGCATCGGTGCGGAGCGATTCTGGGCGGAGCAAATGATCGTAAAGTTTTGCGATGCGATTCGAGCCGGGTGAAATCAGCCCATGGGTTTTTCAAGCGATACCGGGAAGTTTGGCGTCAAGAGCTGCGCGGGTCCGTCAGCCATGATGACCATGTCATCTTCGCAGCGCATGCCAAACTCGCCGGGAACGTAGATGCCGGGTTCATTCGAAAAAGTCATGCCGGGTTCGAGATTCGTGGTGCTTCCCTTGACGAGATAAGGATGCTCGTGTCCGTCGAGGCCGATACCGTGGCCAAGGCGGTGGGTAAAATATTTGTAGCCCGGGCCGTAGCCGCCGTTAACAATCACGGCGCGCGCGGCGTCATCCACAGTGCCGGACAATCGTCCAGCTCGCGCCGCGTCCAATGCCGCATCTTGCGCTTTGCGATTGAGTTCATAAGCTTTGACGATTTTGTCCGATGGCTTTCCGAAGATTCCCGTGCGCGTTACGTCGGAGGCATAGCCATCCACTCCACACCCGCCGTCAATCAAGACGACGTCCCCTTCCTTGAGCTTTTGGGGCTGCTTGGTGCCGTGTGGGAGAGCCGCCGAGGCTCCGAGAAGGACCAGCGCGCCGCCGCGCAGACCCATTTTCGAAAAGCCAGTCTCCACCAGGTGAGCGATGTCCTCTTGCGACATGCCTTCGCGCAGAGCAGCGAACACGGGTTTATACACATCAAAAGTGGCTTCGCAAGCGAGGCGCATTAGCTCGAGTTCGTGTGGCGATTTGCGCGCGCGACAGGCGATGGTAACCGGATCGGCAGAGACGTATTCAAATCCCGGAGCGGCTGCGCGCAGATGATCGGAGTACGTGAAATAAGCGGTTTCCTCAACGCCCATCCTGCCGCTACGAACTCCTTGATCGGCCAGCGCCGCTGCGGCAAGCTTCGTGGGACTCTCATCCTCCTGCCAAACGCGGATTTCGATGGGGAAACGTAGTTGCTCCCGCAAGCGGCCTTCCTCAAAGCCCGGGCAGACGAGAACAGGCTTTCCAGCGCGAGGCAGGACCAGTCCGACAAGCCGCTCGCTCAAGCCCCAGCGAATGCCGGTGAAGTAGTAGAGCGAAGTGCCAGGAGCGAAAAAGAGAGCGTCAAAATTCGGTTTCAGCTCGGTCATGAGTTGCTGCGCGCGGGTCAATCGGGCGCGAAACTCATCCGCTGTAATGGGTTTTAGGCGGGCACCGAGCGGCTTCAAACCAGAGAAGTCCGCTTTGGGATTGTCTTGCGGCGATGGTTCAGCAGTTTTTTTGCCGGGCACAAGCACAAGAGAGGAAGCTGCGGCTGCGCTCTGTAGAAAGCGACGCCGCGTCGAGACAAAATCAGAAGGCATAGAAGTTTTCTCCATGGTGGACATGACCTTTATCTGGCGGAGGCATCGGTTGTCAAGCAGGATCGGGAGCAAAGCAAATGAGGGAAAGGAGCAGAGGGGAAATCCTTCGGTGAAATTTCAAAAGAGGCTATTCCATGCGAACGGCCTGAATCGTTTTCCCCTGCACCTTAAGTTCGATGCCAAGCGGCGGCCGCAAGTCCGAGCCTTGTACGATCGCGCCGCGTACCCAGACATTGCCGGGCTGATTTGACAGCTTCAAGGGATCGTAAACCGTGCGGCTGCAGGGGTTACCCACCATCGGATGTCTGGGGGCCTTGTAGCCATAATCATTCTTCAACCTGGAAAGATCTTTGATGTATTCGAGCTGGCAATTCCCGTAAGGAGCGTTCAACGAGAACGCCCAATAACCATTTTCTTGGGAGGCAGAACCCGCAGGCAGGCGAATCAGGAGAGCGGGAACGTTTTCTCCTGACAAACTGTTGCGCATGAAGAATTGCTTGGAAGACCAGGGCTGGGCTATCTCCGCAAGGCTGGCGACGCCGGGGTCCTGCTGCGTAACATGGGGCATGGCTGCATTGGGATCAGGAGCAGGCGACGGGACCTCAAGCTGAGGCGGGGGTTCGGCTGGCGGAGGTTCCGAATGCCTCGGGCGAAGCATCCACCGCGCGCCGAAAAAGACTACGAGCAAGACCGCGAGTAGAGCGCCTGTCATTCGCACGGCAGGATTGTTTAAAGGGGCGCGCCGCGAGCCTTCCGCAGAAACTCCGGGTATCTCCGGCATGTCTGCCTTGTAACGGTCAGGTGGGGACTGGTCCGGCATTTCGATTTGTGGTGCTCTTAATTTTCGCCGAATCCGGAGCCCGCGCACAGGCGCCTTCGGCATCGGAAGGACAAAGGATTCATTTCTCGGATAGTGTAGAGCGAGCCACCACACCGAGCAACACAGGGTATTCCGGAATGGGGGTAAGACGCAACCTTTGCCGCCAGCGGCAAGCTAGTTATCGAAGCAAATTCGAGCGCGAGGTTGCTCGATGAGAAGGAATTTACGCGGCGTGTGTATGTGGGGCGCACTTACGCGTTATCATCTCAGGCACAATGGCCGTGCAGAAATCCATGCTGACTGAATTTGCTTGGGACCCGGGCTACAAGGTGTCCGCTATCAAAGATGTGATGACTCCTGCGCTGGTGGTCTATCCAGAAATTATTGCTTCCAACATTGAGCGGACGTTGGGGTTGTTGGGCGGCGACGCCGACCGATGGCGAGTGCACATCAAGACGGCCAAGCTGGGGTACACGCTGCGCATGATGGTCGAACGCGGCATTCGCAATTTCAAGTGCGCGACCACGCTGGAGCTGATTGTGGCTTGCCAGTGTGGGGCGGCTGACGTTCTCTTGGCCTACCCATCCATGGGCGCAAATGCGCGCCGGGTGAGGGAAATCGCGGAAGAGTTCCCGCGAGTGCGCATTTCCGTTTTGGCAGAGAACAAAGAACAGGTGCGCCAATGGCACGGCAGCCGGATAGGAGTTTTTCTCGATATAAATCCCGGCATGAACCGCACGGGAATTGAGCAGAGCCACGGCGGCGAAGTTGTCGAGCTAGTGAAAGAAATTACCACGGCCGGCCTGGAGTTCCGCGGCCTGCATTACTACGATGGCCAGTATGGGGCGATCGCGGAGCCAGCACGGACCGCGGCTGCGCACGAAGGCTACGATAAATTGGTGAAAATTGTGAGAGATGTCGAGCGCAGCGGAGTGAACGTGCCGGAGGTAATCACGGCAGGAACGCCTGCGTTCCCGTGCTCGCTTTCCTATGCGGGCTTTCGCGGGGCAGAGTTCATCCACCGGATTTCGCCCGGAACGGTTGTCTATTGCGATGCCACGAGCCTGGCACTACTGCCGAGTGAGTACGGCTATCGGCCGGCGGTGATGGTGTTGACGCGGGTGGTCAGCAAGCCGCGCGCAGGAATAGTTACTTGCGATGCCGGGCACAAAGCAGTTTCGGCCGACGCTGGTGTTCCCACGTGCCTGGTCGTTGGACATCCGGAACTAACGCCGCTTTCGCCGAGTGAAGAGCATCTACCCCTGGCGGTGAGTGAAGGAGCCGCATCTCCTGCGGTCGGGGATGTGCTTTATCTGATGCCGCGGCATGTTTGTCCCACGGTTAACAATTTCGATGATGCCGTTTTGGTGCGGAATGGTGAAATCGAATCGGTGGAAAAAGTATCGGCGCGCGGACGCGAGGCGCCGTTGCTACGGTCTCCCTAAGATTTCCTCAGGCCCGCGAATTCCGCATGGTATGCTCACCCCGTTCCCGTTAGAATCAGCTCATCGCATTGTTGCCTTCATGAAGAAGATCATCGTCGCCGTTGGCAGCACTCGCAAGCCAAAGCTCCGGGCGGTTACGGAAGCTCTGAACGCCTTCGCGCCGAGACTCGTTCCTGATGGTGACTTCGAAGTCGTGGGCGTGGAAGTCGAGAGTGGAGTGAGCCCCACTCCTTCTTCCTCGGAAGAACTCATGCGTGGAGCGCGCCAGCGGGTGGAATCACTGGTGCGGCTCGCGCGCGAAACTCGAAGACCGTGGCGCTACTTTGTCGGCCTGGAAGGCGGGCTGGAGGTCTTGCAGGATGATAGAAGCCGGCGCGTCTTCCTGGAAAGCTGGGCTTACGTAAGCGATGGCACCCGCGGTTTCTATGGCCGTTCCGGCGGCATTGAGCTGCCGGAAGAACTAGCTCACGAAGTCTTGGAGCGTGGATTTGACCTGTCAGATGCCATCGATCGCTTTGCGGGCGCAGTCGGTATTCGAGATGGGCACGGCGCCTGGGGCGTCCTCTCGGCGGATTTAATTCGACGGGATGAATCTTTTCGGGTCGCCGTCATCACGGCGTTTGCGCCGTTCTACAATGCCAAGATGTATGGCAGAGCCGCGCGCACGGCGAGTTAGAATTGGTATCAGGCCAGTCAGGAGAGACGAGAGTGGACATCGTAAAAGGCAACATGGGCTGGATCGAAGTCGTGGTCGGCCCGATGTTTTCCGGCAAGAGCGAGGAGCTGATCCGGCGGCTGCGCCGGGCAGAGATTGCGCGGCAGCGCGTGCAGATCTTCAAGCCTGCGATCGATGAACGCTACGCGGCCAACGAGATCGTTTCGCATTCGGGACTGGGCATTTCTTCCGATAACGTGATGAAAGCCTCCGAAATCATGGAGAAACTTTCGCCCCGTACGGAGGTGGTGGGCATCGACGAAGCACAGTTTCTGGGTGAAGAAATCGTCGACGTATGCACCAAGCTCGCGAACCTGGGGAAGCGCGTCATCGTGGCCGGACTCGATACTGATTATCGCGGCCGGCCGTTCGAACCTATGCCGCGACTGCTGGCCATCGCGGAAGAGATCACCAAGCTGCTCGCGATTTGCATGAGGTGCGGCAATCCTGCCGTGCACACGCAGCGCCTGGTGGAGAGCGAAGAGCTTATTGTGGTGGGCGCGGGCGGAATGTACGAGGCGCGCTGCCGCCGCTGCTTTGAACCTAACCCGGCACTTGCTCAAGAGAAAAAAGACATTGGCCCACAGCTTATGGTTCGCAACCGCGCTGCCGGCAGCGCAGGGAACTAGAGCTCCGCGCGCGACCCGTGTCAGTTTGTCCTTTCTACTTACCATCTGTGCTTGAGCTTGCAGGTTGAATCCTGCAAACTGGCTCGACGGAAAGCACACCAAATCAAATAGTGGACCTTCATGATCATTGAATCCAAGGCACCGACGCGCGTTGATTTTGCCGGAAGTACACTGGATATCTGGCCGCTCTATCTGTTCCATCCCGGCTCGGTCACTTTGAATGCGGCCATCTCGCGCTACGCTTCCTGCGTGATCCAAACCCATGCTCCCTGGGATGAGCGTATCAAGCTCGTCTCCCGCGACATCAGGCGGGAAGAGAGCTTCGCGTCGTTTGCCGCTCTCATGAAGACCAAGCGCTACCGGTTGCCGCTTCTCGCGGAAATCGTGAAATTCTTTCAGCCCCAGGGCGGCTTCACGCTTACTACGGATTCGGAAGCTCCCAACGGCGCCGGAATCGGCGGCTCGAGCGCCATGGCTGTCGCCATTTGTGCCGCCCTTGACCGCTACACCGGGGCAGGGAAGAGCAAGGTCGATTGGATTCACATCAGCCGCGACGCCGAGGCAATCGTCATCAACGTTCCCACAGGTACGCAGGATCACTACCCGCCGGCATTTGGCGGCGCGGCGGCGATCGAGCTCCCGCCGGGTGGTGAGCATCGCGTCGAACTGCGCGTCAATCTCGACGAACTGGAACGCCGCATCCTGGTCTGCTACACGGGGAAGCCGCGCCAGCATGGCATCAACAACTGGGAAGTGTTTAAGGCGCAGATTGGCGGCAAACGCAGCGTGCAGAACAGTCTCGAGCGAATCTCGGAAGTCGCTCAGAAGATGCGCTTTGCCATGGAGAAGCCGGACTGGCACGAGGCCGGCCGTTTGATGCGGGAGGAGTGGTCCTTTCGCAGGAGGAATCTGCCGACTATCTCGACCAAGAAGATTGACCGCATCATAGATGGCGCGCGGCGAAATGGTGCTCTGGCCGGGAAGGTATGTGGAGCGGGCGGCGGCGGCTGCGTGGTCTTGTTAATCGAGCCGGATGCCCGCAGCCGTGTCGAAGGCGCCATCGTCGAGGCTGGCGGAGAAATTCTGCCGGTGACGATCGATCGCCAAGGGGTGCAGGTCATCTCCCGCTAGGGCATTCGCTCTGGCATCCATCGGCAGGTTCTTAGTTCCGCGCGTCGAGAAGCCGTCGGCCTAGCCATGCCACAACCAGCCGAGTGCCCCTCTACCAGATGGCTGTAGCTGTTTTTCCCATTTCCCGCATCATAGAATTTGGGGGATAATTTGATAAGTAGGGTAGGTACTCGGCCCTAAGGTGGCTGGCTCAGAATTGTCATGGCGACTCGGCTTATTCTTAGTTTGACTCTCTTCGTTCTCGCAGATGCGGACGTCCCGCGCATCAACAGTCTTCGTGCGCCTGCTCGATCAGTCGCCGACTTCCCATCTGGAGAGGAAATCTCTCTTTTCCCCAACACCGGTTCGGGGGCCATCGACGGACAAGGTGAATCACACACGCCTGCTAAGCCGAAGAGCGCAACGCTTCAGGAGTCTTCGAAGCTTGAGCTTATCCGGTACGTTTCCGGCGAGTTTGCCAAGGCCACGCGGTCGCTTCCAGCTGGCAAAGAGGGATTGATCGTTTACGTCGGTAAACCGCTAGAACCGGATTTGCTGGAGCGGGCCCTGGCCACACATGGTGCCGCGGTCAACAACGGCGACAAAGTGCAGATCACCAAACTGGATTTTCACGATCACCAGATTATCGTGGACTTAAATGGCGGCGGGCGGGGCAAGAAGCGATTGCGCGACCGCTTCCACATTGAGATGGGCGGCATCCCGACCGTCCAAACGACGACCGAGCAGCAGCAGACCGGGCCGCCGGGACTGCAGCCCGGCATGGGCAGTACGATCTATCTTGACTTCAGCAAACCGGTTCCGGACCTCAGTCCCAACGACTTGAAGCAGCTTCTCACACCGTTCCTGGATTTTTCCAGGGAACGTTCTGCTTCGGTTCAGTGGGTTGATACGCTGCCCCCGGAGATGAAAAAAGCCATCCAGGACCGCCGCCCGGTGGTCGGAATGGATCGCGAAGAGGTGGTAGCGGCCATTGGCAAGCCAGACCACAAAGTTCGCGAGCGTGACCCCGAAGGGAACGACATCGAGGACTGGATCTATGGCCAACCACCTTCCAAGACCGTCTTCGTCCGCTTCAGCGGCGACCGCGTAACCAAGATCAAGCAATACCCGGAGTAGATTTTCGGTTTGCTCGCGCGGTAGGAATGGTAACCTTGAACAATGAACGCCTTAGATTTCAAGGTTTTTCTGGAGCGGGACGAAGACTACGGCGGGTACGTTGTGGTTTGTCCTTCTCTTCAAGGCTGCTATTCGCAGGGAAAAACCGTCGAAGAAGCGCTCGCCAATATTCGTGAGGCAATCGAGTTGTGCCTGGAAGACATGGAAAGCCGGGGCGAGTCGATTCCTAACCCAAGCAACGTACTGATCGGCAGCGTGCTCGTCAACCGATGACTCCGAGGCTCCCCGTTGTCTCGGGCGAGGATCTCATCCGGGTGCTCAGGAGATTTGGCTACGAAGTTGTACGTCAAAAGGGAAGTCATGTCCGCCTTCGCAACGAGTCCGCACCTGAGCGCCTTCCTGTGACGGTTCCCCTGCACAAAGAACTAGCCAAAGGAACGCTGAACAATGTCTTGAAAGACTCCGGCATCAGCATTGACGAATTGATTTCAAACTTTTAGCCAGAATTCCCTTTGCTCGCTTCGCGTTGACTTTTAAAGACGCAGCCCATAGCATTTTGAGTTCTACTTTGCGGCCGTTTCTCTTGAGGGAGTCCGCCGCTGCTTCAAACAATTCAACGGAGGAAGTATGCCCATCAAGGTCGGCATCAACGGCTTCGGCCGCATCGGACGGAACATCATGCGCACCGCGCTCGACGACAAGGACTTCCAGTTCGTCGCCGTCAACGACATCACCGACGCCAAGACCCTCGCGCACCTGCTCAAATACGACTCCATCCTCGGCAATCTCCCGCACAACGTCACTCACACGGAGAATTCGATCGCTGTAGATGGCAAGGCCTTCAAGGTTTTCAAGGTGAAGGATCCGGCCGAGATCGATTGGGCCAGCGTCGGCGCGGACATCGTCATCGAATCCACCGGCCTCTTCACCAAAGGAGCAGACGCAAGGAAGCATCTACGTGGCCCGGTCAAGAAGGTCATCATCTCCGCGCCCGCCGATGGTCCCGACGCGACTTTGGTCCTCGGCGTCAACGACAAGAGTTACGATCCCGCGAAGCATCACGTGGTTTCGAACGCCTCCTGCACCACAAACTGTCTTGCCCCCGTCGCCAAAGTCCTGCATGACACATTCGGCATTCATAGCGGCACGATGACCACCATCCACTCCTATACGAACGATCAGAAACTTCTCGATTTGCCGCACAAGGATCTCCGCCGCGCTCGCGCCGCAGCGATCAATATGATTCCCAGTTCGACGGGAGCGGCGAAAGCCCTTCATCTCGTAATTCCAGAGCTGAAGGGCAAGCTGGATGGGTACGCCATGCGCGTTCCCACACCCAATGTGAGCGTCGTCGACCTCACCGTTTTTCTGGAGAAGCCCGCCACCGTCGAATCCGTCAACGCAGCTCTCAAAGCCGCCGCCGAGGGCCCGATGAGAAGCGTTCTCGCATACACAGAGGAAGAACTCGTATCCGCCGATTTCAAGGGAAACCCCAACTCTTCGATCGTCGATTCCGGGTACACCAAGGTCGTCGGCGACCGCTGCGTTAAAGTCCTGGCCTGGTACGACAACGAGTGGGGCTATTCTTGCCGCTGCCGCGATCTCATCAGGCTCATGGCTGCGAAGTTCTAAGATTTGAGGCGGTCTTCCCTCCGCCTCTTTCCTTTTTCCGAGTCAGGAGACAATGAACAAGCTCACCATCAATGATCTCGTTTTCAGCGGTAAGCGCGTTTTTATCCGTGTGGACTTCAATGTTCCGCTAAAGGACGGCGTCGTCACGGACGACACCCGTATTCGCGAAACACTCCCCACGTTGCGCGTCGCCATTCAAAAAGGCGCCCGCCTCATCCTCGCTTCGCATCTCGGACGGCCCAAGGGAGGTCCCGACCCTAAGCTTTCTCTCTTCCCAGTCGTCAAAAAGCTCGAAGAACTCCTGAATCAACACGTTCGCTTCGCATCCGATTGCGTGGGTCCGGTCCCTCAGTCAAAAAGCAAGACTCTTGGTGACGGCGATATCCTGCTTCTGGAAAACGTACGGTTCCATCCAGAAGAAGAGAAGAACGACGAAGCCTTCTCGAAGGAGCTCGCCTCCCTTTGTGATGGGGTCTTCATTTGTGACGCCTTCGGCGCTGCGCACCGCGCGCACGCTTCGGTCGTCGGCATCACGCGCTTCGTGAGCCAGTCCGCTGCCGGGCTGCTGATGGAAAAAGAGCTGACCTATCTGGGCAAAGCGCTCACCAATCCCACTCGTCCTTTCGTTGCGATTCTCGGCGGGGCAAAAGTCAGCGACAAAATCGAAGTCGTCGAGAACCTGATGAAGATTGCGGACGCCATGCTCATCGGCGGCGGGATGGCCTACACTTTTTTTAAGGCGCAGGGTTTGCCCATCGGAAAATCGCTCGTCGAAGATGACAAGCTGGAGCTGGCTCGCAGAATTTTGGCGGACGCCAAGCAGAAAAATTTCAAGTTGCTGCTTCCTGTGGACCATATCATCGCCCCTGAATTCAAAGCCACAGCTCCGGCCACTACCGTCGATGTCTCCGCCACGCCCGCGGACCAGATGGGCCTCGACATCGGGCCAAAAACTATCGCCGCGTTTGCCGCGGAAATCGCCAAAGCCAGAACCATCGTTTGGAACGGCCCTATGGGCGTCTTCGAGATGCCCGCTTTTGCTGCCGGCACGCTCGAAATCGCCAGAGCCGTCGCTGTTGCCACCAGCACCGGCGCAACTTCCATCGTGGGAGGAGGCGACTCCGTCGCTGCCGTTCACCAGGCCGGCGTCGCCGGACGAATCTCTCACATCTCGACAGGAGGCGGTGCTTCTCTCGAATTTCTTGCTGGCGCCAAACTCCCCGGGGTAGAAGCTTTGACCGACAAGCCCGAGGAGGAGGTGGCCGTTGTCGAGGGTCCCGCCCGACGCAGGCGAGTCATCGTCGGCAACTGGAAGATGTTCAAGACGCAGACGGAAACGGAGGTGTTTTTCTCCGCGTTCTCGTTGCTCGTTGCCGGCATCGACCAGTGCGACATCGTAATCGCTCCACCCTTTACCGCCATCCGTGCCGCCGGGGAAGCCGCTCGCGACTCGCAGATCGCCATTGCCGCGCAGGATGTTTTTTGGGAAAAGGAAGGCGCGTTCACCGGAGAAATCTCGGCGCAAATGCTGGTTGAAGCCGGATGCCGGCACGTCATTATCGGCCACTCGGAACGGCGGCAATTTTTCGGCGAAACTGACGAAACCGTTGCCAAGAAAACCAAGGCCGCTCTCGCCGTGGGCCTCATTCCCATCGTGTGCATCGGAGAGATGCTCCACCACCGCGAGGGAGGCCAAACTGAGCACGTGTGCAAGGCTCAGTTTCTCGGCGGCCTGGGTTCGTTGACCGCTGATGAATTCTCCCGTATTCTGATAGCGTACGAGCCAGTGTGGGCCATCGGTACGGGCAAAACGGCCACTCCGGAAATTGCCGCTGAAGCTCACCGGTTCATCCGTCAATGCGCGGCGGAGAAATTTTCCGCTGCTCACGCCTCCGCGTTGCGGATTCTCTATGGCGGCAGCGTCAAGCCTGACAACATTCAGGGATTGATGGCGCAAGAAGAGTTGGACGGCGCGCTCGTGGGCGGAGCGAGCCTTGAAGCGAAATCGTTCGCGAGCATCGTTCGAGATTGCGTAGGGAGATAGAAATGCCAGGTTGGATGAAGTGGGTCATCGCTCTTCTCATTGGGTTTGCGATCATTGTGGTAGGTTTCCGGTGGTTTGGCTGGCTGCTGACCGCCTTTTTTGTAATGAATTGCCTCGTTCTGATGATCGTCGTCCTGCTTCAGAGCGGCAAGGCGGCCGATCTCGCCGGCGCGTTCGGTGGGGCCGGCAGTCAGACTGCTTTCGGTCCCCGCGGGGCCGCGTCGATTCTTTCGCAAGCCACCACCTGGTGCGCCGTGATGTTCATGATTTGCGCTTTTGCGCTGGTGTTACGCACGGACAAAGCCGTCGAGCGAGGCGGTGGGTCGGTGCTGCAGCAAGTATCCAAGCCCGCGCCGCAAAAGGCGCCGGCGACGACTCCTGCCGCGCCGGCTTCGCAGACGCCAGCGCCGCAGACCAACCCACCTGCGTCGAGTACTGCGCCGCCTTCCTCGCAACCCTCGGCCCAGCCGCCCGGCGGAAAAACTCCGGCAGCTACGCAGCCTGCTCCGGCACAGCCGAAAAAGCCATAGTGTGAGGGCTGCTCAATTCTTTTATCGCGGAGATTATTCGATCTAATACACCTCCGGTGCTGTTTTTGTAGTTTTGCAGCAGCGGGCTACGCCCAGGGATTCTTTATTTTTCTTCCCTGGTGAACCATCTGGCTTGCGGGCTTAACCACCCGCAGCTAGAATGTAGTTCTCACCTCTGTGCGGTCGTGGCGGAACTGGCAGACGCACCAGCTTGAGGGGCTGGCGGTAGCAATACCGTGGTGGTTCGAATCCACTCGACCGCACCAAATTTTTTATGCCGTCGAACTTACTCTGTCCCGATGCGGTCGATTTCTGACTGAACCGCCAGCTTGCCGAGGCTCGCGAGAGGCAAGCAAAGAAAAAGACCGATCCTTCGGTCAAGGGTCAGAAAAGCCTCTCGAAAACCTCGTTCGATCTGTTCCGGCGTTCCCATCACCTGGGCGGGATCGGGGACGCCCCAATGTGCCGTCATCGGCTGCCCCGGCCACACCGGACATACTTCTTTCGCCGCGTTGTCACAAACCGTGAAAACGAAGTCCATCTTCGGCGCTCCAGGTTTTGCGAACTCGTCCCAGTTTTTGCTCCGCAGGCCATTTGTAGGCAAACGAGCTGCTTCAAGTTGCTTCAGCGCTTCCGGCCGCACTAATCCGGATGCGTGGCTTCCCGCGCTGTAAGCCGCAAAAGTAGGGCGACCTTTTTGGTTGAGTATGGCTTCGGCCATGATGGAACGCGCCGAATTTCCGGTGCAAAGAAACAGAACGTTGTAGCGGATTTGCATCACAGCGCTCCCGAGGTGCGAAAAATGAAATTTAGGCAATCACTTGCAACACGAGGGGCCGCAGCAAGACTTCGTCGTTTGCGATTCCAGCGGTTTGACGGCTCTCACAAACGCGCTTAAAAACTTGCCGTCAACTTCGCACGCGAGCGCGTCTACGTCCAGCCCTTTCTCTGACAGAAACTCGCGCGCATCTTCGACACGGTAAATGCGGGTGGGTTCTACTTCGATGCCCTCAAATCCCGCAGCGGCAAGCTTGTCGCGGTATTCGCTTTCTTCGAGCGCTCCGGCGAGGCAGCCAACCCACAGCAGAATGCTTTGACGAATCTGCGGAGAAATCTTGCCTCTGGTAACCACATCAGAGACCGCAAATCGGCCGCCCGGTTTGAGCACCCGAAACGCCTCTCGCAAAACACTATCTTTGTCGGCGGAAAGGTTGATCACACAATTCGAAATGATCACATCGACGGAATTGTCCGGCAGAGGAATATGCTCGATCTCTCCGCGCAAGAACTCGACATTCTGCGCTCCCGCCTTGCGCTTGTTTTCATTGGCTAGCGCAAGCATTTCGTCCGTCATGTCGAGACCATACGCTTTCCCGGTCGGTCCCACTCGTTTCGCCGAAAGCAAAACGTCGATCCCTCCTCCGGAGCCGAGGTCAAGAACCACGTCACCCGCGTTCAGTTTTGCCAGTGCTGTGGGATTTCCGCACCCGAGCGAAGCCTGGAGCGCTTTCTCCGGCACCTGCTCCATTTGCGTCGAGTCGTATAAATTCGAAGTAATCGGATCGCACGAGGATTCCTTCCCAGGCGCTGCACCGCAACATGAGTTTCCGCCCGCCCCCGCGCGCAAGGCCGCTTGCCCATATTTCTCGCGCACTATTTCCTTAATATTCGCGTTCTCGGCATTGATGTTTACCATCGCGTTCTCCTAACTGCAGATTGCAACAATGTCTTGTGGCCGCAGCGCCTTGTTTCGCGTACAGCATTCTGAATAGAGGAATTGCATCAACTCCTGCAGCGCTTCCGTGTTCGCCGTGTATCGCAGGAAGGTGCTCTCGCGCTTCACGTGCACCAGATTTTCATTCTTGAGCTTGTCCAGATGGTGGGAGAGCGTCGAATTCGGAATTTCCAATTCTTCTTGAATATCGCCAACGACCAACCCTTCCGGGTGGGCCGAAAGCAGGAGTTGCATGATGCGCAGGCGCGGTTCCGTTCCCATAGCCGACAACATGTCCGCGTATTTCGTTACCTGTTCGCTGCTTTTCTTGTTCGGGCGGCTCGCCATATTTCGATAGTTGCAGAAATATGGTGCGATGTCAATAGCTCTCTCACCGTATGGCTGGACTGCCCCTCATCGGCTGTGCAGTGCTATCATCGCGGGCGCCATGAAGCCAAAAACTGTTTTGTCCACAGCGCTCGCTCTCTTACCTGTGCTTTGCCTCATATCACCGCTGGTGTTCTCGCAATCCGCACCACCTGCCCCCAAACACGCCGTCGTTCTGCACGCCGCGCGCCTCCTCGATATCGAGAACGGGAAAATAATCACTCCCGGCGAAGTGCTGGTGCAAGAGGATCGCATCGTGGAAGTTGGTCCTGCCGTCAAACATCCACAAGGAGCCGAGATCATCGACTTGGGCGACACGACGCTGTTGCCTGGCCTGATTGATGCTCACGTCCACCTCTTCCTTCATCCCGGAGCCGAAGATTTGCAGACGGTCGAGGAGTCCGTTGCGCAGCGCACGATTATCGCGACTCTAGCCGCACGCGATGATTTGATGGCCGGCTTCACCTCCGAGCGAGACATGGGGACCGAAGGCGCAGGTTCGGCCGACACCGCGGTGCGCAATGCCATCAATCAAGGATCGATTCCCGGACCGCGCTTGCGCATTAGCGGGAATGCCGTAGACATCCTCGGCGGCCACGAAGATGCCAACCGCTACAATCCGGAGCAGCATGTTCTCTCGAACGCAACCTACGCGAACAATGCGGCCGAGCTCGTCACCGTCACCCGCCAACAGTTCAAGGAAGGCGCCGACTTCATTAAAATCTACGAAACAGGCGCGGACTCCTTCCGCGATGGCCACCTTTCAACGCCGTTCCAGTACACCGAAACCGAACTTCGAGCCGCCGTCGAAGAAGCTGCCCGCACTGGCAAACGCGTTGCCGTCCACGCCACCGGCGAACCTGGCACACTCTACGCCGCTCGCGCGGGAGTCGTCTCCATTGATCACGCGGATCAACTCAGCGACGAAACCATGCGCCTCATGCGAGAAAAGCAAATCTTCGCCGTTCCCACTTTCGCTATCGCAGAATACTTCGCCGACCACGCCACATCCCCCGGGCAGTCGGACCGCCAGCACCGCGCCCTGGAGGGTCACGCCCAGGAATTCCGCAAGCAACTGGCCGCCAGTGTGCCGATGGCCGTCGGCTCCGACGTCGGCCCATTCCCCCATGGCACGCAGGCTCGCGAATTTAACCTGATGGTTAAATATGGTATGAGCCCGCTCGCCACCCTTCAAGCCGATCTCCTCAATGGCGCGAGACTCCTCGGCTGGCAAGATCAAATTGGCGCCCTCAAGCCGGGCTATCTCGCTGATATCATTGCCGTTCCGGGCAATCCGCTCAACGACATCGATGTATTACAGAAGGTTAGCTTCGTAATGAAAGGCGGCACGATCTACCGGCAGGATCGCTGGCGATGAACGTCAAATGACGGGACCCAGGCCTGTGCGCGGAGTTGAAAGCCCGCAGAGCGTCGAGACCTTGGGAACACGCTCGATCCTTGATCCAGAAAAGATCCAAGTGGTGGCAGAGCGGATACACGATCACGCTGCTTCGTTGGCAGCCTAACCCTCCGATTCCAGTCTTTTATTGCATCCTCATAGACCTCATAGAAAAGTTAAGCTGCATTCGCGCTTCCCCCGACATTTCGGAGTCCTCAAAACCCCGCTCAGGAGTCTTCCCCAAAAGGTAAGTTCGCCAAAACCCTCGGGGGCTCCCAAAACGGGACAGTTCTTTCGCGTTGTCGTTTCCGAGACGGCGCTCCAGAAATCTCTCGAAATGTTAGAAGCGGCGCGTTTGAAGCAGCGTAAACTGAGATTGCTATGGAGAAACTCAAAGCATTTCAAGATGTCGCTCGCAACAATGGCTTCGTAGATGTAGAAGAAACCGACGACGGAACCGTTCTGTGGTTGAAGAAGCCGACTGCCGATACAGAAGAGCGCATGTGCGTCGACAGCCTTACGAACAGCGTCACCGTGTTCTGGGCCACCATTCCGTGGAAAATAAACTCCAAGACCTTTCGTGCAGTAGCCGCTTTCCAGGAGTGGTTTACCCTTACGAATAAACAAGCAGCTACAGTCACCAATCGCGAGGCTCTCTTGCGTCTCGCCATCGACAAAAACGACACAATTGGCATGACATCGTTGTGCGAAAATAATGCCGAACTCATTCGTGCGTCCATCGTCCGCTATTTCGCAACTGGCCCCATCTCGGAGAAGGCCAAGTCCGCGGTCATGCAACGGGTCGCCGAACATGCTCGCTCGTATCATTCCGAAGAAGACCCTGACCAATGGCTCGCGAAGTCCATCAATTCCGAATCCGACCGTCTCCGCAACGAAGGCATTCAAGAAAGAGCCAACAAAGCCTAGTCTCGTAACTTCGCCGAATTGTTGGCCGCTGCGCGACTCTCCGCCGCCGCTTCGTGAATCAGCTCTGTTCCAATTCCGCTGCACCGCCGTGTAAAAGCGGATCCTCTTGAATTGGAACCCGTCATCTGCTCAACTCAGACTTTCCGCAATCGGTTTGGCCAGGACGCAACAGCCCATGATATTGTGCGTCGCGGCGGACTCTACCGCCGGAAGGTGACCGATGCAGAGGCGAACGTTTATAAACCTTAGCGCCAGCGCCGCGACGGCACTGGCGATCCATCCACTGGGGCGTGCCGCCGAGCAATCACAGAAAACGCCGGTCCTCTACCCTGATCCCGCCGTCGAAGTTGTTGATCCGCGCTTCGCAAAATATAAAGTCGGAAACGCGGCCGTCGAGCGTTTGTACACCGGCACGCGCTGGGCGGAAGGCCCTGTGTGGTTTGGGGATGGGCGATACCTGCTTTTCAGCGACATTCCCAATAACCGGATGCTGAGATGGCTTGAGGACACTGGCGAGGTCAGCGTTTTCCGCAGCCCTTCGAACTTCAGCAACGGCAATTACCGCGACCGGCAGGGCCGCCTGCTTACCTGTGAGCACGACTCGCGCCGCGTGACCCGAACCGAATACGACGGCAGCATAACCGTGCTGATGGACGCCTACCAGGGCAAAAAACTCAACGCCCCGAATGATCTGGCAGTTCACTCCGACGGCGCCATATGGTTCACGGATCCTGGCTACGGCATCATGTCGAATTACGAAGGCCACAAAGCCCCGTTCGAACTCCCCGGCAACGTCTATCGTCTCGACCCAAAAACGCACGAAGTCTCTGTAGTTGCCAGCGATATGGATAAGCCCAACGGCATCTGTTTCTCCCCCGACGAAAAACTGCTCTACATCGTCGACACGGGCGTACCAAAACATCCCGTCGACCCGCACCAGATTCGTGTCTATGAGGTAGTGGATGGCACGCGCCTTAAGAACGGCCGCATGTTTGTGGATATGTCTCCAGGCAATTCCGATGGCATCCGCTGCGATGTGGACGGCAACATCTGGTGCGCCGCAGGTTGGGCGGGCGAAGACTATAATGGCGTCCACGTCTTCGCTCCTGACGGCAAGCTCATCGGTAAAATTCATCTGCCCGAATCCTGCGCGAATCTCTGTTTCGGCGGCGCCAAGAAGAACCGCCTTTTCATGGCCGCCAGCCAGTCCCTCTACGCCGTATACGTGGGGACCGAAGGCGCGCAGTTGCCTTGATAACCTCGGATCTTGCCGGAACATTCCGGCCCGGAAGAACCTGAGATTATTGCCACATATAGCGGAATGAATGCGCAAGGCCCAACCCCGGACAATTAAGACAGGGCGAGGAAACTGGAGCCAAGGCTAAAAGGGGACTACTGCTGCTCCAGCGTCGCGCGATCGGGAGCTATCGCGGCAGACATGCGAAAAACTGCGGCGAGCACTTCGAGTATGACGCGGCAGTACAGAATCCAGAAGAAGTACCCCACCACTGCAGCCAGGAGAGCGAGCAGTCCCTGTACGGGGGCCTGCTGGAACGACACCACGACCCAAGCGACTGCGGCGACGAGCCCCACGAGCAGATGCAGGGCATAGAGAAATTTCAGCATTTTTGGAGTGGCGTACACGCGGAAAGAAAAATCCATCAGGCCTTCCCACATTCCCTTTGCTTCGGGCATTTGTGCCTCCTTTGAACAGGCTAAAGATCAGCGTGACTTGTAACGAAAAAGCAGCGACCTCTATCGGCGTGGAGCATAGTAGCGCGCTCCTGTCGCGACACGCGTTGCTTCCACTGAATTGCTACATAATTTCAAAATGGAAAACGTCAACAACCAGATTTGTCCGGCGATTCAGCAGCACGATGTGACCTCCAATGAGTACATGCGCGCAATCAGGAGGCGGCGGAGGTAGCCGCCGTTCCAGGTCCTCCGGGCAAGGTTGCAGCCGCTTCTGGAGGCCAGGAGGGAGCGTTCCGCGCCGCACGAGTTGTTTCTCCAATCCAGGAGGCAGGCGGTCTTTTTTGGCGAGCCCTGGCGGAAGGTTGTCCTGGTGATTTCCATACCATTGGCGGATGACTTCACGGTCCTGATCCTTGTAATAGTTTTCACCCTGGTCGTCTTTGTTTCCGTGCTTTTCGTGGCCTTTTCCGTGACCTTGAGCCAATGCAAGATTACCGCTGAGCACGAAAGCTCCGAGTGTGCACGAACAGATCCATCTCGCTAATTTCATTGTCCCCTCCGGACCGTGGCTGGTAATTCCTAGACTAACCGGAAATCACGCGTGCAACAACGCGTGCCCAAGAGCTTGTCTCCTCTTGTTCAACATGGACTCAGCGACAGGCACACACTCCCCGGGGAACGCGCTGGCAGTTGTCGTTGACGGCTTATGTGGACCGGTCACCGATGACCAGGCACGCCTCCTTGGGAGCGCTTCCAGCCTTTGGTCCGCAGGCGTATAGTGGCTCCCGGTATGGTCACCTACGACAACAGCGGCGGGGCCGCCCCGGAAGCGCCAGCTCCCAGTTTTCTCTTCCGGACGCTCTTCAACACCGGTCACAAGGTGATCGGTCTGCGCTATCTCTGGCTTGCCCTGGGAAGTGTTCTTGTCGGAATGCTCGTCTCGTTGCTGATGCGCATACATGTTGTCTGGCCGGGCGCGCAAATTCTTTTTCTTACTGGATTTGGAGGTACGCCGGAGCGCTACACCGCCCTCACGATGTTCCACGGCTCGTTGATGGTGTTCCTTGTGCTCACTACGGCGCCGCAGGCAGGTTTCGGCAGCTATTTCTTGCCTCTGCAAATCGGCGCTCGAGAAGTGGCCTTCCCGGCCATGAATCTGTTTTCGTTTTGGGCCACGGTCGCTTCGGTCGTTGGTATGACTGCCGCTTTTTTTGTTCATCCCAATGTGGGCCTGACGATTTGGATCGCCAGCGTTTCGCTCTTTTGCCTCGCTGCCTTGCTTACCGCGCTCAATTTCACCGTCACCACGCTCGATCTTCGCGCGAAGGGTATGACCTTGCCGCGCATGCCGCTCACCGTGTGGGCCTGGTTCACTAACGCCATCCTCAGCATGTTGATATTCAGCATCCTTCTTGCCGCTTGCGTATTGCTGCTTTCGGATCGCCTCCTGGGTTCGCAATTTTTCTCGCCCCTGACCTTCTTCTCCCATCAGCCGGCGTCCATCGCTCAGTCCACGCTGCTATCTCTCTGGCAAAGACTCTTCTGGTTTTTTGCTCAGGCGGAAGTTTATGTCGCTATGCTCCCGTGCTTCGGAATCATCTCGCATCTGCTCTCGACCTTCTCACGCAAGCGCGTCTGGGCGGAACGCGCCGCGATCCTCGCTCTTTGCGGTGTCGGCCTCTTTGGATTCTGCGTTTGGGGCCAGCACATGTTTGCGAGCGGCCTCAACCCCTGGTCCCCGCTGGTTTTTTCACTATTGGCATCGTCTCTTGGTTTGCCCGCCTGCGTTCTCTTGGTTAGCTGGTTCGGCACTCTCTGGGACGCCAGAATCCAGCTCAACACGGCTATGCTCTTTGCGCTCGGATTTATTTCTCTTTTCTTGGCGGGCGGAGTGTCGGGCATATTTCTCGCGCGCAACGATCTCGCTGCCGTTGCTGTGAGCGACGATTTCGTCACCGGCCACTTTCATTTGGTGATGGGCGTGGCCGCCACGTTTGCGATTCTCGGCGCTATGTTTTTCTGGTTTCCAAAAATATTTGCGCGGCGTCTCAATGAAACTCTCGGAAAACTTCACTTTTGGCTCACCTTTGCGGGAGTCTACTGCGTGTTTATGCCCATGCATTGGCTCGGCCTGATCGCACATTCACGCGTGGCCGACGACGGCTTTCCCACCGTGGCGCCACTCGGAACTTCGTTTACCACTCTTATCACGGTCGCGACGCTGCTAACTCTCGCCGCGCAGGCTCTCTTTCTCGTCAATTTTGCTTGGAGCTTATGGCGCGGCGAGAAGACCGAGGATCGCAATCCGTGGCGCGCTACAACCCTCGAATGGAGCGTTTCGTCGCCTCCGCCTATCGATAATTTTGGCTCGAGCGAACCAGTGATTTATCGCGGAGCGTACGAGTTCACCATCCAGGCTTCAGCAGAAGACTTCGTGCCGCAATATATCGCGCCGCCTTCTGCTGAAACTGCACCGAAGACTAAGCAGGCAGCCGGTGCTGGCGAAATGGAGAATTAAACAAAGGTCGTATGCCTGGCACAAGCATAGTCGAGGACATCGAGCTCGTCATCGAAGATATCGGCGGTGGCGGCGGAAAAGGTCCGCCCGGAGGCGGTGATGATGGCGGCGAAGGCGGCAAACGCCGTTGGCCTCAATCGCCGTCCTCGCGCCGCTATGCCACGGCAATCGCGCTCGGGATCGTTTCCATCGTCATGTTTTTCATGGCCATGGCCAGCGCGTTTATTTTCTTAAGGGCCACAAGCAACCGGTGGGTGCCGTTACATCTTCCGTCCCTCGTTTGGGTCAACACGGTGATACTGCTCTTGAGCAGCGTGGCCATGGAGGTGGCACGGCGGAGTCTCGCGCTCGCGGATGTCCGGCAATTCCGCAAATTCTGGTCAGCGGCCACTGCCCTCGGCGTGCTTTTTCTGATTGGCCAGCTGGTCGCATGGCGCCAATTTGTTCTGGCCGGTTTCTACGTGGCCACCAATCAGGCCAGCAGTTTTTTTTATATTTTTACAGGGTTGCACGGATTGCATCTTCTGGGCGGAATCTGTGCGTTGCTATATGTCTCCTTTCGCAGATTTGAAAAGGCAAAAGTGTCGCGGTCCGTTGCCGCGGAAGTTGCGTCTTACTACTGGCACTTTATGGATGGGCTCTGGATTTTCCTGCTCGCTCTTCTATATTTTGGCAAATGAGATGCCGCTCAGAACCTCGCGCGGAATGGGCACAATTCAATGGGTGACAAATTCAGCGACCGCTTCAGCAACGCGCGTGATCTGTTCGGGACGCAATTCCGGAAACATGGGAAGGGACAGCACTTCTTGAGCGGCGTGCTCCGCATGCGGAAAATCGCCGGCCTTGTGACCCAGCGAAGCGTAGAGCGGCTGTAGATGCAACGGCACCGGATAATAGACGGCGTTCCCGATTTTTCGCTCGCTCAGAGATTGCGCAAGCGCATCACGCCGCTCCACTCGAATCGTATATTGGTGGAACACGTGCTCATATCCTTCCGGAATCGGCGGCGGCATGACACCAGGAATGCCGAGCAACATTTTTGTGTAGGCGGCCGCATGCGCCTGCCTCGCGCGCTGCCACTCGGGCAAGTGCCGCAGTTTCACTCGCAAAATGGCGGCTTGGATTTCGTCGAGGCGGCTGTTCCAGCCGGCCTCGCTGCTGACGTACTTGGCGGATTGGCCGTGATTGCGAAGTGATTTTAGCCGCGCGGCCATTTCGTTCGAATTAGTAACTACCATTCCCGCGTCACCGTACGCGCCAAGATTTTTCGTCGGATAAAAACTCATACAGGCCGCATCGCCGAGCGAGCCAGTGCGTCGGCCTCTGTACGACGCCCCGATCGATTGCGCGTTGTCTTCGATCACGCGGAGATTGTGGGCCCGCGCAAAAGTCACGATCGGTTCCATATCCGCAGCAAGCCCGTAGAGATGTACAGCGATAATCGCGCGAGTGCGGGGAGTCAAGCGTCGGGTGAGATCGGATGGGTCGAGATTGTAAGTATCCGGACGAATATCTGAAAAAACTGGTTTTGCGCCGAGCGCGCTGACGGCGCTGCCTGTGGCGACAAACGTGAACGGCGGTATCAGCACTTCATCGCCGGCCTGAACGCCGCAAGCGCGCAATGCAAGGATCAGCGCGTCTGTTCCGGAGGCGACGCCGACTCCATGAGCCACGCCGCAGAGTTGCGCGATCTCTTGTTCCAGCGAGGCGCCTTCTTGGCCCAGGATGAATTGTTGGGACGCTAGCACTTTTTCGACGGCGGCTCGAATTTCCGCGCCGATGGCCGCGTATTGTGCCGCCAAATCGAGTTGGGGCACAGGTTCCAGCAGGGAAGTCGTTTGTGGCTGCGCGATCATCGTCTAGTCAAGTGAAATTGGGAGCCGGATGCAAATCGTCTCCGGTAGCAACCTGCCGAGTATACGCCATCGACCTCTGCATCCGCGCCTATCGCTTATAATGATGCGCCTGACAAAATGTTTGCGAAACGGACAAATTGGAATCTCGAGCCCAACCGCTTGAGCGCGGCTCTGGCGGCACATCGCGGGACAGGGAAGCCGCTCATTGACTTGACCGTTTCGAATCCGACGGAGTGCGGCTTTCTCTATGACGAAGAGGCCATTTTAGACTCGCTGCGAAATCCCAAGGCGCTGAAATATGAGCCGAATCCACGGGGACTTGATGTAGCGCGGACCGCAGTAGCCCAGTATTACGCCGAGCGCGGGGCGGCCGTTTCGAATGACGACATCTTCCTGACAACGAGCACGAGCGAAGCGTATTCGTACGCCTTTCGAACGCTTTGCAATCCAGAAGATGAGCTCTTGATTCCCGAGCCTAGCTATCCGCTGTTTGAATTCCTTGCGGATATTCAGGATGTCCGGCTGGCACGCTACCCGCTGGTCTACGACTATGGTTGGCAGATCGATTTCCACTCTCTTGAGCAGGCGATTACGCCGAGAACGCGCGGGGTGATCGTGGTCCATCCGAATAATCCAACCGGGCATTTCTGCAAGCCGGATGAGATCCGGAAGCTGAACGAGATTTGCGCGGCGCACGAAATCGCGATCATCGCGGATGAAGTCTTTCTGGATTTTGTTCTCCACGGAAAGCGCCACACCACGTTTGCCGCGAATCACGGAGCGGTGACCTTTACGATGAGCGGGTTATCCAAGATTTGCGGATTGCCGCAAATGAAGGCGGCCTGGCTGGTCGTCAGCGGGCCGGAGCCGTACAAAGCACAGGCGCTGGCGCGTCTCGAGGTGATTGCGGATACCTATTTGTCGATGAGTGCTCCCATTCAGCTGGCTATTCCTGCGTTTCTAGGGCAGCGCCACGCGTTCCATAAGCAATTGCTGGCTCGCGTGAGCGCGAACCTCTTCGAACTCGACAGACAACTGGCGGCCCAGAAATCCTGCGGCCGCTTGGAAGTGGAAGGCGGGTGGAACGCCGTGATCCGAGTGCCAGCGACTCGTTCGGATGAGGAGCTCGCGCTTGAACTGGTCGCGACGAACGGAGTGTATGTCCAGCCGGGCCACTTTTATGATTTTCACTCCGAGGGTTACCTCGTAGTCAGTCTGATTTGTCCTGAGATGGCCTTTGCACAGGGCATGCGGCTCCTGCTCTCAATGTGGTGACAGAGGTCCAAGTCGCTAACAGCGTTACTGCAAGGATCAAGACGTTTCTGGGCAATGGGCTCCGAGCGCTTGTAGTCGTTGTGTGTACGGTGGTTTTCTTTGTCTCGTGCGCAATGAGGGTGAGAGCTGAAACTCTTTCGCCCTTCCTTTGTTATATGGAAGATATCGCGGGGAAAGATACATAAGTTCGGATAAATCACATCTAAATTTCTCCTAATCCTTCAGTACTAATCATAAGAACAAAGGGTTTAATCCCTCGTAAGCATACAAGAAACATAATTCGTTGATTGGGCCGCTTCTTGCAGTCTATTTGGCGGCCCTTGGTATGCGGTAACGGCTTTCCAGTTATGAAAATTTTAATGTCAATGGGAGCACTAGAAATGAAACGTTTTAATCGTAGAGATATCAAGTTGTATCGGTTGCTGGGAGTGGCGATGGTTCTTGCGATTCTTATCTTGGGGGTAGGATCCCAACCGGGATTTGCGCAGACCAGCAATGGGACGATTGTCGGTACGGTAACTGACACCAGCGGGGCGGCGGTTCCCAAGGCTAAAGTAACGGGGGCGAGCAAGGACTTGGGTGTTGAGCGGACCACGGTCACCGACTCGACCGGTTCGTATCGGCTTGAAAACTTGGCACCGGGCACTTACGACGTTAGCGTTGAAGCGAGCGGGTTTTCCATCTTTCGGATGGCCAACATACAAGTTAGGGGCTCCCTGGAAGTCACGGCGAATGCGAACCTAGAGGTTGGTAGCATCTCCAGCACAATTACAGTCGAGGCAACGTCCGGACAAGAACTGCAGACTGAGTCTGGTTCGCTCGGCGCGGAGATCTCTCAACAAGAGATCCACGATTTACCCATTCAGACCGGGAACCCGATCGAATTAGTGTTGACGCAGCCGGGAGTTCAGGACGGCAACGGATTCTCGTTCAGCAACGGGATGGGCTTTTCGGTAAACGGAACGCGGCCGCGCGCCAACAATTTCCTGATAGACGGACAAGATAACAACGATAACTCAATCAACGGACAGGCTTTCCAAACCACGAATCTTGGAGCAATCCAAGAGGTCACGATTCTGACGAACGCCTACAGCGCGGAGTACGGCCGGGGCGGCGGGTCGGTGACGAACGAGATTATGAAGGGTGGTACAAACGCTTATCACGGCCAGGCCTGGTGGCAGAACCGGAATAGTGCGTTTGCGGCGGTTCCACCGCAATCGGCCTTGGGGGGCGTCACCAAGAATCCGCAAGACAATGAGAATGTCTTCGGATTTGCATTTGGCGGGCCAGTGAAGAAGGACAAGCTGTTCTTCTTTGGAAGTGCTCAATGGGACCGGGATTTCGCGGCTGCGGGCGCGTTTGCATTGCCTATCACTATTCCAACGGCGGCAGGCATTGCGACCTTGCAGTCATTGCTGCCCAATCCCAACGTTGCGCTGCTGATCGCTTCGTTTGGCGGACTCGTTGCTCCAGCCTCGAATGGTAATCCGATTGCGCTCGGTCCTGGCGCCAATGGTGTTGATCGTGGATCCGTGGCCGTCGGAGACTTCACCCGGAGTCAGGGATCCGTCGTTTCCCTTACTCGCGAGTGGGAAGTCCGAATGGATTACAACCCGACAAGTGTGGATAGCTTGCGAGGCAGTTACAGGCGAACGGACGGCTCGCTTTCTCCGGACTTTTTCAATTTCCCCACCAATTTGCCCCCTTATGACACTCAGCAAGGAGGTCCAGCGCAGGCGTTTACCGGAGTGTGGAATCATACTTTCTCCACAAGAGCTTTGAACGAATTGCGTTTCTCTTATTCAAACATCAGCTTCAGCTTCGCCCCCACGGCCGCCACTTTGGCGGGACCCCTGGCCAACACCCCAGGCATTACTTTTGCGCAATCTCCATTGCCCGATCTCGGTATTCCAACGGGAATTGCCCAGTTCCGCGGTCACAAGTCTTACCAGTTTCAGGAAGCCCTCAGCTATACCCTTGGGCGCCATACGTTTAAGTTTGGCGGCGACATCGACTATCTGCAGGTCGATGATGGTGTGCCCTTCAACTCTCGTGGAACGATTACCTTTCAACAGACTAAGGCAAGCGCGACTACGCCGGCGTTTAGTGATCTTGCTAACTTCGTAGATAACTTCACCGGGCCCAGCGGGGCGCTGTCCATCAATTTTGGAAACCAAGAAGTGCAACCCTTCGTAGGTATCTATGCTCCTTATGTGCAGGATACTTGGCACGTGAAACCCAACTTCACGCTGGACCTCGGCCTTCGGTATGAGTACTGGGGAACGGTCGGCAATATTCTTCCATTCCCCACTGTAAATACTGCAGTGTTCCCGCAGGGGCTCCCTGGAGCAGTATTCCCCAATTACCTTTCAACGAAGCAGCAGGGTGATAAGAACAACTTCGCACCACGCGTCGGTTTTGCATGGACGCCAAAGTTTGGAAGGCGATTCCTTGGACAAGACAAGACCGTGATCCGAGGCGGGGGTGGAATGTTTTATGACGGAATCTTCACCAACATCTTGGATAATTCCGCTAGTTCGGTTCCGAATGTCCAGGGAGGGACGATAACCGCTCCGGCAGCCTCAGCTCCCAACGCCCCACCCCGCGGCCTCGCGAATGCGACCGGCTTGCTCGCCGGCGTTCAGCCTGTGGCAAACCCAACGGCAACCTTGAATACTATGGCTACTCACATCCTGAATCCATTGACGTTCCAGTATAACTTGGATATCCAGCGGGAACTTCCGGGCGGGTTCATCCTGACGGCCGCCTATGTCGGCACTCGTGGCGAGCACCTCTTCGCTAACCAGCAGTACAATCCCTTCAATCCCAATACCGGTATACGATTGAATCCAACCCTTGGTGATGTCGTAGTCCGCGACAATGCGGGCGACTCGAACTACCACTCTGGGCAGCTCACTTTGGACCGCAAGTTTTCTCGCGGCCTGTTGTTGCGTGGAGCTTATACCTACTCGAAGCTCATCGATGATGCTTCCGAGATATTTACCACCACAGGTTTCAGCACGTTTTCACAGGACCTCTTTAACCAGAAGGGGGACTATGGACTGTCGGCGTATGACCGGCGCCATCGGTTTGTGATGACGTATATCTGGGATTTGCCATATCCTCAGAACTCGGGCAACGGCGGTATGAAAGTTTTGAGCCAAGTAACCAGAGGCTGGCAGTGGGCTGGCACATTTACAGTGCAGTCCGGTGCGCCAGAAACGATCACTGATGGCTTTGACAACAACGGAGACGGCCGATCGGGCGACCGGCCGGATCTGGCTAACCCCGCTGTTCCTATCAATTACAGCGCCGCTTGCTTTACCGCGAAACCCGCTACCAGTACATGCAATACGGGTGTTGGCTTCAGCGTTGACGGCGTGCACTTCGTAGACTTCAACACTAACTTCGGTGCTGATTCCTCGGGCGCATTTACAGCCACGAAAGATCAGTTCCACTTTGTCGTCATCAACCAGCCAGGCCATCTTGGAGACGTTGGGCGTAATACCTTTATTGGCCCAGGGCAGTGGTACTACAACACCAGCGTTCAGCGCTCGTTCAAGTTCAGGGAACGGCAATCGTTTACATTGCGAGTCGAGCTGTTCAACGCCTTCAACCATCCGAATCTGTTCACCGATGGCGGCGTAAATTCGTACAGCGTAGCTAACTCTAACTTCATGAACATCGCTTCAACAATTGGTGCAACGAATGGATTCCGCCAGGTCAAGTTCTGGCTGAAGTACGCTTTCTAAGGCCAGTTGGCAATTGATTCAGTCAAGAAAAGGGGAGCCACAGTGCGTGGCTCCCCTTTTCGCTTCTCTAGCTCTCCTTCATGCCGGCCTTGACCTGCCGGGGACTCCGGATCCGTGCTTCGCTCACTTTTTCTGTTGAACTATCCACTTTTATGATTTTCCACGCGAAGGATTTGTGGTTCTCAGTCTGATGACGCCCCAAAATGAGTTTGCCCAGATTCGGGAATGCTCGCTTTTTCGTTTTATCTTGACATCAGAAGTGGCCGTCTTGACATCAGAAGTGGCCGTCTTGGCCCAATTATTGCGCCGTTGATTAGGTCCCAGTTTTTATTCCCTATCGGGATTGCGTCCGAATCAATGTTGCCCGGATTTCATCTGGAGAGACGTTTCATCTGTTCCTGGTGGCGGGAGGCGTGCGAAATGACCTTTCCGATCGGGGTACCGCCATAAGGGGCGCTCGGCGGGTAGGATAAGGTTTGCTTATGGGTGGTGCATGGAGCTGTTTGGCTTCACTTTAACGTAGGAGATTGGGGAGATGCTACATAATTTGGAATAACTAGGTCTATGTTCCCATCTCCGGTGCTTACTCCTTTATGTAAATCCCATAATCTACAATAACTTAATCTAAATCGAAGGTAAATTAGAGTTTGGACAGTCTCTTGCAAACAAGAGCTAGGGTCAGTGCTAGACCTCGATTATTCACACTCACAATAAATTTCAGTTGTTAATGGGGGAAGACGATATGAAGAGTTTCCTGCGGAGAGGCAGTTCTGCTTCTCTGATTCTAAGTATAGCGGTGCTATTTGCTTTGGTTTTCTGCGGCCCCGGAGCGATGCCTGGATTTGCGCAAACTAGCAACGGGACGATCGCTGGGGTAATTGCGGATACGTCCGGTTCGGCTGTTCCAGATGCCAAGGTGGAAATTACGAGCGACGATCGCGGAGGGGAACCCCGCGTGATGAACACGGATTCATCTGGATCCTTCCGCGTTGAAGCTTTGATTCCGGGCAAGTATACGGTAACTGTGAAGAAGGCGGGTTTTGCCGACCTGAAAATTTCGGGAATTGATGTTAAGGCTTCGCTGACCTCGACGGCAAACGGGATTTTAGAGGTGGCAGGGCAGAATGCCACAGTCCTTGTGGAAGCCACAAATGCCCAGGAACTCCAAACGCAATCTGGTGATTTGAGCGCTAACCTTACCGGTACAGATATTCACGAATTACCTATCAATAGTCTGAACCCAGTCGCCTTGGTTCTGACGGAGCCTGGAGTTCAGGACGGCAACGGCCGAGGCCTAAGCAATGGCTTCGATTTCTCCGTAAACGGTGCGCGTCCCCGAGCAAACAACTTCCTGATTGACGGACAAGACGATAACGATAACTCGATCGCGGGACAGGCTTTCCAGCCTACGAACCTTGAAGCGGTCGGAGAAGTAACGATTCTAACGAACTCTTATTCCGCTCAGTACGGGCGCGGCGGGGGTTCAGTGTCGAACGTGATTTACAAGGGCGGCACGAACGATTTTCACGGTTCGGCCTGGGAACTGGCGACGAACTCAGCCCTAGCTTCCGCTGCCCATGAAAATATCCTAGCGGGTTGCGAGTTAGATGGTAGTTGCCATCCGGTGAGCGTGGAGAATACG
Organism: uncultured Acidobacteriota bacterium; assembly: GCA_963745805.1. Classification (GTDB taxonomy): domain Bacteria; phylum Acidobacteriota; class Terriglobia; order Acidiferrales; family UBA7541; genus Acidiferrum. Next base: position 472,529 of record CAVUYT010000008.1, read on the forward strand.
TTTGGCTTCGCGTTCGGTGGCCCAATTAAGCACGATAAGCTTTTCGTGTTCGGATCATCGCAGTGGGACCGCGGCCGTTCGACAAACAATGGGGGCACGCTATTTGCGCCGACGACTACCGGTCTCGCCCAATTGCAGGCGCTCGAACCGAATGCCAACGTGGCGTACCTGATTGCTGCGTATGGCGGACTTACGGCTTCTGATTCAGCAAAGATTATCAAGAACGTCGCTATCGGGAGCGCAACGCCTACTGGACCTGATCGCGGGTCCATCCAGTTTGGTTCCATCCAGCGCTCCGGAATCGCTGAAGTGTCAGATGATCGCCAGTGGGACATCCGGTTGGATTACAACGCTACGGATAAGGATATGCTGACAGCGCGCTATTATCGCGATGACAGCTCGCTCTCCCCAGATTTGTTCAATTTCCCAAATCAACTGCAACCTTTTGATTCCCTGCAGGGAGGTCCTTCGCAGAGCATCGCCGTGATGTGGACGCATACCATTTCGACCAAAGCTCTCAATGAGTTAAGGGCTTCTTACACGAACATCGGCTTTGTTTTCGGCCCGACGGCCGCAACGGCAGCCAATCCGCTAGCAGCTATGCCGACGGTGAGCATCGCAAATATCAGTGGTGGCGGCGCGACGTTCCCATCGCTGGGATTCCCATCCAACCTTCCGCAAGGACGCGCCCACAAGTCGTTCCAGTATCAAGACGCCTTCAGTTATACCGTTGGCCGGCATACTTTAAAAGCCGGAGTCGACGTGAATCATCTATCGGTTGTCGACGCCATCCCCTTCAACTCCCGCGGAACGATTAATTATACATCGTCAACCCTAGATGTGGGTCCACCCGTTCCTCCCACCCAGAGTTGTGGGGCGAATCCTTGCACAGCTCTGGCGAATTTTATCGACAATTTCACCGGGCCCAGCGGAGCTGTCTCCAAAGTATTTGGCAGTCCCATACTTCAGCCATTCGTAACAACCTTTGCGCCGTTTGCTGAAGATGTATTTCGCATGAAGGAGAACTTCACTTTGACTCTGGGTGTGCGGTACGAGTATCTGGGAACACCAGAGAACGTGCTGCAATTTCCTGCTGTCCAACCTGGTCTCGGGTTCGGACTCGTGGGAGGAACCTTCCCGAACGAATTTTCCGCGAAACAGCAACCCGACAGAAACAACTTCGCACCTCGAATCGGTTTTGCCTACACGCCGCATTTCGGAAAGCGGTTTATGGGCGACGGCAAGACGGTCATTCGAGGCGGTTACGGAATGTTTTATGACTCCCTGTTTACCAACATTCTGGATAACACAGGCGGAACGTCGCCCAACGCGGTCGGTGGAACGCTGACAGGCACGGGCGCACAGAATGGCGGTCGAGGCTTGGCAAACGCAAGCGGGTTGCTAAATTCCGTGACTTCTACTTTGAATCCGCTCGCTACCGTCAACTCAATCTCGGGCAACCTCTTGAACCCAGTGACACTTCAGTGGAATCTCAACGTCCAGAGAGAGCTGCCGGGCAACTTCATCTTTTCGGCGGCTTATGTTGGCACTCGTGGAGAGCACCTCTACGTCAATCAACAGTTCAACCCGGGCGTGAATAACGTGAATAACTTGAGACTCATCCCGACGCAAGGGTCCATTCTTGTTCGCACTAACGGCGCGGATTCCATCTACCACAGCGGACAATTCTCGTTGGAGCGCAGGCTCACCCGCGGGCTCCTGTTGCGTGCTGCATATACGTACTCAAAGCTGATCGATGACGGCTCTGAAGTCTTTACGATAAGCGGGGGAACTTCGACCTCGGCGGACCCGTTCCACCAAGCGAGCGACCGCGGCCTTTCGGCGTATGACCGCAAGCAGAGATTTGTCATGTCCTATGTCTGGGAAGTTCCCTACAACCACGGCGATGCCGTCGGCATGAAAGTGCTGAGAGCCGTAACAGGCCACTGGCAATGGTCGGGAATTCTGACCGTTCAGAGCGGGATTCCGCAGACCATCATCACCGGATCAGACACGAACAAGGATCTCAACGCAGGGGACGACCGTCCGAACGTAGTGAACGCAAGCCTTCCGTTGGGGGACTTCGCTCGCTATATTGCAGCCCCATCGGGGACGCTCGGCAATGTCGGGCGCAACACGTATGTGGGCCCCGGCGACTGGTTCTGGGATACGTCCGTCTCGCGAGTCTTCCCCATGCGCTTTAAGAAGCTCGAGCACCAGCAGTTGACCGTGCGTGGGGAGTTCTACAACGCCCTCAACCATGGTAACCAGAACCTGCCTAGCCTCAACCTAGCTGCTGGACCGTCTACAACACCTGGGGATGGCGGCTTTGGCGACCTGGCCTCGACTGTCACGGGTCAACGTCAGATCAAAATCTACCTGAAGTATTCGTTCTAACTAAGAAGTTCCGAACGATGGGAGGGAGGCCGCCATTGCGGCCTCCCTTTTTATTGCAGTGCGCTTTTCTCAAGGAAAACGCATATACATCCATTCCTCAAAGCAGGCGGAACCGGGAAGGCAGTTGCAACCTCTGGACCAGCCGGTTAGCTATTCAAGAATTGACAATCCGAGTCTAGAGATTCCTCAAGTGCGCCAAGCGAAACGGTGAACCGAGGTGTTCGCGGAGATCGACCCAGTGTTGTTCCGGAATGGTGGAGAAGACCTCGACGACCTTGGGATCGAATTGCGTGCCGGAGCAGCGGCGAATCTCTTCGCGGGCGTGAGACATGGGTAGTGCGCGGCGGTACGGGCGGTCGCTGATCATTGCGTCCAGGGAATCGGCAATGGTGAAAATGCGGGCGCCCAGGGGGATTTGATCACCTTTAAGGCCACGGGGGTAGCCGGTGCCATCGAAAAACTCCTGGTGCGCGAGGACGATTTCGGCGGCATCCCGGAGAAAAGGGATGCGAATGAGCATGTTGTAGCCGATTTCGCAGTGCGTGCGCATGATCTGCTTTTCGTCGTCGGTGAGCGGCCCGGGTTTGCGGAGAATGCCGTCTGGGATGGCCATTTTGCCGATGTCATGGAGGAAAGCCGCGCGGGCAAGAATGGCCAGGTAGTTGTTGGGAACAGGCATGGCCTTGGCAATGGAAATGGTGAAAGCCGTGACGCGCTGGCAGTGACCTTCGGTTTCGGCGTCTTTTAAGTCTAGCGCGCTGCCTAGAGCTTCCAGTGTGTCGTCATAGGACTGTTCAAGCTGAGCCAGCGATTGGTTGAGCTGAGCGGTGCGCTCCTCGACCTGTTGTTCGAGCTTGAGCTGGTAGCTCCGATTTTCCGCGACGAGTCGGCGGTGTTGGAGGGCGCGGCCCACTCCCAGGAAGAGCTGGTCTTTTTCGAAGGGTTTGAGGATGTAGTCGTAAGCGCCGCGGCGGATGGCTTCCAGGGCCGTCGAGATGTCATGGATGGCTGTGACCATGATCACGGGGACCTCGGGGTCGTATTCGCGTAGCCAATCGAGCAATTTAATGCCGTCCATTTCGGGCATGATCATGTCGCTCAAGACGAGATCCGGCGTGGACTTCTTGACTTGCTCTTGAGCAGCGCGCCCGTTGCTCACGGCCGTGCAGCGATAGCCTTTCGATTCGAGCATGGTGGAAACAACTTCTCGAATCGCTTCTTCGTCATCGACGACCAGTATCTGCTCTAGCTCCACGAGTGTTTGCCCCCATCGCCATTATACGGGACGGCACAGCAGTACGGAGGTAGTCTTGCCCATTAAGAAAATAGCATGTTAGCGTCGAAGGAAGCTCCATAGAAGGCTATGTGCTGTCCAGAATAAGGGTTCTGAGCAATTTCGAATCGTTACGACGGCAAATCATGCCGGGAGGCAGAGCATTGTGTTGGTGAACCAGGGCCTTCTCGGCATCGCTTTCTTCGAAGCGACGGCGTTTATCGTTCTGCTCGTCCTCTTCTTCATTTTTCAGCGCGACCATATCAATAGGTATTTCCGATTGTGGGTAGCTGGCTGGGTGGTATTCACGCTGGCCTCCCTCTGTGAAGTAACTATGCTCAGCCGTGATCTTCCCGTGCTATGGCTGGCTGTGGTGATGGGAAGAGTGGCAGCGATGCTCCTGTTTTCAGCTGCCGTCGTGCAATTTACCACCGGGGCTGGGAAGCGCAGCTTGCCGATTCTGCCGCTCGCGGGAGTCGTGTTATTCGGCGTTTACTATTTTCAGCGCGGTGCCCCGCCATCCTTTGGGAGCGTGCAATGGGGGACAGCGGTACTTGCGAGCGCGGTAAGCCTGTGGGCAGGGATGGTGTTGTGGAGGTCACCGCTCTCGCGGGCCGGACATGGCGTCCGATTGCTCGGGGGTATTTTTCTCTTGACTGGCCTGCACGGAATGGACCGGCCGCTTTGGTTACAGCACCCGTACTTTTTGCTGAGGATGGCGTTCGACCACTTGCTGGGCGTGGCGTTGGGAATTGCCATGGTCGTCGTGGTTTTGGAAGGCGCGCGGGCCAGAACAGTAGAACTTAACGAGAAACTGCGGCGGCTCACCCTGTTGACGACAGCCAGCACACAAACGCTATCCGTTCAGGAGGTCCTGGACCGGGTACTGGCTCATCTGGTGGAGAGCTTGGGAGCTACCCACGGGCTTGTGCGGCTGCTGGAAGGCGAGGGCGATAAAGCCCAACTTGTGGTGCACGCTTCGGTTGGTTTTCAGCAGGATTATCTGAATAAGTACGGAACATTGGCCGCGAAAACGCCCTGGTCCCAGCAGGTCCTGCACAAAGACTGCGAGTTTTTGCGCCTGGAAGATGAACAGGACCCGGGAGTGCGCCAGAGAATGGGAGAGAGCGGCATCGGCAATGTCATCACCATGGCGCTGCCGGGAAAAGACGGCCCGCTTGGCCTCATCGCGATCGGCTCGACGAGAAGCGAGCAGTTCCAGGCCGATGAGATTTCCTACCTGCTCAACATCAGCAACTTGCTGGGATTGACCTTACAAAACGTGAGGCTCTTCGAACAAGTAGCCACCGTTCAGAAACAGTGGGCTTACACTTTCGATTCCATTGGAGACCCGATCCTGGTTCATGATCGCCAAGGACGGATTCTGCGGTGTAACTTGCGTTTGGGTCATCTGCTGGGCAGGGATTCGCAACTGCTCGTTGGGCGTGGTGTGACTGACCTCCTCACGCGAAAGACTGTTTCTTACAAGATGTGCCCATATTGCGAAGGCATTGCTGGGGAAGGGGATGATTTGGATCCCTGGCTCCAAGGCTATTTTCTTGCCTCCAATTCCACGTTCACCGATCCCGCGGGAAACCTGCTGGGGACTGTGCATGTGCTAAAAGACATCACGGAAAGAAAGCGCGCCGAGGAGAAATACCGCACGCTCGTCTCCAGCGTGCAGGAAGGTGTTTTTATATCCACGCCGCAGGGGCGATTTCTGGATTTTAACATCGCCATGATGCGTATGACCGGATTTGAGACCCGGGAGGAATTACTCGGAGCTGATATTCCGAGCGCGATGTATGCAAATCCAGCGGATCGCGAGCGGCTCAAGAAGCTCCTGCAGGAACACGGCGCGGTGGCGGATTTCGAGTTCGAGATGAGGCGCAAGGATGGCGAGATTCGAACAGTGCTGGAGTCCTCGATCGCGGTTAAGGACCTAGCAGGGAATGTGACGGCGTATCAGGGATTTCTTTTGGACATTACGGAACGGAAACGCGCGGAACAGGAAATCCGGCGGCGAAACCGCGAGCTCCTGGTCTTAAATTCCATCGGACAAACGCTGACAGAGTCAATGGATTTGAGCGATTCGCTGCATCGAACATTACGGCAGATGGCCGAACTGTTTAGTCTGGACGCATGCGCCCTGTATCTTTTTGACGAGGAAGGGACGAAGATTCGGCGCGTGGCTGCGGTAGGGCACCGTTCCGAGTACGCCCGGAATTTCCCCGCGGTCAATGTGAAAGCGGAGTTACTCCAACACGTTAAGGCTGTGCATGCGACATTTCTTTCCGTGCAGGGACTCCCGCTGCCTGCCATATTTCGTGAAGCGCAGCGGAAAGAAGAGCTTCTGTCTGCCTATGTGGTAGTGCTGTGGTCGAAGGACCGCGTTATCGGAGGCCTGACTGTCGGGAGCCGCACGCCGAAGGAATTCTCACCCGCCGACATCAATCTGTTGATTGCTGTTGGCAGCCAGCTTTCGAGCGCTATCGAACGTACCACTCTCTACGAGGAGGCCAGGCACGCGTATGAGAACTTGCGACGTGCCCAGGAGCAGCTTCTGCACAGTGAAAAGATGGCCGCCGTGGGGCAATTGATTTCCGGCGTGGCCCACGAATTGAACAACCCGCTCACAGCAATTCTCGGTTACAGCCAGTTGCTCACTTCGAGCGGACAGATGGGGCCACAAGGGATCGAGTACTCGGACAAGCTTTACAAACAGGCGCAGCGAACGCACCGCATCGTGCAAAACCTGCTTAGCTTCGCCCGCCAGCACAAACCAGAGCGCGTGCCGGTGCAGTTGAATCTGATTCTGGAAGAAACGCTTGCGCTGCGTGACTACGACTTGCGCATGAATCATATTCGAGTTCACCTGGAACTTGCCCCGGACCTCCCTCTAACGTCGGCGGATCCTCACCAACTTCAGCAAGTGTTCCTCAACATGGTCAACAACGCTGTTGACGCCATGCTCGAGCATACCAACGAAGGGGATCTCTGGGTGCGAACGGGAGCTAACGAAGACCGGTTGTTCATCGAGTTTACCGACAGCGGTCCCGGCGTAAAGGATGCATCGAGGGTGTTCGATCCTTTCTACACGACGAAACCCGTAGGCAAGGGCACCGGACTAGGTCTCAGCATCTGTTACGGAATTATCACCGAGCATGGCGGGTCGATCCGCGTGCGCAATGTGCCACCGCGCGGAGCCTCGTTCACGATAGAAGTGCCGCATCAGCCGGCGAAGCCGGCGAAGTCTTTCGATTCACTCCAGCCGATGGAGCAGGCAAGGGAATGCCGAATCTTGTTAGTTGATCAGGATGATTCGGTTCTGGAAGCGGTAAGTGCCATCCTGCTCGAACGTGAGCATGCTGTCGAAACCGCGAAGAGCGCAGCAGAGGCAATGGCTCTTCTTGAGAAAAAAGACTTCGATTTGGTTCTGGCGGATCTCGACCTATCCGGCACGGCCACACGCAACATACTCCATGATTGGATCGCCGCCCGAAGACCGGGCTTGGCAAAGCGCTGTGTGTGGATGCGCGGGGCCGCTCCCCTGGGAAGCCCGCAGGACGAAGCGACACTTAACGGGTATCAAATTCTCCAGAAACCGTTTGAGGCGGCAGAACTGCTCGCTGCCGTGGATGAAGCGTTAACGAGAATCCAGACTGCGCCCGTCCAGATTTGAGGCGAGTTTCGCAGCCAGTGCGGCACGCTCCCCCAGATCTTTCATCGCCGTTTCCAGCCGGCTCGCCAGCCTGCTAACAAGATCGCTCAAAGCCCCGAGCTCGGGAAGAGGCGCCGATCCGAACAGGAACTTGATGCGAACCATTTCATACCGCAGGGAAAAGGCCAGACCCAATCGCAGACGTGAAAATTCTTGCGCCGCACCGACCTGTGACGACATGGAGGCAATGACGCGCGCCAACCGCCACAATTTCAGGAAATCGCTGCGCAGCCAGGATAGATAGGTAAGTGCAATCTTTCGACGCTCCTTGTGCACTCTGCGGATCATCTCACGGGAACCTCGCGAGGCTAGAAAGGCGAAGTCTTCCGCAGCCAAGGCCTGCCGCACTTGGGGAAAATAAATCACATGACGCCGGTCGAACTCTGCGGCCAACCCCATATCGTGATTGCGTGCTGTCCGCTTCCGAGGATCAAGTAGAACCCAGACAAGCAGAATCAGGAGGAGAGCTCCGAAACCAGCTAGTGATAAAAGAGCGAGGCTCAATCTGGACGTGCCTCCAATTTCCACAGTTGCAGGAGTTTTTCATTGAGCTTGCGCAACTGCTCATTGATTTCGGGAGAGAGTTGCTGATAAGTGGAATCCGGGAATGCGATCGTTTGCGAGTTCTCCACAGGCAAAGGCTTCCGGAGAGCCGCAGTCCAGATAACTTGCACCACGATAAATGAGATCATTCTCGAGGCTTGCCAGATCGACTGATAGGCGTAAAAGTTTTTGCGGAGAAAGGCTTGAAGGATGGTATTAATCAAAATTTCGGTGCAGGAGTAAAAACAGAATCCTCCGAGTATCATCTTGTAGGCGGTTGGAACCGGAATGGAATAATAGCGGACAAGAAGCAGACAAGCGATGACCGCTGAGGCAAAGGTAAGATGATAGCCGCGGTTGAGTTCGAACCATTGGGCATATGCCCAATGGCTGCGAGTCGCCAGCACCACGAGAATCACGACTATGCCTGAGACGACGGTCAGGGCGCGCCATCCAAGGCCCCAAATTCCTTTGTAAGGCCTCAAGGTGACTCCGAGAATTTCGAAAGTGGCCAGAGCCTGCGCGAGGAGAGTAAGGCTTTCTGAGGTCCAAGCTAGCACGAAAATGGTGTGAGATGCAGGCCCCCAGGGCGAGTATAGAAAAAAGATAAAGCCAGCTTGACAGATATTAAGTGCTATGTAGGCAGTGAAATAGGGTATCTTGCGAAAATTCCCTTTTACGAATAGGAATATCAGCAACAACAGTTGGGCGAGAACACTGCAAGCCCATAAACATTTCACGTACAGAGGCAAGCTGCTCATAGCCGTTGAATGCTAGCATGTCTTGACATGCCGGTAAACAATCTATCCGTATGAGCAGCCATAGATAATTGGTACTGGAACCGGCCATCTGGTAGGCTGCGACTGTCGGAATCGTATTCTTTTTGTTGGGATGTGGGTTCCGGTCGTGCGATCAAAAACAAAAGAAGGCTTCAAGTCTTATCGAGCGCTCTTATGAGTGGATGGAGAGAGTAAAGGAAGTATTAGAGGCATCTTATGAAGAAGCCTCCGCAACTCGCCGTCCCTTCCTTAGCCGAGTTGCGGAGGCAACAAGATTCTAATCGTTATACCATCTGCCCCGGGGGGGCGGCGGAGCAGGAATTGGTGAGCCACTAGTTGCGCTGATGCTGAATCCCGGGGGAGGTGGAGCTGGTATCGGGGAACCGCTCAGCACGGCAACGAAAACCGCAGAAGCGCGATTACTGGAGCACTGTTTGACCGAGCTGTTTACAGGGAGTACGATCGAAATCGCTAACGCAAGGAATAACAAACGAATCGTGATGTTTTTCATGATGGTTGAACCCCTCCTGGTTCAACCATGAGGAATAAACAGATGAACTGGTGGTATTGATCAAAAGCGTTCCGTCTGCGGAACGAAGCAATGGAAGAAAATGATTACGCAGCTCCAGCAAAACCGCCGTATCGTTCAAGATTTCACGCTGACCACGCTCGCTGGAATTCCAGGGGAGTTCGGCAGGCTTACTTACATGGCTTCGCTACGCGATCTCTCTAGCGGAAGATACGAGCATGCCGGGCTTGCGACGTTATATCCGGACGAGGCTATGCAGCAGGCCTTGCAGTTATGCCATGAGCAAATATTTGAGCGAGTGTTGGAGACTCCGCTCGCGCGGCAAGAGACCGACTTAAGAGGGTGTCTTGAACGTATGCCGGGGGGGCTTTGCGCTACGGTGGCTCACTGGCGCCAGATGGAGGCCTACCGAGTCCTAATGCCGGAACGCGTTCCGGGATATCTCAAGGAGCTTTTCTGCTCGAATCTCCGCGCGCTTCTGGAGATTCTCCAGGAAGAATGTTCCACGGCTCATTCAGCCGGGTAACCACCCCCACCACCCTGCCGACCACTTCGGCCTCATCAGGAAGACGCCAAGCCTCCGGCACACAGTGTGAAAGAGGGTGGGGCTGCATGAGCAGCCGTGTGCCATCCTGATGAAACCATCCACATCGGTACCCGTCACGCAGTTCGACAAAATACATCGGCCGGTCGTATTCGTTAGCCCAATCGTCGTCTTCGATACGGCGCACACTGACGTCCACGAGAACAACGCTACCGGGGCGCAGCAAAGGCACCATGCGACGGTCCGACGAGCCAATGTATCCGTAACGATGGCGGGAATTTCCATTAGTAAGCACGCCCTCAAGGCTGCCCCACTGCTCGACCATACGGGAAAGCAGTTCCGTTCGCTTTGGATCGAACGCCGGATCGAAGCGCAGGGGAGTCTTGAGAGATATGGGCGGCGCGGCGAGATGCGTGTGTGGCGCCTGAAATGAGCCCCCGTCCGGGAAACAGTCCTCGATGGGAACATCATACCAGCGGAAAATCTCCAACGGATTCAAGTGGTACACAGCCGCGAGCGTGTAAAGTTTATGAAGCCCCGGTGTGACGCCACGGTTCTCGATATCCGCCAGGCGGCTGATATGAAGGATCAACTCAGAGCGCCCCCTGCGCGCCGCCAACTCGAAACTGGCACGCTCGACATCGCGATATGTCAAACCAAGCCGTTCTCGGGCTTGTCGGAGACGAAGGCCGGGAAGCATATGTTCCTCGGGAGGGACCTAGGAGCGAACAAAGCAGAGTATAGCAGAATTACCATTCTGTTAAGGATTCGGAACGACGTTCTACGGATTTCCTCAATTGTTTTTTTCACATGAACCAGCAAACACTTTCATCCCAGCAGTTTAGAACCCAGTTCCATCGCTATCTCCATTCCTTTTAGTTGATTGCGCCGGATTGACTACTTCCGTGCCGCCGTCAACATTCGTTATCTGTTATTCTGCAAAGATTATGCCTCTACGGTTCAACAAAGCTGCAAACCGCCTTGCTACATCCTTACTGATCGCTTCGTGGCTGGCTGGTGGCGGCACACTCCGCGCGCAACAAGCTGCAACGGCGCCACCTGCGGCGACGAAACCGAAAGTGAACAACGCCGAGTTTGCCGCGGCGGCGGATGAAGTGCTCCAGCAGGTCAGCGAAATCACCGGGCTTAAGCTGCTCACTCCTCTGAAGAAGACTCTGCGATCCCGGGATGAGATACGCGCCTATGTCATACGTGAAATGGATGACGAGAAAAACCCTGCGGAGCGTTATGCGGAGACACGGAGCGCCGAAGCCTTCGGCCTGATCCCCAAAGGGTTTGATTTGGATAACTTCATGGTTGATTTGCTGACCGAACAGATCGCGGGTCTTTACGATCCTAAAGCGCGGGAATTTTACATCGCGGATTGGATACCCCTGGATGATCAGCGCATGGTGATGGCTCATGAGCTCACCCATGCGCTCCAAGACCAGCATTTTCAAATCGAGGGGTGGGTGAAAGCGGCCCGTCCAAACGATGACGCGGAGCTGGCGCGTGAAGCCGTGCTCGAGGGCAGCGCCATGGCCGCCATGATCGATTACCTGTTGAAAGGGAGCGGGCATTCCGTCGAGGACTTGCCGGCAATTGATCCTTCCGTTTTTGCGGGCGATTTGTCCAAAACGCCCAAACTGCAAGAGGCGCCTCAATTCTTGAAGGATGCCCTGATCTTTCCGTATTTTGCAGGACTGACATTTTCGGCAGCAATCTTGAAGCCCGCGGGGTGGAACGGCCTGTCGGCGGTTTTTGCAAAGCCTCCTCGTTCCACGCAGCAGATCATGCATCCCTCGCTTTACAAATCGGGGAAGCCTCCCGATCCAATTGCCATGCCCTCTTTCGAGAAACTACTTGGCTCGGACTGGGTGAAACTTGATGAGAACGTCATGGGCGAGTTCGGGTGGAAAGAAATTTTGAAGCAGTTTCTGGGCGAGCGGAGAGCTACCCCGGTATCCGCGGAGTGGGAGGGGGACCGCTATGTCCTCTATGAACAGAAGCACACCAAACGGCTGATATTAATCGCGCGATTGCGGCTGGACAGTGCAGAGCACGCCGGGGGTTTTTTTGTAGAATACTCGCAAGCGCTGGAAAAAAAGTATGGTGTGCAGGTGAGTGCGCCTGGCCAGCCCAATTTCCTTTCCTTTGATACGCCGGACGGCGGAGTATTCTTGCGCTGCGTGAAGCTAGAATGCCTCTCGGTGGAGGGCACTAGCAGAGCTGCCTTTGACGGCATCAATGAAGTGCTTGGCTGGCCTGCTGTCGCCACCGCGCCCAAGGCGACGGCCGCCGCTCCGGAGCATATTGTGCATAGCCCTCTTTTGTTCATGGAGATACAAGATTTTCGTCCGTTCGCACAGCCATAAAGACCACAATTTGGCAGGGAGATGTGTTGCTCGGTTAAGGCGGTTGTATATTTAACCTACCGGTTAAATACGGACAGGTGAGCAGCGCCTTTATTTCTTGATCTTACCTCGCCTTCCAGGCGGCTGATTCGACTCAAGAATTTCTCAGCAAGCCGCCCCGCGCGCGCTACGACGTTAGGCTCGCGCGAGCGGCTTCGCGTGCGCTGAAGTTTGGCCAAGCCCAAGCGAGCAAATTCCGCAGCACGTGTAGGATTCTTCGCGCGGCGCTCGTAGTGGATGGCGAGCTGCTCGCAGGCGAGAACCCCGTCCTGAGGGTCGGAGGAGAGTTCGATCCAGAGCGCCACCGCGGCTGCGTGGTCGCCGCGGCGTTTGGCGAGAAGTGCAAGCTCTCGCCGGGCTCGCGGTCTGAATTCGGCGGGGAGGCCGAGTTCGAGCGCCTGAGAACAAGCGATTTCAGCGCGGTCGGACTCGCCGCGACGCTCGAAGAAGCGCGAAAGCCCGAAGAGATCGAGGCTGTCGACTCCATCGCGGTCAGTGTCTTGAGATGCGAGAAGGGAATTGATTTTGCCAAAGAGAGCAGCGAGGCCTCGCAAATCCATCTGATTGTGGCGAACGATGCCCGCGATTGGATCGCAAGGGCCGCCGCGAAGATAGTCAAAGTAATACTGCGGAATGAGGGCCGAAGCGATGTCATCCTCACGATGCCAGCCGAGACGAGGAGCATCGAGTACGCGGCGCTCGAGCTCGATAAGGCGGACCGAACCGAGGCGAAGCTTCCAAAGCACACGCGCGGGATGAAGAAGATCAAGATGGGCCGCCAGGTGCGGCGTGGCAATGGCGCGTGTCATGGTGAAGCGATTTTCAAGGAGCGGCCAGTCGAAGGATTTTCCGTTGAAAGTTACGAGAACGGGACGCTCCGCGAGGCGTGCGGCGAGTTCATGAAGAAGAGAATGCTCTTCGGAAAAATCGCGCATGAAAAACTGTTCGACTTGAAGCCCGCCGGCGTCCCACCAGGCGATGCCTACTAGGAATGGATAAGTGCCCGTGCCGCCCGCCAGCCCGGTGGTTTCCGTGTCCAGAAAAAGCCATTTGGATGGATCTTCAAGAGCGACGCGCGTGCGGCGAGTGACAGAAGTATCGCGTGTGCGCGAGAGAAGTTCGAGAGAGACGAGGGATGGCTCGCAAAATTCGGGCGTGGAAAACCAGTTTCGAATCGCGAGATGTTCGCCGAAATGATTTTTTGCGACGCCTGCGCCGAGAAGATGGGCGAGAGAATCCTCCTGATCCGGTGCACGGAGGACCGCAGGACGCGAAGGCGCTAAGCGCGCAGGCCGCAGCGCAGCGAGGCGGGAGAATTTGTCAGCGGAGGCGGCCATCTACCCACACAGCCGGTCGAGGATGGCGAGAGCGGCTTCCTTCGCCCGCGGAGCGAGGTCGCCTGCGGGTCCGATACAGGAGGGGCAGCCTTCATCGCATGCGCACGCTGCGATCAACTCACGAGACTTCTGAATGAGCAGATCGTGAGCGCAGAAAAGCGGTTCGGAAAAGCCGATGCCGCCGGGATAGGAGTCGAACAGATAAAGATTAGGCTCAAAGAATTCGTTCGGATGGAAGGGAGATGCATCTCTGAACTGTGAGCGCGTGAAACCATCGATCGTGCCGGGCAGAGCCGCAGCATACTGCGGCTCTGGAAGCTGTGAGCCGGAATCCGGAGCTGGCGGTCGCTCGCCGATGGCGATGCCAAGATCACGGCCATCGCACATGAGGAGAAGCGTGGCGACAGACGCAAGCGCATGCAGCAGCCCGAACATGCCGCTCTGGCGCTCGCTCACGGTGTAAGGAAGAGATTCGAGCAGCGGCCTCTCCAGCGTGATCCAGTAGGACGTTGTGTGCATTTCGTTCTCGGGAAGCTCGAGCTTGCCGTCGCCGATATTTTCATTGGTAAAAAATTTTATTTTCTTGAAGCCGACAACTTGCGAACGTACGAGTACGTCGCCGTGAGAATGAGAGTTTGAGGAAACAGCTGAACCGGCGGAAGTTTGGGTTGCTTCTAGCACGCGGACCTGCGTGTAGCGAATCGCATCGGTATAGTAGTCGACGTCTACCTGCTTCACATAAGCCTTGCGCTCTTTGAAATCGAGATGCTCGACGTGGTATTGCTGCCCGCCGTGAATGTAGATGGCTTTTTCGTGAAGGAAAACCAGCGCGCTCGCAAAATCCACTTCGCCGATTACATTGGCCGCACCTGTGACATCGATGATAACGAAGTTGTCGCTGGTGATCGAGCGGAGGCTGATCGTATCGGCGGGATAAGCTTCGTGCGTCCAGTGATAATGATCTCCTGCCAGATGCAGAAAACCCGCCTCGGCAAGCCGCGCGCAAAGGTCCGGGAGGTCGACCCCACCGAATCGTTCGCCGGGCGCGATCGGCAATTCGAACGCAGCGCATTTCAGATGATTGATTAGAATTTCGAGATTGTCCGGCTGAATGTAGGCGTGTTCCGGCGTGTTACCGAAGAAGTAGTCCGGATGCCGAATGATAAACTGATCGAGCGGCGAGGAAGAAGCGACCATCACCGCGCAGGAGCTTCCACTGCGGCGTCCAGCGCGACCGGCGCGCTGCCAAGTGCCGGCAATCGAGCCAGGGTAGCCTGCCATGACTACGGTGTCGAGAGAGCCGACGTCGATACCGAGCTCCAGCGCACTCGTAGTCACCACGCCTCGGATGCGGCCATCGCGCAAACCGCGCTCGATCTCCCGCCGTTCGTTCGGCAAGTAGCCGCCGCGATAACCTCGAATTGTGTCCTGCTTGCCGGGTGGATGAGGATTGGCCTGCTGAAGATACGTCAGGAGAATCTCTGTTTGCAGCCGCGAATTGGCGAAGACCATCGTTTGGAGATCGTGCTTCAGAAATTCCTGTGCAACGCGCGAAGTTTCATTGATGTAGCTGCGGCGAATGCCGAGAGCTCGGTTGACGACGGGCGGATTGTAGAAGACAAAAGTTTTTTCCCCGGCTGGCGCCCCGTTGGAGCTGAGCACCTCCACTTTTTTTTCGAGCAGCCTGCTCGCCAGATCCCCGGGGTTTGCGATCGTCGCCGAGCAACAAATGAACTGCAGATCACGGCCGTAAAAATTCGCGATGCGACGCAGACGCCTCAGCACATTGCAAAGATGGCTCCCAAAAACTCCGCGGTAGGTGTGAAGCTCATCGATCACAATATACCGAAGGTTTTCGAACAAGCGTGTCCAGCGTGTATGGTGTGGAAGAATGCCAGTGTGCAGCATGTCCGGATTCGTGAGCACCACATGGCCCTTTTCTCGGATGGCTCTGCGGGCGTCAGCGGGCGTGTCACCGTCATAGGTGAAAACGCCGAAACGGTTATCGAGACGCTGGTTGAGGTCGTAAAGTTCCGCCAACTGATCCTGCGCCAGAGCTTTGGTGGGGAAGAGATACAGCGCGCGCGTGTCCGGAGTTTCGAGGATGGTATTCAGGATCGGCAGGTTGTAGCAAAGAGTTTTTCCGGAAGCGGTTGGAGTGACTACGACGACATTCTTGCCCGCGTGGACGGCTTCGGCAGCGATGCCCTGATGGGTGTAAAGCTGGCGGATGCCCTTGGCACCATACGCCGCGACGAGATCCGCGTTGACCCATGCAGGGAAATCAGCCCATTGGGCTTCGCGCGCAGGGAAGTAACGCACTGCGGTTAGCACGTTGCCGTTGGCGTCCCGGGAGGCGAATGTGTTGAGAACCTCACGAACGCGAGTCAGCGATGAATCACCCGGCTGTTCGAGCGAGCCACTGGCCGCTGCCCGCGCGGCGAGAGAATGGGACATGGAGAAAGCCTCCTGCAATTCGCCTTTTGTTCGCCAAGGCTAGCATGCAGTGTTCGTGGCTGCAACAGGGAAGTGAGTGTTATTCCCAGAAAGTGCTTAAGAGCTTTGAGGAACAAAAAACTTACTTAAACAATGAGCGAACCGGGGCCCCGTGAATTGCTTGCTAGAATGACATCACCGGCGGTCACATCGGGTAGCGATGCGACCCGTTTCGATGCTTTGCGCCGAAATTGGCGGCCGACGCCGCAGGGAGAACAGTGGCTGAACTAACCGTTCTTTACGATGGCGGATGTAATCTGTGCCGCGCGAGCGTCGACCGTTTGCGCCGCTTGGATCCGCGAGGCCGCATCACCTTGCTCGACCTTCACGACGGGAGCGTGTCTGCTCGCTTTCCACAGGTAAATATCGAAGAAGCGATGCGCTTGATGCAAGCCGTCGATCCCAGCGGGCGCGTCTACTCCGGTGCAGACGCTTGGGCGCGGATCGGGATGGCGCTTCCTGGTTGGAAGTTAGTTGCGTGGCTGCTTTTTGTTCCGGGGATTCACTTCGTCGCAAGGCGAATCTACGGCTGGGTTGCTCGCAATCGCTATCGTTGGAATCGGGAACCTTGCGAGGACGGCACCTGCGCCTTGCATAGTGACCAGCCCCCCACTCCCCAAAGAGACCGCCGACAATAATCCAAAGCCAATTTGGCAACCTCGCGAGCCGTTATACTGTCTCGCGTCTATGGATTGGACTCCTTCATCGGTTATTCGCTGGCTTTTTGATTCGCGAAACGGTCCTTCGGATCGCTTCCTGTCTCGCTGGATTTTCCTGCGCGGGCTCGGCGTGATTTATTTCTCTGCTTTTTTCTCGCTCGTATTTCAGATTCGCGGCCTCATCGGCCCCGAAGGAATTCTGCCCGCCAGCGAATTCTTAAAGAGCATAGCGGAACAGGTTGGATACGCCCGGTATTGGTACGTGCCGAGCGTTTTGTGGTTTTCGACCAGTGTGCACGTGCTGACGGGCCTCTGCTGGGTGGGCATGGCGGCCGCAGTGCTGCTTGTTCTTAATTTTTGGCCCCGCGGCATGCTTGCGATCTGTTTCGTCTGTTTTCTTTCGTTCGTCAGCGCCGCTGGAGAATTCTCTGGATACCAATCGGATGGCATGCTGCTCGAGGCGGGATTCCTCTCGCTGTTTCTGGCGCCCGGTGGATTTCGCCCAAGGGTGGGAGAGGCGCGGCCTCCGATACGAGCCGCACTTTACCTGCTGCTCTGGGAGTGGTTCCGCATCTACTTTGAATCCGGCATAGCGAAGATCGCCGGCCACGACCCTGAGTGGCGCAACTTCACAGCAATGGACGAGTATTATCAAAACGGCCCTCTGCCGACCTGGATCGGCTGGTACGTGCAGCATTTACCGTACTGGTTTCACGCAGGAACTGCATTCTTTACGCTGGCGCTCGAGCTGGTTGTCATTTGGGTGGGGTTTCTGCCCCGCCCATTTCGAATCGCGCTCTTCTTCCTCGTGACGCCTTGGCAGATCGGCATCATTCTCACGGCCAACTATACGTTTCTGAATTATCTAGTCCTCATCTTCGCGTTTCTATTACTGGACGACTGCTTGCTTATGCGGTTCTTTCCAACGAAATGGAAAAAGCCCTTACTCGATCGAAGGCCTGGCCCTGATAACGAGTCGGGCTCAAGTGTTGCTGACCAACTCTCTATCTTGGCGGCCCCGCCGGGTCTACCAACGGATACGGTTTCAACTGAGGGAGACGGTCCCCCGGGTCGGTGGCAAAAAGTCCGCTTCTCGGTCCATCCGGTCCGTGTAGCCGCGACCGCAGTCTTGCTCGCATGGATTTTCTATGCGACGACAACCCAGATGGTTTGGATGATCGGACCCGCGCCACTTCCCGCATTGCCAGTGGCTCTGCTCGATCCCTTTCGAATTGCCAACCGCTACGGGCTCTTCGCCGTGATGACGCGTGGCCGCTATGAAATCGAATTTCAGGGCTCCAACAACGGCGAAACCTGGATCGCCTATCCTTTCCGCCACAAGCCGCAGGAGTTGAACAAGCCGCCCCGTATTTACGCCCCCTATCAGCCGCGATTGGACTGGAACTTGTGGTTCGCCTCTCTCGGCGAATGGCGAGATAACCCGATGGTCTTGCGCACGGAAAGGCGTCTGCTTTCGAACGACGCTGACGTGCTCGAGTTATTTGCAGGGAATCCTTTTCCACAGGGACCGCCGCGCCAAGTGCGTGCCATCCTCTGGCAGTACTGGTTCACGTCCATGGCAGAAAAAAGAGAGCACGGATTATGGTGGCGGCGAGAGTCGATTGGACTCTACGCCCCGGCGATTGAATTGCAACCCGACGGCAGAATCAGTGTTACCCAGTGGCCGGCGACGATGCCTCCGCACGAATGAGTTGCGCGTGAGTCCTCATTTGCACGAAAGAATTCGCTACCGGCTAGACGGTCGGAGTATGAGGATGGCGCCCGCGAAAAACAGAAGAGTAGAGGCGGCGAATGCGGCTTGCACAGAAACGGCGCTCCAAAGAAAACCCACCAGAAGGCTCGAGAGGAAATCTCCGACGGCATTAACCGCGGCCAGTGTGCCAAACGCCATGCCGTGCTGTTCTTTGGGGACAAGCTCGGCTGCTACGGAGTCTTCGAGCGCTTCCTCTGTACCAACGTAAACTCCAGCCAAGATGAAAATCACCACGAGCAGCCAAAGCGAATGCGTACCAGTGCAAAGCAGAATTGCTGTGATTCCAGCGAGCGTGTAGCCCCCGGCGAGTACGATCTTGCGTCGTGGAACATGGTCGCTCAACCAGCCGCTAGCGTATGCAGAGCCAGCGTAAAAAACATTGTGAACGGTATAGAGAACGACAGCGGCGCTGGCCGCGCGTGCGAGCCCGTACCCAGGCGCGAGCATGCGCGAAGCATAGAGTATCAACAGAGAATGGGAAAAATCACCAGCGCCAAACACTCCGACTCCGAGAAGAAAGCGCCTGAACGGAACGGGCAGCTCGCGGAAGCTGGTCAAAAACGAACGCCTTGGCTTTGAAGCCATGGGGCGCTCCCGCACCAGCAGCCAAATGGAAACTACGGCAATCAAGCCTGGGACAAGTGTCCACAGAAAAACCTTATGATAATTGTGCCCGGTTCTTTCCAGCAGCCAGAGTGCTGTTAGCGGCCCCGCGATCGCTCCGATCGTATCCATCAGGCGCTCCAGGCCGAATGCGCGCCCGTAGGCATCCGGCGAGACGTCCGCGGCGAGTAGCGCCTTCCGGACCGGGGAACGAACGCCGCGGCCGAACCAAGCTACCGTGCGGCCGATGAGCACGTGGTACGCATGCGTGGCAAACACGAAAGAAGCGGTCGAAAGCGCAGTGACAAGGTAACCGAACACAGCCAACGGCTTGCGATGCTTCAAGCGATCGGTGTAATGGCCCGCAGCCAGCTTCGTGAAACTAGAGAGTCCGTCGGCGATGCCCTCGATAATGCCGAGCCACGCAGGGCCCGCCCCAATCGAGGCAAGAAACGCAGGCAGTATTGCGGTTGCCGTTTCGTGGCTCCAGTCGCTGAAAAGGCTGGTGAGGCCGACGCCGAGGACGGTGCGATTCAACCACGGTTGTTTTTCTGGCGCGTCAGCCATGGGATAGCAATTTACCGTCGAGAACGCTCAGTTCAGATAAAAAACGAGTTGTGTCTCGAGCCAAAGATGTAGCACGTTCCCTCTGCAAGCATTTTTGTTTGAAGTTTGCTTATTTCTTTGCGGCTCGATACAGAATGACCCGTACTTTTTCCAAAGTAATCAGTCCGCCTTCGACCATCTCGTCCATCCGCGGGAGTATTTTCTCGATGCGTTCCGTGGATTCGATGACCTCAACAATGATGGGAAGATCTTGCGATAGCCGGAGAATTTTGTCCGTGTGATAGACGCTCGAGCCGCCGAAGCCGCCCACGCCTCGCAGCACGGTGGCACCGGAGAAGCCGTCTTTGCGAAGCATCTCCACGATGGCTTCATGCAGCTGCTTGCCGTGCCACTTGTCGGATTCTCCGATGTGGATGCGCATCAACGTACGCTCGCCTTCGAATTTTTCGTGTGTCATCGCGGCTCCTAGAACCTGTTCGCCAGCCGAATACCTGCTACGGACAAGAACAAACCTACAAACACGCTGGCGGCGACGTATGTCGAGGCGCGCAGCCACTCTCCATCCTCCAACATCTTCGCCGTTTCCCAGCCAAAGCTGGAGAATGTGGTGTATCCGCCGAAAAAGCCGACGGTGATAGCAACGCGCCAGTCAGGTGAGATAAGCATGCGGTTCAAAGTGAACTGGCCAATTAAGCCCAGAAGAAAACAGCCTGTCAGATTAATTAGTAATGTCCCGTAAGGAAACGCTCCGCCCGCGCGAATTTGCACGACGCCTTGCAGCCCGTAGCGCGCGAGAGTGCCGATTGCCCCGAAAATCGCGATCAATAGAATGCGCAAGATAGCTCCAATCCGGCTGCACATGCGGCGCGCAACAAAAAACTCCTGGAGCCGCATGGCCGCCAGGAGTCATCAGAGCCAGTTCAATTCTCTGGCTCGGTTTAGGCGAACTCCATCGCCTTTGATTATTCCTTCAGCCAAAGTTTACTGCCGCAGGCTTTTCGAAGCAATACGACAAATCCAAGAGTGTCCGCCAGATTTGCGAGAAACGAGGCGCAACTCCCATCGGGGCTCGCCCTGACTGATCTGCCTGGGACCTGCTACTGGCGGTTTGCAGGGGGCACGGTTTTACCTTGGAATAGCACCGCGTGCACCTTTTCCAGCGCATGAATATCACTAAGCGGATCACCTTCGACGGCGACGAGATCGCCTTCCTTGCCGGCTTCAATGGTGCCAAGCTGATCTAGTCCAAGCAGGGCCGCGCTGGTTTTTGTTCCGGAAACGAGCGCCTGTTGTGGTGTCATGCCGTATTTCACTTCCGTGATCATCTCGTCGCGCACCGTGCCCGTGCCTGGCGCGTAGGAATGGTCCGAGCCCGCAGCAATTGTCAGGCCGGTGTGCAACGCTAGTTGAAAACTTGGGAAGTGCGTTTTGGCCAGCGCATTTACCTTCACGATGACGTATTCAGGGAAGTGCATTTTCTGGCCGTTCGCCACACTCTCATCCACCACGAAAACGGTGGGAACCATAACAATGTTGTGGCTTTTCATGAAGTCCGCCGCGGCTTGATCGAGTTCTGAGCCATGCTCGATGGAGTCCACACCGGCCTCGAGAGACGAACGAATGCTTCGTATGTTTTCCGCGTGCGCTGCGACTTTGACGTGATCCATGTGCGCTTGCTGGACGATCACGCGCAGCTCCTCCGCCGAGACTTGCTCCGCGGTGGGCGAATCCAGCGGTGAAAGCACTCCGCCGGAAGCCAAAACTTTAATTACCCGCGCTCCATACTTTATTTGCAAGTGAACGGCTTTTTCAGCGTCGACTGGCGAATTAATGAATCCGTGCATTGGCGTATAGAAATCGTCCATCGGCAAGTACGGCGGTGCTGGGAAGAAATCTCCGTGGCCGCCGGGAATCGTGATCGCGTGCGCGGCGGGAACTAGATGCGGCCCGGGAATCGTGCCATCCTCGATCGCATCCTTGAGGGCTACATCGATGAAACCGTTCGTAGCGAGAACTCGTGCGCCCACGACGCCGGAAGAGAGCGCGTAGCTCATGGCCTTGCTTCCCCGCAGCGCCGCTAGCGGCTCCGAGACGGCCTGCCCGAATGCTCCGGACCAGATGTGAATGTGCGCATCCACAAATCCAGGCAAAACCGTGTAACTCGAGAGATCGACTTGCTCGGCTCCCGCGGGCGCCGGAATATCTTTGCCGACGGCGGTCACCTTTCCGTCGGTAATCACCACCACGGCCGAAGTGAGCGGCGGTTTTTCGGCGTCGTAGATCAGCTTCCCGCAACGGACGTACACGACCTTGGGGGACGGCGCGGCGAACGCCACAATCGAGCCGGCGAAGCACACCATCGCAGCTATTAAGATTTTTTGCATCAAACTCTCCTTTTGGACTTTGCAAATAGCAAGCTTCTCCGGCCCCAATGAATCCATCGCGCGCCAGCCTAAAGCGCAAAGACGGCGAAGTCAAATTGCGTTCGTTACATGCAGAGGCCGCAGGAGATGGAGGTGATTCTTAGATGCCCTGACGCCATGCCTGGGGCCGCTCAGTAGTGGAAATGGAAGCGCAGTTGGACGAAGACTTCCCGCGGGTTCAGATAGTGCGTCCCGCCGAAAGTAAAACTGTTGTCCAGAAGCACGCGACGGTTTGCAACGTTAATGCCCTGTACATTGAAGGAAAATCGTTCGCCGAAACTTTTACCCACCGCAAGATCAAACGTCGTATGAGGCGAGAGATGATTGTTCGGATCCGGCGGAGAATTGCCGTTTGTGAACCCAGATGCGTAGGAAATATCAGTCGACGCGTATGCGTTCCATGGCAAAGTGTATCGAGCACCCATGTGTAGAGTATTCCGCTGGTCGTGATCCAGAAGTCCGAATCCGTCGCCAAACGAAAAATCCGTTAATCCGCCGTTGATGTTTCCAAAGCCAAGCGCAAGCTGATTCGAATACGTCAAATAAACTTGCGCACGATTGCGGATCCGCGGAGAACGCAAAGTAAGCTCCCAGCCGTTGATCCGCGCGCCCTGAATTGTGATCGGAAAGAACAAGTCCGAATCGTTGAAATTATTGTGATCGAAATAATTCCTGGCGCGAGTAAGGAAATTGTCTGCGTCGATCGTCCAGCCATGGAAGGGAATCGTCACGCCGAATTGGTGCTCCTCATCCTGCTCCCCATGCAGCGGGATAAAGCCCAGATTCTGGTTGGTCGCGGCATCCAAGATCGGCCCCGAGAGGGTCAAAAGAGGCGGAGCTTGATAAAAGTGGCCATAGAAGCCGCGAAAAACCCAATTGAGCTTCGGGATGCGCAGAGAGGCGCCGACGCGCGGGCTGGTCGCGTTTTCAACCACGTTTCCGGAGAAATGCGTCTGCCGCACGCCGCCATTCAGCGTAAGCCAGGAGTTTACTTTGAACTGGTCTTCAGCGTACACCGCCGTGAGGCTGCCCAGCGGGTTCACCTGGGTCGGTGTCAGGTTCGACGCGCTGGTCTCCGGACACGATGCCGTCGTAGGCGTCGGACAATGGAAGATAAGGCTGAAAAGTTGAGAGTCCTGCTGCGCAAAGGCGTACAGCCCTGCGCGCAAATTATTTCTCTTTTCCACCCAAGTGATTGTGGCTTGGCCGCCTTCATAGTTCGATGAACGGTTTTGCGTCGTGGAACTCGGCAGGTCCAGCGAGCTGCTTTCATAGTTCGCGCTGTTGAAGTGGAAGAACGGAGAAACCGTGAAGACCAATCCCGCGCTGAACGTGCGCACCCAAGTCAAAGCGAGGAAAGAGTCGTTCTCGCGGTTGGCGTCGCGAAGAAACTGGCCCTGTATGTCGGGATCGTTCGGATCGAATGGCACCTGATAGAAATCGCGGCGGGCTTGTGCCACGAGCCGCAGTTGGTCCTGCGAATCCAGGTTGTACATCAGCGAAGTGAATCCGCCGAAGCCGTTGGCCGCGTCGTGGATCACCGCAGCCGTCGGCGTCTGCAAACCGAGATTCGTACGGTTCCCGTTTACGCTCGCGTAATACGCAAAGCGGTTGGTGTGCCCCCCGAAATTGAGCTGGTCGTCCGTTTGATAAAAATTCCCGGCGCTTACCACAAGTTCGGCTTCGTTGTTGCGTTCGAATCCTGTGCGAGGCGCCACATCGAACACACCGAATGTCCTGTCTCCAAAATCAGCGGAGTAGCTGCCGCGTTGCATCTCGAGCGTATCGATGTCATGGGGATCGATTTGCGGGCCTAGATTGCTGGCGATGTTTGTGTTTGGAATGGACACGCCGTCAATCAGCCAGCTCACTTGATGCCCGCCTCTCACATGAAGCTGATCGTGTGTGATGTATGCACCGGGTAGGTAATCGGTGATCATTGCCAGGCTATTCGTGCGCGCCGCACCCGGTGTCTGCTGTATCTCTTCACGATCGATTAAAGTTGTCGGCGTCACCGACTCGGTTTGTCCCGGGGCGGCTTCGGCCGACACCGTGACGGACTGGTTTTGAGACACGATGCGTAGCTCGAAATGCAAGATTGGCGCCGACCCCGAAAGAACTGTCACACGCTGCTCTTGCCCGGCAAAAGATGCATCCGTGACCGTAATGGTGTACGACCCGAGCGGAACAGCATCGAAATGAAATTCTCCATTAACATCGGTTTGCGTTTGTTGTGCGTAGTCGGACGACTGCGCTTTTAGAACGACTTCGCTTCCTGGAACGGGGCGGTGTTGCGGATCATGAACGAGCCCTCGCACGGTGCCAAACACCGTGGCGAAAGCCACGGCCCCAAACAGCAGAATTGCCGCGAATGCTTGTAATACTCTTCGCATAAACTCTCTTTTCTCCTCATGGAATAGCTCTCGCCCGGCTTTCAAGCCGCGACGCGGGTGAAGGAACGTGCGTGGAGAGCGAGGAGTCCTTTAAAGGACCGGAGAAGCAAATCGAGGCGGAGGAGAAAGCGGCTTGACGAAACGCGAAATTTCGAGAGCACTTGCGATCTTTATGGGACGCAGCACTCGAGCAGCCAGCGTTGCAAAACTAGCAGAAGGCAACAAGAACAAGCCCGGCATTAACGCGGGCCGCGCCGGATCCTGGCAACACGACATGGAGCACGACACCAAGCCACCCACGTCATGCCCGCAATCCATGGGAGAAGAATTGGAGGCAGGCGCACGTTGTTGTTTGTGATGATGATGCTCGGGAACGGTGCAAAACCCCCCCGTGCAACAATCCTTGCTGTGCGCCAACCACGCGGCACCGGCCAGCGGCGCGTACAAAAGTGCCACCGCCAGCAAACAAAACCATGCCGCAGCCGTTCGAGCGCGCTTTTGTTCTGCCCTACACACAGGAATTCGGCACCACCCCAATGATACTCCAGATAGACGTATCATCGACACATCGGGTAGCCAAATGCCGTTGACGTCGTCAGCGCCGAAGACAGCCCTCTCGCCCTGTGCTAACCCTGGGCGAACGCCGCCCCCGCTCCCGCCTTGACTTGCTAGCGCCTGCGTCGCAGACTTATTTTATGGCTCATACGTATCTCCTCTTTGATTTCGGCACCGACGAAGAGAAAGCCCAGTTGGCGCGCCACAAACTTGAGGGCTGGAAGCAGGCCTTCCGTCTGGACAAAAAGCTTCAGTACAAGCTTGAACGTCCCGAAGCCGAGGCGGAGAATGCTCCAGAGCACGCCCACAAAGCCGCGGAGCCGCCGAAAGCCGACAAACCAAAGGCCAAGTCAAAATCGAAACACAAATCAGGCGAATCCGCAGTCCCTGAGGATGCAACACCCGCGAATGGCAAAGTGAACCTGCTGGTAAGGCTCTATTTTTCCGGCCACGAAAAGCTCACCGAGCAGCGCTGGCTAGACCGTATCCCTTCCGAAGAGCCATTCAAGGAAGCTTCGCCGCGCCTTGTTCGCCAGGGCGAGGCGCAGTTTGATGATGTCGTGAAACAATTTGAATCTCTGGAATAGCTTTGCCAATATTTCGGAGCTCGGCCAGACTTCAGGTATAATAGACTCCCGCAGAGGCAAAATCCCACTTCACAACGAGGGCAGAACGAATGGCGTTACAAACGCGCGTCAAACTTGCCAAGCTTGACGCCCCAAGGTTGCACGGCCTCGACCGAGACGCGCTCATCCGCATTTACCGCACCATGTACCTTTCCCGCCGCTTGGATGACCGCGAAATCCAGCTCAAGCGCCAAAATAAGATTTACTTTCAAATCTCCGGCGCGGGCCATGAGGCGGTAACGGCGGCCATGGGGCTTCTTCTTCGTCCCAGCGTCGACTGGATCTATTCCTACTATCGCGACCGCGCCCTTTGCTTGATGCTCGGCGTTAAGCCGCTCGAGATGCTTCTCCAGGCAGTGGGAGCCAAAGACGATCCGAGCTCCGGCGGCCGCCAGATGCCTTCGCACTGGGGGCACTCCCGCTTGAACATCGTCAATAAGTCCTCCTGCACTGGCACGCAATTTGTGCAATCCGTGGGCGCTGCGGAAGCCACTCTTTACTATGAGAATCATCCGAAGGCTTTGGCGCAGGCCAAGAGGGCTCCTCTCGGCCAACACGTCTCCCACGAGTCCGATGAAATCGTTTTTGTCTCCGCGGGCGACGGCGCGACGAGTGAAGGTGAGTTCTGGGAATCCTTGAACGCCGCGTGCGCCAAGAAGCTCCCCCTGCTTTACCTCGTTGAAGACAACGGCTACGCCATTTCCGTTCCCATCGAGGTGCAAACCGCAGGCGGCAGCATCTCGAAACTGACGCGGGGTTTTCCCGGCTTGCAAATAGCGGAGTGCGATGGCACGGACCCTCTGGAAAGCTACGCGGTATGCAAATCCGCCGTGCAATATTGCCGCGAGCGCCGCGGACCTGCCCTCGTTCATGCGCACGTGACGCGACCCTATTCCCATTCGCTTTCCGACGACGAAAAACTTTACAAGACCCCCGAGGAGCGCGAGGACGAAGCGCACCGCGACCCGATCTCCAAATTCTCGCTGTTCCTCGTCCGAGAGGGCATTCTCGACCAGAAAGAAATTGAGGCTCTCGAAGCCGAAGTGGATACGGAAGTCCGAAACGCTGCCGACGAGGCACTGGCTGCCGAAGAGCCGCATATTGATTCGATTCGCGTCAACGTTTATTCGCCCGACGTCGATCCCACCTCTTCTGCCTTCGAAGCCCAGCCGCAGCTCCACGGCGCGCCGAAAACCATGGTCGAAATGATTGCCGCGACTCTCTCCGACGAGATGGCTCGGGACGAGCGAATTACTGTTTTCGGTGAAGACGTCGCCGACGCCAGCCGCGAAATCAATTTGAAGCAAGTGAAAGGCAAGGGCGGCGTTTTCAAAGCCACTTCCGGGCTGCAGCGCAAATACGGAAACGATCGTGTGTTCAACACTCCTTTGGCGGAGGCCGCCATAGTCGGCCGCGCCATAGGCATGGCCACGCGCGGCCTCAAGCCCGTCGCGGAAATTCAATTCTTTGACTACATCTGGCCCGCCATGATGCAGATTCGCGACGAGCTGTGCGTCATGCGCTGGCGGTCAAACGGTGTGTTTAAGTCTCCCGCCGTGCTGCGCGTCGCAATTGGCGGCTATCTTACCGGCGGCGCCATCTATCACAGCCAAAGCGGTGAATCGATTTTTACGCATTGCCCCGGGTTACGCGTGGTGATGCCTTCCACGGCGCTCGATGTCGCTGGCATGCTGCGAACCGCCATTCGCTGCGACGACCCAGTCATGTTCCTCGAGCACAAGCACCTCTATCGTCAGCCCTACAATCGATCCGAGTATCCCGGCCCGGATTACACCGTCCCGTTCGGCAAGGCCCGCATGGTCACGGAAGGCACCGAGGTCAGCATCGTCACGTATGGCGCTCTGGTGCATCGGGCCGAAGTGGCCGCCGCGCAATTGCTCCGTGAAGGCATCTCGGTGGAAATCGTAGACTTGCGTTCGCTCTCCCCTTACGATTGGGAGGCCGTTGCCAACACCGTTCGAAAGACGCATCGCGTCATCGTCGCTTATGAGGATATGCTGAGCTGGGGCTACGGCGCGGAAATCGCCGCCCGCATTGCCGACGAACTCTTTGACGAACTCGACGCCCCCGTGAAGCGAGTCGCCGCCATGGATACCTTCTGTGCCTATCAGCCCAAACTGGAAGACGTGATTCTCCCGCAGACCAGCCACATCACAGCCGCCGTAAAACAACTTCTTGAGTATTAAGCCGTCGGTTTGATGGCTCGAAGCTCGCGAAACTTTTTCACCCTTTTTGGCGTATCCTATTGCAGGGAGTGCAAGTAATACTCTTATTTTGGGGGTGCGCAAATGACTTGCCCGAACTGCCATAAAGACATCGCCGTCGGTTCCAGGTTTTGCTACAGCTGCGGCACGAAACAGCCGGAGTCCGGCGCGCCGGGTCTCTCTCCCGCGACCGGCGCACAAAAGAAACTCATGCGGTCGAGCACCGACAAGAAAATTGCTGGCGTGTGTGCAGGCCTCGCCGATTACTTCGATATGGATCCGACCATCATCCGCCTGATCTGGGTTCTACTCTTCATCTGCGGGGGCACGGGCCTTCTCGCGTATGTGATTCTTTGGATTGTCCTGCCCGTCGCTCCGGGCGGAGTTGTGCCAACTTCGCAGACGGTCACAACCACCTAGCTAGGCTCCCTGCATTAGGTTCGCCCCATTGGGGCTGGCCGAACATGGAGCCCGTCCGGGGCTGAGCGGCCTACGCCTTACTTCGCTTTTGGATTCCGCGGACCGCGCGATCTGTCGCGACTCTCGAACAACGGAAAGTCGAGCGAGAATAGCCCTGCCCCTATTGTGGCCAGCGCTAAACACCCCGTCGCCACCACCATAGGGTATGCATATTCGTTTACAGCGAGATAGCTGTGCGGCGTATAGACCTTCCACATCAGCAAGACTGTCTCGATGGCCAGCAGCAGCCCCGCTCCCCTCGTAAACAATCCCAGTAGCAGCAAACCTCCGCCAAAGAGCTCAAGCACTCCGGAAATGTAAACGTAATAGTCAGGTATACCGTGTTGCGCGAAAAGTGCGTGCGATCCGCTCGTCCGGTGAGCAAGCATCGGGTACCCGTGCGACATGAATATGATGCCGAAGGCCGCGCGGAGCAGCAGCAAGGCGAACGGCTGCAGGGAGTTGAGAGATTTCATCGAGTTCCTTTGAACCGGAATTAGAAAAGCCTGAGTGCAACCGCATTTTAGCAGAAAAGCAAACGCAGCTTGGTGAACTCCGGACTCGGCTCAGAATCAGGTACAATTCATAATGAAGAAAAAGTGGGACGCCCGATTCCAATGCTAAAAGATTGCGTGCTGGCCGACATGGAAGATGTGCCGGGCCTGGCGATTCTGCTCCAAGATGCCGCGCTGCCAACTATCGGGACGACTTTTGGGAGTGCCGCATGAAGCGCAAACTCTTGATTGCTGTTCCGCTGCTTCTCCTTGTTGTTCTAGTGGCCTGGTTCTTGAGGCCGAAGCACGAATTCCTTGGAGAAGCCTACGTGGGTGAACGCACCGCCACCCTTTGGAGCAGCGTAGCCCAAGTCCGCGAACCGCTGGACACCCTGCACTATGGCGACCGGGTGGATGTTGTCGCCCGCCGCAACGACAGCATCAAGGTGCGAACGGCCGCTGGCGAATTGGGCTGGGTGGAGGGTCGATACTTGATCGATCCGGCGCTCTGGCAGCGCAGCACAAAACTTCTTAAGCAGGTCCTTCCGATGCCCGCGCAGGCGCGCGGCCGCACTAAAGTCGCCACCAATTTGCGTGTGGCACCGGGACGCACCCAGGCACGTCTATATCAGTTCGCGCGCGGAGTGCCTGTGGAAGTCGTGGGCCGGTCCGTAGCGGACTGGGTCCCCGTCTCAGACGAAAAAGATTCACTGAACGAGCCGCAGGACACCAAGAGAGAGGATTGGTTCCTGATTCGAGGATTGGCCACGCGTCCCCCGGGAGAAGCCACGACACGTGCCGCGGAAACGACCACAACCCAGCCCGGCGATCAAACATTGCCCATCGCCGGCTGGGTAATCGCGCGATTTATCGAGCTCGATTTACCAGATCCCGTGCGCGACGGGGCTTCTTCCTCAAACATCCGTCCGATTGCCTGGTTTGAACTCAACCGCGTCAGCGATCCCAGGGGCGACAAGCCGCAGTACCTCGTCGCTGCGGCGCGCGGGCCTGAAGGCCAGCCCTGCGATTTTACGACCCTTCGCGTCTATACCTGGAACTTGCGAAGAGAGCGGTACGAGACGGCCTTCATTGAAAACGATCTCTGCGGCCAATTGCCTGTCCAGGTTGGAAAGGGGCCAAAGGACGAGCCCGAATTTCGCTTTCAGGAAATGGGTAGTCACAAAGATGAGCGCGTCTATCGTTTGATGCAGACGGTCGTCCGCCGCATTCGCGAAGGGCAGGAAATCACAAAAAAATCCGTCCGCGCTGGAAAGAGCATTCCAACTGCGAACTGATAGGTTTCGAGTACCGCGCACATTCACCTGGGTTCGGTAAGTAGCACTGTGCGGCGTTGCGGAAGGAAAAAGAAGAATGGCGCTGCATATCAGCGAGTCCGAAGTGCGAGCTGAGCTCACGATGCCCATCGCCATCGAGGCGGTCGAAGAAGTTTCGCGGAAGCAGGCCAGCGGAGAGGTGGTCGTCCACCCTCGCCGCCGTTTCGAATTGCCCGGCGGAGGCTTTTTTCATTACATGGCCGCCGCGGATTTTTCCGCCGGCTATGTGGCGGTGAAGCAGTACACCTATGTTCATGGCAAGATCAGATTCCTGGTTCTACTATATGAAATGCGGACAGGCGACCTCGTCGCACTGATTGAAGCGGATTACATGGGCCAACTTCGCACCGGGGCCGCTTCGGGCGTGGCGACCAAATATCTTGCTCGCCAGAATAGTCACGTCGTCGCCATCATCGGCACTGGCGGCCAGGCTAGGACCCAGCTGGAAGCGATCGTCGGAGTGAGAAAGCTGGAGTCTGCGAGAGTCTACGGCCGCGATGCCGCCAAGCGCGAAACGTATGCGAAAGAAATGACAGAACGGCTTGGTTTTCCTGTGCAAGCCGCAACCTCCGCCGCTGAGGCCGTGCGCGGTGCGGACATCCTTTGTACCGCCACCACGTCAGCGAATCCCGTCGTGAGCGGCGCAGACCTGGCGCCAGGTGTACATATGAACGCCATCGGTGCAAATCACGCACACAAGCGCGAACTGGATGATGAGGCCGTGGCCAGCGCCGACGTCATCGTGGTCGATTCCATCGAGCAGTCGCGCCAGGAAGCCGGTGATCTCATCCTCGCGTTTCGTGGCGACGAAGCCTGCTGGACCGGCGTAAAGAAACTGTCGGAGGTTGTGGCGAGCAAAATTGCAGGAAGGACGAGCGATTCGGAGGTTACCCTTTTCAAGTCCAATGGGATTGCCTCCTGGGATCTGGCCGTCGCGATGAAGATATTTGCCTTGGCGAAGGCAAACGGATTGGGCAGAGAACTGCCTTTCTGGGCTGGCGGCGTTTCGAACCAAATGAACTGACTAGTGCGTCGCTTCCTTCAACTTTCGGCGCAACGCGTCGTGAAGGCGGACGCGCACATCGCTGGGCAGTTCGACGGGTTCGCAATCGCAGAAAATTTCGATGGTCTTTTTCGTCTGATCGACGACTAGCCGGCAGTCTTCGCAATCTTTGAAGTGGCGTTCGAG
This sequence comes from uncultured Acidobacteriota bacterium, assembly GCA_963745805.1. Lineage (GTDB taxonomy): Bacteria > Acidobacteriota > Terriglobia > Acidiferrales > UBA7541 > Acidiferrum. The sequence goes on from CAVUYT010000008.1 coordinate 503,863, forward strand.
TTCCAGCTTCATCGCTCCATCAAGTTCGCCGTCGATGAAATTCGAAAGTTCGTGGATGACAGCTTGGCAGTTCAATTTGCACCCCCCTGCTGGAAGTAACGGTTCAGCTTCTCCCTGAGCTTCAGCCTTGCGCGCAACAGTCTCGATTTCACTGCCGGAACCGAAAGGCCTAGGGCGGACGCCGTATCCTCCGTTGAGAGTTCTTCGATATCGCGCAGCACAAACACCATGCGATATTCCGGCTCGAGCTGTTCGATCACGCCGGACAAGATTTCTCGCATCTCGGTTTGCGCAAAGCGCTGTTCCGGGCCCGGTCCCCAATCCTGCAACTCGCGCGGCATCAGGTCTTCGTCGCTCGCAATGGGTTCATCCAGCGAGAACTGATTCGGCCGGCGCTTCCTCAGCCGCATTAACGCTTCATTAGCGGCGATACGAACCAGCCATGTATAGAACCGCGAATCGCCTTGAAAATCTTTTAAATGGGAAAAGGATTTGAGGAAGGCATCCTGCATCGCATCTTCGGCATCCTCGCGGTTGCCGGTGATGTTCATCGTCAGTCGAAAAATCTTGCGTTCATAGCGGCTGACCAATTCCTCGAAGGCCGCCATGTCACCCGATTTCGCGGCCGCGACTAGAAGATGCTCGTCTTCGCGAGCAACTTTCGAAGCTAGCCGGTGTGGATTTGGTGTGCTCAAGAAAATCAGCGGGCTCAATTTCCGCCCTTCTCCAATGGTCTCCACCTTAAAGTTAGCACAAAGCACGAAATCACAAACCTCATTCTCTTGTTTTGATGAGCCAGGGTAGGGTCAGGATTCAATTCTTTTCTTTTCGTAATGCCCAGCGGCTAGGCATGGATGGGGGAGAAAGCTTGACAGCGTGTTTCTGGCTGTCTAGAGTTTTCATCGGGCGTTCCTCAAGGCACGATGGATTACCAAGATCTCTTTCTTTTTCCCATTGCTTTGGTTCCTATACAGCCCGCTCGTCCTCTATCGTCTTCCGATTCATTGCCCAAGGCGGCGCGCGGAGCTGTTCAATTTGAATTTTGTTTCCGCATACGAAGAAGAACGTCTGATTCTCGGGGAGAGACCTTGACCGTTGGGACCCTCGACGGCGAAACTTTGGCGTTTCGAAGCCGAAATAGGCAACACTAGGAACATGCGAACCCTCCCCGACCATTTGCGAAAAGGCATGAAGCTGGTCATCGTCGGTTGCAATCCAAGTGAATCTTCCGTTCGTGTCGGCCATTATTACGCGGGACGCACTAACCTGTTCTGGCCCATCTTGTATGAAAGCGGCGTAGTGCCGGAACCGTTTGACTATCATGATGACAAACGCGTGATTGAATTCGGAATTGGCCTCACCGACCTTGTCAAGCGGCCCACCAAGGGCGTGGAAGAGCTCACACGGGGAGACTTCGCCGAAGGCCGTATCGTGTTATCCCAGAAGCTCGAGGAGTTTGCGCCGCATGTCGTTGCCTTCAATGGCAAGATAGTCTACGAACAATTTTCGCAGCGCAAGTGTAAATTTGGACTCCAGAAAGAACTCCTCTACGGGGCGCGTGTGTACGTGCTGCCTTCCACCAGTGGCCAGAATGCCCAAGGGAAAAGCGAGAAGCTCAAGCATTTTCGCAAGCTGGCGCAGGTCGTTTCACGGACCGAGAAAGAACGCGACACCAAGGGGCATGACGGCACAGGACAGTAGTACGAGGAATATTATGAGTAACCCAGCACAAGCAGCGGCGGGCCCGGTCCTCCTGGAAGGCAAACACGACGGCATCGCAACCTTGGTAATGAACCGTCCCGACAAGCTGAATGCCCTCAACAGCGAACTCTCGACTGCTTTGAATGAAGCACTGGCTCGGATTGCAGCAGATGATTCCATCCGTGTCGTCGTTCTAAGCGGTGCAGGACGCGCTTTCTGCGCCGGCGGCGATCTCGGTGCAATCGGCAGAGGTCGCGAGCGCAATGAGACCGCGGAGCTTGAGCCAATCTTGCGCTCTGGCATGCAGGCGGTCCTCAAAATGCGCCTGATGCCGCAGCCAGTGATTGCAGCTGTGAATGGCGCCGCAGCGGGTGCCGGGATGAACATCGCGCTCGCGGCGGACATCCGGATTGCAGCGGATGGCGCGACCTTTGGGCAGAATTTTTCTCGAGTGGGGCTTTTCCCGGATTATGGCGGAACGTTCTTTCTTCCGGAGCTTGTGGGGCCCTCGATCGCGGCTGAAATGTTTTACACCGGAGATATGATCGATGCGCAAACCGCGCTGCGGATTGGAATCGTCGGCCGCGTAGTCCCGGCAGCGCAATTGGAAGCGGAAGTGAAGAACTTGGCGCAGAAAATTGCGCAGGGGCCTCCGATCGCCATCCGAGCCGTGAAGCAGGTCTTATTTGGAAGCAGCAAGGAACGTTTGGTGAAAGCTCTCGATCATGAAGTTGAGCAGCAAATGAAGTGCTTTCATTCGGAAGATTGCAGCGAAGGTATCCGTGCATTTTTCGAAAAGCGGCCTCCGAAATTTCAGGGCAAGTAGTACTTCGGTCCGGAAGCTTCCGACCACAAAGCGGAGTAAATGGACGATCTGCAAATCACCGCAAAAGAAGTGAGCGAGCGAATCACTCGGGGCGAGAAAATGCTTCTAGTGGATGTGCGCGAGCCCTGGGAATACGACCTTTGCCGGATATCAAGCGCAAAATTAATTCCACTTGGCACGCTGCCGTCCAGCGTGAATGCCTTGCTGGACGCGGACAATGTGATTTGCTATTGCCATCACGGGATGCGCAGCCTCGACGCGGCAGTGTGGTTGCGGCAGCAGGGCGTCGAAAACGCGAAGTCAATGGCGGGCGGGATCGACCGCTGGTCAGTGGAGATCGATCCGCAAGTGCCACGGTACTAGAGCCGCGCCGCAGAAAATTCGTGTCAGGTTTCGAGATATTTGATGGAAATAAAGACCATCGCCGTCGTGGGCGCGGGAGATGCGGGCCGCGCCATCGCATATACCTCCGCTCTCGCAGGCTATCGCACCATTCTTGAGGATATATCGCCTGCAACGCTGCAGCAGGGGGTCGCCTGGCTTGCGCAGAGGCTCGTCGAAGATTTTGCGCTTGGAAAAATTGAAGCCGCCTCTCGCGATGCTGCACTTGCTAATATAGGAACGTCGAATTCGGCTGAAGATGCCTCGCGCGATGCGGACCTAATCATCGAAACCGTATCCGACGAGATGGAGATGAAAATTGAACTTTTCACGATTTTCGACAAATTTGCCAAGCCGGGATCCATATTCGCGAGCACGACGCCTTCACTCTCCATCACGGAGCTTGCTTCCATCACGTTCTGTCCAGAGCGATGCATCGGCATGCGGTTTTTCACTGACGTGCCTCGGGCAACGCGGCTCGAACTCGTGAAAGGGCGGGAGACTCATGTGGAGACCGTCGCTGCCTGCCGCGAGGTTGGTCGTCGGATGGGCCTGGAAGTTTCCCTGCTAAGCGAGGAGCAGGTGCTCTTCGCCGGCAACGGTGATTGAATTCTGCCTAGCCAGGAATTTCGCGGCGAAAGAACCGGCTACCCGAAACGCGAGAATGAACAGAAGCAAGAACATGATCAAAACGCTCTCAGAAAAAATCGTGATCCAGCAGGGTGACCTGACGGACATGGATACGGACGCAATCGTGAACGCGGCGAACAATGACTTGCAGCTGGGTGGCGGAGTTGCGGGAGCGATTCGGCGCAAGGGCGGAGAAGAAATTCAGCGCGAATGCGACGCCATCGGGAGCATTCCGATCGGCTACGCGGCGATCACGGGCGGCGGTAAGCTGAAATCGCGCCACGTTATCCATGCAGCGAGCATGCAGCTTGGCGGTCGGACTACAGCGGCCAACCTCCGCACCTCGATCGCCCATTCTTTGCGCATCGCCGCGGAGCGGGGCCTTAAGACGATTGCGTTTCCTGCCGTGGGAACAGGAATCGCTGGATTTCCTCTCGATGAGTGCGCGTCCATCCTGTTGCTTGAGGCAGCTCAGCATCTGCAGGGCGAAACCTCCTTGGAGAAGATTTATGTCGTGCTGTTTGACGAACGAGCCTGTGATGTGTTCACGCGTGCCTGGAAAAAACTGCAAAAGGGTTCGTCCGTAGCAGGCTAGGAAGATATAGCGATTGTCCTGCTCCCGAACACTCCCCACATGCAGGAATAGCCACTAGCACTGGGCACCGCGAAGCCCTGGCCATTCTCATTTATGCAATGAGGGGGCCGACTCTTGCCCCCAAGAGTCTTGTTGACCTGGGAAGTGTGTCAAACCTCCTTGAGAATATCCCCCGGTTTACCTCGACAAAAAAGCCTCCTTTGTCGAGATTGGAAGAAATTCCCGCGATGGAGATAGACGCGATATGTGTAATCCGCATAATAAGGCCCGGCCGGCTCACCGGCCGGGCCTCAAAGCAGATGAGCTCTTACGGCTGGCAATTAAACTTCTGAGGTGGTGACAGCTGCGGCAGTACCGTAGTGTCTGGATAACTGTAAGCTTGGCCCAGGGCGCTCGAGGGCGATTCGAACTCGAACCATTGCTGTAGGGCTTCGTTCTGCGGATGGTACACGAAGCCGTTCAAATTAATGGGGAAGGTTGCGTTCGGAAGACCTTCGATGACGTCGCCGGTTTCCAGAACCTCCGAGCAGCCTCCGTTAGGCGCGAGAGTAAATGGAGTCAGATTGTGCACATTGTCGCTGACCACGAACGGGTCATTGTAAGTCTCGGCGATCTCGTGGCTGAGACCGGTGACGTCCACGAAAGCTGCCCCGAAGAGTCCAGGACTGATCCAGCTGGCATAGTCGAGCACCCAGCGCATTTCCGGATCGCTTCCCGGCTCGAAGAAGTACGTGTGGAAGCCCAGAACGCAGCAATTGTTAGTATTTCCGAAGAACAGAAAGACGTTCGGGAACAAGAACGAGGAGATGTCTTTCGTGGTGATGACATTATTCGAGATGTCGGTCACCACGATTCCGCCCAAGCCGCTCTCGAAAACGAAATCGGGCGGGTTGTCGTTTACCAGAATAAACCGGCAGCATGTTCCGTCCGCATTAAGCGAGAAAGTATAATTACAGCCGGCGGAGTGGGGTCCGGTTGGGCAGTTTGCCGACTGCCGAATGTGCATCGTAAGGGCTGGCTTTGGAGCCGCCAGCAGCAGCGTATGCCAGTCCGGCTTCATTTTGTTGAAGTACTCCGCGCGTTGGATGGCGTCGGAAAACTGCGTTGGGTCTGCGCCGCTCGAATAGGTGAAGTTGGAGAACACTGGGGATCCCAACACTGGAGCCACGAATTTGGTCGCATCCGAAATCAGCGGGTGGCCTCCCACAACACGTAGATTTCCGTTGGCATCATCCAGTTCGACATTCACGGGCTGAAGTGGGGCGCCTAGGAGTGTCGTGCCTCCCATCTGCGGCGGATTTCCGACAGTGTTTGTGTACCAGTGACGGTTGGGATTGCCATTGAAATCGAACCCATCCGCGAAGAAGTGATCGTTGAAGTTGGGGATGGAATCGATGCCGTGAATCCCGAATCGGGAGTGTGCTTGGCCGTTCGTCAGATCGTGGGGTGTAGGATGAAACGCTTTGCTGGTGGCGTTTGCCAGAAAAGACGGGTCAACCATATCGACCTCTTGCGCAAATCCTACGCCGGCGGCGCATGTCAGCATCAGTAGCACGAAAAGGATACGAGTAGTCAGTCGCATGTGAATCGGTTCCTCCTAATTTTCAATGTAAGGTCCCTCATCAGGATGGAAATCGCAGAAGAGTAGCCGAAATTCGCAATTGCTTTTTGGCCGCCAAAAGCGCGGCAACATCTGCTTTGCCTCCTGCTGGTAGGAAGGGACAATGCGCGCGCACGATATGTGATATAAACTGCGGCGTCAAGTCCTATTTAGTTTATTTATAATTAAAATGTGGATGGCGTACCTGGGAAATCAAGTTTTGAGCGTCTCAGTAGCTACAGTACTTGGCACAGTTTTGAATGTGCATACGCGATCGTCCTGTTATGAACCACAAGTCGACAGTGCCAAAACTCGAGGTCGCCAAGATGACCAGAGCCGCCGAACCGCTTGAGCTGCCAGCAGACCAAATAAGCCAGATTGCAGGAAATTGACACGCTGCTCAAATCTCTGTTCATTACACCTTCGGAGCCCCGGACACAGCCAGGCGGCGGTTGCCGGCAATTACTGGCTGGGCTTTTTCAGCACGGGGCGGTCGCCCGCAGGGGGCGGTGGTGGCGTTGCAGAGGCCGGCGTGGCGCCTGCCGCGGGGTTTGCGGCAGAGATGCCGCCCTCGGAATAGGCCTTCTTTAGCCAACGCTCAGCTTCGAGTTGCGCGCCGCCTGTATCGTCGTTGGTTTGCTTGGCTTTGCTGTATTCGTTGACGGCGCGCTCGCGCTGACCCAGGAGGTCGAAAATCTTTCCGAGGTAAATGTGTCCCCAAACCTCGGTCCATTTTTCAGACGGCTCGGGAACGGCTTGCAGAGACTCACGGAAGGCGTTGGCCGCGGCCTGATAGTTCTTCTGGTAGAAGAAGGCCTCACCCATGCGGAAATTGGCGAGGGGGCGGCCAGGTTGGATCGACAGGGCTCTTTGGTATTGGCCAATGGCGTCATAGTAGCGGCCCTGCTCGGCGAGTTCCTCTCCGCGGGCGATCGCGGCACGAGCCCGGAGCGATGTGCTGCCTTTGAGGATGACGTTATTGGGATCGATCTTGATGCCGCCGGGTTTGGGCCGTCCAAAGGTTTCAACGGTAAAAGGCGATTCAAGGCCAAGAACATCCACCCATTTCGTTTCCGGGTTGCCTTCCGTGTCGATCCGCAACTGGACGGGCATGCTGAAGGTATCGATGGGCTGCTTGATCTTGCCGACGATTCGGAAGCCTTTGGGCGTGCGGTAGACGACAAATTCAGTCGTAAAATCAGGCACGCCGGTTGAGTTCAGCCACTGCGCGAAAAAGCCACGCAGGTTCGGCGCAACCTCTCCAGGTTTGGCCGCGGCCTGCACGTCTTTGTCTGCCAAATTAATGAAGTCATCGATGCGTGCGGTCTTGCCCGCGTACTGCGTTGCAAAATCATGAAGGAGCGTCCTAAAGGCGACATCCCCCATCAGGCCGCGAAGCATGTGGAAGATCATCGCACCCTTGTTGAGCACCACGGAGCGGTAATCGCTCGAATACGGGGCGAGCCGGGCTGCCTGGCCAACGGGAGCCGCATCGTCATACATCAAGGCTCCCACCGCAAATTCGTCTACGGCGCGTAGGCCAGCCTCTTTGCCGGCGCTTTGCTCTGCATACAGTTCCTCGCAGTAGCGTGAGAGGCCGTCCGTCACCCAAACATCGCCGGGCGAGGCCGGAAGGATCGAGTCACCAAACCACTGCGAAGCGACGAGGCGAGCAATGGTGCGCTCGGCGGTTTTCGGCTCCCAAAGGCGGCGGCTGAGCAAAAGGACACCGGGAGCCGCGAAGTCGCGCACCGTGCCGTCGGGTAATTGAATCACGGTAAACTCGGGGTCTTGCAGGCCGCCGAACAGGTCGGAAAATACAGTAACGGCGCGGGCCACGTCATCCGCAAATCCCTGGGCATTCGCGGAATCCGAACGCGGAGCGTACACCGCCACGTCGATGCCCTCCGCCCGCTTTGGATTAAGCTGTAGATTTCCCGCTACGAACGTCCCGTGGGGTCCGGGCGTCTTGCACTCGAAAGTGTAGAGAAGGCGGCCGCCCTCGCCGGCATTCTTTCCCGCCAGAGGCGTTGGCGCAGAACCCTTTCCCGAGCCGGCTACCGCGAAATTATCGGGCACATTGAGGCGAAACGTTGCGGTGTAGCGGTTGGAGGGATAGTCCGTAAGAGGGAACCATCTGGAAGGAAGCAGCAGGTAGGCGTCGTTGTGACCGATAACGGCGGCACGCACACCGGGGATCGGGCTGTTCTCTTCGTTGGCGAGAAGGCCGGAGTAGGCAAACGTCAGCGTGACATGGCCAGCGGCTGCAACTGGAGTAGGCAGGGTGACCAGAACGTAGAGGGGATTCGTCGAGTCGCGGCCAAACCCCAACGATTTACCATCGGCGGTCTTCACTTCGCTGATGATCAAATTCGGATGCAGCTCGACGCGGATATTGCTGGATGCTTCCGTGGCTCTAAAGTCGATCTTGGCGATGGCGTTTATGGATTGGTGGGTGGAATCCAGCGCGGCGGAGATATCGTAGTGATCCGCAAGAAAGCCGACGGGCCGGGGGGCCTGGGCCCGGGCTGGAGCAGCAGCGCAGGTGAGCGCTGCAATAGGCAGGACGGCGAACTTAGTAAGAATTTTTCGGCGAAGGGGCATCAAATACCTTTCAATTCCTTTTCAAACGGGGCACCTTTCACTGAGGTGCAAACCGACACCATTCTACCTATATAGGATAGCAGACACCGGGCTAAGCGTTGCCACGGACACTCGCGAGAAGCTGAGCAATCGCGTCGGCGGCTCGGTCCACGGCTCCGGGGGGACCGAGGCGTTTGCGAACCTCTGCAAGCCCGGCTCGGAGTTCTTCGCGAGCGTGCACGTCCCCGAGCAAACGCAAGACCTCCTCAGCGACTTTGCCCGGAGTGAAGTCCTTTTGAATCAGTTCGGGAACGACGCGCCGCTCTGCAATCAGGTTCACCATACTGAAGTAAGACGTACGCACAAGAGGCTTCGCGAGCAGGGCTGTGAGCGGCGTCACACGATAAACGACGACCATGGGGGCATCGAGAAGCGCGGCCTCGACCGTGGCCGTTCCGCTGGAGACGATGGCCGCATCGGCTGCGGCAAGAGCGTTATACGTTTGGCCTTCCACCACGCAGACGCTAAGTGAGGGATTCCAGCCAGCCTGCAGCTCCAGCAGGTTGGCGTGTGTGGCAGCGGCTACAACAAACTGCGCGGGCTGCTGCCGTTGGATACCGACGCAAGCTTCACGGATTACGGGCATGTGCTGGGTCAGCTCGGCGTGCCTGCTTCCCGGCAAAATCGCGACAATGGGCCGGGCTGGATCGAGATTTTGCAGGCGGCAGAACTCTTCGCGGGTTAGCGTTGCCTGCACTGCGCCTACGAGCGGATGACCGATAAACTTTGTGGGGATGCCGGCCCCGCCGAAAAAGGCCTCCTCGAACGGAAAAATGCAGAGGGCTTGCGTGAAGCGGCGGCGTATAACTCGCACGCGCCATGGCCTCCACGCCCAAAATTGCGGGCAAATGTAATAAATGTTGCGAACTCCAAGCGGACGGAGTTTGCGCGCTAGCCGCAGATGAAAACCAGGAAAGTCAGTGAGTATTGCAAAAGGAGGTTTGCGGCGCGCGGCTTCTGAAACCAAATGGCGCATGGCGCGCACTAAAGAAGGAAGGTGGCTGAGAATTTCCGTAATGCCGACAACGGAAACTTCCTTGTAATCGGTGATGACGTCAACGCCTGCCGTGCGCATCTGCGGGCCGCCCATGCCGAAGAGGGCAACGTCCACGCGTTTCTGGAGAGCAGTGGCGAGGCGCGCGGCATACATATCCCCGGAAGCTTCGCCTGCGGAGATGAGGAGCGGAATCGGTGGCATGCGCTGTCGGGGCGGCGTTCAATCCGTCGCGGGCTGCGGAGTGGGCAGCGGGCCGCGAGGCTGGTCCGCGAGCTGGCCGGCGGGGTCGCGAGTGTCTTCCGGCAAGCCGAGTTCCTGCTCCTTGTACTGGAGCTGATAGAGGCGGTAGTAAATGCCACGCTGGGCAAGCAGTTCCTGATGCGCGCCCTGTTCGCGGAGTCGGCCTTTGTGGAAGACGAGGATGCGAGAGGCGTATTGAATGGTGCTCAGGCGGTGCGCGATGACCAGGGAAGTGCGTCCTGAAAGGAGGCGGTCGAGAGCTTCGCGAATCTGCAGCTCTGTTTTCGTGTCGACGCTCGAAGTGGCTTCATCGAGGATGAGGAATCGAGGATTGTGCGCCAGGGCGCGTGCAAAACAAATGAGCTGGCGCTGGCCGACGGAGAGCGTTGAACCACGCTCGTTGACGGAGGTGTCCACGCCCTCGGGGAGCGCGCGGACAAAATCGCCCAACCCAATTTCGTCGACAGCGCGTTCTACCGTGGAGCGATCGATCCCGGGCGAGCCGAGGCGGACGTTGGACTCAATGGTTCCCGTAAAAAGGAAGGAATCCTGCAAGACGATGCCAAATTGCTGGCGAAGATTTTGAATGTTGATCGTGCGAATGTCGATGCCGTCGAGAAGGATCTGCCCGCGCTGAACATCATAAAAACGCAGTAGCAGCGAGATCAGAGTGGTCTTGCCGGCGCCGGTATGGCCGACGATGGCGAGAGTCTGGCCTGGCTCAACGCGGAAAGAAACATCGCGGAGCACCCAGTCTTCGTCGGCAGGCTCCGGCACATCGCGGTAGCTGAACCAAACATTGCGAAATTCGATTTCGCCGCGAGGAGCATCGAGGCGGACAGCCTGAGCAGAGGAATCGATGGTTATGGGTTCGTCCAGCAGCTTAAAGATGCGCTCGGAAGCAGCCATGGCGGACTGCAAGATGTTGAATTTTTCGCTGAGGTCCTGGATAGGGCGGAAAAACCGAGTGGCGTACATTGTAAAGGCCGTCAGGACACCGAGGCTTAGGCCACTGGAGAGGACGCGGTTGCCGCCGGACCAGTAGATCAAAGTGATGGTCGCGACGCTGAGAAATTCGACGGTGGGGTAGAACAGGGCAAACGCCAGGATAGCGTCGTACCACGCCTTCATGTTATCGCGATTGCGACTTTCGAATTCAATGCGGGCCTTGCGCTCGCGATTGAACAATTGCACTACGCTCATGCCGGATATGTATTCCTGGAGGAACGCGTTGATGCGCGCGATCGCGGTGCGGATGCGGCGGTTGGCGTCGCGCACGAATTTGCGGAAGAAATAGGTGACCACGAAAATGAATGGCAGAACCGCAAAGGCATCGAGCGCGAGACGCCGGTCAACCGTAAAAAGAAAAGCTGCCATCACGGCCAGGAGAAAGAAATCGTTGATCATGGTCACGACGCCCGCGGCAAAGAGATCGTTCAAAGCGTCGACATCCGTCGTGACGCGAGTGACGAGCCGGCCCACAGGGTTACGGTCGAAGTAGCTCATGGGCATGCGCTGGATATACGCAAAGATTTCGCGTCGCATGTCGTACATGGTTTGCTGGCCTACGCGCTGCATGATGCGAATCTGCGCGTATTGCGCGAGGAAATCGGAGATCAACACGAGAAGGAAGACGAGGCTGATCCACTCGATGCCGCGCCATGCCTGCGATTCCGGAATAATATGTTTCAGGGTGGGCGTAAAGTAGCCGTCAATGGCCTTCCAGAAGAGCCAGGGAGGAGCAAGCTCGAGAGGAGTTACGACAGCGACGAGAGCCAACGCCAAAACGACACGCCACTTGTATGGCCGGAGATACTGCATCAGCCGGCGCATGAGCCGCGCGTCGTAAGCTTTTCCTAGTTTCTCTTCCTCGTGCAGATTGCTCATGCCCGTTCGAGCTCTTCTTCCAGCAACTGTTTTTGATAGAGGTCGGCGTAATAGCCGCCGCGCGCGAGAAGTTCGTCGTGCGTGCCACGCTCAGTGATGCGGCCATGGCGCAGAACGACGATCTGATCCGCATCGCGAACCGTGGACGTGCGGTGGGCGATCAGAATGGTGGTGCGATCGCGCATGATGCCTCGCAAGCGGCTGAGAATGCGCTCTTCGGTTTGGGTATCCACGCTGGACAGCGAATCGTCGAGGATCAAGATGCGCGGATCGCGCACAATTGCGCGGGCCAAAGCGGTGCGCTGTTTCTGGCCGCCGGAAAGCGTGATGCCGCGTTCGCCGACCATGGTGTCGTACTTCGCCGGGAATTCCTGGACGTCACTATCGAGGCTCGCGACATCCGCGGCTTCACGCACGCGTTCGAGATCAAATTTGGGAAGTCCGAAGGCGATATTTTCGCCCACCGTTTCGCTGAAGAGATAGGTGTCTTGCGGCACATAGCCGATGGCACGGCGCAAGGTGTCGAGCGGCCATTCGCGGATCGAGCGTCCGTCGATGAGCACGGCGCCATCCGGGGCTTCCCAAAGCCGCGCCACAAGCGCGGCCAGAGTGGTCTTGCCGCCGCCCGTGGGTCCGACAATCGCGAGAGTCGTACCGGCTGGGATTTTTAGATTAATATCGCGGAGAACTGCATCCGCGGCGGGACTGTTGCCGTTTCCGCTCCCATTTGCGCTTCCTCCGGCCATAGTAGTCGGATAGGCAAAAGTAAGATTGCGAAACTCAATCTCACCTTCCATCTTGTGTTCACCGGGGACGGTGGCAGCGCGGTCGTCGATTTGCGGTTGTGCCGCTAGAATATGGTTCAGCCGGCCCATAGACGCTGCGCCACGCTGAAAAATGTTCGTGACCCACCCCAGAGCGATCATCGGCCAGACCAGAATGCCGAGATAGCTATAAAACGCAATCAGCGCGCCGAGAGAAATGCGTCCGCCAAGAACCAGGTGGCCGCCTTGCCACAAGACAATTAAGAACGTGATGCCGATCAGTGCCTGGAGCGACGGCATGAACATACTCCAGGTGCGGATAAGCTTGACGTTGCGGGAGACGTACTCCCGGTTGGGCTCGTCAAAGCCGCGAATTTCGGCCTCTTCCTGGGCATAGGCCCGCACAACGCGCACGCCGGCTAGATTTTCCTGCACCTTTGCCGAGAGAGTGGCCAATGAAGCTTGAATCTTTTCGTACAGTTCGTGGATGACTTTCCCAAAATGCTGCACGACCACGGCAACGATAGGCACGGGAAGCAGTACCCAAAGCGTGAGCGTGCCCGAGAGTTGGGACATGACAAGAATCGCGAGGGCCATGCCAATGATGGTTTGCCCGCTATACATGATCCCCGGACCCAGAACCATGCGCACGGCGTTGAGGTCGTTCGTGGCGCGGGACATCAGCTCCCCGGTGCGATTGCGAACGTAGAATTCCGGCTCGAGAAGCAGCAAGCGATTCAGCAAATCGCCTCGCATATCGAACTCAATGTCTCGCGAAATGCCGATGAGCACCCAGCGGGTTAAGAAAGAAAGAACGGCGCGCATCGAGACCAGAGCGATGAGGAGCAAACAGTAGATGCCCAAGGCGTGGCGGCTATGGGGAGAGTAGTAGGGAATCATGCGGCTCAGCCAGGAACCGGCCAGCAAGCGGCCTTGCGCACTTTGCTCGAAGGGGTGAGCGCTGCCGGCGAGAATGTCCGTAAGGACCCCTGTCGCCAGCGGGATTACGTTCTGGGCCACGCTAGAAACGACAAGCGCGAACATCCCCAGCGCAGTCGCCCCGCGATACCGCGAGAGATACGGAAGCAACCCAACGAGATTTTTCCAAGAGGAAGTTTTCGGCGGCTTTTTGGCCGCCGAGCTTGCGCCAATTGTTGCCGCAGCGGCGCTCATCGGAGCACCGACTTTGCCGTGGATAACGAAGGTGTTTCCAGCAGGAAATGTTCGTAGGTGCGGTCAAGCGACTGGTAGCGTTTTGTCGCGGGGTTCCAGGCGATCCCAATAGGCAGAACGTGCGGATCTGTGGCGCCCGCCCCCTTGAGGGCCGTGAAGTACAACTGGATGCCCTTGACCGGGTCCTGGTCATACTGCACGCGCCAGCCTGCTACGGGTGAAAGCGGCGTCAGCGCTAGATAGCCCTTCGCATTCTTCAAGTACTCATCGCAACGGAGAAGTTCCGTCCATTGACCATCGTCGTTTTCAGCAATCACCGCGCGCGTCACGATGATTCCAGGCAACTGATTTTTTGGTGTTTTTGGAACGACATTTGCCGCGAGAAACTGCTGCCTCCCAGTTTTTGCCAGGTCTCCGAACACAAGGACTTGCGTTTCTTTTCCAAGAAGATTTTGCGCGGCGGCCTGCATGTCTTCCGGCACCGCAGGCTCCGCCGGCTTAGCTGGCGTTTCTGCGGCGGGCTTTTCCGCGGGCTCGTCGCCGCAAGCAGTCAGAATCATGGCGGTAATTGCGAGAGCACCGGCTGCGATTCCCAGAAAAAGCCGCCGAGTAACAGAAAAAGGAGAGCGAGAGCGCGGCGCGTAGTCGGCCACCTCAAATGACGCCGTCGTACAAGGAGCGTCAGCCCTGGGGTCAGAAGTTGTTTGCAATTCGTGCATCAGAAACTTAGCTCCATTGGCGTGCTGCTTACTTTACGCCCGGCTTGCCATCCTTTTCCGGCGTGCTCAGTCGTTTCATTCCGTGAGGACTGTTGTGCGTCTGAGAGTCAGACCCGCAATACAAAGATTCTATCTGTTGCCAGCCGTTCGTGGAAGGACCCCGCATCGGGAGGTTCCTCGTAGGCCACACTTAGCGGTGCGCCACAATAGCGTCCAGCCGCGCCTCAAAGTTTTGTTCTCCTTCGGACCATAGCTGGCTCCGCTCGACGGGCAGAGCTCGTTCGATTGACTCGACCCAGTGGAACAACTGTTGGATGTTCTCCCGCGTCTTTGCGTGATATTCCTTCAAGTTCCCGGGAGCCGACATCCATTGCCGAAAGGTATGTTCAATAGGATGGTCGGAAGACTCGAAGGGATTCGAAGCGGCCCCGGGAGCTAGCAGGCCGGCATGCCCGGTAAAAAAGTGTTCGAAGCCGAGGTCGGCGGTGAAGTGTCCTTCGGATGCGGCGATGCCTCCGTCATATTCCGGACCGTGGCAAGTCAGCAGCAGCGGCTCGGGCTTGTGCATCCACTTGAGACTTTCGGCGTCAAAGCTCCACAGATCCCATTTTGCGCTGACGAAGTAAGCGCTGTCCGCGTGGATCTGCTGTGCCGCAAGCGCTGCGACTTCGGCCGCCCCATATCCGAGCTCCTTCAGGTCCCATTCAGCCAGAGGAATCTCGGTGGCGTCCACCGGTTGCACGGTCAGTTCCTTGAAAGTGCTTTCCGAGGCGGACAGCGGCGCGGTCGCAAGAAATCTCGCGAACTGGGCAATCAAAGTGGTCTCGGAATAATCGCGCGTCCAGACGCGCACATAGGCTCGATTAGCCATAGTTAGATCAACTCTCTGATTATACTGGTGTGAGCGGCGGGAGGCGAATCCGGGAAGGCTTGTGGGAAAATCTAACTGTCGCTGCCGCCAGCGGTTTGTGAGCGGGCCAACGGTGGTTCAGGAGTCGTCATATTCTCTGCAATCCTCTTTAATCGTTCGCGCAGCGCCTCGCCAACTCCCGCAAAAACTTGTGCGCAAGTCTCACGCAGCGCCTCCTCCGCTTTGGCCGCGATGCTGGCGACTGCTTCGCGGGACTGGTGATCCAGGCTGGATACCGTGGCGAGCATCCATTGATTCGAAACGTTTTCAAGACGCCCGCGATGTAGTTCGGCTGCTTGATTGCTCAGTTGCGCGTAAATGCCGCGCATTTCCGCGCGATGATCTTCCAGGGTCGAATTCCAGGAATCAAGCAACGGGACCATGCCTGCTTTCACTCTTGCGTTTGCGTCGGCAACGCCTCGTTCCACCGCCCCGCTCGTCGCCACTTGGAACTGGCGCAAAAATGCTTCCTGCTCCGCCGTGACTTTCTGTGTCAACTCTGCCCTTGCCGCTTCGAGCTGCGTCCGTGTTTCGCCCAGGGAGCGCTGCGTCTCTTCCCCAAAACCATCGAGCTCCTGGCGCGCCTGTCGCTGGATTTCATCAGTGAACGCCGCTGTCGTGGTGTCCGCGGCTTCGGCAAACAGGGCACGAGCATGTTCGAATGCCTCGCGCACCACCTCTTCCAACTGCGTTTGCGTGTGACCGATGAAGCTGCGGCTCGAGTGATCGAGTTCGCTGGCGAAGACGCCCGAGACTTCACCGGCCTTTTCTCTAAACTGGTTCCCGGCCTGCTCGACCGTTTTTTCGGTGAAGTTTTGAATCTGCGTCTGGGCCTTTTTTTCGTACCACTCGGCCGATTTCATGAGGTCGTCAACGGTTTGATGCTTCAGGTCCGAGGTCCTGGATTCGATCTCCGCCAGGTTGCGGGCAGCCACCGTCTGCGCCGCTTCTTGCAAAAGCTGATCGACCCCGCCCAGATTTTCGCGGAAGCGCGCAAGTGATTCCGCGAAGGCCTCATCCGCTGACGTGCGAATGCGGTCCTGCTGCAGAGTGAGAGCTGCATCCAGCAGTGAGCGGCCACCCGCGAGACGATGAATCGCTTCCTCCGTTCGGGAGACATGCGGCTGCACCATCGAATCAATTTGCTGGTCAAAGCGCGAGATCGCCAGCTGGCAATTCTCTTCAAACGTGCTTCGAATCCGCGCGTTGATCTCTTCGAGGAGTGTCTCTGACTGGCGATGCAATTCATTGCGATGCAGGCTGAGGACGTCGCCTATTTGCGTCTCAAAGCTGGCTAGAGCATGCCCTTGCGCGGTTTCGATTCGGGCGGAGAAGTGTTCCAATCTATCGCTGGATTCGGCTGCGCGTCCCAACGCGCCTTCCAGCCCCTGCGCTTGCTCTTGCAAAGAGTTTCGCAAACTTGCCATCCGCTGCTCGGCTTCGGCTGCCGCGCCGCTCATGGATTCACGAACTGCGCCAGTGTGCCGTCCCGCCTCGTCCTGCAGTTGTGACAACAGGCTGCGCACGTGCTCGTCGAACCCGGCTGCAGCGGCCGTCATGGATTCACGAGCTGCAGAGGATTGCTTTCCCGCCTCGTCCTGTAACTGTGACAACAGGCTGCGCACATGCTCGTCCAGCCCTGCGGCCGCCTTTTCCTGCGCAGCGGCCAGCGTGGTTTCGAGAGTTGCATGCCAGCGCGCCTGGGCCGCCTCGACTTCAGAATTGAGCTGGCTCTGCCAGGATGAGTGCGCCGCGGAGAGTGCCGCGGTGACTTGCGCTTGAATCTCGCTCGCTGCCGCGCTCAGGGCTTCGCGTTGAGCGGCTGCGGACACTTCGCTCTGGCGCGCTACTTCGTCGACCTCGCGCATCGATTCCGCAGCGCGATCGGCAATTTGGGCCTCTGCTTGTTCTGCTTGGGAGCGCAGCCGCGCAACGGAATCTTCTGCTTGCTGGCAGATCGTGCGCAGTGACTCAACCGCGCTGGCAAGCTGCCGTGTCTGTTCCGCGCGTTCCGCAGTGCCCCGATCCGAAATCTGTTGCGTCAAAGTTCGCGTAAGCTCCTCGAGCTGTGGAGCAATCCAACGCGGAAGCTCTCTTTGCAACGCCTCCGCGGCCGCCGTCTGAGCGGCGTGCGAGCGCGTTTCGGACTCTTGCTGAATTCTCTCGATAGCGCTGGAAACTTGCCGTGCCAGTTGTTCCCTCGCAACCGAAAATCTCTGCCCCCACTCTTCCAGCGACGCGCGCTGTTCCGCGGCCGCTGCCTGAGCGGCAACCTCGCGGGCAGCCGCTTGGATTTGCTGCTTCGCGTCGGCAACCAGCCGCGCCATGTGCCGCGCAAGTTGCAGCGAGGCATCCGTGGCGCTCGCCGGAGCAGGGAAGACGCGCAAGTTGTCTTGCACGGGCGCAGCAGTGGGTTCCGGTTCGGTCAGCGGCAAATGGATTTCAGCGCTGTCTGAGTTTCTTTCTGGCGCGTCGTGCACGCTGTCTGGAGTACTCGAGACGCGCACACTTTCCGAAGGTGCAAACCAATCCGGCGGCGGGAACGCAATTCCCCACGTGTTGCCGGGAACTTCCAGTTCGAGAGCCACCTGAAAAAGTTGTCTTACCGTGCGGGGCCGCTGAATCCACGCTACGCGCCCCCGGACAGTGCGCGGGGCTTTCCCGGCTTCCGGGTGCGGCACTTCGAGAGTCACCCACATATTTTTCAGTACGTAATGCTTCGATTGAAACCTGCAACCGTGACAATTGATGATCAGCGTCGAGGTGCGCTCCGTAAACGGGCGTCCCAGCGCGTCAACTCCCGTCACCGCCAGCGGCACGGCCTGCATGATCCGCGTGCTCCGGCGCTTCCGCAATTCTTCGTTTTGGTGCACTACCGTTTCAGACATCATTTCCGTCGTTTCGTCGGCGAGATTGCCGCTTTGCTCGTCCATGGATACTGTCGCCGTTCCCAGAGTTCGTCCGAACTCGTAAATTGTTTACAACTGCTTGGTCGCACTTCCTTGCGAGGTATCTTCCGAGCTCGGTGCGCGGTGCGTTCCAGTCAGGAACTCCCATGCTTCCTTTGCGACCCAGATTGGTCCCACCAGCAAATAAATCGGTCCCTGAAAAAACGCCGGATGGTTTCCCTCAATTTTGTGACCCACAAAAAGAAAAATCCAGCCGCCCACAAAAAAACTCGCTCCCCAAATCCATTTCATGAAGATGAGGAAAATGAGCCCCAAGAAAATCATGGGGATGCCGACACCATGAAGCAGCTTGTTCCATCCGGAAGCATGCTCGTGATCGTACTGTTCCATGTAGTGCGCCAAGCCAGGCATAGCGCACCTCCTTGCGATGGGGACAACTCCGCGGAAATTCAGACTCTATACCCAAAATGGTCCGTTGGCTAGAGCCGTCTATACGTACTAGAACGCCGTCAGTCGCGGCAAAATCTGTTAAAGAAAGCAGGATCAGGTTAGTGCTGCGGGGAAACCGCTAAATCGAACTCACCTTCAATTTTTGCTCTGGTACCGCCCCTACAAGTCGCGGCGGCCCTCCAGAGCCTTAAGCATCGTAACTTCGTCGGCATATTCCAAATCTGCGCCAACGGGAATTCCAACCCCAATCCGTGTGACGCGCACGCCAAGCGGTTTTAGCAGCTTAGATAGATAGACGGCCGTGGCTTCGCCTTCCGCCGTCGGATTCGTCGCAATAATAATCTCCTCGACCGTCCCGCCCTTCAGCCGCTCAATGAGAGGCTTAATCCTCAGTTGCTCCGGCCCGCGCCCCGACAGCGGCGAAAGCGATCCTCCAAGCACGTGATACATCCCGCTGTAAGTGCGCGTTTTTTCGATGGCCATGATGTTATGGGCTTCTTCCACCACGCAAATCAGCTTTTTGTCGCGGTTCGCGCCCGTGCAAAAGTGGCAGGGGTCATTTTCCGTAATATTGCTGCAAACCGAGCACTCGCGGATTTTTTCTTTGGCGTCCCGAATCGCGTCTGCCAGACCCAGCGCATCTTCCGGCGGACATCGCAAAATAAAAAAGGCCAGCCGCTGAGCGGTTTTCTGGCCAATACCAGGGAGGTGCTTCAACTCATCGATGAGTCGTTCTACAGGAGCGGCAAAATCAGGCATGCATGATGTGTAGCACAGCCGCGCGTCTCCGCGCAAACCAAGGGGAGACTTCTCCCAGCAAGGTCAGATTTGGCGAACTGCTTCTATTGTTACTCGGTCCGAACCCCACTCGATCAAACCGCCGTGTGGTCCAGGTCCTCAACTATTTAAAAACAAATGACTTAGTAGGCCGACGGTTACTACCTATGTGTCCACGGGAACAAACTGCAAGATTCCAGCCCCCGCCCGTTCTACCATCAGAAGTAATCGAGCGGTACGTCCAAGGAACACCCATGGCCCCCTTGATCCTCTTGTGCGTTCTGTTTGGCTTGCTGCTGCTCGCCACTCCCTTTTTGACGCTTGCCCTCTTTGTTCGAGAGGCAAAACTCCGCAGGCAACTGAACGAACTCGCCGAGGAGAATACCAAGCAGCACACAAAACTACAGCGTGCCATAGGTGAACTGCAAAGCAAGCTTGCAGCCACGCCTCAGCCCGCGGCGCCAGCCGTCGATAAAACTGCTTCACCCGAAGCACGCCAGCCGTCTCCTGTTCCCGTCCCAAGATCGTTTCCCACTCTGCAAATTCCGGCTCCAGTCGTCCCACCTCGCGCGGATGTGCAGCCACCCACAAAGCCGCAAACAACGCCGCCGGTTTCCCCTGCCGTTCCGCTACAAAAGCCTACAGCTCCCGCAGCGCCTGTCGAGCCCACCCCACTCGCGCCTGCCGCGCCCGCGCCGCCTCCCGCAGCAAGGCCAACTCCACCACCCGCGCCGGCAAAAGTTGTTCCGCCGCCTGTGGCTCCCCATACGCCTGCAATTCCTCCCGCCGCCGCCGCTCGCGTTTCGACGTCGCCTCCAATTTCGCCTCTGCGCGTTTCCGCGCCGCCGCCATCCTTTCAGCAGAAGAAGATATCCATCTCCTCCATCCAAGAAACCCTCGGCGCCAGTTGGTTCGCCATCCTTGGCGTGATCATGACCGTGATCGGCCTGGCTTTGCTCGGCAAGCTCGCGCTTCAAAATCTCGGCCCAGCCGGAAAATCCCTTATCTTGTATGCCGTGTCGCTCGCGTTTCTCGGCGGCGGCATCTTCCTCGAAAAGCGTGATCGCTACCAGACGCTTGGCCGCGTCGCCATTGGCGGCGGCTGGGCGCTGCTTTTCTTCAGTACGTTCGGCATCCACTACGTTCCCGCGATGCGCGTGCTCGATTCCGGCGTTATGGACTCCGTCCTCATGCTCGCCGTCGCTGTTGGCATGGCCGCGCATACGCTTCGTTACAAATCCCAATTCGTCACCGGCATCGCTTTTCTGCTTGGCTACACAACCGTCGCCCTGAGTGAGGACACCGTCTACAGTCTCACCGCGGGAGCGATGCTTGCCATCGGCCTCGTCGCGATTATTCTTAAGATGGGCTGGTTCGAGCTCGAAGTTTTCGGCATTCTCTCGACCTATCTCAATCATCTCTACTGGCTCTACCGCATCCTCGGCATCCAAGGTGCGCATGGCCACGCCTTCCCCGAATATCGTTCCAGCCTGGCTCTTCTCTTTTTCTACTGGCTGACCTTCCGCATCTCTTATGTCGCCCGCAGCATCAAAACCGATTTCGAAGAGCACGTCTCGACCGTCTCCGCGGTTCTCAACACAGTTCTCCTGCTTGGCGCGTTGATGTTTCAATCCGTAAATCCGGAACTTGCCTACCTTGCTTTACTCGCAATTGGCGCGCTCGAATTGTCGTTTGCACTTCTTCCTATCACGCGTCGGCGCCGTCGCGCGTTCGTCCTCCTGAGCATCATGGGAGCGGCTCTGGTGCTCGCTGCAGTTCCGTCGCATTATTCCGGGAACAACGTCGCGATTCTATGGCTTGTCGGCGCGGAAGTTTTTCTCGCCGCAGGAATCATTTTCAAAGAGATCGTGTTCCTTCGCCTCGGTCTTTTCACCGGGCTTCTGGTCGGCGTCGACCTCATCGGCTTCAACTTGCGTCCACTCGTCGAGCTGCGCGCCAAGTCCGAAGTTCTTGCCCTGGAGAGCGGTGTTCTCTTCGCGCTTTGCGCTGTCGTCTTTTATCTGAACGCGCTCCACATAAGTTCGCGCTGGAAAGACTCCTTCAGTACCGCTCTCGACCGCGGCATGCTTACCATCCATTCTTATCTCGGCACCTTCGCAGCCGCCACTGCTGCCTGGGCGTTCTTGGGGAATGATTGGACCGCCATCGCATTTGCCGCGATCATGCTCGCGCTCGCGGCTGCCAACCGCCGCCTCGAGTCAAAACATCTGCAGATTCAATACGCGCTGCTCGGCGTGCTTACCCTGTATCGCGTCCTTGTTTTTAACCTTCATATCGACGGTCCCTCGCACGTTCATATCTCCACGCGACTGATCACTCTGCCGGTTCTCGGCGCGATCTTTTATGCCACCGCCAAACTTGCTGCCTTGCAAGAGGATCAGGTACAGCGGACCTTCCGCGCTCTCTTGTCCTTTGCAGGCGCGGCCATGTTCGGCCTTCTCATCTGGACCGAAGCACCGGAAATCTGGATGGCCTCGCTTTTCCTCGCGGCGGGTATCACTCTCGCGTTCGCCGCCCGCCGTTGGAATCTTCTTCATCTCAGCGTTCAGGAACATCTCTTCGCCATCGCGGCTATTTTTCAAACGATGGACTACAATTTTCACGTCCCAGGCAACTACGGCCCTTTCAGCATCCGCCTGATTACCGTCTCGATCGTCGCCGCAGGTCTGTACGCCATCTCACGCCGCGCAACCACTGAAAATGCATCGCACGCCCTTGTCGCTGCTTATCTCCACACTACGGCTGCCACTTTCCTGCTCGGGCTCTTGATGTGGTACGAAGTCTCCACAGGCTGGCTCGCCGCCTTCTGGGCTCTGTTCGCCTTCGTGCTGGCCGCTATCGACCGCCGCTTCAAGCTCGATGATCTGCGTTGGCAGGCTCACGCTCTCGCTGCCATCACCATCCTCCGCTGCATCGGAGTTAATTTGCACAATGGCGAGCTGTGGCACGGCCTGAGCGTTCGTCTTCTCACGCTCTCCATCGTCGCCGTCGTTTTCTACGCGATGTCGCTTTTCATCCGCATGCCGGAAGAATGGCGGTCCCGCGATTTTCATCACATCTATTCATGGGCTGCCTCGCTTCTCGTCTCCCTGCTTCTTTGGTACGAACTCGATCCGCTCGGCAGAGCGGTAGGCTGGGCCGCATTTGGCTTGGTGCTTTTCGAATACGGCTTCTTGCGCAAGATCGCGCAGTATCGTTATCAGGCGTACGTCGCCTTCCTGGCTGCCTTTGCTCGCATCTTTTTTGCAAACCTCACCTCGGGAGCACCGGGCGAGTTTTTCGGCCCTCGCATGTACACCGTTCTTCCCCTTGTGTTGATTTTCTTCTTTGTCTACGCCCAGCTCTCCGGCGAAGGGAACACATCCCAGAGCGAATCGCGTTTCCGCTCCGGGGCCATCGTCGCCTATCTCGGAACGGCGACACTCGTTGCGCTCTTCTATTTTCAATTCGATCCGGAGTGGGTCGTGGTTTCGTATGCCGCCATCGCTTTCGCGCTGCTTGGCGCGGCCTGGGGATTGAAGAGCGAAATGTTTCTGCATCAAGGAATTCTGGTCACGCTCGGCACATTTGCGCGAGGCATGACTCATAATCTTTTTGGCTCCAGCTACTTTGGACAAGGCGATTGGACTGGCCGCTACTTCGTCCTCAGCGTAGCTATCGCCATCTTGCTCGCCACGCTCCTCTTCGCGTTCCCGCTGCGTGAAGCCAATAAGGCATTGCCCGGCTCGGGCCGTCGCGGCAAAGTCATTTCTTATTTGGTCGGCCGCCCGGAACAATTGCAATTCTTCATTCCCGTCATTCTGGTCATGGCCATGCTCGCGCTCAAAACAAGCGAAGGCATGATTACAGTTTCCTGGGGCATCGAAGGCCTGCTCGTGGCTTTAGTCGCGCTATTCGCGAGAGAAAGAAGCTATCTGCTCGCCGGATTCGGCATACTCTCAATCTGCATCGTTAAAGTTTTCGCCATGGACATCTGGCGCTTTGACCTCGCTCACAAAGTCATTGTGTTCATCGGGGTGGGGCTTGCCGCGGTTGCCGTCTCCATTCTCTACTACATGTTCGGCGACAGGCTCCGGCAATACCTATGAAGCGTCCTGTCGTCTTAATCTTGTTCTTCGCAATCCTCGGAATTTCTCTCGCCGGGTTGTATTGGAGCCAGCGCCGCCCAAAATCCACTCCTGCGTCCGCGAACGCAATTCTTGATATGGCCGCCGACGCCCAGCGCGACCTCACTCGCATTCCCATGCATTTCACCCGGCTATCCGATGAACAGGAAATCGCCATCGGCAGGGAGCTCACCTCTCAATATTCCGGGCAGGTGAGGAAGCTGACGCCGGAAGAAGAAGCGCTCGAAAAATACGTGACCCGGGTAGGAGGCGCCGTCGCCGCGCACGCGCAGCGTCACCTTGCCTATGACTTTCATGTGATTCCCGATCACAACATGATCAACGCATTCTCGCTGCCCGGCGGCCCTGTCTACATTGGCGAAGGAATGCTCGATCTGATGGAAACGGAAGACGAGCTTGCCAGCATCCTTGGCCATGAAGTCGAGCACATCGATCATTATCACTGCATCGAGCGCGTGCAGATCGAAGCCAAGCTGAAGAATTTGAATCTCGAAATCGTCGGCCAGTTGCTGCAAATCCCCCTGGAATTCTGGCAAGCCGGCTACCACAAAGACGAGGAATTCGAAGCCGATCGTGAAGGCGTTCGCCTCGCCGTCGTGGCGGGCTACTCACCGTACGGCGCGGTCAGCATTTTTACGAGGCTCTCGAAACTCTGCGATGAGTACGTCATCCACGCGCGCAGCCCGGAAGAAGAACTATCCGAGCTCGCGATCCAAAGTCTGACCGGATATTTTCGTTCGCACCCGCTTCCTTCCGAGCGTCTCGACCAAGTCAATCGCCTCATCGCACAGGAGCATTGGGAAAACCGCAAGACGCAAAAACCGTTTCACCTCGAATACGAAGTCCACAACGGCCAATTTGTGAAATAGGAGCTGGAAGCTGGAACGTGAAGGAAAGAAAACGAAAGCAAATCGACAGAAGTGACGAACAGCAGGGTGGTTAAAAAAGTCCGGGAATTTTTAGGCCGGCGATTCCGGGCATGCCTGCGGTGAGATTCTTCATTTGGCTTGCGAGTTCTTCGTCGACGCGGCGCCCGGCTTCGTTTACCGCGGCCCGCACAAGATCCTGCAGCATTTCCTGATCCTTGCTTGCAAACACTTCCGGCTCGATGCGCAGGCTCACAATTTGTTTCTGACCATTCATCTTTACCGCGACCATGCCGCCGCCCGCCGAAGCTTCAACGGTCACCGAGTTAACCTGCTGCTGCACGTCCTCCCACTGCTGCCGGAATCGCGCGAGCATCTGTTGGATAGCGTTGACGTCCATCAGGATTCCTCTTGGCGCCACTTTACTTCGGAGATTTTTCCTCCGAAGCGCTGCAGCATCGACCGCACCATCGGATCTCGCTCGAACTGCGCGCGCAACTCTTCCGTGCCGGACGCTCCGCGCGGCGCAGCCGCTGCAACTGCTTCTACTTTAGCACACACACGCACCGGACGGCCCAGCACTTTGCTCGAACAGATACGGACCTTCTCGATAGAGTCGCGGCCTTCCATCAACTCCGCGAACGCGCGCTTCTCCGGCGAGAAATAGATTCTCAGTTCCGCTCCATCCAGCTCCCAGCGGCTGCCTTGCTGCACGATTTCTCCGAGAAATTTCTGCTGCGACTGGATCGCGGCTTTGATTTCCGCGACCTGCTCCCCGGTAATTCCATCCACTCGCGTCTCGTGATCATTCTCGATCGCCGGTTCAGCGTCGACGGTAGCCGCAACGGCAGCCGGAAGCTCCTGCGGCGCAGCGAGTTTCGTTGATTCGAGCGCGGGCGCCGCCGCCGCTGCAGCAAAACTCGCCGCAGCGATTCGTTGGGATGGAGTGAATGATGTTTGTGCTGCGGCTGAAAAACTGCGAGCCGCCGGCGCTTGCGGCGCAGCCGTAGTCGAGGCTGCGGAAGCACTGCTGCTTCGCGCCGCGCCTGAACCCGCCGCGCCCACCGCCACGCCGCTGCGCAGTTCCGCCAGCAGCTCTTCCATGGGCGCGAGCCGTTTTGCATTGATCAACCGCAACAGGCCCATCTCCAAATGCACGCGCGCATCCGGCTTCCTGCGTAAGTCATCATCCGTTTGCAGAAGAATCTGGAAAAAACGCGTGAGGTCTTCTTCGGTGAATTGCGCTGCTGCTTTGGCGAGCGCAGGCCTTTGATCGGCCGTGGCTGCAATCAGATCTGAATCCGCGCCGCACACGCGCGCGATCAACAGGTTGCGGATATGCCGTATCGCTTCGCGGCAAAAATGCTGAAGGTTGCGGCCGTCCTTCTGGAAAGTGTGCACCAGCCCGAGAGCGCGGTCCGCCGATCCTTCCGCGATCGCAGCGATGAGTTCATTGAGCGAGTCTTCCGGCACGACACCCAACAGTTCGCGCACTTCTTTGTCCGGAATAACGTCGCCGCAATATGCTCTCGCCTGCTCCAGCAGAGAAAGCGCGTCGCGCAAGCTTCCTTCCGCCATTCGCGCAATCACGGCCAGCGCACCCGGCTCGATTTTCAAGTTTTCTTTGTTCGCGATTTCTTCGAGACGCCCCGTGATTTCCGCGAACGTCAGCGCTCGAAAATGAAAATGCTGTGAACGCGAACGAATGGTATCGGACAAATCTTCCGGCTGCGTCGTGGCCATCACGAAAATTACGCGGTCCGGCGGTTCTTCGAGCGTTTTCAAGAGTGCATTGGATGCTTCGCTGGTGAGCATGTGCGCTTCATCGAGCAGCACAACCTTGCTTCTCGAGGCTGCCGGCGCATAGCGCACCATTTCACGCAGCTCGCGGATCTGGTCGATGCCGCGATTTGACGCAGCGTCGATCTCGATCACATCCAGCGAAGTTCCGGCGGCAATCTCTTTGCAGGAATCGCATTCGCCGCAAGGCTCGGCGGTCGGCCCCTTCGCGCAGTTCATGGCCTTTGCGAGAATTCGCGCCGCCGTCGTTTTTCCCACGCCGCGCGCGCCGGAAAAAATATACGCGTGCGCCACGCGGTCGTTTTTGATCGCGTTGGCCAGCGTTGATGTGACGTGAGATTGTCCGACGAGATCGCTGAATGTTTGCGGGCGCCACTTGCGGGCTATGACCTGGTAGCTCATTTCGCGTCAGGCTGCTTGGAACTCCCGTCCTGTTTCTTAAACCAAAAAACAAAAACCACGAGCGCAGCGCAAGCCAAGATAAATGTCAGTCCAATCACTCCAGCCAGAAGCATGAGCTCACTTCTTCCGACCTTCGCTCTTCACCGCCGACTGTGCGCCGCCTGCGTCTTCCCAGTGCGAGGAACTTCGGGTGATCTGCGGCACCCGAGGCAATCCCGATACCGTTGCTCCCTTCCGGGCCTGGCGGGGTTCGCGGGACCTCGTTGCACAGAGCCCGAAGTTCCACGCTCCGGCAGCGGCGGTTATGGCGCTGCTGCTGGTTTGAGTTTAGCACACAGAAGAAAAAGCCGCGCCAAGCCGGAATTCTCTTCGCGGCGCGCGCCGGATTTTCCAAACGAAATTCCCGGCGCGGTTGAAGCATCGAAGCAAGTCTACGGTTTTGGAGCAGCCGAGGCCGGAGCATCCGGCGGCAACACATCGGATGGATTCACCCAATTTACTTTGAATGGGCCCGCGCCATGAACTTGCACGATTGTTTCGCCTTTGCATTGCGCGAAATGCCGCATCTCTTTGGGCATCGTCACGAAATTTCCGACGTTCATCGTTTGCATTTTGCTTTCGTCGAAGGTTTCGCCCATGCCGACGAGGAAAGTCCCCTTCAGCACGGTCACATTTTCATCCGTGGGATGCCAGTGAGCGGGCACCTTCGCTCCGTCCGCACACTTGAGCCGAATGACGAACTGAGATCCTTCCGCGCTGGGGTCGCCAGCAACCGTGGCGATTTCGCAGCCCTTGATGATGCCGGTCCACTTCAGATCGCCGTAGCGGACAATCTTGTGCGCCGAATCGGTTTCCTTTTTCTCCTGGCTGTAACTCGCCGCCGCGAAAACAGCCAACGCACCTGCAACCGCACAAAAGCTCTTCAAAAAATTCTTGTTCATTTTTGTTCTCTCCGCCGGAAGAGTGCAGAGGGTCAGCAACCGTTTCTATCCGGGTGCTGCGCCCTCTGCGTCATCTCCGTTGAGTTTCTCTTACACTGCTAGTTCTTCGGGTAGTTGGGGTCAGCTTTCACTTCCAGAATCTGTTTTGTGTGGCGTTCGCTGTGGGCGGCGATGAAGAGAACAAACTCATAGCCGTCCAGTTTTGCCCCCAGCGGACTGTCCACGGCGTGATCGCGCAAGCCTGGAGTCGTTTTCAGGAATTCTTCGGTTTTCGCACGGCTCTCAATGAAATGTTTTAGTGAACCATCGGGAGAGCCAAAGCGATTCGTGGGAACCAACGGCTCGGGCGCCTGGGCCTTGTGCGAGCGGTCCGGAACCATGGCGACGACCGCATCGTCCGTCTTTTTCAGATCACGGTCGGGAACGGCGGGCGCCAGCATCACTTTCTCCGCAACGGAGCCACGAATGTAATCTTCGGCAGCGGCGATATGCTCGACGCATTGCGCGATGGACCAGCGATCCGGTCCGGCTTTGAAGTTCCACTGGGCATCGGAGAGCCCCTTGGTGGCATCGAGGACACCTTGCTTGGTTTTCTCAAGATATTGGATCGCACGCTCTTTTTCCGCTTGGGTGACTTCTTGTGCGCGAAGGGATGTGGCCGCCGCACATGCCAGTATCGCAATCGCTGCTCCTGCTATGAGTCTCTTAAACATGGTTGGCTCGCTTTCGTTTTGTGATTGGTGAGAGAGACGGAAAACGTGTGGGACCTCAGCGTGAGCCCGCCCGGACGACTGGGGAGGCGGATTTGCTCGAGGAGAGACCCTCCGTGTGACAAGCAATGTACCAGTGATTTCGCGCCGGGTCCATTGTGTCCGCCCCTCCGCGAAAGCTTGGCTGAATGGCTTGCTGCCCCCCTTGCAAGGGAGTACGGGCGCGAAGTGGAGGAAGTAACGGCAGGGAGGGGCCCCTCCCCCCCGGTTTTTTTGTAAGTGCGGATTCTAAAGGACTTTAAGTCCTGTGTTTTGGAAGTGCGGATTCTACAGGGTTTACGAGCGTGTTTTTCGGAAGTGCGGATTCTAAAGGGGATAGTGGAGAAGGAGCATCGGCAGAGATAAGTATGAGCGAAGCACGGACCCGAAGGTCCGCCACTACAAGAGCAGGAAAGAGGCTGACGGGCGGAGGGGGATCCATCGGGGCGGGTGGGTTGCGGAGGCAAGGGCGTACTTCCTTTGTCTGTCCTCCGCCGCTAAAAGCAACCCACAGTATAACATACTCGTACTAGTTGTCAAGTGTAATCTTGTAAGTGGTTTGTCTGCTTGAAGATGCCGGGTGGGAAACGCAACGATATGATTGTAATTGGAAGGGATTGGCGAATTAAATTGGCCCGATGGGATCTAGGAAGCGTGAGAAGCGTAGCAATCTGAAGACCCAGGTTCCAACAGCGAACCTGGGGCACCCTCCGTGTTGTCTTGGTTTACGAATGGGCAAAATCTATCTCGTTCGGCCGAAGGAAAATTGAGAGACTCGGAACCGTGTCATCCGGGCCGCCCGCCAGTGGAAACTGCGAAGATGGGCCAGACGTCTATTTAGCATGACCAATCAACGAAAGGGTGCGCGGGGGAAGAGGCTCTGGCTGGGCCCGGTTGTGTACGCGGGCATGGCGTGCATGCTGGACAGCTGCTCGGCGATGAGAGTGGATTTAGGGACGCGGGTCGAACTGGACAAGGTGCAGGTTGCGAAGATTGAGGCAAAATTGCTGAAGGGGCCGGGTATCGCGCCAGGGCAGCGGATACCACTAGTGGTGACGCTGACGGAACCGAATGGCTCGGTGCTGCAGACAGAAGGCAAAGGCGGCGGGAAGGTGATGTGGAGGGAGTTACAGGTGGTTGGGACGTTGGTGAGCGTGGATGAGAAGGGAAATGTTTCGCTTCCGCAGGATGCGCGGGAGAGCGATGGAAAAACGGGGCACGTGGCGGTGACCGTGCCGAGTCATTCGGATTTGCGCGCGGAACTGGATATCCAGGTGCGGCACGACTTTGATTTTGTGGCGGATTTGTCGGGAGCACCTGGTGCGAACGGATTGAGCGGGCTGGACGGAGCAAACGGAACGAGCGGAACCAACGGATCGATTGATGCGAATAATCCGTCGGCGGGGGGAAACGGCGCAAACGGGTCGAACGGCGACGATGGGCACAATGGATTGCCGGGCGGGGATGCGCCGATGGTGGAGGTGCTGATAGGGCTGCGGGATCTAGGGCGGCCGATGTTGCAAGCAAAGGTGAAGGCAGCAGGGACTGAGCGGTTTTATTTGGTGGATACGCAGGGCGGGACGCTGACGGTGAAGGCAGACGGCGGGCCGGGAGGTTCGGGCGGAAGAGGCGGCCAGGGAGGACAAGGCGGCACCGGAGGGTCCGGAATTCCGCCCGGTTTTAGCGGGACGAGAGGAATGGATGGAAGTAAGGGTTGGGACGGGCCGATGGGAAAAGGCGGCTTGATTACCGTGCGGTACGATCCCACGGTGACGCCGTACTTGAAATTGATCCATGTGTCGAGCCGGAATGGGCCGGCACCGTTGTATCACCAAGAGTCAGTTGCGGCGGTGTGGTGAGCAGTGATCGTTGGCCCATGGCGGGTGGCCCGGCTCGGAAAATTGGTATTTGTGGGCATGAGGATCGAAGTGAGAATATCACTGCGGCGTGTCTCGGGAAAGTATAGAGAGGCGGAGGGTGCCCCGGGTTTGTCGTTGGAACCTCGGGCTTGAGGTTGACGTTTCTTTTGGTGGGCTTTGCGCCGCGACGGGGCTGTGGCGCTACGACGGGCGAGGATGGAGGTTGCCTAAATCGGAACGGCGAACGTGAGGGGAGCGGCTGGGCGAAATTCGATTTGGTATGCTGGATGCCGGCCCTCAATTTCCGATAAAGGAGATCCCTAAATGAAAAAGTGCCTAGTTATTGCTGGTTTGCTATTTGTGCCGGCTTGCGGTTACGCGCAAGCCGCAAAGCCTTGCGAAGAACTAAAGACGGAAATCGCGGCGAAGCTGGACGCAAAGGGCGTCAAGGGATATTCGCTGGACATCGTGGCTAAGGATGCGGACGCGGCGGATGGAAAAGTAGTCGGCACTTGCGAAGGCGGGAAGAAGAAGATCGTGTATAAGAAGGGCGCGGCCGCGGAAGCGCCGGCTAAAGCACCGAGCGGGTTCTGAGGCTTGGTGCAATTGAATCAGCCCTTGATGGAAGTTTTGGCTGGAATCAACATTGAGAAATTAGAAGTAGAATGAGAACCGAAGACCCGGGTTTGAGAACCAAACCCGGGGCACCCTGCACGCCGAGTCATCTCCCCACAAAGCCTCCGGGCCATCCGTCACCTTCGCCCGTCGTGAAGTAATCCACAAGAATTGGAGAGAGGCACTATCGCCGGAGGCGGCGCATCCAGTCGCCCCAGGAGAGGCCGATGCGGATCATGAGGATGCCGGCGGCGAGGGCTAGCATCATGCGCAACGCGAATTGAACTGGGCTGTTTTCCGTGGGATACCAGGCATTGCGAGCCCAATGCGACACGGGCGGGACGAAGTAGGGAAGATTGTTCGTGGCGAAAAACCAGTTGCGCGAGGCGGAGGACACCAGGAAGTTCGCAAAGGGCCACTGAACCGCAAGAAAGCTTGCGAGACAAGCGGCGCCAAGAATCGCGGATTGCCTCCAGCGGCTCCAGCCGCCAGAGTGACGGCGCACAATATCGAAGACGATGGCGGGAACGATCAGGAGAAGTGGAAAATCCGGCGGGACGAGGTGCGTAATTTTTTGATAGACGGGGCCGAGTTTGGGTTCGGCGGGGACGAACTGCAAAATCCACATGAAGGCGAGGTGCATGAGCGTGTAGAAGCCCGTGACGATGGTGGCGGCCCAGCGATTTTCCGAGGCGCGAGAGACGGCGGCGAACCAGATGGGGGCCGCAAACATAATGACGAGGTAGAATTTCGCGCCGTGCATGAGGATGCGGAAGGTGTCCTCTTGCATGATGCCGACGGTCATGGCGAGCAGGAAGACGAAGGAGAAAAAGAGGACGCGCTCGAGGCGGGCGCGATACTCGCCGGTGGAGCGGTTTACTTCAGCGAGGACCAGGACAAGCGTGCCAAAGCGGATACCGGTCATTCCCAGGGCGAGCAAAATGTGCGGCGGGCTGAGGATTTTGACGTCGAGGCCGTAGGCGTTATGCCACCAATTGTCGAAAGGGCCGGAGGCAATCATGGCGACGGCGCCCCAGGAGCAGACAAAGGCGCCGAGGGGGCCGCGGAATCCCCACATGGAGACGGAGTGATCGCGGAGCAGAGAGTCTTTCCGGAAGGTCGTGGACAGGATTACGTAGCCGCAGGTGAGGCCGGAAATGATTCCGCACAGGTAGATGAGCATGTGCGCGGGAGTCCAGAAAGTGTCGCGGCCGACGCTCTCGTGCCAGGAAATGTCCCAGACGCCACCGACGACGCTGGAGGAGACGGCGATGACGTTGCACCAGATGTACCAGGGGATGGAGAGAGTTTTGGCGGTGACCCGATCGGCGGTGGGGGCTTGGAGTGTCGAGGAGAGCGGGATGGTGCCGGCCATTTGGGTGTGCCCCGGAAAGAATTGTGAACGCTGAAGTTTGCGCACCGCAAAGCCGCGCCATCACAAGTTTACACTGGAAGGGGATGTACTAAAAAGATTCTTACAGCGCAGAGCTAGGATTCATCGCACGCAAAAGACGCATGCGATGTAAATGCGCTGGGCTGAGCCGCGGGCGGCGCGTCAGTTGAAGCGCGTGGTTTTCCAGAGAGCAAGCCCGCAGGCGAACAGAAAAATGAACATGGCGATGGCGAGCGCGACAAGCGCGGGCCAGTTCAGCGACATGTTCGGGGCTCTCGCGAGAATGGCAAGAGTGAAGAAAATTGCGGTGGCGGCGAGGACCAAGAGCCAATCCAGCCAGGTTCTGCCTGGCGGCACTGCCAAGCGGCCGGACCGAGCGCTCGCGTCATTGCCGGAGAGACCGGCCTGGACGTAGCCGGCGTCGACTCCGTAGCGCTGGCCTTCGCGTTCGGCGGCTTGCTTCCAACGGGTGTGCTCATTGCCGGTGACGCTGGAAAGAGCGATGGCTCCCGCCCCTGCGGCCATCAAGAGAGAGCCGCCAATCACTTGCACGTAGAGCGACGCGCTGCGACCGTGCAATTCTCCGAAAACCAGAATGCCCCAGAGCAAGCCCCACAGCTGATTGGTGTTAGAGAGGGGAATGCCGCGGCTGATGCCGATGTATTTCGCGGCGTACTGCTGGAAGAGATCTCCGATAACCCAAACGAAGCCGCCGAGCATGAGCCAGAAAAGGACGGGCTTGGCGAGCTCGAGTTGATGGATGAGAAAGTCGGGGCCGCCACCATAGCCGAGAGCGAGCGTCAGCATCATGCCGAGTTCGCCGATGGTGAAAAAAGCGATGAACGAGAGAGGATTCATGCCGGTTAGATAGGCTTTGCGGTAAGGGACATACATGGTGCCCCAGAGAACGCCAGCAGCAAGAGCGGCGAGGATTCCGCGTGCTGGGTGCTCGGCGAGGCTTTGCGTGGATGAGGCCACGGCGAGGAGTGTTGCGCCGGCGAACATAAGGAATGCGCCGCCAAGGACAGTAAGCCAGCGGATTTTGCCGGCGTCGCGCAACTCGTTGAATAGGAGATATCCCCAGAAGATGCCGAGGAGGCTGTTGATGTTCCAGAGAGGGAAGGCGATGCTGAGGCCGATATCGCGAATGGCGAAGATGGTCAGCGTGTTGGCGACGGCCCAGAGGCAGCCTGCGAGGATGCCCCACACGATCAGGTGCGGCGCCTGACGAATGTCGGCGCTCATTTGACCGGTGCCGCGGATGAGCGCGGGGAGGCTCCAGCGCGCGAGGAATACGCCAACAACCATCAAAAGCGAAACAATAAGAGGAGAGACCCCGATCTTGACCAGCTTGGTGGGAGCTTCGGCGGCGCCGAGCCAGGCGCCAGCGCCGAAGCCACAGAGGATGCCGACGAGTTGGAGCTTGCGGAGACGCGAAGACTCAACGGATGGCGGAATCGTGTTTGGGGCGGCGGAGTTCATGAGAGGACTCAGCGGATCCAATGGAGTACGACCAGGCCGGCGAGCAAGACGATGGCCGGGACCCAGAAATGAACATCGGTGAGGATTTGGGACCAGATTCTGGCGGGAGGATGAGTGAGATTTTCGTCGGGCAAGTTGCGGCCTCCTTGATCAGTCGACGCCATCTTGAGCGATTACAACCGCTCGCGGCGCTATTCGCGCGGACGTGGCGGGACCCTTCTTACCACAATTTTGAGTTGGTGGAAGAAATACCGCTCCGGTTATCGCGATGCTGCGGAGAGCCGAAGCGGACTAAATCTGCTGGCGCTTCCAGCGGCCGCGTTTAAAGAGAATGATGCTAACGCCGGCGATGAAAGCCTCGGCGACCACGATGGAGATGAACACGCCGTTGGAGTGCATTTGGCCCGGAATCGCGAGGAAATAGGCCAGCGGAATCTCGAGAAGCCAGAACCCGAAAAAATTGACGATGGTCGGCGTGACAGTGTCGCCCGCGCCGTTGAAAGATTGCAGCATGACCATGCCGTAGGCGTAAGCGATGTTGCCGTAGCTCAGAATGCGAAGGCAGGAAGCTGCGAGAGGGATGACCTCGGGGTCGTGGGTGAAAAGACGCACGACGGGCTCGGCGAACAGGATGAAAAACACGCCGATGATGCCGAGGAAGAGCATGTTGTAGAAGCCCGTGCGCCAGACGGATTTTTCGGCGCGATCGGGCTGCTTTGCGCCGAGGTTTTGGCCGACGAGAGTGGCGGCTGCGTTGCTCAGGCCCCAGGAAGGCAAGATGATGAATACGATGATGCGAATGGCGATCGTGTAGCCCGCAAGAGCGGCAGCGCCAAAGATACTGACGATGCGCACCAGGCCGATCCAGCTCGTGTGAGCAATGGCGAATTGCAGGATGCCGGTGAGCGAAACGCGGAGGAGCCGCAGTAGAACGGGAAAATTCAAACGAATCTGTTGACGGAGGATGCGTATGCGCTCTGAACCTCGGAACAGACGATAGAACTGATAGAGGACGCCGATGCTGCGTCCCGTAAATGTGGCAAGCGCAGCGCCGGTGACGCCGAGTTTGGGAAAAGGGCCCATGCCGAAGATCAGGCAGGGATCCAGAACGAGATTAATTATGTTGGAGACCCAGAGCAGGCGCATGGCGATAGCGGCGTCGCCAGCCCCGCGGAAGATGGCGTTGTTGAGAAAGAGCAGCATAATTGCGCCGCTGCCGCCGAGAGCGATGCGTGCGTAGCCGGAGCCGACTGCGATGATTTGCGGCGATGCGCCCATCGCGCGCAATAGGTTAGGTGCGAAGAACAAACAGGGCAGGCCGACAATCACTGAAACGGCCAGGCCGATGGCAATGGCTTGCACGCCGGCTACGGCTGCGCCGGCGGGATCTTTTTCGCCGATGCGCCGGGCCACCATGGCGGTGGTGGACAGACTTAGTCCGAGGCCGACGGCAAACACCAGACTCAGCAGCGATTCCGTGAGGCCGACGGTAGCGACGGCGTCAGCGCCGAGACGCCCGACCCAGAAGACGTCGACCACAGCGAACAAAGACTCCAGCACCATTTCGAGGACCATGGGAATAGCCAAGAGAAGAATGGCGCGATTGAGGCTGCCTGTGGTGAAGTCCTGGTGCGAGCCGCGCAGCGCCTCGCGGATAGAGCTCCAAAAACTTGGCAAGGCGGGAGTGGCCGCGATTTGTTCTGATGCCATATAAACCTCCACGAGCTACGAGGGCGCTTACTTAAAGAAAGAGCGCAGTCGCGCTGGTTCGGAGTTTTTGTGGTAGAAGCGGGAAAGAACTATGTCCGCGTGAGCGGATTAAACGGACTGCGGGGTTGGAAGGTCGAACATCGAGTTGTCCTTGGAGCTACCTTTACGCCAGTGCTGCTCCAGATTACCCAATTACCAGGGACGGTTACATGTCTGCCGCATTGTACCCTGTGCGAATGCGTTCTGGCCAGAAAAACGAACGGGCGCGTGGCTATGAGAATGAAAATTGCGGGTTCGATGAGACTGGTTTGATCCTGCGCAGTGTGGCTGTAAGATTGTGCGCGAATGAATCGTTTGGCTAGGTGGCGGAGGAAATAGACCATGTTGCGAATGGCCGCGAGTCTGTTTGCGCTGTTGGTGGCGAGCGTTTGTTTTGCGGATGAGAATCCGCCGCTGCTGCTGCATCAGCCGACAATCAGCGCGACGCAGATTGTGTTCGTTTACGCGGGAGATTTGTGGAGTGTGCCGCGGGCGGGCGGCGTGGCGCAGCGGCTCACGGCGGGGGCGGGAACGGCAACGTTGCCCGTGTTTTCGCCGGATGGCAGCGAGATCGCGTTTACCGGGGACTACGACGGCAATGCGGACGTGTATGTGATTCCGGCCGGCGGAGGCTCGCCGCGCAGGCTCACGTATCATCCAGCGGCTGACGAAGTTATAGGCTGGACGCGCGATGGCAAATCCGTTCTGTTCGCTTCGAATCGGGACAGTTATTCGCGTTTCAGCCAGCTCTTTACGATTTCGCGCGAGGGAGGATTTCCCACGGAACTGCCGCTGCCCATCGCGGCTGAGGGATCGTACTCGCCCGATGGCAGGGAACTGGCGTACGTGCCGTTGGATCACGCGTTTGAGATTTGGAAACGGTATCGCGGTGGACGAACCTCGCCAGTGTGGATTGCCCGGCTTGCCGATTCGAGCGTGACGCCGATCCCGCGGGAGAATTCGAATGACTTCAATCCCATGTGGGTGGATCAGAGGGTGTTTTTTCTTTCGGATCGAAACGGACCGACGTCGCTTTTCAGTTATGACACGCGGACGAAGGGCGTGGCGGTTGCGCTGAAGAACGATGGGCTCGATTTCAAATACGCAAGCGCAGGGCCGGATGCGATTGCGATCGAGCAGTTTGGGGCAATCTGGCTATATGACCTCAAGACTGGCGCGGCACATAAAGTTGACATTCGCATTGCGGGCGACCTGCCGCGGCTGCGGCCCCGCTACGAAAATGTGGCCAACAGGATTCGCAATGCAGATATTTCTCCGACGGGTCTGCGAGCGGTGTTCGAGGCGCGCGGAGAAATTCTCACAGTGCCCGCGGAGAAAGGCGACATCCGCAACTTGACGAATACGCCGGGCGCAGATGAGCGATTTCCGGCGTGGTCCCCGGACGGAAAGAGCATAGCGTATTTTTCCGATGAGTCTGGCGAAGTGGCGCTGTACGTCAAGAATCAGAATGGGCAGGGAGAGGCGCAAAAGATCGATTTGGGCACGCCGGGGTCGTTTTTTTATTTTCCGACGTGGTCTCCGGACAGTAAGAGGATTGCGTATACGGACAAACGATTGAACCTTTGGTATGTGGACCTCGAAAAGAAAACACCTGTGAAAGTGTTTCACGACCGGTTTACCGGGCCGGAACAGATTTTTCAGGCGGCATGGTCTCCGGACAGCAAGTGGCTTGCGTACACGCAGCAAGAGGTGAGCCACATGCGGTCGGTGTTTGTGTATTCGCTGGAAACGGGGAAGAGCGAGCGCGTGACGGATGCGATGAGCGATTCAACTTCACCGGTTTTCGACAAGGGAGGTAAATATCTATATTTTCTGTCCAGCACGGATGCGGGGCCGACGAAGGACACGTCGATGTTGAGCTACGACCGGCCGGTGACGAGCAACGTGTATATCGTTGTGCTGCGCAAGGACTTGCCATCTCCGCTCGTACCGCTGAGCGATGAGGAAGGCGAGGCCAAGACCGACGCGGTAAAAACGGATGCGGCAAAACCAGGTGGCCAGGAAAAAGAGAAGGAAAAGCCTCCCGCGGCTGTGAAAGTGGATTTCGAAAAAATTGGGCAGCGGATTCTGGCGATGCCGATTCCGGCGAGGAACTACACGGAATTGAAGGCCGGAAAAGAAGGAGTTTTGTTTCTCGTGGAAGGGCCCCTGGTCGAGCCGTTAAGCGGCCCGGCCACGCTGACGGCGCATCGTTTTGAATTGAAGACTCGCAAGACTGACAAATTGATCGAGAATATTCTGGCATTCCATGTTTCCGCCGACGGAGAAAAGCTGCTTTACCGTCACGCGAGCGCACCACAGCCCGGAGGAACAGCGCCGACACAGGTGTGGACCATTGCACCGCTTCCGCCTGTGCCTACGCCGGGAGCATCTGGGCCAGGTGGGGCATCTGGAGGAGGAGGCGCGCCCTCTGGAGCGAAGACGCTGAATCTTGCCGCGATGGACGTGCGCATCGAGCCGATGGTCGAGTGGAAGGAGATGTATCACGAAGCATTCCGGCTGGAGCGCGATTTCTTCTATGACGCTGGATTCCACGGCCTGGATTTGGCGGCCACCGAGAAAAAATTCGCGGCGTACTTGCCGGGAGTGGGGTCACGCGACGACCTGAACTACATCTTTAAAGAGACCATGGGTGAACTCACGGTAGGGCATCTGTTCGTGCGGGGCGGCGATGGCCCGGAGATGAAGCGCATTCCCGTGGGGCTCCTCGGCGCCGACTACAAAATCGAAAACGGGCGTTATCGATTTTCACGCGTCTACGACGGCGAAAATTGGAATCCGCAACTGCATGCGCCGCTGACGCAGCCCGGCGTGAATGTGGTGGAAGGCGAGTATCTGCTTGCCGTAAACGGCCGTGAAGTGCGCGGCAGGGACGACGTCTACAGCTTTTTCGAGGAGACGGCAGGGAAGTCCGTGATGCTGCGAGTCGGGCCGAGTCCGGACGGGAGCGGCTCACGCGAAGTGAGCGTGGTTCCCGTCGAGAGCGAGCAAGGGCTGCGGAACCTGGCTTGGATCGAAGGCAACCGGCGCAAAGTGGACGAGCTTAGCAAGGGAAAGCTGGCTTACATCTACTTGCCCGACACGGCGAATGGTGGCTACACCTACTTCAACCGATATTTCTTTTCGCAGGCGGGCAAGGATGGAGCGGTCGTCGATGAGCGCTTCAATGGAGGCGGGACGAACACGGACTACATCCTCGATTATCTGCGACGCGCCCTGATGAATTACCGCACGACGCGAGACGGCGAGGACATGACCACTCCGGTGAGCCTCATTCAGGGACCGAAAGCCATGATCATCAATGAATACGCGGGTTCGGGCGGCGACGCGATGCCGTGGCACTTCCGGCAAGCCAAAGTCGGCGTGTTGGTAGGAAAACGGACTTGGGGCGGGCTGGTGGGATTCTTTGGCCCCGGTGAATCACTGATGGACGGAGGAACGGTCACCGCGCCAAGTCGCGGGTTTTGGACGCCGAACAACGATTGGGAAGTGGAAAACCACGGAGTTGCGCCCGACGTCGAGGTGGAACAGGATCCCAAAGCGGTCCGCGAAGGGCGCGATCCACAACTTGAGAAAGCTGTCGAAGTTCTGCTGGCAGATTTGGAGAAGCATCCCATACCGAAACATAAGAAGCCGCCTTATCCGAACTATCATCGGAACGCGGGTAACACCGCAGCTCATCCCAGCAATTAAAGTCGGCGAGCGAATTGCCGGAGCTTTTAGTCTTCATGACAGGCTTCGAAACTTTCTGGATGTCCGGGGCGTATTGAAGAGCAAGGAGCAGTGTGGATGAAGCGACGGGTGCCACTGCGAGAACCGGTCGGCGTCGCGCTTGAGACACTGCGCGCCCACAAGATGCGCTCCTTTCTCATGTTGCTGGGGATCATCCTTTCCGTCGCCACATTGATCGTGGTCATCGCGCTCATTTCCGGTGTAAATCAATACATCGCCAACAAAGTCGCCAATCTGGGCTCGAATGCGTTTACGGTGATGCGTTTTCCGATCATCACGGAGATGGAAGAGCTGGTCAAAGCCATGCGCCGGAACAAACTCGTCACCTGGGATGACTATGAAGCGCTGCGCGACAATCTTAAGCTGCCGCAGCGGCTGGGCGCTGAAGTATGGACTTCGGGAAAGGCTCGCGTCGGTTCGCTCACCATTCAGGACACCAGCATCCGCGGCGTGACGGCCAGCATGGGCGACATCGATGCACAAGAAATGACTGACGGCCGGTACATCACCGAAGCGGATGAAAACACCCGGGCGATGGTGGCGATGATCGGTTCCGAATTGGCCGACAAGCTCTTTCCGAGCCTGGACCCGGTGGGACACGAAGTGATGCTTGATAGCCGGCCCTTCATCGTTGTGGGCGTTGCCAAACCGATCGGCACCGTCCTCGGCCAATCGCAGGATAACTTCGCCTATATTCCGGCAGAGACGTACATCAAAATCTACGGAGCTTATGAGGGAATCTGGATCAACGTCCAAGCGCGCGGAGCAGAGTGGATGGAACGCACGCAGGACGAAGCGCGAGTGCTGATGCGCGCGCGGCGTCACCTGAAGCCGAATGACACTGACTCATTTGGGATTCTCGACTCCGCGACGCTTATGAAGCTCTGGAATCAGCTCACGGGTGTGATTGCGATGGCCATGGTCGGCGTTGTCTCGGTGTTTTTGGTGATCGGAGGAGTGGTGATCATGAACGTGATGCTGGCTACGGTCACGGAGCGCACGCGAGAGATCGGGATTCGCAAGGCGCTTGGCGCGAGCCGACGGGACATCCTACTGCAGTTTTTGGTGGAGGCGTGCGTGATGTCGGCGATGGGCGGAGCTATCGGAGTGCTGATCGCCTACGGAATATGCCTGCTGGCAAGAGCTACGACTTCCATTCCGATGAACGTGCCGATTTCCGCGGTCATCATCGCGGAACTTATCTCCGCAGCGGTGGGGATTTTCTTTGGTGTCTATCCAGCGCGAAAGGCGGCGATGTTGGAGCCCATCGAAGCGCTGCGTACAGAGATTTAGTGAGCGAGTAAGTAAAAATGCGAATAGCGCTCGGCGAAAACGCTCTCATGGCTCTCACGACTCTACGTGAGAACAAGATGCGGTCTTTTCTGACCGTGCTCGGCGTAGTCATTGGGATCACCGCCCTGCTCTCCGTCGTCGCGGTTTTGATGGGCGTCTATAACGACGTAAACGCTTTTCTGAGCGACTTCGGCTCGGAGACCCTCTTCATTTTCAAGTTTGATCCGGGCATCCATACTTCGGGACGACTCACTCCGGAAGAACGCACGCGCAAGCCGCTCACCCTTGAGGATGCCGAGGCCATCGGAGAGCTTTGCCCGGACGTCAAAGCGGTCTCGGCTGCGGTGATGCCCCGGATTCAGGAGGACTCGCCAGGCGGGCGACCGCTGATGAGCGCGCGGTACAAAAGCAAGGAAGTTGCCGGAGTGGACTACCACGGAATAATGCCGGCGGACGAGATCGTGTTCAATTCCAAGGCAGAGCGTGGAAGATATATTAGCGAGGGCGAGAATTTGCACCGGAGAGACGTCGCGCTCATCGGTCCGGACATAGCCAAGGCTTTGTATCCGGATGAAGATCCGCTGGGTAAGCCGATCCTCGTGGACGGAGTGTCGTATGAAGTGATTGGCGTGATGGCCGCGCGCAAAGGACAGTTGGTGAAGGACCAGGCCGCGGACAAAGCGATTCTTGTGCCTTACCGAACGTACCAGAAACATCGGCCTGGGGACGATGAGAATCTGATTGGTGCAGTCGCCTATCCTGGCCGCATGCCCGAAGCCGAGGATGAAATCCGCGGAGTGCTGCGCCGCCGCCGAAACGTTCCCTACAACAAGCCCGACAATTTTGGCGTTTCGAGCGCCAAAGAGATTGCGGACCAGTTCCGCCAGATCACCGCTTCTGTGGCGCTGCTTATTTCCGTGGTTAGTTCGATCGGACTTTTGGTGGGCGGAGTCGGGGTGATGAATATCATGCTGATGTCTGTCACGCAGCGCACGCGAGAAATTGGAGTGCGCAAGGCGATCGGGGCGCGGCGGCGCGATGTGATTTGGCAATTTTTGACGGAAGCAATTGTGTTAACGGGGGCAGGAGGAGTGATTGGCGTGTTGCTGGGCTTGGGCATCAGCCTGCTTATCCATCTTTTTGTGCCGAGTCTGCCCTCATCTGTTCCGTTGTGGTCGATTGTCTTGGCCGTGACAGTGTCCATGAGTGTCGGCCTATTCTTCGGGATGTATCCAGCGGTGAAGGCTTCTCGCCTCGATCCGGTTGAGGCTTTGCGTTACGAGTAAGTAGATTCACTCATAGCGAAGCGCCTTCATGGGATCGACGCGAGTGGCTCGATAAGCGGGCCAATAGCTCGCGGCCAGGGCCACCGATGCAAGAAAAAATGAAGCTGCAATCAGGCTCAGAGGGTCACTTGGACCCAACCCGAAGAGAAGTGCCCGCGCGCTGCTCGTCGCGGCGACAGCCAGCAGCATTCCGATTCCGAGGCCCATCGCCAGCAAAAACAAGGTCTGGCGGAGAACGATTCCAATCACATCCTGGCGGGTCGCACCCAGCGCCATGCGGATTCCAATCTCATTCCTGCGCATGGCAATGATGTAGGAGATGACTCCGTAGAGGCCGATCATGGCCAGCAGCGCGGCCAGCGCGCCGAAGAATCCGGAAAGCAGCGCCATCAGCCGTTCGCGGACGAGCCCGTTCTGAATTTCAGCCTGGTAGAGGTGAAACTCCAATCTCATTGCGGGATAGAGCTGGCTGAGTTTTTCACGCGTGGCAGATGTTACGGCTGCGGGCGACGACGAAAATCGGATGAACACGTTCGTGTAATAGTCTTTGTCTGGATATTGTTGTGCTGGCGCAAAGGCTTCCGGCGGGATCTCATCGCGCAGTCCGCCGTATTTTGTATCTTTCACCATCCCGACAATCTCGTATTGCGTCTCCGGGTAGTGGGGCTCCGCATTGGTGCGAATGATTTTGCCCACGGGATTTCCTCCCCCCAGGAACTGCCGGACAAACGTTTCATTCACGATGAGAACCGGGGGCGATTGCGCTGTGTCGCGAGTGGTAAAGTCGCGCCCATCAACCAAAGGGATTTGCATTGTGCGGAAATAGCCGGGACTCACCCAGGCGAAC
The DNA here is from genome assembly GCA_963745805.1 of uncultured Acidobacteriota bacterium. Classification (GTDB taxonomy): domain Bacteria; phylum Acidobacteriota; class Terriglobia; order Acidiferrales; family UBA7541; genus Acidiferrum. The sequence goes on from CAVUYT010000008.1 coordinate 546,248, forward strand.
TTGGAGCTGCCTTCTGCGCTGCCGATGCGAACTGTGAGAGACCAGGAACTGCCGTCTATGGGAACATGCGTCGAAGTGGCTGCGGAGTCGACCGATGGAATGGATTGAATTTGTTCCAAAACGTCACGCTTAAAAGTTTCGTAGCGGTCAGGAGGAATATCGAGCCGCCTGAAGCTCACATAAACGCGGAGAACACCGCTCTCGCGAAAGCCCGGATCGAGCGTTTGCAAGTTCCAGAAGCTTCTTATAAAAAGCAGCGCGCCTACCAGCAGCACCAGCGAAAATGCAATTTGGGAAACGACCAGAGTCTGTTGGAACGAGAACCTCTGGCGTGCCGCAGTCATTCCGCGGCCGCCTGATTTTAGCGCTGGGCCCGGTTGTGTTTGCGAGGCGCGAAAAGCCGGGGCGAGGCCGAACAGCAAACACGTCAACACCGCCGTAAACGCAGTAAAGGACAGGACCCGCCAGTCAATATTCGTGGCCAGGTAGATTGGGTCAGTTTCCGTGCTGAGAAGCTTAACTACGGTTCGGCTGAAGTAAGAGGCCAAGCCGGTTCCCAAGATAGAACCGGTGACCGCCAGTAGCAAACTTTCCAAAAGCAGTTGCTGCCTAATTCTTCCGGCGGTGGCCCCGAGCGCCAAGCGGACGGCCATCTCCTTCTCTCGCGAGCTGGCCCTCGCGAGCATGAGGTTTGCCAGATTCGCGCACGCAATGAGCAGTACTAACGCTGTGGTTCCCAGAAGAAGCCAGAGAGAAGTGTCGTAAGACTTGGCGGGCGCGCTCATGCCGGTTCTGCCTGGATAGGCGGTAAGCCTGAGATTTCGATAGGAATCCAGCAAAGAAGCGCTGTACTCGCTCGGCTCAGTGGCCTCGAAGATTCCCTGACTTGCCGCATCCAGTTGCGCCGATGCTTGCGCGAGCGACCTTCCCTTGTTCAGCCGCCCCATGACCTCGAGCCAGAAAACGTCGCGCCTCGTGAGGGTAGTATCTCCGGCAATGAAACTGGGGACCGAGCACGTCGGAAGAGCAACCTCGAATTGCTTTCCGACGTCGAGGCCAAAAAAGTTCGGCGGAGTAACTCCGATCACTTGGGTGGGACGGTTGTAGATGACGATTCTGCTTCCAATCACCGAGTCCTTGCCGCCAAACTCGCTCTGCCAAAGCGAATAGCTGATGACCGCGCCCCGTATTCCGCAGCCGGGCCGGTCATCTTCCGGAGTAAACAGCCGGCCGCGGGTGGGAACGATTCCGAGCAACGGGAACATTTCTCCGCTAACCCAAAGGCCCTGTGCGAGCCGTTCCTGATCCTTTTCTCCGATGGAGTAAGGGGTACTGCGCCAGGCAAGAAATCCGGCGAATGCCTCCCGCTGCGTTCGGATTTGTTCCCAGAGCGCTGTGCTGAGGGCGGTGTCGCTCGTGCTCCTGCCGATGCCTCGCAATCCACCCTTAATCTGCACCTTAACTAATGATGCGGGGTCGGCGACGGGCAAACTGCGCAAACGGACAGCATCCAGCAACTGAAAGATAGCTGTGTTTGCGCCGATGCCAAGCGCAAGAGTGAGGATTGCGGTTGCAGCAAATGCCGGACTCTTGCCCAATGTGCGGACGGCAAATCGCAGGTCTTGAAGCGCAGTTTCGATCCAGCGCGGGCCGCGCTCACCGTGGCCCAGGCCGGTCTTACCGCCCGGCGGAAGGCCGTGCTCGCTGGCCGTTTTTTGCAGCAAGTGTTCCCGTCCACTCATCGAGTCACACTCTGACGAACCACAAGGCTCACATCCATTGCTCTACACGCCCAATTCGCGTTTCTCATGTTTAAGTGCGAGCGTCTCTCACCTGAGTCGGCCACACCTCGACCCAAACTCGTCGCTGACACCTGCCATGCCGAAACGAGAAGTCCTTTTGCTCTAACGGGTGCTGGAATAATAAATCGGCACGTGTAGAAGGTGCAACTAGAATCGCAAAATGTGTCGAATGTCTCGGCTAGGGCCGGCTAAAGTCTGTCCGGAAAGAGAAAGATGCGCTTCGCGAGTTCCGAAGCCAGCGTTTCGGGGAGGTAGTATTTTTTCAGGATATTATTGTCCCAACATAAGAGGTCTGCATTGTTCAGAATAAATTCATCCCAGGATGGGTGGGAATTTGCCCGGGCGATGCGTTCTCGAATGAGCAGCAAGAAAGCCCAGGTGATCGTTTCGTTGTAAAGATCCGGCTTTCCGTGCGCCGTGGCAAACCGCGTCAAGGCCGACGAGAAGCGTCCCAGCGCTTCGAGCGGCGGATAATTCTGCAAGTACAAAAACGCCATTTTGACGTGATCCGCGTGATGGAATGAGTCAATGGGCAGAGTGCATCTTTCAAATTCTTCCATCCATTCATGCTCGGTCATAATGCACCTCGGTTGTGCCGGTGTTCCTGTATGCCATGCACACCAGCACTGCCATGGCGTAGACAACCAGCCCCCCTATCTCGAAATGGCCATACAAAAGATGGACAAGTGCAGCGAGTCCAAAAATGACCAGCAAAAGGTAGCTGCCTATCAGAGTCGTGAAAGGCACGAGGAACAAGATTGCCGCGACGATTTCAACGCCCCCAAGAACTGGCCGGATCCACGAGGGCAATCCCGCCTTGGAGAGGAAATGGGCAGCCGAAGAGGAAAAAACAAACCGGGCGGACTCCAGAATGACCACCAGGCCGAGAGTCCAGCGCAGCAATGGAATAGAGAGGTTAGCGAGGCGCGCGCTCATTTTCTGTGTTTGCCCTTTCCATGCGAGTGGCTCGCTCGCGATTCCGTCAACCGGTGACTGGCGCGGGAATCTAGATCGAGCCCGTAGAATTTCTTCAAATCCTTTATGCGGCGGAGACTTTCCGAGCCAAAAGGACATTTGCCGTCGAACGCATGTAACACGATCCCTTCCAGGACGTCCCCGAGCGTCATGTCGTGATACTCAGCGAACGCCTTGAGCACTTTAAGGATTCGCTTTTCCATGCGAACTCCTGTTTGCACCCGCTCCACGACAAGCTGTGTTTCTCCCTCCATGAAGACCATCCTTTCTGAGGTACCAATGTACCAAGATACACAAATCAATTCAACAGAATAGGCTTTCAGAACGAGGCACGGGGACTGGAAACCAGCAACAGCACTGGAGCGGGACCTCCGGAGAGCTGGCCGTCAGACATCGCGGGATGCGCCGCGTCACCGTTCAATGGCACGCTGCGACGATGGCCGACAAGCGAATTCTGGTCGCACCGGCCTTTGTCACTTTCGGATAAGGAAATGCGAACAACGGCGCGGCCACTTCCGGTTTTTTTAGAAGGTTACCAAAGCAGTTTCAGTCCGAATTGCACTTGGCGTGAAGTGGTTGAGGTGCTCGTGATTGCGCCCGCCGTCGGAGAGACTCCCGAGGGAGTGAAGACAATGGCATTGGGCTGGTTGAAATTCGCCCGGTTAAGAAGGTTAAATAGCTCCGTGCGAAACTGGAGATTCAGCCGCTCACGAATCCGCGTTTCTTTCAGCACGGAGAAATCCCACGTGGCCAGGCCGGGACCGATCAAGGTGTCTCTTCCAACGTTGCCATAGAATCCCCCGTTTGCAGCCGTATTCGCTGGCGCCAGAAACGCAGCCGGGTTGAACCATTGCTTCGGGTTGCCGAGGATCACTGGCCCTGTAAAAGCCGGGTTCGCGAACGGGCGCACTGGATTCCGTGTGTCACCATTATTCGAAGGGTTGTAGCTCAGCTGCGGCGAAAACGGGAAGCCGCCCTGCAACGTCACGATCGAGTTCACCGTCCAACCGCTCGCCATTGCGTTTGCGAATCCCTCTAAACCACCAAAGAAACGCTTCCCGCGCCCAATCGGAAGCGCATAAATCCCGCTCACCACGGCAACGTGTCGGATGTCGAAAGTCCCTAATCCCCAATCGGCCTTAAGGTTGAAAGGATTCGACGCCAGGGCCGGTCCGCCTCCCGATGTAGTCGCATTGAGCGAGTCGCCGTCATCCAGGACCTTTGAAAATGTGTAGACTCCGCGTAGAGTCAATCCTGCGCTGAGCCGGCGATTCACATCAATCTGGAGCGCGTTGTAGGAGCTGGTTCCTTCCGAAAACCACGTCCAGGTATTCGCGATTGCAGGATTAGCTTTCGTCGTAGTGGGCACAAAGTAGGTTCCCGCCGGCACGGGCGTGTTCGCTATTCCCGACGGAAACGTTGCGGGATAGTTTGCAGGACACGGCGACCCTGGACAGATCACGGGAAAAGGCTCGTTGGCATCAATGCCGATCAGTTCGTGATAGCCATGCGATCCGACATAGCCCACCGTCAGCGATGTGTTCGGTGAAAGCTCCTGCTGTATCCTCAACGAATAGGAAATCAGCGTCGGCGTCTGCATATCCGGCTGGACGCCACCGGGAATGAGCTTCGCCGCTGCGGGAAATGGCCCAGCCGGGTTGATCGGGAGTTGCGCCACAGTCAACGGCGTCGTGAATGTAGAGTTGAATGGTGCATTCTGGTCCGCGCGGTATCCCAAAGCATCCTGAAGATCGTTGTACATCCCGAATCCCGCGCGAATTACGGTTTTCGTGCTGAACGGACTCCACGCCACACCCATCCGCGGCTGCGGCAAGAATTCTGCGTTATTCACGGTGAACAGAGAATCTGCGACGCGCGGTTGCGTCGAAATCACTCCATTGGTGAACGTGTAGTTCGCGGCGCGGCCGTGCGCCTCATTCCAACCGGTCGTAAACTCGGCCCGGAACCCGAGCGTCACTGTAAGTCTCGTACTTAGGCGAATGGTGTCTTGCGCATAACCCGCGCCCAGAAGCGAGCGCCAATTCATCTCTGTCGGCGCCGGATCAAACAAGAAACTGGAAATCGCTCCCTGCAAAAACGTTTGCAGGCTGGTGAACGTCGCTTGTCCAAACTGGCTCAATGCAATTGTTTCGTTCGATTGAAATTGCTGAAACCACGCGCCGAATTCAAGCTGGTGCCTGCCGCGTGTCAGGGTTACGTGGTCCGCGTAGGTGAAGAGATTACGGTCGATGGGCAGGTTGCTTCCGTTATTGCTTCCCGCCAGTCCAAGCTGAGCCTGCGGGTTCGATGCTGCGCTGCCTCCAACCACTACCGCCCCCACTGGATGCCCGAGCAGGAACCCTGGAACAGTTGCCGCGGGTGTACCCGGCGTCGGCTCACCGGTAAAAAAATAGCCGGCACGCGAAAACCCAAACCGGGCTGTGTTCAAGAAGGTTGGGGAAAAGACATGCGTCTCCTCGAGACTCAAAACCTGTTCGCGCAACGTAAGGATATCCGAACTGTAGGGATTGAGCGGCGTCGCGGTTACGTCGCCACCATCATCGATCGTATAGATGGCCGCAATGGAGTCTTTCTCGGAAAACGTATGATCGAGCCGGACGGTCCCAAAATCCTCGCGAATCGTTTGGGGCGGGCTGCTGAAAACTTGGGAAATGCCACTGAAGTCTTGTGCTCCTGGGGCGGGTGTCGGCCAGAGATTGAGGAGGGGTTGAACACTCGGGGCCGCCGCCGCCCTGGAAGCCAGGCTCGGGACGAAGGCCACGGAAGTCTGATGGAGGTTTTGACGAAATCCTTCATAGTTCCCGAAGAGGAAGGTCTTGTCTTTCTGAATGGGCCCGCCGAGGGACCCTCCAAACTGGTTGCGCTGAAATGGCGGAGCGGAGCCCTGGTCAAAGAAATTCGGAGCGTCGAGAGCATTATTCCGCAGGAACTCGAACACCGCACCGTGCCACTGGTTGCTGCCCGATTGAGTCACGATGATTACCTGGCCGCCTGGCCGTTTGCCAAGCTCCGCGCTGTACGAATCGCGCAGCACGTTAAACTCACGCACCGCATCGACTCCCAGCAGCATTCCGCTCGCTCCGCCCGGCTGCATGTTGTTCTCAGCGGCGCCGGTATACTCCACTCCGTTCAGCAAAAACAGATTTTGCTGAGGGCGATTGCCGGAGACCGCGAAGTTGTTTGCCGTCGTTGAGTTGGAAATTCCCGTCCCGCCGGTCTTCTGCGAAGTGAAATTCACGATGCCGGGATTCAGCGGCATTAGCAGATCGTAGCTTCGTCCGTTCAGCGGAAGCTCCTTGATCTGAGGCTCTCCAACCAGCCCCGAGATGTCTGTCGTTGTGGTGCTGACGATCGGCGCCTCTCCCTTCACGGCGACTTGCTGTTTGATCTCCCCAACCTGCAGAGTCAAGTCCACTCCCGCCTCTTGTTCCACGGCCAGATGAATTCCGCCGCGGATCTGCTCCTGGAAGCCGGACTTCGAAACTCGTATCTCGTACTCACCCACAGGCAATGCAAGCACTTGATAGCGTCCTGCACCGTCACTCACCGCGCTCCGGATCGTTCCGGTTTCCACGTTTTTCACGGTGATCGCGGCAGAAGGAATCCGCCCGCCGGACGAATCCGTAATCACTCCCGTGATGCTTGCGGATGCTTGCGCGTCCAGGCTCTTCGAACCTGTCAGCAGAATGAAAAGTAGTATGCAGAGCTTGCTGGCGCGCATTGGATAACTCCTTGTGGACCAAGCGTGCAATGCGATAATTCAATACGGTTTATAACGTGATGTCAAACCGTCTCAATACGGATAAGGCGTAGACGGATTCATACGGATGGGAAGCGGAGAAATCGCATACCGAGAACGGGGAACCCAACTCCTCTAACTATGTTAGAACTCGACCCTCCGGGGCGCCTGTCGCTGCCACGCCAGCTAATCGCTTGCGTCTCGCGTATGGGACGGAAAGGAATGGAGCGCCGTACTGCTCTCAAAAGAGGCAGAAACGGCGCTCGAGGGGGTTCTGGCTAGTAGTTTTGAGGATACGTTGAGGAACTACTGTTGGCAGGCATCTTACGCAGCGCCGCTGCAAAAACTTCGGCCTCGGCCTCCACGCAAATCTTTCCGAAAGTCGTTTGACTGGTCATCCAGCTTTTCCAATTCCCACATGTCGCGTTGCGTTCTGGTTTTGTGAACACATGTTCTACGTGCAGGACATTTGCCAAACCGTCTCGCCGCAAGCTCTGCCTTTTCCTTGTCTTGCAGATCCCTGCAAACCGGCTTGCTGCATCAATGCGGGACACTGTGCCTCTGAGGAACACATCGGCAGGGAGAAGTGAACGCAAACGGAAGCGCCTTGGTTCATGAACGCGGTGCCCTGATCGGGGAAGGATGGATCAGGCTGCCGCGCCGCCGCTTTTCTCACGTGCACGGATTTCATGGCCATCGCGTTTCAGATAGCGGTAAAGGCTCGTTCGTCCGATTCCAAGCACTTGCGCAGCGCGCAAGCGGTTTCCCTGACACAACTCAAGCACTCGCTGGATATGCAACTTGCGCATCTCGTCGAGCGACAGCGGCCGCCAGTCATCGCCCTCGTGTCTTTGCGGACTGCGGCGTTGCAAGTGCTCTGGCAAGTCCGCTAGGTCGATGAAGTCTCCGGTCGCCGTAATCGCAGCCGTGGCGATCACGTTTTCCAGCTCGCGGACGTTCCCCGGCCAGCTATGCTGCAGCAACACGGTCTGCGCCCGCCGCGTCAGCCCCGAAATATTCTTCCCGTAGACATCGTTGTACTTCTTAAGGAAATAATGCACCAGCAACGGAATGTCCTCGAGACGTTCCGTCAACGACGGCACCCGGATTTGAATCGAGCTTAACCGGTAGAAGAGATCTTCCCGAAAGTGGCCCGCCAACACTTCCGCGCGAAGGTCGCGGTTGGTTGCCGCAATCAAGCGTACGTTGACTTGCCGTACTTCCGGCGACCCCACCCGCTGGATCTCCCTGTTTTGGATCACCCGCAGCAGCTTGGCCTGCATCGGCAGAGACGTTTCCCCAATCTCGTCGAGAAACACAGTGCCGTTGTTCGCGTACTCGAAAAGCCCAGGCCGTGTGTCTGTCGCTCCCGTAAACGAGCCGCGCACATGCCCAAAAAGCTGGCTCTCCAGCAGCGTATCCACCATCGCGGAACAGTTGCAGATCGCCAGTTTCTGCTGGCCCACCGGGCTGATGTTGTGGATCGCCCGCGCTACCAGCTCTTTCCCCGTTCCCGTCGAACCCACCAGCAGCACGTTTGTGTAATGCTTCGCCACTTTCCGCGCGAAATCAAAGACCTCCAGCATCACCGGGCTTTTTCCGACGATCCCGTGGAACTCCAGGTCCTTCAGCAGTTGCTCTTCGAGGGCACGCACCCGGCGCCGCTGATCATACAGCGTCGCCACTTCGTCCAAAGTTCTCTTCAGGCGGCTTCGGTCGATGGGTTTCGGCAGAAAGTCCGTCGCGCCCCGCCGGATGGCGTCCAGCGCTGATTCCAGGGTGTATTCTCCGGTCATCACAATTACGTGAATCCCGGGGTCGCAGCGCAACGCCCGATCAAGAAATTCATACCCATTCATTCCTGGCATATTCACGTCCGCCAGGACCAGCCGGCTTCGGCCAGTTCGCACCAGGCTCAAGGCCTCTTCAGGGTCCGTGGTGGTGATCGCCTCATAGCCCATTTCATCCATGATCGTGGAAAGCAGGTCCAGTTGGGAGTGGTCGCCGTCCAGAATGCACGGGGTAAAGGAAGTTTTCGGCGCTCTAAATTCGACAGATTTGGTCTGTGCTAGTGACACATCAAATGTATTCGCAACACTTCTGCCATCCTTGCACCTTAGATGTACCTTAGGCCCACACCAGCCCGCTTCTCGCACCCGTGCCAACAGTGTGCCCCCGCCACTTATAGAATCAATCACTTACGGACACTCTTACCACGAATCATGCTTCGTGATTGAGCAAACTGCCCCTAATAGATGCAAGTACCCGTCCTCAGCACATTTCAATTCGGGTCACTTTGTCGTTTCGGTGCGGAACCTCAAAATCCCTCGCCCTGCTCTCCATCACATGGCTAGCGATCGAGCAGCTCTGCCCATTAGGCCGCCGCACTCGCTCGTTCTTTCACCAGGGAACCACCATGGGCCACTCGTCTCCGGAATGTTCAGATACGGGGCACTAAATACTCCCTGGAACCAAAAGCCCGCTCACAAACACATAAATTGGGCCATAAATGTAACGAAAAACAAGGATGCCCACCAGCAGTCCCGCCATCGCAAAGCTGTTGCCGCGGAGCCAGCCCAAGTAGCGCTGCGCTGTCTTTTCACTCATGAAGAGCAAGATCACCGTGCTGCCGTCGAGCGGCGATACGGGAAGAAGGTTGAAGGTGCCCAGCAGCAGGTTCAACGAGAAAAAAATAAGCAAAGTGGTTGCCGCGAAATCACGATGCCCTGTGATGGGATCGGGATGAAACCACCCTTCCGCCGCTCCCAACTGCAGTCCGGCTACTGCGATCAGCATCAACAAAAAATTTGCCGTCGGTCCGGCAAGAGCCATCCACCCCGACCGCCTCGGATGCCGCCGTTCCCACAGCGGGTCGTACGGAGCGCTCGCCCATCCCATCATCCCATTTCCGTGCATCATCAGGTATGAGAGGATCGGGATCACTATCATTCCCCAAGGCTCGCGCCGCATGTGCGGCACGGGGTTCAGCGAGACCTGGCCGCCGAGAGCCGCTGTTTCGTCGCCTCCTATCTTGGCGACCAACGCGTGCGCGGCTTCGTGACACGTGGTCGAAAAGAGGAATGCTACGAACCAGATGAATCCGAAGACGAGAAGATCAGGAGTGAGTTCAGACAAGAAGCACGGCCCTTTCGATGACTCAGGTCAAGCAGAGTAGAGATTGTCGCGCTCCTTTGCAAGCCGCGTCTCATGTTCCCGGCCGCTCGGGCAGAAATACGCGCGATTTGGCGTGTCGGTGGTAAACTCCAGCCATGGCAACCAAAACGAACAAAAAGAAGAAGCGCGGCAAGTCTCGGAAAGTCGTAAGCAAGAAACCGGCGCCCAAGAAAATCGTGGCGAAGAAAACTGCGCCGGCCAGGAAGTCTGCTCCAAGAAAGAAGAAAGCACTAAAGAAACACAGAGTGCGGGGCAAGAGCCAGAGCGTGGACACGGTCGTGTTCGAGCCGAAAGGTCTGGGGGCGCGCTCGGGTGGCCAGTCCGGTGATCTGCAGGGCTTGTCGAACCTCGCGGGCGCCGATTCTGAGAGCGTGGACGAATTGCTCGAGGAAGGAAACGCGTTCGAAGCCGAAGTCGTAAAGGGCGTACAGGACGTTCCGGATGCCGATGAAGGCGAAGTAAGGACGCACGAAGTTCCCGAAGATGACGTTCCAGACGAGTATCTCGAAAAAGATCAGTGAAAAGGACCTAAGCCCCCGAGTCATAGCCTCACGCCAACGAGAAGGGATTCATCACTCCATGAAGCTTCACAGAACCGTCTTCCTGCTTCTGTCAGCCGCACTGGCATCCCCTGTCACCCATTCTCAGGACGAAAAGGCTACGGGTGGATCCACATCGGATTCCGGCAAAGCTTTTTTCGGTCGTTGGGATTTAACGCTTAAGGCCCCGGACCACGACTACCCTTCCTGGCTGGAACTCCGCGAGGAAAATGGCCAACTCAAGGCCGAGATGGTGGGCCGCTGGGGAAATGCCCGTCCGCTTCCCAGCGTGGAACTCTCGAACGGCCACCTGAAGTTCGTTTCTCCCAAGGAAGAAGAAGACAGCAAAGCCGATCTGGTTTTCGAAGGCACACTGAACGGAAAGATCCTTTCGGGCACACTGACCGGTCCTGACGGCAAGTCATGGCAGTGGACCGGCCGTCGGGCGCCGTCGCTGCGGCCCACGGTAGCGGTGCCGCCGGTATGGGGAACACCGTTGAAACTATTCAACGGAAAAAATCTGACCAGCTGGCACGAAGACAAGCCTGGCGCGTCGCCCGTCTGGAAAGTTGAAAACGGTGTGTTAGTCAGGCCTGACCGCGGCCCCGAGTTGATCAACAGTTCCAAATTTGGGGACTTCAAACTCCACATCGAGTTCAACTGCGGCCCCGATTCCAATAGCGGCGTGTATCTCCGCGGCCGTTACGAAGTCCAAATCGAAACCGACTCCGCCAACGATCCCCCGAGTCAGCGCATGGGCGGAGTCTACGGTTTTCTCGCGCCTTCGCCTGAACCCCCGCGCAAGCCCGGCGAATGGCAAACGTACGACATCACCCTCATCGGTCGCATGATTACCCTAGTCCTGAACGGCCAAACCATCATCGACAACAAGGAAATTCCCGGCATCACCGGCGGCGCTCTCGATAGTCACGAAGAACTCCCCGGCCCCATCTACCTCCAAGGCAGCGAAAAAGGCCGCGTGATGTTTCGCAAGATAGTCATCACTCCCGCGAGCAAGTGAGCGTCTGTATCCGGCGCGCGCGTCTGAGTTGAAGAGGCAATAGCCAGTTAGATTGGCTCGGCATGGTGTCGCAGCCATGGCTCGATGGTGGATTTGCTAACTTTGCCTGACTCGTACAACCCGATCAGCCAGTTGTAGGCTTCCAAATCATCGAAGAGCAGTCGGTAGCCATTCAGCAGAAGGAAAACGCCTGTAGCCGTGATCGCCGTCCGCTTGTTTCCGTCTAGGAACGGATGATTTTGCGACAAGCTCTCGAACAGGGCGGCAGCCTCTTCGATGGCATCGGCGTAATATCCGCTCTCAAGCCACCCCACCGCGGACAGCATGGCTCCGTTGTCACGAAGTCCGTGGATTCCGCCGAACTTATGAACCACTTCGGCGTTAATTTCAATGACCTCATTTACAGAGAGGTAGCGGCTCACTGGGCCAAGCGACGGAGCAGTTCGGGATGTTTGCTTACGAACTCATCCACAGCTGCGCGGAAGCTCATGCCAGGCGCTTCGTCTTTCTTAAGGATCCGTACGAACTCCACTACCGCTTCCTGCTGTTCGCGAGATAACGTGGAGATCAGGTTCAGGAGGTCTTGGGGTGACATAATGAAACTTCTCCTGTTCCTATTTTAGCGTATAAAGGCAGAGAGCGGGAGCATGACATCGGTTTTCCTTTTCTCGCTTTTGCTTCTGTTCTTTTCACGCAATTCTTGCACCGGATACGATTTTGCGGTACATCCATGCCGACCGTTGATCGGTCGTAAAATTCCGCCTGAATTCCAGAGGAGTTGAGATGCCAAGATTCTTGCGGTTCGTGCTCGTGCTTTCTCTCTTCGCCACGCTCCTCCTAAGCAAGTTCGCCATCGCCCAGCAACGCCCCATCGTACTGAGAGCCTCAGCCATTCTCGATGGCAAAGGCCAGGTTCTTCGCAACACAATTATCGTCGTCGATGGCGGCAACATCGCGCGTATCGGCGGCGACGCACCTATCGGCGCAATCACCTACGATCTCACCAGCTTGACCGTCACGCCCGGCTGGATCGACACGCACGCGCACATCTTCTGGCACTTCGATAACGGCCGCCTTGCCGGCAAAGACGAGCCGCCCGTACGCGCCATGCTCCACGCCACAGACAACGCCATCCTCACTCTCAACGCAGGTTTCACGACCATCCAAAGCCCCGGCTCGCCCGAAGACAAAGACTTGCGCGAAGCCATCGCGCGCGGAATCATCTCCGGTCCGCGCATGCTGACGTCGCTCGAGCCTCTCGACGAAAAGAGCGGCCCTCCAGAAAAACTGCGCGAGCTGGTCCGCGAACGAAAACAACAGGGCGCGGACTTCATCAAACTCTTTGCCTCAAAAAGCATCCGCGAAGGTGGCACGCAAACGATGACGGACGGGCAGCTTGCAGCCGCCTGCGGCGAAGCCAAGTCCCTCGGGCTGCGCACGATTGTTCACGCCCACTCCGCGGAATCAGCGAAGGCCGCCACGCTCGCCGGTTGCACGACGATCGAACACGGCGCCTACGTTACCGACGATGTATTCGCGCTCATGGCGCAACGAGGCACCTTTTACGACCCCAACATCGGCCTCGTGCTCCAGAACTATCTCGAAAACAAAGAGAAATTTCTCGGCATAGGAAATTACAACGAACAGGGCTTCGCCTTCATGGAGAAAGGCATTTCCATCGTCCTGGATACTTTCAAGAAAGCGTTGAAACACAAAGATCTGAAGATTGTCTACGGCACCGATGCCGTCGCCGGCGCGCACGGGCGAAACTACGAAGAATTCATCGTGCGCGTGCGCGATGGCGGTCAGGACCCGATGGCCGCGCTACTGTCCGCTACTTCGATCTCCGCTGAATCTTTGGGTCTGAAAGATAAAGTCGGCGCCATCGCTCCGGGCATGGACGCCGATATCATCGCCATGGATGGCGACCCTTTGCATGACCCCACAGCCGCTCGTCGCGTGGTTTTCGTAATGAAGGGCGGGAAGGTCTACGAAAATCTTGCGCCGGGGGCGAAGGGGCATGCCACGCCATAATGCGCTATCGGCGCTTTATCGCACTAAGCTCCAGGGATAGATCCCCACATTAATCTTCATAATGAAGTAGCTGAACCCGCCCGCATCCGGCTTCGGCTGGTGCGGCATGTCTGGCGGGATCAGCAGCCAGTCGCCCGCTTTCACCTTAAACGTCTGGCCCCCGATGATCGGTTGTCCGCGGTACTCGCCCGGCACGGGGCCATCTTTATCCATCAGATTTTGCCGGTTGGCGATCTTTCCGCCCACGATCATCTCTCCCGTACCGCCGGTGATTACGTAGAAATCGTAAGCCCCGGCGTGCATCTCCGCGTCGTCCCAAACACTGTTCACTTTCGTCAAGCTCAGCACCGGCTGCTCGCGATGCATGCGATACAGCATAAACATGCTGAAATTGCGCGTCTGGATGCGCACGGGCCCGCCGCCAATCGATTGCGAACTTCCACTGCCCGCCTGCGCTACCATCTTCGCGGCCTTCTCCGCCATTTCCGCATGGGCCTTCTTTATGTCATCGATGTTCCAGTAGGTGATCGGCGGCGCGTCGGGAGCCAGCGCAGGTTGCCGCGTCGAGTTGTAACCAAAAGGCATCGGCTCCGTTTTGTTCTCTTGCCTGTTTTCCTGAGCCGCGGCGCTGGGAACCATCGAAAAATCGTCGAAGTGCCCGCTCAAAACCTGCTGTGGAGTGGGCTTCGTGGCGTACCCTGCGATATACCCGATGAGCGCCGCCACACTAACGACCGCGGGAATCATTAGCCTTCTGATCCGCATGGATTGAACCTCCGTTGATTAAAATCGTGCACTGTTCTTGCTGCAACGACAAGCGCCGGACTGTCCCCCGACTATTTCTTTGGCTCCGGTCTTACCGCTTCGAAGCGAATCTCTTTCAAGAATTCCGCCTGCCGCGAAAGCTCCGTCTTTCCGACAGGAAATTTGTTGGCGCTAAGTACAAACGCAAGGATGTCCGCGTTCTGCTGGCGATTTAACTTTCCAGGAGCGTTTTGCGGCATGGTCTTGCGTATTCGCTCGAACAAATCGCCCAGCGTGAGTCCATTCCAATTCGCCAGGAATGCTCCGCCTGTAAGTGGAGGAGCTGATTCGCCGCCCGCAAGCGTATCACCGTGGCAAGTTTTACATTCTTTCTGATACAGCGCCACGCCGCGTTTTGCCTGTTCCTCTGTGTACACTCCATCCCACACGGAGCGCGATTCCGCTTGCGTCTGTTCTTGAGCGCGAAGCACTCCGTCTCCAGCCGCAATTGCCATAAAACAAACGCCTGCAATCAACGCATTCAGAATTCTCATGCACCCGCTCCGCTCATTCACCCGCCGAGGGCAACGTGTACGCAATATATTCCCCAGAATACGGCCCGCCGCTTACTGCCACAACGATGTACTGCTTGCCGTTCACCATGTACGTCATCGGCGATCCACTCTGCGGCGCCGGCATGTACACCGCCCCGACCTCTTTCCCCGTAGCCTTGTCATACGCCCGCAGCATTGCGCCTCGTGGATGATCCGCCGTCGTCGTAACTTGACCTTCGCCCGCGATCACCAGCGACTTCGTGACTAGCGTCCCAATGTTGTACGTTTGTTGTCCGGTGCGCGCGATGTTTATTCCCTTAAATCCTGGATAATTTCGCACCACATCCGGCGTCTCGCCATGGGCGATCTGCCACAGAATCTTTCCTTCGTCGAGGTTGATTGCTGTGATCGTCCCGTACGGCGGCTTGATCAATGGGAGGTCATCCACGTTCAACCGCGTAAACCCGCCACCGGAGGCTTTCTTCGGTGGCATTGGCGAATCCGCTCCAGCGTTCTCGCCCGGGCCCCTCATTATGCCCACCTCTTGCCCTGCAACACCCGCGATGAAGTTCAGATCGGAAACATTCTTCGGCGCCGGAACCAGGCCGATAGGTTCCACGCAAGCGTTGCATGCATACGCGTAAACGATGTGTGTTTCGGGATCGTATGATCCGCCTGGCCAGTTCGTTCCGCCGGAAGCTGTGCCCAGCGTGAGTGTCCCAAGCGGCCCGTCTACCTTGCTCGCGACCGGTGGCGTGAACACAGGGCCCAAGTGATATTTGGAAACAATCACCTTCGCTTGCTCTCGAAGCTCGGGGCTGAAATCGATCAAGTCGTCGATAGAGACGCCATTGCGGCTATACGCCGGTGGCTTTGCCGGTATCGGCTGCGTTGGTGAATACCACTCGCCGGGCACGCTGCCCACTTCTACATGCTGCTCCTCGATTGGCCACACCGGCTTGCCAGTGACGCGATCGAAAACATAGAGGAATCCTTGTTTTGATGGCTGCGCCACTGCTTTAATCGGCTTGCCGTCGACCACGATGTCCGCAAGGATCGGCGCGGAGGAAATATCCATGTCCCACAGCGGATGATGCACCAATTGGAAATGCCATTTCCTTTGCCCCGTTTTCAGATCCACGCACACCAAACTCTCGCCAAATAAATTGTTTCCCGGCCGGTGTCCCCCGTAGTAATCGCTGGTCGGCGATTCCACCGGGAGATAGACCAGACCGAGCTGTTCATCTACGCTGATTTGCGTCCACACTCCAGTGTTTCCTGTGTACTCGGCGGAATCCTTCAGCCACGTGTCGTAACCAAACTCGCCCTTCTTCGGGATGGTGTGAAATATCCATAGCCGTTTCCCGGTGCGCACATCGAATCCGCGCACGTAGCCTTTATTGTTTTTCATGCTCTTCGGCGTCATTCCTTCGCGAAAAGCCGCGCCCACGATCACCGTGTCTTTCGCCACTATCGGCGCGGACTGAATTCCGATCTCCCCCGTCGTCAAGTCGGGAAAGATCGTCTGATCATCATCCACCTTTAGATCCAGCGTCCCTCCGCTCCCAAACGACGCAGCCGGCATGCCCGTTTTCGCATTCAGACAAATCAGTCGGTACCCCGGCGTCACATAAAAGATTCGCGCTTCTTTGCCGTCGGACCAGTAGGCCAACCCGCGGCCCGAAAGCTGTCTCGGCGCAGCGCCCCCGCGCGCGCCTTCACGTTCGCCATGCACCCACAGCAACTCTCCCGTAGCGGCATCTAGCGCAATCACCGCACGGCGCGATCCTGCCGTCGCATACAAAACACCATTTACCATCAGCGGCGTGCCCTCGAGCTTGTATTCCGGCCTGTTGCCGAAGTTATCCGTTTTAATGCGCCATGCGATTTCCAGCTCGTTAAAGTTCGAGGCATTGATCTGGTCCAGCGGACGATATCGCGTGCCCGCCAGATCAGCGGCATAACTCGGCCACTCCGTGTCTTTAGCGCGATACTGCGCGGATGCGCCCGGCGGCAGAAGAGCGGGCCCTATCAACAAGATCAACATTAAACGACTCCACCTGCCCGTTTTTCTGCCACGCATCTCCAGTCCTCCGTTGCCCTCGGTATCTCAATCCGGGTCACGCCACGCACTCAACCCATTTTCTTGATTTCTTCCAAGGCTTCCTTGATTTTCGTTTTCTGTTCTTCCGTAACGTCGGAGTTTGGCGGCCGCTGGTAAAATTGCCGCGTCCCCATTTGCAGGCTGAGTGCGTACTTCATCGGCCCATATTCGTCCACCCCGCCCGCACGCAGCAACTTCAGGGCCTTCTCCAGTTTCGCCATTGGTTCCGCGATGTCCTTCCCGCCCCGCTTCGCCGCAAATACCGCAGCAATGAGTGCCGTGAAATTGTTGCCCTCGGCCAGAATCGCGCCCATTCCATGGTCCAAGGCATATTTCAAGTTGTGTGTCGTTCCCGTGCGCATATTCAGCTTCGGGAATTCCCCCACAAATTTGTGATATTCCTCTTCATCCGAGCTCGAATCCTTTATCCCTGCCAGGTTCGGATATTTTTCCAGGCTGTACATCAGATCGAGCGAAATGGGAATGCCTGTCGCAAACGGAATGTGATACAGATTGATCGGAATCGAAACCTTTTCAAAAATTAGCGAGAAATATTTCGTCAGCCCTTCCGGCCGTGGATGCTTGTAATAGAACGGCGGCACGATCAGCAAGCCATCCGCCCCGTTCTCTTGCGCGTGCTGCGATAGTTCCAGCGTCTCGGGAAAGTTCGATGTCCCCGGCGAAACGATGATGTTCAATCCGTTTCTGTGCTTGAAAGCCGTCTCCGCGATCTTCTTGCGCTCCGCAAGGGAAAACGAAGGAAACTCCCCCGTCGTGCCGAGCACCACAACTCCATCGGCCCCTTTCGCCTTTAGGAATGCCAGAACGTCTTTGTACAGTTCCGGATCGAAATTCAGATTTTTGTCGCAGGGAGTCGAGGCCGCCACCCAAAACAATTGTTTTTCTCCCGGCGTTGCGGGGATTTTCGCCGCGAGCGGCACGGCGCTCGACATTTCGGGGGCTGCCGTCTCTCCAACCACCCCGAGAGCCGCTGCCGCGCCCATCGCTCCAAGAAAAGTTCTTCGCGTCGTTTGCATGTTGGGACCTCCAAAAAGTTGCCGCGAGTCTAAGTCAGCAAGCCCGAATACTCAAATGGTTCGTGCTCTTCAAACTCGGCGGTAACCGCCCGCCGTTGCGAGCCAGGTCCAGCTTCAGGTCCTGTTTAACGAAAGCCTGTTTGTCTTTCAGACCTGCCGCCTTGGCCACCGCGAAAAAATCTGTCGAGCGCCGGCCATCAGTAAGTGACCGGAAATGCGACGCTTCGTCCCACAACCGGACGGTCTTCTGAACAGCGCATCCTCCCGATTTCCAAATTACTCCAATGTTTTCAATGCTTTAAGGGCTAGCCTGCGTGGTGCTAGAGGTGCGACTCCCCCACCCATCATGAGCGCTTCAAGCGTTGCCTTGAAACCCTACAGTTTTGACCCTGCCAACGCCGTGAGTAGCCTGGCCCTCGCCAAACGAAAAGCGTTGGCCGATGCGCGGCTGGGGGACGGCGAAGCCTTTGCTGAAATGGTATTGCCGTACTCGCCGGGGCTTTACCGGCGCGCTTTGCGCCTGACCGGCAACTCCGCCGACGCCGAGGACGCCCGGCAAGAAGCTTTGCTCAAAGCATTCTCACGCCTCAACCAATTTGCGGGACAGCAAGACGACGGGAAAGATGATCTCCACGCCTGGGTCTCTCGCATTACGACGAATGCCTCAATCGATCTGATCCGCCAGCGGCGCGAAGGGAAGTACATATCGCTGGAGGAACCCGGAGTCGCTCCTGAGGATACTTTCGGTAGCCGGCTCGCATCGCGGTCGGATAATCCCGAAGAGTGCTACGCCCGCCGTGAATTGCGCGAGATACTCGCGGGCGCTATTGCGCGCCTCGCGCCGGACTTGCGCCAAATCTGTCTCTTGCGCGATGTCCTGCAGTATTCCACGCACGAAGTGGCCGCTCGGCTGGGAATATCCACGGTCGCGGTCCGCTTGCGTCTCTTCCGCGCCCATAGAAGGCTCCGCGAATCGCTTCGCGACCGCATGTGGCAGAAGCAACAGTGTGCCGCTTCGCGCACTGCGCGTCTGCGGCCAGTAAATCCTGGCAAGTCAAAACGGCGAGATGACTTCCTCCCGCTCAATTCCCAAGCGGAATACGCTTGCGGCGATTAGCAAAGTGCCTCAGCAAATCGTTTCTGCCCGCATCAAAATTCCTGAACGCAAATCCAGATCAGCTTCGACCTTTCGCGTTTGATCTCTTTGGATCAGAAACGAGCAGCCTCTTCGGCCCGCTGACGAAAGGATTCCCGCGTTCGTAGAAGCGAAAGGGCTGGTCGGCCGCATGAGTGATGCCGATGCGAATTGTGCTCGCAACACGCGTGTGTGCTTCGGCAGTCTGACGAGCGGCTTTGGAAAGCACCAGCACGCCAAGCCAGAGCGGCCCGTGCGAAAAAAGGTCGAGACCATCCAGACGGCGGTCGATCCGGAGCGCTGCGGCAAGCCGCCCCGGCCCGCGCGTGAGTTCGAGAAGTTGCGTGGTCTTTCGATGCTGTTGCATCATCTCGATGCCTTCCAGCGGTTCCAGCGCGCGAATCAGCACCCCTCCGCCAACGCCCGCGCGCTCGCTGGAAATGTTCAGCATAAAGTGCATGCCGTAATTGAAATAAACGTAGACGTGACCGTGGCGCAGAAAAAGTGTGCGGTTGCGCGGCGTGGGGCCACGAAAGTGGTGTCCCGCGGGATCGCCGGGCGGGTAGCCTTCCGCTTCCACGATTCGGCCACTTAGCCTGCCCTCTGCCAAATCGTGCACCACGACCTTCCCAATCAGAAAGCGCGCCAGTTCCAACGTGTCACAGGGAAGCTCTTTTCGACGCAGCCGTCGAATTTTGAGCGCAGAGTGTTCCACGGCTTACAACGAGCTTACGTCCGGCGGCTCGTTGTTAAAGAGCCGCGCGAGTTCCGCATGGTCGATCACGACGGCGGGGTCCAACTGAATAGCGTCAAAATATTTCTTTTGGAAGGCGTCGCCTGATTCCGACGGCGCAAACATTTTGCGAGCGAGCGAAATGGCTGTTCGAACGTCTTCGGGCGTGATGGGATTCTCGCCCGCGAGAGTCTCATCAAGGCGAACGACAAATTCGGAAATGTTGTGCAGCCATCCGAATTGCTGATGGTCAATCACCAGCCGGAAAAGTTCTCCCACGGTGACCTTGCCGTTGGCACGTTCATATTCGCGGCGCTCCATGTCCAGGAGCGTCTTGTGAACACGTAACAAGGCGAGCCGCAGAGCGATGAGCCTCTCGCGGGCGGCTGCTTCGTTGCTTCCCCTTGCGGATGAGTTGGTGTCAGGAGGGTTCATATTCCGTGCGCAACTTTTATTGTCCAATAGATTGCCGCGAAATTCCAACCATGTACGCAAGGAAGCCAAAACAGTTCTATCTAGCATTCAACGAGGCAATACGAAGCAGAGTAAGGAAGTTGGGCAAGCTTTATCGCTAGGCGCACGGCGCGCCTGTCCTTTTTGCTCTAGACAAAATTCAAACCATCGAAACCCTCAATCGTGATATCGCTTCTCCCCAACTGGCAACGCGATGGGCAGCCGGTTCTGTGGCGGCGGGAGCGGACACGTGGCAAACGCTGTGTACGCACAGGGAGGATTCTCGAGCTTGTTAAAGTCCAGCAACAGTTCGCCCGGCTTGTCGAGACCATGCGTCGGAAGCACTGTGTAAAGAAACCGGCACGCCGGGTAAGTTGTTGTCGCACTCGTTGAATCCCGAAGAATAAAAAAGAGCTTAGGCACCGCAGGGTCTTCAATCACAGGCTCAAGCCGGTAAGTTTTCCCGCCCAAATCGAATTCTGCGGCTCCTGGAACAGGCTGCGCATAAGTTGTCCCTGCCAGTGTCGCCAGCGTGACGGACTTCGGCGGATCATAGGGAATCCATTTCGCCGTTACTCGATATTTGATGTCCGGGTCGTACCAGTTCAACCCGTGGAATCCGACTAGTGTTGGCGACTTCGAGTCCTTCACACGCAGCGCATGCCGGTCTTCGCGCCGGATAACGTACATGTTGAGCGTGCCGATGGTGATATGCGGGGCATTTTTGTCTTTGTTCGCTTCCACCGGTAGACGCTGAGCCTTGGCCGGAGCATCAGCCACTCGCAAATCCGCCGGGAAGCCGGCAGAAGGCGCAAGAAGCTGCACGTTATTCCCCTCGACATGAAGAATACCGATGTGCGCCGCGCCGTTCCCCGCAAGACGAATCTTGTTGTCGGCAGCAGTGCCGAAAGAATTGTCGCCGGGCTGCAGCCACTCGAGCCCGGTGAGCGAGAGCCAGCCGTCGGGCTTCAAGAGATCGGCGACGTGTTGAGCGTGCCACGCCGCAAGCTCATGTTCCCAGTTCGCATCTTGCGCAAAGGCCGGCGCGCCAAGCAGTACGCAAAGAATTCCAAGCAAACGCAATTTCTGGAAAAGACGATCCATCTGCATAGCCGAAATTATATCTTGGTCCGGCCCTACTTTGCGTCGTGGAAAATAATCCCCAGCGTGTACCGCGTGCCGCGATGGACGCGGCTAACGCCATGCCGCATATTGACGCGATAGAATCCACGTGTTCCTTTCACCGGCCGGTATCGCGTCGTAAAAATAATCGCCTGCCCTTGATTCGCATGAACCACTTCCGCTTTCGATTGCGCCCGCGGCTGTTGTTCCACCAGGACAAACTCGCCGCCCTCCCAGTCGCGCCCCGCTTGCCCCAATAGAAACACCATCTGTAAAGGAAAACTCACTTCGCCATAAAGATCCTGATGCAAACAGTTGTAGCCGCCTGCTTCATAGTGCAGCATCAGCGGCGTCGGTTTTTTCTGCCCAGCCTTGTGGCAAATCTTCAAAAACGCGCCGTGCTCCTGAGGGTATCGTTCACCAGCTTCGCCAAGCGTCTCAGCCCAGCGGTTCGCAATCTTCGCCAAGTGCGGATAGGCCGAAGTCCGCAGACTCAAGACGGTTTGCGGCAAGGGATCCTCGAAATACTTGTAATCGCCAATTCCAAAACGATACCGCTCCATGATGATGTGGCTGCGAAATCGCTTCTCGTCCTTGTAAAGCGCAACGACACCGGCACATTCGTCAGTTGTAAGAATTTCAGGCAAGACTGCATAGCCACGGAGAGTAAGATCCTCTTCCGCGGCCCCCCAGTTCACTGCATCGATTCGTTCTTCAAGCGAAATCGCCATTGCCAGTCCTCGTTCCGGGGCAAACTCAGACAATAAAACAGAAGTTCGGAAACATCTATCCGATCTCAGCATTCAAATTAAATTGTGGAAACAAACGAGGAGCACACGGAGGCCCGACATCCTGCACGGCGCGCACTGACACAACGGACTCAGCGTGCGCAAGTATCGTAGTCTGTTTCTGCTTTAGGAAGCCCGGTTACGCTGCCGGAGCGGCGGCGTGAGCCCCTTCTGGACTTTGATCATGTCCATGGAACTGCTCGGCTTCCGTCGATCCTGCCAGGGCCGTCGTGGACGACGCCCCGCTCGAGATCACTTGCGCAATTTCGTCAAAGTATCCTGTGCCCACGAATCGCTGATGAGTCACGGCGCGGTAGCCTAGCTCCTGCGCGGCAAATTCTTCTTGCTGCAGCTTCGAGTACGCCGTCATCCCTGCTTGCGCGTATCCGCGCGCAAGATGGAACATCGACATGTTCAGCGCATGAAACCCGGCCAGCGTGACGAATTGGAATTTGTAGCCCATTTTCCCCAGCTCCTGCTGGAAATTCGCGATCGTCACGTCGTCAAGCTTTTTCTTCCAATTGAACGACGGCGAACAGTTGTACGCCAGCAGCTTGCCCGGGAACTTTGCGTGTATCGCGTCCGCGAATTTCTTCGCTTCGCCAAGGTCCGGAGTGGACGTTTCGCACCACAGCACGTCGGCGTACGGCGCATACGCGAGGCCGCGCGCAATCGCCGCGTCGATGCCGCCGCGAAACTGGTAGAACCCCTCGGGCGTGCGCTCGCCGTAAATGAACTCGCGGTCGCGCGGGTCGGCGTCGGAGAGCAGCAGCCCAGCCGAGTTTGCGTCCGTGCGCGCGATCAAGATCGTCGGCACGCCGCAAACGTCCGCGGCAAGCCGCGCTGCAGTCAGCTTCTCGATGAACTCCCGCGTGGGCACAACAACTTTCCCGCCCAGATGACCGCACTTTTTCGCGGAAGAAAGCTGGTCTTCAAAATGAACTCCCGCCGCTCCCGCTTCGATCATCGATTTCATCAGCTCATAGGCGTTCAGTGAACCGCCGAAACCCGCTTCTGCATCAGCAACGATCGGCGCGAACCAGTATGTTCCGCTCGTTTTCCGTTCCGCGGATTCGATCTGGTCCGCGCGCAGAAGTGCGCGATTGATGCGCTTCACCAGGTTTGGAGCGGAATCGCATGGATACAAGCTCTGGTCGGGATACACGTCGCCCGCCGTGTTGCCGTCCGCCGCAACTTGCCAGCCCGAACCGTAAATGGCTTTCAATCCGGCTTGCACCATTTCTATGGCCTGGTTGCCGGTGATCGCCCCCAGCGCCGGAACGTACGGATCGCTGTGCATCAAATTCCACAACCGCTCCGCGCCAAGCCGCGCCAGCGTGTATTCGATCTGGATCGTCCCGCGCAGGCGCAGCACGTCATTGTAGGAATACGGACGAGTGATCCCCGACCACCGGGGATTTGTGCTCCAGTCCCCATGCGAATGATTCGTTTTTCCGTTGGCCCCGTTCGTTCCGTTCGTTGACATTTGCATCTCCTTGCAAAAACTCTTGGCTTTCAGTCCCAGGTTCCGATTCAAGAAAAATGGAATCTGCCGCTCTTTAAGCCGGATTGAATTCGTGTCGCCGGATCATTTCCTCGCTCAAGTTTCGCGCCTCACGTAATGAGGCCGCGGCCTTTGCGTCGTTTACATTCGCGGGCTCGCCAAGCAGCCGCTCGAGCTCTTCGTCAAAAAGCTGGCTGATTAATTCCGGCGTATGCCGGACAGCCGTGCCACTCTCGTCCAGAATCTCCACGCTGCTTGAATGATTCAGTCTTTGCGCGATCATTAATCGATAGATGCGATCCGTCGCCAGGTCTTCCATGTAGCCATCGAGCAGACTCGCGCCCTTCCCATTCAGAACGCCGTTGCGATAGCGAATGACGGTACGAATGGCCGCTCGCGTTCCCGCTAGCGTCCGTTTGCCTACACCCGTCGGAAGCGGCCGCAGATTCGCATGCGTGTCGTGATGCTTAGGACGCGCGCTCAACTGATTGGGAGCAGGGAACTGCGCGACGGCGATCGCGTTTTGATCCGGGTGCCCGGTCCATGCGCCATCCATCAACGAAGTCGACTCATTTTTCTTATCCTCCGCGAGCACCTTCAAAGCCCGCGCGTTCAATTCCGCGTCTTCGCGGCTCGGATAAAGCGCCGTCATGCCGCCAATCGCCAGCATGCCGTGCTTGTGGCAAATCTCCGGCATCAGCTCGCGCAAATTCTGAAAAAACGCCACGTTGTGTGGAATCGTGTTGCGGTCCGGCAGCACCCACTCCGGATTTTCCAGATTGAAGTGGATCAGGCTGGCCATGTAATCCCAGCGGCCCAGATTGAGCCCCAGAATGTGCTCGCGAAGATTCCACGCGAACTCTTCCATCTGATAGGCCAGTGGATGCGATTCCACCAGCGCCATGCACTTGATGGAGCCCTTGGGAAGACCTTTCGCCCTTTCAATCATCTGGAACAGATCGCGCCACCATAGCGCCTCGTCGGCAGACTCCGATTTCGGAATATAGAAACACAGCGGATGCTGCAACTCGCTGAAATCCACTTGATACGCGACCATCGCCACATCGAAAAGCGATGCAGGCAGCAGTTCGCCGTCGAGAATTCCGGCTTGGTGAAGATGCAAACCGCGCGGCCGCGTGAAAATCACAGTGCTGCTCGGCGAAATCCCAACAGTCTTTTCGCGCTTCCGGTCGTAGTATGTCAGCCGCCCTGCAAGTGCATCGATAATATTCTCGATGCCGCAAATCGTGTGTTCCCAAGAATTCGCATTCGAGTCTTCCAGATCGAGCATCACGCCTGGTGCCCCGGAATTGAGCATCTTCACCACGAGCTCGGCCTCATCGGCAGGTCCAGTCATCTGGTTTCGCTGGTCGGCGCACCACCCCGGAAGCTCGATCCGCCAGGGATTCGTAGTCGCGACGGACGGCGGCAAGTAGTTTGGCAATTTGCCTGCGTGCGCATCGGCGAGAGCACGCTCACGCCGCGCAACCAGGGCGCGCTGCCGCAGCGTAAGTGCCGCGTGCAGTGGCCCCAGGAACTCAAGAAATCCTGCTGGCAGGCCGCTCGCCAAGTCGAACTCCTCCGGCGTGGAATTAATTGGCACAATGCGGTCAGAGAAGGGCAGCGGAACGGTGGATGTGGCCGGTTTTGCGGTTGCAGTCGCCATAAGTTATCTCGAACCTCTCGGGCGTTCATTCGTACGGCGTTGGGCCGTTCGTAAGGAATACGCAATTCGAGGGCCACCCGCAGTGAATTGACGTTTTGTAAGTACCGTATGATCAATCACATAGAGCGCCTGCCCGGAGCAGCGGAATTCCTACGGACTCCACGGGATAGAAAATGACAGGAAATTACTCACCAGGGATGCGTAATTTCCCCATCGCGTATCGTTGTTCAACAGGCTGAACACGTGTTCACGTTATCGTTTTCTTCCAACCAACAGGCTTGATCCTCGCAAGAGGCTGTTCAATATTCTGAACACATATTCTATACTTGGTACTGAGCCACTCTTCGGCCTCGAGAGATCGCCATGCCAGCAGCCGATGCCAACCCTGCAACTGCCGTCGAACGTGCCCTCAACATCCTCGAAAACGTCGCCCATCGCCGCGATGGCCTCACCAATTCCGAAATCAGCCGCAAGCTCGCTATTCCCAAAAGCTCTGCCAGCTACATTTTGCGCACTTTGGAACGGCGCGGATATCTCCGGCGCGACGCGGATACAGGCCGCTACAAGCTCGGCCTGAAAATTCTGAGCCTCGGGGGAGACGCGCAGTCGAATCTGGATATCGCGGATGTGGCACTGCCATTCATGAGGTCGCTCGTCGAACGCGTTCACTTGACGGCGCACCTCGCCGTCTTGGACCAGGGCGAGGCGGTCTACATCGAAAAAGTCGAGGCGCCCGGTTTTTTCAAAGTGAATACCTGGGTCGGCCGCAGAATGTATTTGCATTCCACGAGTGTGGGGAAAGCGCTCCTCGCGTGGTTACCGAGACAAGAGATGGAAACCATCGTGCGCCAGCACGGAATGAAAAAGCGCACGCCGAAAACCATCAACACATTGTCGCGCCTGCTCGCTGATCTAGGGTCAGTCAAAGATCAGGGCTATGCTGTCGACGATGAAGAGAACAGCGTTGGAGCCAGGTGCCTTGGAGCGCCGATTTTTGACGCCACGGGAAACGTGACCGCAGCGCTGGGCGTCAGCGGCACGCTTACACAAGTGGATGAAGAAAATCTTCCGAAAATAGTCGAGGCCCTGAAGGAAACCGCGAGGCGGATTTCCAGGCAATTGCTGAGGAGCGGCGCGGCGGGGGCGGCGTAGTGCCGCCCCACTCGAGAAGAAATTACTTGCCGCCTTCGACCTGCAGGTTGTTCTTAACGGAGAACACATTAGGCACACCGCTGGCTCGAAGATATGCCAGGTTTTTATCCGCCTCGTTGTCGACTACCCCTTCCAGGGTGGCATTCCCATTCTTCACGATGATATGAATCGAAGCTACGGCAGCAAAACCGTAGCGGGATAGAGACGGCTCGCCATAGATGGCGCGGTACAGGGCTCGGCGGAGTTGATCATCCATCGGGGAGGGTGGAAGGACTTCGATATTGTTGACGACCGTGCTGACGCCTGAGATGCCCTTCACTACGGCTTCAGCGTCCGATTTAAGACTCGGTCGCACGACCTGCCCTTCCAGAATGACTTTGTCTCCTTCAACCCTGTACGCGAGATTGTCGAAAACGGAGTAGTAGGGCAGCATGACGAGCACATGGCGCACTTCCTTCTCGAGTTCTCGCTGCGACTTCGGCTCGTTTTGGTTCTTGGATTTTTGCATCGGCGAGGCTGGGGTGGGTAATGTGGCGGTCAGTGGCGCGACAAAAAGTACCGCTGTGAGTAGGGCCCGAAGGCTTCTTTTCATATTATCCTCCATGGAAGAACACCGACGTGGTTGCTACTAGTTAGATTCAAGCTGCGAGCGAAATGGGTGCATTCTTATTGAAGGTTGGCGGATGTTAGCATACAAAAAAGGGTTTGTTCCACGAGTGAGAGGCAGTGTAAAGCGGTGTTCGCTCAGAGGCCGTTTGTAAACATAAATTTCTAACAGAAGGGTAATCCTTCAAGGGAGAGTATCGAAGTGCTGATCATCGGGCATCGCGGTGCGTCCGGGCACGCCCCGGAAAACACATTGGCCGCGTTCAAGAAGGCCGTGGCTTTGGGAGCCACCTTCATCGAGACGGATTTGCAGCTCTCTCGCGACGCGCGGTTCGTGGCCATCCATGACGACACCGTGGACCGCACAACCAATGGACAGGGCAAAGTGCATGATCAAACGCTCGCCGCGCTGCGCCGGCTGGACGCTGGTTCATGGTTTGGCAGCGAATACGCCGGAGAGCGCATTCCGACTCTCGAAGAAATTCTGGAATTCTCGAAGAAGAACGACATCGTATTTTATCTAGAGCTGAAGCCCAGCGGCTCCTGGGGCGGGGAACATGCTTTGATTGGCGCGCTGCGAGAATCCGGAGAAGTGGCACGTGTGGTCGTGATTTCGTTTGATCCTTCGATTCTGGCGAGTTTGCGAAAGATCGAGCCGACGTTGATGACTGGCGTGCTGCATGACGGGCAGCTCGCCGATCCTTTGAAAGCCGCGCTGGATGTGGGCGCGCGCCAGCTTGTTGTTCGCGGCGACCTGGTGTCCCCGTCGATGATGGTCGAAGCTCGGAAGAGAGATTTGCAAGTAGTGTGCTGGACCATAAATCATCCGGCACATATCCGGCTGCTGGAGGCCGCGGGCGTGGACGGCATGATGAGCGATTATCCGGACCGGTTGATCGCCGCACAGAAGAAGGACGATCAGAAGAGTTAGCGCGCGTCGGTCAACGAAGCTTGTAGAGCGGCGAACTGCGAAACCGCAAGTTGTTCCGCGCGCGCGTCGGGGCGAAGGCGTTGCGCGGCGAGGGATTCTCGAACAACGTCCGGGCTCGCAAGAGACCTCAAGTTGTTTACCAGAGTTTTGCGCTTCTGCGAAAAGCACATCTTCACGAAATCCAGAAAAGCCGCTTCATCGCGAAGCGCGAGCTTGGCGCGTTCACCGGGAAGCCGCAGCGTCACCAGTGCGGAGCCAACTTCCGGCGGCGGGCTGAATGCGCCGCGTGGAATCTGAAGAACGAGTTCCGGACGAGTATAGAATTGCGTGGCGACGGAGAGATAGCCAAAGGCTTTTGTTTGTGGTTTTGCAGTGAGACGAAGAGCGACTTCTTCTTGAATCACGACGTGAATCTCATCGACCTGATCGGCAAAGGAAAAAACATGATGAAGGATCGGCGAGGTGATGTAGTAAGGCAAATTGCCATAGATGCGGATGGGCCGGTCTGCGGCGAGTGCGGCGAGATCAGTTTCCAGAACGTCGCCGGAGATGACCGTCAGATTCGGGAATTTCTTCGCAAGACGTTGGAGGCGGCTCTGGAGCAGCGCATCCAGTTCGATGGCGTAAACGGCCGCGCCGGTGGAGACGAGGTGCTCGGTCATTTCGCCGTGGCCGGCGCCAATTTCAATCCAGCAATACGATTGGCCGAGCCCAACAGCTGAGACTGCGGTTGAGCTCGGCGAAACACCGATGGCGCGCGCGATTTGCTCGCGCCAGCCGGCATCCGCGAGAAAATGTTGCCCAAGGCGTTGACGGGCCATGCGTCGAAAGTGTAGCAGGAAGTGTGCCCGCGGGTTCCAGACGAGTGGTAGTGTCTTGACGGCATAAAATGCCTCCAGTAGCGTAAAATGAATGCGCACCACGCGATCAATCCCGTGAATGTGCCGAAAAAGAGAAGAACGCGAAGAGCGTCCGAAGGTTTGAGTGAAGGGAAGAGAGTGAGAATTCTTTTTGTAGCATCGGAAGGGCTGCCATTTTCGAAGACCGGCGGCCTTGCGGACGTGGTCGAGGCGCTGCCCAAGGCTTTGGTGGCGCAAGGGCATGAAGTGGCCGTCGTGTTGCCACGTTACCGCGGAACGAAGGCGGGCGCCGTAGTGATGCCGAGCGTCACAATTCCACTAGCGAATCGGCTGAGATTTCCCGCAGTTCTGGACGGCACGGTGATTTCCGGTGTTCGATATTTTTTTGTCGATGACCCGGCTTATTTTGATCGTGACGGGGTGTATGGGAACAGTGCCGGGGATTATCCGGATAATGCGGAACGGTATAGCGAGTTTTGCAGGGCGGCCATCGAAATCGTGAAACATGTTTGGCCTGCGGACGTAATTCATTGCCATGACTGGCAGACGGCGCTGGTGCCGGTTCTGCTTCGCACGTCGTATGGCGACGATCCGCTTGTCAAAGATATTCCCGTGGCGTTCACGATTCACAACATGGGCTATCACGGCCTTTTCCCGAAGGACGTTCTAGAACGCGCGGGAATTCCCATGAGCGTGTACCATCCGGGCGGAATGGAGTTTTTCGGGAGCGTGAATTTCCTGAAAGGCGGGCTGGTCTATTCGGATTTTCTCACGACCGTAAGTAAGAAGTACGCGCAAGAGATTCAGACACCCGACTATGGCTACGGACTCGACGGCGTTATGCGAACCCGAGCGGACCGGCTCATCGGCATCTTGAACGGCGTGGATTATTCCGCGTGGAGCCCGGACAAGGACAAATTCATCCCCATGAAGTATTCCGCAAAGGATCTGAGCGGAAAACACGTGTGCAAGCAGGCCTTGCTGGAATTGTTCGGCATCGCGCCAGAGCACGCTTCTCGGCCGGTGATTGGGATAGTGTCGCGATTCGTGGATCAGAAAGGATTCGATCTAATCGCGGAGAAGGCGCTCGAGTTGATGAAAGAAGACGTCTCGCTCGTGGTGCTGGGGTCCGGCGATCGCAAGTATGAAGAACTGTTTTTGGCATTTGCGAACGCCTTTCCTGGACGAGCCGGCGTGAAAATCGCCTACGACAATGAAATTGCGCATAAAATCGAAGCAGGCGCGGACATGTTTCTGATGCCGTCGCGATACGAGCCGTGCGGCTTGAATCAGATCTACAGCTTGAAGTATGGTACGGTGCCGATTGTAAGAGCGACGGGCGGACTGGACGATACCGTCGAGCCTTTTGACCTGGAGCACGGCACGGGAACCGGGTTCAAGTTTATAGAGTATTCCGGCGCAGCCATGATGCGCGCGATTCGGCAAGCTTTGCACCATTGCACCGATGAGCGCATCTGGAGACGCATCCAATTGAACGGAATGGCAAAGGATTTTTCCTGGAAGGGGCCGGCCGCGGAGTATGCGAAAGTGTACGAAACGGTGCTAACCCTTCGAGGCGCGGGGCCGATGTCACGAAACCAAATGTCTGTTACAACATCTAATTAAACTGACGAAGGAGACAAAGACAGCGGCCTAGCGGCAAGCTGTTGAGGACAAACAACATGGCTGACAATATCCAAACTGAGAAAATCCAAGCAGCGACGGATGCAAATTTTGAAGCGGAAGTGCTGACGGCGAGCAGCAGCCAGCCCGTAATGGTGGATTTCTGGGCTGAGTGGTGCCGTCCCTGCCACATGCTGGCGCCAACAGTTGCCGAGATTGCGCATGATTACGCCGGCAGACTGAAAGTGATGAAGCTGAACGTCGATGAAGCGATGAATTCGGCGGGGCGCTACAACATTCGCGGAATCCCGACGCTGCTGGTTTTCAAGAACGGCCAGGTTGTGGAACAGATTGTGGGCGCATTGCCCAAGGATCAAATCACCAAAGCGCTGGACCGGCACGTGAGTTAATTCGCCGGGTGAAACCGGCAGCAAAAAGATAGAAATAACGCCTGGGCATGTCGTAGAGCCCGAAGAAGCGACGTGAGGACCAATAAGCTGGTGTCGGATCCGGTGCTGCTTGGTGGAAACACAGTCATCATTCACTCCATCCTCAGCTCCTGAGCACACGGGTACTTTCCCTTTGGCTGCGCTGGTCTAAGAATCACCCCACGGGGATTTCGATGGCACCCCTCCCCCTATGTTTTGCATAAGTGTTGATTCTAAAGATAGATAAAGTGGTTTATTTTGAGAGGCTTTCGCAAGTGTTGATTCTAAATAGCTTGCATCGCATCAAGGTTGTGAAGACGTAGTCGGCTCTTGCCACGCAGAACTAAAAGGGGATAGCCCCTGGGCGAGGCTGCCTGCCCAAAAAGAAAAACGGCAGCCGAAGCTGCCGCAAACCACGACTCTCCCTAGAAGACATTTTAGTCTAAGCACGATTCTGTTCAAGTGACAAATTGGACTGACAAGGAGCGCTGTTAGCCGACTTGCAGTTCTGCGGTATTCCTGAAGACGGTAAGCAAGGCACAGAATGAATTCTGTCCCACACCAAAGCAAGCCATAAGAGCCCGTGCAGTATGGGGCAGGCAGGTCCGCGATACGCTAGAATTGCGGAATGGGGGCGGCGGAGATGCTGGTGAAAAGGTGCCATTGGGCGACGAGTGAGTTGAATATCCCTTATCACGATCTGGAATGGGGTGTGCCGCTGCATGACGATCGAGGGTTGTTTGAGCTTTTGATTTTGGAAGGGGCGCAGGCAGGGTTGAGTTGGGACACGGTTTTGAAGAAGCGGGCGCGGTATCGCGAGGTGTTTGATCAGTTCGATGCAGAGAAGGTGGCGCGGTACGACAAGAAGAAGGTCCGCGAGCTTTTGAAAGATGTGGGGATTATCCGGAATAAGTTGAAAATCGCAGCGACGATTTCGAATGCGCAGGCGTTTTTGAAAGTGCAAGAGGAGTTTGGAACGTTTGACGCGTACATCTGGCGATTTGTGGGTGGCAAGCCGAAGCAGAATGCCTGGAAGACTCATAGTCGTCTGCCTGCGAAGACGGCGGAATCGGATGCGATGAGCAAGGATTTGCAAAAGCGCGGGTTTCGGTTTGTGGGGTCAACGATTTGTTATGCCCTCATGCAGGCGACGGGGATGGTGAACGATCATTTGGTGGGGTGTTTCCGCTATGAAGAGTTGCAACGAGGCGGACGTTGAGTGGAGTCGCCGCGCATGATTTGAATCGGGAACCGGGATGAACGTTTCGTACAAGAAAACCAGTGCGAGCGTCAGGGAAAGATTTCGACGTCGATGACGTGGAAGGGAAGTTTTCCCGCGCTGCGGACGCGGTGCGTGTAGGCCTGTCCCCGAGCCTTGCGAAATCCGCCATTGCCGGGGTTGACGTCCTGTACCTCGCTCCACTCTCCGCCGTAGGGCTGGGATTGCGTCTTGTCTCCACTGATGGGAATGCCGACGTTGTCGTTGCTGTGCGTGTGGAAGAGAGAGGCTTCGCCGGCAGGGAATAGGACGTCGAGGACACGGACGTACTGGTTCTGGAACACAAAGTGATGGTGAGGTTCTTTATCGACAGGAACGGGCTCGGTCAAAGCGGCGGAACCGCCAGGAGGGGGAACTGGCACCGCGGCAGCGGCGGCGTTTTTCAGCTCGACTTCTACGATCTCAAACGATGTGTCCTCAAGATTTTCCACGGAATGAGTCACAGGCTCAGACCATCGCGAATCACCAGCTTTATAACGCAATTCCTGCGTTGCACCGCTCGCGGAGGTGACAAGCGCGTGCGTGTCCGTGATGTACACGACCACACGGGAAGGATGCGAATGCATGGCGATCTTCTGGTGCGGTGCGTACCGCGCATGCAAGACACGAATTTGGTCGTTTTCGAAGGCGACTTTCACGGCGCTGGGATCGACGGATACCGGGTCCTGGCTGAGGGCCACCGGCGCTGCTGCGAGAGACGCGAGTAAAAAAGCAAGAGTAAGCAATCGCATGGAGACGAAGCTCCTTTGTGATTGCACAGGATAAGCGGGCTTTGTGCGCGATGCAATGAAACTGCACGGCTGCGGAGACGTCTGACACGTGCTTGCGTTGAGGGCAAGGCGAGCTTACGATAACAACCTGCCGTATCTTGGTGCATTCCAACGCAGTTTAGATGATGTGAATGTGAGCGCGATGACGTGTGGCCGGTGATGCTGAGAAGAGAGAAACGAGAACAGGCAGGAGCGACTGTTCTACTTAAGAGAGGGCCTTCATGAAATCGGTGGTGGTGGTGGGCGCGCAGTGGGGGGATGAGGGAAAAGGCAAGGTCGTGGACTACCTTGCGGGGTCGTTTGATTATATTGCGCGCGTCGCAGGCGGACATAATGCGGGGCATACCGTCATCATTGGCAAGGATCGGTATGTTTTGCAGCTGATTCCGTGCGGGATTTTGCGGCCTAAGCAGCAGGCGGTGATTGGGACGGGAGTGGTGGTGGATCCAGCGGCGCTGGTGGCGGAAATTGAGACGTTGGCGAAGGCGGGGATCGACGTAAAAGGGCGGTTGCATGTGAGCAATCGGGCGCATTTGATTTTTCCGTATCACCGGGAGTTGGATAAAGCGGCAGAGGGAGCGCGGGGCGCGGACAAGATCGGGACGACTTCACGCGGAATCGGGCCGGCGTATGAGGACAAAATGGCGCGGCGCGGCTTGCGGATGTGCGATTTGCTGGAGCCGGAATTGTTTCGGAAGAAGGCGGCGCGGGTCGTGGCGGAGAAAAACCGTTTGGCGAAAGGCGCATACGGAGCCGACATTGATTTTTCGCAGGAAGTGGACGAGACGCTGAAACTGGGCGAAAAGATTCGCGGATACATTTGCGATACCGCAGAGCTGGTAAATCGCGCGCTGGACGAAGGAAAGTCTGTGCTGTTCGAGGGTGCACAGGGGACGATGCTGGACATTGATCATGGGACGTATCCGTACGTGACGTCCTCGAGCGCGATATCCGGAGGTGCCACGACGGGGGTGGGAGTGCCGCCGACCAAAATCAAGAACGTGTTGGGAATTTCGAAAGCGTATACGACGCGCGTAGGCGGAGGACCATTTCCGACAGAGATGCCGGAACTGGAAGCGAAAGAGGTACGTGAGCGCGGAAAAGAATTTGGAGCGGTGACGGGACGGGCGAGACGCTGCGGATGGCTCGATCTGATGGTGCTGCGCTACGCGAAGATGATCAACGGGATCGATTCGCTGGTGGTGACGAAGCTGGATGTATTTGATACGCAGCGCGAAATTCAAGTTTGCGTAGGATATAAGTACAAGGGTAAAGCGCTGAAGGAGATGCCCGCACTGGCGGAAGAGTATGAGCACGTTGTGCCGGAGTACAAAACGCTGCCGGGGTGGTGCGAGACGACGTACGGCGTGAAAGATGGCGCGAAATTGCCGAAGGCGGCGCTGGACTATTTGCGGTTTATTGGGGATTTCTTGCAGGTGGAGATTGGGATGATTTCGACAGGGCCGGAGCGGGATGCCACGATTGTGCCGGCGGGGACTTTGCTGGCGCGGTGGTTGTGAAACCGGGACTGGCAACTCGTGATTAGCGGAACAGCGGCGCCGAGCATCGAACAGTTACTTGAATGCTGACTTTTGAAGAAGCTCGCCGGAAGGTAATCGAACAACTCGGGGTTAGGAAAGGTCCGCGCGCGACGGAACAGGTGCGCGTGGGGGATGCGCTGGGGTACGTGTTGGCGCAAGAGGTGAAGACAGACCGCGAGTATC
This sequence comes from uncultured Acidobacteriota bacterium, assembly GCA_963745805.1. Classification (GTDB taxonomy): domain Bacteria; phylum Acidobacteriota; class Terriglobia; order Acidiferrales; family UBA7541; genus Acidiferrum. The sequence continues at coordinate 580,766 of CAVUYT010000008.1, forward strand.
CGCCGTTTAACCGGGCTACGCGCGACGGGTACGCGGTGTTTGCTGCGGATGCGAAGGCGGGAGCGACGCTGAAGTGCACAGGCGAGATTAAGGCGGGGGACCGCGTCACGAAAGAGCTGTGGGCGGAAACGTGCGTGCAGATTATGACGGGAGCAGCGGTGCCGTCCGGTGCGGACGCCGTGGTGATGATTGAGCACACGAAGCGCGATGGGGATGAGGTGCGGTTCGAACGAGCTACGGTGACGGGGCAGAATTTTGTGCCACGAGGGAGCGAGGCGCGCGCAGGACAGACGCTTTTGACGCCGGGGATGCGGCTGGGCTATGCGGAGCTGGCGCTGGCGGCGCAGGTTGGCGCAGCGGATCTGAAGTGCGCGCAGAAGCCGCGCGTGGCGATTCTGTCGACGGGCGATGAGATCGTGCCGGTGGATAGCGTTCCGGGGCGTTTTCAGATTCGAAACAGCAATAGCGTGTCGCTTGCGGCGCAGGTGCGGTTGGCGGGCGGAAGGCCGGTGTTGCTGGGGAACGCGATGGACCGCGAGGATGATTTGTCGTCGAAAATCAGACGCGGGTTACAGGAGGACTTGCTGGTTCTGTCCGGCGGAGTTTCGATGGGGAAGTACGACCTGGTGGAGAAGGTACTGCGGGAGATGGAGACGGAATTTTATTTTGATGCCGTGGCGATACGGCCAGGGAAACCAGCGGTGTTTGGAAAGTGCGGAGAGGCATTTGTGTTTGGGCTGCCGGGGAATCCGGTTTCAACGATGGTAACGTTTGAGTTGTTTGTGGCGCCGGCGGTGGATTTGTTGAGTGGAGCGGAGGCGCGGCCATTGCCGCTGGTGGAGGCTCGGCTGGGAGAGGCGCTGCACGAGAAAACTGGAGTAACGCATTTTCTGCCGGCGCGTGTGGAGGGACAGGGCGCGAACCTGGAGGTTGTGGCGTTGAAGTGGCAGGGATCGGGCGACGTCGCGGCGCTGGCGAAGGCGAATTGCTATGTATTGGTGCCTGCGGACGTGGAAAAGATAGAGGCTGGAGAAAAGGTAACAGTGTTGTTGCGCCGGGATGTGCTGTAAATGAGGCTCGGGCAGTAGACGAGATAGAGGAAGTAAAGGATTGGGAGAGGCAACGCCGGGCATGAAGAAGCTGTCGCATTACGGGAGCAGGGGCGAGGTGAGGATGGTGGACGTGTCGGACAAAGCGATAACGACACGGACGGCGGTGGCGCAGGGATTTGTGAAGATGAAGCCGCAAGTAGTACGCGAAGTGAAGCGGCTGAGAAATCCGAAGGGGAACCCGCTGGAAGTGGCTCGGATTGCGGGGATTGCGGCGGCGAAGAGGACTGCGGAGTGGATACCTCTTTGTCATCCACTACCGCTGACGCACATTGATGTGACTGCGCGGCTGTGCCAAAATGGCGTTGAAGTTCGCTCCGAGGTTACGGCGACCGCCCAAACTGGGGTGGAAATGGAAGCCCTGGTCGCTGTTACTGCTGCGGCCCTCACGGTCTACGACATGTGCAAAGCTCTCGATAAAGGGATGGAGATCAGCGGGATAGTTCTCGTCAAGAAGACTGGCGGGAAGAGCGGAGACTTTATTCGGGCAGCAACTGGCGCTGGCAATCTAAAGAAAATCACGCGGAGCCGGGCTCGATGACCGGGGCTGGCGCGAAAACAGTCAAATTGCTGGTGGCGGACGACAATCCGCTGGTGCGGGATCTGATTGTGAAAGGGATGGAGCCGTTTTGCGAAATCGAAACGGCCGCTGACGGCGCGGATGCGCTCTTGAAAGTGATTGACACGCCACCCGATGTAATTCTATGCGACTACAAAATGCCGGGTCTCGACGGGCGGCAGCTGTTCGAAAAGCTGCGCGGACGCGAGGCGACGCGGCACATTCCGTTTTTGTTCATGGCCAGCCGGGCGGATATTGAAGAGCGGCTGAGGCCGCTGGTGGATGGCGTGGAGGATTTTGTCACGAAGCCGTTTCTCGTGAAGGATTTGGTGCGCATCGCGAAGAAAGTTGTGGACCGCCTGCACCTGGAGAAACTGCAGAAACGCGCCTCACGGCCCGGCGTAATTCAAGGGCGCCTGGAAGAGATGAGCATGATCGACCTGATGCAATCGCTGGAGATGGGGCAGAAGTCGTGCCGCCTTGTGGTACATCACGATGGCGAACAGGGCGAGCTCTATTTTGCAAATGGTCAGTGCCGCGATGCAAAGATTGGAAAAGTGGAAGGCGATGACGCGGTCTACCGCGTCGTGCTTTGGACTGCGGGCGAATTCGAGATTGATTTCAACGCGGCGAATGCCTCCACACGGACCACAACGACACGGAATACGACCGGTCTGTTGATGGAAGCGATGAGGCTGATGGATGAAGCCAATCGCGACACCGTGGAAACGAAGTAGCCCGCCTGATGCGCGTCGCAGTGCTCACAATAAGCGATACAGTTTCGAGAGGGGAACGCGAAGACCTTTCCGGGCCCGCGGTGGTGGCTATGTGCCGAGGATTGGGCTGGGAAGTGACGTCAGTGCTGCGCGTCTCCGATGATCCCGCGAATATTCGAGAGCAATTACGTGAATTGGCGGATTCTGGGCGCATCGACGTAGTTCTGACGACGGGCGGGACAGGAATTGGGCCGCGAGACAATACGCCGGAATCAACCGAGGCGGTCGCCGACCGTATTGTGCCGGGTATCGGGGAAGAGATGCGGCGCAAGGGAGCGGAGTTAACGCCGACAGCGGTGCTTTCGCGGGCGATGGCCGCGGTCCGTTCAAAGACACTCATCGTGAATCTGCCGGGAAGTCCAAAAGGCGCGTCGGAGTCGCTGGATGCCGTGGCGCATCTCTTGCCACATGCCGTGCACGTGTTGCACGGAGCGAGACACGATTAATTCAGCTACTGTTTCGCGCGCGGAATAACAGGCAAAACAATCCGAGATGAGTGTTCCGCATCATGATAAATGCGGATGTGGCCGAGCTGCGTTCGCGACGAGGTGATTTCGGATTCGCCGGTTTGTAGATTTCGCGAGAAGTGCGGCGAAAACGCGGCGGAAATTTGCACGCGGATACGGTGGCCCGCGCGAAAGACATTGCTGGTGAGCATGCGATCGAGAGTTAGGAGATAGACCTGGCCCGGAGTGAGAAGCGCGGGCTTGAGCGAGGCGTTACGGTAGCTGGCGCGAAGCACGTCGAGTCCGGGACTCATGAGATTGAAGGCGGTGCCGTCTGGAGAGACGTCGAGCAGTCGCACCCAGAGATCGAAGTCGGGTACGTCGGTGGAGGCGAAGATTTCCGCGCGGATGGGGCCGGTGACTTCCGTGTCGGTGGCGAGCGCGGCTGTGTCAAACACGAGGACGTCGTCGCGGCCAGCGAAGGCCCGATAGTCGTGGGCGCCATATGCGGTGTAGGGATCGGCCAGAGGATGCGAAGGCTCGGAGACGAACTCGGAGGTATGAGCGGACGGCGCAAGCAAGGCTGAGTTCAACGTGCCGACGCGAGATGCGGCAGATTCTCCGTTGAGGTAATAAGAAGTTTCTTTCGCGCGAGTGAGCGGCCAGGAATCCTCATCTCGCCAGGCGTTGTTTCCCATAACGAAAAGACGGACGGGTTTTTCGCGATCAACGACGTTGTCGACGTTGCGAAGGCAGCGGTCCATCCAGCGGAGGATTAATTCGTCATAGTTAATGGGAGCCGCCGCACCGAAATCGCGCTCGCCAGACTTGGATTCGTCCTGTCCGCCGTGAGTCCAGGGACCGATCATAGTATGTGTGCGAGGGTCTCTATCGTTGCGGCGAGCGGCGAGCAGGCCGTTGAAGTTTGTTGTCGCCCCGTCGGGACCGTAGGCTTCATCGTACCAGCCGGAAAAATTCAAGACCGCGGCGTGCACGCGATCGTACTTGTTGCGTAGTTCCGCCCAATCCCACCAGGGATCGGCCGCAGGATGCGAAAGCCATTCGTAGTAGAAAGGCGCGACCTGCTTTAGGTCCGGAAGATTGCGCAGCGGCAGGAAATTCTGAATGCGTTCGTGATCTTGCTTCCAGGATGCGGCTGCTTCTTTGCGCGTTTGCGGACCGGCAAGATTTTTGCGGCGGCGGGCGTCCGGAGCGATGTTGAACCAGATCCAATCCAGCCACGAGCCATCAAAGACGCCTCCGGAATAGAAGAAATTGCGCGGAGTAGAGAACGTCATAGCGGGGACCATGGCTTTGAGATGCGGAGGATTCTCGACGGCGGCGAGCCACTGGACAGCGCCAGGATAGGAGAGGCCAAACGTGCCCACATTTCCATCCGACCAGGACTGGCGCGCAGCCCATTCGATGGTGTCGTAGCCGTCGCGGCCTTCGTTTTGATAGGGCAAGAAATCGCCGTCGGAAGCGTAGCGCCCGCGAACGTCTTGGATGACGACGGCGTAGCCGCGTGCCACGGCTTTCTCGAACGTGCCGCCCTCCTTCAGGGCAAATTGTTTTCCGTAAGGCGTGCGATAGACGAGTGTGGGAAAGCGGCCGGTGGTGGCGGGGAGCGCGAGGTCCGCCCGCAGGACAACACCGTCGCGCATCGGAACGGCGACGTCTTTGGTGATGTTGAGAGAAGACGAAGGACTTGCTTGCTGAGACGTGCCTGAGAGGAAGGGCAGCGCACCTGCGAGGAGCAGCGCGACGCTTGCTGGAAATGTAAAATGGCGCAAGTCCAATCGGCCTCCGCGAATGAATCGGAACGCTACGCGGGCGGAATTGTACCCGAAGAAGCGGAGAAACGGTGGTTGACGCGCGTGGGCGTGTCGTCAACAATGTTTGCACTATGTCGCAAAAACTAACGGACAAAAAACTGGCGGTTTTGGGGACAGGAAAACTCGGCGGGATTTTGCTGCGAGCGTATCTGAAGCAGGGGCTGTTTTCGGCGAAGCGCGTGACGGCGACGGTGAAGCACGGTGAGAAGGCCGCGGCGCTGGCGAAAGAGCTTGGCGTAGCGGTGGCCACGGACAATCGGAAAGCGGTGCACGGCGCAGACATCGTGCTGCTGGGCGTGAAGCCGCAAGTGGTGGGCGAAGTGTTAAAGGAAATTGCGCCGGAGCTGAGCGAAAAAACACTCGTGATTTCCGTGGCGGCTTCCGTGCCGACGAGCTACATCGAGCAGAACATTGCTGAAAACGGGGGCGGAAAAGTGCCGGTGGTGCGGGCGATGCCCAACACTTGTTCCGCGGTTGGATGTGGGATGACGGGAATTTGCCGCGGCGCGCATGCTGGCGCAGAGCATCTGGAGACGGCGAGGGCAATGTTTGACGCGGTGGGGCGCACGGTCGTTGTTGACGAGAAAAACATGGACGCGGTGACGGGGCTTTCGGCGAGCGGGCCGGCGTTTGCGTACATTATTTTGGAGTCATTTGCGGAAGCTGGCGTGAAAGTCGGTCTGCCGCGTGATGTTTCGACGCTGCTGGCAGCGCAAATGATGAAGGGCGCGGCAAGCGTGGTGCTGGAGACGGGCGATCATCCGGCGCTATTGAAGGACGCAGTAACGACTCCGGCGGGCTGCACGATTGACGGAATACTCGAACTGGAGGAAGGCAAGCTGCGCGTCACGCTGATCAAGGCCGTGGTGAAGGCGACGCACCGGGCGGGAGAGCTGCTGTTCGAAAAGTAGAGCCAAACTCGCCTCGGATTTCGGTCTGTCTCCCTAAGCGGAACCCTCCTTCCGAATGATCCACACCCTCATAAACGCAGTGCGAGGTTTTCTCAGCGGAGACGGAGCGCTGATTCTCCCCGAGATGGAGCTGGTTCTGTTTGCATGCGGGATTCTGCTGATCGACAAGTGGCTCGCCTCAAACGAGAAATACTGGAATGCCCTGCTCGCGCTTGCCGGGACGGCGTTCAGCGGTTTTACGCTCTACGTGCAGCACGGAAAGATGCAAGCCCTGCAGGAAGCGAATCCCGAGTCGCCCGGACTTTTGGGGCTTTACCAAAGCGTGCTGGTCGATCCTTTCTTTCTTTTCTTCGCTGCCCTTTTTCTTGCCGCCACCGCGCTGGTCATAGTGCTTTCGGTGCGTTATCTAGAGATTACCGGGGAAAAGCGCGGCGCGTACTACGCCCTGCTTCTGTTTGCGTGCGTCGGCATGATGCTGATGGTTTCCGGCGTCGATGGGATCGCAATGTTTCTGGGTCTGGAGGTAATGGGCTTGAGCTGTTTTCTGCTTGTCCGATTTTCGAGTGACGAGCAACGTGCGAAAGCCGCGGCGCGGAGTTACGCCCGGCTGTGGGTTTGCAGTTCGGCGGCCCTGGCGATCGGTTTTACGATCCTGTGCGTAGTGTTTCGAACGACAAACCTCGGGCGCATGGGCGCGGTCCTCGAAGCACGCCTGGACAATGGCGTGCCGTTCGGCGGGCTTACGGCCTGGCCTGCTGTGTTGGCGCTCGTCTTCATCGTTATTGGGGCGTTCTTTTTGATCGATGCCGGCCTTTTTCAATGGTTCGCTCCGCGGATTTGCGAATTGGCCCCGACCCCGATTGCCGCTTATCTCAGCACAGCCGCGAAGGCGGCGGGGTTTGCGTTGCTGCTGAGATTTTTTACATTTCTGTTTGTGTTCGCTCATCAGAAATGGATCCATGTGTGGGGCGGCGCGGCGATCGTGTCGCTTCTATGGGGAAACATCGCGGCGCTGCGGCAGACCAATGTGAAGCGGTTGCTCGCGTACGGGTCCGTGGCACACACGGGATTTATTCTGCTCGGACTGGTGGCGGGAAATGCGGTTGGCTTTAGCGGCATCATGTTCTACCTGGGCGTGTACGTTTTCATGACGGCTGGCGCGTTCGGAATTTTGATCGTGTTGCAGCAGCACGGGGCGGAAACTTCGGAGCTGGCCGATCTGGATGGTTTGTACCGGCGAAGTCCTGTGGCGGCTCTGCTCTTGCTCGTTTTTATGATGTCGCTCGCGGGAATACCGCCGGCTGCGGGTTTTCTGGCGAAGTATTACATTGTGAAAGCGCTGCTTGCGGCGCCGCATCCCGAGCTGGCGGCGTTCGCGGTCATCAATGCGCTGGTTGGTGTGTACTACTATAGCCGCGTGGCGGCCCATGCCTGGAAGAAGCCAGCCGCCGAGTCAATCCAGCTCGAAGCACCAGCCTTCACGATCAGCAGCGGCCAGACTATCGCGCTCACGGTAGCCGTGTTTGTATCCCTCGCGGCGGGGCTGTATCCTGAACCATTCCTGCGCCTCGCGCGCTACGCCTTTGGACAATAATCCAAACAAAACGGGCTCGACGCCTCCGACCGCGGAAAAGGGGAAGGGCTTCAGCACGCAGTTTGGTCTGGCGATGGAGTTGCCATTCGTGTTTGTCGGCGCGATCGTCGTTGGTGGCGGGCTGGGATACTTGCTCGACCACTGGCTGCACACCAAGTTCATCTTTCTGTTTATCTTCGGCGGCCTGGGATTTTTCGCGGGATTGCGCGAGATTCTGCGCCGGCTGCCCGGCTGAAGGCGATGGAAGGGGCCGAACACTCGACGAGCGGCGAGAACGGGGTATCGCCGGCGACGACCGCGGTTTTCGCGCGTACGGAGCGGCGCATCGCGTGGCTGACCTTGGTTCTGGGAAGCGCAGCCGCCATCATCGTGGCAATCCTGCGCTACGCGGCTTGGGCGGAAGGCCTGGCAATTGGAACGGTGCTTGCGTGGTTCAATTTTCGCTGGCTGAGGCGGGGGTTGGATGCACTTGTGGCGGTGGCTACGGCGCAAGAAGGCGCTGCAAAACCGCGAATCCCGGCTGGAACATGGTTTCGGCTTCTGTTCCGGTACGGCTTGATAGCCTTCTGCGTGTATGTTATTTTTAGGTATCTGAAAGTTCCCCTTGCGAGCATGGTAGTGGGCTTGTGTGCTTTAGGAGCCGCGACGATCGCGGCGAGTGTCTACGAAATCCTGCGTCCTGTGGAATAGGGAATGGAACAACACGTAAGCTGGTTGACACAGTTTGTAAATCACTACCTTGGGCCGGTGGCCCTGGCGCTGCTATCGGTGCTGCACATCAAGCCGAACCATCCGGAAATGCCCATCCCAGAGCATGTAGTGATGGCGCTGACGGTGCTTGTCGTGGGCACGGTGCTGGCGCTTCTGCTGAGGTCAAGATTGTCCGTCGAGCGGCCCGGAGCTTCGCAACAAATCGCGGAAATGCTGCTAACGAATCCAATGGGGTTCGGTATCAACGATGTCCTGCAAGAAAACGCCGGCCATGACTGGCGGAAGTACGTGCCGCTGGTGGGAAGCGTGGCGCTGTTCATTCTGCTCTCAAACCTCTTTGGCGTGTTTCCACTTTTCACTTCGCCAACGGCGAACGCGACCGTTCCCCTTGCTTGCGCTGTCATTACGTTTGTTTATTTCAACTGGCAGGGGCTGAAGCACCATGGTCCGGTCGGCTACGCGAAGCATTTCGCGGGACCCGTGTGGTGGCTCTCTCCGCTCATGTTTCCTGTCGAGATTCTGAGTACCACGGCACGTCTCCTTTCGCTTACGGTTCGTCTCTGGGCCAACATATTTGCCAGCGATCTGATTTACGCCTTGTTCCTGGGATTGTTTACGGGCCCGGCGGTCTGGGGCTGGACGAAGTCTCCGGTTGCGGGCGTTGTATTGGGCGTGCTCCCCGCGTTGATTCCCATCGCATTTATTCTTTTGCACGTGTTCGTGTCCGTCGTTCAGACGTACGTGTTCGCGATTCTACCCGCCGTTTACATCGGCTTGGCCACGGCGGACGAGCATTAAAACGTTTTGTTGAGCCGCTCCAGCGTGAGCCCGGCTGCACGGTGTCCGGGAACCACCTCCTGGCGGCAATTTCATGAGGAGGAAGTTATGAAGAAAGCAGCAGTCGTAATGCTTGCGCTGATGGCGTTGCTGGTGATCGCACCGGCGGCGTTCGCGCAAGCGGCACCAGAAGCGGCTAAACCGGCAATCAACACGACCACAATCGTGATCGCGATTGGTTTCGGCGTGGCAGTCGCGGCCTTCGGCGGAGGTTTGGGACAGGGCCGGATCGCTGCGGCGGCTTGCGAAGGTATCGCGCGGAATCCGGGAGCGGCTGGCGGCGTTCGAGCGGCCATGATCCTGGGTCTTGTGTTCGTTGAGACGCTCACGCTGTTCACCTTTGCGCTGGGATTCCTCCTCTACTTGAAGCTGTAATCAACAGAAAAACGCAACTTTGAAGGCCCGGGAGCGAAAGCTTCCGGGCCCTCTGTTTTTGGGCTTGAATAATCTTCACTCAAGCCGATTGAAGTTGGAACGGCAGCGTATGGGCAGCGGCGGCCAGATTGTTGATTAGCGATTGAGGAGATTGGCTTGCAGGAGGTAATTCAATGTTCGGCTGGGAAAAAGTCCGAAGTAGACGGCACCAATGGCGGTGATGGCTAGCACTACGTTAACTGACAGCGGGAAACGTGCTGGCGTGGTGGCGGCGAGTTCGGCGCTCGGCTCTCGCATGTACATCACCACGATAAGTCGAATGTAGTAGTAGGCGCCGATAATGCTGTTGATGGCCATGAGCACGGCCAGCCAGATGAGGTGCGAATCCACGGCAGCTTTGAAAATGTAGAACTTGCCGAGGAAGCCGGCGGTGACGGGAAGGCCGAGAAGCGAAAGCAAGAAAAGAGAGAAGATGGCAGCCACCCAGGGCTGACGTTCGCCGAGGCCTGCGAAGTCATCGAGCTGGAGGTGCTTTTCACCCGCGCCGCCAAACTGCGAAACGATGGTGAACGCACCGACTTTCACGAGCGCATAGGTCAGAAGATAGAAAAGCACGGCGGCGTACGCGGGGCTGGCGCCGATTTCCGCATCTCCGGAGAGACGCGTGACGGCGGCGAATGCCACGAGGACGTAGCCTGCGTGTGCGATCGAGCTGTAGGCCAGCAGGCGCTTGACGTTGGTTTGCAGCAGCGCGCCAAGATTTCCCGCGAACATCGTGAGGACCGCAAGAATCCAGAAAGCCCAGAACCAGAATTGCGTGGCGGCGCGGACGTCGGCAAAGATGCGAAGGAGCAGCGCGAAAGCCGCAGCTTTGGGTCCGGCGGAAAAGAGGGCGGTGACTGGTGTGGGAGCGCCTTCGTAGACGTCCGGAGTCCAAATCTGGAAAGGCGCAGCGGCGACTTTGAAGCCGAGGCCGATGAGGATCAGGGCCAGCCCGAGCTTCAGCATGGTGCTTGTAGGATCGGCGGCATCCATTTTCAGAAGATTCGTGGTGCCGGTGACGCCGTAAACGAGCGCGATGCCGTACAGAAAAAACGCCGTTGCGAACGAGCCTAGAAGGAAATACTTCATCGAGGATTCGCCGGACTTCAGCGTGTCGCGGCGGTAGCCTGCGAGGATGTAGCTGGAGATGGAACTCAACTCGAGACCGATGAATGCGGTGAGCAGTTCTTGCGCAGAGGCGAGTACGCCCATTCCGGCCGTCGCGAAAAGGACCAGAGCGTAAAACTCCGCGTCAGCCAGGCGTTCGCGGTCAAGGTAAGGCGCCGCGGCAAGAATGACGAGAACGGCCACGAACCCCACGAGATGACTGAAGAAGATGCTGAAGGGATCGGCGGCCACCAGGCCGGAAAACGCGGAGCCCGGGTTATGGACCGCATAGAAGTTGCCGACAATGCCCAAAAGCGCTCCGGCAACCGCAATGGACGTCAGGGCTCTGCGGCTACGCACGAACGGCTGGAGCAGCATGAGGAGCGCTCCAAATCCACACCAAATCAGTTCCGGCAATACGAGCAGCAAATCTGAGGTATTGGGGAACATTTAGCGGGCTCCAAGCCTTTCCAGTGAGTTTTGTTTGGGAACGAGGCTTGCCGAACCGCTTGGTGGTAGTTGGACAGGCTGCGGCACCCCAGGCTTCACTGGCGCGTGTTGTGCGTCATACGCGCCCTGCGGCCGCGTCATCTGCTCGATGACGGACTGGCTAGCAGCCGCGGTGCGGCCGGTGATGAAGACCGAGCCGATTCCCATCCACAACGTAATCACGGCTATGCTGGCGAGAATCACGCGCTCACGCGCGGAAATGTCCGGCAAAGTCTTGTTTTTTTCGACTGTGATTTCGCCAAAGAAAACGCGCTGGTAAGACCACAGCAGGTAGCACGCAGAAAGTATGACGCCAGTTGCAGCCCAGGCGGCCCAATTCCAGTGCACCTGATAGGTGCCAAGCAGAATCAGAAATTCACCGACGAAACCATTGAGCATAGGCAAGCCGAGCGAAGAGAGCGCAACAAAAAGAAAGAACGCGGCCAAGCGTGGCATTGGCGTGGCCAAGCCGCCGAACTGAGACATTTCAAACGTGTGGCGCCGGTCGTAAAGCATTCCGACAAGCAAGAAGAGCCCGCCCGTGGAGATGCCGTGAGCGAGCATCTGGAAAACCGCGCCCTGCATGGAGATTGGGTGGAACGCGAAAATGCCGAGGACCACAAAGCCGAGATGGCTGACGCTCGAATAGGCAACGAGTTTTTTCAAGTTTGGCTGAACGAGCGCGACCAGCGCGCCGTAAATGATGCCGATGATCGCGAGGACCGCAATGGCAGACGCGAAACGGTGCGAAGCATCGGGAAAGAGCGGCAGGCAAAAGCGAATCATGCCGTACGTGCCCATTTTCAGGAGCACGCCCGCGAGCATCACGGAACCGGCCGTGGGAGCTTCGACGTGCGCGTCGGGCAGCCAGGTGTGGAACGGGAAGAGCGGCACCTTAATGGCGAAGGCCACGAAGAAAGCGAGGAAGAGAAGCGTTTCCGTGCTGCGAGGAAGAACGAGAGCGCCCTGCCGAAGAGCGTTCTGGATCGTTGGTAAGTCGAAAGTTCCAGTAGCGTTGTAGAGCCAGAGGATGCCGACGAGCATGAGAATCGAGCCCGCCATGGTGTAGAGCACGAATTTGATCGCGGCGTAAATGCGGCGCTCGTGGCCCCAGATGCCGATCAGGAAATACATCGGAATCAGCATCACTTCCCAGAACAGGAAGAAGAGGAAAAGGTCGAGCGAGAGGAAAACACCAATGACGCCGACTTCCAACAGCAGGATCATGATGAAAAATTCTTTGACCCGCTTTTCGATGCTCTTCCACGAGCAAAGAATGGAGACGACAGTGAGAAAAGTTGTCAGAAGAACCAGGAAGAGACTGATGCCGTCCGCGCCAAGATGATAGTTGATGAAGGTATGTGCTGCGCTGCCGTGCGGACCGAGATCGATCCACTGACGGAATTCCTGGAGTTGGTATCCACTGCTGCCGAGAGGGACGCCCCGTAAGAGCCACCACAGCGACAGAATGAATTCCGCAATTGACACTGCAAAAGCCAATCGGCGAATCCATTCGTGGTCGTCGCTGCGCAGGAACAGCAGCGCAAGCGCGCCCAGCGCGGGCAGGAAGATGAGAATCGTGAGCAAAGGCCCTGCTGGCATCAACGCACCATCCCGAGAACTGGCTTCGCCGCGGGCCAGAAGAATATAACGGCGATAACGACGAGCGCTCCTATCACCACCCAAACGGCGTAGCTGCGCGTGTTGCCGGACTGCGTGTGTCGTACGGTGTCGCCGATGCTCGTCGCGCCGCTGGCGATGCCATTCACCGTGCCGTCGATTCCTGCGACGTCGACGATTTTCCAGAGCACGTTCGTCGAAACCCACATCAGCGGCTTGATGACAACGGCAGCGTAGAACTCATCGACGTAATACTTGTTGTACAGCGTCGTGTACACGCCCTTGAGCGCCTTCGCGAGCTGCTCCGGCTTGCCGGGCTGGCGAATGTAGAGCCAGAAGGCCACGCCGAGGCCGATGAGCGCTGAGGCGACGGCGACAATGGCGAGAATGAGTTCGAGTTGATGTGCGGCAGCTTCGTTCACGGCTCCGGCGGTTTCGGGCGAGCCGAAAACGGGAGCGAGGAAGCTGGTGAAGTAGTCAGGGCCGCCCCACAGCGCGGGCGCAGCCAACCAGCCGCCAATGACGGAGAGCACTGCGAGAATGACCAGCGGGCCAAGCATACTCCAGGGCGATTCGTGAACATGGACGTGGTGCTCGTCGTAGCGCTGCTTGCCAAAAAACGTCAGGAAGACCAGGCGAAACATATAGAAGGATGTCAAGAGGGCTGTCAGCAAGCCGATGCCATAGAGAATATGTCCAGTGTTGGGGCCGCCGTTCTCGCTCTGGAAGGCGCTGAACAGGATGGAATCCTTGCTGAAGAATCCCGCCAACGGCGGAAAGCCAGCAATGGCCAGCGTAGCCGTCAGCATCGTGGCGTAGGTCCACTTGATCTTCTTGCTCAGGCCGCCCATGTGGCGCATGTCTTGCTCGCCGCCCATGGCGTGGATCACGCTGCCCGCGGCGAGGAAGAGGAGCGCCTTAAAGAATGCGTGCGTCATCAGATGGAAGATGCCTGCCGAAAATGCGCCGACGCCGCATGCCAGGAACATGTAACCAAGCTGGCTGACAGTGGAATACGCCAGAACTTTTTTGATGTCCGTCTGAACAAGTCCGATGGTCGCGGCAAAGATCGCGGTGGCGCAGCCGACGACCGCGACGACGAGCATGGCCGTGGGAGCATGCGTAAAGAGCACGTGCGAGCGCGCGACGACGTAAACGCCGGCAGTGACCATCGTCGCCGCGTGGATCAACGCGCTGACAGGCGTGGGACCTTCCATGGCATCCGGCAGCCAAACGTAGAGAGGAAGCTGTGCCGATTTGCCGGTGGCGCCCATGAACAGTAGGAGGCACGCGACGGTTAAGGTGCCGAACTGTCCCATCGCATCCGCCTGCATGGGCGCGGCCTTCGCGAAGACGGTTGTAAAATCCAGCGTTCCGAATGTGCGGAAGAGCAGGAACATTCCCAGCATGAATCCGAAGTCGCCGATGCGGTTGACGATGAACGCTTTTTTGCCCGCGTCCGCAGCGGATTTTTTGAGGAAATAGAAACCGATGAGCAAGTAGCTGCAGAGGCCTACACCCTCCCATCCTACGAAAAGCAGCACATAGTTCGCCGCCATCACCAGGATGAGCATGAAGAACATAAACAAATTGAGGTAAGAGAAAAAGCGGTAGTAGCCGCCCTCATGCGCCATGTAGCCGGTGGCGTAGATGTGGATGAGGAAGCCCACGCCGGTGACAACCATCAACATGACCACGGTGAGCTGGTCGATTTGAAGGTCAAAGCCCGCGCGGAAAGTTCCGGCGGCAATCCACGTGAAATATTTCTGTATCCAAGGAATTTGCTCGGGCGATAGTTGCGTGAATTCTCGTACGGCTTCGACAGCAGCGAGGAACGACAGCCCCGTCGCGCCAAGAGCGACGCTATTGACGATCTTGTTCGGCCACTTGCTGCCCAGCAGGCCGTTGACGGCCGAGCCGAGCAGCGGCAGCAGCGGAATAATCCACAGATGGTCGAGTATGAGCATTAGAGTTTGAGCAAGTCCACGCGCTCGACGTTCAGCGATTGCCTGTTGCGCGCCGTGAGAATAATGATTCCCAACCCGACAGCCGCTTCCGCCGCCGCCACAACAATCACGAACAGCACGAATACCTGGCCATCCGATTGGTGCCGGGCCTGGCTAAACGCCACAAACGCCAGATTGACGGCGTTGAGCATCAATTCGATGGACATGAAAATCGTGATCACGTTGCGCTTAAAGACGAACGCCACGATGCCGAGGCCGAACAGGACGGCGCTAAGAACCAGATAGTAGCTCGTCGGGACCATCTTCAGCTTTTCTCCCGCTGTGCCAGAACAATCGCGCCGAGTATCGCCACGAGAATGAGGAACGAAGTCAGCTCGAAGGGATAAACAAATTCCCGGAAGAGCATGGTCGAAATCTCTTTAGTATTGGCCAGCGCGCCGGACTGCAAACCCGCTTGCGCGCTCTCATTCGAACGCGCGATGGCCGCGGCCAGGAATCCAAGAAGCGCAACCGCCAGCGGAATGCCCGCGACGCCCGCAAGCTTCGAAATATTCGTGCGCTCTTCGACACCGGCGTTCAAAAGCATGATGACGAAGACAAACAGCACCATGATGGCGCCGCCATAGACGATGATCTGGACCGCGGCAACGAATTCCGCGCCCATCAACAGATAGAGACCCGCGAGCGCGATCATCACCACGATCAGCGAAAGCGCGCTATGAATCGGGTGGCGCTGGAAAATAAGGCTCAGTGCGCCGAGCACCGCGAGCGTCGCAAGAACAAAGAAAATAGCTAACTGAGGGGTCATCGCGCACCCCACTTCAAAATGGCGAATGCCGTGATCACCACATTCGCTATCGAAACTGGCAGCAGCAATTTCCAGCCAAACGCCATGAGCTGGTCATAGCGAAATCGCGGAAGTGTTCCGCGCATCCAGACGTACACAAAAAGGAAAACAAAAATTTTCGCGAGCAGCCAGAACGGCCCTTGAATGAACTCGTTCACAGCAGGGAACACGATGAGCACTGCGCCGATGGCGGTGATCGCCGTACCAACTCCAGGAAGAATGATGCGGCCAAAAATCGTTTCGTAGCGGATGCCGTCCCAAATCACCCACAAGCCAAACGGAATGAGAATCAGCGAGGGCAGATAGTACGTAAACGTCCAGCTCGCAGGGAAGGGAGACAGCCACCCGCCGAAGAACATGATCGTGCAAAGGCACGAGACGGTGATCATGCTGGTGTATTCCGCGATGAAGAACATTGCGAACTTGAAGCTGGCATACTCCGTGTGGAAGCCAGCAACGAGTTCGGATTCCGCTTCCGGAAGATCAAAGGGCACGCGGTTGGTTTCCGCAACTGCGGCGACGAAGAAGCAGAAAAATCCCAGGATCTGCGGCCAAACGTTCCAACCAAAGATGCCCCGTTCGGGATGATGCGCCTGTGCGTTGATAATGTCGCGCAGGTTAAAACTGCCCGCGAGCAGGAGCACTCCAACGACCGACATAGTCAGCGCGAGTTCGTAGCTCACCATCTGCGCCGAGCTGCGCAAACCCCCAAGCAGAGGATACTTGCTGTTCGAAGACCAGCCGGCCAGCGCGACGCCGTAAACGCTGAGCGCCGTGATGGCAAAAAGCGCGAGGATGCCGATATTCAGATCAGCGATGCCGAGAGTGATGTCGTGACCGAAGAGGTGTAGCGGTTGCGGACCGAAGGGAATAATGGCGATGGACGTCAACGCAAGCGCCAGCGCCATCAGCGGCGCGAGGAAATAAGTAAATCTGTCCACGCCTGCCGGTGTCGGATCTTCTTTTAAAAGAAATTTTGCGCCATCCGCCAAAGGCTGGAGCAGGCCGTGCGGCCCGACGCGATGCGGCCCCCACCGCGATTGCATATGCGCCACAACTTTGCGCTCGAACCACGTCAGATAGGCGTTGACAGTCAAAACGATAAAAAGCAAAAGCGCAATCTTGACGAATATGATGATCAAATTGGCGTTTGCAGTTAAGAAGGCGCTCACGGCTTGGCTTCCGCCTCCGGCAGAGATTCCATCATCGTGCAGAAGCGGCCAAGCGTGCCGCTGGTGAAGAGCGTGTCATGCGCGGAGCGTATCAAACCCACGGGAACGTCGTAGGGCGCGTGGCCATTCTTCGCCGCATGAACGACGGTGGGTTCCGCGCCGCCCGTCAGCAACCCGGCGGGCTGCACATCGTATCCCGGAACCGCCTTGCGAATTTCTTCGAACACCGCCGCAGGCGACTTATAGTGGAATGCTTTGCCCAAGCCCAGTTTTTCCAACTGATGCGACAAAATACGCAGCAGATCAAAGTCGGTGCGCGGGCCCATCACTTCGGCCGCCTTGTGAAGCAGCTGAACTTCGCCCGAAGTGTTGGTGACGCTGCCCTCTTTTTCATAAGCCGAGGCGGCAGGGAAGACAATGTCCGCCAGTTTCGCGGTTTCTGTCAAAAACATTTCGTGAACGATCAGCAGGTCGAGCTTGCCGCGCCCAAAACCAAGCGTGCCAAAATGCGCAAGGGGATTCGCGCCCATCACATAAAGCGCTTTGAGTTTCCCGTTTTGCGCCGCTTCCACCATGGCCGGAGTGGTCTGCCCTGGCTTCGCAGGAAGAACAGCGTCCCACAACCGTTCGAATGCTTCGCGCGCCGGGGCATCGTCGACGTGCGCGTAACCCGGGAGCCGGTCCGGCAGCAGCCCCATATCGGCGGCTCCGCGCGAATTTGCGTAATCGCCCAGCGCCATGTAACGAACTTTGCCATGCAGCTTTGACCCGAACGCAACGAGTTGCGCGATCGCCGCGCCCGTTACTTCCGCCCCGAACACAATAGCCACGTCGGGCTCAGCATCGAGGGCCGCCTTCAGTTGCACAAGTTGCTCAACGAGATTGCTTGGAAGCTGGCCCTCTTCGTGAGCCATCCAGCGTATGGCCGCTGCTTCCTGACTCGCCGCGAGCTTGACGAATTGCGTCGCCTTGCGCTTCAGCTTAATCTCATTGGCATTAAGAATGAAAAGTTTTGCGCCAATGTGGCGAATGCCTTTGCGGATCTGCCAGGCGGCCAGCGGATTCTGATTCGTAGGATCGTTGCCCACGAGGAGAACAGCCTTCGCCTCAGCCAACTGCTGCATGGTAAGCAGGGAATCGGCGGCGCGATCGCCGAGCGCCGTGACGAGTCCCGTGTAGTCCGCGGTGCGGTGATGGTCGACGTTGTTCGTGCCGAATGTGGCGCGAGCCAGCCGCTGAAATAGATAGTTTTCTTCGTTCGAAGTGCGGTTCGAGCCGATAAAACCGATGGCATCCTTGCCGCCCGCGTCGTGAATCTCCTTCAGCCTGGTCGCCGCAGTCTGTGCAGCCTCTTCCCAGGAAACAGGGAAGAGCTTATCGCCCTTGCGAACCATCGGCTGGCGCAAGCGTTCAGGATGCTTGGTGAAATCAAATCCGAAGCGCCCCTTGATGCACAAAAAATCTTCATTAATCCCGGAGAGATCCCGGTTATTGGCGCGCATAATTTCGTGGTTGCGCACGCTTAGTGTCGTCTTGCACCCGTTCGAACAATGCGTGCAAACGGTCGAGACGTAGGTCATCTCCCACGGCCGCGTCTTATAACGGTATGTGCCACTCGTCAATGCGCCGACCGGGCAAATATCGATGCACATCCCGCACTCTTCGCACTCGAGGTGGTCTTCGCGGTTCGGAATGATGATGCTGTTCGCTCCGCGCATTCCGACGCCGAGCGCCTTCACGTCCATGCCTTCATCGCACACGCGCACGCAGCGGAAGCAAAGAATGCAGCGCGGGGCGTCATAGTAGACGAGCTCCGACCATTTCTCTTCCGGCCGGTGAATTTTTTCTTCGACGAACCTGCTCGTGTCCGCGCCGTAGCGAAACACCATGTCTTGCAGCTCGCACTCGCCGCCTTTGTCGCATACTGGGCAATCGAGCGGGTGATTCGTCAGCAGAAATTCGAGCATCGCTTTGCGCGCTCCGCGAACTTGCTCCGTGTCCGTTCGAACGACCATGCCTTCGGTGGCAATCAATGTGCACGCCGTTTGCAGCTTCGGCATTTTTTCGACTTCCACCATGCACATGCGGCATGCGGCCTGCAACGATAATCCGGGGTAGTAGCAGAACGATGGCACTTCCGTTCCGATGCGGCGCGTCGCTTCGATCACCAGCGTTCCTGGAGGAACCTGCACGTCGCGGTCGTTGATTTTCAGCGTGACTAGCTTCGTATCTGCCATGGATTCCTAACGCGAGCCTACGAGTGCTTCCGCGGATTTATTCGCACAGCGCCCGTGCAGGTGATCTTCGAATTCGTTGCGCCATTTCTGCACGATGCTGATCGTCGGCAGCGCAGCGGCGTCGCCAAGCGGGCAGAACGTGCGCCCCAGCATGTTTTTGGCAAGCTCACCAGTTAGGTCAATATCCTCTGGACGGCCGTAGCCTGCATGGAACCGATCCAGCATTTTTTTCAGCCAGGACGTGCCTTCGCGGCACGGAATGCACCAGCCGCAGGATTCGTGCGCATAAAAGTGCATGATGCGCCGTGCCATGTCCACCATGCAGGTCGTTTCATCCATGACCACCATGCCGCCGGAGCCGAGCATAGACCCGGCTTTGGCCACGGAGTCGTAATCCATCGCGATGTCGATTTCGCTGGCGCTCAAAATCGGGCACGAGCTGCCACCGGGGATGACAGCCTTGAGCTTCTTGCCATCCGGAATCCCACCTGCCATTTCGTAGATGAACTTTTTCATGTTCATCCCGAGCGGAATTTCGTAAATCCCAGGCTTGTTGATATGGCCTGCGACGCACAGCAGCCGTGTGCCGCCATTTTTCGGCGTGCCGCGCTTGGCGTAATTTTCCCCACCTTCCAGAATGATGGCCGGGACGGAACTGAGAGTTTCGACATTGTTAATGATCGTCGGGCAGCCGTAGAGGCCCACAACCGCAGGAAAGGGCGGCTTGATGCGAGGGTATCCACGCTTGCCTTCGAGCGATTCCATCAACGCCGACTCCTCGCCGCATTCGTAGGCGCCCGCGCCGGTATGCGTTATGAGGTCGAAATCAAAGCCGGAACCGAGAATGTCCTTACCCAGGTAGCCGTTCGCATAAGCCTCCACGACGGCGGCTTCCACAATGTCCAGGACGTAGCGATATTCGCCGCGGACATAGATAAAGCCACGGTGTGCGCCGAAGGAACGTCCCGCAATGACCATGCCCTCGATCAACTGATGTGGATCCATCTCCATCAGCGGGCGATCCTTGCAGGTGCCGGGTTCCGACTCGTCGGCATTGCAGATGAGGTATTTCGGCTTGGGCGAATCTTTTGGCACAAACGACCACTTCATGCCCGTGGGAAAACCCGCGCCCCCGCGCCCGCGCAGGCTGGATTTTTTCACTTCGTCGATGATCGACTCCGGCGTCATCTCCTTCAGCGCTTTTTCGAGCGCCTTGTAGCCGTCGTGCTTCAGATACACATCGATCTTGTGGGAATCCTTAATCCCCCAGAGCTTGCTGATGAGCGGCGTTTCGCCTGGTTCGCGCGCGTGAAGCGCACCCGCGGTGACCGGCTCGGGCGAAGGGACTTTTCCGGAATCGAGTTGCTCGATGATACGGTCGAACTTGAGCGCCGTAAGATTTTCGTGAAAGTCGTAATTGACTTGCATGGCGGGCGCGCCCGTGCAAGCGCCGATGCACTCGACTTCTTCGAGCGAGAAGACGCCGTCCTGCGTCACTTCTTTGTGGCCGATCTCCAGGCGCTTTTTTGCCCGTTCCAGAATCTCGTTGCCGCCGCGCAGCATGCACGCCACGTTCGTGCACACCTGCACGTGGTACTTGCCCATCGGCTTGCGGTGCAGCATGGAGTAATACTCGAGCGTTTCCTCGACTTGAACCGTGTTCAGGTCCAGCCGGCGGCCAATCTCCGCGATCATCTCGTCGCTCACGCAGCCGTACTCATCCTGGGCGTACATCAGCATGGGAATCAGCGCGCTGCGTTTAAAGGGATACGCGTTCTGCAGTTTTTCAAAACGCGCTGCAAGTTGTGTGGAAAGTTGCATGCGATTAGCGGTCGACCTCTCCCAGAACAATATCAATCGTCCCGATGCACGCGACCACGTCGGAAATCAACTGGCCGGTGACCAGCTTCGGCAAGGCCTGCAGATTGATGTACGACGGCGAGCGAAAATGCGCGCGCAGTGGTTTTGGCGAGCCGTCGCTGGCTATAAAGCAGCCCAATTCGCCACGCGGCGATTCCACGGTCACAAAAGCCTCGCCGGGTGGCGGCGAAAACCCTTCCGTGAATATCTTGAAGTGGTAGATGAGCGCTTCCATCTCCGTCTTCATTTTCTCGCGTGCCGGCGGCACAATGCCTGGCGCTTCCGTCCGGATCGGGCCCTCGTGTGTAATCTTTCCCATCGCCTGGCGGGCGATATTCAAGCTTTGCCGCATCTCCGCCACACGAATCATATAACGCCCAAAACAATCGGAGTCCGTCCGCGTCGGAACGTCAAAATCAAACTCTTCATAGCTCGAATACGGAAAGAGTTTGCGGTTGTCATACGCGACGCCCGCGGCGCGCAGCGTCGGGCCGGTCATGCTCAGCGCTATCGCGTCTTCCGCGGAAATATACCCGACGCCCTGGGTGCGTCCCATCCAGATGCGGTTTCCAGTCAGCAGCGATTCGTATTCGTCGATGCGGCTGGGCATCATCTTCAAGAAGCGGTCGACGGCCCCTCGCCAGCCCGCCGGAGGCTCCAGCGCAATTCCTCCGATGCGGATGTAGCTCGTCATCATCCGCTGTCCGGCGAACATTTCGAATATCTTCAGGATTTCTTCGCGCTCGCGGAAGCAATAAAGAAAAACGGACATGGCCCCGAGGTCGATGGCATGTGTTCCGAGCCACACAAGATGCGAAGAAATACGCTGCAGCTCCACAAGCAGGACGCGAATATATTGCGCGCGCTTGGGAATTTCGAGTCCCAGCAATTTTTCCACCGCGAGGCAATAGACGAGATTGTTCCCGAGCGGATTGAGGTAGTCCATCCGATCCGTAAGGGTGATGGCTTGCGAATAGGTCTTATCCTCGCAGCTCTTTTCGATTCCCGTGTGCAGATAACCCAGGTCGGGAACAGCTCTCACCACCGTTTCGCCATCAAGTTCCAGAAGCACGCGAAGCACGCCATGGGTCGATGGGTGCTGCGGACCCATGTTGAGGACCATCGTTTTTGTTGCGCCGGTAGCGGTCTCGACAGTGGTCATACAGAACTCTTTCTGAATCCCGGCACCATGGGTACGTCGCGATAGCCCTCGACCGGATAGTCCCTGCGCAATGGATATCCTTCCCAATCTTCCGGAAGCAGGATGCGGCGCAAGTCCGGATGGCCGGTGAAGCGAATTCCGAACAGGTCAAAAATCTCGCGCTCCAGCCAATTTGCACCCGGCCAGACGGGCACCAGCGTGTCCACGACAGCGTCGGATCCTGATAGGCGAACTCTGAGGCGGACTTTGTCGCGGCGGGGAATTGAAACCAGGTGGTAATTCAGTTCGAAGCGCGGCTCGTGCGGGTAGCGGTCCACACAAGTCGCATCCGTCAGCAGGTTGAATTGCAAATCCGCGTGGTCTCGACAGCGCTCCGCCGCAGCCCTTAAGATTTTGCGCGGGAGAACGATCGTGGTCTCGTCCCGGAATTCAATTACTTCCTCGATGGCGTTTGGATTCCAGGCACGCAGGTGCTCGGCCACAATACTAGCGCGTTGGCTGGTATTCTCGGTCACCGTCTCCAATCCCTCAGGCGCAGGCTAATACTTATGCCAGTCCAGCGCGCCTTTTTTCCACAGATAAAAGTAACCTACCAGAAGTATGGCGATGTAGACCATCATCTCCATGAACCCATACATGCCGATACTCGGCGATATTTTTATAAAGTCCCTGTAAATGTATGCCCACGGATACAAGAAGATGGCTTCCACGTCAAAAAGAATGAAAACCATGGCCACCAGATAAAATCGTACGGACACTGGCGCGCGTGCGTCTCCCGTGGGTTCCATGCCGCATTCATAGGGCTGCTGCTTCGCTCGGCTGGGGCGGCGCCAGCCCACCAGCACCGAGGCAGCCGTCAGCGCCCCGGCTAGCGCCGTGGCAATTAGCAGGTGTATGAGAAGCGGGGTGTACGCTTGTAGGCCTGAATCAATCATAGGTGAAGCGCTATAATATCCATTCAACCGCCAGTCGGTCAAATGGCGCGAGGAACATCCTGCAACGCGCCCTGCTAGAAACTCGGCGAGTCCGTAGCCAAGGAAGCGGGTCAACAAATGCTCTTCGGGCATAACACGGATGTGAAAGTGGGGGAGACGGTCTATCACGTGCAGACCGAGGACCGTGGCACCGCGAATGCTCTTATCGACACCACTGTCTATTGCCGTGGCCGCGTTCTGCACCGGCGGACAAATAATTATATTGATTTGCTGCCCCTCGATCCCAGGCGAGAAGAGTCACTCAGAAAACGAATCGACGACCAGCACCGCACAGTGACCGAAGAAATTCGTAGCGGCGCTTTGCACCTCGTGCCACCTCCCTTGCCGGCGCATGAAAATCCCGCTGCGAATCAGAAGATCGACTCCGCGGCTCCTTCGAACGCATCTCCAGCCACACCGCTCGCGCTCGAGTTGATCAATGCCAAGAGCTGGCTGGTGGGCAAGCGCGCGAATTTGCACGTCGCTGTCCGGAAAACGCCAAAAGGAGAGGCTGTCGCGCGCGCGCTGGTGACTGCGCGAATTGATGGCGCAGCGAACGTTACGGAATTTTCGACGGAGACCGGACCCGATGGCCAGGCGCGGCTGGAATTCGAAATGCCCAGGCTCGCAGGAGCCGACCCCGCGCTGGTCATAGAAGCCACGCAGGCAGATTCGAAAGGCCAGCTAAAATTTCAATTGCGCGCCAGGCCGCGCGTACCGACAGCGTGAGAACAAAAATGGAAACGGCGATTGCGATTGTGGTGAATGGAGAAAAGCGCGAAGCGAATCCCGGCGCGATGGTTGCCGATTTGCTCGTCACTCTGGGTCTGGATTCCGGTCGCGTCGCTATCGAGCGTAACCTCGAAATACTCCCGCGCCCCGCCTGGGCGCTAACGCTCGTGCAACCGGGCGACCGCTACGAAATCGTCCAACTCGTCGGCGGCGGTTAAGATCGAAGCCCTGCTTCTTCTTCTTTTGTCCGAAATAATTCTGCCGGATCCTATGCTTCTTCGCACCGCATCCTGGGCTTTTGGATACGCGCCATCCGCGCCCGCCATTCTTCTGCCGTGATTTCCCAAAGCTCCGCCGGCAGCCGGCCGCAAACGTAATCCCGTTCCATTCGCTCGATCACTCGCATGCCTTGTTTTTCCGAAATGCGGCGTGACGCTTCGTTCGCGATAGCTTTAGGCGCGCGCAGCACGGGAAACTTCAGCACGTCAAACCAAAAATTTGTGACCGCGTCGCAAGCCTCCGTCATATATCCTTGTCCATGAAGGCGCGGGTCGAGCCAGAATCCGCGGTTCTCGTGCTCGTTCTTGGTCAGGCTGATTGCTCCCATGATGATTTCCGGCGAACTCTTCAACCGGATGGTCCAAAGCCATTCTTCGCCGCGCCCTCTCGCCGGAAGCGCCATCTCGCAAAAAAATGTTTCCGCGCCGTTCGCGGGATAGGGCCACGGCACCTTGCCGTTCAAGTACTTCACGATTTCCCATTGCGGAAAGATAGCTTGCACTTGCGGCACGTCGGCCAGTTCCATAGGACAAAGCAACAGCCGCGCCGTTTCAAGCGAGGGAATGTTGTGCGTCACGAGCGTCAAATCCCTTCGAGAATGTGCCCCATCTTGCTTTTCTTCGTCTGCAGATAGGCACGCGACGTTTTCGAAATACGCGGCTGGCATGCGACGCGCTGCACCACGCGAATCCCAGACTGTTCGAGCTGGCGAACTTTTTCCGGGTTGTTGGATAGCAGCCGGATCTTCTTAGCTCCGAGTTTTTTCAGGATTTTCGCCGAAAAATCATAATCTCTCGCATCGGCAGCGAATCCCAGCGTTTCGTTGGCCTCCACCGTGTCCATCCCTCCATCCTGTAGCTGATACGCGCGAAGCTTGTTCATCAAGCCAATGCCCCGGCCCTCCTGCGGCAGATACAGCAGGATACCGGAGCCAGCCTTGCCGATCTTCTTGAGTGAGAGTTCGAGTTGTGCGCGGCAATCGCACCGCAGTGACGCCAGCACGTCGCCGGTTAGGCATTGCGAGTGCACACGCACGAGCGGCGCGGTCTTTCCGTTGAGTCTTCCGCGCACCAGAGCGATGGCTTCCTCGAGCGGACCTCGGCCTTTGAATCCGAATATCGTGAAGCGCCCATAGCGCGTCGGTAGAGCCGCCCGCGCGATGAGTTTCACACTAGAGCCCTTTTTCTTCGTGCCTTTACCCGGATTTGATTTTGGCGTCATGGGAAACGAGCAGTATAACAGGTACGCTACGGGAGGCTTTACATCGCGCCTGCGATTGGCTAGCGTTAGCGAAGACGCCCACGCAAACTATTCATGGATACCGCAACGGCAGTTCGCGACCTCCTCTTCACCTTGCTGCTCAAGGTGGGCGTGGCCTCCTCGATCGCTGCGTTGCTGGCCCGCTGGAATGCCTTCCGCCGCGTCCTTTTCACGGAAGAGCGCGATCCCGACCAAAAATTGAAGCTCATGCTGTTCATGACCCCTCCGCTGATCGTCGGGGTGACGCTGCGGCTGGTCGGCTATCCCTACCAGTTCGCGGACCTTTCGCTCGAGGGCGCTTTTCTGATGGGCTTGCTGGGCGGCCGCGTCGTTGGCCCGATTGGCGGAGCGATTATCACCATTCCCGCGCTCATCTCTCACGAATGGCTGGCGATGCCTGCCGCTTCAACAGCAGGCCTGCTCGGCGGATTGATTCGCCAAGCCATTCCCAACAAAGAAGACTTGTGGAATTTCGGGCCTTTCACTTTTCTGAGCATTCCAAAAGCCGTGGTCCGTCTGTTGAAAAAAGGGCAATTATCCTGGGAGATGGCGCCGCTCGCGGTGTGCGTCGGATTGGA
The DNA here is from genome assembly GCA_963745805.1 of uncultured Acidobacteriota bacterium. Classification (GTDB taxonomy): domain Bacteria; phylum Acidobacteriota; class Terriglobia; order Acidiferrales; family UBA7541; genus Acidiferrum. The sequence goes on from CAVUYT010000008.1 coordinate 606,245, forward strand.
GCTGGGGCGCGTCGCCTTGGTGCAGGCGACTCAGCCCAAGTGGCTCTTTGCGATTCATCCAGAATGGGATGCGTGGCTCGTACTTACCGTGATCGCCACGCTGATGTCCGTGGCCGCTCCGCTTAAAATCTGGAACAACACGCGCATCGAGATGAACCTCGAGCGCCACCAGCAACTCCTTCTGAAAGCGCGCATGGACGCGCTCTCCCGCCAGATCAACCCGCACTTTCTCTTCAATACGCTGAACACCGTCTCCGCGCTCATCCGCTTTGATCCGGATAACGCGCGCGGCGTGGTGCTGAAGTTGAGCAACATTCTGCGCCGCCTCCTGCGCAAACACGAGACATTCGTTCCGCTGCGCGAAGAACTCGAGTTTATCGACGACTACCTCGACATCGAAGTGGCTCGTTTCGGCCACGACAACCTGGACATCATCAAACAGATCGATGACGAAACGCTGGAAGCTTTTGTTCCCAGTATGCTCCTGCAACCCATCGTCGAGAATTGCCTGAAACACGGCCTCGCCCCAAAGCTCGACGGCGGAAAAATTCAGCTCCGCACCACAAATCGCGATGGACGTCTCCGGATCGAAATCGAAGACAATGGCGTAGGCATCTCCGAAGAAAAAATGCCCCACGTCTACGTCGAAGGTATCGGCCTCAGCAACGTCCGCGAGCGCCTCCGCGTCCTCTATGGCGCCGATTTCCATCTGCAAATCGAAAGCCGCCCAGGCAAAGGCACGCTCATCAAAATTGACATCCCGGAGTTGGTCTCCACAATGCAAACGGTGGGATGAAGTTAAGCTTGCATTGGCGTGCAGAACCGCGATGCTCAGGGTTATAATCCATTTTGCGCGCCCGTAGCTCAGCTGGATAGAGCATCTGGCTTCGAACCAGAGGGTCGGGAGTTCGAGTCTCTCCGGGCGCGCCACTTTTCTGTTTTCGCATCGCCCGCTAACAACTTGACTGGCTGCATACTAACTCTCACGCCTTATCACCCGCTTCCCTCCGCACCACAGCACGCCCGATACATGCGAAAACAAATAACACGACTCCTCCGACCCAGCCGCCCAGACTGAACGGCTCAAAAAAGTGCATACCAATCACAACGCCGCTGCCAATCAAGATCGCGGCCAAAATATAGAACATGCGCATACCGTACATAAAAACAAAAGGAAGATAGTGTGCTCCCAGCAAAATCATCAGCGCGGGATAAAACAAGGTCAAGCGAAGCTCAGTTACGGGAAAGAGCAGAAGCATGCACAGCGGCAAAGTAAACGCGACCTGCATCCCAAGACTACCCAATCGGTTGCCTTTCGTAAGATATGTAGGGCCTCCTGCCAAACGCAGCAGCAGTTGCGTTAACGGGAAAATAAAAAACCCGGCAATTACGATTTCGATGATCGCCGCGCGCGGACTAACCCACGTACCGAGCGCTGCCGACACCAACCAGATTACCGACGAGACAAGTTGACCCCAAAAGCCGCCGATGAAGACAGTACGTACTTCGCGTTGAGCGTCCTGCACGAGCATGTTCGAGTCCTCCCAGAAAGATGACGAGAAACGCTCCGGCAGTCTAACTTGTTCCGGCACAATCGCGAATAAGCAGTCGTATCGTTTTCTCGGCAGGTGGAACAGACGTTCAACTCGGGACGATCTCGGGTGCCGGACCCTTCGTTCTTAAAAAACCGAAGGGTGCGTCGCGCGAACTGCTTAGGAGCTAGGGCCCGGCCACCCGCCCGACTCTCCCGCGTACCCATGGTTGTATGAGCTAGCGTCCCATGTTTCAGGACGATTCCTCCCGCTGGCGCCCCGGAAGGCCGTCACTGTTCGCCGCCTTCCGTCAGGGGGGGTTCTATGAATACACTCGCTCGCAGTTTGGCGGGTGGCTTTCTAGCAAGGGGGCCAATCAGAGACTGCTGGCCGCGTGCAGTCTGACCAGCCGCGTGCTGGCCTTTTTTCTTGCGGGGCTTTTTCGATGTGCGAGGTCTCGTGCCAAAGGGGGGCCTCATGAAACCGATTGGCAGCATCGTGCTAGCCGCGGCGCTTGCTTGCGCTTCCCAGGCGGCAATCGCCCAAACCAAGCCAGTGCGGGTATGCACCACGGAGCTCGATATCCATCCGGACGAAGACTCCCGCCCCGGAGCCGCTGGACCTCCCCCCATACATATGCGGCCTCAAGCTTTGCCACCAGACTTCTCGGTGGAAGCAACGGCGCCCGGCACGGTCATTGTGACCGTCCCTGTGGCGTGGACCAAAGAAAGCTTCGAAGCGCGCTTGCGGCAGGAGGAGTGCGATTTTGTCGTTTTGACCTGGTGGGAGTACAGAGGGCTCGACGTGAACCCCACCCTGTGGCCCCCCATGCTCAACGATGACATAAATCCCGCTTGGTCGATGCCCATGCAGGCCGTGCCAGTCGATAGCCCACCAATAGCCGGAGCAGCCGCGAAGTCGGTGCCCATGCAGCCCGCGCCAGCCAATATCCCAACACCCATGCAGCCGGCGCCAGCCAATATCCCAACACCCCCGTCAGCCGCGAAGTGGTTGAGGCACTTTGAACTGGACGGGCCCGGCTTTCAGCGCGTGCTCGCGACGAGGGGATACCCATATTCCGCTGCTCCCGAGAAGAAGTTGATGGACATTGCGAAACAGATGGGAATTGAGATCTTGCGCCTCATAGATAGTCGGCCTCGAATCGAGAATCTACCTTCAGCGGCTGAGCCTTCAAGGGTGCTTCCGTCCGTCGCAGCACACGCACCGCCACAGCTTCCGGCCAACGAGTCGGCAGGGACAACCGGCGACTCGCACCGCCACATCACGAAGAGAACTCTTTCAGAACCTACATCACACGCTGTCATAAACGGACATGACTGTACCCCAGGCGATTCATCGGATGTTTGCAAGAACGTTTGCGGCGGCCTGTTCGGGCCCTGCAAGGATGTGCAGCAGAAGCTAAGGCTGCAAGAAGAGCATTTTGTGCTCGCTCGTAGACTCCTGCTGGAAAAGGGGGTTCCTTTCGAGCCATTCACTCTTTTGCAGCCGGGCGGACTTGCGAGCCTCAAGCCCGTTCTGGACGGGATGCCTGAGATGCGCCAGATTCTACGCGAGGCATCGCCGAGCGGAGTGATTTTCGCCGACACATTATATTTGCCCGAAGGTGCAAGCTTCGGGGCCGGCCCGACAGTCGTGATCGTCAATCACATCGTGTACGAAGGCAGATGTCCCGTACGGATCGGCACGCCCTCGGGCAATATTTGGGAAACCAATGGCCTCTACGTTTTTCAGCGCGGCGAGGCTAGAGCTCTAGATATGAGCTTGGAAGCAGCGTTGCAGAAGGGTGGAGTCACCAACTATGGAGAAAAGAATCCGCCCCCTTTTTCCGTGATCAAGGACCTCAACATCCCAAACTCTTGCAAGGCCATCCACATCGGTACCGGCGCGCCGATCCACAAGTAGGTTCCAGCATCTCTTAATGGGTGCGCCAGATGCTCGTCATAGTTGAACTTCCTAGATTGTTCTCGTCCACCGGTTCTTACCAAATCGTCCGGACTGTCTTTGAGCGGCGAATTTCGCGGTCGGCTGTAAGCAACGGGAGTCCCTCGACAATCGCGGTAGCCCCGATAATGCGATCCGCAGGATCTTTGGGATAAGTCGCCGGTAATCCGGCGGTGCGGGCGCACGCCCGGCCAGTGATTGGAAGAACGGCGAACCGAGCCTCGACTTCTTGCAGAAAGGATTCGAGGCCGATGTCGATGTGGATCCTGCCCTTGCTCGCAAGTATGGCCAATTCCAAAAGAGTGATAGCAGAGATTGCCAGGGGCTCCGAATCTCTTCGAGCAACCTCGATCGCAGTTCTTGCTTTCCTCGAGAGTTGAGCCTCTTCAAACGCCAGCCACACTACGATGTGGGTATCGACGAGAATCAATAGAGTTCACCCCACTCGTCAGGGGTAAGCGCGGGCGAAACGACGTCTCCGGTTATGCGGCCCTTGCCTGCAAGGAACCCGAAAATATCATCCTCTTGTGTCTCGACCGGGACCAGCTTCGCCACTGGCTTGCCTCGCTTTGTGATAATGACTGTCTCGCGCTTGGCCTGTACCTCATCCATAACTGCGAGACAATTTGTCTTGAACGCACCTGCCGCCATTTTCTTCATTCCAAACTCCATCACAACTATGGTCATTATACCATGGTCATATTCAGTGAGCTACAGGGATCAACTGTGTTTGCGCCGGCCGTCTTGCAAAGGCTGGCATAATGCGAAACGCCAAAGCCCTTAGTCCTTACAGCCTTCAGGCTTTTGCGGTGGTACCGGAGGATATGTGAAAGCCGCAGTGTTACATGAACTAGCGAAGCCTCCGCGCTTCGAGGAGTTTCCCGAGCCGGTAGCGGGGAGTGAAGAAGTCATCGTCCGCGTTCGTTCGGCGTCGCTGAAAGCTGTGGACAAACAACTTGCCAGCGGTTCGCACTTTGCCAGTCCGCGCGAATTACCTGTGATCTGCGGAACCGATGGTGTCGGCGACCTCGCCGATGGAACCAGAGTTTTCTTTGGCGGGCCGCGCCGTCCCTTTGGAGCCATGGCACAGCGAACCATTGCCCCTGCAGCGTTTTGCTTCCCCGTACCGGACGCCCTCGATGACGCAACCGCGGCCGCGCTGCCCAATCCCGGTGTTTCTGCATGGCTTGTACTCTCTCAGCGCGCCAAACTTGCAAAAGGCGAAAAGATGTTAATTCTTGGCGCGACGGGCGTCACAGGAAAATTGGCGGTGCAAATCGCAAAATTGCAGGGCGCGGGGCGTGTGGTTGCTTCCGGTCGCAATCCGCAAGCGTTAGAACAACTCCGCGAACTCGGAGCGGATGCAACCATCCAGCTCAGCCAGCCGGATGACGATTTGCGAAAGGCATTCGCGCAGGAAGCCGGCGAAGAAGGTTTCCATGTTGTGATTGATTACGTTTGGGGGCGGCCCACGGAATTGTTCCTTGCTGCGATCACCCGCCCGGAGTTTGCCATGGTGAATGCAGAGACTCGCCTCGTGCAAGTAGGAGAGAGTGCGGGTCCAACTATCTCACTTCCTGCCGCTGTGCTGAGGAGCACGGCGCTGACCATCCTCGGAACCGCCGGAATTCCGCCGCGCGATGTTCTCGTCGCCGCGATGCACCAGGTCCTGAATTGGGCCGCGCAAGGCGTCCTGCAAATCGAAACGGAATCCGTGCCTCTCGCCCAGATTGAACAAGTATGGCAGCGTCCGGAAACGAGTGGCCGGCGCATTGTCGTTATTCCTTGAATCACTTCACATGCAAGAACGCAACCGCGCTTTTGCGACGAAGCACAGGATCTTTCAGCACAAAACTTGCTCCGCGTCTTGCAGCTACTGCTTTTGCAAATCAGTCATCGACTGGGAAGGCGATGGCAGTACCGACGCAGACGCGGCCGTGTGCCACCCGATGCCGTGGTGCTGGAGGAGTGCGATGGCGTAGAGAATCGGAATTGCGGCACCGGGGGTGCCGGTGGGTAGAGCCGCGGACTTGGCTAGGGAAAGAGAAGTGCCGCGCAGCCACAGGCCTTCAACCAAACCAACGACGGCGTGGGAGTCGACAGCGAGCACGGGAGAGCCACTCTGGCCTTTCTCAACCGGATGGCTGAGCAAGAAGACATCCGCCGGTGGACCGGAATTGGCGAGTTGCGTGGATTCGAAGGAGAGGACCGTTCCGGGCGAGGAATCTTCCCGCTCATATTCGAAGCTGTGAGCATCCTGAAGTCTCTTGGGGTGAAGGGAAAGGGCAAGCACCGCTTGGCCGCGAACCGCCGGCGCTGAGGCAAGCGGCACAAATCCGACGTAGTACCTGCTCGCAAAAGGATTGGGCGTAGCCCGAAGGATAGCCACATCGTGCTGCAAATCCTTGGCGATCACCGTGACCTTGAGAAGCTGCGGCGGGGCGTTGGGACGATTGACGAGAACATATGGTTGGCCGCCGTCGCGAAAGGCATCAAGAACATGAGCGACGGTCAGAAGATAACCCTCGTCGTTGATGAAGAAGGCGTTGCCGAAGAACGTGTAGTGGTAGCCGCGCGAAGCGGGAGCCTGATCATCGGGGTAGACGATGGGGCAAAGAGCGGAGCTGGCTGAGTCGTTGGTGGAATTGCCCTGAGCTTGCGCAACGCTCGCTGCTATTGGGCTGATTGCGCAGGCAAGAGCAAGAGAAACCGCGGCCAAGACTCCGATTCCAGCGGCACTTCGGTAACGGGTTTTGAGGAAACTCGAGCGCACAACGACCTCGCAGGCACAACTTTGACAAAGAGAAACGAGTGTGTAAATGGCAGGGAAGGGCGAAAAGGGACAGGTATGAAGAAGCTTGGAGGGGAAAAAAGGGAAAGAAAGGGCTTGACAGGCGGCTGGCAATACAGTATGTTCAGTACAGAGAGAAACAACAGAAATGACAGACACAACAAAACCAACGCTTTCGCCTGTAGCTCAGAAGTTCATTCTGCACTGGGGGGAAATGGGCACCCGGTGGGGCATCAACCGCACGGTGGCGCAGGTGCACGCGCTGCTGTTCCTTTCGCCGTTGCCGCTGCCGGCGGATGAGATTTCGACGACCCTCGCGGTGGCGCGGTCGAATGTGAGCACGTGTTTGCGTGAGCTGCAGGGGTGGGGGATTGTGCGGGTGGTGCACGTTTTGGGCGACCGGCGCGACCATTTCGAGTCCATCAAGGATGTTTGGGAGATTTTCAGGATTGTTTCGGAGGAGCGGAAGCGACGAGAGATCGATCCGACGCTGCGGGTGCTGGCAGAATGCGTTGCGGAGTCGAAGGCGAACGCGCACGGCGATCCATACACACGGGAGCGGCTTGAGAGCATGCTGGAGTTTTTGACGGCGATGACCGGCCTGTTTGAGGAGATCCTGCGGATGCCGACAGGAGCATTGAAAGGCGTGGTGAGGCTGAGAGGCAAGGTCTTCACTTTGCTGGGGAAGAAGGCGGCGAACGGCTGAAAGCACTGAGTAGAAGTGACGAGTGGCGGGTGGCGAGTGAGGAAAGAGAAAGGAGACAGACAGGAATGTCTGTCCCACAAACCCATGATTTCGCTGACATCGGAGTTCACGGACGGAAAAGGGCGGCACGCACGGGGTTGGCTCTTCTTTGATGCGGAGTGCGCGTTCTGCACGAGAATTGCGCGATGGCTGGCTCCGATTTTGGAGCGGCGCGGGTTGGCGGTGGCGCCATTGCAGGATCCGCGCGTGGGGGCTTTGCTTGGAATGTCGCGCGAAGAGCTGCTGCGCGAGATGCGGCTTTTGCTCTCGGATGGACAGCAGTTTGGCGGAGCGGATGCGGCGGTTGCTTTGGCGCGCGAAATTTGGTGGGCGCAGCCGCTGGTGTGGTTCAGCAGAATTCCGGGAGGGATGGGGGCGCTGAGGACTTGGTATCGCTCGATCGCGATACACCGGAGTTGCGCTGCGGTGAGTTGTCCGGTTCCTGAAATGACAAAGCGAGCCTAAAGCTCGATGCACGAACGAGCTTGACGCTCGATAGGAGTCGGCTATGCGTGCCCATGTTCGTCCGCCCATCCTGCTTGGCATCGCGGTCTGGCTTTCCCTCGCGCTTGCGAGTTTCGCGCCTAAGGTACACCTCGGCATCATCGAGGTATTGTTTCTGCTTGCGACGTGGATTGTGGTGCCGCTTGGGGCAGATTTGGTGCACAACGCTGGAGTCTCGAAGAGTAGCGCCTTTCGGGATTGGGTGCTTTTCACGGCGGCTTTGTTGAGCACAGTTTCGTTCTTCCTGGACAACCGAATCGCGGCGGCCTGGTTTGCGAGTTCCTGGCTTTTGGTGTGTGCCGGATTCGCGGGCGATGGGGTGCGCCGTTTTGTGAAATCAGGGACGAGGTCCTTCCCGCAATTTTGTTTTGCGATGGGAGAAGGGTACCTGCTCGTCGCGGGAATTTGGCTCGTGGCCTCGCGAGCGGGACTGCCCCTTTTGGCGTTTCGCGAACCAATCGTTTTGCTGACCGCGGTGCACTTTCATTTTGCGGGGTTCGCTTCCGCTGTGCTCGCAGGGCTGGTTGATGAGGCGTTCGTTGGGCATAGAGGGCGTGGGGTGTTGCGCGCGGCTTTGCTGGCCGTGGTTTTGGGTCCCGCGATTTTGGGGCTTGCCTTTCTTGTGGGGCCGAAGGTGAAACTGGTCGCGGCGCTGGTGATCGCGTCGGGCCAGATCGGACTTGCCGCCAGCATGGTCCATGTGGGCCTTGCGGCGAAGAGCAGGAGCGGGCGCTGGCTGCTGGTTGTGGCGGGTGCCTGCGTGGCAGCCGGAATGATTCTGGCGGGAGTTTGGGCGATCGGCGAGTATCCGCTTCAGGCGTTTGTCAATATTCGACAGATGGCCGAGTTTCATGGGGTGCTCAATGGAGTTGGGTTTGTGGTTTGCGGGATGCTCGGGTGGACGCTGGTGAAGGGCGAGCAAGCGGCCTCGAGCTGAAATCTTCACAGACTGCTGGCCTGGAAAGAATAAAATCCGTCTGTCCGACCTCGGGAGCCGGGCTGAAGCCCGGCACCTACATGGGCGTTGCGTTTCAGGCCCCTTTGGGGCTCAGTGTGGACAGGGCAAACCTGACAGATGAAATCTCGAACAAGAAACCGATGAGACCGACTTAGTGGATGTGACTCTCCCCCCTGTTTTTTCTAAATATTGATTCTAAGCAGTTTAGCGCTGGCGTAAGTTATTTAGAATCAACAGTTGCGAGCGATTCTGTAGATGTTGATTCTAAATGGGTTAGCGGAGAGGAAGCGGTCGTCCTCAGAAGGACGACCCTACATATTTCAGGTGACACGAACTGCGGGGGAACGATCATTTGGGAGGTTCGGTGACGGTTGCGAGTTGGCTGGCGGGGCTGGGGCCGCAGCGGGAGCTTGGGCCTGGGCTTGTGGATGTGCTGGGCTTGGTTCGGGCTCATCGGCTTCAACAACCTCCTCGGGCTCTTCGGGCTCCTCGGGCTGGGGATGGCGGTAGTCGGAGTTCATGTTGACGGAGTTGCGGACGGTTTTGCGCCAGCCGTCGGTGCCGAAGGCGTTGATGTATTCGTCCTCGGCGATGTGGATGGTTTGGACAAGAGTTTGGGCGAGGTAGGCGAGGGTGGTGGCGGTTTTGGGCTTGATGTCGCCGCAGGCGACGGCAGCCAGAAGGCGGCCGAGGGCGGTGCTGAGATCGCAGGCGGAGACGTATTTTCCGGAGAAGAAATAAGAGAGGTCGCGACCGAGTTTATCGGCGGTTTGGGCCTGGGACTCCTTGCGGGCATGGTAGAAGCAGAAATGCGGATGAGAGCCGGAGCGGGGAGTGCGGCAACGGCGGCCATCGGCAAACATAAAACGACACAGGGACACGCGAACTTTTTCACGTGTGAGCGCAGAGCGGTCAACTGAGCGAAGAGAGGGCATGGAAGTTCTCCTTAAATTGAGTTTTGGATTTAGAGACGGAAAAAGAGCACAGGCTGAAGCCTGTGCCACCAAAAAAGAAACGCCTCGCAGGACGCGAGGCGCAATGCTAACCGAAAAGAGTATACCGGAGTAGTAATGGGCTTGTCAAGAAGAAATTGGAAGAGTCAAAACCCGCAGCCTTAGAAACGAGGGCTGCGGCACGCCAACAGCCGAGGGCGTGAGGCGCGACCACCCGCCGTCATAGACACCACCTCGGAAGGAGGATTTATATCAGGTGGTGTTGCATCGACCTATTGAGACCACCCGACTAACCAGGAGTTGACCTAGAGCTAGGGAGCCGCACTACGGCTTCGATCATCGTGCCTTGGCCGGGGCTCGAAGTTAAGGTGAAGGTCCCTTCCAGGATGCGCAATCGTTCTTGCATGCTAACCAAGCCCAAACCATTGGAGTGCGTTGTCGAGTCGAAACCGATACCATCGTCCTTAACGATGAGACGAAGCGAGCTTGCATTCTGAATGAGCTGAACCGCAATCTGCTTGGCTCTGCCGTGCTTCACGGCGTTGCTTAACGCCTCTTGGGCGACTCGAAATAGGCACAGACTAATGTCAGAAGGGAGATCTGAGACCTCATCCGCGTGCAAGTCCACGACAATGTGATGTTGTTGCGAAATCGTCTGGCAGAGCCCCGGAAGTCCCTTGGCCAGTCCGAGGTAATGAAGCACCGAAGAATGGAGTTGATGTGACAGATCGTGGACGGCGACGGCGACTTCCTCAGTACCTCGTTTCAGGCTAGCGACGCGCGCGCGTTCCAAGGTCATTCTGGTAGGCAGTTCCGTGCCTAACTGGTCCAGCTCTATGGACAGCAACGACATTCGCTGACCAACATCGTCGTGCAGTTCGAGTGCAATTCTCTTGCGCTCGTCCTCTTGAGCATTTATGAGTTTGGCCGCCAAGTCGCGAGCGCGGTCGTAGTTTTCGCTCAGTTTTTCTTGGCTTTCCCGAAGGCGCGTCTCAACGGCGCTCCGCTGTTCGATGAGGATGGCTACAAACAGTACGGGAACCGACATCACCGCGAGAAACAATTGGACGAAGAGCACGTGTTGGGGCTCGAGGTTTGCCGAAAAAGGCCCTTGCCCACCGGCGGCATGAACCATGGAGAGAAGCCCAATAAGAGACAGCGCAGTCGAGGCTCCAATGGGTCCGAATCGAGTAGCGGCCCAAATCAAAAATGGAACGGGAGCATAGAGCGCAATTGGCGAATAGTTCGAGCGAATAAGCGAGATGGTGTAATAGAAAGAAAACGCGAACGCGACTACCCAGACAAGGATTTCCATCACGCGAGGGCGCAGCTCGCGATAGCGCCCCCAACCCCAGTACAGTAGCGCGGGCGTGAGCACCAGGTTGGCGAGTGCGTCTCCAATAAACCATTGATTCCACGCCGGCCAAAACGGATACCCGAGTGCTCGACGCATAGCTGCTCCGCCAAACGCCGAGAGCATCGGAGTCAAGAAAACCGCGATGCCCAAATAGGCCATAGTCGTGCGCAGGTTACTCACACGGATCGAGCCACGGGTAATTCGTCGCAGAAAATATGCGGCAAACACTGCTTTCAACACGTCATTTGCGTACGTCGCGAACAAGAACCAATTCGGGACTAATGAGGACGACGCTGGAACGAAACGAATCGGCAGTGCCAATACCAGGTAAAGCCACCATTTCCCAAAGGGTGTCAGCAGAAGGGCACAAAGGAGAACGGAATCGGGAAACCATAGAGGGGACGCCGTGGTTTGACCGAAGAGTGATGCATAGTCAGATGCGGCCAAGTAAGCCACCGCGAAAACCAAAAGGTTGCGGAAATCATGAACGGAGACGAAACGATGGGACCGTTCAATGTGCTCCGCTGCGTCCCGAGACGTGTTTGCTACAACACTTGCAGGCATTGATTTCTCGACAGGACAAATGAACTCCGGAAGGTTACACCGGTGGCTTGTATGCAGGCAAGATAGTCTTGAAGTCGCTCATGCCGACCCGTTGAGCTGGCAGCGCTAACCGGAGGCTAATCGACCGGGCGCACGGGGCTGACAGGGCTGCGAGTTGGGGCCAGTTCCGCTCCTTTCCGGGGTCGGTTCCGTATTGTGCAACGGTCTGTGCGACCAACGGCAATCAAGCTGGAATGACAATTATCAGGAAATTGTGGTACTAAGTGCGCGTGCCGGAATTTCAACAACCAGAAGAAGAAACTGCAAAGCGTTCACGTGTAGTCGGGAAAATACTCGTGGCGCTTCTAGCGCACTGGAAAACCAACATTCTGCTTGGCGCAGCGATATGGTATAGCTGGAAGGAAAAGTTTTGGCGAGAACCGCTTTACCGCTTTACGTTTCCGCTCCTAATTGTGCTTTGCTCTCTTCCCCTGCTTGACGATTTCATTGAGTATTACCGCAAAAAAGCAGACATCAAGAAGTGACCGGAAAAAACAGGGAGAGCCAAGGCCGGCGCTCAAGGCGCCGTTATTTCCCGTTTTGCTTCCCCGGGATTCAAGTTCCATCATCCAATAACCTGTAACGGCAGACAGTATGCCGCAATTCATCGCGCCCGGGCATGACCAGCTCCCGTCAAGCACCCTGCCATTTGAGACAGGTGCCGATAAATGCGTTTAGCGCACCAGTGAAATTGATCCAAGAGCACTGGTCTGGCAACGGCAGCTAACCTGCGTGTCTCAAGATCTAGGGCACCGCGGCGAAGAAGAGAAAAACGGCAAATAGAACGAGGTGGACAATCCCCTGGAGCACGGTGGTGCGGCCCGTCGCAATGGTGAGGAGAGAAACAATGAGGGTCACAGCGAGTAGCAATGCCTCTTTGGCCCCGAGGCCGAGTGTGAGAGGTGTGTTGAGAAGCATGGAGACGCCGGCGACCGCCGGGATTGTCAGCCCAATGGTGGCCAGAACCGATCCGAGGGCCAGGTTCATGCTGGTTTGCAGGCGGTTTGCAGTTGCCGCACGGTACGAGGCCAGTCCTTCGGGGAGGAGGACCAGTCCCGCGATTACAATCCCCACAACAGTTCTTGGCGCACCGACGGCTGCAATGGCGCGCTCCAGCGTTGGCGTGAGTGCCTTCGCCAACGCGACCACAGCGACTAACGAGACAAGGAGGAATCCCGCGCTGACAAGGGCGGTCCTGTTCGGTGGGGGCGGCGCATGTGCATCTTCGCCACCTTCAGCAGGAAGAAAATAATCGCGATGGCGAACGGTCTGCACAAACAGGAATGAACCATACAGGATCAGCGAAACAATCGCGGCAAAGACGAGCTGTGATGAACTGAATGTCGGCCCGGCCGAAGTGCTCGTGAAATTCGGAAAAATCAGAGTCAGCGTAGTCAGCGCGATTAGTACAGAGAGCGCGGCTTGCGCGCCCTGAAACTGAAAGCCCTGCTCGCGATGGCGAACGGCACCGGCGAGAAGGCATAGGCCGATGATGCCGTTGCAAACAATCATGACCGCGGCAAAAACAGTGTCGCGCGCCAGCCCAGCGGTGTCGGTCCCACCGGTAATCATCATGGAGACGATGAGCGCCACTTCAATAATAGTGACAACCAGGGCAAGTACGAGTGTCCCGAATGGCTCACCGAGACGATGCGCGACGACCTCGGCATGGTAAACAGCGGCAAAAACGGCGGCGAACAGAACGAAGGCTTCGGCTATTGCAAACGGAAAGCCGGGGCGAAAGATTGCGTGGACAGCCAGAACGACTAGCGCCAGGACTGGCCAAATCCACGCCCACCACGGCGTTCGTGCTGAGTTTGCGGATGGCATGGTAGAGACACTCGCATCCGAAGGAGCTAAGTTACCACATCGCCTGAGATCGATTCACCAGGTGCCGCTGCGCAGCGATATCGAGTTCCTTTCCAAGTGGCTCTCGTCGAGAGGTTCATCGACGAAGCCAGTCAATTCTGAAACCAACAGGCAGATTCGTTTTGCCTCTAATTCGAGCGGGGAAGGGAATCCCTCAAAGAACGGCGCGCCTAATGATTCGCGTCAATGCGCGGCTCGTTTGGTGTTGAGATCGCGCGCAGTGGTGGGAACGGCGCGGCGGTTTTCGGTGCGTTTGTATTTGTAGAGTTGCTGGTCGGCAGCTTCGATGAGTTCGGGGGCGGTGCGGCCATCATCGGGGTACATGCCGATGCCGATGCTTACGCTGAAAGCCGGCCCGCCATGATCGGTGCGCAGGCAGTTCACGATGCGGCGGGCGATTTGCTCGGCCATGCCCTTGTCCGAGTCGATGATCACGAGAGCAAACTCGTCGCCACCGAAACGCACAGCGAGGTCGATGGAGCGGCATTGTTCGTTCATGACGGTGGCGAGACGCTGGAGGGCGCGATTTCCGGCAAGGTGGCCGTGTAGATCGTTGATGCGCTTCAGCCCGTCGAGATCCAGCAGAAGAACGCTAAAGGAATTAAGGCTGCGCTCGGCGCGGCGCACTTCCAGCTGGAGGCGGTCCATAAATTCGCGGTAGTTGGCCAAGCCGGTGAGGGCGTCATGGCGGGACTGATAGACGGCTTGCTCTTCGTTTTTCTTGCGGGCCGTAATGTCCATTCCCGAGCCGAGACAGCCGGAGATTTCTCCTGAGGGAGCGCGAAGCGGTTCCAGGTGGATTTCCCAGAAGCGGTCTTTCCAGTGGTACTCGAACTGAGAAGAAAAGCCGCGCAAGGCCTCGAAATGTTCCGCAATGGGAGTGGTGTACGGGTCGGTGCAGGAGAGAAATTCCCAAACGCTGAGGCCGACGAGCCCATCGGGGGGAATACTGGCAGAAGCCAAATCCATGCCCCAATTCGCAGTAATACGCAGATTCTGGTCGGTGGTCCAGTGGAGCCCGGGCATCTGTTCGATAATTGAACGGAGGGGCGCGTCGGCCATGGAAAACGGACCACCTTTCAGAAAGGGGTCTGCGTGAATATGGAGGGAAGATTTCCGGAGCCGCATATGTGTTCTATATGACGGGAACGTAGCGCCATGACGATTCGGAGGTAACTGTCAAAGGTAACAGTCATTTACAAGATAATTGATAATAGGTGAAACAGATTAGAAGGAGACGAGCGGCGAGAAGGATTGGAATCAGGAGCATTCACGCCAGTTAAAACGGACCTAGCGCCTAATGAGCGATCGTTATCGAGACAAACTGCGAAGCCTTTTCAACAAAGCAATGAAGCGCGGCCGATCTCTTTCAATCACCGCCGTGAACTTTAGGCCCAGTCCACGACCCTGCTGGGAATGCCGCACGACAGCGTCGGCCCTGATTTGCCCTTCCTGGACAAGGAAATCAACTTGGGCCGTCGAACCGACAGCTGATGGCTTAGCTGTTTCGACAAAAAGACCACCCAGACTCACGTCCCGAACTCGTGCAGTTTCGTCACGTTCGTTACACCGCCAGTAGACCCAGACTCCCTCAGGTGTCTCGATCCGCGAGTTGGACCGCCTTGAAGGAGAAGCTGAAGGAGAAGCTGTTTGCTGCAACACGTGGCACCCCCATTTGCGAGCCTTGGAGTGGACTCCGCCCCTGTGTGTGTCCGTTTATATGACGTCCGGACTCAAACGGTTCGAGCGTTAACGATGCGGCGCGCAAGTTCAGGATTGTCAACCGGTAGGAATCCCCGATTGTACTGTCATTTTTGACAGTCGAAGCAGCCTGCGATTTAACGTCGGATGGACGCCTAAATTGACAAATGCCTGACAGCGCTAATCGGGAAAGTGAACCATAACTTCATATCCGCTGTCAGCCGGGCTAACACGATTTAGCCCCAATAGCTTGGTTTGAAAGAATTTCTCGACACGTTCTAGTTGGGGTGTCTCAAAGAGGGCAGAAGGAGGCCAGGAAATAAGCCAGTTTCAAGACGTGGCCCAATGGAATGCTCCGAGCAATCCCGTCTGCTAAATTCGCTTACGGCCTGCTACTGGGGTCCGCCGCGTCCAGCTCATCTGTGATTTCAAGCGTCAAAGGATGATGGCGATGGGGCCTCTTCCGTGAGGAGAATAAATTCATGAAATGGACGCCCGGTGGCGAAAGCCAAGACATCGAAGACCGTCGCGATGAAGGCGGAGGTGGCGGCTTCCAATTCGGCGGCATGCATATAGGCATCGGCGGCGCGCTTATTCTGCTGATACTCAGTTTCATTTTCAGGACTAATCTTTTTACGTTGCTTGGTGGCGGGACAGGAGATTCCGGCACGGAGGTCAGCCAGCCGGACCCTGCTCGCGATGCCGCTGAGAAGCCACTCGTACAATTCGTTTCGTTCGTACTCGATGATACGCAGAAGACCTGGACGGAAATTCTGCCCCAGCAGGCTAATACCGCATATCGACACGCCAAGTTGGTGTTTTTCCGCGATTACACGCGGTCCGGATGCGGAGGCGCAGCGTCGGCCACGGGTCCTTTTTATTGTCCAGACGATGAGAGGGTTTACATCGATCTGAGCTTTTTCGATGAGCTGAGCCGCCGCTTTGGAGCAACTGGCCAGTTTGCGCAGGCTTATGTTCTAGCGCACGAACTGGGACATCACGTGCAGAAACTGACAGGAATCGAAGGCAAGGTGCATCAGCTTCAGGAAAGCAATGCACGAGAAGCGAACCCGCTTTCCGTGAAACTGGAACTTCAAGCCGACTGTTTTGCGGGGGTCTGGGCGCATTCCACGCAACAACGCGGCCTGCTCGAAAGCGGAGATGTGCAATCGGCGCTCGGGGCTGCGGCTGCCGTTGGTGATGACCACCTGCAAAAAATGTCCACGGGGCATGTCAGTCCGGAATCATTCACGCATGGCTCTTCCCAGGAGCGGATGCGCTGGTTCAAAGCCGGTGTGGATAACGGCACAATCGCGGCCTGCAATACATTCGGTCACTCCGAATAAGCGAATTGCGTGAATTGTGCCGATGCTTTGCTATTCATGCAGCGACGACCACCGAAGCCGGGGACACGTCAATATCCGAGAGTGGTGAAGAGTGGACCTAACTTGGCAAGGACAGATTCGTGAGAGCAGGCACCCCGATTATAGGGCGCAGCCACCCGCCCCGAAAAGGCGGGCTACTCCTCCGCTTACGCTACTTCTGGGGGGATTGGGGTTCGATTTTTTCGATGACGATGGCTTTGGAGCCGCCTCGCTTGTAGATCTTGCCGCTGGCGGTGACTTTATCTCCGGCGAAAGGGAGAAGCTTGGAATTCTGGCCGGTGGATGGAGTGGTGTCCGCGATGGGCCAATAGATGGTGCCATCGTCGGCGAGAATGACGAGCGGCGAACCGGCGTTCGCGCAAGAAGTAGCGCACGCTTTACTGATGGGTTTTTCGAGACCTTTTGTGAAGGCACAGGCGGAGTCAAGAACGTAGCCTTTCACGGTGACTGTAGGAGTGTCAGCGGCGCTGAGGCAAACCGCAGCGGCGAGAAGGACGAAGAGAGCTAATTTTGGAGCGATTGTCGGGAATTTCATTTTTGTTCCTCCAGCTTGGATGGCTCGGGCTCATCCCTCGCGCCAGTGATCATAAAGGGCGGTCAGGCGATGCACTACATGCCTGTTTCGACTCACCCGTCAGGGTGCGAACCTATACGGATCGCGGCAGGCTGTCTCTAGTGTTTTTGGACTACGGACTAAAACTGTGTAAAGGAGCGGAGAGGCACCGCGACGTGGTCGGAGTAAACTCGGGACGCAGAGGAGAGAAGAACCATCGGTAAACTGCGAGGTCAGGCCGCGGCTAGCAGTCTAGCGGGGAACGACAGGACGCTGGGGCTTAAGCACCACAAAGGTGAGTGCTGCTACAGTGAGGCCTGCTTCAATCCAGTACAGAGCTGAATTGCCTTTGAACAAGAAGGCCGAGGCCACCATGGCCAAGGCAAAAACGAGGGACCAGAGGATGCGGTTTTTGAGAACAGAGTTCATAAGCCCATCGTAGCATGGCTTTGCAGGCCATCACTGGGGCCCGGAGAGACGTAAAGTCAAAGTCCTCTCGTGCCGCAAGGATGATCCACTCGACCCGGCAAGACAATTGTGAACCCTTGGTGACAACCTGTCCGGATGGCCAGGTAGCGAACTGACCTCTTTGGGGATTGCACCCGCTTATGTATCCGATAATATTTGAAAGAGTGAAATTATCGAGGAGATGGCGAGGAGAGTTCCGCGTCCAAGTTCGCCGAAAATGCAACCAACCAGGAGGTTGCCGGCGTCCTACAAAGGAATCATGAATGCGGGGGTTTGGGCGTCTAGGCTGAAATGAAGCTTTGCAGGAACTCGCGAGAAACCTTGCGGGAAGAAAGATAGAAGGCATCGAGGGACCAGCGTGAACTCCCGGGAAAAGAGCATCGAGAAGAGAGCCGAGGGCCGGAAGGTCTGGAGGGCAGTGTTTGACCGCCGGGGCGTGCGGTGCGTTCGAAGCTCAGTATGGTTAAGCCTGGGTGTGATGCTGGTATGCGGAATTCCGGCGATGGCCGAGTCCCAAGAGCCCCTGGTTGAGAGGGGAGTAGAGCGAGGTTTAACTGAGACGACGAGAACACAGGCGAGCGGCCTTCCACAGGGACTGGGTCAGGAATTGACGGGGACCGTAGGGGGAGCAGTTGTGGATCAGACGGGAGCCGCGGTGGTTGGAGTTCGTGTGACGCTTTCCCGTGAAGATGGGTCGCTAAGCCAAGAGGCAATATCGGATGGCGATGGGCAATACTCATTTGCGGGCATCGCCCCGGGGTTATTTCAGTTGACAGCTACGTCGACGGGATTCGCGACGGCGACGATCATTGGAACGCTGCATTCGGGAGAAAGCTACAGTGCGCCGCCGATCGCGCTGGTTGTGGCTAGCGCTTCGACCGAGGTGCGGGTCGCGATGTCGCGGACGGAGTTGGCAGAGGCAGAGATTAAGGACGAAGAGAAGCAGCGAGTGCTTGGCGTGGTGCCGAATTTCTATGTGACTTATGATCCGGCGGCGGTGCCTCTGAACGCGAAGCAGAAGTTTGAGCTGGCGTGGAAGGCGACCGTGGACCCGGTCAACTTTGGGCTGACCGGAGCCGTTGCGGGAATTCAGCAGGCGACGGATTCGTTCAGTGGATATGGGCAAGGGGCGCAAGGCTTTGCAAAGCGGTATGGCGCTTCGTACGCTGATCTGGTTGCGGGCACGTTTATCGGGAGCGCGGTGCTACCGTCTCTGTTGAAGCAGGATCCACGCTATTTTTACAAGGGAACGGGACGAGTGCGGTCGCGGATTTTTTATGCCATAGCCAATGCGGTGATTTGCAAAGGCGACAACGGACGCTGGCAGGCGAATTACTCGAGCATGCTCGGCGGGCTTGCAGCGGGCGGGATTTCAAATCTCTACTATCCATCGACGGATCGCGGAGTGGAATTGACGTTCGAAAATGCGCTCATCGGAATTGGCACGACGGCGGCGGCGAATATTCTTCAGGAATTTGTGATCCGCAGGTTGACACCCCACGCGCCAAGCTATACCCCGGCCACGACGCCCGTCGATACACCCTGACGTGCGATAGACTCGGGACCGACCACGGCTGTTTTCCTTCGAAGACTTCGATCTAGTGTGTGCTTGCAATTCGGCGCGGTTGGTGGGAGTTTACAGGCATGCGAACACAAGTGAATCGACGCGATTTTTTGCTCGGGGCAGAGGCGATCGTAGTTGGAGGATGGCTGAGCCGGGCGTACGCGGGAGTACCTGCGGAAGAGGTAGCCAGCGACGAGGAGTTCTGGAAGAAGATACGCGGGGCGTACACGGGTGATGCCGAGATTCTAAACCTGAACAATGGCGGGTGTGCGCCGTCACCTACCGTGGTGATGGATGCGCAGATTGAGGCGATACGGTACAGCAACCGACTGCCGACGTACCGAATGTGGCATGACCTGGAGCCGAAGATTGAGGATGTGCGGACGCGAATGGCGCGGATGTGGGGGGCTGATCCGGAATGTATCGCGATTACGCGGAACGCGAGCGAGTCGCTGCAAATCGCGCAGTTTGGGCTGGACTTGCAGCCGGGCGACGAGGTGCTGACGACGAGCCAGGACTATCCGCGGATGATCACGACGTGGCAGCAGCGGGAGCGGCGGGAAAAGATTGTACTGAAGCAGATGGATTTCAGCGTGCCGGTGAAGAATTCGGGGGATTTGGTGCGGCTGTTCGAGCAGGGAATTACGCCGCGGACGCGAGTGATTCATGTGTCGCAAGTGGGTTTCATGACGGGGCAGATATTTCCGATTAAGGAGATTTGCGCACTGGCGCGGCAGCGGGGAATTACGAGCGTCGTGGATGGGGCGCATGCGTTTGCGCATGTGCCGTTTCAGTTTTCGGATGTGGACTGCGATTTCTATGGGGCGAGCCTGCACAAGTGGCTCTCGGCGCCCATCGGGACCGGAGTGTTGTACGTGAGGAAGGAGCGCATCGAAAAGCACTGGGCACTGATGGCCGCGCCGCCGTCGATGGACAAGAATATTCGCAAGTTCGAAGAAATCGGAACTCACCCGGCGGCGATGCACAATGCGACGCTGCAGGCACTGGAGTTCCACGAACAGATTGGCGCGGAGCGGAAATTCGCGCGGCTGAGGTACTTGAAGAACCGCTGGGGAGAACGGTTGAGCAAAGTTCCCGGGGCGAAAGTGCTGGTGGAGCTGGGGCCAGAACATTCCGGAGCGTTCGCGACGATTCATTTCGAAACAATGGAACCGGGAAAGCTCGGCGAGGCACTGATGAGCAAGTACAATATTTTTGTGACGCCGATCGGGGGGCCGGGATTCAATGGAATTCGGGTCAGCTCGAATGTGTACACGTCGGCGGCGGAGATTGACCGGTTCTGCGATGCGGTGGAAGCGATCGTTCCTCGCGCGTAGCGGCACGGCAAAGGCCCGCAACAAGATCAGCGACAAACCGATAAAAGCCTGCCTACAGGTTTGTCTACTTCCTACCTAGTAAGGATTTCTACCCCCAATACAGTAAACGGAAACAAGAAGCAGGCTTGCGATGGCGTCATGGCGTGCGGATGCTGAAGAGGTTCGCCAGACGGACTGTCCTGATGGCCAGATAACGGACTCGGCGCTTCCGGATGCTGGCCAGCCCATGTCGGATAAGCTGGAAGTGTTAGTGCGAACTATTCGGCGAGACGGGGAGCCATGGGCCGTAGACGCTTGTCAAAACGACAACGCAGGATGATGTTGTGGGTAAACGTCGCTCTTGTGGCGGGTTTCTGCGTATGGCACTTCGGAGTGGCGACACTGTTTGTGCTGGAGACCCGCTATGTGGGGCGGAAGTTTCCGGTTGTCGAAAAAATCCCGACTGATCTGGCGGATTTGACTATTTCGCAGGCGCCGGGGCGGAAGCTTTCTTATTTTGGGTATGAGTTCGAAGTGCCCTGGGACGATTTGAACGAAGGGAAAACAAAGCAAGTTGGGAAGATGCAACTGATCGCATTTCGCTCTGGGAATGCCATGTTGTTCTCGCAAATGGCCCCGAAAGAGTTCGTCCAGACATTTCTCTCGAGTACAAAGATTGATCCGGACAATTTGCGGAGAGTTTGCGGAGAGGAGGCGCTGCAATCGGACTATTCGTTGCACCGGCTCATTCTGGAAGCGAGGCCCGGGCAGATCACATTGTTGACTCGCCGGGAGGACGCCGTTCGCAACTCGATGCTGCTAGTGATGAAGGGTGTTCTGGTCCCCGCGGGAGGGGAATCAGGCATTTTTCGAGTACGGAACGAGAAGTTTCAGGGCTTCCAATACGGGGATCCGCAAAGCCGGCCCAAATCGCTCGATGTGGAGATTTTTGCAGAGGATGGCGGATTGAGTTTCGTGTTCGCGCAGAAAGACAAAGGAGCTGGAGCGGCGATTACGCAAGGGGAGATTAATCGCGTAATTCAGACGGCGCGGAAGATTCCTGCAGCGGGATTAAGCGCGAGCCGCTGAAGATTGTTCGAGGATGCGGCGGTAGTAGGCTTCGTAGGCGGGGATAACGTCGTTGGCGCAGAATTTGCGTTTGGCGTCCACGCGGGCGCGCTGGCCCATCTCGCGGCCACGGTCGGCGCGGGAGAGAATTTCGATAGCGTAGCGGGCGGCTTCTTTCACGTCGCCGGGTTCCACCAGATAGCCATCCACGCCGTGCTCGACGACTTCCGGGACGCCTCCAACGTTTGTGGCGATGACAGGAACCTCGCAGGCCATGGCTTCGAGAGCGGCCAGGCCGAAGGATTCCAGCTGCGAAGGCATCAGGAAAAGATCGGCGACGGCAAGCTTTTCGTAAACACCGTTTTGCTTCCCTAGAAAAATCACATCTTTTTGGAGACGCTTTTTGCGGACCAGGTATTCCGCGGCGCCGCGGTCCGGACCATCGCCGATGAGGACGAGCTTTGCGGGCATTTTAGCGCGGACGATGGCGAAGATTTCCACGACATCCGTGAGGCGTTTCACCGGGCGAAAGTTTGAGAGATGCATGAGGATGGGCTCGCCATTGGGCGCCCATTGTTCGCGCAGGCCGGGCTGTGGTTTGCGGTTGTAGAGATCGCAATTCACAAAATTGGGGACTACTTCGATGGGGCGTTTGATGTCGAACTCTTTGAGAGTTTGATTCAAAAGGTATTGGGAGATGGCGGTGACGCCGTCGCTCTGTTCGATGGAGAATTTTGTGATGGGCAGATAGCTGCGGTTACTGCCGACGAGAGTGATGTCTGTGCCATGGAGAGTGGTGATGAAAGGGAGACGACGCGGAGCGGCCATGGAACGCGCGAGGAGAGCGCTGACGGAGTGGGGAATGGCATAGTGGACGTGGAGGAGGTCGAGGGATTCGGCCTCGAAGACTTCGAGCATTTTTGTGGCGAGAGCGAGAGTGTAGGGCGGATGATCGAAAAGCGGATAGCTCGCGACTTCGACCTCGTGAAAATGGATACGGGGGTCGTTGGGATTCATGCGGATGGGAGGGGCGTAGCTGATGAAATGGATGTCGTGGCCGCGGGCGGCAAGCTCCTGGCCGAGCTCGGTGGCGACGACGCCGGAGCCGCCGTACGTTGGGTAACAGGTGATGCCGATCTTCATGAAAGAGGAGCTCCGTGGTCCTCAGTTGTTTCTAGCGGGCAGATAGGGCAGCATTCTACCGGCAAAACACGCCATTGCCAGGGCTTAGAGAACATTAATACAAGTCAGCCGGGCAGGCGCCAGATTTGGCCGCAAAGGCACTTCATTAGACGCGGGAGGTGGCAAAACCGTGACACGACTTGCGGGCAAGGTAGCGCTGATTACGGGCGGAGGTACGGGGATTGGACGGGCGATCGCCCTGGCATTTGCGCGTGAAGGGGCGAAGGTAGCCGTGGCCGGGCGTCGAAAAGAGAAGCTGGAAGAGACGCTGCGCGAGCTGGAAAAGCGCGGAGGCAAAGGACTGACCATTGCCTGCGACGTTGCGAAGTCGAAGGATGCCCAGCGTGCGGTGCGGGAGACCGCGAAGGCGTTTGGGAAGATGAATGTGCTGGTGAACAATGCCGGGGTCCTGCACGTGTCGACGATCGAAGGGATGAGCGAGGATCAGTGGGACACGCTCATGACGATAAATTTGAAAGGGCCGTTCCTGATGTGCCGCGCGGCGCTGCCAGAGTTTCGCAAAGCGGGTGGCGGAGCGATTGTAAATGTGGGCTCGGTGCTGGGACTGATTGGGATGAAGGATCGCGCAGCGTATTGCGCGTCAAAGGGCGGGGTGACACTACTTACAAAAGCGGTGGCTCTCGATCACGCGCACGAGAATGTGCGGTCGAATTGTATTTGTCCCTCGATCGTAGAGACCGAGCTGGTGCAGGGACTTTTTGCGGCGTCGGAAGAAGGAAAAGCCTTGCGCAAGGCGAGGATTGGTCAGATTCCGTTGGGACGCATGGGCCGCCCCGAAGACGTGGCGGAAATGGCGGTTTTTCTAGCATCAGAGGAATCGAGCTGGTTAACGGGCGCGGCGATTCCGCTGGATGGCGGGCTTTCGGCATACTGAGAGGAGCATGACGATTCCATGGCTTCCGAGTTATTCAATGACCTAAAGAAATATGAGGCAGCGCTGCGCCGGAGAACGAATGAGACCGGAGCGACCTCGCTCCTAGGACTGTCGCTCGAGAGTTTAGAAAAGGGGCATGTCGTTTTCAGCATGAGGGTGAAGCCGCGGCACAAACAGCTTCATGGCGTGGTGCACGGCGGAGTTCTGGCCACCGTGGCGGACACGGTGGCGGCCATCGCGGCCTTTACGACCGTTCCGAAGGGGACACAGATCGCCACGGTAGAGCTGAAAATCAATTTTCTGGAGCCGGTGCCGGGCGGGCGGATCAAAGCCGAAGGCCGCGTTTTGCGGACGGGGCGTAATTTCGTGGTGACGGAATGCGAAATTTATAAAGAGGACGGCACAATGGCTGCCAAGGCGCTGCTCACCTTTGGAGCAGCCCGCGGGCACTCGATTAGCCCGCATTGAATCGTCCGGGCGATAGAGGACTACTCGTCGCCGCCGGCTGCGGCCTCTTCCCCATCCTTGTGGACGTACTTGATGACGCGCTTGAAAATGAGCAAATTGGGGCTGCCCTGGCGGGTGAGCTTGATGCAATCGCGATCGTACCACTCGACCGTGCCGCGAAGGGACTCGCCATTGTCGAGCACCACGACCATAGCTGTATGGCTTTGCATCTGCTTGACCCAGTAGAAGTTCTCGGCGTGGGTGGTCTCCGGAGGAGCAGGTTTCTTGCTGGGTGCGGGCCCGTTGTGCGGGATTCTCTGCGGAGGCTGTTCCTTGACGTCGATAAATCCGGGGCGAAACATTCTGCGGTTTACCATGACTTCTCCTCGCGGTTAAAGGTGGGGTGAGTTCATTTGGTGAGATGCATGCGCTAGGCGCCGGGTTACAGTTGGTAGACAAGAATTTGTTGACAGAATTTGACCGGCCCCAGTCACTGGGCCGGGTTGCGAAACCCTAAGATTCCGGCGCAAGCGAGGCGGCCAGGGCGTCGAGGCCAAGCTGGCGATTCAAATTGCGGCGAGCTCCAGCATGGAGCTCGTCAAAACCGGCTATGGCGCGCATGACCCAGAGCGGATCGACCGATTTGGCTAGTGCTTCGAGCTCCTTGGCGAGAGGAACGTTTCGAAGTGCAGGATGCGCGACACCGGATGTCAGCTCGAGGAGATCGGTCAGCAGCCCATAGAAGACGGCGATCTGATCTTCAAAAGAGGACTCACGGTCCTTGGCGAGAGCGGACGTATCGACGAAAAGCTGCGCGAAACCCTGGCTGCGCGCGGCGCGCTCCAGGATGCGCAGTGCATCTCGGCGGCGTTTGGAGGTTTCTTCCACATTCATTTCGATGGCGAGTCCGGGGCTGCCCTCGGCAAGTTGTGCGGCGAGTTTGATCTCGGGCGTCTTGCGCTCCGTTTTTTCCTTGAGAATATTTTCCACGTCTGGCTGCGAGAGCGGCGCGAAATGAAATTGCATGCAGCGGGAAACGATGGTCGGGAGCAGCGCGTAGGGGGAGGGCGCGGTCAAAATGAGCGTAGCAGAGCCGGGCGGCTCTTCCAGGATTTTCAGGAATACGTTGGCGACGTTCCAGTGCATGGTCTCCGCGCCATCCAGAATGAAGACGCGGCGCCGGCCCATGGGTTGGAAATAGGCGGCACGCTGAACCGCGCGAAGCTGGCCAATGCGCAACATGGGCCGCGCGACGGGACTTTTTAGACGGACAGGGTCAGGTACGAGGGCCCAGACATCGGGATGCGTCTGGAGAATGAGCGGAACGCGTTCGACAGTGGCGGCGTCGGCGCTTTCCCCTCGTTCCGCGAGACCCTGCTCGATGAGCTTTTCAGGCTCGGCGAGCAGAGCGATGCGCTTGCAAGTCTCACATTCGCCACAGAAGTCGTCCTTGAGACGTTCGCAATTGGCGGCTTGCGCGAACATTCGCGCCAGAGTGAATTTGCCGAGGCCGCGCGGCCCGCTGAAAAGCAGAGAGTGCGGAACGCGATCGCTGCGCAAAGCACCGCGCAAAGCGGTGACAATGCGTTCATTGCCGAGGAATTCGGAAAAGCCCATGGGTCAGCGGCCCTCCTTTGCAAGAGATCGCATTAAGACTTGCAAGACTGCCGCGAGAATTTCAGTCGCGATGTCCTTTTGCGGTCGCATAGCGCTGCGTTCCTCGTCGAAGCACGGAATTGTGGCCCAGTTGGGCCGGAGCGAAAGCTGATCGTACATGGAGGAGGCAGCTTCAAGATGGTGGAGACTGGCCTCTTGAATATCTTGTTTGACGGAGGTGTAGCTGCGGGCAGACTTACGGGCCACGAGCTCCTGTGCCGCACGGGGAGGGACTCGGAGATAGAGCACCAGCGTTTCTCGCGGCAGGCTGTAAATGTTGTACTCCAAATGCTCGATCCAAGAGACGAAGGCCGGGCGGTCCGAGGCAGGGACGCGCGCCGTTTGGTGGGCGAGGTTCGAGCCGACGTAGCGGTCGGCGAGCACAATTTTGCCTTGGTTCAGGGCTGCTTCCAGGCGAGGCTTGGCTTCAAAGCGATCGCCCGCATAGAGCAGGGCGCTGAAGTGCGGGTCAACCGTTTCGAGCGCGCCAAAGTCGCCGTTCAGGAATTGACCGACCATTTTGCCGAACCAGGAGTCGTATTGAGGGAAACCGGTGGAATAAACGGCATAGCCGGCGGCGACGAGAGCTTTTTGGAGCAGATCGACCTGCGTGCGCTTGCCGCTGCCGTCGATGCCTTCGATGGCGATGAGTTTTCCCGGTGGAGTCATGTGCGAAGGCCAGTCTAACCGCAGACTCTCAACGCTGCAACGCCGCGCGTGCTACGATTTGAATTTGAACATGGCGCCGACATCGATCAGGGAAAATCTACTGCGAGTACAGGAGCAGATTTTTGTTGCAGCGCGACGAGCCGGACGCCGCTCCGAAGAGATTACGCTCATTGGAGTCTCGAAAACGCATCCGCCGGAGGCCATTCGCGAGGCCTATGCCGTGGGGTTGCGGCATTTTGGAGAAAATCGCGTGCAGGAGTGGGAAGGGAAGCAAAGCGAGACTCGGGATTTGGACGCGACGTGGCATCTCATCGGGCATTTGCAAAGTAATAAGGCGGTGAGGGCGGCGAAGCTCTTCAATAGCATCGATTCAGTAGATGATTTTGCATTAGCGCAGCGGTTGGATCGGGCACGGAGGGAAACAAGTGCGGCCGGGAAGTTGCGCGTGCTCATCGAGGTACACATCGCGAAGGAAGAGGCGAAGAGCGGCGCCGGAGCGGAAGCATTACCTGCGTTGGCAGAAATGGTCGCCGCGCTGCCGATGTTGGAGCTGGCCGGGCTGATGTGCATCCCGCCGTTCGCGGAGAATGCGGAGCTTGCGAGGCCATATTTCAGGCGACTAAGGGAATTGCGCGACGGTTTGACGAAACAGCTTGGCCGCCCTCTGCCGGCGCTGTCGATGGGAATGTCGCACGACTTTGAAGTGGCCATCGAAGAAGGCGCGACGGAAGTGCGGGTGGGAACGGCATTGTTCGGAACGCGCGGAACGCTGAAGGCTGGTCAATAACTTTCCAGGGGGCACGGATGAAGCTGTTCAGTCCATTTCGAGTGCGAGATATCGAGCTGAAGAACCGGATTGTGGTTTCGCCGATGTGCGAATACTCGGCGAAGGACGGCCACCCGCAAACTTGGCATCTCGTACATCTCGGAAGCAGAGCGATTGGGGGAGCGGGGCTGGTATTTACCGAAGCGACTGCCGTGGAAGAGCGCGGAAGAATTTCGTCGGCAGACACAGGGATTTACGAAGATGCGCACGTCGAATCCTGGCGGCCCATCGCGGAATTTATTCGTTCGTATGGCGCGGTGCCGGGAATGCAACTCGCGCATGCGGGGAGGAAGGCAAGCACGGCACCACCGTGGAGCGGAGGCAAACCCATAGCGGTCCATGATGGCGGTTGGGAGCCGGTTGCGCCAAGCGCAGTGGCATTTGACGCGGGGTATAACGTACCGCGCGAACTATCCGTGGGCGAAATTGGAGAGATAGCCGGGGCGTTTCGAAAGGCGGCGGAACGCGCCATGGCTGCCGGTTTTGAAGTTCTTGAGATTCATGCCGCGCATGGGTACTTGTTGCATCAATTCTTGTCGCCGCTTTCCAATATGAGGGCGGATGAGTATGGCGGGACACTGGAGAATCGAATTCGCATGGCGCTTATCGTTGTGCGTGCCGTTCGCGAGGTTTGGCCGCAGAGGCTGCCGCTGTTCGTGCGCGTGTCAGCCACTGATTGGAAAGAGGGCGGATGGGATTTGGGGCAGACGGTTGAACTGGCGCGGCAGTTGAAACCACTTGGCGTGGATTTGATTGACGCTTCGAGCGGAGGCGCCGTGCCGGGAGTGAAAATTCCCTTGGGTCCCGGATATCAAACCGGATTTGCAGAAGCGATTCGCAAGGAAGCCGGGATTGCAACTGGCGCGGTTGGAATGATCACAGAACCTACACAAGCGGAGACAATTCTAGCGACCGATCAGGCGGACCTGGTTTTTCTTGCGCGGGAACTGCTTCGCGATCCCTATTGGCCAAGACGGGCGGCGAAGGAGCTGGACGTGAAGATCAAGGCTCCCTTGCAATACGAAAGGGCCTGGTGAGCGCCAGATGTTACCGGAAATATCGGAAAACATTGCGGCTGGGACAGTTTCGTTTCCGGTGCGCGTGCAGCCGCGGGCGAGCAAAGACGAGATAGCCGGTGTAATGGGCGGAGCTTTGAAAATCCGGCTGCAAGCGCCGGCGCTGGAAAACAGGGCGAATGAGGCGCTGGTCGAATTCCTCGCCCATCTTTTGAAAACACCCAAGGCGGCTGTTAGAATTCTTTCCGGTGACCGCAGCCGCACAAAACGCATCGAAATTCGAGGCGTGACGAAACAACAAGTACTGGGGATACTAACGCATGACGCTTAGCAAAGGGTTTGCTGTAACACAGGCGAATGGCAAGGACGTCTTCTGAATATGAGCGCTGATATCAACGGAATACAAAGCGATTTGCGCGCGGCAAAACTGGACGGCTGGCTGTTTTACGATTTTCGCGGGCGAGACTCCATCGCGCAAAGCATTCTGCAACTTCCTTCGGGGATGCGCACGCGCCGCTGGTATTACTTCATCCCGGCGAAGGGCACACCGCGCAAATTAGTGCACAAGATAGAGACGGAATCACTCGCAGCTTTGCCCGGGGACACATTTTTTTATGCGGGGCAAGAGGAGCTGCGGAAGAACCTCGGCAAACTTTTGGGACGCGCAAAGAATGTCGCGATGCAATATTCGCCGAAGAACGCTATTCCCTACGTGGCGATGGTGGACGCGGGAACGGTGGAGCTCGTGCGCAGCACGGGCGTGAAAGTCGCGAGCTCCGCGGACCTGGTGCAAAAATATGAAGCGTGCTGGAGCCCGGCGCAGCTTGAATCGCACATGGCGGCAGGCGTGGTGATTGACCGGGTGGTGCGAGAGGCGTTTCAGCTGGCGGCAAGAAACGTTCGCGAAAAAAAGACGTTCACGGAATACGATTTGAAAGAGTGGATTCTGAAGGAGTTTGCAGCGGCCGGCATCACGGCGGACCAGGGACCAGACATCGCCGTCGGGCCGCACGCGAGCGACCCGCACTACGGACCTACGGCGGAGACGGCGTCGCCCATTCGCGAAGGCGATTTGTTGCTGCTGGACGTTTGGGGGAAAACGAAGGCGGCGGGCAGCGTCTATTACGACATTACCTGGGTCGGGTATCTCGGCGCGAAAGTTCCAGAGAAAATGGCGAAGATTTTTGGAATCGTGCGCGAAGCGCGAGACAAAGCCATCGAGTTGATTCAATCGAGCGTCGCCGCTGGAAAGCCGCTTCAGGGATGGCAAGTGGATCAAGCGGCGCGCAAGGTGATTGAGAAGGCGGGTTACGGCAAATACTTCTTCCATCGCACGGGCCACAACATCGGGCAAACGGTGCACGGAAACGGCGTAAATATGGACGGTCTCGAGACGCACGACGTGCGGCATCTGATTCCAAAGACGTGCAATTCCGTAGAGCCCGGAATCTATCTGCCGGAGTTTGGCGTTCGTAGCGAGGTGAATATGTATATTGGGGAAAAAGAAGCGCGCGTCACCGGAGCGGTGCAAAAAGAGATTCTGGCGTTGCTGACTTAGAGAAAGCTGGTCGCCGCAACGAGCGTAAAGGAAGAAACATGCCGGAAGAAATGACGACGGACACAGTAACGCCTGCAACAGCAAGCGTTGTAACACGTGAACGCCCTCAGAGAAATGAAATGTTGGCGCTTGCTTACGGCCTGGCCGGATGGCTCGTCCCAGGATTGGGCCATGCGTTGCAAAGAATGTGGGGGCGAGCCGTTGCATGTTTCTTGACGGTGGCGGCGTTGGTTCTGCTGGGTGTGGGGATGCGGGGCAACGTTTTCAGTTCGGAGGGAACTGACGCTTTTGGAATGCTGGGATACGTCGCCGACCTGGGCACAGGGTCTTTTTATTTCGCGGCGAGGGCGTTTGAAACTCAGGGTTCGGATGTCGCGCACGCCGAGGGCGATTACGGAACGCGATTTCTTGCCGCGGCGGGGGTGCTAAACTTGCTGGCCGCGCTGCACGCGTACGAAGCGGTGAGAGGGCGGAAGGCGTGATCATCGCGATCGTGTTTCAACTCAGCCATTTTCAGGCGATGACGCTTTTTGCCCTGCTGATCTCCATCGCGTTTGGATTCTTGAGCCGGCGCCGGACGAGGGAGCGAGTAACGTACATCATTTGGTCGCTGATACTTTTCCTGCTGATCGGCGTGGGGATTGGCTGGGCGATGTTTCCCTTCTCAAGATAATAGAAATCAGGTTTGCGCGTTCAATTGACAGAAATTTTGCACGAATGCTATTGTCAATGAACACGCCGAGGTAGCTCAATGGTAGAGCACCGCATTCGTAATGCGGGGGTTGAGAGTTCAAGTCTCTCCCTCGGCTCCAGAATCTCCTGATTCTTCAATCAGTTAGAGCCCACTTGCAGATTCAGTCCCCACCATCTAGTAGCCGTTTTCAAGGAGTCTGCGAAGATCGCCACAATGAGGGAAGCACGAACGAGTTTCTTTTTCCATAACTTGAGGCCTGTTCTTGGCAGTGCGCCGCCGGGGAACATAAGAGGCCGCAATCCTGGTCATTGCGCTGGTCCGATAAGGGAGACATCACACGTTTAAGTTCGCACGCGCCTTAGAACTCGCTACCAAATCGTACAAACAAGAGCGAACTCAAGGAAAGAAAGAATACGTGAACTTCACGGCGAAGCGGGTCTCTCGGATTTGCGGAGGATTTGCGGGTGCGATGCTGGCGAATTGAGTGCCTACGTTGTAGATGATGTAGAGGTCGCTGTCGGGCCGGTAGTTATATCGCAGGCGAACATTGGCACTGACTGCCTGGGTGTTCGACGTGTCCACCTGAATCAGGCTCGTGAAGGTCAAGAAACGAGTAAACGAATAATTTCCCTGCAAGCTGGCCAGAAAGACCGAAAAATTGCCATTTGGCAGAGGCAACCGAAACCGGTCCCAGGTCTCGGACACGGAGATCGAGAACTTCACCGTCGGCCGGTAATTGGCGCGCACGCGAAATTCGTTCAGGCTCCCTCCGTAATACCCGCCAAATCTTTCGAAAAAATTGTAGGTGAACCGCTTATCTTGTCCGGACCCATACGTCAGTTGATGGCGGGCGAAGTGATACAGGCCATTGGGAATGAAGACATTCTTGTAGATGTGGAACGGCGTTGTGATCCGCTGCGTAAAGACGTTGGCGATATCGTTGTCGGTGTAGGCCCCGTTGTTGAACTCCGCGCGGAAGGTTCCCTGCCACTCTTGCGTGGAGACTTCATTGCTGGTATCGGGCGCATGGAGAAGGAAACCCTCGAATTGCAGCTCGCGGACGGATCGAATCCGCGGCCGGACTTTAAATGTTAGATCTCCAAACGTTTCGTTGGAATCGGTTCTCTCAATGAACCCAACCTCCGGGTTGAAATTGGGACCGGTTTTTCGCCGTTCGACGATTCCATCCAGCCAGTTCGAGCGATAGGACAAGGAAGCCCCTACATCGCTGGCGCCACTCGGTTCGCCCGGTGATCGCGTTCCAGCCATGTGGGCATCCACGAACCAGTCTTTGAAGAAGACGAGACGCGTGTCCACGCCACCCGTTTGATTAAAGCTATCCAGCGTATCGCCCGATCGCTTGTCGATCCCCATCACACCGATATACGACCCGGCCCAGAGCGATTCTTTCAATCTGGCGACGGTATAGTTTGCGTAGGGATTGGGACCGCTGGAACGAGTGTTGACGTCCATAATGCCCAACTCCGTCCGGCCAAATGTCCCGGTCAGCTTGACTCCCCCATTGATGGGTACCTGCTGGCCGGTGATTGGGTCAATCCCAATCTGGCGGCTGAAGAACAATTGATCCTGGTCGCCCATGTCGAAATTGAAGACCCCGGCGTTTTCGAGAAAAAACTGGCGTTTCTCCGGAATGAAGACTTTGAACGGTGTTAGATTGAACGGTTCGAGGTCGACGTCGGTATCTGCAAAATCCGTGTTCCCCGTCAGATTCAATACGAGGTTGGAGGTCAGTCCGTACTTCACATCGAGCCCACCCGTCAGGGGGAATAGAGGGTCTTGCCCGGTTTGCTTGTCGTAGCGGGCCAGCCCATACGGCTTAACAATGAACAGCCGTCCACTTCCAATGTCTTCGATGCCCCCTAGATCTCCAGCCTCAGAGACTTTCGTGATACCAAAAGTGCGGCGGTATGCGCTCCAAAGGTCTTCTTCGTTCTTCCGACGAATAAAACGTTTCAAATTCAAACCCCAGACCACTTTGCTGGAGTGAGTGAAATTGAGAGTAGTGAAGGGAATTTCTATTGTCGCAGTCCATCCGTCGGGAGTGACACGCGCGTCGGACGTCCATACTCCGTCCCACCCCCGGTCGAAGTCACCTCCATCGCCACCCCCTTGCTCCTCAACAATGAGACCGTCGCTCTGGGTGCCAAGAGGGTTGACTTCGAACACGTACGCACCACGGCGATCGTGGTTCGAATCGATCAGGATTTCAAAGTGGTCATCCAAATCTTGACTTACGTCGCGGCGAAGTTCCGTGGCTACAATTCGCGATGGGAGAGAGTCGTGGCAACGGATGCCAAAGTAAACAGCGTGAGGTGTGTAGAGGATGAACACTTCGGTCTGTTCGGTGGGTTGCTGGCCTTCTAGTGGCTCTCGTTGACGAAAGTCGGTGATCGGTTTGGCAGTGAGCCAGAGCGAATCGTTCAGAGTGCCATCCAGTTTTGGGGCATGATCCACGGGCACGGCCTTGGCGACCCTTGCTTCCGATTGAGGGACCGAAGGCGACCCAGCCAAGGGAGGTCTAGCAGCGCCATAACACGGTGCAGACAATGCGGAAGCGAGATACGCGCCGCATGCAACGAGGTGCAATGGCTTACGTAGAGTTTTCACGTGTCCCTGCGCCCCCACGCAGAGCCCATTTCAGTCCTCGAGCGTCTTCTCGGATTTCCCCCGTCGCGGAAAAGCAGCACACGCTTCACGGACTGCGCGATGTCCGGTTTGTGCATATTAGGCCTCGGACCGTTCCTCGACGGGTCGAATTGCTACAAATTCCTTGTAGAGCAAGAGATCGTACAGAATTTTCAGCGTGCCAGCGAGGAAGAAGGGCACGTTAATCCAGGAAGGCCGCGCGAACATAAATCCCACGAACAAAGGGCTGATGGCGGCGCCGGTGGTCCGGGCCACACCGGTGATTCCGGCGGCGGCGGAGCGCTCGTCCTTGTGTACAACTGACATGACGTAGGACTGCCGCGTGGGTACATCCATTTGGCTGATACTGAACCGTACGAGAAGGACAAGAACCGCCAGCCAAAGATTCGGCATCAGCGGGACGAGAATGAGCAAAATGTTGGAAGGAAGATGCGTGAGGACCATCGTGTTGACAAGACCCCAGCGCGCAGCCAGACGAGCCGCCAAGAGTGCAGAAATGCCCGCAAAAATATTGGCCCAGAAGAAAATAACGCCGAGGGTCGCCGGACGGACGCCGAAACGCAGGTAGAACCAATACGCCGCGAAGCTTTGCACCACAAATCCACCGGCAAACGAGTCCAAGGCGAACAGGCTGGAGAGTTTTACGACCACACGGTGGGATTGCCCAATCCCGAAAAAGCGCTTCAGCGTCGCCGGCAAGGCCGATGCTTCCCGGGGCGAATGCACTTCTGCATCGGAAGAAAGTTGAAGAAACAAACATGCCAATAGGGCTCCCACAATCGCGTACACGACGACCACCGTCCGGTAGGCGCCGACGGGCGCCAACGTCGTTCTCTCGAGCAGGCCGGTGATCGCGCCCGCAAAAAGAGCGCCAGTCGCGGTCGCCACAGAGCCGGCCAGCGTGTACCAAGCAAATACTTCCGTCCTCGACCGGTCGGAAACTACATGCGAGAGCGCTGCTTGTTCGATCGACAGAAACGGACCCACTTCGTTGCCGCTGGGGCTGATGACGCCGATTGTCCCGGCGATAATTAAAAAAAGGAGGTTGCTGGTGCACGCGAACGTAAGCCCTGCTCCAGCCATCAGAATGGCGCCCACGATTAGCATGCGCCGCCGCCCAATCCGGTCGGCACGCGTCGTGAGATAGAGGGAGATCACGGTATCCCCGACGAGTGTCAGCGTGAGAAGGATCCCTGTCTGCGATTCGCTTAGGCCCACTCCAATCAAGTAGAAAACCAGAACAACGGACAGCGATCCATAGGCGAATAAGCGCACGAACCGCGTGAGAAATAATAAGTACGCATCCCGCGTCAGCAGTTTCAGCGGGCCGGGCAGCAACGAACGGATGGCCATTGGGATCGCGCACCTGCTTTGCGATTTGAAGTATGGGCCGGGAAATTCATGAGCGAAACCGCAGACCGCGACTCAACGGACTAGGGCTTCGTAAACCGCCATGCGCGCCACCGGCTTGCCATCTACTTCTTGTTCCGGCGTATACACCCGGTGCGTCTGGAAATCCACGGCCAGCGAGTGGACTGCGTGGGGCACCTTGAAATCCTCGATCTTTGTGTAGTGGCTGGGATCATCCTGGTGAAAGACGGAGATGGCTCCGCTGTAACAAGCGGCATAAATCCGGTCAAGGCCTGGATCGAACTTGATGACGTCCGGTCCGTCCGCCATCGGAAGAAAGGCGATGGGTTCGTGTTTGTCGAGGTCGAAGACGGTCATTAGATTGTTTTCTTCACAAGAGAGAAACGCGCGGTGATGGTCCGGGTCAAGCGTCATACCGTGGTTTCCTTTGCACCGACCCACGGGATACCGACCCACCACCGTGTCGGTCGCAGGATCGATGACGGCAAATATATTTTGGTCTTGGAGGTTCACGTACACCCTGCGCGCGACCGGGTCGTACTGCGGCATGCCGGTCTCACTATCGAAATGCAAAGTCTTGATGATTTCGTCCTTGGTCGTGTCCACAATCGCTTCCGCTTTGCCGCGCTCGTCCGAAACATACAGCTTGTGAAACGGAGCCGCGTACGTGCTGCCATCCGGTTTGGCTTCGGTCTCCAACTTCTTGATGACCTTCATCTGCTTCAGATCCACGACGCCGATCGTGTTGTCGTAGGCGTTGGACGTGTAGAATTTATGGAACTCCACCACGTACTCGACGCCTTCCGCACCCGGTGTATCAGCGATGATGGCGACGACTTTGTTCGTGCCGAGGTCTATGACGTACGTTTGCCGCGCGGCGAGATGCGTGGAAATCAGGTAGTGGTCATCCACATCGATCGTGAGGTAGTCGAAGCGTTTGCCCGGCGGCCCGGGCAGATCGAACTCCGCCACCTTCTTCAGCGTTGGGCCGTTCGCCGGGGACGGGAGCTTTCCACCTCCTGTTATAATCACCAGCGCACACAGGAAAAGCAGCCACATTCGCATCATCGATCTCCTCGCAACATGCTTACTTCACTGCGACATGGCTCAGCGCCGCTTTGATGCCCTCGCCCACCGATTCGGGACTGCCCACGGACCAGAAGTGCATGAAAAACAGTCGAGGTTGTTCAGTCAGCATGTGGCTGTGCAACGCCGTCACCGAGATCTGGTGCCCCTGGAGTTCGGAGATGACCGGATTGACCTCTTCCGCGGTGAGCACGAAATCACCGGTTGTAGCGACCTTGCCGGAATCCGCGGCCTGAAAATTGATGCCCTCAGCCACTCCAGCGGCGGGAGCAATGGTCATCCCACCCATGGTGATAGCATCGCTACGCGGCACGCCGTACGACAGCACTCCACCCTTGAAGGTACCTTTGCGTCCTACGGCGTCCTCCACGGATTTGACCCACGCTGGTGGAGCGGCTTCCTCCGCGACTGCGGCCGGCTTCTCAAGAGGTGTCTTGGAAATCGACAAGGCCGCGCGCAAAGAAGTGGCCAGTTGGGCGGCTGGTCCGTGCCCCGCGTAGTGCACATACATGACGTGGGGCGTTTCTTCCATGAGATGGTTGTGCACCGCGGATATCTCAAAGCCGGAAGATCGCAGCTTCGCGATTACGGGATTCAGCTCGTTCTCCAGCAGCACCAAGTCGCCCATCACCATGGCGTTGTCGTCGGTTCCCAGAAAAGCCGCCCAGGAGCCGAGCGCGAGGCCAGGCTTGATCGCCAATCCATGCACGGAAACGTGCAGATCGGTCCTGGGGAAGCTGATCTTATAGACTTCGCCGGTTTTCTGGCCCGAGCGACCCAAAGCCTGGTCAATTGGCCCGGTCGAAACCCCTTGAGCGCGGACGAGAATGGGAATCAACAAAACGCAAAACGCCATCAAACAACGCAGTCTGGCAATCATCATCAGTCTCCTTGTATCAAGTAAAACTGGCTAAGATCTGCTGGGAAATTCATTTCGGTGTTCCGGACGAGTCCACCGCTACCAGTTTCGTGTTTACTCGCATGCCGGGCCGCAGCTCGTCCGTTCCGCGCGCGGCAATTGCATCGCCCGCGTGCAGATCACCGAAAACCTCAATCAGCTTTCCATCGAGTTCGCCGGTTTTGACGTTCACCCACTCCGCGGTCCCGTCGTGAATGCGAACCACAAACGTCGCTTCCGTGGTCCGGGCGACCGAGGACACTGGAACGAAGAGAGTCGCCTCTGAACGATTCACCGGCCAAAGCACTTCGGGGAACATGCCCGAAGCCAGACGGCCCTTGGGATTTGTGACATCCAGTTCCACAGGCATCGTTCGTGTTTTGACATCCACCGAGCGGGCGATCCGCGCAACCGTTCCCGTAAAGGTTTGGTTCGGGAATGCGGACACGCTGAATTCGACTTTGGCGCCTTCGGTCATGCCCGCCGCATACTTCTCGGGCACGGGGACCACCAGCCGGAGGCGCGCTATCTGTTCAACGCGCAAAAGAGGGACGCTGCTGTTCGAGCCAGTGGTTGGACCGACCAGGGCTCCAGGATGAACATTTCGTTCGGTGACCACGCCATCAAAGGGCGCTCGCACGAGCAGATATTCTTGAATGTCCGTGAACGACCGCAAGGCCGACTTCGCAGCTTCCTCGCTCTCTCGCGCGGCTTCCAGACGGGCACGGTCTGCTTCCACCGACATCTGCGCCACGTCCAGATCATTTCCTGCGACGACGCCGGGCGTTGCGGCGGCGGATTTCAGCCGTTGGTGCGTACTTTCTTCCGACGCGAGTTTCGCGGCGGCTTCGACACGTTGGGCGACGGCCGCTTGCAGTTTCGATTGGGCTTCCGCGCGCTGCGCGGCAAGTTCCGGGGCCACCAGCCGGACAAGCAGTTGTCCTTTTTTCACGATCGATCCCCGGTCGACGCTAATCGAATCGACGAACGCCGTGAGTTTGGGGTACACCGCCACGGCTTCGTAGGGTTGGAGTTCCCCAGGGAGGCGCACCGTCATGGCTAGCTTCCGTGCCGTCACTTGCGTCACGTCCACCGTGGGCGTGGCGGGGGTGGAGGCTTGCGCGCTGCCAGCGTTGGTTACCGGACCGGAGCTGGAACCACACGAAGCGCACAAGCCGAGGCTGCCGCTGAAAACAAAAATTAGAAGAACTCGTCTCCACGTCATATCGCTTCTCCAGGGACCGGACCGCCGCCAGACTGTTTAGCAAAAGTGCTTTGCGCGTCGTCGGGATCGAGCGACGGCGAGCGGCTCCCCGCGCCTTCCTGTATTAGGGAAAACGTCAGGGGCAGGATCAACAGCGTCGCGGCCGTAGCAAATAGCAATCCGCCAATCACCGCCCGCCCGAGAGGCGCGGTCTGTTGCGCTCCCTCCCCGATGCCAAGCGCCATGGGGATCATGCCCGCGATCATCGCCAGGCTGGTCATCAAGATCGGCCGCATGCGGGTCTGCGCGCCCTGGATCGCCGCGACGTTCGAAACGTTGCCGGCCCGGCGATGCTCTTCGGAGAAGATGACGAGCAGAATCGCGTTCGCGACCGCGACACCGATGGCCATGATGGCGCCCATGAATGATTGAATGTTCAACGTCGTGCGGGTGAGCAGCAGCGCGAAGATCACGCCGCAGATAACCGCAGGAACCGTCGAGAGGACCACGAAAGCCAATCGCAGCGACTGAAAGTTGGCGGCGAGCAAAAGATAGATCACCAGCACGGCCAGGAGAAGTCCCACGGCAAGGTTCGTCAACGTTTGCTTCATCGGCTCAATCTGTCCGCGCACTGCCACTTTCACGCCGCGCGGAGGAGCGCCAACGTTCTTGAGGACTTCATCCAGGCGGCCGGAGACCCTCCCAAGATCTTCGCCGGAGATGTTGGCGGTGATCGTCACCATGCGTTGCCCGTTCAAGCGGTGGTACTCGCCGACGGTATTGCCGTAACTAACTTGAGCCACATCGCCCAACAGCGGATGCGAGGACGTTCCGGGCGTTACGGGAATGTGCTCCAGGTCCTGGACAGAAGTCATCTCGGATTGCGGAACTTGAACTTGGACTTGATAGGCCACTCCGGACTTCGGGTCGGCCCAATAATTCGGCGTAACGAAGCGGCTGGAGGAAGTGGCGGCCAGAAAGGACCGTCCCACTTTGTCAACGGTGACGCCCAGTTGCCCCGCACGTTCGCGGTCCACGTTGACGTCCACGCTGGGGTAGTCCAATGGCTCGTCATACTGCAGATCCCGCAGGGCGCCGATATGGCCCAGCTCTACGCGGATTTTTTCAGCGAAGGCCCGGTCGGCCGCCAGGTCCGGCCCACTCACATTAATCTCGACGGGAGTCGGAGCTCCGAAGTTCATGATCTGCGTCACGATGTCCGCGGCTTCAAACGAGAATTGACACCCCGGAAATTCGGACGGCAGCATCTTCCGCAAGCGCTCTTCTAGCGTGTCAGTATAAATGCCCGAGTTCGGATTCAACGCCACGCGCAATACCGCTTCATGTTGACCGCTCGTCCAGAGATAAATCGTATTGATGGGGTAACTCGGAGGCGTCGCGCCAACATAGCCCAGGGTGGCCGCTATGTTCCCGGGCCCGGCGGCCTTCTCAATCGAGCGGAGCACGGCGAGCGAAAGTCGTTCCGTGGTTTCCACGCGGGTTCCGATCGGCGCGCGAAAGCGCAACAACACTTGGCCGTAAGAAACGCGCGGAAAGATTTCCCGTCCGAGGTAGGGGCCGACAAATGCGATCACCAATCCGGCTGCCACGAGATACACCGCAATGAGCAGTCCGCGCATTCGAGTCAATCGTTCCAAGAGGTTTCCGAGCTTTTGCCGCAACCGGTCAAGGAACGAAGGGCCTTTTTCCTTTTCGTTTGCCCGCGAGTCGCGGAGAAACCAGACTGACAGAATCGGCACCAGAGTACTCGATAGCAGGTAGGAAGCTGCCATCGCAAATCCCACGGCCAATGAGAGCGGAATAAACAGGGAACGCGAGACTCCGACCATGAAGAACGACGGCACAAACACGGCGATGACACACAGCATCGCGAGCAGGCGGGGAATCTGCACCTCTTTGCTTGCTTCCAACACAGCAACCGCCCGTCCTCGTCCCTGATCGAGATGACTATGGATGTTCTCCATCACCACCGTTGACTCATCGACCAGGATCCCGACCGCCAGCGCCAGTCCACCCAGGGTCATGATGTTAATCGTCTGCCCCGCGCCCCACAGCGCCACCACCGCGGTGAGCAAGGCAAAGGGAATGGTGGTGACCACGATGAGCGCGCTGCGCCAATCGTGCAGGAACAGCAACACCATCACGCCGGTGAGCAGCGCTCCGAGCAAGCCTTCCTTGACTACCGAGAGAAGCGAGTTGCGCACATACGAGGACTGATCAAACTCATAGTCGATCTTGACGTCGGAAGGAACAACGGATTGGAATTGGGCGAGGTTTGCCTTCACTTCATTGACCACCGCGAGCGTCGAGGCATCCGCCCGCTTGGTCACTGGAATATAGACCGTGCGATGTCCATTTACTTCCGCGTATCCGGTAACGATGTCGCTCGAGTCCTGCACCGTGCCGACATCGCGAAGAAACACGGTCGGTCCTGCTCCGGTCCGAATGGGGAGATTTTCCAGGTC
The DNA here is from genome assembly GCA_963745805.1 of uncultured Acidobacteriota bacterium. GTDB lineage: Bacteria > Acidobacteriota > Terriglobia > Acidiferrales > UBA7541 > Acidiferrum. Next base: position 646,229 of record CAVUYT010000008.1, read on the forward strand.
TTTGATATTGGGAACAACGGAGTTGATGGGGGCCAGGCGCAGCAAGTCTCCGGTTCTCACATTTCCCGCCGGCACGATGGTATTGCCCGTGTTCAGCGCCTGGACGACTTCTTCCGGCGCCATACGGTAGGCGCGCAGCCGATCCGGATCAACGCTCACGACAATTGTTCGCTGGTTTCCGCCAAATGGAGGAGGGGCCGACACGCCGGGTAATGTGGCAAACAGGGGCCGCACGCGGTTGAGCGCCAAATCCTGGATTTCGCCCACCGTGCGCGTCGGACTGGAAAATACGAGATACCCGACCGGAACGCTCCCCGCGTCAAAACGCAGGATGAACGGCGACACCGTTCCCGGGGGCATGAACGCGCGCGCGCGATCCACATAGCCCACCGTCTGGGCGGCCGCTTGGCTCATGTCGGTACCCGGATGAAACGTGAGTTTCACGAGACCTACGTTTTGAATGGATTTCGATTCAACGGACTCAATCCCGGTGATGTAAAGAAAATGGTATTCGTAGTAATAAACGAGATAGCCTTCCATTTGTGCAGGCGACATCCCGCCGTAAGGTTGCGCCACGTAAATGATTGGCAAGTTGAGATTCGGGAAAATGTCCACGGGCATGCGCAGGAGAGCGAGGATCGAGCAGAGCGCGACGCCGATCACCAACACCACAATCGTGACAGGACGACGCAGGGCGGCGCGCAGCAGCCACATACTTACCGTACTCCCTGCGGTGTGCCGTGCAAGAGCTGCAGGAAGGGTTGCAGGTCCCCGTGGGACGCGGCGACGGCCGCCAAATTCTGCCAAACGGCGAGACGCGCCAAGGCATCGTCGGTTTCGGCCTGCACCAGCAAACTCTGCGCATCCGCAACCTCGACCAGCGTGGCCAAACCCGATTGGTAGCGGGCGCGTTCCTGGCTTTCGGTGGTGCGCGCAGCCTCCAGTTCCACGGGCGTGTTCTCCGCGACCTGCCGAGCTCCTTCGAGCGAAGCCTGGGCTTGCCGCAATTGTCCGGTGAGATCTTGCAGGGTCTGATCGTAACGAGCCTCTTCGGCGCGTTCGTTGGCTGCTTCAATGTTCCTTCTCGAGCGGATGGTAAAGATGTCGAATACCGGGAAGGTGACGCTTAGACCGGCCGCCCAATTGCCACGGTCCGGCGCCAAACCATTCGAGCCTCCTAGAAAATCGCCGGCAGGGTTCAACCCGCTGCCTCGCCCGTACACCGAAGATTGCAAATAGAATTTGGGGAAGTAAGCGCGGTCGAGTGCATGAACCTGGGCCTGCTCTTCCTCAACGCGGGCATGCTCCGCTTCCGCGCCAGGATGAGCGGCGACGGCAGCCGTTTGCGGAGTTGTATCCGGGGGTTGTCCGAGCAGAGAACTTTCACGAACTTCCACTGAGATATCGGGCATGCCCAGAATGTCGGCCAACACCGCCCGGCTTACTTGCTCCTGCTGCCGGGCGCGCGCCAAGTTCACTTTCGCGCGTGCCCATTCCGCGTCCGCGCGCGAGGCATCCGCTCCGGCGCGAAGTTGATTGTCAGTGAGCACCCGCACGGACTTGCTGAACGTCTCGCGCCGCTGAACATCGGCCTCGGCCGCATGCACGGTTTGCTGGGCCGCCAAAACCGTCAGGTAGGCGTTGACCGCCGCAACCGCGACATCCAGACGCGTCAAGGACGCTTCGGCGGCGGCTCGATTCCGAACAGCCCGCGCCGCATCGACCTTGGCTCCGCGGTATCCAAAGTCAATCGGCTCCCAGGAAAACAGCAACCCCGCCGCACTGCCCCAAGCGCTGCGACCCGAAGTTGTGACCGGAACCGGCCCGGAAATCGGAGCGATGATCGATTGTGGAAGCAGCAGGCCGGTGATGTTGTTGTCGGTGGCCCGATTCGTCTGCCAGACTGCGTCGGCCCGAGGCAGATACGTGGTACGCGCCAACCCTATGCCGGCTTGCGCCGCGTTAATTCGCTGAAGCGAAGCGCGGACAGCCGGATAATTCTTCAGCGCGAAGTCCACTGCTTCTTCGAGCGTCATCACCTTCTTGATGGCTTCACCCGTTTGCGCCTGGACGGTTGGCCCAAGGAACGACGCCAGAAATAAAACGACGACCAGCCAGCCGCGATACCTAAGACAATTAGTCAACACGATCTTCTCCAGTTCCGAGCCTTCTCGGGTTTGAGCACTCACGCGAGCGAGTGATACAGACCCTCCATCAATTGCATGCCGCGGTCCAGAAGTTCCCGGTCCGAGATTCCCTGCCGCGCCCAGCCTTTCAACACCTCGTCGATACCATAGCCTTCTTTGCGGCCGAATTTGCCATCGGCGAGGTCCGCGTCGTGAATAATCTCGGAAATCACTTTGATTCTTCGGTCGCGAATCTTGAATTGTTTTTGCAAAGTCTCGAACGTGCAGTCGTCGCCACGATGCCCGAAGCCTCTCTCGTGAAACATGTCGAACGGCACGGCTTCGCGTGGCACCTGTTGTTCGGGCGCGAACGCAAAGCGCGCTTTAGCATCGATGAAGTGCCGAACCAACCACGCCGAAGCGGAGCGGTCCACGCCGGGCCGCGGTCGCGTCACCCAAATCCGGCCCTTGTAGTCGCGTGGGCGGATCGCCGCGAATACCGGCGTGCGCGTCGCCGCACGCGCCGTGTCCGCACGTGACAATAGCTCCCCCACGCGTTTCTGCAAGGGGGAAACAAAAAAATCGACCTCGACAATCTCCTGGAAACGGTTCCGCAACCGCCTGAGGCGGCCGGCCGCCCGCTTCTGCGGCGGCCGTGAAGAAAACTCCTGCATTTGACGAATCACTTCCTGGTACTCGCGCGCGCGCGCTTCCGCAAAACGCGCGATCAACTGTGGCGTGGAAATGTTGTCGATTGATTGGACATGGACGATGGACGCATCGCCTTTGTATTTGCGGATGGCCGTGGCCAGCCACTGGAACCGCTCTTCGTTCACGGGATTGCTGGGCAGCAAGTACCCGGAGTTACCTAACGCCACGGCTCCGTAGCGTTGCAACTTTCGCCAAACCTCCACTCGTTGGCTGGCCTGCTTCGTGGGCAGCGTAAATGTCAGCAGCAGCCACGCGGTGGTCCTGCTAGTTCGTACACTCATTTCCAGACGATGTTATATCTCTAACTCATTGTTAGTCAAATCCTGTAAGGAAGGCAATACGTCCGGCGCGGATAGACTCGACATTTGGTAAAACGCTGAAATGGGATACAAGCGTCGACAGCTCGACTAAGGATCTCGCGGAGCAATTCAAGAATTATGGAGCTACCAGTTGAACATCGTACCGTCCAGCTTCCTGTTTACGGGCAAGTACGCGCGTTCATAAGGAAATTTGTCCGCGAGCTTCTCGTTGTAGTCGACGCCCAACCCTGGTGCGTCTCCCGGGTAGAGAAATCCGTTGTCGAAGGAGTACGAGTGCGGGAAGACCTCGTCCGTTTCCTTGGTATGGTGCATGTATTCCTGAATTCCAAAATTGTTGACGGAGATATCGAAATGCAGGGCGGCGGCCAGCGACACCGGTGATAAGTCCGTCGCGCCGTGGCAGCCGGTAAGGACATGATAGATTTCCGCGAGCGAGGCAACTTTTTTCAGGTGAGTGATGCCGCCGCTGTGAACCGTGGCCATTCGGATGTAGTCGATCAATTGTTCAGTAATGATCGTGGTGGCGTCCCAAATCGTGTTGAAAACTTCGCCCAGCGCCAGCGGTGTGGTGGTGTGTTGGCGGACAATGCGAAATCCTTCCTGCAATTCCGCCGCGACGGCATCTTCGAGCCAAAAGAGATGATAAGGCTCGAGACTTTTGCCAAGGCGGGCCGCTTCGATGGGTGTAAGGCGGTGATGCGCGTCGTGGAGCAAATGAACGTCGTCGCCGAACTTCAAGCGAAGAGTCTCAAACAGCTTTGGGACAAGCATCAAATACTTTTCCGTGGACCAGACGTTTTCCGGAGGAAGTCCTTTTTCGGCCGGTTCGTAATACAACTTATCTTTAGCCACGCCGTAGGTTGAGGGGATTCCGGGAATTCCCGATTGCGCGCGAATGGCGCGGTAGCCCATGGACGCGAATTTGGCTACTTCGTCGACGGTTTCTTCGATATCGCGGCCATTGGCGTGGCCGTAAACCATGACGCCGGTTCGGCTCTTTCCGCCGAGAAGGTTGTAAAGCGGAGTGTTGAGAGCTTTGCCCTTGATGTCCCAGAGTGCGATGTCGATGGCGCCGATCGAGGCCATGGTCACTGGGCCGCGGCGCCAGTAAGCGCCGCGATAAAAGTATTGCCAGATGTCTTCCGATTGAAAGGGATCGCGGCCGATGAGGCAGGGAATTAGATGTTCTGAGAGATAGGAAGCGACGGCCAGTTCGCGGCCGTTAAGAGTCGCATCGCCGAGACCGTAAATTCCCTGGTCGGTGTAGACCTTCAGTGTGACGAAATTCCTACCAGGCGAGGAGACCAACACTTTTGCATCAGTTATTTTCACCGATCCTCCTCTAGTTGCGATCTATCTTGGCCACTTCCGTCTTTCTGTTGTCTGCCGCGCTTGCCAACATTTAGTCCTGAAAACTTCAGATCCGGCGAACGAGGCCTTGATCCGTAGCTTTTGTATTGCGCACTAGCAGCAGCACAAGAGTCATCCCGACGAAGGGAATCAGGCCCGCGATAACCATCAGCGGATCGAATAGGTGCGTGCCCGTCGCAATACGCGCGTCGGAAAGACGTCCCGCCAATTCGAAAACGACGATCGTGCCGAGCGCAGCTCCCGTACCGCTCAAGCCACTGACGGTCGCCACGGATTCGTTCCTGTAAAGGTCAGAAGGTAACACGTTGGCGATTGTGGTGAAAGATGCGTAAGAGAACGTAGCGAGGCCGAACAGGAGAGTGAGCCAATAGAGATTTGCCGTGAAAATGGTGGGGACGAGCAAAGTCACGCCGAAACCGCCGAAGACTACCAGAGCTTTACGCGCCTTTCCGACCGACCACCCTCGTTTGATCAACAGGCCAGAGAGCCAACCGCTGAAGAAATTGCCCAGATCGGCGGCGATGAAAGGAATCCAGATGGCAATCAAACCGCTTTTGAGAGCGATGCCTTTGGCGACGAGATAGATAGGAAACCAATCGGCGATGAAGAACCAGACTGGGTCGGTGAAGCTCCTAGCGATGATGGTTCCCCATGTTTGAGGGAGCTTCAGGAGATCGCGCCAGCGCGGCGGCGTTACTGCTGGTGGTTCGTCCTCTTTGTGATCGGCAAGGATCATCTGCCGTTCAGCGATACTAATGCGAGGGTGGTCTTGAGGCAGATGATAGAGCCAGCGCCAAGCTATCAACCACAAGAATCCCAGCAGGCCGGGAACAATAAATGCTGGACGAAGGCCCCAACGGAAGTACAACCACAGGACAACGAATGGCGCTACGGCTCCGCCAATGGAGGAGCCACTATCGAATAACGCTGTGGCCAGGCCGCGCTCTTGCTTTGGAAACCACTCCGAGACAGCTTTGGTTGCTCCAGGCCAGTTGCCGGATTCGCCGAGTCCGAGGAAAAAACGAAATCCCATCAAGGAGTAAAAGCCTCTGGCGAGCGGTGTGAGAACGGAAACAATCGAATACCACAGAACCGTGAGCGTGAGTCCACGCTTCGTTCCAATGCGATCCATCAGCCTGCCATTGAGGGTTTGTCCGATGGAATAGGCAACGCGGAATGCGATGACAAGATTGGCGTAGTCGGTGTTGGTCCAGTGGAAATCTTGCTGGAGATAGGGAGCGAGCAGGGAGAGAGTCTGGCGATCGATATAATTGATTATTGTCGAAGTGAACAATATCCCGCCGATCCACCATCGGAGTGAGGAAATACTTCGACCGCGACCGAAGCTTGGTGTCGCAGCTCTCGCTTCTGGGCCAATGTCCATTAGGAAGTGGTTTCCATTGAGCGCGAATGCAGTGCCATGTGTCAGGCGGAAGCAGCGAGTGCTGAAAGCGTCGCCGGGCTGAGTAAGGCTGCCGATTGCCGGTCGAGATAGATCGTTGCATTCGCATGCGAGCGCAGAATCGATGCTGGAGCCATCGGACTGATCGGCCCTTCGAAACAAGCTTTGACCGCCGGGGCTTTGCGAGCTTCGGGGACTACCGCGATGATTTGTTTCGCTTTGAGGATTTGCCGCACGGACATGGAGATCGCTCGCGTCGGCACCGCCGAGAGATCGGTGAACCAGCCTTCGCCGACTTGCTGCCGCCGGCAGGCTTCGTCCAGGTTCACGATAATGTAGGGGTCGCAGGTTTCGAAATCCGCTGGGGGATCGTTAAATGCGAGATGGCCGTTTTCTCCGATGCCGACAAACGCAACATCAACAGGAGATGCGAGAATGGACTCCCCTACAACGCGAACCCCTTTGGCCGGGTCGCCTTCGCCATTGATCGAGTGATAGCGGATGATTCCAGTCTTGCTAACCAAGCGCTCCTGAAGGTATTTGCTGAAGCTGGCTGGGTGAGTCATCGGAAGGCCGACATATTCATCGAGTTGGAACAGCTCTACGTTGTGCCACTCGATGCCGCGCAGTTTTGTAAGCGCTTCTAAAAACTCGAATTGAGAAGCGCCTGTCGCAGCGACAACGCGCGCCGACCCGCGATTGTTGACTGCTGTTCGAATGAGGGCCACAGCGTGGGTAGCTGCCGCCTCAGCAAGCACGAACCTGTCTTCAAATACTTTGAGGAACACGCGTGACCCCGTTGCTTCGAACCGAGCTTTGGCTTGTCCTGTAGATAGAACTCTTCGCGCCAGGGTTTCGCCCAAAGTGAATCAGAGAGTCTACATCACCGCAACTTGCGCGGAAATTGAATTTGGCGCTGCAGCGCATCGCCTCTGCCGGCTTGCATTCTGCTCGAACGGCCACCTGACTTCACCCGTTTCCCGCCGAGTCTTTTTGATATAGTCCCTCACACGATGCCCGTTGAATCATCGAATGGCCTACTGTCTCCTCACGTCAAGCTCACTGGCAATCAAGTTCGAGGGTTTTGGGCCGCATGGGGTGGATGGACTCTCGACGGCATGGATTCTTTCATCTACGCACTTGTGCTTTTGCCCTCGCTTCGCGATCTTCTTCCTCGCTCCGGCATCACCGCAACGAAAGGCAACATCGGCTACTACGGTGGACTGCTCTTTGCTCTTTTCCTGGTCGGCTGGGGGCTGGCTTTCCTGTGGGGACCTGTGGGCGACAAGTTTGGGCGCGTCCGTACGTTGATGCTGACCATCGTGTGGTACTCGATCTTTACGTTTTTGAGCGCCCTCGTCACCAGCGTCTGGCAGTTGGCGATTTTTCGATTCCTTGCTGGAATTGGAATCGGCGGTGAGTGGGCCATGGGCGGTACATTCGTCGCCGAAGAATGGCCCGAAAGTCGCCGCCGCGCCGGAGCTGGTTACATGCACACGGGCTACTACGTCGGCATTTTCCTTGCCGCGATTGCGAATTACCTTATCGGCAGCCGCTACGGTTGGCGTGCCCTGTTTGCCGTTGGTGGACTGCCGGCGCTGCTCCTGGCGTGGGTTAGGCACGGCGTCACCGAACCGGCGCGGTGGTCCAGCAAGGTAGACGTTGTTCGTTCGTGGCAGCTCTATCGCCCATTCGCAGAACTTTTTTCGCCTGCATTGCGCCGCCGAACGATCCTGAACTCACTGTTCATGCTCGCTTCGATCAGCGGGCTGTGGGCTGGAACCGTCTATGTTCCTGCAGCGGTGACTTCTCTTGCGGAAGTCGCGGGCCGTGATGGACCGCAAGCCGCGCAGCTCGCCTCAAGCGCTGCTATGCTCGTCGCATTTGCCACCGTACTCGGGTGTCTGGCCATGCCCTGGCTTGCCGAACGGCTTGGGCGGCGCGGCGCCCTCGGCTTTTACTTTGCCCTGATGATGGTGTTCATCGCCCTCACTTTCGGTAAAGTCTTTTATCTCGGTCCATCCGCGCTGCCCTGGTTTTTTGTATGTCTGTTTTTTCTTGGCCTGGGCGGTGCGAACTTTGCGGTCTACACGCTGTGGCTGCCGGAACAATATCCCACCGAATGCCGCGCTACTGCTTTCGCTTTCTCCACGTCCTTTGCGCGTTTTGGTGGAGCTGCGATTACATTTCTAGTCGGAAGCGGTGTGCAGCGCTACGGGTCACTCGGAGTTCCTGTAGCGATTACATCGCTGGCGTTTGCTATCGGGCTGCTGTTGATTCCCCTTGGGGCCGAAACACGTGGTCAGCCGCTGCCCGCGTAGGGGCGAAGTGCAGCGGAGTGCAACGCAAGGAAACGGGGGAGACATTGGCTACAATGAGAGCCCGTCAATTCCAGATCGACAAAGGGTTATCGCGTGCAAATAACAGATCCACCCACTAGCTCAAGAGCGAGCGCCCGGCACGCGGTTCTTGCCGGTTTTTTCGGATGGACCCTCGACGCCTTCGACTTCTTCGTAGTTGTCTTCATGTATGACGTTCTTGCTCGTCAGTTTGGCGTATCCAAGAAAGACATCATCTTCACCACCTTTGCCACACTCGCCATGCGTCCGGTTGGGGCGGCGATTTTCGGCGTGCTAGCCGATCGTTACGGGCGGCGCAGACCGCTAATGGCGAACGTCATCTATTTTTCGCTAGTCGAGCTCCTGTGTGGTTTTTCACCCAACTACAAGTTTTTCTTCGTGATGCGGGCGTTATTCGGCATTGGCATGGGCGGGGAGTGGGGTGTAGGCGCGTCACTTGCTATGGAAGCGGCGCCCGTGCGCTGGCGCGGAATCCTTAGCGGAATTTTGCAGAGTGGTTATTCGATTGGCTATCTACTTGCCGCGATGGCGGCACGATTCCTTCTGCCGGCCTGGGGATGGCGCCCCATGTTTTGGACCGGTGCATTGCCCGCCTTGCTCGCGCTCTACATCCGTACGAAGGTTCCAGAGTCGGAAGCTTGGAAGCAGCATCGCGCCGCCAGCACCGGTCAGGTCCTGCGCATCGCCACGCAGGAGTGGAAGCGCTTCCTCTACCTTGTTGTGCTCATGACCTTCATGATGTTTCTATCTCACGGCACCCAGGATTTGTATCCGGACTTCTTGCAGGAAGTCCATCGCGCCTCGGTGTCCGTGCGCGCGAACATTGCAATCATTTACAACATCGGAGCCGTGGTCGGCGCAATCCTATTCGGACACTTCTCGCAGGTCGCTGGCCGCCGAAAAGGGATGATCGCCGCGCTGGGACTATCGTTGGTCATGATTCCGTTTTGGGCATTTGGCGGTAGCCTGACTGTGCTCGTCATCGGCGCGTTTCTGATGCAGGCAGGTGTGCAGGGTGCTTGGGGTGTGATCCCGGTGCACCTGAATGAATTATCTGCAGACGCGACCCGTGGATTAATGCCAGGCCTCACCTATCAATTGGGCATTCTTCTCGCGTCGCCGACGAATTCGATCCAGTACGCGTTGCGCGACCGCGTCGGCTACCAGTGGGCCATCGCAGGTTTTGAAGTCGTGACAATCCTCACGCTAGCAGTTCTCCTTCTGCTCGGATCGGAGCGTCACGGTCGTAGCTTTGTTCGAGACCCGCTTAAAATCACGGTTCCAGCTACGGACTAAGGCGCCCGGCTCATGACTACAATTTCCCATTTCTCGGTTTTCACGGTGACTGCATGAAAGCTGCTGTCCTGCAGGAATTCAAGACGCCTCTCGTGCTCACCGATGTCACTCGGCCCGAGCCCGGCCCGGGCGAAGTCCTGATTGCCGTGGAAGCGTGTGGCGTCTGCCATTCCGATCTTCACGTCGCTGATGGCGACTGGCCGCAATTCTCACGCATTACCAAGAAACCGCTGATTCTCGGCCATGAGGTCGCCGGCCACATTGTCGAACTCGGCGAGGGAGTGGGCGAATTTCGAGTGGGCGATCGTGTTGGCGTTCCCTGGATTTACTGGACTTGCGGAGAATGCGAAGCCTGCCGCGAGGGCAACGAAAATCTGTGCTCGAAGCAGTTAATCACCGGCGTGAGCGTGAACGGGGGCTACGCGGAATTCATGAAGGCCCGCGCAAGCCACGTTCAGAAAATCCCGGATGGGCTTTCTTCAGCTGATGTTGCTCCACTTTTCTGTGCCGGAGTCACAGTCTATCGTGCGCTCAGTCAAGCCAGAATTCTGCCCGGTCAGCGGCTAGCCGTATTTGGAGTCGGAGGGCTCGGCCACCTTGCTGTTCAGATTGGCGCCGGCTTCGGAGCGGAAGTTACTGCCGTTGACATCTCTGACGAAAAGCTTGCAGCGGCGGCCAAGCTTGGCGCCGTTCGAACGCTTAACTCTTCTTCGAACAATGTTGTTAAGGAGTTTCGCGCCACCGGCGGCGCCCATATCGCCATTGTTACTTCCGCATCGAAAGCCGCTTATGACACGGCGTTCAGCTGCTTGCGGGCTCGAGGGACTCTGCTGGTCGTGGGTTTACCCGCGGAGAATATCTGTTTCCCGCCAATCATGATGGCTGCCGGTGAGGTCCGTATCCAGGCCTCCGCAGTAGGTACCCGCCAGGATCTTAAAGAAGTCCTCGCGATGGCCGCTGCCGGCAAAGTTCGATGCCAGGTAACAGCGCGTCCACTTGCCCAGGCGAATGAGGTGCTGGAAGAGATGCGCACGGGACGAATTGCAGGCCGCGTGGTCTTGGCGCCTCAATAAGCGCAGCTGGACGGCTACTCAACCAAGCAAGCCCTCCCCACCAATGCTGAATTCGAGCTTGGCGTATGCTTCTGACTCTAGTATTTTTCAATGCGCGAAACATTAATCTCTATTCCTGTGCTGGATAAGCTTTCGCGAATCGGCACGACGCATTGGAAAGTGTCTCGTCTGCCATGAACGTTCGACAACTTTTTGATCTCACTGGACGCGTAGCCATCATCACCGGCGGTTCCATCGGCCTCGGCCGTCAAATGGCGGAAGGCCTTGCAGAAATGGGCGCCAACGTCGTGCTCTGCGCCCGCAAGAAGGAGCGCTGCGAGCAAGCGGCCACAGAATTGCAGAAACTAGGCGTAAAAGCCCTCGCCCTCGCATGTGACGTCAAAAATCAAGCCGACGTTCAGACAGTTGTCGACACCGCCGTTTCTCATTTTGGCCGCATCGATATCCTGATCAACAATGCCGGAACTTCCTGGGGCGCTCCGGTTGAAGAAATGCGCCTGGAGCATTGGAACAAAGTCATCGAGACGAATCTAACGGGTACTTTTCTTTTCTCGCAGGCCGTCGGGAAGCATATGGTCCCCCAGCGCCGAGGAAAAATTATCAATATCGCTTCCGTGGCTGGCCTGCGCGGTGCTTCGCCGGAATTTCAGGCCATCGGCTACCACGCCAGCAAAGGCGGCGTCATTGCCTTTACCAAAGATCTCGCCTGCAAATGGGGCATTCACAACATTCAAGTGAACTCCATTGCACCGGGCTGGTTTCCCACAAATATGTCGCAAGTCGTGATAGAAAAGAACAAAGAAACTTTCCTGAGCAAGATCCCGTTACGCCGATTCGGCAACGACCACGATTTGAAAGGGGCGGCGGTTTTTCTTGCTTCCAGCGCCTCCGATTACGTCACGGGCCACGTCCTGGTTGTGGATGGAGGGCAAACCGCCTAGCACGCGCTTGATACGCCATGAACATACCTCTTACACCGCTGCGTTGTTTGCGATACGCCGAGCAGCAGTATCCGCGCAGAACCGCGGTTGTTTGCGGCGAGTTGCGCTTCACTTATGCGCAATTTGCCGAACGCGCCGCTCGCCTCGCAGGCGCATTGCGCGCGGCCGGTGTGAAGCCCGGCGAGCGCGTCGCCTTTCTCAGCATGAACTGTCACCGCTTACTTGAGGCCTATTACGGCGTTCTTGATGCCGGCGCCGTCCTGCTCCCCTTGAACATCCGGCTGGCGCCTCACGAGCTTGCCTTCATTTTGAACGACGCCGCAGCAAAAGTGCTCTTTCTCGAAAAGGAATTTCTTCCCGCCGTCGACTCCTTTCGTCAAGACGTTCCGACGGTGGAATCCTTTTATTTACTCGATGGCGCGCCTCAATCAGACTGGCTCGCTCCTAAAAACTACGACGAACTCCTCGCCGCCGCCTCCCCTCACCGCACCGACATCATGCAAGTTGACGAGAATTCCGTCGCGGAACTTTTCTACACCAGCGGCACCAGCGCCAATCCTAAAGGCGTGATGCTCACTCATCGCAATACTTACATACACGCTCTGTACGCCTGCCTTACCGACGATCCCACCGCCGATGGCGTTCAATTGCACACCATCCCTCTCTTCCATGCCAATGGCTGGGGCACGCCGCATACGCTCGCTTTGACGGGCGGAAAACACGTAATGCTGCAGCGCTTCGAAACTACACGAGTTTTCCGCTTGATCGAGCAGGAGCGAATTCGCAGCATTTGTCTTGTGCCCGCGATGGCCACAGCGCTCGTGAATTGCCCCGAGCGGCCAAAATATGACTTGAGCAGTCTGCGCATAATCAATATCGGCGGAGCAGCTTCATCTCCGACACTTGTGCGCGAGGTCGAAGAAAAACTTGGCGGGAGCTGTCGCTCCGGCTATGGCCTCACGGAGACGTCGCCGACGCTTTCCATTTCCAGAATGAAGCCCGGTCTCGATTGGCAAGGCGAGCAGAAATATATCGGCCAGGCTATGACCGGATTTGCAATCGCCGGCGTGGAACTTCGCGTTGTGGACGCAAACGACAAAGATGTGCCGCACGATGGGAAAAGCGTGGGCGAGGTAGTTGCGCGCAGCGACGTGGTCATGGAGGGCTATTGGGGCCAGCCGCAAGCCACCGCCGAAGCTATGCGCGGCGGATGGTTTCACACCGGCGATATGGCCACGATAAATGAAGATGGTTACCTCCTCGTGGTCGATCGCAAGAAAGAGATTATCGTCAGCGGCGGCGAAAACATCTCTTCGCTGGAAGTCGAAAAAACGCTCATGGCTCATCCAAATGTCTACGAGGTTGCAGTCATCGCTGTTCCCGACGCGAAATGGGGAGAAGTGCCCAAGGCTTTGGTCGTGCTGAAGCCCGGTTCGCAGGTCGCGGAAGCGGAGTTGATCGACTTTTGCCGGACCCGCATCGCGCATTATAAATGTCCGCACTCCGTCGAATTCTTCGATGCTCTGCCCAAAACAGGCACTGGTAAAATTCTGAAAAGAGAATTGCGCAAGAAATATTGGGGTGGGCAGGACACCATCCGGCCTGAATTTGCCAGCCGTAAGTGAGAAGCCTTATAAATAAGGTGTGAGACTGCGGGCCGCATGCCCCTCCCAGGTATTTGTCCGCGAGTTTTGCGGATTATTTCAGAGGAAAGAGCGCCACCGATGAGCGACTTGGTTCAGCTTACGAACGACAATGGCATTGGCATCATCACCATCAACAATCCTCCTGTCAACGCTCTCAGCCCCGGCGTGCCAGAAGGCATTGCCGCAGCGATCGAGCAAATCGACGAAGACGGCTCGATCAAAGCAGCTCTGCTCATCGGTGGAGGCAAGACTTTCATCGCGGGCGCGGACATCAAGGAATTCGGCAAAATCACTTCCGGTAAGGCTAGTGGCGGCTTGGAGCTGCCCTCGCTCCTCTTGAAAATCGAGGATTGTCGCAAGCCCATTGTCATAGCCATTCATGGGAGCGCCTTTGGCGGAGGCCTCGAACTTGCCATGTCTGGCCATTACCGCGTCGCGGTCCCCGGCGCGCAAGTCGGCCAACCCGAAGTAAAACTTGGCATTATTCCAGGCGCAGCGGGCACGCAACGCTTGCCGCGACTCGCGGGCGCGGGCAAAGCAGTCGACATGTGCGCGAACGGCAACCCCATCAAGGCCGCTGAAGCGTTGCAGCACGGCATCCTGGACCGCCTGATCGAAGGCGATCTGCTGTCCGGCGCCGTCGCCTTTGCTCGTGAGATTGCAGACAAACCCGTTCGCAAGGCACGCGAGCGCAACGACAAACTCGGTACGGCGGAACAAAACGCCCCGATCTTTGCCTCCGCACGTGATAACGCCGGCAAAAAACAACGCGGAATGATCGCGCCGCTCGCCGCCATCGATGCGGTCGAAGCCGCCACAAAACTCCCTTTCGAAGAGGGCTGCAAATTCGAGCGCAAGCTTTTCATGAAATGCTTGTTTTCCGATCAATCGAAAGCACTTATTCACGTGTTCTTTGGTGAGAGGGAAGTCGCCAAAATCCCGGACATTCCGAAAGAAACTCCGCTCCTCCCAGTCACCACAGCAGCTGTCGTCGGCGCGGGAACGATGGGCGGCGGCATCGCCATGGTCTTTGCAAACGCGGGCATTCCCGTGCTCTTGAAGGAAGCCGACCAGGCCGCACTCGACAAGGGCCTCGCGAACATTCAAAGAAATTACGCGACTTCCGTGAAGCGTGGCCGCTTCACCCAAGCATTCATTGACGAGCGCCTCAAGCTGATTCAACCAACACTCACTTACGATTCCTTCGCAAACGCCGACATGGTCATAGAAGCCGTGTTTGAAGGCATGGCTCTGAAGAAAGTAGTCTTCGCCGAGCTTGACCGCGTCTGCAAACCTGACGCCATCCTGGCGAGCAACACCTCCACGCTGAACATCGATGAGATTGCTTCCGCCACCGCTCGTCCCCAAGCAGTCATTGGTACGCATTTCTTCAGTCCCGCAAACGTGATGCGCCTCCTCGAAATTGTCCGCGGCAAAGCCACCGGCAAGGAAGTCATCGCCACCTGCATGCAGCTCTCGAAAAAACTTGGCAAAGTCGGCGTCCTGGTAGGGAACTGTCGCGGATTTGTCGGCAACCGGATGTTTCATCCGTACGTGCGCGAGTCTGTGTTTCTTCTCGAAGAGGGAGCTAGCGTCGAAGCCGTCGATTCCGCGCTCTACGATTTCGGCATGGCCATGGGGCCTCTTGCCGTCGGCGATCTCGCGGGACTCGATGTCGGCTGGCGAATCCGCAAGGAATATCGCCACCTCGAAAAGCCCGGCATCCGACATGCTTTTGCCGGGGACAAACTTTGCGAAATGGGCCGCTACGGCCAGAAAACCGGCGCTGGCTGGTATAAATACGATGAAAATCGCCGCGCAATTCCCGATCCGGAAGTCGCGCAGCTAGTCCGCAAATGGGCCGCCGAAGCAGGCATTCCTCAGCGCCAAATCTCCAAGGAAGAAATTGTCGATCGCTGCGTTTACGCTCTCGTGAACGAAGGCGCTCGCATCCTCGAAGAAGGCTTCGCCCTGCGCGCCGTCGACATCGACATCATCTATCTCAACGGCTACGGCTTTCCGGCACATCGCGGCGGACCGATGTGGTATGCCGACACGGTGGGTTTGAAACAGGTCTGCGATCGCATCGAGGAATACCACAGGCAGCATGGCGAACTCTGGGAGCCGGCCCCGCTTTTGAAGCGGCTCGCTCAAGAGGGCAAGAAGTTCGCGGACTTCAACAAGGAACAGAGCGCGACCGCCTAGCGGGTCATAGTTGCGTTGCGGATTGCTTTTTGCTTTCCGTCAACGGCTGTTCTTTGACAAAGCAGTCGCAGTCTTCTTAGGTGACGCATGGGACGCGTTTTTTTGGTTCGCCACGCACAGGCTTCTTTTCTCGAGCAGGATTACGACAAGCTCTCCGCCACTGGCGAAGCTCAGGCCCATGTGCTGGGAGAGTATTGGGCTCGCCGAAAGGTCGTCTTCGATCGTATTTGCACCGGACCGCGCGTCCGCCATCGCGATACCGAAGAAGCCGTGCGTGAAATCTACTCGAAGAACGGCCTAAAACTTCCCGCGCCGCTCGTGTTTGACGAATTCGACGAATTCCAGGGCGACGTCGTACTGGAAAAAAGCCTTCCTCGACTTACTGAGACCAACTCTCACATCCGTGATCTCGAAAACGCAATGCGTAATGCGAACAGTCCACCCCAGCGCCGCAGAAACTTCCAAAAACTCTTCGAATCAGTGGTCACCATGTGGGTCAGTGGAGAATTAAGCGTAAGTGGCGTCGAATCCTGGGAGGCGTTTATTGCCCGCGTCAATCGCGGTCTGTCGCGATTTCTGTCCACGGCAAACAAAAGCAAAACGTGCGCCATCTTTACTTCTGGTGGTCCCGTCGCTGTAGCTGTCCAGCGTGCTTTGCGCCTCTCGCCGCAAGCTACGCTACAAGTCGCGTGGATGCCTCGCAACTGCTCTTATAGCGAATTCCTGTTTACCGGCGATCGTTTCACGCTCAGCACGTTTAACTCGTTTCAGCATCTGGACGATCCCGCTTTGCTGACTTATAGATAGAGGAACGACGCGAGAAATATATGGCTGACCTCCAAGATCCAACGGCCGCGGTTCGTCCGGGAGAAGAACTCGACGTCGCGAAGCTCGAACCTTTCCTACACACACATTTCCCCGGCGAAACTGGGCCCCTGATTGTTCGCCAATACCCAAGCGGCCATTCGAATCTCACCTACTCCGTGCAACTCGGTGTGCGCGAGATGGTGCTTCGGCGGCCGCCGTTCGGAAGCAAGGTCAAATCTGCGCATGACATGGGGCGCGAGTTTCGCGTGCTCTCCAAGCTTCATGCTCACTATTCCCCGGCCCCGCATGTGCTTCTCTTCTGCGACGACGCTTCCGTGCTAGGCGCTCCGTTTTATCTGATGGAACCCATTCATGGCATCATCCTTCGCAGAGACGTTCCTCCCGGGTTGGATTTTTCTCCGGAGCCAGCTCGGCGTTTGAGCGAATCCTTCCTCGACAATCTCGCACTTCTTCACAGTCTCGATTATGAGGCGATTGGTCTCGCTGACTTGGGCAAACCTCAGGGCTACCTCGAACGCCAAGTGCGAGGCTGGATCGAGCGCTACCAAGGTTCAAGGACGCACGATATCCCGGAGATCGCGCCGCTTTCCAATTGGATTCAGCAGCACATGCCTGCTTCAAGTGAGGCCACCCTCGTCCATAACGACTACAAATACGACAACGTTGTTCTCGATCCCAACGATCTCACCAAAATCATTGGTGTCTTGGATTGGGAAATGTGCACTATCGGCGATCCGCTCACGGATCTCGGTTCCGCTCTCGCTTACTGGATCGATGCCAGCGATCCGCGGGAAATGCTCGAAACTCGCTGGGGACCTACGACCTATCCAGGCAGCCTTACACGCGAACAACTGGTCCACCGCTATGCGCTGAAAACGGGCCGTGATGTTTCCAATCTACCTTTCTATCTAGCCTTTGCGCGTTTCAAGATCGCTGTGATCGTTCAGCAAATCTACTACCGCTATCACCAAGGTTTGACTCACGACGAACGCTTCGCCAGCA
This sequence comes from uncultured Acidobacteriota bacterium, assembly GCA_963745805.1. Classification (GTDB taxonomy): domain Bacteria; phylum Acidobacteriota; class Terriglobia; order Acidiferrales; family UBA7541; genus Acidiferrum. The sequence continues at coordinate 663,510 of CAVUYT010000008.1, forward strand.
TGCCGCAACTCATCAAACTTCTTTTACGCGCTTCTTTGCGCACCGCCGAAACCGGCGCAATCTGATTCTCTCTTTATTTTGTAATTTTTATTTCCGACATTTCGTGAAACTTCGCACCTGGGCTAGCGGTAGTAACGCACAATCGATTCCGCAACGCAGCAAGGCTTCTCGTCACCTTCACTCTCCACCGTCACCGAAAAAGCAGCCTCGTGCGCTCCAGAAACTTCTTTAAGACTCAGCAGACTGACTCGTGCCCGGATTCGTGAACCACTTCGAACGGGAGCAGGGAAGCGCACTCGATTGAGCCCGTAGTTGATTGCCATTCCCACGCCGCCGCGAACTTGAATCACGTCCTTCATAAACCGGCTAATCAGCGAAAGCGTCAGGAATCCGTGCGCAATCGTCGTCCCGAACCGAGACTCTTTCTCCGCTCGCTCGCGATCAATATGGATCCATTGCCGGTCCTCGGTAGCTTCCGCGAATTGCGCGATGCGTTCTTGTGTGACGGTAAGCCAATCGCTCACGCCGATTTCTTTCCCCACATATTTCTTCAAAGAATCCGGCGAGTCCACGACGATAGGCGCCACACTGACCTCCACGCAGAAGCCCCCACTGCGCGCCAAGCCTGAGTTTGCATCAATCCGAATGCGTTTGCATCCTCGGCTTGCCCCATTTTCTAAGTTCCCATTTCGCAATGGATTCCGCGTGTACTTCATCCGGCCCGTCGGCCAGCCGCAAAGTCCGCACATTCGCCCAGGCGCTTGCAAGGAAAGTGTCGTCGGAAACTCCCGCTCCGCCATGCGCCTGGATGGCCCGGTCCAAAACGCGCAGAGTCATGTTCGGCGCAACGACCTTGATCATCGCGATTTCCGTTCGCGCTTCTTTGTTTCCGACCGTGTCCATGATGTGAGCCGCTTTGAGCGTCAGAAGCCGCGCCTGCTCAATCTCCATGCGCGACGCAGCGATGTCGGCGCGAATCGTTCCTTGCTCCGCCAGAGTTTTCCCGAATGCCACACGCGATTGAACTCGTTTGCACATCGTCTCAAGCGCGCGCTCGGCCACTCCGATGCATCTCATGCAATGATGGATTCGCCCCGGCCCCAGCCGCCCCTGCGCAATTTCGAATCCTCGCCCTTCACCCAGTAGCATGTTTGACGCGGGCACGCGAACGTGTTCGAATGCGATCTCCGCGTGCCCGTGCGGCGCATGGTCATATCCAAAGACGGTGAGCAGCCGCACAATCTTGACTCCTGGTGTATCCAGCGGCACCAGAATCATCGATTGCTGTTTGTGCACCGCAGCGCTTGCATCGGTCTTGCCCATGAAGATCGCAACTTTGCATCGAGGATCACCTGCTCCGGACGCCCACCACTTCCTGCCGTTAATTATGTAATTGTCTCCATCGCGCACGATACTGGCTCGAATGTTGGTCGCGTCCGAAGAAGCCACGTCCGGCTCCGTCATCGCAAAGCATGACCGAATTTCACCCGCGAGCAGCGGCTTCAGCCATTTCTCTTTCTGTTCCGGCGTCCCGTAACGCGCCAGCACCTCCATATTCCCCGTGTCTGGCGCCGAGCAGTTGAATACCTCCGGAGCCATCACGCTTCGGCCCATGATCTCGCACAGTGGTGCGTATTCGAGATTCGTCAGCCCCGCGCCACTCTCATCATTCGGCAAAAAAAGATTCCACAGCCCGGCCGCGCGCGCCTTCGGCTTTAGCTCTTCCATGATTAGCGTCGGCTTCCAGCGGTCCCGATTGATTTCCTCTTGAAACTGCTGCTCCTTCGGATAGACATGCTCGTCCATGAACGCCTGCAACCGCCGTTGCAGCTCTTTCGTCTTCTCGCTGAATTCGAAGTTCACGCTACCCGCCTCTGCACCAGCATGTGTCTCAGTGTTCTCTCACGAATGTCTCAACGCACTCGCATGACGCAACCGATTTGTTGCCGCTCCCTCTTTCTTCAGAGGCAGCCGCCGTTCATTCCACACACTCGCGGCGATTATATATGACATCCGCTTCTTGAAAGGACCACCCAACGAAAACGCGCCGTCGAGCTGTTCCTCGGTTTCCGTCCCTGGCCGGCTCGCGGCCTTCTGAGTTGTGCGGTTGGCGCCAAAGCAGTTAACATTACGCAGTTCGCTTTCACTCACCATCACGAGGCGCAGACTTGGCAGACAAAGAGCCTCCAGCACACTTCTCATCAGCTGCGAGCGCAGAGCCGTTGATTCGCAACGTCTCGGACACCGCCCGGTGGGTCGCCGTCTATCGCGCCCGCGAAACCGAGCGCCCCGACGCCCACTTCCGCGACCCCTTCGCGCGCCGCCTCGCCGGTGAACGCGGCGAACAAATCGCGCAATCCATGCCCCTCGGCCGCGATAACGACTGGAGCATGATCACGCGTACATGCCTCGGCGACGATCTCATCCACGAGCAAGTCCAGCGAGGCGTTGACATAGTCATCAACCTCGCCGCTGGCCTCGACGCGCGTCCCTACCGCATGCAACTCCCCGCGTCCCTAAAATGGGTCGAAGTCGATCTCCCCGAAATTCTCTCTTACAAAGAGGAAATTCTTCACGACGAGAAGCCCGTCTGCTCCCTCGAACGCATTCGTCTCGATTTATCAAACGCTCCGGCCCGCCGCGATCTTTTCGCACAACTCAGCGGCAGGTGCGCCAACGCCCTCATCATCACTGAGGGCCTCCTCATCTATCTGACTCCTGAAGATGTTGCCGGCCTCGCCAAAGATCTCGCCACCCCTCCCAGTTTTCAATCCTGGATTCTCGACATCGCCTCGCCCGGTCTTCTGCGAATGCTGGCAAAGAGGATGGCCAAGCAGCTCCATCAAGCTGCCCCTTTCAAATTTGCACCTCCCGAAGGACCTGACTTCTTCATCCCCTACGGTTGGAAACCCGTTGATGTGCGCTCCCTCCTCAAAAACGCCGCGCGTCTCAAGCGCCTCTCCTTTTTCTTGAGCCTTTTCGCGCTTCTCCCCGAAACAGAAAAATCCCGGCGCGACCGCCCTTGGTCAGGCGTATGTCTTCTCAAAAAGCAGTGACACAACGCCGTACTCAGGCGATCCTCCGCCATTCAGAAGCGCAGATGTTCAATGAAAGAGAGAAATTAATGCTCGACGGAAGCGGTCTTTGCTTTTCCGCCAGGGAAAATACTCTTCACGATCACATACAGCACAGGAATAAATAGAAGATTCAGCGTCGTCGCGGCTATCATTCCGCCGAATACGGTCGTCCCCACGGAAATCCGTCCCGCGCGCCCTGCTCCTCGCGCAAGCACCAGCGGCACCACCCCGAGAATAAACGCAAACGATGTCATCAAAATCGGCCGCAGCCGGATTCGCGCAGCTTCGATGGCTGCTTCTACGATCGTCATCCCGTGCCCGCGCAGTTGCTCCGCGAACTCAACGATCAAGATCGCGTTCTTGCTCGCAAGCCCGATCAGCATCACCAGCCCAATCTGGCAATACACGTCATTCTGCAGTCCACGCATCGCCTGCGCACCTAGCGCTCCTAAAATTGCAATGGGCACCGCCATCAAAACTATGAAAGGCAGCACAAAGCTTTCGTACTGCGCGGCCAGCGTCAAATACACGACCACCAATCCTAGTCCGAACAGAATCAGCGCCTTCCCTCCAGACTGAATCTCTTCCAGCGACAACCCGCTCCATTCGAACGCCATTCCTTGCGGCAGCACTTTCTTCGACAGCACTTCCATCGCCGCGATGCCTTCCCCGGAGCTGTGTCCGGGCGCGGCCGATCCGTCAACTTCCGCCGATCGGAAAAGATTGTAGTGGCTAATGACTTGCGCGCTCGCCGTCGGCGCCACCGTGACCAGATTGTCCAACGGAATCATTCTGCCCGTGTCCGAACGCAAGTAGTATTGCCGGATGTCCTTCGGCTGGGAGCGGTACTTGCTGTCCGCTTGCACGTACACGCGGTACGATCGGTTGTTGAAGTCGAAATCATTTACGTACACCGAGCCCATGTACACCTGCAGCGCATCCGTTACTTGGTTCAGTGGCACTTGAAGGCTCTTCGCTTTTTCCCGGTCGATCTGAACCAAATACTGCGGGTCGTTCGCCGTAAAACTGGTGAACAGGCCCACCAAGTCCTTGGTCGCATTGCCTTGCGCCACAAGATTGTTGGCCGTAGCCGCTATGGTTTGCAGCGAATTCCGCCCCAGGTCTTCCAGTTCATACGCAAATCCGCCGAATTGACCCAGCCCCTGCACTGCGGGGGGATTGAAGGGGATAACCAGCGCACCCTGAATGGCGAAGAGCTGCCCTCGCAATCGCTGAATCACCGCCCCAGCGGAATGTTCCTCACCCTTGCGCTGTGCGAACGGCTTCAGGCTACTGAACACCACACCGCGATTCGGCGCGGCGCCAAACTGACTGAATCCTGGTAGCGAAAACGCGCCCGCGATTTCCGGAATATGCGAAAGCGTTTCTTCCACTTTGCCGCAGATGTCTGTCGTGTACTGCAGCGACGCACCTTGCGGCGCCTGCACTGCAATGATGATATAGCCCTGATCGTCTTCGGGAATAAACGCGCGCGGAACTTTGTTGTAAATCCAGTAGGTCAATCCCAGCGCCACAAAGAAGAGCAAGAGCGCTGCGAAGCGCCAGCCGATAACATGCCGCACTGTATTGCGGTACAAATTCGTTCCGCCCGTAACCATCCGGTTGAACGCATGAAAAAGTCTTCCTTCGGCTCGCTCACGATGGCGTCCAAGCAAAATCGCGGAAAGCGCCGGAGTCAAAGTCAGCGCGTTGAAGGCGGATATCGACACCGAGAACGCGATGGTCAGTGCGAATTGCCGGAACAATATTCCCGTGGTGCCCGGAAACAGTGCCACGGGCACGAACACTGCCACCAGCACGAGCGAGGTAGCGATAACCGCCCCAGCTACTTCCTTCATGGCCACGGACGCGGCATTGTGCGGCTCCGTCAAGCCCTCCATGATGTGCCGCTCTACGTTCTCGATCACCACGATCGCGTCGTCGACCACCAATCCTGTCGCTAGCGTGATCCCGAATAGTGTCAGCGTATTAATCGAGAACCCCAGCAGTTTGATGAAAACGAACGTCCCAATCAACGAAACCGGAATCGTCACCGCCGGAATCAGCGTGCTCCGCCAATCTTGCAGGAAAATATAGATCACCGTAATGACGAGAAAGATGGCTTCCACGAGTGTGATGAGCACGTCCTGAATCGATTCGCCAATTACAGTCGTCGAATCGAACGCGACGGCATACTTCAATCCCGGCGGAAAAGTCTTCGAAAGCCTCACTAGCTCGGCTTTCGCATCGCGGTCCACGTCGAGCGCGTTCGCGCCGGGAAGCTGCGTCACGCCAAATCCAATCGCGTCATGTCCGTTGAAGCGCACGCGCACATCGTAATTTTCAGCGCCCAGCTCCGCACGGCCCACGTCTTTCACCCGCACGAGCGTCCCATCGGCCCCGGTTTTCAAAATAATATTGTCGAACTCCCCCGGACTAGTCAGCCGTCCCACGGCCCTCACGCTAATCTGGAACGCTTGCTCACCCGCGTTCGGCGGCTGCCCGATTTGTCCCGCCGCCACTTGCACGTTTTGCTCTTGCAACGCGCTGATCACATTTGTCGCAGTCAAGCCGCGCTGTGCCATCCGCGCTGGATCGAGCCAAACGCGCATCGCGTATTTCCGCTCACCGAAGATGAACGCGTCATTCACGCCTGGCACGCGCTTCAGCGCATCTCGTACGTACACATCGATGTAGTTGCTCAAAAAGAGGCTGTCGTATTCGCCGTTTTCCGAATAAACGCCCGCCCCGAAGACGAATCCGCTGGCCTGCTTAGTGATAATCACGCCCGTGTTTTTCACTTCGTTTGGCAGGCGTCCTAGAGCCTGGCTCACCCGGTTTTGTACATCCACCGAAGCAAGGTCCACATCGCGCGTCACATCAAAGGTCACCGTGATCGTACTCACGCCGCTGTTGCTGCTCGTCGATGTAATGTACTTCATGCTAGGCACGCCGTTAATGGCTTGCTCTAGCGGAATCGTTACGGCGGACTCCACTGTTTGCGCGTTAGCGCCAATGTAACTGCTCGTCACTACCACTTGCGGCGGCGCAAGATTCGGAAACTGGGCTATGGGCAATGTGGGAATGGAGATCGCGCCCGCCAAAATGATCATAAGCGCGCACACCGTCGCAAACACAGGACGTTGGATGAAGAAATCAACGAACAAGGCCGGGGTCCGCCTTTGTTTGGAATGGGAGGGAGCCGCTCATGAGGTTCGCGGCGCCTAGCGCGTAGCGGCGCTCTTGCCGTCGCCTTGCTTCGCGTCTTTTTGGATTTGTTCAAGCACGGGAACGCCATCCTGGAGGAATTGCGTGCCTGAAACAATGACGTGGTCGCCGGCCTTCAGACCATCCAGCACGGCGTAGTCGTTGCCGACAGTGTCGCCCAGCTTCAGAAGCTTTTGCCGCGCCACGCTTCCTTTTCCCTCGTTTGCGGCCACGAACACGAAGGCCTGTCCGTTGATCCTCTGGACCGCAAGCACCGGGACGACCGGTCCGTCGTGCGAGCCCCACGTCACTTGCGCTCGCACCTGCTGCGCTATGCGCAACTTGGCTCGTGCATTCTGGATTGCCGCTTTCGCCAGAACCGTTTGTGTATCGGTTTCGACTTGTGGCGAAACAAACGTAAGGTGTGTATCGGATACAGAATTGCCTGTTTCGTCCAGCAAACGCACCGGCAATCCCAGCCGTAAGTCCTTCGCTCGGTCCGCAGGAACATAGATATATGCTTCGAGCGCTCCCGGCAAATCGATCGTTGTCAGCAGTGTCGACACCGTCACGCGATCGCCGACGTGCACCGGAATGTCCCCAACAATCCCATCCGCCGGTGCGCTCACTTTGTAGTAATGCAGCTCCACCTTCTGCTGCTCCACCTGGTCCGCGAGCGCTTTCACCTGCGCAGCCACTGCATCGTAATTCGACTGGGCAGTGTCGAAATCCTGCTTGCTGATCACTTGCGCGGCGAAGAGTCTTTGCGCCCGCTCCAGCGAAATCTTCGCCAGCCGCAGGTTCGCCTCCTGCGCTGCCAGCGTCGCCTGTTGGCTGCTAAGCGTCGCTTCCTGTTTCAGGGGATCGATCTGCAGCAACGGTGTGCCCGCGCCCACTTGGTCGCCGGACTTCACGAATATCTTTGTGATTTGCCCCTCTACTTGCGGGTTTATCACCGCGGATTGCCTTGACTTCAAAACGGACAGGTACTCGGTCGTATCCGCAATTCTGGTCGATTGTGCTATCTCCACCTGCACGGGCATCGCCGGCGGTCCGCCGCCGCCCGGCCCGCCCGCAGAGGTCTTTTGGCCACAGCCGATCGCCAATAGCGAAGCGCCGGCTATTAGATTCATGGCTGGCCTACTCCACTTATTACTTATTTTGTTCAGACCCGGCATTGTTGGACCCATCCCCGCAGGCGTAAACGAAAAGTTTACGACACCTTGGCCCCTCCACCAAGGCGCAAAACTACGTGCACAAGTTAGACGCTCACAAACCAGCCAGGTTATATTTCTTGGAGGGGGCCTAGTTTAGTAGAAGTCGCTCGGATCGATCCGTTTGCCGGAGAGCCCCAGTTGCAGAACTTCCATCTGATTGGGCCGGTCAAACACTCTTCCTGGGAAGAGTCTCTTGGTCACCACGCGCACGCCGCCAAACGCAATTCCCAGGACCACGGCTGCGACCATGAATACGCCAGTACCGATGAAAATCTTCACCATCACGCTCGTAATGGGCGGATCAGTGGCCGTCTGGCTTGCTTCGTTCCAGGTCACTTGGGTCTCGTAATCGACAGCCTCTCGCAGATTCTTCGCGTACTCCGCTGAACTCGGCGACAACACCATCGAAAGCAGCGATCCCTTGCGCTCAATAACCGTTCCAGCTTGTTTCGCCGCCGCTGGAAGCACCTCATCTAGGTGATGAATATGCTGCTCCGCAAGCTGCGGCGTCGGATATTCCAGCAGCACCAAGACTCCGCTGCCCTTGCCCGGACCGGTGTAGCGCGCCAACATGGCTTCCGCACCAGAAGAAAACCCCGCCGCATCAACGATCCCAATCACGTCCGACTGCCCTAGTCCGGCCATGGCCGCACGCATCGCCTCTGGTCCCAGTGCGTACCGTTCGGTTCCGAGCATTCGGCCCGTCGCCGGCAAATATGTCCCAACCGGCGGAAGCGGTCCCTTCTCGCTCCCGGCTTCGACGGCTTTCACCAGACCGCACAAATCTTCCTTGGAGACGTTTGCCGTGGACGATAAAACCAGACTGCCTTCCAAAATGACCACACCATCTTTATCAAACGCAGAAACCTGCCCCAGATTTGTCGGGACCATACCAGCTCTCAATTGACTTGTATAAGCCTCGAACGCGCTGCTTGGGTCATGGTAACGCCCGCCCGAAATCCCAATAACCTTGTCGCCAGCGCTGAAGTGGCACGTGCTGAATTCCCGCATACCCGTTTCTTTCCAAATAGAAGGAACGACGGGCTTGGCAACGCAATTCGTCAGCTTCCAGTTCTGAAATTGCTTTGGTAGAGGACTCTCTTGGGCGGAAAGCGACGTCGCGCTGAGCAGCGCAATACCGCAAACGAAGAGGAGTTGTCGGCGCATCCCTTGCTATCGCTTAGACACCAACAGATTACCGTTGGTTCCTGGATTGTTCAACTGGAGTGGCCAGGGATGGCCGACTCGGGCCGCTTTTCCCCGGCAGGTTCAGCGTAACGCTATTCATGCTCTGCAGATAGCTCGCAACGCCCTGGTAAAGCCCTTCCGCCACCCGCTGCCTGTATTCCGGCTGCTTCAATAATTTCTCGTCGGCGGGATTGCTGAGGAACGAAATCTCCGTGAGGATCGAGGGCATGTCCGCCCCTATCAGCACCACGAACGGCGCCTTCCGCACGCCGCGATTCTTCACCGTCTTGCTGGCTTTTTGCATTCGCTTCGCCAGCGAATCCTGTATATCTTGTGCGAGGTCTTTGGATTCATCGATCTTTTCGTTCCGCGCAATCTTCTTTACCAAATCTTCGAGATCATGCACGCCTTGCTCCGACGAGGCGTTTTCCCGTGCCGCCACTTCCATCGCTTCCGCGGACCCCTTCAGGTTCAGGTAGTAAGTTTCCACTCCCCGCGCCGCATGGTCCTGGCTCGAATTCGCATGAATCGAAATAAACAAATCCGCCTTCGCCTGATTCGCGAGGTTTGTCCGCTCCTCGAGTGGAATGAATGTGTCGTCGGAGCGCGTATACACGATGTCCGCCCCCGGCAATCGCTGCTGAATAATCTTCCCCAGCCGCAAAGCCACGTCCAGGCACAAATCCTTCTCCATCAATCCAGTTGGTCCGATCGTACCTGTGTCATGTCCACCATGCCCGGGATCAATCACGATGCGTCCAATCTTCAGCCCCAGCGCGCGCGTCAATGTGGACTGGCCATCCCGCGTGGGCTGCGGCACGCTCGATGGTCGAATCAGATCAGGCTTCCCGTCCGTAGAACTCAATTTCTTGCTGCGAGAATTCTTCCCGCCCGACTCCTTACTAGGCGCCACGCTACCTGGGGGTGTAGCACTCGGATCTTCGCCGAGATTTCTTGCAGATACAGACTTTACATTCCCTTCGTCGCCCGATGCGGATCGATCTTCTCGATTTCCTTCGTCAGGACCGTTTTGCGCGTGCGCCGCTTTCGAGTTTGCCGCTCGCAATACCGTGCCATGGCGAAGATCCGAATAGAGAAAAATCACCAGCTGCGGCGGATTATTCACAAGCGATGCCGCGTAGTCCTTCACTCCATTCACGTCCAGCACCACGCGAACCACGCCCGCTTGGTTCTGAGCGACTCGCACTGCCGTCAGTAGGTTCCCGCTTACCTGGACGTTGCCCCGCGCCACTTCCGGCGTCAGGCGAGCCGCGTGCAAGTCGAAAAATATGCGGTCGGGATTGGCAATTCGCGCCGAGCTGTATTGCACCGTGTCTTCGAGGTCGATCGTTATTCGGGTCGCGTCAGCATTCGCGCTCGCGCTGATTCGCCGGATGCGTGGAGCACCCTCGGAAGCACTGTGCCGCGTCGCCTCGGCCCCTCCGCGAACGGGTCCAGGGGCATCTACCTCTGGCTGTCCGGTTGCTCGCGAAGGAATTTCTCCCGGCGGCTCAGGCGCATCGCTCTGCCGCAGTAGCGCCAACTCGGCTAGCTCTGACTGCGCTTCGCGCTTGCGCGGCGACCGCGGATACTTTTTCAGGAAATCTTCGTAAGTTTTAGTTGCCAGCGCGCTGTCGCCTAATTGATCTCTCTCGAGCTTGCCGATGCGCAAGATCGCATCCTGCGTGTATTTGTTGGTGGGATATTGATTCACAAGAAATTGATACGCATCGACTGCCGACTGATAATAGCTGCGCCCGAAGCGGTCCCCCATCTCGGTGTAGAGCTCCGCGACCGACAAGAGAGAATCCACGACTTCCGCCGCCCGCGGTGTAATCAGGTACACGCGCCGGTAGCTGGCGACCACTTGCTTGTACTCCGCAAGCGTGCGTTTTTCCGCCGGCTTTCCATTTAGATTGGCGCGTTGCTCTTCGGCCCGCGCAAATTGCGCGCCCGCAGCCTCACGCTTCACCGCGCGCGTCGTCGTGTCCGCTTCCTTCGCAAAACTCGCGGACGGATCCCCACAAATGCCCGCGACCGCTATTCCCAGTGCTAGAAAAACTGGCGAAAGCCGGGCGAATCTTCTGTTCGAAATTTTTCGGACCCCCAACATGCGCGCCCTACATTCTTGAAATGGAAATCTACGGCCCCCCTCGGGCCTTCATTTCCCGGATCGCTAAGCGATCACGCGGACTGTTCGCAACAACACTGCCGCTTCAGTCCTTCTCGTTTCAATCGTTCTTGAAGATGATACGGCCGTCGGAGTCGACTTCTCTGTGGATTGCGCGCGGATTCGAAAACGCGCCCTCAAGACGACCCGATCCAGGCCTGAAATACGCATCCTGTACCTTCTGCACGTAGTTCCGAGTCTCTCGGAACGCAGGGATGCCGTGAGCCCGATCAACAGCCCCCTCACCCGCATTGTACGCCGCCAAGGCCAATTCCAGGTTGCCATTGTATCGTTCCAGCAACCCCTTTAGATGTCTAACCCCGGCGTCGATATTCTGTTGCGGGTTGAACACGTCATTTGCACCGTACCGTTGTGCCGTCGTCGGAATCAACTGCATCAAGCCGCCAGCTCCCTTGCGGGAATAGGCCGCGGGATTCCAGTTCGATTCCGTCTCAATCACCGCGCGGACCAAAGCTGGGTCCACGTTGTGCCTAGTTGCCGCTTCCCGTACGAGCTTTTCCGCGCCGTCCCGGTCGATACTCATTTCCGGACGGCTCGAGCCCATAAAGGTAGATTCGGCAGGGAGGTAGATGGTTTTGCGCGACCTTGCGGCGGCCAGTTTTAATCTGACCGAAGCCGGCGGATCGGCGTTAACGAACAACTGCCGCCCGCTCGTATCAACGGTCCTGGCGATCTGGGCGCTCGCTAAGGGTGCAAAAGAGGTTGCACACAAACCGAATGCTCCCAAATACATACAAGCCGTTAGTGCCGCGCGTTTACTCATCGTACCTCTGGGAAGGCTGTGCTACGGTGTTGCCATAGTTGTGTTCGGGGCAGCCCCACCGTTTCGTACTACGTGTCGAAGACGGATTCGAGGCTGTCTCGTCTTGCTAAGTACGAAGCTGTGTCCTTTGAGGGAGATAACGAGGCCTTACAGCAACCGCGCAAACGTCTCCCGTCGGACACGCTTCTGGCGCTGGAGGACATCATAGCAATGGTTCCAGGAGCGCGGGGATGGTACTTAGGGCACTTTTTAGGGCAGATGTGTCTTTTCCGCCAGCCTCCGCTAAATCCGGTCTTCCGCCCCCCGATCCGCCAACCAGCTTAGCGAGCGCCTGTATCAGCTTGCCAGCATGGACTTTAGCGGTCAGGTCCTTGGTGACCCCGGCAATCAGGGCCACCTTCCCATCCTCTGGCATCCCCAAGGCCACAACACCAGACCCAAGTTTTTGTCTGAGAGAGTCCACCAATTGCCTGAGACCCTCCCGGTCGGTCCCAGTGACCTCCGCGGCAATCAGCTTAACTCCTTTGATTGTTTGGACTTGGCTCGCCAATTGATCGAGCTGTCCGAGGGCTCCCGCGCGCTTTTGAGCCTCCAGCTCCTTCTCCAGTTGTTTCACGGTGTGAGAGAGCTTGTCGACGGTCTCCAGAACTGATTCCGGGCTCGTATTTAACCGGTCAGTTAAATATGTAAGTAACTGGGATTGAACCTGGTAATGCTCCAGCGCACCGATGCCGGTGACGGCTTCGATGCGGCGGACGCCCGCGGCAACCGACCCTTCGCTGACAATTTTGAGGACGCCGATGTCGCCGATGCGGTGGACGTGCGTGCCGCCGCAGAGCTCTTTCGAATAGAAACCACGCGGCGAACGCTCGTCGGGAATCGTCACCACGCGGACATTGCTTTCGGGGTATTTGTCGCCGAAGAAAGCCAACGCGCCTGAGGCCAGCGCGTCTTCCAGCGAACTGATATTTGTTTCGACTTGTGTGTTGTGGCGAATCTCGTCGTTTACCTGCTGCTCGATGTCCTTCAACTCTTCCGCATCGACGTGGGCGAAATGCGAGAAGTCGAAGCGCAGGCGTTCTGGCGCGTTCAGCGAGCCGGCTTGCTTTACATGTGTACCCAAAATATTTCGCAACGCCGCGTGTACCAGGTGCGTTCCCGTATGATTACGAATAATTCGCGCGCGCCGCTCCGCGTCCGCGACGACCGCTACACGGTCTCCGACGTGCAATGCTTCCTTAGCCACAACTCTGTGCGCTACAAGCCCTGCGACCGGGTAATACGCGCCGGTGACTTCGGCGAGCAGTTGCGATTCGGAGTTGTCGTAGAATGCGCCGGTATCGGCCATCTGTCCGCCGGATTCGGCGTAGATCACGGTGCGGTCGAGCACTACTTCGCCGCTTTCGCCAGGTTTCAGTTCGCTGACCGGCCCGGACTTGCTTAGTATCGCTTCGATTCGCGCGTCTTTCGTCGAAGTCGCCTGGTAAAAATCCTTCTCCGTCTTAAACGTCTCCACAATCTTCGCGTACGCCGGATTCGCCGACTCCTTTCCTGCGCCACCCTTCCACGACGCCCGCGCCTTTGTCCGCTGCTCTTCCATCGCGCGGTCGAAGCCTCCCCAGTCGACCTTCACGCCCGCGTCGCGCAGCACGTCCTCGATGAAATCCCGTGGCAGGCCGTATGTGTCATACAACACGAATGCGTCGGCACCTGGAAGAACCTGTCCCGTGCGAACCGCATGACCTAAGCGCTCTTGTTCCGGAGTCACGAACTCCTTCAACGAGCCTCGGAGCTCTTCCAGTTTTTTCAAACCGATGTCCAAAGTATGTGCGAATCGCTTTTCCTCGCCGAGTACGTTGGCTGGCACGCGCTGTGCGGCAGGATCTTTCAGCTCTGGATAAGCGCCAGACATCAAGTCGCGAACCGTATTCACCATATCTGCCAGAAACGGCTTCGTGGCTCCGAGAAGCCGGCCGTGATAGATGGCACGACGCATGATTTTGCGAAGGACGTAGCCCCGACCTTCGTTGGAGGGAAGAACACCGTCCGTCATAAGAAACGTTGTGGCGCGTGCGTGATCGGCGATGACGCGCAGAGATGCGGCGCCGCCTTTGCCTTCTTCGAGTTTTTCTTCACTAGCGAAATCGACGCCGCAGAGTTCGGCGGCGCGCTTTAGCAGCGGGACGAAGAGATCGGTGTCGTAGTTAGAGATGACGCCTTGAAGGACGGCGGCCGTGCGTTCCAGGCCCATGCCGGTGTCGATCGATGGCTTGGGCAGTGGCGTGAGCGTGCCCGCGGCGTCGCGATTGAACTGCATGAAGACTAGGTTCCAGATTTCGACGTAGCGGCCGCAGTCGCAGGGGAACTGGCAGTCGGCGTGGCCTTCCTCGGACGCCTCCGGGCCCATGTCGTAGAAAATTTCGCTGCAGGGGCCGCAGGGGCCGGTGTCGCCCATGGCCCAGAAATTGTCTTTCAGGCCGGGAACTGGAACGATGCGTTCTGCCGGAACATTTTGCTTCAGCCAGATTTTGCGCGCTTCTTCGTCTACCCCGAGAGTTGTGCCAGGGGCCACTTCGGCGCCACCAAAGACCGTGACGTACAGCTTGTCTTTATCGATTCCGTACCACTCGGGCGAGGTGACGAGTTCCCAGGCGTAGGGAATCGCCTTCTCTTTGAAATAATCGCCGAAGGAAAAATTGCCCATCATTTCGAAAAAGGTGTGGTGGCGCTTTGTGAAGCCGACATTTTCTAGGTCGTTGTGTTTGCCGCCTGCACGGACGCACTTCTGTGCGGTGGTGGCCCGGTTGTACTCGCGCTTCTCGAGGCCGAGGAATACGTCTTTGAACTGGTTCATTCCGGCATTCGTGAAGAGCAGCGTCGGATCACCATGGGGGACGAGCGAAGAGCTGCGCACGCGGCGATGACCTTTGCTCTCAAAGAATTGCAGAAACTTCTCGCGTATGTCGTTTCCGCTTATGAATTTCTTGGTGGAATCGTCGCCCCTCACGTCCGCCTCAATCTTTCCGTTTGCCGAATCAAACGATTATCGCAGACGCAGCAAGGCCTCGCAACGAAGCACCTGTTCAGTTCGAGGCCAAACCTCTTATAACCCAACCAAGCAGGGCCACGCGGTTCGGCAAGTACTTGACCGCGAAGGCCGTGCAAGAAATCCGCGCACAGGCGTTCTAACTCCACATACGTCCTCATGGACGCAGAACCCATCCACGCGAGGTACGCGATGCGATTGCGAAGCAAGCTTTGGGTCACTTTGTTTACCGTGAGTTTGATGGCCGGAGCTGTGAGAGCCCAGCAAGCCCCGCAACCGGACCCAACTCCAGGTGCCCATCTAGTGCGCTTACGGACCGGCTCCTATGCCGGGATGTGCATCGGCTCGTGCGACAGCGAGACAATCATCGAGCCCGGCTCGATGAGCCGGATCAGCCGCGCCTTTTCGGAGAAAAAGAAATATCCGGAGATGAAAACGAAATACGCGATCACGAAGAGAGAGTGGGACGATCTGCAACACTCGATTGATGCGAATGTGCTGGCAGCTTTTACCGGACGAATCGGCTGTCCTGGTTGCGCGGACGAACTGGTGGAGTGGGTTGAGGTGGAGTTCAGCGATGGGACAAAGAAATCGGTTTCCTACAATGAGGGGAGCGCGCCCCGGCCTATTGCTACATTGATGCAAAAGATCGAGGCAATCGGGACTAGGCAAAAGCCTTAAGGCAAAGTGAAGCCCGCAGCGGGCAAGAGTTCCAGAGCTAATTGAAGTTGTAACCGAGTTCCGCCTAGTGTCTTTCTTCCTGACTTTGCCTTTGCGTGAGGTCGCCCGAGCTGGTGTGTCTGTTGCTGCTCTCCATCGTCATCTCGTGCGATGCGAACTTCATTCGAATTAACCAGTTTTTTCGCAAATTGCTGCCGCGAAAAGGAACTAGCAACAGCCAACGCAACATGTCATTCCATAATGCGCGCTGCTGTCTAAAGCGAATCAACGCCCGCCAGCCGAGTTTTCCGAGAAGGTTAAGACGCAACCGAGCAAGCCCGAATGCCATCTTGGAGAGTGAGGCGGCAATGTCCTCTTCACGGTGGTGTTCGTAGTAACCGAAGTTCATGGACCAGCCGGACTGCACTTTGATGAAGTTCGGGAGGGCGCGGTTCTCCGGATTGTCAGCAACCTCCCGGATCAGTTCTTGAAACTTTTTGGAATCTGCTTCAAGTGTTTCGAGGCTGGCAAACCAATTGATCAGTTTCACTCCCAGCGGATCCCAGAGATATTCGTTCACAACCAACGGGAGCCCGAGGTGAAAGAGTTTGGTCACCGCCAGATGCACACGCAGATGGCATTGGTAAGCATCGCCCATACATTCATACAGGCGAGTAGTATCGCGCGTGACGCTGCGTTGAAAGGCGGCGAGAGCGGTATCGAGATCCTTCGTGAACTCTCTGGTGTCGCAGCCGTTTAATTCTCTTTGGATGATCGCCGCGATCTGCCGGATTTGCAGGGAGGACAAAGCCAGCCCAACGCTGTAGAGCGGATCAACCGTATCTCCCGCATCGCCGATGATGTACCAGCGATCCGCAGAATAGCGCTGGCGGCATTCCCACATATACGAGCTGTAGAAGTTCGTGTCGACGATCGTGCCGCTTTGCACCAGCTCGACAAGTACCGGGTGCTCCCGCCCGACGGATTCGAGGAACTGCTCCATCGTGCGCGGTTCGCCATGGGGATAGACGTCTTTGCGATAGGTGATGCCGATGCTGATGAGCGACTCATTTTCTGGCGAGCGCATGGGGATGCACCAGATCCAGTTGCCCTTTCCAAAAAAATGATGAGTCGCGTAATAGGGAACGTACGAGCGGTTTGGCTTTTTGAGGGCATGGATGTGGCTTAGAAGCTCAGGATTGAAATTCATCAGACGGAACCAGAAAACGTTTTTCTGTTCGTTAACCCTTTCCTGGAGTTGCAACTGCTTCGCGAGGACGCGGTTCCGGCCGGTGGCATCGACAAGCCAGCGCGCGCTCAGCGTCTGTTTTCCTCCGGCGGCGTCTTGCACATTCACCGCGTGCAGCCCGTCGCCGCCGTTGATCTCGACTCCGGTCACGGTGCCGTCGATGATCTCGACGCCGTTCTTCAGGTTGCGGTCCCGCACCTCGCGATCGAATGTGAACCGGTTTATCTGGAAGGAGAGGATCTGTGGCGCCGTCGGAATTTCGTCGACCACGTAGGTGCGATCCGCGGGATTGTCGATGTCGGGCTTGAAATAGTAGGTCAGGCCGTATTTGGGATAGTGCTTTTCCACCAGGTAAGCGCCGAGCCCGAGTTCGAACATGAAATCGACACTGACCTCGACCAGCGATTCGCCGACGATTGGGCGATTCTTGTGGGGGCCTTCCACGACGGCCACTTTGAGGTTTGGGAATCGCTTGCACAGGTACGCGGCCGCAAGGTGCCCCGTTGCGCCGCCTCCCATAACTATCACGTCGCTGGTCATGGGTTTTTGGTTCTCGATGCCGCGCACTTGGTGCTTTCAAGTACCATGAGAAATTACGCAAGACTCGCGCCGAGAAATCCTAACATAGCGGAAGGAGCCTAACGCGCTCCGCTCACACAACTTGCTATTCCTCGGATTGAGGCTCCGCATCTGGAACTTCCTCGCGGGTTAGCGACTTGAGCTCTCGGCGGACCACATCGGCGGAGAAGCCTGCGCGCAAGAGACTCCGATACATTGCGGCCATTTTGCGCTCATCGATTTCGCCGCGAAAGGAGCGGAGTTTGCGCTCGAGGCGCTGGCGGACAATGGCAGCTTCGTCAGTCTCTTTTGCGGATTCCGCGAGTGCTGCTTCTATGTGGCGGTCTGGGACGCCACGGGCGCGCAAGTCCCGGGCAATGCGGAATTTTCCCTGGCGCCGGATTTCCGTGCGCTGGCGAACAAACTGCTTCGCGAAGCGCTCGTCATCGATCATTTTGGCGCGCTTAAGGCGGTCCATTACATTTTTCAGAAGGTCGTCATCATCCGTTCGCCGGCCAAGCAGCTGCTTCATTTCATACACGGAATAGGCACGCCGCATCAGCGCACGCACCGCGGCCTCGTACAACTCCGTTTCGGTTTCGACTTGGCGCGGCCTCCCGAACATGGGGGAAGCATAGAAGTAATGGAGTGGCGAAGTAAAGATGGGAATGCAGAGTGCAGCATGAACTGAGCTGAATTCGCTCAGCTCGCGTGGAGGTTATGGAGGCACAGACTTAAGACTGTGCTACTTGCAGGCGAGGAGCCTCGAATTCATTTCTGCGGCACACTAACTCACCCAACGGCTGAGATTAGTTCGGATTGGTTTGCGCGGAATGAAGGGCTTGTGTGCGTTGTTCAAGTTTGGCGGCTTCGTCGTTACGGCCGAGTTTGCGGAGGGCTTGCGCTTCCGCGGTTAAGTCTTGCACGAGGTAGGGGCTCTCTGCTCCAAACCGCTTTTCTCCCAAGGCGACCATGCGGGCGTGACACGCGGCGGACTTTTCGAAATTGCCGGTCTGGTCGTAGAACATACAGAGAGTATTGACGGGAAGTAGCATGCGAGGGTCCGTTTCCCCGCATACAAGCTCGTAGTTCTTCACGTAATGCAGCACATAGCCTTCGGCTTTCGGATAGTCCTTCTTGAGGAAATAGATGCGAGAAAGGCCAAGCAGGCTCGTCATGGCCTGGGAGCTGTTTTCTCCGTAGGTCGCCCGAATCAGATCGAGACTCTGATTGAAATCCTTCTCCGAACTTGGGAGGTCGTTCTGTTCCATGGCGGTCATGCCCAGGTTTTCGAAGGCGTCCACTAGCATAGGCGAGTGTGGCCCATAGACCTGCTCGGCGACGGCGAGTTGGCGCTGAAACTGAGTGGATGCATTGCTGAAGTCACGCCGAAAGGCATAGACGCTTCCCAATTGGCCGACGGCCTCGGCAAGCCGACCGTCTTGAGGCTGGATTTTTTCTGCGATAGAGACGGCTTCTTTGGCCGAGGTTTCGGCGTCGTCGAAGCGCCTCTCCTGTGCAGCTTGCTTGCTCTTTGCCAAGGCAAAATGAAATTTCTCATCGAAATTGGGAGTGGTTTCGTGCTGTTTGAGGAGAGCTTCGAGGGAGTCGGCCTCGGATGCTTTGCCGGCGGCGCGCAAATCGGCAAGATGCTGCTGGAATCTCTGCTGGGCGCTTATGTAGTGATTCTGGGCGTCATAACGTATCCTCGGCACGCCATCAGGGACAGGCGGAGGTTCGTCAACGGCCGCTTGACGATAGTTGTCCAGTGACGATACCCAATCGCCGGACTTTTCAAGAGCGAGAGCAAGATCAAGACGCGCTTGAAGTTTCTTGGGGGAAAGCAAGACAGCCTGCTTGTACTCCGCGATAGCGGCTTTGCGATCACCCGAGGCTTCAAGGGCCTGTCCGAGGAGTTCGTGAGACTGCCAGTCCGCGGGGCTGAGTTGTACGGCTTGGCGGAGTTCGGAAATCGCGGCCGGGAAATCCTTCTTCAAAACGAGAACGCGGCCGGCTTCAAGGAAAGAGGCGAAATCGGTGCTGTCCAGTTTTTCAGCCAAACGGTATTCAACGAGGGCCTCGTCGTATTTTTTTCCGTTTCGAAAGCAGCGCCAAGGCCGTTGAGCGGTTCCGTCGAACCAGGGTTCTGCTGAATCGCCAGTGTGTACTCTTTCTCGGCTTCGTCCGGTCTTCCAGTGCGAAGATACGCGCTGCCGAGGCACAGGTGGCATAGCGGCCAGTCGGGAGCGATCGCGGCGAGTTCCTTGAACTCCGTGATGGCGGCGGCAGCATCGGTTTGCATGAGAGCGGAGCCGAGGTTCTGGCGAGCCTCGAGCATGTGAGGATCGAGGCGTTTGGCTTCGCGATATTCGCGAATGGCGGAGGGGAAATCCTTCTTATCGGCATAAACAATGCCGATGTTGTAGTGCGTCAATGCGCGGGTAGGATCAAGAGCCAGGGCGCTCTTAAACTGAGCGATGGCGCCGTCGAAGTCCTTGATCTCCGCCAGCAAATTGCCGAAGTTCATATAGGCCAAAACGTAGTCAGGCTTACTGCGAATGGCCTTCTGGTATTCCTCCTTGGCGGCATCGAAATGCTGTAAGGCATCCAGAGCCAACCCTGCGTTCATGTGGGCAACGGGGTTGTTGGGATTTTCTACAAGAGCTGCTTTCGCCTGGCGAAGCGCTTCTTCCGGATCACCGGATTGAAAGTAGGTGAAACTTAACCTGGCGTGCAGTTCGGGGAACTCGGGATCTTCCGAGAGGATTTGTGAATAGATTGCGCCGGCCTCCGGATAGCGTTCTTGCGCGATCAAAACCATGCCCATGACAAAGCCGATTTCCGATTTGGCGCTGCTGCGGGAAAGCGCGTCGGTGAGTTCGTCGCCGGCGTCGTCCAGCTTGCCGGATTTGATCAGGGCGCCGGCGTGGCTCAGGTGCTGAAGGAGTTGTGCCTCGGACGCGCTGCTTGCTTCGCTTGGCGCGGTCTTCGCGGTGCTAATCGCCGCTAAAACTTTGGCGTCGGCTCCAGCGGATTTCAGGAGAGCCTTATAGGAAGCGTCGGGGACGAAGGCAATCCCGCGCGATTGGATGTCGAACGCGACGTTTTCTGGAAGAACGTCGCTCGCGACAAGGGCCAAGAGTTCGGCTTTGCTGAGCGGGCGCGGACTGCAACGGGCTGGCTGCGAAGCAAAAATGATTCCGATGAGGCAGATAAGGAAGGAGAGGGCTGTCTTCCTTTGCATGGGACCTCCGGTGTGCTTGAGATTAGGCTACAGCGTTACTTGCGGGCGAAGCGCTCGAAGTCGGCCATCTGGCGTTCCATTTCCTCGCGGGCGGCGTCGGAGGCGGAACGGATACCCTGGATGCGCAGTTGGAACTCGTCCGGATTGGTGGAGCGCAGCAGCGCTTCCTCGAGGGAGATGAGCTGCTTGGTGTAGAGGTCGAAGAGCGATTGATCGAAAGTCTGCATGCCGTATTGGCTGGTGCCGGCGGCGATGGCGTCGTGGATCAGGCGCGTCTTGTCCGCGTTAATGATGCAATCACGGATGTACGCGGTGGCGATCATGACTTCGACGGCGGGGACGCGGCCTTTGTCATCGGCGCGGCGAACGAGGCGTTGCGAGACGATGGCTTTGAGCGTTGCCGCTAGCTGCAAGCGAATCTGCTTCTGCTCCGGCGGAGGAAAGACCGCGATGATGCGCTGAATCGTTTCCGTGGCGTCGAGAGTATGCAAAGTGGAGAAGACCATGTGGCCGGTTTCGGCGGCCAACAACGCGGTGGAAATGGTTTCGAGGTCGCGCATTTCGCCGACCAGAATCACGTCGGGGTCCTGACGCAGGGCAGCCCGAAGCGCTGTGGAAAAGTTTGCAGTATCGACTTCCACTTCGCGCTGATTGATGAAGCTCTTCTTGTCGCGGTGTAGAAACTCGATGGGGTCTTCGATGGTGATGAGGTGATCGGAACGGTTGGCGTTGATGCGGTCGATCATCGCGGCGAGTGAGGTGGATTTACCGGAACCGGTGGTGCCCGTGACCAATACAAGTCCACGCTGCTCTTCGCAGATTTTGCCGATGACCGCGGGCAGGTTCAGTTCCTCGATGGTGCGAATCTTGGTGGGGATGACACGGAGAACCATGCCGACGTTGCCGCGCTGCTGGAAAACGTTGACGCGGAAGCGGCCGAGGCCTGCTACGCCATAGGCCATATCCAATTCGGCGGTCTCCTTGAATTTTTGCTTCTGCCGGTTGGTCATCATGCTGAAGGCCATGGACAGCATTTCTTCCGGCGTAATGCGCGGGACGTCGGTGATGGGATTGAGAACACCGTCGACACGCAGATAGGGATGATTGCCAACTTTTAGGTGCAAGTCGGAAGCTTTGTTTTCGACCGCGCGCCGGAGAAGATCATCAATGCTGATTGCCATGGTGGTGTGCGCTCCGCGAGAATACGACCAAATTGCGACGTTAGCACCCGAGGTTTAGGAGAACAAGCAAGCTGCGCTGCCCGGTTGCGCAGTAGTCACCTGAACGAAGGGACAGTTCTGGGGGGCCGGAATTCTGTGTCTGTTTATCCTCGTGGAGGGGTGGAGTGCTCGTACGTACTGAGATTCAAGCTTTTTTCAAGAACAGCGAGTCGTATAGGAAACCCGCCAGGAATCCACCGGCAAGCGGGCCAACCCAGTAGATCCCCCAGTTTTGCCAGTGAGAAGACGCCAGGGCGGGTCCAAAGGCGCGCGCGGGATTGAGAGCCGCGCCGGTGAAGGGGCCAGCCACGAGAATGCCCAGCGTGATGCTTAGGCCGATGGCAAACCCCGCCACTGGCCGAAATGAGGAGCGCTCGTCGACAGCGGTGGCGAATACGGTGAGTACGAGAAAGAAAGTGGTTACGCCTTCCAGGATCATGGCGGAGAGACGCGTGAAGTCGTGCGCGATCATGGGGGTGCCAAGCGCAACGGCATGCCAGGTGTCATCCGGGACGACTGCTCTCAGGAGAAACGCCGCGGCAGTAGCTCCGGCGAGCTGAGCGCCCCAATAGGCTACCGTGTCGACCGTGTTTAACCGCTTGGTGACCCAGAAGCCGATGGTGACGGCGGGATTGAAATGGCCGCCGGAGATGTGGCCGAGCGCGCAAATCATGATGGCGATGGCGAGGCCGTGAGCTAACGCAATGCCGAGAAGTCCGACCGCGTTCGATGCGTGGGGATACCAGTCGACGCAGATAGAGCCCGCGCCAAAAAAGATCAGAGCAAACGTGCCGATAAATTCAGCCGTGAGTTTCTGCGCAAAGTTGTACATCAAAGAACCTCCCGGCCGAAGAACGAGGCGTCCCCGTTGCGACCGAGAAGGATTCTATCTGGAACGCAAAGAGGAACGCCAGTCTTACCTCGAAGCTGGGGCCCAACTTTTGCCACGAGGCTGCGTGCAAAGATTAGCGAGAGACCGCTGCGACCGGGGTGTTAACGGGAGTGAGCCAGCTGTGGCGATCTGGTTTGCTGCCGCTGGTGAGTGCGAAGAATTCTTCTTGAAGACGGCGCGTGATGGGGCCGGCGACGCCTTTGCCGACCTGGATTTTGTCCACCGAACGGATGGGCGTAATTTCAACGGCCGTGCCGCAAAAGAAGACCTCGTCGACGATATACAACATTTCGCGGGGGATAACATTTTCCTTCACGGGAATCTTCAGATCTTCCGCGAGGGTAACTACGGTGTTTCGGGTGATGCCGGGGAGAATGCTCGTAGCAAGCGGCGGCGTGTACAGTGTGCCTTCGTGTACGAGAAACACGTTCATACCGGAACCTTCGCTGACGTGGCCCGAGGAATCGAGCGCAATGCCCTCGGCGTAACCGTTGAAGGAGGCTTCCATACGAATGAGCTGGGAGTTCATGTAGTTCGCAGCGGCTTTGGACATGGCTGGAAGAGTGTTCGGCGCAATGCGGGTCCAGGAGCTGACGCCGACGTCTACGCCCTTCGAGAGGGCGTCCGGGCCGAGATAGGCTCCCCAGGACCAGCAGGCCATGTAAATGTCGATAGGAGAGCTGAGCGGATTGACGCCGACTTCGCCATAGCCGCGGAGGACGATCGGTTTGACGTAGCAGGAATTCATTTTGTTGAGGTGAACCAACTCGGTCGCGGTGTTGCAGAAATCGTCAAGCGAAACTGGCAAGTCCATGCGGTAAATTCTTGCGGAGTTAATGAGGCGCTGCATGTGCTCGCGAAGGCGGAAGATGGCGGGGCCCTGCTTGGTTTCGTAGCAGCGGATGCCCTCAAAGACGGCGGAACCATAGCTCACGACGTGAGAGAGAACGTGGAGGGTGGCGTCGTCCCAATTGATCCACTTTCCGTTGTGCCAGATTTTCTCGGTCTTTTGGATGGGCATGATGGTGTCCTTTTTAGTGGCGCCACTCGCGGTGAAGCCTGAAAGTGCAGAATACGGTACGCGATGGAGAGCGTCAATGAGGCGCGTGTACTAGATGGAGGAGCGCATAAACCAATTTGGCGCGTACTATTTGTTAAATCGTTAAAGCCAGAGCGTGGAGCAACCAGGGGCGCATTAACGGGGCTGCTCGCGGTGGGTGTCCGTTTTCGCGGGCGCATTCAGAGACTCCATCATGGCCTGCGCTTTTGAAATCGTTCGGCTCGATCTGTTCTCCCACAGTCCTAGAAGGAGAAATGGAATTGCCGTAGCTGCGACCAGGAGCTTGGCGCGGCGAGGTATCTTGGATTCCGGTTCCCACCGGAACAGCTGGACCGACAAGAAGAAGGTCAGGAGGGCCCACACAACAAGAGACCCTAGCGCAATCAAGACATCTCGGCTCCAGGGCGCCGCCGACCAGAAGATAGCATCCTGCAGTTCAGTAACGAGATACGTTGCCGGAAGAAAGAGACCCACGCGTTTGACGACCAGCGGCAGCTGGGCAAGTGGAATGGTTGCGCCGGACAAAAAAATCAGGGGTAGCCAAATAAGCTGATTGATGACCTGGGTTTCTTGCATTGTATTGGTAACGCTGGCGACGACCAGCCCTAGGGAGGCAAAAGACATGGCGCCAAATCCAATTAGAAGAAAGGCCGACACGAAATTACCAAAGTCCGTGACATGAAAAATGAAGCGAGCGAACAGTATCTCAACGATTACAGTGGGCAGAGTCAGTACAAGATTGGCGACGATGCTGGAGGCGAGCATGTCGCTTGCGGAAACCGGACTCACGTGGAAGCGTCGCAAGATACCCTGTTCGCGAAACATTACGAGAGCGGCGCTAAGCCCCCAAAAGCTTCCCATTACCGTGAGAGCGATCACCGGACCCAGCAAATACCGAACGCCGGTCGGCGTGCCTTTTGCGAAGATTCCGGCGTAGAGGAAGAAAAAGCCGAAGGGCATGATCACGCTAAAGAACAAGAACATTTTATTGCGCAGCGTGAGCTGAATGCGCATACGGGTGAGTGTGACAAAATTTCTCAATCGCGGAGCCTCCTTCCGGTCATTTCGATGAAGACGTCTTCGAGGGAGGGCGAAGCGATTTCGAGGCTGACGAGTTCATTACCCTCAGCTTCGAGGTGTTTCACGAGATCGACGATTGTTTTTGGAGGGCGATGAGAGTGAATCACGTAGGCGCCATCCAGTTCGCGGGCATCGGCGACGCCCTCTAGGTTTTTCAGCGCGCCATCGGGCTCGGGCTTTGAGAGGCGAACTTCGATGCGCGTTGTGCCACCTGCGCGTGATTTCAACTCGCGGGGTGTGCCCAGGGCGACGACTCTGCCGTGGTCGACGATAGCCACGCGATCGCAGAGGCGCTCGGCCTCTTCGATGTAGTGCGTGGTCATTACGATGGTTTTCTTTTCTCGCTTGAGCTCTTCGATGATGTCGTAAATCTCGCGGCGCACTTGAGGATCGAGGCCTGCTGTAGGCTCATCGAAGAAGAGGACTTTGGGATCGTTGACCAGTGCCATGGCGAGCGCGAGGCGTTGTTTTTGGCCGCCGGAGAGTTGGCTGTAAAAAGCGCTGCGCTTTTCTTCGAGGCCGAACCGTTTGAGAAGTTCTTCGGGATTGCGGCGGCGTTTGTAAAAGCTTGCGAAGAGGCGGAGCGCCTCCATCACACGAAGCTTATCGGGAAGGGAAGTGGACTGTAGAGCCGCGCCGATTTCGTGTTTCAACGCCTGCGAATCGCGTTGCGGGTCGAGACCGCACACGGAGACGCGGCCACCATCCAGATCGCGGAGCCCTTCAAGAATCTCAACAGTCGAAGTTTTTCCCGCGCCGTTGGGACCGAGCAAGCCAAAGACTTCGCCTTCTTCGACGAAAAAACTCACTCCGCGAACGGCTTCGACGTCGCCGTAGCGCTTGACCAGGTTTTCGACTTGCAGGATAGGATTTGCCATGAACGCTGATCGCTACATCTTGCTGCGCAAAGACGCCCCTTAGGATAGCGCAAGTGCTTGCTTTCCCGGCAGCCTTGCGACCTCTGAGCGAGAGTCCTGTCTAGCTGGATAGTCGCGAGCGCCCGATGAAGCGAGCGTGGGATAACGGAGGTCCTGCGTGCGGCCGGAGAGCGAAACCGGAGGGGGGTGTTCGCTCGAAACAAGGTCACTGACTCCAGGCGTGCACTCGTGGAATCCACCGGGGAACATTCCTGCAATATTTCTCATAGTCCGCGCCAAACATTTTCCGCAGGGTTGGTTCTTCGTAGAGCCTTACAAATAGAGCTACTGCCACCGCGGCAACAAATGCGAGTGTGATTACCGCCGCGTTTGCCCGTCCGAAGACCATCCAAAGTCCCAACCAGCCCGCAAAGAAGCCGACGTACATCGGGTTGCGCACATATCGGTAGAATCCCACGACAACAAGCTTTTGCGGAGGAGCAAAGGGCGCAGGTGTTCCGTGTCCCGTCCACCCGAAATCCCAAATACACCGAAGCGCGACGGCGAAACCGAGCACTGACGGCACGGCAGCAATCCAACGCCAGGGGGCCACTGCGAGCGCGTCGACGTGAAATCCCAGGATCGGCGGCAGCAACCAGAACCAAAGCGCAAAGAATGTGGCGCCAACAGCCAGCGAGGCGAGCGTTTCCGGCCAGTGCGCACCGTGGTCCGAACGCCGCCCAATTTCAACGTGTCCGCTTGTCATAAGTGCCTCCACTACCCCGAAGTTGAATGCTACTGGTTGCACCTATCCATACGACGTTCGGCGGGGAGAGGTTACAGGAGTGAAATAGCCGTACGAAGCGCACGTCCGCGGATTAGCTCTTGGCGAGAATCTCGATAGGAGTTCGTGTGCTTCGCAGAGTCCTGACAAGCCGGGAGCATGCGCCTAGTCTGATCCGTGATTGCGCTAGCGCATGGAACGATTCCTCCTTTTAGGGTATAGGTTTTGACGCCCTGCGCGACATAACTGACTCACCGAGGGGTGACGGTTCTGAGGGTTTTCTTGATTGCCGAAGTTTTCTTCCGTGGCGGGGTCCAGAGATGTTTTTTGAGGTCAATGCGGGATTCGATGACAAGAACGCCTTCGGATTCGAGGAGCTTTTTTTGCAGGGAAGCGTAAGGTTCGCGGATAAGGATTTTGCCGCTGGCGCCGAGGACGCGGTGCCAGGGGATACCTTTGCCCTGCGGAATGGCGCCCATGGCGCGGCCAGCGGTGCGTGCGCCGCCTGCGAGACGCAAGGCTCGAGCGAGGGCTCCATAGGTAAGAACCCGCCCGCGTGGGATTTGTTTCACGAGTTTGTAGACGGGATCGAAAGACACGAGAAATCGGCTCCTTGCTGAAATTTTTCCAGGGGCGCCTCGGCAAGTTGTTGTAAATACGCGCCAGTCATCGTACGAGCCGGCGAGAAGCGTAACAAGAGAAATATTCGGCGCTGCAGTGTTCTATGAAGTGAGGCGCTTGAGTTGGTGAGCGCCGCGGAGTAAGTAGCCCAACCAACGGGGAGTAAGTAGCCTAAATAACAGTGAGTGAGTAGCGTAACAAACGAAGTCGGCTGGCGCGCATCTAATAGAGTAGGAGAAGGCAAAATGGACAGAACGATAACGCTGCACGTAACCGATAAAACAAAACGGAAAAAGTGATGAGAGATTCTGGAGCAAATTCGCTACGTTGTACGCGTTACCGATTGAATGTGATCGTTCGCATTAGCACGGATCGTTCATTGACGAGCGTAGTGGAACGCAAGTACACTACGCGAAGGGTC
Source organism: uncultured Acidobacteriota bacterium (assembly GCA_963745805.1). Taxonomy (GTDB): domain Bacteria; phylum Acidobacteriota; class Terriglobia; order Acidiferrales; family UBA7541; genus Acidiferrum. The sequence goes on from CAVUYT010000008.1 coordinate 690,845, forward strand.
GAACGCTCGAGGTGACGTCATGGCTTTTGTTCGCCGAAAAGGGAATTCGTTTTATCTGGTGCACAACGTGCGCCGCGGCGGAAAAGTGCAGCAACTGCACCTCGCGCGACTCGGGGAACGCGCGCGGATCACGGATGAAGTGGTGCGCGAGGTCTCCAAAAAGCACCCATTCGTGGAGCTGAATTGGCGGGCTCTGCGTGAATCAATGAACACTCAACTGGACCTGGCTGATGCCAGTTCCCCGGCGATCCAAAAACTGGTGTCCAACTTGCGAGCGCTGAACCTCGATATCGCAGACCTGGTTCCGCCCCTTCTCCGGATTTCTGAGACGCCCACAGTGGCGCGGGAACTGTTAGTGCAACTGCGGCTCCTGCAGTCCACACTTCAGGTGAAACTCAACCAGTTCGCCCGGAAGCGCGGACGTTTCAGTCATGCGACCCTGCGGATGCACGGCCGCTAGGAGGAGACCATGAGCTCCCAAACACTGCCACTCGATCCAAACCTGCGCAGCAACACCACGATTGAATTTCAGACGGCGTTGCGGTCGAAAATCGTTGGGCAAACGGAAGGGGTGCAGGCGCTCGTGGACCTATATCAGGTCTTCTGCGCTGGCTTGAATTCCCCGGGACGGCCGGTAGGGAACCTCCTGCTACTGGGACCGACTGGTTCTGGTAAGACACGGATTGTGGAAGCGGCGGCAGAGATTCTATTTGGAGATGCCCGCGCAGTGATTAAAGTAGACTGCGCGGAATTCCAGCACTCTCATGAGATTGCCAAGCTGATTGGTTCGCCTCCGGGATATTTGGGCCACCGGGAAACACACCCGTTGATCACGCAAGAGGAGCTGACGAAGAGCCATACGGAGAAGCTAAAGCTGAGTTTTCTGTTGTTCGATGAGATTGAGAAGGCGTCCGATGCCCTTTGGCAGTTGCTCTTGGGGATGCTAGACAAGGCAACGCTAACCTTGGGGGACAATCGACGAGTGGACTTGTCTCAGACAGTGATCTTCCTGACGTCGAACCTAGGCGGGGGAGAGATCACCGAGTTAATGGAAGGTGGCATGGGTTTTATCCAGCCGAAGGACAAGCCAGCCGCAGGATTGGACGAAAAGGTAGAGCGGACGGCCATGGAGGCGGCGCGGAAGAAGTTTTCCCCGGAGTTTATGAACCGGCTGGACAAAGTGGTGGTATTTCACCCGCTGAAGCGAGAGCAACTTGAAGAAGTACTCGAGATTGAGCTGGGTCAGGTGCAGCAGAGGGTGCTGGAAACGGCGAAAGGGCAGTTTCTGTTCCGAGTGACCAAGGGAGGGAGAGAGTTCCTCTTGCAGGAAGGAACAGATCAGCGTTACGGGGCAAGGCACCTGAAAAGGGCGATTGAACGGTACGTTGTGTATCCACTGGCGAACCTGCTGGCGACCGAGCAGGTACACCTGGGAGACCTCGTGTGCATTGACTGGGACGGGAAACACAAAGAACTCACGTTCGCCCGAGAGGGCGAAGGCGCGCTGGTGACGCCGGCTGGGCCAGAAATCGGCCAATCGACGGCAACGGCAGAAGCAAAAGATGGGAAAACAGCCGAGCCACCGGCGGAAGCGGTGGCCGGAGAGAGAAAGCTACGAGCAGCGCAGCCAGGAGTGGCGCCCGGAGCGGCTCCGCAAGGACGAAAAAAGACGGATCGCTAGAGAATCCATCGACTTGAGGACGTATTGTGGGCGTGCGTCAGTCATGACGCGTCCCTTTTTGGCGTTTTGGCGTACAAGAACTGACACAAACTGTTCCATCCTCTCACTTTGAACTCGAATGGAGCACTGTCTCACTGCGTGAGACAGTTTCCACCGTAGCAACACTCGTATGTCATTGAGTTTGTATCGGTTTGCTCCGGCCGCAAGGAAGATCGGAATTGGCAGTTCTCATGCTCTATTTCCATGAAGCGCATTTGCTGAGACGCATTGGGATGTCTTGGCAGCTGAACGCGGAAGGAAAAATGCCATGAAAGCCGCCGCTCGACAGCAACTGGATCCAACAATCCGCAGCACCGATACCCGCGATTTTGAAGGTGCGCTGCGCGCCAAGATCGTCGGGCAGGCGGAAGGGGTGCAGGCGCTGGTGGACCTGTATCAAGTCTTCTGCGCGGGACTGAACTCTCCGGGAAGGCCTGTGGGGAACCTGTTATTTCTCGGCCCGACCGGTTCGGGCAAGACGCGGATTGTGGAAGCGGCTGCCGAGATTTTGTTTGGGGACGCACGCGCAGTGATTAAAGTTGATTGCGCGGAATTTCAGCACTCCCATGAGATTGCTAAGTTGATTGGTTCGCCTCCGGGGTATTTGGGACACCGGGAGACACATCCGCTGATCACACAGGAAGCGTTGGCAGCTAGCCACACGGAGAAATTGAAGCTCAGCTTTTTGCTATTCGATGAGATTGAGAAGGCGTCCGATGCTCTCTGGCAGCTGCTCCTGGGGATGCTGGACAAGGCGACGCTGACGTTGGGAGACAACCGCAGGGTGGATTTGTCGCAAACGGTGATCTTCCTCACTTCCAACCTGGGTGGAGGAGAAATTACCGAGTTGATGCAAGGCGGGATGGGATTCATCCAGCCAAAGGACAAACCGGCCGCGGGATTGGACGAAAAGGTAGAGCGAACGGCAGTGGAAGCGGCGCGGAGGAAGTTTTCGCCGGAATTCATGAACCGGCTGGACAAGGTAGTAGTGTTTCATCCCTTGCGGCGCGAACAGCTCGAGGAAGTATTGGAGATTGAGCTGGGACAGGTGCAGCAGAGAGTGTTGGAGACAGCCAAGGGACAATTTCTATTCCGTGTTACCTCTGCCGGAAGAGACTTCTTGTTGCAGGAGGGTACGGACCAGCGCTACGGGGCGCGGCACCTCAAGAGGGCGATCGAGCGACACGTGGTCTATCCACTGGCTAATCTGCTGGCTACGGAGCAGGTGCACCTGGGAGACCTCGTCTGCATCGATTGGCAGAAGGACAACGAGGGATTGAGCTTTGTGCGAGAAGGAGAAAACCTGGCGATTCCGGCGCGGAAGACAGAATCAGTGGCAACCACTCGCTCCGTGCAAGCGAGGAGCGGGAAAAGTGTGGAAGCGCCGTCGACGGCGATCGGGCCTGAGCCTGCACCACGGATGGCGCGTTAAGAGAATTGCTGCTCTAACATTGTGATTTCTGAATCGGCCCGGGAGAAAGTCTCCCGGGCTTTTTCATTTCAGAGTGGCTGGGTGTACATTTGAGAAGAAGGGCGGGGATTAGAGATTTCAGGCTCGGAGAGACGCGCGCATGTTCTTTCACTGTAAGACGCAGAATCGACGGTGTAGCCGCCGAGCGGGGGAGAGTTGCCTCCATTTGCTGGAATTGGCTCTTGCTGCTTCGCTTTGCCTTATGATTGCGCCGTGCTCTCGAGCGCAGCGGACACAGCTCAAAGCAGGGTGGAATTTTTATTCGCCGCAAGATGACATCAACCTGGGAAAGCAGGTCGCAGTGGACGCGGAGAGGCAATTGCCGTCCTGCAACGCGCCAAAAGTGGACGCTTACCTGACCGAATTGGGGAGAAAGCTGATCGCGAAGCTGCCCACGGGAGGGGTGGAGTATCCGTGGGAGTTTCATTGCGTGAATGACAAGGCGATCAACGCGTTTGCCTTGCCCGGCGGCTACGTGTTCGTGAACCGTGGCGCTATCGAGGCGGCGGACAATGAGTCGCAGCTTGCGGGTGTGATGGCGCATGAGCTTTCGCATGTGGTGTTGCGGCACGGCACAGCCGAGGCGACCAAGGCGCAAGCGGCACAGGCCGGCGTGGGAATCCTCGGAGCCCTTATTGGAGGGAACGCAGGCGGGACGTTGTTGACGGAACTGGGAAGATTCAGCGCGGGGGGCATGTTGCTGCGGTACTCGCGGGTCGCGGAGACACAAGCGGATGTGATGGGCACGCAGGTACTTTACGACGCGGGGTACGATCCTCGTGCGCTGGCACAGTTCTTCGAAAAGATTGAGGCGGAAAGTAAAGGGAAGAACCCTCCGGAGTTTTTCTCTGACCACCCAAATCCGGAATATCGAGCGGAGCGTGTACAAGAAGAGATCGGTAAGCTGGGCGGGCTGCCGCCGAAGATGAAGAAAGATTCGTTGGAGTTCGAAGCCATCAAGCGGGAAGTGATGGCGCTGCCAGTCATAAGAAAAGTGCCGCCCGCGGACGGCGGGCATGCACGGCTCCCGATGGGGCCGCCCCCTGCACCCTCAGCGAATTACGCGGAGTATCAGGCCGGCGCGTATGCGATGAAGTATCCAGACAACTGGAAAAAGTACGGGGAGAAAAATAGCGTTTCTTTCGCGCCGGATGGCGGAGTGATGGAAGGGAGCGACGGGCGGGGAGCCCTGGCGTATGGGGTGATCGTCGATGTGACCAAGACGCAGGGAGATGCCGACGATGCGAAGGTCCTTGAGAAGGAGACGCAGAAACTGATCAAAACGCTGCAGAAGGACAATCCGAAAATGAAGATCACGCGGCAGCCAGGACGCGTGAGGTTGAATGGGCAGCCAGGGCTTTCGACCTATTTGAGCAATGAATCTCCAGCGGGCGGGGAAGAGACGGATTGGCTGATCACCGTAATTCGGCCAGGGGAATTGGTCTCTTTTGTTTGCGTGGCGCCGCAGAAGGATTATGAGAAGTACGACAAGATATTTAGCGCGATTCTTGATAGCGTGCGACTGGCGAAATAAACAAGCCCTACTTGGGAATATCAGCGGGGGCCAATACTCGGGCCGTTGTCGAATATGATTTAATTTTTAATACGAAGTTGCTTCCCCAGATAGGACCTTCCTCTACGACATTGCCTGTCAGAAACAAATGTTCCGATTTTATCCACAGCAATTTGAGCGATTGACCAGCAGTCCAGGAATTCTGCGATTCGGCGCGGCTTGGCTTTGAAATCTCATGCTTTGCCTGCGCTCATAGCTCCAGCTCTTTGTCTAAGAAGCTTTTTCGGTTCGTAAAGAATTAACGCCGGACTCACACAACCGCAACAAATCGTCTATATCACAGTTCGCGGAGGATTTCTAATGTCTTCGAACTTGCTAGCTAAGTCATGCTCGTTTCTTCTTGCTTCTGCCATCTCTCTTGCTCCGATCGCCGGCGCGCAAGAGAGGGGCCGTGCCGATGAACACCTTGGTCGCCACCATGTGCTTCTGATCAGTATTGATGGGATGCATGCGGTCGATTACGAAAATTGTGCGGCTTCCAACACATGCCCAACCCTCGCCGCTCTCGGCAAAACGGGCGTGAATTACACCCGTACTACAACTTCTAGGCCCTCCGACTCCTTCCCTGGCCTCATGGCTCTGGTGACTGGTGGCAGCCCCAGAACCGTCGGCGCGTTTTATGACGTCGCCTACGATCGCGTTCTCGCCCCTCCAAAAATCGCGACCGGTAACGGGCTCCCCGGCGGAGACTGCATCACGGGACAGAACAATGGAACGCAGACCGAATATGAAGAAGGCGTCGAATTCGACGAGACCCTGCTCAATGGGGGCGGTCCGTACTCGAAGTTCGATGGTGGCGTATTGTCCATCAACCCTGACAGGTTGGAGCGCGATCCGTTCAATGGCTGCAACCCGGTTTATCCCTGGAACTTCGTACGCACCAACACGATTTACGGCGTAATTCACGCCGCAGGCGGCTTCACGGCTTGGTCCGACAAGCACGCAGTATACGCGGTAGTGTCCGGCCCCACGGGAACCGATAAGCCCAGCAACGTGGACGACTACTATTCTCCGGAAGTTAATTCCCTCGAGATTCTGCTGCCGGGGATTAAGACAGCGGCGCCTGAGGGCGGAGCCAGTTTTGACTGCGGTACGCCTTCTACTTCAAGTTCTGGTGTGAAATTCCCGATTACGGACGATGACTGGACCGTCGGTTTCGATGCCATCAAGTGCTATGACCAGTTGAAAGTCAACGCAGTGGTCAACTGGATCAACGGTGAGCCGCACCTCGGTGGCACGCCACATAGCAAACCGGTCCCTGTGATCTTCGGTATGAACTTCCAGGCGGTCAGCGTTGGACAGAAGCTGATTGCGCCCAAATCCGCCATCAGAACCGACGCAAACTCAGGCGGCTATGAGGACGCCCAAGGTACCCCCAGACCCTTAATGCTGGGCGAGATCGAATTTGTGGATGCGGCGATCGGACAAATGGTTAGAGCACTCAAAGCTAATAACCTCCTCGATTCAACCACCATCATCATCACATCCAAACACGGGCAGTCGCCGATCGACCCGAACCGCTTCTTCCCTATTCCGGGGAATTCAGGCAACAACGGTACGCCGCCATCCGGGATCATAGGGGCGCTTCTCCCGCCGGTTTACAGTGACCCCAACAACGGGCTCGGGCTGGCCGAGGACGACATTTCCCAGATCTGGCTCACCAATTCCAGCGACACCGCCAAAGCCGTGGGCATGCTCGAAAACAACGCCGCCGCCGCCGGAATTGGAGAAGTCCTCTATGGGGCGTCGGTCAACACCATTTTTAACCCTCCCGGTTTACCCGACAATCCCGGCCCTTGCTGCTTTCTGAGGGCTGGTGGCGATCCGCGTACGCCGGACATTGTCGTAATTCCAAACCACGGCGTGGTCTACACGGGGAACTTAAAGAAGCAATCCGAACATGGCGGCTTCGCTTGGGATGACACCAATGTAATGCTGCTGGTCTCTAACCCCGACATCAAGGCCCGCACCGTTCACAGTTTTGTGGAAACCGCACAGGTGGCTCCCACGATCCTGCAAATCCTGGGACTTGATCCCAGCAAACTGGACGCCGTCCGCAAGGAAGGCACCCCTGTTTTGCCAGGTCTAAGCTCCGAGGACGTAGACAGATAGCTCTTGTCAATTCTCGAAGACTTCCACGAATACCGTAAAACAAAAGCGGGCGTCTCTTCGAGGCGCTCGTTTTTTTTTTGCAGCGAGAGTTTCGGAATTTGCTTGGAACGAATCCTAGACCATTCCCGCGCCGCTAGACCACCTTTTCGGCAATCTCCTCGATAGCGGTGGTGTGCTGTGCGCTGTGGAGACTCGCGGCGCGCTGGAGGGCGTCCGCAATGCTTGGGCAAATATTCTCCGTGCCAACGTGGCGCTCAAATTCGGCTTGATGCATGAGTTTGGCGGGTTGTTCGCGAGCGCCGCAGAGCAACAAAGAGCGGCCGGAGGCGTGGAGTGTGTCGGCGAGATCGCGGATGGCGCCGAGGCCCGTGGCATCGATAGCAGTCATGTTACGCAGCCGCAAGATGACAATCGGTGGGAGCGAGTCCAATTCGGCGAAGATGTCCGCGAATTTGTCCGTTGCTCCAAAAAGAAACGGGCCATGGATTCGGTAAACCGTCGCGTAGGGAGGGATGTCCTTGCCTTGCAAGATGTGCACGCGGCTGTCCTCAACGTAGTCTTTCGTTACGCGCGCGACGGTGGTCGTGCGTGAAACCTTGCGGATGAACATCAAGGCGGCGAGGACCATGCCGACTTCGACGGCGAAGGTGAGGTCAGCGACGACGGTCAGAGTTACTGTGATCAGCCATACGGCGATATCGGCGGCGGAAAGCTTCAAGATCTCTGGGATTTCTTGCCACTCGCCCATGTTGTAAGCCACGATCATCAGAATAGCTGCGAGAGCGGCGAGGGGCACATTACTCACCAGCGGCGCGGCAAAGAGGACGATGGCAAGAAGAGTGAGGGAGTGGATCATTCCGGCGACGGGAGTTTTCGCGCCGGCGCGCACATTTGTAGCGGTCCGAGCAATCGCGCCCGTGGCGGGCAAACCCCCAAATAGAGGCGAAACGATGTTTGCCAGGCCTTGGGCCATCAACTCGACGTTGGGATTGTGTTTGTCGTTGCTCATTCGGTCAGAGACGACCGCGGACATCAGAGATTCGATAGCGCCGAGCATGGCGACGGTGAAGGCGGGAGAGAGCAACTGGCGCGCGGTGTCATAACTAAAATGCGGGATAGCAAATGTGGGAAGCCCACTCGGGATGCCGTGGAAGCGCGTACCGATCGTCTCGACCGGCATTCGCAGGAGAGTGACGGCGATGGTTGCGGCGAAAGTAACGACAATGGCGCCCGGGATGCGCTTGGCAAACTTGAGGCAGTAAATCATTGTGGCGACCGAAAAAATGGCAAGTGCTGTTGCGGGCATGGAAATGGTGTTCCAGGCTTCGCCGAATGCCTGCATGCGATGGAAAAAGTCGCCCGGGACGTGATCCATCCGCAGTCCGAAGAAGTCGCGAATCTGAGTGCTCGCAATCAGGATGGCGATGCCGTTGGTGAAACCAATGATGACGGGGCGAGGAAAATATTTAACCGCCGTGCCCATGCCCGTAACGCCGAGGAGGACAAGCAGGACCCCAGCCATCATGGTGCACTCGAAGAGGCCGTCGATGCCGTGCTTGGCGATGATTCCCGCGATGACGACGACGAAGGCGCCGGTGGGGCCGCTGATTTGCGTCTTTGAGCCGCCGAAGGCGGAGACGATGAAGCCGGTCAGGATGGCGCAATAGATTCCAGCTTGCGGCGATACGCCGGAAGCGATAGCAAAGGCCATAGCCAGGGGTAGCGCGACAAGGCCCACGGTGATGCCTGCGATCAGATCGGACAGGAATTTATGGCGGTCGTAATCGCGCAATAAGAGAACGGATTTTGGAAGCCACTGATTTAGAGCAGAAGTCATTCGAGCACGGGCTGATAGTCGAAGTACGATTAAGAAATTCTAGCAGGAGAGTGGCGAGCCGTGTGGCACTCAGAGTTCCGGTGTGCTTGAAACAAAAATATAGTGAAAAACTTTTCTGAGCGCACGGAGAGGCGGTTTTCCGGTTAGTCGGCGGCTTCTGTGCGGGACACCGGAGACTTCCAGCGCAGGACAGGTTTGCGGGCGGCACCGACCTCATCAAGACGGCGGACGCGAGTGCTGTGGGGAGCGGTCTTCACTAACTCGGGATTCGTGGCGGCTTCCCTCGCAATCGAGCGCATTGCATCGATGAAGAGGTCGCATTCTTCCCGGGATTCCGACTCTGTAGGTTCGATCATCAACGCGCCGGGAACGATGAGCGGAAACGCGGTCGTGTACGGGTGAAAGCCATAATCGATAAGGCGCTTGGCAATGTCCATGGTGTTCACGCCGTTTTTCTTCTGAAGCGCGTCGCTGAAAACGACCTCGTGCATCGAGGGAAGGGAATAGGGGAGATCGAAAACTCCTTCGAGGTGCTTGCGAATGTAGTTTGCGTTGAGCACGGCGTCTTCAGTGGCCTGACGGACGCCCGGGCCGTACGCGAGGATGTAAGCAAGTGCGCGGACGAGCACGCCGAAATTTCCATTGAAGGCTTTGACTCTGCCGATGGAGTCCGGCCGAATTTGTTCGAGCGCCAGGCGGCCAGCTTCTTTTTCGACGAGAATCGGCACCGGGCGGAAGGGCTCAAGGATTTTTTTCATCGCCACCGGGCCGGCCCCGGGACCGCCGCCACCGTGGGGCGTCGAGAAAGTTTTGTGCAGGTTAAGGTGCATGACATCGACGCCGAGATCGCCGGGACGCGTGATGCCCGTCAGGGCGTTCATATTTGCCCCGTCCATGTACAGCAGCGCGCCTTTGGAGTGGAGGATTTCCGCAATTTCAGGGATGCGTTCTTCGAAAATGCCGAGCGTGGAAGGATTGGTGATCATCAGCGCGGCGACATCCGGGGTAACCAGGTCACGCAATTTATCGACGTCGATTTGTCCATGCGATTCGGACTTGATATTTTCGACTTCGTAACCCGCGATAACCGCCGTTGCAGGATTCGTGCCGTGCGCGGAGTCCGGAATCAAAACTTTCTTGCGCGGGTTGCCGTTTTTCTCGTGGTAGGCGCGGATGAGGAGAAGGCCTGTCATTTCACCCTGTGCGCCGGCGGCTGGTTGCAGGGTGATGGAGTCCATGCCGGTGATTTCGAGGAGGCATTGTTCGAGCAGGCGCAAAATCTTGAGGCATCCTTGCGAGAGTTCCTGCGGCTGGTAAGGATGTTCGGTGGCGATGCCGTCGAGGCGAGCGACGAACTCATTTACGCGCGGATTGTACTTCATGGTGCAGGAACCTAGCGGATACATGCCCAGGTCGATTGCGTAGTTCCACGTGGAGAGACGGGTGAAGTGCCGAATCACCTCGATCTCGCTGACTTCGGGGAATCCTTCGACGCCGTCGCGGCGGTAGCTCGAGCCCAGGGCTTTGGCAGGATCTGCGTCTGCCACGTCGAGTGGAGGCAGTTCGAATGCGCGCTTGCCTGGGGACGATTTTTCGAAGATCAGGCCTTCGTTCTGGTTGGTGTGGCGCGCGGCTTTTGTGATTTTGTCGGTCATGGTGTCGGGTCGTGGCACACGGGCACGGCATGCCGTGCCCCGGCCAAGATACTTTTAGACAGGTTGCTCCAGGGCGCGGCGCAATGCGGCCGCAAAGCGTTCAATTTCTGCGCGTGGAGTCGTTTCCGTCACGCAGACCAGCGCGTGCTTCGTCAGTTCGGGATAGGCGGTGCCCAAAACAAAAGGGCCGATGATTTTCTCGCGCAAGAGATATGCATTCACAAGTTTGACGGAGCGGGGGAGCTCGATTGTGAACTCATTGAAGAACGGCGCATCGAAAGGCCGGCGGACTCCGGGAATTTTCTCAAGCTCGGCAAGAGCGAATTGCGCTTTCGATAGATTTTGGTGAGCCATTTCGCGTAAACCTTCTTTGCCGAGGAGGGTGAGGTGCACCGTGGCGGCCAGCGCACAGAGCGCCTGGTTCGTGCAAATATTTGAAGTCGCTTTCTCGCGGCGGATGTGTTGCTCGCGGGTGGCGAGCGTCAGGACGAATCCGCGGCGGCCTTCCGAATCGGTGGTTTGGCCGGCGAGGCGCCCGGGCATTTGACGCACAAACTTATCGCGCGACGCAATGACACCGGCGAATGGCCCGCCATAGCTCGGAGCCAGCCCGAAGCTTTGCGCTTCCATGGCGACGATGTCCGCTTCCGTCGGAGGCCTTACTAGGCCAAGCGAGACACCCTCTGTGATTGCGGCTACCAACAGCGCGCCAGAAGAGTGCGCGGTGTCCGCCAGCGGGGCAAGCGACTCGATCACGCCAAAGAAATTCGGGGATTGCACGACCAACGCCGCCACATCGTCCTTCAGCGCGGTATGCAGCGCTCTTTGATCGAGCGTGCCGTTCGTGGCATGGCCGATCTCTTCCACGTGCAAACCAGAATTCTTGGCGTACGTCTTCAACACGTCGCGGTATTCCGGATGCACGGAGCGAGCGACAAGAATTCGGCGGCGACCCGTGAGCCGCTCGGCCATCAAGACCGCCTCGGTCGTAGCGGTGGACCCGTCATACATCGAAGCGTTTGCGACTTCCTGCCCGGTGAGCTGGCACATCAGAGTCTGAAACTCGAAGATAGCCTGGAGAGTGCCTTGAGTGATTTCGGCCTGGTAAGGAGTGTAGGAGGTGAGGAATTCTCCGCGTTGAATCATCGCATCGGTGACTACGGAACGAAGATGGTTGTAAACTCCGGCGCCGAGAAAACTGGTGTAGCCGCCGGAATTTTCCGCAGCGCGCGCTTTGAAGAAGTCGATGATTTCGGTCTCGGAGAGCGGTCCTGGCAAATTCAGAGATTTGCGAAGACGGTATCGATCCGGAACGCTCGAAAACAAATCATCGATGGACTTTGCGCCGATGGCGGCGAGCATCTCTTGCCGCTCGGCGGGACTTTTCGGGAGGTAGCGCATCAGGCCGAGGCTTCCTTGCTTTGCGAGGCAATGTAGGCTTCGTAGGCGGCCGTGTCCATAAGACCGCTGATCTCCGCAGGGTTAGCGAGGCGTACCTTGATCAGCCATCCAACGCCATGCGGATCGGTATTAATTTTTTCAGGAGTGTTTTGCAAATCGCCGTTGGCCTCGATGACTTCTCCCGAGGCGGGAGCGTAGATATCGCTCACGGCTTTCACCGATTCGACGGTGCCGAAGGTTTTGCCAGCTTCGATCTTCGAACCAGCTTTTGGCAGCTCGACAAAGACCACGTCTCCCAGTTCGTGCTGCGCGTAATCGGTGATTCCGATCGCGGCTACATCACCTTTTAGGTCTACCCATTCATGCTCTTTTGTGTAGCGATAATTCGCCGGATACGCCATTGGACCACTCCTCGTTGCCCCATCAGGCCGGGGCCGCCATAATCACGCTTGCTTCAGACATTCGCTGCGGCTTGCGGTACCACAGTTTTCTTCGGCCGCTTGTAGAACGGTGTTGCGACCACCTGGGCTTTGCACTTCTGCGCGCGAATCTGCACGTAGACTTGCGTGCCAAGAGCCGTCATCGCGGGCGGAACGTAAGCGAGCGCGATGTTTTTGCAAAGCGTGGGCGAGGGCGAGCCGCTAGTCACCACCCCGATCACGTCGCCATTTTCGTTGCAGCAGCAATATTCGTCGCGAGCGATGCCGCGGTCAACCATCTCGAGCCCCACAAGGGCTCGCGTGAGACCTGCCGCTTTCGCTTGTTCCAAGGCCGCGCGTCCAATGAAATCGCCTTTTTCCATTTTGCAGTAGCGATCCAAGCCCGCTTCCCAAACGTTGATTTTGTCGCTGATTTCGTGGCCGTAGAGCGCCATTTTTGCTTCGAGACGCAAGGTATTCCGTGCACCGAGGCCGCAGGGAATGATGCCAAACTCGCGCCCGGCTTCCATGACATTTGTCCACACAGATTCGCTTATCGTGACATCGGACGGAACGTATATTTCGAAGCCGTCTTCGCCGGTATAGCCCGTGCGCGCAATGAGCGTATTCTTCAGGCCACAGACCGTATCGTGCGTGAACCAGTAGTTCTTGATGACACTGAGATTGGTGTCAGTGAGTTTTTGCAACAACTCTTGCGCGCGCGGGCCTTGTATCGCAAGTTGCGTGTACGCGTCGCTGAGGTCTTCGACCACGCAGTCAAAACCCTTCGTGTTATCGCGAACCCAGCTGATGTCTTTCTCGCGCGTACCTGCGTTTATCACCAGCAGATAGTCATCTTCGCCGAGTCGATGAATAATCACGTCGTCGACAAACGTTCCCTTGGGGTAGAGCATCGCCGAATAATGGGCCTGACCGATCGCCAGCTTCGAAGCATCATTCATGCTGAGATGTTGCACAGCCGCTAGAGCGCTCCCCGGCGTGCGGCCTCTGCGAACCCGGATGTCGCCCATGTGGCTTACATCGAAAAGCCCGACGCCGGTGCGCACTGCTTTATGTTCCGCAACCAGGCCGCCGCTCGCCGGGTACTCGACGGGCATATCCCAGCCGCCGAAGTTGACCATTCTTGCGCCCAAGCGGCGGTGCACCGCGTTTAGCGACGTCTTGCGAAGTTCGGCGATGGGAGGAGTCGTGACGGATTCCATTCCGTATGCTCAGGAAGAAATCGATGTTAACACGCGCCTCGAAACGCGTCAAAGAAGGGCCGAGCGGCAGCGTGAGACCAAGCGCGCGGCGGAATAGCAAGACGGATTAGTGCGACGAACAGCAGAGATGGGGATCCTCATAATAGAAGAAACGCAGCATGCCCCAATGTCCAGCTTGCTGGTTTCCGCCCGCGTCAGGTACAGTTTTCTTGGAGGCTTCCATGCAGGGTCCTGTCGTTTGCGTTCAATGTGACAAGACGGAAGTTTATTGCAATTGTGAAAAGTATTGCACGATTTGCAAAGGGCAGATTAACGTGAAGCTCTGCGCAGACGGACTATACTATTGCCCGGATTGCCGGGAAGCTTGCGATGTAGGCCTCGCGAGCAGCCACAGTGAACGCTGAATCCAAGAGCATTCAGCTGCAGATCGACCCCGACCCGCGGCTGGCGGCCGCAGCTGGGGGCGCGGCACGCTACTTCGCAGAGTCCGCTGGCCTGTTGAACGGCGAAGTGGCAGAATTGCAAAAGTCCGTTGTCGCAGCTTGCCAGGAGGCGTTTGGGCATCTGACGGGCGAGCGCGCGCACCTGACAGTGACACTTTCGCTTTATCCGGACCGCATCGAAGTCGCCATGGCTCATGAAGGCGGCGCGGAGCCGGCGGTGGGACTTGATCGGATTGCCGGTTTTGCGGGTCAGCTCGGAGCCTCGGGCGGGTTAGGTGGAGTCGACCGCGTCCAATATGAAACGCGCGGCGGATTATCGGTCACGCGCTTAACGAAGTATTTGGGCCGCGCCCCGCACATCGCGTAGCGCATCTTTAAAAACAAAAGAGCCGGGCACGATGCCGTGTCCGGCTTTTTGCATTTTGCCGACGAAAAGCGGCTGCGAGGTTCACATTTTGATAGCGAAAGTATTGTGCTTGATGAGCGCGGTCATCTGATCATCGCTGAGGGACATCCGCAAAGTTACTCGGTCGCCTCCCGGCGTGATGCGCACTTGATCGAGCAGTTGGGCAAGATCTGGATTCTCTTTTTGTGCTTGATAGCGTTTGTAGAGGAAGCCGGCCTGAAGCAGTTGTCCAAGCGTGTTGGCGTCATCGGTTGAACCGCAGATGGCTTGAATTTTTGCGTCCAGGTCGCCGCTGGCTTCGACATTGATGATGCTGTTTTGCATGCGCATTACAAGCTTGGCCGCTTCCGGGAACTGCTGGATCTCCGGAGCAAGTTGCTGAATGGCGAGGCGAGTGTAGGCGGGATTGGTGACCAGCCAAACGGCGCTGCCCGTATTGGCTTCATTGATGAGGGAGAAGAACTTGTCGTTGCGCAAAAGTCCATCCTCATCGCCGAAACGGACGCCGATCATCTTTTCCAGGATGTCCTTGTGGCCGTATGCGGCGGTGCTTGCATCAATGAAAACGAAAAAGAGGTCCGTGGCGCCGCTTCCCGTGCCGAAGGCGTAAAGGGTAAAGCCATGGAAAGTGGCCGTGGGGAGCTTTTGCTTTTTGAAGTAGGCAGCGGTCGAGTCTTGATTGAAGTTGCCTATCGCGACGCCTACCATCTGTTCACCGCTGGGAACCGCGTCTGAGCCCGTGCCTTCCGTCTTTGCGGTCATCCCCTCGGCTACCAGAGCCCAGGCGATTGCATCGACCTGGCTGTTCGGATCGTTTCCGGTGGAAGCAAGGAATTTCTCGAACTGCCGGAAACGGTCTGGAAGGACCTGCTCTTGCAATTGCGAAAACCACTTCAATGTGCGGGCCTTCTTCAGGTCAGCGTAACCAAATTCGCCAACATTCTTGGGGAACATGCCGATGACGTCCGCGCCAAGCGTGCCGGCCTGTGCCGGCTTGGGCAGCGAAAGCGCCGCAACAAGCAAAAGGCCGATTGCCACGAGTTTGTGAATCGCAGACCCAAAGGGGGGCGCGCTTGAAATCGTGGTCAGTTTCATGTGTTACTCCTTTCAATGGCTGGGGGAAGATCTATTCTACGCGGTCGTGGTGCGCGGTGCATTCCCCAGTCGCTCGCGGAGGGACGCAATTATCGCGCGCATCTGCGCCACATAGGCGCTGTCGCTGATTCCATCGAGGTTGATCTCGACGTTGGCCAAGGCCCCGCGCGCACCCGCCATGGCCATCCACCGTGCTACTTCCAAGTCTGACCTCATGGATGCCGCGGCGATAGCATCCAGTTGTCCCAGACGTTCGAAAAGTGCAACGTTGTGCTCCGCCACCTGAAGCGGGACCTCCGCGGCTATCCTGGTGGCGGCTTGAATGGCCGCTTCCCGTTGCCGTGTCTCTTCGGGATTGCCCTTTGGCAACTTGAACGCAGCCATGACTGCTTCGTAGGAAGTAGCGTCGCGGTCGATGGCCTCCGTCAGTTCTTCGGAGGCCCGCCGCATGGAGTCTAGTTCCGCTGACAGCCTGTCGACATAGGCAGCCTGAGATTTCTTTTTGCGAGAGAGTCCGGCAACCATCTGGCCAAGTGAAGCCGCCAAAGCGCCGGCAAGAGCGGATACACTGCCGCCACCTGGGGTCGCCGTCGGCGTCGCCACCGCATCTAGGAAAGGGCGCGCCAATCTGGCGAGTTTGCCGTCCTTGGCCGCTTCGAGCGGCGCCCCGCTGAGCGCTGCGGCCAGCTTGTTTTCAAACACCTGCGCCGGCGAGAAGTTCTCCAGTTGCAAAAAAAAGTCCGCGGCCATTTCGATCGCCTTTTTGGGGATCAGGCCGACAATTTCGCTCCCCACGGGCATCGCGCCATGGCGTTCCGCCTCGCGCTTGACCATTTCGTAGACGCGGTGCATGGGAGTTTGTTCAAAGTCGGTGAGGTTGATGGAGACTTGCGCCAAGTTGCGCGCCTTCAGCTCCACGCCCATGGATTTGACGTAGCGCAGTCCGCCGGAAGAAAAACGAATGGCTTTTGCAATTTTGTTGGCAATGCCGACATCGGAGGTATTGAGGTTGACGTTGTAGGCGATCAGAAACTTGCGCGCGCCAACCACAGTCACCCCAGCCGTCGGGTGTACCTTCGGTTCGCCAACGTCCGGCTGGCGGTCGTGATTGCGCTTCATCTCCTCGCGTAATCCTTCAAACTGACCGCGGCGCACATTTTCAAGATTGACGCGGTCGGGACGCAGCGCGGCCGCTTCATAAAAAAACACGGGAATTCTGTAGCGCGCCCAAATTTCGTGGCCGGTGCGCCGCGCAAGTGCTACGCAATCTTCGATGGTGACTCCCTCGATTGGAATAAATGGAACGACGTCCGTTGCGCCGACGCGGGGGTGCGCGCCAGTGTGTTTCGTCAGATCAATTAGCTCCATGGCTTTGCCGACGCCGCGCAGAGCTGCTTCCGCGACTGAATCCGGTTCGCCGGCCAAAGTAATCACGCAGCGATTGTGATCGGCGTCCATCTCGCGATCGAGGACGTAGACCCCGGGGACGGTGCTCATCGCTGAAACGATGGCGTCTACTTTCGCGGGATCCCGTCCCTCGGAAAAATTCGGCACGCATTCAATCAGTCTTTTCATCGCAAACGTGGCCCTCGCGTCTCACCAGACCATGATAGGAGATTTTGTGCCTCCAGAGCCACCTGAGCGCCGCGGGAGTTGCTCTAGCAGGGTCGGGGCCCCGAGCAGATTATTTTGGCGGCTTTATGAAGGGACTCGGCGGGGGATATCGCTTGTCGCCGGCTGGTGGCATCGCACGGAAATCCTTGCTCACCCTAGGCAACGCGGGTGGAGTGTACTCTTTCACTGGCTGAGCCAGGGTGTCCTTTTTCTCTTCTTTCTTGGGTATCGCCTCGCCCTTCATGAACCTCACTACTTGCCTGATACAAAATATAATTCCCACAATCCACAGCGCCACGATTGCCGATTCGTAAAGGCGGAGGCCGAACGCTACGAGAAGGAAAGTAGAAACGGCAAAGAGTATTCCCAAAACAGGGTAAAAGTGTTCCGACAGCAGTGACTTCTGCTGTGTCTTCTTCACTTGCACGATTCTTATCTTTTTGGCCGGTTTCTTTTGCGGGTTAGATTGTGGTCTTGTTGGCGGCATGGACAACGACTCCCCGCTTGATGGTCATCCAGCAGGAGTTCACTCCAAAATAATAGGGAATTTCCCGGTAGTCGGCCACTTCGAAGATGGCGAGGTCCGCTAATTTGCCAACCCCAAGCGAGCCGATCTGTTTGTCGCGCCGGAGTGCATACGCCGCATTCACTGTCGCCGCGGTGATGGCCTCAGCGGGAGTCATGCGGAGCTGAGTACACGCCAGAGATAAGATCATGGGCATGCTCACCGTCGGGCTGGTGCCAGGATTGTAGTCCGTGGCCAGGGCAACGATGGCGCCAGCATCGATTAACTTGCGCGCGGGCGCGTAATGCTTCAAGCCAAGATGGAAATCGCAGCCGGGCAGTAGCGTTGCGACGGTCTGCGACTTTGCCAACGCCGTGATGTCGCTCGAATTTACCTGTTCGAGATGATCGCAGCTGGCCGCGCCCAGTTTCACCGCCAACTGGGCCGCTCCCGTGCGGGAAAGCTGTTCCGCATGCAACTTGGGTACCAGGCCGTACCGCTTGCCTGCTTCCAGGATATGCTTTGCTTGCTCGCTAGTAAACGCCCCGCGATCGCAGAACACATCGCAGAATTCCGCGAGTCTTTCTTTCGCAATTTCTGGAATCAGCTTTTCTGTGAGCAGCGCAATGTACCTTTTCACCCCCGCAGACGTTCCGCGATACTCCGCAGGGACGACGTGAGCGCCGAGGAACGTCGAGACGATGTCTAAAGGCTGCTCCGCGGCCAGCTCCTTGTGCAACCATAGGATCTTCATTTCGTTTTCCACGTCCAGCCCGTAGCCGCTCTTTGCTTCGATTGTGGTCGTGCCACACGCCGCGAATTGCGCGAGCGCCCGGCGGGCACGCTGTTTCAAAGTTTCCGTAGTCGCCGCCCGCAGCTTCTTGACGGAGTTCAAAATCCCGCCACCCTTGTGGGCTATCTCTTCGTAGCTGGCGCCCGCGATTTTCAGCTCATATTCTTCCGCGCGGCTGGCGGCGTGAATCAGGTGGGTGTGGGAATCTACAAAACCCGGCAGCACCACGCGGCCGTCCAAGTCGAGTTCCTCAGCAGCGGAAACTTCTGGGAGAGCTTCCATTTTCGCGCGCGTCCCGAGCGCCGTGATCTTGCCGTCGCACGCCAAGAGCGCCCCATCCTTGATGATGTCAAGATTTGAGAGCGCGGAACCGCGGCGAGGGCCGTGGCCGCGTAGGGTCAAGAGTTGCGTTGCGCCCGTTATGAGCAGGGATTTAGACAAGGCCCGGCTATTATGCCGGATAGAGGACGATCGTGCACAACGCGAACAGGAACAGACGTCCCCCTCTTTCTCGCGAACCTCAGCCTTCGGGGTGAGCCAAAGTCCAGATTCCAGAAAGACGCGAATTTCTGTTCCGCCGCCTCAGGCTTTCGCGGCTAGTCCTTTGTACGCGGGAACAAACACCTTTCGCACAAATTCCTCGTAGGAAGTTGGTGTCGTGTTTTTTGGCAAACGGGGCTCAAGCGCGCGCATGTGGCCATTATCCATGGCTTCAGTCATTTCGCAGAGCAGGGTGGCCAAATTGTTGGACATGCCCATTTCGCTCATCGCCTGAATCACCTGATCAGAGGGCAACTGAATGTACGAGAGGTCGGCTTTTCCAATGGCCGCTCCGACGATTTTGGCCATCTCCAAATAGGTGAGGTCTCGCTGGCCGTGCAGTTCGCGCGTCTGCTGGCCTATGAAATCGAGTTTGAGCAGCGCTTCGGCAGCCGCGATACCGATATCGTGAGTCGCAATCACGGCAATTGGCAAATCAGGGCGGAGGGGCCCAGCCATCTTTCCTGCCTTTTTGATAATTCCGGCTTGCGGTAGCGTGTTTTCCATGAAATATCCTGCGCGCAAGTGAAGAGCATTCAATTTAGGAATTTGAGCAAGTTTATTTTCCATGAAGTGAAGGCCGACAACCGGTCCGGTTTTTTCCGGTTTATCAGCGCCAATGCTGCTCAGGGTCACCACGTGAGTGACTTTTGCAGCTTCCAAAGCTTTCGCGATCGAGTTTGTAACTCGATCTTGATAGGCGCGGAAGTCGGGGCTGGTCATAATCGATGGGATCAGCACGTAAACTCCCTGCGCTCCTTTGAAAGCTTTGGTCAGTGCGGCAGAGTCTGTGACGTCCGCCACAAATGTCTCCGCACCGCGAGCAGTGAATCTTGCGAGATGCTCCTTGCTGCGCCCCACGGCACGTACCGGTTGTTTATTCGCCAGCAGAGTATCCGTGGCGATGCTTCCTGTGTTTCCTGTGGCTCCTAAAATGACGTACATGGGTTCCTCCTGAGGAACTGCACCTTCTAAGATGCGAGACGGAGGAAGAGAGATACGCTAGAGCAGA
Organism: uncultured Acidobacteriota bacterium; assembly: GCA_963745805.1. Classification (GTDB taxonomy): domain Bacteria; phylum Acidobacteriota; class Terriglobia; order Acidiferrales; family UBA7541; genus Acidiferrum. The sequence continues at coordinate 710,664 of CAVUYT010000008.1, forward strand.
GGAATTTTAACTCCGGCTTTTTTTGCGAACTCGATCGCTTCCGAGTAACCGGCGTCCACGTGGCGCGCAATGCCCATTCCGGGATCATTCGTCAACACGCGCTCGATGCGCGCAGCCATTTCTTTTGTGCCATCGGCCACTGTGACTTGGCCGGCGTGCTGCGAATAGCCGATCCCCACGCCACCACCATTGTGAATCGAAACCCACGAAGCGCCGCTAGCGGTGTTCACCAGCGCGTTGAGCAGAGGCCAATCCGCGACAGCGTCGGAACCGTCGAGCATCGATTCCGTCTCGCGATAGGGCGAGGAGACCGAGCCGCAATCCAGATGATCGCGCCCCATTACCACGGGAGCTTTCACTTCCCCACGCGCGACAAGTTCATTCAGCGCAAGCCCAAATTTGTCGCGTTCACCGTAACCCAGCCAGCAAATTCGCGACGGCAGCCCTTGAAATTTAACGCGCTTCTGGGCCAGTTTGATCCAGCGCGTCAGGTGCTCGTCGTGCGGAAACATTTCGAGGACGAGTTGGTCCATCCGCGCAATGTCGGAAGCCTCGCCAGATAGCGCCGCCCAGCGGAATGGTCCTTTGCCTTCACAAAAAAGAGGACGGATATACGCCGGCACAAATCCCGGAAAGTCGTAAGCGTTTTTCACGCCGTGCTCGAACGCGAAGGTCCGAATATTGTTGCCGTAATCAAAGGTGACCGCGCCGAGCATCTGCAAATCGAGCATGCCCTGGACGTGCTGCGCCATCGAGGCAAGCGCGTGCTTTCGGTATTCCTGCGGATCCTTTTTACGCAGCTCCAGCGCGGCTTCGAGTGACATGCCGTTCGGTACATAGCCGCCGATGGGATCGTGCGCACTGGTCTGGTCGGTCAAGAGATCGGGCACAACGCCGCGCTTTGCGAGTTCCGGAATCAAGTCGGCGCAGTTGCCCACCAATCCGACAGATGTCGCTTCGCGTTTGCGAACGGCATTTTTCAGAATGCGCAGAGCCTCGTCGAGGCTCGTCACCATGACGTCGCAATAGCCGCCCTTCACGCGCCGCTTGATGCGTTCCGGGTCGACATCAATCCCGAGAAACGCCGCGCCGTTCATGGTTGCGGCAAGCGGTTGCGCACCGCCCATTCCGCCCATGCCCCCCGTTACAACTAGCTTGCCAGCCAGGTCCCCGCCAAAATGTTTTCGGGCCGCCGCCGCAAATGTTTCGTACGTGCCCTGCAAAATTCCCTGTGTGCCGATGTAAATCCAGCTGCCCGCGGTCATCTGCCCGTACATCATCAGACCGGCGCGGTCGAGTTCGTGGAATTTTTCCCAATTGTTCCAGTGGCCAGTCAGGTTGGAATTGCAAAGAAGAACGCGCGGCGCATGATCATGCGTGCGGAAAATGGCGACCGGCTTGCCCGATTGCACCAGGAGCGTCTCATCTGATTCGAGCGCTTTCAGCGACCTGACAATGGCATGAAAGCATTCCCAGTTGCGCGCGGCTTTTCCAGTGCCGCCATAGACGACCAAATCTTCCGGTTTCTCGGCAACCTCGGGGTCGAGATTGTTCATCAACATGCGCAGGGCCGCTTCCTGCTGCCACCCCTTGCAGGAAAGTTGCGTTCCTCGCGCAGCCCGAAACGGACCTTTGGACAAAGAGCTGTCGGGCACGGTTCCGGATAACGTCGCGCTCATGAATGGACTCCGCGTTTCATCTTAGCGCAGCGCCGCTATGCGCACCACACCGGCGAGGCGCCCTCACCAATTGCAGTACTGAAGTTGGATTGCGCGCCGAAATGGCCTAGGGTAAAGTCAAGGCATCCGATGAACTACGGCACGCTCCCCTCACGATTGCTCAACGCTATCGACTCACTGCCGAATCTCCGTGCACAAATGTTCCGTGGCACTGACGGCTGGAAGCCGATTTCATCAGAAGAACTTTTGCGCCGTGTCGCGGGGCTTTCCACGGCGTTTGTTGAACTCGGCGTAAAGCCTGGTGACCGCGTCGGCCTTTTTGCGGCCAACCGGCCGGAGTGGCACACAGCCGACTTTGCGATCACAGGTGCCGGCGGCGTCACCGTTCCAATTTATTTCAACGAGTCGCCGGAACGCATCACCTACATCCTCAAGCATTGCGGCGCAAAGTTCGTGTTCGCCGCCGGCGCCCCGCAAATGCACAAGCTCCAAGCCATTCGTGCGCAGCTCCCCGAACTGCAACAAGTTGTCCTCGCCGATGTCGGCCCAGACTTGCCGGCAGATTGCCTGCGATACGAAACACTAATTTCCGCAGCCGGCGGCGCCGACGTGGCCGCCTATCGAATGCGCGCCTCGCAGGTCCTGCCGGGCCAGCTTGCGTCGATCATCTACACCTCGGGCACAACGGGCGAGCCCAAGGGCGTCATGTTGACGCACACGAATTTTTGCTCCAACGTCACCGACTCCTGCGCCAACGTAAAATTCGAATCAAAAAACGATGTTGCCATCTCCTTCCTTCCGCTCGCTCACGTTTATGGCCGCACACTCGACTACGTTCATCTTTTCCACGGAATCACCATTGCCTACGTCGAAGCGGTCGAGCAGGTCGCACAGGCGCTCCTCGAGATCCACCCTACGCTGCTTGGCGCGGTGCCGCGCGTCTTTGAAAAGATTTATGCGCGTGTTGTGGAGCAGGGAAGCCAGCGCACTGGGCTTCAGCGAAAGATTTTTGATTGGGCGATGAGAGTCGCGAGCCGCTCGGCATTGTGGCGTTCTGGCGAAGAAAGCGCCGGCTTGAGAGTGAAGTTCGCATGGTGGCTCGCCGACAAGTTCGTCTATTCCAAGATTCGAACTGGAACCGGCGGTAAGCTGCGCCTCGTTTTTTCGGGCGGGGCCCCTCTTGCGAAGGAGTTTGCGGAGTTTTTCTGGGCTGTGGGCGTTCCGATTTACCAGGGTTATGGTTTGACAGAGACCTCCCCAGTTCTCACTTCCAACTACCCTGACAACCGGATGGGCAGCGCCGGCAAACCGGTCCCCAACGTCGAGCTGCGCATCGCGGAAGATGGCGAGATTCTCGCCAAAGGCCCATGTGTCATGCAGGGTTATTACAAAAGCCCGGAGTCAACAAGGGAAGTGCTGACCGCGGACGGTTGGTTCAGCACCGGCGACATCGGCTACCTTGATAAAGACAACTACCTGTTCATCACCGACCGAAAAAAAGACCTGATTAAGACGGCTGCGGGTAAATTCGTCGCGCCACAGCCCATCGAAAATGCATTGAAAACAAGCCCGTACATCCTGAACGCCATGGTGGTGGGCGACAAGCGAAAATTTATTTCGGCGTTGATCGTTCCGAATCCGGCAACGGTAGCGGCGAAAGCCGCGGAGCAGGGAATCAAGTCTTCTTCGAACGAGGAAATGGCTGTGAATCCCTGGGTGCGCTCGCTGATCGAAAGCGAAGTGAAACGCCTGACCGCCAACTTGGCCCAGTATGAAACCATCAAGCGCTTCGCCCTTCTGCCTGAGGATTTCACGTTCCACAACGGCAGCCTGACGTTTACTCTGAAACTGCGACGCCGCGTTGTCGAACAGCAATTCAGCGATGTCATCGACCGCCTCTACGCCGACGTCTCCGAACCCCGCCCCATCCTCCAGGATTAACGTACCCCCGTGTATGTCCTCCTCAGCCGTCTCTGGCCTCCGCCCATTTTGGCCTTGACAAACGATTACTTCCCGTGTATGGTTTTTTTCAGATAACATTGTGCTTTTATTTCGTACCGCCAGCTTCCAGCTGGCGTTTTTTCTTTTAGCCACCTACAGGCCCAAACCCTTTTGACGCAACACGCACGGGAAGCCCATCCACGGGACCGGTCTGAACGGCCCGTGCAGTAACTCCTTTAAACGCAACACTTACAAAAAACTGGGGGGCTCCGCCATGGCAAACGGAGAAAATCCCGGCTCCGGGGCAAGGCGAGGCGTCAGCAAGTCCTTTAGAAACAACACTTACAAGCAATCCCGGCAACCGTTCCATCTAGACGATTTAGCGTCACACCTAAGTCCTTTATCGGCAACACTTGCAGAAAAGGGCGGTTATGGTTTACCAATCCAATCCACTACAGCCTCGCAGCTCGGGAGCCTCGGAGTCTCTAATTGCACCCAAATCTGGAATGGGAAAAGCGCCCACTAGCCCGACGCCTGAACGAATCTGGCTTTTGACCGTCAGCAGTCGGCTGTAAGCTGTCAGCAGTTCTCTCTCGGTGCTCAAAAACAGCGCATCTCAGATCGGCTTGCCATCCGCGTCGAGCAGCCGGATCTCTCCGAGTCCTAGTTCTTTGATTCCTGCTTCAATTTTGGCGCGATCGCCGACCACCACCCAGATCAAATTATCAGGATGCACTATGGATTTGGCGCCGTCCTCTACGTCGCTAGTCTTCAGCGCCCGCACTTTGCCCGCGTACGTTTCGTAATAGTCTTCCGGCAAGCCAAAATGCACAATGTCGTTTATCGATTGGCCGACGGCGTTTAGTGTTTCAAAGGAGCCGGGCAGGCTAAGTGTTTCGTTTGCCTGAATTCTTGAGAGCTCCTCTGGTGTGACCGGATGGTCTCCCAAAATGCCGCGAAATTCCTTGTTCATTTCCGCTAGCGACTCTTTCGTCTTGTCGGTCTGCACTGGCGCCACGGCGAGGAAAGGCCGCTGCGCGCGCGCGCCCCAGAGAAGGCTTGTCGCGCCGTAGGACCAGTGCTTATCCTCGCGCAGGTTCATGTTTAATCTTGAGCCAAACATCCCGCCAAGATCATCGTTTGCGGCTTCAATCGCAATTTCCTTGGGATTGGCCCGCGGTGGTGCAATGTTTCCGGCGAAGATGATCGATTGCAATGCGCCCGGCTTATCGATCAGGTACACGACGGATTTTGCGGGCAATTGAACACTCTTGATGTTTTTCTCCGGAACTGGTCCCGGCTTCCAGCCCGCAAACAGTTTCTCGAGTTTCGGGGTGATTTCGGCAAGCGTCGTATCGCCCGCGATCACCAGCGTTGCGTGGTTCGGCTTGAACCACACTTCGTGGAATTTGACGAGATCCTCCCGCGTCAATTTCTCGACACTTGCTGTTGTGCCGGAACCCGTCAGCGGGTTGCCGTAGGCATGACCCGCGCCGTACATCAGGGCCGGGAAAACCCGCAGCGCCATCTGGATCGGCGTATTTTTCTCGCGCTGGATCGCTGCAAGCTGCTGCTGCTGTTGCCGCTTGAAATCCGCCGCGGGAAAAACGGGGTTCAGGATCACATCGGCAAATAAATCCAGAGAGGGATCGAGCTTCGACTTGAGTGTCGATAGCTCGACCGTGGAAAGATCCAGGTTCGAGTACGCTGTCAGTTGCGCCCCGAGGAGCGCCTGTTCGTCGCTGATTTGCAGAGCCGTGCGCGTCTTGGTTCCTCCAGTAAGCAGCGCCATGGTCATGCTAGCGGTCCCGGGTGAAGCAAATTGATCAGCGGCATATCCCGCATCCGCATTCAACCAGAATTCAATGAGGGGGACTTCGTGGCGCTCAGCGAGAATCACTTTCAGCCCATTCGAAAGCGTTGCGCGCTGGAGCTTGGGAAACTTCAATTCGGGCGGCGCGCCGACTACTGGTGCTTTGGACCGATCTGCTCCCGTAGCTGCCGCTTTGTAATCCGGGAACGCGTGCACCTCGAGTACGTACACTCCATCGGAAAGCCAGCGATTCGCGGCCGCTTTCAGATCCTCGGCCGTGGCATCCTGGACTCTCTTGAGCGAAATCTTGTAAGCATCGGGACTTCCCAGAAACACCTGGCTCTGCGCCAACCGGTCTGATTTTCCCCCGAATCCTCCGATGCGCTCGATTCCGCGAACGAAACTCGCTTCATGCTGCGCCTTCACGCGCGCCAGCTCTTCGGCGGTCGGTCCCTCTTTTAGAAAACGCGACAGCTCCTCATCCAACTCTTTCTCCACTTGCGCTAGATCCTGTTTTGGCTTCGCGGTTGCTTGCACTCGAAATTGACCGCCAATTTCGTTCAAGCCCACAAACGCGCCGGTGTCCGTCGCGATTTGATCGTCGTACACCAGCCGCTTGTAAAAGCGCGACGTTTTCCCAAGGGTCAGAACGTCGCTCACCATATCGAGATAATCCGCGTCCGCGCTTCCATACTCTGGAATGTTCCATACTTTATAGATGCGTGCCTGCGGAACCCGGTCCTGCACGATTTGCCGGTGCGTGCTCGTCATTTTGGCGACCCACACTTCTTGATGCGCAACGGGCGGTCCCGGGGGAATGTTCCCAAAATACTTTTCGACTTTCTCTTTCGCGGTCTTTGCGTCGATGTCCCCCGCCAACACGATCGTCACGTTCGACGGCCCGTAGTAGGTCTTAAACCACTCCTTCACGTCATCCATCGAGGCCGCGCCGAGATCGCCCATGTCGCCGATCACTGTCCAGGAATAGGGATGCCCCGCGGGATACGTGTTTTGCGTAATTAGTTGCCGCGAGACCGCGTAAGGCTGGTTCTCTCCCTGCCGCTTTTCGTTCTGCACCACTCCGCGCTGCAGGTCCAGTGTCTTCTGATCCAGCGCGCCCAGCAGGAATCCCATGCGGTCGGACTCCATCCACAGCGTGAGGTCCACCGCCGAAGTCGGGACATTCTCGAAATAATTTGTACGGTCGTTATTCGTGGTGCCGTTCAAATCCGTCGCGCCGATTTTTTCCATGGCATCAATGTAGCGGTCGGGCGAATGCTCGCTGCCGCCGAACATCAAGTGTTCAAAGAGGTGCGCGAATCCAGTCTTGCCAGGCTTCTCGTTTTTCGAGCCGACGTGATACCACACGTTGATCGCCACAATCGGCGCCTTGTGGTCTTCATGCACGATGACCGTCAGACCGTTATCCAGAACGAATTTCTGAAATGGAATATCGACGTCCTTGGTCTGTGCAAACGCACTCGCCGCCAAGAGCGCAGCCAGCAAAACAACAACTGTGGTTCTCAGTCGCATTGACCCTCCGAATGATTTCTTACTTGGCATTCTGCGCTATTCCGGCAAGTTAGGCGCACATCTACTGTAAGTTTAGACGCATGGAACAGACTTGTGCGACTCCATCGTGTAGTGCATACATTGACGCGCCCCCGCGCCATCCACAAGTATCTGCGACCTAGGAGTCTATAACGCGTAGCAGCAATTTGAAACGTCCCATCTCTTACTACCCCTCGTGGCCGGGTCAATGTCTGGTTCGTGGCTCCGGTCGCTCAACCTGCTCTGCCGGTTTCTTCTATTCCGATTTGTCGACAGACTCGCGGAGGTCTAAAATCTGAGCGGGGATACCAATGTCAGATGATCTGGTTATTGCCGGCCGCGCATTTAAGTCCCGTTTGATTGTGGGAACGGGCAAGTATCGGAGCTTCCCGGAAATGGCTCGCGCCCACGCCGCCTCGGGGGCGGACATGGTTACCGTCGCCGTCCGCAGGGTGAATCTCACCGACCATTCCAAGGAATCTCTGCTCGATTACATCGACCGCGAAAAAATCTTTATCTTGCCGAACACGGCGGCCTGCTACACCGCCGACGAAGCCATTCGCACTGCCCGGCTTGCCCGCGAAGTCGGTCTCTCCAACTGGGTCAAGCTGGAAGTCATTGGCGACCAGCAAACTCTTTTCCCCGATACCGAGCAACTCATCGAAGCCACGCGCGTGCTTGTGAAGGAAGGCTTTGTAGTTCTCCCTTACACCAACGACGATCTCATCGCCGCCCGGAAGCTCATCGACGCTGGCGCAGCTGCCGTCATGCCGCTGGCCGCGCCCATTGGCTCCGGTCTCGGCATACAGAACCCAGCAAATCTTCGCATCCTCCGTGAGCGCATTACCGAAGTCCCCATGATTGTGGACGCGGGCGTGGGCACCGCCTCCGATGCGGCCGTTGCCATGGAATTGGGCGCCGATGGCGTCCTCATGAACACGGCCATTGCCGAGGCCGCCGACACTGTCCTTATGGCCGAGGCGATGCGCGAAGCAGTCTCCGCCGGCCGCAAAGCCTGGCTGGCAGGCCGTATGCCGAAGCGTTTGTATGCCTCAGCTTCCTCGCCACTTTCGGGCGTGGTTCGCTAGCTCCTGCAAGAATTAGGATGCCAGCCGGCGAAGACTAATGCCTGTCTGCATGGTCGTGGCGCCAGCGCCAGTAGTCACGCTGCTCGTTGCGGTTCAACCGCTTGAAGTCGCGGTACTCGTAATGCCTCTCGCTCAACCAGACGCGATACGCGCGGTCCTCTCCGCCATCCCAGTGATGGTAATCCGCACGATAATCGTCGTAATACCGCACCCGCGCGGCGCATCCGCTCGTTAACAATGGAGCGAGCATCGCAGCGCCCAGCACCAGTGGCCCCAGATATCCCTTTATTCGAAACATTTCGCAATCCTCCTCTGGTTTCACTGCTTTTCATTGTGTTCCTTAGCTGACCTTGCACAAATTTGTGCGGAGTCGCCCGGGATTACGGGGCGCTTCAAGTCAGCTATTTATGAAACACGGAAAGCGTGTCCGAGTTGCGATTTGTTCCGATTGAACTTCAAAGAGAAGAGACTCACGAGCGGAGTGCTGTTATGCCTGCGCCGCTTTTCTGGCCTGCTCGGCATCGTAGCTTTCGCCGTAGATCGACGGCACCTTTGCCCCCATGCAGCGCAAGTACGAGCTCAGTTGTCCCCGGTGATGAATGGTGTGGTGCAATCCCATCATCAAAAACGTCACCGCTGGCCTTTGAAACATTCCGCGAAAATCCACGATCTTGATCAACTGTTCCCCCGTCACTTTCGTCAGTGCTTCAAGCCTTGCCGCATAGTACTGCTCATACCAAGGTGCAATTTCCGCGGGTGTCTTCAGGTTGTCTGGCAGCACTGCCGCTGTGCTGAACTGTCCCGTGACTACCGTCTCCACAAAACGGATATCCGCAGCCGCAATGTGCCTCACCAACTCATTCGCGCTCTTCGATACCGGGTCCGGCCGATAGTCGGATTTTTCAGCGGGCACGGCTTCCATCACCTTCTTTGTCAATTGGCTCTCATTCTTCAACGCCGGAAGGTACACGCCGTGCAGCAGGAACATCGCATTTTCCGCAGTCATCTCTTTCATTGTTTATCCCTCTCTTGTGGTTGTCAGGCTTGGTCCGCTTCAGTGCTTTCTTGAATGCATAGTCCGGCCAGCCGTTTCATCGAGTATGCCGGTTAGAGCCGCAAAAGTCAGGTGTGTTGCTCCCCGAAATTCAGGGCTCCTGCATTTTGACGCAAGGCTAAGCCGTGTCTAGCTCATTCGTACCGGAGCGTCTGAATGGGGTCTACCCTGGTCGCTCTCCTCGCGGGGATGTAGCAGGCTGCCAGCGCGACGCCAAAAAGCACGGCAGTCACACTGGCAAAAGTGGCTAGGTCGGTCGGGGCAACTCCGAAGAGCAAGCTGGCCATCAGCCGCGTTAGAAAGAGCGCCAAAACGAGACCAAACGCGACGCCAATTGCGATCATCCCCGCGCCTTGTTTCAGCACCAACCCGAGCACATCGCCGCTCTGCGCGCCGAGCACCATGCGAAGGCCAAATTCTTTTGTCCGCCTCGCCACGGAGTAGGAGACGACTCCGTAGATCCCCACGGTCGCAATGGCCAGCGCCACCACGGAGAAGAGCGAAAGCAACAGAGTCAAGAATCTCGGCCGGGCCTGCGCGCGGGAAAGCACGTTTTCCATCAGCCGCACATCCGCAAGCGGCAGCGAGGGATCGATCTCGTTAAGCTGCTGGCGAACTTCTCCCGCGAGCGATCGCGGATCACCGGCCGGAGTGCGCAGGACAACGTACATGTCCGATACTCCCGCCGCCGCCGGCTGCCGGTAAGGTAGATACAATTCCGTTCCTGCAGGCCGGTCAAGTCCGGAGTTCTTCACGTCGTCCACCACTCCGATGACCGTGCACCAGTCTTTGGCTCCGCCCGGGCGCAGGCGTCGACCGATGGGATTTTGATCCGGCCAGAAAGTTTTTGCCATCGCGCTATTGACGATAGCGACCTGCGGCGCGTCCTGCGCGTCGCGTTCGTCAAACAATCGCCCATCCATCAGCCGAATTCCCATCGTTGCGAAATAGTCCCTGCTGACCGCTTGATAAAAATCCACGTTCTGGATCGGACCGTCCTTTCTCATCACGAATCCTTCGATATCCGTGTCGTTCATGTTCGGTGGCCGCATCGGCGCCAATCCTGACACCAATGCCGCCGATTGCACGCCCGGGAGATTTGTCAGGCGGGCATCGAACCGCGTCCAAAAATCCGTGATTTTTGCATTGTCCGTATACGTTCCGCTGGGCAACGATACGCGCATGGTAATCACATTGTCGGGACGAAGCCCGGTGTGCACCTCTTGCAGCTTCCAGAACGCGCGCAACATCAAACCGCAGCCAATCAGCAGCACCAAAGCCATCGCCAGTTCACCGGCCACCAGCGCTCGCCGGAAAAACTGCGCTCCCGCGGCCGCCGTCGTGCTTCCTGCCGTGTCCTTCAGCGATTCGGAAATTCCGCTCACAATCAGAGGAGCAAGCGGAGCCAAACCAAAAAGCACTCCCGTCACCAGGCTCACCGCCAGCGTGAAGACCAGCACCCGCCAGTCCATCGCGATTTCATCGGCGCGAGGGATGCCGCCAGCATTCGTGAGCTGAACCAGCCGCACTCCTCCAAACGAAAGCGCTATGCCGAGCAGCCCTCCGCAGAATGCCAGTAGGATTCCTTCAGTTACGAATTGCCGCGCCAGTCGGGCCAGGCTCGCTCCCAGCGCGCCGCGAATCGCGATCTCCCTGCGTCGAGCCTCCGCTCGTGCCAGCAACAGATTCGCCACATTCACGCTCGCGATCAAAAGCACAAACGCCACTGCTCCAAGCAGCATCAGCAGGGCGGGCCGCACGCTCGAAACCACTTCGGCCTGCAGCGGAAAGCTCACGATCGTGTGATTCTTTGGGTCAAAACTATGCGTCTTAGGCGCGCGCTTTTCGCCGTAACTCTGAACCAGCGATGAAAGTTCGCCCTGCGCTTCCGCCGCCGATACGCCAGGTCTTAGGCGCCCCAGCAAGTAATAATTGTGCGAACCTCGCCCTCCCGGTTTTGCTGGATCCAGCTGCAACGCTGTCCAAACCTGCGCTGGGTCCTGCTCTCCGGGAGGAAACTGGAAGCCCTTCGGCATGACGCCGATGATCGTGCATTTATTTCCATCCAGCCGCGTTTCCCGTCCGACTACATTGGGATCCCCTGCAAAAATGGTTTGCCATGTGCCGTAGGAAATGTCAGCCACGACTGTGGCCCCGGGGACATCATCCGATGCCGCAATCAAACGCCCGGAAATCGGAGCCACGCCCAGCGTTTCCAGGAGTCCACCGCTCATCGCGGCCGCTGTGACTCGCACTGGTTGTGTTTTGCCGGCAAGATTTGCGCCGCCAGTGATCCAAACGTCGAGCGAGGCCCATGAATGCGTGTCACGCTTCAAATCGATAAATTCCGGCCCCGAAGTCCAAAACCGGTGAAGCCCGCCGTTTGGAAACGTCGGAAACTCAGTGTACACGCGGATCAGTTGCTCCGGATGCGCGTAGGGCAGTGGTTGAAGCAGCACGGCGTTCACCACCGTGAATATGCCCGTCGTCGCTCCGATCCCCAGCATCAGGCACAACACCGCCGCCGTAGTGAAACCCAGGTTCTTGCCCATCATCCGAAGCGCAAACTGGATATCTTGCCGCAACGTTCCCATGGAGACCCTCCGCTGCAAATAGGTACGTTCGAAGTGGATTTATGTTCCCGACAGTTGATATTTCAGACGTAGCCAAGGCGATTTCGCTTCCGCTTGCCCCTAGCCACTCCGGAACAGGAAATGCCAAGTCAAATCCACCAGCGCATGCACAATCGCCGACGCAAAGATCGATCCTGTCTTGCGCCATGTCCAACCGTAAAACAGTCCCGCAATCGATGCCAGGATCACGTATCGCCAATTCGGAAATCCGAGGTTCGTAATGTGCGAAAACCCGAATAACATCGATGCCGTCCACCAGCCCGCAAAATCGCTCTTGCACGACCTTGCCAGCATGTTTTGCAGCAACCCCCGGAAAAGAAACTCCTCCGGCCAAGCAGTAAAAAAGAAAATAGCCAGGGATGTGAGCGGCAGCGAATGCCACGCGTGCCACTGCGGCGCGAATGTGAGGAAGTGCATCACCATTCCCAGCGGAATGGCGATACAGCCAAACACGAGGAAACTCCCAAGAACGAAGAATCCCCAGTTCCGCCCCCAGCCAATCGAGTAGCCGATTCCATCCACACGTCTCAACAGAACGAACACCGCAATAGCAACGTTCAGCGCGAGCAGAACTGTAAATACATACGCAAGGCGTTCGCTTGGATACGGCCACAGCCAATGCGATGGCCCAAACTTTACCGCCACCCAAACGCCCGCAAGCGTCAGGAAGTCCTGCCACGTCCCGCCCGGCCTACGCTCCGCCGACGCCGTCAGCGCCATGGGGAGGAAGACAAGACATCCGGCGGCTCCAGCACGCGCGATCGTAAAAGTATTTGTCCCCAGGCCGTAAATCAGGTATGCAAGGAACGCGGCGGCGCCTAACGCGATGCCTCCGCCAGGTCCGAAGCGCGCTGCAACTCCATCGGCAACGCCGCGCGCCGCGAACAGTAGCATCACCAGAAAGAGGAACGCGAAAGCTGTTAACGTGGCCGCGAAGTCGCGGCCGCCATAACCCTGCCAGGTGGCATAAAACGTTCCCGTGAGGCACAGCCCAGCCCACAGGCCGAGCATGGGAAGCACACCGAGTTGGCGCGTCGCGGGCAATTTAGCTGCTTAACAGTCACACAAGAAAGAGAAGATTGTAGCGCAGAGACATGGCATCCCAAATTCAACCCACACCGTGGCGGAACAACAAAAGTCCTGGTGCAAGTATCTCTGAGCACCCCACGCAAAAACCATGAAACGCCTCGCCTACATCGACTGGATGCGCGGCCTCGCTTGCGTCCTCATGTTTCAAACGCACTGCTACGACTCCTGGCTTAGCCCGGAAGCGCGCAAGTCTTCCGTCTTTCTGTGGTCGCAACTTGGCGGCACGCTCCCCGCCCCACTCTTCCTCTTTCTTTCCGGCGTGTCCTTCGCGCTGGTGACCGAGCGCCTCCGCGAAAAAGGCGCAACTCCCGGCGAAATCGCAAAAACAACCATCCGCCGCGGCGCCGAAATCTTTGGCCTCGGCCTGCTTTTCCGCCTCCAGGAATACGCGCTTGGCTACCGCTGGTCCCCCTGGACCGATCTCTTGCGCGTCGATATCCTCAACATGCTCGGCCTCTCCATGATGCTAATGGGCATTCTCTGCTGGCTTAGCGCCGCCCGCCGCACACCAAGTGCATCCGCGCTTCCACAGACCGTCGCGGCCTCGCGAAACCGCGGAATCTTCACCGGCCTTCTTGCGGCGGCCATTGTAACTATGGCGACCCCTCCCTTGTGGACCACCCATCGCCCTGATTGGCTACCCTGGCCTCTGGAGTCGTACCTCAATGGCGTCCACATTTTCGGCAACCCCCAACCGTGGCTTTTCCCGCTTTTCCCCTGGGCGGCTTTCGCGTTTGTCGGGCTCGCGGTCGGCCTCTTCCTTTTTGCAGACGTCGCCAAGCGCAATGAAGGTCTTACTTTCGCGGTCTTGGGCGTCACAGGTGTGATTGCCTGTTGGCTCTCCATCAAACTCGATGAATGCCGAGTGCAACTCTATTCCGTCTACGACTACTGGCACACTAGCCCGAATTTTTTCCTCATGCGCTGCGGCATTCTTCTGATTATTTTGTTTTGTGTCTACGCATGGTGCCGCTGGGGCCTTGCCCAGATGGGATTCAGCCCCATCATCCAATTAGGGAAAACATCGTTGCTGGTCTATTGGGTGCACATTGAATTTGTCTATGGAAGGTTCTCGATCCTGCCCAAGCGCCAATGCAGCGTCCTTCAAGCCAGCATCGGCCTGCTCATCATCTTTCTCTCCATGCTGCTGCTTTCGCTTCTACGTACGAACTGGAAGAACCGCCGCGCCAAAACACACAAACTCGCCGCCGCAACGTCGCCAGCTTGAGAAGAAGTATCTTTTGGAGGGAATTAAGCTCGACCGATGCGCCGGCCTAGCGTTTTACATCGGAGTGTTGTTCCAGTTGCTGTCCTTGCGGAATTCGGATGATGATCTCGCCCGGCCGCGCAAGTCCCAGATCGTCGCGCGCGATTTTTTCAATCAATCGCGGATCACTCTTCAGATCTCTCACTTCCTGCTCCAGAGCTTCATTCTCCTTGTTCAACTGATCGAGATCCGCCTTCACCTTCTTAATCTCGCTTTGCGTCCGCCGCATCGCCAGAAAACCGTGCGTCCCAAAAACGTCGTGCACGATCATCACCAGGACAAGCAAGCCCAGCAGCCCGCGCCCGTACTGCCGCATCAGCGACCGAAGTTTTTCCTCGGCGGACACTTTCTTCAGTTTCTTCTTCAGCTTTCCAATACCCACTTCGTCGCCTCGCCCGTCAGCTTAGCGGACGCTTCGGCGCTGTTTGCCTCCACGTACAGGCGCAATAGCGGCTCCGTTCCGGATAGCCGCAGCAGCATCCACGAACCGTCCTCGAAACTAAATCTTGCGCCGTCGGTACGGTCTATCGATACAACTTTCCGCCCCAGCAGTGTCGTAGCGTCCACGGCCACCTTCTTCACAGCGTTTGCCTTTTGTTCGTCGCTCAGGTGCAGGTTCTCGCGTACCGGCCAGAATTCGCTCCCCACTTTCTTGAAGAGTTGCCGGATCTGCTCCCCAATCGAGGCGCCCCGCGCCGCAATCATCTCCGCCACCAGCAGACACGCCAGGATGCCGTCTTTCTCGGGGACATGCCCGCGAATCGTCAGCCCCGCGCTCTCTTCTCCGCCGAGAGCAATCTTGTCCTCGCGAATCAGTTGGCCGATGTATTTGAACCCCACCGGCGTCTGATACGTCTTCTGCCCATGTGCCTTCGCCGCCGCGTCGATCAATTGCGATGTTGCCACGCTGCGCGCAGCCGCCATCTTCCATCCGCGCGTTTCGACGAGGTAGTCGTACACCAGCGCCAGAATGTGATTCGGCTGAATCCACGTGCCGTCGCGGTCAATCATTCCAAACCGGTCCGCGTCTCCGTCGGTTGCCAGTCCCGCCGCCGCTCCCGAATCCAGCACCGCCGCACGCAGCGGCGCGAGATTTTCTTCGCTCACGTCCGGCCCCGTCCCGTCAAACAGGCAATCCCGATTCGTGCGCATCGCCTGCACCGCCACGCTGTGCTCCGCAAGCGCGCGATCCAGGTATCCCGCTCCGCATCCGTGCAGCGCATCCGTCACAAATCTGACTTTCGCTTTTCGAAGCGTTTCGAACCGCACCAGTTCTTCCAGCCGCTTCAAATAATTCTCGCGAAGATTCACTTTCTCCGTCTTCACTCCATCCGAGGGAACTGCAGGCGAGGTGGGATTCGCGCCATCCTTGGCGATAATTCTAACTACGCGCGCCTCGATATCCTTCGTCACTTCCGGCAGCGCCGGCCCGGCATCCGCCGAAGAGAATTTCAGCCCGTGATACTGCGCAGGGTTATGGCTGGCCGTGAAATTAATCGCTCCGTCGAGCTTCTGCCTCTGTATTTCGTAAGCCACCGCAGGCGTGGGCGTAAACGTTTCGCAAAGCAGTGTTCGAATCTTGTGCTGCTGCAAAATCGCCACCGCGAGTCTCGAAAACTCTTCTGAGTAAAAGCGCGTGTCGTACCCGACCAAAATCGTCGGATTCTTCCTTTTGCTATTCACGTGCTCTGCGATCGCCGTCACCGCCAGCCGCACGTTCGCAAACGTAAAATCGTCGGCAATCAGTCCGCGCCATCCGGATGTGCCAAATTTGATGGGACTTGCGTTCATCATGGGAGATGCGCTCATACCGTCGTATTCTATTCCCAGTAGCTCTGAGACGAAAGCCTTTGAAGGAATTCCCGGAGAGAAACACATGAAGTCCAGCGAGAACTATCGGCTCGTGCTCGTCACCTGCGCAAATCACATGCAGGCAAAGCTCATCGCCCGCAGCGTCGTCGAAAAACGCCTGGCCGCTTGCGTCAACATCCTCCGCAGCCCCGTCGAGTCGCACTATCGCTGGAAAGGCAAAGTGGAAAAAGCCCGCGAACTCTTGCTCCTAATCAAGACCACTGCAACAAGGCTCGGTGCCCTCGAGAGGGAACTAAAACGCCTCCACAGCTACGATGTCCCGGAGTTTTTGGTTCTGCCTGTCGTCGCCGGCTCCAGCGATTACCTCGCCTGGCTAAGCGACTCTGTAGCCTAGTAGGGTCACGGCATGCCGTGAACGTTCGTTCCTAAACGTACAACAGCGCCTGGTCCAAATCGGCCATAATATCTTCCACGTCTTCAATCCCGACCGAGATTCTCACCAATCCCTCAGTAATCCCGATCCGCTCTTGCACTTCCTTCGGCATCGACGCGTGCGTCATTTGCGCCGGCAGCGAAACAAGCGTTTCCAC
The DNA here is from genome assembly GCA_963745805.1 of uncultured Acidobacteriota bacterium. Classification (GTDB taxonomy): domain Bacteria; phylum Acidobacteriota; class Terriglobia; order Acidiferrales; family UBA7541; genus Acidiferrum. Next base: position 727,181 of record CAVUYT010000008.1, read on the forward strand.
CCCACCCAAACTTTCTGCCAGCGAGCAAAGCTTCAGCTGATTCAAAAATCGGCGCGCCGCTTCCAGCGAACCCAGATCAATCGCTATCATGGCCCCCGGCCCCTTCTGCTGACGTCGCGCAATATCGTGTTGCGGATGCGTTGGCAGACCGGGGTAATGCGTCTTGCGAACCTTCGGGTGCGCGTCCAGGTGTCGCGCCACGGTGATTCCGTTGGCGTTGTGCTGAAGCATGCGGATAGCCAAAGTCTTTATCCCGCGCGAAATCAGGAAGCAGTCCATCGGCGCCAGCCCCGCACCTGCCGACCTCTGGACGAAATAAATCTTTTCCGCATCGTCTGGGCGCGTCAGGACTACCGCTCCGCCCGTCGAGTCGCTGTGTCCGTTCAAATATTTCGTCATCGAGTGGACCACAATTTGAGCCCCAAGCTCGATGGGCCGCTGTAAATAAGGACTTAGAAACGTGTTGTCAACCGCCAGCGTCACGTTCCGCTCGTTCGCCAGCTTGGCGATGGCGCCAATGTCGGTCACGCGCAGCGTTGGATTCGTCGGCGTCTCTATGTAGATCAGTTTGGTGTTGGGTCGCATCGCCGCCAGTACGCAACCCGGGATGGATGTATCCACGAAGCTAAACTCCAGCCCGAAATGCACAAGTAGCTGCGTCGAGAGCCGGTACACGCCGCCGTACACCGCTTCCGACAGCACGATGTGGTCGCCTGGCCGGAACAAACGAAAAACTGCGTCGATTGCCGCCATCCCTGACGTGAATACATACGCGCTATGGCCGCCTTCCAGCTTTGCGACCGTTCGCTCAAGCGCTTTGCGGTTCGGATGGTTTGTCCGTGCGTAGTCGTAGCCCTTATTCTTGCCAAGCTCTTCGTACACGTACGTCGAGGTCTGATAGATTGGCGCAACGATCGCACCCGTGGCGGGATCAGGCTCCTGCCCGACGTGTATAGCGTTCGTGGCGAATCCCATTTTGATCTCCTCTTCCCTCGGGAGTCCTACTCCCGTGCGGCTACGCCGCTGCAGCGCAGAAATCCTGTTGTAGTTCCCCTGTGATGTGGATGGTTCAGGACTAGGGGTCCATCGCCGCGCTCGCGGCTCTCAAGTGCCTGCCGAGCACATTCTTCAGAAGTTACAGCAGCAAATCCAGTGAGTCAAATCCGCTGCGACGCTCTGTACCCTGGAATACATTGCTTCGCCTCTCATCGGCATTTTGCCGCGAGCAGCATCCCGACGCTCAGTTGCATCTCATCCCTGGGCGGAGTAACTTGACGTTATATCGTCTTTCCGTCGAAGATGGGGTCTACCGGAACATGAAAGTTTCTCGCGCCACGTTGGCCAGTTTTCTCTTTGCATTCTTGCTCGCGGCTACGCTCTGCTTTGCTGCTCAAGATCCGTCGGCGCCTCCGGCTAATGCCCCCCCGCAAACTTCGCAACCTACCCGGTTGACGATCGAAGTGACGGGTGGCGAAAAGTCCCTGCCCGTTGAAAATGCAAGCGTCTACGTGAAATATATCGAACAGCGCACCCTCAGGAAAGATAAGAAACTCGAATTGAACGTCAAAACAAATCGCGAAGGCGTCGCGCACGTGCCCGAAGCGCCTCTCGGCCGCGTTCTCATTCAGATTATTGCCGATGGTTGGAAGACCTACGGGCGCTGGTACGACATCACAGATCCCCAACAAGTCATCAAAGTGCGCCTCGAGAAGCCGCCGAAGTGGTACTAAATTGATTCGAACAGTGGAAGTCTGCTCTTAATCTGTGCCGCACTCGATTTTTTCCGTCCTGACTCTCCCATTCGTCTCACGCTGCTGGATTTACGACGTCGTGCCGCTTTGATGTTGCTGGAATGTCTTCCTGCTAAAAATGAATTGCACTGGAATTGTGCAAACAGGAGCAGTGCGTTGAAGCAAGTGAGGTTAGCTGGCAGCCTGAGCCGATTTTCCACACACTTATCAACATTTGTGTTGAAAACTTAATCGTACAGAAATATTTTCTTGAGAGTTCGGCACAACTCTTGCCTGCATGCTTCTCCAATTTTGACCACACCAATCCTGGATGTTAGAGTGGCTCATCGGATTTCCTGATGAATGAGACCTTTGATGGAACTTTTTCTCTCTTGCAAATGCTCTGGGGCAATATTATTGCCCGTCCCCTGCGCAGTTTTCTCAGCGTAATCGCCATCGCCATCCAGGTCATTTTGGTACTGCTCATTGTGGGCCTCACTTCCGGTGTAATTTCCGAATGGGGAAAGCGTGTCGAAGGTGTCGGCGCCGATCTCCTCGTTCAGCCTCCCAACTCTTCCATTTTCTTTGCTTTCTCCAGCGCCGTCATGCAGGAATCGTTGGGCGACAAAATCGCGGCTTTGCCCGGCGTCGATGAGGTAGCTCCCACGCTTATTCTCACCGAACCAAAGAACTTGGTAATCGTCTACGGCATCGATTTCAAACGCTTCAATGCACTTAGCCGGGGTTTTTTGTTTCGCGCGGGGCGTCCGTTCGAATTGCCGGAGGAAGCCATCGCCGATGACATCATTGCGCAAACCAAGCACTTGAAGGTCGGTGACCAGATCGCTCTTTTGAATCATACGTTTACGATCTGCGGAATCGTGGCCCACGGCAAAGGCGCGCGCTATTTCATTCCGCTGAAGGCCGCTCAGGAGATCGCTGGCGCCGAGAAGCGCGTCTCCATGTTCTTTGTCCGCAGCAAAGGCGACACCGAGGGCACTCGAGCGGAAATTATCAAACTCTCGCCCCTTGACCGCGTGCGCTCTATGTCCGAATACGTCACCCTTATGAGCTCCTCCAATCTTCCTCAATTGAGACCGTTTACCCGCACCATGGTCGGCCTCGGCATTGTCATCAGTTTCCTTGTCGTGCTTCTCAATATGCACACCATGGTCCTGGAACGCACTCGAGAGATTGGCATTCTCAAGGCATTAGGCCTATCCAGGCTGGGCATCATGCGCCTTTTGCTCGGCGAGACGTTTATTCTCACCATTCTGGGATGCGTCTTGGGAATTGTGCTTACTTTTGCTTTTCAGGCCATCATGAAAGAGACCAACCCGAGTCTGATGATTCTCATCACCCCTCAATGGGTGTTCTCCGCCACTCTTTTAGCCCTCGCCGGCGCCGCCATCGGTGCCATGTATCCGGCACTTCGCGCGGCGAGCTACGATCCCGTTGTCGCGTTAGCGTACGAATAAGTCTCCTCTGTGCCGACGATTCCCGTTCTGGTAGCTTTAGCCATTTCCTCTTTGGCAACCGACGATTTCCCTCTCACCGAGAAAAAGCCAAAGCGCTAGTCTCCGGGCGGTTCCGCCTAACGGATGAAGTGGATTACTTCCGGACGGCCGACTAATCGGGAGTTATCGCCTAGTAGCGCCCTTCAAGGGAAAGTGGTTTAATTCCGATTCATCGAAGGCGACAGAGCGCAAAAGCCGGTAACGCAAATGAAGAAGTACAAATTCAAGGCCAAGATTGAAGCGGGCGATGGCGGGGGAGCTTACGTGCTTTTTCCCTACGATACCGTGAAGGAATTCGGTACCAAAGGGAAGGTGCCTGTAAACGCGACTTTCAACGGTCTGCCTTACACGGGTTCACTTATCAAGTACGGCCATCCCCTTCACTCGCTAGGGATGCCTAAAGCCATACGCGAGCAAACTGGGAAAGGCCCGAGCGATACTATTGAAGTCGTTGTTTGGAAAGATGAAGAAGTAAGAACCGTCGAAGTGCCTGCTCAATTTGAAAACTTGATGAAGAAAGAGGGCCTGCTTCCAGTATTCAAGGAACTGAGTTACACCCACCGCAAGGAGTACTGCCGCTGGATTACCGAAGCCAAGAAGGAAGAAACACGATTGAAGAGATTAGGGAAAGCCATTGAATTGCTAAAGAAGGGAATTCGCACCCCTGGGTAGGAACAAAGTCACGCGAATTCTCGGGATTTGCGCTGGATCACCACGCATCCGGAAGTTGAAACCAGGCGCAGTCCTCTGGTCACTGCCCGGAAGACCTATTGAATCGGTCTTGTCCTGGCCCACCGAACTTGGCGGCATACTCGCTAACGGGCAGTCGCAACGAGGCGATCGTCCGAGGCGAGCACAACTTCACCGATGCTTCGGCCCAATCCGCTTGCGCTGCCAATCACCAACCAGACTCTAGACATGAGAATCCTCCATAGCTCGGCTAGCCAATTCTACGGCTGTTGCTGCCAGCCTCCGCCTAGCGCCCTGTACAGTTGCACAAGACTCTGGTACTCGGTGCCGCGTGCCCCCGCGAGCGTGAGTTCAGCGGAAAACAGCGACCGTTGCCCGTCCAGCACTTCGAGATACGTTGTCGTACCTCCCTTATAGCGCATCTCGGACAGGCGAACGGATTCCTGTAAGTCCTTGACCGTATCCTCCTGGCGAACCCGCACCTGATGGAATTTTTCGTAGCCGATTAGCGCATCGGATACATCGCCAAATGCCCGTTGAATCGTTTGCCGGTACGAGATTAGGGCTTGTTGATGTTGCGACTCAGCTATGCGCAGATTTCCGCGGAGCGCTCCCCCTGTAAAAATGGGCTGGCTTACTTGGGCTCCGTAGGACCAGATTCCAACTTGCGAGGCCATCAGGCCCGAGAAAGCGCTGCTCCGTCCGAAGGAGCCGCCGCCGGAGCCCGTGAGAGCGATTTGCGGAAAGAACTGTGCCTTGGCGACCCCGATTTCGGCGTTCGCTGCGACAAGGACTTGTTCGGCCTCGCGAATATCAGGCCGGCGCTCGATCAACGAGGAAGGCATTCCCGGCGGCACTTCGGGAGGAAGCGGCTGCTCCACCAGCGGGCGGCCGCGCGGCACGGCCTGCGGGTAATTGCCAAGGAGGATGCTGATGGCATTTTCTTCTTGCGCGATCTGTCGCTCCAAGTCGGGAATTTGGGCGTTCGCCGAATCGAGAACTTGCTGAGCCTGCAGAACGTCGAGCTTCGTGGCCACGCCGTGCTCGACGCGAAGATTGGTGAGCTTCACTGAGTCTTCTTGCGACTTGACGGTCTCGCGCGTGATTTGAAGTTGAAGGTCAAGCTGGAGCAGGGCGAAATAGGCGCTCGCCACGTCGCTCACGAGCGTTAGGATGACCGTCTGCCGCGCATCTTGTGTCGCAAGGAGCTCGGCCCGTGACGCCTCTGTCGCGCGTCGCAGCTTTCCGAAGAAATCCAACTGAAACGCCGCGTCGGCAGTAAGGAGCAGAAAGTTCGATTTGGTTTGGAAGTTATGTTCTTTTCCGCCGCTGAAATCGCCGTTGCCCTGGAGCTGAGGGAATAAAGCGGAACGCGTCACGGCAACCTGTGCGCGACCGGCGTTGATGCGCTCTGTCGCCAGTTGCAAGTCGTAGTTCTGCTTTAGTGCCGTGCGGATGAGCTCTTGCAATTGCGTGTCCTGGAAGACTTGCCACCAAGGAAGATCCGCATAGGATGCTGTTTGAGCCTGGACCTGAGGGTTTTCGCTCAGATCACGGAAGGCCGTTGGAGGTTGCACGACTGGCCGATGGTAGTTCGGGCCCACGCTGCATCCAGCGACCAAGCTCGAGGACATCATGGCAGCCATGAATACCGCTAGTTTCTTCATGGGCTTGCTCCGCTGCTCTTCCCTCGCACTGTTCTCGCGGTGGTCCATTTCAGTCCGCCTCCGCTGGAGCAGGCGCTGCTGGCAAAGCCCCAGACGCGGGCTCCTTGCTGGCGCCTGACCATTTCTCCACCAGGTAGAAGATCGCAGGCACGAAAAAGATTCCGATCACACTCGCCGCCAGCATCCCCCCGATTACTGCGGTACCCATGATTTGACGCGCAACCGATCCGGCACCGGTCGCGGTCCACAGCGGCACGCAACCGAGTATGAACGCGAATGACGTCATCAAGATTGGCCGCAGACGAAGTCTGGCTCCTTCGAGCGCCGCATCTACTAGCGGCTTTCCGTTCTCGTACTGCTCCTTGGCAAACTCGACGATCAAAATCGCATTCTTGGCTGCCAGCCCGATGAGCATGACCAGCCCGATCTGCGAGTAGATATCGTTCTCGATCTGGACCATGAAAGGCGGCAGGAAAACGCCGAGCACCACCCGGCGCAACCAGAGGATTCCAAAGGCTCCGAAGATTGCCACGGGCGTGCTCAGCAACACGCTGAACGGCAGCGACCAGCTTTCGTATAGCGCCGCCAATATCAGAAAGACGAATAACAGGGAAAGTCCGAAGATCGCGGATGCGGGCACGCCCTCCCGCGCCTTTTGCTCCTGATAGGACATGCCCGAATAGTCGAAACCCATCTCCCGCGGCATCGTCTTGCTAAAAACATCTTCGAGGGCCGCCGTGGCTTGGTCCGCGCTATACCCCGGCGCCGCGCTGCCGTTGATTTGCGCCGCACGATACTCGTTGAAACGCATCGTAAACTCCGGCCCGAGCCGCGGCTTTATGCTGGTTAACGTGGACAGCGGGACGTCTTCCCCCTTGTTGTTGCGAACGTAGAACTGTCCGACATTTTCAGCCTTGGCGCGGTCTTCGCCTTCCGCCTCGATATAGACCTGCCACTGACGGCCGAACCGGTTGAAATAATTGATAAAATATCCCCCCATGAATGCTTGGATCGTCCGGTAGACATCGTTGAGGGGCACGCCCTGCTTCAGCACTTTATCGCGGTCTACCTCGACAAATTGCTGGGGCACACTCGAAAGAAACGTCGTGCTCAAGCCTGCTATCTCCGGCCGCTTGCGGGCGGCTTCAAGGAAAGTGCCCAGATTCTTCGCCAGGAACTGAACATCATTGCCGGCGCGATCCTCCAGGATAAATGTGAATCCGCCGGACGTTCCGACGCCCGGAATCGCTGGCGGCGAGAAGCTGAACGCAATCCCCGAGGGCAACCGGCTTAATTCCTGGTTAAGATGCGCCTTAATCGCTTGAAATTGTTCGGCTCTCGTCTTGCGCTCATCCCAGGGCTTGAACGTGACAAAAAAGAAAGCGTTGTAGCTGGTGCGCACGAAGCTCAGCAAACTGAAGCCCACGACGCTGGTGGTGTACTGAACGCCCGGCGTACTCGCCAGAATTTTTTCCACATCAGCAGCGGCCGCAGTCGTGCGTTCCATGGAGGCCCCGTTCGGAAGCTGCATATTGACGTAGGCATAGCCCTGATCTTCGTCCGGAAGGAAGCTCGAGGGTACTCGGTTTGCAAAAAATACGCCCGCCACTCCAAAACCCACGAGCAACACGACCACGACAACGGTCTTTCGGATTAATACCGCGCTCCAGCGCACATAGCCTTCGGTGGCTCGCTCAAAGACGCGGTTAAACCAATCAAAAAACCTCCTCAGCAACCCGCGACTCTGTGTCCGTGGCCTGAGCAGCAGTGCGGCAAGCGCCGGGCTGAGCGTGAGCGCGTTGAACGCCGACAGGAGCACCGAAATCGCGACAGTGACGGCGAATTGCTGGTAGAGCCGGCCGGTAATACCGGGGATAAAGGCTGTTGGCACAAAGACCGCTGAGAGAACCAGCGCAATTCCGACGACTGGTCCAGAGAGTTCTTCCATGGCTTTCAAGGCGGCATTCTTGGGAGTCAGGCCCTCCTCGATGTGCCGCTCCACGCCTTCAACCACAACGATGGCGTCGTCCACGACGAGGCCGATCGCTAGCACCAGACCGAACAGAGAAAGCGTATTGATGGAGAAACCGAACACTGGGAAAAGCACGAATGTACCGATAAGCGACACGGGCACCGCGAGAAGCGGAATCAGCGTGGCGCGCCAGCCCTGCAAGAAAAGGTAGACCACAAGGATCACCAGTACGAGGGCGATCGAAAGCGTTATTACAATTTCCTTGATGCCTTCCGTGACTGCGAGCGTCTGGTCGAGCGACACAACATAGTCCATGTCTTCGGGAAATCGCTGTTTCATCTCGGCCATCAGCTTCCTCACGCTTGCGGCCGCCTCGACGGCATTGGAGCCTGGCAACTGATAGGTAGCGATAATCGCGCTCGGCTTTCCGTTAAGGCGGCTAAGAATGCTGTAATCCTGCGAGCCCAATTCGATCCGAGCCACATCTCGGACGCGGACGGTTCCGCCATCCGGCGTCTCGCGCACTACGATCTGCCCGAATTCCTCCGGTGAAACAAGGCGGCCCTGCGCAAGAACCGAATACGTGAATTCCTGGCCTTTCGGCGCTGGTTCGCCACCTGCCTTCCCGGCCGGATTCACTGTGTTTTGCGCCTGAATAGCGCTGACGATTTCGGGAACGGTGATGCCGAGCTTTGCCAATTGGTCGGGTCTTACCCACAGCCGCATCGCGTATTGGCCCGCGCCAAATATCTGAACGTTGCCGATGCCCGGTGCGCGCGTGATCGGATCGCTGATATTGATGTACGCGTAATTCGCCAGAAACTTGGCATCGTATGTTCCATGCGGCGAGTACAAGCCAACCAACATGAGGGGAGCGGTTACCGACTTTCGGACAGTAATTCCGTAGTTGTTCACGTCGGCGGGGAGCTGCGATGCAGCTTGTGTCTCGCGCGCCTGCGTGAGAATCAAATCCGTATTTGGATCGGTTTTTATGTCGAAGTTCACGATCAAGGTCGTGTTCGAGTTGCCCGTGGCATTCAGCGAATACATGTAATTCATGTTGTCCACGCCGCTCATCTGCTGTTCGATGGGAGTGGCAACCGCCTGCTCCAGCGTTTGGGCGTCGGCGCCGACGTATGTGGCCAGGACTTGAATCTCCGGCGGAGCGATGTTGGGGAACTGCGCAACCGGCAGGCTTAGGATCGTGATGATACCTACAATCACCATGACGATAGAAATCACCATCGCGACGATGGGACGGTTGATAAAAAATTTTGACATCGGATTACCTTCCCTGGCTTCCCGCGGCAAACGGCTTGGGGTTCACCAGCATGCCCGGACGCACCTTCTGCACACCTTCGGCAACCACCCGATCGCCTCGCTTCAGCCCGTCCGCAATAATCCAATTGGCGCCGACACGGTCGCCGACCTTAACTGTGCGGACGCTTACTCTGTTCTCGCCGTCGATTGCTGCGACTTGATAGCCGCCCTGCAGCTCAGAGACAGCGCGCTGAGGTACCAGCAGCGCATCCTGCTGGATTCGCACGGCCGCCCGAACTTTGCCGTATCCGCCGGGACGCAGAATGTTTCCGGGATTCGCGAATAGCCCGGCTATTCGAATTGCGCCGGTGCCCTGATTAACTTGGCGGTCGGCAAAATAGATTGTCCCGTCATGCCCATAAGTGGTGCCGTCGGCCAAAATCAGCTCGAGACGCACGCGCTTGTTCGCGGCCTCGCGTGTGGCGTCGGTCGGAAACCGCCTATTCCAATCCAGATACTCCCGCTCGCTGACGGTGAAATAAACCTTGATGGGATCGACAGTGGACACCGAGGTCACAGGCCCGCTGCTCGGATTGACCAAGGCGCCCACCTGAAGCTGAGCTTGCCCAGCAATGCCGTCGATGGGTGCAATGACGCGGGTAAAATCGAGGTTGATCTTGGCCGTTTCCACAGCAGCCTCAGCGCTCTTGATCTGCGCTTCAGCCGTGGCCACCGTTGCCTTCGCCGCCAGATTGTTCTGGACGGCGTTGTCCAGATCCTGCTGGCTAGCAGCCTGTTCTTTCGCCAGAGGGACGTAGCGGTTCACGTCAAGTTCAGTCCTGCCTTGCACTGCCTTAGCATTCGCAAGAGTGGCCTTGGCCTGCGCCAACTGCCCCTCGGCTTGATCGAGCGACGCTTGAAAGGGACGCGGGTCAATCTCGAAGAGCAGCTGCCCCTTCTTGACGAATGCGCCTTCCTGGTAGCCCTGCTTCCGCAGGTAGCCCGTGACCTCTGCTCTTACGTCGGCATTGGTGAATCCGTCGAGCGTGCCGATCCACTCGCCGAAAATCGGAACGTCCTTCTGCTCCACCTCCACGACTTCAACGTCCGGCGAAGCTCCGAGCGCCCCCGATACCCGCTTTGGGCGCAGTGCCCCCACAATCAGGCCGACGACGACCAAGCAAATTACTCCTCCTATCCAGAACTTATATTTCGAAAGTGTGTTCATGGGCCCCTCCTGCAGTGAGACCTCTTCCCTGTAATCGAGACTCCCTGTTTCCACGTCGGCGGAATTGAATGACTAGATGCTCCGCCTGAGGAGGAGGATACACCAATCCTTCCAAACCGATGAGAGCGCCCAGGCTTCGTGGACGGCTTCCGCGGGGAAACGCCTGACCGCGAGAACCCCAAGGACAATGAAAATCACCGTGACCACGACCTGCGTCCCGAGAAACGGCAGTTCTGATTGCGTGGGCACCAGGGCCTTGAGCGCGGGAATCTTTATTTCGAGTCCGTGCCGCCGGACGATCTACGTCGCGGCAAGATCACTGGCTGGCTCGCAAGGCATCGAATCGCTCTGAATCACGGCGCATCCGGAACTCGGCTGGGCCACTCAATCCAAGCGCGTTTGTCGGTACTAATCCAACGGACGAATCGATAACTTCCGGCTTGCCAGTAAATCGGGAGGCCAAGAATACAACATCGTTTTCAATTGCCTAAGCGGAGTGACGAAAATCATTCCGCACGTAGCGCTCGCATGGGATCGGTTCGCGTTGCGCGCCAGGCGGGCACGACCACGCTGCAACCGACGCAAGGGCCATCACCGCAGATGCCACGGCGAAAGCCAGCGGGTCTCGCGGCTGTCGGAGCGCTTTTCCTCTTGCTCATCGCGGTGGTCGCAGCCCTCGCGTACTCCATCGCCGGCTCGGGAAATCACATGCTCACATCGGGCCTGAACGACTTCGTATGGGCAGGCTTCGTGTTGACTTCGTTCCCGCGCGCGATGCTTATCATGGCTGCGGCGTTTGGGCTCTGGCGGGCCCGGCTGATCTCGAACGCGCTCTTCGCGGCCGGCGTCACTGCCGTCGTGCTCGTCTTGCTAGGCGGCACCACCTGGCTGAGCGGCGGATTCTGGGCACCGGACGGCCTCTATTCGCGCTTCTTTTCGCCCACCATTGGCCTGGTGTGGGGCATGGTCGTGAGCGGCGTGCTTTTGATCAGAAGTCCTGCTACACGTGCTGGATGGTGAGGCCGACACTGGCCCGCGATCAAGCTAGTAAGCGGAGCCGAAGGAGTTTAGGGAGGAAACGAACATGGCAAATCCCATTCTGGTCACCGGCGCGGCGGGCCGCGTCGGCGCGGTAGGGCGCACGGTCACCGAACTGCTGTTGAGGCAAGGCAAAACGGTGCGTGCGATGGTGCGAAATGAAGACGAACGCGCGGAGGCATTGCGCGACTCTGGGTGCGGAAGTCGTGGTCGGCAATCTGCTCGATCTCGATTCGATGCATAGGGTGATTGCCGGCTGCGAGACGATGTACTTCAGCATGTCGGTTTCGGATGCCTATCTGGCCGCGACGGTCAATGCGGCGGCGGTGGCGAAGCATCACGGCGTGAAGGCGTTCATCAATATGTCGCAGATGACGGTCTCTCAGATGAGCATTACCGAAACTACTCCGAGCCCGCAGCACAAGCTGCACTGGCTCGCCGAGCAGGCGCTGAACTGGTCAGGTCTGCCGGTTGTGCACGTGCGGCCGACAGTGTTTCTCGAAGGCTTCTTCCTGACTTTGACTCCGGATACAGTCAGGGAATCCGATCAGATCAGGCTACCGTTCGGGGAGGGCAAGACTTCGCCGGTGGCAGCGGAAGACGTTGCGCGGGTGATTGCCGCGCTGCTCGCCAATCCGCAGCCGCACATCGGCAAGATCTATCACCTGACCGGTCCGCAGTCCGAGAACATGCATTTCTTTGCGACAGGAGTATTCGAAGGCGCTGGGCCGCACAATCACCTTTCAGGACATTCCCGTCGAACCGTGGCGGGACGAGTTGCTCAAGCGGGGCTGGCCGGTTCACGTGGTGAACCACCTGGCGGCGATGGGCGATCTGCATCGCGCGGGGCGTTTCGACCGGCTGTCGGACGACGTGTTCACGCTGACCGGGCAACGGCCTCTGAGCGTGCAGGAGTTCGTCCGAAAGAATGCGGCGACATTCACCGCATCGGCAAAAGCAAAAGAGGCTTGAGTGTCTTCGGATGCCGCATTCAACAAATCTGACTGTCGAGTTAGCCGAACGCATAGGAGGAAAAAACATGGCAAATCTGAAGTTTTACAAAGAAATCGCTGAACTTCTCGACATCGATACGTCAAAGATGGCTTCGGATGACTCCAGTTTCGTCACGGGTATCGAACTGTTCGTTGACGGCGGCAGAGCCCAGATCTAACCGCAAGGAGGCCATAATGACTTCAAGACGTAAGTTTCTATCGAATGCCGTGGGAATCGCTTTCGTATCGGCCACAACTTGGCCGATTCGAGCTGACCAAGCCCGTTCGAAGCACGGAGAATCCGAAAACAGTTCCTCCAACTCCGGACGTTCAACTGAAAAAATCTCCCTGAGATGGGACGTGTTCTTGGCGCCCAGCATACCTGCCATCACGAGCGATTTGCCTCCAGGCGAAAAAGAGCGGCCTTGGCCGCCGATTTCGTCAACGCTTATTTCTGGGGAGCGGGATGCTGTCCTGGTCGACACCCCAATTACGGTCGAGCAGGCTCGAGCCCTGGCGAATTGGGTTGTGGCAAGCGGAAAGAATCTGACAACGATCTACGCCACCCATGGGCACGGTGATCATTTCTTTGGTACCAGTACAGTTCTGGAGCGATTTCCAAATGCCCGTTTCGTCGCGCGGCCGGAGGTGATTAAGATCATGCGCCAGCAAGCATCGCCAGAGTCTCTGGCTGCGTTTTGGAATCCGCGCTTTCCCGACCAGATTTCCAGCCAGCTTGCAATCGCCGAACAGTTATCCGGAAACGTCATTAACCTGGAAGGCCACGATTTAGTCAGTGTGCCGCTTGGATTCACCGATACTGCTAACACAACCTGCCTTCACGTTCCGTCCGTCGGTTTGATCGTAGCGGGTGATGCCGCCTACAACAGCGATCACCTGCATCTGTCAGAGTCACCAGATCAGCAGAAGAGGCAAGAGTGGATTGCTGCCTCGATAAAATGGAGTCGCTTAAGCCACGCGCCGTGATCGCTGGACATAAGCGCGTCGGGAACGGTGATAGCCCTAGGATCCTTGGAGAAACGCGGCAGTATATACGCGATTTCGAGCGCCTCGCCATGCAAACGACGACCGCGCGGGAACTCTATGACCAAATGCTCAAGCTCTACCCTGATTGGATCAATCGAGGTGCCCTCTGGACTTCAGTGCGTGCCGTCAAACCGTGATTGACCAGAGAGATTAACCGCACATTCGCTCGGTGAAGGATGGGACGATCATGCGTGCAATGAGAGCAGAAGGATTCAGCGGCTACAAAGATTTGAAGCTAGTGGACATTCCAAAGCCGGCAGTCTCGGATGGACGAGTACTGGTAAGAATCGCAGCGGCCGGGGTCACGCCATTAGAGCACACCATTCTGTCGGGGGGATACCCACGAGCCAAAGCGCCGCTGGTCTTGGGAGGAGAGGGAGCAGGCGTAGTGGAGCAGGGAGGGGGAACGACCTTTCCTGCCGGTTCACATGTGATGTTTACGGGCCCATACGGCGTCTCAGAGAACGGAACCTACAGTGAGTGGCTTGCAGTCCGCAAAGAGAACCTTTGCTTGGTTCCGGACAACATCAACGATCTTTCGGCGGCCGGTGTTCCCGTTGCCTATCTCACCGCACAAATGACACTGAGCTTCGCAGGATTTGCAAGAGGCAAGACGGTGCTGTCGCCTGCGATTGGAGGGTCGGTCGGAAATGCAGTCACTCAGTTGGCTAGAGCGCAGGGGGCGAAGCATGCCATATCAACGACAACCAATCATACAAAGGCGCAACAAGCACGCTCTCTGGGCTTCGATGAAGTGATCGACCTTTCCGAGGAGAAGCTCAGCGACGGCGTCCGGCGGATCACAAAAGGTTATGGTGCCGACATCGTGATCGACGCAATCGGCGGAGAAATTCTGAGCGAGGCTCTAGCACGCTCGCGACCGGAGGAAGCCTGACAACATTGGGCTACTCCGCAGGTCGCAAATCAACCATCGACGTCACGGATCTAATCTGGAAGCGTGCGAGCATGAAGAGCTTCTCCCTGTTCGCACAGCCTGCAGAAGCATGGGGCACCGCATGGAGCGTCATTTTTCCATTACTTCAATCCAGTGCGGTTAAGCCCATAGTGGCAAAGACGTTTCCGCTGTCCGAAGCGGCGGATGCTCTGCGTTACCTTGTTGAGGGCCGCCCATTCGGCAAGGTCGTCCTCACCATCTAACCGCTTTGATGCACCGCGGCCATGGTAGCTGCGGTCAAGTTGACGCATCACCGCTGTCCGCCAATGTAGCCGTATGATTCCGAGCGGATTGTCGGCAAACCGGAAGTGATCCATGTCGAGCGCGATTAGTAATGTAAAGTCGGCATCTCGTCAGGAAATCAAGCACTGACGAGATGCGCGTTTTGCAGGACTAATCAACGACGTTAGATTCACACTCGCACTGTGATTCTTTAGGCGTAAGCTATGGACAACCGTTTTCCATGGGAGGCTGCATGGCTTCAATTACTGGCTTTGGCGGTATATTTTTGCGAGCGGATGATCCAAAAGCTCTATATCAATGGTACGAGCGGCATCTCGGCGTGGTGAAGTCCGACGGATCTTTCGCGTTTCCTGCCTCGACGCAACGCCCTCAGGTCATCTTCGCCCTTTTCAAGCAGGACAATGCATACTTCCCTCCGGCACAGAAAGCAATGCTCAATCTCCAGGTGGACGACCTGGATGGTTTGCTGGACCGTTTGATAGGCGAAGGTGTCGCCGTCGATCCAAAACGCGAAAGCTATGACTTCGGAAAGTTTGGTTGGATCACCGATCCGGAAGGAAATCGTGTCGAGCTTTGGCAGCCTGTCGCAACTGACTGATGCCGATCCGACCAGATTGGTCCACATAAGTCGCCTTGTGGAACGTGATTCCCGGATTGGCCCGTCAATGACCACAAGCGCGTTTGTCGGTACTAATCCGACGAAGTGCCCGCAACTTCCGAGTGGCCCGTGATTCGCTCAGAATCGCCGGACATAAGCTAATTTGACCGTAGGAATCGCCCAGCAGTTATTGCAAACGTTCGCTGTCTGGCTCCGGACTGCATAGTGTGCATAAACGACAAAGATCGGGGGAACGCTCAGAGTGGGGCGGCTTGGCCTAGGAGCGTTCGACCTTGGGCTTCGACTGAGCTCCTAGCGGTTCGCGGAAAGGATCCATCGGAATCGGCGCGTATTCGACCTCGATGATCTCGAGACGCTCCGTCTTCGCTGGCGCGCGCAGTTCCACGCGGTCGCCGGGGCTCGCTTTCATCAGCGCATTGGCGAGAGGCGAGCGCCAACTGATGTAGCCGCGGTTGAGGTTCACCTCGTCGATACCTACGATCGAGACGACGTGTTCGAGGCCGGAGGCGTCCTTGTAGGTCACGGTTGCGCCGAAGAAAACGCGTGTCACGACTGACCCTGGCCGCGGAGCGGCGGGATCGACGACGACGGCCGCGTCAATGCGTTTCGTGAGAAAGCGAATCCGCGAATCGATCTGGCCCAACCGTCGTTTGCCGTAGAGGTAGTCGGCGTTTTCACTGCGGTCCCCGTTACTAGCAGCCCACGCTACGACCTCCACCACCGCGGGCCGCTCGCGCCTCAGTAGGAACACATGCTCGTCTTTCAATCGCTGCAACCCGGCGGGCGTGATGTAGTTCTTGAGCGTCGGCCCCGCTTCCTCCCGCACCGGTCCTCGGAGCGGCCGCTTTGTTCGCATTTGCCAATCTGCCATAGGTTTTCGTGTACTTGTGGCTGACTCAATCTCGGAAGGTTCGTGCCTCGGTCCCGATAATTCCTCGCACGGTGAACGTGACGTACGCAGGCTAGATGTCGAATGATACATCGGTCTTTCCTGCGGCACTCTTAGAAAATGCGGTGACCCGTCCGATTGCATATCAAGGCGAAGAAGTATGCGGTTCACCTAAGCGATGAGCCGATGAGGCGCCCATTTCCAATGAATTGTTTGTGTTCGACCTGTCGGCTCACACTGATTCCGGACGGATGGTCGGCTATACGGAAGTAATCCAAGATGACAGCGTGCGGATCAGTACCCGGAAGTCGCCTTGTAGGAAGCGGTCTCCCCGCTTGGTTTTGATCCTGGGCGGATTACGGCGCATCCGGAAGTTGAAACCGGGCGCAGTCCGCTAGCCACGGCACGGACGACCTATTGACTCGGCCTTGCCCGGGCCCACCGAATTTTGCGGCTTACTCGCGAACGGGGGAACGCAAGCTCTCCATTTCAGACTCAACCAACACAGGCTGAAAAGTATCGCGAGAAATCGGGAATCGTGGCGCGAGCGAGGACCGTTTCAGGTTTCCGCTCGCTTTATTTTGTCCAGGCCAATGCGCCTCAGGATGCAGGCGCGAAGGCCGCAAGTTCGCGGGACACATCATCTATCGTGGCCAGCGGGCAGACCACATGCACAGTTTGACCAGGTTCTTCCGCGTCGATTAGCAAGCTGCCGTTGTGAGTGCGGATTCGAATATTTTGCTGCCCGTCGTGTACCTCGACAAGATCGGCCTCTGGATATCTTTGCAGTTCCTTTGCCACGGCGTGTACCAGCGGCATGAATTTCCCTGCGCACTCTCCGGCCTCTGCCATCTTCAGGCGCGGAACGAAGTGCATAGCCATCGGCACTATTGCTGCAGGCACCCACACATGTACGTGCGATCCGTTCCCGCGGGTTTCGTCTACATCGACCCGCAATATCCCTTCGCGAAAGGTATAAGCCCCCGCCAAGGCTACTGTGGCCCCAAAACCCAGAGCGATTTTCGCGAGCAGTACCATTTCACTTGTCCTTTCCCGTCTCCCGTTTCCTGCGAGAGACTCTCCCCGAGCTCGACCCTGCGAATCCTACTGCTTAATCCGTCACGTTCTTCGAATCCAGCCAGACCCGAATCGTGTTGTCATCGTCCTTCACCGAGACCAGTTCCACATCCCCTTGCCCCGCAAGCGCATGCAGTCCGGCTGTGATATCCAGTTCGTCTTTGGAGCCAGACAGCAACGCCTCCACGACTTTCATGGGAACTTTGACCTCTACTTGCGAATGCTTTGGTTTGTTCTTTTCGTGCACGTGAACGAGCAGCTGCCCGTCCTTCTTTGTGACGCTGATGTCCGCATCGTTGCTTTGCACGGTTACAAATTCGCCGTCTTTGCTGTTTCGAACCGCCTCAAAGATTGTCCGAACATCCACGCCATCGCAATCCATGCACCCAATGCGCACTTTTCCGTTGTGCAGCCGGTCGTGGTCAATGGCCGGAAGAACTTTTTCCGCCAGTTCGAGAGGAACATTGACGCGAACGGTCTCTCCTTTGGAATTGGTGCTGATGACGCGCACGTGAAGCCAGCGGTCCCCATGGGTGGATGTGCTTGATTGGTTTGCATTTGTTTGCGCTTGTGTACCTAGAGGAGCGAAGAGAAAAGCGGCGGCCAGGAAAGCGATCAGCGGGAGGTGCCGGGTGCGGCTGGTCATAGCGGAATGCCTCCTTTAGGCATTTGCACAGAGATACGAAGATGCGGAGGGAAAAGTTTCCTGATTTCTTGCCTCTGCTCGCCTGCGATCCCGGTCACGCCGGCTCCGCCAAACCGACGCTCCAGCGCTTTGTCTTGGGCGTCGCGGCGCGCCGCTCGGTGTGGTACATTGGCGACACTGAAGTCCTAATCGCGCAATTCTTTCATCGGGATGACGGTCCCCTGGCGGCTGCGCGGTTAGTTGAGTGGTGGGGTATGGGAAAAATTTCCTGGAGACCCGGCCGCATTTGCGCGCTCTCTGCTATCTGTGTCCTCGCTTTGTCTTCCAGTGCAGTCGCCCAGCAGCCGACCTGGGATGCAACGATGGCGGCGGCAGGCAGGGCCTACCAAGAGAGAAAGTTCCCCGAGGCGGAGAGGCTCTACACGGATGCCTTACGCGAAGCCGAGGCGTTTGGGTCGGCGGATACTCGTCTGGCGGCCAATCTGAACAACCTGGCCGAGCTCTACCGGCTGCGTGACCGGTTCGCCGAGGCGGAGCCACTCTATAAGCGGTCACTCGAGATCTGGCAAAAGGCTCGGGGCACCGAGGAGCCTTCTCTGGCTCCGGTCTTGACCAACTTGGGTGAGCTGTATCGCCAGATGGGCCGCTATGCAGCAGCGGAGCCACTGTTTAAACGTGCGCTGGAGATCCGCGAGGCGGCTTACTCTCACAACGACTCCCGCGTGGCGGCCAGCGTGAGCGTGCTCGGCGAGCTCTACCGGTTGGAAGGCAGATTCCCCGAGGCCGAAGCGTTGCTGAAGCATTCCTTGGAAATTGAAGAGAAGACATCAGGGACAGCCAGTGCGGCCGTCGCAACTCCGCTCAATAATCTCGCGGAACTGTACCGCGCGATGAGCCGCTACGGAGAAGCGGAAGAGCTGTACGCGCGGGCCATTTCAATCCAGGAAAAAGCACTAGGTCCGGAGCATCCAGACGTCGCCGTCACCGTGAATGATCTGGCGGAGCTCTACCGGAATGAAGGCAAGCTTGCCGAGGCCGAACCGCTCTACAAACGCTCTCTTGCGATTCGCGAGAAAGCATTTCCTCCCGGCGATACTCGTTTGACGACCGCAATCAACAATCTTGGTTTGCTGCGCGAAGCTCAAGGCAATTACGTGGACGCCGAACTGCATTTCCGCCGCGTGCTGGACTTACGCATGCAGGCTCTCGGGCCCAACCATCCGGATCTGGCGACGCCGCTGATCAATCTCGCGGAGCTGTATGTGCACCAGCAACGGTACGCCGAAGCGGAAAAACTCTATAGACGCACGCTCGATATTCGGGAGGCGGCTTACGGGCCGGAGCACCCCGATGTTGCGGCGAGTCTGGTGAACCTTGCTCAACTGAAGCAGGCTCGAAAAAAGTACGGCGAAGCGATCGATCTTCAGCAGCGCGCGCTGACGATTCGCGAAAAAGTGTTTGGCGCGGAGCACCCCGTGGTGGCCTCGAGCTTGAACAATCTCGGAGAGCTGAATTTCGCGCGCAAGAATTACGCGGAGGCTGCCACGCTGTACAAACGCGCGCTGGCCATCCGGGAAAAAGCGCTGGGGCCCGAGCACCGCGCCGTTGCGCAATCGCTGCACGATCTCGCGGATTTGTATCGCGCAGAAGGAAGATATCCCGATGCCGAACCGCTGTACGTTCGCGCGCTGGCGATCCGCGAAAAGATTCTCGGAAAAGATCACCCGGACGTGGCCGCCGTGCTGGAAAGCTACGCCAAATTACTGCGCGAAACGGGACGGCCAACGAAGGCCGAGGACCTGGAGCAGCGCGCGCGGCAAATTCGCGCGAGCCTGCCAAAAACAGCTTCGAAGACCAGCCGGCTCGAGACCGCTGCTCCCCGCGAGGCGGACTTTTCGCTGCCGCCTCTTTACCGGCGCTCAAGCCGGCGTCCAACTTAGAAAAAGGGCGGCGAGGGGCGGAAGCGTGAGGCAAAGCGAATGAGCACGGCCTTGCGCCGGCTGGTTCGACGCGTTTTGACCGCCGAGATTGCCTACATTCGAGCCGCCGTAGCTGGCTGCGTCCGTGTTCAGTATTTCCTTGTAAAATCCCGGCTGGGGAACGCCGATGCGGTAACCCTCGCGGACGACGGGCGTGGCATTGAGAATTACGAGGAGCAAATCTTCGGGCTTCTTGCCGTGACGCGCGAAGGCGAAGACGCTGTTATCCGCGTCGTTGGCGTCAATCCACTCGAAACCCTGCCAATTGAAATCGACCTGATGCAGGGCTGGCCGCGCGGCCAGCAGTCTATTTAGATCACGCACAAGATTTTGGACGCCACGGTGCGAATCGTATTGGAGAAGGTGCCAGTCCAGACTGCTCGCTTCAGTCCACTCGCTGCGTTGAGCCAGTTCCTGGCCCATGAAGAGAAGTTTCTTGCCGGGGTGGGCACATTGATAGGCCAGCAGGAGGCGGAGGTTTGCAAATTGCTGCCACAAGTCGCCGGGCATTTTGTGAAGAAGAGAGTTTTTCCCGTGCACGACTTCGTCGTGGGAAAAAGGAAGCATGAAGTTCTCGGAGAACGCATACAGCATCGAGAAAGTCAGCTTGTTGTGTTCATACTTGCGGTGGACAGGATCCGCGGAAAAATATTTGAGCGTGTCGTTCATCCAACCCATGTTCCACTTGAGACTGAAGCCGAGGCCTCCCAGGTAAGTGGGCCGGGAGACGCCGGGCCATGACGTGGATTCCTCGGCGATAGTGAGAATGCCGGGGAAGCGAGCGTGAGCGACTTCGTTCATGCGCTTGATGAAGGCGATGGCATGAAGGTTTTCGCGGCCACCGAACTCGTTGGGGATCCATTCGCCCTGATTGCGAGAGTAGTCGAGATAGAGCATGGAAGCGACGGCGTCCACGCGAAGACCATCCATGTGATATTTGTCGAGCCAAAATAAGGCGTTGGAGATGAGGTAGTTCTGGACCTCGTTGCGGCCGTAGTTGTAAACGAGGGTTCCCCAGTCCGGATGGGTGCCCTGACGAGGGTCGGCGTGCTCATAGAGATGCGTGCCATCGAACTGTGCCAGGCCGAATGTGTCGCGCGGGAAGTGCGCGGGAGTCCAGTCCAGAAAAACGCCGATGCCGGCGTGGTGGCAGCGGTCGATGAATTCCATGAATTCAGCGGGAGTGCCGTAGCGACTGGTGGCGGCGAAGTAGCCAATCGTCTGATAACCCCAGGAACCGTCGAAGGGATGCTCCATGATGGGAAGCAGTTCGATGTGCGTGTAGCCAAGATCCTTTACATAGGGAATGAGCTGATCGCTGAGTTCGCGGTAAGTCAGCCAGCGATTGCTTTCCTCGGGGACGCGACGCCAGGAGCCGAGGTGGACTTCGTAGACCGACATGGGAGATTCCAGCCAGTTTTTCTCGGAGCGCTTGTTCATCCAGTCGTTGTCGGTCCACTGATAGGTGTCGAGATTGACGACGACCGAGCCAGTGTTAGGGCGCAGCTCCGCGCGGAAGGCGTACGGATCTGCTTTGAGGGGGAGCATCACGCCTTCGGGGCTGATGATTTCGTATTTGTAGATCGCGCCTTCCGGGAGTTCCGGGACGAAGAGCTCCCAGATTCCGGAAGAGCCGCGGGCACGCATGGGATTGACACGGCCATCCCAGCCGTTGAAGTCGCCGACTATGCTGACGCGGCGAGCGCTTGGCGCCCAGACGGCAAAATGAACACCGCGGACACCTTCGAGTGTTCTTAAATGCGCGCCCAGTTTTTCGTAGGTGTCGTAGTGGCGGCCTTCGCCCATGAGGTGAAGATCAAACTCGCTGAGGAGATAGGGAAAGGCATAAGTGTCAAAGGCTTCGACGGTTTCGCCGTGGCCGGTGTGAAGCCGAATGCGGTAGGAATTCGGAGCGGGCGCGCCTTGATGCGAATCCGAAAGTGTGGCTTCAAAGAAGCCTTCGGGGCGCAGCCTGCGAGCCGAGATAGGCTCGGAAGAGCCTTTGAGCACCACGCTGGCTTCTGCTGCGCCGGGGCGAAAGAAGCGGATGGCCCAGCCGTGGCCCAAGGGTGACCAAATCGGATGAGGCCCGAGGACGGCGAAAGGATCGGCGCAGCGCCCCGCGAGCAAAGCGTCAATCAGCACATCCTTGTTAGAGTCGGAGGCGCTGGCCGGAGGGGCGGGCGTAAGCTTGTTTTCTTCAGGCATGGAGTGTTGCTCCGCAGAAGTTGTGCGACGGAGGCGGGGTACAGTGTACAGCGACGAGCGAGTAGTGGGTAGTGAGCAGTGGCCCCCTCCCCCCTGCCCTTTTTCTGTAAGTGCGGATTCTAAAGGACTTTAAGTCCTGTGTTTTGGAAGTGCGGATTCTAAACGGGTTAGCGGCGCGTTTTGCGGAAGTGCGGATTCTAAGGGACTTGGTGGCGACTGGCGAGCCGGAGACAGACGATAGCAAAGATGTAACGGCAGAGACAGAGACGCAGAGGTTAGGAAAAGAAGGAACTGGGACGGAGAAGACTAGAAGATGGGGATGGGAGAAGATCTGGCGCGGGCGGAACCTTTCGAGACTCAGGGCAAGCATGGGGGATGGTAGCACAGATATTACCAGTTGTCAATCGTAATGTTCGTTTACTGAGTGCTTATTCGAACGAAGAGGGGGCGGACTCGAATGGGAGTGGCGGAAGTCGAGAGGTTTGAGGGAGTTGGCGGGATTGAGATGGTTTTGTGAGACTGTGGAAATGTGTGGAAAAGTCAAAAACCCCACGCGTAAAACTGACGTGTGGGCCACCTGTCGATTGATGTTTAGTTAATTGAAGAAATGTTGATTTGCTCAATACGATCAGAATGCAGCACGCCGCCTAGTTATAGCGGTCGTCGGCAGAACGGCCACAATGGATTAAGTATTTCAGAAAGTCTCTTCCTCTCAACGTCGCTTCTATCATGCCGTCCTTTGTATGGATGTTTATGAGTACATGAGATTTCAAGAATTCAAGCCACTGAGTAAAAGAATAGTTGGCATACGGTTTAGGGTTTTCAGCGGCAGCTTTGTCATAGTATTCCTTTGCTTTCGCTATCGACATTTTCCCGCGATTCAGTTCATTGAGCAGAAGAAGCTGGCTCTTGAAAATATATGCCCAAGCGAAATCGTGCATAAATACGGGTAACCCAATTGCGATGAGATCAAAATAGAATCCTTCATAGTCATTAGGACGGTTCTGCGTCGCTGCTGCACGTAGATTGTTTTCAAGCTCCGGTCGCAGTGAACTAACATAGGCCGTGGAAAAATAGCCAGTCGCATCGAAATTTGCAGTAGGTGCTAGTAAAGTGTTCGTTGCATTTTGTGTAGATTCCTGTGTTCGAGTGCCTTTGTTTAGGTAGGTCGTGAGAGACACGAAAACCACAAAAGACGCAGCGAGGATTGTGGTGTATATCGCCCAACTAGGAATGTGGGGAATCATAGAGAGCAAGCGTTGTGCCGTCCAAACAACAAGCGTCCAAAGAGGCGCCAAGAGTGCCCATTTGAAGTTGCCTTTGATGTCTGAGTATTGTCGCGCAAGCCAACTCATACACTTATTCCCCCCAAAACATTAAGAGGGAGCGTACCGCGATGCTTGAACGGTATCAACACTTCAGACTCCCCCCAATTGGGGCCACTACCGTAAGACGGGGTTCCGAGGACAGAGCCTTTGTCGTTCCGGAGGCGATCGGCCTGTGGCTCTCATCCGCGTTGGTCTCAGAGCGCTACCTTCCCTGCCTGCGCAGGGGCGAGTGGGCGCATACGCGAATGAGAACAACTGACGAGCGGCGCGTCTAAGCGGGGCAAGGAGAGCGCACATGCGCGAGAAAAAGACGGCAGCAGTTTTTATCGCAATCGCGGTGCTTGGATTGGCTGGAGGAATCGGCGCACATGCGCGAAGCGCTAACCAGGAGCCTGCCGATGCGCCGATTTCCGACGCGGAGCGCATACGCTTGCTCGCTAAAGGAAAAGAGATTTTCGTCGAGAAGTGTGCCAAGTGCCATAACGAGAGCGGCGATAAACCGCTCAGCAGCGGACCGCCATTGAACGAGCGAGGGCTCGACCGCAGTGCCATCGCGCGGGCCGTCGGCGGTCGCCTCAAAGACCGGACCGACGAGGACCGCCGAGCGGTCACGCTTTACATCTCAAGTCTGATGAAAGCCAAAGTTTCTGAAAAGTCCGCACCAAGACCGTAGATTCTGGTACTTCGAGGTGTCCGTGTTGCCGCGGTGGTCGGCAGGGGTTCGGTGAGCACGACGGGCACCATCACCAACAGACGGTCCTCTAGCAGTAGAGTATCGTCCCCAGCGGTACCATCTAGAAACTCAACCCAAGTGCTCGTGTCGGCGGCGATCATCGATCGTGTTTTAGTTGCGCTAGTGTGCGCGAGAAGCGAACTTTGCCGCGGAATCGGCGAAGGCGAGCATAGGTGTCCGATGCGGCGAGGAGTTCAAGGCAAGTACGAACAGTTTGGGTAACGCCCGTGCCGCTGGCGAGTTGCGCCTTCTCCAGAAGTTTCTGCGGGATTTCGACGGTGATCTTGCGGACTCTTGTCATGACCCGGATCTTACCAAATCGAGGACCAGCAACGAGTAACGCGTTCTCCGTTCGTGTTCTGAAGGCCCACCCTCAAAAAATTAGGGTCGAGCACCAGCAGAGAAAAATAGAGAGGGCACGATATATCGTGCCCCTACGGGAAAAGAAGACAATACGAAGGCATGGCATAGGATTCGGAAAGTGACGTAAGATGCGGGCGTTGTTCGCAGAGGTGTTGAGGGGGAGTATGCGAAATTTTGGGCGGTTGCGCGAGTTGGGATTTTTTGTCTTGGCGGGGGGCTTGGTGATGATGGGCGCGGATGCGGATGGGCAAGAGCGGAGCCAAACGCGGTCGATGGTGATTTCAAAGGGCGGGATTGTGGCGTCGGAGTCGCCGTTGGCGTCACAGGCAGGCGTGCGGATTCTGGAGCGCGGCGGGAACGCGGTGGACGCAGCTATCGCGACGAACGCGATGATGGGAGTGGTTGAGCCGATGATGAACGGGATCGGCGGAGATTTGTTTGTGATTGTGTATGACGCGAAGGCGAACAAGCTCTATGGGTTGAATGCCAGTGGGTGGGCGCCCCGCGGGTTGACGATTGAGTTTTTGCAGAAGCAGGGACTGAAGAGCATGCCGCAGGCGGGCGTGCATTCGATTACGGTGCCTGGAGTTGTGGATGGATGGCAGAAGCTGGCGGACAAATTTGGAAGGAAGAAGTTGAAGGAGGATTTGGCGGCCGCGATTCGAACAGCGCAAGAAGGTTTTCCGGTGCCGGAATGGGATGCGGCGTATTGGGCGGCGGAAGTGGACCTCTTGCGGACGGATGATGCGGCGACGAGTCTTTATTTGCCTGGGGATCATGCGCCGCACGTTGGGGACGTGTTTAAAAACCCGGACCTGGCGGCGTCGCTCGGGCAGATTGCGGAGCATGGGAGGGATGCGTTTTATAAGGGAGAGATTTCGAAAAAGATTTTGGACGCGATGAAGCGGCACAACGGGACGATGACGGCGCAGGATTTGGCGGAATATTCGAGCGAATGGGTAGAGCCGATCTCGACAACGTATCGCGATTGGACAGTTTACGAGATGCCACCGAACGGGCAGGGCATGGCGGTGCTCGAGATGTTGAACATCATGGAGACGTTTCCGCTAGGAGAGAAGGATTCGGGGTTTGGGTCGACGAAGGCGCTGCACGCGATGATTGAGGCGAAGAAACTGGCTTATGCGGATATGGGGAAGTATTTGGCGGATCCGCGCGGGCAGAAAATTCCAGTGGCAACGCTGATATCGAAGGAGTGGGCGGCGCAGAGGGCGAAGCTGATCGATGCGGAGAAGGCGAACTGCGATGTAAAGGCGGGGGAGATTCCGGGCGGGAGCGATACGACGTATCTGAGCGTGGTGGACCGGGACGGAAACATGGTGTCGCTGATCCAGAGCAATTATTCGGGGTTTGGGTCGGGGATTGTTCCGGCGGGTGCGGGGTTTGTGCTGCACAATCGCGGAGGATTGTTCACGCTCGATGCGGCGTCGCCGAACGCGCTGGCGGGGCACAAGCGGCCGAGGCACACGATTATTCCGGGGTTTGCGCAAAAGGGCGAGACGCGAATGGCGTTTGGGATTATGGGCGGGTGGAACCAGGCGCAAGCGCACGCGCAGTTCATCGCGAACATCGCCGATTTTAAGATGAACATTCAAGCCGCGGTGGAGGCGCCGCGGTTCACGAAATATACGTTTAGCGGGTGTGACGTGGAGATGGAGAACCGGTTCAACGGAAAAGTGCGAGATGAGTTGACGGCCAAGGGGCATCAGATCAAGGTGCTGGGGACGCTTTCGAGCAGAGTGGGGGGAGGGCAGGCGGTTGTGCGGGATTTCGCGACGGGAGTGAACTATGGAGCGTCGGATCCGCGGAAGGATGGACAGGCGGCGGCGGAGTTACCGTTCGAGTAAATAATTAGGGCAATACTCCAGCTCCGGAGAGGAACATTGGCTGAGAGGAGCAAAGTCCGTAGGAGTGCGGAAAAGGGGAATGAAACTTCCCAGGGTGCGGCGAAGTACAGGTGACATGGTTTTATAAGTGCTTTATTATGAGTGAATTATAAGGTACAGGCTTGGATAGTGAGTTGCACCTGTACCAACGGCCAGGGACGGTGCCCCGCAGCTACGCGTCCTGGTGGTGGAGAGATCCCCATGGGACTTGTTCGGGTTGCACCGAGCTGTTTGCGGTACATTGTTTTGGCTGCGTTGTGTTTCGCGCTGATTCCATCCGCCAAGGCGCAGACCGTGGATGTTTCCGGCAGCTATCAATGCACGCAAGCAAAAATGAAGGGGAAAGTCATTGCTTGCACGGCGGCGCCGCTTATTTTGAAGAATGACGGGAAGTTCGAACTGCGAGGCTGGGAGGGGAGCTACCTCGTGGATGGGCAGTGGGTGGAACTGTCGGATTCTTTAACGAAAGCACGCGCGAAAATCGTGCCGGGACATAAGATTGTGCTGCGGTATTACGGGAAGCATGGATGGGCGGAAATGACGTATGAGCGGCGTGTGGCGGAATTGGGGAAGACTTCGTTGAGTTAGGAAGAGGGTAGTGGGTAGTGAGTAGTTTGGGCGGCGCGTGGTGGAGTTTTGTTAGCTTGGTTTCCTTCCGATTAGATCGAACAATTTAACAAACATTTGAGAGTGTCAATCTGAAGCTGGCGGAGCCCCTATAGGGCAAACAATTCCGGCCCCTACCGAGCATCAGTGCGTGGCTGGTTGATAGCCGCGGCCGCGGAGGACGCGTCCGGCCGTGGCGCCGGTGAGTTTGCCATGGTCGTATTCGATTTGGCCATTGACGATGGTGTAGGCGATGCCTTCGGAGAGCTGCGTTGGATTTGTAAAAGTGGCACGGTCGATGATGGTGGCGGGGTCGAAGATGGTAACGTCGGCGAAATAGCCGGGCTTTAGAATGCCGCGGTTTACGAGATGCTCGCGCTGCGCAGGGAACGAAGTGATTTTGCGGATGGCGGTTTCGAGCGGTATCAGATGTTCGTCGCGGACGTAGTGACCGAGAAAACGCGGCATCGAGCCGAAAGCGCGGGGATGCGTGTGCGCTTCGAAGATGGGGCCATCGAGCGACATTTCGTTGGCGTCGAGGCCGATGCTGGTCCAGCGCTGTTCGAGACCGGTCTTGAGGTCTTCTTCGCTGGCCATGAAATAGAGAGCGCCGGTTTGCGCGGAATCGGCGATGACAAAATCCATCAGAGTATCTTCCTGAGATTTTTTCCAGGTTTTTGCCACGTCGTCGAGCGTCTTGCCTTCGAATTGTTTCAGTTCGGGTTTTTGGATGGAGGCAAGCAGGATTCCGGCGCCGCCGCCACAATCGTAGAAGAGATTTTCCCAGTCGGGGTGATCGCCAGCCAATTCTTTTTTAATACGGGCCCGGACCGCGGGATCCTTCAGGCGCGCGAGGAGTTTTTGCACGCCGCCGTCGGCAGCCCAGGGCGGAAGAGCGGAAGCGAGGGCTGTGCCACCCGCGGGATACGGA
Organism: uncultured Acidobacteriota bacterium; assembly: GCA_963745805.1. GTDB lineage: Bacteria > Acidobacteriota > Terriglobia > Acidiferrales > UBA7541 > Acidiferrum. The sequence goes on from CAVUYT010000008.1 coordinate 754,803, forward strand.
TACATACTGGCGGCGATATCGAGACCAGAATCGCGCGCGGCTTGAATGGCTGCGACTACTTTCTTCATGTTGCCCCAGCGCGCTTTGCCGCTGACTTTGAGATGGAAAACTTCGACGGGGAGATTGGCTTCGCGCCCGATGCGGATAGCTTCGGCTAGCGCTTCCATTTCGGATGCGCCTTCGCTGCGCATGTGAGTGGCATAGAGGCCGCCGTATTTTGAAGCAACTTTGGCCAGCGCGATGAGTTCTTCTGTTTTGGCGTAGATATTGGGCGGGTAGATTAGAGCGCTGGAGACACCGAGGGCGCCGTCTTTCATGGCTTGCTCGACGAGGGATTCCATTTGGGTGAGTTCGGCGGGAGTGGGAGCGCGATCGTCATCGCCAATGACGGCTTCGCGGACTTGGGCGGAGCCGACGTAGGTGCCGATGTTGAGAGGAGTGCCTTGTTTTTCGAGGCGGCGGAAATAACCGTCGAGAGTTGTCCAATCGACGGTGAACTTGAATTGATCGAGGAAGGGCTTCAATGGGGCGAGAGTTTTTTCGTTTTGCGGAGCGATGGAGCCGCCTTCGCCGGTGATTTCGGAGGTGATGCCTTGCGAGAGTTTGCTGAGGGAACGATTGTCGAGGAGAAGAGAGGACTCGGACTGGCCGAGCATGTCAATGAAGCCGGGGGAGACGATTTGGCCTTTGGCATCAATTTCATGCTTGGCGTGAGCGTCGCTAAGGTTGCCAATGGCGGCGATGCGGTCGCCCCGGATGGCGACGTCGGCGGCGTACCAGGGGTTACCAGTGCCGTCGAGGATGTGGCCGTTGCGGATGATGATGTCGAAAGAATTGGAGGTAGAGGAAGCAGGGGAGGTTGAGGAAGCAAAGGATGAAGACTTATCGGGCGAAGGTACTTCTGCGGCCGCAAGGTCGAGTGGGGCGTCGTACGCAGCGGCGGCGATTTCGCCGAGGGCCTGGCCGCCGACTTCTTGAGCAGCATCGGGATCGGGCGGCAGCGTGACGTGGTTGAGGTAAGCGGCGAAGGCGAGCTTCTGGCCGCTTGCGGTGATGACGAAACCGGCGAGGCCTTTGCCGTTCAGCATCATTTTACCATTGAGCTTATCTTCAGAGCCGAAAGTACCGGTCTTTGCGAAGACGTGACCGGCGCCGGGATTGTTGACTTGGATTTTGGCGAGCGTGCCGTCTTTGCCGAGGATGGGAAGCGCTTTAAAGAAAACAGGAAAATCAGGTCGGGTACTCCAGTAAGCCATGTAGTGCGCGATGAAGTCCGGGCTGAAGAGGTCGGCCCAATCGCCGCCTTCGCCGTCGCCTTGGGATGCGCCGGAGAGATCGAGCTTGGCGTCTTGCAAGAAGGCGTGTTCGATTTTGAAGCCGGAGTGGACTGGATCAGTGAGATCTTTTGCGACGAGCGTGCCGAGAAGAGAGGGCCCCATGCTGGCGTGGAGATTTTGGCTGACTTTGAGAGTGACTTTGACCTCTTCGGCGAGGGGGAGAGAAATATGCTCGGCGACCTGGTTGTCGGGAGTGTACAGGCGAGAGAGAGTTTTGAAGTCCGGCTTAGTGGCGTTCTTGGGAGCCTTGATTTCTACTCCAGCGGCAACGAGAGATTCATTGAGGACCGTCTCGGCAAATTTTGTGGGAGACGGGACGGCGTAGGGTGCGGTGAGGGGATGTGTGCCGAGTGGAAGAGTGCCGGTCAGTGTGACGGTGACAGTGCCGTCAGGATTTGCGACCGTGGCCGGATCCTGAATGTCAGGCTTAGCGCCGGCGGCGGATGTGGTGAGGTGGTTGACGAAACTCACGTAGGCGGTTTTCGGAGAAACACTGAGAGAAACGGGATCGCCGGTTTTGGCGGCGGGGGTGGCGACGAGGTCGATGACGTTGTCGTTGACGACGATGCTGGAGACGACGACGCCAGTGCCACCTTCTTTGCCACCATCTGGGAAGAGGCTGGCGTCAACGAGGACGCGGCCCTCGATTCTACGAATGCCCTTGGCGGCAACGGCTTTGGCGAACTCTTTGATAACGGCGAGGGGATCGCCAGGCAACGCTGGACCGCCGTAGGAGTGGTCTTCATCCACGAAAGAGAGAGTTCCGTCCGTCTGAATGCGATTGGAAAGATTGGGATCGCCGCTGGCGACGAGGACGAGGTCGCCTTTGAGAGTTCCTTTTTTGTCGATGGGGCCGGTGCGGTAGATGAGCGTGTGGAAGCGGTAGTCAGCGCCAAGTTTGGCGAGGACGGTACCCTCGGTGAGGGTTTTAGTCGTAGAGGCGGGGACGAAGAGTTTGTTGGCGTTGAGGGAGTAGACGACTTTGCCGGTTTCGAGGGAATAGAACTCGATCCCGAAATTCGCGTGGGCGAATTCGGGACGGTCCATTACTTTTTGAATGCGGTCGGCGAGAGAAGCGGTGGATTGCGCGCGCAGCATTTGAGGTGCGGCGGCAAATGAAATGGTGAGACAGAGTGCGACGGCGAGCTGGGAAAAGCGGCTTCTGCTGTGCAAGTTTAAATCCTCCAGAAAAATAGCCTGAACTTGCGCGCTATTGGGCGCTGGCGAGTCCTTGGCCGGAATGCAAATCTTCAAACTTGATGTTCAAGATCGGGTATTCGTGCCAATCCTTGTAATCGAAATGCCACCATTCGTGTTCGTAGACGGTGAAACCTTCGGATTCCATGGCGCGGCGGAGAAGGTCGCGGTGCCAGCGCTGGAGGGAAGTGCCGCCGGGATAATCGGGGAAGGAGCGCGGGGACATTTCGTCGTAGGTGCCGGGCATTTCGATGGGTTTGCCGGTGGCGAGATCGTAGAGCGTGAGGTCGACGGCGCAGCCGCGATTGTGGCGCGAGCCTTGCGATGGGATCGGCGACGAACATTTTGCCTTCCGGAGGAGTGGCGTCCCAGAAAATTTTGGTGACGTACCAGGGGCGATAGGCATCGTGGATGAGAAGGCCGTAGCCGAGAGGCTGAAGTTTGTGTAGAGCGCGAACGAGAGCTTCGGCGGCGGGACGCTGCATGAACGCGCGCGCCTGCGTGTAGACCGGCGTGCCGAGAAAATCGTTTGCAGTAGCGTAGCGAATGTCGAGATGGATCGCGGGGTCAAGCATGGTCAGTTCGACGAGTTCGGGTTTGCGATAAGGACCGGGTTCTTTTGGCGGTGAGTCGGCCAGTGCTTCTTTGCGCAGTTCGGCGATCGGTTTCACCGGCTTGATCAGGACTTGTTGAGTTGCGTTCCCGTCGGGCGTCATCTTGTGGTACGCGACATCACCAATGTGGAAAGTCCGATCGCCTGAACGGCCGATATCGAGATGAGTATGTAGGGCGTCAGCAGGCGAAACGCTTGTCGAAAAGCTTTCGACGTCTTTGTATTTGGCGTTTGGCGATTGACTTTCCCGCTCCCGGATCGATATCGAGCCACCGTCCTCGCTGACGACAAAGACTGGTCCGGACTCTCCGTTTTCAGGTGGCCAACCGTATTCTCCGATCCATGGTTTCCACATCTTTGGAGTGTCAGGTGGCTTGGGGCCGGGCGTGAGAGGGACGTTTTGACCGATGAGGATGGAAGAGAAATAAATAAAGTTTGCCGCGAAAAAGAGTCGGAGAAGGAGAAGCGGGACCGAAGTCGCCCGCTTGGACGAATTGGAGATTTGCCATTTCACAGTGGCCAGCGCCGAACATCATAACTGAGAACGCGAGTCCACGCGAGATACAAATGTTGCCTTGGAGGAGCAGTCTTGAAACCCAAGCGCGGAAATAGTCCGGGAAGAGTTCCAGAGAAGCAATACGTGTCGTTGTCCGGTGGTCCCGAGGCGCTGAAACGTTTGTTTCAGTTTCGCCGCAGCGCGATCATACGGTGTACCAGCGGAAGCCTTTGCGTTGCTCTTCGGCTATTTCCTTGAGAACGGCCAGCGTTTGCGGGCGGCGGTACTGACCGCAGGCGGCGAGGATGGCATTTACGAGGGCGACGGGGGCCGAATAAGAAGCACCAAACGAAGTGGATTCGACGCTGGCGAGAAAGACTTCATCGCATTCGCGGGCAAGCGGGGAAACGTAAGTGTCGGTAATTCCGACGCAGTAGGCGCTGCGGGCATGGGCCAGATGGACGCCTTCGACCGTTTGGCGCAGGCCGCGGCGGAAACTGATGGCCAGAACGAGGTCGCGTTGATTTACGGTGCGGACTAAATGAGCGATGCGGCCGGCAGATGTGGCTGTGAAAACGGGCAAGCCGAGCAGGGTGATCTGATATTCCAAATAGTCGGCGAGAAATGCCGCTAAATCGCCGGCTAGAAGGACGATGCGGCGAGCGTCGTAGAAACGCTTGGCGAGAGAGACCAGGCGCGGCGCATCGAGACTGTTCTTCAGCCCGTGCAAGTTCTTGAGGTCTTGCTCGAGTGCATCGCGAACGTAAGCAGGCATGCTGCCCACCTTGCCGGCGGATTGCATGGTGTCGAGAGATGTAGCAAACGCGATGGAGAGGTCGTGGAGATGGCGCTGAAAATCACGGTAGCTGGCAAAACCGAGGCCGCGGACGATCCGAACGACCGTGGCGGGGTCAGTTTTGAGGCGCTTGGCCATGGCGCGGACACTAAGGAGGACGTACTCACGGGGATGCTCAAGAATCGGGCGAATAATCTCCTGGCGCTTGGAGCTAAGGAGTTCGATGCGCTCCGCGAGAGAAGGAGCCGAGGCTTGAGGAGGAAGGGGTGGTCGTTTCATGGCGCCAGAGAATTGCCTAAAATGCTGAGCATGTCAACTGCACGAGCATTGCGTGATTGGTGACTCGTGACTGGTGATTCGTGCAAACTGCGGCGAGGACTGCGTTTTGACCGCCACGCGGCCACTCGAGCGAACTACCGCATTACTTTTTTGTGGCCGCGGCTTTTTCTTCCAGGCCCGGGGCGATTACCGGCTGCAGAAATGGCATCATCGCGCGAAGCTTGGGGCCAAGTTGCTCGACGGGATGGCTTTGCTCGCGCTTGCGAGTGGCTAGGAAATTCGGGCAACCTGCTTCATTTTCCGCGATCCACTTTTTTGCAAAACTGCCGTCTCGAATCTCGGCGAGGATCTGGCGCATTTCGTCGCGCGTCTTTTGCGTAATGATGCGCGGGCCTGCGGTGTAGTCGCCGTGTTCGGCGGTGTCGCTGACGGAATAGCGCATGTAGCTGAGGCCGCCGCGATAAATGAGATCGACGATGAGTTTGAGCTCGTGCATACATTCGAAGTAGGCGACCTCGGGCTGATAGCCGGCGGCGACAAGCGTGTCAAAGCCCGCTTTGATGAGTTCGCTGACGCCACCGCAGAGGACGGCTTGTTCGCCAAAGAGATCGGTCTCGGTTTCTTCGGTGAAAGTAGTTTCGAGGACGCCAGCTCGCGTGCAGCCGAGGCCTTTACCGTACGAGAGCGCGAGAGCTTTGGCGGTCCCGCTTGCATCTTGTTCCACGGCGATGAGCGCGGGAGTTCCACCGCCTTCGGTGAAGACTTCGCGGACGCGATGACCAGGAGCTTTGGGCGCGATCATCGAGACGTCAACCGATGCGGGAGGCTTGATGGCGCCGAAACGAATGTTGAAGCCGTGCGCAAACATGAGCGTCTTCCCTTTGCGGAGATGCGGCTCGATGGAGTCGCGATAGAGCTTGGGCTGCTTGGTGTCGGGCGCGAGTATCATGATGACGTCGGCCCATTCGGCAGCTTGAGCGGGAGTGTTGACGGTGAGGCCTTCTTTTTCTGCTTTGGCGCGCGAAGCACTGCCTTCGGGGAGGCCGACACGGACGCTCACGCCACTATCCCGCAGATTGAGCGAGTGCGCGTGACCTTGCGAGCCGTAGCCGATGATGGCGACTTTTTTCGATTGGATAAGAGCTAGATCTGCGGAATCGTCGTAGTAGAGATTTGCCATTAACGTCCCCTTGGGCCGGTTTGCGGCCGAGAATTACGAATTTTTGAAAAAGACTTTACCGCAAAACCCAGTTTGGTACGTGGCATCGAGCCACAGGAGACAGGTCAGGAATGCCTGTCACACCTTCTACGTGACTTCGCCGGCTGGACAGAGGCCGACGGAGCGCCCGGCGGACGCAGTAAATCTCCGCCGCGAGTCATGGAGATGCGCCCACTCCGCGCCATTTCGAGAACGCCGAAGGGCCGGAGCACTTCGAGAAGTCCGTCGATCTTGTCGACGGTTCCGGAAATTTCAATGATGAGCGATTCCGGCGCAACATCCACGACGCGCGCGCGAAAAACTTTGATCAACTCCATCAGGTGCGGACGAGACTGTTGATCGGCGAGCACCTTAATGAGCGCCAGGTCGCGTTCTAGCAAAGCGCGTTCGGAGATATTCTCCGCCAGAAGAACGTCGACGAGTTTCTCGAGGCTGGCCTCGAGACGATGGCCGCCCTTTTCGTCGGTGTGGGCGACGATGGTCATGCGGGCGATCTCGGCGTTCTCCGTCGGACCGACGGTCAGGGAATCGATGTTGATGGCGAGGCGGCGCGCCAGCGACGAGACGCGGTTGAGCACGCCTGGTTTGTTTTCGACGTAAGCGACGAGTGTTTGCATGCTTTCCTCTTTACTCACGGCTCGGAAGCCGTTTCGACGAGCGGACTATCAGGCCGGCGAATCATCTCGTGGAGCGAAGCGCCGGCGGGAACCATCGGATAGACGGAATCTTCCTGCTCGACGCGGAAGTCGATGAGAACCGTTTCCGAGGATTCGCGCGCGGAGCGAATGGTGGGAAGCACGTCGGCGCGCGAGGTGATGCGCTCGCCGCGGATGCCGAAAGCGTTTGCCAGCGCCGCGAAATCAGGCGCCACGAGCGGCGTGGCGACATAACGCTTATCGTAGAAAAATTCCTGCCACTGGCGGACCATGCCAAGAAAGCCGTTGTTGATGATGGCGATCTTGATGTTGATTTTTTCCTGGACGATGGTGGCGAGTTCGCACATGGTCATTTGAAAGCCGCCATCGCCAACGACGACCCAAACTTCGGAGTCTGGCTTCGCGAATTTGGCTCCGATGGCGGCAGGTAACGCGAAACCCATGGTTCCGAGTCCGCCGGAAGTGATGAGCGTGCGCGGCTGGTTGTGGTGGTAATACTGCGCTTCCCACATCTGGTGCTGGCCAACATCGGTGACGACGATGGCTTCGCCGCGGGTTTCTTTCCAGAGGTCATTGATGACGTGAGCGGCGTAGAGGTGGCCGTTGTCGGGAAGGCTTTGGATGTCACGCACGGCGGAATCGCCCTTGAGTTCCTTAATATGGGTGAGCCACGGGCCGCGGTCGGGATTCACGATGTGGGGAATTAGCTTTTCGAGAGTTTCGCGAGCATCGCCGATGAGAGCGGCGTCCACTTTGACGTTTTTGTTGATTTCGGCGCGGTCGATTTCAATGTGAATTTTGCGAGCGCCCTTCGCATACGTGCGAAGGTCGCCAGTGACGCGGTCGTCGAAGCGCATGCCGACGGCGATGAGCAAGTCGGATTCTTGTATGGCGTGATTGACCCAAGCTTCGCCGTGCATGCCCATCATGCCGAGATTCATCGGATCGGAGGCAGGGAAGCAGCCGATGCCAAGGAGGGTCATGGCAACAGGGATGTTGCAGGTGCGTACGAACTGCTCGAAAGTGCGCATCGCGCCGGAAAGAATAATTCCGCGGCCGGCGAGGATGACCGGGCGCTTTGCGGTGTTGAGCAATTCGACGGCGCGATCGAATTCGGCTTGATCGTGATTGTTGCGCAGACGCTTCTGGGGAAGCTTTGGAGCAGAAGCCTCCCAATCGAAGTCACAGGAAGCTTGTTGCGCATCTTTGGTGATGTCGACGAGAACCGGGCCGGGACGTCCGGTATTTGCAATGACGAACGCTTCACGGACGGTACGGGCGATATCCTCGGCGCGTGAGACGACGACGTTATGTTTCGTGATCGGCATGGTGATGCCGGTGATGTCGATTTCCTGGAAGGCGTCGGAACCAAGCAACTTGCTGCTGACCTGGCCCGTGATGCAGACGACGGGAGAAGAATCGAGCATGGCGGTGGCGATGCCGGTGACCATGTTTGTGGCGCCCGGACCGGAAGTCGCCATAGCCACGCCGACGCCGCCACTGGCGCGGGCATAGCCGTCGGCCATGTGCGTGGCGCCTTGTTCGTGGCGCACAAGAATGTGGTGGAGCTTGGATTTGCCGAGGGCGTCGTAGACGGGAAGAATCGCGCCGCCCGGATACCCGAAGATATGCTGCACGCCCAACTTGGTGAGCGATTCGCAGAGAATTTCCGCTCCAGTCAGGGTAGGACGCTGGTCCGTTTTATTGCTCATCTTTGATCCTTCCGGGAATCGGATCATTTTCAGGGTGATCCATCCACTTCTTGGTGCCAGGTTGAAAAACTACCCGGATTGCATGTTTTTTTCGTAACGCCGACGGGCCGACGAAGAAGAACCACGAACTGCCTTCGCTACTCGGGCCGTCTTTTCCTGCTGTGGCGCGACCGACAGTGAATCCGTCCGCGCCTTTTTCCTCAGAGGGTTCGTAACAAGTGTCTAGTCCGCTGGTTTGCAAACACACGTATTCAGGCGGCACTGGCACTCTCGTTACGCCACCTCTAGAATCCGGCTGCTTATAGAAGAATTCGTCATGCGCTCCGACGAACATCGTGTGCAATGTCGGAGTTCGGAAGATCCCGCTCTCGTCAAGATCGACCAGCAAATTCCCCTTTTCGACGACTGGCCTCGCGGAGTCTGGGGCTTGCGAGATAACCTGCACCCAGCCGATGTAGCCGTCTGGCAGAAGAAAGATATAGTGAGGCTTGCTGCGCGCAAAGCTACTCTGCGCAGTGGCCAGTAAAGCAATCGAGGATAAAAAAAACTTTCGCATATTTACGGCGGCTTTTGAGGCTCCCGCGTTCGCTCCAGTGAGCTTCATAGGGTCCTTCCCAATTGCGTGTGTGAAGGGCCCGGCGCAACTGTTTGAGGCTGAGTTGAGGATGCAAAAGAAGCAGGCACGGCCGTGACGGCTCCGATGGAAGCAGAGGAAACCAGGAAAGCGTATTTAGCCATTACCCCGCTGGCGAAACGAGGCGTGGGGGCTTTCCAGGAAGCAAGGCGCTTTTGAATTTCCGCGTCAGTCAGCTCGACGTCGAGTTTGCGGCTCGGAATGTCAAAGACAATCATGTCGCCATCGGCGATCGCAGCAATGGGACCCCCTTTTGCGGCTTCCGGGTGCAACGTGGCCGACCATAAAGCCATGCGTGGCGCCTGAGAAACGGCCGTCAGTAAGGAGTGCAACGGAATCGCCGAGACCTGCGCCAATCAGCGCGGCGGTGACGGCGAGCATCTCCCTCATACCAGGTCCGCCTTTTGGGCCCTCGTAGCGGATCACGATGACATCGCCGGCGCGAATCTGATTTATTTCAATGGCCGCGAAAGCCGCTTCTTCGTTATCGAAAACGCGCGCGGGCCCGCGGAAGTTCTGAATGTTGTGTCCGGCAACTTTGATGACGCAGCCTTCGGGCGCGAGATTGCCTTTTAGAATGACCAGACCGCCTGTGGACTTGAGAGGCGCGTCAATTTTTCGAACGACTTCTTGATTGGGAGTTTCTTTTGCCGCGGCCGCTTCTTCCGCAAGCGTGCGTCCGGTGACGGTGAGCGCGTCGCCGCGAAGGAATTTCGCATCGAGCAGCCGTTTAGCGACAAGGGCCGTGCCTCCGGCCGCGTAGAGATCGGTGGCGACGAACCGGCCGGCGGGTTTTAAGTCGGCAATGATAGGAACACGCGCGCTGATGCGGTCGAAGTCGTCGATAGTCAGTGGAATGTTCGCTTCATTGGCGATCGCGAGCAGGTGCAAGACGGAGTTTGTCGAACCGCCTGTGGCAGCGACACCGGCGATGGCGTTTTCAATGGCAATCTTGGTGATGATCTTGGATGGGGTGATGTTCTTGCGCAGAAGATCGAGTACCAGTTCGCCCGCGCGATGGCCAGCATGGGCCTTGCCCGCATCCATGGCCGGAACGCTAGAGAGTCCCATGGGGGCAATGCCGAGAAACTCGCAGACGAGCGCCATTGTGTTTGCCGTGAACTGACCGCCGCAGGCGCCTGCCCCTGGACATGCGGAGTCTTCGAGCGCCTTGAAACGCGCGTCGGACATTCCACCGTGCGAATGACTGCCGATGGCTTCGTAAACATCCTGGATGGTGACGGAATGACCTTCAAATTTGCCGGGGGCGATCGAGCCGCCATAGAGAACGAGGCCAGGAATATTCAGCCGTGCGAGAGCCATGATGCCGGCGGGGATGGTCTTGTCGCATCCAACCAGAACAACGAGTGCGTCGAACATATTTCCCCGAGTGACCAGCTCGATGGAGTCGGTGATGACTTCGCGGCTGATCAGAGAAGCGCGCATACCTTCCGTGCCCATGGTGATGCCGTCGGAGATCGAAACGGTATTGAATTCAAGCGGAGTGCCGCCGGCGGCGCGAATGCCGTCCTTAACGTGCACGGCAAGCTCGCGGAGGTGAAAGTTGCAGGGACCTATCTCAATCCAAGTATTTGCAACGCCAATGAGAGGCTTGGCGAAGTCGTCATCCCGCAAGCCGCAGGCGCGCAACATGGAGCGCGCTCCGGCACGATTCGCGCCGTCCGTAAGTGCGCTGCTACGAGGCTTCAGCAATGATCCAGTCACAGTTGCATCCCCCCTGCGGGTCTCTGAAGTGCCAACCCGTGCTTACCAGCTCCAGAAAAACTTAAGGCCATCATCCTGGTTCTGATGATGGCCTCAAACCCTTCAAACTTGCTGTCAGGCCACCATCATCTATGGGTTGCTCCCCGTACAACGACAGGGCTAATTAGCACCACGGTATTAATCACAATCGCCCGCAAAGAAACTGCGGTTGCGATCGGGCCGTTCGAGATGGCGACGGTAAGCATAGGTAGCCGCCACGAAGATAGCAGGATGACGCCTGCATAGTCAATCAGTCCAATTAATAGTTTTTCTGATTAGGATAAAAGCAAGTTATGCAGCTCGGCATCAAAGATACCAACAATAGGAAGCTTTTTGCAGCAAAGGAGACAACTTCCCATCATTCGGGACATCTAAGCTTTTAAGCAGCTTTTAAGCGTTCCGATCTGCAGGTCACTCGTACAGGGCGGGGGATCAATGGGATATGACACAGACGTGTTTATTGTGGGCGGAGGCCCGGCCGGGCTCGCGGCGGGCATCGCTTTACGCGCCAGAGGTTTCCAAGTGATCGTTGCGGACGGAGTGGCCCCTCCCATAACGAAGGCATGCGGGGAAGGACTGCTGCCGGACGGTCTGGCGGCACTCCGGGAGCTGGGAGTTGAGCTTCAAGAATCGGATGGTTATCCGCTTCGCGGCATCCGGTTTGAGGATAGCGGTGCGTCCGTCCGCGCGGAGTTTCCAATCGGGCAGGGTCTCGGGGTACGCCGCGAAATCCTGCATCAAAGAATGTTGGAGCGAGCCCGGGATTGTGGCGTTACCTTCATGTGGAATACGCCCATTACTGGACTGCGCCATGGAGGCGTCGTCGCAGGCGGGACTGAAATACGGGTGAGATGGGTCATCGGCGCTGACGGCAGCCGTTCGCGAGTAAGGCAATGGAGTGGCCTTGAGAACTTGACGCCGGACAGAGGGCGCTCTGCCTACCGCCAGCACTTTCGCGCGAAGCCGTGGACGGATTTCACCGAGATTTATTGGGCCGACGGTGCGCAAGCGTATGTAACTCCGGTGGGCTCCGAAGAAATTTGCGTTGCGATTATTTCCAGCAACCCCAATGAACGTGTTGGAGAAGCCCTGCGGAGCTTCCCGAAATTGGCGGGCCTGCTGCAAGGAGCTGCCTTGGCCAGCAGAGAGCGCGGGGCGCGGACTGGTATGTTTGGGCTAAAACAGGTTTTTCGCGGAAACATCGCGCTGATTGGCGACGCCTCGGGCGGGGTGGATGCTATTACAGGCGAAGGACTTTGCCTAGGCTTCCGGCAAGCGGCAGCCCTGGCCGACGCGCTTGTACGTGGAACCTTGGAAGGCTACCAGGCGGCGCATCGCCGGCTGTTCCGCAGGCCACGATTCATGGGAAACCTGTTACTTTTGATGAACCGGCGAGCTGGCGTCCGCAAGCGCACGATGCGTGCCATGGAAGCGGCTCCGCACTTGTTCGAAGGAATGCTTGCCTATCACGTGGGAGCCGCTCGTTTGTTGCAGCTGGCGACGACAGGAACGCTCTTGGGCTTGCGGTTTCTGACAGCGTGATTCCATGATGCCCGCGTCCATGACTATGGAGAAGATGCAACGGCGAATCTTGCGCAACGCGGTCTGGGGAATGTGGGGCTGCGCGTTTCTAGTCTTGGTTGCGGTGCAGGTCTGGGGGCGTCCTTCGCAAGAGCCCGTGCGGCCACCGAATGCCCAAGGGATAACCCTCAAAATGGATCCGGAACACAGTACGCTGACCTGGACGCTCGGCAGCACGCTTCATACTGTCCACGGAAAATTTGCTCTGAAGAGCGGACAATTGCAATTTGACCCCGAGAGTGGCAGAGCCAGCGGCGAGTTTATCGCCTTCGCGACGAGCGGCGAGAGCGGAAACGACTCACGAGACAAAAAGATGCATCGTGAAATACTCGAGAGCGCGCGCTACCCCGACGTGATTTTCAGGCCAACTAAGATCGAAGGGAAAGTTGCACGAACAGGAGCCTCCGACGTGCAATTGGGAGGAACGTTTCTTCTGCACGGCTCCGAACATGAGATCACCGTGCCCGTACACTCCGAGTTGACCGCCGATCGTTGGAAGGGCTCGGCAAAATTCAGCGTGCCTTATATCCAGTGGGGACTGAGGAGTCCGAACACATTTCTCCTGAAGGCGGATCCTGCGGTAGAGATTGATCTGGAGCTGAGCGGCACCTTGCAAGGCGCAGGTGCGCCGTGAAGATCACTACTCTTCCGCTTCCTGGGTAACGATGTGAACGTCCACCGGCGGAGACTCTCGCAGGAATCGATGTACCGCCGAGAGGTAGAGATACTTCCGCCAGTCGTGAATGGGCGCCCGGCCGAAGATCACTTGCGTAATGTGCTTCGCACGGACGAAGTCCGCAACCGTATCGGCCACGCTGCGACCTTTCAAACGAACGACGTTTGCCCCCAGGCTTTCCGCAAAGCGCAGATTCGCGGCAAGGGCGTTAGCATTGGATTCCTTCAGCCCTAATTCCCGGTCAACGTGGACCACATAGAGTTCCGCGTCCATGCGCCGAGCCATGCGTGCGCCGCGGGCGACGAGGTACTGGCCAGCGGGATTCCCGGAAATGCAAATCGCCATGCGTTCGCGGACACCCCAGTTCTTGCGGATGTCTTCGTCCTCCATGTAGGTCTCGAGGCTGCGGTCGACTTGTTCCGCGACCTGGCGAAGAGCAAGTTCACGAAGTGCAATTAAATTGCCACGGCGAAAAAAATTTTTGAGCGAGCGTTCCACTTTTTCCGTGCTGTAAACATCGCCGCGCTTCATGCGGTTGTGCAGCGCCTCGGGGGTCAAATCAACCATGACGGTTTCCGTGGCCGTCAACGGCACCCAATCTGGAACCGTTTCCCTCACGGTAATTCCTGTAATTGAACGCACCACCGGCGCAATGCTCTCAATGTGCTGAATGTTCAGCGTGGAGACGACGTCGATATTCGCGGCGAGCAGGTCCTGGATGTCTTCATAGCGTTTGCGATGCCGGCTGCCCGGAATATTGGTATGGGCCAGTTCATCAACCAGGACTACCTGCGGCTTTCGCGCAAGAATGGCGTCCACATCCATTTCTTCGAAAACTGTTCCCTTGTATTCGATTTTCTTGCGAGGGACGGCTTCGATTTGCGAGGCCAGCTCCTCGATGCCCTTGCGGCCGTGGGTTTCCACGACACCGATGACCACGTCTTCACGGCGGCTCCTGCGTCGGATTGCTTCGCTCAGCATGCTGAAAGTCTTGCCAACGCCGGGAGCATAGCCGAGAAATAGCTTAAATATTCCGCGGGCTTTCTGGGAGGGTGACGCGAGTTCCAGCCAATCCTCGGGTTTTTTGGGCAAGGGATCAGGTTCTCCATTTCAAACGCATGGCATACGATAGAATAGCCCGATGCAGAGACTGCTCGCCGGCCGCGCTTTCGGATTTGCCGTATCGCTGGCCATCGTAGCGGGCATCACAGTTTTCTTTCGCCATGCGCGCGACGTCAATCAGACAACCATCGCGCTCACCTTTTTGCTGGCTATTCTAGCAGTTTCGGCCGTCTGGGGAATGGCTGTCTCACTCTTTATGTCGGTCATCGCCGTGCTGGCGATTAATTATTTTTTCCTTCCGCCTGTGGGGACATTCACGATTGCCGATCCGCAGAATTGGGTGGCGTTGCTGGCCTTTCTGGTCACTTCCATCATGGGAAGTCAGCTTTCGGCCAGGATGAGAAGGCAAGCCGACGAGGCGCACCAGCGTGGCCGCGAAATCGAGCGGCTCTACAAGTTCAGCCAAAAACTACTGGCCGAAGGGAATGTCATTCAGCTCATGAACGCAATTCCCAACTATATTGTGGAGAGTTTCGAAGGCGGAGCCGCCGAACTTTTTCTTCCGCAAAAAGATAAGTTTTACAGGTCTGGATTCGGCGCCGCGCACCTCGATGAAGAGAAAATGAAGTCTGTATTCCTCCGGGATGAGGGCATCATCGAATCGCAAGAAGGGCTGTATTTCATCCCGGTGCGGATGGGTGTCCGTCCAATTGGAAGCCTGGGAATCTCCGGCTCGCGGCTCTCGCGGCAGACGCTGGATGCGGTGGGCAGCCTTGTGGCCATCGCTATTGAAAGAGCGAGGGCTGTAGAAAAGCTCGGGGAAACAGAAGCGGAACGACAGGGCGAACGGCTAAAGTCGGCTCTGCTGGATTCCATCGCGCATGATTTCCGCACGCCGCTGACATCGATCAAGGCCGCGACAACGAGCATGCTGGCGGAGGAGAATCCGGCTCCGAGCCAGACGCACGAACTTCTGACCATAATTAACGAAGAGTGCGACCGCCTGAACCGGCTTGTCGAAGAAGCCGCGGAGATGTCGCGGCTGGAAGCCGGAGAATTTGAGTTGAACCTCGCGCCCACGCCGATCGGCGACATTATCCGGGCCGCGCTTGCACAGTGCAATACGGCGCTAGCAGGCCGCGTCGTCGACGTGAAGCTCAGCCCCGATCTTCCTCCGGTACGCGCCGATTTAAGCCGCATAAAGGAGGCGTTAGTCCACTTGATCGACAACGCGAATATTTACTCCCCGAAGGAAAGCCCGATCACCGTCTCCGCGGAACTTACGGGAGACGCCGTCACGACCAGCGTAGCCGATCGAGGGCCTGGTATCGATGATTTTGAACAGGGCATGATTTTCGATAAGTTCTATCGAGGCAAGGACCAGCGTTACCTGGTGCGCGGTACGGGAATGGGATTGCCCATTGCGAAAGCAATCATCGCTGCGCACAAAGGCACAATTTCCGTCACGAGCCAGCTCGGCCATGGTTCGGTCTTCTCGTTTACTTTGCCCGTGGATCGCAGCGCGGGGGAGACGCGATGAATGCTGCCTCGATTCTCGTAGTTGATGACGAGCCACAAATCAGGCGCGTCCTGCGCGCCACGCTCTCAAGCCACGGCTACGTCATCACAGAAGCGGCGACGGGCGAGGAGGCGGTCGAGGCAGTGCGCAAGGAACGGCCTGGCCTAATCCTTCTTGACGTCAATATGCCGGGAATTGGCGGCATCGAAGCGGCCCGCGAGATTCGAGAAATGTGCGACGCGCCGATCATCATGTTGACGGTGAGGAACGCAGAGCGCGATAAGGTCATAGCGCTTGATGCCGGCGCCGATGATTACGTGGTTAAGCCTTTTGGAATCGAAGAGCTGCTCGCACGAATCAGGGCTGCTCTGCGGCGATACGCGCCCGGCGATGCGATTCCCACGTTCACTGCCAAGGATCTGACGATTGATTTCGAAAACCGGCGGGTGATTGTGCGCGGCCGAGACGTGCACCTCACGCCGAAGGAGTTCGATGTCTTGAAGCACCTGGTAGCCAACTTGGGCAAGCCGATGTCCCATCGCAGGCTCCTGCAGTCGGTCTGGGGGCCGGAGTACGGGGAAGAAACGGAAAACTTGCGCGTGGTGATCAACCAATTGCGCAAGAAAATTGAAAGCGACCCGGCGCGTCCGAAATATATTTTAACGGAGCCGTGGGTCGGGTACCGATTCCTGGCGCCCAAGGGCACGCCCGCGAAGTCGGCTTCCCGGAAATCCTAGGAATTATCTTCTAGGATGCGATGCGTCGAGATCCAGATTCAACTCGACGACATTGACGCGCGGCTCGCCGAGCACGCTGAACTGTCTCCCTAAAGTATGCTTTGCAACTAGCGCGCGTACATCTGTTTCGCTCATGTGCCGCTCTCGCGCGACACGCGGAATCTGGAACTCGGCAGCGGCGGGGGAAATTTCCGGATCCAATCCAGACGCCGAAGTGGTGACAAGATCCACAGGAATTGCCGTACCGGGATTTTCCGCATGCAGTTTTTCAACATCAGTTTTCACGCGATCCACAAGCTGACGATTCGTTGGACCGAGATTTGACGCCCCGCCGCTTGGTGCGACGGGATCGTAGCCGTTCCCCGCGCCGGAAGGACGCGGATGAAAGTACCAGGTGGAAGAGAAAGGCTGGCCGATCAGCCGAGAACCCACAATTTGGCCGTTTTGCACAATCATTCCGCCGTTTGCCTGCGCGGGAAAAAAGAGTTGTCCGAGGCCGGTGACCGCCAAGGGGTACAGCAGCCCAAAGAGCACGGTCGTTACCAGCGTCATCAAAATCGCAGTTCGCAAATGTTGTTTCATAGAGTTCCTCGCGCCAGATGCAAATAGGTAATCGCCATGTCAATCAGCTTGATCCCCAAGAATGGCGCGACCACACCACCGAGGCCATAGACAAGAAGATTCTGGCGAAGCAAGGCTGCGGCTCCTACGGGACGATAACGCACGCCGCGCAGCGCTAGCGGGATGAGCGCAATGATGATCAATGCGTTGAAAATGACAGCCGAGAGAATCGCGGACTCCGGAGTACGAAGCCGCATCACATTTAGAACTTCCAACTGCGGGAACGCGGCGGCAAACATCGCCGGAATAATGGCAAAGTATTTCGCCACGTCGTTGGCAACAGAAAAAGTAGTGAGCGCGCCGCGAGTGATCAGCAACTGTTTGCCGATTTCGACGATCTCAATGAGCTTTGTCGGATTCGAATCGAGATCGACCATGTTGCCGGCTTCTTTTGCGGCTTGCGTGCCGGTGTTCATCGCCACGCCGACGTCCGCTTGGGCGAGCGCCGGAGCATCGTTGGTGCCGTCGCCGGTCATGGCCACAAGCTTGCCCTTTGCTTGTTCGCGCTTGATAAGCGCCATCTTGTCTTCGGGCTTGGCCTCCGCGAGAAAATCATCCACACCGGCTTGGCGCGCTATCGCGGCTGCCGTCAGCGGATTGTCGCCCGTGATCATCATGGTGCGGATGCCCATGGCGCGCAGGTGGTCGAACCGCTCGCGCATTCCGCCTTTCACAATGTCCGTCAACGCGATGGCCCCGAGCACGTGGCGATTCTGCGTCACGAGCAGCGGCGTTCCGCCTCCATTCGCGATCTCGCGGACGGTGTGTTTGATTTCGGGGGGAACAATCTGGCCCCTTTCCGCAACGTACTTGTCAATGGCTTCGGGCGCTCCTTTACGGATTTCGCTGCCATCCATATCAACTCCGGACATGCGGGTCTGCGCGGAAAATGGAATGAAGACCGGATTGTGCGGAGCGAGTTCGCGGCCGCGAAGTCCGTATTTTTCTTTTGCGAGCACGACGATCGAACGGCCCTCCGGGGTTTCGTCAGCGAAGGATGCAAGTTGCGCGGCGCTGGCAAGCTCTACTTCCGAGATATTGGGGCATGCATGAAACGAAGTGGCTTGGCGGTTGCCCAGGGTGATGGTCCCTGTTTTATCGAGCAGGAGCACGTCAACATCCCCAGACGCTTCCACGGCGCGCCCCGACATGGCGATCACATTGCGCTGGATCAAGCGGTCCATGCCCGCGATGCCGATGGCGGACAGGAGACCACCTATTGTTGTCGGGATCAGACAAACGAGTAGCGACACGAGCACGAAGACGGTTTGCGGAGCGCCCGAATAAATAGCAAAAGGTTGAAGGGTGACGACGGCCATCAGGAAGATAATGGTCAGGCCAGCCAAAAGAATGTTCAGCGCAATCTCATTTGGTGTTTTCTGACGCGATGCCCCTTCCACCAGCTTTATCATCCGGTCGAGGAAGGTTTCTCCCGGGTTCGAGGTGATGCGCACGCGAATCTCGTCGGATAACACGCGTGTGCCGCCAGTGACGGCGGAGCGGTCTCCGCCCGATTCGCGAATCACGGGCGCGGACTCACCAGTGATCGCCGATTCATCCACCGAAGCCACGCCTTCGACGACTTCGCCATCTCCAGGAATGAATTCTCCCGCGGCTACCAGCACCTGGTCGCCAGCGCGGAGCTTCGAGCTTGGCACAACTTCAATGGATCCATCCGGGCGCAGGCGCCGCGCTTCCGTTTCGGCCCTGGCTTTGCGAAGTGTCTCTGCTTGCGCCTTCCCTCGGCCTTCGGCCATGGCTTCAGCAAAATTAGCGAACAGCACGGTGAACCACAGCCACAAAGTAATCTGCAAACCGAAGCCAAATTCGCCGCTATGGTGCAGGGCGTCGCGCACCAATTGAATCGAAGTAAGCGCGGCGCCAACTTCCACGACGAACATAACGGGATTCTTGATCATCGTACGCGGGCTGAGTTTTCGGAAGGAATCAACGATGGCAGTCTTCAGGATACTGGTGTCCGTCAATGCCTTCGACTTTACTTGGGATGCGCGGTCCATGGTTTCCTTAAAACAGTTCTCCTCAAAATGCCTTGCCGGAGAGCATCAGCAGATGCTCCAGAATCGGACCAAGGCTCAGTGCCGGGAAGAAAGTGAGCGCGCCGACGATCAGGATTGTGCAAATAAGCAGAATGGTGAAAAGCGAACCGGTCACCGGAAAAGTGCCCAGAGATGCGGGAGCGCTTTTCTTTTGCGCAAGATTCCCTGCGATCGCAAGAATTGGGATCATCACAAAAAACCTTCCGAGCAGCATGGCCAGGGCAGTGCTCGTGTTGTACCAGAGCGTATTTGCGTTCAGCCCGCCAAGCGCCGAGCCATTGTTCCCGGTGGCGGACGTATACGCGTAGAGAATCTGAGAAAGTCCGTGTGGGCCTGGGTTGGAAATGCTGGAGGTGCCAAACTTCGCAACGACCGCAATCGCTGCAAAGACAAGAATCGTGAGCGAGGAGATGAGCACCGAAAGCATGGCCATCTTCACATCGAACGCTTCAATTTTTTTTCCCAGGTATTCCGGCGTCCTTCCAACCATCAATCCGGCGATGAAAACAGCGAGAATGACGAAGACAAGAATTCCGTAAAGCCCGGAACCCACGCCGCCAAAAATAACTTCGCCGAGCATGATGTTCACGAGCGGCACCATGCCGCCCAACGGAGTGTAGGAATCGTGCATGCTATTCACCGCGCCGCAGCTTGCGTCTGTGGTGGCTGTAGCGAACAGGGCTGAGTTAGCGATTCCGAAGCGGACTTCCTTCCCCTCCATGTTCCCGCCGGAGTGAAATGCGCTTGCTGTCTGGTCCACCCCGGCGAGCTGGGGATTCCCGCTCGCTTCCGCCCAATACGCTGCGGTGACGCCAACAAGGAAGAGCGCCGTCATGGCGCTCCAGACAGCCCATCCGTGACCCTGCGATTTCGTCATTCGGCCCAAGGTGTAAGTCAAACCAGAAGGAATAGCGAAAATCAGGAGCATTTCGAAAAAGTTAGTGAATGGCGTCGGATTCTCAAAAGGATGAGCACTGTTCGCATAGAAAAACCCACCCCCGTTTGTGCCGA
This sequence comes from uncultured Acidobacteriota bacterium, assembly GCA_963745805.1. Classification (GTDB taxonomy): domain Bacteria; phylum Acidobacteriota; class Terriglobia; order Acidiferrales; family UBA7541; genus Acidiferrum. Next base: position 774,770 of record CAVUYT010000008.1, read on the forward strand.
ACATTTTGACGACTTCTTGCGATGCCGTCGGTCCGAGCGCAATCACTTGATGGGTTACGGTTTGCGAAATAGCTTTGCCATCAGGCCCTTGTGTTTGCACCGTTTGCGGCTCGATGAGCCGAACCGTGGCGTAGGGTTTCAGGTTCTGCACAACGCCTTGAGAAATCAGCACCAACGAACCGACCAGGCAAACCGGCAGCAACACCCAAAGAAAACAACGCGTCAAATCCACCCAAAAATTACCGATGGTCTTCGACTCGTACCGCGCGACTCCGCGAATCACGGCGATCGCCAATGCGATACCAACTGCCGCGGACGCAAAGTTGTGATAAGCCAAGCCGGCCATCTGGGTGAAATAACTCATCGTCGTCTCTGGCGTGTAGGCTTGCCAATTTGTGTTTGTGGTGAAGGAAACGGCCGTGTTCCAGGCTAGATCCGGCGCCACATTCACGAGGCTTTGCGGATTCCACGGCAGCCAGTACTGGAGCCGTTCGACGAGATAAAGCAAAACCAACGAAACTGTACTGAAAACCAGCATCGTCGTGCCGTATTCCGTCCAGCGCATCTCTCTGTTCTGATCCACGCCGCAAAGCCGGTAAATCAGACGCTCTACCGGACGCAATAGAGGATCAAGGACGGTCTTCTCTCGTTCAAAAACGCGGGCGAGAAAAACCCCTATTGGTTTTGTGATGAGGAATAGCACCAGGACGTAGAGACCGATTTGAAACCAGCCATTCGCGGTCATGCCTAGAAGTTCTCCGGTTTGAGCAGCGCATACATCAGATAGCCAAACAAAAGCAGACTGATAAGGACGAGAGCAATATTTTCGAGCATAGGTGTCTCCGACTTACTTCAGCCGTTCGCAAGCGCGCAGATAGCCAATCGCAACTAGGAAAAAGCCGATCGTCACCAAAGTGAATACCAAATCCCTCACAAAACTCTCCTTTTCAAATCTGCCTGACGACTTGCCCACTTAACGCGCGACTCGTCCAATCTTGAACTAGCCGGCCAAAGTTCGACTCGTCGCATCAACACTCCATTGCCTGATCGAGCCGCAAGGCCGCAGAGCACCAAGCCACTCGCAAGAGTACTTGCGCGGGCCTTAGAAAGTAGTGAAATGTGTCTAAAGATTTTGTGAGGAATGGGCCGTGGCCATGGCGGCCCCAGCTCTGCTTGTCAATGAGAATGGGACTGGGGCCAATAGGAGAATTGTATGGAGGCAGTCACATTTTTCTGCAGGCCAGCCGCGAGAAGCGGAAATCTCCATTGTTCATACTGAACAAACGCCGAAACGCCAAGTGTTGGTCTTATCCAGAAGTCGGCGCGGACGGATCCGTCGTTGATCGTGCCTCCGTTGGGAATGAGCTTGTTATCGACTTTGAGGTGCCTGTATCCGAATTGAATCGTATTTTTGGGCGACAGCCAATACCGACTCCAGGCCTGAATTCCCGATCCATCGCGCCCCACCCAATCACCCATCAAAACATGCCGATTGGTGTAGAGGTCGTGATAGTAGTTGTCCCAATAGATGTATCGGCCAGCAACGTCCGTGCCCACAGTGTCAGTTAAGGGCGCTTCGACACGGAGATCCAGCTTTTGTATTCCGGGGAATTGCGTAAGGTAGAAACCGGGACTAAATCCGGCGCGGCGCGGGGCCGCAAGCGGGGAAGGATCATCTGCGGAAATCGAATCGTTATAAATGGTCAGCCATTTTCGCAGCCACGGGACGCGATAGCTGAAGTCAAAACCACCGTCACGTTTTCCTGGATCTTTATCAGCCGGTTTCTGGAAGTAGCTCGTCGCGCTGAAGTAAGTCAGAAAAAGACGGTCCAACGTGAATGGTCGGCCCTCCCCGCCCACTTCGACAGTGCGTGTAAATCCAAATTCAAGATTTGGCGTTGGCTTGAAGCTTATCTTTTCGCCGTGGAAGAATGGCGCGGGCGAAAGCAAGTTTCCTTGGAGCTTTCCAAAAAACGCGTCCCATCGCATGGGCCCGAGAATTCGCCCAATCCAGGGCAAATGAAACGGCGAAACGCGATCGATGTGGAACATTCGAAGCGGCGAGGCATTGTCGGTGAACAGCAGGGGACCGCTCTCCCCGGGACCCCACCATTGGCTTTCTTGCCCGTAGGAGAGCTGCCAGTTTGCGAGATTTAGTCCGACGTAGGCATCCAGAAGTCTCGCCTGATTGCGTTCTGGTTGCGGACTCGCTGGAAGATCAGGATTGGCGTCGATATTGTCGAGGGCATTTTGCACTTCTGGTGAAACCGTGGGCCCCGACGGCGCGTGCTGAAACTCGCCGCGCGCGTAAACAACCCATCGTCCCGCTGTCGCCCATCCGGAGAATCCAGCTACGCTGTTGAAGCCCTCCTGGAAAGGCCTGCCGAAGTCATTGTAAAGCGTCTGGCCGAAATGGTAGCCGTCGGTCAGAGGCGGGCCGGAAATGTCCGTAGCGCGCACGTACAGGGACTCAAGATGTATAGCGCGATTGCTGCCTCCCGCGAGTAGTGTGAGCTCCGGTACAAACTCCCGGCGGAGCGAGTCGTAAAGCCGCACTGAAATCGATTCAGGGTTGGCATCCTGCAGGCGGTCGCCCGCCTCGGAAACCAGCCTGGCGCACTCAAGCCTGGTCCAAGGACGCATGCCCAGGATGGCGTCGGTAATCGCCCCCGTGGCGATCAAACGATCGAATAATGGATAGATCCAACTATCGACTGGAACGTAGGGAGATCCCATCTGTGCTGGCGTGCGCTCGTTTTGTACCAGAGGCGAATCGGAGAGGTCCTCGGCGATGCCGCCGCCCAACTCTGGGTTGTGATGGGTGCGATACACCTGCCAGCCAGTGAGCCACCCAATTCCACTGCCAACAAATGCGTCGGCGGGGAAGTGTTTTTCCCCACGTACGCGGGCGAATGTAATTGCCGTGGCCGCGCCGTACGCGAACATTTTTGTGAACGGTCCGGGATATTCATGGCTGAGGACGCTGGCGATGGCCCATGCAGTGGTGGTGTGGTCCGAAGGAAAGGAGTCTCCACCTTGCCCGAATTTGCCATGGAAAGCATCGACGGTGGGCCGCTCCCGGCCTGTCGCATACTTCAGAGCAGTAGAAACAAAGAGGGCGTCCAAGGCTGCCTCGCCACTTAGTATCCCTGTTTCGCGTTTGTGCTCGTCGTGTGTTGCCTTTCCCAAGAGGAAGAGACCAGCCCCGGCCCCCGCCATTCCTGCCAGGCCATAGTTTGAAAAGTTCGAGTAGCGCCGCAATGTGGTGGGAGAGTTCGATAAATGAAGGCTCGCGTCTCGATCGGTCACAAGAAACCCCGCTGTGAGCCCGGCAAACGGCACTAGCCACGTTGCATCGCCAATCCGGATGTGTGCGGGACTTGTCCAGATGGCTTTCTGGTCGCGAGCGAGATTCTTGACAAGTGCAAGCCCCAATTTATTCTCACGGGCGTCGTCAGGTTTCGTAACGTTGGAAGAAACGTTTCCGTTGCTCAGCGGTTTGTCATCCCCACCGTCCGCCTTTGTTTCTTGCGGCGGCTGATTTTGACTTTCCGTTTGCGGAACCTGTGCCTTACATGCGAGGCACATTGCGAGACTGACGCAACCCATCAAGCCTATGGACCGCCCTGTGCTCTTTGCTGTCATCCGATCCCTTTCTGCACTTCACGAATCGGTGACTCAGGAAGGCACAAGACGTGCCATACCGCGCGGCAGAATTCCGATGGCAAATTATTGTGCCAGGCAGCTAACTGCCGCATTATCAATTCAGAATGGATGTAAGTTTTTTATGTACGTCGAGAACTCGACAAAACAAATGCGAATGTTTCAATCTGGGAAGGCACTCTTCTCAAAATGGAGCCATAGCCAACGCTGAATCGCAGACCCAACAAGAAAACGTGTCGCGATCCAGTCCGGCAAAGAAGCAGTGTTCTTAGATTGGAAGGCGCAATTTTGCTTCGCAGCCTCGCCCATCGCGCCGGTTTTGAAGAGTAAGTGTTCCGCCATGCGCTTCGGCGATCTGCCGGCTAAGAACGAGACCAATGCCGGAACCACCCGGCTTTGTTGTGAAGAACGGAACAAAGAGGTTTGCGGTGTTAGAAATTCCAGGACCTTCGTCGAGTACCGAGACTTCCAGATAGGAACTGTACCGCGACCAGGTAACCTTCACCCCGCCTCCAGTTTCATGTGCCGCGTCGGTTGCGTTGTGGACGAGGTTGATTAAGAGCTGTTCGAGTTGATCTTCGTCCGCCGATATCACGAGCGGCGGCCCTTTTTCCAAACGCACTTTGGCGCCTGCCTCGAGATTGGCCACGCGCGTGATCCACTCCGTCACATTGACTGGCGCGAGAGTCGGCTGCGGCAGCCGGGCAAGCCGTGCGTAGGCAGCCATGAAGCGCCCCAGGGCTTCTGTGCGAGAGCGGATGATCCCCAGGCCGTGGCGCATGTCTTCCAAAATGGACGCAGCAGCGCCGCTTTGAAGCTCGGGAACCGCGGACGTCCCCGCCAGCCCGCTTTCCAAGCTTTGCGCCACGGATTGAATCGGCGCCAGCGAGTTGTTGAGTTCGTGACCGAGAACGCGAATGAGCCGTTGCCAGGCCTGGCGCTCTTCGTCGCGCAGCGCGCGGCTTAGATCGCTGAGCACAATCAGATCATGCGGCAGGCCGCCTTGCCGGAAGGAACCACGGCGCATTCCCCAGCGGCCGGCCCCGCCTGGAAAGCTCAATTCCATCGTATGCGCCGTTTGACCTTCCAGACATGACTCTAGGCCAAGCTCCGCAGCTGTAAAGCCAAGGAGCCGTTCGCTCGACCGGGCGAGAAGCCGCTCGCCGGCTCGATTGACGAGGCGCAACTGCCGGTGATTGTCGAACGTGAAGATGGCTACATCGATTTCTTCCATGACCGCACGCAGCAGCCCCGTGGCTTCCATCGCTCCCAATCGCTGCGAACGAAGCGTCTCGCTCAAGGAGTTGACTTCCATCATTACTTCGCCTAGCGCGTCATCGGAGCGCGCATCACGGGCGCGAAAGGAAAAATCCTCTTCGCGCATCGCGGAGAGGAGATTCGAAAGTGTTTGCAGGGAGAAAACAACACGATGCCGCAAGGAAACAGCGAAGCCTAGCCACAAACTCACGATAAGAAAGGTCAGCGTCCAGGCGGTCCGCGACGAATACGCGCCGTTCCAGAGAAGAATCAGTGCGATGAACGATCCCGGTAATCCCGCCGCCAGCGCGAGTAGCTGGATGCGACGTTCATACGTGAGGCGTCTCATTCCAAGCCGTGTTTTTGCAGCCGGCGATACATCGCGCTTCGGCTAAGTCCAAGGGCCCTGGCCGCCTGGCTGACGTTTCCGTCATGGCGCGCCAGAGTGCGTTGTATCAGGTGGCGCTCCACTTCATCGAGGCTCATTTCCTCGAGCCGCACGGTGCCGCCCGCGGCACCGGTCCGGAGGCCAAGGTCAGCTGAACGGACAAGCTGGCCTTGCGCTAGCAACACTCCGCGCTCGACCGCGTGATCGAGTTCCCGCACATTTCCCGGCCACGGATGGTCAAGGAGGAGCTGCGTCGCGCCAGGATCGAAGCCCGAAATGCTTTTGCGATAGCGCTGCGCGTAACCACGGAGAAAATGGTGAGCCAGTAAGGCAATGTCCTCGCGGCGTTCGCGCAACGGCGGAAGATGGATTTCGATGGTATTCAGGCGAAACAGCAGGTCCTGGCGGAAGCGTCCGGAGGCAGCCTCGGAAGTCACGTCGGCATTGGTGGCCGCCAAGACTCGTACATTTACTCGCCGTGTCGAAGAGGATCCGACGCGTTCGAGTTCGCCGGTTTCAAGTACGCGCAAAAGCTTTGCCTGCAAATTCAATGGTACATTGGCGATCTCGTCCAGAAACAGAGTGCTGCCCTCGGCGAGCTCAAAACGTCCGACACGATCGTTGCGCGCGTCGGTAAAAGCGCCTTTCACGTGGCCGAAAAGTTCACTTTCGAATAGACCCTCAGAAAGTCCGCCAGCGTTAACCGTCACCATCGGCTTTCCAGCACGCTGTGAAAGCGCATGCAACGTCTGCGCGACAACTTCTTTCCCCGTCCCGTGCTCGCCGGTAATGAGCACGCTGGCGTCCGAGGGACCCACACGACCGATCAAATCCAGCACTGGCTGCATAACCGCAGCTTCCGCGATGAGCGTGGGGCGCGATTCCGCGCGGAGCAGCCGGTTTTCAGCCTCGAGCCGCGAGGCCTGCCGCAACGCGTTGCGAAGATCGATCTGCGTACGCAGAATTGTCAGCAGTCGCGCATTGTCCCAGGGTTTTTGAATGAAATCGCGCGCGCCTCGCCGCATGGCCTCCACGGCGACTTCCACGCTGCTCCAGGCAGTCATCACAATCACGGGGAGCGTCGCGTCCGCAGCCTGGATGCGGCTCAATAAATCGAGCCCTTCCTGGCCGGAAGTGGTGTCTCGTGCGTAGTTGAGATCCATGAGCACGGCGTCGAACTCGCGCGATTCAATGGCCGAGAGCGCCTCCGCGGGCGAGGCCGCGGATTGCGTCTCGTAGTTTTCCCGCTTAAGCAAAAGGCGCAAGGCGTCGCGGATATCCGCCTGATCGTCGGCCACGAGGACGCGATAGGGATGAATGGTAGGGTTTTTCATTCGCGTCGGAAGATAATCTCAATTCCAGTTAAGCCTGTATTTAACCAGTCGGCTAAATACGTATTTATTTAGAATGGCAAAAGGCGACGATTTATTCCCAATGCAATCAACAGCCTAGCGTTTACATTCCCCTCACGCCGTTACGCGGGCTGCGTCCGACAAAAATGACGCACCTTCTGGCCATCTTTTAGCCGACCCTCGCCGCATTACTGGTTTCGCTGACCACCCAGCCGTCTTTGAGCTGAATAACCCGATGGCTGTACGCGGCGTTCCTCTCCGAATGCGTAACCTGGATGATGCTAGTGCCGGCTTCGTTCAGCTTTCGGAAAAGCTCCATGATTTCTTCACCTTGCGCGGAATGCAGGTTACCGGTGGGCTCGTCGGCCAGAATCAGCTTGGGGCTTTGAATGACGGCGCGGGCGACTCCCACGAGCTGCTGCTGCCCGCCAGAAAGCTGATTGGGGAAGAGGTCTTTTTTGCCAACGATGTTGAAGCGGTCGAGGATGTCGCAAACGAGGCTGACGCGCTCTTTGTGGGGGACGTTTTTATAGGAGAGAGGGATTTCCAGGTTCTCGAAGACCGTCAGGTTGTCGATCAGGTGGTAGCTTTGGAAAACGAAGCCGATATTGGCTTTGTGAAGCTCATTGCGCTTCTTTACATTGAGTCGGTGGACCGGCTCGCCGTTAAAGTAGTACTCGCCGGTCCAAGAGCCATCGAGCATGCCGATAATGCTGAGGAGCGTCGACTTCCCGGCTCCCGAGGGTCCCATGAACGTAACAAATTCACCCGGCTGAATCTCCAGGGACACGCGGCGCAACACATAAAACTTGCTCCCGCCCGCTTCGTAAACCTTCTCCATGTTTCGCAACTGAATCAGTGGTTCCACTCTCGCTCCTTAGGCGCCTAATAAGATAACGCCGGAAAACTTATTCCGTTTCGAGACTATCACACTTGAATCCAAGGGCTTAAATGCAAGGGGCATCTGCAGTTGCGGGATCAGCCGGGACGCGTATGTTCGCGGACACACAGAACCACCCTCGCGCGCGACTCCCGACCGCTGGCCACTCTTCATTCGTAACGCAGTGCTTCGAGTGGATCCAGACGCACGGCGCGCCGGGCGGGGAGGTAACAGGCGACTGTCGCGACTCCAGCCAAGAGCAACGGCAATCCCACAAAAGCAAATGGATCGGCAACTCTAACACCGAAGAGTAAGCTCGAAAGCGCGTACGCAAGTCCCAAAGCCAGCGGTAGACCGATAGCCATACCGACTACGGTCAGGAGCAGCCCGTTTCGCAGGATAAGGCTCTGAACGTCCCTTGAAGACGCGCCCATCGCCATGCGAACGCCAATCTCATGCGTGCGCTCGCCGACGGAGTAGGACATCACACCGTAAATCCCGACCGAAGCGAGGACCAGGGCGATGAGGCCAAGGATGGCCATCATGGCGGCGACGTAGGCGATGCCCACGATAGAATTGGCGATGACCTTGTTAAAGGGCAGCACGTCATAAAGCGGCAGGTTTGGATCCACTGCGGCGACCTCGCTTCTCACGGCGGAAACGACCGTGAGAGGATTGCCCACGGTTCGTAAAACCAGGAATGCGTAGAAGGGAGGCGCCTGGTGGTAACTTCGATAAATCGTCGGCAATTCTTGCTTGTCGATCCAGGTGTAATGGACATCGTCGACGATTCCGACAATCGTCATCCAGGCGCCAGCTGAATCGGCTTTGCCAATCTTGATTTTCTTTCCGATGGGATTTTCTCCGGGGAAATAGCGCGTCGCGACGAGCCGGCTTATATCCGCCACGGGCAGCGTGGCGTCGACATCCGATTCATTCAACTCACGCCCATCTCGCAGGCCGATATTCATCAAGCGAAAATAGTTCGGACTGATCGTTTCAACTATCGAGCTGATGGCCTCGCCTCGCTCTTGCGGCGCGCGTCCTTGGATGGTGAACGGCCCCAAACCCGTGCCTCCTCCGTTTGCATAAGGCACGTAGGTGGCGAGCCCAGCGGATTGGATGTGCGGAAGAGAAGCGAGCCGCTGCAGGACCTGTTCGTGGAACGCAGCACGCCCGGGCTTTTGCCGGTACTGATCTTCGGGCAAGCGCAAGGTTAGCGTCAGGACCGATTCGGGATGGTAGTTCTCGTGCACGACGATAAGCGCACGAAAACCCTTCACGAGAAGCCCGGCTCCCACTAAGAGCACGAGGGCGAGCGCAATCTCCGCCACAACAAGAACGCTCCGCAAACGATGGCGCGAGGGCCCTGTGCTTGCTCCGCGGCCGCTCTCTTTTAGGGTCTCACTGATTTGCGTCTGCGAATGCAACCAGGAAGGCGCGATCCCGGAAATTATCCCGCTGACGACAGCAATGCCCAGCGTAAATAAAAATGCATAGGTATCGAGGCTTATGGTGTTCCAGCCCGCGATGAATTTCGCAACCTCCGGAGGCATATATTTCAATATTAGATAAATACCCCACTCCGCGAAAATCAGACCAACCGCGGCGCCCGCCAGGGAAAGCAGTATGCTCTCCGTCAGCAATTGGCGGATGATCCGTGTCCGGCTCGCTCCCATCGCGGTGCGCACGGCTAATTCTTTCTGCCGGCCAGTCACCCGCGCAAATTGTACGTTCGCCACATCCGCGCAGGCGATCAATAGAACGAACCCCACCGCGCCTAAAAGCAAGAAGGTGTACTGCCGCGTGAGGTCGCCGGTAACGAACTCCTCAAGCGGCCGAGGGTATAGCCGAAAGCCTTTGCTGGTGTCCGGATACGCCTCGGCTTGCTGCTGCGCGATCGATTGCATTTCCGCGGCGCCCTGCGCAAATGGGACGCCGGGTTTGAGCCTTCCAAGAACAAACAGCCAACGGCTATCCCGCCGCAGCTTCTCTTTCACATCGAACGAAAGCGGTATCCACGCCTCGGCTGGTTTCGGAAAATCAAACCCCTTGGACATTACACCGACGATTGTGAAGCTCTTGCCATTCACTTTGATATTGCGGCCGATGACATGAGGATCCGAGGCGTATCGCTGCTCCCACAGCGCGTGTCCCAAAATGATTTCCTGATCCTTGCCCGGCTCTTCCTCTTCGGAGAGAAACATACGGCCGAGTTGCGGCTGGACACCGACGGTCCCGAAAAAATTCGCCGACACCTGAAAGGCTTGAACTTTCTGGGGCGAGGGGTTGCCCGTCAGATTGAGCTCATTCCATGCGTACGCTGTAATTTCATCGAATGAGTGCGCTTCCTTTTTCCACTCGAAGTAAGTGGCGGGCGCAACGGGAGTCTGGTCTTGACCGAAGCTCATGCCGTTGGCGTCAGCGTGCGAATCCACCAAAGCCACGAGGCGGTTCGCGTTTTCGAAAGGAACGGGATGGAGCAAGAACGCTTCGGCCAGGCTGAACATCGCCGTATTTGCGCCGATGCCCAGCGCCAGCGCTGCTACGCACACTATCGTGGTAAGCCTGTGCTTGACGAGCATCCGCACACCATAGCGGATGTCCTGCCCGATGGTTCCCATAGAGCGCCTTCTTTCGCCAGACGCCCTTATGCGCTAACGCCGGCTTCCTTCGTTTCTTCGACGATGCGGCCGTCAAAGAGGTGAATCGTGCGCTCTGCGAAATTTGCATAGCGCTGGTCGTGGGTCACCATGCAAACCGTCGCGCCGTTGCGGTGCAAATCGCGCAACAATTCCATCACGGCTTCGCCATTCTTCGAGTCCAAATTTCCAGTCGGCTCGTCAGCCATCAGGATGAGCGGATCGCCTACCAACGCGCGCGCCACGGCAACACGCTGTTGCTGACCGCCCGAGAGTTGCGAGGGATAATGCCGCAGACGGTGCGCCATGCCCACGCGCTCGAGGGCGTTCTGCACCTTCTGCTTGCGCTCCGCTGCGCTCGTGCCGCGGTATGTAAGCGGCAACTCCACGTTCTCGTAGACCGTGAGGTCGCCGATCAGGTTAAACGCCTGGAAGATGAAACCAATCTCGCGATTGCGGATGCGGGTGCGCTCGCTGATGGTGAGCTTCCCGACGGGCTGCCCGTTCAGCATATAGCTTCCGTCCGTGGGCGAATCGAGCAGTCCAAGAATCGAGAGCAGCGTCGATTTGCCGCAACCTGAAGGTCCGGCGATGGAGATGTACTGGCCTTTCTTGATTTCCAGATGGATTTCAGAAAGGGCGTGAGTCTCCACTTCGTCCGTGTAGAAGACTTTCTTTACGCCTTCCATTTTGATGAGTGTGCTGTTTGCGTCTGCCATTTCTTCTCCTTAATCAGTATTTACCTTGAAATTTGCCCTGCAAAATCCTTTTCAAGTGCCTCCGACTTCCGTGCTTTCTGCCTAAATTCGGACCATCTATTCATATCGCAACGCCACCAAGGGATCGACGCGTGTCGCACGTCTCGCGGGAATGAAACATGCCGCAAGCGCAATAAGTGCGATCAATCCCAACCCGACAGCGTACACGGCTGGGTCGCTTGCATGCACACCAAAAAGCAAAGATTCGCTGAGCCGAGCCAGGCCGTACGCGGCGGGCAAGCCCACCGCCACGCCAATCAACACCATCAATCCTACTTCCCGTAGAATCAGCAATCGTACATGGCCTGCCACGGCCCCCAGAGCCATCCGGATACCGATCTCCCGCGTGCGTTGCACGACCACATACGCAAGAACGCCGTAAATCCCAAGCGCTGCCAGGAGCGCCGCCAGTCCCGCGAAGGCCGCCGAAAGTACCGCAACCATCCTCGCCGAAAACAAATCTTCTTCCACGACGCGTTCCATCGTCTTCAAATCGTACACAGGCAAATTCGCGTCCATCTGCCGCACGACCCCCTGAAGACTCGAGGCCAACAGCAGCGGATCGCGCTCCGACCGCACGTAAAAAGTCATTCCCGTAATTTTTGTTCTTTGGGCATATGGAATATATACGTAGGGCTGGATCGTGCTGCTCACATGTTCCTGTTTGACGTCCTTCACGACTCCCACAATCTCGATGTCCGGCTTCACGCCGTTGCCTCCGCCAAAGGCGAAGTGCATGCCAAGCGGATTCCGTCCTGGGAAGAATCGCTTCGCCATAGATTCACTCACGAGCGCTACTTTCGGCGCAGTTGCTCCATCCGCTTCTGTTAGTTCGCGCCCCGAAAGAAGAGGTATTCCCAGTGTCGAGAAGTAATTGGGACTGACCGCTACGCGGTCCACGTCTTGAAGTTCTTCAGGAATCTGCACGCCTCCTTCGGCAGTAATGTTGCTTCCCTCGTCGTCGCCGGAAAGAGTGGGAACATCTCCCGAACCGACAGACCGCACTCCAGGCATTGCCGCCAGCCGCGCGCGCATCTGATCGTAAAGCGCAATCGACCGCGGTGTATCATATCCATTGAGTGATGGCTGGACTGAGAACGTAATGACGTTGTCCGTTTTCAAGCCGAGATCCTGATTGCGCAAGTTCCACAGCGAACGCACGAAAAGACCCGCTCCCGCAAGAAGCAGCAGCGTGAACGCAACTTGTCCTGCAACCAGCACTTTCCGGAATCCTACATGCGACACGCTTGCGGAAGAGGTCGAGCCCTGATCCTTAATCACATCGGAGACTCCCAAGCGGGTTACACGCCATGCCGGGATCAATCCGAAGAAAACTCCCGAGAACAAAGTCGCTCCGATTGCGAATATTAGTACGCTCGGATCCAATCTTTCTGTTAGTCCCTGGATACCCGTGTTCGACCCCACGATGGGAGTCAGGATTCTCATCAGCCAAGTGCCTAGCAATGCGCCCATCGCCCCGCCGCCGAAGGCGCACAACAGACTCTCTGCCAGCAATTGCCGGATCATCCTGCCCCGGCTGGCTCCCATCGCTGTCCGGATTGCGAATTCGCGCTGCCTCGCGGCGCCTCGGGCCAACAGCAAGTTCGCGACATTGGTGCACGCAATAAGCAACACCAAGCCTACCATCACGAAAAGCGTGATGATTTGTCCGCCAGAGTCTCGTTGCAGAACCGTCCGGCCATGTGCACCCTGCGAAAGAATGATTTTCTTGTCCAGGAAGCGCTTGCGCTTCTCTTCATTCCATGCGGATTTGATTTGCGGCAGTTGCTCTTCAAGCAGCGGCTTGTACGTTGCGTTGATTCCCGCCTGGGCCTGCTTCTCGGAAACTCCAGGTCTGAGCCGCGCCAGTAGGGTCATCCAGTAATCGTTCCACTGATCGAGTGTCTCCCCATACTGAGTCATCTGCTGGGTCATCATCATCGGCACAAACAAGTCTGGCGTTTTGCCAACCTGCACGCCTGTAAAGCCGGGCTGCGATACTCCTACCACGGTCATTTCGACGTTGTTGATCAAAAGAACCTTGTTCAAAACGCTAGGATCGCCTCCGAAGTGTCGCGTCCAGTAGGAGTGGCTCAAAACCACGACCGCTTGAGCTCCCGGCACGCGGTCGTCGTCCTGGGTGAATACGCGTCCGAATGCTGGCCGAACTCCAAGCACATCAAAATAGTTGCCGGAGACCACCTCTCCAGACGCCCTATCCGTCTGGCCGTGATTCGCGACACTCGCCGAAAAACCGTACCTGGCAAGAATTCCGGAAAATACAGAATTTCGATCTCGCAGCCCTTTGTACATCGGGTAGGAAAAAGACTCCGTCGAATCGCCATCGCTCGAAACGTGTCCTGTCACCGGGCCAGGCGCCCGCAGAATCACGAGCTCTTGGGGATTCTTAATCGGCAATTCGCGGAGCAATACTTGGTTCATCAAGGAAAAGATCGCGGTGTTCGCGCCAATGCCCAGGGCCAGGGTAATCACGGCAATTGCTGTAAAGCCCGGGCTCTTTGCCAGCATGCGCAGCCCAAACCGGACGTCTTTCCACAGGTTCTGCATTACGTCGTCACCCTCGACATCACTTCTGTCGTCGGTCCCAAACTGAGCTGCCGTTCCGCAAAGCAGGCCACCGGCACACCCGAGCTTGAGTACTGGTACCCTGACTTCTCAATTTGGGCGACCCGCATGATCCCACCGATCTTTCCACTCGGATTGTCCCGAAATGTCCAAAAACCCGACAGCAACATCCTCTTAACAGCTAATGAATCAGGGACGCGGCAACCTGCCACCCAACTAGTGTTTGACGTTGCAAGCCCGAAGATGTCTGGCGCTCTCCACCAACTTGCGACAGTTGCCCAGCCATCCCCTTGCCCCTAGCTGATGTAAGCGAGGGGCCCGACGCCAGGAAGTCTGCCAGTCCGTCATGTGGTGGCCCTGCCCTTAGTCCCGCCTGCTCCAAGCGTGAAATCCCTTCCAAATCAACGAGCTGAAATGCTTGCAACTGGGAATACGCAATGAAGCACCTCAGAGTTCCCCCGATTACTCCTATAAACGGGCTACCAACCAGATTGTTTCGGACAGACTCCGCAGAGTTTGCACGGATTCCCGCCCGCACGGGCAGCTCGCTCGGTCGCCAGTTCTGACGGCTAACTGAGTTGACTCGTGAATCCGAGCCACGAGGGGGACCGTCGGCCTCCTCGCCCACATCCGCAGCCAGCAACGAATATCTTGCCAGCCTGAGGACATTAATCTCTTCCCACTGGTACTCCTTCGCCGCAAGAACCAAGACCTACTCATATCTCAGTGCCACCATCGGATCCACTCGCGTTGCTCTACGCGCCGGAATATAGCAAGCCAACAACGCCACGAGGGCCAGAGCAAATACAACTCCAAGAAACGTAAACGGATCGGTGGCGGTCACTCCATATAACTGGCTCTTCAGTATGCTGGACAGTGCCAGCGTTCCAACCAAGCCAACGCCGATACCGAGAGATGTTATGAACATCCCTTCCTTCAGAATCAGTTGCAAAATGTCCGTCTTCTCCGCGCCCACCGCCACTCGCACGCCGATCTCGTGCGTCCGTTGCGCCACGCTATAGGACATCACACCGAACAGCCCAACAATCGCCAGAAGCAGTCCCGCTCCGGCAAAAATCGTGCAGAGCAAACTCGTAAACCGCCTTTGCGCAATGGATGCTGCGACATATTCCTCCATGCGTTTCGCCTTGTAGATGGGGAGTTCCGGATCCAGGGCCAACACTTGTGTCCGCAAAGCAGGCAACAGCGTCATCGGATCCCCATCCGCCCTCACGACCAGATCCATACTCCCGATGGGATTCTGGTCGTAAGGAACGTACGACTCAGGATCCGGCGACTGCCAAAGGTTTCTGTGTTTCACGTCGCCCACCACTCCGACGATTTCGCTCATGGAATCGTGTTTGCCGGCCGACATCCCCGGTTTCATGTGCTTCCCGAGGGCATTTTCGTTGGGAAAGAACCTTCGTGCCAGGGTCTGATTAATGATGATCACATGAGGGGCTTGGCGATCGTCTCGGGCGGTGAATTCGCGTCCCACAATAAGCGGAATCCGCATCGTTTCGAAGTAATCCAAGCCAACCGCGCGAATTTGCGTTCGCGGCATATCGCTCTTTGCCATCGGCTGCCCTTCGATCTCAAACGAGGTTCGAAGCGAATTGTCCGAGAGGGGCAAGGGCATTGCCGCACTGGCATTCTTTACGCCCGGCACCGTGCGAATCCGGGCCAGCACTTCCTTGAAAAAATCCGCTGACTGCTCCGGTTTGCCATAACGAGCGTCGGGCAAATCGAGGCTGAAGGCCAAAACTCCTTGCGGGTCAAAACCTGGTGATTGGTGCAACAAATGAAACATGCTTTCAATGAGCAGGCTCGCGCCAATCAGTAGTATTACGGCCAAGGATACCTGCGAAATCACAAGCAAGCTCCGCGTCCGCGAGCGGCCGGTTCCCTGGGTCGCTGTCCGGCCCCCTTCTTTCAAGGAGCCAAACAGATTGAAGCGCGAAGCGTGCAACGCCGGCGCAAGGCCGAAAAGAATCCCGGTAAAAACCGAAACCGCCAGCATGAATGCCAGAGCCCTCGAATCAACTCCAGCGGAAGCGAGCCTCGGAATCCCTAGTGAGGGAAGATTTACGAGTGCAGCCGTTCCCCAAACGGCGAATAAAAGTCCGAGAGCCCCGCCCGCCAGTGAAAGCATCACGCTTTCGGTCAGAAGCTGCCGGAGTATTCGGCTCTTTCCTGCGCCCAGCGAGGCGCGAATCGCCATTTCCCGCTGCCGACCCGCCGCTCGAGCGAGCAAGAGATTCGCAGCGTTCGCGCAGGCGATCAGCAGCAGAAATCCGACCGCACCCAGCACCATCAGGAGTGCGGGACGCACGTTTCCTACCAGCTCATCAATTTCCGGCTCCAAAGACATTCCCCTGTGGCCATTCGTGTCTTGATACTGTTTTTCGAGGCGAGCGCTAATCTCCGCCGTTTCGGCGTTGGCCGCTGCAAGCGTCGTTCCATTCCTTAATCTTCCGATAACTCTTAGAAAATGCGACCCGCGCTCCGCTTGGCTTTCTGCTCCCTCGACCGCCATTGTGGTCCAAAGGTCCACAGGTTGCGTGTCCAACGGGAATTGAAATTCCGCCGGCATCACTCCCGCCACTACGTATGGCTTGCCATCCAGCACGATTTGTTTGTCCGTCACTTTTGGGTCGCCGCCGAACCGTGTTTTCCACAGACGGTAACTCAGCATGACCACACGCGTGCCTGGTTTGTCTTCCGCCGCGGTGAATTCACGGCCCAGCATCGGCGGTTCGCGCAGCACGTTGAACATGTCTGCCGAAATAATTCCCATTGCCAAATGAAAAGGATCCCCCATTCCTGTCATCGTTCCGGAACCCTCGTCATAAGCTGCCGCAGCTTCCAACGATTTGCTCTGCGAACGCAGGTCTGCGAAGTCCGGATAGCTCAGCGCGCGGCCCGTCTCTCCAGTTCGCAAGTCCACATGCAGGATGGCCACAAGGCGGTCAGGTTGGGGGAAGGGAAGCGGCTGAAGCAAAACCGCGCTGACGACGCTGAAGATCGCCGTATTCGCTCCTATCCCCAGAGCCAGCGTAAGGACTACCACGGCGGTAAAGCCGGGCGTCTTCGACAACATGCGCAGCCCGTAGCGAACGTCTTGCCAAAACATCATCATGCGTGTCCCCCAGTTGAAGTCTGCACGATTTGACGGTCGCTATTCATAGCGCAGCGCCACGATGGGATTTACTTTCGTCGCTCGCCGGGCGGGAATGTAACTTGCCAATAGCGCGATTCCCAGCAGAAACATGGGCACGAACACAAACGCAATCGGATCACGCGCGCTGATTCCGAAAAGCATGCTCGAGAGAACCCAGGAAACTCCCGCGCACCCCGCAATCCCAATCGCGCCACCGATCAGCACCGGACGCATGCTCTGCAGCAACATCAAACTCATCACGTCGCGCCCGTCCGCTCCCAGCGTCATGCGAATGCCAATTTCACGAGTCCGTCGGCTCACGGCGTAGGCCACCACGCCATACACACCCACCGCCGCCAGCAGCAAGCCCTAACGCGCCCAGGGACCCCGAAAGTCCAGCCACAATCCGTGCGGGCACTCGCCAGGTTTCCAGGTTGTCTTCAAACTTCGTCACATCTACCACGACATCCGGATCCAGCTCCGCTGCCGCGCTACGAACGCCCGCTGCAAGCGCGGCAAATCCTCCTCCGCCATGAATCATGAATTGAAGCCGCGATTGTTCTTTCGGGCCAGCAGGCAGATAAACATACAATTTCGGCGTCTCGCCCAGGTGCGATACCTGTGCGTCTCTTGCAACGCCCACAACCTGCAGGTCCGTTTTGTCTCCTTCACGCAAGATCTTCCCGATTGGGTCCTCGCCCGGCCAAAACTTCCGTGCGGTTGTTTCGGTGACAATCGCCACATTTGCTCCGGCTCGTACTTCTTCCTCCGTAAAGTCCCTGCCGCGAACAATCGGAATCCCGGTCATTGAAAAATAGCCTTGCGAAATGGCATTATTTTCGACGTCGTACTCTGCGGGCTTCCCAGGAATGGAGAAGTTCGTCACCCAGTGATTGTCGTTAAGCGGCGTCTGTCGCGCCTCGACAACGCCATCCACGCCCGGCAGCCCAACCACCTTTCCCTTTAGCCGCCGTTCTAAATCCGCCGCCGGCTCTTCTTTGTATCCCTGCGTTCTCAGGTCCAGGCTCACTACAGCAATTCCGCCCATGGAGAATCCCGGATTGACTGTCTGCGCAGAATAAAGGCCACGCATCAGCAGCCCCGCCGCGATCAGCAGAATCATGCACACGGCCACTTGCACGGCAACCAGCGAGTGTCGCATCAACCTGCCGCCTCGGCTGCCAAAGCCGCCATCTCCTTCTTTCAACGCCGTGTTCACATCGGCCCGCGATGCCTGCAGCGCAGGAGCAAGTCCCGACACCACCCCGGTGATGAGTGTCAGAAAGAGCGCATACCCCAACACACGCAGGTCCGGCGTCAAGTTCAGCGCAAGCTGCGGAGTCCCATGGGGCAAATGCGACATCACAAAATTCGAGAGCGCTTCGAACGACCAGAACGCCAGCACTGAACCAGCAACGCCCCCCATCATCGCCAGCATCACGCTCTCCGTCAGCAATTGCCGAATCAGCCTCCAGCGGCCCGCCCCCACCGACAGTCTGATCGCAATTTCACGCTGCCGCGCCGTCGCGCGAGCCAGCATCAAGTTCGCCACATTCGCGCAGGCAATCAGCAACACCAAACCAAATCCCGCCAAGATCACCGCGGCAGCGCCTAGCACAAAGTTGTGCTCTTCCGGCCTCCCGAGAAAAGTCGCCGTTCGAATCGCCAGCGAAGTTTTCCGCCCGGCGTGCCGCTCATCGATTCTGTCGGCAATCACGCCGAGATCCGGTTTCACTTGCCCCATCGAAACGCCCGGCTTCACGCGCCCCAAGAGCGCCAGCCAACTCACGTTAGCGTCCCCAAGTAGCTCGGCGTCCGGCTCCAGCGCTCCTTGCATGGTAATCGGCACCCAGAACGAACTCGGTATTGGCTCGGTGCCGCCAAACCCCGCCGGTGCAATTCCAATCACAGTGAACGCCGTGCGATTCAGCACAACTCGCTTTCCGACCAAAGTCGGGTCTGCGCCAAACGCGCCTTGCCAAAGCTGGTCACTCAGCACAACCACCGCTCCCGCGCCTGCCGTCGCGCATTCTGAATCAACAAATCCGCGCCCGTTCGAGGGATGCTCATTCAACACATCGAAGTAATTGCATGAAGTCAACTGTCCATACAGCTGTCGCGCCCTTCCGCCCGCCAGCGTTGCGCTCAGGAACGGATCGTACGCAATCAATCCCGAAAAAACATGGTTATTTGCGCGATACTCTTGGTATTCGGAGTACGAAAAGAGCGTCGGTTCGCCGTGCACATTCCGCTTGTTCTTTCCATGCAAGATTTGGTCGATGCTTACAACCTGTTCCGCGCTCGGCACCGGCAGCATCCGCAACGCGGCCCCATTCAGCACGGAAAAGATCCCTGCATTTACGCCGATGCCCAGAGCAATGGCCAGCACCGCGACCGCCGTAAACCCGGGATTTCTCCCGAGCATTCGCCACCCGTACCGGATGTCTTGCCATAGGACTTGCATCAGCTCCTCCTACTCATAGCGCAACGCCACCATGGGATCGACGCGCGTCGCTCGCCGCGCCGGGATGTAACACGCCGCAAGTCCCACGAAGAGCAGCAAGGCGATTACCGCAAGGAAAGTAATCGGATCCGAAGGTTGCACTCCAAAAAGCAAGCTTCGCAGCGAACGCGTGACTCCCGCGGCGGCCGCCACTCCAATAGCCACCCCTACAACAATCAGCAGAAGTCCTTGGCTGCCCACAAGCAGCAGCACATCCCGGTTTTGCGCTCCAAGCGCGGCGCGAATCCCAATTTCCCGCGTTCGTCGCGCCACTTCATACGCAAGGAGTCCATAGAGACCGATGCAAGCAAGCACCAGCGCGAGCAATCCAAACAAGCTGGACAGCCGCGCCAGCAGCCGCTCGTTGAACAGCAATCGTTCGATTCGTTCCGTTTGTGTCCGCACATCGAAGAGCGGCAGGTTGTTGTCCAGATCGCTCACGACTTTTCGCACCCCGGGAATCAGAGCCTGAGGACTTATCGCCGTCCTCAGAGCGAAGTGGGCTTCGCCGTCTCTAAGCGGTATGTACGCAGTCGGTGCAATCTCGTCTCGCAGTCCGGCGTATTTTGTGTCTCCCACGACCCCGACAATTTCATATTGCGCACTCTTTGGGTCCTCACCCCCAAAGTGCAATCCCAGCGCCGCGCGGCTCTCCAGAAAACTCCTAACAAACGCCCGGTTCACGATCGCTACAGCCCGCTTCGATTCCGAATCTTCACGAGTCAGGGTTCGTCCCGTCATCATCGGAATTTTCATCGTCGAGAAGAATTCCGGGCCCACCGCGAGCATTTGTGTCTCGACCGTGGACTTTTCCGTACGCCCCTCGACCTTGACGTCCTCAGTCCACAATCCGCCATCGAGCAGCGTATCGGACGAATAACTTACAGCGATGACTCCCGGCAAACCGGACAGCTTGCTCTGCATTTCACGATAAAGCGGCTCCACTTGATCGCTCTTGTAATAGCCCGTGAGACTTGGATTGACTCCGAACTGCAGCACGTTGCGTGTGTCGAATCCAGGATCAATCGCCTTTAAATGCGCCAGCGAACGAACGACCAACCCCGCCCCCGCCAGCACAATCATCGAAAGCGCCACCTGTGCAACCACAAGAGCGCTGCCGAGTCCGAGTCGGCGCCGCGCCCCAAAGCTGGTTCCCGACATGCTTCCGGCATTCTCCTTGAGGGTTGGCGCGACGTTGACGCGAGTCCCTCGAAACGCGGGCGCGAGTCCGAACAAGATCCCGGTGAGCGCCGCCACGGCTATCGTGAACGCGAGCACGCGCACGTCGGGGTCTGCATTGAGTTGAAAATTCGAATACCGGTTTGCCGTGGCAAACACAGCCAGCGCATTCGCGCCCCAGTACGCCAGCAACACGCCTAGAGATGCTCCGGCAATTGACAGCAGAACGCTCTCCGTCAAAAGCTGTCGGATTACGCGTCCTCGGCCCGCTCCCAGCGCCAGTCGGACGGCGATCTCTTTTTGCCTCGCCGTCGCGCGCGACAGCATCAGTCCAGCCACATTCGCGCACGAAATCAGCAGAAGAATTCCGACCGCTGCCATTAAAATATTGAGCGGCTGCTCGAGCTGTCCGCGAATTCCGGAAAGCCCTTTCTGTGCCGGTGTCAAGGTAACTTGCGGGTCGTCTTCCGCCTTAAGCTGTTTTTCCTGGATGACTTCATTGCGGAAGAGCAGACTGACGCCGGACTCAGCTTGTCCCACAGTCGTTCCCGGCTTGAGCCGTCCTACGACTGTTAACCACCATGTTCTTTCTTTCTCTGGCCCGCCGCCCCATTGCAGCCGCAGCGGAACAATCTGCGAAAGCGGCAACCACATATCTTGCGAGTGGCCGGGCGTCAGCCGCGTGAAGCCCGCGTCCGCCACGCCGACGATGGTAAAGGGAATGCCATTGAGCTTTATGGATTTTCCGATTGCGCTTTGGGCGCCGCCAAAGGCGCCTTGCCAATACGCGTAACTCAGGACTGCCACGGCTTCCGCGCCGGGCCGCTCGTCCGTTGGTTGGATGGTTCGTCCCGCGGCGGCAGGGACTCCGAGCGTTTCGAAATAATCGCCCGAGACAATTTCGCCGCGCGCTATGCTAGCCGTCCCGTTTCCAGTCAAGTCCAGTTGCGCCGGGCCGGCAAATGCCCCAATGCTCGAGAATACTTTCGCATGCTCGCGAATTTCCTTGAACATCGGATAGGAAAAGGAGCAACTGCCGGAAACCTTGTCAGTCCACTTCGTCCACTGGCAATCACCAAAGCTGCTCGAGCCTGCGTGTTGAGGATGCGAGTGCGCTGACCACCTTAGTACAACCAATTGTTGGGGATTCCGAACAGGAATCGATTGCAGCATCACCGCGTTCACTAAGCTGAATATCGCGGTATTTGCGCCGATGCCGAGGGCCAGCGTGGCAACGGCGACTGCTGTGAAGCCCGGATTCTTCGCCAGCATTCGCAAACCGAAGCGAATGTCTTGCCAGAGAGTCTGCACTGGGCCTCCGCAAGATAAGCACAACTTCCATCAACGAAAGGAAAGAAATCAAGCCGCGAATTCGTTTGCGGGCCGGCCGCGTGCCTTTGTTTTTCGCTACTTCAGCCGGATGCGGTCGAAAGCGTCCCAGGCGGACATGTCAGACAAAATCACCTTGTCGCCCACTTTCAGCCCGTCAAGAATTTCAATCGTATTGACGGAACTCCTCCCCAGCTTCACATTCACCCGCACCGCATCGGAGCCGTCGTCGATGACCTTGAAGAGACCGATCGTGCTGTCGGACTGCCCGTGCACTGGTCTCCCGACAAACAGCACATCCTTCAGATTCTCGAGTGTGATCGTGCCGTCCACGCTCAAGTCCGGTCTTGCACCTGGGGGAAGTGGCTCATCTATAGTCACGTCCACGGTAACCGTGCCGTTTATCACCGATGGATCGATTCGTGAAACGTGCCCGTTCACGATTCCATTGCGTGTGTCGATCGACGCCTTTTGCAGAGGCACCACGTCTTTCGCCTGCGTTTCCGCAATCTTGATTTCCGCTTTGAGTTTATGAGGATCAGCTACGCGCGCCAGGTTTGTCCCGGGGGTCACAGTCTGCCCGACGTCCACCGGCACGAGCTGCAATACGCCATCGATTCCGGCGCGAACATGCAGTGCATCCAATTGGCTCTTCTTCAATTGATAGAGAGCCTTCGTCTCATCGACCTTTGCCTGCTGCGCGGCTATCCGCGCATTTCCGGAATCCGCGGCAATCCTGGTCTTGTCGCCCTCAAGCTGAGCACGAATCGCCAGTTGCTCCACCTTCACCTTGGACAGGTTCTCAATGAGCTGCGAGGTGAGGCCAAGCTTCACCAGTTTTTCATCGTTGTCGTGCTGGATCCTCGCCTGTTCGTAATCGCTTCGGACGGAGGCTTCCGTAGCTTTCTGGTTCATCAGATCGCTGTTTACTTGCACACGAAGGTTCGCCAAATCTGCTTCCGCGCCTCTTAGCTGGAGTTCCGCGTCGAGGGCGGTTTGCGACAAAGTGGGGTCGCTCAGTTCCATGATGATGGAACCTGGTTTGACGATGGCGCCCGGGCGCAAGACCCAGCGGTCCACGCGCGCCTGCGTCTGCGCGGCAATCCAGCGGATGTCTTCGGGAACGAGTGTCCCCAGCCCGCGCACTTCGCGCAGCATTGGCCCGCGCTTCACGGTGTCGGACCAGATCGTCCCCGCGTCCACGGACGGCGCTGCAGGCTTCAGCTTCGAAAGCGCGTACGTCACGCCGCCTAGTAATAAAAGTGCCACAGTGCCGTAAGCAATCCGGCGAATTTTCTTAGCGCGTGCGTTAGATGGTCTTTGGATGTCCATAGTCGGTTTCGCCTTTCTAAGGCGCAAATCCCTTGCCCAAGAGAATTCGCTCAAAGTCTCGGTTTGTCAATGATTTACGGGGCCTCCCCCGGGGCGGAATCTTGGCTTCTTGGCCGAATATGGGAATCTCTGTCCCATGACCGGACACCGCTCTTCTTCCCCTAGACGGTCTTTGCGGGCTTACGCCCTTTTTGAGGCTACTTATATGATACGTCGGAACGGCTACCTTGTTCCAATTCCCTGGGTATTGCCCGATCGAGACGAACTCGGCGGGAGCCGGCTGATTAGACGCGGAATCACAAATCCGCCTCCACGGTAATGCGCCGTGCCACGACTTACCGTAAGTCCATGATATAAACCTTCGGTCCGGTTTAGTGAATCTACGATTTTGCAAATTATCATGCGTCAAGTCATTCAAGTGTCTGGAGTCCGCAAGACCTATGGCACAACGGTAGCTGTCGATGAGGTGTCGTTCGAGGTCAACGATGGCGAGATATTTGGTTTAATCGGGCCAAATGGCGCGGGAAAAACCACCACGATGGAGTGCATCGAAGGTCTGCGCACGCCTGACCGGGGCAGCATCTCCGTTCTGGGTCTTGATCCCTTTCGACAGGTGTACAAGCTGCAGGAACGCATCGGGGTTCAGCTCCAGCAGGCGCAGTTGCAGAAGCGAATAAAAGTGTGGGAGGCGGTAGACCTGTGGGCTTCGCTTTACCAGAAGAAGGCGATAGACGGCGAACGCCTGCTCGAACAGCTCGGCCTCACTGATAAACGCAACGCATGGTTTATGAACCTATCCGGAGGCCAGAAGCAACGGCTGTTTATTGCCCTGGCCCTGATCAACGATCCCGAGGTGGTGTTTCTCGACGAGTTGACCACCGGGCTTGATCCGCAGTCGCGGCGGGCAATCTGGGATCTGGTGCGCGGCATCCGCGAGCGCGGCAAGACGGTCTTTTTGACCACTCATCTGATGGAGGAAGCCGAGCGGTTGTGCAACCGCGTAGCCATCATCGAGCATGGACGGATCATCGACATCGATACGCCGGAGAGCCTCGTCAACCGGCATTGCCCCGAACGGACGGTCGCTCTCGCGACAGCCAATCCGCTCGCTGAAGAGCGCTTTCGGTCGATCCCGGGAGTGGAGGAAGTAACCCGGACTGACTCGCGATTCACCATTCGCGGCCGCGGTGATGACTTGGTCACCGAGGTCATTCATTGTCTGTCAGAGAACCGCATTCGAGTCTCTGATTTCCGCACGATCCTTCCCAATCTTGAAGATGTTTTTCTGAAACTGACTGGTCACTCTATTCGCGAGTAGGAACGAAAATGATGCTGCGTGGGCTCTGGAAACTGACTTGGCTTGAGATCAAGATCTTCATGCGCGAGCCGATGGGCGCGGTCGGCGCCATCGTTATCCCCGTTCTGGTTTTCCTCGTGGCGGGTCGGATTGTAGGCGGCAGGCTCCAGCCGCCCACGCTCGCCGCCAGCAATTTTATCCACGTGGGCCTCCCGGTTCTCGCATCGCTTTTGATTGCCATCAACGCGGTGATCTCGCTGGTCACCATAATCTCCATCTACCGCGAAGGCGGCATCCTCAAGCGGCTCCGCGCCACGCCGCTGCGCCCGCAGACCATCCTTACCGCCCACGTGATCGTCAAGCTGTTGCTCACCGCGGCCACACTGGCCTTGATGCTGCTGGCCGGCAAACGCTACTATCCCGTTGGCGTTCATGCTCCATTGTTCTCGTTTACCATCGCTCTGCTGATCAGCACTTGGAGCATCCTGTCGATCGGTTTCCTCATTGCCAGCATCGTTCCCACAGCGCGTTTTGCGCAGCTTATCGGCGGTTTCGTCATGTACCCGATGCTCGGTTTCTCGGGGCTCTTCGTGCCCCTCGCAGCGCTTCCGCCCGTGCTCCACGCCGTGGCCCGATCGTTGCCGTTAACCTATGCCGTGGCGCTTCTCCAGGGAATCTGGATCGGCGACGCGTGGTCCGCGCACCTCGGCGACATAGCGGCCCTGGCATTAGTTTTTGTCGTTTGCACCGCCCTTTCCACAAAGGTGTTTCGTTGGGAGTAACCCGCTTGTTGGGTTCTTGCTTGTGGATATACGATGGCGCAGCAGAGTCAGGAGCAATCATGGCCCATCAAGCACCACTGAAATATATCTTCTACATTGCCGCCACCCCGGAGAAGGTGTGGGAAGGCTTTGTCTCGCGGGAGTCAAACAGCATCATCTTCTCGGGCGCTGAGCTTCAGGCGGACTTTAAGCCTGGTGGCTTGCTCGCATGGGTGGGCGCGGGACCCGATGGCAAGCCCATGACCTATGTTCGAGGGAAGGTCTTGCGGTTTGAGCCGCCAAAAGTCTTTCAGTACACCTTCGCAATGGGCCAAAATGGTAAGGCGTCACGCGCAACTATCGAACTGGTGCACGAGACCGAAGCAACCAAAGTAACGGTGACGCATGACGAGTGGACTGAGGATGACCCCACATACGCTGCCTGCGCCGATGGATGGCCACGTATTCTTTCCCGCCTGAAGACGCTGCTTGAAACCGGGAAGACCTTCAAGCCGCATTGATACCAGGCGCGAGTGGAACGACCGCTTTGCAGATGCGGTGTGAAGCTACCTGGCAATTCAACGGGCGTAGCTTTTGAAACGCTCGACCGACGCTTGAGTATATTGGCCGACTTCGATGAGGTAGCCGTCGGGATCACGCATGTAGCAACGCCATTCCCAGCCGTGATTGTCCAGCGGCTCGGTAAGGAAGATCGCACCTTTGTCGCGCCATTCTTTGTAGCAGGCCCAGATGTCGGCCACGCGCAGGTTGAGGAAGCTATTCACTCGGTTGAGATCCGAAGGCGTTTCGAGGACGACCTCTGGCTTGTCGGGAGTCGGGCCACCACCGGAGTTGAGAATCATCCAGGTGTTAGCCGGCTTGATGTAGCAGGGATTTTCCGGCTTGATCACTTTCCCGCCAAGAATCCGAACGTAGAAGTCCTTCGATTTTTCCTGATCCCTCACAGTGAGGAAATGCGTGGCGAAGAAGCCTTCGTGTGCAATCGGCGCATCAGGCAGATTCATGCGGTGCCTCCCGTTGTCGATAAAAGGATGCGGCCCGAATCGCTTTGGGTTTAAAGGAAGCCATTCGCTTGCCGGCGACCCTACTAACAGCCAATTCCGGCGTGATTGCTTAAGTAGTTGAGCGGCTCCCGGCAGATACCTCTTGAGCGTCGCATCACCGAGCGACGAAAAGCAACCACGGCGTTCCGATCACCAGGAACACGAGCATACAAAAGACCGTGGTCAGCAGGCCAAGTCGGTAAAGCTCACCCTGAGTGAGGTAACCGCTCCCGACGAAGATGACGTTTTGACTCCCTCCCTGCGGGGTGATCGTCGAGAAATAGCTGCTGGCAAGGAGCAGCGCAAATGCCATCAAAGGTGCGGGAACGCCGGTCTTCACCCCGACGCCCAGGAAGACGTCGAAGAGAGCCAATATCTGCGCCGTCTGGCTGACGAACATATAATGCATAAATACGTAGAGCAAGAGGAGAACGACGTAAGCAATAGGCCAGGTGATACCACCGAGCAAGGACGTCAGTCGCCCTCCGACATAGCCCATGAAGCCGAGTTCGTTCAACTGGCCGCTCAATGCAAAGAGCACCGCGAGCCAGATAAATGTGACCAGAGTGCCTCCCTGCAAGTTGATGTCTTCGAGGGTGAGGACATTCGTAGCAAGGAGCGCGCCCAGACCGGCGAAAGCCACCGCAGCGAGACTCAAATTCAATGTCCCCGCCATCACCCACCCTGTCACCATAAATGCAAAGGCCACTGCGACGATCCACTCGTTCCGCGAGAATGGCCCCATGGTGCGCAGGGCGTCACGTGCGGCCTTCGGCGCATCGGGGGTCTTGGTCACTCCGGGTGGAAACAATTTGTAAACGATCAGGGGAAGCAAAGCGATCATCGTCAACACCGGAATCGACGCCGCAAAAATCCAGGAGCCGAAGTTGATGTTCACACCATAGTGCTCCACCAACGACACGGCTATTGGATTGCCGGACGTGGCGGTGAGCCAGAGGGCTGACGAAACGCTGAGGCTCGCCATCCCGCAGAACATGAGGTAACCGCCCAGCCGGCGGTTTTTCTCGTCTTCTGGTTTGGAGCCAGCATTTTGAGCCAGAGAAAGTATAATCGGGTAGAGCACGCCACCACGGGCCGTATTGCTCGGAAACGCCGGTGCGATCATGGCATCGGTGAGAAAAATGCTGTAGCCCAATCCCAGCGTGGATCGGCCGAATACACTCACAACAAGAAGGCTGATCCGTCGTCCAAGTCCCGATTTCACGACGGCATTAGCGACAAGGAAGGCAACGACAACGAGCAGCACGCTCGCGTTGGCGAAACCGGCAAAGGCCTTACCGGGATCAACCGTGCGAGTAAGCACGGCAGCCGAAACCGCGAGCAACGAGGCCGTCAAGAGTGGAAATGAATTCAGGATGACGGCGAAGATAGCCGCCGCAAAAATGGCAAAGAGATGCCAAGCCTCTCTCGTTAGTCCGGCTGGTATTGGCGAGAACCAAATGGCGAAGGCCAGGGCGAAGGACAGGGCTTGTTTGAGCAGACTGCGGAGGCTGGTATTGGCCGTGTTCATTTTCCATGCTCTCCGGCAGGCGCTGCAGCCGCCGGGCCTAAGCGCGCGCGACCATTAAGGTCGACGGCCCGCCCGCTAACAGTGCCATCCTCGGACTCGACGACGAACCGCCACTGAAAGGAGTACTCCCCGGTTACGCCGGCGTAACGGCCCGTCCCTCCCAGAAACGTACCCACGATGTGGTTGCCGGTTGCCACAAATTCACCCTTCAATTCGCTATAAACTTTATCGCCGCGCTCGTCGGTCCAGACACACCGGCCCTGCATGCCTCTGAGACTGTCGGTGAAGCCTATGGCCTGCGCCTGGAAACCGACTCCTAGCCCACGATCACCGGTGAGGAGCAGAGACCCAGTTAGATCGAAGATCGAGGCGCGGTGGTTCGACCCGAGGTCGAGTGTCTGTCGCGTACCTGCGGCGGACCAGGTACCTTCGAACGCGTGCCACTCGCTGGTGGCTGGAATTCCCGGAGAGGGAACTGTCGGTTGGCTGCAGGCGGCCGCGAGCAACAGCGGAGCGAGTACCACCCATCGTCGTCCGTGCGAAACTACCGAGCCGACTCGAGAAAACACTTCCGCAGCTCCTTGGAATGAGCCAATCGCAGAGTCTCTTCATCTTTCGACTTGTCGTCGGCCCAAGCAGGCACAATCAGGGCGATAAGGAATTCTGGAATAAAATAATCGCTCCAGTATCCTTTCCTGACATTGCCCCTCAATAGATGTGATTCAGTGTGTTGTACAAGGCTCTGCCTAAGTCTTTAGGCAGGGCCCAGTGGGCCATGACGTAGGGAATGAAGCATCTGTCAAAATCGACAGAGGCTCTAGATACCAGTTTCGGATTCGGCACTCAAAGCGGCGCGAACTGAGTTTGCATCCGCGAAATCGCAGTGAACTGCTTGAGTGAGGATTTTTGTACCAGTGGGGAGAGAGAAATCAGGGCGTTGTTCAGATTGATAGGCATCCTGGGGCGCATGGTTCTGGACAATCGTTTTCTTGTAATCGATCAAAGCAGTTCCTGGTTTCGCGTGCAGAACTGTCGCTTTTGACAGTTTCCCAGCGGGGCTGGGCGGTTCTAAATTGCGCCTAATGTAGCTTACAAGGGGATCCGGAGCTCGACATCTCCACCACGGAAGAATCGCTCCTCGACACGCAGTTCTTTCAGTAGGTCGACCGGATCCTCTTCCCCTCACAACCTACGGTACGACCTACTTCGCTTGTCAGCACTCCGCTTCTTCGGTAACCGCGTTCACCTCCCATTGGGTCAACTAGCTGAGTGCAAGTCTGGCCGACGTTGGTCTTCAACCGAGCAAGAGAGACTGTCAATTTGTACAGTTTCCTCTCGTAGCCTCTAGGCACAGCATGGCCACTGTGTCCCCCTTTTCAACCAAGGATTCGGGCCGCATCGTTTTTTTGTGGGCATTTGGACACGTGTTTTTCAGTGTTTTGTGAATCGGAAACAGAACCGAGAAAGAGGGGAATAAGGAATGAACCTTAGAAGAGCAATTCTGTTGGGGATTCTTCTGCTATTCGGATCGTCCGTCTATGCGCAGGACCTTCACAAAGCAGAGATATTCGGCGAGTATTCCTATCTGCGCTTTAATCCCACTCTGTCCTACCTCAAGAACCGCAGCTTCAACGGCGGAGGTGGCGGCGTCCAATACAATTTCAACCTCTTTTTTGGGATCAAGGCTGAGCTCTTGGGCTACGGCAGCACCAATTTCACTATCCCCGCAGGCATCTACAACATCCCGAAACTCTCACCGAATCCAATCGTGATCAACGCCCCGATTACAACTCAGGGAAACATGTTTACCTATCTCTTCGGTCCAGTTATCAGAGTTCCGGTTTCCAGAGTGACTCCATTTGCTGAATTGCTCTTTGGCGGCTCAAACTCGAACGCCTACGGAAACCAGATCCTGGCCATTTGCAACGGCATTACATGCACCACGGCCGCCAAAAATGCGAGTGGCACCCAACATCCCTTCACCATGGCTTTGGGTGGCGGACTTGATTTCAAAGCTTCCGAACACTTTTCCATCCGACCACTCGAGGTTGATTGGGTGCTATCCCGTTATACGAATCCACTAACTTCTACGAACAATCAAAACAGCTTCCGCTATTCGGCAGGAGCCGTATTCCATTTCTAATCGGGACCTGTCTCTGTCGTTGGATTTCATAAGGGGCTGCCACGAGAAAATCGCGAATTTCCCCAGCGGGCAGCCTCCCTCCCTTCTTCAACCAAGCTCCGGAGCCTGAACTCTCTCCCAGTGCAGTTGCTTACGATTCGATTCCCGCTCGGCCCCAAACGTCCACCAAGTAAGGACGAGCGCGCCGCTGGAATCATAGTCGAGAGGAGTACGAAGACTGTTATTTTTGACAGTATGCGGGTATCAACGAACCGGTTAGTTATGGGAAACGAAGAAGTCCCATGGCGTAGGATGTTGGCGATGCCTCGGAAGCTTGCCCAGAGACATTACAAGTGCAAGGATCTCGGGGATTCAGCGTCTCGGGAACTGCTGCCGCGTCGTCGGGTGAGAAGTCACGATTTTTTGAGGGATTGGCGCAGCGTGACCTAGAGACTATCCGGGCAGCCGCAAGGGAGCGGCGCTAGGCCGACGCGGCACACACCATGTCACACGCCCGATCAGGAGGCACAATGAATCGTCTGATGAGGTTAGCTGAAGTGCTTCGAGACATTGCGGAAGAGTGCAGCAAGAGTGAAATTGAACAAGCTCTCGTCCTGTTTGCGGGATTTGCAGACCGTGTGCGTGGGGAACTCGAGGATGCTGCAGAATATCCCGAGTCCTTCGGACGGTTGGTTGCCATCTCAGGTTCCGAGCTTCCAAACTGAGGAGCAAGCAATTTGTTGGGAAGCCCACTCTTGCCAGCATTCTTGCCCCGTTGAAGAAGGTCTTGCAACGAAGAGTTGATCAACGACGTTGCAAGATTTAAAGGCCAGCCTTCCAATAACACTTTAAGAGGATCGTAAAGCCTGGGGAGAGTTGGCGATGATCCGTCCAGAATGGTCGTATTCGCTTCACGCCGATGATTTCGCCTATACTCTGCCAATGCGGCAAATCACCCCGATCTTATCCTGCGTACTAATCCTCGTCCTGGGCGCCACAGGCAGTCTGTTCGCCCAGGCCAATCCCGACTGGACCGAACCGTTCCCGCCGTTTCGCATCGCAGGTAACCTCTACTACGTAGGGAGCAAGGGGCTCGCGAATTATCTCGTAACGACACCGCAAGGGAACATCCTTATCAACAGCGATCTGGAAGCCAATGTGCCCCTGATTGCGGCGAGTATCGAGAAGCTCGGATTCAAGTTCAAGGACACGAAGATTCTTCTCATCAGTCACGCGCATTGGGATCACGATGCCGGCAGCGCGATGATCAAAGAGTTGACCGGCGCCACATACATGGTGATGGACGCTGACGTGCCCGTGGTCGAATCTGGCGGCAAGACTGATTTTGAGTACGGAAACACTCCTACGGCTCTCTATCGGCCCACCAAGGTGGACCGCGTATTGCACGATGGCGACGAAGTGCGGCTTGATGGCATGGTGCTCGTCGCGCACCTCACACCAGGGCATACCAAAGGCTGCACCACCTGGACGATGAGAGTGACAGAGCGCGATAAGACATACAACGTAGTGATCCTCGGCAGCCCCAATGTGAACCCCGGCTACAAACTCGTCGATAACACGACTTACTCGCAGATCGCGGAAGACTACGAGCGCATGTGGCGCGTTCTTAAGTCATTGCCGTGCGATATTTTCCTCGGTGCCCACGGCAGTTATTTCGGACTCGAAGAAAAGTACTCGCTCGTGAAAGAGGGAAAAACGATTCCGTTTGTCGATCCTAGTGGCTATAAAAACTACATTACCCAAAAGGAACAAGATTTCCGCACCGAGCTGGCAAGGCAAAAACTCGCCGCCAAATGAATAGTTGACCAAACGAGAAAGTCGGACTTTCCTCAGATGGGTCGGATGACGGCGTATTCGGAAATAATCGACATACCCGCAGCCGCAATCGGACAACTCAGAGTCAAACTTCTACCTACACGCATACACATAAGAGTCAGCGCTTTGCTTACATGAGCCCGCTCTGCCTGGCCAATTTCAACGCTTCAATAGCCGCTCCTCGTGCCCCCGCGGTGTCTCCATTGGGCATCACGTAGATGGGAATGCCAGCTTGTTCCTCCCGCTGATTCGGCATTCCCACACGGATTTCGTCCAGGAACCATTGCTGGAACTCTTTGCTCGCCTCCAGCGCGCCGCCGCCAACGATGAACGCATCCGGGTCAAACGTATTCACCATTTCGTCGAAGAAAAGTCCCAAAGCATGCGCTTGAACACGGAAAATCTCCTTGCATAGCCGGTCGCCCCTATCCGCCAGGCCACGCACGAGTTTCGCCGCATCATGCGCAGCTAGTTTTGCGAGTTCGTGGCCGGCGTAGTGCGGTAGAAAATAGGGCAGCAGATTCGCTTCGATCGCCGTGAGAGAACAAAGCGACTCCAGATCTCCCGTGCGCCCGCAATTGCAAACCGGATTGACGCCGCTTGTTCCAGCAATGCTTTGATACGGAATCAGCACGTGACCCAGTTCTCCGCCAAAACCATTTTTGCCTTTTACGACGTTGCCATCGAGAATGATGCCGCCGCCGTTGCCCGTCCCGATGATGACCGAAATCGAAGTCTCCCTGCTATTCGCGCCAAAGATCGCATAGTGGCCCCAAAGCGCCGCCGCATTGGCGTCGTTCAAGTAGGAAACGGGAATGCCCAGCTTGTGCGCCAGACCCTCGCGAATATCGAATCCTGCCCAATCGGCATGAACAAAGTTCGTGGACCCTCGCGCGCTGAACTTGCCTCCCGCGCTAGCCGGACCCGGAGTATCCAAGCCAACGGCCACCACATCCAAGAGCTGCACGCCCGCTTTTTTTGTGGCGACCTTGAGTCCATCCGCAATCTGCTGCAGGCAAATCTCCGGCCCCTGCTTTGCCAGCGCTGGATGCTCGCACAGGCCCTCGATGAGAAATTTCTCTTGTCCGTCTACCAGCGTGTAGTTGACGGCAGTTCCGCCCAGATCGATTCCAGCTACGACTGTCACGTCTATTCTCCTGTCCCGCGCAGTGTTTGGTCGACACAGCCTAGCAGAATCGAGAAAAATCGGCGAAGGCGGCAGGTCTACCCTCTCAGTGACCACTTAGCACTTCAGGTCGTCCATAGTGGACCAGAGCGGCGAAGCTCTTGCCGTGATGGCCTGAATGTTTCTTCGCCGAGAGGCGAGCGTGTGGGGATTGACGGGAGTTCAAAAGTGGCGCGCGGCGCACAGGTTGCTGACATACAATCAGGCAACTGGAGAACAATCTCTTTGGCGGGAGCCGGCTTATGAGACTCGGAATCCGGAAATCGTTCAAGATTCTTGCACCGGGAAATTCGCTGCGGAAGAGAGTGGCGTACAGTTTGGCCATTGCGCGATCGATTCTGGTGCCGGTAATTTTCCTGGCGGTCTATTACCTCTTTGCGATGGGATGGATTGTGGACCGCATCGTCAACGTGGACGCTCCGGCAGCCACATTGGCGCAACGCGCGTCGATCGAAATGCTGGAAGCCCGGCGCGAGGAAAGAAACTACCTCTTGCTCCATGACGCAAGCTATCTCGCGGCGAATCGCGAGTCGCTTGCGAAGATCAAGGAAATCCTTGGGGAAATCCAAACTCTCGAAGCGGAAGATGTGGGAGCCACGCAAGAGGCGATGAACGCGCTTGAACAATACGAAAAGAGATTTAGCGCGGCGGTATCCGCGACGGGCCAACCGGTCCAGGGGGATGCCGACCGTATCCAGTCTGTGGTGCGGGCGTATGAAAAGGATCTGGACGATCTGCTTCGAACGGCGAGGACCAAGAGACGCGCGCAGTTGATTGACGAGTTGCGGAACAGGGTCGGGTCATTCGATACGCAAATCTCCGAGACCGTTCAGGCGGGGAACCCTGCCTTGGCGCCGGTCACCGCAGATCTGCAGACTTTGAGTCAGGAAGTTTTGAGACTTCTCTCTGAGCTTGAAACAGAAAACTGGACGCGGGTGGAAACTGATCACAAGGAAGCTCGCCGGCTGATTCGTCAGGCGGAATGGGCGCTGAGCATAGTGTCCGCGCTCACGCTGCTGTTCAGCGTGTGGGTGAGCCTCATTCTGCCGCGGCAAGTAGTGAAGCCGCTGATAAGCCTGCGCGAGGCGGTGGATCACGCAGCTCAAGGGCATAGCGCAATCGATTTTGAGATTGAGGGCCGCGGAGAAGTAGCCGACCTCGCCAAGAGCGTGCAAAACCTGATTGCGCAACTGCGGCCCAGTGCCTGACTAAATTTGTGCGTTAACGAAACTCTTCTCAGTTGGCGGATGTCGAAAGCCGCTTGACCAGCTCATACAGGAATGCCTGGCCCTCGTAGAAAGATTGGACGCCCAAGCGTTCATCGCGGCCGTGGAAGCGAATGTCATCGCGATCCATGAAAAAGCCTTGGACGCCATACGTGGGGACGCCCGCTGCCC
The DNA here is from genome assembly GCA_963745805.1 of uncultured Acidobacteriota bacterium. Classification (GTDB taxonomy): domain Bacteria; phylum Acidobacteriota; class Terriglobia; order Acidiferrales; family UBA7541; genus Acidiferrum. The sequence continues at coordinate 808,993 of CAVUYT010000008.1, forward strand.
GAAGATAACGTCCGTCTGTCGCGCCCATCACCATGATGGGGACTGTCGGGACGCCAGCCCACATGTGGGCTGTGATTTCACTGACGGCTTTGAGGACATCCGGCCGCATAGGGGACGCGGCCGCTTTGCTGAAGTCGCTCAGCTGTTTGACGCCGACCTGATCGTCCGCCACGACTTTTTGCAATGTGCTTAGCACGTATTCCGGAGAGTCTTCGGGCAGCACCCGGCAATTCACCGTGGCGGCAGCGAGTTGCGGAAGCGCATTGATGGCGTGGCCGCCTTCGAGCATCGTGGCGACGCAGGTGGTGCGCAGAGTGGAATTCCATGCGGGAGACGCCGCAGCGACTCTCTCCATTCCTTCCTGCGAACCGGACGCGACCTTTGCCAGATCCTCCTTGATGGGGCCGCTTTCGATTTTTGCCATCTGTTGGAAGTAGGCAGCGGTGACTTCATTTGTCTTCAACGGAAAGCCGAACTCACCGAGGCGCTGCAAGGCTCCCGCAAGGTGATAGATGGCGTTGTCGCGGACCGGCATGGAACTGTGGCCACCCTTGTTACGCACCTCAAATCGGAAATTGAGGACGTACTTTTCGCTGACCTGCAAGTCATTCGAGATTTTCTTTCCTTTGGATTCTTCTCCCCAGCCGCCCTCGTTGAGAGCGAAATCCGCATCGATCAGTTCGCGGTGATTCTTTAGCAGCCAATCGACGCCGTTGTAGGGGCCGCCGCCTTCTTCGTCGGCGGTGAGGGCGACGATGATGTCGCGGTCGGGCTTGAAGCCTTCGCGCTTGTACTGAATTAAATTTGCGATCCAGACAGCGGCTTGTGCTTTGTCATCGCCGGTGCCGCGACCATAGAAGAAGCCCTCTTTCTCGATAAATTGGAAAGGGTCCATGCTCCAGTCTTCGCGTTTGGCTTCGACCACATCCGTGTGGGCGAGAAGCAGTATTGGTTTGTGAGCTCCCGTGCCGCGATAGCGAACAACGAGATTGGCCTTCTTGGGGATGGCGCCGCCAACGAAAATGTCGGAGTCGGAGAATCCTGCGGCTTTCAAACGGGCGGCGGCTGCTTCCGCAACGGGAGTTGTCGCGCCGGTCGTGAAGCCGGACTGGACTTCGATAAATTGTTTGTAGATGTCGTGGGCCAGCTGTTTTTCGGCGTCGGGGCGCGTGGTTTGTGCGTTCGCCAAAGCAGCATAGAAAAAAACAACGGTCAGCATTTTGTAAACGAGCCACTTTTTTGTGTTGTGCATGCTGGGATTTTTGCACGGCGCAGGTCTTCACGCAACTTCTCGGCAGTCGCCACCGTGTATAGATCTGCGTAGCATGGAGGCGCTTCAGATGCGTCCGTAATCTAGCCCCACTTATAGCCTTGCTTCGCGAGCGGAAGCGCGCGGATTCGTTTACCGCTGATGGCAAAAATGGCGTTGCACACCGCTGGCAGAATCGGTGGAAGCGCCGGCTCGCCGATGCCAGTCGGCGGATTGTCCGTCTTAAGGAAATGCACTTCGATCTCCGGCGGCACTTGGTTCATGCGCAGCGGCGGATATTCGTGGAAGTTGTTTTGCATTGCCCGGCCGCGCTCGATCGTGATTTCGTAGCCCATGAGGTGGCTGAGCCCTTCGATCACCGAGCCTTGAACCTCGTTGAGCGCGCTGGTGGGATTGATAATCTGGCTGCCAATGTCGCCCGCGACCCACACTTTGTTGACCTTGAGGTGATTGTCTGCAGAGACGCGAACTTCAGCGACTTCAGCGAAGTATCCGCGATGACTGAAATGGAACGCCACGCCCATGCCAGTGTCTTTCGGTAGAGTGCGCGAACCCCAACCGGACTTTTCCGCGACCAGTTCGAGGACGCCCCGCATGCGCGGCGCATTAAACAGAAAGGCGGGCGGAGTCGGTTGACCTCCAGCAGGGGCTGGCGCGCCTTCGAGCGCAGGAGTGTTTAGCAAGGCCAGGCGGAACTTCACGGGATCGACACCCGCGGCGTGCGCAAGTTCATCAAGGAACGATTGCATCACGAAAGCGATGCCGTTGCTGCCGGGAGCGCGCATCGCGCCTGTGGGAACGCCGAGCGGCATGACGGAGGAGTGAGTCGCGAAGTTCGAAATAAAGCGCGCAGGGAATTCGTCGGGGGAAATCTGCGCGCTGGGAGCGAAGCGCTCGCCTTCGCCAAAACTCACGAAGTGGTTGCGCCAAGCAACGAGCTTGCCCGACCCATCGACGCCGGCCTTGAGGAAATGGAATCCTGCAGGGCGATAAAAATCGTGATGCATGTCGTCTTCGCGCGACCACAGCAGCTTCACTGGCGTGCCGCCGAGCTGTTTGGCAATCCATGCCCCTTCGATCATGTAGTCGTTCGTGAGGCGCCGGCCGAACCCGCCCCCCATTCGCGGTAGGTGAATGGTAATGTCGCTTTCGGCCATGCCCAGCGTTTTAGCCACCTGCGTCAACCCGCGCTGCGGTGTCTGGCTGGGCACCCACATTTCGAGTTTGCCGTCTTGAAAGCGCGCCGTGCAGTTCTGCGGCTCGAGCGGCGCATGCGCGAGGAACGGATAGAAGTACGCGCCTTCCACGACTTTGGCCGCAGATTGCAAAGTGGCATCGGCGTCGCCATCGGTACGCAGCGAGCGCGCAGGCTTTTGTTTTGAAAGTTCGGCGGCCGTCCGCGCGAACCCCTCGCTGCTTTGCTGCGCAGTCGGCCCTTCGTCCCACTTCACATCCAACTTTTGCCGGGCGGTCTTCGCCGTCCACCAGTTGTCGGCAACGATCGCAACGCCGCAGAGGAGACCCGTCAGATCAGTCCCGCCTTCCACGATGAAGGCATGGCGCACGCCGGGAATCGCCTTAATCACGTCGAGATTGGCGCTCACCACTCTTCCCGCGAACACGGGACACTTTTCGAAGATGCCCCAGAGCATTCCCGGAAGTCTGAAATCGATGCCGTAGAGAGGCTTGCCGGTGACGATCGAAGGATTGTCCACACTCGGGATGGATTTGCCGATAATTTTGAAATCTTTGGGGTCCTTCAGTTTCACGGTGGCGAGATCAGGCGGCGTTAATTGCGCGGCTTTCGCAGCGAGCTCACCGTAACCCAGCGTGCGGTTCGTAGCCGAATGTTGCACGCGGCCGGAGGCGGTTGAGCATTCGGATTCCGGCACCGACCAGGTTTGCGCAGCCGCGGCGACGAGCATCTGGCGCCCAGCCGCCCCGACCTGCCTCATGGGAATCCAATTGTTCGGGGTTGCGGTGCTGCCTCCGGCAACCTGCAGGCCGTACTTTGTGAAGTTGACGTCGCCCTGCTCAATGCGCACATCTTTCCAGTCAACATCAAGCTCTTCCGCAATGAGCATCGGGAGCATGGTTCGAATACCCTGACCAATTTCGGGATTCTTCGCGATGATGGTCACAATACCTTCCGGCGAAATGCGGATGAACGCATTCGGTGTAAGGACCGCGGCCGGCGGACCTTGCGGCGCTTGTGCGAGCGCTTTCTCGACGGGATCGATGTACGCAGAGAGCAGCATCCCACCACCGGCGATGGCAGTCACACGAAGAAACGAGCGGCGCCCGATAGTTCTGATGGTCCTGGGCTCAAGAACTTCCAAAGTGTTCATAGCGCCTCCTCACCTTAAACCCCTCACCTTAAACCTTAGACCTACTCTCCGCTTCGCGGGTTTCGTTGCTGTTCAGAGCAGGCCTACGCACCTGACAGGAACAGTCGAATTATAGCGCGGGAAAAGCGAACTGGCAGCAGGAAGCGAGGAGTAACTCGAATCGCGGCGGCTAGGCTCAACAGTTGGACAAAACATTGCAAGCTCCAGCGAGAAATTCGTTCTAAGGAGGTCACAGCGAGCAACCCGGCGCCCAGAATGCTAACTCTAATGAGGCAACAATCGAGAGTAAGAACGCTGTTTGTCGAGAGCGGCGGCAATTACTCTTGGGTGGTCCTCCTTTCCCCGGGTTGAGAAGTAAATCCGCCGAGGTAATTTCGAGAAGGTAGAGGTGTCGACAATGACCAGCTCAAGTCCGTTCGTTTCTCTATCACATGTGGATCGAAAGTTTTTGCGTCTCTTTGCCTGCTTGGTGGCGTCGCTGTTGCTTTGCGCGGGCAGAATTTCCGCTCAAAACGCATCGCACTCGCCTGGATGGGTGGTGATTTCCATCGGTGATTATCGAACTCTTCACGCAAAGGCCTACCCTCCCGACCGCGAACCAGAACCACCGCCCGTGGAGGCGACGCTGACCCGCGTCGATTACGACTTGCGCATCGATGGTGACCTCGCCGCGGGCCGCGCCAGTCTCACGGTAGACGTATTAAAAGACGGCTGGGTGCGCGTGCCGATTCCCGCCGGGCTGCTCGTGCGCGAAGCAAAACTTGACGGCAAGCTGGTCTCGCTTGTCCCGGGTGGCTCGGGAAAGGGTTCGAACCAGCTCTCCGCCCTTCTTTCCCGGCCGGGGCGATCTGTCTTGCTTCTTGATATTGCGATGCCGGTCGTCTCCAATGCCGGAGAAGAGAGCATTTCCTTGCCTTCGACCGCCTCTGGAGTCACGCGCGCATCGGTTCGCCTTCCGAAGCAGGGCGTGGAAATCAAGCTTACCGGTGGACTCCTGGCCGATAAGACCGAGTCCGGCACGGAAAGCAAATGGCTGGCCTACGCACGCGGGAATGAGCCGCTAACCTTTACATGGAAACGAAAGACCGAGGACCATCGGAGCACTCAGGCTTTGCGGCTCCGCGGCTCGCTGACGGAGTTGGCGGGACTCGGCGAGGACTCAACGACAGTAATGGCTGAGGTCAACATCGAAGTGACGCAAGGCGCCGCCAAAGAAGTGCGGATTGCCCTCCCGGACAAAGTGACGATCAACCAGGTCGCGGGCGCGATGGTGGCGGACTGGGAAGTGAAGGATGGACAACTCGCAGTCACATTTCTCGAGCCCGTCGAGCAAAATGCCAAATTCATCGTGAACGGAGAAACGCGCAGCCCCCGCGATGGTCAAATCGAAATTCCTCTTCTGCGCTTGTTGAACACCGAGCGCGATACCGGAGGAGTAGCGGTGGAAGTTCTCGGCGCGGGAGAGATCAAAGAGTTCAAATCCGACGGGCTCGAAAATGCCGACGCAACGGATTTGGCCGAAATAGTATCGAGTCGGCAATCGACTTCGCTTTCCGCGTTCCGTTATCGAGCGGGCGACGCAAAGACAGTTCGATCGTTGACCGTGAACGTAGCGCGCTACACGCCGCAGGCCGTTTTGATGGCCAATATCGCTGAAGCTCGCTACAACGTCTTGATCACCAACGAAGGAAAGCTGCTCGTCCAGGCGCGCTACGCGGTGCGCAATAACCAGAGAAACTTCTTGAAGATCACACTGCCGTCGGGTGCCACCCTCTGGAGCGCTTCCTTGGCGGGTAAGCCCGTTCGTCCCGGGCAGTCGCCGGACGGCAGCGTGTTGCTGCCACTCGAGAAATCCCATGCCGGTGAAGAATCGCCGGAATTCGCGGTGGAGCTTATTTATATAAGTCGCGGGCCTGCGTGGAATGACAAAGGCCAATGCAAGCTGGCGCTCCCCGCGCTGGACTTGCCGGTCTCGCGGACCGGTCTGCTGGTTTATCATCCGCCGCTTTTTAAGGTGACGCCCGAGCTGGGTTCGTTCCGTACGGAAGCATACGAGGAGCCGACTTCCGCCGCGCTGAATCCGCCACCTCCCCCAGCACCACCGCCGCCAAGTGCTGGCATCTCAGCCATCACGGAATCGAGAGTAATTACCGATCAAGCTGCCACGCAGACTCTCGTCGACAATTTCCGCCTGACGCTGCAAGGAGGAAAGGCCGCGGGGATTCTTCCCATTAATGTTTCATTCCAGGGTTTGGGGCCATCTCTCTATCTTGTTTCCGAACTCACAGGCGAGAACCAATCTCCAAGCACCGATTTGAATTATCAGCGACAGAAAAAGGTAGGTGGACGATGAAAAAGTTCCTTATCGCAGTTGCATTTCTGATGAGCGTGCCCGCGTGGGGGCAAGACAAGATCGTCCCTCCCGTTCCACAGGCCGGAAACGTCACGCTGCCTCTCGAGGAGTACAACCGGCTGCTCGAATTAGCGAACAAAACTCCGAGAAGAGTGGAGACCGCGCCGCTTCCTTATACGATCAAGCGCGGGGACTTGAAGCTGCGCGTCGCCAACGAAACGGTGCTCGGGACCGTTCAGTTGCAAGGCGAAACTTTTAACAGAGGTGAAACGAAAGTCGCGCTCACCTCAGGAATGACGATTCTTGATGCGCGCCAGGAAGGCAGAGGGCTTCCCCTCGAACAGGAGGGCGGGACGCAAACCACGATACTGGCGGGTCCCGCCCAGTTTTCCGTCGTGCTCGACGCGGGTTTGCCTTTGAACATTGAGACGGGCCGCGCATCCTTCAACCTGCCGGTGCCGTCGGCAGGCAGCGTGCAGCTGACACTCGAAGTTCCTGGCGATCACACGAACGTGAGAATTAGCCCCGGACTGATTACCAGCAGGACCTCCGAAAACGGGAAAACTACGATCGAGGCCACATTGGTGCCCGGCCAGCCTGCGAACATCTGGTGGGCTACGCGAGAAGTAATTGCGCCAGTTGTTCCTCGAGAAGTCCGCTTTCTTTCTAACGTGAAGACGCTAGTCTCCGTGAGCGAAGCGGATATTCGCCTCGCCGTGCTTGCCGATATCACCGTAGTGCAGGGAGAGCCCTCGCAATTCGAAATGGATATTCCCGCCGGGTTTGAAGTGACGGGAACTAGTGGCGCTTCCGTGGACACCATCAAGATGCAGGACAGAGTGCTCACAATAACAGTGAACGCGCCCGCGCAGCGGAGCCATCAGTTCCTCATCACCATGGAAAAAGCGATCAGTGCTACGAAGGAGAACGTACCGTTCGTAAGCATGAAAAACTCCCAAAGAGAGACCGGCGAAGTGCTCGTAGAAGGCGTTGGCACGATGGAGCTCACGGCGACGGAGGGCGGAAGCCTGAAGCGCATGGACTTCAAGGAGACGAATCCTTATCTGCGCTCGCTTGCGCGCTCGCCGCTGCAAGCGGCATTCCGTTATCATCGGCAGCCGGCGGAGAATCCAAGTCTCGCGCTGGAATGGACGCGGTTTCCGGACAGCAGCGTGCTCGCCGCGGTAGCCGAACGCGCCGTGGTTACGACGCTCGTGACCACCGAGGGTAGGTCTCTGACCGAAGTGAAATTAACCGTGAAAAACCAGGTTCAGCCATTTTTGAAAGTAGAGTTGCCCTCCGGCGCCAGCATCGTGACGGCTGACGTCGCGGGAGAGAAGGTCAAGCCAGTCGAAGCTCCGGATGGTCACCGCGTCCCGCTTTTGCGGGCAGGGTTCCGGCCGGCCGGCGCGTACGAGGTGTCTTTTGTGTTCATGGACTCGGGTGCGCCGTTTGCGAGGAAAGGTGGATCGGAGGTATCTCTGCCGAAAATGGATGTTCCCATTACCGTGCTCCAATGGGAGGTGTTTCTCCCTGAGCAGTACAAGGTAAAAGATTTTGGAGGAGATGCCCTGGCTGCGAACCTTTTGCCGCCGTCGTTCCAAGGTGTCGAGAGTATGGGATATCCGACCGGGTCACTCCAGGCAGGCGTAGGTGGCGGAGTTGGCTATGGGTTTTCGCCGCTGCGACTCCTGCCGGGACAGCTCGGCGGGTACATCGTAGACGCATCTGGCGCGCTGGTTGCGAACGCACAGATCAGCGTCATGCAATTAGAAACCGGAGCCGTGCGAAATGCCACGACGGATTATTCCGGTCGGTGGATTGTTTCGAACATGCCGTCGGGAAGAGTGAAGATTACGGCGGGCTCTTCCGGCTTCCGCAAGACGGTTCGCGACGTTAATTACGACGCGAATTATCCAGCGTCCTACAGTTTTGCGCTGCAGGTTGGCGCCGCTACCGAATCGATTGAGGTGCAAAGCGGCAAGGACGACATGGATGAATCGCGGCGAATCGAGCGTGATTTGAAGAAAAGCGAGACCGCGGCTGCCACCGCCGCTTCTTCGAATGTGCTGAATCTTCAGCGACGTGTGGCGGGCGTTCTTCCTGTGCGTGTCGATGTCCCGCGCGCGGGCAATTCGTACAGTTTTGTGCGGCCGCTTGTTCTTGACGAAGAGACCAAGATTACGTTCACCTATAAGACCAAATAAACTTCGTCGCCGGAAACTTGTGACCATTCGAATCGGCCAGGGGAGGCTCTGCCCCTGGCCGCTGGCGTTTACACCACATTCACAACTCTCCAGCAGACGACCCATCTGGGATCCCCTTGCCTCAGGGGAACCAAGTCAGGCAATCAGAGGAACTTAGAGAAAGTGGGGCGCAAAGAGGTTTAAGGAAACTTTAACTGGCGTAGAATTCGTCTAAGCGTTCAAATGCGGAAGCAAGAGAGAAGACTTTTCGAAAGTGCGTAGCGTAGATTGATTGAAGCACGATACGAGGTTGGCCGACATGAAGGCGACAGCGAGATTCTTATCGGTTTCGTTATTTGGTTTGTTGATGGTTGGGACGGAGGCGCAAGCGCGACCTCGCGCAGTTCAGGATCCGCCCCCGGCACAGAACCCCACTCCTGCGCAGACTGCGCGCGCGCCGCAAACGCCGGGGCGCGGCGGTGAGCGGCGTCCGGGGATAATCGGGAAATTGACGGCGATCCACGATCAATCTCTCGAGATAGCAGACCAAACCGGGAGCACGGTAACCGTCAAGATCGCCGCGACGACACAATTCCGGAAAGACCGCGAAGCGGCAAAGCTAAGTGATTTCAAGGTTGGAGATATTGTCTTTGTACGTGGCGAGGAAAACGTCGATCACACGTGGACAGCGGAGATGATTGGAACACGCGCTGGCGGCGGCTTTGGCGGCAGAGGACAAGGTAGTGGAGGTTCTGAAGGTGGGCGAGGGGGCGGTCAGGGCGGCCGAGCGGGTGTCATCGCCCAAACGGGCGTGCTTGGTCAGGATTATGTATTCGGCGAAGTGAAGTCCATTGATGCGCCGAAACTGACGATTCTCCGCTCAGACAACGTGACACAAACTATCGAGCTGAATGAAGAAACTTCCCTGCGCAAAGGCCGGGACAGCATTACGATGGCGGACATTCAAGCTGGCGATCACGTTTTTGTGCACGGCGGGATGAAGGACAACGCCTTTCAGCCGAAAGCCGTGATGGTCATTGGGCCGGAACAGTGGAAGCGGATGCAGGAGATGGGAATGGCCGGAGGACCTCCTGCGAACCCGCCAAAGGATAATAATCCGCAGCAGAAACCACCGGAGCCGCCACATTGAAATCGTTTGTTCGGACTTCTATTTTCTTGGGCCTGGTTGCCGTCGTAGTTCCAACTCTTCGCGCGCAAGAGAATCCGCCGGTAGCCCAGGCGCCTTCTTATCAGATCACGGGAAGTGTTCATAGCGGGAAAACGCCGCTGCCGGGCGTTACTCTGACGGCGACAAATACTCTGACAGGAAAGAAATTCACCGCGGCGACAATCTCCGATGGAACATTTGTTTTTGTTGGCTTGCCCCGCGGAAGGTATGTGGTGCGTACGGAATTCATGGGATTCGCGGCGCGGACTCAGGAAGTGGTGTTGAATCCGGAGAGCTCGTCGGGGAAAGCAGACTTCGAGCTGATCCTTGCTTCGCGGCAGCAGGAGACCAATCAGCAAAGTGCCGCCGCAGCGGCGAGTGCCATTCGAGGTTTTCAAAGTCTGACGATGGATTCTACCGAAGCAGCGCTCTCCGGCGCGGATACCGGTGGTGCGGCAGGGGCCGGACCAGAGCCCGAGCCCGAGCGATCTAGGGGGTCTGCCATTGAACGGCGTCGGAGCGGGCGCCCCGACGGAGTCGGTGAGTATCAGCGGCGTGCAAGGACGCACCCAAGATTTCGGGGCAGGGAACGAAGGTGAACTTCAGGACCGAATTCAGGAATTCCGCGAGCGAGCCCAGCAGATGGGTTTTGGAGGTTTTGGGGGAGGAGGAGGCGAATTCGGCGGAGGCGGCCCGGGTGGAGGCGGCGGGCCGATTGCATTCGGGCGGCTCGGGCGCGGCTTCAACGTGAATCAGCCGCACGGAAATTTATATTTTTATGACGATACTTCCGCTCTCGATGCGAGGCCGTTCTCGATCAATGGAGAGCCCCTGCCCAAAGCCGACTACAACCAATTGCATTTCGGCGCGTACGTCGGCGGTCCACTGAATATTCCGAAGATTTACAATAGCGGCGGAAAAACTTTTTTCTACGGAGGCTGGAGCGGAACGCGCGGGAGTTCGCCCTCCGACTTGTTGTCGACCGTCCCGACGATGGCGGAACGCGGCGGCGATTTCTCCGCGCTGGCCACGCCGATTTTCAATCCCGCAACCGGGCAGCAATTCCAATTCAACGGCCAGCCCAACGTGATCGATCCGGCGATGATTACGCCGCAGGCGCAGGCGCTGTTGCAATTCATTCCGCTGCCGAATCTCCCGGGAACGACGCAGAATTTTCATGAAGTGACTTCTTCAGAAAGCGTTTCGGACTCGGTGAACTTGCGGCTGATTCATAATTTTGGGCCGGTGCCGGCGCAAGGCAATCGTGGGCCGGGCGGCGGTGGCCGTGGCGGAGGAGGCGGTGGCGGTCGTCGACGATCGCAGAACAATCTCAACATGGGTTTGAGCTGGACGAAAACCACGACCAATATTGTCGGCGCGTTTCCTTCGTTGAATGGTGGAACCGGCACGCAAGGCTTGAACGCCAACGCCGGCTGGGTCTACGGCAAGGGGCGCGCCACGAACAATCTGCGCTTTACGTACAACCACAATCATGTTTCGACCACGAATTTGTTTTCAGGCGTGACCGACGTTGCAGCGATGGCGCAAATCGGGGGCGTTTCGACAAATCCGTTTGATTGGGGCATTCCGGGAATCAACTTCACGTCTTTCTCCGGCCTGACCGATCCGACCACACGGCGCGAACTGGATCAGACGTACTCGATTTCCGACACCGTTATCTGGAATCACGGCAAGCACAACTGGCGTTTTGGCGGCGACTATCGCCGGATCTTGCAAAGCTTTCGCTCGGCGCGAAACGCGGCAGGCACATTTACGTTTACGGGCTTTGCGACCGCGCAGTTTATCGGCGGCGTGCAGCAGCCGAATACTGGAAGCGACCTCGCGGATTTTCTTCTCGGCTTGCCGCAGCAAAGCAGCGTGCAGTTCGGAACGAATGCTTACAACTTTCGCGCGAACTCCTACGATTTTTTCGCGCAAGATGACTGGCGAATCCGCGCGAACCTGACGCTGCAGCTTGGTCTTCGCTACGAATATCAGGGGCCCTTCACGGAAGCGAACAATCAGATCGCGAACCTGGATGTTGCGCCGGGCTTTACCGCGTCCGCGCCAGTTTTACCCGGGCAGACCGGACCGTTCAATGGAGTTTTTCCCGCGTCGCTGATTCGGCCGGACCGCAACAACTTTGCGCCGCGCGTTGGGCTGGCGTGGAAGCCGTTGAAACTGACGGTGGTGCGCGCCGGGTACGGCGTCAACTATAATCTCGCGCAGTACGGCGCTGTGGTACAGAATTTTGCGTTTCAGCCGCCGTTTGCGGAGACCTCCACCAACGTAGCCACGACTTCGAGTTTTCTGAATCTGGCGAATGCTTTTCCGAGCTTGGCGCCCGGCACCGTTACAAATAACTTCGCCATCAACCCGAATTACAAGCTGGCGTACGTCCAGCTGTGGAACCTGGATATCCAGCGTGAATTACGCGGCGGCATCGTAATGAATTTTGACTACAACGGCTCAAAAGGCACGCGGCTCGATACCGAGCGCGCGCTTTTGATTTCGGGTTCGCAGCCTTTCACCTACGAATCCTCCGAAGGCGGCTCGGTTTTTCATTCTACATCGATTCGATTTCGGAAGCGGATGGCCAAGGGCATCGGGATTAGCGCTTCGTACATCTACTCGAAATCGATCGACGACGCCTCTTCGATTGGCGGCGGGGGCGTCGTGGTGGCGCAGAATCCATTTGATATCGAAGCGGACCGCGGCCTTTCGAGTTTTGATCAGCGCCACAAGTTTACCGGGAACTGGACTTACGATTTGCCGTTTGGTGAGAACCGCAGATTTCTGCAAAAGGGATTTGCATCGCATGCGCTCGCAGGCTGGCAGTGGAGCGGCAGTTTTACCGTGGCGAGCGGGCTGCCGTTTACGGTGCGAGTTCTGGGAGGCACGCTGGATATCGAGCGCGGTGTAAGTGGATCGTTGCGCGCGAATCTTCTGCCCGGCGAATCCTTGTACGTCGCGAATCCGACCACCAAGGAATGGTTCAACACGGCGGCGTTTTGCCAGCCGGAAACGACAGTTGTCAATCCGGGCGCGACGTGCGTGAATCCTGGCGATTCGCAGTTTGGCGACGCGGGGCGCAATATTCTGGAAGGGCCGGGGCAAGTGAGTCTGAACATGTCGCTGAACAAGACCATCACGATCAAGGATTATCGCTCGCTGGATTTGCGGATTACCGCGAACAACGTTTTTAACATGGTGTATTTCACTTCGCTCGGGACGGCGGTGAATTCGAGCACGTTTGGCGAAGTGACCGGCGCGGGAGCGATGCGACGCGTAACAGTGCAGGCACGGTTCCGGTTTTGAGGCCAAGCGTTATGAGCATCACAAATCGAAAAATTGCGGCCATCGCCTGCGCTGGTTTGGTTTTGCAACTTGGCGCGCCGACGTTTGCGCAGCAGTCTCAACCGCAGCCTCCTCAGGCACCGGCTGATGCGCAGACGCAGACGAAACCGCCAGCAACTTCGATTCGAGTTACCTCGGAGTTAGTGCTGGCGAATGTCGTAGTGCGCGACAAAAAAGGGAATCTCATTCGCGATTTGAAAAAGGAAGATTTCACGCTGTACGAAGACGGCAAGAAACAGGACATTTCGACATTTGATTTTGAGAATGTCGATCAGATCGAATCGGCGGGCGCAGCGGAGAGAACCGTTACAGGTGAAGCTGCGGCGACTGCGGCACCGGCGGGCGTGTTGAAAAAGAGCGATGCGCCGGTGATGAATGCGCGAGACCGGCGAGTGATTGTTCTCTATTTTGATTTTTCGGCGATGGAGCCGGACCAGATCGAGCGCTGTGTGGAGTCCGCGAAGAAATATATCAACGCGCAGATGCAGCCGGCGGATATTGTGGCGCTGGTTTCGCTTTCGACGACGATGCGAGTCGATCTGGATTTCACGGACGACAAGCCAAAGATTCTTTCTGTTTTGAGTTCGTACTCCGCTGGTTCGGGCGAAGGTTTTGCCATGGGCGATACAGGGAGCGCAGAGGGGGCTGCAGAAACCGGAGGCTCGTTCACACCGGACGACACGGACTACAACACGTTCAGCGCGGACTGGAAGCTGCTGGCGCTGCAGTCCACGATGCAAGCGCTTGGAAAAATCGAACAGAAGAAATCGCTGATTTATTTCAGCAACGGCATCAGCCAAACGGGCACCGACAATCAGTCGGCGCTGCGAGCGGCAACCGCGGCCGCGGTGAAGAATAACGTTTCGATTTATCCCGTGGACGTGCGCGGGTTGCAGGCGTTTCCTCCGGGCGGCGAAGCGCAGAGCGCGAGCTTGCACGGGCAATCGGCATACAACGGAAATGCCGTGCTGAACGACCTCGGCGGCAACGCCGCTTCGCAGGAGACGCTTTCGACGCTGGCCGCGGATACGGGCGGCAAAGCGTTTTTCGACACGAACGATTTCGGCGGCGTGTTTACGCAAGTGCAGAAAGACAGCTCCGCGTATTACGTGCTGGGCTTCGTAAGCACGAACCCGCTGAAGGACGGGCATTATCGGCGACTCAAAGTAGGCGTGAACCTCGCCGACGTGAAACTCGAATTTCGTCCGGGATATTACGCCGGCCGCGATTACAAACATTTAAATCGCGCGGATCGCGAAGCGCAGCTCGAGGATGAGTTGGCGGCGGAGCTGCCGCAGACGGATGTGCCGCTGTATGCGGGGACGGCGTACTTCCGCCAGGATGAGTCGCACTATTATTTGGCGGTTTCGCTGGTTGTGCCCGGTTCGCAGATTCCTTTCGTTTCAGAAAAAGATAAAGACAACGCGACCATCGACATCATTGGCGAGGCGCGGCTGGCCGGGAAGGGCCGCGTGCCGGTGGGGCAGTTGCGCGATACGGTTAAGCTGGCTGTCGACAGCACGCAGAACGTGCGGCGAAAGAACGTGCAGTACAACACTGGCTTTGTGCTTGCGCCGGGAAACTATCATTTGAAATTTATCGTGCGCGAGAATCAGTCGGGGCGCATGGGTTCGTTTGAGACGGACGTGCAAGTGCCTGATTTGCGCAAGGTGCCGCTGCGGATGAGTTCGGTGGTGCTGAGCAGTTTGCGGGCGCCGGTGACGAATGCGCCTAAGAAGAAGGGCACGAATCCGTTGATTCAGGACCAGACACAACTGGTGCCGAACGTGACGCATGTGTTTACGCGCGACCAGCATTTGTATTTGCAGTATGAAATTTATGATGCTGCGCGGGGCAAGGTCGCCATTGCCGCCGCGTCAGCAAAGCCTACAAGCGCGGGTGCCACGGCGCCTGCGGCTGGCGGTCAGACAACGGAGAGCGGTCATCCTCAGAAGGATGACCCTACAAAAGCAGGAGCTACACAGACGCGCGAGTCGATTCACGTTTTGACTAGCATTGAGTTTTTGCAGGGCAACGTGAAAGTGTACGAATCGAAGCAAGTGGCGGCGACGGAAGTTACGGCTCCGGACCGGAAGGCGGTTGTGTTTCAGATCGATCTGCCGTTGCAATCGCTGAAGCCGGGGCTTTATGTCTGCCAGGTGAATGTAATTGACGATGTGTCGGGAAACTTTGCGTTTCCGCGGTGGCCTATCCTTATAAAGGATGCGGCTCCGGCGGCGGCTCCTGCGAGGCAGTCTTCCTCCAGTTCCCAGAAGTGAGCTGATTGCAGTTGAGTCCCGGTCAAGTTTTAGGGCTGCACAGACTGTGACCTGTGCCTCCCACGCCCACCCTCTGTTTCAACTGGTCGAAAGGTCAGCTCGAATCGTGGAGATTTGAGGATAAATCACCGCAGGTATCGAGGGACTGTCGTCAGTCGTGAGATGAGGTGCGACTGACGGACAGTGAACTGTCCGCTTACGCTGAAAATAAAGTCGGCTCTTTAAGAATAAAAAGAGAAGGATGCCGGATCTGGTTCAACTACCAGATTCCAATTTGGCTGTGGCCGGAGAGCGATTGGCGGGCGGGCGAGGGGATTGGCAGAGAGGCGGTCGTGGTAGAAATGAGCATGGAAGATGGCGGCAAAGGCGCGAGGTGGAAAACGTGGTTGGCGTTCGCCATCATTTATTTTGTGTGGGGATCGACGTTTCTGGCGATTCGCGTGGGCGTGCGCGAGGTTCCACCGTTTTTGTTCGCCGCGATGCGGTTTTCCGTTGCGGGTCTAGCGCTGTATGGCTGGATGATCGCGAAGGGAGAGCGATCGCCGAGCGGGCGGCAGTGGATGTCGGTGATTGTTCTGGCGTTGCTGATTTTCGTGTGCGATTACGGATTGTTGTTCTGGGCGGAGCAACGGGTTCCTTCGGGAATTGCCGCGGTGATGCTGGCCATGATTCCGGTATTCATGGCGCTATCAGAGATTATTTTTCTGGGGACACAAAAGCTGACGTTGCGTTTGACCGTGGGGCTGCTGGTGGGGATCGGGGGAGTCGTGGTGTTGATGAGCCGCTCGTTGAATTTGGGCGGTGCGCCGGTTGACACAGCGGGAGCAGCCGCGCTGATTGTCGCGTCGATCAGCTGGTCGGTGGCGTCGGCGCTTTCACGGAAGCTGGTGCTTCCGGAGTCAAAGGTGATGAGTTCTGGAGCGCAGATGCTGGCGGGAGGAGTGTTGCTGACGCTGGCGGCAGGCGCGCGGGGAGAATTTAGGGGTTTTCGTTTTGAGAGGGTATCGCGCGAGACGTGGTTCGCATTGGCTTACATGATTGTGGCTGGATCGATCCTCGGATTTACGGCGTATGTATGGCTGCTGCATCATGAATCGCCGACAAAAGTCGGGACGTACGCGTATGTGAATCCGGTGGTGGCCGTGCTGATTGGATATTTTTTTGGCGGAGAAACGCTGGGGCTGCGAACGATATTGGGGAGTTTGTTTGTATTGGTGAGCGTGGTGGTGATTACGATGACGCCGGCGAAGAAAGCCGTGGCGGCGGCCGCGGTGGAAGATACGGCGTGATTGGGATTTGCTTTTGAATCTGAACCCGGGCCCTTGAAAACCAAATGCCCAGGGTGCGTGAGCCGCCATCCTAAAATCTGAAGTCAACGTGGAGAGAGATGATATGTCATGAAGTGGGCCTTCCCACGTACTCACTGAAATTCAGAGGGGCTGCTTCGCTGGGCGCAATGCATTCCTGAGGTCCGTAAACTCTCGTGGATGGTCCATTTTTCCGCCACCAGTCTCGCCAAGTGAATTGCAACCGAGCCGTTTGTCCTGAACCGTCGCACCAGGTGCGGTGGGTGAGGCTCATCAGCGAGCCGCAAACATTGTTGCGGACCAGACTGTCGGGGTCGGCGTACATCTCGATTAGGATTGGAATGCCTCGTGGAGATTTAGAGGTGGATAACGCTGTGGCGATGACCGACCTTAACCATGGACTTGGTTGCGTGCTCTTGGAAGTTTGAAGGGAACCGAGGAAATCTACGCCGCGGTCACCACCGTGGCGGCCGATGGCGAGAATGGCCCATTGCAAGATTTTGTCATTAGGCTCGGAGCTTGATGCTAAAAGCAGGCCGGTAAAAAATTCCAATTGATCCGAACTGCTCATTGCAGCCAATGCCTCGGCGATAGATTCGCGAATTCTGGGATCGGTACTGCTGTTGAAGAGATTCACAAGATCCGAACGGCTTTCGTTGGTGTCAATTCTACTGAGTCCCTTGACCGCGAAGGGCACGGTGTCTGGGTTGGACGCAAACTCGAAGATCGTTTTTTCCAGGAAGGGCGGAGCCGCTTGGCTGATCGCATCTCGCGCTGGATAGCTTACCCGTGGGTCTGATGAAGCAGCATCACGAACGTACGGGATGAAAGCAGTCTTGAGTTCCTCGGGATCCGCTTGCCGTATGTTGAGGGCGAGTTTCTCCTCAAAAAGCTCGCCGGGGACAGGTTCACCATCATGGAATTTTGGAGCGGGCATCGGAGCGGAGTCAGCGCGAAGAAAACTGGGGGTTGAGTGCCAACGCACTCCGGCCTTGCCCGAGACCCGGAGAACATATTCTCCAGGTTTTGGCCGATAGTCGCGCAGTAGGTATAGGAAGTCGGTGGTTTTTCCGGGCGGTAGCATCGGTGGATGATCGATTCCGCAACCCGATCCCCCAAGGATGCCGCCGCCGAAGCAGCCCCAGAGATTTGGGGACGTGATTTCTTGCTGACCAACAACCACGAGATCCACGCGACCATCGCAGGAGTCATAGCCCACGGGATCGGCGCCAACGTTTGTGACCCGAACAATCACGGTGATTGGCTCACCTTCCAAGTATTGTTGGCGTGGGCTGAGCACGTCGACGTTGACCTGGCCGGATGCTTGAACCGCCACAAGCAGAACCGCAGGAAGGAAAATCGCAGGAAGGAGAGTCCCTTTCATCATTACTCGCCATAGGGGACCCAGATGTTTTTGATTTGGGTGGCGTGTTGGAGGAAGAAGCGGTCGGAGGAGGGGGCGGGATTGAACCAGTCGATGTGGCGGCCTTCGTTGGTGAAGACTTGTTTCAGGTTGCCGGTGGAGAGGGACTTGGCGGTAGCGCAGGTGGGGGCGTCGGCGAAGCACCAGAGGGCGTCGAGGTCGTCGTGTTCGGCTAGCGTTTTGAGGAGTTCGGCGGAGCGGCCAGTGACGATGTTTACTGCGCCGGCGGGGAGGTCGCTGTTTTCGAAGAGTTGGTAGAGGTCGGCGGTGATTAGCGCGTAGATTTCGCTGGGGACGGCGATCACCGTGTTGCCTACGGCTAGGGCGGGCATTACTGCGGAGACGAAACCCAGGAGGGGAACTTCTTGAGGGCAGAGGATGCCAATGGTGCCAATGGGTTCTTGCATGGCTAGGGTTACGTTGCGGAATGGCGGGTTGTGGATGGTGCCTTCGTATTTGTCGGCCCAGGCGGCGTAGGTGAAGATGCGTTCGATGCTTGCGGTGACTTCGGAGTCGGCTTGTTGCTTGCCGACAACGTCACAGAGACGGTGCGCGATTTCTTCGCGGCGCTGGGAGAGATTTTCGGCGATGTAGTAGAGGACTTGGGCGCGGTTGTGGGAGGTGGACTTGGGCCAGGCGCTGGCTTTGCGGGCGGCTTCGACGGCGTTGCGGACGTCTTTGCGATTGCCGAGGGGGGCCTCGCCGAGGAGGCGGCCGTCGGCGGCGAGGACTGGCGTGCTGTAGCCGGAGTCGGGGCGGGCTTGCTTGCCGGCGATGAAGAGTTTTACGGTGCGGTCGATTGGGGGGGCCGAAGATTCGGACGTTGCTTCGGTTAATTGTGCAGGGGGCTGGTCGATCGCGAGCGGACGCGGGTGAAGTTGCGGCGCGTGTTTGAACCAACTGGGCTCTAAGTATTCCAGGAGGCCTTCGCGGCCGCCTTCGCGGCCGTAGCCGCTTTCGCGATAGCCGCCGAAGCCGCAACTGGCGTCGAAAAGATTTGTGCAGTTGACCCAGACTACGCCCGCTTTCAGTTGTGAGGCGATGTGAAGCGAGACGTTGATGCTTTCGGACCAGACGCAGGCGGCCAGGCCGTAGGCGGTGTTGTTGGCCAGCTCGACGGCTTCGCTGGGCGTGCGAAAGGTCATGGCGGCCAGGACGGGGCCGAAGATTTCTTGTTGGGCGACGATGCTCGTGGGATGGACGTTGCTTAGCAAAGTGGGCGGGAAATAGAGGCCGCGGGAGGGCATGGGGATAGATGGTTGCCAGCAGGTGGCGCCTTCGGCTACGCCTTGATCGACGAGGCGCTGGATGCGGTCGAGTTGTACGCGGGCGATGATGGCGCCGATGTCGATGGCTTTATCGAGAGGCGGGCCGACGCGGAGAGTGTTCATGCGATCGCAAATTTTGGCGATGAGCTGGTCGGCGATGCTTTCTTGCATGAGGAGGCGGGATCCGGCGCAGCAGACTTGGCCTTGGTTGAACCAGATGCCGTCGACGAGACCTTCGACGGCGGAGTCGAGGTCGGCGTCTTCGAAAATGATGAAGGGAGATTTGCCGCCGAGTTCGAGAGAGAGTTTTTTGTGAGAGTGCGCGGTGGCTTTGCGGATGGCGCGGCCGACTTCGGTGGAGCCGGTGAAGGCGATTTTGTCGACGTCGGGATGAGCGACGAGGGCTTCGCCGGTGGAGCCGTCGCCGGTGACGATGTTGACGACGCCGGGAGGAAGATCGATTTCCTGGCAGATTTCGGCGAAGGCCAGGGCGGTTAGCGGAGTGAATTCGGCGGGCTTTAGCACGACTGTGTTTCCGGTGGCGAGGGCCGGGGCGATTTTCCAGGCGAGCATTAGCAACGGGAAATTCCACGGGATGATTTGGCCAACGACGCCGCAGGCTTCGTATCCGGGGAATTCTTGAGTGAGGAGTTGAGCCCAGCCAGCGTGGTGGTAGAAGTGGCGGGCGACTAGCGGAATGTCGATGTCGCGGCTTTCGCGGATGGGTTTGCCGTTGTCGAGAGTTTCCAGGACGGCGAGGCGGCGGGAGTGCTTTTGGACTTGGCGGGCTAGCGCGTATAGATATCGGGCTCGGGAGTGATTCGAGAGCGATTGCCAGGCGGGAAGGGCAGAACAGGCGGCTTTTACGGCGGCGTCGATGTCGGCGGGTGAGCCTTGCGCGATGTCGGTTAGTTTTTCGTTTGTCGAGGGATCGGTGGTGTCGAAATATTTTGCGTCTAGCGGGGCGTGCCAGGTGCCGTTGATGAAATGGCCGAAGCGGCGTTTGTGGCGGTCGAGCCAGGCGATGGCTTCGCGGGGATCTTCGGGCGCGGGGCCGTAGTCCATGGTGACGAATTTTTCTACGATGCTCATGGGTGTGAGTTGATTGTAATGGAAATGGGGGGATTGCCGGAAGGAGTTTGCGGAGGGAGAGAAGAAGGAAGAAAAAGAAAGAGAAAAGATAACGCAGAGACGCTGAGTGCACGGAGTCAGCGCAGAGGAAGAGAAGGGGAAGGAGAGAAGAAAAAGAGGAAAGGAGAATGAAGGAAAGACAAGAGGGCACGGCGTGCCGTGCCCCTACGGGATTAGGCGATCGGATGGCGGTAGTCGGCGGAATAGCGGCCCGTGGCGTGATGCTCGAGTTGGCGTTCGATGTCTGCGAGCATGCCGCTGGCGCCGAAACGAAAGAGATCGGACTTCAGCCAGGATGTGCCGAGCTCGTCTTTCATGAGCGCGAGCCATTCGAGGGATTGCTTTGCGGTTCGGATGCCGCCTGCGGGCTTGAAGCCGACAGCGAATCCAGTTTGGTTGGCGTATTCGCGGATGGCGCGCGTCATTACCAGGCCGACGGGAAGAGTTGCGTTTACTGGCTCTTTGCCGGTGGAAGTCTTTATGAAATCGGCGCCTGCCATCATGGCGACGACGCTGGCGCGGGCGACGTTGCGGAGAGTGAGGAGATCGCCGGTGCCGAGGATTACTTTCATGTGGGCGGGGCCGCAGGCGTGTTTGAAAGAGGCAATTTCGTCGTAGAGCGCTTGCCATTTTGCGGCGAAGACGTGAGCGCGGGTGATGACTACGTCGATTTCATCGGCGCCGGCTTCGACGGAGCGGCGGATTTCGTCAACGCGTTCGGAGAGAGGAGAAAGGCCGGCGGGGAAGCCAGTGGAAACTGCGGCGACGCGAATGCCGCTGCCTTCGAGAGCGCGGCGTGCGGTTTCGACGAAGACGTGGTAGACGCAGACCGCGGCGACTTTGATGTTGAGCGATTCGATGCCCAGTTTTTTTACGAGGTCGTGTTGGATGGGCTGGCGGGCTTTGGCGCAGAGGCGGCGAACGCGCTCGTCGGTGTCGTCGCCGGATAGCGTGGTTAGGTCCATGCAGGAGATGGCGCGGAGGAGCCAGGCGGCTTGCCAATCTTTTTTTACGGTGCGGCGGGTGACGAGAGTTTGGGCGCGACGTTCGACGGCGCTGGTGTTGACGCGAACATTTTCAATCCAATCGAGATTGAGAGGGACACCGCGATTGGCTTCGAGCGCGCGGCCGCGCAAGTGAGCGAGAGCGGTATCCGATGGAGAAATCGGGGCTTCGGTCGTGCGCTTGTCCAGACTATGGAGACTGCCCGGTGCTCTGGTCACATTAGACATCTTGGAAATCTCTTATGCGAAGGCGGTATTTTGATCCAAGAGAAATCTTATCACTTTGAGCGGGGGCGTTTACAGGCGGGTGCTGTGAATCAGCCATTCCCGTTCGAATTCGCTACGTTTTACGAAGGACTTCTGGGTTCCCACCCCGGTCGTGGATAAGGCGGCGTAGAGATTTGCGCGCGTGAGGGCTTCTTTTTCTGGAAGACCTTCACCGAGAAACACGGCGAAGCTGCCGATGAAGGCGTCTCCGGCGCCGGTGGTGTCGACGGCGTCGACTTTGAAGGCCGGGATAAGTTCGGTGCCTTCGGGGCCAGCGAGAAGGGCGCCGCGCTCGCCGAGCGTGAGAACAACGCGCTTCATGCCTTGCCTCAATAAGAAATTGGCACACTTGACGGCCTCTTCCAGGGAATGGACTGGCATTCCTGTAATGATTTCAGCCTCAGTTTCGTTGGGGATGAAATAATCGACGCCGCTCAACTGCTTGAAGTCAACGTGTTGAGCGGGAGCGGGGTTCACGATGCAGCGGATGCCTTCCGACTCCGCGAAGCGAACAGCGTGGTAGACAGTATTGAGCGGGATTTCGAACTGCATCACGATGGTATCGGCTTTAAGCAGGAGCGGGGCCGCAGCATCCACGTCTTCGGGCGAGAGCGTATCGTTCGCGCCTTTCACGACAATGATGCGATTCTGGCCGTCGGGCTCGACAAAAATTGGCGCGACGCCGCTCGATACGCCTTCGGCGATGCGGACGTGGCTGGCGTCGATGCCTTGCGCCTGAAAGTTTTCGATGGTTGCCGGACCGAAGAGGTCGCTGCCGACTTTTGCGACCATGGCGACGGAGGCGCCGCACAGGCGGGCGGCGACGGCCTGGTTCGCGCCTTTGCCTCCAAAACCGAGGTCAAAACTTTTGCCGAAGATGGTTTCGCCGGGACGGGGGAATACGTCATTGAAGGTGGTGAGGTCCACGTTAGCGCTGCCTACCACGGCAATGAAGGATTGCTTCGCCATGTTCGCTCCTCTGGTCGCGCGCGGATTATATAGGAACTTTGTGGCGAAACAGAAAAATGCGGAGCCTGGAGTGCGATGCCGGGGGCCGGAGGAATTGGCGGGATTCTTCTTGACAGGCCAAGTTACGGTGAATATAAGCACGGACGGAACTCAGAGACGCACATAATCCTCCATGCGGGGCATGTTGCAGCAGCGGTGTACCCAGAAACTCTTCGCACAGAAGTCTCTTGATAAGGAGCCGGACGTTCATGTTCACGCCTCATAGCCTGGAAATTGCGCTGCTGATGATGATTGCCACAGCCGTTTGTTGGGGCTCCTGGGCGAACACGTTCAAGGGAGTGAAGAATTACCGGTTCGAGCTTTTCTATTGGGACTATGCCGTCGGCATATTTCTTATTTCTGTGGTGCTGGCGTTCACGATGGGGAGCACCTCGAATGACTCGACCAGCTTCCTGAACAATGTGCGGGCCGCGGATGGCTCGAACATTGTTTACACGCTTGTTGGTGGGGCGGTTTTCAATCTGGCGAACTTGCTGCTGGTTGCTGCGATTGACATGGCTGGGCTGGCGATCGCGTTTCCGGTTTCGATCGGCATCGCGCTGGTCGTTGGAGTCATTACGAGTTATCTGCAGCAGCCGAAGGGAAATGCGGGGTTGCTTGCGATAGGAGTTGTCTGCGCAGTGATCGCTGTAATTATGGATGGCAAGGCGTACGGAAGTCTTGCGAAAGTGACCGGGTCCGCTTCCAAGAAAAGCATCACGACTTGCATAGTGTCTGGCGTGCTGATGGGGCTGTGGGCGCCATTTGTGGCGCACGCGATGAGCCAGGGAAAAACATTGGGGCCATACAGCGTCAGCGTTTTTTTGACGCTCGGAGCCCTGCTCTCTTGCTTCATTTGGAATATTTACTTCATGAAGAAGCCACTTGTCGGCGAGCCCGTGAATTTTGGCGAATTCTTTCGCGGGCCCGCGTCAGGACATATTCTCGGGTTGCTTGGCGGAGCCATCTGGGGAATTGGAACGGTGTTCAATCTAGTGGCGGCCAATTTCACGGGCGTGGCCATTTCCTATGCGATCGGCCAGTCAGCGCCAATGGTCGCTGCGCTTTGGGGAGTGCTGGCCTGGAAGGAGTTTGAGGGAGCGAAGCCGCAAGCCAAGACCTATTTGGCGCTGATGTTCGTTTTTTACTTACTGGCAATTCTGCTGGTGGCAAAAGCGAACACCGCGACCTGAGATTTCTTTCCCAAACCTTAGTAGAATGACCCAGATAACCCAGCATGCTGAGCCAGGCCCAGTGTGAAAAAGCGGTGACAATTTCGGAACGGAAGGGGCGTCCGCAGCCAGCCAAAAAGGGAGGTGTGGGGTCGAAAACTCCCCGCGCTGCGCACCTTGCTAATCCGAAGGGTTCCCACGTGACGGTTCCAAGTTCATCATGCTGGCCGGCAGTAGCCACTTTCCAGCCTGTTTTCAATGGCTTGCGGGCTGAACCGGGCAGGTCGTCGAAACGATTTCAACATCACGCCCACCATTTCAAGATGGTGCTCCTTGCCGCCATAAGAAGCGGGTGGTTTGGCCCTAGTTTTGTTACCATCCTGCCGACAGGGGTGTGTGTGTGCAGCACCTAGGCAAATACGAGATCATCACTGAGATCGGCCGCGGAGCCATGGGCGCCGTGTACAAGGCGCGTGATCCGCTGATTGACCGGTTGGTTGCCTTAAAGACCATCACGGGAGGCCCTAGCGCGCAGTCGAATCTCCTCGATCGTTTTTACCAGGAAGCGCGTTCCGCCGGGCGCTCTGCAGCACCCCAACATCGTGACGATTTACGAGCTCGGCCACGAGAAAAATACTCCATTCATTGCCATGGAGTACCTCGAAGGGGAGAGCCTGGATCGGATCATCGAGCAGCACCCGGTGCTTCCTCTGTCCGTCAAGCTTGGATATATCGTGCGAGTGTGCGACGCGCTGGCGTATGCCCACCAGCACAATGTGGTGCACCGCGACGTCAAGCCGGCGAACATCATGGTTACGAAGGAAGGCGTGGTTAAGGTGGTGGACTTCGGCATCGCGCGGCTGACGGACATGTCCATGACGCAGCCGAACATGATGATCGGCTCACGCGCGTACATGTCGCCGCAGTTGTACAAGGGCGAGCGGGCCGATGCGCGGTCCGATATTTGGGCTGTGGGCGTGTCGCTCTATGAGCTGCTGGCCTATCGCAGGCCATTTACTGGTGACAGCGAAGCCGAGCTGATGTTCCACATCATCTATGAGAAGCCCGAGGATCTTCTCGGTATATCACCGGAGTGCACCGAAGAACTGGTACCCATCGTGACCAAGATGTTGGAAAAAAAGAGCGAAGATCGCTATCAGTCCATGGAGGATTTGCTCCACGCGATCGAGCCGATCTGGAAGGCTGCGCAACAGGCCACTGTATCGGGATTGCTCGCGGATTGCCAAGAGTTGGTGGTAGCTAAGGATCTGCAACGCGCGCAGGCGCTACTCCGCAAGGCCCTGCATATAGATGTAGGGAACTCTCAAGCGAAGAGCATGTTGGAAAAGGTGTCCGTGGAGCTTCGCCGGACGGAGATTCTACCGAGGCTGCAGGAACACTTGAGCCGCGGCGAAGGCTTTTTGAAAGCGGGAAGACTCCGCGAGGCCAAGGCGGAAGCAGAAGCGGCGCTGGGACTGGATTCTAAACATGAGCCCGCGCATAAGCTGCTCTCTGGAGTGGAAGCGGCGGCTGCGAAAGCGCAGCAGTTGGAACAGAAACTGAAGCTGACCAAACAGCGGCTGGCCGAAGGAGCGCTAACCGAAGCAGCGGCTGCCTTGGGGCAGGCGCTTGAGCTGGACGATGCCAACCTCCAGGCGCAGGAGTTGAGGAAACAAATCGACGAGGAGCGGGTTCGCCGGGAAAAACGCAAGACTCTGGGTGAAATCCTGCATAGGGCGCGAACGCTTTGGACGGAACTAAACTATGACGAATGTCTGACGGTCCTCGCGGCGGCGTTGAAGGATTATCCGAACGAGCCAGAACTGAAAAAACTTCAGGAGTCGGCGAGGACGGACCAGGCGGAGCAGCAGAAACAGCGCCAAATGGCCGAAGTCCGCAAGCTGCTTGGACAGCAGAATTTTGTCGAAGCGCGCAAAGTACTTGACGGTTTGACTAAAGAACACCCGCAGGACACGGCTGTGAAGAATCTACAAAACCTCGCGCTTCAAGAAGAACAGGAGCAGCAGCGGCAAAAGCGGCTGGAAGCGGAGATAACAGTCCTGCGCGGGATGCTGGGGGCAGGGAAGTTCAAGCAAGTGGTGGCAAAGGGCGAACCTCTCTTGCAGGAGTATCCGCAAGAATACGAACTGAAGGAACTGGTCAACTACGCGCGGGATGAAGTCGTGCAGCAGGAGCAGAAGAGAAAAGAAGAGGAACGCGAGAAACAGATCCAAGGCTTCCTGATGTGCGAGCGCTATAGCGAAGCTCTAGAGACGGCGCGGAAGGCGGTCGAGGAATTTCCAAAACAAGATGCTTTCCGGAAGCTGGCCGCGGAAGCCGAGGCATTGAAAAAGGAACAAGATGACCGCGAGAGGGCTCGCAACGAGATGCAGCGGCGAGTCCGGGAAATCAACAGCAAGATTAATCAGGAAAAGATCACCGACGCCATAGAATTGGCGCAGCAGACCATGGAGACCATGGGGCAAGATGCCAATGTGACGCAGTTGCTTCAGGGCGCGGAAGAGAAGAGAAAAAAGAAAGAAGAAGCGGAACGAAAAGTCACGGTGCTGCAAACCCTGGTGAACAAAGGTGACCACGCAGGCGCAACGCAACTTTTTAACGAAGTGATGGCCACGCAGATACTCCAACCCTCCGATCCGCGGATGCAGGAACTTCGCGGGAAAATTTCGTCGCTCGCCAGCGGACAGCAAACAGGAGGAACGCAACTCTATCCGGGGAAGACTGCGTTGCCAAAGCCGGGAGCGCCGACGAAAAAGGACAAGCCGGACGCCAGCAAGCAAGCGCCTGCACCTGCTGACTTAACCGAGGTCAGCGACTCGGCTCGACACGTACTTCCGACGGGGTTCTCTGCCACCCGAGTGATTGGTCCGGCAGGAACGCCGCCCGGCCGGAAAGATGGTCAGGTTCCGAGGCGGCCTGATTTGGACGGCAAAGACACGGGGAAAACAGGAGCTTCTGGGGCAACGGTCATCGTCGGTCCTGGTGCGCGGCAGCCCGCCGCGCAGAAGGGTGTAGCTGCTGACCCGCGCCAGCTTAATAGCGATGCCGTACTTGCTGCGCCGACGGTTTCTCCCGCCAAGCCCAAGCCTGGAGTCGATTTTCTGGCGCAAGTCCTGCCAATTCTGCGGCGCCCGCCAGTGCTGACAGGGATGGGCGTGCTTGTCGTGGTCGTTCTCGTTTTTGTGTTCTGGCCGCACAAGACAAATGGAAGCACACCTTCGCTTGAGGATGTGAAACAGCAACAGCAAGCCGAGGAACTCTGGCAGAACCGCCAGTTCGATCAGTCCGAACAAGTTTGGCAAGGGCTCGCAAAGGTCAAAGGCCCGCTGCAGACTGAGGCCACTCGGCAGGTAAGCGAAATTGAACAGAAGCGCGCAGATGAACAGCGCCGATTTGACGACGCCGAGGCATTGCTCAAGGACAAGAAAGACTACGCGGGTGCGCAGCTGGCGTTTCAAGACGTCATTCAGATGAACTTGTGGCACTCGGCGGACGCTTCGCGTGAGCTGGAAGCGACGAAAGCGAATCTGAGTGAAACCGACATCCACAAACAAGAGCAGGATCACTTCGATCAGGGCGTGAAACTGTACCAGGCGAAGGACTACGAGAAGGCACGCAAAGAATTTCGAGCGGTTGTGGATCTAAGTGTTGCCGGCTCTACGCTCAAACCTCAAGCGGATA
Source organism: uncultured Acidobacteriota bacterium (assembly GCA_963745805.1). Classification (GTDB taxonomy): domain Bacteria; phylum Acidobacteriota; class Terriglobia; order Acidiferrales; family UBA7541; genus Acidiferrum. The sequence goes on from CAVUYT010000008.1 coordinate 836,236, forward strand.
TTTACCTAAGCAAAATACGCCAGACCGGGAACGATCAGAAATTGTACGACGCCGCGGTGCAGGCGGTGAAAGACGAGAACTGGGCAGAGGCGCGGGACCAGTTCCAAGAGGTAATCAAGCGCAAGGGGCCGCAGAGCAGCGATGCAAAAAAGCAGTTGCCGGTGGCCGAGAAGGCGCTGCAAACGGTGAATGCTGTCGAAGACGCCATCCGCACAGGCTCATTCCGCACAGCGAAAGGCCAGCTTGATTCTGCCCAGCAATGGACCAAGACCCACGAAAAGTTGTCGAAAGAAATGCACGCGGCCGAGCAGCAACAGTTTGAAACGATTAAAAGTAATGCGCAAGCCGCGGAAAGCAAGTCTGACGCGTCCGGAATCCAGCGCGCGCAGGATGAATTACACAGCTTTGAGGGGCGCGCCGAAGAACCTTCACTGCTTGCGGCTAGCAAGGAACTCGAGAAGCGATTAAATGCGGCTTACTCCTCGACAGTCGAAAAAGTTGGAGACAAAGCTGCGTTTGACGTGGCGGTCTCTCATTTCGAACAGGCGAAGCAGAAAAAGGACATTGAGGCCTTGAACCACGCGGTGAGTCAAGAATTTCAGAAGATAGCCAGTGGCACTGGAATTTACCACGAGCAGGCCGCGCTTTACGTCAAGACAACCATTCCCAACGAAGTTCAAGTGCTGACAAAGGGTTCGGGGAAGCTAGTGTTGCCGGCGCTTTCTTGTGGTCCAGGCCGGGCTTCGCCGCAAATCCCATCCGTGGGAGGAGCCATTTCGTGCACACAATTGGATGCGAGTCCTCCGTTGCAATGGGTGGGCGTCCCCATGGTGGATTTTCCGGATGTAGCGAATCAGCCGGGCAAGCTGCCCTACTCGCTGACCGTCATGGTCACGGTGGAACAGAACGGAAACGTTAAGATCGACAAAGAGGGAAACGCAGATAAGGACTTCTTCAAAAAGGTAAAAGATGCTTCGAAGCACTGGAAAACTACGGCACCCAGAGCGGGCGGGAAACCGGTGACTGTCCGATTTCCTCTTACGATTACCTTTCAGCGCTGATGTCGTTTGCGCCGTCCAAGATTTGTTACGAGTAGGGGCGCAAGGTCCGGGCGGTTCTTTGCAGAGTCGTGTAATGCCTCAAAAGGTTCCTGTCAAGCCAAAGGACTCGATTGTAACCCCAAGCAGCGCGACCGCACGAGCCGCAATGTAAGAGGAACCTGGCTCCGGTCGCCAAATCCACTCGGCTTCTCCATCGAAGTACAGAAACTCACTCTCTACCGAAATTCTGACGTCCTCATCGAAGCCGAATTGGACTTGGTAAACGCCAATGGCTAGTTGGATGAGTTCACGCCCTGCTAAGAAACTCAGGTCAATTTCTTTTTTCAACCCGTACATGCGACGGAGCATATCATTGGTCGCAAGTCCTGATTAACCCGGTTACCGGAGAAGTGAAGTCCTGGTACGGTATGATGGAATCCATTTTCGGATGCGTACAGCATGATGTCTCAATTCAGCTTTGGTTTTGTAGGTTAGCTTTGCCCCAAGGGCTTTCGCCGAATTTACCAGGCCCCGGACGCTGATCATTTCATCACCAAGCTGGTCCAGAAGCAGCTTTGCATTCTGCTGGCCGACCTCGCTGTCAAGAATCAGGCCAAATAAACGCATCTGACTTTCGAATTCCCGCATCGCTGCATGCTCTTGCTTTGTGCACCTCGTTCTCATTCTTAATTTTCTCCTCGGAGGCGAGGCCGTAACAGCGCTTCCTCCTACAGTTTTATTAGGCGCTTGAGCATGTCGCCTGAACAATGACGGATGAATTCTTTGTGAATTTATTGCGGCTAGACCATCTGCGGCGATAGTGGAATTTCGAACGCCCATGCCTTGGGTGCAGTTAGCAAGAGCTTTAACAATTGACACCACCTGTTGGCGTCCAGGGGCTGCAAGAGCGGTGAGGACATCCTTCCTAGCGCTGGTAGTTGGAATCTGGCGTTAAGTCCTGATGAACGCGGTTACCGGAGAAGTGGGTACTAGCCTCCGCCGGGAAGTTGAATCACCTTTGAGTTGCCCATGATTCCACGACGAACACAAGCGGACGGCTGTTACCTCTCCGCAATCCATGTTAGCCTCTCGCGAAGAGCGGGGGCAGCAGGAATGGCAGAGAACAAGACCAAGCCCACCAAATTAAGTGTGGCGACATTCATCGATGCCCTCACGGACCAGGCCAGGCGCGCAGACGCCAAGGCACTGGTCAAGTTGATGCAAAGGGCGGCAGGCGAAAAACCAAAGATGTGGGGGCCATCCATCATTGGCTTCGGCAGCTACCACTACAAGTACGAGAGCGGGCGGGAGGGCGATATGCCGGTTATCGCATTCTCGCCGCGTAAAGCCGCAACTGTTCTGTATGGGATGACCGGGTTTAGCGAATCTGCGACGCTGCTCGCAAAACTCGGCAAGCATACGACGGGCAAGGGCTGCCTCTACATCAAGAAGCTCGCGGATGTGGACCAACACGTGTTGGAGACTCTGGTGGTCAAATCCCTGGCCGCCAAGAAAGCGCACACGAGTAAGAAATAGTGCCAGCGGTTACCGGAGAAGTGGAGTCCTGGTACTTCAAGCGTCCGGTTAGCCTACTTACCAAGAGTTCATGAACGCAAGAACTCTACACTGTCACTATTAGCAGGTTCCTCCAATTTCACTCCGCGCTGTAATTCCTACGAATCCGTGTTCCCACGCCTGGGAGGGTATGGCGGAGCGCAACTTTCAAAAGGTGCCAAACCATGCTCAATGCCATTCTTTTTGTGATACTTGGCGTGGTTGTTTTCTGGCTGTTGGCCGCTATTTTTGATGCAATAGGGTTCACAAAGCATCGCTACGTCACACGAGGTTTTGCGGCTTTGCTCACCATCGCCGGGGCATGCATCGGCACGGGATACCAACATTGGTGGCAGGTGTTGATTGGAATTGGGGCCGCTTTTGTTTATCTCCAGACATTGAGGAAGTCTCCAGACAAATCGGCGGAAGAATCAAAATGAGGAACCTTTCGCCAGTCCCTTTTCGTAGTCCTATGGGCCGCTGGCCGTGATTTGAAGTGCCGAGTAATTGAAAATTCTCTTATTAGGGACCCGGAGATCACATCCGCTTGGCGAGGGGAAAAACCGTGGACCACAAAGATTATGTGAATCGCGCTGTTGAAGCGTCCATCCACATCGGGCTGGTCATTCTCCTGGCCGCCACTTGTTTCTTTATCTTGCGCCCCTTCATTCCCTTGATTGCATGGGGCATCATCGTCGCGATCGCCGTTTACCCGAGCTACCGGCAGTTGCAGCGCGTACTCGGCGGTCGTGGCGTCCTCGCTGCCGTCCTTATCACCCTTCTACTACTCGCTTTGTTGATTGTTCCTTTGGCCTTGCTCTCTGGAACACTGATTGGGGGCATCCAGACGCTTGCAGCACACCTTAAAGACGGAACCCCAATTATCCCACCGCCTCCCGCTGGCGTGGAAACCTGGCCTTTAGTTGGCGTTCCCTTGAAAAGTGCATGGAGCCTGGCTTCAACGAACATTACCTCCGCGCTAAGGATTATCGCTCCTCAAATCAAGGCGATCGTCCCTGGCCTGCTCTCGGCTTCTGCTGGAATAGGCCTCACCGTTCTGCAATTCGCTCTCTCCCTCATAATTGGCGGAGTCCTTCTCGGTAACTCACAGGGCGCTGCCGGCGCTGCGCGCTCCTTAGCCAATCGTATATTTGGCGACAAAGGGCCGGAGTTTGAGCAGCTCGTCGGCTCCACTGTCCGCAGCGTCACGATAGGAATCCTGGGCGTGGCTCTGATCCAATCGGTTCTCGCGGCCCTTGGTTTTCTTGTAGCAGGATTGCCGGGCGCTGGCTTGTGGGCCGTCGTGTTTCTAGTGGCCGCATTGCTACAGGTGGGGACACTGGTCCTCATTCCCGCCGTGATTTACGTGTTCGCGACCGCTAGCGTCACGAAAGCCGTGATTTTTATGGTTTGGTGCCTCATCGTCGCCCTGGTAGACAACACCCTAAAGCCACTTCTGTTAGGGCGAGGCGTCGCAGTCCCCATCGCAGTCGTATTTCTCGGTGCGATTGGAGGATTCGTAGCGATGGGCATTATCGGCTTGTTCGTTGGCGCGATCGTTCTGTCGGTGGGCTACAAGTTGTTCATTGCCTGGCTAGCGCGAACTCCCGCCGCTATTGAGGAGACTTGATATACAACGGTTCCATGCCGGATCATAGAGGACTTCGAAACCCTCGGAGCCGATCAAGTTGACAGTGAGAGTGCGCTGTCTATTTCACCCAAACGCCTGTAGTTCTGCAATGTTGTTCGTGGAGGCAATCACAATGATTTTTACAGGCATCACGATCGCATTTCTTAAGCAGCTCCGCTTTGGCCTTGGATTAATGCTGTCGGGCATTGTCGTTGCGGTCATCATTCACGCTGTGAATTTGGTTTGGACACGCGTCGCTAGCCCTGCTATTCCGATGTGACCAGGAACTAAGCTCGGGAATTCACAAAGTAAGATGCACAGAAAGCTGTCTTCAGACTAGCTGTCCTGACTCGAGAGAATCCAGCGCATTGCGGACGCTCTCCCCTTGAAGCGGCGAAGGTCGATGAGCCGAAGTTTCGTTGCACCTGGATTTCTACAATCTCCTGAAGTTCATGGCATTCAGCGCTCGCAGCGTTTACCGGAAAAGTGAAGTCCTAGGACTGTCCGGCACGACTTATCGGGAGTTGATTCAGGCAAGAAGTACGGGCCCTAGTACTTCTGCCAGCTTGCGGATCGGGTTCGTTCCAGAGTTCAATCATCACGAAGCGCACAGCTTTTTGCGCAAGGAGGAAGCCTATGCCAATAAAAACACCGAAAGAACTTTTTGTGATGCTCCTTACCGATGTACGACAGGGCACCGAAAAAGCCGAGACGATCTACGAGGAGATTGGGCAGTTGGTTCAAGATCCTCAGATCAAAGAAGCGTTGCAGGCGCGAGCGTTCGTCTCAGGCAAAGTCCTTGCCACACTCGACGAGTGCTTCAAACTTCTCGGCGAGCAACCCGCAAAACTCAGTGGGCGGCTACAGGAAACGTTGATTGAGGATTTCCGTAGGGAGCTGGCGGAGATCCAGGGGCCCGTTGCCAGACGCATTTTCGCGTTGGTGAAACTCAATCACGTTGCACAGTTTCGAATCAGCGAGTACCGCGCCTTAATCGCTGCAGCCGAAGCGGTCGGGCAGTATGGAGTCAGCTTGCTATTGGAAACCTGCCTTGCGGACAGACTGACGTTTGTGGATCGGACACAACGCTTCCTCAGAGCGTTGGTCGAGACGAGGGCAGCCGAACACGCTGCAGGAGCATCGGCGTAAGACACTTGCGAGCAGGTCCGCTAACACCATTCCGCTTGCAAGCGCGGCGGACGGTGCTGTTGTCGACTTGTGACTGAATCAAAGCGTATTTTATATGAAGTAACTGCGCGTGCTAGAGTTCCAGAAACTCCTGCATATGCTGCAACCCCTCGTCCAGCGCCCGCCGAAAGGTGCTGCCGCGTGGCTGTGGACCGGCGAAGCCCAGTTCGTGCTGCAGCCGTCCATCTACCACTTTCAGATTGGCCCAGCCCAACATTTGCTCGCCCCATAGCATGGGCATAGCGTAATGGCCCAGGCGGCGTTTTTGGGCTGGCACATAGGCCTCCAGCTTGTATTCCCAGCTCCAGAACAACTGGAAGCGCCGTCGGTCCCAGACCACGGGGTCGAAGGGCGCGAGGAAGCGCAGCCTGTCGTCGACCTGGTGCCGGACAGCCCCGGGGTTCTCGCCCTGCGGCCAGAACCACAGCAGGCCGTCGACCTGGGCATGGGTATAGCGAGATTTGGCGTGCTGCTGGAGCTGCCGTACCTCGGCGGCCAGGTGCGGCACTCCATAGCTTAGCAGTCTGCACACATAGACCAGGCTGGCCGCAGGAAGCGGCGCGTAGAGTTGTACTACCATATCCAGCAAATGGCCGGCGCGCACGAGCCGCGCCTCGGGGCTGTCGTCGCGCGGCGGTGGCTCGACCGTCTGGTACACCCGGGTGCCGCCCTCGCGCCGCGCCACGCGCAGCAGCCCGCGATAGTGCAGCCCCTCCAGTAGATGATTGCTGACATTCAGGTCGGCGCCCCAGCGCCTAATTCGGCCATGGTCGAAATGTGCCTGCACGTCCTTGGGGTAGGTGGGACCATGCTGGCACACAAAGGCCAGCACCTCCCGGGCGCGCGCCTGCATCTTAGCGTCCCATGCGTCCCAGGCGCGTGGCGCCCCGCGCGGATGCAGTAGGGACAGGGTCTCGCTAGGCAGGAACCCGTAGTTGATGAAGAAGGCCTCTTCAATCGCCAGGCGCGGATAGCGGCGCTCCAGCTCGCCGACGCGATAGTTTTTAACGCGGTGCGCGAGGATCAGATCCTGGGCGCGAGCGGGCGCGCGAATCGGATCGGCCTGGACAAAGCCCAGGCGCGCAATGGCCCGCAGCAGGCTGGTGGGCTTGAAAAGGCTGCGCGCAATCATGTAGCGGCGAAGCTGCTGGAGACTGGGGACTTTGACAGGGCTCACGCGTGGCGTCCGGTAGGGGCAAGGATCATTACCCCTAATTTATACATCGCACAGTATTCATCGTTCGCTGATCCGAATTCAACGAAATCAAACTTTGAACATGAACTCCTCCTGCATCGAGGGTCCATGTCTATCTGCTCGGTGATCTATTTATGTGAAGTAACTGCGCGGCACAAGACGCCACATCTGCGACTCTTCAACTCCTGCTAAACATAATTTTCCTCAACACATAAACAAGTTGCCTGGCACTCTCAAACGCTCGAAGATAATACGGCCAACACCGCAAGAGTCCTGGTAAACGCCGTTACCGGAGAAGTGGATTTTCAAGTTACCGGTAACGCGGCTAATCGGGCGCTTGGGGCTTGGAGATAGCTACTGTCGTGAAATTTTCGGCCAGCCAATCCACGAATACTGCCAGGCCACAGAGAAACTTTGATAGTTGCCGCCGAAGCGCACATAGGCTCCGTCGCTGTAACTGACCTTGAGGGACTGGTGCTTTTTCAAAGGAACGGAGAACGTCCCTCCGATGCGCGAACTTGTCTGTCGAGTAACGGTGTTGGCAATGCCGCCCAAGCTGGTGGTGCCACCGAACCAGAAGTTTCCATCCAGCGAAGCCCAACAGTGCAGCTTGTTAAAGTCATAACTCAAGTGGCCTTCGAAGGAGCTGATGGGACTTTGGGTCTGCGGCTGGGGATTGGGCAGAGAATAGAAAGCGTTGTTCGCCGTATAGAACCAGACACCTCCGTAGCCATCGAGAACCCAATTCCCCCAGCGGCGCGAATAACCCAACTCCGGTTTGAGCGCCCACCGATTGATGCCCCAGTTGATGAGGTGAGTCGGGTCGTATTGGCCGGTTGGAGCGACGACAGTCAGGCTGACTCCAAGAAGAGTCTTTTGTCTCCACTTCGCGAATTGGGGCATAGCCATTGCCGGCCCGCCCTTGAGGTTGACCGAAAAACGCAACGTAAGATCCAGGAGACCCGAGCGATAAACATGGTGCTGGGTGCCAAGCACCTGTCCCTGGAAGGTTCCCACACCGTAGGGCAAAATTGCGGTTACGTTTGCTGAGCGTCCAAAAAAACCAAAGGAATGATAGTAGCTAACGACGGGTACGCTATAGGTTCCCGTGGCTCCGGTAACGGGAATCGCCCCGTTGAAGTTCAGGCCGCCGTCAAACCAGGACCAGGAAAACGTAACTGCGTTGGCGCTCTTTGGCGTGATGACATACGCGCGAGGGGCTAGAGTCTGCGCCATCGCGACGTGTCCGATGGCCATGTGTGCAGTACAAAACGCGGTACAAGCAACAAGGTGGCGGACATTCATGATTCGTTGGCCCGATCTATCGAAGAGCCTCCCACGGGCCACACATTCCTTCATCTCACTTTGACTGTGAGCGCGGGTGAGACGCGCGCAACCGCGTGAAACAGGTTCAGCGGCTGATTAACGCCGTAACCGTACAAGTGAAATCGGCCCGACCCTCAATGTCCGGTAACGCGACTATACGTCCAAGTGGAAAAAGATCGGACTCGATGGAATTTCCCAGCCACCGAACTTCGAATGCCCAATTACTCAGCGAGCGGAATGTTATCCGCCATCTGATAGCGAATCACAGCCCGAATTTTGTTTTCGATTTGGAGGTAGCGCGCCACTTTCTTTCCCGGCAGCACATCATTGAGCCTGGTCGCGTAGGTCTTGCGCATGGTGACTTCGTCTTGATCGATGGCTAGCACCTCATTGGCCAAACTGTTCGCTTGCTCGTCGGTCAGCGTCTTCTTGTTATAGGCATCCGCATAGGCAAGAATCGTCTTGGCCAAACGTTCGTTGAGGCCCTGAAGATCCTTCTGATAGGCGTCGTAAATGGGCCAGAACGCTTTTCCCTCTGCGTCGGTCAGGTCCATGTTTGCGGCCACCACCAGTTTCTTGTCGGCCTTCACTTTGTCGAGCAGAATTTGCATGTTGGTGTCGGCCGACTTGTTCTGCGCGATTGCGGGAACAGCAGTTAGCGCGGCCACACAAAGAATGACCATTCTTGTGAATTTCATTGGCTTTTCTCCTTTGCTACCGGCTTTTTTCCGGGAGACTGAATGCTCAGGAACCGAACAAGTTAAATTGCTGCTAGGCTCGGGATCCAGAATGCCTTTGGTTCTTCTCGAGACAAGTTGCGAAGCCTGTTCATTAACGCGGCTAAGCGCGGGCCATCTGCATCGCCCACGACCGTGAATTTCAGGCCCAGACCATGACCAGTCTGTACATGTCGGACGACTGCTTCGGCTCTGATTTGCCCTTCCTGGACAAGAAAATTAAGCGTGGCCTTTGTGCCCGCGACCGTTGGCTTTCGAGTCTCGATAAACAGACCGCCGACGCTCAGATTCCGAACTTGCGAAGTGTCATCACCTCCACCACACCGCCAGTAGACCCAGACGCCGCCAAGTGTCTCGATCCGCGAGTTGAACCGCCTTGAAGGGGAAGCTATCTGCCGTAACATTTTAATCCTCCACGTGCGAGTCTTCGGATAGCCCTCGCACCTTTATATTTTTTTCCCTTGTTTCACGGACTCAACTCTTGCAAGTGTTAGCCGCTAAGAGCCGAGAGTTCGGGATTGTCACAGGGCAGGTACCGCCGACTATACTGTCAGTTTTGACAGTCCCAGCGGCTTACCATTTGGCGGCGGATAGACGCCAAAATTGGCCTAATGCTTGAATAACGCGCTTACCGTCAAGTCCTGGTAAACGCCGTAACCGGTGAAGTGGCAAAACCCTATTCTAGCCGGATGGGACCGAAATTCGGTCGCGTATCGAGGCGCGAAAACTGACTTACCGATAAGTTCTCGGCGCATCATATTTCTCGTGTTTACTTGCAACTGATCCGCCTTATTCGAGCGACCGGGAGGGCTTTAGGGTTTTTCTTGGCGATGGCCAAGAGTTTCAGGGCGGCTTGGCGGGTGCCTTGTTCCCAGCTTCGCACGGCGTTGAGGCTTACGTTTGGGTAGGTAGCCCAAGCGTTAGCGAATAAAAAGTCGATGAAGGGTACCGCCTGTGCCGGAGTTGGTACGCTCAAAGCCTGCTGCTTCGTACTCAATTTGCAGGACCGAGAACCGCTTAGAAATCTCTTCGTTGTTTCCTAAAGCCCTCTGTCCCGTGGAAGCCTCAAGCAAAAATGAATTTGAACCGTCTTTGGCTGCATATACATAGATCGTCCGCCTCTCGGACGAACCTTTACTATACGTGGCGTGGTAGGCCATGCCGCCCTTTGCAAAAGCTGGAATATCCGCTGGCTTCTTCGTATTCTCGGCAATCTGTTGAAGATGTTTGTTCCGCTCCGCAGCAAGTTCAGCGGTAAGCTCACCGATCTGATTCTGGAGGTTATTCTGTTCGGAACGGAGACGATTTGCTTCAGCGCGGAGGGTGTTTGCTTCGGCGGTGTCGCGCAACTCGAACCACGCGAGAACAGGAACCGCAATTCCAGGCACAGCAGCCAATAAGCTGTGCCACAAAGGATGCGTCAGGAGAAAATTCTTGATGTCCGGCAACAGAAGAAAGATCGCGAATACCCATCCGATGATCGCCGCTATAGCAACCGCTCGTCTCATGGGCAGATTCTATCATTCAGTGCTTGCTTCGCGGGGGCGTGATGGTCGTAGCTGATGACCCTGGTAATTGTCCACGTGCCGTCTTTGATATTGCCACAGATGAATGAACTTGCCTTCACCGACGCCCTCGGTTTCCTCATGTCCCGGGTGGTGGAAGCGATGGACGTGGAAGAGTGAAAGAAAAAGCAAATCACAAAGAAAAGAGAAATCAGCTCCGAGAGAAGAAACGTCAACCCCAAGATTCAAGTTTAAACAACGAACCTGGGGCACCCTCCTTGCATTCTTGATTGTGAATGGGCGAAAAGTTCCTCGTTCGATCAAGAGGAGTTTGACAGATTCTAGGAGCCGATCAACCGGGCCATGCGGCCTCCGTTCGAAATGACCGGTGGGGCCCTGTGTCCAGTCAAGCAACCAGGAGAGCTTTGGGGTTTTTCTTGGCGATGGCCAAGAGTTTCAGAGCGGCTTGGCGGGGGCGGCGGGTGCCTTGTTCCCAACTGCGCACGGCGTTGGGGCTTACGTTCAGGTAAGTGGCGAAGAGCGATTGGCTGGCGTTTAGAGCTTGGCGGATGTGGCGGACTTCTTTGGCAGAAATGGGTTTGGGGCGTGACGGGATGCGCGTGACGCGCAAATTGACGGGCTCGCCGCGCTCGTAGGCAGCGGCATCCTTTAGGGCTTCCTTCAAGTCGTCAAAAATGTTCACTTTGATTTTCTTCGCCATTTTCAGTCTCCCGAGTCTCGTTTAACTTGCGCAGCCCAATGCCGGATCTGTCTGCGCTGCTCTTCGGTGGCATCTTCCTGTTCGTTCTTGTCGAGTAAGAGCAGCAGGTGAATGTGCTGCCGCGTCTCCAAATACAGGTACAAATAACGGTAGCCGCCGCGTTTACCTTTACCGCGGCCCGGATTCGCGATGCGCGCCTTGCGGACGCCACCCAAGCCAGGAACCATCGCGCCGCGGTCGGGATTGCGCTCAAGGTCTCCCTGAATCGCTCGCAGCACTCCGTCGGCGCCATCGCCGACAAGCCGATGAAGTTTCCTCGTGAACGGCTGGGATTCGATGAACCCCACATTGTGATAGTACCACAGTGTGGTATCTAATGGCAATGGTACGGCAGTGGTGCAAAAACTGGCGGCTGTGAATTTGCTCTAACGTAGATTTACTGAGAGCTTGCGTTTCTCTGCTTCCCTGGCGGCCAGCACGCTCTTGTGCCGCAATTTCTTCAAGTGGGACTGGCCGGAGATACTGTTGAGCAGCATGATCGCACCTGCTGCTGTAATGATCCTGACGGGGTGGGCATAGAGGTAGTGGAAAACTAGAATTCCGAGAACGATGCTGGCCGCCAGTCCACGCCTAAGCAGGGCGATAATGGACTGCCGATCGTACTCGATGTAAATCTCGGGAAATTCTCCATGCAAGCGGAGGGAATCAGTGTCCTCCTTCTCCTCCTCAGCCTTGACCACTTCCGGCTTTCGACTCAATTTGTGCCAGACGTTTCTCAAGAGCCGTGGCACGTCTTCGATCAAATAAGAGGTTGCGACAATAAACTGGCCAGCAAGATAGCAAATGACGAGCAGCACGAAAAAGAATAGCCAGGGATGCGATTCTGCGACGGGCAGTTGTCCGGGGTAGCCGAAGATATAAAGACGATCAAGCATGGCCCCGATCAGAAGGAAGAAGGCGCCGGGAAGAACGTAACCGAAAACGTCTCGCAGGAGAACGAATCCGCGGATAAGTTCAGCAAGCAGATCCGACCAGGAAGTGGAGGAGTTTTCTCCGGACGTATTTTCATTCTCAGCCATGTGCGTTGACCAGTGGGACCGGTGCGAAAGAATCGACGGTCGCGCATGACCTTACGCCAGGAGAATGAAAGGGTCAAGCCGGCGCCAGGGAATTGGGCCTTCGCGGCGGCAGCGGCGGCTGGTGATGATGCCGCGGGGCGCGGGGATTGTGATCTTTCACCAGGAAAGTGAAGGGATGCGGCACTCGGCTTAGCGCCGGTGTTTGTGTAACCGATTTCCGAAATAATAGACTACTGACGCCGTTGTCCTGAGATTGTTTTGGCCCCGAACCGCAAGTGAAGAATCGTAGAACGCAGTTCGCAGATAATCCGCGCCCGTGCGAATGGCCATGGAATCTGTCGCCCAGTACTCAACTCCGCCGCCAACTGCCCAGGCATAGCTAGTGGTCCATCCCCCGAGCAGGATTGTCCCGCCATTCGTAAGAATCGGACCACTCACTTTGGCGCCCCCCACCAGCACATGAAGGTAAGAATCAAAGCGACGGTGCAACGTGTGATGGAAAACGGGACCCGCGAGGTAAGTAAGGACAGCACTGTGGCGCCCCGTACCCAGAACATTTGAGGCTTGGGCATAACCGACATCAGCCGTCAAGCCCAATCGAGAAAAACCGATCGTGAAGCTGGCATCAGGGCCTCGTAAGCCCAATCGATTGGACTGGTTCCCCGGCTGACTTAAGTAGGAGTAGCCCAGCCCCATTTCGATTGTTTTGCTCCTGGCCGTCGCGATCGGAGGCTCGCTCCTGATGGGCTTCACGGGTTTTATGGGGGCGGGTGGAGTTTCGGCACTTGCGGCGGCGGCGGGAGCTGCGCCGCTTGCGCTCGCGATTGACGATTGCGCTGAAGCAGGCGCAGTGCACAGAAGGTAGCAGAATAATGCGGGGAAGATGATCCTCATGGGAAAAAGCAACACCATCCAGTTCTGTGGGGCGGGGGCACTGAGTTTGTCATGGGCCTTAGCCGGAAACTTTGTTAGGCGACAAAAGCGTATGCGCTGAATCGCGCATCGCGTCGCACAGGCGTTGAACCAATACAGGAGAAGGCGTGGACGCGGCTGATGACCCAGCTGTAATCCCGTATCCAAGCCGATCGCAACAGCTAGCCTTTGCGCAGTCGCGGGTCACCGATAAAGAAGTCCCACTAGGCGCCGGATGACCATCCAGTGGCGCATCCTAGAGAATCTCAAGGAGGCGCGCTGTTCACTTTTGTACAATCAGCGGAGATGTTTTGGCCGGATGAGATAGGCGGGGTGACGAGGCGGGTCTGGGAAGAGAGCGATGCTCGAGGGGACGGCGTGATGAGGGGGGCGGTTGAAGAGAAGGAGTTAGGGGAAGGCAGACCCAACCCTTCTGCAAAATGACAGGAAGGTTGGGCCGCACTATTTTCTGCTAGGAGGCGTCCTTGATGTCCTCGCGGGCGCGTTTCTCGGCGTTCCTTGCTTCCGTCCGGGAATGGGCATTGGGCTTCAGCTCGCGGATCGCTTTGCTCAGGTCCATGGGCTTGTCTTTCGACGGGGCCTCGCACGATTTGACGTCGCCGACCGGTTTCGCGCCGGTCACATCCCATTTAAGGCAGTTGAATTTGATCTGGAGATTGTGGCTTACGTGAAGAGCGGCAACGCAATCGTTTAGGTTCTTAAATCCCGCGCAGGCATCTTTAAGACTTGTGCGCTGAGGAAGCACGGCTTGCAACTGAACCGATAACTTCTTGTCTTCCTCTTTGTTGGCGGCAAGCTGTTCACTTGCCGTCGGGGTCGGAGATTTCTTGATCCATTTGATCGGATTGTAGATGTGCGCGGCTGTTCCGGAACCGCCAAGCAGGACGCACACTGCGGCAACTCCAACAATTATGCATTTGTTTTTCATACTGGCCTCTTTCGAGGGCCGGGACTGGCTATGGCTTCAGTAGGCCACGCTCTCGCATCGTGTTCGAGGCCTTGAGAGTACGGTACTCCCCCAATCGGTCACGCTGACCTTCTGGTCAGATATTTAGGGTAAATGAGCTGTACCTCTGCACAGAACCTCCTATTGACGATCTTGTTTGCTGGATGCTTTTTTTGGGCCTGGTTTATCGCGGATTTAGGGAGCGGCCGCCCGAGGGGTGTATACTTCGGCGCAAGTTTGGAACAAGACGGAAATTCGAGCGCGAGGGGGATTTTATGGGAAGGATTTTTCTGGGATTTGCGATGGCGATGTTGATGCTGGCGGGTTTTGGAATGGCGCAGCAGGCTCCGAGCGAGGGGCCTTATAAGGTGGTGAAGACGGCGAAAGTTGGAGGGGACGGCGGGTTTGATTATGTATATGCCGACGACGCGGGGCGGCGATTGTACATTCCGCGGACAGGGCCGACGGCTCGGATAAACGTGTTCAATTTGGATACGCTGGAATCGGTCGGGCAGATTGGGAATGCGAACGCGCGCGGGGCGGCGGTTGATCCGAAGTCGGGGCACGGGTTTGCGAGCAGCAAGCCTGTGGTGATGTGGGAGACGAAGACGCTGGCGACGATCAAGAACATTGATGTGGAAGGCGGACCGGACGGGATTTTGTTTGACCCGTTCAACGCGCGAGTTTACGTGTTCAGTCACAGGGCGCCGAACGCCACGGTGATCAACGCGGCGGATGGGTCCATCGCCGGCACGATTGATTTGGGCGGAGCGCCGGAGCAGGCGGTCACGGACGGCAACGGTCATTTATATGTGGATATCGAGGACAAGGACAACATCGCGGTGGTAGACGCAAAGACAATGACGGTGACCGCGCACTACGATTTGGCGGGGAAATGCGGCGGGCCGGGCGGGCTGGCGTTTGATGTGAAGAACCACGTTTTGTTCGCGGCATGCCATGAGCCGCAGGTGATGGTGATTCTTAGTTCGGTCGACGGGAAAATTATAACGAGCTTGCCGATTGGGAACGGGGTGGATGGGGCGGTGTTCAATCCGGAGACGAAGGAAGCATTCAGCTCGCAGCGCGATGGAACGCTGACGGTGATCAAGGAAAACAGTCCGACGAGCTTCGTGGTGGAGCAGACCGTGAAGACCATGCAGAGCGCGAAGACATTGACGCTGGACAGTAAGACAAATCACATTTTGTTGATTGCGGCGGAGTTCACGCCGCCGCCTCCTCCGGCCCCGGGGGAGCGTCCTGCGCGAGGGCAGATGGTGCCGGATACGTTTACGATTTTGGTGGTGGGGAAGTAAGTCGCGGACAAGAAGATGGAGTAACCGGCAGAGGGAATCTCTTGCGTGTGTCAAGTTATTTTGCCGGGAAGGATTGGTTGATCCAGAGGCGAGCTTGCGGATGGAGGGCGGAGTAGGCTTGCCAGGTGGAGCGGGCCCAGCGGTCGACGGCCTGGGCGACGGGGAAGGGATTGTGCTCGGCTTGGACTTCTGAAAGAACGGCTTGAACTTCGGCGATGGTGAGGGATCCGCGGAACGTGGGAAGGTCTGGCTTGGTGAGGGAAGGATTCCCACTTAGCCAGCGGTTGATGGATTTGAGGACTGAGGGATGGGACTTGTGCTCGAAGGCGGCGCAGAGTCCCGTGAGATGGGCGGCAAAGGACTTCGCGGAGGCGCAAAACTCGCCGGGATGCTGGAGGCAATAGCTGTCGACGAACATGCGGTGATAGCGATAGGAGATGGGACTGCTCCACTCTCGCGCAATGTAGGCATCGAAGATGGCGCGGCAGCCGGCTGTGCCCCCGGGCGCGGTTAGGCCGCAACTTGAGCATTTTGTTTCTACCTTGGTGTCCATCGGGGCATCCATGGCCGGATCTATTTTCGCATTTGTGAGGAAAAGGGAAAACAGCCACGCCCACCAACCGAGGGTGGAGCAGCCGCGTTAGGTGGGGAGAGTCCACGTTTCACGGGTGGACAGGCGGCGATTGGGCCAGTAGCGCAGATAGAGAACAAGAGATAAATCTACGCCTCGCCGCACGTCTCGCTTCGTTTCACTGAATAAAAGGATAGATTTCGTCGGCAATCCAGTAATTTGCGAGGAGAATGGCGAAGAGCGTTCCGATCAACCACAAGGCCCAGCGCCGGCGTTTCCAGAGTGAGCCGAAAGAAGAGCATTGCATAGGGATGTCGACAAGATAGGCGGCGCAATAGAAAGCATTGGCGATCAATGCGAGGACACTTAAGAGGAGAAGAGAAGTCAGAGTGAATGCGGGACGAAAATGCGGCCAAGTCGCTACGAGCCAAATGACGACGACAGCGGCGAGGGCAAGATTGTAGAAAAGACGACGCAACTCCCAAAAGCGGACGGCGTCCGTGAAGAGGCCGCGAAACGGGCTCGGCGTTGAATTGCCGAAACTCTCTGATTGAGTTGGAGAAGGGGCTTCCATGCGGGGTTTCCCTTTCTTGCGCGGCGTTGATGTGGCAAGGATACAACGCCGCTTGACATTGTCAAGTACTTTTTCACACAAAGTGAAAGTTCAAGGTGGGGCGCAACCGCTCCTAAGGGTTGGCTGCCGACCCGGGAAGCGGAAGTCTGGGCGTAGGCACGCATGCCTTGACCTTCTACACGTCGAGGAGTATATATGCAGAAGCCGGAGGTATGGCGCATGACGCTGAAATCGGATTTGCCGCAAGGGACGCTGGACCTATTAATACTAAAAGTTGCGGCGCTTGGACCCGTGCATGGGTACGCGATTGCGCAGCGACTTGAACAGGTCTCGCAACACGTTGTTCAGGTTCCGCAAGGCTCGCTTTATCCGGCGTTACACCGGCTGGAAAACCGAGGGCTACTTGCAGCGGATTGGAAGG
Organism: uncultured Acidobacteriota bacterium; assembly: GCA_963745805.1. GTDB lineage: Bacteria > Acidobacteriota > Terriglobia > Acidiferrales > UBA7541 > Acidiferrum. The sequence continues at coordinate 852,969 of CAVUYT010000008.1, forward strand.
AGACCGAGACAGGCCGCGAGGCCAAGTTCTATCGCTTGACGAGGAAGGGGCGAGCGCAACTGGAGACGGAAGCAGCTAGCTGGGAACGATTGACGGAGGCCATCAGCCTCATCATGAAGTTGTCGGAAGGAGGCGCCGAATGAACTGGTGGCAGCGTTTACTGAGGCGCAAAAAGATGGAAGAGCAGCTTGAGAAGGAGCTGCGTTTTCACTTGGAGGAGCACGCGAACGAATTGATCGCTAAAGGAATCGATCCAAAAGAGGCGCGACGGCGAGCCCGGCTGTTTCTGGGTGGTCCAGAAAAGGTGAAAGAGGAATGCCGCGATGCGCGCGGGACGAGGTGGCTGGAGGACTTCTGGCAGGACTTCCGGTATGCGGTTCGCATGCTTCGCCAGCACCCTGGATTTGCCGCAGTCGCCATTCTGACTCTGGCGCTTGGAGTCGGAGCCTCGACGGTCATGTTTACCGTCGTGAATGGAGTGCTATTGAGGCCGCTACCTTATCCGCAGCCTGACCAACTCGTCGCTGTGCATGGCCACACTAGCACTTGGAACGCAAAATTGTTTGGAGAACAGAATCTTGCGTACCCTGATTTTCTCGATTGCGTGCGCGAGAGCCACTCGCTGACACTGGCCGGTTCTCTGTTCAATGGAGGAACGGTTAGCGGCTCAGGCGACCCTGAGTATGTCGACTTGCAGGAAATCTCATACAACTTGTTTTCTGTCTTACACGTCAATCTCGCGCAAGGTCGCGCTTTCATGCCCGAAGAGGATCGGACCGGCGCGGCGCCCGTGATGATCCTCAGTTACAGTTTCTGGCAGCGTCACTTTGCTGGAAGGCCGGAAGCTTTGGGTGCTTCGGTCACTCTCGACGGAAAGCTTTACACGGTCGTCGGCATAATGCCCGCGGGCTTCCGTGTGCGCGACAGCGAACCGGATGTGATGACGCCCCTTGGCCAAGATACGGCAAAATTCCTGCAGGGCCGCGGACCGCATCCGATAGGTGCTGTGGGGCGCCTCCGTCCCGGTGCCACGCTAGCCGAAGCACAGGCGGAGATGACCTTGCTTGGGCGCAATCTGGCTGAGCAATACAAAGACACGAATAAGGATCGCAGCATTGTCGTGCAGCCCCTTCGTCCGGACGTCGGAGATATTGGTTCAACGCTTTTGTTGCTGCTGGGAGCGGTTGGGCTCGTGCTCTTGATTGCGTGCACAAACGTAGCCAGTCTGCTGTTGGCGAGAGCGGTTTCGCGCGAACGCGAATTGGCGATGCGCGTGGCACTCGGCGCGGGCCGCGGCCGACTGGTGCGTCAGTGTCTGACTGAGAGTGCGGTTCTGGGGTTTTCCGGGAGTGTTTTCGGTGTCGGTCTTGCAGCGGTTGGATTCAAACCCTTTGTGGCGCTTTGGCCGGGGAGTTTGCCGCGAGTGGAAGAGATCCAACTCGATTGGCGAGTGCTGCTGTTTGCGCTGGCAGTTGCTCTCTTGAGTGGCTTTTTGTTTGGGCTGGCGCCGGCCTTGCGCGCGCCCGTGCGCCAATTGGAACAGGTGCTGCGTGGCGGCGGACGGAGTGTTGCGGGAAGCTCGCGGCGTCTACATAGCAGCTTTGTTGTATCCGAACTCGCACTGGCTGTCGTGCTGCTGGTGTCCGCGGGATTGCTTGGACGCACGCTCTTACACCTGTCGTCGCTCGATCCAGGAGTGAATGTGCGAAACGTACTGGTCAGCCGCATGGCGCTTTCTCCCTCGACACTTGCCAACCCAGATCACATACGCGCGGCCTGGGAGGATGTTCTGGAGCGAGCGCGGCGTGTGCCAGGAGTGCAAGCCGTTGCAACCGTCGATACATTTCCGATGCGACAGGGTTTCAACGAGGTGGGCTACTGGCCGACAGCGGATGTGCCGGAAGAAAGTAAGCGGCCTAACGCGCTGGCATCGAGTGTGTCACCGGAATATCTCAGGGTCATGGGAATTCCGCTGCGTCGCGGACGTTTCTTCACTGACCAGGACCGGATCGGGAGTGAGCTCGTCGTTGCGATAGACGAGGTGTTCGCGCAAAACGCATTCAGCGGACAGGACCCCATCGGAAAGCAGCTCTGGATGCCAGACATGGGGTATGGTCCGTTTGTAGTGGTGGGCGTCGTTGGGCACGTGCGCCACTGGGGACTTGCCGGCGACGATCAAGCGCAGGTGCGCGCGCAGTTCTACTATCCTCTTGCCCAACTCCCAGACCAGTATTTGAGGCGTTGGTCGGAACTCATGTCTATCGCGGTGCGGACTGAAGTCGCGCCATTGAGTGAGGTCGAGTCGCTCCGGCGCGAGTTGCGAGGCGCTGCGGGCGACCAAGTATTGTACGGAGTTCATACGATGGAACAGTTGGCCGATGATTCGCTCGCCCTTCAGCGATTCCTCCTATTGCTGTTCGGGATATTCGCCGGCTTAGCGTTGGTGCTCGCGTGCACAGGGATCTATGGCGTACTGGCGTATCTGACGGGCCAGCGCGTGCCGGAAATCGGAATACGTGTGGCGCTCGGCGCTAGTCCAAACGGCGTCATGTGGATGGTGCTGCGACAGAGCCTCGGAATGATTTTCATCGGCGTGGTCCTTGGCGCGGTAGGGGCGCTTGTAGCGGGGCGCGTTATGCAGCGACTTGTGGAGGGAATGCAGCCCACAGAACTATCGACTTTTGGCCTGACGATTCCAGTACTGGTGATGGCTGCATTGCTGGCAAGTTATTTGCCGGCGCGCCGCGCCAGCCGAGTGGATCCGGTGATCGCACTGCGGCAGGAGTAAGCGCGGCGCTTGCTACGCAACTCGCGCAGAGTGCAAGCCGCACTGGTTTTGGCAAACTTGAGCGGCTTATCATACGCTCGACGCGGCGTGGGCAGTTCGTGGCGGCGTGATGCAACTCAAGCTGAGACTCTCTTGCAGCAGCATACGCAGGCGCGCGCGGGCCCTGTGAAGGCGAGACTTCGAATTTCCGATCGACCAATCCAACATTTTTGCGATTTCGTTGTGTTTGTAGCCTTGTATGTCATGGAGAATGACAACCAACTTTTGGAATGGCGTTAGCTGCTCCATCGCGCGCTGGAGATTGAGGCGGTCAAGCGAGCCAGCCAGGAGCAGGTCGGTAGTGGCGAATGTCTCGCGGACGGCCGGACGATCACTTTCTCGCTCCTTGTTTTCCTCAAGCGGCGTTTCGAATGAAGTTTTTCTGCGCAGACGCATTAGAACGATGTTGACCGTAATGCGGTGCAGCCAAGTCGAGAAGGCGGATTCGCCGCGGAAGGTGCGGATCTTGCGCAGGAGCATCAAGAATGCTTCCTGTGTAAGATCTTCGGCTTCGGCGGAATTTCCAACCATGCGCAAGCAGAGGGCGTAAACACGCGCGCTATGGAGCTGGTAAATGCGTTCGAATGCGCAGGCGTCTCCCCGCTGGGCACGCTCGATGGCCTCACTCTCAGACAGTTCTGCCAGGAAGGGCTGCACGTGGTCCGAAACATGTACCCAATCGATGAAGTCTCGTTGTTCGCTCACATGTGGACTTATCATTTTCTCCCCCAATGAGAATTGATCCTGAACAGTTCCGGGCCGCGCGCGTCAGGCGGAGAAAGCCACGTTTTGCCTGACTTGTAACTCTTGCTGGATTTGTTTGAATGGGTGGCCATAAATCCGGGAGGGTAAAACTAAGGCCACCCGAACCGCTTTCAACAGGTCTTCATAAATTGAGCTCGAAATGGATGACGTCGGAAACATGGTAGCCATCATCGATCAGACAGATGTGGCCCCCGATGATTACGTAGCGGTAGTGCCTGGGACAGGGTGGCAAACGCTCGATTAGTTCTTCCGGCACGGGATGTATGCGATGGCGCATGTCGCGATCTAGGACAACGCCAACCTGAAGCCTGGGTTCCAGGTCAGGCGGCAGCCTGTCAGGGTCGCGAAGACCTCTCGGGAGATGGTCGTGGTGTTCCGTGAACCAACCGCGGACGGCTTGGCGATCATGGTCCTCGAAGCGCGGATGATCGTGGTCTCGGTCTCTGGCGCGATCTCTGTCGTGATCTTGGGCAAAAGCGCTGCCGCCAGAGAAAGGCAGAGTCAGGGCGAGAAGAGCTACAGCGCTACTGGAAAGCAAGTTTCGTATTTTCATGATTCGCTCCAATCTTCGATTTGAGCCGGGCCGCTGCGAAATGAGTGGAACTAGAACGGCTCGAACTTTGCCGGATCAGCGAACGACATCGAGCGCTTTCGTCGATCAAGAGGAGGCCGGAAGTATGCCGGCCTCCTCCCAACGAATGAAACTAACGCTTAAGTTGTGGCGATGAGTTTTGCAGGGTGGCAATCAATTCGTGAGCCGACGAAGGAGCGGAACTGCCGGATTCGGTCACGATTTTGGCCGCGCTGGCCGAGCTGCCGTAGAGCTTGCGATTGGCGTCTTCATCGGGGCGAAGCGTCGAGCCTTCAAGAGAAACGCCGGCAAAGACTCCGCGTGCGCGGGAGTAGCTCAAAATTTCCGCGCGCATGTAGGCGTCGGTGTCGGCTGCGGCGGAGCGTCCTTTGGGTCCCGCGGCGGCGGATATATCGGCTCCGAGCTTCACCTTGCTATGCAAAAGGCTGCCCGCGCCACGGTCATTCATGATGAGAAAAACGAAGTCAGTGGCTTCCCCGCCGATTTGAAGGCCCACGCTGGCACCTTCAAGGGCGTACATTGCGGGAGCGCCCCACGGACCATTGAAATCCTTGCCGGTGCGGCAGACCATCGTCCCGCGGCCGTAACTGCCGCCGACGACGAATGCGGCCTTCAACACCGATGGCATCACGACGACGCAACGGGCTTTGTCGATAAGGTCTTGCGGAATGTCGTCAGGAACATTGAGGACTTCCTGCATGACCTTGCCCGAATTCTGAAGCCGATCCTGTTCGTCTTTCGCATTGCTGGGCGCATTGCCGGGATCTTTTGCGAAAAGGAGTGACCCGAAAGCGAGCAAGCCCGCGGCTATGAATACGCGGCTGTTTGTGTATTTCATTTCTTGCGCCTCCTAGCGCGACACGCGATTGTCCTCGCGCGAACTTCCAGCTTCTCGAGCGGCTGGTTCTCAGAGAACGTGATTGGTCCCGCGGTTGGAGAGGCAAGTTTGCGGCCAGAAGTACACTAAATTTCATAAGCGGCTGAAAATTCAAGAGCATACGGCGATTGACGGGGGGCATGCACGAAGAAGTGTGAAAGACGAAGTGTGTAGATTTTTCCGCATGGGCGGAGTTCTTTCTTGCGACGAATCATTTTTATACAGCTGATTGGTGCCGCTAAGCGTCCGTCTTGCAAGGGGGGAGGCTTGCCAATATACTTCGCGGCGTTGAAGGGGCGAGAAACGAGTGTGTCGTGAGCCAGGAGGCTTTCCGGTGATGGATATTACAGCGACAAAATTGTTTCGTGGAATTTTGGTTGCGGCGGCTCTCGTGGCGCCGCTCGCGGCTGCGGCTCAACAGAATGCTTCGAGCCAGGAGGCAGCCACGGCGCGGAGCAGGGAAGGGAAAAAACTTTTCGGTTCGGCCGATGCATTGCGCGTGGCACGCGTGAGCTCGCCGCGGATTTCTCCCGACGGGTCTCGCGTGGGTTACCTGGTTGCCGAAAACCAGACGGAAAAGGAGCAAGCGTGGAAATTTGTGACCCAGATTTGGGTCGTGCCGACGACGGGACCAGCGACCGCGGCGCGGCAATTTACGCGGGGTGAGAAGAGCGTATCGAATCTGGAGTGGTCGTCCGACGGAAAAATACTGGCGTTTACGATGGACGCCGGAGAAGAGAAGGATGCAAAGCCCCAGGTGTGGTTCATGTACGTGGACGGCGGCGAGCCCTGGCAGGTGACGAAGCACAAATCCGGTGTGCGCGGATTTCAGATTTCGCCTGACGGAAAGACGCTGCTGCTCACAGCAGCGGCGCCGCCGAGCGAGGAGGAAGAAAAGCGCACAAAGCAAAAGGAAGATGCGGTGGTGGTGGATCACGATTTCAAGATGGCGCAGCTCTGGACGTGGAACATCGCGACGAGCGAGGAAAAACAGATCAGCAAGGGAGATTTTACAGTCAGCGACGCGCGCTGGTCGCCGGACGGCGCGCACGTCACGTTCACGACGAACCCGACACCGCGATTGGACGACACGGCTCTGCAAACGGCGTGGGTCATGGACGTGGCAAGCGGAGCACAGCGAAAGCTAGCGCAGACGTCGGACACGACACACACGGCACGCTGGTCGCCGGACGGAAAGTGGATTGCGTACCTGGGGAGCGCCGGGCTGCTGATTTACAAGGAAAACCTTTTTGTTGTGGAAGCAAGCGGAGGAACGCCAAAGAAGCTGACCGGTTCGTTTGACCTGAATGCGGGCGAGCCGATTTGGTCGCGGGATGGCAAGAATATTTACTTCAGTAGTGACGACCATGAAGCGCTGAGAGTTTTTGCGGCGGACGTGGCGGCGGGAACGATCCGGCCGCTGACGGACACAGGGGCGGTGGTGAGTGTTGCGGGCATCAGCGCGAATGGACAGACAGGCGTAGGAACGTGGAGCGATCCAACGCACCCAGACGAAGTGTTTCGCAGCGACCTGAGTTTTGGATCGCTGGAACGTATCACGAATCAGAACGCCTGGCTGTCGGATTATGCTCTGGGGGCCAGCGAGGTGGTGCGATGGAAGAGCAGCAAAGACGGAATGGAAATCGACGGGATTGTGACCAAGCCCGTGGACTTCGACGGGACGCACAAGGTTCCGTTCTTGTTGAATCCGCATGGGGGACCGACGGGGGCCTCGCTGCTTTCGTTCAGTCCCACGGAGCAAATCATGGCGGCGAACGGGTACATGGTGTTGCAGCCAAACTTTCGCGGGTCATCAGGACGCGGGGAGAAGTTTGCGACGGCGAACCAGAACGATTGGGGAAACGGTGACTATAAGGATGACATGAGTGGCGTGCAGGCGATGGTCGATAAAGGATGGGCCGATCCAGAAAGGCTGGGTGCATTCGGATGGTCGTACGGCGGCTACATGACGATGTGGATCGATACACAAACCGACAAGTTCAAGGCGATTTCGCCAGGTGCGGGGCTGCCGGATCTCTATTCGATGTATTCGCAGACGGACATTCACCGGTACATGACGATGTTCATGGGCATGAAGGCGCCATGGGACAATTTTCAAGAGTATTGGGATCATTCACCGATGAAATTCGTGGGGAACGTGAAGACTCCGACAATGATCTTGCACGGACAAGCCGACACACGGGTGCCGATACCGCAGGCTGAGGAATTTTATCGGGCACTGTATGAAAAACATGTGCCCGTGGAGTATGTAACTTATCCACGGGAGAATCACGGGTTTGTGGAACCACGGCACATCCAAGATAGGTGGCAGAGATATTTGGTGTTTTTTGGGAAGTATTTGAACAATCCGCCGGTTACAGAATCGAAGCAGGTGGTTGAACGGTTGAGCAAGGATCTGCCGTAGAAGAGTTTGGTTTCGAGCGCGATTGAGTTTCGGGGAAGCGACGGACCGCGAGGGAATGAAACGCCACGAGGTGCGATGGGAAAAGGAAAACGGGGAAGGCCAGACTGGCCTTCCCCGTTTTTTTGCGGCGAGTTTGAAGAAACGGCCGGAAAAAGTTAGAAGCGGAAGCGAACGCCGACTTCAATTGAGCGAGGCGTGTTGACCTGTGTGCTCAGTACGCCCCAACTTCCCGGGGACGAGAGGCTAAGGACCGGGTCGGCGAGCTGATCATGGTTGAACACGTTGGTAAAGATGGATTGGAATTCTGCGCTGAAGCGCTCGTTGATGTGGATATTCTTCTTGACCTGGAAGTCGACGTTCCAGAACGGCATACCGCGAAGTACGCCAGCCCCGCCAGCGCCTCCGTCCAGGCCCAAAATCGGGTTGCGGACACAGGCAAACACGGCTGCAGGGTTTGCGAACATGTTGACGTTTCCGGCGGTGCCGATCCCGTTGGATCCGCCAACATTGTTGTGCCGCGAGCTGCCGAAGTTGTTGGCGCAGGTAAGAACGCCGTTTTCGTCGGAGAAGAAGTTGTTGCTATCGCCTTCACCGAAGGCTTGACTGTCGCCGTTAGTGGTGTTGAGTTCGAGTGGCAATCCGCTGCCCGCTGTGAAGATCGGAGCGAACGACCAGCCGCCCAGGAGACGACCCATCACGCCGTGTTGACCCTTGAAGAAAGGCGGCTCGTAAACCGTGAAAAGGTTGTAGACGAATTTGCGGTCAAAAGGCTGAACGCCGTAGCCGGCGCCGATGTTGTAAGGATCAACGGTGGTGAACTCGCTGGTCGCTTGCACGACGGACACGGTTCCTAGAGCCTTGCTATAGGTGAAGTTCTGCTGGAGTGTGAGGCCGTGCCAATCCGACATTTTCAGAGTGACGAAGCCCGCGTTGTAATTGCCGTAGCCGAGGCTGGCATTGACGCCGACGCCAGAGGTTAATTGACCGTTGCAGCCGATTTCCGTACCGGCGACGCAATTGATGGGAGTATTCATCATGGTGCGGCCAAAATTGAATCCGCCGTTGTCCAGATCGCTCCACATGTTCCAAACGTTTTGCTGGGACAGATTGCCGCCGGCGCCGCCCTCTTTGTCTACGACTGCATCCGTGCAATTCGCGTAGCCATTGCAGTAACCAGTGCCAGCGAGCGCTGTTTCAAAGAAGGGTTGTGCTGCAAGACCGGGCAGCGTATTGAGGCCACCCGATTGATTGCAGGTTTTGCTCGCCTGAAGAGCAACGCTGCAGCCCCAAGTGTTGCCGAAGCCGCTGGCCGTCTCAATGGCGGCATAGGCCTTGGCGAAACTCTGGCCGCCCAGAGTCATCATGTACGGCACTGCGTTGATATTGAGGGGCTGATATTCGTGAGTGATGCGGCGACCAATGTAGCCGAATTCGATCATGGTCTTGCTGTTGATCTGGCGCTGGATGGTGAGGTCGAACTGGTCCGACTCGTCAGGGCGGAAATTGCGATCCAAAGCCTCGCCCGCACCGGCAGCAATCGCGTTGAAGCCGGGAAAATCGGGCTGGGGCAGTGTCGCGCTAGGCGTCGGGATCGGCGCAGTCATACCATCAGTGCCGATGCGGAAAGCGTTGGCGGGTGATGAGCCGTTGGTTCCGGCGCAAGTGCCGTTGCCGGCGGTTGGGCTCTGCGCGTCAATGCACTGGACCGGCTGGATAAGGCCGGTGCCCAGCAGCGGCACAAGCACCAAGTCAACGCCGTTGAGACGTCCGAAGATTCGGCTGTACCCGCCGCGAACGACGGTTTTGCCCTGCCCGAACATCCTGCCAAGAAGTCCTTCGTTATAGTTGGGATTCCAAGCCACAGCGACACGCGGACTGAAGGCACCGTAGAATGGATTGTAGGGGTATTTTTGTCCGCCACCGGTGTTGCCTACGAGGGCGAAACCGACTTCGGGATTGTACACCTGACCTTGCAGCGCAGCAGCTTCCCGAGCTTTGAGGTAGGCCTCGGTGTCAATTTGCTGGCCAGCCTGGTCAACGAGTTCCACTTGCCTGCCGAGTTGTTCGACGGGCGGCATTTCCAATGTCCAGCCCAAACCGTAAGTGAGGGTGAGACTGGGCTTCATGCGCCAAGAATCGCTGAAATAGACGTTGTAATAGGGAATGGTGCTCTTGTCTTGAGCCGGCGTAAGCGGGGGATTGAGCGCAAGGTCGTTGCCCGCGCGAGTGAAGGCAGTCTGCGCGATAGATACGATCCCCAGAACAGCAGCATAGTCGCGCCCAAAGTTTGTTGCATCGGTTGCGGCGAGACTTGACGGGAGGAAGCCGTTCATATTGATACCGGAACTTGTGGTGATCCCAAGTTCATACACCGGCTGAAAGTTGATACCGCCTCCGTTGTCGCTACGTTCGTGGAAGTCCCAGTTGCGCTGGTAGGTGCCTCCAAACTGGAAGAGGTGATTGCCGTGCAATATGCTCACGTCATCGCGAATCATGTTGTCTTGACCATCCCAGAAACGGGTACGGGTATTCTGTGTGTCCACGTTATATGGACTGAGCGACTGGGCTTGCGATTGTCCGAACGGATCAAGAGCGCCACCCAAACCGGCGAGCTGCGGCGTATCTCCACCCGAGCCCCACTGCCAAAAGTTGCGGAGGTAGCTGTAGTGGAAGTCGTTGGTGACGTTAGTGGAGATGTTTGTGGTGAGGCCGGCTGCAAGAAACCAGGGGACCTGTGGACGGGCCGAGAGCGAAACAGGTGTTCCGCCGGCGATATTGGCCTGGCTATCCGTCGCACGGACAAGGTGGTAAAAGCGATAGCTGCTCATGAAGTGCCACTTGGAGCCAAAATCGTGATCCAGGCGGGCGACGCCGAAGTTGCTGGTTTGAGGAAGAGACATGTTTCCGGTGAAGGTGCCAACATTGCCACCCGCAGCGGTAACGTCGCAGAGACTGAGCCCGCCGGTGCAGCCTGTTGCATTGTTAGGCAGAGGCATCGTCGACCACATCTGCTGAACCTGGGAATTGATTCCAATGGCCCTCGGATCGAGGTTTGTTCCGGGATAGGTAACGCCATTGAAGGTGACTGCGGTGGGATTCAAATTGTAATACTGCCCACCGAAGAAGAGCAATCCAGCCCGCATGGAAGCTGTTGGTACGTCTCTGGTAATCGATTCCGAATTGGGCCAGCGGAAGCCTTCATAGTTAGCGAAGAAATAGGTTTTGCCGCCGAGAATTTCCTTCGGAATGATTGGTCCGCCGCCGGCAATGCCAAAACGGCTGTAATGATAGCTAGGAACCGGAACACCCGCGGAATTGTTATCAAATGTGTTTCCGGACCAGTTGTTGTCTAGATAATATTCGTAGCCGGTGCCGTGCCACGCGTTTGTGCCGCGCTTTGTCACCATGGACACCTGAGAACCAGCAGAACTGTTAAAGTCCGCGGTCTGATTCGTAGTGCTGACTTTAAACTCTTCGATGCTATCGATGGGAGTCGGCATGACCCCGGTAGGGCCGCCACCCGCGTTTCCGGTGACTTGGTTCCTGATGAGGCCCCCGGTTACATCACCAGCAAAGCTGGGAGTGTAAATGTTCATGCTGCCGTCCATGTCATTGGTATTCTGGCCGCCGTCGAGCGAGAAGGAGTTTTGATCCATCGCTACGCCAGCCACGCTGCCATCGGGGGAAACGCCAGGCTGCAAGGTAAAGAAGGTAGCCGCGTCACGGCTGATACTCGGGAGAGATTCCAAAGCTGTTCCCGAGATGGTGTTGCCTACCGTGGCGTTGAGAGTCTGGAGCTCGGCATTATTGGCCGTCACTTCGACAGTTTCTGCAACGGAGCCCACTTCGAGCGTGACGTTGAGAGTTAGCGCCGTGCCTACACTGACCAACTGATTCGTGAGCTTAGAGATACGGAATCCCTGTTTGTTTACAGAAACATCGTAAGTACCGGAGGGGACATCCACAAAAAGGTATCTACCGTTTTCGTTCGTGGTCGCCGTCCGGGGAATGTTTGTCGCTTTGTCAGTCAAGGTGACCGACGCGGCCGCGATTGCCGCGCCCGAAGGATCAGTGACTGTTCCGGCGACCGTGCCGGTTGAAGCGCTTTGCGAAAAGAGAGCTGACGGAACAAGAGTAACCAGACAGAGCAAAAGGCCGATCACTAGAAGCGATCGCTTACTTGACATTGAGCATCCTCCAGTTGGGTGCTTGGCAAATAAATCAAGATAAAATCTGAAATTTAGATTGTTCACGGCGCGTACACCGTGCATACACCGCTAATTAAGATTGCAACCTTCATACCAATCATAAATTTTCCTCTCTTAATTTGTTTTCAATGACTTCGAGCCGAAGGAAGAAATCAGAATATGGATTTGCGAAGGTTCATTAAATCGTTTTAAGGCACGTCTGTAGGAATTCGCATCGCTTATTTGGCAGTTCGTGTCTGGGGGCTGTTAAAGCGTCCCTAACAGGCGCCGACCGCAAAATATTCCAGAATGTGAATATTGCCGGTGGTCATAACCGATTACTGAAGGAATTTATGGCGAAGAAAAATCCAAATCATTTCTAAAAGAACTAAAAGCATTGCAAAAACAAGAATCCGGCATTGTACTTCTTTGGTCTTTGTAACGTGAGACATGCAATGCAGAAAATAGGAAGAATAAATCCAGCTCAGATGCAGTAATTGTTCCGCGATTTCTCCGGCATCTTCTTAAGGGTTCAGAACGGACATCAATCATCGATAAATGAGTCGGTGCCGATCCACGATTGCGCAAGCGATCTTAAGTTACTCTTGTATGTCCGCGACACTACGTATTCGCTCCCACCCGCGATGCGTAACACGTATTCCCCGGTGGTCCCGGGATGGATTTCCTCGACCCAGGACGAATTAACCAAGACCGAACGATGGATACGAACGAAGCCATATTCCCTGAGCTTCTCCGCCATCGTCGAGATCGACTCCCGCAAGAGATAGGAGTTCGACTGTCGCTGCAACAATACGTAGTTTCCTTCTGCCTCGACAGCAAAGATGTCCGCGGGATCGATGAGGAGAATTTTGCCCTTCGTTTTGAACGCGATTTTCATTGGCTTGGCAGCGGATGATTCCATGCGCGAGCGAAATTCGACGGTTTTTGGACTTCTCTCGGGCGCCGCTTGATGAACGCCGGGACGTTGAGGGGTGTTACCGGACACATCCGGGGGATCTTGTAGTTCGGTGCCGGGGAGATTGGCTCTAGATAGATCGCTCATATGTGCGCCAAGTGGAAGATCATCTTGAGCTTCCGAGCCAAGCTCATTTTGGTTCCCGCGAAGGAGTAAGATTCTTCGCCCGGACAAGATCTTGCCTCTCGAAAAAAAGGTCGTCGCTCAAAATCGGATGTGCCCGAGCAAAATCGGATGAATATCTTTGGGCAGCCACACTCGATGATGTTGCGCACACCGTCATAAATCGTTTGATGGCTCTAACCATAAGCATGCGGTGTTCGATCAACATAGGCCTTCAGCAGGCGTCCCGGATTTCCTGCGGCGATACCCCCAATATCCGGCGGGTGTGCAATGCAAGATGGCTCTGATGACAAAAGCCATTCTCAAGGGCGATTTGGCCAATGGGCATCTTCCCTTCGCGCAATTGCATTGCGGCGCGTTCCACGCGGCGCCGAATTAAGTATTGATGCGCAGGCAGACCAAGCGAATTCCGAAACAGCATTTTGAAATGTGAAACGCTTAAACCAGCGACGCCGGCGATCTCGGGAAGCGTCAGATCGCGCCCCAGATTGTCTTCGATATAGCCCAGCACTGCTTTCAGTTTGCGGCCTGGCATCGCTGTTCTTGTCGCATCGAAGGCTCGCGCCAACGAACTGTGATTTCGCACGATCCGTGCTGCCAGGGCTGTGGCCAGGGCGTCCATATAAAGGCGTCCTGATGGGTACCCGTTCTCCATTTCCGCCTTCAGCGCCCAGCCGATATGTTCGATTTGCGAATCGCGTGCTTGAAAGCGATTGCACACTCGTAGCTTACTCGGATCTCCGCCCGAGTCTTCCACGGCGGATTCGAGAACGCGAAGCTTGAGTCCGATTACCAGCGCCGTATCCCGCGCTTTGAGTTCCCAGACGCCACCGAGATTCGGGGGAATGATTTCCAAATCGCCGTGGATCGTGGTGCCGCAGTGTCTTTCGCCGCCTCGGCGGCAGTCAACGGCCACGCATGGCCCGATATGGAGGGACACAACTACCCTCGGAGACCCACGGAATTCAACCAATCCCGGTTGATCAGATATCAGACTAAGTCGGAGGTTTTCTGTTAAGCCAATGATTTCATTCGGGAGGGGTTGCGATGTGCGGTCCTGAAAGTAGCTTCTTGCAAAAGCGCCCATACTTGGGACCCCTTTGTAGCGACAGCATGTAATTCGGCCTGGAATCCTGCGCCCTCCCGCGCAGAGTGCTGCTTCCGGCTACACCTATCCACTTTCCTTCGAAGCTAGAATGCCGATAGAAGTTGCTTTCGGCATTGAGTATAGGACGTACAGGAATTGCAATGGTTACATGAAAATTGGGATGGAGCACGCCAACTTCAGTCCGCGTAAACACCCAAGCTGATCTTGAACTCCGGTTAGGAAGACAGGAAGGAGCTGATTTCGGAGTTAAAGCGGACGCGATCCTCGATATTGGAAAGGTGAGCAGCGCTGAGTTCTACGTAATGCGCTCCTTCTATGCGGTTTGTGAGGTATCCGCCGTCTTCGGGTGTCGTTGCGGCGTCGTGTGTTCCGGAAATCACGAGAGTCGGAATGTGAATCGCGGCGATTGTTTCGCGTGCGTCGAAATCGCGAACTGCGGCGCAATTTGCTACGTAGCCCTCGGGATCCACGCTTTCAAGCATCCGTTGAGTAGTAGCGGCGACGTCAGGAGATTTAGCGCGATAGTCTGCGGAAAGCCAGCGCTCTATGATGGCAGTGGAGACGGATTTCATGCCGCCTTTGCGAACGGCTTCGATACGAGCGTTCCACATTTCAGGAGTGCCAATTTTCGCGGCAGTGTTGCAGAGAATCAACTTGTGAAGGCGGGCCGGCGCGTTAAGCGCGAGCCACATCCCTGTTTGGCCACCCATGGACAAACCACAAAAATAAACACGATCGAGGTGCAACTCGTCGAGCATGGCTAGAACGTCCCGCGCCAATTTCTCGATGGAATATGGGCCGGGCGTGACGGAGGATTGCCCATGGCCGCGAGTGTCATATCGCAAGGTACGGAATCGTTTCTGCAACTCCGGCATTTGTGGATCCCACATGGAGAGATTCGCGCCGAGAGAATTCGAGAAAACCAGCACGGGCCCCTTTGCCGGACCTGCGAGATCGTAATGCATACGAGCATCTTTCAATTGAGCGAAGGGCATAGGACTCACTTTTGCCGGAATGTTTTCTGCTCGCGGCGCACCGTACTTGAGGTTAGCACACGGTCGATAAGCTGATCGGCGACACCCAAGGCTTGAGAGCGAAACAACAGGTCGAGCAAGTTCACGCGCTGAGTGTAATCACTCCAAGCAGGGAATGAAAATGGTTTCCTTGCGGGCTTACAAAAGCCAAAAGCGGCGGCCCGGCGAGGTGTCGCTAAGTTTTCTTATGTCGGCTTGAAACTGCCGGCTAAGCACGCTCGAGAATGATTGCGATGCCTTGGCCAACTCCAATGCACATCGTGCAGAGCGCGTGTTTTCCGCCGGTTCGCAGCAATTGATACATCGCAGTAGTAATAAGACGCGCGCCGCTGGCGCCAAGAGGATGGCCGATGGCGATCGCGCCGCCATGCGGATTTACATGGGGAGCATCGTCGGCAACGCCAAGTTCTCGGAGCACAGCCAGGGCTTGCGAAGCAAAGGCTTCGTTTAGCTCGATAACATCCATCTGGCCCACGGTCAAATTAGTTTTGGCAAGAACTTTGCGAGAGGCTGGGGCGGGGCCCATACCCATGATGCGTGGCGCGACGCCAATTGCAGCCGCTGCGACAACGCGTGCTTTAGGAGTAAGTCCATGGCGCTTTGCCGCCGATTCCGAAGCCAGAAGCAGGGCACAGGCGCCGTCGTTCACGCCGGAAGCATTTCCTGCCGTCACAGTTCCATCGGGTTTCACGATGCCTGGCAACTTCGCGAGCGCAGCCAGCAAGGTATCAGGGCGAGGGTGCTCATCGGAGCTGAATAAAAAGGAGTCTCCTTTTTTTGAGGAAATCGGCACCGCTACGATTTCCTGGGCGAAGAGTCCGTTGCGCATAGCCGCCGCGGCACGCTGCTGACTTCTCAAAGCAAATGCATCTTGATCTTCGCGCGAAATGCGGAACTCTTCCGCCACAATCTCTCCGGTTTCGGGCATCGATTCGACGCCGTACTTTGCTTTCATCACTGGATTGATGAAGCGCCAGCCGATTGTCGTGTCTTCCATTCTCATCGCGCGGGAAAAGGCCGCGTCCGCTTTGCCCATCACAAATGGTGCGCGCGACATGCTCTCGACACCGCCTGCAACGATGAGTTCAGCTTCGCCACTTTTGATGGCACGAGCCGCTGTGGCTACAGCATCCATGCTGGAGCCGCAAAGGCGGTTGACCGTGACTCCGGGAACTTCCTTAGGCAGTCCCGCCAACAGCAGAGCCATGCGGCCGATGTTGCGGTTGTCTTCCCCGGCTTGATTTGCACAGCCATAGATGACGTCGTCCAGGGCGTTCCAATCGACTCCTGCATTGCGCTCGATGAGGGCTTTGATGGGGATGGCTGCCAGATCGTCCGTCCGAATAGACGAAAGTGTTCCCGCATAACGCCCGAAGGGCGTTCGAATGGCGTCGCATATGTAGGCCGTTTCCATCAATATCCTTCAAGGCTCCTCAAACGCTCTATCCTATCAGGAAGAATCCGCCAGACGAAAATCATGATAAATGTTCGATGCTCGAAGCAGCGTTTTGAAAGTCAAAAGATCAAAATGGCGATCAGACGAGCCTTGAGAGTTCGGAATCCGAGATCAAGAGACAACCGACTTGCCGGATGACGGCGGCCGCGACAAGATAGACCACAGAATACAGCCGCGTTCGGCGAACTGCGGGACGGCAGCACAGTGTCGAGTGCTTAGACGAACTAGAGGAGGGTGGCGATGAAGATAGGAAGAGTTGTGATGGCTCTGGCTGTATTTTACTTTGTAGCTGTACCGCGGACACCGTCACAGACGAAAGCGACCGGGGAGGTCACGGCGCTGTTGCGCGAATTCCTGGAGGCTGCCGGTCGCAGCGACCGAGCCATTTTTGATAAGTTTTTTGCCGACGACGTGATTTACACCAGAGCGACGGGCGCGGTCATCACTAAGGCCGACATCATGGAGAGCCTCGGCAAGCCAACGCCTGGCTCCGAAGGAAAGAGCACCTATTCCGCCCAAGACATTACCGTTCACGAATACGGCGACACAGTGATCGTTGCATTCCAGTTGGTTGGCCGAACGGAGCATAACGATGGAAAAGTGGAGACAGCTCACTACCGCAACACCGGGACGTTCCTTCGTCGCAACGGGCGGTGGCAAGCTGTGGCATGGCAAGCCACAAAAATCAGCGCGGCGGGCAAAACGCAATAATGCGTTTCAGGCCTTGAAGAATCGCGCTGAGCCGGGCCAATGCGCGCGGCTACCTAGCCCTGACTTCCAGGGGCTGAATTAGCCTGAAGGAAAGAGCCGTCTCAGCGGGCAATCTAATGTCGCGATTTCCCGTGAGACCAGCGCCACCCGTGCCTGCCGCAGCGCCGATCAAGGCGCCTATAGCGGCGCCCTTTCCGCCGCCAGCAACGGCTCCGATGGCCGCGCCACCGCCAGCGCCGCCACCAACCATGACAGCAGTTCGTTTGCCCTTGCCTACGGATGTTACGGTGTGCGCGGAAGTCTGAATTTCATAGTCTTTTTCGCCGACCGTGACAGAAGTCAATTCCATCGCGAGAACTGCGCCGCCTTTGAATCGCCCGGCTGGCTTGGCGTCCTTCACGATGCCAGTTGCATGAGCACCCTTGGGGATGGCCACCCTGCCATCGACTTCCACGGGAGCTTGCACAGTTGCCGCAAAGGCCTGGCCCACTGTGCTGGTTTTCGATCCAAGCGGCTCATCCAGAACAACAGAGATCGAAGTTTCCGCGGGGACGATGATGGGCTTTGGTCTCGGCGCGGCTTCTTTTTTGGGAGATGCAGAGCCCGACTGTGAAGAATCGGGTGATGATGCGGCATCCGAACTGGCCGATTGATTCGCGGATTTAGCGCAACCGGTCAAGACCACAGCAACTGATAAGACAGACAAAAATCCCTGAATGAACGAGCGAGTCATCGAATTCCTCCGTAGTACGAGTTCTTTTTCTGAAGATACTCCGATTTATTTTGAAGTCAAATGGCGTAGACCGCGCCGCATTGAAAGCGTCACGAGTGGCCGCTACTTATGTGGAAGTGCAATAGTGAGTTCCGGCTGCGGCGAGGAAGCGTGAGTCTGCGCGAGTCCCGCTCTTCGCGGACGCTAGAAGCGAGATAGCTCAAAACTCGAGCAAATTGTCTGGCTTCTATACAGCCGGCCAATCCTTGGTCCAAGGATTCAGAGCGTTTCGAAGATTCCCGGCTTATGCCATATTGAACTCATAGTTCCAATTCGGGTTTCGCCGCGCTCACTGCTCGTCCCGCGGTGGAAACACTCTGCTCTAACTCCTTCAATTGGCCCCGCACGTTCAACTGAATATGGCGCCTCGCCTGGTCTAGCCCCACCTCGTCATGCCCTTTGGCAGACTTGCACGCCTTTTGCCACCAAAAAGCTCTTTATCTAATCTGTGGATCACTTACAGCAACAAGCCTGAACCAAACAGCCTTAATTAGGATGCTTCTGGCGAGGTTCCCGAGTGGTGCGCGGCGTGCACCAGTTTTGGTGTGAGCGAGCAATCATGATTCAACGAACACGTCTCAGCAGCCGTCAATGGAAGGTCAACACGGGCCTCATCAAGTTTGTCGAGAAAACTCTCGGCGGCGTGCTCCCGCTCATTGCCCGCAAGAAAACCATCGCATTGCCGTCTGTCGACACGGTCCTCAAGACAATCATCTCATCTCGCCATAGCATGATTAATTCTCTCGTGTGTCGACCCATCTTCAGACGGACCCAAGGGGCATCTTTCTGCGTCAGACAATTCGCGCCGCGAAACAGCCAGCCCCTGCTAGGGGATACCCTTTGCGCTATCAGGTCTCGATACTTCGTTCACACATCTCTCCGTCACTCTCACTATGGTCTCACCCCCTTTCAAATTTACTGTTTGGTGTGTGCCAATGCGCATTCTTGTCGCTGAGCATGACGCACCACTGGCGGAATTTCTCCATCAGCGGTTGCAGCAAGAACAGTTTTCCGTGCAGATGGTCGCGGACAGCGGGGAAACCCAGCGTCTGGCTTCTGACCAGCCGTACGATTTCGTCATATTGGATCTCAATCTTCCGGCAGAGGCCGGCCTCGAACTTCTGCGCAACATTCGCGCGAAGAAGCCGGACCTGCCCGTCCTGGTGGTCACGGCGGCGAATCTTGCGGAAGAGCGTGTCCGCCTGCTCGATGCCGGTGCCGACGATTATTTGGCCAGGCCCTTCGCCTTTGCGGAACTTGCCGCACGAATTCGCGCCGTTCTTCGTCGAGGCGGCCGTCCCGCTCGCGCTGTCCTTAAGATCGGCGATCTCGAAATCGACCGCGTAGCCCATGCCGTCCAGCGTGGAGGTCAGTCCATCGAGCTAAGTCCCAAGGAGTTTGCCTTGCTCGAGTTCCTCATCCTCCATGAGGGCCAGGCGGTCACGCGCACTGCGATTGTCGAACAGGTTTGGAAGCTCAATTTCGACACCATGACCAATGTCGTCGACGTCTATATTAATTACCTCCGGCGCAAAATCGATTTGGGCTACGAACGCCCCCTCATCCGTACGATCCGGGGGGTTGGCTATCAAATCGGGGGTAACGGCGTCCGCAACTAAACTTCCCCCCCGCAGGCATGCCCGGCTTACGTTGCACCCGGTCTTGCCCCCAGGAAGGGAATTCCTCCCTGTTGCAAGTGCAGGCGCTGTAACTCCGCCATGTCCCAAGGTACAGATAACACAGCATTTACTGCCATTCTTTGCGCCGAAAGTCACCTGGGATGTTGATTCTACCTACCGCGCTGGACCCAGTCTCTCCCCTAAGCAACTTCTTTTCCATCTTGGGGTTCTAGTCAATGGGAGTCATATATAGTAGAAGGACTCCCGCCGGCCGGAACCCCGAAGGATCGGACCGGGGATAAGGTGACCAACCATGTTGAAGACCACAATTAACGGAAAGCCAAGGCTTTTCCTGCTTCTTAGTCTTGCGGGTCTTCTCTCTTTCGCGACTCCAAACGTGCGCGCGGGTCAAAGTGACCAAAGTAACCAAGGTAACGCAGGCGACCCACCCACCCGAGTTGCTAGAATCAGTTATGTCGATGGCTCGGTCTCTCTTCAGCCAGGTGGCGAAGGCGACTGGGGCAGCGCTGGACTTAATCGCCCCATGACCATCGGCGACAAGCTCTGGACGGACAAAGATTCCCGCGCTGAATTGCAAACCGGTGTAGTTTCCATTCATCTCGGTAGTATGACCGCCCTGGCATTCCTGAACCTCGACCAGAACATCACTCAAATGCGGCTCGCGGAAGGCTCCATCAACTTCCGCGTAAAAGAAATTCGCGAAGGCGACGTCTATGAAGTCGACACGCCCAATCTGGCCTTCACCATTAAACAAGCGGGAGCATTCCGCATAGACGTAGACGAGAACGGCGATTCCACCGGCATCACAGTGATCCGTGGCGAGGGGCAAGTGGCCGCCAGCGGAAAGACGTACGATCTCGAACCCGGTCAACGCGGCGTATTCAATGGCACAGATGATGTCCAGTCCACGATCGCGCAGGCGCCCCAGGCGGATGGGCTCGATCAATGGGCGAATGATCGTGATTTGCGGGAACAGGATTCCGTCTCTGCGCGATATGTTCCTCCAGAGACGCCCGGTACCGCCGACCTCGACAACAACGGAACCTGGAGCCAGGAGCCCGATTACGGCCATGTTTGGTACCCGTCCCAAGTCCCAGAGGACTGGGCCCCGTATAGCAATGGCTATTGGAGCTACGTTGGTCCTTGGGGCTGGACTTGGGTGGGCTATGAGCCTTGGGGCTTCGCACCGTACCACTATGGCCGCTGGTCTTACATAGGCGGCAGGTGGGGTTGGTGCCCTGGCCCGATCTTTGGCCCTGCGATTTACGGCCCCGCTTTCGTCGGCTTTCTCGGCGGAGGCTTCGGATTCGGTGTCGGATGGTTCCCGCTGGGCTTTGGTGAACCATTCAATCCATGGTTCCGTTGCGGCCGCGGCTTCGTCGAACGGATTAACGTTCACAACACTTTCATCCGCGATCGCGGGATCTTCAATGGCAACTTTCACAATTTCAACTACGCGTACGCTCACAACGCTCGCGCAGTGACGGCTGCCTCGCGGGGCGCTTTCACGGGCAGCCAAATGATTAGGCGTGGCGATTTTCACGTCACGGAAGCCTCCTTGCGGGGCGCCAGGGTAACCAATAGCGTCGGATTATCTCCCTCCAGGCAAAGTGCATTCGGCGCCTCTAACTTGCGGGGCAACGCCTCGCGGCCGCCCAGCTCCGTCCAGAACCGCTCCGTGATGGCACGCACCGCGCCGGCTCGGGGAGCATCGGACATGCGAGTCCGCACCATGAATGCAAACAGGCTGACTCCTGGGCGAGCAGGTAACTTCTCGCCAAATACCGGCTCGAATCGCTCTCCAAACAACGGTGGAACTTTCGGCCGCCAGAACGATCTCTCTCGCGACCGTCCGCCATCGGCGGGCAGCAACAACATGCGCATGCAGAACGGCAACCCGAACAACCCTTCCAGCCAGCGTATCACTAACGGCACGCATACTTGGGAGGCGCAGGGCAACTCAACAGATCGCGGTCGCGCTCCGCAGGGCTTCGGCAGCTCCAACAGCCCTTCCAACAATTCGGGTAATCCTGCGCGCATGAATCGCCAAGATCGCCCATCCTGGGCTGGTTCAGGCGCCCCATCGAACTATGGAGGCTCTCGCTCCATGGGCAATGCCAATCCTCCGGGCTTTGGCGGCGGCAATCGCTCCTATGACGCGCCGCAGCGGAACGCGCCTGCTAATAATCGCAGCTATGCGCCGCCATCGCGCACGGACTCAGCGCCTGGCCGTTCCTACTCCGCACCTGTACGCAGCTACCCGGCGCCTGGCCGCTCGTATTCCGCGCCAAGCCCTAGCTACTCTGCGCCGAGCCGCTCATACTCGGCCCCAAGCCGCTCTTATTCAGCACCAAGCCGGAGTTATTCCGCGCCGAGCCGATCCTATTCAGCACCAAGCCACAGCTCTTCCGCTCCTAGTCGCAGTTCTGGTGGCGGCGGTGGTGGTGGTGGTTCTCGAGGCGGCGGAGGCGGTGGATCTTCACATGGTGGCGGGGGTGGCGGTTCTCACCCCCATCGATAGAGACTTCAGTACGGTTCACCTAGGCCCGCCTCGCTCCACGACGGCGGGCCTTTTTTTTGCGTTCGCATCCCTGTGAAACGCAAGACTAGAGTCCACAACTCTCCTCGCCGGCGCGGGTTAAATAACTAGGTGCAGCCCAGGCATTTCTTCTTTCGACAAGGTCGTAGGGCCCCGGCCCGGGTTTGCGGCTGGAGAGTGCTATCGTTTGAACTACACCACCGGTACGGAACCCATTGGGACCAGCTTTCAATGAACTAGGTTTTGCAGACTCGTTGCACTACGCAGCCAGGTCCGATATCGGTCCCGGCATTTCAGGAGAGAGGTACTCGCACATGAAAAGATACGCGCTCCATATGGCAGGCCTGTTGAGCCTTGCGCTTGCTGTGGCTTTTCTTACACCGCAACGCGCGGCAGCCGATGATGACGATCCGCCGGGCCGCGTCGCGCGGTTAGGCTATATACGGGGAACAGTTTCCTTCGAGCCAGCAGGCACGGAAGACTGGGTTTCCGCTATTGTCAATCGTCCTCTAACCACCGGGGATAAACTCTGGAACGATAATGACTCTCTGTCCGAATTGCACATGGGCTCTGCAGTCATCCGCCTTGGCAGCAATACCGGTATCTCTTTTTTGAATCTCACCGACAATATGGCTCAGATTCAGTTGACCGAGGGCACGCTGAACATTCGCGTCCGGCGACTCGCCGATGATGAAACTTTCGAGGTCGATACTCCGAATCTCGCCTTTAGCCTCCTCCGTCCCGGTAGTTACAAGGTCAACGTCAACGAAGCCGGCGACGCCACTGTCGTTCTTGTCCGCGAAGGCCAAGGTGAAGTCACCGGCGGCGGCTCCGCTTACACGATTCATCCTCGTGAAGTCGCCAACTTCACTGGCACCGATCAGATTGACGCCAACGTCGAAGGCTGGGACAACTCCGCCGACGATTTTGATAATTGGTGCTCCGAGCGGGAAAGCCGCAGGGATCACTCCGTCTCCTCCCGTTACGTTTCCGACGACGTCATCGGCTACGAAGACCTGGACGAATACGGAGGCTGGCGCCCGGTTCCCGAATACGGCAACGTCTGGTTTCCTCGCGAAGCGGCCGCCGGCTGGGCTCCTTATCACAACGGCCACTGGGTCTATATCGCTCCCTGGGGCTACACCTGGGTTGATGATGCTCCCTGGGGCTTTGCTCCCTTTCACTACGGACGCTGGGTCGTCGTTGGCGGCTTCTGGGGCTGGGTACCTGCGCCGCCGCGCACGGTCGTTGTCGGCGCTGTTTACGTCCGGCCCGTCTATGCGCCTGCGCTCGTCGCCTGGGTTGGTGGTGCGCATTTTGGCGTTGGTCTGAATGTCGGCTGGTTCCCCCTCGGACCGCGCGAAGTCTACGTCCCGTCCTATCACGTCAGCCGCACCTACGTGAATAACATCAATGTCACAAACACCAGGGTGAGCACCACCGTCGTCAACAATTATTACAACACTACTGTGATCAACAGAACCACCGTTACCAACGTCACGTACGTCAATCAGCGCGTTCCTGGGGCGGTCATGGCAACCACCTCCGCGGCCTTTACCTCCGCGCAACCCGTTTCAAGGCACGCGGTCGTTGTGAACCAGCGCGAAATGGCTTCCGCCCGCGTTGCTTACGGAGCACCCACCGTCGCTCCTTCGAGAGAAGCTGTTCTCGGCGGCGGCATGGCGGTGAGGGTTAGACCTCCGGTTGTGATGGAAAATCGCGTCGTCGTTGTCAAGAACACTCCTCCCCCTCCACCACCTTCCTTCGCCCGGCAACAGCAGGCTATTCGGGCCAATGGAGGCAGGCCTCTGGCTATGTCTGAAATCCATCAGATTCAGCCTGAGCGGACCGAAGTTCGCAACAACGTGAGAGTCGCCCCGGTGGCTACTCCGCGAAACATTCAAGCTGGCCGCGACGCTCAGCCTAACCCCAACAGGGGTTTTCGGCCGAACGACGACAGAACTGCTCAACCCAATGCCAACAGGGAGGGCCAACGCAATCCGAACCGGCCGGGTGCTCCGGGGAACGCCGTCAACAATGCCGGTACCCCCCCTGTCACCAATACTCACGAAAGGATCAACACCGATCGTCCGCAGGATAATCGGCCTACGACACCAGCGAACGCTCCGAACGCCCCTGTCGTCAATCAGCAACCTGACGCCAACAGAACCGTTCAGCCCAACTCGAACCGTCCGGTAAACCCCGGCAATGCTGTCAACAATTCCGGCAATCCACCCTCCACCGGAACACACGAAAGGGTGTACACCGATCGTCCGCAGAATAATCGGCCCACGACACCAGCGAACGCTCCGAGCGCCCCGGTCGTCAATCAGCAACCTGAGGCCAACAGAACCGTTCAGCCCAACTCGAACCGTCCGGTAAACCCCGGCAATGCAGCCAACAATTCCGGCAATCCACCCTCCACCGGAACACGCGAACGGGTCAACACGGATCGTCCGTCGGGTGCTGCGCCTACAACGCCTGCAAGCGCTCCGAACGCCCCTGTCGTCAATCCGCAGCCCGACGCCAACAGAACTGTTCAGCCCAACTCGAACCGTCCAGTAAACCCCGGCAATGCAGTCAACAATTCCGGCAATCCACCCTCCACCGGAACGCACGAACGGGTGTACGCCGATCGTCCGCAGAATAATCGGCCCACAGCGCCTACAAACGCTCCGAACGCCCCTGTCGTCAATCAGCAGCCTGACACCAACAGAACTGTTCAGCCCAGCTCGAACCGTCCGGTAAACCCCGGCAATGCTGTCAACAATCCCGGCAATCCACCCTCCACCGGAACACACGAACGGGTCAACACCGATCGTCCTTCGAGTGCTCCGCCTACAACGCCTGCAAGCGCTCCGAAAGCCCCTGTCGCAAGCCCGCAGGTCGAACCGAAGAATCAACCGGCGCCCCAGAATCTGCACCCTCAGCAAAATCAGGAGCGGCCAAGAAACGACCAGCAGAAGACCCAACCCAAGCAGCAGGAAGAGAAAAAGAAGGACCAGAAACCCGCAAAACCTCCGAAGGAAGACAAACCTTCGAAGAATAACAAGTAGTCTTCCGTTTCTGTTCCGATTTCCGGGCGGGTCGTGCGCCAAACGGCATGCGGCCCGCCCTCTTTATTCCTCACTTATAATTTCAGCGCTGACGTGAAATCATCCTGCCATCTCGCGTAAGATTCTTCCTCTCTGACATGACCGTCAAATCCGCACATCCGCCAGGCTCCCAACCGGCATCTTCCGGCGGGTCACCTATCACGATTTTTGTCATTCCCGGCCTGCCAGAAATTCACCGAGCCCATAACCTGGCCAGCCTGATTATTCGCGTCGCTCGTCGCGCAAGAATCACCTTCGAAGACGGGGATATTCTAGTCGCCGCTCAAAAAATAATTTCCAAAGCCGAGGGTCGTACCGTCCGTCTCTCTACAGTCCGTCCTTCTCCTCAGGCGGAAATGTTGGCGAAAAGACTCTCCCACGATGCCCGGTTCATCGAAGTCGTCCTTAGCGAGTCGCGCCGCATCGTCCGCGCCGACCGCGTTCTCATCGTCGAAACCCATCACGGTTTCGTCTGCGCCAATGCGGGCGTCGACCATTCGAACGTTCCTCGCCGCGATTTCGTCACGCTTCTGCCAAAAAAACCAGATCGTTCCGCCCGCCGCCTTGCCACCGCCCTCAGCAAACAAACCCGCAAGCGCCTCGCCGTCATTATCAGCGATACCTTCGGCCGGCCATGGCGCTTGGGCCTCACCAACGTAGCCATTGGCGCGTCTGGTGTCCCAGCGCTCGTCGATCTCCGCGGCACACGCGATCGCCATCGCAAACTTCTCCGCGCCACGGTTCTCGCCGTAGCCGACGAACTGGCCTCAGCCGCTGGTCTCCTCATGGGCAAAGCCGCAGGCACGCCCGTGGTCGTAATTCGCGGCTACCGCCACCACCCCAAGGATGATCCCGCGGCCCGCATCATCCGCCCCGCCCACGAAGATCTCTTCCGCTAACGGTCCGTGTAGTTTCGTCGATTGGTCCGAACCCAAAAACTAAATCCTCAAAGCACAATCGCTACGCTTGAGTTGATTTGCACCAGTCACAAGTCACGAGTCATCAGTCACCGCATCTGGGTTTAGTCTTGTGCTCACCGCCCCAGTTTTCCACTTGCTCGAATCTCCTCCCCCCGGCATCCTTATCTCCTCCATGTCTCCCGCAAAAAAATTCACGGTTACCGCTCTTGCGGGCGGTATCGGTGCTTCGAAACTTCTCCTCGGCCTCTATCATGCGATGGATCCCCACGACCTCACTGTAATCGTCAACACCGGCGACGACATCGTTATGCACGGTTTGAAAATTTCGCCGGACCTGGACATCGTCACCTACACGCTCGCCGGCGTCGTCGATCCCACCAAAGGCTGGGGCATGCGCGGCGAAACTTTTCATTTCCTCAAACGCCTTGGCGTCTATGGCCGCGAAACCTGGTTCAATCTCGGCGATCGTGACCTCGCCACACACGTTCATCGCACCAATTTGCTTGCCCAAGGCAAATCTCTCACGCAAGCCGCTGACTCCATTCGTCATGCTCTCGGCGTGAAATCCCGCATTCTCCCTATGTCCGACCAAACCATACCTACCATCATCGAAACCCGTGACGGAAACCTGCATTTTCAGGAATATCTCATCAAGCATCGCACCGAGCCGGGGGTCCGCGGCATACACTTTGCAGGCATTAAGCACGCGCATGCTGCTCCCGGCGTCCTCGAAGCCATCTGTGACGCTGAACGCGTCATCATCTGTCCCAGCAATCCGCTCATCAGCATCGGCCCGATTCTTGCTGTGCCTCGAATCCGTGAACAGTTGCGCGCGCGCAGAGAAAGCGTCATAGCCGTCTGCCCCATCGTTGGCGGCAAGTCCCTCAAGGGACCTTCCGACAAAATGCTTATCCAATTAGGCTGTGGCTCCTCCGCCTCTGCCGTCGCCAAGCTCTATGCTGATTTCACCGGCACCTTTGTCATCGACCGCCGCGACGCCTCCCAAGCCCCCGCCATTCGCGCTCTCGGCATGCACGTCGCCATCCTCCCGACGGTTATGCGTACCCGCTCCGACAAGCGTAAGCTCGCCCGCGCCCTCCTCGCTCTCTAGCCTACAACTCGCCTGTTCTCGGGCCCTTGCAGCCCTCCGTCGGTCGCGGATGGCAAGTCGGTTTCCAATAAATCGGTCGCGAGCCGACGCGTTGAGCTAGGACCGAAGTCAGCAGGTACACTCCTCGGAGGCTGTACCGGTACTGAGCACTTGAGATTGTCTTCAAAGAAAAATCCGTGCCTACCTGCGACTTTTGATGGGGCCCCGGGTTTGGGTCGAGCAACTACGGTCACGCTTGCGTGTCTCTAATTGGGAGCTTTTGGGTGTGACCGTCGGAAGAAGCGGCTAGCTCGCCTAGCCGTTGATTGAAAACGACAATTAGGAGGATGACCATGAGACGACTCATCGGTATGTTGGTGAGTGCGGTAGCGCTACTCGTGTTGGCAGAGGGGGTCCATGCTCAGGATCAACTCGTGCCCGCCGGTACGCTTCTGCAATGCACTTTAAACGAGCCGAATTTCTCTTCGGCAACCGCAGCCGTTGGTGATCCGGTGTTGTGTCACTTGAGAACCATGCAGGAGTTCGGCAGGCCCCTTTTCCCCAGAGGCAGCATGCTGGGGGGCCATCTCGAGGAAGCCAAGGACCCTGGGCATTTCTTCGGCAAGGGCTACATGAGGATCACGTTTGACCGGGTGATCCTGCCGAGCGGGGATTTGCCCGTCCCAGCTAAGGTCATCATGGCCCGTGGCTATAAGGTGGATAAGCAAGGCAGCATCGACGGCAAGGGGCACCCGAGACGCGATGTTGTTGAGTGGATGCTTCCACCCATGTGGCCGTGGAAGGTGATCAGCTTGCCGTTCCGTGGGCCAAGGCCGACCTTGAAGGGAGAGGAGCCGATGCAGCTGCGGTTGATGGACGACATCGTGATACCTCGGAGCCTGGCGCAATTCGCCCATCCAGATCGCCCGCCTTATGCTTCTTCTACTCGGCCGAGCTCGTACAGCACTGTGCCGCGTACAAACGCGATGCAGCAGGCGGTCGAGAACAGCGCGAGTACCCTTAGCGAAGCCGCCGGAAGCAGGCAAGTCACCGTCCAGTCACCCGTCAACGCGCAGACCAGCGAAAGGCTTACGATACTGGTGACCAAATCGAACCAAATCTACGAAGTAGCTAAGTATCAAAGGGAAGGAGACTTGTTGATGTTCCAAGACACCCAAGGGCGGAAGGGTGGCGTGGACGTCAAGGAAGTGGATTGGCGGAAGACCACGGGGATGACGGGGGAAGCGCGTACCACAGATACGCCGTTGGTCTCAAGACAGACGAACTGATTGAACAAACCTGAGGGAACTTAACGAAGTTTGACTCCCACTGTTGCTATCGGCGACGGGACGATTGGTGTGTGTTGAATAGGTATGCAAACGGAAGTGTTCTTGGCAATTGCCCCGCTAACCGCCCGCACGCGCTTTTCCCCTCACGCCTCGCAGTATGGTATCTTCAAAAACTTCGAACATGACCGCCACTCCTCTCACCGCGACAGACTTTCGCCACGCGCTCGGGCAATTCGCCACGGGCGTCACCGTCATCACCGCTCCCCGCGCTCCCGGGCAGGCCTACGGCATGACCGCCAATTCCTTCGCGTCCGTCTCCCTTGATCCCTTCCTGATTCTCGTTTGCGTCGACCAGCGCAGCCATCTCCTGCCTCTCCTCAAACAAGGCCGCTTCTTCGGAGTCAACGTCTTGAAGGAACACCAGCAGGCCGTCTCGGTTTATTTCGCGCAAGCGGATCAAACTTCCGAGGCGGAAGCGAAGCTCGGCATTCGCTATCGCTGGACGCAAGCCGGCATCCCACTGCTCGAAGACACCCTGGCCCAAATCATTTGCAGGGTGGTGGCCTCCTACATCGCCGGCGATCACACTATTTTTCTCGGGGAAGTCCAAACCGCCGAACTCTTTCCCGGTGAGCCCTTACTCTTCTTCCGCAGCAAGTACCGCCAACTCGCCCCGCTGCGCTAATCTTTATAATTTTCAGCAATTTTCCTTGACAAAATTATACCTCCAGCGTACATTAACACGTGGGATATACCACAACGCCGGCTTCCAGCTGGCGTTTTTGCTTTTTGGGGGCTAATTTGCCCAGCGGGAGCAGCTGCTGTCATCAAGAATCGAGCCCAAAACGCACAACATCCAAGTCCTTAAGAATGAACACTTGCGAAAGTGCATCAAAACAAAGCACTTTATCTGTCTTTAGAATCAACACTTGTGCAAAAACCAGGGGGAGGAGTCCACTAACCAAGAGTGGCGCACACTTCAATCATGGCCGCCCAGCGAATCCCTCTTCACTCCATACTCCGCGCCCCACCGGTCCGTCATCTGCCCGCGAATCTCCCAAAGCTCTGGAAAAAACTTGTGCCGCATGCCCTCTTCGAGAATCTCCACCGGCCGCCCTTTGAGCGACTTCGACCCAAGTCCAATCGTCCGGTAAATCAACTGCATGTGCTCGTACCGGAATTTCTGAAACAACTCGTCGAATTCTGCCAGCTCCTCTGCCACCATGTACGCATCTCCGTGGCTATACTCCGAATCGTAAATCTTCTCTATCGTCAGGCCATGCTTATCCAAATAGTTCGCCTTGAACGAATTCCAGATCGGCTGGTACATCTTCAGCAGCACGCGAAACCCCGGCGATTCCTGCCCGCTCCCATTCCCCAATTTCTTTCGAATCTCCTGATACTCTTTCGGGGACATCGTCTCCAGCAGAGCCAGTTGCTGAATCATCAGCTTCTGTGCCGTGTGCACGCGCCGAAACAGTGTAATGACGCGGTTGGTATTCTCCCGCTGCAAATACTCGTCAATGTCCAGCAGCGTGTACGCCATCAATTTCATCCACAATTCTTCGATCTGATGCACGATCTGGAATTGCAGCTCATCCGCATTGCACAGTCTGTCGTAATCCAGTTGGCAGGAAAGCAGAGTCTTGGTATTCAAATATAATTCGTAATCCAGCGTCCCGTCACCGCTCATAATTGCGTAAAACTGTTCTCGATTCACGCAGACCTCCTTGAGACAAGGGTCTCTCGACAAAGCGCTCTTGGCATTTAGTTTGGCGCTCCGGCCGTCACGGGCCGGTTGCTGTAAACGCTCTTACTGCCGGTTCGTGCCACAAGATAATATGGCGCGCCCATGCCCTTCAGATTGTCGATGCTCCCGTCATTCGGCACGAAAAAGAACACCCGCCCCGGACCAAGCCACAGGCGAGCAAACGAAGCGTCATCTTCAAACACTTTTGGGCAATCCGGATACAAAGACCCAAACCATAAATCGTTCGTCAGGCCGTTCAGCATATGCATCTGCACTCCGGTATAGAACAGTATGCTCGACGCGAGCGAATACTGTCCGTCCACGACGATCATATCTCCGGGCTTATAGTTGCGTTGGATCGCCGTGGCCAGTGGCTTCGATCCCAGCACCGGATTGAATGTGCCCAGCGCCAAATGCACTGCATAAAATAGAACCACCATCATCGATGCAAGCGTCAGATTTGCTCTCATCGAAGCTCCTCGCTTGCGAAAAATCCAGTGCAACACAGTCCCGGCCAGAAAACTCACGCCCGTCAGAATCAGTGGCCACCGGAAGAAGCCCATCGCTTGCGGCGTCAAATCGAATAGATGGCCCATCGAGAGCCTGTACATATTTTGCGCCCGCCGCAGCATTTCACCGAAATCTGCGTTCGGCGGAACTGCCGGTGACACCGCCGCAATCCTGATGGTTATCGCAAACGCAATCACGCCCAGCAGCAGCATGGCCATCGCCCCGCGAACTCCGCTGCGGCGCAACGCGCTGTCCGGCGCCGATTCCGCCTCCCGTTTCATCAACATCCCGCAAAGTATCGCGAGCGCCGGCAGCGCTGGCAGGACGTAGTATTCCTGCCGCGTCGAAAAGCTGAAAAACACCAGAATGAACGCCGCCCAAACTGCCAGCAACAATGCCGCCCGCGATTGCCTATCAAGGTTATTCTTCCAATCTCGCATCCGCACCGGCACTTGTTTGAAACTCTTCACCACATAAAACGTCCAGGGAAACGTCCACACCAGCAGCAATCCCCAGAAAATCACGAGAGGCACTTTGTCGTAGTCCCGCGGGATGCGCATATTCAGGTAGCGATAGATCTGATCGTTAATAAAGTAAAACCAAAAAAAGCCTTTGGCCTGCCCGACCGGTGGATTGCGCAGCGTTGCCAAAACGTGCCACGGAGCCGCCACGGCCAGGAACACGATAGTCGTTGACACCAGCCTCATCTTCAGCAAGTGCCGCCAATTTCGCGTGATCAGCAAATATCCGGCAATGATCCCGACCGGGAAGGCCAATCCGACCAGTCCTTTCGTCAGGACGTCCAGTGCGGTCACCACGCCAATCGACCAGCACAATAGCCGCGAAGGTTGAGGCTCTTCCAAACTCCGCCAGAAAAGATAGGCGGTCACTGTCAGCCAGAAACAGATCATGATGTCCGGGATGATAAAGCGCGTGTAGATATATGGACCAATGGCTGTCGCCAGCACCACGGCCGCGTAAAAGCCGGCCTCCTCGCCCGCGATTTCCCGTCCAAGCAGGAACACCGCAAGAAGCGTCAAGAGCGCAAAAAACGAGAACTCCAATCGCGCGGAAAATTCCGACACGCCCACCGCCGAGTAAATTCCCGCCATGATCCAGTAGGGTAGCGGCGCTTTCTCCAAATAGCGCACGCCATTCACGTACATCGTCACGTAATCGTGACGCTGCAACATCTCCACGGCGATTTGTGCGTGCTCCGAATCCGCGTCGTCCATCATCGGTGGCGACGCCAGCCCTGGAATGTAAATCAACGCCCAGAACACCAGGATACCTAGCACGTATAGCAGTGTGTGTTTTGGCGAGGTAGAGTTTGGCGCGGGTCTGCTTTCGGCGGGCGCTTCGACTTTCATGCTCTCGAAATCATCGTGGGAGGTTGCGCGCAATTTCTAATGGCTTACCAGCCGCCGGCGCCCGCCGTTCGTGGAGGTTCATCTCGGCCAGCCATGGCTTCCCGCCGGCTGCGGAATTCGCGCACACTGTAGACCGGCTTATTTTGCGACTCGTAATATGTCCGCGCCAGCATCTCGCCGATCAATCCCGTGGCAATGAACTGAATGCCGCCCATTACGAGCGCCATCCCCAGCAGCATCAGCGGTCCGTGATTCGCCAGGAGCCCTTCATCAAGCAGCGCTTTGCGGATGAACACCCACAAGCCGATTCCGGCTCCTCCGCCCAAACACAACAATCCAAGCAATCCAAAAAATTGCAGCGGCTTTGTCGAATAATCCAGTAGGAATTTCACGCTCATCAGATCCAGCAGCACGCGCACCGTCCGCGATATCCCGTAATTGGATTCACCGTTCTTGCGCGCAATATTGGATATCGGCACTTCTGCCACTGATGCCCCGGCCCAGCTCGCCAGCGCCGGAATAAACCGGTGCAGCTCTCCGTACAGATGAATCTCCGACAAAACTTCGCGCCGGTAGGCCTTGAACGTCGTTCCAAAATCGTGCAAATCCACTCCGGAGAGCATCGCCATCATTCTGTTGGCGATCCGGCTAGGGAGCTGTCTCGTCAGCCAGTGGTCCGTGCGCGTCACGCGCCATCCGCTCACCAGGTCGTAGCCTTCTTCGATCTTCTCCAGGAACCGCGGGATCTCATCCGGGTCGTGCTGCAAATCTCCGTCCATCGAAATGATAATTTCGCCGCGCGCAAAGTCGAAACCCGCTTTCAGCGCCGGAGCCTGGCCGAAATTCCGCCGCAGCTGCACGATATTCACCCGCGGATCGTGTTCATAAATATCGGAGAGCACCTTGAACGTCTTGTCTTTGCTGCCGTCATCCACGAACACCAGCTCATACCGCTCGCCGAGCGCATCCATCACTTCCGTCAGCTTCACGTAGAGTGGCGGAATATTTTCCTGTTCGTTGTAAAACGGAACGACGATCGAGTATCGGACGGGTAGTTCGTTCTTCATGCTTTCAATTCTGGGCTTTCCTCAGGCTTCTTGAGCTACGAAAGCATAGTCTATCAGTCGAATCCCCTGGGATGCGACAAGATTTCGTACTCCTGTGTCTGTGAGAATCTCCAGTTCCGTCTGCCGGGAGGCTTGCAGTCGCGTTCCCGATTTCGCCAGGTCCGCGTCCGCATAACCCGGATGACACATCAACTCGGTCGTGCCTTCCGGCAAAATCTCCAGCAGCCGCAAGATGCCTTCGCGCGTGAGTTCGCCGGTCTGCGCAATTCCGCAAAAATAATCCGCCGTCGCGATCCCCGCGCGTTCCGCTTGTTCGCGTGCATCCGGCGCCAGCAGTTTCAGGCCTCTCGCCTGCACCCCTTGCCGCATGACCACCGAGCCTTTTTGCTTCGCTCCCGTGGAAAGCGCCACGCGCAGACTCGACTCTTCGTGGGAAATGCGAACCGCGGCGATCCCGTGCCTCTTCGCCAGCCGCAACGCGATCTCAAACAACCCCGGCAGCATTTGCACGTGCCTGTGCCCGTCAAGGTGTGTCGGCTGGATTTCGAAGTCACGCACCTTCTGAATCTGAGCGTCCCATTCACGCTCCACTTCCTCGAGCAACACGCTCCGCCGCGCTAATCGCAGCAGCAAACTTTCCGGTCGCCCTTCCAGTTCGCCTCGCTCATTCAGAAGGCTAGTCACCAACTCGCGCGGCGCTACGGGTTCGCCATCGCTCAAATTCAAATGTACGCCCACTCCCAGCGCTGGCATTGTCCGCGCCAACTCCACGCCGGACTCGAACGCCGCGCCGTTGGCCAGCAGGGAAGCGCTCGTCACGATCCCGTTGCGATGTGCTTCGGCTATGCCGCGATTGACGCCTTCCGTCCACCCCAGGTCATCCGCGTTTACGATTAGGTTTCTCAAATCCCGACCTGTCCCCTCGTCCGGGCCTGTCCTTTCGTACAGCTATCCTTTCGTGCGCCTCTACTCGACCGTACCATTGACCGTTTTTCCCCTCAACTTTAGCATGCCTTATAGAGGCGAAAATGCCGGTTAAGACGCGTGAGTCCAAGGTTGTAGACGGGCGCTTCAATGATAAGCGCCGCGGCCGCCGCATGAACTCCCGGGTACCCGTCCGCTTGGAATGGGATGTTGATTCCGGTAAGCGCATCTCCGTCGAGGCGCACACCCGCGTCGTTAATCCTTATGGCTGCATGGTGGTTTTGCAGCAAGAGCTTCAGCTTGAACACCGCCTCGCTCTCACAAATCTTGCCACGGACACCAGTAACGCGGCCGTTGTGGTCTGGCGCGGGGTTCCGCGTCCCGATGGCTGGGAGTACGGCGTCGAACTCGTCGCGCCGGAGATGGACTTTTGGGGGCTTGAGCTGTGAAACCTCAACCGAACGTCAAACCGTCCGGCACCCAGAGAGTCATTTCTTCCCGTCCGCCGACGGCAGAAGAGCGCAGGCGCGCGCAGCGCGTTCTGCTGAAGATGCCAGTATTAGTTCATGTGCTCGGCAAGACTCCGGCTCTCGAAGGCCATACCCATACCGTCAGCGCCGGAGGCGCGATGCTAATCGTTTCCGAGCCTTTCGCGGAAGGAACCAAGCTAACGGTCGAAAACCCCAAGACGCAAAGCAAGGTCGAAGTCCGCGTCGTGCGGCCTCCGCAGATGTCGCATGAAGGCGCGCTCGTTCCTGTCGAGTTTTTGTCGCCGTCACCCAATTTCTGGGGCATTTTCTTTCCCCCCGCCATCAACTGAAGGTCTCGTATTTTTAGCCCGATCCTGCAGCGTCTCCCTTGGTGCGAGAGCATCGTTTTTCCGGCTACAAATAGCGAACGGCCCCTAAACTTCGGAGCCGCTCTACCACTTTTTTGTTTGTCTGATCCTTAGTTGATCGTAACGTTGAGCGCGGGCGCAACCGGCGAGGCAACCGGACTCGTGGTGATCGCCACTGTCGTGCTGCCTGTCACCGTCATGTTGATTGCGCCGCTTGCCGACGCCAGCGTAGTCGAGTCGCCCAGATAATGAGCGCTGATCGAGTGTGTTCCCACGGCCAACGCTGCAGCCGTAGGTACGGCGGTTCCCCCAGACACCGTAGCCGCCGTGCCGATCATTGCGCCTCCATCGAAGAGTTGGACCTGCCCGCCAGGAGTGCCACCAGTCACTGACACGCTGAACGAGAACGCGGCCCCGGAAGCAACTTTAGCACTCGTCACGGTCAATTTCGTAACTGTGGCCGTCGGAGGCGGGGGCGTAGTTGTTCCGCCTCCGCCGCTGCATCCCAGCGTAAAGCTGAGCACGCAAACGAGGCCCAGACCAAGCGCGGCGCGATACCGCTTACGTCCGCCGGGGAGGAAGAGAAGGAATAGCGCCGCAAAGCCGGTCCCAGCGCTCAGCGTCCACCATGCTTTGCCGCCCGTTGAAGAAAGAGCCGCCTTTGCTTGCAGCATCTGAGTCTGCGGAGCTGTTGAAGCTGTCAGCGTGGTCGATGTCGCCAGCACGGAGCAGCTCAACTGGCTTGTGGCTGGCGAAGCACTGGCGACGTTGATGTTCAGCGGAGACGGTGTGCACGTCACGCCAGGCGTGGTCGTTGCTGCAGTCACGGCCACCGTGCCCGTGAATCCACCGCTCGGTGTTACAGTGACAGTCGAATTCACGGCCGCGCCCGTCGACGAGCTCAGCGTCACCGCACTCTCCGCCACCGTAAAGCTTCCAACCTGCGCTTGCGTCACCGTCACCGTAATAGGCGCCGACACGGCGGACGCCACGTAGTTTGTGTCACCGTTGTACTGAGCGGTGATCGTCTTTGTTCCCGCGGTGGTAAATGTTGTCGTCAGCGTTGCCGTCCCGCCCGCCCCGACGTTTCCAGCCCCGATGGGCGTCACAGTTGCTGGCGTGCCAATTTGCGTGCCGCCATTAAAGAAAGTGACCGTCCCAGTGGTGCCAGTTGCACTATTGCTGTTGGATGCGATCGTCGCCGTCAGTGCTACGGGGATTGCTGTCGTTACTCCTGTCGAAGGATTTGCTGCGAGAGCAGAAACCTGTGTCGCAGCCTTCGAGACGGTTACGGCGTCAGTCACAGGAGTTACGACAGCGTTATAGCTGATGTCCCCGGAGTAGGTCGCCGACAGCGCGTGAGTGCCGCCGTAAGCTGAATTGGCTGATCCTCTGCATGTCCGAAACTGTTTATGACAAAGGTGCCAGTGTCGAGCGGGACAGCCGCGGCTCCGTTGATGGAGTCCATGATGGTGACCGTCCCGGTTGCGTCGACTGCGCATCCAGTTGTCACGCCGCCTGTCACGAGAGGCTGGCACGCCGTGTTCGTGCTGTTAAGGATGTCAATGCGCAAAATATAGGGCGAGCCATACGCAACCGCGTGGCGTTCGTGCTGGTTATGTTCCCGGTGACGGCATCGATCGTGACGATACCGTATTGCAAGCTTACTGCTTTCCTTGTTCACTGTTACCGCGACTCCCGTCGGATCGTCGCTTGCTGCGAAATTTCCGTCTCCGGCATAGTGTGCCTTCACGGTGTAACTTCCGCCCGGCAGAAAAGTCGTGCTGAGACTTGCCACTCCGCTACTCGTTTAGCGTCGCTTTGTCCACTCCTCCATTTACTGCAGTCGGAACAGGAAACGAAACGTCACCTGTGGGAGTGCTCGATCCGGATAACTGTCGCAGACAAAGTGACGGACGCGCCGTGTGTAATCGTCACCGGCGTCGTGCCTCCGTTGACTTTCGTACTTGTTGTTGTAGGTTTGAACGCACCCACGGCGGCGCCCCAAGCGAGCTGCAGATTCGCGATATTAACGGTGCCTAGGCCGGTGGCCAGGTCATACCCGGCGGTTGTAGTGAAAGCCGGCGTCTTAGTGGTTCCAATCGTGGTGAAAAGGACGCCATTTGTTCCGGCCGTCGTGCTGCTGCAGTTCAGGGAGCCACCGGCGCAGGGCACGGAGTTGTTGCCCTTTCGTTACATCGTTGAACACGCATCCTGCCGGAGCCGGTTGCGTGGGGTCGGTGCGCAAGCTTGAATTGCATGACTTGCTTGCTGCAGATTGCGCCATCTTGTAGAGGACAAAGTTGGCGTTACCCTGCCGCCTGCTTCTCCCTGCATTGTCTTTCACCTTGCTCGATCAGCGCCAAGACGCCAGCAAAACTGGGAGCGGACGCCGAGGTACCACCCACTCCCAAAAAGCTAAAAGAACCTGTCGAGCTGCAGGAATTGCTCGGCACTGCGTCGGCTTGGCAGACCACATAAAAGCTCTTCGATTGCGGGCCATCGCTCGCAAACAAAGAAACGTCGGGCGTGTTGCGGACATTGGCTGGCGGGAACTCCGGTACCAACCTGCCAGGAAGGTTTGGTATACAAGGTGCTCGGTCCGCCTCCGCCACCTACGATGTTCGTAGCCGTCGCACAAACGGTATTCAGGGTTGCAGGAGTGGCGGTGGCCGCGCAAGAATCGTTCCACGTAGTCTCGGGAATGTACCCTTTTGCGGATAGCTTCGTGACCGGGTCGTTTGCTGTGGGCGGCGCCGGCGGCGCGGGGTTTTGATTCCAGTATGTTGCCTGCGTGCCTACGTCGTCGAAATCAGTCCCGCCGACCGCGATATTGAACGGGGTAGAGGCCAGCCCATTGACGGCCAGACCTTGAGTCGCGACGGTTGCGTTGTTGAAATCGTCGCAACCGGCTGAACCGGGGTCACCCGCCGAAACGGTTACCGTGATGCCTTGTGCGGCCGCCTGCTCCCACAAAGAATTAATGAAACCGTTCTCCGAACCCAGGCCGGCTTCGCAGACACCAAAACTCAGGCTCATGATGTCATCGCTGTTGTTGTCCACCACATAGAGCGCGGATAACTCCAGGCCGCCGATCGTAAGAGTGTCTTCCGAAGTCACAAAATCAATTTGGGCGCCGGGAGCGGTGGCGCCGGACCATTGCACGTCCAAATCCGCCTCTCCCTCTTCACCATTGATTCCAGGCGCCGGACCGTTGTGGACGATCACGGGGTCATTGGCCGGCAAGCCGAAAAGAGTCCGGAAATCCCGGACATCCTGAATGTTGATATCGGTAAATCCTACGATGGCGATCTTTGTTCCGGTTCCGTCAAGACCCAATGGTGAGTTGTAAATCTTGGCGAAGTCCGCGGGCCCTAAAGCGAAGAATTGATTGGTGCTGCCGGTCAATTGCGAAATAACGCGTCCATCGGCCGTATGCGTGAATGCGCCGACGGTATGCCGCATCGATTGCTTCGGGAAATTGTGCAACGAGACGATTGCTTTGACCACAGGAGTCAGCGCGGCGGGAATTTGGGGGTCGCTGACGTTGGCCTGACGCATGTCGCCATTTACCAGGAATTGATGAATTTCTGTGTGAAACGTGTTCCGCACCAAGCCCACGTTTCCCGAAAATTCAATCGTCACGCGTCCCGTTCCGACCTTAATGTCGTGAAATCCTTGCGAGCCGAGCCAGCTTGTAACGATCTGAATATCCGAGTCAGAGGGCCCGAACTGCGCGCCAAATTGCGTGGGCGTCAGCCAGTTGTGAAAGTTCGGAGAATCCTTGCTCATTTGCTCCGTCATCAACTGTTGCAGTGCGGCTTCCTGCTCGGGGCTGCGTTGCAAGAGCAAAAGCATGCGGTTCATGGGCGTCGCATCGGTGACCGGGCCGCGGTCAAAATCCGGGCGCGCGAGCGGATGCACGCTGCCTTTGAGAACGGCGAGTTGCGTCTCATCGATCGCTTGCGTAATACGCGAGGGAACGAATCCGGATTGCGAAACTGCCGCGGTGCTTTCCGGCGTGGTTTGCGCGGTAGCGCGCGCCCCCGAAAACACAGTTGCAACGGCAATAGACAAAATCACGTTGCGAATATTCTGAAAGTTAGTTTTCATGATCCGCCCACAAAGCAAATTTGGTGTGCACTTGAAAGAAAATGCCGTCGGTTCACAGGGAGCAACCGTACAGTAGAAGGATTAGTTCCTCTGCGGAATGGTTGCCTGGGCAGGGGCCTGGCACGAATACGCGTGTTCCCGAGAAACCGAAGGAGAGATTAGCACAAACCTTATGCAGCCTTTCCGGTAACTTCCTGCTCGCATTGCCTAAACTGCATGGCCCTCGGAACTCTGTCACCAACGCCCCGATTTCCCCCTCGAGTTCAAGATGAGTATAAGTGCCCAAGTGATGACCGAAAGTGGTTGTTCTTTATTCCTTTATTCCGCAAAACTTCTCGCGAAGTTCCCGCTGTTTTCGTGCGATCGTCTGGCGGGCAGCCCGTAACGAAGTAACAACCCGGAGTTTTTCGGTTTGTTGCGCGGCAGTTCCGCATTAACTAGTCATGGCAAAAAAACAAATCCAGACCAACTCACTCGCCAAAGAAAAACAGGCGTCTCGGTTTCTCCGGGACGCCCGTCTGTACTCCTAAATCTATCGGGGTGCCTTTGATCAAAACCGCCGGAAACCGCGCCGGCCATAGAAGCCGCGGCCATAGAAACCTGGGCCCCACCAGCCAAATCCCGAGTAGACCCCAACAAAGGCGGGACCGTAGTAGCACGGATAGCTGTACCCGCAAGGAGCGTAAGGACCATAGCCGCCATAGCCACGCACAGGATACAGTCTTGGACGTTCGCCGCGACCGCCTCCAAAATCCTCTTGGGAGACCGGCAAAAAGGCCTGCTGGCTGTGAGTGGTGTCTACCTTAACTGGATCCACGAGGCGGAAACTTAGCTGCGATTCCGGCTCGAGAATCGTAGGACGCCCGCGCGTCAGAAGAACGGCTCCAATGCCCGCAGCCGCGCCTGCGCCCGCACCGATCGCCGCGCCTCGGCCCCAATCCGCCGCCGAGCCGATAATGGCTCCCAGTGCCGTGCCGCCGCCAATCGTGGCAGCATCTGCACCGTGAGATGTGCCGTCGGAGCCCTTCCACAATTCAGTCAGAATGGGCGCTTGCTCTCCATTTACGAGGGTCAAGTCCGTCAATTCAACTCCCAATTGCGACACCCCCTTAACGCGGCCAGCCTTCTGCACCGATTTCACCTGGCCCATCACAATCTGGCCTCGCCGCGCCACGACCCAGCCGTTTACAACAATGGGCTGTTCCAGAACGCCGCTGAACTGATCGCCAACCTGGTTGCGGTCGCTCGAAAGCGGTTCATTGAGGCGCATGATCAGGACGGTACTGGCAGGAATGGTGAGCTGAGCGGGCGGCGGATCGTACTCGTCGTTCGGACCATTGGGGGGAGCAGGGTTTTGTTGAGAATACTGCGGAGGATTCTGTTTCCCGGACTGCGGCGCATTCTGAGGCACACGGTCCACTGAGGTTGGCGGGCGATTAGTGTCTTGTAGAGGTGGTGCCTGCTGGTCTTGAGGCTGTGCCTGCTGGCTTTGCGGCGGCTGTTCCTGTTGCGGGGGCTGCTCTTGCTGGGCGAGTGCCAATCCGCCAAGGGCTATGGTCAGCGTGGCTGCGCAAGCCCCGCGAAAGACCCATCCTCGACTGGCTAGCGCTGCTGGGTAAAATCTCATTGTGATCTCCTCGAACCTGGGCCCTGACGCAACTCTGTCGTCGGCCTATCTACTTAAACCCTTAGATGGCAAAAAATACTCGCCCGATGCTCTATGAGTGGCAGGCGATCCCACGGCTTGTGCCCTTCTATTTAACCAGTCTGTTAAATACAAATAGAGCTTTGTGGTCACTAAACTAAGCAGTCGGGAAGTCGCTGATTTGGAATGGTTTAGGAAAACACCCATATCCGATGAGGTGGAAGATACAGAAAGCAAGGGAGATAGACCGAGCCACCTAGCCAGAGGAGTGGGCCGTTGAGATCAGAAAGGGAGGGCGGAGAGGTCGACGTTGCCACCGGAGAGAATGATGCCGAGTCTTGAGGGCGCGCCGTCGGTGCGTACGGGCAGGTTGAGCTCCGAGACCGCTCCCGGGCGGAGGAGAGGGGCGATAGCCACGGCGCTGCTGGGCTCGATGATGATTTTCATCCGCTCCCAGACAAGGCGCATAGCGGCGATGATTTCTTCCTCGCTGACTAGCAGGATGCGGTCAAGATGACTCCGGAGAATGGCAAAGGTTCGCGGGGCGAGCGAAGCGCGAAGGCCGTCGGCGATGGTGTCGCTGGAATCCAGGGATTGCAGAGTGCCGGTCGTAAGCGAGCGGTAGGCGTCATCGGCGCGAGCGGGCTCGCAACCGAAAATGCGGATGCCGGGGCGTGTGGCTTTTGCGCTGAGGCAAGTGCCGCTGAGCAGACCGCCGCCGCTGACGGGCGCGAACACTGCGTCGAGGTCGGGGACTTCTTCGAGAAGCTCCTTTGCGGCAGTGGCCTGGCCGGTGATGATGCGGTCGTTGTCGTAAGGATGGATCAGAATGGCACCGGTTTCGGCCTGAACGCGAGCCGAAGTTTCCTGCCTGGAAGTGATGGTCGGTTCGGAGAAAGTGATGCGGCCGCCGTAGCTTTCGACAGCGCGGCACTTCACGGCGGGAGCATTTCTCGGCATGACTATATAGGCTGGCACTCCACGCCATGCCGCGGCGCATGCGACAGCGGCTCCATGATTGCCGCTCGAGGGTGTCACGATGCCGTGGGCGGCTTCCGCGTCAGTGAGAGAAAGGATGGCATTTGAAGCCCCGCGAATTTTGAAAGAGCCAGTTTTTTGGAAGTTATCGCACTTGAAGAAAAATTGCGCGCCTGCCATGGCATCCAGAGACTGCGAGGTAAGAACGGAGGTGCGGTGGATGCGCGGGGCGATGCGCGCGTGAGCTTCTCGGATGGCATTCCAGGTGGGCGGCTGAAAGTTGGTGGACTCGACTTGAGGTAT
The DNA here is from genome assembly GCA_963745805.1 of uncultured Acidobacteriota bacterium. Taxonomy (GTDB): domain Bacteria; phylum Acidobacteriota; class Terriglobia; order Acidiferrales; family UBA7541; genus Acidiferrum. The sequence continues at coordinate 894,893 of CAVUYT010000008.1, forward strand.
TGCGCTCATGGGATGCCTTGATGAGATTGAGATGTTTGCGCGGCGGCAAGTGCTCTTGGCCGTGCGAGCCCATTATTGCACAGGGATGGTGAGTGCTGGATTGTCCGGGCGGCGAGTTACGCACTGGGAAGCAGGCCAATGTGGCCGTGGAAGAAAAATGGAAGCGCGACGCAGACGATGCGGTTACCGCTCGCGTGAAAATTTGAAGAGAATGTGAATTGTTCGCGATGGGTATTCAGAGGTACTATCTTCGCGGTTTTGCGTGAAGTGCACTTGGAAGAAGTGGGGAGAAACCATGGGAATTCATGCGAGGGACGTTGTGCGGGCAGCGAGCACATTCGTTTTTGCGGTGCTGCTGGGAATGAATATCGCCGCGGCCGGTCAGGTGCGCACAGAAGCCGGAACTGTGGAGGGTTCCACGAGCGCCGATGGGAAGGTGCAGATTTTCAAGGGGATTCCGTATGCCGCGCCTCCGACAGGCGCATTGCGCTGGAAAGAGCCGCAGCCAGTAGCGAAGTGGAAGGGCGTTCGAAAAGCGGTGGAATTCGGGGCGCGCTGCATGCAGGGGAATGTATTTGGCGACATGGTGTTTCGCGACGCAGGGCCGACCGAAGATTGCCTTTACCTGAATGTGTGGACCCCAAAGGCAGTGACGGAGGCGAAGCTGCCCGTGATGGTGTGGATTTACGGCGGCGGTTTTCAGGCAGGAGCGACCTCTGAACCACGGCAAGAAGGCGAGCACCTGGCCCACAAGGGCGTGGTGGTTGTGAGCATGAACTACAGGCTGGGAATTTTTGGATTCTTCTCGCACCCAGAGCTGACCAAAGAATCGCCGCACCATGCTTCGGGAAATTATGGACTGCTGGATCAAGCGGCAGCTCTGGAATGGGTACACAAAAACATCGGGGCGTTTGGCGGCGATCCGGAAAATGTAACGATTTTTGGAGAGTCGGCGGGATCGTTTTCTGTAAGCGCGCTGATGGCTTCGCCGGTTTCGAAGGGACTGATTCATCGGGCGATCGGGGAAAGCGGAGCGTTCTTTGGAAGGACTCTGAGCGCGAAGCCGCTGGCGGAAAGCGAAAAGGATGCGGTTAAGTGGGCTGAATTGAGTGGAGCGGATACTTTGGAGAAATTGCGGGCGATGCCTGCACAGCAAGTACTCGATGCCGCGACGAAGGATAAAAACGCGTTCCGATTCGGGCCAAATATTGATGGCTATTTTTTCCCGGAGAGTCCATCTGAAATTTATGCGAAAGGCGAGCAGGCGCACGTTGGACTTCTGGCTGGATGGAACCGGGACGAGGGGAATTACCACATGTTTTTCGGGAAAGACGAGGTGACGAAAGAAAACTATGCCAAGAAAATCGGAGAAGTCTTTGGAGAGAAAGCGCCGGAGGCGCTGAAGCTGTTTCCCGGAGAAACCGACGAGCAGACGAGGAGTTCGGCGGATTTACTTGCTACGGCGAACTTCATCGGTTTGGGAACCTGGAAATGGATCGAGATGCAGACGAAGACGGGCGTCGCCACCTACCGGTATGAGTTTGACGACGCGCCGCCCATGGCTGCCACCGGACCGGCTGTTGCTGATAGTCCCCGGGCTTATCATTCCGCGGAAATTGAATTTGTGTTCGGGATGCTGGACTCGAAAAAACTTCCGTGGCGTGCAGAGGACTACGCGTTATCCGAACAGATGGGTTCGTATTGGACTAACTTCGCAAGATCCGGGAACCCCAATGGCGCGGGCCTGGCGGAATGGCCGCAGTACACCGAAAAGAATGGATACAAGGTCATGCACTTGGCGGCCAAGCCGCTTGCTGCGACGGATGTGCAGCGCGCGCAGTACGAGTTGCTGGACAAACCGCCCGCAAAGCCGTAGCAAGATTTGGGCTACGACTTTGCGGGATTATCCGAGCAATGGCGATCGAACATCATGCATTCAGTGGTTCGGGGCGGAACTTGATCGCGGCGGCGATAGTCAACACGATGAAAATAGCCATCACGACGACTTGGCTGATTAAGAAGGGCGGCTCGGATCCCGTGGGTGCCAGCGCATGCAGGGAAGGCACTTTCATAAAGAGCTGCGCGATCAACACAAAGACGTTTAGGTAAAGCGCAATCGAAGCAGTTACCGCGTAAATCTTGCGCCATGCGCGTGCGAGGTGCTTGACGTAGCGAGCGGGAATGGCGACGGCGAGCACGACCAGCGAAATGGCGCCCACGTAGTACCCCGGCGTCAGCCCATGGAACGGAAAGAAGAAGCCCGTAATGCTGGTCAAGGCGGTGGTCACCAGGAAAAGTGAGGTCCAGCCATCGAGGCGCTTCCCGCCGATCATGCCAAACACGGCAATGAATCCTGCGAAGATGCCTATCAAACTCAGAAGGACGTGAAAAAAGGTAAGTGGGGTCATACCGAAAATCATGAATTCCTCCTTTGGGCGAATCCGGGCTTTGAAGATCGTGCAGTCGGGAATGGTGCAATCTTCTTCAGTTGAGGACGATTTGCAAGACATTTTTGGGCAACCGCGTCCAGGAGCGACCCGAACGAGTGAGCGGCTCCTTCTGCCGTAAAGAGTGAGGCGTCGATGGCGGGAGGGGGATGCTGCCGCTAGAAGAAGTAGGTACTCTTAGTACTATGGATTGGTTCTTGACCGGGCGCTGTGGTTTGCTACGCTGAGATAGCCCTTCGCTAGCTGCGAGAGGGTCGCGTCAAAAGCTTCCTCGCCCTCGTGAGGACCGCATGCAAAGCGCAGAACGACGTCAATTAACCCGCCACAGACTTCGCACCCCGCTGCGCTTTCGTTCCACGGGGGTGGCCGCGGATAAGAGCGAACATTTCACAGAGGCTCTAAACATATCCCGGGGAGGATTTTATTTCGCCTCGTCGGCGCCACTGCAGGTCGGCATGCCCATCGAGGTGACTTTGCGGATGCCCGGTGAAGCAACGGGGAGCCAAACCGAGGAGATGCATTGCACCGCCCGAGTCGTGCATGTGAAGAATGAAGCGTATGCCGATGGACGAATTGGGTTTGGCGCGGAAATCGTGAAATTCAGCACTGTGCCTGTACAAGAGCGCTGGTTATCGTAGAAGTACTCGCGTACCTCACACGGAAATCCGTAAATCAATCGAGAAATTCGGTAGTGTCGTAATTGTGTTGGCGCCTTTTATTCGAGCCGAGGCTTACCGCTGTCGGATGCTTCGGTTGATAAAGCCCGATTTCGCCGCCACCGGGAAGCCGCATCTTCGTAATGGAACCCCATCTTTCTTCGTGAACCGGGGAGCACGTGACGCCATTCTTCCCAAGGGCAGCTATTTCGGCGGCCAGGTTGTCGCACATGAAGAAAAGTTCGTGCGGACCGTTCTTCTCGGCTGGGTGGAACGCGGCCTCGCTTGGAGGTAACGCAAAGATCAGCCAGCCATGGCCGACATCCATGGACTTGAACCCGAGAACGTCGCGGAAAAATGAGCGGTCCGCTTCGGCGTCCTTGGTGTAGACGATTACGTGAGCGCCTGAAATCATGCGCCCCTCCATAGAAGGGATCGGAATTCCAAACCGCCTGCGAGTCTAGTGGAGCTTCCAGAATTCCATCAACTCCATACTAGGACGCTGTCGTAGATAAGCAGCTCAGGGTTTGGTCGTCGGGACGTTCGTGGTGGTTTTAGCGCTGCCGACGTTTTCGAACCGGTCGTAGGCACGGACGGCGATGGTGTGTTCGCCAGAAGCAAGCGGCAAATTGTGCAGCGTGATTTCGTAGTGTTCCTCGGGAGAGTCGCTGACGCTATTCGTCGGAGAGGCGAAAACCCACTCGCCGCCGTCAATGCTGTACTGGGCACGGTCGATGCTGCTGGTGGCATCCTTGGCCACGAATTCGATCATGAATGTATCGGCTCGCGTTGGACCGCTTTCAAAGCGTCCCCAGCTAGCCTTCAATCCTTCGATGACCGGCGGAGTGTTGTCGACTTCAAGGCGCTCGCTTTCGCGCTCGGTTTTCAGGGCGATGGCGGGGGGATTCGAAAGGGCATCGGTGGCGACGATTTTGAGATAGTAAGCGCCATCGGGAAGCGTGGTGGTGTCCCAGGAATAATATTTCTGGTCGACTTTGTCCTTCAGCAGTTTCCAATCGTGTTCGTTTTCGCCGCGATAGTAGACGGCATATCGCAGGTCGTCGTCGTTATCGTCGTGGGCGCTCCACAAAACAGATTGATAGCCTTTTTCGCGGAAGCCTTGCGGAGGCTGTTCGAACTTTGGCGCCGTGGTGGTTTGGGCGATGAAAAGACCCGGAGTGTTTGGCGTCGGCGGCATCTTGAGGGTCACGCTCGGAGATTGACCGGAAGAGACGATCGTGGTGCTTTGTGCCCGGACGCCTGGCTCTTGCAAGACGATGGCGTCAATGACCGGAGCGACGTTTCGCGGCAGGTAGGCGAGGCTGACCCAGTTAATCCCATCGCCGGGGCGGCCATCGTGGATGACGGCTTTCCACTGGAAGAATCTCGCGCTCGGAGCTTCGACGGCGCTGCCTGGTTTCGAATAAGGACCGAACCAGCGGGACCATTCTTTGCCTGGATCTTCGGTGTTGCCGGAGCGCACAAAAAATTCGAGGCGCGGTTCACCGGAAGCTTTTGCGGATTGCGCAGGTGCCGCGGTGGCAGGCGGCGGACCCCACCATCCGAGGCTTCCCCATTGCGAGAAGAGTTGCGCGTCAAAGGAGCGTGACTCGTAGGTGCCTTCGGGTTCGTACTCGGGGCCGACGGAGAAAACTTTTCCGGGATTCGCTGTGCACAAAAAAACTTTGCCGGCGGCATTGTGCGCAATGCCGGTGATTTGTGCGGAGCCGGCTTTAGCGAGCTGCGCGAAAACGCCGTGACCATCGATGGCGAGAAGAGCCCCGTTGTTGCCAGTTCCTGCTAGGACGCGGCCGTCGGAGGCCAGGCCCAGTGAATAGACGACGTCGTCGCGGGAAGTCCAAAGTTCATCGGGTGCGCCATCGGGAGAAATGCGGTAGATGCCGCTGGATAGGGCGGGAGGGAACGCGAGGAAAGGGGTTTGCTGCTGGACCTGACCGGTAGCTGTGCCGGTTATGCCGCCAGTAGTGATGGTCGTGGTTCCTTGAGGCGAAGTAACAATGGTGGTGGGAGTGGGGGCTGTGGTGCGCTGTTTTTCGCCGATGGCCGAAACGTAGATCGAGCCATCAGGAGCGACCGCGAGTGAGGTGACTTCACGCTTGGAAGTTTCGTAGAGGACAAAGCCTTCGGCGGCCGATGCGGGGGAGTTTTTGTCTTTGCGCGGGGATTTGGCTTCGGGACGAGTGATGCGCAGGACGCGGCCGTTTGGCTCGGTGCCCGCAATAAGGTTCTTGTTTGTGTCGAAGGCGAGAACGCGGATATGGGCTTCGTCGCTCGAGTAGAAGAGTTCGCCCTTGCCGTCGGGTGAGACGGCTACGACCTGGCCTTTGTCTCCGGTGGCGACATAAAGAACGCCGTCTGGACCGAATGCAATGTCCCAGATGTACTTCGTTTTGGGATCAAAGAAGACGGTTTTTTCGCCGGTCGAAGAGACGCGATAGACCTTGCCGTCGGGGGACGTGGCGACGTAAAGGACGCCCTTGGCGTCGAAAGCGATCGATTGGGCGACAAGATCGATTGATTCAAAAACCGTGGATGGTTTGCCGCCGTCATCGAAGCGAAAAACCTTTGCGGGAGAGCCACCGGCGGCGTAGAGAGCACCTTTGGGGTCGATGCGGAGCGACCAGAGATAGGAGGCGTCGGCGTCGGCGAGGAGAGTAAATTTGGGCGCGAGTTCAAGGCGGCCGTCGCTGCGGACGGCAACGCCGTGTGCGGTGCCTTTGAGAAATTCTTCGTAGGTGGTTTGGAGCCAGCGGCGAGTGTGTTCGGCATGGAGAGGGGAGAAAAATGACGCAAAGAAGTAAAGAATTAACGACAGAGAGGAGATCCTTGCAAACACGCTGGATGAGGGTCTCTTGAGCGTTAAGAGTTTCCTGGAATTGAGACTGAGCATTTGCATGGTCACCGGATTTGAAGATTGAGTGAGATAACCCCCGTGACGGGGCCGCCGAGCGGGATGGATGATTCGCTGGCGAGGGATTCGCGCAGGATTTGAACCGTGCCGGGAGTGGGGCGGCCATCAATGACGTTGATTTGAGAGAGCGGGATATTCGGGAGTTCTTTGTCGTCCCAGAGGATGGTGGGCGTAGGGGCGAAGAGGCCAACGTAGAGGCGGTCGTTGCGGCGCTCGCGATTGAGAAGGGCGATAAGTTGATCGAGGCCGGAGTTGCTGCCGCCGGCGCCGGCAAATGAAAAGCCGCGGGAGGCGCGGTTGAGCATATCGCCGTCAGTGACGAGAACGCGGAGCGTGGTGCCACGGGAAGCTTGATCGGGTACGCGGACGGTGGTTTCTTCCACGTGAGCGGGGCCACGATAGGGGCGAAGCAAAACGCGCACGCGCAAAGTTTCGCCGGGCGCGGCTTCTCCTTTTTCTAGCCAGGCGCTTTCGATGCTGAAGGACTGGCGGCCGGGCACGCTCTCGACCCGGAGGGCGATGTGATCGAAGACAGGAATTTCGCGCGTGTTTGTGAATAGCCGTGAAAATACGCTTTGAATGTTGAGCGCGATGGGCAAGCCGTCCGGCGTGAAGGCATCGCCGGGGGCGAACGTGTTCTCGATTTGAACAGGGGCGTGGCCATGCACGAGCACGTCGCCAGAAAGATGGAGCGTGGTTCCCTCGCCGTAAAGAGAGTTTTGAGTCAGGCCATTGAAAACGGTGAGGCCGACGAGGAGCGGTGTGAGTTTGGGATGATTGACCATCTCGAAGTGCAATTTCTTTACGGAGCCGCCGACAGCGAGAGTGAGATCGATGGGGATCATTGGAGGCGGAGCGCCAAGCTTACCAGTCACGGCCGTGAGATGGTCGCCGGTGATGGTGCCGATGGGGCCGCCAACGTTGATGATCTTGGTGGAAGCGAGTTCGGAGGAGAGAGTTGTGACGACTTCGGTGCGGGCCATGGGGAATTGGACGTCACCCAGGCTGAGGAAGGGATGGCCGCAGAGGAAAACCTGGTTAGCGCGAATCGCCGTGACAGTGCAGGCGGAGCTGATGGAGGTGTCGCCTTGCACCAGAACCATGCCCGCCATGTCGCCCGGAACCAGATGGGAGTCGTCGGGCTTCGGAGCGGCGGTGCCGCCTTGCGCGGCGATGAATCCGTAAGACTGGAGCTGACCAGCGAATTGGCGGAGGGCTTCGGGCTGATAGCCGGAGAAGACGAGAGGGGTTTCGATAGGCTCGAGGGCGGATCCTGTCGGGAGGCTGGCGCGGGAAGCCGCGTCCTGGGGGAGAGGGAGTTGCGGGGCGGGGGCGTCAGAAGGGATGCTCTGCGAGGATGCCGGAGGTTGAGGATGAATGATGTCCTCGATAGGAGTGACGCCGCCGATGGGTTCTTTGGTGAAGACACCCAACTTGAGGGAGAGAGCGCCGGCGAGCTTGCCTTCAAAATAGACTGGGCTGCCGCTCATGCCGGCGACCACGCCGGTGTGCTCAACTTTGGGGCCTTTGAGTTGGACGAGAATAATGGCTTGCTTGGGGCCGAGGAAATTGGGCATCACGCCGATGACTTCCAGGTCGAATTTTTCAACCTTGTCGCCGGCGAAAATGGTGTAGGCATATCCTTGCATGCCGGGGTGAACTTCGTTGAGAGGAAGGATTTCGGTGGAGGCCGGAGCTTGGGCGCGGGCTGCGAAGAATGAGGGTGCGATGGCAGTTGCGGGGGCAAACGTCAGGGCCGCGAGGACGAGTGAACGGGAGATCATGCGAGTCATGGACAGATGAGGCCAATCCGGGAACATGAATCGCTAATCATACGCGGCGAGGTACGGGGAAGCAATCAAACCGGCGGAGCGTAGCTCGTAGGAAGAAGAGGCTAGGCGTCCTAGAACTATCCGCGGTCGGGTTGCAATCTTGCGATATTCAATTTAGTACACAGATATACGATTACATCTTAAGTCGCTCCGTGGTGACCACCCTTGGCCGAGCTTAAGTGACCAAAATCAGGCGCTGGCTGGCTAGTTTACAGCCGGCCAGATACCTGGAAGCCAATCCGCAAATACGAGACGCGAGGCACTGAGGACTCAGGCTGGGACTCCCGTGGCGGCGCGCAAGGAATCATCGACGTGCTGCTGAAGTAGCAGTAGAATTGCGGCGGCGAGGTGGAGAATGGGAGATTTGAAACGATTGAATGACTCATGGAAGGGCGGAGTTACACGGCGGGACTTTTTGGGAAAGACCGCTTCAGCAGCCGTGGGATTTTCCATTGTGCCGCGGCACGTCCTGGGCGGAGTGGGATTTGTTCCGCCCAGCGACAAGGTGAACATTGCGTTTGTTGGCGTGGGCGCGCAGGGACTGCGCGTGATGCTGCACTTTTTGAAGGAAGCGGACGTCCAGGGTGTGGCGGTATGCGATGTGAACAAGAGTGGCGCAAATTATCCGCAATGGGACACGCACGAGTTCTGCAAATCCGTCCAGAAGTTGCTTGGTGTGGACAGCGGTTGGGATTGGCTGAGCCCCGACGAACCGATACAGCTGTCGCACACGTTGCGTGTGACCAGTGGCGTAGCGGGCCGCGAGCCTTGCCAGAAAATTGTGGATGGACTCTACGCGACGCAGACGCGTTCCGGTAACTACAAAGGCTGCGCTGCGTACAGCGACTTTCGCGAGTTGCTGGAGAAGCAGAAGGGGCTGGATGCAGTTGTTGTCTGCACTACGGACAATTTGCACGCGGCCGTGTCCATCGCGGCGATGAAGAAGGGCAAACATGTTTTTTGCCAGAAGCCGCTTACGCACACGATTTATGAAGCTCGCAGAATGGCGGAAGTCGCGCGCGAAACAGGCGTCGCGACGCAGATCGCCGTCGGGAATCAAGCCTCCGAAGCCACCCGCCTTCTGTGCGAATGGATCTGGGATGGGGCGATTGGGCCCGTGCGTGAAGTTCACAACTGGTCTAATAGACCGTTTTGGCCGCAAGGAATTGAGCGGCCAAAGGAGACACAGCCGGTTCCCGATGGATTAGATTGGGATCTGTGGCTCGGTCCTGCACCGGAGCGCAGTTTTAATCAGGCATATCTTCCATTCGTATGGCGCGGATGGAGCGACTTTGGGTGTGGGGCGCTGGGCGACATGGGTTCGTATAGCTACGACACAATTTTCCGCGTGCTGAAGCTGGAAGCTCCGGAAAGCGTCGAGGCCAGCTCGAGCGACCGCTATGACGAGACCTATCCGTTGGCATCCATCATCCGCTACAACTTTGGAGCGCGAGGGAATATGCCGCCGGTGAAGTTTATCTGGTACGACGGAGGGCTGAAGCCAGCACGGCCGGACGAGCTCGAAGAGGGACGAACGCTGACGCATGAAGACGAAGAGGGCGAAGGGCTGCTCTTTGTCGGCGACCGCGGGAAGATTTTGTGCGGCTTTAACGGATCGAATCCCAAGCTCATTCCGCAGAGCAAGATGGACAGCTACCAGCAGCCGCCGAAAACTTTGCCGCGCTCGCCGGGAAATGAACGCGAATGGCTGAACGCGTGTAAAGGCGACAAAACAAAACCTGGTGCGAATTTTGAGTTTACCGGCATGGTCACGGAAACCCTGCTACTCGGCAATGTCGCGAGCATGACGGCTGAGCGGCTGCATTGGGATCGCGCCGCGATGAAAACGAGTTCCGACGCCGCACAGAAATTTGTGAAACCGGAGCGGCGGAAGGGTTGGGAACTGTAAGGGTTATCGCTCGCCCGCAAGGTTGTGCTCGTGAGCAAGCCCCTCAGGCTTCGTGAAGGTTGCGAACTGCGTCTGTGTGTGTAGCGCGCCAAATCGGCAGGCTGGCCGCTAGACCAGCAATGACGATCACCGCTGCTCCAGCGAGCAGCATCATCAGCGGGTTGCGCGCCGATACTCCAAAAACCAAGCTCTCGAGCCATCGGGCGGCGCTCCAAGCGCCAATCGCGCCGAGAACAATTCCAATCACCGCAAGGCGAGTGGCGTGCAATCCGGCCCAGCGCATAATCGTCGAACGCTGCGCGCCCACAGCCAGCCGAATAGCAATTTCTCGCTGCCGAGCGTTAACCCAATAATTCAGTACGCCGTAAATACCCACCGCTGCGAGAAGCATCGCGAGCCCTCCGAAAAGTCCAAGCAACAGTGTGGCGAAACGCCGCCGTTGTAGCGTTGCTCCCAGCCAATCTTCGGCAGTTCGGAGCGATTGAATGGGAACATTTCGGTCGAGAGCCGAAACCTGCCGGCGGGCCGCATTCATCCATTGTGACGGGTCGCCATTGGTGCGAATCGTCACCACCATTGCCGAGTCGGGCTTCTGCGAAAATGCATAGTAAAACGTCGGCGATCGTTCTGCGTCGAGGCCCTCCTGGCTGACGTTTGCTAGCACTCCGATAATTTCAAGTGTTGGTCCTTCCATGTACGGGCCGCCAACTTTGAGATGCTGCCCTAGCGCCAGTTGCGGATCCGGCCACTCTTGACGTGCGAGCCGTTCGTTGATGATTGTGACCCGCGAGCCGCCGGCGCGGTCCGACTCGTTGAAGTTGCGTCCCGCGAGGAGGCGCATGCGTGCGGCGCGAAAATAGCTGGCATCCGCGACGTCGAATAGCGAGAGAGGGACATCGTCGCGCCTCGGGGTCGGTTTTTCGAGGATCGAATACCAATAGTCACCGCAATCGCCTCCGCCAGGAGGACAATTCACGAGGCCGACATCCTGAATGCCCGGCTCAGCACGCAGGTTCTGCGAAAGCTGCCCGTAATATTCGCGAACACTGTCGCCGCTTCCATAGCGCGATTCCGGCAACTGGAGTTCGATCGCCAGCAGATTTTGAGGGTCAAAGCCAGGATCGGCATGTTGCGCAGCGATCAAGCTGCGAACGAGAAGCCCCGAAGCAAACGCCAGCATCAGCGTGATGGCGATTTCCGCGACAACGAGAGTACTGCGAAATGCTTGACCGCGCCTCCCCGCTGCCGGCGGTCGGTGAACCTTCTTTCAGCGCGGTAGTCAGGTCAACTTTTCCGGCATTCAAAACAGGGGCAAGTCCTGCCAGCAATCCGACCGCGACCGAAATCACCGCCGCAAAAAGCAATACGGGAAAATCAAGCGTGGCTTCGGAGAGGCGCGGAATATCGCGAGGGCCAATCAATATCAGCGTGCGCAAACACCAACCTGCCAGAATCACTCCCAATGCGCCACCGATGGCCGCGATGACGATATTTTCGGTGAGCAGTTGGCGGACAAGCCGCGCACGCCCAGCGCCAATCGCCACGCGAATCGCGATCTCTCGAGCGCGCGCCGTGCTGCGAACGAGCAGAAGACTTGCGACATTGGCACACGCAATGATCAGCACGAGACCTACTGCACTCATAAGAACGAGCAACGTCGTGCGAACGTCGCCGGCCATTACGTCAGTGAAGTAGGCGGCGTAGGCGCGATGATCATCCTCAGGGCCAGGGTCGCTGAGGGCGAGGCGCTGCATGATGGCGTCGAGATTGGTGCGCGCTTGCGTCAGCGTTGCTCCGGGTTTGAGAAGTCCCACGCCGCGCATATTTCCATGATCGCTGCGTTTGAGATGGGCGTTGGCGTTGCGGCCAATAGGCAGGTAAAAGTCCACGGACCTCGTCTGAAATTGAAATCCGGGATTCAGAACGCCGATGATTTGAAACGACGTGCCGTCCAAAACCACGGATTCACCGACAATATTCGAATCACCGCCGAGCTTGCGTTGCCAGCAATCGGCTGTCGCGACCACCGTCGGCGCAGCGCCGGGTGTATCGTCATGGTCAGTAAAAAGGCGGCCCAGAGCCGGTCTCGCGCCAGTGAGCTGAAAAAAACCGCTCGTCACAAGCCACTCATGCGTGAGTACAGCGTCGCCCCTGCCAGTCAGAGTCAAGTCCTCGCCTGCGAACGCCGCCATGTTTTCGAAAGAATCGTTGTCATGGCGCCAGTGCTCAAAATTAAGCCAGGTGATACTGATGCCGGCGGCCTTGGCGGTTGATTCGCCGAGCCAGACTAGCCGCTCTCCATGTGGATACGGCAGCGGCCGCAATAGCACCGAATAGACCACGCTGAATATGGCTGTGTTCGCGCCGATGCCGAGTGCAAGTGTCAGGATGACGACCGCCGAAAAGCTAGGTGATTTGCGGATGCCGCGCAGCCCGTACCGAATATCTTGGAGAATGGTTTCGAATCTCGGAAATTGCCAGGCCTCACGCGCGTTTTCTCGTGTCCTGGTCAGATTGCCAAAGGCACGGCGAGCCGCTGCTCGCGCTTCGTCGGGAGCCATGCCGCGTTCGGCGTTTTCCGCAGTCATCAGGTCGAGATGCGCTTGCATCTCATCGGAAAGATCACCTTCCAGCCCGCGGCGAAGATGCAAAGCCCTGCAAACTTTTGACCACCATTCACGCATGGTTTTCACCTCTGCGGAGCCAGCACGCGTGCCATGGCTTCGACGAAACGCATCCATTTCGATTTTGCCGCGACCAACTGGGTACGGCCGAGAGGCGTGAGGCGGTAGTATTTCGCGCGCCTGCCGTTCGGTGTTTTTTTCCACTGCGAAGCAATCCAACGCCGCTGAAGAAGGCGTTGCAGCGCCGGGTAGAGCGAACCGTTGTCGACAAGAAATTCGTCCTCAGACTGGCGTCCGAGGTATTGCGATATGCCATAGGCATGGTTGGGAGCGGCTTGTAAACTACGAAGAATCAGCACTTCGAGCGTGCCTTGCAGGAACTCGAGGCGCTGCAGTGGATTGTCTACGGTAGACACCCTACCTATCTACAAGCGGAAGGTGCTGCTGTCAAGCGCTCTTTGCGGACGGCCATTCCAGTCTGTCAGAAGCGGTGAACGGGGCCGATCAAGTTCCAGTGAATCGAGTACCACGTTAGAAAGACGCAGGCCGCGGCTACCAGCGAGAATTTAATGCGCGAGATGGTGCGGACTTCTGCGCGGCGCCAAATGCGGAGTCCGGCGATGAACGCGAAGATGCTGAAGAAAGCGGCCAGGACAGCGAACCAGTTGGTCAGCCGAAAGTAGCGTTCGATGGTTGGGAACGCGGGCAAATCCGCGTTTTGCAGGTTTGCGCCTAAAGCTGCGAGCCAAATTCCAACGATAATCCAGCTAAACGCGGCGAGCCGCGGACCGATGGAGATCCAAAGCGTGCCGGGCTGTACTTTGAATGGCGGGCGATCTCGAAAGAACAACTTCCTGCCCAAGCGAACCAAGCTGGCAAGGACAACCGGGAGCAGGATCAGCACGCTGACGGCGAGAGAAACGCCCACAAAGGATTTGTGCTCATACCAGGGAACGCGCTGGAGCTGGACGCCCGGAAAGTTGACGGCGAGGCGGACGATTTTTCCTGAAGAGTCTCGAATGGCGAACAGGCGAGGTTGATCGTCCTCCACCTGCCATAGATCCTTGCCGATGGGCTTCCATTTGCGTGTGTGGCCACGTAAGTCTTTGGAGGTGTCGATGGTCAGGATGCCGTCTTTGTCGACCTTTGCCACGGCCTGCCCGGGAGGATTAGAAATAGCTAACTTGGTGCTGTCGGCGCGGCGTGTCGATTGGTAAGTGCCGGCAATATCCTTGAGTTGCTCGACGGGGATGGATTGAAACGCCGTTTGAGCGGAAGAGGGGAAGTAGCGATCCGCGAAGCCGTCCAGGAGCTCAGCGCGATTGCGGCCAGCCGAGCCTGCGGAATTATAAGAAACGAAAATGACAAGTTTCTGCGCAGGCTCGAGGAGAAACATACTGTGGAACGCGACCAAGTCTCCGTCGTGACCGATGAAATGAAGATTGTTGCGCCAGGTTTGATAGAAGCCCATGCCCGCCGGGGGAAGTTGGTTCGATGCCTGGAATTGGGGAGTCCACATAGCGTCGCGCGTTTCGGTCTTAAGAATGCGGTGACCGTCCAGCTCGCCGCCGTTTAATAAAGCCAAAGCGAACCGTTCCATGTCACCTGCAGCTGAAGAGATGCCGCCGGCGGGAGCGGGCTGGAAAATTTCGAAGCCAATGGCAGGTTTTTCGGTACTGGCCCGGTAGCCATCCGAGGCGTTGGAAACGAGATCGGCGGGCAGAGGTTCATTGAAGCTGGAATGCTTCATGCCGAGCGGCTGGAAGATGTGCTCCGAGACGTACTGTTCGAAGGGTTCGGCGCTGACGCGTTGAACGATGTATCCCGCAAGCCCGACGCCGTAATTCGAATAGGCCGGTATTTCGCCCGGCGGATACATCCTGTGAGGTTGATAGGCGATCAGGAAGTCGCGGAGAGAAGAAGCTATTTTAGGATCGACAACAAGAATGTTGTGAACGACTTCTTCGAAGCCACCGGTGTGGGTCATCAGGTTGCGCAGAGTGATGGGCTTGCCAAAGGCCGGGGCGATTTGGAAATCGAGATACTTGTTCACGTCGGCGTCGATGTCCAGCTTGCCTTGTTCGGATAGTTGCATGACGGAAACCCAGGTGAAAAGCTTGGAGATGGAGGCCAGGCGGAACATGGTGGTGTCCGGATCGACGTGCGTCTTTTTTGTAATGTCTGAGTAGCCGTAGCCTTTTTTCAGAAGTTCCTGGCCGTCTTTCATGACCAGCACAGTGGCGCCGGCGACGTCACTGCGCTCCATCTGGAGCGGGACAAGACCGTCGAAGAATGCTTCGAGGTCAGCTTTTTCGAGACGGTGCGCGGCGGGCGCCGGAGTTGCAGCGGAGGGCTTTGTTTCGGTGGCCGCGGAAGGCGCAGCCGTTTTTGAAGGAGCTGGAGTCTGCGGCGGTAGTGCGAGCGCAGGAACAAGAGTGCAAAGAGCGAGAAGAAGGAAGAGCGAGCGAAGCCGGGTCATGTCGCCTCCGAATGACAAGGAACAAAGGACAGAGTGTCTTGGAAACGGAATGCGTACGCAACAGAAATCTGAAAATCAGCGGAGCTCGAGAATCACCGTGCCTACTCGGAATGCGAGCCGGCTGACGCCATGCCCAAAGATTCAGGACGATGGTGGGGATTGCTGTGGAGGCGGAAGAGCGGATATGATGCGGGCGCTTCGAAGAAGGAGAGAGAATCCAGAATAACCGCCGGGGCCCCGGCTGAGGCCTGAGGAGGAAAAATGAAAAGAATATTTCCGATTTTGCTGATCTTGGCATTGGGACAGACAGCTGCCGCGCAGGACTGGGCGAAGGAAAAACTGGCAAAGTCTTCGCGGCACCAGGAATGGGTGACCGTGAAGCACGACGGACGGGCGGTGGAGACTTTCGTCGTGTATCCAGAGTCGAAAGACAAGCGTCCAGTCGTCGTGATCATTCACGAAATTTTCGGGATGTCGGATTGGGTGCAGGACTTGGCGGATCAGGTGGCGGAGGCGGGGTATATCGCAGTTGCGCCCGACCTTCTCTCCGGAATGGGGCCCAATGGTGGCCGAAGCTCGTCATTCGAACAAGGTAAGACCAACGAAGCGGTGGGCAAGCTCAATCCGGATCAAGTGACCGCGGACCTGAACGCGGTGGCGGATTACGGGATGAAACTGCCGGCGTCAAACGGCAAGCTGTTTGTCGCCGGTTTCTGCTGGGGAGGCGGCCAAACATTCCGATTTGCCACGAATCGGGGCGACGTGGCGGCTGCGTTTGTTTTTTATGGGCCGCCGCCGGAGAAGGACGCAATGGCGCGCATCAAGGCGCCCGTGTATGGATTCTTCGCCGGCAACGACGCACGCATCGGCGCAATGATTCCGGACGCGATCGCCAACATGAAGGCTGCAGGTAAAACGTTTGAGCCGGTTACTTACGATGGCGCTGGGCACGGGTTCATGCGCGCGGGCGAAGCGCCGGATGCAAACGACGCGAACAAGAAGGCGCGAACGGACTCGTGGGAGCGCTGGAAGAGCCTAATGGCAAAAGGGCAGTAGCCGAGGCGACGCACTCATTCATTCACTCGTACCTCAGTGCCACCATGGGATCGACGCGCGTGGCACGGCGGGCGGGAATATAGGACGCGAGCAAGGCGACGCTGACCAACAAGAAAAGGACAGCGGCGAAAACTGACGGGTCCGTGGGCTTCACGCCGTAAAGCAGGCGCGCTAATAAGCGCGTCAAACCGAAAGCCGCGCATAATCCGACAGCCGCTCCCAGCAGGGCGGGCCTCATAGCTTCGCCGATGATGAGGCTGAGGACTTCGCCCTTCGCAGCGCCCAGTGCAAGGCGAATACCAATTTCGTGCGTGCGTTGCGCTACACCGTAAGAGATCACACCATAAATGCCGACTGCGGTGAGAAGCAGTGCGATCGCTCCGAAAAGCAGAAACAGCAGAGCGCCAAAACGTTGATTCTCAACGGAAGCAGACACCACCTCGTCCATGGTCGCGACGGCCGAAACGGGAACTTGCGGGTCAAGATCGGCGATCTCCGAGCGCACTGCGGCGGCAAGTGCGGCAGGGTCATCCGCCGTACGCACAGTCAAAATTACGAGGGAATCCGTGAACTGCGTGTTGGGCAAGTAGACTTGCATGGTGTGCGGGGCATCGAGTCCCCGGTGAAGGACATCGCCCACGACACCCACGACCGTTCTCCATGGACCCTTCGTATCGCCCATTCTGAGGCGCTTGCCGATGGGATCTTCGCCGGGCCAGAACCGGCGAGCCATGGATTCGTTTACAAGCACAACCCAGGGTGACGCGGCGACGTCGCGCTCGTCGAACCCACGGCCCTGCAGAACTGGAATGCGCATGGCGCGCAAGTAATCAGGGCTGATGGAGTAGCGGTCGGCGCTGGGATCTTCTTCGGGATTTGGAAGCGATTTACCTTCGACGTGGACGCCGTACATATCCAAATTTCCGCCTAGGGGGAGCTGGCTGACGATTCCGGCAGACTTGACTCCTGGCAGAGCCTTAACGCGTTGAAGCACCTGGTCGAAAAACGCGACGGCAGGCGCGTCAGCCGATTTGGGTCCCCACAACGACAGAGTGAGTGTCAACGCGTGGGAGGGATCGAACCCGGGCTTTACATTAAGTAGACGAACGAAACTTTTCATCATCAGGCCGGCGCCTGTGAGCAGTAGCAGCGCCAAGGCTACATCGGCAAAAACCAGCGCACTTCGAAGGCGGTGCCGTTCCTTTCCAACGGTGCTTTTGCCGGATTCCTTCAGCGCTTCGTTGAGATCGAGTTTGGAGGCACGGAAAGCGGGCAGAAGGCCGAACGCGAGCCCGGTGAGCAAGCAAATTCCGAATGTGAAGGCAAAAGTCCCAGCGTCGATGCGCACGTTTTGAAGACGGGGCAAATTTGCGAGGCGAACATTCTGAAGTAATGCAACGCCTCCCCACGCCAGGAAGAGTCCAAAGCTGCCGCCGAGGAAGGCCAGCAGCAAGCTCTCGGTAACAAATTGCCGGACCATGCGAGCCCGCCTTGCGCCGAGAGCCGCGCGAAGGGCGACTTCGCGCCGCCTCCGCGCGGCCCACGCCAAGAGAAGATTTGCAACATTTACGCAAGCGATCAAGAGCACGAATCCGACGGAGCCAAGCAAGGCCCAGAGAGCGGTTTTGACGTCTCCAACGAGATAGTCTTTCAGCGGGGTCAGAATCACTCCCGAGGCGGAATATTCCGTCGGGTACTCGCGGAACAGATTCGCGGAGATTTGATCCATTTCTGCTTCGGCTTGACCCATAGACACGCCGTCCTTCAGGCGCGCGAACGCACGAAGGTGGCGGCAATCGCGGCAAGCGTAGGGAAGAGTCGCGTCGTAGGCTAGTGGAGTATAGATGTCCGCGGGCTTCCGCGGATCAAACGAAAGTACGGAGGGGAAATCGGCGGGAAGCACACCGACGACCGTGTAGGCACGGCTTCCCAACTGCACGGATTTGCCAACTATCCCGGGATCGGCGCCAAACCTTCGCTGCCAGAAACCGTAGCTCAAGATAACGACGAAATTGTTTCCGCGCACGTCCTCGGAGGGCAAAAAATTGCGGCCTTGCGCTAGTTTCACTCCCATTAGATCGAAGAGTGTGGACGAAGCGCGGAAACCGTTCAGAGTCTCGGCATCGCGCGTGCCGATAATGGTTGGCGACCAAAAACTGACAGCGGCTATCCCGGTGAACGAATGATTCAATCTATTCCAGTCCATGAATGTCGCCCAGGAAGTGTTCGAGCGCGTGCCATCCCTGTCCTTCTCCCAAAGCATCGTCAATTGATCCTGCCCGGGAAAGGGCAACGGCCGAAGCAAGACACCGTGAATCACGCTGAAGATGGCTGTATTGGCGCCAATGCCGAGAGCCAGCGTGAGGATGGCGACGATGGCGAATGCCGGACTATTCCGAAGCATGCGAAAGCCAAAACCCAGGTCTTGCAGCAGGTCCTGGATATAGTTCACACGGCGGGCGTCCCGGCAATTTTCTTTGGAGAGCTCCAGGCCGCCGAATTCGCGTCGCGCTCTGCGTCGAGCTTCTTCCAGCGTTAGGCCGGCGGAAACGTATTCCTGCGTCTTCTGCTCGAGGTGGTATTGCAGTTCTTCGCTCAAGTCCTGCTCGACTTGCTCGCGGCGGAACAACGAGCGAACTCGAAGCGGCAAGGTGTAAAGCCAATGTTTGGGGCGCATGATATCTCCTTGCAAGGGCGCAGCGCGATTAAGCCTCTTTGAGTTTCACGATATTGGAAATGGCGGCGGAGAGGCGGCTCCAGTTAGCGGATTCCTTTTCGAGATGCTTTTTGCCCAGCCGCGTGAGCGAGTAGAACTTGGCGCGGCGATTATTTTCAGTCGGTTTCCATTCTGCGGTGATCCAGCCCTCCTGCTCGAGCTTGTGCAGGGCGGGATACAGCGAGCCGTCGCTGA
Source organism: uncultured Acidobacteriota bacterium (assembly GCA_963745805.1). Classification (GTDB taxonomy): domain Bacteria; phylum Acidobacteriota; class Terriglobia; order Acidiferrales; family UBA7541; genus Acidiferrum. Next base: position 913,739 of record CAVUYT010000008.1, read on the forward strand.
CTTGAAGCACGTCGCCGGAAACCTGTTTCAGCCGCAGGCTGATGGCGTAGCCGTTCATCGGCTCCAGCGCCAGAATCTTCAGCAGCAGCAGATCCAGAGTGCCCTGAACCAAATCGGAAGGCTTGCTCACGCGTTCACCTCGGTTACCGAGAGCAAAATACACAAACTCCCCTCGGTAAGCAAGGGGAAAATATTCGAATGGCGTCCGATTGTTGTAGTTCAGCTAAACACTAGCCTCAAGGACCGAAGGGCGATCCCGATTTTCACTCCACAATAATCCGGTCTGCCCACTCGACGAGCGACACAAAGATCGCCGGAGTGCCGAATTTTGCTCCCCACTGATTCAAGTCTGCCTCCGTGACCCCACGGGCCCGGGAGCAGGCTCCTCAAGAAAAAATCGGAATATGTTTTGCCACAACCTTTTCGAGTGTTTCGCTCAGAGGCGGCCAGCCGACCGGCATGATCGAGCTCACCATGGACTTTCGCAACAGGGAAGTGGCTTCGGCGAGGAGGAAGATCTGTACGTCGTGGCCAGCTTCCGCGAGCGCGAGTCCATGCGCGAAAGGAAATGCGGCCCGCGTCGGGTCATCGGAGCCCCACGCGCTCTTCATCATGATCTTCAGCGGTTTTTTGTGTCCTGGGCTTTCTCGCCCAACGCAAGAAAGGGCAAGCCCGCTAACTGCGCCAAGAAGGTGCGCCGCGCCATATTCTTAACTCCTAAGTTGAGATTCCCCGCGGGGCCAGGCCTCGGTTCATCCTCTAGTGGCCAAGGAATTTCTCGATTGTTTGGAGTTCAGCGTCCGCCATGTCCAGATACTTCTTGGCATTCTTCGAGTCCTGCTTTTGCACATAGTATTGCGCTTTGTTGAGGTCTGCCTTCATGCGCTGCTCGGCTGAAACGATGTCACTGCGAAGTCCGTAACCCGCCGCTGCCTGTTGACGCTTCAAATTGTCCAGAGACTGGCTTACGGCCGTCGAGCGGCTATCGACCTCGTCATATTTTCGTTCCACTTCCTCGGCTTGCGCGGCTGCTTCGGCCTGCGCTTGGGAGGCTTGGGCAGCACTGCCGCTCGAACTCGGTGGAACAACATCCTGTGACTGAGAAGCTGACTGCGCATTCTTCTTGGCTTTGCTGGATGCAGGCTTCTTCGAAGGTTGACCCGCAGAGCTTGCGCCCGCAGCAGGTGGTGTCGAAGAGGCCGCGTCGCTGGCTGGAGCCGAAGTTGCACTAGCAGCGTCCGGCGACGATTGGCCAACTTGGGAAGACTGCGCCCCCGATGCTGTGGCGGACGCGCCTGTCGCACCCGCGGGCGTCGCCGACGAAGGATCGGGCGGAATGGGCGTGGCCGGTGTGGGTGTGCCCGGTGTGGCTGCGGCCGTAGAATCGCCCGGCCTCGATGGTGTCGTAGACGCGGGAGTGGACGCGGAGGAATCCGCAGGCTGCGATTGCTGCGGCGGCAAAGTATTCTTGCCCGCACCAGCGAGGGTCTTTAGGTGGCCTGGAAGGTAAAGGCCGGCAGCGAACAAAACAACCACCACAATAAAAGCGCCGAGAGCGATGTAGAGGCCGCGATGACCACCGCTCCTTACCGCAGGCGGAGGCGGTGGTGGCGCGACAGCAGCAACTCCAGCCGCGACAGCTTGTGTTTGCTGGAAGGCGGGCGAATCGACCAAAGTGGTCGGTGACTGGGAGGCAGGTGTCTCCTGAAAGAGCGCCGTTGCGCCGCCGGCGTTGGCTGCGCTCGAGGGAGCATAAGCTCGTGGATCCACTGCAGGCTGCGTCCCCGCACCTTGCGCTTGGACACTCTTCAACGCGCCGCGGAATGCGTCGGCAGATTGGAAGCGCTGGCCAGGATCCTTGGCCAGAGCCATGAGGATAATCTCATTGAGCGGCTGCGGAATCCCGGGCCGCAAAACGATGGGAGGCCTCGGCACTTCCTGGAGATGCGCGGCCATCATGGCGTAGTTGCTCTCGGCCTGGAAGGGCAGCTGGCCGGTCACCATCTCGTAAAGGGAGACGCCGAGGGAATACAAATCAGAGCGATTGTCGGCAGGGTCGCCTTTCACTTGTTCCGGAGGCATGTAATTGAGAGACCCAAGAGTCGTGCCGGTCATCGTCAAGCTGCGGTCCGTGGAGGAGCGCGCGATGCCGAAATCCATGAGCTTCACGGCGCCGTCGGCGGTGAGCATCATGTTGGCCGGCTTGATGTCGCGGTGAATGATGTTTTGTTTGTGGGCATAGCTGAGGGCGTCGAGAACCTGGTCGATGTACTTGACGGCTAGCCCGGGCGGAATAGCGCCCTGCTGCAGCCGTGAAGAAATTGTGACCCCGTCGACGAACTCCATGATCATGACCAGTTGGTTGTCGAGTGTCAGAGCGGTACGCAGAGCGGCGATGTTCGGATGGGTGAGGCTTGCAAGGACTTTGATTTCGCGCAGGAAACGATCGGCGAGGTCCTTTTGACCGGCGAGGTCCGGGAGAAGAATTTTCATGGCCTCGACGCGGTCCGAGATGTTATTACGGACCTTGTAGACTTTGCCCATGCCGCCGGCGCCGAGTATGCCGAGAATTTCATAATCGCCGAGCTTCTGACCGACGGTGTAGTCCTGGCTCATTGCGTCGCTCCCTTCAAATAGACCAATTGGCGAGGAAGTTTAAGAGGCTCCCTCGCCTATTCGAAATCAAGCGCCGAAAATGTCAATCCAATGCATGCATTCGCCGTGGGGGCGTTGGAGTAAATTACGGAGTGCTGGCTGCGACGTCGCCGACCTTGGGCGGTGTGGCGCCACTATATGTGACTGTCGCCGAATCCGCGTCCACGTCCGTCACCGTCGCCGTGCCGAGCTGATTCGTGACGGTTTTCAGAACTTTCCCCGTAGTGGGGTCCTTGACGGTGCGCACCGGGCGGCTGATTTGCATAACGTCGCCGACGCGGACGCCAACCTTGTTGCCGACATTGATGATCAGCGTATTGCCGCTGACGTCTGCAACCACGCCGGAATAAGTGGCTTTGTACGTCGGCAAAGTTCCGGCCTTGTCGTCGAGCTGTGTGGAGGCGTCGTTCACGGCTTTATTGACGGCTTCGCCAAGAATAGTTTGCGCGAAGTTGCTGCTGCTCATGTTGAAGGCGCCGCCGCCTCCGCTGTAGCCATTGTTGCCAGCGCCACCTAGCATCAGGCCGGAGCGCGAAGATTCGCCGTTGCCCGTAACGGCAGCGAGAATCTCACCCGTCGTGGTGTTGACCATTCGAGCCGTGATGGCAACCACGGCTTTGGATTCTTTTTTGCCCATGCCGGCGATGGCGCCGGTCCAGCCGCTGTGGCCGCCGCCCACGCCTCCGATTTGCTTGTCATCACGCCCGAACTTGGTGATCGAGCCGAGAATGATCGTATCCACGCCAAGGATGCGGCCGATTTTTGCGGCGCTCGTGGGATCGGCGCGGTCGCTGTTCGAGAAATTTTGCTCGGCAATAATCTTGTCCAGCGCGGCGCGTTCGATGACGGAATATTTCCCGTCTTGCACGAGCTTCTGGACCATAAGGTCGGTAATCCCTTTGCCCACGTCCTGGTCCGTGCCGAAGATGGAGGCGACGACGGTCTTGACCGTGCCGTAATCAAAATTCATCACGGCCACGCGCTTCTTTGGGCCCGCCGGCTGAGCCAGCGCCGGCGCGGCGGATTGCGCCGCCGGTGGCGCTAGTTGCTGAGCCGCGCATGGGGCAATCGCCAGGAACGAAATAGTGACAAATCGTAGCAGTCGAGACATAAGACAACGCTCCTCACACCCTGGAATTAGTGAGCAAACCTGATGAACCGTTTCGTGCGTGGGCCTAAACCTCTTCGGGACAGAAAGACCGGCATTCGCGCTGGGCCAGAGAGCCCGCTAGCCGCGTATCGTACACCGTGCGGACGCGGCAGGCAACGGTGAGGTGCCTAGAGGAGAAACGTGACGCGGTTTGAATGGCCGGGGATAATTTTGCGAAGCGAGGGAAAGACTTGCGCGCAAGAAAACTGGTAGGATTCAGCGAGCAGTCGAGCACATAGTAAAGTTCGCTTTCGAGATGGGGGGCAAGGCCATGGCAGAACCGAGCAAAGAAGAATTGCTGGCGAGGATCGCCGAACTGGAAAAGCAGGCGGGTTCGAGAAAAAAGGGCAGCCTGGAATTTCGAGTGGGAGAGAAGGGCGGCGTGAGTGTGTATGGGCTGGGACGTTTTCCGGTCACGCTTTATTACGAGCAGTGGATCCGGCTGCTGGATGTCTCGGCGGAATTGCGCGCGTTTCTCGAAGAAAACAAGAGCAAGCTGAAGTTGAAGACGGCGGAGTAGGCGAGAGAAGAAAGAAGCAGAATGCGGGTGCCGATCTGCAGAGTCAAAACCCGCAGGATCAAAGCCGAAGGCTGCGGCACCACGGCGCGTGGCCCGGATGATCCGATACTGAATCTACCAAGCCTCGTCGATCGAACCAGGAAACCCACGCCCGCTCACAAATCAAAAGAACACGGAGGGTGCCCCAGGTTCGAACTTGAACCTGGGTCTTTGGATTTTTCCAAACATTTCCACAGCCCTATCAAACTAATTACTCCCCGCCCAACTCCTTCGCTCCCCTCGACTTGCCCCAACCCCATTCGAATCCGCCCTCTCCGTTCGAATGAACCAGTAAGTAACAAATATCTTTATTGACAAATGGTAACTAAGCGTGCTACCATCCTCCATGTTTTCGTTGCGCTCTCACCTTCCGCCCGCCCCCTTCACTCGGCGTCTGCCGCGAGCCGCGAAGCATGGCCTCTCATGTGACTTAGCTTCCGCTCTTCCACCAGTCACTAGTCACGAGTCACCATTCACTAACTCTTTTAGAATCCGCACTTACGAAAAACACGCCTGTAAATCCATTAGAATCCGCACTTACAAAACACAGGACTTAAAACCCTTTAGAATGAACACTTACAGAAAAACCGGGAGTGGGGGCTCCGACTCTCGGGCACAATGCCCGCTCGGTCCGTAGGGGCACGACACGTCGTGCCCTCTTTCTTTTTCTTGTCTCGGAACTGGGCGCGAGTCAGAGAGCGCGGGTTAGTCCATGTGATGGTGCATGGCGAAGATGTTGTCGAGGCCCTGTTCGTACGGGTAGACGTGGACCATCCAGCCGAAGATGACCGGGTGGAAGCGCCCGCCGGCGTCGGAGCAGGTATCCTCCGTGGCGATGGAGCCGTGCAGGCCGAACTTGGTCCAGTCAGCGTTGCGGAGTTGATTGCGCGGCGGCATGCAGAGATTCGTGTGCAAGTGCCACATGGCCACGCTTAGCGGGACGCGAGCGTTGAGTTGGTCTTCAGAGGCGCGCTTGGGCATGGTGTACATGGCGCCGACAAGTTCGTAGCCGTCCGCGGTTTTTTTGTAGAGCAGGGAAGTGGGGCGCGCGGGATCAAAAGTGAAAGCCTCCAGAAAACCGTTGCGATAGCTGGTGAAGTGATATTCGGGTTGCGGGAGGTTCGGCAGAAAAATCTTGAAGCCGTCATCAAGCGCTACGTGATAGTCCTTGTATTTTTCGATCCCCGCGCGAAGCTGAGTGACAATTTCGTTGGCGCGCTCGAGATCTTCCGGTGTTTGCGCTCGCATCGAAGTCATGAACATGTGCTGGCTGTGCGCGTCGTGATGGCCGGGCGTCATGTCCGCAACTGCCGCGCGCTCACTGGCTTTCTCTTCACCCATGTCCATTCCCGGCATGGCTTTGGATTGAGTGGCTGGCGACTGAGGCGTGGCGGCTTCCTGTGCGGCGGGGCTCTGCCCGCCTTGGTTATAAACGGAGGGCGCGTGGTGGCCGGGCATGGCCACCAGCAATACCGTCACTACAAAAATGGCGCCAAGAACCATCATAGTTTTCGCGGCGAGATGAACCAACGTTCTACGGGCTGACATGCAAATTCTCCTCAATCCATAATACGCACTAGAATGGATGGAGATTTCAGCGGCGACGTTGCATGGTTCCTGCAAAAAAACTGGCCGGTGGGACAGGAAGACTGAAAAAAAGAAGTAATGAACTAACGAAGTAAAGAATTAAAACGGAGAGGAGCGGGACGCCAAACTGTGAGCGGGAGGGCGTTTCAAGGCCAAGCTGTGGGGCGTGCTAAAATCGTCGCGTGAAAAAGCAAACTGTGCAACCGGCAAAATTGTTGACGGGCGGCGTGCAGCCGCCGGGAGACAAATCGATTTCCCATCGCTACGCGATGCTCGCCGGTTTGGCCGAAGGGACGAGCGAGCTGCGGAATTTTGCGGCTGCAGCAGATTGCCATAGCACGCTGGACTGCATGAAAGCGCTTGACGCAGACGTGAAAGTCGATAAGGACGTGGTGCGAATTACGGGCCACGGGATGCGAGGACTGAAGAGCAGTTGGCGCGCTCTGGATGCGGGGAATTCCGGGACGACGATGCGGTTGCTCTCAGGGATTCTGGCGGGACAAGGTTTCACGACCAAGCTGACTGGCGACGCTTCTCTGCAAAAGCGGCCGATGAAGCGAGTGATGGCCCCGCTGCGAGAGATGGGTGCGGAAATCCGGGCAAGAGACGACAACTTTGCGCCGCTGGAGATCAAAGGCGCGCGGCTGCACGCGATCGACTATCAAATGCCGATGGCCAGCGCGCAGGTGAAGTCGGCGGTACTGCTGGCCGGACTTTTCGCGGAGGGCGTAACAAGTGTTACAGAACCCGCGCGCACGCGCGATCACACCGAGCTGGCACTCGAAGAATTCGGGGCAGCTATCGAACGGCACGGGCGAACGACAAAAATTCACGGGGTCATTGGAGGAAATGGATCGGGAACCCTGTTAGCGAAGTCGCTGGATGTGCCCGGGGATCTTTCCTCAGCTGTTTTTTTTATTGCGGCGGCATCGCTGCTGCCAGATTCCAGCATCGCGATCCACAATGTAGGGCTGAATCCAACGCGCACGGCCATCCTGGATCTTTTCGCGGGAATGGGCGCTTCGATTCAGATGCTTTCGTTGAGAAGCTCACACGGAGAGGTCGTAGGAGACCTTGCCGTGAAGGGCGCATCGCTTAAAGGTGGCGTGATCGAAGGTGAGCTGATTCCGCTACTCATCGACGAACTGCCCATGCTTGCGGCACTCGGGCCGTACACGGAAGAGGGCATCGAGATTCGCAATGCCGTTGAACTGCGCGTGAAAGAGAGCGACCGCATCGCCGCGCTGGCGGAAAATCTGCGGCGAATGGGCGCGACAGTGGAAGAGCGTCCGGACGGATTGAAAGTGGAAGGCCGGCGCGCGGGGAAACTACATGGCGCGGAGATTGAGCCCCACGGCGACCACCGGATTGCCATGGCTTTTGCCGTGGCAGCGCTGGCCGCCGAAGGCGCAACGGTGATTCGCGATTCTGATTGCGCTGGCGTCTCCTACCCAACCTTTTTTGAAGAGCTCAACAGGCTCGCGGAGCGTTAAGGAACGAGGAAATCCGAAATACCAAATTCGCCATTCGCGTATCGAATCTCGACATAAACGATCGCTAGCTGGTTTTGTGGATGGAGATCGAGCCGTAGCTGGTCTTGAGCGTGATTTTGGGCCCGCGGTCCTTGCCGTATTTCCCTTCGAGATGCGAGTCGCCGGATTCCACCGCGGTCTTTTTCAAAGTATCCGCTGAGAATTCCGAGTCGATATCACAGGAGTGACAATCCGAAACGATGTTGAAGCTCGCAGAGCCTGGAAGGGTGAGGGAGATGGTCGCGTTCGTGTTCGTTACTTGGATGTCTTCCTTGGGCGGGGAAGAGAAGCGCAGCTCAATATCGCCATCCCGGTTATCGACTTTCACTTTGCCCGTGGCATTCTCGATCGTTACGGAATAGCGGTTGGTACGCAACGCGATATCTCCCGGCGCATCGACAATCTGTAAGATTGCCGGAGCTGGCCTCCATGTGGCCGGTGAGGGAAGTAAGCGTGAGATCGGTGCGTTGCGAAATAAAGCGAAGGCCTTTGGCGACTTTGTCCGCGCGGATGGGGCCGTAGAATTCGCCGTCCAGTGTGAAGCTCCCAGTAGCCGACGCGACGTCAACCTGCCCGCCCTTTCCGGAGATCTTGATGTCGCCCTTTGTGTCGGAGACTTTGACGTCGCCCTTATGCATTTCGATAGTGACGTCGCTGGCCGTGTCGCGGACTTCCACGTCGCCGCTTGTGCTACTGACGGAGACGGGCATGGCCATGTCGGAGACAGTAATGTCTCCACGCTCGTTTCGTACAGTGAGCGAGGCTTTCTTTGGGACTTGAATATCCATGTCTATGTTGACTCGGTTGTCGCCCGCGCCGACGCCGGTGGGATGGATCTCGTATCCATCGCCATTCTTTACGATCTCAACAGAAACCGGACCGCCGCGGCGCTGGGCGTCCGCCTCACTCCAGGCGTGGACGTTTTTCTTCCCGGAGACGCGGATTTCGGGGGCGTCGGAGGCGCGTACGGATATCTCGCCACGCCCGCCGAGCACGGTAATGCGGGCATTCGCGGGAACGTTGACAGGGACGACGTCCAAGTCGAACGGGTAGGCATCGCCCGCAATTTCGATCGGGAGCTTCCCACCGATGGTGCGCTTGCCAATATCGATGGCCACGACGAAGCTCAAGAGCACAATCATGCCGACCACGAGCAAGATTTCGCTACCGGTAATACGAGCAGAGCCGGGATCGTCAGTGCGGCGGGCGACGGTCCGCTCATACAGCTTGATCAACCCCAGGAAAATGAGCGCGAGCGGCCACCAGTGCAGCAGAACATCACCCAACTCCAAACCGCGGTAATTATGAAGAAGGAGAAGGAAGCCGACGATTAAGAGAACGAGACCTGTGAAGACTCCGCTGCTACGTTGCCGGCTCCTGGCCATTTCGATTTATTGTCCTTGTCCCGGGAGAGTTGTGGGGGCCGCACCTGGTGTGGAGGGTGGCACGCCCGGCCCAGGAGGAACCGAAGGAGTTACGGGCGCATTCGAGGAAACATGTCCTTCGCTCGAAGCGAGAGCGGAGGCGAGGCTGATGAGCCCAATCACGATGAGGATGACCGGATATGTGTTGCCGAAATCGAAGAAGCCACCGCGCAACTCCGCCAGCAGAAATAGTACGCCGATAGTTACAATTATGACGGGCCCCATGAGGCCGCGGATGGTGCAACGCTGGCAGCTGCAGTGAACTCGATTGCTCATCTATGTGTTAACTCCCGAAGGAGCCTCCTATTGTCCGCGGTTCATCCGGTTGCGGAACATGAGTATGCCCACCGCGATCAAGATCGCCGGGAAGAAAAACTGCGAAATCCGATACCAGGGAAACCAATCAAAATTGTTAAGAAGGAGCAACACTCCCGCGCCGATGAGCACGATTGGGCCGATAGGGCGATTCCTGGCGATGTTGTCCAACGGGTCCGACAAGATTTGACCGGAGCGCCTGGCTTGCGCGGTGCGGGCCGCATCGATCGGCATGTAAATGTAAAACACGCCAAGGCAAATCCAGAGTGCGGCTTCCGCACCGCTGCTCATCGAGCCGTTCACACCGATAATGAAAAGCACCAGGAAAATGGCGAGATGGATCATTCCTTTGCCGTACTGCTCGTTATAGAAAGCACCTAGCCCTGGAAGAAATCCCAGGAAAAATGCCAAAACGGGGTTCGGCCCAATCCCAGTAGGCGACGCAGGAGGAAGGGCTCCGACGGGTGTCTGTGATGGAACTCCGGGTGGCGCGATCTGAGCAGATGGAGGCGCCGCGTGGCCCATGCCCGAGGCCAAACAATCCTCGCAATAGAGAACGTCACGAACGGGCCGCACACAAGCCGGGCACATGGGCTTGCCACAATTGCGGCAATACCCCGTAGCGTCCACATCAGAATGGACAGCACACTTCATGGAATTCTCCTTCCGAGCAACCGGCCGCACAATTGACCGCTCACCACAGGAACTTCCGCGGCAAGAATTTCAAATTCTCTGCCGAGGCCATTGGCGCGGTTCTGCTGGCGCGGAGTTGCCGGGCGAGTGCCATCCGTGCTGCCCGGAGCTTTTCCCGGAGCGGATTGCGGAACGGTACTTTCGGGCGTGGTAGGCAGTTCGTTGTCCTTGTTCAAGCGGGACTGAATCTCGTAAACGACGCGAAGATCGCTCACAAACTTGGTGCTGCGGGCATAAACAAGATGCGCCTGGCTGTTCGCCTTGTGGTAAAGGTTGGAAGGAGAAAGATCCGCCAGTTTTGGTTTACGCCAAGAGAAGCCCGAGGCGGTGAGAAGAATTATCAAGGAAGCGGCCACCGAGACGGCGCTATAGGCGAAGCGGGCCGAGGTCAATCCATTCAGCCATCCGAAGGCACCACGCCAACCTTTTTTGAGTTCGCGCGGCCCTATCGTTTGGTTCAGGATTGAAGATACCAGCTGCGGCGGGGGCTCGATTTGCTCCAACGAATGCAGGCCGGTCAGCAAACGAGAAACGCTCGAGACAAGCGGCACGCACTGTTCGCAACCATTCACGTGCATATCGAACGCGCGTCGTTCGTCGGGGCTAAGGAGCCCGTCGAGATATTCGCCAAGCCGTGCTTCGGTCAGTTCACAAGTCCAAGTCATGACATTCTCCGCGCCGGGTCCCACGTCAATCTCCAAGCAAACACACGAATCATGACGGGCGCACTCCCATCTGCTGCAGAATGCGCGCGAGTTCGATTCGTCCGCGGTTAATTCTAGATTTCACAGTTCCTTCCGGTACATCCAAAACCTGCCGAATCTCGTTGTATTCGAGCTGCTGCAAATCGCGCAGGATGACGGCTTCGCGCAATTCCGGCGAAAGCTTGGTCAGCGCCGTCTGCACCTGGGAACTGAGTTCGCCGAGAAGCAGTTGTTGATCCGGGCGGCGTCCAGCAGACTCCTTGTTCTCGACCACCGGCATGGCATCTTCGAGCGAGTCTGTAATGCGGTCGCGCTTGGTGCGCCGGTAATGGTCGATCAAAAGGTTGCGCGTCACGCTGGTCATCCAAGTGGCAAACCCGCCATGCGCGGAGCGATAGCTCCCAAGAGTTTTATACACCCGGAGGAAAACTTCTTGCGACAGGTCTTGGGACTCTGTGCCATTGCCAGTAAACCTGTAGCAAATATTGAAGATGCGGCGCGTATGACGGCGCACAAGTTCCTCCCAGGCCGAACCGTCGCCCTGGAGGCATTGCTGGACCAGTTGGGCGTCCTGCTCCAACGTATCATCAGCCTCGAAACCCGCTACGGTGACCAGTTTGCCCCAAAAGTTGCAGGGGGCCAACATCGGCCTGCAACTATGGAACGCAAACTGCTCTCGAAAAGTTCCCTGTTGTTCTGGCCCGGGCGACCGACCGCGAGTGGGGGCATCTTACTCAGGGCTGCCCCGGGACACAAGCATAGCATTCTAGAGATACACCCCTGGCTGGCAAGCGCCTTAGTGGCTAGCTGCGAACCCCTTCTAAGTGATTGAAATCTCTGAAAATTATGGATGATTCATAGCCTGCGTGTGCTTAGACGGCGACTTGTCCGTGAAGCAGACTCGTGCCTATATGGGAGGTAAGAGGGACCTTCCGTGGGTGCTGTTTTCGAACAATTCGCGCAAGAACTGAAAGCGTGGGAGGCGAAGTACGCTGGCCAGCCGCGCGATGAGTTAATTGGCTTGTGTCTTCTAGCGTTGGAGCGGGAAGAGCTCGTGAGCGTCGGGTACCGCGAAGAGTTGATGACACAGCGGCTATCAGCGATGCCATCTCTCGCCCGCCGTTCGCGAGTTGATGCGGCACGCTTTGATTTGGGCATGGCGAGACGAGGAGATGCATTCGATTTATATTCGTGGCGCGCTTCTAAAATATGGTGGACCATTTCTTCGGATGAGGGCTTTTGCCCAACAGATGGGCGGTTTGGTGGGAGGATGGGCGGGGTCGGTGCGGCAACATGTGCCGTGGTCGAAAGCGCCTTTCTCTCGGGCGGGAGCGACGCTCGTGACATGGCTCGGGGCGCTGGCTGGCAAAGTCCCCGAGGATGTTCGAAAGTATTTGAACTATGGGCCGTTCCGTGAGTTTTGCGTTTTCAATGTGGATGCCGAAAAGACGGCGAAGCTGTGCTACGACCGGATGGTTGCGCTGGCAAAAGAGGCGCCGGAGTTGGGAGGAGAACTCGAGCAGGATTTTGTGCGGGTGAGTGACGACGAAGAGCGCCACGCGCGCATTTTCGAAATTCTTGCCGAGGCATTGGACGAAAAAGATCAGCTCGTTGCTGGAGAGACCGAAGAGTCGCTGACCCGGAAAATCGAAGATGTTGGCGAATATTTTCTTCCGCGCATTCTGCGCAAGCAAACCGTCACGAACAACAAAATAGGAAGCGGCGGGCGCGTGTTTGTGGGGGAAGGAAAATCCGCGGAGGAAAAATGCAGCGTCTTACGGCGCTTACTGGAAGAAAGCGGCCTGGCGGACAAACTGCAGCAACGCGCGGCGGCGCTGGGAAAGCAGGTCGCGGATCTGCGGATCGTCGTGAAGCCATCCTTTATGCTGGGATATGCAAGGAAGGATCGCTCGATCATCACGGATGCCGAGCTACTGCGCGAGCTTGCAAACTTTTTGCGCGAAATTGGATGCGCGAATGCGGTACTCGTCGAGTCCGCGAACATCTACGACCAATTTTTCGAGCACCGGAGCGTCGCGGAAGTGGCTGCGTATTTTGGTTTGCAAGAGTGCGGATTGCCGATCGTTGATGCGTCGAACGATCAGGTGCCGCATACGTATTTCCGGGGCATGGCGCAGAACACCATCTCGCGGAGTTGGAAAGAGGCGGACTTCCGGATTTCGTTCGGGAAGATGCGCAGCCATCCGATTGAGATGGCCTATCTCACGATTGGCAATCTGGAGTGGATGGGCGGACGCTGTGACGAATTTCTTTTTGTGGAGCGCCAAGCGCATCGCGAAACCGCGCTGATGATGTTGCTGGACGGGTTCCCGCCAGATTTTGTGCTGCTCGATGCGTACGAGCAGGCCTCTGATGGCCTCGTGGGAGTCATGGGATGCCCGCGACCGCCTTCTCCTCGGAGGGTGTATGCGGGCGAAGACGCGCTGTCCGTGGATTTGGTGGCAGCCGGACATATGGGAGTCCGAGAGCCCGAGCAGACAAATATATTGCGCGCGGCCTGCCACTGGTTTGGCGATCCGCGGGAGCGCATCGAACTTATCGGAACGAACGAGATTTTGCAGCATTGGCGGGGACCATACGAAACGGAGTTTTCTACGATGCTGAGTTTCGTGGCGTATCCGGTGTACGTCTTCGGGAGCGGGCGCGGCTCATTGTTTGTTCCGGAGATGGATGAAAAGGCATTTCCTCCGCTCCAACGCGTTTCATTTCCCCAACGAGTTTTGCGGGGAGCTTTACGCAGACTTCTCGGCTTGCATTTCCCTCGAACGAAAACCCCGCAGCCCCCCGAGACTGCGCCCCAGTGAAGAAGAACGTCGTCGTTATCGGAGCAGGAATGGGAGGCCTGACGGCCGCGCTGCGTTTGGCGCGAGAGGGCTTCCGTGTTCAAGTGCTGGAGGCTCGCGCCGAAGCAGGAGGATTAGCTTCCGGGAATGTGGTTGAAGGATTTTCGTTCGACGCGGGGCCGTACATTCTTTTGGACCGGCCTGGTTTGGAATGGGCGTTTGCATCGGTCGGGTTGAAACTCAGCGACCACATCGAGCTACGCGCAATCGATCATGTCTATAGCGTCGCTTCACCGGACCGTCCCACAGTCAATATTTATTCAAGCGATGCTGCGACCGCGCGCGAGCTTGACCAAACATGGCCAGGAAGCGGGGACCTCTACTTGCGATTTGTGCGCAAGACCGGAGCGATTGAGGCTTCGCTGCGGCCTCTTCTATATGGGTCTGCGCCCGGTCCGGTGTCACTGCTTGGCGGCGGCCGGTGGCGCCACGCCGGGTTTCTTTTGCGGTCGCTGCATTCGGTGCTGCGTGCATCCCGCCTCCCGCAGCCGGTCGTGGACGCGCTGTCGATTTGGACGCACGTCGCTGGGCAGCGCCCGGAAGAAGCACCGAGTCCTTTGGCATTTGTTCCGGCATTAGTGCATTCGGTCGGATGTTTTTATCCAAAGGAAGGGATTCGAGCCATTCCGGCGGTTTTAGCAAAGGCAGCAGCGGCTGCGGGCGTGGAGTTTAGATACCGCACGAAGGCGAGAACGATTAGCACGGAAGGCGGTCAGGTAACGGGAGTGGAATCTTCCGAAGGGGAGAGATTTCCATCCGACGCGGTCGTTTCGGACTGCGGCATCGCCACATATCTTGATTTACTAAATCAGGAACGAACCTCAAGCCGGAAACGTTGCGAGAATCTGCCGCTGCAATCGCCGGGAGTATGCGCATATCTCGCGGTAAAGGGAAGGATGGAGCCGCCGTATTTGCGGTTTCTTTTGCCTGGTGGAGACGAACGCTGCCGGCTATTGATTCGGCCAGGCGTGCTGAATCCGGAGGAAAAACAGAACGATTGGTATACGGCGAGGCTGCTTGGTCCGATGGATCACGCGAAGGCGCAGCGCATGGGGCCGCAGGGGCAGGCCGAGTATTTGGAAAAATTGCTGGAAGAAAAATGGTGGCAACAGGGAATTGCCGAGTATCGCGTGCTTGCCCGGCGCACGCCTGCGGAGTGGGGTTCGGAATATTCGCTCGCGCGGGACAGTATGAATCCTGTGATGACGGCGAAGTTCATGCGAGAAGGAAGACTCGCGCATCGCAGCCCCGACATGCGCGGATTGTATTTAGCGGGCAGCGCGACGCATCCGGGGCAGTGGGTCAGCTTCTGTGCAATTTCGGGAATTCTCGCGGCGGATTGTCTGCGAAAGGATTTCGCCTAATGCTGGCGACGACGACTGAAACGCACGCTGGACGCGTGCTGCGCGTCGCGCGTGTGGGAAGCGGGCCGCCAGTGATACTCCTCCACGGCTATCCAGACAATTTGCAGGTGTGGTCGGAACTTGCGCCGCGTCTCGCTACGTGCCACCAGGTGATTGCGTTTGATTGGCCCGGTATGGGGTACAGCGAACCGTGGAGCGGAGGTGCAACGCCGTTTGACTTCGCGCGGCGGCTGCTCGCGCTGATGGATACCTGGAACATCGAGCGCGCCGCGATCATCGGACATGACATGGGCGGCCAGCCCGCACTGGCCTTTGCAGCCGAACATCCCAATCGAACCAGCAACCTTGTAGTGATGAATTCGCTCGTCATTTGGGACGAGAAGACGTCGTGGGAGATTGCTCTTTTGAGGAAATTTGGCTGGAACCGCGTTTTGTTGGAGCGCCTGCCGCGCGCTGTGTTTTATCGGGCGATTCGAACGTTTTTGCCACGCGGTTACAAACTCAGTGGGGAGTTGCGCGGCGATCTATGGGAAAGCTTCCAACGTCCTGAGGTTAGGAAATTTGTGGTGCGGATGTGCGCCGGCTATCAAGGAACTTTACCGCGCCTGAAGCAGCTTTACCCGACGATCCAGACGCCTTCATTATTTTTATGGGCGGAGCGCGACAAACATTTTCCGGTTGCGCATGCGACAAAGCTTGCCGAGATGGTTCCCGGGGCAAAACTCGAAGAGATTCCCCGCGCGGGGCATTGGATGGCGCTGGATCGTGCAGAAGAGGTTGGCACCCACATTCTGCGATTTTTGGGAGCGCGCGATGGCCGCTGAATCGAACTTGGTGGTCAGCAGCGGGCGAGCGAGCTACTATCGCTGGCTCTTCCTCGCGGCTGCGGTGTGGAACGCACTCTCTGCCGGCGCAGTGCTCTTTATATTGACCAACACAAAGTTTCGACAAGAACTGGAAATTCCGGGCCCAGCGGATATGATCGGCTTGCAACTATTAGCCTCCTGTTTGTTCGTGTTTGGCTTGGGCTACTACTGGGTGTCCCGCGATCTCTCGCGCAACCGCGATTTGGTGAAGCTCGGAGTGATTGGGAAGCCGCTGGTATTTCTCGTGTTCTTTGGCCACGCGCTCACACATGAAATTCCCATGCGCCTCGTACTGCCGTCCGTCGTGGACTTGCTGTTTGGGGCGCTGTTCTTGGAATTTCTTCTGCGAACTCGCGCCAAAGCGCTGTAACCTCAAAGGAGACCCGCCAAGTCACAGCTGATAAAAAAATGCCATGGCAGTTGATCCCCAAGTCGATTCACTGGCCCAGAACTTGAGCGCAAAGCCGTACCGCTCGGTTCCGCGGATCTTTCTCGACCTCTTCCTATGGATCGGCTTCGCCACGTTGGCGATTTATGTTCACCGATGGTGGTTTACGGCAATCAGCGTCTTCGTGATTGGATTCGGCCCGTTCCACGATTTGCTCGTGCAGGGGCACGAGGGCACGCACGACCTGATTTCGAGAAATCGCCGCGTCAACGACTTCTTCACCTGGTTCACTCTCTCGCTCGCTGGGATTTCTGCCGAAGCCCACCGGCGTTTTCATCTCGACCACCATCATTACGCGCACACGCCGCAAGATCCGGAATATCAATTCTTTGATCGAGTTGTTCGAGGTGTGCCCGGCTGGGCGTACTTCTTCATTCCCGCATTCGCGCAAATCGGCGTGAACGCCTACGGCTTGCAAAAGAAAATGCCTCCTGAAGTGCGTAGAAGAATAGTGTTGGACCTCACTGCGGCGGTCTTTCTCCATGGGGGGAGTTTTCTTATTCTGGGATGGAGGCGCTATTTGCTCTTCGTGATTGCCCCCATGCTGACCGGTTTGTACGTCGCATCTGTTCTGCGAAGCGTAACCGAACATCACGATGTCACCGAGGGCAGCGAATGGACCAACGCGCGGTCTATCGTTACGCACCCGCTCATTGAGTTTCTTTGGTCGAATGTGAATTACCACCTCGAACATCATCTCTACCCCACTGTGCCGTACCACACCTTGCCGCAATTGCGGCGCGCGCTCATGACGGACTACCAGTCCCACGGTTGCAATGTGGAGAACGGCTACGGCCGAACCGCGCTGATCCTGCTGCGCGATCCCCGGCACTTCGCACCTAAATAAAAAAGTCGCGAGTCATGGCTCTGGCGCGCCTTGACGCACGTAGTCGCGACCGTTAGTCTGGCAAGCTCATGCGTTCATCGTCGAGGAAGTTGCTTTATATCCTGTTCGCGGTAGCGGTAATCGGCTTCGTCATCTATCGGTCGAGCGGACTCCTTCATTCGGGCGATTTCTTTGCGAATTTGCTGAAGGCGGTTCGGCGTGCTAATCCTGCACAGCTCGGGTTGCCGCTAATCGCCATCTATGCCTGCTATGCGATTCGCGCGCTGAGGTGGCAGGTGCTCCAGCGCAATTTAGGATCATCGCGTTTCTGGCAAATATATGCCATGACGCTGGCTGGTTTTGCGGCGGTGCTTGCGCTGGGCCGGCCCGGGGAACCGGTGCGTGTTCTGCTGCTCGCGCGAAAAGAAAAGTTGCCCGTTGCGGACCTCTTTGGCATCTACCTCGTCGAGCGAATCTTCGACACAGCAAGTACTTTGGCTGTTGCGGCTTGTGCGTTGTTTCTAATCAAATCGGGCATCGAGTCGAAAGAAACAGCCGGGAAATTTGTGCCGGCGTTCCAAGCAGCCGGAGCCCTTCTCGGCGTTGGCGTTCTGGGCGCGATTGCGTTCTTGGTATTTCTTCGGGTTCGCGGGACGGCACTGCTTGAGCGCCGCTTAGCTCCGTGGCTGGGTGCGCATAACTGGAAAACTCGTGTCGCGGGAGTTGTGATGGGATTTGCGCGAGGCGTGCAGACGATTCGGACCTGGGGCGATCTGGCGCTGGCCGCGCTATACTCCGCCCTTCACTGGATTCTTGTTTTGTTTGTGTATCAGTGGGTAATACGCGCTTTTGGCGGAAGCCTGGCAGATTTCAGGATAGGTGATGCCATGTTGGTGATGGCGTTGACTCTTGTGGGCTCCATCGTCCAGCTGCCAGGAATCGGCGGCGGTTCGCAATTAGCATCCATTCTTGTATTCACGAAGGTATTTGGGATAGAAACGGAGCTTGCCACGGCCGTTGCTATCGTGATTTGGCTTATCTCATTCGCTGCGGTCGCAGTGATTGGATTCCCGATATTGCTGCATCAAGGACTTTCGTTGGGGAAATTAAGAGAGATGGCGGCACAAGAGCAAGATTCGTTGAAAAGCTCGCCTTCGGGAGAGATTGAGTGAAGTGTCCATTTTGCGCGCATCTGGACGATAAGGTGATTGACTCACGCGAGGGCCGCGCCGGAGACACGATTCGGCGGAGGCGGGAATGCCTCAAGTGCAGCCGCCGGTTTACGACCTACGAGCGCATCGACGAAATCCCTTACATGGTTATCAAGAAAGATGGACGGCGTGAACGCTTCGAAAGGCAGAAAATTTTCCAGGGGCTGCTCAAGGCTTGCGAGAAGCGGCCGGTGCCGACGCCAAAACTCGAAGCCATCGTGGATGAAATCGAAAGCGTGGTCCACGAGGCCACGGAGCGCGAGCTGACCACGACGGAAATCGGCGAGCTGATCATGCACCGGCTGAAAAAACTCGACAAGGTCGCCTACGTGCGCTTTGCTTCCGTCTACATGGACTTCAAGGACGTCCAGGAATTCATGTCGGAGCTGAAGAATTTATTGAAGGATCGCGGCAAAAAGTAAGCGCGTTCTCACCGCGGCCAGACGCCCGCGGTAAACGTTCGAATCGTCGTGAAGCCCAGCTTTTCATAAAGCTGAACCGCGCCGTAGTTCTCCGAAGTGACTGTCAGCGTTAATTCCTTAAACTTCATGCTGCGCAATGTTTCGGCAGAGGTTTGCATCAGCATCCGGCCAATGCCGTGCCCTTGGTACCCGGGAAGCACGCAGATCTGCGTGGTATGCCCGACGCCAGGAGAAACTTCGCTGGTGAGCACCGCGGCGATGAGCTCGTCGCTGCCCGGCTGGCGAAGTACAAACGACGCCCCGGGCACAAAGTGGCCGCAGCCCGGCAACAGAATGATGTTTTTCAAGAACTTCAGCGCGCCGGAGCGACTGCAATACTGATCGTTTATTTCGCCGTCGATGTGGTTTGCATACGCCAGATAAATTAGTTTGGCGCAGGGCTCGAAGTAGCGGTCATTCCAGCGGTCCAAGCGCATGCCGGCAGAAACTCCGGGTTTGGCCTCGGGCAGCTTCTGCAGGTCCTGGAGCATGAATTGGCGGGAGTAGAGGCGGAAGCCCTGCTCGCTCAGCGGGACCTCCACCGGTCCGCTGAAAGGCATGAGCTGCGCCTCAATGCGCGAAAGCTGCGGAATCGCGCGCATGGAAAAGAGCATCTCGTCAAGCAACCGCTGTCCGATGGTGGCCTGCGAAAATTTGGATGATACATATAGGCCGCCGATCAAGCCTTTCTGCTCCTCCAGGACGTAAAAGGAATAACCCGCAGCACCGCCGTTTTCGAAAGCGACGCATCCCGCGAGAGCGTGAGCGTCCAAGAACCTTTTGATCAGCTCCAGGGCGCTTCGGTAATCCCAATGGAGTTCATCGCGCCAGTGCCGCGCTTCCTCTTCAAGGAGAGGCTCGAGTTGGCGGACCGTCGTCTGGCGCAAATCGACAATATTCATGGAGGAGAGGACAGCCACGCGGCCACTGCCGCGCAAGCTCTATGATAGCCGAATCGGAGGCCGCACAATCAAGCGCGGCGCCGCAACGATACAATTCAGACACAGCGAAAGCAGCCTTCCCGAAGGGGTACGGAAAAGTTGTGTTAACATCGCGCCTATAATACTTGGTTCGTGAGAGGTAAAAGCCGGCGGCGCAGGCCGCGCAGTTGCGCAGACTACGAATGTCCATCCTGTACGAACTCCGCTATCCAACCAAGTTGTATGCGAAACTTCTGATGGCCGTGCTGGCGTTGATCTTTTTCGCCGTGCTTGCGACAGCCGCCATCGCGGGATTCCTCGTCTACCGCATCGTCAAGCCGCAACGCACCAGCAGCGAAATCGACATGGAAAGCTTTCCCGGCAAGCCTGACCTGGTGGGCTTCGTGGTTCCGGGACTTGGTACGCGACACGGCTGGTTTTTCCCGGGATTGCGCGGCGCGCCCGCTATTGTCCTGTGCCACGGATATGGTTCGAGCCGCGGCGAGCTGCTCACGTTGGTCTCCGCTCTGCAGGATCACCAGTACAACGTTTTTGTCTTTGATTTTGCCGCGCATGGCGGCAATGAAGGGATTACCACCTTCGGCTATCGCGAAGCGGACGAAGTGCGTGCCGCAGTCGATACCGTGGCGGCGCGCAACGATATAGACCCCGCGCGCTATGGTTTGTGGGGCTACAATCTAGGCGCCTATGCTGCACTGCGCGAAGCGGAAAATGACCGCCGCATCCGAGCAATTGTGCTGGATTCTGTCTACGACCTGCCGGAACAGATGGTGAAAATCGGCGTGGAACGCAGTGGGCTCGGCGGATTCCCCCTCATGGTGCGCTCGGCCGAATTTAGTTTTACCTGGCTGAATTACAAGTACCGCGAAGATCCTCCGCTCTCGAAAAAACTGAGCACGCTGGCGGGGGTGCCGAAGCTGTTCATCGAAGCTTCCGATGACCCCGAGCTTGCCGATATTACACGGCAAATGTACGCGAGCTCGCCGGAGCCACGCGAACAGGCCATGATTCCGCATGGTAATTTTGTGGCCATGGACGACAACGACAAGCGCGACTACGAAAATCGCGTCGTCAGCTTTTTCCTACTTAAGCTGCCCGCTACGGGCCTGCCGAGTCGGTAGGCCTGGATCTTCACACACTATTACAGCGTGCCTGAGGGCATTGAAGGGGCAATCCAGACCCCGATTTCGTAACTCAGATTCTTCCCTGGCCAACGCAAAAACCCAGCTGCGTGTACTCCCATCCGGTGACCATTCCGGGACTTCACGGTGAAAATAAAAATTTAGGGCGTACTGGAATGATCGGGTGAGTTTGTAGGTTGACGAGCGTTCAGGTGAATAATCATTCCAGACGATCCGTGCGGCTTGGGAAGCGTTGCGCGCCGAATAGCGCTGGTCGAGCACCTCTCGCGTAATTCCCGTTGCGATCGCGGAGATGGCAACGATGAGAGCAAACACACTTATAGCGAGTCCGGAAGATAGATTTCTCAAAACCAAGATGGCACATCCACCGACTGCGAGAACTAGGCCTGGCCAAACCGAGGGCTTCCACTCCAACTGCAACAGAGCCAAGAATCCCAGAGTGATCAACGTCAGCCCACTAGTGATTCTAATCCAGCGATCGCCCGCGACGACTTTGCGGACGCGTAACGAGATGCCCTGCGCTATGAGTAATCCGAGCGGAGAGACTGCTGGCAAGATATAACCCGGTAGCTTCGATTTGGAGAGACTGAAGAACACGATCGGGAACATCGCCCAGCAGCCGAGGAACAGGCCCGGCGAATTTGACCAGTCGCCAGCGTTCGCCGGACGGCGCACGCCTCTTAGAACGATTGTCGAACTTATAGTCCAAGGGAGCAAAGCCAGCAAAAGTACCGGAACGTAAAACCAAAACGGCTGGAGGTGTTGGAACTCGGGCGTGAGGTAGCGCTTGAAATTGTGCTCGATGATGAAGATGCGGAAGAAATCGGGATTGCGGCGGGCGCAGAGGATGTACCACGGAAGCGCTGTCAGGCAGAATGCCCCCATAGCTGCTGGATGAAACAAACGGACCGCGTCGCGCCAGCGTTTTGTAAAAATGGCCCAGAAGAAAATCGCTCCGCCGCAAAGAATGATTCCGGCAGGGCCTTTTGCGAGAACGGCGAGTCCCAGAAAAAAGCCAAACAGAACTAGAGCGGCCCACGGCGTTGAGGAGTCTGTAGGGGCTAGGCTTGCCCCGCCCGCGCCAGCCGGAACGAGACCCAGAACAACCGCGGCGCTGACCATCGCAATGGTGAGCATCGCGCTGAAAGGCATGTCGGTGGCGGCGGCATGAGAAAATCCAATCATGCAGACTGTAGTTGGAAGAAGCAGCAGCAGCCAGCGTGCAGTTTCCGCGCCGTACAGCCGCCACGCCAGCCACGCAAGCGCAAGAGTTGCGAGCAGCGCGGAAATCGCGCTCGGAAGTCGCGCCGCGGCTTCGCTCACGCCAAATAGTTTGAAGCAGAGCGCCGCGCCCCAATAAAAGAGTGGCGGTTTCTCGAACCAAGGTTTTCCATAGAGCCGCGGCGTAATCCAATCGCCCGTTTCAGCCATATCCCGCGCGATCCAGGCGTAACGCGGCTCGTCCGGGCCAACAAATCCGATCGCTCCCAGGTGGCTGAAATAACAAACGTAAAGTGTTGCGACAATCAGAATGGCCCAGCCGATGCGTGCCAGAGTTTTGGCCCACGGTTTTTCAGCGTTGGAGGTGAGCGATTCGGTCACGGAATGGAAAGTCTAGCATTGAACCTGTATCTTCGAACCGGGCACCTCTTGCATACTGTCGCGCGTTGATCCTCCGCGGCCGCATGGGACTAAAATGAAAGAATGGCTCGAATACGCCGCAGTTTGGCTGATCTTGAAGACGCTGAGCGCCCTGCCGAGACGCGTCGCTAGCGGTTTGGCGGCGTCCGTGACGAGCCTGCTCTTCTCCTTACAGCCAAAGCTGCAGAAGACAGCGGAGTTTAACCTGCGTGTAGCCTTTCCGGATTGGAGCGACGAGCAGCGCAAAGACGTAACGCGCAAAATGGTGCGCAATCTCGGTTGGATGGCCGCGGAATTTGCCCGCTTCCCGCGGCTCACTAAAGAAAACATCGAAAAAATCGTGATTCTCGATGGCAACGAGAATTTTCTGGAGGGGCAGAAGCGTGGCAACGGTGTGCTTTACCTGACAGGACACATTGGCGCGTGGGAGCTCTCCTCCTTCGCCCACGCGGTTTACGGCTATCCATTGCATTATATGGCGCGCCCTCTCGACAATCAGCGCCTTGACGCCCTCGTCAATCAATACCGCTGTTTCTCTGGCAACAAGCCTATCTTCAAGAACGAATCCGCGCGCATCATGCTGAAAATCCTGAAAGACTCAGGCACCATCGGCATTCTCGCGGATCAGAACACCATGCCCGAAGAAGGCGTGTTCGTTGATTTCTTTGGCAAATCGGCCTGCACCACCACTGGTATCGCTCGCGTAGCGCTGCACACTGGCGCAGCCGTCGTTCCCGGATACGCCTACTGGGATGAGACCATTCAAAAATATCGCCTGCGTTTCGAGCCTCCCGTGGACCTTAGCCGCACCGGCGATACCGAGCGCGATGTGTTTGAAAACACGCAGCGCTTCACCAAGGTGATCGAAGAGATTATTCGCAAACATCCCGACCAATGGGTTTGGATTCACGCACGGTGGAAGACCAGACCCAAAGGCGAGCCCGCGCTGTATGATTTTTAAGAGAGGTCTTCGATGATGCAAACGGCAAAATCGTTAGCGGAAGCAGTCGGAGCGACGCTGGAAGGAGATGGCGCCGTCGAGCTGCGCGGTGTGGCAGCGCCCGAGCGCGCCGGTCCGCACGATCTCATCTATGTGGACAAAGCAAAACATGCGGACCGCGCCGCAGCGTCGGCCGCGCTCTGCGTGATTGCCGCTGAAAACATTGCTCTAAAGGGCAAGACGGTTTTGCGGACGTCGCACCCAAAGTTCACGTTTGTAAGAGCGGCCATGCTGATTCTTGAAAGAACCCCCATTGCCACGGGAATTCATCCGACGGCGGTCATCGCGCCTCTCGCGAGAGTCAGCCAGACCGCTGGCATTGCACCTTTCGCCGTGATCGGCGAAGACGCCCACGTTGGCGAAGGCACACAAATCGGCGCGCACAGCGTGATCGGCGCCGGCTGCTGGATTGGCGACCACTGCCGGATTCATCCGCGCGTAACTCTCTATGCCGGCGTTCGCATCGGCCATCGCGTGGAAATTCATTCCGGCGCAGTCATCGGCGCGGACGGTTTTGGCTACGCACAAGGAGAAGGCCGCTACTGGAAGTTTCCGCAGGCAGGCATCGTGGAAATTGCCGACGATGTCGAAATCGGCGCGAACACGACCATCGATCGCGGCTCGCTGGATGACACGCGCATCGCTGAAGGCGTTAAACTGGATAACCTCGTGCACATCGCCCACAACTGCCAGATCGGCGCCCACACCGTAATGGCTGCACAAGTCGGCCTCTCCGGCTCGTGTGAATTCGGAAAGCACGTCGTCGTTGGCGGCCAGGCGGGCTTTGGAGAGCAATGTTATCTGGAAGATGGCGCGGTCATTGGCGGCCAATCCGGCGTTCTAGGAGGAAAAACGATCCGCAGCGGGCAAACGGTTTGGGGAACTCCCGCTCGTCCGCTCGAAAAATTCAAAGAACAATTTGCCTGGCAGGCGCGTCTACCGGAACTGGCCGCACGCATCAAACAGTTGGAAGCTAAGCTCGAAGGCCAAACCAAAAGGAAAGAGACGTGACTGCAGTTCCAAAATGGCGCGTAATCGTCGTCGGCGGCCATACCCGCAGCATCGGCAAGACGCAACTCGTGTGCGACATCATCGGCGCCTTCCCGAACGCAAACTGGATTGCAGGAAAAATCACGCAGTATGGCCACGGCGTCTGCGCGCAAAACGGCAATAATTGCGACTGCGCTCCCGACGAACACATTTGCGCCATCGAGTGGGAAGAGCAAGCGCAGTCAGGCACGGACAGCGCGCGATTTCTCGCGGCTGGCGCCAAGCGCTCGTTTTGGCTGAGGACGAAGCAAGGCTTTCTTGCCGAAGGCCTGCCGTTAATGCGCGATGCTCTCAGGCAGAACTTCGCGGAAACTGAGCAAGAAACGTCTTCGTTGATTCTCGAAAGCAATTCGCTTTTGCAATTTCTAAAACCCAGCCTCTATTTCGCGGTTATCGATCCAGCTCGCGAGGATTTTAAAGACTCTGCTCGAGCCGCTCTCGACCGCGCCGACGCGCTCGTTCTCCGCGGCTCGATGGATGCCCCGGTCGCCGCCCCTTCCTGGATAAAGCTCCCCGCCAATTTGCTTCGCACCAAGCCATCCGTTTCTCAGCGCGAGGGCGAACCGCTCCCCGAACCTTTGCATGTGCTTATCGAGCGGGCGTTGCAAGCGCCGCCAAGTATCACCCTCTAACAACGATTTTGTAACGCCTCCGCATCTTAGAAGTTGACCCATTGCCGCAACGCGGCGATAATTTACTGGTACTTGTGTTACTCGGTCTGCGGCAACTCCGGCGCTCGTGCCTGAAGCTGCTGGAAGTGACTAGGAATACGGTAGTTAGGACGACTTAGGCCAGATTGGGCGAATCTAATTCGCCCGCACTCGACTAGACTTTTGCTTGGGGGACTCGTTTTGGCGACAGGTACACGCATCGGAATGGATAGGCCTGCTCCCGCCGTTCCGCCATTTTGGCAAGAGACGGATTTGGCTGGCTCTCTCGAACAAGCCATCGAGAACGGCGCCAATCATTTGCTCACGCTGCAGGCCGATGAGGGCTACTGGCTCGGCGAACTCGAGGCCGACACCACTCTCGAATCCGATTACATTTACTACCTTTATGTTCTTGGCAAAGCCGATCCCGGCCGCATCGCCAAGCTCGCCAATTATGTTCGGCGGCGTCAACTCCCCGATGGCGGCTGGAATATTTTTCCCGGCGGTCCGTCTGACCTCAATGCAACTTGCAAGGCGTATTTCGCGCTGAAGCTCGTCGGCGACGATACGGACGCGCCGCACATGACTCAGGCGCGCGAAACCGTGCATCGTCTGGGTGGCCTCGAACTCACAAATTCTTACGTCCGTTTTTATCTTGCACTCATCGGCGCCGTGGGCTGGGAGCTTGTTCCCTCGATTCCGCCAGAACTGCTGCTCCTGCCGAACTGGTTTTATCTCAACATCTACGAAATGTCCTCATGGACGCGGGGGATCGTCATTCCCATGGCTATTCTTTCCGCGCTTCGCCCAGACTGGCGTCTTCCGGAACGCGCCCGCGTCGACGAACTTTTCACGGACATTTCGCACAAAGCCGCCGCGTTTGACTGGAGCAAGCAACTCATCTCGTGGCGCAACGTTTTTCTGGCGATCGACCGCGGGCTGAAACTTTACGAAAAACTTCCCTGGAAGCCGCTTCGCCGCCGGGCTCTGCGCGAATGTAAAGCCTGGATGCTCGCCCATATGGAGCGCAGCGAAGGTCTCGCCGCCATCTATCCCGCGATGATGAATTCCATCTTCGCGTTAATGGCGCTCGGGCACGGCCCCGACGATCCACTCACCGCCCGCGAGATTCGCGAATTTTCGCGCTTCGAGATCGAAGAAGGCGACACCATCCGCATGCAGCCGTGTGTCTCCCCGATTTGGGACACCTGTATCGCTATGGTCTCTTTGGAAGAGGCTGGGCTGCCCGCGGATCATCCTGCCCTGGTGAAAGCCGCGGACTGGATGCTCTCCAAGCAGGTTCTAGGTCCCGGCGACTGGCAGTTCAAGAACAAAGACGCCAAGCCCGGCGGTTGGGCGTTCGAGTTTCGCAACGATTTCTTCCCGGACGTCGACGACACCGCGTTCGTCTTGATGGCGCTGCAGCGCGTAAAACATCCCGACCCTGAGCGCATGGAAACTGCCGTGCGGCTTGGCATCCAATGGCTGCTGAGCATGCAAAATAAAGACGGCGGCTGGGGCGCGTTTGATCGCGACAACGACCGCAAACTCTTGTGTAACATTCCTTTTGCCGATCACAACGCCATGATCGATCCTTCCACCGCCGACGTGACGGCTCGCGTCGTCGAATGCCTGGGCCGTTTTGGCTGGCCCGCCGAACATCCCGCCATTCAGCGCGCCGTAAAATTCTTGCTACAGGA
This sequence comes from uncultured Acidobacteriota bacterium, assembly GCA_963745805.1. GTDB lineage: Bacteria > Acidobacteriota > Terriglobia > Acidiferrales > UBA7541 > Acidiferrum. The sequence goes on from CAVUYT010000008.1 coordinate 940,522, forward strand.
TCAGTGCGAAGACGGCTCCTGGTTCGGGCGCTGGGGCGTCAACTATGTTTACGGCACTAGCGGCGCGTTGCGTGCTCTCGAAACTGTTTCGCTTACTGCAAAAGAATTTTGTCAACGCGCGGTGAGCTGGCTGCGCGCCGTCCAGAAATCCGACGGAAGCTTCGGTGAATCCTTGTGGAGCTACACCGATCCGAGCACCAAGGGTCAGGGAAACAGCACTGCATCTCAAACAGCCTGGGGCTTGATCGGTTTGCTCGCGGGCGCGGCGCCTCATGATCCCGCGATTCAGAAAGCAGTCGCTTATCTCGTCCACCAGCAGAATTCGGATGGCTCCTGGAGCGAATCCGATTTTACCGGCACCGGATTTCCGGGAGTGTTCTATTTGAAGTACCACCTTTACCGCAATTCTTTCCCGCTTTACGCACTCGCGCGATTCCATAATCAGGTGCAAGGCCCGCACGAATATTGCGCTATGAAATTCCAGCCCGCCGAATTCCGGCTGCGGAGCGGGTTCTAGAGCCCGCGATGACGTTTTCCCTGCGGCTCACTGCGGATCTCATAGTTGCTTCGGCTGCCCGCTTCCTAAGCGCCAGGCGTGACCACTCTCCGATCTTGCGGGTTTCGGAGGATAGTACTTTAGATTCGGCATCCGTTTTGTTTTCAACCACTGGTCAACAAACACTGCACGTTCCTTCTCAAGCAGTTGCCGGCCTATCCCGAAATCACGCGCCCATCATTTGGATTTCCGGTTCCGAGCCGTTGGATCATCCTGAGGTGGCGCCGGTCAGCAACGCGCTAGCTGCATCTGGGCGTCACGTGTTCCTGGAAACCTCCGGCGCCTCTTTGAAGCGCCACCTCCATGAATTTCAGCCTTCTTCTCGTTTCTACTTTACGATTCGCTTTGACAAGTCTGAACCGTCGTACGATCAGCGCCGAGCGCCGCGGAGCGCGTTCCGCATGGGTCTGGAAGCCATTCGCATGGCGCGGCTGGCGGGCTTTTTCACCTGCGCGCATCTGGTCCTGCATTCGAACGCGGCAGTCCGCCGGGTTGAAGAACTCCACGCGGAAATCTGCGATTTCGGCGTCGACGGATGCTTGATTACTCCCGCCGCTCCCATTCCCGAACTAAAAAAGAAAGTCGGCCAAGTTCGCCGCCGTTTGCTGAACCGCCACTGGGCGCTGTTTTCCTCTTTGCTGGAGGCCAGCGCATCGCCTGCGAAGTCGCAAACATCTCTGGAAACGGAGCGCCAGCATCTCCCTGAATCGCAGCCAAGCGGTTTTGGGGAAGGCGCCGAAGCCGGATGACTACGCTCGTAACAGGAGCTTCAGGATTTCTCGGCAGTCACGTGGCGCGTCAACTCGTCGCTCGCGGGGACGCTGTCCGTGTCTTGATGCGTCCTTCCAGCACCAATCGCGCCGTTGCAGACCTTTCCCTCGAATACGTAACCGGCGAGCTGCGCGACCCTGCCTCTCTGGAGCGCGCCATGGCAGGAGTGAAACGCGTTTTTCACGTCGCAGCCGACTATCGTCTGTGGGCAAAAAAATCCCGAGACATTTATGATTCCAACGTGGGTGGCACGAAAAATCTGCTCGATGCCGCAAAGCGCGCTGGCGTCGAAAAATTTATTTATACCAGCACGGTTGCCACCATAGCCGTAGACCGCCCCGAGCTACCCAACGAAGCCACCAATGCCAAACTCGAGGAAATGGTAGGCCACTACAAGCGCTCGAAATGGATGGCCGAGCGCGAAGTTTTGAACGCTGCTAAAGAAGGACTACCTGTCGTTGTAGCCATGCCAACCACACCGGTCGGAGCCGGTGATTGGAAGCCGACCCCGACGGGCAAAATCATCGTGGACTTCTTGAACGGGAACATGCCTGGATACGTCGAGACCGGCCTGAATTTTGTTGGCGCGGAAGAATGCGCTGCGGGACACCTGTTGATCGCGGAAAAAGGCCAAGTGGGCGAGCGCTATCTCCTCGGCGCCGAAAACTTGACGCTGAAACAGATGTTGGACACGCTGTCCAGGATAACTGGCCTGCCCGCGCCAAAGCTGAAGATTCCTCACGGCCTCGCTTTGAGTGTAGCCTACCTAAACGCGGCATTCTCCCGGCTCATTGGACGAGAACCGCAAATTCCCGTCGAGGGTGTGAAAATCGCGCGGCACGTAATGTTTGTGGATTGCACGCGGGCACAGCGCGAATTGGGTTTTAAGCCAGGCTCGGCCGCGGCAGCACTGGAACGTGCTGTGCGCTGGTACGAAGCAAACGGCTACGTGAAGCCCCGCCGCGCCAGGAAAATGCTGCGCGCAGCGGCTTAGTATGGCGGCCCATGGGAAGCTCTGCTCAGCCTAGCAAAGGGAGTACCGTTGTAGCCTGGCGTTGCCGCCCGGCATCATAGACTTACGGAATTATGCGCATTCTCGTCACCTTCGCAATAAAAGCCGAGTTCTCGCAGTGGGCTTCCCGTCATCCATTTGTTCCTTACGAATTTGAAAACTGGGAGACACGCCGCGAATTCGATCTCTTCAAAGCCAACATTGGTCCGGACGAAGTTACAGTCCTGCTGACTGGAATGGGCGCAGCAAATGCCGTTAAAGCGATGTCCTCCATCCCAGTGGATGTTCACGAAGTCTGCATTTCTTCAGGACTAGCTGGTTCGCTCGACGCCGCCTTCAAACCAGGCGATATCGTCGCGGCGCGCACCTCGGAATTGCTGGACCAAAGCTGTACGGTTGCAAGTGATGCGGCTCTCCTTGGCCTCGCCGTTTCCTGCGGCGCAAAGTCTGTCCAAGTTTCCCTCACTGCTGAGAAGATTGTGGCGACCGTGGATGAGAAGGAACAACTGGCCCAAAAGGGAAGTATCGTCGAGATGGAGACAACTCACATCCTTGCAGCTGCGATCCAGCGCCATGTGCCGTGCGTGGCCGTTCGTGGCATTAGTGACGCTGCAGACGAAGACTTGCCCGTGGATTTTGCCCGCATTCTTGATTCGCACGGCCACCTGAAAATGGGCGGTCTGCTCAAGGAAGTCGGCCTCAGTCCATATCGCATTCCACTCCTGCTGCAGTTTGGACGGCAGAGCCGCGCAGCAGGAAAATCCCTGGCGGATTTTCTCGATCGCTATATCTTCGCGATCTCTCAAAACTGGACGAAAATCTCTCATCCGGACGTCGAAGAGGTCTCGGCCACATGAGCGGCCTCGGAACCATGCCAGAGACGCTGAAATCGCTCGGCCCCATACCGAAAACCATGCGTGCCGGCGTCTTTCGCGACAAGGGGGTCGTGCGCGTCGAAGAAGTCCCCGTGCCCGAAGTAGGCGACGGCGAAGTGCTTATCAAAGTCGCAGCATGCGGCATCTGCGGCACCGACATCAAGAAAATCTTCCAGCGTTACGTCGAGCCGCCCCAGATTCTTGGCCACGAGCTCGCAGGCACGGTCGTTGTGGTGGGTCGCGGCGTAACCAAGTGGGCGCCTGGCGATCGGGTGATGAGCTTCCACCACACTCCCTGCGGCAGATGTTTTTATTGCGAGAAGCGCCTCTTCTCCCAGTGCCAGCAATACAAAACGACCGGACTGACCGCTGGCTTCACTCCCAATGGCGGCGGCTTTGCCCAATATGTCAAAGCCATGCCGTGGGTGGCCGAACGCGGCATTATCCCTCTCCCGGATAATGTCAGTTTTGAAGAAGCTACGTTTATCGAGCCGATTAACACCATCGTCAAAGCCGTTCAAAAGGCGCGCATCACTGCAGGCGAGACCGTACTGATCCTGGGCTGCGGCCCCATCGGTCTGCAGTTGCTCATGGTAAGCAAGCTGGAGGGCGCCAAGCTATATACCAGCGATCCAATTCGAGAACGCCGGGAAAAGAGCCTCACCTTAGGCGCACTGGAGTCGTTTGACCCAACCAGTGGTAAGCTGGTAGAAGAGGTTCGGTCACGTACGGACGGTCGAGGAGCGGACGCTGTGCTCGTTGCGGTTGCGCATCCTTCGGTGGTGACGGATGCACTCGCGACAGCGCGTCCCGGTGGGCGAATATTGCTCTTCGCGGCAAACGACCCGGTCACCAAGATCGAGTTTCCTGCCGCCGCCATTGGGATCGATGAAAAGGAAATCCTGGGCAGCTATAGTGCGGCCGTTGACATCCAAGATTCAGCCGCGGATCTGGTGCTAGGAAAGAAACTGCCGGTCATGCAAATTGTCACGCACCGCTTCTCACTGGATAGAATCCAAGAGGCCCTTGAGCTCGCGGCCAGACCGACGGCCGAATCGCTAAAGATTCTGATCACCCACGCATGAGAACAAGCTCGCCAAAGAGAGTGGAAGTTGGTGAAGAAGTGAAGTTCGCCGTCACCCGGGTCGCCGTACCCTCGAAGATGACCGCGGCAGTCTTATATGGCAGCGAGGATTTGCGTATCGAGATGATAGATGTCCCGCACCTTGCTGCCGATGAAGTGCTCCTCCGTGTTCGCCTCGCGCTGACCGACGGCACCGATCTCAAAGTCTGGAAGCGCGGCTATCACGCCAAAATGATCCAGCCGCCGGCCGTCTTTGGACACGAAGTCGTGGGAGACATTGCGGCGGTAGGAAAGCGCGTGGACGCACGATGGCGCATTGGCATGCGCGTGGTTGCCGCAAATTCCGCTCCGTGCTTGCGCTGCTACCACTGTCGTCGCGGCCAGGAAAATCTTTGCGAAGACTTGCTCTTCAACAACGGGGCCTATGCCGAATACATGCGCATCCCCGGCCGCATTGCGATGGAAAACATGCTGGAAGTGCCGCACTCCGTCGATGACGGCAGCGCGGCGCTCGTCGAGCCTCTTGCCTGTGTGCTCCGTGGCATCCACGAAATGGAAGTTCGCGCCGGCGATACCGCCGCTGTGATTGGCTGTGGACCCATCGGATTGACCTACGTGCGCATGCTATCGCGCCGCGGCGTGCGCGTGATTGCCCTCGCTCGTCGCTCCGCGCCTCTTGATGTCGCCCGCAGGCTGGGCGCCATCGCTATAATCAACGTCACGGAAACGCCCGACGTCGTGGCCGCCGTGAAGACTCTGACCGACGACCTCCGAGGACCGGATTCCGTTGTCGAAGCCGCTGGCAATCCCGCAACCTGGCAGCAGGCTCTCGCTATGGTTCGCCGCGGCGGCGTCGTGAATTTCTTCAGCGGCCTGCCCTCGGGAACGAACGTCTCGATCGATCCCGCCGCCATTCACTATTCTGAGATCAAGCTGATCTCGCCCTTTCATCACACTCCGCGTTTCATCCGCGAAGCCCTCGAAGCCATCCGCCGCGGCGACATCGTCGGCCACGACTTCGTGACGGAAGAGATCCGCTTGACTGACCTCCCGCAGGCCTTCGAGCGTATGAAGAGCCGCAGCGGCGAAATCAAGCTGGCCGTCCGCCCTTGATGGCTTTGATCGCGGCAACCTGCCTGATTGTCATTCCGAGCGAAGCGAGGAATCCGCTTTTCAATGCTGCGCCCTGGTGAACTCGAAATTGCCGGGCACGCTCCGGCGAACAACTGCTCACGCGCAGCCGCGCAGGAATACACGCGCTGGCTCGCCACGCATCACTACGAAAATTTCAATGTCGTCTCCTGGCTGCTGCCCAAGGACCTGCACCAGCATTTCTACAATCTTTACGCCTATTGCCGGTGGGCCGACGATCTCGGCGACGAAATTCCGCAAAAAGAGCGCGCTCTCGAACTCCTCGATTGGTGGGAGCGCGAGCTCGACGATTGTTATAACGGCCGTCCCTCCCATCCCGTCTTTGTCGCTCTCAGCGAAACGATCATCGCAAAAAATATTCCCAAGCAGCCCTTTGCCGATTTGTTGAGAGCGTTCCGCCAGGACCAAATCGTCAAACGCTATCCCACGTGGAATTCGATGATCGATTATTGCGTCTATTCGGCGAATCCCGTTGGACGCCTGGTTCTTTATCTTTGCGGCTATCGTGACGACCAGCGCCAAGCCCTGTCCGACGCCACGTGCACTGCCCTCCAACTCGCCAATTTCTGGCAGGATGTTTCGCGCGACCTTGAGATAGGTCGCATCTACATACCCCTCGACATCGCCGCTTCCCACGGCCTGACTGCATCCGATCTCGTCGAGCGCCGCTTCGACGGCCGTTACGTCAGCCTGATGAAGGATTTAATCGCTCGCACGCGCGTGCTCTTCGCGCAGGGCGCTCCGCTAGCGAAAATGGTAAACGGTCGCCTGAGCGTCGATCTCGAAATGTTCAATCGCGGGGGCGTCGCCGTCCTCGATGCTATCGAATCCATGGGCTACGACACGCTTCACAAGCGACCGGCCATCAGCAAGTCCAAACAAGTCCGCCTCCTGGGCCGCTCCCTCTTTACGCATCTCGTTGCCAAGCCCATACGGCCAGAATCAGAAGAAGGCGGGTTCGCCTTTGCAGGGGCGCAGCATGCTGCGCCCCTGCCGAGCAAATCCGTCTCCGCTTCGTACGATGAATGCCATCGCATCGCCCGCGCCGCCCATAGCAATTTCTACTACGCCTTCTTCTTGCTTCCTAAGCAAAAGCGCGACGCTCTAGCCGCCCTCTACGCCTTCATGCGCTTGGTCGACGACGTCGCCGACGAAGGCCATGATCTCGCTGCGAAGCAACGCGGCCTTGCGAAATGGCGCGCGGCTTTCGATGAAGCCGTCACGGGCAACTCCCAACTGTTTGATGGCACGGCCACAAAGCCTCTACCCTCGGATCCCCTGCCTGGCGAAGCCGAAGTCTTGCCCGCCCTCGTAGACACCATGCAGCGTTACAAAATGCCCGCGCGTTATCTTCACGATCTCATCAGCGGCGCAGAAATGGATCTGACCCTCCGCACCTATCCAACCTTCGACCGCCTCCGCGAATACTGCTACCGTGTCGCGGGCACCGTCGGACTCACGTGTACCCACGTCTTTGGCTTCCACGATCCGCGCGCACTCGATCTCGCCGAAAAACTCGGCCTCGCTTTTCAGCTGACCAACATCATCCGCGACGTTCACGACGACTACGTTCTTGGCCGCGTCTATCTTCCTGAAGAAGATCTCGCGCGCTACGGCGTTGCCGCCCTGGATTTCGGCAAGAGCGAAGCGACTCTCGGCGTCCGCGAGCTCCTGCGCTTCGAAGCGGACCGTGCCTGGCAGTGTTACGAAGAAGGCGCAGCGCTTTTCAGCATGATCGACCCGGAAAGCCGCGGCGCGCTTTGGCTCTTGGTGCACACGTACAGCGCCCTCTTGGCGCGCATCGAATCTCTCGATTTCGCCGTTTTCGGCGAACGCGTTCGTCTATCGAAAGCGGAAAAAATGTTGTTCATCGCAAAGGCGAGATTCGGTCGCCTCTCGGAAGAGAATATCCTTGAAAAGCGTGATCGTAATCGGCGGCGGTCTGGCGGGTCTGGCAGCCAGCGTCGCGCTGGCTGAAGCTGGCTGGCGCGTTCGTCTCTTTGAGCAGCGCCCGTTTCTCGGCGGTCGCGCGGCTTCCTACGTCTTGCCCGACGGCGAACATGTGGACAATTGTCAGCACGTCACATTCGGCTGCTGCACTAATCTCGAAGACTTCTATCGCCGCGTCGGCTCCGCAGGCAAAATTAGATTCTACGACCGCCTGCTCCTCCTCGATCCGCAAGGACGCCGCGGCGAAATGCACGCAGGCATCCTCCCGGCGCCTTTTCACATGACGGGCTCCTTCCTTACCTTTTCTCCTCTCGGTATGAAGGACAAGCTCTCCATCGCCCGCGCCTTTTATTCCATCCTGCAGAGCGGCGGCCATCCGCGCGACCTCGACGAGCCCGGCGGCATCTCCATGCTCGAATGGCTCCGCCGCCACAAACAAACTCCGGCTGCGATCTCGCGCTTCTGGCGGGCAGTTCTAGTCAGCGCCCTCTCGGAAGAACTAGACCGCATCGACGCCCGCTACGGCATCGACGTTTTCTGGAAAGCAGTTCTTTCGAATAAAACTGGCTACCGCATGGGCGTTCCCGCTGTGGCCCTCGGCGAACTTTACGACGGTTGCCGCGCCGCCATCGAAAAAAAGGGCGGGGAAGTAAACTTTCGTTCGCCACTCCGCGGCTTGCGCTTCGAAAATGGCAAACTGCTCGCCGCGCTCTTCGACGGTGGCCGTGAAGAAACCGCCGACGCCTTCGTTCTCGCCCTTCCGCATCTGGCGCTCTCCGAACTCCTTCCAGCAAGCATCAAACGCAGTGACACTTCTCTCGGCAATCTCGACAAAATAATCGACGCCCCCATCACCGGCGTGCATTTCTGGTTCGACCGTCAGGTGATGACCGAACCTTTCATCGCTCTTCTCGATACCACCACCCAATGGATCTTCAACAAGACCGCCCTCTACTCCGGTGCAAACGGCGCCGCGGCTCCCGCTTCCGAAAAAGGTCAATATCTCCAGCTGGTCATTAGCGCCTCTTACGATCTTCTCCAGAAGCCCCGCCAGGAGATCATCGATCTCTGTCTCAAGGAGGTCCGCCACGCTCTCTCTGCCGCCCGCGACGCAAACCTTCTTAAGGCCACAGTCATCAAGGAAGCGGCGGCCACATTTTCCCCTCAACCCGGCGTCGACCGTTGGCGTCCCACGCAGCAGTCGAGTATCGCAGGCCTTTTTCTTGCCGGGGATTGGACCGCAACTGGCTGGCCCGCCACCATGGAAGGCGCGGTTCGCAGCGGCTATCTTGCCGCCGAAGCGGTATTGCGAACAGCGGGCACACCAAGGGAATTCCTGCAGCCCGACTTAAAACCAGACGGCTTGGTCCCACTGTGGGCAAAGGCGTGAACCAATCTGGCCCTTTGCTGCGTCCAATCATAGTGAGGTGAAGTGTAGTCCAGGCCTTTGGAAGGCTTAGGGATTTTCGGAGATCTGCTCGAAGGCGCCGATCTTGCGTTCCGCAGAGGTAAGCTCCTCGCATCGTTCGTCGAGCGCTGAATACGCTTCCAAGTTCGCTTGCCGGAACGATTCGTACGCGTTCTGGGAAGCCCAGAAGTCCAAAGTCAGGTGAGTTCGCGGTCGAGATGGATCGCGCAGGAGGAGAGTTCGCTGGTACGCGGGGTCAAGCCTGAACAACCGGGCCCAATCGCCCGTCGGCCCATATACGCTTTCAAACCGTTCTTCGCATCCCTGCTTGACATCGAACTCCCATAGGACTAAAAACATAGATGTCCCATCTCCTGCTTGGACGTAGCCAATCCTGTTGTGATCCTCTGGGTAATGATTGCGCTGTGAGCCGAGTGTAACAATCCGGTCGGATACATACCACGGTTTGAGCGCACACCAGCGCGGAAGTCTAAGCAGTCATGGTCACAGTCCGGCATTGCGTCCGGACGGAGGCGTTTGTGGATCGAAAGTACGGTCATCGCGGGTACCGCGACACGGAAAAAGGCGAAAAAAGAGAAAAGGGCCACGATCGGAAGCCGCCGCAGGGTGGCCCGCGCGCCGATCAGTTCGGCCCGCGAACCCCGCGTATGGTCGGCACCGTCACGCGCGGTCGTTGTTCCAATTGCGGCGCTGTTCTTACCGCTGGTTTCGACCCTAACGGCCAGTGCCCCAAGTGCCAGTTTGAGTTGCACAGCTGCAAGCAGTGCCGTTTTTTCGATTCCGGCGCCCAATTCGAGTGCACCCAGCCCATCCCGGAGCGCATCACTCCCAAAGATACGAAAAATGATTGCAAGTTTTACGAATTTCGCATGACCATCGAAAAAGACACCGCGCCAACCTCTTACGCCCAGCCCGCGCAAGTCGCCGCCGCCGCTCAAGCCCCGCCGCGCACCAACGACGCCCGCCAGGCCTTCGAAGATCTCTTCAAAAAATAATTTCTCTCACGCCGCCTTTACCGGTCCGCCCACGCCGGCCAGCGCGTCATACTCACGCCCCGAACTTTCCGGCAGCAGCACCCACAGCGTGTAAATCCCCAGCGCCGTCCCAAACGGAATTCGCAGCAGCGCCAAAAACGCCAGCACGATTCCCAACACGCGCGCCCACGGCTGCCGCTCCAGCAGTCCCCAAGCCAGCACGAGATACGCCGCTGCAAACAGCGCCAGCAGCACTCCGCCCGAAAGCAACCCGCCTATCAGGAACGGCTTAATCCCAAACGCGCCGCCGAACGGCCATTCCCCCGACCCCATCCAGTCCCATCCAGACTGAAAAAACAGTCTGCGGAAGATCAACAACCCGCCAAACGCCATTAGCCTCAATATGCCCGCCGCCACCCACAGCCCCGCTAAAAGGTTTATGTTTCGTTTGACTCTGCCATCCCCCGCGCTTCGCACGGGCAGTGCCATCGCCGGCCCTGCCGCGCCTTGCGACGTGTGCGGCACCGATCCCGCCACCAGGCGTTTTCCGCACGAACTGCAATATTGAGTGCCCAGAGAGAACGGTGTCCCGCATCCATCGCAGTACATAATTCGGCCCTCCCTTCCATACTACGTCCTCGGCCCCGAAAAGTTCCGCGCCGCGAACGCCCCCGCGTGGAGAAATGCCTCGGCCCTTCCCCGGCTGCCCTTGGCCTGCCTATCTCGCGAACCGCCGCACGCTGAGCGCAATGGGCAGTCCGATTAGGATCATGTGAATCAGAAGCCCTTTAACGAGTCCCGCAAACTGGTAGGGACCCTTGGCATGCAGCGCGGAGAGGGGCAGCACGATTAGGTTCATCACCAGAAATACGGCAATTCCGTAAAACACTCCGCACACCACCGCGTGCTCCGTCATGAACCCCAGCTTGCGGCTCACCGCGTAATAAATTGCCGCCGCCGAGCACGCAATAAAAAAGTGCAGCAAAATTCCGAGCACGTACGTGCCGAGGCCTCCCTGCGATTGCACTTCGTCCAAGCAATCCAGCGGCGATCGCCCGCGGCACGCCGGGCCCGTAGAGGACGTAGGCTGCGGTCAGATCCAGCGCTCCGGCAATCAGACCTCCCACAAAAATCGCCAAAACTGGATTCGCTTCGTGCACGGGCAATGTGGTTGAAGTCGCACTCATGATTTCGTCTCCTCCATTCGGTTCGTCCATTCTGTCATTCGCCACGAGCTGTCGGGCAATTGAGTTGCCGCTCGTTCAGGCCATCATGTCGCGGCCCAGGCCCGGGCGTCGCTCACGTTCGTACGGTGCAAAACATATTCGGCTTACTGT
>CAVUYT010000009.1:0-451749 GCA_963745805.1 uncultured Acidobacteriota bacterium
CCGGATCCTTCTGCAAATAAAAAATTTGGAGGTCAGAGACAGTGGCGTCGCCGGAATCCACCTGATGGCGCTTCGCGAGGAGGGGCTTGGCAAAATTGTCGGACCAGCTTGCTTCCGTACTCTCAACTTGGATGAGGGCGGTTTTGACGCTGTCGCTGTTGGTCTGCGACTCACCGCGCTTGATTAGGTCGTTGATGTCAGTAAACCCCTTGTTGACCTTCTCTTCGTCCCGCGGGTCGCCGCTCAAAAGGAAATTATCCATGTTGTGTCGATTCAACATGATTTGGTAACGCACGGACTCGATGGTCCTCACATTGTCGAGTGCCGACTTCGCGTCGGCGCTCGCAGAGCGCTCTCTGAGCCCCGCTCCCATGTTCACCAGGAACAGCACGAACAGAATGCCCACCACCAAGCCAAATCCGATGTAAAGTCTTTTCCCGATCGTCATTGCAAAATGCCTCCACTCACCCCGGCGACGTGATTCGATACAAACCTCTCGTGCCGCCTCTCGCGATTCCCTCAGTTGCTCGATGTGTTGAACTCAAACTCAACGATTTGAGTGCTTTCTTCCGGAGCAGGCGCAAATTTCCATTCCTTCACCGCATCCTGGCACGACTGAACAAGGAGCGGGTGCCCGCCAATCACTCGAGTGCTCTTGACACGTCCGTCCGGCGTAATCACGACCTCGATTTTCACCTTGCCGGTTACGTTCATGCGCTTGGCAAGCTCGGGATAAGCGGGAGAAACCTTGGATTTGACCTTGCGCTTTCCCTCATCAGTGGTGCCCGATTGCCCAAAGCTGTAGACTCCCAAGCAAAGACCGACCGTGGCGATCATAAGTACGCGAAGAATCGCCCTGCACTTGGTTCTCATTGACACTGCCCCTCCTCAGAATGGGAAAACCCCAGTGAAGGAAAGGCACGTGGGGGGCCATGCTCGGACGCGCCATCCATGCGCATCACCTGCGAGGCTGGAAAGCTGCAAGTGGCGTAGAATGAGGAGCTAGCACGCTTGTTGAAAAAAACAGCGCGGGGCGTGTGGAAAGTCGGCGCGTCTCAGTTGGCATGATCTTTTGAGGTTAGGTCTCATGCTGAGACGCTGTTGCCAATCGCCATGCCAAAGGCGTTGACGATTCAGAAACGCTCCTGAAACGGCGATTGACTCAGAATGAGATGACTCGTTAGGGTGGTAAGGAACGGCTGAACTCAACTTGAGACACGCGTCCACCCCCAAGCCCGTGATGCGAGAACTGAAATCCGACCGGACTCCGCATTTAACCACTCGGTTAAAGAAGGCTGAGCGCGTGTCACCTTCTTCAAAGCAAGCAGAAGAATTGATGGAACTGGCGGTTGATGCGGCGCAATCGCGGCAGCTTCCGGAATTTCTGGAACGGTTTGCCGGGCGCGCAGCGCGAATGCTGAACGCCGCGTGGGGCGGGGTTGCAGTATTTCGCGGGCGCGAGACTGACCTTTACGCAGCGGGTGAAGAAGAAAAAGCCATCAGCAGCACGCTCAGGAGCTGGATCCTATCCTCCGCTCGCGAAAACCGAGTTGCGACTGGTGTCCGACGACTTCCCCCCACCGAAGAAACAGCCGAGAAAACCAGCCAAGCCTCGCTCAGCGCGGTCTTTGTGCCGATCAGCGCAAGCGACGGCGAAAGGCTTGGGATTTTGTGCTTACTGACGAGGCGGAAACGTCTGGATGCAAAAGAAAAAAAGCTTCTCCATGCTTTAGCGAGCCACGCGGCGCTATCGTTAGAAAATCTCCGGCGGTTTTCGCAGCTTGAAAAATCCAAACGGCAGTGGGTAGAGGATATAGACGCGATCAGCGACTATATCGTGGTGCACGACCGTGCCTGGAAGATCCTGCGCACGAATCGATCGCTGGCATCGCACCTGGGCGTGCCGCCGGTGGCGCTTGTTGGCGAGGCAATGAGCGGGCTCCGGCAAATCGCCGAAACCGGCAGCGATCTTCCCTGCCCGTTTTGCCGCGATACGCAAAGGCCCCGAGAGGAGTATGTGGCGGCATCGGCGGAGCGCATCTTTCTGGTGTCCACCTCGAGAGCGCCAGGTGTGGTGGAAGACGACACGCGAACGATCCACGTCCTGAAGGACATTACGGACCGCCGGGAAGCGGAGCGGCGGTACCGGGAACTGTTCGACAGTATCCAGGAAGGCCTTTTTTTCGCGACGCCGGATGGGCGATTCCTGGATGTGAACGACGCCATGGTGCGCATGCTGGGCTATGCCTCACGCGAGGAGATGCTGCGCGCGGACGTGAGCCCGCACCTGTATCCGGCACCAGCGGCGCGCGAACGATTCCTCCAGGCACTGGCAGAGCGGGGGGTATTGCGAAATTACGAAGAGACACTCAGACGTAAGGATGGGGCGCTGCTGCATACGCTGCAAAACATTACGGCGGTACGTGACGCGCAGGGGCGGATCGCACAAATTCGCGGGTTGATGCTGGACGTTACAGAGCAAAAGTCGTTTCAATCGCAGCTACAGCGCGAACGGGACTTCAACCAGAAAATCCTTAATACCACGCAGAGCATGATCCTGGTGCTGGATACTGCGGGGCTAATCAGTTATGCAAACCGGCGCTGTTACGAAGCCGGCTACCGGGAAGATGAATTGATCGGCCACCGGCTCGTCGACTGGGTCGAGCCTTCTCACCGGAAAGATTTTGAGGCGGCACTTGAGACGACTGCAAACGGACAGCAGGTGGAGAATCTGGAGTTGCAGGTGAGGAGAAGCGATGGATCAATGGGGCACTTTTCGATCAGCCTGAGTCCGATGCGCGATGAACAGAGCGCGGTGAATAACGTTGTTGTGGTGATGACCGACATTACGGATGCGGTGCTGCTGCAAGCGAAGCTATCGCACTCGGAGCGGATGGCAACGATCGGACGATTGGTTTCCGGCGTGGCGCACGAGGTGAACAACCCACTCGCGGCCATTCTCGGGTTCACGGATTTACTGCTCGAAAATCCGGAGGTTCCGCTTTCGGCCCGGGAAGATCTGAAGATCATATTGCAAGAAACGCAGAGAACGAAGGACATCGTGCAGGATTTGCTAAGTTTCGCGAGGCAGCGGCCGGTGCAACGCGAGCCCGTGCAAGTGAATGCGGTACTTCGCCAGACAATCAAGCTGCGCAGCTATGATTTTGCCAGCCATGGCGTTGAGGTGAGTGAAGAGTTCGACGAAATGCTCGCGCCAGCCCTCGGTGACGCACAGCAGCTTCAGCAAGTCTTCTTGAACATTCTCAATAACGCCTACGATGCGGTGCAGGAGACAGGACGGCGCGGGCGAATTACGATTCGCACGGAGCGCGGCGGCAATAGCGTGCAGGTGATGGTCACCGATAACGGCACGGGTATCGCCGATCCACAGCATATCTTTGATCCGTTTTACACGACGAAACAGCCGGGCAAAGGTACGGGATTGGGATTGAGCATTTGCTACGGGATTGTACGGGCGCATGGCGGCGAGATTCAGTGCTGGAACAATGCCGAGAGCGGCGGGAGCACATTTGTCGTGCGGATTCCAATCGCGGCGGAGCTGCCCGCTTTGGCGGCGAAAGAGGCAGGACGATGACGTCGCAAGCGGCCGTTGAGCAGACCGCGCCGATTTTGTTGATTGAGGACGAGCCGTCGGTGATTGCTTTCCTTAAGGCGGCGCTAGAACGGAAAGGATACTCGGTGGTGAATGCCTCTTCCGGCGCGGAAGGACTAAAGCATCTCGCAGAGGGACGCTATAGCGGGGTGATCTCCGACATACGAATGCCGGGAGCGGTAAATGGCGCAGAGGTGCACGCCTGGATCCAGAAAAACCGGCCGGAGCTTGGGTCGAAAATCATTCTCATTAGCGGTGACACGGCAAACAGCGAGACGCAGGCGCTGCTGGCACGCAGCGGGACGCCTTGCATCGAAAAGCCGTTCCGTGTACACCAATTGATGTCGATTGTGGAGAAAACGTTTGGGAAACCATGAGTGACGATTTAAAAATACGATTGATGGTGGTAGACGACGAGCAGAGCATCCGCAGGCTGTGCATGACCATCGGGAATACTCTGGGATATTCGTGCACGGAGGCGGAGAGCGCGGAATCGGCGCTGGCGAAATTAGACGCCGATGCTCCCGATCTCATTTTGACGGACCTGAAGCTTCCGACGCTTTCCGGCGTGGAACTCCTGAAGCAAGTGAAAATGATGCTGCCACGTGCGGAAATCGCGATTATGACCGGGCACGGTTCGATCGAGTCGGCTGTCGATGCGATGAAATTGGGTGCGTACGATTACATCGAAAAGCCCTTCCGGGTCGAAAAGATGCGGCTGCTGCTTCAGCGCATGGCCGAAAAAGTGAGATTGGTCACGGAAAACGATTTTTTGCGCGAACGCGTCAGCACGGAGGAAAATCTTGATGGAATCATCGGCACCTCGGCAAACATTCAGGATGTTTTGCGGATGGTCTCGAGGCTTAAGGACACGCGAACTCCGGTCCTGATTTCCGGCGAGAGCGGCACGGGCAAAGAGCTTGTTGCGCGGGCGATCCACTTCCGTGGCGCACTGGCGCAGACTCCGTTTGTTGCCGTCGATTGCGGATCGCTAGTGCCCACACTGATGGAGAGCGAGCTCTTCGGATACGAAAAGGGAGCATTTACGGGGGCCATCAAAACCAAGGCGGGGCTTTTCCAGGCCGCCAACGGCGGAACGATTTTCCTGGATGAGATCGGTGAACTCCCCCTCGAAATGCAGGCCAAACTGCTGAGAGTGCTGCAAGAGAAGGAAGTGCGGCCAGTCGGCAGCAATGAGAAAGTGAACGTGGATGTGCGCGTCATCGCCGCGACAAATCGCGACCTCGAAGCGGCATATCGAGAAGGGACATTTAGGAAGGACCTATACTTCCGGCTAAATGTCGTGACCGTGCACTTGCCGGCATTGCGCGACCGGCGTTCGGACATTCCCATGCTTGTCCATCATTTCCTGGACCGCTATGCGCCTGGCTCGCACCTGCAAGTGACCTCGGCGGCAATGAAAAGCCTGCTCAACTACGATTGGCCGGGAAATATCCGCGAATTGGAGAACTGTATCGCTCGAGCGATTACGCTGGGCGACCGACGAGTGATCGACGTGATCGACCTTCCACCTGCTATCCGCACCGAGCCAGCGGATTCTTCTGGAGGCGCGCTCCAAGAGTCGGCCTCGCTTTCCACGACGGCGCTCGCGGAGATGGAGAAGATGACGATTCTGCGAGTGTTCGAGCAAGCAAATGGAGACAAAGCGCTAGCGGGGCGGATGCTCGGGATCAGCCGCGCGACGCTGTACCGCAAGCTGAAGCGTTACAGTATCCCCCTCCGGGCGGAACCTGGGGAGCAGGAAGATGCTTCCGAAGAAACTCCGCAGCAGGTTGAATAGCGTCTCAAACCGGATAACGGGATGCGAATGTAGAGCAGGGCTGAGACAGAGTCGTTTCAGCGTGAGACGTATGAGCCTGCTGAGATCGATGAGAAGATTCTAAGTCTTTCCGTTTCTTAGATTTCTGGACCCCTCCCATTTCAAGTCCTTTGGCGCATAGCGTGCAACTCTATCGCGGGGACGTTGTGTGCATTTGCGGAAGCAGCAGCGCTAGACCGCAAAGGAAGCACAATCGTTGTGCGGCAGCGAGTTGAGAGGCGACGTGAGACGATCCAATGAGGCGACCCTCACCGCGAACGAGCAAGGCTGCGCGGAGCGCTTGGCCCGTTTCTTCCCAAAGGCCATTCCTGTGAGCATCCCAGTGAAAATCACCTCACTGCGGGGCGGGAGCACACGATTGCGCGAGGCGACCTTGCTGGAGTTCGGCGGCTCTGAACATGCGATCTTTCTTTCCAGTCTGCCGCTTGAGTTCGATGACCAGGTACGAATTGAACGAGATCGAAGAGGTTGCACGGCGGATGCGAGAGTCGTTGCAGTGCAGTATCACGAAGGACGTAAGGCAGTGGCGGTCCGATTCTTACAGGGCCCCTGCGCGTGGGTGACACAGCCGTGAGCAAGGACGACGTCAACGCTCAACATCCCGAACCCGTCGAAGCCCGTGAAGTCCCGGCAGGCGAAATGGGTCGAGGATCGATCGGTTTTTCCAATCTATCTTGCTCTTGCCAAGCAGCTCGATATTGAGGTCCCCTTCCCCCAGGAAAAAAGGAATCTCCCGGAGAAGCCGGACCTGGATCTTTTCGACGAGGTAGAAACCTGGCTGGATGAAATGGACCAGCAGGTGGCAGTGCACCAATTGCGCAAGCTTCTGCAAACCACAACGTTGAATGCGAGCGAGAGCAGTTTGTGCGCGCTCATCCATCGCCACCTCAAAAAATCGGCGAAGACGAACGTGGACCGGGACAAGATCGACTTCCTGCTAGTGCAATATTTCGCTCTTTGCGCGCCGGCCAAAATTTACCACAAGCAGATCGAGCCCTCGGATGTCGCACAGGTGATGAAACCGGTGCTGGGCGAGGCCGACGACACCGCGCTGGCATGGTGCGAACCGCTTGAGCAAATGATCGAAAAGTTGCGGGCATTCCGCAGCCTTCGCGAAATCCTAAAGACTAATTTCATCGAACAGGGCCGCAAGGTGAAAGAGACTGCTGGCGGAATGTTCTACGACCCCGCGGCGCTGCTGACCTTCGTTCGGTTCAATTTTCTACTGCGGCGGACATTTATTGAGCTGATGCATGCCGACCTGATCGCGATTCGTTCGGGCCTGGCGCAACTCGAGGCGTCCGGAGTCCGGGTCATCGATTGCCAGCACTTCGGCCTCACGGGCTCGGAGCCTCTCGCTGCAATTCGAGAGACGGCTGATGAATGGAAGCAGCCATTTCAGAAAGATTATACGGAGCGTTCGGTAAGTCAGACCTTTGAAAAGCTCCTGGGCCTGCGCGCGGATGTGGAACGAGCATTGGAAAAGACCGCGTCGAAAGCGCCTGCCAAACCAGTATCAGCGGTAAAAACCGCGCCCCCTCGCGTCCCCGAACCGTCCGTTGGTGTAAGACGCGACGCGGGAGCATCCGAACAAAGCGTACAAGCCGCGCCGAAACCCGCCGCCAAGGGCACAAGCAATCCCGCCGGCGCCATGGCGCTCGATTTCGAAACTTGTCTGGAGAAAATCTGGGAACAGTTGATTGCCACACCGCCTACGCGCGGGCGCTCCATGACGACGGTAAGAATCGGGGCTGCGCGCATCTTGATGTCTTCGTGGGAAGTAACGGCATTCGTAAGTGAGGACGGACCGTCGGCGGAGGATCTGCGCCGCGCGGTCGTCGCCCGGGCAATGGTGACCGCTGCCGTTGAATATGCGAAGGAAACAGGAAACGCAACATCCATGGACCAGGCACTCTCCATCGCGCGGATCGAAGTCTCGCGCCTGCAGGAGCGTGTGGACATCGCCAAACAAGCGAAGGACACGGAAGCAGCGGTCAACCTGGGCATAAGCACGAAACGGTTACTTTCGGCGTTGGACGAGGCCGAAAAACTTTAAATGGTCAAATTCTTCTCCGGCCATGCCGGGCGATCACCCTGGGAGCGAGTCCTCTGTGCGAAACGCTAGCGTATTAATTCTGACCGATGAACTGGAATTCGCACGCCTCTTGACCGCCTGCTGGCAAGCAGAACGGCAAGCCCCAGGGATCACCGTCCTGGCCAGCGATCTCTGGAATGACCACGAAGCGGCGCACCACGATCTTGTAGTTGTAGGCCCCGTACTCGAAAGCAGGCTTCCCGGCGTCTTGCGCTCCTTGGAACCTGCCGCTGCAGTGATTCTGTGTGTGCCTGCGGATTCTCGGGAACTTGGACAATTGCGTTCACGGTATCCCAGACTCGTCCATATACCTTTGCGGGAGGATTGGGCGCAGACACTCATGCTAGTTGCGGGCGAATCGCTGCGACGTGCAGAGGCGCTGCGTATCTCCAAGCAGGCGGAACGGCGAGCGGCGAGAAACGAACACAATGCAACGCTAGGCCGGTACATGATGGACATGAAGCACAGCGTCAACAATGCGCTGACCTCGATGCTGGGCAACGCCGAACTATTGCTATTGGAGCCCGGCCAGCTCTCTTCGCAGTCGCTCGCACAGATCAAGACCATACATAGCATGGCGTTGCGAATAAACGAGATCATGCAGAGATTCTCATCGCTGGCGAGCGAGATGCGGGAAGCTGAGAATGCATCTCAAGCTGAGACAGAAAAAGAGTCCGCAACCCCCGCGACCCGCCGCTGACAAGTCTCCATAAGCGTCTAAATCACTCAAACACAATCACTTATACAAGATGAACACTGCCGACCAGTGAGTTTGCAGCCTGGCTGCTGACGTGCACCTCTGGTCTGCGGAGAAATATGGGGAGATGTCGATGCTGCTGAAAAAAATACTCATCGTCGATGACTCGCCCTCGCAAGTGAAGCTGATCCAGGGCTATCTGGAGCACGAAGGCTACCGGCCAGTCGGCTTAAACGACCCCGAGCGGGTCGAAGAAGCGATTGCTATTGAACGGCCCAGCGTCATTTTGTTGGACGTGGTGATGCCCAAACGGAATGGCTTTCAAGTTTGCCGGGAGTTGAAGAGCCACCTGGACTACAACGCCATACCGATAATCCTGGTGACCTCGAAAAACACGGAGAGCGACAAGTATTGGGGCCAGCAGCAAGGCGCGGACGGTTATGTGACTAAGCCGTTCACGCGGGAAGATTTGCTGCGAGCGGTGCGGCGATTCGCATAAAGGATTTCTTGAGGACGATTCGGCGATGAATGAAGACTTTCACCTCGTACCGCTTCCCGCAGATGCGGACGACCTGCTCGAAGCGCTCGGGCCGACGGAAGAGCGGCTGCCGGAGTCGCAATACTGCGTTTTCCGAAGCGGACGCGAACGATTTTGCCTGCCGGTACTGGATGTCGAGGAAGTTTTGGACTGGCCGCTACTGACGAAGCTGCCGCTCGGTCCGGCGTACCTGGCGGGGATTTTTAATCTGCGCGGAGCCATCGTGCCGTTGATCGATATCGCGATCACGGAAGGACGTCGACCCGGGCTTCTGCCAAAACATGTGGTAGTTGCATCGCTGCGCGGCGAGGGCGCTCACGACGATGTGCGAATCGGCATTGCGGCGGACGAAGTCATCGGGACGTATTCTGTAAATACTGAGGACCTGCTGGAACAGGCTCCGGAAAATGTGCCGCATTGCATCGGGATGCTCAGGCACGACGATCGGCTGGCGCTGATCATCGACCTGAGAAGAATGCTTGAGGTTTTTCCCGGACCCAGCATCTGAGATTGCGCGGCTGCCGCATGTTGGCAAAGGGCACCGCAGTAAAGTTTTGGAGGAAGGCATGAAATCGCGACTGAGTTCCACAATCTGGACGCTGGTCCTGCTGAATGGCGTCATCCTTTTCGCCGTGCTTGGCCTGGCTTACAGCGCCGGGCGGCAATCTGGCGGAACGTCCCTATTCGACTTCGGGGCGTTGCCGAGCGGGGCGAGCGGCTCCGTAATGCTGGCTTTGTTGCTGGCAATCGGAATGGCGGTGTTTCTTGCATGGCGCCTCGGAAGCCAACTTTTGACGCCGGTGCAGGAACTCGCCCGGTTTTCCGAGCGTATGGCCGCGGGTGATCCGCGCGCCCGCGCGGAAGTGAACACTGCCGACGAGTTCGGCTTTATTGCCGATAATTTGAACCGCGCGGTGACAAAGGTCTCTAAAGCAACGAGCAACCAGGATGCGAATGACGCACTACAGCGCAGCATCACGGAACTGCTGACCGTGATCAACCAGGTGGCGCGCGGCGACTTGACCCTGCGCGGAAAAGTTACCAACGACGCCCTGGGCAACGTCGCGGACTCGATCAACTACATGCTCGACAACTTCACAAAAGTGCTTGAGCGCGTGCGCAAGGCGGCCATGGAAGTCACCGCTTGCTCAAACAACATTCTTGTGGCGGCGGACGAGATGCAGGCCGGCGCGACACAACAGGATCAGGAAATCACGAATACGTCGAGCGCCGTGGAAGAGTTAACGGTTTCGATGAAGCAGGTGTCCAACAACGCGGAAGCGAGCGCGGAAGCAGCACGCCGCGCGCTGGACGCCGCCGAACAGGGCAATCGAGCCGTGCGCGACACGCTCGAAGGCATGCAGCGCATCCGCGCTTCGGTGCAAGCCACGGCGAAGAAGATCAAGTCGCTAGGTGATCGTTCTCTTGAAATTTCTGAAATCATCAACGTCATCAACGACATCACGGAACAGACAAACCTGCTTGCGTTGAACGCGGCCATTGAAGCGGCTCGAGCAGGCGAAGCGGGACGCGGTTTCGCGGTCGTCGCGGACGAAGTTCGCAAACTCGCGGAACATAGCCGAAGCGCCACCAAGGATATCGCGGCACTCATCAAGGCCATCCAGGCGGAGACGAACGAAGCCGTGGTCGTCATGGAAGAAGGCACGAAGGAAGTCGAAAGCGGAGCGACGCTGGCCGATCAGGCCGGACGCGCGCTGGACGCCATTTCGAACGTGGTGCGCCAGTCGGCCGAACTTGTACAGGAAATTTCGCTGGCCTCCAAGCAACAGGTACGCGGCACAGAAGGCGTGGCGCACGCGATGCAGATTATCTCGAGCATCACGCGCCAGACCTCTCAGGGCACGCGCGGAACGGTCGCGACGGTCAGCCAACTCGTCAAACTTTCCGATCAATTAAACGAAGCCCTGGCGCAGTTCCGCGCGACATCGAAGTCCGGCAATGTGTTGGAAGATTCCGAGCGGCCAGTCCCAGCCGGCGCTCTGCGGTAAGCAGTGATATTCCGCTCGGGCAAGCGGCCAGAGCAAAAGCGGGACTGCAATGAGCGAACGCCAGGGACCGGCGAACGGTCTTAGTGAACATGAATTGAGCGAGATCCGCATGCTGATCGAAGAGCGGACAGGCATTTGCTTCGATGAATCGCGCGAGCGGTTTTTCTCCGGGCGCGTGAAAGAACACTTGCGCGCCAAGGGCCTAGAGCGAGGCACGGATTTGCTGCGGGCGATGCGGAAATCGAACGTTGAGTACGAAGCTTTGCTCGAGGGTCTGTTGACTCAGGAGACCAGCTTTTTCCGGTACCCGAGTGTTTATGAGGCGTTCGAAAAACGGGTGCTGCCTGAATTACACGTCAAGAAGTTTTGGAAGAATCCCCGCACACTGCGCATCTGGAGCGCAGGCTGCTCTACCGGCGAGGAACCCTATTCCATCGCGATCACCATCGCCGATTCACTCTCTTTTTCCGATTCCTGGAACGTGGAGATTCTGGCTACGGACGTCGGACGACACGCTCTGAAGCATGCAGAGCGCGGCATCTATACAGGGCGAAGCCTGGGCAGCGTCAGCGCGGAGCGATTGGCTGCAAACTTCACACCAGTTCCCGGCGGGCAACAGGTGAAACCCAGATTGCGTAAGCTCGTCACGTTTGCGCAGATGAACCTGGCGTCGGCGGTCTATGTCGGCCGGATGGACATGATCTTCTGTATGAACGTCTTGATTTATTTCACCGAGGAACGCCGCCGCGCACTCGTTCAACGCTTCTACGACACACTGGAGCCAGGCGGCTATCTATTTCTGGGCCATTCGGAATCAATCTCCAAGATGCCGGTGAAGTTTCAGGCCATCGTCCTGAATGACTGCATTCTTTACCGCAAACCGACGGCGGAGGAGCTCCAAAGGCCGGAGCTCGTAGCGGAGGGACGCGCGTGAGCATGCCGGACCGCGAAGCCGTCGAGATGTTCCTCCAGGAAGCATCCGAGCACCTGCAATATTTGCGGGAGTACGTGAGCGTATTGCAGGAGATCTCGCCCCGCCGGGAGGATCTTGAGCGGCTGTACATATCCGCGCACACCCTAGGCGGCACTTCGGCGAGTTACGGATTTCCACGCTTCTCAGAAATTGCGGCGAAGCTCGCCCACGTTTTCCAGTACGCGCTGAATGCGCCACTGGGCGATGACTTGCATGGGCCACTGACCGAATTCTTGTCTGATGGCATTTCCCTGCTGGAAACGGATCTCCTTGAGATTAGCGATACGGGCAAAGAAAGCCTGGATGACATCGCTGCCTTCAAGGACCGCTATCGATTTGCATTTCCGACGGAACCACCGCCATTGAATTATCCACAGCAGCAGACCTACGGGGGGCCAGAAAAAGCGTCTTCGCAGGAAACGGTCGTGGCTGCCGCAACAGGTTCGTATTTTGACGCCTTGCCGGCAGATGACGAAGTGCCCGACGAAATACTTGAATTCTTCCAGCCGGAAGCCGAAGAACATCTGCAGGTGGTGAGTGATTGCCTGATTTCGCTTGAGGGCAACAACAACCCTGAAGAGATCAACAAGCTCTTCCGCGCGATTCATACCGTGAAGGGTTCCGCTGCGCAAGTGGGTCTGAAGCGTCTTGGAGCGATTGCCCATCGCGTGGAAGACCTGATCGGCCGCTTACGTGACGGCGAGCTGGAACCGTCGCCGGCCGTGGTCGACATTTGCCTGGAATCCGTCGACGTCCTCAAGAAAACGTTGCATCGCCAGTGGACCGATGAAGTGAGCATGCGCACCGGTGTGGATTCTTTGCTCGGGCGGATTGCGGAGTTTGCTCCGGTTGAACTGGAGGATTCGACAGCGACCGCGACAACAGCCGACGACAAAGTTCTCACTGGAAGATTTGAAGAAGCCGCTCCGGCTATCACGGCCGCGAAGAAAACATTAAAAACGGCGGGCTCGGGGGCTGCAGCAGCAAAATCAGTGCGCATCGCCCTCTCGCGGCTAGACCGCATGATGAACACAGTCGGCGAGCTGGTCATCAACCGTACGCGGATGGTCGGGCGGGTGGCCGAGCTGGAAAAACTCGTCGACACGCTGAGCTTTTCGAAAGAACGGCTGCAAGGGAAGGTCGCGGAGTTCCAGGAGAAGTACGAATTTAACCGCATCAGTTCGTCGCGCCAGACAGGCCCTTGGAGCCCCTCTACGGCGCGGCAGACGCTTTCGAGCGCGGCTTCGGGTGACACATCCTTCTGGTCGGAATTCAGCGATCTCGAAATGGACCGCTACGACGATTTCAATATTCTTTCGCGGTCCATGGCGGAAATCTCGGCAGACGTGAACGAAGTGCTTTCGCAGCTTGAGGGATTCATTGGCCGCGTCGAAGGTGATATCGACGAGTTCACAAAGCTGGCCCATCATCTGCAGGATGAAATCACGGCGGCGCGCATGGTGCCGATTGGGACGCTGTACTCGAGGCTGTCACGCGCGGTGCGCGATGCCGCAAAATCCGCGGGCAAACTAGTTGATCTCGATCTTTCCGGCAGCGAGACGGAATTGGACAACAACATCATCCAGCAGATTTCCGATCCGCTGGTGCACCTCGTCCGGAATTCCGTAGCGCATGGAATCGAGCGCCCCGAAGATCGTATCGTTGCGGGCAAGCCGGAGTTGGGCAAGGTAACCCTGCGCGCCTATCATCGTGGTAATCACATTTACATCGAAGTGGAAGACGACGGCCGGGGCATCGATTACGAGCGCGTAAAACTGAGCGCGATTGAGCGCGGACTTGTTTCGCCGGAAACTGCGGACCGCCTCACTGAACGCGATCTGCGTGAAATGCTGTTCCATCCAGGCTTTACCACGGCGCCCGTCAAGACCGAACTAGCAGGGCGCGGCGTCGGTCTGGATGTCGTGCGCGCAAACCTGAACGCACTCAACGGCGAAATCGAGATACATAGTGTCAGTGGACAGGGGACGAAATTTACACTGAAAGTGCCGCTGACTCTGATCATCTCTCCGGCGCTCTTTATCCGTTGCGGAGTAACGAACTTTGCTCTGCCTCTAGCTGTCGTGGAAGAAATTCGTCGCCTCCGCGCGGACGAAATCGAGGATGTCGGTGGAAAGCTCCTCACCAAGGTACGCGATGTTGTGACCGAAGTCGTGAGGCTGGATACGTATCTGGGCTTGCCGCCTCTTGAACCAGTCAATGGTTACTTTCGCATGGTCGTTGCCAACGCAGGTAGCCGCCAGATTGGCTTGGTCGTCGAAGAAGTCCTCGGTAAAGACGAGATCGTTATCAAGAACCTCGGCGAATACTTGCGCCGCGTGAAACTCTTTCCCGGGACGACCATCGCGCCGGACGGCAGCCTTATTTTGTTGATCGATTTGAATCGCATGGTGGCGAACGAGCCAACGGAACGCCGTCCATTGCAAGCCAGTGCCAGCGCCGCGCGCATATTTGCGCCCGGCTCCGCCGCAGTGGCGCGCGGCACTATTCCTGCCGAAGCAATAGACCGGGTCGAACAAGAACGCCTGATCGTAGTTGCGGACGATTCTATCAGCGTGCGCAAGTTCGTCGGACGCATGCTCGAGAAGAACGGATATCGCGTGAAACTCGCCGCCGACGGAATGGAAGCCGCGGAACTCATAACTCAACACGGCTGCCACCTGGTGATTACCGACCTGGAGATGCCGCGCATGACGGGTTACGAACTGATGGTGCAACTGCGGCAGAGCCCGACGACGCGTCGGATACCGGTGATGGTGGTGACATCGCGCGCGGGTGCCAAGCACCGGGATCGCGCCATGAAAGAAGGCGCTGCGGCATTCCTCACGAAGCCGGTCCAAGAAGATCAGCTGATCGCAGCGGTGGAGCAACTCATGGGATCGGAGGCGCGACCCGTCGCTCCGGTTGCGTAAACGACCATGGCTACCCCAGTGAACAAGAAATTTCGCGTGCTCATCGTTGATGATTCCGCCTTCATGCGGAAGGTCCTCGAAACGATTCTCAACGCTGACGATCAGCTGCAGGTTGCCGGTCATGCTAAAGACGGGCGCGAAGCCATTGCCCTGGCCGAATCTCTCAAACCCGATGTCATCACCATGGACATCAACATGCCGCATGTGGATGGATTGCAGGCCACGGCTCAGATCATGACCACGAATCCGCGGCCGATCGTCATCGTCAGCTCCGAATCGAAGGACGGCGCAGCCAGCACTTTGAAAGCGCTGGAACTGGGCGCCATCGAATTTGTGGCCAAGCCATCCAGCGGCATCGACCTAGATATGCAAAGTGTGAAAGAAGATCTACTGCGCAAGGTGCGGATGGCCGCAAAGGTTCGTGTAGTGCGCACCGCCTCGCGGGTCGCTACAACAGTGCAGAAATCGAACGGCGAGGCTGCACCGAAAACGCCCCCCGCACCCGTTGCGACCCGTCCTGCGGCGAGCTCTGGGCCCGATCAACGGTTTCCCGTTGTCGTGTTGGCTGCCTCGACCGGCGGACCTGCAACGGTCATGCGCTTGGCCCCGGGCTTTACGCGCGATTTTCCCGCTGCCGTCATTTTGGTGCAGCACATGCCGGCAGCTTTCACCACGCAATACGCAACACAACTCGCGGAGTTCACCGGCATTCGTGTGAAAGAAGCGGAATCTAACGAATCCCTCCAACCAGGCACTCTTTACATTTGTCCAGGGGGCCACCACTTGCGCGTGACCGCGTCGGGCCGCATTCAGCTCGACGGAAGCAGCGGGCGCATCAACGGCTATCTGCCGAACATGGATGTCACCATGGAATCCGTTGCGGCTTTCGCGGGCGCCATGAGCATCGGCGCGATTCTCACAGGCATGGGCAACGACGGCGCAATCGGCGCGAAAGCGATCAAAACAGCTGGTGGCTTGGTGCTGGCCCAGGATGAAGCGACGTGCGTAATCTTTGGGATGCCGGCGGAGGCCGTGAAAGCCGGCGCTGTGGACGAAGTGCTCGGCATTGATGATATTTATCCAGCGATCGAAAAACGGGTGATCGGCATTTGCCGCGCCACACCCGTGGGAGTTCGCTAATGCGTGTGGCATCGCCATCCGCTAAATCCCACGCTGCACGTACGGAACAAATCATTCTCTTCCGCGTGTCTGGACAGGTTTTCGCGGTGTCTTCCGCTTCCGTGCAAGAGGTCCGCAGCGTGGACAGCCTCTCCGGCGCTGCGACAGAAATCAACCTGCCAACTCTTCGAAAGGTTCGGCACGTGGTGAGGCGAGGGGACAAATCGCTTTACGTCGTCAACGCAGCCGCCCATTTTGGATTGCCAGCGTCATCAGCGGGTCTTGTATTTGTGCTGAGAAAAACGCGAACCGCATTGCTGGTGGACGGCATGGATAAGATGGCGACGATGAACCGGCTGCAGGCGCTTCCACTTTCGTATTGCCACGAAGAGCGGCAGTGGTACCGCGGGTTAACAGCTTTGGATCAGAACGTGATTCCGGTAGTGAACCCCGAAGGATTCTTGACTGCTGACGAGTTTGCTTTGCTCGATGCCTCATTGCCCCCCCTTGAAACACCCGAGGAAACGACAAGCAACAGCACGGAGTTGCCGCAATGACGCAGGCCATCGAACTTGCATCCCAATCGTTCGTCCTGCTGCGGCTAGGCGAGCGTCGCTTTGCGGTAGCGGCCATACAAATTTCCGAGCTCGTGGCTCCGAGCCGCATCTTTCGCTTTCCTCACCGCACGCCGAAACTGGAAGGGGTGATCTTGCGGCGAGGCCGAATCGTTCCAGTTTGTGATGTCGCTGATACGCTGCTCGGCAAAGGCCTTAGCTCGCGCCGCTTTTATCTCATCGCAGTTCGCCATTATGGGATCAAGAGCGAATGGGTGGCGCTGCCTGTGACAGGGGATTGCGAGCTGATCGCCGCGGAAATGACAGTGTCGGGTGAGTCGGACGCTCCTCACGTCGCGGGCTGGATATCGCACAACGGCGAAGTCATTGAAGTACTGAATCTGGATGCGCTCACGCCCGGCGATGATGGGGTGTCCACCTCCAAGCCTGCTGCCGTAGTTCTGGAGGCCAGACCGTGATGCCTCCGGGCCGTGGGCCAAAGATTTTGGTGATCGACAGCAACGTCTATCTTACAAAGCGGATTGGCGATGCACTGAAACGCGAAGGCTTCGAAGTCGTCTCGAGCACGCAAGCAGCCTATGCGCTGACGAATCTCGAGTATGACGCCCCCACGGCCATTCTATGTTCGACAAGCATGCGCGAAATGGGGGCTCTCGAGATTGCCAAAATCATCCACGCCGATCCGAAGAATGCCTCTTTGCAAATCATCGCTCTTGGCGACGGCAGCCAGCGCGCGCTGATGGAAGCGTTTCAGGGCGGCTGCGACGACTATGTTGACCGGCAAAGCACACCGGCGGTCATCGCCGCACATATCAAGAGCATCGTTGTCAGCAAGACGGAAGGCTTTCAGCCAACGCAAATGCTTGCGCAGTCGGATACCAGCCTCAGCGGCAACTTGACTCACCATGATCTTCCGGGCGTGATGCAGATGCTCGGGCATGCCCACCAAACTGGCGCGCTGCACATCAATGCCGGCGAAATGGACGCCGTGCTTTTCTTTGACGCCGGCGAGATTGCCCACGCGGAGTGCGGCAGCCTGTTCGGTGACGAGGCAGTCATTCACATTCTGAAGAACTGCGTGCAGGGCGGCGCCGGCGTTTACAAATTTGCTTATGGGACAACTTCACCGCAACGGACTGTGTTGCGGTCCACGACCGATTTGATGCTCGATGCCATGCGCGAGTACGACGAAGGAGTGCGCGATTTGGCAGATAAGGAAGCGCTATGAGCGAGGCGATGACTGTTCCACCGCTGAATGAAACAGAGACGAAGCGAACACCAACGGTCTATTTCATCGATGACAGCGCAACCATGCGTGAAGTCATCAAAATTGCGTTCCGCCGCGAGAACATTAATGTGATCACTTGCGCTGACGCCGCGTCTGCGCTGGCCCAGTTTGAGCAAAACAAGCCGGACGTCGTCATCACCGACGTGATCATGCCGGATCAAGACGGCTACTCGGTTTGCAGCCAGATTAAGCAACATCCCGACTACGGCCGGACCCCCGTCGTGTTGATGTCCGGCGTTGTTAACAAAAGTGTCGCGGACAAAGCAGTTGCGGTTAAGGCCGACGAGTTAATTCGCAAACCGTTTCAGCCGCAAGATCTGATCGGACGCGTCAAGAGCTTGCTCGAACCGAAACGCGAATCCGATGCACCGGCCGTAGAACGTCCAGCCGCTTCGAACGCGCTCAGCAATCTTTTCGCGCCGCCGCCTGCGGCTCCGCGCGCCGTGGGGCCGCCTCCCCCTGTGGATCAGAGGACTCCAGAGTCCATTTGGCCACGGGCCCTTGCCGAAGCTTTCATTGCCCCCCGGCCGGGTGACGCAGCGATTTCTCAGCAAAATGTGCAGCAGCCAGGCGCACCGTCTCTCCGTCCGGCTCCCACTGCGGGAGACATACAAAAACTGCGGGCTGAAATCGCTCGCCTTGACCTTCTTGTCAAGAAACTGCAAACCGAAATGCAAATCGAGCGGCAATACACTCAGGCGCTCGAACTTCAAATACAAACGCTTACCCGGATAGACTAGACGCCAGTGGCCAAGTAACTCTTTCGTTTCACTTCTCGGTTCGTAAAGTTGACGCTGCACTGCTATTTCGGTAGCTTCGCTCTTTGTTCTTCCGGCATGCATTCACCGAGGCGGGGGCTCACATGAACGGCAAGCGCGGTTCTCCGATTTCTCGGCGTGAATTTGCGCGGCGTGCGGCCATCGTTTCCGCCGTGTCCATTGTCCCGGCAAGCGCACTCCCGATGCACTCATCGGTTGCCGAACTTTCTCCGAAGGATACAACGGATTTATCCTCGCTTTCTCCCGAGAACCAGGCAGAAGCGGAAGCGCGCTATCAAGCAATCCTTAGTACTTACGGCTCGCGTTTTTCTAACGCGGAAAAATCGGAACTTCTGCGGCTTTGTTTGTTAGCTCAGCCTCCCCTCGACAATTTGCGGAAATACGAAATCGAAAATAGCGACGGCCCGGCGCTGTATTTGAAACCGTTGGTGGAGAGGGAGAAGAAACCTGGGTCCACTGCTATTCCCCGCACGGCCGATCAAGCAGTGAAGAAGCCCTGAGGACATTCTGCGATGCCCGCCGAAGAACTTTTTTATCTGCCGTTGACTGAACTTGCCAAGCGGATCGAGACGAAGAAACTCTCGCCGGTCGAACTGACACAACTCTATCTTGACCGTAGCACGAAGCTAGGTCCCCGTTTTAACGCTTACGCGCGCTTGACTCCAGAAATCGCTTTGGATCAGGCAAAGGCAGCGGAAAAGGAGATTCAACGCGGCCACTATCGCGGGCCGTTGCACGGAATACCGTATGCAGCGAAGGACTTGCTGTCGGTCAAAAACGTCCCCACCACTTGGGGGGCAAAACCTTATGCAGACCAAGTCTTCCACTACGATGCGACAGTGATCGAACATTTGAACCGAGTAGGCGCCATCCTCATCGGCAAAGCGGCCATGATTGAGTTGGCTGGCGGGATGGGCTACCGATTTGCTACCGCATCGCTGCAGCGCGCAGCAAAAAACCCATGGGATACAAAATCCTGGACGTGCGGATCTTCGTCCGGTTCGGGGGCTATTGTTGCCGCGGGTCTGGCGGCATTTGCCATTGGGACAGAGACATGGGGCTCAATCATCTGCCCGTCGGCGTTCTGTGGAGTCACTGGTCTGCGGCCCACCTATGGCCGCGTAAGCCGTTACGGTGCGATGGCTCTAGCACCTTCGATGGACAAGATTGGTCCCATGGCCCGCACTGCGGAAGACTGTGCCCGGGTTTTCGCCGCAATCGCGGGGCACGACCCCAAAGATCGCAGCACTGTGCCCATAGACAGAGGCGCCTTCACGTATTCGCCATCTCTGGAACTCAAAACGCGACCGCTTAGGGTAGGCTGGCTGGCGAACGCGTGGAAGAAGTTAGACTCTGGAGTGGCCAAAGCAGTTCTCGCGGCAGAGAAGGTCGTAAGGAAATATTCCGCCAGCACGAAACCGGCGGAGCTCCCCGAAGGACCGTTTGAAGATGCGGGGAACGTTATCGTCGCGGCGGAGAGCGCGGCTTCGTTTCGCACGCTGATTCGTTCTGGAAAAGTTAGCGAGCTGACGGACCCACTCGGCCAAATCGCGGGATACGTCAATGAACAATACTCAGCCGCCGATTACTTACGAGCCCTCAGCGTGCGGGAGATTCTGCAGAGAAAGATGGAAGCTCTATTTGATTCGTTTGACGTGCTGGTGGCTGCCGCTCAGCCCATTCCCGCATGTTCGCTGGAGGCCAACCTGGAGACCGATCTTGCTTTCCCGGATCCACTCGGCGCCATCGGCAATTTATGCGGACTTCCTGCTTTGTCCGTTCCTTGCGGCTTCACAGACAAAAATCTTCCCGTTGGATTGCAATTCGTGGGACGGGCTGGCGACGACTTTGCCGTAATTCAGGCAGCGCGAACATTCCAGCTTCACACAGACTGGCATCACAGACATCCGAAGCTTGCGTGAACCCAAAGCGTCACTTTGTGCGCGACACGAGCAGGCTACGCGTTGGGAGAGGCGTTCAGGGCCGTTCGCACCGCGCGCAAGATACTGCCTCGGCTGAATGGCTTGGTGAGAAGGAGCCGATTAACATCGGCTTGGGCAGTTTCCGCCATCGTTTGCTCGCTGTAGCCGGACATGTAGACCACGCTGATGCCCGAATGCTGGTTTTGCAATCTCCGCGCCAGCTCTTTGCCGGTCATGCCGGGCATGACCATGTCGGTCACAAGCAGATCGATGCCTGCATTGTGTTCGGTTGCCAAGCGCAATGCCTCGGCGCCATCCTGCGCTTCGATGACCTTGTAGCCTCCGGATTCCAGAAACTCGCGAGCTACTTCGCGCACGTCTTGTTCGTCTTCAGCAAGTAAGATGGTTTCCGTGCCGCGAGGCGCTTCAGCAAAAGCGAGAGGCACGCTTCCTTTGTCTTCGGGCTGGTCCACGCGGGGAAGATAAATCTTGAATGACGTTCCCTTTCCAACTTCGCTGTAGACCCAGATGAAACCGCCACTCTGTTTCACAACCCCATAAACCGTTGCAAGGCCTAGGCCTGTCCCCTTGCCCGGTTCTTTGGTTGTAAAGAACGGTTCAAAAATGTGCGCCTGAGTATTCGCATCCATCCCTGTGCCTGTATCGGAGACCGCGAGCAACACATAGCGACCGGGCTTGACTATCGGATGTGTCGAGTTATATGTGCGGTCGAGATCGGCATTCGAGGTTTCAATGATAAGCCGGCCGCCCGTCGGCATGGCATCCCGGGCGTTCACTGCCAGATTCATGATGATCTGTTCCATCTGACTGGCGTCAGCGCGAATTGTCCCGAGGTCCAGCGTTGTGCGAATCCGCAACTCAACGTCTTCGCCGATGAGCCGTGGCAGCAGTTTACCCATGTCCTCGACAACGCCGTTCAGATTCATCACGCGTGGTTGCAGCACCTGCATGCGGCTGAATGCAAGGAGTTGCTTCGTCAAAGCCGTCGCGCGATCCGCCGCGCGATCAATCTGCGTGATTTTTCTGGACAAGCTGTCTGCGGGAGGCAGTGCGTTCATCAAAAGCTCGGTATGGCCCTTGATGACCATAAGGAGATTATTGAAGTCGTGCGCAACGCCGCCCGCCAGACGCCCCACCGCCTCCATTTTTTGCGCTTGACGGAGCTGCTGCTCCAGAAGATGCCGTTCGCTGATATCTTGCGCAACAACCAGGCGTACTTTTCGCCCGGCGTAGTCGAACTGGTGCGAAATCATCTCAACTTCAAAGACCTTGCCGTCCTTCTTGCGATGTTTGCATAGCCCCTCGAATCGGGAGGTAGCCCCATCTTCTCCGGGATGCGCCTCGGGAGAAGCGGGCTTCTCTTCAGCTCGGATGTCGAACATGCTCTTGCGGCTAAATTCTTCTGGCGCGTACCCATACTGCCGGACTGCGGCATCATTCACCTGGATAAACTGCAGAGAATCGTTGTCCATCACCCAAGTCGGCAGCGGATTGTGCGAAAACAACAGCCGGAACACGGATTCACTCTTGCGTAGAGCTTCTTCGGAACGCCGTCGCTCAATCGCGAGAGCGATGTGGCCTCCCACGGAATCAAGAAACTCGAGATCTCGCATGTCGTAGGCGCTTTCGTTCTGATAATGCTGAACAACGAGAACTCCGATAGTTGCAGTCGGCGTTTTTAGTGGCACGCCCAGCCAGGCTGGAGATGGCGAGCCGACGAGTTCGACCTCTCCCTGTTGCGCAAGGCGATCGAACTCGGATTGAGGAATTAGCATTGCGCTGCCCGTGCGAAACACAAAGGCAGTGCAGCTGCGTCCCACTTTCTGCGGTGGCGGGGCGGTATCAAGCTGATCTGCGAAAAATGGAAAATAGAAAGTGTCCTGGATCGGATCATGGAGAGCGACGAAACAATTCTCTGCGTATAGAACCTTCTTAAGCGCCTGGTGGATACCTTCAAGCAGTTGATCCAGATTGGCGGTCTGATTCAGTGCATGGACCACTTCCGAAATGACCTGACGCTCCGCCTCCATGCGATGTAACCCGGTTACATCCACAAAGCTTGCCACCAGACCGTCGACATGCGAATTGATCGGACAGCTGCTGATCGTCGCTTCAACCCAACGCCATTCGCCCGTCTTGCTCCGGAGGCGCCAGCGGCCTTTTCGAGCGTTCCTAGGAACTTCAGCGAGTCCGCGGAGACGATCCAACATTTCGCTAGCATCGTCTGGATGCGTGAAGTCCGCTAGCGGCCTCCCAACGAGTTCGTCAGGACGCCAGCCGAGCATACGAGTGGCGCCTGCGTTTGCATGAAGGACATTTCCGTCTGGACTGAGAATGGCCAAGAGCTCGCGCGCGCAATCGAGCAATGTGGCGAGCTGCTCTGGACTGGCTGTTACGCTTGGCTCAAGAAAGGGGCGTTGTGACATAGGTCGCAGCTAGCGAAAACGTTTTCGTACCCCAAGGGACCGCGGTGGATGCAAACTCCTCCGCCTTACGATCGCGTTCTAGAACGACCTTACGGGCTGTGATTTAGCGAGACGTTTTGATTATAACGGATTCACCTGGCCTGGCTAAGACACCGGACAGGCAGTGTTGCGAAAATATGACTGTCCGGACGTACAGGGTCTGACGGTTCTAGCTGGCCCACTTTCCACCATAAACAGAGCGTGCTACGCTCCACTCCGTTTGTGAACTAATCTTCGTACGCCAGCTTCCCAAGAGTATTCCTTTGCTGGTAGGAGGAAATGTGCCATCGCATGAAATTTGGAAAGATATGTTTGTCGTGGGACTCCCCCTGATCGAGAAGATTCTCCGGCCGATCATTGTGTACGCGTTCTTGGTCGTGAGCCTCAGACTCTCCGGAAAACGCGAGCTGGTCCAGCTTAATCCGTTCGACCTCGTCGTTTTGCTGACCCTTTCGAATACGGTGCAAAATGCCATCATCGGTGACGATAACAGCGTCTCCGGTGGCTTGATCGGCGCCACTTCCCTGTTGCTCATCAACTATCTCGTGGTCCGTTTTCTTTACGGTCACCATAAACTCGAGCAAATTGTCGAGGGAGACTCCGATGTGCTGATCGAAAATGGCAAACTGCTAGGCGCACGATTAAAGAAAGAGCTGATCACTACGTCTCAACTTGAAGCGGCGGCGAGAAAACAGGGCTTTGACTCGCTCGCCGAAGTCGACAAATGCATCCTTGAGCCAAGCGGCACACTCTCCTTCACTGGGAAAAAACCAGCCTCCGAAGAAGTCCGCCATCAGGAGCTTCTCGCCCGGCTCGAGAAGTTAATGGAAGAAATTGTGCGGTTGAGAGGCTCCCAGCCACCGGCGCGTGCTTAGCTGTAACCGGCCAGCAAACTCCGATGCTAGTGAAAGTGAACCAAAAAAGCGGTCAGTGCAAACCCGACGCCGCCCGCTCCTACCAGCATTCCCACGATCCAGTATCCTCGCCGTTTCGTAAGTAGAGTCATCGAGCAAATCACCAGGCCAACTTCGATGAGCCCCTCTCCCCCATCAAAGCGATCCGCCCGTCGGCTGACGAGGTCGCGTTCCTTTTCCAACTCTTTCGCTTTCTCGCTGATGTCGTCCTTGTCCCCTTCGTAGCGCTCTACTTCCTTCAGATATTTCTCGTGCAATGCCGCACCCTTTTCCTTATCCAGGGGGGCCAACGCACCAAGCAAATCTGCGACGCTCTGCATTTCGTGCAAACGTATATTCTTCGCTTGATAGTAGGCCCATTGATCGGTTGCCTGCGACTGAAGCAGCAACTCCTCCGTGTGCGCACGATGGCCAAGTAGCGTGACCGCCGCCACAAGAACAGCAAGAACAGAAATGGTGACCGAAACCGGAACTAGAAAAGGGTTGTCGCCGTGCTCCTCGCGCCCCTCTGGCAGTTCGATACCCTCAGGCATGGATTGGATTCTCCTTTAAGAATTAGTCCGCTGGTTCCGCCGCAATGGCCATCAAAGAGTCGCGCGCTGCCGCAATCGTCCGCGTAATGTCTTCGGGCGTGTGTGCCGCCGAGACAAACGCAGCTTCAAACTGCGACGGGGCAAGAAAAACACCACGATCCAGCATCTCGCGGAAAAATCGTGCATAGCGTTTTGTATCGGAACGCTTGGCGTCGCCGTAGTTGCGGACCGGATACGCGGTAAAAAAGAGTGTTGCGAGAGTTCCCGCCGCGTTCACTTGCCCAGGAATCTTAGAGTCCGCGAGTGCTTGACGTAGGCCATCTACCAGCTGACGAGCCTGCTCGTTGATGCCCTCGTACAGCCCCGGGCGCGTGAGCTGCTTAAGAGTGGCAATCCCTGCCCGCATTGCGAGCGGATTTCCCGCGAGCGTTCCGGCTTGATAGACAGGCCCGAGGGGCGCTACATGATTCATGAGTTCCGCCCTTCCGCCATACGCCGCCACCGGCAAGCCGCCCCCAATAATTTTGCCGAGCGTTGTCAAATCAGCCTGCACTCCCGCCAGTTCCTGCGCCGCGCCATAATGCATCCGAAATCCGGTTATCACTTCGTCTATGATGAGCAGCGCGCCGTTGCGCTTCGTGATTTCGCGCAATCCGGCCAGAAATCCTGCCTCTGGCTCAACGACTCCCATATTCGCTGCAATCGGTTCGATGATGACCGCCGCGATCTTATCCTTGTGTAGAGCAAAGAGACGGTCGACTGAATTCAAATCATTGTAAGGCGCGTTCAGCGTCAGTTCCGCGAACGCCTGTGGGACACCCGGACATTCTGCAATCCCCAATGTGGCAAGCCCCGACCCCGCCTGGGAAAGAAAGCTGTCCGAGTGGCCGTGATAGCAACCCTCAAACTTCACGATAAAATCTCGTTTGGTCGCGCCGCGGGCCAGCCGCACGGCGCTCATCGTGGCTTCCGTCCCGCTCGAAACAAAGCGAATCTTTTCGATCGACGGAATTGCTTGCGTAATTATTGTAGCCAGCTCAACTTCAAGCTCCGTCGTCGCCCCGTAGCTTGTTCCGCGTTGCGCTTGTTCCGCAATCGCCTTCGTCACTGCTGGATGCGCGTGGCCCAGCAGCATGGCTCCCCACGAACAGACGTAGTCGAGCAACTCATTGCCGTCTGCATCGTAAAGATATTGGCCGCTGCCACGCTCAATAATGAGTGGCTCGCCCCCCACGGAGCGAAACGCCCGCACCGGGCTGTTCACGCCGCCGACGAGAATCTTTTCCGCGCGTTCGAAGATCTCGCGAGAACGCCGCCGTTCCACTTTTGATTTTGTGGGTGTCGCACTCATGCAGTCTCTGCCGGGATGATCATGCTCTCAGCCATCGCGCGGCATCCTTGGCGTGATACGTCAGAATAATGTCAGCGCCGGCACGCTGAATACCCGTCAAGATCTCAAGCACTACGCGTTTCTCGTCGAGCCAGCCCTTCTGCGCCGCCGCTTTGACCATCGCATACTCCCCGCTCACGTTGTAGGCGCCGACGGGAACGGCAAACGCATCGCTTACACGCCGAATCACGTCGAGATACGGCAGCGCGGGCTTCACCATGACCATGTCCGCGCCTTCTTCGATATCCAGCGCCACTTCTTTCATTGCTTCGCGCGCGTTCGCCGGGTCCATTTGATAGCTGCGACGGTCGCCGAATTGCGGCGCCGAATCGGCCGCCTCGCGAAACGGCCCGTAAAATCCTGAACAGTACTTGGCGGCGTACGCAAGAATGGCAATGTCACTGAATTTGTGCTCATCGAGCGTTTCTCGAATCGCCGCTACGCGTCCGTCCATCATGTCCGAAGGCGCAACGATATCTGCGCCGGCACGCGCGTGCGACAACGCCTGCGCCGCAAGAATTGGCAAAGTCGCATCGTTGGCAACTGCTCCGTTCTCGATCACTCCGCAGTGTCCGTGATCCGTGTATTCGCACAAGCACACATCCGTAATCACCAGCAGTTTCAGGTTCGCTTTTCGAATTGCCTCGATCGCCCGCTGGACGACTCCCCGTGCCGAGGTCGAAATCGTTCCCCGAGCATCCTTGGACTCCGGCAATCCAAAAAGAATCACGCCCGGAATCCCGAGCGCTTCCACTTCCTTGCACTCTTCAAGAATCTGGTCAACGGATTGCTGATGCACGCCGGGCATCGAGCTAACTTCCTTTCGAACCTTCGTTCCAGGGCACACAAACATCGGATAGATCAGTCCCGCGGTGCTCAGCCGCGTCTCGCGCACCAATCCGCGAAGCACTTCCGTTCGCCGCAATCGCCTCGGACGATGCGTGGGAAAGCTCATCCTTGCTCCACTCCGGCAGTAGACCGCCGTCGCGTCCGGGCAAGGTGCCCCTCTAACGCCTCGACCACCGACTGCGCTGTCGTATCCGCCGCTCGCGCGATCCTTTGAACTCCCGCAGCACTCAACGCTCTTGCCGTTGTCGGCCCTATCGCAACCATCACCGTTCTTCCTTGCATGGCTTCCCATCGTTCTCGGCCAAGCAGCTCCATAAAGTTGTGCACCGCGCTCGGGCTAAAAAAAAGGATGGCGTCCGCTCGCTCTTTGAGGCTTTCCTTCACACTCTCGCGATCAGCCTCGCTCGGTGGTAGCGTTCTATACGCAACCACTTCGGTCACAACCGCGCCGCTCCGTCGCAGGGCCGCCGGCAAATCGGGATTCGCGCGGTCGCTACGCGGGAGAAGTACGTTTTGGCCCGCCAGTTCTTCCTTCAATTCCGCTGCGAGACCTGCGCCGCTATGGTTCGTCGCCACATAGTCTACTGAAAATCCCGCATGTTCCGCCTCTTCTGCAGTGGCGGGCCCCACCGCGGCGGTGCGCGGTTGCGCTGGGGGCAAAGCGAGATCGCGAGCAAGCTGTTGTCTGCGCCGCTCGACTGCCTGCACCGCGTTCGCGCTGGTGAAAATGATCCAATCGAACGAATCCATACGCGTCAAGGCGGCATCCACCGCTGCGAAATCTTCCGGCGGTGCAAACGACACCAGCGGTAGAAGTTTGACTTTGGCTTGCCGCGCGGTCAGTTCTTCGAGTAGTTTGCCGCTCTGCGCAGCGGCACGAGTGACCACGACCGTCTTTCCAGCGAGCGGCGATGAAACAATTTCAGCCACGCTGCCTGCTCACTTCTTCAAGAATATTCTGTGCACCGGCTTCCACGAGCAGGTTGGCCATGTGTCCGCCAAGCTCCGCAGCTTGCTCAGGCGCCGCCGTTGCACGCTGCTTTACATATTGAAGCCCGTCCACGGAGCAAACGCACGCCTCCAGAACCAGTTCACCGCGCTCGATTCGCGCCCAAGCTCCAAGCGGCACTTGGCATCCACCATGCAAAGCGGCGAGCAGCGCCCGCTCGGCGATAATTGCCGTTCGCGTCTCGGCGTCGTCAAGACCCCCTACGATCTCCGCCGCTTCCGTATCTTTCAGCCGGCATTCCACCGCGATGGCTCCCTGCCCCACTGCGGGCAGGAAAACCTCCGGAGACAACGTCTCCGTAATCCGCTCGCTCCATCCCAAACGGTCGAGCCCAGCCTTCGCGAGCATCACCGCGTCATATTCCCCGCTTTCCACCTTTCGGAGTCGTGTGTCCACATTCCCGCGCAGATCACGCACGTCCAGATCGGGCCGGATATGCCGTAGCTGGGCCTGCCGCCTAAGGCTGCCAGTGCCGACCCGCGCGCCCCGGCGCAAGCTCCCGAGTGTCGCTCCGTTCGCCCCTACAAGGCAGTCTCGAACATCTTCGCGACGGCACACTGCCGGAAACATCAGCCGCGACGGCGTATCCGTGGGAACATCCTTGACGCTATGCACCGCCAGGTCAATCGCTTCCTCAAGCAAAGCTTCTTCCAACTCCTTGATGAATATTCCCTTCCCGCCGATTTGTGAAAGCGGAGACATCTGCTGCTTATCGCCGGAGGTCTTTATGATGACGATCTCCGTTTCCACTCCGGCGCCCGCGAAAAGCTGTTTACGGACAAACTCCGCCTGCCATTTCGCAAGCAGGCTGCCCCGCGTGCCGATGCGAAGGTGCCTCACGGCTTCTCCCGGTGCGACAGGAAAAGATCACGCAACGCTTCCACGTTTTGAATCTTGCGCCGAAGTTCTTTCTCTCCGCGCAATCGTTCAGCGGGCTGTAGCAGCAACTTCTCAAGCAATTCGTCCATCAAGGATTCCACCCGTTCGCGCTCTGCCGCGCCGAGATGATTCATGGAATCCATGCGCGCATGAATAAAGGCCGCCCTTTCCTCGTGCAAACGTGTTCGCAGCGCGTCCACCAGCCCCACCAATTCCACGCTCGCTTGCCAGGAAAGAAACTTTCCCACGTGTTCGTCCACGATCGTTTCGGCGCGTGGGACTTCACTCTCGCGCGCATGACGGTTCTGCTCCACAATCTCCGTGAGGTCATCCAGGTTGTACAGATAGGTGTTGTAGAGCTCGGCGACAGAGGCTTCGATATTGCGGGGCATTCCCAAATCCATGAGGAAAAGCGCGCGATTGCCGCGTGCCGACATGGCCGCCTGCACAATCTCGCGCCGAAGAACGGGCTCTTCCGAGGCGACGGAGGACACCACCACGTCAGGCAACTTCAGCGCCGTTTCCCATTCACCCCATGCGACAACCTTTCCGCCGAAGCGCAGCGCCAACTCATCGGCGCGCTCCCGCGAACGGTTCATCACAAATAACCGCGCGATGCCGCGGTCCCTCAATTGATTGACTACGTGTTCGCTGATCGTTCCTGCGCCCAGCACCAGGGCGCTTCGCTCGTTCATTTTTCCAAAGATTCGCTCCGCGAGCTTCACGCCCGCCGACGCCACCGACATTGGCCGCGTACCGAGCTCCGTTTCCGACCTCACGCGCTTTCCCACTTCGAGCGCTCCTTGAAACAGCCGGTTCAGCACCGGCCCGGTGGCCCCATACTCGTGCGCGTAGCGATAAGCTTCGCGCACCTGACCGAGAATTTCTGCTTCACCGAGAAGCATGGAGTCCAGCCCCGCGGCAACGCGGAAAAGATGCTGGACCGCCGCGCTGTCGTAGTGATGATAGAGCGACAAACTGAGCTCATCCGGCCGCACAGAATGAAATTCGCTCAAAAAAGAGGACAGCCCCGGCGCGCACTCATGCGAACTCTCCGGCGGCACACCATAGATTTCGCTGCGGTTGCACGTCGAAAGCACCAGCGTCTCTTCCAGGATTCCCCGCGCTCGCAACTCTTCCGCGGCCTTCCGCGACTGTTCCGCCGTAAACGACACCCGCTCGCGCACCTCGACAGGCGCCGTGCGGTGGCTCAGTCCGACGAGAACGATTTCCATGCTCCGCCCGCGCTCCTAGAAGTAGCGGTGACTCTGGGAAAGGTACAGATTCACCACCGTAAAACTCATAACCACGACGAAAAAATTAAAGATGCACAATTTTGACGCCCGCGCCCCGCGCCACGTCGCCGTCCGCGCCAGCTGGAAATAGACGACGTAGAGAAGCAGCACCACCAGCGTAATCACGTACTTGGGATCGTAGTACCAGAATTGTCCGTGTAGCCGGTCCACCCACACAAATCCAAGCGCCGTTCCTATCGCGATCGACACCACCCCAACAAGAACGCTCGACCGGCTCATACGTTCGAGAAGCTCAAGAGGCGGAAGCCGCCACACAATATTGCCAAGCTTGTGGCTGCGCAGAAGGCGCTCCTCGCCAAGAAAAATCAGGCTGAAAACGAACGAGAGTGCAAACGCCGCATACGCCAGGATGCTCAACGTTACATGGAACGCAAACGCAACGCCTTGGGCAGGCGCAGGAGACAATCTATCCGCTGGCGCAAGATGCGCCGCCACAAAAAATACCAGGATAAACGGTAGAACGAACGCTCCCAAGGAACGCTGCCGGTGAAAAAGCTCCAATCCAAGATAAGTCAGCGCGAGGAGCCACCCAAAAAGCGACATCGATCCGTAAAGATCGTGATAAGGAACGGTATGCATGCCGCGCGAGCGTTCCAGAAGTGCAAAGTAATGCGCGATAAGCCCAAGTCCGAGGAACAGCGTTCCGAGCCGCCCGGTAATCTCCTTCCCAGTGTTCAGGAAACGAAGATAGAGAGCCAGACTTCCGCTATAGGCGATTACTGTAAGAATGAAAAACCAGTCTTTCATGGACTCCACAATTCTACTTTTCCCGCCTTCAGGCGCCGGGGCAACCGCTCTCGCCCTGTCACTAATCCCGGCAATAGCAACGTGTCTCAGAGTATAGCCCACCCTAGACGTGCCCCGCACAGCCTTGCCACCTTCTGCAATCATCTCCCGGATTTGCTATCCTCTTCGTCAGACTCAAAATGGCAGAAACTCCCTCACCTCTCAATCGAAAGGATTTGGTTCTCCGCGCCTGCCGTGGCGAAGCAACCCCGCGCCTGCCCGTCTGGATGATGCGCCAGGCCGGACGTTATCTCCCCGAATATCGCGCCATTCGGGCAAACCACGCGTTTTTAGAAGTCTGCAAGACCCCTGATCTCGCCGTGGAGGTCTCTCTTCAGCCTTTTCGCCTCCTCGGCGTCGATGCCGTCATCGTTTTCTCGGACATTCTCATACCCGCCGAAGCCATGGGCCTCAAGTTGGAGCTGGGTGACGCTGGCCCCAACCTGCCGGAACCCGTTCGCTCTAAACGCGATGTCGACAAGCTGAAGCTATTCGACCCGGAAATCGACACAGGCTTCTTACCGGAAGCCATTCGCCGCATCGTTCGCGAGGTCGGCCCTGCAGTTCCAGTTTTGGGTTTCGCGGCCGCGCCTTGGACGCTGGCCTGCTACATGGTCGAAGGCCGCACACGCGAAGGCTTCGCCACGGTGAAGAGCTTCCTGCTCCACGAGCCTGCCACCTTTCGCGAGCTGTTGCATCGCATCGCGCAGGCGACTATCCCCTACTTAAAAGCTCAGATCGCTGCAGGCGCGGCCGCGGTTCAACTGTTCGACACTTGGTGCGGCGAGTTGTCCCTGCGCGACTACGAAGAGGTTGCTCTCCCTGCCGCGCAAGAAATAATCTCCGGCCTGGGCGATTCTGCTCCCGTTATTTATTACACTAAAGCGTCTAATCACTTGCTTCCTGCCGTCGCGCGTTCAGGTGCGAATGTGTTGAGCGTCGACTGGCGCGTGGATATGCGCGAGCTTCGCGACAAGCTCGGACCACGCATCGCCTTGCAGGGAAATGTCGACCCTGCCGTGCTTTTCGGTCCGCCGGAGGAAATTCGCCGCGTGACCCAGGAAGCGATGGCCGCGCTTGGCGGAGTAGGCCACATCCTGAATCTTGGCCACGGTATCCTTCAACACACTCCGGTTGAAAATGCTCAGGTCTTCATCGAAACTGGCCAGCAATCTTTGCTGCAAGAGGCTAAACCCGCAGCAAATTGGCGTTAGGGGATCCTTGCCGTGACGATCGCGAATCCAAGCCTGCAAAGTATGCGCGAGGAGCTTCACGTCAGTGAAGAGTTCCTCGCACGCTACAATCGTCCCGGCCCGCGCTACACCAGCTACCCCACCGCGCCTGTCTGGAACGATTCCTTCGGCCCCTCCGACCTCGAAAAAGTTCACGAAGAAGCCGAGCGCGCTAAATCGCCCGTCTCGCTCTACATGCACATTCCGTTTTGCGAAAGCCTGTGCCTCTTCTGCGCCTGCAACGTCATCATCCAAAAAGATAAACGCGTCGCGCCACCGTACCTGGAAATCTTGAAACGCGAAATGACTCGCGTCAGCCGCAGTGTCTCCAGTGATCGCCCGGTCGTGCAGTTTCACTGGGGCGGCGGCACACCCACGTATCTCACT
Organism: uncultured Acidobacteriota bacterium; assembly: GCA_963745805.1. Taxonomy (GTDB): domain Bacteria; phylum Acidobacteriota; class Terriglobia; order Acidiferrales; family UBA7541; genus Acidiferrum. The sequence continues at coordinate 32,160 of CAVUYT010000009.1, forward strand.
CCCGCGCAGATCGAAGATCTCTTCGGCTTCACCCGCGAACACTTCACGTTCGCCCCCGACGCTGAAATCGGCATTGAAGTCGATCCCCGCGTGACCTCCCGCGAACACCTTGAAACCCTTCGCAAGCTAGGTTTCAATCGCCTAAGCATGGGCATCCAGGATTTTCACCCGTTAGTCCAAAAAACAATCAATCGCGTCCAACCGTTCGAACTCACCGGCGGTCTGATTCAATCCGCGCGCGAACTCGGCTTCGAAAGCGTCAACGTCGATCTCATTTACGGCCTCCCCTACCAAACCGCCGAAACCTTCGCCCACACCGTCGATCAAATCCTCGAACTAACTCCCGACCGCGTCGCCCTCTTTAGCTACGCCCACGTCCCTTGGCTCAAAAAGCAGCAAGGTTCGTTCGAAGGCCATCTCCCCGAAGGCATGCAAAAGTTCGAAATCTTTCGCACCGGCCTCCTGAAATTCCTCGAAGCCGGCTATCTCTACATCGGCATGGACCACTTCGCCAAACCAGGCGACGAACTCGCCGTCTCCCAGAAAAATCGCACGCTCCACCGCAATTTCCAGGGTTACACCACCAAAGCCGGCGCCGATCTCTACGGCATGGGCATCACCGCCATCAGCGGCATCCAAAACTCCTACGCGCAAAATCAGCGCGACATCCCCTCCTGGGAGAAAGCCGTCGCCGAACGCGGCATTGCTACCATGCGCGGCTATCACCTTTCCGAGGACGACCGCCTCCGCCGCGCCGTCATCAGCCGCCTCCTCTGCCACACCATCGTCTTGAAAGACGAAATCTCTCGCGAGTTCGCCATCGACTTCGACAGTTATTTTGCCGACGAGCTCGCCCGCCTCGAACCCTTCATTGCAGACGGCCTCGTCGCCCTCGACTCCAACGAAATCCGCACCACCTGGCTAGGCCGCGTTTTCATCCGCAATCTCGCCATGATTTTCGATCCTTACCTCGAAAAGCAGCATCTCAACGCCAAGCCCCTCTTCTCCAAGACTCTCTAACCGGCTCCCCCTTCATCCCCGCGGCTACCACCACGCAATCCCGCCGACCTGTTGCTTTCCCAAAGGAAGTGTGCCATCCTTCCTGTTGGAAACCAAAACAACACTCCTATGAAACAAAAAACAGACGTCCTGCAAGGTACTTTGGCGCTTATGGTCCTCAAGACTCTTGATGTCCTGGGGTCGCTTCACGGTTATGGGATCGCGCGGCGCATCGAGCAAATCAGTGGTGATCTGCTTGCCGTCAATCAGGGCACTCTGTATCCCGTGCTCTTGAAGCTTGAGCAAGAAGGCGCCATCTCCTCCGAGTGGGGAGCCTCAGAAAATAATCGCAGGGCGCGCTTCTACCGTTTGACCCGGGAAGGACGTAAGCAGTTGCAGCTCGAAACCCAGGATTGGCAACAAACGGCAGCCATTATTAATCGATTCTTCGTAGCCAAAGCGGAGGATTTGCCATGAAGTCTCTCAGGCGGTTTTTCACCAGGCTGTCTAACTCGGCTACCCTTCGAACACAAGAAGAGCGATTAAGAGAAGAGATTGCCGAACATATCGCTCTGCAAACCGAACAAAATCTTCGCGCCGGTTTTTCGCCCATCGAGGCACGGCGCCAGGCCATGCTCAAATTCGGCGGTGTCGAAGCGATGAAAGAAGACTATCGAGCCGAGCGAGGACTGCTATTTTTCGAGAATCTGCTCGGGGATTTGCGAAACGCAGGACGGACAATTTCCCGCATGCCAGGGCTCGCGGCCGTGATCATCGTTTCGCTCGCCATCGGAATTGGCGTGAATACAACGATCTTTTCATGGATTCAGATGATCCTGTTCCAGCCGTTGCCCGGGGTGAGTGGAGCGTCGAACTTTCTTCTGCTCGAGCCTCGCACGGAGACGGGCGGATATCCCGGCGCCTCATGGCTTGAATATCGCGACTTGCAGACGCGAGTGCCCGCACTGCGCGACGTCGTGGCCTATCAGATGGTGCCGCTAAACGTGGGAGAGAAGGGTCAGACTGAGCGGACCTTCGGGCAACTCGTCTCAGGCAACTACTTTTCTGCACTGGGACTGAAGCCTGCGCTCGGACGATTTATTCGGCCCGAGGAGGCGGAGCGGCCAGGAACCGAACCTGTCATTGTCATCTCGTATGATTACTGGCAAACGCGGTTTCGCGGCGCGCCGGGGGCTGTGGGACAAAAAATACGCGTTAACGAACGCGACCTTATTGTTATCGGTGTGGCGCCTAGGGAATTCCAGGGCACAATGCTCCCCTTAAAGTTCGAACTGTGGGCGCCGGCCACGCTGGCGCCTTCGTTGCTCGGTGGAACACGCGACCTCGAAGATCGCGGCAGCCGCGCTTTTTCGTTGATCGGAATGTTAAGGCCTGGCGCGACACGCGAAGAAGCTCAGGCCGAATTCAGTACGGCGATGGCTCAGCTTGCGCGCGACTATCCGGAGGCCAGCGCCGGAATTGGCGGCGAGATTCTTCCATTCTGGAAATCGCCGCGCGGCCCTCAGCGGTTGTTGATCAGCGGGCTAGCCGTCTTGCAAGGCGTCATGCTGCTCCTGCTGTTGGCGGTCTGCGGGAATACGGCAAACCTCATGCTGGCTCGTGGAAGCACCCGGCAGCGCGAGATGGCCGTTCGTGTGGCCCTCGGCGCGGGACGCTGGCGCATTATCAGCTTGGTGCTCTCGGAAAATTTGCTGCTCGCTCTCCTGGGAGCAAGCCTCGGAGCAGCGATCGCAGTTTGGGGTACCACGGCCTTGCGCGTGGCGCCAATAATTGGCTCATTTCCGATCCTGTTTCAGACAAGAGTAGATGGACTCACCCTCGCCTTCGCGATGTTGCTAGGTGCTTTGTGCGGTTTGATTTTCAGCGCGCTGCCGGCCTTGCATCTGGCACGGCTGGATCCACAGGCCGGACTTCGCTCCAGCTCCAATACACCACTCCGCAGCCGGGCGCGCAAAGTTCTGATGGGGGTGGAAGTCGGACTTGCGATGCTCGTCCTGATCGCCGCCGCGCTCTTCTTGCAAAGTTTTCGCGCGGCACGCCAAACGGATCCCCGATTCCGGCCCGAGGGCGTTTTGCTGGCCGCCTACGACTTAAGCGGGCGGAATCCCGACGATGCCTCCGAGCGCGAATTTGCCGCGCGCCTTCTGGAGCGGCTGCGCTCGTTGCCGGACGTCGAGGCAGCCGCAATCGCAACGAATGTTCCATTGGACTTGCATGGAATTCCGGCCCGGTCTTTCACCGTGCAAGGCCGCGTGCGCACGGAGCCGGGTCAGGATAGAGCCATTTCCAACACCGTCACGCCAGGATACTTCAAGGTCATGGCCATCACCCTTCTCGAGGGAAACGACTTTGCCGACATGCGCGACGGGGCGGCGCCCGCTCAGGCCATCGTCAATGAGGAGTTTGTCCGCCGCTACCTGAATCGCGCGGACGCGATTGGTCGCCGCATACAGACGCGCGGGGGAACCTTCGCGATCATCGGCGTTGCGCGCAACTCAGTCTATGACGCATTTGGCGAGCTGTCGCAGCCCGCGGTCTATCTCTCGTACCGGGATCGTCCGCAGGACCAAGGCGAGCTCCACTTGAGGACGCGCAGCGGCAATGAAACCGCACTCACATCGGAAGCGCGTGCCGTTCTGCGCGATCTCGATCCGATGCTCCCTCTTTACGACGTGCGGACTTTCTCCCAGCACATCGAACGAAACCTCTATCTTCGCCGGATTCCCGCGCGGATGTTCGCCGTGCTCGGGCCGCTCCTGCTCGCTCTCGCGGCCATCGGAATCTATGCTGTGGTTTCGTACGCCGTAGCCAGGCGAACGAGAGAGATTGGCGTGCGCCTGGCATTCGGAGCCACCAGCAGGCGGGTCGTCCTGCAAATTATTCGCGAGAACTTGGGTGTCATCACCTGGGGCGCGGGGATTGGATGGGTTCTGGCGCTCGTGATTTCCGTTCGCGCAATGAAGAATGGCGTGGTCAACCTTCCGGTTTTCATCGGTGTACCGGCGATTCTGTTGGGTGTCGCGACGCTGGCCTGCTGGATTCCGGCACGCAGGGCTAGCCACATTGATCCCATGGCCGCGCTGAGACACGAATAATCTCTGCCTCTTGATTTTCGGGCGGAGCACAGTTGAGTGCGCGTGCCCAACACCACCTCGCTCAACGCCCTCGCCTGGCTCGTCAGTTTCCCTGACCGCCCCCTTTCATAATGCGTTTATCAGGCCTGCGCATTCCCCTGGGCGGCCCGTACTCCGGGACTTCTCCTTCTCAGTCCCTGGAGCGTGGTAGTATGGCACCTATCTCGGAAATGCAAGTCGGAGCCTCACCAGGGGCCTAAGAATGTCGAGCTCAGAAACCGTGCAACAGACGCTGACAGTTAGCGTCCCAGGCTCTACCTCGTCCGTCCCAGCCACGACTGTTACTCCGCGGCACTCTGCCCTCGTCCGCGTCACTCACTGGATCACCACTCTGTGCTTTATTGCCCTGCTCGTCACCGGAGTTGAAATCGTGATCTCTCACCCCCGCTTCTATTGGGGCGAAACCGGCAATGTATTGACCACACCTTTGTTCAAGCTGCCGATCGCTTCCTCGCGGGCATTGGTCCCCACCGGCTATGGGTACGTCTTGCCGGACCAGAACGGCTGGAGCCGCTACCTCCACTTTCAAGCGGCGTGGGTCGCGGTATTGACCGGCCTGCTGTACGTAATCTCCATCTTCTTCACAGGGCACTTGCGGAAGAACTTGCTTCCGCGTAAGGCCGATCTTTCGTTACCGGGGTTCTCAACCCAAATCGTCAACCATTTGCGCTTCAAGCGCCCAAGTGCGGCGGAAGCCTGGTCGTACAACGTGCTCCAACGCCTCACCTACCTATTCGTGATCTTCGTTCTCTTCCCACTAATCATCTGGACGGGCTTGGCGATGTCCCCCGCTTTTGTCTCCGCGTTTCCGCTGACCGTAAATTTGTTGGGCGGCCAGCAGTCCGCGCGCACGCTCCACTTCTTCGTTACTTTGGCTCTCGTGCTCTTCCTTCTGGTCCACATCATGATGGTTTTTCTTGCTGGATTCACGAGCCGCATGCGAGCGATGATCACGGGACACGCCGATCATAAGGAGCGCACATGAGCAATTTCTCGCGCCGCAAGCTGATCACTACCGGAGTCGCAGCCGCAGCGGGCGTGGCAGGCCTGGGCGCGGCCGCGCGTCTTGCGCAAAAGTACGGCCTCGTCCCGCCAGACCACGGCGGAATCTACGGTCTCGGCGAAACTCTGACCTACGGTTCTCAGCGGCTGCTTACCAGACATTCGCTGGCCCGCGAGTTCTCACCGAGCCAAATCTCAAAGCCTCCCCTCGCAAATGAAATGGCCCCTTTGCCTGACGCCTTCAAGCGCCTTCAAGCCGGAGAATTTGCTGACTGGCGGCTCTCCATCGACGGCCTCGTCGACCGCCCCGGCTCGTTCTCACTCGCCCAACTCAAAAGTTTTCCCACTCGTAGCCAGATCACCATGGTGCAGTGTGAAGAGGGCTGGTCCTACATCGCCGAGTGGATCGGCGTTCCTCTCTCCCACGTCCTGGATCTCGTTGGAACCCAGCCGCATGGCCGCTACGTCGTCTACTTCTCCATCCAGCCCGACTGGTGGGACAGCATGGACATGGCCGACGCCTTGCACCCGCAAACCTTTCTCGTCTATGGCATGAATGGCGGTGAACTTCCCGTTGGCAACGGCGGCCCGCTGCGCATGCGCGTCCCCCGCCAGCTCGGCTACAAAAGCGTCAAATTCATCACCCACCTCACGGTCACCGACAATCTGAAAGCCTTCGGCAAGGGTCTAGGCTCCGCCTCCCCCGAAGGCGGCTACGCCTGGTATGCAGGCATCTGAGCATTGCGAGTGGAGCCTACAAGCGCAGCCTAATCCCGCGTCCCAACACGAAAATAAAAGCGAGCGACAAGCCTACAGCCACGCTAATCCACGCATAGTTCCTGGCAATGCCTTCTGATCCTCGTTCAAGAACGGCTCCTCTCGGAATGTAGTACATCAACCACAGAAGCCCCGAGTGCGCTCCCGCCGCTGAAATCTTGGCTTCCAACCGACGTTTAATGGTAGGCCGCCTCGACTGTTAAAAGTAACAGTACAGCCGGCGGCTCCTGTCGTTTGATAATTCTGAATGTGCGGCTCGGAGTGTCTAATACTCGCAGGGTTGAGTCCACGACCCCCCAAAAGAGACACAGATAAGGCGCAAAGGGCACTCAAAAATCCGACAAAAGTGGGGTTCGAGACCTCCTGCCGTCTCGGCATCGCTCTTGCCCCGTAGAGTTGTTTCGCAAAGGAGAATTCATGAAGAGGAAGAAAATGTGGCCACGTATTGGATTGGTTTTGCTGCTTGCGCTATCGGCGTTTCCGGCTATGGCTCGCGCACAGGTTCCCGTTTTCGAAACGATTAAGGCGGACAGCTCGATTAAGTTCAGCGTGAAAGCATCGGTGCCAATAGCCGGCACGTTCGATAAGTGGGACTCCAGCGCGACACTGACGTCTGCAGATCTGACCTCAGCGGTTTTGGACATAAAGATTCAAGCAAACAGCGTAAACACCGGAAGCGGCGTTAAGGACGGCAAGTTGAAGAGTAAAGACTTCTTCGACGTCAAGGAGAATCCGCTAATCACTTTTCATTCCACGAAAGTTGTCCAGACCGGTCCCGCGACGGTTGAGTTCGACGGGGATTTCACGATTCGCGGCGTGACCAGGCCTGAAAAACTGTCGTTTACAATTACCGGAAAAGGGACCGGAGCGGGGGAAATTACAGGAACGATGGCGTTCGACCGAAAAGACTACGGTATGAACAGTGGGATTCCCTTCATCAAGATCGCCGACCGCGTGGAAGTGACTCTTGACCTCAAAGCGAAACGAATCAGCGGGCCTCCGGTAATATTTAGAGAATAACTTCCCGTCTCGTGGCTACGAAGGTGTCTAACTCCTGATATGTCCCGTGACCGGACAAATGGTTTTTGGATCCGACATTGTTAGAGATGTCCGGTAAGCGCGTTTATCTTGACACTGCTTAACTGCCATCGAACACGAGGATCCATCAGAACAATCAATTGTTCCGGTTTTGTATAGACGGGATTTCTCGACCGCGATACCACGATTTGCGCTATTGTGGGGTTGCTGGGAAGCTCACCACAGCATCACGCGCTGCTTCAAGGTTGAAGTCTTCGAGTATGAGCGTGCCTTAGGAGGTTGCCAATGCACATGGCTACAAGCACTCGACAAGTAGGTGGCGTCACGATTGTGGACATCAGCGGCCGGATTGTGCTCGGCGAAGAGAGCGCTGCACTGCGCGACCTCGTTTGCGACTTGTTAAGCAAGGGACACAGGAAGATTCTATTCAATCTCGGCGAAGTAAATTACATCGATAGCTCAGGCTTGGGCCATCTTGTCGGTGCTTTCACGAGCGTGCGGAAGCAACAGGGAGAGCTGAAGCTACTCAACCTCACGAATAAAGTTCACGATGTGTTGCAAATTACCAGGCTCTATACCGTCTTCGACATCATGGATGACGAGGCCGTGGCCGTTAGGTCTTTCGATCAATCGGCAGCGGCAACCGGATGACTGTCGACTTGCCGCGTTGTTCGATTCGGGAGACTTGACCTGCACTGGCCTGCGCTCTAGAATTTTAGGTCTGTGCTGTTCCCTCAGTAGGAATCGATCTATGAGCCAACGCATGCGTATTTTCGCCTTGCTGGCGCTCACATTGCCACTTCTGGAACCAGTCGCAATGGCGCAGAAGCCCCCGGCTCCGGCGCCTGCGCCTCCGCCTCCCACGCAACCAAGCCGTCCCGCGAATTCCCTTCCCCCTGGTTCGGCACCGAGTCAACCGACAGGGGATCTGGTGATGTACCTCCGAGGACGCGTTGCAACCAACGACGGCACAACTGTTCCAAACGATGTATTGATTGAGCGGATTTGCAACAACAGGGTGCGTCAGCAGTCGTATGCATCGTTCCACGGCGAGTTCACCATGCAATTGGGATCGAGGGCCGATTCTTTCCTCGACGCTAGCGGCGACTCGCCTTCGCAATCTACCGTGGCTGGCAAGGACTCGAGTATGGGAATTCCACGAAGCGAGCTGAGGAATTGTGAGCTACGGGCCTCGAGCTCTGGTTTTCACGCCGGTGTCATCAGCCTCGTGGACCTCGATTCTTTCAGCGGCAATGTCGACGTGGGCGTTATTGTCGTGCAGAGAGCTAGCAAGATTAAAGGCTTGACGCTGAACGCCACCCCCTACAAAGCACCCGGAGATGCCAGAAGAGCTTACGAGAAAGGCCTCCAGGCCGAGAGGAACGGCAAACTTGGCGACGCACACAAATATTTTGAAACAGCAGTGCAGATCTACCCCAAGTACCTGAACGCCTGGTTTCAGTTGGGCACCGTTTTACAGAAGGAAAACCAGAACGATGCGGCTCGCAAGGCGTATATCCAAGCCACGACCATCGATACCAAGTTCCTCCCGCCTTACCTGTCGCTCGCGTCAATGGCCTTCGAAGCAGAAAATTGGACTGAAGTCCTTAGCCTTACCGGTCATATCTTGGATTTCGATCCGTTGAATCACGCCGACGTCACCGGCTACATCATAGATCTTGATCCGTTGAATTACGCCGAGGCCTATTTCTTTAACGCGGCCGCAAATTACAATCTCAACAAGATCGAAGCCGCTGAAAAGAGCGCTCTCAAGGCGGAACACGTAGACCTGCGCACCCATTTTCCGCAGTTGCATCTCTTACTGGCTCACATTTATGCCCGAAAAAATAACTACGCCACTGCAATCTCAGAGCTGCAAATGTACTTGGAGTTAGCTCCGCACGCTAAAAACGCGGACCAGGTACGGGAGCAGTTGGCAAAATTGCAGAAGCTGAACGGCTCAGTGTCGACCAGTGAAAAGCCGGATCACATGTGAGTATCGGCATTTGCTGGCGCCATCCTGCCCGCTCCGCACCCCCCCCGCGCGTCTCATCCTTCGCCTTACGTGCCTCGATACAGTCTCAATAATCCGACGAATGGGCGCTGGACCACGCCACGGCAGACAAGTCACAACCGCTCGTCTCCGAGCGAGAAGAGCGGGAGGCTGGCCGGTGGCACAGCCTTAGCGGGGCGCAACGATTTTGACTCTGTCTCTTTCCCCGGTACCCCACCTTTTCGGGGCGCCGCTGGGGACAGACGGTACGTTCCCTCTTCCTCATCTCCCCGCATACAGCTTCAACGCCGTCCACCGCGCCATCCGCCCAAAATCCTTATCCAGCGTAAACACGCTCGCCCCATGTTCAAGCGCAATCGCCCCAATGAGCGCATCCGTCGTCGTTAGGCTCACGCCCCTGCTCCGGCACAACCGGAAAATCGCCGCCGCTTCGCGATAGGTTCCAAATCCACGCGGCTCCAGCAAGTCCCACTGTGCAAGATAGCCTTCAATCCGCGCAACATCTCGCATCAATCCCTGCAAAACCTCCGCTACTACGATTCCCGTCAGTGCAAACGGCTCTGCCTGCGCGATCATTCCCCGCAACGCATCTCCCGCACGTCCTGGCTTCGCGCTGAAGAAATCCACCCACACCGAGCTGTCCACCAGGATCAACCGCGATTCCTCCGCATCGCCTTCAAATCCCCCTTCCAGATCCCGGTCCCGTAGTGCTTCAGAATCCCCTTCCGGCTTTCTGACCGCACCAGCAGCTCCAGCGCCTTGTCGACAATCTCTCGCTTCGTCTTCAGCCGCGTCAGCTTCCGCGCCTTCCTCACCAACTCCTCGTCAATCACAATGTTCGTTCTTCCCATCCTCACAGCATACACCATCTCCACGCAATATGGTGTATAACGTCGAAGACGCGGCCGGATGCCTCCTTGAGGGGCGTAGCCGCGACACAAGGACGGGTGCCCCACTCGTCGGTCTTACGTGTAGGGCTTTTGTTTGAGACGAGTTGGGCCGAGGACCACGCCGGGTGCTGTTTCCTTAGGTCTTATGGGTAAGATTTTTATCCTTTCATCGATCCTCCAATGACCTTCCCCTCGCATCTTCCTTCAACTCACACCAAACAAACGAGTTACAGTTTATCCTTGACAAATAGTAACATTCTGTTATACTACTTAAAATTAATTCGGGCACCAGGCTTGTCTGTGCCCGCGTCGCTCATGCGTCCCCGCCGCGCGGTCCTTCAAAATCCACAAAAATCTTCCGTCCCTCCCAGATTACCATTTTATAAAGGCCGCTCTCCCCGAACACATTCAGAATCAACACTTTCACAACTGATGATTCCACTGCACTTCAACTCCCCCAGAATCAACACTTACAAAAAACCGGGGGAGGGGGTGCCTCCTTCCAACTCCAAAGTTTTGTAACTCGTTACTGCGCCCAGATCGCCGAACTGGTCGCGCAGCAACGCCCGCAACCCCAATCGCCTCAAGCACTTCCGCACACTTTCCGTCACCCATGGGGTGTACCCCCCGTACATACCCCCTTTAAAATCAACATCTGCCCAGACTCCCGCAACTGCTGATTCTAGAAGACTTGCAAAATACTTAAGTCCTTTAACTGCAACACCTACAAGAAACCCTGGGGGAGGGTCCCGAGCCGCCGAGCTGGCAACGTGTAGGGTCATCCTTCTGAGGATGACCGCTCTTTCCGGAAGTCCTGAGTCGTCGGCTGTAACCTCACCCAGGGAACACGGTTCGCGGGACACGGATCACGAATTCAAGATGATAGGATGGCTTTCGCGCTTCATGACCACTCATGTTCCAGCCCTGATCGTCGGTGCCGGAATCTCCGGCCTAGCCTGCGCCTATTACCTGCGCAAATCCGGCATCGACGCCCAAATCGTCGAAGCATCCGACCGCCCCGGCGGCGTCATCCGCTCCGAGCGCCGCGACGGCTTCCTCCTCGAACTCGGCCCGCAAAGCTTCAGCGGCACGCCCCAACTCCTCGATCTCTGCCATAATCTCGACCTCCAAAATGAATTAGTCGAAGCTCCTCCTCGTGCTCCGAGATTCCTCCTCATCAATGGCCAACTCAAACAAGCCCCTCTAAGCCCGCCAGCTTTCGTCGTCTCTTCCCTCTTCAGCGCCAAAACAAAATGGAGCATCCTCCGCGATGCGCTTGGTCGCAGCGCTCCTCCAGCCGACGACGAATCCGTCGCCGCCTTCACGCGCCGCAAATTCTCCGCGGAACTCCTCGACAAACTCGTCGGCCCGTTCGTCTCCGGCATCTATGCCGGCGACCCGGAAAAGCTCAGCCTCCGCGCCGCCTTCCCCCAACTCCACGAAGCTGAACGCACCGCAGGCAGCATCATCCGCGGCATGATCCGCGCCGCAAAAGCCAAACCCGGTCCCAAACAACGCCCATCTCTTCAATCCTTCAAAAATGGAAACGAAACTCTGATCCACCCGCTCGCTGCACAACTCGGTTCCGCTCTCCGCACCGAAGTCTCAGTGACCGACATTCTCCGCACAAACGTGGGCGACGCCACGAAATATCAGGTCATGCTGACTGCGAACGGTTCAGCAGACCAGGTCATCGCTGATAATCTTGTTGTCGCCACTCCAACTCATGTAGCGTCTTCTCTGCTTGGCGGCATCAGCACGGAATTGGCGTCCATGCTCTCGTCGATCGAATACGCGCCCGTCGCCGTGATTTCTCTCGGCTATCGAAAAAGCGATGTATCTCACTCGCTGGACGGCTTCGGCTTCCTCATCCCTCGCTCCGAAGGACTTCGCACCTTGGGCACCGTCTGGAATTCTTCGCTTTTCCCTGCCCGCGCACCCGAAGGCACCGCGCTCCTGACGAGCTTCCTGGGAGGCGCGACCGACTCTCAAGCCGTGACGCTCTCCACGGACGAACTCGTCTCCCTCGTCCACAAAGAAATCGCGCCGCTTCTTCAAATCCGGCAACGTCCAACTTTCTCGAACGTCACGCTCTACCCGCGCGCTCTGCCTCAATATAATTTGGGACACTCACAACGCGTAGCCTTGCTTCAGGAACTCAGTGTAAAATTTCCAGGTCTTTGGCTCGCGGGGAACTACTTGCGAGGCCCTGCCATCGGCGCCTGCGTCGAGCAAGCCTTGTCCGTCGCAAACGAAATCCGCGCCCGGGGAGCGCGCTAGGCTCACGATGCCCATGCAGATTCATCCGATCGAGCCTTTCGGCCGTACAGTTCTTTAGGAGAGGAAGAAGCCGACACTCGTGTTCCTGGCGGCTTTTACATCCGGTAGTGCCCGTGAAGTGTCGCCAGACGCGACGCTCTTGTTGCGCCTTCTTCAAAAAGACGTGAGCGCCTTCGAGCAGCTCTATGACCGCCATTCGCGCCTCGTCTATGGGCTAGTCCTGCGCATTCTCCAGCAGGCCCCCACTTCGGAAGAAGTGGTTCAGGATGTCTTCCTGCAACTCTGGCGCAACGCCGATCAGTACGATTCTTCGCGCGGCCCTTTTGTCCCCTGGCTATGCACCATCGCGCGAAATCGTGCCCTCGACCATCTTCGCCTGAAGAGCGAACGCCAGCGCCGCCGCGAGGATCAACCCGACGAACTGCCGTCTGCCGTGGTGGCGCCAGAGTACGAAAAAGTTCTCGACGAAAAGCGCTGCGCTGAACGCGTTCGCGCTCTAATGGCCTCACTAGCTCCGCAGCAGAAAAAAGCCATCGAGCTCGCCTATTTTGAAGGCTTGAGCCATTCAGAAATTGCGGCGGCCTTGAAAGAGCCGCTCGGCACCGTGAAGAGCTGGATTCGCAACGGTTTGCTTCGCTTGAAGGAAGGATTGCAGGCAACGACGTGAAGAACTGCGCCCAATTCCGCGACTTGATCGAGGCGTACGCTCTCGGTGCGCTCGATTCCGAAGAACGCGCCGCGCTTGAAGCGCATTTCTCGACCGGCTGCGCGGACTGCGCAAAGGTCTTCGAGGAAGCGCGCTGGCTCGTCAGCCAACTCGCCTACGCGGCTCCGGAAGCTGCCCCCTCGGACATGCTCAAAGGCCGCTTGATGCAAACCGTCCGCGGTGAAGCACAGTCTGATGCTAAACCGCACGTCATCCGTGGCAAAAGTACAATTCCGCTCTGGCTCTGGGCCGGGATTGCGGCACTCTTGCTCTTTTCGATCTATTCCACATGGAATATGCGTCGTCTCCAAGACGAAATCAGGCAAGCCAACGAGCAAGCAGCCGCACTTCTTCAGGAACGCCAGAAGACTGAACAGCAACTGGCCCTGGCCAAGCGCGAGGCCATGATTCTGATGGATCCAACCTCCGTGAAAATTGCTCTCAAGGGAAGCGGCGCTCAGGCCCCGCAACTGGAAGCCAAATGGCATGCCGAATGGGGCGTCGTCATCATGGGAGAAAACATCCCCATGCCATCCCCTCATCATGTCTTGCAATTGTGGTTCATTCCCAAGAAGCCTGGAGCCATGCCCATGCCGTCGATGATGATTCGCCCGGATGCAAACGGGAAATTCGTCCTGCTGGTCTCGAATCCGCCGGAATCCATGGACGCAACCAAAGCTCTCGCCATCAGCGAAGAGCCAGAAGGCGGCAGCCCCTGGCCGAACAACCCCCCCCGCTATTCCGGCGGCGTCAGCTAAATTGCGGAGCCTTCAATGCAGTCAATTCAACTGAACTCAGATAAATTTATGCTTCCGGCCGTAGCGCAAAGCGAGCCGAACCTCTCGCCGTTTTGCCGCCTCTCGAAAGCGTCGCTTTTCCTCAGCAGTTTTCAAAATCAGCGGCGCCACGGGCTTCGGAAGATGGGTGTTCTCATCGATGGCCACAAACGTCACATACGCCGTCGTCGTGTGCTTCCGCTCCCCTGTCATTGCATTTTCGGAATACACCTCGACGCCCACTTCCATGGAGGTCCGGAACACTCGATTCACTTGTGACTTCAGGTTGACGATTTCTCCGAGGTTGATGGGGTTGCGAAAATCGATGTAGTCCACCGACGCCGTCACCACGTAGCTGTTCGAGTGCCGATGCGCCGCCATCGCCGCCACCATGTCCACCAAATGCATCACCTGCCCGCCCAGCAATTTTCCGAGAGGATTTGTCTGCGCCGGCAGCACGATTTCCGTCATCTCCGAACGCGACGCACCCACCGGCTTCGCCTTCAACGTCAATTCCCCGCTCATCTCATTCGTTGCTATCGGCTTGCGCTTCATTTGCTCCCCGTTTCTCAGCCGCTATGAGACACAGTCTCAGTACCCGTATAATACGGGAGCCGACCATGACAGAACAAAAGAAAACCCGCCGCCAGATGCTCGAAGAGTTTGTCGCCAAGAAACCCGACGACGCTTTCTCTCGCTACGGCCTCGCGATGGAGTGCATGAATAGCGGCGACCCGAGCGCCGCCGACGGCCACTTCCGCGTCTTGCTTGATCAAAATGCGGACTACATTCCGGCATACCTGATGTACGCACAGCTCCTGGTCCGCGAATCTCGAAATGATGAAGCGAGGCAGGTCCTCTCGAAAGGCATCGCTGCCGCCGCCAAAAAGGGCGACGAGCACGCACGCTCCGAAATGGAAACGCTCCTCGGCGAACTCGCGTGACTATGCCCGCGGCCGAATCTTTTTAAAGCAAGAACACTGTTATTGAACAGCAAGAGAGCGCCGCGGGGCGCTCAGGGGTCACTTATTCATATCGCAGCGCGACCACGGGATCGACGCGTGTGGCTCGCCGCGCAGGAATGTAACTCGCCAGCAGCGCTACTAAGAAGAGGAACACCGCCACGCTGACAAATGTCGCGGGATCGGTCGGCGTTACATGGAAGAGAAATCCCTTCATCAGACGCGTCAATGCAAACGCCCCCAATGTGCCCAGCGCGATGCCAAGCAACGTGAGTCGCATCCCATTGCCAAGCACCAGTCCGAGAACACTCCTTTGCCCGGCTCCCAACGCCATGCGCACGCCGATTTCGTGCGTTCGCTGCGCCACGGTGTTGGACATCACGCCGTAAATTCCCAGACTAGCCAGCACCAATGCGAGTCCTGCAAACAAACCCAGCAGCAAAGTGCGAAGCTGCGGCTGCGCCACGGCCTCCGACATCAATTGTTCTCCCGTGGCGATCTCCGCGACCGGCTGATCTTTGTCGACTGACATTACTTGGCTTCGAAGTATGCTCGCCAGATGCGAAGGATCCGAATCCGAGCGCAGGAACAAGCCCATGCTGCTCCACGCTTGCTGTGTGTAAGGCTCGTAGACAGTCATCGTGACCGCCTCTCCGAGGCCGTCGTCCTTCACGTCGCCAACGACTCCCACGATTTCGCGCCACGGTGGATCCCCAGCTCCGACGCCAATTTTGATCGTCTGCCCGATCGGACTCCGGTCATGAAAAAACCGCTGCGCTACCGCCTGGCTGACGATGGCCACGCGCGGGCTGCCGGCGGAGTCCCCTTGCGTAAAATATCGTCCAACCAACAGCGGGATTGCCAGTGTATGGAAATAGTTCGAGCTAACAACGTAATACCCCGCGGATGGCTGGTCCGCGGGCGCAAGCGCTTGAAGCTCTTTGGTCGCGAACACAAACGAGAGGTTTGATCCCTCAATGGGGTTGCCACTAGCGACCGCAGCTTCTTTTACGTCCGGAACAGCCTGCAACCGCTCAAGCGCCTGACCGAAGAATTGGATTGTCTGTGCATCCGTCGAGTACTTCGATTTTGGAAGTGAAATATTCGCGGTCAAGATGTTCTTGGACTGGAAGCCGGGGTCGACAGTTTGCAAACGCATGAAGCTCTTCAATAACAAACCCGAGCCAACCAGGAGTACGAGCGCTAATGTAGTCTCGAAAACAACAAGCGCACTGCGCACACCATGGCGTCCCGCGCTGGCCGTCCTTCCGCCCTCCTTCAATGCCTCGGACGGGGCTCCTCGCGTAATTTGCAGAGCGGGCGCAAAACCAAATAGAAGAGCAGTGAGAACCGCGACGCCAGCGGCAAATCCGAGGACGGGCAAATCCAGTCCAATACTTTCAGCTCTCGGTAAAGTCGAAGGCGGCAGCGAACGGAGCGCGCGAATGGCCCACTCCGCCAGCAACAAGCCAAGAGCGCATGCGATCCCACTCAGAAGGATGCTTTCCGTCAACAACTGACGAGCGATGCGGAGCCTGCTTGCCCCCAACGAAAAGCGAATGGCAATCTCCCTCTGCCGCGCCGTTGCCCGCGCCAGCAGAAGATTTGCGACGTTTGCGCATGCAATCAAGAGCAAGAATCCTACTGCGCCAAATAGGACCAAGAGTGTGGGACGGATGTTCCCCACCGTTGCTTCGTTCAATGCCACGACCCTCGAAGTCCATCCGGTGTTCGTGCCCGGATACAGCTGCTCCAGTCGCTTGGAGATCGAAACCATCTCCGCCTGGGCCTGATCGATGCTTGCGCCCGGCTTCAACCGCGCAATCACCGTCAAATAATGGGCCCCTCGAGCCCGTGGACTGAGCGAGCGCTCGTCGAACTCCGAAGGAAGCCACAACTGCACGCCACGCGGAAACTGGAAACCATTCCGCATGACTCCGATGACCCGGTAGGACTCCCCATCAAGCGTGAGCGATTTGCCAATTACTTGGGGATCGCTTCCAAAGTGTTCCGTCCACAATCCGTGGCTCAGAACGACAACGCTGGCTTTTCCCACGACGTCGTCCTCCGGCAAGAACGTGCGTCCAAGCTCCGGCTGGGCTCCCAACACCGAGAAGAACGAAGCAGCTACACGGGCCCCGACGAGGCGCTCCGGCTCGGCTCCGCCTGTGTAGCTAAGTTGGCTCCTGGACATCGAGGCCATCTGTTCGAAGACGCTTGCACCGTTCTTCCAATCCATGTAGTTCGGTGGGGAGACGGAGAACTGCTCGAACCCTTTGCCCGGATTGCTCTCACGCACCAGAGTTATGCGGTCGGGATGGTCGTATGGAAGTGGGCGCAGCAACACGGCGTGAATCACGGAAAAAATCGCGGTGTTCGCTCCAATGCCCAGCGCCAGGGTCAAGACAGCAATCATCGCAAAACCGGCGTTCTTCCGCAGCATCCGCAATCCACAGCGCACATCTTGCCAGAGTGACTCAATAAAAGTGAGGCTGTTCATGCGATAAATCTCCTCTCGAATCAGCGTAGGATTGCCCAGTTTTCGCCTTGCTGTATAACGCGCTTCTTCCGGCGTCATACCTCTTGCGATGTTTTCCTCTGTCTCGAGATCGAGGTACGCCTGCAGCTCACGTTCCCGTTCTTCGTCCCATTTCGCTCGGCGTAAATAGCGCATCCATCCCATGGCGCTACTCCTTGGCGGGGCGCAGTACCCGGTTGATCGCGCCTACCAGCTGTTCCCAGCGGCTGGTTTGCTGGGCGAGTTGCTGACGCCCCGAGCGAGTCAGCCGGTAATAACGCGCCTTGCGGTTGTTTTCGGAAGTGCCCCAGAACGAGGCGATCCAGCCCCGGTCCTCCAAGCGATGTAATGCTGGGTACAAAGAGCCATGTTCGACTTGCAAGACGGCATCGGAGCGATGCTCGATGACGTGCGCGATGGTGTGGCCGTGGGCCGCGCCGAGTACGAGCGTTTGGAGGATCAGCAGGTCCAACGTGCCCTGGAGCAGATCCGCTTGTAAGGGAGGTGCGCCTCGTTTTGGCATGTCCAAAGACTTATACTCCCATAGATGATCTACCACAAGAGGATTCCTACTGCGATTGGACGCTCCAGAGTCAAGAAAGTCTCTACTTGGTTTCAGATCAGCCCGAGTAGACAATCTATGGGTTGGGCGCAACCTCACCCTGCCGGCAGCCGCCAGATGAGTTCGTCGTTACAAAGGAGGATGAACACACCCGGTCTGCATTGGAGACACTACTCAGCAGCTTCACCTGAGGTCATAAGGTCTGGAATTTCCTGCGAGTAAAATGATTGGACCGGCTGGCGTCTTAGTGAATCGGATTCTTCAAAGCCGCCACGATCCCAGCCTCGGCAAGCGGCGCCATGACGTCGTAACCCGCTTTGTTCGGATGCACGCCATCCGGACTCAACTCAGTCTTTAGCCCGCCGTCACTATTCGCCATCGCTGAATAGTAGTCCACAAAAACGAGACCATATTTCGCGGCGTACTCTCTAATCCACGCGTTCAGCACTTTAATCTTGGGCGCAGGCTCCAGTCCCTTGTGCCACCAAAAATCGCTGGCAGGCAACACCGAACACAGCACCGGCCGAATCCCATTTGCCCGGGCAAGCTCGCTCATCGACGCGATATTGCCTTCAGTCTCCCCCAACGTCATCTTCCCCGTGTTCTCAGCGATATCATTTGTGCCCGCAAGCAGCACAACCACTTTCGGTTTTAATTCGATGACGTCCTGCCGAAAGCGCAGGAGCATTTGCGGCGTGGTCTGCCCGGAGATGCCGCGGTTGAGGTAAGGCTTGCCAGGGAAAAATTCGCCACGGCCGGGGGACGTGGCCGTAGCCTTCATGCCCCAGCCTTCCGTGATGGAGTCTCCCAGGAACACCACGCGCACCTCGCCCGCAGCAGCTGGAGGCAGAGACTTATCAGCGTCGCGGAATTTCGCAAGGAAGGCCCAATCGTTGTACATTCGCTCCAGCTGCGATTTTTGGTACGGAGTCAACTTTTCCCAAGCCGCTTCAGCCGGATCTGCCGGCTTTGCCTCCTGACCTGTAACCGCAGTCGCCGTAGCCTGCGAAAAAACCGGACGTCCCCACCCTAACAGCGCCACACTCAGGCAACCGCCAAACAGCGCGCACGAAAGAATTCTTTTCCTATGCACGGAATGATCTCCTTCCTCTCAGTGCCTGCCAAAACCCCGCCAGCTTACCACTCTCGCCTGCCCGGCCAACTCTGGAAAATGCGCCAATTTGGACCTGCAGGGCTACCACGGCGAAGATTTCTCTAGTCCGTCCACTACTCACCACTCCGAAGTCACCTTCGTCTGGTATCATTTGATGAGGAACAATGCGGCCCGATCGAATTCCGCTCTTTCCCTTGAACGTCGTCCTTCTCCCAGGCGCGGACCTTCCCCTGCACATCTTCGAGCCGCGTTATCTCGAAATGGTGAGCCGCTGTTTGAAGGAAAAGTCCGAGTTTGGAGTTCTCTTGACGCTTCCCAAAGGTGTTGTTCGGGTGGGGTGCACCGCGGAGATCATCGAGGTGGTTAAGTGCAATCACGACGAAACAATGGACATTTTGACGGTGGGCCGCGAACCATTCCGCGTCATTGATTTCTTCGAGGAGAATCCTCTCGCCGAGGGACACGTGGACTACCTCGAAGACCGGGACACTCCGCCAAATCCTGCTCTGCGCCGCGAACTCATTGAACTCTACGAAACCTGCCACACGCTCATCTTTGACGATTATCCAAAGAACGCCGATGCCGAGCAGTCGGCCCAAATCTCTTTCCTCATCGCGGGCACCTTGCCGATGGATCTGCTATGGAAGCAGCAAATCCTGGAGTTGCGGTCCGAATCAGACCGGCAGGAAAGACTCGTCGGGTATCTTCGCGTATGGGCGCCGCATCTACAGAAGACAGGCGTGATGCGGCAGCGCGCCGGCGGCAATGGACACGGATTGAATTAGCGTTTTGTGCATCCTCATTGATGAGGATGCGGAACGAGGCCCCATGACGGCAAGCACATCGATGCAGTCCTCAGCCCATCCAAAAGTTCGCACGCTCGGCGAACTCAAACGCATTCCAGATTTCGACGCTCGCACTGTCTCGCGCTCCGTAAAAAGCGAGATGCGCCAGAATCTTTTGCGCATGATTGAGAAGAACGAGCCGCTCTTTCCCGGCGTGCATGGCTACGAAGACACGGTCATTCCGCAAATCATAAATGCGCTGCTTTCCCGCCACAATTTCATACTCCTGGGGCTTCGCGGCCAAGCCAAGAGCCGCATCCTTCGAGGGTTGGTTCAGTTCCTCGATCCGGAGATTCCGGTCATTGCCGGCTGCGAAATCAACGACGACCCGCTGCGGCCCATCTGCCGGGCCTGCCGCGAGAAAATTGCCGCAGATGGTGATAACACACCCATCGCCTGGATGCCGCGCGACTACCGCTATGTGGAAAAGCTTGCAACTCCCGACGTGACCATGGCCGACATCATTGGAGACGTTGACCCCATTCGCGCCGCTCGCGGTGGCCGCGATCTTTCCGACGAGCTGACCATCCACTACGGCTTGCTGCCTCGCGCGAATCGCGGCATCTTCGCCATCAACGAGCTTCCCGACCTCGCCGGGAAAATACAGGTTGGATTGTTCAACATCATGCAAGAAGGTGACATTCAAATTAAAGGTTATCCGCTGCGCTTGCCGCTCGACGTACTGCTGGTGTTCACGGCAAATCCGGAGGACTACACCGCTCGCGGAAAAATCATCACGCCGCTGAAGGACCGCATTGGCGCGGAAATCCGCACACACTATCCTTCCACTCTCGAGGAAGGCATGGCCATCACTGCTCAGGAATCCTGGGTTGCGCGCGATGCTGGACGCAAGGTTGAAGTTCCCGCGTATCTTCGCAACGTAGTGGAAGAGATTGCTTTCCAGGCTCGTGAAGATAAGCGCGTTGACCGCCGCTCCGGCGTTAGTCAGCGCCTTCCCATCACGACGCTGGAGAGCCTGGTCAGCAGCGCCGAGCAGCGCGCCGCTCGGACGGGCGAAAAATCCGCCGTTGCGCGCATCGCCGATGTCTACTCTTCCCTTCCCGCAATCACCGGCAAGCTCGAACTCGAATACGAAGGCGAGCTCAAGGGAGCCGACACCATCGCACGCGAGCTGATTCGCACTGCCGTTGGCCGCGTCTTTAGCAAGCATTTCGCCGAAGTAAATTTCCAACCGGTTATCCAATGGTTTGAAATCGGAGGCGAGCTTAAACTGCCGGAGCTGGCGACCGCTTCCGATCGTTACCAGCAACTCTCAAAAATCCAAGGTTTGATGGAGCATATCGGCCGTCTCGGTGTTCAAGACCGCAAAGACGCTGCTGCAGCAGCCGCCGCCGCAGAAATGATCCTCGAGGGTTTGTGGGCCCACCGGAGAATCGGCCGGAGTGAAGAACGCGGCTTCTATGCAGACAAGCCCAAGCAGCAACCAGAGCAGCGCGAAAACCCCGGCCGCCCGCCGCGCCGCCAGTTCAATTGACGACGCAACGAAGGGTCGTCATCACGAGGAGCATCGCGACGAGGGATTTGATTTATGATAGAAGCGAGTAAGGACCGCCGCCTGTGAAATTCATCCGCTACGGAAAATACGTCGGCGAACCAGCCGATGCCATCGACCTCGAAGAACTCGTGAAGCGTATGGGCGATTTTTTTCTGCAAAGCGGATTCGAATCGCAATTCTACGGCGTGTCCCAAATGGATCCGGACCGCTCCATGGAAGCTCTTCGCGAAGCCATTCTTCGAGCCCTACAGGAAGGCGATCTGCTTCCGGGAGACGCGATGAGCGAAGAACTGCGCGAAATGTTGCAAAATCCCGATGCGCAAAGTAACCAGGCCGTTCGCGACCTTCTCGACAAACTAATGGAACGCCTGGCCCAGGAGGGCTTCATCAATCCGCAGCAGCCACCTCAAGTCACGCCGCCTCCACAAACTTCCGCCCGCGGCCAGCTCGGCCAGCCTCACGAAAAGCAACCTGAAGCCCGGTTTGAAATCACGGACAAGACTATAGATTTTCTTGGCTTCAAAACTCTCCAGGATCTCCTGGGCTCGCTCGGGCGCAGCAGTTTCGGCCGTCACGACACGCGCGATCTCTCGACCGGCATCGAGTCCGGCGGCGTCTCTCGCCCTTACGAGTTCGGCGACACCTTAAATCTCGACATCAGCGAGACTCTCTTTAACGCCGTCCGCCGACAAGGGGCAAAAGTTCCCATCGACATGACGTACTCAGACCTGATGGTCCATCAGTGCGAATATCACAGTTCCTGCGCCACCGTCGTTCTTCTCGATTGCAGTCACAGCATGATTCTTTACGGCGAGGACCGCTTTACCCCAGCAAAGCGCGTCGCCATGGCGCTCTCGCATCTCATTCGCACGCAATATCCCGGCGATACGCTCAGCCTCGTTTTATTTCACGACAGCGCAGAGGAAGTTCCGCTGGGTGAGCTCGCTCGCGTCCAGGTTGGTCCGTATTACACCAACACACGCGAAGGTCTTCGCCTCGCACAGCGTATCCTGCTCCGCCAGAAAAAAGACATGCGCCAAATCATCATGATCACGGACGGAAAGCCCTCCGCCCTTACGCTTGAGGATGGCCGCATCTACAAAAACGCTTTCGGCTTGGATCCTTTCGTCGTTGGCCAGACGCTCGAGGAAGTCAACAAATGCAAGCGCGCCGGAATCATGATCAACACCTTTATGCTCGCCAGCGACTACAGCCTTGTCCATTTTGTGCAGAAAATCACCGAAATGTGCCGCGGCAAGGCGTATTTCACGACGCCTTACACGCTCGGCCAGTACTTGTTGATGGATTACATGCAGCGAAAAACAAAGCAAATCCACTGATGAGACCGACTCCCGCGTTCTCAAAGCCGCCGCGTTTTCAAAACCAAGATTGTTGCATTCATGCAAAGCGACGCAGCACGATGCTGCCTCTCGTGCGTGTCTGCGCTAAACTTAGTTTATGGGAATCTTGCGGCGGCTCACACGCTGGATCGGCACGGAAGGGACAATGACAAATATCGTTGCAGGTAATCTTGCGCCGGCTTTTTCGCTAAAGGGTCTCGACGGAAAGGAGTTTTCACTCGCTACTTTGCTCGAGCGCGGTCCTGTTGTGGCCGCTTTCTTCAAAGTCTCATGTCCCGTGTGCCAATTCACGTTCCCATTCCTCGAGCGTCTTTACAAACGCTATGGCAGCGACGGTGTGACGTTCCTCGGCATCTCACAAGACGACGCCGGCGCAACCAAAGAATTTGCTAAAGAATTCGGAGCCAGTTTTCCCATGGCTCTGGATGAAAAGCAGAAGGGCTATCCCGCCTCGAACGCGTACGGCCTAACCAGTGTCCCCACCATCTTTCTAATTGAGACCGATGGCAACGTGAAGATTAGTAGTATGGGATTCGACAAAAAGAATTTGGAATCGATTGCCGCGGAACTCGCCGAACGCAAGAAAATCGCGCCGGCCGCGCTCTTCCGCGCTAACGAATCCGTTCCAGACCACAAACCTGGATGAGGTTCAAAAAACTAGGTCCGGTACGGACCTAATCAGAAGAAAACGAACTTCCGGCTTTTCGCCAGCTCTACTCCGCTTCTTTTTCCAGCCACTTTTTCTTGTGCTTGGCAGGACGCTTGCGTTTATCAGCGATTACCCGCGTAGCCGCAGGCGCTATGCCGGAGTTGCGGGCAGCTCGCCTCGCTTCTACTCCCGCATCCAGAACTTGCTTTTTTCGCCGCTTCATTGGTTCTTCCGGGCATGACCCATGCAAGCCCGCCCGGACATTCTAACTCGCCGGCTCTCTAAAACGTGAACTGCAACTGCAAGTCGATTCGCCGGTTAGCCGTCGGAGAAGAATACGGCTGCCCGGCAAGCGAATTTGCTTCGCCAAAGAGGGGCGAGCCCAAGTTTCCAATTGGAGTCCCGAAGTTTACATTATTAAACAAATTTCGCGCGTTCACGCTAAACGTCAGATTGTAGCGATAGTTCGAAGATCCGCCGCCTCCGAACATAGGACCACCGCCCCCGCCTCTCGGCCCGCCTCCATGCTCGCCACCGCCTGGGCCACGCCCAAACGTGCCGCCGCCCGGCCCGCCGGATCCTCCACCCGCGACTGCTTCTTTCTTCTGCCCAAATCCAAACGTCTTGCTCAGCCGCAGATTAAATGTGAACCGTCCCGGGCCCGTCGCATAGTTGATAGGAATGGCCGCCTGCCCGGCTTGCGGAAGCGTATCGAAGCAACCGAATGCGGTCTGAACCACACTCGACGGCGCACCGGAACCGCAGGTGCCAAACGCCGGGCGCGTATTGAACTGCGCAACGCCAAAAACATCCTGGCCCGTCGTAATGTTGAACGGGATCCCAGAGCTGACAATCATGAAAGGGCTCAAGCGGAAACCGTACGGCGCTCCAATTGTGCCGCCGAAGAAAACGCGATGTCGAATGTCGAATGCGGCCCGACCGTAATCCGCGCTGATGTCTTGCGGGATGGAGGGCACATACCCTGGTCCACCAGTGTCGCTGTTCGCATAATTCAGCGTGTAATAGCCGAAGAGGGAAAGGTCTTTAATGAAGCCGCGCGCGGTTGGGATGCGTACGCTGCTGTTCACGATCAGTTGATTCTGCCTGAAGGTGCCCCCGGAAGCGTATTGATAGACGATGTCATTGGGATTGAACCCAGCAGGCAGCGGCGAATTCGGAGTGTTTGGGGGAAAAACATTGGTGTAGAACTGGTGGACGCCACGCGAATTCAGATACGTCACCGATAAGTTCGCAAACTTCGATAGCTGCCTCTCGAGCGTCACGCCGGTCTGCATCGTGTACGGAGTGCGAAGATTTGGGTTCTTCACGTACACTGTTTCCGACGACGACGACGCTGCCGGAAAACCCGGCTGCCCTGGAAGAGTCGCCTGGTTCGAATTGAAGAACGTGGGGCTCGGAATCAAGAATTGTTGCTGGATGAAGCCGTTCTGCAATTCCTGCTGCAAGACCAGGTTCTCCGCGAATCGATCATAAAAAATCCCGTATCCCAGCCGCAGTATCGTTTTGGGCGACTTGTTCTTACCGTTCCCGTCGATTCCCCACGCGATTCCCACACGCGGCGCAAAATCGGCGTGATCTCCAAGGTTGTTCTGTGTTTCGTAGCGAAGTCCGAAGCTCACGCTTACGTTCGGCCGAAACTTGTAGTCATCCTGCACAAAAAGCCCTGCATCGAACCAGTTGGCACGGGCCGCTGCTGTTCCCGCGGTGTTGAAATTCAAGGAATAAAAACTTGCGCCGCCACCCTGCGAAATTGCATTAGCCATGTTTGCAGGGGTATTCCCCGTCGCCAGCGCTTGCAGCGTGATCTGATAAGCCTGGATGCCGGATATCGTTGGGCAGGATGTGGGCGGATTTGGCACGTTGCATCCGGCCACGGTTGGATCGACCCTGGAACCGAAGGAGTAGGCGCCATTGAAGCTGGCGTTCGACGCCATTTCATCCGTAGTTTCCCGCAACCGCCCGCCGATTTTCCACGCATGTTTGCCATGCGTGATGTAGGTAATGTTCTGCAGTTCATAACGATTCTGCGTGTCCGTGTTTGTACCACTCGTTGCGCCACCGGAATTAAACGCGCCGCCGACACTGATCTGGGGCGCGATAGTAACGGGTGTCCCGCTCTGCACTTCACGAATGTACTGGAACCTTGTCTCGTTGATCGTGGTCGGGTTGATCGTCTGCGTGTCTGTAACTTGCACTGTATTTTCAGTGCTGAGTGAATTCGTCGCGAGGGAGGGCAGGTTGAATCCGCCGCCATTCAGGTCATTCGTTTCGTTGTTGCGCCAATACTGGTATCGCACGCTCAGCGTGTTCCCCGGCGTTACCTGATAATCCAGCCGCGGGCTCAAATTTAATCGCGTTCTCGGATTGTTTAGCGCCGCGCTGAACGGTTCAATCTGAAATGTCGTGGGGTCAACGATTTGCGCGCTTACGATGCCCAAATCGCTGATGCTGCGCCGCTCGATGTTGAAGAAAAACGAAGCTTTCTTGCTCAGCGGACCGCCCACGTTCGCACTGAATTGCGTGGTGTCGTATCCGGGCGGCTCTGTTCCCGCCGGCAAGTTTTCAAACGGGTTTCGCGAATTGAATCCCGCGGTATTTCCGGTGACAAAAATCTGGCCATGAAACTGGTCGGTCCCGGGCTTCGTCAGAATCTCGATCCGTCCATAACCAAGCTTGTCGTATTCGGCCGAAAACGGATTCTGATTGATGCGAATCTCTCGAATCGAGGCCTTCGGCGGCAACTGTCCGGCGGTAAATCCATCAATATAAATCTGGCCGCCATTCGGCCCCGCCGAAGGCCCAGCCAGCGCCTGCAACTCGGATTGTAGCTCGTCCGGATCATCAGAAAGTGATTCGAGATCCTTTCCCTGCATGACAATGGCGCCCGCGTTGTTCGCCGGATTGACGTCCACTTTCGTCGTCGTGTCCGTTACTTCAACCTTCTCTTCCTGTACCTCAATGGTCAACGATACTGTCAATTTTTGCGCTTGCCCCGCGGTTATTTCCACGTCAGCCTGATCAAACGTCGTAAATCCCTGTGCGACCACCTTGACGCCATATTTTCCAGGAGCCAGTCCGGTCACATCGAATATTCCGTCCCGGTTTGTACTCGCCGTTGTGGCTGCCCCGCTCGGTGTGGTGACCAGTACCGTTGCGCTTGCCACCGCCGCGCCCGAAGGATCCGTCACCTGCCCGTGCAATGTTCCCGTGCCCGTTGACGATTGCCGGGCATTCCCCGCCGCGGCCGCAACTAAGAGCGCTCCCACACATACAATGCAACGGTAGATAGACCAAAATCGCATTCCTTCTCCTGACCTAAGTTTAATATGCTTATGGCTAGCGTAGTTCAAGGTGTCGTATCCCCTGACGGCGCCGCGTTCATGGTCCACGGTGTCAGGATGCTGGACGCACCTGACGCCTGGAGCAGGGGTTCCACTCCGGCAAGCAGCGTGATTGCTGTAACGCCAGTTTCCTGTGTCCCTTCCGTCGTCACGATCATCACGGCATCGCCCTTCTGCAAATCGGCAAGGGTTGCTGCGGGCATTCGACTTAGCGCCTGTTGCAGGTCGCCCCCACCGGCTCCGCCCTGTCTCCCCGCGGCTCCCGGCCCGCCGGCTTGGTTGCCGCCCGCCGCCTCCGCAGGCCTAGCCGTTGGACTGGCCGCCGCGTTACCTGCGGCTGCTCCTTCCGCAGAAGCGCCCTTTAGCCGCATCGCAATTCGCTGCGCCATCGCAGGTGCCAACTTGCGAAGCTGCGTATCCCTGGTAATTTTCACCGTGATCGATTTCTTCGCCACCAAATCCGTCACAGTGATAGTTCCCGCGGCGGTATCCATTGCGTTGATTGTCCCTGCTATGTTGCGAAACGTTCCGGAGACAACTTCATCCGCCGTCAACGCCGTACCATCCGCGTTGCGAGTTCCCCGCCCTCGCAATTGGTCTCCCACCTTGATCTGATCGATCGGCGCGGGCTTCGCATCATCAAAGTTCACCGAATTCGGCGCATACCGGCGAAGGATGGTTTGCTTCGATACTTGGACGGTCACTTCCTTTGCAACGCCGAGCGCGTTTGTAGAAATCTTGATCGTGCCGCTTGCCGCATCGATTGTGCTCACCAGGCCGCCGACGCCATTCCTCTGCCACTCCTCTCGCTCGTGGGCCTGTTTTGCGGCGATGTCGCCGTGTTTCATCGCGATGACAGACACGGCCAGCACCGCCCTGCCATCGTCCGCCAACTTCCCTCGAATCAGAATGCGGTCTCCCGGCTGCAGCTCCTGCAGCTGAATTGGAGCTGCATTTTTCAGATCTTTCTCACCGGGCTCTATGCGGACCAGGCGGGCATCATCCTGCACCTGAATCGTAACTTCAGTCCCCGCATCCGTCGTCAATACAATTGTTTTCCCCGTGATGGTCTTGATGGTTCCCACCGGCCGCGTAGCTGCACTCTGAGCGGCCTGTTGAGCCCCTTGCGGCCCTCGCTCGGCGGCCCTCGCGTTATCCGCCCAGGCCGCGCCAAGGCCCATGCAAACAGCTATAGCGATTAGTATCAAGCGCCTTGAGGGCCCCTTATCCCGCAATTCCATCGATGACTCCTGCAATCTAACGCGAATTGCAAACCCGTATGTGTTTGCGTGGGCGGGTAATTCGGCAGACGCGCCATACCCTCTCGTCACAGATTAGACGTATCGGAGCCCCACAAATGTTTCAAAAAATCTTGCTTGGTAGACACCCCAAACAGCGGTACAGCCATAACACACATGCCGAGCCAGCTCTGAAAAGAACCCTTACGGGTCCCGCTGAAATCATCAATCGGGGTAGTGAGTTAGCGCTCGAGTACGTCGTCTCTCAAGAACAAGCGGCAGGGGCTCTGGAAGGCCCGATCCCCAGCGGGCCACCCTTCCGCGCATTGGCTTTTGGATGCCTACAAAGTCGAATTCTGAGTATGGCTGCGGGATGAGCAGAGTCGGCCCCCCATCTACTGTTTCCGCTCAACTGACCGAGTCGCGGCACGCCGCCGTCACGCCCGGAGCTTTACGAACGTGACGTTCTTCCTTGTCCTCCTGCGTTGCCAACCCGCAGTTCATGACTTGCCATCTGTTATCTGTTATCTGGATGAGAGTGGCGCCAATTCCAGTATTGCGACTGCTCTTTCTTGTTCGATCTCGAGTATTCATGCGAATTCCTGTGGTTTTCCGTAAGGAAATGCCCCCAGGCGCGGTTTTCGTTGTCATCCCAATTGTGGTAGTCCTTGTGATTCCGATCATAGACGCGAACCCGAACGCTCGCCTCTTGAGGTACAGGGACGGCCATAATTGCCACTGGCGCCGCAAGTGCGGCGGTCAGTAACAGCGAAGCAATGTAACCATGTGGACGGTGCATGTGTGTTCCTCCAAATTCAGAATGTCCGCATTCGAACTTGCGGCAGCCAAAACTGTGCAGCTAAACCTGATTGATTTATGTACCCTACCGCACATACGCACCCAATATGTCTTGAGAGACACTCCGCACCAACAAACGCCGTTCTCGCCCGCCACCTTCCGAGAGCGCCTCCTAGAACCCTTCCAGCATTATTTGTCTCTGAGGGCGTCGCTCGGCTTACTGTTCAGTGGAAATGGCGCCTGCCGAAAGTAGGCAACGGCTCTCGCGGCGCGACGACTTGCTGTTCGACCGCGAGACGGGTATTGCGGGTTTGGTTCTTCCTTTGCCAAAAAGATAAGCCTAATCAAATCTAGGTTGACACCTCTCACTGCTCTGGCCAATAGTCCGCATGTCGGAGAGTGCCCTATGAATGTGTCACAGCAAGGTATTTCTCGGCGAGCTCTGCTGAAGATTTTGGGAATGGCGAGTACTGGACTGGCCGCTACTCGATGGCTAGACCCTCGCGTGACGATGGCCCAAGAGCCGCGTGCGGCAAGGGCGATAGAGACTTTCACCGGACCAGGAGCAAACCCACACTGGAATTCGGTCAGTCCTTATGTGAGCGAACCCCAAAAAGTGCCTTTGCTGCTTCTGACGGACCGGCCGGTTCAACTCGAAACGCCGCGCCATTATTTCCGCACGGCATTCACGCCCAATGAAGCTTTCTATGTTCGATGGCACCTCGAAGGTATCCCCAACGCGGTTGATCTGAAAGACTGGAAGTTGCAGATCGAGGGAAACGTCGACAAGCCGTTCGCGCTCACCCTTCCCGATCTGATGCGGAAGTTCAAGCCGGTTTCTCTTGCTGCAGTTAACCAGTGCTCTGGCAACAGCCGTAGCCGGCTTCAACCACGTGTCCCGGGCGGTCAATGGGGCAACGGCGCCATGGGCAATGCCATGTGGACGGGCGTGCAGCTCCGTGAACTTCTCGATTTGGCAGGTGTTAAGAGCGGTTCATTGCAAGTGCAGTTCCAGGGTCTCGAAACTGGACAGGGGCCGAAAGGTCTCGGCTCGAATCTCTTTCTCAAATCGCTCGATCTTGCAAATCCAGTGCTGGACGAATGCCTCGTCGCGTATCTTATGAATGGCGAGCCACTTCCGATGCTCAACGGATTTCCTGTGCGGCTGGTCGTTCCGGGACATTTTGCAACCTACTGGACCAAGTGCTTGACTTGGATCCGCGTGCTCAATGCTCCGGACGACAATTTCTGGATGAAAACCGCCTACCGCGTGCCGGATACGCCGCGTGGAAACACCACTCCCGAGGATGTGAAAGCGGGCAACGTCAAAACAATTCCAGTCGGGCGATTCCCAGTGCGATCCTTCCTCATCTCCCCCGATGGCTCTTCGAAGATTCCTGCGGGAATGAACGTCACACTACGCGGCATCGCTTTCAGTGGCTTTGGCCGTGTAAATCACATCGAAATTTCGGATGACGATGGAAAGACCTGGCTGCCGGCAAACCTCGGCGAGGACCACGGCGCGTACTCCTTTCGCACATGGGAGGCATCCTGGACACCAAAATCCTCAGGGCGCTATTTGCTAGCGGTGCGCGCCAGGGACGAAAAAAACAACACGCAGCCGGATGAGCCGGTTTGGAATCCAGGTGGGTACCTTTGGAACCGGATCGAGCGGCAGGAAATCGTCGTGGGAAATGCAGGCTAAGGGAGAGTCTCTATGAAAAAAAGAGTTCAAACCGCTTCCTTCGTGATATGCGGCGTAGTAGTGGCGGCGTGCCTGGTTTATGCGGACTTGAAAAAAGGCGAGTACTCTCCATCACAACTCGGTAGCCAGGAACAAGCGGCGCCGATCCTACTTTCGGTGGATTCAAACTATCAGGTGTCGGCGTACCCGGTCCCTGCTCCCGAGCTTGCCGCCGGCGATGGCCTTCAAGAGGTCCGCGTTTACTGCAACACCTGCCATAGTCCACGCTATATCACCATGCAGCCTCCGCTCCCTGGCTCGACATGGGAAGCCGAGGTAACCAAGATGAACAAAGCGTTCGGCGCGGGAATTCCGGAAGAGACCACGCAGAAGATCATTCTGTATCTGCAAGCACACTATGCGCCTGAGAACCGCAAAAAGTAGAACTGAAATATTTCGAAGCACGTCGCCGCGCCACGTGAGCGCAACGTAAGCTAGGAATTGCATGGCTCCAGGACAATGTCTCGAGATTCATGATTAGGCATTTGAGGGAATCGGGTTGCTTGCCATCCGCATCGATTCCTCTCCTCGCAAAAAGGCCTGCCGGGTGTACAATGCCGCGGGTTGGGGTCCTTGGGCAGGCGTTATGCCCGGACGGTAGCTGAAATCTTCCCCAGCCAAAAAGGTTGCAGCGGATCAATTAAAGGATGGATTCGTTCGAACGATTCCATTCACTTCCAATGGTCGCGGATAGATTTCAGACCACCGGGCGGCGCAGACAGCTGCTCCACCCGGTCGTTTTTTGACTCGACCAATTCAGAAGTTTGGCGACAGAGGATAACCAGCTTGGCTCTCCCGTCGGACAAGCACTATACGGCTCGCATCATCGAGCGCAAGGATTTGTCGGAAGATTTGTGGTTGATTCGCGTTGATCCTGGCGGCCCGTTTGCTTTTAAGGCCGGACAGTACGCCACCCTCGGCCTGGAGCATGAAGGCCAGCGCATCGAGCGCGCCTACTCTATTGTCTCCTCCCCTTATGAAGAAGGTCTCGAGTTTTTCATCGAACTCGTTCCGCGGGGCGCACTCACTCCGCATCTCTACAAACTCAAAGTCGGCGACACCATGCTCTGCCGCAAGATCTCCAAGGGCCGTTTTACACTGGATTTGAAAAGTGGCCGCACCCGTCATCTTCTTCTCGCCACCGTCACCGGTATCGCCCCCTTCGTGAGTTATGTGCGCACTTTGTACAAGGACTGGAAAGCCGGCGATAGCCCTATGCCTGGCGAGCACAAATTCTTCTGCCTGCAGGGCGGAAGCCGCTCCTGGGAGTTTGGTTATCGTGAGGAGCTCGAGCGAATCGCGGCGGAAGTTCCATGGTTTAAGTACGTCGCCACCATCAGCCGCCCGTGGGAGGATGCCGCCTGGAAAGGCCAAACCGGCCGTGTCGATGACCTCGTTCGTTTGTACGTCGATGAGTGGGACTTGCGCCCGGACACCACTACGGGATACCTTTGCGGCCATCCCAGCATGTGCGAAAACGGGGAGGGCATTCTCACTCGTGCCGGTTGGCAAAAGGGTTCCCTATTCGAGGAAGTTTACTTCATACCTGGCAAAGAGGTCGGTGCCGATTAATTCAGCTCACATTTTAACGGCATTTAGTTTGCGAGCCTCGCGGTTCGAATCCGTTGTAGAATGCCGCGGAGTCGGGCCATGACTGGTTTCGTGGTTGAGTCTAGTAGCACGGAAGAAAGTTCGGAGGAAGTTTCATGATTGTCGGAGTGCCACGAGAGAGCTTTCCTGGAGAGCGTCGCGTAGCGATGGTGCCCGCGGTAATACCCAGCCTCACGAAAGTGGGCCTGGAAGTTGTCGTCGAAGCAGGCGCGGGAAAAGAAGCCGGCTATCTGGACGCGGACTATGCGGCCAAGGGCGCAAAGATTCTGCCCGCGCGCGCCGACGTTTTCGGCGCCGCCGATATCGTCATTCAAGTCCTTTGCTACGGCTCGAATGACAGGACCGGCAAAGCCGACGTTCCGCTCTATCGCCCCAATCAAACCTTGATCGGATTCCTGCGCCCGCTCGGTTCCCTCGACACCATTCAAGAGATCGCGTCGAAAGGCGTAGCTGCCTTTTCCATCGAATTGATGCCGCGCACCACGCGCGCTCAAAGCATGGACGCGCTTTCCTCGATGGCCACCATCAGCGGCTACAAAGCTGTGATCATCGCCGCGGACACGCTCCCCAAACTTTTCCCGATGCTTACGACCGCGGCGGGAACGATCACGCCGGCGCGAGTTTTTATCATCGGATGCGGCGTCGCGGGCCTCCAGGCTATCGCCACGGCACGACGACTGGGAGCGGTTGTTTCGGCCTACGACTTGCGTCCCGCAGTCAAAGAACAAGTCCAGAGCCTCGGCGGACGCTTCGTGGAACTCGCGATTGAAGCGAAAGACGCACAAGACGCACGCGGCTACGCCACGGCTCAGGGCGAAGACTTTTACCAGAAGCAACGGGAACTGCTCGGAAAAGTAGTCGCGGAGAGCGATGTCGTGGTCACCGCCGCAGTCATCCCGGGAAAGAAATCGCCGATTCTCGTCACCAAAGAAATGGTCGCCGGAATGGCGCCGGGCTCCGTTATCGTGGATTTGGCGGCCGAGCGCGGCGGAAACTGCGAGCTGACGCGCGCGGAAGAGAAAATCGAAGAGTATGGAGTGACCATCATCGGCTCCATCAATCTGGCGAGCACTGTGCCCTATCACGCCAGCCAGATGTACGCGAAAAACGTCGCTACCTTTCTCCTGTACATGGTGAAAGAAGGCAAGCTGCAAATAAATCCGCAGGATGAAATCGTCCGGGAAACTTTGCTGACCCAGGGTGGAGAAATTGTAAGCGCCAGGCTTCGTGAAATCTTCAAACTCCCGGCGCTGGCTGCCAAATCATAAGGAGGAATGGATGCCCGCGGATTTTATTTCGAGTCTGTTTGTGTTCATACTGTCGGCGTTTTTAGGCATCGAGCTCATTAAGCGCGTTTCACCGCTTCTGCACACTCCTCTGATGTCCTTGACGAACGCCCTCGACGCCATCGTCGTGGTCGCCGCCATCATCATCGCGGGCCGCCACGAGACGCGTCTGGCCACCATGCTCGGCCTGATCGCTGTCGCGGCTTCCTTTAGCAACATGGTCGGCGGCTTCGTCATCACTGACCGCATGCTCGGCATGTTCAAGACCGGTAAGGCGGCGAAAAAGCCATGAACCCGGCCGACACGCAGCAGCTTATCGATTTCACTTACATCGCCGCAGCCATCGGCTTCATTCTGGCGATCAAGTGGCTGGGCTCTCCGGTTAGCGCCAAGCGCGGCGTGCTCGTCGGCGAAATCGCCTCAGCCATCGCCGTAATCGCCACGCTGTGCGATCCGCAGGTCAGCGAGTACAAGTGGATCATCATCACGCTCATCATCGGCGCGGCCGTCGGCGTTCCCCTCGGCATGGTGAAGATGACCGCGGTTCCTCAGCGAACCGCTCTGAGCCACGCTTTTGGGGCTCTTTCCGCGGCTCTCATCGGCATCGCGGAATACTACGTCGCCGCTCCCGGTGTTCCGAAATTCCAGATGGCCGAAATCGGCCTGGAAGTCATCATCGGCTCTCTCACCTTCACCGGCAGCTTGATCGCCGCAGGCAAGTTGCAAGAAATCCTCCCGCAGCGCCCCATCACATACAAAGGACAGAACTACGTCAGCTTGACGGTTCTTGCCGCCGCGCTTGGACTCGTGGTGGCTCTCGTCATTCATCCCGAAATGACTTTTCTCTTCCCCATCATGATCGGCGTGGCACTGATTTTCGGAATCATGCTGGTCACGCCCATCGGCGGCGCGGACATGCCCACCGTCATCTCGCTCTTGAATTCCTACGCGGGCTTCTCCGCATCGCTTCTCGGCTTCGTGCTCAACAACAAAGTCCTCATCGTCGCTGGCGCTCTCGATGGCGCTTCCGGCTTCATCCTCTCCGTCATCATGTGTAAAGCTATGAATCGCTCCTTCACCAACGTTCTCTTTGGAGCGTTCGGCCAGGTGCAGGCCTCCGCCGCAGGCGCCAAAGAAGAGCGCGCGGTTAAGAGCGCCAGTCCGGAAGATGCCGCAGGGATTCTTGCAGCCGCGAACACCGTGGTCATTGTTCCTGGATACGGGATGGCCGTCGCACAAGCGCAGCACAAAGTCCGCGAACTCTACGACGTCCTCACCAAAAAAGGTATCGACGTCCGGTTCGGCATTCATCCCGTTGCCGGACGAATGCCCGGCCACATGAACGTGCTTCTAGCCGAAGCCGACATTCCTTATGACCGATTGATGGAGATGGATCAGATCAACGGCGACCTTCCCCAAACCGATGTCGCCCTCGTCATCGGCGCAAACGACGTCACCAACCCCGCCGCCCGCACTGACCAATCCAGCCCTATCTTCGGCATGCCTATCATCGACGTAGACAAAGCCCGCACTGTAATGGTCATCAAACGCAGCATGGCCGCTGGCTTTGCGGGAATCGACAATCCTTTGTATTACCTCGACAACACCATGATGCTCTTTGGCGACGCCAAAAAGTTCGTCAGCGACATCGTCCGCGAACTAAGCGGCGGCGGGCACTAACCGCCCAGCTCCCGAAAAGGTTCTGTTAAACGCTTGGCACGTTTTCTCGGAAGGTCGACGAAAAAACCTTCCGAGTTGATGAAGAGAAATTTATTTTGCTTTGCTATGGCGTTGATGACCTGAGGGAAAAGGTTCACAAGCTCGGAGCTACCCAAGTCCCATAGTAGACGTCCGGTCCGAATTCAGGAATATCTCCAGATGGGCTATCCACTCAGCAAGCTATATCTCTGCAAAACGGACCACACGGCAAGGCGACCTTGGAAATTCACTCCGATGCTGTAGCGATCATCCGGCATCCTCTGGGAGTAAACCACCTTCCCGCAGACCGAATCATCGTTCAAAGGAGTAACCCGTATCGCGTCGCCGGGTTGCCAGAGGTGTTTAGAGAATACGCGGGCGCCGTGTGGACTGATGTTATCTGTGAACGTCCTCTCTTCTCCAGCGGCACCCGTAGGTTCACAGCGCGCGAGGCGCACCACCACGACGATGGGGAGCCGCCTTTCCGCCCTGCCACTTGGCCCGTGGTCCAAAGGGTTCTCACTTGGAGTTTGACTGGGTAAACTTGAGGTATGGCGTCGCCCTGATCCGGCTTGAAAACCCTCATCTGGGGTTTCGGCGGAAAGCGTCTTACTTTGACGCGGCAATGGTTCCTCGCTCAGCCTGTTGCTGGGTCACTTGATCCATTGTCTTGAGACGCCGCCAACTACCTCACTCCTTTATTGAGTAGCATTTTATAGTCTCTGGTAACAATCGAGTGAAGACCTTAGTACTCCGTCCGTTGATTACTCTAGCTACCAAAAGGAATTTAAATCGGTGCCGAATTCCTAATTTCGTTATCGCTGGCATAACCCGCGAGACGGATGTGTCGGCGGCGGAGAATCTCGCTGGGGCGATCGTCGGTCATTCTCGCCCGCTGGAAAATTGCTCCAGTACACTCCGAAGCAAAATGACGATTGGTTTTCCGCTGCGGCCAAGAAAGGAAAGCTCCAAATCTCCGGAATTTTTGACCTCACTGCGAAACTCGCCAAACTGATTTGTGACAGTGTTGACAATAAATTCGCGGCCATCTGAGAGCATCACAGGCACGTCACGCCCAACCATCTCCGGATGGCCAAGGTCCACCAACTGTCCGGTGACGACAAGGCGATTGCTCTCCGGCTGCAATTCGATCTGGAGGTCGATCTGATAAGGATCAGCCCGGTAGAGCATCTGCCTGATTCCCGTGGCAGCTGAGCGTGTTCCCGCCGGGGCCGGATGCGAAAAGCTGTCGAATAACAGATGTATCCGGCCATCTGTTTCCTTCGGCCTGGCCGCAAAACCAGCAGCTGCAAACCCTACCTTGCCCGAGCGAACGCTTTCCGCGGCAGGTTGGTAACTGGCCTCGACCGCCGCCACATTGACTATTCTCTGCCATAGCCCTGCTGTCTCCGCGTCCCGTTTGCGATGTGGCGGTCCACACTTCCGAATCGTCATTCGCAGTTTGTCAGAAGCCAGGTGCCTCACAGAGTCATTCCATTCCACAGCCATAAAGTGCCTCATCTCCGGTCCCCCATTAACCTTTCATTGTCCCGTTCTCTCCGCTCCCAGCGGAGGGGCCATTTCAACACTGCCCATGGAAGAAGGAGAGTACAGCCAAAGAAAAATATAGAACAGCAAGCTATCACCCTACCGCTTCATCAGGTGAACGCTGTACTCACTTTGGGAAGGATACAAAGTGTCGGAATCTCTCGATACCATCGCGCGCCGCCACAATTCGCGGCAAACCCCTCATAATCCGCGTGGCCGATGCAAAGTGGACGGAGCCAGTTTCGCTTTCTTCCTCGATTATTTCTTCGGCATGCCCATCATCGACTTCGACAAAGCCCGGCGCCCGAGGTGCCGGTTCTACACCTGGACTTTTGACTTTGCTTAATTCCCATTTCCCAAGCCCGGTCACGCCAATATGAGATTGACAGGAAAGAGCCACCGCCCTATGGTCTTGCGTAGACATAAACCCAAGATCGAAGATCCCGGCTAGACCTAACCGAAAGCGAAGCAGTCTTGCAAGTGGAGGTGCCCTTCCGTTCGTCCGAACTTTTCCAAACCAGGCAATTCCCTGGGCTAAGTGTTCCGGCCGTGTAAGCGAACCAGCCCGCAGGCCGGCCAGGTACGAAAGGAGAATTCTAATGAGGAGACAGGGGATCACGCTGGTGGTTATTTTTGTTTTTATCGGGGCAGCGCTGATTGCTTCATGTGCGAACCCCTACCATCAGGAGAACGAACGATACGTGTTCGTGGCCACGAACATTAACTTACCCTACTGGCAGGAGGCGCAGGCAGGCTTCCTGGACGCTGCCAGAGCGCTTGGCGTTAAGGCTGAACTCGTCGGTCCGGTGACCTACGACCCTGACGCAGAGGTCGGAATGTTTCGCCAGGTCGTGGAACAGCACCCCGCCGGAATCTGCCTCTCCGCGGCGCGCCATGAGATTTTCCAGGCGGCGATAGACAAAGCCGTTGCCGAAGGCATCCCGGTGATTTGCGTGGATTCGGATGTGCCGGATTCGAAGCGCATCCTGTATATCGGAACGGACAACTTCAAAGCCGGGAGAGAGAGCCTTAGGCGGATGGCGACGCTTCTTTCGGGTAAAGGAAACATTGCGGTGATCGCGATTTCGGGACAACGTAACATCGACGATCGAGTGGCTGGCGCGGCGGACGCGCTAAAGAATTTTCCTGCTCTCAAACTCACAAAGATTCTCGATGACAAGGGCGATACGCGAAGCGCGTTTGACCAGGTCTCCGAACTCCTGCAGAAGAAAGAAAAATTAGACGGAATTATCTGCTTGGAGGCGACAGGGGGTTCCGGCGCCGCAGGCGCGGTCCACCGCTTCAACATGGATGGCAAGCTGCCCATCGTAGCTTTCGACAACGATCCGGAGACGCTCGATTGGATCGACCGCGGCGTGATTACAGCCACGATCACGCAAAAGCCCTACGTCATGAGTTACTACGGCCTGAAGTTCCTCGACGACTTACACCACAACGCCGTGCATCAGTTTAAAGACTGGCGCACCGCCCTCGCGCCCCCCATGCCCACGGCCGTGGATACCGGCACGGTCGTCGTCGACAGGAGCAATCTCAAGATTTATCGCGAGGCTCTGGCCGAACATCCCAAACCGTTGTAGAGATTGCGTATCCAGTGCGGACCGATGACTTCTCAGAACGGTCTTGAAATGGGTGTTTGGCGTTTGTCCCTCGGCAGAAATGATAAAAAAGAGTAGTATTTCATTCGTTCAAGCCAGTTATGGCCCCAAGTTAGATCGCTAGAAGTGGCCATCTCGGAAGACATCTGAAAGATGCTCGGTGATTGCGAAGTCCTGTAGCTGAATGAAACTGCGCATCGTTGTGGCGGACGACAACACGGCGTTTTTGGCCAAGCTTGTCTCTGTGTTAGCAACAGAGTTCGAAGTGGTGGCGACCTCTAGGGATGGCAAGTCCGCTCTGGAGTGTATTCGACTTTGGCAGCCAAATGTCGTCGTGTTAGATCTTGAAATGCCGGGGATTAATGGCATCGAAGTAGCGAAAGAACTGATCAAGTCTCCCTCGAGCCCTGCCGTAGTGATTTGCTCCGTAGAGAATGACCCGGAAGTTGTCGAGGCCGCGCGACAGGCTGGAGCCCTAGGTTATGTTTTTAAAGCCCGCGTGGCTGAGGACTTGATCGTGGCGGTGAAATCGGTCGCCCGTGGCCAATCCTTTGTGTCACCTTCGTAACATCTTCCGGTCAAGTCCTCCCGCCATGCGTTAGCCACCGACCTGCCACTGGTAGATCAAAAACAGTTCCTCCCGGCGGACTTGCCCTAAGTGGTTAATCTACAGAAGTGCCATTTCTGAACTTGCAAGCTACCGTTAGATTCTTTAGAATTCGGTTCAAGTACGGAGGCAAGCCATTGGCTGCTTAGGTGTCGTTGGCCGAAATTGCTCGCCACTCTCCTTGGGAGGTTGTCCCCGTGAGCCATAGTCTTATTCTCCCGCTAACCAGGTCGCGGACCGCTCCAGAACAGCTCGATGTAACCCTCCAGGAAACTGTCCACTCAGTCTCGCGCCACTTTCGTACCTCAGAGATCGCGCTGTTAGTTGCGATCAGCTACTTTGCGGGATCGCAAATCGGCTTTTTCCTTACGCCCGCTCAATCACCCATCGCAACCTTCTGGCCTCCCAATGCAATTTTGCTCGCTGCTTTCTTGTTGACTCCTCCCCGAATTTGGTGGGTTCTTTTGTTGTCCGTGCTGCCTGCTCATCTACTTATTCAGCTAAAAGCCGGTATACCGGTGCTCTCTTCGCTGGGATGGTTTGTGGGAAACACCGGCGAAGCACTGCTGGGCGCTGCTTGCATCCGCCGCTTCAAAAAAGAGCCATTGTTCGAGAGCGTGCAGGGAATCGTCGTTTTCTTGGCATTTGGCGTTATCCTCGCAACCCTGGTGACATCATTTGTCGACGCAGCCAGCACGGTTCTGACCGGATTGGGCAGTCACTATTGGAAGTTGTGGACGACGCGGCTCACCTCCAACATGACCGCCAATCTAATCATCGTGCCAACTATTGTGACTTTTGGAGTGAAAAAAGCTTCCTGGTTCCGCTGGACAAACCGGGCTCGGTATTTCGAGGCAGGTGCACTTGCCGTTGGCATTGTGCTCGTCAGCCTCCTGGTATTCAGCAGAGAAAACGGGACCGGCGGCATACCGGCATTCATTTACGCGCCCCTGCCGCTCCTGCTGTGGGCCGCACTGCGATTTGGGGCGGGCGGGCTAAGTGCATCGATGTTGGTTGTCACTTTGATCTCCTCCTGGAATGCCACGTACGGCCGAGGGCCTTTCGGAAACTTGTCAGCGGCTGACCACGTGTTGTCGCTGCATATCCTGCTGACGGTATTCGCATTGCCTTTGATGATGACGGCTGCTCTAATCGCTGAGCGGCGCCGCAGCGATGAAACACTGAGGGACACGCGCATCAAGCTCGTTGATGCCGAAGATCGAGAACGCCACCGCATCGCTCGAGAGTTACATGACGATATCGTCCAGCAGTTAACGTTGACGGCCCTCGGTGTTGACGAGCTCCGATCTGGGTCCAATGCCCCTGCAAAAATGGCTTTGGACAAACTTTACGACCAGATCTCGGTCGTTTCAAACGCCACGCGTGATTTATCTCATAATTTGTACCCCTTCTCTCTCGAATACCTGGGCCTTGTGGGAGCCCTCAAGAAGCTGTGTCGGGAGACCGGCGCGCAATCAGGTCTCACCATTAGTTTTTCGGAAAGCGATGTGCCATCTCTCGTCCGATCAGATATTTCCCAATGCTTATATCGCATTGCGCAAGAGGCCTTACAAAATATCGTCAAACACAGCCATGCCGGAAGTGCATCCATGGAATTGAAGGTACGCGGTGGATACGTCTTGCTGCGGATTGTTGATGACGGGATTGGCATACCTCCCGAGCAACACCACAGTGGAGGTATGGGGCTAGCTAGCATGTGTGAACGCGCATGGGCGCTCGACGGGACGTGCAAGGTTACGTCGGGACCTGAGAAAGGCACGACAGTCGAAACGTCGTTGCCCCTAAAGCAGAAGCTACACGTCGACGCATGAAATTAGTGGTTCTGACGCGATGATGTAGCGAGTTCTGAAAAGCTGAGAGTTGTAACACCCAGCCTCACTTGGAAGTACAAAGCGCTAACCGGAGAAGTCGGCGCATTCCCCGTACTGGCTCCTTACACATCGTTTTTGACTTTTCCACACATTTCCACAGTCTCACCAAACCGTCTCAATCTCTCCAACTGCTTCCAATCTCTCGACTTTCGTCAGTCTCATTCGAATCCGCGCCTCCTCGTTCGAATAACCCACTAAGTAAACACAGATAGTAATTGACAAGTCGCTAATATGCTGCTACCATTTCCTATGTTTCGCCGACGTCGCCTACTCCCCAGCCCCACTCTTTCTTCTCGCTTCTGTAGGTGCCGGGCTTCAGCCCGACGCGCCGGTCTCTTCCTCACGACGCACCCCACCCACACCACCATAACTCCTCGGCTGAGTCGACTCCCTTTCTTCCACCACTCACCATTCACCCTTCACAAGCCGCTAAGTCCCATAGAATCCGCACTTACGCAAAGTGCACCCATAAGTCCTTTAGAATCTGCACTTCCAAATTCATTAGACTTAAAGTCCTTTAGAATCCGCACTTACAGGAAAACCGGGGTGGGGGGTGCGACTGCCATTCCTGGCTGTCCCTCTTCCTTCTTCCACCTATCAGGAGTCGCAAGTCACGAGCCACCAGTCGAAGTCAAAATTCGCACCCCTCGCTTTCGGCCCTCAAGTCTCGACATACAACCTCTTCCGCTGCCGTCACGAGTCCCGGGGTTCTCTCCCGCGCTCGCTTGGACTACAATGTCCGGCGAACGCCTGTGGAGGGAATATGCGTGCCGATCAAGTGGAAGTTACCTGGGATGGCGGGAAATCGGACTGGGTGATTCGCATTCAAAGCGGCGACGAAGTAATCCGGCGGCATTGTAAAGCGCCAAAAGATGCGGACGAAAAAACACTTCGCGCAAAAGCCGAGGAAACTGTAAAGGATGAAGGGTACGAAGCAAATGCCGCGGCGGTAAGCATCAAGCGATAAGTATTCCGCCGAAATTGGACTCGGCGCTGCGAATCACTCACGGGACGCGGGGCGCGGTCCATTGGACATCTCTTTCTAGAGTGTTAAAATCCAGAGTGAACCTACATGCCACCTAAAACACTCTACGAAAAAATCTGGGATTCTCACGTTGTTCATGAAGAGACGGGAAAGCCCGCGCTCATTTACATTGACCGCCACCTCATCCATGAGGGCACATCCCCGCAGGCCTTCGCGGGACTGAAAGCCGAAGGCCGCAAAGTGCGGCGACCGGATCTCACCTTTGCGGTAATGGACCACTCCGTCCCGACAAAAGATCGCACCCTGCCTATCATTGATACGGACGCGCGGCTCCAATTTGAAGCGCTCGAGAAGAATTGCCGCGAAACCGGCGTGCGGCTCTTCGATATGAACAGCCGCAACCAGGGCATCGTGCACATCATCGGGCCGGAGCTGGGCGTAACGCAGCCTGGGCAAACAATTGTCTGCGGCGACAGCCACACTTCAACGCACGGAGCGTTTGGCACGCTGGCGTTTGGTATCGGCACGAGCGAAGTCGAGCACGTGCTGGCAACCCAGTGTCTGGTGCAATCGCGCAGCAAAACGCTGCACATTCTGGTCCATGGAAAGCGACCGAGAGGCGTGACGGCGAAGGACATAATTCTGGCAATCATCGGAAAAATTGGCATCAGCGGCGGCACAGGCCACGTCGCGGAATATGGCGGCGAAGCGATTCGCGATTTAAGCATGGATGGCCGTATGACCGTCTGCAACATGACGATTGAGGGCGGTGCGCGCGCGGGAATGATCGCACCGGATGAGACGACGTTCTCATACATGGAAGGCCGGCCGTTTGTGCCGCGCGGAAAAGCGTTTGAGGATGCTGTCGCCGGATGGAAGAAGCTCAAGAGCGACGACGGCGCGAAGTTTGATATGACCGTCGAGCTGCGAGCGCAGGATCTCGCACCGCAAGTCACGTGGGGAACGAATCCGGGCATGGTGACAAGCGTGACGGGACGCGTGCCGGAGCCGGGGTCATTCGATGATCCCAACGATCAGAAGGCCACGGAGAGCGCGCTGAAATACATGGGATTGAAGGCCGGCACGCCCATCATGGACATTCCTGTGGACCGAGTGTTTATTGGATCGTGCACAAATTCGCGTCTGGATGATTTGCGCGCGGCCGCGCATCTGGTGGCTGGCAAGCATGTAGCGCACAGCATCAAGCAGGCACTCATCGTGCCCGGTTCGCGCGGAATTAAAGCGCAAGCCGAAAAGGAAGGTCTCGACAAGATTTTCCGGGATGCCGGCTTCGAGTGGCGCGATGCAGGGTGCAGCATGTGTATCGGCATGAACGCCGACGTGCTCCCGCCGCACGAACGCAGCGCCAGCACGTCAAACCGCAATTTCGAGGGCCGCCAGGGTAAAGACAGCCGTACACACCTGGTAAGCCCCGTGATGGCAGCAGCAGCGGCAATTGCGGGCCACTTCGTGGATGTACGTTCGCTCGACGTTTCTTCCGTCGAGTAAAGAGGACCTTACCAAGAGCGAGTTGATTTTCTAAGGAGCGCGCAACAAATGGAACCGTTTAACACGCACACTGGAATGGTCACGCCGCTGGACCGGGTCAACGTGGACACCGACCAGATGGTGCCGAAGCAATTCCTGAAAGCGCTGACGCGGCAGGGATTTGGGCGAATTTTGTTTTATGACTGGCGTTACTTGCCGGGCGAGAAACCGAATCCCGAATTCGTGCTGAATTTTCCACGCTATGAAGGCGCGTCGATCCTGCTGGCGCGCCACAATTTCGGCTGCGGCTCGAGCCGCGA
Organism: uncultured Acidobacteriota bacterium; assembly: GCA_963745805.1. Classification (GTDB taxonomy): domain Bacteria; phylum Acidobacteriota; class Terriglobia; order Acidiferrales; family UBA7541; genus Acidiferrum. The sequence continues at coordinate 75,517 of CAVUYT010000009.1, forward strand.
GCACGCGCCCTGGGGCGTGAAAGACTACGGTTTCCGCGTGATTATCGCGCCGAGCTACGCGGACATTTTCTACAACAATTGCTTCAAGAACGGAATTCTGCCTGCCTCCTTGAGCGAGGAGCAGGTCGAGGAACTCTTCCAGCGCACGGAAAAAGAAGAAGGCTACATGCTGACGGTGAATCTGCCGAATCAAACCATCGCGGACAGGCATGGCTTGATGTTCCGATTTGATTTGGCGCCATCACGCAAGGAAGTTCTGCTGAAAGGCCTCGACGATATCGGCACGTCGTTGCAACACGAAGCGGACATCACCACCTACGAAAGAGCCCACGCCGCAACCGCCACGATGTACGAAGCCGTAGACGTAAAGAACTACGCCAACGGCCGCTAACGGCGAACAAGATTGAGGGGGCCTCTCCGCCCCCTCGCTCATCTGAGTAGTTAGTCGTGCACGCCGCGTACCGGCGATTTCTACCAGCGGAACCGGATCGCAAGCTGCATGATGCGCGGGGTCACATCGGATGCCGGATTTCCCATCCCCAGGAAATTGGTAGTGTTGGGATTCAGGTTCTTGTCCGCCCGGCCCGAGAGAAACGTCTTTAACGTCAGAGGTTGTCCGTTTCGGCCGAGGTAGAGTCCCGTAAACGGATTCAGGCAAGCTGCTGTGCAATTGAAGTTGGGATTTGCCGCTCCATTTACGGTCATCGCCGGCAGTGACAAGACATTGAGGACGTCGTTGGAGTCATTGGCGATAAACATGACGTGGTTGAAGATGTTAAAGACATCCATCTTAAGCTCCACGCTGGCAGACTCCCACCTGGGTATTGGGAAAGCCTTCATCAAGGAAATGTCGAATCGCGTAAGGCCCAGGCTGAGGCCGGCATTGCGAACCAGGTTGCCGTTCAGGAACTGAAAGTCCACGGGAGTTCCTGCATAGCTGTCGACTGGACCGGAAGTGCTGGCCAAACCCGCCGGCGGAGCGAACGTGGTTTGCAGGGCCGCGCAATTGGGCAGCCCTGCCGCCTGGCAGAGAGCAACACCCGACGGTCCGATCGCCAGGTTTGTGCCGGAGATCGAGCCAATATTGGTGGCCACAAGAGCGCCGGCTGGAGCGCCAGCGCACCCTGGGACGGTGGAACCCGCGGCGCAGATGTTTGGCCGCTGGTTGGTCTCACTGGCCAGTGCAGCAAAGGCGCTGCCGGTGAAGAACCCATCACCCGTCGAGACCGGATAGGGTCGCCCAGATTGCACAGAGCCAAGAAGACTGAACGTCCAGTCGTTGACGACTTGCTTCAGCACCGGCGTACTAATGAGGCGGTTGGTGTCGGCAACGAAGCTGAAGTTCGCCAGATGGCGGATGTCCTGCTGAGAGAGTGCGCGGTCCAAGCTAAGGCTCGCGAAGGGATTACCGGGCTCCGAGAGACCGAAGAAGTCTTCTCCGTCGCCCAAGGTCTTGGAAAAGATATAGCTGCCCTGGACCTGGAAATGGTGCGAGAGGCGCTTTTCCGCAGAAACCACCAGGCTGTTGTAGGACGAGACGCGATTGCTAAAGTTCGTGCGGACCGCTCCAAACAGAGTATCCGGACGATCATTTCCGCCGGTGGCAGGCATGTAGAAGAATCCCGGGTGGTTGGGATCGGCCACAGGGCGATTAAGATTTGTATCCGTCTCGCCGAAGAGACCGTGCCCGAATACGCCCTGATATCCCAGACTGAAGGTGAATGTGTTACCGATCTGACGCTGGATTGTGAGCGCCCCCATATAGATGTTGGGGTTCTTGATGGTTGGCGAAATTGGGCGGATGCGGCCAAAGTTCGCGACACCACCGCCCGTGAAAGGCACCAAGGAAGCGGGGTTCGGAGCGTTGGGATAAGCATTCAACACCGCGCACTTCTGTGCATTGGCGGGTGCCGGGTTCGGTGAGCCGCTCGGCAGGAAACAGTCGTTGGCAGCGATGGCGGCTGTAAGCAGGTTCTTGCCATCGAAGTTCAGAGAGTCCAGCGCGATATTCAGATAAGCCATCTCTGTGACTACCGCGCCTGACATGCGCACCACCGACTTGCCCTGGTCGCCGAACAGCATGTGCAAAGGCCCGCTCTGGAAGTTGGGGCTCCAGGCGATGCCCAAGCGCGGTTGCCAGTTGTTCTTGTCCTTCCCGCACACCGGGACGAGACCGTTGCTCTGGAAACAGCTGCCGTTTGTGCCTGGAATGGGGCCGCCGCGGAATGCGCCGTCTTCGTAGTCGTAGCGTAAGCCGTAGTTGACGACGATATTCGGCCGAATCTGCCAGGTATCCTGCAAGTAGACGCCGTAAATGGTGTCGAAGGCGGAAACGAATCCCGGACCCGCACCGGTGGTGAACTGCGTTGGGCAGAGTCCATTGGCCTGCGAAAAGAGGTTATTCGTGCAGCCTCCGGCGGCGAAGTTCGAGTAGAGTCCGAAGTGGAACTGCTGGAACAAGGATTGATATGGGAAGTGGCTGATGTTCAGGCCAGCCTTCATCGTGTGAGAGCCATGACTCCACGAAAAGTTGTCAATGTATTGGAAGCGCTGCTGGAATGCGCCTTGAGGGCAGCAGAAATTCGCGCCCACGTAGGCACCGGGCAGCTGCTCGCCTGGAGCTGTAGACACATCCGGCGTCTGCGACAGCAGTCGATGCCAGAAAAAGCGCGCTTCGTTCACCGTGTGCGGAGTGAGCGTCGACACCATGCCGATATTCAGGACGTTGTCGTGAGCGACTTGCGAAGTCAGGCCGCTGGGATCGACGGCCGGGCCAGTCTGCACGATCACGTTGCTCGTCGTGTCGCGCTGGAGGTTGTAACGGATGTTGAGCTGGTGCTTGTCAGTCAGCTTGGCATCAATCTTACCGGACCATAACAGCTCCGTCGTCGGGACGCTGGTTGTGATCGGGGTGCCGAACGGCGTCAGCGTTTCGGGCTGAGCCTGGGCCGCACGCTCGAGACTCGCAAACCAGAATAGCCGGTCCTTTACGAAGGGCCCGCCTGCGGTAAAGCCTTCTTCATGCTTGAAGAAAGGAGCGCGAGAGTCCGGGAAGCCCGCATCCGTCTTGTTGTCGCACGAACCGGGTCCGGTAAGCGCGGGATCGCATGCCGTTTGGTTGTAGAAGAAGTCGGAAGCGCCCAGATTGCGGCCCCGGAAATAAGCGTGCGCATCCCCATGGATTGCGTTGGTGCCAGATTTGGTGATGACATTCAAGATTACGTTGCCGGCCTGTCCGTATTCCGCGTTGTAGTTGTTGGTCAGAACCTGAAATTCCTTGACTTCTTCGACCGAGGCACCCAATGCGTCGCGCGAGGAGACGACTTGGTCGGAAATGTTGCCTCCGTCGAGGTTGACCGTGAGGCCGCGCGAATTGACAGCGCCAGGCCCCAGGATATCGAAAGACAGGCCAGTGTAGTCATAGCGCACGCCAGGAGCGCTGGCGGCCAAGCCTTCGTAGTCATTGGAGATACCGCCAAGCCCGGCGAAGGAAGTGGTGGTCGGCAGGTCTGCCACGTCCTTCTCGTCAATGACGGTGGATGTGTCCGTCTTGGATGATTCGATCAGCGGGAGCTCCGAAGTGACCAAGACTGACTGCTGCTGCCCCTGCATTGTCAAATTGAAGTTGATATCGCGCTGCTCGCCTACCTGGAGTTTTACGCCGCTTGCTTCCGCTTTCGCGAACCCGGCGGCATCGATGGTTACATTGTAGAGACCCGGCGGGAGGTTCTCGAAGCGGTACAGGCCTTCATTCGTGGTTTGTGTGGTGCGCTTGATTCCTGTTTCCGTATTCGTGGCGGTGACTGTGGCGTTCGGGACTGAGGCCCCCTTAGGATCCAGAGCGCGTCCTGTAATGGTTGCAAAGGCCGCAGCTCTGCCCGTGCGCTCCGCTAGCGGAAGAGAGCACAACGGCAATAAGGATCAATGCAGCTTGTAGGACTACACATACACCCCAACAACACTTTCGTGCCGATCGATTCATAACACCCCCCTGTAGGACGCGAGTGAAAGGACGGCGGATGTTTCCTGGAACTGCCCGTCCATATTGGCCTCACGGTACGTTGTGTTCCGAAGAGGGGTCAAATCAATTGACTGTCAAATAAGTCTAATGCTTAGAGAGATTTGAGAACTTGCAGATGAAATTTAGCTGGAGAGGGAGTGGCGCGGGAACCTAAGTGCTGTATCAAGTGGACGGGCGGAGTGCGCGCAAAATAAAAAACGGGGAAGGCCGTGATGGCCTTCCCCGTTTTTGCAGCGAGTTTAAGAAGACTCGCCGGAAGAAGTTAGAACGAGAACCGGAGTCCGAACTGCATCTGCCGCGGGTTGTTGCCCTGTGAACTGACTGTGCCAAAGGTCCCCGCAGGATCCGTAGAATCGAAAGCCGTCGGATCGAGACTCGGATTATAGAACACAGGGTGGTTGAACACGTTGGTGACGACATACTGGAACTCGAGGCTGACGCGCTCGTAGATCTTGATATTTTTCGTCACTCTCAGGTCCATATTCCAGTACGTCAAGCCACGGATCGCTCCGACGCCACCCGTCCCGTTGTCGATACCGAGGATGGGATTGCGTGTCGCTGCAAAGAGGCCTGCTGGATCGGAAAAGATGTTGAACGCGCCAGGACCAGCATTGGCGTGGAGCGAAGAACCGTTAGGATGCGCTCCCGTGAAAATGCACTGTTCGTTGTCAAAGAAGTTAGAGCCATCGCCTGCGCCGAAAGATTGGGCGTTGGTATTCGTGTCGCAGTACACAGGCGCCCCGCTGCCCGCAGCGAAGACCGGTGCAAGCTGCCACCCACCCGCGATGTGACCAATCAGGCCGTGCTGCCCCTTGTAATACGGGTCATCAATCAGGGCGTAGACGTTGTAGACGAACTTGCGGTCAAAGTTCTGCACGCCATACATGTTGTTGATGTTGAAGGGGTCATTCGGCGTGTACTCGCTGGTGGCCTGGACGAAACGCTCCGGTGCCCAGGGCTTTGCTGTAGGTAAAGTTTTGCTGCAAGGTGATACCGTGCCAGTTGTTGACCTTGAGCGAAACGAAGGCGCCGTTGTAGTTGCCATGGCCGACGCTGGCGTTGACGCCGACGCCGCTGGAGAGTTGCCCGTTACCGCCGAAGGGTGAAGTATTGAGTGGACTGTTCAGCATGCTGCGGATGAAGTTAAAGCCGGGAACGGTAGTCTGCTGCCCTTGACCCACCACAGTGCCGTTCGCATTCGTGCAGGTGGCTGTACCACAAATGGGCCCACCGCCGGGGCCGCCCTTGTCCAGAGCCGACCACAGACTCCACACGTTTTGGTTTTGGAGGTTGCCGAACTGTTTATTGACGACGGCGGCGGTACAGTTTGCGAAGCCGTTGCAAAAGCCGGTACCGGCGAGCGCGGTCTCAAAGAACGGTTGTGCGGCAACTGAAGTGCCGGCCTTGGTAGCAGCGTTGCACGCGTTGTAGGATGTCGCACAGCCCATAGCCGTCTCAATAGCAGCGTAGGCTTGAGCAAAGCTCTGGCCACCCAGGGTCATCATGTATGGCACAGCGTTGATGTTGACGGGCTGATATTCGTGAGTGATCCTTCGGCCAATGTAGCCCAGCTCCAGGATGAATTTGTTGGACAATTGGCGCTGGATAGTAAAGTCGAAAGAATCCACGACGTTGGGACGGAAATTCGGGTCGAGCGCTTCGCCGGCAGCTGCCGAGACGTCATTGATACCCGGGAAAGTTGGCTGAGGAAGCGTTGGGGAAGCTGCCGGAATTGGGGCGTTGTTGCCGTCGGTTCCGACGCGGAAAGCATTGGCGACGCTGACGGGACCAGTGCAAGTCCCATTCATATTGTTTTGGCGGCACTGCACGGCCTGGATAAGTCCGGTACCAAGCAGCGGCACGAGGACAAGGTCCACGCCGTTCAGACGACCATAGACGCGGCTATAGCCGCCGCGAACGACCGTCTTGTTCCCGCCGAATACTTTGCCGAGGAATCCATCGCTGATATTCGGGTTCCAAGCAGCGGCGACGCGGGGGCTGAAAGAACCATAGAAGGGATTATATGGGTATTTCTGTCCACCGCCGGTGTTGCCCACGAGCGCAAAGCCGACCTGAGGATTGTAAACTTGGCCTTGCAGTGCAGCAGCCTTGCGGGAATTTATGTAAGCATTTAAGGAGAGTTGCTGACCGGCCTGATCCACCAACTCGATCTGCTTGCCGTTGATCTCGACTGGCGGCATTTCCAACGTCCATCCCAGACCGTAGGTCAAGGTAAAGGATGGCTTCATGTGCCAGGAATCACTCCAGTATACGTTGTAGAAGGGAACATGGCTCTGCTCCGTTGCGTGGGTGAGGGGAGGATTCAGTGCCAGATTCGCGCCGGCGCGTGTGTAGGCGATTTGCGAGTCTGAGACGATGCCCAGGACCGCAGAAACGTCGCGACCCCAAGTTGATGCGCTTACGCCAGCAGGATTGGTGCTGGAGAAGTCCACAAGGCCGCCGCCAGGCGTTCCCGACTCACCGAGCTGGTAGGTGGGCTGGTAGTTGATGCCGCCGCCGTTGTCGGAGCGCTGGTGGTAGTCATAATTGCGCTGGTAGGCGCCGCCGAAGGTGAAGAGGTGATTGCCCTTCAGCATCGTGATGTCGTCGCGGAAAAACTTATCCTGGCCATCCCAGAAACGAGTGCGCACATTCTGGGTGTTTACGTTATAAGGAGTAAGCACCGTGGTGCTCTCGCCAAATGGCTCAAGGGCGCCTCCGAGCTGGGAGAACTGCGGCACACCGCCGGGATTGTTCCAAGACCAATAGTTGCGAAGGTAGCTGAAGTGGAAATCGTTGGTGGTGTTGGAAGTGATGTTGGTCGTCAAACCAGCAACGAAGAACCAGGGCTGCTGGGGACGGACACCCAGAATAGCGGGATTGCCCAGCGTGTCGCCAGGAAAGAAGCCTCCAATATCAACCTGACTGGTAGAGGCTCGAGTAAGCTTGTAGTAACGATAACTGCTGTTGAAATGCCACTTCGAACCGAAGTCGTGGTCCAGGCGAGCGACTCCAAAATAAGAGGTATAGCTATTCGAGGCGTTAGCCTTGAATCCCTGCTCGTTGACACCGTCGCATTTGGAGGAGCCAGCAAATCCGCCGCAACCACCACCGCCCGAAGTCGTCTCATTCGGAAGAGGCATGAACTTGTTCCACATCTGCTGGACCAAGGAGTTGATTCCGATGCCTCGGGGATCGCATGCAGCGTTAGCGTTCGGTCCGCAATTCTGTCCCGTCGCCATGTTGAAGGTCGTGGGAACTGGAGCCGGTCCACCAGTTGCCTGGCAGGCGGCATTGCACACGTTGAAAGTCAACAAGCCAGCGCGCATGGCAGCCGTCGGCACAATCCTCTCGATGGTTGTGGAGTTGGGCCACCAGAAGCCCTCGAAATTGGCAAAGAAATACGTCTTCCCGCCGAGAATGGTCTTTGGAACGATCGGCCCTCCACCCGAAGCCCCTCCGCGGTTGTAGTGATAGCTGGGGAGCTTGGTGCCGGAGTTGTTGTTATCCCAGCTGTTGGCATTGAAATTGTTGTCGAAGTAATACTCGTAAACGGTGCCGTGCCAGGCGTTGGTACCACGCTTGGTGACTACCTGCACTTCGGCGCCAGCTGAGCTGTTAAAGTCAGCAGTCTGGTTGGCGGTATTGACTTTGAACTCCTCGACGCTGTCGAGGGGGGTTGGCATTACACCGGTGGGGCTGCCGCCGATACTATTAGAAACGATGCCGCCTGTGGGATCGCCGGCGAAGCTTGGGGTGTAGACCTGCATGCTGCCGTCCATGTCATTCGTATTCTGGCCGCCGTCGAGCATGAAGCTGCTCTGATCGACGACCGCACCGGCCACGCTGCCATCGGGCGAGACGCCGGGCTGCAAGGTGACGAATGTGGAAGAGTCCCGGCCAATGGAAGGCAGGTTCTGCAGTAGATCACCACTGACGGTGTTGCCCACCGTGGCGTTCATGGTTTGAAGATCTGCGCCGTTGGTGACCGTTACTTCCACGGTTTCAGCAACCGAACCAAGTTCCAGCGCGACGTTCAGGGTCAAAGACGCGCCAACATTCACCACTTGGTTGACAAGCTTTGAAACGCGAAATCCCGTCTTGCTGACAGCAACGTTGTAGCTGCCGGGCACAACGTTGGCGAAGAAAAAGCGCCCCGATTCATTGGTGGTTGAACTTCGCGGAGTATTGGTCGAGGTATCGGTCAGCGTGACCGTGGCACCCACGATAGCGCCTCCAGAGGGATCAGTAACCGTTCCGGCGACCGTACCCGTGGACGCGCTCTGCGCGAATAGAGAGACTGGGGAAATAGCAAACAAACAGAACAATGCAGCTAGGAGCAGAGCCACTCGCTTACTTGACATTCAACTACCTCCTGGATGGGCCGTGAGGCCCTAAACATCTAAAGCAGGTAAAGCAAAGCAAACAGAGCCAACTATCCTCAAGAATTCGAACTTTTTTTGAATCGGCAACCACCACAACGGGAACCGTATGGCACAAACGTTTGCAAGCCGACTACCATTTGCGTCATAAAAAGTTAAAGCCAGCGTGCTCTATGAATTATCTAAAGCTGATGTGACTTTGAATTGTAACAGTCTACGTCACACCATATTTTGCTACAGGCTTTCATAGGCGTTTCGCATACTCTCCCTGCACGAAGAGTTAGCCAAGAGCACACTGCGTGCACAGAGCGACAAATCCGCACGCCGTACTTCTGTCCGAGTTCATTCAGTGACAGCAACCACACCACAAGGCTATGGTGGGGTTATATATTGCCCGTCGGAGATTTTGTCAACCAGAATCTGTCAGTAATCGAGATAAAGCTGAGATTGATCGGATTGAATGGAGGCGACCCGAAGAATACTAGTCCTAGTAGCTTTAGTACTTACTCGACCGCCGACGTCCGGAAATTCTCGGCGTGTCAGCACGAACTAGGGGATAGAATTATCATCTGAGTAGACCGTGCGGCCGCCCACTACCGTGCGCAGGACCGTGGTTTTGATGTATTGCTTCGGCGGGATTTTGGTCAGGTCGGCGGAGAGAATAATGAAGTCGGCAAATTCACCGGCTTTGAGCACACCCTTCTTCCCTTCCTCGAACTGCGCATACGCGGACCCGGAGGTGTAGGCGCGAATACAGTCTTCGAGAGAAATTCTTTCCTGCGGTTCCCAACCGCCCGCGGGACCTCCTTCGGGCAGCTCGCGTGTGACGCAAGCATAGAGTCCGCGCATTGGATTGATAGGTTCAACATCGTAGTCAGTGCCGAAGGCAAGATGGGCTCCACTTTTCAGGAGAGAAGCCCAGGCGTAGGCGCCTTTGGCACGGTCCGGGCCGATGCGTTGCTCAGCCCATCGCATGTCGGAGGTTTCGTGAGAGGGCTGCATCGAAGCAATGACGTTGAGTTGGGCGAAACGCGGCAAATCTTCGGGAGCGAGGACTTGCGCATGTTCGACGCGATCGCGGCGGTCGCGCGGGCCGTTGGCTTTCGCGACGGCTTCGAATACATCGAGGGTCAGGCGGTTGGCGCGGTCACCGATGGCGTGAAAGTTAAGCTGGAAACCCGCTTTATCACGCTCGATAGCCATGGTGCGCAGCTTGGCGGGATCATTCGTCAGGATTCCGCTAGTGGAAGGATCGTCCGAATACGGAGCGAGCATGGCGGCGGTTCGGGAACCGAGTGCGCCGTCGGTGAACGCTTTCAGCGCGCCGGTACGAAGCCACGGGTCGGTCGTCCCGCCCTGAGCGCGCATATTTTGTAACTGGTCCATGGGCAGAAGAAATGGCAGCCACTCCGTGATTCGAAGAGTGAGCTTCCCTTCTTCTTTCAATTGCGTATAAACAAGGAAGTCCGCCCATTCGGAAAAATCCTGCGCTGAAGTGACGCCGTACTTGGCTGCTTCTGCAAGCACCATCTGGATGCCGCGGCGGCGCTGGTCGGTTTTCAGGTCGGGAATCCTGACGGAAACGAGGCTCATCGCGGAATCTTCTTCAAGCATGCCCGTGGCTGCGCCGTCGGCGTCGCGCTCGATCATGCCGCCAGGCGGGTTCGGAGTGTCCTGCTGGATTTCGCCATGCCGAAGCGCGAGGGAATTAGTCACCGCGACGTGCCCCGAGATATGTGTCAGGAAAACCGGGTTTTTTGGTGCGACGGCGTCAAGCTCCTGCCGATTGGGAAATTTCTTGTCCGGCCAGAGCGTGTGATCCCAGCCGCTTCCGGTGATCCACTCGCCCTCTTTGTGATGAGCAACGGCATCGGCGAGGCGCTTCTGCAACTCTTCAATACTCGTGACGCCATTCAGCCTCACAGAAAGCATGTCCGCACCCGCGCCGCCGAGGTGCACGTGGGCGTCGTTGAAACCGGGCATAACAAATTTGCCTTTAAGCTGGATGGTTTCGGCGCTTGGATCGTTGCCGCCACATTCTAGAAGGACGTAATCGATCTTACCGACGCAGCGAAGCTTGTCGTTGCGAAAGGCCATGGCTTCGGCCCACGGATTTGCCGGGTCATTCGTATAGATCCGGCCGTGAAGATAAACGATAGTGTGCGACTCACTCTGCGCCGATTGCGTTTGGGCCCTTGTCCGCATAACGAACACTCCGGCACAAGAACTCAGGAGGACAATCACAAGCAAGAAAAGCAAGCTGGTCGGGCGAATCTTCATCGAGTCTTCTCCGGCGCGACGTCTGCGACCCCCAGCAGCGTGAGCAGGGCGCGTTTCAATCCCATTTCGCGGCCTGCGGGGTCATACCACTCCTGGAGCGAGTGCGCGCTTCCGCCATTGCCTCCAGCGCCAATCGAAATCGCGTCGATGCCCAGAGAAAGAGGAACATTCGCATCGGTGGAAGAACGCTCGATCCTTGATTCGTTTCCCACGATAACATCCGCGGCGCGCAACGCCGCGAGAAGCGGCGACTCCGCCGCCAATTCGCCACCGGGCCTGCTTCCGATAACTTCGACCTTCCACTCGAGCTTGCCCCTGGAACGATCACGGGAGGATTCCATTTCGTCGCGAACTCCCGCGGCCATGCACTCGCGGAGAGCGGATTCCAGTCGAGTGAGCTCATTTTCGCTTTCAGAGCGGACGTCGACCTTGAGGCGAGCCTCGTAAGGAATGGAATTTACGGAAGTGCCGCCTTCGATTTGACCGAGATTGAAGGTGGTGCGCGGCGAGGCGGGTACCTTTGTATTGATAAATCTCACGGAGCCGCGAACTAAGGCATTAATGGGGTTGGGCATGCCAAAATCAGACCAACTGTGTCCGCCGGGACCGTTGATCACAACCTCGAGGCGGCGCGAGGCGAGCGCTACGGTGGTGACGTGATCGGTTCCTGCGCCATCGAGAACGATCACGGCTTTGAGCCGGCCATGGTATGCATCCACGAGGGCACGCATGCCGCGGAGATTTCCTTCGCCTTCTTCGCCAACGTCAGCCACAAACAGAATCGTGCGTTGTGGTTTGATTTGCGCTTCGTGAAGGGCTCGAGCGATGGCCGCGAGAGCGGCGAGACCCGTTCCATTGTCAGAGATGCCGGGCGCGAACATGCGGCCGCCATCGCGGCGCACTTTGACTTCCGTTCCTGCGGGGAAAACCGTATCCAGATGTGCGGAGAGCACGACGAATTCTTTTTCGTTCACACCGGCCAACTCTCCGATCACGTTGCCGGTGGCATCGATTTGGACATTCAAGCCGGAAGCGGAGAGAAGCGCTTTGACCGCTGCCGCGCGCTGGGCTTCTTGAAACGGAGGAGCTGGTATTTCTGTCAGGCGCGCTTGCTGGTCATTGATCCAACTTAGATTGGGGGCGAACCATGCGAGCGCCACGCGCACCTGCGCGTTTTCGGCAAGCTGGGCGGAAAAGGCGGAGCGCGTGGAGTGGCGCACGAGGGAAGAGCGAACCGGCATAGCGAAAAGGATAACCCAAACAAGGGCTCGTTTCACTGCCCTGCTCGGCGCTGTTGCGGTGTTCAATGGCGTGTGGCCTCGGCGCAGAGCGCCGCGATTTCCGCGTCGGTTAACACGCGAGCCGATTGTTTGGCGGCATCAAAGATGCGATTGACAAGGGAATCGTCGGACGGAATTTTGTGACGCTCGAGCCAGAAAAGAACGTTGGACTTGCCACTCATTGGGCCGATTTCAATTACTTGATCGAGTCCGAAGAGATGCGAAGGCACGCCGCTGTAAACGGAATCGGCAAGGGCCTGGTCGCCTTTGTGAAACGCTTTGATGATCGCGGCGGCGTGGACGCCGGTGGCTGTGCGGAAAGCGTCGCGCCCGATGACTGGATAGTTAGGCGGGATCGTGGTGTGCGTATATTTGGCGACCTTTTCGCAGTATTCCTTGAGCCGCGATAAGTCCTGGTGGATGACGCCCATGAGGCGCAAGTTCACTAGCATCAATTCCATTGCAGTGTTCCCCACACGTTCGCCCAACGAATTGGCTGCGGCGTGGACCTGATCGGCACCGGCGGCGATTGCCGCTAGAGAATTTGCGATCGCTAGTCCGCGATCGTTGTGGCCGTGCCAGTCCACGCGGATTTTTTCGCCGCTGGGCTTGACCACTTCTTCGATGACGAATTTCACCAGGTTGTACGCGCCATTGGGAATGGCGTGGCCCACGGTGTCGCACAAAACGATGGCGCGCGCGCCGCCGCGAATCGCCGTGGTGTAAAGACGCTTTACAGTGTCCGGGTCGGTGCGGATCGTGTCTTCCGTCACGTACATGGAGGGAAGGCCGTGATCGACCGCGAACTTCACTGCTTTTTCCGTGGTGCGCTCGAGATGATCAACAGTCCAGTCTTCGACGAGCCGACGAATCGGACTTGAGCCCAAGAAGGTTGCTGCTTCAATCGCCATCCCCACGCGCTGAGAGATTTCCGCGATGGGGCGAATGTCGGCTTCGATGGTTCGCGCGGCGCAGTTGGGCTTGATCTTCATGCGCTTGCTGACGATTTCGCGGGCCAGCGCTTCGGTGTGCTCAATGGCGCGGGGGCCGGCACCCGGCAGACCGATGTTCAGCGAGTCAATCTTCAAAGATTCCATCAAGTGCAGGATTTCGATTTTTTCTTCGATGCTGGGATCGTGGACGCTCGGATTCTGCAGGCCGTCGCGGAGCGTTTCGTCGTCGAGTAGAACGCGAGTGCCCGGTGCGATAAGCGGCGCTGCGGCCACGTTCCAATCGTAAATCCATTCGTTTTGCTGCATCGAGCTCGCCTTCTTTCCTTTGTTGTGCTCCGAACTCGCCGATTGCCTGCGAGTGTGGCTATATTAGAAACCGTGATCGCGAAACATGGTCTTCAAGGCGCCTCGGGCGCTTCGTAGTTTTGCGGCGAAGCTTCCGCCAAATTCAAATCGGAGAAACGAGTCGGCGGCATGCTCGAGATCCGCGCCATAACGATACCACCACGGCTTTTCGCGCCCCGACAAACGGTCCGTATCGATATATTTGGGCTGAACCATTTCTAGGAAGCCTGCTTTACCGTGTGTGCGGCCCCAACCGCTGGCGCCGCAGCCTCCGTGTGGCGCTTCGGCAATGCCGAAATAGCTGATCGCATCATTGACCATGACTGCTCCGGCCCGGAGCCTTGTGGCAATGGCTTGGCCGCGTTTTGCATCGCTCGTCCACACGCTGGCAGCGAGGGCAAAAGTGGAATCGTTCGCTCGGGCTACAGCCTCTTCAGCGTCCTTCACTGATTGAACGGCGAGAATAGGACCGAACGTCTCCTCTTGAAAAAGTTTCATCGAGGAATCTACGCCGGCAATGACTGTCGGCTCAAAGAAATTCGGTCCCAGATCAGGGCGAGGTTTGCCGCCGCGGAGAACCTTGGCGCCGCGCGCCACGGCGTCGCTGACCAAATCGCTCAGCCGCTGCACGTGATGAGGACGAATCAGCGGTCCAACGTCGGTCGCAGGGTCGCAGCCTGGGCCGAGACGAAGCTTCTTGGTTTTCTCGACGCAAAGCGAAAGAAATTTTTCCTCGATGGACTGTTCCACGAAGAGCCGCTCGACGGAAAGACACACCTGGCCGCAATTCGTGTAGCTGCCCCAAACAGCGGCGCTTGCAGCAACTTCGAGATTTGCGTCCGCAAGAACGATCATTGCGTCCTTGCCGCCGAGTTCGAGCACGCTGGGGATCAGTTTTCTGGCACAAGCTTCGGCGACGCGGCGGCCCGTAGCCACGCTGCCCGTGAACATGATTTTGTCCGGGGCCGCATCAATCAACGCCTGGCCAACTTCGCCACCGCCTTGAATCACGGTGACGAGATTTTTCGGGAAACCCGCGTCGGCGAAGAGCTTTTCGATCAGCGCGCCGCAGTGTGGCGTTAAATCGCTGGACTTGCACACGACCGCGTTGCCAGCGACAACAGCCGGAATGATCTGGCTTAGCGGAATGGCCAGTGGATAGTTCCAGGAGCTAATGATGCCGATAATGCCGACCGGGTCGTACACAATGCGTCCGGATTTAGCTTTTGCCGCGCTGCTATGGTGAGGCACGCGCTCGGAACGCAACAGCCGTGCGCCATTCTTTGAAAAATACTGCGCGGTGTCGAGCGCGACAAAAAGATCCGCAAATAGAGCTTCCACACGCGGCTTGCCGGACTCCGCAACAACCGCGTCAGCCAGGGCATCGCGCGAAGCCATCATGCGTTGGCGCAACACGCGCAATTGAGCGCAACGCTTTTCGGCTGGCACGTTACTCCACTCAGCTTGCGTGATACGTGCCCGCGATAAAATTTCGGGCAACCCAACCGTGAGCGTCTTTTGAAACTGGGCAAGGATCTTGCCCGTGGCGGGATCTATCGAAGGAATCGTTTCGACGGGGATGGCCGTAGTAGCCATAGTGCGATTCTAACTTAATCCACGGCATTCTGGCCCAGCGACTCAGGAGTCTCGTACTGCTCGCCCACAAGTTTAGGGCCGGCCAATGTGCCAAGCTTCATCGTGCATGACTTGCACCATGCACAGCCCTTGCGGAGGCACGGTTGGCCCGGACTTGGCGCGGTCGCGCACTTGATAGAGGCGCAGAATATCGTCGGGAACCAGCTTGCCACGGCCGACGTCGAGAAGCGTGCCAACCATTTTACGGACCATATAGCGCAGAAACGAGCGGCCGCGCACGGTGTAGACAAGTTCTTCGCCGTCTTCGCTGCGAACCAGCTCGCTTGCGTAGATTTCGCGCACCGTGGAGCGCTCCTTATCGTCGTCCTCGGAACCCGTGGACGCGGCGAAGGAAGCGAAATCGTGCGGCCCAACGAAGCGAGAAGCGGCAATGCGCATGGCGTCTTCATCAAGAGGAAACGGATAGTGCAAGACATACCGCCAGACCGCGGGCGGAACGACTTTGCCGCGATACAAACGATAGCGATAAATTTTTCCGAGGGCCGACCAGCGGGCGTGAAAATCCGGTCCCACTTCCTCGGCGCCGACAATGCGAATCGTGGGAGGCAACAGCGCGTTCAGTGCGCGTTGGAACTCGCCCGCAGACAGGCCTGATTGCGTCCGGAAGCTGGCTACCTGGCCAAGCGCGTGCACGCCCGCATCGGTGCGCCCCGCGCCATTCAGCATCACGTTCTCCTGCGTCAGTGTCCGCAGCACGCTGGAAATCTCTCCCTGAATCGTGGGCCTATCGGGTGACTGAATTTGCCAGCCGTGGAAATCGGTTCCGTCGTAGGCGATGGTGAGCTTGAAATGGCGCATGAAAGGAAAATGTTCCGCTTTATGGACCAATTTTCGGAAGAGGTGTCTCGTTGGGCAAGAGTTTTGGGCGAGTCACGTAACCGAGCGCACGAAGCGGCTGCCAGGTTTTACGGCCACGCCGCCTTCGCGGCACAACGGACAATCCTCGGGTTCGTACTTGGCAATGGGAAGGTCCAGCAGAGCCTGAGTCTCGACTCCCAATTCAAGCGTGCCGCCACTTCGGTCGATCAAGGCCCCGGCAGCGACGACTCGCCCACCAGCTTCCTCGACGACCTGGATGGTTTCGAGCGTCGAGCCGCCTGTGGTCCAGACATCCTCGACGACAAGCACGTGCTCATCAGGCTGGAGTGAAAATCCACGCCTGAGAGTCATTGTGCCGCTGGCGTCGCGTTCGGCGAAAATGGCCGGCACTCCCTTGCCAACGGCGCCCTTTGGTTCCGGTAGTGCGCGGGCAACTTCCTGGCCGATGACCACGCCGCCGAGAGCAGGCGAGACGACGGCGCCGATGATGGCGTCGGAAAATAGCGCGGCCAACGCATGCCCCAGTTTCTCGGCAAACCGGGGGTACTGGAGGACGAGCGCGCATTGCACGTACATTCCGCTGTGCATGCCGCTGGAAAGCTCAAAGTGGCCGTGCCGGATGGCTCCGGCGGATTCAAACATGCGCAGTAGTTCTTCTCTCGAAAGCATCGTCTTCGGCCAAGGACAAATTCCGTTTAATGTCGAATCGTGAGCAGCCTAGCCGCGGTGCGCTGCGTTGTCAAGGAATTGAGCCCCTGTTAAACTGCGGGCTTAGTTTCCGGATTGCGTCAAGAAATTCTGGCCGCTTTCTGGGTCAAACTGTGGTCGATGTCCCTGAAAAGCCTCACCGAGCGGCCCCGCTCCCGGAGTCTTCCTTCCGCGTGGCAAGAAACCGGCCAAGTGAGTGTACCAACACCGATGCAGGGCACGTTCCACTCTGTCAGATACAAACAAATGCGTCCCAAGGGGACAGAATTTTGAGGGAAAAACTATCATGACGACTCTCTGTGAGACCGCAATATCCTTGCTTGTACTGATAAACAAGAAGCGGTCTGTATTTCACGCGGGCAAAAAGCGGCCGGGATCGCGACTCGCGAGACCTTTCACTGCGATCTTTTTGGTGGCGCTGCTCGCCATCGGTCCACTCTCGCCCGTTTTCGCGCAAAGCCCAGCGCAGAACCCGCCGTCAAACCCTTCCCCGGCCCCTTCAGCGGCGCCGCAGGGCTCGTCCATCGCACCTGTCAGTTCCCTCGGCCTGGCGAAATATGATTTCACCAACGGGCCACGGGCATTCCCCGATCTCCTCAAGCCCTATCAACAGATACACATCGATCAGCCTGTCATTATCAATTCGCCGCGGCTCCAGCAGCTTATCCACGATGGCAAGCTAGAGCTAAGCCTTCAGGACGCAGTCGAGCTGGCCCTTGAGAACAGCATGGACATTGCCGTCCAACGTTACTATCCCTGGATTGCCGACGCCTCGATCCTCAAAGCCAAGGCGGGCGGCTCTGGGTACTCGACCCCCGGGGGTAACTATGCTTCCTCGACAGCTTTTCTTCCCAGCTTTTCTTACGACCCAACTGTGACCAGCATCATTTTCCTCGACGATCGCACCACGCCCGTCAACAACCCCTTCATCTCCGGCACGGTCAGCCTCGCAGCCCTGCAGACCCACAGCACGCAATTCAACGAACAGTTTTCGCGAGGCTTTGAAACGGGGACCAACCTGACGGTGAGTTGGAACAACACGCGCAGCAGTTCGACCTCGACAGCTAACGTTTTTAACCCCGCCGTTCAATCAGCGCTCTCCGTAGGGTTCTCCCAAGCCCTCTTAAACGGCTTCGGAATCGCCGTCAACACGCGAAACATTCGCATCGCCAAAAACAATCGCAAAATTGCTGACTGGGCGTTTGCACTGCAAGCCATCACCGCCATTACGACCACGATTACTGCTTATTGGGAGCTTGTCTATGCGCGCGCAAACGTCAAAGTCAATGAACAGGCCATGACCGTTTCCCAAAAACTTTACAACGACAACAAGAAGCAGCTCGACGCCGGCACCATGGCGCCTCTGGACGTAACCCGCGCCCAGTCCGAACTCGCCACCGACCGCCAGAATCTAATCGTCGCGCGAACCGTCCAGTTGCAAGACGAACAAATCCTAAAAAATGCCATCACGAAAGATCCTCTCGCGCCTGATGTGGTAAACGTGGAAATCATTACTTCGGACCAGCCAACACAGCCCGCAGCGATTGAAAATCCCTCGTTTGAAGACTCCATCAAGGAAGCATTTACAAAGCGGCCGGAGCTTCAGGAACAACTCTACAATTTGAAGAACGCCGAAATCGATATCCAAGCCACGCGAAATGCGCTATTGCCCACGCTCACGCTCAGCGGGCAATACAGCTCCGTGGGCTTGGCCGGCAATTCTCCCATCAAAGGCGCCCCGGTAGTAACGGGCGGCGCGCCAATCGTCGATGCCAACGGCAATCCCATCGCGGTGGATATAAATGGAGTCGCCACTCCAATCTTTGAGCCGTTGACCACAACGCCTGTCACTGGCATCAATCAGCAAGGATTCCCCGAGGCTCAAAGCCAGATCTTCCACAATCACTTCCCGGACTATTCTGCTCAATTGACCCTTAGCCTTCCCTTGCGCAACCGCTCCGCACAGGCAGACAGCGCGCACGCAATACTGGCCCAACGACAGCAAGAGGCCGTCCTCCAGCAATTGAAAAATGCCGCGCTTCTCGACGTGCGCAATACATACATCGCACTCACGCAAGACCGGGCCCAGGTGGATGCCGCCAGCGAAGCGCGTCAACTTCAGCAGGAAACGTTTGACGCTGAGCAGAAGAAATACCGACTCGGAGCCTCCACCGTTTACAACGTGATTCTCACACAGCGCGACCTCATCTCCGCGCAAGGCACGGAACTGCGCGCACTCGCCAATCTCGAGGAGGCCAAAGCCAATTACGAACGCGCGCTTGGACGCACTCTCGAAGTGAATCACGTCACCATCGCCGACGCTAAAACTGGCGAAATCGAGCGAGAGACACTGATCCCGGGCACGCTACACGGAAAGGTAGTAGGCACTGAAGATCTTTTAAGAGACGGCGGCATGCGCTAGTGTCCTGCCGAGGTGGCGCAAGAGGCTTTTCCAGCGCGGCCTCGGCTTGCTCACAAAGCGACGAGTCCATTTAGACGGCGAAGGGCGAAACCAACCGCCTTCGAAGTCACAAACAGTTCTTGAAGGCAACCCGGTCAGCGCCGTTTCTGGCTTTCGACCTGCGCGACCCGCAGCTTCACCATTTTCCGGATGAGCGCACCCGATAGTGGCTTGTCCAAGGGGAATTGGATGGTCCCTTTGGAAATGGTGTAGCCCTTGAGTTCGCTTTTAAACGCTTCGATCACCGAGGCAGTGGGGAACAAACTGCAGTGGTCCGAAAACGCAGCGAACCACACCAGCACGCCTTTATGCTTGAACGCGGGAATCCGATAGCTGATGGTTTCAGTAGCCTCCGGTGGCGCGGCGGACCGAATCGCCGCGCGAATCTTGTTCAAGGTGCCACGGGCGGGTTCGGGGACGCCCGCGAGGTATTCGTCAATGTTTTTCGGACCGACTTTGCTTTTCGCCGGAGAACTGCGATTGCTGGATTTCACTTTTTTCATGGGGGCAATGCTACAAGAGCTTGCATTTCAAATCCATGCCCCAGACCACGCTGTCGCTGCTCAAAATGAAAATACCAAAGCTCCTCCAGCTTCGGACCTGCCGAGATAGTCGCATTGGCAACTGCCGGGATGCGGCTGGCAAAGCGAGTGGAGTGTCAGCAGAAGAATCGATAAAATAAAACTATGGCTTCACTGAAAACGCAACCTAAAAGCATCACCGAGTACATCGATGCCGCCCCCAAAGCGGCCCAAAGGAAACTGCGTGAAATAAGTGATTGCGTTCGCAAATCTGCACCCGGAGCCAAAGAAAGCCTGAAATGGGGGATGCCCGCCTTCTCCTATCGGAGGATCCTGGTCACGTTCGCCGCGCACAAAAATCACATCGGCTTCTATCCCACGCCGTCGGCAGTGAGCGCCTTCACGAAAGAACTATCGAAATTTACGACGGCGAGAGGATCGATTCAGTTTCCGCTGGAGGATCCCCTTCCCCTGGCGCTGATCCGCAAGATCACCGCGTTCCGTGTTCGCGAGAGCGTCGAGGAAGACAAGAAATGGAGAACCTGAAGCGCGGCTACCCATGCAACGCTCTCCACCTTCGACGGGATAACAGCCGCAGCTAGACGCTTGCATTCAGGAGCGCCGCGAGTACTATCTCCGGTCTAGTCGAGCGCCGCAACGTACGCCGACTTCTGACTGCGCCAAATCCTTGTTTTGCCTCTCCGTGTCAATTATCCTCCTTACGCCGAACGCGGTCGTGTTTCTGGTTCACGGCACAGGCTTTATTGCCACGTGTGCCTCCAAATCCAGCCAGCAAATGAAACAAAATCCATGGTTCGAGCGTTTTACAGAGTTAGGTCAAAATAAAAACGTCCCGATGGGACAGAATCTTGAGGGGTAATGATGATTACGAAGACGCTGAGGGGGACCCTGAAGCGGTCCATTTCCAGAGTGCACGTGCTAAGGACTGCTTCGCATGGGGTCCGAACTCTGCTTGCCATTGTGTTGACGGGCCTGCTTGCCGGAGGGCCACTTTCCCCGGTTTTCGCACAGAGCCCTGCCCAAAATCCGCCGGCGAATCCAGCCCCTGCCACGAGTCCCGCACCCGATGGCTCTTCCATCGCTCCGGTGGCTTCTTTGGGGGTCGGCAAGTACAGTTACTCGCACGGCCCAAGAGCTTTCCCCAACATTTTGAAGCCGTACCAATCCATGCACGTTGACCCACCCGTGCTTACCAATTCACCGCGGATCGATCAGCTGATCCACGACGGAAAGCTGGAAATCAGTCTTCAGGACACGGTTGAGCTAGCCCTCGAGAACAGTCTGGACATCGCCGTACAGCGCTACTACCCGTGGATTTCGGACGCTGGTCTTCTCAACGCCGCAGCAGGCAGCACCGGTTTCGGCACACCCGGTGTGCAGATTGGCGCCTCCTCCGCCAACATTAATCCGTTCGCTTTCTTCATTCAGAATTTCGATCCCCTGGTCACCAGCAACACCCTGATTGTCGATCAGAGTTCACCAGTAAACAACCCCTTCCTTTCCGGTTCAGGCGTAAACAGCCTCAGCTCCGTCGTTACACACATTACTCAATTTAATAACCAGTATTCGCAGACATTTCATACGGGAACGAACATAACTGTTGGTTGGAACAACACCCGTAGCAGTTCCAATGCCGCAAACTTCTTCAACCCTTCCGTTAGTTCAAACCTTCAGGTTTCTCTTTCGCAGCCCTTATTGAACGGTTTCGGCAGGGAAATGTGGACACGCAACATTCGCATCGCCAAGAATAATCGCCAAATCGCGGACTGGGCATTTGCCCAACAGGCTATCACTACCATCACGAGCACCATCACGGCTTACTGGGAGCTTGTCTACGCCAGGGAAAACGTCACGGTCAATGAACAGGCTGTGGCCGTGGCCCAAAAACTTTACGAGGACAACAAAAAGCAACTTGAAATCGGCAGCTTGGCGCCCCTCGATGTCACCCGGTCTGAATCCGAGCTCGCCACCAACAGACAGAATCTCATTCTTGCGCAAACCGTCCAGCTCCAGGACGAGCAAACCTTGAAAAATTTCATCTCCAAGGACCCGCTCGCACCGAATCTCATCGACGTGACGATCCTTCCCACTGACCAGCCCAAAGAGCCCGCGACCGTTGAAGCGGCCTCTTTCCAGGATGCCGTTAAAGAGGCGTTCGCCAAGCGGCCTGAGCTGCAGGAACAGATCTACAACCTGAAGAACGCTGAAATTGAGGTGCGGGCTACCAAAAATGCCCTGTTGCCCTCGCTCACCGCAAACGCGTTCTACCTGTCCGCTGGTTTGGCGGGAAACAGTAACATTCCAGGCACTCCTACGACTGGCGCTGGCGTGCCCATCGTGGATGCCAACGGCAACCCCATTAATGTGGATGTCGGTGGTGTGCCCACTCCGATCTTCGAGCCGACTACCGTCGTCCCTATCGCAGGCACTTCTCAGCAGGGTTTCACCACGGCGCAAAGCCAGATCTTTCACAACACCTTCCCCGAATATGCCGGCCAGCTAACGTTGACGCTTCCCCTTCGCAACCGCTCGGCCCAAGCCGGGCACGCTCGCGCTCTCCTTGTGCAGCGCCAAATGGAAACGGTGACGCAGCAGCTCCGAAACGCCGCCTTACTGGACGTCCGCAACACCTACATCGCGCTCACGCAAGGCCGCGCTCGGGTGGCCGCCGCGAGCAAAGCACGCGAGTTGCAGCAACAGACTTTTGACGCCGAACAGAAGAGGTATCAGCTCGGCGCATCGACCGTGTTCCTGGTCATTCAGACGCAACGCGACCTGATCACTGCGCAAGGCACGGAAATTCGCGCCCTGGCCGATCTCGAGGAAGCCAAGGCCAACTATGAGCGGGCAGTGGGCCGCACGCTCGAGGTCAATCACGTCACTATCGCCGATGCCCAGTCCGGTGCGGTTGACCGCGACACGTTGATCCCTGGGACACTCCACGGGAAGGTCGTCGGCACGGACGAAATCTTCAAGAGTCTCTCAGATGGGAGCAAACGGTAACCTCGTTTTGCGGGGCCGGATCGACGCTGTAAATCATCCGGCCTCGCTTTTTCCCTCCCTGCTGACATCCACGCCTAGTCCCCTTGCTCCGCTTTTCGCTTTCGCATAGCATGGAATTCTGCGTTCCTTAGGACATTCTGTCCAAGCGGGCGCGAACGGGGGCGTCAAGCAATGAGCGAAAGGGTCAAAGGAACCACAACGACCGTAACAACCGCCGACGCTCCATCGGTGCCGCGCGAGACCTCTGCGAAAGAGCGCGCATGGGAAGAAAATACGCTTCGCCCCACACTGGAAAAGAGCCCCGAGCGCCAGGCGGAATTCACCACCATTTCGGGATTTCCAATCCAGCGTCTTTACACGCCTGCTGATCTCCCCGGCTGGGACCCGAACCGCGACCTTGGCTTTCCCGGGGAGCTTCCCTACACACGCGGCATTCACTCCACCATGCATCGCGGGCGGCTTTGGACGATGCGCCAATTTGCCGGTTTTGGGACGGCGGAGGACACCAACCAGCGCTTTCGATACCTTTTGGCACAAGGCCAGACCGGCCTCTCGACCGCCTTCGATCTCCCCACCTTGATGGGCTATGACTCCGACCATCCACTTTCCGAGGGCGAAGTCGGCAAATGCGGCGTGGCCATCAGTTCCCTCGCCGATATGGAAGTGCTCTTCGACAAGATTCCTCTCGCCAACGTCACCACCTCGATGACCATCAATTCTCCAGCGGCCGTCATCTGGGCGATGTATCTTGCCGTCGCGGAAAAACAAGGAGCGGATTGGAAGAAAATCTCGGGCACTCTGCAGAATGACATCCTGAAGGAATACATCGCACAAAAGGAATACATCTATCCGCCCGAGCCTTCGATGCGGCTCGTGATCGACACCTTTGAATTTGGCGTGAAGAACACACCGAAGTTCAACACCATTTCGATCAGCGGCTACCACATTCGTGAGGCGGGCTCGACCGCGATTCAAGAGTTAGCCTTCACGCTGCGCGACGGCATGGAATACGTCGAGTGGGGAATGCGCCGCGGGCTGGATGTGGATCAATTTGTCCCACAGCTTTCCTTCTTCTTCAACGCGCACAACGACTTCTTCGAGGAAATCGCCAAGTATCGTGCTGCACGGCGGATCTGGCACAAAGCGATGGTCGAGCGCTATGGCGCGAAGAGTCCGCGCACTTGGGCGTTGCGCTTCCACACGCAGACGGCGGGCTGTTCGCTGACGGCCCAGCAGCCTTACAACAATGTGGTGCGCACCGCGATCCAGGCCATGGCGGCCGTTCTTGGTGGAACGCAGTCGCTGCATACGAACTCGCTGGACGAAGCCTGGGCCCTGCCGACGGAGTTCGCCGCAACCATCGCGCTTCGCACACAGCAGATCATCGCGCACGAGACCGGCGTCACAAATACTGTCGATCCGCTCGGCGGCTCGTATTTTGTGGAAACGCTCACCAACGAAGTCGAGCGCGGCGCGTGGGACTACATCGAGAAGATCGACGCGATGGGCGGAATGGTCGCGGCCATCGAGCGCAGTTATCCCCAGCGCGAAATTGCCGAGGCTTCTTACCGTTATCAGGTGGCCGTGGACAAGAAGGAAAAAATCATCGTCGGAGTCAATGAGTACGTTGCGCCGGAAAAGCCGCTGGATACACTGCAGATTGACGAAAGTGTTGCGCGCCGCCAGGCAGAACGTCTTGCGAAACTGCGCGCGGACCGCTCGAAAGCGGAGGTCGATCGCCGTCTCAACGCTCTGCGCAAGGCCGCCGAAGGCAAGGACAACCTGATGCCGTTCCTGTTCGACGCCGTCAAGGCATACGCCACCGTCGGCGAAATCTGCGACGCCCTGCGCGAAGTGTTCGGCACCTACGAAGAAGTGGCGATCACTTGACGCACCGAAAGGCCTTTTGATGGCGACACTGAATCCATCTCCGAATTCACGTCCGGATGAAGTTCAAGCCGCTTCTGGATCGCGGACGGCCTCCTTCATAAAACAATTTGGCGGGTTCATCCTGATCTTCGTCCTTGTGGCGGCCGTTCTCCTCTTTTGGCTTGCGAGTTCCAGAATCACGGGGCAAGTGGCTGTTGCCACTTCGAATCAGGACGCCGCCGCGCTCCGGGGCGCCAACGTTACGATCTATTCCGTGAGCGAAGAACAGCAGCAACGAATCACCGCCGCACTTGCCAAAATCCAGCAAGTAAACGACGAAGAGAAGGCCGCCAATGCGCGAGTGTTTCAAATTCAATCAACCGACCAGCGTACCCGCGCCGATCTCGCGGGCTACAACAACTTGTCTGATACCAAACATTGCTTTGCTCTGGAAGGGGTCATGGATGAGATCCGCAAATCCGGAGCGCGCAAGAACAGCACCGACAGTCAAGGCCGGTTTGCAATTAGAACGCTGCCTGGAAGACACCTGCTCGAAATCGTCGGACAGGAGAGCAACCAGCGTTTTGAGTTCATTGAGACTGTCTATCTGACGTGGCGCAGCAATCTCAATCTCACGGAACCAAGCTGCCGCTACAGTCTGGCAAACTGACGAGACCTATTCCACGGATTTCCACGGGTGGTGACATAGCCTTATGACGCAAAAGAAGATTCGTGTGTTGATAGCGAAGCCGGGGCTGGATGGGCATGACCGCGGCGCGAAGATTATTGCGCGCGCCTTGCGTGACGCCGGCATGGAAGTGATTTATACCGGGCTGCGCCAAACCCCGGAGATGATTGCCTCCGCCGCTGTCCAGGAGGACGTCGACGTCATTGGCCTCTCCATCCTCTCAGGCGCTCACAACACCATCTGCCCGCAACTCATGAACCTTCTGCGCGAAAAAGGCATGTTGGACGTAACGGTTCTTGTCGGCGGCATCATTCCGGAAGCGGATATTCCCGCGATGAAAGCATCGGGCATCGCCGAAATCTTCCTGCCCGGCACTTCCACGCAAGACATCGTCGCGTTTATCCACAAGCGCGTGGATCGCTGAAGCTGCAAGTAACGCTCTATTCCAGTGTTTTTTCGAATTTGACGCGAGTATAGAGAACCTGAAAGCCCAGCTGAAGAATGTTGCGCTGAGATGTGCTCCCCGGCTGCGCGATGCTCACCGCCAGGTCGCTGCCTGCCTGCGACGCCCTAGCGAGACGCCTTTGCAGGAGCGAAGTTTGTACGCCGCGCTTGCGCGCCACGGGAAGCGTACTGGCGCCAAACAATCCCGCGACGCCGTCGTGAAGCGCGAGGGTTCCGCCTCCGGCAATCTTTCCGTCGACTCGCGCCAGATAACATTCCGTCTTGGGCGCCAGTGCGAATATTTTCATGACTTCGAGTAGTTCCTGGGATACCGGAAATTTTTCCGCGAATCCCTGGGAAACCGTCAGCGTCCACACATCGATCTGATCTTTCCCGATTTTTTCAATGGTCACGCCTACGGGCGGATCGGGGCAAGTCTCGTCGGGACTTACCGGGCGGGCCATCACGTTCGAGAATTCCGTGACGCGATATCCTCGTTGCGAAAAGTGCTCGATGAAGGAAGTGTCGGCCAGTGGGCACGTCTCGACGCGCACGGTTTCGCCCCGGCTGCGGTAAAACTCCTCGAGGCGGTCGAACTCTTCCACGCTCACCGGCCCATCGAGGCCCATGCCCACAGCCTGCGTTATCGGCGAATTCTTGCCGCAATAGACGGCGAATCCTCCCGCAACACGCCTCACCGCCGCCCCGCTTGCCGGTCGAAAGCGCCCCAACGCCTCGGCGCATTCGACGGCGGCTTGCGCTTCGGCGAGTTCCACACGGCGAGCCAGTTCTAAATTCAGGAGTAACTCTCGCATATTTGGTTTTTAGTTTTTACCTTTGTCCCGGTGCTGATATTTCTCTCTAACTTGACGCATTAATATTTTAATACGTTTCTTTTGTGCGGCGCCAGTTTCGGGATCCATTTTTCGCAAAAGAAATTCCTGTTCGCGCTGCAGTTTGCGCCAGCTCTCCAATCGGCCGGCGTCGAGAACCCCCTCGGTGAGCGCAGCCTGGACCGCGCAACCAGGTTCGTTCCGGTGCTGGCAATCCGTGAAACGGCACCCCGCGGCAAGCTCGTCGACATCTGCGAAGGTTTGCGACAAACCGTCTGCTGCGTTCCACAACTGAACTTCGCGCAACCCTGGCGTGTCAATGATCAACGCCCCGCTCGGCAGCAAAAATAATTCGCGGGACGTTGTCGTATGCCGCCCGCGGCTATCGCTTTCGCGCACCGCAAACGTCGGCTGCCGCTCCTCCTGCAACAAGCGATTCACGAGCGTCGACTTTCCCACTCCCGAAGACCCGAGTAGAACGATTGTTTGCCCTTTCTTGAGGTTGGCCTCCAGCGCGTTCACCCCTTCTCCGGTTTTGGCGCTAACAAGAAAAACCGGTGCGCCCATGGCGATGCCCTTTATCTCCGCGGCACGTTCGCGGAGCTCCGCGCACGCGTCCGCTTTGTTTAGAACAATAGCCGGACGTGAGCCCGATTCCCAGCACTGGGCCATATATCGTTCGATGCGCCGTACGTTGAAATCGCCGTCCAGTGCCGCCACGATAAGAGCCAGGTCAATATTCGCGGCGATCACCTGCTCTGCAATCTGTTTGCCAGCAACTTTGCGCGCGAATCGGCTGCGCCGTGGCAGAACGTGCTGAATTGTTATGTTCGTTTGCCCTGGGCGAATTTCTGCCGATACCCAGTCGCCGACAGCCGGCCAATCTCCGCCTGCTTCGGATTCTGTTCGTAGTTTGCCGGAGGCCTCGGCCCAACATTCTCCGAAATCTCCCGACACACGCCACAACCCGCGTTGCTGCGACACTACGCGCGCAGGAATGAAATTTTCATTTTCGTGCTGGATTTCCTTCCAAAGCGTTTCAAAATAAGCGTCCCAACCCAAATCGTGGATCAACACTTGCAGACCCTCCCGCCGCCAATGAGCAGCAATGCGCCTGCACGACAGAGCACTCCGCCGATGCAGTGCGGCTTTGCGCTCGCTGGAACAGAAAACCCTACGCGGAAGTCTAGCCCGCCAAGCGAACGCAGAAATTCGGATGCAGTGGAAAAAAAGGAGGAGCGGAGAGGTCTCTCGGCGAAATCACCCAGCTATATCGAAGCTTCGCCGGAGGCACACTCGCCCGCACCAACTTCGACTGAGGTCTTCACAGGCGCCTCCGGCTAAAAGATTCAGTGCTTTCGCAGCACCGTGAACTCGATTCTAGACGCCCCGCGAAGCCGCGTCAATCCCATGAACTCTTTCGCATGGGTTCAGAATCAATTCCGCGGTCGGCTGCAGGTTACCTTTTGGATTCGCAATCAGCCAAGCTTTCCGCGGAAGGTGCCCCTCTCTTAAACTGGGAATTGGAATAAAAATGCTGAGCTATACACTCGGACCATTCCTGGCCCTCTTGCCGAGGCGTTGGCGAGAATCCCTGCCATTCCACGCATCTGTGAATTGGAGTCCCGCGGTCCTCCTCAGCGGAATTCTGGAATCCGTAGTTGCTCTCATAGCGCTCGTGTACTGGTATTCGTACTCGGTGACACACTGGGCGGCCGACGCCGTGTTTGCAGCCATCCAGAACGGCGCTCAGATCGATCCCAGAACAATCGGCTTCGCCGGGCTAGCCGTGATGTTCCTTCACCCGCTAACTTGGATCATTGCGTATTCCGGAGTCGAAGGCATGGTGCGCCTCTGCGCCGCGTTTACGGACACCACCCTCGGCGTTCTCCCTCTCTTCCTGGCGGATAAGCTCTATCTCCAGCTCGCTCGTGGCGGGAATCCCTTAGCCATAGGCGCGAACAATTTTTCCCAAAGCCATCTAGCCTCTGGTATTCGTGCCGTGCGAGAAAGAGTCTTGATGGCTAGATTGCCCTTGGTTCCGGACGAACTCCACTTTGCGACAAGAGGTTCCGATGAAATTCTGGAGATCCATTCATGCCGCGCGAAAACCGAGTGGACTCCTCCGCGCGTGGTGCGGCACGAAGACCGCTATTACCAACTGGAGGCCTGCTCCGAACGAGCAGCACCCCGTCCGTTCGTTTACACGCTGCGACGACTCTCTGCGGGCGTCCCCGGCCGCTCCGTGCTCATCTACGCTCCCGAGCAAACACCGATCTCGGCTGATCCCTGAACGACCGGACGTGTTGGTCCCAGGAATTCGGATTGCCTCGCGCTCGCGGAATTCTGCGGCGAACCGTATACTGTTTCTCTTGGCGTGCGACGGAGCTTCAGCGCGCCGGTGTGAATCCCAGCGCGAGGTCTGCGAGTGGCTGCGTCCGTTTTGAAAACAAGTGTGAAGGCGAAGTCGCCCGACTTCGAGAAAAATCACCGCCGCATCATTGATCTCCTTACAAAAATCAAGAACGAAGAAGAACACATTCGCCAGGGCGGCGGCGCGAAAGCCATCGAATCGCAGCACAAGAAGGGCCGGCTCACGGCACGGGAACGCATCGCGAAGTTGATCGATCCTGGCACGCAACTTTTCGAGCTCGGTATTTTTGCCGCTTACGAAATGTACGAGGAATGGGGCGGTGCTCCCTCCGCGGGCACGATTACTGGCCTAGCCAAAGTCTGCGGGCGGACAATGATGCTGATCGCCAACGACGCGACCGTGAAGGCTGGCGCTTTTTTCCCGATGACCGCGAAGAAAGTCATCCGCGCGCAGAATATCGCCATTGAGAATCATATCCCCACCATTTATCTGGTCGACTCCGCCGGCGTATTTTTACCGCTCCAGGAAGACGTTTTCCCTGATACCGACGATTTCGGCCGGGTCTTCCGCAACAACGCGGTGATGAGCGCGATGGGCATTCCTCAGCTTGCCGCCATTATGGGCATGTGCGTGGCCGGCGGAGCGTACCTGCCACTGATGTGCGACCACATTTTGATGACGGAAGGCTCCGGATTATTTTTGGCGGGACCCGCGCTGGTGCAGGCAGCCATCGGACAAGTCACTTCCGCCGAGGATTTGGGCGGCGCGAAAATGCACTCCCAGATCAGCGGCACTGTGGATTTTCGCGAGCCGGACGATGACGCGTGCATCGCAAGGATTCGCGCGCTCGTCGATAAGATGGGTACGGCAAATCCTTCGCCCTTCAGCCACGTCGCAGCGCGAGAGCCGCTCTACGCAGGCGATGAAATTTACGGAATTTTCTCCAGCGATCCTGCCAAGCAGTACGACATGCACGAAATCATCGCGCGCATCGTGGACGCCAGCGAATTTGAAGAGTATCGCCCCGAGTATGGCGAAACGGTCCTCTGCGGTTACGCGCGCATCGGCGGCTGGGCCGTGGGCATTGTCGCCAATCAGAAAAAGCATGTGCAAACGCTGGCGCGTGGCTCGGACCATAAGCGCATCGAGTTTGGCGGCGTGATTTACACCGAGTCCGCAGAAAAAGCCGCGCGGTTTATTCTCGATTGCAACCAGAACCGCATTCCACTTATTTTCTTGCATGACGTGAACGGCTTCATGGTCGGCAAAGACGCCGAATGGAGCGGCATCATCCGCGCGGGCGCGAAAATGGTGAACGCCGTCGCCAACAGCGTCGTCCCGAAAATCACGGTGATTTGCGGCGGCAGCTTCGGCGCGGGCAACTACGCGATGTGCGGCAAAGCCTACGATCCGCGTTTTATGTTCGCATGGCCCACAGCAAAGTTCGCGGTCATGAGCGGCGACGCCGCGGCAAACACTCTTGCTGAGATCAAACTCAAGCAACTCGAACGCGAAGGCAAAAAAGTCGACGAGAAAGCCCGCAAAGAAATGCTCGAAAGTGTAAAGGCAACCTACGAGCACCAAACCGATCCGCGGTACGCCGCCGCGCGTCTCTGGGTCGACGCCATCATCGATCCCGCCCACACCCGCGACGCGCTGATCAGTGCCCTCGAAGCCGCCGCCCTCAATCCCGAGATCCGCGAATTCAAGACCGGAGTCCTACAGACGTGAGGCTATCAACCATGTCGTGGAGTCTTCTTCTTTGTTCGACCCTGACTCCAATCACCGTCATCAGCTTACGGGTCGCAACCCTGGATCAAAGACGGACGATCGCGCGACGCGGCCGAACACGTTTTCGGTTCAATCACAGGAATTGTGCCCGACCTCTGCTTCATTGGTGGCATCCTTTGCTTTATCGGATTCTTGTTTTCACTTGTCTCTGACTTCGTAACTCGGCAAAAAATCGCGACGTCTTCCATGTGGAGACCCATTCAGCGCGGACCCGAAGCCCGAGCCTTCCAGACCTCAGGACATTCAATAGCTTAAGGAGCACTGCTAGATGGCTGAACCGGTAAAACTCATTGAATGCCCGCGCGATGCGTGGCAAGGATTGCCGGAGCTCATCCCAGCCGAGTACAAGGCCGAGTATTTGAAGCAACTTGTGCTCGCCGGGTTCAAGCATATCGATGCAGTGAGTTTTGTCTCGCCGAAGCACGTGAAGCAGATGGCGGACAGCGAAGATGTTATGGCGAAACTCAACGCTTCCCTTCCCGATAGTGTCGAGCTTCCAGAAATTATTGGAATCGTCGTGAACGAGAAAGGACTGGAGCGGGCGCTGGCGACGCCCGGCGTCTCGACGATTGGCTATCCGTATTCGATTTCGGCGTATTTTCGACGCGCCAATGCCAACATGACGCAAGAACGAATCGCGCCTGCTCGTCGAAAAACTGCGCAAGGAAACTCTCGCCGCCAAAAAGGACCTCGTCGTTTACATTTCGATGGCGTTCGGCAATCCGTACGACGAACCTTGGGGACCGGAAATCGTCGCGGACGCGCTCGAGTGGCTCAAAGGAATTCGCGTGCGCACCGTTTCACTTGCCGACACTGTCGGCACGGCTTCGCCGGAGCTCGTCGGCGATCTGTATCGCCAGGTGAAAGACCACGTTGCAGGAATCGAACTTGGCGTGCATCTGCACAGCCGCCCGGAAAACGCCGAAGCAAAAATTCTGGCCGCGTACGAGGTCGGCTGCCGCCGTTTCGACAGCGCGCTGACTGGGCTCGGCGGCTGCCCTTTTGCCGGAGACAATCTCGTTGGCAACATCGCCACGGAAGACGTCTTGGCCGCGCTGAAAAAAGCCGGCGCCGATCCGGGGATCGATTCCGCGCGCCTCGGAACCGTCCTCGACATGGCTAACGAGATTCGCGCAAAGTATGCACATGCGCCGCTGGTGAATTAGAATCTCTCCGGAGGTTGAGCGCCGACCGGGTTAGCGGCATACTCCCTGTGAGGATTCGCAATACCGGCAACGAGTAATGCGTCAGGGCGGCCGATTACAAGAGTAAGTCCGGGAAATTTCTCCGGCGCCCTCAGAACTTGGGAGATTCGCACAAATGTTTGAAACACTGACACTGGAATTTACCGGTGAGCTGGCGCGCCTGACGCTCAACCGGCCCGACAAACGCAATGCCATCAATTCCAAGATGGTCTCCGAAATGCAATCCGCACTGGACGAAATTGAGACCAGCCGCGCAAGGGTGGCGATCATCACCGGCGCGGGCAAATCGTTTTGCGCCGGGATGGACTTGGAAATGCTCGCGGATATCGCAAGCCAGTCTTCCGCGGAAAATATGGACGATTCGCGCCGCATGGCAAAAATGTTCCGCCGCATCTGGAGTTTTTCGAAGCCCTTGATCGCCGCCGTGAACGGCGCGGCCCTCGCCGGCGGCTGCGGAATCGCCACGTTGTGCGACTTCACGCTCGCGGTACCAGAAGCGAAATTTGGCTACACTGAGGTGAAGATAGGATTTTTGCCTGCGATCGTTTCCGTCTTTCTGACGCGGCAAATTGGCGACAAACAAGCGCGCAACTTGCTCCTGACCGGCCGCCTGGTAGAAGCGACCGAAGCATTGGCGCTGGGCCTCATCACGGAAATCGTGCCGCGCGAACGTTTGCTCGAACGCGCCCGCGAGTTGGCTGACGTGCTCATTGCCGCGAGCCCCGTAAGTCTGACGCGCGCCAAGCGTTTGCTGACCTCCGCTGCCGCGGCGAGCGTTGACGCCGATCTGGAACGCGCAATCCTCGAGAACGCCCGCATCCGTTGCACCGCGGACTTCAAGGAAGGGCTCGCCTCGTTTCTGGAAAAACGCAAACCCGTATGGAGCACCGACGTGGAATAATCCTCGCCGGCGGTCGTCTCGATTCACCGGACATGAAAATGATCGAATACCACGATGCGACAGTACGAGTGCGCTACGCCGAGACGGACCAGATGGGCGTTGTCTATCACGCGAACTATCTCGTCTGGTTCGAGGTGGGTCGCGTGGAACTGATCCGCGCGCTGGGCATCGAGTATAAGCGCATGGAAAAGGAGGACGATTGCCACATCGTAGTAGCAGACGCGCATTGCCGGTATCAGCAGTCCGCCAAATACGACGAAGTTTTGCGAATCCGCACACGCATCGCGGAATCGCGCAACCGAAGCATAAAGTTTTCCTACGAAGTGTTTCGCGACGCGGACGCCAAATTGCTCGCGACGGGCGAGACCACGCACATCATTTGCGGGAGCAATGGCCGGCCGAAATTGCTGCCGGCAAAATATCACAGTGTGTTTAAAGCCGTCGTGGCGCCGCAGCCCGATCGGAGGGAGGCATGAGCATCGCCCCTGACGTGGCATTAACCGGCAACGATCTGACGTTTGACCAATTGTATGGCATCGCGTTGCGCGGCGACGCGGTTAGCCTTGCTCCGGTCGCCGCAGATCGGATGAAAGCCTCCCGCGCCGTGGTTGACCAACTCGTGGCTTCGGGAAGCGTGGCTTACGGAATCAACACGGGCTTTGGAAAGCTAGCGTCCGTGCGCATTTCCGCGGAGCAAGTTCGCAACCTGCAAGTGAATCTCGTGCGCTCGCATTGTTGTGGCGTCGGCGCGCCGCTAAGCGAAGCGGAAACGCGCGCCATGATGCTGCTGCGGGCAAACGCTTTGGCCAAAGGATTGAGCGGAGTGCGGCCGCTGGTCGTAGAGACGCTCTGCGCCATGCTGAACGCCGGAGTCCATCCGGTGATTCCCTCGCAAGGCTCGGTCGGCGCCTCCGGCGACCTCGCGCCGCTGGCGCACCTTGCCGCGGTAGTCATCGGCGAAGGCCAAGCCAACTACAAAGGCGAAATTCTCGATGGCGCCGAAGCGATGCGGCGCGCAGGAATCAAGCCCGTCGCGCTGGAGGCCAAGGAAGGGCTCTCGCTTCTGAACGGTACGCAAGGAATGCTTGCTCTTCTGAGTCTTGCGTTGCGCGAAGCGGATATCCTCACCGACAGCGCCGATGTTTCCGCCGCCCTTTCGCTGGATGCGCTGCGCGGCAGCCCTGGAGCCTTTGACGCGCGCATCATGCATGCGCGGGCCTATACTGGCGCCGCAACGACCGCACGAAACCTCGCGCATTTGAACGAAGGCAGCCAAATCCGCGAGTCGCACCGCTCCGCGGAAAAAGATCCGCGCGTTCAGGACGCTTACAGCGTGCGCTGCACTCCACAAGTTCATGGCGCTGTGCGCGACTCGCTGGCGCAAGCGCGCGAAGTCGCTGCCGTGGAACTAAACAGCGCCACGGACAATCCGCTCGTTTTTGTGAAAGACGGCGGCGGCGACATTATCAGCGGAGGAAATTTTCATGGGCAGCCGCTGGCGATGGCGGCCGACCAAGTCGCGATAGCTCTGGCCACGCTCGGCGGCATTTCCGAGCGGCGCATCGAACAGATGACCAATCCCCTGACGAGCATGTTGCCGGCGTTTCTCACGCCGGAGCCAGGGCTGAATTCCGGCTTCATGATCGCGCAAGTAACAGCCGCGGCGCTCACCAGCGAGAACAAGGCGCTGGCGACGCCGCACTCCGTCGATTCGATCTCGACGTCGGGAAATCAGGAAGACTACGTCTCCATGGGAATGTCCGGGGCGCGCCGCCTCGGTCGAATGCTCGAAAATTTGCGGCATACGATTGCCATTGAGCTGCTGTGCGCCTGCCAGGGAATCGACCTGCTTGCACCGCTGAAGACGGGGACCCTGGCCACGAAGGCGTTTAATGCGATTCGCGCGAAGTCCTCAAAAGTGACGCAAGACCGCCCGCTGGCGGCGGAGATCGAAGCGGTTTCGGCTCTCCTAGCCGAGGGCGCGCTTGCGCAATTCCTGCATTAGAATCTGACGCAATAGTTCGAGCGGAGAATGCTGTCAGCTTTCGGGAATTAACTGGAATTTCAAAAGCTTCCAAAAAACACCTTAAGTAAGAAATCAGATTTCTAGCTCCGAGTTACCCTCATTCCGATGGCTCCCATGGTCGGGGGCCTTCACTCACTTGCCTCCGCCTCGGGTGCATGGATTGTACGGGGCCAGGAGAGGAAGTCCTCGAGGGTCTGGGCGACCTGTTCGTTGGCCACGGGATCGGTGTGGGCGAAAAAGACCGGAGCATCCGTCGCGCGTGTGTCGTTGGCGGGTATCCAATAAAAATTGCCTTCGCCGTCCGTAGCAAAGCAGAAGCCTTTTCCCCATCCTTGGGCCGGTAAGTCGAGGGAATACTTTTGGCTCTCCAAATCGAGCGGTAAGAAGGCTTCTACCCATTCGGCCGGGTTCTTCGGTTCGGTGAAATTGTTAGGATCGGGTTCGGGGCGGCGGATTTCAATCTGCTCGGTGAGGATAGTTTGGTGATCTTCGTAAAGCCGAAGTAGCCTCTGCGGAAGATAAGCCCCGATTCCCTGCTCGACTTCCGATGCATTGGGATGCACCAGGCGGTTGCGGAAGGAATCGCGTGCTGCTCGGAGTTCTTCTGGAGATTTGCGATTGCGGATTTGATGCAAGAGGCGGCGCGCTCCCAAGATGGCGAAGAGTAGGATGACTGCGGCAACGAGGGGGCCGAAGGCCTCCATGAGGAGGGTTTCCATGGGGAGATGATACAGGAGGAGACGTGCACCGAGCGCGGTGACTGGTGAGCAGTGATCGGTGGCCAGGGTTGAGCGGGTAGCGAAGGCAAAGAGGTAAGTAGCCCGCCAATGCAGGGAGGGAGGTCTTCCGTGCATCAACTCCTACACGGCGCATCCGACGAGTGGCACGCTCTGGCGCTGAAGCTGTTTTCCTGCGTAAGAGCAAATAGCCTGTACGGCGGGGTGGTTTAGCCCCCGTTCGACAGTGATAGCATAGAAGCGGCCGCATACATTCTTGGCGACGCCCAAGCGTTGCAGATCATACTGCTTGCGGAATTCCCTTTCGAGCACGGAATGGGCGGGAAATAAGCCGGTTCCCCGCTGCCCAAATACCCGCATCATTGCGTAATCCTTAAACTCCCCCACCATATCGGGCTGGACACCGAGATGTGAAAACCAATGATCCAATTGTCTGCGAATAGCCGTGTCATCGGTTGGCAATAGAATTGGCGCGCCGTCGAGCGACTTGGGAAATCCCCGCCTGTACTTTCTCACGAGACGGGGAGTGCCCATCCATATGACGCCAGTTTCGCCGAGCGGATGATCAAGAGAGCGCAGATTGTGAACGGGAGCGGCGGGTGAGTCGGAGAGCACGACATCCAGTTCATGCGCGGCTAGGTCGGCGACGAGGCGCTCCAGCGAAGCTTCGTGGCAAAGAATACGAACAGGCTGGGCGAGTCCGAAGGCAGGTTCGATCAAGCGCTGTGCGATTTCTTTCGGCAGAACATCGTCAATTCCAACAGTAAGGCGCAGCGGCTTCCCAGTGGGACGCTTCTTGATGGAATTCATCATCTCGCGGCCTAGGCTGAAGATTTCTTCCGCGTACCCATAGACGACGGCGCCGACCTCGGTGGGAATCAACGTCCGTCCGGAACGCGCAAGAAGTTTTTCGCCTACCTGATCTTCCAGGTCGCGTAACTGAGCGCTGATGGTGGAGGGGGCCAAGCGGAGCTCTTCGCATGCTCGAGTGATACCGCCGAGCTTGACCACGCGCCAGAAATAGAGCAAGTGATGATAGTTAAGCCATTCCATACTCTGTTGGAGGCGGTCGAGAACGGTTAGGTTTTCTCGAACGGTAAGGATTGTAATTTCTACTAGTTCCGGAACCAAATGGACTGACAAGATGAGTCGACGCTTCAGCAATCTGAAGATTTTTGAGTGAGGCGATCACTCGAGTTTGGGGAGGGAAATAGTCATGATTATTCCGGCCGTTAGAAAAACAATTCTTTGGATGATGGCAGCCGTCCTTTTGGGAGGGCTGAGCCTGGCCCCACCGGGGGCAGGCGGAAAGGAACCCGCGCAGCGAGATTCCTCGCAGGTCATGAAGCTGTTGAAGGAGGCGCGGAGCGAGGCGTCGCGGCTCCGGACCGAAACGGTTAAGCTCGAGTCGTACAAAAACGGGAGGCTTAGCCAACAGACGCATGGGCTGCAATTGCAGGTCACTAAGGACCATGTGAACGAGCTCGGGAAAATTCTCGACAAGCTCGAAGCTCGGAAGGCGGAAGCCTCTCCGTGGCAGGAAAAAGCTATCGAAGAGATCCGTCCACTGCTCGAAGAACTAGCCAACCGGACCACGCGTGCCATCGAGCACGTGAATCAAAACCCACGGCAGCTGCAGCATTCTGACTACCACGAGGTGCTGGAAGACAAA
Organism: uncultured Acidobacteriota bacterium; assembly: GCA_963745805.1. Classification (GTDB taxonomy): domain Bacteria; phylum Acidobacteriota; class Terriglobia; order Acidiferrales; family UBA7541; genus Acidiferrum. The sequence goes on from CAVUYT010000009.1 coordinate 112,507, forward strand.
TCGGCGCTAGCTGCGCAGTTAGCAAACCTGCTGGACGATCAAGTCAAGTATGGCGAAGCGAAGGCTGAACTGGAAGCGCTTGAGTCAACGGTGGGCCGGCTGTCCTAGTTCCCGTTTGCACTCATCCAAAGCGGCTCGCCTTGCAGGTCAGGGCGAGCCGCTTTTTTGCGGGAGGGAGAGCAGCACGAGCCTTGCGTCAGTTCAGGTCCAACCGAGTGCTAGTGAGCGAGGGCGGAACGGAGGAAGGAGAGCATGCGGTAACCGGCAATGTAAGAGAAAGGCGCGAGCTCCAGGGAGTAATGGCCGCAGTGGAGCTGCAGCGAGCGTGGATGTGCGCCGTGGCGATGGAGGGCATCCAGCATTTGGCGGCTGAGTTCGGGGAGCATGGTGGGGTCGTATTTGCCGTACACGAGGAAGGATTTGCAATCGGCCCCGAGACCACGCTCGACGTAGGGCATGGGGCTAATAGGTGCCCAGTAGTCGCGGAGTTCGTCAACCGTGACGTGCTCGCGAAGGCCTTCCCAGACGTGGTTAGTAGTCATACCCTGGCTGACAACGTCGGCGAAGTAAGTCGAAAAATGGAAGAAGCCACCCGCCTTGATCGCAGGATCATGCATCAGCGTGATATATCCGACGGAAGAACCAAGGCTTGTGCCGAGGATGCCCAGACGGGTGAAGCCCTGCTGCTCAAGCCAGCGGAGGCAGCGACGAGCGTCTTGAACGGCCTGACGGTTCGCCTGCAGGGTCAGGCCAATGTTGGGACCGCAGATTTGATCGGCGCGTTCGTGCCCCTTGGCCATGCGGCGATTGTGGTAGGGCATGCTCATTTTCAACGCCGTTATGCCGAACCGTGCGGCCCATTCACAAAGGCCATCCTGGCCGTGCCATTTGGCGTTCCAGTTGGGAAGGACGAGGACGGCGGTGCCTTCCGCTGCCTTGATGGGCGGGCGCCAGTCCCTGGAAGCGGGCCACAGGCGCGCACAAACTGTGTTGTTCTCAGGCCAGGGAGAATCGGTAGCGCTGGTGAAGGTGAGCACGTTGTCGCTGTCGAGGCGGTAATCCGTGGCTGGCGTGGTGGCGAACCACTCGAGGCTGTTTTCGATGGCGTGTTTGGCGTAGTGGCGGACATATTCCGCGGGATTGGGGTCGCGAGGATCGCCGCCGATGTGTTCGAGGCCCCATTCGAAGGGTTGCACGCGACGGTTGTCGTCAGTGGTCCAGCGGCGGTGCTCATAGCGGCGGATTCTTCGTTCGAACCAGTGCATGGAGAGTCGACAATGAACAGTTTACAGTCGACCGTTGGTAGATGGAAGGCAAGGAATTGAAGGCGGACGAAGAAGGCGCGGGAGGAGGAAGCGTTGAATAAGCGTTAGGCATGGGGCACGAGGCGGGGCAGGGTTTGTTGAGGCACTGAAGTAGGTGTGGGACAGTATTAAGTGCGGCCAAATGCGGCCGACTAAACTGTGGTCATTGTCTTCTTTTTTCTACTTGGAATTGTGATCGGGAGCTTCTTGAATGTGTGTATCACGCGCATTCCGGAAGAGGTATCCATTGTGTCGCCGGGCTCCCGTTGCCCGCGGTGCAAGACTCCGATCAAAGCTTACGACAACGTGCCGGTGTTCGCATGGATATGGCTGCGGGGAAAGTGCCGTGCGTGCGGGGAGCCGATCTCACCGATGTACCCGCTTGTGGAGTTCATGACTGGGCTTTTATTCGTGGGCTGCTATCTGGAGTTTGGGATTAGCCAGGCCACGGTGAAGTGGCTGTTCTTCATTTGCCTTATCATCGTCCTGACAGTAACCGATTTGCGAGTGCGGCTGCTTCCCGACTTAATTACGTGGCCGGGATTTGCTGCGGGAGTGCTTTTCTCCGCATTTGTGCCGCCGAATGACCTCCTTCTGAGCTGGCGCCTCTTCCACCGGCTCGCGCCAGAACGATTTTTGGGAGTTATCGAGGCGCTTTTGGGTGCGGCATTTGGCAGCCTCATGCTGTGGGGAGCGGCGGCGCTGTACAAACTGGTGCGCGGCCGTGAGGGCATGGGGATGGGAGACGTGAAAATGATGGCTATGGCCGGAGCGTTTCTAGGAGTTAGAAATGCATTCTTCACCATCCTGCTGGGTACGTTGCTTGGCAGTGTCGTGGGGATTGCGCTCATAACCACCATGTATGCGAGCGGATCAGGGCGGCGACTTGCGGAGCGGGCCAGCCGGCGCGGCCTGGGCAAAGTGAACCAGATTCGCTGGTCGATCGCCAGCAAGTACCATCTCCCACTGGGAACATTTTTGGGAATTGCGGCGCTGATCGTGGTTTTTGCGTTTTCTTCCAATTCCATTGATCTTGCGCCGGCGTTGCGCTGAGCTTCAATCCTATGCGAGGCCCATTCAGGTTATGACGTTTGCAGCATTCCAAGCCGAGAGTACGCAGCGCGTTTGGGAAATCGCCATTGGCGCGGCGGTGGGAATCCTTGCGGTCCTGGGGATCATACTTTTTCTGCTGCGCCGTTTTCTACAGAGCACTCGAGAGTCTCACGGCGAGGGAATTTCCACGGCGGCGCCAAGATCGGAAAATCCATCCGCGTTTATGACGGCGTCGATGGAAGGCGTTATCCGTCAACTCCGCGACCAGGAGAAAGAGCTCGAACGTCTGCACAAGATCGAACGAGAGCGCGCGCAACAGACGGAACGGCTGAGCGAAGAAGTGACGCGTAATATGCCGGCAGGGCTCGTGGTGGTGAACGCCGGCGGCATCATCTCCAGCGCAAACCCTGCGGCGGAGCAGGTGCTGGGAGTTCGAGGATTGGGATTCCGGCGGTACAGCGAAGTCTTGGGAGAAAAATCGGACCTCACACAGCTCGTCGGTGAATGCCTCACGAAGGGGAGTATTTTCCGGCGGGAACAAGTGGAACACGAAGCGCCGGGGGGTGAGTCCAGGCTTCTGGGCGTGACCATCTCGCCCATCCGCCGGGGAACAGAAAAGATCAACGGAGCCATCTGCCTGCTCACGGATTTGACGGAGCTTGCGGCGCTGCAACAGCAGATTCAACTGAAGGACAGCCTGGCGGCCGTGGGAGAGCTCTCCGCCGGAATTGCGCACGAATTCAAGAACGCGCTGGCGACGATTTCCGGCTACGCGCAAATGATCAGCGCGGAGGCGGGCGTTGGTGAAGTGGCGGACTCCGCGGAAAGAATTCTGGAGCAAACGCGGAATATTACGCACGTCGTCACGGAATTCTTGAGGTATGCGCGGCCTTTGGAGATTTCCAGCGAGCCAGTGGCGCTGGAGGGAGTTGTGGAGCGGGTGGTGGCCGATGTGGCCGAGGCCATGCCGCAGCTGCGCATCCGGTATGAGGGGCCTTTGGGAAGCGTCTCGGGAGACGAAGGCCTTCTTCGGCAGGCGCTCCTCAATCTGGCCAGGAATGCCGGGGAAGCATGCGCAGCCGCGCCGAACGGCGGACGAGTTCTGCTGCGCGGAGAAGTGGTGCGAAACGACGAGAGCGGAATTCAACGAATCACCGTTTTCGACAATGGGCCAGGGATTGCCGCCGCGACACTGCCAAAGCTCTTCCGGCCGTTTTTCACCACGAAAGCCAACGGTACGGGGCTGGGATTGGCGGTCGTGCAAAAGATCATCGTCCAGCATGGGGGTAAAGTCGTGGCGCGGAATCGTCCCGAGGGGGGCGCTGCATTTATAGTTACGCTACCCGTGTGCCGGAGCGTCCAGGAAGCAGTAGAATTGAAGAACGACAGCATCTAAGTAGATAGCTGGGGATTCCAGCTTACCCCGGGAAAGGCGGCGTTCTATGCGTGTCAAGATTTGGCTCAAGGCATTAATGCTATTGCCCGGACTGTCTTTGGCGGTTCTTCCGGTGTTCGCGCAACAACAAACGAGCGATCCGGTGGCAGAAGCGGCGCGCAAGGCGCGAGAACAGCAGAAGGTTGCGCCGAAGCCTAAAAAAGTTTATACGGACGATGACGTAAAACCCGCCGCTTCCTCGAGCGAAGGCGGGGCTTCTACCGGCACTGCCGCAAACGGTTCACAGGGCACTGCAGGGAAAAAACAGGGCGCCGCCGCGAACGGCGAAGACAAGACCAAGGGGAGCGAGAGCGCGGAAACAAAATGGCGAAAGAGGTTTGCGGAGCAGCGCGATAAAATCGCAGCTGCGGAAAAAGAGCTCGACATTCTGCAGCGTGAATCCGATAAGTCGCAGACGCAATACTACAGTGACCCGCAAAAAGCCCTGATGGAACAAAACTCGCGCAAAGACATTAACGATAAGGACGCCAAGATCAACGCGAAAAAGCAGGAGATCGCCAACCTGAAACAGCAATTCGCCGATATGGAAGACCAATTACGCAAGTCCGGTGGCGACCCCGGATGGGCTCGGTAGTTTAGTCGAATTTCGATAGAGGAAAACGCGAAATACGAAATTCGTATTTCGCGTTTCACGTCTTGCCCCAGCTGGTTACTTCCCTTCACTACACATCTGCTGTGCGTTCCCGCCGAACTGCGCCTTGATTCGTGGTAGAAACAAGAGAGATGGAACCGCTCCTCCTTGTTGAAGATAAGAACGAGCTGCGCGCCATGCTGCGCAAGGCATTGGAGCGCGCGGGCTATACCGTCGATGAAGCTCCTGACGGAACCGCCGCGATTCAGAAGGTGCGCTCGCGTCGATACCTGATGGTGATCACCGATTTGAAGATGCCTGGGGCCTCGGGGCTCGACGTGCTTCGCGAGTCGAAGCAAGCGGACGCCACGATTCCCGTGCTGCTTCTCACGGCGTTTGGATCGGTCGAAGAAGCGGTCTCGGCGATGAAGGAAGGCGCCTTCGACTTTCTGCAGAAGCCTGTGGACCTGGACCACCTCAAATTGCTAGTGCAACGCGCGACGCGCATGCAGGAGATGCAGCGGGAAAACTTGCTGCTTCGCGAAGAGTACACGGTGCGGTATGGGTTTCCGCGCATTGTGGGCGAACACGCATCCATCCGGGAAATCAGCCAGCAAATTCAGAAAGTGGCGGCGACGGATTCCACCGTTCTGCTTTTGGGAGAAAGCGGGACGGGCAAAGAGCTGTTTGCGCGAGCGGTGCATCATCTTTCGCCGCGGCGCGAGCAGCCGTTTGTCGCACTGAATTGCGCGGCGATTCCAGAAGGCTTGGTGGAGAACGAACTCTTTGGGCACGAGCGCGGCGCCTTCACGGGAGCGGGCGCGCGCAAAGTAGGCAAGCTGGATCTGGCGCATCGCGGAACGCTGTTTCTCGACGAGATTGGCGAGCTGCCGCTGGCGATTCAGGCCAAGCTTCTGCGTGTGCTGGAAGAACGGAAATTCGATCGCGTCGGCGGCACGCAAACCGTGGAAGTGGATGTGCGCATCGTGGTGGCGACGAATCGCAATCTAAAGAAGCTGGCGGAGGAGAAGCTCTTCCGCGAAGACCTGTACTTCCGGATTTCCGCGGTGCCCATGACGATTCCTCCGCTGCGCGAGCGCGGCAACGACGTGCTGCTCCTGGCGGGACACTTCTTGGAGAAATTCAGCCGGGAATTCAAGAAGCCCGGGCTGGAGCTTTCGGAAGAAGCGCGCGAGCGGCTCCTGCACTACCGCTGGCCGGGGAATGTACGCGAACTGCAAAACACCATGGAACGAGCTGTGATCCTGACGGACGGGCTGAGCATTACCGCTGACGGCCTGCAGCTTCCCGCCACGAAACCGGATGCGGACCAATTGCCGGCAGGAATGCTGCCGAAGCAGTTCAGTTGGGAAGGAACGCTGGAAGAAGTGACGGGGCGGGCGGTCAACCACATCGAGCGCGTGTTGCTCGAAAGCACTTTGCGCGAGTGCAAATGGAACAAGACGCGGGCGTCGGAGAAATTGGGAGTGTCGCCGAAGACTCTGCTCGCCAAATTGCGCAGCGCCGGGCTGGAAGAGTAAGGGAGAAGTGGCGACAGTCGAAGGTTGAAAAAGGCGCGTCCCTCGGTGATGGCGGCTTGCCGAAGAGGGCGGCTACGGGCGGAGGGCGGTGTGTAGGGCTACGGTGCCGAAGGTCCACAGTTTGAATGCTACCGATTCGTAGCCTGCGGCGGACATCAGGGACGCGAGTTCGGGCGGGCGGAAGAAGCGTGCCACCGATTTAGGAAGGTAAGTGTAGGCAGCAGGATCCCCTGAGAGCCAGCCGCCGATGCGTGGTAGGACACTTCGAAAATACCAGCGGTAAAGATTCCCTAAAACGTTGTCGGGCGGTTCGGTGAACTCGAGAATGGCGATGGTGCCACCGGGTTTTAGGACTCGGTAGATTTCGCGGAGGCCGGCTTCGTAGTTGGCTAGGTTGCGGAAGCCGAAGGCGGCCGTTACTAGGTCAAAAGACGAATCCGCGAAGGGGAGACGAAGCGCGTCGGCTTCGGCGAGCGGCAACGGCGGCGGCGCGGGCATTCCGGAGTCGCTGCTCCCGAGGATGCTTTTGGCGCGGGCGCGGACGAGCATGGTGTGGGCAAAATCGGCACCGATGATGTGGGCTCTGCCCGTCTTGCGCAGCGCGAGAGCCAGATCGCCTGTGCCGCAGCAAAGGTCCAGCACGAGAGCGTCTTTGCGTTGCAGGATCGGGCGGAGCTGCTTGGCGGCGCGGGCGCGCCAGAGGCGATCCAGTTGCAGCGACAAAATATGGTTCAGAGCGTCGTAACTTGGCGCGATCTGCGTGAACATTTCGCGGACTTTGCGGGAGGCGTCGGCTTCGGTGTGGGTGCCTTCGGGCTGTGTGCCTTTTACGGATGGGGGCGCAACGAGGTTAGCCACGGCGTTTTCCCCGATCGTTAATAAAGTGCGGAGCGAAATGTAAAACGCGCTCTAGAGTTTCGAGGGGCACGTTATCGTGGGATTCCGCTTTGCCGATTTTGGGAGCGAGCACGAAGCGCAGTTTTCCGGCACGAGCTTTTTTATCCGAATGCATCGCGGCGATCAGTTTTTTTGGTGGAACATTTGGCCATGGCGGAAGCGGAGCCAGCCGGCGAACGAGAGAGACAATGCGCGAGACCTCGTCGGCGCGGGTCAGACCAATTTCGTGGCCGAGAAGAGCGGCGGCCATCATGCCCCAGGCCACGGCTTCGCCGTGCTGATAGGTGCGGTAGTTTGTGATGGTTTCGAGGGCGTGACCGAAAGTGTGGCCGAAATTTAGGATTTCGCGCAGACCCGATTCGCGCTCGTCGCGGCTCACGACATGAGCCTTGATTTCCAGCGAGCGAGTGATGATGTGAGCGAGAGCGGCCGGATCGCGACGAAGGACGGCGTCGAAGTTTTTTTCGAGAAATGCGAAGAGTTTCGTGTCGGCGATGATTCCGTACTTGATCACTTCGGCCAAACCGCCGCGGTATTGGCGTTCCGGCAGCGGCTTCAACATCGCCGAATCCACGAGAACGAGGCGGGCAGGATAGAAAGTGCCTACGAGATTCTTCCCTTCCGGAAGATTCACGCCAGTTTTTCCACCGACGGCGCTGTCCACCTGTGCAATCAAAGTGGTCGGGATTTGCACCAGGGCGACGCCGCGCAAACACGCGGAAGCGGCAAAGCCTGCCACGTCGCCAACGACGCCTCCGCCAATGGCGATAATTAAAGAGCGGCGGTCGATTCCGGCGCGCACGAGAGAGCGTGAGAGTCTCTCGACAGTGGCAAGATTTTTGGCGGATTCGGCATCATCCATCAAATGCTTCGCATGAGCATTTTTCAGGCCCAGGGCGCTCAGAACGCTCTTCCCTACTGCTCTCCAAACTTTTGGCGAGGAGACCAGATGAATGCGTGAGAATTTGCCCAGCTGGCGTATTCCCTCAGCTGCATAGCGAAGAACTCCTGCTCCACAGACGATAGCGTAGCGGCCTGCGGACGAGTTCACGAGAATGCGCTTTTTTTTCATTCGTGAGACTGTTCTTCGGGGCAATTTGAATGTAGCACACAGTTTGCCGGCGGCGCGTCGCTGCGCGCGGGCCGGAGCGGCTTCACTTTGCCTGAAGTTGCTTGACGCTCTCCAGAAACACGTGGCCGACAATCGCCAGCGTCTTGGGGCTGATTTTGTCGAGCGAATCCTGTGGAGTATGCCAATAGTAGACGTCGCCGCCCGGACCATTATCCAGATCGATCACGTCGACGGAGGGGACATTGCGTTTCAGAAAGGACTGGTGATCGTCTTCCACTGCCGAGGATTCATCGATGAAAATGTCTCCGTAGCCGAGCTTTTTGGCTACACCCCAGACAAGATCGACGAGCGCTTTTGTCGAGTACGTCTCGCGCTTGAAATGCGGAGTGCGCGTTCCGACGATATCCGCCAGCAGAAGTGCTTTTATCTTTGGGAGGTCACCGCTAATCGCAAAGCGCGCGGCCATCTCGCGGCTTCCGTAACAATTGTCTGGATCCTTCCACTCCTGTCTCACAGCTTCTTCGCCGTCAAAGAACGCGATCCAGACAGCGTAGCGGCCGTGCTGCAAGCACAGGAGACGCGCCAATTCGAGCATTACGCCTGTGGAGGACCCGCCGTCGTCAGCGCCGACGAAATTTTCGAGACGCTTGGTATCGTAATGCGTGCCGAGGAGAATCACGCCCGGTTTATCTCCAGGAATTTTGACGAGAATATTTTTCATGGGCAAGCGGCCGGCGGGAGTGTCCGAGGTGAATGAATCTACCTCGGCGGTGCACCCGTAGCTTTTGAGCTCGGCGAGGATGTACTCCTGGGTCTTCGCAATCGCCGGCGAACCAGCGGGACGCGGTCCAAAGGAAACTTGCTTGGCTACATGAGCATAGGCGCTCTTGCCGTCAAATCCGCCGGTTTTGTCGGGTGCAGGCGCTTCGTCATTTGCTTGAACTGCAGCCTGAGGCGGAGCGGTTGTGACGGCGCTCATGAACGGCGCGTCCTTAGCGGAAGGTTGAGCGCTGTCCGCTTTCGCTTTGCATCCCGAGAGGCAAAGAAAAAACGCGACCGCGCAAGTTACGCAGCAAAAAACACTACTCGGTACGGAATTCATCTAGTGAGCCTCCGCGGCTGCGGCTAGACGGCGTTTGCGCTTGCGCACGACCAGCCAAGACACTCCCACTCCCAGAAAGTACAAGGCTATCAGCACCAACATGAAGAGCACCATTGTCGTGGCATCGGGCGTGGGAGTAAGGATGCCCGCAAGAATGGCGATTACCAGGAGCGCGTAGCGGAAATTCTTGACCAGGAACTCGGGCGTGACGATTCCGAAAAGCGAGAGAAAGAAGATAAGGACTGGCATTTCGAACACCAGTCCAAGACCGAGAAGAACCAGGAGGATCAAATCGAAGTATTCATCAATGTTGATGAGCGGCACAACCGGCCCTTGAAAACTGATCAGAAAGCGCAAGACATAGGGCAGCGAAATGAAATACCCAAAGGCGATTCCGGCAAGAAACAGGAAGACGGTCGAGAACAGAAAACCGGTGATGGCGCTGCGCTCGTGTTTATACAGCGCGGGCGCCACGAAAAGCCAAATCTGATAAAGGACCCAGGGGGACGCGAGCACAATTCCCAGGTAGATACTTACTGTAATTAAGAGGTTCAGGTAGCCCGCGGGATGAGAATAGACGAGTTTGGGATCGAGATGGGCCGCCTTCAAGGCGTCGGTCATGGGATGGACCATGACGTTGACAAAATGAGGCGCTACGAACCAGCCGATCGCCGCGCCGACGAAGATCGAGACAAGTGAGCTGATAATGCGCTTGCGGAGCTCGACGAGGTGCTCGAAAAACGTCATCTGTGCTCCGGCCTCTTCCTGAGGTGGCACCATGGGGCCGTCAGACTGGCTGCTGTTGGTCATGGGAGGGGGCTTGCGACGGTTCGGTGCCTGATTCCGTGGAGGCTTCGCTCGTCTCGCTGGCTGGGTCAACGTCAGAGCGAGGAATGGATTCCGCAACCGGCGTGACCACCGGCGCTTCCGTAGCGCGAGTGTCCGCGTCTAAGTTGGTTGTGCCAGTTTCCGTGCCAGGCAGCGCAGCAAGTGTGGCGGGTTGTTCCCCGATGCTTGCCGAAGCGACCGCTTCAGCAGCCTTCTTACGCTCGGCTTGCAGGGCCTGGCGCTCGATGTCGCGCATCTCTTGTTCAAATGCACTCTTGAAGTCGGTGGAGGCCTTGCGAAACTCCGCCATGAGCTTGCCGAGGCCCCGGGCGAGTTCGGGGAGCTTCTGTGGCCCGAATACTACCAGAACAACAACAAATATGACGATCATGTGGGTCATACTGAGCATGGCGTTAGGTAGCCGAAATGTGGCCTGTTGGCATCATAGAAAGGGCGTCTTGCGGTGTCAAACCACAGTTTAGGGTGTGCTATAATTTTAAGTTCAGTTGTTGCGAGAGGGCCGCATGAAATCTGAACGCCGTGGGTTGGTACTAGTCGTTGCCGTCATACTCCTATCTGCCGTCCTCGGGGCCATTTACGGCCCCAATGTGCGAGCCACGACCTCTTCGGCCGAGGACGAGCACACGGCAATACGTCAATTCACCAATGTTCTGGACGTCGTCCAGGCGAACTACGCCGAGCCCGTCGATGTAGACAAGGCCGTGTATCAAGGTGCGATCCCTGGGATGCTGCGCGTGCTGGATCCCCACTCGAATTTCTTCGATGCGCGGCAGTTTGGGCTGCTCCGCGAAGAGCAGCGCGGAAAGTATTACGGAGTGGGCATGATCGTCGCTCCGAAAGAGACCCGGACCGTGGTGATGCAGCCTTATGTTGGTGCGCCGGCGTTCAATGCGGGAATTCGGCCGGGCGACGTGATCATGAAAGTGGATGACAAGTCGACCGATGGACTTACGACACCAGACGTTGCCGACTTGCTGAAAGGCCCCAAGGGGACGGTCGTAAAGATCACCGTCAGCCGCGAAGGCTACGATCAGCAGCTTGTTTTTACAGTGACGCGCGACGAGATTCCGCGGCACTCCGTGGACATCGCCTTCATGCTGAAGCCCGGCGTCGGCTACATTCGCTTGTCCGGCTTCAACGAAACGACTGACCGCGAAATCGCGGATGCACTCAAGCAGCTTAATGCTGCGAACCTGGATGGGTTGATTCTCGACATGCGCGCCAATCCAGGCGGCTTGTTGAATGAAGCAGTCGCCGTTGGGGATATGTTCCTGGACAAAAACCAGCTGATCGTTTCGCATCATGGCCGCACTTCACCCGAGAGGCGATACTTTGCACTTCGCGGCAATCAGGGAGTGACTGTCCCGCTGGTGATTCTGGTAAATGGAAACTCCGCGTCAGCCACGGAGATTGTTTCGGGCGCCGTTCAGGATCATGATCGCGGGCTTATCGTTGGTGAAACGACTTTCGGCAAGGGTTTGGTGCAGACAGTTCAGCCACTAAGCGAAAATACCGGACTGGCGCTTACGACGGCGCGCTACTACACACCCAGCGGCCGGCTGATTCAGCGCGATTACAAATCCATTTCGCTCTACCAGTATCATTATGAGCGCAAGGTTCCGGAACATCCGACGGAAGTCAAGCTAACGGATAGCGGACGGCAAGTTACCGGAGGCGGCGGCATCACGCCCGATATCGTTGTGCCGACTCCCAAGTTCAATCATTTTCAGGAGACGCTGTTGCGGGCCGATGTTTTCTATCCACTTGAAAGTGGTGTTGGAGGGTTTACGCGGTTCTACCTGGGCAGCAAACCCGCCGTCGCGAAGGATTTTGAAGCCGACGACAGCGTGATGAAGACTTTCCGCGATTATCTCTCCAAACACAACGTACGCTATACCGAACCCGACATGTCCGAGAATCTGGATTGGGTGAAACGGAAGATAAAGCAGGAAGTGTTCTTTTCGACCTTCGGTATGCAGGAAGGTTTCAAGGTCCAGCTCGAAGCGGACCCCCAGGTGCAAAAGGCCGTGGAAGCAATCCCGCAGGCCCGCGCACTTTACCAGAACGCGCGCAAGATTGTGGCGCAGCGCACCGGCGCCAGCCTCGATCAGCCGTAGCATTTCAACTCATTGGTCTTGCAGTTTTGCTCGGAGCTTCGCGGTTCTGCGCTTGCACGCCTGCAACTGTTTGCTCGTCTTTAGCTTGTTGTAAACGATACCGACGGCCTCAGTTGGCAAGGTCTAGAGCGTCTGCTAAGATTTTGTTGCAGCTCGTGGGCGTGTAGCTCAGCTGGGAGAGCGCGTCGTTCGCAACGACGAGGTCGCAGGTTCGAACCCTGTCACGTCCACCAAATTCCCTGCATAGCGGTTCTGGTGAAGGCGCATAAGAGCTGCCCGGTCACACCGGACAGGTTCGGGGTTCGGCGACCCATTGGGCATCAGCGGTGAACGTGTTCACCACCCGCCCGCGCCGATCCAGACATCCCATGTTAAACTGCATCCATGCTGTTAGCCCTCGGCTGCCGAGGATAAAGGACAGAGGTCCGATGATCTTCCATGTTTCGCTTGAAAAGGCAGAAGACGGCTGGATCGTGGCGGAGTGCCCTGCGCTGCCTGGGTGTGTGTCGCAAGGCCGAGATGAGAAAGAGGCGCTGGAGAACATCAAGGAAGCAATCACTGCTTGGTTATGGGCTGAAGACCAAAAGGCGGTGAAGGCGTTAGGGTCCGACCGCACACCGGTGGTCGTCGCAGTTTGACGGGGATTGACACGAGAGCGGATGGGACGCCTTGGCAATATTTCCGGCAAAGATGCGGCGAAGGCCTTCGGCAAAGCGGGCTGGCAAGTATTGGGGCAAGTGGGAAGTCATTTGGTGCTGACAAAATCTGGGGAGCGGGCGAATCTGTCGGTCCCACAACACAAGGAACTTTCCACGGGAACGCTACGAGCGTTGATCCGAGCAGCCGGAATGACGGTTGAAGAATTTATAGCACTTCTTTGAAGGCGCATCCGAAGCCCTTTAAGACTTCAAAAACGAAACTCCAAAAAGTTGATCCATCATGAGCTTCTCGACTGCGCGAAGACGCTCACAAATTGACAGTGAGCCCGGCTCCGCAGTGTGCGTCTACCTTTGACCCCTACGGCAAGAGCATTGGGCCTCCCTGGCTTTTCCCTGCCGCTGCGCTAATCGCCGGGATATTCACCAGTCAAGAAATCTCTTGCGAGCGCCAAGGCTTTATCGGCCTGCGCGGCATCGTCCAGACGCCCGCGGGCAAAGTCGCGCGTGCCGCCGCCTTTGCCTCCGACTCTTGCCAAGACCAGTTTCAGCAGGGCGTTCATGTCTTTGCCTGCGGTCGGATGCTGCGCGAAGAACATGTGGCCACAGCCCAGCCTTGCCAGCAGCGCGATCGATTTTTCCGTTTTCGCGACTTCGGTAGCGAAGTAACCCAGAAATTCGGGTTCGACGTCTCCGAAAACGCGATGAACGACGCGAAGGCCATCGGCGCCCGCTGCGGCTTCTCGAACCGCCTGGCCCGCTTCGATTTCCGCGAGATGCTCGAGAAGCGCGCGCGTTCTCTTGAAATTAGCATCGCGCTCGGAGAGGGCACGCTCCGCGGCTGCAACCACTTCCTCGGGCGAACAGCTCAACTTTTCCGCAGCGGCGCGCAGACGGAGAAAATCCTGCCGTGCCGTGCGTTCGGCCCTGCCGCCGCAAACGAACTCCACGCGCCAATCCTGCCGTATCTTCGTGCAGCGCCGAACGAGGAGCGTCCCAATCTGGCCGGTGCTCTTGACGTGAGTTCCGCCACAAGGCTGGAGGTCGGCTCCCTCGATCTCGATGGCCCGCAATATTCCCTTGCGATCGACCTCTTTGCGCACACCGAGCTCGGCCAGGTCTTCGGCGGCGCCATATCGCACGGTCACCGGGCGATCTTCAAAAATAATCTTGTTGGCAGCGCGTTCCGCGCCTTCGAGAACTTCGTCCGAAGGCTCCGGCCCGCGCAAGTCGATGGTGCTCGAATCAGCGCCTAGATGAAAAGAAACTGTAGGTCTCCCAAATCGTTCTTGAATCATTGCGGAAAGCAGATGCTGCCCCGTGTGCTGTTGCATGTGATCGAAGCGGCGCGGCCAGTTGATGCAGCCGAGGACATCCGGGCTTCCCGGGCGCCGGTCGACGACGTGAATGATTTCGTCGCCTTCGTCGCGGACGTCGAGTACGTTCGCGTCCCCGATCTTGCCCGTATCGTGTGGCTGGCCACCCGAGCTGGGATAGAAAGCCGTGCGATCCAGAATCAAGCCCAGCGCTTGCGCGGTAATCCCGGAGTTCACGTCGGGCGGAAGGAGTTCGCAATGCACGACCCGCGCAGTGAATTCGCGTTCGTACGGGTCGTCGTAATAGAGTCGGTGGGTGGTCATAAAGTTCAGGCTTGCAGCGCGCGCTGCCACGCTTCCGAATACTTGTAGCCAGTGCCGGTGTTGAAGAGTACGACCGTCTCATGCGGCTTGATCCAGCCGGACGCCGCGAGTTTGCGAGTGGCAATCACGGTGGCAGCCCCTTCCGGCGCGGCGAAAATTCCTTCGAGCGACGCCAGTTCCTTCCCCGCCTGCAACATCTCTTCGTCGGTCACGGTAAGCGCGGTTCCCTTCGTCTGACGCAACATTCGAAGGATTAGAAAATCTCCAAGCGGTCCGGGCACGCGAAGCCCGGAAGCCAGAGTCGCGGCATTTCGAAAAAATTCCGATGATTCGCGATGAGCTTCCCAGGCTTTGACGATCGGCGCGCACCCCTCCGCTTGCACCGCGACCATGCGAGGCCTCCCGGCGCCAATCCAGCCCATCTCCTGCATCTCGTCAAACGCTTTGCACATGCCGATGAGGCCGACTCCTCCCCCCGTTGGGTAAAGAATCACCTCTGGCAGCTTGCCGCCGAACTGTTCCCAAAGCTCGTAGCCCATCGTCTTTTTGCCTTCGACGCGATAAGGCTCCTTTAGCGTCGAAACGTCGTACCAACCTTCGCGGTCTTTGTGTTCAGCAACGTATTTGCCGCAGTCAGAGATCAAGCCATTCAGTTTGATGACTTTTGCACCGAAAGCTTGACATTCCATTATGTTGGCAGACGGCGTATCGGCAGGCATTACGATGACGGACGGGAGTCCCGCGGCGGCCGCATAGGCCGCCAGAGCGCCACCCGCATTGCCAGCCGTGGGAGCGGCTAAAGCCTTTGCCCCCAATTGCTTGGCGCGGGTCACCGCAGCCGTCATTCCCCGCGCTTTGAAAGAGCCGGTGGGGTTTAGGCCTTCATCTTTCACGTATAGGCGGTCCACCCCTACGGCGCTCCCAAGCCTAAGCACAGGCACAAGCGCTGTCATACCCTCCCCTAGCGTCACTGGCGGGTCGTCTGGCAGCACCTCCGCATAGCGCCACAAACTTCGCTCCCGCGATCTCAAATTTTCCAGTGTAAGCGTCGCAGCCGCGCGCTTGAGGTCGTACTTGGCGAAGAGCGGCTTGCCACAGGTGCAAAGGTGATGCTCGATGGATGGATCGTATTTCTTCGCGCACGCCGAGCATTCCAATTCCAAAACGTTTGTCTTTTTACTCATAGCAGAAAATTCTATCACAGGCCTTTTCCGTACCTATGTTCGAGGAAGACAGTCACACAATTCGGCTTGGTTGCAGAGCACTTCGTTCCTCAATCGAACGCGCCATGCCCGCAGCGCTCGACGAAGTCGGTACCTGCGCCCCTGTTAGGGATTCCGAGCCTATTCTAGTGTTGTTGGCGGCGTTGAACGGATGTATGATGCGCTGCAGTTTCCCCGCACTTTCGGCCTCCGGAACAGCTTTCTTCCCTGGTATTCAGAAAGGAGAAACACCATGAATTTCCCCGCTCTCCCAGGATGGAAAGGCACCAGCCTGCCTGTGGTCTCTGAATCAACTCAACATGACAATCCCGCGCGCCGTCTCCCCATCCCTGTCTCTCGGCGCCGGTTCGCACGTACGGTCGCTGGAGGTGCGTTCGCTGCCGCTGTTGGCTCCAGGTTATGGACCGCGAGCCCGGTGGAAGCAGCGTCATTTGCTCCGGTTCCGATCCCGGGTGGCTCCCCGGTGCTCGGCGGAGCGTACCACGTGTTTGCTCCGGCAGCGTTCGATCCCATCGATGCGGAACCCGTCACAATCACAAATCTTAATGCCGCTGTCGGACTGGCCTACGTCAGCGGCATGGTGACGCAAACCAATACCAAAACTGGCGAGGTGCGACGTTTGCCCTTCGTCAATTCGGACATGAGATTCATGCAGGGCGTGTTCCGTGGCACGGACGGGAAAGTTCACCAGGGCGCTTTTGCCTTTGTTTGAGTCGATGTCTTTTTGCCCGGTCCGGGCAATCAGGTCCATGACCTCAATCCGAGTACATTTCCTCCCGTCGGGCTGTTCTGGACCACCGAAATACCAATTGCTGGGGTCGACGTGCAACTGGGAAAAGGAAGCGCATCGCTCCAAGCGTCCGATGTAGCGATCCTCGATTATGGACAGATCTCGAATGCATTGTTCGGCGGTGGGCCGGCGCCCACGCCAGGGACGGTGTCGTTCAAAGTGGTCTGGAGTGGAGTGGACGAGAGGCTGAATATCAGGAACACCGACCCGGTGTTCGGCGGCTTCGCGGGCGAATTCGTCCGCAACACCGCGCAGATGGAGTGGAACGCCGCAGTGGGCGATTTCACATTTGTCTCGGATCCCATTGCGACTTCCTCTAGTTCATTTGCCGAAATCGGTCACGAACGGAACGGATCGTTCTTCCCGTAGACAAGCGTACTTGAGCCATCAGTCAAGGATTTGACGGCAGCCGGCTCGCTCGATTCTCCGAAAGTTTCCGCTTGACGTTGCGGCACGAGCAGAGGATTCCACTTTCGTAATTCACGGTGGTGTGAAGAGGCGAAGGTGCCCCGCACGCCCGGCTGATGAATAGAGCGGCCTGAGCGACGATGACCACCGCCGATTGCAGGCGTGCCGGGGTCTACGCTGCGTTTGGATGAGCTGAGATTAGTTGCGGAAGGTTTTTGCGCCGATGTTAATCGAAAAAGTCAAAACCCGCACCCTTCACAAAAACCATGAAGGATGCGGCACCCAAAGTCGCCGCACCATCAATCGTGTTTGCCACCCGCCTCACGGGAATCGGTTGGATTCTAACGTCACTCGGCAAACCTACCCAGACTATTTGTCCAGCATTTTTGCCGGTCAATTCCAATCTCCAATGGTCGTTATCGCCGTCCGGGTCTGTCCAATCGAAGGACATCGACCTACCTGAAACTTTGATGTTGTTAATGGGGAGACTCTTGGAAAGAGTCGGGTCCGTTACAACGTCGATCGTGCCTGTGGTTTCCGTCACAGTGTAGCTGCATGCTTGTATGCCACCGACAAGTGCACCTTTCTCAGAGTGAAGATGCAGAACAATAATCGGTGTTCCGGCATGGACAGCCGTCCATCTTCCTATGAAGGGTCGAATCTCAGATTCTGGCGGCTTTATCTGGGCAAATGTAGGACGAGCCTGATGGACAGTGAAAAGTAAGGCAGTTCCGGTCAACACGATTACGCTACCGACATGCCAGAGTAATTTGATTCCCATAGATCCCTCCCTTGGGCTCTCAGATTCAACGATTCTGTTGGGAGTTGTCCCAAGCGGTTTCCCATGTTTGGTGGTCGTTCGGCTTAAACAGAGCCACGAAAGTGGTTGTAGAAAAAGCAGTGCCTGATTAACGCTGCCGGAGAAGTGCCCTTCGCCGATCCAGATGTCCAGTAAGGCGAACTTACCAGGACTTTAAGGAACCGTATTTGTTCGCTTGACGGAAGACACGCATGGAGGTACACCGAAAATAGAGGTGGCAATCATGAAAGTCGTAGTGATCGGCGGCAGTGGACTCATCGGATCAAAACTCGTCACCAAGCTTCGCGAGCAGGGACACGAGGCAATCGCGGCGTCGCCCAAATCGGGTGTCAACTCTATCACCGGCGAGGGACTTGCCGAAGCGCTGAAGGCTGCATCGGTGGTCGTTGATGTGACGAACTCTCCTTCCTGGGAGGACGCGGCGGTGATGACGTTTTTCGAGACATCAACCCGCAACCTCCTCGCCTATGAAGCAGCCGCAAGCGTAAAACATCATGTTGCGTTGTCAGTCGTTGGAACGGAACGCCTGCTCGCAAGCGGTTTCTTCCGCGCAAAAATGGCTCAGGAGAACTTGATCAAAGCCTCCTCGATTCCCTACACAATTATCCGCGCGACGCAGTTCTTCGAATTCGTCAATGGCATCGCCGATTTTTCCACGGACGGCAACAAAGTACGCCTGCCAACTGCGCTTATCCAGCCTATGGCGGCTGACGATGTTGCCAATGCGGTGGGCCGGATCGCGACGGGCTTGCCAGTGAATGGCACCGTTGAGGTAGGGGGGCCGGAAAAGTTTCGTCTCGATGAACTCGTCGGGCAATTTCTTGCCGCCCGAAAGGATCCGCGCGAGGTTATTGCAGACCCCCACGCGAGCTACTACGGCGTAGAGCTTAGCGATCGTACACTCCTTCCCGGCGATGGCGCGCGACTCGGCGAGATGCGTTTCACGGATTGGATCAAACATTCCGCACTTCGGGCACATGCCTGATTAACGCTGCCAGCTCAACCGGTCGATGCAACACTATCTGATATAGATTTTCTCTCTAAAGGTGGTGTTGCATCGACCTATTGAGACCACCCGACTAATCGGGCGAGTGAAAATGATACGTAAACCCAACGGCGTTAGCGGGATCGACTGGGCCAAAGTCGCGCTAACTTTAAGTTCGGTCCACTGTGTGTGGGGGGAACAGCTTTGTCGACGAGATGAGCTCACCTAACATTCAATTGGAGGAAAATGATGCATACGCGATTCTTGATCACTGGAACGCTCGCTGGAGGGCTCGTCCTCAGCATCCTGAACTGGCTTACGGCGGCGATCCTGCCTCCCCGCTACCAGCAATTCAGGGATCCCCAGGCTGTTGTGGAGGCCGTTCGCGCAAATGCATCAGGAAACGATATCTACACTGCCCCACAAGGGCTGTTCGTATCCGTCTCGCTGCGCTCCCGACTCCAGAGCTTTCGTCCTCGTATCGCCGGCCAGCTTGTCGTTGAGTTTGGGGTAGCGTTGGGCTTGTCATTGCTCATACTTGCAACACCGCTTCGCTCATCAATACACGTTGCGGGTTTCTTGGGGCTAGCCGGGCTGATTGCTGGTGTTGAGACACATTTTCCGAACTGGAACTGGGCAGGTTTTCCGACGAGCTATCTACTGGCCGGGAGTGCGTACCTAGCTGGGAATTGGTTTATCGCCGGGCTGGTGTTGGGCGCGGTCCGGGGAAAGTTGGAAGCGCACGGCGTCGCGAGATGACAGGCAAACGCCGGAATCAGAAGCCCGATTCACGGCTAATTAGCTCGCGTTTATCGCCGAATTTCAAGCGCCTCATAACTCGGATTGCCAGACATCTGGCCTAGTAGAACTCCAACATGTAGATTACGTTCGTCCTGGCCATCGGGTCTAAGGTATTCTCCTGACTAACTCATGTGAAACCAGCGGCTTACAAATCCCTCGCCTATCCATGGGTCCGGTGGCAATAGTTGAAACAGCCCTAGGTGCCGCTCGCTGGGTGCTGGATCAATTAACCCGAATCACCCTCGAACTCGGCTGCCTTTTCTCGTGTGGTCCCTTGGGCACTAAGAACTGGGCATGAATCGATCAGAGCTTCTTAAACGGATACTCACGGGCTTGGCTGTCTCCGCAGTTTACATCGTTGCTGGAAAGCTCAGCCTGCGCCTTGCTTCCGTTCACCCCAGCGTGAGTCCAGTGTGGCCTCCTACGGGAATCGCCATCGCCACTCTTCTTATGTTGGGGCGCCGCTTCTGGCCTTGGATTTTTGCTGGGGCATTTATCGTGAATGTGACGACTGCCGGCTCTGTGGCTTCCTCGCTTGGGGTCGCCTTAGGAAACACGCTCGAAGCGGTCGTGGCAACTTCTCTCGTCACTCGTTTCGCGAACGGGCGCCATGCATTCGAGAAAACCTGGGACGTGCTGCGTTTTGGTCTTTATGCGGGAGTTATGAGCACCGCCCTGGCGGCCACAATTGGCATCACTAGTCTCACCCTGAGTGGCTTCGCTCCCTGGAATCACTACGGCCTCAACTGGCGCACTTGGTGGCTCGGCGATGCCGCGGGAGCTCTGATTTTCGCTCCCTTGCTGCTTCTCTGGACTTTGAATCCCCGCGTGAAATGGTCCGAAAAACAGGTTCTCGAAGCGTCCGTCTTATTCATTTGCACGCTCTTAACGGCAGGCATCGTTTTCGGCCCGGTCTTCCACGCCCAGATTAGGAATGACCCCTGGACCTTTTTGTGTACACCCCTTTTGGTTTGGGCGGCCCTCCGATTCAGTCCGCGTGAAGTCTCGGCCGTCATCTGCCTTCTATGCACGATCGAGGTCGTTGGTACAGTACATGGTTACGGTCCCTTTGTTCGAGAATCGCCGAACGACTCCTTGCTTCTTTTGCAATGCTTTATCGGCGTCAAGGTTCTGATGATTCTTATTCTTGCTGCCGAAGTCTCCGAGCGCCAGCGCCAGGAAGAACGCGCAAAACGACTCGCCGTCAGCGATCCGCTCACCGGTCTAGCCAATTACCGCGTGTTGCTTGAGCGCCTCGATCTGGAAATTAAGCGCTACCAGCGCAACGGCCGCCCCTTTTCAGTGGTTCTGCTGGACCTGGACGGATTGAAGAAGATCAACGACACGCACGGCCATGTCGTGGGTAGCGTAGCTCTCTGCCGCGTCGCGGAGGTTCTTTTCGTCAGTTGCCGTGGCATCGATACGCCCGCTCGTTATGGCGGCGACGAATTCGCCGTAGTTCTGCCCGAGATCACCGCCGAATACGCCGGCAGGGTTGCGCAGCGCATCTCGCGGCGTCTCGCCGAAGATGCCGAGGTTCCGCGGCTTACCGTCAGCATCGGCGTTGCTGAGTATCCCCGCGACGGTCTAACTATCGAACATCTTCTGAGTGCCGCCGACCACGCCCTCTACGAAATCAAGCTCCGCGCGGCTTCGAGGTCCCTCAGTGATGGGGGTCCTGGCTTGATTCTTGATGAAACATTAAATGGAGATGCATCGTGACGTCGATTAGTCTTCAGGGCCTAAAAAGCTAGGAGTCGTTCGCGAGCGCCGATTCAAATAGAACACCATCCTGACCAGGGTTTATTGAGTACAGCCGGATACACCGGTTCTCCCATGGGGAAGTGCCGTCGGATCAACTGACTAGACGGTGTTGCGTCGACCGTCCGAGCCGGCAGCCGTAATCGGACAAGTGAAGTAATACTTTATATGTCCGGTTACCCGACTTACCAGGACTTAGCCTGCGTCTGCCAGGGCCGATCAATGATGCCGAGCCGTCTATAGGGACTCATCTTGCGGGACGGATGATCGTGTCGTCTCACCCTTCCCCTCGCGCATGAGTGGTATCCTCTGGTAAATGAGTGTGCGGACCAACAAAGTACCTGGGCTGAGATGTGCCTTGCCCGTCTTGATAATTGCGTTGTTTTTAGCGGTGACAGTCGGATGCGAAAAGGCTCCCGCGTCGAGGCCCGTTTTCATCACGGACCTCCATGCTTATGGGTTCAACAGCAAAGCTAGTGGCCAAGCCGTTGGGGTCTTCACCGATATCAATTTTCTGTCCAACGACCTCGTCCTAGTGACCATTAATCAGAAGGTTTATGGCCCCGTGGAGCCTTCATTCACTGACCGGCCACCCTCTAAGCTACTCCTCTTCGACTTACTGCGAAGGGCTTTGGTTGCGACTTTAGATCTGCCGATAGAGAAAAACCTTGGTTCAGTTAAGGCAACACAGAACGGGCAATTTGTTCTACTCGACGAAGCAGGATTGCGACTTTGCTCAGGTTCTCTAGAATGTGGGTCACCACGCCCGGCACTTGGCCCACTTCTTGTCTCGCCAAAGGGGACGAGATTGGTTGTTGGAGGGAACGCACAGACCGGAAAAAAACTCTTGGATTCTTCTTCATTAAACGAGCTAGAAAGCTTTTCTCCCGCGAACTCGAAAGTTATTCCGGGCGATAATCTCCTGCTGGTTCGACGTAACTCCAGTTCGGTTGGCATCATTTCCCCCCAGTTGTATCTTAGGCTGCCAGGGAAACCCGATTATCAGCTCGGCTTTGGAGGTGCTGACCCGTGGCCCGATGCTAGATTCCTCAGTGACAATGTCCTGACCTATTTCGAGTCAGATCATGCTCTGGCTGTTGCCAAGATAGATGGCACCATCCTTTATCGACTTCCTGTAAGAACAAGGTGGAGACTCGCGGAGATAACCACCTCAACGTCAGGCTCGCGATTCTGTTTCCATGAGGCAGGGTACACGTCACTCAACGCGGTGCTAAATTTCCAAGATTTTGACAGCGGAAGACCATACAATTTTGAAAGTGTCAAAATTGTGGAAACGAATTCTGGAAAACTTGTCTTCGAGTTGGAATGGGACCCTCGTCCCTACATCAGCTACATTCTCGCTCCGGCACTTTCGCCTGATGGCCGGAAAGTAGCCTTAATCCGCAGCGGCATCTTACAGATATTTGAGGTGCCTTAACATCTGACCGCTGAACACCCGCGCCACGAAGTATCGCCCGCTAGATCCTCTTTCGGCAAAGTCCTGATTAACGCGGTTACCGGAGAAGTGAAGTCCTAGTACGTCAGATGTCTGGTAATGCGACTTCGCAGGACTTGGCCATGTTTGTTGCTAACTGACTTGCGGTAGGGCCGCCTGGGCCATAGACTGACTTCTCGGACGCCCACAGATTTACAACTCCATGTCTATCCCGTTTGTTGATCTTAAGACTGAGCCCGCCATTCATGGTTTCCTGCATGTGCCTTCGCAGCCGACTGGGAACTCCATCGTGCTCACGCATGGCGCTGGGGCAGACTGCCAGTCGAAACTGTTGGTGGAGATGTCCGATGCATTCGCCGCGTCGGGATTCACCGTTTTGCGGTTCGACCTGCCATTCCGTCTCGCGCGCCCGCATGGACCACCTTCTCCAGGCAGCGCGATCCGGGATCGAGACGGTCTCCGCCATGCGGTGGCGGTGATGAGAGACAAAACAAATGGACGGCTATTGATGGGTGGCCATTCCTACGGCGGACGACAGGCTAGCATGCTCGGGTCAGAAGAGCCGCAGCTGGTCGATGGCTTGTTCCTCCTCTCTTACCCGCTTCATCCTCCCCGAAAACCCAATGAACTTCGTACTGGACACTTCCCGAAGCTGGCCACGCCCACGTTCTTCGTTCACGGCACTCGCGATCCCTTCGGCACGACTGCGGAAATGAAGTCCGCTCTAGAACTGATCCCTGCCTCACACGCCCTCTTTGAGGTGCACGGCGCCGGACACGAGATTCTCTCCAAGAGAGCTACTAGCGAATTGCCCGCTCAAATAGTAGACGGCTTTAAGATTTTCCTGAAAACCCTCACGCAGGAAGACTAATCCTGATAAACGCCGTTACCGTGCAAGTGAAATCAGCCCCGATCCCATTGTCCGGTTACGCGACTAGCCAGGAGTTGACAAGATGGAGGACAGCAGTGAAATTGGCGGGGCGAGCCCGTATGACGGGAGTCTTGGTAGAGCGTCAGTGCTCCCAGGACTGACTTTCTAGAAAGCTGATTACAATACGGCTGAACACTGCTGGTTTCTCGATGTACATCAGATGCCCCACGTCGCTGATCACTACGCGCCGAGCTCTTGGTATGCCAGCTTCGATTGCCCCAGCATGGGCGTGAACATCCGGGATATCAGCGTCACCGACTAGCAGAAGAGTCGGGATGCGAATCTCGTGAAGTCTCGGTAGCGCCGGTTTGGACGGAAGCTCCAGCTCCGGGTGAGTCAGGTCTTGCGGGCTCGCCAGGAGAATCTCGGCCATTCTCCTCTTTGCAGCATCGTTCCCCGATGCAACCAGATACTTGTCCTTAGCTGCTGCTGCAATGGCGCCCTGCACGTCCCCTTTTTCCAGCGGCCTGCCCAGGACTTCACCGCGCTCCAAAAAGTGTTTCGAGTAAGGCACGCCGCCAACAACTGCCCCGACCAGCACAAGCTGCTGCACGATATCCGGATGGTCCAATGTGAAATTTATTGAGATTTCCCCGCCATGCGAGCTGCCCACAATCGCCGCGCGCGTTACCTTCAGGTGACGCAGCAGCGTTGCGAGATCGTCCGTAGCGAAATATCCCGCTGTGGCTGCCGGAGATTGCCCGTATCCTCGGCGATCATACCGAATGGTGTGAAAGTGCTTGCAGAACTCAGGCCAAACGTCATCCCACGCGGCGGAATGAAGCACACCATCATGAACCAGCACCACAGCCTGCGGACCGTTACCGCATTCTTCGTAATAAAGCTTCGATCCCTCCACTTCGACGAAGGAACCTCGTTGTCCCGGCTCGCCCGTCGTACTTTGCAGTCGCCCAGGAGGGAACCAGATTAAGCTCGGCAACAAAGTGAGCGCCTGCATGCATCGGCTGAGTCTGTTCATCGTTCTCTCCTCGGTTCCTTCGACGCACCAGCGCGCTAAGCGCTAGCTCGCAGAATGTCGTCGCGGGCTGACGGCTTACCTCCACCGTGCAAGCGGGGCTACCAGGTACTAGCCACCACTTTTCCGGGTATGAGACTTACCAGGAGTTACGACAGTTTGGAGGGGGATTGTTTCCAAGTAGCTCGTAATCCGCCCAGAGTCGTGCATTGCAAGCACCTAATTTGGATCGCCAGGTTATGAAGGTTGCCACAACTCGATGGGATTTCCCTCAGGGTCATGCAGGCGAGCAAAGCGCCCGATCCCCGGAAAGGTTTGCGGCTCATTGACCTCAATCCCTGCCGTTCGTAGCTGGGCCACCATCTTGTCGAGATCCCGTACCCGGAAGTTCACCATCCAGACCTTGTTGGGATCCCCGAAATACTTGCTGGTTTCGGGAAAAGGAGTGAAGACGGTCGGTCCGGCCTCTTGCTGCCAAACGGCTCCGCCTTCGCTCGTTGGCTCGATTGCGATTCCCAGGTGTTCTTCGTACCAGTGCCCCAACGCTTTTGGATCGTGAGCTCGAAAGAACAACCCTCCGATTCCGGCTACTTTTTCCATTTTCGTTCCTCCTTGTTCGTGTTGAGCAGTTGCCATAGCAGGCGTAGCAGGACTCGCTGGTTGGGCGGGGTTCTGAGCCGCGATGGCGAATTGATTCCGAAGCGGAATGATGCTGGACCCAAAAGCATATGAAAGGATCTGAAGTAGTTGGCGCCTTTGAACGCTCATCCCATCCTCCTGATGTCGCAGTAGAATTTAGTTTGTTTTGTCATCAATTTGCTCTCCCGCGCGTTCGCCGTATCATGTTGTACTGACGCTTGCGCGACTCCGCCACCCGAAACCAGCTGCGCAAGTGCTCCGCTCCTGAGTTTGCGCATTCGCATTCCGGCACGTCGGTCACATTCGCTCATCATGGTATTCCTCCGAATCAAATTTGCTTCCTTCATTGGACAATCCTAGAAGTTAAAGTCAACTTCAAGTCAAGCCGTAATTTTTGGCTTCATGCACGACTAGCGGGGGGCACGACACCGTTCATCCGCAGGTATTCAACCATTTGTCCATAGTGATCAAAAGCATGAATCAACGCCTCTACCGTGAGCCCCAATCGAGTCGGTGTGGCTCCTTGCAACGGAGAAATCGGAGAAGTTTTGACCGTCGCGTTCTTGTCGTCGATGGCGTCGATCGCTTTGCCAAGGCGGGCGAACGACGCTTTCAAGTAATCGAGAATCTCCGCTTTGGTCCGTACAGTTTCTGGTCCAGCTTCGTCGCCGGCGTCGGCGGGGGGCTCCTCACCCAGCGCCGCTGCTGCCAGGATATGATTGGTCGCTGCCAGGTGTTTTACCTGCTGAGCAAAGGTCCGCACGCCCTTGAATTCGCCATCAGCTGGGGCAAACACATATTTGTTGGCAGGCATGGCTTCAGCGGCAGACACGACACGGTTCTCTACTATCTTTAAGAAAATCTGCATCGCGCGCTTTTCCCGGTGCGCATCGAGGGTCGCATCACTCTTATCGGCAGGCTCTTCATCAGGTGCTCTCATACCGGTTTGCGTCACAGGAACAAGTCTGCCCTGCCTGGCCGATTGTGCCAGCGCGAGCGCACTGCAGAACGGCAAGAGCAGGGCCGCGAAAATCCAGTTCCTCGTCTTCATAGGTCTTCTTTCTAGGCGCTAAGGTTTTGCTGTGCTGACTAGCGGCCTTTGAAAACGCTACAACTTAAAGTGGACTTTAAGGCAAGAAGTATTTTGTGAAGATCATTTGTCACTTCGGCGTAGCAATCGAAATGCAACAGTCTTAAAATACAGCCATGCCGCCATTAACTATTTCCGGGGTAGCGCGACAGGTGGGACTCCAAGCATCCGCGATTCGCTACTACGAACAAATTGGATTGCTTCCTCCCACACGGAGAGTGAGCGGACAGAGACGATACGACACCACGGCGCTTTATCGCCTGGCAATCATTCAGCGGGCACGACAACTCGGTTTTACGCTAGATGAAATCCGACAGCTGTTCTTCGGTTTCCGCAATGTCACTCGGGCTTCAGAACGGTGGCACGCGCTATCCAAGAGAAAACTAGCGGAACTCAACGGATTGATGGACGGGATAAAGACAGTGCGGCGTTTGCTGAAAAAGATGATGCAAAACTGCCGCTGCGACACTCTGGAGCAATGTGGCAAGGGGATATTTCGGAGCGGATGCGCAGATATTGCGGTGAAATCTCTGCCTTTGAAACGTCGACAAAGCCCATGAGTGCTCCCGACATGCGGAACTAACTCAGGTGTCCTCAAACGTCGGCAATGGGGACATCAGGTCCCTACGGCACTTTCGCGATTGCAGGCGGATGACGGGCAAACCGGAAGCAATCCTCAAGTCCTGGTAAACGCGCTTACCGGAAAAGTGGATTCCATTGATCCAGTACCCGGTGGCATGGTTCGATCTAGGCGACCCAGCTGGAATTCGGTTATCCTTCGCTCATGGACCCCATTATCAAAGGCGCGATCCCCGTTCTACCTGCCGCCGACACGACGGAATCCCTGAATTGGTGGACGGAAATCTGTGGCTTCCGGGAAACTTTTCGCGATGCCACACCACCGAACTACGCAGGAATCAACCGCGGCGAGGCCTATCTGCACATAGCCGCTATGAGCGACAAAGAACTGGCGCGAAAGGTCGGAGACCAGACCATGGTGCGAATCGCCGTTAAAGGCATAGAGGCCATGTATGCCGAATATCAGAAACACGGCGGAAAAGTGCATCCGAATGGTGCATTGCAAACCAAGCCCTGGGGCGCGAAAGAGTTCGGCGCGATTGACCCCAATGGCGTGTGCGTTACGTTTCAGGAGTGAGTGTCATCTAGATTGGTCGCCATAGCTGCCCTAAGCGGGACAACTCCTGATTAACGCCCTAATCGTCCAAGTGAAGTCTGTCCAGATCTCAATGTCCGGTTATCCGACTAATCGGGAGTTGACAAGTTCACAAGGAGAAACGGCACAGCCGGATTGACCGGGCCCTACCTCGCGGCTATGCTCTCACGTGCCGATGAGAAAGTCCGTTTTCACACTCGTTATCCTTGGGGCTTTGCTCTTTGATTTATCTTTCGCCCTTCAAGCGGAAGACCTGCCAGAGACCCCGTACGATGAGTCTCAGGGAGTGCCGTGCGAGCACACGCCGCTGTCCTTAACCCAGGTGCTGCAGGATTCTGTCCAAAGAACCCAACCAACTCGGAAATCGGCTTCCCCGCTGTTATTGGGCTCCCCAACTGGACAAGGTGAATTCCGCGTAGAGAAGCGAGAACGGTCCGAGCAGCCTAATTTCGTTACCGCTACAATCCGCGCTGTTCCTCTTCGATGTTAGAAATCCAGCAACTTAGGTAGTCTCGCCAACAAAGCGTTTAAATCCAGATTTACATGGGATCGCTAATCCCGCTTCCGGTACAGATGTTCGGTCGGACGACCCTGATAAATCAGCGTCGTCCTAATCTCACTTTCCATGAATAGACACTGTGACCTAGAAAGAGGAGGCTGCCTAAATGGATGTAGGAGGCCGGCTCAAACAGTTTAGAGAATTGCGAGGTCTGTCCCAAGGCAAAATCGAAGAACGCACAGGGCTGCTTCGTTCCTATGTCTCGCGAGTAGAGAACGGACACACTGTCCCCTCTATAGAAACCCTTGAGAAGTTCGCACGTGCATTAAAAGTGCCGTTGTATCAACTTCTCTACGAGGGAAAAAAAACGCCCAAATCGGCCAAAACACCGGCGCAGGAAATAGAAGATTGGGCGTCTCGGGGAAAGGGCAGGCGCATCTTTTCAAAACTACAAAACGCGCTTCGAAAAATGTCGGTATCAGACAGAGCCTTGCTGCTTTACATGGCCGCCAAGATGGCTGGCAAACCGCGTAACTCCTGGTAAACGCACTTACCGGACATCTCTAACAATGTCGGCCCCGGCAAGCACTTTTTGAAGACACTTCTTTCTTTTCACCTAAAGGAGTTTTTCTCCTTCGTTTTCTTTCGTTTTTTCTTTTCCCTGCATCGACGACCACGGCTCGTTTGTAATCTAGCGGTCGGCTTCAGTCCGACCTAAACATCTCTTCGATCAAAACTTCGACCACGATTACTAGTTCAAACTCCCTTTTCAGGGAGCGGGATGCCCAATCAAGTGCGCGGCGTTCTACTTCGCGCCATGTCCGGTACCGAGCTTTCCCGCGTACGAACCGAACTCGAACTTCGGTGAATACTCACATCCATTCCTCCACATCCAGTACAAGCGAACTCCAAGACGCCGCCCCATCGCTACCTTGGCAATGCTCCTGTGTCGACGCATCGCCAGGTGTATGTACCGACGTCGCCACTCCGGATGGCTTCGTGCTGCCGCCTGGGCGGCCTCCACCAACAAGAAGCGCAACAAGGAATTGCCCTGCTTGCTGATGTGTCCTAGTCGCTGCTTGTGAGCACTGGACTCTTCACACGGAATCATCCCCACGTACGTGCCGATCTGTTTGCCACGTTCGAACCGAGTTGGAGTTCCGATGATCAACACATAAGCGAGTGCCGTAAGCGGACCAACACCAGGGTGCGTCATCAGTCGCTGTACCTCGGGTCGCTTTCTGGCTTCCCGCTCGACGGCGGCCGTCAGCTCTTCAATTGTCGGATTCATACGGTCCAGCAACTCCAACAACTCTTGCCGGCGCCGACTGGCCCACGGAGCCAACGAGAGTTTCTCTAACAGTGCTCGTCCTTGTTCGCTGAATAGTTTTTTCTTCCAGCGATAACCCTCGTTCATCGCCAACGCCTGCAACTGATTCATGATCCGCGTGCGCATCTGCACCAACCGATGCCGGTGCCACAGCAGTTGCCTGAGATCCCGATTCTCTGGACTCGGTACCCAAATTTGCGGGAAGTTATTTTCCAGCATCAGCCTGCGTAAGAGTCGCGCATCCTCGCGGTCGTACTTCTGCTTCTTCACGCGCTTGGCCTTGATCTCCGCGGGATCGCCCATCCATACCTCGAACCCCAACTCTGCCAGTAGCCGCTCGAACCAGCGTGAATATCCGGTAGCCTCCATGCCTACCCGCACGCCGATTCCTCGCTGCTTCAGGTCTCGATAGAATTTCTCTGCTTGCCCATCACTGTGGTTCAGTTCCTGTTCGCCACACTCACCAGTCTCTTCTATTAAAAATGCAACCGCCTGAAAGCTAGGGTGGTAATCTACGCCTATAATCATCATGTTCGGCTCCTTCTCCCGAACCTATGGTCGTTAACCAACCACAGTCTACTCGGGTCAAGGAGCCGACATTGTTATGCAATCAAGTGGATTTGTCCTAGCAGATGGTGGTAGATTCCAAAAAACTTCCTGCGAGGTGAATATGCGGCGATGGATTGTCCGGCTGTGCTGCGCACTCCTGTTGCTTTCCGGCGCCCAAGTGGCTCATGCGGGTGAAACCACGGGTACCGCAAAGGCTATTCGCTTTGGCAAGCTGGTCGACGGCAAAGGAAAAGTCTGGAACGACGCCATTGTTCTCGTCCGCGGTGACCGCATTCTCGATATCATCACCGACCCCGCGAAGATTCCTGCCGGCGCACAAATAATTGATCTTCGCCGGTACACCGCTGTACCAGGCCTCGTCGACGTCCACACCCACATCACCTTCTATTGGGATCAGACTTCTAAGGTTCACCCCTTCGACCAACTCGGCGGTACTCGCCTTCCAGCGGTGGCTGTTTTCCTTGCGCAGGAAAACGCTCGCCGCACTCTCGAAGCTGGGGTTACAACCGTTCGCGACCTTGGGTCGAGTGACTGGGACGATATCGCCATGCGCGACCTGATCAATCGCGGCGCCATGCTCGGACCGCGGATGTTCGTGGCAGGCTATGGAATTTACGTGGCCGATGCGCCGCCTCGGCCAGGTTACACAACTCCCCCGGGCGGACGAGCCGACAATCTGCCCGAGGTGATGCGCGTAATTCGCGAAGAAGTGGCTGCCGGAGTGGACGTGATCAAGATGTATGCTTCCACAGGCACTGACAAAGACGACACCGGATTCCAGACCTTCACTTACGAAGAAATCAAAGCGGCGGCTGACCTGGCGCACAAGTATGGCAAGCGCCTCGCCGTACATAGCTACGGCCCCGACGGTGCGCGCGACGCCGTCCGCGCCGGCGCCGATTCCATCGAGCACGCCACGGATATGGACGACGATACCATCACCGACATGGCCCGCCGCGGCACCTTTTACGTTCCGACGATCGATCACAATCGCTGGTACGTTGAGCACATGACCATTTTCGGTTGGGACAACGAAAAGAAGATCGCTGACGGACTAAATGACTACATCCGGCGCAATTTTGAAACCGCTCGGCGCGCGCACAAAGCTGGAGTACGCTTTGCCATGGGCTCAGATGCACTCTTCACCATGTGCGGCGAGAACACGCGTGAACTGGGCTGGTTTGTGAAGCTGGGCATGACGCCCGAACAAGCGCTCTCAACCGCCACCACCAACGCCGCTGCGCTCCTCGGCAAGGATAAGGAGCTCGGCGCCATTGCACCCGGCTATTTCGCCGACATTGTGGCCGTGGAAGGAGACCCGTTGGCCGATGTCAACGTGATTATCAACAATGTCCGCTGGGTCATGAAGGGCGGCACGGTCGTAGTCGAAAAAACCGCGCCGGAGAAAACGAATTAGAAGCATGCGCGTGCCCGTGATGAGGCGGGTGCCGCATCCCTGAGGTTTTCAGGGTACGGGTTTTGACGTTCTTCGCCAGTCCACGTTCTGTTCGGCGGGTGGCGCACTCGATTCTCCGAAAGTTTCTGCTTAACGATGCGGCACGAGGAGAGGATACCACTTTCGTAATTCACCGTGGTGTGAAGAGGCGAAGGTGCCCCGCCCTTTCCGCAAGAAAGAGTGGGCTGTTCTGCTCCGATGCCGAGAAATCTCAAACGTCATTACGAAAATGGCGACCTGCGCTTCATCACCATCAGTTGCGACCAGAAAAAAGAGGAAAAGAAAGCGCAGCGCCCCAAGAGTGACCCTGCGCGAAACGGCCGCGAAGAGCGCCACTTATGGAAACCGCGCCTATTGCTCTTTACTTGATGCCGAAGCGGCGGCAGACGCGGTGGCGGTGAGTTTCTTGTATTCGGCATTGGCTTTACGGAGTATCGGGATATCCGGGTCCGCGTCTTTCCAAGTGGTGAAGAAATCATCGTAGCCTTTGCGGCTGTTCTCCCGGTCCCCTTGCATGGCATAGGCCCGCGCGAGACCGAGTTGCGCCAGCGGAGCAAACACTCCCCACCCGAACCATCCGCGATGACCGATGAGCTTCTCGAACTCGGCGGCAGCCTTGGCGTGCTCTCGTGCCGCCAAGTAAGCTTGTGCACGGGGATAAGGAACCCCTAGTTCGCCTTGTTCGTATTGCGTGGCTGGAGCGAGCAAATCCACGGCCTTAACGGCGTTTCCTCGCTGGCGCTCGATGATAGAACGAATGACCGGCAGCCAGATCTTCTGGTTTCGCGTGTCCTCAGGACGCAGCCGATCCAGTTTCGCTGCCAGCGCTTCAGCCTGCGTCACGTCGCCGGCCTCCGCTAATGCCACGGCACAATGCCCGAGCCCTAAAACACTGTCTTTACTCGCCTCTCCAGCTTGGCGGCAAAGCTTGCGTGCCAAGGTATAGTTTCCTAGATAGGATTCAAGGAGGGCATGCCAAGCAAGCTCGTTGGCAGCGTTTTCCATCCGTTTCGCGCGCCTCTGTTGGTTCACCAGCGTTTCGCTCAGCGAACGGAGTTTGATGAAGTCGCCGCGAAAGAATGCGAGCTGCTGTTGTAAACCGAGCCAGCGCATATCGTCCGCTGGGGCTTCGCGGGCAAGCCGTTCCATCGTTGCGGAATCGTTCTCGAAAAAGGCGATTCGGTAGCGCTGTTCTAATTGAGATGAGGACAGGGGCCCTTTCTGCCACCATTGGTCAAGTATTTTTTTGGCCTCCCCAAAACGGCCCAGGATCATGAGCGCTTCGCTTGCATTGGACTGGTCCGGAGCAGCCGGTACCACCGCAAGGTCAATTGCCCGCTGGAACTCACGCAGAGCCTCTTCCGTTCTGCCCATGTACTGGTAAGCGAGTCCCAATACGTTGGAAGCAACGGAGCTGCGTGGATACGCTTCCCTGTACAAAACGAGTACAGCAACTGCCTTTCCCAGGTTTCCCGTAGTATTCATATGATAAATACCGGTAGCCCGAAAGTTTTCTTCCTGCGTGACACGGCGATCCTTTAGCTCGAAGGCCTTGGCAGAATTCTGTCTGGCAGCTTGGCCGTCACCTAAGCTGACATAGACATTGCTGAGCATTCTGTATGCAGAAAAGAACTGCGGGTCCAGTTCGACGGCCCTTTCAAAAAAGGCGATGGCCTCACGATTTCTTCCATAACGAAACTGCATCAGCCCTGCTCTGTAGGCTTGTAAGGCCTCGAGTGAGCTTGTGGTCGCAAAATCAAGAGGAGCATCGTACTTCTCGAGCGAGCTCAGACTCTCGCCCAATCGCTTTCGCAACTGCGAGCCCGCTTTACCCAGCGCAGCAATCACCTGATCCTTGTTCTCCGCTTCCTCTTGGCGTCGCGCAATGGACTTCTGGCTCTGTGCCTCGATCGCTTCCAGGGTGATCAGGTATCTGCTCCCGAAGGCGGCAATCTCCGGCACGACCACGGCTTTGAGCCCCTGTCGGTTGCAGATTTCGATACCCAGTTCCCGTGTCACGCGCTCGTTTGGATCATGACGCATCATTCGCATCGTCTCGCGGACGCCCAGTTCCGGGAAAAGGCTCAAAAACGGGGACTCGGTAAGTTTGACTTCAAGGGCTTTGTCCAGAGAGTTGTCGAAGATGGGATCACCTGTCTTGTTGACGAAGCTCGCTAGGAGGATGACATCGGTCTCGGCCAGCATGGGCCGAGCGAAAAGGATGCGCCACGAAGCGAGGCCGGCAACAATGAGGAAGGCTGCGACACCAGCCGTAACGACAATGCGGCGCTTGTTCCGAAGTTCAGGCGTTGGCCGTAAGGGGAAAACTGGCCCGAGACGTACTTCGACGGCGGCCGATGTGGGCAGGTCGCCGTTTTCGACCCGAGCGATGAAGCGGTAGCCGCGGCGGGGCAGGGTCTCGATGTAGCGAGGCTTCTCGGGTGAATCGCCCAGCACGTCGCGCAGTTTCTTGATGGCGTTGTTGAGGCCGGAATCGAAGTCAACGAACGTGTCAGCAGGCCAGAGCTTTTGACGCAGTTCCTCGCGAGTAACCAGGTCCCCGGGATGTTCCAGCAATAACGCAAGCACCTGGAAAGGCTGGTCCTGCAGCTTCAGGCGGATGCCGTGCTTATAAAGCTGACCTGATCGCAAGTCCACGTGAAACGCGCTGAAGCACATCGTACGAGCTCGGATAGTGGTTCCCATGGACGGGCTTCCGAATCGCTGAGCAGGTAGTGTAACACCATTAGCTTTCGTATCAATATGCTTGTAACGCCTCTGCAATTATGGAGTTAGACGAGTAGAACTTAAATATCCGCAGGCTACGCGCGCACGATTGCGCTCTGCGGGGCGTCGCGCCAGAGTTGGTGTCCGCCGAGCAAGCACGATCCGCGAACACGTGTTGTGAGGAGGGCGAGATGAGCAACAAAACACTAGCGATGAAATTGATGGCGGTTCTCGGCAGCGCGACCCTTGTGTTTTTGATTGGATGCGGAGGGAACGCGACGCCCTTGCGCCCTACGGCGGTTACCGTTTCACCGTCCAATGCGACGGTCCAGACCGGTGGCGTGCAGCAATTCACAGCGACGGTGAATCCGACCGGCGCCAACCAGGCCGTCACTTGGAGCCTCTCCGGAACAGGCTGCACGGGAGCAAGTTGCGGAACGATCGACGCAACCGGAAAGTATACGGCGCCTGCGAGCATTCCGAATCCACCGACCGTGACGGCTAGGGCCACCTCAGCCGTAGACTCGGCTAAGACAGCAACTGCCGCGGTCAACATCATGACCGCCGTGAACAATCCCATCCCCGCGATCACGACGATCTCGCCGACCAGCGGCGCGACCGGGGGCGCGGCCTTCACCCTGACGGTGAACGGCTCGAACTTTGTGACTGGCTCGGTCGTGCGCTGGAACGGCAGCGACCGGGCAACGGCGTTCATAAATGCCAGCCAGGTCAGTGCTCAGATTCCGGCGAGCGACATTGCCGTGGCCAGGACAGCCGCCATCACAGTCTTCAACCCCGCGCCCGGCGGGGGCACCTCCAACTCCTTGACGTTCACCATCACGGGGCCAACGATCACCACGATCTCCCCGAATAGCGCTGACACCGGGGGCGCGGCCTTCACCCTGACGGTGAACGGCTCGAACTTTGTGACTGGCTCGGTCGTGCGCTGGAACGGCAGCGACCGGGCAACGGCGTTCATAAATGCCAGCCAGGTCAGTGCTCAGATTCCGGCGAGCGACATTGCCGTGGCCAGGACAGCCGCCATCACAGTCTTCAACCCCGCGCCCGGCGGGGGCACCTCCAACTCCTTGACGTTCACCATCACGGGGCCAACGATCACCACGATCTCCCCGAATAGCGCTGACACCGGGGGCGCGGCCTTCACCCTGACGGTGAACGGCTCGAACTTTTTGACCGGCTCGGTGGTGAACTTTGCCGGCGTAGCGCGCGCTACCACGTTTGTCAGCGCCGCGCAGTTGACGGCGGCGATTCCGGCTGCGGCCATTACCACTGCGAGGATTGCTGCGGTGACGGTAACCAACCCTGCGCCCAGCGGGGGCGCCTCGAATCCCGTCAACTTCACCATCGGACGGTTTTTGCCGCGCTTCACCTATGTGGCGAATGCAGGCTCTAACGACGTCTCCATGTACACCATCAACGCCACCACCGGGGCCTTAACGGCCATAGCGCCAGGGACGATAGCCGCAGGACGATTCCCCCAAGCGGTGGCCGTGGATCCATCCGGCAGGTTCGCCTATGTGGCGACTTTAGAATTTGACGCCGTCTCGATGTACACCATCAACGCCACCACCGGGGCCTTGACGTCCATAGGGACGACAGTCACAGCAGGAGGGAGTGCCCAGTCTGTGGCCGTGGATCCATCCGGCAGGTTCGCCTATGTGGCGAGTGCCGACAACGACTTCGGATTCTCCAGCGTCGTCTCGATGTTCACCATCAACGCCACCACTGGGGTCTTGACGTCCATAGGGGCGATAGACGCAGGAATCACTCCCGCGTCGGTCGCCGTGGATCCGTCCGGCAGGTTCGCCTATGCGGCGAGTAACGCATTTTCCGTCGGAGAAACCGGCAATGTCTTTATGTACATCATCAACGCCACCACCGGGGCCTTGACGTCCATAGGGACGATAGCCGCAGGAATCGATCCCGCGTCGGTCGCCGTGGATCCGTCCGGCAGATTCGCCTATGCGGCGAATGCAGAACTTTTCGGAGGAACCGGCAACGTCTCGATGTACACCATCGACGTCACCACCGGGGCCTTGACGTCCGTAGGCACGATAGCCGCAGGAAGCAATCCCCTGTCGGTGGCCGTGGATGCGTCCGGCAAGTTCGCCTATGTGGCGAATCTCAACTCTAACAACGTCTCCATGTACACAATCGACGCCACCACCGGGGCCTGGACGTCCATAGGCACGATAGCCGCAGGAATCAATCCCCGTTCGGTGGCCGTGGATCCATCCGGCAGGTTCGCCTATGTGGCGAATGGCGGCTCTAACAGCGTCTCGATGTACACCATCGACGTCACCACCGGGGCCTGGACGTCCATAGGCACGATAGCCTCAGGAATCAATCCCCGTTCGGTGGCCATAGTCGGAATCCTTCAATAGCCGGATGTGTGGAGGGAGCAAAGGTAGTCCATTTTGATTAAGTTCTAAAGGAGGGAAGAACCATGAACTCGAATCTGCGCAGGACATCCTCTGTGGTCGTTGTATTGGTCTTAGTCTTAGCGGGTGCGCTCGTTCAGTCTTTCGGGGGGAACGCAGCCGCCCAGTCGAACAGTCAGGGCACGTTGCAAGGGACGTGGCGGGTGCAGATCAATCCGATAAACTGCCAAACCGGCGCTCCGCTCCCTTCCTTCTCCGCTCTGGTGTCGTACGCTCGCGGCGGCACGCTCACCGAGGTTATTAACTCCCAAGCGTTCCTGCCCGGCCAAGTGACACCAGGCCTCGGCGCCTGGAGCCACACGCAGGCCAATGCCTACAAAGCCGTTTGGGAGGTCTTCATTCTCTTTGACACTCCTCCAACGGTTCCCGGGTTCCCGTTCAAGAGAGGCGTGCAGCGGCTCATGCGGGACATTGAGGTTGACGGCGACCAGATGACTTTTAACGCCTCGAGTCAGTTTTTCGACAGCAACGGCAACCCGCTCTTTGCGACCTGCGCCAGCGGCACGGGAACGCGCTTTGAAGGTGGGCAAGACGAGGACTAACTGTCTATCTGCGATGTAGCGGTGACACAAACAAATCAGAGCGCGGCGCGCCAAATGCAGCTCTGTCCTACAAGGAAGAGTGTGTGCCCATCACAAGTACTTCGGAAGGGATTGTCTTCTGCGCATTTGCAGGGGCCAGCGCGGCGGGTGGCTCGCTCGATTCTCCGAAAGTCTCTGGCTCACGATGCGCTACGACGAGAGGATACCACTTTCGTAATTCACCGTGGTGTGATGAGGCGAGGGTGCCCCACCCGCCATCAGGGTCTACAACGGGTCTGGCGGTCGGCGTACTATTGAAAATCAGCGCGCCAGACCCGATCCTCGGTCAAAGGAGAACCCCTTAATGTGGCTAATCAAGGGAATCTCTCTGGGCACCGGATTTTTCGTGGTGGGAACTATCACTTTCTTGCTTCTGACTGTGTTCAGCCCATTTTCAGCAAGTAGAGCGACCGGCATCTCGGCGATCACCAGCATTACTACAGCGAACCCATTTTTCTGGGCGGCGCTGGTGGCGTGCTTGGTTCTGGGCGTGTGTTTGGTTGCCAGCTGGCCAGTTCCCGTCCGCGTTCACTGACGAGTCAAACTAGTTTCGAGCGATCGCACTTTTCGGAGCACTTTTCCCGGGTGAGTGAGATAATTGACCTTCGACCAGGAGGCGCCCGATGGCTACCGTCTCTCAAAGCGTAATTGTTCAAGATCCGGACATCCACAGCGGAGAGCCCGTCTTCCGAGGCACGCGCGTGCCTTTCCAGACGCTGCTTGATTATTTGGAAGGCGGAGAAACCCTCGATGAATTCCTGAAACAATACCCTGGAGTAGGCCGCGAGCAGGCCATCGCCGCGTTGGAAGAAGCTAAGACACTTCTCTTGGCTCGCTTCGGGAAATGAACATTCTCATCGATGAGTGCCTTCCAGACGAACTGAAAGGGACTCTCACGGGCATGGGCCACGAGTGCCAAACCGTACGAAGGGCCGGATATGGCTCAAAGAAGAACGGCGAGCTCCTAACGCTTGCGGAAGGCCGCTGGGAGGTGCTGCTCACCAGCGACCGAAATATCAAATACCAGCAAAACATGACCGGACGGAGTGTCTCGATCTTGATCCTCCGCGCGAAATCGAATCGCATGAAGGATTTGTTACCCCTCATGCCAGCCTGCGCTGAAGCTCTTCTCTCCATCCAGCCCGGCCAAGTGGCAGAAGTTGGACCGTTATAGCCAGATGGTATAACAAACCATTCCGGCCAACTCCCCGTACTATCGCGCCAGATAGTATGATCCGTCCGTGGGTAGGCTCCTGAAAATGCTGGGTGCCGCATCCCTGCGGTTTTCAGGGTGCGGATTTTGACTTTATCTTCCGCAGTCTACGTTCTGTTCACTCAAGCTCCGTCTCACCGTCTCACCAAACTACAAAATTCCCGCCAACCTCTTCTATCCCCTCGACTTCTTCGCGTCTCATTCGAATGATAAACCTGTGGTACTGTACCTTGACAGTAATCCAGTTCCTTGCTATCATTCCCTATGTCTCGCTCGTACCAGCCTCCCTCTCGCGCACCTCTCTGCTGCCTTTCTAGTGGCGCACCATCAGGTCTGCGCCTTTCTTGTATTCCTACACCTCTCCCCGCCAATACAATACACTGACCACGCCTGGGCCGGAGCGGCTCGCTCTTCCTCCAGCCACGAGTCAGCAGTCACCAGTCACTAAGTCCTTTACAATCCTCACTTCCGCAAAACCCGCCCGTAACTCCTTTAGAATCACATTCTTTGCAGGCCCCCACCACTTAACCCCCATCGAATCACATTCTTACAAAAAACAGGGGAGGGGGGATCCGTCATGGCTAACCAGCTGATGGTTACCCACAAATCCGCTGAACCCGCGCTCAGGCCACGATACAATAGGTGGATGAGCATCAGGTTGATCGCCCTGGATATCGACGGCACGCTTCTGGACAGCCGCTGGCAGCTTCCCGAGGCGAATCGCGTGGCTATCGCTGCGGCGACCAGGTGCGGCATCGAGGTCGCGCTGGTAACAGGAAGGCGATACGATTTTGCTCTTCCCATCGCCCGCCAAATCGATGCGCCGTTGACTATGATTGTCAGCAATGGGGCGGTCATTCGCACGCAAGACGGAGCGACGCACGTGCGGCACTTATTCTCGCGCGATACTGCCGAACGCGTCTTGGGGCTTACTAGGCCGTGGCGGGACTGCGCGGGAGTCGTCTTTGACCGCCGGCGCGAAAACCAGATCATGCTTGAATCCATAAATACCGGCGACCCGATCCGCACCGGATATTACACTCGCAATCGCGAGTTCCTGGGGCTGGCCAACCCGCTCGAAAGCTGCCTCACCGAAGATCCGATCCAGGTTATGCTAAGCGGGGACGTCGTGCGGATGCGTGAAGCTGAGACCACGCTTCGCGGCGCCTCGTTTTCGGCGGATTTCGCGCTCGCGGTAACCGTGTATGAAACCAGGAATTTTTCGATGATCGACGTCATTAATCCCGTTTGTTCCAAGGGCGCGGCACTGGCGGAGTGGGCGGCGCTGCGCGGCGTGGCGCGCGAAGAGATTCTGGCCATCGGCGACAATCACAATGATCTCGAGATGCTGACGTTCGCGGGCATTCCGGTGGTGATGGGGAACAGCGTAGCCGAATTAAAAGGATTTGGATGGCACGAAACCGCAAGCAATGACGAAGGCGGCGTCGCCGCGGCCATCGAACAGTTCGCGTTGCGAGGGGCGGCCCCGTGCGTCTGACACGAACTCTCTTCCCCTGTGCTTTCTTGCTCGTGCTAGCTCCGTCAGTTTGCGCGGAGTACGTCGCCTTGCGCAGCGGCCAGCGGCTCCATGTGACGGGTTATCAGCTTCTCGGGGAGAATTACCGCCTGCAAATGGC
The DNA here is from genome assembly GCA_963745805.1 of uncultured Acidobacteriota bacterium. GTDB lineage: Bacteria > Acidobacteriota > Terriglobia > Acidiferrales > UBA7541 > Acidiferrum. Next base: position 152,294 of record CAVUYT010000009.1, read on the forward strand.
GGGCGGCGTCGTGGAAATCCCGGTGACTGAAGTCGTTTTGATCGAACCGGAAGATAGGTTTGCGCCGCTGCCTCCGGAGGCGACTGCGTCCGCAACGGCGCCGTTTCGTGAAATCGTGAAGGCGGCAGCGACCCGCTATGGCCTGGACGCGGATCTTATTTCCAGCGTGATTGCCGCGGAGTCCAATTTCGATCCAAAGGCCGTCTCGAAGCGCAACGCGCGCGGGCTGATGCAGCTCCTGCCCGAAACGGCAGCGAGTTTCGGAGTGCGGAATATTTTCGACCCGCAAGAAAACATCGACGCAGGCACGCACTATTTGCGCGACCTTCTCCAGCGGTACAACAACAACTTGTCGCTGGCTTTGGCCGCCTACAATGCGGGCCCGCAGCGCGTTGAACAGTTTGGGCGGGTGCCGCCATATACCGAAACAGTTTCCTATGTTCGCAGGGTGAAGCGCGCCTACGATAAGAGCAAATCAGGCGTTTCGCCTGATGCTGGGCCCACACCCTCTCCCAAGAAAAAAACGCCCGTATCGGAAGGAACTCCGAACACGGACGCTCTCAAATCGCAGCTAGGCTTGTCGAATTGAGATACGCCGGCTGGGCCGCCACCGTCGACGCTGAACCAAAGCGACACTTCAGCTAAAATCTGAAGACTTCTAAAACCGTCCAATTTCACAACTAATTTTCCACAACTAGCTATTGCTGCGGCGGATTGGGATTTGGCGGTTGCAGCGGAGGATTCGGTTGCGGGTTCATCGGGTTCGGCTGTGAACCGGTAGGAGTTTGCCCCGGCGACCCGGCCGGAGTGCCAATGGGTGCTCCCTGCGAACTCACAATGGCCATGTCTTTCGACGGATCCCATATAAACTCGAAGAGGCGGTAATTCTTCGCCTGCTCGTAGACGATCACGGAGGCCTGATTTATCTTGCTTCCGACCCCGATGATGTTTCCTCCAAGGATAGTCGGAGTATCGCCCATAGGAACTTGCTGGGAATCGGTTCCAGTGCCGGACGTATCGGTCCCCTGCGCGCCGGTGCCTGTTCCCGTTGCGCTCGTCCCTGCCGGTGCAGCGCCGGGCGTGGCACCTGTCTGCGGGCTGCCAGCAATTCCGCCAGGAGGTGTGCCGGGAGCTGGAGACGGAGTACCTGAAGCCACTGCCCCTGGTGTGCCTGCGAGAGGAAGTTGAATGCCACTCGGGTGCGGTTTGAGGCTGCCGATAAGTTGTCCAGAGGGGCCCACATAAATCAGGCGCCAGGAGCCGTCCTCTTTGTTCATGGGGTCTTTGTAAGGCTGCCGCATGAATCGGAGGTTCCCGAGCTTGGGCTTCACCAGATCATCCATGGAGTTCGGGAAGCGCCCAAACTTGCGGTAGTAGAGTTTAATGCCGCGGGTGTATTGCTGACCGCGCCAGATCATCTCCTGCTCTTTTTCCCGCCGACCCTGCGTGACGATGCGCAAGCCGACAGACATGGTGGCAACGAGTATGAGGGCGGTGAGGCCCACGACCATCAGCAAGGCATAGCCGCCTTGCTTTCTACCTGCTCTCGTGCGCGTAGGCTTGTTTTTCATGCGGATGGCGGCGCGGCCTGCTCTTCGAGCGGCGCCTTGCCCGGAAGCCCGCTCGAAATCTCTTGAAATTCGAGATCGGCGTTACCGATTTTTAGGATGCGATAGCGGCCCAGCAAGGTATCTCCCTCGGTTACGATGTAAACATCCTCGCCGTCGGTGATGAAGGCACGCCGCGGGGAGCCGGTCGGGACTGTGCCGTACCCAAAATACTTGAGATTCGCAGGCAGGTGCGATTCGGTTGGCTTCGGCGGCTCGGGGAGAGGAGGCTCTGGCCCTATTTTCTTTGGCTTTGGTTTGGGAGTATCCCCTGGCTTAGGAGGCGCGATTGGGCTGAATGGGTTGCGGCCGTTACTCTTGTACTCGGTTTTCTGCGCGCGCTCCAGTTCGGGCCAGCGAATTTGCGGGTTCTCTACCGCCAGGGGCTTGTAATTCTGAATGGAGATGGCCATTTGCATGGCGGGCGTGTGCTTGTTCGTTTCGAAACTCCAAACAAACCCGGCAACAACGACCAACACCACGAGCAAAATAATTTGCCGGTTCCGTGTCATGCTGCTTCCCGGAAATACGTTCGGACGTGGAGTCCCACGCGTATGCTCCCTGTGGCGGCCTGATTTTGGGTATCGCTCGCGAGCGCTAATCCATCGACCACGTAAAATCGCTTTGACCGTTGCAAGCCATTGACGAACCGCACAACGCTGCCATAGTCGCCGCTGACCGTCGCCTCGATGCTCACCTCAGTCATGCCGCGGTTCGGGATATCCTTCTGGTGGAAAGCACCAGTCACAATCTGCAAACCGGATTTCTTCGCGATTTCATCGAGTTCGGCGGTGACAGAAGAATAGCCAGTGCTCTCCGACAGCAGAGACTGTTCGAACTTCTCGCAATCCTTGTGCGTGGCAGGCATATTGTCTTTGATCTCCTGCGCCGATTTGATGTCTCCTCTCAGGACCTTGAGCTGGATACTTTGGGCCTCGAAATCCCCTTGCGGAGTGTGCGGCGACGAGGTCAGTTCCCAGCTGTAGATGGCCAGGCCGAGATCGGCGGCCACGAGCACGCCGAGCACGATTAGGATCGCGCGCTTTTGAAATGTAAAGTCCCGGTTCATCAGCTCCTCGAATACTCTGTGGTGAGTGACACCAAGATTTGGTCTGCACCAGGCCCCGACGTGGGCTTGTGCTCATCATCCAATTGAATGTGCGTAAAAGTTTTCGAGTCCTCGAGCGCTTTTATGAACTTGAGTTTGGCTTCATTGCTGACAGCGCCGACGGTGAATTTCACTTCGACGCGGCCCTTTTCCTGCTTGGGCGAAATGCTGACGACACGCACGCCAGCCGGCAGAATTCTCTCCAGATCCATGAACATTAGCGTCCAGTTGAAACTGCGCTCGTCAATCAGGCTATTGATGAAAGCCGCGCGGTCGTGCAGCTTGGCATTCTCCTCGAGGCTGAAAAACCGCTCAAGTTCGGTGCGACGTTGTTCAAGTTCGAGCACCTGCTGAAGTATTTTCTCGGACTTGGCGCGCATTTCGGCGTTCGCCTTGCGAGCAAGGTAGACGTGCCAGCCCAAGCCCAGAAAGACAATGGCGGCGACGGCGCCCAGTAGACTCGAACCGGCCAGAAATTTCCGGTGAGTCACGAAAGGCTTTGTCGCCAGATTGAGGTGAATCCTCATGCTTCTCCTGTTACTTCCCTTCTCGAACCGCGAGCCAAGCTCTTCTAGCCGCGATGCAACATCCAACCGACAAGACCTTCCAGTTCGCGGTCAGCAAGGGCTCGCGCATCCGCCGGGATACGCCCGTCAGAGACCGCGCTATGGAGCAACGAGTGAACCTCGCAATGAAACTCTTCTTCGAGAGGCCGCACAAATTCCGGCAGCCGCGAGCCCAGACCCGCGACGCGCACGGACTGAATGCCTTCTTTCCAGGTGTCCTGATAGTAGGCAGCTACCGGATAAATGTCCTCGAGCAGCATGTGCGGCGTAAGAGCAGTGCCTCGCGCCGGCAATTCCGTACAACGGTAGCCGCAAAGGACGCCTTCGCGGACGATGGCCGTCGTCAGGGAAGGGCCGGAAACGCGCGCGAGGAGTGTGGGACGATGCTCTTCCACCAGGGCGATCGCTGACAGAGATGAACTCAGCACAATTCCGGGATGCAGCCCTGCCGTTTCGACCAGGGATTCGTATTCGCGGATGATGCGCAAACGAGCCAGCGCGGTGACAACGTCCACGCCTGCTTCACGCGGCGCTTGCCTCATGTAGGAAATAAGCGTTTCGTCGACTTCGAAGGGCACGCTCTTCTTTAATTTCCAGCGCAGCATGGGCTCGGCTTCTTCCTTCGAGCGCGGAAAGTCGTCGAAGTGCTGTACAAAGACGCGTATAACCGGATCTGGCAAAATCAGGGCCAGGCTCTCGTCTCTGGCGTGCAAACGCGAACATACCCCGGCAATAGCAGCCCTAAGAGCCGAGCCATTGATGATGTTGGCTTCGACGGCAGAAGGCACAAGCGCGCCTGGCGGAAGAACTTCGACGGCAAAGTTGTCCAACCCGCCGGTCCTCGTCCACCGCGCACCCGCTACACGATCCAGGCTTATTTCAATGGCCAGAGGCGGATGCGGTGTGGCTTCCAGCCAGCGTGCCACGCGGCGCACCACGTCGCTCTTGTAGATTCCGCGGTGGAATGTAGTTGCGCTACTCAACGAATGTCACCTTGTTGATTTCCTTGACGGTGGTAATTCCGGCGCGAATTTTGGCCAGGCCGCTTTCGCGCAGCGTGATCATTCCTTCTTCGCGAGCTATGCGCTTGATTTCGGACGTCGGCCGGCGGTCCACGATCATTTCCCGGATGCGATCCGTCAAATCCAGCAACTCGCAGATGGCCGTGCGTCCATGATAGCCCGTGCCGGAGCATTCCAGGCAGCCGGCCCCTTCGGAAAGGACGACGGAACCCCAGACTGCCGGATCGAGCCCAGCTTCTTTTAGTTCCGCCAGCGAGTAGTTCTTTTGCCGTTTGCAATTCGAACAGATCACCCGGACAAGCCGCTGCGCCATGATGCAATTCAGGGCGGAAACGAAATTGTAAGGCTCGACGCCCATGTTGATAAAGCGCCCGATGACGTCGGTCACGTTGTTGGCGTGCACGGTGGTGAAGACCAGGTGGCCGGTGAGCGCCGACTGGATAGCGATCTGAGCGGTTTCCTGGTCGCGGATTTCACCGACCATGATCTTGTCGGGGTCGTGGCGAAGAATGGAACGCAATCCGCGCGCGAAGGTGAGACCTTTTTTCTCATTCACGGGAATCTGAGTGATTCCGCGAAGCTGGTATTCCACAGGGTCTTCGATGGTGACGATCTTGTCTTCGTCAGTTTTAATTTCATTGATTGCGGCGTACAGAGTGGTCGTCTTGCCCGACCCCGTCGGGCCGGTGACGAGCACCATGCCGTACGGCTCTTGAATGTAACGCCGGAAGCGACGCACCTCTAACTCTGAAAAACCAACTACATCCAGGCTGAGGCTCTGGAATTTCTCCGAAAGTGTTTCCTTATCCAGGACGCGCAGCACGGCGTCTTCTCCGTGGCTCGCCGGCATGATGGAGACGCGGAGGTCAATGAAGCGCCCTTTGTACTTCACGCGGAAGCGGCCGTCCTGGGGGACGCGGCGTTCCGCGATGTCCAGATCGCTCAGAACCTTGATGCGGGAGAGAACGGTTGAATGCCACTCTTTGGCAATCGGTTGCATGGCGTGCTGCAAAACGCCGTCAATACGGTATTTGACGGCCACTTCGGTGTCGCGCGCTTCGATGTGGATGTCACTCGCGCGCCGTTCCAAAGCCGTGAAGATAATTGTCTCGACTAGCCTTACGACCGGACTGACGGTGCTATCGCGGGTCAGGCGGTCGCCGGATATCGTCTCTTCGCTTTCTTCTTCTTCTTTCGAAACCTGGAGCGTGAACGCTTCGGTGGCCTGCTCCAGGACGCGTTGCGACTGCTCGGTACGCTTCAGGAGGTCGCCAATTTGCCTTGCGGTAGCCACCTTGATGGCCAATTTTTTGCCCAGCAACAGGGGCAATTCGTCGCTCAGCAAGACCAGGCTGGGATCTGCGACAGCGATCGAGAGTGAATTGTTTTGCACCTCGAGCGGCACAAAGTTATAGCGGAACATCAAGTCCGCAGGTATGGTCCGGAAGAGTTCGGGGTCGATGTGCTGTTCGCTTAGATCGACAAAAGCGCAGCGATACCGGTGCGCGAGTTTACTCGCGAATTCGCGCTCGTGGACGGCATCAGCGCCGTCCCCGGGAGTCCAATTGTGCTCGGTTGTTGCCACGGTCTCCTTACCTTACTTTACCGCTCCGCCCGAGAGGGAAAAGGAGAAGATCGGCAAATAGAGTGAAATCAAAATAAAAGCCACCAGCAAGCCCATAAAGATAAGTATAACGGGTTCGATGACGGCGACGAGCGCCGAAAGCCTGACGCTAACTTCCTCTTCGTAGAATTCGGCAATGCTGGTGAGCATGGGAGCCAATGCGCCGCTGGATTCGCCGACTTCAATCATGTCCAAAGCAAGCGCAGGCATGGTCCCGCGAGTAGCTAGAGCGCTGTGCAGCGACTCGCCTTCGCGCACCATTTGGGTGGCTTGCGTGACCGTCGAGCGGACGAGCTTGCTGCTGATGGCATCGGCGGCCGTTTGCAAACCCGCAACCAAGGGAGTGCCGCCGGTCAGGAGCGTAGCAAGCGTACGCGCAAATTGTGCAACCTGGAATTTCAGGAGGGTGTCGCCGAGGACGGGTATACGGAACTTCAGCCGGTCGAACGCCTCACCTCCTTCTTCCGTTCTGGACCACAGAAAAACTGCAACTATCGCAAGAAAAAAGAGCGCGATGGCACCGATGACCATGTAGCGATAGTCAACAGTGACGGCGATGAGGAATCGAGTAGGCCCCGGCAATTCCACATGAAGGTCGTTATATAACACCGCGAATTTTGGAATTACAAAGGTTACGAGATAGGTCACGATGATCGACGCGACCGTGATCAGCAGAACTGGATATACCAGCGTTGCGAGAATCTTTTTCTTAACTCCCGTGCTCACTCGCTGGTAGGCAATGTAATAGTCCAAAACGCCGGGCAAGTTTCCGCTTTTCTCACCGGCGAGAATGGCCGTCGCGTAGACCTTGGAAAACACGCCAGCCTCGCTGATTGCCTCGGAAAGCGACTTGCCTTCTCGAACGCGGTCACGAACCTTGGAAAGCACTGGGCGAAGTTTGGGTGAGGTGGCCCGGTCTGCCAGAAGATCCAGAGCGCGCAGAATCGGCAATCCGGCTTTGATCAGTGTATTGAACTGTTGATTGAGTATCAGGAAATCCGAGCCGCCGATCTGACGGTCGCTGCCCCGCTTTATGAACGCACGGAACAGGCTGCTGCGGGCCTCAACGGAATAGACGAACAAGCCCCTCTCAGCCAGCCTCTGGCGCGCCTCGGCCAATGACCCTGCAGCCTCGACGTGCGAGAATACTCGGCCGTTTGCATCCGCAACACGGCAGACAAATTCCCCCATGCTCCAAGTTTACCTCATCTAGTTAATATGCGGGGTAGTGCCTGATGGTTGGCTGTTCTTGTTCGAATACGTCGCCTCAATTTAACGCGAAATTCATCTTAAGGCCTTGATTCGGCAGATGATTCACCTCTTACGATGGCCACACCGGGAGGAACTTCAAATCGAAATAAGGAATCCGCAAGCGGTGGATTGAAACGCCAGTCGGAGAACTTGTACTCGATAACGACTCCGCCCTCTTCCCGCACAAGGACGCGAGCGAGATCTCCTTGGTCGGGCGAGATCTCGAGATAAACAGACTCCTTCGGACTGGTCTCCTGCTTTTCCCCTGCATCATTCGCCGCGTGCTCCGGTTTGCTTTCTTCACCGCGCAGCGGGCAATACAACACGATGTTTCCTGGAGTGTCGGGCCGTTCAACCGTGGTGGGTTCGACTCGCGCGCAGACACGCGACAATTTCATTTCGCCGGCCAGAAGGGCCAGCGGCGTTCGCCAATCTGTACTTTGCTTCGCGGGAACACGGGTCACCGTATGATCGCCGGGTACGTAAAACCAAGCCGTTTTGCCGTCCACAAGGAACAGATTCTTCTCCGGTGCCTCATATTCCCAGCGCATCTTTCCCTGGCGTCGAAAATACACAATTCCTGCTTCAGACCTAACTACGCGATTGTTTTCTGAGTAGCGCTCGAGAAACCTGGCCTGCATCGTACGCGCAGGCCGGTATCGCGCTTCCAACAACGTCACAAGATGCTGGGTGTCTGCCGTACCGGTAGCTAGCCAGAAGAGGCACAGAACCACGTCGAATGGAAATGTCATACAGCTTTAGTCTAGCAGGTCTTGATTATAGGGCAGGAGACGCGGGGGTGGCCGGTGCCGTAGCGTTATAACGGGTAATGTTGTGCTGATCGGAATAGAAGCTACGTTGACCTGAAAACCCTCTGTTCATGGGGTCAGCATTGATCTTATACCCAGGGGCAGGAACTGCGGAGTTGTCTTGCACGTAAGTAAACTGATAGCCGCTCTTGGTGCCGGCCGCGAGCACCGGATCAAGAAAGCACGCTGCGGCGGCCGTCGCCGCACAAGGGGAGACTCCACCATCACCCAAGCTAGCTAGCGAAGGCGAGAATCCGATGGTGGGATAGGTAGATGAGTAGGAAACCTCGGAAGTATTCACGGCGTGAATGGAGGTCACTGCTGAAGACTCATTTGCCGACATCCTTGCCTGCAGAAAACTTGGTACGGCGATAGCTGTCACGATAAGAATAATCGCCACAACGATCAGCAATTCGATCAGCGAGAATCCTGCTTGTTTTCTGCGCATAGGAGTGTCGCCATATTTCTATTACGTTTTATTACGCACTTAATTCCCAATGATGAGAGGGAGCAATCCGAGGACCATTTCCGAAACGCTGCCTGACCCTCTATCATGCCTTTTTGCGTGCAAGTTTCACGGAATCTGAGTTTTCTCAGACTTATTTTGCTTCCAAGGCGACGAGAAATGTCGTTTGTGATTTCGTGCAGGACTAATTTTTGCTTTCTGCAACTACACTCCGAAGAACCCGCGCCAGCAGAGCTGCCCGCTCGTCGTAAAAGAAAAGAGCACGGGAAGGATATCCCGTGCTCTTTCCAAATCCCGGACGGACCCAAAGCTGGGCAGCAGGTCCGTCGAGTCTTCACCCAATCAAGTTACTGAAGTGGGTTCAAGCCGGACGTGCCGCAAACGGCTGGTGCCGCTGCGCCCGTAGGATCGCGGCGGATCACACCGGAGTCGTCAGAGCAGAACGTGCTCTGTCCGCTCTGACCAGGTGCCACCGGATTCGCGGTCGAGTTGAAGTTCAGGAACGGGCTTGCAGCCGTGCCCGCACCGTTCGCAGGAAGTGACGTAAACGTATAGCCGCTCTTGGTTCCGCCGCCCAAATTGCTGTCGATCAGGCAAGCCGCAGTCACAAGCGCACCGGGGCAGCCTGCCGCAGGGGTCGTCAGAGCCGCCAACGCTCCATAACCTACGCCCCAGGTCGAGTTGAACGTCACCTGAGCTGTATTAATGGTACGGAGCGAACCAACCGCCGAAGCTTCATTCGCCGCCATGCGGGAACGGAGCAAGTTCGGGATTGCGATAGCCGCGATGATCAAAATGATCGCCACGACGATCAAAAGCTCGATAAGGGAGAAACCTTTCTGTTTCTTCATGCTGTCTCCTTGAGGGTATATAAGGTCTTTAGTGCAGAGCACGCTGTAGGTTAGGGCAAGGCAGGTGCCATTCAAAGGGCCTGCCAACGAAATACTAAGATTCCATTAAGATTTGTAGATTCAGTAAGTTAGCAATTCCTTCGCATCTCAGAACTTGCCAGGGGGCCTCGGCGTAGGCTCATTCTGGAGTCATATCTGACACTTTTTGTCATTTTGCATCGGCGAAAAAAGTCACCAAGATCGGGCGCCCATTTCAGTCCTGAGTTCCTTACTGGGTCATTTCACTGTCTGCGTCTTCCCCACGATTGTGTGCCTCAGCGATGCCGGAATTGGCTGCTTACGTTTCTCAGCGAGTGAGGTCGGTTCACGAGAAAAGAGCACGAGACCGAAGTCCCGTGCTCTTCCCGATTCGCGGACGGACCCAAAGCTGGGCAGCAGGTCCGTCGAGTCTTCACCCAATCAAGTTACTGAAGTGGGTTCAAGCCGGACGTGCCGCAAACGGCTGGTGCCGCTGCGCCCGCAGGATTTCGGCGGATCACACCGGAGTCGTCAGAGCAGAACGTGCTCTGTCCGCTCTGGCCAGGTGCCACCGGATTCGCAGTCGAGTTGAAGTTCAGGAACGGGCTTGCAGCCGTGCCCGCGCCGTTCGCAGGAAGTGAAGTAAACGTGTAGCCGCTCTTGGTTCCGCCGCCCAAATTGCTGTCGATCAGGCAAGCCGCAGTCACAAGCGCACCGGGGCAGCCTGCCGCAGGCGTCGTCAGAGCCGCCAACGTTCCGTAACCAACGCCCCAGGTCGAATTGAAGGTCACCTGAGCTGTGTTGATGGTACGGAGCGAACCAACCGCCGAAGCTTCATTCGCCGCCATGCGGGAACGGAGCAAGTTCGGGATTGCGATAGCCGCGATGATCAAAATGATCGCCACGACGATCAAAAGCTCGATAAGAGAGAAACCCTTTTGCTTCTTCATGCTATCTCCTTGAGAGTATAAAGGTCTTTAGTGCCAGAGCACGCTGTACGATAATGCAAGGCAGGTGCCATTCTTCTAACCATCAGCTCGCAAAATAGTTCAATCCCATTAAAGCATGTAGATTCTGCATCTTAGCTATATTTCAGCAAGACAAGACTTGCCAACAGGCCTCGGCGCACGCTTGTCAGACAGCCTTACTTGACATTTCTCGTCATTTCGAATCGACGAAAAAAGTCTTCAAAATCCGCGTCCTCTTCGGTCCAGAGTTCTCAAATGGGTCGATTTGCTTGCTGCGTCCTCTCCAATAGTGTTTCTCTGCCAATGCCCGGACCAAACGGGTTTCCCGCTCCGATCCGCCCGACCTGGGCCGTCCTTGAAAAAGCGGTTTCTCGAAACCGCGAAGATTGTCAGCTTTGCTGCCAGAAATAAACCTCACCTCGTTTCAATTTTGTGAAGAGCCCACCTGAGGCGCACTCTCCGCATGGCGAGTAAGGTCGGCTAACGAGAAAAGAGCACGGGACCGAAGTCCCGTGCTCTTCCCGATTCGCGGACGGACCCAAAGCTGGGCAGCAGGTCCGTCGAGTCTTCACCCAATCAAGTTACTGAAGTGGGTTCAAGCCGGACGTGCCGCAAACGGCTGGTGCCGCTGCGCCCGCAGGATTTCGGCGGATCACACCGGAGTCGTCAGAGCAGAACGTGCTCTGTCCGCTCTGGCCAGGTGCCACCGGATTCGCGGTCGAGTTGAAGTTCAGGAACGGGCTTGCAGCCGTGCCCGCACCGTTCGCAGGAAGTGACGTAAACGTGTAGCCGCTCTTGGTTCCGCCGCCCAAATTGCTGTCGATCAGGCAAGCCGCAGTCACAAGTGCACCGGGGCATCCCGCCGCAGGGGTGGACAGAGCCGCCAACGTTCCGTAACCAACGCCCCAGGTCGAGTTGAAAGTCACTTGACCCGTGTTGATGGTACGGAGCGAACCAACCGCCGAAGCTTCATTCGCCGCCATGCGGGAACGGAGCAAGTTCGGGATTGCGATAGCCGCGATGATCAAAATGATCGCCACGACGATCAAAAGCTCGATAAGAGAGAAACCCTTTTGCTTCTTCATGCAGTCTCCTTGAGTTCGGTTTTCCTGTGTATGGTACCGAAGTATGCCAAGATATAGGGCAGGCGGATGGCCAACTTCAATCGAAAGGACTAGTACCGCAGAAAACGCATAAGATACAGATTCTTAGGCACTTACTTTCCGTACAGGGGACCAAAATGGACCCAGCGGGGTCGCAAAGCAACTAAAACAGAAAATGTCGACGTTTTTTGTCTGTCCGAGCAAGCGTAATCCGGCGTATCGAAGCACTAACTCTAGTCTATGTCGTCGTCAGAACGTATGACAAATCTCCCTCTATTTCGAGTTGGTCTGCGCTTTCTTTGTGGGATTTCGGTGAAAGGAGAGCCTGTTCTTGCTTTTCGCAGATGTCACGTGCGAGATGACTCATCGCTCGCAGTGCTAATGCGTTCGTCGCAAATGAAGAGAGCACAGGAGGAAGACCCTGTGCTCTCTTGGGTTCGCTGAAAGATGGAAAGTTAGCTTTCTGAGCGGTCGCGTTTTGCCCCAACTAACTACTGGACAGGTACCAAACCTGAAGTGCCGCAGGCAGCTACCGCCCCCGCCGCACCCGTCGGATCGCGACGGATCATGCCGGTCTCGTCGGAACAGTAATCGCTCTGCCCACTCTGACCAGGCGACACCGGAACCGCGGTGGAGTTGAAACTGACAAACGGACTAGCCTGAGTGCCCGCGCCTGTCGCGGGGATTGCCGTAAAGGTGTAGCCGCTCTTGGTACCGCCGCCCAAACTGCTGTCGATCAGGCAAGCCGCAGTCACTAGTGCAACGGGGCACCCAGCAAGAGGAGTGCTCAGGGCAACTAATGAGGCGTAACCAACGCCGTACGTCGAACTGAAGGTCACTTCAGCTGTGTTGATGCTGCGCAGTGAATTCACGGCCGAAGCTTCGTTTGCCGACATACGGGAACGGAGCAAGTTCGGGATGGCGATAGCCGCAATAATTAGAATGATCGCCACGACGATCAAAAGTTCGATAAGAGAGAAACCCTTTTGGTTTTTCATGATAGCTTATGAGGGACCCTAAGTTCATAGTCCCCGACATCTACAGACACATGCACATCGGTAGCCACACGGCATCGAGAGAGCTTGCGTCCCCTATAGACACATAAGTTGCAGATTCTTATATACTTACTGACAGCCAAAAAGGAGCAATGTTGGCGACAGGCTGCCCGAAAGTCAGTTTAGACAAAATTTGGCGGCGGCTTTCTGTCCGCTGAAATGACACAATCTGTCACTTTAAAATCTCTTGAGTTGCTTCCCTCAACCTGGAAATGGAAAGTTGTCGCCCCACAAAACGTCAGGATACGCCATGTTTTTTGGCGTAGTGCCGGAACGATCTGTACGTAATCTTCAACAGCTCTGCTGCTTTGGTGCGTACCCCTTCGCTTTTTTCGAGCGCAGCCAGCAAATAGCGTCTCTCTGCCTCCGCGATTTCCTTTTCGAAGTCGATGCCCTCTGGTGGAAAAGCTGCTGGTCCGCCTCCAATGGCCCCTGACAAAGATGCCGTGGCGAATCCTGCGATGCGATCGGGTAGCACTCCCAAGGAGATTTCCGGGCTAGATTCCAACGCTACGGCTCTTTCCATTGTGTTCTCCAGTTCGCGGACGTTTCCCGGCCAATCGTAGGCTTCGAGACGCCGCATGGCCTCCGGGGAGATGGCTCCGATAGGCTTCTCCATGGACCTCCGGAAGCGCTCGAGAAAATGGCGGGCAAGCAGCGGAATATCTTCGCGGCGTTCCCGAAGTGACGGAAGGTGTATGGGGATTACGCTGAGGCGGTAGTACAGATCCTCGCGGAAGCGGCCCTCGGCGATCTCCTTCTCGAATTCCTTGTTGGTCGCGGCGATGATGCGGACGTCCACATCCGTCTCCTCGGTGCTGCCAATCGGCCTCACTTTGCCTTCCTGAAGCACGCGGTAGAGCTTCACTTGCATGGTCAAACTCATGTTGCCGATCTCATCCATGAAAAGGGTGCCGCCGTGAGCCGCCTCAAAGAGTCCCACGCGATTGTCGTTGGCGCCCGTGAATGCGCCTTTTCTATAGCCAAAAAGTTCCGATTCAAGAAGCGTCTCTGGAAACGCGCCGCAATTGATGGTGATGAACGGAGCCTGAGCGCGGAGGCTGTTTTCGTGAATAGCCCGCGCCACCAATTCCTTTCCCGTGCCGCTCTCGCCGGTGATGAGTGCGCGACTGGATTGTGGTGCGATCGTCTGGATCAGGTCGAAAATGGCACGCATCTTGGGACTCTGCCCAATGATATTGTCGAGACCCGTGAGACGGCGCAGTTCCCGGCGAAGGTATCCGGCCTCTTTTTTCCACTTGAGGCTCTCAGAGACTTCCTTTACGGCGCGGCGCAGCTGGTCTACCAGCGCGTGGTCTTTTATGACGTAGCGATCCGCCCCGGAATTAATGGCTTCGATGGCGGTTTCGACCGTGGGCACGCCGGTTATGAGCAGAAAAAAAGTGTTGGGAGAAATTTCTTTGGTGAATTTCAGGAGGTCGACACCGGTAGCGCCCGGCATCCGCACGTCCGAAATGATAATGTCAAAAATCTGCGACTCGAGTTTCCGCTTGGCGGCCTCGACGCTATTCGCTATCTCCACGCGGTGACCTTCCTTCCGGAAGGTAATCTCAAGAAGCTCGCAAATGGAGCGCTCGTCATCGACGACGAGGATGTGAGTCACTTCTTTGCGAACTTCCTGCGCCACTGCCTTGCTTCCCTGCATAAGACCTCACGCTGTTCGCGGCAAGTCCACAACGAACTCCGCGCCGCGATCTTTCTCTGAGATCACACTGATTCTTCCGCTGTGCGCCTGCACGATTTGGTACACGATGGAAAGTCCCAGACCCGTCCCGCCCTCAAACCCGGACTGAAGAGGCTCGAAAATTTTTGCCCGCTGTTTTGCGTCAAGGCCGATGCCGGTGTCTCGAAATGCAATACGCAGCCAGAAGGGCAACCTCTCGATGCCCACGCTGAGCGTTCCGCCGCCGGGCATTGCGCGGAGTGCGTTATCACTAAGATTCCAAAAAACCTGTTTGATCTTGTTCGGGTCCACCCGCGCGCGTAACTCGGCGCCATTGAACGCCCGCACGATTTGGTACTTGTCCTCGACACCCGGTTTCTTCTCGAGCAGGGTCAGCGTTTCATCCAGAAGCACGCCTATGTCTGCTTCCTGAAATTCGTAGGTCTTCTCGCGTGAGTAGCTCAAAAAGTCCGTGATGGTTTGGTTCAAACGTTCCGACTCGCGGCTGACGATGTTGACCAGGTGTTTTTCATCCTCTTCGAGCGGCACGAGCCGCGCCAGCTCCTTTACCGCGCCGGCCATGGCCGTCAGTGGCTGCCGGATTTCATGGGCAATCGCGGCAGACAGCCTGCCTAACGCTGCCATTCGCTCCTTCGTCGCAACCTCTTGCTCGAGTCTGCGAAGCTCGGTCAAATCCTGAAAATTGAACACGTAGCCGCTCCGCGAGGAATTCCGCGTACGCAAGGGAGAGACAGAAATGCCGAGATACCTTTGCTGACCGTCCGGTGTGCGGAAGTCGATTTCCCTCCGGACCACCGGCCGCTCATTGGGTCCTTTCAAGCCTGGGAGCCAAAAATTCTCGTCGAGCTCGGGCAGCTTTCGTCCGCGCAGGTCAACAAAGCGGCAGCCTAGAATTTCTTCTCCGGTGCGATTGAGAAGGACAATCCTGCCATCCAAGTCGGTTGTCAGCAAACCGCCGCGCATGGAATGGATGATGTCTTCCGTAAAGTCCTGCAATTCGAGCAGCTCTTCACGCTTTTCCTCGAGTTCGATTCCTTTGCGCCGCAGCGATTGGGCAAGAAGGCTGGCCAAGTAGGCAACGGCGAGGAAACCGAACAGGTTACTGAGAAACCAGACCCGCAGACCCTCCGGCGTCGGCACAAGAAGGAAGGTGCGCGGAATCTTTTCTAGAAATGCCAGCGTGGTCATCCCGCCGAGGGTGGCCAGGCATACTCCGGCGGTAACAAACGCGCCGCGCCGCGAGAACAAAATGCTGGCCACGATGATGACCAGCAGGTAGAGGGAGATTAAATAGCTTTCCTGCAACCCGGTGGTGTAAACGAGCGCTGAAATTATGATTACGTCGCTGGCAACCTGTAATCCGCCTTGCCATGCCGCACCTGGCAGCCATCGCACCAACGCGATATGCACGAAAGCCAGGGTGACCCAGACAAGCAAGAGCGGCAAAAAGGAGTGTTTGGTGCTGGAGGCCGGAACATACTGCGGCCAGATGAGGTCGACTGCCAGGATTAGAAGAATCGTAAGCAGACGGACGCGCGTCAGCCAACCAAGCCATTCCCTCGTTGTCGCACTCTGATCCATGGATTGCCCGCGTTCCCGGCCCCATGCTCCCACCGGGCATTCTCTAGTTTAGACACAAATGGCGAAGGGCTGGGAGTTCCTTCCCCGCCCTCCGCCAATTGGATAATGATTGCGACTCTAAGCTGTGACTAGTGCACTTGGCTCAACTTGCCGATCAGGGTGAATAGCGGCAAGTACATGGAGATGACCACGCCGCCAACCACCACGCCGAGGAAAACGATCATGATGGGTTCCAAAGCGGTCAGAAGGTCTTTCACGGCAGAGTCAACTTCTTCTTCATAAAAGTCCGCGATCTTCTGCAACATCGCATCCATGGCGCCGGTTTGTTCGCCGACGCTGATCATCTGCGTAACCATTCCGGGGAAGACTTCCGAATCCTTCAAGGGCTCGGTAAGCGATTTGCCTTCTTCGAGAGACTTCCGAACCTGCCGCAGGGCCTTTTCGACAACGGCGTTTCCGGCCGTCTTAGCGGTAATGTCCAATCCCTCGAGAATGGGCACGCCGCTGGCAATCAAAGTTCCTAAGGTGCGAGTAAAGCGCGCTACCGCGATTTTCCGCATGAGGATGCCCAGGACTGGCAAGCGCAGAATAGTCGCGTCAATTGCGTAACGCCCTTGTGGAGTGCCGTACCAGACCTTTAGTCCGAAGAGAATGCCGCCGAAGGCCACCAAGGCAAGCAAACCGAAGACGCTGCCAATCAGGTTGCTTAACCCGATGACGATCTTGGTCGGCAACGGCAAATCGACACCGAGTCCGGCGAACAAGGTGGCGAAAATCGGAACTACCTTCCACAAGAGCAAAATGATAACGCCGCCCGCCACCGTCAAAACGCCAACCGGGTAAACCATGGCGGACTTAACAGCGCGCTGAAGTTTTACGTTCTTTTCGATGTATGACGAGAGGCGCTGAAGAATGGTGTCGAGAATACCGCCCGTCTCACCCGCCTCGACCATGTTGACGTAGAGGGAGTCGAAAACCTTGGGATAATCGCGCATTGCAGCAGAGAGCGTGGCGCCAGCCTCAACCGAAGCGCGAGTGCCCGCCAGCACCTTCTGAAAGGTCTTGTTTTCCTGCTGGCTGGCAAGGATCTCCAAGCATTGGACCAGCGGCAAGCCGGCGTCGATCATCACGGAGAACTGCCGCGTGAAGATCGCCAACTCCTTCGCGTTGACGCCGGCGCCGAAGCTGGGCAAGTTGAACTCCTTGCCTTTCTCGGACATCTTCGTCGGCGTGATCTGTTGGCGCCGAAGCAGATTCTGGACTTCCGCCTTACTTGTCGCGGTGAGCTCTCCGCTGACGTTTCCGCCGGAACGATTCGTTCCTCGATATGTAAAGACCGGCATATTCTTTCCTCCTCAAAGATTCAAACCCATTAATCAAGGACCCTGCGGCCCCGAAAAATCTCTACCGCTTGCTGGCGACCGGCGCCTTCGAACCGCTGCTAGTTGGTGAGGATACGTTGCGGTTGATCATATCCTGCAGCTCGTCCGGATTCGACGACCGAGAAAGCGCCATCTCCAGCGTGATCATCTTCGTAAAATACGCATTAGCCAGACCTTGATTGAAAGTCTGCATTCCCGTTTGTCCGGTACCCGTCTGCATCGCCGAGTAGATCTGGTGAATCTTGTCTTCGCGAACGAGGTTGCGAATCGCCGGCGTGGGTATCAGAACCTCCATGATCATCGCCCGGCCACGGTTGTCCGCGCGCGGGAGAAGCGCCTGACAAAGAATTCCTTCCAGCACCATGGAAAGCTGCGCTCGAATCTGCGGCTGCTGGTGCGAGGGAAACACGTCGATAATACGATTGATCGTGGATGACGCGGAATTGGTGTGCAGCGTGGCAAACGTCAAGTGGCCGGTTTCCGCAATACGCAAGGCCGACTCGATGGTCTCGAGGTCGCGCATTTCGCCGATGAGGACCACGTCTGGGTCCTCGCGGAGCGCGGCGCGCAGCGAATTTGCGAAGGAGTGGGTGTCGGCATGTACTTCGCGCTGGTTCACCAGGCATTTCTTGTGGTTATGCAGAAACTCGATGGGGTCCTCGATGGTGATCATGTGCTCTTCGCGCTCGCTGTTGATCTTGTCCAGCATGGCCGCGAGCGTCGTCGATTTCCCGGAACCGGTCGGCCCCGTGACGAGCACGAGCCCACGAGGTTTATCGCAAAGACCTTTTACCACCAGCGGCAAACCCAGGGCGTCAAAACCCTTGATCTCCCACGGAATGGTACGAAAAACGGCGCCTACCGCGCCGCGCTGATTGAAAACGTTACCGCGAAAGCGTGCCAGGTTTTTGAGTCCGAACGAGAAGTCCAGCTCAAGGTTTTCCTCGAAGCGGTGTTTTTGTGCGTCGGTCAGAACGCTATAAGCGAGTGACTTCGTATCAGCTGCCGTGAGGGGCGGCATATCCAGAGCCCGCAAGCGTCCATGCACGCGAACGCGCGGCGCGCTATTTGTGGTGATATGGAGGTCGCTGCCTCCCATCTCGATCATCTTTTTGAGCAACTCGCTCAGGGTAATCCCGGCCATCTCTTCACCTTTTTCCTATAACACCGTCTCGCGCAAAACCTCTTCCATTGTCGTCTGCCCGAGCGCCACCTTAGCCAATCCACTTCGACGCAGGGTGAGCATGCCTTGCTCAATTGCCTTTTTCTTCAGTTCCAGGGCGGAGGCGCCGACGAGAATCAATTCGCGCAGTTCGTCGTTAATCTCCATTACCTCGTACAAACCCGTGCGGCCTTTGTAGCCACCCTTGTTGCAGGTGTTGCATCCCTTGCCGTGATAGATTTTAGTCGTCTTGACTTCATCAGGGGAATAACCCGCATCGATCAGCGCCTGCTCCGGCAATTCCAGTTCTTCCTTGCAATTTGAGCAAATGCGGCGCACGAGACGTTGCGCGCAAATAAGATTCACGGAAGTAGCCACAAGGAACGGCTCAATACCCATGTTCATCAAGCGGCTGATCGTGGAGGGCGCATCGTTGGTGTGCAGCGTCGAGAGCACCAAGTGTCCCGTTAGAGCTGCTTTGACCGCGATTTCAGCCGTTTCAAAGTCGCGAATCTCACCGACCAGGATGATATTGGGGTCTTGCCGAAGGAATGAGCGAAGCGCGGCCGCAAAGTTTAGCCCAATCTGTTCCTTCATCTGGACCTGGTTGATGCCCGCCAATTGGAACTCGACGGGATCCTCGGCGGTCATGATGTTGGTATCGACGGTGTTGAGGCGCGCGACGGACGAATAAAGTGTGTTGGTTTTGCCCGACCCCGTTGGGCCAGTGACAAGCACCATTCCGTAGGGCTTCAAGATGTTGCGCTCGAATTTCTTCAGCGATTCCACCTCGAAGCCGAGCTTGGTCATGTCCAGGCGGAGGTTCTCTTTGTCAAGGAGCCGGAGAACAATCTTTTCGCCATAGAGTGTCGGCACGGTCGAGACGCGGAAATCGAGTTCCTTCTTTTTGCCGTCGGCCCTGTACTTGATCATGATGCGGCCGTCTTGCGGCAAGCGCTTTTCCGCAATGTCCAGCTTGGCCATGATTTTCAAGCGGCTGGTGATCGCATCCTTAAGGCGCAGCGGCGGCGTCATCACCGTTTGCAGCTGGCCGTCAACGCGGAACCTCACGCGCATTTCAAGCTCGTACGGCTCGATGTGAATATCGCTCGCGCCTCGCTTAACCGAGTCCGTCAGAATCAGGTTCACGAGCTTAATGATGGGCGCTTCTTCGGCGGCCTTCTCTAGCGTGGCAGTGTCGAGCTCGGCTTCCTCGGCGGCTAACTCTAGTTCCTGGTCTTCGTCGACCAGGTCCTTCATCATTTTGCTCAACTCTTCCGTGTTCGCGTCTGTGCCGCCGTAGAACCGCGAAATAGCCTCCCCGATCGCGGACTCGGAGGCCACCACCGGCTCAACGTTGAACCCGGTCATGAACTTGATGTCGTCCATCGCGAAGACGTTCGTAGGATCGGTCATTGCAATGGTGAGAACGGAACCCACACGCGAAAGCGGAATGACCTGGTAGCGCAGCGCCGTGTCTTGAGGGATCAATTTGATGACGTTGGGATCGATTTCGTAATACTTGAGATTGATGGAGGGGACCCCGTACTGGCGCGAGAGTACACCGGTGATATCGTCATCGGTGATGAAGCCCATCTTCGTCAGGCAGCTCCCCAGCTTGCCGCCATTTGAGCGCTGGAACTCGAGCGCTTTCTGGAGCTGGTCCTGAGTGATCAGGCTTTCTTTTATAAGTATCTCGCCCAAACGGACGGACATCCGCAGCACTCCCTGCCGGTTTGCACCCACGGTCAACATAGCAAATGGGGGCTGTTTAGGCGTGCGGAAATTAAAACATAGTTCTGAAATGGCTAATACCTGTCCACATGGGCAGGTTTCTAAAACAAGGTTCAGGCGCCGTTCTTGACTTGCTTCCGCGCGGTGGCTATCGTGCAAAAGAGAGGTTTTCGTCCCTAATCGTGCAACAGCCAGTTCTTTGTGCCGGGCAACTGCCCAAAAATGCCCGCTATATTAGCGGAGGCTCAGTCTCGCAGATTTCGTTCGCCATGGACAACCACTACGATGCTCTTTGTGTGGCCTTGGGACATTCGCATTCCTCGCCCGGCATGTGCACAGCGTTTTTCTTGACGAGTTTTGTTCCTGAAATGACGGTGCCCGCGGCATGAGTCATCTCGATTCCAAACAACGTTGGAGTCTGGCCATCGGCGGCATTCTGCTTACCCTGCTTTTCGCCGCCGTCTTTACCTTTGGCTCGCTGGAAGTCCCCTTTGAGCCAAAGAGCTGGCGCGCCTTGATGCCGCTTTATGCAGTGTCGAGCTTCATCACCGCCGCGCTCCTCGTTTTTGGTCTCATCCTGGGCCGCACCGTGCTGCGTTTGTGGGCAGAGACCAGCCGCGAACAGCTCGGCGCGCGCTTCAAAACGAAGATGGTCGTCGGCGCAATGGCCATTTCTCTGCTACCAATCATTTTCATGTTTATCGTGAGCTATTCCCTGATCAACCGTACCCTTCTCCGCTGGTTCCCCCGCCCGCTCGAAATCGCCTCGGAGAAAACGCAAGAGCTCATGAACGATATTGGCCGCTCGCAATTGCCGCGACTCAAAAGACTAGCCGTGGGGGCTCAAGAGGACGCCACGCAGTCCACAGAAGATCGGTTGCAGCACGCTCTGGCAATGGGTGCGGACGCAGTGTGGATTCTGGATAAGGACGGAAATGCCACGGAAGGCGGAGTCGTATGTGAAAACCAGCCCGAAGACCGGCGTGGGGTGATTTGCGCCCAAGCCGGAGTGCTGGGCAAACCCGTCCAGGTACTACCCAGCGGTATCGAAGTGTGGGCCGCGGGCGGCAAAAATTATTTTGCCGTGCGTATTCCTAAGGTGCAAGAAGGCAAGGCTGTCGGCTATACCGTCGCGGCATACCGCACAAGCCCGGACTTCCTTTCTCGAATTACGGAGATTCAGTCTCAGACTCGCGAGTATAACCAGGAGAAACAGGACCTGAGAGCGCTCAAGCGCCAGATGCTGCTAATCCTTCTTTTCTTTACCGTCCTGCTGCTTTCTGCCGTGATGTGGGTCGCGCTCTTTCTCGCGAAACAAGTCACAATCCCGATTCAAGCCCTCGCGGAGGGCACACGCGAAATCTCCGCGGGGAACTTCGATTATCAAGTCCCCGAGCAGGCGCAGGACGAACTCGGCGTTCTCGTGCGCTCCTTCAATGCCATGACGACGCAGTTGCGAGACAACCGTTCGCAAATTGATCAGTTCACTCGAAATTTGCAACAGGCCGTCCAGGAACTCGAGCGCCGCCGCCAACTCATGGAAACTGTCCTGGAGAACATCCCAACCGGTGTTATCTCGCTAGACGCCAACGGAGCCATTCTCCGGGCCAATACCGCGGTGACGCGCATGTTTGGCGCCGCCGCCCGCAACGCGCAATCGCTTGACGAACTTCTCGGCCCCGATGCTTCACGCATACTGCAACTCTTGATGCGGCGCTCCCTGCGCATGGGAGTTGTTTCCCGCGAGATCGAAACGGTGGTCTCCGGGCGAATTCTTCATCTCGCGGTCACCGCCAGTTCTCTCGGGCCGCGTCGCGCCAATTCCGGTTACGTTCTGGTTTTCGATGATCTGACCGAAATGCTGCATGCTCAAAAGTCGGCCGCGTGGCAGGAAGTCGCAAGGCGGATAGCCCACGAAATCAAGAACCCGCTCACGCCGATTCAACTTTCATCGCAGCGGTTGTCTCGCTTCCTCGAGCGCCGCGAGGCCGCCGATTCTGCGGGTTCCCGCGACCTTGAGCTTACCAAGCTCGTTCAGGAGTGTTCGCGCCTGATCGAACGTGAAGTCTCAACGCTTGCGGCTCTCGTCAATGAGTTTTCTCAATTCGTCCGCTTTCCCACGGCCAAGCTCACTTCGACAAACGCGAACACGATCGTGCACGAGGCGGTGGAAGTTTTTTCCGGGCGTCTCGATGGCATCACCCTGAGGACCACGCTGGGCGAAAACCTTCCCGCGGTTCGAGCCGATGGCGGGCTTCTCCGGAGCGTGGTGGTCAATTTGATTGATAACGCCGCGGAGGCCCTCGAAAACTCGCCTTTCCGCGAAATCCTTATCTCCACCTGCGCGCATCCGGACGCCGAAACCGTGGAGATTTGTGTATCCGACACCGGTCACGGTATCTCTCCACAAGACAAAGACAAGCTTTTCCTCCCGCACTTTTCGACAAAGAACCGCGGAACCGGGCTCGGCCTTGCTATTGCTGCTCGCATCGTCGCCGAGCACGGCGGCACCATTCATGTGGAAGACAACCAGCCTGTAGGTTCGCGTTTTCTCGTGGAACTCCCTGTCGCGGAACTCACGCCCGCTGGCGTCACCGAACACAACGGAACGGAAGCTTCTAGATGAGTTCGAAGCCGCGTCTGTTGGTCGTCGACGACGAAGCCGGAATTCGTGAGTCGCTCTCGTTGATTCTCAAAGACGAGGGCTACCACGTCGAAGCGGTTGCCTCCGCGGAAGAAGCCCTGCAGCGCGCCGCTTCCGGCGACCTCGAAGTCATCCTCCTGGATGTCTGGTTGCCCGGAATCGACGGTTTAGAGGCTCTTAGCCGGCTTCAGGCGATTCCGCGTGCCCCGGCCGTGATCATGATTTCAGGCCACGGCACGATTGAGACCGCGGTCCGCGCCACTAAATTAGGCGCTTTCGATTTCATCGAGAAGCCGCTCTCGCTCGAGAAAATCATTGTCCTCGTGCGCAACGCGGTTCAGCAGCGAAGGCTCCAGGAAGAAAACCAGCTTCTTCGCAGCGAGCTCGGCCATCGATACCAGGTTATCGGGGACAGCGTGCCCATGAAAGCGCTTCGGCAACAGATTGCCATCACAGCTCCCACCAACGGCCGCGTGCTCATCTACGGCGAAAGCGGCACCGGAAAAGAGCTGGTCGCTCACGCCCTTCACGCCGCCAGCCTCCGCGCCAAGGGTCCCTTCGTGGAAGTAAATTGCGCGGCCATCCCGGAAGAACTGATCGAGTCCGAGCTCTTCGGCCATATCAAAGGCAGCTTCACCGGCGCCACGGAGGACAAAGTCGGTAAATTTCAAAAGGCGGATAGCGGCACGCTCTTTCTTGATGAAATCGGCGACATGAGCCTCAGAACCCAATCCAAAGTGCTGCGTGTCCTCGAAGAGCAGCGCTTTGAGCCCGTGGGTTCCAGCCAGACCATGACCGTCGATGCCCGCGTGATCGCTGCCACCAACAAGAATCTCGAACAGGAGATTACGCGCGGCGCATTTCGGCAGGATCTTTTCTATCGCCTGAATGTAATCCCCTTTTTCGTGCCTCCTCTTCGCGAGCGAATGGAAGATATTCCCACCCTCGCCCGCTACTTCCTTGATGAATTCAGTGCGGCTTACGGCAAGAAGACGCGCGAACTAAGCGCCACGGCGATGGACGTTCTCGTGCGCTATCCTTGGCCGGGAAATGTGCGCGAGCTGCGCAATCTTGTCGAGCGCCTGGTTATTGTCTGCCCACAGGCGCGCATCGAACCTCACCACCTTCCGCCGGAGCTTTTCCGCGGTGTGGCCGAGAGCCCCCACCATCCGTACTCCACATTGCACGAAGCGCGCAGCGCCTATGAACGCGAATTCATTCTGCGAAAATTGCAAGAGCACCGCTGGAACATGACCCAGACCGCGTCAGCATTGGGCCTCGAGCGCAGCCATCTTTACCGCAAAATGAAATCTCTAGGGATTGCCGCGCCGGACTAGGACCCAACGGCACCGCTCGTCTGCCTCAAACAATTCTTAGTCGTGATGCGCGCAAGGAGCGGTTTCTTTACCTTTTCCACAAGCAAATCGCAAATAACACTTAGCAAACCGCTGTCTACTACTATACAATCGCCCCAACTCGAGGCTAACGACGGGCTAAGGCCGAACCTTTAAACGTTCATCCGCCGCTAACAGCTCCCCGCAGCAAATTCACGCGGGACCTCTCCTATTCGAAGAGCGCTTCGACTCGCAAGCCTAGGCAAGCAAGTCTGAAGGAGAACCGTCGTGCGAAAGCTTTCTCTAATTTTGGTGGTGGTTTCCTGTGCTACGGCGCCCAGTTTGTGTGCGCAGACCGAAAACTTGACTGCGTCCGTGGCTACGGCGGCTCCCGTGACGCCGAAAGTCCAGCCAACCAAGCCTTGGTACGAACGGCCATCGTCCGCTCCCTGGTTTCCTCACAATTGGGTCCGCGGATACACCGACTTTGAAGTGGCGCCATCCCACAACGAGCCGGACTTGGGGCGCTGCGCGTTTCCCCAACCCGCGGCTTCTGGTGGAACGGCCTCCGCGTGCACGGCCTACGCGCGCTATCTGTTCAGCGGCTACATCGAGTTTCAGCCGCTCAATCGTACTTACGCCAAGCACGTTTTCTTTTTCTTTGAGCCGAAGTTTTCCTTCGGGAGAAATATTCCTCAGCTGAGCTACCTCGGTTCGATGGAACCCATCGCGTTCGACCGTTCCATTGGCGTTGCCATCGAGCTGCCGAAAAATTTCAATCTGAGGGTGACGCAGCACCAGGTCGATTATTTGGGGCGCTACTCGAACTCTCTGGGCCCCGCCGACCTTCGCACCAACGGCCCTTACGGCCTGTATACGACGGTTGGCGTACGCTGGTCATTTGGTGGGTACGGCCACGCCAGCGCGCCGTACTGAAGCTCTTATCCCCGAGCTCGGGCTGGTGCCATTTCACTCGCGGGAAGGAAGCCTATCCCTCCCCTTCATCGTCTTGGCCCAGCGCCTCGAGCTGCGCGTGCCAATCTAACTCACGCACTTGGTGCGGATTGTCTCGCCAGCCTGGAACAACTTTCACGAATAGTCCAAGATAAATCTTCGTATCGAACAGCTCCTCAAGCTCCTTGCGCGCTTGCGTGCCGATTTTCTTGAGCATCTCGCCCTTGCGCCCAATGAGAATCTTCTTCTGCGAGTCTCGCTCAACATTCATCGTCGCTTCAATTCGAAGCAATTTGGGAGACTCTTCAAACTTCTCTACCTTCACCGCCAGCGCGTACGGCACCTCGTGATACATCGCCTGGATCGCTTTTTCTCGCACAATCTCCGCTGCCAGGAAGCGCTCCGGCTGGTCCGTCACCTGATCTTCAGGGAAGTACGGCTCCCCGTCGGGAAGCAATCGCAGAATCTCGACGAGCAACTCCTCGCAGCCGTTGCCCTTTAGAGCGGAGATCGGAACAATCGCCGCGAATTCGAACGCCTTATGAAATGCTTCGATCAGCGGCAGCAGCTTTTGCTTCGGCAAACCGTCCACTTTGTTCAGGGCCAGAATGGTTTTCCCGCGAAACCGCTTCGCCCGTTCGAGCAGCATATCGTCCGCGTGAGGCAGTGTCCGGCTTGCGTCCACCATGAGCAGCAGCACGTCGATGCCTTCCAGCGCGGCGGCCACTTCGTGCATCATTTGCCGCCCCAGCGCGGAGTCCGCCGAATGCAGCCCCGGCGTATCGATAAAGACAATTTGTCCCTCGGGCCGCGTCACGATCCCCTGAATCCGGTTCCGAGTCGTCTGTGGTTTTGATGTGACAATCGCCACCTTTTGTCCCACCAAGCGGTTCAACAGTGTTGATTTCCCCGCGTTCGGGCGCCCCACAATTGCCACAAAACCCGACCGAAACGCTTCCGTATGCTTCTTCTCGGTTTTCTCCACTCTCTCGCTCTTCCTTGCGCTCTCGGACTTCTCCGTGTTCTCTGCGTTGTGTTCTTTCTTTCTCTCGAATTACGCGTTACTTCACAACCGGCAATTCCAGCGAACTCTGATGTTCCGCGTCATGGACCAGCGTGACGTGCGCCGTCCTCGCGTCCTTCGCGGTTTCGAGCGCGACGACTCCGCCGCTGTTGTAATTCTTTTCGGTGCCGGTCGTATTCGGGCAATGCACGAAAAGCCGTAAGCGGCTTCCCTTCGCGATGCGCCGCGAAAAAAATGTGAAGTTGTCGAATACATATTTCTCTGTTTTCCCCGGAGTGACGAGTTTTTCCGCGCGTAGCGACTCGTGATACCGCGCTCGCATCGTCGCGCCAGTCAATGCGACCGACTCGCCGCCGGGCAATATCTCGTACACCTCCGCTTCGAGGTCCGTGTCGGGAACATCCATCGCCAGCCACACGGTTAATTTCAAAAAGCCCGTCACCTCCGTCGCTTCGCCAAACGGTGCGCTATGGTAGATTGCTCCGTTTCCATACGTGTTCATTACTGCTCGCTGCGACGTCAGTCCCGCCGCATCATCGTCAAGTTCCGCGTCCCCCGGCCGCGTATCGAGCGGATCGTAGGTCCATTTGTCCGCGCCTGTACCTGGCTTGTCTGCAAGCACGCCGGACTGATAGACACCGTCCGCTTTTCCGTTTGAATCCAGATAGAGCGTCCGCTTGTCGTTCGAAATACTCTCCAAACCGTCCGCGTACTTCCAATTCTCCGCTCCCGCTCCCACAACGTAGTACGCCACGCGCTTCTTCAAAAACTCAGGCTTCTTCCCGCTTTTCATCACCCAGTCGTACCACTCAGTGTGCAGCTTGTTCAGATCCAAAACGCTGGCTTCGCCGAACTTCAGTCCATCAACTTCCCGGCGGGGAGTCCTTGTCCCTGCGTGGTCCCACGGACCGATAATCAGGAAATGATTTTGCTTCGCTTCACCCGTCCCGTATTCCATATGGCGCTTGTAATACGTGAACGCGCCAGGTTGATCGCCATCGTAGTGCCCCGTTATCGTCAGGATGGGAAACTGAATGCGTTTGTATTGCTCCGGGCTTGGCACCATCGCATCGTAGTAAGCGTCGGGAACGGGATGCTGCACCCACTTCTGGAACACGGCGGACGGATTCCCCACGATGCGGTCGTATTCTTGAAATGCCTTGTGCCCATCGTAGTATTCGCGCGCCTTTGCTCCCCAAAAGGACCCGCTCCCGAAAAGTTTCTCATTCCCCGTGACTCCGCTCGTGAACGTGAGCCACTGCTCATCGTAAGGTCCGAAAATATTGTATTGAAACGGAAAGTCGACTCCCGGATGCGCGGCGGCGGCGGGAACAATCGTGGCCAGGTGCGGCGGAAACTCCTTGAGCGTCGCCCACTGATCAAATCCTGCATAAGAGCCGCCCCACATCGTCACCTTGCCGTTGCAGTACGACTGCTTCGCAAGCCACTCGACGATGTCGTAGCCGTCTTTCGCATCATTCGCAAACGGCTCGAACACTCCGCCGGAATTGCCCCGCCCGCGCACATCCACCAATGCGTACACGTACCCATGCTGTGCAAAATACATCGCGCGATCCGTATAACTGTCGCCAATGTACGGCGTCAGCGTGAAAATCACAGGCAGCGGATCTTTCTGCGCGTGCGGCTGGAACACCGTGGCGTTTAGTGACACACCGTCGCGCATCGGTATCTTCACTCCCCACCGCATCTCCGGGCTTGGCGGAGTTGGCGTCGCAACCTCTTGCGCTACGCTTTGTGTGGCGGGCACGCCCATAAACAGAGCCACGAGAAGAATCTTTGAACTCAAATTTCTATTCCCGCTCATCCAACTGCCTCCATCGGCGCGCTGGCCGTCTCATCCGAGTACACGCATGGTATCGCGTCGGCAAAAGAATTCCTACACCACGCCAGGAAAGTCTCGACGATGAAGTGTTTTCTTGGATTTACGGATTTGCTTTTGCTGGCGCGGCCACAATTCGTTTTCGAATCCTTAGCCTCAACACTTTCCTCTGGTTCGCTTCCAGCACTTCGAACCGGTACCCTTCTAAATCGACTTTATCTCCGGGCGCGGGCACCTTGCCCGAAGCGTGGCTCAGTAACCCCGCGAGGGTCGTGACTGTCTCATCCGCGTCTTTGCCGAAGTTTACGCCCAATAATTCCTCGACGTCGCGAATAGCCATGCTGCCGCGCATGACCAGCCCGCCGTCGGCTTCGCGCACCACGTCGGGCGCCGGCGCTTTTCCCCCATTCCACCTTTCGCCCACGATTTCTTCCACGAGATCTTCCACCGTCGCGATTCCCGCCACCGATCCATGCTCATCAATGATCACCGCGAGCGGCTGGCCTTTCTGCCGCATTTCGCGCAGCAACTCCGATCCGGCTTTTGTTTCCGGCATGAAAAGCACTGGGCGCACCAGTTCGCGCACTTTGCGCTTTGGCAAATCCTGGTCGGCGATGTGCAGCAGATCCTGTGCGTGCACCACTCCAAAGATATCGTCGAGCGATTTTTCATACACCGGCATCTTCGAAAATTTCTCTTCGACAAATTTCGCGTGGAGCTCCTCGAGCGCCGCCTCCGCTGCTATCGCAACAATGTCGGGCCTCGGCGTCATCACCTCGCGCACCCGTTTGTCGCTGAATTCCACGACCTGCTCGATGAGGTCCGCCTGATCCGCCGCAATGATCCCTTCCTCCTCCGCGGCCTCCACGAGCGCCTCGATTCTCTCCTCGGTTCGTTGTTCCTGACTCATCTCCGGCTCTTGCTCCGAGATTCGCGCCAGAGACTCCGCGCCTTCAAGGAACACTCGCACTGGCCAGACCAGCCACATCGCGGCACGGATCAACGGCAATAAGGGCACCAGCCAACGCCCCGTTGTTCGATAGAGCAGCATATCCGGGATAAAATGCATCGCGATCACGACTTCCAGCGTCAGGAACACGACAAATTCCAGCAGCGATTCCCACGTCCCCGACACAAAGTAGACCACGCCGCGCGTTGTCTCCAGCACCAGGAACGCCAGCCAGAAATGCCCTAAAATCCGGAATGTCCGCCCGCCGCTCCGCCGCTTGATTCGCAGCTTGGGCTCGATTTCCGCTTCAAAGATTTCCAGATGCTCGTGGACGCGCCCGGTGTTCATGCGCCCGAGCTCGCGATAGATCAGCGTCAGATAGGAAAAAATGGGCAGCCCAAAGGCGAGAAGAACGACGCCCAGCGTATAAACCCATCTATAGGTGCTCATGCCAGCCCAAATCTGCGGCGCATCGTGTGTTCGATGCGGTTCATTTCGCCCCGGTCCGTTTCGTGGTCATAGCCCAACAAATGCAATACGCCGTGCAAGATCAGCACACGCAACTCTTTGTTCAAACTTCGCCCATTCTTTTTCGCGTAGCGCCGCGCCGTCTCGGGCGCTATGGCAATATCTCCCAGGTATGCGTCCGCTGCTTTTGATTCCAGCTTTCCACGGCTCTTCTCCGGGCTCTTTGTGCGATCTGCTTTGAATCGTTTTCTTCCGGCCGCCACACTCCCCGGTTTGCGCTGCGCCGGAAACGACAGCACATCCGTTGGCCCCTTCTTCTTGCGAAAGACCTCATTCATCCGCGCGATCTCCGCATCGCTTACCAAACAAATCGTGACTTCCGAATCATGGAGGTCCATCTCTTGCTCTATCCGGCGTAAAAACGCTTCGAGGGGCTTCCGCGCGATGCGGACCGCACGCTGGCGGTTCAGAATCATGCTCGCTGATTTTCTCTATTCGGCTCTTTACCGGTTGCTTCGGTGGCAACTCCTGCCTTATTGTTCGCCGCGCCAGTTCCTGCATTCGCGCCGCGCTGCGGATGTGCCACGTCGTAATCTTCATAGGCCCGAATGATCTGTTGCACGAGATTGTGCCTCACAACGTCTTTCTCCCCAAACTGCACCACGCCGATTCCCTCGATCTTTCCGCACACTTCCAGCGCCTCGATCAACCCTGATTTCTTGCCTTGCGGCAAATCGATCTGCGTCGTGTCCCCGGTGATGACCGCCTTCGAGTTGAACCCCAGCCGTGTCAAGAACATTTTCATCTGCTCGCTGGTCGTATTCTGCGCTTCGTCGAGAATCACGAACGAATCATTCAGCGTGCGTCCGCGCATGAACGCCAGCGGCGCCACCTCGATGATTCCCTTCTCGAGAAATCTCTCCAGCTTATCCGCGTCCAGCATGTCGTACAGCGCATCGTACAGCGGCCGCATATATGGATCGATTTTCTGCTGGAGCGTGCCCGGCAAAAATCCCAGCCGTTCGCCGGCCTCCACAGCGGGCCGCGCCAAAATAATGCGGTTCACTTGCTTCGTCAGCAGCGCGCTGACCGCCATCGCCACCGCGATGTACGTCTTTCCCGTTCCGCCCGGGCCGATGCCAAACATCATGTCGTGCTTCTCGATCTCCTCCATGTACCGCCGCTGGCTCGCGTTTTTCGGCGTGACCTGTTTCTTCCCAAACGACCGCGTCCGCGCCGGTTCAAACATCCCGCGCGGTGATTCGTGCGGCTCTTCCGTCGCCACGCGCATGAGCGACTTCACTTCCGCACTCGAAAGCGACCGCCCGTGCCGCGTCAAGTGGTTGTATTCCTCGACGATTTTCACGGCTTGGTCGACGCTCTCTTGCTCGCCTTCGACCGTCAGCCGCGTATCATGCAGATGTGTCCGCACATGCAGCGAGTCCTCCAGCAAACGCACATTCTCATCAAGCGTGCCGAAGAACGGTTCAATTTTTCCGGATATGTGTACGGTACGTCTCATCCAAGTGGAAGGTCTGCCTGCTAAGGAAGCCGGGTGGCCGATGGGATTCCTCCTCGCGATCGGTGACCGCGCCGCGGTCAACTCAGGAAGAAACTTCTTACACCCTAACCCACCCCCGCGTCATGGTCAAGTTACGCGCTCGTTACATTTCCCAAGTTTCCGGACCTCTCGAGCGATGAGTTACGGCATCTAACCCTTTTTACACACATTTTAAGCGTGGCCCTCTTTATCCCGCTCGTAACCTGTCCTCTGGTACGAACGCGCTATGGACCTAGTCCCTTGGTAATCCGAAGATACCAATCGACGCTAACGCACAAGGGTCTCTGAAGACTCTCATCACTGAGGGGTGAGTAGAACAACATGAGGCATAAACTCTTGATTCTGGGCACTTTCGCAAGTATGGCGTTCACTTTGCCTGCTTGCGCCGCGGAGAAATCTGCTTCCAGTGTCGCCCAGCCGCCATCGGCGCTTCGCGGCACGGTTGTCTGTCATGACGCTCAAAATGTTCCAGTGACTGCCGACCCTCAACAGGCTCTCCCAATGCGACTGGTCGCCAGCCTAAACTGTGGCGAAGCAGTCTCCATTCTCTCCGACTCCGAAGGCTACACCGTGAATATCCGCACTGCCGACGGCAAGAATGGCTACGTCGCCAGGATGTACCTTTCCGAAGGCCCCGCGAATCCTGTAAGAGATCACCACCCGGCAGAAGCTGTCGTTGATAACGGCATCGCCCGCTGGCAATCCGGCGCCCCTGGCAGCGATCAGTTCTTTAGCGGCGGCGACCTCGTCGAATCTCTCACCGCCAACGGAATCACCGTCCAGGTATCGCTGCAGGACACCGGCTGGAAGTTGCGCGCCACCGTCGCCATCGCCAACGAAAGCGCCGAGCAACTTCACTTCGACCCCGCAGGATTCACGCTCGACGAGTTGAAGCCCAGACTTCGCTCCCTCGCCGTTCAGAATCCCAAGGAGCTCGCCAGAGCCTTAACTCACCAGGTTTATTGGACGAATGCCAGCGCCACCGCTCCCGCCTCGGCAACTTACAGGAACGCTGACTATAAGACTTCGGCGTACGTTTCCCCCACCCCGAACTTTTTGGCGCAGGATGCGCAGGAGGCCCAAGCGCCTGTGCTCCAGGCAGCGACCCTGTCGCCTAAAGACAAAACTTCCGGCGTCGTGTGGTTTCAACGCGACAAAAACGCGCAGGAACTCAATCTGCGAATCTTTGTGGGAGATCAGATATTCCAGTTTCCGCTTTCCTTCCCTCCACGCAATTAGTCAGAGCACACACGCACCACCCGCCCCGTACTCCGCGCCCCCGGAGTGCGGGGCTTTCCTTTTCTAAAGCGATTCTTCTCTAGGTGTCGTCCCGTTCGAAGCTGCCTGCTTTTCTTTCGCAGGCGTCGGCGGTCCCCGGCCCGCAGTGACCAGTAAGCGCCCTATTCCTCGCGCAACGCCTTCAGCTGATCGATTTTGACCGCTCTGCGCGCCGGCACGACGTAAGGAATCCCGAGCCACTCTGTCCGTCATCCTGTTCGGCGCTGCAGTTTTGCTGTGCTTGGCTGCACGCAGCTCGAGGTTCACAAGATGTGCCGAGAAGCTGGTATCATCAGAAAATCAAGGGTATGTCAAAGGACCTAAGCTCGAGACCTGTGAATCTGTTCGACCGAGCTATGCTGCGCCGCAAAAAAATGGCATCAAAGCGAAGCCCTGCCAAGCTTGCGAAATCACCAGGCAGCCGGCTCCGTCAGATCCTGCATTCTGTGGGTTGGCCTCTCCCCCTGGCGCCTTTCATCCTCGCCGCCGTCACGATTTCCAACGGCTCCGCGGACACCACCTCAGACCGGATAATTCTACCGGTCGAGGTCTTGGGTGCAGCCGGCGAGACGGTAAGCAGGTCCATCGCACTCCTGCCCGCCCAAGCTGAATCGGTGCAATCTCTCTGGCTGCAGATGCATGGCTTGCGGTATGCCGATCAAGGCAGCGTGCAAGTCAACACCGGCGCCTGGATTCCACTCAACAACAACACGGTCACCATCGCCGAGCCAGGCAGGAGTTTCGGTGGAATCGGCGGAGGCTTTTCCACACTCGTGGTGACTCTTCCTCTCCCCAGCGGCACTCTTATCGGCGGCGCCAACACGATTCGCTTTCGATTCAATCAGACCGACGGTTTCACCAGCGCCTATCGCGTCCTCGCATGGAATTTCCTCACCGCCGATGGAAAAAAGCTCATCCCGCCAAGCGAATTTGTACA
Organism: uncultured Acidobacteriota bacterium; assembly: GCA_963745805.1. Lineage (GTDB taxonomy): Bacteria > Acidobacteriota > Terriglobia > Acidiferrales > UBA7541 > Acidiferrum. Next base: position 185,295 of record CAVUYT010000009.1, read on the forward strand.
AGATGCACCAGAAACCTGGAAGCCACCTCTGCCCGATGCGGCTTCCATCCAGACCGGGCGGGAACTCTGGCACACCGCCTCGCTTTCAGCAAACAGTCTCCCCAGTAGCCCCAGAATTCAGGCCCACTGCGCAGACTGTCATGCTCAGGATGGCCGCGACCTGAAGTATTTCAATTTCTCCAACGGTAGCATCGTGGACCGTTCACGCTTCCATGGCCTTTCCAAACTCCAGGGCGAACAAATCGCCAGCTACATCCGAAGCTTGTCCCTTCCCAATCCCGGCCGCCCGTGGAACCCTCCTTATCAGCCGGGACCTGGAGCAGACCAGCAGCCGGTCTCCAATTGGGCGGCTGGTGCCGGGCTTCCCTGGGTGCTCGTGAAGGACACGGACGCCTTGCCGTATTTGCTTAGCCAGCGAAGTGCTCCGTCGAGCGCGGCAGCCACAAATCCACCGGGAAATTTTCGCGACCTCGCCGATCTCGCCGGGCAGATCACACCAGAAATCTTTCGCCCCGACGGCAATCTCAATCCTCGTGAGATCCCCATCGCCCTCCAGCTGCCCGATTGGAGCCAATGGCTGCCCCGCGTCCATCCCAAGGATGCATGGGGACCAGCATTTTCCCAGAGCGAGTTTGCCGCTCTTTACGATGGGGAGACAACTTCAGGAAGCAAAAGCAAGAATGGCGCCAAGCCGCCGTTGCGCTCACTCTTCGCGGTCCCCCGGACTACCGATCATGACATTCGCCAGGTATCTGCCACTTTCGCTCAGTGGTCGCAAGCCCGGCGCGTCTTCCTAAAACGCTTTGTCGAAGAAAAAACGGTGTGGTCGCCGGCATTGACCGACAAGGTGTACTCCGCTCAGTTGTGGCAGCTCGTGAAGTCCTGGGAGATTATGCAGGAGTTCGGACTCGAAGCTCGAGGCGCCGACATCTTTGGGCCGGCCGCGGATTCTCGCACCTGGTTCAACACCATTCCGGCAGATACTGCCCCCTCAGCCACGCAGATCCCCAGTGGACCGAACGGCGTCGGCGGCAGCGCGCTGACCAACGAATACTTTTCAGCATCCTGGTATGAGTTGCAGGTCATCCTGAATAGCGGAAATCATCAACACCGCGACCGCGGCCCTGTGGACTGGGTATATCTCGTTGGCAGGTACCGTGATCTTTATGCCCAGACGCATCAGCCGGAACCAGCGCGACTCCTTGTGGCCGTCATCAAATCGCTGCAATCTACCGATCCCCGTCTTGGTCCCGACGACCTCAAACAGGGTTGGCGCCCCGACCAGAACGTTGATCCTCGCATTATGATCAGCCCCGCCTGGGCCCCCATTTTTAAACCGTTGCCCATCGAAGTGCATCGAGCTTTAACCGCGTCACTACTTGCCGCATGGATGGACAAAAACCTCCAATACCCAATCCCGAAGTACTTGCCGATGGGCGCGTCTCGTGGGGCCTACGTTACGCCCCACGCCTACGGGGATATCAGTGGTGGAAAGGTATGGGAGTCATCACAGCAGTTCCGTGATGCAGGCGTCCCGCCCGATCTCGTCCGGCGCTTGCAGCAATGGGGAATTGCATTCAACGACCGTGCCGCGCGAGTCCAATACTAACTCCGCTTTGAAGTGGACTGAAGTCCGGCTTGGTCGAAGACAAACCACCCGCCGATAGCTGCCCTCCCCTCTCAAACGGTTTCCCCGAACTCTGAAGTCCGGCTCTTCATCCCCCGCATCCGTGGGAATGCCCCACTCCAAAGCCAAATGAGACGATTTTGCCTGGAGGCGGGCAAAGAAGATAAGAAAGTGCTTGACACCTGAAGCAGTGTTATAGTTCACTAGCACAGTATAGGACGAGGGTTTCGTTGAGCCTGATTGATCGCAAATATCTGAGCCAGCGAACAACCCCGACCCGAGATCAACAAGAACTGAATTTCATAAGGAGAATGAAACATGAGATCGCTTCGTTTTGTGTTGTCCGTTGTTCTGATGTCGCTCGCCACCGTGGCTTTCGCGCAATCCGATGCTCACAAGATGTCTGAGCCCAAGGCTCCCGCGCCGAAGTCCGAGGCGCAGACTTCCTTCGACACTTTGAAAACCCTCGCGGGGGATTGGGAAGGCCCCGTGAAGACCGACATGCCGGTAGAAGCGAATGTGGACATTAAGCCGCTGCACGTCTCGATGCGCGTGACCTCGCGGGGCAACGTCCTCGTGCACGAGTTCCAGGAAGCAGGAACGCCGCTGGATCCCGCAAAATACGACCATCCAGTCACCATGCTGTACGTTGACACCGACGCGGACCGGCTTACGCTGGTCCATTATTGCGACGCGGGGAACCGGCCGCGCATGACTGGCAAAATATCGCCGGACGGAAAGACTCTGGAATTTGGTTTTACCGATCTATCCGGCAGCAATAAGTACGGACACATGTACCACGCGGTGTTCACCCTCATCGACGCCAACCATCACACCGAGGACTGGACGTACATGATGCCCGGCGACAAGCCGGTGCACGCGCACATCGACCTGCAGCGGGCAAAATAACCCAGGCATGTGTTCAACAAGGGGTAACAGGAAAACCTGATGGACCGTGAGTGGAACGACAGTCAGCCGATTTACCGACAACTTCGCGACCGGGTCGTCGCGATGATACTCGACGGCGTGCTCAAGGAAGGTGATCCGCTGCCGTCGGTGCGCAATGTCGCGGCCGACTATCGGGTCAATCCGCTCACGGTTCTGAAGGGCTATCAACAATTAGTGGATGAGGGACTGGTAGAGAGCAAGCGAGGCCTCGGCATGTTCATCAATACGGGCGCACGCAATCTGTTGCTGCAGGGCGAACGGCAGAGGTTTCTTGCCGAAGAGTGGCCGCGGGTCCACGCAAGTATTCAGCGGCTGGGCCTGACACCTGAAGAACTAGAAGCTGCCGTAAAACGCAGGTCGTCATCCGATGGCGCGCAGTCGAAACCCGCCGAGTCGAAGCCCCGCAAAGAGGAGCGCTAAAGCCATGCCATGCATAGAAGCACGTGGTCTCCGGAAGGCGTTCGGAACAACGGTCGCGGTTGACGGTATCGATTTGCGTGTCGAAGAGGGCCGCATCCTCGGACTAATTGGGCCTAACGGGGCGGGCAAGACCACAGCGCTCAATGCGATTTTAGGCCTCACCTCATATGAAGGTCAGCTGAGGGTGCTCGGACGAGACCCCTGGACGGAGCGCGAAAAGCTGATGCGCGATGCGTGCTTCATTGCCGATGTGGCCGTGCTGCCGCGCTGGATGAGGGTTTGGCAGGCTCTCGACTACTTCGCCGGCGTGCATCCGCGATTCGACCGCGCGAAGGCGGAAGGCTTTCTTGCGAAGACCACCATTGGGCGTGCCAGCAAGGTCCGGGAATTATCAAAGGGCATGGTGGCGCAACTGCACCTCGCCCTGGTCATGGCCATTGACGCGAGATTGCTGGTGCTGGACGAGCCCACGCTTGGCCTGGATATTCTGTACCGCAAGCAGTTCTACGATTCGCTGCTGAATGACTACTTCGATCGAAGCCGCACCATCGTGGTGACCACCCATCAAGTGGAAGAGATTCAAGACGTCCTGACCGATGTCATGTTCATTAACCGCGGCCGCATCGTATTCGATTGCAGCATGGAAGAATTCGAGTCGCGTTATTTGGAAGTGATGGTGAATCCCGAGCAGATCGCCGCGGCACGGGCGCTGAAGCCGATTCACGAACGCCAAGTGTTCGGGCGAAGCATCCTGCTGTTCGATCGTGTCGAACGCCAGCAACTCGCCGCGCTTGGCGAGGTGCGAGCGCCGAGCATCGCCGACTTGTTTGTTGCCGTGCTCAGCAATCAAAGCGGCGCGGCCCAAGGAGGGACTCGATGAGTACTCCATCAAACGCCGCGCCCGGGTCTCCACTCGAATCACAAGCAACCGCGCCTGCGGTCATCACCGCCAGCCGGCGCATGTACTGGTCGGTGCGGCGCGAATTGTGGGAGCACCGTTCGATCTATATCGCCCCGCTGGCCGCCGCCGGCGTCGTTCTGCTCGCCTTCTTGATTGCGTTGACGATCAGCCCGCGGCATCGGCACGAGCCGCTCGACATACCGTACGAATTCGCGGCTGCTCTTATCATGGGCACGGCTTTTATCGTTGGGATTTTCTACTCACTCGACGCGTTGTACGGAGAGCGCCGCGATCGCAGCATCCTGTTCTGGAAGTCGCTGCCGGTTTCCGACCTCACCACCGTGCTCTCCAAGCTCGCCATTCCCCTGATCATTCTGCCGCTGCTCAGTTTCGCCATCACCGTTGTCACGCAGTTCGTCATGCTGCTGCTGAGCAGCGCAGTCCTATTGGGCAGCGGCCAGAGTGTCGGGACGCTCGGGGCACGGATGTCGTTCTTCCACATGTCACTAATGCTTCTCTACCACATTCTGACCGTTCATGGCCTCTGGTATGCGCCCATCTATGGCTGGTTGCTGCTGGTTTCAGCTTGGGCGCCGCGCGCGCCCTTTATATGGGCGTTCTTGCCTCCGTTCGTGATCTGGGGAGTCGAGAAGATTGCGTTTAGAACTTCGCATTTCCTCGGCATGCTGCAGTACCGCTTGACCGGGCCGGAGCCTTCCACCCCAGCGCGGAGCGGAAACATGATGGAAATAATGTCAGCGCTTACTCCGGTGCAATTTTTCAGTACGCCGGGTCTGTGGGTAGGGCTGGCAGTCGCCGCGATATTCCTCGCCGCAGCGGTGCGGCTGCGGAGGTACCGCGAACCAATTTGATTCACTCGGGAATAGATCCCATTTCGCGTGTAGGGAGAAACGACTATGAGTACAGATGCAATGGAGGAACGGGTCAGAGAAACTTCACCGCAAGTTTACGCACGAATCGGTGGCGTGCTGTATCTGATTATCATAGTCATCGGTTTCTGCGGTGAGTTTTTCGTCAGAGACAAACTCGTTGTGTCAGGAGACGTTACAGCCACAGCCAATAAGATTATGGCCTCTGAGTCGCTATGGCGCGTCCAAATTGCCGCTGACCTGATCTTGCTTGTGTGTGCTGTCCCGCTAACGCTGATCTTGTACGTACTGCTCAGGCCGGTGAACAAAAACCTTGCTCTGCTTGCGGTGTTTTTCAACATCGTTGAATTCCCTATCGAAGCCGTCAGCAAGCTATGCCTTTTTGCGGCATTGTTCCTTTCGGGGAACGCAGATTACCTCAAGGCATTTGAACCACATCAGCTACACGCTCTAGTGAAAGTTTCACTCAAGTTGCATGACTACGGCTTTGGCATTGACCTCGTATTTTTTGGCTTTGCATGTCTGGTGTATGGGTATTTGCTTTTCAGGTCGGTTTATTTCCCAAGGACTCTTGGTGTTTTGATGGCGATTGCCGGACTGAGCTATCTGGCGAATAGCTTCACGCTCATCCTCGCCCCCGCATACGCAGGGACGATCTCCCTCATTCTGGTGCTTGCCTTAATCGGAGAATTGTCACTTTGCCTGTGGCTCATGGTGAAGGGCGTGAACGAACAACGATGGAAGGAGCAGGCCAGCGCAGCACTGTGAACCGAACATGTGCCTCACGGAGAGGCGCGCACAAATCGAACAAGGAGAATATCCGATGAAACACAACAGCATTTTAACCATCGCGTCCCTGCTCTCGATCCTCTTGCTGACGCTTCACGTTACGGACGACATCGTCCGTGGGATATCGAAGGCCCAGCCCTCAAACATTGCGTTGGCCGTTCTCGTGGTGTTGCTGTACGGGACGCTGGTGCTCGCCGAACGGCGATCGGGGTACGTCATCATGCTGCTCGTCGGGTTGTTCGCGGCAGGCATGCCCGTCATCCACATGAGGGGGGCACATTACGGCGAGATCGCCAAGTCCACCGGCGGCTTCTTCTTCGTCTGGACACTCTGGGCGCTCGGCGCGCTCGGGGGCTTCACCTTCATCCTCTCGGCGCGCGGACTGTGGAACCCGCAATGGGGCCAATCCCGCGTGGGAACTCAGCCGTAAAGTTTAATTTTCTGTTAAGGAGAAAACATGGAACCACTTATTGATGTTAACTGCTCACCGATGGAATGTACTTCTCTCTCGCCGAGTGCCCCGATATGGCAGGACATCCTGGCACAGGCAATGACCGGGGAACTCCTCGCCGCGATGAACTACACCTCCTTATCGGAGATCTGTGACAATCCCGCAGAAGTAGCCGATGCCTTGGAGCATTCGGAGTGTGAACGGGGCCATGCCGCTGCGTTCGCTGCCGAGGGCCGCAAGATTGGAGTGGACGTCACCAATAACGTCGACGCAAAACATTGGAAGCGGCTCCGTGGCGCCTTCCTGCGCTGCATCACCGAGCGGGACTTTATCGGCTGCCTGATCGTCCAGGAAATCATGCTGGAATCCTTCGCCGTCGCAAGCTATTCCCGCGTCGGGAAGGTGGGACCGGGGAGTCTAGGCGAGACCTTTGCCCGCATCGCAGCCGAGGAAGGAGAGCACGTCGATCACGCAATGTCGATTCTCAGAGCGGAGCGAGCCCGAGATGCGCAGCGCTTCGACGACAAGGTCTACCGGCTGCATCTGGATGTGATGACCACCCTCGCGCAGATGCTGGCCAAGGAATGCAAGGATGGACATTGCGAAGTATGCCACGCCAGTTGTGTGAAGCCATCTCTGTTCGAGGTCAGCTTGTCGGCAGCCGAGCTTCGCGGAGCGTCGCTGCAACAGTATCTGAAGACGCTCGACATGCTGGGAATACCTGGCGAGGTAACACTTACATGGGTCGCTCAATTGCCAGTCTAGCTAGCCCAGGACGGACGACCGACGTCGATTTCGCTCTGATCGGGCATCAGGAGAGTTGGAGGGCGGCTGCGGACATCCTCGCTGTCCTGCGGGGACCCGAGTGTACGCCTCTGCCGGACGACGAGATCAAGGACATCCTTCCATGGATTCCGCCTAGAACCGTCTGTCATGTTGAAATCGGATCGATCGTCGGTACGAAGAGCGGGGGCACGAAGGCGCGTGGCCTCTACATCGACTCTTTCATTCCTCCCGACCGTCTTGAAGCGGCCTACGTACACGAGAACATCCCCCGCGTTCGAGGGGCGGCCGCCTGCGCGATCAAGGCAGGAGCGAAGATCGTAAGTCTGGGGGGATTCAGCTCCATTCTGATCGAGGGCAATTTAGATCAGCTTCCCGAAAGAAACGAGACGGTCTTCACGACGGGCAATACGTTGACAGTTGCTTTTATCGTTCAGGGTATCCAGAAGATGTGCGCGCTGGAGGGCCGGAACCTCTCAAGGTCAACGCTGCTCATCGTGGGAGCAACAGGAGATGTGGGTTCCGGCTGCGCCCGCTGTTTGGCGCCACTCGTAAGGCGCGTGCTGCTCAGCGCACGCAAAGTGGAGCGACTTCGCAGGCTCGCTGCGGAGTTGCAAGGCGATGGAGTTCAGGTTGAGATCGCGACGGATCTCCAGCAATTCTCAAGAGAGGCCGACGTCGTGATCTGCGCCGCGAGTCTGGCGTCCCCGTCGCTTCTGTTGGGGCGGATCGCGCCCCACGCAATTGTTTGCGATGCGGGCTACCCGAAGAACTTGTCTCCAACGGCGGAGATGCTTGACGCCAAAATCTTTTTCGGAGGTCTGGGGCAAATCACTGGCGGAATGAAGTTCACGCCGGATTTTCATGGAGTTCTGAATCGGCATCCGTTCCCCGATGTGGTTCATGGCTGTCTACTCGAAGGCATGGCTCTGGCTTTGGAACACCGGTTCGAGCCTTTTTCTCAGGGAAGAGGGTTCATCACTCCTGAGCGGGTCGACGAGATGGAGACAATTGCCGCACGGCATGGGATCTATCTCGCACCGCTTTACAATGCCGACGGACCATTGGAGGACGGACTTGATGCCAGATGGAATGGTCGAGAGCATCAGTCCATGGTCGAACGACCAAGTCGAACTGTCGAATCTTCTCTTTGAGCCAGGATGCCCAACTGGATTATTTCCGAATCGCCGGCAATCCGCCCACTATTCTCGATCAGACGGTAGGCATCGTGCCGCCATCAATGATGTAGTCTGCACCATGAATCGAAGCTGCACGATCGGATGCTAGGAATGCCACCAGTTCGGCGACTTCCTCCGGCTGGCCGGGTCGGCCGATGGGAATCCCTCCGATCATATTCATGATTTTCTGTCGAGCAGCGTCCTCGCTGATACCGTTGCTCTGGCTGAGTTGCACAATCATGCCGTGTGCGCCCGAAGTCTCGATGAATCCAGGCGAGATCATGTTGACGCGGACGCCCTTCGGGCCAACTTCGTTTGCAAGGCCCTTATTGTAGGTATTGAGAGCACCTTTCGCCGCAGCATAAGCAAGTGTCGCGTCATAGAGCGGTAGACGGTGCTGGATGGACGAGATGTGAAGAATGACACCTGATTTGCGTTCGATCATACCGGGCAGGAATGCTCGGTCGAGACGAACGGATGCCAGCAAGTTGACGTTGAGCGCCTTCTGCCAGTCGTCGTCAGAGAGGACCTTATATCCGCCGTTCGGAGCATCTGACCCTCCGACATTGTTGACTAAGATGTCGAGCCTGCCCCACTCCTGCTGAATGCGGCTGATTACTTCTTGCACGCCTGCAGCCGTACCGATATCCGTCTGCACGAATAGAGCAACTGCCTGCCCTTCCGGCAGCGGCGAGCGTGCAGTCGTTGCGACGGAAGCGCCGCTCAGAGTAAACCGGCGCACCATCGCTTGTCCCATGCCCTTTGTGCCGCCGGTTACCAGAACCCGCTTGCCCTTAAATTCATCTCCTGAAACTGGGAAAGGGTATGTCATCGCCATGATCGCATTCTCCTCCATCCAATTGCACAGCCAGAAGTTTCGCAGCATACTGGCGAAATAGGAAGTACGCACGAAAAAGTGCGTTAGGAGAAATGTGTATGCCGAAACGCTACACGCCCACATCCGCCGCCGCAGACGTAGAAGCCGCGCTCCGTCTCTTGGAAGGAAGATGGAAGCTGGTGATTCTGTTCCATCTATTCGGAGGCAAGGTAATGCGCTTTTCCGATCTGGAGCGGGCGATACCCAACATCACTCAGAAAATGCTGGGGCAGCAACTTCGCAGCTTGGCAGCGGACGGAATCGTTGTGCGGACGGCCTATGCCCAAGTGCCGCCGAAGGTTGAGTACCGTCTGACATCATGGGGTCAATCCCTTTGTCCTACGCTGGACGCCATCCTAAAGTGGGCCGATCGACGGCCAGCAGAGAGAAGAAAGCGCAAGTCGCGCTGACAGTCTGCTACTCCTGAATAACGGGCAAACCGGAAGTAATGCCTCCGGGCTGGCAGATTGCTCCCGACAAACGCGCTTGTATTGAGTGGTCAGGCCAACTTCCCGGTGGTCGGCGACCCGGAAGTTATTTCGTACATCCGCCAGCTGACCGCGTTGTTCCTGATCCGTGCAAAAACCGTGGACTAATTCAGCCCGGAAATATGACTGGCACTGTTTTCATCATTTTGTTAAACTGTCTTCGTTCAGCAGTGCGCCTCGCCTCCGCGAGACTCCCCAAAAATCCTAAACATTATCTTTCTGGAGACTTCCATGCGCTCTGCCTCATGTTGACCGCTCTGCGGTCACACGTCGAAGGGACTGGGTGTTTTCGTGCACTTTCACCTTTGCCGATGGCGCCAATGCCGTGGCCGCAGCCGTCAAAGACGCGCCACATTTCCCTTACAGCTAACTCATTTAGAATCAACATCTGCAAAAACTCTCGTAAGTGTTGATTCCAAATAACTTAAGGAAAAAGCTAAACCGTGTAGATGCAACACTTAGAGAAAACCCCCGGGGGAGGGGGCTGTTACGGTTAACCAGAAATCCGACGAAGGATTTCATCCAGACTGACCAGCTGGAGCGAGAGACTTCTCCGTCGCCCGGCAAGAGCGCGGTCTTTGTGTCCCGTCAGAGACCACGCTCTGCGTCGCCGGCAGCATTCGTCCCAGGCTACCAACGCTACCACGCTTCCCTGTCGCACTAGTCCAGAGTCACCATTCACCAGCCAGGAGCTTTCCCGCTCGTTTGACAAAGCCTCGTGCCTCGTTTAACGTTAGAAGTTTGAGTGATACCTAAGAGGAGCAATAGATGGCGCAGGGACAAGCTACCAAGATCAAGAAGAAGAAAAAGTCCGTTCTAAAGCGCGCTGCGCAATCTCATCAACGCGCCGAGGTCAATCGCGCCAACCGCACCCGGTTCCGCACCTTGATGCGCCGTATGCGCACCGCGCTAACCGCCGGAGACGCCACAGCCGCGGGCAATCTTCTCCATCCCACGATGTCCGCGATCGACCAGGCCATTACCAAGGGCGTGCTGCACGAAAACACCGGCAACCGTTACAAATCGCGCCTCAGCCTCGCCTTCAACGGGGTCAAAGCCAAGGCCGCGAAGTAGCTTTTCGGCGCACCAATTTAATTCGTTAGCTTGTTTTTGTAGGGGCAGGCCTCGGCCTGCCCTTTATCATTCGTGCCTACCCTGGTTGCGGCTGTGCTCGGGATTCTTTTTCATTTCACTCATCTCTCACGCGAACGCAACCTTGTTGTAACGCCCTCAGTTCACTCTCGCCAAGCCCAGTTTGGCTCTTACTTAGTTTGTAAAAGAGAGGAGAACATATGTTTTTAAGGAAGACCGTCTCGAAGTGCTTTTATGGACTTCGAGCAGCAGTGGTTGCCGTAACCGTGTTCCAGTTCAGCTTGGGGGGACCGCTAGCCGGCTCGCTCCAGGCACACGATCATGATCACGACGGGGTACGCACAGACAGCCCTATTAAGCACGTCATCGTCCTCATCGGCGAGAACCGCACCTTTGACCATCTCTTCGCGACGTACGTCCCAAAGCACGGCGAATCTGTCAAGAACTTGCTATCCGAGGGGATTATCAAGGCCGATGGCACTCCAGGCGCACATTTCAAGAAGGCCCAGCAATTTCAGGCAGTCCCTCCATTCGAGTCAAAGTTTTACATCAGTCTGGATAACGGCGACAAGGCGCCCTATACCACGCTGCCAGAACCGACCCTGAATTTTTCGCCCAGCCCCGCCACGGGCGAGCCACCTCCTTTTCCCGCTGCCACGCCGCTAACCCTATTGGCAGAAATTGAGCCATCGTTGGAACTCGGCGATCTTAACTTGCTGACCACTGGAGCGTCCGGGGCCGCACAAACTGCGGAGCTTCCTGACTTTGATTCGCGAATACAAAATTTTAATAATCTGCCGAACGGGCCGTTCCCGCTTAAGGGTGCAAATCTCCCCTACGATTCTTACACGGGAGACACCACGCACCGGCTGTTCGAGATGTGGCAGCAATCGGATTGCAATATCCGCAACGCCACCAGGCAGAACCCCTCGGGTTGCCTGAACGACCTGTATCCCTTCGTCATCACCAGCTATACCAGCGAGCCTGACCCCAACAGCTTTCCCGCCGCCAACCAAGTCGATGACAACGGCGGCGGCAATTCCATGGCCTTCTATAACATGCAGGCCGGAGACGTGCCGGTCCTGAAGCAGCTCGCCGATGAATACTCCATGAGCGACAATTTCCACCAATCGGTTTTGGGTGGTACCGGCGCTAACCACGTAATGCTCGGCTCGGGCGACGCCATTTTCTGGTCCGACGGCAAAGGCAACCCCACAACTCCCCCATCGCACATCGCGAACCCTGACCCGCTGCCTGGATCAAACAACCAGTACACAGTGGACATCAATTTCGACGGCAATTTCACCGAGTGCGGCGATCCCACGAAGCCGGGGATTAAACCCATTTTGGATTATCTGGAGTCCCTACCTTACGATCCCGCCTCCAAATGCAAGCCTGGCCACTTCTACATGGTCAATAACGACAGCCCGGGCTTCTTGCCTGACGGCACCGTGGACACCAAAGGTATTGCGGGCGGCGGTTCCATCCCGCCTAGCAACGTCCGAACCATCGGCGAGGCGCTAAACGAAAAGGGCATCTCTTGGGCCTACTACGGTGGAGCGTACAACGCCGCCGTGGCGTTTCAGCACAATCCCAATAACCCGGATCCGACCGTGCAGATTGGCAGAGCCTACTGCAACATTTGCAACTTTGAGTCTTACACCAACGCAATCATGGGTGACCCGGCGCAGCGGGCTGCTCACATTAAGGACGCCACGGACTTCTTCGCCGCCGTTGACGACGGCTCTTTGCCTGCCGTCTCCTTCGTGAAGCCAGACGGCTTACTCGACGGCCATCCAGCTTCTTCAAAGTTTGACCTGTTTGAAGCTATGGCCAAGAAGATCGTGGACCACCTCACCGCCAACAAGGAACTCTTTGCATCCACCGTTTTGTTCATCACCATGGACGAAGGCGGAGGCTACTACGATTCTGGCTACACTCAACCGCTCGACTTCTTTGGCGACGGCCCGCGCATTCCGCTCATCGCCGTCTCACCTTTCACCCGTGGCGGCCATATCAGCCACACCTACACCGATCACGTTTCGATCCTGAAGTTCATCGAACGAAATTGGGATTTGAAACCACTAACGGCCCGCAGCCGCGACAACTTCCCGAATCCGAAGTCCGATGACGACAACGCCTACGTGCCGAAGAACAGCCCCGCCCTCGGCGATCTATTCGATCTCTTCGATTTCGATCACCACGGCGACGGCCACTGAACTCTAGTCACGATACGAAACATCAAGGGGCGGCCCGTTATTCGGCCGCCCCTTTTGATTTCAAGCTAAAGCAATTACAGCTTATAAATTCCAACTATCGGACTGCCGACCGCGCGATTCTTCCCTTTGTCGTTAATTCTGTGACCAGGAATTCCATGACTGCCCGCTCATCATCTGCCCCACCCTTGAGGCGGTCATCCGCTTTCTGCAGCGCTCGCAACCCGGCGAGCAATTGCGCCTTGGGAATTTTGCGCGATGCTTGCAGCGCAAGTTCCGCTTTCTCCGGGTTCATCCCCAGCGTTCGCGCTGCCTGGTACCCGTTCGATACGCCTTTCAGTTCGCTGGCTTCAATGAGTTTGCGGTACATCCACGCGATCGCCCCGACCATAGGCAACGGCTCCTCGCCGTCCCGCAGCAACCGGTCGAGGAATTCCAACGCCTTCGCGGAGTTCCTCGCTGCCAGCAAGTCAGCCAACTCCCATACCGTCGTCGTCTTTTCGGAGATCACCAGGGAGGTGACATCATCTCTGCTAATGAATTTTTTCTCACCCGCAAACGTAGACAGCTTTTCGATCTCTGTTTTCAGCCGCATCAAGTCCGCAGCTACCAACTCTGCCAGATCCTCAGCTGCTCCTTTCTCAAACTCAACACCCTCGTCCTTCGCGATCGCCCGCGCAAATGCAACCGCGGCATTCTGCCGCTCTCCTGTCTCCTCACCAAGCCCGCATTGCACCACCAGCGTTTTTTCGGACAGCAGCTTCCCCCATTTCATCCGTTGGTCCAGCTTCGTCGCTTCCACCACCAGCACCGTGAATGGCGCGGGATTTTTGAGGTACGCTTCGAGCTGCGCCACGGCCTCATCGCGGGTTTTCTCGCCGAGCTTCTCCATCGCTTCCGCGTCTTCGAGGAAAACTACTTGCTGCGGGGAAAGCATCGCCATCGTTTGAGCCTGATCCAGCGCCGCCTGCGTTTCTCCGCGGCCCGCGGAGTACCGCGATACCGCCCAGGTCCGCGCCGCCTCCGGCACAAACTTCTCGATCAACTGCTTGCGGCATTCGTCCCGGAGGTACGGCTCTTCGCCGTACAGCAGCAATGCCGGAACGGGTTTTCCGCGTCCCAATAGTGCGAGCAACTCTTCCGTGGAAACCTTCGGCATCGCTCGTGCTCCCGATACCTCTAATAATTCTCTGTGACCGCGGCCACCAGACGCGCCGCAAAATCCTGCGCCACCCGGTCCAGCGCCGGGTCTTGCTCCTCGAAAAAACTTTTTAGGTCCGTCGAAATTTCATACTGGTTGCGAAAAATAAAATTGTCCGAGTGATAGAGAACTTTCTGTGTCGCGCTCTCCGTGAACGTCACTTCGCATTTCACGGTCACGAGCATTGTCGTTGCGCGTCCCGTCGTCGTATCGAACAGCAGAGGCACGGCCTCCAAACTGACGACCTTGCCTCTCAGCACCGCGTCCCCGGCTTCCGGATTCGACACCACCTTGTAGGTAGTCTTTGCCAGAAACTCGTGCACCGTCGCCGCCGTCAGCTTTTGTTCCAGCCGGTAGCTCGTCGTCTTGTTCTCCAGCGCCGGAACAGCGATTACGTGAATGCTTTTCGGCAACGCCGAACTATGTCCCGCGACGTGATACCCGCAGCCGGCGCTGCACATCGCTGCAAATGTTAACGCACACACAATCCGCCAACTCATGGCACCAACTTCTCCGCCAGCTTCACCGCATTCCATGCCGGCAATCGAATGTTATCCGCCGCTCCCCAAAACCACCAATTGCCGGGCTGCAACTGATCTGCTTCCGGTTTCGACAGTTGGATAACCGTTTCGCCGGCCGCGCTGATATTGTTAGGTCCAATTCCCCGTTCGTCCAGTATCGCGAACCCGGCGCGCTGACATGCGCCGGAAATTCCCTCTTTATCCACACCTTCATCAAGTTTGGCGCACGCCGCGAATGTCACGCCATAAAAGACTGGCACATGGACCAATTGCACCGCGGGAAGCACGCGTTCATTCCGAAGGCAGGCGCTTATCTCATTCCGAAGGGTTGACCGGGCCTGGTTCAAATCAAATCGGCTCTGAGGCCCAAATCGATCGAGTGAGTTGAAAGCTACTTGCGCGTCAAAAAGCTCCTTGCCTGGAGTTTGAAATGACAACAGCTGCTTGGTCTGGGTCTCAAGTTCCTCGATGCCGCCCTTACCCGCGGCCGACACGGGCTGCAATACGGTAACGACGATGTATTTAACGCTAAGCTCGCGCAACGCAAGAGAGAGGCGAACGATCGCCTCTGCCGCAGCGGAAGGGACTGCCGCAAGGTGCGGTTTCTCAGGAAAAGCTTGACCGCGAAGTTTCTCCACCCCTGGATACCAAACGAAAGTATTTGCGAAAGAGATGGAATGGCCGGACAGATCGATGATGACCGCGCCGCTGCGGCTAGCCATCTCGAAATTTGCGAGCGTAAAGTCGGACGAACCAGCGAAGAAAATGATACGAGCCTTCTCAAAACTTCCTTCTTCCACGGTTTGAATCACTGCAGGCTCTCCGCCAGCCTCGGTCAGCGTGCCGGCGGCAATCTGTTCATCCACCAGGCGAAGCTCCGCGCCAGCGAAGCGGCTCTCTTCCAGCAACGAACGCACTTCCGCTCCCAGCAGCGACGAAGCACCAGCAATCACGATTCGGTTCGAGCCCCGTTCAAGCGATGGCATGAATCACACGGTCCGTGGGGCCATACGGTGACGTGCCATTCTCACCAGATGCAATGCCACATGCGAGGCTGCATAGGAGCACGAAAGAACGACCAGGAGGGGTTCAGAGAATTTCCAGACCAGCCACAGAAGCAAGAACAACAAAACGATTGCCAAGGATGGCTGCTTGCGAGTCCAGGGAATTTCCTTGAAGCTGTTGTATCGAATCGTGCTGGTCATGAGTCCGCCCAACGCTCCGACCAGCAGCAACCATGCGACGGACCAGCGCCAGTCGTGCAATGGCTCTTTGAAACCATGCACCATTGCAGCGACCACGCCCGCGGCAGCCGGCGTGGGCATGCCCACAAAGTACTTCGATCCGCCCGGCGCCATGCCCTGCACGTTAAACCGGGCCAGCCTCCATGCGCAACAAATCAGAAACAGAAGGCAGCTGCCCCAGGCGAGATCACCAACGAGCTGTCCCGGCCCTCCCTCGTGCATGGGCAAACTCCGCACGCCCCACGCGTAAGCCATCACTGCCGGTGCCACGCCGAAACTTACCACATCCGCCAAGGAGTCGAACTGCACGCCAAACTCGGTGCTTGTACCCGTCATGCGCGCTACGCGTCCATCCAAGGAATCGAACACCACGGCAAGGCCGATCGCTATCGCCGCGTGGTCGAAATCGTTCCAGGTCCCCATCAGAGAGGCCACCACCGCGTAGTAACCACAAAAAAGATTTGCGGCCGTGAACAGGCTCGGCAACAGAAAAATTCCTCGCCGCAGACGGGGATTTCGCAGGCGCCTCTCCTTAAATGGGATCTCGTGTTGTTCGATGTCTGCCATAGTTAAGGCTGTCTACTTTCCACCGGCGCGTTCACGTCTGCCTCTGCATTTTGCCGCTCTTGCGCGGGCCTATCACCCGTTTTCTTGGGCCACGACGCCAGAACGCTGGCGCCACCTTTTACGTTATCGCCCAATTTCACCAGAATCTCAGCATCCTTCGGCACCCACACATCCACCCGTGAACCAAATCTCACCAAGCCGATTCTCTCGCCCCGCGCCACTCGTTCTCCTTGTTTCTTCCAACTCACCACGCGCCGGGCAATCAATCCCGCGATCTGCTTGAACACCATTTCTCCGGCATCCGTCGAGAGCGTGAACACATTCTGCTCATTTTCCGTGGAAGCCCGCTCGCGCATGGCCGCCAGAAATTTGCCCGGCCGGTATTCCAGCTTGGTGATTACACCGGCCGCGGGGGCCCGATTGACGTGCACGTTCCATACTGCCAGAAAAATGCTAATACGTTTTCCAGGCCGCCCGAAATCTTCCTCATCGGTTACGACCACAACCCGCCCGTCTCCCGGCGACACGATTGCCCCGGGGTCGGATGGAATCACGCGCTCTGGATCACGGAAAAAGGAAAAGACAAAAAGCGCCAGGCACACCAACACAACGGCCACAACTGTCCATTGCATCAAGTAGGCCGCGCCGGCCAGCAGCAGGAGCGGCAATCCAAAGTAGTAGCCCTCTTTGACCATACCTCAGAGAATATACCTCATCAGCCTCGCCCGCGCTGTACTCGAGCGGACAAGTTTGGCCATTCTATGACAGAATTTTCGGAATCGCGGGCTTATTGCGTGTACTGCGCCCGCGCACGTTGGATACGCAGGGCAATCCGCTCCATCTCGTCTTTACAGTGAAGCTTCATCTTCTTTAGCTTGATTTCTTCCAGGAGGTCTTCCGAACTGAGGTAGGTAGCGGTGGAGATTCGGTGAAGTTCTGCTTCGTATTTCGAGTGCTGCTCGGCCAGACGCTGATACTCGGCGTCTGTATCGAGGAGTATATCCCGAGGTGCCCGCTGTGCTGTTGCCATGCGTCCTCCTCACGACTGCGCGGATTGAATTGTGAACACTACATGAACGAACGATAGCACTCTGGCTGGCGGCGTCAAGAGCCAACCTTTAGTAAATTGGTCCTAGCCTGTGAGTTTTCTCTCCATGGTCACGGCAGCCTCGTCCGGCGCCCGGTAATATCCCTTTCTCCGACCCGTCCTGGTAAACCCTAGTTTTTCGTAGAACTCGATGGCCCCGGTATTTGATTCACGTACTTCGAGATACACACTCCTCACGCCTCTTAAGCCAAACTCTTCCAGCGCCGCAGCCAGCATGGCCGTTCCCTCCCCCTTGCGCCTGTAGTTTGCGGCTACAGCCAGGTTCAATACCTCGGCTTGGTCTCCAACCATTCTCACAACCAGGAATCCGCTTATCGCCCCGTCCGTCTCGGAGACGAGCGTTAACGATCCGGTCTCTTCGCCCAATTTCAGATAGCTGTCTTTCGACCAAATCGCTGCCTCCGGAGACTCAGCCACAATCGCCATCACCGCAACCGCGTCGGCCGCGCGAAATCTCCGAACGCTCGCAACGCGTGGCTTCCGCGTACTTTCAATTCCCACGGGCCGTCCTGCCCTTCCAAAATACTTCCGCATCCGGCCGTCTAATGTATTCCGCGTCCAGTCCTAGCGCATCCGTCAGGCGCCCATCCAGAGCGCGCTGGCGTCCGATTCTTCCGATCATGGGGGCAAGCAGGCTCGAGCTAACTTCAACACTCTCACCTTCCGCTGCGCGCTGTCGCCATCTCTCCTCGGCCGTCATTTTTTCCGGGTCCATCGAAATCCAGCTCACACGCCCATTCATCGACCGTTCCTTGACCCAATCCATGAATTCTGCCGGCGACGCGACCATCTCATCCTCCACCAGACTCAGCGCCGTCGCTTGTCTCCGATACAATCCCCCGAACACCTGATCCCTGTGCGCATCCACAAATGCCGCCACGTACTGGCCACCAGCCGCCGCCTGCGCGGCCACTGCTTCCAGTCTCGATACACTTGCTATCTTTCTCCCGGAGGCTTCGCTCCAGGCTTTCACCGTCGTCAACCCCATCCGCACTCCGGTGAACGATCCTGGGCCTGAAGCCACTGCAAAGACGTCTACATCTCGTAGCCCCATCCCTGACGCTCTTAGCGCATTCTCGGCGCTGGGCAGCACCCAGGACGAATAGTCCGCCGTCCCCTCATGCGGGATAGCCTTCAAAACCTCGTCATCCCGCAAAACGGCCACACTTCCACGCGAATCGCAGGTATCCAGCGCCAGTAGAATCACGAGCGCATTCTACCGCACACTGTTGGGACTTTCAGAAGTCTCCTGTCGTTTGAACATTGCTCACCGAAGGCTGAAACGCATGTTTCAACCCGCAAATTTGTTGGCTTATTCCCGAATCGCGCAATCCTCGGACTTCCCGCCCGCTGGAAACCCGCCACATGCAATTCGACTGCCAAATTCGTATTTAATTTTCGCTAACTCCATGATTCCACAGGATATATCTTGACTCTTGCAGCACATACCCTTAGAATCTGTAAGTATCTCAGGGGGCATCTGAATCCATGGACTACAAAATCGGTGATAAGGTCGTTTACCCGAACCACGGCGTCGGACTTGTAGAACAGATTAGTTACGGTGTCTTGAACGGTAGAACCGAACGTTACTTCATGATTCGCATCGTTTCCAGCGGCCTGCGTGTCATGGTTCCGCAATCAAACGCAGAAACTGTTGGCCTTCGTTCCGTAATTCGATCCACGGAATCCATCAAAGTCCTTGGCTTCCTCGAAAAGGGCAAGCTCAATTCGCATCACGACTGGAAACACCGCTTCAAGGAAAACTCGGAGCGCATGCGCACCGGTTCCCTCCTCGAAGTCGCCGTCGTCCTCAAGAGTCTCGTATCTCTCAGCCGCAGCAAGCCCCTCTCCTTCCGCGAAAAGAAAATGCTGGAACGCGCGAAGTATCTACTCGTTAGCGAAATGGCCACCTCGCGCAACACCACCGCGGAAAGCGCCGAAGCGATCGTCGTCAAGTCTCTCGCCAAAGCCAAGCTCCAGTTCCCTGTAATGACTGAAAAGTTTGAGTAGCCTACGCGCCCCACATTGGGCGCGTTCTTATTTCCGGCGGGCAACTTCGGTTGCCCGCTTTTTCTTTTTCTCCGCCCTCTAAGTCCCAACCAGCCTACTGAGCGCAATTCCCGCTTGCCGCAACGTCCGTGCGACTTCCTCGGCAATTTTGGCCGCCCCGGGCGTATCTCCGTGAATGCAGATTGTTTGCGCCGCAACCTTAACCTCGCTGCCGTCGCTCGCTGTCACGACCCCTCGCTCGACCATCCCCAACGCCTGCCGCGCCGCTTCCGCCGGCTCGCGAATCAGCGCATCCTCAAATTTCCGCGAACGCAGCGTTCCGTCCGGCTCATACCGCCGGTCGGCAAACGCTTCCGCGGCCACTGCAAATCCCGCTTTGCGAAACACGTCCAGCATGGGCGAGCCGGCCAATCCCACGAGGACCACGTCGCGCCTCCAGAGTGCAACGCCCTGCGCTATTGCGGCAGCAAGTTCCCGATTCTTAACGGCCTGATTGTAGAGTGCTCCGTGCGGCTTCACATGTACCACTGACGCGCCGCAGCTTTCGGCAATTTTTCCAAGCGCTTCGACCTGCTCGAACACGGAATTAGCAACCGCATCCGGCGCCATCTTCAGCTCCAGCCGCCCGAAATTCTCGCGATCCGGATATCCCGGATGGGCTCCGATTGCGACCTTGAACCGCAGGGCCTGCTCAATTGTCGCGCGCATCGTTTCTTCATCGCCCGCGTGCCCGCCGCAGGCCACGTTCGCCGACGTGATCGAGCGCATCAGCGCTTCCTGTGTGCCATCGGCGATCGCCTCGGGCATCTCGCCCATGTCGCTATTCAAATCAATGCTCAGGTGAAGGCTTGTCATTCCACTATCAACTCCTTTGAGGCCAGCAATTTTTCCTGCTCCAATAGAAGCGTCCGCGCCGTATCCAGCTCCACTCGTTCGAACCGGATTTCGTCGCGCGGCCGGAGCTGACCGAGGCTGCTCAAATCGGCGGAAATCACATTGGCAATCTTGGGATAACCACCGGTCGTCTGCTGTTCGACAAACAAAATAATCGGCAACCCGGATGCGGTAATCTGCACCGCCCCCAGCGATACTCCCTCGGAAATCATTTCGCCGCCAAATGGCGTTGAAATCGCCGCGCCCTCCAACCGCAGCCCCATGCGGTTCGACTCTTCCGCAACCCGAAATGTGTTTCCATAAAAAACTTTCTGGACATCTTCGGTAAACCAATCGCTCTGCGGCCCTGCGGTCACGCGCAATACTCCACGCGGCGACAGCTTCTCCAGCGCCCGCCCCGCCACTTTTGTCTTCCGAAACGTCCGAAAACCTCCGTTCGCCGCTCTAATCCTTAGTACGTCTCCCTTCCGCAATGATCTGCCTTCGAAACCACCAAGCCCGCTCAAGAGATGAGTGGAAGCACTCCCCAAAAACAATTTCACATCGATGCCGCCCTTCACGCACAGATAACAGCGCGCACCGGCACGCGTCGGCCCCATTCGCAAAGTCTGCCCCGGCTGAACTTCCAGGGCACTCCACATCTCGATACTTCCATTGTCCAGCGTCGCCCCAAAATTAGCTCCCGTCAGCGCCACCACGGCGCGCTCCGGAAACACAAACGTTCCGCCGAGCAGCGTCATCTCCAAGCCAGCCGCACCTTCCGCGTTCCCCACTAACCGGTTTCCGATGCGTAGCGCAACAGGATCAGCCGCTCCAGAAGGCGAAACGCCCATGGGTCCAAACCCTTCGCGTCCCAAATCCTGGACGGTCGTGAGCAGTCCCGGAGCCCGCACTTCAATCAGGCTCATGAGTTCTCCAAAGCTGCAAATTGCTCTCGTGAAATGGGCGAGAATCGCACGCGATCGCCAATCGACAACAGACTCATCTCCGCCCTCTCCGGCCGGAACATCGCCACGGGGGTACGTCCGAGCAATCTCCATCCGCCCGGCGTAGAGATGGGATACACGCCCGTCTGGCTCCCCGCGATGCCCACACTTCCCGCCGGTACGCTTTTCCGCGGCGTCGCCAACCGCGGCGTGACCAACTCTTCCGCGACTTCCCCGAGATAGGCGAATCCCGGCGCGAATCCCAAAAAATAAACTGTATAGGTCGTCGAAGCATGCAGCTCGATCGCGTGCTCCGCCGTCAGACCGTGCGAGTCAGCTACATCCTGCAAATCCGGCCCAAACTCCCCGCCATAACAAACGGGTATTTCCACTAGCCGAGACTCCGGGAGGGCCACTTTCTCCATCCGCAATATATAACCGCGCAAGATTTCATCGAGCTCTTCGTGCCGCAACTTCAGAGCATCGAACTTAATCAGCAACGAACAATACGCCGGATGAAGATTCCGCACGCCTGTGATCGGCTCTAACTCCAGCAAGCGCAAGAGTCTACGGACTCGTTCATGGCCCTCAATTGTGATTTGATTTTGTAGCGGCGGGGCTTTCGCCCCGTTCTCAGCTGCCTGCGGATCGAAATAAACGATCAGCGCTTGATCGCTGGCAACTAGAAATCGCGCCCGGTGGCTCGCAGAAGTCCCCATGAGGTCGAGAGTATACCGCACGCACTCTCAGCCTGTATTCCGCGCCAAGACTCAATGCCATCTTCCTATAGAAACTTCTGCAACGCCGCGATCGTCTCCTTGGGCTTTTCTTCCATCACCCAATGTCCACAGTCTTTGAGCACTACCATCTGCGCATCTGTAGCCACAATTTTCATCTGCTCGCCCAATAAGGTTCCGTTGGCCTTCTCTCCGCCAATCGCGAGCACCGGCATGGTCAACTTGGTTTTGGAAAGCTCCGCGAAATCTTTTGCAGCCTGCTGGAAGGAGACGAAATAGGCCCAACCGGCGCGCATTCGTCCGGGACGCGCATACGCAGTCGCATAGGCGGCGCGATCGGCTTCCGGCAACGAGTGGTTCTTGTCGGCAGCAAAATTGTTCCAGAAGTGTTCGAAATAAGTCCGCTCCCGTCCGCGCACCAACGCCTCCGGCGTCGGCCCATTAAAACGGAAGTGCCAGATCCCTGGATTGTTGTACACATCCTCCCATCCGGCGACACCAGGCAGAAACGCATCCATTACCACGAGCTTTTCCGTTTCCGCAGGAAATTGGGCCGCGTAAGCATAGGCCACCATCAAGCCAATGTCGTGGCCAACCACTCGCGCTCTCTGCACTCCCAACGACTTGGCTAGCGCGTGAATGCGAATCGCCGCCGTCTTCATGTCCAAACCGTTCTTCGGAATCTCCGAGTCTCCAATGCCGGGGATGTCCGGCGCAATGACCGTAAATTTTTCGGCAAGAAGAGGAATGATCGGCGTCCACATTCTCGAGGTCTGCGTATAGCCGTGCAGCAAGATCACCGCCGGCCCATGCCCCGCCGACAAGTAATGCAACTTGACGCCATCGACCTCTGAAGTCTGTGAAACGATGGCCTCCTCTGCGGGGCGGGACCTGGCACGTCCGGCCCCGAAAAGCAGGGCAAAACCACATACAACCAAGCCAACGCCACACCCAACGGTCAGTTTCATGCTCTCTCCTGTTAGAGACGTGCGTTATCGCCGTCTCACAGCTCGTTACAGTCTTTCCACGGGGACAGATACGCAAAAATTTTGCCACACTCTGTTTAGCAGATCCTCCGGCTATCAGCGGAATCTAATCATCAATCAAAGCATGGCTTTCTCGCCGAGCTTCTGTGTCCCGCGCACTTTCGGGCCCTCTGTCGCTCATTACTTTGCTTGGCGGTTGAACATCACAAAGCAGGGCGCATCGGATCGCGCCACCACGACATCCGGCCATCCGTCGCCGTCCAGATCCCCCGCGGCCATTCCGTAGATGGCTCCCTTGCCGTCGCCGAAAGGCACCGGCTGATAATGCTTCCCCGTCCCATCATTGAAGTAGACGACGCCCGGCGCCTCCACGTAGCCGACAACGATCTCGGGTCGGCCGTCGCGATTGAGGTCTGTTGCGATCATGGAATAAGGCAATGCCGCCGGTATCTGGAATTGGATACCGGTGCCAAAATTGCCTTTGCCGTCGTTGAGGTAGACAAAGCAGCCCAACTGTTCGTGGCAAGCGGCGATGTCCAGATGGCCGTCACCGTCAAAGTCGGCAATCGCCATCGCGCGTGTGGATGACTTCGCGGGACCCCAGGGGACTTTGCTAACGAAATTGCCCTTGCCGTCGTTGAAATATACGACGCTCTGACAAGAATCACGGCAAGCATAAATCACATCGTTTGCGCCGTCTCCATTCATATCGGCGATGGCCACCGTCGCGGAGCTGGGCGAATCCGGCAGTGGACGGCAGTCGAAGTGGAGTTTGCCGTCATTCAAGCAGACGTCGCTCGCCATCTCCCGATTCGCCACCGCAATATCCGGATAGCCATCGCCGTTCAAATCGCCGACGGCCGCGTTTCTGGTGGACCACTTCGGATCACCGTAAGTGCCGCCGATGGTGAAATTAGCTTTGCCATCGTTGAGCAGCACCAACTTGGGGTCCGGCGCATCATTGCTCAGCACCATGTCGAGGTGGCCGCTCTTGGTCATGTCCGCTAAAGTGCCCGAGTAACTCTTGGTTGCTTTACTCGGAAGTCCCGGTCCCGGCGTGAAGTGCCCCTTGCCATCGCCGAAGAAAATCTTGCTGGTCACTTGCCAATGGCGTCCTTTAACCAGAACAATGTCCAGATGACCATCACCGTTCAGGTCGCCGATGCTGGCGTTAGAAGACGTTTCGGAGACGGTCTCTAGCCGAACAATCTCAAACGACCGCAGCCCGCCCGCCTTGAATGATCCCGCGTCGGTCTGACCGCTCCGCGTTGCGGCCGCACCCGCATGAAAAAGCACGAAGCCGGCCGCAGCAAGTGGCCCGACGAACAGCGCGCGGGACAATAGATCGCGATTCATAGCGTGCACCGGAACAAACCAGAATTGAAGATTGGGAACTCCATCAAGCGTTTTGAGTGCTCCTCAGATTTCAGCGCGACGCCGGGCACTTTTCTGCGTACTCTGCGTACTCAGCCCGCTCGGTGTAATTCTTCAAGCCAGCGCTAAACTCGGGTCGGCATTGAGAGACGCATCGCCAAACAAGCCAGCTCGGAACCGCTCATAGGCCGCTGCCGCGATCATCGCGGCGTTGTCCGTCGAAAGCGCCCGGCTTGGAAAAAACACCGCGGTGCCGCTGCTCCTCGCGCGTTCTTCAAAGGTTGCGCGCAATTGACTGTTGGCAGCCACTCCACCCGAAACCAGAACGCTTCCGACGGCCAGCTCTTCCGCGGCCATCATCGTGCGCTCCACCAAATCGCGCACCACTGCGTTCTGAAACTCCCGCACCAGCGCCAGAATTTGCGGTGAGCAAAGCGGCAACAGTTGTTCGAATTTCCGCTCGCCCCGTTGCAGAGCCTCTTCGCGCGTTCGAATCTCCGGTGCATATTCCGCGTGCTCGCGGACGTGATAGAGCACAGCGGTCTTCAACCCGCTGAAGCTGAAATCCAGCGGATTTCCACGCGTCTTCGTCGGACCGAATTTCACGGGAGCGGGGGCGCCATTCGAAACCGCTGCTAATCGATCAAGAATCGGCCCGCCCGGATATCCCAAGGCCAAAAGCTTCGCGACCTTGTCGTACGCCTCCCCCGCCGCATCATCACGCGTCTGCCCAATTTTTCGATAGTGCAAAAGTCCCGCCGAACCCCGCCCGTTCGAATCCCCAGCCTTCACTTCATACAAAACCGTGTGGCCGCCCGAAACAATCAGGCAAACCGCCGGCAATTCCGCCACTCGGCCGGCTTTATGCGCTTCTAGAAAAACGGCGTGGACATGCCCTGCCAGATGATTGACTGGCACAAGAGGCTTTCCCAGCGCTGAGGCCAAAGTTTTTCCATAGGTGATCCCGACCAGCAGCGCTCCCACCAATCCCGGCCCTTGCGTCACTCCAATCGCATCCACATCTTCCAGTTTCATCCGCGCCTGCGCCAGCGCTTCCCGCACAACCGGCACGATATTGCGCAGGTGTTCGCGGGACGCCAGTTCCGGCACAACGCCGCCAAATTTCCGGTGAATATCGATCTGCGAGGCGACCACACTGGACAGAATTTCGCGCCCGTCGGCCACCACCGCCGCGGCCGTCTCGTCGCACGACGATTCGATCCCCAGTATTCGTGTCATTCGTGATCCGCAGTTCGCAAGACTTCTCTTAAAGTTTCAAGCTCTTCAGGTACTCGCGGAAGGGCGCGCCCAACTCTTCGTTCTTGAGCGCAATCTCCACTGTGGCTTTCAGAAATCCGAGCTTGTCACCGGCATCATAGGAAATGCCTTCGTAGATGTAGGCCCACAGCCCGTCTTCCTGGGCCAGGATTCGCAGAGCGTCAGTCAATTGAATTTCGTTTCCCGCGCCTGGTTTGGTGCGCTTCAAGCAATCAAAAATCGCCGGCGGCAAAACGTACCGTCCGGTGATCGCCAGGTTTGACGGCGCATTTTCTGGTTTCGGTTTTTCCACCAGATCGCGAATCCTCAACAGCCGTGCGCCAAAGGGCGGTTGTGGGGCGGATTCTCCGTCGACGATTCCGTAAAGATGAGTTTTTTCCCTGGGCACTTCCTCGACGGCAATCGCGCCGACACCCGTAGCGGCATACACATCAATCAGCTGTTTCGTTGCGGGATTCTCTCCGGGAATCAGCACATCTCCCAGCAAAACGGCGAAAGGCTCGTCGCCGACCAGATCCTCGGCGACCAGCACCGCGTGTCCCAGCCCAAGCGGTTCCTTCTGCCTGGTATAGCTCACCTGGACCATATCGCTGATGCGCCGAACCATTGCCGCTTGGTCCTTCTTCCCTCTTTCCTCCAGGAAGCGTTCCAGCATCGGCGCATGATCAAAGTGATCTTCGATCGAGTTTTTTCCCTTCCCCGTCACGATGATGATGTGTTCGATGCCCGATGCCACGCACTCTTCCACCACATACTGAATTTGCGGCTTGTCCACCACGGTCAGCATTTCTTTCGGTTGAGCTTTGGTGGCCGGCAAAAATCGAGTACCGAGTCCGGCAGCGGGCAGCACGGCCTTGCGCACTCTCCGTGGGGATGCGCCTGCGGTATGGATTGCGTTGGCCATGAGTTTTCTCTCTGGACTTATTTTTTCTTTGCGGGCTTCTTCTCTTTCGAGGAACTTTCCTTGGAGCTCGTGTCCTTAGCCGGGGAATCCTTGCCGCTCGATTCCTTCGCTCCGCCATCTTTCGCGCCAGCGTCCTTCCCAGCGCCCTCTTTCCCATCCCCAGCGGGCTTGCTCTCTTTGCTTCCTCCGTCCGTGGATTTGCCCGCGTAGTCCGTCACATACCAGCCCGAGCCCTTAAATTGAATGGCCGGCGCGGTGATCACGGACTCCACTCTACCGCCACAGTGCGGACATTTCTTCAGGTGCGGGCCAGCAACGGATTCAATTTTGTCCGTGTGCCGACCGCACTTCAGGCACTTGTATTCATACAGTGGCACAGCAACTCCCTCCGCTCTATCTCCAAACGAAAAAGTATAGCATGCGTCACAAAATGTCTGCGTAGCGCATGCTAGACTCTCAAGCATGAGCGGAGCCGCTAAAACCAAAACCGAAGCTGCATTGGGCTGCTTGTACCTCGTCGGGACGCCCATCGGCAATTTGGAAGACATGACGCTGCGCGCGCTCCGCATCCTGAACGAAGTCGACCAGATCGCCTGCGAAGATACGCGCCATACACAGAAGCTCCTCAACCACTACGAAATTCGCAAGCCGCTCATCAGCTACCACGAGCACAACGAGATGACACGCGCGCCGGAACTGCTCATCTCTCTCGAACAAGGCGCGAAAATTGCTCTCGTCAGCGACGCGGGCATGCCGTTAGTGTCCGACCCGGGTCATCGCCTGGTCACGCTTTGTTTGCGGCATCACGTTCCTGTCGTCCCCGTTCCCGGACCATCGGCGCTTTTGGCTTCGCTGGCTGCCAGCGGCTTGCCCAACGAAGAATTTCTTTTTGTCGGTTTTCTCCCTGCGCGCACGGGGGAACGCCGCCGCGCCCTCGAACGTCTGCGCATCGAGGACCGCACCATTATTCTTTATGAAGCTCCTCACCGCATCGCGGAATGCGTCGCGGACGCCCGCGAAGTTCTCGGCAACCGGACGGCATGTATTGCGCGCGAAGTCACCAAGCTCCACGAAGAGTTTCGCCGCGGCAAATTGTCGGAGCTTTTCGCCTCGCTCCAGGAACGTCCAGCCAAGGGTGAAATCACACTGCTCATTGGCGCGGAAGATCCCGCCGACGCCCGCACTCCGGCCAACTCGATGCAAAGCCTCGCAGAGCGCGTCGAAGAACTGATCCACCAAGCCAAACTCGACCGCAAAGAAGCGCTGAAACTCGCGGCCAAAGAACGCGGACTCACCCGCCGCGAAGCCTACGACAAAATGGTCACAGCGCGCGAACCAGAAGGCCGCGACCTGTAAGTTGGTACCAATGACAAGCGATCTTGAGGCCGGGTGTCCTCCATGTCGGTTTTACACACGAGTTTTTAGTTTTCCCACAGGCGGCTGTCGGCCCCTTAGTCGCACAGCAAGCAAGGAGTGCCTCGCATTTCGGTTTTTGCCGTGAGTGTTCCAAATTGGATAGCTTTTCCCAATTTCTTATCGCATTCTGTCGAGATGCGAATGAGTGACCTGACGCCCAAACAGCTATCCTCTGTCCCTTGCCCCACGTGTGGTGTACCTGCCGGGGAGCGTTGCCTCCTCCATTCAGGTTCGCCGCGCTCTGAATCACATCTGGACCGGAAACTCTGCGCGGCTGAGGCCGTTGAAGCAGAAAGATTCCGGCGCGCACAAGCGCTCGCCAAGCGGGTCGATGGCGGTCATCCCGCGATCAGCTAGAACACCTTTGGCTGCCTCTTCCTTTCCGCGATTCGTCGAGGGCATTCACTCGACGGTTATCCCGGCACAGACGCCACTTTTTCTCCGCTACTCGCGAATCATCAGTCACGCCCTTCTTCCGCGGTAAGCGTGGGTCGGAACGGGAAGACGTTTGAAGATTTCGAAATTCCAATAAAGGAATGCCTGCTGGATAAATCCGCATAAACGCGACCTCTCCCGCACAGGCGGCAAAAGAGCCGACGAATTAGGTGCCCACCCTCCACTTATTCGCAAACATGTGCGTTTATAGACAGTATCTACAAGCTCGACGATGCACACTTTGAGCCTCGCAGTTTTTCGAAGGAGACTCATGCACAAGATTTCAAGAATCACACTAGGATTGGCAATCGCGCTCGGTGCTTCCGCCTACAGCCAAGCACAGAGGCAGTCGCCCGCACAGCCGGGCGATCCCATACCAACATACCGCGTCACCGTCGTCAGCCGCACGGCGCGGGCAGTTAACTACAGACACCGCAGCGGAGCGACAAAAATTGATTTCCAAGGCACTGACCTCATGCCAAGCGCAAGGGGCGAGGCCAAAGTGGAGAGCAAGCGCGGGGCGCTGGAAATTGAAGTTGAATTTGCAGACCTCGACAGACCGACCGCATTCGGCAACGAATATCTAACGTACGTCCTTTGGGCAATTTCGCCGGAGGGCCGTTCGGTGAATCTCGGCGAAGTATTGGTGGGAGACAACCACCGCAGCAAGCTGGATGTGACCACCGATCTCCAGGCTTTCGCGATGATTGTGACCGCGGAACCTTATTACGCAGTGCGCCGTCCGAGCAATGTGGTGGTCGCGGAAAACGTCATCCGCCAAGACACCAAAGGCACGTCGGAAGCCATAGACGCCAAGTATGAACTGATCGACCGTGGCGGCTACATTCCGACGGGCTATACCTTCGACCCGGTGGTCTTGAACGCTAAGTTGCCGCTGGAATTCTTTGAAGCGCGCAACGCAGTACGCATCGCAAAGTCGGCGGGAGCCGAGAGGTATGCCACTTCCAGTTACGAAAATGCGATGCGCCAGATGAAAGAAGCGGATGATCTGGCCAGCGGCAGGCACGAGAGCAAGAAGACACTCATTTCCATCTCGCGTGAAACCGTGCAAACGGCAGAAGACGCGCGCGAAATCGCAACCAAGCGCATCGCATCCGATCGCGCCGACTACGAGCGCAACGCGTCAGCAGGCCGGGAAGCCAACGCCAACGCCGCCACCGCCGACGCCGTTCGCGACCGCGACGATGCCGACCGCAAAAAGCACGAAGCAGAAGAAGCCTCGCGGCGAGCCAAGGGCGCTCAGGCCGACGCCGAAGCTGACTCCGACCGCAACCGAGCGGCAGCCGCCGCTTCCGATCAACAGGCTGCGCAAGCCAGGAATGCTCAAGCCACCGCCGAGGCTGACTCCGACCGCAATCGGGCCGCAGCCGCCTCATCCGATCTGCAAGCGAAGGATGCCGTGCGCGACCGCGAAGAGCTTCGCGCAAAGCTGCTGCAGCAGTTCAACCTGATTCTCGAAACGCGCGACACGGCCCGCGGTCTTGTGGTGAATATGTCTGATGTGCTGTTCGACAGCGGACAATATTCGCTTCGGCCGCTGGCACGCGAGAAGTTGGCCAAAATATCGGGCATCGTGTTGGCTTATCCGGCGCTCAGGCTGGCTGTGGAAGGCAACACGGACAGCGTAGGGACGGAAGAGTTCAACCAGACGCTTTCCGAGAATCGCGCCAACAGCGTCAGGACGTACCTCACCAAGCAAGGTGTGCCCGAAGCCTCTACGACAGCTCAAGGTTTCGGCAAGACGCGGCCCATCGCTTCCAACGATACTTCAGACGGACGTCAGCAAAACAGGCGCGTCGAGTTGGTCGTTTCGGGTGAAGTGATCGGCACGAGGGTCGTTTCGCTGGTGGTACTACCAGTCAGCGCCTCATCGACGCCTCGCTAATCAACAACAGCGCAGACGACAAAAAGCCGGCTCC
Organism: uncultured Acidobacteriota bacterium; assembly: GCA_963745805.1. Taxonomy (GTDB): domain Bacteria; phylum Acidobacteriota; class Terriglobia; order Acidiferrales; family UBA7541; genus Acidiferrum. Next base: position 215,496 of record CAVUYT010000009.1, read on the forward strand.
CCACGAGCCGGCTTTTTCATTTGTACTAATGTTTCAGGTCTCTTGATACGTGTCGGCCTTCTGGTTCCCTCAGAGATCTGCTTCCGGGGTGGCGATCTGCAACGGCAGTTATGCCGCTGTATCTCTTTGGCGCGTCGCTTTAACCCCCGAAAGAATCCCAACTCCGATGAGTACGATTGCACCGACAACAATCCAGTGGCTGGGCAGGTGCACCAGGTAGGCGCCATAGATGAGGCCGATGGTGAGAATCGCGAATCCAATCGCGTAAAGTGCGAATGACATGTTGATTCCTTTCCGCTGCAGTGCAAGGGCTATGGTTTCAGAACTCGGAGGGCTCACTGCCAAAGGATGTTCAAAAACCAAAACCTTCCTCCACGCTGCCGTGCATGGAGGAAGGAACCTTGGTTGGCTCGTTTACGAAGAAACTAGTCGCGATCTGGATGGCTATGGCGCCACTGCCAGTAGCGATTCTGCTCGCGGCGGTTATTGTGATGGAACTCGCGATAGTCTCTGTGCCTTTCGCCAAGGTATATGCGATAGGAATGGTCTTCGCGATCATTCCACTCATGATAGTCATGATGGTCGCGATCATAGTAGCGAGGATGATCCACTCTGACTTGTATTTCCTGGGCCGCGCCCGCCTTGGGCGCCGCCGAAGCAGTGAGTGCTGCCGTCAAAAACAGAAAACCCAGATATCTAGTTGCTATGTGCACTTATGTTCCTCCGTAAATCGCGAACTCCAGGATTGGAATTCTGGCTTGTAGCAAGTATGGGCGAAGAGGCTTCCTGAGTCTGTGCACTAGAGGACATAACGCGCGGACTGTGTCCAACCCAAAGCTGTGGAAGTAACAAATCAGAGGCTGGAAACGGGGTCCGCGTGGAAGTACGGCTGGACCCGGGTGTGCCGAACTGAATCACCTTCGAGTCGTAGTGAGTTAGAGAGGGGGCGTTGCAGAGAGGTGGAGTTCAGTGTACGGTATCGACGACTGGGAAGGAGATGCGGGCCCGGTCAAATCGACGAGGATGGTGGACATGGCCGGGGAAATCGAGAAAGAGCAGTGGACGCGGAGGGGATTTTTGGGAGTGAGCACGGCGGCGATTGCAGCGGCCAGCGTGCTGGGACCGGATAAGACTGGAGGGCAGGAACAGAATTCAGCCCAAATTCCCAAGGGTGACAGAAGCGCGAGCGATCCGGGACCGACGAACGCGGCTTTGGATTCCGCAAATCCATCTGGCAACCACCCCCTGCCGACAGACGCGGGCGGAGTGCAAACGTTCAAGTATCCATTCTCGTTCGCACATAAGAGGTTTCAGGAAGGCGGATGGTCGCGCGAGGTTACGGTGCGCGAGCTGGCGGTTTCGAAGTCGCTCGCGGGCGTGGACATGCGGTTGACGGCCGGCGGAGTGCGGGAGTTGCACTGGCACACCGCGGCGGAGTGGGCTTACATGCTGTACGGAAGCGCGCGGATCACGTGCATTGATGCGGACGGAAAGAGTTTCGTGACGGACGTGAAAGAAGGCGATCTGTGGTACTTCCCTCCTGGCATCCCGCATTCGATCCAGGGGTTGGCGCCGGACGGGACAGAATTTTTGCTGGTCTTCGACGACGGAAATTTTTCGGAGTATGAAACGGTGCTGCTGACCGACTGGATGGCGCACACGCCGCCGGACGTCCTGGCAAAGAATTTTGGAGTCGCCCAGGCGGCTTTGGCGAGGATGCCCAATAGAGAAAAATTTATCTTTCAGGCCGAGGTTCCCGGACCGCTTGCGGAAGATCAGCGGCGCGCGGCAGGAGCGCTAGGCGCGTCACCCATTGATTTCGCGTTTCGAACGACGCAACACCCTGCGCCTACGCGGTTGAAGAATGGCGAAGTGCGAGTGATTGATTCAAGCAACTTCAAGGTATCGACGACAATCGCCGCGGCGATCGTAACAGTCAAGCCCGGAGGGATGCGAGAATTGCACTGGCATCCCAATGCGGATGAGTGGCAGTTCTACATCAGCGGAAAGGCGCGCATGACGGTGTTTGCGACAGGCGCGCGGGCGAGAACGATGGATTTTGAAACGGGAGACGTCGGTTACGTCCTAAAAACGCTTCCGCACTACATCGAAAATACCGGCACCACGGACCTGAAATTCCTGGAGATGTTCAAAAGCAGCTATCACCAGGATCTGTCTCTTTCCCAGTGGTTGTCGCACACACCGCCGGAACTGGTTGCGGCGCATTTGAATCTGGATAAAGCCACGCTCGACGCGATGCCAAAAAACAAACCGTTGATCGTGCCGTAGTGACGGCGTCCCTTCAAAGCGGCCGCGACTCTCGGCGCAGCAGCAGTTTGGGAGTGAGAAGTTGCCGTGGCCTGAGGCTGTTTCAGAGTAGCCCGTCCCCGCACCGCAATCAGCGTGGCCCGTGAAAGCCGAGAAGCGCGGCCGGCAAAAGTGAGAATCCCAGCCGCGCTTCAATAATCACCCGTCAAAAGCGGCTAATGAGGCGTGCAGTCGCTTGTGGGCGGCAACGCCTGGCCCACTGGCGTGTTCAATGACGGTGAACGCTCAAAATCGAACAGGTCTTCGAGGGTATCCGCATGCAGGTCTCGCTTGGTCAGGTGCAGCCTTTCGTCATTATCGTCGAGATTCAAGAAACGCTTTTCGATGAACGCCAGCAGCGAAGTGTGATCCCCGACCGTGTGTGAGACGTACTGCGGCTTGGAAAAGGGCGAGACGGCCATGAACGGAACGCGGAACCCGAGCTGGTTAAAGCTGGCGCACTCGTCCGGGTAGGGGCCAGTCGGATTCGCGGCCATCGCCGGGCAGAGCAACTGCGCGTCCTTCACGCTGGTGTCCGTAGTGCTGAAGGGATTCTGTGCGCACTCCGCGCCTCCACCCGGTTGCTGGCTAAAAGGAGGATTGGATAAGTCTGCGCATTGTCCGGGTGAAATTCCGTCCGGCGTCCTTGCATGTCCCTGACGTGCTTCCGGCGGCGCCACGTGATCGTAATAGCCACCATGTTCGTCATACGTAATGAAGATGACCGAATCCTGCCAGAATGGCCCGTTTCGGACCGCGTTGATGACTTGCGAAACGAACGCCTGCCCTCGCTGTATATCTGTCGGCGGATGCTCATCGTTTTCGAGTTGAGTTCCGAATAGTCCGAAATTGGGGTCGACAAACGCTACCTGCGGAAGCGGACCGACGCCCGGTTGACCAGCAGCCTGAGCCAAAAAAAATGGAAGCGGCAGGAAGTGTGGATCCACGCCTGTTGCGCCGAACAGCCGGAAGCTGGCTCCTTGCGGGGCATCCTGAAAGTAGTCGGCCCAGGAGATTTTATTCTTATCGAGCAAGTCGAAGATCGTTCCGGTGATCGGCTTGTAACCTCCCTGCGGCGGGAACGTGTCGTTGGTGGTTAAATGCCCAAATGAAGTAGCCGCCATGAAATAGGTACGGTTGGGAAACGTCGGCCCGAGCAGAGAGGAAAAGTAGCGGTCGCTGACCGCGAAGCTTGCCGCCAAGCCGTAGTAGAACGGGATTTCGTCCTGTGTGTAGAAGCCCATGGTCTGATCGTCGGTGGGGTTCTCGACGCCATTGTCCAACTGCTCCGTTGCATCGTTTACGCGCACGAATCCATCGCTCAAGACGTCGCTGAGCGTACCGTTGGGGTTCAAGAAATTGGCTTCTAGATGCGTGGGGAACCAGGAATGATTGAGGTCGGGTGGCGCGCAGCGCCGAGTATCATGGAACGCAAACACGGTGCTACCGTCGTCGTCCAAATTGGAATTGAAGCAAGTCAAATTACCGGCCGTATCCACTTTGCAAGACAATCCATCCACGCAATTGTGGTCCTCCTTTCGACAGCCGCCGAAGCTTGTGTGATAAGGGCTGCCCGGAGCATAGGCCAGCGCCCCGAAGTAGTTGTCGAATGAGTGGTTTTCCTGCATCACAATGATGATGTGCTTGACCTTGTGCAGGTCGCCATTGCAGAACGCTTGTCTCGGTATGAACATCGTGAGCGCGAGGGGCAACAACAAAGTCAATCGTGGATTCCGGAATGGTCTCATGGTGCATGCTCCTTAATTCCGTTGTGTGGGTCGAAGGCCCGATTCAACGTACTCTACTCCTTATTAACTAAACTGAACAGACCGCCATTGTGATCCGGGTTCAGGACTGTCGGATGGTTGATTCCTATCGCCTGTGGCCTGTTGTGCTAACCGATAGAGGGGTGAAAAACGCGGTAGTGTTGCCCGGAACGATCGACACCCTTAGTACAAGCAACACGGAAGTGATGCAAGGCAGCGTTCAAAACTGACCCGGTGCACAACCCTATTCGTAGCGGAGAGCTACCAACGGGTCTACGCGCGTGGCGCGCTGCGCGGGGATGAGGCACGCGGCAAGCGCGACAAGACGTCAGCAGCATCGCTACGGTAATCATCGTGAGCGGATCGTTGGCGTGGACATCATAGAGCATCGAGGTCAGATACCTGGTCACCCCGAGTGCCACGCCGATGCCCACAGCGGCTCCTGCGATCGCCAGCACAATGCCCTGACGTAAGACCAGCTTCAGCACGCTTCCCGGTTCCGCGCCAAGTGCCATGCGAATTCCTATTTCGCGAGTGCGACGACCGACTTCGTAAGAAAGCAAGCCGTAAAGTCCAATGCACGCTAGCACCAGCGCCAGCAAACCAAAGAAGCCGGCGAGTCGCGCTACCAGCCGCTCCTGGAACAGCAACCGGTCGATTTGCTCCGATTCCGTTGTTACGTTGAAGAGCGGAAGATTCGTACTTACTTGCGCCACCACTTCTCGTATGGCGGGAAGAATGGCTTGCGGATCAGCAGCCGTGCGCAATTCAAATGACGCTCCCCCGGCGCTTTGCGGCGAGTAGATCATGGCGTGAATCTCCCTGCGCAGGCTGTTGTATTTTGCGTCGCGCACTACGCCGATGATTTCATATCCGGCACTCGCCGGACTGTTTGCGTCTCCATCCGATTGTCCGAACAGCTTTCCGATAGGTTTTTCTTTGCCGAGGTATTTGTCGACGAATGCCTGATTCACAATTACCGGAGTCGGCGCTGAAGTCGGTGCTGAAGTGGGAGTCGCTCCGCCATTCGCGGCAGACAACTCAAAGTCGGAAGCGTTGAATGCGCGGCCGGCAAGCAGTGGAATGTGCAGCGTCTCGAAGAAATTCGGCCCCACGCCAAGCATGTCGGCTTCGGAATCCTGGTCCTGCGGAGTGCCTGGCCAGTGAAAGCTAGTGACCATCAGCCCGTTGCTCAACAGCGGCATCATCGAGTAGCTCGCGGACTTCACCCCGGGCGTTTCCGCCAGCCGGCCCTGCAAGTCGCGATAGAGGCTGTTCACTTGCGCGTTCTTGTAGCCGATCAGCGTCGGGTCGATTCCGAAAACCAGGATGTTGTGCGAATCGAACCCAACATCAACGCTGCGTAGGTTAGCCAGTGTTCTCACCAGAAGTCCGGCGCCTGCCAGCACAACGATCGCGAGCGAAACTTGCGCCACCACGAGCGTATTGCCGATGCTTAACCATTTTCCGCCGGAATGCCCCGAACCGACGGAGCTGCCCTCGCCTTCCTTGAGCGCCGGCGTCAAATCGACGCGCGCGCTCCGAAAAGTCGGTGCGATGCCGAAAAGTATTCCCGTCAATAGCGAAACCCCGACCGTAAATCCGAGGACGCGCAGATCCAGGCCCGTCGCGAATCCAAGCGGACGCGGCTGATTGCTCGAAACAAACGAAAGAATCGCATGTGCTCCCCAGTACGCAAACAGAATGCCCAGTGCCCCTCCGAGCACGGACAGCATTACGCTTTCCGTCATGAGCTGGCGCACAATCCGCGCCCGGCCCGCGCCCAGCGCGAGTCGCACCGCCATTTCTTTTTGCCGTGCCGCGGCCCGAGCGAGCATCAGCCCCGCGACGTTCGCGCAAGCTATCAGCAAAATGATTCCGACAGCGAGCATTAATACATACAGCGGATCCGCGTAGCGGGTTCGCGCGCCCGTCAGACCGCTCTGCGCGGGCACAAGCGTCACTTCCGGGTTATCGACGGCCGTCGATAATGTTCGGGGCTCGCTGGGCGTCGCGGACGAGTGCGGGCCTCCTGGCGGCGCTGCTCCTGGTGGCCCAGCCACGATAGTCGGCTGATTCCCCGTGGATGGCGGCCTCGGGCCACCGGGCGCTTCACGTCGAAGCTGCACGCCGCCCTGTCCGGATGGTGGCACCGGTAGACTTGTTGGACCTTGGCCACCTGCGGGTGGCGGTGCTCCACCGAAAACCATCTCGCGCCGAACTGGCCCGCCGCCGCTACCCGGAGCTCCCCCTCGCAACGCAGGCCCTCCAGCGGGGCCGCCACCATGGAACAGCGGCACGGCCCCGTGCAGCATCTCGTTGCTGAAGAGGCCGCTCACTTTCGCTTGTGCTTGTCCTTGTGGTGTTCCTGGCTTGAGCCTGCCAATGATCGTTAGCCACCAAAACGCCACATCGGCCTGGCGGTCGTTCCAACGGAATGGTCCGCTGTTGCCGATACGTTGACCATCGGAAAGCGGCAGCCACACGTCGTAATCGCTGCCCGGAGTTATTCCGGTGAATCGCTGTTCAGCCACACCGATAATCGTGAACGGCACGTTGTTCAGTTCAATGGTGCGGCCGACTACGTCCCGGGATCCCCCAAAGGCGCTCTGCCAGTAGCCATAGTTCAACACAGTGACAGGTGTGGCCGACGCCTTGTCGTCGGACGCGTCGATCAGCCGGCCTATGGCGGCCTTAAGACCCATCGTGCGGAAAAAGTCCCCGGAAACAAGTTGGCCGTTGATGACGCTGGCTGGACCGTTCCCCGTCAGATTCAGTCTGCCGGAGTTGGCAAATGCTGCCGTTCCTAAAAATACATTCGCTTCTGCTATTTCCTGAAACATCGGCTCGGAAAATGAACAGCCTGAGGGTTTTGCCGCGGGATTCGCCCCGCTGAAGCGCAGATCAGACGGGCAATCGCCCGCAGACATGTAACCGTGAGTGTTCGGCGCATTGCGCGCGCTCCATCGAAGCAGGACCAGTTGCGAAGGATTCTCGACCGGCAGCGATCGCAACATGACTGCATCAATCAAGCTGAAAATCGCTGTGTTTGCGCCGATGCCCAACGCCAGCGTGAGTATCGCCACCGACGCAAATCCGGGCGATTTGGCGAGCATGCGAAGACCATAGCGGATGTCTTGCCAGAGTTGTTCAAACCAAACGAAACTCGACAGCTCTTGTTTCTTCATGTTGCTCTGCACGCGGCTGTTCATGATTCGCCCTCCGGTTCCGCTGGCTGTAGTATCTGTTCGATCGCCCTTGCCAGCTTGTCCCAACTGCTGATCTCAACCGCCAGCTGTCGGCGTCCCCTGGCCGTCAGCCTGAGAAACTTGACGCGGCGATTGTACTCCGAGTTGTCCCACCCTCGCGAAATTCATGCTGCTTGATAAGCGGCTGCAATGCGGGACGGAGCGACCCCTGTCACTTCTTTTATGCTTCGATTGTGACTTACATAACCATGAGTCATTCGTAGCGTAGAGCCACCAAAGGGTCGACGCGGGCGGCGCGGCGAGCCGGGACCCAGCAGGCGAGCAAGCCGGTGATGAGAAGCAAAATGGGGACGGCGACGAGCGTGACGGGGTCGTAAGGCGAGACGCCCCACAGCTGGCTGGACATGATCCTCGCGACTCCGAAGCTGGCGGCCAGTCCAATCACGACGCCCAAAATCACGAGGCGCAGGCCCATGTTGATGACCAGCTTCAGAACGTCGCCGCGCTCCGCGCCTAGCGCCATGCGGATGCCGATTTCGTGAGTCCTGCGCGCGGCGGTGTAAGCAAGCACGCTGTACACGCCAATAGTCACAAGCACCAAACCAATCGAGGCGAAAATTCCCAGCAAGAAAAATCCAAAACGCGGCCCCGCGTAAGAGAACTGGCTGATGTAACCCTCGAGCGTGCCGTTCAACGTGAGCGCAACGCTGCGGTCCGTGGCCCAAATCTCCTGGCGGACGGCGTTCAGCATCGCGAGCGGCTCGCCGGCGGTGCGAACAAGAATTCCGCGCTCGTTCGAGCCGGTGATCGTGTACGGAAGCCAGAGCTCCGGGTCGACTGGATCCTGCAACCCGTGGTTTTTTGCATCGGCGACGACGCCGATGATTTCAAACCACGGATCGTGGACGGGATCGGGAAATTTTTCGAGCTGCGCTACGCCCACGCGCTGCCCGATCGGATTGTCTGAGCCGAGATATTTGCGAGCAAACGTCTGGTTGACGACGGCAAGTTTCTTCGCGCCGTTCACTTCCCCTTCCGTGAACGGCCGGCCCGTCAGGAATTGCAATTTCAACACAGCAAAATTGTTCTCGCTGCAAAGCTGGACAAGCGCGTTCCACTTTTCGATATGCGTTTTGCCGGGAATTTCAATTTCGGCGCCCATGCCTCCGTAGGGCGGCAAAGAGCTGGTCTCCGTGGCCGCAACGACTCCTGGCATCGCTCGAATCCGCAAGAGCAGCGGACGATAGAAACTTGTGAGTTGCTCAGCGGTTTTGTAGCGGTCCCTGGGAAGCACCAGTCGAGATACCAAAATGTGATCCGGTTGCAAACCGAGGTGCACTTCCCGTAACGCTACAAAGCTGCGCATCAATAGCCCCGCTCCAACCAAAAGCGCGAGTGAGAGCGCAACTTCGAGAACCACGACCGCGTCCCGCAAGCGCCCGTGGCGAAAACCGCCGCTGACTCCCTTGCCGCTGTCTCGCAGCGGGTCGTTCAGATCGCGGCGCGCCGTTTGCAGCGCTGGGACCAACCCAAAAAGCACCGCGGTGACCACTGAGACTCCAAGCGTAAAAAGCAAAACGGTTACGTTCAAACGAATCGTTGCTTCCGCTGGAACGATATCTTGCGGAATCAGTGCAATCAGGGATTTAAGACCGGCCCACGCGAGCAATGCGCCAAGGGTAGCGCCTCCGACAGCGAGAATGAGACTCTCAACGAGAAGTTGGCGCACCAATCTCCAACGCCCTGCGCCAAGCGCAGCCCGGATGGCAAACTCTTTTTCCCGAGTGGTAGCGCGTGCCAGTAGCAGGTTGGCCACGTTGCCGCAGCCAATCAGCAGCAGCAATCCAACAGCTCCGAGAACGATGAAGAGCGTCGTGCGAAAGCGCCCGACCACCAGATCTGTGAGGGATTGAATCTCGACCCTGAAATGTTTTGGGTAGTCCTTCGGATAAACGGTAGAGAGATGCTGCGCAATCACGGCGAGGTCAACCTGAGCCGCTCGTTCGGAAACTCCCGGCTTGAGATGGCCCATGAAAAACCAATAGCGATTGTAGCCGAGCGTCGGCGTCGTATCGGCCTTGCTTGGTTTTTCTGGAATCCACAGATCGGAATCGCCCCAGCCGAAACGCGGCGGCATGATACCGATAAGCGTCCGGGCCGTGCCATTCAATACAAACGTCTTGTTCAGAATGGAGGGATCGGCGTTGAATCGGTTGACCCACACCTTGTAGCGCAAGACGAAAACAGGTGGAGCGCCCGGCTCATAATCCGCAGGCTGCATCACGCGCCCAACCAGCGCGGGCATGCCCAGAAATTCGAACGTGCCCGGCGTCACATAGCCGCCGCTGAAGCGGTCCGTGCCCTCGCCAGAAGTGTAAAGCACGTCGCCACCGTCATTGGCGATCACCCCGTCAAAAACGTGGTTTTGCGCCACATAGTCCAAAAACTCTGGTCCGCTGTAGCCAGCTCGCCCGCCAGGCTGATTCTGTTCCGTGTCATGAATTTGGACGGAAACGAAGTGCTTCGCATCAGGATAAGGGAACGGCTCCATGAGTACGTTTTCAATGACGCTGAAAATGGCCGTGGACGCGCCAATGCCCAGCGCGAGGGTAATTATGGCAACGATAGCAAAACTCGGGCTTTTCCTGAGGTTTCGTCCGGCGTAATGGAGATCTTGCCAGAATGAGAACATGTGCGGGCCTCCGTTGGTTCGGTCGAGAACTCTCACTTAATAAACGTGAAAACTCTTATCTAATAAACGCCCGAAAAGCGAATAAGTTCCTTTGGCTTCGCGGAATTGGCGAACAAGCTACTCGCCGACACTCCCTTGGACGGCAATAATCGGCGAGGGTTTGCCTCGAACCGCACTCTTTAGCCACGGTGAAAGAAAATTTACATAAAGTGGCGTTTCATCGACCCTTTGGCGGACCCTTTGGCAGAACGGTTCGTTTCGGCTAGGATGTGCAGGCATGCCCGGTGCAAGCTCGCGGTCCAGATGGCAGCAAAGCGGCGTGCTTGGGCGGTTGTAAGAGCCGGAGAGGAGATTCTCTTGAACAAAATTGCGATGGTGGCTTTGGTTGCAATGAGTGGGGTGTTTGTCCCCCGCGTTCGGGCTGCGGGACTGGCATGCGAACAACTGGCGCAACTCGCGCTACCCAATACTAAAAATTACATCCGCACAGACGGTCGCGGCAGGGGCGTTCGCGCCTCCGGCCAGCATGGCTCCGTGGCTGGCTGGTGATCCATCCTTTTACAAAAAGCTCCCGGAGTTTTGCAGAGTGGTCGTGGAAGACAAACCGACCACGGACTCCGATATCAAAATCGAAGTGTGGCTGCCCGCGAGCGGATGGAATGGTAAATTTCGCGGCCAGGGTAACGGCGGGTTCGCGGGCGAAATAGACTACCGCTCGCTGGGACTGGCGGTCCTGCAGGGCTACGCTTCGGCGGCCACCGACACCGGTCACGCCGCGGAAGGCACGAACGCCGCTTGGGCGCTGGGACATCCCGAGAAAATTATTGATTTCGCGTACCGCGCGATTCACGAGATGACTGTCGTGGGCAAAGCGACCGTGAAGGCATTTTATGGCGACGCTCCACAACATTCGTATTTTGCGAACTGCTCGAACGGCGGGCGGCAGGCGTTGATGGAAGCACAGCGTTTTCCCGAGGATTACGACGGAATCTTGGCAGGCGCTCCCGCGAACTACTGGACGCGTCTCCTGTCGAGCGCTTTATATGATGCGCAGGTGACAACTTCGGATCCAGCGAGCTACATTCCGACGAGCAAGATCCCAACGATTGCGAAGGCCGTGAACGAATCATGCGACGCGATGGATGGCGTAACCGATGGCGTGTTGAATGACCCAAGGCAATGCCACTTCGATCCAGAGAAGCTGCTTTGCAAAGAGAGCGATTCGGATTCGTGCCTCACGAAGGCACAAGTCACCGCGCTGAAAAAACTATATCAGGGCGCGCATGATACCAAGGGTCATGAGATTTTTCCCGGATTTTTGCCGGGAGGCGAGGATGGCCCAGGCGGCTGGAGGGTCTGGATTACCGGCGCAGCGCCCGGCAAGGGTTTGCTGTTCGCGTTTGGCGGCGGATTTTTTTCCGACATGGTTTATGACAGGGCCGATTGGAATTACAAACAGGCCAATCTGGACGAAGCGGTCGCGGCAGCGGACAAAAAGTTTGGTGGCGTGCTGAATGCGACGGAGACAAACCTGAAGCCATTCGCATCGCGCGGCGGAAAGCTGGTTATCTATCACGGGTGGAACGATGCTGCGATTTCCGCGCTGAATTCGATCAACTACTACGAAGGCGTGACGACCAGAATGGGCAAGCAGGATACAGAATCATTCTTGCGGCTGTTTATGGTCCCGGGTATGCAGCACTGCGGCGGCGGGCCGGGACCCGATGTTTTCGGCCAGTTTGGCTTGAGCCCGCAGAACGATGCGCAGCACAATATTTATCTGGCGCTCGAACAATGGGTGGAAAAGGGCACAGCGCCTTCTACGGTCATCGCATCGAAGCAGTCCGGCGAAGGCCCCGCGGCGGCAGTGAAGGAGACAAGGCCACTATGCGCGTATCCGCAAGTAGCAACTTACAAGGGCAGTGGCGATACGAATGATGCCGCGAATTTTGTTTGCGGAGCGCCGCCTGCGAAATGACGACGTCGCCCGCACGACTAGAGGTTAGAAACTCAGGCGCAAGCCGAGCTGGAATTCACGCTTCGGCAATACAGAAGTGAAACCGAGCGGCTGGCTCGGTCCGACGGCACTCGTTCCCGAAACGTGGAATGTGGTCGCTCCAGCACCTCCAACCGCTGTTGGAAGTCCATAGCCAAGTCCTACCACATTGTTCACGCTGGCGAAGTTCGTGCGATTGAAGAGATTGAATCCCTCGGCAATCAACTGCAAGTTCGCCCTTTCGCCCAACTTAAACAGGCGCGAGATGCGCAGATCGAAGGCCGCGTAGTCGGGGCCGAGGCCGGTGTTACGGCCGGCACCGATGGGACGATCGTTTGTGGAATGGCGGTCGCCATTGACGTCGGACCCGGCCAACAAATTGAAGGGATGCCCGCTGTTATAGCGGACGATGGGTGCGAGCTCAAAGCCCGAAAGGATGGCATTTTTCCAAGGGCTATCGAGGATGGCAGCGAGGATGAATTTGTGGCGCTGGTCGAAGTCCGAAAGACCGCGCTCGGCGCCGAGATTGGTGTTGTCTATCGGGCCAAAGTCGCTGTTGAAGTCCGTGGAGGTGTCAAACGCCTTGCTGTAGGTGTAGTTGCCAATAAGGGTGAAATTGTTGCTGAAGCGCTTTTTGACCTCAATAATGCCGCCTTCGTAAAGAGCTGATGCCTGAGAGCTGTATTGATCTGCCTGGAGAATCCCAGGATTCACAAAGCATTGGAGGATAGCCGCGCCGGCGCACGGAGCGGCGTGTGTTGGGTCAAGCGCCGGATTTGAATTCCAATCGCGATAAGTCACCGTCTTTCCGCTCGCCAGCGGTACGGTGACAAGTTGGAAAGGCTGCGGAACGGCGTTGACGTCGATGGCCACCGGAAGCCGCAGCGTATGCGAATAGATGCCGCTCAGCGAGACAGAAAATCCATTGGCAATTTCACGTTCAATGCTCAGGGAAGCTTGCTGGGAGTACGGATTTTGGTAGCCGGGCTGGCCGCTAAAGATTACGGTGAGCAAGGGGAGCGGCCCGGTGTTGGAAACGGTGATGCCGAACTGCGTGAGGTCAGCGGGCGTAATGCAGGCAGCAGCGCCGGTGGCCGGCGTCGTGCACGAGACTTTACCTTGGGCGAAAAGCGTTTGGAAAATGCAGCCCGATAACGGAATCGTAGGAGTGCTGACGCCCGCCGGTGGACATGGTGCATTGATGCTGGCGGGCGCGAGGAGATTGGCAATTTGGCGGGTATTGTTGACGTTGCCGAGGGTTTGGATGACGTCGGCAATCTGCCCGTAGATCTGGGAATAAAAAATACCGTAGCCGCCGCGAATGACAGTTTTGTGATTCTTGAAGGGATCCCAGGCAAACGAAACGCGCGGTGCAAAATTGTCTTTGTCGGTTCCCAGCGGCCCATATTGCGAGTCGATCTCATAGCGAAGGCCGAAGTTCAGAGTGAAGTTCTGCGCGATTTTCCAAGAGTCCTGCCAGAACAACGCCGAAAACGGACGGGGATAGTCGTAATTGGGATTGCCGAAACCTTGTTCGTAGAATTGCGGGACTCCCAGAGAAACCGATTGCAAAGAGTTTATGAAACCCCCTTGTGAAATCAGGCCGCAAGGATTGGGCGTGGACGTGGAAGCTGAGGGAAGCAGGCAAGGGCTGAGCACTGCTCCGGGCAGATTGCCAAATACAAAGCGCCCCGGAAAGAAAGTGTGGGATTCGGTATGATTCCCGCGATAAAGGAATTCCCCGCCGAATTTTACCGTGTGATGGCCACGGATCAGGGTGAAGCTGTCCGAAATTTCGGGGCGGCGCATGATCGTCAAACTGGGAATGAAGATTTGTGTCCCCAGGCTGGCGTACCCGGGGATGTCCAGTCCAACCTGGCCGGGTACGTTCGGGATGACGTCGAAATTGGAGTAGTTGAACTGCACTTGCAGGGCATTTTGCATGGACTGGCTGAAGAGGTGATACCAACCCCCCTGGATCGTGTTGTCGTAGGCATGAATAGAGCTGCCGCGCGTGAACCCAGTAAGGGAGTGCACGTCCGGCGATTCCTCGCGGTCGTGAGAATAGTTGTAGCGGAGGAAAAACTGGTTTTGGTCGTTGAGATGATGGTCGAGCCGGACAGAGGTTTGATAGCGATCGGTGTTGTAAGGAAAGACGCCCCCATTGGCCTCCAATTGGCCGATGATAAAACCATTGAGAGCAGCTTGTCCTGGGCTGACAAACGGGTTCGCTCCTGGATTGCCGTTCACCGTCAAAATGCTTTGAAGCGCGAAGGCACAAGTTTGGGCGGGGAGCACCACGACAGGTTTCCCTGGAGGAGTGAGGCAGGGGACGTTCGGATTACCCGCTTCGGCCCCCAATCCATTAATGGTGGCCACCTGACCGGCGTTGGGGCGGAAGATGTTCGTGTTTGTCAGAATTGGAACTGCGTTTTGCGCATCCTGGCGCAGCCCTTCGAACGCAGCGAAAAGAAAAGTCTTGTCTTTCTTAATTGGCAATCCCAGAGTGCCGCCGAATTGCTGCCGGCTGAGTGAATTCTTGATGTTCGTGCCTTGCACGTCCGGGGCCGCCGGATTGAATTGGTCGCCGGGCTGAAGGGCTTGGCTTTTGGCAAAGGGGTCGGCGGCGTCCAGGGCATCGTCGCGGAAAAATCCATAGATACTTCCGTGGACCAGGTTCGTGCCTGTTTTGGTGACGATGTTGATGGCCGCGCCGCTCGCACCACCCAGTTCCGCGGAATAGTTGCTGCGGTTAATCTGAAACTCCTGGACTGCTTCTTGGCTCAGCGTCAGGCGGACACCACCCGAATCGTCGTTGGCTTCGCCGCCATCGATCGTGACGCTGTTGCCGCGGCCGTTGCTACCGTAAAAAGATAGACCGCTTTGCGGAGTTTGTTTGACGCGAAAATCTTGATCACCGGCCAGGTGTGTGGAATCGGAGACGCCGGGCATCAGCAAAGTGAAGGTAAGGTAATCGCGGCGGTCAACGGGGAGATCTTTTATGTATTGCCCGCTGACAGTGTCCGCCAGATGACCCCGCTCGGTGTCCACGACCGGAGATTCGGTGCTCACCTCAACGACTTCGGAGCCTGAGGACAACTTCAAGTGAAAATCGACGATGACGGTCTGACCGACACTGACCTCAACGTCTTTCAGGATTTCCGTTTGAAAACCAGAGATCTTCACCGTGACTCGATAAGTGGCCGGCGGGAGTCCGGTTAATTCGTAAGCACCGCTCTCGTCGGAGATTGCAGTCCGGCGAATGCCTTTCTCTGGCTCCTCGACTGCGATGTTCGCCTTGGGAACGCTCGCGCCGGAAGGATCAGTCACTGTTCCGCGGATAACACCTGAAGTGCCTACACCTTGGGCGAAGAGGATTCCAGCAGAAAACAAGACGGACGCGAGGACACCCGTGAGTGTTCTAAAGATTCTCACTTCACACCCCCTGAAGTTGTCGTCAAACGGACTTGCACTACCCCAATGCTTAGACTGCTTATTGCCCGAGAGAGATGCCCAATACCCCTATTGGACGTTTAAGACCCGACATACTGGGGTGCATTCTAACTCTGACAGAAGGGATGGCAAGAGGAAAAAATAGAAAATGGGCTGAGGGGAGCGGCAGTCCCCGCGGACTGAACACGTTAGCCGAGGCGGGCTGGGTTCAGGCGGCGTTTTCGGGGCGGAACATGCGCTGGAAGCGGGGTCCGGTAAACTGCACCCCTACCAGACGCTCGCCTTGCCTGGAAGAGTCGACGACGTGGACCACGCGACCAGAGGTGGCGAAGTCCGCTTCGCTGCGGCGCGAGGCGTAGTGCGAAAATGGAATCCTGATTTCGAGGTCGGAGCCAATGGCAACGTCGAACCGCGTGACGAAGGCGGCGCCGCTGCGGCATAAGTTTTCACTGGAAGTTTCTTCTTCAAACAAAACGCCGCGGCTGTCGCGTCCTCTGACTTTTAGCGGGAGGCGGACGGCGATTCTACGCTCCGAGCGTTGCCTCGAGGCGGTCTGCGTCAATGGGACCATGGGCTGGGTCCTCTTTTCTGGCGGCCGCGGAGTGGGCGACTAGAGATTCGTCCACAGACCGGCCAGCCCCCGCGGCGGCTCGGCTCTCGAAGAAGGATTCGACCTTCTCGACAACCTCACTGGGCGTTCGCGCCGCATGTACGATTCGTCGAAGCTCGCTGCCGTTCCCCACGCCGTGAGTAAACCAGCAAGCGAACTGCTTCATTTTGCCTATACCATCGGGCAGGTTGGCAGCGTTAATTTGCCTATAGTAGCCAGAGAGTAACCGGCGGCGGTCGTCCTCGGTGGGTGTGTCGTAGCGGCCACTCGCGGCGTATTGCTCCATCTGGCTAAAAATCCAGGGATTGGTCGCGGCGGCGCGGCCGATCATGACGGCGTCGCAGCCAGTCTCGCGCACCATGCGCTCGGCATCTTCAGGCGTGTTGATGTCCCCATTGCCAATAACGGGAATATTCACGGCCTGCTTCACCGCGGCGATGATGCTCCAATCCGCGGCGCCGGCGTAGCCTTGGAGGCGCGTGCGCGGATGGACGGCGACACCCTCTATCGCCGAGACCTTCTGCCATTTTGGCGACTTCTACGGCGACGATGGAGTTTTCGTCCCAGCCAGCACGAAGCTTGATGGTGAGCGGAATCTTTACGGCAGCGCGCACGGTTTTAAAAATTTCCCCAAGGAGCGGGAGATCGCGTAGCAAGCCGGAGCCGCCGCACTTGACAACTTTCTTGGCGGGGCAGCCGAGATTGATGTCCACCGCGTCGTAGCCGAGATCCTCGACCATGCGGGCGGCTTCGGCCATGACCGCGGGATTTGCGCCGAAGAGTTGCGCGGTGATGGGATGCTCGTCTTCCTGAAAATAGAGATAGCGGAGCGTTTTGGCGGCGCTGCGCGTAATGCCTTCGGAGCTGGTGAACTCCGTCATGAGCAGTCCGCAGCCTCCAAGGCCGCGAATGACGCGACGGAAAAGCGTGTCCGTCACCCCCGCCATGGGAGCGAGAACCACCGCGGGGCGGATGATCAGGTCGCGAATTTGGAAAGAGGCAGGAAGCATTGGTGTCTTTAGGCGCCAGCCTTTGGTTTGAGAAATTCGTCGAGTTTGAGGAAGCGGCGGCCGAGAGCGGCGCTGTAGCTGGACCATTCTTCTTCGCCGGAATCGGCGGCCAGGGCGGAACGGACGGCGGCCATTTTGGAATCCATGTCGTCGAGGTAATGGAAGACCATCGCTTCGCGAATCATCGGCAATTTGGGCGAGCCAAACTCGTACTGGCCGTGATGGCTGATCAAAAGATGCTGCACTACGGTTTTCAGATTTGCGGGAAAACCTTCGATGGCGTCCATGGCTTTCGAGACGGTTTCCAGTTCCATCACGATATGACCGAGGAGCTGGCCTTCCGTGGTGTAGCCGATGGCACGGTCGTAGCAGAGTTCATCCAGCTTGCCAACGTCATGGAGGATGGCGGCGGTCATCAGGAGATCGGCGTTCAGCTCCGGATAGTGCGCGGCAACTTGTTTGGCCAATTGACAAAGGCCGACCACGTGCTCGAGGAGGCCTCCGAGATAGGCGTGGTGCATGACTTTGGCGGCAGGGGCGCGCTTGTAGCGTCGCGGCGATCGCTGGGTCGCCGATGATTCCGTTTACTAATTTTTTTAGCCAGGGATTGCCGATGGAATTTGCATACTCGAGCAGTTGGGCCCACAGCTTGCCGACGTCTTCCTTGGTGTGGGGCAGAAAATCAGCGAGATCGACTTCTTCGGGTTTGGCGCGCCGGAGATTCTGAAGCGAGAGCTGCGGCTTGTTTCGGTAAATCTCGACGCGCGCCTGAACTTTCACGATGTCGTCGCGGCCGATATCTTTTGCGGCGGCCTCAAATTGATCCCACATGACGGCTTCGATGGCCCCGCTGCGGTCCCCGAGCTCGAGACGGAGATAGGACTTCCCCGCGCGCGTATTGCGAATTTCTTTTTCGTGAACGAGAAAGAATGATGTGATCGTTTGCTCGGTGGCGAGATCGGAGACGAAGGGCGTCTTCATCAGTCGCCTGAGTCTGCGGGACGTTTGCCGAACAGGAGAAATTTCTTGTGCCCCTTCTTGGTCTTCGTGACTTCGGGGGTGGCGCTCACTTCCTGAATCTCGGAGTTGCTTCCGCCGGCGGCATCCTGATAGCCAGGCTTGATGACCACGTAACTTTGCTCGCGAAGCGTCTTGAGATATTCGCGAAGGGCCGGCTCCATGCGCTGGCTATAGAGCTTCTCATTGATCTCGTTTTCGACTTTGGCGAGCGATTGTTCGCCTTCGTCATAATGCTCGAGGACCTGCATGATCAGGAAACCCTGTTTGGTTTCCATCACTTCGGTGAGATCATTTCGCTTCATCTTGAAGACGGTGTCTTCAAGTCCCTTGGAAAGCTCTCCGCGTTTGTATTGCCCCAGATAGCCGCCCTGTTTGGCGGTGGCGCCGTCGGAATAGCGCTTGGCGATTTCTCCGAAGTCTTCGCCGTCCTGGATGCGCTTCAGGGCTGTATCGGCCTTCTTCTTTAACTCGGCGATTTCCGTTGCGTCTTTACCGGCAGTGTTGATCTCGATGGATCGTAAAGCGACTTGTTCGGGCCGAACGAACTCTGCCTTGTGCTCGTCGTAATATTTTTGGATCTCTTCCTTGGGGACATTGATGTGCGAGCCGACTTCGCTGCCGATAACTTTTTTGGTGAGCAAACCGTTGCGAATGTTGTTCTTGAAATCTTCCCAGTTCAAGCCCTGGGACTCAACCGCCTTTTCGAGAGCTTCGAGGCTGTCCAGCTTGTTCTCAATACGGATTTGGTCCAGCTGCTTGATGACGTCCGGCTCGACGCTGATGCTCATATCCTTGGCGCGCTGCACGAGCAGGGACTGGTCGATAAGATCGCGTAGAGCATTTTTCTGGCGGTCGTCGGTGAGTTGTTTCAGTTGCTCCGGGGTACAGCGGTTTTGGCAGTCGGCTTTGGCATCTTCCTCGGCAGTGACCTTCGAATGATCGAGCTCGGAACGAGTGATGACTTCGTTGTTGACGCGCGCAACGATCTCTTCGATGACTTTGCCTCCGGTGGCGGACACGGGCGGCTTTTTGACTGGCGCGGGCTTCTTGGCCGCAGGGGCTGGAGCATCCGCATTGGCCGGAGGAGCCTCATCCGGTTTTTCCAGAGTGGGCTTAACTGGTTTCTGCGTTTGGGGAGCCGGAGTGGGCTCTTGTGCCGCGAGCGGCATGGCGATAAACAGCGCCGCTATCATTGCAAGATTACGCATGTAGTTCCTCACCTATAGAGTTTAGCCCTGCCCTTGAAGGCCGAGCAATACGTTTCTGAGAGCCCCCGGGACCGACTCTCCCCGCGTGGTCTCCAGCCAGAGGACGCCACTGGGGTCCAATTTGATGCCCTTTCGCGAACGGACGACCTTAACGAGTGTTGCGGGGTCCAACGGAGTCTCCGCATGAAAACGGATGGCGATACGATTCCCCTGTCGCTCGACCGCCGAGATGCGCAGACGCTCACATGTGGATTTGAGGACGGCGTACTCCAAAAGGTTTTCTACCGTGGCAGGCGGGGCGCCGAAGCGGTCGGTTAGCTCGCGGTGGACGTCCTGCTTTTCTTCCTGGCTTGCGATGGAGGAGATGCGTTTGTACGTGCGCAGCCGGAGATTCTCGCTGGGGATGTAGTTCTCCGGGATGCGGACGTCGAGGCCGAGGCTCAGGGTGGTGCGAAGCTCTGGGACGGATTCCTCGCCCTTTAGTTTGGAGACGGCTCGCTCCAGCATTTGGCAATACATGTCAAAGCCGATGGCTTCGATGTGGCCGTGCTGCTGGCGGCCTAGCATGTTGCCTGCGCCGCGAAGTTCGAGGTCGAGAGCGGCGATGCGAAAGCCGGCGCCGAGTTCGCTGAACTCTTTCATCGCGGAAAGGCGCTTGCGCGCAATTTCGGAGAGAGCCGTGTCGGGAGGAACAAGGAGATAGGCGTAAGCGCGTTGATGAGAGCGGCCGACGCGTCCGCGGAGTTGATAGAGTTCAGCGAGGCCGAGGCGGTCGGCGCGATTGATGAGAATGGTGTTAGCGCGGGGAATGTCGAGGCCATTTTCGACAATGGTTGTGGCGACCATCACGTCGGCTTCATCGCGAATGAACTTGAGCATGACGCTTTCGAGTTCTTTCTCACCCATTTGGCCATGGCCCACTACCACACGGGCTTTCGGAACAAGTTTTTGGACGAGGGTTGCTAGCGAGTAGATGGATTCGACGCGGTTGTGGATGAAGTAGACCTGGCCGTCACGGGCGAGTTCGTTTTCGATGGCGCGGCGAACGAGATCTTCCTGGAAGGAGGCCACGACGGTTTGAATGGCCAGGCGGTCGCGTCGGCGGCGTTTCGATTACGGACATATCGCGCAGGCCGACAAGCGACATGTGCAAGGTGCGCGGAATGGGGGTGGCGGAAAGCGCGAGGGCATCGACGTTTTGGCGCATTTCCTTGAGGCGCTCTTTGTGCGCGACGCCGAAGCGTTGCTCCTCGTCCACCACGAGCAAGCCAAGATCCTGGAACTTTACGTCTTTCGAAAGGAGGCGGTGCGTGCCGATGACTACATCGACTTTCCCGGCTTCGAGATCGGCAAGAATTTTCTTTTGCTCCGCGGCGGTGCGGAACCGGCTAAGCATTTCGATGCGCACGGGAAATGCCGCGAAACGCTGCTTGAAGGTTTCGAAATGCTGGAAGGCCAGAATGGTGGTGGGCGCGAGAACCGCGACTTGCTTGCTGTCGGAAACGGATTTGAAGGCCGCGCGCATGGCGACTTCGGTTTTGCCGTAGCCGACGTCGCCGCAGAGGAGCCGGTCCATCGGAGTGGGGCGCTCCATATCGCGCTTGATGTCGGCGATGGCGGTATTTTGGTCGGCGGTTTCCTCGAATTCGAAGGCGTCTTCGAATTCGCGCTGGAAATTGCCGTCGGCTGAGAAGGCAAAACCCTGCGCTGTTTTGCGGGCGGCGTAAAGAGTGAGAAGTTGGTCCGCCATATCTTCGAGAGATTTGCGGACACGGGTCTTGCGCGTGTTCCAACCCGTGCCGCCAAGTTTGTCGAGCGTTGGATGGGAACCTTCGACGACGCGATAGCTTTGGACGAGGTCCATGCGTTCGAGAGGGACATATAGGCGCGCATCGTCCGCGTAGCGAAGGAGCATGAATTCGCCGCGGTGACCGTCGGATTCGATTTGGCGCAGCCCTTCGAACTGGCCGATGCCATGATCCACGTGAACGATGAAGTCGCCGGGTTTCAGCTCGGCGAAATCGGTGAAGAATCCGGAGGTGCGGATTTTATGACTGGGACGCTCGACAGTAGGAGTAACGTCGAAGAGGTCGGCGTGGCCAAAAATCGTGAGCTTGGCATCGGGGAAAGCGACGCCTTCCGCAAACGGGGCGCGAATCAGGAGCAGGCCGGCAGTTTCGAGCGCGCCCTCCGCCGTGAATCCCGCTGCGGCATTTTCCGATTCGCCGAGCACATAGGGCACATCGTATTCGCGGGAGATGTCCGCGAGGCGTTCGAGTTCGCCGGTGCTGGCGGCCGTGAGGAAGACCTTCCCGCCGGAAGCCAGCTGCGACTTCACCGCATCCATGCAAGCCGCGACATCGCCGTGAAAGCGGGCGCTGGGTCTTGAAGAGAGTTCGAATTGCGGGGCCGAGCCGATGTTGACGGCAAGTTGCTCCAAGTGGGCTTGAGAAGTTTTTGCGAGCGCGGTGGCGAACTCTTGTTCCGTTAAAAAGAAATGCGTTGCGGAAGGAGCCGTGGCGCTTCCGTGGCGCTCGTAGATTTCGGTGGCATGCATCAAGTGCTTTTCCGCTGCGTCGCGCAGGTTTTGCGGCTCATCCAAGAAGACGACTGGCTTGAGCGAACTTTCCGCCAGTTCGAAGAGCGAACTTTGGCCGCTTTGCTCGGAGGGACCGAAGAAAGAGATTGCTTCCCACGACGAGGCTGCCGATTGTGTTGCGCCGACAAGCGCGGCTACATTCCATTCCGTCAGCGGCAAGAGCGTGGTGCGCTGGACGGGCGCGATGGAGCGCTGCGTGCGCGGGTCAAATTCGCGCACCGATTCGACGGTATCTCCCAAAAGCTCGATTCTTACCGGTCGAGGTGCTTCCGCGGAAAATACGTCGACGATGCCGCCGCGCATCGCGAATTGCCCCGGCAGCTCGACCATTTCCGTGCGCGTGTAACCGACTCCCGCTAGATGCGCGATGAGTTCCTCGAGTGGGACTTCCGCGTCTTTTGTGAGCGTGCGTGCGAGCGACAAATAAGTAGTGGCGTCTTGAAAGCGCCAAAGAGCTGCCTGAACGGGAGCGATGACCAGCGAGACTTGCCCATCCGTCAGACGAAAGAGTGTTGCGGCCCGGCGCTCCAGGATGTCCGGATGGGGACTTTGCGATTCCCAGGGAAGCGTATCGAAGGCCGGAAGCGTAGCGACTCCTCCGTTTACGCCCGGGAAAACGCTCGAAAAGAAACGGACTGTTTCCGCAAGAGCTTCGGCGCGGCGATTGGAATCCGTGATGAAGTACGCCGGCCGCCGCAGTTCGTGCGTTAGATACGCGGCGAGCAGCGCCTTGGCAACATCGTGCAAGCCGGAAAGAGAAATGTGCTGCGCGCCATCGCGTAACGCACCCACGGCTCCTTCTACCGATGGGTGGCGGAGCACAGCATCCAATCGTTCGCGAACGGCAGGAAGAATCATGCGAGGGCGTCAGGCTTCCACGCGGTAGGCGGGACGGCCTTCGCGGATCTTTCGGAGAATCTCCGTCGTGGAGTAGCCTGGCACAACTGGGATGGAAACAACGCGCCCGCCCGCGGCTTCCACTTCTTCGCGTCCAACAATTTGATCGCCGGGCCAGTCGCCGCCCTTCACCAGAATATCCGGAAGCAGACGCGCGATGACCTCGCGTGGAGTAAGATCATCGAAAATCACCACCGCGTCGACGCATTCGAGAGCTGCAAGAATTTCGGCACGCTCGCGTTCCGGCAACACAGGACGTCCTGCGCCTTTTAATTGCCGTACGCTGGCGTCGCTGTTGAGGCCGACGATGAGCGCGTCGCCCAAGGCGCGAGCCTTCTCGAGGCTGCCGATATGGCCAGGATGCAGCAAATCGAAGCAGCCGTTGGTGAAGACGATGCAGCGGCCGTTGCGTTTCTCGCGGCCAAACCTCAGAATCGCTTCGTCGAGAGTCAGAATTTCCGGGTTCAAAGGAACTCCATGAAGGCCCACGCAAAAATAGCCCTGGCGTCAGCTGAAAACCTAGTTTATCACGCACCGTGGGCGCAACGCCTGCGCGCCCGGCTTCTTACATGAAAACGAACAAGACGTTTCGCGCAATTGCTGGCGCGGGCCTTTGCGGCCTGGGTTTGTGGCTGGCTCTGTCCGTTCCCTACCGTGCACACACTTTTCGCATTGACGCAGGTGGGTGTCGCTTGGTGACGGACATCGTCGAGCCGGCTGGAGGCACGCCGCAAGGTTACATTGTTCTACTTCACGGGCTTTCCGCAAACAAACGAATCATGTCGTACATCACGGCAGGGTTCGCCGCGCAGGGCTTGCGGGTGTTTGTTCCGGATTTGCCAGGACACGGGCGCACCGACGGTCCTTTCTCCTATGAACGCTCCGAGCAGTGCAGCGAAAACCTGGTTCGCGAGTTGATAGCGCGCGGGCTGCTCGACCCGGAGAAGACAATCTTGGCAGGGCACTCGCTCGGTGGGGCCATTGCGCTGCGCGTCGCTTCACGCGTGCCGGTCGGCGGCGTGATTGCGATTTCCCCGGCGCCGATGCGCCCGGTACGCGGACTCTCACCGGAAATGATGCCCTTTCACGAGTTCGGCGCTTCTCCAGCTCACTCGCTGGTCATGAGCGCCTCGTGGGAGTCGGAAAGAATCCGTGGGGCCGCCAAAAACTTGGTGCCGTCTCCGGGCGACGGAACCAGTGAATATACGGTCATTCCGCGTTCGACCCACGTCAGCATCTTGTTTGATGGGACCGCCATGGCGAAGGCACAGAATTGGGCTACCGGCGTTTTGCACGCGCAATCGCAACCAACCTTGCCATCACATCGAGGCGTTCTCGGATTCCTCGCGGGATTTGCCGGGATACTCTTGCTGGCGGGTCCTTTTCTCCGAGAGGCTGTGCAAACTAAAAAGCAGTCTGAGCCGCTTACCGAAAATATTGCTGCCGTCTCGAAAGGCAGAGCTTTCGTCGAGGTTGGAATCGTCGCGCTTGGAACCGTGGGACTCCTTTCTTATTGGAATCCGATCCGCATTCTGCGTCTCTTTGAAGGTGACTATCTCGCGGGCTTTCTTCTGCTACTGGGAGTCATGCTTCTCGTTTTACATTGGAATTCGTTGCGCAATCTATTTGGGCCGGGCCAGGGCGAGACGCAATCTCCGCGCCCGATCTATTTCACGCTGCTCGCAGCAGCCTTCGCGGCGTTTCTCCTTCACTTCCTCGTTACTGCCTGGATTGATTTGACGTTCAGCGAGGCCTGGCTGACGGCGGCGCGATGGGCACGCCTTGCGCCTCTGTTCCTCGCCGCGCTTCCCTATCACGCCGCGGAGGAGTTGCTTCTCGGTCCGGCACCTCCCGGCAACGGATCACGGCGAATGTTGACAGCTCTCTTGCTTCGCCTGGTTGCCTGGGGCGCGGTCGTCGCAGGCATTTTCCTTTTGCACAGCGGCGAAGTCTTGCTCGTTCTCCTGGCACCTTACTTTGGGTTATTCTGCCTGCTTCAAAGATGGGGGATGAACGTTGTCCGTGAAGTTACGGCATCGCCCGCGGCGACGGCCCTTTTCGGTGCTATACTTTTCGCAGGGTTTTGCCTGGTGGTCTTCCCCACCACTTGATGGGGCCCGTTTACTGGAAAATTGATTGCCAAACCCAGCCGCCGCCTGTAGGGTTCCTCGTCCACGGACGGGCTTCGAGGCCATCAGCGAGATACGATCATGGCAGAGATAGCGATTGTCGGCGGCGGACCTTCCGGCGCGATGTGCGGTGAGCAGCTTGCGCGCGCGGGGCACAAAGTCCACATTTTTGATGAACACCTCGCATGGGAAAAGCCCTGCGGCGGTGGACTGACCCATAAAGCCGTCCAGTGCTTCCCCTTCCTGCTGGATAATCCTTATCCCAAAAAGCTGGTTCATTCGGTTGAGCTCATCAGCAGCAACGATCAACGCGCCAACCTGGAAATGACGCACCCCATCGTGATCTATTCGCGCCGGGTGCTCAATGGCATGTTACTGGACCGCGCCAGAGCAGCAGGCTGCGACGTGCAGCAGGCGCATGTTCTCTCCGTGGATACAAGTACGACGAAGCCTCGCTACTCCGTCGAAGGCGAATGGCGCACTGCTGATTTCCTGGTCCTGGCCGCTGGCGCCCGCAATCAAATCGTTCCGGAAACGCGCGCACTCCAGCGGGACGAGCTGGAGATGACTCAGGGCTATTTCATTCCGCAGACCGCCGACTCCATTACCGTGAAATTCCTCCCGCACTTCGAAGGCTATATCTGGTCATTTCCGCGCTGCGATCATCTTTCTCTTGGGATTTGCGGAAGCATGGCCGCGCATACCAGCACGGAGCTCAAAACACATTTGAACGCTTTCGTCGAGAAGCACGGCATCTCGACGGAAGGCGCCAAGTTTTACAGTCACGTCCTGCCCTCGCCCAGAGAGCGCACTCTTTCCGATCGCGCGGTTTTGGGAAAGAATTGGGCGCTGGTCGGCGATGCCGCCGCTTGGGTCGACCCGCTCACCGGCGAGGGTCTCTTCTACGCGATGCGCTCCGGAGAATTGTTGGGCCGATCGCTCGCGGAGGGCTGCCCGGAGAAATACACCGCCTGGGTCAAGGCTGCGTTTTCCTCCGAACTGGAATTCGCCGCGCGCATCGTGCGCCGGTTCTATCGCGGGTCCTTCCTCGGCACCGCCGTCACCACTCGCATGGTCCAATTCATGAACCGCAGCGCGGTGTTTCGCCAATTGATGAGCGACCTCTTCAGCGGCACGCAGGATTACACCAGCCTCAAGCGGCGCCTTTGGGGCCACCTGGGCATCACCGTGAGCGAATTCATCTCCAGTGTCCTGAACCTGGAGCGTCCCGCCACAGCGCAGATTCCGCGCGGCGGCGCCGCGGGCGACTGAAAGCGCGCTCCCTTTTCGTTCCAACCTTATTAGTCGAATGTCCAATCACAATGGCGAAATACGTGGGCCGTTGGCGTATAGTTTTTGTTCACTCTGCCGCATCCAAGAGTCTGAGATAATCACTCCCAATCATGGCCCCTGAAAAAGACCCCTCGAAGGAATCCAAGAGCGCGAAGCGCAAGAACGCCTGGAAGTCACTGCCCGACGTTTGGGCGCTGATCAAGCCGCGGCGCGGTTTGCTCGCGCTTGGTTTCGCGCTGATGGCCATCAACCGCGTTTGCGGCCTGGTGCTGCCTGCGTCTACAAAATATTTTGTGGATAACGTCGCGATCAAGCATCAAGTGTATCTTTTGACGCCGATCGTGCTGGGAGTTCTGGCGGCCACAATCATTCAGGGATTGACTTCGTTCACCCTGACCCAACTACTTTCCAAGTCGGCGCAGAAGATGATCACTGAACTGCGCCGCCAGGTGCAGGCCCACATCGGGCGGTTGCCGATCTCCTTTTACGACTCGAATAAAACGGGCGTGCTCGTATCGCGAATCATGAGCGACGTCGAAGGCGTACGCAATCTCGTGGGCACGGGCTTGGTTGAATTTGTCGGCGGACTGATGACCGCGGTCTTTGCTCTGGTGTACCTGATTCACGCCAGCCTATTGCTCACCGCAGTGGCCTTCTCGATTCTTCTGGTGTTTGGCTTCTGGATCAGCAAAGCCTTCTCGACGATTCGCCCGATTTTCCGTGCGCGTCCAAAGATCACCGCCGAGGTTACCGGGCGGCTCACGGAATCGCTCGGCGGCGTCCGCGTTGTGAAGGGCTACCACGCCGAGGAGCGCGAAGAAGGAATTTTTGCCACCGGCGTGCAGCGACTGCTCGACAATGTCTTGAAAACGCTCACGGCTACTTCGTTGATGAGTCTTTCCGGGGCCACCCTTCTCGGAGTTGTCAGCGCTCTGATGCTCGAGCTTGGTGGCCACAAAATCCTGAGCGGCACCATGACCCTGGGCGACTGGTTCGCGTTCAATCTTTTCCTGGGCTTCCTGATCGCCCCGGTGTTCCAGATCGTCGCGATCGGCACGCAAATCACCGAGGCCATCACCGGGCTCGAACGAACTCGCGAAATTTTGAACGAGAAAAAAGAAGACGAGGATCCGCGTCGCACGGTCACCATGGAACGCATCACGGGCCAGATCGTCATGGAAAACGTGAGCTTCTCCTACGAATCCGGCAAGGAAGTTCTGCACGAAGTGAGTTTCGAATCGCAGCCGGGAACGGTGACGGCTTTGGTCGGCCCATCGGGCGCGGGCAAATCAACGATTATCGGCTTGATCGCGGCATTCTATGTGCCCTCCAGCGGCCGCGTTCTGGTTGACGGAATCGACCTCGCCACGGTGAAGTTGAACTCCTACCGCACGCAGCTCGGCGTCGTCCTGCAAGAAACTTTTCTTTTTGACGGCACGATTCGCGAAAACGTGGCCTTCGCGCGTCCCGAAGCCAGCGAAGAAGAAATTCTTGCCGCGTGCCACATCGCGCGCGTCGACGAGTTTGCCGAATCGTTCGAGAAAAAGTACGACACCCTGGTCGGCGAACGCGGCGTCAAACTTTCCGGCGGGCAGAAGCAGCGTGTCTCCATCGCCCGCGCCATCCTCGCTGATCCGCGCATCTTGATTCTCGACGAAGCCACTTCCAGCCTCGATTCCGAATCCGAAGCGCTCATCCAGGAAGGCCTGCGTTACCTGATGCGTGGCCGGACTACCTTTGTAATCGCGCATCGCCTTTCCACCATTCGGCGCGCCGAGCAAATCCTGGTCGTCGAGGCTGGACGAATTATCGAACGCGGCACCCACGCGTCGCTTTACGCCGCGGGCGGACGCTACTACGACCTCTATACGAAGCAGCACGAGGTCGAGAGCAATCTGTTCCTGGCGCCAGGCGAAAGCTCCGCCGACTCCGAAGACGGCGATGGTACGGGGATTCCCTCAATCGGGCGCGCAAGCGCCACCATTCCCGACGCAATTCGCCTCATCCGCGGCCAAAACAACTGAAGACGTGGAATCCTGCGCTGGAAATGCATCCCCAGGCGCCCGCAAATCAAACGGGTGCTTCAGTTTCCGGTTACCCGCGCTAATCGGAAAGGTTCGAAAGTGCGTTACTCCTTTCCTAGTGTTATACGTTATCTCCAGTTATCGTTAGTCTGAAACCCAAACTACATAAGGAGAGACCATGAACTATCCGCGCCTTTTGTTAGCGGCGGTTGCGGCCCTGGTTGTGTTTTTCGCATGGGGATTTTTGACAGAGGGTTGGCTACTGCGCAAGGACTTCGCGCCCTCGGCCGCGCTCTATCGAACCTCGGACCTGCAAATGAAGTACATGCCCTTTGGGTTGGCGTCCGTGCTAGTGGCGCTGTTAGCGGCCGTTCTGCTTTACGCGGGTTGGTGCGGCGGCACATCCGGCGCTGTGAAGGGATTGCAGTTTGGTTTGATTGTTGGGGTGTTCGTGGCGTGCATCCACCCAATTTCCAATCTCGTTACCATGAACATGGATACGAAACTCGGACTAGAAATCACAGTAAGTACCACTATCGGTTGGGTGTTGGCGGGCCTCGTAATCGGTCTGGTTTACAAACCGATAGCACCTTTAGGTATCGCAAGCCGGTGAGAATTCGGCGGCAGTCTGTTGTGGGCAACTCCTGATAAACGCCGTTATCGGAAGCTGACATGGCACCCAAATCAAGCTTCACTCAAACTCGTTGTGAGCCTCTGCCTGTTTACGCCGTGGTACGCCGGATAACTAGTTTTTTGGTCGCCGGGGGCGGAATCAACGTCGCCATTTTGCGGATCATGGCCAGCACCAGCCGCTTATCACCATCAGAAAGCGTGGTGCTGAACCTCTTGATCTCCGCCAGAAAACGGATCTCGTCCTGCGAAAGTTCGCCCAGCATTTTTTGGGTTTCGCGGTCGCGCGGCGTTTCCGTTCCCGGGAAAAAGTCCGCCAGCGAAATGTCCATGGCTTCCGCAATCTTGGCTAGCGTTTCGAGCGACGGCACGGTGTGGCCGTTCTCGACGCGCGAGAGGTAGCAGCGCAATAGCCCGGTGCGCCGCTCGATGTCGCCCTGCGACAGCCCCCTCTGGCTGCGATACAACTTGATGACTTCTCCGATGTTTACGCGTGGTTTTTCTTTTGGCACGATAGCTCTCCAGGTCGAGGGGGTATCTTAGTCACTAACAGTAGGAGAAGCAAGAGAGAATTTGCGGGCCGTGCTTCCAATTCGACAATGCCCCGCGAGTAGCTCTGCAAGCCTCTCCCACCCTCCCTCTCGCACGCATAAGAGGGCCATTGCCGGCCCAGAGATAGTGGAATGCTTGGAATCTCAGCCCTGTGCTGGCGTAACGACGGCCGGTTGCTGCAGCCGGAACTCCAGCAGAGTTTCGCTGGGTACTTTCACTTGCTGTCCGCGCGTAAACACCTGCACGCCAGCGCCTGCCGCGGATCCCGCCCCGGCTCCAATCGCTGCGCCTTTTCCGCCGCCTGCAATCGCGCCGATGATGGCTCCAACGACGGCCCCGCCCCCTACTTTCTTGGCCGTGTCTCCGCCCCGGCCCTTCCCTTTCAAGCTGTAGTCGCTGCTGACCAGCGGGTAATCGCGGCCGTTAATGACGATGCGGATGAGCTCCAGTTGCAGCTCCGCGCTTCCAGAGAGGTGCCCCGCTTCTTGCGCGTTTGCCAGGCGGCCGTAAATGTCCGTGCCCTTGCGCGCCACTAGCGTATTGTTGGCGTAAAGGTCGGTTTCAAGGCTGGCGTGGAAAACGTCGCCAACGTGGTTTTTCGCGGAATCCACGCCATCAATCATGCGAACCAGCAGCGACTGTCCCGCGGGTATAGTGACCTCGCCATATTGAGCGGCGGGATCTTGCGCTTGAGGCGCAAGGGAAGTCGGTCTGGCGGCGGGAGGCGGAACCTCCTGGGATGTGCCGGGCGCTTGCTCACTTGGTCTTGCGGTGGATTCAGACAGCCCAGGCGGAGGTGGCGCAGGGGCAGGCGCGCTCGCCGAGCCTCCGCTGCTCGTAAAGGTCAGCGCCACGGCTTCCGACACATTAAATGTTTGTACCTCACCGCGAATTTCGAAGCGCAGTACTGCTTGCGTGCCGCCCAGGTAGCGGCCGTGAAGCACGCGCCCGTCCTTCAATTCCAACGTGTCCGCTGCGGCGGCGCTCGCAAAAAGTAGCCCAAGAACAACTGCCGCGATCATCCGTCCTCGACTCTTCATCGTCCTCTCTCCTTGCCGGCACTCACTCTGTAACGGCTCGCCGCGCCGGCTCCCCCTCATAACTTAGCCCGACATCTTAACCTATTGCTTTGGATGAAGCGGCGGCACGTCGGGTTGCGCACCACGAGGTCTCTACTGTGTGGCTTGGTAAAGCTGGCGCGTGATGTCAGCCATGAGCGCTGCGCTGACCTTGATGTCGGCGATTCCGCGAACGAGAATGACCAGCACAAAAGGCTTCGGCGCAAAAACGATCGCGGCATCGTGATGAATCTTGGTGATTTCCCCGGTTTTGTGCGCTACCCGCGTACCCGGCGGCAGCCCGGCAGGGATGCCTTCATTAAACTTTTGGCGCTCCAGAACTTCAATCATCTGCCGGGAAGAATCCTGATCGACGGCTTCCCCCCGAGCGATCGCGTCCAATAGTTGCAGCAGCCCCCGCGCCGTCGTCGTGTTGTTCAGGCCCTTTTCAAACGCTTTGATGTCTTCCACGCCGCGCAAGACGCTCATCCCGTCCGCATGCAGGGAATGAACTGTCGCCTTGATGTTTTCTACGCCAAGTTTTTCGATCAGCAGATTCGTCGCGAAATTGCTGCTCACGGTGATCATCAACTCGCAAAGCTGCCGCAGCGTGCGCGTCTGCCCCGCGGCTTTGTACAAATCCGCTTCGGAATCATCGCCCGCGTCGAGCGTGTACACCGAGCCGTCCACCAAACTATGAAACTCGTTCTTGATGGGAAGTGGATCGTCCAGCTTGAGCTTGCCCTCGCGCACCTGGTGGAAAAGCTCGATCAATACGGGAATCTTCATCGTGCTGGCGGCATGGAAAGACTCTTCCTCGTGAAACGAATACGCGGTGTGTCCATCGAGTGTGCGAAAGGCGATCGCGACATCTGCCCCGCTCTTGCGGATTCGCTCTTCGATGTTTGCGCGTGATTTTGCGTCGATGGTCAGGGTTTGGCCGGAGGTGAGCGTAGGCAAGAGAGTCAGAGCTGCGAAGAAAATGGCAAACAGAATGTAAAACGTAACAAAGCGACGCGCTCCAGGATAGAGTTTCATCGCTGGGCATCTTGCCCGAAGCCGAACATCGTTGCAACCCGCAATAAAAATGGGCCCTGGTCGAAATCGCCAGGGCCCGTTGTGTTCAGAAATAGCCAGGGAAAGCAGGTCTGCGGTTATTTTGAAACTTCGGTCAAAACCCGCGTCGAGCCTCATCAGCTTCTTCAGCCAACTGCATGAGCTTTTGCACGAGCCCAGTGTTTTTCTTCGTCTTGGGGTCCAGGAAGAGTCCGTCTTGAGCGAAGCTGACGACAGAAGCCACCGCCCCGCCGAACTTTATTGACGACGGTCGGATGATCGCCACCGGGCCGAACTTCTTGTCCAGAAAGTCCGTCGGCTCCGGCATGATCAAGTTCGCTTGCAAGGTGTCCCCCTTCAAGGATTCTGGGTCCGTCTCCCCTTGCGCGGCGCTGAGAGTCGTAAACGTTACGCTCGAGTTGTTGATCTTATCGAAGTCCGTCAGAGGAGTCGCATTCCCGGCTTTGTCCTGCCAGGTCTGGAAGTGCATGGTTTCGCTCGGGCCAATGCTCAACAGTATTCGCAAGACTTCGAGATTGGTGACGTGCTGAGCCAGCGCCGGATACAGGCTCGTCCCGCCCTGCTCGATAAACGCAAAGTGGAATCCCGCCGTAAAGGCGATCGCCTTCAGGTGGTCGGTGAACGTGGACTGAGTAGGATCGGCATTGATGACGCTGCCGGCCGTATCATCGTTGCTTCTCGGGATAGCGGTGTGCTGTCCCACATTCAAGCTCGGGACGGCTTGCACAAACGGCGCATTCGGATCGAAATCCGGATTGGTAATGCTGCGGTACCGCGACCAATAGCTGGTGTCGACCGTGAGTTGGGTAAGGTTGGTGAGCCGTCCGATTTGCCTTGCTCCATCCGCCTTGCTGCTCGGCAAGGTCCTGAACTGGCTCAGGTCAGCTGGCTCAGCTCCTTTCGATTCCAGGTATTTGCCCAGGAAGCTGACATGGCTGTTTTCGTCGTCGGCGTTGTCGTGAATATACTGCGCCATATCCCCGTCAAGAATTAGCAGGGCTTGTGTGTACGGCACGTTTCCGCCGTTGACTCCGCTGACTTCGTTGTCCTGAGTTCCTCCCAGTTCCGAGTACTGTTGCCACAGATCGGCCTCAACCTGTTCCAAGGCCTGCAGAAACGTTAGGATCGCGATGTCGCCCCTGGTAATTCCAGGCCCGTTGTCTTCTCGATCATGATCGTATGCAAACGACTTGCCCGCGGCCAGTCCAGCACCCAGCGTGGCTGCGCCGGCCGCCACCGCTCCATTTCTCAAAAAAGAACGTCGATTCCTGAAGACGCCACTCTTTTCTTTCATCTCTTTCTCCTTCTTTCCGATTTGTGTTCTTCGAAGCCGAGCTTTCGTTCAGTTTCGAAATTCGAGCAAACTGCATGGGGCTGGATGGTTGAAGTTGAAGTACTTACGCTCGCCAATTCGCGCGGCAAAGGCTCCCTTCGAGGAAAGGGGCCAAAATTGTTGCCAACTTGGCCCCTCTTCCGTTATTGAACCGTGAGCGTTACTGAGGCTGAATGAGAGAGACTGCCCGAGGTCCCCGTGATCATCACGGTGGTCATGCCTCGCTGCGTTCCGTTCCCTGCGCTGTTTGCGTTGTAACCGCACCCGCCCGCCGCAAGTAGGGCACCTACGACGATGACGATCGCCAGGCTGCCAGTGAGGTAGTGGAACCGTTTTCTCCCAAGGAGGCGCTGTCGGTTGCCTTTTCCAACAACCAGCAAGCCGAGGAACCCTAGCGCTGGTATCGGAAGCACGGCCGCAAAAATGCCTCCCGTGGAGTTCTTCGCCATCTTCAATGCCGGATTGTAGGGCAACGACGAAGTCATGATCGTCATGGTCGAGGTTACGGACCCGCCGCTTGCCGGCGAAACCGATGCAGGCGAAAAGCTACAGGTAGACCCGAGTGGTTGCCCTGAGCAAGTGAGCATCACGGCGGAGCTAAATCCATTGAGCCCACCGAGAGTTACTGTGAAGGCGGCCGGCTGCCCCGCCGCGATCGTCAACGTCGACGGCGTTGCAGCGATGCTGAAGTCTCCGCTGGCCGGAGGCGGCGTAGCATTGGCAGTGATGCCTGCAAACAGACCGTGCATTTCGTTGGTGAGACCAGCCGTGATGTACATCGTGTTGGGATCGCCGGATTGTGCTCCGCCGGCGCCGAACACCATGTCCCAAAGAGACGCGTTGAGGATCGGCGCGCCGTTCGAATCCTTCATCTGGTCGACAAAAGCCCCGGTGGAAAAGTTGTAAGCGTTGATCGCTCCGTCGCCAAAATTTCCGACAAGCAAGTCCCCAGCCAATGAACCACCGAATCCTGCGGGTGGCACCACTACACCCCAGGGTGCGTTGAGGTGAGAGTCGGCGGTGACCCTCCGCAGCATCGTCCCGTCTGTACTAAACACGTCCACGAAGCCTGAGCCGGCAATTTTTAGAGGGTCGTGCATCGGCATATCTTGTAACGCGTAGGTCACCGCAACCATCGAAGTGCTGCTGACGGTGATGACATGGACTCCGAACGCAGCATATCCAGGCGAACCCGATCCTGCGGGCACTGCCGGCAGACTCGGATCATTAAATGCGCCGGGACCCAGAACTTGGGTTGCTTTGAAAGTTGTGTCGTAAATCTCGACTTGGCCGGAGCGGAAATTGGCGGCCAGAAGGAACCTTCCAGAGCTGTTTGTGACCAGCGCCAACCCTTTATAAACCGCGCCCGTCGCTGGAGTCGGCTTGACGGAGTTGTCTACCGCCAAAATGGAAGAAGTTCCACCCGTCCAGCCCGAGATGGTGCCGTCTTCCGTGTCAAAAATGAAAAGGCTCGTGCTCCCGCTGAGACTGAAGCCTCCCGAGGCGTTGCCAACGCAGCCCGTCGGCGTGGCCGGGTTCGAACTGCCTGCCGGGGGAGCAATCGTGAACGCTCCCTGAATAGCCCCAGTAGTGTTGTACAGCGAGGTCACACCTGTCGGACTGGCATTGTCTGCAATCCAAAAGGGATCGCCGGGAATAATACAAATACCCCACGGATTAACCAGATTCGGATCAATCACTGGTGCCATTCCCTGCGTGTCGGACACCAGATTGGTCTGCTTGTAGCTGTTTCCCTGGGCGTGGGCGGCCGGCAAGGAAAGGACCTGTGCACAGACCAGTCCTAACAAAAGCACTCGTGCTCTCTTCATGTCCCGAATTACTCCTCTCATTCATCAATTGCTTATCACGCAACAGTTTTCCGTATGCCTATGGTTGCTCAACGGTTGGATGCCTGCTCGGCGGTCGGGAATAAATCAAGGGCGGGACAAGTCTTTATCAACTTGGAGGCTTCTCAGTGAAAACGACTTACGGGCAAATGTCACGTCCGAACCGTGCGGGTTTGGCAACTCTTCCTGCGGAAACTGCTTCCACCGGACGGAAGGTCCTCGCCATCAACGAAAAGAAGCACGAATCGATTGTGCGATTCGGTACGTTCGAAGTGGATCTCGAGTCCCGTGAATTGCGGAAGCACGGAATGCACGTGCGCCTCGAAGAAAAGCCATTTCGCATCCTGGAGCTGCTGCTCGAGCAGGCTGGGCATGTAGTCACTCGCAGAGCATTGCGCGAAAAACTTTGGCCCGACACGCACGTCGGCTACGACCAGAACTTGAACACTGCCGTAAACAAATTGCGCGAATTGCTGGGCGACTCCGCGCAAAGCTCGCGGTTCATCGAAACTTTGCCTCGGCTCGGCTATCGCTTCGTCGCGCCGGTTGTGGCCCCAGCGCGCTCTTCTTCGCTCGTTGCTAGGAAAATGCTCGCTGTCCTTCCCTTCGAAAACCTCGGAGGGGATCCTGACCAAGAGTATTTTGCCGACGGCTTGACCGAAGAGATGATTTCTCACCTCGGCCAGCTCGATCCGCGCCGCCTTGGCGTTATTGCGCGAACCTCCGCGATCCAATACAAGAACACGCGGAAATCGATCGCGGAAATCGCGGCGGAATTGAAGGTGAACTACGTTTTAGAAGGAAGCGTGCGCTGCGAAGGACATGGCGCTCGCATCAGCGCGCAATTGATCGAAGTCCTCGACCAGACCCACCTTTGGTCCGCCAGCTACGATCGCGACTTGCGTGAGATTTTGAGCGTCCAGGCCGGCGTTGCGCGTCAAGTCGGGCGCGCTATGTCCTTGGAATTGCTGCCCGAAGCCGCGGCAAAATCGCCGGCGTTCGACCCCGCGGCGCACGAGGCTTATCTTCGCGGCCGCTTCTATTTTGGCCAGAGGACAGAGGAGTGCCTGAAAAAAGCCGTCGCCTCTTTCGAAACCGCGCTCTCCATCGAACCAAACTGCGCCCGTGCGTATTCCGGGGTCGCCGATTGCTGCGGCCTGCTCTCCTGGTTTGGCACGCTCCCGCCAAAGATAGCCGGCCAAAAAGCAGCGGCCGCGGCCATGCGCGCGATCGAAATCGATCCATCTTTGAGCGAATGCCATGCTTCTCTGGCTCTCGTGCGCTTTTGGTACGACTGGAATTGGGAAGCGGCGGAAGACGAATTCCTCCGCGCGATCGAATTGAACCCGAGTTATTCCTCCGCTTACCAGTGGTATGCAGCGTATCTGAATACGCAGGGCCGCTTCGAGGAAGCGCAAACCGTGCAGAAAAGCGCGAGAGAACTCGATCCCTTTTCGCTAATCCTCAACACGAATGTGGCGGATCCGCTATTTTTCTCGCGCCGGTACGACGCCGCCGTCCAGCAACTTGTCGCGTTGCTGGAGCACGAACCTCGCTACTTTCCTGCCCTCTTCCAGCTAGGCCGCGTTTACGTCCAAATTGAGAAATATACGGAGGCTATCGATGCCTTTGAACGCACGTTGCAGTTTTCTCGCCAGCAAGAGACGCTGCCCGCGCTGGCTCATGCCTACGCCTTGGCCGGAAGAACCCAGGAAGCGAGAGTCATTTTGGAACAAATGAAGAACGATAAAACCGGCCGCTACGTGGCGTCACCGATGATTGCTCGAATATATCTCGGCCTGGGCGAATTCGAGACAGCTCTCGATTGGCTAGAAAAAGGTCTAGAGGAGCGCTCTTTTTGGATGGTCTTTTTGAAAATCGATCCCATATACGATTCCATCCGCTCGCACCCGAGGTTTGCCCAACTCCTCAAGCTCACGAATCTACTTTCCAAGGCCGCCGCCTCAAGCAACTGAGTTTGGAGTGCGGCAGCCCTGCTGCCGCTTTTCTCAGCGACTCGCACGACTCTACATTTGCCGAGGCTCAATAGCCCCGCGAGCAAGCTCAACCCCGCCTTCAATTCGCCGTTGCACCGGCCACGACCGCATCAACATTCCAACCATCCAGCACCACGACAGCCTCCTTCCCATCGAGCGCAGCCGGGTCAAACTTCGCGGTCACCGTTCGGTGTTCTCCCGGCAGCAACGAGAAGTAATTGTCTTGCCAAAAGATCGGCGTGACATCTTCCCCGTCTTTGCCGCGAGTAACGCGCAGGTGAACCATGAAAGCGATCGCCTTGCTCGGGTTCGACACGTTCACCTGTGTCAAGCCCTCTCGCGAATCGCTGCTCGCCGTAAGCTTCACGGGAGGCAGGGAGTTTAGCCCCGTGAGATCGCCGAATTCTGCCTGCGGCGTATACACGGTATCCTGCTGCTTCGCCCAGTTGAGCGTGTCCGCCTTGGTCGAAAGCCAATAAAAATTGTCGCTGACAGGTTTTCCTCCGGCGTCGTTCAACTGCAGCCGCAGAAAATAAGTCTTGGAAAGCCCGTCTACTTTCGGAAGATCGAATACCTTGACGCTGGTGTCAGCCGCCAAATCCAGAGTCGCATCGTGCGAACCCTTTTCCGTGGCATCGATGTTGTACAACTTCGCGCTGACCTTCATGCCCTTCAACGTCTCATACGTGCTGTTGACCACCGCCACCGAATTGTCGTCGTACGAATACTGCACATGCACCGGCTCCATGGCCTTCTTCGTACCAAAGTAGCCGCCCGCGGGCACCAGATAATAATCGTAGAGATGCCAGATCAATGATGGCCAGCCATTGTTGAGCATCCACTGAATCACGCCGGTGGAGGTGTATTTGTTCCGTCCATAGGCCTCGAACATGGCGCGCTCGCCGTCATACGTCATGGCTTGCGCTTTGCGTTCGTAGTCGTCCAGCGAAGTGGCTGCGCCGTAGCGACGGCTCAGCCCGTCGGTGAAGACATTCACTGTGGTAAAGCGTTCGCCTCCCGAGTGGTAATTCCACACCTCATCAATCGGCCAAAGATGATCCTTGGGAATAAATCTTTCGAGCGATTCGCGCGGAGGAATTGCCGGCCCAGGACTCGTCTCCGTGTTATAGCCGTAAGCTCCGCCGGCTTTCGTGTCCGCCAGCCAATAGACCGGCGGCACGTACTCGTACGGCCCCGTCATCTTCACGCCCGATTTTCCCGTAACCGTCGTTTTTTCCGCCGACGCTGACGAAATAATCGGATTCGGCCATCCCAAATTCTTCTCGATGCCCAGATACATGTTCTCTACGTCGGCAGGCGGAGGGCCGTCGCTGCCGTTGAGCCACACAAACACGCTCGCATGATTCCGCAATCGCCCAATTTGATCCGTCAGCGAAGCCGCCGCAATTTTCCTCTGATCCCCTTGCCAGCGTTTCCACCGCTCCCAAGCGTCGCAGCACGTCCAACCCGGCATCACCAGAATTCCCAGCTTGTCCGTCTTGTCGAAAAATTCGTCGTGGTCCAACCGCCCTTCAAGCCGGATGGTGTTCAATCCCATGTCCCGCACGTACGCCAAATCCGCGTCCAGCCGCTCCGGCGACCACCGCAAAAACATGTCCGGCGCCCAAGCCGCTCCTCGAATCAGCAGCTTGCGTCCATTAATTTTGAACAGGCGGTGCCCTTTGTCGGTGAGTTCGGATGTCACTTCGCGAATTCCAAACGTCACGCTCGCGGCATCCGAAACACCTCTTTCCGTCTCAAAGCTCAATTTCGCCGTGTACAGATTTGGCTCGCCCATCTGGTAAGGCCACCAGATTCGCGGATGTTCCAGTTTTAGATGCGCAAACTTTTCCGGTGCGAAGCTCACTTTCTTGGACTCGCCGGCAGCGAGTTCCACAGCTTGCTCCAAATGAATCCCGTCGATCTCTCCTCGCAATGTGCCTTTGACAGCGCGATCGGCGGAATTACGCACCTCCACGCTGACAGTCAGCGTCGCCGTCTTATATTCGGCGTCCAGCTTTGACGCTACAAATGGATTTCGCAGCGACACATCTCCGCTTTCCGTCAAGAACACTTCTTTCCAAATTCCCATGTCCTTGTCGGCAGGAGTCGGGTTCCAATCCACCCACGTAATTCCCAAATCGTCTTTTTGCGGCGCAAATACTTCCAGCGCCACCGCGTTAGTCTTCCCGGCGTGGACATTCTTGCTCACGTTGAACTCAAACGCGCGGTAGGTCCCGGCGACGTCTTTTGCATCGGCGATCTTCTGGCCGTTAACCCAAACGTTTGCCCGGTAATTGATCCCAAGAAAATGCAGCCACGAAGTCTTCTGTTGGTCATCGGCCGGCAGCGTGAATTCCGTACGGTACCACCAGGAGCAGCGAAACGGACTTCCTGCCGGCATGTCCTGAATCGCAAAAAAGCTCTTGTTGGAATAATTCATGCCCGGCAACGATTTCAGATTCGTTCCGAAGTAGGGATCGGGATACGTTTTATCCGTCACCAGCGCCCCGACAACCGTTGCTGGAAGATCGCTTCGGTGCCACCCACTTGTGTCGAACCCTGCGGCGGAAATTTGTTCCCCCGTTGCCTTTGCCACGCATGATGACTGAATCTGCCAATCCTTCTGGAGATAGCTCCGTGCGCCAGGCTCCGGCGAAGCCTGCACAGCAGCGCCCGCCAACACAACAAGCGCGCTCGCCAACCCCAGCGCACACCGGCCCAACCAAGGGGAACCAGTCATAGAGCTCCTTCGAGAAGAAGATTCGTAACGATGCGAATCTCATCGATGCCGTAGGGCACCGTGCAGGCCATGTTAAACCGATTCAATTAAGCTCAGTATTATTTTTTTCTAGCGAAGCTAGTAGGCAGCGAACTCCAGCAAATCCGCCGGATGCCTGTGCTAAAAGAAAAAAGACCACGGCTGTCGTGGAAAATGGTCCCGGAGGAGGGGGTCGAACCCACACGGCCTTGCGGCCACCGGATTTTGAGTCCGGCGCGTCTGCCAGTTCCGCCACTCCGGGCTAGCGACTAAAATTAACATGCCGCAGCCCCGTACTCAAGACGGCTCGCGCACCGCGGCAGAAGAACCTGCAATACCCACATTCATCGAGGAAGGAACGAGAACGGCGCAAAACTTCTAGGAAGCGCGTCGCTCCCAAGGCGGAGGCACTTTCACCGAAGCCATTCCCGCCGCCCTCGCCGCCTGAATCCCCATCTCGGTATCTTCAAATACCAGGCATGCCTCCGGCGCCACTCCGAGCCGCGAAGCCGCAAGTAGAAACGCTTCGGGATCGGGCTTGCCTTTCTTGTACTCCCCCGCGCAAACCATGGTTTCAAATCTGTCCAGCAGCTTCAGCATCCCCAGCGATGCCATTACGGAATCCCTTGTGCTTCCCGAGACCACCGCAAACGGTATCCGCCCATGCTGCTCTTTTATGTGTTCCAGAACTTCCGGAACCACTTTGAGCTGCGGCAGCATCTCGTAGTACAGGCTTTCTTTTCGGCGCGCAACGCTCGTCACCGGCATGTTCAATCCGTGCTTCTTATTTAGCATGGCGATGATCTCCACGATCGGCATACCCCCCAACGAATAAAAAAACGCCTCCTCAAACTCGCAATTCCATTCCCCAAGCACTTTCTTCCACGCCACATAGTGAAGCGGCATCGAATCCGCAATTGTGCCGTCGCAATCAAACAAATACGCACCAAACACGCCCCGCGGCAATTTCAGTTTCATCTCCTGCCTTGTTCTCCCTATCATCATTCTACGCGAGCCCCAATGGGCGCGCCAATCGACCGCTTGCCCGCAGTTCGCCGAGCCGATAAACTCCGCCTTTCCATGTCAACGCCACGCCCGACCGAATCCAACGCCCATCCCCAATCCCAGCCGCTCAGCCTTCGCGGCTTCTGGGCGCTCATCGCGGTGCAGTTCCAAGGCGCCTTCAGCGACAATGCGCTCAAATGGCTTGTCAGCTTCCTTGTGCTCGACTCCGCGCTCTCCAAGGAGCGCCGCGATCTCTGGTTTGTTCTGGTGGTGCCGCTTCTCTTCGCTGTTCCCTTTCTGCTCTTCTCCATCCCTGGCGGGTATTTTGCCGACAAGTACAGCAAGCGGAGCGTCACGCTCTGGACCAAAGTTTTCGAGCTGGGCGTCATGGGGCTGGCCACTTTCGCGCTGGCAATCAATCGTCTGGACATCGCCGGCATCTCCCTGTTCCTCGCCTGCACGCAAGGCGCAATCTTCGGCCCTACCAAGTACGGCTTGCTCCCCGAGTTGTTGCCCCTATCCAAATTGAGCTGGGGCAACGGCATCATCGAACTCGGCACCCTCCTCGCCGCCATCAGCGCCGCACTTGCCGGGGGCTTTCTCGCCCAAACTTTCCACGGCCGCCAAGTGTGGTCCGGCGTCATTTTCCTCGCGCTCACCATCGTAGGTCTCCTCACCAGCTTCGGCATCAGCAAAGTTCCCCCTGCCGATCCGGCCCGCCGTTTCGATTGGAACGTCCCAGCCGAGTTTTTTCACGAAATACGCCACATGAGACGCGACTCGACTCTCTGGACCGCCGTCGTCGCCAACACCTTCTTCTGGTTTCTCGGTTCCCTGCTCCTGCTGAACATCGTTCTCTACGCCACGGACATCCTTCATGTTGATGACCCGCACAGCAGCTATCTCCTCGCGGCTCTAAGCCTTGGCATCGGGATCGGCAGCTTTCTCGCTGGCCTGGCTTCTGGGCGAAAAATCGAGCCCGGGATGGTCCTTCCCGGCTTAGGCGGCATCCTCTTGATGGCTGCGCTGCTTTCCCGGCCAGGTATCAGCTACTTGGCAGTCCTTGTTCAGCTCGCTCTCCTCGGTGTCGCGGGAGGGTTTTTTGTCGTCCCGGTGAACGCCCTCATCCAACAACGGCCTCGCCCCGAAGAAAAAGGCCGCGCCATCGCCGTCGCCAACTTGCTCTCCTTTGTGGGCGTGGCCCTCCAGCCTCTTGCGCAGTACGCCATGCTGCGCCTCGGCCACCCCGATCCCGCCCGCGTCTTTCTTATCGCAGCCGCCATGACCCTGCTCATGGGCTTTATCTTGGCTCGCATGCTACCCGACCTTTTTCCACAGGCCCTTGACTGGACTCGCCTGCGGCCAAGAGCTACCCTATAGTCCCCCGTTCGCCAGGGGCTGCATGCCGTCCCGCAGCAGACGAATGGTTTCCGTGTTCGAGGAATTCGATGGCTACGCTGCTGACCGCCTCCCGGTCACCTCTTTCGATGGGTACTCTCCGTTCGCCTCTTGCGGTGCTTCCGCAGACTTGGTCAAAGCCTGAATATCGTGGTCTCTCGCACTGGATGAACCGGGTTCTGGAAGAGTTGGGACTGCTGCGCGCGGCGCCCGATCCGGATACAGTGCACGATCTGCGTGTTGCCATTCGCCGCTGCCGCTCTTTGGCTGGCGTGATGGAAGAAGTCGACCCCGATCCCGCATGGCCGGAAATGCGCAAAGTCGCCCGCAGGCTATTTCGAGGTCTCGGTGCTCTTCGCGACGCGCAAGTGATGAAAGGGTGGGTCAAGAAGCTCGGCCAGGAAAACGACCTGCTGCGTCTCCACCTTCTCGCGGCTCTCGAAACAGACGAAAAGAGACTTTCCGAGTCGGCGCTGCGCATAGCTGCAAAGTTTGACCAGGAGGAGTGGACGCGCCTCGAGCGGCGGCTGCGACAGCGTGTAAGGCTCGTCCCGGTGGGAAGTCTCACTGCCGAGTGCCTGGGACTCGAGCGATTCGAGGAAGCGAAAGCGTTGCACAATCGCGCGCTGCGCACGGAAAAACCCAAGCCTTGGCATGCCCTGCGTATCGGGCTAAAGCGATTCCGCTACACTCTCGAGGCCTTGCTTCCGGAACA
Organism: uncultured Acidobacteriota bacterium; assembly: GCA_963745805.1. Classification (GTDB taxonomy): domain Bacteria; phylum Acidobacteriota; class Terriglobia; order Acidiferrales; family UBA7541; genus Acidiferrum. Next base: position 258,082 of record CAVUYT010000009.1, read on the forward strand.
CTATGCCGCTTGGAGCGAAAATCTGAAGCGCGTCCAGGACCTGCTCGGCGACGTCCACGATTTGGATGTGCTTTCTACGATGCTGGAAGAAACGAAAGCGCCCCAGGCCCTCGAATCCCTAAAAACATGGCAGGAAAAAATCTCGCGCGAACGTCATGGCCGAATTGAGACCTACCGGCAGCTCACTCTCGGCAACACTAGTCTCTGGCATGAGTGGCGCCATAATCTCCCGCATGGCCGGCGATTGGAAGCGGCAGCAACGTCCCGTCTGCGGGCCACGGCCCGGGCCGCTGATGCCCATTCGCGGCGCACATCCCAGGTATCGCGCATCGCGATTCGCGTGTTTGACCTTCTGCGCCGGACGCGCCTCGCGCCTGTATTCCGCGAGGCAAATATGCGCCGTCTGATGGAGGCGGCAGCGATGCTGCACGGTGTCGAAGCCGTTGGCGATCGTAAGCTGGGCCAAAAAGCCGTTCGCAAGTTCCTGCTCGGGCTGTCCGTTCCCCCAAACTGGACCTCCGAGGAATGGGATTTGATGGCGTGGGCGGTTCGTTTTCACCGCGGACCGGAGCCCAAACAGAAAAACGGCTTCGCAAAACTCTCTGAAGAGGAGCAAGCATCCGTCCGGGCACTCGCGGGTATCGTACGTTTGGCGCGCGCCCTGAGAAAATCCGGCCTCGAAAGCACAGTCGGTCTTCGCTCTGAAAAATCGGCCGACGCGCTTATCTTGCGCGTCCCAGGTCTAGCCGACACAGCCGAAACCGCGGCTCGCCTCGCCTCCGCAAAACACCTCCTCGAATCCGTCTTGGACAAGCCCCTCATCCTCAAACCCGTGCCAAAACTGGAACAAGCTCCTCCGCCCATGGAACAGCCATCCGAGCCACCGCTAGTATCTGCAGCCTCCGCCTAGCTCGAAGTGCAGGTGTTCACCCGATTGTGCGGCAGGTCTTCTCTGCATGAAACTCCCTCTGTAGAAAATAAGTCCCATACATGGGCCTGCTTTCCCAGTCGGAGGTCAGCATGCCGTGCAAGTCGTGCGGGTCAATCAACCAGAGCAAGTACACCGGGGAGATGGCCATCCATTATCCCGGACTGAAAAACATTGATAAGCCTGTCGTGTGGGTATTTCCAGAGCCGGTTGTCTGCCTGGATTGTGGCGCTGCGGAATTTGCTGTGCCGGAAGCTGAATTGCGTGTACTTGCGAAAGACGACGCTGCTGTCGCAGGAGATGCGCGGTGAGGTTACCTCGCCTTACCTATCCACCACAAAACCCTGCCAAGAATGCGCCACCTGGATTCCGGAGCCAACGAAATGGATTCATACTCTCGATGGTCAGACACCAGGGCATCGGTGTGATCGAATTTGATCAGTCGCGAAACGAGCAGTCCTTTCTCAACATTCAATGCCACAACAATCTGTCCCACTAGTTTCTCACGATGGACATCCTCGGTATCAACAGCGATGATGTAGCCATCGAGAATCAACGGCGACATTGAATTGCCTCTTACTCGAAGGCAGATTGTCGAATTCGGACTGGGGCACCAGTCACGCGGTGCCGCCAACATGGTTTCCGGCCGCACCTGCTCTAAATCGACCTCTATGTCACCCTGCTCTCCCGGAGTCGCCGCAAAAACCGGCAGGAGGGGAATAGCAACCAGATCAGCCTGCGTTGGTACTGGTTTCTGCTTGGCGCCTGCATGCACGACGAGCACACTCGCCATTCGGCTCTCGTGCAAGCGGTCGCGTGCTGCGGGCAGGACTCGCATTACGTCCTCCGAGCGTAGACCAGCTCGTCCCCAGAAGTACCAGCAAAGCGGATCACCTGCGAGGTTCCCGAGTTTGATATAGACGTCGGCGGGTACGTCCAGAATCCCGCGTTCCCAGCGAGATACGGACATCGGCGACGCGCCCAAGCGCTTGCTGAACTCCGACTGGGTAAGCTTCAGAGTCCGCCGAAATCTTTCGATCTGTCGGGACCACTCCGGCACATTGGCTTCGTTCTTGCGGCGCATATGCGTGAGTTACAGGAAATTATACTCGAAGGCTTGCCTCGCGCAACGGCACTCATTGCAGGCCTTCCGGCACATACCCACCCACAGCTCGTTCGGGCTTGTGAACTGTCACACTGCTACTGAGAAACTGTTCACCCAGCATGACCGCTTTCACGCGCGGATAAAAGCTCCCTGCTGGCGTCTGTTTTGAGAACGAAGCCAGCACCGATCCGCAAAGCTTCTCGCACCACATCGCTGGAGGATTCCTGGCTCAAGAAGAGTATTTTAGGCTTTCGGCTAAACCTGAGTATTTGTCGAGAGGCAGCAATGCCATTCAGCTTGGGAAGCCCGATGTCCAACAAAATCAGGTCCGGATGCAGTTCCTGCGCTTTCTGAACTGCGTCCAGCCCATCTGAGACTTCGCAGATTATGCGCAATTGAGGGTCTTGCTCGACGATCAAAGAAATGAAACGACGCCAAGGTTCGAAATCCTCTACCACCAATATACGGATGGATGACATGCGTGTCCTCGAGGGGCTATTTACACGGATCAAGGCCGTGTGGGAACCGGGAGCCCTTCAATCGCCTATCTACCACGTTAGACCATTTCTGTCAGCTGTATGAATTAACAGGGGCGCTATAACGAGAGCGTCATTCCACATGCCCGATTAACGCTGCCGTTACCGGAAAAGTGAAGTCCTAGTACGTCAGATGTCCGGCTACCCGGCTACACAGGCAAGTGGACTGAGAAGTCGCGACTTCCCACAACGCGCCTTCTGACTCGGAATAACTTCCGGTTAGCCCGTCATCCGCCCACAATCGCGGTTAAGGCTTTTGCTCCGGAGGACGATCCCCCTTTTGAGGCTTGGGCGGGTTTTGCCGTTCCTGCTTCTGTTTCTCCGCCAACAGTTTCTGCTCTTCCGCGTGTTTTTGCTGCAATTGCTGCGTCTGCTCTTGATGCTGCTGCTCGACTAGCTGTTTTTTAGCCGCGTCCGCCTGTTGCTGCGCGAGTTTCGCGTGTTCCTGGTCCTGCACCTGCTGGATTCTCTGCCGGTCCTGCTCCTGCTTCGCGCGGAGCTGATCCTGCTCTTGCTGGTGCTTCCTGTCCAACTCCGCATTCGCGGAAGGTTGAATAACGAGCCGCGGCGGAGCCGAAACCTCGTTCGGATGGACTGTCGCAGAAGGAGCAGGGCGATTGGCTTGCGCCGGTTGGGCCGCTTGTTGCCGGGCAGCTTCCTGCCGGGCCCTGTCTGCGGCCGCCTGTTGCTGCACTGCTTGCTGTTGTGCGGCTTGCTGTTTAGCTTTTTCAACGGCGGCCTGCTGAGCAGCTTGCTGCTGCGCGTTTTCCTGCTTGGTTTTTTCGGCGACTGCCTGTAGTTGCGCCGTTTGCTGTCGGGCCTTTTCCGCTGCGGCTTGCTGCGCCGCTTGTTGCCGAGCAGCTTCCTGCTTGGCCTTGTCTGCAGAGGCTTGTTCTTGCGCGGCTTGCTGTTGCGTGGCTTGTTGCTTGGCCTTCTCCACTGCCGCTTGCTGCGTCGCTTGTTGCTGCGCAGCCTCCTGCTTGACCTTCTCAGCCGCTGCCTGTTGTTGCGCCGTTTGCTTTTCCGCTTGCTGCGCTGCCTGCTGCTGCGCGCCCTCCTGCTTGGCCTTCTCAGCAGCTGCCTGTTGTTGCGCCGTTTGCTGTTTGGCCTTTTCCGCTGCCGCTTGCTGCGTCGCTTGTTGCTGCGCGCCCTCCTGCTTGACCTTCTCAGCAGCTGCCTGTTGTTGCGCCGTTTGCTGTTTGGCCTTCTCCGCTGCCGCTTGCTGAGCTGCTTGCTGCTGTGCGGTCTCCTGCTTGGCCTTCTCAGCCGCTGCCTGTTGCTGCGCGATCTGCTGTGACCCGGCCGCAGGCGGGGCTCCAGGCGCGGGAGGATGGACCTGCTGCGCAGTGTTTAACGAGGTCGCTGGTTGTGGTTTTTTCGCTGCCGTTTCGACTGGTTTGACCGCCGGAGCCGGAGCCGTCTTCACAACCCGCTCAACCGGTGGAGGCGTTGCCGCGCGGAGAGTCTGTTCGGCCTTCGCATCAAGTGGCTTGCCGGGATTTGCTTGCAAGGCCTGCTGCTTTTGCGCGAAAGCTAGCGGCGGTGGCGGCGGCGCAACCTTGGCCACTACCGCCCGGGTGACTACCGCCTCCGGGGGCTTCGGGGGAGCGCTCACAGCTGCGGCGCCCGCCGTATTCGTCGTATTCTCCCTATTTGCTCCCATCACGCTGGCTCTTACGGGAGCCACCGCCGCTGCGTGAACTGCCGGAGCCACCGTGATCGCGCTCGGAGCGACTCTCACCGCAGCCTGGGCCACCGGCTGCGCGTTCACGAAAGTTGCCCGAGGCACGGCCGTAACGGCACCTTCCACTCTTTGATTCGCATAAGTCGTTGTTTGAACGTTGTTGTTCACCACATTTGTGATGGTCGTCTGCTGCACAACAGTGTTTGAGACGTTCACGTTCGTGATGTAGGTCGGGCTCGTCTGATGCGCCGGCACGTACACTTCGCCCGGCGCCAGCGGAAACCAGGCCACTCCGCCGCCGTTTCCGAAATCTCGCGATGAATTCGAATCTCCCACGAACGTAACGAGCGCCGGAGAATACACGGGACGCTGCGCGTATACATCCCGCTGGTTGGCTTCACGGTGCGGCGGAACCCAAACCCAACCTCCACCGCCGTATCCGCCATTCACGTGCGCCCACCGGCCGTAATGCGACGTCACGAATCCAGCAGGCGCGTTGTCCACCCACGTCCAGCCCCAGGGATCCACCCAGGTCCAGTGACCATCTCTATACGGCGCCCAATTTTGTGAGACATGCGTCGGAACCCATACTGCACCGTAATTTCGATCTGTCCTCCAGGTGCCATTTTGATCGAGGTCTTCATAGCCGGTTAGTTCCGGGGAAACGTAACGCGCTGACCGTGAGTGCCCTTCGCGCTGTTCCCGGTTGTACGACCATTGGTCGAAACTATCCCTGCCCGGCAGATTGTAAATGTCATAGGAAATGTAATCCGTACCGGAAACTTGAACTTGCGAGCCTCCATCCACAAGAAACGCCTGGCCTCCGCCGTTGATCTGCCCTTGGCCGTCGCGAAGGGTAATGGTCGTGAAGCTCCCGCCCGCATCAACGGTAATGCGGTAATCGCCGCTCCGGAGCACGGTAAACGCGAGGTTCGGCGTATCCACCTCGAAAACGTCGCCGCGGTAGAGATTCCGCATACGCACATCGATGGTTCCGGAGTTCAACTGTATCTGAACCGTGCGGTCATCCAGATTCAGGAAGGAAACCGAGGTCTGCCCGCCCACGCGAATCGCCGTTGACCCGATATGCATTTCAGCTTTGGATCTATCGCCTATCCAGAGACTGTCTCCCGCAGTCATTGGCCGGTTCAAGGTGGCCCAGCCCCAGTCGCTCTCGCCGCCCGGTTGGAAGGAAACACGGCCCTCCACGTAGTTCAGGCGGGCCACACGTATTGGTGGGTCATCATATGCGGAGGCTGACCGCACTACCACGACGAACAGGCAGAGCACTAGGAATGCTCGCCCGCAGAAATTTGCAAAACAAATCGCTGTCTTCATCACTCAACTCCTTCCGGCACACAATTGGAGCTCCATTTTCGAGTAAACAGGCAGTTGAACGTGACTTTCCTCGAAGGAGTTCCTGGAATCGTCAATCCGTGGTTGTTAGCCTAAAACAGAAGCCGGAAGGTTACTGTACCGTTTTGGACATTCTCGTCTCGCAAGCGACTCGAGCATTGGACGTCGAATTCGGAGGCGTTCCACTCTGAGCAATAGCCAGACTGAATTGGCATCAGAAAATTTCCGGCTCATGCCCCGCGACAACCTTGCCTTGCAGGCTTGACGGACCTCTTTTAGCAGTTGCTCCTGGTTTTTAGCCTCCCGGCATTCTTCGGTGTGCCGTTGATCGCATCCCGGATAGTCTCGATGGTAGAAGTTGCCGCACTCGGCGTTCGATTCGAGCCAGCACTCGACAGTTTCCGGGATGGTCGGCAAGCCCGAAGTAATCCTGAAAGTCACAGATTGAGCGATCAAGTCCTCGTAAACGCCGTTATCGGACATGTGGCTTTGGTTGTGGCATTCATTGCGCGCTTGATTTAGGACGGGTCGCGGGCTCAGGAATGCGAATCTTGCGGAGGGACCGCAGACCGCGGATCGAACTCCTGAGCAGGAAGATCGCGGGAACGATCAATGCGAGCGCGATCAGCCCAAACATCAAGCCGTCACGCGCATCCCCCTTCCAAGCGTGTGGAGCGTCAATGGAGAACGCGAAACCCAAAATAGCAACCCAGGCGCCGCAAACAAGCAGCAAGACGGAGCCAATAATCCCGAGCACCGAACGCGCTATCGTTCCAGTGCGAGTCACTTAGCTCTCCTTGCTGATTCAAGATCGGCGACCGCTCCCATCATTTTATGCGCTAAACATCCCCGACTCGCAATCTTTCGAGAGTTGTATACATAAGGTTCACGCGGGAGAAGTTTGCGCAACGATGTCCCGGAAGTAATCCTCAAGTCCTGGTAAACGCCGTAATCGGAAACTTGAAGTACTGGGACTTGATTTGTCCGGTAAGCCGACTTACCAGGCACTTAGAGCACGAGAAGCTCGCAACTGCGCACCTTCAGCCCAAAAATCGGCTAGAATTTTCCCTAACATGACTGTCCGCTATGTGCTTTCTTGGGAAGAGTTCATAGAAGTTCACGCGCGGTCCTTGCCTAGGCCGTCCATAGGTTCCTTCATCTGCATGGTGCTCATGGCGATAGCTTCCGGGACTTTCGGTGGCCTTCTCATCTACTTCATACAGCCCCAAGACCGAATGATCGCTTCTGTGTTCTGCTGGATTTCCTTGGCAATCTTGGTCGCTGCTTTCTGGGATTTGAAATTCCGAACCCGTAAACGTAGACAGAAATTTACCCGGGAAATGCGCTCTATTTACGACCGTTACCATGACGGTGAACAAGCCTTCGCGTTTGACGACCACAAGTGGACACACGAGACGAAAGCCGGGAAGTACGAGGCTTCATGGAGCGCGTTGACAACCGCAGCAGAAAGACCGAACGTCTTCCACTGGTCAACGAAACACCACAGCATTGTCCTGCCAAAAAGGGTCATTGCCGCAATGCCGAGGTCCGACAGCGGTGCGCGAGACGAAAAGGCCGCTCTCGCACAGTTGCACGGGCTCGCCCTGGGTCCCCTGAATAACGGGTCGTCATTTCGATTGGGAATTATCGACTACCTTTTGATCGAGATCCCCTCCTTGTGGCGGCGTCATCCTTTCTTGATGACCGAGGCTCACCTTGCCGGCGTGCTTTGGGTCCTCATGATTGCCAACGGCATGTACAACAGTGTTGGTCCGGGCGTTGTGTTCGGATGGATCATCGCCAGTGTGCTGCTCTTCCTTACAATCACCGGGCAACTCTGGTATTTCACGACGAAATATTTCACGGCTCCTCCAGATTTGCGAAACGCCTGGCAATCGGGGTTTTCAGACCGGGGAGTGCGCACGAGTAGCGCTGAGATAGAACTTTTTAGCTCTTGGACGACTTTCAGAAAATTCAAAGAGACAAGTCGGGCATTCCTGCTGCATATCGGCCCGACGAAATACCACATCTATCCGAAACGCTGTCTCTCCTCAGATGGGCAGACGGACCTGCGCAACCTACTCAACGCAAGCGTGGCCGCAGATAGCTAGTTGGGGGCTAAGTCCTGATTAACGCGGTTACCGGACATCTCTAACAATGTCGGCCCCGGCAAGCACTTTTTGAAGACACTTCTTTCTTTTCACCTAAAGGAGTTTTTCTCCTTCGTTTTCTTTCGTTTTTTCTTTTCCCTGCATCGACGACCACGGCTCGTTTGTAATCTAGCGGTCGGCTTCAGTCCGACCTAAACATCTCTTCGATCAAAACTTCGACCACGATTACTAGTTCAAACTCCCTTTTCAGGGAGCGGGATGCCCAATCAAGTGCGCGGCGTTCTACTTCGCGCCATGTCCGGTATCGAGCTTTCCCGCGTACGAACCGAACTCGAACTTCGGTGAATACTCACATCCATTCCTCCACATCCAGTACAAGCGAACTCCAAGACGCCGCCCCATCGCTACCTTGGCAATGCTCCTGTGTCGACGCATCGCCAGGTGTATGTACCGACGTCGCCACTCCGGATGGCTTCGTGCTGCCGCCTGGGCGGCCTCCACCAACAAGAAGCGCAACAAGGAATTGCCCTGCTTGCTGATGTGTCCTAGTCGCTGCTTGTGAGCACTGGACTCTTCACACGGAATCATCCCCACGTACGTGCCGATCTGTTTGCCACGTTCGAACCGAGTTGGAGTTCCGATGATCAACACATAAGCGAGTGCCGTAAGCGGACCAACACCAGGGTGCGTCATCAGTCGCTGTACCTCGGGTCGCTTTCTGGCTTCCCGCTCGACGGCGGCCGTCAGCTCTTCAATTGTCGGATTCATACGGTCCAGCAACTCCAACAACTCTTGCCGGCGCCGACTGGCCCACGGAGCCAACGAGAGTTTCTCTAACAGTGCTCGTCCTTGTTCGCTGAATAGTTTTTTCTTCCAGCGATAACCCTCGTTCATCGCCAACGCCTGCAACTGATTCATGATCCGCGTGCGCATCTGCACCAACCGATGCCGGTGCCACAGCAGTTGCCTGAGATCCCGATTCTCTGGACTCGGTACCCAAATTTGCGGGAAGTTATTTTCCAGCATCAGCCTGCGTAAGAGTCGCGCATCCTCGCGGTCGTACTTCTGCTTCTTCACGCGCTTGGCCTTGATCTCCGCGGGATCGCCCATCCATACCTCGAACCCCAACTCTGCCAGTAGCCGCTCGAACCAGCGTGAATATCCGGTAGCCTCCATGCCTACCCGCACGCCGATTCCTCGCTGCTTCAGGTCTCGATAGAATTTCTCTGCTTGCCCATCACTGTGGTTCAGTTCCTGTTCGCCACACTCACCAGTCTCTTCTATTAAAAATGCAACCGCCTGAAAGCTAGGGTGGTAATCTACGCCTATAATCATCATGTTCGGCTCCTTCTCCCGAACCTATGGTCGTTAACCAACCACAGTCTACTCGGGTCAAGGAGCCGACATTGTTATGCAATCAAGTGGATCAGCCCAAAAGGACTTGTCCGGTAACCCGACTAACAGCTTGTTGAATAATCTGATTTTTTATTCTTTCAGTCTCTGAATTCTGGGTTATAGCTGCGTCTTGAAGTAGCAGTTTGGTTTTTTTATCTACTCACGGGGCCCAAATCAAAACTCCGCATCATGTTCTGGCCATCAAATTTCGCAAGCGGCAGAGGTTGTAAGCAGCTCCGGTGAAGGTAAACAGCCATCCCACTTTGTCGATCCCTCGCAATTTCACTTTCTTTAGCATCCCGATCATCTTCATCCACCCGAACGACTGCTCCACTCGTTTTCGCTTCCGCTGACTCACCTCATACCCGGCATGCCGCGTGGTTCGCTCGTCCACCGCGCTCCTGCGGTTGGTCGTGTTCTGCGCCACATGCGGAGTGATGTTCATCCCCCGAAGTTCTCGTACGAATTCCCGCGTGTCATAGTTCTTGTCCCCTCCCAACGTCACGCGCTTTCCTGGGGAGATCGCTTCCGCCATGAGCATGGCCGCATCCCGCTCCGCTCTTCCCGTCGCCTCGGTCAGAAAGGTCTGCACCAAAAGCCCGTTGCGATTCTCCATCAATACATGTCCCATATAGCTCAGCTTCGCCTGGCTGCCGCTGGACTTGGTGTACATCCGAGCACCCGGATCGGTTGTCGATTCATGGGTCTCGTTCTTTCGCTTCTCCCCGCGAAAGTCGACATCTCCTCCCGCCCCAGGTGGCTTTCCGGTTCCGTCCTTTGGCCGGAAACTCTTATGACTCGCCCAAGCCTCGATCAACGTTCCGTCCACCGTGAAATGTTCATCCGATATGTACGGTTTCGCACGTTCCAGCACCCTCTGGAAAAATGACTCCGCGATCTCTTCGTTCAGCAATCGCTCTCGATTCTTGCTGTAGACCGCGTGGTTCCACACCGCCTCGTCCATCTCCATCCCCACGAACCACCGGAACAACAGGTTGTACTGCAGTTGTTCGATCAGCATTCGCTCGCTGCGTACCGAATAGAAAATCTGCAACAGCAGCGATCTCAACAGCCGCTCCGGCGCAATCGACGGACGCCCCACGTCGGAGTACAGCTTCTGAAACTTCGGCGACATCTCTTTCAGAATCTCATCCACGATCTTGCGGATCGGTCGTAGCGGATGATCCGCTGGTACCCGTTTTTCCGGGGAAATGTAGCTATACATTCCTTCTTGCAGATTATCGTCGCCGCGCATTCACTCGTCTCCTTCGTCTTCCTTCACTCAGACGAGTTCTCTTCAGTTAAAGTTGCAGTGAATGCGTATTTTTTCAACAAGCTGCTAACCAGGCACAATAGACCTTTCCGTCGGTTGGAACCTTCGAGGACAACCTGGTGTCAGTTCCTCTGATGAAAAGAACTTGGCTTATCCAAGTGGGTCTCATACTCGGCCTTGCCACTCTGGTTGGCTGCCGAACCGCACCTAAGCGCGAAGGCCAACAGCGAGCCGCCCAGATAACAGTAAACACGACGGAATCGTCACAAGCGAAAACCACGCCATCCGATAATTGCGGGCTCGATGACTTCCCTGTGTCTAAGTCGACCGAGGAAATTCTCGCTGCCGTGCCTCCCGACAACGCACGGCGTCCAAATCAGATGATGAGCGCAAAAGTGGCGATCGACGCCGAAGGTAGGGTTACTCACTTGCGTGTATTGCGGTTGGCATGGCCCGAACTTCCCAACTCCCACACCATCAACACACAAGCTGTGGACTCGATTAAGCGTTGGCACTATGCCCCAACAAGCGTGGGTGGCAAACCCGTGGCTGTTTGCAGCGATGTCGGCGTTACCATCGACCTATACTGAGTTGCCTGTCTACAGACCCTTCTTGACAGTCTTCTCCGGTAATGCGACTTACCAGGAGTTGATTCAGGGTCCGATAAGTCCCTTGCTGAAATTGACTGTGACTACCCTGTTACCCGAATCCAGATTGATGAGCACCTGTGTCCTCTCGAAAACGATACTATCCGCCGTGACTCTCTTGTCACCGTATAAAGTCTTCTTTACAGGGTCTACCTCCGTTTCGAATCCACACTTCTTGAGAGCAGCTACTGCAATCTCTAGCTGGGTTCCCGGATGGATTTCTTCCTTCATGTGTTTTTCGCAGGCCCGTTGCTGTACGGTGCCATAGGATGTTAGAGCAACCAAAAGAACAAACAGTCCAGCCGCCAGAAAAACTGCGCCCATCACGCGGAGGTAGACGAGATAACTGCGAGTTTTCATCCAGCCCAAAAATGGATTCTGCCAAAAATAGTATTTCGTGCAGTGTTTCAATGCGTACTGTTGCATCTTTGCGGGCCAAAACAACGAAATCAAGCCCACTCCGAAAGCAAACAGACAGAAGGCGAACATCGCGAGCATTTGGGGATAATCCATCGGTAAAGCCATCTTACCTGCAACCGCAATAATATGAACCTGTCCAGAGGTTCAGCATTTCTGACGGCAAGACGCCAAGTCCTGATTAACGCGGTAATCGGAAAAGTGAAGTCCTAGTACGTCAGATGTCCGGCTACCCGACTACACAGGCAAGTGGACTGAGAAGTCGCGACTTCCCACAACGTGCCTTCTGACTCGGAATAACTTCCGGTTAGCCCGTCACTTGGAAATAGCGGCAAAGGTCCCAGGACAGAAGACTTGATTGCCATCTCTGGTAAGCCCCATTGCCAGCCGTGAGGCCGGGCTCTAATGGGCAGCAGCGACTTTGGATTTCATCCGAAAGCGCGCGGGCGGTGAGCCAAATTCGCGCTTGAAGGCTCGGTTGAAAGCCGGCTCGGATTCGTAACCGACCTCATCAGCAATCCGCGCGACGCTGTGACTGGTGGTCTTGAGCAGTTGCGCACCCAACTGCATACGCCAACGTGTGAGGTAGGCCATGGGTGGCACGCCGAGGAAATGCCGGAAACGCTCGGCCAACACTGAGCGCGAGACTCCCACCCGCCTAGCCAGTTGAGCGATGGTCCACGGGTCGGATGGTTGACCATGCACGAGCGCGAGAGCGTTGCCGACCTCAGGGTCGCGGGCCCCGGCGAGCCATCCCGTCTGCCCCGGTGGCAAAAGGTCTACGTAGCGACGCAGGGTTTCTGCGAACAACGCTTCGGACAGCTTTGCGACCACGATTTCGCTTCCTGACTGTGAGTTGACTGCTTGCCCGACGGAATAACGGATGCAGTTCTCCAGCCATTGGCCGGAGTCGTCGCCGCCGATGCTGACCTTGAATATGGGTGGCAGCCCGCCCAAAAAAGCCTTGCAGAGCTGAGGATCGCAGACCAGATAGCCGCAAATCAGCCTAGTGATCTCGCCGCCGCCCCCCATACGCGCCAGCCTGAGACCCTGCGACAAGATCTCCTGAAGGATCTTGGCGTGGTCCCTCGGCTCGACATCGCGACCGTTTCCCATGATATGCGGATCGCCGTGGGGAAAGACGACAATGTCCCCGGCAGTGAGCGCAATTCGCTGCCTATCCTCGACATTTGCATAAGCCTGCCCATCCGTTAACAGGTGATAGATGATCACGTGCCGAGGCTCCGGCGACAGGTACGGCGCCACCAGACAAGAAGGCGGCGAGCGAAAGCTCCAAGGTGCTGAAAACTCGGCGTTGTAGAACATCGCGCCTTCCAGCTTCACCGTTTTCAGGACTGTCGACAGGACATCCATTCGGCTCCCCACACGATTGTCCTAACTCTCAGCAAAGTAATCCGGACGCTGAATCAAATGAGTCAGATAGTACCGCGCCCGAGGCAAGAGAGCCAGACGCGCGGGTAAGTATGGGCGGTCATCGTGGAACATAGTAAGCTCGTCGAAACGTTCGAGAATGCAACAAGCGCTTCAAATCAACTCGAATGCAGAAGGAGAAAAGCTATGCGGTCGAAACATCGCAATTACACTCACAGCGGGGTTCTGAGTATGGTCGTGCTCGGTCTGTTTCTCTGCGGCATGGTCAACGCACAGGATCATTCGGCGCACACTCAAGAGAAGCCAGTGACTCTGATGCAGGGCTATGGTGACTTGCATCACACGGTGTCAACCAACATCTCGCAAGCCCAACAATTCTTTGATCAGGGATTGCGTCAAATCTACGCCTTCAACCATGACGAAGCGGCGCGATCGTTTCAGCATGCCGCGGATCTTGACCCCAAATTGGCCATGGCCTATTGGGGAGTGGCCGAGGCCGTAGGACCCAACTACAACGATCCCGCCAGCGACGACCGTTTCGCAGCGGCCCATAAGGCCATCGAGAAGGCGGTTGATCTCTCGCGTAGCGTTTCGCCCGCCGAGCAGGCTTACATCAAGGCCATGGCACTGCGTTTTCCAGCCGATCCCAAGGCGGACCGCCGGCAGGCGGCCGAGGCCTATCACGGCGCCATGCGCGAAGTGGTCAAGCAGTTTCCTGACGACCTCGATGCGGCTACGCTGTTCGCCGAATCCGGCATGAACCTTCATCCCTGGGGTTTGTGGATGGTGGATGGAACTCCGCGCGAGGGGACCGAAGAAATCGTCGCGACCCTCGAATCGGTGATCAAACGGGATCCCAACCATTTGGGCGCGATCCACTACTACATTCACTCGGTGGAAGCCTCGAAGTCTCCGGAGCGGGCCCTGGCTGGGGCCAACCGGCTGGCCGCCATGGCGCCAGCGGCGGGACACATTGTCCACATGCCGGCTCATGTCTACATTCGCACGGGGGACTACGCTGCGGCGGTCAAAACCAACCAGGAAGCGGCGATAGTCGACCAGGCCTATATCAAGGCGAGTGGCGCTCAGGGCATCTACCCCTTGATGTACTACAGTCACAACCTACACTTCATTGCCATGTGTTCAGCCATGAATGGCGACTACGCGGAAGCCAACAAGAATGCCGACCTGCTAGCCGCCCACGTGGCGCCCCATGTCAAGGACATGCCGCCGTTGGAAGGCTTCATGACCATCCCCATCGCAGTGGACGTGCGCTTCCACAAGTGGGACGAAATTCTCAAGATGCCCAGGCCCGATCCGGAAATGAAGATCATGACCGTGTTCTGGCATTTCGCGCGCGGCATGGCCCTGGCGGCTAAAGGGAAGGTGAATGAAGCCGAGGCGGAGTATCAGGTCGTGTCGGACGCGGAAAAGAATACGCCGGAGGACGTGGTCTTTGCCATGCCAGTATACAACAAGGCAAAAGACGTCCTGAAGATCGCAAGAGACGTGTTGGGTGCGAAAATTGCTTTGGCGAAGAAAGACAGCGCGGGCGCGATCGCTCTGCTGCAAAGTGCTGTGGCCGTCCAGGACACTCTCAAGTATTCCGAGCCGGAGGACTGGTTCTTCCCGGTTCGCGAGTCACTCGGTGCTGCGCTTCTGATGAACGGAGACAACGCAGGCGCGGAGAAAGTTTTCCGAGAAGACTTAGACCGCCACCTGCGCAACCCTCGTTCGCTGTTCGGATTGCAGCAGGCGCTTAAGGCGCAGAAGCGGGACTACGATGCCAGCTTCGTCGAGAAGCAGTTCCAGTCATCGTGGAAGGGCGGGAACACGCAACTCAAAATAGCAGACCTGTAATTTTGGCTGCAAACAGGGCAGCAGCTAGCGCGTCCATCCGGCTTCTCACACGATTGTCCGAACTCTGTGCAAGGTCATCCGGACCCTGTGGTCAAATGAGTCACACATTACCGCTGGGACCGCGCCGCAGACCAGAGAGCCAGACGCGTGCGTAAGTATGGGCCGCCACTGATGACACTGTTACTTTATGACGGTTCGGCGCGATAACTCACGGATGGTCGGCTGCACGGAAGTTAGCCTGCACCCGCGTTCGAAAAGCAATCGAAGCGAACCGTCGCAGCACTTGGACGATTAACGCGCTTACCGGAGAAGTGGATTTCCAGCAAAAACCAGATGTCCGCTAACCCGGCTAACCAGGAGTTAGTCCACCAGTGCATGCGACGGGCTATAGGCATTAAGGGGATTTCGGTCCGAGAGCACCCTACCCCCCCCTGTTAATTCTGACAGTTGGGCGGGAATCACAGTCCAGTCTATGGTCCCAAACTCAGTCCGTTATCTCAGTCGAAAAGGTGGACCAAAATGCGTCGGTTCTTGCCCGCAAAAACATTTCTCAAAGACATCGAAAAAGAAGTGAGGAACCTCCTGCATCAGATTCGCCAAGGAGATGCTGCCGCACTTACTCGTTGGTATTCTCTAGACCTGGAGGCTGGTGCATTCCAACCAAGAATTGCCGATGTTCAATACCTGCTTGCTCGGGAATATGGCTTTGGGAGTTGGCAGAAACTAAAGTCCACCGTGGCGCGCGAGTTTAGGGACGCCCCGGGTCCGATTGGTCAGGGTTTAAGTCCGCGCTTACAGGACAACTCCCCCGCTACAGTTCAAGAGTGACGGCCTGCGCCTTGTGGGCTCCTAAAGCCCCATCCTGTTAATTCCTACAGTTGGGGGGAATCGGGGTCTGGTCTAATCTGAACCGCAATTGTTCACCTCCGTAGACGAAGTATTCGGGGAGGGCCAAGTCCTCTGAGCAAGCCTCCCCGGATACTTAGATCCTATCCTTGAAAAGATCGACGAGAACTGGCCAGCGCCAACTGATTGCCCTCCTGAGGCTTGTGGAGTGGTCACTATGGATATATGGCTTCATTGCGGATGCAGGGACTCGGCGAGGCGCTCTAGATTCTGCGGCCACACGCGAATGACCCCGCCACGCGGGCTATCAATGTCTGCTATAAGAAAAAGTGATATCGAAAGAGCGATAGGCAGGATTAGAAAGAGGAAAGCGCTTTTCCCGTGTGCGGCATATCCCACCAATAGATTGCAGAAAATGGAAATCGCAATCAGGAGGCTCCATGCCGCAATGGGGAGGCGGTTCCACCAGGCGGCCTGGGTGTATCCCTCCGAGTTCAATACATCGTTCATGCCGGCAGCAGAGAGAGCCATCACAGGCGTTGGCTGCGCAGCAGCGGGTATAGCGACCGCGGACCACATCTCGGTCTGCAGCCGAGCGATCTCGGCGCTGATTTGCCGAAGCTCTTGCTTGTCTCGGGCTTTGTAATAGAGCATGCGCTGATCGAGATAGCTCTTCAGCAACACGCGCACCTTCGCTGCATCAGCACTAGGCAAAAAGTCTGCTCGGACATATTCCGTTCCGATCGCGTTGGCTTCCTGCTCTTCGAGGTTCTTGCGCTGGTCATATCTGGAAACAGCCATCGAGAAGGTGAATCCGATGATAAGGCCTAGCAATGTCAGGGCAGCGCCGAGAACGAATGCGAAATCGCCACGGGTGTCTTCCTTCAGGTCCGGCTGCCTCGAGCGGATTAAGGAACCGATCCACGCTGAGATCCAAAATGCGAGCAAAGAAACCACAAGAATAAGAGATGGGTAGTCGAACGGATTGAACATTTGCTGCAACCTCGTTTTTCACCGCGTTGAGTCTATAACAGGCCGCGATAAAATGCGGGACAAGTCCTGATTAACGCGCGCTACACGCTTGCAAATCTCATTTTCCGTAGAATCAGCTCCGTTACAGTTCGTTGTCCCCGAGCAACGACAGCGTCCCGTCTGGTCACAGATACTCCGAACGAGTCTGAAGATATTTTCTTTTGTGGGGAAACTTAACGGCGGTAGTGGAGACGAAGGATGTCGATAAAACGTGGAATTTGGGCGGTCGGCTTGCCGCTCTCAGTGGTTCTGGACTGGTGCAAAAGGACTGTAGGTAGATATCGGCGGGTTCCGCCCGGAATTCCGGATCAATCACGGTTGGTCGGGCGAGAGAATCAATTTGAGGCTACGCGACTTATGAATCTCAGCCATCCGTTACATGCAGATTTAGCCGAGGAGTGCGTAGAACTCAAGGAATTTACCAGGATATTGAGTATTGGCGACCGCATCCGTGTGCTTTGCGATGACGGAGTGCTTGTGGCGGAGAAAATTTCTGAGACACAATTCAAGGTAATTCATGCTGAAATGATGGCAGAGTTAGTCCATTGATTGTGGCTTCGATCGAGGCCCGAATCGACCTATCAAAATTCCTGTTAGGCGTGCGGGGAGGCTGAAGCCGGTGCGGCCAGAGTTCTTACGTCGGCCATGAGAGTGGCAAGCGCCTCTTTGAAATTCTGAAGTTCGGTCGCGTGTTTGCGTACTTGACGGACAGGTTCTGTGAAGGCCCACAAGATCATGTGGGTCTTGGGATCCAAGATAGACAATCTGATCTGGGGATACTGGCCTGAGCCGCCATTCCCGGAGGAAACATTTACAGGTCCCATAGGCGCTTCGTAACGTATTTCAAGAACTAAATCGGCATCGGCGGGGACAGAAACAAGTTCATATCGTCCCCAACTTTTCATGGAGTCATAAAACTGGTTATAGGTCAGATCCGCTACTCCTGCCGGAGTGACGCTCTCTCCAGAGGCATTGGAAATAAATGCTTTTTTGCCCGTGATGATTTGCACGGGTACCGGGGCCCGTGGTGGATCCGTTGGTTGTTGCGCTTCTAAGAGCGAGGAAGATAGCAGCACGATCGCAATGATAGTGCAAAAGAAAAAAGATTTGACGATTCTCGGCATAGATTCTCTCTTCCCCGGCCCCTTTAAAGATGGTGAGGGGTTACGTATCAGCCACTAGCCCGAAAACCACTTTAACCGGCTAGCCCCTGCCGTTTTAGGTTTCGTGCGTTTATGTTTGAGCGACCGGCCCGAATTAACTTAGACGAATTGTTGTAGTCAAGCGTTTCATACGATCACCTTCTGAGTAACGTGGTAATCGAAGAACTCCGATGGCCGGTAACTCGACCCACCCTTGTTATTCGGGAGGTTGCGAGAGTCGGGCCGGATTGCCAGCTCCTGATTAACGCCGTTGCCGGAGAAGTGAAGTCCTAGTACGTCAGATGTCCGGTAACGCGACTTACCAAGAACTACGCTACAGGAAGCGGTTGCGGTTCGGGTGCTACGCGCGTTTCACGAAGACAATTCAATGACGACAAAATGACGAGAAATTTACAATTCGGTGTTCGGTTTTCATCTATAGTGCGCTGGCCGACTCGCTGTTTGTTTACCTGCAGTGAGTTCGACATAGTTACCGAGGAGATTCTCCGATGAAAAGCAATGCGAATCGATGGTCATCTCTAAAAAGATGGGTCGGGGCAGGCGGAATTTTCGTGACGGTGTTCTTTGCCGCCGGCACGCTTAACCCAGGTGCGCTGCGAGCCGACGGCCATGACGACGACCGCGACGGCAACCGCCATGACTTCGTTCAAACCAATCTGGTTTCGGACATCTCCGGGCTGGCGAAGATTACGGACTCGCAACTGGTCAATCCCTGGGGCGTTTCGCACCTTGCTACAAGTCCTTTCTGGACCTCGAACCAGGGCACGAACACGGCCACGCTCTACGCCGTTACCAATGGGACGAACGTCAACAAGGTGCCTATCAACCCGCCATCAGGAGTGGTTCTGATCCCGCTGACAGGCGGAGGACCGCAAGGACCAACTGGACAGGTCAGTAACAGCAACGCTGCGTCCTTCCCCGTGAAAAATGGTGGAGATGGAGGGTTTGCGCGTTTCATCTTCGCCAATTTGAATGGAACGATTTCGGCCTGGGACGGCGGGCCGACGGCTTTTGTGCAATCCACGACCGCCGGGGCCGTGTACACCGGGCTGACGATTAACGGCGCACAAACGCGGCTTTATGCGGTCAACGCAGTAAGCGGCGGCATTGACGTGTTCGACAGCACGTTCAGCCCGCTGAGCCTTGGGTCCGGCGCGTTCGTTGATCCCTTCCTACCGGCTGGGCTTACGCCCTTCAATGTGCAGGACATCACCGGCGACATTTACGTAACCTATGCGCCCCCCGGACGTGCCAACCAAATCAGCGCCCCATCGGGTGCAGGGGCCGTGGCGGTCTTCGATGAAGACGGCAACTTCATCAAAGAGCTGATCGTCGGCAGTCGGCTCTCTGCACCCTGGGGAATCACCTTGGCACCGCCCAGTTTCGGGCGTTTCGGCAGTCATTTGCTGGTCGCCAACTTCAGTTTTCTCCATAGCGAGATCAACGCGTTCGACCCCATTAACGGGAAGCTTCGTGGGACGCTGCGGATCGACACAGGAACCAACAGCCCGGGCGGCCTTTGGACGATCGCGTTCGGAGTAGGCGGCAGCAACGGGAGTCCTGATGTCCTCTATTTCACGGACGGGATCAACGGCGAGAAGGACGGGCTCTTCGGCGCCATAGCCCCGCAACGAAAAGCTCCGGAACACGAATGTGAAGATTGCGATTCGCAGTGATAGCAAATCGGGATCACGGCGTTGACCTGGGGTTAGTCCCGCTGCATCAGCGAATTGCAGTTGCCGAGAGAATAGGCCCGCGGTGATTGATCGTCTTCTCGGGCGCAGGCGACGACGTTCAAATGAGTGCGAGGTGTGGCTGACATATCCCGAGTCGAGGCCCACTGGACGCCCGATTACTGCGTACCGGACAAGTCCGGGACCAGCGGAGCTTCGTGCGAATTGGTTGAGCACGAGGAAGCTAGCACTCCCCATCTTTTCGCGATAAAGTCCTGGTTAACGCCGTTACCGGAGAAGTGGAACTGGCAGGTGGAGCACACGGCAGATGGGGTGCCGCAGGCTTCGGTTTTAAGGCTGCGGCTTTTGACTTTCTGTTCGCCCCAGATTTTTTGATTTGATCCGTATTGTCGTTGAGGTATAATATTCTCGTTCAGTACTGCGCCTCGCTTCCCGCGAGGCGTTTCTTTTTGGTGGCACAGGCTTCAGCCTGTGCTCTTTCTTTTTCTGCCAGTCCAAATCCAAAACTCAACTCTAAGGAGACATCTATGTCCTCTCTCGGTCCAAAGGACCGCGTATCCCTATGTCTATTCACTTTCTCCGATGGCCGCCGTTGCCGCACTCCCCGCACCGGCAACCATCCTCACTTCTGTTTCTACCACGCCCAAAAGGAGGCTCGCGCCCAAGCCGCGGAAACACTCGGCAAAGATCTCGCCTACTTTTTCTCCGGTGACTATCTTTCCGCGTGCGATCTCGGCACGGCTCTCTCACGCCTTATCCCCGCCGTAGTCCGCGGCGATATAAAACCCAGACTCGCTCGCACCGTCGCCTACATGGTTCAAACGCTTATACAGACCATCCACCTCTCACAGCACGAATACATCAACGCCTTCAGCACCGACGGCTGGCGAAAAGCTGTCCGCCACTCCGTTAACAGCAACCACGACTATCTTTTCCCGCCCGATCCCGAAGTCGAACAGCCTGAACCCGAGCCGCAACACCCCGAAGCACCTCAGTCCCAGCGCACCCAACCCCAACCTCAGCAACCAGCCCAAGCCCCGCCCCAATCTCCCGTCGCGGTACACGTCCCAGCCTCAAGCTCCGTACCGGCGCGGCTTCAGCCCGCCACTTCCGCCCCCGCGACGCCACAACCGCCAAGTGCAGATCGTCCCTCGGCTGCTAACTCCGAAGCAGCCCTCTCCGTGGCTCGTGAACTGTTTCCAAGCCCGCCCCAGTTCAACCTCGGCACAATCCACCGCGCCCGCCGAAGCCTGTCATCCTGAGCGTAGCGAAGGACCCCGCCTCAATCCCGCCCCGTCGACCATCGACGAGACCCGCCCCGCTTCAGCCCCTGCTCCATCCGCCCAACCCAACAACGCCCCTCCGCCCGCGCCGCCACCTCCGCAACCCCGACCGACCACACCAAACCACGACCCATACGCCGTCCGCTATGACGACAGTTACCGCCTCTTCGTAGACGGAAAACCCTTTTAAAATCAACACTTACCGTCACGCCCCGCAAGTCTAAGTTTCCAAAGTGCTTAAGAAAATCGTAAGTCCTTTGTCAGCAACACTTACAAAAAACCCGGGGAGGGGGTGTTGAAGGTTTGCCAGAAATCCGGATGGCACATTCGGGTCGAGGAAAGGTCAATTCCACATCGGTAGAGAGCATCAAGTCCCGGTCATCAACGCTACTTCCCTGCCCGGCGCAGCAGCTTCGGCGCCGCCAGCCAGATCAATTGGCCGCTCGGCGGTGAAACGCGCTTCAATTCGATCAGCGCGACCCCGGCCTTTTTCAGCGACGTAATGTGATGTTTTAAACCAAGCGCGGTCGCAATCAGGTCATCCAACTGCGGCGCATGCCCGAACACAAAGAGCGTGGAAGTATGCTTGTCCTTCGCTAGTTCCCGGAAAAACAGCGTCGGCTCCGCGCCGGGCAGAAGCAAATCCGTGCGCCGGATCTTTTGTTTGGGATAGTCCAGCGCCTTGGCGAAAATTTCCGCCGTTTGCATCGCGCGCACATAGGGACTCGAAAGCAGCGAGTCCGGCGCTGCGCTGAGCGCCGCAACCGCTGCGGCGACTCGGCTCGTTTTCTCGATGCCCTGTTCCGTTAAGTATCTCTCCGGATCGGGCGGGCACTTGGGATCTTCCCGGTCAATCGCGATGCCGTGACGCACGACGTATATTTCCATTGGCGCTTTCTCCCTTTTCAAAAATCTCGGCGATGTTGTGGCGGCGCCTCGCCGGAGCGCAGCGTGCCCTTGCTACGAAGCTGCCTGCCGGAAGTAAACACGTACGTGAAATTCCTTCTCGAACAGGTTCGCGCTACGGTTCGCGTCGAGCAAGTCCTCCGCCGCGTCGCCGCGCGCGCCAACCTGCAGACCCACCGCGCCCCCTTGAAACGCCGCGCGCACCTGCATGACCCGCTGGCGATGAGAGTGATCCAGCGCTTCGGCTATCCTCAAGATCGCCCCGAGACGCCGCGCAATTCGCTTGTCGCTGTTGTTCAGCGAGGAATACGCCGCATGATGCCCCGCGGGCTCCGATTTTCGATTGTGATAGCGCACCAGCGCGGCAACGATCGCGCGGTCCCGCCCTTCCAGGCCCGGAATATCGCCGTTCAGCACCAGGTATTCGCCATGCTTGTGATGACCGCGATGGCTGATCATGTGTCCGATGTCGTGTAAGAGGGCTCCGGCCTCTAGCAAGACGCGGGACTGCGGCGGAAGATGATGCACGGGCTGCAGCTGATCGAACAGCAGAATGCTCAGTTCCCGAACGTGTTCGGCGTGCGTTTGATCCTTTTGCAGGCGGCGGGCGAAACTCCGCGTGCCGACCAGCAATTGCCGCGCTGCCACGTTATACCGGTGGGGCTCCGTCCTGGAGAACGCCTCCTGCGCAATCTCCTGCATCAGTCCTTCGCGCAGGCCCACGCTTGGAATCAAAAAATTCCGGATGTTCAAGTAGCGCCCGAGTGTGACAAACGTAATCGCGGCTACTCCAATCACGTCCGCGCGATCGCGCCTGATCCCATAGCTTTTCATGCGCTCGCGAACGTCGCGCCGCAATAGATCCGGCAGCCGCTCGCGCAACAAGGAAAGCTCCAGTGTCGGAAGTCCGTGCAGCCGGGGGCCGGGCGCGATATTTGCCAGAGTTTCCGCGTTCCCTCCGAGCGCCACCGCGATTTGTTCACCGAGATTTGGCCTTGAAGGCAGCCGCGATTCCAGAAGAGCGCGAACATACCGGCGCACCTGTTCCGCTTGCGCCGGGCGCATTGCACCTGGAAGATTTAGAGTGGTCATCAACCGCACGGTACCCACGGGCAAATGCGCGCTTTGCTCCACGCTGTGGTTGCGAATCAGGCTGATCTCCAGGCTCCCGCCGCCCAAATCCGCGATACATCTTGGCGGCGACTCCGGCCCCAGAGCAGCCAGCACGGCCACGCGGCCCAGGCGCGACTCTTCGGAGGAATTGATTACCTCCAGCGCGATTCCCGTTTTCTGTTTGATCCGCCGGGCAAAAGCGTCCCGGTTGCGGGCTTCTCGCGAAGCGCTGGTCGCCACCGCTCGGTAGCGCGTCACGCCAAACTCTTCCATGATTTCGTGGAAATGACGGAACGCCTTGACGCCTTTTTTGAAAATCTCTTCGCTGAAGCGGTGCCGCAGAAAAACACCTTCGCCGAGCCGCAACGAATATCGCTCGTTGACCAGCGGTTCTATGTCCAAAGCGGTGTAAGCCCGGGCCACCGCGAGGCGCAGCGCGTTGGAGCCCGCGTCGATGGCGGCAATGTGAACCGGCTCGGACATTTCAGAACTTACCGCCAGAGGTGCGCGAGCGCGGAGGAGGGCGTGTACTTCGTCGCGCGAATTCCTAATTGTTCGCCGATGCGCTGGCGAAGCTGTTTGTTGACCGCGGAAACGCTCGTTTCGCCGTCCAGTTCGATGAACGAGTGGCGCTTCGCCATTAGCTCGAATTCCCGCTTGATCATCGTTTGGTAGCGAATAAACGACCAGTACAGGTCGTGCGAAAGCGACATGTCTCGCCCCGCCTCCCAGTAGCTAATGGCCTGCGCCTTTTTGAATTCGCGCGCGAAAGCGGTTTCCGGGCGCACGTTTAGCCAGAATGTTAAATGTGGCCGAAGCGCCATCGCGTACAAACCGTTTAGATAATCGCGGTTGATTCCGCGCACCACGCCACGAGCTACAAGCGTAAAGATAAAGCGATCCGCTAGAACGACCGTTCCGGAACGGAGCGCCGGCAAAACCCGATGCTCCACCTGGTCAAAAAAATCCGTCGCGTACATCAGCGCCAGGGTCAGCCGCGTCACCGCGTTTTTCGCGAGCAATTCGTCGATGTCGCGCCCGACGAGGTTTGACCTTCGCAATCCGCTCGTCTGTAC
Organism: uncultured Acidobacteriota bacterium; assembly: GCA_963745805.1. Lineage (GTDB taxonomy): Bacteria > Acidobacteriota > Terriglobia > Acidiferrales > UBA7541 > Acidiferrum. The sequence continues at coordinate 281,899 of CAVUYT010000009.1, forward strand.
GGCGAACCCTTCCGATTCAAGCCATTCCTGGAGCAGGGCGATCTGCGTCGATCGTCCGGAACCATCCATGCCTTCGATCACGATGAGCGTTCCGGTGATTTCGCTGGGATCAAAGCCGACCAGCGCTTCTCCGTAGAAGTATTGCGCCGCGTCGTCCTCTCCAGGAGCACCCGGCTTCCCCGCGGGCACGGGTGCGCCAGGAGCCGGTGGCGCCTCAACGGGAACAACCGCCGTGCTTACTTTTTCTTTCTCTTTTTCCTGATCGGGCATGCTCACTCCGGAGCCGGAATCCCTGGTGCAAACCGCTTTAAGTCAATTTTAGAAGCCACAATTTCTCTCATCTGTTTCTGCAGTTTGTTCACCGGCAGCGTTCCGTCCAGCACAACGAAATTATCGGAATCCACCATCTTGTCGTATTCCTCGAGAATTCGCGCCTGGAACAGACGGAAACTCTCCGCGCGGTCGTACGACAGAGCCATGTCCATTCCTGCTTCGTAGTATTTCAGTCTGGGACGCCCACTCAGGATGCGATGCACCGCCACGTCCAGCGGCGCGCGAAAGTAAAACGTGATGTCCGGCACAGGCGCAAAACGGTACAGATTTCTGAGCCATCGGCCGGGACAGCCGCGCGCCGCGTCCCGCGCAAACGCCGTGTAAATGTAGCGGTCGGCCAGCACCAGGTAGTCGCCCTGGAGCAGGGGCATGATCTGCCGTTCGCATCGATCCGCAAAATCGGCGGCATGCAAAAGCGAAAACGTTGTCGGCGTGAGCAGCCGCCGCTGTTTTCCCCGCCTTGTCGCGGATTTCACCAGCGGCGAGGAATTCCATTCCGTAAAATGCAGCCGGTAGCCGCCGATTTCGAGCCAGCGCTTCAAAAGATAAAGCTGCGTGCTTTTGCCCGAGCCGTCGGTACCTTCTACGACAATCAGAGCGCCGGGATATGCGCGGCTCGGAACGGGCTTCCCCGGCTGCGGAAGTGTGGATTTGCCCGGTTCCGTCCGCGGCAACTTTTGAGCGATGTCCTGATTTTCCATTAAGTTCTTTGCGAGAACCGATCTGGCGATTCAGCGTAGACCCGATGTGTTACAGCAACATTACAACACACCCCGCCGCGCCTGGCAAAGTGCGCCGAAAGTTACCTTAAAACACGGAAAGTTTGATCCGCAGGAATTTCTTCGGGTTCTGCCGGAAGTCTCCGATGAGCAGCCGCATATCTCCCGTGAGACCGGTCACGCTGTCGTAGAGTTTCGGATCGGAAAATAGTTTGCCGACGGTAGTCGTGTTGTCGTTCAGTTTGGCAGTAGCGTTCGCTATGTTCTCGGTGGTTTCCCGCATCTTGGTGTACAGCGTGTCATCCGTCGCCAATTTGCCCAGCGTTCCCTTGCCGGCGCGTATATCGTCAATCATGGCGTTTCCGTTTGTCATTGCTTGTTTTGCTTGGTCATAAAGCGAAGGATCATACAGCAGCTTTCCGATGGTGCCCTTCTGCGAGCGCACGTCCGTCAAAATCAAATTCACGTTGTCCAAGCCGGTGTCCACTTTCTTGTACATCTCGTCCGATACCACCAGCTTTCCAAGCGTTCCCTGCCCCGCCTGAACATTGGCGAGCATTACGTCTCCCTTGGCGAGAATGCCGTTTAGATGATTGTAGGCCTGGTCGTCAGTCAGCAATTTCCCGAGCGAACCCTTCCCTTGCTTCACTCCACTGATCAGATCCTGAATGTTTTCGGAAAGTGCTTGAAGATTCGCAAGCACATCCGCGCTTCGCTCGACCACTTCCTTCATGGCTTTCTCCTCAGACCCAGGCACCTCTTGCCCGTCCTTCAACGGCACTCCTGTAAGTCCGAGGCTGAGGTTGACGTAGCGGTTCCCGAGCAATCCTTCCGTAACAAGACTCGCCGCGGAATCCGTCAGAATGTCGCTCTCATAATGCTTGCTCACGCGCATCACCACTTCGATGTTCTTGTTCTTATCCCGGACTTTGCCGGGTGTCCGTGGCGCCAGTTTGATGGATTCCACGTTTCCCACTTCCACTCCATCGAGGCGAACTGGAGCTCCGTTCGCCAGTCCAGAAACTTCCGGAAGGTAGGTGACCAGCCGGTACTTGGGCCCAAGCGTCCCCGCCCCTGTGACGTAGAAAATGCCGGCGGCCAGCACCGAGAGACCGACCAGCACGAATAGCCCCACGCGCAGTTCCGTCCACGTCAATTGTTTGCGCTGCGCCATTTTTTCTATCCTCCCTTTCGTTCTTCCAACGGACTAACTTCACGTCAAACCAGAAACCGTTTTAGATACTCGTCGTTCGAATCGGCAAGCTCTTCCTGTCCGCCCTCGAAATAGACTCCGCCATCACGTAAAACCAGAAATCGCGTCGCAGGCAGATCTGCTCCGCCGGCCGCATATTCCGTTGGAAGCGCTACGCACCACTCTCTTCGAGTCCGGATCGAATCGGAAGTTGGCCAACGCGAAACCGTCCTGAAGCCGCTGCGTGGCAAGCAGGGCCGTCACGCCGTACACATCGCGCAGCCGCAAAATCAGCGCGATAATGGTCTGCGAGGTGACTGGATCCAGTCCGGCCGTCGGCGAATCATACAGCACAATGGGCGGCTGATTGATCAGCGCGCGTGCGATGGAAACGCGGCGGCGCATCCCGCCGGAAAGCTCCGAAGGAAAGAGATCAACCGTGTGCTCCAGCTCCACAAATCGCAGCACCTCGAGTACCCGCGGCTCAATATCCTTGTCTTTTACTCCGTCTTCAACCAACCGGTAGGCCACGTTGTCGCCAACGGTCATCGAATCGAACAACGCTCCCTCTTGAAAAACAAAACCAATGTGCCGCCGAAACTCGAGCAGGTCCCGCTCCTCCATGCCGGACACATCTTTGTCCAGCACTCGAACGGCGCCTTCGGAAGGCCGCAAGAGTCCCGCGGCCAACTTGAGCGAGAGAGTTTTCCCCGTGCCAGTTTCTCCGAGCAGGACCAGCGTCTCCCGCTCCTGCACCTGAAACGAGACGCCGCGCAAGATGTCGCCTTCCTCGAAGCCGATGCGTACGCCCTCAAAGGTGATGGCTGGGTTGGAGCGGGTAGTCCATGGGCTGGCGTTTTGCATCGGGTATGCCCGCCATTATAGCGGCAATTCTGCCGCCACGCCGAACCCGAAACGCACTACGCCCGCAGCCGGGTCTGCGCGACTCCGTACGCATTAAAAGAGTTTATCCGCGAGGTACAAAGCCACTTTGGTGAGAAATGCGTCGGCCACGATGATCATCACGGAAGAGAGCACGGCGGCCTGGGTGGTGGCGCGCCCCACGCCCTGTGTGCCTCCGCGCACGGTGAGTCCCTTGTAGCAGCCAATGGTCGCAAGAATGAAAGCGAAAAAAAACGGCTTGGTAAATCCCTGCATCAAGTCCGCAAAATCCAGCGCATCGATCGCGCGCCGCCAGAACTCAATCGCGCTGAGACGCAGCGAAAAAACGGAAGCCACGCATCCTCCCAACAATCCCATGAAGTCCGTCATGGCGGTCAGAAGCGGCAGCGTGAGCAGCGTGGCGATCACTCTCGGCGCCACAAGCTTGCGGATGGGATTCGTGCCCATCGCGCGCATGGCGTCCACCTGTTCCGTCACGAGCATCGAACCGAGTTCCGATGCAATCCCCGTGGCGCAACGGCCGGTCACCAGTAACCCCGTCAGTGAGGGTCCCAATTCCCGGACTAGAGCGATGGCCACCACATCGCCGGTCAGCGAGCTTTGCCCGAAGCGCGTAAACTGCGACCCCGTCTGCAACACCATGACCGCGCCGATAAAAAAGCCTGACAACAATATGATGGGGAGTGAACCGGCCCCTATATTGTCCATCTGCTGCAAAATGTCCTGGATGTAGTAAGGGGGAGTGAACAGCGCGACGAGCGTCCGGCCGCACAGCACGGCGTATTCCTGCACATCCGCCACCGCGCCTTTCACCGCGTTTACCAGCACTCCGGTGACGGTGATTTGCTCTTCCGTCTTGGCTTCGCGACCTGCGACCTGGAGAGGTGTGTCTGCCACGAGTACCTGTTTCGCCAGCTTTTCGATGATTCTCTGCGGCACGAATCCCGAGTCGGAAGCGTAACCGCGCGCCAGAGACACGTCAAGTAAGCGTTCTGTCAGCTTTTCGGATGGTAGATAATCTACTTATCCCTGGGCATAAACACTTCCGGCTGGAGGTATTCTCTGCTAGATGAAAGGCTTAATCGTGCGCGTTGATCATATTCAATTGGCCGCCCCAATGGGGTGCGAGGCAGCCGCCCGGGAATTCTATGGCAAGCTGCTCGGGCTGCATGAAATCGAAAAGCCCGCTTCTCTCCGGGCCCGGGGTGGCTGCTGGTTCCAGTGCACGGATCAGCAGATCCATATCGGCGTGGAATCTGACTTCCGGCCCGCCAAGAAAGCCCATCCCGCATTCCTGGTGTCAGAACTCGACAAGCTCCGCGAACATTTTATTGCCGGCGGGGTTAAAATCACGGACGACGATTCTCTCCCTGGCGCACGTCGTTTTTACGCAGAAGATCCGTGGGGCAACCGCCTCGAATTTCTTGAAGCGAACTCCGCGTAGCGGCTCAGTTTCCGGCAACCCAGCTTGCCAGGAACTTACGATTTCAGTGGATTGCAAGTTTCCGATTATCCGACTTACCAGGAGTTGAGATTCTCTGCGGCTTAGCGTCCAAGTTGGATCAGCCTTCAGGGGATGATACCTTCTCCATGGCAGCAGGCACGCGGAGGCCCGATGTTGCTGGTTTGGCGTGGGCGCGGCATTCTAATTTTTCTCATCACTTTTTGCTGCCTGCTCGCTATGGACTTGATAACCCGATTTACGTTTCACGACCCAAAATACTATGAACTTCATGGATGGCCGAAGCTCGCCGGTTTCTGGATCGCTGCGGCGCTGGTCTACGCATTGCGCCCGTGGTTGGCGACGAGACGAATGCACGGTGTTTTTGACAAAGACACCGAGCGGGATGTATCGGTCGCCGGAACGCTTTTCTACATTCCCGTGTATTACTGGCCGATGACGCTTCTGGCGCTGGGACTGCTCTTCTACTTCATCTGAGATTAGAAGCTGTTCGCCTGATAGGATGCTGGTTCCTGTCCCTAACTAACGCGGTTGCCGGGCCAAGTGCCGATCCGCCAAATCCACTTCTCCGGTAACCCGACAAATCAGGAGTTGACCTCGGATTGAGCGGATTGAGCCGCGATTTGCATGCGAGTTGTGAAAGTTCCCTCTTCACCTCGTCAAGTTCCCGGGTAAACCTGACTACAAAAAATGTCGAGCTTACTTAAAGTCTGCAGTCAGAAAGGGAACCAACCCAGTGGGTGGAGGCGACGAATTGCTTTTGAGAGCTATCGCGTGTCCTTTGGAACATTTTGATGCCATTGGCTTCGCGGCTCGCCGCGTTGAGGACTTCGCGGTGGCTTATGCCCTTGAGAGTGGCGCACATCAGGCGGATTCGCAGCACGCCGCGGGTAGAATTTAGGTGGTTTTCCTGTACGCGAATTTTCGGGATTTCTGCTGGTGCTAGCTGATCGAACAGCCATCGTCAGGTTTTGTAGTTCTTCCCGAATCAGGCGCAGTTCGCTAACGATCTCTTGGGCGATCTCGTCTTTCAAGACTTCACCTCTCTTTCCCGGAATACTATAGCCTTCACCGCCGGTAGCAGCATAGTTCTTGTCGGGCCCCGTGGTCCCGTGTTCCACTCCAGCGGCCAAACGCCCACGCGTTGGAGGCTGACAGCCGCGAGGTACCGAGACGAACCTTTCCGATTACGCAACTACACAGGCAAGTAGACCTAGGACGTGTGTTGATTGATTACCTTCGTAGGCCGATGCCAGTCGTGACCTCCCGTCACTCCTCCACGAACCGGTAGCTTGCATGGCAGTCGTAATCAATTCCGTGCTTCTTCTTGAGTTCTTGAATGTAGTGAAGGGTCGTTTGCGTGTGTGGCCCGACACCCTCATTCGTATGCAGTAGCATCTCCTCAAGACAACTGTTTATGCTCATGCGTTTGTGTTTTGCCAAATCCTGGAGCAGAGTGGCAAGCCGTTTCTCTAACCGCACTGGTACGTTCACTCGCTCGATCTTGACTGGCGGCCCCGCATTGCACAGGTGATGCCCAAACGAAAGATAGTATCCGTTCAAGTCGCGTACAACGTAGTCTCGCATTCCGTATTCTCTGTCGCCGATCTCTTGCGTAACCGCGACGCCTTTGGCGCAATGAAATTCGTAGAGCGCGTCCGCGTCGCCGACGTGAAAGTACACGCAGCACCCCTTCGGTTCGGGCGTCCCTTTCTGCAGGAACATCTGCACTTCGCCGAGATTCACGCCCGCGAAGGTGGGTGGAGGACCACCCCAAGTGAACCCAACATTGAAGCCTAACTGCGTCGTATAGAACTCGACGGAGGCAGAAACGTCGCTGACCGCAAGGCCAGCAAAAGTTTCCTCACATTCGACGAAGGGAGACGCGGAGGTCGTCATGACTTCTCCTCTCTGGTGGCCTAGAGCAGAATTCCGGCCTTATCTCAAACGGCTAGCATTTTATGCCGATTTTGTCTCTCGATGGTGCGGGGCTGTGCCTGGTAAACGCGGTAATCGGAAAAGTGAAGTCCTAGTACGTCAAATGTCCGGTAATCCGACTAATCGGGACTTGAGCCTCCGCTCGTGCTCTACTTTTAGCACCCTGCGATTTCCTAAGTTCAGGTGTTCATTCAATTGCGAAGGCAGGTGTTTACCCGATTGTAAGACAGGTTATCTGCAGTAAATTCCGCATGAAGGAAATACGTCCCAGTGGGGACGGGCCTCGCTTCCCAGAGGGGGTCTGTATGCTGCACTGCAATTGGTGCGGGTCAGTTAACCTGCGCAAATTCAGCGGAGAGATAGCTATCCGTTTTCCCGGACTGAAGAACATTGATAAGCCCGTCGTGTCGGTATTCGCGGAGCTTGTTATCTGCTTAGAGTGTGGCAACGCGGAGTTTGCTGTGCCGCAAGCTGAACTGCGCCTCCTTTCGAAAGGCGATGCCGCCGCTGCGGCAGGGTGACAGTCTGTGACCAGGGTCACCAACGTATTTGACGGGCGACATCATTACGACGTTTGACTTGAAAGAGCAGTGCTATGGGGACTCAGCGCTAGGTCCTGATTAACGCGGTAATCGGAAAAGTGAAGTCCTGGTACGGGACTTGTCCAGTAACGCCAGTGGGCATAAAGTGGGCAGAATAGGGGGCTGAAGTTTGGAATTCGCAAACGCATCCGAATTATGAGGAATAGGGTCTATTCGAGATCGGGCGGAGTCACCTTGGCAATCCAGGTGTCGTAGTCGGAAGTGAAGCCCGCTTTTTGCTGCAGAGTACGAACCTGGCGCTCCACCTTGGCCATCTGGTCGTCTGAAAGCTGTGGGATCACTTCCATCTGCTTGCCAATCGTCTCCATGGCACTCGCGACTTGCTGTTCAGAACTGCCGGCTCCAGCGCCCGCGTTTCCATCGTCGCCCTTCATGCAATCCACCACGCGCTTGGTCACTTTCTGACTGTGCACCAGCGAGACACGGATGTTGCCCTGTCCGGTGACGACGTTTCCGACCCCGAATACGCGGTCCATAGGGGTGTAGCGCGGCAGATCATTGCCAGAGAATGTGTAGTATTCACCATTCATGTTGATGCCAGAAAGTTTCTCGGGCACCGAGCCGATCGAAGAAACGACCAGCGGCGCGCGGAGTTCGTGTTCCGAGCCGGGGATCGGTTCAGCCTTGCGGCCCTCGATTTTCGTTTCAACCACTTTCAGCCCGGCGAGCCGTCCATTTTCCACGATGATCCCGGTCGTCAGCCTGCGATCCTGGAAGCGAAACAGGAATTTGTCGCGCGCAAGGCGCAGCATTTTCTGCCGAACCATTTCCGTTTTGGCGACCTGCTCGGGCGTCGCGTTGTCGGGTGGTTGGGCCAGCGGCATGTCCTGTTCGCGGCGGCGATAAATCAAGAGGCAACCCTTAACGCCTAATTCTTCCGGCTTGATGCCGTGCGCTTTGCATACCTCCGGAATACTTTTTTCCAACTCATGCATGCTGGTCTGGATGCCGCGAGCCCTTAACGCACGTTCGTAGTTTTCAAGCTGGAGCACCTTGACCACGTCAAGTGACGCAAGCCCGCCGCCCACCACGACGGCTTCGTCAGGCGTTTCATAGCGCGTTCCGAGATAGTCCTTTTCGTTCTTGTGGTTGTACCAGTAGATAAAAGGGTTTTGGTAAACGAGGCCTTTGTCGACGTACTGCTCCGCTTCCGGCACGCCCAAATCGCGGTCGCGCCACGCGCCATTGGCGAGAATCACCGCCGAAAAGCCCCACTCGAAAAGCTGGGGGAGACTAAAATCCCGGCCCAGTTTGGTGGAGGGGATGAAATAGACATTCGGCTTCTTCATGCGCGCGTCGATTCGGGCGTATTCCTGCTTGCGCTGCTCGACGTGCCAACGAGGCAGACCGTCTTCGATCTTGCCGTACGGCCGCGTGTTCTGCTCGAACACGGCGACGCGAATTCCGTGATCCGCCAGAATTTCCGTCGCCACCGAGCCTGAAATCGCGCCGCCAATGACCGCCACGAAATGATGCCCAGGATTCGACATGTAACTGCCACCCCCACGCTTCGGAGCGCGATTGTACAACGCAATCGTGCAAAGTGTCTCCAACCCCCGAGAGTTTTTATGACCGTTTGCAAAACTCGTGTCTGGTAGACGAGGTTACTAGAAAAAGCGAGTGACGGTACCGAAGTGACGGGTAATGCGTGCAGGCTCAATCGGAAACCGAGACGCCGACGAACTTTTGACGCGCTGGACGCGGCGCGCAGCGGCGGCTACACTGCTTGTTTCCACCGTTCCAAGATTTCGGATGAATGAGGGCGTTCGCGCAGATGCTGAAGTTTTATACGGCCGGTGAATCTCACGGACAAGCGCTTCTTGCGTTTGTTTCCGGCCTGCCGGCATCTCTGCCCGTGGATCTGAACTTTATCAATCACGAGCTGCACCGCCGGCAGTTGGGCTATGGCCGCGGAGGGCGGCAAAAGATCGAGAAGGATCGCGCCGATATTTTTGCGGGTGTTCGTCACGGACAGACTATCGGCGCACCCATCGCGCTGCGCATTGAAAACCGTGATTGGGCTAACTGGGAAAAGATCCTTCCAGTCGAAGCATCGCCCGAATCCGTGGGGCAAGAGAGGAAACTGCTCGCACCTCGCCCGGGCCACGCCGATTTGGCTGGCTCGCAAAAATTCAATTTTCACGACGCGCGGTACGTGCTCGAGCGCGCTTCGGCTCGCGAAACCGCGGCGCGCGTCGCTGCGGGGGCCTTCGCAAAATTGCTTCTGCGGGAATTCGGGACGGAGATCGCAAGTCATACCGTTCAAGTCGGCCACGTGCGACTCGAGCGTGCCGCAACCTGGGAAGAAATTCAGTCCGTCAGTGCGGACTTGGATTCGCCTCTGCGGTGCATCGACGCCGCCACGCAAGATAAAATGAAAGCTGAAGTCGATGCGGCTCTAAAGGCTGGGAACACTGTTGGCGGCATATTTGAAATCGTGGCGCACAACGTTCCTGTTGGGCTTGGCAGCCATGCGCAGTGGGACGAGAAACTCGATGGCCGACTGGCGCAAGCGCTGATGAGCGTGCAAGCCGTCAAAGCGGTTGAGATCGGCGCGGGCGTTACAGCCGCTGGCTCCTTCGGAAGCGAAGTGCAAGACGAAATATTCTATGAAAAAGCGGTCCGACGATTCCGCCGCTCGACAAACCGCGCGGGTGGCCTCGAAGGGGGGATCACGAATGGCGAAGACGTGATCATCCGTGGTTATCTGAAACCTATTTCGACGCTGCGGCAGGCGCTGCACACCGCGGATATGGTTACCAAAGAACCCGTTTCGGCTGCGTACGAGCGTTCCGACTGGTGCGTTGTCCCCGCGGGCGCGGTGGCCGGCGAAGCCATGGTGGCCCTTGTGCTAGCGGACGCTTTTCTGCAAAAATTTGGAGGAGACTCCCTTTCCGAGATGCGGCGGAATTTCGACAACTATGCCAGACAAATCGACCAGTTCTGAAGTGGCCTCAAGCCCGGCCGCGGCGTCCCTCGACGCTACCAGCGCCGCGCGCAAAATCTATCCCATCGTCAAGTACGGCGATCCGATACTTGAAAAACCGACCGGTGCAGTGAACAAGTTTGATGACGAATTCGAACAGCTCACCGAGGACATGTTTGCTTCCATGTACGCCGCGCAAGGCGTCGGCTTGGCTGCGCCACAAATCGGCCTGACCCTGCGCGTGGCAGTCGTAGATGTCACTGCGGGAAAAAACCCCGAAGCGAAAATTGTGCTGGCCAATCCGGAAATCATCCATGCGGAAGGCGAAGTTCGCGAGGAAGAAGGCTGCCTCTCGATTCCTGGATTTCGCGGATATGTGATGCGGCCGCAGTTCGTCACAGTGCGCGCACAGAATGCCAAGGGGGAATCGTTTGAGATTCGCGGAGAAAATCTACTGGCTCGGGCCTTCTGCCACGAAATCGACCATTTGAACGGCGTTCTGTTTCTGCAACACCTCAGCATGCTCAAGCGCGACCTCATCCGGCGCAAGATCAAGAAGCTCAAGAAACAGGGCGAGTGGTAGGGACTGAGGCCGGCTGCTTTTCCATCGTAAAGACTGCAGAGGGTATGGATGCGAGTCATTTTCTGTGGCACGCCCGTGTTTGCCGTTCCCGCTCTCAAGCACCTACTCGCGCAGCCTGATTTTCAAATCGTGGCAGCGATCACCCAGCCGGACCGGCCTCGCGGGCGCGGCCAGGAGATCTCTCTCGCGCCTGTAAAGCAAGCTGCGCTCGCCGCGGGAATTCCTGTCCATCAGCCGGAAAAAATTCGCGGGCTGGAAGCCCAGGAACTTTTGCAACAGCTCGCGCCCGACGCAATCGTCATCATCGCGTATGGACAAATCATTCCGGCGCGACTTCTTGGCATACCGAAGCTGGGATGGATCAACCTCCATGCTTCGCTGCTTCCAAAATATCGCGGCGCCGCCCCGATCAACTGGGCGATCGTGAATGGCGAAACGAAGACCGGAGTTACCACCATGCGCATCGACGCAGGCATGGATACAGGCGAAATCCTGCTTCAAAGAGAATTGAACATCGGTGCTATGGAAACGGCCCCCGAACTGGCCGCTCGCATGTCGGAGCTTGGCGCTCCGCTCATGGCGGAAACGCTTCGCGGACTGTCCGCCGGAACGATCGTTCCGCGCATGCAAACACACGAGCAAGCATCGAGCGCGCCCATGCTTAAAAAAGAGGACGGTAAGATCGACTGGTCGCGAAACGCGCAGGACATTTTCAATCGCATCCGCGGCTTCACTCCCTGGCCCGGCGCGTACACCTCCTTCCGCGGTCAGTCCTGCCACATTTGGGGCGAGCCGGCGTCTAATGATTCAGGGGAGCAGAGCCCGCAACCCGGCAATGGCTCGAATCCCGGCACTTTGTTTGTTCGGGGGAATCAGCTTCTGGTCAGTTGCGGCGGAGCAACGTTCTTGCGTGCCCTCTCCGTCAAACTAGAGGGTCGTAAGCAAGTTTCCGCGGCGGAGTTTGTGAATGGGGCCCGATTGCTTCAGGGTGAACACTTCGGACAACGCTAGTTTGCGTGCTGTAGAGCGCTCAGGCATACTTAAAAATTGACCCACGCATGAAAGTGATATTCGCCTCAGGAGTTCACACCACATGAAAAGTTCAGAATCAACCCGCGCGCGCGGAAGCTTACACGTTCGCGCGAAACATCTCTTGCGGTTCGCCGCCTCATGGGCGCTGGCCGCGCAACTCACCGGCCTTCCCCTAGCATCCGCAGCCAACGACGGTTCCTCGGGCTCGCCCGCGCCGGCCGATAAGCCGGCTCCGAAATCCGTAAGTGATCCGGTCATGAAAATCATGCAAGCCGAACTCGCCCGAGCCTCTTCGGACCTGGGCAAAACGGATTCCCCGCCTTACTTCATGAGCTACACGGTGCACGACCAGAATCTCGTCGTCCTGGTAGGCGCTTATGGCAGCCTCTTGACGGATGCTGGACTGCGGCGCCGCCAAGCCGATGTCGTCATGCGCGTTGGCACACCGGCTCTCGATAACACACACGGGCAAAGCCGCTCAAGCGGAATGACTTCCGGAACGTTGCCTATCGGCGACGACCAGGAGGCCATCGCTCGCGTGCTTTGGGAATTAAGCGACCGCGAGTACAAGCGCGCGGCTCCCGCATTTCTAAACGTCAGAACAAATACCGCGGTGCGCGCCGAAGAAGAAGACAAGTCGCCAGACTTTTCGAAAGAAGCGCCGGAAACGCACGTGGCAAACGTCACCCCGCCGCCTGCTTTTGACCGCACTGCCTGGGAAAATGAAGTCCGCCGCTTGTCCGGCGCTTTCCGCAAATATCCGCACGTGTATTTTGCGACGGTGGTTCTGCAGGTCACGGATTCGAACTCCCGCCTGGTCTCCAGCGAAGGAAGCGCCATTGAAACGCCAAGCGCCACCACGCGCCTCATTATGGAAGCGCAAACCCGCGCAGAGGATGGCATGGAGTTGCTGCGGGTGGAAACTTTCCAAGCGCCTTCCACGACTGGCCTCCCCGGCGAAGCCGAGCTCACCGCCAAGATCGCCAAGATGGCCGAGGACCTCAAGGCGCTCAAGAATGCGCCAGTCGCCGAACCCTACGATGGTCCCGCTTTATTGAGTGGGCGCGCCGCGGCTGTTTTCTTCCATGAAGTGCTCGGCCACCGGCTGGAGGGCCACCGCCAACGCGATGAAGAGGAAGGCCAAACCTTTACAAAGAAAGTCGGCCAAGAAGTTCTCCCGAAATTCCTGAGCGTGGCCGACGATCCCACTATTCATGAGCTGGCAGGGATGAAGCTGGCAGGTTCGTATGACTTCGACAACGAGGGCGTTCCCGCGAAGCGCGTCGACGTCATCCAAAACGGCGTGCTGAAAAATTTCCTGATGTCGCGCATGCCCATCAAGGATTTTGCTGAATCCAACGGCCACGGCCGCAATCAGCCCGGCCTGATGCCTACGGGACGCCAGGGCAACTTGATCGTCACCTCCTCGCAAAGCGTTCCGGAATCTGACATGCGCCACAAACTCATCGACGAAGTCAAAAAACAGAACAAGCCGTACGGCTTGTATTTCGATGACATCCAGGGCGGTTTCACACTCACGACACGTTCTCTGCCCCAAGCGTTCCAGGTGCTTCCCGTAGTCGTCTACAAGGTCTACGCGGACGGGCGGCCCGATGAGTTGGTGCGCGGCGTGGACATCGTCGGAACGCCTCTTGCTGCTCTCACTCGCATCCTGTTGACGGGCGATCAGCAGCATGTTTTTAACGGCGTGTGCGGCGCGGAAAGCGGACAAGTACCCGTCTCCGCTGTTGCCCCAGCCATGCTCTTTTCAGAAATGGAAGTGCAGAAACGCCAGCATTCCCACGACCGGCCGCCGATCCTGCCTCCTCCAGGATTTGAAAACAGTTCACCGTTAAAAGCCGCGGCAAAAGACACCCAGTCCAAATTGGAAGTGAGGCCATGAACTCTCTGCGCACAATCGCGGCATCTTGTCTCGCAGCTTCACTCTTTTTCGGCGTAACACGCCTGCGCGCTTCCTCGCATCGCACTGCGTCGAAAAACTCGCTCGCGAGGACGACTGCATTGGACACGGCTTCACCACATCCTGCCGCTGCCGGGGATGCACTCCTCGAGGCGCTTCTGACCGAGCTCGATCGCTCGAAGACTCAGCTCAAAATCGATCAAGTGCAGGCGCCCTACTACATCGAGTACCGCGTCAATGATGTCGACGACTACGACAGCGAAGCCGCCTACGGCGCGCTTCGCGAAAGCCAGCGCGTACACATACGCATCCTCCGCGTAGTCGTCCGCGTCGGCGACTACAAGCAGGATAGCTACTACGGTCAGGGCATGGGCGAAACCAACATTCTCCCGCTCGATAACGATCCCATCGCGCTCCGGCACCAGATCTGGCTGACCACCGACGAAGCGTATAAGGCGGCAGGCCAGGCCCTCGCGGACAAACAAGCGGAAATGAAGCGCTTCACCGCTGACCCCAACCCGGTCGACGATTTTTCCAAGGAGCAGGTGGTCAACGCCCTTGAGCCGGTGGTTTCTCTGAAAGTCGACGAGACCGCTTGGGGCAAAACTCTCGAGGAAATCACAAGTCTTTACCGGCAGTATCCCGAAATTCAATCCGTCAGCGCTTCCGCCCGCTTCTCCGCGATCAACGAATACTTTGTCGATTCCGAAGGCACCGTCACGCGCACCGGCAAAACCACTTACAACCTCCAATTAAACGGCTCCGCGCAAGCAGAAGATGGCATGCGCGTCAGCCGCAATCCTTATTGGATGGTCGGCCGTGCGGAAGAACTTCCCACGCGCGAAAAGTTGCTTAGCGAGGTGAAGCAGGCTCTCGAAACAGTCGTTGCGCTCCGCAAAGCGCCGATCGTCGAGGAAGAATATCGCGGGCCGGTGCTGTTCGCTCCGGATGCCGCGGATGACGTGATCGCCTCACTGGTGGGTTCGAACGTTGTCGGCCGGAAGCCGCAGCCTGGGAGGCCCAACCGCACCGTCGGCGCTTTTGCCACGAGTTATAAGACGCGCGTGTTACCCGCCTTTCTCAGCCTCATCGACGACCCCACGCTGAAAGATTTTCAGGGACACAGCCTGGTGGGAAGCTATGACGTCGACAATGAGGGTGTGAAAGCGAAGACCGTCAACGTCATTGAAAACGGAATGCTGAGCAACTATTTGCTCGGCCGGCAGCCCGTCCGCGATTTTCCCGCTTCCAACGGCCACGGCCGCGCCGCCCCCGGCTCCTTCCCTTCTCCGAGTCTCGGCGTGCTGCTGATAAAGAGCGCGGAAGCGCAATCTCCCGACGAACTCAGGAAAAAAATCATCGAAATGATCACCGCACAAGGCAGTCCCTATGCCTATCGCGTGGACACCCTCGGCCCCGGCAATTCGCCGCGTCTCTTGTATCGTGTGTATGCCGATGGCCATGAGCAGTTGGTCCGCGGCGCGGTCTTCAATGAACTGGATGTGCGCGCCCTGCGGAGCAATCTCATCGCCGTGGGAAACGACCCGCTCGTCAGCAACCGCACCGGCGGGGTGCCCACGACCGTCATTTGCCCCTCTCTGCTCTTTGACGAACTGCAAGTGAAGCGGGCAGACACCAGCAAAGACAAGTTGCCCGACTATCCTGCTCCGCCGCTTAGAAAGTAAAAACTCTTCCCGTCACGGGGCTTGGGGTTTTACACTTACAACAGAAACCTGAGAACGGCCAATTCTTATGACTCTCAGAGAACGACTGGAATGGGTAAGCCGGATGGCGCTGCTCGTTTTCATCCTGGCTGCGGCGGCATTTCTGAGCGCCATCACGGCGATGCGCATCGCCATTCACGGCCGCGAAGTGAATATGCCCAATCTCGTAGGCAAGAATGTTACCGAGGCCAACAGCCTGCTACGGTCTCGCGGCCTCGTTCTCCGGGTCGCTGACCGCATTTACAGCGAGCTTCCTATCAACGTCGTGGTGCGGCAAAGCCCGCCGCCGGGCATGCTGATGAAGGTCTCGCAGCAAGCGCACGTGGTTCTCAGTCTTGGCCAGCGTCAGTTACAGATTCCTTTGCTCGAAGGTAACTCCCTTCGCGCCTCGCGCATTGAGTTGCTGCGCGCCGGTCTGCAAGTCGGCGAAGTTTCTGGCATCACCATGCCCGAGGAGCCTACGGACACTGTTGTTATCCAAACGCCTCGCCCGGGAGCGGGTGCCGCGACTCCTCGCGTCGACGTCCTTGTCTCTGAAGGCCCTCGCGAATCCGCTTTCGTCATGCCGCACCTTGTGGGGATGAACGAACCCGACGCGCAGCGCCGCTTGGACGTCGCAGGGTTGCGCCGCAAGGTCAACTACGTGTCCGCCCCCCAGTGGCCCCACAGCGCGGTCATTGACCAGACTCCGCTGGCCGGGCGGCGAATTACGCCGGCTATCACCATCGAACTCACCGTCGCGAACTGATCTGCCCCAGTATGGAAAGTTGTTTCGAGAATGCTCGACGCACGGAGGACTGCGTGCGAGAAGGGAAAGAACTGTGGAAAACACGGACAAAACCGGGAAGAAGGAAGTTCAATCCATCGACGAGGGCGCGTTTGTCGAAATCAACGGAATCCCTCAGTGGCTGACGTTTCGCGGAAGCGATCGCGGCAATCCGGCGCTCCTCATGCTCAGCGGCGCTGGCGCCGCTCTCAGCCGCATGGCACCATTCTTCGCTCCGTGGGAGCAGGAGTTCACGCTCGTTCAATGGGACCAGCCAGGCGCAGGCGCAACCCAAGCGAAAAACGGCGACGCAGCCACCGGCCCCCTCACGCTGGATCGCATCACTGCCGACGCGATTGCTGTCGCCGAGTTCGCGTGCCGACATCTCCACGCTGAGAAAATTGCGGTTCTCGGCATTTCTGGAGGTTCGATCATCGGACTCAAAGCTATTAAGCAGCGGCCCGAACTTTTTTCGGCATACGTTGGAACAGGGCAAGGCGTGAACTGGCTGCGTCAGGAGCAGCTCGGCCACGCCACAGTTCTTGAGCAAGCTCGAGCTCGAGGTGATCAGAGTGCGATCGCGGAACTTGAAATGATCGGAGCGCCTCCGTACAAGAACGTGGCAGACGACGCCATCAAATCGAAATACTGCGGCGCCCTGACGCCTACCGAGCAGGCTTACCTGGCCGCGCTGGACCCAACGATCATGGCAGCAGTGAGAAATCCGCCCGCCGGTGCGAACTGGATCGCTTCAGGATTGCCGTTGGCTGACGCGCGAGCCACCGCAATGGCAGCGTACGAAAAGCTAAGAGAGGAAATTTTTGCGTTCGACGCGTACCAACTTGGGCTCGCCTTCGATGTGCCGATGTTCTTTTTCCAAGGCGATTGTGACGCGTACACCATCACGTCCGAGGTGGAGGCCTACGCCGCCAAAATCCAAGCACCGCAAAAGCTTTTCGTGACTATCCCCGGAGGCGGCCACTCCGCATTCTTCCTCCGCGACGCCTTCCTTGCCATGCTCACCACCCACGTCCGCCCCGTCGTCGCGTCCACCAGATAACCGCGCAGCGCATGGCGGAGTCCGCAAGGACCTGCGGGACAAGGGCGTGACCGCCAGACGAGACCCGGTTACTCGGATGCTGCGGCAAACCTCTTCTGATTCATCGGCCGTAGACCAACACGTGAAACGTTCCTGGAATCGCCGCCCCGCGGGGGTGCGGCTGCTGTGCAGTTGGGGCAGGAGCCGGAGCAAAGTCCGCCGTGTCTACGAACAGGTTGTGAGTCTTCGTATCCAGGCCCATCGTTTTTGCGCCGAGTTCCGTCTTGATGGTTTCGGTTTCGCTGAATTTGTCGGGCGAGTCTTCGTGGAATACGTGGATCATGCCCTCGCGCGTTGAGACGAAGATCAACCCAGTCTCAGGCTCGTATGCGGCGGCATCCACTCCGGCGGAAATCGGGAATGACTGAACGACTTTTCCGCTCTCGGAATCGAGCACGACGAGCATCTGGGGATCGCGGCCTGCGCTGAAGAGCCGATGGTGCTGCACATCCATGGCAAGAGCCGTGGGTCCTCCCGCGGGAGCGACGGGCCAGCGCGACTTAATCTTTAGTGACTGGGAATCAACAGCGACAAGTTCGCTCTTATCTTCAAGATTGATGTAAACCGTTCCCTTGCCATCTGCAACCGCAAACTCTGGGCCGCCTCCAAGCGCGATCGTTCCGACCACGCTGCCACTCTTGGCGTCAATCACCGTCGAGTTGTGGGGATCGCCATCCATTACAAAGACGCGCTTTGAAAAGGGATCGTAGATCACGCAATCGGCGTCTTTGTCGGCATTGGCTTCACCGATCACCTTGAGGGTCTTCAAGTCGAAAATGATTACCTTGCCTTGAGCGCCGTCACTGATGAAGCCGCGGCCAAACTCGCTCGCCACGGCGACTCCGTGATCTTGCTTCAAGCCGGTGATGTTGCCGATGAGAGCGCCGCTGTCGGCGTCTAGCACCTTTATTTCGGTGCCGTGCGAAAGGTAAACGCGGCGAGCAGAAGAATCGACGGTGATGTAATCGAAGTACTCTCGCGTGCTCCCCTCCGCTGCGCCGAAGCTGTATTTCTTCAGCAGGTGATAGCTGTTGGCAGCCGCGATCGAAAGCGAAACACCGCCCAGCAGGATCAAGCTCATGGCACTTGCAAGCCGTCCGAAACTATGAGACTTCATGCGACCTCCGTTGCGAGGAAAGATATTCCTCGAATTCCAATGTCCACCGTACGGTTTCTGTTCAGAGAGCTCGACTCTCTGTCTCTGAAAGACACTATGCCCTCTTCTCTAAACAGAAGATAAATCGCCGCGACTGAATCCGGTCGCCGACTCGGAAGCACGCGGACGCGAAGCCCAGGCTGCTTGATGTCCTCTTTGGGACAGACAGCTGAATTCTCGACATGATATCTGTGAGTCTAAGTATTTTGGTCCCCCTCTGCCTTATTGCTACAGCCGTCCTTGATTGCAAGATGGAAATTTTGGATTAGGAGATTTTCATATGAAGAGGTTTCGCGGTGTCCCTTTGTTGATTATCGTGGCGTCTCTGGGAGCGCTCGCGCCCGCTGGAATAGCGCAATCTGCCATCGACTTCAGGGTGCCGTCCTCGGTATCCGATGCCCCAGCCTCAGCATCCGCAAAACCGGCAAAACCGGCAAAACCGATCTTCGTATACAACCGACCGACAGAGAAAATGAAACTTCGGACCTACCTATTCGATGCGTTTGGTCCTTATCCAATCGTCGGAGCCGCCTTCATTGCGGCAGTCAATCAGCGCGAGAATACCCCGCCAGAGTGGGGACAGGGCGCATCAGCGTACGGCCAGCGATTCGGATCCAATCTTGCCATCGCGGGCGTGACGACCACGGCGCGCTACGCGTTGGCGGAAGCCTTCCGAGAAGACACCGTCTATTACCGTTGTGAATGCAAAGGTGTGTTTCGCCGGTTGGGCCACGCGCTCATTTCGACTGTGACGGCACGCCGCGGCGAGGATGGCCATCGACGATTGTCTTTCCCCGCTCTGGTTGCTCCTTATGCGGGCACGATGACCGCTGTCTACGCCTGGTATCCAGAACGCTACGGTCCCAAAGACGCCCTGCGCATGGGCAACTACAACCTCCTCGCGTTTGCCGGAGAAAACGTGGCACTTGAATTCATCTACGGAGGACCGCACACACTGTTCAGCCGGCTGCATCGCCCAGCATTTTCGGGAACGGACGCAGGCGGCTCACCAGACCACTGAATAGGCTTGAGTACATTGAGCACAAATTGTGAGTCACAACCCTAGCATTCCTCACCGCCTGATCAGCCAGGACGCGCCGGAAGTTCCGTCATTGGTGCAGGCTACTCTTGCTTCCGTGTGGAGTCCCGTCAACGGCTTCCTCGAGTGGTTCGGCGAACTCGGTCTTTTTGTATGGCAGGTGTTGCGAGCCGCGATCCGGCGGCCCTTCGAAGGGCGCGAACTGATTCGACAGTTCGACGAAATTGGTTCCAAATCGCTGCCGCTGGTGGCCTTGGCGGGCGCCGCCATCGGATTCGTACTCGCCTTGGAAAGCCGCAGCAGCCTGGTTCGATTTGGCGCCCAGTCCATGCTTCCCGCCGCTCTGGTGTATTCGATCATCCACGAGACGGGACCCATCGTGACCGGACTGGTTGTGAGCGGCAGGGTTGGAGCGGGCATCGGCGCCGAATTGGGTTCCATGAAGGTTACCGAGCAGATTGACGCCATCGAGGCTTCGGGCGTAAATCCCTACAAGTTCCTGGCCTTCACTCGCATCATGGCTTGCGCACTCGTGCTTCCGCTCCTGACCCTCGCGGCCGATTTCTGCGGCGTACTCTTCGGTTGGATCGCGGAGACCTTAGCGGAGCCGATTTCCTTCCACAGATTCATCAATCAGGGTTTTGTCGGCGCCAGCTTCAGCGACTTTCTGGCGCCCACCTTCAGGACTGTCGTCTTCGGCCTGATCATCGGAATGATCGGATGCTTTCAGGGAATGCGCACGAAGGGTGGCACAGCGGGTGTGGGGCTTTCCGCCACGAGTTCGGTCGTCCTGTCATCTCTCTTCGTCATTCTGGCGGACGTCATTTTAGTGAAAATAATTCTGGTGTTCTTCTCATGATGCACGTTGGTCAAGGAGTCTTGCCTGCTGTCGAGGAGCGCGGCGCCATCGCACCGGAAGAAATGCCAGGCGTGATGAGTGACGCACCGGCCGTGGTCCTGCGAGGCTTACGTAAGTCCTTCGGAAGCCAGACAGTCTTGGACGGGATCGATCTGACGGTGAAGAGCGGTGAAACATTGGCCATGCTCGGACGCAGCGGAACTGGCAAGAGCGTTCTGCTCAAACTGATCATCGGCCTGCAAAAGCCGGATTCGGGCTCAATTTGCGTCCAGGAACAGGAGGTCACGCACCTCGAGCTCGATGCCATGAATGAACTGAGAAAAAAGATGGGATTTTTGTTTCAGCACGCGGCGCTGTACGACTCACTGACCGTGGAGCAGAACATCGCATTTCCCTTGAAGAGGCATACAAAAATGACGGAAGGGGAACGGGGTGACCGCGTCAAGGAACTGCTCACCAGCGTAGGCATGGAAGGCGACCTCAAGAAAATGCCCAGCGATCTTTCCGGCGGGATGCAAAAGCGCGTCGGACTGGCGCGCGCGCTAGCTCTCAAGCCGGGTGTCCTATTACTGGATGAACCCACCGCGGGGCTCGATCCCATCACCTCCGGAGAGATCAATGAGTTGATCCTCAAGGTGCAGGAAGAACACGACATGGCCTCCATTGTGGTTACTCATGATTTGCACAGCGCAAAAACCATCGCGGATCGCATCGCTCTTCTGCACGAAGGAAATGTCCTTATCGAAGGCACCTTCAAGGAGCTTGAACAGAGCGATAACGAATTTGTTTCGGAATTCATGAAGCGGGATTCATAGGGAGCGCATATGACTAGGGCGGCGAGGCTCGGAGCATTCATCATTGCAACGCTGGCGATTCTGGCCGCGGGAATATTCATCATCGGGAGCAAGCAATATCTCTTCACGCCGACCTATCGATTGAAAGCGCAGTTCTCTACCGTTGTGGGCCTCGATCCGGGCGCGGAGGTGCGCGTAGGGGGCGTTCACACAGGCAGTGTGCGCGGTATCCAGCTGCCCACCAAGCCCAACGATAAAATCACTGTGTTGATGGACCTCGAGCGCTCGACTCACAACATCATCAAGCAAGACTCCGTGGCTGCCATCGAGACCGAGGGCCTCCTTGGGAATGAATATGTCTCGATCTCGTTTGGCTCCGCGCAGTCGTTGAATGTAAAGGATAACGATACAATCCCCAGCCAACCGCCGCTTGTGATCGCGGATCTCCTGAAGAAGGCCGACGGAATTCTGGACACCAGCCAACAAGCTCTGA
The DNA here is from genome assembly GCA_963745805.1 of uncultured Acidobacteriota bacterium. Taxonomy (GTDB): domain Bacteria; phylum Acidobacteriota; class Terriglobia; order Acidiferrales; family UBA7541; genus Acidiferrum. Next base: position 303,440 of record CAVUYT010000009.1, read on the forward strand.
GCAACGTTACCGTGGTCACGGGAAATCTGAGTTCCATCAGCGGCAAGATCAATCAAGGTCAGGGCACCATCGGCGCGCTGGTGAATGATAAGAAGGTGTATACCCAGCTGGATGAGACCACCGCGGGTTTGCGGGACACCGTCAACCACGCCCAAGCGGGCGTCACCGCCTTCCAGGAAAACATGGAAGCGATGAAACAGAATTTCCTGGTGCGCGGGTATTACAAAAAGCGAGGGTATGAAAGCTCCGCTGAGCTCGAGAAAAATGAAATCCCCCAGCTTCCCGAAACGTCGCCACTGAAAACTTTTACATTCGATTCGAAACAGCTCTTCGACAAGCTGGACACAGCCAAACCAAAGAACCAGAAATCGTTGCGAGCAGCCGGCGAGTTTCTTGCCGACACGGAATTTGGCGTCGCGGTTGTCGTTGTTTCGGCGGGCATGACCGGTGATGCCCAAAAGGACTTGGTGCTTACTCAAGCCCGGGCCATGGTCGTGCGAGACTACCTCGTCGGGAATTTCTCTTTCGACGATTCGCAACTCAAAACTCTTGGGCGCGGCAAAGGGAAGAGCGCCACTCCGGATTCCGGCTGGGGCACCGTCGAGATCATTGTCTATCCGGCGGACGCCGAGGCTGCCACACAAACAAGCGCGGCCAATCCCAAGTAGATTAAGAAGCACTCAGTCGCTTGCAGATCAAGTGCGTGAATGCCGAACCCAAATGAACCAGCGCTTCATGGACAAAACGCTATCAGAGCAAATTGCCAAAAACCCCACGCAATTTAATATTGCTGCCATTGCCAAGCTGGAAGAGGAAGCTTTAGATCGCCGGACACGCACCGAGCGCGAAAGCGATGCCATCGTAAGATTCATTGGCAGTCCCGTATTTCTTCTCTTGCACGTAATTTTGGTTGTCGTCTGGAGCACGGTAAATCTCAACCTGATTCCCAGCGTGAAAGCGTTCGATCCATTCCCATTTGGTATTCTGGCGCTATTTGTTTCCTCCGAGAGTGTTTTCCTGACCATCTTCGTGCTGATCAGTCAAAATCGCATGGCTCGCCAGGCCGAGAGGCGCGCTCACCTCGATCTCCAAGTCGGTATGCTTGCCGAGCAAGAGCTCACCATGATGCTGCAGATGCTGCAGAAACTGTGTCAACACACGGGGGTCGATGTGAAATCCGCAACTCAGCAAGTGCAGGGTTTCAGCGAGACCACCGACGTCCACAAGCTGGCCACCGAACTCGAAGAAAAACTCCCCGAGCAATAGACTAATCCCGGCTCAACTCTTTCTAGTCCTCGAGCGTCGGCAAATTCTGGAGGACTTGCGTTGCAGTCGGCCGGTTGAGCACAGAATCATCTTTGCGGATTTTTCCGTCGCGAAAAACCAAAACGCGTTTGGCGAACTGGGCGATATCGTGTTCGTGCGTTACCAGCACGATCGTTAAGCCCTTGTCGTTCAAGTTCTGGAAAATCTCCATGATTTCGACGGAAGTCCGGCTATCCAGATTCCCCGTCGGCTCATCCGCCAATAAAATAGATGGCCGGTTTACAAGCGCCCGTGCAATGGCCACTCGTTGCTGCTGCCCTCCGGACATCTGCGAGGGGAAATGCTGCGCGCGTTCGGCGAGCCCGACCATCGCCAAGGCTTCCGCGGAACGCTTTTCGCGCTCCGCTTTGTCGATTTTCGTATACAGCGTGGGCAACTCGGTGTTTTCCAGCGCGGTCGTTCGCGCCAGCAGATTAAAACCCTGAAATACAAATCCAATTTTCTGATTGCGAATCAGCGCGAGGGCTTTCTTGTCGTGCTTCGAAACATCGGTGCCTTCGAGCAGATATCTTCCGGTAGTGGGACGGTCGAGACATCCGAGGATGTTCATGAAGGTTGACTTGCCGCTGCCACTCGCCCCCATGATGGCGACAAATTCGCCGCGTTCAATATCAAGGCTCACGCCGCGAAGCGCGTGCACTCGTGTCTCGCCAAGTTCATAGTATTTGTGCAAATCTTCGGCGCATATCACCGCGCGCGCCGGCGCGCCGCGGGGCATCTCTCGAACTTGGTTACTTGCCGCCATCGAGTCCTTGGAGTTGCTTCGATCTGGGAATGCCTATCGCCGTATTCCGCCTGGAGCCTGTGACTTCGGCGCAACCGACCTAATAATGACCTCTTCGCCTTCCTTCAGTTCTCCTTTGAGCAGAGCGCGCACTTCGGTATACGCATGGTCCGTGATTCCCAGCGAAACCTTTACCGGCTCCATGGTGTTATCCGCGTGGAGCTTCCAAACAACAGCAGTGTCCGCCTTCGGTACGCGCGGGGGATTCAGAGCGGCCGCAGCAGCTTGCGCTCCGCTGCCAGCTCCGGCCGAATCCTCAACGACTACTTTTCGATCGCCCCCTTCGATCCCGTACTGTTTGTAAATCGCCAAAACCTCCTCCGCTGTCATCGGAGGTTTGTAGCGAAGCGCGGTATTGGGCAGCTTCAAAGCGTTTTTGACGGTGTCCACGGGAATGGTCACGTACGCCGTCATCCCCGGGAACAGCTTTAACTCCGGGTTTGCGAATTCGATGATTGTGTCGTACGTGACCACACTTTGCACGGTCGTGGCGTTCATCCGCACCTGGCTGACAACGCCGTGAAATGTGTCCTTCGGAAACGCGTCCACTTTGAAGGTCACTGGTTTCCCAATCTTGATGTTGCCGACGTCAGACTCGTCCGTCTTGGCATAAACCCACATCTTTGTAAGATCCTGCGCGATAGTAAAAATCGTCGGCGCTTGCAAGGAAGCTGCTACGGTCTGTCCGACGTCCACATTGCGCGCCACAACGGTTCCGTCGATTGGCGACCGAATCACCGTATAGTCCAGATTCGTCTGCGCTACCGCTACCGCCGCTTCCTTCTGGCTTACCTGCGCCTGCGCTTGGGTGATATTTGCCGCCGCTCCGCCAACTGTGGCCTGCGCGGCATCGTAGTTCGATTTCGCAAGGTCCAGTTGCTGCTCGCTCATCACCTTATCTTTGGCCAATTGAACCGCTCGATCGTAGTCGGCCTTTGTCTGGACCAATCCAGCCTTTGCTTTTTCCAGGTTCGCGCGCGCCGCCACCAGATTGGCCTTGGCGTTTTCCAGGTCCGCAGTGGCCTGAAGAAGCGCCCCTTTGAACAGAGCGGGGTCAATCAGCGCCACAACGTCGCCCTTGTGAACCCGCGAATTGAAATCCGCATTCAACTTCGCAATTGTTCCCGAAACTTGCGATCCCACCTGGACGGTGATCACCGCGTTGATGGTTCCCGTCGCTTCCACCACATCGTCAATCTCTCCGCGTTCCACCTTCGCGGTGAAATTCTGCACTTGCGTATTGCGGGTCAGTCCGAACGCGGCAAATAGTCCAGCAACCACCACGACGCCCGCCAGAATTAGCCACCGCCCTCTTATTTTCATGTACGGTCCGTGGATTCAAAATCCCGAAGATGTTTCATTCGTATCGCAGCGCTTCAATGGGATCCAGCAGAGAAGCCTTCCGAGCGGGGTAGTATCCAAAAAACACGCCCACAGCCACTGAGAACAGAGCTGCAACGACAATGGATTCGAGCGACATTTCCATCGGCCAGCGTAGCGTTTGTCCAACCATATACGACCCAAAAATCCCGAAGAGCACGCCCGCCGCGCCCCCAACGAGGCTAAGCATGATCGACTCGCCGAGGAATTGAAGTTGGATCGCTTCTTCCGTCGCTCCCACCGCCACTCGCACTCCGATCTCCCTCGTTCGTTCCGTTACGGAAACCAGCATCACGTTCATAATGCCGATTCCCCCGACGATCAGCGAAACCGAAGCAATGGCAATCAGCAAAATCGTCAGTGTCTTGCTCGCGTCGAGTTGCGCCTGGATGATGTCTTCCGGATTACGAATGTTGAAGTCGTCTTCTTCCTCAGGACGCAAATGATGGCGGTCACGGAGCACTGCGGTTGCTTCCTGCCCTGCCATTTTTACCGCATCCTGCGACACCGCCGAACAAAGAATGTCGTCGAGCCAGGTGATTCCCTTGAGCTTCTTCTGAGCTGTACTGTAGGGGATGATGATCGTGTCGTCCTGATCCTGCCCGGAAAGCGACAGCCCCTTCGGTTGCAGCGTTGCCACTACTTTGCACGGCAGGCTATTTACGCGAATCACCTTCCCCACCGGGTCTTCCACACCAAACAGTTGATCCCGCACCGTGCGGCCGACCACGCATACATCCGCCGCTCGGTCCACATCGTCCTGCGAAAAAATAGCACCCTGATCCACGAACCAGCGCTTTATCTCGAAGTATTCCGGCGAAACTCCCCGGTACGACGTATGCCAATTCTGATTCCCATAAATCACTTGAACGGGATCGTCCACATTCGGGGACACGCTCTTGATCAGCGAAATCTGGTTCTTGATCGCGACGGCGTCCGCGTACACCAGCGTTTTAGTATCGTGCGTTCCAGTGCGCACTCCGTTGACTGCGCGGCCTCCCGCTTCAATCCATACAAAGTTGTCGCCCAGATTGTTGAGTTGCTGCTCGACGCGCGCCTGTCCTGCCTTTCCAATCGCCACAACGCAAATCACGGCCGCAATTCCGATGGTGATTCCCAGCACCGTCAGCACGCTGCGCATCTTGTTCCGCAGCAACGCCACGAGCGCCGAACGAAAAAGTGCCGAGTAGTTCACCGCACCTCCTTGCCGCTGCTTATTCCCAACAAACCACCACCCCGCAGCATACTGTATCCTGCTCCTAGTCTGCGGACTTCACACCCTTTCGAAGCGGTCGAGGATGCCTCGCGAAGGGCGCGCCTCTTACTCTTCATTTTAAAAGGATGCTTTTGCGCGACAAATTACTTCGGCACAGCTCGCGCAGTTTGCGAAGCCTCAACCCAATTGCGATAATTACCGCACAGATTTCTCCGTGTCCACGATTGTCCTCGCCGCCACTTAAACCCAGCATAAATTGACCCAACGCGTTCTGAACCCGAGGTCGAATCGCAGAGTGATCGGCGACGATCCGAGCGACCCAACTAAGCAGGCGAACTTTCATCGCGCTTGTCTTGGCTCAAAGGCACATGGAACGGTGAAGTGGGGAGGAGCAGGAGCTGCGTACTCCAGTACAGCAGTGTGTATCTTGAAGGCATCGGTACGGCTAGCGTCCAAGATCAACTGCTACACTAAAAGCTAAGACGTTTTGCCTCGGCGGATTTTCGCCAGAATGAGGATTTGTTCATGCATCTCCACCCCCTTCTGAAATACGTGGCACTTGCCTGCCTTTGCGCTTCTATTTGCCCCGCGCTCTCCGCCCAATCCCAGGACGTAGCTGAAGCCGCGAGGCAGGCCAAGCTCAAGAAGCAGCAAAAAGCGCCCGACTCCGCGAAGCCCTCCGCCAACTCCAAGACCTATACCAACGACGATATCCCCGAGTCCAAGGCCGCGGTCCAGGATCCATCGTCAGAAAAAACTGGCCCGCCCGCCGTGTCAAAACCCGGCAATGCAAAAACTGACGAGGCCAAAACGACGCCAGCCAATAATTCTGCCACCGTCACTGTCGGCGTACCAAACTCCGCCATCAAGCATCCCGGCGGCTCTGAAATCAATTGGTCTATGCAAAACACGTCGGACCACACCATCAACGTGACCGTGACTCTCGATATCACGGGCCCCTGCAAATACCACTATCAGACCTCTCGAGCCATGGAATTGAATGCTGGCAGCGGCTATACGGACAACATGTTCGGCTTCGCCGTTTACGAAAATAGTTGCCCTGGCTCCTATGACGTCGAGCTCCGCGTTTCTGCCTACGGCAAGGTGCTTAGCACCGCCACTGCCAGCGCCACCGTCATTTAAGGTGCGATTTTCCCTCAGCCGATGCTTGAGAATTGATGAGGACTTCGACGCGGGAATTTTTCTTGGCGGCCAGGTCTGCGAGCGACCGGAGCGGAATCAACCGACGCGGTTTTGATTCCCCTTCCCAGCTTCGTCCAGCCAGCGCTCCAGAATCGTCTGGTATTCAGGTTCCGTCGTGAGAAATGTAACGCCGGCCCCCATGTTTTGCTGAGAGTAGACAATTTTCGACTTGGCTTGGAAGAAGGCCTCCCCGGCGGAAATCTTGACCAGAACAAGCGTTCCGATCGGGAATGGATTCATCATATCCAGGTAGCAGCCGTGAAGGCTCAACTCGCTCACGCGCGTGGCGATGCGCACGTCCGAGGCTTCTTCAATTAGCTCGGCGCTGGCGATGAACGTGTATCTTGGTGTGCGACGTCGTTCTGAGCCCAATGAGTTTCCTCCGAAGGCATGCCCCTTCCCTATGATGGTACGACGGATTGAAGAGATGTTGTTCGCTAGTAGCCCAAATCATAACTAGTGGAACTCAGGTTAAATGTTGCTCGCGAGCCGCCAACTTGACCTGGGCGGAAAGAAGGAAGAGTTGGAGGCGACATGGAGTTGGACACCTCGCCCGTGAAGTCTATCTTCCAGCAGAATACGCTTCAAGGAGGCGGCGCAAGCTGTCAACAATTTGCGCGGGTGATAGGATAGCTGCCACTGGAAGTGAATACGCGCGTTGCCCCGATCTGGGCGAACGCGAGGGGTATTAGTCGCGATCCAGAATCTCGCCGGTCTTCGACAAAGAGGAAATTGTTCGATATGAAAAAACTAATTCTCTTACTTTTTGTTTGCCAAGCGGTGAATGCTCAGATGCTTTTTGCGCAAGAGGCGGCGGAGAGTAAAACGGAAAAAGGCGAACGCCATGAGTTTGTGATTGCGAATTTCAAGACGGAGAGCGGCGTGACTTTGCCGCAGGCGCGGGTGGTATACGGGACGTATGGCAAATTGAGCGCAGCGAAGGACAACGTAGTGCTGTTGCCGTCGCATTACATGGCGAACTTCCATGGTTATGAGTGGCTGATCGGAGCGGACAAAGCTCTCGACTCGTCGAAGCTCTTTCTTGTGGCCACGGAATTGTTTGGCAACGGCAGCTCTTCTTCGCCAAGCAACACGCCTGAGCCTTATCACGGACCGCGATTCCCTGTCACCACTATCCGCGACAACGTGGAAGCGGTGCACCGGCTGCTCACCGAGGAGCTGAAGATCACCCACTTGCGCGCAATTGTGGGGTTTTCGATGGGAGCGCAGCAGGCTTTCCAGTGGGCTGTAAGTTACCCGGCTTTTGCGGATCGCGTCGTGGCAACTTCCGGAACGGCGAAGACCTATGGCCATGGCATAGTTCGCCTGGAGAGCGAAATAACTGCGTTGACGACGGATCCCGTATTCGCGAACGGCGATTACAAGGAGCAGCCGAAGAAGGGGATCGAGGCGTTTGCGATCGTCTGGACCGCCTGGCTTTTTTCGCAGGAGTGGTGGCGGAAAGAGATGTGGAGAGAGGGAGCGAAACCGGGCACAACCTTCGAGAGCTTTGTCAACGATTTGAAGACGAACTTTATTCCGGGAGCAGACGCAAACAATTTGATTTTACAAATGAGGACTTGGGAGAAGCATGACGTGGGAACCACGCCGGGATTTGGCGGAGACGTGGAGAAGGTGCTCGGGTCGATCAAGGTTCCCTTCTTGTATATGCCGTCGGAGACGGACTTGTATTTCCCTGTGAGCGACGCGAAATACGAGGCGAGTTTTATGAAAACGGTGACGCTGAAGCCGATTCCGTCCTTGTGGGGACACCCCGCCGGCGCGGCCGCCGATCCGGCCGACGCAAAATTCCTGAACGAAACGATCGGCAGTTTTCTCTCCGCCGGTAAGTAACCCGGGGACAGCTTGAGTGGATGAGTCGAATTCCGATTCGCGGGAGAATTTCACTCGTCGCGAAGTGCAACGACGGGGTCCAAGCTGGAAGCGCGTAACGCGGGCAACCACGACGCCGTGGCTGCGATGATGATAAAAAGTACCGCCATTATGCTGTAAGTTGCCGGGTCGGCGGCCTTCACACCCACCAACATCGTTGTCATGCCGCGAGTGAGGAAGAATGCTGCAATCAGTCCGGCAGCAATGCCGATGCCAGCAAGGCGAAGCCCCTGGCCCACCACGAGTTGGAAAATGTTCTTCGATTGAGCGCCCAAGGCCATGCGAATGCCGATCTCGGCGGTGCGCTGGCGCACGACGGTTGCGAGTACGCCGTAGAGTCCGACACCGGCGAGTAAAGCCGCGATTACCGCGAAGGATCCAATCAGTAGCAGCGAAAAGCGCGTGCCGCTTTGCGCCTTCTCGACGACAGCGTCCATGGGCTGCAGGTCGGTGATTAAAAGGTGGGGGTCGAAGGCCTTGATGGTTGCGCGAACGTCGTTCGCGTAGTTCGCGGGGTCGGTGCCGGTTCGGAGAGCCCAGTGATCCGTGGCCCCGAAGCCGATATAAGCGTCGGTAAAAAAAACTTGCTCGCGGCCGGGCTCGCTCAGCGATACGCCGCGCTGGTGGGCAACGACGCCAATGATTTCGACCCACACCGGTTCGGGTGTTTGAATGCGGATGAGAATGCGCTTGCCGACCGGGGACTGGCCGGGATAGGCGCGACTGGCAAGAATTTTGTCGACGACAACATAAGTGCGGCCCATCTGGTTGTCTTCGTCGGTGAAAGTGCGCCCCTCAAGGACAGGTGTGTGCATGGCCTCGAAGTAGCCGGGAAGCACGATGATCGGATCGACTGCCTTGTATTTGCTCGCGTCGGAGAGGGCTTCTTCGGTGCCCCAGCGAATCGGGCTGTAGCCACCCGTGAGCGGAAATGGCGTTGCGGCAGTTACGCTTTGCACGCCGTGGATGGCGCGCAGGCGATCTTCCAGCTGGCGAGTAGCGACGGCACGTTCTTCCGGCTTCTGAAGATCTCGATCGGACTGAACCTGAAAAGTAAGGAGGCCATGAGCATTGAACCCGGGGTCGATGCGCTGCAATTCCAGAAAGCTGCGGAACATAAGCCCCGAGCCGATGAGCAGCACATACGCAAGAGCGACTTCGAGGCCGACCACGATCTTGCGCGAGAGACCGCCCGTGGCGAGACCTTCGCTGCGGCTCGTCCCGCGCAGAACGATCATCACTTCCGGCCGAGCCGCGCGCCACGCAGGCGCCAGGCCGAAGATGGCAGCAGCGGCGAGGCTCGAGAGTACGGTGAAAATCAGCACGCTCGAATCAATGCGGATCGTATCGAGGCGCGGCAGTTGCGCTGGAGCGATGGCGAGCAATTCGTGAATTCCGGCCCAGGCGATGCCCAGGCCGCCTAAGGCGCCAATCGCCGCGAGCAGCAATGACTCGGAAAGGATCTGGCGAGCGAGGTCCCACCCGCTAGCGCCGATAGCGGAGCGAATGGCAAGTTCGCGTTCCCGGAGAGAAGCTCGCACGAGCAAGAGGTTGGCCACGTTGGCGCAAGCAATCAGCAGAAGAAAAATGACCGCGCCCATCAGGGCGAGAATTGCGGGGCGGACTTCGGAGACGAGATGCTGCCGCATCGGCTCGACGCGGATGGCATAGCCCGCTGTGTTTTCGATCGAGAAATGCTTGCGCGCTTCCGCGGCGACCTGATCGGCGGCAGCTTGCGCTCGTCCGATGGTGATGCCCGGTTGCAACCTGCCGATCACGCGCATCGAAACCGAATTACGTTGCTCGGCGGCGTAGCCAAGGCGATTGGCAATCCAGATGTCGGGCGCGGCTTCCAAATCCGCGGAGGGCGGAAAGTAGATCTGAAAATGCGGCGCGAGGACTCCGACGATTCGCGGACTAAAGGGCTTCCCCTTATTTAAGGATTTTCCGAGCACGGCGGGGTTCGAGCCAAACTGCCGCTGGAAGTATTCGTAACTAATGATGGCTATAAGCGGCAGCCGCTGAGGGGGCGTTGCCGATTGGGTTCCTGGCGGAGGAGGGGGCGGTTGCGGTTGGCCATCGTCTTCGGAGAAATCGCGGCCGAAGGCAATCTTGGCCCCTACAAGCTGGAAGTAGTTGGTCGTGACGAAGCCCATGTTGACGCGTTCCGGCGTGCCGTCATCGCCGGTCAAAGTGTTGGGGAAGGTGAAGACGCCGGCGAGGCCTTGGAATTCATTCTTGGTGGCTTCGCGCAAATCAATGAAGTTCGCGTTCGAGAAGGGAAAGTCCTTGACGCCGCGATTCCGCATGTCGGTGGGGAGGATGACGAGCTGATCGGGATTCTTGTAGGGTAGCGGGCGCACGAGCACGGCGTTGGTCACACTGAAGATGGCAGTGCTCGCGCCGACCCCCAGGGCAATGGTGAGTGCGGCAGTGAGCGCGAAGACTGGGCTCTTCCGCAGCGTTCGGCCCGCGAACGCCAGATCTCGCAGCGACATCGTTGCACCTCACTCTGGTGTGATTTCGCGCTAAGAATACTACTTCCTGCACTCTCTCGCGGTAGAATCACGGAATATGATAGATCGCAAAAGAGCGCGGGAGTTGGCAGCGGAGTATGTCGGGAAGGGCGACCCCACTGGCTGGTTCGAAGTGCTCTACAAAGAGGCGGAAGAGGGGAAGAGCCTCGTGCCCTGGGCGGACCGTGGCGCGAATCCTGGTCTCCTTGAATTTTGGAGCACGCACCCGCAGCCGACGAACGCCAAGAAAGCGCTGGTGATTGCGTGCGGGCTGGGAGATGACGCGGAGCAACTTTCGGCGTGGGGATTCGACACAACCGCTTTCGATATTTCAGAGACAGCCATTCGCAGGGCGCGAAACCGATTTATAAAAAGCAGCGTGAAATTCGGGGTCGCGGATTTGCTTCACCCTCCGGCGGAATGGCAGCGCGCTTTTGACTTCGTATTCGAGGCTAATACGGTGCAAGCGCTTCCTGTGACGCTTCGCGCGCAAGCCATCCACAAAATCGCTTCGTTTGTGCGGCCAGGAGGCAAGCTGCTGGCAATCGTCCGGGGGCGGGAGGAGAACGAGCCTGCGGGCGAACTGCCGTGGCCCTTGACGCGCGCGGAGATGAATGAGTTTGTCCGCGCCGGGCTCGCGGAGGAAAGCTTCGAGGAATACTTTGACAACGAAGACCCACCCGCGCGAAGATTCCGGGTGCTGTACACGAGACCATAAAGAACGAAACGCTTGTTGAAGGACCTGAGGAGGAGTCTTGCGCGAGACAACACGACAGAAAGTACAACAACAACGTGCGCCAAAACGGATGAAAAGGATTTCGAGTTGGCATACTGCAACATTTGTTGCGTTGAGTATGGCGATTGTGCTGAGCGCAATGACTCCTGCTCGCGCGATGGGACAAGCTGCAAAAACCGAAAGCGATCTCGCGGGGACCTGGAAGGGCGAATTGGGAGAGGGCGCAGCGAAACTGCACATTATTTTGACGGTCACGAAGCTCGCAGGCGGAGAATTTAGCGGGCAGTTGCAGAGCGTCGACCAGGGCTCAACGATTCCCATGGAAAACGTAACGGTGAAGGGCGACGCGGTGCGCTTCGAAGTGAAGGCCGTTGGCGGAGTGTACGAGGGAACGTTGAACGCCGAGCGCACGGAGTTAAAGGGGACGTGGACGCAGAGCGGAGTGCCGGCACAGCCGCTCACGTTTGCGCGGAGCTCGGGAGATTCCGCCGTGAAAGAGGGCGCGACACAAAAAATGCCCGAAGGCCCAAAGACGCAACCAATCTCAGCGTTTTTGGACGTGGTTGTGCCGATTGCGCCTACGGTGTTCAAAGCCGGCGGAAAATGGCATCTCGTCTACGAACTGCACCTGAACAACATGGATCGGTGGAATTACCAGGTGACGCGCGTGGAGGCGATTTCTGGCGACGCGGCGAAGCGTTTGCTTGTGGGGTACACAGGTGCGGAATTGGAAGCTGGAATGGCGCGGCCGGGCCAGCCGGGAGCAACCGAAAAAGCCAAGATAAGTCCTGGCACGATGGCCATTGTATATGTTTGGGCGACGGTAGACGCCGCGGAGGCAGTGCCCGCGACGATCCGGCAAAGATTGAGCGTGAAGGTTGGGACTTATCCCGAGGAAATGACGATTGAAACGGCGCCCGTTCCCGTTGGACGTGGCGCGATTGCGATTAGCTCGCCGCTGCGCGGAGATCACTGGCTGGCGGGCAACGGACCGTCAAACAGTTCAGGCCACCGGCGAGCGCTGATTCCGATCGACGGGCACGCGGCCATCGCGCAGCGGTTTGCCATCGATTGGGTGAGGCTGCGCGACGATGGCAAAACATCTCACGACGATGAGAAAGACAACAAGAACTATTTCGCGTACGGGTCCGATGCGCTGGCAGTAGCGGACGGGGTGGTTACCGAAGTGAAGGATGGGATTCCGGAGAATATTCCGGGGGAGAATTCGCGTGCTGTGCCGATCACGCTGGAGACTGTCGGCGGAAACCACGTGATTCTCGATATCGGCGGCGGCCATTATGCGTTCTATGCGCATTTGCAGCCCGGGTCGCTGCGCGTGAAGCTCGGGGACAAGGTGCGGCGCGGGCAAGTGATGGGGCTGGTGGGAAATTCAGGAAACTCGACGGAGCCGCATTTGCACTTTCATATCGAGAATGGAAGTTCGCCTCTGGGAGCGGAAGGGTTGCCCTACTCACTGACGTCGTTTGAAGTAGTGGGGCACGGATGGGGTTGGAAACCGGCCGACGCTAAGGGACCAGCGGAAACACACAGAAACGAGATTCCGATGGAGAACGAGGTCGTGAATTTTGCGCCGAACCAGTAAGCGAGCTGAAACGGGGAGAAAGCCGGAGTAACGAAAAAGATTAGAGTAAACGGTAAACGGATTTGAGCCTCAAGCCGCAGGACAGATGGTCCCACGGCTCGAGGCCGGCCCAAGAGAAACTTATTTTGATGGCTCCTTTTTATGGAGCGTGGAGCAGGCGGTTAGCGCGGTGTTGGGGTCGACGGCGCTGTCGCCGGCTTCAATGAGGCGGATGATGCCCTCCTTGTCGATCACAATGTTGGCCCGCAGTGCCCACTGGTAGGTTTCCTTCTGGACATCGTAGCCTTTCAGGATGCCGTAGGACGTGAGCATCTTCTTGTTCATGTCGCTAAGAAGCGGGAAGTTGACGTTGATTTGCTTGGCGAATGCGGCGTTTGCGGCGGGAGAATCCATGCTAACGCCGAAAACCGCGGTATCCGAGGTGTCGATCTTGCCTGAGGCGATTCCAGCCTGGACCGCCTGAAGTTGTTTCGTTCAACCGCCGGTAAAGGCCAGCACGTACACGGCGAGAAAGACGTTCTGTTTGCCGCGATAGTCGCTGAGCTTCACACTCTTCCATTGATCGCTGAGCAGGGTGAAGTCCGGTGCCATGTCACCCACTTTTAGCGACATCTTTGCCATTTCTGGTTTTTGCACCTCCTGCGCCAGGGGACTACCCAAAGGCGTAGCGGCGAGCAAAACCATTAGAGCCAAAGCACGATTCATTCGCACTCTCCTTCAGAATGAGATCCAAGAACCAAGATCAAGTACACCCTACCATTAAGCGATACCGGGGAGAACCTGAAAATATTCCCGATTTTTTGGATTTTGGCGGTGCGGGGGGAGGAAATGGCAAGTGTAAGCGGCCAGAGATACCGGGAACATTGAGTCTGATAGTCTCGTATGTCTGGGCAGGGATCTGGAGAGGCCGTGAAATTATCGCGGTTGTATGCCGTTCTACAGAATTAGACGGTTCAGAAGGAGGGTGGAATGCGGAAACTTAGGCTTGCAACTTGGGTGGGGCTGCGGAGTTTCGAGAAGCGGAGGGTTTTGATCAGCGCAGCGTTTTGCGGGGTGATGAGTTTGGCAATACTTTCCGCGGTGGGGCAAGAGAAGGATAAGAGCGGCGTGAATGTGACGGTGACGGGGAAAGATGGAAAGGATGCGGGAGGGCTGGTGATCAGCGCGCAGGCAACCGCGAAAGAAGCGGGGTTGCCCTTGTACCCTGGGTCGAAACCACACAAGGACGACAAAGACGATTCGTCCGCAGCGAACTTGGGACTGTGGGGAAGTTCATTCGGATTCAAGCTCGTGGTGCTGAAGATGGAGTCCAGTGACTCGCCGGAGAAAGTGGCTGCTTTCTATCAAAAGGCGCTGGGGAAATACGGCAAAGTCTTGAACTGCACAAACAATCCCCCGGGCCAGGACGAGAAGAACAAAAAGAGCGAGTCGAACGAAATCACTTGCCAGGACGACCGCCCGGATGCGGGAGGAATGATGTTCAAGGCCGGAACGAAAGAGAAGCAGCACATCGTGGGCATCAAGCCGAACGGGACGGGCTGCACTTTCCAATTGGTCTACCTCGAGGCGCGCAGCGACGATAAGACTCCGGCTTGATGACTGGCGCAATCCAAATGCGCGTTCGCAGAAGGTTGTCTGTCGCGGCAGTCCTTGGACTTCTGATATTGGGCGTTACGCTCGGCCCATCGTCTGGCCAAGGCCAGGAACCGATACGCGTCAAAGTAAATTTGGTGAGCGTGGCCTTCGTAGCGCGCGATGCGCGCGGCGCTTTGGTCGACAACCTAACGCAAGACGATGTCGATGTTCTCGAAGACGCGATACCGCAGAAGATTGCATTTTTCGCGCGAAGCCTGGATGTGCCGCTGACATTGGGCTTGGTCGTGGACGCGAGCGGAAGCCAGGATCATTTTTCGAAACAGCATAAGAACGACCTGGAAGTTTTTTTCAAAGATGTTTTGGGGCCGAAGGACCGGGTGTTTTTGGTGGGGTTTGGGAACCATATCCGGCTGGTGAGTGATTTCTCTCACTCGGGTACGGATTTGCTGGAAGTTTGGAAGACATACCAGAAAAGCAGCGGGAGATTTCCACTACTGGGACCCGACGAGGATCGCGACCTCGGGACGGCATTCTACGACTCGATCTATTATTCCGTGACACAAAAGCTGGCGCGAGAGAATGGCAGGCGAGCGATTTTGCTTTTCAGCGATGGAGAAGACAACTCGAGCTCGCACGACATGATGACTACGATTGAGACCGCGCAGAGCGAGAACGTGCTGGTATACACGATCCGGTACACGGAGAAAGAGCACGGCAAACTGACTGCGCGGAATAAGTACGGGACGAGCGTGATGGACCGTGTGGCGAGAGAGACTGGCGGAGTGCACATCGATGCGGAAACCACGGACCCTCACACCTATTTCCGGCAAATCGCGGAAGAACTTAGAACTTCGTATGAGCTTGGTTATTACCCCACGGACCCGCTCAAGGATGATAGCTTTCGCAAGATCGTGATTAGACCGAAACGCGAAGGCGTAAAAGTGCGGGCGAAGACTGGATATTTCTCGAGATAGCTTCCCCCTCGAATGTATGAAGTGAGATGTGAGAAGTGGCATGTAAGAAGCGGCGGGAGGCGAAGATGGAAAGTAAGGCCTGCCTGGGAAGGCTATTCCTACCGCGGAAAGTCTCCATTGTGAAAGATGTTGGAAGCGTGAACGTACCATAGCCATAGCGGGGCGAATCGCTGCTGCACTTCGTTGAAAATTGTTGAAGAATTGGAGGGCGGCGAGGCAACCCTGGGGAACGAAAGTGTGCATCACAGAAGGTGGGTTAGCATGAGCGAGACCTGTCCGGGGGCAAAGTTCTTGCTCACCTGTCCTTTCGTTCAGGTTATACTTGGGTGTTCCCCGCCGGTCGAGTGGCAGGGACGTCCCAGATTTCAGAAGGTTTGTTGATTTGTTGCAGCGAGAGAACTGTTATTCGCGAGAGAGGTGAAGTTTGGGCCAAACCGTAAGTGGCACGACCTCAAGACTATACCTGAGCGGGAAGGTGCTGGCGGCCTGCGTTCTGACGGCGCTGTTTTTGTTGGTGGCGACGACGAGTGACGCGCAGATCTTCCATCGGAAGAAAAAGATCAATAAGTCCACGAGTGCGGACAACAACGCGCAGCCGGACAAGATTCTGTATGACCGGGCGATGAACGACATCAAGCACGGGCGGCAAGAAGTTGGCCGCCTGACCATGCAAACGCTCATTAATACGTACCCCGATAGCGAGTACCTTGCGAAGGCAAAGCTGGCGATTGCAGACTCTTACTACAAAGAAGGCGGAACGTCGAACCTGGCGCTCGCAATCTCCGGCTACAAAGACTTTGAGGTGTTCTTCCCCTTCCTGCCGGAAGCGACGTACGCGCAGATGCAAGTGGCGATGGCGCACTACCGGCAGATGGAGAAGCCGGATCGAGACAGAACCCATGCGGTTGCAGCGGAAGATGAGTTTCAAATCTTCCTTCAAAAATACCCGAATGACCCGCTCGCTCCTCAGGCACAGCAGCATTTGAGGGAAGTGCAGGAAGTGCTCGCGGAGGGCGAGTACCGGATCGGATACTACTACTACGTGAAGGGCGATAGGCGCGCGGCGGCGGCCAGGCTGCTGAGTGTAACCGAGAGATATCCCCTGTATAGCAGGTCGGACCGGGCTCTGTGGATGCTCGGGGATATCCTGGAGAAAAGCGAACACAAAGAAGTCGCCTCACTTTATTACGGGAAAATCGTGAAGGATTATCCACTGTCCAGCATGGTGCCGGACGCCAAGGACAAGCTCAAGGCGTATGGAGCGCCGATACCACAGGCTGATCCGGCTGCACTAGCGTGGATGACCGCGGAACAAAATACGCCGAGGCCGCGTGCGAGCTTGATAAAGAAACCCCTGGGCCTGCTGAAGAACGGGCCAACCGGAGAATTGGCGGCGGCAGCGAGGAATGGCTCGCCGAACTTGCAGCCGGTGTCCGACACAATGTCTGCGACTGATCTGCTGACGGGCGGAGGACAATTGAAGGTCGGGGGCGCAGGAGGCGCTGCAACGGGACTCGTAGCAACGGTATCGACGGGAGGAACCGGGTCCGCAGCAACAGTGAACGGATCGGAAAACGTCGTACCGGCAGGTACCGAGGGTGCGACAAGCGATGGAGCGGCTAGCGTTCCCCCGACGAGTGAGGCGCCAAAGGATGGCGCAGCACCGGCAGCTACGGCGCCTGCAACGTCAACTTCTGGTGCTAGTGATGAAGCGGCGAAGAATCCTCCAGCAAAAGAGGGTGTCACGGAAACTCCCGCGAACAGCGACGCGGCGGCGGGAAGCGAAACGAAGAGCGACGCAACCGCTTCGGATTCAGCACCAGCAACGGATGCGGCGAAAGCCGGCGGCGCGGCAAATGGCGGCGATTCCAAAGACAAGAAAGAATCCAGCAGTAAGAAGAAGAAGGGGCTGCGTAAACTCGTGCCCTGGTAGATTGCCGCAAGACATAACCGGATTGGAAATAAGGGGTGTGGCCAAAGGGCCGCACCCCTTGTTTTTTTGGCGCTATACGGCCCCTGGAGGGGGCGTAAGGGGCATATCTACTTCCGACACACGGCTAGTGCGTTGAGATTGACGGCAAATACGCTGGGTGCTCCAATACTCTAGAGTCTCGATGTAGAGGCGACTGCGGAGCGGTGAATCTTTGGTGCGACCGCTGCGCTGTCGGTGTTTAGTGCAACCGCGAAGCGGCCGGTGTTTGGGGCAACCGCGAAGCAGTTGACGTACGAAATACGGGTGAATTGCATCCGGAGGGTGTTGAGTGGCCAGGATCCTCGTTGCCGACGATAACAGCAACATCCAGAAGATGGTGGGGCTTGCTCTGAAAGATCAGGGCATCGACGTCGTTGCCGTTGGCAATGGTGAAGCGGCGGTGCGCAAAATTTCCGACATACGCCCGGATCTAGTGCTTGCCGATGTATTCATGCCTGTGCGTAACGGATACGAAGTTTGTCAATACGTAAAAACCGATCCCGCCCTGGCGCACATTCCTGTGATTTTGTTGGTGGGCGCGTTCGATCCATTGGACGAACAAGAGGCGCAGCGGGTGGGCGCCGATGGAGTCTTGAAGAAGCCGTTTGTGCCGCCGGACCCGCTTATCTCCATGGTTAAATCCGCGCTGGCGCGTGCGGGTGTAGCCATCGGCGGAGCGGCACCGGCGCCTCCTCTGAAGGAAGCACCCATTCGAGTGGCGGAAATGCTCACGCCGCGGTCCGTGCCGGTTCCGCGCGAGGTTCCGAGCATACCTTCGATTGCTTCGCTCCCCGAACTCCCCCCGGTCGAGAGCGAACCGGTGCACGAAGAGCTGCCTGCTCTGCCGGAGCCGGTAAAGATTGATGCGGGGTCGCAGCCGCTGGCATTCGGGAGCCTTCTGGATTCACCGGAAACCGAGCAAGAAGCCTTGGGCTATGCAACCAGCCCGCCGCCGGAACTGGAGCGCGATTGGAAGTCCGGGGAAGGCGAAGAGGAAGAGGTTGTCGAGGAAGAAGAGGAGAAGCAGAGCGCTTCGTGGCGGCGCGACGGCGGTGACGACTCGATGGAAGAGGCGGCAGCCGGGGGTGGCCCGGTGAAGGATTGGCGTGAGACGGCATTTTCAGAAGGCCCGGCACAGAAAATGAGGCACGACCACTGGGCGCCGCAAAAAGAGTTATCCAATTTTGAAGAAGCGGCCGGTGCGGAACAAAGCGTGGGCGCCATGGTAACTGATGCGCCGATCGCAGAGACGAAATTAAACCCTGCCGCGGCTGCGCCTTTCCAGGAGGACGCCTGGGCCGCCGCACTGAGTCAAAAGACTGTGGCAGAAGCTGCAACGATGGACGCAGCTGCGCTGACGACTCCTCAGAAGCAAGCGACGGAAGAGGTACAAGAAGAGGCTCCAGTTAGCACTCCCGCCGTAGTAGAGCAAGTGGCGGTACCTCAAAAGACAGTGGAAGCGAACTCGTGGTTTTCCGCTGTTTCCAGCCCGTGGGACGCGGAAGTGCAAAAAGCAAGCCGGCTGGCGTCGACGTGGGATACGCCGGCAACGAGCGGGTCTGCGGCGGATGCGAGTTCAGAGGCTGTGGTTGAGGCCGAGCTGCACGAAGTTGTGTTGAAAGAAGATCCAGCCGCGACAGTCGACAGTCTAGTGCCGGCCGTGAGCGAGGACGTGAAGGCAAGAGTCGAAGAGGCTGCGTTGCCTGCATCGACCGTGGAAGCGATTCGGGAAGAGGCCCAGACTGCGATACAAGACACGCCCGCCGCGGATACTAGCGCCAAGACCCCTGAACCCAGCATGGAAGACCTCGTGGCTAAAGTACTGGCCAAGATGAGCCCGGACATGTTGCAAGCGGTCACTCGAGATATCCTAAAGAACGTCGTCGAATCTCTGGTTCGCGACGAGTTGAACGCGAAGAAATAGCAGTTCCCTCCCCCTCAGAGATTGCAATTGTTTCCCTTGTCGTTGGGCGATTGGCGTTCAATAAGAACGTGAGTCCTCTGGTTGGCCTTTTGTTAGCCCCTCCCCCCGTTTTTGCATAAGTGTTGATTCTAAAGATAGTTAAAGTTCTTTGTTTTTAAACACCTTTGCAAGTGTTGATTCTAGGTAACTTGCCAGCTCTAAATTGCACTAAAATTGTGCAAAACGGCTGCGTTATCTATAAATGTGGAAAACAAAGGGGCTTAGCGCTATCGGCAGCCTCAGAAAGCAAAAACGCCAGCGAGGTGCTGGCGCTAGTCGGACAAAACGAAATTATAACTAGGAGTAACTATACATCAGGAGTAAAAGAATTGTCAAGAGAAAATCGGCGAAAAGCACTGAAAGAGATGAGACGAGATTTGGGTTGGTCGGTGCGATATATTCGCCGAGCATACACGGCGACGAGGGGATTACGTGAGTCAGGTGCTTGATTCAGTTCGTGTCTTTATTTGTGGCGCAGCGTGCTGCACCCCTACTGTGGCAAGCCGGAGTCATCCCGATGGGGTAGTCGGTCAGTTTCCGGTTAGCCCGTCATCCGCCCGCAATCGTCAGGCTCCAAAATGGAGGGGTCCTACGGTGGGAGCCCGATGCGACGCACCAAGTCGGCAAAACGCGGATCAGACCGCAGCGGGTCCCAGGTCGCCTGCACTTTAAGGTAGGCTAGAGAATTGGTGCGCTCGTCATAAGCTTTTTCGAGCCACAGGAAGGCCTGCTCCTTCTCGGCCAACCCGACGTAAACGATGGCGAAGGAAAGGGCGGGCACATACCTCTGCTTTGTCGCCGCCCTGAGCTGGTCGAGCACCCGGAGGGCGTAGCTGCGCTGACCTAATCGGGCGTGCGCGTAACCCACAAGGGCGGTGGACCCAGGGCTGCCTCCACTAAGCGTCGCGAACTTTTCATATTCAGCCAGAGCTTCACGGTACATCCCTTTTGCTGCGTACACGTGCCCTAGCGTCCCATGCGCAGGGGCAAAGCTTGGATCCAACTCGAGCGCCTTCCTACACTGTTCAATGGCCTCGTCGAATCGCCTCGCCAGGTAAAGCTGCACGCCCACGTAATGGACGATGGCTGGGGAAACTGGGTCGAGATCCAGGGCGAGTTTCGCCTCCGTCAAACCTTCCTCCGACCGTCCGAGAGCGCCGAGATAGAGAGAATAATAGGAATGGGCCAAGGGATAGGCTGGTTTCAGTGCGACGGCTCGCTCCAAATGTTTTCCGGCAGCCGGCCAATCACGATCGTATGTGAAGCTGGCCCATCCAAGCGAACCGTGGGCCTCAGCGAGAGTGTCGTCAAGCTCCAGCGCCTTCAGGGCCGCGGCCTTCGCCTTCGGCATCACTTCGCTTGGGGGGAGAACGGCGAAAAACGCGACGAGGTTGTAAGCGTCAGCTAAACCCGCGTAAGCCGGTGCGTATGCCGGATCTTCATCCAAGGCCTGCCGGTAATACGCAGTGGCCTTCTGCAGTGCTTCCGGGTTCAGTTTATACCAGTAGTAACGCCCTTTCAGATAAAGCTGGAAAGCTTCTGGGTTAATCGGGTGCGTCTTTGCCAACCGCGCCTGCTCCTGCGCAGTTAGTTTCACGCGCACCTCGCTGACGATGGCGCGCGTGACCTCGTCTTGCATGGACAGCACGTTCCGCAGATCGCGATCATAGCTGGCCGCCCAGAGATGATGATCGGTCGACGCCTCGATCAACTGTGCGCTGATTCGCACTCGGCCGCCCTCCCACATCACAGCGCCTTCGACCACGGCATCCACGTGCAGCTCCCGGGCAATCTCGGACAGGGACTTCTTCGTTCCCTTGTACCGCATCGCCGATGTTCGTGAGATCACCCTCAATGCGCTGACCTGGGCCAGATTCGTGATGAGTTGGTCGGTCATCCCGTCAGCGAAATATTCCTGTTCGGGATCCTTGGAAAGGTTTTCCAGCGGAAGGACGGCGATGGATTGAATCCTCGGAGCGCTTGGTGCCCCCAGCAATCTATGGCGAACCCCGCCCAGGTCGAAGCCAAAGACAACCGCCAATACCACCACGAGAACAAGTGCCGTCACAAAAACGCGGCGGTGACGGTGTCGTGAAAGGATCTGGGATTGTGCAATTACAACAAGTGACTCGATGGAAGCCGGCATTTCAGGGACTGCGAGCTTCAGGCCCTGCGAATCCGCCAGGTCCACTGTGCTGATAAAACGGTAGCCGCGCCGCGGCACAGTTTCGATGAAACGGGGATTGTTAGCATCGTCGTCGAGCGCCTCGCGGAGCTTGTTTACGGCTGCGTTTAGGCTATGCTCAAAATCAACGAAGGTATCCGCCGGCCAGAGCTTGGCTCGGAGCTCTTCCCGCAGCACGACCTCCGCAGGGCGTTCGAGCAGCAGCTCCAGAATCTCAAGAGGTTGCCCGTGGAGGCGGATTGTGTGTCCGTGCTTACGAAGCTGTCTGGCGCGCGAATCAAACTCGAAGTCGCCAAAGCGCTTGGGCAGGGCCGATTGCGTAGTCCCTGTCACGACCCACCCCGATTCGCGCGAAGTCTAACACCCCAAAGTGCGCCAAGCAAAGACTGCTTGCTGGTCCTCGTGCACAAGATTGGTGGTACCTAGGATCCCTTCGCATCGTTGAGATTCCCAGTGGCTGCTCTGCTAGCAAGTAAGTTATTTGATTTCACAGAGATCCGCGATGACCTCTTCTGACCATCAAATGAGCCGCCGTGCATTGAGGTAGTCGGTCAGCTGGCGCCAAGATTGAGCCCGTTAAACAACCCGATGGAGCCGAACAGACGGGTAGATAAAAAGGAGATACAAACCTATGCGCAACATGAAGACTAAAGTAGTTCTAGCAACCTTAGTTGCTGTCGCGGCCATGGTCGGTCTGGGGGTCACTTTCCCTGGCGGCACCTTGCCCAAAGTGCACGCTCATGAAGAGGCTCCGGAAGCCTGTAGCGCTGCAACGCTCGACGGCACGTACGCCTTAACGTTTAGTGGATTTTTCACAAGAGGTCCTGTCCCTGCTGCGATCAACAACTTCACTCCCGTGGCCGGCGGCGGCCTCGTGACCTTTGACGGAAACGGAAATATCTCCGCCTTGGAGACCGTGAGCATTGGTGGCCTAATCACGCCAGTGAATGTTCCGGGCACCTACACCGTAAATCCTGATTGCACGGGTACTTTCATCACGACCCCGAATGCGGCCCTGAATCTTGTGATCCTCCATAAGGGGAGGGAGATCCAGGCCGTCAACACAGTTCCCGGCAACGTTATTCTCGACAACTTTGTAAAACAGTAGGCGCAAAAGTGGGTAGCGCACCCCTAATCCAGTAGACACCTCGTGGTGGCCTGTGCTTTGCGCTTTTAGCAAAGCATTGGCCGCTCTTCTCTTGGCGCGTACTTGGTGCGATAACTCCTGGATCGCAGGCAAACCGGAAGTAGTCCTCGGAACCGATAAGTTCGATGGTCAGGTTGTCAACGCCCTTTTGTATTGCTTCGGATTATCGGAAACTGACCCACCACCAATTATTTCGTCAGCTTGCCTTTTTCATTCTGAGCTGCAAGCCCATATCGTATTGCCGCTTCAAGCGTATCGATGTTTATATCCTTTAGAGCTTTAAACCGAATGCAATATCCGGTCACGCTCGCCTTGCCTAGTTTTTTTCCATACGTTTTGGCTAAGTACTTCTTATCTTTGAGACCAAGAAGATAGACAGAGATTCCGGTTTTGTTTCCGCTCACACCAATTTGAAAAAACTCTCTACTTTTTCCATTGGCATATTTTATTGTGTGAAATCCATATCCAATCGTAGGGTTGGAAACAGTATGATTTTTGCTGTCTTTACCATCGAAGAACCATAATTTGCATTCTGGTGACACTTGAAGTGTGAGCCGATGCAACTCTCGCATCTCACTGCGTTTTGGCTCCGGTTGGCTGGTAATATACTTCTTGATTTGTTCTTGTACGTTCATATGTTCTGCTCCCCAGTTGCGCGCACGAGATTATACGACGAGTGACCTCAACGGTCAGGGCCGCCCGCCCTTGCAAGGGGGAGAAGGTGACCCAAAAGCTAGTATCCGGTGTGACAGAGAATGGGAGCGGTTCAAAAGGATTAAACGTTGACCGCGAGGGCGCCCCGCAAGCCGTTGTTGCGTGGGGGCTTTTCAGAATTCCCAAAGGCTTGAAATGTGTGGAGCGCCGAGAAGCGGGCAGAGGGGCTGGAGTACATGCACCCCAAGCCGAGTTCACATTCCGGACGCATTGTCGGCAAACCGGAAGTAATGGTGCGGTCGGGTTTACTGGCATAACTTCCGCATGGCCCGTCAACCGGGACCAGTGGCGATCTCTTCCTACAAGACGACTTCCCGTTACCTATCGTTGCTCCATGAATGAACCGGCGACTTAGAACCGATTTGGAAAGTCGACCGGCCTATTCAGCCAGGTACGGCTCCGGGACAAGCCTAGGTGGTCAACTCATCCGGTTTAGAACGTAACCGCGGCGGAGATCTGGAGTGTGTATCCTTGGAAGGTAGATCGGCACTCGAATTCGTGAAAATATTTAACACCAACGCTCACCTTCTGCTCGGGTAGTACTGCGTTTGCCGCGAACCCCAGAGCGTTGACTTTGTAGTGCGCGGCTGACTGTTCCGGCGTAATGTTCGGGCCATGTTTAGCGGTAGTCTGCCACTGGCCGTAGCCCACCAACCCAAACTGAAGTCTCAAGCTACGTGGAAGGGGTAAGGTATGGGTTAGCGAATAGTCGAGGTTAAAGGTCTGGCCTGGGTGGACCATCGTGCCCTCTTGGGTGCTGTGAAATTCATACATCTGAAAGGCAGATAGGGCAGTGGCTTTGCTCGAATCCAGATAGATCGTCTGTCCACTCGCAACAACTGAGGTCCAGTAACCCGAACCCACATTCGTGTTGGCACCCGCACTAAATCTTCCGGTCGGCGCCAGGAACCCATAGATGGCCCGAATGGCAAAGCGCTGCTTGCGCCAGCCGAGAATCAACGGTTGATAATAGGAATCCGCAAACCCGCCACCGCCGCTGAGGGCACCGTGGACATCCGAAGTGAGCGAGTTGTTGGCAATCGGAAGGGTAGCGGATGCCGAGAATATTGCTCCACCTAGGAGACCCATCTCCTTTTTGCTCACCCAAACAAAACTGTTCATATCCATCATGATCGAGTTCTGGCCGGTGGCCAGTATTTCACCATGTGGGCCCTTCTCTTCATCACGTGAGAAAAAAACAAAAAGGTTTGAATAGGTGATTCCTGCTTCTGGTGTCACCCCAGAGCTGGTGGCATTCATGCCTACAGGATAGACGCCTCTGACTTGCGCTTGGACGGGAGTCAAAACAACGAAGTTAGCAACCGCAACGAAGGCAAACACAGCAAAGACACGAAATGCCAAGTCTGCTCTCATCAACGTTCACAGTTCCGTGTTCCAAATCTGTGACACTCTGCGGTCCTGAACCTGTGTTGTTCTAAGCTGGCGTTTCCGCGGGGCGAGTTCCTAAGAAGCGCGCCAGCGGCATTAGAATAAGCAGCCCAACAACGGCAACGACGACAATCATGACGAGTACCTTCGGCGTCGAAGTCCTTGCCACCAACCACAAGAGCAGCGGCAATATTGCGCTGTGCAGTACCTAACGCCAGCACGCCTTTTGTCCCGAGGCCCGGACCACCCAGGAGCCACCCGATTCCAACACCGCTGAAAAGAAAGAGGACACTCGCCAAAATGCCGCGTGTTCCGAACAGCGCGACTACATTTTTAATGTTCGTCACCAATAGCAGCGCGATCAGGAGTGCCAGGCTGAGAGTGGAGATCCGGTTAAGCGGCGCGCGCATTCTTTCAGCTATGCTTCCGAACCCGGCGTTCACTGCAAGCCCGGCACCCAGTGGAAGCAACATAAGAAGAACGAGCGAGCGTGCTATTTTCATCGGGTCGACTGAAACGCCTTCAAGAAGCAAAGGCAGGACAAGCGGCATGTAGGCCACGGTCAAGACCATGAGTAGCACCATCAATCCCACTGCGAAGGCAAGATTGCCCTTGGCGATCCCTGCCAGCTTAGGAAGGAATGGTGCGCCAGCAGCTGCGCCTAGCAAAAGCAAGGCTATCCCGAGCGGCTGGTCAAGCCTGAGAAGTGTGGCGATGGCTAACGCCCCCAATGGCATCAGCACAAAATTTGCGAGCAATGCGAGAAAAACAAGTTTTCCATTGCGGAGAGGAGCCACAATCTGCCGAATGGTGAGACTCAAACCAACCGCGAGCATGCTTGAAACCACAAAGGCGAGCATCGTGATCGGGACTGCCTTACTCAGGAGTTCCATTCAACCTTTCCCGGGTAGTGCTTGTGCACTTCGCGTTTCGGATCAGGCGACAGCCTGAGATTTCTTGGCTGGCATCCCGCTCGACAGTGGCATCGTTGCCAGGTTTTTCCAAAAGGTCTCCAACGACTCGACGCCGCCAAACAACGTAGTAAATATCGTGGAGTCCGCGAGCAGGATGTTTCCGGCGCGTTGTGCATTAGGCGGCATCCAGATGAACGAGTTGAACTCGGTATTGCCCGCCTGGGTGAAAGGATGCGGTCGGTCCAGGTCAATCGGTTGGCGTGTAAGCACGTGGACGGACTTGTTGTCATCGGTGGTCAGCGCGTAATGCGGCAGGTGGGGATGAAAATTAAATGTGGAAACCCCGTTGAGGAGGCCAAGCTTATCCAGGTCTTTGTTGATTGTGAGCGGCGCAATTTGTTTTGTGCCTTTGACGAGGGCCGGGCGAAGTCCGAATTGATTCATCACCGGCACCCCAAGTGCTTTCATCATCGAACGCGTGTATTGTCCGAAGCGCTGCTGGCGAGGGACGAGCGCATCCCCGTGGTGCGTATATTCCAGTTGGCGCTGATTGAGATCTTCTGTAAATCCCACATCGTGATGGGGCCCAAGCAGAAGGCAAGTTCCTTCTCGTTGCAGCCACTCGCCGACCGCCTCGATCTCTCCTGAGGCTGCCGCCTGCTCTGAAAGCAAATGATCAAGACCGAACACCATCAGGGTATCTGTGTCCGCCAGGATTCGTTCGTCTATAGGAAGCTTGAACCCGGCCTGGTCGATTCGTTGAAATACGGCAACCGAATGTCCAGTGACTTCACCTAGGACCCTCTGAAAGGCGAGCGTGGAGCGGTGGAACAGTTCCAGGGTCCCGGCAATTCCTTGCAGGAAATGCATCTCATCCCATTCGGATCCCTCATACGCAGGCCAGGCGACTCTCCGGACCTCGGTCATGGTCGAGAAGCGATTGTCTAATTCAGTGGTGTCCCGGTTGGCTTCCCAGGGGTAACTCCACGTCCAGTAGATGGAAACTCTCCGTTGGCCCGGAGTGTACTTGCGCGGCGCATGGTTCTGGTTGTAAGTACGCGACGGTTGAGGACCGGAGCTCATGATTCCTCCCTTTCTGTGCCCTTCAATGACCTTTGTTTCCAACACCGTCACTCAGCGACGCCAGGTATCGGAGCGCCTTTATACCGGGCAAAAAGAAGTAAGCGCCGCCTCGGATGGTGGTGAAAGCTGGCAGGCCGATGATCTTTTTCCGAATGGGCCGCTTTGGGATGGTCATGTCAAAAGTGCCGTCCTGTGTACCGAAAATCGGATCGCGCTCGTTTCCCAGCTCGTGAAAGTTTGGGTCGTTCGTCCACACATTCATCGCAAATTCAAATTGGCGGACGAGGCTCGCACAGCCCACGAACGCGGCGATACCTCGCTCTATGCCGTCGTCGGGGATGCCCTCGGGCAGGGGCGGACCGTAAGTCCCCCCTCGCCGGATCATCTTCCGCCGGTTCATGTTCACTGCGGTATCGCGCGGGTTCATGCGCCGGATGTGTGCCCCGAGCGGGCAGCCATAGCCGTGCGGGTCCATCTTTGCGAAATTAAAATCGTTGCTGCGCTGAGAATCAGCGCCGAGCTTTGGATCGTCCTTATCCGGCGCCAGGACAAGCGGAGCGCCGCTCCGCCATCGTCCCATCAACTTGGCAGCTATTAATTCCTGCTGTTCCGGTGTTTCACCATGGGCTCGGAGGAAATCGCGAAACGCGCCTACGTGCTCTTGCATTCTCAGATAGGCAACGTAGCTGCCGTTGCGAGAAAGAATTTCCGGCTGCGGCAATGCGGCAGCAGGACCCTCTTCGTCAGGATAGCCAAGAAAAAATTCGCCCGGTTTGATCGGTAGGCCAGAGCCGGGCGTCGGCTCTACTCCGGTTCCCTCGATGACCGGCTGTGAGAGCCGGTCCCTGTAGCCGAAGTGTTCGTGAGCGTAATCGAACGGGGGGATAGCTTCCAGATCCAGAGAGGACAGCACTTCGACTCCGCCGCATTGCGCGACATACCGTTCGTGCTCCCCGCGACAGCGCTCACGTTCGGCGACGTCCCGGGCAAACAGTACGACAATCGCATGCAGGTTAGGACTGGCGAGCCCTCCCACCCAATGATCTGGATGATTAGCGCCTGTGGTGCCGAGGACGTCCGCCCGGGCCGCCATGCCCTGACGAAACTCTTCCGGGAAGGTGGCCAATGATGCTTCAGCCACACCGAGCGCGCGCAAACCGTTCCATGTGAAGCCAACGGTCACCCACCTTGCATCAAGTAGGCTCGACCCGACAGCACCTGCCGTGCCCACCTTATCGATCAGGCCCGTCAGCCAGGCTCGTCCACCTACCCCACTCCGAAACGATAGAAACTCGTAACGCGCTGCCCGCGCAGGTGGCCGCGACATCAGGAAATGCTGAATGTCGTCGACATCAAGCGAACCAAGCTGATCGGTTCGTTTGGTCAAATCTTGTGAAATGCGATGCGCTGGTTGCAAGACGGACACGGGTATCTCCGTAGCGAGTAAAACAAGAGGTCTACTACTGCATCAGGTCCAGCATGCCAGCGAACGCAGCCTTGAGTTTTAGAGCCTTCTTGATCTCGTCGGCTGTCACGTACGGATATTCCCCGTATTCCAAAAAGCTTGGACACTGGTGTTCACGAACGAATTTAACGAACGCTGGCGCGTTCGTTTTCCAGTCTTCCGGAAATCCCTCAAGGTTCTCAAAAACAGTGTTCAAACCTAACTTTGTGAAGAGGGCTACGGCGTCCTCAGTGTACTTGTCGAAATCTGTGTCAAAGATCCCCTGGTACATGAAATAAGTGTCCTTCCCGATGTCAAACAAAACCCACCGAAGGTAGTGGAGCTTAAGGACCGCAAGGGCATCCGGAAGATCAGCAATCGCTTTCTCAATGGTCTTGCCATGCGCACGGATGGCGTCCTCTCTTCCCGGTTTGATCTTCGCGATGATGGTAAATCCATAGCAGGCTGGAGTTTGTGGATATACTGGGCCGTACCTCCCGTTTTGAAGCTTGAAGTACCCCTCCTTCGGAATCGCTATCGCCTGTGGTTTCGTCCAATCGCGCTCTTTGGGCGTTGAAGGTGTTGCGGTCGCAGCTGTGGCCATGTCAGTCTCCTTGTACAGAGGGGAGATTCATACTGCCTTTAAGCTTCTTATTCCTCGTGCCGGACTCTCCTCAGTGAATGCGGCTCTCCCTGAACCTGTGTGGCAGTCCGTACTCTTAGTTGATAATCACGGATATTTACACTGTTAGTTCTTACAGTGAAGGTTGCCGAAGACGAGCAGAATGGAAGGCCCCTCGAATATTAGGCGCGGGGCTGGAACAGGAAGTCGGACGCTTAAGGAGAACGGATTAGTGCCGACAAACGCGCTGAGAGTGATTGACTATTACCTGCGAGATGGCGACATCCCATTACTGATCCGAACGGCTTACAGCTGTCTCTTGCTGGTTCACAGGTCTGAGGGGGTAGTTCAACTGGTGGGAACGCCTGCCTGTCACGCAGGAGGTCGTGGGTTCGAGTCCCGTCGCTCAGAATGCGATAACCGGGCTTTTTTCAGTTGCTCGTCGTCGGTACTGCGGCGAACCCATGCGCAGGGCCGCCGGA
Organism: uncultured Acidobacteriota bacterium; assembly: GCA_963745805.1. Classification (GTDB taxonomy): domain Bacteria; phylum Acidobacteriota; class Terriglobia; order Acidiferrales; family UBA7541; genus Acidiferrum. Next base: position 332,582 of record CAVUYT010000009.1, read on the forward strand.
GATGAGACCGTATTGGCCGACCATCACGCCATCGGGATTAATGCCGAAGACGATGGTGGCGAAGGCGCCCGGAAAATCAATGTTAATTGGCGCAGGGAATCCGCCGTCGGGTGTGGCGGGGAGCTGCAGGAAGCCGTGGCGTTTCGGGCCGGGCTCGCCGGCCACGCGATAGGTTCCCACGAACTGCTGGCTGGGATCCATGTCCCAAATGGCGGTCAAGGTTGCAGTAGAGGTTGGGTCGTAGGATTGAAAGACTCCGCCCTGTACCAGAAGGCCATGCTGTTGATTACCCATATCGACCCACAATCCACCAATCATGTGGCCGCCGCCGGGAGTGGCGCCATTGTTCATCGACATCGGTATGGCCATGGGATCGATGGTTTCGCCGCCATTAGCGGTCAGGCTGGCGGTGTCAAAACGAGTCCAGACGGCGCCAAACATAGACATGCCGAGGTCGTGGTCGTGGAGGCAGCCGTAGATATCGCCATCGGGGGTTATGCGTTGGGCAATTGCGCCGGGATGATTGGGGAACATGACGGTCGAGAATTTGCCGTGGCGGTAAAAGAAACCCTTGATGCAGGCGGGATCGGCACTTGGCGGAGTAGTGGGAAGATCAGGTGGGCAGTACAGCGGCGAGACATCAGAAACGTTGGGATCGCTGTTGACCGGTAGGGTGTATTGGCCGACGATCTCGCCTTGAGGGTTGATTCCGTTGGCGATCGTAGCACGCACGTTCGCAACGGGAAAATCGATGCTGGTGAACTGCCCGTCTTTCAGCAGGAATCCGTGTTGTTTGCCCGCGGCAACGTAAAAGCCCACGATATCGCCGCGCGCGTTTATGCCTCGTGCGCTAGTTTGACTGGCAACTTGGCCCGGGACGAGGCCCGCCGGACAGGTAGTGGCGGCGTCGCAATGGACATCAATGGAAGCAAAACTAAACGACTGGGCAGCACTTCGCGTGGTGAAGAGCAGCAGCCCAAGTAACGCTATGAGAATCAATCTTCGTGAATTTCCTAGCATCTAAGTCCTCCATGGAAGAATCCTTTTGCGGCGTTGCGCTACCGGCTTCAAGTCATCCGGAAATTGACGCTGAACGTAAGCGGTATCGCCAACGACTGCAAGGGACATGTGCGGCCAGGTTTGAAATGACCGCAGTTGGCCGTTCCCAACTGCACAATTGCCAGGGGAGCCGCGGCGCGTTAGAATCCGGCCTACTGAACCTTGTCCCCCACGGGCTTCTCCATGCCCAGCGATATGACTGACTTACAGGACCGTCCTACCGAGCCGACTTCCGGTGACCGCCTCGATTCGTGGAAGGAGATTGCGGCCTACCTAAAATGCAGCGAGAGGACCGTTCGACGCTGGCAGGAAGAAGGTCTCCCGGTTCATCGGCACGCTCACAAGAAAAGAGCGGGGGTCTACGCCTACAAACCTGAGTTGGATGCCTGGTGGAACGACGGCCACGCCAGATTGGAGGAGTTGGAGCGCACGCAGGCCCCACAAAACCACCGCTTATCATGGTGGCTTGTGACCGCTGGTCTGGCCCTGCTGGGTTCGATCAGCGGACTCTACTTAGCGCGCACCCGCATCTGGCACCGCGCCAGCCCACCAGCCGGCAAAATCATGCTCGCGATATTGCCTTTTGAAAACCTTAGTGACGATCCTGAGCAGGAATATTTCAGCGAAGGACTGACAGAGGAAATGATCTCCCGGCTGGGTCAATTGGAGCCGCAGCGTCTTGGCGTTATCGCGCGCACCTCGGCCATTCAATATAAAGGAACGAAGAAGCGGATCGACCAGATTGGCAGTGAATTGGGCGTGGATTACATTCTCGAAGGCACGGTGCGCCATTCAGGCGATCGCGTGCGCATTAGCGCTCAGCTCATCCAAGTCAAGGATCAGACGCATCTCTGGGCCAAGAACTATGAGCGGGATCTCGGGGATATCCTGGTCCTGCAGCAACAGCTCGCTGTGGCGATAGCCGATGAAGTAGAGATCAAACTTACGCCCGAGCAGAAAGCTCACTTGAGCGGCGCTCGCCCGGTAAACGCGCGGGCTCACGAGGCTTACCTCGAAGGCGGCTACTATTTGGGGAGGGCCAGGGGAAGCGAGCGTGAGAAGGCGCTCAGTTATTTTCAGCAGGCCATCCAGCTCGACCCGAATTATGCCCTTGCCTATGCCGGGCTCGCCGAAACTTACATGGCACTGAATACCTCGTATTTGACTCCGCTGGAAGCCGGACCCAAAGCCAAAGCGGCAGCCATGAAGGCTTTGGAATTGGACGAGACCTTGGCGCTCGCCCATGCCTCTCTCGGCAGCGTGCATCTTTACTACGATTGGGATTGGCCCGGTGCCGAGAGCGAGTTCTTGCGCAGTCTCGCCCTCAGCCCGAATCTTTCCGAAGCGCATCTACGGTATGCCGATTATCTCGCGAGCATCGGCAGATTTGATGAAGCGCTCGAACACGATCACAGTGCCTTCGCGCTTGATCCTCTTTCCGTCCAAGCGCGATTCGTGGCAATCACGCATAGTTTGCACGCCAGCCGTCGATATCAAGAGATTATTCAGGAGTGCCGCAAAGCGCGGGAGTTGCCACCGGACTTCACTGAACCTTTTGCCGAGGAAGCATTTGCCTACGCACGCCTCGGCCAGTTCCGCGAAGCGACGCAAGCAGCAGCAATAGCGGTGCGCGAAAGCAACGATCCAACTCAAATAGCCGAGGCGGCTCAGACCTACGCCGAATCGGGAAATAAGGAAGAAGCGCGTAAGGTACTTCAGAAACTCCTGGCCATGGCGCGCAAGCGGTTTGTATGCGGCAACAACATCGCGACCGTATACGCCGCACTTGGAGAGACTGACCGGGCTTTCGCCTCTCTCGAAGAAGGTCTCAAGCAAAGATCCCTTTGAATGGTCTTTGTCGGGGTGGATCCCCGACTCGATGCCCTTCGTGGTGACCCGCGTTTTGCCGACATCGTTCGCCGCGTCGGCGTTCCGCTCCCTAACAAACAACCGAGCTCTTGAGCGTTCGCGCTGGCGCCCATTTTCTAACCAACAGGGCACGCGAAAAGGTCAATTCCAAATAAGAAAGCCGGAATTTATCGTTTCCCCGGCGGATTAGTACTGACAAACGCACTTGTATTGACTGATTTGGCCGCCATCCGGGTGGTCGGCAAACCGGAAGTAGTCCTCAAACCGATATGTTCGATGGTCAGGTTGTCAACGGCCTTTTGTATCGCTTCGGATTATCGGAAACTGACCCACCACCCGAATTGGGGTTGAATTGACGGAGCTGGTTTTTCCCCCGTATAGTCGAAGATTACTCTGCACGCGAAATGGGACACGTGTATGCGTGCGTTGCGGAATGACGATGGGAGTTGAGTGACGAATGGCTCGAGAGATCGCTAAAGCTTACGAACCGCAGCAGATAGAACCGCACTGGGCGGAATACTGGGTTAAAGAGGGGCTATTCAAGGCCGACGTGAATGCTCCGGGACCGGTGTTTTCGATGGTGATTCCGCCGCCGAATGTGACCGGATCGCTGCACATCGGGCACATGCTGGAGCATACGGAGATCGATATCCTTACGCGGTGGCACCGGATGCGCGGGTACAACACTTTGTTTCTGCCGGGTACGGACCACGCGGGTATTTCGACACAGCGCGTGGTGGTGAAACAGTTGATGGATCAGGGGATTGATTACCACAAGTTGGGGCGTGATGAGTTTGAGAAGCGGGTTTGGGCGTGGAAGGCGGAGGCTGGCGGCCAAATTACGGAGCAGATGAAGAGCATCGGGGAAAGCTGCGACTGGTCGAGGGCGAAATTTACGCTGTCACCGGAAATGTCGGGGGTGGTCCGCAAGGTGTTCGTGCAGCTTTACAACGAAGGATTTATTTATCGGGAGACGCGGCTGGTGAACTGGTGCCCGGTTTGCTTGACCGTGTTGAGCGATTTGGAAGTGAACCACGAAGATCGCCAGGGACAACTGTGGCATATCCGCTATCCCGTGGCTGGATCGCAGGAATTCGTGACGGTGGCAACGACACGGCCGGAAACGATGCTTGGGGATACGGCGGTGGCCGTGCATCCGGAGGATGAGCGTTATGCGCGCCTGATAGGCAAGACGGTGATGCTGCCCTTGATGAACCGGGAGATTCCGATCATTGCAGACGCGATGGTGGACCGGGAATTCGGGACAGGCGCGGTGAAGATAACTCCGGCGCACGATCCGAATGATTTTGAGGTGGGCAAGCGGCATGCGCTGGCGGAAATCGATGTGATGACGGATGACGGGCACATGAACGCGGCGGCTGGACCGTATGCAGGATTGGATAGGTTCGAGGCGCGAAAGAAGATCGTGGAAGATTTGAAGGCGCAGGGCTTGCTAGAGAACGTGACGGAGCATGCGCACTCGATTGGGATTTGCGAACGGAGCAAGACAATTGTCGAGCCGCGGATTTCGACACAGTGGTTCTGCAGGATGAAGGAGCTGGCGGCTCCTGCGATTGCGGCGGTGAGGGAATACGAGCCGGGTAAAGAAAATACGATCCAAATTGTTCCCGACAACCGGCGGCAGGAATTTCTGAACTGGCTGGACAATATACGCGATTGGACGATTTCGCGACAGTTGTGGTGGGGACACCGGATTCCGGCGTGGTATTGCGCGGATTGCGAGCACATTACCGTGGCGGAAGAGGCACCGACGAAATGTACGAAATGCGGATCGGGGAAGCTGACCCAGGATCCGGATGTCTTGGATACGTGGTTTAGCTCGGCGCTTTGGCCGTTTTCGACGCTGGGGTGGCCGGAGAAGACGCCGGATTATCAAAAATACCATCCGACGAGCTTGATGATCACCGGATATGACATTTTGTTTTTCTGGGTGGCGCGGATGGCGATGATGGGCATCCACTTAACGGGAAAAGTGCCGTTTCGGGCTGTGTATTTGCATTCGCTGGTGCGGACGGGAAGCGGCGAGAAGATGTCCAAGACGAAGGGAACGGGACTCAATCCGGTAGTCTTGAACCAGCAGTACGGGACGGACGCGATGCGGTTTTGCCTGGCGTCGATGGCGGCGCCGGGGACGGATATTGTTTTGTCGGACGACAGGCTGGGTGGGGCGCGGAATTTCGCTAACAAGATTTGGAATGCGGCGCGGTTTTTGTTTGTGAATTTGGAGAAATTTGAGCAGAGCGGGACGGGGCTGGAGGAGTTGGCTTCGCCGGAAGTACGGGCGAAAGCGCCTTATGCGTTTAACGGAACCGTGCCGCTTGTGGATCAATGGCTCTATTCGCGGCTGGCGGTCACGATTGAGAACGTAAATGAAGCGTTGGAAAACTACCGATTCCACGAAGCGGCACAGAATGTATATCAATTTTTCTGGGGCGACTTCTGCGATTGGTATATCGAGTGGGTCAAGCCGGAACTGCAGAGCGCAAACCGCGAACGATCCGTTGTGGCTTGGAAGAATTTGTTCGCGGCGTTCAATGATGCGTTGCGCCTCTTACATCCTTTCATGCCGTTTTTGACGGAAGAGTTGTGGCATCAGTTGCCGCAGAAGATCGGGGCGAAATCGATTGCCCTGGATACATTTCCTACGGCGCGGAAAGAGTGGACACAGGGGAGAATTATAGACGCGGTGGAAATCTTCTCGCTAGTGCAAGACGTTATCACCGCGCTCCGAACCATTCGCGCAGAGAGCAAGCTTGATCCGAAGAAGAAGGTGCCTGCTGAATTTTGGAGCAGTGCTGCGTTAGTTCGCAGCAGAGTGCAAGCCGAGTCTGATGCAATTGTGCGACTTGCGTTTCTGAGCGAATTGAAGATTTCGACGACGCCTCTGGAGCAGGCCGGCGGAGCGGTGCGTTCGACGGCGCTGTTCGATGTGCGGATTGCGTATTCGGACGTCGTGGACCCAGAACTGGAGAAGGCGCGGCTGAGAAAAGAGATCGAGGGACTGCGAAAAGCCATAACGTCTAAAGAGACGCAATTGGGAAACGAGACGTTTCGAAGCCGGGCGCCAGAGAACATTATTCGCGGACTGGAAGCGACGCTAGCGGAGCAGCGGGTTGAACTGCAGAAGATTGTGGAGCGATTGGGGCAGCTCTAGTAGTCGGTTGCGCGTAGCTCTCTTGATCGTGCGGCGGTCCGCCTAGGGTGGCGGACCTTACCTGAGCTTGTGGGGCGCGACAGGGAAACGTAAGCTTAGGCGGCGTGGACAGCGCATGGTGCGGCTTCGATGGCTCAAGAGACCCTTCCGGGAATAACTGACAAGAGGCTGGCGGCGCTGCTGACGCTGCTGGCAGAAAACTCCACGATTGTTATCAGCGGGGCGCGGATCGCAAAGGAAATCGGTGTGTCGCGGTCGATGGTGTGGCAGTGGGTGAGGCAGTTGCGCGGGCTTGGCGTGCGGGTGAAGGGGAAAGCCGGTGAAGGGTATTTTCTGGAGCGCGTCCCGGATATTCTGACGCCGGATATGCTGCGGCAGCGGTTGAAGGGCAGTCTTTTCGGCAAGCACATCTATCATTTTTTCAAGACGGATTCGACAAATCGCGTGGCGCTGGAGTTGGGGCATGCGGGCGAGCCGGAAGGCGCGGTGGTGCTGGCGGAAGAACAAACGGCGGGCAAAGGGCGCGCGGGACGCACGTGGCAGTCGGATCGGGCGGCGGGAATTTATGTGACGTTGCTGCTGCGGCCGCGGCTCGCGCCGGTGCAGGCGCCGCTTCTGACTATGATGGCGGGACTCTCCGCGCGGGCGGCGATCGAGGCGCAGACCGGACTCACGCCGGACCTGAAGTGGCCCAATGATCTAATGATGCAAGGAAAAAAAGTGGGCGGCATTTTGACGGAGATGCATGCCGAGCCATCGCAAGTGCGATTTGTGATCGTGGGGATCGGGTTGAATGTGAATCAGGAGAAATTCCCGGGGGAACTTGGGACGACGGCGACTTCGTTGCGCCTGGAAACGGGCAAGCAGGTGTCTCGGCTGGAATTGCTGGTGCGGTTGCTGCGGGAATTCGAGAACGACTACAATCGTTTTTTGCGTGAAGGGCCGGCCGGAGTGACGCGGAAGTTTGAGGCGGTCTCGAGTTATGCGCAAGGGAAACGCGTGCGGGTGACGAATGGGGCGGAGAGTTTTGCGGGCACCACGGCGGGACTTGGGCCAGAAGGGTTGTTGATGGTGAAGCGCGACGACGGGCAGATGGTGACTGTGATTTCTGGAGACGTGGCGGAGGCGCAGTAGATGCTGCTGACGATCGATGTCGGGAACACGAACACGGTGCTGGGTGTTTTCCGCGGCGAAGAGTTAATTGCCAATTGGCGGCTGACAACGGCGCGGCAACAGACAATCGATGAGTACGGCGTGCTTACGCGGAATTTATTCACTCTGGCCGGGTTGGACCGCGACGCGATCAACGGCGTAATCATCAGTTCGGTTGTGCCGCCGGTGAATTGGACACTGGCGGAGATGTCGCGGATTTACTTTGGGCAAAAGGCTCTGTTCGTGGAACTGGGCGTGAAAACGGGGATGGCGGTACTGGTGGATAATCCGCTGGAAGTTGGCGCGGACCGTATCGTGAATGGCGTGGCGGCTTTCCACAAATATGGCGGACCGTGCATCGTGGTGGATTTTGGAACGGCGATCACGTTTGATGCGATATCGGCGCGCGGAGAATATCTTGGGGGGGTGATCGCGCCGGGGCTGGGGATTGCGTCGGAGGCTTTGTTTGCGCGGGCGGCGCGATTGCCGCGCGTGGAGATCAAGGATCCGGGAAAAGTGATTGGCACGAATACCGTCACGCACATGCAAGCGGGGCTTTATTATGGCGCGGTGGACATGGTGGACGGGATGCTCACGCGGATGAAGGCTGAGTTGGGCGGCGATGTGAAAGTGGTTGCGACGGGCGGGCAAGCGAGATTGGTGGCAAAGGGTTCGAAGCAGATTCAAGATACGGATGAGTTTTTGACGTTGACCGGGCTGCGGCTGATTTGGGAGAGGAATCAGCCTGCGGAAGCGGGCAAAGGAGCAGCGGCGAATCGCGTGGCGCGGCCTGCGGACTCGGTGGCCGTCCCGGCGAGGAAAGAGCAGAAATAGCTTAGAGACGTTTTGCGCGTGCGCCGGAGCGCACAAATTGGCAGCGCAAAACTGAGATGCTGCGCTCCTCATAGCGAATCACATGGATAGCTGGAACTACTTCAACTACTTCACGGAAATCGAAGATTATTTCTGGAAGAAGCGCGGGGCACATTTGCTGGTGTCGCCGCTAGACTGGGCGATCATGGAGACGTGGCAAAAGGCGGGTGTGCCGCTGGAAGCGGTGTTGAAGGGGATCGATCACGCGTTCGAAAGTTATCAACGATCGCGACGCGGGGCTGGCAAGCCGCTAAAGAGCCTGGCGTATTGCACGGACGCCGTGCTGGAAGCGGCGGCGGAACAACTGGAGACTGCTGCCGGGAGCGCGCCCAAAAATGGAAACGCGCCTGCAAAAGAGTCGTTTTCGCGAGTCGAGTTGCAGGCGTACCTCGCGAAGAACGGGGCGCAAATTATGAGCGTCGCGGATGGCGCGAGGACGGCAGGAGTGGAGTTGGCGAGACGATTGAAAGAGATCGCTCAATCACTCGGGACGGTGGTGACGCTGCTCGATGCGCCGGGAGCGCCGGACTTGGAGGATTTGGAGCGGCGGCTGACGGTTCTGGATGACAAGCTGCAGGCGTTGCTTATGAGCAACGCGAGTGAAGAAACCATGCTGAAGATTCGGCGCGAGATGGATGGGCAGCTTGCGGCTTACCGGCGCAAGATGAAAGCGGAACAGATCGCTCTGGTCGAGAAACAGTACTTGCAGAAGCGGCTGCTCGAAGAGTACGGATTGCCGCGGCTGAGCTTGTACTACTTTTCCTGAACTCGCTTTCCGGAAGCAATTGTCTTTTCTTTCCACACGAAACATCGCAGAATGGGGTCTGCAAAGATGGCTGACGAGTTATTATTATTGATTGAGAAGCTGGTGTACGGAGGCGACGGGCTGGGGCACGCCGATGGAAATACAATTTTTGTGCCCTACGTGCTTCCGGGGGAGGAAGTGCGCGCGGCGGAGAAATCGAAAAAGAAAAAAGTGATTTGGGCAAAATTGCTGGAGGTGACGTCCGCGTCCAAGGAGCGGATTGCGGCCCCATGTCCACATTTCCAGACATGCGGTGGTTGCCACTACCAGCACATCGCGGCTGGAGAGCAGGTGCGCTTAAAGAAAGAAATCTTGCGAGAGACGCTCTCTCGACTGGGTGGAATTACGTGGACCGGCGACATTCATGAACATAGCGCGGAGCCATACGGTTATAGGAATCGCGCGCAGTGGGCGGTGCGTAGCGGGATGCCGCGTGCGCTCGGATATTTTTTGCCGGAAAGCTCGTTCATTGTGCCAATCGACGAGTGTCCCGTGCTTTCGCCGCGCCTGGCACAGACGTTTGGCGCTTTGCAGGAAATGGCGAGGTCCGGGGCATTGCCGGAAGGAATTCTTGAGATTGAGGCTTTTGCGGACTCGGCGGATGAAAAGATTGCTCTGAACGTGGCGTTCGAACGTTTTCCGAAACCGGCGGCAGAACTCGCAGCGGTTCTGCGGGACGCGATTCCGCAGATCGATAGTTTGCTGCTGCTGGACCAGAAGAAAGATAAGTTCGAGCTGACGGGGCCCGGCTATTTGGTGCACGAGGCAGGTGGATTCAAGTTCCGGGTGAGCCACTTGTCGTTTTTTCAGGTGAACAGGTTTTTGATCGAGGACTTGCTGAAGACAGTGACTGAGGGCGCAAAGGGGCGGCTAGCGCTCGACATGTATGCTGGAGTGGGATTTTTTACGCTGCCGCTGGCGCGAGCGTTCGAGAAAGTTGTGAGCGTGGACGCAAACCTTGCGGCTACGCGCGATCTGTATTCGAACGCTGAAGCTGCGAAAGTTTCGGTCACCTCGCACAACGAGCACGCTGAAGATTTTCTGAAGAAAACACAGGAGCGGCCAGAGTTTGTCGTGCTGGACCCTCCGCGTGCAGGACTGGGGGCCGAGACGGCGTCGAGACTCGCAGAGCTCGGAGCAGCGGAAATCGTGTATTTATCCTGCGATCCATCTACTTTGGCGAGGGATTTGGCCGTTCTGACTAGCTCGCCGCGGAAACCTAAGGAGATTACCGGACCGAGCGTGCGATACGAATTAGGCGAGATGCACCTGTTCGATCTGTTTCCGCAAACGTATCACATCGAAACGATGGTGAGGTTGAGAAGAGTCCCATGAGGCTGCCGGCCGTCGCCATCGCCGCGTTATTTGCTTGCGGCGCTGTGCTCGGCCAGGCACCGTGGTTTTCAGAACGAGTTTCGTCACATGTTTATCTCGCGATCGGTTTTGCTTCCGTGGGCTCTCTCGTTTGTGTTGGCATTTTCTTTGCCATTATCGGCCGTCTCTTCCCTGCCGCCACTATTTCTAGTTTGAGTTGGCTAATTCTGGGCGTGTTGGGCGCCAGCATTGCAAATCAGCCGCGGCCTGCGGACCACGTGTTGTCTCTTCTTGAGGCGGGGCGCATCGAGTTAAAGACGCCGTTGCGCTGGCACGGCCGTCTGCGGGACGAGCCAGCGCGACTGCCGTGGGGCTATGGCTACGAAATCGAATTGACAGGGGTTGAATACGGAGGCTCGTTGATTCCCGCGCGAGGAGGATTGCGCGTCAGTTTATCGAAGGCTCCGGAGGAGGCAGCGGCGCCGGACGTTCACGCGGGAGACGATGTCGCCGTCACGACGCAAGCAAAGCGTCCGCAGGTCTACAGAGATGATGGGGCGTTTGACCGGCGCGCGTATCTTGAGCAGCAGAACATCGATCTGGTCGCGACATTGCGCGCGCCGGAGTTGATGGAGCGCACAGCCATTTCTCGCGTGACCGCCGCAACGCTTTTGGCGCGTGCTCGGCGCAGATTGCGAGAAGAGGTCGACACTTTGTTTGGTAGCAGACCCCAAGTGGACGGGGTCTTGCGCGCGATGCTGCTGGGTGACCGGAGCTTCGTGGAGCGCTCGGAGTCCACTGATTTTCAAAAAACGGGCGTGTTTCACGTGTTGGTTGTAGCGGGGCTGCACGTGGGGGCGGTCGCGGTATTTCTATTTTGGATCGGGCGCGCGTTCAGGCTCACGCCTTTCTGGACGGCTCTAACGACGCTCACGCTGTTGTTTGCGTACGTAGCCGTGGTGGAACAGAGGCCGCCGGTGCTTCGCGCGGCCTTGATGACCGCGATCGTGGTGATCGGCGGATTATTCTTTCGAAGATTGGATTTGTTAAATTCCGCGGGAATGGCGGCGCTGATTCTCCTGGTTGCCAGGCCGCTCGCGGTGCGCGACTCGAGCTTTCAACTGACCTTCCTCGCTATCGGATGTATCGCGGGGCTTGCCGCGCCCTGGCTTGAGAAGACAGTTCAACCCTACGTGAGGGCGCTACGCGGCTGGCGCGACGTCACACGCGATGCGGCGCAGGAGCCGCGAGCAGCGCAATTTCGGATCGATCTGCGTGCGACTGCGCGTTGGATTTCCTCGCGCGTCCCCACACGCTTGGAAAACCCGGCCGGGGAGGTGCTGGCGCGCGGCATTGCGTTTTCACTGCGCGTTTGGGAATTGCTGGTGATCACTCTGGTGCTGCAGATTGGAATGCTGCCCCTGATGGCTCGAGATTTCCATCGCGTCACGCTCAGCGCGCCATTGGTCAATCTGGTGGCGGTTCCGATTACCGGGATTGTGGTGCCGGTGGGATTTCTGACGATCGGGAGCGGAATGATTTTGCCTGCGCTGGGAAAATTGCTGGCGGCTCCGTTAGGGTGGGTGACGATGCTCCTCCTGCACGTCGTAGATTGGTTTGCGCAAGTTCCGCGGTGGAGTTACCGCGTCCCGGGACCGCCGTCCTGGTTAGTGGCGCTGTTCCTGTTGGCTGCCTTGCTTCTGGCCGTGACAGCACGCATCCCCAATTTCTGGCGCGGAGCCGCGCGGGGAGCGGCCGTCGTGATGGCATTGAGTGCTCTCACCATTGCTATATTTCCTTTTGCACCGAGACGGTCGGATGGAAATCTGGAATTGACGGTTTTGGATGTGGGACAGGGAGATTCGCTGTTTGTCGTCACGCCGCATGGAAAAACAATGCTGATTGATGGAGGAGGTTCTTTCGGTGGATTCCCTGGGCATGAAGAGCACAATGGCCCGGATCCCGGCGAAGACGCCGTGTCGCCCTACTTGTGGTCACGCGGTTTTCAGAGATTGGATGTCGTCGCGCTGACCCACGCTCATCAGGACCACATCGGAGGTTTGACTGCGATTCTTGAGAACTTTCGCGTGGGGACACTTTTGATCGGGCGGGAAGTTGCGTCGACGGCGCTGGCAAATCTGGAAAAACTGGCCCGCAAAAAGAAAATCGCGATCGTGCACGAAATCCGTGGAAATGTTTTTTCTTGGGATGGCGTGGAGACGCAATTCCTCTGGCCGGAGATTGCGCCGGAGGAAGTTGGTCCTTCTCCGAAGAACAACGATTCACTGGTGCTGCGGCTGAAGTTCGGAGACCGAACTATGATGCTGCCGGGAGATGCGGAAAAGCAGGCGGAGAAGGAAATCCTGGAAGAAAACAACGAAGCTATTCTAGGCGCTGACGTTTTGAAAGTTGGCCATCACGGCAGCAAGAATTCGACGACGCCAGAATTTCTGGCCGCGGCACATCCGCGGGTCGCGGTAATTAGCGTGGGAGAAGACAATTCCTACGGGCATCCCAACCCGGAATTGCTCGAACGACTTGAATCTGCGGGATTGCGGATATTGCTGACGGACCGCGACGGCGCTGTACACGTTTTAACAGACGGTAAGGGGCTGGAGATCAGCTGTTTTGTCGCATGTTCGGAGATGACGGCGAAAGCGGCATCAGCGGAGACGCAACCACCAGATCGACAGAAGCGCAGCGAGCAATAGGACGAAACCGATCGCAGCTTGATATTCGTGGTTTTTCTTGTACTGCGCAAAAGAAAACGCGCCGGCACCGCCAAAAGAGAGTTTCCTCGGAGTGAGCCGCGGAAAAAACAAGGGCACGGCGCGGGCGTATTCGTCAAAAGCGGCCCCGTGATGCTGGTGAAGCTCTGCTTCTTCACGGCGCATGACGATGGAATAGAACAACGCAAAGTAAGCGAACAGAATGAGGGCTGACGGCCAGGAGTGCGTAGCAACGCCTGCGGCGAGCGTCAGAATTGCGCTGCCGAAATAGAGCGGATTGCGCGTGTAGGCATAGGGCCCCGTAACCGTCAGGACTTCCTGCTTGTGAAGATGGCCGGCGGCCCTCGCGCGGATGAACAGACCGAGCAAGCCTATAGGCGCTCCCCAAAGAATGCTGCGAGGAGTCGGGCGCGCAAACCACAAAACGAGAATGGCGCACGGATAACTGAGACGCACTCGCCAGCGTACAAAGAAGGCGCCTGCGGAATTCAAGCAGGAACCCCGAGACGCCGTCGAACCCCTTCAAAGACTTCGTCTACCTGGATTTGCAGCATCGATGGGTGCACCAGATCACTTCGGCTGTGGGTAGTGATGACGTTGGCCGTGCGTAAAACGATGTCGTCCGTGCGGTACGGGCCGTTGCGTGCAGGATCCGTGGGACCAAACAGAGCGACGGCCCGAGTGCCGAGCGCGACCGCGAGATGGAGCGGACCGGTATCGCCGCCGACGATGCATTGCGCGTTGCGCAGAAGGGCCATCAGTGGACCAAGCGGTCCATTGTACGGCACAGGTTCGGCGCCGCCGCTACAATCGCGAACCGCGAGGGCGAGGTCATCCTCGCCGGGACCATAGTTCACAACACAACGCAGGCCGAGAGAATCCCGGATCATTTTGCAGAGTTGGCCGAAACGCTCGGGGGGCCAGCACTTCGAACGCCAGCCGCCGCCGGGGCTCAGTACGATGAAGCGATCGAGTCCGAGTGAATGCAAATAGTCGCGAATTCCGCAGTCATCTACTTGGGGTACGTGCAAGCTAAAAGGCGCGACGGGATTACGCGCCCCTGCGCGCAGAGACAACTCTCCGTTTTGATCGGCGATGTGAGATGCAGAGCAGCGGACGCGGTCCGTGTATAGGAGCGGCACGCCAAACTCGCGGATGGTTTCCGAAGAAAAGCCAATTCTGCGTTTGACGCCGCCGAAAAAAGGCAGCGCCGCAGACTTCCATAGACCTTGATAGTCGATCGCCGCATCCCAACCAGCACCTCGAAGAGTTTCAATAGTCTTGCGAAGCGAAGGAATCGAGCGGGTTTCGGTTGCCCAGACTTGCGAGGCCAATTGGCTGCTCTCGGCCAGGAGCTTCCACCGCGGATGCGTGAGCCAAACGATTTCTGAGGACGGGAAAGATTCGCGCAAGCTGGAAACAGCGGGAAAAGTGTGCACGATATCGCCGAGCGAGCCAAGGCGCACAACCAAAAAGCGCGCGTCAGGCATGCGGAGCCTTGCGGACGGATTCAAGAAGATCGCGAGTGGAATGATCTTTTGGGTCGCCGACGATGGCAACGCGGATGCCGAGACGTGCAGCGGTGGCGCGCTCAGGCACGGTCTCCACGGTGTAGTCGGTTCCTTTGGCGTGAACGTCAGGGCGGAGATCCTCAAGCAGAGACTCGACGCTCGGTTCGCTAAAGATCAGCACGTAATCAACGGAGCGAATTGCAGCAACAAGTAGCGCGCGGGCATTCTCATCAAGAATGGGACGGCCGGGGCCTTTCAGCGCACAGACGCTCGAGTCCGCATTGACACCGACCGCGAGGATGTCCCCTTCGCGGCGAGCGCCTTCAAGATAACGAATGTGGCCCACGTGGAGAGTATCGAAACAGCCGTTGGCAAAAACGATGTGCTGACCGCGCCGCTTGTGCTCCGCTAATGTTCCGCGGAGCCATTCGCGCTTGACGATCTTGGATGAAGCGTGGCGCATGACTCAGGAGGCAGCTCCACCGGCTTGGTGTCGAATACCGGTGAGAAGTTCATCGCGGGAGACGGTGGCTGTGCCGCGCTTCATGACGACGAGACCGCCAGCGATGTTGGCGATGTGCGCGGCTTCGAGGGGAGAAGCGCCGCAGGCCAGCGCCACCGTGTACACGGCAAGAACCGTGTCACCCGCACCGGTGACGTCGACGGCCTGGTCGCTGCCGTAAACTGAGATTTGCGCGAGGCGGTCACCGGTTTCGAAAAGCGCCATGCCATCGCGGCCGCGTGTGACGAGCAAGGAGTGCAGCTTCATTTCGGCAAGAGTCGCGGCACCGCAACGCTTCAGTTCAGAAAGGTTCTGGCCGATGGTGACATGATGAAGGGCTTCGAGTTCCGCTTCGTTGGGAGTGGCCGACGAAATTCCTGCCTTGGCATAAGCGTGAAGGCTGTGCCTCGCATCGAGTGTGACCGGCGGCGCATTCTTTTGCAGCGAAATTGCTTGCCGGACCAGAGAAGGTGAGGCAACGCCAAATCCGTAATCGGAAACAGCGAGAGCATGGGCGCTACGAAGCCTCGCATGCAACTTTGCTTGTAGTTTCTTGTGGACGAGCTCCGGCAGGGGAGATTGCGGCTCACGGTCGACGCGGAGAACCTGCTGGCCAACGGTGTGTGCCCAGCCGGCAAGGATGCGGGTCTTGGTGGGAGTCGTCCAACCTTTAACGCGAAGGATGCCGGAAACGTCGACACGCTTGCTTCGGAAATAGGCGATGAGAGCGTCTCCAGCAGCATCGTCACCGACGGCACTAAGGGGAAAGACGCGTGTGCCGAGGGCCGCAAAATTGTTGGCGGCATTGGCGCCTCCTCCCGGAACGAGATGCGTTTCACGGTGGCGGAGGATTAGGACAGGCGCTTCGCGCGAGACACGGGAGATGTCTCCGAACTGGTATTCGTCGGCGACAAAATCGCCAAACAGAACAACCGTTTTCGAAGAGAACTGCTCGACGTAGTCCGCAAGGGCAAGAAGATCGACGGACGATGACGGAGAACTTTTATTTGCGGCGCGCTTCATTTCGATTGCCTCAAAATCCAGTGGACTGCATCGGCGAGGTCGGCGGCGACAAAATCAGGTTGAATCGGCCACTTTGCGGCATTCCAAAGATATTCACCTTCGCCATAACCGGTGCGAACAAGGATGCTGCATGCGCCCGCGCGCTGGGCAAGCTCGACGTCGCCGTGGCGATCGCCGACCACGAAAGATCGATGCAACTCGATGGCCTGCTCCCTAGCTGCCCGTTCGAGCATACCCGTTTTTGGCTTGCGGCAATCGCAGCCGTCGGCCGAGGTGTGCGGACAAAAGTATATGGCGTCGAGACGCGCGCCGGCGGCTGCGAGTTGCTGGGTCATGAGTTCGTGGACCGTGTGGACGAGCGTCTCCGGAAAGTAGCCGCGGCCAACACCGGATTGATTTGTCACTACAATCACAGGCAAACCAGCCTCATTCAAGCGACGGATGGATTCCGCGACCCGCGGCAAGATACGAAATCGGCTGACGTGATTCAAGTAGCCGACTTCTTCGGCAATGGTGCCGTCACGATCGAGGAAAACGGCGGGGCGGAGAACGCTGGTTTCAGTCAGGACGCACCTCTAGCGACGAAGTCCAGTGTCGCACAGCGGCCTCGACAGCGTCCGGAGTTACGCGAGTCATACACCTGTGATCGGTCGGGCAGCGGCGGAGAAAACACGGGCTGCAGTATGGTTTTTCCTGAACGATGGTGCAACGCGGAGTGACGGGTGCGGTGCCGTAGGGGTCGGTCGGCCCAAAGACTGCCACGACGGGGAGGCCGACCGCTGCGGCGACGTGCATCGCGCCGGAGTCATTCCCGATAAACAGATGACACTGCGAAAGAAGCGCGGGCAAATCGTCGATGGAAGTTTTTCCGGTGAGATCGATCGGTGGATGGCGCATGACTGCCGCGATAGCCGATGAGACAGCGGCCTCCGCGGGCGTGCCAAATAGAATCACATCGGCCTCCGCCTGAGCTTGAAGACGATTCGCCAATTCCGCGAAGCGATCCGGAGGCCAGCATTTGGCTGAGCCATACGACGCGCCCGCACCGATGGCGATGCGCATCCCATCTGGTTTCACTCCGGCAGAAAGAAGAAACTCCCGGGCGCGTTGGTGATTTTCCTCGGGAACTTGAAGCTTGATAAAGGATTCGTTCGGAACTGAATCCAGCCAGCCGGCGCGGTGAAGCAATTCGAGATAGTAGTACTGCTCGTGGAGTGGAATTTCCCCGGGCTTGGGAACGGGCACCGCTTTCGTCAAAAGAAAGCTGCGGCCATCACGGGCATAGCCTACGCGTTCAGGAATCCGCGCGCGCCAGGCAAGCCAGGCTGCTTCGAACGCATTTTGAAGCAAAAGCGCAGCATCGAACTTGCGGGCTCGGAGCTCGCCGGCCATATCGCTTTTGGAGTCAACGAAAATCATCTCATCGCAAACCTGCTGATTTCTGTAAATGGACCCTACGTAGGGTCGCGCGAGAATTGTGACTTGTGCATGCGGGAAACGTGAGCGCACAGCGCGCAGTGCTGGCAGCGCCATGATAGCGTCCCCAACCCAGTTCGTGGCGCGAATCAGGATTTTCACGCGGGCACTCCGCGTCGTCCTTGTAATTTGCGCTCCATCGTAGCCATGAATTCAGTTTCCGCGGGCAGCACGAAATCTATAACCGCGACAAATACGGGAACTGTCATTCTCGTAGCTTCGCCGAGATTCTCCGCATCTTTCTCTGTGGTGACGAACGCGATGGCCCCGGCGCATTGCGCTGCCTCTTCTAATTGCCGAACATCCGGTGCCGAGTATTGGTGATGATCCCGAAAAATACTCTGCCCGGCGACAGGCACTTCCCAACGGCTTAAGTCATCAAAGAACGCCTGGGGATTACCGATACCACAGAAGGCGAAGAACGGCCCAGGGCCGATCTCGCTCAAATCATGAATATCGGCGCCGGATCCGCAGCGGCGAAAACCTAAGAGGCGCGTCTGCGCGTAAGAAACGGAAAATCTGTGAGCGCGGGCCGCATCGATGTCGGACTGTTCTGTTTTTCTTGTCACGACCAGCATGTCCGCACGACGCAGGGCAGACATGGGTTCGCGAAGAATCCCAGCTGGAAGGAGCTCCTGATCTTTCAATCTGTACGAACCATCGAGCATCACGATGTCGAGATCGCGAGCGAGCGGAAGATGCTGAAAGCCATCGTCCAGAAGAAAAATGTCGACAAGCGCCTGCTGCTCGATGCGCTGGCCTTCGGCAAAGCGATCTTTGCCGACGCCGAACGCAACTCGTCCTTGCAGGCGATGCTTCATCAGCTCGATTTCATCGCTCGTGCCGCCGGAACCGCGATAACCGCGGCTCAGAATTGCGACGCGCTTCCCTTCCGCGAGAAATTTTTCCGCGAGCCACAGCACCATGGGCGTTTTGCCAGTGCCCCCCACTGTCAAATTGCCAACGCTAATCACCTTGCCGCGCAAACGGCTCTGCTTCAACCAGCCATTGGCATAGAGCCAGGCGCGTGCTCGAACATAGCCGCTATACAATACAGAGAGCGGCCAGAGCAGGATTCGCACCAGCGGCGGGAGGTTCATTCTTTCGCTCGCCTCGGGTTGCCAAGGTGCCGGGCGATCTCGGCGATGGCACGATCGGTAGCGCCGCGGCTGCTTTCCACAAGGTTGCGCGCGGTCTCGCCCATCTTCGCGGCCCGTTCTGGATCGCGCAGAAACTCAATCCAGGCAACGCCCGCGTCCTCGGGACTCTCCACTTGGACAGCAGCTCCCGCCGCGGTGAATCGCTCTGCCATTTCCGCAAAGTTTTCCATGGATGGACCAAACACCGGGATTTTTCCGAACGCGGCGGGCTCAAGGATGTTGTGTCCGCCGCTCGGAACCAGCGAGCCGCCAACGAAAGCCCCGTCGGCCACGCTGTACAGCGAAGCGAGCTCACCGATGCTGTCGAGCAGGATGACAGTCACATCATCGGCTATGGAAAATTCCCTGGCAGGCACGCCATTTTGCGAAGGTCCGGGAACGGGCAGTTGCGAACGGCGAATAAATTTGCGGTGAGAATCATCAATGAATTGGGCGGCAGAATCAAAGCACTCCGGTTTGCGCGGCGCCAGTATCAAGAGCGCCTTGCGATGTTCCCCTTGCAGTGTTCCAAAAGCGATCAACGCCAGGGGTTCCTCAGTCGCGACGACGCTGCCAGCCACAATGATGGGCGAGCGTCCACCGCGCCGCGCTTCCCTTGCAAGCCAATTAGAGATCGGCGTGGGTGCAGGAAGCTCCAAGTCGTATTTCAAATTGCCACTGATTTGCACATGGTCAGATGGCGCGCCCAATGCGCGAATTCGCTCGGCGTCCTTTTCGCTCTGCATTAGAAAAGCAGAAGCATGGGAAAGCGCACTGCGCAGTAACGGCCGCAGGAAGAATCCGAAAATGCCGAGGAACTTTTGATAGCGGGCAAACGACCGATCCGAAATCCGCCCGCTGACAAACACAACCGGAATGTCGCGCCTCCGCGCTTCCCGCAGGAAGTTCGGCCAGATCTCCGTCTCCAAAATAATGACAATCGAGGGCCGAGCCGCAAGTAAGACGCGGCGAACGCAGAATGCCCAATCCAAAGGAAAATAAAAAATCGCGTCGGCGAAGGGCATCCGCTCGCGAGCAAGTGCCTGGCCGGTCAAAGTAGTCGTGGAGATGACGAGTGGGCGGTCTGGATAGGCGTGCTTCAATCGCCGGGCAAGCGTGACGCCGGAAAGCGCTTCGCCGACGGAGACCGCATGAATCCAAATGGCGCCGGGGCGGTTTTCAGGGAGCTCGCTCAGGGTAGGAAATGAAAAACCGAGGCGCTGACCGAGATTGGAAAAATATTTGCCGTGACGCAGTCCCTGCACCAGCCAGTAGGGCGTGAGCAGGATGGCGGCGAGGCCCAAAAGCAGGCTATAGATTAAATGCACTAAACGTGGCTCCGGTCTCTCTTCCGCACCGCCGCGAGCAGGCGGCGCGCGGCGCGGGCAACCTTGCACTTCCCCCAGGAATCGAAGGCGTCGAGATGAGAAAGGACTATTATAA
The DNA here is from genome assembly GCA_963745805.1 of uncultured Acidobacteriota bacterium. Taxonomy (GTDB): domain Bacteria; phylum Acidobacteriota; class Terriglobia; order Acidiferrales; family UBA7541; genus Acidiferrum. The sequence goes on from CAVUYT010000009.1 coordinate 352,652, forward strand.
CCCGATGCGAAACCTAGCCATTATAGTTCCCTTTCTTGCCGCCACGTTCTTTTCTGACGGGCCTGCTGCCCAGCAACCGCAAGCCACGATGAAGGCCGCTGCGCTCGAATCGCACGAGGGCGTAACCATATCCGCGCAGCCCTGGACAGATGCGGCCACATACAAGGCGAAATTCTCCAAGAAGTCACCACTCGCCGCAGGCATCGTGGCAATCGATACGATCATTCGCAACGATTCCGACGAGAGCATGAAAATCAACATCGAGCAGATCCGATTGAATGTCACGGTATCAGAGGACAATAGGCAAGCGCTGCGCTCCTTAACGCCGGACGACGTCGCGGACGTCATGACGGACACCGGGACAAAGGACCCCACGGCAAAGCACAGGGCGCCTTTTCCGATACCATCGAGCGGGGCAAAAGTGGGGCGTGACAAGCACTGGATGGACATACAAAAGGCCGCAGCGGAAGCGGCAGTTCCAGGCAGCGTTGTAGCTCCTCATCATGCAATGCAAGGATTGCTTTACTTCGACTTGCAGGGGCAGTTCGATCTGCTTAGCACCGCGCATCTCTACATCCCGGATGTGCGCTCGTTGGAGAAAAATCATCCATTGTTGTACTTCGAGATTGATCTCAGTCGATAAACGGAGCGCGGAACGCAGGCTGCTATCTTTAGCGCGCAGTTTCTCCCCGATTGCAGGAGAAAAATTCGTGAGTTTGCGTGAGTCCACACAGTCGGCTACCATCAGAAGGCATCGCACCTTTGACCACTGCAGGTAAATGTTGAATCTTCTCGACGAACTGAACCCGGAACAACGCCTGGCGGTAGAAACAACGGAAGGTCCCGTGCTCATCCTTGCCGGAGCCGGGACGGGCAAGACGCGCGCGATCACCTTCCGGATGGCCAACTTGATCTCCAACGGCGTGCCGGCCCAAGCAATTCTCGCTGTCACCTTCACTAATAAAGCCGCGGAGGAGATGCGCACGCGAGTTTCCGATCTGCTGCTGCGCTCGGGCGTGCCGCCTGCGCAGCCTTGGCTTTCGACGTTTCACTCCCTGTGCGCGCGGCTCCTGCGGCGTGAAGCGCCGAGTGCCGGTTTGCCTCGAGATTTTGCAATTTATGATGATGACGACCAGCTCGCCGCAGTTAAGCTCGCCGTCAGCAAGCTGGCCATCGACGACGACAGCCTTACACCGCGGAACATTCTCAGCAGCATCAGCTACGCAAAAAACCACGGAAAGACGCCGGAGATGTTGCGCGCTGAAGCAATCGGCCAGGACGGCCGGCGCACCGCGGATGTTTTTTCAGCCTACGAAAAGCTGCTTCAGCAGAGCAACGCCCTCGATTTTGACGATCTGCTTTTGCGCTCCGTGCGCTTGCTGCGGGAGGCGCCGGCGGTGCGCGAAAAGTGGCAAGCTCGTTTTCAGTACATCCATGTGGATGAGTATCAGGACACGAATCGAGTGCAGTACGATCTGCTGCGGTTGTTGACCGGGCCGAAACACAACTTGTGTGTCGTTGGGGATGAAGACCAATCCATTTATCGCTGGCGGGGCGCTGACGTTTCGATTTTGCTGAGTTTTTCACGAGACTTCCCCGGCGCGCGCGTCGTGAAGCTGGAGCGGAACTACAGATCCACTCAGAACATTTTGGATGCCGCCGGTGCGGTGGTTGCCAACAATCCGGAAAGACTAGGCAAATCACTGAACGCGGCAAAAGGTGGCGGGGCGAACCTCCGCTATTTTGAAGCGCGAGATGCCCAAGCCGAGGCGGAATTTGTCGCTGGCGAACTGGAACGGATTTTGAACGACGACTCGGCGCAAACCTGTGCCGTCGAGTACCGGACAAACTTTCAGTCGCGCGCCTTTGAAGAGGTATTCCGCCGACAGGGATTGCGCTACAAGCTGGTCGGAGGATTCAGTTTCTACAATCGTGCCGAGGTCAAAGACGCGCTTGCCTATGTTCGGCTGGCCATGCATCCGGAAGACGACATTTCACTTCTGCGCGTATTAAATGTGCCTCCCCGAGGAATCGGCAAAACAACCGTGGATTCCCTTCGCGAAACAGCTCGTGCGGATGCCTCTCCGCTTTGGGCCGGTATTGAAAAATTCGTGTCCGGATCGGCAGGCGGGCGCGCTGTGACTCCGTTGCGCTCGTTTCAAGAGTTGATCCGGAAGCTGCAAGAAGCATTGGCCACAAAAGAGCCCGCGGAGTTTCTGCGCACCGTCCTGGAGGAAAGCGGCTACATGGACATGCTGAAAGACCGCAACACTCCCGAAGATGTCGCGCGTCTGGAAAATTTGGAGGAGCTAACCCGGGCTGTTGCTGAAAGTATGGAAGCAGGCGAAACGTTTACCGACTTTTTGGATGCCGCAGCCCTGGTGAGCGACGCGGATTCCTTCGAAGGCAAACCGGGCGTGACCCTCATCACGTTGCATAGCACCAAGGGGCTGGAGTTTGATCATGTTTTCTTAACGGGCATGGAAGAAGGCATCTGCCCGCACGGACGCTCGTTGAACGAAGAAAAAGGGATCGAGGAAGAGCGGCGCCTGGTCTACGTCGGCATGACGCGTGCACGCACGTCCCTAACGCTGACTCGTGCAGTCTACCGGCGTATTTTTGGGAACGAACAACAATTGCGCGCTTCCCTTCCGTCGCGTTTCTTGGCGGAAATCCCCAGTGAGTTGGTGGAAACCGTCCGAGGCTCCATGGCCGAGATCGGCGAAAAGCGGCGTTACGAACCCGACCCGGAGTATTCCTATTCGGCGGATGAGTTTTTGCGACGTGTGCGCGGCAAACCGGAACCCGCCGCGGCAGCCCCCAAGCCAGCGCGAACCCTAAGCTCTTTTGGCAGGCCGTCCATCAAACGCGGCGCCAATGCGGATCCTATGCTTGGCCGCAAAGTTCGCCATGCGACCTATGGAGTCGGCACCGTTGTTGGCGTTGAAGGCGACGAGGAAGACCGCCGCGTTTCCGTAAGTTTCCCAGGACGCGGCACAAAAAAATTCATCGAACGCTACGCCCAGCTGGAACCGGCTTAGACTCTTGCAAGGACGGGTTCAAGACGCCAGCGCGAGCAGCGCACTTGGTTGCGAAAACGTCGCTTCTCAGGGTAAATTGAGCCAGGCATTCTTTCCTGAACGGCGTTTCCGGTAATTCCAAGCTTCCGGCTTGCCCGGACGCGATCGGAGAGCATGGGTGGGATCACATCTCCTGCGCTGCAAGAGTATCGACCAACTCCTGTCGGACTCGGAAAACCAGGAAACTCGATTAAAAAAGTCTCTCGGATGGCTGAGCCTGACGTCGCTCGGCATTGGCGCCGTGATTGGTTCCGGAATTTTCACGGTCATAGGCACCGCCATTGCCGGGCAGAAGATGCAAGCCAGTTCCATCCTGAACGCCCCGCTTCTGGAATACCTGATCTACCGCTCGCCTTCGTTCGGACGGCCCGGCGCCGGCCCGGCGATTGCGCTTTCGTTCATTTTGGTTGCCATAGTCTGCGGATTCGCTTCCGTGTGCTATGCGGAACTAGCGGCCATGATACCCATCGCAGGCAGCGCCTACACCTATACTTACGCGACGATGGGGGAACTCGTCGCTTGGATCATCGGCTGGGATCTCATCCTGGAATATGCGGTCAGCAACATGGCTGTTAGCGTCGGCTTTTCCGCGCACATGGTGGACCTGCTCGACTGGTTCGGCGTCCACCCCAACCCACGCTGGATCGTCCCCGCCTATCTGCCGAGCGGCCTTTCTGACTTACAAGGGAACCCACTTTACGCGCCCGGCTGGCACTTCGGGTTCAATTGGCCGGCATTCCTCATCGTGATGCTGCTGACCGTCATTTTGGTGCGCGGGATTCGCGAGTCAGCGGAAGCTAACAACATCATGGTGTTCTTGAAAATCGTGGCAATCCTTGTGTTCATCACCTTCGCGATGCGGTTCATACATCCCGCCAACTGGCACCCTTTCGCACCCAACGGTTGGCCGGGAATCCTAACGGGCGGCTCCATCGTTTTTTTCACCTACATCGGATTCGATTCCGTGTCCACGGCGGCGGAGGAATGCAAGAATCCGCAACGTGATTTGCCCATCGGTATCATTGCCACGCTGGTAATTTGTACGCTTCTGTACATCGGCGTAGTGGTGGTTCTGACTGGACTCGTCCCCTACCAAACTTTGCTCGATGATGCCGCCCCGGTCGTCAACACCATGAAGAAATTGCATTTTGGCGGCGTTCGGCTCGTCGTACTTATTGGCGCCCTGATGGGCATGATCTCATCGCTCTTAGTCTTTCAGCTTGGTCAGGCTCGCGTATGGTTCGCCATGTCTCGCGATGGACTTCTGCCTCGCATTTTCGCGCGCGTGCATCCCACATTTCGGACACCGGATTTTTCCACCTGGATGGCAGGTTTCGTCGTCGGCATCCCGGCGGGATTGCTGGATATCGGCACATTGGCCGATCTTTCCAACATCGGCACGCTCTTCGCCTTTGCGCTGGTCGCGGCTGGGGTGCTGATCCTCCGTTACCGGGAACCAGGCCGGCACCGCGCTTTCCGTGCGCCAGGCGGCCCGTTAGCGCCTATAGTGACCATCCTGACGTGCCTTCTGCTTATGGCAGGGCTGCCGATTACGAACTGGATTCGTTTCTTTGTCTGGATGGCTATCGGCCTCGTGATTTACTACAACTTCGGCCGCAAGCGAAGCACGCTTAGGGCGGCCAACGCGTCGTAGAGGAAGCGATCATGCTGACGGGAATCCCATCTGAGAGAAAGATTCGAGTACTGCATTTGTTATTGCTTTTGAGCATCCTTGTCTCAGTTCCGAGCCGGGTTGCCGCTTGGGGGCGCAACGCGCACAAGCTGGTTGTGAACCAGGCCATCGATACCCTGCCGCAGGACATTCGTGGTTTCTTCGAATCGAACCGCGCACTCCTACTACAGCACGTCATTGATCCGCTGGATGCTGTTGCAAAGACTCCCGCTGAGAAGCGCAACGATCATCTTTATCTCGATAAGTACGGCCGCTTCCCCTACGAGGCCCTTCCGCACAATTACAAAGCGGCTGTTGAAAAATACGGAAAATCAAAGGTCCAGTCGAATGGTTTGCTTCCCTGGCAGATTGGCGTCTATAGCCAGAAATTGACCGAGGACCTGAAAACGGGCCACTGGGAGGAAGCCAAGTTGGATGCCGCGATTCTCGCCAATTATGTCGCCGATGCGCATGACCCGTTCAGCACTACGGAGAACTTTGACGGAAAGCTGACCGCCCAGGCGGGAGTGAATGAACGGTTTGGGACCACTCTCATCGACCGCTATTCTTCCTTCTTCCCTATGCGGCCAAACGATGCGGCGTTTATCAATGACCCCACCGATCACGCGTTCGACGTCTGTCTTGGCTCGCACAGCTGGCTCGAGCCAATTCTGCTCGCGGATCGCAATGCGTACATCGCCGGAAAGTCTTACTCCTATAACGACGAGTACTACGACCGCTTTTACAACCAGGCTGCGGCCATTCTGATCCGGCAGCTCTCCGAGGCCTCTACCGACGTGGGCTCGTACTGGGTGACCGCATGGACCAACGCCGGGAGACCGCAGTTGCCTCGCTGACGCGCCGGATGAATTCGTCAATCCTTCCTGCACGCATCGTTTCCGCTCCGAAGGCCGAGTTACATTTGCACTTGGAAGGCTCCATTCAACCGGCGACAGTTTGCGCCCTTACCGCGCAGCACAACATTGTTCTCACGGAAGAGGAAGTTAAGCTGCGTTACGCCTATCGTGACTTCGCGGGCTTTATCGACGCCTTCAAGTGGGTCACGTCTTTTCTGCGGGAGCCACGCGACTACGCGCTCATCGCGCGAGACTTGAGCGAGCATCTGTTGGCACAAGGAGTGGTCTACGCCGAGGTAACGCTCTCGATCGGTGTGATGCTTCTTCGCAAACAGCGGCCCGAGGCCAATTTCGAGGCAATTATGCGGGCCACCGAGTCGTTTGAGAAAAATGGACTTCGCCTGAACTGGGTTTTCGACGCCGCTCGACAATTCGGTCCCGAGGCGGCGATGGAGGTCGTAAACGCGGCGAAACGCTGCAACTCCAGGTCGATAGTGGCTTTTGGAATTGGCGGCGATGAGATGAGCGTGGCCACGCATGAATTTCGCCCCGTCTATGAGCGCGCTGCGATCAATGGCCTTCATCTCTTAATGCATGCGGGAGAGGTCGGCGGTCCGGAGAAAATCCGCGAAGCCGTGGAATTACTCCGCGTGGAGCGCGTGGGACACGGAATCGCGGCCGCCCAGGATCCTGCGCTCATGGATTTGCTCGCCGACCGCCGGATTCCGCTGGAAATTTGCCCGCAGAGCAACATCCGCACCGGCGCGCTCGCGAAGCAGTTGCGTCTCCCCGATGCTCAGATGGCAAATCATCCCTTGCCTCAGCTCTGGCGCCACGGAGTCCCCATCGTTCTCTCCACGGATGATCCCGCGATGTTTCACACCACGTTGCTGGCCGAATACGAAAACGCGGCAGACATGGGGCTGAACGAAACCGAGCTCGTCCAGCTTGCGGATATGAGCTTCGAACACGCCTTCCTTTCGGAAGAACAGAAGCTCGCGCTCAGAAAGTCGCCCAAGCTTTGAGGCTGCGCCGGCCCTCGCGGTTGTGCTCCTCCGTCGACCGCCCTTCCCCATCGCCCGCAATGTTATACTTAGCCCATGAAAGCACACGTTTGGGTGATGCCGAAGCGCACGGTACTCGATCCTCAGGGGCAAACAATCCAGCACGCGCTCTCCGGACTGGGCTACGTTTCCGTCAAGGACGTTCGTCAGGGAAAATTCTTCGTTCTGAACGTCGAAGGCTTGACCCACGAAGAAGCTCTGAAGCAGCTTGAGCGCATCTCAAAAGAAGTTCTCACCAACCCGGTGATCGAAGAGTCTCGCTTCGAAATTGTCGAGTAAGCGTTGCGCGCCCTGTTTGGGCGTCGTCGGTGAGATGCCGATTCCCCCCGAGCTACACCCTGCTCCGGGCACTTCTCGCCAGCATTGCTACGATTCGCCACATCGTCATCAGGAACACGCTGGCACATTGCAAGTCCGTGCTAGTCTTACGAAATAGCAATCTCAGGAGACGCCGCTCATGTGCGGAATCGTCGGTTACATAGGACCGAAGAAGGTAGTGCCTGTCATTATCGAAGGCCTGCGAAAGCTGGAGTACCGCGGATACGATTCCGCGGGCATCGCCGTCGTAACCAAGGACGGAAAGCTAGAGATCCGGCGCGCTCCGGGCAAGCTCCGCAACCTCGAGGAAGTGATTCAGAAATCGCCTCTGGAAGGCACCTACGGCATCGGCCACACTCGCTGGGCCACACACGGCCGCCCCACGGAAGAAAACGCGCACCCGCACCGCGACTGCGCCGGCCAGATCGTGGTCGTCCACAACGGAATCATCGAGAATTATCTCGAGCTTAAGGAACAGCTGCAGCGCGAAGGGCACAAATTCGTCACAGAGACCGACACGGAAGTCGTGGCGCACCTCGTTGAGAAAAACTCGCAAGGCGGCCTGCCATTGGAAGAGGCTGTCCGCAAGTCTCTCAAGGATCTGCGAGGCATATACTCCCTGGTGTTTCTCTCATCCCGCGATCCGCATAAGATCGTCGCCGCGCGCATTGGTCCCCCCTCGGTCATAGGGCTTGGCGACGGGGAATATTTTGTCGCCAGTGACATCCCGGCGCTCCTCGAACACACTCGCCAAATTTTCTTTCTCGTTGATGGCGATATCGCCGTCCTCACACAAAGCGGTGTGCGCGTGATGGATCACGACGGCCGCCCTGTCGATCGTCCGGCGCACCATGTCGCCTGGGATCCGATCATGGCCGAAAAGGGCGGGTACAAGCATTTCATGCAAAAGGAGATCTTCGAGCAGCCTCGCGCCGTCCGCGACACTCTTCTCGGCCGAATCTCGCAGGATACGGGAAAGATCTTTCTGGACGAGATGAAAATCTCCGAGCAGCAATTCCGCGATTTCCAGCAAGTGCGGATCGTCGCCTGTGGAACGAGTTGGCACGCTGGCCTTGCCGGAAAATTCATGATTGAGCGGCTGGCACGCTTGCAGGTCGAAGTCGACTACGGCAGCGAATTCCGCTATCGCGATCCCATCCTGGATTCAAAAACGCTCACTGTCTGCATCAGCCAATCCGGCGAAACCGCCGACACTCTGGCGGCCCAGCGCGAAGCGAAGATGAAAGGTTCTCCGACTCTCGCCATCTGCAATGTCATGGGTTCGATGATCACGCGCGAGGCCGCAGGAACTGTCATCACCCATGCCGGTCCCGAAATTGGAGTTGCTTCGACAAAGGCGTTCACCGCGCAACTAGCCGCACTTCTGCTTCTGGCTTCTTATCTCGGCCAGGTCCGCGGAAAGCTGCCCCCTGCGGCCGCCGTAAAGCTCATGCAGGAATTCACGCGCATTCCTCACAAGATGGAAACCGTCTTGCTCGCGGATGAGTCCGGCTTTTACGAAAACCTCGCCCGCCAGTTTTTCCGCTACACGGATTTTCTCTATCTCGGCCGCGGTATTCATTATCCGATTGCCCTCGAAGGCGCTCTCAAGCTGAAGGAAATTTCTTACATTCACGCCGAGGGATACCCCGCAGGCGAAATGAAACATGGGCCCAACGCTCTTATCGATGAGAATTTGCCCGTCGTCGTTCTGGCGACGCGTGACGACAGCGATCCCGAGTCCGTCACACGCTACGAGAAGAGCGTTTCTAACATCAAGGAAGTAAAAGCCCGCGACGGCATCGTCATCTCAATCGCCACTGAGAAGGACCGTCTCGCGCGCGAAGCATCCGACCACATCATCGAGCTGCCCCCGGCGCCGGAAATTCTCGCGCCCTTGCTCGAAATCATTCCTTTGCAACTTCTGGCCTATCACATCGCCGTTCGCCGCGGGTGCGACGTCGATCAGCCAAGGAACCTTGCAAAATCAGTCACCGTCGAATAGCAGAAAAATTCCGTTGCTGACTTTCCGCCGCAAATCCATGCTCTAGGCTCTCTCCTGGATAGGCCCGCGCGCCTTTTTCCGCTAAAATTAAACGTATGTCTCGTTTGCTCCAATCCTGCTTGCGCGTCTTGGTTTCTGCCTCGATCCTTTTCGTGCTTCCGTTGCACGCGCAAACGCCTGCGCCTGCCACCGCCATGCTCTACGAAATTCGCACCGAGGGACTCTCCACTCTTCCGGAAGCACAAGTGATTGCTCTCTCCCAACTGGAGAAGGGTTCCCAGGTCGGAAAAACAGAACTGCAGGCCGCCGCCGACCGTCTGCTGCAAACAGGCATGTTCGCCAAGGTGAATTACAGTTTCCAGACACGCGCCGAACAGCTAACCGTGACCTTTCAACTTGAAGAGGCGCGGCGCGTCCCGGTTTACTATGACAACCTTCCCTGGTTTTCTGATGGCGAGCTCAACGATGCCATACGCAAGAAAGTCCCTGTCTTTGACGGCACTCTTCCCGAAGCCGGCGCAGCCGTGGACCAAGCGAGCGATGCCGTGAAGGATTTGCTTGCGTCTCACCAACTAAATGTCGCCATCGAACACGAACTGATTTCCAATCCGCTGGGTGAAGGCACGGTCCAGAACTTCCATGTCTCAGGAGACGCGTTCAAGATTGCTCGGATCGAGTTCGGCGACCCTGCTCTTTCTTCTTCGCACACTCTCCAGCAACAACTCAACGACGTCGTGGGGAAACCTTATTCGCGCATGACCATCGACCTTTTTCTCTCGGAGCAATTGCGCCCGCTTTACCTCCAACAGGGCTACTTGCGCGTGAAGCTCGGTCCGCCGGAAGCGCGTTTGACGGGCAATCCCAATCAGAAACTGCCCGAACAAATTCCCGTTTTCGTCCCGGTGGTAACCGGCGCCGTCTATCACTGGAAGGACGTGCAGTGGTCAGGTAACAGTGTTTTATCCTCCATTACGCTTTCCAACGAACTCGGACTGAAGCCCGGAGATTTGGCGAACGGGATGCAAATCGAATCTGGCTGGGACCGCGCCCGCGACGAGTACGGACATCAGGGCTATCTCGACGCAAAAATTGATCCCGTCGTCTCTTACGATGACCAGGCACACACTGTTTCCTATCGCGTTTCCGTGGTGGAAGGCGCGCAGTATCAATTCAACACCATGGTTCTGACGGGCCTTTCGCTCGCCGGCGAAGGCCGCATACGTCTAAAATGGCCCACTGCCGCGGGCGCTGTCTTTGACAAATCTCTTTTCGAAAAGTTCCTGATCACACTCGAATCCCATCCCGCTGAAATTTTCGGAGATTTGCCCGTTCATTACGACACCGTCGGGCATTGGCTCCGCACGGATCCGGACAAGCATTTGGTCGACGTGCTGCTTGATTTCAAATGACCGTCTGCTCCATCGCGGCTGGCAAACAAAATCTCGCGCACTGTAAGGTATACTCTCGATGGAAATGAATTCACTTGTGAGCATTCACTTGTCAGCGCAGCCGCAACTCCCGGCCGGTGAAAAAGAGCTTCTGCTGCTGAAGCAGCTCGCCGAACTTCCCTCCGTGATCGTCGCGCTCTCCGGCGGCGCCGACTCCGCTTACCTTGCCTGGGCTGCGCATCGCGCGATCGGGAAGCAGGCCTTGTCTGTAACTGCGCTCTCGCCGAGCTATTCCGAGCATGACCGCACTGTTGTAGAGGAATTTGTCCGCCAGCTAGACGTGCGCCACGCATTCATCGAAACTCACGAAATGGAAAACCCCAAATATCGCGCGAACGCCGCGGATCGCTGCTATTTCTGCAAAGATGAGTTATTCACCGTGCTGGATGGAATGGCTCAAGAGCGCGGCTTCGCCGCCGTGGCCTATGGCGTCAACGCCGATGACACTCTGGATTTTCGCCCCGGCCACCGCGCGGCAACGGAACACCGCGTCCTGGCGCCGCTTCTCGATGCCGGATTGCACAAAGCAGAAATTCGCCTTCTCTCCCAGCGAGCGGGACTTCCCACCTGGGACCGTCCCGCCTCCGCTTGTCTTGCCTCGCGCCTCCCCTATGGCACGGAAGTGACGCCAGAGCGACTGGCCCTGGTCGAGCGGGGCGAAGCTGCTCTCCGCGAACTCGGTTTCCGGCAATTTCGCGTCCGTTTGCACGAAAAGCTGGCGCGCGTGGAAATTTCCCCGGAAGAAATGCCTCGGGCTATGGCGCCGGAAATGGCCGCTTCCATCGCTGAGCGCCTAAAGGCGGCAGGCTTCACCTATGTTGCATTGGATCTGGAAGGCTACCGGCAGGGTTCGCTGAACGAAAGCCTTGCGCAGTGAGGCAGGCTCTGGCCGGCCGGCAACCGGAACTAATTCCCCGGGATTTGCGTATCTTCTGTCAGGGAACGTCAGAGTAGCGCCATGGTTGGCGCTGGAGGAAGAATGACGCGGCACTTCAGATTGGCAATACCCATCGCGTTGCTCGCTGTCGTTGTGGCGCTTGCCGGCTGCCAGATGGGCCCTTCCGTATTCGGCAGTTTCGATCGCTCTTTGGATGTCTCCGGTCCCATCCGTCTCGAACTGTCCAATGTGGCCGGTAATGTGGCCATCCTCGGGAGCGCCGACGGCAAAGTACATGTGCATGGTGATGTCCGTGTCTCGGGATTTGGTTTTGGGAATCCCCAGCAGCGCTTGGACGACATTGTCGCCAACCCGCCCATCGAACTCAAAGGAGATACTCTCCGCATCGGCAAAGAAATGGCGCGCCTGCGCAATGTTTCCATTACCTACGCCATCGAAGTGCCGCGAGAGTCGGAAGTCAATTCGACCAGCGTTTCTGGATCACAATCCGTTCGCAACGTGCGCGGTCCCGTGCAAGCGGAGTCGGTGTCTGGATCGGTGCACGCGCAAGACATTGGCCGGGAGGTCAGATTATCCTCGACCAGCGGGTCCGTCACCGCGGACAATTGCGGGGATGATGTACGCGCCACATCCGTTTCCGGTAGCGTGACCGTCTCGAACGGGAAGGGGGATGTATTAGCTCATTCCGTCTCAGGCGATGTTCAGGTGAACAATCCCGGCGGCCGCGTGGATACCAACAGTTCCAGCGGCTCGATCGGAGTGCGCGGGGCAAACGGCGACGTGAAAGGCCGTTCCACCTCGGGGAACGTGACGGTCAACGGTAATCCAAGCGGAAACAGATATTGGGAGTTGAAGACGGTCTCAGGATCGGTGCACATCGCGGTACCCTCTAATTCGAACTTTCATTTTTCCGCTGGTGCCGTCTCCGGCCAAATTCGCGCCCAGATTCCGATCGTGATTGAAGAGCAAGGTAAACACTCCCTGCGCGCGCATATGGGTGACGGCGGCGGACGCGTGGAAATTCACACGGTCTCCGGCTCTATCGAAGTGCAAGGCGCGGAATCAGCTGCCCTTCGACCGCCAGCCTAAGGCTGCGCGGCCGAATTCCAATGCCTTTGGGCATTTTCCTGTAAACAGACTAGAATTCTAGCCTGTGAGCTTCCTTCGCCGATGTCCTGCCGTTGTGGTTGTTTTTCTTGCGGGTGTGCTTTCCTGTCTCGCAAGCTCTCCCGCTGCGGCGCGGCAAAGCAGCAACTATTCTGAGCTTACGCAAACGCCAAAATCCTCGAATCCCAAGCAGCCCCCTGCCGCGAAAGCGCCTTCCGAAGCTGAAGAGTTGCAGCAAGCCATTGACAGCGCGGGCAACGATCGCGCCGCGCTTGTCCGTAATCTCGAAGAATTCCTTGGGAAATATCCGGAGGCAAAACAACGCCCTCAAATCTATCGCGCGCTTGTCGAAGCAAGCCTGCAATTGCGAGACTCCTCAAGGGCAGCTGATTATGCCGAACGCATCGTGGCCCTTGCACCCGAGGATATCTCCATGACGGTTCTCGCAATTCAACTCTTGGAACGTACCGGGAACGAAGCGGCTCTGCGGCGCGCCGTCAATTATTCCACGCGCGTACTGGACTTCGTCGACCGCAGTTCCGCCGACGACAAATCTCCTAAAATCTCGAAGGAAGATTGGGAGACCGAACAAAAACGAGACAAGATTAACATCCTCTCGCTTCGCGGGAGGCTCTCCTTCAAGCTCCACGATAATGCCGCGGCCGAAAAGGACTTTAGGGCCAGCATGGCGCTGTCCCCCAGTGCCGCGGCGGGCGAGAAGCTCGGCGAAATCGCCGAATTGAACAAGGATTTGCCGGGCGCCATCAAGGAATATGCTAGAGCCTTTGCGCTTGCGGACTCCTCTGGCAGCGGGGCCAATCGCCGCGAAATACGCCAAAAGCTTGGCAATGTCTGGCGCCTGGCGCACGGCTCCGATCAGGGCCTTGGCGACTATCTTTTGCACGCCTACGATGAAGTCGCTGCGTCCGCGGATACGCCGAAACCGAAAAGAAACGCCAATGCCAAAGAGCCCTACGATTTCATCATGCGGAAAGCGCAGGACGGCTCTCCTTTCTCACTCGCCGCTCAAAAAGGAAAAATTGTCGTCGTAAATTTTTGGGCCACTTGGTGCGGCCCGTGCCGCGCCATGGAGCCCCACTTCGAGCGCGTGGCTGCGCAATTCCAGGGAATTGCGGACGTACTATTTCTTGCTGCGGATTGCGATGAGGACGAAACTCTCGTGCCGCCCTATCTCGAGGAAGAGAAACCGCGCACAACCGTGGTCTTTGCGGATGGGCTGGACCGCCTGCTCGCCGTCAACTCCTTCCCTACCCTCGTTGTACTTGATCGCGCGGGAAAGATTGCCTACCGCGCGGATGGATTCGATCCGGATGAAGTCGAAACAGAGCTGAGCAATGCAGTCCGCCGAGCGCTGACAGGACAAAAGGACGGCCCGCAGAAGCCCGCTCAGGGTGCCAAATCGGCGCCATAGTTTGATACGAACTCTTCGAAGTCGTCTATTTCGTCCATATCCTTGCCTACGAACCGGATAGTGTGCGAATCCACGCGCTGAACGGTTCGCAGATAACTGAGCACCTCTGCTGGCATGTAGTTCTTGAACGTAATCTCGAGCGTGACTGGAGTTTTGATCACGTAGGGCTTGAAGTCATGGAGCCGGCCCAATGCGGATTTCACGCCGGCAAAGATCTTGTCGCAGGAAGCCGCCGGTGTGAGCGTCTCTGAGGAATGGAAACTGAGCGATTTCTTCGTTTCGACAGTTTCGAGATTTCCCAAACGCGACTTTATTTCTTCCACAGCCGCGTCATCACCGGAAGCAAAGATAACCGGGACGCCCTTTGCGCCGGCGTACGCGGCGTTGTACTCCCCTTCTGTTACCGCGTTGCCGTTCAACGTCACGCGCGTGTAGTGCGCGCTCGAAAACGTGTGCGCGCGAACGCCGTTCGGATTTGTGGTGGATGCGTGATAGCCGATAAACATAGCAGCGCTGAAGCTGGAATCCAGCCCGGCCATCATTCCTCCGTGCCGCGGCCAGGCGCGCACGATACGCACATCCTTTGGAAACTCCTCGATCAGCAAGTTTTCGCCGTTTCCGTGCGAGTCGCTCACTACAATTTCGCCGGCCCCGGCCTCTTTTGCGGCGCGGACAGCTGCAAGCGTCTCATCGGTCATGAAATGCCGGAAGCGCTCGTATTCAAACCCGCCGGGACCAAGTTGATCCGGCGTTACCACACCGGCTACGCCTTCCATGTCCACCGAAATGTACACCTTCAACTTTTTCCCTGAGTCTGCGGGCGCTTGTGCAAAACCAAGGCGTGCCATGTTCGGACTGACCGCCAGGACGGCTCCTACAAAAAGCATGTTGCAAACAGACCAAAGCCCAGAAAGCGTCATAAAAACCTCACATTTCGGTGAATGCTATCCCGATGGACCGCGAGCGCCAGTCTACTGCTTCCCCGCCGCAGATACCGAAGGAAAAGCGAGCGCTACTTCCCGCGCCGCGAGAATCGTATTCACATGGATTCGTATCGTATCTTCGACGCGCCGTGCGTACCCACCCGCCAGGGTTGTCGCAACAGGAACGCCTCGCCGCCGCGCTTCCTCAAACACTCTTCGGTCGCGAGTCTTCAACCCATTCTTGGTAAGCAATAATCCCCCGAGCTGGTCTTCGCAAAAAGGATCCGCTCCGCCAACATAAAAAAGTATCTCCGGCTGAAATTCATCCAGCGCCGATTGCACAGCAGGAATCAGCGCCCCCAAATATTCATCATCATCAACGCGGTCCGCCATCTCAAGATCCACATCCGAGGGCGGCTTATACGCCGGATAATTATTTTCCTGATGGATGGACAGCGTGAAAACAGATTCGTCGTCGGCAAAAATCGCTGCCGTGCCGTTGCCCTGATGCACATCCGTATCCACAACGATAGCCTTTCGAATCGCGCCATCGTGTTGCAGCTTTCGAATGGCCACCGCAACGTCGTGAATGGCGCAGAATCCCTCGCCGTGCCCCGGATACGCGTGATGAAATCCGCCGCCGAGATTGCATCCAAAACCATCGCGCAGCGCCGCTTGTCCCGCCAGTATCGACCCGCCTGCCGCAAGCCATGCCGCCTCCACTCCCTCTTGCGAATACGGAATTTCCAGCTTCATAATCTCGCTCGCCGTCAGCGTGCCCGTCGTGAGCTTGTGTACCCACTCGGCGGTATGCACGCGGAGAATGTCTTCGTCTGCCGCGGGCATTGGCGTCAGGAAATCGTCCTCGCCCGCGATTCCCTCACGCACAAGCGTTTCAGCGATCAGGTGGAATTTCTGCGATGGAAAAACATGCTCGCCAAGATTTAAGTCGTAGCCTTTGTGGTAGACCAGTTTGAAGGGCAACATGGGGCAACGTCGAGTGGTTCCCGTGTTTTCAGTCCAAAAGTTCGTTCAGGTTTGCGCGTCAGTTCTCGCGCTCGAGAATAAAATCAGGCAGCGTCAGCAACGCCCGCGCAAATTCGGAGTCGCTACGCCCCTCCAAACAAGCTTTGGCGCGATGCGCATACTCATGTGCAAGATTCCTCGCCCGCTCCAGCGCCCCGGAATCATGCACCAGCGAAACAATTGTTTCCGCGCGGACCGAGTTGAATTCTTTTTCCTCAAGCACGCGCGCCACAAGCCCGCGAGCATCGCGATGGCCATTATCCATCGCGTAGATCAGCGGCAGCGTAACTTTTCCTTCTTTCAAATCGCTTAGCACCGGCTTCCCGAGCTGCTCCGTCGAAGCCGTAAAATCCAGCAGATCATCGACCAACTGAAACGCAAGTCCCGCGTACCGCCCGTAATCGGCCAGCGCCTCTTCCTCGGCGCCTTCCAGACCGCCGAGCACCGCACCTAGTCGCGCGCATCCGCTAAACAGACACGCCGTCTTGTATGTCGCCAGCCGCAGCGCATCCTCTTCCGTCACATCGATTCGCCCAATTTTTGCCAGTTGAAGCAGCTCGCCTTCCACCATTTTCTGCGTCAGATCGATAAGTATGTCGAGAATGCGAAAATTTCTTTCTTCCAGCGCCATCTGAAACGACTGCATGTACAGCCAATCCCCGGCGAGAACGCTTCTGTGATTCCCCCAGCGCGAATTCGCCGAAGGCCGCCCGCGGCGCGTGTTGGCGCTGTCGATCACGTCGTCATGAATCAGCGTCGCGCTGTGAAGCAGCTCCACAACCGCAGCAAGGCGGATCGCTCCGTCACTTCGCTGGCCGGTGTAAGCATTGCAAAGAAGCAATAGCGCCGGGCGCAACCGCTTCCCTCCACCTCCCAGCAGGTAGCTCGTAATTTCCGAAACCGGCTCGAAGGCGCAAGCGCTCTGTCGCGCGAGCTCTTCCTCAACCAGAACCAGATCGTCTCGCACGAGATCAAAAATCTCTTTAGCTGTAAGCAGCGCGATAGCCTTCCTCCCTTGGCCGGCATTCATCTTTGGGACTCCGCAGCGGCGGACATGGACGGCTGCGAAAGACGGAAGAATCGCCGAAAATTCCCCGTTGTCCTGGCTGCGAATTCATCCGCGGGTAAGTCTCTCACACTCGCGAGTATACGCGCTACGTCCGCCACGTAAGCAGGTTCGTTGCGCTTACCACGGTAAGGCTGCGGCGCAAGGTACGGAGAGTCCGTCTCAATCAAAATGTTCTCGAGCGGCAAAACTTTCGCAACGTCCCGAAGATTCTGGGTCTTCGGATAAGTCGAATTCCCCGCAAACGAAATCATGAATCCCATGTCGAGGCCGCGCTTGGCGTCTTCAAGCGTGCTCGTAAAGCAATGCAAAATTCCTCCAAGTCCAGTAGGACGCCAAACTTCCTCAATCAACCGCAAACAATCGGCCCAAGCGTCGCGGCAATGAATAATAATCGGCAACTTCGCCACGCGCGCCAACTCCATCTGGTCACGAAACACGCGCTCCTGCACATCCCGCGGCGAATGATCGTAAAAATAATCCAGCCCAATCTCGCCCCACGCAATCACCTTCGGATGTTTCGCAAGCCGCACCAATTCGTCGAGATGCTCCTGCGTCACGTCCTTCGCCTCGTGCGGATGAATCCCCACAGTCGTGTAAATCCATTCGTGCGCCTCCGCAAACGGCAAGGCCGCATCCAGCTTCTCCGGCCCCGGTCCGGTCCCGATAGCCAGAAGGGCGGTTACTCCCGCCGCCCGCGCCCGCCCAAACATCTCCTCTCGATCCTCATCAAACCGAGAATCATCCACATGCGCATGCGAATCAATCAGTTCCATTTTTTGGTGGCACAGGCTTCAGCCTGTGCTCTTCCGACCCTGCGAGCCCGCCATGTTCGAAGTGTCGCCCCTACTTGAGCCGCGCTCCAATTTCCACGTCTTCATCCGGAAAACCAGCCAACACCGGACGCCCCTCCGGCCCCACCGACGCCGCCACAATCATCCCGTTGGACTCCACGCCGCGCAGCTTCCGCGGCGCCAGATTCACCACCACCGCCACTTTTCGCCCAATCAGTTTCTCCGGCTCGTAAAACTGTGCAATCCCCGCGCAAATCTGCCGAATCTCCGTGCCAATATCCACCGTGAGCTTCAGCAATTTATCCGCGCCGACAATGCGCTCCGCCGTCTTGATCTGCCCCACGCGCATCTCGACTTTCGCGAAGTCTTCGATGCCGATTTTTTCTGCCGTTGCCGGTAGCGGCGGCAGCGACCGTTCCTGCGGCCGCCGGTGTGCTGACGGGCGTGCTAGCCGCCGCGGGCGAAGGTGCGTTCTGTGCTTCTTTTTCCATGGTTTCCATCCTCTCAATCGCTTCTGATTTTTCAATGCGCGGAAACAACGCCTGCGATTTTCCAAGCGCGGTACCAGGCGCGAGTTGTCCCCACCGCAACTCGTCCAAATTCACGGCGCTTGGGCTTCCTGACTGGCCGAGTTGCGCCCAGACCTTTGCCGTACTCTCCGGCAAAACGGGATGCGCAAGCACGCTGACGATCCGCAATACCTCGGCGGTGGTCCAAAGGACCGTTGCGCGGCGCTGCTGATCCTCTCCCGATTCTCCGAGCGACCACGGTTTCTCCACCGTCAAATATTTATCAGCCGCGGAAATCAGCGCCCAAACCACTTCCAGCCCGCGCGAGAACTCCAGCTTTTCGTAGTGCTCTATCACTTCGCCAATCGCCGCCTGTGCTTCCTTGGCAAGAGCCGTATCCTGCGCCTGAAGCGCCCCAGGCTTGGGAATCTTGCCGCCACTGTTTTTCTCAATCATCGCTGCTGTTCGGCTAGCCAGATTCCCCAGCCCGTTCGCCAAATCACTGTTATACCGCTGCACCAGCGCGTCATAACTAAAATTTCCGTCCTGCCCAAACACGGTCTCGCGCAGCAAATAATAGCGAAGTGCGTCCATTCCAAGCACATGCACAATCGGCCGCGGCTTCACTACGTTTCCTAGTGACTTGCTCATCTTGGCGCTGTCCATCAAAAGCCAGCCGTGCGCCCAAATCTGCTTAGGTAACGGCAAGCCCGCGGCCATCAAAAATGCTGGCCAGTAAACCGCATGAAACCGAATGATTTCCTTTCCCACCAAATGCAAATCCGCGGGCCAATACCCCGACTTTTCGTAATTCGGACCGCCCACCGCGCTCAAATACGCGGTCAACGCATCAAACCACACATAAAAAACGTGCGGCTCCTCGCCAGGCACAGGAATCCCCCAGCGAATCGTCGTGCGCGTAATACTCAGATCCCGCAGCCCGCCTTCGACAAAACTCAACACTTCGTTCCGCCGCGCTTCCGGCTGAATAAAATCAAGATGTTTGGCATACCAATCGAGCAGCGGCCTCTGAAACGCGGAAAGTTTGAAAAAATAGTTTGGTTCGGTGACGGTTTCCGTGGGCCTGCCGCAATCCGGACAATTCTCTCCAGGCTTCACGTCCACATACGCATTGTCATAAATGCAGTATTGCCCCGTGTAGTGCCCCGGATAAACGTACCCATTCTCGCGGCACAGTTTAAACAGCCATTGCACCGTGTGTGCGTGCTTCAAGTCCGTAGTTCGAATGAACTCGTCGCCCTGCACGCCAAGCTCGTCCCAAAGCGCCTTCCACTGCGCCGCCATTTTCGCCACAAACTCGGATTCAGGGATGCCCGCTTTCTGCGCGGAGCGCTCCACGTTGACGCCGTGCTCATCCGTCCCCGTGGTCATCACCACGTCGTAACCGCGCATCCTCTTGTACCGCCGGATGGTGTCGCATACGATCGTCGAATACGTGTGTCCGATGTGCGGCAAGCCGTTCGTGTAGTAGATCGGCGTCGTCAAATAATATTTTGGTTTCCCGGGCATTCTCAGTCTTTCTTTCCGCCGGCCTCATAACTGCGCAAGGCTTCGCTGATAACGCGCTGCAGCGGCACATTTTTTTCGACGGCCAGCTTGCGGCAGTCGTCGTATTCCGGCGCAACGTGCAGGATTCGTCCATTTACGCGCGAGATTTTCATTCTCACGTCACCATAGTCGGTCACCACGTTTACCCATTCCCGTGGCAGCACGCGCCGCTGCGCTCGATAGCTGCGCGCGCCGAACGTCGTCGTTTCCGCAAAAATCAAGGACATCAGCGCGTTTGTGTCCTGCGGCTTGCACAGTACCGTCAACAACGTTCCCGGCCGGTTCTTTTTCATCTGCACCGGCGTCGTGTAGACGTCCAGCGCCCCCGCACCAAGCGCTTTTTCCAAAAAATACCCGTAAATCTGCGGGTTCATGTCATCGAGGTTAGCCTCAACAACGGCAATCTCTTCGTCAAACCCTGTGGCACAGGCTTCAGCCTGTGCTCTTTTCGTCGCCCCAACTTCGTCCCCAACCATAATCCTCAACACATTTGGCTGCCCCTCAAGGTCCGCAGTTCCCGCCCCATACCCAATCGCCGACACGCTCATCGCCGGCTGCGGCCCGAACGTGTCGCAAAGTGTGGCCACGATGGCTGCCCCTGTAGGCGTCACGAGTTCTTTTTGTACCCCATTGGAATACGTCGGCTTACCTTGTAACAAATTCGCCGTGGCAGGCGCGGGCACGGGCAAAACTCCATGCGCCATCTTCGCCGTGCCACCGCCGACATTCAGAGGCGAGCACGCAAACTGCTCAATTCCCAGGGCATGAAATCCAATGCATGCCCCCACAATATCGACAATCGCGTCCACCGCGCCAACCTCATGAAAATGTATCTTTTCCAGCGGCACGTCGTGAACCCGCGCCTCCGCCTCCCCCAGCTTCCGAAAAATTGCCCCCGCCCTATCCCGCACCTCCGCCGCCAGCTTCGACTTCTCCAAAATCTCCAAAATCGCGCTCAACGACCGGTGCTTCGACTGATCCTCCGTCTTTACTTTCACATACGTGGCCGCCATGCCGTTCTTCCAAACCTTTTCCGCGGTCAATTCCCACCCCGGCACCTGCAAACCGCCCAATTCCGCGCGCAAATGCTCGACCGCGTACCCGGCATCCACCAGCGCGCCCAGCGTCATGTCCCCGCTAATCCCGCTAAAGCAATCAAAATACGCAAGTTTCATGCGACGCCGCCTCGCGGAGGGACTGTGCACTTGATAATCCGCGCCATTGCTGGAAGCCTTCTAGAAAGGTTCTTAATTAGAGTTCGATACTATCGGCGGAACCAAAGTGTGTCAAACTGCGCCGCAGCATAGCCGTGCGGCGGGGATGGCAATCCGGCCTGACCTAGTCTCCGTGTCTGAACGGTTTTGGTGCATTTCTTCGCTGGTTGGAAAGTCTCGGTTACAGCTATCTTGCAGGATCGGAAGCATTTACCAGTAATTACTTGACAAACATGATGGTTGTGCTATAGTCACTGTGATTTGAGCGGCACGATTTCCCGTGCCGGACGACCAATGTCCCCTCGCCACGTGGTCCTCTCTAAGCCCCGTGGAATCAATCCATCCCGATTCCTTCCTGCCATCGCTTTCGTAAATCCTTTGTTTGCCACTCTTGCGAGACCCCCGCTAAGAATGTCAAAACACGCCACTTTAACCCTATTACTTGCCACTCTTACGAGGATTGCATTCGTAACTCCTTTATTTGCCACTCTTACAAAAAACACCCGGGGTGGGGGTACCCTCCACTCGCTCCTCGTCTCTCCCCTCCGTTACCTTTTGACCCTGTTCCTCTCCTCCACTTATACTCACTTCTCTTTTTCCTACGAGGAACCGTGTATCTGACGCTCACAAATCGCCTTCGCGAAGCCCTGGTGCGCTACATCCAGGAGCACTACTCCATCTCTATGGATGTCGTTCTTGATCGCCCGCCCAAAATCGAAATGGGGGAGGCCGCCTCGCCGGTCTGCTTCGAGCTGGCGAAGCGCCTGAAGAAGGCGCCGCGGATCATCGCACAGGAGATTGCCAACGGTCTCGGCAAGGTCGACGGCATCGCGCGCGTGGAAGTCGCTGGCGGGGGATATCTAAACGCGTACTTTGACCGCACTGCATTTTGGGTAAGCGCGGGGAAAGAACAGCCCCAAGCAGATCAGACAAAGCGATCGGCTCAAGGTCGCGGAAAAATTATCGTCGAGCACACCAGCATCAATCCCAACAAAGCCGCTCACATCGGCCACGTCCGCAACGCCGTTCTTGGCGACACCATGGCGCGCGTGCTCCGCCACAACGGAAATTCCGTCCAGGTCCAGAATTACATCGACAACACCGGCGTGCAGGTCGCCGACGTTGTGATCGGCTTCCTCGATATGGATCACCTCACTCCGGTTAGCGTGAAAATGGCCGCCACGCAGGCGCGCTTCGATTACTTCTGTTGGGATCTCTACGCCAAAGTCACCCACTTCCTGGAAGAGGACAAATCGCGCGCCGCCGAACTTCGCGCCCGCACCCTCAAAGCCATTGAAGAAGACCGGGGCGAAGAGGCCGAAGTCGCCCAAGTCGTCGCCGACACCATCGTCAGCCTGCACCTCAAAACCATGGCTCGCCTCGGCATTTCGTACGAACTCCTCGCCCGTGAGAGCGAGATTCTTCACCTCAAGTTCTGGGATGCCGCCTTCGAGCTGCTAAAAAAATCCGGCGTCGTTCAACTCGTGAGCGCCGGAAAAATGGCCGGCTGCTGGATCATGCCCTGGAAAGAAAAAGAGGAGGTAAAGGAGGTAGAGGAGGTTAAGGAAGTAAAGGAAAAAACCCCCAGCTCCTCCACCTCTTCTTCCTTTACCTCCTTTACCTCCTCTACTTCCTCTAACTCCTTAACCTCCAATCCCGCCGAGGACGAAAATACTCAAGACAAAATTATTGTCCGCTCCAACGGCACCGTCACCTACGTCGGCAAAGACATTGCCTACCAGCTCTGGAAATTCGGCCTTCTCGGCAAGGATTTCAACTACCGCAAATGGCCGAACTCTCCTGAAGGCGAAACCGTTTGGGCCACGACCACCATCGAGAACGATCCGGCCGCGCCGCATTTCGCCGAGCCCGCAAGTGCGGTTTACAACGTCATCGATACGCGCCAGTCTTACGTGCAAGATGTCGTCGCCGAAGCCTTGCGTCGCCTCGGCCACGCCGAAGCCGCCCACAAGTCCATTCACCTGTCCTATGCCTTCGTCGTGCTCACGCCCCGCTGCGCCGCCGAAATGGGTTACGAACTTTCGGCAGAGGAAGCCAAGCTCCCTTTCATCCAAGTCAGCGGGCGCAAAGGCTTCGGCGTCAAAGCCGATGACCTCATAGACAAACTCGAAGCCGCCGCCCTGGCCGAAGTCCAGCAACGCCACGCCGAAATGCCGGAAGCCGAGCAAAAGCATACCGCGCACGCGATCGCCACAGGCGCTCTGCGCTTCTTTCTGCTGAAATTTACGCGCAACGCGATCATCGCCTTCGATTTCAAAGACGCGTTAAGTTTTGAGGGCGAGACCGGTCCCTATTGTCAGTACGCGGTAGTCCGCATTCGCGGCATACGCCGAAAAGGCCTGGAAGCCGGTGCAACCAACGTAGAGGTGTCACGAGATACTGTGGCCGCGCTATTTGCCGCACCGGAAGGAAACGGACTTTGGGAATTGCTGCTGAACGCCGGATCTCTTGACCTTGCGGTAGATGCCGCCATTGGCGCGCAGGAGCCCGCTTTCGTGGCAAAGTTCGCGTTCCAGTTGGCGCAGGAATTTAACAATTTCTACCATAAGCATCACATTTTAACGGAAGCCGATGAACAAAAACGCGCCTTCCTGTTGCGCTTGACCGAGTTGGTGGAGGCCCGATTGGTAGAAACCCTGGGTTTGTTGGGGATCGAAGCTCCAGAAAAAATGTAGGGGCACGATATATCGTGCCCCTCCGGTCGCCACAACGAAAACGTGGGCTTGTTAGTACGACATGGCGAGATGCACGAGCGTGCGCAAAGCAACGCCAGTCGGCCCTTTGGCAAGCCACGGCTTGGCGTCGTCGTTCCAGGCCGTGCCCGCAATGTCCAGGTGCACCCACGGCGTGTCGCCCGCAAATTCGCGGATGAACCACGCTCCCGTAATCGAGCCGCCGCCTTTGCCGCTCCCGATATTTTGAATGTCGGCGACCGTGCCCTTGATGAATTCGCGGTACTCATCGTCCATCGGAAGTTGCCACATTTTTTCGCCGGCCGCTTTCGCGGAAGCGAGAACTTTGTCGGTCCACGATTGATCGGCGCCGCTGAAGACTCCGACGTTGATGCTCGCCAGCGCCACTACAATCGCGCCGGTGAGCGTCGCCGCATCCACAAGATGCGTCGCGCCGAGTTGCTTCGCGTAGTGAACGCCATCGGCAAGAATCAGCCGCCCTTCGGCGTCCGTGTTCAGAACCTCAATCGTCTTGCCGGACATGGCCGTCTGAATGTCTCCAGGCTTCTGAGCTTTACCGCCCGGCATGTTTTCCGTGGACGGCACCACGCAGATCACTTTCACGTTTGGTTTCAACGCTGCGAGCGCGCGCATCACGCCGATCATCGTGGCGCCGCCGGCCATGTCGTACTTCATTTTTTCCATGCCCTCGGAAGGCTTGATGGAGATGCCGCCGGTGTCAAACGTCACCGCTTTTCCGACGAAGCCAATCACCGGCGCGCCTGGCTTGGGATTCGCCGGAGTGTACGTTATGACGATCATGCGAGGCGGCTCGGGCCCTCCCTGTGCCACGCTGAGCAGCGCGCCCATTTTGAGGTCGGCGATTTTCTTTTCGTCGAGAATTTCCACCGCGAGTCCGGCTTGTCTCGCCATGGCTTCGGCTTTTTCCGCCAGAATCTTCGGCGTCAGCTTATTGGAGGGCTCGTTGATGAGGTCGCGCGCAAAATTCTGCGACTCCGCGATGATGCGCCCGCGCGTCAAACCTTTCTCCCCGGCAGCGCGCTCGGCATCGGAATACCCGGCGATCTGGATGGACTCGATCGACTTGTCGTTCTTCTTGTCGGTCTTGTATTTGTCCGATTCAAAGTCCGCGGCAATTGCGCCCTCGGTGATGGCTTGCGCAGTATCTTCCGTCGCGCCGTTTTCGCGCGCGGCAAAAACAAAATTGTGCACGCCACGCGATTTCAAATAGCGCAGTGCGGCTCCCGAGATTTTGCGCAGCGCCGTCGAATCAAATTTTTCGCGCTTCCCTGCTCCGACGAGCAGCAGCCGCGCTCCCTTCAATCCCGCCGGCGCGTGAATGAGCGTCATCTCGAGCGTCTTGCCCGTGAGCTCGCCGCTCTTTGCCAGTTTTTTGAGCAGGCCATTCGCCGCCTGGTCGATCTCCGCAATCCGGCCTTGCCCAATGTCGGCATCCTCAAAAACATAGGTCACAAGCGCTTCGGTCTCGATGGTTGCGAACGGCTGGGTTGCTAACGTGATTTGCATGATTCTTTTATCGCCTCCGGTTGTTGTACATCGCTTTTTCAGTTTCCCTGCGAGCTTCCTTGTCGCGCTCGTCCTGGCGGCGGTCCCACGACTTCTTGCCTTGCGCCAGGGCGATTTCGACCTTTGCCAGGCCGTTGCGGAAGTAGATGCGCAGAGGAATAACGGTCAAGCCCTTGGATTGCGTGCGTCCAGCGAGCTTGTAAATCTCGTTCTTGTGCAAGAGGAGCTTGCGCGAACCGAGAGGCTCATGATTCCACGGACCTCCGGGCATGTACTGTGCAATGTGCGCGTTAACCAGCCATGCGCCGGTGGGTTTGAAATCGACATAGGCATCGCGGATATTCGCTTTTCCTTCGCGAAGGGCCTTCACCTCGGTGCCATGCAGAACGAGACCGGCCTCAAACCTGTCAAGCAGGTGAAAATTGTAGGAGGCGGACCGATTCTGGGCCACGACTTGCTCGCCGGATTTGGTTCCCTTCTCGGGTTTCTTCGCGGGCTTCGGCACAATATTCCATCATAACTGGAGTGTTAAATCTTGGCTACGGCCTTGAACACCTGACCGTGACGGGCCATTCTATTATCGGATGTAGGACAGCCAACCTTCCACGTCTTGCCGGTGCTCTAAACCGGGTGTTAGACTGAAATGGTCGAGAGCCGAGCCCCCGGAGAGTCCATGCGCTGCTGGTGTAGCATCATTGTATGTGTCGGAATCGGTTTGTTCACTGCAGGCTGCCCGAAGGGCCAAACGGATTATAGCAAAGGGCGGAAAGCGGAGACGCTGCAGGATTACGATGCCGCGCTAGAATTCTACCAGAAGGCGCTTAAATCCGACCCCAACAACGCCAGCTATAAAATCAGGTACGATCAGACGCGCTTCGAAGCCGCGGAGATGCACGTAAAGCAGGGCCTGAAGGAGCGGGAAAACGGGGACCTGCAAGGCGCGGCCGCACAGTTCCAGCGCGCTCAAATGATTGATCCGTCCAGCGCGATTGCAAGCCAGGAACTTAAAAAGACACTGGCCATAATCGCGGAGCAAAACCATGCGGCCGATGGAAACCCCCCCATTGCGGAGGGCGAGGCGCAACAGTTCATGTCGGCGCCGCCGGAGCTCAAGCCACTATTAACCGCGCCCATCAATTATAAAGCGTCAAATGACGCGAGGATTGTGTTCGACACGATCGGGAAGCTTGCGGGACTGACGGTAATTTATGATCCGGACTTCCCGGCGCGGCGAATCACAGTAGATTTGAATAACGTGACGCTGGAGCAGGCGTTAGAGATTACCAGCATTGAAAGCAAAGCAGTGTGGAAACCCGTTACGGAAAACATCATCCTCGTCTATCCAGACCAAGCGCAAAAGCGGAAAGACTATGAAGAAGAGGTGCTGAAAACGTTTTATATGGCAAATACGGTGACGCCGCAGGACTTAACGGAAATCGTCACCGGATTGCGGCAATTTTTCGATTTGAGGCGTATAGCGCAGCTCAACTCACAGAACGCGATCGTTGTACGGGCGACCCCGGACGTACTGACACTGATAGGCAAAGTGATCGACGATATCGACAAAGCCAAGCCGGAAGTAGTGATCGAAGTGGAAGTGCTGGAGGCGCGCACAGATCGTCTGAGGACCTTGGGAGTCCTGCCAGGGCAGAGCGCTTCGGTTGCCATAAACCCGAATGCGACGACGACAACCGGCGGGACGGTGACAACAGGATCCGGAGGCACGGCTACAGGCTCAACAACAACGAATAACATTACTTTTAACACGCTAAGGACTTTGAACAGCAACGATTACAGCGTCACACTCCCGAACTTTACGGCTACAGCGATTTTGACCGACAGCTCTACAAAGATCATTCAGAACCCAGAGTTGCGATCCGTGGACGGGCAACAGGCAAAACTCAAAATCGGCGACCGCATCCCTATCGCTACTGGAAGCTTCCAGGCTGGCGTCGGTGTTGGAGCGGTGGGCGGCGCAGGCTTGGTGAACCCGCTGGTCAACACGCAGTTCCAATATCAGGATGTCGGCGTGAATATTGACATCACGCCTCGGGTACACCCCAATCACGAAATCAGTCTGAAAACGAAGATTGAAGTGTCTTCCGTCACCGGCACATCCACGATCGGCGGAATCAGCCAGCCGATTATCAGCCAGCGCGTCGTCGAGCAGGACATTCGTCTAAAGGATGGCGAGGCCAATATACTTGGCGGCCTCATCCAGAGAACGGACACGAAGACACTGAACGGATGGCCTGGGTTGGCAAGGATTCCGATCATTCGATACCTATTCTCGACCGACAGCGTGGATCATCAAGAGGACGAAGTATTGATCGTGATGACCCCGCACATTGTCCGGCTACCTGACTGGACGCGCGAGAATCTGCGAGGAATTTATTCGGGTTCCGACCAAATTATTCAGGTGAAGCGCGAAAGTGAAGTCCGCACCCCTGTCCAAGTTCCTGTAAAACCAGCCGGACAACCACCGGCTGGCGTGCCCCCCGGGATCGCCGCACCGACGCCCGGAGCAACTGCGCCAGTTGTGAATCCGCCGCAAGGTCAACCTGGCAAGTTGCGATTCGAGCCGCAGGCGATAACGCTGAAAGTGGGCGAGACAAGGACAATCGCGTTGGTAGTGGACAACGTAAGCGACTTGTTCTCGATACCGATGCTTTTGCAATACAATCCGGCGGTAATCAGCATCGAAGACGTGCAGCACGCGGTCAGCGAGGGACAGCATGGCGGCTTCCTCTCCGGGGGAACTCAGGAAATCGCCATCGTGAAAAGCCTCGACGAACAGAAGGGCCAAGCCATCATCTCCGCGACCCGGCAGCCAAATACGCAAGGTGTGAGCGGGAGCGGCACACTGCTTGGGATAGTCATCAAGGGCGTCGCGCCCGGCTCGTCGAATTTGTCGATTGTGCAGCAGAATGCCAAAGATTCGCAGCAGAGACCTATTCCCCTGCTCACGGGTGAGGTGGCAGTACAGGTTCAGCCCTAGTCTAATAAAAGGAAAACACGATGTTGCGGTGCGACTTTCGTTCAAATCCACGCTATCGCCAACCGCGCCTTTCCTCGGCAGCAGGAATGACGCTTCTGGAGTTGATTATTGCCTGTTCCATCCTTCTTATTCTTTCCTCCATGGCGCTGCCGGTCTTTCGGTATACGGTGGTGCGGCAAAAGGAGTCCGAGCTGCGATACGATTTGCGGACAATGAAGGACGCGATCGACCGGTACAAAGACCTGGCCGATCAACACAAGTTCCGAACGGAAGTCGGGAGCGAAAATTATCCGCCAGATTTGGATACGCTCGTGAAAGGTGTGCAACTCGGGGCGGGAGACGACAAGAGGCTGCGCTTTTTGCGCAAGATTCCAGTTGATCCCATGACCGGACAAGCGGACTGGGGATTGCGGTGCGTGTCAGACGATCCCGACTCGACAAGCTGGTGCGGCAAGAATATTTTCGACGTGTATACGAAGTCGACGGGCACGGCGCTGGATGGCACAAGATATAGCGACTGGTAGTGCGCTCTGGGTGCTGAGATGAACAAAATCAAACGACACATGGCGAGCGGCAGCGCCCCGCGGAAACGGGGAGCGCTTGTTTTGAGCAAAGGGTTTACGCTGATCGAGTTGATGATCGTGATTGCGATCATCCTGATCCTGATAGGAATGGCCGCGCAGAGTTACGACAAGAGCATACATCGATCGCGAGAAGCGGTGTTGAAGCACGATTTGCAGGTGATGCGTCAGGCGATAGACGAGTTCACACTCGATAAGCAGGCAGCGCCGCAATCGTTGGATGATCTTCAGCAGGCCGGATACTTGCGGGAGGTTCCCCTCGATCCCATGACGCGGGCCAAAGACTGGGTGCCGCAATTCGATAACGTCGTGATGAGTCCAGACCAGGTGACTACGGGGATGGTCAACGTGCACTCGAATTCGGGGCAGACTTCGCCGTTCGAAGGGACAGCGTACAGTACCTGGTAGGATTTGTTTCTTATAGAGAGTGGCTATTCATCTTCACACGACGTCTTGTTCGAAAGACGCCGTGCTCGACGAGAAGCCGGGATGAAGTGATTGAAGTTTGTGGCCCCCACGCAGGCAACGTGTTACGTCAAAAAAGCTGGTGGCTTGATGGAATTGTAATGAGTTGAGATACGCAGAGATCTCTCAGACTGCGGACGCTTGTCCAAGGCTCTGTGCCCCGAAAACGGCTCGAACCTGCCGATTCTCTGCTTGCAACCATACTGGCACTCACGAATCTAGCGGATTCCGGGATGCGTGGTAGTACGGCGATTTGCAGAAGAGAGCCGAGTGGCGTAGTATGAATGACGCGGGGTGGAGCAGCCTGGTAGCTCGTCGGGCTCATAACCCGAAGGTCGTCAGTTCAAATCTGACCCCCGCAACCATGGGCGCTTAAGAGGAAAATCCTCTAAGCGCCCTTCTTATTTACGGTTACGAGCTAAGCCGTAACAATTCCTTCGCCTAATTTAGCGCCGCAAAGTTGTTCCTGTTCTCGATATTGGGAACAACTGGGAACAAATCGCCATAGATTGCCCGTTCTAAAGCGATGTTCTGCGACTACTTGCGCGGTCGCGCCTCCCGCCGATTCGCGGGTACACGCCTTCGGCTCCTCGCTACGGGCTTCGTGGTGTCGGCTGCCTCAAACAAATGCCGAATGCCGTGTTCCAACAGTTCGACAGCCCTCTCCAAGGCGCCGAGTTGTCCGACCCGCACTATCGCGACGGACATGTGCAAGTCAAATGATGGGGGGCGCAACACTTCAACCGTGTCGAGAGAATTGTTCCCGGCAATAAAGCGCGCTGGCAGCAGCCCGACTCCATAGCCTGACTGAACGAACGCCAGCTGCAGATGCATGTTGTGGATTTCAGCCGCAATCATGGGAGTTAAGCCGGCAAGGCCCATCCGGTCGATGAGGCCTGCCCGTAGGAAGCACCCGGGCGGATTGAGCACCCAGGGTGCTCGGCCCAAACTTTCCCAATCGCCGTCGACGTTTCCTGCGGCGCTTTGAACGATCTCCACGCGGTCTGTCGCGATAATATTCGTTAGAAGTGGTGGAGGCGCGGTTTTACCTTCAGGTAAAGGCACGACTGCAACATCGAGCTCACCCGCGATCAGCCGGTTAAATAATTCGGGCGTGCGCTCGCTCAACAGCAGCAGTCTGACTTTGGGGTATGTTTCCGTCAGTGCGCGAATAGGTTCGATAAGCGTCCCCTCGGCGAGGGGATGCGCGAGCCCGATGCGCAAGAGGCCGTGAGGTTCGGCGTCGCGCGAGGCAAGAGATTTCAGCGCCTCCGTCCGCTGCAACAGATCTCGCGCTTGTTCAAGCACCTTGGAGCCCAGCGAGTTCAGGCGCGGCGGCTTTACTGAGCGGTCGAGCAACTCAGCACCCAATGCAGCCTCCAGCCTTTGCAGTTGCCGGGTTATAGCGGATGGTGTCCGGAATAGACGTTCGGCTGCACCGGCAATGGACCCGGCCTGGGCAAACTCTACGAGCGCGCGTAAATCGTCGAGCACGGGAGCCTCCTAAAGAACTCCTAAAACCTCCTACCAACGAATAGCAGAATCGTGCGGAAACAGCAACATCATTGTGAGAATAATGAACTTGTGGAATTGTCGGTTCCCCGTTACAACCGGTGAGTAGATGGCAAACAGGGTTCTCATATTCGTTCTGTTCTTGATGCCGATCTCGGTCCCTTCCATTTCGGCACAAACCACATCTGTTGCGCTCAATCGAACCGGTTCGAGCATCATTGTTGATGTGACGATAGGCGGAAAGACCCGGCACTTCCTTTTGGACACCGGCGCTGGCCTCACAGTCCTGTCATCCAATATCGCTGGTTGGTCTCCTGTCGATGTTACGAAGGCTGTCTCCCGCCGCTCGGCCGTGGGGCTCGACGGTTCAGCGCATTCCATGGGCAGCACTACAACAACGCTCGAGCTCGGCAAGATATTGATTGTCACGCCCGTAGCCGTGGACGACTTGAACCCCCTTTCCAAAGCTCTGAATACCGAGCTTGACGGCATACTGGGTCAGGATGTTTTGTCACAATTCTCCCGCGTCACCATCGACTATAAGAAGAAACAATTGATTCTTGAAGAGTATAGGGCGCGCTCAGTGCGGAGAATGGAGAAGTGTCTGCCGTGATCACCAACGCTTCATATCTTTTTCGCTTGTGCGTGAGTCGAACTCAGAAATGCACGAGCACCGAAGTGACCAATCTGAGAACTTGATTCATTGGAGGAAGGAAATCATGGAAATGCTATTCAACGATATCCGGTACGCCTTCCGCATCATGCGGAAGAGTCCCGGCTTCACTCTCATAATCATTCTCACGCTGGCATTGGGAATTGGGGCGAACACATCGATTTTCAGCATCGTAAACGCGGTGCTATTGCGTTCCCTGCCGTACTACGACCCCAGTCGTTTGGTGAAGATCACTTTCAACAATCCTGGAATAGGTTTGCGTGACATCCCCTTCTCTGTCCCCGAGTTGGAAGATCTGAAGTCAAGAGCTGGTGTCTTCGAGGAAGTAAGCGTTGTCCTCTCTGGGCCTACCAACTTGACCGGCGCCAAACAACCGGAACATCTTGAAATGCTCGAGGTGAGCCCCAACTATTTTTCCATGCTCGGTACACCGCCGCAAATCGGGAGGCTATTTGGCTCTCAGGACTTTGCGCTGGGTTTTGCGGAAGCAACTGTGATTAGCGATGCCTTGTGGCGCCGCTCTTACGGCGGCGACCCGAATATTCTCGGGAAGCGTCTGAGGATGGACAACGATCCGTACACGATTGTGGGAGTAGTTCCTGCTGGATTTCGCCACCCCGGGACGACGGTCACGAAGGATGTGGAAGTGTGGGTCACGTGCGGGTTCAGCGGGGATCCTTATCCGAAACCCGCGCGAAACGTGAAGGTGGCGCGCGAGGCAATCGGACGGCTGAAACCTGGCATCGATGTAACGCAGGCTCAGGCGAGACTGACGGCAATGGCCAGCGAACTCCGAACTGACTTCCCGAATGATTATCCTCCTGAGGCCAAATGGTCCATCGAGATCCAACCTTTGCAGGACGCACTCGTAGGCAATGTGCGTCCCCAACTGCTGGTATTAATGGCCGCAGTAGTCCTAGTCGTGCTAATCGCATCCGTGAATATCGCAAACCTTCTACTGGCTCGCGCCTCAGGAAGACAGAGAGAAATGGCACTTCGGATGGCGCTTGGAGCTGGCCGTTTTCGCATGGTGCGCCAGATGCTGACGGAGGCGCTGGTGTTTTCCTTGATCGCGGGTGTGGCAGGCGTGCTCGCAGCGAAATTGACCTTGAGTTTCATCCTTCACTTTGTCCCCGCTTCGGTTCCCCGGCTTGCTGAAGTGGGTGTTGATCGTACAGTGCTGTTTTTTGCCTTTCTGATTTCCATCTTCACCGGGATCATATTTGGGCTCGCTCCAGCTTTTCAGGCAATGAAAGCCGATATGACTGCCGCAATTCGGGAAGGTGCTCAAGGCTCCGGTTACAGCGCTAAGACATTCCGGTTGAGGAGTCTGCTGATTGTGTCTGAATTGGCTCTTGCTGTTGTGTTGATGGTTGGAGCCGGCTTGCTCCTGCGGACTTTCTGGGGACTGATTCAGGAGAATCCGGGCTTCAATCCTTCCAGGGTAGTCACTGCAAGCTTCTACCTACCGAACCCGAACGATCCCAAGACGGATGTGTTGTATGGAGACTTTTCAAAAAGGGCATCTTTTTTCCGAGACGTCATTCGGCGTGTGGCCACGATTCCAGGAATCGATCGGGCTGCCATGACCTCGGATTTGCCAGGCGCGCGTCCCGCGACAACCGCGGCGCTGGTGATCGAAGACCGCGCGGCCGATTCATCGCAGGGGTTAACAGCGGAAGTAGTTCGAGTGAGTCCCGATTATTTCATGCTGATGCAATCCCCATTGATTCGTGGGCGTTTTTTCCTTGAAAGCGATGAAAGCGGAAAGCAGGAGGTAGCCATCATTGATGAGACTACGGCGCGACGCTATTGGTCGGGCATCGATCCTGTCGGCAGGCGCTTCCGGATGGGGGTAAATCCCAGGCTTCCTTGGGTAACCGTGGTCGTGGTCGTGGTCGGAATCGTCAAGGATATGAAGCAAGACGGACTCGATACAGATGGTGTCCCACACATTTTCAGACCAATCTATCAACAATCGCCACTACGCTCGCGGGCCGTGAGCGTGGTGGCGAGGACGCCTCTGCCCGCGTCACTCCTCGAATCGAAGATTCGGAGTGAGATACAGGCTGTCGACCCCGGTCTGCCAATATTCAATGTCCGGTCAATGACCGATGTGATGGATGTTTCTATTGCTCCGCGCCGATTCTCGGCGGAATTGGTTGGAGTGTTCGCCGCCGTCGCAATGCTTTTATCCTCCATTGGCATCTATGGATTGCTGGCTTACATGGTTGGGCAGAGGTCTCGTGAGATTGGAATCCGAGTCGCCTTGGGAGCCCAGCGGCCTGATATTCTCAAACTCATTCTCGGCAAAGGGCTATTGCTCGCCGGTACTGGAATTGCGATTGGATTGATCCTTTCTGCAATCTCAGCACCCATGATTGCAGGTCTTCTGTATGGCGTTCATCCGATTGATGTGATCGTCTTCGTCACAGTCCCGCTGATTTTGTTGGTTGTCGCCTTTCTGGCCACTTACATTCCCGCTCGTCGTGCGACGATCGTGGATCCAATCATTGCCTTACATGAAAGCTAGAACTGCGAGGCTAGAAATGCCGAGGAGAAGAAAGTGTCCGTTTACGAAAGGCTAGAGGCTCTCAACATCGGAAGATGCGGCGTCGATGCTAGTCAACCGCGAAACTTTAGCATGGGCGTTTGCTACTTGAAAAGCGTATGTGGCCGCAGAATTAGTCGTCTACTCGATACTCTACGAATGCTGGAGTTGCCGCAAAGCGGTCTGGATTTAACGCTCACCATAAGGATGGTTGATACGCGCCGGGCGCCAAATTCCAATCGGAGCGGACGACGGGCAATCCAGAAGTAACCCGCGTCATGGGCCCAAACCTTTTGTGCCAGCTTAGGGGTCACCTCAACTGGGAACAAATCGAGAACAAATTGGGAACAAAGTACCCAAGAACACCAGTGAATCAGGTAGACCAACACATACGTAAGTCGTTGAGAAGCAAAGACGGGCTAGTATTTTATCCGGCTCATAACCCGAAGGTCGTCAGTTCAAATCTGACCCCCGCAACCAATCTTACTGATTCACAAGGGCTTGTTGGCTGCTTCCAACAGGCCCTTCTTCTTTTTGGGAAAGACTTGGGAAAGAAATCAGTTTTCCTTTATCAATCTCAGGCCATCCGGTCCCGAACAATTCACCAAGTTTTTCGGCTGCGTTCCGTTCATCGTCGGAGAAAGTATGAGTGTAACCGTCCGCCACACTATTTCCGCTGTGGCCCAGACGCTGCCTGCGAATCTGCTGTGGGATGCCAAGAGAATCCATTGCTGTGGCCGCCGTGTGACGGAAACCGTGCAGCCCTAGAGACGCCGCACGTTTCTCGCTCCGCGTTGCCTGTTCAATCGTTCTCTCTCTCCCCACAAACTTCGCTAGTAGCTTGGAATCAATCTTCGGAATCCCGGCTCATCGACACGCTGGGTAGACAACGCTTGATTAACGCGGAACCAGATGCTTCCGACTTCCCTGGATTCAGCCGCGTAGTCCGATGATAACTTCCGGGTAGCCGCTCTAAGCCAGTTCACTTCTTCGGCGTGTATCCCTGCCACACATACTCCAATGCCATAGGCAGAGTCTGGGCCTTCACGCCCCGGTCGCAGTGTACAGCGTTCCTAGCAAAGACAAATTGGTAAGGATACCCCTTGGCGGCCAAAGCCTTGGCCATGCGCTCATTGGCGACGACCCAGTCGTGGTAGTTGTCGCGCGTGATGAGAGTGTCTTGAT
Organism: uncultured Acidobacteriota bacterium; assembly: GCA_963745805.1. Taxonomy (GTDB): domain Bacteria; phylum Acidobacteriota; class Terriglobia; order Acidiferrales; family UBA7541; genus Acidiferrum. The sequence goes on from CAVUYT010000009.1 coordinate 387,840, forward strand.
CGCTAACATGCATCCAGATGCGCAACGGCTTCTTCGGGCTGTTGGGAATGAGGGTTTCGTGGAACTCCCACGCGCCGTGCGGGGTCTCGGGGTTGTACGGCCACTGCTGGTACACGAACGTGCCCGAGTAGCTCAGAACACGGTGGTAGAGATCCGTGTGATACCAGGCCATCGCCATCGCTGCTGCTCCTCCAGAGCTGCAGCCCGTCGTCGCCCGCCCGTCGGGATCCTTGGTGAGCTTCACGTTGTATTTCTTCTCCACCAGGGGCAGCACTTCCTTCTCCACGAACTCCGCGTAGAGCCCGGACATCGTGTCGTACTCCAGCCCCCTCTCGCTGCCCTGAGCGTCGCCGCTGCCGTTGCCGATGGAGATCGCAATCATTACCGGCACCCGGTGCTCGGCGATCAGATTGTCGAGTGCAGTGAACAAGGTCTGGTCCGGCCCATCCGCCCCGACGATGAAAGGGGCTTCAGTGCCGGGTACGTATTGTTTGGGAACGTACACCGCCGCCCGGCGCGTATAGGGAGCAGGATAGCTGTTGACGATCACCTTGTTCGGGTCAGCTGGGTCCGCCAAGGCGAACGTGTTGGGCTCGCGCGCAATGCCGGGATAGATCTTGCTGTCCTTGGATTCCATGGTGAATTCAAAGACATCACCCTTGGGCACGCTTTCGTTCGCGGCCATTTCCGGCGCGGGATTGTGCGTGGGGCCAATGATGAAGTTCCCGTCTTCCTTCGCAGAAGGGATGGCACCGTCGGGCAATTCATTTGCTTTGACATACCCCGGCGTATTCGGATCGCGCGTCGAAAACGGCGGGCGTGCCTGGCTGCTGGGCTTTGCCGGTGTTTGCTTGTCGGGAGGGCGCTGTGTCAACGTTTGGGCCATTGCCGGGCTCAAGGCAGCCATGAGGCAGATCAAAGACGCGCTGGTCGGAACAACGAACATGCGGAACTCCTTTCCACCGATCCTAACCTACACATCACGCACCTACGCCAACTCGGGAAGCATCTACATGCCGGGCGAACGCAGCTAACGGAACAAGCGGATACTATAAGCCGATTGTCCGGTAACGCGACTACACGCCCAGTGACTCTTCAAATTCTCGGAAGTGCAGCAAGCGGGCACTCTTCCCTCATTCCATCTTGTCTTTTACCGCGTTTTGAAGAGCGTTTTGCAAAGCCCAGTCCTTCTCTCCGGCCCTGTTATAGCGGTTGCCAAATGAGCGCACCATTTCAACAACTAATTCGAGAGATTGTACCTGCGAGCCTGACAAATGGCTGACAACCGAACCGGTGACCCTGTGCAGGATTTCGTTATGTGCGCGTAGCGTTCGAGGGTCGAGGACATTTTCTGTTCCGAATTCGTGCCAGGAATGCGGTCTTTGCGGCGAGTGACAGTGATTCTATGTTTGGAGACATTTCGTTTCCTTCGCTGTGACGCGGTGCAGTCCGAACTGTATATCAGGAATAAATAGTTTCTGCAGGGCAACATCAAGTGGCTCTGGGGTCGCTCAGTGCCTGATAAACGCGGTGGTCTCAATCGATCGTCTTAACTTGGACGGCGGCCTTCGGGTTAGAGGTCCGGTTGAGCCGCGAGCCCTTTCTAGCGCTTCTTTAACGCTCGATTCTTCGCTGTGGCGCGCTCGGGGAGCGACGATCTCCCGGCGCGGGGAGTCGGAAGACGCACCTAGAGCGCTTCCAAAAGACAGCGCGCGTCACCCGGCACCCTTGGAAATCCTCGGTTTTATTGGAAGAACGCGGCGCGTATTTTTTAGGCCCCCGCCGCTTTTCTCATTGCCAGTTTCGCATGCTCGGTGCCAGAAGTGGAGGGCACCGTCTTTGTCGTTTCTGGGATTGTCTCTCCCGGTTCGGTAGCAAGAAATGCGCCGTAAATCCCGACGCCGCCGCCGACCACGTAGAGCAAAATGCCCAAGGTGCCCAGGAACGGATGAGCACGCGGTGAAGCAGCCCAGCCGACGAGAGGTACGGCACTGACCAACAATACGAGGATACTTACGAGGCAGGTGCTGTCCTCATTTTTCATCAGGAGATTCTCTCTGGATTTTTGAGACGCGGGGGTGTCTTGCCTCCATGCTTATATCTCTAAACTGGCGAAGTGACAAGTCGGAACGTCGATTTGCGCCACGGCGTTCTTGCTCGCCCCGGAGTTCTCCAGCTCTCTAAACGCTCGATTCTTCGCTGTGGCGCGCTCGGGGAGCGAAGATCTCTCGGCGCGACGAGGAATCTATGGTAAGTATTTTGGGTCCTGAGGCACTCGTCCGGTAACGCGACTCTCCAGAAAATTGTTGAGTAAGTCCTTTCAAATCAACAAATCTGTCTGGACAAGTTTCTGGCGCCAGCGACGCGTCGAAGACGCAGTCGGCGCTTATCGGGAGTTAGCTCTCGCCAATCAGCGACATGGGCGAACTTTAACTCCAATAGCTACTCTACTTTTCCGATCGGCCGTGAACCCTCAAACTACTGCGATGAAGACTGCAGAAGTGTTAACTCACAAGTTCCACGTGCTTTGCATGTGTTTATGAAATAACTTCTAGCAAGCGCAAGTTACCAGGCAGGCTTAAGTCCAGTACTTTTCAGAGATCTGAATGACGAGCACACGGCGGCTCCGGATGCGGCCGAGGGAGCGGAATTTTCCACATCCGTTGTCGGCACTCGGTCTGCCTGATTCCGTGTAGTACCGTGAGTGTGCTCTGTGGGCTCATGTAAGAGTTACAGAAGTGGTTTTGGGTGTTAGGCATTTTCTTGAGTGTAAACAAAGATGCTATGAAATAGGCTCAACGGCCTTGAGATGCACCAGCAAGTGCTGCTTCGTTTTCTTGGCTCACGCTGGAGATGTTGTCGAGCACGGCTCGGACAATGTGCATTTTGTAGTGGAGGTAGACGAAATACATCGCCGGAACAACCAGCAATGCTACGCCCAGTTTGGCGCCGTGGCTCGCAGCGCTAGCCAGACCGGCCACAGCAGCGCCCACCAGGAAGTACGGGAACGTCCATTCATAGCAAGAGGACCAGAGCTCTCTTAGGGGACGTCCCTCCGACAGGGAGATGACCAGCGAGACCAGCCCGGTGTTCATCACCACGTAGGCGCAAGCTCCCAGGACCATCATCGCGGCAAGAGAATTTAAACCAAGCATTGCCGGAACGCTATGCGAGGCCCAAAATGCCGCCGCAGTGCAAACCGTGAGGCACGCTGCATTGAAGAGCACCTGCACTAACTTCGGGCGCGTCTGCGTTTTCCAGAGGGATTGGACGAGCGCCCCGCCGAGACTGATCAGAACGGTCTCGCCAAAGCTGAATAGGGCGATGCCAATCAGAATAAAGACGAAGTTTACCGAAATCGTCGTCTTAAAGCCCGGCAGGCGGATCTTCATCGCCGACGCCACCATCGCCAAGGCAAAGAACTGGACAAAGTGCGCGAGGTTTTCCGGATTCCATCGAGAGGCCACCACAGCGAGTATGACCGTGGCAAGTGCGGCGATCATCGCGATATAGGCTTTGGCTAGGTTCGGCATTTTCATGATTCCTCCTCTCGTCCCTTGTGCCTATGCCTGCCTACTATTGGTCCCCGTCAGCTCCATCGCTATTTCCCCAAACCACGGAGTTGCCCCAGACCACGGAGTTACCCCAAACCACAGAGTTACCCCAGACCACGGAGTTACCCCAAACCACAGAGTTACCCCAAACCACGGAATTGCCCCAAACCACGGAGTTGCCCCAGACTACGGAGTTATTCCAGATTGTCGAAGGATCGCCCACGATAGAAACAGTGTGAGTCAACGAATTGTACGTGGCTGTAGGCGACTTTGCGGCCCCGACGTTCGAGGGAGCGAGATCGGTACTGGCTAGTGCGGCGAATGCGTCTACCGCACCTGCTCCCACCGCGAACGTGTCCTGTTGAATCTGGTAAACCACGCCAGTGCCCGAGTCCGTCGCGGTAGTGTACGAGGAGAACCCTTTCCAGGCAGTCTTCATCAAACGAGCCTTCACCTGATCGGGTGTGAGTGACGGTGACTTTTGCAGCACCAGTGCCGCGACGCCGCTAACTACCGGCGTCGCCATGCTGGTGCCACTGAGACGCATGTACCGTGCGTCGCCGTATAGCGGGCCACAGCTGGTTCGCGAATAGTTGCAAGGATAGACGGCGAACGCGGGGTACGAAGCCACGAGCGCGTTGCCGGTCGAGGCCATGCGTGAGACCACCCGATTGCCCGGAGCCACAAGGTCTGGCTTGACGATGTGATCGAACGCCGTCGGTCCCTTTGAGCTGTAACTGGTCATCGTCTGCGCGGCTTGCGAACCTGAACCACGAGTGTTAGTCGCTCCCACGGTAATCACATAGGGATCGTTCCCCGGCGCGCCGATGGTGGCATATCCGCTGGTGCCCGCGCCGTTGTATTGACCCATGTTGCCCGCCGCGACTACCACGACGATGCCTGCTCGCCACGCGGATTCCACGGCCTGGCAGAGCGGATCAAGCGTGTAGCTTTCATAGACCCCGCGGGCCAGTGACAGATTGATGACTCGAATGTTGTAGGTATTTTTGAGACTGATCGCCTGCTGGAGGGCGGTGATCACTGAACTATCTGTGCCCGCGCCCGTGGAATCCAGCGCTCGAAGATTGATGATGTTTGCTTCCGGGGCGATGCCGCGATAGACCCCCGGGTAGTTTGACGTCGAGGAAGTGTAGCCGTTCCCCCCGATGATTCCGGCAATGTGCGTTCCATGACCAAAAGCGTCCGCGGTGGAGGGGTCGCCGGTCACAAAGCTTTGACTGTAAGCGATCCGCGAGGATTGATTGTTGTCGGAATTTAAGTCATAAATGCTGCTGACACCGCTGTCAATGACAGCGATCCCGACGCCCGTGCCATCCCAGCCGCTTGCGTAGGCAAGATCTCCGTTTACAGCGCTGACTGCGTGATCGAGAGAGCCGCGAACCTTACGATTCGGCGAGATATACGCGATGCTGGAGTGAGAGGCGAGGTTAGTTAGGCTGCCTCCCTTGACCGTGACTAATTGAGCGTGCACTAGGGGAAGATCGGCCTTGGCCGTAGCTCCCTCTGCCGCAGCGTCAGACGCGCCGGTTGCATTTCTAAACTGGACTATAACCTCTATCGGAGCTTCGGGGTCGACTCCCTTAAGGTCTGGGGCGATCTTTGCGACCACTCCGAAGTGGCTGTCGTCGGAGCTCGCGCCGGCAGAGATGGGGTCGACCTCATTGCTCGGGACGCTTGAACGGCCAAGATCTGGCTGATTCGAGCGGATCGGGTTCTGAGGAGACGCAGCCTCCGAAGTGGAGATCGGCGAGGTGGCAGTGACGCTCGACGTCGACTTGTCGTGGCGAGAGTCGGCCCGGCTAGTCTCTTTACTTGGAGAGGGGCCTACGAAAGCAGACGTCCCTGAATGCGGAGCGGACGGAAGGCTCTGTTCCGCCACTTGAGCGGACGGGCGACCGAGGCCTCCAGAATCGGGCGACGCGTTGTAGACAAGAAGCCCTACCACGAAGATCGCGACAGAGAAAGCGATGAGCGCCCCCCAAGTCGTCGTTTTGAGTACGCCGCTACCGGTTTGGTTGGTTTCGCGCTTGCCGGGCATGAGCTCTACTCCTGCACTGGATTGCGGGCCTCGGATCGCTGACAGGGGCCCGGTAATAATCGCGTCTTCAGTGCTAGGAGTATCAGTTCTGGCTCAGAGAGAGTCGATGGTACAGGTAGGGCTTAGGTGTAGTACCAAAGTACAGCTGGTTTTGTATAACTCCAAGGGGGCGTGTAAACCGTAGGCCTCCCCGCGGAAAGTAAGCGCAGACTCGTCTGCCTGGAAGATAGTATCCCTTTCAATACAAGTCGGTTGCCGTACTATTCCCAATCCGTATTTCAGCTATCAAAATTTGGTCATATTAAGGAAAGCGTTCTGCGCTTTTACGCCGCGCCGGAGCGATGAAAATCATCACGAGCCTACTCTAACGAAGGAATCCTTGTTACGACGTCAATAACTCGAGAGGCTTGGGCCCCCATTTATTCCGCAAGAAGCACTGCAGGAGCCGACTCGGCAGAGAGCAGGAACGCGTTTGGAAGCAACCGCTGCAAAGCACTACTGGAGCAACACTTGGCGTGACGTCCAGTCACTCGGGATTCCTGCTTTCACGTTTATCCTAACCCAGCTCATCGGGGGGCTGCCCTTATTGGTTTACGGCCTCGTGCACTGGCACTCGGATGACCCTTTCCGATATGTCAGCTTTCTGACCGTTGCTATGTGTGCCTCCGTGCTCAAAGTGCACTTGCCCGGCATCAAGGCCACGATGTCCGCGAATTTTCTTTTTATCCTCGTCGGCATTCTTGACCTCTCCTATTCTGAAACACTGTTGATGGGGTGTCTCGGCGGAATTGTCCAAAATCTATGGCACGCCAAACCGCGTCCGCGTCCCATCCAGTGGCTCTTTACACTGGCAAATCTCGCCCTCTCGGTTAGCGCAGCGGAAGCGATCTTTCATAGCAAAGTGGCAATAGGCGTCGGATTTCGTTGGCCACTCTTGATGGCCGCGGCTGCGACCACCTACTTCGCCTTCAATACCATTTCTGTCTCCGGCATCATCGCCATGACGGAAGGACGCAACCCCGTCCACGTATGGAAGGAATGCTATTTGTGGGCCTTCCCCTATTACTTGCTGGGTGCGCTGATTGCTTGTGGGGTAAGCGCCATCAATCGGCTGGTCGGCTGGCAATTTGGTCTTATCGCTTTCCCCATCGTTTATTGGATCTACCGCTCCTATCAGACCTACTTGAGCCGCCTCGAAGCGCAAAAGAAACACGCCGAGGAGATTGCTGCCCTTCATTTGCGCACCATCGAAGCACTCTCCCTTGCGATTGAGGCGAAGGATCACACCACGCACGATCACCTGCGCCGCGTGCAGATCTATGCCGTCGAGATTGCCAAGGACCTCGGGCTGGACGATTCCCAATTGAACGCCCTTCGCGCCGCCGCCATGCTGCACGACATCGGTAAACTCGCAGTCCCCGAAAACATTCTTTCTAAGCCGGGACGCCTAACTCCAGAAGAGTTTGACAAAATGAAAATCCATCCAATCGTCGGATCGGAGATCCTGGATCGCGTTGAATTTCCGTACCCCGTTGTTCCCATCGTGCGCTCCCATCACGAAAAATGGGACGGCTCAGGTTATCCAGATGGCCTGAAACGGGAAGCCATCCCCATCGGTGCCCGCATACTCTCCGCCGTGGACTGTTTTGATGCGCTTGCCTCGGAGCGCCCCTATCGTCGAGCAATGAGCCCGGAAGAAGCCATAAGCAACCTCAGCTCTGAGAAAGGGCGCAGTTTTGATCCTCGCGTCGTGGAGGTCATGGAGCGCCGCTACCTTGAACTAGAGACCCTGGTAAACAATATGGAAACCGAACGAAAACGCCTGGACATAACTCCAAAGGTGGACCGTAAAGTCGCTCCCTCGTCCGGTTTCGCGGAGATGCCCAATGAAGCAGAGGTCCGCGCAACATCATTTTTGACTTCCATTATTTCGGCGCGCCAGGAAGCTCAGCTCCTCTTTGAACTAGCTCAGACACTAGGGAATTCCTTGAGTTTAAAGGAAACTCTATCAGTGGTTGCGATCCGGTTGAAGGAAATGATTCCGCACGACTGTATCGTTTTCTTCGTTTGCCAGGATGGCATGCTAATTCCGGAGTATGTTCACGGTGCGGATTACGAGTTATTCTCCTCCCTCCGAATTCCATTGGGGCAAGGTCTCTCTGGCTGGGTAGCTCGTAACGAAAAGCCTATAACCAATGGCAATCCCGCCGCCGAGACTCTCCATCTCGGTGCTTCCTCGTGCATCACAACATTGCAGTCGGCCCTGTGCGTCCCCCTTCGGGGTCGAGAGGGAGTCGCCGGTGTGCTTACGCTTTACCATCGCGAAAAGAACTGCTTCACAAAGGATCATCTACGTCTACTTTTGGCGGCGAGCTCCAAATTGGGGCTCTCCGTGGAAAATGCACTCCAGTTCGAACAAGCTCAGAGCACAGCCAGCACTGATTATCTCACTGGCCTGCCCAACGCCAGATCGATTTGTCTCCATCTGGAAACAGAGATCTCGCGCGTGCGGCGAGCAAAAAATCCGCTAGCCGTGCTTTTGTGTGACCTTAATGGCTTCAAGAAGGTGAATGACACTTTCGGGCATCTGACCGGAAACAAGCTTCTTCAGGAAATCGCTTCCAGATTCAAGTCGTCCTGCCGGGAGTACGACCAGGTCGGCCGTCTCGGCGGAGACGAGTTCGTTTTTGTTCTCCCGGAGATGACAAAGGAAAACATATCCGAATTGCTAAAACGATTGACTCGGGCCGTGGAAGAGGCCAGCCGCTCCGCCTGCCCTGAAATGATCATCTCCGTCAGCGTGGGTTGTTCCTTCTATCCCGCGGATGGCGCTTCGGGGGAAGAGCTTCTCTCCGAGGCGGACCGCAGCATGTACGAGGTCAAAGAAAAACACTATTCGACGGCTGAAGCTGCGTCGTAGTGCCTTTCCTACAAAATGGGTCCAAATTGATCAAACACGAAAAAGTCACGAGACTGCTGCGGTTCATGCTTCGGCGTCTGCTCTTGATTGCCTCTCTTGGCCTGGGCGCCGCTCTTTTCAGTGCGACCCTCGTGCGGCTTGCGCCTGGGTATGGCGTTGAGGAACGTGAACTAGATCCACGATGGAGCGCCGAAAGCGTCGAAGCCTTGCACCACAAGCAGTTGCTTCAAGAAGGACTTGCTTCATTTTACCTCCACTACCTTTCGGCACTTGCCCACGGCGATCTCGGCGAATCTGATTCCCTGAAACGGCCGGTTCGGGAGCTGCTCACCCAACGGCTTCCCGTAACCGGTAGCGCGATCGTTCGTGGCCTGGGCGTTGCGTGGCTGGCAGCCGCGCTGCTAGCATCCCTGGGGTTGTCCTCGCGAAGTGGGCTCTACGAGGCTTCGGGGACCGCCTTCAGCAGTTTGCTCCTTTCACTACCGTCCGCCGTGGTCGCCATGTTGGCCGTTCATCTGCGTGCTCCCGTCTTCTGCGCGATTAGCGTTGTGGTCTTCCCCCGGCTCCATCGTTACATGCGAAGTTTGCTGGTGCGTTCGTATGACCAGCCTCACGTCCTTGCGGCACGTGCTCGGGGCTTGACGAGCAGAACGATTTTTTGGCGCCACGTCCTGCCGGTTGCTGCGCCGCCGCTCCTTGCTCTTCTCGGTGTGTCTTTTGCAATCGCTTTCGGCGCCGCAATTCCTATCGAAGCTTTATGCGATTCACCGGGCCTGGGACAACTAGCTTGGCAAGCCGCACTCAGCCGCGACTTACCCCTCATTGTCAATGTGACCTTCATTGTCTGCCTGGTGATGCTCGTGGCGAATTCACTCGCCGATCTGGCCGGCCGGACTGTCATAGGGGCTTCGCAATGAGCCCGCTCCAAAAGGTAGCAGCCATTTTACTGTGCATGATTTTGCTGTTGATGGTACTCGCCAGCATCTTCGTGCCTGCTCCTTACGCCAGGCAGTTTCGAGATGTCCCGAACGCCGGTCCTTCGACCGCGCATCCACTAGGCACCGATGCTTTGGGGCGCGATTCTTTGTCCCGATTACTCTATGGCACACGCGTTTCCTTGTTGCTGGCCCCGGCCGCCTCGCTGCTCTCCACCCTCATTGCCGCATTGTTGGGCAGCGCCGCGGGTCTCATTGGCGGCTGGTTCGAACGGATTGTTCTTGCCCTCACGGACCTTTCTCTCGCATTGCCCTGGCTATTTCTTCTCCTCACCGTTCGCGCCATGTTGCCCCTCGATGTTCCTCCCATGGTGTCGGTCGTTATCGCGTTCTTGATGATGGGCCTGCTGGGCTGGCAGGCCTCTGTTCGCGTCATTTGCGCTGCCACGCGCGGTATAAGAGATTCCGATTTCTTGCTCCTCGCGCGCTCCACGGGATGCCAACCCGCGCGGCTCCTTCTCCGCCACGTCGCACCAAACCTGCGCCCGCTTTTTTACGCGCAATTCTTGATTTCAATTCCCTTGTTCATACTGACCGAGGCGAACTTGAGCATTTTAGGACTTGGGGTGATGGAGCCAATGCCGTCATGGGGTAATTTGCTGCGAGGCTTCGAAAATTTTTCCGCTCTCGCGGCGAACCCGCTGCGGCTCGTGCCGCTCATTCTCCTCGTAATTGTGGTCATGTGCTTTCAACTGGTTCTTCCATCCCAGGAGGTCACACAGTAATGCGTCACGCTTGGGTTTTTCTGACTCTTATTCTCGGCCTGTGCTTGTCCGCGGCGGTCCGCGCCGAAACGCCGAGGCAGCCTGGTGGCGAGCTTCATTTCTGCCTTCATGGCGAGCCGAAGACGTTCAATCCCCTCCTGGTCGAGGAGGACGCATCGGAAACGATTCGTTATCTAACCGGTGGCGTTTTGATACGCTTGAATCGGCAGACCCAGGTCCTCGAGCAAGGGCTGGCGGTTTCCTGGAAAGTTAGCCAGGATGGACGAAGAATATCCTTTCACCTCCGCAGCGGACTGCGCTTTTCGGACGGCACCCCATTCACCGCGGAAGACGTTGCGTACACCATAAAGGCGCTCATGGACCCACAGCTTCATTCGCCGACCGGTGATTCTTTCCGCTCCGGGGAAGGGCAAGTTGATGTTCAAATCCCTTCAGCCAACACTGTGGTTGTTACCTTTCCCGCGCCAGTAGCGGGACTCGAGCGACTTTTTGATCAAGTCGCTATTCTCTCTGCGCATTCACCCAAAAAGGAGATGGCCGTTCTTGGTCCCTTCTACGTCGCGGATTACAGCCCGGGCTCTTCCGTGCTGCTCCGCCGGAATCCGAATTACTGGAAGAAAGATAAAGAAGGAAAGCCTCTGCCCTATCTTGATTCGATTCGGCTCGATATTCAGCGGAATCGCGACATTGAGTTGCTGCGCTTCCGCCGCGGCGAAATTCAGTTGATCAACGCTCTAGACGCCGAATCCTTCGACAGTCTGCAGAAAGAAATGCCTGCAGTTGCTTATGATGCTGGTCCGGGCCTCGATTCAGAACAAATGTGGTTCAACCAGGTGCCCTCCGCACGGTTGTCCGAATACAAGAAGAATTGGTTCCACACCTCAGAGTTTCGTAAAGCTATTTCCATGGCCATCAATCGCGCCGATCTGTGCCGCATTGTCTTTGGTGGACACGCTCATCCTGCCCTGGGGCCTGTTTCGCCCGCAAACCAGTTTTGGTTCAACTCTTCGCTTCCCGTTCCCGCGTACGATGCCCCGGGAGCACTTCGCCTGCTTGCGCAGGCGGGTTTCCGGCTTGAAGGCGGAACCTTGCACGATTCTTCGGGAAATCGCGTCGAATTTACAGTGATCACCAACGCAGGAAATAAATCCCGAGAACAAATGGTCACCATGATCCAGCAGGACCTTTCACAGATTGGAATCAAGGTGAACCTGGTCACTCTCGACTTTCCTTCGCTCATCGAGCGCATCACGCGCACCTACGATTACGAAGCCTGCCTTCTCGGCCTCGTGAACACAGACCTCGATCCTAACAGCCAGATGAACGTGTGGCTTAGTTCTGCCGAGAATCATCAGTGGAATCCCAAACAATCGAAGCCCGCGACCGCGTGGGAAGCCGAACTGGACCGCCTGATGCACTCGCAAGCCTCCGCCATCTCGGACAAAAAACGTAAAGCCGATTGGGACAAAGTTCAGCAAATCGTTGCTGAGCAGCAACCCTTCATTTACCTTGTGAATAAAGATGCCATGTCGGCCATTTCGTCCGCCGTAGTTGGCTCCTCCCCCTCGGTCTTGGACCCCCATGCCTTCTGGAACGCCGAACTCCTCCGTTTGGGAGCGGATCTGGCTTTGGGTGCGCAAAAGTGACCCAAGCCGCTCCGCTACTGTCGCTTCGGCTTTCCGTCGATTACCGCAACAAAACTGGAGTGCTGCGCGACGTTTTTATGGAACTTTGGCGGGGCGAAATTCTTGGACTTGTTGGCCAGAGCGGTTCTGGGAAAAGCACTCTATCACTTGCGATTCTTCGCCTACTGCACCTGAAAGGGGGAACTGCGCGCGGCAGCATTTTGTTCAAGGGCGAGGACTTAATCGCAAAGACCGAGACAGAGATGAGATCCCTGCGCGGTCGCGAAATGAGTATCGTGCTGCAGAGCGCATTGTCCTCTCTAAATCCGGTCCTGCGCATCGGATCGCAGCTCCGCGAAGCCTGGCGCGCTCACGCTGACGGAACGCGAGAAGAATGTGCTGCCGCAATCCGCACCGCACTGGCGAACGTCAGTCTCCCGAACGACAGCGATTTCCTGCGCCGTCGGCCTTCCCAACTGAGCGTGGGCCAGGCCCAGCGTGTCATCATCGCGATGGCCATCCTCCACCGCCCTTCGCTCCTTATTGCCGATGAGGCTACCAGCGCTCTGGATACCATCACTCAATCAGAAATCCTGCGCTTGTTTGCTCGTCTCAACCGTGAGCTTGGAATGGGACTCCTCTATATCTCTCATGATTTGCTATCCGTCGCGGCACTATGCCATCGCATCGCAATTCTCAACGACGGAGAAATAGTCGAAGTTGGCCCGCCATCGCAAATCTTTGGCGCGCCACGGCACCCCTATACGCAAAAACTAGTCGCCGCGCTTCCACGAGGGCCCTTCCTTGATTTCTCTGGTGAGGAGCTAGGAAGCGCCGCTGCGAACGATGGCTGCGTCAAACGATCAGAAGAATCGTCCATCCCTGATCAAATTCCCAGCATCGCCCGCTAAAAACCGAGTCGCAAACTGCGGGCAAAGTCGAAACCGCCTGACGGCAAGAAATTCCGCAGGGATTTCATCGACAAATAGTTCCCGTAGACTTTGCGAGCTTACGAGGTGTGTCATCCCAATGGAGTGAACCCTTGAAATGAGACGCTGCGGACGGGCACACTTTGCAGGGAAAGGACTAGGTCTACTTCAGGTGTCTGATTACGAATCGGCCACCAGCGGATGCTGAGTCTTAAAGATTCATATATTCCTAGCGCCCATCCCCTAATGCAGGGCGTACAACCAGCCTGCGCCGTCGCAATGGCCGCAACGAGTCGTTCCTGTGCTCCCCCCACCCGCGCACGCGGCACATTGTTTCCAATCGTCAGCGCAGAGAGCGCTTCCATTGACTCCGACACATCTCTTCCCTGCGACCATTTGTTTACACTGACCGTTAATGAGGTTCGGAGCGTAGGAAACAGCGCCGCATCGCGTGCAGACGGCCACGGGCTTAGGTTTCGTGCTCCCGTTGGCTGTCGTTTCTTGCTGTTCGAGGACTGCCTTCAGTTCAGGCCGGTTCTGATTCGGGCATGAGTGGGTCGGGGGAGGCGGCAACTCGCTTTCCTTCGCGGGCGTTCTGGGCCAGTCGAATGAACAGGAATCACACACGTATCGAAACAGGCTCGGGAAAATCTCCCTCTTTTCAAGTGGCACAGGCCCTCATCTGACACATTGGAGCAACACACCCCAAGGCTTCGCGTCATCTGTCCATTTTGTGACGACGAACAGCCCATTCAGCCACCACAGATACTGCCATCCCCTCGTTTTCAAATCGGATTCTCGCTTACATTGTGTCCGTGAAGTGTTTCGGAGCAATGGTGATTATCAGCCAGGTAGAGCCGAGGCGGAATTCGGACAGATGTTCAAGTTCCACGGCCTGAACTCGTTCGCCGTTTACGTATGTGCCATTCGCGGAGTCCAGATCGCATAGCCGGACCATGTCACGCCTCACGTCTATAACACAATGCACGGCAGAAATTTGCGGGTCATCAAATTCGATGTCGGCGTTGCCACCTTTCCGCCCTATGCTGGTCCTTGCTTTGGTCAGTTGGTGCGTCAGGCCGTTCGAGGAACCAGCCATGACAGAAATTGTGATCCTCCTATCGCCCGGCAGTGAGAGAGCTGACATTTTGTTCATTGCGGAATCGCACCACGCCGACTCTGTCCGTGCTTTTCGAGCGTGATGCACGTATCCAGGCGCGGGCTTCAGCCACCAATAGCCCGCCGCTGCAAGGCGGATTGCTGGTGATGACGGAGTTTTTTCAGCCTATGCGTGCCAACGCCCCTTCTTACTTGCCCAAACTCTTGAACATGCGGTGCCGCAATTTACCAAGTTCGCGATTCAAGAAGTGCCCACGCCCGAAGAAAGGCAATAGAGGTGCACGACGGTTCTCCACTTTGCTGCGCGCCTGTCTTAATCGTGCATCTTTGCCGAACAATTCCAAGGCATGGTCCAGCGTATCTAAAGCCATCTGGCGTCGTCCTGCCAATGCATACACCTGTCCCAGATTCAGATGGAGTTGGATCTCTCTAGGTTTTAGTTCTACCGCTATTTCGCAAAGCGCCGAGGCTTCATCCCACTTCCGTTCCGCACGCGCAATCGCCAATCCGAGAAACGAACTGTAGTACGCGTTATGCTTGTCGCTTTCGAACGCACGCTTCAAATTCACCAGGGCCTTTTGGGGGTATTCGTTCTTGAGGAGCTCGACACCCTTCCTAAACTCATCCACGGGATCGAGCTCTACTGTGCCCGTGATTCTCTCCGTTGCAAATCCGAGGTTCATGGAGGTCCTCAGGTTCTGAATGTGGACGACTTTCCTAATCTAGATGGATTACTTGCGTGGAGTCTACTGGCCTAACGGTCAGTGTTAACAAAAAAGGTGCAAACCGGAGGTGTGAGTTTCAATTGTCAAGTGATCCGACGCAATATAAAAGAGCAGTTCTAAATTCGTCTGGCAAGCTGGTGATGGAATGCTCCACCGAAACCAAGCCCAGGACCATTCTCCAGTTTTTCGAAGGGCTACAGACTTCGGTTGCCCTAGCGGACTGGCGAGAATCATATGATGAACCGGCGAACCGAACCCAATGGGGCTAAGCTTGACCTTCGGCGCTCAAAGCGAGTGCCTGCGCAGTTACCCGTGGTCGTGTACGGCAAGACGACCGACGGAAATCCATTCGCAGATCCCACGCGCGCTGTCGTGCTGAGTGCTCATGGTTGTCTCATTACTGTGTCGGCGTCCGTCCAATTGGGCGAAAAGCTTATCCTGCGCAATGTCGCCAACCGTGGGGAACAGGACTGTCGCGTCGTGTACCTGGGTGAGAAGCATGGTGGCAGAACTGAAGTTGGCCTTCGCTTCAAATCGGCAGCCCCGCAGTTTTGGGGCCTTGAGCACACACCCCCAGATTGGAACAAGTTCTTGAGCTAGATTTTTCCTCACGCAATCAAGAAGTCAGGCAAAGCACGTGCCGTGTCCGGCGCTTCACCAAGCATGCCCGCTGCACAGCGAAGCCACGTGGGCGTCACATAGTCCCGACCAGATTGACGAATACGCCTTTGTGGTTGTATTTCAGATCGGTCAGGTCGTCGGAGAAGTCGGTGAAGTTGTAGCCCACGCCGGCTTTCAGGTTCTTGCTAATATGACGATAGATCGCGGCCAGCGCGCCGCGGCGCCGTTGATTTATATCCGGTAGGTAAAGCAGTCGCACCTCCGCCAGGCCATCCCATTCCTTGAGGAACCGCCAGTCCACGCGCACCACCGCGAGCTGCCCGGCGTTGTCGAAGAAATTCGGGTGCACGCGATCCAGACTTTCCTGTCCCATGCGGTACGCGTACTTGCTTCCAAGGGACCAATTCGCCGTGAGGTCGTAGTTCACATCGAGCGCGGCGATGTGGCTCTTCTGAAGGAACTCGGCCGCGGTGTTCTGCAATCCCACCTGACCCGTGGTCGGCACGTTATAAAAGTATGTGTACTTGACCAGCGCGTTTAGCCGGTCGTTCCTCACCGGACGGTACGCGTAGCCGACCACGGCCTCAGTGTAGCCGCCGGCATAGAACTCGCCGAGCGAGCTATCACTGACCGAGTGGTCCAGCTTGCCGATCAAGCGCCAGTCGGGCGTCAGTTGCAACTTGAAATTGTTGCGAAGCAGCCATGTAGTCATTTCGTTATGTGTCCGGTCGAGTTGTTCCGCGTTATCCCGGCGAAACTCGATCGCGCTCGAGAACTGCATCTTAGCCAGGCCGTAGCCCACGTTGATCCCTGCCGCCTTGCGATCGGTCTCGGCGCCGGTCTGTGAGTCGAGCAGTTTGCCGACCTCCGCGCTGCCGCCGAGATTCCAGTGTTCTTTCGGCGTGAGGTTGATTCCGGTGGTGTGAGTGAGTCCGCTCAGGGACGAGCCATTCTGGTAACGCTCCTCGACGTAGACACTGGAAGTGTCGGAGAGCCGCACCTTCGTGCCCAAGACCAGGTTGCCCTGGCTGCCGCGAAGCAGCAGCCCGTTATCTGTCCGCTCGTTTTCCAGCGAATAGTTCAGGTAATAACTGGTCCCTTGGGAATCGAGAAAGCTCGTGCCGACCTTTCCACCGGGTCCGAGGTGTCCGTCGGACGCCTCCCCGTCGATCCGGAAGCGTTTCGTCAGGCGATAGGAGCCGCCCACGCCGATGCGATCATTGTCTTCTCGGCCGCCGCTTGCCGCGACCGTGCGCTGGCCGAAGCCATAGGCGCTCCAGGAGGCGCTGGAATCGAACTTCACCTGCGCGACCGCGTCCGTGCGCTCGCCCTGTATCTGCGTCAGGGGAACAACCGTCGAATTGTCCTTACGCAGGTCGTTGCGCACGCCGGTGCTAACGGTCCATTTTTCGGCCAGCTTGTATGCTACGTCCACTTCGACTGCCCGAGTCTCCAGCCCCTGGTTCTCGATTTTCTGATCGCCCTTGGCTGCAAGACTCAAGCTGCTCGTCACTGGCATCCTGAACGTGCCGCCGTATTGGTCCGTGTCCTTGATCGTAGCCTCTCCGGGCGCCGAGTAACCGGCGTCGAGATGCTGCTTATAGAACGTGAGGCGACCGTCGCGGCCCTCGAAGAAATCGCTCATCCCGACGCTCAGGTCGGCACGATAAGCGCCCGCTTTCGCGCCGGTGAACGACTGATCGGCAGGGCCCTGAAACCCGAATCCGCCATCATTGGATTGCAGCGAGGGAGAGAGGAGACCCGTGCTGCGACCTGCCTGCAACTTGAACCAGGAATTCGCGCTCTTCCGCAGGGTCAGGTCTGCGGCACCAAGGTTGCTAGCGGAGTCCCCCTCGTTGGAATCGGCCGTAAAGCCAATTCGCACATGGTCGTTGAGCCAGTAATGGGCTTGACCGCCGACCGCGACTTCGTTCAGCGTTTGGAAACCTGGCGTATATTCGTATCGCACCACTAGGTAGGCCTCGTCACCGCTCAAGCCGCTCGTGCGCACTAACAGGTTGTCGCCAGCGGTCGACGAGAGCGGCTGAGAAAGCAGCACGCGGCCTTGCAGGTAGTCGATGTCGTAGTCCACGTTGGGTTGCAGGTTGACTACCCCTGTGACGATGTTAGAGGCCTTGTCGCGGATTTCGATGCGCACGCGCTCAGAACCCGTCAGGATGTCCTGGTGGTGTAGGAAGTAGAGCGATCCGCCCGTTCCTCGGAATTCCTCATAGCTCGCCATCGTTCCCGGTTGGGCGGCGAATCCATCCACCGTGAGCCGTCGCTCGCCGAAGCTGGTGGTGGGTTCGGACGCGTAGTGCGCGTTAGCTCCGTACAAGCCTCGGTCGACGTGGGCCAGTTCGTTGTCCAAATAGCCGACCTTGAAATTGCCCCACATCCCGTAATTCTCGCCGTTGCTCGCTTTGACGTAGAACTTGCCCAAGGTTGGCGCCATTTCTTGCACTACACCGTCGTCGCCGTACGACGGGTAATAATAGTCGGGATCGATGCGCCGGAATAACGAATCGGGCGACTTGCCCAGGAAGTTGCTGAACAGGTCCTTCACCGGGCCTTCGCGGGTGTCCGCGCTCGCCGTCAATCGCCAGTTCTGACTGCACATTGCCGTTCAAGTAAAACGCCAGCCGGCCATCCAGCGATGAATCGTAGGGCTGCGGATCGTTCTCGCCTTCCTGCAACTTTGCCGACCCGCTCGCGCTGTTCTTCGATACCGTCAAGTCGGCAATGCCGACGTAGAACAGGTCCGTGCGTTTGAACTCCAGGTCGCGAAGATACAGCGAGCCGTTGCCCGCATCGTCTAGGACCGCGACTTCGACGCTATGCGCGCCGACCGGAAGGATCTCCTCCGCGGCGAAGTTGCCCTGCGGGTCGACCGGAATTTGGCGGCCCGCTACCCAGACCGTGTGGCCGGCCGGTATGCCGCTGCCCTGTACCTTCACCGTGCCGCTGCCGAGCGGAATCTGCTGGCGCGCCAACTCGTTCTCGCCATAGGCGGCAAGTAGCTCGCGAGTTGCCGACCCGTCAGAGGTCACGATGTTTCCAGGCGATGGCTCGCGGTACAGTCGCAGCGGCCGCGCGTCCGTTTCGTCGAAATTACCCTTCGAGTCATAAGCGCGCAGCAAGTACTTGAGTTCGCGTGCCGGGCCGGCAAGAATTTCTGCTGTCGGATGCCATTCCGCAAGACCCGCCTCGTCGACAGCGATGATCTTGAGCGGCACGTTTTGCAGCGACTGCTGCTGGTCGAATATTCGAATTTCAGCATGCTTGATAAAGCTTGCATAGCTGCTGTACATCCGGAAATGCACGACCGATTCGGCAGGGCCGCCGCGTGCGTCACTCACTGCCACGGCGACTGGATTCGCCGCGACGCCGAGCCGCCGCTGCGCCTCCAGATTGTCGAAACGGAAGTGGATCTTGGCGTTGTCGAGCGCGACGTCGGTGCAGCGCTGGATGTCGGAGGAGCTGCGGCCCGGGTCATCGATTGGCTTGCCATCGACGGTAATGCGCATCACATTCAGCTCGTACGGACTCTTCGGACGAACTTCCTGGGTCAGACGCGTAATATCCACGCCCTCGTAGTTGTCCAACGGCAACCGTTCGTCGTACACGACCTGCACGCGCACGAACGAGTCTTGGCCCTGGATGAAGCCGGCGTTTACGACGTCGTCGGACTGGACGTAGCCGCGTCCCTCGTGCTCGGACCGGGCGCCCGACAACAGCGGATCCTGCATGAGCGCATCCATAGCGCGGCGAGCCCGCGCCGCGGAGAGGCCGATGTCGTCGCCATATACGGATGCTGTGCGTCGGTCGAGTCGCTCGTTCTTTGTGTAACCTATAAGCCTCAGTCGCACGTTGGTCCGATCCGCAATGTCCGTCAGCGCGTGACGCAGGTTTGCCGCGTAGCCGGGCGGAATGATCGGCTGCCCGTTCTCGAGCTCGAGAGGTGGAATGCTGCCCCAGGGGGGATCGTAAATCCTGGTCACCGTTTCGTCGACATCGTCCGGGCACAGTTGCGGCTCGTCCGATAACTCTTGGAGAGGATCGTCGTACCAGAATTCCACCTCGATGCGACGATTCAGCGTCCGTCCCTGTGCCGTTTCGTTTGACGCAAGCGGGTGGGAGTCCCCGCGACCGTCGCTTTCGATCGCCGACGCGGGCAATCCCAGGATTTTCTGCATTTCCAATGCGACGCGGTGCGCCCTTGCCTTCGACAACGACAAGTGGTTCCCGTAAGTGCTCTCGTCGAGGCCAGTCAGCGGCGCGCCGTCAGTGTAGCCGATGAACCGGACCGTCACGCCCCGCTTGTCCCGCAGGTTGTCGAGCGCCTGCCGGACCTGTCTTGTGAACGCATCGGAAATGGGAGTGTTCTCGTCCTCGTACCGCAGTGGCACGACGAGGTTCCTGACGCGCGTCCGCGGCGTTTGGCCTTCCCGATATCGCATCTTGCAAACGTTCTCCGCCCGGCAGACCTTGATGAGCTTGGTTTTATCGGCCGAATTCGAGTCGTGCGACCATTCCCGAAACGTCTGGTCGCTGGACAGATGCCGCTCGACGGGCTCGCCGGGCTTGGCCGTGTTGACTTGGCCGATGCCCGCGGGGGCAGTCATCATCAGCAGTCCGACAATCAGCAGGAGATAGCGCAGCTTGCTCATAGCATTCACCTGCTCCCCGGTCCACGCACGTCGGACCGCTTGGGCGGGCCGCCACGCCGCCAGAAGACCTCAGGCTCAATGCCCAGCACATAGCCGTCTTTCTTCGCATCCCACGCTTCGGTCAACTGCTGCTTAACTGCTTGCACTCGCTGCTCGACTAGTGCCTCATCCTCCGTGTCGGCGACATAGGACAGGCGCAGCACCGACGGCGCTTTGCGCAGTTCCTCGAGGAGTAAGTTGAGGCGTGGCCGCCACTGGACGCGGATTTCGGTCTTACCCGGCTCGAAAGCCGCATCGGAGAGGTCGATAGCGACTACCCGGTGAATTGACGCACCGAAATCGAATTTCAGTGCCTTACCGCGTGTGGCGCGCTTGATCTGCACCTGGTCAGTCGACATCCGGAAGCCGCTTGGCAGCGTCCTGTCGTCGAGCTTCAGCACGAAATTGCTGCCGCGGTCCTCATTAGGCGTGATTGCGCAGGTAATGTGGAATCGCCCGTACTGATCCGTCGTCGCTTCCAGACCCGTCGCTGTCACCACACGCACGCCGGGCAGACCATCTTCGCCGTCGTCCTGCATTCCGTTGCGATTCACGTCGTTGAAGACCTTGCCAAACACGTCTGTGCAATCGAAGGTCTGATCCGGGACGACACGAACTCTTGCCGTCGCCTCACCGGACAGGGGCTTGCCTGTCAGGCCGTCGACGACCTGCGCGCGGTTGACGAACTCGCCTTCGCCAACACCGGCGCCAACGGCGAGCAGCAGGACGATCGTGCGAGTGGAGCTGCCGAAGTTGAGGCCATTCCACACGAGTTGGCCCGCGGCCACCTTGGGTTCTGAGGGCACACCATCAAGGCGCGCGGATCCGGGGACGTAACGGAAGCCCGCCGGATAGCGATCCACAATCTGCTCACCCTGCAGGGATGCGCCTATCGCGTTGCTGATCGTGATGGTGTATGGGACGAGCTGCCCGCGAGTCACGTTGACCAATGGCGTCGTTTTCGTGATTGAGAATGCTCCCGCGAGCTGCGGGTCGAGCGGAATGTGGTTGTTGTAGATCTGGCTCGAGCCGGGCACCGCGCTGCCGTCCAGGGTGAGATTCAGGTAGTACTGAGTCCCAACGCTACGCGCGGGAACGGAGGGTGGCGGCGCAAACTCCGACGCCTGTGCCTCGCAGTACGGGATGGCCGGAAGAGCATCCGTCGGACAGGTAACCACAGAAAACGGAGCAGTCGCTGCGTTCGAACTCGGCGGGATGACCAGCGACTCACCGGCCACATAGTTCGACCCCGGCGCGGTCACCACAATGAGGTAGCTGCTACCGCTGGGACAGCCAGGATCCGAGAAGTTGACGTCGAACCGGTAATAGCCGCCCGCTTGAGTGGTCTGGCCCTGTTGAGCCGAGTCGTCGAAGCAGGTTGTCGGCAGTGGCGTGCTGCCGTGTAGCATCTTCAGAGTCGCGCCAGCAATGGGAGCGCGCGTCAACGAGTTGTAGACCACGCCATTCGGCCCTATCGGCAGGTTCAGATTCTGAATGTTGCTGCCGGAGGGTACGGCGATGTCGGTGACCCGCTGTAGCAAGTTGGTAAAGGCCGAGTCGGCTTTGCCGAGCTTGGCGGTATTCGGACCCGCACCAGGCGCGGTGAACCGCAGCTCGTACCGGTTTGCCGTCCCGTCGGTCGGCGTCACGCTACTGAACCGATAGACGCCGTTGACATCCGTGAGAACGGCCTGCACCACCACCCCATTGAGATACAACCCAACCGTCCAGCCCTGCAGCAGCGGCTCGCCGACGTCGGCTATCTTGTTGAAGTTTGCGTCGAGCCACGCGGTGCCGTTCAAACTGCCGGCACCGGGGACTCCTCCGATATCGATCGAGACGCTGGCGCTCGCCGTCTGCGGGGGGTTGTTCCACGTTACGACCGCCGTGTTCGTGAGCGTCGTGCCGGCGGCAAGTCCCGAAGCAATCTGCACCCGGAATCGCACATCAATGGATTGCCCGGGCTGCAACGGACCGTTCACAGCAGAGTAGTTGGCGGTCAGCAGCGAGCCCACGATACTGACACCCGTCGTGGAGCCGTTCATCGTTGCCGGCGGGTTCACGAACGTGAGGCGGCCCGCGCCCGCGGTGCTAAGATCGTCGGTAATCACGACGGAGGGGGCCGGGTTCGTCGAGACATTGGTCACGTGCACGAGGTAGTCGAGCTGCCCGCCCGGCAGCGCAGCGCCGCCACCGACGACACTGACTTGCTTCGTGATAGCGATCGTGGTGATCACGACTGTGACGGTGTGGGCATCCTGGAAGTCGAGGACGCCGGGCGTGCCGTCGGTCAACGTGCGTGTGAATGCTTGGCGAGTCGTGACGCTGCTGTCGGCATTGAACCATTGAACTGCGCCCGCTACGTTCGTTAGCTGGGCGCCATTCTGGCTGTTGGCGTCGAGCTGTGTGCGGTAAGTAATGATCAGACGCTGATTCGGGCTGATCGTGCCGGCGGCGGTGAGCACGGTGAGCGTCAGCTCGCAGGTGGGTGCGCCGACGTAGCTGATCGAGAAGTCCGTGCCTGGAACTAAAGGCCCCTTACCCGCAACCGGCGTGACGCCGTCAGCCTGAAAAAGTTGGGCGCTAAGTACCTGGGGTGTCGTGGAGCACATGCCCCCGGTGCCGCCTCTGGGAAGCCGGTCAAGCAGCGTGACGTTCCACGCATCGCTCGTCCCGGTGTTCTGGACGTTGAAGCCAAACTGAGCCGACTGCCCCAGGCTCATCGTCGCCGGTCCGGACTTAGTGAACACGAGATCGGGCGCACCGACGATTTCTCCGACAGTGATCGAGACGCTGGCACTTGCTGTCTGCGGGGGAGTGTTCCACGTTACGACGCCGGTGTTGGTGACGATCGTGCCGGCAGCGAGCGTGCTGCCGAGCGTGGCGCGGAAGCGCAGGTCGATCGTCCCTCCGGGTGCCAGCGGTCCGTAGGTCGCCGAGTAGTTCGCGGTGATGACGTTGCCGGCAACGCTGACACCGTTGGGCGAGCCGTTCATGGTCGCGGTGCCAGCCACGTAGGTGAGCGCCCCCGCCCCCGCTGCGTTCAGGTTGTCCGTGATCACCACCGGGTTTACCGGGTTCGCGGAGGTGTTCGTCACGTGCACCAGGTAGTCGAGCGTCGCGCCCGGCACCGCCAGGCCGCCCCCCACCACCGTCACCTGCTTGGTGATGGTCAACGCCGGGATAACGACCGTCACCGTGTGCGCGTCCTGACAGTCCTGCACGCCGGGCGTACCGTTGGTCAGCGTGCAGGTGTAGCTCAGGCGGCCGGTGTCGCTGCCCGGGCCGTTGTACCACAGCGTCGTACCGGCCACGTTGGTGAGCGTGGCGCCGTTCTGTGTGTTCGCATCGAGCTGCGTCTGGTAGGTGACGATGAGGCGTTGCGTCGGACCGATTACCGCCGCGGCACTCAGCATGTTGAGTGTCAGCGTGCACGCGGGCGCTCCCGCATAGCTGAGCGTGTAGTCCGTGCCGGCCGTCAGCGGGCCCTTGCCCGCGACCGGCGTAACGCCGTCCGCCAGGAAGACCCGAGCACTGAGCACCTGAGGCGTCATGTTGCACATGCCGCCCGTCGTCCCCGTCGGCAGCTTGTCCACGATGGTCGCGTTCCACGCGTCGCTATTGCCGGTGTTCTGCACGTTGAGGGTGAACTGCCCCAGCTGACCAGGGTTCATCGTCGCCGGGCCGCCCTTGGTCATCACCAGGCCGGGCGCCGCGATGGTCAGCGGCGGCGACGAGACCCCCTGCTCTCCTGTCAGCGGGAAATGGAAGGTTCCGCCTATGGTCGTTCCTAACGTCCAGTTGGCCGTGTTGGAGAACTGCGTGCCGGGCGAGTTCGGCGGCACGGCGTTGTTAAGCACCACAGTAACGCTCACCACGATCTGCTGCCCGGCTGGGATCGGGGGGAAACCGCTGAAGGTGAGCAGCCCGCCTGCGTTCGTGGCCGTGAAAGGCACCGGAGCGCCGTTGCCCTTCCAGGCGGCGCTGCTATTCACGTAGCTGAGCGACACCCCAGTCGCATTAAGGTTGTCAGTGACCGTGACCTGGTCGACTTCGACGTTCGACCCGTTGGGATTGACCACAGCGCCGGTCGTCGCACTGACCAGTTGTGGGAAGGTGAGCGTGTAGGTAAAGGGCACCCCGATCGAGACGAAGGGCGGCCCCGGCGGATTCACTTTGTCGATCTTGTCGACCGGTACGAAGAGGTTCGCGCACTTCACGACGTGCGCGCCGGCGATCGAGCCATTCACGAACCAGATGAAATTCCCGTGCGACTTGTCGCAGGAGAGGTTGCCGGTGAAATCGACGTTGTCGAAGATGACCAGCCAGCCCCTTCCGGTGCCGGTGAAACTGATGTTGGAGGTCAGTGGGTTGGACGCTGGGAAGTTCCGGATCGTGCAATTGCCGTCGATATTGATCTGCGAGGGGGGAACAGAGTTGACAAAGCCATCTATTACGCCACCGAAATTGGCGACACAACCGCCAACGGACTGCGCCCGTGCCGGAACGGCGCTCAGCAACAACATACCGAAGGCGAACAGCAGGATTTTGATCCAGCTGCCGCGCGGCTTTGCATTGTTTGTGTTGCTAGAACTCATCCCCGCCCTCGTCCCACTCACGAAACGATTTCATCGGGACCGAGGCAGTCCGCGTCGTGGACTGGATTCCGGCGGTCCCGCCGTCGTAGGGCCCCCGCCCGTTAGACCGGTGACTTTGCGTCGCCATCTTTCGAATGGCTTTGCCTTTGTCAAAATCGCGTCGAATTTAGTTGATCAGATTCGCAGCTTCTCCAAACCTCCTGTGTCCGTGCCATTCCGATTCGCTCGCCGGCTTCACGCCGCCGGAAGGAAGTCGATCGGGTACACGATCGTCACGGCCGGTACATCCTTCGCGCCGAAATTGATCGTCCGGACGCGGCCAACGACCTGCGTGGCAAGATCCGGCGCATCCATGTCCGTCGACTGCAGCGCGCACATCGACACGCTGCCGTCCGGCTCGATCGTCAGGCGCAGAACCATCTGGCCTTTCAGGGCTGGGTTATTACGCAGCTCCCGGTTGTACAGCCGGTAAAACGACGCTTTGTAGCGATCGAATACGATCTGTATTTCTTCGTCGGTGCGGGCAGGACCTGGCCCGCCGCGAGCTTTCGGTCGGTCGGCGCCGGTGATCGGGGCGATCGTGCTGACTACGCGGCCTGTCCCCACACCACCAATCCCGCCTCCGCTACCACCAGCGCCTCGGCCACCCACACCTCCAACCCCGGTGCCTCCACCTCCGCCTCCTCCACCGCCTCCTACACTGCGGCTCAAGGAGGCGACGTTGATGCCACCGCTCGACCCCGGCGTATTGCTCGTCAACAAAGACCGTGCCGAGGGCCTGCCTACGTCATCGGCGGCAACGTGACGCGCGTCGGCTCCGAGAGGCACGACGACGGTGTCCTGAGCCAGGCTCGCGATCTTGTCCTTGAGTGCCAGGATGCCGGCGTCTCCCACCTTCGACTTTGCCTCCACTGGAGGGCCCATCTCCGGACCTGGTGGCAGTTCTGCTTTGCCAGCTAAGTCTGGACCTGCCGGGGCGTTCGGCTTCGGTTTCAGAGCGGGTGCAGGAGCCCCTGGTGGAGTCCCGGAAGCACTCGCCCCTCGCGGTATCGGCGGAACGGCTCGCGAGTTGACGGCGATCTCCGGTGGACGATAGAAGACGATGTCGAGTTCTTTGTTGGGGGGCTCGCTGCGAAACAACGCTTGCGCCGGTATGATCATCACCACGGCCAGCACGAAGACATGGATCGCCATGCTCTTCGCCATGCTGCGGGCCGTCGGAGCCCCGGATTTTTTGAAAATGCTCTTTGCTACCATGGTTGTCACCAAGCAACCACCTCAATTGGCCGCGACAAATTCGATCTTCAAATCCTCAACGCCCGATTTCGCGAGATCAATGATGCGCAGGACCCCCTCGTAGTTCAGGCGATCGTCTACGGCCAGGAACAGCGCACGCTGTTCCGCGGGTCGGCCGCCCAGAATCGACGCGACGCGCGCGGGCAATTCGGCTACAGGGATCTTTTGATCCGCCAGCGTCACCTGACAGTTCTTCGGGACTCCTTCCCCTGCAGGCGGCCCGAGGATGGGACACGTCGCAGAGCTGATGCTCAGGATCAACTGGGTTTCGGCAACCGGGGCCGAGGTATCGGCGGAGGCTCGAGGGATATCGATGTCGTAGCCCTCCATCAGGAGTGGGACGACGACCATAAATATGATCAGCAGCACGAGCACCACGTCCACGAGCGGCGTGATGTTGATTTCAGACTGCAGACTGGAGCCGGAATCGTTGCTGTTGAACTGCATGATGTCACTTTCCTTCTGCGCCATTGCGCTTGGCAATCAGCCCCACCCCGCGAAAACCGGACTGCTCGATCGCGACCATGACCTCACGAACCTCGCGGAAATTCAGCTTTGCATCGCCCCGGATCACGATCTTGGGGCTCGTCTCGGCGCCCACCGCAGCGCGGAGAGTCTCGTCGAAATGCTCGGCTGCGACAGGCTGATCGTTGATCCACAGCCCGCCAGACTCGTCTATGGAGACCAGGATTCGGCCTCTCTCGTCGCCCTGCGAGTTCGGTTTCGTCGTGTTCGGCAGGTTGACGTCGGGCCCCTTCCGCATCTGTGGCGCCATCACCATGAAGATGATCAGCAGCACCAGCACCACGTCGACGAGCGGCGTGATGTTGATGGCTGCTTGCATCCGGGCCGGTTCACCGAGTCGCATAGGCAGGACCTTCCTTCTTGACCGTCGGCGCCTTGACTTCAGCCTCTTCGACGTCAAGCCCCTTGAGCTCTGGTATTTTGAACAAGCGGTTCACGAGCTGGGACGAAGCCCGATTCATTGCGACATGGAAAGTCTCAAGCTGGCCGGTGAAGTGGTTAAAGGCGACGACGGCGGGAATTGCGACGAAGATACCCAAGGCCGTCGAGACCAGGGCCTCAGCGATGCCGCCCGAAACCACAGACATTCCGCCGGACCCCGTGGCCGCGATGCTCCGGAAAGCGTTAATGATCCCGACCACGGTGCCGAAAAGACCAACGAACGGGGCAGTGGAGCCGATTGTGGCAAGGAACCCGAGACCCCGCTTCAGCTGGATCAGCGTTTCGGAGATGGAGTCGCGGAGTGCGCTCGTGACGAGCTCGAGCGAAGCCGTCGGATCGCCTCCGCTCTGGACCACGCCGTCGTACTCGACGATGCCGGCCGAGACCACTTGCGCCACGTAGGAATTCTGGTGCTGACGCGCGGCTTCGACCAGATTTTGGACATCTCCTCCGTGAAGAAACTTTTTGAACTCGGGCTTGAACTTTTCCGACTCACGCGAGGCTGAAGAGAATCGGCGGTGCTTGTCTATGATCATCCCCACCGAAAAAACGGAAAGCAGGGCGAGGGAAACGATCACCGCGCCTCCGAATATACCGACGTGTCCTAACAGTTCAGTGAAATTCATGGCTTTCTCCCTTGCGCCACATTGGCGGGCGCTGCCGCTTTCCCATCCGTCGTCGCACCGCTGGTACGCGCTGTTTCCGATCTAATTTCGTAGTAACTTAGCATTCGCATAAAAACCTCTTTGTCCACGGGCCGCCTCGAGTCATCGAGCAACGTCGAGACGCCGGGGCCATTGCCGAGTTCCGAACTCTTCCAGGGAACGATGACCAGTGCTTTAGGCGCTTCCTGATTGCCCAAAATGGACATGCCGAGAGCCTTGCTTCCGGGGACGGACGTCAACTTCCCGTCTTCTTCCGTCTTTTGCTGCGGCTCTTCAGTGAGTTTCATTGCCTCGTCATTCCTTGCCTCCTCCTTTTTTGCCTCCTCTTTCTTTGCCTCTTCTCTCTTTGGCTGCGGCTTTTCGGTCTTTCCCTGTGTTGCTTTCGTCTTTGGCTGCGCTGCTTGCTGCGCGAACAAAGCCGCGGGCATCAAGGCAAGGACCCCAAGGAAAATCCAATGAACGCTAGTCATCCTCATCGCCCCTCCTGTTTTTTTGCGCGATTACGAAGGTCGGCAATCCATTTGACGACTTCGGTGTCATCCGGAACGATCCGGCTGTACGCCTCGTAATGCTCTATCGCGCAGGTGTAATCCCCGAGATACAAGTCGCACAAAATCGCAAGGTTCCTGTGCGCATATGGGAAGTCGGCGGACTGTGTGAGGGCCGCCTCATAACTCGTGCGTGCTTTTGCAAACTGTGTTTTGCGCCGCTGCACCATACCGAGTTCGTTATAAGCGACAGGCTGTTTTGGATCCGATTGCAGCGCCTTGTTCAGGCTGGCCTCGGCGCGGTCCAGGTCGCCGGTTCGCGCGTATGCCATTCCGAGATCGATGTGCGCTGCCGTCAATGCGGGCATCTTCTCGGTAATTGAAAGCAGCAAGGCAATACCCGGTTCGTACCGCTCCTCCTTCAGCATGCCCACTGCCGACTCGTAGTTGGCGCGCATTTCATCGGTGACGCCCACACCTTGGGTGATCGCGCTGGGCGATTTCGAGGGGTTGGAGACCTGCGCCACCGGCGGTCCCTGCGGCGCTTGCGATCCCTCCGCATGGTTGTCGATTGCGCCGACGAAGCCGCTGCTCGTTTCGTGTTTCGCGTAACGGCCCGGCATCAGTTCCGTGAGCCTGCTGAGACTCTTCTCGGTCCACGAGTTGAAGACGCCGGCGTGCAATAACTCCATGTTCTTCTCGTGTACCTTGATGGCTTTCTCTTCGAACGGAAACGCCGCCTCATCGAGCTTGTTCTTGAACTCCTCCAGATCCTCTGGTTTCAAGTCGTCCGGCCGCTCGGACTCAAGCAGTGAGCGGCTGAAATTGGAGTAGGTCTCGGCCAAGTAATACGTCGCTGCTGCCGTCATCTCGTCGATTCCGTAATCCACCAGCCGGTTCAGGGCCGCAGTCGTGGCATCCATGCGCTGCTTCTTATCCTGCAGGCTGGTCTCGAAGGGTTGCCGCAGCTTCACGACGACGAAATCTCCATAGAGCTGCTCTGCGAGGACGAGCGCCGAACGCGCCGCCAGCGTCCGGGTCCGCCCGGTCCTTTCCGATCCGGCGCCCGCCTCGACACTTACGATTTCCTCCAACTGCTTGTGATAAAGCGTCTCGTCGTGCGCCGCCTTGTACATCTCGGCGATCTTGAACCGGGTCTCGATGGCTGTCTCTACCGGCTTGGGAAACTCTTTGACGTAGCGCTTGTAAGCATCCAGGGCGCGATCCTGGGAATTGGATTGTGCGTAGAGATCTCCCGCATCAAGCAGCGCCTCGCTGCGTAACGCCGGATCGTCGGACTGGGAAGCGATGCGCTCATATTCGACGGCGGCGTGCGACAACTGGCCGCTCTGCCGGTAGGCGTAGGCGATTTGCTTGGTGGCCTCGAGCTGAAGCTTGTTCTTCGGGAAGGTAGTGCGAAACGCTTCAAGCACATCCACCGCCGCCTTCCAGTCCTGCATCCGGATTAGCGCGGCGCCCGCGTCGTACTCAGCCGTCTCACGGATAGATGAGGTAGGCGCGGCGGTGCGAATCCTAAGGAAGTGGTCGGCGGCCGCGCGATAATCCTTCGCCTCGTTTGCGAGTTCACCCTGTTTGTAAATCGAGGCGGCAAGGTTGTCGACGAGCGTGGCGCGTGACGCGTCGCCCTCCGGCGTAACTGCCAACACCTGGGTGTAGGCATGCTCGGCCTGTGGGTACTCGGCGAGCTCGAACGAGCCATGCGCAACCACAATCCACGCGGAACGGCGGATTGACGCCGGTGCGCCCGGATACTTATCGATCAAGCGCTGGTCGGCCTCGATGGCGGCCTTGTAGTCCTTCATCTCGTAGATGTCATCGGCAGCCGCTCCGAGGACCGTCGCGGCATGTTCGTCCTGCGGGAATGCGTCGGCAAATTTGAGCGAGCTTGCGACTGTATCGCGCTTGACAGCGTCCTGCTGCTTTTTGTCGGCAACCTTCAGCTGCTCGCGGTATGCATAGATCGCGGCGTACCCTGCAGCCGCCGACTGCGGATGCGGCGCGTATCCATAAGCCGTGCGCTCATACTGTTTGGCCGCCTCACCGAAATCCTTGTTCTCCAAAAGCAGGTCCGCAAGCTGATAGTTGACGGATGCCGAATCAGCCTCCTTCGGGAAGGACTCAAGATAAGCACCGTACCATCGGCTGGCCTCGCGATAATTCGTGAGCTTCTCATTCGCTTCGTTTGCGTTCTGATACTGGGCGTGATAATGCGTCGCGAGGTCTTTCAGGTTCGTCTTCAGGTAGGCCAGTACTTCTGGCGACTCTTCCGGTTTGAAATGTCGCCAGTATTCGGCCTTCAGGCCGTACTTGGAAGCGAACTCCCGCTTCGACTCCAGTACTAGCTTGGGGAACCCGCCCTGGGTGAACGTATCAACGACGCGCATGCTGAACCGCGGCGCGGCGCGGTGGAATGGATAAAGCGCTACGAAAGCTTTGTACGTCTTCGCTGCATCGTCGTAGCGCAACTTGCCGAGATAGTGCTCACCCAGACTGGAGTAAATGCGGTCCTCATAGGAGCGATTCCCGAACTTGGTGAAGTACTCCGGCAGGGTTTCCGGCCCGCCGAGGTTGCTGAAGCTCAGGCTGATCACACGGAATGTATCGGCGACACGGCGATCGTTGTCCTCATCATGCTTCCGGTCGAAGTCGTAGCCAATCGATACTTTGTAATCGAGCAGGGCAATATACTTTTGCAGAGCCTCCTCGTAGAATTCCTGCTTGTAGAGCGTCCATCCGAGCTTATAGAGAGCGAGCTCATGGTACTCGGAGGAGGGTCCCAGTTTGACGATGCCCGAATAAGCGCTTTCCGCGTCACGGTAGCGCCTGCGCGTGAAGAAGTACTCACCCCGCCTGAACTGCACTTCGTCGAGGTGGGAGGAATGCGGATTCGTGCGAATCAGGCGCTCCATTGTCTCGATGGCCTCTTCAGTGCGGCCGAGCTCGTCGTAGGCCCGCGCCATTTGATAGAGGACCTGGTCGCTGTCCTTATAACTGGGGTACTCGTTGAGCAGCCGATTGTAGAGAGCGATCGCCTCAAGTGGACCCTCGGGATCTGCCCCAGCGCGCACCACGTCCTCCGGGGAAGCGCCGGCGTTACCGCCCGCTAGTATTCCTGCCTCCGCGGTCGTGCGTCGCTCGAAATCCTGATCGGATTCTTGTAAACGCGCGCCGGCAACCGCCGCGGCCGGATTGGAACTGCCGGCCCGCGAGCTCGCGAGTACCTGGGCGGGCTTCGGAACGGCCATTTCCCTCGGCTTGGCATTGCCCGCGCGTATCCCGAACTGCTTTTCGAGTTGCAGGTCCGCGAGACGCCGCATCGCCTCCGGAGTCATCGCGGTCTCTGGTGCCTCCTCGAGGAAGCGCCGATAGTGCTGCATGGCCTGATCGAGGCCCTGTTCGACCTTCACGTCCTGCACGTCCGGACGCACGTTCCGCAGCGTTGCCAGCGTCCCGCCCGTCCCCACTGGCTTGATGGGACGCGCGGCGCAGCCGACTATGAAAACCGGCGCGATCACTATCGGAAGGGCGAGGCGAGACATCAGTGTCCCCCCGAGTTGGACTGGGTGCGCGCGGCTCGATCGTAGCTATCGGCGACGCCGAACCGCGCCTCGGTCTGCTGCGCAACCAGGCGTTCCCGGCGGGCCTCGAGCTGATTGACGGCGACGGTCTCGATCATGTGTCCCTGCCGGGCGATCAAGACGTCGACACGTTGCAATGCCTCGTCAACGCGCTCGCGGAGCCGTGCAATCTGGACGTCGTATCCGACGTAACTGTGTGTGGCCGCCTGTCTGGTCCTAACGAAGGCGTCATACTGCCGAGTGAGAGCGTCGAGAGGTGCACTGAGTTCGTTCAGGTGTACGTATGCCGCGGTCAGCCGGTCGTTGTACTCGGTTTCCAACCGCCAAGTGAGCGCGCCGCCCAGGTGGGCCGCGCGTTGCCGGAGCGCAAGCGATTCGGGGTCCTTAGAGTCGCCGATCCGCTTCTCGATGAGTGCGATACGCTCGCTGGCGATCTGCTCCTCCGCAGTCGCCAGATAATCCGGCCGCGGCGCGGTCAGGATGGCCTGCA
The DNA here is from genome assembly GCA_963745805.1 of uncultured Acidobacteriota bacterium. GTDB lineage: Bacteria > Acidobacteriota > Terriglobia > Acidiferrales > UBA7541 > Acidiferrum. The sequence goes on from CAVUYT010000009.1 coordinate 419,923, forward strand.
GGCGTTCGGCGAGGTGTTTGCGCTGCTCGAGGCGCAGGCGCATCCGCGAATCCAGCTCTCGGAACTGCGCGTCGACCTGCGGCAGCAGCGGCTCGTAGTTTTGTCCGCGGAGTCGGATGATATCGTCGAAAGCATCGAGGCTGGTCTTCCAGGCAATGAACCTCGACCGCAGGTCCTCGAGGTCGAGGTAGTTGTGCAGTGCGGTTTGGAAGTCGTGAGACGCCATCAACTCCATCAGGTAGTAAGTTTCTGGCGCATCGGGCAGGTTGCGCAGGTGGATGACCCAGGTTTCGTCCTCCCGGCTCTCCTCGCGGATCAGCGCATTGAGAAACTGCCCCTCCCTGATGCTGCGGATCGATGCGTCGACTCTCTCGATCTGGTTGCCGAACAGCTCGAGCGCGCGCCCGTACAGGAGCGCGGCACGACCGTGAAGGTTCAAGCTGGCGTACGCATGCGGCACGGCAAGTATGACTTCCTGAACCGCAGCATCCGTCGGCTCACGATCCACAAGGATGTTCCACGGCACGAGCGCGCGGTCATACTGCTGGGCCGAGGCCTCGGCCCAGCCTGCTCGCAGCAGAGCCTGGTTCGAGAATGGTCCCTCGAGATGGACGCGGTCCAGTGACTGTCTGGCCCGCTGAAAATTGCCAGATTCGAACAACATGGTGCCCAGCACCAGGTTCGACTTGTCGCGGATCGCGAGACTGGCGGGATCACCGGCCGGCAGCTGCCCGGCCTTGTCCAGTTGCTCGATCGCTTCCTGTGGTCGACCGTCCTGCAACAGCGCGATGCCAAGGTTGTAGGCAACAAACCCGGCCAGGCGCTCATTGCTTTTTAGCTGCGCGAGCACCTTAACAGCTTCGTCCGGCTGGCCTGTCGCCATATAGAGGTTCGCCCGCAGGAACTCGAGGTCACCCTTGATCTCCTCGGGCACCGTACCTTTGATCCGCGCCAGCGCCTGCAGAGCATCATCGAGCTGACCCTTCTGGAAGTGGAGGCGGGCGAGCCTGAACGCGGCCTCGTTTCGTACCGCCTCATCGACGGCGCCTTCGAGCACCGCCTTGATGGCGCGCCCTGCGCGCTGGTGCATGCGATAGTCGAGCTCGAAGTCACCGACCGAGAATTCGGCGTCGTTGATGTGATAGTGAAGCGTATCGAGCTTGGGTTCGTCCAAAACGTGGTATTGGGCGAGCTCGGTGTCGAGCCGTTGGAGTGCATCGAAATACTGCCCCTGGTAAGCATGATAGAGCGCCTCGCCAAAATAGAGGTCCCTCAAGTCGCCGCCGGTGGCCGGAGGGACGGCAAGTCCCAAGGCTAGGGCGAGTCCGATGAGTTGGCGAGTCGCTCGCATCGATTACCAATCCCCCAGTGTGATCGAGGTGTTGCCGGAACGCGGTCCGGCCAGAGTCAGTCCGACCAGCTTTGGCTTCTCTTCTTTGCGGAAAGTAAACTGTCCCGTGCGGCTGAAGTCGGCGCCGCCCTCAAGCTTGCCGTCGACAAACACGTCCAGCTTGTGATCCCCGGTCGCCACGTTGCCGACGTAGATCCGTTGCACGCCGCCCTTACGCAGGGCTTGGAGTTCTTTGGCGCTGTAGATGTAGTGCGCAACGAGTTGGCCGTCGATCTGGAGCCGGACGGCGTCAAGGCGCATCGTGTCGCCCTTAGCAAGTTCGACGAAGACCGCGACCTGTGTCCCTGACGGGTACAGCAGTTTCTCCTCCAGCTGGCTCAGCTCTGCCGACATGCGGAGGGAGTCTGACTTGATCTCCTGGATCTGTTCGTCGAGGCCCCTCATCTCCCGTTGGTCGGACGAGATGTCTTCTTGGGAAGGCTTCTGGACCGCAGCCGGAGGAGGCGCGGGTGTGATAATGACTTGGGCGCTGGCGCGGGCCGAGCCGGCCGGACCCGTAGCGGTGACGGTATAAGTGGTCGATTGAGAAGGCTTCACCGTAATAGAGCCGTTCGCCGCGACGGGGCCCACCGAGGGCTCCAAAGTGATGGACGTGGCGTTCGTCGACGACCACCTGAGCGTGACCGGTTGGCCCGCTTGGACGGAAGTCGGCGAGGCGCTCAGAGCGACGCTCGGGGACGCTGGCGGCGCCGCGGCAACAGGCTTTTTCCCGTTGGCCATCAGCGCAAGCACGACCAAACCGCACAAGACCGCAGTGCGAAGTGAATGCAAACGCATCGTATTCACCCCTTGTGTTATGGAGCACTTACACGTAGCTGGATGCGCGCAAAGGCCCCCACGCATTGGTGCAAGGATTGCGGAATCGCACGACGCTGTAAACTGTTCTTAGGAGCGGAATTAGAACGGGGAGCGAGGGTACCAGAAGGACCCGTCCGTTTGGCCGTTATGGAACACCGCGGAGAATTCAGGCCTGCAGACACAGTCTTACCTTGAGCGAGAGCACAACGCGCGATGGGCTGCGCTTGGCGTCGCGCACCCCACAATGAAGATACGCCGAAGAGCTGGACTAAAGTCCGGTACCGGATTGGGCACATCCGTCCGTTTGGAAAATCGATGCTGCAAATGTCTATATGCAAAGATTAAGGCGCCGATTTTACTTAGGGGGAGACCATGAAATCGGGCTACCTTGAGCAGCTAAAATCTGATATCGCAGCACGCTTCGAAAGGGATCTTCGCAAACCAAGGGCTAAACCCGCAGTGAAGCCAACCATGGAGGAGGACACGGCGTTGGAACAGCAGAAGCAGGATCATTTCGCTAAACTCTTGATGGCGGAGGCAGTGCGTCAGCTTAAGTAGGTGTTAGGAATCGAGCATCCCGTTACACGGGGTGAAGGTACAGTCCGACTCTCAGCGAAAGCTGAGTCAGGTCGCATAACCCGAAGGTCGTCAGTTCAAATCTGCCCCCCGCAACCATTTCGTGATCGACAAGGCCGGAATCCAGGATTCCGGCCCTTTTTCCTGCAAAATCATCAGCTGGACTACATTTGACGTGCTAATATCGCGTGCATCTCTCGGGGTATGCAACCGCAATTTTCCTCAGCGCGTATGTTTGGCTTCGGGCAATTCGAAGCAGATTTAACGAACAACACCCTCTCGCGCAATGGAATGCGAGTCAAAATCCAGGAGCAGCCGTTTCGGGTCCTGATCCTTCTGCTGCAAGCACGGGGAGATCTTGTCAGCCGCGAGATGCTTCGGCAAAACCTTTGGCCCGACGGCACTCACGTCGATTTCGACGGCAGTCTCAATGTGATCTTGAAGAAGCTGCGGGCCGCGCTCGATGACGACGCCGACAATCCTCGATTTGTTGAGACGGTGCCGCGCCGCGGTTACCGGTTCATCGCTCCGATAGTGGCTGCTGCAGGCCGCGACGATGTTCAGAATTCGCGCTCTGTCGTTGGAAGCCCCGGTCTGCCCAGCAGTGGAGTAAGCGAAACAGCAGACCACAACGCAGCACGAAGCTCAGATCAAAGCCAGCAGACAAGAGTCGTGCAGATAGAAGAGCGAAGCTCGTCGATGCGTGCGCTCTTTGTTTCTCTCGTCGTTGTGACCATTCTTATTTTGGGGATTGCAGGCTGGCTGGTGCGGGGCCATCTGCCATCATCTTTGAGCGGGCACGGCTTGTCGCGCACGGCGCAAGCCGCTCCGATCGCTGTCCGCAAGTCGATCGCAGTGCTTGGGTTCCACAATGTCTCTGGAAAAGCCAGCGACGCATGGCTATCCACTGGGTTAACGGAGATGTTGGGAACGGAATTGGCGGGCGGCGAAAAACTGCGGTTGGTGCCGGGGCAAGACGTAGTCAATTTGTGGATCAGCGAGCCGTGGTCGCAGAACGACACTTTAAATCAGGATACGACGTCAAAGATCGGCGCCGCGCTGAATAGCGACTACCTCATTTTGGGCGCATTCACGACCACCGGGACGACGGAACAACGGCAAATACGTTTAGACGTCCGGCTGCAGGATTCCATGCACGGGGAGATCCTTGCGGAAATCGCAGAGGTGGGGGCAACCCAAGATCTGTTCCGGCTGATTTCCAAGGTCGGGGGACGACTGCGTGAAAGGCTTGGTGTGCCGGGACTCGCCGGATCCGACCAGGCAGGAGTGTTGGCATCTCTTCCCGCCGATACAGACGCAGCACGTTTCTATGCACTGGGTTTGGAGAGACTTCGACAGTTCGACGCCCTGGCTGCAAAGAACCTTCTCGAGCAGGCGACGCTGGCGGATCCGAAGTTTCCCTTGGCACACGTCATGCTGGCCCGAGCCTGGTCGGTGTTAGGTTATGAACAAAATCGGCGGCAGGAAATCACGAAAGCTTTGGATTTGTCCCGCGAGTTGGCACGAGCAGAAAAGTTGCTCATTGGAGGCGACTATCAGGAGGCAACCGGCAATCATGATAAGGCAGCTTCGGCCTACTCGGTATTGTTCCAGTTGTTCCCAGACGATCTTGAGTACGGCCTGCAGTTGGCGGCCACACAAGCGGCAGGCGCCCACGAAAGCGAAGCGCGCGCCACTTTGCAACGGCTAAGAAAGTTGCCCACAGCCGCTTCGGATGACGCACGCATCGATCTGGCCGAAGCTGGCCTCACTCACGAAGAGTCGGCTGCCCTGGAGCTTGTGCGGAAGGCGATCACCAAAGCGCTTGTCCAGGACAAGAAGCTGATAGCTGCGCAAGCCCGAAAACAGCAGTGCATAATCATGATTTATCGCGCACACCAAAACGAGGCAGCGCCTGTTTGTGAGGATGCCTATAACGCATTTTTAGGTGCGGGAAATAGTTTGGGCGCAGCCGATTCATTGCGCCTAATTGGCGATCTGCAGGGGGGACAGGGTCATCAGCAGCAGGCATTGCAGACCTATCAGCGCGCGCTGCTGATGCTCCGAAAATTGGGTGAACAGGAGAAAACCGGCGCGGTGCTCAACAATATGGCGCTCGTTTATCTCAATGAAGGCCAACTCGAACGTGCCGAGCAAATGTTCCAGGAGGCTCTGGCGGATTTTCAGCAGGCTGGCGACGAACCAAACGAACTGGCCGCGCTGGCGAACCTGGCGGACGTGCAATACCTCCGCGGCAACCTGCCGCGCGCGGGACGGCTCTATCAGCAAGGACTCGAACGCGGCGCCTCCCTGGATGCTTCGAACGTAGGCTATTTCCTTACTCGTATGGCCGATCTGCAATTGACCCAGGGACTACCAAACGAATCGCTCGAAAGCGCCAAACGCGCCCTCGCCGAGCTCCCCCTGGGTGCGAGCCATTACCGAGAACGAACCGCCGCGATGATGAGCCATGCGCAAGCGTTGGAAGCAACAGCCGATCTTGCCGGTGCGCGGAGGGAATTCGAGGAGACGCTTGCGTTACGGGAGAAGCTTGGAGAGTCAGATCTGGTCGCTGAAACTCAGTTGGCCCTCGCAGAGCTGCTTCTCTCAGAAGGCCACTCGGAGAGAGTCGAAGCCCTGATCACACCGATTCTTCCCGAGCTCGAGAAAGAGAAATCTGATCCAGCGTCGGCCGGAGCCTATCTCACTCTCAGCCGCGCAGATCTGGCCGCTGGCAAAGTCCCCGAAGCTGACGCGGCGATCAACCACGCCGCCAAGTTTGCGGGTTCGACCTCCGATCCTGCGATAAAGCTTCCCCTCGCGATTCAGCACGCACGGGTTACCTCAGCCAACGCACCGGGAACGCCGAAGGTAGTAGCCGAGGCGCGACGGGAATTGAGCTCCGCTTTAGCAACTGCTCGACGACTGGGCTACTACCAAGTCGAGCTCCAAGCCCGTCAGGCTCTGGCTGAGCTTGAGGCACGGACCGACTTGGCACAGGCTCGCTCCCAGCTGAATATGCTCGTAGCCGAGTCGCGGGGACACAGTTTGGAGTTGGCAGCTCGTCAGAGTGAAGAAATTATCGCGCGCTTGAGCCAACCCGTGCCAGGCAAAAAATCTGGAAGATAGCCCTCCGCGGTTCATTTGCGGCTGTAAAGCCGGTGTTTCCAAAATCTTACCAAGTCAGGCCTATTTAAGCTGCAGTTCCTTTGACCTGAGGGCCAAGCTCGCGCACTCTGCCCGTACAGCAGAGGAGCTGTGCAATGATTCGCGAAACAGTGCTCGTTCTTCTTTCGTTTTTGGCGGCCAGAGCGGCCCTTGCGCAGCAAAACGTTGCGGCAACGAATTCCTCGGCGCGGCTCGAAGACTCGCAGCAGACGCGGTCCGCTTCTGAAAGAGGATCAAGGAAGGACGCGAAACTTTTTGTTGGGCCCAACTTCGCCTCTCCGAGTCAGACTACCGAAACCCAAAACCTCCACTTAACCGAATCGGAGAGCTCGCTCATCGCCGCTTTGCAGAAACAAAAACAGACGGTAGACGCCGAAGTAATTAATCAAATGAAGTCGGGCCTCCACCCTACAGGCCTGTTACCGGGAGCATCGTCCCAACCCATGGCCTCAGGCGGCGGGGCTCTTTTGAAGGGTAATACCGCTGCGGACAGGTCGCCGGCGCAATCGCCTTCCAAGACGTCAGGTAGATCGAGCGCGGCCGGGGGCTCGTCTCCCGCTGCACCAAATCGCGGAGGCTCTGGCTCAATGAGTGCGGCAGGAGGTGGGACGGTGAACCCGCCGATCGCCGGGTCAACAACCTCCAAACTTGCCGCAATCCCGGTAAGCGGCTCGGGGAACACGGCACTCACTTGTTCGACGAATCCAACGATGCGAATACTCACTGTCGCTGGCTCACCGGCTCCAGCGATCTTTACGCCCATCACGGCCTATGACCTTTATACAATTTCCGGCTGCTCGTTCGGCAATCCCGGTCCGGACGGCAAGGCGTATCTCGACAAAGGTGGGACCTTCCGTGAGGATTTTCAGATCCTGGAGTGGCATGACAACTGGATCAAGCTCAGCCTCGATCCAAAAGTTAGCGGCGTACTCGATCAAGACAACGTTACGCTGGTCATTCAGCGCGCGGACGGAACGCAGGCCAGCAAGGGCGGGTTCAAGTTTCATGCTGTCCGCGCCACCGCCCCGCTGCAGTTGATTCCCTCTCGCTGGGCGCACCTGGTGACCTGGAGCCAAGACAACAAATCGTTCGGTCCCGAATACTCCTCGCCCGCAATTATTGATGGAAAAGCGGCGGGCCCCTCTGCGTATGTTTCCCGATTTGTTGATGGCGAAAAGTTCGACCCCGGTAGACAAGCCCCGAATCAGCAATACGACTCCTACGATTTCAGCGGACTGGCGCCGGGCTGGATTGCGAAATCGGCTCAGCTAAGAACTTTTGACATCACCTGCAGTGACAAATTCCAGCCGTATATCACCACGTCGTACGAGCGCTTCGGAAACTGGCGTACGCAATGGGATGGCAACAGCTTGCGCGTTTATCTGGCGGACGCCTCTTGCTCCAGCTTTGATGCAGCAATGCCCCTGGCCAACAAGCAAAACCATACGGGTTCGTACTACCAGCTGGTTGTCGTGGCGTACGGGCCGCGCTGCACGGATCCGCTTACCGGAAAGCCTGACCAGCAGTGTGTTCAACGTGTTCAGCAAGGATTGCAGTAGAGGCAATAATTCGTCGGTACGTGAGGAGCTATTATGAACAACAAATGGATGCAGATCGCAAGTGTTGCGCTCGTTTTACTGACCGCGGCAGCTAGCGGACGAATCTCTGCGGCGCAGACTGTTAGGAATCCACCTGCTGCTGCACGGGAAGGCCAGATAAGCCGTATGACGAACTCTGACGTGGTTCGCATGTTGCAGGAACGCCGGAGCGAATCCGACATCGTTCGTGAGATCCGCGCTGCGGTTCAGTCTGGAAGCGCTGCGTTTGATGTTTCGCCGAATGCGCTCATCGATCTGCACAAGGCCGGCGCCAGCAATAACGTCCTGAACGCGATGATGGGCGACGGCAGCGTTAAGCAAGGCACTGGCGGTGCACTCCTTGGCGCAAGCGCGCCCACACGGGGAACCACGAGTGCCGACGGGCTAAACCCCCAGCCTTTGCCGCCAAATGCGCATGTTCAGCAACTGCTTTCCCGCACCAAACTCGCCACGGGGCCAGTGATCAAATTGAGCGGAGCGCGCCCCGCGCTCGAGCCGAACGTACTACAAGCGCTGCAGCAGCAGAGCAGCCAAGCCCATGTGGAAAAGGCTCAGTTTGCGCCGTCCGCGCTGAAGAGCGGAGCGCCCTCCTCTGTAAACGGTCCCGGTAAGGTGCAGACCACTCACCGGCCGATGCTGCTCTCGCGAGGCAACAGTGTCGGCCAAGTCGGCCCTGGGAAGACCATGGGCGCAACGGACGGTTCATCGGGTGATCCGGCTGGATCCACTCCTCCGAATCCAGCAGGCGGCACGACTCCGGGAAGTACAGGTGGCAACCCGGGAGGAGCAACGCCCGGAGCCGGTGGCAATACACCCCCGGGCACGAACGGAGGAACCTCGTTAGGTAAGCCGATTTCCATGGCAGCGATGACGCATGCCCCCGCCCCGATTAGCGCGTGCAAATTCAACGCCACAACGCCTGTGGTTGAGACCGTCAGCGGCAGATCTCCAAAAAATATCTATTTCACGCCGGATCCCGGGAACGATTCGAACAGGCCGAGCAATCAGTACACGATTCTTGGCTGCAATTTTGGCGCGGCGCGAGGACAGGGTGATGTTCATTTGGTCGGGGCATTTCAGAACAATCCCAGCCCGGTCAAGCTCGGCGTCGACAGCTGGAGTGACAACCTCATCGTCGTCACCGTCAACCCTACATTCCAGAACGAATACGACTTAGACAGCATCACGCTCGTCGTGACCAACGCGAACGGCCTGAGCGTGCAGCTGCCGGGGAACCATTTGGTGGCGCGGCGTGCATCGCGCACTCTCGCCCGGATTCCGAATTCCTTGGTGAAGCTGCCGACCGCGTATCTAGCGATCGACAAGTTTGTAAGTCCAGCGAGTCTGCAGAACGTGCAATTAGCAAAAATGCCGCCGACATCGCTTTCTGCGAGCATTCTTTTTTACATGAATACGGCGCTGTGGACCAGCAATGCCGGCGATGGCTATCCGCAACAGAGATTGTCCTTCACTGACGTCGTCGATTTCAGCAAGCTCCATTCCGGCTTCGTGGTAGACCCGAACGTCCAGACGTTCGTCCCCTCCAGCGCGACCTTGAGCAGCGGTAATGGTGTGACTGTCGATTCCGGTGGTACTTGCAAGTTCTACGACACCGTTGTGAGCGCCAGCATGCAAGGCAGTTCCATGCTCGTCGGAGTCCAGCCGGAGGAGTGCGACGACGGTGGGAAATTCATCTTCGCTTACTACGGCCTTGCCATCTCCGTGATCGGGCCTGTCGGTGACAAGCTCGACCCTTGGCAGGCCGGAGTGAACTAAAACGATGCAAACGCAAACACAGGGAGCCATTCAATGCTAAGGACCCAAACAGGGCGATTTGCAACACAAGCATTCGCCGTTCAAACGAAAGCGTTATTCGTCGCAGCGATTCTTTATTTCGGGTCCGGATGCAGTTCCAGCACCAAATCAGCCGACGCGAAGGAGCAATCTGCAGCAAGCAAACGTGACACCGGCCAGAAGGTGGACTTCAACTGTCTGGCCAGCCACCTCGAAAATCCAACGGAGTCTTACCACTATTCTTTTAAATCGTCGGACGGACAGAACGCGGTGGACAAGGAAGCGGACATCACCACGCAAACGATGGACATCACGATTCAAGACAATTCCGGCTCGCACAAGTTTCACGGTGAGCGCTCTAAGGAAGGCAGCTGGGACAGCGCGATGATGGACCTCACCGGTTCAGGCCTGACCGTGATGACGGCGAGAGTAGCATTTATCGAAAACACTTCCGCGTTAAGGCGGACTAGCGATGAGCCCATGAATGGCTACAACACGACGCAGTATTCGATCGATACGACGAGCGGGAATGCGTCAGATGCGCGGACCTTCCGGACAATGTTTGGTGCGGTCAGTTACGACAAAGGAACTGTGTGGGTTGGCGCCGGGGGTTGTCCGGTGAAATTGATTCTGGACGAGGTAACACAGCAGAACAACGGCAATGTTGACAAGCATCACTTCGAGATTGCAATCAGCAAGAAATGACCAGCCATCGGCGTTCAAGAGCGCAGTGCGCTCTTTGGCTGTGCACGTGCGGATACAAATCCACGAGAGCGAAGGGAGAGAAAACCTTGAAACGGAAATGCATCGCGATATTCGGATTCGTGTCCCTGATGTGCGTCGTGAGAGTTTCCTTGGCGCAGCAGAAAGCGCTGACCAACACCGATGTCATAAACATGGTGAAAGGTGGGCTCGCGGAGTCCGTCGTCATCTCCGCGATTCAACTGAATGCTCCGAATTACGACGTCTCTCCAGCGGCGCTAATCGCTCTGAAAAAAGCAGGAGTCACCGGGAAAGAGCAGGAGGCGATGTTGGCTGCAATGAAAGCGGCGGCAACTCCGCCAGCACAGCCTGCCGGCGCTTCTTCTGCGCCAGGTCCCGCACCAACAGCCGCCGACGGGCAGCGAGCAAATTCAGGCACTGCTTGGCGAATGCCTACCGTCGCCGTTCTTCAAGGGAGCTCCTCGCAACCATTGACATTGGAAAAGTCACAGCTCGCGCAAACCAAGGCCAAGCCTACCTCTATGTCCAGCCTTGCCTCAGATTCCGTCGTCACTCAGGCACTGCAAGGCGGCATCGGCACCGCAACCTACGGCGTCGCCAGTAAGGTTGCGTCGCCTGTGGGCGGTGCCACGGTACAACAGGCGGGCGGCCTGTTTTCGAACGTAATGGCGCACCGCAAGCCGGCCGTTACCTACGTTTGGGGCGTGCCCAACCCGTCCTCGGGAAGCGTCTTTCAAAATTATTTGCCTACGTTTGCCGTGAATTTCGCAGGCGCTCCAGGCATAAACCCGGATGAGTACGAACCGGCCATAGTGAAGCTCACACCCGCACAAAACACGTGCCGCATCGTGGGCGCAACGCAAGGAAAGGAAGATGCCAAGGCCAGTCCTGCAGCCGACTGGGAAATCTATTCCTCCTTCCTCGAAGAGCGCGTTCCCGCCGCAGCGCAGAAACTCAAATCCGGCGAATACAAGCTGACGCCCGGTTCGCCGTTGTTGCCCGGCGAGTACGGCGTCGTGCTTCGGCCCGTTTCCAAAACGAAGAAATTCTCCGGGGCCGACGTGGCACGCGGACAGGGCGACGGATTCGTATTTGGCGCCGTGTGGTCATTCCAGATTGCGATAGCACAATGAACGGCTCTGCATTGCAGCGCTGGCCAACAAGCTTCAGCAAGCGAATCGTGCTGTGCTCGATTGCCGCGCTGCCCTTCTTCGCAATCGTGTTGTGCGGATGCAAACGCGATCGCGGCGGCGTGGGGGCCCCAACACAGGCACAAGCCGCCGGCAAACCACTCCCAACTGGTCCAGGCATTCACAATGGGCCAGCTCTCCGTGTCTTGAACCTGCCAGGCAGTGCATTCCACGTGGAGTACTCAGACAAGACGGCGATCGTGGACATGGCCACCGTCGCGCGAACGCTTCGTGGAATCAGCGACGATCACCGCATCTTCTTGTTCGAGGATTCTCTGGAGCTTCGCGCGAAGTTGGTACCCGGTCACTGCGTACTGTTCCAGGGGCTGGATCTGCGCAAGGTCGATGCGTACGCCGTCGACCCGAACACCAAGAATCTCATCGTGGGCACCGAAAGGGCGTCATTGCGCGAAGCGCTAACGAACGCCAACGTCCAATGGAAGGCACCCGTCAATTTCGGTGAAATCCTTCGACAGACGTCAGCGCAAATGACACCCGCGCCCGCTTCCTTATTTGCACGTTCAGAGTTCTCGCATCAACTACAGGCCTTGGTCCAGCCGATCGTCCACGCCGATGTAACGCAAACTTCGTTCCAAGGAGAAGTTGAGTTCAGCGACAGCGATTTCGCTACATGGAAAGTCCACTACCGGTTCAATGCACCCGGCGGCGATGATCGGAACATGCACCTCAATGTACATCTGACGCGCGAGGCAAATGGCCTCAATGTCGAACTCAGCGCCAAAGGCACCATCAGCAATTTCATCCAGCAATTTGGCATGGTTGCCGCCGAAAAGGGACCAGTCCGCGTTCAATTCCGGGATCTGGACCTCCGCGGCGATGTCGATTTCGACTGGACGATTAAGACCTCCGAAAACAAAACGCCGATGAACGAAGTTCGCTTCAAGCTGCCCGGAAAAGTATCCATTCCGCTGGTTGAGTTCACGGACCTGCCGATGTCACTCCAGATCAGCGAGGCGATGCTGTTTCACCCAGCCTTTACGACAAAAGAAGAAGTCGCCCGCGGCACGTTCCACGTAAAGTTCGCGAGCGATGAAGGGATCCAGCTCGACGGCGCCGAGTCTCAAGTGGAAGGACAAGGTGAAGGCGATGCGGACATTGCCCAAAATTTTGCTTTCTCTCCCGTGGCATCTTTCGGACTCGTAATTGCGATGGCCGTTCCGCGGATCGAACTCCGTATGGGCAGCGAAGAGTTGTTCGAAATGGCTAAGATTCCGCTGCCGAGCACCCTGGTCGAGTCCCTCTCCGACGTCTTGTTGAAACACACGATCGTGGGCCAATGGGTCAATAAGAAGATGGGGAATCCGCTTTCCGTCGAAGGCGCTGCTTATTTCCAGGTCGTGATTTCTACGACCGCCGCCCACTCCGGAATGCAAAGCCTCGTGCCCTGTCAGCAATTTACGATGACAGCCAAGGGGCAAGTGGGAATAGACGCGGAGTGGCTCGGCAACAATACAAATTTCCAGCCAAAGGACGTTTTCGAGAAGAACCTCGTTCGACGGCAACCCGACGTGAAGATTTGTGGCGGCGGCAGTTAATCCAACTTTGAGCGTGGCGCGGGAGAATACTATGGGATTCCAGAAACGCTACGGACAAGCGCTAGCCGGAGCCATCTCCATCGTGCTGATGCTCGGAGCAACGGGGTGCAAACTCGGGCCTTCGTCCACTAAGGACGATCGAAAAGCTGCGGTGCAATCCCAGCCGCCTGCGACTGCTGCGAGCGCCGCAAACGCTGCTTGGGACCTCAATTGTGTTTATGAGCGCCTACAGAACCCGTCCGACTCGTTCCACTACACCTACAAGCACAACGAAGTCGCCTGGGAGGCGGATGTCACGCCTAGCACCATCGACGGCACACGCACAGCTCCCGAGGGCGTTCGCCCGATTCACGGCGTTCGCTCCGATACGGACTCCTGGCACGGTGCGTGGATGAATCTCAGCGCAATCTCAGGAATGTCCAGCACCTTTGCACTGGTTCGCAATGCGGAATCGAACGTGCGCGAGGGCACGGAAATGGCGAACGGCTTTGACACGATCCGCTACTCCGTCGATACGACACGGTCGGGACCCGTAGAAGCTGGACTCTACCGTGCCACTCTCGGCTCGGGCGGATCTGAAAAAGGAACGGTATGGGTTACTGCACAAGGGTGTCCGGTCAAATTTGCGCTTGATGTGGAAATGCATTTGAACGATGGACGCGTCGAGCACGATCACTACGAAGAGGCAATCATTCGCAAATGATTCCCGAGCTTCACAATTCAGTCGGAGCGAGCCGCCCGCATGCGAGCAAGCCAATGGCTTTGCTCGTCATACTCATGGTTCTCGTTGCGCTCGCGTCTGCTAGCTGTCGCACCAAGAGTGCCGACGGTGCCGCGGCCTCTATAGCAACTGCACGAACGGCCGAAAAGCCTACGGTTCCAAGTCCTGTCCAAGCTCCCTCGGCAACTTCGGCGAATGCGCCCTCCAGTTTGCCGGAGGCCGGCGAAAAGGCTGGTTCCTCTTCGGAAGCGACACTGCCGGGTTCAATCTCCCCGGTTTCCGCAAGCGGAGATCTCGATCGCGATTGGCTGCTTAAGTACGAGCGCACTGAGAACAGCCCCGAGGCCGACCTGGTCGTCCGAACCGGCGATATCAATAATCTTGGGTTCGGCTGGCCTTCCGGCTTCGATCCATTTTCAGGCAAATCCACGCCTGTCCACCCTCATCCCTGGAAAGCTGCGAAGGATGAACCCGAAGGAACCGATCGCATCTTGCTCGGCTCTTCCGTGGATCCTTCGGAAGAACTACGCGACGTCGTCGCTTACAACCGGCTGGGCAGCGACGGCTACAGCGGCATCCTTAGTGACTGCGCGCTCGCTGGCCCCTCCTGCAAGGAGCGGCAAGAGTCGATGCCACGGCCGATTACGCTAGCGATTGGCGCCTTACCTCCGAAAATCGATGCAGTACTCTTTCAAATATTTGCCGACGATTTTCAGGTACCTCACTTTCACTCACACTTTCAAGTCAGTCTGAACGGCACACGCATTCCCAGCTTCGAACAAGCCATCAACGCTCTCGACCAGACGGGACCCATCGGCAAGCTCGTGACCCTGCGCCTGCTGCCCGAATATTGGCCTTTGCTGCGCTCTGGCAACGTGCAACTGCTGATCGACGACCCCAACACTCGCGTAAGAGACGGGTACGCAGTAGATTTCGTGCGGATTCTCGTGAATCCGCGCAAATTTAAGTATGAGGTCTCGCTGTTGGCGTTCGTACTGGACGCGGACACCAGAAAACCGATATCCGGCGCAATGGTCACCGCTGCCCTTCAATCGGCTAGCACCGACGACTCGGGAAGATGCGAACTCAAAGGATTGCCCGCGGGCCTCGTAGTCGCGACCGCCACGTCATCGAATTACGACCAGAATTCCACGCCGGTGGACCTCCCCACGGGCGAAACAGGACGAGCCGAAATTCTCTTGCACAAGCATCAGGAAAACACCGCCGCCTTGGAACGCTCCATAGCGCAAACTGGCTCTGCAACAGTCTACGGCATCCACTTTGATACCGACTCGGCCAGACTTAGAGGCGATAGCTTGCCGGCGCTGAATGCGGTGCTCGGCCTTGTTCAGAACCAGTCCTCGTCTCGCTGGTTGATTGCCGGTCACACCGATAATCAGGGAAACGATGCGCGAAATCAGCCGCTCTCGGAACAGCGAGCCGCGGCTGTAATCGCCTGGTTGAAAGATCATGGCGCGAACGTCAGTCAACTTGTACCCCAAGGTTTCGGTTCCAGCCGGCCAGTGGCGGATAACGCGACCTCCGCAGGCCGAGCGCTTAACCGCCGAGTCGAAGTAGCTCTAGCAAAATAATGGACACTCGTGAAGGAAGAAAGCGGGACGAAAAGACCCTGGCACAGCAGTTTCTGGTGAAGCTCTGATCTTTATCGGTACATTTAAGGAGGCAAAATGAGAATCACAATTCTTCTCGGTGCAGCTCTACTTACTACAACGGCTCTGCTGGCCCAAGGTCCATTCAGCAAACTCGCAGACCCGACTGTTGACGTCCGCGGTGTTGTCTGGAATCCGCAAGTGGGGCAGGGCTCCGAGTACGACATCACTACGCACAACAGCTCGAAGATACACGTCACTCTCGCCGTTGTCGGCAAAGAATCCCTTGAGGGCCAGACCGCCTATTGGCTGGAAACAGGGGTGAACAATAGCGAGTTCGGCCAAATCGTTTCGAAGAGGTTGACGACCCTCAGTGGAGGCAAGCTTCGTGGCGGCAGATGGATTATCCAGCTTGCCGAAAACCCGCCAATGGAGATGTCTTCCGGCCGGGCCCCGACGGCTCGTGCCAACTCGGAATCACAATCCGAATCCGACTACCGCAACACCGCTGTACGCGTCGGAGTCGAGTCTGTCACAGTACCGGCTGGCACATTTCAATGCGAGCATTGGCGCGCCAAGGATGGCTCAGGCGATGCATGGCTCTCCTCAAACGTAGTCCCCTACAGTATTGTCAAAGCTACCGACAAGGATAGCGGCGCCATCCTACTCACAAAGACCATCGCCAACGCGAAATCGCATATTACCGCCAAACCTGTTCCATTTGATCCTTCGCTTCTTATGGGTGGCACCCGCCGTCGGTAACCCGGCAAAGCCTGAGCGGCTCGGACGTGCAGTTGGTGTAAACCCAGCGCAGTATTTTGTCGATGGTATGAGAACATCCAGAGCTCTGAGGAATTCTCAGCTGCGAAATCATCTACCGTCTTGTGGCTGAGAGGAGAGTGGGGCAATCAATGCGCCCGCAAGCAATCAAGACCATTGCAGTTGATTGGGAGCCTTGGAAGCAGGCTCGCGAAGTCTCGGTGAGCGACTTTCGCCCTCGCATATCGACGTGGGTCCTGCACTCCCCGCAGGTTGACAGGTTATCGGGCTCGTCAACAGTTTACGTGAGACTTTGAAACGCCGTTTTCTAAACGGAAACTCCAATTGCGCGTTCTGTGCGAAAACGGCTGCGGGACTGCCAGGTTTTCGATGACCCTCTTCGGTTTGGGAAAGATTTGGGAAAGAACTCCTGACCTTAAAACACCGGCTAAGTCGCACAGAATCAACGGGCAGTGTATTTTTGTATGTTCTCATAACCCGAAGGTCGTCAGTTCAAATCTGACCCCCGCAACCAATTGAATCAGTACTTAGAGAAGGCCGGAAGTTCCATCCGGCCTTTTCTCTTGTACGACGTCATGAGCCTGTAAGAATTGTGCTAAAGATTTCAAACGAGTCCCGCTGAGACGACGGGACTTTGTGGCCGAAGTAAGTTAAGCGGGCTAAATCTCTGCTCGCAACCACTCGGTTGCGCCCGAACTGGAACCGGCTCATCAGGACCACATCCTAATAAGTTCCAATTTCCTTGGGCAATTTAATGTCATCCTTTTCCATAGTTTGTAATCGGAAATAATTCGAATTGCTGATAAATTCTTGTATCTCCAATTTCGCAAAGGCGGAATCGCGGTTTAGCAGGGCGCATAGGACCAACGAGGTCTCTGACTGCCTGGAAGCACTTCTTTTGCGTGCCCAGACTTACGGAGAAGTCGTTCCCCAATCTTTGCGATCCAGTGCTGCTCTAACGCTGGCCAGCAGTTCGTTTTCGTGAAAAGGCTTTTCGAGAATCACTGCGTCTGACTCCAATAGCCCACGACGCCCAAGCTCACTCCCCGCGTATCCTGTCATGTACAACCACTTGATTTCAGGTCGCGATGCGCGCATTCGGTCGCACAACTCAACGCCGCTCATTTCGGGCATAATGATGTCGGTCAGAAGGAGGTCGATGTTCGCAGTAATGGTGCGAGCCGTCTTAAGTGCGGCCGTAGTACTCTCCGCTTTCAGAACGTTGTAGCCAGCCGCCTTCAACATAGCCGCCACAAGTTCACGAATATCAACGTCATCTTCCACGAGCAGGATGGTCTCGCTTCCGCCCTTGGATGCGGTTTTGGGCACAGGCGCTGTCAGCGCCTCCTTTAAATCAACCCTGGGAAAGTAGATCTTGAAGGTCGTACCTATGCCGGGTTCACTGTAAACCCAGATGTTGCCGCTGCTTTGCTTCACAATCCCATATACCGTCGCAAGACCGAGGCCCGTGCCTTTGCCGGACTCTTTGGTTGTGAAGAAAGGTTCGAAAATCCTCGGCAACAATTGTTTGTCGATGCCATGACCTGTGTCGGAGAAAGACAGCATGACATAAGGACCAGGCACAAGAGGCGGATGCTGCTTCGCATACCCTTTGTCAAGGTTGACGTTTCCTGTTGCGATCTTGATGCTGCCGCCCACAGGCATTGCGTCCCGTGCATTTACCGCCAGATTCATCAAAATCTGTTCAATCTGGCCGTGGTCCGCCAGGACGAGGCCCAGGTGATCGCCGGGTTGAAAGAAAACATTGATGTCTTCGCCTACCAAGCGCTCGAGCATCTGGGACCAACCCGTTATGAGCTTATTCAGATCCAGAACTGCGGGCTGAACGTCTTGCTGCCTGCTGAAAGCGAGAAGTTGCTTCGTCAAACGAGTCGCACGTCCGGCAGCTTCTTTGATTTTTGTGATGTCACGCAAGACAGGATTGTTTGTATCGACCTTCTCCATTGCAAGGTCACTGTAGCCGTAGATGACATTAAGAATGTTATTGAAGTCATGCGCTACACCGCCGGCCAGGCGACCCACTGCCTCCATCTTTTGTGCGTGCTCAAATTGCGCCTGGAGGCGCTTTCGAGCAGTTATGTCTTCTTGCGTGCCCTCATAATACTGGACTTTGCCCTCAGCATCGGTGACTAGGCGAGCATGGACGATTGTCGAAAGCCGGGTGCCGTCCCGCCGCGATACTTCCAAAGGAAAGGCGTTCACTACCTTCTTTTGTTCGAGGAGATGCATAAACTCATCACGCTGCGCCGGATATTCGTACTCTTGATGGGCAATGTCCGTTGTTGCTTCGACCATCGCTTGAGGAGATGGGTAGCCATGCATCACTGCCATGGCCTGATTCACCCTCAGGTAACGCCCATCAGGCGTACTCTGGAACATACCCACGACGGCGTTTTCAAATATCTCCCGGTACCTTGTTTCGGCTTCAATCCGTGCGGCTTCGGCACGTCTGCGCTTCGTCGCGTCGCGGAAGACAATAACGGCACCAACGACATCTCCCGTGCGCAACCGAATCGGCGCCACGGAGTCGTCGAGCGGGAACAAATTGCCAGATTTTGCTACCAAGACAGCGTCTTCCGGAAGAGATTGGGTGCGTTTTTCCCTCATCGCCGCAGCCCCGATTGTCTCCAAATTCCCGCCAGTCGAGGGAATGAGGGATCTCAACACCTCGCCCAATGGTCTGCCCAACGCTTCTTCCTTCCGCTCGCCAGTCAGAGCTTCGGCAACGGGATTCATGCGTTGGACACGGTTTCTGCGGTCGGTTGTTATCACAGCGTCGCCGATGCTGATGAGTGTGCAATTCAACAGATCTCGGCTCTGCTGGAGCGCGCCAACTAGCCAAGCGATCAGCAGCCCTGTCAAAATGAAGCTGCCCAACGCAAGCACATGGGCGCCATCGGCTATCGCCAGGCCCGCCGGTGGTAGGTGGTAATAGGCGGCTCCGAACGCCAAAATGAGGGTCGCGAGAGACCCTCCAGCCATGCCCCCAATCCATGCGCTTACTACACAAACCGGGAACAGGAACGGAAAGATCCCAACGCCTGCCCCGTCTCCAAGAAGCACTGACAGCCCTAGACCTAGACCGCTCATCGACGATGCGAAACCGAGCTGTGTTACCAGCCGAATGCGCTCGCGCCCCAGAGTCCTGCCAATGTTGATTGGTATCTTGTGTTTGGACATGAAGTTCTCGTTGGGCGCCTGCCGGATTCTCAATAATAATTAAATACTATGCGCATCGAGGGGTCGTTGCAACGCGAGTCTCGACGGCAAGTTTGCCCGTCGATGACTGTCCATATGTAGTGCTCCCTGCTAACACAGACCGAAAGGGCCGCGTTTTTAGTTAGAACTACAAAAGCCAAGAAGGCCTGCTGCGGAGTACGATTTCCGAGTCCGCGATGAGGCGATCGGGAGTGTACTTTTCGATCTAACGAGCGCAGCTCCGAAATCCCAGATTACTACTACTTTTTTATGACACCGGCCGTAGACTTTGGACCCGAAAACGAGAAGGGCTTGCCCATGAATAACTTTGGCCCTATCAATTATCACTTCACACCCAAGCATTCGGTCACGAGCAGAAAATCGAATTCCATCGCTTGGCTTGCGAATCAGCTCATCGGCCTGGAGCGGAATGATGCCGCCAGCAGATTCGGAACACGATCAAGCAGTTTGCTCAAGTTGGGGCAAACTGTGCAGTCGGCTTTCACTCTTAGTTATAACGATGATAGGTACGCAACACGCTAAGAACTGACGCTTGGCGCGGGGACCCGCTTGCGGTAGGCTTAGTGCGACTTTCCTCCCGAGGGATGCAGCCAATGAGTCAACAAGCCCCGACCCAAACGGTTTTCGCGTGTTCGCAATGCGGACGCACCTTCGACCAATCGAATTTACTGCAGATTGCCGGAAACTGGATCTGCGGCGAGTGTAAGCCGGCGTACTTGAGCCGGGTGATGGCGGGCGGTCCGGGCGTCGCCACCGCGTTGCAGTATGCCGGCGTCGGCATTCGGTTCGGTGCGCGCTTTGTGGACGGCTTGGTGTTTTTGGTGCCATTTGTTATTTTGGCTTTCGTGTTTGTGCCCGGCTTCCTGGCAACGGCGGGTGGAGGCAGGCCCGGTCTGTTCAACCTGGTTTTCATTCTGCCCGCAATCATTTTTGCGCTGTTTTACGAAGTCTTAATGCTGCGGTATTGGGGAGCAACCCTCGGAAAAATGGCGTGCGGGATTAGAGTAGTCCGCCCTGACGGCAACGGCCTGGGGTGGGGCATCTCCTTCGCCCGCTATTTCATGTACAACATCGTAATCTCCGCGATTCCTCTCATTAACTGGATCCTCCTTTTAACTACAGCGATTATGGCGGGCACGGACGAGCAAAAGCGTGGCTTGCATGATCGCGTGTGCGACACGCGGGTCATTTACAAGCGGAGCGAGGCGTGAGCCTCAGTCTATTCACAGTTACTGACAGCGGCTCTGGCACGGGCTTTGCCAACTTTCGCCCTGCGGGAACCGTAGTATGCCCCGGCTGCAACGGGGATGTCGCACCACTCGAGACGGCGGGGGGATGGCAGACCTGTCCATTCTGCGAGAAGCGGCTGCACATTCGGCACTGGCCCGCGATCCGGCGCAATACGAACGCGGCTGTCGCGATGGCGGAGCAAGCTACCTGTTTTTTTCATCCGGACAAGGCCTTTCAAGCTTGTTGCCAGCGGTGTGGCCGCTTCGTCTGTGCTCTGTGCGACCTGCAGTTAGGGTCGGAGCACGTGTGCCCGACATGCTTCGAGCGTGGGCGCGCCGACTCTGGTCTGAAAGGTGGCAAGGCGGAATGGCGCCATCGCGATGTGCTCTATGATTCCATCTCGGTGACGCTCGGGTGGTGCTGGATTATTTTCTGGCCAACCATCGTCGCCGCCCTTCCGGCTGCTATTTTTTTGCACGCGAAGTATCGCAAGGCGCCGCGTTCCTATTTAATCCCGCGGTCCGGGTGGCGTTTCTGGATGGCTTATGTGGGATTCATCTGGCTACCACTCCTGCTCACTGCCGCGATCTTGCTACCGCGCCTGGTCGGGGGGAGGCACTGATTGCAAAGTGCGTTCCGAAAAATCTCGCGGGTGGGCAACCTCGCCGGCGGCACCAAATGGTATTTGAGCGAAGATTGTTTGCTGGCGGCGAAGCGCGTCATGTACACCGTCGAGTACCGGCGGTTTTATTTGCGCGACTTGGAATCCATCGTTGTTTGGCCGAATCGCGTTTGGTTCCTGCGCGCGATCATTCCCGGTTCGCTGCTCTTAGCGCTCGCCGCTTTGCTCTGGCAGTTGGTGAATTTTACGACCGGCGCGGTTTTCGGCGTCCTGGGCCTCGCGTGGGCCGGCGTGGAGTTGGCGCTCGGACCGACCGCTGAAGCGCGTATTAGCACGACAGGAGCGACTGTGGATCTGCCGCTCGTGAAGCGCACGCGCCGCGCGCGGAAACTCCTCGCGAAGGTTGATGCAGCGGTTCGCGTCGCTCGCGGCGGCACGATTGAGGAACCGGCAGCTGCCGTGCCTGCAGCACAACCCGCGACGGCCTCCACGGAAATGCCTTCTGAAGCCGCTCCTGCAGCCGCTCCCATCCGGGATCTCACCTAACCGAATGGCTCCTCCGGGTTCAGCCGCCGCCTCGGGCCTGTCCGCTTCGGCAGTTTTGCGTCACGCGCACTGTTTGTTTCATCCCCTACGCGAAGCCGCGGCGCGGTGTCCGCACTGTGGTGGCACCTTCTGCCGAGAGTGCGTAACGGACGAAGACGACAAGCTTGCCTGTCCACCCTGTCTGCGCCGGATGGCGCGTCCGCCGGCGCCGAAACCGTCACTGCTGCGCCGCTTCCGGCAGATCCTAGCCGGTCTTTTGGCCCTTGCGTGTCTGGGGTCGGTTTTTTTCGCGCTGCTCCGTTGGCGGGCTAACACGCCCGAGCTGCATCTGGATTTCGGCCCTGCTGCGGATGCCCCGCCATCCGAGCAAAAGCCATGAGTGCATTCGGGCCGACTCCGGTCGCTGCGCAGAGCGGACGCGTCGCGCCAGTGCACCGCCGCGGCACACAGCTGAACGCGCTCGAGGCGCTCGAACGTGGATTCGCGCTGTTTCAGTCCACGTTTGCTCAGGAAGGATGGCTGTACTACATTGGTGCGACGCCGTTCGTCCTTGGTTTCATTCTGATGTGGGTGATCAATGGGCAGATCCGTGTCTCTGACGGAACGCTGCTCCTCGAGACGCTGCTGCTGGCCGGTACGTATCTGCTGCGTGTGGCACTGATCGCCCGCTATGTGCGGGGCGTGCGCGAACGCGCCTTTGGAGTGCTGCGACTGAAACTCGGGGGCGCGCTGGCCCGACCTGCCGGCATAGGGCGCCTGCTTGCGTGGAAAATCACACTTGGTAGCGCAGCGCTGATTACCTTGCCGACGGTCGCCGCCGCGCCCTGGTTCTACGGCGCCGGACAATTCGCGGATATGGAAGCGCAAGAGGACGCCTCCGAGCGGCATTCCCTGCTCCGCTGTCTTGCGCTCGCCGGGCAATGGTACGGCGGCAGCGTCCTGCTTTTCCTGATGTGCTTCCCTCTGTGGGTTGCCGTGTGGCTGAACGCTTTTCTCCTGGCGGTGATTGTTCCCCAGCTCCTGCAGTCGATTTTCGGCCTGAACACGCTTCTTTCCACAGAAATGGGAATCTACGCGCTACTTCGCAGCTACGCCTTCTGGTTTTCGCTCTTCGCGGGTGCATGGCTGGCGCTGGACCCGATCATCAAATGCACGTTCGTGGTGGTCTACCAACATCTTAGGTCCCGTGTTGACGGTGACGACCTGCGCGGTACGTTGGCAAGCCTGCCACGCGAGCAGCAAAAACATGCCGATGCCGTGGCATCCGCGAGAACTGGACGCCGCGCAATCATCGGCGCGTCGGCCACACTTGCGTTCCTTCTGCTCATGGGTTCCCAAATCGCTGCTGCGCGCCCGGCGCAGGCGCCGCCAAACGCCAGTGGCGAGGAAATTGCGAACGATTCCGCGCGCCAGGCACGCGTTCAAAAATTGCGGCAGTCACTGGATGTGGAATCCCAGCGCACGGTGTACCGCTGGCACGACGCCGAGCACCTTAGTCCTCCTACGTGGTTTGACAGGCTGCTCGCCCGAATCGGGCATGCCACCAGCCGATCCTGGGCCGCATTCTGGAATATTGTCCGCAAACTCTGGCCCCGTGCGCTGACTGTCTCGGGTGGAAAACCAACCAGCGGCGCACTGAAGGACCTTCGGTTCTGGCTGTTGCTCATCGCGATTCTGACGATTGGAGCGGGAGCCGTGCTCATTTGGCTGCGGCGCCGCCGCGAAACGACCAGCGTTTCTGTTCCAGTGACCATCGAGCCGCTACCCGATCTCAATAACGCGGTGGTCGCGAGTGAGCATTCCGAGGACGAGTGGTTCGCGCTTGCGGAGCGGCTCGAGGGAGAAGGTGAATTGCGGCTGGCGCTGCGTGCAGCATATTTGGGCCTGCTCGCCGGATTGGCGCAGCGCGAATGGTTAACGATTCGCCGCGACCGCACGAACCGCGAATATCTCGATGAATTCACGCGCCGCTGGCAGCGCCGCCCACAAGCCGCCGTCTCGGCGCAAACCGAAACTCCGGAGAAACTGCGCAGCAGTTTGCGGGTCTTCGATCGCGTTTGGTATGGATCTCACGCGCTGACGCCCGCCGCTGTCGTCGCGTACCGCCAGGGTCAGCGGGAGCTGCTCAGCCATGTCTGACGCGCACACGGACAAACGAGCCGCGTTGAACTGGCGTGGTCCTCTGCTCGCCGCCGCCATTTTCGCTGGCGTTTTTGGCACGCTGCTGCTGATGGCACACCTGAATCAGTCGAACACAAGCGATGAGGGATCAAGCTTTCGGCAGGATCCTTATGGAACCAGCCTGCTGTTCGACTCCTATGAGCGCGCCGGCCACAAAGTGAGGCGCAGCTCGGATGAGAAGTCGCTTGCGGATCAGGATGCCACTCGCACGACGGCGTTCTTTATCGGTGGTGACGACTACGGGGACATCGAGACTCGAGGCGGAAAATTTATTAGAGGCCGCAAATTCCACGCGCTGTTGGAAGATTTTCTCGCGCGTGGCGGCCGCGTCGTCCTCCTGAGGCACGACCCGAGCGTCAGCGTTACCTCGATTGTTACGGCTGACGGCAAATCGTTGCCCAGCGTCCCAAAAACAGAAAAAGAGAAGGCGTGGGGAGTCGAGATGACCTATGACCCTCCTGGGAAAGATGAATCCAATCCTCTTTGGGCTGCGCCTCAGCTCTCCGCGATGCCTGCAGGAAGCGAAGCAATCTATCTGGCTGCTGATGCTCCCTGGCTCAAAACAGATGCGCAGTGGACCACGCTCTACGGGCGACCAGCGAGCACAAGAGACGGCGGAGAGGTCACGCAAAAAGTTGCCGGCGGTTCGCCTGGGCCGGTTTACATGGCCACGCGCCGCGTCGGCAATGGCGAACTCGTCGTCGCAAGCCAGCAATCGTTCTTGCTGAACGAGACGATCAAGACGCATCCGAACCCGGTGCTGCTGGATTTTCTCGCCGGCGGACGCTCCGACGTCTGGGTGGATGAGACCTTGCACGGGTTGCATCAGAATCAGGGGGTGCTATGGCTCGTGCAGCGCTACCGGCTGCAGGCCGCGCTGCTACTCTTCTGGGCCGCTCTGCTGGCATTACTTTGGAGCACGAGCGGCGATTTGGTGCGACGCCCTTCGCGGAACCGCAGCGCCGAGGTCATCCGTCACGGCCAAGGCGCCGGAGTTGCCGCGCAGCGGCTCCTGCAGCGCAGCCTTCGCGCAGAGCAGGTGGTGTCGGAATGCTGGGAACAGTTCCGACGCCGCTCGCCGCAGGATGCGCAGGCCATTTCGGACGAACCCCACTGGGGTCCGCGGTTGCGCGCCGGGCTCCTCCAGACCCCGCTGGCGGGCTACAAAGAGCTGAAAGATTTGATTGCCGAGCGCCGCGCATCCAAGAAGGGTATGGCCCCCGCGGATCGCGATGCCAAACGGCCGCTCGCAAAAGCAAAGACGACGCTTGAGGAGGGACGAATCGCATGAACGACAAACCGCTATACGGTGCGGACGGACCGGTGCAGTCCGCTGGCGCAGATACGGAAGAACACGCCTCGCCCTCGCCGATTACGAGCGACGCGCGGCGCGTCAGAGAGGCGTTGCGGTCCGTGATTGTCGGCCAAAACGAAGCGATTGATCTCGCTCTGGTTACCTTGCTCGCGGGTGGACATGCCCTCATCGAAGGCGTTCCCGGCGTAGGCAAAACCTTGCTCACCAAGGCGCTCGCGCGCGCGGTGGCCGGCGAATTCCAGCGCATTCAATTCACGCCGGACCTCATGCCCGCCGATGTCACCGGGACAAGCGTCTTCGACCTGAAGACGCAGCAATTCCGCCTGGTGCGCGGGCCGGTTTTCACGAATTTCCTGCTGGCTGACGAAATCAATCGCGCGCCCGCAAAAACGCAATCCGCTCTGCTGGAAGCCATGCAAGAGCGGCAGGTGACGATTGATCGCGAGACCTACGCGCTGCCGTCCGTCTTCATAGTTTTCGCTACGCAAAACCCAATTGAGCACCAGGGCACCTATCCACTTCCAGAAGCTCAGAAGGACCGTTTTCTCTTGAAAATTCGCATGGGCTATCCGGAAGTGGAAGACGAGAATGAACTGGCAAGGCTGGTGGCCAACGGCACGGCGCCTGAGCGGCGGCTGATTGAGGAGCTACGCACACCGGTTTTGCAACCGGGCGCGCTGGAGGAGTGGCGCGCGGCTGCGGCGCGTGTGCGCGTCAGCAACGCCATCAGCAACTACATCGTTGCCTTGGTTCGACAGACACGCCAGCACGCGGCGGTCTGGGTTGGGGCCGGGCCGCGCGCCACTCTGGCGCTACTCTCAGCCTCTCGCGGTCTTGCAGCTCTCGAGGAGCGCGATTTCGTGCTGCCCGAAGACGTAAAAACACTTGCCAGTTCCGTGCTTGAGCATCGCATGTTGCTGAGGCCAGAGTTTGAGATGGAAGGCGTTGAAGTCCGGGAAGTGATCAACGCGGTCCTGGAGGCAGTCCAGGTTCCTCGGTAGCTGCCACGCGCAGTCCATGAGTCAGGCTACCAAGAGGCAGCAGGTTACGAAAAGCAGGCGAAATCATGATGACCGGGGATAA
The DNA here is from genome assembly GCA_963745805.1 of uncultured Acidobacteriota bacterium. Taxonomy (GTDB): domain Bacteria; phylum Acidobacteriota; class Terriglobia; order Acidiferrales; family UBA7541; genus Acidiferrum. The sequence continues at coordinate 446,065 of CAVUYT010000009.1, forward strand.
GACGTCGGCAAGTGCGCGTAGATCGAGTGCAGCGACGGTCGTCGCCCAGACCGAGGCGCCAGCGTCTGCGGCGCGCAATCTGTCATCGCGCGACGAATCTCCCCGGCGAGTAGCATTCCGACTGTCCGGAACACTACCGGGTCCGGGGCAATCGTTCGCGTGGCTGCTAGGCATCCTCGGCGTGGCGGCGTGCATTGCGCCATGGTTCGTTCGCGGGGGGGGTTGGTTCGAGCTCATCTCCGTAACCGTCGCGCTGATGGTGTGTTACGACGCGTTCGCGCTGTGGCTCGCACGCAAGGAATTTGCACCAGTCCTATTAGTGCCGGAAAAAGGCCTTCGTGGCGGCGAAGGGCAGACCATACAGCTCCCGCTTGCGCTTGCCAGCTCAGCGCCGCGCCGACTCCGGGGCGAAGTGCGCGTGGCGCTTATGCCGGCCACACCAGAAGGCGAAACCGCAGCTCGCGTCAGCAGCGAAACGCAACGGCTGACTCTCGAGTGGCGCAATGTTCCTGAGGAGTCGGCACAGGCTCGCCGCGGCACAACCTTGCTATGGTCCTGGACACCCGAGGTTACCTTGCTTCGGCGCGGTCTGTGGCCCGGTCCGCGCGTTGGCATCGAGCGATCTTCGCCTCTCGGAATCTGGCGCTTGCGACAGTGGTTCGATTTTCCGGAGCGGCTGCGAATCGACGCAGACTTGCGGTCCGGACGTCGCGAGATGCTAATGAGTCCGGTTTACCGCGCGCTCGTGGCGTCACGCCAGACACCCTGGACGGGACAAGGGCGCGATTTCGAACGACTTCGCGAATACCAGCCCGGCGATACCTATTCAGAGATCGCGTGGAAATCCACGGCGCGGCGCAGCGTTCCCGTTACACGGCTTTTCCAATGGGAACAGAAACAGGAAATCTATTTCGTTGTGGATCAGTCGCGCGCCTCAGCGCCCGCGCTTAACCCAGCCACGAGCCCAGAAAGCAATGTGCCAGCACCGCGCGCAGCGCGACGTTTGCTCGATCTCGCCGTGGAAACGGCGCTGGTGGGAGCGACCGTCGCACTGGAGCTCGGTGATGAATTTGGACTGGTCACCTATGCCGACGAGCCGAAGTCCTGGTTACGCGCCGGAAGCGGGCAAGCTCAGTTTCACCGGTTTCGCGATCGCCTGCTCTGCCTGGAGCCGCTGCCGACAACTGCGGACTACGAACTGTTGTTCGGCGAGATTCAGTTGCGTCTGCGGCGCCGCGCTTACCTTGTGCTGCTGGCAGACCTGACGGAGCGCTCGCTTTCGGAGTCGTTGTGCCGTGGGCTTGGGCTGGTCCGCTCGTCGCATGCCGTCTTGATGACGAGCATCTTGCCTGCTCACGCGCGGCCTGCATTTTCACCCGGCGAGGAGCCGGCCACTGACGAGGACGTGTATGGGGCGCTCGCGGGAGAGAAAGAAAACCAGCGCCTCGGTGCGCTGGAGCGCCAGTTGCGTCGATTCGACGTGCAGCTGCGGTTTGTTCCCGCGGAGGTGTTCCTGCGTACGGCAGTGGAAGGATATTTGAAAAGCAAGCGGGAGCAGCGACTGTGATTCTGGATCTCGAACGATTTCGAGCTCAAGCACGTCCGCGCTGGAGCAAACTCGAGTCCCTGCTCTCCGCACTGGAGAGCCGTCCCGACCGCCGCCTACAACCTGCCGAAGCCGAGCAGTTGCAGGAACTTTACGCCCAGACGGCCGCGGATTTGAATCGCGTCACGCACGGCGCTCTGGCGCCCGAACTACGGCAATACATCGAGCGGCTCGTGGCGCGGGCTTACGCAGAGCTGTACTACGCTCCGCCGACGCGCTCCAGAGTTTGGCAGCCACGCCGCTGGCTGCGGATTTTCACAGCGTTTCCGGAAGCGTTTCGCAGACAATACCGGCACTTCGCGCTGGCCGTGCTCATTACACTGCTGGGTTCGACATTGGGCGGATTGGCGGCGCTCTACGACCCAGCTGCGGTGGACGTTCTACTCCCAGCCGACTACTTACGCAATCCGGGCCAGCGCGTGGATCAAGAAGTGAAAGGACAGAATCGACATCTGGACTCGGCACAAATCGAAGGCGCCTTCTCGGCGCAACTCATCACGCACAATATCCAGGTGGCGCTGCTCGCGGCGGCGCTTGGCGTAACTTTTGGCATTGGGACCGCGCTGCTGCTTTTCGAAAATGGCGTACTCCTTGGGGCCGTCGCGGTTCGTTACACGCAGCAGGGGTTTGGCCTGTTCGTCACCGCATGGCTGCTGCCGCATGGCGCGTTTGAGATTCCGTCCATCTTGATCGCCGGACAGGCAGGCTTCTATTTGGCGCGGTTACTGTTGCGTCGGCGTGAGGATCGCGATATGCGCCGGGCGATGCGCGAATGGCTGGTGCTCATAGGCGGGTTGGCGCTGATGCTGGTTTGGGCCGGCCTGATGGAAGCATTTTTTTCGCAACATCATTCGCCGGTTCTGCCTTATGGATTCAAGGTGGCGGTTGGCGCTGCGGAGTTGGTGCTGTTGGCGATTTATTTGCTGCTCATCGGACGAAGAGACCCTACTGCGGAAGAGCACGCGAACGCCGCCTCGGAAAGGAAATGATGGATTCGCAGCCAGGCCGGTCGGCGACTATGGCCGAGCTCACCATTGCGACGCCAGAAGGCGTGCTTTTTCGCCTTCCCCTGGCGGGTATCGCCCCGCGGCTCTACGCCATGCTCCTCGATACCGCGATTGTGCTGGGCGTAATAAACGGATTGGGGTGGCTGGTTTATGCGATTTTCGCAAAAGCCCCCGGCTTTGGCGCCATGTTTATCACGCTAGCGGAATTCGCGATCGGGTTTGCGTACAGCGCGTTACTGGAAGGTCTGTGGAACGGACAGACGATCGGAAAGCGCCTGTTTCATTTGCGCGTCATTGATCAGACGGGGCTTCCGTTACGCATAGAACAGGCCTGGGTGCGCAATCTGATGCGCGTGTTTGATGCGCTGCCCTTTGCATACCTCGTGGGAGGAATTGCCGTGCTGAGCAGCCCGCTGCGGCAGCGGTTTGGCGATCGCGTGGCGGGGACGCTCGTCGTCCGCGAAACACCGCTGGCCGTCCCGAGAGAAGAATCCTGGACGCGGCAGAAGTACAACTCATTTGTAAACTATCCGGCAATCTCTATGCGGCTCCGCAGAGCGGCCACGCCGGAACTCGCGAGTCTCATTCAAGATGCGCTGCGCCGCCGCAGCGAATTGGCGCCGTACGCGCGGCGCGAAATCTATCGCGAACTCGCGGCGTATCTGCAGAGTGAAATCGCCTCATTTCCCGACGAATTGGTTGAGATGCTCAGCGACGAACAGTATTTGATTAATGCGGCTGGTGTACTATTCGGGGACCAGCGGCTGTCGAAACTGTAAACCGCCTAGCGAGTTCCACTTTTCGCAGAGGTTGTACATCGAACTGAGATTTCCTGGTCCCAAGCTGATCTATCTTGCTGTTTGTGCGAACGGAAGAGCCGACTGTCACAGGACATCTCTAACAATGTTGGCCCTGTCAAACTCTTTTTGAATAGACTTCTCCGTTCACTGCCGTCTCACGCCGTCGCCGTCGCCGCCACCGTCAAACCGCCCACCCCTGGCACAGGACCCGCGCGAACTGGGAAGCCAAACTCATTGTATCCATAGCCATACGGTGACCGGTCCAAGCCAGATTCATGCCGCCACCTCGCGGATCAACTCAAATCGATAGGGGAGGATCAAGCAGGGGCGTTTTCGGGGCGTTGCGGGCCTCCTATTAAGTTTGCTATCGACAAAGGCGTTGCTGTTCCACTGCAGCCCTTTTCGTTTTTGAAAGGGTTAAGAAAGCACCGTCACGGGGTGAAAGTTAACGCTTCGGATTTCGTGGCCATGGGGGCTTTCTTCCACAATATCCATGTGATCGTGAGTCCCGTTGAACCCTGCTGAAACTGCGCCAGGGAAAACGTCTGACTGACGTACACAGGAGGATTCGCGATCCCAATCTGCAACTGGATGTTGCCGTTTGTGTCTACAAGACTCGGATTCACATTCAGAGAACCGTTGAAATTACCGTTCGCGTCCAGATTGATCCCTCCCGCCGGAACCCAGCTCGACCCGCTCATTTGCTGGACGCTTACGGCGCCGACGTAAACAGTCGTCGCATCGTCGAATTTCAACGTCCCCGTGACGTTTAGGGAAATGCCCGATGCCACCGTCAGAAAAGCGGTGGAAAACAATTCCGTTTTTCCGCCAGTGCACGAAAAAAGGTCGATGTAGATTTTCTCGCCGTTCATCGCCTCCGTCGCAGGAGGCGTCGTGTAGGTGAACGTCGATGCCATCGTGCCCCACGAAAACACTCCCGCGACCGTCCACGCGCTCCGGCACGGTCCTCCCGCGACAGTCACCGTAAATGTGGCCGTTTGGCATACTGCGACAGTCTGATTCACGAAGGCTTGCGAGATCGTTTGTCCTCGCGATGCCGCCGCCATAGTCATCAAAAACATTGCCAGAATCAAAATCTTCATAAAGCCTCGTTTCTTTAGTTTTTGTTTCGTGAGTTCCTTCTCGAATTCCGGTGCCAGCGCTCAAGCGACTCTTGTTGAGAAGCTATCCGTCAGGTGGATGCTCGCCTCCCGGAAGATCCTCCATGAGATGGAAAGACAGAGGAGTGCGCAGCCTGAAAAGTGTTGTAGTGCGACGCTCTGATTCCATCATGGATTTTCCTTGAGCCCGGGAAGTGTGAGGCAAGGAAGATCAATCTAATTAAAGGGGAATGCTACTGTCACACAGTCCTCCTCACCAGAACTATCCGAATTAGGACAGAAGTCACCATCAACATTCGTTAGGATTTTCCAATATTCAAGTGATAAAGATTGAGACTGCGGCCTCACCGTGGATCCAATATGTGGTCCAAAACCCAAGGTGAATTACGAGGACAACTAGCAGCTGACGGAAGTAACGTCGGCACAATCAACAAGACTTACGGATGGCCGTTCGGCTCATAATGGTGTTTCAAGCTTCCACGATGTTGTTTCGAATTGCGTAACGCACAAGAGCAGCAGTCGAGTGGAGATCGAGTTTCAACATAATGCGAGCTCTGTAGCACTCCACCGTCCTCGTACTAATATCCAGAATTGAGCCAATTTCCTTGTTAGACTTGCCATCGGCCAGGAAGCGAAGAACCTGGCGTTCCCTAGGACTTGGGCAGCCACCTAGCGATACGGTCTCAGTCTGTGGCGAAGGCGAAGGCAGCCGATCCGGGCTGGAATCCGTTGGCGGCGAGGCAGCGAGCAAACTAGACTCCTCAACGCGGTTCGCGCTTAAGAACAACGCGTGACGCACCAACCCCGCCTCCAGCCGCATTTCGGAGGCGTAGAAACGCAGAAGCAAGGAATCCTTTAGGAGCTCCACGGAGCGATTGACTAGTTCAAGAGTTCGCGCCGACATTGCCGAGTGCTCCTCCTCGAGAACCTCGGGTTGACCTTTGAGTTCGGAGCGAATCTTATCTCTCAAGCGCCATAAGTTTAATTCCACACAGCGTCCCTTTGTAATTTCCGAAAAGATGGCTGCGACGAGGGGGATTTGCCCTAATTTATCGATTACAGGATGGCAGCTCACCACCCAACGACGAGGTTCTGTCCCGGCATCCAACAGCGCCGTGAATTCCAGGTTCGACAACGAGTTGCCTGTTTTC
>CAVUYT010000010.1:0-42728 GCA_963745805.1 uncultured Acidobacteriota bacterium
TGGCTCCCCGGGCTAGATTCGAACTAGCAACCCTTCGGTTAACAGCCGAATGCTCTACCATTGAGCTACCGGGGAACCGCGCAGGCAGGAACGGTTCTTACACGCAGCGAGTAGTCTAGCGAACCCTCCGCAAAAGTGTCAACGAACCCACGCGCTTGGAACCCTCGAACCTCGTGAGATGCCTACGCACTCTTTACCGCAAAGAGAATTGCCTCTCCTCTCGCCAGCCTCTCGTCCCGCTTGACACAATTTCCTCATCATTGTTTACTCCCCGCAGCGAGGAGGTCTCCACGCATGAAATTCAAGTCATACATGTCTGCATTGGCCGTTGTGACGGCTCTCTTCTCGGTGCATCCTGCCGCGCTTCGAGCGCAAGAACCGTCGCACAAACTCACCGTGATGGATGAGTTTCAACTCCAGCTCCCCACCGATCCTCAAATCTCTCCCGACGGCAAGAAAATTGTCTACGTGCGCCGCTTCGCCGATCCCATGACTGACCGACCGCTACTCCAATCTTTGGCTCGTCAATTCTGACGGCACCGACCATCGCCCCCTCACCTCTGGCAACCACAACGACGCTTCCCCGCGATGGTCGCCCGATGGCACGCGGCTCGCCTATCTCTCCGACGCCGATGGCAAGCAACAAATCTATGTTCGCTGGATGGACTCCGGACAAACCGCCCACATCACCAACCTCGATCAATCTCCTGACGCTATCGAATGGTCTCCCGACGGGAAAATGCTCTCTTTCTCGTCGCTGGTTCTCGGCAAGGGTCCTCACCTCGCCGATCTGCCTACGCCTCCTGCAGGTGCCAAGTGGGCCGAGCCCGCCACCGCCTATGATCGCCTTGTCTATCGCTTCAATGGCGCGGGCTATTTGAAGCCCGGCTTCATGCAGATTTTTGTCGTTTCCGCGGAAGGTGGCGCCGCGCGCCAGGTCAGCAATGGCAACTTTCCGAATGGCGGCAATGAGTTCGGCCCCAATCGCGCCACCTGGACTCCCGATGGAAAATTTCTCCTTATCTCTGCCAATCGCCACCCGGAATCCGACCACGAAGTTTTCGACACGGAAATCTACGAGTTCAGCGTTGCCGACGGCTCCCTTCGCGCCCTCACCAATCGCAAAGGTCCCGACAACTCTCCTGCGATTTCTCCCGACGGAAAATGGATCGCCTACACCGGTTTTGATGATCGCTACCAGGGCCACCAAACCACCAAGCTCTACGTCATGAAGCGCGACGGCACCGGCTCCCATTCCATCTCCGACAAACTCGACTTCGACATTCAGAGCCCCCAGTGGGCCCCCGACAACAGCGGCGTCTACTTTCAATACAACGATCATGGCGACACAAAAATCGGCTTCCTTTCTCCCGACGGGACTCCCAAGAAAATTGCCGATCACGTCGCCGCCTCCACCAGCGCGTACGGCGGCGGCTCTTTCTCCGTAGCCCATGCCGGCCCCATCGCCTTCACTTATGGCCGCACGGACATCCCCGGCGACGTCGCCATCAGCGACAGAGGCGCGATCAAAGTCCTCACGTCTCTTAATCAGGAATTACTCGATCAGAAGAAGCCCGGCCACGTCGAAGAAATCACTTACGAGTCCTCGAAGGACCAGCGCAAAATCCAGGGCTGGATCGTTCACCCGCCCGATTTCGATCCCGCGAAAAAATATCCGCTCATCCTTGAGATTCACGGCGGCCCTTTTGGCGATTACGGCGACCGCTTCGACTTTGAAAAACAAGTCTGGGCTTCCATGGGTTATGTCGTCCTTTACACCAACCCGCGCGGCAGCACGAGCTACGGCGAAGAATTTGCCAACCTCATCCATCACGCCTATCCCGGCGATGATTTCGCCGACCTCAATAGCGGCGTCGACGCCGTCGTCGCCAAAGGCTACATCGACACCAACAATCTCTTCGTCACTGGCGGCAGCGGCGGCGGTGTCCTCACCGCGTGGACCATCGAACACACTGAACGCTTTCGCGCCGCGGCTTGTCTCTATCCCGTCATCAACTGGTACAGCTTCGTCCTGACCACCGACATTCCATGGACCGCCAAATATTGGTTCCCCAGCAATCCCTGGGAGAACACCGAACAGTACATGCAGCGCTCGCTCACCAATCTTGTCGCCAAAGTTAAAACGCCCACGCTGGTCATGACCGGCGAAGCAGACTACCGCACGCCCATCTCCGAAGCCGAACAGTTCTATTCGGCCCTGAAACTTCTCAACATCGACGCGGTCCTCGTCCGCGTCCCCGAAGAACCCCACGGCATCGGCCGGCGCCCCAGCCACCACATCACCAAAATGCTCTACGTAGCCGGCTGGTTCCAAGAGCACAAAGCAACCAACTAACCGCACATGTCGCGAGCCTGAATAGAAAATCTGGTTTCGACGCTCGTGGCATTTATCCTGGGTTTAGGTTAATCGCTGTATAGATAGTTGCGTCCAATCTCCATCAAGGGCGATGCATTCCAGGAGAGAAATTTTCATGCGTAAAAATCTTGCAGCACTCACGGTCCTCGGTCCCCTCTCCGTCGCGGCCATCCTCTGCGCCGGCATGATGTCGCGCGCCGCCGCACCTGCTCCGGGTCCGTCCGGCTATCACGTCATCAAAACCGTTTCGGTTCCCGGCGACACCGGCTGGGATTATCTCTACGTCGACAGCGCCGCCCGCCGCGTCTACATTTCGCACGGCGACCACACGGTCGTAATGGATGCCGACTCGTACGCCATCGTTGGCGATATTCCGGACACAAAAGGCGTCCACGGCATCGCCATTGCTTCCGACCTCGGCCGCGGCTTTACCAGTGATGGCGCCACCAACGATGTCACTATCTTTGACCTGAAAACTCTGAAGACCATCGGCAACGTTAAGACCGACGTCAACCCTGACGCCATTCTCTACGAGCCGGTTACCAAGCGCGTCTTCACCTTCAACGGTGGCCGCAGGAATGCGCCTGGTGGCAAAAACTCCACGGCCATCAACGCCGCGGACGGCACCGTGCTGGGCGCGATCGATATGGGTGGTAAGCCCGAATTCGCCGCGGCCGATGGCAAAGGCGGTGTCTACGTGAACAACGAGGACACCTCTGAGCTGTATCATGTCGACGCGCAGAATCTCAAAGTTCTGCACCACTGGCCTCTCGCGCCATGCAAGTCGCCTTCAGGCTTGGCGATGGATGTGAAGAACCGCCGTCTCTTTTCCGTTTGTGATGAAAAGGTGATGGCTGTGACCGACGCGGATACCGGCAAAGTTGTTGCCACCCCGGCGATCTGTGACGGTCCCGACGCGGCGGGTTTCGATCCCGCCACCGGCTACGTCTTTGCTTCCTGTGGCGACGGCAATCTCACCGTCATCCACCAGGATTCACCCGATAAGTACAGCGTCGTCGAAAACGTTCCCACCAAACGCAGCGCGCGCACCATGGGCCTGGACCTGAAAACTCATAACATCTTTCTCTCTTCGGCCGAATTCGATCCCCCGGCTCCCGGAGAGCGACGCGGCAAAATGAAGCCCGGCTCCTTTGCCATCTTGGTCGTCGGCAAATAATCAGTCGATTCGCCCGCGGGTAACGAGCCCGCGCATCTTCCCGCAAAATGTAAAAGCGCCCTGGTGAATCTCTTCACCAGGGCGCTTTTGATTCTCTCCGTTATTTCGAATCGCTACTGCGCGGGTACCACGCCGACGTTATGCACTCCAGCGAATATCGACATCCCCGTCCCAGCCGTCTGCGGCACCCACCACAACTTGCGCAACGCCGCGTGCCGGCTCGTCATCATCTTCCGCCCGATGTAGTCCATCACCAGCGGACTGACTTGCGTCGCCGCATACAACGCGCCGGAATGCGAAAACGGTCTCAGAAATGGATTGGCTTCTGTGCCGTACCCGCCGGAAATCGCGCGTCGCGTCGACCACGCGTCAAAGGCTGCTGCGCCAGAGGATGCAAACGTCAGCGCATACCAAACCTTTTTCTGCCGCTCATTGTCGTACTCGCGGTTAAAAGCCGGCTTGCCTGGCTTAATGGCCAGGGGAGAGCTCCCCGGCACGATCGGGTCGGCCGCAGCTGCAGGAATCACGGGCGCGGAACTCGAGGCATCCGCAATCTCCACATCACTCTTGATCTTTGGTTCCGGCACGGACGGCAGGACCTTGGCGGGAGTGGAATCTTTAGTCGCTTCCAGGGAAACGCCTGCGGGGCGCTCCACTACTGTCTTTGCTACATCCCCGCTCTGCGGAAAAGGGCTAAGTAAGAGGATCGTGGCCAGCAGCATTTTTCACCTCAGTAGTTGAAAGCTGTGCACTTCGGTCCCCACTTTCAACTTTGGAGAATATACTGTCCCAAAGGGCAGGTCGCACTGGCCCATTGGTCACATTCTGATTAGTACTCCTCTTTAGCCCTTCCGTTTGTCTCTTTTAGGACACCCGTACTAGCCCCAAAAGTGAACAAATTTTCACTTTTCCGGCACCACACTGCCGCATCCTCGGAGCAATCTGTTGTGCGCTAGATCACATCCCGCTTTGGCCCGCCCGCTTGTACGGTGGCCAAAACACGGTATCCCCGCTCTCGTGGTGAGAACGACTCTGCTATAATCCCATCCGTCGACCCCGGCTCCGCCGCGGTCCCTCTAGAGGCTCCTCTAATCAATGGCGGCCAACGACTCCACCGCAGCCAAGCGCGCTCCCGTTCCAGAGCGCGGCCCGCAGTCTCCTCGCTTTATCGTCATTGAAGGCCCTCTGCGCGTAGGCAAAACCACTCTGGCAAAAATCCTGGCCGAGCGTCTTCACGCCCGCCGCATCTACGACTGCGAAGACAATCCCTTCCTGGCCGATTTTTACAAGGAAAAAGCCGGCGCCGCCTTCCGCGCCCAGATGTATTTCCTGATCGAACGCCAAAAACGCATCCGTGAAGCTCTTGCCGTCGAATCCCCCGGCCCCGTCCTCTCCGATTTCCTCCTGGAGAAAGACCGCATCTTCGCCAATCTCAATCTCGATGACGAAGAGCTCAAGCTCTACGACCGCTACTACGAGTCTCTCACCGCCGATATTCCCGCTCCCGATCTGGTCGTCTATCTCCAGGCCAAGCCCGAAGTCCTCCGCGCCCGCATCGCCAAAAAAGCCTCCCGCGACGAATCCCAAATCTCTCCCGAATACATCGAAGCGGTCGCCAACGCCTACGAACACTTCTTCTTCCGCTACGCCGCCTCCGACCTCCTGGTCATCAACACTTCCGACATCGACTTCGTCGAGCGCAGCGAAGACCTCCAACTCCTCCTCCGCCGCCTACAGGACCCCGTCAAAGGCACCCAATACTTCCTCCCCCTCGGCGCCTCCGAATAATTCTCGATCATTTGTCATCCTGAGCGCAGCGAAGGATCAAGGCTGGATCGTTCGCCCGTGGCCACGTATTGTGCGGCTGACGCCGTTACCACGTTCTCCGGATATCCCGCTACTCCCGATACAAATCCCCCGCGAGGTACTTGAAACCACTATCCACAGCCACCGTCGCAACGGTACTCCCGCGCCCAAGCTCCTTTGCCAGTTGCAGCGCCGCCGTCACATTCAGCCCCGATGACGTCCCCGCGAATATTCCTTCCTCCTTCGCCAACCGTCGCGCCATCTCGCGCGCTTCGCTTTCCTCCACCGTGCGCACTTCATCGAACTCGCCATCCTTCAAGTGCGGCGGCCGGAAGCCCGCGGCGATCCCCTCCACGCGGTGCGCGCCGCCTTTCCCCGTGGTGAGCACCGGCGAAGATGCCGGCTCGAGCGCCACAATCCGCGCTTTGCATCCTGCTTCCTTCAGCGCGCGCGACACGCCCACAATCATTCCGCCCGTTCCCACTCCGCCGCAATACGCGGCCAGACCGGTGCCCGCCTGCTCCGCCAGCTCCCTGCCGATTCCCATGTACGCGCGAACCGCGTCCGCATTGTTGAACTGGTTCGTATAGAACGTGCCCGGCTGTTGCGCCAATTCTTCCGCGCGCTTCTTCATCCTCTGATAAAGCTCCGGCACAAGCTTGCCGTTCTCCGCCGGAAAAATCTCCAAATCGCCGCCAAACAGCCTCATGGTCTGCAGCTTTTCAGCCGCAAATCCGTCCGACGAGATGGGCGTGAAGCGATAGCCTTTGATCGCGCAGACCATCGCCAGCGACGATCCCGTGCTTCCGCCCGTCCACTCCACCACCCGCATCCCCGGACGCAGCTCGCCACGCGCCTCAGCCCCTTCAATCATCGCCAGCGCCATGCGATCCTTGTACGACCCGGTCGGATTGTAATATTCCAGCTTCACCAAGACCTCCGCCATCCCCGGCGTCACCAACTTCCTCAACCGTACCACCGGCGTATTCCCGATCGCCTGCAAAACCGAATCCCGAACTTGATTAGTCTGCGCCACAATTCTCCTCCCCCGTCTCTCCGTACCTCTAGTTCATACCATTGTAGGGCACGATACTTCGTTCCCTCTATCCGCAAGCAACCTTCAAATTTCGATTCATGCGGAAACAATGTCCACGCCTGACCGTCAAACTAGCCAGAGGCAAGTGTGCTCGGGAGGTGCCTAAATGGCCGGAACTCTTAGCCAGGATCTGCGCAGCGGCATGCGGATGTTGAAGAAAAGCCCGGGCTTCACCTTTGTCGCCATTCTCTCGCTCGCTCTAGGCATCGGCGCCAACACCGCCATCTTCACCATCATCAACGCCGTTTTCCTTCATCCGCTCCCCGTCCAGGAACCCGCCCAGCTCGCCGAAATGTTCACCCGCGACACCAAGACCATCGACGCCAACGCCAATTTCCAGCTCACGCCCACCTCCCTTCCCAACTACGAGGACTATCGCGATCAAAACACGGTCTTTACCGGCCTGGCCGCAGTCACCTTCGCCCTTCCTCTCAATTGGGGCGGCCAAGCCGAACCGCAGCAGCTCCAGGCCTCCATGGTCAGCCCTAATTTCTTCGACGTTCTGGGCGTAAAGCCTTATCGCGGCCGCTTCTTCTACCCCGACGAAGGCAAGAAAGTCGGCGCCGATCCTCTCGCCGTCCTCAGCTACGCTCTCTGGGCCCGCCGTTTTGGCTCGGACCCTAACGTCGTCGGTCAGACCATCACGCTCAACGCGACGTCGTACAACGTCATCGGCATCGCTCCACCCAATTTCAAAGGCATCGTCTCGCTCGCTCCGCCAGACGTACTCTGGGTTCCCCTCAGCATGCGCGACTACGTCGTCACGGGTCAGCTCAAGACATTCGAGAATCATCGCCGCATGCGCTGGATCTCCATCGTCGGCAGGCTCAAACCCAACATCACCGTCGATCAGGCACGCGCCTCCATGAAGACCATCGCCTCCGCTCTCGAAAAGGAATATCCTCGCGATAACCCGGGCCGCACCTGCGAGCTCTACCCGCTCAACCAGTCCGCCCTCGGCATCAACCAGCGCGCCCAATTCTCTCTCGCCGGTGGCGTCCTAATGGGCGTAGTCGGCCTCGTGCTGCTCATCGCCTGCGTGAACCTCGCGAATCTCCTTCTCGCGCAAGCCGCCAAACGCGAAAAAGAACTTACTCTTCGCGCCGCTCTCGGCGCCGGTCGTTCTCGCCTGGTCCGCCAGCTCCTCACCGAAAGCACGCTGCTCTCTCTTGTCGGCGGACTGGCTGGTCTTCTGATTGCTTTCTGGGGCCGCAAACTTCTGTGGTCGTTCCGGCCTCCGTTCCTCGCCGACGGCTCGATTGATCTTTCCTTTGACTCGCGCGTTCTCTTCTTCACCCTGGCGATCTCGCTTCTGACCGGGGTTGTCTTCGGCATCATTCCTGCCCTCAAAGCGTCCAACACCGATCTCAACGAAGTCTTGAAAGCCGGCGGCCGCGGCGGAACGATGGGCTGGGCTCACAACCGTTTGCGCAGCCTGCTCGTAGTCTCCGAAATCGCGCTCGCACTGGTCGCGCTCATCGGTGCCGGCCTTTTCCTGCGCAGCATGCAAAGAGCGCAGGAAATCAATCCCGGTTTCGAGTCGAAGAATCTATTCCAATACAATTTCGATCTCGCCGCTCTCCGCTACACTCCCGATCACGGCCAGCAATTTTTCCGCGACGCCCTCGAGCACGCCAAATCCGTTCCCGGTGTTGCCGATGCCACCATTTCTTCCAATGGAATTATCGGCGGCGGCCTGTCAGCCACCATTTTCCGCGAGGGCGAGCAGTCCGATCCCAACAACCGCGGCACTCTTGTCGTTCTGGACGACGTGATGCCCGGCTACTTCGCCACCCTGCGCATCCCCACCTTGAGCGGCCGCGATTTCACGGACTTCGACCGCGAGACCACCAAGCCTGTCGTTATCGTTAACAAGGCGATGGCCGATCTGATTTGGCCCGGCCAGGATGCTCTTGGCAAGCGCTTCACCATCGTCGTTGACCCCAATCAATACGAGGTCGTCGGCGTTGTCGGCACCACCATCGTAGGTGCCGTTGGAGAAGAGCCTCAGCCTGTGGCCTATTTCCCGCTGCGCCAGCAGTACTCTCCGGTTGGCGCCATCGCGGTCCGCACCACCGGCAATCCCGAAGCAGTCATGGGAGCAGTCCGTGCCCAAGTCAACCAGCTCGACCACAACCTCGCGCTGACCAACGGCCAGACCGTCGAGCAACTCCTCGCGCAAGGACTCTGGGCAGCGCGCATGGGCGCCGCTCTTCTCGGACTGTTCGGCTTGCTCGCTCTCGTCCTCGCCTCCGTCGGCATCTACGGCGTACTGTCCTATTCCGTCACGCAGCGCACCAGCGAAATCGGCATCCGTATGGCCCTCGGCGCACAATCGCAGCAAGTGCTGAAGCTTGTGCTCCGTCAGGGCATGCTTCTGGCTGCCGTCGGCGTGCTTGTGGGCCTCGCGGTCGCGCTCCCGGTAACGCGTTTCGCATCCACTTTGCTCTACGGCGTCAGCGTCTGGGACCCCGTCACCTATATCTCCATCACGCTTCTGCTCATGGCCGTCGCTTTCTTGGCGTGCTACGTCCCCGCGCGTCGCGCGACCCGCATCGACCCGCTCGTTGCTCTGCGATTTGAGTAACCACCATGACTCAAAACGCGAAGCTCCGAACCCCAAAAGCTCGAGCCTCGTCAATGCAAGCTGCCGCAGGAGCGAGGATCTCCTGTGGGGCTATGGACGCGCAGACACGTTCCTCTGCCACATCCAATCCACGCCGACCCGGCACTGCCTCTCTAAGTAGCTTATTTTCAGTATTTTACGCAGCGAGACGAATTCAATTTTCCCGGCTGTCGGCATGCACTCCTCTAGTCCGCGTATGCACCACCATCGAACGCAACGAGGGCTGCAGCCATGTCAGCCAAAAAACTCACCAGCACTCTCCGCCGTCCCATCGCAGGGATTCTTCTCTCCGCGCTTGCGCTATCTTCATGGACTGCCGATCGCCTTTGGCCGCGGCACATGCGCGTCACAACGCAACATCGCCATCTTCGTCCGAAGGTACACGGAAGAAACATCGTACTTCCCTTTTCCAACGAGGTCGCTTGCGCGGAGATCGCTTCGTTCGACGATCAGCTCGAAGCCTTCCTTCGCTTCGAGTATCTGCGCGGGCGCGATCCCGACGATGCTTCGAAGATTTTTCTGACGGCAGACCACAGCGGCAAACGAACGACCTACAAGATTTTTCTCCTCGTCGAAAACGATCAGCTCACCACAATTCCTCGCCTCAACCGCATGGAATCTCATGGCCTGATTACTCACTACGCGCTCGTCGCTTGGACACATCAGGATCTCGCTCTGGCACAGCAACAAAGCCGCATGTTCGAGAGCGCCTACAACATTCCCACCGAGCAAAAATTGGAAACTCTTCCTTCATTTCAATTGCTTCCCGCTCTTGCGGATTTTCTCGTTTTCAAATCCCAAACCGACTGGCGCGTCGTCGGCCAAGGCGCCCGCGCGCCGCAGCCGCTAACTCATCATCAAGCGCTTTGCCTCGCTTCCGATATTCTCGACGTCGCCCATTTTTACGATCTGCCGCTTGATTATTTTCTCGGTGTCGGCGCCATGGAAAACAACTACATGAACGTCGACGGCGATCTCACGCACGCGGTTTGGAAAAAGAGCGCGGAACGCGGCGACATCATTCTGAAACGCCGAAGCAAACGCGTCCTTGTGAGCGACTACTCGATTGGCACATGGCAGGTTTCCCGCGAAACTCTTCGCGCCGCGCACCAGCTCTATTTGAAAGACAAGCGCGATTACAGCAAGCTTGCCTCCACGCCTTCGCCCGCAGCGCGAGCTCGACCTGAATTCCGTCAACAGCGATCAGCTCACCACCTACGCGGGTCTCGTGCTGCGCAATCTACTGGACCGCTTCGGCGGCGATGTTGACCAAGCCATCGGCGCATACAATGGCGGCGCTCGAAACCCCAACCCGGCTTACGCTGCCGGCGTCAGAAACGTCGCTCTCTATGCTCGCAAGGTGCTCGAACACGCGCCACTACCCGCGGCAAAATCTCCCGCGGCCACTCTGCCGAATGGCATCGCGCTTTAAGGTGGCGCCTGTTTCGGCGACTTGAAGCGGCTTAACGCCGCTCTTTATCTCACCTGCCCGGAAGGTCAGGTTCTTGAATCGTGCGAACCTGTACGTTTTCGGTGTTGCCTCGATTGGAAGCGCGCGCCTAAAGTACTTGGTGCAGGGTTCTCCAGCACGCGACATGAAATCAATCTTGGGAATCTCCACAAGAAAGCCAAAACCCTCGCCTCTCGAGGGCTCCGGCAATTTCCGCGTACAGCCGGACGGCGCCAGTCCGGAGCAAATTTCGCGGCGAGAGTGGTGGCTTTGGTTCTCTGCATTAGCCGTCACAACACTCTCGGCGATAGCTTTTCTGCTCTCCTCGATTCGCTCTTTCTTTCGTTATGCGGATCATTTCTACGAAATTCGCTCGGATCAAGCGCGCTGGGCCACGCTCTGTTTGCTGCTTGTTTTCAACGCCTGGCTGATTTATCGCCAGTGGTCCTTCCGCCGGCTGCGAAAACATTTCCCGGGGCAGCTTCTCGACTCTCAATCTCTGCCCCAGCAATTTGCGGAGGGGTCCGGCGTCGATCCCGTCACCGGCTTGTGCACGCGTTACGCCCTCGAGCAGCATCTCGGAAGAGAGGTCGCTCGGGCACGCCGCCAAAACACGGCCTTGAGCCTCGCCACTGTTCATGTGGACGAGTTCTCCCATATCAGCGCACGATACGGCAAGTCCGCCGTGGACACGGCGCTTAAGGAGCTCGCCCGCCACCTGAAAAAGGCAAGCCGCGGCTCCGACATTGCGGCACGCATCAGCGATGACGATTTCCTTCTTTTGCTTCCGGAATGTGGTTTGAATGAGGTCAAGCAGGTGTTGAACCGTCTCGGCCCCGTGGAAGTAAATTCCTTGGGGGAGAAAATTCCTCTGGTCTACACGACCGGCTGGGTCGATTACCAGCCCGGCGACCTCCCCGCCAATTTGCTCAAGCGCGCCGCGGACCTGCTTCATCTCTATGACACCGCTGCGCAGGACAGCTTTTCGCGAACCCTCGCACCCCACTAATCCGCAGTCCGTTTCGAACAACTGCCTCGCGAAACTTCTATCAACACTGCGCTCCTTCGCCGCGTGCAGGCGGAACTTAAGCGCGAGAATTCGCTTCGTTGCACCGACAGTTCCCTCTAGAATCCTCATGGCTCGGCCCAAGACCAGATCGGTTGGTCCATAAGTTAGAGGAGTGGCAATGAAAGCAGCCCAGACGGGAAAACCTCCGAAAGTTCTTGTGATCGACGTCGGCGGCACAAATGTGAAGCTGCTGGCGACCGGTCAAAAAGAGCCGCGAAGATATCCGTCTGGCCCGACGATGACGCCGGGCAAAATGGTGCGGCTGGTGAAGAAGTCCGTCGCGGATTGGGAGTTCGACTGCATTTCGCTCGGGTATCCGGGCCCCATCATCAATGGGCATCCGCTTCGCGAGCCGCACAACCTGGGACGCGGCTGGGTGGGATTCAATTTTCAGAAAGCTTTCGGGTGTCCGGTGAAGGTCCTGAACGATGCTGCCATGCAAGCGGTCGGCAGTTACAAAGGCGGTCGGATGCTATTTCTCGGATTGGGCACCGGGCTGGGATCGGCGATGATCGTCGACGGAATCCTGCAGCCGATGGAGCTGGCACACCTGGCCTATAAGAACGGCAAGAGCTACGAGGACTATCTCGGGTTGCGCGGGCTGGAACGCATGGGGAAGAAAAAATGGCGCCGCTACGTGGGCAAGATTAGTAAGAGATTGAAGATCGCGCTGGAGGCGGATTATGTGGTGCTGGGCGGTGGAAACTCCAAGAAACTGAAGAAGCTGCCTCCCGGTGCCCGGCTTGGAAGTAATGAAAACGCATTTCTCGGCGGATTTCGCATGTGGCAAAAAAATCAGGTGGCAAACCCTTTTTAAATTGGCCTGGTATGTGTGTCACCGGTTAGAGCGGTCCGTCTCGGAAGGCGGACCCTACAACTTCCAATCTCCCGCTTGCGCTTGTATATTTCCCCCGCACATCCAGGAGGCAACCCATGGAACTTTGGTCACGCCGCAAATTTTTCCTTACGTCTCTCGCCAGCAGTATTGCCGCTGGCGCCGGTAAACTTTTCGCTCGAGAGCTGCCCGACGACGCAGCTGCGCTGGCAGCCGCGCCCACACAAGGTAAGCGCCCACTGATCATCTCGAGCGCCAACGGCCTGCACGCTTTGGATAAGGGTATGGACATTTTGAAAAAAGGCGGAGACACGCTGGACGCCGTGGTCGCGACGGTCACTGTAGTGGAAGACGATCCCAACGACGATTCCGTCGGCTACGGGGGATTGCCGAACGAGGAAGGCGAAGTGGAGCTGGACGCCAGCGTAATGCACGGGCCCACGCATCGCGCCGGCTCTGTTGCAGGGGTGCGCCGCATTAAAAACGTCGCGCGGCTGGCGCAAACCGTGATGGAGAAAACGAATCACGTCATGATTGTGGGAGAAGGCGCGCACCGTTTCGCCATAGACGAAGGTTTTGAGGACATGAACCTCCTCACGGAGCATTCACGCAAGATCTGGCTGGCGTGGAAAGCAGCGTCCTCAGTGAACTGGCGACCCGGAATCGACAGCCCAGAGTGGAAGGAACAAGTTGCCGTGATCTTCGATGGCGACAAAGAAAAAATCGCCTATGCCGAGCGCGTTATCGCGCATCCGCCCACGGGAACGATTCCGTGCATGGCGGTTAATGAGAAAGGAGACATCTCAGCGACGACGACCACTTCCGGGCTATCGTGGAAAATTCCGGGGCGAGTGGGCGATTCGCCGATCATCGGAGCGGGCTGTTTTGTGGATAATGAGGTTGGCGCAGCGGGCTCGACGGGCAAAGGCGAAGAAAATATCAAGATTGCGGGCGGGCACACCATCGTGGAGATGATGCGACGCGGGAAATCACCCGAGGAAGCGTGTCTCGAAGCGCTGGCGCGGATCGCGCACAATTACAACAACGACAAGAAAAAGCTCGCGACGTTTCACATTTTCTTTTATGCGTTGAATAAAGACGGCGCACACGGCGCGGCCTCTCTGTGGCGGAATCATTATGAGGAAAAGCAGCACTCGGTATATGCCGTTCATGACGGCACGCAGGCGCGCTTGCGGAGTGCAAGCCGTTCTTCGACGAGATCAATGCCCACGGATAAAACTCACGGATAGAATAGATTCATGGACCAAGCCAACATTCTGATTATCGGCGGAGGCGTCGTCGGCTGCGCGATCGCGCGCGCCGTTTCGTCGCGCTGGCAAGACGTTTTCCTTGTCGAGCAAAATCCCAAGCTGGGCATGGCGACGAGCTCGCGCAACAGCGGCGTCATCCATTCCGGCATCTACTATCCGAAAAACTCGCTGAAGGCGCGGCACTGCATCGAAGGCAACAAGCTGACGTATGAATTCTGCAAAAAACACAACGTTCCATTTCGCCACACGGGAAAGCTCGTGGTTGCGGCCAACGCGCATGAAGAAGCGGACCTCGCGGCGCTGAAGAAAAAAGGCGAAGACAATGGGGTTGAAGGACTGCGGCTCATCGGGCCCGCGGAGATTCGCAAGCGCGAGCCGCACATCGCGGGGGCGGCGGCGATTGAAGTTCCTTCCACGGGGATCGTTTCCGCCGAGGAATTGGTGCACGCTTACGCCCGCGTGGCCACAGGACAGGGTGCAAGCATTGTGACGCGCGCGCGCGTCGTTTCCCTTGAGCCGATGAAAAACGCGATACGCGTCGGATTGCGCATCGGCGACGAAGAAGATGCGCAGGATGAAATGATTGAAGCGCGTTGCGTGATCAATGCGGCTGGGCTTTACTCGGATGAAATCGCGGCTTTGCTGGGAAATAGTTCGTGGAAGATTTATCCGGTGCGCGGAGAGTATTGCGAAATCCGCGGGCCGCGCGCGTCGTTGATCAACGATCTCGTCTATCCGTTGCCGCACGCGCATGGGCTAAGTCTTGGCGTTCATTTTACGAAGACGCTTTGGGGGACGGTGCTGGTTGGGCCGACAGCGACGTACGTCGAAGGTAAAGACAACTACGAGCGCGATCGTCTGCCGATTGCGGATTTTGCTCACAGCGCGAAGACGTTGTTGCCGGAAGTCGAGGAAAAGGATTTGCAGCTTGGTTATTCCGGGCTGCGTCCGAAGCTCGTGCCTCCAGAAGGAAAAGGCATCGCGGATTTTGTCATTACGCGAGATCCGGCGGTGCCGCAGGCGATTCAGCTGGTGGGGATTGAATCGCCTGGCCTGACGGCCGCGCCGTCGATCGCGGGGCAGGTTGCGCAGTTGGCGGCTGAAGTCCTTGCGTGAAGCCGCCGATCTATTTACAACCGTGGGGCACGATATATCGTGCCCCTACATTCACGTCATTCGACGATGATGCGAAGGAATTTTTTCTTTCCGGCGCGGAGCAGAAACTCGGCGGGCTTGCTCAGGTCAATGTCTTTGCGGGAATCGTCCACACGAACGCCATCGATTTCCACTCCACCTTGTTCGATAAGCCGCCCAGCCTCCGTTTTTGAGGGCGCGAGCTTCAACTCCGCGAGCAGCGCCGCAAGTTTCTTCATCGGACCTCGTGGAATCCGCTGTATTTCCGCATCCGCCGGGGCCTGACGATCGCGGAAGACGCGTTGGAAATTGTCGGCGGCTTTGCGCGCGGCTTCTTCGCCGTGGAAGCCTGACGATCACTTCCTGTGCGAGGCGCATTTTCACTTCCATCGGATGAGCTGCGCCGCTCGCGACTTCTTTTTTGAGTGCAGCGATTTCGCTGGGCGTGCGGTCGGTCACGAGGTCGTAGTAAGTCCACATGAGATCGTCGGGGATGGACATGATTTTGCCGAAGATTTCGTCGGGCGGTTCAGTGATGCCGACGTAGTTGCCGAGGCTCTTGGACATTTTGCGCTGGCCGTCGAGGCCGACGAGGATGGGCATGGTGACGGCTACTTCGCCCGCAAGGCCATACGCGCGCTGGATGTCGCGGTGCACGAGAATATTGAACTTCTGCTCGGTCGCGCCGATCTCGACGTCGGATTTGAGGGCCACAGCGTCATAGGCGGTAAGTAGCGGGTACAGGAGTTCGTGGACGGAGATTGGCTGGTGGTGTTCGAGGCGGGAGCGGAAGTCTTCGCGCTCGAGCATGCGAGCGAGACTGTAGTGGCCGCAGATGCGGACGACTTCCTGGCTGGTGAGTTTGTCGAGCCACTCGCTGTTGTAGCGGACTTCGGTTTTCTGCGGATCGAGAAGTTTGAAGACTTGGGCGAGGTAGGTTTTGGCGTTGGCGTCGACTTGCTCGCGGGTCAGCGGCGGGCGAGTTTCGGATTGTCCAGTTGGGTCGCCGATCATCGCGGAGAAATCGCCGATCAAAAAAATTGCGGTGTGGCCGAGGTCCTGAAAATGTTTTAGCTTGCGAAGGACCACGGTGTGGCCGAGATGAATGTCGGGGGCCGTGGGGTCCACACCGAGATACGCGCGGAGCGGCTTGCCTGTTTTCAGCGAGTTTTCGAGCTTCGCCTTCAGTTCAGCTTCGGGAATGATTTCAGAGGCGCCTTTTTTCAGGTAGGCGAGCTGCTCTTCCACCGGTTTGAATTTAATCTCAGCCATTTTTCATTCAGGTTGATCGAATTACGCGGCGGCCTTCGATTTTGTACCGGCCTTCGAGGACGATTCGAACCGCTTCCGAATAAATTCGGTGTTCCTCCTGCAAGATTCGTGCGGAGAGCGAGTCCTCCGTGTCGTCGTCCTTTACGGGCACAACGGCCTGCAGGACGATGGGCCCCGCGTCGAGATTTTCGTCCACAAAATGCACCGTGCAACCGGCGAATTTTACGCCATATTCGAGAGCCTGCCGCTGCGATTCCAGGCCCGGAAACGAAGGCAGCAGCGACGGATGAATATTCAGAATGCGGTTCGGGAACGAAGCCACAAAATACGGCGACAGCAGCCGCATGTAGCCCGCCAGGCAGACCAGGTCGACTTTGTGCTCGTTCAGGACCGCGACAACCTGGCGATCGTAAGTTTCGCGCTCCAATCCTTTGGACGGAATCGCGCGCGTGGCGAAGCCACGAGCCTTGGCTCGTTCGATGCCAGGCGCGCCCTCGCGATTGCTGATGACCATCGCGATTTCCGCGCTGGGTATTTTCCCGGATGCAATGCTCTCCGCAAGCGCTTCGAAGTTCGAACCGCGCCCGCTCAAGAGCACGCCTATACGCTTGTTCATGAACGAAAAACGTTAACACAACCGCGGGCATCGGCAAAACGCGGGGCGCGTAACCAAACGGCGAGCAATTGCGTCGCAATGTATGCGCGAGAGCGCTAGAATGCCGAGGCCGATACGGGCGACTTCAAACGGAAAGCGACCACAATGAATAAATTCTGGAAAAAGACTGGCAAGGAATTGAGGCGAGCGGCTCTTTTTGCAGGGCTGACCGTTTCGCTCGGAACAACCGCTGGAGCACAGACGAGTGCGCCGGCGAAGACGCAGAGCGTTTCGCCCGATCCGGCCGAGCCGCCACAGAACCGGCCGCACCCAAAGACTCTTGCGCGGCCGGCGGGGATGATCGCGCGGCAGAGCATAAATGAAAAGACGATGGGCGTCATCATCCACGAACAAGTCAGTTGCGGTACACGGTTGACGCTTTCCTCGTGGACCGATCCAAAGCGCGGGATCGGGTGCGGGCGCGACTTCATCGTGGCGCGATTCAACGAGATCGCGAAAGCCTCCGGCGGAAAGCTGGAAATCGTCGTCGATAAGTTCGAATCGAAGTCGGAGCGGACAGGGCCAAACCCGGTGCACCTCGAAAATGTGTACGGGATTTTGAAGGGCTCGGATCCGAGTCTGGCGAAGAATGTTTTTATTGCCGTGGGCGACTTCGACTCGCGGCCTTCGAATGTGATGGATCCGGAGGCCGATGCGCCGGGAGCAGACGACGATTCTTCCGGGGTCGCGGTAATTCTGGAGTCGGCGCGCGTCCTGAGCAAGGCGGCCGCGGCGGGACATGGAGGCCGCGCCACGGTTTTACTGGGCGCGCTTTCCGGCGAAGAACAGGGACTATTGGGAGCGTACCGGCTGCTGGAATGGACGAAGGAACAGGGTTACACGGTCGGAGCGATGATGGACAACGACATTGTGGGAGCCGACACGGCGCCAGGTGGGCCGCATCGCGTGCGTGTCTTCTCTGGAAACGGCGAGATCGAGGATTGCGATTCGCCCGCGCGCGAACTGGCCCGGGCGATCGAGGAGATTGACGGGCGCTCGGCGATTCGCATGATTTTCCGGCAAGACCGCTACGGCCGCGGCGGCGATCACTATCCGTTCTACAAGGCGGGGTTGCCTGGGGTACGGTTCACGGAGCCGCTCGAAGATTACAACCACCAGCACCAGACGCCGCGGACGGAGAACGGCGTCGAATACGGGGACTACGAAAAATATTTGAATTTTAAGTTCATGGGAAATGTGGCGCGCGACAACGCAGAGGTGCTGCGGCAACTGGCTCTCGCGCCGGCACCACCTGCGAACGTGAAACTGACGGGAGCGGTCACGCCGGATGCGAAAGTTTCGTGGTCGGCGGAAGAGGATGCGGACCGCGCAGGATTTGAGATTCTGTGGCGCGAGACGACCGAAGCCCGGTGGAGCGTCTACGATTTTGCAGAAGCGCCGGGAAAGACCGTGCTAAAGGACGTCTCGACCGACAATCATTTTTTTGCGGTGCGGTCCGTGGGGAAGAATGGAGCGCGGTCGATTGCGGTAATCGCCGAGGCGGAGAGGCGTGCGCCGCCGCTGCCGAGCACCGCGCCGAAGCAGTGATCTCGGATGGTTGAAGATAATTCGTTAGGGTCTATCAAGACCGAGTGAAACGGGGCAACGGGACAGCCAAATCTTGACGCTGCAGGGCGGCGCGGCGCATAATTTTGGCGGAGATAGTTCCGGTCCCCGCCCTCTAACTCCCCATCACGATTACTAAGCTGGTAATGGAGATTCGTCATGCTGAACATGCTGGTTTCATTCACGCGCGTGCGGTGTCTTCAAACGGTCATTTTTATCGTTTCCCTGGTAAGCGCAGTCGCCTTGATGGTGACTTGCAGCGGGACCACCACTTCTCCCCAAATGAACAATGCGATGGGCACGGTGAACGTCAGCATAAGCGACCCGCCAAGCTGCTCGGGCACATCCACGGGCTACACACACGTATTTGTCACGGTGCGGTCCGTAATGGCGCATATCAGCGCGACGGCGGACGCGAATAGCGCGGGATGGCAGGAACTGGCGCCGCAATTGGCGTCGCAACCGATGCAGATCGATTTGTTTTCGACGGCACAAACGACTTGCGTGCTCGCGCAGCTCGGTTCGGCGCAGCTGCCTGTTGGAAACTACCAGCAGATCCGGCTGATTTTGCTTTCGAACACGCCGAGTGCCGGAAGCGCCGTGCCCACGACAAATGCGTGCGCTGGAAATGGTTTCAACTGTGTGGTGTTGAATGACGGCGCAGGAACGATTCGCGAACTTCAGTTGAGCAGCGAGGATGAAACTGGGCTGAAGATTCCGCCCGGACAAATTGTTGGGGGGCCGATTCAAGTTACGGCCGGGCAGACCGTGGATCTGAACATCGATTTTAATGCGTGCTTTTCGATCCTCCGGCAAGGGAATGGGCAATATCGGTTGAAGCCTACACTGACGGCTGGACAAGTAAGCCCCAATAACTCGGGAATCAGCGGGCAGATCGTGGATTCCAATACCAAAGCGCCAATTTCTGGCCCGGTGCTGGTGGCGATTGAAACGACGGACAATACCGGAACCGACCACATCCTGATGGAAGCGTCCGCCGACGCCAATGGGAATTTCCGTTTTTGCCCACTGCCGACTGGCACGTTTGACATTGTGGCGGTTGCGCTGGGGCCAAATAATCTTCCCTACAACGCGACGGCGGTAGTAAACGTACCGAACGGGCAAAGTCTTGGACCAATTCCTCTCGTGGCGGAAACGGGCGCTACAGGACCAGCGGTCTTGCAGGGTTTTGTGACCGCCACTGCGGGAACCACGCCGGCACAGATTGATGCGTCGATGGCCGCGCTGCAGAGCATCTCCGTGCCGGGAGGAACAACGCGGCAGTTGAGCATCCCGCTAGAAAACGCTCCGGCAACTTCCACTACGCCGGCGCAAGCTTCCACGAACCCACTGGCGGTGGTTTCCAATACCGCGTGCCCGACAGGAAGTCCTGCGAATTCGAACTGCGCACAATACACGCTTGTTGTGCCGGCGAGCAATCCGAGTGTTGGCGTGTTTTCCGCTGGCGGATTCACATATGGTGTGCCCGCGTCCGGAGACGTACTATTCAGCGTCGATGCAATATCCACGCGGCCGGGCAGTGGAGGAGCGACCATCTGCACGCCCGCGGAACACATGACGTCAATGGACGCGAACGGCCAACCGCTCAAAGTGACGCCGGGAATGATTACAAATGTGGCGGAGCTGGACTTTACTGTGTGCATGTGACGAGAGCGGAGCCGGACTGCAGCCAAGTTCGCTCAAGTGCTCCGGTGGGGCTTGGCCGCACCGGAGGTCGCGCACAGTTCTGAGTGCTTGCGACTGTAGCTATTTGGCTGGGGCGGGCTGGGCGAAGGTGATGAAGTGTCCAGCGGGGTCCTGGACGGCGAATTCGCGCATGCCGTAAAAGGCGGTGCGTTCGGGCATCACTTTTTTCACATCTTTCATGGCAGCCAGGACGGCGTCCAGATTGTCGACTTCGAGATACAGATACGTGGGGCCTTTTCTGGCGGCCGCTCGCATCTCAGGCGGTGCGTCCTTGTCCACGCTGGCATAGGTCTGATACATCACTTCGACGCTGCCCTTTTGTAGGTCGATGAAACCGAGCTTGTTTCCATCGGGTACTTCGATGGCTTTTGTGAAGCCAAGACGATCAATCCAGAAAGGCAAGATGGGCTCGATGGCATCGACGAGCAGGACCGGGGTAATTTTCTTCACGTTCATGGATTTCTTCTCCTCGATTTGATTGGCTTGCAGAGTGGTGAATCCGAAAAACAGGGCAACGGCGAAAACGGCGGAGGTAAGAGTTCGCATGTCTAAATTTCTCCTTGCGACTTCAACTAGTCTCATTTAGACTAGTTGAAGATACGACGGGCAAACCCGGTTGTCAAGGAGGTTTTTATGACCGTAAAGACGAGAGAGCTTGCGGATTTGATTTCCATTGGCCCGGCGATGCTGCGGGATTTCGAGTTGCTGGGGATTCGCAGCGTGGCGGAACTGGCGAAGCAGGATCCGCAACAGATGTATAAGAAATTGGGACGCGTGGCGCGGCAGCACCAGGATATCTGCGTGCTCGATGTGTTCTGCGCGGCGGTTGCGCAGGCCAGGAATCCCCGGCTTGCGGCGGAGAAGTGCCAGTGGTGGTGGTGGAGCGAAAAAAGGAAGAAACGAAGTAAGGACGCAAAGAAGAAATGAAGAAAAGTAAGAAGAGAGTTCCTCACAAATTGACGACGCCGGACCTGGTGTTGCTGAGTTTGCTGGCGGAGCGGCCCATGCACGGGTATCAGGCGAATGCGGAACTGGAGCGGCGCGAGATACGGGATTGGGCTGGAATTTCGAGGCCGCAAGTTTATTATTCTCTGGAAAAGCTGGCGCATGCCGGACTAATTCGTTCGCTTGAAACGAATGAGCCTGCTACGGGACCGGAACGCAGCAGCTTTGAAACAACCGCCGGGGGGCGTGCGGCGCTGGCCGATGCGCTTGAGCGGGAAGACTGGACAACGCAGCGCGAACGGCCGCCGTTTCTCACCTGGGTGGCGCTTTCCTGGCAGACGCGGCCGGGAGTGTTCCAAGAGCAGATCCGGCGGCGGAGGGAATTCCTCGAGCGGGAGTTGACGCGAGAGAAAGAGGTGCTGCGCTCAATTTTGGTGGAAGTGGGTCATCCCTATCATGAAGCCGTGTGGATGGTGAGCTTGACGATCGAGCATTTCAGAACAGAATTACGCTGGCTTAAGAAGGTAGCGCGAGAAATGAAGAAGCGCGGACGAGCGAAGCATCCGGAATATGCGGGAACACAACCCGGATAGCTCTTGCAGAATTGCGTCATCGCAGGGAAGATGCTGAACGGAATTTCGAACTGGGAGACAAGTTCATGAAGCAGTGTCGCAAGAGAAGAATGAGGTGGGGTTCAGCGCTAATTAACGCGGCGGGTTTGGCGGGAGTAGCGTTGCTTGGCCAGCCGTCGATGGCGCAAAACAAAAAGCCCACGGCGCGGGAAATCGTGGCGGCAATCCAGGCCCACGTCGGCATACCCTGGATGGAAAAGACGGTGGACACATTCAAGGCGGGGAATCCCGATACGCCGGTGACAGGAATCGCAGTGACAATGATGGCGACAATGGATGTGCTGCAACGCGCGGCGGCTAACGGGCAAAACCTGGTGATCACGCACGAGCCAACTTTTTACAATCACCTGGACGTCCCAGAGGGAATGGAAGAGAGCGATCCGATCTGGAAGGAGAAGCGCGAGTTCATCGAGAAGCATGGAATCGTCGTGTGGAGATTTCACGACCACTGGCACAGGAGAAAACCGGACGGAATTCTGGCAGGGATGGTGCACGCCATGGGCTGGGAGAAATATGAGCAGGAAGAAAATCCGTATTTGTTCACGATGCCGGAGAGAACGCTAGAGGCGCTTGCAGCCGATGTGGCGAAGAAGTTGGATTCGGCGGTGGTACGAGTGGTGGGAGAACCCGGAATGAAGGTGACTCGAATCGCGTTCAGCCCCGGCTCGGCGGGTTTTGTGCGAGAGACCCACGCGCTGGAGATGGAGAAGGTTGAAGTGCTATTGGTGGGAGAAACGCGGGAGTGGGAGACCGTGGAGTACGCCGCGGATGCCGTGAGCGAAGGCAGAAAGAAAGCGCTGATTGTGATTGGGCATGTTCCTTCCGAACAGGCGGGGATGGAAGAGTGCTCGCATTGGCTGAAGACGTTTGTGAAAGACGTGCCGATCGAATTTGTGCCTACGAAGCAGCCGTTTTGGACATTGGCGCAGCGAAACGCGGGAAAGTGAGCGAATTGAGCGTAGCCACTCTCGTCAGGACAGGTTGAAGGATCCGGAGTGAGCCACTCGAGGTTTGCCGGAATCACCGCGCTCGATACGGCCGATGCGGAAGAACTTTTCGCGGCGACGCTTGAGGTCGGATTCGACGGATTTGACGTGGGCCGGGGGCACGATGAGGATCATGCCGACGCCCATATTGAAGGATTGCAGCAATTCATTGGTCTCGATTTTCCCCAGATCAGCAAGAAACTTGAAGATGCGCGGGACCGGCCAGGAGGCGAGATCAATTTGCGCTTTTACTCCGGACGGCAGGACACGGGGCAAGTTGCCGGGGATGCCTCCACCGGTGATGTGCGCGAGAGCGGAAACCCACCCGCGCGCGACGATATTTTTGAGCGCCGGAGCATAGCACAAATGGGGCTTTAGAAGCTCCGCGCCAATTTTGTTGCCGACTTCCGCAACGTAGGTATCCGGTTTCAGCTTGGCAACTTCAAAGACGAGCTTGCGCGCCAGAGAGTAGCCGTTGGTGTGCAAACCGGCGGACGGAAGTGCGATGAGCGCGTCGCCCGGCTTCACGGATTTTCCGGTGAGAAGTTTCTTGCGCTCAACCACGCCGACGATAAAGCCCGCCAGATCGTATTCGCCGGGCGGATAGAATCCCGGCATCTCAGCCGTTTCGCCGCCGATGAGCGCGCAGCCGGCTTTGCGGCAGGAGCGGCTCATGCCTTCGACGACCTGCTCGATTACCGCGGGATCGAGCACTCCCATCGCGAGGTAATCCAGGAAAAAAAGGGGCGCGGCGCCCTGGACGAGAATGTCGTTGACGCAATGATTGACGAGGTCGCCGCCGACTGTGGAGTGCACGCCCATGGCCATGGCGATTTTCAGCTTGGTGCCGACGCCGTCGGCGCTCGAAACGAGGACGGGCTCTTTCCATTTTTTGGGGTCGAGGGCGAAGAGAGCTCCGAAGCTGCCGATGCCGCCGAGGACGCCCGCCGTGAACGTACGGTTGGCATGGTGCCGGATGCGCTGCTTCACTTCGTCAGCGATGGCGATGTTCACTCCAGCATCGGCATATTTCATCGAGGGTGATTCTCTTTCGTTTTCGTTTGGGCGCAGACTCGCGCCGGCCGTGCGCCTTGCGGAATGAACTGCAAACTGCCGCGGCGGGGCTCGCGGCGAAATCCTCAGCCTGTGTGGGCGCAAATCACAGTCGCATGCGCGGCTCAAACACGAGCGTCAAAACATCCGAATCAAAACGTCCGGAACAGGCGCCTCCAGCGCACGATACTAGGATGGATAACGGCATCGGCGTACGCGAAAAATCTTTCGCGAATCTGGCCCGGTTCCCAGGCGTCCGCCGGCACGTCCAAGGACATATAAATCATGACGGGCGTTCCAATAATGTCTTTTCGCGGGACGCATCCCCAGAATCGGCTGTCATAGGAATTTCCGCGATTGTCGCCCATCACAAAATAACAGTTCTCCGGAACCTTGTAAGGGAGCTTTTGGTCACCCGGCTCGCTTCGGCCGAGTGTGTAATTTTCGATTAGCTTCTGCCCATTGACCCAGACCGCGCCTTCGTGGATGTCGACGGAATCGCCCGGCAAACCGATGACGCGCTTCACGTAGTCCGGCTGATCGGGCGCGAAGGGCGGCTTGAAGATGATGATCTGCTGGCGCTTGGGATTGCGCCAGAGCGACGCGTGCCAGTTGGTGAACGGAACGCCGGCGTCATAGCCAATGCGGCTCATGATGAGGTGGTCGCCGATGAGAAGCGTATTCTCCATCGAGCCGGAGGGGATGACGCGCGCCTGGCCGATGGTGCCGTTGATTAACAGAAAAGCGAGCCCTACCCAGAACCAGGCGATGACCTCGCGCTGAACGCGCTGACGCATCGGCAACTTGGGTTCTTCGATTTTTTTCCCGGAAACTTTTCCGGGTTCTTTGTCGCTTGGTTTTTGTTTTGCGTCAGCCTTCACGTTCCACCGTCACAGGCCTTTCGAGAGGTGCGTTGTCCGTTGCGTGGCCGTTCTTCGCGTCGTTTTTGATGTCCGGGGTATTTCCGTTGCTCTCGCGGACTTCGAGCTGCACGAGATCCGTCGGATAGACGCCGGTATAACAAGACGTGCAGAACTTGCCTTCGGTGTCATTCACGGCCTGGCGCAGCGCGGGGAGCGAGACGTAGCCGAGCGAATCAGCGCCCAGGAACTTGCGAATTTCTTCGGGAGAATTCGAGGAGGCGATGAGCTCTTCGCGCGTGGGAGTGTCCACGCCGTAGTAGCACGGAGAAATTGTAGGCGGACAACTGATACGCACGTGGACTTCGCGGGCGCCGGCTTCGCGGACCATGCGGACGATTTTGCGGCTGGTGGTGCCGCGGACGATGGAATCGTCGACAAGAATGACGCGTTGGCCTTCGATGAGGCCGCGGATAGGATTGAGTTTTAGCTTCACGCCAAAGTTTCGTATGGCTTGCGACGGCTCGATGAACGTGCGGCCGATGTAGTGATTGCGGATCAAGCCCATGCGGAACGGGATTTTCGATTCAAGCGCGTAACCTACGGCGGCAGGGACGCCGGAGTCCGGAACGGGCACGACGATGTCGGCGTCGACGGGATGTTCGCGCGCGAGTAGCCGGCCGAGCGCTTCGCGGCTTTCGTTGACGCTGCGGCCGAAAATAATGCTATCCGGACGCGCGAAATAGACGTGCTCGAAAATGCACTGCTGGCGCGGCTTTTGCGGCGCGAAGTGAATGGACTCGATGCCGCACTTTGAGATGCGCACCATTTCGCCAGGCTCGATTTCGCGGACGTATTGCGCGTTAAGCAGATCGAACGCGCAAGTTTCTGAAGCGACCAGCCAAGCTTCGCCGCCGGTGGGCAGAGGCAGCCTGCCGAGCACGAGCGGGCGGAAGCCGCGAGGATCGCGGACGGCGTAAAGTTCGTCCTGCGTCAAAACGAGCAGCGAATATGCGCCTTCGACTTGATTGAGAGCGTCACCAAGCGCGCCGGAGAGATTGCGGGCTTGTGAGCGCGCGATGAGATGCACGATCACTTCGGTGTCGCTGTTGGTCTGGAAGATGGAGCCGCGGTGCTCGAGTTTGCGACGCCACTCGGCGGCGTTAGTCAGATTGCCGTTGTGGCCAAGCGCGACTTTGCCCTTGTTGCAGTCAATCATGATGGGCTGGGCGTTGAGCAGAGCCTTGTCGCCGGCCGTGGAATAGCGCGTGTGGCCTATGGCGAGGCTTCCAGGCAGCTCGGCAAGTACGCTGGGTTGAAAAATTTCTTCGACTTCGCCCATGGCGCGGTGGAGGAAGAGATCGGTTCCGTCACTCGAAACGATGCCGGCGGATTCCTGGCCTCGATGTTGGAGCGCGTAGAGGCCGAGATAGGCGAGGTTCGCGGCTTCAGGATGGCCGAAGACGCCGAACACACCACACTCGTCGTGGAAATGATCGTCGGCGAAGGCGAGCTTGTTTGTCATCTTGAAACCAGCGTGCTTTCGAGCGAATTGGCCCAGACGTCACGCAGAGAGTCGAGGGGGGAATCAACCACTGCGCTCCCCTTATATTCGATGCGCAGCGCGCCGCCAAGATGCACTTTGCCGAGCTCGCTGCGCGCCTACACCGTATTGTCTCGCAGTTGCGAGAACGGCGGCAAGCTTTGTCGGCGAGACGGATACGACACAGCGAGCGCCGCGCTCGTTGAAGAGTGCAAATTCCGGCGAAGCGGCTTCGTCCAAAGAAATGCGCGCGCCTAGTCCATCAGTGGAAAAACAGGATTCAGCGAGGGTGACGGCAATGCCGCCGTCGGAGATGTCGTGGGCGGATTGCACGGAGCCTTCGGAGGCGAGAGCGACCAGGCAATCGATGAGACGTTTTTCAGCGGCGAGATCGATGGCTGGTGGCTCGCCGGAGACGATGCCCGCGATGGTTTTGGAATATTCGGAGGAAGAGAATTCGCGCGCGGTCTCGGCAGAAGAAACAGATTCCTCGTTATGCTCGGAATGACCAGCATGGAGTTGGCTACCGTCGAGCACAAGAATCACATCGCCATCAGCGCGGAAGGCGATTTTCAGGACGCGCGAAGCGTCTTCAAGAATGCCGAGGATGCCGATGACCGGCGTGGGGTAAATGGATTTGCCGAGGGTTTCGTTGTAGAAGCTGACGTTGCCGCCGGTGATGGGCGTGCCGAGCTCATTGCATGCGACGGTGAGGCCGTCGATGACTTCGCTGAATTGCCACATGACATCCGGCTTTTCCGGGCTGCCGAAATTGAGACAGTTCGTGGCGGCGATGGGACGCGCGCCGGATGCGGCGACGTTGCGCGCGGCTTCGGCGACGGCGTGCATCGCGCCGACGCGGGGATTCAACTGGCACCAGCGGCCGTTGCCGTCGGTGGCCAGCGCCAAGGCGCGTTTTACGATTCCTGTTTGAGGATCCTTAATGCGCACGACGGCAGCGTCACTCGCACCGGGACCAGCCAGCGTATTAGTGCGCACGCTCGTGTCGTACTGTTCGGTGATCCAGCGCTTCGAGGCAATGGCCGGCGAAGCCAGCAGTTTTGCAAAATTCACCGTGAGATTTGTGCCGTCCGGCGCGAACGAAAACCAATCGGCAGACGTTTCCTGACGAAGTGGCGGCTGCGCGATGGGGCGGCGGTAGACCGGGCCTTCTTCGGCGAGCGGGTGCGCGGGAATTTCCGCGGCGACCTGGCCATGATTCAAAACTTTCGCTATCCCGCCGTCGGTGACCGTGCCGACTACAACGGCGTCGAGCCCCCACTTTTTGAAAACTTCCAGGACTTCGCGCTCGCGTCCTTTTTCCGCGACGAGCAGCATTCGCTCCTGCGATTCGCTGAGCATGATTTCGTACGGCGTCATGCCGGTTTCTCGCTGAGGAACTTTGGCGAGATCGATTTCGATGCCGGTGCCGCCGCGCGACGCCATCTCCATTGTCGAGCAGGTGAGCCCCGCGGCGCCCATGTCCTGAATGGCTACGACCGCTCCCGTCTGCATGGCTTCGAGGCAGGCTTCGAGCAACAGCTTTTCCATGAACGGGTCGCCTACTTGCACGTTCGGTCGTTTCTGTTTGGATTCTTCCGTGAATTCCGCCGAAGCGAGCAGCGACGCACCATGAATGCCGTCGCGGCCGGTTTTTGCTCCGACATAAATGACGGGATTGCCGATGCCTTTGGCTTTGGCGAGGAAGATTTCTTCTTTGCGCGCGATGCCGAGGGCCAGCGCGTTGACCAGTGGATTTTGCGAATAGCAAGGCTCGAAGCCGACTTCGCCGCCGATGGTCGGGACGCCGAAACAATTTCCGTAATGCGCGATGCCGCGAATCACACCATCGAGGATGCGGCGGTTCTTGGCGGCCTCTTCCTCGCTTGTGCCTTTGCCAGGCGCGATTTCGCCGAAGCGGAGCGAATCGAGCACCGCAATGGGACGCGCTCCCATTGTGAAAATGTCGCGCAGGATGCCGCCGACGCCAGTCGTCGCTCCCTGGAACGGCTCCACGTAGCTCGGGTGATTGTGCGATTCGATTTTGAACGCGGCGACAAGGCCATCGCCGATGTCCACGACGCCTGCATTCTCGCCCGGACCCTGCACAACAAGTTTGCCGCGCGTGGGCAGGCGCTTCAGGTGAACTTTGCTCGATTTGTAGGAGCAGTGCTCGCTCCACATCACGCTGAAAATGCCGAGTTCCGTGATGTTGGGATCGCGGCCGAGAATCTGCTGGATGCGTGCGTACTCGTCGCGCGTAACGCCATGTTCGGCGGCGACTTCCGGAGTCACTTTGATTTCTACGCTAGCGCTAGCCATTGGTGCGATTCGTGGTCCTTCAGTCGATTTTCTCTTCTAGATAGCGATCAAATCCAGCAGGCCAATCGCCTGCTGGAATGCCGTCTTCCTCGGCGTTCACAACCGGCTTACGGATTTCCAGATCTTTCGAGACTCCAAGAAACGCCCGAAATTCTCCCCACACCGCAAGGCCGCAAGCTGACCCGTCCGCCGCCCAGCCAATGTCCACTACATCCTCGTCGACGGCGACATTCGCGCGATTGTAGATGTGCGCGCACTTCAGGATTGTTCTTCTGCTGGACGCTGTAGAGATAAAACCAACCGGTTTCACCGGAATCCTCAAACACGGCAAAAATTCCTTCCGGGCCCGGCGCATACAGCATGAAACTGTTGTCCTCTCTCCACCGGATGTTCTCGCCATTTTCTGACCGCTACCGCTTCTTTCCTGCCGCTTCTTCGGTTCTTGTCGCCAGTGCAACTTCCGTGCACGAACAAACTCGTCGTAGCTTAGCTCAGAGAGTTCTTCATTCATCGCATCGCTCGAGGCGAAAGTGAGTTGAGTCTCTATTGAATTTCTTCGAAAGAACAGCAGCCGTCATCACGCTGTGGCCTTCGCAGCGCCCACGAGAGCTTCCACCATGGATTTGAAAATGACCAGTCCGTCTGCGGAACCGAGAGCGGGTTCGACGGCGCGCTCCGGATGCGGCATGAGGCCGGCAACGTTGCGCTCGCGGTTGCAAATGCCTGCGATGTTATTCATCGAGCCGTTGGGATTGCCGGCGGCGTCATCCGTTCCATCCGGTGTCGTGTACCGGAACACGACCTGGCGATTTTTCTCGAGGTCCGCGAGCGTTGTTTCGTCGCAGGTATAGTTGCCGTCGTTGTGCGCGATAGGAATTTTCAGGACTTCGGCGCGATGCGCGGCGTTGGTAAACGGCGTGTCGGTTTGTTCGACGCGAATGTAAACGTGACGGCAGATGTAGCGGAGGCCGCTGTTGCGCATCATGGCGCCAGGAAGCAAGCCTGCTTCAAGAAGAATCTGAAAACCATTGCAGATGCCGAGGACCATGCCGCCGTTGTTTGCAAATTTTTCGACCGACTTCATCACTGGGGAAAAGCGGGCGATCGCGCCGGTGCGCAAATAATCGCCGTACGCAAATCCGCCCGGCAGGATTATGGCGTCGCAATTCGCGAGGTCCTGCGATTGGTGCCAGATGAATTCGACAGGTTTGTGCAGGACATTTCCGATGGCGTAAAACGCATCGTGGTCGCAATTGGACCCGGGAAAAACTACGACTCCGAATTTCATTGCGTGTTGGCTCCGTATGGCATTCGGGGAACTCCCATTTTAGCACACGCGGGCGTGGGGAGACTGCCTGAGCAGATCGTTTAGGATCGAGCGGAAACGTCCGGTCGAGTACTTATATCCATCCCAAAGGCCAGTCGAAATCCCAGATGATCCTCAACAATCATTTCATAGGTCTTGTAGACGCTCCTCGCTGGAGCTTCGACAATCTTTGCACCGTGTTCTCTCAATTCCGCGTATAGAGGATCGAGCTCGCTTACCCAGATGTAAGCGTCGAGGCTTCCCTCACGCCGCTGGATGTTAGGTGAAGCCGCAGTGCCGGCGTCGGTCTTTCCAAAATGGATTTCGACGGAATCTCGCGCAACGATCGCATAAACGGGAGGGTCGAGAAAGTAGCCGAGTATGCGAAATCCTAGGATGTCGCGGTAATACTCCGCCGCAGTGACGACGTCAGGCACGACGAACTGTGGCGAAATCATTCTGCATTCGACGGTCGACTTGGCTTGTAGATCTCCCATGCATGCTCTCTGTGCAGTCCGTAACACGGAACATAACATTCGGGATGTTGGTATTCAATGCTGACGCTGAGGGCAACTGAGCCCGATTGCTCAGTGTGACTGCAGCCGGGAACTTAGTGCGTTTAACCTGCGAGGCAGCTCTTAACGCCGTTTTTTTGCAGACCTGCGAGGTTTTGATTTCCTGCGGGGCCGCTTGGCCTTCTTTGGCTTCTCCGCAGCCGCCAGCTCGCGGCGTTTTTTGGAGGCCCAGCCGGGCTTGTTCGCCTGTCGGCCGCGCGCGATAGCTAGGGCATCCGCCGGGACGTTATCCGTGATCGTGGAGCCAGCCGCAACATACGCGCCATCGCCGATGCGTACGGGCGCAACGAGAGCGCTATCGCTTCCGATAAACACTTTGTTTCCGATCGACGTTGGAAATTTGTGAAAACCGTCATAGTTGCAAGTGATGGTGCCCGCGCCGATGTTTGATTTTGCGCCGATTTTCGTATCGCCCAAATACGTCAGGTGCATCGCTTTCGTGCCTTCGCCGATGGTGCTCTTCTTCAGCTCGACGAAATTCCCGATGCGCGCGCCCTCCTTCAAGTGATTGTCCGGCCTCAATCGCGCAAACGGTCCGATGATCACGCGATCGTCCAGACGGCTCTGCGCCACCACGCAATGCGGCTCGACGGTCACGTCATCTCCGAGGAGCGCATCGCTCAGCACGCTGCCGCTTCGAATGGTGCACCGCGCCCCAATTTTCGTCTTGCCGAGGAGCTGCACGCCAGGCTCAATCACAGTGTCTTCGCCGGCGATCACCTCCGGATCGATCAGCACCGTCTCGGGCAACTGGATCGTGACGCCTGCGTCCATCAGCGCTGCGCGCTTCCGTTCACGAAAAATACGATCCACTTCCGCGAGGTCCGCGCGCGTGTTGCAACCCAGAATTTCGCGGGAATCGGCGGCGACTTCCGCAAGAACCGTTTCGCCTCTTCCGGTCATCGTCGCAATTGTGTCCGTCAGATACAGCTCGCGATGCTTGTTGTTCGGCTTTACGTGAGCCAGAGCCGGCCAGAGCTTCTCCAGCGTGAAGCAATAGATGGCTGAGTTGATTTCGTTCAGCTCGCGCTGTTCGTCCGTGAGCTGCGATTCCTCGATAATGGCTGCGACCGCTGTTTCGGACTTTCGCAAAATGCGGCCATACCCGGAGGGATCGGCAAGCACTGACGTAAGTATTGTGGCCGAGGCATTTCCAGCGCGATGCGCGGCAATGAGAGCCTTGAGCGTTTCCGTGCGCACCAGCGGCGCGTCACCGGGCAATACAACAGCAAACTTGGCTCGACCCACAGCGCGGCGCGCAACCTGCATGGCGTGGCCGGTGCCGTGCTGCGGCTGCTGCAGAACAGTCTCCGCCCCGAACGGCTCAACTACCGGTGTTACTTGCTCCGCCTGATGGCCCACCACGACAATCGTTTCTCTTGCGCCCAATGGCGCGCACGCGCGGACGACGTGTTCGATGAGCGTGCGTCCTCCGGCGCGGTGTAAAACTTTTGCGAGGCTGGATTTCAGCCGCGTGCCTTTTCCCGCTGCAAGAATGACAATGGCCAAATCGTGATTAGACATGAGGGTTCTATTCTCGCCTCTCTTCCCCGTTTTTGACAATCGCCGGGAACAAACCTACTGACGAATGTGTTCTGGACGTACTCCGGGTTCTCAACTAAAGTCGTGCTCCATTGGGCCCTCTCGAACCAAGCGCCGCGAAAGGAGAAGCCCACATGCGAACGTGTCCACGCTGTTCCGCAGCCCTCCAGGAAGGTGTGTCCTTTTGCCCCGCATGCGGAAACAGTGTAAGCGGAGCCCCGGCCCCTCTACCGGCGGGGACTCTATCCCCTGTAGTTCCAGTGGCTTACGCTGGACCTCAAGAAACCAGCGGAAAGGCCATCGCAAGTTTTATCTGTGGCCTGTTCTTCTTCCTTCTACCGGTGACCATAGTCGCAATCATCCTGGGCCATTTGTCACTGTCAGACATCAAGAAAAGCGCTGGACGGCTAAAGGGCCAGGGGTTGGCGATAGTTGGGCTGGTATTGGGCTACATGGGTGTGGTGTTCGTTCCCTTTCTCCTGATCATTGCGGCGATAGCGATCCCCAATCTGCTTCGAGCACGTATCGCGGCAAATGAAGCGTCTGCTGTGGGCACCTTGCGCACATATAACATGGCCATGGTGAACTACGTGGCGCTGTGTCAGAACGTTGGTTTTCCGGCATCCGTGGCAAGCCTCGGACCAGGAAATGGAGACTGCGACGGGGCCAATCTAGTTGATTCGGTTCTCGCTGCTCTCACAGCGACAAAGAGCGGATACAGATTCATCTATTCCCCTGGCCCGGCGGACAGCAATGGACACGTCGTCAGCTACACGATCACGGCGGATCCCATCACGACGAATACGACGGGAAGCCGGCATTTTGTCACAGATGAGTCTGGAGTGATTCGCATCAGCAGCGGCGAGCCAGCCACCACGGACAGCCCGCCGCTCCAATAGGCTCTTTTTAGCGTGAGTCGTGGTCGACCCTTTTCAGCGGAGTCTCAGAATCTAGCTAATCCGTAGCGACTGCGGGGGAAAGGGTTGTGAGCCGAACGTCGCGTTCGACTGGCTCCGCCTCCGCTGTCGTGATCGTCCAAAGCGAGGGGTCGGCGAGCAACCGGCTGACAAGTTGCGTATGCAGTGCATGCCCCGCCTTGTAGGCTTCGACGCGCGCCAGCAAAGGCAAACCCGTCAACGCCAAATCACCAATTAAATCCAGCGCTTTGTGCCTGCCAAATTCGTCCGGAAAGCGAAGAGGTCCGTTCATAACTCCGTCATCGGTCAAGACGATGGCGTTTTCCAGGGAGCCGCCGCGAATCAAGCCCATGGAGCGCAGCGGCTCGATGTCCCGCTCGAAGCAAAATGTGCGCGCGCGGGCGAGCAGTTGCCGGAAGGTGTCTGGGTTGACCACCATTTCTATTTCTTGCTGGCCCACGAGAGGATGAGGGAAATCCACGTAGCAGCGCACACGAAATTCATCGGCGGGGTAGATACCGATGCGGCGGTCACCTTCCTCCACTTCCAGCGGCTTGAGCACCTTCAAATAGCGGCGTTTGCGGCGAAGTTTGCGAATGCCCGCCTGCCCCAGCATTTGCACAAAAGCCTCGGCTGACCCGTCCAGAATGGGAATTTCGATCGAATCGATATCGATGTATATGTTGTCGATGCCGCAGGAATAGATCGCCGCAAGCAGATGCTCGGTCGTCGAAAGCCACACGCCCTGTTTCATCAAACTGGTGGCATAGCTGACGCGAGCGACGTTGTGGCCTTGGGCTTCAATGGGAAAATTGTCGAGATCCGTGCGGCGAAAAACGATGCCGGTATCGGCTGGCGCCGGAAGAAGGCGCACATGTCCGAACATCCCGGTGTGCAGACCCACACCTTCAGAAAACGCCTCTCTTGCTATGGTGGATTGAAACATCGCCCCACTTAAAGGTAGCATGTTGTTGCCCACGTTTTCACCTATTTGTCCATATTTTTCAGTAACTTATAGGAACACTTGAAGGAGAATCTTGTCTTGGTGTGTCAATTAAGCATCATTTTGCCTACCAGACGTGTCTTCTACCCAACCAATCGAACTTCAGCTCCATAGACCGCGCGTAATTCTCAAGCTTCCTTTCTCATTCGGGCCGCGTCCCACCTTCTGACAGTGCTATAATCGGTAGGCTGTTTTTGGCCGAGGCTTCGCGTTGATTGCAGAAGGGGACAGGTGAGGCATGAATCGAGCGGCTCGAATCGGGGTTCTTTGCGTATCGGTAGTTATCTTTTGCTATGCCGGGTTGGGTCATGTCCTCGGCCGCACTCCGGACGACAAAGCGTATAAGTCGCTCACGGTCTACAGCGAAGTGCTCCAGAAGATCCAGCAGGATTACGTCGACGAGCCGAACCTCCATTTGGTGACTACGGGATCGCTCCATGGTCTGCTGGAATCTCTCGACTCACAATCCAGCTATCTCACGCCGCGCGAGTACACGGAATACAAACAAAAGCAGGCGGCCAATGTGGGCGGAGACGCCGGCCTCACGCTCAGCAAGCGCTTCGGCTACATCATTGTGATTTCCGTCCTGCCGGATAGTCCTGGAGAAAAAGCAGGTATCCACAGCGGCGACATTCTTGAATCGGTGGCGGGCTTCACCACACGCGATATGTCCGTCGGCCAAGCCATGAATTTCCTGCGTGGCCAGCCGGGCACCGGAGTAAAAGTAGGAGTTATCCGGCGCGGCAAAGCCGATCCCGACGAAGTGGACGTTGTGCGCGAGAAGCTCGGTACCGCGAAGGCCGTTAGCACCAGGGTTGAACCGGACATTCTGGCTCTTCGCTTGCCCTCGCTTGATCCCGGACGCGCCGACGAAATACGCTCTCGCTTGGTCGACGCGGAGAAACAAGGCATACACAAAGTAGTCTTGGATCTTCGCAATTGCGGGCGCGGGCCGGTTTCAGAGGCCATTTCCGTTGCGAAGCTGTTTGTTCCTTCAGGAACTTTGTCGACGTTGCGCGGCCAAACGGTCTCCACGCAGGTTTTCTCTGCGGAACCGGGCAAAGTGGTCTGGAAAGGACCGGT
The DNA here is from genome assembly GCA_963745805.1 of uncultured Acidobacteriota bacterium. Classification (GTDB taxonomy): domain Bacteria; phylum Acidobacteriota; class Terriglobia; order Acidiferrales; family UBA7541; genus Acidiferrum. The sequence continues at coordinate 34,809 of CAVUYT010000010.1, forward strand.
TTCCTTGCTGATCGATCCAACGACTTCCGGAGCCGCGGAGGTACTGGCTTCCGCCATGGTTGCCAACCATCGCGGTGACGTGGTTGGCGAGCGCACGTTTGGGCTTGCCTCGGAACAAAAACTGATCACGTTGGATGACGGAGCCGCGCTCTTCTTGACGGTGGCCAATTATTACAATGCGGATGGTAAGTCGATTCTCGAGGAAGGCGTCCTGCCATCCGAGGTGGTCCGCGCTACTGCCGAAGACGATTCTGACTCCGGCGATGATGATAGCGGTTCGGCCGATGCGCAAAAAGAACCCGTGCCACCCCGCCCGCTGACGCCCGAGGATCCTATTTTCCGCAAGGCCCTCGAACTCCTGAAGGCGCCGCAGAAAAAAGCCGCCTAGCGTTCCGTGCTCGGCCAGCGCGGGATAACAAGGCTATTCTCTTCGTTCCAACGTGAGTCGCGCGGACAGTGTCGCGTTGCTGTTCCGTCCGCTTTGTTCCTTCTAGTGGCCCTGCTCGCATGGGGTTGCAAGAGCGAGCAGCAAAAACGACTCTCTCCTGGCCAAGTCCACGCCATCACTCGCCAAATGATGCATACGTCCGCGGGCTTCGGCAAAAAACCCGGGGACATTGCGGCACACCTCCAGTTCGACGGCACGCATCCTGACCGCGTTGACCAACTTTTTGTCGCGCTGCCTGCGGCTGCGTCCGAACAATCCCGGCGTGAGTCGGTTGCTCGACTCATTCAATCGCTCGACGGCATCGCCACTTCGAACCATCTGACCCGCGACGCCGAAACAACCTCTGGAGCGCTATTGCGGCTGGACTATCGCAGCGCCGGCGTGATCACGAATTCGGTCCACATTGTCGCTCCCATGCCATCGCGCGCGAGTTCGCCGGCCTCTCCGCGGTCGGGCCAGAAGAACGGCTCGGCCCGGCTGGCCATCATCCTGGATGATCTGGGCAGCGATCGTGCTGCCGCCGACGCAATCTTTGCTTTGCCTTATCCCCTGACCATTTCTGTCCTGCCCAATCATGCGCATTCCGTTGACATTGCGGTAGAGGCGCATCGCCGCGGCTACGAAGTTATGTTGCATCTCCCCATGCAATCTGTCGGAAACGAGATGCAAGAAGTCCAGGAGCTTCACCCAGGAATGCCCGCGAGCGATATCCCCGCGCTCTTCGAACAGATGATGCAGAGTGTTCCGAATGCTGCTGGCGTCAACAATCATCAAGGTTCTCAAGCCACTGCCGACACCGCGCTTATGGAAGAGTTGATGCCCGTTCTTCAGAAGTGGAATCTCTTTTACGTCGACAGCCGGACTACTGCCGCGACTGTCGCTTACGACACCGCCCAGCGCCTGGGTGTGCGTTCCGGTTTCCGCAATGTGCCTTTCCTTGATGACGTCGCCGAAGTTTCCGCTGTGCGCAAGCAGCTTGAACTGGCGTTTCGCGGCGCGACACTGAAGGGAGACGCCATCGCCATCGGGCATCCGCACGCTGCGACGCTGCAAGCGCTCCGCGAGGTTCTTCCGCAGGCGGAAGCGCGAGGTGTCCACCTCGTGTACGCTTCGGACCTCGTGCACTGAAGACTTCAGCTCACTTCGATGCTTCTTGTCTGCTTTTGCCTTGCGGGATACATGCGTTGAACGAGGAAGAAAAAGAGGGCCAGGATCAGAAAATCGATGATGCTGGCTTCGGGTCCAGGCGAGCCTCCCGTCAGCCAGTTCGGCCCGTGCAGGGTCGCGTTCGAAAGATGGCCAGGGAAAATCATCCCGCTGTCTGGAACGGAAAAGAGAAACGTTTCTCCAAAATCGAAAGCCGCGTGCATCCCGAGCGCGAACCACAGGCTTCCCGTACGCTTTACTGTAAAGCTCCAAAACAGTCCTGCCAGAACCACGCTAGCAACCCCGATCCAGTCTTCTCCGGAGTTTTGCTTGTGAACTGCTCCGAAGAGAACAGAGAGAAGAATCGCAGCAGGCCAAAAGCCGATGCCGTCGGCCAACGTGTACAACGTGTAGCCACGAAAGAAAAATTCCTCGAACAGGCCGACCACCACAAAAAAAACGCCCCAGAACAGCGCCCACTTGCCGATCTCTCCTCCGTGTTCGGCCAGGCTGCCGAAGGAATATCCTCCGAACGCCGCAATGAGCCCAATCAACAAAGTGATCTCAGAAAAGCCGAATAGGCACCCCTGAAAAAACAGTTTCCCGAACGCGCCGCGCGCGGGCAGTCCATAGGCGCCCACGGGCCGCTCCTCGAGATGGGACATGATCCAAGCCGCCAGGAATGCCGCTAGGAAACTTGCCAATTCTCCCAAGAACTGAAAACTGGGAGAAAAAATTCCGCGAGAAGGCCGTAAGAGCTGGCCGAGAAGAAAAATGGAACTGCTCCAGAATACAAAGAAGATGGCAGCGTAAATCAGGAGTCGCCAGCCTGCGCGCAGGCTCGTTTTGTTCAAGAATAGACTGGTGAGAAATTCGCTCTTGGACGGATGGATGGCCTCAGGCGCCTCAGGCGGGGTGCCAATGGAATTGTCGCCCATTCATCGCTCCAACGAAACTCGCACCAGCCGCACTACTCTCTGACGCTCACCAGAGTGGGCCGTAAGCAGGCTCACTTTCTGCAGCGAGCGGTAGGAAGTGGTCGACAATGAATCTTGCCCTCGTTGCGGATTCAAGGTAACACAGTGTCACGCGGGCGTTGGCAGCTCCTTGAGACAATCTAAAACTTGGATGGTTTTTTTCTTCTTTAGCGCGGTACAAGGTCTTACTGCGTCAGGCGGACGGTCGCAGCTCCCAGGATGCGCCTGCTCTTTTTTTCCTGCACGAAAGCGATGGCCCGCAGATTTTGCAGATTCCATTTCGAATCCAGCTTTATGGTTGATTGCGCAGTGAACGAGTCCTGACCATTCTTCCCCACAACGCCGATCACTTTCAATTCCCGAAGCACCGGCGAGTGGTGCAATTCTTGCCCGGCGTTTTCTCCTGCCTTCACGGAGGAATGCAAGCCGCTCTCGGTAATGGCGAGAATCACCTCGGGCGTGTCCTTGGGAGTAAGGCTCAAGGGTTTCTCAACGCTTACCTTAAATGTGGCTGACTTGTTCTGCACGGGCGAAACTTCGCTGATCTCCACTTTCGCTTTTTTATTTTCCGACGCCTTCTGGATTTCCTGACGGGCCATCGCCACCCGGCTGCCGACAAATCCAGCTGTTCCGTCCACAATCATTTCCGGCGTGTACGGACTGCCATTGTGAAGCGAGCCCGAGTACTCAGATTGACGGGCAGTCCACGTCGAGGAAGAGAAGGGGTCTTTCCAGCCCTGCTGATCCCAATAGTCCACGTGCTCCTCCAAAGCGATAATCTCGGCAGCACCCAAGGTCTTTCCCGCATCAAGTTGCGCCAGAAAGGCATCCGCCGGAGGACAGCTGGAACATCCCTCAGAAGTGAAAAGCTCCACGACGACCGGCTCCGGAACGCCTACTGTTTGAGAGTTCTGGCCGTGTACAGCCAAACCAGATTTCGGCCCCCAGGCCAGAAAATAGGCGAGAAACACGCAAGTTCCGACGGCGAGCATCCTCATGTGAACCTACTCCTAATTACACTAGAATCTGATGCTGGATCGAGGCATGGGGCATCTCCGCAACCACAGAGAGATTGGACCGTAGATTGTTAACCAGCTTGCTTTATTTAACCGGTTATGACACAAATAAACTCTGAATCCCGTCCCTAACCGGTTTGTGGAGGCAAACATCGTGCGCAATACCTCCGAATCCCCAACTCTTCTCGGTGGTCGGCTCTCCCTCGACTTCGCCAACGAACTGGGGCCAACCTCTGATTTCTCCTGGGAAGATCTTCTTCGTTTTCTGCTCATTACGCGCATCATCTCCGCGGAGCGCAGCGCCCAATTACTCGCTCTGCCTCAAAACGACCCCCAAACCGCCGGCGCGTTACTCCGCAAAGCCCAAAGGCTTCACGCTTCGCTTCGTGAATGTTTCAGCGTCATGCTCCAAAAAGAAGCGCTGGTTCGCGAATGGATCGAGCCGATCAACGAAGTCTTGCGCATCACCGAAGGTCACGACGAACTCCTGGAACAAGACGGCCAATGGGGCCTCGGATTCGTAGCCCGTGAAGGCGGTCTGGACTGGCTCTTGGCTGCCATCGCCCGGTCCGCCGCGGAGATCATTGCGGAGGGCCCGAGCGCCCGTCTTCGCATCTGCTCCAACCCATCCTGCGGCCTCCTGTTCTATGATACCTCGCGCACGCGCCGCAGGCGTTGGTGTGCGATGTCCCGTTGCGGCAATCGTCACAAAGTCGCAGCGTTTTCACGTCGCCATTCCGCGGGCCGCCGTCAAAACTGAACTTTCTGCGACCTCATAGGCGGCTATTTCACGTACTTGGGCGATTCGCCATTCGACCACGGATCATAGTTGTACGCAAAAGACAGCCGGTCCGCTAGGGGAGGATGCGAGTATAGCCAAAACCTGATGAATTCGGGCGGATTGGGGTCCGCTAAGTCAACCTCACCCAGGACCTGAAATGATCGAGCCGCAACCTCGGACGAATCCGGCACGATCCCGTGTACAACCTCCAGTCCGTATACATCGGCAGCATGTTCCTGCATCCGGGAAAAGGCGTTTGCCACGGGTGCCACAAGAAACATGCCAATCTCCACGAGTAGCAGCAGCACGGCAAAGGCAGCCCAATCCTCCTGCCCGTAGATTCTCCAGTCTCCCGCCCAGCGGCCGAGCGCCCAATGGACCGCCCGGAACAGCGCATAAAAGCCAACCAGCAGGAGCGCCGCAGCGAACAAGAAACCTTTCCAGATGTGCCCGAGAACGTAGTGACCCAGCTCATGCCCTACAATGAAAAGCGTCTCATTGAGTGTCGCCTTCTGGATCGTTGTGTCCCACACCACCACGCGCTTTGTCGCTCCCAGTCCGGTCACGTACGCGTCAATCGCGTTGGTCTTTTCGCTCGCCTTCATCAGAAACATGCGGTCCGGCGGAATCGGCACGCCTGCGTGTCTCGTCAGCTTCCCGATCGCCGCGACCAAGTCAGGATGCTCAGTTCCAAGCGGCTCAAACTTATTGAAGAGCGGATCGATGAACCATGGGCTGATGAACACGATGCAAAGCACCACGGGCAGCGCGGCAAACCATAAGTACAGCCACCAGCGCCGCGGGCTCCTGCGCATGATCGCGGAAAGGATCAGCGCAAAAATCAACCCAAATCCCACCATGAGCAACTGTTCCTTGGCCCAATCCGAGAGCCACGAGCCCCAAGTCTGCACTGACATTTCATAGCGGAGCGAGAGTACGTGTCCATACAGACGAAGCGGAAGGGCGATAACTTCCACGCTCAACACTAACAGCGGCACGAACACCAGCGCCTGGAGCCATCTCTTGTCGCTGACGTTCTCGGCCCAATTACGGAATTTCGCGGCAATTCCGAGGCGCAGAATAATAATGAGTGCAAAAACCGAAAGGAAAACAGAGACAAAATACATTGTGTAAGACGCACGAGAATACCTGATCGCTTTTTCGTAGCGGTCCTGCGGCAGAACATACCCGGTGGGTTGTGGGCGCGGCGAAGCCGCGGTTTGGGCCGGACGCGTTTCAGAAGGAACCGGAGCCGCAGGCGATGCTTGCGCGGGAATCGGCTGCTCGCTCGCCAGTCCGGCCGCTGGTAATGTTCCGCGAGCACCTGCGCAAAGGCACAGGCTCAGACAAAGCAACACGCCGAAACGGTGAAAACAACCACACCGCTCCATCAGACCACCTCGCAAATCACTCAGCAGAACCACACGTGCGATTCCGACCAAGGCCGCACGCCGCGGGAGTATGCCCCACGACGCGTCCGTGCGCAAGACTTGACATCCTGATGGAAGGATCGAGGCTCAAACTCGAACTCTCAGTTGATGCCGCCGGGCCGTTTTGCGGTGAACTGAAGTTTCCCTCCGGATTGAGGGTCATCGAACAGTGATTCCGTGCAGGATCTGTCGTTCCCAATCCTGTTTCCCGTCCAGGTTTCTACTTCATTCCCTAAACGAGTATAATTTGTACGCCGCGAGCATTAACACCGATCTGCAAAGGAGTTCCAGTATGACGCGCCGCCTCATGCCATTTTTGACCATTCTGTCTGCTCTTGCTGCGGTCGGTCTCGCCGCTCATCCGGGACGCACGACCGCGTCTGCTTCGTCGCCAGAAGCGGCCACACGCTCACTCGAATTCACCTACCAGGTCCATTTTCCAGCCGCCGAGAACCCCGCTGGCCCCGTCCGGCTCTGGATTCCTTTGCCGCAGGCGGACGGCTACCAGGATTTAGGCAGCTTGCATATTGAAAGCTCCGTCGCGTACACACAAGGTCGCGACTCAGAGTACAAAAACGCGTTCGCGATTTTTAAGCCCACGGCCCAGCAAGCTGCGGCAGGCTTCGACGTAACTCTCCGCTTCACTGCGACGCGCCACGAGCACAAAGTCGCTCTGGAAGGCGCGCTGAAGAATGTCTCCGCCACTTCCACGGCCGATCCTATGCTCCGCCGGTATCTTGAGCCTGACAAGTTGGTCCCCCTGAACGGTACGATCGCCGAGCTTGCCAAGGAGCACACCACAGGCGACACCACTCAACTCGAAAAAGCCCGCCATATCTACGAGTATGTCGTTTCCACGATGCGTTATGACAAATCCGGTGAAGGCTGGGGCCGCGGCGACGCCATCTGGGCTTGCACTGCAAAGCGAGGGAATTGCACCGACTTTCATTCTCTTTTTATCGGTATGATGCGCGCTTCAGGGATTCCCGCGCGCTTCGAAATCGGCTTCCCCCTGCCCGAAGGCAAAACCGAAGGCGACATAGCGGGCTACCACTGCTGGGCCGAGTTTTATCTCAATGGCGTGGGATGGGTACCTGTCGATGCCTCCGAAGCCTGGAAAAATCCGGCCAAGCACGATTATTTCTTTGGAGCGCACGACGTCAACCGCGTTTTCTTCACGTACGGCCGCGACATCCGCCTTTCCTCCGAGCAAAAGGGCGATCCCCTCAACTATTTCATCTATCCCTATGCGGAAGTGAACGGCCTTCCGGTGAAAGGCTTGCAGACCCACTTTTCTTTCCGCGACGCTGCAGTAATACAGCAGACCGCAGGCCGCTAAGTCCCGGCCTAGCTCGGCCCAACCACCGGCCCGCGCACACTCTGTTCCTCTCCCCTTATGCGCCATGCGCGTTTCAGTTGCCGCATTCGCAGCACTTCCTACAGGGGGAATTGTCCCCAGCAAGGCGCGGGAGTATCCTTAAACTTTGAAACTTTGAGCCCGGCCGTAGCCCAAGAGGTATAAGACCATGTCACACTCCTTCTCTTTGCGCTTAGCCCTTGCCGTTCTGAGTACTGCTGTCGTCCTCCCTCTGTTGGCGCACGCACAATCGCAGGACTCCCAAACTCAATCTGTGGCGGAAGCCGCGCGGCGCGCCCGTGAACAAAAGAAAACTTCTGCGAAGCCCGCTCCGGTCATTACGGATGACACTCTGAAGCCCGCCGCCCCGGCATCGCAAGCCGCCAGCACGCCTGCTCCGGCGCAATCCTCCGATGCAGCTCCAGCTGCCTCCGGTTCTTCCAAAGCGCCAGCTCCAGCCGCAAGTGCCGATGATGCAAAGAAAAAGGAAAAGGCCGCTGCCGAACTGGCCTCCGTGAAGCAAAAGCTCGCGGACGCACAAAAAGGTCTGGACCTTCTTCAGCGTGATCTCGCTTTGGAGCAGGACAACGTCTACTCGAAACCCGACTATAAGCATGACACCGCAGGCTTGGCTAAGTTGGATGACCTCAAACAACAGATCGCGGACAAGCAACAGGCGGTCGACGCTCTGAAAACCCGTCTCGCGGCACTTCAGGAGTCGCAGGGCATTTCCGACACCGCACCGCCAGCAACTCCGCCGCAATC
>CAVUYT010000011.1:0-337150 GCA_963745805.1 uncultured Acidobacteriota bacterium
AACCCGGCACAAATTCGCCCACGGACGGCACGTCCGGCAGCGCTTCCGAGCGAATTGCGGTCGTGACCGCCAGCGCGCGCAGCTTGCCAGCTTGACGTTCTCGATCGAGGAAGGCATGGGGTCGAACGTAACCTGATTGTTGGCCGAGCAGATCGATGAGCATGGGGCCCACGCCACGATACGGCACATGAATTATGTTGACATCGGTCATCATCTTGAAAAGCTCGCCGGACACATGCAGCGTGGTCCCGTTGCCCCCCGACGCCATAGTGATCTTGCCCGGATTCGCCTTGGCAAAGGCAGTGAACTCGGGAACTCGTCTGGGCCGGCACCGATCGAGTACCTCCATGATGAGAGGTACGCGGTTATGCCGGCCACCGGCGCGATGTCGCGGATGAATTGAAAATGAGCTTGTCGCAGAGTGTCGCATTGACCACGTCGTCGCACCGACGATGAGCAGCGTATAGCCGTTGGGGCGCACGCACGGCCGTCTCGACGGCGATATTGCTGCCGGCCCCAGGCCGGTTGTGGATGATCAGTTGCTGGCCGAGTCGCTCTGACAACCATGCCCGATCAGACGCGCGCGTGATGTCGGTCGGAGCCAGCCGGAAAGCCGACGATTATGCGCACCGGCCGCGCCGGATAGCTCTGCGCCCCCGCGCTGCGCGAGAACGCGAGCGACACGGCAGCGCCCGCTGCCAGTTGCAGAAATTGTCGGCGGGAAGTTTCATCATGTTCTTTCCTGAATGCTTAATCGACGAGCCGGATTAGTCTCCCTTGATATTCGCGGCCTTGAGATCGGCCACCACTTCTCGATCTGGGCCTTGGGTACGCCGCGAGTGCTGCGGATTCTGATCCTCGCGAGGCGGAATTTCCTGGCCGAGATCGGCGAGCCGCTTCCGCACGCCGGATCGGCTAAGGCGTCGACACGGCGGCGTTGAGTTCGGCGATGATTTCCTTCGGCGTCCCTTCGGCATCCAGAGCGCATGCCAGATCGAAATGTGCAGCCCCGGCACGCCTGCCTCGTCCACGGTCGGAATGTCGCGGCGCTGCCGCCAGGCGGGTCTTGTCCGTCACGGCATAGGCCTTGATCGTGCCAGCACGCACTTGCGGTATCGAATTGGCGGCCTCGTCGATGGTGATGTCGATTCGGCCGGCCACGGCTCCTGTCGCGGGGCCGCGCGCCGCGGTAGGGCACGAACTGGAATTTTGTGCCCGTAATGCTCTGGAAGTAGACGCCGCTGACGTCGGAGCCGCTTCCGTCGCCGGCGGTCCCCTGCGTCGCGGTGCGCGACGTTCGCCTTCAGCCAAGCGATAGTTCTTTCAAGTCCTTGTCGGTACGGTTTTGCGCGCCACGATGGCTTCGGATCGTGGCGATCAGCGATACCGGCTCAAGTCGTTGAACACATGGTATGCAGCTCGTAGATCGCCCCATTGACCACGTGCGTGCCCCAATGGCCGATACAGATCGTGTAGCCGTCGGGGGCCGCTCGCGCTACCCGACCGACGCCGATCGTGCCGGCGGCGCCCGTCGTATTCTCAACGATGATGATCTGCCCGAGCGATGTCCGCATCCGCTCCGCCATGATGCGCGCAATCGTGTCGGTCGGGCCGCCCGCTGAGTAGGGCACGACCATCGTCATCGGCCGCGTCGGATAGGCTTGCGCCGTCGCGACGCGCGAGATAGCCGGAAGCAAGGCCGCACTCGCTGTTAGATGAAGAAATCGACGACGGGGCAGTTTCATTGTACCCCCTCCCTTTCCGGCCGGTTTCACTCGATCACCTCGTCGGCGCGGGCGAGCAGCGACGGCGGAATTTCGAGGCCGAGCGCCTTGGCGGTCTTGAGGTTCACGATCATTTCGAATGTGTTCGCTTGCTGCACCGGCAGATCGGCCGGATTAGCTCCCTTCAGGATTCTGTCTACGACCAGGGCGGCGCGGCGGTAAAGGTCTGGGTAACTGGGCCCCAGCGCCATGAAGCCGCCGATATCTACGAACTCTCGTAAGCCGTATGAGCCTGGAATGCGATACTTGGTTGCAAGCTCGACAAGGGTTCGTCTGTGCGAGGTGAACATTGCGTCGTCGATCTGGATAAGCGCACCAACCCCGCTGGCGTCGCGGAACGCAGGTTCAAATTCATCGGGAGTGCTCAGTGCAAGGATCCTAAGTGCGACGTCCAATTGCCGAGCTGCCAATTCAGTTTGCTGGACATATTGAGCATGCGCGGGATTGGCGGGCCGCGAGACTAACGCGACCCGGTTGAGTGTCGGAAAGAATTCCTTGAGCAGCTCGAGCCGCTTGCCAGTTAGGTCGGCAAACACGGCTGTCAAACCCGTCAGATTTCCGCCCGGCCGCGCCAGACTAGTGACGACCCCGGTCGCGATCGGATCAATGGCTGCTACGATCACAATTGGGATCACGTTCGTGGCGTCCCGTGCCGGCAGCACTGCTGGCGTGCCGGAGGCTACCAGCACATCTACGTTACGACGCACTAAGTCGGCCGCAATATCGGGAAGCTGATCGACACTTTCGGCGATCCCAAAGTCGATGATGTAATTCTTACCCTCGACGCGGCCGCGATCGTTCAATGCGCGACGAAAGGGTTCGATAAAGCTGGGTGGAGGTGGCCCGACGCGAAGGAGACCGATGCGGTCAACCTTGCTGCCCTGCTGCGCGCGCGCCGCGAGCGGCCACGCCGCCGCCGCGCCGCCGAGCAGCGTGATGAACTCGCGCCGTCCGTAGCGGTAGGGACGTGCATTTCATGGCACGCCCCCCGCCCAGATCCGTACGTGCGGCTTTCCCGCATACGGCTCCTGCCTCGGGTGTGTGACGGCACAAGTTGCCGTATACGCTCCAGCGCCTGTGACACGCGAGCCTGGTTCTGAGTCCAGTACGTGCTTTGCTGGTGCGTATTCCCCTTGGCCCCCGCCCTTCGCTCCACCGACACCGCTGCGACCGCCCCCGCAGACGCCTCCGCAGGGAGCTTTCCTCGCTTTGTTCGCCGGCTTCATTGCTACTATGACGAGGTCCGACTTCTCGTGTCCGTGCATCATCGGCTTCGGCTCCTCACCTTCCCGATGCGGACCGTCCCGCTCACGCAACATCTGACGGCCAGACCCGAGACCTCCCAGGTTCCGATGCGATCCCTTTGCACGTGATGTGGCCTTTGACCCCGGCAGGGCGTCAGCACCTCGCATAGCGGTGCCGCACATGTTGCCTTCGAGCGAATGAAAACCCTCGGCCCCTGCGATGTCTGATCTTTCGTGGCTCAATCCCACACCCCATGCAATCGCTGTGTACGCTTCGCAACCACTGTCGCCAGTGGCCACGCAACACTCGCTACCAAGCGGACGCTACTCCTTACTTGGGCCGGACTTCCACCGGCAGGATCGCACCAGCTTTGCCTGGCGCACTCATTCGATCACCTCGTCGGCGCGGGCGAGCAGCGTCGGCGGAATCTCGAGGCCGAGCGCCTTGGCGGTCTTGAGGTTGATCACCAGCTCGTACTTGGTCGGCGCCTGCACCGGCAGATCGGCGGGCTTCTCGCCCTTGAGGATGCGGTCAACGTAGTCGGCCGCGCGTCGGCATTGATCGATGGTGTCAGCTCCGTACGAGATCAGGCCGCCGCCGGAGACGTAGAAGCGATCCCAAAAGATGGCGGGCAGCTTGTGCCGCGCCGCGAGTTCGAGGATCAGCTCGCGGTGAACGATCGCCACCGAGGTAGTCGTCACTATCAGTCCGCCCATTGGAGGCGCGTGCAAATGTGGCGATGGAGCGTTCGATCTCGTCGGCGTCGCGTACGTTGACCGGGCTCACCTCCACGCCGATCGATGACGCAGCCGACTGGAGCGCGGCGAATTGGCCGATCCCGGAAGGGCTGGCGTGATCCCTGAGGAAGGCCGCGCGCGTCATTCGCGGCGCAATCTCCTTGAGCAGCTGCAGCCATTTCCCACTTATGCTGTATTCAAACAGCGTGAAACCGGTGGCGTTGCCGCCCGGCCGCGCCAGACCCTCGACGAACCCGCCCCCAACTGGGTCGGCGACCAGCGCGAAGACAATTGGGACCGTGCGGGTCGTCCGCTGCAGCGGCCCCAACGTTGTGCTGCCGATTGCTAGGATGACGTCCGGATCGAGTGCGACGAGCTCCGCTGCGTATTGGCGAATGCGGTCGGCATCGCCCTCCCAGCGCGCATCGATTCGCACATTGCGGCCTTCGGTCCAGCCCAGCTCCTGCAATCCCTGTCGGAACGCCATCAGACGCCGCGATGACTCTGGATCAGTGACGGGGAGCCCCATCAGCACGCCGATGCGCCGCACGCGCTCGCCCTGCTGCGCCCGCGCCGCGAGCGGCCACACGCCGCCGCGCCGCCGAGCAGCGTGATGAACTCGCGCCGTCTCATCATTCGATCACCTCGTCGGCGCGGGCGAGCAGGGTCGGCGGGCACGTCGAGGCCGAGCGCCTTCGCGGTCTTGAGATTGATCACCAGTTCGTACTTGGTCGGCGCCTGCACCGGCAGATCGGCCGGCTTCTCGCCCTTGAGGATGCGGTCGACGTAGCCGGCCGCGCGCGGTACTGGTCGAGCACATTCGGCACCATAGGAGATCAGGCCGCCGACCGGCGACGAACGCACGATACGGCATAGATCGCCGGCAGTCGGTGCCGAGCCGCCAGCGCGACGATCAGCTCGCGATGGACGACCGCCAAGGCGCTCACGGTCACGATCAGGCCGCCGTTGGTGGCGCGCGCGAAGGCCGTCGATCGCGCGCTCGATCTCGCCGGCGTCGCGCACGTCGACGCGGCTCAGCTCCACCCCGAACGACGGCGCCACGGTTTGGACGCCGGCGAACTGGCCGATGCCGGATGCAGAGTGGCATCCCGCAGGACCGCCGCCGCTTCACGCCCGGCGCGATCTCCTTGAGCAGCTCCAGCCATTTCGCGCTCAGCCGTACTCGAACGTGCATGAAACCAGTGGCGTTGCCGCCCGGCCGCGCGAGGCTCGCGACGAAGCCGGCGCCGACCGGATCGACGATGACCGCGCGAACACGATCGGCACGGTGCGGGTACCTGCAGCAACGGCCCCACGGTCGACGCGCCAGTAGGCTCAGCACGACGTCCGGCGCGAGCGCCGACCAACTCCGCTGCGTAGCCGGCGGATGTCGTCGGCATCGCCGGCCCCAGCGATGTTCGATCCGCACGTTGCGGCCGTCGGTCCAGCCCAGCTGCTGCAGTGCCCTGACGAAACGCCGCGACTGCGTGCCGTTCCGGCATCGTCCTCGACAGCGGTAGGAGCACGCCGATGCGCCGCATGCGCTCGGCCTGCTGCGCGCGCGCCGCAAGCGGCCACGCCGCCGCGCCGCCGAGCAGCGTGATGAACTCGCGCCGCTGTAGCGGTAGGGACGTGCGTTTCATCGCACGCCCCCCGCACAGGTAGGGTCGAGGACTGGCGCGCCGGTGTAGGTCGAAGTTTGTGTTCCCTGTCATCTCGCCCTTTCGTCTGCGAGTGTCACAGCATCTCGACCATGCCACGTTTCCAGCCCCCGCCACGTCGAACGCAGCGTGCGGATTTCCTCGCACTACGCTCTCCTGTTTGCTTCGCATCAAGGCTTATGGGACCTATCCTGCCGGGGCGACTTTCGACATCGGTCGCCGAACCCGGTAGCCGTTGAACAGCCGCAAGGTTTCGTACAACCACTGCCTACTCCACCGCTTCCAGCCGAAGCCCTTTCGGTTCTGAGCCCGCCCCATATGGCGCCGGACCTTCTTTTCTACCCAGTCTTGGATGAAGCTGAAACACTCGCTGGAATGGCCAACCGCGAAGTAGTTCACCCAACCGCGAAGGATCGGGTTAATCAACTTCACGACCCGATCCACTGGTTGCGATTGGTAGCGGCGGAACACGTCTTTGAGCTTCCGCAGCAAGGCAGTTCGTTTCTTGAGCTTTGGCGTGTAGTTGGCACGCCATACGCCCCGACGGCTGCGCATCCGGCGGAAATCGAAACCCAGGAAGCCGAAGCTTTCGCCTCGGCCGAGGTCTACGTTTCGACTCTTCTCTTCATTGATCTCGACTTGCAGTTCGGCCAATTCTTCCCGGAGCCGTTTCTCTACCGCCGCCATCAGCCAGTCATGTCGCTGGTAGGCATCGATCAAGATCACCAGATCATCGGCAAATCGTGCGTACTCGATGTAGGTGTACTTGCCGTAGCGCGTGGTCTCCTTCGCCCGCTCGAGCATCCGGTCCACCTCGTTGAGGTAGAGGTTGCTGAGTAGCGGCGAGATCACCCCGCCCTGCGGGACGCCGCGTTGACCGTTGGCTTTGAGCATCAGCTTCAGCAGATGCAACACGTCCGCATCATCCATCCGTCGTGCCACCTTGGCCAAGAGCCGATCATGTCGGACATTGTCAAAATAGCTGCGCAGATCGATGTCTATGATACGTGTCTTCTCCTGAACAATTGCTCGCGCCACCCGGTCCACCGCTTCATGAGCTGTCCGCTTGGGACGATATCCAAACGATCCCGGTTGGAAGTCTGCCTCGAAGATCGGCTCCAATATGAGCTTGAGCGCACCTTGCACCACGCGGTCCCTGATCGCGGGAATCGAAAGGACGCGGACTTTGCCCCCGTCCTTCGGTATTTCCTGCCTCCGGGCCGGTAGCGGCACATATGTGCGTTGTACGAGTTCGTCCTGAATCTGCTCGAGGAAAGTTGCTACGCCTTGCGCCTCGATGGCCGCGAAGGTGACCCCGTCTATTCCCGGAGCACCATTGTTGTTTTTGGCCAGCGCATACGCCTCACTCAGCGTTTCCATCTTGCAGACATGGACGTATAAACCCCAGAAACGCCAGGTCGTCTCAGTCTTCGCCTTGATGTATATTCTCCGCCTCAGGTCCTGCAAATTGATGGACGCCTTTGTCATTTCGTCCTTGCCTTCCTGAGTGAAGGAGAAACTACAAACAGCAGGGTCCCTTTGCTCCACGGACATTACTCCGCTTCATCGCTACTACGGACCCATCCGCCACCCTCTCGCCTTCGATCGTTTTCCCGGTTGTGCCGGTTATACGATCTACCTTGCTCCGGTGATTTCTCTCCGGGACGAGGAGGGCTTCTCCAGTTGCTCGGCATGTCCTTGCCACCGTGCTGTCGCTTCCACCCCGCCGAGATCGAGATGCCGCGTCGGTCAGATTTCGGCATCCCATGCTGCCTTCGCCCTTCAGTTGCAGGCTCGACCCTCGGATCCACTCATTTTCGAGGCCACTTGCGCGTTCACTTTCGTTACGGCCCGGTGACTCGTGATCTCCCCAAGGGAGACCTTGTCGATAGGCTTCAGAGTCTCTGGTTGCCCGCCACCCTGCTATCCAACTACGGGGCTCCTGACTGTTGCCCCGGCAGGTTTGCCTCCTGCTGAACATGCCAGCCTTTGCTGGACACACAACCGTACGTGCGGCTTTCCCGCATACGGCTCCCACCTCGGGTGTGTGACGGCACAAGTGGCCGTATACGCTCCAGCGCGTGTGTCACGCGAGCCTGGCTCTGGGTCCAGTACGTGCTTGTGCTGGTGCGTATTCCCCTTGGCCCCCGCCCTTCGCTCCACCGACTCCGCTGCGACCGCCCCCGCAGACGCCTCCGCAGGGGCTTTCTTCGCTTTGTTCGCCGGCTTCATAGCTACTATGACGAGGTCCGACTTCTCGTGTCCGTGCATCATCGGCTTCGGCTCCTCACCTTCCCGATGCGGACCGTCCCGCTCACGCAACATCTGACGGCCAGACCCGAGACCTCCCAGGTTCCGATGCGATCCCTTTGCACGTGATGTGGCCTTTGACCCCGGCAGGGCGTCAGCACCTCGCATAGCGGTGCCGCACATGTTGCCTTCGAGCGAATGAAAACCCTCGGCCCCTGCGATGTCTGATCTTTCGTGGCTCAATCCCACACCCCATGCAATCGCTGTGTACGCTTCGCGACCACTGTCGCCAGTGGCCACGCAACACTCGCTACCAAGCGGACGCTACTCCTTACTTGGGCCGGACTTCCACCGGCTGGATCGCACCAGCTTTGCCTGGCGCACGTAGCGGTAGGGACGTGCATTTCATGGCACGCCCCCCGCCCAGATCCGTACGTGCGGCTTTCCCGCATACGGCTCCTGCCTCGGGTGTGTGACGGCACAAGTTGCCGTATACGCTCCAGCGCCTGTGACACGCGAGCCTGGTTCTGAGTCCAGTACGTGCTTTGCTGGTGCGTATTCCCCTTGGCCCCCGCCCTTCGCTCCACCGACACCGCTGCGACCGCCCCCGCAGACGCCTCCGCAGGGAGCTTTCCTCGCTTTGTTCGCCGGCTTCATTGCTACTATGACGAGGTCCGACTTCTCGTGTCCGTGCATCATCGGCTTCGGCTCCTCACCTTCCCGATGCGGACCGTCCCGCTCACGCAACATCTGACGGCCAGACCCGAGACCTCCCAGGTTCCGATGCGATCCCTTTGCACGTGATGTGGCCTTTGACCCCGGCAGGGCGTCAGCACCTCGCATAGCGGTGCCGCACATGTTGCCTTCGAGCGAATGAAAACCCTCGGCCCCTGCGATGTCTGATCTTTCGTGGCTCAATCCCACACCCCATGCAATCGCTGTGTACGCTTCGCAACCACTGTCGCCAGTGGCCACGCAACACTCGCTACCAAGCGGACGCTACTCCTTACTTGGGCCGGACTTCCACCGGCAGGATCGCACCAGCTTTGCCTGGCGCACGTAGCGGTAGGGACGTGCATTTCATGGCACGCCCCCCGCCCAGATCCGTACGTGCGGCTTTCCCGCATACGGCTCCTGCCTCGGGTGTGTGACGGCACAAGTTGCCGTATACGCTCCAGCGCCTGTGACACGCGAGCCTGGTTCTGAGTCCAGTACGTGCTTTGCTGGTGCGTATTCCCCTTGGCCCCCGCCCTTCGCTCCACCGACACCGCTGCGACCGCCCCCGCAGACGCCTCCGCAGGGAGCTTTCCTCGCTTTGTTCGCCGGCTTCATTGCTACTATGACGAGGTCCGACTTCTCGTGTCCGTGCATCATCGGCTTCGGCTCCTCACCTTCCCGATGCGGACCGTCCCGCTCACGCAACATCTGACGGCCAGACCCGAGACCTCCCAGGTTCCGATGCGATCCCTTTGCACGTGATGTGGCCTTTGACCCCGGCAGGGCGTCAGCACCTCGCATAGCGGTGCCGCACATGTTGCCTTCGAGCGAATGAAAACCCTCGGCCCCTGCGATGTCTGATCTTTCGTGGCTCAATCCCACACCCCATGCAATCGCTGTGTACGCTTCGCAACCACTGTCGCCAGTGGCCACGCAACACTCGCTACCAAGCGGACGCTACTCCTTACTTGGGCCGGACTTCCACCGGCAGGATCGCACCAGCTTTGCCTGGCGCACGTAGCGGTAGGGACGTGCATTTCATGGCACGCCCCCCGCCCAGATCCGTACGTGCGGCTTTCCCGCATACGGCTCCTGCCTCGGGTGTGTGACGGCACAAGTTGCCGTATACGCTCCAGCGCCTGTGACACGCGAGCCTGGTTCTGAGTCCAGTACGTGCTTTGCTGGTGCGTATTCCCCTTGGCCCCCGCCCTTCGCTCCACCGACACCGCTGCGACCGCCCCCGCAGACGCCTCCGCAGGGAGCTTTCCTCGCTTTGTTCGCCGGCTTCATTGCTACTATGACGAGGTCCGACTTCTCGTGTCCGTGCATCATCGGCTTCGGCTCCTCACCTTCCCGATGCGGACCGTCCCGCTCACGCAACATCTGACGGCCAGACCCGAGACCTCCCAGGTTCCGATGCGATCCCTTTGCACGTGATGTGGCCTTTGACCCCGGCAGGGCGTCAGCACCTCGCATAGCGGTGCCGCACATGTTGCCTTCGAGCGAATGAAAACCCTCGGCCCCTGCGATGTCTGATCTTTCGTGGCTCAATCCCACACCCCATGCAATCGCTGTGTACGCTTCGCAACCACTGTCGCCAGTGGCCACGCAACACTCGCTACCAAGCGGACGCTACTCCTTACTTGGGCCGGACTTCCACCGGCAGGATCGCACCAGCTTTGCCTGGCGCACGTAGCGGTAGGGACGTGCATTTCATGGCACGCCCCCCGCCCAGATCCGTACGTGCGGCTTTCCCGCATACGGCTCCTGCCTCGGGTGTGTGACGGCACAAGTTGCCGTATACGCTCCAGCGCCTGTGACACGCGAGCCTGGTTCTGAGTCCAGTACGTGCTTTGCTGGTGCGTATTCCCCTTGGCCCCCGCCCTTCGCTCCACCGACACCGCTGCGACCGCCCCCGCAGACGCCTCCGCAGGGAGCTTTCCTCGCTTTGTTCGCCGGCTTCATTGCTACTATGACGAGGTCCGACTTCTCGTGTCCGTGCATCATCGGCTTCGGCTCCTCACCTTCCCGATGCGGACCGTCCCGCTCACGCAACATCTGACGGCCAGACCCGAGACCTCCCAGGTTCCGATGCGATCCCTTTGCACGTGATGTGGCCTTTGACCCCGGCAGGGCGTCAGCACCTCGCATAGCGGTGCCGCACATGTTGCCTTCGAGCGAATGAAAACCCTCGGCCCCTGCGATGTCTGATCTTTCGTGGCTCAATCCCACACCCCATGCAATCGCTGTGTACGCTTCGCAACCACTGTCGCCAGTGGCCACGCAACACTCGCTACCAAGCGGACGCTACTCCTTACTTGGGCCGGACTTCCACCGGCAGGATCGCACCAGCTTTGCCTGGCGCACTCATTCGATCACCTCGTCGGCGCGGGCGAGCAGCGTCGGCGGCACGTCGAGGCCGAGCGCCTTGGCGGTCTTGAGGTTGATGACCAGCTCGAACTTGGTCGACTGCACGACCGGCAGGTCGGCAGGCTTCGCGCCCTTGAGGATGCGACCGGCATAGACGCCGACCTGACGATACGCATCCGTAATGTTGGCTCCGTAGCTCATCAGCCCGCCGACTTCAGCATACTGACGCGCAGGATATGTGGCGGGGATCGAGTGACGCGTCGTGCGAAGGGTCAATTGGACCCGCCGGCTCGGAAGAAGGGGTCGTTGCCGACCAAGAGGGCGTCGGGTCGCTCGCGCACAAACGTTGACGATCCAGGCACCGAAGAATAACTCCGGTAGTGCCAGCGCGTTCGTGACGCGATTCACCGGGGATGGTTCGGCTCTCACGTACTCCACCTACCTTGGCGGCAGTTGTGCGCAGGCTTTTTGTGACGAAGGCTTGGGCATTGCGACCGACAGCTCCAGCAATGCGTATGTGACCGGATTAACCTATGCACAGGATTTTCCCACGACGCCGAACGCATTCCAGAAAACAAATCGCGGCGCAGAGAACGCGTTTGTCGCGAAAATCTCGCCGAGTGCGGCGGACGTGGATATTGCAAACAATGCCCCCAGTGTGGTGTTGAGCGGATCCACGCTGACGTACTCGATTACGGTGACGAATGAGGGACCCGATGCGGCAAGCAACGTGAACATTCAAGACGCGATTCCGGCGGGAACCAACTTCAACAGTGTCGCCACTACGTCCGGATCGTGCACCGCGCCCGCTCCGGGTGGCACGGGCACCGTCAATTGCACTGCACCTACACTCGCGGCCGGGAGCGCTATCACGGAGACGCTCACGGTCAATGTCACGGCAGGTTTGCTCAGCACTATCACCGACACGGCAACCGTGAGTTCCACGACGTTCGATCCTACTAACAATACTTCGGCTACAGCTACAACGACGGTGGTTGCTGCGCCGAGCATCGGTGGCCTAACGGGCAGCATCGGGTTTGGCAAAGGCAAACGTACTTTTTATTGATTGACGATTCACTGCGGCAAAAAGGCCAGTCATGGAAGCGCGGAGAGCGCACATGAGTTGGCCTGCTGCTGAGGAGAGCGACTAATGTGCGGCATTAACGGAGTTCTTTCCTTTACGAACAGTTCGTTCCGCGTGTCGGAGCACTATCTGACGCGCATGCGCGACGTCATGTCGCATCGTGGACCGGACGGAGCCGGGAAACTTTATTTCTCCGGACCGGCGGCTCGGCTTAGGTCACCGGCGGCTTGCGATCATTGACCTTTCGGAAAAAGCCGCCCAGCCGATGAGCAACGAGGACGGCACGCTATGGGTGGTGTTCAACGGCGAGATTTACAACCACGCCGAGATTCGCGCGGAATTGGAGCGGCTAGGAGGACATCGCTGGAAAACAGACCATTCTGATACTGAAGTGATTCTGCACGCGTTCGAGCAGTGGGGAATTGACTGCGTGCAAAAGTTTCGCGGGATGTTTGCCATTGCGCTGTGGGACACGAAACAGCGGCAACTGTGGCTGATTCGTGACCGTATCGGCGTCAAGCCGCTGTACTACAGCATCCATCATGGACGCATCACGTTCGCTTCCGAAATCAAGGCGCTGCTGGAGGATGAGGAGCAGCAACGCGAGGTCAATGAGGAAGCGCTCTATTACTACTTGTCGTTCAACGCGACGCCGGCGCCGCTGACGCTTTTTGCAGGAATCCGGAAGCTGGCTCCCGGGACATGGTTGAGGGTCAACGAAGATGGGCGGGTCCAGGAGCGCCGATACTGGGATGTTTGGGATCACACTAAGCCGCTGACCAACGTTTCTGAAGCGGAGATTGCCGAACGCATTTTGTCCGAGCTGCGCACCGCCGTAAAGCTGCGCAAAATCAGCGATGTTCCGGTCGGCGTGTTTCTTTCCGGGGGTATCGATTCGAGTACGAATGCCGCGCTCTTTTCCGAGGGCGACGGCAGGCCGGTCAACACGTTTTCGATTGGCTATGACAAAGAGTACGAGAGCTATCCCAGCGAGCTTCCCTATGCGAGGAAGATTGCGCGCGCGGTGAACGCCGACCATCACGAGCTGCTGCTGCGCGAGAGTGACCTGATGGACTCGCTGTCGCTAATCGTTCGACATCAAGATGAGCCGTTGGCCGATCCGGTCTGCATGCCGGTGTACTTCGTATCGAAACTAGCGCGCGACAACGGCGTTATTGTGTGCCAGGTAGGAGAAGGCTCGGACGAGCTTTTCTGGGGCTACAAATATTGGAGAGATTCGCTGCGCCTGCAGAATTTTGCCAACTCGTTGCCAATTCCAAAGCCGCTGAGAAGCATGGGACTTGCCGCGCTCAGCTGTGTCGAGAAAGTGCCGGGCGCTTCGTTCACGCGCGAGTTTTCGTGTGAAGTTGTGCGGCGAGCGCTTTCCAACCGTCCTGTCTTCTGGGGCGGGGCAGAGGTGTTCAGCGACTCGCAGAAGCAGCAGTTCCTCTCACCGCGATTGCGGAAGAAATTCGCTGATTTCAGTTCCTGGGAAGCGCTTCGGCCGATCCACGAACGATTCACGCAGAAAGCGTGGGAACGGTCTCCTCTCAATTGGATGACGTACCTCGACTTGAATCTCCGATTGCCGGAATTGTTGCTCATGCGCGTGGACAAGATGAGCATGGCGGTCAGCCTGGAAGCGCGAGTACCTTTTCTCGACCACAAGTTCGTGGAGTTGGCGATGAGTATTCCTCAAGCTGTAAAAACCAGAAACGGCGTGCTGAAACATATTCTGAAGAAGGCAGTAAGGGGCGTGATCCCGGATGAGCTGATCGATCGCAAGAAGCAAGGCTTCGGCGTGCCGGTCTACGAGTGGTACCACACGCGATTCGGAGAGTACGTCGCGAAGGAGATGGAAGAGTTTTGCAAGAACACGGATCTCTTTCAGTTTAAGGGAGTCTCACCTTTCCTGAAGAAAAGGGGTTGGGCGCTGCTGAACGTCGCGCTTTGGTGGAAGCACTATATTGGTTCCGGGTCCCTAAAACCTCACGCGTTCCCCGCTGCAGCGACCTTACAAAGCGAGCCACACAGCCATCGGAACATCCCATTGCCTGTTGAACCCAGCGTATGAAGTGTATTTTTCACGTTTTCTGATGCAAGGACGTACTTGAGAAATAGAGTACGGATGGTTCCTGGAGGAGTTGAGGCGATTGGATCGAAAAAGCCGGCGTGCCACGCGCTGGCAGAGGCCAGTGCATAGAGACGCTCCCCAAATCATTGTCTGAAAAAAACACGCAACACACCATCCAGGCCAGAGGGCCCAGGCAAGGAAAAGGTCCGCCCCCCAATACACGGATTTAATTCAAGGTTCGCCATGGACAGGAGTTAACGCCATGACTGATATCCAGCACTTCATTCATGAGATTCCCAGTTTCCAACAAACGCGGCTTCACGAGGCGCAAAACTCGATCTCGAAGCGGTCTCTATTCAAGAGATTTCTATTCTGTACCTTGGTCCACCTAAGCATGGCGCTTTCAGCGCTGGCTACGTGCAGTTCTCCCAAGAACGCGATCGAGGCGGAGAATTGTTTGCCGGGCAATCCATCGAGCGACTGGTATATCGACGGAGCAGGCTCTCCAAACATTCAAGGCTTCACGAGCGACATGAGTGTGAACGTGGGGCAGACGGTCTTCTTCAAGATTCAGACGAGTGCCACGGCCTACACCATCAATATCTACCGCATAGGGTATTACCAGGGACAGGGAGCGCGTTTGGTGGCTTCGATTGCACCTTCGGCTACGCTGCCCCAAGCGCAGCCTCCCTGCCTGACAAACAACTCGACGGGGTTGACGGACTGCGGTAACTGGGGGATTTCTGCGTCGTGGGCTGTGCCGAGCACTGCGGTGTCAGGAGTCTATTCCGCCAAACTCACTCGGCTCGATACAGGCGAAGCAAGTCTCGTGATTTTTGTCGTGCGCAACGATTCCAGCCACTCCGACATTTTGGTGCAGACGTCCGACCCCACCTGGCAGGCGTACAACGTGTATGGAGGAAGCAGTCTTTATACCGGGCCGACGATTCGCGCCTTCAAGGTCAGTTACAACCGGCCGCTTACGCTGCCGGGCATGAACACTTCGTTCTTCACGTCCGAATTTCCAATGCTTGCGTGGCTCGAAGCGAATGGGTACGACGTGAGTTATTTTTCCGGGGTTGATACGGATCGCAACGGCGTGCGCATCAAACAGCACAAGATTTTTATGTCCGTCGGGCATGACGAATACTGGTCGGGCGGACAACGCGCCAACGTCGAAGGTGCCTTGGCGGCCGGAGTGAATCTCGGATTTTTCAGCGGGGATGAGATTTCCTGGAAAACGCGCTGGGAAGCTAGCATTGATGGGAGCAATACGGCTTATCGCACACTGGTTTGCTACAAAGAGACGCTTGCCAGCGCGGTGATTGATCCGGCGGACCCTCCTATCTGGACGGGTTGGTGGCGGGACGCGCGATTCAGTCCTCCGGCGGACGGCGGCCGCCCAGGAAATGGTTTGAGCGGCACGCTATTGGGCGTGAATGAAACGCGAAACGACGCGATCACGGTCTCCCAGGCGGACGGCCGAATGCGCTTCTGGCGGAACACCAGCGTCGCTTCGCTCGGAGCGGGCCAGGTCGCGACGCTCCCAACGGGAGTGCTGGGTTACGAGTGGGATGTGGACGCCGACAATGGGTTCCGGCCAGCCGGGCTTTTTCCTCTCTCGACGACGACGCTGGCGGTCCCGGACTGTATCCTCTCGACGTCAAACTTGAATGCGAACGATGGCTACGCCATCGGCAGCTGCACGGCCACGCATCACCTGACACTATACCGGGCTCCCAGCGGTGCTCTTGTTTTCGGGGCTGGCACGATCCAGTGGTCATGGGGGCTGGATGCGACTCATGCGAGTTCGGGCACGCCCAGCGATATCAATATGCAGCAGGCCACGGTAAACCTTCTTGCGGACATGGGAGTACAGCCGGCGACGCTGCAGAGTGGGCTTCTGCTGGCGGCTGCCTCAACGGATGGGACACCGCCGAGGTCAATAATCACCTCGCCGGCGTTGGGGAGCACTGTTGTCGCTGGCTCTCCATCAACTGTCTCCGGCACGGCAACTGACTTTGGAGGTGGTGTGGTAGGCGGGGTGGAGGTGTCACTAGATGGAGGAAGGAGTTGGCACCCTGCTGCGGGCCGGGAGAGTTGGAGCTATACATTTGTTCCTGTCAATTCGGGAACTTTGAATATTCAGAGCAGAGCGGTTGACGACAGCGGAAATCTGGAAGCTCCCGGTCCGGCACTTGCGCTCGGCGTTAACCCGGCGCCATGTCCGTGCACGATCTGGCCTGGTTCGGCGACGCCAGGGACCGCTGACGCGGGAGCCTTTTCCCCGCTTGAACTCGGCGTGCAGTTCCGGGCGGATACCAGCGGCTACATCACGGGGATTCGATTTTACAAGAGCGCTGCAAATACGGGGACACACGTGGGCAATTTGTGGAGCAGCTCAGGCGGACTCCTGGGGAGCGCGACTTTCACGAGCGAGACCGGATCGGGCTGGCAACAGGTGAATTTCCCGAGTCCCGTGGCCGTCACGGCGAATACGGTTTATGTAGCGTCCTACCACACGAATGTGGGGCACTTCGGCGAGGACTTGAATTACTTCGCGACTTCGGGTGTGGACAACTCACCCCTGCATGCCCTTGCGAATGGGGCTGGTGGGAACGGCGTATACACGTTTGCCAGTGCGAGCGCTTTCCCTACGCTTACTTACAACGCTTCGAATTTCTGGGTGGACGTGGTCTTCAACTACAGCGCGGTAACGACTTCACAGCTGTCAGTTAGCACTACTTCACTTCCAGGCGGTACGCAGTCCATCGCGTATAGCCAGACGCTTGCGGCTACCGGCGGAACGGGGCCGTATAGTTGGTCGCTCATTTCGGGGACTCTGCCGGCCGGCCTGACGTTGACGAACGGCGGACTAATCTCAGGCACGCCTACAGCGATTGGAACCAACAGCTTTACGGTCCAAGTGACCGACTCGAGTGTTCCGGCGCAGACTGCCACTCAAGCATTGAGCATCACCGTTGTCGGACCAACCGGCCCCCAGAACAACGTCGAGTTGAACGGCAACTATGCCTTTACTTTCAGAGGGATCAGCGGGAATGGGAACGTCTCGTCCGTTTATGGGGCCGTAGGAAGATTCACGGCGGATGGGGTCGGCAATCTGACCAACGGCGAACTGGTCATCAACACTGTCGGTGTTGGTGCCACAGCCGCTCAAGCATTCACCGGGACTTATTCAATTGGCCCCGACAATCGCGGCGTAATGACTTTGAATCTTTCGGGCGGCACGGCGAGGCTAGCCTTCGCAATGATGGCCAACGGCAACGCCCAATTCATCGAGTTCGACGCCTCAGGTGGAGCAGGTACGATCGGATCGGGGACCATGGAAAAAGCGGACACCACCGCTTATAGCACGGCCCGAATAACCGGTGATTACGCATTCGGTGCTGCCGGCTTGGATAACCTAAATAGTCGCGCCGCGATCGAAGGCCGTTTTACTTCCAACGGGACGGGCACTCTCACCAACGCCGCGGGGGATGTCAACGCTTACGGCACTGATTTTGCGATGAACTTTACGTCCGCGAACTATGCGGTTTCAAATACCGCCACGGGGCGGGGCACTCTACAACTAGCCTTCACCTTTGGCGGAACACCCGACACTATGAGTTTTGTCTTTTACGTCGTGAATTCAGGAAAGCTGTTCGTGATGGAAAGTGACCCGGTCACGACGGCGACCCCATTGCTCAATGGTGTCGTACTGCAGGAACAGGTTCCCACAGGAGGATTCACCAACGCCTCGCTGAACGGCAACATGGTGATTTCCCTCACCGGACTCTCCATGTGCGGTAGTGCATCAGGCGTGCCCAAAGCAGGCGCGGGTTTGCTCACTGCCAACGGCAGCGGCTCCTTTTCTCTAACCTACGACGAGAACTTCTGCCGAGCGCCCAATTCCTTCACCAATGCGCCGGGGACGTACAGTGTGGCCAGCAATGGGCGTACCTCGATTACGGTTGGAGGATTCAACCTAGTTGCTTACCTGCTGAACTTGAATCAGATTTTCCTCTTCGTTTCTGATGCCAACGTTTTGTTCGGGATTGGCGAACCCCAGGCGGCGGGCTCGTTCACCAATAGCACGCTGAAGGGTACGTATGCCGGCTTCACGACCAACCCGGTGGCATTCGGGGTGACTGTCTTCTCCGGCGAATTTGCCGCCGACGGCGCCACGCCCACGGGCAATCTCACCGGTACCGAAGACATCGGCGCATCGAGCGGACCGAACCCCGGCGTAGCCTTCAACGCCACATACTCGATATCTCCGTCACCAACAAGTGGCCGGGGAACCATGACGGTCAGTTCCGGGACTGGAGGCAATGCCGTCATCTATATGATCTCCCCTTCAAAGTTCGTGGCGGTTTCGCTGAACGATCCCAATCCCGCAGTCTTAATTTTCGAGCAGTCTTCCGCCACACCGCCACCCGTAGCACCTTCGATCACCACACAGCCTGCGAGCCAGACGGTCACAGCGGGGCAAGCGGCAACATTTAGCGTGGTGGCCACGGGCACTGCGCCATTGGCGTATCAGTGGCGCAAGAATAATGTGGCTATAAGCGGTGCGACATCCCCCAGTTACACGACGCCGGCAACGACGAGTTCCGACAATGGGGCGCAGTTCACGGTAGTCGTTAGCAATTCTGCCGGAAGCGTGACCAGCAATGCGGCTACGCTGACGGTGAACCCACCCGCCGTAGCGCCTTCGATTACATCGCAGCCGGCAAGTCAGACCGTGATAGCAGGTCAGACGGCCACCTTCACGGTGGCAGCGACGGGCACTGCCCCATTGACGTATCAATGGCGGAAGAACGGGGCAGTCATCTCCGGTGCTACGTCTCCGACTTACACGACGCCGGCAACGACGAGTTCCGACAACGGGGCACAGTTCACGGTAGCCGTTAGCAATTCTGCCGGAAGCGTGACCAGCAATGCGGCGACACTGACGGTGAACCCACCCGCCGTAGCGCCTTCGATTACGTCGCAGCCGGCAAGTCAGACCGTGATAGCAGGTCAGACGGCCACCTTCACGGTGGCAGCGACGGGCACTGCCCCATTGACGTATCAATGGCGGAAGAACGGGGCAGTCATCTCCGGTGCTACGTCTCCGACTTACACGACGCCGGCAACGACAAGTCCGCGACAACGGAGCACAGTTCACGGTCGCCGTCACCAACTCCGCCGGTAGCGCGACCAGCAACTCTGCCACCCTCACTGTGACGGTTCCGCTTCCAACGGTTTCGTCGCTGACGCTGAGTCCGGCGAGCGTTATTGGCGGAACGTCCTCCACTGGCACGGTGACGCTGAGCGGTCCAGCGCCGGCGGGTGGTGCGCAAGTCCTCCTGTCCAGCAACAACAGCGCGGCAAGGGTACCCGCGAGCGTAACCGTTCCCGCGGGAGCCACCAGCGTGAGCTTCACCGTGAGCACTTCAATAGTTCTCGTCTCAACTTCTGCCAACATTTCCGCTTCGTATAACGGTACGACTCGGACCGCAACTCTCGGACTGTTATTGTAGCGGTGGAAAGGATGAACCCCGGGCCATGCTCAAGTTAGGTTGTTCGAGATTGGTGCGAATAGGGATACATGAGAATCAGAACCAAACTTAATATCGAGGCGACCAGGCCATGCCACCGCGACCGCGAGATGATTCTTCGTAAGCTGGCATTGGTCAACTCCTCATTTGCTTGCTTGCGAGCTCGCGCTGCTTTCTCATTGCTGCTCTTGTTCACGCTCGCGAACGCGATCGCTTGTGGCGGGCTCAGCACGACGAAGGCAAGCGGGAACACTGTTTTTCTCAACCGCGACCTGTCTACGGGCGACCTGTCTCAATGGACGCACCGGGACTTCGGCTTGGGCACGGACAAGGGCGAAAACACTGGCGGCGCAGGGCATCTCTGGTATCACGCAAACGTGGCAGGACGCAAGGCCGTGGGTCTGACCGTTACTCCAACAGCGCACGCTTCGCCGGCAGCCAGCAGCGACAGTGTTTACGTGTGGGACGGGAACCAGTACTGGAATCAGCAGCCCTACGAAATCTGGTTGCGGACGTCCGTGCTGTTTCCATCCGCGGCGACCATCTCGTCGAGCGGCCTGAACGGAGAATCGCCGTTCGCGCCCACAACCGGAGAATGGAACTGGTTCTTGGAGTTCCACAATGACAGCAACCCGTTGCCTGCTTGTGCGAAGGAGTTCGCAAATGTATCGCTTGACGTGAAGACGGACGGTGCGGTGCAAAACGGTGTCGTCGGGACAGACAATGCGCGCTTGGCATTGCGCATCATCGGCGGCAATGATTGTGCGCCGAACATAGTGTGGGTCGATGGCCCTCCTCTGCAGTGGGATCACTGGTACGAAATTCTTCTGCATATCAAGTGGGATCCCCGCCGTGGAATTGTGGAGTGGTATGTGGACGACTTCTCGAACCCATACTATTCGAACCTCAAAATCCCGACGCTGTTCACGCGCCCGAAGGGATATGTGAGCCCGAGCTATACATCACTGACCGTTCCGAACTATCGGTTGCACGCGCCGTGGAACTCGACGATCTATCTTGGACCTCTCGCGGTCGGCTCGACCAAGAACGCGGTGTTGAACGCTTTCTGAACGCTGCTTGCAACCTATGATTCACCTCGCGTTTGTAGACGACTGGGAAGTGCGCGGCAACGGCACCGGAGATCCTCGAGTGCTTCAGTTTGAACCCATGCGCGAGCTTGTGAAGATCTTCAACGAGCATGGGATACGGGGGTCATTCAACGCTGAAGTCATGCAGCAGCTCACCTATCGGAGCCAGCAAGAACGCTTTCCTGAGCTCAAGGCTATTGCGGATGAGTGGGAAGAGGTGGTGACGGACTCCTTTCGTCAGGGCCACGATATTCAGTTGCATCTGCATCCCCAATGGATGGGCGCCAGCTACGAAGAACGCGGCAATTGGAAGCTTGGCGGAGACTGGTCGATCCTCAACTATCCACCCCAGCAGATGCGCGCGATGCTGGTGTCGGGCAAGCAATACCTGGAGACGCTTCTCCGCAGGATCGATCCGGGGTACGCCTGCGTGTCGTTACCGCGCAGGATCATGGTGCGCGGCGCCTTCCGATTCTTTGATGCCCATTCTCAGCGAACTCGGCTTTGTCTTTGACATGAGTATCGTCGCCGGCATACGGAACGATACACCGCAAGTAAAACTCGATTACACGCAGTGCGAAGAACGGTTCGTACCCTATTATCCCGATATGACGGATGCACGGCGCGTGTCACGCTCTGTTGAACCAATCGTGTGCATACCAACGAACAGTTTTTCGGGTGCACGCCTCGCTTTATTGCGTCGCGATTTTGACAAGGCGTACTCCGCTCTGCAGCGAAGAGTCCGCAGGCTGAGGAATGGTAACCGCGCAGCGCCCCCGATATCATCCCGCGGACGCAGCGGCGACGAATGGACGAACAAAGGTGAATCCGGGGCGGTCGGGTTGCTAAAAAGGGTGGTCAAACGGTACGTCCTTGGACAGGTGCACATCGCGGACGTCAGCCGGTTGAGCTACGCAATGATGCGCCAAATGATGGCGCACATCCGCAGGCAGGCAGCCAGATCGGGACTGCCGGATGTCCCAGTC
Organism: uncultured Acidobacteriota bacterium; assembly: GCA_963745805.1. Classification (GTDB taxonomy): domain Bacteria; phylum Acidobacteriota; class Terriglobia; order Acidiferrales; family UBA7541; genus Acidiferrum. The sequence continues at coordinate 21,540 of CAVUYT010000011.1, forward strand.
ATCCTGGAGAACCACACCAAGGACATTGACGATTTTTCTGATATCGAGCGCTTCGTAGCGGACATCGCCGCCTCCCGGGACGTCAAAACGGTCACACTAACGGAAATTGCGTATGGACTTAGAAACGGCACTTTCAAGGCCCGTGCAGCTTGATCGCTGCGAAGGGATCTTGCGCGGAGCCCTTCTCACGAGACGCGCCGAGCTGCGGAAATCCTGGAGACATTTAGTCTCTACGGAATGCCTGGCAGCTTTAGGCGTGCTTGCGAAAGAGGTCGAGTCGTTTCTATCGGGGCAAGACACGTTTCGCGATTGGCGGTTCGCGGGCACGTTCGGATGGATGAATTGTGGTGCAAGCTTCGCGGACAGCCTCTGTGCGATTGCTTGGCGCATAACGTGGAACGCCGGCAGTCTGGGACAAGCCCGGAGCCGTTGTGCCTGGCCAACTTCAATAAACTATCGAGAGATGAGCGAATCGAAGTTTTGTATAACCGCTATCGTTCCCCCTTGAACATCGGCCTCGCAAGCGAGGCCGACGTTGCGGAGGAGCTTCTGCGTCAATTGATGGTGCCAGATCGCGCGAAGCTCGAAGCGGGAACGGAGTTCGACGCCGAAATGGTTCTGCTGAAACTGAATCTTGTCGGCGTTCGCGCCATGGTGACGCGCGATTTGCGCTACCTGGACGCTCTGAATTACTTCTATGAACTTCCGCGACGGTCGCTGATGCGCATGCGCAGCCACCCTCGTCTGCTTAGTTTTTGGCTGTGCATCTATGCGCAGCTATTGTGCACGCCGGAATGGTAAAAATGCGCGTTGCAGTGATTGCAGGGTCGATCAGCGGGGGATTTCGCGTCGCGCGGGAAATTGAGAGCCTGCCCGGCGTCGATGTATTCGTTGTTGCCTGCAACGTGGGGAAGCGAGGGCCGCTGCTGCGATGGTCTAGGGAAATTCTGGCAGCGCTCAAATCGCTGAAGTGGGGCGCATGGGCGGCAATGACTTACCAGCTACGCTCGCCAAGGACGATTAATCATCCTGCACCATCCGTTGGACGAGGCAACTTCGATCGACTGCTTGAGATCGCTGCAATGTGACATCGGGCTGCATGCTGCGAATGTCATTTACCGCGAGCCCGTAATCTCGGCTTTTAGATTGGGCATCCTAAATGCGCATATAGGGATACTTCCCAAATATCGGGGCCGGTCTGTCGCCGAATGGTCCGTTTTGCAAGGGGATCTCACGGGAGTGACCGTTTTTTTCATCGACTCCGGAATAGATACCGGAAGTCGCATTGTGTTGCGAGGGTTTATTCCGTCAAATGGCTGGCGCACCGTGCAAGCTATGAAGAATATGTTGTTTCGGTGCGACGCTCGCTTGTACCGCAAAGCTCTCGAAGCCCTCATGTCCGCGGAATGCAGCTTCGAGAGCAACGACATTTCGAAGGGGCGGCGCTACTACGTAATGTCCAGACTGCTTACCAGGGCCGTCAACCAAATTCTGGCCACAACTCTCATCGCATTCGGTTAGTTCGCAACTGCGAAGGCGAGGGCTTGCGGAAGTTCACCGAAATACTGGGCGTAAAAAGTTTGGCGGCCGTGCCGGGTGTTCCGGTCACGGCCGCCTGAACCACTTGGCCGATCATGCGCGACGAAACTGTTGCGCTGACGGGCGAAGTGGCTGTTTAGGGCAGGGTCGCGGAGCAGCTTCCGGCTGAAAGGTTGCTGCTGAGGAGATTGAAGAGGTTGCCAAGGCCGAGGTCATTGGAGCCGTTGGCGCTGATGGCCGAGCCGAGGCTAGAGCCGCCGCATGAAGGTGTTGTTGTTGACGCAGGCGTTGCTGGCTTGGGTGTCCAGGTAGATGCCCTGGGCTCCCGGGCCGCTAATCGTGGCACCAGTGATGTAAGTGCCGTCGCCCTCGATGAGGATGGCGGCTTCAGTGGTGTTCGATCCGGTGAAGGTACCGCCGCTGATGGTGTTGTGGCTGTCGGCGGCCAAGCGCAGGGCATCGTAGCCGCTGATGTAGAACTGCACGTTACCGTTGCCGGAGACGGTGCAGTTGTTGAAGGAGTTGTACTGGTTGAAGTTGCCGAAGGTGATGATGCCGGCATTGCCGGTGCCAGTGCCGGTGCCGGCGCCGTTGTTGGAGACGGTGCAGTTGTTGTAGGTGTTGTGAGAGGAGTAGTACTCGAGGCTGATGCCGTTGTAGGCCTGCACGCCGTTTTTGACGATGGGAGAGTTAAAGGTGTTATAGCGTGCGGCACTGGTTTTGAAAGGACGGCCGTAGGCGCCGGAGGCGTCGACGGAGAGGTTGGAGATGGTGCTGTTAGCGGAGGCTTGGAGTTCAAAACCGAAGGCGCCGTTGTCGAGGCAACCGGAGCCGGAAGCACCCTGATTTTCGCTGGAGATGGACAAGCCGTTGATGGACAAGTTGCCCTGTTTTTCAAACCACACGGCGGAACCGCACTGGGCACTGCCGGCTTGGGTGACGGAGATGTTGGTCCAGGAGACATTAAAGTCAGCGCGATTCAAGAGGGCCGCGCCCTGGACATTTCTGGAGGAGACGCCGGAGACGGAGGAGTCGGCGACCCCGGCGATGGCCAGGCCGTAGACGTTGGAGCCGTTGCCGTCGAAGGTGATGTTTTTGACGGTGATGGCGGAGAGGGGGTTGAGGATTTTTTGAGCGGTGGCGGCATTGAGCGAGGGGTTGTAGGTATCGTGGAGAGCGGTGGTGACGGTGATGGAGTTACCGGAGACGGAGGCGACCTTCAAGAGTTCACCGCGGCAACCGAAGGGATCACAGCCGGAGTCGGAGCTGCCGGTAGAAGAGTCTTTGCCGCCTTGCTGAAGGAGGAGGTAATCGCCGGGGCTAACGCCGAGGGAAGAGGTGGTGGAGAAGGAGGTAGCGAGTTCATTGGCGGTGGAGCTTAAGGCGATGGCGGGGCCGTAGTTGGGATTGCCGTTGCCAGAGCCGCCGATGACCATGACGGTACCGGAGGAGGTGTTGAGGATGACGGCGCAACTGGAGCCGTCAACGGTGACGTTGGAGAGGTTGAGAGAGAGTTGGGAGGAAGTTTTGTAGGAACCGCAAGGGAAGAGGAGGGTATCGCCGCTGGAGAGGGCGGCGATGGCGGAGTTGATGGCGGCAGTATCGTCGGTGGAGCCGTTGCCGGTGGCACCGTAAGAAGTTACGTTGACGATCGTACCGCTACCACCGCTGGTGGAGACGCCGGTCCCAGATAGCGCGACGGCGGCCGGGGAGTTGGTGGCGTTGCTGACCACGGCGATGCTCCCGGTTACGCTGCCAGCCGTCGTCGGAGCGAAGGCCGCGTTCAAGGTAAGCGATTGATTGGGTGCGAGGGTTGTACTACCGCTGACGCCGCTGGTGGTAAAGCCAGCGCCGGATGTGGTCACGCTGGAAATGGTGACGTTGGAGTTTCCGCTGTTGGTTAACGTCACCTGCGACGAGCCAGTGCTCCCCATGTTGACACTCCCGAAGCTCAGGCTGGCGGGGTTGGCGGTCAAGAGCTGAGTGGTGGTGGCACCGCTTCCGGTCAGGGCGAGAGCCGTGGGCGAGTTAGTGGCGTTGCTGACCAGAGAGAGGCTGCCCGACACGCTGCCGGAAGCTGCGGGAGCAAAGGCTACATTGAAATTGGTGCTTTGCCCTGCTGCGAGGGTCAGGGGGAAGGACAGGCCGCTGATGGAGAATCCAGTACCAGCGAGAGTATCGCTGGAAACAGTCAAGCTGGCCGTGCCGGAGTTGGTCAGCTTAACGGTCTGCGTGCTGCTGGCGCCGAGAAGCACGGTTCCGAAACCGAGGGTCGTTGAAGACAACGAGACTTGAGGTTGCGACGTGCCAGTCCCAGAGCCCACTACCGACGCAGCAAAGATCTGGTTTGCGACTCCGGTGCAAGTGTTTTGTTCTAGATGGGCACCTGAAGAGGTGGACGCGCCCACGACATCTATGCACCCGCTGGCCATGTTTCCAGAGAGGAGTTCGTAGCCACCGGAGACCACTTTCAGCTGGAAGTACTCAGGCCAAACAGCGGTGCACGCGTATTGTTGGATTTGCGCACCCGCGGAGCCAGAGCCGCCCGATACGTCCCAGCAGTTTTTTGAAGAAGCGCTCGTCAGGTAGTACCAACCGCTGGCTGGAGCTGCCTTGAGCGTGAACTGTTGTGACTTGCTGTTCGAGCAAGCGGCTTGGATAAGATAAGTAAAACCCGTGGAACCTCCGGTGCCGACACAAAGTTTGCTGTTCGTGTTTTGCAGTGTGATGGTCGAACCTGCGGCCGGCGTCGCAGCGGACGTTGCGCGCGGAATTGCAGCCGCTGCCAACAAAAGCAGTACACCAGAAAAGAAGAAAGACAGACCTGTAGTTTTCAAAAGAATCCCCCTTAAGGTTTTTGCGGGCCTCGCAAGGTCGTCGTCTTTAAGGCTTGGGGGGCTGGAAAGGCTGGGTGGCCCGGTGACGATTGGGAAGTACAGGTTTCTGGGTCCTGAGGATTTCCGGGCAGTTGAGAATCGGCGTGCCCACGCCGAGATTCCTATGTTCTTCTTGAACCTGTGCCCACGACCGAGAGGTTAAATCAGCGGTCTTTCTGAGTCTGTCGGCAGGAAAATGATTCTTCTGTCAGACCTTTCGTTTTGCGTTGTCTCTTGTATTCTTACAGAAGGACAGGTGAGAACCTGTACCTTTTCGCTGCGCCACGGTCATACTCGCGCACGATATTTGAAGCTGATTTGAGAAGCTGAACTTCCAAACGGAGCAGTTTTCTGCCCGGCCGCCCGGCCACACCAATTCGCCTGAGGGGCAACTGTGGAAACGCGCAGACGTGCCGGGCCAGCGGCCCAGGCCGCAAATTCGACTGTCTCGCAACCAAACCGTACAGTGCTCGACGTATATCCCGACCTCCTGAGGGAACTTCCTGTCGGCGTGGTTCTCCTACGACGGGAAGACCCTTCGGACGGTAAATCATTCAAGATTGTTGATGCCAATCCCGCCGCCGCAGAAATGACCGGGACGACAACCCAAATGCTCATTGGCAGAACGTTGGCTGACTTCCCCAAGCTCCTGGAGATACCAATCCCGCCCCCGCGGCTTTCTCAACTTCGCCCAGGCGAGCAGCGGGATTTGGGAGAGATTTCCTACGGTGACGAACGTATACGGCAGGGGATTTATTCCGTGCGACTCCTGCCTCTCGCCGGAAACTTCCTGGGAGTGGCTTTCGAAAACGTCACTGATCGCAAGCTTCAGGAACGACTGCTCCGAGAGAGTGAAGAGCGCTCTCGTCTGCTTGTCCAGGAAGTTCAGGAGTATGCCATTTTCCAGCTGGATCCCACGGGCCACGTGGTCAGTTGGAACGCCGGTGCAGCGCGTTTGAAAGGTTACGCTGCAGAAGAGATCATCGGAAAACATTTTTCCGTCTTCTACCCCCAAGAAGACCTGAATAACGAGAAGCCACTACATATCTTGGAGCAAGCGGCGCGGCATGGGCAGAGTGAACACGAGGGTTGGCGAATCCGCAAAGACGGGTCCCGCTTTTGGGCCAACGTGGTCATCACCGCCGTGCACGACCTCAACGGAACCCTCATTGGGTTCGCCAAGCTCACGCGGGACATGACTGAAAGGCGCGAGAGAGAGGAGGCGCTGACCAAGGCCAATGAGCTGTTGGAGGTTCGAGTGCAACAGCGGACGGCCATCCTTACCCGTGTGAACCTGGAGTTGCGAACCGAGATTGCAGAGCGTGAACGTGCTGAGGAACATCTCAAGGAGTCGGTCGAACAGTTGCGTGCTCTCGCGGCCCGTCTTCAAAGCGTGCGGGAAGAAGAACGCACCTCCATTTCGCGCGAAATCCACGATGAACTGGGGCAGGCCTGCACGGCAATCAAGATGGATCTTGCGCTGATCGCCCGTTGGCTGACCAAGAACCAGACGCGGCTCCAAGCTAAGGTCGGCTCTGCCGTGCAATTGGTGGACAACATGATCGTCACGTTGCGCAGAATTGCCTCGGACCTCCGGCCGAGAACCCTGGATGATCTTGGATTGCCGGCCGCCCTTGAGTCGCAAGCTCAGGAGTTTGAAGGCCGAACCAAGATCCATTGCAGCGTAACCTTGCCCGGTGAACCGCTCTCGCTCGATGTGGATACTTCGATTGCTATCTTCCGCATCTTTCAGGAATCGCTGACCAATGTCGCGCGCCACGCCCGTGCCACTCGAGTCGAGGCACGGTTAAACGCGGAAAACGAGCAGATCATCTTTCAGGTCTTCGACAACGGCAGGGGTTTTGATCCCGAAGAAGCTAAGGCTCGCAAGTCTCTCGGAATTGTGGGGATGCAAGAACGCGCCCTTTTGCTCAAAGGCGATCTCAAGATCGAAGGTGTGCAGGGTGCCGGCACAACCGTGACACTCACGATCCCCCTCCCGCGTTCAGTCATTGGAGGAAAGATTCGCAATGAAGGTCCTGATCGCTGACGATCACGCCGTCTTTCGCCGGGGACTTAGGGAAACTCTGGCGGAAGTTTTTTTTCAAAGTCACGTTTGGGGAAGCGAAGACGGCCCAGGAAACCGTTGAATTGGTTCGCCGGCATGACTGGGACGTCGTCATTCTCGACATCAGCATGCCCGGCAAAAGCGGACTAGACGTTCTGGATGAGTTGAGGCGCCTGCGACCCAGGTTGCCGATTCTGCTCCTCAGCATGCACCCGGAGGAGCAATTTGCGCGGCGGGCGCTCAAGGCGGGCGCGGCCGGTTACTTGACGAAGGAAAGCGTGCCGGAAGAGTTGAAAGAGGCTGTCAGGAAGGTGGTAGCCGGTGGACGCTATGTGAGCGCGACTTTGGCGGAGAAGTTGGCCGTGGATCTCAGAGAAGGGGCCGACACGCCTCTCCACGAACTTTTGTCGGACCGCGAGTTTCAAGTATTACGGATGATCGCCTCAGGAAGGTCCGTTAAGGATATAGCGGAGGAACTTTCTCTAAGCGTGAAGACTGTAAGCACTTATCGCGCAAGAATTCTGGAAAAGTCCGGCATGAAAACAAACGCGGAACTGATTCGATACGCTCTTCAAAGTCAACTCGTCGATTAGCAAAACAAACTTCCAGCCCGGCGTCCGCAATTCACATTTTTGTTGAGCGCCACGAATTCACCAGCTCAGTACGTCGGAGGCACGCCGTCACTAGCGGTTCATTTCGTCCTACATGAGATTACGGTCTCAACCTGATGTGTTTCCCCACGGTTCTGTCATTCTCTATACCTCGGAAGGCTAGTTCTCGAGGAGTACGCTCATGAGAGTCTTCATTGCCGACGATTCTATCCCGGTCGTGGAACGTTTGGCGGACCTTTTGGAGGATGTGCCTGGGGCACAGCTTGTGGGGCAAGCCGGGGACGTGCCGGAAGCCGTGCGCTGCATCCAGAAGGTGAAGCCTGACGCCCTCATTCTCGACTTGCAAATGCCCGGCGGAAGCGGTCTGGATGTTCTTCGCGCGATCCGCACCGAGCATCCGAGGCTTTTTGTTCTGATTTGCACGAACTACCCATATCCCCAGTTTCGCGAGAAATGCTTGGACGCTGGGGCGAACGTCTTTCTCGATAAATCGACGGAATTTGAAAAGATTCCCGAAATCCTGCGTGGATTGATAGAGAACGAGACCAAGGTCTCCCCAGGTTTCCGCTAAGAAGAATTTCCCCTTCCGCTCTTCCCTAGGACGGTGTAGTGCGTCCGCTTCCTTGCTACCAATTGTCAGGTCTTAGTCTAAGGCAGGGGAGGGCCGCACGTTCCGAGGATGAGATTGCTGCTGAGGAGATTGAAGAGGTTGCCGAGGCCGAGGTCGTTGGAGCCGTTGGCGCTGATGGCCGAGCCGAGGCTAGAGCCGCCGATGAAGGTGTTGTTGTTGACGCAGGCGTTGCTGGCTTGGGTGTCCAGGTAGATGCCCTGGGCTCCGGGGCCGCTAATCGTGGCACCAGTGATGTAAGTGCCGTCGCCCTCGATGAGGATGGCGGCTTCAGTGGTGTTCGATCCGGTGAAGGTACCGCCGCTGATGGTGTTGTGGCTGTCGGCGGCCAAGCGCAGGGCATCGTAGCCGCTGATGTAGAACTGCACGTTACCGTTGCCGGAGACGGTGCAGTTGTTGAAGGAGTTGTACTGGTTGAAGTTGCCGAAGGTGATGATGCCGGCATTGCCGGTGCCAGTGCCGGTGCCGGCGCCGTTGTTGGAGACGGTGCAGTTGTTGTAGGTGTTGTGAGAGGAGTAGTACTCGAGGCTGATGCCGTTGTAGGCCTGCACGCCGTTTTTGACGATGGGAGAGTTAAAGGTGTTATAGCGTGCGGCACTGGTTTTGAAAGGACGGCCGTAGGCGCCGGAGGCGTCGACGGAGAGGTTGGAGATGGTGCTGTTAGCGGAGGCTTGGAGTTCAAAACCGAAGGCGCCGTTGTCGAGGCAACCGGAGCCGGAAGCACCCTGATTTTCGCTGGAGATGGACAAGCCGTTGATGGACAAGTTGCCCTGTTTTTCAAACCACACGGCGGAACCGCACTGGGCACTGCCGGCTTGGGTGACGGAGATGTTGGTCCAGGAGACATTAAAGTCAGCGCGATTCAAGAGGGCCGCGCCCTGGACATTTCTGGAGGAGACGCCGGAGACGGAGGAGTCGACGACCCCGGCGATGGCCAGGCCGTAGACGTTGGAGCCGTTGCCGTCGAAGGTGATGTTTTTGACGGTGATGGCGGAGAGGGGGTTGAGGATTTTTTGAGCGGTGGCGGCGTTGAGCGAGGGGTTGTAGGTATCGTGGAGAGCGGTGGTGACGGTGATGGAGTTACCGGAGACGGAGGCGACCTTCAAGAGTTCACCGCGGCAACCGGAGGGATCACAGCCGGAGTCGGAGCTGCCGGTAGAAGAGTCTTTGCCGCCTTGCTGAAGGAGGAGGTAATCGCCGGGGCTAACGCCGAGGGAAGAGGTGGTGGAGAAGGAGGTAGCGAGTTCATTGGCGGTGGAGCTGAGGGCGATGGCGGGGCCGTAGTTGGGATTGCCGTTGCCGGAGCCGCCGATGACCATGACGGTACCGGAGGAGGTGTTGTGGATGACGGCGCAACTGGAGCCGTCAACGGTGACGTTGGAGAGGTTGAGAGAGAGTTGGGAGGAAGTTTTGTAGGTACCGCAAGGGAAGAGGAGGGTATCGCCGTTGGAGAGGGCGGCGATGGCGGAGTTGATGGCGGCAGTATCGTCGGTGGAGCCGTTGCCGGTGGCACCGTAAGAAGTTACGTTGACGATCGTACCGCCACCACCGCTGTTCGAGACATTGACGGAGATCGTGGAGGAGGCGGTGAGGCCGGACGTATTGGTGGCGCGCGCGGTGAGAGTGTGAGCGGCGTTGGAGAGAGACGTCGTGTCGAGGCTGAAGGTCCAGCTGGTCGTGCCCGACGCGGACGAAAAGGTCCCGCTGTCGACTTGCACTTGAACAGAACTGACACCTAGGGCGTCGGAAGCTGATCCGGACACGGAAATGGTGCCCGAAACAGTCGTGCCGTTGGCTGGGGACGAAATGGACACGGTCGGAGGCGCGGTTGCGTTTACCGTGAGAGTAGCCGCACCGCTGGTGGCGCTTCCGGCCGAGTTGCTGACGACCACCCTAAACTGGGTGCCGTTGTCGGAATTGGTTGTTGCCGACGTCGTGTAGCTAGCCGCTGTCGCTCCGGTGATGTTCACCCCAGTCTTTTGCCACTGATAGCTCAGCGGCGCCGTCCCTGCAGCCACTACCGTGAACGTAGCCGTCTGTCCCGCTGTCACCGCCTGGCTTGCCGGCTGCGTGGTGATCGTTGGCGCTACCGCGGCCGCATTCACCGTCAGTGTTGCTGCGCTGCTTGTTACCGTGCCCGCCGTGTTCGTCACTACCACCTGGAACGTTGATCCGCTGTCCGTGCTGGTTGTCACCGGCGTTGTGTAGCTCGCCGCCGTCGCGCCCGTGATGTTCGCTCCGTTCTTCTTCCACTGGTAAGCGAGCGGAGCGGTGCCCGTAGCGGTGACCGTAAAGCTTGCCGTCTGTCCCGCCGTCACCGTCTGGTTCGATTGGTTGCGAGGTGATCGTTGGCGCTACCGCGGCGGCATTCACCGTCAGCGTTGCTGCGCTACTTGCTACCGTGCCCGCGGTGTTCGTCACCACCACGCGGAACGTCGATCCGTTGTCCGCAGTGGTTGTCACCGGCGTGGTGTAGCTCGCTGATGTCGCTCCGGCGATGTTCACGCCATTCTTCAGCCACTGGTAGCTCAAGGGCGCCGTCCCTGCGGCCACCACCGTGAAAGTCGCTGTCTGACCCGCCGTCACCGTCTGATTCGTTGGCTGTGTCGTGATTGTCGGCGCCACTGCTGCGGCCGTCACTGTCAGCGTTACCGCCGCGCTGGTCACACTCCCTGCCGTGTTGCTGACCACCACGTCGAACGTCGATCCGCTAGCCGCCGTCGTCGTCACCGGCGTCGTGTAACTCGCCGTTGTCGCTCCCGCGATGTTCGCCCCGTTCTTCTGCCACTGGTAACTTAGCGGCGCTGTCCCGGACGCCACGACCGTGAAGGTCGCTGTCTGTCCCGCCGTCACCGTCTGGTTTGCCGGCTGTGTCGTGATCGTCGGTCCCGTAGCCGCGACATTATCCGTGAAGTTCACTCCGGTAATGTTCGCTGTGCCCACCGTTACGTTCTGGTTCACTGGCGCGAAGGTGTAACCAGCATTGCTCGGCGTCACGGTATAAGTCCCACTCGCCAACCCGGCAAACGTGTACGCTCCTGAGCTATTGGCGGTTGCCGTGGCGCTGGCAGCTCCAGTCAACGTCACGGTCGCCCCGCTCCCTCCCGTCGAAGGACTGATCGTGCCGGAGAGGCTGTAGCCAAGCGTCTTGAAGCCGTTGCCGCCATGTCCGTGGTGACCGTTCGAGTCGGTTGAATTCACTTGGTAATAGTAGGTCGTGCCGGCAGCCAGACCGGTAAGCGTCACCTGGTGGCTTGTAACCATCCCCGAATCGACCGGTGAAGTATTTCCAAAGGCAGCTGTGGTCCCGTAATCGACCGATGAGTTGGCCGGAACATTGGTTATCCAAGTGACCTGAGAACTGGCGGTCGTGACCGTTGCCGTTTGAACATTCGTGACGACCAGAGTCGACTGTGTGTCGCCAGCGCCGCTACTGCCACTAACCAGACCGGCACAGCCCGCACTCACAGTCGCGAGCAGTAAAAGAAATATCGATAGACCCACACGACGCACGGCTCTGTCCCTTCGGTATCCCGCCTCGGCGCGCTTTTCGTTGAAAATGGCTAGGAACAATTTGGCCGAGAGCAGCTAGGAGCACTGTTACTACCAGAACTCCCCTTCCACTGAGGAGTTTGAGCACGTCATCGCCACGTTTCAACTGGTCGCGTGGTCAAAAAACGGGCATGGACTTGATTGGTCCAAGGGGTAGTGCTCCAAATTCCTACACTACCGAATTCAGGCAAACCCCGGTTCAGGAAGCAGGAAGGCCTTCTTTTCGCGGCCAAAGTCTCGTTAAGGTATTTCCCCAAGCATCGATTAAGTGATTGTTCCCGTTCCGGTTAGGCTGTTCGTCGGATTGCCAAGGTGTTCCCGCGATGGTCAGATGGCATTGAGAGCGTGATCTGCTGTTTTCCCGCACCTCGGGAGTGGGCAATACACGTCTTGGAGCGATAGAAGGAGGCGTTGATGTACGAAAGTAAGGAGTGGTTCTGGGGCCGTAGGATCCAAGAGCGGGACCGCCGATCGATTCGTTGTTGGCCGCTTCGTTGCCTAGGGCTCCTCTTATTGATGACATTAGGGTTCGTCACCGCAGAAGCTCAGTGCTACGTATATGTCCCAACTCATAAGTCCAATAGCGTAGCCGTAATTGACACAGTGACGAACCGCGTTGTAACGGTGATCCCCGTGCAGATTCAGCCGTTTGCGGCGGCCGTTGCGCCAAACGGCACCTTTGCCTATGTAACCAATTCCGGCTGGATATTTGGCTCGAACTCCGTGTCGGTGATCGATACGGCGAGCAATTCGGTCGTGGCGACAATCCCGGTCGGCAGTTTTCCGGTCGGCGTAGCCTTCACGCCAGACGGTGCTTTTGCTTACGTCGCCAACGAGGTCTCCAACGACGTTTCCGTGATCAACACTGCGAACAGGAGCGAGGTGGCGAGGATCGGGGTAGGTACAAATCCGTGGGATGTTGCGGTCACGCCGAATGGTGCTTTTGTTTACGTGACGAATCAGGGCGCGAATTCCGTCTCCGTGATCAACACTGCCACGAATGCCGTCGTGAAGACGGTGGCTGTTGGATCGAATCCCTATGGGATAGCTATCAACCCGGACGGCGCCCACGCTTACGTGGTCAACTCGAGTTCCGGCAGCGTTTCCGTGATTAGCACCTCGACAAATACAGTGACAGCGACCATCACCGTCGGGGGTGCCCCCTACCGGGTGGCAGTTACTCCCAATGGCGGCAGGGTTTATGTGACCAACGTGGCTACCTCAAGCAACATCTCGAGTGCAGTTGCGGTGATTGATACAAATACGAATACAGTGGTGACCACGATTACGGTGGGAACGCAGCCTCACGGCGTCGCCGTCACGCCAGACGGCGCATTCGCCTACGTTAGCAACTTTTATGACAACTCTGTGTCGGTAGTCGACACGGCCAGCAACACAGTGGTGGACACTGTGGAGGGGGTAACAGCGTTCCCGGAGGCTGTGGCTATCGCGCTTCTACCGAACGCTGTCAGTTGCAGGTAGAGGGGATAACAATATCTTTTACGCGCCGCGCCCGCGGGCACCATCGCCCAGCTGCGGCAGTTCCACAAGGGGCAGATTGTTCGTGAATCGCTCAGCTCAACGACGTCCACGGGAAGTCCGGATCAGAATGATGTGTGTGAGCGGATGCGGCTCTTGCTGAGGTCAGAAGGTAGAAGGTTGAATGCATGTCAGTGGCCGGCCGCGAGGTTCACTGCCAGCGTCCCATCATTTGCATGCCCCACCGGACTGCGCGGCGAATGCCCATTTCGATAATTCCACGGCGGCGATAGCGAATTCTGCTATCGAGTAGCTCAGCCAGTTCCGGCTTGAGCTTCCAGCCGGAGGCTCCCGTATTCTCCACTACATGCTCGACGGTTGACGCCTTTGGAATCGCAATCACCATTTCTTTGTTGATGCACCAGTTCAACGCAACCTGAGCTTCACTTCTGGAGGCGGCTTCAGCGACTTTAGGCAGGAGCCCGTCGGGATCGGCAGCTTTGATATTCGCAAGACTCGTCGAAAACGGGCTGTAGGCTATCACCGTGATTCCGTTCTTCTGGCAATACTGGAGCAACCCTCCTTCAATGGTTCTTTCAATGAGACTGTAACGCACCTGGTTGCTTACGATTCGTCGCGTGCCGAGGGCCACTTGCGCTCGAATCAAGTCTGCGACAGAAAAGTTGCTGACGCCGATGAACCGGACTTTGCCCGCATCCACAAGTCTCTCCATACCGCTCATCGGTTCTTCAATCGGAATGGTGAGGTTGGGCCAATGGAGTTGGTACAAGTCGATATGATCCGTGCCCAGTCGCCGGAGGCTTCTTTCCGCGGCCGCAATCAAGTCGCGCCGCTTAAAATTTCTGGGAAGCACCTTCGTCGCAAGAAATACTTGATGCCTCCGGCCTCTAATCGCATCGCCCACTATCTCTTCCGTGTCGTACGCCTCCGCCGTGTCTATAAGGCGAGCGCCGCATTCAATTGCTGCTCGAAGAGGCTCGACACCTCCCTTGTAGTTCCAAGTACCGAATCCGATTTCGGGCACACGAACGCCCGTTTTTCCCAGCTCTTTTGAGAGCATAGATGTGCTGTTCAGTTTTTCCAGAAGCCTGCGGGCACGATGAGGCGCGGGGATCCCCTCGTTCACGGCTTAACTAGGAACGTCTATCATCGAGCTGCGTGGCCACTTGGAAAGTTGGGCGTTGAACTCCAAGCCCACACCAAATCTACCGTCGGGCAGCCGCTGGCAATAAACGACGCGAGCCAGGGTTCGCAGATCTCCCGCGATAGAGTTGATCATCAGCCGTTCGTCCAGCTGCCTCGCCGCCCGAGTGAGAACGCGTACCCCTATGGAGCACATGTTTTCCGTGGTTGTCCGCTCCGTTGTGGAGGGATCCTCGGGCTTGGAAATCTGCACAGGGATCTCCAGCCGAATTCGTTTCTCGAGTCTTCCGGACCTGAGAGGCATGGAAGTAACGCCTTTCTAACAGCTGTTCTGCTGGGTTGTACTGGGCTGGACAGTACACGAAAACTCCGTGAATGAGATTTCTCTCCTCAGGCGATTCCGCCGCATCGGCATGCGAACAGCGCATAACCTTGCGAGATCAGTCTCCTCAAGGACTGGCCAGAACCGCGTTGACGATAATCCTCAGTGCGTCGTCCGATATCTGGTCCCCAGAGTGCCGGAAAGTTTCAGGCGGCCGTGTTTTACTTCGTACATCGCACTGTCGGCTTGGAGCATTAACTCTCTTAATGATGTCCTGCTGTGCGGATCGAACCGAACCGCTCCCGCGCTGAGAGAAATCGCGTAGCGAGATTCGTAGCAGCTGACCGATTCGAGACACTCGCCAAGGCGGGTCCTGATGGTGGCTTCGCTGAAGTCGGAAGCCTCGATCGCCAGAACGGCGAATTCGTCCCCTCCGAGTCGAGCGATCACATCGGAATCCCGGAACGTTTGCTCTAGTGCTTCGGCCGTGTGCTTCAAAGCCAGGTCGCCTTCAGAGTGCCCGAACGAATCGTTGACTCGCTTTAGGCCGTCCAAGTCGAGGAAGAAGAGCAACAACCCGCGGCCGGAACGACGGGCAAGCTTCAACTGGCGCTCTGCAAGCACCATGAAACCGCGGCGGTTATATAGTCCAGTCAGCTCATCGGTGAGCGCCAGACTTCCCAACTCCGCCTGCAGCAAGTATTGCTTTGCGGCACAGCGAACGGCACGCATGAGAAGTTTGTTCACGACAGGAGATCGGTGGTCGCCGTCCGGTTCGCTCTGAGACTCCCTGCGGACGTCACGCAAGAGCTGTGCCAGTTCCTGATTGGCTTCCGGAACGTCGGCGTGGAAAATATGATCCATCGCTTTCTTTTTCCTGGCAAAGATCAGACGTGGAGCATCGCGGCGGAACTGCAAAGGAGAACCCTCCGCCATGGCGATCAAACTCTCACATGGATTAGCTCCGAATTCAGTGCTTTCCTGCCGCTTGCGTAGGAAGCTGCTGGCTTTGTTTGATCCCATTGATATTTTTGTGCATCCTTGGCTCACGGATGCGCCTCCGGTTCGATCACAGAATGCTTTGGCCTTGCCGTTCGCTGAAAAGGCGGCCCGCTCCTCTTGTTGCAAGATAGACGACGGCGAAACTATTTCAATCCGGTGAATCACCCAATTCTCCGTAGTGAAATGACTTAGGACTTTCTGTGAACAAAGTGCCTAAGATTGGCTTCATGCCTCGATCAGTCCGTGGCGAATGGCGTACCTGACCAAGCTGGCCGTTTCATGAATATCAAGCTTCTTCATGAGCCTGGCCCGGTGCGATTCGGCTGTCTTTACACTGATTCCCAGTAGCGCCGCGACATCCTTCGTGGACTTTCCTTCGCTCACTAATTGAAGGACTTGCCGTTCACGACCTGACAGTGGATCGGCCGACAGTCGCGCTTTGGACAAATAAGCATCCACAACTGCGCGAGATATTTTCGGGCTGAGATAAACGGATCCTTTGGTGACTTCGCGTATCGCGTGAACCAGCTCATCAGCGACTTGGCTCTTCAGCACGTATCCTTTCACTCCTGCCCGCAAAGCTTCAGTGACATACTGGTCTTCGTCATGTTGCGTAAGAAGGATGACCTTGGTCTTGGGCGCTGACTTCTTCAATTCGCGAGCGGCGTCGATACCATTCAAGATCGGCATGCTGATGTCGAGGATGGCAATCTCAGGCTGAGCAGTCTCTACGGCACGTAGGGCTTCCTGCCCATCCGCGGCTTCGCCGACAATGCGGCATCCTTGCTTTTCCAGCAAGGCCCTCAGACCCTGACGGATCAGGGCGTGATCATCTGCAAGGAAGATACTTTCGGGCATGGTCTCGGGAGTAGGTTAATGAGTCTTTGCGCCCCTGGACAATCGGGTGGTTCCCTGAATTTCTCTGAGGTAGAGACTTTAGAGAGCGGCGCCTGCCGGGATGACGGGGAATCTCATATCTTGCTGAAATATAAAGACTTCCTTGGAACCCGCCAGAGCCTGGCTCGCGGACATCGGGAAGAATCCACCGCTGTGCCGAAAACTGTCACTGAGACCGGTATTAACATGCTGACGTTGGGCTCTCGTGATTCCGTTACGCGGTCAAGCTGCAGACCGTGTGGGCACGCACGACACCTCGGATTGGTTCTCGATACCCGGAAGTTTTGGGCGACCGCGCTAACGGGTCAAAGGATTGAAGACTGATGAAAACCGAACGCCGTCGCGTACAAAGAGAAACGCCGGCGCAACTCTCCTACGTCCAGCTGGATCCGGAGTGCGGCGGAATTGTCTTGAATGCTTCGGAAGGTGGCCTCGCTTTCCAGGTCGTTGGCGCAGTGCGAAGCGCCCACGCTCTTCAGGTTTGTATTTCGCCAAATCCTACAGAGCGGATTGAGCTGTCCGGCGAGATCGCGTGGCTGGACGACGGGAAAACATGCGGCGGCATGAGATTCAAGGAGCCTTCGGCAGAAACTTGCCTGCAGATCCGTGGTTGGTTAGCAACTGAGTGCCATTCCCGGTGGCCGCCGCTTGTGACTGCTACGCCTGCCGCCGCCACGGATGTAGCGAGTACCGTGGGGACTGAGCCAAGAAACGAAAACTCGGCCCTGGCAAAACATCTTGAGGCAGAAGACGACCCTGCTCCTGACCGTGCGGGCGTGACTGCGCCGCAGAGTATCCGGTTTAATGCTCTTTCGCTGCGACGGGCGCTGTTTGATCCGATTCCGCTGCCGGCGGAGGGCGTCTTCATTTCCATAGCCCGTTACTTGCTGCACTTCACAGCGGGAATCCTCCTCTGCGCGCTCGTGCTCTCACCAATATTGCTCTCGCGCAACTTCCGCTCGCGGTTCGCTGATTCGCTCATCCGTCTTGGAGAGAGACTCAATGAGAGCGAGGAAGCTCACGTTCCCCCGCCTCTGCCGACCCCCCTTCAGAGTAGCGCGCCAAACTCGGCCAAGACATTAGCCATCCCGGACGCTGACGTGGAGATTCCCTCTCAGGAGCCGCAAAGTCAGCCAAACTCCTCCCCATCCGAGATGACACCCCAGAAGACACCGAAGTCAGCGGCTCTGGGACCCGATCATCGTCCGTACTCGTCGAAAAATTCGCCTGACGTGCGTTCTGCGCAACGCGGTGGTTTACTCGCACATCAGCTTTGGTCTGCGATCGGATCAGGTGACACTTCGGCGGAAGTTTCACTGGCCCAGCTCTATATGACGGGCGATGGGGTCCCGAAGAATTGTGCCCAAGCGCGCGTCTTACTCAGAGCAGCGTCGAAGAGCGGCAACGCCGAAGCCGTGCACCAGTTACAGAAACTGAACAAAAGCGGCTGCCGCTATGCCAAGTAGGGAAGCGGTATCCTTCGTGGATTTCCCTTCAGCAATTAACTGCAACACCTGCCGCCCTCGCATGGTTAGGCTAGAAACTTTAAGGAGTATTCCTCGCTCTTGGTTCCTAAGCAAAGTGACTGGCCATGGGCTATGGGAGCGCGGCCTTTGCAGCGGGTTGGCTAACCTTTTGCGCGCGGACAAATCGCGCTTCAGACTTCCGGCGATTCCATCTGGGGCGAAGACCTCAGACTAACGGAGCTATTGCTTTTTCCCTGATGCCGAGGCAGCGACAGACGCGGTTGCGGTGACTTTCTTGTATTCGGCTTTGGCTTGAAGAAGTATCGGGATATCCGGGTCCGCGTCTTTCCACATCGTGAAGAAATCATTGTAGGCTTTGCGGCTTTCGTCTCGGTCTCCCTGCAGGGCCTTGGCGCGCGCGAGACCGAGTTGCGCCAGCGGAGCAAACCATTCCCAGTCGGGCCATCCGCGATGATCGATGAGGTTCTCGAACTCGGCCGCCGCCTTGGCGTGTTCTTCCGCAGCCAAGTAAGCTTCCGCCCGGTTATAGGAGACCACAACATTTGGGTACTGCGTTACGGGAGCAAGCAAGCCCACGGCTTTAGCGGTGTTTCCTCGCTTGCGCTCGATGATAGATCGAATCGCGGGCAAGGCGATCTTCTGGTGAAGCGTATCCTCAGGAAACAACCGATCCAGTTTCGCTGCCAACGCTTCAGCCTGCGTCACGTCACCTGCATTCGCCAATGCCTGGGCACATCTGACGAGTCCTAGAGCAGCGTTACTACCCGACTCTCCAGCTTGGCGGCAGAACTTGCGCGCTGCGGCATAATTTCCCAGATAGGAATCAACCCACGCGTGCCCCGCAAGCTCGTTGGCAACGTTTTCCATCCGTTTCGCCTGAATTTGTTGATTCACCAAGGTTTCGCTTAGCGATTGGAGTTTGCTATGGTCGCCGCGAAGGAACGCGAGCTGCATTTGTAAATGGAGCCAGGACGTATCATCCACTGGGGTTTCGTGGGCGAGCCGTTCCATGGTTGTGGCGTCATTCTCAATGAATGCGATTCGATAGCGCGTTGCCGTTTGAATTGGGGTTAGGGATCCTTTCTGACGCCATTGGTCTAGTATTTTTTTAGCCTCGTCAAACCGCCCGAGGATCATGAGCGCTCCGCTTGCATTGGAATAGTACTGGGCTGAGGGCACCGGGGAATGGTCGATCGCCCAGTAGAACTCTTGCAGCGCCTCTTCCGTTCTGCCCAGCTGCGCGTAAGCGATCCCCAACAGGTTGGAAGCAAATACGCTACGTGGATACGCTTGCCTGTACAAAACAAGCACTGCAGCTTCTTTTTCCAGGTTGCCCGTTATGGCCGAGTGATAAAGGGCGGTTGTCTGAAAATTTTCCTCTTGTGTGAGACGGCGATCCTTGAGCTCGAAGGCTCTGGCAAAATCCTTCCTGGAAGCCTCGTCGTCGCCAGTACTATGAAATACACGGCCGAGCATATCGTAGGCAGAACAGAACTGCGGGTCCAATTCAACGGCCCTTTCAAAAAAGGGAATGGCTTCACGCCGCTTTCCAGAACGATACAGTGTGTTCCCCGTTCTGTACGCTTGCAGCGCATCGAGTGAGCTCGTGGTCGCAAGATCGAGAGGAGCATCGTATTTCTCAACAGAGCTCAAATTTTCGCCAAGCTTTCTTCGCAGCTGCGAACCTGCTTTACCCAGGGCAGCGATCACCTGATCCTTGGACTCCGCTTCCTCTTGGCGTCGCGCGATGGACTTTTGGCTCCGCGCGTCGATCGCTTCGAGAATGATCACGTATTTGCTCCCGAAAGCATCAATCTCCGGCACCACCACGGCTTTGAGTCCCTGTCGTTTGCAAATTTCGATACCCAGTTCCCGTGTCACTCGCTGGTTTGGATCATGCCGCATCGTACGCATCGTCTCACGGACGTCTGTATCCGGGAGGAGGCTCAAAAAGGGAGACTCGGCGAGTTTGACTTCGAGAGCTTTGTCCAGGGAGTTTTCAAAGATGGGATCACCTGTGTTGTTGACGAAGCTGGCCAGGAGAATGACGTCGGTCTGGGTCAGCACGGGCCGGGCGAAGAATACGCGCCACGTAACAATGGCGGCGACAAAAATAAGGATGGCTGCGACACCAGCGGTAATGACAAGACGGCGCTTGTTCCAAAGTTTGGACGCTGGCGCTAACGGGAGAACTGGCGCGAGGTGGACGCCAGCGGAGGCCGATGCGGGCAAGTCGCCGTTTTCGACGCGAGCGATGAAGCGATAGCCGCGGCGCGGCAGGGTCTCGATGTAACGGGGTTGCTCGGCTGAATCGCTCAGCACGTCGCGCAACTTCTTAATGGCGCTGTTCAGGCCGGTATCGAAGTCAACAAATGTGTGTGCAGGCCAGAGTTTTTGACGCAGTTCCTCGCGGGAAACCACATCGCCGGAATGCTCCAGCAAAAGCACAAGCACCTGGAAGGGTTGGTCCTGGAGCTTCAGTCGGATGCCGTGTTTGTATACCTCCCCCGAACGCAGGTCTACCTCGAAGGCTCCAAAGCGGGTCCTACGTGGTCGGGCAGTGGCTTCCATGGCGAGTCTCGAGCTTGCCAGTAGTCTATCACCGACTGTTTAACATGTGCTGTATCAAATGTGTGCACTCCCTGCAACTCTTCTGGAATCAGAGAGCTGCACGACCAGAACTAAAACAGGTATAGGCCATGCCCCCACCATTGCGCCGCAAGTCCCTTTGCGCCAATTTCGGCAGACTCGGGCGAGTTCACGATTGAAGACACAACCGAGTGGAGGAGCTCATGTCCCAAACTCGAATTTCGACAATGGTTCTGTTGGGAGTTGTTCAGAAGATGCGCAAATCAATTGGGTCTTACTCTGGCCTTTTTCTGTCACTTTGCCGGCAAGCTGCCGGCGCGACTATTCGGAGCGCAGCACTCATGTTGGCTGTGGCGCTGCTCGCTGCTAGTCCCCTGCCGGTGTCGGCAGCCACTCCAGACCCGGTGCTGGAGTGGATCGGTGTCATGAACACCACGGTACTTACCGCCGGTACCGCCCCGAACGTAACCAGCCGCGTAGTCGCACTCGTATCGGCCTCGGTATTCGACGCCGTCAACGGCATCGACCCGCGCTTTCGCCCCCTGCAAGTGAGACCAAATGCGCCGCATAACGCGTCGCAACGTGCGGCGGCGATTCAGGCGGCCTACGCGATGCTCCTGAACCTGTATCCGACGCAGAGCGGGACGCTCACTACTCAGCGCAATGCATCGCTTGCGGCCCTCGCTTTGACCGAAAAGGCGGAATCCATCGCGGCAGGCGTCGCCTGGGGCCAAACGGTTGCCGATGCCATCTGGGCGTCGCGGCTGACCGA
This sequence comes from uncultured Acidobacteriota bacterium, assembly GCA_963745805.1. Classification (GTDB taxonomy): domain Bacteria; phylum Acidobacteriota; class Terriglobia; order Acidiferrales; family UBA7541; genus Acidiferrum. Next base: position 42,526 of record CAVUYT010000011.1, read on the forward strand.
CGGGTTCACACCACCACCGCCGCCATTCCTCGGCGCACCGGTCGTGGGCGTTTGGCGCCCCACGCCGCCCGCCAACGCTTCCGGCGCAACACCGCAGATCGCCACAATGACGCCGTGGGTACTCACGCGGCCATCGCAGTTCCGCTTGCCGCCGCCCCTAGCCCTGAATAGCCCGGAGTACGCTGCAGATCTCAACGAAGTGAAGGTTATGGGTACTCTCACTGGCTCGCTGCGCACTCAGGATCAATCGGAACTGGCACTATTTTGGGCATTGAATACTCCCCTTGCTTGGAACCGCATTGCCGTGCAGATTTCGACAGCGCGCAGGTTGACTCTGACCGAGAATGCGCACTTGTTTGCGTTATTGAATGTCACGCTTTCCGACGCACTGATCGCATGCTGGGATAGCAAGTACCGCTATGTTTTCTGGCGGCCGATCACCGCAATCCGAACGGGTCTCACGCCTGCGGATGCCGACCCGCTGTGGGAGCCCTGGCTGGACTCTCTGACCGGCACTCCTGCGCATCCCGAGTATCCGTCAGCCCATTCCTCGCTGAGTGGAGCAGCGGCTTTCATCCTCGCGGCCGCGTTTGGAGAGAATACGTCGTTTAGCCTCACCTCGGAGGTACGTCCGGGCACTCGTACGTTTTCGAGTTTCTCGGACGCAATAGCGGAAATTGCTGATGCGCGCGTCTTTGGCGGCATTCACTTCCGAACCAGCTGCGTGCGCGCCAATACTCTCGGCAGAGCTGTGGCGGATTACGTTTCGAGCCACGCGATGCGTGAGCGAGGCGACGACCGGGACGATCAATAAGATTAGTCTCAACGATTCCGCTATTCGTCGGGGACGACCGTTCTGCTATTTGCAACGCAGGGCGATGCCCGACGAGTCAAGCCACGAGACCATACCTTCACCACGGCGCCGCAACCCGCTTCGCGCCAATGTCGGCGGGCTTCAGCGAGTTCACGATCGATGAAATAGTCGAGGAGGCAGTTATGCGACGAATGAGACAAAACACGACGCTTGCTGCAGTTCTACTCGCGGGTCTAACAGCCGTTTTCGCTGGGTGCGGCGGCGGGACGCAGGCCCCTCTCCCGACCCCGCTTCCAATTACGCAGAGTGTGAATATCAATGGCCAATACAATCTGGGGCTGATTTCCTCGAACGGACAGGGGTCGACAAATATCTATACAGACTTTACGCAATCCGGAACGACATTTACGGGGACTGCGAATACGCTCGTCTGCCCATCAAATGATTTGTCGCAATGCAAAGGCGGTGATGCTCCTGTTATTTCTATCACTCCGAGCGGAACGATAAGCGGGCCAAATGTCACGATTGTGATTTCCTTCCCGAGCACGGCGGGAGCCGATACCGTCACGATGCTTGGCTCCGCGAAGGGAACAAGTTTTGCCGGGACCTACACCGATAGTCTGGGCGACTCCGGGACCTGGACCGCGTCTACCGCGATCCATCCATTCGGTCCTCCCCCCGGCGTCTATGACTACAGTGGAACGTTTAACTCGACTTCGAATCCGCTGCTCATTCCCCCGACCATTCTTGTTCAACTCGGACAAGATGCCAGCTCCAAATTGACTGGAAGCGCAAACATCACGAATTCGCCGTGTATCAGTTCTCTAACCCTATCAGGGCAAGCGATTGGTGACGCGTTCACCCTCACCGATGCGGCGAGCAAAGCAAGCATCATCGCCTTGCCGACCCTGCCGCCCGGAAACAGTTTTAACTTCAGCTACAAATTTGAACCCACCGCGCCTACCTGCGCCGGGGACTTTGGACGCGGCCGGGTGACAATACAATCTTCCCCATTCGACTACTAAAAAGCAGAGCCACACCCCACCATCGCGCCGCAAGTCGCATTGCGCCAATGTCGGCGCACTCGAGCACTTGGATCTTTACTTGCCCTGGCTGATAACCCAAGGCTTGCTCGTGCGCAGGAGCTGAATTTTCTCACGCGCGCAATCTCTTACTCTGAACTTAGTCCATCCAGCCAGTACGTGCAGACCGTGTCTGACAATGCAGGCAGTGTGCCGCTCAAAAATTTCTAACACTGGAATTCCGCAGCATGATAATAGTGCCTGGAAAAGTTTGCGCAGCGCACCGCCACATTCGTGGCAGACTAGTTTTTCGAGGGACACGCAAATGCCAAATAAAAAAAAAGGGATCTCGCGCAGGCAATTCGTTTCAGCAGGAGCGTCCGCGGCGGTTATTTCTTGCCTGCCCGTTTCGAAATTCTCTCGCGCGACGCCTCCTCAATCCTCACCGTCAGGCCCAACCACTGCCTGGAAAGAACAAGGCGTCGAAAATCTTTCCAAATCGCCTTTCGCCAAGCTGCGTAATATTCCCGTCCATGCTGTAACCATCCAGAGCGGCTTCTGGGCGTCGCGGCGCGAAATCAACGTCACAAAAAGCATTCCCAGCATGCATGATCTGCTCGAAGCCAACGGCCGCATGAACAATTTCCGCCGCCTCACCGGCAAGAGCACGGACCCTCAGCGCGGCCCCGTCTATTCGGACTCCGACGTCTATAAATGGACCGAGGCCGTCGGTTTCGCGCTGCAATCCGGCGATCGCCCCGAGCTGCGCTCGATGGCGGAGAAAGTTATCGCCGACGTCGTAGCTGCGCAACAGAGTGACGGCTACCTCAACACATATTATGCCGGCGACCGCGCTTCGCAACGCATGCTCCCGCAAGTTCAAACCACCGGTCATGAACTCTACTGCATGGGTCACTTTCTGCAGGCCGCGATTGCCTACTATCGCGCTAGCGGTGACAGCAAAATGCTCGACGCGGGCATCCGTTTCGTCGACGACTTCCTAATCCCCGGCTACGGCCCCGCGCCAAAAAAGCCAATCGTTTCCGGCCATCCGGAAATCGAAATGGCCTTGATCGAGCTCTATCGCATTACCGGAGACAAGCGTCAGCTCAATCTCGCGGGCTACATCCTCAACGGAGATGACCGCATTCCACTGCCGAAGTACCGCACCATTTACATGTTCAGCGGTACGCCCTTTACCTCGCGCACCAAACTCGAAGGCCACGCCGTTCGCGCCATGTACGCCTGCTGTGGAAGCACGGACTACTATCTCGAAACCGGCGATGCCGCCTATTGGAAGACGCTCAACACCCTGTGGGACGACATGTCCAAAACCAAAATGTACGTCACCGGCGGAGTCGGCTCGCGCTCGGATGGCGAGGCCTTCGGTGATGCCTACGAACTGCCAAACTACCTCGCCTACGGCGAAAGCTGCGCCGCGATTGGCAACATGATGTGGAACTGGCGCATGCTCGCCGCCACGGGAGATGCCAAGTTCACAGACGTCATCGAGCGCGCTCTCTACAACGGCATCAATTCCGGCATGTCGCTCGATGGCACGCTCTATTGTTATCGCAACCCCCTGGCGTTTGACTCTTCGGCTGGCGAAAAAATTCGCAATCCCTGGTATGACACGACTTGCTGTCCGCCTAATCTCGAACGCACTTTCGCATCCCTCCCCGGATATTTCTATAGCACCAGCAAGGAAGGAATTTATCTTCACCTCTACGCCAATTCAGAGCTGAACTGGCATCTCGAAACCGGCGCTGGCGTGCGCGTCACGCAGAAGACGAACTATCCCTGGGACGGCAGCGTCGAAATCGCCGTCACGCCGGCGCAATCCTCAAACTTCGCTTTCAATCTTCGCATTCCCGGCTGGGCAACGCGGGCGGCCGTTTCCGTGAACGGAGAATCATTGAGCGGCGTAAAGCCCGGCGCGTATCTTGCCATAGATCGTCGCTGGACTCCCGGCGACACCATCCATGCGAAATTTGATATGACGCCGCAAGTCCTCGAGGCCAATCCTCACGTGGTCGACGACTTCGGCCGCGTGGCCATCCAGCGCGGCCCGCTCGTTTACTGCCTCGAGGAACTCGATCAACCCGCGGACACGGTCTTAACCGATGTCGCCCTGGATTTACGCGAGCCCTCGGGAACAAAATTCCATGACGAGTTTAAGAGCGATTTGCTCGGCGGAACAGTTGTGCTCCGTTCCCCCGGTGTCGTCTACGAGCGGGACCGATCGCGCGATGCTCTCTACTCCGCCTACAGCCCCGAGCCGCTCAAAACCCGCCGCGTCCCGCTCACTTTCATTCCCTACTACGCGTGGTCCAATCGCCAGGCCACCTCGATGGAGGTCTGGACGCCCTTCCTAAAAACCTGAACTGCCCACTAAACCTAAACTCTTTCTACGCATCACTTGTGTTGACTGGAGTTTCTCTGGACGTGAATTCGATTCTAAGTTGCATCGCCTGCGGCCAACATTAAATCCCTCAAATTCCTCGTGAAAGAGACGTCTTCTGAGCCGAGCATCGAGATTAACAATCGTTGACATCCAAAAATGCCGTAACTATACTCGCGAATACGATTACTTAACCGATTTAGCTCACGGTGCAAAGCATTTCGGCGATTCTTTTGAGGGAAGGAACTAAGATGAATCTGCCCAAGCTATCGCTTCGAACGCTTCTGCTGCTGGTCTCCCTGAGCCTCTGTGTTTGCGCTGCCAATGCCCAATTCAAAGCCAGTATCCAGGGCACTGTCACGGATCCTACCGGCGCGACCGTATCCGGCGCCAAGGTAACGGCTACTAATCAGGACACCGGCGCGACCCGTGACGCCGTTACGTCGGACGAAGGCTTCTACCGTATCTCCGAACTACCTCCCGCTAAGTACACGGTCACCGTCGAAGCGGCTGGATTCAAGACCTCCATTTCAAAGGACGTCGAAGTGAGAGCCGAAGAACCACGGGGCTTTGACATCAAAGTTCAGGTCGGCGCTGTCTCCGATCAGGTGACCGTCACCGCAGCTTCCGAGCCTTTGCATACTGAAAATGCCAATGTGGGCAATAACATTTCATCTGAGGAAATCACTCGTCTGCCCGCGGTAGGGCGCGACCCTTACGAACTTGTCCGTCTAACGCCCGGTGTCTTTGGAGATGCATCCCGCGGTGGCAATGGGGGCGCAAATAATCTTCCTAACTCCACGGGACCTGGTGGCTCAAACGCCTCCATTTTCCAGATTGAGAACTCGGTTCAAGCTGTAGCCAATGGCCAGCGTCAGGATACAAACAACTTCTCAATCGACGGAGTCAGCGTAAATAGCTTGCAGTTTGGCGGCACCGCGGTAATTACCCCCAATCAGGAGTCCGTCCAGGAAATCTCTGTTCTCTCCAGTTCCTATTCCGCTGAAGACGGTCGGGGCAGCGGCGCACAGGTCAAAGTCGTCACAAAGGGCGGCACAGACCAATACCACGGCAGCGGCTTCTTCAAGTATCAAGACCCCAACTGGAACGCATTCAACAAGTACGGCGGTCCGAACAATGCGCCGCCTACTCGTGTGAACAATAACTACCGGCAGTTTGGCGGCAGCATCGGCGGTCCCATTCTGAAGAGCAGGCTCTTCATCTTCTTTTCTTACGAAGGTCTCCGGAGCAACACCCAGGATGTCTCCAGCCCCACGTGGGTCGAAACTTCCCAGTTCCGTCAGTTGGTTGTGACCGACCGGCCGGGCAGCGTCGCGGCGAAGATTATGAGTTCTGCCGGCATAGTTCCGCGCATTCAGTCCGTACTTACTTCTACCTGCCAGCTCGCCGGGATTTCTGCCTCCCAATGCCAGTCTGTTTCCGGGGGATTGGACATTGGATCTCCATCGGGAACGACCGGACAATACCTGCCATTCACAGGTCCGAACGCGAATTTGGTCGGTGGCGCCCATATCGGAGGCGGATTCGACGGCATTCCGGACATTCAATTCGTCACCCTGGCGCTTCCCGGCAGCAGCAGCGGAAACCAATACAATGGACGCTTGGATTACATCAGGGGAAACAATCAGCTTTCCTACAGCTCATATTTCACGCTCTTTAATAGCACGACCGCCGATGCCCCCGGCCGCAGCCGCCCACAGGGAGACCTGAACATTCAGCCCTTGAATCAGGTCCAGGCGGTTTCCTTCATCCACACCTTCTCCCCAACATTGATCAACGAAATGCGCGTTAATTTCACGCGCTTTAATTTCAATCAGATTGCAACGAGCCAGAACGTGGACTTCGGCATTCCCCGCATCGAGATCCAGGACCTCCCCTTCGACCGGATACGCTTCGGTGCCCCCCAGGCTTCGACTACTCCCGCGATCTTCGTGGAAAACAGCTACAACTTCCGCGACAAGATCTCCAAAACTGCCGGCAATCACGCTCTCAGCGCGGGGTTCGATTTCGTTGCGGAACAGAACAATAACGACTTGAGTGGTATGGCCCGGCCACTCTACGTCATGGATGGTCTTTGGAACTTTCCCAATGACACACCGATTTTTGAGCAGATCGACGCTAATCCCCAGACGGGCGGCCCCGCGGATGCCCAACGGTACCTGAGGTCCAAATACTATGCTTTCTTTTTCCAGGATGATTGGAAGGTCAAACCGAATTTGACGCTGAACCTGGGCATGCGGTGGGAATATTCCGCTCCAATCACTGACGCCAAAAACAACTTTCACAATATCCAATTCGGACCCGGCGGCGTTCTGGCCACTTCAACCCTTATTCCTGTGAATAGTCTTACGCAAGCGACCATTCGTGATGTCGGGCCCCGCTTCGGGTTTGCATGGAGCCCCTCGCGTTTCAAACAAGGATCTACTGTCGTACGGGGAGGCGGGGGTATTGCTTACAATCGCCCCGACGACGTTCTCTTCGGAAATGCCGCGTTTAACCCGCCCAACTATGCCCGCTTTGGTCTTTGCTGCGGGACTTCTGGCGGTCAACCCGGGGGTGATGTCTTCGGTTCACCCTTTGCCGGCAATACAATTCTGTATGCCACCGGCGCAAGCAATGCCTTTAACAGCTATCCTGCGAATCCGGCGCTCGCCTTCGGAATCAACCCACTTACGGGCGGTGTTTGTGCGAACTCCGCATGCACATCTGACCAACCCGTGGAAATCTACGGCGGATCACCTAGCTATCGCGACGCCTATGTCTACCTCTATTCTTTGGAGATTGAGCGTCGTTTGCCCTGGGGTCTCATTGCGACCGCGGGATATCAGGGGAGTGATTCGCATCGGCTGACTCGTCTAGTGAACCAAAACTTTCTTCAGCAGCCCAGCCAGTCTTTTGGTCTCACGTCGGGGGTGTACCTCCCGACCAGCGATATAAACGCGAACTACAACGCATTGAATCTTCGGTTGAGGCGCCAGTTTTCAAATGGGTTCCTATTCGATACGCAATACCGGTATAGCAAGAGTATCGACCAGCTTTCAAATGAAGGTCCCGGGGCGGTTACCAACCAGACGGATCCAGCGCATCCGGAGACTGAGCACGGGCCGTCTGACTTTGATGCCAAGCACTACGTTAATTTCTTCACGCTTTACGATCTCCCGTTTTTCCGGGATAGGTCGAAATGGACAGGGAAGCTACTTGGCGGATGGCAGCTCAATGGCATCATGACATGGCATACCGGATTCCCCTGGACTCCGGTAACCGGCCAGCTTAATTCTGTTCCGGTCGTAGACGCCAGCACCATCAATCCGACTCGACCGTCAAAACTCATATCACAGCCTAAAATGGGCACTTCCAACTCTGATTTCATAACCCCTTTGGCCAATTTCCCCGGCTTGGTACAGAATTTTAATTGCAACCCGGCCAACGGACCTCTTCAGGGAGCGCCGTACTTTGATATTTGCAACTCTGGTCCCCCGGGAATCGGCCGCAACTCGTTCCGCGGCCCCAGCTATTTCAACATCGACACCAGCATCGGCAAGAAGTTTGGGTTGCCCAGCTTCAGGGTCCTCGGCGAAGGAGCCAGTCTCGAGCTGCGCGGCAACTTCTTTAATGTGTTCAACAAACTCAACCTCCAGCCGTTTACCTTTGGTACGGACAACACACGCGTTGAGAGCCCCTTGTTTGGCCGTTCTCCGGGCGGGCTGGCTGGCCGTGTGATCGAGTTCCAGGCTCGGCTCAGCTTTTAACCCCGCCACCCCATGAGGCGCATTCCGGAAACGGATTGCGCCTCTTAATTCGTTCGAGGAGGCTGACAGCGAGTGGCAAAAAATTTCGCCGCTCGCTGTCAGCTTTTTGTTTACGCCGCTAAGGCCTGCCTATCGCCGTTCGACCTCCGAAAACTACCATTCAACCCCTAATTTCGACCATTCCCTGCAAAACATTTTACTCTCCCGCCAACGCGGTGCTACCATTTCCCATGCTTGCCCTGAGGAAATCCCAAAAGAGGAACGAAGGAAGCCTCGAAGGGCTTCGCCCTCGCCGTCATCTCTCCCACCCAGCTCCCTACCGCCTTTGTACTGGCGAACCTTTAGCTGCCTTCCTTTCTGTTATTCCCGTGACCATTCCCCACCACGCAAGGACAATCTCTCAACGGATACGCCTTCCGCTTCCACCAGTCACGAGTCACCAGTCACAAGTCACTAAGTCCTTTGGAATCCGCACTTCCGCAAAACTCGCCCATAACTCGTTTAGAATCCGCACTTCCAAAACACAGGACTTAAAGTCCTTTGGAATCCGCACTTACAGAAAAAAGGGGGTGGGGGGTAGACCCTTCGCGGGAAATCCGGAAGACAGTTTTTATGCTGAGCCAACAGCCCAAACTCGATTACGTCGAGTGGAATCCTGCTTTTTGCATGGCGGCTTGCGCTTCTGGGTTTTTCATAAAGGTCTCCCACACAAAACCCGTGCGGTGATTTTCCGCCATCAGCATCGTGATACCCAGGTCTATTCCCAGAACATCCTGGTCGTACCAGCCGGTAAGAGGATTGAACGCATCGACAAACCCGTATCTTCCCCAGGCCTTGTCTCGGTAGCGGCCGCGGATGTTGCGAAGGACGCGCATGCAGTCTTCATAGAGAAAAGCCAGCGAACCGCCCGTGGCGCACGGCACAATGCTTCCGTCAATCGGCCCCTGCGGCGGCGGCCCACCCCATGCCGTGTAGCCTTGTACGTAGTCCGACGCGCTGATCCCCCACAAGTCTTCGCTGTAATCCGGAAAGCGATCGTGCAACGAAAGGCAAAAAAGCTTGTGAGCCTTTGTCGCCTTGATCGAGTTCTCGAAATAATCGGTGTAGGCGTCGCGTTTCTTCCGGAAATCAAACCATGCCTGCGAATATTGGTGCGTGAAAATCGGATCGTTGCCGGAGATATATTCAATCCCCTGGTACTTGATGACCGGCCGCGTCCATGCTTTCCAGGTATCGGCGGACAATGGATGAGTGGGAGAGCCAATCCCGAGCAAATAAATCATCATCAATTCGCAATAGTGCTCCCAGCGCGCGTTCAGGAAGCCGGACTCGGGGTGCCACCCCATCGAAAGCGTCGGTCCGCCATTCAGCATCCACGGCCAATCGACGCGCTCGTAAATTTTCGTCGCGAGATCTTTGACTTCCTGATCGCCAAAATATTGACGGGCGGTGAGCACGCCGCAAAGCAGCAGGGAAGTGTCGATCGAGGAAATCTCGCACTTTTCCCATCGCTTGCCGCTCTCCATGTGAATGAAATGATAGAAGAAGCCGTGTTCGTTCGGCAGGTCATTCGCCAAAAAACGCAGCGTGTTGCGGACGCGTTTGAGAATGTCCTCGTTTTTTCTAAAACCGCGATGGTCGCCTATGCATAGGCTCGTGAGGCCAAAACCGGTAGCCGCAATGCTGGACATCGCCCGCGAATCATTTCCATTTGCAAACGCCCGGTCTTTCACCTGCCCCGTTTTTGAGCTTGCTTCGTTCCAGAAGAAATCAAAAGCCAGGCGCTGGATTTCGTCCAGCAGCTTTTCATCGGTCCCTTGATACGGCGCTCCGCCGGGCTCAACGAACGTCTTTTGTGTATCCGCACCGCAACTTATCAGCGGCGCAAACGAAGAAGAAAGCAGTCCGAGGCCGCAAAGCCGGAGGATCTCTCGCCGGTCGTAGAATGGATGTTCGGCCATTTCGTCTCTCGCAGCTACTTTGCAATCTCGATGGTCGTCTCGGAACCCTGCGCGGAGTCGGGGCTAATCCAGATCTTGACGCGCGCAGCTTCGACGACATATTTGTTGTGATCATCCCAAAGCGCAAAGGCATCCGGCCCCAAACGAAAAGTGACGCGCTGCGTTTCCCCTGCGGCGAGTTTGATTCGCTGGAAACCTTTCAGTGCGCGTACCGGCTGTGCCGTGCTCGTGCCTGTCAGGCCAACATACAGTTGAACAGTCTCATCGCCCGCGCGCGTGCCCGTATTGGTGATGTCCGCGCTGACCGTCAGAACGGAATTCTGCGAAGGCGTCGCGCCAAGTAGACCGCCGCTCAGCGTTGTGGCGCTCAGCGTCGTTGAACTAATCTGCGGCGGGCCGTAGCGAAAAGTCGTGTACGTGAGTCCGTAGCCAAAAGGAAACTGCGGACTGTTCAGTTCGTCGATGTACCGCGAAACATATTTGACGGAGCCGTCCGATGGCGGCCGCGTGAGATCGGCATTGCCGGCAGGGCGGCCTGTGCTGAGCGCGTCATAATATAGCGGCTCCTGCCCGACGGCACGCGGCCAGGACACAACTAGTTTTCCGGTTGGATTGAAATCTCCAAAGAGCGTGCGAACGAGGGCGGGGCCGGCCTGCAATCCCGGGAACCATGCAGCGAGAACAGCGGGCACATGTTCGAACGCCCAGGGAAGGGTGAGCGGCCGCCCGCTGAAAAGCACCAGGACGACCGGCTTTCCAGTGGCGACAATGGCCTCGAGGAGTTGTTCCTGGCGGCCCGGCAATCCAAGATGCGCGCGCGAAGCGGCTTCACCGGTCATCTCGGAAGCATTTTCGCCAAGCGTAAGAATTATTACGTCGGACTCCTGCGCGGTCTTGACAGCTTCCGCCAATTGATCGTCCGAGGCTTTTGTTATTTCGCTGCCCTTCGCGTAGCGCACATGATCCGCGCCCAATTTCTCGACAAGTGCGGCGCGCAACGTGACGGCGTCCTGCGGTCGGCTTTGCGCGGACCACGAACCCAGCATGACCGCCGCGTCATCCGCGAGCGGCCCGATGAGCGCGACGTTCTTCGAATCACTGGAAAGCGGAAGTACCGGCGATCCAGCACTTGAAGGCGAATTTTTCAGCAGAACGAAGGAGCGCTCCGCAGCCGCGCGCGCCAGCGCCACACTCTCCGGCTGAAGCATCGCACCTGCTTCCTGTTTTTCGTCCACGAAGGGATGATCGAACAAACCCAGCGCGTACTTGAAGCGCAGAACGTCGCGCACCGCTTCGTTCAGACCGGACACAGGCACTTGGCCGGAACGCACAAGATTCGCCAGATTGTCGTGGTAAAAGCTGCTGACCATGTCCATTTCGACGCCGGCCAGAAAGGCCTTCCGCGCAGCAGTGGCAGGATCATTCGCGATGCCATGCGGAATCAGCTCGGCGACCGAAGTCCAATCACTGTCAACGAGTCCGCGGAATCCCCATTCCTTGCGCAAGATCTGTTTGATGGTGAAAGAGTTTGCCGAGGTGGGGATTCCATTGAGGGAATCGAAAGCCGTCATGATTGAGGCAACGCCCGCGTCGACGGCCGCTTGAAAGGGAGGCAAGTAGAATTCACGAAGGGTATGCTCGGAAATCTCCACCGAATTATAGTCCCGGCCGCCTTCGGCGGCTCCATAGCCCACAAAATGTTTGACGCACGCGGCGACACTATCCGGCGCCGAGAGACGATCGCCCTGGTAGCCGAGCACATAGGCTCGAGCCATAGCCGCGCCCAGATAAGGATCTTCTCCGGAGCCTTCGACCATTCTTCCCCAGCGCGCGTCCCGGGTGATATCGACCATCGGAGAAAAGACCCAGCGGACTCCGGTTGCTGAGGCTTCCCGCGCAGCCACGCGCGCGGCGCGCCGGACAAGCTCAGGGTCCCAAGTGGAGGCCAATCCGAGAGGAATCGGAAACTCTGTGCGAAACCCGTGTATGACGTCTAAACCAAATACGATGGGGATTCGCAGCCGGGATTTCTCCACCGCGACGTGTTGAAACGCATTTGATTCCCGCGCAGTCGTAATGTTAAACAACGCGCCAATCTCGCCCTTTTGGATCATGTCGTTATAGTCCGTGCGACCTGTGCCAGGTCCCGTGGGCTGTCCGGCCGAATACTGCACCAATTGGCCGACCTTCTCTTCGAGAGTCATCCTGCGCAGGAGGGCATCAATCTTTTGTTCCGTGGCGGGATCGTTGAGACTGGAGTGGAGTTTCGTGCCGGGGGATGCCGCGGAAGGCGCAGTGTCTTGTGCCGTGGCCGACTGGGAACCCATGATGAAGCAGACGACAAAAGCGAGCCGAATGAGTGAGTTGAGCACGTTTTTAAGAACTCCGCTTGATGCCATGAACGCCGGGCGGGGCGTTGTTTTCAGCGTTGAACGTATCAACACCTTACTCGATTCCGGACCATTTGGCGTAGCAATGTAAACGGTGCTGGGCTTTTGTCCTTAGCTGGGCCGCTGGCAATATCCATATTCTTTGGGAATTATCGCAATGGAGCGCTCAAGCAAACCGTTCGACGCTTGAAGCAACACCATAGAACGAGCATAGTAAACCGATTTAGTAAGATACTCAAGCACTGGAAACGGCGATTTTCGCGCCGGGCGATTTTCAGCCAAGGGCCCTTGTTCTGCCAACTCCGTTATGGGAGACTACCAGCCCAGAACCCGCCATGCCCCGGTCAAAATCAAATCGTACGTCAGCCGTTCGGAAACCGTCCGGCACGGGCGTCAGCCTGAAGTTTTTGGCGGAACACCTCGGTTTGTCGCAGGCTGCGGTCTCTTTCGTAATCAATCGATCTCCCGCCGCAAAATCAATTCCGCATCGCACGCAGGAACTCATCCGCGCGGCAGCCCGGGAGTTGAATTACAGACCCAATCATCTCGCCCGGTCGCTTCGACAGCAGCGCAGCTTCACCATCGGCGTCGTCGTTCCCGAGATCAGCGAAGGATATGCGGCTCTGGTCATGTCGGGAATCGAGGATCACCTACTCCAAGAGGGCTATTTTTATTTCGTGGTCAGCCACCATCATCGGGAAGAGCTTATCTCGGAATACCCATTCCTTCTGCAACAGCGCGCGGTGGAAGGATTGATCGCAGTGGATACGGCACTCTCTGACAGCGTGGACGTCCCCGGGGTCGCCGTGTCTGGCCACCGGAATGTGCCGGGAGTGACGAACATCGTCCTCAACCACGATCGCGCGGCGTGCCTGGCTCTGCAGCATCTTGCCAACCTCGGGCACCGGAAGATGGCCTTCATTAAGGGTCAAGAGTTCAGCTCGGACACCGAAGTACGGTGGGAAGCGGTCCGTGTGGCAGCCAGGAAATTGAATATTGAGGTGAAGGAGCAACTGACAGGGCAACTCGAGGGTGATTCGTCTTCGCCGTTGCTGGGATATCAGGTTACGCAAAAGCTTCTCGCCCGCGGAGAACCGTTCAGCGCTCTCTTTACTTTTAACGATATTTCGGCGATCGGCGCTATTCAAGCCTTGCGGGAAGCAGGCCGCCGTGTGCCCGAAGATGTTTCCGTCGTCGGCTTTGACGATATTCAAAGCGCTGCGTTCCAGAATCCCGCTCTGACAACGGTTCGCCAACCACTGCGCGAGATGGGGAAGATCGCCGCGGAAATTCTCCTGCGGCGGATTACCGCGCCCGCGAATATCCCGCATCCCCATGAAATAGTGGTCGAGCCGGAATTAATCATACGAGCCAGCACTGCTCCTCCTCCAAAGACTGCCGAACTCGTTTGAGTTCGCAATATTCCGTGGCTCTGCTTAAGGCGCTAGTTTGACGGCGCGATCGTAGCCGGTCATTTCCAGGTAACCGACGCCGCTGAGTGGAAGGTTTCCACCACGGCCTGCCAAAGTGATGGCTCCCTCCCAATAGGCCGGAACAATTTCCGATGATCCGCTCAGCTCTTGCTCCGCCAGAGCCGTGTGGGCTTCCAACGCTATTCCTAACTTCGGTACCACGATCTTCCAGGCGATGGGATAGACCGCGTGAGTGACGGGACTGGTCCAGTTTTCGGTTAGCGGCTGCAAAGTAAAATCGTTCGCTCGCAGATGCGTGGATTTGCCGTGGGCATCAACGTATGTACCCGCAGAGAATGGATCGAGTGAACCATCTTTCCTGCGAATGTGGAAGAGCATCAACTCGGTGTTGTCTTGCAGTTGGATGCTCAGCCAGTCCCAGCCGACCTGGCCGGCCTCGAGCTGGTGAGTGAAAAACTCGTGGTCCATCCAGGCTAGGCCGGCCACTTCGAGGTTTTCACCGTTCACTTCGACTTTTCCGCTCACTGCCAGCCGCGTCAGCGAAACGTAGTAAGAAGCGTGACCGGCTCCTTCGGCTTTTTGGCTGACGCCGTGTTCGCCATGAATGACGGGGGGCTTTTCCGGATGCAGCGTCAGATGCAACTCAAACCGCTGATCGATGGCCTGTAGTTTCTGGTCCGAGCCTTCCCACTGAATCTGCCAGTTTCCATTCCAGATGCGGGCGTTCGATTCGCTAACGCCAGCGATTTCCGGGCCGGCACGATTTATTCTTTCCGCGTGATAGAAATGCCGGCCGTCCAGATCGCTGAGAGCGAGATGCGCCAGGTAGAGGTCTTTCACATCCCAAGTTGCGGCTTGAACCCGATCGCGGCTGAGCGCCTGGCGGAAAAATGTCAGTTCGAAACCATAGCGATGACCGCCGGCGGACTTCAGATTCCCGGTGTAATACCACCACTCCGTCTGAAAATCAGGGTGATTGAAATAATCTCTTGGGAATTCGAATCGATAGCCGGGCAGGGCGGTGCGGTACTGCGCGGCGAGCGGGCTGAATATCAGAAGCGCCGCAGCCAGGGCGGCCAGCCTACTCTTCATGGACAGCCTCGAGGGGATTGAGGCGAACGGCCACTTCCGCGGGATACAAACCGGCCAGCACGGTGGCGATGTAGACCACACTGATGGCTCCTAGTAAAACTGCGACAGGCCAATGGAAGCGAATGGTCCAGCCAAAAGACTGCTTGTTTATGACGTAGATGAGGACGAGCGAGAGCGCGAAGCCCAGAGCGAGCCCCACGAAGTTGGCTAGGAGGCCGAGTAAACCAGCTTCGATGAGAATCTGCTTGCGTACTTGGCCGGCTGCTGCGCCGAGAAAACGGAGCAATCCAAGTTCGCGGCGGCGGTCGATGACGAGCGCAAGCAGCGCACCGGCGATGCCCATCACCGCGACAATCACTGCCACGGCCTCGAGCGCATAAGTTATGGCGAATGTGCGGTCGAATATGCGGATAGCATCAGTGCGCAAATCGCGGTTCGAAAAGAGCAGCACACGAGAACCGGCGGACACCCGTGTGATCTCCTCGCGTACGGACTCGATGGATGCGTTGGGGGCGACATAAATGGCCAGGTTTGAAGCAGCGGGATCCGGGAGATAGCGCAGCATTGTTTGGCGATCCATCAGAACGCTGCCGCGCTCGCTTCCGTAATCGTAATAAACATCCACAATGCGAAAGGATTGACGTGCAGCCCCGAGCGCAAGCGTGATGGTGTCCCCTGCGCGCACATGATGCTTGTAGGTGAACGGCTCGCTGACGAGAACGGCATCCGTATCGCGAATCTGTGCGAGAACTTGCCCGGCTGGCCGCCCAGAAAAAAAGTTCGAACGATGATCCGAACGCAGGGCGCTCAGATCCACGGATGCCAGTGTCGCGGGCATGCCGTCGTAGCTGATTTCATACGCGCGCAGCCGGTCCACTCCCGCGATGCCAGGCAGCTTGCTTATTTTGTCCGCCAATTCCAAAGCAAGTGTCGGATGACGGTCCGGAGCGGGGTTCCCCGCAGGCCGCAGATAGAGATCGGCGGGAAGGCGATCGTTCATCCAGATCAGGACCGTTTCACGGAAACTGCCCACCATGATTCCAACGGAAGTCATCATGGCGATAGCGGTAGAGAGCGCGCCAACAAGGACGGAAGTGCGGCGAAGCGAAGCCGAGAGGCTTTGTGATGCCAGCAAAGCCTCGACTCCCAGGATTTTTCCAAGCCACCGGGAGAAGCGAGACATAACCGCATCCGTGAAGGCCGGAATGGCCAGGGCTGCCGCGCCGACAAGCAAGATAGCGGCGAGATATCCAAACACCGGTTTGCCTTCGATCGCCGGGACGCGTGCTGCCGCCACTGCCAAAATGCCCAGAACCAGCGCGAGCCACAGGTTGCGAGATTTATGCATACGCGCGACGTACTCGCGCCTGCCACGCGCCATGGCTTCGACAGGAGAGACGAGCGACGCTTCGCGGGCTGGCGAGTACGCAGAAACAATAGAGACGCCAACGCCGATGACAAATGCGAGCACCACGGACCACGCGCTCAACTCGATCGCCCCGGGACGGCTGCTTACATAGAGAGATTCCACCGTGGCAGCCATGAGTTTCACAGCGCCCGAAGCCATCAGGCGGCCGACCGGGAGACCAAGCGCGGCGCCGGCCAATCCGAAAAAGGCTGCCTCGCCAATGAACGCTGCAAGGACTGCGCCCCGACTGGCGCCCAGCGCGCGTACGATTCCTGTTTCTGGACGGCGGCGCACAACGGAGACCGAGATCGTGTTGTAGATGAGAAAAGCGCCCACAATCAGAGCGATGTAACTGAGCAGTCGAAGATTCCAACGGAAGGCGGCTAGCATTCGCCGGTTTTCGTTTGTGCCTGTTCCCTGCGGCCGAACTTCCATGCCGGCGGGCAGCGCGGAACGCACGCGCTGTTGCCACTCCTCAAGACTTGGGACTTCCGGAACTTTTAAGAGGATGCGGTCGATGCGACCGAAGCGATTCAGAGCGCGTTGCGCTGCCGCGAGATCCATGACGATGGCAGACTCGTTGCCGTTCGAATCGGGGTAAACACCGCGCACCGTGAATTCGCAGACTTGATCGTTGATCAGCAATTGAAGGCGTTCGCCGGGCTTTTTCCCGAGACTTGCGCCGACCCAGATGCTTCCCGGGTCTTGCAAATATCGGAGGGCGTTTTGGGAGGGCGTAAAAAGTTCACTCAAGTTGGTTCCGGAGTTTGCTCCACTCCGCTTGTCGCTGCCTTCCGCAACCAAGTCGAGGGCGATGAGGGGAATGGTTTGCTGGGTGTCTGCGATGATCACAGAGTCTTCAATGCGCGTTGAAAAACGAATGGAATAGGGCAGCATCGCGATCGTTCCTACGACCGATTCTGGCACGCCACCCGACGCGACAATCTCTAGATCGTTGTCTCCAGCCAGAGTTTCCATCGAAGCACGGAAAGATCCGGTTGCCGCTGTTCCGGCAAGATCGATTGCCAACACGACAGCGACACCCAGGGTTACTGCGAGCACGGTCAGAATGGCCCGCACTGGCTCCTGCAGCAACGGACGAAGCATCAAGCGGTAAAAAAGGAGGATGCGTCTCATGTCAGCGCCGGGTAATCTCTTCTATTTTTCCGTCGCGCAAGCGCACGATGGCGTCGGCGAGCGCAGCTGCTTCCGCGCTATGCGTGGCCAGGAGAGTTGCTGTTTTTAGTTCGCGCGTCAGCCGCTTCAAGAGTTCAAGGATGACGTTGCCTGTCACCGTGTCGAGATTTCCCGTCGGCTCGTCGGCGAGGAGAATGGCGGGCGATTGAACCAGGGCGCGCGCGATGCCCACACGCTGCATCTGCCCGCCGGAGAGTTGATGAGGTAGGCGGTCGCCCAGGCCATCAAGTTCCACCCAGGCGAGCTTCTCCCGGGCAGCGGCACGAGCATTCGGCTTTCCAGCAAGAAGCAGCGGGAGCTCGACATTTTCAAAAACCGTCAGTGTGTGCAGCAGTTGAAACGATTGGAAAATGAATCCGACTTTTTCGCGCCGGAGCTGGGTCAAGCCGGCGTCATTGAGAGTGGATGTCTCGACTTCGTCGAGCAGGACGCGGCCGGAGGTGGGAAAATCCATGGCGCCCGCGAGATTGAGGAGAGTCGATTTGCCGCAGCCGCTGCGCCCGACGAGCGCAACAAATTCTGCGCGGTTAATCTCAAGCGAAATATCGTCCAGCGCCCGGACGGGTTGGCCATCGGTGAGATAGTCCTTAGAGACTTTTTGGAGCGCGACGATCGCCATAGCTCATGTTGGGGCTACTGAAGGATATTATGCCAGCGACAACGCGCGCCAGCCGCAGAGTCGCGACATTGCCGGCCGGCTATTCGCCCATTGAGCCTTCGCGTGCCCTGGTATAGACTTCGCACGCAGAAATGGGGCCTGGGAAGAGCGGCGATTTCGCAGCATCGCGCGCACTTGAACAAACAGGGCACTGCTGCGTACCGCGGTCGCGCAATGGCAAGATCACCTGAGCAACAGATCCCGTCCGGAAGATGCCGGCGGATGCCAAGGAGGAACGGATGCTGTTTGCGGCGGACGTCACGGTTGCACACAAAAGCATAGCTACCTTGGATCTCGTTATCATCGGGATCTATTTCGCGATCGTGTTTGGAATTGGTCTGTATTTTTCCAGGAGAGAACGGACTTCGGAGGACTATTTTCTCGCCGGCCGCGATATTGGCTGGTTTTTCATCGGCGCATCCTTGTTCGTGTCGAACATCTCCACGGAACACTTTATCGGCTTGTCTGGGACGGGCGCTTCGTCCGGATTGGCCGTAGGTCATTTTGAATGGCTCGCGTGCCTGATTCTGCTGATCTTGGGTTGGGTGTTCGTGCCGTTCTACTTGCGATCCAACGTGTTCACGATGCCGGAATTTCTGGAGCGGCGGTTCAATCGCAATTGCGCCGTATACCTCGCGGGCATCTCGATCATCGCCTACATTTTCACAAAGATTTCGGTACAACTTTATGCAGCGAGCGTGGTCCTGGAGCGAGTGGCGGGCTGGTCGCTGTGGAAGACGGCGGTCGTTCTGGTTATTGCCACCGGGATTTACACGGTAGCCGGCGGTTTGGCGGCGGTCATTTACACGGATACTGTCCAGACATTGATATTGATCACTGGCGCGGTAGCTTTGACGCTCATTGGTCTTCACGAGGTAGGTGGCTTCGCACATCTTCGTACCATGGTGCCCGCGAGTTACTTCCACATGATCAAGCCGATGTCCGATCCGCAATTCCCATGGACAGGAATATTTTTTGGAGCGCCGATACTTGGCATCTGGTATTGGTGCACCGATCAGGTGATTGTGCAGCGGGTGCTTTCCGCGCGCGATGAGGGCCACGCGAAACTAGGCACTATTTTCGCCGGCTTCCTGAAAATCTTACCGGTCTTCATGCTCGTGCTGCCCGGCATTATTGCTTTCGCGCTGTTCCCCGAGCAGGTGAAGAAGCCCGATTTTGCATACCCGACACTCATCCTGAATCTGCTGCCCACGGGCCTTGTCGGGCTGGTCATGGCTGCTTTGCTTGCGGCTGTAATGGGCGCGATGAGTTCGGTGTTTAATTCCGCGTCCACGCTGGTGACTTTGGATTTCTACAAGAAGATTCGGCCGCAAGCCTCCGAGGGGCAGCTCGTGAATTTCGGGCGCGTGGCCACTGGCGTCATGGTGCTGCTTGGCTTGCTCTGGGTTCCCTTTATCCACTACATCAGCAGCCAGCTCTACATTTACTTGCAGAGTGTGCAGGCCTACATCAGCCCGCCTATTTCCGCGTGCTTTGTCCTGGGAATCTTGTGGCCGCGTCTGAACGGGGCCGGGGCGATCAGTTCGCTTATGACGGGCTTCGTGCTGGGGGCAACGCGATTTGTCCTGGAACTCGCCGACCAAGCCGGAGGCGGGCATTTCCAATCTCCCGTGGTGCGCTGGATCGTGGACATGAACTTCCTGCACTACGCGATTTTCATGTTCGTGGTCTGTTCGCTCGTCCTCGTCGGTGTCAGCCTGATGACCAAACCACCGGACCGCCAGCAGATCGCCGGACTGACGTTTGCAACCGTCGACGACAAGATCGAAACCACGGTGGTTGACCCGCGCCAGCGCAAACCCGCACACGAAACGCCGACCGAACGCCGTATCAACATCTTCGCCAGTCTTCTGTTGCTGGCGACGGTGATCGGGTTGTGGATTTACTTCCGCTAGGAACTGTTTCGGACGGGAAATAAATGCGAACCTCTGCCATCCGAGCATTGAAACCCAATGTCACGCGGGAAGAAGCTGTCCGAACGTTTCGTTCGGGCGGCTTCGGCGCAGCTTATTGGAGAATTCGGAGCGGTCCCCTGCAACGGATCGCAGATGCTTACGTGCCGTTCTGGGTGTATCGAGTGCGTTACGAAATGGGGCGTGCCCGGAAAACTCGGTTTTTTGCCCTTGAAGCAGTGCACGGCGCGCTCGATCTTTTCGAGTTCCCGCGAATTCCCATGGAAAATGAGCTGCTCACGATCGAGACCCGGAATCGCCTCATGCCGCGTTTGCGGCCTGATGCTGCTGAAGAACTTCTCCGGATGAAAGTCCTGCGGGTGCTCTTCCAACAAGGTTTTTTTAAAATGCGCGCGCTTCCCGTGGAAATCGAGCGCACACCAGTAGAACTGCACCTACCGTACTGGCTGGCATTTTATGGCAACAATGGGGCGGCGAAATGCCGCGTCATGGACGCGGTGCGCCGCCGCATCGAGGGCGCTAAAGCTTCATCCTTTTTTGAGGAATGGCTCGCAGCCTAGCGAAACTCATAGTGCGTGCCGCCCGGCGCGCAGATGTATTGCAGGCAAGGGTGCTTCCACCAGCCGCGCTAAGAGAGGGATAGCATGTCACGACTTGCAAGATGGACCGGGTCGGCTTGTTGCTCTGTGCGCTCAGCGCGTGCAGCGCAGTGTCGGCAGGCTGGCAGCACATCGGAAATGTGCAGCGTGTGGAGAAGCTTCAGGATGGCGTCGAGCTGACTGCCGGTTCCGCGAAGCTGCGCATCACCGCTTTTCGCGACGGGGTGATCCGGGTTCGGCTGGCGCCGCAAGGTTCCTTTCCCAAGGACTTTTCCTGGGCGGTAGTTGAATCTTCCGATCCCCCGGCTATCAAGATCGTAGATAGCAAGACCGAGCTGCGCATGACTGCGGGCCGCGTCGTTGTCATCGTCAAGAAAGCGCCCCTGCTGATCACTTTCGCGGACCTGGCGGGCAACGTTCTCCTTGCGGATGAGCCGTCCCTGCCCATGGCTTGGAACGGCACATATATCCACGCCTGGAAGCGAATGCCTTCTGAGGAGAATTACTTTGGCCTGGGCGATAAGCCAGGTCCGATGAACCGCCGTAATCACGCCTATACGATGTGGAACACCGACTTTTTCGGCTGGCAAGAATCGGATGATCCGCTCTATAAGACCATTCCGTTTTTCATGGGCCTTCTGAAAGGCACGGCATATGGCGTTTTTTTCGACAACACTTATCGCAGCAGCTTCGACTTCGGAAAGGAGTCGCCCGGCTATTTTTCCTTTGGAGCTGAGGGCGGCGAGCTGAACTATTACTTTATTGCGGGCCCGGAGCCCAAGAAAATCGTCCAGCAATTCACCGCGCTGGTTGGGCGTACGCCTCTTCCGCCGCTCTGGTCGCTCGGCTACCAGCAGAGCCGCTACAGTTATTACCCCGAAGCGCGGGCTCGAGAGATCGTCCAGACGTTGCGGGAGAAAAAGATTCCTGCCGATGCCATTTATTTTGACATCGACTATCAAGAGGGCAACGCCCCCTTCACAGTCAACCGCGAGTATTTTCCGCATTTCGAAAAGATGATTTCCGATTTTCGCGCGCAAGGCATGCGCACTGTTCTCATCACCGACCTGCACATCAAAAAGAATCCCGACCACGGCTATGTGCCTTACGATTCCGGGATCAAGGAGGATGTTTTCGTCAAGAATCCAGACGGCTCGGTGTACGTCGGCAAAGTCTGGCCCGGCGACAGCGTCTTTCCGGATTTTACGCTGAGCCGGGCGCGCGATTGGTGGGGCGGTCTCTACAAAAATTTCGTGAACATGGGCGCCGCTGGTTTTTGGAATGACATGAACGAGCCTGCCACGTTCCTCACTCTCTCAAAAACCATGCCACTCGATGTTGTGCATCGCCTTGATGACGACTCAACCCTCGACCATCGGGCCATCCACAATGTCTACGGGATGGAAAACGTCCGCGCCACCCACGATGGTCTCCTCAAATTGCGGCCTGACGAGCGGCCCTTCGTGCTCACACGCGCGGCCTACGCGGGCACCGAACGTTACGCAGCCACGTGGACCGGCGACAACAGCGCCACCTGGAATCACATCGGCATGAGCGTGCCACAGATCATGAATCTCGGGCTTTCCGGTTACTCGCTCGTGGGCGCGGATGTCGGCGGTTTTGCGGGCTCGCCGCCATCCGACCTTCTGACACGCTGGTACGAGCTGGGTGTCTTCTATCCCATTTATCGCAATCACGCAGCGAAAGGCACAGCCGATCACGAGCCATGGGCTAGCGGCCCGGAGCAGGAAGCGATTCGCAAGCGCTACATTGAGCTGCGTTACAGACTGCTCCCATATATCTACTCAGCGATGGAGGAAACCTCGCGCACCGGAGTTCCGCTGATGGAGCCTATCTTTCTCGAATATCCCGATGCGCAAAGCCTCTATGGCGAGGACCACCAGTTCCTCTTTGGCCGGGATCTCTTCGTTGCGCCCGTCGTGACGGAAAAAGTCGACGCCGAGGACGTCCATTTGCCGCCCGGCGATTGGTACGACTTCTGGACCGCGCAAATACATTCGAGCAAGGACCAGATTTCATTGCATCCGGCAATTGCGGAAACACCGTTTTATGTTCGCGCCGGCGCGATCATTCCCATGCAGCCCGTGGTGCAAAGCACGAACGAGAAACCGGATGGACCGCTCGAACTGCGCGTTTATATGGGAGAAGACTGCCACGGGACGCTTTACCAGGATGACGGACTGACGTTTGCCTATCAAAAAGGAGACTTCCTGCGCGTGAATTTCACTTGTGACGTGTCTCCTCACGCGATGACGGTTACCAGCAGCATAGAGAAAAATGCCTACAAGCCGTGGTGGAACAGCACGCGACTTGAGATTTATGGCGCGGGTGCTGAGCCGAAAGAAGTCCGCATCGGCGATCAATTGATTCACGATTGGCGGTTCGACGCTCAAGCGCATTGCATCACGCTCACCGTGCCTGATGCTCTCAAGAACTGGAATGTTCGCCTGACTTTCTGATTTCTCAGTCCACCAGAAAAATAGAAATGGATTGCGCGGGCATGGCGATGCGGACTTCACTCCCAAATACATCGGCTTTTGCCTGGCCTATAGCCCGCGTGAAGCCAGCCGCGCCCTGTGCCGGTGTGTCGTTGAGAGGAATTTTCAGCCCTTTCGGTTCCGTCGAATTGTTGAAGGCCACAAGAATCCGTTCTTCTTCCGTCTCGCGCAAGAAAACATAAGCGGTTTCGTCAGAGAACAGATGCCAAAGCCTTCCGCTTTGCAGCGCTGGATGTTCACGCCGCAAGCGCAACAGCGCTTGCACATAAGTGAAAATTTCTTGCTGTTCCGCTGTGCGTCCTTCCGCAGCGAATGCATTCTTAGGATCGCCCGGCCAGCCGCCTGGAAAATCACGCCGGTTGTCCGGGTCGCCGCCACCGGGCATTCCAATTTCGTCGCCATAGTACAGCTCGGGGATCCCGCGCAAAGTCAGGGTCAGTGCAAACGCCAGCTTGAGCTTTGCCGGCGAACTGCCCTCGGCGCCCGCAAAGCGCGGCACATCGTGATTCGCGAAAAATGTCACCAGCGCATCCGGATGAACGTACAAGGAATCATGGCGCAGCACATCCGCGATGCGTCCTGCCGGTGCGTTCCGCAGCAGCACATCTCTGAGCGCGAAAAACAAAGGAAAATCAAACAACGTATTTACGCCTGAGTCGATCCCGTCAAATCGCTTCTGGCCTCCCGCGAAAAACGACGTGACGCTCGGGTCCGGATGAAAGACTTCGCCAATTGTCGTGAGATAGGGATAGATCTGATGCAGTCCCGCGTGCCAAGTTGACCAGAACTTCCGCGAGACGTATGGAAACGTGTCCAGACGATAGCCGTCCAGCCCTGAAATCTCCGCCCACCAAATGCTGTTTTGCAAAAGGTATTCGGCAACAGTGGGATTTTCCGTGTTCAAGTCGGGCAGAATGTTGAAGAACCAGCCATCCGTCAGATTTCGCGATAGCCGCGGCGGAGCGTGTGGATCAACCAGCGCCTCGAAGGGATCGTTGGAAATCGGTTGTTTGCCCGTCTGTCCATAAAACGTGCCATTGAGACCCGCGGAGGAATCCGCGTGACGCTGCTGCGTGCCGTGGAACCAGTCAGGCAGCGGCGGCTTCGCTACCCAGGGATGATTCGGTCCGACGTGGTTCGGCACAAAGTCGAACAATATCTTCATCCCTTGCTTGTGCGCTTCCGCGACGAGGTCCTGATAATCCTGAATCGTTCCAAGATGTGGATCTACTGCGTAGAGGTCTATAGCGCCATAGCCGTGATAATCCTGGGCTGCGCCATTTTTTAAAACAGGCGTAAGCCAAAGCGTGGTCACGCCCAGATCCTTCAAGTAAGGAAGATGCTCGCGGATACCTCGCAGGTCGCCGCCGTGGTAGGCGCGAGGATTCGAGCGATTGTGCGTCCTGGGTGCTTCGGCAGGTTCATCATTTGTGGGATCGCCATTGGCGAAGCGGTCCGGCATGATCAGATAAATCACATCCTCCGTCGAGAGACCTTGGAATTTTCCGAGCTTCAGTGCGCGAGTTGCCAGCGGAAGCTCAAAGGATGTTGCGCCTGCCGGAGTCGTCACCCGGCACACAGCGGTGCCCGATCTTGTGGCCGACCCGATTTTCAGCCACACGAATAAGTAATCGCCACCGGCGGTTGCTTGCGTGCGCTCGACTAAGACGCTCGGGAGGTTGCAGACGACACGCGTGGCTTCGAGGTTGTGACCGGAAAGCAACAGCATCACTTCCGAGGTCAGATGAATCCACCACGAAGGAGGGTCGACTTTAGTCACTACGGGTGCATTGACGTTCGGTTTCTGCGATGGATCGTTTTGACCGGACAAAGTTGCGGAACAAAACGCGAAAATGACTGCGGCTGTTGCGAGAATTCGAAGGGGGCGCTTGAGAATCGATGAACAGGGTAAGGAAAAGGAAGTCTTCACACGAGAAGCATAGAAAAAAAGGTTGCGTGGCGCCAGTCTCGTGTCGGTTGGCGCGTCACTTTCTAACTAAGTTTCAAATAGGAGTTTTCCAAAGGACTCCGGGACATGGAAGTTCGGCACCGGTGTTCTCGTGGGCCGCCACGCGGAGTAGAACCGCGGCTCTCGGGGTCCCTCGACACGGTAGAAGTTGACGCGCCAAGCCACAGCCGGGTCGAACTGCACCGTCAAACTCTTCATGGGCAAGGCCAGCTCTGCCTTCCAAGTTTTTCTCTTCTCATCAAGATTGACGCGACGCCTCAATCCACTCTGCAAATCGTGTTTCTCTCCAGGGGCAATATCCAAATCAATCCAGAAGCCGTTGGGGCTCACCTCAAACTCTTTATAGCGACGGGCATCCGACCCAGCCGGCTGCAGAAACACTTCAACGACATCGCGGTCCCAGAGTTGGTCTCGCCGCCCACTTGGTTCGGCATCGGGGAAAATCGTGATGCTGCGATAGCGCGCCAGAAATCTCAGGTAGAGAGTGTCTTGAGTCCAAAGCAGCCGAACCTCCGTCTCAAGCTCCGGATCGGCGTTCTTGCCCTGCCAGTCGTGATTGAAGTTTATCGCCGGAGCGCTTTCCCACACCGCGACGGGCGGAAATCCTTCCGAATCGGCGTGGCCGATGAACTGCACCGCCGTGACAGTCGCAGATTCGCGAGCCGATGATGTTTTTCCAGTCACCACGCCATCCACCTCGAGCGCGATAAGAAAGTCGTAGCCCAGCATACCCGCAAACGGAAATGGAATATGCGGGAAACCGCTCTGCTGTGCGGAGAATGGCAAGGAGCAGAGCACAACCGGCCAAGGAAGAGGAAGGAGGGGCAAACCGTTTGCGCACGCGTCCATTAGCCACTGCGGGGCGTCAAGCGACGACGTGGTAGCATCAAATTTGGTCTTTACCGGCCGCCACTAAGCAATTTCCAGTGGCAATTTCCAAGGAGGGCGGGACATGATTGAGCCAGTTGAAGAGCAAGAGTACGTGTCACGACCCGAGCGGCGCACACCGGACAATTTCGAATACATCAAGATGCGCATCGAAGGCAGCGTCGCGCGCATGACGCTCAACCGTCCCGAACACAATCTACTCAATGAAGCGTTTCTGCGCGAACTCTCGGACGGATTCACTTTCGCGGGCCAGAGCCCCGAGGTGAAGCTTGTCATTCTCGATTCCGCCTGCAAGGTATTTTGCGGCGGCATCGACATAGGCGAGTACACTTCCGAACGCGTTTTTCAGATGCTCGATGCGTTTTATGCAGCCTTCACAGGCATGTTGGAAGTAGGCAAGCCCGTGATTTGTGTGGTTAATGGCCCGGCGATCGGCGGCGGCGCGGAACTCGCCGCCTTTGGCGATCTGGTGATCGCCACGCCCAAAGCACGTTTTGCTCAGCCGGAGATTTCCATTGGGGTATTCCCGCCGCTTGCGTCCACAATCCTCCCCTTCCTTGTTGGGCCGAAGAGAGCGCTTGAAATTGTCTTAACCGGCGAAGCTTTGAGTGCGGACCGCGCCCTGGAAATGGGTCTGGTCAACCGTCTTGTTCCCGAAGCCAAGCTCGAGCAGACCGTGAATGACTTGATCGAGCGCATCACGGCGCACTCCGGTCCGGTGCTGATGATGGCCAAAAAAGCCATTCTTGGCGGAATGGGACTTTCGCTTCGGGATGGCATGAAGAACTCCATGAATATCTTCCTCAACGAGCTGTACCGCCTCGAGGATTCTCAAGAGGGCCTCCGTGCACTGGTCGAAAAGCGTAAACCAAACTGGAAGAATCGCTAGGTTCGTTCTGCCAGGCCGCTCATGCCGTGCATTGACACTCCTAAACCCTCGGCTTACACTGAGTTTCCAATTTGCAGGCAAGGGAAGTGGGGAAGGCCGTGAGAATCGGCCGCGGTCCCGCCACTGTAATCGGCTCAGAGAGCCGTAAGCCAGACTACCCTCCCGCGCCTCAGAGGCTGGCGCTTTTCGCGAGAAGAAGCGATGCCAAGAAGCCCCAAGGTGTCTCGCGGGGCTTTTTTATTGCACGAGAGATTTTGTCTGATAAGCGGAGAATTGTGCTGAGACGGATAAACGCACGAAGAAATAACCTGGCGAGAAGCGCCTTCATCTCGCTACTGCTCTGCGCCGCATTCTGGTGCCCGACACTGCAGGCGCAAACGCAATCGGCCAGCCCGGCTGCTGCACCGGTGTACAAGGATTTCTTGGATGAGGTGGGCCGCACCGTTCGCGTTCCCCAGCCTGTGCTGCGCATCGTCTCACTTGCGCCGAGTCTTACCGAAACGATCTACGCCCTCGGCCTGCAGGACCGTCTCGTCGGAGATACTGATTACTGCGACTATCCCCCTGATGCCCAGAAAAAACCCAAGGTAGGCGGCGCGATCAATCCGAGTCTCGAACAGATTGTTGCTATGCGTCCCGATCTCGTTCTCGTCACCAAGAGTCTGAACCGCCTCGAGACGGTGACCGCTCTCGATAGTCTGGGCATCCCTTCTTATTCGACGGATCCCCACACCGTTGAGGAGATAATTTCCTCGACCGAGAGGCTTGCCGAAGTCCTCGGCGTACCGGAGGCAGGCGCCACTCTGGGCGCCGGCCTCGAACGCCACCTCGCGGAGCTGCAGCAACACTTGAGCAGATCGCCTCTGAGCCGCGTCATCTTTATCGTTTGGCCGGATCCCCTGATCTCCGTGGGTAAGCACACTTTTATAGCTGATGCCCTGCGGCTGGCAGGCGCGAGCTCCATAGTGAACTCCTCACAAGATTGGCCGCAGATGAGTCTTGAGGAGGTTGTTCGCCTGCAGCCGGACTTTCTCGTTTTCGCCGAGTCTCATTCGGACGCGGCCCAGAATGATTTCGACGTGATCGCCGAGCGCCCTGGATGGCGTGGTCTTGACGCCGTGCGTAACCGCCGCTTTGCCGTGATCAGCGATGCTGTAAATAGGCCCGCGCCCCGGATTGTTTCCGCTATCGAGGAACTCGCGCGGCAGTTGCATCCCCGGGCGTTCTCCGCGCATCCTGACGATGAAAAAGAGAAAAAAAATCCGTCTCACGCTCAATCACAACTTCCCAATCGCGTAATGGATTTGTCGGGAGGAGATCCCGCTCTCATGGAGGCCTGCGCGTGCGCCCGTTGACACTCAGCCGCCTGCTCGCGCACTGCGCGATTCTCGCCGCCATCCTGTTTGTTGTGGTGGTGATCGCACTGAAGCTGGGCGCTGTGCCCGTGTCGCTCTACGGATTGGGTCGTGATCTGCTCCGCGTTCTCTTTCGCCAAACCAGCCAGCTCTCCAGCGAATACCAGCTCATCATCTTCGATATCCGGTTGCCGCGCATTCTTCTCGGTATCTTCGTCGGCGCTTCGCTTTCCGTTGCTGGCGCGAGTTTTCAGGCTTTGCTGCGCAATCCCCTTGCGGATCCTTACGTTCTCGGCGTTTCGAGCGGCGCAGCGGTCGGCGCCATCATCGCGTTGATTGTCGAGCCTCATCTGGCTCTCGCGCCAGCCGTAGCCGCCCTCTTGACGCCCATTGGCGCTTTTCTTGGCGCCGCGCTTACGGTCACGGCGGTCTACTTCCTCGGCCTCCGGCAAGGGCAAATCGACAGCAGCACTTTGCTCCTCGCCGGCATTATTACGGCTTCTTTTTTGCAGGCCATCATCATGTTTTTCATGTCTACATTGACCGGCGGCAACTACCGCGGCATAGCCTTCTGGATGATGGGTGAACTCCAGACTCCGCCGCCGCAAATTGTGGGCCTCATCCTTCGTTTCGGTTTCTTTCTTGCCGCAGGAACAATTTACATGACGGCGTCAGACCTGAATTTGCTCCTCGCTGGCGAAAGCGAAGCCATGCACCTCGGTGTGGACGTGCGCCGCGTCCGCTTGGTCGTCTATATTGCGGCGTCCTTGTTAACCGGTTTGGCTGTTTCCGTTAGTGGCGCCATAGGCTACGTCGGCCTGCTTGTGCCCCACGTCATGCGCCTGCTCTTCGGTTCCGATCACCGCATCCTTTTGCCCACGGCCGCGTTCGGCGGCGCCATTGCTGTAGTCCTCGCCGACACGCTCGCGCGCACAGTCGTTTCTCCGGCGGAGCTGCCCGTCGGCGCCATGACCGCCATCGCGGGCGCGCCACTCTTTCTTTACTTAATGCGCAGGAGGCTGGCGTGAGTAGCTACGCTCACACTCCAGCTTCCGCGTCACGCCCTTTGGGGCAAGCCGGGGATTTCAACTCCGATATTCGCTTGAGCGTCGAACAGGTCAGTTACGCCTATTCGGCGAATCCAACGCAAGCTCCTCTTTTCACTCTCGAAGCGACAAGTTTTCAAGCGCGCCCTGGCGAAATTGTTGCGATTGTCGGGCCAAACGCCTGCGGCAAATCCACTCTCTTGAAGCTGATCGCGGGCGCTCTCGAGCCGCTATCCGGCCGCGTGCTTCTGAACGGCTTCGTAACACATACGCTTCCGCACCGAACGCGTGGACAGCGCATCGCCATGGTTCAGCAAGAAAGCCCTCTGCTTTTCCCCTCGCGCGCTTGGGAATTTGTTCTTCAGGGCAGACATCCCTATGGCCGTACACTGCGCTTCGAAACCGATGAGGACGTGCTCATCGCGCGCAACGCGCTTGCCCAGGTCGGCGCGGAACATCTCAGCGACCGTTTTATGGATCAGATTTCCGGCGGCGAAAAGCAACGCGTCATCCTGGCGCGCGCCCTCGCGCAGCAGCCTCTGCTTCTTCTCCTCGATGAACCCACGCTGCATCTCGATATTGGTGCGCAGGTTGATCTGCTGGAGACGCTGCGGCGGCTTGCCTCGGCGAATCGTTACACCGTCGTCGTCGTGACCCACGAACTCAATCTCGCGGGCCAATACGCCGACCAGGTTGCTCTCTTTCAAAAAGGCAAGTGTCTTCGCGTTGGGCCGCCTGCGAGCGTCTTCCAGCGCGAATTGCTCGAACAAGTTTTTCAGACGCCTCTCACCGTGGAGCTCGGCTCGTCTGGCCGTCCGCGTGTGAACATGCCGTCTGCAAAATAAGTAGCGGTTCCATCGTTCACCCAAACGCTGCGGCCAAGGCCGCGGCACTTGAATCACCCACAGCGGGCCAACGCGCCCCCCACCATCACCGCGGACTTCGTGCACGGGAAGACGGTGCGTTCACCCTGGCCAATGCCAGGGCTAAACGTGAAAAAGCCGTCGCCGCCGCGCGACTGTAAGGCGGAATAAGGTACTGCCGCGGCCACTGCGGCGCATCGCTCACTGTTTGCGATCCGGATCAGGGAAGATTGCTCACAGAAATAACGGGCAGCGCTACGGGAAGGCCTCGCAGCCGCCCCAGCAACATGGGGACGGAACTGCCGCCAAGCCAGGAGACCGGCGAAGTCTGCAGCCCGAGCGATCTCTTCCAAGCGCCAGGCCAACCTTCAACTCCCGCGCGAGAGGGAGCGGAGGAAAACATGAAAATACGACTTCTTCTATTTTTTGTTCTACCGGCAGTTCTCCTTTGCATCAGTTCTTCAGCGCACGCTCAAAAAAATTCTTCGGATGCGCATTTGTCTGGAACACTGCTGGATCCGAGCGGCGCCGGCGTTCCCAACGCCTACGTGGCCGCTCAATTAGAAGCTGACAAGAACGCCCAATTCTGGAAAACAAGCTCCTCCACCGATGGCGCATACAGTTTGTCGCTTCCTCCGGGCCGTTATCTTGTTTCGTTCGAACGCTCGCCTTTCGTCGCGCGCGATTTCGTTATTGATCTCTCCGAGAATCAGCAGCGCCAACTCGATCTACATCTCGAGCTCGAACCGCTCAACTCCAATGTCGTTGTCACCGCGCAAGCCGAGCCCACGCCTATCGATCAAACTACGGCTCCGGTTTCTATCATTACAAAGGAGGAGATCGAAGCGCGGCAATCGGTCTCCTTGACTGATGCTCTCCTCTTCGCGCCGGGCATTGCCATTGGCCGCACCGGGCCTGAAGGCGGGACCGCTTCCGTGTTCCTCAACGGCGGC
Source organism: uncultured Acidobacteriota bacterium (assembly GCA_963745805.1). Taxonomy (GTDB): domain Bacteria; phylum Acidobacteriota; class Terriglobia; order Acidiferrales; family UBA7541; genus Acidiferrum. The sequence goes on from CAVUYT010000011.1 coordinate 73,687, forward strand.
AACTCCAACTTCACCAAAGTCCTCGTCGATGGCGCGCCCATCAATCCCCCTGGCGGAGCCGTCGATTTTTCGAGCCTCACTCTCGACAACATCGACAAAGTCGAAATCGTTCGCGGCGCCGAAAGCGCCATCTACGGCACGGACGCCGTCTCTGGTGTCATTCAACTTTTCACGCATCGCGGCGAGACGCGCATCCCGGAGTTCAGCATCTACGGTGAAGGTGGAAGCTTCGGTTCCGGCCGCGGTGGCGCGCAGCTCAGTGGACTGCTCGGCGTATTCGACTATTCCCTGGCCGGCTCCTATCTCGAAACTGACGGCCAAGGCCCCAACGACAGGTTTCTCAATCGCACGCTCTCTGGCAATTTCGGCTACCGTTTCAGCGACACCAACCAGCTTCGTCTCACGTTGCGCAACAACGACAGCGACGCGGGCATTCCCGGGCAAACCGTTTTCGAACCGCCGAGCCTCTACCAGCGATACACCCAGCATCTTTTCAGTTCCAGCGCGCGCTGGGATTTTTCCACCGGCAAACATTGGCGTCACCAGATTAGCGGCGCCGAGTCCTATACTTGGCAGCACAACAATAATCCACTGCAAAGTTTTTTCGCCATCGATCCCAACGCCTTCTGCCCGCAGACCAATCCAACGGCTGTCCCCACCGCCGAATTTTGCGATTTCACTGGCGAAAGCCGTTTCCAGTACAATCGCGCGAACCTGACCGCGCAAACCAGTTACCTAATCTCGAACTTCGGCGTCACCGCCGGCTACGAATATGAAGTCGAAAACGCCTTTCTCACTTCCATCAATGTCCCGCACGCCCGCCGCAACAATCAAGCTGGCTTTCTGGACTTTGGCTATCGCCCGCATCCGCGCATTTCTCTGAATTTTGGCGCTCGCGCCGAGGCCAATGCCTTCTTTGGTACTCGTGTTGTTCCACGAGCAGGAGCTTCCGTGGTGGCTCACTATGGCAACGGAGTTTGGGGCGAAACGCTGTTCCGCGTTTTCTACGGCGAGGGCATCAAGGAGCCCCGCTTCGACCAGATCTTCGGCGACAACTTTGGCGACTTCGGCAATCCATCGCTGAAGCCTGAAGCCAGCAAGACTTGGACCACTGGCCTCGAACAAAAACTCCTCGGCGACCACGTCCGCCTGACGGCCGAATACTTCTCCAGCCGCTTCTATGACATCGTCAGCTTTGAATTCTGCGCGCACGACCCCGCTAACCCGGACCCCAACTCGAACAGCTGCGGCTTCACTCTCCCAGGCTCCGGCCCGAATTTTGGGTTCTTCTTCAACACCGATCTTGCCCGCGCCCGGGGACTCAACTTCACCGGCGAAACAAGGTTTACGCGCTGGTTGAATGCCGCGGGAAACTACACCTACGACGACAGTCTCGTGCTCAAATCGCCCAACGCCTTCGATCCCAGCGGACTTCCTGGCAACCGCCTCATCCGGCGCCCCGCGAATTCCGGTTCCCTCACGCTGAACGCCGCCTTCCGCCGCCTCAATGTCACTTTAGGCGGCTATTTTACCGGCGTCCGCACCGATAGCGATTTCCTTGGTCTCGGCCTGACGCGAAATCCTGGCTACGCCCGTTTCGATTTATCCAGCAGCTACCGCATAGGCCATGGCGTGACGCTTTACGCCCGCGCGACGAACCTTTTCGGCAAGTTCTACCAGGACGCGCTCGGCTACCCAGCGCTCGGTCGCGATATGCGCGCGGGCGTGCGCTATACCTTCAGCGGACGTAACTAACCGATGAGCGAACTGGAACCGATTCTCTTCTGCTGGAGCGGGGGCAAGGACAGCGCCATGGCCCTGCACACACTTCTGCAGCGGAGCGACGTCCACATCGCGGCTCTTCTCACCACCGTAACCGAAGGCTACGAGCGCATCAGCATGCACGGCGTCCGGCGCGAACTTCTCGAGCGGCAGGCACAATCCATTGGCCTGCCGCTCCACGAAGTCCGCATTCCGCCTCAATGCGTAAATCCCATTTACGAGGCGCGCATGGAGGAAGCACTTCGCGTGCACTATGAAAAAGGAGTTCGAAAGGTCGCCTTCGGCGACATTTTCCTCGAAGACCTCCGCGCTTATCGCGAGAACAATCTCGCGCGCATCGGCATGACCGCGCTCTTCCCCATTTGGAAGCGGGACACGCGCGAATTAATCCGCTCCTTCCACGCCAATCAATTTCGCGCCGTCGCTGTCTGTGTGGACAGCAAAGTCCTCGATCCCAGCTTCGCCGGCCGCGAGTTGGATGAATCTTTCTTCCGCGATCTTCCGTCACACGCCGACCCCTGCGGCGAAAACGGTGAGTTCCACTCCTTTGTTTTCGACGGCCCCATTTTTCAGTCTCCCATACCCGTCCGCACCGGAGAGATCGTCAATCGTGATGGTTTTGTTTTTTGCGATATACTCGAAGGAATGGAGAAAGCAATAAAATGAATCCGCAAACATCTGAAAAAGAGAACCTGCTTTATCGCACGCTGCTTGCCCTCGCCATCGTTGCCTTAGCCGCCGCGTTGCGCATCGCTCCTCATCCATGGAACTTCACCCCCGTCGGTGCGATGGCCCTGTTTTCCGGAGCTATCATCCGCAACCGCCGCCTGGCCTTTCTGTTTCCTATCCTCGCCCTCTTCGTCGGCGATATTTTCGTTGGCTTCCACAAACTCATGCCCGTCGTCTACGCGAGTTTTCTCGTCAGCGTCGCCATCGGCTTCTGGCTGCGCGACCGCCGCACTGTTGGCCGGATCGGCCTCGCCACGCTCCTCGGCGCCATCCAGTTCTTCCTCGTAACCAATTTCGCCGTCTGGGCCTTTGGCCTCTCCTACCCGCGCAGCAGCGCAGGCTTGCTCGCCTGCTACATCGCCGGAATTCCCTTCTTTTGGAACACCTTGGCGGGAGACGCCGTCTACGCCGCCATGTTTTTCGGAGGGTTCGCATTAGCTGAACGGCTCTTTCCCGCTCTCCGCGAACCCGCATTGGACGTGGCGCGTCAATAGTTCAGTTCTTTAGAATGAACACTTATGCAAAACCCAGGGGGGCCCTGGCCATACAGCGCACACCCACAGGCTCGCCCGCCCCTTACAATCGCGCGTCGTCCTGATGCTATAATTCTGGCTCCATCATGGCGAAATCTTCCCCAGAAGTGGCGGCCATCGCCCCCGATGTGCTCGCAAAATACGAGACCGTCATCGGCTTGGAAGTCCACGTCCAGCTTCTGACCAACTCCAAGATCTTCTGCGGCTGCTCGACCCGTTTCGGTGATCCGCCCAATACCAACGTCTGCCCCGTCTGCCTCGGCCTGCCCGGCACGCTCCCTGTTCTGAACAAACGCGCCGTGGAACTCGGCATGCGCGCCTCGCTTGCCCTGAACTGCACGGTGCACGAGCATTCGCGTTTCGCGCGCAAAAACTATTTCTATCCCGATTTGCCCAAGGGCTATCAAATCTCGCAATACGAGCTGCCCCTCGCCACCAACGGCTGGATCGAGATCGACCACGATGGCGCAAAAAAGCGCATCGGCATCACCCGGCTTCATCTTGAAGAGGATGCCGCCAAGAATCTGCACGAAGGCTTTTCCGAATCCGCCACCAAGGCCTACATCGATTACAACCGCTGCGGCACGCCCCTCAGCGAAATCGTTTCCGAGCCGGACATGCGCACTCCCGAAGAGGCCTACGCTTACCTCACGACGCTCCGTCAGATCATGCTCTACACCGGCGTCAGCGACTGCAACATGGAAGAAGGCTCGCTCCGCTGCGACGCCAACGTGAGTGTGCGCCTGCGCGGCGCCAAGGAATTCGGCACCAAGGTTGAAGTAAAGAACCTCAACTCTTTTCGCTATCTGCAAAAAGCCCTCGAGTACGAAATCGAGCGCCACATCGGCGTCCTCGAATCCGGCGGCCACATTTTTCAGGAAACGCGCCTCTGGAACCAGTCCGAATCCTGCACCGTCTCCATGCGCTCGAAAGAAAAAGCCCACGACTACCGCTATTTCCCCGAGCCGGATTTGCTGCCCATCCACGTCAGCAACACATGGCGCGAGGAAGTTCTTCGCTCGCTCCCCGAACTGCCGGAAGCAAAGCGCGCCCGCTTCATCGCCGCTCACGGCCTAACGCCATACGACGCCGGCGTGCTGACAGCCACGCAGCCGCTCGCCGATTATTTTGAATCGGTCGTAAAATCCGGCGCTCCCGCGAAGACCGCCGCCAACTGGATTCAGACAGAACTTCTGCGCCGATTGAACGACTCCGGGAAGGAAATTGAAGCCAGCCCGGTTTCCCCCGCAGCCCTTGCCGAACTCTTGAAACTCATCGAGTCTGGAAAGATCACTGCCGCCATCGGGAAAAAAGTATTCGCGGCCATGTTCGATACCGGCCGTTCCCCAGCCGATATCGTCGCCGCCGAAGGCCTTGGCTCCCAAGTCGACGATTCCGCCATTGAGCAAGCCGCGCGCGACGTCATCGCCAAGAATCCGGACAACGTCGCCAAATTCAAATCCGGCAACGAAGGCGTCTTCAAGTTTTTTGTCGGCCAGGTCATGCGCGCCACGCGCGGCCAAGCCAACCCCCAGGCCGTCAACGACATTTTGCGGAAGCTTCTTTCCTGACCGGTTGTGGGCCCGCTGTGGACTCGCTGTAGGCGCCTGGCTTTAGCCCGGCTTCCATAGTTTATTGATCGAAGCCGCGCGTTGTTTTTCCGCGTAGCTGACCACCGAGGTGAACATGCTGAAAATCGGCGACAAAGCTCCTACATTCCGTTTGAAGAACGATACCGGCAACGACGTCTCCCTCTCCGACTTTCGAGGCAAACGCGTCCTACTGTTCTTCTATCCGAAAGCCAACACTTCCGGTTGAACGGTAGAAGCGTCCGAGTTTCGTGACGCAAAAAAGCAGTTCGACAAGCTTGGCGTCGTTATCATCGGCATGAGCGGCGATGCCGTCAAAGCTCAAGCCAGCTTCAAAGCCAAGTACAAACTCAACTTTGATCTCCTCAGTGATTTGGATCTGAAAACGATCGAAGCTTACGGCTCGCGCCGCATGAAGAAATTCCTCGGCAAATCCTTTCTCGGCATCGTGCGAAGCAGCTTTCTCATCGGTTCCGACGGTAAGCTCGAACAGATATGGGACAACGTCAAAGCGAAGGGCCACGCCGCCGAGGTTCTGGCCGAGGCCTCCAAAAATTAATTGTCAACGATTGCGATATCAGAGATGAAAGATGAGGTCTTCCGAGCCCGGCGAAGCAGGCTCGATCAGCAGATTGTCAATTAAGCGGGTCTTGCCGATGAACACCGCCAGCACCGCATAACTCGGCCGCGCAACGCGAACCACCGGCTCAAATGTGTCCGCGCTGACAATCTCGGCATAATCCACTGTAGCAAGCGGCTCGGCCTCAATCATCCGCCGCATCCCGGTTTGCAGTTGCATCGCATCGCGCACGCCCGCTCCCAGCTCGTCTCGCGCAGCCACAAGCGCGCGATGCAGAACGGTGGCCGCCTTGCGCTCGTCAGCGCTCAAATAGGCATTTCGCGAAGAAAGCGCCAATCCATCCGCCTCGCGCACTACTGGGCAAACCACTATGTCCGCATCGAGATTCAAATCGCGCGCCATCTCGCTGATAATGCGCACCTGCTGCGCATCCTTTCGCCCAAAATACGCAAAATGCGGCTGCACAATCTGGAACAATTTCAACACCACGGTCGCAACGCCGCGAAAATGTCCCGGCCGCGAACGCCCTTCCAGCCGTTCGCTTATCCCTTCGACATGGACGTACGTGCGAAATCCATCGGGATACACATCCGCTGTGTCGGGCGCAAACAATGCATCAGCGCCCACGGCCGCCAGTTTCTCCGCGTCCTTCTCCAAATTGCGCGGATATTTTTGGTAGTCCTCTTTCGGCCCAAACTGTTTCGGATTTACGAACACCGAAGCAATCACGCGCGAACATTCTTGTCGCGCGCGCTTTACCAGCGCCGTGTGCCCTTCATGCAGCGCGCCCATCGTCGGCACAAGCCCGATGACGCGTCCTTCGCTGCGGGCGCCTCGCGCGTACTCTTTCATCCAGGCTATCGTTCGGATTATTTCCACAGAGAGGGTGTGCGTCTCACGGATTTACACGATCAGAAATCATGCGCTTGCCGCCGTCGCGCGCTCACGATAATAGTGCATAAGGTCCGTCAAAATTGGCTGCGCGCCAAGCTGCCGCAGCAGCGTCGTAACCTGCCCGCGATGGTACGTCCCATGATTCACCACATGCTGCATGGATTGCCAGAGCGGGTTGCGGTACACGCCAAATTTCAAGGTCTTGTATTCGATCACGCGGTTCAAATCATGTTCCGTCAACCTGCCGACAAAAGCCAGCAACCGCCCTTCCTGCTCTGCCCATTTCACACGAAGACTATCTACATCCGCGCACTCCAACACATCCGGCAACGACGCTGGCGATCGCCCCTGAAACCGCTCCAGCCAAATCCATTCCGCACCGCAGATGTGCGCCAGCGTATCTCGTACCGACGCAAAGCTAGATCCCAAGGGCTTCGTGAACTGCTCTTTGTTGAGCCCCGCCGCGGCATCGAGGGAACGCCGGTTCGCCCAAGCGTTGTAGTCATAGAGCAGGCACATCTCTTCCGGCGTCATCTTCACCTCCAAATGTATAACTTGTGTGCGGTGGTCATTCGGAGCGTAGCGAGGAACTAGCTCTTTCGGTTTCTACCAGTCGCCATCACTATTGACCGGCGCCTCTTTCTCCTCTTTCGCCGTCTGTGCTGCGTGATACGACTCCCCATCCGAGGGGAACGTCCTTCGGCGCACATCCTCGCAATACTCCCGCGCTGCCTTCGAGATTATGCGCCCGACGTTTGCATACTGCCGGGCAAACTTTGGTGTCTGCCCAAACGTCAACCCCAGCAAGTCGTGAATTACGAGGATCTGCCCGTCGCAATCCGGTCCCGCGCCAATCCCAATCGTCGGGATTCGCAGTTCGCGCGTAATCTGCGCCGCCAGTTCTCGCGGAACTGCCTCGAGCACGACGGCAAATGCTCCTGCAGCCTCCACCGCTCGCGCATCGCGCAACAATTGCTCTGCCGCATCCACGGTCTTTCCCTGCACGCGATATCCGCCAAGCGCATTCAGCGACTGCGGCGTCAAACCCACATGCCCCATCACCGGAATCTCCGCTTCCGTCAGCCGTACAATCAATTCCAGCCGCCGTTCGCCCCCTTCCACTTTCACCGCTTCCGCGCCCGCGTCTTTCACAAAGCGCATCGCATTCCGTACCGACTCTCCGATGTCGCTGTGGTAGCTGCCGTAAGGCATGTCCGACACGACCAATGCCCGCCGCGTTCCGCGCCGCACCGCCCGCGTGTGATGCAGCATCTCTTCGATCGAAACAGGCAGCGTGCTCTCATACCCCAGCACCACCATCCCCAGCGAATCGCCGACGAGCAACACGTCCACGCCCGCCTCGTCCAGCAGACGCGCCGTCGGATAGTCATACGCCGTCAAGCAGGTAATTTTCTGTGAATTGGATAGGGAAGCAGCATCGGAAGATTTCCGCTGCAGCAGGTCGGGCACAGTGATCTTGCCATTGCCCGAATTAGGAACAACACTCATGGTGGCCTCCGGTGCCGTTCCCTAAACACGGGATACAGCCCTGTACCTCACCTTCACGCAGAATACCAAATTCCCCCGCCCTTGACCACAGAGATCAAGGTTGAGTCGCTAGGCATCGCAGAGTGGGCTGCAGGCGCGGAGCGTCATGGGTCCAAACAGAGATTTTACGTTCGCGCTCATCCATCCTTAATGCGCCAATCATCATGCTGAAAAGTTCGCCTGCTACATAAGGCAGCCTTGGCGGCGGGCTGGTCGTTCGGGTTACGCGACAAATGACCCAAGAAACATTCCAGCACCGGCGGCAAATCATAGACTTGGAGGCATAGATGTTCTTGTTCAAACATGGCCGTATTCTGGGGGTGTTCGCACTCCTGGCTGCTGTGAGCAGTGGGAGCGTAAGAGCCCAGGATGACCGGCGTGACCGAGACGACCGGGAAATCAAACACGTATTCGTAATCGCGATGGAGAATCACAATTGGACTCAACCGGCATCCGTTCCAGGCGGGATCGAGCAGATTTTTCAGAATCCGAACGCTCCGTTCCTTAACAGTCTTGTGAACGGAACGGCGGTTGCGTTCGTAGATGGCCACGTGGAGAACATCAGCGAACACGTCTCCTACGCGACGGCTTACCACAACGTATTAGCGACTCCCAACGGATCCAATCCGCATATTCATCCTTCCGAACCCAACTATCTGTGGGCGGAAGCGGGCACCAACTTTGGCGTGCTGAACGACAACGACCCCTTCAGAGTTCCTGGCGGAACGAACCAGAATACCAACCAACATTTGTCCGCACTTCTCACAAAGGCCGGAAGAACCTGGAAGTCGTATCAGGAAGACATCGACCTAATGAAGAATGCCGGCGGACAGCTCATCGATGTGCCTCTTCCGCAGAATCTCAGGACCTCTCCCATCGTAAGTTTTTCGGGGATTTTCGCTCCGGGCTACCTGAATGAATACAACGATGCAAACCAGTTCAACTACGCCGTGAAGCACAATCCGCAGGCGTTCTTCACCGATACCAACGGCGGCAACGATACAACTACCTCGAACCCGCTAGCCGGACACTACGCCCCTTTGCAGCAGTTGGCATTCGATCTGGCCGAGGACCGCGTGGCCGATTACAACTGGATTACGCCTAACCAGTTCAACGACCAGCACACCGCACTAACTGGAGGATTTGCTGGGACGACCGGTGATGCCGCCAATATCCGGCAGGGCGATAATTTCCTGAGCCGGATTGTTCCCGTCATTATGTCGTCCAAGGCCTACAAGGATGGTGGTGTGATTATCCTCTGGTGGGACGAGTCTGAAAGCGATGGCACAAGCGGCGACAACGGGGACGACTTCAACCACACGATCGGCGAAATCGTCATCTCCAACCTCGCGCATGAAAACGAGAATGGCCTGCCCTACGCCAGTTCGATCGACTTCACACACTCTTCCGACCTGCGAACCATGCAAGAAATCTTTCACGTGAAAGCAACTTCCGGCGGGTCACCATTTCTTGGCGACGCAGCCAACGCCACCGATCTGTCCGACCTGTTCAAGCCCGGGGTGATACCGACGAAGCCTTAAAAGTTCGCCTGGTTGCACCACAACCAATAGCCTATGTTGTGCGGGCGCGGAGATCGTTGTTCTTGCGATCTCTGCGCCTTTACCTTTTGGACCCATAGGCGACGCAAGCTCTCTGGTCCTGATCTAGAATCCCGGCGGCCGTTCGCCCACGACGCCAAACGCTTTCTCGAGCGCAAGCCCGGCCTGCGCCACAGTGCCTTCCTCAAAGAGTCGACCGATTAACGTCACTCCGTGTGGCACGCGCCTCGGCGAAGAAAATTTCGGGAGCGGCCTGCTCGGGTCCGGTGCCCAGTCCGTGCGCGCCTCCGTCACTTCGACGAACCCCGCTCTCATCGTCAACGACGGATGTCCCGTGAAATTCGTGATGGTCAGCATTTCGTCGCGCAGCGAGGGCACAAGCAGCAAATCCACTTGAGAAAAAACGTGAGCCATCTCATTCGCAACTTTTCGTCTCAGTCTGTCCGCCTGCACAAAATCAACTGCCGAAAGAAAACGCGACTGCCGGAAAATATTCGGCCACGCGTCGTAAGTCTGCACTTTCAACTGGTCCACCGCGTGGTTCAGAGTGATTTCTTCAAACGCTGCCGCTCCTTCCGCGAACAAGATCAAATTCAGGGAATCATACGGCCAGTCCGGAATGCTTACTTCCAACGGAATCATCCCCACTTTTTTAACGGTTTCCAGCGCGGCGCGATCTACTTCCGTCGCGGGATTTTCTTTCATCCACGCGGGAAAATATCCGACGCGCAGGCCTTTCACACTTGCAGCCGCATCGAAATCGAGCCGGGTGGGCACGCTCGAAACGTCGCCCCCATCCGGCCCGGAAATTGCCTGCAGCACCAGCATCGCGTCTTCAACACTTCGGGTCATTGGCCCGAGTTTGTCGAGCGACCAGCAGAGCGTCATCGCTCCCGTTCGCGCCACGCGCCCATACGTCGGCCGCAATCCTGTCAATCCGCAGCGCATGCTTGGCCCAACGATGCTTCCGCCCGTTTCGCTTCCAATCGCAAATCCCACCAGTCCCGCCGCGGTAGCCGCGCCCGGTCCCGCGCTAGAGCCCGACGATCCTTCTTCCAGCAGCCACGGATTCATCGTCTGCCCGCCAAACCAAATGTCATTCAGCGCGAGCGCCCCGAGGCTCAGCTTTGCGACGAGCACCGCACCTGCGTCGTGCAGCCTCTTCACCACCGCCGCATCCTTCGTCGGCACTCGATCCCGGAACGGCTCCGCTCCATACGTCGTCGGAATGCCAGCCGTGTCGAGCAAATCCTTTGCTCCCCACGGAATTCCGTGCAGCGGGCCGCGATATTTGCCCGCGGCAATCCCTGTGTCAGCCTTCTTCGCTTGCGCCATCGCCAGATCTCTCGTTAGAGTAATGACGCACCGCAATTTCCCGTTGAATCTCTCCAATCTCTCCAAATAAATCTTTGTAAGTCGCTCGGACGTAATTTTTCGCGTCTCGATCCACCGAGACAGCTTCCACACCGGCGCGAACGCAATGTCTTCGTCTCGCGCAGGTAAAGCGCCCGCGTCAATCGAACTGCGCACAAACCGCTCGCGCTCCGGCCCGCGCTTCATCCCTGGCAAAATGGGATCCCAATGCGAATACGGCGCAACTGCATCCTCGATCATCGCTTTTCGCGGTCCCGTCCGGCGCTCGTACAGCGCGGCCATGTTGCCGCGCCAACTTGACGCTACCATCGCGCGATCCGCCGGGCTCATCTCCACCTGGACTATCTTTTCCGCCTCGGCGAACGTTGCTGGCGACACTTCCGGCCCCACCGCCGGCCCTGTTCCAAATGCCGGTGGGGTTCCCGCTGGTGGCTCGCCGGGTTTCTGCTGCCGCTTGCCCATGACTGCCGCGCCAACTAGCCCCAGTGAAGTCTCGGCCAAAAATTCCCGTCGCGTTTTTGCCATATTCCCTCCTCCCGGACACAGGACACACTAGCCCACACCCGCGATTCGGCTATGCGCTCCCTCTTACATGCAGTTTAGGTATTCTCTTTTCAATTCGCTGGAACATGCCGCACTTGCGTCGCCTGCGATCCCGGGCCGGGTTCCGGCACAGGCTTCGGCATTTCCGCGTCCGCAAAACGCGGCACCAACTGGTCGGCCATCGCCAGCGCATAGACTGCCGAGGCGATCTCCACGGCTCCCTCTCTCACGTCCTCTTCATAAATTCGCTCATACGTGTCCAGATTCGTGTGATGGGTGAACGAACCGTAATCAAACGCGTCCTGCGCCAATCCAATTCCCGGCAATCCGGCATTATTAAATGAGGTGCTGTCCGTCCCGCCCGTTCTCCGGCTATCGCTTGCGATCGCGCCCGTAAATCCCCAATCCGCAAACGGCATCATCGCCTCGCGAACCATGTCCGCCGCTCCCGCCGGCCCAAACACGCCCGCTCCTCGAGGCTTACCCGTGCCGGAATCGATGTTGAAATACGCATCCAATTTCGCGAACTCCGGCTTTTGGTTTTCAAAACTCCCGAAATGCTGTTGCACATAGGCCAGCGACCCGAGCAATCCTTCTTCTTCTCCACTCCAGAGGGCCACGCGAATGGTTCTCCGCGGCTTGACATGCAGAGCCGCCAGAATTCGCACGGCCTCCAACATCATGGAAGATCCGATCCCGTTATCGGTTGCTCCCGTTGCGTCATGCCATGAGTCATAGTGCCCGCCGAGCATCACAATCTCATCCTTTTTGTCCGTCCCGGGAATCTCGCCAATCGCATTAAACGCCGTAGTTCCTTCCGGATATTCTTTATTCTGAATATTGACGCGGAGCGTCACTGTCGTCCCATCGCCCATAATCCGGGAAATTCGTCCGTAGTCTTCATTTCGCATCACCAGCGTTGGCACCGCGCGAGTCCAATCGTACGTGCCGTTTTGCTGAGCGATGATGATTCCGTGCGCGCGCCCCGCATCGTTCACGCGCACCAGCGCGCCATTATCCACAAGAAACTGATCCACCTGCCGCGAAACCTCTTGCCGGGTCAACTGCCCTTCCGGCAATTTCGGCTGTTCGGGAAAGCGGAACGGCCGCGGATTCTTTGCATCGAATCGCGACTTCCATTCGTCTTCGGGGCGCCGCATCGCGGACGGATTCATTTCTTCCACCACTTCCACATGCCTCCCCACAAACACGATCGCTCCGCGCACTTTGTTCTTCACTGAATTTAAGTACGCGTCCAACTCCGGCTGGGTTGGTTGCTTCGGCTCCGCTGGCTTTGCCGCAGCGGGCATCGGCGGCGCAGCCCATTTCGGTTCCGGAGGCGGCGGTGCACCTCCAAAAAAATTAAACCCAGCGCCAGTCGGAGGCGCCATTCCCGGCGGATCCAGGATCACCACATTCGCCGTGACCTCTCCCTTGGTGCCTGGCGTCCATGCCAGCGGCTTGACCATCAACTGTCCGTGGAACGGCGCGACGGCTTCCGCCAACAGCTCCGTGTTTTCCCAACCGGGCACCGGCGTCGCCGCGCTAGGCGGCTGAAACGTCCACGGCTCCAGATGCGCGTTCACCAATCCCCACGACGTCATCGTTTTGATTGCCCAATCGTCCGCCGCCTTCAAATTCGGCGTGCCCGTCACGCGCGGTCCGTATACGTCCGAGACCTCATGGATGATCCACATGATCTTCGAGTGGTTTGTCTCTTCAGCGCGGATTAGCGTGTACATCTCGGAAAGTCCCGGAGCCTGCGCCGGTAACGGCATCACTGCCAGCAATAAGAAACACAGCACACATCCACACAATTTCGCCACGATCCCCCCAAGTGTTTCCGAAGATGGATGTCCTTAAATAGGGTCAGATTCTTACAGCTTAAATCGGCCTGCCGCCCGCCAATATACGCTCGCTCGCCCCCACAGGCAATCCATCCGCTCTCTGGCGCCTTCTCCAGCTAGGACGCTGCCGCGCGCGCCCGTGGCAATCGTTTGAACTCTCCATTTTTCAATTTTCGCTGTTTGCCCCAGCCTCCAAGTTCCAGCGCCACGCCCATACAAGCGTCGCGCAATTCGTCCGCATAGGCGCGATCGGCCATGGCCCGCGCCACGACCATTCCTCCCACGCACAGGGCAGCCATGGCCTGTGCCTGCTCTCGACGCGGCCTGCCGTCTACCGCCGCGCTCCGCTCGAGCACGCTTACCATCGCCCGGAACACCGTCTCAAACGCGCGCTTAGTGCTCACGCTGCCGCGAGCCACGTCGGTCGGCAGTGCCGTCATGGGGCATGAATTCTCCACGTCCTCAAAATGCTGACGCGACAGATAGGCGCGCACGACTTGCGGCCCCACTTGGCTGGAGGCCAGGTCCACTTTCACGCCTTCCCAGCAACTCTTCCATTCGGGATCCGTGAAGAAGCAACCCAATACTTCCACATAGAGATCGCTCTTGCTCTCGAAGTAGCTATAAAATCCGCCATGCGTCAGACCCGCGTCTGCCATGATCCGTTGGAGAGACACGGCGTCGAAGCCATGGCGGTTGAATAGCCTCCTCGCGCTCTGCACAATCTTCTTCTTCACCTCGTTGCGGTGGCCTTTGGGATAAGGCATAGCGCCCCCTCATTTCTGATGCGCCGAAGTATCGCTCAAACAGTATTCTGCTCTCCAGTAAAATATTATCTTGAACATATTATGGTCCCATGTTTCCATGCCCTCACGGACAGGCATGAGTCTAATCCCGGAGAACTTGGAGAGCGACAATGAGCAATATGAAGTCTCTGTATTTACCCGCAACAAATCTTACGCGGCGTCAGGTGATTGCCGATGTGGCTTTGGTGCTCGGCGGCTTGGGTTTGGCTTCGGCTTCGGTCGAAGCGAGTGGAGCTACGACCGAGGAGATTTCCCATGCTGCGGAATCCATTCACGACGAAACGGTTTTCAAAGCCACCCGCAAGCGCGTCTATGAGGCGCTCACCGACGCAAAACAGTTCCATCAAGTCACACAGCTGAGTGCTGCCGTGAAGTCCGGCATGGCGCCGGGAAACGTCCCGGCGGAAATCAAGAACGAAGCGGGCGGCGCGATATCACTGTTCGGCGGCTATATTTCTGGACGGAACATTGAACTCGTGCCGCACGAGCGAATTGTCCAAGCCTGGCGAGCCGGAAGTTGGGGTCCTGGACTCTACTCGATTGCGAGGTTCGAACTTGTCGAGCAAGGCGCTGAAACGAAGATTGTCTTTGACCACGCGGGATTTCCCAAAGGCGATGCGGAGCACCTTGCAGAGGGATGGAGGATCAACTACTGGGAGCCTCTCACGAAATTTTTGGCTCAGCCGTAGCGTCGAGCGGTGCTACTGCCCGCGCAAAATCACACAGCCGGATTGCTGCTAAGCATCTTTCGGCGCTTGCGCTCGCCCTTTCCACAATCCACCTCTGCCCGTCCAATAACGCACCGCGGATAGCCACGTCGCATAGGAATAAAACAAAGCCGTCAGCGGCAAGAGCGGCGCCCAGGCGGGTGACAGCCGATAGAAACGCAGCGTAGGAAGGAATGAGAGGGTCATCAGGAGCCACGCCAGAAAACCAAGGATCTTTGCCGTTGAATCATGCACGAACAGGAGCATGACGGGCGCCAGGTAGGTCAAAAACATCCCAGCCAGCGTGCCTGCCAGGAACAGAGTCGAATAGCGCAGTTGCGTGAAGGCGGTCCTTGCAACCAAGTCCCGGATTTCGCCGAATGTCCCATACGCTCGTAAGCTGGCGCTCTCGCGAGTGAGTCCCATCCACACGCGGCCGCCGCTCTCCTTCACCACTCTCGCTAGCGCGCAATCATCGATCACTTCACTGCGAATGGAGGCAAGACCTCCGATGCGATCGAGGGCTTCGCTTCGCAGGAGGATGCAACCGCCTGCCGCGCCAGACGTGCCGAGGTCTTCATCGATGATCCACTTCGGCGGATAGAGCATAAGGAAGAAATAGAGAAACGCGGGGATCAGAGCCCGCTCCGGCAGGGTTTTCGCTTGAAGCAGCACCATGAGGGATGCGAGGTCGAGCTTGTTGTGGTCGGCGCGGGCCACGAGCCTGCGCAGAGTGTCGGGCGCATGAGTGATGTCCGCGTCCGTGAACCAGTAGAATACCGGCGGTTCGGCAGCCGCACTGACAAGACCTTCATTTAGCGCCCAGAGTTTCCCGGTCCAACCTTCGGGGAGAGACGAGGCGGTGACGACGCGGACAGCTTCTTCCGCGCCAAGTTCTTTGGAAACGCGGCCAGCGATGGCAGCCGTCGCGTCATCGCTGTGATCGTCCACGATGACGATGGAAAGCTCGCCGGGATAGTCCTGGTTCACGAGGCTTGCGACCACCTTGCCGATGGTCTCTTCTTCATTCCGTGCGGGGACAACGGCGATTATCTTAGGGAATGGATCCTGCAGCAGGACGCGGTCTCCATCGGCGTCGAGGTTCTTGACGCGCCAGAACCAGCCGCGCCCAAAAAACAGGTGCAACCAGATCCCCAGTGTGACAATTGCCAGGATCTCCGTCCAATGTGGATGAAAAAGCACCGTCATCGAAGGCGGAAATCGCGAATGAACGGAAGTTGCAGGAAACTAAGCAAGATCTTCCGCGCGAACCGGCAAGCGGCGGAGGCGGAGTTCCGTTTTCCATTTGCGCGTTGCGTTGAAAATCGCATTGCACAAGGCCGGCGCAATCACAGGAACAGTCGGCTCACCGATGCCGGTGGGCTTTTCCTCGCTTTCCACCAGGTAGACTTCGATCGGAGGAGCTTCGTTCATGCGGAGCATGTGGTAGTCGTTGAAATTGGATTGCACGACGCGGCCGCTTTCGACGGTGATGGCATCCTTGAGCGTGGCCGTGAGCGCATAAATGGCAGCGCTTTCCACTTGCGCGCGCACGCCGTTCGGATTTACGACGCGGCCGCAATCGACGGCGCAAACCAGGCGCTTGATCTTTAAGTCGCGAGGCCGCACGGAAACTTCCGCGACTGCAGCAACGTAAGAATTGAACGAGTAGAATCCCGCGATGCCGCGGCCCTCGCTGTCCGGCAGAGGCTTGCCCCATGCGGCTTTGTCGGCGGCAAGTTGCAGGACGCCTTTCAAGCGGGCGGTATCCAGAGGCGGAGAATCCGGCCCTCCTCCAAATTGCGGCATTTTGCGAGACTCGCCAATGAGCTTAAGACGAAACGCCAGCGGGTCTTGTCCGGCAGCCGCCGCAAGTTCGTCGACAAAACTCTCGACGACGAAACCGCTGCTGGAATGTTCGACCGAACGCCACCATGCCCGTGGTGCGCTGGAGTGCGCCAAGGTGTACTCGATGCGAATATTCGGAGACTTGTACGGGACGGTTGCGCCCGTGCCGAATTCACCTTGGCCGTTGTCTTCTTCGCCTTTTGCATTCCACTTGGCCGCGATCGAGGTCGAAGTCTGGAAATGTTTCCACGCGGCGAGATTTCCGTCCGCGTCCACGATTCCCTGGCATTTGTGATACGACGCGGGACGATAAAAATCGTGGTGCATGTCGTCTTCGCGAGTCCACAAGACCATGACGGGCTTGCCGGACTTTTTCGCGACTTGCGCCGCTTCCATCACGAAGTCAGCTTGATAGCGCCGACCGAAGCCGCCGCCCATCAGCGTGGTGTGCACGGTAACTTTTTCGGGCGGAAGCTTGGCGGCTTCGGCGATGACGCCTTGCGCCCACTGCGGCGCTTGCGTCGGGACCCATGCTTCGGCGCGGTCCGATTGGATGTGCACGGTGCAATTCATCGGCTCCATGCAAACGTGCGCGGCAAAGGGAAGCTCGTAAACTGCTTCCACCTTTTTTGTGGCCGCAGCAAGCGCGGCGTCGGCGTCGCCTTCGTTCCTGATGACACTTCCGGGTTTCGCGGCAGCGTTGGCCACGAACTGATTGCGCAATTCTTCGCTGGATTCCTTCGCCGCGGCGCCTTCGTCCCATTTTACTTCGAGGGCTTTACGTCCCTGGATGGCGGCCCAGGAATTGTCGGCGAGGACGGCGACGCCGCCGGTTGTGGAGGCGCCCCGGCCACTGGTCTCGATCTGGAAGACGTCACGCACGCCGGGGACGGCTTTGGCTTTCGCGGCGTCGAACGAGGCAACCTTGCCGTAAAAAACAGGACAACGCGCAATCACAGCGTAGAGCAAACCATCCGGACGCGAATCGATGCCAAATTTCGCGGTGCCGGTGGCTTTGGACGCCGCGTCGACGCGATGCGTGTCGTGGCCAAGGATCGTGAAGTCGCGCGAATTCTTCAGCGGAACTTCCTTGAAATTGGGAATCGGGAGCAGTGCCGCATCGGCGACGAGTTCGCCGTAACTATATGAGCGTTCGGGATGGCCGTGCACGACGTAGCCGTTCTGCGCTTTGCACGTGTCGGCGCCGACTTCCCACTTTTTCGCCGCAGCCGCGATGAGCATTTCACGCGCAGCGGCGCCGGCCTGGCGCAAAGGCAGCCAGGACCCTGCAACACTGCCGCTCCCGCCTGTGCCGAGATCATAGATTTTGGGGTTCGTGGGGGCCTGCTCGATGGTCACCTTGTTCCAGTCGAGGTAGAGCTCTTCGGCGAGAATCATCGGCAGCGCCGTCATGATGCCCTGGCCCATCTCGGACTTGGCGAGAATCAGCGTGACGCGATTGTCGGGAGTGATGCGCACCCAGGCATTCAACGGGTTGATGGGCGGCTTCTCCTGCGCCTGCGCGGGATCGGAGGAAGCATGCGCGGGGAGTGGAAACCAATAAGCAGAGCGGCGCCGCCCGCTGCGCCTGTTTTCAGGAAAGTCCTGCGGTCCAGAGTCTGAGGCTCAGGGAAAAGATGAGTTGCCATGGGCTTACTCCTACGACAGATTTTGGCGAGACTTGCGGACAGCCTTTTAGACGGACGTTATGCCTTTTCGGCTGGGGAGCCGGCGGCGCGATGGATGGCTTTGCGGATGCGCTGGTAGGTGCCGCAGCGGCAGATATTGCCGCTCATGGCATCGTCGATGTCGGCGTCGGTGGGCTTGGGCTTTTTTGCGAGCAGCGCGACAGCGGACATGATTTGGCCGGACTGGCAGTAGCCGCACTGGGGAACATCTTCCTCGATCCAGGCTTTCTGGACGGGATGGCTGCCATCGGCGGACAAGCCTTCAATCGTCGTAATCTTCTTACCGCTTACGCTGGAGATGGGCGTGATGCAGGAGCGCGTAGCCTCGCCGTTGATGTGCACGGTGCAGGCTCCGCATAAAGCCATTCCACATCCGAATTTGGTCCCGGTCATATTCAGGACGTCGCGCAGTACCCATAGCAATGGCATATCCGGGCTGACGTCGGTCAAACTCTGGGACTTTCCGTTTAAGGTGAAAGTGATGGCCATGGGGTCCTCCTAAGGCAGATGGATATCCTACAACAACTGGGGACTGATTGAAAATCTACGAATTATCGCGTAGAGGATCGATGCTCTCAACCTAACGGGACTTGCGGAATCTCTCGCGGAAGAGCGAGAACGGCTCTCACAGTCGTTGCCAAGATGCGAATTCTTGTGGGAGATGCGGGGATTCCCATAGAATCGGAGCGCGTGAGGCTGCGGTGCGGATGCGCCTGATGCCAGCACGCCGGGGAAGGTTATGCTGAAACTCATGACTACGGTAATTACGACTGGTGCCATCGCGATGGGAACTATCTATACGCCTGCTACAGCAGCCGATGCGAAGTTCGGTCCGTCGAATCCGTTTTATGCGGAGAGTACGCTGCCATTCCACGCGCCTCCGTTCGACAAGATCAAGGACGGGGATTATCAGCCGGCCATCGAGGCGGGCATGGCAGAGCAACTCTCGGAGATAAACAAGCGATTGCGGATAATCCGGCGACGCCGACGTTTGAGAATACGCTCGTGGCCATGGAGAAGACCGGGCAACTCTTTCAACGGGCGACGGCTGCGTTCGGAGCAGTCACCGGTGCGAATACCAATCCCGTGTTGCAGAAAGTTCAGGCCGAGGAAGCGCCGAAGCTGGCGGCTCATGCGGACGCCATTTATTTAAACGGAAAGCTTTTTGCGCGTGTGGCCGCCGTCTACAAGCAACGCGAGTCCCTCAAGCTCGATCCGGAATCGTTGCGGCTGCTGGAGGTCACTTATGACAGTTTCGTCCGCGCGGGCGCGAACCTTTCGGACGCGGACAAAACGGAGTTGAAGAAGCTGAACGAGGAAATCTCAACCCTCTCGAATGACTTTTCGACAAAACTGCTCGCCGCGACGAAAGAGGGGGCGTACTTCACAACGGACAAAGGCGCGCTGGCAGGGTTGAGCGACGCGCAATTGGCCGCGGCCGCACAGGCTGCCCAAGGCCGCAACCAGCAAGGCTATTTGCTCCCGCTGCAGAACACGACGCAGCAGCCGGACCTTGCCGCGCTCCGCGTCAGGGCGACGCGCGAAGCCCTGTTCGGGAAATCCTGGAACCGCGCCGAGCGCGGCGATGCGGATGATACACGCGAAATCGTGTCGCGCATGGCACAGCTGCGCGCGCGACGGGCGCAAACTGCTCGGCTATCCAAATCACGCGGCATGGAAGCTGGGAGATCAGATGGCGAAGACGCCAGAGGCAGCGTTGAAGTTCATGGACGCCCTGGTGCCGGGCGCGACCGCAAAGGCGGCGATCGAGGGCAAGGATATTCAGGAGGTGATCGACGCGCAGAAGGGCGGATTCACGCTACAGCCCTGGGACTGGAACTTCTATTCCGAACAAGTCCGCAAGGCGAAATACGATCTGAACGAGGCAGAGGTCAAGCCGTACTTCGAGCTGAACCATGTGCTCGAGAACGGCGTCTTCTACGCGGCTCATCAGCTTTACGGAATCACTTTTAAGGAACGCAAGGACATTCCGGTCTACCAGCCCGATGTTCGCGTCTTCGAAGTTTCGGATGCGGACGGCAAGCCACTGGCGCTTTTCTATTGCGACTATTTCAAGCGCGACAACAAGAACGGCGGAGCGTGGATGGATGTCTTCGTGAACCAGTCCAAGCTGCTGGGCACGCTGCCGGTGGTCTACAACGTGGCGAACCTGCCGAAACCCGCGCCGGGCGAGCCCGCGCTGATCAGCTTTACGGACGTGACGACCATGTTCCACGAGTTTGGCCATGGGCTGCACGGCATGTTCGCGAACACGGAGTATCCGAGCCTTTCTGGTACTGCAACGTCAAGAGACTTCGTCGAGTTTCCGTCACAATTCAACGAGCACTGGGCTCTCTATCCGGCTGTGTTCAATAATTACGCGAAACATTACAAGACCGGCGCTCCCATGCCGGCCGAGCTGGCAGCCAAGATCAAGAAAGCGGCGACCTTCAACCAGGGATACATGCTGACGGAACTGGTCGCGGGCGCAGAGCTCGACATGCAATGGCACACGCTTCCGGCAAGCGCGCCGCAGCAGAAGCCGGATGCGTTTGAGAAAGAAGCGCTTCAGAAGAAGCATCTACTTCTCGCTGCCGTGCCGCCCCGCTACCGTTCCACGTATTTCAGCCATATCTGGGGCGGAGACTACTCCGCCGGCTACTATGCATATCTCTGGGCGGAGATGCTCGATGACGACGCCTACCAGTGGTTCGAAGAGCACGACGGGCTAACACGCGCGAATGGCGACCGATTCCGGCAGATGGTCCTATCGCGCGGAAATACGGAAGACCTGGAGAAGATGTACCGCGAGTGGCGTGGCAAAGAGCCGAGCGTCGAGCCGATGTTGAAGGACCGCGGATTGAAGGAGTCCGGAAAGTAAGGCGCGGCTCGTGCATCCTTCAGGAAACAATTAATCGAAGGCCCCAAGCGCGAAATCAGTGCAAGGGGCCCGGTGCGTTTTCGGACGGTGCTGCGAAATTGCGCAGCCTAGTCGATGCGGGCAGAACTTATACGGTTATCCCAATTCAAATTGGGATTGTTGGGCATCTGCCAGCGGTGCAGGTCCGGAATACTTTGGTCTGTGGTTGCTTGTGGACCGCTGAAGTTGGGATCCTTATAGATCGTAACCGTGGCCCGGCCAAAGATCTGAATGGAAGTAATCTCATCATCCAACTTAACCTGGGGAATATTCGATCCCCGGTCGCTGCAGAAATAATCTCCCGTGAAATTGACATTCTTGTAGAAGCAGGCGCCGCTACCGGACCGGCCGTGCTGATGACCGCGCTGATGGTCGCCCCGACCGGAATTCCACCACGCAGGTCCTCCCTCATCGCGTCGAGGGTTGACTTGGAATCGAGCGCGACACCCTCTATCCACCCAGATTCCATTGGCGTCATTGCCCCAGGTCTCGCCGCGAATACACCGTGCCCGGCCGAACTCCTCCACCAGGACGATTTCGGCCCGCGAATCTGGAATGGGGCAGGATTGGAACCGGTTATGGCGAGACTCGCAGGTGAAGGTTTGTCCCTGGCGGTCTTGCGCAGCCGCTTTCGCTGGAGTGAGAAAAACACAGGAAAAACGCGGAAACTAGGAACCAAGAATAGTAGAGTTTTCATCGGGAATCTCCGTTCGCCGTAGATTTTGCCAACTCTTACTTAAATAAGGGAGCCACCACCAAGATTCGGAAGACCTTGTTCCAAGTCTTGGTTTCTATTTCTCTGCAATCAGAAAGCCGCAGAAGCGCTGTCTGGTTGAATGTAGCGGGTCGACCTTCCACTTCGAGACAGAACATCAGCTGACCAGTATCCTAGCCAGCTATGTCGTGCCGGTCTGTACAGTTTAGAACACACTGGAGAAATGACGCGGCAAGTTGCTCCCGCTGCAGCAAACCAGGCAACCCCCGCGCTTTCCAGGAAACGACGTGCTCGGCATTCTCCTACAGGGAAATCCCGGGGCTTATCCAATCCGTCCGCATATCTGTTAAATAAAATAGTTGGAAATTGACTACTACAAATTGTCGACCATACCTACGCCAAGTCAGCAGCCCGGATGGGCAGACGGCGAATCCTTTTGCCCGTCGCGGCAAAGATTGCGTTGACAACGGCGGGAGCGATAGGCGGCACTCCCACTTCGCCCACACCGCCGGGACGTTCGGCGCTGGGAACAATGTGGACTTCAATGACGGGGGGAGCTTCGCTCATGCGGAGTACTTCGTAGTCATCGAAGTTGCTCTGATCCACGCGGCCGTTCGAAACCGTGATCTCACTCTTTAGTGTCTGTGCCAGACCAAAGTTAATCGCGCTTTCCATTTGGGCCGCGACGCCGAGCGGATTAATGCACGTGCCGCAATCGATCGCGCAGACGACGCGGTCGACGTGCACAGTCCTTCGATTTGTGTCGCAACTTACTTCCGCAATCTGCGCGACATAACTGCCCCATCCGTACATGACACCAAGCCCGCGGCCTTTTCCCTGCGGAAGTGCCTGATTCCAACCAGATTTTTCGGCGGCAAGCTCGACGACACCGCGGCGGCGGCCGACATCGATTGTGCCGTTGCCACGGCCGAGGTCGATCTTCCGGGCGGGTCCCAGCGCGGCTAGCAGAAATTCCGCAGGATCGCGTCCAGCGGCATGCGCCACTTCATCAAAAAAACCGGAACGTACAAACTGGTTCCCGGAATCGTCCACAGAACGCCAATAGCCAAGCGGGATTCCGGTTTCCGCAATCGAGAATTCCAGGCGGAGATTTGGAACGCAGAACGCCGGAAAATCCAGGGAGTCAACGGCAGCGGAAGCCTGAGGAGAGATGCCTGTGCCATTGTAGAACGTTCCGATGGAAGGTGAAGCTGCGCGATGCCTCCAGGAAATCAAGTTGCCCTTGGCATCGAGGCCGGCGAGGAGAGAGTGAATCGCAGGAGGGCGATAGAAATCGTGGCGAATGTCGTCCTCCCGAGACCAAACGATTTGCACAGGCGCGCCGGCTTCCCGGGAAATGAGGGCGGCTTCGACGGCGTAATCCTGAATGAGGCGGCGGCCAAAACCACCGCCGATGAACGTGACGTGGACTTTGATGTGCTCGCGCGGAATGCCGAGCGCGCTGGCGACCGATTCCGCGGCTGCTCCGGGGATTTGCGTTGGCGCCCAAAGTTCGCAGGAATCGCCGCGAACGTGGGCAGTGCAATTGACAGGCTCCATCGTGGCGTGAGCGAGAAAGGGAACTTCGTAGACCGCCTCGATTTTTTTGTTGGCAGACGCGTGGGCTTTGTCGAAGTCGCCATCACTGCGAATCACGGTTCCCTGTTGTGATGCAAGGCTGTGCATTTTTTCCCGGAGGCTGGCGGTGGATTCAGAGGAGGAAGGAGGCTCGTTCCATTCGACCTTGAGAAGTTTTCGGGCTTGCATGGCGGCCCAGGTGGAATCGGCGACAACGGCGACGCCCGCGCAGGAGTAATTGCGGCTGCCGGGTCCAGAGGTTTCGCCGAACTGGTGGGTGAGATGGGCGGACTTCAGTTCAAAAACAGCGCGGACATGAGCAGCGGCTTTCACTTCGTCGGCGTTGAAACGGCGTGGCGTGCCACCGTACACGGGGCTGCGTTCCACAGAAGCGAATAGCATGGTGGAAATGCGTGTATCCAAACCGAACTTGGCAGCGCCAATCACCTTGGCCGGCGAATCGGTGCGGCGTGTGGGTTTGCCAATTATCGAGAAGTCGGAGGGATTCTTCAACGGAGGATCGGCGGGAGGCTGAAGAGATGCAATGGCGCCGAGAAGTTGTTCAAAAGCAACTTTGCGCTTGGTGGGAGCGTGAAGGACGAAACCATTCTCGGCAAGACATTCGATGTGTCGGACCTCCCACTTACTGGCCGCGGCGGAGAGCAACATTTCTCTTGCCGCTGCTCCCGCTTTCCGCAGATTGTCGTAAGAACCGCGAACGCTGCCGCTGCCTCCGGTGAGCTGATCGCCATATTTCGGGTCGAGATCGGCTTCCATCACTTTCACCTTGTTCCAGTCGCAACAGAGCTCTTCCGCGAAAATCATCGGAAGGGAAGTGCGCACACCCTGGCCCATCTCAGACTTGCCGCACCAAATGTTTATTTCTCCGTTCGATGCAATTTCGAGCCAAGCGTTGGGTGCGAACAGTTTGTCAGGGGAAATACCCTGCTGCGCGCGTGAAAATCCGTGTGGCAGATAGAATGCCAGCATCAGACTGCTGCCCGTCGCAGCGGAAGACTTTAGAAACGCACGGCGTGTAAGGATCGAAGACAAAGGCAGGTCTCCCCAAAAGCTCAGACGCATCGCAGTACGGGGTGTGAGCAGGCTATCCGCGCAGGGCAGGGGCAACGGAGCGAGGCGGTGGCGCCTCGGTTTCGACGCCGCGCCAACCCACGGGGCGTCCACTGACCGCTTCCTTAACCGAGCGGAAAAGAACCACGTACATCAACTGGCGATAATAAAAACGCTGGAGGAGGACTGGGACAAGCAGCGTCCAATCTTCTTTTTTCTCGAGCGCAAACGCGAGAGCGCAAGTGAGGACATCAATCAGCAAGAAACCCAGGAAGAAAATAACGGATTTTTCGACGTCGGCAGTGGTCCAGAGCTGTGGCAATTTCGTGACGCGGAATTGCGCCAGTCCCCAAAGCAACAATGAGCCGAAAAACATCAGGTCGATGACAGGAGAAATCAACGGCAAAACGAGTTGAAAGACGAAGATATTGGGCAGCGCGATCCAGCCTAGAGTGCCGTGCTTGGGCCGGACCAGAGTGTCGCTGTGCTTCCAGAAAGCCTGCAACGTGCCGAAGGTCCAGCGGAACCGCTGGCGAATCAGAGCGCCGGCCGTTTCCGGGGCTTCAGTCCATGCGATGGCTTCCTCGTCATAACTGATGCGCCAGCCGAGGCGCCGAATACCAATGGTCAGGTCCGCGTCTTCCGCGACGGTATCTGCGGTGAACCCTCCCGCGGCCTCAATGGCCTGTTTTCGCCATGCACCCAGAGCACCAGGGACTACGGTGATGCAATTCAGAAGATCGAAGGCGCGCTTTTCCATATTTTGGCTGGTGATGTATTCGAGCGCCTGCCATCGCGTAAGCCACCGGGAGCGATTGCCAACTTTGACGTTGCCGGCAACGGCGCCAACGGTCGTGTCGGAGAAATGGCGCAGTAGTTTGCTGATGGCGTCCGGCTCGATTTCGGTATCCGCGTCAATGGTGACGACGATTTCGGTGGTTGCTTCTCCCAAAGCGCGGTGCAGGGCCGCAGCCTTGCCACGATTCACTTGATGAAGGATGAGCACGCGAGGGTCATTTCCAAAAGTGGCGTCGAGCAGATGGCCGGTGCTGTCGGTCGAGCCGTCATCCACGACGACAACGCGAAGAGACTTTACGTCGGATGCAAGCACGGACCACACGGTCTGGACAACGACGGATTCTTCATTGTGCGCGGGAATCAGCACGGTGACGGCAGGCTCCGGCACGGGCATGATGGTGTGGTCAGGACGCAGCTTCTCGATGAGCGCCAGAATGCCAATGACGAGCGCGCGGGCGCTGACCAGCACGATGCCGACGATGAAGATCGTCGCGATGCCGAAGCGCAACCACTGAAAGATTGTGAATATGAAGCCGTCCGCACGCGCTTCCAGCCGTTCTTGTGGCGAGAGCGGCAGCATCACTTCTGCTCTCGTTTTCCCGATCAAGTCCGCGATGGACACGAATTGATAGCCGCGAGAGCGCAGAGCATCGATGATAAGCGGCAGCGCGGCTACCGTCTGGGCGCGCTCACCTCCGCCGTCATGCAGCAGGACAATATTGCCCTTGTCCGCTTGCCGCAAAACGTTCTGGACGATTTCTGCCGCGGGCATCTGATTCTTTCCGTCGGGGCTGCTCCAATCGTCAGGGTCGATCCGTTGGCCGACAATCAGATAGCCCATGTCCTGCGCGGTAGGAAGCAGGGAGACCTCCTCGGCATATTCCGGCTGATGATCAATGCCGTAAGGCGGGCGGAAGAGGATAGTTTTTGCGCCGACCGTGCTTTCGATGAGGCGCTGTGTCAGATTCAACTGCCACTTGAGCTCAGTTTTGGAGATTTGATCGAACTGCGGATGAGTAAATGTGTGATTGCCGATTTCGTTGCCTTCGACGTACTCGCGCTTCAGGATTTCCGGGTACTTGTTGCCTGCTTCGCCGACCACGAAGAAAACGGCGGGCGCATGTTTTTCCTTGAGCACGTCGAGAATTTTAGGAGTCCAGCGCGAATCGGGACCGTCATCGAAGGAAAGCACAACCTTTTTCTCCGAAGTGCCGCCAATCTGCTCGATGTCGTACGAGAGCGGATATTCTTCGTAGGTTTCGTCGATCAAGAGATCGGTGGCAGCTTCGTAGTTGAAACTGCGGCGGCCAGGTTTCGGAGTATCGGCAAAATGCCAGATATCGCCGTTGCCTTCGAGAGTCAAGTCAGGTCCGGGCGGTATATCCTTAATTTTTTGGCGCGCTGCATCGTCGGGGCGGGTGGCATCCCAGATCGGCCAGAGTGACGTGTCCGAAGAACCCAGCCTCCAAAGCGCGGTGCCCTGCACGCCCAGGCGTTCGCTGGCGCGAAGCTGGTTGTAAGCGGTGACGGCGTCGAGCATCCAAACCCTGTGAACGTGATTCTGCTCGTCGGAGTAAGAGTAGTGGGGATTTAGAGAGGCCTCGTCGAATTCGACGTCGGTTTCCGATTCAAAAGCGTGCAGGAGCGCTTCCTGAATGCTGAATTCCGCGCCGGACCAGGAGCCTTTCTTATCAGTTTCGCCCCAGTCGTAAGCGTAGTTGGCGATACCTACGACAATTTTTTGTGCCGGCACAACCTCCCGAACCTGGCGTAGATTTTCGACAAACCAGTCCTGCGCCGCGATAGGGCCCGGTGGGGAAGTCAGCCAGTGCTGGTCGTAGTTCATGAGGATGATGGCGTCGCATTGTTTGCCGAAAAATTCGTAATCGTAAGCGTCGTCGCGCGCGGGGAGAGCGATCATGAGCTTGAGGGAAGCTGAGTGCAGCGAGGTTGCCAGTTCCGCGGCAAATTGGCGGAAGTGAGCCTGGCTCGCATCAGGAACCTCCTCGAAGTCCACGACAATGCCGGACTGGTGGGCCAGGACGGCGTATTCGGTTACATTTTGAATCAGAAAATGCCGCGCGGAGGGATTCCCAAGAAGGGCGGCCATCTCGTCGATGCGCCAGACATAGCCATCGTAGTTGTCGAGAAGACCCATCATTGGCAGTTCGACGGGGGGATTGAGAGATTTCATCCACTCATGTAGCTCGTCACCTCTTAAAAGCGCGACGGCCTCCGCAGGGGTCGCTTTCACGGGACGAGTTTGGTTGTGCGTGTAGTCCACGATCGTAAGCGCGCCATCGGGGGTTACACCGTGCAACTGCTCGGGGATAAGCAGGTCGATATCCTTCAGGTCGGTATCTTTGTAGCGTCTCTTGAGCGAGGCCAGGCTGTTGGCATCCCAACTGACGTAAAAAGCTGAGCGCAGCGGGTCGTAGCTCGCCGGGACCTTGCCTATATTGGCCACGCGCCGGCGGCGGCCTTCGCGTCCCGCGACCGGTTTTTTCTTCGCTGTGGTTTTGAGGGCGTGAAAGGCGGGTTTGATGTACGGCAACAGGCCGGCAGGAAGCTCGACACTCACCACGATGGTGACAAAGAAATAGGTAAGCAGGAGCGTCAGGAGCGCTCCAGTGATTTCCATGACGCGGCGCGTGCGGCGCCACCGCGCGCGCTGAGCGTCATAAAAGATAGGTCTGCGTTCTTTCATGAATCTTTACAGCAATATTTGCAACCTGGCGGCATGGCAGGACGCTGGGCAAATCTCGACCGTCTGCGCGATTCCGTCTCCTCTATTGTAAGATGCGTTTGGTTCATGAAGCGAATTTTCTCGCATCCCGTCACCGCATTAGCCGCGGGCTTCTGCCTGCGGCTTATCTTCGTGCTCAAATATCCCGCCAATTCCGGGGATACGGTGCTCTACGAGCAGATGGCCACGAACTGGCTGCAACATCACGTCTACGCCATGAACGTCAACGGGGCGATTGTGCCGGTGGATCTGCGCATGCCGGGATACGCTGCGTTTTTGGCGATTATTTATGCGATTACTGGGCGGACTGGCCCGGACGCGCGATTGTTCGTCATGATGGCGCAGGCGCTAGTGGATTTGTGTACTTGCCTGGTCACTGCGGGTCTCGCAGCGATGTTGTTCTTGATGAAACCGAATTCGGGCAGTTGGAAACGCGTATTTATTGTCACGCTGTGGCTTGCCGCGCTTTGCCCCTTCACAGCGAATTATGTGGCCGTTCCGCTGACAGAAGTCTTCGCGGAGTTTTTCACTGCGGCTGCGTTTGTGTCGTTGATCGCGCTGATTGGGTATGCATGTGGCAGCAAGGCGGGGCTGTTCAAATCTGAATGGGGTGTCATACATGCGGAATCGATGTTTGCCCTCGCGAGCGGCTTTCTGATTGGAATGGGAACACTGTTTCGTCCCGAGACGCCGCTTCTCCTTGTTGTGGCATGGATACTGATTGCTTTTATTTGGTTCAGAAAGCGGCGATTTCTTTTTTGTTTGCAATTGATGGTGCTGTCCGGAGTTGGCTGCGTTTTGCCTCTCGTGCCCTGGGCTGTGCGGAATGCCGTGACGCTTCACGAGGTACAATTTCTTGCGCCGAAAAATTCAAATCTGCCTGGGGAACTCGTCCCTTACGGTTTCATGGCTTGGGAGAAGACCTGGCTGTTCCGCGTCAAGGATTGTTATCTGGTTCCGTGGAAGTTGAACGGAGAAGTGATCGACCTGGAAGATATTCCGCCGCGCGCGTTCGACACACCGGAAGAAAAGGAACGAGTGGCGGCGATCCTCGAGCAATACAACGATGACGTTACCCTCACCACCGAGGAAGACGCTGCTTTCGGTCAATTGGCGCGGGAGCGGACAGCGCGTCACCCGCTGCGCACCCATCTGTGGCTGCCCGTCGCGCGCGCATTCACCATGTGGTTTACGCCGCGGATTGAGCTGCTGCCATTTTCGGGACACGTTTTCCCACTGAGAGAAGCCTGGGAAGACGACCGGATCGATCAATCGGTCACCGTGGGATTTTTCTTGCTGAATGTTTTCTATGTTGCGTTTGCTGCGTGGGGAACATGGCGATTATGGCGCGATAGTTCCGCATTGCGGTTAGCCGTCGCATTGCTCTTGGGTTACTTAGTGTTGCGCACGGCATTTCTCACCACGCTCGAAACGCCCGAGCCCCGCTATGTCCTCGAGTGTTTTCCGGCGATCCTCGCGCTGGCGGGACAGCTATTCGTTCGGTCTATGAAAAGTGGGCACGAAGACTATCGAGCACCCGTTTAGCTATTTTTCTTCCACTGGCTCGGGGTGAATCGTGACGCGGAAGATTTGCGGAAATTTTTCTTTAACGCGGTCCTCCAACGCAGCCGTTACATCGTGCACTAGAGTAATCGGTAGCGCTCCTCTCATCGTGCAGTGGCACGAAGCGAGGATGTGGTGTTCCACCTGGCGCACACGCACGTCGTGGCAATTTACCAGCTCGTCGAATTCAGCGGGCAGGCTGTTCAGGAACTCTTCGATCGCCCTGGAGAGCTGTTTCATTTCGCCGGCGCCTGAATCTGGCGTTGCGATGTGGCGGCCGAGCGGCTCGATATGAATATTCACGTCCGTTGAGCCGTCGCGCAATTTGCGGATTCCTTCTTCGAGCGCCGTGGCTTGGCGGTGCGCGTCGCGCAGGCTCAAGTTCTCGTCCACTTCGAGGTGAAGCTCGATGAACAGTTGCCCACCGTGCTGCAGTGCCGTCACGTCGTGGATGGCCAGGCCCATGCGCTGCGCGACCGCGCGAATAGCTTCAAAGAGATGCTCGCCCTGTGGAGCGCGCGGTTCAGCGTGCACCATCACGTCCGAAGGGACAATCTCGCCGATGCGCTTCTCAATGGCATCGCTCAAGGCATGCACTTGTTCAAGGCTGGCGGTTCGCGCCACGCTGACTGTGGCGTCGACGAAATGACGGTTTCCGGCACGGCGCACGCGTACGCGGTCGACGTCCAAGACACCGTCCATCCGCGCCACGGCCATGGCAATCTGCTGCTGCAAGCCTTTGGGAGCGACATCCAGAAGCGCGTCCATGGTTCGCCTGCCGAGCTGCGAGCCGACCCAAAGAATCACAGCGGCAACGGCGAGGCCTGCCAGCGCGTCCGCGTAAGCAAGCCAGGGCAAGCTCCAAGCCTCGCCGGCCCACACGAGCCCGATGCCTGCGATGACCACCATAGTGCTCCAAACGTCGGTTGAAAAATGGAGCGCGTCGGCTTCCAGCGCTTCGCTCGAGTATTTTCGCGCAACATGCTTGAGCGCGCGCGCGCGTGTGACATCGATGGCCAGGGCCACCAGCAGCACCAGGATGGCGGTGATGCTCGGCTGGATATGCACGCTGCGAAAGAAGAGCCGGTCAAATGCCTCGTAAATGACGTATAGCGCGGTCAGGAGCAGCAGGCCGGTCTCAACGAACGCGGAGAAGTTTTCGAATTTGCCGTGACCGTAGGGATGGCGTTCGTCGGCTGGTTCATCGGAGACACGCACGGAGAGAAACGTGATGACCGCCGCGATCAGGTCCAGGCCG
Source organism: uncultured Acidobacteriota bacterium (assembly GCA_963745805.1). GTDB lineage: Bacteria > Acidobacteriota > Terriglobia > Acidiferrales > UBA7541 > Acidiferrum. The sequence continues at coordinate 104,363 of CAVUYT010000011.1, forward strand.
GAGTGGAGTGCCTCGGAGAGGACACCCAGGCTTCCGGTGCGGATGACGAGAAATGCCTTCAGCGAAACCAGCAAGACGGCTGAGCCGACGCTCAGCAGCGCCGCCCTCCGCTTCTCACGCGCTTCCTCATTTTGCCGCGCCGCTATCACAGTCTGACTAGACTACCTCAAGTGTCGTGAGATTCCGTACTCCGCGGACATCCGGCGCGGGCATTTACAAATGCGCAGTCAACCCGAGCTACGCATCACGGCGGTTCACGTAAATCCTGCCGAGAGCGCGTCCGATATGGCGCGAAGGGCAACACTCTCCTTCCGCGCCGCGTACTACTCTCGGTACTTGCCGTTTGAGCTAAGACGCGGTACTTTCTCGCTGCGTTGCGGGAGCCATCCTTATGAGCTTGCCAACTAGAAGTGCGACCATTTTTCTTGCTGGATTTTTCACGCTTGCGCCAAGTGGGTTCGCGCAATCGCCGGCCGGTTCGCCAGCGGCGACCGTTTGGAGTGCCCTTTCTGCTCCGGCCATGGATCCTGCCAAATCGGCTCATGCGGAAAATGTGGACATCATTCGCGACCACGTCCACATTACACTGACAGACGGCACGATTGAATTCACCCAGCCCGTCAATGGAGTCGTGTTTGGAGCCATATTCCACGGGAAAGGCCGCCTGCAGGCGGAGCCGCCGAATCCGCAAGAGGCTCAGCAGCTTCGTCTTTTCACGAAGCAGGACAAACTCGATGTGCCATTCACCGACGCTACATTTAGTTTCACTGACGGACTGCTCGACGAAGTCGGCAAGCAGGTGAAATGGCAGACCACGGGCCCAGCTTCCGATGATCTTTATGCCAAGCGCCAGAAGGAGCGCGAGGACCTAGGTGAATCCTCAATGCCTCGGCTACTGCAAGGCATTTTGTCTACGGATCGCGCCCACGCGGCGTACTTTCTCGCGGATCTGAAAACTTCCGAAAAGAGCTGGGTGGAAGTCCACGATGACGCGTTGGACCCGGAAGACATTGGCCTTGGGCGCTGGGTGGATGTAGGGCCGCTTAAGATATTCGATACTTGGATGAGTTTTCCTGCGGGGAGCCAAACGAGCGCCGATGCCTGGAAAGATCCTCAAGCCAAGGAAGACTTCGTCATTCGAAGCTATAAAATTGACGCAGCTGTGACCTCCGGGGCGGAGCTGAATGCCACCGCGCACCTGGATCTCGATCCGCGCCTCACGGGGCAGAGCGTGCTCATTTTCAATCTGGATGCAAATCTGCGCCTCGAGTCCATCAAAGATGCAAGCAACAATTCACTGGCTTTTTACCAGGCGCGGGAAAAGAAAGACCGTTATCAGTCTTACGGCGACTACGTGGCTGTCGTCCTCGCGCAACCGCTTGCCATCGGAAAGCCGTTGTCGCTTGAATTCCGATACGGAGGGAAGCGCGCAATCGTCAAGGCGGGCAACGGTAACTACTTCTGTGAAAGTTCGGGCTGGTATCCCGAAAGGCCGAACAGCTTTTCGGCGCGCGCCGATTTCGACCTAACATTTCACAGTCCGAAGAAATCGGTGCTGGTGGCCACGGGGGAGCAAACCAGCGACACGGTCGATGGAAATACGCGAGTCACGACTTGGAAGAGCCAGATTCCACTTGCTGTGGCTGGGTTCGCCTACGGCGACTACAAAGTCACCAACGACAAGGCTGGAGATGTCGCGATTGATATCTACGCGAACCGCGAGCCCGATGACGTGATGACGCAAGTGCAGCGTTATTTTCAGGAGGGCGCTGGTCAGCAAGTGGCCGCGGTCGGTTCGATGTCTCCCTCCATCATGGCCAAGACCATGGGGACGGAAGTTGCGAACGCCGTCCGCGTCTATTCGTCATGGTTCGGTCCTTTTCCCTACAAGCATCTCTCCGTCACCAGCCTCCCCATAAGCTATGGCTACGGCCAGGGGTGGCCGGGACTTCTCTACTTGTGGTCCGCTTCCTTCCTGGATTCCACGCAACGCAACGCCATTGGTATTCGGGATCAAACGGCGGTCACGGATTTCTTCCGAGGCCATGAGACCTCCCATCAATGGTGGGGACATCGCGTCGGCTGGAAGAGCTATCACGACCAGTGGCTCTCCGAGGGATTTGCAGAATTCTCCGGAGACCTTTACGTCGAATATCGCCAGAACATGAAGGAGTATCTGGGCCGCTGGCGGAAGGAAAAAGAGTTGCTGCATAACAAAGACGTTTATGGACACGAGGTTGAGACGCTCGGGCCGATCTGGATGGGCCAGCGCATTGGCTCGTCCATCACGAATCCCCGCTCCTACCAGGACCTGATTTATTCGAAAGGTGGTTATGTCCTGCAAATGCTGCGAATGCAGATGATGAACCCACGCGATCAGGATCCGGACCATCTGTTCAAGGAAATGATGCAGGATTACTGCAAGACATTCGACAACAAGGCTGCATCCACGGAAGATTTCAAAGCAATCGTGGAAAAGCACATGACGCACGGAATGGATCTTGATGGAAACCACAAGATGGACTGGTTCTTCAACCAGTACGTCTACGGAATAGGCGAAGCACAGTACACGTTTCATGCTGGGGCGGAGGCTGCGGCCGATGGGAAGACTCACATCAAGGGAACAATCACGCGAGCAGGCGTCCCAGACTACTGGAAGGATGTCGTGCCACTATATGCCCATATAGGAGACAAGACGGTAAAGATGGGAACGATAGGCGTGACACACGCAAGCGAGCCAATCGACTTTTTGATCCCCGGCAAAATCGACCGTGTGTCGATCAACGACTACGAAGATCTGTTAGCAGAAGTGAAGCAATAGGGAACGGAACCCTGAGTGCGCATTCTGCTCTTGCTTTAATAGTTGAGGGGAGTCAGGACTTGGCGCGTGGAATAAAGCGAAGCGCCAAAGAATTCATGCAATAGCGCAAACCAGTGGGCTTAGGGCCGTCGTCAAAGACATGACCAAGATGGGCGTCGCAGAGGACGCAAGTCACCTCGTCGCGGCGCATTCCCAAACTCAGATCTAACCTTGCCGAGACGTTTTCCTTGGCAATAGGTGCCCAGAAACTGGGCCAGCCTGTGCCGGAGTCAAACTTCGTATCTGAACTGAAGAGAGCATTGCCGCAGCAGACGCAGCGGTAGAGTCCCGGCTCATGGTTGTTGTAGTAAGCGCCGCTGAAGGGCCGTTCGGTGTCTGCGCGCCGCGTGACGTCAAACTCATCGGTACTTAGAGAGCCGCGCCACTCAGCGTCGCTCTTGACCACCTTTGCCACCGTCTCCACGCCCAAGCGCGTCCCATCGTCTCCGAATTTCACAATTTGCACCGGACCAGGATCGCTCTTCTTGGGTTTATTATCGGCAAGCGCAAAACGGCAAGCGCGCTGGACGCCGATGAGCAAACCGTAGGCGGCAACGGTGGCAGCGCTAAAAATGAAGCCGCGGCGGGTTAGGTCGTTCATGGTTTGAACTTTCGCAGGCATCCGCCTGCAGATTTCTCTGCCTTGATCGCGCGATTATTCGGCCGTCATCGACGGCGCGGGAAGCAATGGCAGCCGCTTGGGCTCTCCACGAGCGCCGCGCACTTCCAGGTCATCGAAGAGAAGCGAAGGAGCCACAAGCGAGGCCGGCAAACCGTTCTGCGCAGAGCCGAATGCGCCAAGCGCCGTACCAGCGAAACCCGACTGCTGGCTCTGCATGTAGTTGTAAACGAAGTCGTCGTTGCCAATCCCGCCGAGGTTTCGCAGCATGCGGGTGTTCAGGCCGATGATGCGAGCACCGCGAACCATCTCTTCGCGCCCATCTGCCGGATAGATTTTGTAGACGATGAGCGGCAGGCGATCGCCAGTCCCGGCGCCTCCGCCGAAGCTCGCAAGCAATTCTGAGAAGTCGTCCTGGTGAAGCAAGCTGATCGAGGGGTTGTCCATCTCACGGACCACCATACAATAGTCCAACTTTTCAGAGCGGCATTCGTCGAGGAGTTTTTTCTTGAGGTCGCCAGGCGATTGCGTCTCCGCCGATTTGAAAAACAGATTGCTCATGGTCGGCTTGGCATCGTTCAAGAAGGCTGAGCGGCCGTGGCCGTTGGACTGGTCTGAATCCGGGCCGGGCCGGCGCGACATCAAGAGCGCCTTGACGTTGCCGTTATCCACGATATTGACTTTTTCCGCGCGGACGCCTTCATCATCGACGGCGTAGCCGCCAAGCAGGGGCGTTCCGTGAAATTCCCTCGCGCCGGGATCGTCGGTCAACGAAACGCCTGCCGGCAAAACACGCACGCCCATTCGGCCGACCCAGTCGCTCTTACCGCCCAGACCAGTGAGAAGTTGTTCCATCACCGGCGTAAAGGAAACGGGCGGCCGAGCGCCGTTGATCGCCGGGGTCAGCACTTCGGCCAAAAGCGGCGCAGCGGCGCGTGCTTCAAATAGCACGGGCCCGGTGTAGTCCTGCGCTGGAGATGCCGCGCGCATCGCCATCAACTCAGTGCCAGTGACGTTTAGAGCTTTGCGAACCGCGTCTACGCCAGGCAGATCGGCGGGCTTCGGGGCGTAGGTGGCGTACATGTGGTTAATCTGCATGCCATCGTCGGCAAGCGTGTTCATTCCCGATTCGATGGCCGCATAGCAACGGTTGGTGCGGATTTCTGTGCCCTCGCTGGTGAGCAGGTACTCGGTGGCATAAACCAGGTAGTAAGTCACACGCGATTCGTACACTTGCGGAAATGCCCGAAGAGCGGCGGAAGTTTCGCGTGCTTCCTGCTCCCAGTTGCGATTGCTCCATTCCGGCGTGACCAATGGATCGATGAGCTGCAGTGGCGTGGCTTTCGCAAAATCGTCGATATCGGATTGACGGGCCAAACTGCTAAGGTACGCTTGCTTGCGAGAATAGGTTTCGACCGCTGCCTTAAAAGCCTGGTCAGTGGCAATCCAGAGATCCTGACGCAAGGAATCGTAGTCGCGATCGATTCCGACAGAACCGGTTGGTCCGATAAACCCGCGGAAACCGTCGTCACTAATAAAATTGGAGCTGTCCAGCTTGTAGCCGCCGATGCGCGCCTCCGCGTCCATAAAGCGATTGCGGGTGCGCGAGGAGGAAAGCAGCGTGCCAAATTCGGCGACAACTTCCCGCACGTCAAGATCCAGCAGCCGGTATTCCACGTAGTACGGACGCTGCGGTTGTGGCGTTCCCGGGATTTTTAGTTCGAGGCGCGTTTTCGAGCGCGTCATTTCGTCTCGCATAGCCTGCAGTGTGTGGTCATTATCTTTGGGAGCTTGCGCGCGGGCGGCGGTGCTGAATCCAAGCAACGCAGCGAGAATCGTGAGTCCTGCAAATCCCTGTGCGCGGCTCACTGCTGGCCTCCCGTTTTGGCGGTGTCATGCGCGGGCGGCGGCAGAATCGGCGGCCGATCCGTCGAACTTTCTTTCTTTTGCACTTCCAATTCGGAGGTCAGAATGGCGGGCGAAGCGGCCGATACTGGGACCGAGCCGGACTCCGCGCCGCAGTACCCATTGAATACTTCCGGTGTGTCGCCTGTAGCCACGATTTTCGTGAGCGCGGCCAGCGGCGTTCCAACGATATCCACCCCGCGGACCAATTCATCCGGCCGGCCATCGGGGAACACTTTGTAAACCACGAGCGGGAGGACTTGAAAAGCTTGCGGCTGTCCGCGGCCAGTGAATGTAAAACCGCCGGCGATGTCGTCAATCAGCAATCCAAACGGCTTTCCCTGTGTTTTGATGAGTTCGATCAGCTTCGCGCGAAGTTGCGCGTTTGTCAGCGTCTTGCTGCTTTCCACGATCAGGTTGCCTTGCCGGGAAACTGGCGTTGCGCCGAGCTGACGGCGCCCATGGCCATTCGAAGCTGGGAAACCCACCAATGGTGAGCGCGACATTTCGAAATTTTTCAGAATTCCGTGATCTACAAGCGTCACACTCTGCGCAGGAACGCCTTCGTCGTCGAACTGGTAGTAGCCCAGCAGGTCCTCTGACCCGAGCTTCTTCCTCGTGGTGTCGTCCACAATGCTAAGGAAGCTGGGCAAAATTGGTTCGCCGACCTTTTTCGCAAATGTCTGGCCTTCGGCGGCATCTTTTTGACGGTGGCCTTCGGCGCGATGGCCAAAAACTTCATGGAAAAAGACGGCAGCTGCGCGGCCCGTCAAAAGAGCAGGGCCCACCGACGGCTCGTTAATCGGCGCGGCGACGAGTCCCTCGAGCTCTTTGCGCATGGTAGCTTGCGCGGCGGAGACGGCCTTGTCGTCCGGGGCATCCGCGGGGTTGACCCAGTCGAAATTATAGTAGCGGTCGATGTCCATGCCATCCGGGGCCTTACCCTGGATGAACAATTCGAGGCGATAGCGAATCTGGCCGAATTGCAACTCGGTTCCTTCGGTTGTGACCTGGAGGACGTTTTGCGCCTGGGCCGTAAACGTCACAATCGAATTGATGATCGCAGCGGATTCCCGGAAGGTGCGCGTGTAAGCTCGGACTTTTTCTTCCCACGGCTTGCGGTCCAGCGTGAAGGAGACCTGAGGGCCAACAAACGTGTGGGGCTTCTCGTGAGAAAAATCGGGCGCGCGGTTCTCAACTGAATCGACCTTAACTTCCTTGCCCGTCTTAATCTTTATGAGGGCTTCCGCGGCTGCTCGGTACTGGTTGTCAGTTTCAAGCCACACGGCACGCCGGAGAACGCCCGTGTCATCGTCGAGCGGGACAGAGGTGCCTGGCCCTGCGCTCGTCTGTTGCCGCTCGCCGACCTTATGCGTGTCATCCGTCTCATAGCTGCCGGTGCGGACGGAAACTTCCAGCCAGCGATTGCGCGTTTCGTTGCTGTTGAGGAGGGCGCCGTTTGAGCCTGAGACGTCCGCGCGCTGCGTATCCGTGATGGTGTAGCCGATGTAATACGCTGGCGGGTCCTGCGCTCTGAAAGTCTTCATAGAGCGCTCAAGTTCTGCTTGGAGCGCCGCGAGGAGCGGTGACTTCTTGTTTTGGGCATCAGGCGGCGCAGCCTGCGCCACGTTCGCCGCGATGGGCGCCAGAGAAACCACAAGGCCAAGGGCGCACAAAACTGAACTTAGGTGACTGCGGACAGAAATGCTCAAGGATTGCCTCACTTAGGGTTAGACGGCACTGCGAAAGATCCAGTGTACGCTACCGCGGCTAATGGCACAAAATGCCGGATTCAATCACGGCCCTAGTCTCTAGTTACACTAGTTTGACGGTAGCCGTACTCGGCGAGTTGCATGAGTTCAGAAGGTATGTGCTTCGACCGCACTTCGGAGCAGTGCAATGCAGTAAGGAGGAGGCTTCTCAGCGGTCAGGGAGTCTACCCGCACCCGTTAGGATTAGTTTTCGGGTTACAGCCCCCAGTCACGACGGCTGGGGGAGCGCTAGTGTGCTGTGTTGCGATGACGGAAAAGATCACCACCGGAACCAGCGCTACGATGCCCATCGTAAGGCCCATTCCTTTGCCAATGTGCCCCGCGTTTTCGAGGCCGCTGCCTGGCCGTGGGCCTACTTCCGTGTCCTTGCCCGCCGTGACTAGCATATCGAGCGGAGCTTGTGTTGGGGGCGCTGGTGCCGAATTGTCTCCGTTGCGCAGGCTAGTCAGCTGACCGGCCTTCAACAGCACGCAAACCCCCGCCAGATTGCAGACGCGCACTACGCCTTCATAGGCAATCACATTCATCACGTTGTTTTCATAACCCACATAAAAGTCCGTACCCACCACGCCAGCCACGCCCGCGGCGGTGTGAACTTCGAACTTTCCGTCTGGTTTTGCAATTTTTTGTGCTTGCGTGCGAAGTTTGCCGTACGCCAATTCGAGCTCGGTTTGCTGCGCCCCGGCGTCCTGTTTCACGACTTTCATCGAGGAATCCGATCCCACGTTCAAGACGGACCCATCATCCAGAGCGATGCGAGCTCGGCCGCTAGCCTGGGTATTCACCAGGTCCTGCCAATCAACGACCGATTTTGCGGAAGCGTTGATGGTTTTGGATCCCCGGGCAATATTTACGGCTGGAATCAACCGGGAAACCTCGCCGGCACGCTGTCCGGCGGCCTGAGGCGTGGCACAAATGTCTGCCGGGATTGCGATCATCAATGAGAGCAATACAGCCAAGGCAAATGCAAACGGGGACTTTATCTTCATCGGAGACTCTCCAAATAAGAATACCGACAGCTGCGCTATCTATCGTTGTTACTGGAGAGGGTCTACAGTGTCAATTGGAAACCCGGAAAGGCTTGCGCAGTCGCTACATTCCTGTTTGGGCACTCGCATACAGGTGCCAGTCCGGTGCTTGTTCACGCAGTCACGCTTTGCCTCTGTCTTGCAGACCTTTATTCCGAACAGCTGAATAGCGCGGCGGCCATGTCGTCGTGTGGCTCACGTCCCCGGCTGAAGCTTTCCACCGCCGCAAAAATAGACTGGAGAAGATGCGTCGGAGAGTCGGCAAGGTGTTCGTCGCAAATCGCAACGAGCCGCTCCATCCCGAAACTTTCCTCTTCTACGTTCATGGAATCCGTAACTCCGTCGGTGCAGAACAAGACGGAATCTCCCGGATCGAGCTGCAACACTGTGACATCGTAGCTCGCGCATGGCCAAAGCCCCGGCGGGATGCCGGACATCTTGAGTAAGCGGCAGCCCTTGCCGGTGAGATGCAATGGTCCGGGCATCCCCGCGCTTGAGATCTGTATTTCGCGATTGGAAGGATTGAACACGGCATATTGCAGAGCGGCGTGCCGTGTCGGCAGCCCGCGGATCATCAGCCGCCGGTTCATGGTAGCAAGAACCTGATCCGCCGGTGTTCCTGTCTTGTGTACGCCTCGGAGTGTTCCGACCGCCAGGGCTCCGAAAAACGCGGCTGGCAGTCCTTTTCCAGAGACATCTCCGATATAGAGACCGATGCAACCGTCGCTGAGTTCGAAGTAATCCAGAAAGTCGCCGCCCACAGCCGAAACCGGCTGAAATTGATGGGAAATCGTCACACCACGCGCACGCAGGGATTCCCTCGGCAACATTACGCTCTGGAGTGCGCGGGCCTCTTCCAATTCGGCGTCACGCAGTTTTTCGAGTGCCCGGAGCTCGGATGCGGGCGCAAACGTCTTCATTCGCAAGACCAACGGAGGGGTGTTACACCGAGAAGAGGGTTCGGCGGCGAGACAAGTTTAGCAGGAGCAGCATCTCCCCAATGGAAAAAATGGTCTGTTGTTTCCTCGCGCACGCACATTTCCTTCCATTCTTGCAACCGGTTTGGTGAAGCGCCAAACTTCTGCAATGCGTGCTCTCGTCGCGATTCTTGTTGCTGCCGCGGTGGTGTTTGGCGTCTATCACTACTACTTCAAGAAGATGCCGACGAGCGACGAAGGCACTGCCCCGACGCAAGCTATCAGCCTGACTGGCGTACGCACCGATCTCTTGCAGATTGCCCAGGCTGAGAGGGCCTACATCGCACTAAACGGCCAATGCGCCTCGCTGGAGCTGCTTACTTCTTCCAATTCGCTAGCCATGTCTCGCCCCGAGCGCGATGGCTACACTTATTCGATCGAATGCTCCGGCGGCGATTTCAGCGTCACGGCGCGCCATGCTCCGGCCCCAGCAGGTTCGCCCATTCGTTACCCCACGCTTGTGATTGACCAGAGCATGCAAGTCCACGAAGTCAACTAACCCTCCAGCCAGGGATGTTTGCCCCGAATCGATGCAGCTCCATTCTCGCGTCTCTCCTGGGAACTTTTCTCACGCGTGTTTCGTACCTTCCAACGACGACAGTAGCCGCAACACAGGTGGCGCTTCCAGCGCATCTTAGAAGGAGCAGATTATGGGCGGAGAATTGATTGGATTGGTCGCAGTCACCCTGGGGATGGGCGTTCCCCTCGGATTCTTATACACGTATTACCGCGTGCGCAAACTGCGCAGCGAAGAGCGTCTTGCCGCCATTGCCCGCGGCGTGGATATTCCGCAGGAGCCGGAACTCTCGCAAGCGGCGCGCTCCCGCCGATCCGGGATTTTGCTAATTGCCGGGGCTCTCGGCTACATAGTTACCTTCGGATTGATCGCGGGCATTCAAGCGGATCGCGATTTCTGGTCCGCTGCCGCATTCGGCATCATCCCGCTGGCAGTCGGAATCGGCTACTTTCTGGATTTCACGTTGATTCGCCGGGACCTGCGCGCTTCCAGCTAGCTAGATTGGTGCGCAATCTACGTAGCATGAACGCGGATGGTGCTGGGTGCCGCGATCGGGCATGCGCTCTCGGCCTCGTCGATGGATTTCAAGCGCAACAAGGCTGCGTCCTGGCCTCTCGTCACGGTGAACGCTTTTGATCCGCCACGAGGACGCCCGCTTCTGCGTAATTCGTTGCCGGAACGTCGTGAAACGAGACATGAATGTTTTCGCGTTTTGCGCGTCCGTCCTCGATCAGCACCGTAGTGACGCGCTCGGCGATTGTGCGTTTCATCTCCGGCGTCCGTCCTTCCACCCAGGTAATTTGAACATGCGGCATTTCGCGTCCTCCTTGGAACTGGCAATTTAGCTTATCTTGCATCCAAAACCAGGGCATTCTACTGAAACTCTGGATCCTTGCTTGTCCCCAGAACCCCTTGGGGCTTGGCAGGCGAAGCATGACGCGGCCTGTGTTAGTATTACAGACTCATGCATTCCGCTATTCCCCACTTGATCGAGCTGCAGCGTGTGGACCACTTGATTGCCGCCGTGCGCGCCGAAATTGAAGCATTTCCGAAACGCATCCGCGAGGCGGACGCCAAACTTAGCGGCGCGCGCGCAGCAGTTGCCGCCGCCAAAGAGGGCCTCGTCAGCAGCCAGAAAGAACGCAAGAAGTTCGAACTGGATGTGCAGCAATGGAAAGACCGCGCGAAGAAATACCGCGACCAGAGCGGCGCCGTCAAAACCAACGAAGCGTACAAGGCCTTGCAGCACGAGATTGCGAATGCCGAGGCGGAAGTCGCGAAAGCCGAGGACGCGCAGCTTGAAGTGATGATGGCAGGCGAAGAGGCTGAACGCCGCGTCAAGCACGCGGAAGCGAATCTGAAGGAAGACGAAACGGCGGTCACGAAAGAGAGAAAAGAGATCGAGGCTCTGCAGACCGAGAAAAAGAAACAGCTTGAATCCTTGCTTGCCGAACGCGAGCGGGCGTTCGCGCCGATTCCCGAGGACGTGCGCGAACTCTATGCGCGCATTGCCAAGCGTCATCACGGCACGGGGGTTGCCGAAGCGCGCGATGGACAGTGCCGCGGCTGCGGCATGCGCGTGCTGCCGCACATCCTGCAAGAACTTCGCCGAGACCCCAATGAAGAGATCTACCGCTGCGAGTCGTGCGGTCTGATTCTTTACACATTAGAGCCGATTCCCCTGCCTGATCCTGCTACCGGTTCGGATCGCGCCGCATCCTCCGCCTCTAACCATTCCTGATGCCACCCCGTCCAAAATCTCCTCGCGCTGCCGGTGCTCTTTTTGCAGAGTCGCCCGCGGAGCAAAAAAACGAGGCTCCCGCTCATCGGGCCAATATCGATGGTGCCGCGCGTGGGAATCCCGGCCCAGCTTCCTACGGCGTCGTCATTCGCGATGGACAGGGCGAGCTTGTCGCCAAGTTGAAAAAGTACATCGGCCGAATGACGAACAATGTTGCGGAATACTACGGGCTGATCGCGGCTCTCGATTACGCGGAGTCGCATGGCATTCGCGCCTTGCGCGTCGAGAGCGATTCAGAGTTGATGGTCAAGCAGATGCAAGGGCAGTACAAGGTGAAGAGCGAGGATCTTCGGCCACTTTTTGAGCGCGCAAAAAAGATGTCGCAGGGGTTCCAATCGTTCCGCATCGATCACGTCTACCGCGAACAGAACCGTGAGGCAGATGCCCTGGCCAACGAAGCGCTCGATGAAACCTCCGGCGTCCCCAGCGCCGCCGGTGTCCCTGCAAAAGCTCCGGCTACGGACGCCAAACCCGGGCCACGATGGATTCAGGCGCGGTTCCGCAGCGGGATACTCTATCCGCTGGAAGATATCGATCTCCCCGATGGCACCGAGGTCCAGATCGTGCTTCGCCCCTTAAAGCGCCCTGCTCCACAAAAATAGCGCCCGGATTTGTTTGGAATTATTTCAGTGCGTAAGAGCGATAGAGGGTATCGCGTTGTGCTGGTACGAATCCCGCATCGGAAATGATTCGGCGGAGCTCGTTTTCGTTGGTGCGGTTTTTCACACCGGCCGCGAAAACGACGTTTTCCTCAATGAGGATGCTGCCGACGTCGTCGGCGCCGAACTGCAAGCCAACCTGGCAAACCTTGATCCCGGGCGTCAGCCAGCTCGATTGGATGTGGTCGATGTTGTCCAGGTAGAGACGGCTAACGGCGAGAGTTTTCAAATAATCTACGGCCGTCGTTTCCTGCACTTTTTTCCCGAGGGCCGTATTTTCCGCAGCGAACATCCACGGAATAAACGCCGTGAACCCGCCGGTGTCTTCCTGAATGCGGCGCAGCCGCTCGAGATGATTTACGCGGTGGCGGAGCTCTTCCCCGCAACCGAACATCATCGTCGCGGTGGTGCGCAGGCCGAGCGCGTGCGCAACGCGATGGACTTCCTCCCAATCGTCGCTGGTGCACTTCAGGCGGGCGATTTTTCCGCGAATTTCGTCGTCGAGAATTTCCGCGCCGCCGCCTGGAATAGATTGCAGCCCAGCGTCCATCAGGCGCTGGATGGTTTCGCGGACACTTAGTTCGCTTACCTCCGCAATGCACAAAATTTCTGGTGCGGAAAAACAGTGCAGATGCACTTGCGGGAAGCGCGCCTTGAGCGAGCGCAGCAAGTTCTCGTAATAACCGATCTGCAGGTCTGGATGCAGGCCGCCCTGCAGCAAAATTCCGGTGCCCCCGAGCTCCAGCATCTCTTCGATTTTCTCGTAGATGGTTTCGAAGGAAAGGATGTAGCCGTCCTTTGCGCCTAATGGCCGGTAAAACGCGCAGAAGGAGCAATACTCCGTGCAGAAATTCGTGTAGTTGATGTTGCGGTCGATCTGGTACGTCACGACACGCGGATCATTCTTTTTCATGCGCATCTGGTGCGCCGCCATGCCCACGCCCACCAGGTCGTCGGATTGAAGCATGTCCACGGCTTCTTGTTTTGTCATTCCCACGTGATTGCTTCGCCTCGTCTCGTTCTCATTCTAGCGGATGCGCTGCTTAAACTCTAATTGCAACTGCCACACTAGTACGGCGTCCCATGTCCTTATTCTGCCGAGATTTGGACTGTTTCTTTCGTGGCTGATGCCCAGGCAATCTTTTTGTCTTTTGCGATCAGCCCCAGTTTTGCGGCCTCGTGAAAATATCTTTCGAGGCCCCGGCGATTTTCTTCACCCAGAGAGAAGTCAATGTTGTGGCGCAAGTAGGATTCGAGCGCTAGCTGTGGCAACTCCAGTTCGTGCCCTGCTTCAAGACAGATGGTCGCAATCTGAGTTAGCCCGAAGTCGCGGGATGCTGCAAAATCAGCGAGCACCTCCGGAGTAAGAACCTCCGGCCTTGCCGCCCAGACGGCCATTACGGCCGGAAGGCTCGAAAATTTGCGCCATTCTCCGACTACGTCGTAGACATGGAAAATCTCGGCGCTCATGATTCCCAGCGTGGCCGCCTGGCACACAGCGCGTCCCTGTGGGCTGACTGTGCTCTTCTTCTCGATAGCAATCGAAATTCGCAGCGCCGGATCACCGATGAGCAGAGCCGCGTCCGCGTTCTCCAGCATCGCGTGCAGGTCGGGCTCGGCTTCAAAGAACTTGGGACTAATCTTCCAGTGCTCGGCGGCCAGGATTCGTGTCAATGCTTGCGTGCTGCGAGAACTTCGGTCAAGCGCAAAGCTGCCGACCTGCTCGATCGGTTTCTTCGCGAGAATCAAGAGGCTGCGCACGCGATTCTGCGAGGCGATTGCCAAATCCGGCAGAACAACCAATCCAGGGATACGCTGATACTCGATTGCGGGAATGATGGCGATGTCGGCCGCGCCGCTGCGAAGCGCTTCCGCGCATTGCGACGGCACGGTGAACGACAAATCATATTTTCCGGAAAGCGGCCCGTTCGTGAAGCCCCAAACCAGCGGCGCCGTGTTCAGGTACTGCACGATCGATATGCGAAGTTTTTGCACGTTTGAGATGCCCACGATTTCAATCAAGTATAGCAGACAGAATTTTCCTCCGCGCCAGCCGTCTTTTGTTGTAAAACGTTTCTTCTTTTCGGAGGCGCTGAACATGCTGAAAGCTTCTCGTCATTTCTTTGTGCTTTGTTTGCTGTGTCTGCCCTCGATTTGTCCGGCCGGTCGTCCCGATGCGGCCCAGACGCCAACAATTGGCGAGAAGACAGCGGGCGCGCAAAAGCTTCCCGGCTATTTCAATCTCTATTGGGACGCCAAGCAAGGCAAGCTGTGGCTCGAAATTGATAAGTGGAGCACGGAATTCCTTTACCAGAGCGGCCTTCCAGCGGGTGTCGGTTCGAATGACATCGGTCTTGACCGCGGCCAACTTGGCGGAACGGCTATCGTCCGGTTCGAACGCAGCGGCCCCAAGGTCCTGCTGATGGAAGAAAATTTGGAGTATCGCGCAGTGACCAACGACGCGGATGAGCGCCGCGCCGTTCACGACTCTTTCGCGGAATCGGCGCTTTGGGGTTTCACGGTGGCAGCGGAGGAAAACGGCCACGCGCTCGTCGACGCCACAGATTTTTTCCTTCGTGACGCCCACGGCATTCCCGCCACACTTCGGCGGACGAAGCAAGGCTCCTACAAGCTCGATCCCTCACGCTGCGCAATCTACCTTCCGCTGACCAAAAACTTTCCTTTGAATACCGAAGTCGAGGCCACGCTGACCTTTGCCGGCGATGAACCCGGGCCGTGGGTGCGTCAGGTTACCCCTTCGCCTGAATCCATTACCGTGCGCGAGCATCACTCCTTCGTGCAGCTTCCGCCGCCGGGCTACAAGCCGCGCGTTTACGATCCACGCAGCAGCTTTTTCGGGATCGCTTACATGGACTACGCCACCCCTGTTAGTGAACCCATTGTGAAACGCTTCACCGCCCGGCATCGCCTCGAGAAAAAAGATCCGAAAGCCGCCGTGAGCGAGGCGGTTCAGCCCATCATCTATTATCTCGACCGCGGCGCTCCGGAGCCGATTCGCTCCGCGCTGCTCGAAGGTGCGCGCTGGTGGAACCAGGCGTTTGAAGCCGCCGGGTACAAGAACGCTTTTCGCGTCGAGCTGATGCCCGAAGGCGCCGACCTGATGGATTTGAGGTACAACGTGATTCAGTGGATACATCGTGCCACCCGGGGCTGGTCCTACGGCGCGGCCGTCATTGATCCGCGTACCGGCGAAATCATCAAGGGGCACGTGTCGCTCGGCTCGCTTCGGGTGCGGCAGGATTATTTGATTGCCGAAGGCCTGCTCGCTCCCTACGAAAAAGGCAAACCGGTTTCAACAAAAATGATGGAGATGGCTATTGCGCGGCTCCGCCAGCTTGCCGCCCATGAAGTCGGCCACACGCTCGGACTGATGCACAACTACTCGTCCAGCACCGTCAATCGATCATCTGTGATGGATTACCCGCCTCCACTGGTAAAGTTTGCCGCCGATGGCACCCCCGATCTTTCCGACGCTTACGCCACTGGCATCGGCGCCTGGGACAAGGTTTCTATCACATGGGGTTATAGCGACTTTGCGCCCGGCACGGATGAACACGCCACGCTCGACAAGATCCTGAGCGATGCCTTCGGCCACGGACTTCGCTATCTCACCGATCAGGATGCCCGCCCACCAGGCTCTTCCAGCAGCGTGGCGCATCTTTGGGATAGCGGATCGAATGCTGTGGATGAGCTGAATCGCATCATGCAGGTTCGCGCCGCGGCGCTCCGGCGTTTTGGTGAAAACAATATTCGCGAGGGCGCGCCACTTGCCACCATCGAAGACGTTCTCGCGCCAATCTACATGTTCCATCGCTACCAGGTAGAAGCCGCCAGCAAGCTTGTCGGAGGAATGGACTACACCTTTGCTTTGCGCGGTGACGGAGAGGTTCCCACGCAAATCGTAGCCCCCGCCGAACAGCGCCGCGCGCTCGTCGCCGTGCTGGCCACACTCAAGCCAGAAACGCTGGCACTTCCGGAATCGCTTCTGAAAATCATCCCACCTCGCCCGCCGGAATATGCTCGCAATCGCGAGGATTTCAAGATTCACACCAGTCCCGCATTTGACGCGCTCGCTCCAGCGGAATCCGCTGCCCAGCACACGCTCCAGTTTCTGTTCAACCCGGAGCGCGCCGCGCGGATCGTTGAGTTCCACGCGCGCAACGCCGATAATCCGAGTCTTGATGAAGTCATTGAAGCGGCGCTCGGGGCGACCTGGAAATCGCTGCACCCGACTGGGTATCACGGGGCAATCGTGAGCGTGGTTGACGACGTCGTTTTGTACGACCTTATGGCGCTTGCCGCCAACGACCATGCCAGTGATGAGGTTCGCGCCGTGGCCTTGCTGAAACTTCGCGAATTGAAGGACTGGCTTAACGCCCCGGCTGCAGTACAAGTCGGCTCCGATCGCGCACATCTCATATTTGCTGTAACCCGGATCGAGCTGTTTGAGAAAGATCCCAAGCGCATCGATCTAACGCCGCCCGTTGAGCCGCCCGATGGTCCGCCAATCGGAAGCATGGGCACGCTGGATTGCGATTGGCAGCCGTAATGGTCAGACGAGATTCTCAGTGAAGGACGAAGTTACCAATCCTGCCAGTCATTTGAGCGAAGACATCTTCGCCGAATTCTTTATTTCGACGAAGGCGATCCCGTTCACGCCACTGCAGGCGAGCCACAAGTTGCCATCAGGAGTGTGCACCATGTTTCGAACAACGCCTCCGCCGGACGGGATGATCCAGGTTTGGAATTTCTCCGTCTTGGGATCAAATCGCACGACAGTATTCGGCTTGGTGTTCGACTCGCTGTACCAGATGATGTCTCCCACCGCCGTGATGCCATAAGGCCTGGACCGCGGCCCTCCAGGAGAAGCCCACTCGGTGACTTTACCTGTGTTTGTATCCAGCCGCCCCAAGTAGCCGCGCGAATAATCCGAATACCAAATCACATCGTCTGGAGTAATCGCTACGCGCCGTGGACGCGAATCCACATGTGGCAACGCATATTCGTGAATCGCCAGCGTTTCCGGATCAAGGCTGGCCACCTTGTTGCTCCCAAACTCGACGAAGAAGGGCACGCCTTTCGAAGTCACCACCATTCCATACGGATTCGACTTCGGCGTCGGTGAGCTGACCACCTTCACTTCCCCGGTCTTCGGATTTAGCCTTCCCACCATGTTCCCGCCTTGAACGGTAAAATAAATGTTTCCGTTCGGCGCAAAAAGTAGTGTGTGTGGATCTTTGGCTTGGGGATCAGGCATCGGATATTCAGTCACATCGCCAGTTTTGGGGTCGAGCTTGCCGATGTACGCCTTGAAATTTGCCGTGAACCAGATGTTTCCGTCTTTATCCGGCACAAGTCCATGAGGGCCGGACGATTGCGTCTTCAACGGAAACTCCTTGAATTGTTGCGTCGCGGGATCGAAGCGACCAAGCACATTCGCCATCTGCCCCGTGTACCAGACGGAGCCGTCCGGGGCGAAGGCCGGGTCGTGCGGCCTTGACCCGGGCGTTGGCACTTGCCACTCCTTGATGGAAACCTCGACGCTTCCCGGAATCACTACTGCTTCAGGCGCCGGCTTTTCGGGGAAATTCTTGGAAAGATAGTCCGTTACCGTCGCGATCTGGTCTTTCGGCACGGGTGCGCCCTGGTTCACCATCATGTTCACGACCGACGTCCACTCCTGCTTGTTGTGTCCGGCGTTCGTCACCGTGGTCAGCGCGTGGCATGAGCCGCAGGCCTTCTGGACCGTTTCCTTACCGCTGCCATCCGGCAATGGCGGTGAGGTCTGACCCCAGCCGGGTTGAGCGCCCCAAGCAAGCGCAGCCACCACTAAAATCAGTGTCGGTCCTGCCGTTGCAGCTGGCTTTTTTTGGTTTAGCGTTTCAAACGGCAACCTTGTCTTCCGTCCTGAGAGGCAACTTGATTTGCACATCGGAATCTCCAGTTTGGAATTCTTTCTCCGGTAATCTACGCTCGTCAGCCTTCCGGCGCAATCTGCAAGAACGTAACTCCTTTCAAATCAAATAGAAGTGGCTGATGCCAGCGCAGGCGAGCGGAGGCAGGGTTGTGCACCCCGTGAGTCTTCTCGCAGACTAAGTTTGGTTTGTGAATTCATCAAACCGATGAGGGTCTTGTTCGTCTATGTAGCAGGGAGGGTTTGTTCATGAAATCGATCATTAGACCTATTTTACTGGCCGTGACCGTGATCTGCGGAGTCTGCACCTTGGTTGCCATAGTTGGCGCTCAGGATACTCCAACACCTCCAACTCCACCTGCGCAAGTGCCAGCTGCGCCATCGATTCCTCCGATGCCGTCGGCTCCTCAGGCTCCGTCCTACCCAGCGGCACCCGCCATGCCAGCCAGTCCAGCTGTTCCGTCCATGCCAGCTATGCCCGCAATGCCGGCCGTTCCCGCGTTCCCGGCCAGCCCCGCCGAGCTGGGTTGGTCTGATTGGGATCATCGTCACTCAGTGAGCCTGTCCGGTCGCCATCACGAGCCCGCAACGGGTTGCTCTGACCTCCACATTCGCTTCGATGACCGAGACGCCATCATGAAATCGGAAGAGCGCACGGTGACGAAGGCCGATGCGCCCACTCTTCGCGTTCATCCGCACACGAATGGCGGAGTTCAAGTGCAGGGCTGGGATAAAGACGTCTACTCGGTGACGGCTTGCAAGGCTGCCGCAAACTATGATGGAGACGCGGAGCGAATACTCTCCCAAATAACGCTTTCCGTTCAGGGTGGAGAGGTTTCGACCAACGGACCGGGCGATCAGAACGATTGGACCGTCTATCTGCTCATTCGCGCGCCGAAAGCGTCCGTCATTGATCTGGAGACCGCCAACGGCCCGCTCTCACTGTACAGCGTGGACGGCAGATTGACCGCCCGCGCCACGAACGGTCCTATCACTTTGCGTGATTTTTCTGGCGACGCCGATGTCAGGGCGTCGAACGGCCCTATCACCATCACCGGAAGCAGCGGGAACGTCCGCATCCACACCGAGAACGGCCCGATCTCTATCAATCTGATGGGGAAGACCTGGAGCGGAACGGGCTTGACCGCTGATGCGCAGAACGGTCCTCTCACGCTTTCCGTCCCTTCCGACTACCAGTCCAGCTTCAGCGTGGAATCGCGGAATTATTCGCCCATGAGCTGCCGGGCAAGCATCTGCGATAACGCGCGGAAAACATGGGACGACAACAATCGCCGCATCGAATTTGGTGGATCGCCGGCGATGATCCGACTTTCCACCGTGAACGGCCCTGTTTCCGTGCAGTCATCGCGGGAGGAAATGTAACGCCGGCTTTTCCATTCCCAGCACAACCGGGAGTTTTGCGCGGCACGTCACCCGTAGTTCACACAGCGCATCCCGCAAGGATGGACGCGCTCTAGTCCTTGCGGATAAGATTCTGCGCATGATTCCCGAAGCGCGCGTGGCCAAGCCGGTCACCGAATCGGAAGCCGCGCGATTGGCGCGCGAAATTTTCAACCTCGAAGTCGCCGCCAAGTCTCTTCCCGGCGAGTATGACGACAATTTCTATTTGACCTCAGCCGACGGACGCGAGTTCGTTCTGAAATTCATGCATCCCGCGAGGGAACACTCCTTCGTCGAGATGCAATGCCACGCGCTGCAACATTTGGCTAGGCGTGCGCCCCAGCTTTCGCTTCCACGCGTCTGTACCACTTCCGGCGGCGATGCGTTCACGGTTGCGACACTCCCAGACGGAACGAAGCGCCTCCTCTGGCTGCTTACCTACGTTCCTGGAACAGTTCTCGCCAAGGTCAATCCTCACAGCCCGGATTTGCTTTGCAGTCTCGGCCATTTTCTCGGCGAAATGGATGCCGCGCTGGCGGATTTCTCCGATCCGGCCGCGCATCGGGAATTGAAGTGGGACCTCTCTCGCGCCGGCTGGATTCGAGATTATTTGCATCACATCGGGGATTCGACGCGGCGCGCGCTCGTCGAAAAGTTCCTTGCGCTCTACGAATCAGAAGTAGTGCCGGGACTTCTGTCGCTGCGCCGCAGCGTCATCTATGGCGACGCCAACGATTACAACGTCTTGGTCAGCGCGCCCTGGCCTCAACCGCGAAAAGTGGTCAGCGTGATCGATTTCGGGGATATGCACCACGGTCTCACCGTTTCTGAGGTCGCGATTGCAGCCGCGTACGCGATTCTTGGCGAGAAAGATCCACTGCCCGCAGCGAGTGCCGTTGTCGCCGGCTATCACAACGTTTTTCCGCTCAGCGAAGCCGAGATAGGCCTTCTCTACACGCTCATTGGGATGCGCCTCGCGGTTAGCGTTACAAATTCCGCGCATCGTAAATCTCTGGTTCCCGATGACCCATACGTGACGATCAGCGAAGCTTCTGCATGGGATGCTCTGGAGAAACTGGCGTCGATTCATCCGAGATTGGCTCACTACACGTTCCGCGATGCCTGCGGCTTGCCCGCAGTGCCGCAGAGCGAACGAGTACAGCGATATCTCGCGTCCAAAGCGGGCAGCGCAGCTTCCATTCTCGAGCCGGACTTGCGCACAGCTCCGACTCTTGTCTTTGATTTGAGCGTCGGCAGCCGATTTCTTGGCGCCGATCCTCGCACCGCAGAGACTGACAACCTCAGCGAGGCGATCTTCCGCAAGATGAAGAGCATCAATGCCTCCGTTGGAGTCGGGCAGTACAACGAAGCGCGCCTGCTCTACACTTCGCCGCTTTTTGGGGCCAGCCCGAATCCCACGGATGAGAGGCGTACCATTCATCTCGGCATAGATTTGTTTGGCGCTCCTGGCACGCCAATCCACGCGCCGCTCGACGGCATCGTCCACGCAGTCGCGATCAATACCGCGCCGCTCGATTACGGGCCGGTCGTAATTCTTCGTCACACATCGGGTGACGGCCTCGAATTTTTCACGCTCTACGGCCACCTCTCCCGAGAAACCTTTGGCGCACTCCAGTGGGGCAGCGCATCGCGCGCGGCCAGCAATTCGCCCACATCGGTGACGTCCACGAAAATGGCGGCTGGGCGCCCCACCTTCATTTTCAAATCATCCTTGATTTATTGGAGCGCGGTTCCGATTTTCCCGGAGTTGCTCACGCATCGCAGCGCGGCGTGTGGACCTCCCTCTCTCCCGATCCCAACTTGCTGCTCGGTATTCCAGCGGAACGCTTCCCCCAGCCGGAGCCGAATTCTCACGGAAACTCTTTCCGCTCGCCGCGATTTGCTCGGTAAAAATCTCAGCATTTCGTATGAGCAGCCGCTGAAGATTGTCCGCGGATGGATGCAATACCTCTACGACGACACAGGCCGCGCCTTTCTCGATGTCTACAACAACGTGCCTCTCGTCGGCCACAGTCATCCCCGCGTCGTGCAGGCTGTGCAAGAGCAGATCGCTCTCCTCAACACAAATACGCGCTACCTCCACGACAATGTAATCCGCTACGCCCAGCGCCTAACTCGGCTGCTGCCCGATCCTCTGCGCGTCTGCTATTTCGTAAACTCCGGCAGCGAAGCCAACGAACTGGCGCTGCGGCTGGCCCGCGCACACACTGGCCGTGAAGACATGATCGTCCTCGAACATGCATACCACGGCCACACAACCACTCTGATAGACATCAGCCCATACAAATTTGATGGACCTGGCGGCCGCGGCCGCAAGCCGTGGGTCCACGTGGCCCCCATTCCCGACGATTACCGCGGTCCTTATCGGCGCGGAGACGACAGCGCAGGTACGAAATACGCGCGGCACGTCGCGGAGCTTTTGGAGAGCATGCGCGCGGAAGGGCGCAGCATCGCAGCCTACATTGCGGAAACGCTACCGAGTGTCGCGGGTCAAATTGTTTTTCCCTCTGGATATCTCGCGGAAACTTACAAGCACGTCCGCGCTGCAGGCGGCGTCTGCATCGCCGATGAAGTGCAAGTGGGCTTCGGTCGCCTCGGCACGCACTTCTGGGGATTCGAAACGCAAGACGTCGTTCCAGACATCGTGGTGCTCGGAAAACCAATCGGAAATTCCTTCCCCCTCGCGGCCGTCGTCACCACTCCAGAAATCGCCGCAAGCTTCAGCAATGGGATGGAATTCTTCAGCACCTTTGGCGGCAATCCCGTGGCGTGCGCCGCCGGTCTGGCCGTTCTCGAAGTCCTCGAAGAGAAGCATCTTCAGGAAAACGCGCTGCGCGTAGGTTGTCACTTGACGGCAAGACTGAACACACTGCAAGGAAAGCACTCGCTGCTCGGCGACGTGCGCGGATCAGGACTGTTTCTGGGATTGGATTTTGTCCTTGATCGCGAAACTCGCGAACCCGCTCCTAGGCAAGCTTCTTATATCGTCAATCGCTTGCGCGACCTCGGGATTCTCACGGGCACCGATGGCCCACACCATAACGTGATCAAACTCCGTCCTCCTCTGATTTTCTCGCAACCCGACGCAGACCTTTTTGTTGCAACCCTGGATACCGTCCTAAGAGAAGACGCCGCGCAGCCCGGCTGATTGCGAAAAGTTTTCATTTATATCAATTATTAGTTGACATTACAGTTATCTTACGCATAGGCTTGGCACGCGATGGAGCTAGACTCATCCCTCTCCTGGCTCGCGCTGGCGCTAACGCCCGGCCTGGCCTCCCGTCTGTCTGCGCGCCTCCTGAAGCGATTCGGTTCGCCCGACGCCGTTTTCCGCGCACCGTTAACCGAACTCGAAGGATGCCGCTTGCCTGCTCCGGTGGCCCAAGCGGTTTTCAATAAAGAAGCCTTCAAGCGCGCGGAAAAAGAATTGAAGGCTGCCGGCAACATCGACCGCTGTCGCCTTGTCAACTGGACGGAACCCGAGTACCCACAAACACTGTTGCAAATTTACGATCCGCCCGTCTTGCTTTACGTTCGCGGTGATGCAGAAGTCTTGAATCTCCCATGCCTCAGCATCGTGGGAACCAGGCGTCCGACTCTCTACGGCACGCAGATGGCGGAACGCCTCGGCCGCGACCTGGCTGCACGCGGGCTTGTGATCGCGAGCGGCATGGCGCGCGGCATCGATGCCATCGGCCATCAAGGCGCCATGGCAGTGGGCGGCAGAGCCATTGGAGTCCTTGGCACGGGAATCGACGTCTGTTATCCCAAGGAGAATAAAAAGCTGTACGAAAAGGTTTTGGAGCGCGGCGCCATCATCAGCGAATTTCCCTTGCGCACTCATCCCGCACCGGAGAATTTTCCGGTCCGGAACCGCATTGTCGCCGGAATGCCGCTCGGTGTAATCGTCGTCGAAGGCGCACAGTACAGCGGCTCGCTGATTACAGCACGGCTGGCTATGGAATTTGGCCGCGAAGTCTTCGGCGTGCCCGGAAACGTAACCCAGCCGGTCAGCTTTGCCCCGAATCAATTGATTAAGCAGGGTGCGAAGCTGGTCACAAACGCGGAGGACGTGATCGAGGAGCTACCCACACCCGTGCGCGCCGCGTTGGTAAAGGCCGAAAAGCCGGAGGCGGAGCAAAGGAATCTTCTCCTGGCGGCCTCCCTGAATCCCTCCGAAAAAAAGATCTACGAACTGCTCAGCGTGGAGGAATCCAAACACATTGATGACATCGTGGAACGATCTGGCTTGAACTCTTCCGAAGTTCTCGCTACGCTTTTTGATCTGGAAATGAAAGGCATCGTGCGGCAGGCGCCGGGGAAGCAATTCAGTAAGGTGTTAATTTAATGGCAGATACGGCGCGAATCAATTGTCCGCGTTCCTGCATCTAAGGGCTGAGAGTATCCCAAAGGCTGATACCAGCATCTACGTGTAAGTTAGCGAGAAGGACACACGCCACGCTGTAAGCCCTTCCAGCAGAACATTACGGGGTTACAAAGACAAGATGGCCCGTTCGCTTGTGATCGTAGAGTCGCCCGCAAAGGCGAAGACAATTAATAAGTACTTGGGGCGGAATTATCTCGTCAAGGCCTCCATTGGCCACGTCATGGACTTGCCCAAGAAAACGATCGGCATCCGTCTGCCCGGCGAAGAAGAAGGCACCGGAAAGAAGAAGAAGCGAGCGAAGAAGGGAAGTAAAAAGGTCAAGGAGAAGCCAGTCCGCCCGCCGATCTCCCTGGATGATGAAAAGATTTTCGAGCCGACGCTTCAAATCATCGCCGGCAAAGGCAAGATCATCAACGATCTGCGCAAGGCTGCCAATGCCGCCGACGCCGTCTATCTGGCGGGCGACCCCGACCGTGAAGGGGAAGCTATTTCCGCGCACCTCGCCATGGTTTTGGCCAAGCCTTCCAAATACCCCGAGCAGGAGCCGAGCGCCCCGCGCTTCAAGAAAAAAGACGCCAAAGCCGAAGTAGCCCTGGAACCGGTCAAGGACGAGCCTAAAAAAGAAATTCCGGCGATCGACCCGAAGAAAATCTTCCGTGTCACCTTCAACGAAATTACGCCCAAAGCAATTCGCGCTGCTTTCGAGCATCCCAGAAAAGTCGACACGAATCTTGTCGACGCGCAGCAAGCCCGGCGCGTTCTAGACCGCATCGTTGGTTACAAAATTTCTCCGCTTCTCTGGAATAAGGTTCGCCGCGGTCTTTCCGCGGGACGTGTTCAGACCGTTGCTCTCCGCCTGATCGTCGAACGCGAGCAGGAAATCCGCGCCTTCGTGCCGCAGGAGTATTGGACGATCCATGCCTTGCTCGATGCTGGCCAGCCTCCGCTCTTCGAAGCCAAGCTCTTCAAATACAAAGGCGAAGACATCGAGGTCAAGAATCAGGAAGCCGCGGACAAAGTCGTCTCTGCCGTGACCAAGGCCAAGTGGCAGGTCGCCACCGTCACGCAAAAGGAAAAGAAGCGCAATCCGCCGCCGCCTTTCACAACTTCAAAATTGCAGCAGGCTGCCTATAACCGCCTGCGCTTCACGGCCAAGCGCACCATGTCTCTCGCGCAGAAACTCTACGAAGGCGTCGAGCTTGGTGACGAAGGCTCCGTCGCGCTCATCACCTACATGCGCACTGATTCCGTGCACGTCTCGAACGACGCGCTGGCGCAAGTGCGCGAGCTGATCCCGGACCGTTTCGGCGCCAGCTACCTTCCCGAAAAGCCAAATTATTACAAGTCCAAGAAAGATGCGCAGGAAGCCCACGAAGCCGTCCGTCCCACGGATGCCATGCGTGCGCCGGAAGACGTGCGCAAATATTTGGATGACGATCTCTTCAAGCTCTATCAATTAATTTGGCAGCGCTTCGTCGCTTCGCAAATGCTGCCCGCCATTTTCGACCAAACCACAATCGACATCAGCGCGGGCGACTACACGTTCCGTGCCACCGGTTCCGTGCAGAAATTCGACGGCTACCTCCGCGTTTACCAGCTCCCTGCCTCCAACGCCGACCGCGATGACGACGAAAAGGACGACGAGGGCGAGGGCAAGTCGCTGCCGCAAGTCACTGAAGGCCAAACTCTGCGCCTCGACAAGATTCGCCCCGACCAGCATTTCACCGAGCCGCCGCCGCGCTATAACGACGCAACGCTCGTAAAAGATCTCGAGGAAAAAGGCATCGGCCGGCCGTCTACCTATGCCTCGATCATCTCCACGATCGTCGAGCGCGAATACGTCACGAAAGATCAGGGCCGCTTTTCCCCTACCATGCTCGGCGAACGCGTCAGCGTCCTCCTGGTAAAAAGTTTTGAAGATATTTTCGACGTCACCTTCACGGCCCGTCTTGAAGAAGAACTCGATGAGATCGAGGAAGGCAAACTCCACTGGCGCGAAGCTGTTAAAGAGTTTTGGGAAAAATTTATCGTTGATCTCGACCGCGCCGACGATGAAATGCTTTCGTACAAAGCGGGCATCCCCACCGGCAAGAAGTGCGAAAAGTGCGGTCAGGGCGAATTGCTCGAACGCATCAGCCGCCACGGTTTCTTCCTCGGCTGCTCGCGCTATCCCGATTGCGATTTCATCCAGGATCTCTCGCCCGAGCTTCCCGCGGACACCGGCGAGCCCAAAATCGAGTATTGCGACAATTGCGGCAAGGAGATGGCCATCAAGCGCGGCCGCTTCGGCACTTTCCTCGCCTGCAAGGGTTATCCCGATTGCAAGACGACGCGCCGCCTTGTCCAGGGCACTCGCATCGCGCACCAGCCCGACGAGCCGCTCGACGAAAAGTGCACGCTCTGCGCCAACGGCCTCGTCAAAAAGCATGGCCGCTTTGGCGAGTTTATCGGTTGTTCCGGCTACCCCAAGTGCAAGTACACCCGCCCCATCACTATGGGAATCAAGTGTCCCAAGTGCAGTGAAGGCGAATTCGTCCGCCGTGGCAGCGCCGGCAGAGGCGGCCGCGGCCGCCCGCGCATCTTCTACGGCTGCTCGCGCTATCCCGATTGCGACTTCACATCCCCGCACATGCCCATCGCCGAGCCATGCCCCAAGTGCGGCGCGCCATTTATTGTCGAGAAGAAGACAAAGATTGGCACGGTTCACGCCTGCTTAAAGGAGGGCTGCGATTGGGAACAACTGGTTCCTGAAGCTCCTCCTCCGCAAGCTCAGCAGGAAGAAGTAGTCGCGCCCGTCGGCGCTAAGCCATAACTCTCTCCGCGGCTATTTGTTAAACTCCCGGATCGCTTAATGAAATTCCGATTGGTGCGCTTGCCTTACTTTGGAGCGGGAACTTCGTAATTTTCGTCCGTATACACAAGCAGCGGCGTCCCTTGCTTAATCTCTACGTTCTTTCCGTGTTTAATCAATCCAATCGGCCCGAACAAGACAGTCAGCGCGACGGTCGCGCCCACTTTTCCTTCTCCTTCTTTCCCTTTGGTCCCGCGCAAGCGTAACCGGCCATCATTCACAATGAGGTAGTCCAACCGCATGTTCAGTTCGCCGGCCTTACCCATCATCCCGGCCTTCTTCGCATGAGTGATGGTTCCCACCGCTTTCGCTCCGGCTTTCACAAGCACCACGTCACCAATTTTGACGTCTTCATCGAGCACAAGACTGACGGGATCGTCATCGTTCGCGGTTTTCGAGCTCAAGTCCTGTGCGAATTTCAGACTTACGTCCGCGCCTTCCTTGAGAACAAATTTTTCTGCAGGAGCGGCAGCGACGGCCGCAGGAGGCTTACTGGAATCGGGACGTAGCTGTTGGGGTTCTTGTGCCAAGAGAGTTCCGACGAAACAGAGTGCAAGAACAGCGCTGCCTGCCAAACTCCTGAATCGCATCCAATCCTCCCGATTTTCTCGTCCGTCGCGGGTTTAAATCGCGAATCCTTCCCACCCGAGGCGAGAGAGTCTGCCAACTGGAGCTCAGCTGAATGGAAGGAGGATACCACTGTCGTATGTTCAGCAGATAACGAAACGAGAGGTAGGTGAGCGACAGGTAAACAGACGAACTGTTCTCAGCCTCGCTCTTTTGATGGCCGATTCGTCGATTGCACACCCTCCTCGCCGGATGCTGTCCTATACTTGAGAAATGAAACTCGGCGGAGTCCACGGCACAAAATGAAAACGGCCATCGGAAAATACTTCGAATATCTCCGCGCAGTGAAGAATTCTTCGCCCCACACCATCTCGAACTACGGCAAGGATCTTCAGCAATTCGTAACGTTTCTCTCGCCGCCCGGTTTGGAGCCGCCCGCTCTAAGCGCCATCACGCACAACACCATCCGCGAATTCGTCGGCTACTTGCACGACCAGGGTCTGCAGAAAAGCTCCGTCGCTCGCAAACTTGCGGCGCTTCGCTCCTTTTTCAAGTATTGCGTGCGTGAAGGTCGCCTGAACGAAAATCCCGCGCGGCTCGTCCCAACTCCAAAATTGCCCAAACGCATTCCTTCCGTGCTCTCCGCCGAGGAGATGAACGGCTTTCTGAATCAGCTCGCTGAGATGGGGCCGTCTCCCGGTATCGGCGGCGAAATTTCCAAAAAACGCCCGCGGCCCACGGCAAAGATTTCTTCAGGCAGGCTCGCTAAGCTTCAAAACGAAGGCCTGCTGCTGCGGCGCGACCGCGCTTTGCTCGAATTGCTCTACGCCGCGGGACTTCGCGTCAGCGAACTCACCGGCCTCAATTACACCGACATCGAACAAAAAGAGCGCATGCTGCGCGTGCGTGGCAAGGGCGACAAGGAACGTATCGTCCCCTACGGTACCAAAGCGCAGGAAGCGCTCGAAAAGTATTGGCCTCTCCGGGATCAGTTGTCATTGCAAGCCTCGAGCACCCGCGGCCGTCACCGCGACGCCCCTCACACCGAGGCCGTGTTCCTCAATTACGCAGGCCGCCGCCTCACGCAACGCTCCGTCGGCCGCATCGTCAAGAAATACGTCCGCCTCGTCAACGTGAACTGGGACCTGCACCCGCACTC
Source organism: uncultured Acidobacteriota bacterium (assembly GCA_963745805.1). GTDB lineage: Bacteria > Acidobacteriota > Terriglobia > Acidiferrales > UBA7541 > Acidiferrum. The sequence goes on from CAVUYT010000011.1 coordinate 132,822, forward strand.
TCTCCGCCACGCCTTTGCGACGCATCTTCTCGCCGACGGCGCCGACCTCCGCGCCATTCAAGAGCTCCTCGGCCACCAGTCCCTCTCCACCACGCAAAAGTACACCCACGCCTCCATCCGCCAGCTCATGGACATCTACGACAAGTCCCACCCCCACGCCTAGCTTGGGACGACGCGCGAATTTTCCGTTTGAGACTTCCTGAAAATCAAAACGGGCGCCCCAGTCAACCGAGGCGCCCGCTGAAGTCGTAAGTTATGAAGTGTGGTGCCTTAGAAATCCAGCCGGATACCAACCTGGATTTGCCGCTGCGCACTCAGGATGTTGCTGGAAGCCGTTGTGCTCTGGAATAGGCTCGTCGAAGGGTTTCCCGTTATCGCGGGATCCTGGAACACGAAGACAGGGAGCAGCTCGCGCTGCAAGCCACCCAGTGAACGGTCGTTGCCGTCGTTGGCGCTGTGATCGAGAACATTTGTCGCGTTGACGCCCGGTGACGTTCACGTGATTGAAGAGATTGAATGCATCTCCGCTTAGCGTCAGCTTCCAGGACTCCCAGATCTTAAACTCCTTCGCGATTCGTAGGTCCACGTTGACTGTCCGGGGCATCTGAAACGAGTTCGCTCCAAGGAATGGCACGCGGGTCGAGCCGCCGTCGACAAGCGACCCAGATGCTCCCTGGCGGGGCAACATAGGTCACGCCAGCGATTGTTTGCGAGGGTGCGCTGCCTGAGACGGTTGGGGTTAGCGGAGCACCCGAGGAAGCGCCGACAAGGGGTGAGATTGTAAACCCATTGGCTAGATATCCCATCCACTTACTGCCGCCATGGTAATAGTTTGGGCTCCAAATGGCCGCGAACGAGAATCGGTCGCGAATGTCGAAATTCGAGCGGCTATATTCGCCTGCCAGATCGAACGGGTTCAACACGTTATTGGTCGCCGTGAACGTCTGCGACGCCTGGCCGAAATCATTGGCGCGGGACCAGGTGAACGAGGATTGAATTTGAAAGCTCTGGTAGAAGCGGCGATTCAAAGCGACCACGAGAGCATTATAGTTGGAATTCACTGAATAGGAGATATCCGTGAGAGCCTGGACCGTGTTATTCGGGCGCCTCGTGCCGGTTAAGGTGTTGGGCACTCCGAAGAAGGGAACGGCCACCTTTTGTCCGTCGAAAGGACCTCCGACGACCGTGTAGGTGGTGGTCAATGTCGGGGCGGCCAGATTGGTGTCCACGAAACGCGGTAGGCGGCGGCCAAGGCTGCCGACATAAGAGACGGAGACGACGGTATTCTTGGCGATTTCGCGCTCCACTTCCAGATCGAATTCATGGACCATCGGAAGCTTGCTATCGGCTGCAAACTGGATAATGTTTAGCCCCGGCGGCGCCGCACCAGGAGCAAGTACATTGGGATACCGAGGTGATGTCGCGGATGGCAGGATGTTGGTCGTGTTTTGCCCAGCCGGCAGACCAGTATTAGCGATAGCGTTGAAGATAGTCGAGTTGATGATTCGACCGTAGAAGATCCCGTAGCCGCCGCGCAGTATCGTTTTGCTGTTGCCGGTGATATCCCAGGCGGCGCCCACACGCGGGCCAAAGTCCTTCCGATCGTTGGGGAAGGAGCTCGTCAGAGAAAACGCTGGATTGGGAATCTGGGGAGACGGCAGTAGCTCCGTATCCCAGCGCAGACCCAGGCTTAGAGTCAATCGTGGGCGGATTCGCCAATCATCCTGGACAAAGAACGCCAGATCATTCGTGTCGAAACTAAATCCGGGCGTCCCTAACCCCTGAGTAAAGCTCGTATAGCACGGCACTGCGTTCACCCCGGCTGCGCAAAAAGGAGCGTGTGACGTGGCGTTTGCAACATAATCGCTGATCCAATCCACACGCGTGCTGTAGGAGTACGCGCCAAACCCGCTAAAAAGATTAACCTCGGTGTCGTGGACATGATTGACGTCAAACCCAAACTTGATCAGATGCGTTCCATGGCTCCACGCAAAAGTATCCGCGACCTGATTTCGTCTCTCGTCTGGAAAGGCAGGCCTGTTGAGAAAGTTTGGCATACCGAAAACCCAATTCCCGACGCCGTTGATCGTAATTTGCGGCGAGAAGCCTAGTGACGAAACCGGCTCGCCCGTGATGGGATTCTGACCGTTTTCAAACTCAAAGTCCCGGCCGTATTGATAGCGGAGTTCATTGGTCATGGTCGAGCTGACACTGGAGATCAGCCGGGCAATTCCCCAATCTTCTTTCACATAGTCATTGCCGAAGCTCTCGATTCCTCGGTTGACTACCGCCGCCGTCTGGATCCCTTCCGGTGAATTCCAACGCAGGCGGTTATATGTGAACGACGCGTGGTGTTTGGAAGTAACATTCCAATCAATCTTTGGCAGCAAAATCAGCTGATCTCCCCTTCGGCCAACGGTGCCGGTCAGACTCGTCTGCAATGCCAAGGCAGCCGCTACCGCAGTAGCATTTCCCGGCAAAACGCCGCGCGTCGTGAGCGTAGTGGTTTCCGCCGCGCTAAGCGGAGCAAAGATCGCGCCAGGTGCTCCCGAGTTGGCCACGGCCGGGAATGGCTGGAGTTGCTGGTCGGCACTGAAGAACCAGAAGAGCTTGTCCTTCATAATCGCCCCGCCAATTCCTCCCCCAAACTGATGGCGCTTGTTTTCCGGCAGAAAAGGCACTAGAACGCCGTTGACGAGGTGTTTCTGAAACGGATTGATAGCCCCCCAATCGCTGCTTCGGTCAAACCAGAAAGCCTGTCCGTGGATTTGATTCGTTCCGCTCTTGGTCACCGCGTTGACGACGCCGCCCGCCGCCCGTCCGTACTCGGACGAATAGTTGGATGTATTCACCTGGAATTCCTGGATGCTTGCCTCGCTTGTCGAGTAACTGATGCGCGTTCGGCCGCGCTCCTCACTGAAGAACGCCTGATTGTTATCCGCGCCATCCACCGTGTTGTTGTTCAGCAAGCCCGAAATTCCACGGAAACTCACCAGCCCGAACCCACCGTCCGGTGTCGCCCCCGGCGTACCCAGCGCGAAGAACGACCACCGCCGCCCATTCATGGGCAAATTCTCAATCGTGGTCTGGTTGATGTTGGTCGAGAAGTCCGCGCGATCGGCTATGATCACTGGAGCTTCGGCTGTGGCCACCACGGTCTCGCTCGCCGTCGCGACATTAAGTCTGGCGTCAATTGTCGTGGTTCGGCCAACCTCTACGGTGATCCTCGTTGCCTTGAAAGCCGCTAATCCGTTCGCAGAAACCTCCAGCGAATAAAATCCCGGCTGAAGATGGATGATTTGGTACCGGCCACTTGCGTCCGTCGTGCCGCTGGATGTCGCGGCTGTGCCGAGATTGGTTGTACTGACGTTCGCGTTCGGCACCACCGCGCCGGACTGATCCGTTACCGTCCCGCCAATTGCGCCGTCCGTCGTGGACTGCGCGCCCGCTACAGGTGTCGTCATCAGACACACAAATAGCGCAAAAACCAACCCCACAACAATAACCCCACCTCTAGTCCTCTTCATGGAGGAGCCTCCTTGAGAATTCACAACGTCAGCAACAAGGGCACCAACTGATAGAAGCAATCGCCGTTACAGAGGGGTTTCTCTGCTAGGTTGTGTGGCCGGCTTCCTCAGTACAATCTCGTTGCAAGAACATCACCCTAGCATCATCGATTGCCTATGTTTCTAGCACATGAACGATTCGTAAGCAATCGGTTGCGCTGCGGATATCTGAGGAAAATTTGCATGCTCCCAATCCGCTTTGCAGCATCAAACAAATCGCGTTAATCTCGTTTTGCAATTTTTCCAAAGGAATTCACGGTGGACTCCAAATTCCTGTTTCGAAATGTTCTGCTAGGCTGCGGTTGGCTGCTTGCGGCTGCCATCCCTATCCGCGCGCAAGACAACTACGAAATCCAGGTCTACAGCTACGATCAAGTCGAGCCCGGCCACACCATGGTCGAACTCCATAGCAATTTCACCATCGACGGCAGCAAGACCATGGTCGACGGCCTCTACCCCACCAATCACGCCGTACACGAAACCATCGAAATCACCCACGGTTTCACGGACTGGTTCGAGACCGGCTTCTACATCTTTACATCGGCCCGAAGCGGCCAGGGCATCCAGTGGGTCGGCGACCACATTCGCCCGCGTTTCCACATCCCCAAGAAATGGAATTGGCCCGTCGGCCTCAGCCTCTCCAATGAAATCGGCTACCAGCGCCGCCAATTCTCCGTTGATACCTGGACCTGGGAGATGCGCCCCATCATCGACAAGCAAATCGGCCGGTGGTATCTCGATTTCAATCCCACGTTCGACAAATCCTTGCACGGTCCAACCGTCAATCAGGGTTTCATCTTTTCCCCTAACGTCAAAATCAGTTACGACTTTACGAAGAAGATTACGGGTGGAATCGAATACTACGGCTCCGTTGGACCTGCCACGGACTTTTCTCCCATCAGCCAGCAGCAGCACCAGATTTTTCCTGCCATCGATCTGAATTTATCGCCAAAGTGGGAAGTGAATTTCGGCCTCGGCGTCGGTCTCACGGGCTCGACGGATCATTTGATCGCCAAGATGATTCTCGGCTACCGGTTCGATTTTTGAACTTCGCGCAAAACTGACCAGCGCGCTTAGGCTTGGTTTTGTAGGAACTCCCTCGCCATCGCGTTGCACTCTTCAAACGCCGCTTCTTCGCTGTGCGGACTATGCTTTCCGTTTCCGACGAATCTCATCGTCGCATGGGGCAGTACTCTGCCAACGAGTTCCATTTCCCCCGGCTCGGTTCGCGGATCAAGGCTTCCGTGCAAAAACAGAGTAGGCACCTTTAACTCGCCAAGGCGGCCGCTGTACAAATCCTCATCTGGCCGCTGTACCAGATCAGCCAGCCGAAACCAGGCGCCGCAATTCCTGCGTAACACGGCTGGCCACTGCGTCTCCCCGTGGTCTTGCCTGAGCAGGTTTTTCGTTTCCTCCCCCAGCTCTTCCGGACGCGCCGCAAATCGCTCGAAAAAGAAACGCGACCCCGGCTTTCTCCGAAGAAAATGGAAAGCCTCTAGGATCAGACCCTCGCACCGCTTCGGTGCCTCCAGCCCTAGCATCGCCGCAATCACTGCTCCGTCGCTGTGACCCCAGAGGACCGCCCGCTCAATTCCTAGTGCATCCAGAAATTGGATTGTTTCCGCCGCCGCTCGACGGTGAAAATCGAATGGCATCTCTCCCGACAACTCGCGTCGAGTGCCCGTACCCGGAGCGGTCGGGGATCAGTATTCGGAACTCGCTCTTCAACGCCTCAATCTGCCGGTCGAATGGATAGACCCCGTAGCCCCAGCCCCCATGCAGAAAAACCAAAGGCTGCCCGCTCCCAAACTCGCGGTAGTAAATTGTTACGGGACTGAGATCACCTGCGTGCGGAGAATGAGCCAGCTCGACCGTTGGCACCTAGTTTTGCCTCTCCGCGCAAGAGCATGAGTATTCGCGCCGGTTGGATGTTCTTGCGATGAGTCTCACGCACTGTACATTACGTCAAAGAATTTTCCGGCTCAACGCCCCTGGACAACAAACCGCGCTCGCCGCCTTGTGCAGGCTAAACGTGACAGTCCCCCGCGATCGACCGATGCGCCCAAACAAAAACGGCTGGCAGCACCCGCTGCCAGCCGTTCCATTTCTCTCGTGGAGAATCTACGTTCAATTACCTGTGGCCGCCACCATGGCCACCACCGCCGCCGTGGAATCCACCGCCGCCGCTAAAGCTACCGCGTCCACTGCTGAAGCTGCCGCGTCCACCGCCGCCATGGAACCCACCACCGCTATTACCGTGGAATCCACCGCCAACGGAACCGCGCGCGAAGCCGCCGCGTCCGGCAAAGCCATTTCGTCCATCAAAACCACGTCCGCGATTGAAACCGCCGCGTCCGTCAAAGCCGCGTCCGAAACCTCCGCGACCCCAGCCTTCACGGCCCCATCCGCGGCCCCAATAACCACCACGGCCGTAATACCCGTGGAACCAGGGTCCTGCCCCAATAAACACGCCGCCTACGAACCAGTCTGGTCCATAGAAACCGTAGGGCGCGCAATCATAGGGGTAATACGAGTAATACCCATAGGCGCAAACCGGCGCCACGTAGCCCCCGTACACGGGTCCAACCCCAATACCAACACGAACTTGCGCCTGGGAAGGCGCCGCAGCCGGAAGAACGCAAATTGCCAGTAACGCAAGATACTTTAGATAACGCATTGTCCTGTCCTCGCTAGATCCAAACTACACGTCCAAACCGCCTCGGATCTAAGTGCTCTCAGGTGTCTCACTCATTCTGATGCACCTACATAGTCAAACTCCAAAACTGAACAAAAGTTGCGCTCCATCCGCCCGCAGCTTTCGCAGCCTCTGCCGCTGACCATTGGCTCGTTTCCCAAAATGGCACCTCGATCAGGCCGCCGCGAAGGCTACCCCTACAAACGCCCCCTGGCAGCCTTCTCTGTTTTTCCCTTGACAAATAGTTGCTTCTCGCTTATGATACTTTCTGAGTAACTTTGCACCTTGCTCTCGTAGCGCCAGCATCCCTGCTGGCGTTTTTTGCTTTTTAGGCCGATGGCGACCGCCCATTTGCGCGCCTCCCCAACGCCGCGCAGCGCATTTTGCAAATTCTTGGTGCAATCTTAAGTTTTTTAGAATCAACAGCTACAAGATCATCCGCAAGTGTTGATTCTAAACGACTTAGCATTTAGCTAAACTCTTTAGAATCAATATTTACAAAAAACATGGGGGGAGGGGTCATTATTGTTAACTAGACATGATCCAAGCCATGTCTCTCCATGACCGAGTTGGCTGACACGCAAGCAATGCCCCATCATGCCTGCCCACCGGCACTTGGTCTTTCCACCTGCTCGCGCACAAACCTCGTGATGGACGCGTTCCTTCGTTGACCACACGACCGCTTCACCCATATAATTGACGTTTGTCTTTACAGCTTGGAGGGCAGATGTACGCCGTTATTCAGACCGGGGGAAAGCAGTATCGTGTCGCACCGGGCGACACCATTCGCATCGAGCGCGTCACGGGCGAAGTCGGTGAAAAAGTGACGTTTGGCAAGGTTCTCGCAGTCCATACCGAGGAAAAGAAGATCCTCTTGGGCGACGATGCTTCCAAAGCCAGCGTGAGCGGAAAGATCGTCGCGCAGGGCCGCGCCAAGAAAATCACCGTGCTCAAGTTCAAGAAGGGCAATCAATACAAGATTTCTCGCGGCCACCGTCAGAATTTCACGTCGGTCGAGGTTGGCGAAATTAAGCTGTAGTCTCTTTCAAGCCAAGGGTTTCTCTTCCTTTGGTTTTCAGAGAAAAAAGTCTTCAGGAAAAAAGGAAATTCGTCATGGCACATAAGAAAGGCGGCGGCTCCTCTACAAACGGCCGCGATTCTCACGGACAAAGGCTGGGCGTAAAGCGCTTCGGCGGCCAACTCGTCAACGCAGGCACGATTCTCGTGCGCCAGCGCGGCACGCGCCACCAGGCCGGCGAAAACGTCGGCCAGGGCAAGGACGACACGCTCTTCGCTCTCGTCACCGGCGTCGTGAAGTTCACCGACCGGGGACGCCACGGCCGCTTCATCAGCGTCCAGCCCGCCGGTCAAACCGAGTCCGCAGCTAACTGATCGTTCGCGATCCTCGGTGAATTTTCCGTCCGGTTAGTTTCTTGTGCCGTCCGGTTTCTAACGGACGGCATTTTTCTTCCTGGCTTGTTCACTCCGCGGAGACGCAGCTAAGCGGACCGCCCGGAAAGAATTTCTTGTACGCGCTCCGTCCGTGCGCGGGAATGATCGCCAACTCCGGCAGTTTTTGATGTAGATCGTTCAGCCGGGCGACGATTTGATTCGCAAGCGCTTCATCGTTGTCGCTGTCCCGCAGGACTAGCGATTTCGCGACGCGGTCCTGAAAGCCGCGCTCGTCATCCACCGCATCGCCAACGTAAAACAGGCGCAGATTGTGGGCCAGATTGACGAAGATGCCCACACTGCCCGGCGTATGTCCGCGCAGCGGTACGACGACCACCGAGCCGTCGCGATAAAGGTCGGCGCTCTCGTCGAAAGTTTCGTATGGCTGTGGGTCAAAGCGCAGAGTCGCCGCGCCGGGCGCAGGGAATTTTTTCACGTGGGCCGCAATGACGTAACCCTTTGCTTGCACACTCGGGTCAGCCGCGAATTGCAATTCTTCCTGCGAGAGAAGCACAGGCACGGGGGGCAAGTCCATCAGCCCTCCGGAATGATCCAAATGCGCGTGAGAAAGAATCACCCAACGCAAATTCTTTGGGTCTTCTTTCACCCGACGCAGCAATTCCGGGAGTGCAACATCAGGCTTCAACTGTCCGGCAAAAAACTTGAGCTTCAACCAGGTTCCTAAAGGATAGCCGCGTATCTCTTCATCGAAGTGGCTCGAATTGCCCGTATCGATCAGCAAATCGCCCGCAGGGTGACGCACCAGAATGCTTCCAGCCGTCGAGCCGAAGGAGAACTTGCTGAACGTTTTTCCAGTCTCAAGCCAGCAGGCGGAGAGCCCGGGCAGCGACGAGATCGCACGCTGGACACGCGCATGCGGCGCAACAACCGGGAGGGGCGTTCGCCGGAAGTAGAGAACATATAGGCCCACACCAAGCGCGGCAATGGTGATCACAAGGAGCAGCAGCAATCGCTTCATCCCTCTTCTTATGGCAGACATTGTTTTCTCGGGCTCAACCCTGATTGTCCGGAGACTCGAAATTGATGAACATGGGAATCATTACATTTTTTCTTTGGCGGGGTTTGCACGAGTCACCAGTCACGAGTCACTTTGTGCCTGCGCTACAGCAACGCTGGAATTTGGCCAAATGCAGTATCGATCGTTCGCTTATGCTATCGTTTTTAAGGATGGCCGCCTAGCGGTCACCTTTCCTGGAGTGTGATTGTCGTGTTTGTTGACGAAGCAAAAATTCTTGTGAAGGCTGGCAATGGCGGCAACGGCTGCGTCGCGTTTCGCCGCGAGAAATTCGTTCCCCGCGGCGGTCCCTCTGGCGGCGACGGCGGGCACGGCGGCAGCATTTATCTCGAAGCGAATCCCAACGACAACACCCTTCTTCGCTACCGCTACAATCGCGAATTCAAAGCAGACCGCGGCCGGCACGGCGAAGGCTCGAATTGCAGCGGCCATTCCGGCGCGGACATGATCCTGCTCGTTCCCGTCGGCACGCTCGCCTACGACCAACAATCGGGCGAAACCATTGCTGACCTCGCCGTTCCTGGACAACGCGTGCTGATCGCCCAAGGCGGGCGCGGCGGCCGCGGCAATCAACATTTTGCGAAGCCCTGGCATCAAGCCCCTCGCGAACATGAAGATGGTTTTCCCGGCGAGGAGCGGCATCTTCGCCTCGAGCTGAAGCTGCTCGCCGATGTTGGACTCGTCGGCTTCCCGAATGCGGGCAAATCCACGCTCATCTCGGTCATCTCTGCGGCTCGCCCCAAAATCGCTAACTATCCGTTCACCACCCTCGAGCCAAATCTCGGCGTCGTCAATGCCGATGGCGGCACGGGCGGGCACGGCACGGAACTCGGCCGCACGTTTGTCGTCGCCGATTTGCCTGGCCTTATCGAGGGCGCGCATCTTGGCGCCGGCCTCGGCATCCGTTTTCTCCGTCACGTCGAACGCACCCGCCTCCTCGTCCATCTAATCGACACCAGCGACTCCAACGCCGATGATCCGGTCCACTCGTTTCAAGTGATCAACGGAGAGCTGGAAGCCTTTAGTCCATCCCTCGTCGAAAAACCGATGATCGTCGTTGCCACTAAGCTGGACGCCACCACTGACCGCACGCGCCTTGAAGAGCTTCAGGCTTTCTGCAAGCAACGCAACCTCGAATTCCATTCGATTTCCGCCGTTGCCGGTGACGGCGTGAAAGATCTGGTCCGCGCCATCGCCGACGCTCTCGACAAAATTCCGCGCCCAGCGCACGAAACCACATTGGACCTGCCCCCTGCCTCGGGAGAAATTGACGAGATCGCGCCAGGGCGTGATTCCCTTCCTGCGCCAATCAAGAATTCGTGAGAAAATTAACTTTAGCTTCTTCCTCGGAGGCGCATTGACCACAGCGCAGGCGCATCGCACCGCCGCAAAGCATCATCCGCGTCGCATCGCGCTGTTCGGCGGCTCCTTCGATCCGATTCACAATGGCCACCTCGCCGTCGCTCGCGCCGCCGACCGCCGATTCAATTTCGACGAAATCCATTTCATTCCCGCGAGCCGCCCGCCGCACAAACTCAAACAGCACCTGGCCCCATTCCCGCACCGTTTCGCCATGCTCTCCCTCGCCTGCGCCGAACATCCGCACTTCGTTCCTTCGCTTGCCGAGGCCGGCGAAGATTTCAGCGGCACGCAGCTTCACTATTCCGTGGACACGGTGCGCTACTTCCGCCACTCCTACAATCACCATGGCGATCGCATCTTTTTCATCATCGGCGCTGACGCTTTTCTCGACATTCCCGTTTGGAAGGAATACGAGACGCTTCTCGGCCTTTGCGATTTCATCGTCGCCAATCGTCCCGGCATTCGCGCCGAAGCCTTGCGGCTGGTCATTCCGCCGGACTTAATCGCGCGCCGCGACCTTAAGAAAGATGCGGAAACGCCGCCGTCTCAAGTGGTCGCGCATCTGCGAACCACCAGCGTCTATCTCCTGGAATCTGTGTCCATGGATGTTTCCGCCACCGAAATCCGCCGGCGCGCCAACCGCGGCCAGTCCATTCATGGGCTTGTCTCCGTGCGCGTCGAGGAATACATTCTTAAACAAGGCTTATACCGGTGAAATTCGACTCTCTACCACAAGGCGTCCGCCTGGCTGTAGAAGCGGCGCAAGAGAAAAAAGCCGCGGGGATTACTGTTCTTGACCTCAGTGGCGTCGGGGCCTTCACGGACTACTTCGTGATCTGTACGGGGTTCAGCACGCCGCAGGTGCAGGCCATCTGCAGCGAAATCGAAGACCGCCTCGAAAAGCATCTTCAGCGCTCGCCGAAGCACCGCGAGGGCTATAGCTCTGCGGAATGGGCGCTGATCGATTTTGGCGGTTTCATCGTGCATGTTTTCAGCGAGCAAGCCCGGCGCTATTACGATCTCGAACGCCTCTGGCGCTCTTCGCCCAAGCTCGAGATTCCCGATGAGCCTGGTGTAGCCGCTCGCAACCATACCCTCGGTGAGCCGCAAACCGCTGGCGAAGCTTATTCCAAATGAGCACGGAGCGATTGCCGTGGATCGGGGAAGATCCCGCATCGCTGCGGCTTCTCGAGCTCGCGCAGAAAGTCGCCACCGCCGCGACTACGCTTCTTATCAGCGGCGAAAGCGGCACTGGCAAGGATCATCTCGCCCGCCTTATCCATGAACTTGGTCCTCGCCGCGACGCGCCTTTCTTGAAAATTGATTGCGCAAGCCTCCCGCCAAATTTGGTGGAAAGCGAACTCTTCGGCCACGAATTGGGCGCGTTCACAGGCGCCGTTGAGCGCAAGCTGGGCCGCCTGGAGCTGGGCGGAACAGGCTCCATCGTTCTTGACGAAGTCGCGGCCCTCACGCCAGGCGCGCAGGGCAAACTGCTTCGCGTCTTGCAGGAGCGCGTCTTCGAGCGGCTCGGCGGTACGGAGACCATTCGCATTGAAGCGCGAATCGTGGCCTTGACCAACGTCGATCTAACAGCGGCCGTCGCCAATGGCCACTTTCGCGAAGATCTATATTTCCGGTTGAACGTTCTCGCCCTTAGCGTGCCGCCGTTGCGCGAGCGCCGCGCGGACATACTCCCTCTCGCCGATCATTTACTATCGACCTTGCGTTCCATCCACGGCCACCCCGGCTCGCGCTTGAGCGAGGCTTCGCGCCGCATGCTCGCAACCTACGCGTGGCCCGGCAACGTTCGCGAACTTCGTAACGCCCTCGAACGCGCCGTCGTTTTTTCTCGGAGCGACACGCTCGAACCCGGCGATTTTCCCGACAACATTCGCGCCGCCGCCTCCGGAGCCGCCGGTTCCACCGCCGGCTTGCGCTCCCTCGAAGAGGTCGAGCGCGAAGTCATAGCCGCCACGCTCGAGGCGACGCACTACCGCATCAGCCGCGCCGCCGAAGCCCTCGGCATCAGCCGCAAAACCCTGCTCGAAAAACGCAAAAAATACGGTTTGAAGTGAAAATCCGCTTGCTCATGCTCGGCAAAACGCGCCGCGCGGAATTGCGTGCGGTGATCGACGATTACGTGAAGCGCATCGGCCGCCACTCGGCCGTCGAGGTCACAGAAGTTCGCGACGGCGAAGCCGCTCTCAAGAAGCTTGATGCCGACCGCGCCGCCACCGCAGTCCTGCTGGATGCGCTCGGGAAAAATCTCGACTCGAACGCTTTTGCGAAGTGGCTCGGCGAGCTTCGCGACCGCGGAACGCGCGAACTTATTTTCGTCTGCGGTGACGCCGACGGTTTCCCCGGCTCTCTCCGCGAACGCGTTGCGCAAAAAATCTCTCTCAGCGCCATGACGTTCTCGCACGAACTTGCACGCGCCATGCTTGCCGAGCAGCTCTATCGCGCCTTCGCCATCCTCTCCGGCAGCCCCTACCCGAAATAGCCATGGTGGTGTAAAACCTTAGGGCCATGTCGATCCGCATAATTCCCGATGAAGACCAGCCTTCTGCGGCGATTGAAATTTCTCTCGAAAAACCGCTGCCCGATTACGATTTGCTCCAACTCGACCAGCCCACGCCTCGAGACGTTGACGCCGTTCTCGTTTCTCAGGGCTTTCGCGATCTTGTGGATGACGCCCGCGGCGTGCTGATGGATCTCCTCGCTCATCCTCCATTCCAGGCTAACTCTCCGGAGCACGCGAATCTCGATTTCACTCATTCCGCTCCGTTCGCGCTCGAACTCACGCAGCTTACCGGCGCCATCTGCCCCGGTGACGACGAGGTGTACCGCCCGGGCCTGTGGATCGTCCTCCGCGATCCGCACGCCAAGCCGAAGACGACTCTTCCTTCCGCAACCCAGGAACGCATTGGCACTATTGCCGCCGAGTTTGCCAGGCGCCTCGGGCTTACTTAGGCGTCACCAATGCGTTTTCCGTTCTTGACCGCGTGAATTGCCCGTCATAGCCTTAGTCATACTCGGTGGTCTGCCATCTGGAAGTGTCCCTGGGATCTGTTTGCGCAGACCCAATCGTCACGAAAATCTCTCAACTTAGGAGCGTCCATGGAACGTCCTACTGGGGTAACGATCCTCGCAGTGCTGTATTTCATAGGCACTGCCTTTCTTGGGCTTTGTGGAATTCTCTTTATTGTTGGCGGATCCATGCTTTCTGGCCTGGCACAGTCCGGAGGGCCCGGGAGCGCGATTCTTGCGGCGGGAGGCGCCGTCGTGGGAGCCATCTTCCTCGTACTCGCGCTGTTGGAGCTGGCCATCGGGATTGGGTTCATCAAGCTGCAGAACTGGGCTCGCGTGGTTGCCATTGTATTTACCGGGATCGCCGTGCTTCTCGGGGTTCTCGGCATGTTCAGTCTGCTGGCGCATGTAATGGTATTCGCGTTGATGATCCGGTTCATCGTGCTTGCTCTCCAAATCTGGATCCTGGTCTATCTGTTCAAGCCGCACGTCAAGCAGGCGTTTGGCGCTACCGGCTTCTAAGCCGCTCTGTGGAACTAACGACTCGGGGCAGCGGTGTCGCTGCCTCTGCCCTGCGTCGTCTTGACCTTTCTTTTCGCACCCTCCAAACTCTAGACCTTTCCCTTTGTTCTGTATTCTCTTGAGGGGAAGGAATTCATGCCGGAAGAAAAAGGATTGCTGATCGTTTATACCGGGCCGGGCAAGGGCAAGACGACCTGCGCCCTGGGCACGGCTTTTCGCGCGGTGGGGCAGGGGCTGCGCGTTCTGATGGTCCAGTTCATCAAAGGTTCCTGGCATTACGGAGAACTCGACGCCGCCAAGATGTTGGGTGACGATAAGTTTGAGATTCGTCCCATGGGCCGGGGATTCGTAAAAATTGGAGGCGCCGAAACCGATCCTGAAGACATCAAACTGGCGAAGGAATGCTGGGAGGCCGGGCGCGACGCGATTTACGGAAGGAAGTACGACCTCGTCGTGCTGGACGAAATCAACTACACCATCAGCTACAAAATGTTGGACGCGGGCGAAGTCGTGGAGGCCCTGAGAAACCGCCCTGAGCACGTCCATGTGATTTGCACAGGCCGCAACGCCCATCCCCAGCTTGTCGAGCTGGCCGACCTCGTTACGGAAATGCGCGAGGTGAAACACCCCTACACCAAGGGTATACTGGCGCAGCGGGGTATCGACTACTAGCTACAACGCGGGGAGGTGGCTCCGCGGATGTATTTGCTGGCTGCACTTACTAACGATTACGAACGGAAGTCTTTCTACTTTTTCCTATGGCCTGGTTCAAGCGGGACAAAAAATCGATCGATGGAGCCACTCCCCCTGAAGAGCGCCGCGTGCGCACGGAGGGGCTGTGGGTCAAGTGCGAGTCCTGCCGCACGATTGTTTTTCGCAAAGACCTGGAAGCCAACCTTTACGTCTGCCCGAAGTGCCAATTCCATTTCAAGATGAGCGCGAAGCATCGTCTGGAGATGCTGCTCGATTCGCGCTGGACCGAACACGACGCGGGCATGACTTCCACGGATCCGCTCAAATTCGTCGACACAAAGCCGTACGCCGCGCGGCTCAAGGAAGCTCGCAAGAAGCTGGGCATGAATGATGCCGTCATTACGGCGGAAGGCAAGCTCAATGGCCGGGCGATCGTCTGCTGCGCCATGGAATTCGGATTTATCGGCGGCTCGATGGGCGCGGTCGTAGGGGAGAAGGTCACGCGCGCGATTGAACTGGCCATTGAGTCGCGCCAGCCGCTTGTCGTCGTCTCCTGCTCCGGCGGCGCCCGCATGATGGAGGGCACGATCAGCCTGATGCAGCTCGCGAAAGTCTCCGCGGCGCTCGCCAAGCTGGACGAATCCAGGCTGCCTTATATTTCGCTGCTGACCGATCCCACTACCGGGGGCGTTACTGCCAGCTTCGCCATGCTGGGAGACATCAATATCGCCGAGCCTGGCGCGCTCATTGGGTTTGCGGGCCCTCGGGTGATCGAGCAGACCATCCGGCAAAAACTTCCCGAGGGCTTCCAGCGCTCGGAATTTCTTTTGGAACATGGCTTTCTCGATGCGGTCGTGCACCGCAAAGACTTGAAAGCATTCATCGCCAACTCCTTCGATCTTCTTCTGAACTGAAATGAATTACGAGGCCGCGGTCCGCTATTTACTTTCTCTCGGAAGGGAATTGGCCGCGCCGACGCAGGCGGCCGCAGCAAAATTCGACCTGGAAAACGTCACGATTCTTGCCGAATGGCTTGGGCGGCCTGACCGGGCCTATCCGAGCGCGCATATCGCCGGAACCAACGGCAAGGGTTCGACCGCCGCGTTTCTCGAATCGATTCTTCGCCGCGCGGGCTTCCGGACCGGCCTTTATACATCCCCGCATCTTGAAAAAATCAATGAGCGTATTCGCGTGAATGGCGAAGAGATCAGCGACGAGGCGTTCGCCGAATCGTTTACCCGCATTCAAGCATTGAACGAAGAGCTTCTTGCCGCGGGCAAACTTCGCGCTCATCCGACCTACTTTGAATGTGTCACAGCGATGGCCTTCGAATACTTTGCGCGCGAACACGTGGACTTCGGCGTTTTCGAAGTGGGGCTCGGCGGCCGCCTGGACGCAACAAATATCCTGACTCCCGTCGTCTCCGTCATCACCCGCGTCGACTTCGATCACGAAAATTTTCTCGGGCATTCGCTTGCGGAAATCGCCGCAGAAAAAGCGGGCATCCTCAAGAAGGGCGTTCCGCTCATCCTGGCTGAGCAGCGTCCAGAAGCTCTTGACGTTATTCGCACGCGCGCCAACGAACTCAGTTGCCCGCTCATCGAGACGGGAACGAAGTTTCGTATCGAGAGCGAATGGATGGAGAATGGATGCAGCCGCGCTCGCGTCACTGAGAATGCTTCAGGCTGGTCGATCGAGCTTGCTCCGCGGCTACCTGGCAGGTTCCAAATACAAAACTGCCTTAACGCCGTTGCCGCCGCGCGGTGCCTGCAGGAACGAGGCTATCGTATTTCTGACGACGCGATTGCCCAGGGGATCGCCGAAGCCGTCTGGCCCGGCCGTCTAGAAAAGCTCCAGTCGAATCCAGACTTGTATCTCGACGGCGCGCACAACCCTTCCGCGGCGAGAGAGCTCGCCAATTTCTGGGAACAAAATCTTGGCGGGCGCAAGCTCTGGCTGCTATTCGGAGCACTTCGTGACAAAGCTGTCGACGAAATTGCCGGTGTTCTTTTTCCGCATGCCGCCGAAGTGATTTTCACGCAGCCGCGCACAACACGCGCCATTTCCGTCGCCCAGCTTGCGGAAATCACGTCTCACCATGCCGCGCACTTCGCAGTCATCCCAGAGCCCGAAGTCGCGCTCGAATATGCGCTCGACCGGGCCGCTCCGCAGGACGCCATCTTTGTAGCCGGGTCGCTGTACCTTGTTGGACAATTGCGCCACTACTGGAAAAATCGCGTGCAGGTCGCCGCGCGTTGAAAAACACCGTAGAATGTCCGGCTCAGGTGATACTCCCGGCTAGGCTGCGTCAAGCCGACAGATTTAGCAGCACGAGCCGGAAGCTGGGCTAAAGCAATGAAGAGGCGTTACTTCCGGCTCTTGGAGTTTCGGCGGCCGATTGATTGGTTCGGTTTTGGCTTCCTGGGGATGTTGCTTATCGCCACGGGCGCGCTTGCGTTGCTCACAGGCAAGATCCATTACGCGAATTTTTCGGGAGCGCCGGTTTTCGCTCCTTTCGCGATTGTTATAGGTCTTTTGCTGCTGATTGCGGCATTTACGCAATGGAGAAAATGGAAATAACCCCTCGCGTGAAAAATCATAGCGCAAAAAACTCGCGACCTTTGGTCGGCATCATCATGGGCTCGTCTTCCGACTGGGAGACGATGGAGCACGCGGCAAAAACGCTCGAAGAGATTGGCGTGCCCTACGAGAAGCGCGTGGTTTCCGCTCATCGCACTCCGGACCTTCTTTTTGAATATGCGGCGAGCGCGGAGAAACGCGGCATCGAAGTAATCATTGCGGGCGCGGGCGGGGCAGCCCATTTGCCGGGAATGACAGCTTCGAAGACCGTCTTGCCCGTGCTCGGCGTTCCCGTGGAATCGAAAGCTCTCAAGGGTCTTGATTCTCTGCTCTCGATCGCACAAATGCCTGGAGGAATTCCGGTTGGCACGCTCGCGATTGGCAAGGCCGGGGCGATCAATGCTGCGCTCCTCGCTGGTGCCATCCTTGGCGGCAAGTACCCGCGCATCCGCGAAGCGCTGCGCAAATTCCGCGCCGCGCAAACCGGGCGTGTCCTTGCCAATCCTGATCCGGCAGCCGGGACTTTTCTTCAGAAAAAGCGGCCGCAGCGCAAGAGGATGTCCGCGTGAGCATCGGCATCCTCGGCGGCGGACAACTTGGCTACATGCTCGCCCTCGCAGGCTATCCCCTTGGGCTGCGTTTCCGCTTTCTTGACCCCTCTCCGGAAGCCCCGGTGGGACGGATCGCTCCGCGCGTCACCGGGGATTTTTCCGATCGCGCTGCGCTGGAAAAATTTGCCCACGGGCTCGAGGTCGTCACTTACGAATTCGAGAATGTTCCGGTGGACGCTGTCCATTTTCTCGCCAAGAAGGTCTCCGTTTTTCCGCCGCCCGGCGCACTCGAGGCGGCCCAGGATCGCCTGCGAGAAAAGCAATTGTTCGAGAAACTGAGCATTGCGACAACGGAATTTGCTTCCGTCCCCGCGTCCTCCGATCTCGACCTGGCGCTGAAAAAGGTCGGCCTCCCCGCAGTGCTCAAGACTCGGCGGATGGGATATGACGGGAAGGGCCAATGGCTCCTGAGGACACAAGAAGACGTCAGGATGGCCAAGGATGGATTGCCCAGGCTGCCCTTCATCGCGGAGCGCTTGGTCCCATTCACAAGGGAACTCTCCGTGCTCGCCGTGCGCGGCAAGGCGGGTGAAACGGCTTTCTATCCGCTGGTTGAGAATCATCATCGCAACGGCATCCTGCGCCTCTCCCTGGCTCCCGCGCCAGGCGTCAGTCCAGAGATACAGAAGGCTGCCGAAGACGCCGCGCGTAAAGTCCTGGAATCCCTGCAGTATGTCGGTGTTCTGGCCATCGAATTCTTCGAATGCGATGGCAAACTCCTCGCCAACGAAATGGCGCCGCGGGTTCATAACTCCGGACATTGGACAATTGAAGGAGCGGTGACGAGCCAGTTCGAAAACCATCTCCGGGCCATTAATGGTTTCCCGCTAGGGTCAACGACGCCGATTGGTGCTTCGGCGATGATCAATCTCATCGGGGAACTGCCCGTGTCCGCCCAGGTTCTTGCCATTCCGTCAGCGCATCTGCATCTCTATGGCAAGGAGCCCCGCCCAGGCCGCAAATTGGGCCATGTCACGCTGCGAGCGCCTTCTCTCGATCAGCTCACCAGCCGCTTCTCCGCCCTCCCGGCCTTTTTCCAGCGGCCGGACTTCTGTCTCGATGGAGCTAGTCGCAAGAACGCAACGTTGCGGACCTAATTGATAATGCGCCACTAGCAGGCAGTAGCTGGGTTGCCGCACTCCCCTGCGAATGCTACGATTTGGGATTCCATGAGCCCCGAAACTCCCATCCGGCCCCGTGTGGGGATCCCTTGGCGAACGTCTGAGGAAGAAGCGCAGAACAATCGTCCCAAGATCGCGAACTACGAAGAAGCGGTGCGAAAGGCGGGAGGCGAACCAGTACTAGTCTCTCTTAAGGATCGAGCGGAGCAAAACCGGGTCATTCCGACGCTGGATGCCTTTGTCCTGCCCGGCAGCCCGGCGGATGTCGAGCCCGCCGAGTACGGTGCGACAAACAAGGGCATGTCCGCTCCTGCCGACATGCCACGCGAGCAGGCGGACCGCGCCATCCTTGCACATGCCTTTGCAGAGAAGAAACCTGTCCTGGCCATCTGCTACGGGTGCCAACTCCTGAATGTTTATCTCGGGGGCACGCTCATCCAGGACGTGCGTTCGGAGCTGGGCACAACGGCGCCACACCGGAAAAAAGACCTTTCGCCGGAACCGACAGACGATCCCATTCACGGAGCGAAGTTCGAACCGGTGAGCCGGCTGGCGGAGATAGCGTCGGGCGAACAGGCGAAAATCAACAGTTCGCACCATCAAGCCATCGCAAAGCCGGGAAAGAATCTGCGCGTCACGGCGCACTCGACCGACGGCGTTATCGAGGGCGTGGAGTGGACCGGCGATTCGAATTGGGTGGTCGGCGTTCAATGGCACCCGGAACGCATGTTTGGCGATGCTTTCTCGGAGCGGCTGTTCCGTGATTTCGTTGCCGCGGCGCGCGGCGCAGTTGTCCAAAAGTATTAGGCTTCGGCGCACTTAGTTTTGGGTTTCAAACCGTTGGGGGGAATGGATGATTTCACTCGCAGGCAAGGCGGCACTCATCACCGGTGGTTCGCGCGGGATCGGCGCAGCAGCCGTCAAACTCTTTGCACAGGCCGGCGCGGACGTGATCTTCAGCTACAACAAGGCTAAAGACGCGGCGTTGCAGGTCGAGCAAGAATCCAAAAAGCACGGAACGCGGGTGGAAGCCTTTAAGGCGGACGTCGGCCGCCATGCGGACAACAAGAAGTTGGTTGACCAGTGCATCGCGCGGCTCGGTCGGCTGGATATTGTCGTTGCCAACGCGGGAATCTGGAATACCGAAGATCTTCCCATCGAGAACATGAGCGAGAAGCAATGGGATGAAATGATGCGAGTCAATCTGAAGAGCGTTTACTCGATTGTCCATTTCAGCGTGCCGCAGATGATCAAGCAGAAATCCGGCAGAATCATTCCTATCACCTCGACAGCAGGGCAACGCGGCGAATCGTTCCACACGCATTACGGCGCGAGCAAGGGAGGCGTGATCAGCCTCGTCAAGGGCCTTTCGACGGAGCTCGCCCGGCACAACATTCTTGTGAATTCGGTGGCTCCCGGGTGGGTGGCCACGGACATGTCCAATCCCGTGATTCAAACGAAAGCGGGAGCAAAAGCTGTTGCGGCGGCCATCCCTTTGGGCCGCGCCGCCAGCGCTGAAGAAATCGCGGGTCCGATTCTCTTCCTGGCTTCAGACCTGGCCAACTTCCTCACGGGAGAGATCATCAATGTAAATGGAGGATCGGTCTTGTGCGGTTGAAGCTCGTCCAGCTAGCGGTTGCTGCATTGTTCATCAGCGCGACAGGTGCGCCGCAAGCTTCGGCTCAGAATCCGGACACGATGATGCCGGAGCAGAGCGCCGCCAAGGCCAAACAGATTCTTAGTGACCTTATCAATGCTCGCGGCGGCTCGGGATACAAGGAGGCCGTCGAAGGCGAGTGCCATGGCACGCGAGCGCAGTTCGGCCACAATGGGGACGTCACCGGATACGTTGGCTTCACAGATTCTCGCCACTACCCGGACAAGGCGCGGCTGGAGTACGCGGCGAAGAGTCACAATCTGAAGAGCATTTTAAACACTGTGATCGGTGTGGAAGGGCTGGACTGGTCGCACGGTGGCCTCATCGTCGCCTTGTATAACGGTGATCGCGGCTGGACGCTCGACCGCAGTGGCGTCACTGAACTGCCCGTTACATCGATTTCCGAATTTCAGGAACAGGTCAGGAGAAACATCGACAACGTGTTGAGGGTGCGCCTCAAGGAGCCGGGTTGGTCCTACCGCTATGGCGGAAGCGATACGGTCGATTTGAAAGAAGTGGATTGGGTGGAGTTGACGGACAGCGAGGAGCGGACATTTCGCCTCGCTGTGGACCATTCCACTCGCCTGCTGGTGCGAAGCGTCGTTACCTCCAACAATGAAGAGACGCACGAGCGCGACGACGACGTCACCATCTATACGAACTACCAGTTGAAAGATACCGTGTGGACCCCGATGCAAGTCACCAAAGATCACAACGGCCGGCGGGCATCTCAGTTTTTTTACGATTCCTGCAGGTATAATCCTGGGTTCCCAAGCGACTTCTTCGACCAGTCCTCTCTCCAAAAAAAGTCCGCTGAAGCGGGCGTTAAGAAGAATAAGAAAGACAAGAATTAAGGCGTCCGCAACAGACAGCTTGTTTGGGCGGAGTATGATGAACGCGGACAGGTTCGCACGCCGCGCTTTTGCTAGACTGGCACTCCCCGATGAACTTCACACCTGGTCAGGAGCGCGCGTTGCAATCCATTTGCGATACGTTTGCGCCTCCATCGGCTGACTGGCCCTCTGCCGCTGAACTCGGCATTCCTGCAGCGATCGCGAAGGCACTTGATTTGAATCCTCGTCCTGGTGAGCGTGCTCAATTCCTGCAGCTCCTCGATCTTTGGGATTCGCATCTCCATAGTTTGCTTACCGTTGGCAGGTGGGGTCCATTTTCCGCGCTTCCACTGGAAACACGGATCCGCGTTCTACTTTCTTGGGCAGACAGCAGCCTGGGCCGGAGACGGGGTGCGTTTCAAGCATTGCGGAAAGCGATTGGTTTTCTTTATGTGATGCTTCCGGCCGCGGACGGCTCGCCGAACCCGGCGTGGAAGCAGTTTGGCTATCCTGGTCCGCTCGGCCGGCAACAATCCAAATCGCGCCCACTCAGGACGCTTACCCCTGAAGTGGATACGGCGATGTCCTGCGACGTTTGCATCGTTGGTTCCGGAGCTGGTGGGAGCGTAGCGGCTGCGGTTCTTGCTGCGGCGGGCAAGGACGTTATCGTGCTTGAGGCGGGGAGCTATTACGACGACTCTGATTTTGATGGCGCGGAGCTTGGCGGGTTCCAACGCCTTTATCTGGAAGGCGGATTTGCCGCGACTGCGGATCAGAGTGTTGGTCTCTTAGCCGGAGAGTGCCTGGGAGGCGGCACCGTAATCAACTACTGCACATCGTTTCGAACGCCCGAGGATGTCCGGGCCGAGTGGGCGGCCGCGGGTGTGCCATGGTTCACGGGCGAAGAGTACACGAGTTGTCTCGATGCGGTTTGCACGCGGCTTTCTGTGAACCTCAAGCACAATCGAGTGTCTGCGCGCGAACAAGTATTGCAGCGCGGACTGAGCGCGCTGGGCTGGCATGCGGCGGCCATGCCGCGTAACGTCGTGGGTTGCGAGCAGGGCAAAGTTTGCGGGTATTGCGGTTATGGCTGCTCGCTTGGTGCAAAGCAATCGAGCACCAAGACCTGGCTCGCCGACGCGCAGGCCGCGGGGGCTCGATTGGTTACGAAAACGCGCGCACAACGCGTGCAAATCGAAGCAGGCGCGGCTACGGGCGTGGAAGCTCGCTCGAGCAATGGTTGCCATATCAACATCCGATGCAAAGCCGTGGTCGTCGCCTGCGGAGCCATCCATACGCCTGCATTGCTGCTTCGTTCTGGCTTGCGCAATGAAAATATCGGGCGCCATCTCCATCTGCATCCCGTTTCGAATGTTTGCGGAGTCTTTGAAGAGGAGATTCGGCCGTGGGAAGGGACCATGCAGGCGATTTATTCGGATGAGCACCGCTTCCTCACCGGAAACTACGGCGTGAAATATGAAACCACTGCGTTGCAGCCGGTCATTGCCGTGGCGGTTCTGCCCTGGCGTGACCCGGCAAAGTATCGTTCCTTGCTCGGGAAATTACCCAATATGATGGCCATCGGTGTTTTGTTGCGTGATCGCGATGGAGGCCGCGTCACTCTCGATAACGCAGGAAACCCTGTTGCTCATTACGCACTGTCCGAATTTGACCGCGCCCATTTGCGTCGCGGCTTCACCGGAGCCGCGCGCATCCTGGAAGCTGCCGATGCTCTCCTGATTTTTTCTCCGCACGCAAGATGGTGCGCTTATGAGCCGGGTCGCAATGGTTCGCTGGATTCCTTCACACACGCGATGGACACAGCAGGTTGGGATTCCGGCCGGCTGGCGCTCTTCTCGTTTCACATCATGGGAAGCGCCCGGCTCGGCGGATCGCCGAAAACTTCGGCCACCAACCCCGATGGGGAGACGTGGGAGGCACGCAATCTCTTTGTGATGGACGGGTCGTCGTTCCCTAGTGCTTCTGGAGTCAACCCCATGATTTCCATTGAGGCGATAGCTCGCCGCAATGCGGCTGCTTTGGCGGAGCGTCCGCGGATATAAGCAACCTGTTTATAATAAGATAGCGGGAAACGCCAGCAAGGCCCACGATTCCATCCAGATGTGATCCGCAGACGAGGAAGACCCTCCTTTCGCATCAACTCAAGTTCTTCGCCTGGGCGGTACTGCTCTTAACTAGTGCTATGGTTGTACAAATTTGAGTACCCATTGCCTATGGGATTTTGCTGCCAAAATGTAATAATCTTAGTAAGTTAGGCGCGCTCTGAGACTTTCTCTGGCGCGATCCTTACGGGTGTCGTTCCAAAATGAAACTTCGCGCCAAGTTCGTGTCCCCTCGACGAAGCCCACGAAATGGCTTTAGTTTGGTGGAGCTTGTTCTGTCCTTGGCGGTGCTCCTTGTAATTACAACATTAGCCATCCCCGTGGTCGTGCGCTCGTTACAGGCTTACCAGCTTAATGCCAGTGCTTCTCAACTGGCAGGAATGCTGAAGTTTACAAAATTCGACGCCATTCGCCAAAACACAAAAGTGAGCTGCCAGATCGCGCAGAGCGGCTCAAATTGGATTGTGTGGGTCGATTCAAATGGCAACCTGGTACGCGACGGAGCCGAGCCGGAAATGGTGATCACAGGAATCGATACACTCCTTCCGGCAAGTTCGGTGCCTGATCCATCTCCGATTAGCGCCACACTGGGTCCGGGCGCTTCCACGTTACCCTGGATGGTTCTATCTGGGTCCAACACGAGCATCACTTATGACCAGCGCGGCGTATTGAGCTTCGTGGGAGCGGCGACCGTGTACGCTCTCTACCTTGGCAATGCCAACGACCCAAGTTCTGGATACCGTGCGATCATAACGCTGCCTTCCGGCGCGGTGCAGGTGTGGGCCTCATCAGCCACCGGGAATTGGTGGCGAGTCAGTTGATCTGACTTTTAGAGAATGGCGATGACGAATCCGCATGAAGTCAAAACGGGGGCCAAGAGAAGGAACCGCCAGCGCGGGTTCACACTGGTGGAAGTGCTTATGGCCATTGTCATTCTTCTCGTCGGTATTGTGGCCGTCGCACAATTGGTACCCGCTTCGATCAGCTCGAATTCGACGAATCGCAACGACTCATCCGCTCTTGTGTTCGCGCAACGTGAACTGGATCAGTTTCTGAACCAACCACTGAATATGTCGGTTAGTCCGCCAGCGTTCATCAACGCGGAAGGCTTCAGTTGCAATCTAGGAGATCCGTCTCAATCCAACGTGGTCGTTGGCAGCCCTGTGGTGGTGATTTACAACCAGCTCGTCATCGATTTTACTGCTTCTCCGGTAGCGGGCTACAGCTTCAATTATCAGGATCCGAATGACCCCGCCGGAGTGTTCTATGACGTTCGCTGGGCGGTGATCACGAAGACGGGCAACGGCTTGGTTTTCTCCAAGAGGTTCATCCTGGGGGCGAGAAGAAAAGGCGGTAACGGTGTTTACAGACCGGTGACGCTCGATACGATACTCGAGAAATGACACACGCTTATCACATCCGGGGCCAGCGAGGCTTCTCGCTCATCGAAATGATGATCGCCACGGTGATCTTCACTTTACTTTGCGGAGCCGCGTTCGCGCTTCTTTCCGTTGCACAGCAGCGATATCAGACGGAATCGCAGGTGTTGAATTCCTTTCAAGAAGCGCGGTTTGGCATGGACGAAATCGTGCGAGACGTGAATGGCTCGGGTTATCCACCGCAAAACTCGTTCTCGTTTACGCCAAATGTTCCGCCTGCAAATCTTTATGCAAGCACACCGGTCGCCTGGGCCCCTGGTTATCCCAGTAATTCGCCTTGCTTGATCGGGACTGCGGGAGGGGGAACTTGCACCACGCCGGGAGATTTCGATTTGATCATAGAAAGGGACGTCGACCCATGGCGCCACGATGGCGTCGAATGGACCAGGTATCAGCTCCAGGGGAACATTCTGTCTCGGAGCCAGACTTATAAAGTGGCTGGCGGGGACCCGGATGGGACCACCTCGCCCTCATTTGTTCCTTACGTTCAAAATGTAATGAACAACGCTCCCGCCGCGCAAATTGCGCAATTCCAGACTGCCTATCCGAATATGTTTCCCGGCGGAAACCCGGTACCGGTTTTCACTTACACCTGCTATACGCCGTACGGACCCCAGCCGTGTCTTTCTGCAGGATCTTATAATTCCCCTGTAAACGTAACGGACGTGGAGATCACGCTGATTGTCATGGCGCCCACCAAGGATGCCCAGAACGGTCTGCCAAGGCTCATCGAATTGCATGGACGGGGCCACAGCCTCAATCCGATTCAGTAGGGACAAGATCTTAGAATGAAGCTAGATCGAAAAACACGGCGCCGTTCGGAAGATGGAATCGCATTGCTGATCGCGATCTTCGTCTTGCTATTGATCAGCGTTGTGGCGATCGCTTTGCTTGTCTCATCCGGTACGGAAACGGCTCTTGGCGCGAACTATCGCTCCTCATCTACCGTGTATTATGCCGCTCTCGCTGGCCTGGAAGAGGTCCGCGGGCGCTTGCTACCGAAGAACCCAAACTACTTTGGCGCGTCCGTCATTGCTCCGAGTACAACCCTCCCGGTGGGCCAAACAATCTACCTAATCAACCGCTTGCCGAGTGAGAACGTCGCACCGTGGGATTCAAGCAACCTGTATTACGACAAAGAGTACCAAAGTGAGTTTGGCGTCCAGGCGTCGAGCGCTTCCTGGCAGTCCGTCAACTCCGTCTGGGACAACAACGTGCAGGGCATCCCCGGGCCACTGTTCAAGTGGGTCCGCATCAACGCTGTCACCGAAGCTTCTCTCTACACAGATATAAACTACGATGGCGTTTATGATTCCGCTACACCGATTTTCTTTGATCCGGCTCACGTCGACTCTCACGGCAACGCATCGCCGAGTTTGGTCGTTGCGGCGGTTCCGCCGGCTACCGCAAAGCAGGCGCTGGAAATTACCGGTCTGGCTTATTCGTCCAACGGCAGCCAGAAATATCTGCAATACGTTGTTTCCCCAGTTGGGCCGGACAATTTGAGTTTTCCAGCAGCGCTGACATTGGACGGTCCCAACATTAATCCGTCGACTCCGTTCAACCTGCCGTATGGGGGTCAATTCTACGTGGACGGCACTGACACACATTTTTATTCGAGTGGCAGCGGTTGCGTCGCGGGGACGAACCCGAGCCCAGTCCCCGTCAGGGCCATTGGATATTCCACCAACGATGCGAGCGGCACGACTATCGACACCATGATTGGCGACAACCATGGCGAATATACGGGCCTCGGCTTTACTTCTTCTGTACCCAGCGTCTTTTACGTTGGCCCGCCTGGCCCGCCAGCCCTGGCCGCGAACATGCAAAACGTGGCGACGATCAATACGTTAGTAGCCGGCCTCTCGCAGCTGGCAGACGTAAGGATAAATGGACCGGTGACGCAAAGCGATTCCAATAACCTGATGCCGGCCGCCATGAGCCCCACGAATCCGATGACCGTGGTAGTCAATGGCGATTTCACGGAAAACAGCTGGAACGGCACGGGCTATGGGATTCTTCTGGTGACCGGCAACTTCACCTACGACCAGAATTCAACTTGGAATGGGATCATACTCGTGATTGGTCAGGGCAATTTCATTGTGCACGACAGCTCCGGCAGAAACGGCCAGATCAATGGAGCAGTATTCGTTGCGAACACTGTCGATGCATCGGGCAATCCACTTGCTTCGTTGGGAACTCCTATCTTTAATTTTGATAACCATACCGCCGGCAATTACGGGATCTACTACAGTAATTGCTGGGTCCAATACGTACAAACAGCAGGCAAGTATCAAATACTGTCCTTCCACGAAATTCCGCAATAGAGATTAGAACGAGGAATGAAGCGACTTATGATTTTCACAAAACCCGGTATCGTCTCAGCAGTCCTCGGCTTACTGCTTGTCTTGACTCAAAGCGACTGCGCTGCACCTGCTGGAGAACGGCACGAACGGCAACAGGAACAAGCGCAACAGCCACCCCCACCGCCGACACCAGCTCCCGCGCAGAATTCGCAGCCAGGGGCGCAGCAAGCATCCCAAGTTGACCAGTCAGCCGCAAAACAGCGCAAGATCTGGACCAACGAAGACCTGGTCTTGCTGCGAACACCTGCGGACATCTATCTGCTGGAGAAGGAAGAGAGAGAAGCCGCTGAAGCCGAAGCCGCCGCCAAACTCGCGGCTGAGCAAGAGTCGCACCAGGGAGCTCCCTTGGAGTTCAAACTGCCCGCTACCATCGAAGAAACTCAGCAATTGATCAAAGACAAGGAAGCGGAAATTAGTGATACGCGGGCCAAGCACGCCAAATTAACAACGGAGATGCAGACCGTTACCGATGAGCAAAGGGAGGCGAAGCAAACAGAGATCAATATCGCCGGCGCCGAGATGGAGCTGGCTCGGAATCAACTCAAAGCGCTGCAAGACCACCTCGTGGAGCTTCAAAAGCTGCCCGCCAGCGAAGCGCCGGCTACACCGCAACCTCCTCCTTCCACATAGCTCCTCTACGTTTGCATGAACGCGCCTTTCTTGCGATCAACTTTTCCTCGCCTATCCGGCACTAACGTGCCTTGAAACAATCCACGCTGTATAATGTTTGGATGCGTAACAGCCAGCGAAGCGCGCCGATGCACGGGACTACCGTTCTGTGCGTGCGCAAGGACAATAAGGTTGTGTTGATCGCCGATGGCCAGGTGACCATGGGAGATCACGTCATGAAGCACACCGCGCGCAAGACGCGCCGCCTTTACAACGACAAGGTTATCGCCGGCTTTGCGGGTTCCACCGCCGACGCCATTTCACTTTTCGAACGATTTGAAGGCAAGCTCCAGGAGCACTCGGGCAATTTGCAGAAGGGCGCCGTCGAGCTTGCCAAGGAATGGCGCAAGGACCGCGCGCTGCGGCATCTCGAGGCGCTGCTTATCGTCGCGGATGCGAAATCCACCTTCCTGCTTTCCGGCAACGGCGACGTCATCGAGCCGGATGATGGGCTGTGCGCCATCGGCTCCGGCGGGACTTACGCCCTCTCCGCGGCGCGTGCCTTGATGAAGCATTCGAAGCTTGGCTTGAAAGATCTGGCCATGGAAGCGATGCGCATCGCCAGCGAGATTTGCATTTTCACCAACGCCAACTTTACAGTCGAAGAGATCTAGGAATCGCGCGATAACACGCCGAGTCGTTTGCGCGCATCAAACGGAGTACACAGAAGTGGATCGGACATTAAGGGATCGCACGCAAAGGGATTGGACATTGCATGACCAACAAGATCGATAAAGAAATCGTTTACGCGCCTGGTGGCAATGGCGCCGCACCCGTGGAAGAAGAGCATCTCCTCCCCGCGCTCGATGACATGACCCCGCGGGAGATTGTCGCGGAGCTCGACAAATATATTGTCGGGCAAAATGCCGCCAAGCGCGCCGTCGCTGTCGCTTTGCGCAATCGCGTCCGCCGCCAGAAACTTCCACCGGAGATCGCCGAAGACGTTCTGCCAAAAAATATTTTGATGATTGGCCCTACGGGAGTCGGCAAAACCGAAATCGCCCGCCGCCTCGCTCGTCTTGCGGGCTGCCCTTTCGTCAAAGTCGAGGCCTCGAAATACACGGAAGTCGGCTACGTGGGCCGTGATGTGGAATCGATGGTCCGAGACCTCGTCGAAACTTCCCTCGACATGGTTCGCGAAGAAAAACTCGACGAAGTCGCCGACCGCGCCGAGCAGGCCGCAGAAGAGCGCGTTCTTGACCTCTTGCTTCCTCCTTCTCCTCCGCCCGCTCCCGGCACCACGGAAGCGGAAGCCGCGGCGGCGCGCGAGCAGACCCAGCGCACGCGTGAAAAGCTCCGCGCTCAGCTTCGCGAAGGGAAACTCGACCAGCGCATGGTGGACATCGAAGTTCGCGAGCGCGCCATGCCTTCGTTTGAAATCATCTCGAATCAGGGCGTCGAGGAGATGGATGTCAACATCAAGGACATGCTCTCCGGCATGTTTGGCCAGCAGAAAAAGAAGCGCAAGATGTCCGTCGCGGATGCTTTCGAATACCTGATTCAAGAGGAAGAAAACAGGCTGCTCGACATGGACCAGGTTACGCGTATTGCCGTCGAGCGCGCCGAACAGATGGGCATCATCTTCATCGACGAAATCGACAAAGTCGCCGGACGCGAATCCGGTCACGGTCCGGATGTCTCCCGGGAAGGCGTTCAACGGGACATACTGCCGATCATCGAAGGCACGACCGTCAACACCCGCTACGGCATGATCCGCACGGACCACATTCTGTTTATCGCTGCTGGGGCCTTTCACGTTTCGAAACCGTCGGACCTCATCCCCGAGCTGCAAGGCCGCCTGCCCATTCGCGTGGAGCTGCAATCGCTCAAGGAAGAGGATTTTATCCGCATTCTCACCGAACCAAAAAACGCTCTCATCAAGCAGTACGTTGCGCTTCTAGAGACCGAAGGCGTCAAGCTCAATATCACGGAGGACGCGGTTGCTTCCATTGCACGCTTCGCCACAAGCGTAAACGAGTCAACGGAAAACATTGGCGCGCGGCGGCTGCACACAATCCTTGAAAAAGTTCTTGATGAACTTTCGTTTGAAGCCCCCGACCTGAAGAAAAAGAATGTCAAGGTCGATGCCGCATACGTGACCAAACAGCTTGCCGATATCGTCAAGAATCAGGATTTGAGCCGCTATATCCTGTAAACTCCGACAATTGAAAATGGAAATCCGA
The DNA here is from genome assembly GCA_963745805.1 of uncultured Acidobacteriota bacterium. Taxonomy (GTDB): domain Bacteria; phylum Acidobacteriota; class Terriglobia; order Acidiferrales; family UBA7541; genus Acidiferrum. Next base: position 162,757 of record CAVUYT010000011.1, read on the forward strand.
GACTTGCGGAACCCCATACTGAGGCGCAGCGCGATTGCCCGCCTCGCAAATTTCACTTTCCGGATTTCGGCGCCCGCATTTTTCTTTGCCGCCGGTTGTGGAGCGCCCGGTGAACCCACTGCGCCTTCCCCGCAAGTTCCCGTGGCGGTCACCGATCTCACCGCGCATCAGGCGGGTGATGGAGTGCAACTCATTTTCACTCTGCCGGCAAAGACCGTCGCTGGCGATCGCCTCGCAGCGCCACCCGCCGTTGAAATCGTTCGAGGCACTCTAAAGCCAAATGGCCCGCCGGACGCCAAATCATTTCGTGTCGTTTACACGATCCCAGGTTCGCTGACGGATAATTACATCTCCGAGGGTCATCTAAAATTCATCGATCCTGTTGCGCCAGCGGAAACTCGCGCCAATCCAGGCAGCACGCTCGTCTATGTCGTTCGCACGCGTGCGTCGAAGAAGCGTGCTTCTGCGGACTCCAACGCCGTTTCGGTCTCCATGTTTCCTGTATCGGAGGCTATCGCGCATCTTGAGGCGCGCGTCACGGAGTCTGCGATTGAGTTGAGCTGGACGGCTCCCACCCGCACCTCCGGCGGCGATCCGCTTGCGGCGCTTTCTGGTTACCGCATTTATCGCGGCGAGCTAGACCCTTCCTCCGCGGAGGCTGCTTCCATCGATCTCCTGAAGGCTAAATGGAAATCACCGCTCGCTTTGCTCACCCCCTCTGGCGAACTCTCCTACCACGACACTCTTTTTGACTTTGGCAAAACCTATCTCTACGTTGTCAGAAGCGTTCTGTTGGTGGACGGCAGCGCACTCGAGTCTAGCGACTCCGTTCCTGCAATCGTCAACCCCCGCGACACCTTTCCTCCAGCGGCTCCACAAAACCTGGTTGCAGGTGTCCTTCCCGGAACCGCTCCCGGTTCTGTGCTGGTGGACCTCTCCTGGTCCATCAATCTCGAAACCGACCTGGCCGGCTACCGCGTCTATCGAAGCGAGCAGCAAGACATGCGTGGTGTGCTAATCACCCCTGACCTGTTGCTTGCACCGGCGTATCGTGATACGTCTGTGGAGCCCGGCCACCGCTATTGGTATTCCGTGACCGCCGTCGATCGTGCTGGCAATGAAAGCGACCCCAGCGCGTCCGTCGTGGTTGATGTCGCGAAACCTTCTTCGTAGCTCCGGGTTGTATTTCGCAACTGTCTTGGGAGTGCACCGCGTGACGTCCGTTCGAGCACACTTGCCCGCGTTTGGGTGGTTCCGCGCTTTCCGGAATTCATCTGTCCGCACGGGTATGTACGTCGGGGTCTTTCTTTCGATCGCATTTGCCGGATGGGTGATCGTGGCGAATCGCGTGCCGGCACTCGATCGCTTTGCGCTCCCGCGCAATCTGGCTGCGGTGGCCTTGCTCGGTCTTATCGCGGTGATTCCCGTTCTCCGGTTTTGGCGTATACCAGGCAACTTGCTGGCTTCGAGCCTAGTTGCGTGGCTCATATTCAGCCTGGCCTATCGCGTACTTTGTATGCGGTTCGCGGGGCTTGCGCAGCGTTTTAGCGCCGTTCAAATCTTCATGCTCGGTGCTGTACTATATATGCTGCTGGTTACTCTCTCTTGGATTGGAACCATCATCCGGCGCGCTCGCGCGTCGCAGGCATCACATCCCAATCACCACACGAGCTGATCCTGAATGAAATTCTGCCGCTTCCTTCCGTTTGAGCCATCTGCCCCGCAACCAGCACCGCCGCTTTACGGTCTGCTCGAGAGAGAACAAGTCCGGGAGATCTCGGGTCCTCCGTGGCATTCTTGGTCGCATGGGACTCGGACGTGGCCGGTAACAAATGTCCGTCTGTTGGCCCCTGTCGATCCCGGTAAAATCGTTTGTGTCGGGCGCAATTACGCGGCTCATGCCGCCGAATTCGGCAATGAGGTGCCGAAAGAGCCGCTAATCTTTCTCAAGCCTCCTTCCGCGATCATTGGCCCAGGGGAGCCAATCGTGCTTACGCCCCAATCCCAGCGCGTGGAGCACGAAGGCGAGCTTGCGCTCGTGGTCGGCCGGCGCTGCTCGCTGCTCAAGGACTCGGACGACGCGCTGGCCTATCTGCTCGGTTATAGCTGCCTCAATGATGTCACCGCGCGCGACCTCCAGAAGAGCGACGTCCAGTTCACACGCGCCAAAGGCTTCGATAGCTTTTGCCCCGTCGGTCCGCACATCGAGACGCAGCTCGATCCAACTGATGTCTTGGTGGAAACGCTTGTCAACGGCGTTCTTCGTCAATCCGGGCACACTTCGCTGATGGTGTACCCTGCGGCGTTTCTGGTTCGCTGGATCTCCCGCGTGATGACTCTCTACCCCGGGGATGTGATTGCCACCGGCACGCCTGCTGGCGTTGGCCCGCTGGTCGCCGGAGACGTCGTCGAGGTCGGTGTCAGCGGTGTTGGCGTGTTGCGCAATCCAGTGCAAGCCCCGCACACGTAGGTACACCTCCCCGCCACCGTTCCGGTAAAATACAGGATGTGGGGGCGCCTTTCGTAGGAAGACCTTTTTCTCATGTGCCGTGCATCTGCCTATCCGCGCGCGTGGGTCACTCCACAACTCATTTGTCACATTGGAGCTAGCTAGTTGAGATCTCTTTTCGCAGACTGGAAACTTGTTCTCGCCATGGCTGGCGCTGCTATTGCAGCCATCGCCATGATCGCCTACGCCTTTTTTCGACCGGCGGAAGAGCCCGAAGACGCCGAGCGCAGGCGCCGTCTCCACTTGAATCAGATCGGTCGCATCGCGGAGGGCCAGGTCGTCGAATTGGCCGAGCATCCTGCCGAGCCGTTTGATGACAGAAAAAAACTGTTTGCCTCGCGTGCCCGCCCGCTCGTCGATGCGAGACCCCGGCACCTCGTCACGTACAGCTACGCGATTTCCGGCGTCACCTATCACACAGCTCAGGACATCACCGGCCTCGAGGGACAGATCCGTTTCGAACGGCTCGTCGCTGGCCAGCCTGCCAGCGTGAAGTACGACCCCTCGAATCCAAGCGACTCGATTCTCGTCGCCGACGATTGGTCCGGGTTACGCTGACCTTCGAAGCGCTTGCGCTCAGCTTCGAGCCGCTTGCCCTGCACGTTAAGCATTCTGATCCAGCCCCGCTGCCGCATTCTGATTTCCACTCAGTTGCGCTATCCTTCTCCCTGCGGCTTCGGTACGCCGTGCTACTCTCATGAAAATGGTCCTCGCCTTTGTCATGACCACCGCCCTCATCGTTGCGATGACCCTCGGGGCGATGTTCATTCTGGTGCAAGCGACGGATTACGTTACGTCGCTCGAGTCGCCTCTCCAGCGCGGCGTGGCCATTTGCGCGGAGCTTCTCCTCGGCGTTGTCTTGCTGCTTGGCACCGTCTGGCTTGCAACGCATCTTGCCGTTCGAATTTTTGCCAAAAAAGAGCCTTCTTCTATGGGAGGAAAGCTTGCCTGAGAAAAACGCCGCCGTCAGTGCCAAAGAAAAACATCATGACCGCATGGAAGAACTCCGCCGCCAGTCCGCGGAAGCCGAAGCCGGGGGCGGTCCCGAACGCCGCGAGCGCGAACACAAAGCCGGAAAACTCGCCGCACGCGAGCGCATCCATTTGCTGCTCGACGAAGGCACTTTCGAGGAACTGGATAAATTTGTCCGCCACAGTTGTGTGGATTTTGGCATGCAGGAGCAGCGCCCCGCCGGCGATGGTTTTGTCACCGGTTTTGGCCGCATCGATGGCCGTCTCGTCTACGTTTTTGCGCAGGACTTTACCGTCTTCGGCGGCTCGCTCTCCGAAGCCAACGCGCGGAAAATCTGCAAGATCATGGATCTCGCCCTGCGTGCTGGTGCTCCCGTCATCGGCCTCAACGACTCCGGAGGCGCGCGCATCCAGGAGGGTGTCGCTTCGCTCGCCGGCTACGCGGATATTTTTCTGCGCAACACGCTCGCCAGCGGCGTGATCCCGCAGATTAGCGCCATCATGGGTCCCTGCGCGGGTGGCGCGGTCTACTCTCCTGCGATCACCGATTTCATTTTCATGACGCGCGAGACTTCTTACATGTTTGTCACTGGCCCCGACGTCATCAAGACCGTCACGCACGAGGAAGTCACCAAGCAAGAGCTCGGCGGCGCCATGACCCACAACGAAAAGAGCGGGGTGGCGCACTTTGTTTCCGCGGACGACGCCGATTGCCTGGCCATGATTCGCGAGCTGTTGAGTTTTCTCCCTTCGAACAATGTCGACGAGCCCCCGCGCCGCCAGTCTTCGGACTCCGCCGAACGCCGTGAAGAATCCTTGAACTCGCTCGTTCCAGCGGATCCCCAGAAGCCCTATGACATCAAGGACGCCATCCACGCCATTGTCGATGACGGCTATCTCTTCGAGGTCCATGAACACTTCGCAAAAAATATTGTTGTGGGTTTTGCACGGCTCGATGGCCGTCCTGTCGGGATCGTTGCCAATCAACCCGCGTTCCTCGCGGGCGTCCTCGATATCAATGCGTCTCTAAAGGGTGCGCGCTTCGTCCGCTTCTGCGACGCCTTCAACATTCCGCTCATCACCTTCGAAGACGTTCCCGGCTTTCTGCCCGGCACGCAGCAGGAATTCGGCGGCATCATCAAGCATGGCGCGAAACTGCTCTTTGCCTTCGCGGAAGCCACCGTTCCGAAAATCACGGTCATCACGCGCAAAGCCTACGGTGGCGCGTATTGCGTCATGGCTAGCAAACACATCCGCACGGACGCCAACTTCGCCTGGCCTTCGGCCGAAATCGCCGTGATGGGGCCGGAGGGAGCTGTGAACATCGTTTACAAGCGCGAACTGGACAAAGCCCCCGAAGCCGACCGCGAAAGGCTCCGCCAGGAAAAAATAGACGAATTTCGCGACCGCTTCGCTAACCCCTTCGTCGCCGCTGAAAAAGGCTACATTGACGCCATCATCGAGCCATCCGAATCTCGCCCACGCATCATCGCCGCTCTCCGCGCCCTGGAAAACAAGCGAGACACCAACCCTCGCAAAAAGCACGGCAACATTCCTCTGTGAGTCTTTCCTACAAGTGACTGTGGTACATTTGGCCGCGACAAATCTCTTTCTGGAGCGTTTCATGTCTCCGCGCGCGCTGATCGTCATTCTCCTTCTTTTCTTTCTTTGCGCCCTGAATGGGCGAGCTCAGTCCAAGTCCGTCGCAGAGCGCCTGGGCTATCCGGCCGATGCAAAGCTCCTCATCATTCACGCCGATGACCTTGCAGTGGCTCATTCCGTAAATGCAGCCAGCTTCGCCGCGATCGACACGAACGCCGTGACCTCCGCCAGCATCATGATTCCGTGTGCCTGGCTGACCGAAGTCTCTTCCTATGCAAAAGCTCACCCAAGCGCCGATCTAGGCCTTCACCTCACACTCACAAGCGAATGGGAAACGTATCGCTGGGGCCCGGTTGAATCGACAGATAAAGTCTTCTCGTTACTCGCTCCGGATGCCTATCTATGGCCAGACGCCGAATCTGCAGCGCGAAACATCAAGCCTGAGGAAGCCGAACGCGAGATTCGCGCGCAGATTCAACGAGCTATTGCCCTCGGTATTCGGCCCACCCATCTGGATAGCCACATGGGGACGCTCTTCGCAACGCCTCAGCTCTTTTCCGTTTTTGTCAAAGTGGCCCACGAATATAAGCTGCCGTTTCTCGCCGTCAACGTGACCGACGAGCGCAGAAAACTTCTCTCTCTTCTCTCGGAAAAAGATATTGTCCTGGATTCACTTGTGATGGCGGACCCCTCTATCAAACCGGGCTCATGGGAAGATTTTTACGCCTCCGCTATCAAGAATCTGAAGCCTGGTCTAACCGAAATGATCGTTCACCTTGGTCATGACGATGCCGAACTGCAGGCCGTCACGTTCGCTCACCCTGACTATGGATCGGCCTGGCGCCAGCGCGACTTTGATGTCGTCACCAGCCCCACTTTCAAGAAATTACTCGCGGAAAATCACATCGTCCTCGTTCGATGGAGGGATTTGGGGAAACTCCTGCAATAGCTGCTTACAGAAAATCCTCGGTTGTCATGCTGTTGCCCGGAGAAACACGCAGACCGCCGCTGGAAGTCCCGTCACGTTTTCCTCATGTTAAACTCTCTCGCCGTCTGACTTTTCTATGTTCAATAAAATCCTGATTGCCAATCGCGGTGAAATCGCCGTTCGCATCCTGCGTGCCTGTCGCGAGCTGGGAATTCGCTCCGTGGCAGTCTTTAGCGAGGTCGACCGCAAGTCGCTCCACGTTCGCCTCGCCGACGAAGCCTACCCCATCGGCCCCGCTCCCTCGCGCGAAAGCTACCTTTGCATCGACAAAATAATCGACGTCGCGCGCCGCTCCGGCTGCGACGCCGTCCATCCTGGCTACGGTTTTCTCGCCGAAAACGCAGCGCTCCCGCGAGCCTGTGCGGATGCAGGCCTCACCTTTATCGGCCCGAGCGCCGAAGCCATGGAGGCCCTCGGCTCGAAAACCGCCGGCCGCCAGCTCGCCCGCCGCTCCGATGTTCCAACCGTTCCCGGCGCAAACGATCCCATCGAAAATCCCGATGATGCCCAGGCTCTCTCCCAAAATATGGGCTATCCCGTTTTGCTGAAAGCCGTCGCAGGCGGCGGTGGCAAAGGCATGCGCGTCGTTACTCGCGACGCCGAATTTACAGCCGCTTGGCGCGATGCTTCTTCGGAAGCCCTCAACGCGTTCGGGGATGCGCGCCTCTATCTCGAAAAATATCTGGAACGGCCGCGCCACATTGAAATCCAGATTCTTGCCGACGCTCACGGCCGCGTCGTTTCTCTCGGCGAGCGCGAATGTTCGGTTCAGCGCCGCCACCAAAAAGTCATTGAAGAGGCTCCTTCGCTCGTCATCACGCCCGATCTGCGCAAAAAAATGGGAGACGCTGCTGTCCGCCTCGCGCGCGCCGGCGGATATGTCAACGCTGGAACCGTCGAATTCCTCGTCGATGCCCATCTCGATTTTTATTTTCTGGAAGTTAATACGCGTCTTCAGGTCGAGCATCCTGTCACGGAGCAAGTCACCGGGCTCGATCTGGTGAAGCTGCAAATCGCCATCGCTGCCGGTCATCGTCTCCCCTTCGCCTGGGAGACCATCACCCCGCGCGGTCACGCCATGGAAGTTCGCCTCTACGCCGAAGATCCTGACAACAATTTTTTCCCTTCGCCCGGGAAGATTCTCTCCCGCCACGCGCCGAGCGGCCCCGGCATTCGCCTCGATGAAGGCGTCTACGAAGGCTGGACCGTTCCGATGGACTACGATCCTCTCCTCAGCAAGCTAATCGCCTGGGGCAACAGCCGCGAAGAAACCATCGCTCGTCTCCGCCGCGCCCTCGAGGAGTACACCGTCACGGGCATCAAGACTAACGCAGGCCTTTTCCGCCGCATTCTCGCCGAGCCGGAGTTTCTCCAGGGAGAAATCCACACCAAGTGGCTCGACGAATTGCTTCACCGTTCGCCTTCCGCAGCGTCTTCTTCACACGACGACGGAAAGACAGATCGCGCCGCAGATGCCGCCGCTATCGCCACCGCTCTCTGGCAAGCAAAACAGTCGGAGAGGCGTTCGGATTCGTCCTCCTCGAGTCTGGATTCTTCTCAACCGTCCCGTTGGAAGCAAGAGGGCCGGCGCCAGCAACTGGACCGCCTGCCATGAAGTTTGAAGTCCATCTCACCGGCCCGACGGGCAAAAAGCTCCGAACCGTTGAACTCGAACGCGACGCGGACCGCTGGAAAATTTCTTTAGACGGTCAACCCGTCACGGTCGACGCCGTCGAGATCGACGCCAACACGCTCTCTCTTCTTCTCGAAGGCCAATCCTGCGAAGTTCGCATCACGCAGTCGTCCAGCGGTGTCCTCAAGCTGCAGACCGGCCTGCAGGAATTCACCGCCGAAATTACCGACCCCCGCGCCTGGCGCGGCCGGAGGCACGGCGCCCTTGAAGTCGAAGGTCGCCAGCAAGTTGTCGCTCCCATGCCCGGCAAAGTCGTCCGCCTCCTCGTCCAGGCAGGAGACAAAGTCGAAGCCGGCCAGGGCCTTCTGGTCGTGGAAGCCATGAAAATGCAGAACGAAATTCGCTCGCCAAAAGGCGGCACCGTCGAGCGTCTCCAAGTTAAAGAAGGCCAGCCCGTCAACGCCGGTGATGTTCTTGCCTGGGTGGAATAGCGGCCGGATAGAAATGCAATAGAGTGGTTTAGTGCCCCGAGGATTTGGCTGGCATGTCTGTCTTTGCCGCCTCCGGCAACTTGCCCGCCGCCTCGATGATTTGCTGCGCCAGATAGTTCGTGACTCTTGAATCATCCCGCGCGATTCTCAGGTATGCGGCGCGCAGCAATTGTTCCTTATGATTGCGGAGCGTGTCCCGAATCGTCTGCTGCACTTGCGGGTCGGAAATGTTCCGCTGCCCGGGCGATTCACGAGAGATAAGCTTCAAAAGTACAATTCGCGGTCCTTCTTTTGACTGAGTCACCATAGGCGGGCTCATTTGTCCCGCCTTCATTCCAAGCACGACCCTCTTCAGCGCCGGATCAGCCTGGTTCAGCGCCGATTCCGGAACATATCCCAAATCTCCGCCCATGGCCGACGAGTTCATGTCCTCGGAATAGTCCATCGCCAGTTGGGCGAAGTCGGCGCCGCTGTTCAAGCGGTCCATCAGCATTTTTACTTTGCGCTGCGCCTCCACCTCGTTGGTCGCATCGTCATTCTTGAGGTTGCGGATTTGCGGTTCTTTTCGTGGCGTAACCACGATCTCGGAAATTCTGTACAACGGTTCAATAACGTTAAATTGCGCCTTGTTCGCGTTGTAAGAGTCGGTGACGTCCTGGTCCGTGATCGTTATTTTCGCAACCACTTCGCGGTTCAGAAGTTTCGTGATGGAGAGTTCCCTTCGCAGGTCGCGTTTCCAATCGTCGACGGATATTCCTCGATCCTTCAATTGTCGCTGGAACTCCTCTTCTGTATAGGGGCTCTTCCGCTCGGTGAATTTATCTTCCACCTCGCCGTCGCTCGCTTCCAGGTTCAGCTTCTTCGCGCGCTCCAGCAGAATCTCATTGTTAATCAGTTCCTCTAGAACATTTAGCTTCAGTGACAGCACTTCTTCCTGCGAAGGCTCCTGGCCCTCCGGATTCACCCGCGTACGGTAGTATTTGTCCACTTCATCGCGTTTGATCTCTTGCCCGTTCACCACCGCCCACACGTCCGGCGAAGGCTGCGCCTTCTGTTTGCAGCCCGTGCCCATCGCTAGCGCCATCGCCGCCGCGGGCAACAATAATGCCACTCGCGCCACGCCCTTCATCGGGCCGTGCGGACGCCCTGCCAAACAGTTTTTCGCGTGCGCGGGATTCAAGGTGAGGTGCTCAGGCCGCTTTCTTCACGCGGCCCGCGCGGATGCAGGCCGTGCAAACTCGAACATGCTTCCTCGCGCCGTCCACCAACGCGTGGACGCGCTTCAGGTTCGGATTCCACCGCCTACGCCTTGTATTGTTTGCGTGGCTGATCACGTTGCCAAAATGCGGCCCTTTGCCGCAAAGTTCACACTTCAGTGCCATTGTTTTTCCTACTCAGGCCGTCTTGTCCAGCCGGAAATTTGCTCTGATTCTGATGAAGTTACAATACTGAGCTTCCCATTCTAACAGAGGCATTATCCCCGTCAAAGCCCGGCTTTTGCTTCGTACTGTCCTGATTGGATTCTGGGCCAGTCAGCTAAAAAAGCCTCAAAGTCGCATAGGGCTGTTTCCGAGTACCGCAGTCTGGCCACAATCGGAGGCAAAGCCCTCAGGGAGCTTCCAACTCCCTGCAACGGGACTTCCGACGCGTTAGCTAGATTTCACTTCTCCGGTAACCGCGTTTATCAGGCACTGACGCAGCCGAACGGCTCGTTCAACCTAAAGGTACTTCAGAAAAAGGTAGGCAAGTATGCCGACGGCACCAATTCCAAAAAAGATTTTGGCAAAGACTAAGACTGCGTCCCTGTCTAGTGGCTCTTTCTGTGTGACAACGTACCAGCCGCTTGCGAGCAATGTCCCCACTGTCCCCAAGCCCAGGAAAATGCCGACCAGCTGCAAGAATGTTTCTGTATCCCGACTCATGTCCCTGCCAATCACACCCGAGTAGCTTCTAATTGTAATCTAGCCGCGACCCGGCACATGTCCGGTTACGGCGTTTACCAGGGACTTGCCAGGACATTTGCGCAGCCACTGCGCTGCCGAACAATCTGACAATGCACACGTACACCGTTTCGTTATGAATCGAATCAAGCGAACTAGACCCGGCGCAGGTTACGAAAGAGTTGACCAGAAGCCCCAGGCAAACGCGAGCGGTCGGAGAGCGGCGAGATGCTCGGACAGTGTGGGATAAAGCGCTTTGGGAATTTCAGGTAGTCCCCAAAGGTCGGTCCGACTGGCATCCGCTCGAAATTGGGCTGGCGACACTTCTGAGTGCTTTCTCCTCACACACAAAAGCCCTTCAGGAGTACGGCAAAAACGACGACGTTTACATATGGTGCGGACACTTCTCTTCCAGTTTCGCTGGCGGCCCCGCACTTGTCGGCGGAAATTCTCAAGAAGTTGGGAGACTTTGGAATCCCCTTATGGCTCGATACGTATTCTTCACAGGAGTAGTGGCAGGCACTTGTCCAGTTTCGCCGTTAATCACAAGGACGGAAGGACGCAGTGGAATGAAAACGGACAATAGTTAACGTTCTGGCTCATTGCTGTCCCCTGGCAACTTGTGCGAAGCGTTAGAGATACGGCAAGCGCATTGAGAATGCCTGATTGCTCCGGCGCAACGACAGGTACCACCCCAGGACGCCACAATCGCCGTGGTGACCCGCCAGGAAAGGCAGCTAGACTCTTTGCGGAAAGAGTTGCTCCGGCCCGGCGTGGGCCGGCCAAATGGACCCGGCCCTCCCTAAAATCTATTACGTCAGGACCAACGACACATGAAGTCAATTTGTAGAAATACTGTCTCCCCACTCCCAGCTCATGCTGAATCCCGCAATAAGCCCAGCGTCTATCTGTTTCATGAAAAGAATACAGGAACGACCCACTTCCGCGTCGAAGCTGGTGCCGATGGTGAGCTCCCTGTAGACCACGCAGCCGGTCTGCTGGCCATGCATTGCATGGTTCGCGGACAATGCCCCAGCGATTACCTGATTATGGTTCCGGCGGCCCCGGAAAACCTACGTGACATTAGTGAAAAAGCCCAGAAGCTGCTCGAAGCAGGACACAGCCTCAAGGCCAGTGTGAAACTGACGCGTCGCGAGGAAGAAGTCCTCGACGGCATTCTCCGCAGCCTCGCCAACAAAGAAATAGCCTGCGAACTGAATCTTTCCGCGCGAACCGTCAAGTTCCATGTTTCTTCGCTGCTCTCCAAATTCAAGGTGCGCGGCCGCATGGCACTGATGCGCGAAGCTTCGCAGCAAGCCATGAAGCCTCTGCCTGCCGCCGTTGGCTCTCCTGCCACCGTGATTCGCGAGTTTTCTCCAGAACCGGAAGTGGCCCGCAGGGTCGCGAACTCCGCCAAGATTCTTCGTCTGGCGCGCCCGCGAACGATGGCCTGATCGGCGAGAATTCCCAGCATTGAAAGGCCCGACGAGCCGACACGAAAACCCCACTCGATCCACTTTTCCGATAACCGCTGCCAGTTCAGACGGTCGATGCAACACCATCTGGTATAAAGCTGTTTTCAAAGGTGGTGTTTATGAAACAAGGGAGACGGTTTGGGCTTTCAGCGGAGCAGAAGAGCGACGTGTGGCGTCGTTGGAAGGCGGGGCAGACGTTGCATGAGATCGGGCGTGCTTTTGGCAAAGAACATTCCTCTATTCGTTGTTTGGTGTCGCGTTACGGTGGGATTGCTCCGGCCGTCCGGCGGCGTGCGCTCTTCGCGCTCACGCTGCGTGAGCGCGAGGAGATCTCTCGCGGGCTGGCGACCGGTTCGTCGATCCGTGAGATTGCCAAATGTTTAGAGCGAGCGGTATCGACCGTGAGCCGGGAGGTCGCACGGCATGGTGGCCGTCCTGCGTATCGAGCCAGTCAAGCCGACGGCGAAGCCTGGCAGTCGGCCTTGCGGCCCAAGCGCTGCCTTCTTTCCATCAACCCCAAGTTGCGGAACATCGTTGCGAGTAAACTGATTCTGGACTGGTCGCCGAAGCAGATTTCCGGCTGGCTGAAAACCCAGTATCCCGATGATGAGGGCATGCGTGTGTCCCACGAAACCATTTACCGAAGCCTGTTCATCCAAACGCGTGGAGTGCTGAAAAAGGAGCTACTGAAACACCTGCGATCCAAGCGCCGCATACGCCGGTCGCAGCACTCTCGTATTTTTAAAGACACGCGCGGTCAAATCCCCGAGGCCATCTCCATCAGGGAAAGGCCCGCTGAAGTGGAGGACCGCGCAGTTCCGGGTCACTGGGAGGGCGATCTCCTGCGCGGCTCAAGGAACAGTCACATCGCGACCTTGGTGGAACGCCATTCGCGTTTCACCGCACTTGTAAAAGTCTCCAGCAAAGACTCGGCGGTTGTCGTCGCCGCACTGACTCGGCATGTTCGTAAACTGCCCAAGGCCCTGCGCCGTTCCTTAACCTGGGATCGTGGACTGGAGATGGCCAAACACAAGAGCTTTACAGTGGCCACGGATGTGAAAGTCTACTTCTGTGATCCGCAGAGTCCCTGGCAACGCGGCTCGAACGAAAACACGAATGGGCTCTTACGACAATATTTCCCGAAGAAAACCGACCTGTCCGACTATACCCAGTCGGATCTGGACAAAGTGGCGCTGCGCCTAAATCAACGCCCGCGAGAGACTTTAGGTTTTCAGACTCCTGCGAGTAAACTTCAAGAAAGTGTTGCGTCGACCCATTGAGACCACCGCGTTAATCAGGCACTGGGTCTGTGCTAACTGGCGTGAATGCTCCTGATTCGAGTCCTTCTCCGGAGAGCTGTAACTTTTGACAGTTCATGGCGGGGCTGGATAGCTCTATGCTCCGGTCGATCCGTGGGGGCGTGATGACCTGCCACTCCAAACAGTCTGAATTGACAGCTGAGACGATTCTGGTTGAGTTGCGCTTACTGATAAACGATCAGTTCCGGATGCTTCAGGGCAGGTTGTCGGACGCCGATCTCATCCAATGCAATTCCCGCTCTGAACAGATCAAGCAATTACTTGAGGCGGCCCGCCACTCATCTGGCCAGCCTTTATTGTCCCCGAAACTGCCAACTACTGGTTAGTGCTCCCAAGAAGATGTTGTCCCTATTGCCGCAGCAAACAATTCTTCCGATCGAGAAGAAACGGCCTCAAAGATTGGCTCCTTCACCATCTGTTGTTTCAGAACCCCGTGATACGACCAGAGAATTGATTTGCACGGAGCAAAATACTAGAAAGGATAATCTAAAAGGAGAATGTGACGATGAAAAAATTGGGATACTTTGCAGTGTGCGCGATGCTGACGATGGGTATCTGTGTGGCGCAGGATTTGGTGAACATAGTCTACGGAACGATCAAGAAAGTGAATAGCACCACGAAGACAATTGTGGTGAAGACTGCCGATGGAACAGAGCACACGATTAAGGTAACGGATGGGGCAACGGTGAAAGGGACCAAGGAGGGATTCAACGGCTTGAAAGAAGGAACGCAAATCGTGGCAAGGACCACAGGGAAGGGCGCCGACGAAACTGCGATGGAAGTCGGCAAGATTAGCGAGGACGGCTTCAAGGCTACGGATGGCACCGTCAAAAAATTTGATAAAGACGCCAAGACAATCGTAGTGAACGATGTCCATGGAGCAAAAAAGACGTTTGAGTTAGGTGGGAAGGCTTTGGAAGACGCAGGCAAAGCTACGGGTGCGGGCATAGCAAAAGGCACGATAGTGACGGTGTATTACACGGAAGAGCGCGGGGAGAAGATAGCTTATTATGTTTCAAACTAACCTGGAAAAGTCGAAACACGATTACGGCAATCTGAATAAGGTAGAAAAGAAGAAAGAGAAAGTATTTCTGCAGGGCTCCCTACGGTAGGTGAACTCGTCAGAACCGAGTCGGATCAGCGTTAGCGCCTGATGAGTCGGGTTACCGGACAATGGAAGTACCAAGAGGTCTGGGAAAGTCAAAGCTGACGACTCTTGATCCGTGAACGGAGCCTTCGCGCACTGTCGGCACTGCAGAACTGATCAACGACCACCTCTCCAAACTCGCTTAGAATCTTCCTTTCGGTGCTGCCCTGATTTGAACTTCTTTGGTGGCACAGCACACGGAATAGAGTACCAGTTGCCGCAGATTTTCCGTCTTTTTCCTTGACAAAAGATTACTCTAGGGGTATAAGAGAACATAGGTAACGTTGTGCTGACGTCCCAGGAACGCCAATCATCCGATTGGCTTTTTTGCTTTCATGAGCTTTTTTCGGCCTAAATCTATTCTTTGCAATACTTACGAGGAAAACCCCGTCTTGTATCAACTTGGCGCGAGCAAACTCTTTAGAATCAACATCTGCAAGATCGCTCGCAACTGTTGATTCTAAACGAGATACACAAACGCTAAATCCTTTAGAAGCAACACTTACGAAAATACCGGGGGGAGGGGGCAAGGTTATCCCGCTAACGCCTCGCAAATCTTCCCGTGACGCTCCGCAAGAACCCACGAGCCTCGTCGAGTCCCAGTGCCAGGAGCGCACCGAAATAGATAATCCCGAACGGGCCCAGAACGGCCACAGCCACAAGGATGGGAGAATGTTGGCCAAGGAAGTGACGGATTGCCCAGCCAGCCAACGCCGCTACCACGGCCGCGGCCCAAAGCCTAACAAGAGAACCCAAGGGGAGACCGGTGTGACCGATGCGGCGGTTCAAGGATCGCCTGAGCAGCGTGAATTCAACCCAGGATGATATTCCGGCGGAGATGGTGAGCCCGGCCGCTCCCCAGCGCGCCTCCACGCCCAGCAAATGCGGCAACGGAAACGCGCAAAGAATTCCGAGGATCGTTGTCAAAACGACTCGAAGCACGGCGAAGCGCAGCGGAGTGCGCGTATCGCGCAGGGCATAGTAGGTGGACGAATAGAGGCGGCCCAGCGTCGAGGCGAGCAGGCCAACCGTGGCACCTGCGAGGATTCCCCACACATACATCACATCGGCCTGCTTGAATTGCCCCGTGCGGTAAATTGCCGCGACGATGACGTCACCAAGAATCAAGAAAGCGGCGACCGAGGGCACCACGAACATGGCGATCTGCCGCAGTCCCGAGTTGAGCCGCCGGCGCAAGACGCCAGCCACTTCTTCCTCGCTGCCCAGCGCGCCGGACATGTGCGGGAGTTCAGACGCTGAAACGGACATGCCGAAAAGGCTCACTGGCAGCAAATAGAGAATCTGTGCGTAGGAGAGCGCCGCGACAGCGCCCATGGGCAGCCAGCTTGCCAGCAGGGTATCCACGTAAGCGCTGATCTGGACGACACCGCGGCCGACGAAAACGGGAATGAAATTGGCCACGACCGTTTTTACATTTTCTGCCCGATAATTCAGCGAAGGACGGAAACCCTTCAGCAAGCGCAGCACGACGGGCAATTGCACGGCCACCTGCAAAGCGCTGCCGGCCACGGATCCCCACGCCACGATTTGGGCCAGTGGAAATTGCGCGTAGCGGCCTCCCCATCCCCACATGGTGGTGATCATGGCCGCGTTCCACACCACTGGGGCCGCGTAGGAAAGAAAGAATCGCCTGTGGCTATTAAGAACGCCCAGGCACCAAGCTGAAAAAACCAGCAATCCGGCGCTGGGGAAGAGAATGCGCACGAGGCGAATCGTCAATTCGCGTTTTTCGCCGGAAAATCCGCCTGCGATGGCATCGATCAGGTAGGGCGTCGTGAGTACGCCCAGCAATACAATCAAAGATGTTGTCAGCGCGAGGATCGCTGCAACCGCGCCCGCAGTGCGCCGCGCTTCTTCGTCTTCCTTACGTGCCAGCAGGCTGGCGTAGACGGGAATAAACGAAGCGGAAAGCACTCCCTCGCCGAACATATTTTGCAGAAAATTGGGAATGCGGAACGCGGCCTTAAAAGCATCCGCGGCGTCGGAGTTGCCGAAAAAGTGTGCGAACACGCGCTCGCGGACTAGTCCTGCGATGCGGCTAAGCAAGATTCCCAGCGCAACCAGAAGAGCATGGCGCTTCGATCCGGCCCCGGAGTCTTCCGCATGGCTGCCGGTCGTCACGAGGGAATAGGAGTCGGAGTGCGCATAGAATTGATGCGATTCATTACAAGAGTCGCGCGCGGAGATGTCAACCTCGAAAGTCGCGCCTGTTCATTCTCCAGAGATTTGAGGGCGGCTGTGGAACTCTTCTGAACTCATTGACTCCGGAGTTCTCCCATCTGGGTGTTGTGCAGCCCTTCGACGCTAGGGACATCCCTCGGGCAGTTGAGGGTACGCCTATTGTTCGCCGATCCACGGAGGCGACAAGCGTCGGTGCTTGCCAGCTACGCCTCTGCCTCTAATGGAGGGTCTATGGAAGCCCGATGGATTGTCATCATTCGAGAGACCCGCAAACCGACTCCTTGCAGGTTAGAAGGCTCTTTTGATCGTATGCTCAGACCCTCGATTGCCTCCTTGGAACTGCTTCGGGACCACCACCCATGGTCGCAACATCTTCGGCTATTCCGGGTTCATATTAGGGGGTCCGGGATGTTTCTTGCACCTAGCGGACACGTCCGGGGCTTGAGCCAGAGGCGCTGGGTCTAGGCGCAACTTTTTGGCTCCTCTTGGCATCCTAAAATGAAGATAGGTCATTCCGTTTCAGTAGTTTACGGAAGCAGTACCTGTCCTTTAGTGCTGGCTTGGATTTGCCTAAAGCACTAATAGTCCAGCCTCCGCATCGTCCCCTTAATTCTCCCAGGAACGGTAGAATTGTACCTGGAGCCTGGAGCGGAAAGGAGACCGGTTACGGTGCTCGAATTCACCCAAATACGCGACCACTTAGCATCGGCCGCTCCTCGGCCTGGGCACGCTGGCCTTGTCGCCCGTTTGGCGACGGTTCTAGTACTTGCTTTCGTCTTTTTGACTCCCTCTCCTGCCTACGGGGACGTCGGCGTGCTTCTTAACGAGTCCCTGGATACCAGTTTCGCCAGAATCTCCGGTTCAGGCCACAGCGCCATTTATTTCTCCCGCATCTGCGCGGACTCGCCCATCAAACTCCGCCTCTGCCGTCCGGACGAGCGAGGTTCGGTCATGAGCAATTACACCACTCTCGGTGAGGATCAGCCGTTCGAGTGGAACGTTGTCCCGCTCTCCATCTATCTATACGGTGTCGAGGATCCTCAGAACCGGCCTCTCTTTGGCTCGCAAAAAATCAAACACGTCCTTGAAGAACGCTACCGCGAGAATTTTCTGGCAGGTTACTGTGAGAGTGCCAATTGCCGCACGAGCAATAAGGCCGAATGGCGTGAGATGGTCGGGGCCACTCTCTCACGAAGCATCTATATGTTTGTTATCGAGACCTCTACCGATCAAGACCGCGCCCTCATCGCGGAATTCAATTCTCTCCCTAACCAGAACCATTTTAACGGCATCACGCGCAATTGCGCTGAATTCAGCAGACGCATCCTCAACACCTATTTCCCCCATGCGGCAAGGGCCGATTATCTCAACGATTTTGGCTTAATCACTCCCAAGGCCATCGCGCGCTCCTTCACTCACTATGGCGAACACCATCCCGAAGCGCATCTCCGCGTTCTTCATTTTGCCCAACTGCCCGGCACCATCAAGCGCAGCACCGAGTGCCGCAGTGGAACCGAGCAGTTGTACCACTCCAAGAAACTCCTTGTTCCCATGGTCCTTTTTGCCAGCCACGAATTGCCGTTCGTGGCCGCTTCCTACCTGCTCACGGGTCGCTTCAATCCCCAGCACGAGTTGGAGCAACATCCGACGGCCAAGGCGGCGGACCTCGACCAGGAAATTCGCCAGGCAAAATCAGAGAAGGACAGCCCTCGGCAGGAGCAACTCGAAACCATTGTTAATCAGGAAACTGTGGAGCTCGTCGGCACCGCGAAGGAATGGAAAGACTATCGCGAGGCGCTCGGCTCCCTGACTGACGAAGCCGTCAGCCGCGAAATCATTCCCGACCATAATTTTCTGGATCGACTCTTCAAGTATCTGGATCGCGCCGGCACGCCCTCTGTCGACGCCAATGGCGCCATTTGGCTGGAAATCTCGCAGGGGGGCAAGCCTTCAAAGCTTGGTCTCAGCGCCGTGAATATTTTTGCTTCCGGCACCGACTCCCAGTGGGCCTATGCGCTGACCCTAGCTCGCGCAAATCACTTCCTGAAGAGCCCCAAGCATAGCCGCGAAATCATGCCAGATTTCAAGAGTGATTGGGCCCTGCTGCAGGCTGCTCGGCTCAATAGCTCACTTTCCACTGCGGCTAACATCGCCCTGCCTCCCGCAAGCATGCGCGCCGCAGCCAACTCGACTGGCCAGATTCAATAATCGTGGCAAATTAGTGGGTCCTGTGAGTACTACAGCGTTTTGCCCATCTTTTCTCACCTCGCCGTACCATTTTCTCCTCTCCACTTTCGCGTAACTTTAGTCTTGTCTATTTCATCTGTACTGATGTAGTTTCCGAACTGCGGTGCAGCGCATGGTTCCCTCGTTCCGGGTGTTGTTCCTGATTTCTTCTTTATTCCTCGTCTTTGGTGAGGCGAGTTCAAAGCCCCCGGCTACCCCTGCAGCTGTGGCTTCTGCTCCACCCGTCATCGTCATTGGTTTTGTCGGCGGATTCGTTCACCGCGATGACCGTGTCCACACTGAGGTCCAGCTCGTCGAGCGCCTGCGTGAAGAATATGCTTCCGCCGTTTTCGTCCAAACTTTTGAAAATCATCACGGCAATGATGCTCACCAGGCCGTTCTTCACCTTTTGGATGCCAACAAGGACGGCCACCTAACGCCTGAAGAAAAGCAGAACGCCCGCATCATTATTTTTGGCCACAGTTGGGGCGCCTCAGAAACGGTCGAGCTCGCGCGCCAACTCGAAAGAGATGGCATCCCCGTGGTTCTCACTATCCAGGTCGATAGCGTCTCCAAGATCGGCCAGAATGACTCCTTGATCCCCGCCAACGTCACCCAAGCCATAAATTTTTATCAGCTCGATGGCGTGCTCCATGGCCAGCCTCAGATTCGCGCCGCCAATCCCGCGCGCACTCGCATCCTGGGCAATTTCCGTTCTGACTACAAAGCAAAACCCCTGACCTGCGGGCAATATCCCTGGTGGGATCGCGTTTTCATGAAGCCCCACATCCAAATCGAATGTGATCCCGCTGTCTGGACGCAGGTCGAAACGCTCATTCGCTCGAACGTGTCCCTCGAGGCGCGACTTCCGTCGCCAGCCGAGACCAACTCTCAATCCTCGCCCCTCAATTGACCGGCAAGACTCTCTGATAACGGCACCGCGCATCCATACGTCCAAAAGTGGGTGTACCATCCTCTGGAAGGACGTTTCTGAGGAGGCCCTATGAAACGCCGTGAATTTCTCCTTCGCGCTGCCTGCACAGCGGGAGCGGCGTGGCTCCATTCCGCCGAATTCCCTCGCGCCGCAAACGCATTAACGCTCAAGCCGCTTCCGCGTAAATTCGGCGCTTCAGACACCGTCACCCTCGGCAAGACCGGCATTCAAACCAGCCGCCTCGCCATGGGCACCGGCACTGTGGGCGTGGGCCACCATTCTCATCAGACCGCTCTCGGCATCAAGGGCCTTTCCGATCTGCTTCTGAATGGCTACGATCACGGTCTGCGTTTCTTCGATTCCGCCGATAGCTATGGCAGCCACCCTCACGTCGCCGAAGCGCTCAAACACGTTCCTCGCGACAAGGTCACCGTCCTCACCAAAACCTGGGCGCGCGACGCCGCCTCCGCGCGTGCCGACCTCGAGCGCTTCCGCCGCGAGCTCGGCACCGATCACATCGACATCTGCCTCATGCATTGCCTCACCGAGGGCGATTGGACCGGCCGCTACCAGGGCGTCATGGACGTTCTCTCCGAAGCCAAGGAGAAGGGAATCATCCGGGCCCACGGCTGTTCCTGCCACTCGATCGAGGCTTTGCGGACGGCCACAAAATCTTCCTGGGTGGAAGTCCACCTCGTCCGCATCAATCCCATCGGCGCCTACATGGACTCCGATCCGGACACCGTTGTCAGTGTGATTAAAGAAATGCGTTCCGCAGGGAAGGGCATTATCGGGATGAAAATCCTGGGTCAAGGCGATCTGCGCAATCGCCAGGACGAAGCCATCAACTTCGCTCTGTCCCTGAATTTGCTCGACGCCTTCACCATCGGCGCCGAAAGCAAATCCGAACAAGAAGACTTAATCCGCCGCATTGCCGCTGCATGATTCGCAAAGGATTGTGATTTAGCGCGAAACTTTTCGCACCGTGCGCCACGCGCCGCGCGCGTTTCCCCCTACGTCTCCAGCCCAATCAAGCGCATCAATTCCAAGGCGTTGCTTTTCTCCACCACTCCCTCGCGCAACTTGTAATCGAATTTCATCTTTCCGTCCACCACTTGATCCTCGAAATGCATGTTCCGCAAAACATTCCCCACCGCCGCCGCAATCTCCGTCAATGCCAGATCATGCGTCGTCACAATCCCGATAGCGCGCCGCTTCAGCAATCCCTGAATCAACCCCTCCGCTCCGATCCGCCGATCTTTCGAATTCGTTCCCTCGAGCAACTCATCGAACAGGAAAATGAGGGGTAGCGCTCCCTTCGCCGCGTCAAACACTTTCCGGATATGCAGAATTTCCGTGTAGAAGCTCGACCGTCCTTCCTGCAGTGAATCCGTGCTTCGAATCCGCGTTCCAATCCGCAGCGGTGTTAACCGCAGCCGCGCGCCGCGGATCGGCGCTCCTGCCATGGCCAGCACCGTGTTGATTCCAACCGCGCGCAAAAGCGTGCTCTTGCCGGACATATTCGATCCGCTCACCAGCAGCACGCGCGTCTGCCCATCGAGCCGCACGCTGTTTCGAACGCACTTCTCCGCCGCAATCAGCGGATGCCCCAGCTCGTCGCCATCAAAAAATCCCAGCCCCTCTTCCGCGCTCACGAATTCCGGGAACGGATCCGCAGGATGCTCATACGAGTAGGTCGCGAGAGAAAGCAGCGCCTCCATCTCTCCCGTCAACTCCGCCCACCGGCGCATCTTGGCGCCCCAGCGCCTGCGCCACGCCTCCGCCGCCATGCCCACCTGCACGCTGTAGAGAAACGGCAGCTCAGACATCTTGGCAATCGCGCTGTCGCTCGCGTCAATCCAATTCACAATTCGCGCAAATCCTCTGATCGCTCGTGAAGCCGGCTCGTTTTCTTGCTTCAGTTCCGAAGCAAGCTCCTGCAAACGCGGCGAAACGAAGGGTTCCCGCTCCAGCCGTTCCAAAATTTCGGAGAAGAGCAAGAGCCCTTCGGCGTTGCAATCCACTCCTTCGATCACGGTGTGCGCTTTGCGCCGCAGCGCCGCCAGAACGACTGCCTCCACCGCCATCACGCTCAAGAGCGGCCACAGAGCCGCAGTTTCCAAGTAATAGAGGATTCCCGCTGCCGCACCCACCGCCAGCAACGCCACCACGCCGCGCCAAACCCCGCGCGGCAGAATTGAATTCCTTTCCGCCCATTCGATCAACGATTCCGGATTCAGCCGCGCCCTCAACGCTTCTCCCATCACGGCCAAATCCTCGCGCAAATCCAATTTGTCGCGAAGCTCTTCGATTAATTTCTGCCGCTCGAGAATCGCGCCAATGTCCGATCCCTCGCACAACCAATTCGCCAACTGCCTTTCGCCCATCGGCAATCGCGCCGTAGAAAGCAATTCGAACAGACAACCTCGCCCAAAAAGATCCAAATCCTCCGCATACACATGATTCGCATCGCGAAAACGTTCTCCCGTTTGGCCGCCCCCGGCCCAGCGATCTTCGATGCGCGCGATCCCTTTGCCATAAAACTCCGCCGCTGCCTTCGCAGACTCCCTTGCTCCCAATACCCGCACATGCAAAGTCGCGAGCAGTCCGTAACCCACGATCGGCGTCACCAGCCAATATGCCGTCAGCCAGTGCCGCCCAAAAACACACCAAAGCACCACAAGCCCGGCGCCAATTACCGCCAGCTTGGCGTAGCCCACGCGCAAATGCTCGCGATCCTTCTCTTCGATCGTCTTGAGGAATTTTTCCCGCCGCTTTGTATACTCGACCTTTGGCTCAGCCACATTCCCTCGCTCGCGCCCGCCCGTCGAGTCTACCTCTACTCCCTTACGGTGGAACACGGCTAGCTAACTTTCTGCTGAGCCTAACTTTGCGTTTTGTTCGGCATCTCGCTACGCTTCGCGCCCTCGCTTATTTCGCCGCAGGCGGCGCTGCCGGCAACCCCTGCAGGCGCTCCTTGTTGATCTTCAGCACTACGCCAGCGTTACGGTCCGCAACCTCGCTCACTTTGTATTCTGCCGATGTGCCCAACACTTGAGCGACTTCCGACGGAGTCAATCCATATTTGTCCGTCAACCAATCCGCCATGTTCGCCGTTGCCGTCCGGAACGCATCATCGATCGAGCCATCCAACCCCACTGCCATAATGTGCGTTGCAGATTCCACGCGCGGGCCGGAGACGCGCTTCCCCGGAATCACGTCCACCGTAAACTGCACATCCATGGACGTTTCCAAAGCGTTTCCGTTCAACTCGCCGTCGCCTTGTGCCGCGTGGCCATCTCCCAGGTAGAGCATCGCTCCCGGTGTCCTGACCGGCAGGTAAATCGTCGCGCCCTCAATGACTTCATTGAAATCCATATTTCCGCCATAGCCCCCGGAGTCGCCCGTGCCCGGCGCAGCCGCCGCCGGAGGCGGCGCCGTCGCTATGCATCCCAGCATTGGCCGCAGTGGCACGGAATAATTCTTCAAATGCTCCGCAGGTTTCTCCGGCGTGGCCACGCCCTTCGCCAAATCCAAATGCCAGCGCACCGTCTTTCCCGCATCTTTCAGCTTGGCCGCCCAATCGGTATCGAGGCCGCGCGGCACGATCGCATCGTCGCTCACCGCCCAGTCTCTGTTCAGCCGCAGCCGCGTCAGATGCACGACCAGCGTGTCTCCAGGCTGCGCCGTCTCCACAAAAAACGGCCCCGTCTCGGGGTTCCCGCCCAGCACGCGCGTCACGCCTTTTTCATCGGTCCCACCCGCATCCACCGTGGTGGTATGCACCGTGTCGCCCGGCGAAACCGTCAGCACCGGTTTGTTGGCCGCCGAAAACTGCCGGTAGAACACCGCCGGAGTGAACTCATGCCGCTGTGGAGGTCCCGCCCGCCGTTGCGGGGCGAGAGTTGCCGTGAACGAATGCGTGCTCGGATGTTCCGGATCGTCCGGGTCCTTGAAAACAAAAGTCCCCGAGATCACGCCGTCTTTGAGTGTTGCCGTGCACTCGTCGGTTCCCCCCTGCTCATCTTTGCCCACAAAGTGAATCGAATTCCCCGTCACCGTCCCATCGAGTTTGTCTCCGCCAAATTTCCCGGTCAGCTTGCCGCCTTCCTCCTTCAATTCCAGCGGAAAGTACAACGGCGTTCCATAAAAGTCCGCGGTCACCAGCCATTTACCGGAGAGTCCACTGCTCGCACTCGTTCGCTGCCGAGGAGTAGCGTTCGCCGTGTTCATCCACAAAATGCCGAGTACGAGCAACACTACAACCAAGATTTTCCGCATATTCGCACCTCGAATTTCAGATTTTTATCCAGCTCCAGTCCTTCGAGTACGGCACGCGGCTCATGCGGTATCCGGATTTCACGCCGGTGACCACTTGATCGCTCCAGTTGAATCCGACTCCATTTTTGGGGTCGTACAAGCCCGGCTCTTCGGAGAAGCACATGCCCTTTTTCAGCACCGTATAATCACCGAGCGCCATATAAGGCGGTTGGTGTCCTTCCGACCCTTCACCGTGGGCCGGCCGGTGGTAAATGTAGTCCTGCACTCCCTGCGCTACCTGGTACTTGTGAATCTCGAACGCGACGCTGGAGCACGTCGAGCCTTCTTTTTGCAATTCCACTTGCATGTCGCACGTGTGCTGGCTCACTTCCCATAGCTTGCGCATGTGCGCATCGAACTGTCCGGCATTATCTGCGAGGATGTACATGCGATAGTTTTCTCCGCCGTGTCCGCCGATATACGCATCGCCATCGACCTGCAAGGGCATGTTCCGCTGGATGCGGTTAAAACGCGGCTGGTTCGGATGGGGGTAGGCGCAGAGCGGACCTACCCGGCAGTCAATTTCGACTTTCGTGGAAACCCCGTGGTGGGGAGCGCCGTTCGCCAAGTCCAGTTCCGAGTACAGGATGTTGCTGATCCAGAATGTGCTTGCCGCCGCCACTTCAAAATCCGTTACGTCCGTGCCATAGGTCAGGATGTAATCCCGCGCGTAAGCATGAGCGCGATCAAAATAGGTGTACGCCCTCCGGATCAGTGCGAGCTCGTCTGGCCCCTTCACTTCGCGCATATCCAGCAACGTCTGGCTAACGTCCACCCATTTAACCTTTGGTAGAACTTTCTTGGCCGTCGCCAGTTCGTCCGCGTAGAGCTTGCCGTCGATGCCGATTTTATTTCCTTGAACGCCCTTCGCTTTGATTCCCTCGAGAAGCATCTGGAACAAATCCACGGTCTTCCCTTGGACGACTTTCCCTTGTTCGGGAAATCCGCCTTCGGCGTGCTTCGTATCGAAATATTCCCAGCCGCCGCCAAACCACCAGCCTTTCACCAGGTCGCGGTCCAGTGCCGGGTAGAGATACCAGGGGTCCGCATCATCTTTATTCATAAAGACACACTGCGGCCGCTCCGTATGCGTGTGCCAGTAGCCCGTCAGATAAATAATGTTGAGCTGATCGCGCGCCACAAACGCATGGATGTCTTTTTGAGCGAGTTGCTCCTTGAAGCGCGTCACGGTCTGCTTGTTCCAGTCGAGCGGCAACCGGTCGACTTTGGCGGGCTCCGGCGGCCCTTCCTCTCCCGGCCTGGGACCCAGCAACAACTTTTCGCTGTTGCCCGAGGCGCGGCTCTTCACGATTTCCGCAAGCGAGCCGCCCGCTCCTTGCGTTTGCATTCCATCGATCCTATCCATGCGCTTAAAAAGGCCGCCGCCCAGCAACGCAAGGCTGCCGCCCTTCAGAATGTCCCGGCGATTCCGATTCATCTCTCCTCCACTTTTTTCCAGCAGGCTGCAAAACTAAAACTACTTCTGCCCGGCAACTTCTTCCCATTCGCGTTCGCCGCGCTCGAGCAAGGCAGGCAAGTCTTCGCGCAACAAGAAGCGTTCGCGAATCAACTTCATGGCCGCTTCCGCGAATTTGCCCAGGTATTCTCCGCGCGAAACATATCGCTCCGCAACCGAAAGCCGCGGATCGCCGGATTTTCTACGGTCTGCCTCGGTCTTCGCGAACGGAATGAACGAACCATAGAAGCTAAGCCGCAAATCGGACGCGCCGATACCCGGATCGCGCAGATTCCATCCCGTGTAGGTGGCCAGCGGAACCTGCAATTCTGGCAAGCTCACTCCGCCCATATCGTTGCCATCTGCGTCTGCTTGCGGAACCAGAACGGCGAACGGCTGGCCCACTTTTGGAGGCTCAAGACTGACGATTCCTTCTTTCCACTGCGGACCGAAGTCCAGACGGTAGGCAGAGTTAAATTCATGCGGCTTATTGACGCCTGGTATTTGAGGGAAAGCCCATTTACCAAGCGGCACGAGAGTGGCATCCGCAACTTTCGGATATGTGCTCGGCGGAGGCGGCGTGCCGTCTTTCACCCACTGATCCATGTCCGTGATCAGCGCGCGCCAGTACCACTGGATGGGATTTGGATTGTAGCGCTGCTGCGCGTTGGAATCCGGCGAGCCGGGATTATTTTTTTGCGGAGGAAATGGCGCGGAAAAATGCTGCAAGCCGGAGAGCAGATAGACGCGGACGTTGTCTCCAAGCTTCGCATCACTCAAACCGTCCGGCGAAGTGTGAATCAGAGATGCGGCGCGGCCCCAGTATTCGTACGAGGTGTTGGTGAAAAATATTTTCGGCGTCATCCGCGATTTATTTGAAGCGTCGAGAAGACCAGCGGTCTCGCCGCTCTGGGGATCGGTCTCCGGAAGATCGGTGAAGGGAAACAGATCTGTTGGGAAAAAAATGCTGGAGAGCGGCTGAGCGTCGCGCGAAGGCTGCGCGAAACGGTGGTTGAAACTGCCCCGGCCCGCACCAGCGACGTGGGCGATGACGCCGTCCATCACCTGGCGGCCTTGTTCGTCGGCGTTGAAATCCTGGTAAAGAAAATGGCGAAGAAAGCGGCCGCTCTGCGAGATTCCGACCGCATAAACGCGATGAACGGGCGCGGTGGATTGCGGATCGTATTTCAAGTAAGAGAGGAAATCGCGAATGGCGGCGAGGCCGAGGCCGGCAACGACGGGATCCTTTGCCTCGTAAACGACCTCATAAATTTTCCCTGGCTGAAATCCGCCGTCCAGGTGAATGAAATGAGGATCGGCCTCGAGTTTGCCACCCAAGGTGTGCGAAAAACTCCACTGGCTGCGAGGGATTGTTCGCCGTGGGCCATCTGGCGTATCGCGCACCGTTAAAACATTTTTCGCGCTGGCAGGATCATCCACGGGATAACTTTTCCCGCCGGCTGGTCCGAGGAGTGAATGGCCGAGGGGCATGTCTTCCACTTTTTGCGCAGGCGTGAAATCCGAGCGGACAAGACCGTGAATTTCTTTTCCGCCGGGAGCGTGAGCTATGGGAGCAAACAGCTTGAGGCGATCCCCTTCATCGGCGATGTCAAATTCCCAGCCGACCCAGGCTATCGTGTAGCCTTCGCGCAGGAGAAACCCATCGCCGAATTCCGCGTTCGGATCGGAGGAATTGACGCCATTCACGAGGCGCAGAATTCCTTTTCCGCCGCGATTGGAGACTTCGAAGAGGACGGCGTTGTTGCCTTTGTTGATGTCCTTGGGTTTCAGAAGATAAAGATCGGCGGAGAACTCGACTTCACCTTGCGAGTTGCGCGGGGCCTTATCGAGATCGACGATCTGATGGTTGCGAATGTTCGCGGGGTCGACTGCAAAATACACGCGGCCGACGATTTTCTCGTAGGCTCCGGCCAATGCGAATGCGCGGCCATCCTGGATGTCGGTGCGGGAAATAATCTCGACGCGAGTGACATGCGCATCAGCACCAGTGGCTGTGATCAGAAATATGAAAACCAGCAAGATACAAATCCTGCGCGTGCGGAAAAAACACATGGGCAGCCTCCAAAGAGACCACAGCTTACATCATTGCTTTCCGAAACCCACTCCACTGATACAGATTTTATACATCGGAGTGCGATCGAATTTCAGCCTGACCTCGGTGAGTTTTGTAGGGTCGAATGGCTTGGAAGTGTCAACAGCCTGGAGAGCGGTAAACGGGATCCGCACGGACTGGAATACGGCTTCCCAATCCTGGTTGTATGCCGCGTCGTCCATCTTCGCGAGCTTTGTAAACTTCTCCTTGAATGGCGGCGGGATGGAGAGGAAGCGGCTAACCGGGGCGCTGGCGGTCGCGCCGTCGGCGGTCACCAGTTCGATGGTGAAATCGGGCGATTCACGTTCTTTCTTCTTGGATTTGTCTTCTTCCTTTTTCTTTTCTTTTTCACCATCTTTTTTCTTACCAGGCAGCGGCGCGTCTTCGTCGAGGGCCGCGATCGACAACTCGATGGTCGATCCTTGGCCTAAATGCCATTTTGCAGCAGCGCCTTCCGGCAAAGTAATCGCGTAAGTTGCCGCGGGAGCATCCTTGGCGCGGTTCCAACCGAGAAAGACGCCGTTGTAGCCGCGATCGCCGTCGCGCCACGGAATCTTGCCCTCGTTCCAGACGGAAAGGTTCTCGCCAGCGATGTGGCCGCCGGGAGCACTCGTCGTAGTGAGGTCGGCGTCCTCGTCGAACGACGCTAGGGGAACGTAGCTCGTGTCCTGATAGCGATTAATGTAGAGAGTGTCCGGCAGCCAGGAGCGAGCGACGCGCCAGTCTTCAAACACGGGAAGATATTCGCGGTGATCTTTGAGGGTGGCTTCGAGGAAGGCGGAGATATAAGTCTTCGAGATACGACGCTGCTCGTCGCCGGGCATTAGTGGTTTGAGGTTGAGAAGCCAACCGAGCGGCTTGCCGGCATCGTCGCGGCCCCAGGAGGTGTTGAACTGGCCGTGATTCGCGCGGTAGGCGTAAATCTCGGCTTTGAACCACGGGCCGCGCTGCGTGTACCGGACGTGGTCCCACTGGCGGCTGCCGTCGAAGGAGGAAACGTCCATGTCATGCGCGCCTTGGATAGTTAGATAGCTTACGTCCTCGATCCAGCGAGGCTGTCCTGCAGGTTTGTACTGGCCGTCGGCGGGGGCAATGGCGACGACGGCTTTGATCGAGAAGCCGTAATCAAATTTGATGTTGGCATCCTCGGGATCGTACTTCATGTGATTGAATGCGGCGGCGGTGGCAGCGGCTTCTCCACCGCGCGAGTGGCCCATCAACGCGATGCGCGACATGTCGACCTTGCCATGGAACGGATTGCCTTCCGCTAGATTCCATTCCTGCCAGAGTTTCAGATGTTCGAGCAACATCCAGCCGCGAACAGCTTGCTGCTTGGGCGGGTCATGGAAGAGGCCGCTATTCAGAAAGTTTTCATCGACCGAGGCGAGGATGATGCCGCGACTGGCGAGCAGTTCGCCAAGGTAGGCGTACCCCGAATCGGAGAATTGGGCCATGTTGTGATTTCCATGGACGATGAGAGCGAGAGGAAACGGGCCGGGACCCTCGGGATACCAAACGCGCGCGTTCAAGGGAAGCTTATCGACATCGAAGCCCCAATATTTCTTGCGGGACCAGCGCTTCCAACCTTCGAAATCCTTGAAAAAGTCCGATGCGTCCACGGTGCGCGTTTTGATTGCGACGCTAGAGCCATACTCAGGGCGGCGGATGTCATTGCCCACACCGTAGAAGAGTTTCTGGACGTGGAACGGCCCGGCGGCTGACGGATCCGGCGCGGCCAGTTTCGCGGGCATGGAATTCTCCGGAGGTTTCCAGGAGATGAGCTTCTCCATCGAGCCTTCGTGAGCAAAGAGCCAGACGAAAAAAACATTCCCCGCCAGAGCGAGTACGAAGAGCGACACGACGACGATTTTCTTGCTAAGCGCGGCTTGTTGGTAGTGGCCCCGGAGGAATGTGGCAATCGTCGCGCCGAGGATCCCAGTAGAAAGTCCTATACCGATGGCCATCACAATTCCCAACTCCGGCGGTCCCCACAGGGCCATCACAATTGCGCAGGAGCCAATGATGAAACCGGTGGGAAAGCGCGGCAGTCTTCGGAAGATAGTAATGAGCAACGCGACGAGGAGAGCAGCCAAAGGAATGAAGAGAGCAGCGAAGACTATGCAGAAGGCGAAATCGAATAGATAACCGAATCCTGATTGTAGATAGATCCCGCCGATGATGACGCAAACAGAGGCTGCAGCCAACGTTCCCCAAACCGCACCGCGGCGCGCTTCGGGACCAGGACGGATTGCTGCCCAATGCATGCCGGACCAATCACGTACCATTCGCCACCGAGATTTTTTGTCAGGAGGCGGCGAGGAGTCCGGAGGCTGTGATGTAGAAAGCGAAGCTGCCAAGTCGTCAGTTGCCATGGATGACTCCCGAGGATGGGGATTAGGAGTTGCGAGACGACGGCATTGTACATGGAGTTGGACGACGAGGGGCCGCGGAAGCGCAGCTCATACGTTCAGACCAAGTTGCCAGGCTGAGGTCTTATGTTTAGTCGGGGAAAATCTCGCCTTTGCGAGCGATGCGGATGCGGTGATCGGTGAACGGAGCGTGCATGCTTGGGATCTCGGCGGGAGGCATGTGGCAGGTGACGCAACCTTGTACACCTACGGGGCAAGATTTGCCCGGGTGGTCAGGCGAGGTTTTGACGCCGCGCGTGACGTGGCAGGCGAAGCATTTGGCGTCGTAGGAGGCAGTGTCGCGCACGATGGGCTCATGAGGATTATGGCAGGTGATGCATTTGAGCCGTGCGTCGCCATTGCCCCAGCAGCGGCTTCGTTCAAGACGATAGGGCTGAAAGCGCACGTTGCGTACGCCAGTGGTGCCTGCGTCCAGGACGTCGCCCCACGTGCGATGGCATGCGCCGCAGAAATCCAAGGAAGCGACGGGGCCGAGAGAGGCGGGGTTGAAAATCGCACGGCGGCCCTGCTCAATTTTTCCTGACTTCATGGCGGCAACGTGCTTGGCGCCGGGGCCGTGGCAGGCTTCGCATGTGACACCGAGAGTGGATTGATAAGGATCAAAATGATTGCTGGTGGTTGAGGCGGTGGTGTGGCAGCCGAAGCAGTGAGTCGTTTCGTCGGTGGGCATGCGGCGGCCAAGAGCGGCCTCGAGATTGGAGGGAGTGCCTTCGGGATGGCCGGTGGCGGTGTCGAGGCCTTGGAGGGCGTTGTAAAAGCTGAGGCGAGTGTCGTAGATCGCGCCGTTGCGCTCGAGGAGGTATGCCTGGCCTTTGTGGTTGAAACCAAAGGCCCAGATCATCGGCTCGGTGATGGAGTTCTTGCCGTCGGTGACGGAGAAATTCCATTTATCACCGGCGTTCGAAATATTGTAGCTGTACGGACCGGCTTGCGAATTCAACGTTCGGAATTGTTGAAGGATGGGAGAATCTTTCGCGAGCATCGAAGCGTGCGCCATGGGCGTGCTGGCCCACGATGCGGCTTTGTTCGAATGACACTTGGCGCAGACGGCCTCACCGACAAATTCTTCCTTCGCAGCGGTTCCTTTTGTGGGCCACCAGCCAGGAGAATGGACGCGATTCTCCGTGGTCATGGGATATTCCGTCGCTGAGGAATCGATTTTCGGCGCCTGGATTTCGGAGGAAAATGCGACGACCACGAGGGCGGCAGAAGCGCAGAGGAGAAGAAATCGAACCCAGAGTGCTCGCATAGGGAACTGAAAACCTCACTCACGAGTTAGCGATCGCAAATCAGCAAAGTCGCTGCTACTGATCGTGTGACATTCCGGGCATCTTGTGATCCGCCGTCTTGCGTCGCAACGCTGCCATGACTGCATCATCCGCGGGGACGAAATAGCCAACGACAATGCCCATCGCACCGTCACGAAGGAGTTTTCCCGTGGTGTTGTCGTAGGTGGCAGAGATTTTGAGCACGTCGCCTGCGGCAAACTTGTAGCCCCCGCGATCGAGGAACAAGACGGTGGGCATGCTGAGAAGTTCGCCGTGTTCGTCCACTTTGGCATCTAGAGTCGCGACGGTTTCCTTGCGGGCGACGTCTTCGAGGACGAGTTGTTTGGCGTAGTCGTGCATGTGACCGCCGACGCCGAGAAGTGCGCCGCTGTATTTCACGGTGACGGTTCCTGTTTGCTGGCTCTTGCCGGAGGGCAAATCGTAGCCGGAATTCCCACAGGATTTTACGTCCATCCAGGTGGGATAGACGCTCTTTAGTTTTGCGTCTTCGGCGGCTTGCTGATAGGGAATGGTCACTAGGAGATAGACGTTGTCGTAAGAAGTATCGGTGGGGTTGTGCACCATGGTCTCGACGCGAATTTTGTCGCCCATTTGAACTCGATAGCCGTAGCCTGGAACTTCGGCCCAATTGGTCATTTCGCCGCCGGCGCCGAAAATGTGTTCCTCTTTGTTGGGGCAGAGAAAATCGGCGCGATTTTCGTTCCAGAAGGCAGTGTGATGAAGGACGCGGCCGGGAACGGAGTTGCCAGTTGCGTCGACAAGCTTTGGAGAGTAAGCAAGAAGCCAGCCGTCAATGGGAATTTGCCAGATCAAATCAGGAGGCTGGGGCATTTTCATGTGACTGGTGTGGGCGGGCAAGTTCATCGGGCCGACGCGCACGATGATGGTGTGGCCATCGATCGTCTGCTCGAGCTTGACACCTTTGGCCATCGCGTGGTGCATGCCGCCTTGCATGAAGCCGCCGTGCTGCATGTGGTCCATGTCGTGCGGAGCATCGGCGGGCTTCTCCTGAGCAAGAAGGGTGCCGGTCGTCAGCAAGCTGGCAAGCAAGAAATTTACTGTTCGCATGGTCTTACCCTCATGAGGTTTGTCTAGACCGTCCTTCTTCATCATATCCCCATCCGGGTTATCGAGGAGTGCGTGGGCAGAACCAAGTTGCGCTTATGGACTTCCCGCATGGAAAAGATAGAATGCCGGCCATGAGACTTGAGAACTGCGTACGCACTGTATTTTTCTTTACGTCGTTGTTTCTTTTCGCCGGTGTGGGGATCGCGCAAAAACCATCGCCTAACGATCTCGTAGTCATAACCAATGTGAACGTCGTGGACGTTCGCAGCGGGGCGCTTTTGGCGGATCAAACGGTCATCCTCGAGCGGAATCGAATCGCGTCGGTTGGGCCGAGCAAATCGGCGAAGTATCCGCGAAACGCGCCAAGCGTGAACGGGCATGGATATTTTCTCATCCCTGGTCTTTGGGACATGCACGTGCATTTGGTGTTCGGCGACTGGTTTCCGGGTGCGCAAGACATCACACTACCGCTGTTGATAGCGAATGGTGTGACGGGCGTGCGGGATATGGGCAGCGAACTGCAGACTGTTCAGGATTGGAGAAATGAAATCGAAGCGGGCCGTTTGCTGGGGCCGAGGATATTCACGTCCGGACCGATGTTGGATGGTCCGAAACCGCGCTTCCCAAGCTCGATCGCGATAACGACGCCTGAGGATGGGCGGCGCGCCGTTGACCAATTGAAGCAGCGCGGCGCGGATTTCATCAAACTGCAATCGCTGATCCCGCGGGAGGCGGTGTTTGCGATCGCGGACGAGGCCAAGAAACAAGAGATTGCGTTTGCTGGGCACGTTCCGGACTCGGTGCGCGCGAGCGAAATGTCTGAAGCCGGAATGAAGAGTTTCGAGCACTTGATCGGGGTCTTCGAAGGGAGTTCGCCAAACGAGGTTGAATTCTTGAAAAGCGGAAAAACGGCAGGACGATTTCTCGCAACATACGATTCGGCGCGAGCGGCTGCTCTCGCAGCGCTCCTTGCGAAAAACCAGACCTGGCAGTGTCCCACCCTCGTGTGGGAGCGCGGCGGCAACCTAATTGACGTGACTGATTTTGCGAAAGACGGGCGGGCGAAGTACGTGCCTGCTTCGTGGAAGAATAAAACGTGGAAGAGGTTTACAGACGAAATCCAGCAAGGATACGGCACGGATGATATTTCGGTGCGGAAGAAATTCATCGAGAAGGAGCTGGAAGTCGTACAACTGTTGCACAAGGCGGGAGTGCCGTTCCTGGCAGGCACAGATACGCCGCCCGGGGTGTATGTTTTTCCGGGATTCAGTTTGCACGAGGAGTTGCAGCGATTCGTGGCGGCGGGACTTACACCGCTCGAGGCGTTGCAAACCGCGACGCTGAATGCGGCACAATTCGAGGGCATGGAGGAGCAGCTGGGGACGATTGAAAAAGGAAAGCTGGCGGACCTCGTACTGCTGAGCGCTAACCCGCTCGAAGATATTTCCAATACGCAGAAAATTGCCGCAGTGATCGTCAACGGACATTATTATTCCGGGAAGGATTTGGAAAAGATGCTCGCTGGCGTCGAGGGCTCCGCGCGGCGGGTCAACTAAGCGGCATTTTTAAAGTTAACGAGGGCGATGCGTCACATGAGCAGTCGGAGGTATTGATGATTCGAAGAAAAATCCGAAGAGCAGTGTGGTTGACGGGGATTGCGGTGGCCGTGGTTACGTGTTCGATTGTTGCGGCTTCTGAAGAGAGGAAAGAGACGGACATGAACCCGAGAGAAGTGCATCAAGAAGGATTCGTCGTCGTTGGCATAGCCGTGCGGACGAGCAATGCGAAGGAAATAACGCCGGAAGCCGCGATCGGCAAGCAGTGGGAGCGGTTGATGAGAGAAGGATTGCTAGCAACGATTCCAAACAAGGTGGACGGGAGCATTGTGGCGTTGTACACGGACTATGCGAGTGACAAAGATGGGGAGTACACCTTCGTGTTGGGGGCGCGCGTGACGAAAGCGGAGAACATTCCTTCGGGGATGGTCGCGAAGAAAGTGCCCGGTGGACGATATGCGGTATTCACATCTCAAAAGGGGCCCGTTCAAAAAGTGGTTGTCGAGACGTGGCAAAGAGTTTGGGCCACACCGAAGAATGCGTTGGGCGGAGAACGAACATACAAAGCGGACTTCGAGATCTATGATCAGCGGGCGCAGAATCCAGCGGACGCGGTTGTGGATCTGTATGTGGCAGTGCGGTAGATGCTTTGCGGATCAGATAGCGAACCGGCGATTTAATTCTTCAAGACTGCCTGGTTCAACCGCTCTGGCGCACGACCTCTAATGTTCTCGCGCGATATTTGGGCCGTCGCCTTCCGGCGAGCGGACACCGTAAAGACTCACTCTCGGATTGTGGCCCCAAGGTTCTTTGTAATACCAAAGCTCGACGCTTTCGAGGGAACGTTCGCCGAGGAGGTCGATGACGTAGTTGCTTCCCCCGGGTGAAATACGGTCGCTGACCATCAGTCCCCTAGAGGTGCCATCTTCGAAGTGAACGACGAGGCGGTCAAAAAAAATAGCCTCGCCGCTGACCCGCAATTGAATCGTACGAAAGTTAAGATCACGACGTGTGATCTGGATCCGGCCATGATCCTGTCTGCTGTCGACCTGCGTGTAGCCCAAGAAGTCCCAAAACTGCCCACGGGCGAACAGGGAGGCGGCAAAGGCTAAGGCCAAGAGCCCGGCGATAGTATAGCGGAAGTGCTTTAGGAGCATTCTAAGTCCTAGAACTACTACAACTACGTATACCAGTGTTTCGAGCGTCCTTGACAGACTAATCGCCAGGAACTTACATAATTGAATAACGATGGCTGCGACCTTGTCGTTGTCCGCACGCAAGCTCCACGGCCATCCACGGTGTTTGAAATCCATTTTTCACAACCCGCGTGGGTGAGTGTGAGTAGTTTGGGTTGCGGCCCCCTGTCAGAATCGCCAGTTGCGCGGCCACCACCGGACGTCCAAGCTTTCCTGCAGTGACAGTTACCGCAATTTTGCTGACGAGATGCGGAGGAGTGTGCAGGAGATAATTCTATGAGCGCTCAAAGAATCAAAACCTTTTGCCTAGTGATAGGTGCCACGGTATTAACGGGGTCGGTTACTTTTGCTCAAAATCCTAAACCAGGGAAATTGAAGATGTCGGTAAGCCCAAAGCAGGCCTACATTTTTGTTGATGGCAAGGCGATTGGTCCCGGCAACAGGGTGATCAAGCTTGATGGTGGTACCCACCATGTGGTTGTCGCCAACTACGGGTACAAGTTTGTCGAGCAAGACGTCTCGATGGATTCGGACACGACGTTACCTCTGGACATAAAACTGGAACCTGTTGGCACACCCGTGCCAGGACCGCGTGGTCGCATCCAGATTGAAGTAGGAAAGCTTCACGGGGCAACAGCCGCCGCCGTTCTTTTGAACGGCAAGAAGCCCCTGTATTTCGTAGGCCACGTGGACGAGTTCAATCACAACATTACGTGGCACCAGGAACTGGTCGTGCCACCAGGAACTCACCAAGTGACGGTCACTCGGGATGGCAAGGAACTGTGGTCCGGCCCGATTACGGTCGCGGCAGACCAGCGCGTGATTGTTAATATCCGGAATGGAAAAGAAAAGACCAAGCACTGGGCACGTGGCTCGTCTTGCCCATCATATCGTCCCCATTGCGAGATGTCTGAATTGGCGCCACGCTTTAAGGCCGGCATTGCAAGCGCCACCGTCGTTGTGGCCCCTGTCAGCGGATCTGTCTCTGCCAATCCGCCGAAAATCGATTGCAACCAAAATACGCAGCTAGCCTGGGATTCCAAAGAAACTGTCGAAGCCGACATGAGCGGCATGAGTCCTGTTCCGACGTCGGGCGAGAAAACCATTTCGCCTCGACAAACCACCGTGTATCAGCTTACAGCTTCAGGACCAGGCGGCGTGACTACGCCGAGCACGACGGTGGAAGTCAACTCTGTCGTGCAATCTTCGGTGAGCGCTTCACCCACGGAGGTAAGGTACCGCCGTATCGGCGACAAGATCCTCGAACAAGGGAGCACTACGCTGAGCTGGACGTCGTCCAACTCCGACGCCGCCTCGCTGAATCCGGGTGGCTCGGTTAGTGCCAGCGGCACGCAGTCCATTACCCTCAGCCCAACGCAGAGCGGCACTGGCCCAGTGGACGAAGAGTTCAAATACACTCTGAACGCGACCAATGCATGTGGTGGTTCGGATACCAAGACGGTGGCGGTACACCTAAAGGGCTCCATTGAACCCATTCCGGCCATACTGCTGAAGAGCGTTTTCTTCCCGACCGACTATCCTACCAAGGACGAACCGACGCTGGGACTCGTTCGCAGTCAGCAGGAATCACTGACAACCCTCGCCACGGGATTCAAACAGTATCTCGAATACGACCCTGACGCGAAGTTGTCGCTTGGCGGATACACGGACGAGCGCGGCGCGGATAAGTACAACGATTCTTTATCCGAACTCCGAGTACAACGCGTCAAGGATTTCCTGGTTTCACAAGGAGTCTCAGCGGAGAAGATTGACAGCTCCGCCTACGGCAAGCAGAAACCGTTGGACAAGGACACGGTTAGCAACCTGCAAACCCAAAATCCAAACCAGCCTCCTGAAGAGTGGGTGCGCGATTCCCGTGCGACCTGGCTGGCTTACAATCGACGCGTTGACATCGTTCTCATGCCTACGAACGCCGAGTCGTTGCGGTTGTATCCCAATCAAGCTCCGGATTCCCAAATTCTTTGGCAGAGACCCAAACCGGCCCGCAGCGCGGTTGAAGGGTTCAACTAAGCGCTCCCGGGAAGTAGCAGGCTAAGTGCCTGATAGATCAGGCCAGCTCAACGGACATCTCTAACAAAGTCGGCCCCGTCAAGTGGATCCTGCGCGGTCCGATTGATCGGCTCGTCCGACCCGGAGAGGACATGACTTTTCACTGAGATCCTCACGTCGAGGCCCGTTGGACATCCGGAAAAACGCGAGTAGCAAAGGAGAAAAACGAATAAGACTCATTAGAATTGTGATTCTTTGTGGAGCCGCGCTAACTGCTTTCCCCACATTCGCGCAGAACTCGTCGTCCGTGCGCGATTAGGCGCGTAAGGTTTTGTCGCACCAAGAAGTTGCCGGGTAAGACCAACGACAAACGCAGTGCTCCCGCCCCACAGAACTGAAAGGTGGTGCCTTTCCCCATGAGGATTCTGTTCCCCGCATTATTTTGTTCCCTGCTGTGCACCGCGTCTGCTGCAGCGCAATCCTCAATCGCTGGGGGAAGTGGCGAAGCTCCCGCCGCCGCAAGTGCCGAAACTCCACTCGCCCCCGTCAGGCCCGTAAAGCCCATCAGGAGCGAACCTCCGATCGCGACGGCCAGGAGCAAGACCATTGAACTAGGTCTGGGCTATTCCTACGTAAGTCAATCAGGGAACCAGTCCAACCGATTGGGCCTACTAGGCCCTGATGCCAGCTTAACGATCGGTTTTTCTCGATTGGGCCTAACGGCTGATGTGGGTTATGCCCAAGCCTCCAATGTTCTGGGTACGGGGCGGAATAGTTCTGTCCTTACTTACCTCGGGGGTCCCGTTTTCCATCACACGCTGCACCGTAGGTTTGATTCTTACGTTCACGTACTCTTCGGGGGCGCCAAAGTGAGTGGTCCGGTCCTCACGAATGACGGCACAATCTTGCTCGGGGGATGGACCACTGGCTATGCCTGGGCAGCCGGAGGCGGAGTTGACTACTGGGCGACAGATTCCATGGCCATTCGCACGGGCGCAGACTATTTGAGAACTGCGTTCTACGATTCTTCGCTTGTGGTTCGGGGCCAAGGTAATCTCAGGACAACAGCGGCGGTCATCTATTATTTCGGAAAGCCGTCGCGTGGACGCCGATTGCTGGCAGCGCGTTAACTCTTGGCCGAATGGCGCACGCTTTGGGGTCTGGTTCTGCAAAGGGTGCGGGCTAGTCATTTCTCATCAAGCAGGCGATACCTACTCGATGCTAACCCAGCTTCGGATCTGACTGCCAAACACTTCGCAATTGTCTCTATGTGAGCAATCTTATTAGAATCCTTCCTAAGTCCAGGTAAGCCGCATTACCCGACAAGTCCCATGCAGTACTTCGTTTCTCCGCTTGCCGCCACTCTCGATGTTTAAACCTCTCTCCACCAAAGCAAAAGCGCCCGGCTCTTTCGAACCGGGCGCCTCTTCTCTCATGTCTTTCGCGGTAATTAGCGCCAGATTGAAGGAGAGATTCCCAACTGAAAAAAAGCAAGATCTTGAATGGCACTGAAAGACCCGATGGGGCACTCGAAAGCCCATAGAAAAGAAGTGAAACAGAAGTAGTCAGTAGGAACTAAACCGGGACCGCCCAGAACTTACTTGCCATTTTCGGCTTCAACCAACTGTCGGAAATCTCTTTCCGCTTCGGTGGGGCTTTGATATTTGCCGTTCTCGTAGCTCTTCTTAATAATGTCTAAAATCCGCTCGACGGCACGACGATTGGCAGGGTCCTTGCCAATTTTGAGTTGGCTGGCTAAACGGTCTAGGAAATCCGTGCTCATCGTAGGATTATAACTTGGCCTGCTTGCCTTTCACTCGGTCAAGTGCAATAATCCCGCCACTATGGTCATAGGGGACAGACTCCGCGAACTCCGCGAACAAAAGAAACTCTCCCAAGGTGACATCGAAAAACGCACCGGGCTCCTACGGTGCTACATCTCCCGCGTTGAGAATGGGCACACCGTTCCCGCCATCGAGACCCTAGAAAAGTTGGCTCGTGCTTTCGAAGTGCCGATGTATCAACTTTTCTACGACGGTGCCGAGCCACCCAAGGTGCCCAATCTGATCGCTCGGAAGTCTTCAGACGATATTGCTTGGGGGAGTTCGGGCAAGGATGCGAAGTTCTTAAACAAACTCCGCCGTTTGTTGGGTAAGGCCAAAGAGGAAGATCGCAAGCTTATTTTGTACACGGTTCAGAAAATGGCTCGTCAGTAGCGAGACCAAAGGCCATATACCTGCCACAGGTTCACCTTCCACTTCTCCGGTAACGGCGTTAATCGCGACTTGGGTAGCGCGACCGTCTTCTTGGCCGCTGATCCAAGTCGAGATCATTTAGAGTGAATCCTTATGACTTTCCGGAGCGCAAGGTTTGCAGACGCTGGATGCGACTCCCATAATGTTGACTTCCGGCCTCCCGAGAGCATACTTTCCTCAATAACTTTCTCGGTGGGCCCCAGCCACAAATACAGCTGCGGGCGTAAACTCTCACATCGGGGGATTGTCAGACGATGATCAAAATAAGTGGCACGGTTGGCTCGGTTCTTAAGCGCAAAGGAAGCGAAGTCTGGTTTGTCACGCTAGATCAAACCGTCTACGAGGCCATTGAAAGAATGGCCGACAAAGCAGTCGGGGCCTTGCTCGTGATTTCGGGAGGCAAGCTCCTGGGCATCATCTCGGAACGCGATTACGCCCGGAAAGTCATCCTTCAGGGAAGATCTTCTAGAACGACCCTGGTCAAGGAGATCATGACGAGCCCTGTGATTTCCGTGACCGCTGACCAAGCCGTGGACGAGTGTATGGATATCATGACGACAAACCGGATACGTCATCTTCCGGTGATGGAAAACGAGAAGGTGCTGGGAATTATCTCAATCGGGGACCTGGTGAAGTGGGTGGTCTCAGAGCAGGAAGAAACTATCGAGCATCTGCAAAACTACATATCGTCTAAGTACCCCACCTGAAAGCTTTGCCTCCAAGCTGTTTCGAGCCGGAAGGCCGGTTATGGGATGTGGCGGCGGGCCTACACGCATCAGTTCGCCAGCTAGTGAATCGTGGTCGGTGGTGGCAGCAGCGCGTAGATCGTCATTGATTTCGATATTGCTCAACGTTTTCAAAGTGCGTGCCACGCAGAGATGGCTGGGTCGAAAGTTTCCTGCCGCAGACGTACTCTCCGCATAGCACGTTCGAGCGGTTGCCGGATCCTCCCCGGCGTCGCAGGCTTTCGTCCTGGAAGGGGCCGCTGAAACACGAGACCCTCTTGGATCAATCCGAGAGCTACATCAGAACCTTTTCGTCGTCTACTTCGTATCAGAGTTGAAGTAAAATGGGATAGCATTTTTTCGGGTTGGCTTGGAGCGATTTTGAGCCGAAAATTCCACATTGTGGCGTTTACTCTGGTCCTTGGATTCACACTGTTCGCAGCGCAGGAAATCAATACTTTCGATGATGAGCTTGCCGGCAATGACGAGGCAGTGCTTTGTATTAGCATCGTAGCTCCTTGCACCAAAGAACCGCCTGAGTCCTCACACGACAGGTTGTTCAGTCTTGCCGCCCCGAGTCTCTCCCCGTTGCCTCTCCTCATGACTCCTGTCAAAGCCGGACGGGACCTCCTGAACCTGCTCACGCTTCAAAAAAAATAGTCCGCTTACTGCCCTTATTTACCGACCGCCTGTGAGCAGGCTTGAGTGCGTACTTGCGCACTCGCAGCCTGGGGGTTCTAGACCAAGACCAGCAGCACGGCTCGATTCTCTAAGCCTCCACCAATACGACTGCTTGGCGGGAAGGAGGGAATCGGTAATGCAAGACGACTTCCGCCTCCGTGGTCAACATCGGCCTTTGCCGAAGGCGATGCAGAGAACTAAGCGTCTTCTCAAGATTGTCCTCGGTTTCACCCTTGTTGTGATAGGTGGAGACATGCTTGCGCTCCTCGACTCTGGCTGGCAGACTAAATCTTCGAGTGATCAGTAGTTTTCGGAATTGGGAAGTTTCGTTTAGATAGGCGGGCTCGAGATTCGGAATGAAAGTCCGACGCATGATCCGTGTTTAGCATTCAAACAGCAAGGAGTTAAGACATCGTGGATATGCACGAGAATTCTTCAAGACCTATTAATACTCATAGGCCGAACCGATGGGGAGCTCGAATAGCGCGCATAGCCGGTTTCGGAGGCTTGCTTGCCATATTAGCCGCGGAGGGCTTCTATTCCCTGAAAATTGCGCGGCAGATCCAAGTGAGTAATACGGAAATGCGCCGTGATTTTCTCTCTCGCGATCGCACGCTCGAGCAGATTCGCGCAGCTCTCTATGAGTCAGGAAACGTCGTACGAGACTACGTCCTGGTGGAGCCCGGAGAAAATAAGGCCGAGACGCTCCGCAGCGAACTTGTGACGATCCGCGAGGAGATGGAAACATCGCTAAGAGATTATTCGCGCTCGTTGCGTGCCGAGGAAAGAGCACCGTTTCAACAACTCGCCACTGAAGTGGGAACCTACTGGGCGACTCTGGAGCCAATCTTCGATTGGAACGCAGAAGCCAGGAAGAACCGGGGCAATTGGTTTCTTCGGCATGAAGTGCTTCCAAAGCGAGCCACGGTACTGGCGATCGCGCGCGAAGTTGGTCAAGTGAACGAGCAGGCGCTTCAAGAGGACGAAAGAAGGGCCGGCGATTTATTTGTGGCATTCGAACGACGTCTGCAGGCGATCACAGCGCTAGGTTTGGGCCTCGGCTTGGTGCTGGCGGCTCTGACCATAACCTACACTTTGCGTCTGGAGAAGACGGCTGACGAGCGGTACCACGAAAGTTTGCGCATCCAGAACGAATTAAAGGAGCTCTCCGCCAGATTGGTCAGCACGCAGGAGAGAGAGCGCCGCGCAATATCCAGAGAGCTTCACGACGAGGTTGGCCAATCTCTCGGCGCACTGCTAATGGAAGTTGACAACCTGGCGGCGACGCTCGGCCCGGACGGCGTTTTTCGCGAGCAGTTGGACAGGATGAGGCCCTTGGTCGAAAACTGCGTTAACTTGATTCGGAATATATCCCTCTTGTTACGCCCTTCCATGCTGGACGACTTGGGACTTGTGGCTGCACTGGAATGGCAGGCGCGTGAGGTTGCCAAGCGGAGTGGATTGAGAGTGGACATCCTCGAGAAAAACGTCTCCGATGCCTGGCCTGAAGAATACAAGACCTGCGTTTACCGAGTCGTTCAAGAAGCTCTGAGCAACTGTTCGAAGCATGCGCGTGCGAAGAGCGTGCGCATAATGATACGCCAAGAGTTGGAACGACTGCTCCTGACAATCGAGGATGACGGGAAGGGTTTCGACGTGCATCGCGTGCGGGGGCTCGGGTTAATTGGTATGTCCGAGCGGGTCACTCACTTGTCCGGCACGTTCGACATCGAATCGCTAGAAGGTTGTGGCACCCTCTTGCGAATCGAGTTGCCCCTCGCTAGTGGATACATCCAGGAGGATCAGACGGCCTCATGAAAAAAGTTCGCGTTTTGCTGGCAGACGATCACACAGTCATGAGAGCAGGATTGCGTGCTTTGCTCGAACGCCAGCCTAACCTCGAGGTGGTGGGTGAAGCCGAGGATGGACGCCAGACCTTGGAGCTTGCCTCCTCACAATCCCCAGATGTCGTGGTGATGGACATCGCCATGCCGAATCTCAACGGTGTCGAGGCGACACGGCGCATGATTAGTAAGCAGCCCACCATCTCCGTTGTGATTCTTAGCATGTATTCCGATGAAAGTTATGTCATGCGCGCCTTGGAAGCCGGTGCCCGCGCCTACCTGTTGAAGGATTCCGCCGTCACGGACTTAATCCGCGCAATTGAGGCGGTCTCGCAAGGTAAGTCCTTCTTCAGTCCAAAAATTAGCCGGATCCTAGCTGAGGAGTACGTCCACGCTCTAAAGCAGAAGGGCGGTGCGGACAGCTACGATTTGCTGACCCCTCGCGAGCGCGAGATTCTCCAACTGCTCGCCGAGGGAAAGTCCAACAAGGAAGTGGCTACCTCCTTGAACATCAGCGTCTATACTGCCGAAACGCACCGCGGCAATATCCTTCAGAAACTGAACCTGCACAGTTCGGCAGAATTGG
This sequence comes from uncultured Acidobacteriota bacterium, assembly GCA_963745805.1. Taxonomy (GTDB): domain Bacteria; phylum Acidobacteriota; class Terriglobia; order Acidiferrales; family UBA7541; genus Acidiferrum. The sequence continues at coordinate 205,722 of CAVUYT010000011.1, forward strand.
TTCTTTACGCCGTCAGGAAGGGAATAATTTCTTAGGAGAACAGGCGTTGTTCTCCGAAACCGAGTTTTGAAGACGCGTAGAATGAAACTCTTGTTGTTTTTGTACCGCTCCTACCGCGGAGTCTAGCCTCAATTACCCCCGACAAGGGATAGGAATCCAGGTCCTTCTCGAATAACTTCGACTGCGTATTCAGACTTACTGCACAAGCCTGTTCTAAGCCACCCTGGGAAGGATGGAAACGGAAAAACGCTCAGCGCGATGCGGCCATAGCCACACCCCTTTGGGCCTCATTAGAAATTGTCTCTGTCGTGAGCGGTTCGATAACAACGCACTGGCCGGTGCCCTGGAGGAAGGAATATATGACGAATTTGCGAGAGGTGTTGGTAGTTAGTTCGAATGACGAAGTTCGTCGAAATTTGGCGGAAATGGTCGGCCTGTGCGGGTTGGAGCCGGTTCTTTGTGACACTGTCTCCGATAGTCGAGTTGCCCTTACCCGGTATCCGATCTGTGTTGTCGTCTGTGAAGATCGGTTAGCCGACGGCAATTATCGTGACCTCGTCCAAGCAGTAAAGCGAACTGCTGCGGGCGCGCCTGTTATCGTTGCTTCTCACCTCGGTGCCTGGAATGAATACTTGGATGCGGTCCGTGCGGGGGCGTTTGACTATATAAGGCTTCCTCTTCGCCAAGTAGAGATCGAGTGGGTCATAAGAAATGCCCTCAATGGACGGAGAGCGGCAGAACCAACTCAAAGCCGGTGAAGTTCGCCAACAATCAAAAAGAATCGGGGGAAGGCCATGGGTTTCAGAGGAATAAACGTCCTTTTAGTCGGCCAGACTGCAAGGAGTTCCTTTCAACTGCTGCAATGGTTGGACAACCATGGATGTCAATGTCACTTCGCAAGCTCTTGCAAAGATGCTTGCGAAGTGATTTCGCAAACGACTTTCAACCTAGTGATCAGTCAGTTCGAGTTGCCGGACCGGACTGCTTACCCGCTGCTGGACCGGCTCCTGGGATCGAGCGCCACGCTGTTTTTTTCAAAGCCCGTTGAGAATGGCTGCTGGTGGTTGCCGATGTTGGTACGCGGCAGAGAATGCGTCGGGGCATACGGGTTACGACCAGGAGAATTTCTCGACACACTTGGAAAGACCTTAGCTCACAACGCTCGGGAAAAGAACTTATCAAGATCGTAAACGCTCTTCCACGTCACATGTCTGTCCTTAGTGCTTGCTCAATTTATTGGAGGCTGAAAGACCACCGCGCCCGCAAATCAATCATTCAAGACCCCGGAAAGAATCTTCCTGCCGTGCGCCACACTTTACCCTGAGCCTCGACAATTCAGCAGTCATCCTTTCCTGCGCTTTCTCTACTACGATTTCTACTCTCGAAATACGGGCCATAGGGGATGGGCCTACTCTCACCTTCCTTTCTATGCTCGGTGAAAATCCGAAGTCCGCCTCCGACGCGTTTGCAATGACTGCGTACCGGTAAAGGCGGTCGTAGGTTACATGGTGGTGCTCGGAGAGGCGTCGCTGGACGTCGGCTTCGCACGATTTTCAAGAGTCGAGGAATGAATAATTTGTTTCTCAGCGGAAGCTCAAGGGGGTTACGGAATCATGAAAAAACTACTAGTACTTTTCTTCGTTGTTCTGCTGTTGGAGTTTTCCACGCCCTCGGTGCAGGCGCAGGGTCTTGATGGAACTCTGCGAGGAGATGTGAAGGACCCAGGCGGCGCCCTAGTCGTGGGCGCCAAGGTGACGGTTACAAGCGAGCAAACGGAGTCGAGCCGGACACAGGAAACCACTTCGGGGGGATTTAGCTTCACAAACCTTCTCGTCGGTACCTACACAATTACGGTGGAGCACGAGGGCTTCAAGAAGTATGTGGTCAAAGGAATTGAGATCAAAGCAAACCAGATCACAGAGATCGCTCCACAATTAGACCTTGGGTCAGTGTCTCAAACGGTCGAAGTCGCTGCAACTGCCGAGCTTGGTGCAAACCACTTCATCGCAACTGGGCGGAAGTTGGGGCGCTCGCGAGGCTTCCGAGGTACCGCTGCCGGTACTCTCGGGCAATACGCTGAATCTGTCCATGCTACAAGTTGGCACCACGAGCCAGTCCGGCGGCGTCGCCGGAGTCGGGGGAGCCATCGGTGGCAATCGGCCTCGGAACAACAGCTTCGTTGTCGACGGCGTGGATAATAACGACGTGTCTGTCACCGGACCTGTTCAATATGTGATCCCGGAAGCAGTCGGCGAGTTCACGCTTCTTACGAACCAGTTCAGCGCGGAATACGGACACTCCACAGCCGGCCAATTCATCGCCAACACGAAAACTGGAACTAATAACTTCCACGGCGAGGCATTCGGATTTGTGAACAACCGCAACTTCAATACCTTGGACAACCTAACAAAGGCAGCGATTGCGCGTGGCGATCTCCCGGACGCACCTCGCTTTGATTGGCTCCGTACAGGCGGGGCAATCGGCGGCCCGGTGATCAAAGATAAGCTCTTCTTCTTCGGGGCCTATCAGTATGCAACGCTCGGCCAGGCCTCCACGCCCGGCAATGTTAGCTTCGTGCCCACTGCAAATGGCTTTGCTGCCCTGAATGCATTGGCGGCCAGCCCAGGGTCGGGCGTTAGCCAGGTCGCGGTGAGTACTCTGACCTCCGTATTGCCGCCAGCACCTACTGCGGATTCGAGCCAGCATGTAACTGTCGTGAACAATGCTACTGGGGCGGTGGTGCCCATCGAGGTTGGTGCACTTACGCCCGCGGCTCCGAATTTCTTCAACCAGCACGATTTCCAAACTAATGCCGACATCAACTTGGCAGCACACCGGATTAGTCTCCGCTTCGCTTATGACCGTTTCCGCGCGCCGCTTGTTTCCGCCTTCCCTCTTTCCGTTTTTACCGGCGCACAGCAATTTGACGCGAAGTCGGCCACCGTATCGGATGTGTACTCGATCCGGCCAAACATTGTTAACGAATTCCGCTTTGGCTACCGCCGAAGTCAGCTCGCCACCAGGGTGCCCACGATTGCTCCGCCGGGGAGCCTCGATGTCTACCCTAACCTGATCATCGAACCGTTAGGCGGCTTGGAACTGGGCCCCGACGGTAATTCCCCCCAGAGCAACACGCTGAACCAGTACCAGTGGGTGGACAATCTCAGCATTGTGAAGGGTTCGCACAATTTCAAACTCGGCGCCGACGCCCGACTGTGGATCGCGCCGTCACTTTTCCTTCCGCGTGAACGAGGGGAATACCGGTACAGCACTCTCGATCAGTTCGTGAAAGACAACGTGCCCAATAACCTTGCTCTTCGTGGCGTCGGTGATGGTTCCTTTGCGGGGAACCAGAAGGGGATTTTCTGGTTCATTCAGGACGATTGGAAAATCCATCCACGATTGACCCTAAACCTTGGCCTTCGCTATGAATTCATTACGAATCCGCGTGATGACAATAAACAAGCTATCAACTCCGTGGCGGACTTGCAGAATCCGACGAATCCCGCTCTGCCACCACTTCTCTTCCGCGTGCCCAAGCAGGACATCAACAATTTCGCGCCACGCGTTGGGTTTGCCTGGGATGTTTTCGGCGACCACAAAACAGCAGTGCGAGGCGGGTTCGCGGTTGCGTATGATGTGATCTTCCAGAATTTGCCGTCGCTACAACTGCCTCCGCAACTCCAACAGGAGCTGGGTGTAGCACAAGCTTGCGTCGCGCTCACGCCGCAGCCTGCTTGGTGTCCCGCGGCGAGCCCTGGAGTGCCATACAACGATGCGTTCATCATCGCGAATGGCAGAAACTTTTTGGCCAACTCGGGACTGCCGGGTACCTTCGTCCCGCAGACGCTCTCACCCGCAGCCGCACGTGCGGGCACGCAGGGGCTAATCGTAGACACTGTGGCTCCGAAGACCCTCACGTGGTCTCTTGGCGTGCAACGCGAGCTCGGACAGAATAACGCCTTGGAATTGCGCTACGTTGGAACCCGTGGACTCAGTCTTCCCGTGCAGATTCGCCGGAACGCGGGACTGGTACCACCCGATAGCTTGTTCCTCCCGACTTATTTTAACCAATCCGAAGTCCCCGCGAATGTTCCGCTGACGGCTCCTAGCCTCACGGATTTTCAGAATGCCGCAGTTCGGCCCTATGCAGTGGATGGTTTTCTTTCCAACATCACAGCATTCGATCCAGTGGGGTCTTCCATTTATCACGGAGGATCAGTGGAGTTCACCCATCGGTTGAGCACGCTCGGTTCATGGGGGAACGGGATGTTCTTGAGAACGGGCTACACATACTCAAAGGCCATCGACAATTCGACCAACGAACTATTCACTAGTCAGGTGAATCCGCGCCGTCCGGAGAACTTTCTAGACTTGGACGCAGAACGCGGACGCTCCACGATCGATCACCCTCATAAGTTCACGATCGCCGCCATCTACGAACTTCCAAGATATGGTGGCGGGGGCTGGACGGCCGCGGTGCTGAACCAATGGGAAGTCAGCGCGTCTTACATCGCGGAGCGGGGACAGCCAGTTACGGCCCTCAGCTTCGAGGATGCGAACGGAAACGGGGATGCGGCGGGCGACCGCGCCATCTTTAATCCAAACTTCACAGCGGGAAGCACAGCGACAGGCGTCAACGCCGTTTGCCGGTCCGGTTCGGGCGCGACCTCTGTCGTAGCACCCGACGTCTGCGGTGCGAGTAACCTCGTCGGCTATGTTGCGATCAATCCTGCGGCGCAGTATATCCAGGCGCTTCCGGGCGCGCGCACAAACGTCGGTCGCAACACACTCGATTCGCCCGGCTTGAACAATTGGAACATGGCGTTCTTCAAAAAGACCAGATTGTCCGAGCGCTACTCGCTCGAATTCAGGGCAGAGATGCAAAATGCATTCAATCACGGCCAGCCTATACTCGGCTCTGGCAACATCAGCGGCTTTAATACCAACGCAATTAATGGAACGGATCTCGTGTTCGTCGGTGACAATCCCAACTTCCTGCGCGCACGGAACATCCTCACCAACGGAGGCTCCAACAGCCCGTTCAGCGGCATCGTAACCGGGGGAAACGCCGGGTTCAGGCGCTTCGTTCAGTTCGGGCTGAAGTTCCGGTTCTGAACCTAGGCGAGATGCAGGCGGAATTCGTCGCACACATAATCTTGTGGTTCGCCAAGACTTGAGCCGAGAGCAAAGACGGGCGGTTCTTGGTGAGAGTAGGCCTGAATACGATTATCGCCTCGATACAGCATGAAGACTCTGGAGGGCACGAACGCGAGTGCGCTTGGAGCGCACCTAGGTATAAGGACCAGCGGAAAGTCGATTCGAACTAGGCCGCTCGATTGTAACGATGGTGCAGCCCGCCCGAGTCGCTCCTGAGAAAGGACCCGACTCCGAGCTGCGGAACGAATCCTGCCGTCAGGTGTCTCCTTCTCAAGTCCGAGAGGCGTGCGGTCCTCATGATGGTAACGAACATACTCCGAGAGCAATCGCTTTAGATGGCGTTCAGTTCCAGCTAGGCTTTCTGAAGCCGAGCGCGTCGGTTATGGCTTTGTACTGCCCAAAGAAATTGTTCCAAATGTTCCAAGAAATTCTCGTCGCCGGCGCAATCAAAAAATTTGGGTAACTGGTATACTGGGTAATAGGATGACGGAAACGGTGGGCGTGTAGCTCAGCTGGGAGAGCACCTGCTTTGCAAGCAGGGGGTCGCAGGTTCGAACCCTGTCACGTCCACCAATTTTCTCCCTGGAATCTGAAGCAACTTGCTTAGTCGGGCCCTTGTCCAACTTCCGAGACTCGGGTCCATTTCGGTCCAGTTAAAAGCTTTTCCACTCCCTCAAACGCTCGACGTTCCTCCGCCGGATTCGTGTGGGCACTCGCATAACTCACGAAAGTTCATTTGTGGAGGGAACGCCCTTGATCAGGAGGTTGTGGCTGGCCTAGACGAATTGGGATTCGGAGCGAATGACCAACGGTAGAACCGCAAGTCGCATTTTTCGCAGCGAAACGGCCGGATGAAAATCATCGCAAGAATGCCTCTTTCCAAGATCCCTTTGCGTCTTGATTGATGGATTCGTTTACTGTCACATTGCGGGCACTGCAGCATTGCGGATCTCCTGATTGGGCATCGGATTGCGCATTGATCTTGTCTTGGGAGAAGCCTTCTCGCTGTACCATTTTGAACATTGCCATCGGAGGACTTCCGTCGGTGAGCCGCACGCAAGTCTAGTGTTTTCTGGGTGTTACCGGGGGCAGTATTGGAGCGGTCCTAGAATGAGTTGTCCAAAACGGTACTGCCTCCTGCTTTGGATGTTCAAAACGGTACAGACTCCCTTCTCTGAGCGACATATCTTGAGCTTGAAAGAGTCTACCTCCAAAGGGCTCATCCGGACATACACGGACAGCTTTGGTAGTCCATGAATGCTTCGATGCCAAACTTAGCTCGCAACGAGTTGCCGTCTAACCAGCCGAGCTTCCGACCTGAGAGCACGGCCTCTCATAGACGCTGCCCCCTGAAGGTCCTCTTCGTTCATCGGGATGCAGAGGTAGTAGACAATTGCCTTGGGGAGCTGAAAAAGGCGCAATTCGTCGTAAGCGCAGATTTCGTTTTGAACTTGGCGCAGTGTGCCGAGCGGCTCCATTCCCAATCGTATGACGTGATAGTGGCCGAGTATCCCTGCCCGCGTTGGAAGGGATATCAGGCATTTAAAGGCCTGCATCAAGAGTTGGGGCAGATCCCCCTGGTTTTCGTGACCGCCAGTGTTAGAAGCGAATCCATCGCGCAACTAGCTGCTGATGGCGCCTTCGATTACGTTGAGCGAGACCATGTCGCCCAGTTACCGATGGCGGTTCGTCAAGCACTGAACGAAAAGAAGCTACGTGAGGAGTTGGAAGAGGCCCGAAAAGCCTTGCGGCACTCGCAATCGCTGTATCGCGCACTGGTGGACAACCCCACATACGGTATCTATCGCTGTAACGCTGAAGGAGTGCCGATCGATGTGAATCAGGCGCTGGTAACCATGCTTGGTTACGCAAGCAAGGAGGAACTCCTTGGCGTGAATCACCAGACTGAGATCCTTTCCAATCTTGGCCGGGGCTCGTTATTGGCGGGGCGGTCCCCGGAAACGAAGCCAATCGAGCCCGTGGAAATGGAGTGGAAACGCAAAGACGGAACGATCCTGAAAGCCAGGTTGAGCGGGCGAGGCGTCTATGACGACCATGGAGACTTAGCTGGGCATGAAACTATCGCCGTGGACGTCACAGAACAGCGGACGCTTGAGGATTCTCTGCGCCATCAGGCATCGAGCGATTCGCTGACCGGCTTGGGCAACCATCGACGGCTATTTGATGTGCTGCACGCGGAGATCTCCCGATCCCAGCGAACCGGCCGGGAGTTCTCGATTGTATTGCTGGACCTGGATGGACTGAAGAACATCAATGATCAGTTTGGTCATCTGACGGGTGACCGAGCGCTCTGCAGGCTCGGGCAGACGCTGAGAGATTGCTGCCGATCCATAGACACGGCTGCACGCCACGGCGGGGATGAGTTTGCACTGGTCCTGCCAGAGACGGGCTTGGCCGCCGCCACATTGGTGGCGCAGCGAATTTGCGAAATTCTTGAGAGAGAAACCGAAGAGCCGGCACTTTCGGTGAGCGTAGGAGTCGCCAGTTATCCGAAAGACGCGGAGACCATAGGAACGCTGCTCTACGCAGCGGACAAGGCCCTCTATGCCATGAAAGACAGGCGGCCGAGTGCCGCTCGGGCGGCCCGCGCCGGCGATTCGCAATTTACAATCTCGAGCCCCGGTAACTTTCGAAGTCGGGCGTGAATTCGAGTAGGCGAAACAGGTGTGCGGTAACGAACATCTTCCACGCGGCTGCGAACGCATACTCTTCGCATACCGCGGGAGGGGGGAGTTGCTATGAATGAGTACGGTTTCGGCTCAAGTGATGGGCCAGAAAAGCGTGAAGCGCATCGCAATTGTGACAGCAAGACCGAGTATCTGTTGAGCACCGAAGAGCAACTTCTTCAACAAATCTCCAGTCGTGCGCCTCTTGCGGGAGTCCTGAATGGAATATGTATTGCGCTTGATTGTCAGATTGGAAACGTGGTTTCGCTCATTTCCCCGTCGGGGGATAGCACCAGCGAGCTCGGCCCAATTGCCACGAACGCTGCGCTTTTTGGTTTGTATGCTTTCTGTACTGAAAGCATAGTTGCGGAGAGCGACGAACTGCTCGGAACTTTGGAGACGTACTGCAGCGTTCGAAGAAATCCGTCTGCCGACGAGCGTCAATTAATTGAACGGGCAAAATGCCTGGCCGCGATTGCGATCAAGTTAGACAAGGAGGCCGGTCGTCAAAACAATTTTGGCACGCTTGGAAGCCGGCGAGTGCGAGGACCCGTGCTCGAGTGGCCAGTTTCCGTCAGCTAGTCTTCAGGCGCATAGATTCCTACCTCAACGGGTAATCAACCAACGGGATTTTCAACCACGCCATCGAGGACCCTGCGTCAGGCTTCATTCGTGCAGCACGACGCTCAAGAGGGAAGTGTTGATCTGAAGAACGCCGTTGTACTTGATGAAGCCCAGCCTCCTGAATTTATTCATGAAAAAATTAACCCGCGAGCGCGTTGTGCCGACCATGTCCGCCAGAGTTTCTTGGGACATTTTGGGGAGGATTGCATGGGGCTGATCTTCCTTGCCGTACCGGGCAAGCAAGAGAAGAGTCCGGGCCAGGCGCTTCTCGCTCGAGTTGAAAAGCTGATCGATCAAGTCTTCCTCGATGCGAATGTTTCGGGCCAGCATGAAAGCGATAAACCGGTCGGAAAGGTCGTGCTGTTCATGGAGTACCTTAAACATCTCACTCTTTTCGATGACGAGCACAGTACTTGGGGTAATCGCCCTGGCTGACCCCATGCGAACGGACTGACCTGCCAGACATCCTTCACCAAAGAAGTCGCCTGGACCCAGAATGGCGACCACCGCCTCCTTGCCGGCTTCACTCACGACGGAGAGCTTCACGCTTCCTGCCTGTAAATACAGCACGCTCTTAGCGGCATCACCTTGAGAGTAGACAATCTCTAGTCGTTTAAACTCCCTAATTTTCCTCTCCACGCCGGCCGAATCGAGAAAAGCCTGGGCATCGAACGCGCCCTTCTTCTTTGACATGCTATTTGCGGTTTTGTTGTTGCGATTCATGGGTATTCACTATCTCTCCAGATTAGAAAATGAGCCGGACCCTGCCATTAATTGTTCTTGCGCTTCCACAAGACCTTCTTCCAGCTTTAGAGTCTTTGTTCCTTGAGCTTGTTCGGTTGTTATCTCCTGCAGGATTTGTTCTTCAACAATCTTTTGGACTATCTCCAACGGAACCTGCTCGTAATGTGTTTTTTGCTCAAGCATGAGAACTCCTTGCCGCCTTGTGAAGGCTAGCAAGCGGAAAGTCATACGGGTTATATCTTTTGGAATCCGGGCCATGGTGTTAGTCGGAGCCGTGCTACTCGCTTCGCCTACCCTGTGATTCGTATCACCGCGAGACGTACCGATGTTGCCTTCTTGCCCCCCCCCCCTATTTTACTTGCAGGGCTCGTTACGATGAGATACGATAGCGTCACGTTTGTTTAGCGTGTCATCGCGACGGAAGGAACATATGGGGAGCGCTCAGGTGAGAACCGGCCCAACACACTTTAAGACCATGGTGCAATTGGATGTGCCCCAAGGTCGCAACGGGAAGCACATACTGATTGTGACCGCTATCCTCAAGGACCTCGACCGGTTAAAAGCCGGTTCCGCACTCAAGGTCCCATTGGCCGATTTGGTGGACTCGAAGGAAAAAGTTCGTTCCGCGCTGAACCGCGCAACTCGGAAAGCCCGCAAAAAAGTTTCGACCGCTAGCGACGGCAACTTCCTGTACGTGTGGAACGTCCGCGAGTAGCGGCAGCATCCGGCCTTTTCCGCAGAGTATCCCTCCTGGCAGGGCACAGCGCAGTGTGCAAAGAAACTGCGAAACTGTATATAAGCGAACAGACACGCGGCCTGATGAGGTCCAGGATTGGCCTGTACTAAAAGGACTGTCGTGTTGGCCAGTCCATCCCCTTCGGTTTAATCTCCGCGGCCCGCACGATCGCTGAGGACATCGAACAACACGATTTTCGCACGGCCTTTCAAGGCTGATCATCCAGCCCATCGTTTAATCGTGCAGACTCAAGGTGCTCTCCGCAGCGAACAGACGATGCAGCATTTTCTGTGGCTAGGCTAGAAGTGTCTCGAAGCAAAGACAGAAAGGTAAGAAAAGAATGCCTCTCATTCAAATACTAGTAGCCCTGATCGTGGTGGGCGTCCTCCTGTGGCTGGTGAATCGTTTCATCCCCATGGCAGGAAGTATCAAGTCGATTTTGAACGCGGTCGTGGTCATTTGTGTAGTGCTGTGGCTACTGAATGTATTTGGACTATTTCACTCCCTGTCGCGTATTCGCGTCGGATAGCCAGGCCGCAATATGGCTGGCAGACAGATGGATTGCAAGTCACGGGTGAGAATGAATTCTCGGAATCAATAGGCGCACCACGCATGACGAGTGACCAGCGCATGGCTGCACGGTAAGGGAGGCAACATAGTGAAACGAATTGCGGTTATCGGTACCGCAGCACTGTTCCTGATTGTGGGACTTACTCCTGCGTCTGGTGCGGGGCAGGAGAAGCAACAAGAAAAGTCGAAGCCAGCGCAACAACATCAGCAGCAAGCTGAGGCTCCGAAACAACAGCAGCAACACCAGCAGCAAGCGCAAGCTCCGAAACAACAACAGCAACATCAGCAGCAAGCTCAAGCTCCGAGGCAGCCGCAGCAACATGAGCAGCAGGCTCAGGCCCCGAAACAACAGCAGCAACATCAGCAGCAGCAAGCTAAGGGTCAGCAGAATCAGCAACGCCAGCAGCATCAGCAGACTGCATCTTATCGACCTCCCCAGCGCTCACAGCAGGAACAGGCTAGGCAACGCTCGCAGCCTGCGCTCCGCCTAAGCGCAAGGGGTAACGGTCGAATTCCAGACGAGCGCTTTCATTCCAATTTTGGCCGTGACCACCATTTCCGCATCGGCAATCCAGTTTTGGTCGGCGGATATTCGCGCTTCCAGTACGGCGGCTATTGGTTTGGATTTGTTCAACCGTGGCCGGCAGGCTGGTATTACACCGACGATGTCTACATTGATTACGTAGATGGCGGCTACTACATGTACGACCCGTACTATCCCGGCGCGCGCTTCTCAATCAGCGTAGTGCTCTAGCCTCAGGATTTGCGTATTGATTGCTCGCAACCCTGACCCGGCGCCGCAGTCCGTCGAGCAGTAGACACGTCGCCGGGGTAGGGAACTCGAATTGTTCTGAGTTGAAGGACTTGAAAGGGAGAAACCAATGCTAGGAACCATCTTGGTAATCTTTTTGATTTTGGCACTGTTTGGGGCGCTGCCTCGATGGTCGCACAGCCGCCAGTGGGGCTACATGCCGACAGGAGGCGTAGGCCTGGTGCTCCTCATCGTCGTGATTCTAGTCCTTCTCGGGCGGATCTAAATTTGGCCTGTCCAGCCTGGCAGGAGGTGAGCGATGGATGAGTCGAAACGGCATGTAGTCAAGTTTCTCGAGAAAGAAATCAAGACGTACACGGCCTTAGCACTGTTTTTGTCAAAGAAAAACATCAAGGAACATGTGCGAGTGGGAGCGAAAAAAGTTCTAATCAGCCCCGCGTTTTACAAGGAAAGAGTGAAGGAAGCGAAGAAACTCGTCTATGAACTCAGACAGCCAAATTAGTAACAGACTCTCGCAAAGGTCCAATTCGCCTGGATGGGGGCCATGGAGCATCCGCATCGTGGCAGTCTCTCTCGTCCTGCTGTTGTGCGCTAGCGGCTTATTGGGGTACTCCGTGCTGACGCACGAAGAAATCGTGGATTTACTTTGGACCAGTGAAATTCGTCCGCTCCTCGTCAAGCGTTTTCCGGACCTGACCGAAGATCAGCTCAAGGAGGCGCACGGTTACGCCTATGGAGGAGCCGTCATCCAAGATCTCGGCTACTATCCGTTTGGGAGCGTGGAATTCAGCAATTTGGTGCACTACGTCCGTAGCGGTGACTTCGTCCGAGAGCTGCTCTTGCAGAGTCAGGATGCGAACGAGTATGCCTTTGCTCTGGGAGCGTTGGCACACTACGCGTCGGACATCTCCGGTCACCCGGCCGTCAACCAGGCCGTGGCCATTCAATATCCCAAGCTGCGCGCGAAATACGGTAATTCAGTAAGGTATGCCGAAGACCACACCGCGCATCTGAAGACCGAGTTTGGATTCGACATGGTGCAAGTTGCGAAGAACCGTTATGCGTCGCAGCAGTATCACGATTTCATCGGATTCCAGGTATCTAAGCCCCTTCTGGAGCGGACTTTCCCGATCGTGTACGGAGTGGAATTGAAAGACGTGTTGACACATGAGGACCTCGCCATAGGTTCCTATCGTTTTGCCGTCAGCCGGATGATCCCGCAAATGACGCAGATCGCACTGCGAACCCACAAGAAAGACATGATGAAAGAGACGCCCAATTTTGCGAAAAAGAAGTTCCTCTACCGGCTGTCGCGCTCCGATTATGAAAAAGAGTGGGGAAAAGACTACACAAAGCCTGATTTCGGCACTCGCTTTTGGTCCGTCGTTTTGCGGTACATGCCAAAAATTGGCCCCTTCAAGGCGCTGGCGTTCAACAACCCCACCACGCAGACGGAGGACATGTATTTCAAGAGCATCAACAAAACTGTCGACCAATACCGCCTCTATCTCGAGCAAGTTGGCGCCGGCACGCTGGACCTTGCGAACAGCGATTTTGACACTGGAAAAGAAACCGTGGCAGCCGAATATTCCTTGACCGACGATACTTATGCAAAACTGCTGGGCCAGCTGGCAGAGCGCAAGTTTGATCTGACGTCAGAGGATTTGCGTGACAATATCCTGAAATTCTACTCTGACCTCACCCTTCCGTTGGAAACCAAGAAGGACAATGGCCGCTGGCAGAGTGTGCTAGCGTCCCTGGATCAATTGAAATCCGTGACTCCGAGTGTGACTGTTGCACCTGCTATGTCCCAGCAAACACCTAGATAAAGCCTCGAGGCCAAGGGGAATCATTGCGAAGACCGACAAGCGGCGAGTGTACTTTTGGACTAGTCATCATAATTTTTGGGTTTGCTCTAAGCTGCTACCATGGACGTGAACTTCTGACTTCTCTGGCCCTCTTCACTGTGGCTTTCGTTTTCCTTGTTCTGGCAGTTTTGGCGGCGGTCCTTGTTTGGTGGGCCAGCGAGCAGGTGGCAAACCGGAGTGGACCTGTGTCACGAAAAGTGATTGCGTTGTCCCGCCGTCTGATCGCGGCTTACGCCAGAACTTGATTCGCCCCAAAAGTCTTTTCGCAGAGTGCGTCGCTGCACGTCTGCGATTGCCTCAGGCTGAGCTTTCCTCTGTCGCGTCATGACGGCTGCTCTCCTTGTCCAGGGGCCCGCCTCCCTCACCGAAATTCGAACTAAACGGAGAAAGTGTCCGCAAGTGAACAGACTCTCCCGTCGTCGCGCACTACTATGTTGCCTCCAGTAACAAATCAATTCGTAAAATCTTGGGAGGAATATGGATATGAAGTCTGTAAAGACAATTTTCGCAGTGCTTTCACTCACACTGCTTAGCGCCACGCTAGGTCTCGGCGCTCGAGCCGATGAGTGGAACAAAAAGACCGTCATGACATTTAGCCAGTCGGTTGAAATCCCGGGGCAGGTTCTGCCCGCCGGAACATACACTTTCGTGTTGGCTGACTCGCCTTCCGACCGCCACATCGTTCAGATTTTCAACGCGGATGGTTCACACATCATCGCCACAATCCTGGCGATCAACAACTACCGCCTCAAGCCCACCGGCGACACCGTGGTCAAGTTCGCGGAGCGCTCAGGCGACAACCCGGAAGCCCTCAAGGCCTGGTTTTATCCGGGAGATAACTTCGGTCAGGAATTTGTTTACCCGAAGCAGAGAGCCATCGAGTTAGCTCTCTTAGCGAAAGAACCCGTTCCCGCACTTGCCACTGACACAGCGGATCTGAAATCGGCTTCGATTGTGGCGGTGACTCCCGACCAGAAGGAAGAGCCGGTAGCTGAGGCGATCCAGATTACTCCGCCGGCCGCAAAGGTTGAGGTTATGACCCCAGCCCCAGCACCAGTTGCAGTGACCACTCCAGCGCCAGTGACAGAGACCACGCAGCTGCCGCAAACCGCCAGCCTGCTTCCTCTCATCGCATTGCTTGGCCTGGCGTCATTCGGCGTCGCGCTAGTTCTGAAGCGGTTCTCGAGCTAAGGCTCATAATCGTTAACTAACTCCAATGCACCGCGGAGCTGATTCGTCAATCTCAGTCCGCGGTGCGAGGAGATTTGCTCGTGAATCCGACCATTCGATCTCATAGGTTTGATCCTCTCCCATATTGCTTTTTCCTCGCTTTTTTTCTGCTCTTGCCCACCTTGGCGGGCTATCCGCAGTCCTCGCAATCGGCTTCTCCGGCTGCCGCGGTCCCTTCCGCAATTGCCGTGAAGTCGGAGCTGGTTGCACTTCCCGTGCGCGTGACGGATTCCAACGGAAATTTTGTTTCAGGATTAACGATGCAGGACTTTCACGTTTTCGAGAACGGACGCCCGCAAGCTCTTACGCTATTCCGGCAAGAAGACGCCCCCGTGACAGTAGGTCTGGTGGTTGACCACAGCCGCAGCATGGGCCCCAAGCTCCTCGAAGTAGCCGCCGCAGTTTCCGCCTTTTCTCATTCGAGCAATCTTCAAGATGAGATGTTCGTGGTGGATTTCAATGATGAGGTTTGGCTGCAAATTCTCGGCGGAAAACCCTTCACGCACGATGCAAAGGAGCTCGAGAAAGCGGTTGGGGCGGTTTCCGCTCGCGGACGAACCGCACTTTATGACGCTGTAGCTGAGGGCCTCAACCACTTGTCGTTCGGCCAATGGGAGAAGAAAGCGCTAATTATTGTCAGTGACGGAGGGGACAACGCCAGTCATCAAAAGTTCTCACAGGTTCTCGCGCTCGCTCAACGTTCGCAAGTTCTGATTTATTCAATCGTCCTGGAAGGCCCCGGCCAGGAGGAGAATCCAGGCGTTCTTCGAAGACTCAGCAAGAGCACAGGTGGGATCTCCTACTTTCCCAACTCCGGGCAAACCATCGCGAGCATCTCGGCTCTGATCGCCCGCGATCTCCGCGAGCAGTACACGCTTGGCTTCACGCCGGAGAATCAGAGCAGGGATGCTTCCTTCCGAAAAATTCAGGTGAAAGTCTCCGCTCCGGGCAACAGCAAACTTCATGTGCGGTACCGGCCCGGCTATTTTGCTGTTGATGCGAGCCGACCTCCTCCGCATGCTGACAAGGGTGCCTCGTGAAACCAGCCCGCCGTGCCGAAGGTCAGCCCCGGCTGACGAGAACGTCCATCTTGCGCGGCGCCTATTACTTTTTTCTGGCAATCGGCATTCTCGCGCTGGGATACGCCGGATACGTCGTCGTGGACGCGCACACCTACCAGGCCTATGAACAGTCGAAATTTGAAAATGAAAGCCGCAGGGAATCGCCGCGTCTTCTTGTTGAGGGCAGCGTGATTGGTGAGATTCAGGTTCCTCGTCTCGGACTCAAAGCCATTGTCGTTCAGGGTGACTCGCTCACGATCTTGCGGCACGCCGTTGGCCACATACCGGAGACGGCGTTACCAGGAAGACAGGGCAATGTCGCCCTCGCCGGTCACCGGGACACATTCTTTCGCCCGTTGCGGCATATCCGTTTGGGCGACGCTATCATTCTCAAGACGCCCGATGGCGATTTTCAGTACCAAGTAGAATCCAGCTCTGTCATTGCGGCCACCGACGTTGGAGTCTTAAGCGCCTCGAATGGTCACACACTGACTCTGATTACTTGCTTTCCGTTTAACTACATCGGCCCGGCTCCAAACCGTTTTGTCGTCCACGCTCGTGAAGTCGGACCTCCAACCCAAGTACCACTCCCCTCGCGTTGAACGATTCCGGATCAATCAACCAGGGAGAGAATCTGGCTGCAGCCACGGTGTTTGTTTGCCCCGACCGCGCTCGATTTCGCGCCGAAGCAGAAGCCCGCTGTGTGCATAAGTGGACAGACACTGCGTCCCGACTCGTCTAACATTTGGTTGTGTAGTGTAGTAAGAGAGCTGTTTCGCAGACCCACCCCTCCGCTTCAGCTTAACGGCCTCGACTTAAACCGTCTCTAGGAAAACGGCAAGAGGGGGCGATGCGCTCCGGACAATTTCTGCAATTCTCCTTGTCCTACGCCTGTTCGCACTGGCCGCTTCCTACACTTTCGCGGAGTTCCTCGACATCGTTTTGGTCGAGGGCGCCGTAACCCCTTAATCCGGGTCATTCGGAGCCGCAGGAGAGCCTTCTGATCAGGGAGTCTAAGAAATGAAACCAATCTCCATGGCCGGAATTCTGTTGGTCGTTTTGGGTGCTCTCGCCCTCGCCTATCAAGGATTCACATATACGCGCCATGAACACGTAATGGATGTAGGTCCAATGCATGTCACGACGGAGACTCAAGACCGAGTTCCCATCTCTCCGATACTCGGCGGGCTGGCGCTGGTCGGAGGAATTGCCTTGCTCGTCGTCGGAGCGCAAAAAAAATCTTAGATTGCCATAACGAAAGTATCCCGCCTGAGAGTCGGGTAACGCATAGCCCTCTCTAACCTTGAATCGGCTTGAAGGTTCTTCAGCCAGAGAATTTGTAGAAGTTGGAGACTACAAGAAGTATTTTGACCATGGAGGTCAGCGATGAAGAAATTGTTGGTTACAGCAGCATGTCTTTCGCTCGTAGCAGGCGCAGTCTATGCCAGGAAACTGAATAAGGAACAAAGACGCCTCGAAGAATGTGGCGTTGTCATGCAGGAAGTCTTGAACGTCCCGGAAAACATCCCTCAAGAGCTTCTGGAAAAGGCGGAGTGCGTCATTGTGTTCCCCTCCGTCAAGAAACTTGCTTTCGGAGTAGGCGCAGACTACGGACGCGGAGCCATGGTTTGCCGAACGGGCGAGCATTTCCGTGGACACTGGGGAGCCCCAGCGATGTATGCGTTGGAAGGTGGCAGCGTGGGCTTCCAAATTGGCGGGGAAGCGACCGACCTGATCCTGTTGGTCATGAACGGCCGAGGCATGGACTCGATTCTCAGCAGCAAGGTTAAGCTGGGCGCCGATGCTTCCATTGCTGGAGGCCCCAAAGGTCGTGATGCTTCCGCAAACACAGACGCTTGGATGCGAGCCGAGATTCTCAGCTATTCGCGTTCACGGGGCGCGTTTGCAGGCGTTTCTCTAGAAGGCTCCACGATTCGCCCAGACGATGACGCCAGCGCGGACGTGTATGGCCACCCCATGAAGGCGAGTGAGATCGTGCGCGGTGAACATACTGGCGTGCCAGAGACAGGCCGTCACCTAGTCAACGTGTTGGACAAGAAGGCGCCCCGGAATGAATCGGAGCACGCTTCGAATCAGTAGTTCAGAATGACCGGTTTGCCGGAATTTACCTCATCGCGGCAAACCGGCATTCTTTAGACAAGCTGTTCGGCGGAGTACTCCGCTGAACTTTGGACAGAGGCCATCTGCAAAGGTCGCGGTATCTGAGCCACCCTTTGTAGTTTGGCCTCTTGCTTTTTTGGATGATCGAGCGCGAACTATCCGCTTCGACCCAATAAATACTAATTATGAGTGCGTGTGATGAGGATTTTCTGGCGGCCCAACTAAGAGATCATTTGTGACGGCGGTCGTTTCCGTGCTCCGAATGGCCATTGGCGTCCAGCCAGGCCAAAAGCGCGCGAATGCTTCCGTGAGCCAGGGCAATACTTGAATCCGCGGCGCCGTAATAAAGATTGATGGTGTCGCCATCTGGTGCCACGGTATAGCCGCAAGGGAATACCACGTCCTGGACGTCTCCATGACGTTCGTAATCCGCTTCCGGCGCGAACATCCAGGAATCTCCCCGGATCAGGCACTTATCCGGCTCTTCAAGGCTGAAGAGAGCTAAGCCGAGCCGATAAATTGAGCTCGAAGGCGTCCTTCGCACGCCATGATAAATCATCAGCCAGCCTTTTGAAGTTTCAATCGGCGGTGGTGACATCCCAATCTTGTTCGCATCCCACCAGGCGCCACGTCGAGCTTCCAACATGAGTTTGTGATTTCCCCAATGCCGCAGATCTGGAGAGAACGAGATCCAGACGTGGGCTCCCAGCGGCGTCATCGGCCGATGGATGAGCGCCCAGAATCCGCCAATCCTGCGGGGCAAAAGGGCCGCGTCCTTGTCGTCTGGCACCATGACGACGCCAAAACGCTCGAAGCGTCTAAAATCCTCGGTGAGCGCCAAAGAAACTCCGGGACCACCGCGGGAATAGGAAGTATAAGCCACCGCATATTTCTTCAGCTCTGGGACATAAGTGATGCGCGGATCCTCAATCCCCCAGACTTCCTCGGGATACTCCTCCGGATTCGGCTGCAGGGTTGGTTCTCGATCGATCTGCCAACCGTCTATCCCGTTCATCGAACGAGCGGCGCATAGGTGTGATAGCCCGCGGCGATCTTCCACTCGACAAAGCAGCAGCGTGGAACCATCCGGCAGGAGTGTTGCGCCAGCGTTGAAAACGCTATTGATCGAATAGGGCCAATCCTTTCCTGTCAAGATTGGATTACCGGCGTGCCGGTGAAATAGAGTTTCATATTGATTCATCGTGGCGTTCATCGGAAAGCTCACTGCGTTCATGGAAGCGATTCCTCGACCCTCTTCTTAGGCTACGGAGCAAAAGCCTCGTACCTCAGAGCTTGGTTCCTGTACCGTCGTGCTCTTCCATCTGGCGCATTTCCAAAAGTGCCATTAGGAAGGATAGTGTGGACTCAGCGCCCTGGTTTTCATTGGCGCGGTCGGGATGCAGGCCGTCCCGGCACCCGCCGGTTGTCGGATCGTATAAAGCAATCTGAAGATCATTGTCTCCCAGGAACCAATTGAAAGCGGACCACGCCTCTTTGCGCCAGCGTCCCTTTCCTGTCGCTTTATAGGCTTGCAAGGATGCTGCCACGACCGCACATGCTTCCACTGGTTGTTGGTCGAAACGGGCCTTCTCCGTCGTCTTCGAATAAAAGCCCTCCGAACCAATGGGCACGAAGTGGCCTCTTGCGTCGCAGCGCTGAAGCGTGACCAGCCAGTCCAACGCCTCAAGGCCTGCCAAAACCATCTCTTCGTTTGCCGCGCGCATCCCCGCTCGAATCAGAGCCTGCGGCAATCGTGCATTTGAATAGGCCAGCCCAGCCTCAAACCACTTCCAGTCATCGGATCGGTGAGACCGGTATGAAGCCAACAGCCTGTTTGCCAAGGCATCGGAGGCACTCAGGGCTGCGCGATCCCCTGGGAACGAGTCAAGATATTCTTGGAGTCCCAGCAAAGCAAATGCACAGGCGCGGGGGCTCTTGAATTCGACAGCTGCGGGAACTGCCAGCTCAAACATTCGCCCTGCAGCTCCTCGCAATCCCGCATTCTTGGATCTGCCGAGGACGGTCCCCAGGCCCCACAAGGCTCGTCCGTGACTATCTTCAGAACCTTCCGGCTCATGCCATAAGCATTCATAGCTCAGGGAGTTTCGGAAGCGCTTGGTGGCGGGATCAAAAGCATGCCACAAGAAGGCCAGGTACCGAGACGCCAGGTCAGCTGAGTTTGGTGGTGCGTGGACTCCAAGTTCTTCCAACAGTGTGGTTACGATCAATGCGCGGGCGTTGTCATCGGTCGAATAACCTTCCGGATAGTTCGGTACCACAAAAACCGCATGCTCGACGATTCCCGTGTGGTCCGTCATTCGATACAAGTGATCCAGCTTAATGGCGGGAAGCCGGTCGAGATTCTTTTCCGTGTTCTGCGCCGAAAATGTGGCGCGCGGATTTCGCAATCGCTCGTTGTAGATGTGTTCAAAACTCTTCATATACTTCTGCGCCACGCGGCTCCACACCATCTCGCGAGCGTACAGATAAGCGCGTTTGCGCATGGCGTGTCTTGCCGTGCCGTTGTCAAGCAACTCAACTGTTTTTGCCGCAATCGCCCCGGGATCATCAAAAGGAACAAGCACCCCGCGCTCATCGTCCAACAGCTCGACGGCGTGCAGGTAGGGGGTCGAAATGATCGCCTTGCCAGCGCACAAGGCGTATGCCAGCGTGCCGGAAACGACTTGCGCCTTCTGTTTGTACGGCGTGATGTATATATCGGCCGCGCCGATCAATTCCACCATCTCTTCTGGGGTCACAAAACGGTTGCGAAAGATGACGCTGGCTTCAACCCCGAGGTCGCGTGCCAGGCTCTGCAAGTATTCCCGGTATTTGTCGCCTTCACGCCGCAAGATATGCGGGTGAGTTACGCCAGAAACCATGTAGACAACGTTGCTGTGACGCGCCAGGATTGCCGGCATGGCTTTGATGACGTTCTCTATCCCTTTATTCGGCGACAGCAGTCCGAACGTAAGCAAAACCTCTTTTCCTTCTGTTCCAAACGCGTCCTTGTAAAAACTCGGATCGGTGAACGGCAGATCGGGGATGCCGTGCGGAATCAGATCAATCTTTCCGGCGGGAACCTGAAACACTTGGTGCAGGATTTCCGCGGACTGCTGACTCATAACGATGAGCCGGTCCGAAAGGCTCGCAATTTCCTTCATCACCGTTCGTTGGTCGGGGCTCGGTTCGCGAAGTACCGTGTGCAAAGTCGTCGCAAATGGCATTCGCAGCCGGCGCAATAGCTCCAGGATGTGAGCGCCGGCTGGTCCTCCAAAGATTCCGTATTCGTGCTGCAGGCAAACCAGATCTATATTGCTGAAATTTAGAAAGTCCGCCGCCTGCCGGTACGAAGCCAGATTATCTTCGGACAGCTCGAACCGCACTCTCGCCGGATAGGCATAACCTTCTTCTGTATCGTTGACGGGAAGCGCCAGCAACTCCGTCGCGCCGTATTCCGCGTGGAGGGCGTCGCATAAATCTGTTGTGAACGTCGCGATCCCGCAACGCCTCGGCAGATAATTCCCGACCACGGCGATTCGAGTGGGAAGCACTAAGCGCGGCGGAACAGGGATCAGTGCAACTGGCTTCTCTCCCAGCAAGAGGGACTGAACTTCTATCAGTTCTCCGGTTTCAGCGAGAGGCATTATTTTCGGCAGCGACATTCGATTTCCTGTGAATTCAGTACTTGCGGAAGAAACACCGCTTCGCTATCCAAGGAGCGCTTGCCTCGGATGTGCATTCAGCAACGGACTTTTCTGTCGAATCCTGAATCGCGCTCCGGTTATCGGAGAGAAGCTTGTCGATTTACTCGTGCAGGACCACTGTCAGTAATGACTTATTGACCTTGATTTTGCCGTTGTATTCGATAAAGCCCAGTTTCCTGAACTTGTTCATAAAGAAATTCACGCGCGAGCGCGTTGTTCCGACCATGCTCGCCAGGGTCTCCTGAGACACCTTCGGTAATATGCGGATTGGCTGATCTTGTTTTCCGTACCGGGCGAGAAGCAAAAGCGTTCGCGCCAGGCGTTTTTCACTCGAGTTGAACAGTTGATCGACCAGATCCTCTTCGACTCGGATGTTATGCGCGAGCATGTAGCGGATGAAATGGTCGGATAACTCATGCTGTGAATGGAGCACTCGCAGCAGTTCGTTCTTCTCCATAACCAGAATGGTGGTCGGTGTAATTGCTGTCGCCGTGCCCATCCGGACCGTCTGGCCGGCCATGCAACCCTCGCCAAAAAAGTCACTCGGGCCGAACATGGCGACCACCGCCTCTTTTCCGGACCCATTCACAACGGAAAATTTCACGCCCCCCTGCTGGACGTACATGACGCTCTCGGCAGCATCCCCTTGCGCGAAAATCGACTCATTCCTCCGATATTCAGCAATTTTTCGCGAGACTCCCGCGGTATCGAGGAAGAGCTGTGGGTCAAAAGCCCCGTCTTCTCCATTTTTCCTGTGTTTGTTTGGTTTCATATCCTAGCGGAAATGCCATCCGAAGATGGCCGCTCCTTGCCCACTCGCAGCCTATCAGAGAGCCCGCTCCCAGAACTGTGCATAAGAGAACACTCGAGAATGACGAGAACGGTACATCACACGTGTCCAATACGGTACAGACTACAGAACTCACGTGATGCAAGAATTCATCGTTCGTTAATGGAATGCTCCACTCGTTAAGCAGCTAATACAGCTTGGAATTGCGTTCGTCGCGGGTCGGCTGCGAGAAGTCGGCAACGTCATGTAACGGGGTGAAGAGGAGAGACTAATGCGGAAACTGTATGTTAGCAAACTTTGGATCCCGGCGTTCCTAGCGGCCTTCGCATTGGCAGGCTGCGGCGACCCGGATAAAAGTACTGGAGGCCCCGCCTCTCCCTTGACACCGCCTACAGTGGTGTCTGTAGTTCCGGCAGGGGGCGCTACAGGCATTTGTCAAGGCGCTGTTGTCACCGCGACATTCAGCAAGGCGATGAATCCTTCGACCATCAACACAGGGACCTTTAAGCTGGCGGCCGGCACGACTGCCGTTACCGGAACAGTTGCCCTTGATTCAACGGACAAGATCGCGACCTTTACACCATCGAGTCTTCTCGCACTCAACACGCCTTATACCGCCACGATCACCACCGCTGCCCAAGACCAGTTCGGCATCGCCTTGGCGGCGGATTTCAGCTGGATGTTCACAACCGCTACCGTGGCTTGTCCCGGGTCCATTCCTATTGGACCGGCTGGCTGCGGTTTCGGCATTTTGGCCGGCTCCACGGTCACCAACACCTCGACAGTCCCGGCGCCTACGAATGTTAGTGGTGATGTTGGCGTCTGGCCGGGAAGTGCCATCGTTGGATTTCCTCCGGGACTCTTAACGGGCACTCTTCACGCTGCCGATGCGGTCGCCCAGGCGGCCCAGGGACAACTGACTACGGCCTACAACACCGCTGCGGGAAAACCGGTTGGAACTCATCTTCCCCCAGACATAGGAGGGCAAACCCTTGCCCCCGGCGTTTATACGACCGTTGCCCAGCCAACTCTCGGAATAACGGGGGATCTCACTCTCGACGCCGGGGGCGATCCGAACGCCGTCTGGATTTTCCAAATTGCATCCACACTGACGACGGCAGCTGGCAAAGTCAACTTGATCAACGGCGGACAGCCAAAGAACGTGTTCTGGGCGGTTGGCAGTTCAGCGACCCTCGGAACTGGCACAACTATGGCAGGAAACATCATGGCTCAGGCGTCCATCACGCTTAATAGCGGAGTGACGCTAAATGGCAGAGCGCTGGCAAGTGTCGGCGCGGTCACATTGATCAGCGATACGGTGAATGTACCTCCCTGTCCATGAGGCATTCGGTTGTGTGCCAGGTTCATGCTTGTCGGCTCCCTGGCAAGCTGGAATAGCGTGAGTTTACGTTCTTGAAGTTCGGAGGAATATTCGCATGTCATCTCATCTAAAGGGCCGCCTTGCCCGTCGCTTAGCAATGATTTCGGCACTCATCGCTGTCCTCTGCGTGTTTGCCACCCGCGCCGCTGCTCAGGAAGAGCCTCATCCGAAGTGGGAGCTCTTCGGAGGATACTCCTTCTTCCACTCCGGCGCGGATATACACGGCCAACTTCCAGGAGCCTTGCTCCCGGTGAGCAGCCGTCTGGAAGTGAACCCCCGCGGCATCGGCGGCACCGTTACCTATGATTTCAATCGTTGGCTGGGAATCTCTTTCGATACCAGCGACTATTGGGGCAGCGGCGAAACCACGCTAGTCAAGACTATTGATGACGTCGGTTTGAATAACTTCTCTATCGGCCCGAAGGTGACGTTTCGCCACCATTATTTTTCCCCGTTTCTCGAAGTGTTGGTGGGCGACCATCGGCTTGCGCCAGACGCATTCCATCCTGTCAACAAGTTAGGGGTCATGTTTGGCGGCGGTCTTGATCTCAATCTGTCCAGACACGTGGCACTACGGTTGATCAGGGCTGACTATGTAATCTCGAATTACCGCTACGGTCCTCCGTCCGTGCCTTCCACCGAGATCCGCGGTCTAAGACTTCAGACCGGCGTCAATTTCATGTTCGGTGGCGGAACCCCTTCGCTTCCCCCCACCGCGGCTTGCTCGATACAGCCGTCCGAAGTCTTCGCCGGCGAGCCTGTCACGGCGACTGCCACTGGCTCCAATTTCAATCCCAAGCGCACACTTACCTACAACTGGAATGGCACCGGAGTGAAAGTTGCCGGCAGCGACGCCTCCGTGCAGGTAGACACCGCAGGCTTGGAGCCGCGCTCCTATGAAGTCACGGCCAATTTGAGTGATGGAAGAAAAAATGGTGCTGCATCCTGCAGTGCCAGATTCACTGTGAAAGCGCCTCGCCCACCAGTGATCTCGTGTTCGGCAGATCCGTCAACCGTCCGAACGGGAGGGACCTCAACGATCACTTCGAACGCCAGCAGCCCCGATGGCCGCAGGCTAATTTATAGCTACACAGCGACCGCGGGCGAGATCTCCGGCACCGGTTCCACCGCCACTTTGAATACGCAAGGCGCGCAACCAGGCCGTATCACCGTAACTTGCAATGTGAACGATGATCGCAATCCGGCGCTCACCGCTTCTTCCACCACGATGGTCGAGGTGGAAGCCCCGCCGCCTCCGCCTCCTCCCACTCCTGCGCCTGAGATCAAGCAGTTGGAAGCCAAGCTGGCTCTCCACAGCATTTATTTCCAAACCGCGCGGCCCACCGCCGAGCATCCCGAAGGCGGCCTGCTCGATAGTCAGGCAGACATCCTGAAAACTCTCGCAGAGGACTACAAAAACTATCTGAAATACATGCCCGATGCCCACTTGATCCTCAGCGGCCACGCCGACCCGCGCGGCACACCCGAATACAACAAGAAACTCACCGAGCGTCGCGTGGAACGCACCAAGACCTTCCTCGTGGAACACGGCGTCCCTGCGGACCACTTTGAACTGAAGGCGTTTGGCGAAGAGAACCAACTCACTGCCGACCAAATCAAGGAACAGATGGCGGACAATCCCGACTTGAGCGCCGACGACCGGCAAAAAATGCTGCGCAATCTGCGGGTTCTCGTTTTGGCCAACAATCGTCGCGTCGATGTCACCTTGAGTACGACGGGACAACAGTCCATTCGTCGCTACCCGTTCAACGCCAAAGATTTCTTGGCTCTGATCAGCACCAAGGGCGGAGAAAAGAAGCCGCCAGTCAAGAAAAAGCCATAAGGGTAACGCCGTAACACGACCAGGCAAGGCTAGTTCATCGGCCTGGACATCCAGTATTCGGGGGCATTGACGTGCCCCCCAGTTTCTCCGTCGAGTAAAATCTTAGGCGTCTCTCCACACTCCCGGAATCTGAGTTCTTGTTTTTCATCGCCAGGTCCGGAAAAAGTAACTCGCGACCACTGTCTTTCCTCATTACCCCGTGACACCCTGCGAAGTAACGCGGCCCAGTGCACGAGAGCCTTGAGTCGCCCTCATCCGATACCCTCAGGCGAGTTGTTTTTGGGATCTATTTTGGGCTGAACTCTTCCACCGCGCGGAGATCGCCGTTGTAAAGTGACTGTCCAAACTGAATGAGGTGTTGCCGGTCCGTTGAATGGATTTCTCACAGGACTGTTTCATTGAGGACAGCTATTCATTTTGAAAGCATCTAGTATCTATTGTTGGACGGCGAGAAGGAGCGACATTGGCTGGTATCCAGGGCTGGGACGGGCAGTATCCCTCCCTTCGCCGTCCGCTTCGCTTGGCCCCCGCAAGCGCGGCCCTTTAGAGGACCTAGCCACCTCGCATTTGCTTTCCCGTGCTCTAGAAGGCTCAAATGTCAGTCAAAACCGCAACTGCTAGTATTCTCATCAGAGACAACACGCCATTGCCAAAGGGACTGGCGCTCGACAGTGAATTCTTCTTGCCTGGGTGGAGAGCCGTCACCAACTACGACGGGATCAAACTTGGACGAAGAATTGAGGCCGCCAAGTGGAATTTCTTCTTTCTGGCCGGCCCGATTAGGACAACGGTCCTCGGCCGCGAGGGGTTGCCAGCCTTGCGCAGAGCAGTCAATCGCATCCTGGCAAAACGGGAAGGCCAAGACTTTAATTCCCTCGAGATTACTAAGCTTGTTTCAAAACGGTTCCTCGGAGTTCCCTATATGAGTGTCTCCGCCCACTCTCGCCATATCCAGGAAGGCAGGTACCTAATTTCTGCTAAGGATTTTCGGCTTAGGGATACAAAGGAAGTGTCAGCAGTTCCCGTCGCGACCTTAGTTTTTGGGAGTAGTGATGAAACTAATTTGGAAACGGCCGTCGCGGAGCCACATGTTGTGATGATTCCGAACTCTTAGAACTTCGCTGGAGATTGCAAAATGAAAACCATACGCTGTTCCATCCTTTGCCTCGCTGCCTTTCTTTTTTCGGCCTCCGTCCTCTCCGCGCAGGACTTTTCTACGTACCGCGGATTCTCACTCGGAACGTCTCTGGCCACAGTATTGAAACTGACGGACCAGAAGTTAGCAGATGTAAACATGACTTACGGCAGTCCATCGACATTTCAGGAAGTGACCTGGTGGCCGCCAAGTCTCCGGGGCACTGCCTACCGGTCGGACAGCGTGGAACAGATTCTCTTCTCTTTTTATAACGGCACGCTTTACAAAATGTCCGTGACGTACGGTCAATCCTCCACGGAGGGCCTCACCGCGCAAGATATGGGGAACTCCATTTCTGCGAAGTACGGGGCCGCGACAAGTATTGCCCCGGTCGTTGATCCCGCGTCGAACGTTGGCTATGACGGGCAGGGCAAACTTGTCGCTTCCTGGGAAGACTCCCTGTATTCCATTAATCTTGTCCGTTCTTCCTTCACCGGCCATTTCGGCCTCGTCATCTACTCCAAGCAGGCAAATGCCGAAGCCGAACTTGCTGTGGTGGACGCCCTGAAGCTAGCGAAACAAGACGGCCCAAAAAGAGAAGCCGAGCGCCAACGAAAACAAACCTCCGACCTCGAGGTAGCCCGACAGAAGAACCAAAAGAGTTTTCGTCCGTAATTCGCGCATTGCGTGCACGCCACCCTGCAGCGACTGAGGACGCAATTGTCTCGGTCGCGGTTCGATGCTACCGCGCTGCCAGCCAAAGCGTTTCCTGACAATCTAAATCCATTTGCAAGTCGGCCAAGACAGACCTTGGATTAATGCAACTGCGTCTAGATCTTGGAGCAGAGCCATCTACGGTGTGGAATGGCGTCTTCAAAGTTTCTTGGTTCTGTTCCAAATCGGGACCCGCGGTCCGCGATGGCACAGAACCCACTGGTACTTCCCAGGCTCTTCCTCGACTGAGCAGAATATGGCCTGAGATTTCAATACATTACGCGCTATCACGACGACAGAAAGCGAGGCCTGCTTGGGCAGGTTATTGCAGGACCATATTGAAAGGTTCAGCGATCCACGTGCAACGCCAGTCCCAGCTACCAAAACCTTGGGGGGCTGCGGGATAGAGTGGACTCCGTTCGGTGACCGTTGGGATTGCCTCCAAAAAAAACTGTCAGCAAGTCGCGATTCGCGCAATCGAATGACCCCCACGCCAATTTTCGGCGCATTGAGAGGCGGGAACTGTGGCTGTGGGTCGCAGCGGCCATCATCACTCTCCTCCTCACCATTGGCCTAGCCTCCTTTCTTCTTCCCAACGAGCGCCTTCACCAAGACTTCTATACCCAGAATGTACTGCCTCAGGCGATACGAGCCCTGGTGGGCTTGGTCTTTCTGTTCGACCTCTACACCATCTATCAACATCTGCTGATCCACCGCATCCGCAAACAAATGGTGGAGCGCGAAGAACTCTTCCGCCTCATCAGTGAGAACGCCGCCGACATGATCGCTGTAGTGGACATGGAAGGGAAGCGCCTGTTCAACAGTCTTTCTTACCAGAGGGTGTTGGGATACTCCCCTGACGAACTGCAAACCTCTTCGGGTTTTGAACAAATTCACCCAGATGATCGTGCGCGCGTCAAGAAAGCGGCGGAGGACGCGCGGAGCTCGGGAACTGGAGAAACGCTGGAGTACCGTCTTCGCCACAAGAATGGCGCGTGGTTGGTGCTGGAATCGACTTCGAGCGTCATCCGGAATGAGAAAGGTGAGCCGGAAAAGCTCGTCATTGTGAACCGCGACGTTTCCGAGCGCAAGAGAGCTGAGGAGGCTCTACGCCGGTCGGAAGCCGGTTTCCAGTCTGCGGTGGAACACGCACCCTACGGGATTTATCGCGCGACCACCGCCGGCCGGTTTCTCCAGGTGAATCCGGCGCTCCAGAAAATGCTCGGCTACGAGTTGAAGGAGGAACTGCTAAATAAAGATCTGCCAACCGAAATATTTCGGCAGCCCGCTGAATATCAGCGCTTGACTGAACTTCTCGCCCGCACGCAAGAAAGCAAGGACGTTGAATTGGAATGGAAACGGCAGGACGGCGCGCTGATTACGGTCCACTGCTCGGGCCGCCGCGTCAACGATGAAAATGGCGCTCCAGCTTACTTGGAAGTGTTTGCGGAGGACGTGACGGAAAAAAGAGTGCTCGAAAAGCAACTGCGCATGGCGCAAAAGATGGAAGCCATCGGACGGCTCTCGGGAGGCATCGCGCACGACTTCAACAATCTTCTCGGAGTCATCATCGGGTATAGCCGAGTGTTAAAACGGGAGTTGGGTACGAATACTGTATTGTGCGAGCATGCGCTCGAAATCGAAAAGGCCGGTCAGCGAGCGGCGTCTTTGACGAAACAGTTGCTCGCTTTCAGCAGGCAGCAGGTCTTGACGCCTGCCGTCCTAAACCTCAACACACTCGCCGCTGATATGGAAAAAATGCTCCCGCAGCTCCTCGGCGAAGACATCGAAGTGTCCCTGGTTCTCGATCCCAATCTTGGCAATGTGAAAGCGGACCAGAGCCAGGTCGAGCAAGTCATCATGAATCTGGCCGTTAATGCGCGTGACGCCATGCCCACGGGCGGCAAATTGAAAATCGAGACTACCAACGTGCAGTTAGACCAGGCTTACGTCCGGAATCACCCAGGCTCCAAGATTGGCAACTTCGTGCTCTTGACAGTGACCGACACCGGCACGGGCATGGACGCTGCAACGCTCACGCACATATTTGAACCTTTCTTCACCACCAAGGAACTCGGCAAAGGCACTGGTCTCGGGCTCGCTACTGTCTACGGAATCGTTAAACAGAGCAACGGATATATCGGCTTGGACAGCGCCCCGGGGCGCGGCACGTCCTTTCAGATTTACCTCCCGCGCTATGCCGGCCAGCCTGTAGTCGAAGAACTAAAGCCCGGCTCGGCGGATAATCTGCGCGGCACCGAAACCATTCTGCTGGTGGAAGACTCCGAGCCTTTGAGAAAACTCGCCATGACCTATCTGGATTCCAGCGGATTCCGCGTTCTCTCCGCGGAGAGCGGCGAAGACGCTCTCGAAGTTGCGAGCCGCTTCGGCGGCAATTTTGACCTCCTCCTGACCGATGTTGTTATGCCCGGCATGAACGGCCGCGTCTTGGCCGAACACATGTTGCAGCGACAACCGGGGATGAAGGTGCTCTACATGTCCGGCTATACCGACAGCTTCATCGCCGGCCACGGCGTTCTGGATCCTGGAATCCACCTTCTTCACAAGCCATTTATCGAAGAGGTTCTTATTCGCAAGGTTCGCGAGGTGCTTGATGGAGGGAAGAGCGCTGCGCCAGCTGCAAATTCCATGAACGAATTGGTGGAAAGCGACATCCGCTCGGGCCGATAGGAGGACCTTCGCGATGGAAAAGCTGTTGGTTGTCGACGATGATGAGGCAATTCGGCGTCTGATTCGCCTCGAGCTAGGCAGCACCTTTGAACTCATCGACTCCGGTGAACCGGAAGAGGGTTTGGCCCTTGCTCTCGAACACAAGCCCGACGCTATCTTGTTGGACCTCCGCATGCCTAAATATTCCGGCTATGAACTCCTTCAAACGTTTACAGCCTTCAGCCACACGCAAAAGATCCCCGTGATTATCATCAGCGGCGAGGCCGGCGGACAAACAAAGCAACACTGCAAGCAACTTGGAGCTTTCGCCTATTTCGAAAAGCCCATTGACTTCGATGCCCTGCGCACTTGCCTTAACCAACTCACGAAAGTCCGCCGCTTTATCCCTAGGTCTGAAGTGCGAGTGCGTTTGCGTGTCCCGCTTAAGCTGCGGGGCACTGACAAGCACGGAAACAAAATTGAACAGGACGTGACAACCGAGGACGTGAGTCTCAGCGGCTTCTTGTGCGCTTGCGCCGCCGAGCTGACTGTCGACTCCATTCTGGAAGTCTATCTCGCGGACGCTGGAACGCAGTACGTAGGCAAGGCCAAGGTCGTTCACTCGGACACAAAGGCTGGCCCTCTCCGGCACTTCGGCTTCCGCTTTTTGGAAAAGACCGGGCCGTGGGTGCTGAGCTAAGGCTCTAGGTGAATTTTATCCATGGCCAATGTCAAAGTCCCTTGTCCTCGACAAGACGAAACCATCCCGGGCGCCCCTGCTTCAGATCGCCATTCTGTTATCCGCGTGCTCGCCGTCGACGATGAGCAGGCCGCCTCGAAGCTCATCGCTCTGATGCTGCCCTCACCGGCTTTCTGCTGCACTACGACCACAAGCGGCGAAGAAGCCCTGCTGGCTTTGCAACGCGAGCCGTTCGATGCCGTGATCTC
This sequence comes from uncultured Acidobacteriota bacterium, assembly GCA_963745805.1. GTDB lineage: Bacteria > Acidobacteriota > Terriglobia > Acidiferrales > UBA7541 > Acidiferrum. The sequence goes on from CAVUYT010000011.1 coordinate 236,483, forward strand.
CGACCTGCAAATGCCCGGTATCGGCGGCCTGGAGCTCCTCACCCAAGTTCGCCGCTCCTACCCTTACCTGGCGTTTCTGGTCACGACGGGTGTGGACGACGTGGACGTGGGTGTGCAGGCCATGCGCTGCGGCGCGGACGACTATCTCGTTAAGCCCCTTCGAGAAAGTGCCGTTCGCGTAAGTCTGGAGAGTGCGCTTCACAAGCGCCATCTCGAACAGCAAGTCGAAAATTACCGTCAGCATCTCGAAGATATGGTTGGAGAGCGCACTACCCAGCTATGTGACGCTCTCCGCCAGCTAGAGAGCAGTTACGAGAACACCCTGCAAGCCCTCGGTGCGGCGATTGATCTCCGCGATAGTGAAACGGCAGGCCACTCCCGCCGCGTCTGCCGTTACGCGCTTGAGATTGCCCGCGCGATGGGATGGTCCGAGAAACAGTTGGAAAATTTATCCAGAGGAGCCTATCTGCACGATATCGGTAAGTTGGGAATTCCCGACGGCATTCTTCTCAAGCCCGGCCCTCTTACCGTGGACGAACGAAAACTGATGCAGCGGCACGTACAGATCGGTTTTGATCTCGTCAAGGACATCGCCTTTCTTTCCGACGCCTCTGAAATTCTCCTCACGCATCATGAGCGTTACGATGGCGAGGGCTATCCACGCGGCCTGAAGGGAGACAAGATTCTCTTGAGCGCGCGGATTTTCGCCGTAGCGGATGCTCTCGATGCCATTACCTCGGACAGGCCTTATCGTCGCGCCTCCTCGTTCAAATCGGCACGCGAAATCATTCTCAAGTGCTCGGGCAACCAGTTCGACCCGCTCGTAGTTCGCGTGTTTCTGAACATTCCCGAAGAAACTTGGCCGGCGATCGCAAGCGATCAGAGCCAAATTGCTGCACTGTCCTCCGAAGTGCGCTGAAACAGATGAGAATTTTCCAATGTTTTAGACCCTTTTTCGGCGGCCAGATTGCTCCTATAGCACCCGAGGATACCCATCGAAATGGCCACGGCGACAGCCGCTTCTGCCAATTGTGGCGCTGTGCCGGCTACAGTGTCAGAGCATCGCAGGCCCATAAGCTTCGATCGCAGGCAGCGGCTCATCTTGGAAAATCTTGTCGAGGTGCGGCGTGTCGCTCGTCGCATTTGTGCCCGGCTCCCTAAACATGTTCCCTTTGACGATCTCGTTCACTCCGGTGTTCTCGGCCTGATTGATGCCGTAGAAAAATCTAATCCCGCCAAGAACGTCTCCCTTCAGGCCTACGCTCAAATCCGGATCCGTGGGGCAATTCTGGACAGTCTGCGAGAGATGGATTGGGGTCCGCGTACTCTGCGCTGGCAGGCCCGGCGCGTCGAGCAAGCGCGCAGCGCGTTGATTGCCAGACTTGGCCGTTACCCGTCCGAGATGGAAGTCGCCGAACTCCTGGTGCTCCGATTGGATAAATATCAGCACATCCTCACACAGCTGCATTCTTTGGCCGCCGGAAAACGTCAAGGCCTGCCGGAGTCCACCTCGCGGGAGAAAGCTAGGCTAGCGCCTTCCGTCCGCGCCAGTGAGGATCCATTCCAATTGTGTGCCCGTGCGGAGTCCACACGGATGCTGACGGAGGCCATTAAGACGCTCGGCGCCAAAGAGCGTAAGACACTGGCGCTCTATTATTTCGAAGAAAGAACCATGAAAGAAGTTGGCATGCTTCTCAAGGTTCAAGAGTCACGCGTCTCACAAATTATCAGGGCGGCACTGGATCGCCTCCGCGCTCATTTGCAGGAGCGCCTGATTGCGTGGCCTCATCCCGGCTAGTGATCAATGCTCGTATGATTCAGGTCATTCATTTCAAGCATCCACACCTTTGCTATCTGACTTGTAGTCTCGGTGATCTTGCTCACAACGAAGTGTGCTGTATTGCACAGACGTTTATTGAGTCCGGGGCAATACTCTCCGGTAATTATGGATGCCCCGAACGTCTTGTACCACTCACCGCTATCCCTGCCTGTAAAACAGCAAGCAGGCTTTCCAAAGCGAGGGTGGGGCTGCTTACACCCTGTTCCATTTTGGTCTGAAGTCATTGCGAAAGTGTCAAAACAATATTCAAGATGCATTTCTTTTGCGACCGAGGCCAGCAAGTTCCTTTATTTCGTTGTTCACAAAGCGTTGTGACGGCTGTCACAGACACGGAATTGACCTTGCTTTAGCTTTAGGAAACGCCGAGGTCCGCGGCTGGGTGTTCGAAGGGAGCGGTGATGAGGAGTGTCGAGCGGCAGCAACCCAGAGTAGTTTTTCTTATCGGCCTCCTATTCTTTCTTGTGGCTGCGGGGGTTGCGTTTGGAGGACCGCCCCAAAAAGGTTCTTCTGCGAACAAGCCGGATCAAAAACCCTATTCACGCCCGACCGATCCCTCACTGTACGTAGGCGCGGAGACGTGTAAGACCTGCCACGCCGACATGCCGTCCAAAGATTTTTTTAAGAACTACGAGGATTCGCCCCACTACGTAACGACGCTCGACACAAAGAAAGGTCCGGAGTGGCACGGCTGTGAAGCGTGCCATGGTCCCGGAAAGGAACACGTCGAGGGAGGGGGCGACAAGACCAAGATTTTCACTTTCAAAGGGGCCTCAGCGCAGGAGATCAGCGCGCGGTGCCTCGACTGCCATCAATATGGGGAAGAGCACAGCAATTATGCACGTTCCGTCCACCTTCAGAACGGAGTGGGCTGCACCGATTGCCACGACCCCCATCATGCAAAAGAGAGCCAGTTTCTCCTGAAAGACAATCAACCAACACTGTGTTACGGCTGTCACTTGGATAAGAAGCAGCAGTTCAACCGGCCCTTCCATCACCGTGTGAATGAAGGATTGGTGAAATGCACCGATTGTCACAATCAGCATGGCGGTTTCGAGACCCGCCAATTGCGGGCGACGGGGACGCAAGACCTGGTTTGTTTCACGTGCCATACGGACAAAGCCGGACCGTTTGTGTTCGAGCATGAATCGGTAAAGATCGAAGGCTGCGTGGCATGCCACACTCCTCACGGCTCTTCCAATCCGCGCCTGCTTAAGCGAGCTCAGGTGAACCTGCTCTGCCTCGAGTGTCACGCTTTTTCAGCGGATGCCGGCCCCTCCGCGACTCCCACTTTCCACAACCAGGCGCAGAAGTATCAAGCCTGCACCCTGTGCCACACGGCCATTCACGGTTCGAACAGCAATAAGTTTTTTTTCACCCCGTAAGGGAGAGCCGCTATGCGAGGAGTCCAACAGCAACGCAGAATTCGTATCAAGCACCGGATGGTAGGCGTTGGGATGCTGTTGATCGGCGAGTTTGTCTGTGGCGGAGCGCCTGAGGCGGTTGCGCAACAGGACGTCGAACAGAAGGGGATCGATCAGGGCAATTACAACGTCAAGCAATCCATTGAGTTTGGTGGACGATTCACCAGCATCTCTGGCGACACGCAGGCCTACGACACCTTTGTGAATCTACAACAAGGGGCGCGCCTTCTGGGGTTCACCACGGAAATGAATTCTCTCGACCACCATGCGACCCTATTTGACCGTTTCTCCTTCAGCAATTTTGGTTACGGAGGAGATCCCAACGAGGTATCGCGGCTAAGGGTGGCCAAGAACACCTGGTACAAGTTTGACGCATTATTCCGCAAGGACGAAAATTTTTGGGATTACTCGCTCCAGGCAAATCCATTGAACCCGACGACACCGTTTGCCAACGGACCGGCCGGTTTCGGTGGTACGGCTTGCACGGCGTGCGTCCTCAACTTCTCGCCGCATAACATGAACACGCGGCGAAAGATGGGCAATTACAACTTGATCGTTCGACCAGAATCCCCGGTGCGCCTCCGCATGGGGTATTCGAGAAATATCGTTGAGGGCCCCGCTTTCACGACGATTCACCAAGGCACTGAGCAGTTTCTCCTGCAAGACGTGAAAACCACGGTGAATGTGTATCGCTTGGGCATGGATATCAAGCTTTTGCCAAGAACCAACATCAGCTACGACCAGGTGTGGACCTATTACAAAGGCGATACTGGAATCACCGATTTTGCGCAGCCCTTCCAGGTTAATCCGACTCAGAGTGTGGATTTGGGTGTTTCCTTAAACGCCGGCGCCAATCAACCCTGCGCGGGCACGTTTCTTGCTTCTGGTTTTGTAAATCCCACTTGCAGCGCCTATTTTAACGGCTACCTGGATCACGGGCGCGCTCGCACGAATACGCCGACCGAACAACTCAGCATCCAGTCCAATTACTGGCAGAACTGGGACCTCACAGCGCGGGTCAGTTACTCGAGCGGAGACACCAACGTGTTCGGGTACAATCAGACCATCTTCGGCCGTGAATCGCGCAGCAATCTGCGCAACCAACTCAACACGGGGCCGGTATCTGGACGGCGCGTGGCGGCTGGCGCGGATTTCGGTGCGACCTGGCACATCACGGACAAGCTGAGCTTCAATGAAACTTTCCACTACTCGAACTGGCACAATCCGGCCGCGTTCGATGCTTCGAGTTGTTCGTTCTTCAGCGCTAACCTGAACACCAACGCGAATTTCTTTACACCCACTTCCCCGGTTCCGCTCACCTGCGTTCCGCCAGCTGGCGCCGTGGCCGGAACAGTAGCTCACGTTTCGAGCTCCGGACCGGATGTCTCCATCGTCCTTGACAGCAATTTTCTGAAACAGGAAGAGAAAACGAATCTGGCGGAACTCGACTACCGCTTTTCCCGGAAGTTTGGAGTGCGAGTTGGATTCCGCTACCGGAACCGCTATATCGCCGACAATTTCTTTGAGGATTTGAACCAAGTCTTTTATCCAGGCCCAACCGCCGTGAGTGCCGCGCGAGGCGCTTGCACCCGACTGGATGCTACACAGCCGGTTACGCAAGGCAATCTTCCAAGCGGCTGCACGCTGAACGCTGATACTTCCATCTCTTTTGTCTCCAGCACCGGATTTGCTCCCGCGGCTGCGGTTGTGCCGCCGATCAACGAATACTCCGGCTTATTCGGCATCTGGGCTCGGCCGAACCAGAATTTGAACATTCGTTTTGACGCCGAGTTTTTCAGCGCCGATGGGACCTTCACGCGCATCAGCCCCAAAGAGTCTCAGGAATACCGCGTGCGGGCAAAATACAACCTGACAAACTGGCTGAACCTGGACGGCAACATATTGATTTGGGAAAGCCGTAACAACCAGTTCCAGCAAGGAGACCTGCAACACAATCGCACTTATGCCATCTCGGCAATTCTGCAGCCCAATGACAAGATCGGAATGGAAATCGGATACGAGTACAACGACGTCTTCTCCCAGGTCCTGATCTGCTACATCAGCGTCGCGGCCGGTCAGAACGGCCCGGGCATTCAAGCGTGCCCGGATGTGCCGGGGCTGGTTCAACAGCTTTCGACCTATACGAACAAATCCAGCTATGGCTTTTTCGATGTTAGCTTCAGGCCGGTTCACAGGTTTACCGTGCATTTGGGAGCCAACCTCACCGGCACCAGCGGTTCCCAACTGCGTCTCGATCCCCAAGCGTTGATTCCCAATCAGGTGACTGGCCCGCTCAACTCCAAGTGGCTCCATCCGTATGGAGGATTTGAATACAAGTTCTCGAAGGAATGGACCGGCAAAGCGTTTTGGGATTATTACGGCTACCATGAAGATCCGACCGCCGGCGCCGTGCAGGACATCTTCGCAGCGAGAAATTTCAGGGGGAACTTGTACACGCTTTCCTTGAAATACGCATTTTGAAATAAAAGGATTGACCGCTGCGAGAAAGCGCGCGGCAATGTTCAGGAAGCAAGCACACTGGAGGGGCTGGTGAGCAGGAATTGCGGGAAAAAGCTTGTGTTGGGGAGCGGGACGATTGGATTGTTTTTGTTTGCCGGTTTGTCCGCGAGGGCGCAAGAAACGGGTGAAAGTCTCTTTAAGGCCAAATGCGCGATGTGCCATGGAGCGGATGGCGCCGGCAAGACGCCCATGGGGCAGGCCTTGAAAATCCCGGACCTGCATTCCGAGGACGTGCAAAAACGAAGCGACGGCGAGCTCACCGACATAGTCACCAAGGGCAAGAACAAAATGCCTGCTTATGACGGCAAATTAAGCAAAGAGCAGATCACCAAACTCGTTGGTTTCGTACGGGATCTGGCAAAGAAGCACTGATTCTCGGCGGAAGAAGCGCGTTTTCGAGCACAGAATTTACGCTTCCAATGGCGAACGAAGACTCCCAACAGGTTCGACCTGCAAGGCGCCGTCTCGTCGAGATCCTCCTCGGTGGGGGAATGTTTGCCTCGGTCGTCTCCTTCTTTTACCCCGTACTGAAATACCTGGCGCCGCCTGCCGTTCCTGACCTGGGCCAGGACGAAGTTGTCGCGTGCAAGGTTGGAGACCTCAAACCAAATGGTTCGAAGGTGTTCCGCTTCGGCAGCCGCCCTGCTTTATTGCTGCTCACGGCCGAGGGCGAGTACCACGCGGTATCCGCCGTTTGCACCCATCTCGGCTGTACAGTCCAGTACCGCAGCGACCTGCTCGAGGTTTGGTGCGCTTGCCACAACGGCACGTACGGCCTCGACGGGCGAAACGTCTCGGGTCCTCCTCCCCGGCCTCTGGAAAGTTTTCAAGTGAATGTACGCGGAAGCGAAATCATCGTGAGCCGCAAGCGGGGGGCCTGAAGTGCAGTTCATTACGAAGGTCCATAACTGGATGGATGAGCGCTTCGACTGGGCGAAACTGACGGAGCCTCTGCGTCACAAAACGGTTCCCATACACAAGCTTTCTTACTGGTACTTCCTCGGCGGCATTACGCTGTTTCTCTTCGGAATCCAAGTTTGCACTGGCCTTCTGCTGCTTTTGTATTACCGGCCGAGCGCGAACGAAGCCTTCGAGAGCGTGCAGTACATCATGACGCGCGTGCAGTTCGGTTGGCTGATAAGGTCCATCCATTCCTGGGCCGCGAATCTGATGATCTTTACAGCTTTTCTACACATGTTCAGTGTCCTTTTCCTGCGCGCATATCGGAAGCCTCGGGAACTGACGTGGGTCAGCGGGATGATTCTACTTTTTCTGGTTCTCGGGTTCGGCTTTAGCGGCTACCTCCTTCCGTGGAATACGCTCGCTTTTTTTGCCACCAAGGTCGGAACGGAAATCACAGGGCAGGTGCCGTTGGTCGGCCATACGATGATGGTCCTCATGCGGGGCGGGGAAGAGGTTACAGGGGCGACACTGACGCGATTCTTTGGAGTTCACGTCGCCGTTCTGCCTGGTCTTACGGCGTTTCTGATTCTGATCCATCTGGCGCTGGTCCAAAAGTTTGGCATGAGCCTGCCTCCCGGGGTGGAAGCGAAGGCGAAGGTCAATCCTGCGGTGGTGCGGGAGATGAAGTTCCTGCCGAATTTTTTGCTGAGAGAAGTCATGGCGTGGTACATCGCGCTGGGCGTTCTTGGCGCGCTGGCGGCATGGTTGCCATGGGAGCTGGGAACCAAGGCGGATCCATTTGGCGCGGCTCCCGCGGGGATTCGTCCTGAATGGTATTTCATGTTTATGTTTCAGAGTTTGAAACTGATTCCCTCGAAGATCTGGCACATCGACGGTGAACTTCTTGGAATTCTGGCTTTTGGGCTGGCCGGAGCTATCTGGGTAATGCTGCCGTTTCTTGGAGGACAGAAGGAGAAACGCTCCGGAACGCTGATCAGGGGAGCCGGTGTGTTTGCACTTTGTTACATCGTGGCGATGACGACTTATGGATACCTGGCAAAATAGCTGGCGTTGGCGTTTCCTGTTGCCGGCTTTGACGCTGTGCGCGTTTGCACCGGGAAGCCGCGCGCAAACAGCCAATACCTGCCTGGAGTGCCACAGCGTGCTCGATCCGCCACTCCAAGTCACAGCGGCGCAGTTCTCTCAGGATATTCATTCACAAAAGGGATTGAGTTGTGCGAGTTGCCATGGCGGGGATCCGACGAAGGCTGATATGGACGCCATGAGCAAAGTGGCCGGATTCCGCGGCAAGATTGAGCGCAGCAAAATTCCAGAGCTGTGCGGTCGCTGCCATTCCGATGGCACTTTCATGAAGCAATACAATCCCGGGCTACGGACCGATCAATTCAGCCAGTACCAAACCAGCGTGCACGGGAAATTGCTGGCCAAGGGCGATACAAAGGTCGCAGTTTGCATCGATTGCCATGGAGTGCATGACCTGCGCCCGGCCAGCGACTCGCGGTCCAAGGTCTACCCCCTCAACATCGCGCAAACCTGCTCACACTGCCACGCTGACGCCGCGCACATGAAATCCTATGGCATTCCTACCGACCAGTTTGCGAAGTACAGCGGTAGCGTGCACCACGAGGCCATGGTGGCGCGCGGCGATCTGAGCGCTCCGACCTGCACCACGTGTCATGGGAATCATGGCGCGGCTCCTCCGGGTGTTGATTCGGTCAAAAATGTCTGTTCCAATTGCCACGTGTTTCAGGCGCAGATGTATGAGAAAAGCTCGCACAAGACGGTCTTTCAGTCCGCCGGGCTTCCGGGATGCGTGGTGTGCCACAGCAATCATGGGATCACGCATCCGACGGACGCGAAGCTTGGCACCGGAGCCGAAGGCGTATGCATGCAATGTCATTCCCCGGGCGACAATTGCGATGTGGCTCGAGCGAACATGCTCGCGGGACTGACGAAATTGGATGATTCCATAAAAAACGCGGACCGTTTGCTGGGAGTGGCGGAATCTTCGGGGATGGAAGTGAGCGAGGCTCGCCTGGAGCAGGATCAAGCGCGCGATTCGCTGACGAAAGCGCGTGTGACCATCCACAGCTTTCAGCCGCAACTCATTGACCAGGATATTCAAGCCGGACTAAAAATCGCAGCCAAGGATTTGCAGGCGGGAAAGAATGCACTCTCCGAGCGGGATTATCGTAGGCGGGGCCTGGGAATTACAGTAATCTTCATCCTTATTACGCTAGTCGGATTGTTCTTATATATTCGGCAGATGGAAGGCAACGCGGCTAAAGGCTGATGACAAGGCCAGTTAGCGGCGGAGAAGGAAGTTTTCCGAGCAGCGGGGTTTGAGCTGGGAGAAAGATAGGGTCGGTCCAACAAAGAGATTGGTTTTGTTCGACTCCCGCCGAGGGCGGGTTAGGAGGAAAATATGAAGGTAACTTGGAAATGGACTACGATCGTCACCACTGGATGTGCGCTGGCCGGATTGACTCTCTTGAGTGCAACGGCACGTGCTGGTACGGCGGCAGAGGCGACGTACAAAGCGAAGTGTGCTGCGTGCCACGGCGCAGACGGCAAAGGCGAAACCACTGTTGGCAAAGCGAACAAAATTCGTGATCTGGGTTCCGCGGATGTGCAAAAGCAAAGTGATGATGAGATCGCAGGAATCATTGGCAACGGCAAAGGCAAGATGCCGGCGTACGGCAAGAGCTTGAATCCAGAGCAGGTCAAGGACCTCGTTGCTTACATCCGCAGCTTAAAGAAGTGAGACGGTTTCTGATTATCCTGGCTTGATGCCTACCATCGCCACCGTAGTTCTCGTTCTGTTCAGCGCGATTCTCGCATGCGTTATTGTTGTGCGTCCCGAGATTACCGTAACACGCGCCGGGAAGACCGTTGCCTTTGGGGTGCTTTTCTTTCTTCCCCTCTTCTCTCTTGCAGTGGGCATGGACAATGAATTGGAACGCTCCAAAAGCACGGTGTTCTGTCTCTCCTGTCACATCATGGAGCCTTACGGAAAGAGCCTGCACATCGATGACCCAACATATCTCGCGGGCGCGCACTTCCAAAATCACCGCGTGCCCGCGGACCAAGCCTGCTACACCTGCCACACGAACTACGCCATGTTTGGAACGTTCAAAGCGAAGTTCGGCGGCTTGCGGCATCTGTACGTCTTCTACCTAGGAACGCAACCGTTGCCCGAGAACATCAAGCTCCACGAGCCATTCAACAATCGCGAGTGTCTCCATTGCCATCTTGGCGCGCGTTCATTTGAGCATGGCGCCACCCACAATGCGGATCCAGCTACGCTTCCCGCAATTAAGGCGAACACATTGTCCTGCATTTCAAGCGGTTGCCACGAAGTGGTTCACAACGTGGGCCACTGGGGCAACAATGTGAAGTTCTGGAGCGAGGGGAACTGATGCCCGCGGGTGACTTCATGATCCGGCGGCTCCGCATTTCAGGAGCCCTTGTCATGATTGGCCTCCTTGTTGAGGCACTTTGTCTTGTTTGGTCACGGCCGATCGCTTTCGTCGTGCTTGTATGCATTGGCGGCGCGTTTATTGGCATCGGTGTCTTGTTGTTTCTCTACTCGCTTGTATCGGCCGCTCCCCACCCGACGGACTCCGCCGGAGTGGTTCGCGACAAACGTTGAAGGCAAGCAGGGCAGACAAGCGCACACGCTTTTGGGAACACGGTGGGCGGGTGGCAAACAGACCGGAGAGTGGGTGACCCTTAACTTCATGGAAAGTTTTTGGGTGGTTGGGTAGCGGGTTGAGCATCCTTAACAAGGTGAGACTCTCTTGGGTACCGCATCCCTTTGGGGTTCGGTTTTTCAAAGGGTGCGTGTTTTGACTTCGCCCCCCTCGGAACCTTCAGGTCGTTAACCGGGCCTCAGACACACTCCATTTTCGCGCACCAAATTCCCCTGCATCCCCATTCCTCTTATCAACTTACGCCTCATGTGCGTGTAGCTGCGAATCATTACTACATAAGAAATAACTTGACAAGATATCAAAAACGCGGTACCATCGCCCGTGAACTTTGGCTTCCAACTCGATTCCGCTTCCCATTTTGGAACTCGCGCTCTCCCTGATCTCGCCGTCCTACCAGTCACCAGCCACAAATCAGCAGTCACGGCTTGGGCTCTGTCTCTTCCACCAGTCACGAGTCCCCAGTCACAAATCACTATGTCCTTTAGAATCCGCACTTCCGAAAAACGCGCCCATAACCCATTTAGAATCCGCACTTCCAAAACACAGGACTTAAAACCCTTTAGAATCCGCACTTACAAAAAAAGGGGGGGTGGGGGGTGAGAGAGTCTGAGGATTTACGACAGCGTGCTTTGCAGGACTTCGCGCAGCAATTCTTGTTTTGGCTGTGTGAGTTTCTTGCCGCGTTCCGTGAGGTAAAAAACGTCGATGGCCTTTTGGCCTTCGGTGTCGATCAGCGCGACGTCGATGTTACAGCCAAGCCGTGCAAGCGCCGACCCGATGTCATACAACAATCCAGGACGGTCTTGCGCCATGATTTCCAAGAGAGTGCTGTGCGAGGAGGATGTGTCGTCGTAGATGATGCGCGTTTCCACGGCCACCTTGGGAGGTCTTGCCTTGCTCGCGCTTTCACGGCCTTTCAGCAGCGGCTCAAGCGGCGCTTTTCCGTTCACGATGTCCGCAAGGCTTTTCCGGAAACGCTCGATCTCGCTGGGATTCAGTTCGAGGGTGCGGTGTAAGTCGACAAATTGAAAGGTGTCCAGCACGACGCCCGCCGCATTCGCGAAAGCATCAGCCTTCACGATATTCATTCCCCAGCCGGCGAGCACGCCGGAGATGGTGGCAAAGAGCGCCGGCCGGTCGGCGGCCAAGAGTGTCAGTGAGAAAGAGTGGTGCCGTGCTTTCAGTTCGGTTTGCACAGGCTCCGCACCCAGTTTTTGGTAGAGCATGAAGTGAGCGGCAATCTCCGCTGGAGAATGGACCGCGCGGTAACGACGTGGGAACCCCTCGAGGAAGCGCTCGACCTCAGCTTTATGCGCGCCGCCGGCCTGGCTGCTTACCTGTTCCAGCAGAGACGCTTCGTCCGAAGCATGCAGACGGTCGCGGTCGAGAGTACGGCTGAAATGATTCGATGTCGCCACGAAAAGCTGCCACAGCATTTCCGCCTTCCACGGCGTTAGGGCCTCCGGATTTACGGCGTGAATATCGGCATAAGTCATCAAACACAGTCTCTGGAGCCGCTCTTGCGTCGCTACCGTATCCGCGAACACGGAAACGGTGCCTGGATCGAAGATGTCGCGGCGCTGCACGGTGGCAGACATGTCCAGATGATGCTCGATCAGGAAGTACACTTCGGCAGTTTCGTATTCGGATAGTTGGAGACGAGCGGCGGCGCTCTCCAAAGCTTCCAGGCTGCCGGTAACGTGATTCTCGACGGCCATGCCCTTACCGACGTCGTGCAGCAGCAGCGCCAGAATCAGCAGATCGCGCCGCTCAACTGTCTTCCAAAGCTGCCGGAAATGGACCGCGCGCACATCGGGCGGGTCGGCCAGTTCCTGCAAATGTTCGATCGTGCGCAGCGAATGTTCGTCCACCGTGTAGCGGTGATAAAAGTCCCGCACGACCAGGGAATCGATGGCCCTGAATTCCGGCAATACTTCCATCAGTAGGGAAAGCCGCTGCATGGGCCGGAGCGCCATGCTCGGATAGTCAGAGCCCAGAATTTCCCGAAGCGTCGACCAATTTACTTGCGTGTTCTTCTGCAGAAGCTCGGGATGTTTCAGGATGTAAAAGATGGCGCGCTCCGCATCGCGGCTCAGAGGGACGCCGGTCCTTGCCGCTTCGGCAAACAACCCGAACGTGACCTGGCGATCGGAAAGGGCGGGCTCGTCAACCACTTCAAGCAAACCGTCCCGCACACCGAAAGATTTTGGCTTGCCCGTTTCACCGCGTGAGCCTCGCGCCGCGTCAAGGAATCGTTTCCGCAAGGAAGGCTGCACCGCGGGCCTTTGCTCGATGTAACGCAGCAGAAGGCGGTTAAGAATCCTGGCTTGACGAAAATACAAGCGCATCCACTCTTCTGGACTCCTCTTCACGCCGTGCGCGGCGCCGATGGGTACGCCCAGCGAGCGCTCCGCGGCCGCACTTTGGAGCTCATAAGTGAGCGTATTGTCGTTTCGTGAGTTGCTGTAATGCAAGAAACAGCGAATGGCGCTGAGAAAATCAACGGCGTTGGCGGCCAAGTTCTTCTTCGCCCGCGCTGTTCTTCCAGCCATCTTTCTGTCCGTTGGCGATCTGCCGCAGCCACGCCGCCGCCTGGTAGTCGCGCAGTCCTCCCGGAGCATCTTTAACATTTGGCTCCAAGTGATAAATTGTGTTTCCGTAGCGCGCATGGCGCTCTCTGGTGAGTTTGGTTAACTCCGCAAGCAAAAACGGCCTCGCCTGTTTTTCAGGCCCCGCCAGAATTTTTTTGGTGAGCCGGTCGAAGAGCTCTTCGTCGCCTGCGAGAAACCTGCGATCCAGAAGCGCTAGATGAAACTCCGCGTTATCCTCTTCGATTCGTTTGCATTCCTCGAGAGTGCGGCCCGCGGAACTCACGCGAAAACCGAGGTCCCACAATGTTCGCGAGAAGTCCGCAATCAGAGGGCGAAATTCCGTCTCGGCTTTTTCGTTGCCGAAGAGAAAGAGGATATCAAGATCCGAATAGGGGAACAGCAGACACCGTCCGTAACCGCCGAGTGCCACGAGGCTGAGTCCCTGCGGTTCGGCATTATGGACGCGCAGAACTTCTCCAAAAATCTGCCGGGCGGTCTTGTCGGCAAGTTCGCAAAGCGCGTGCAGCGTGTCTTGCGCGCTGGCACCCGCTTCGAATTGTTTCCGGATGCGTTGTCGTTCGTCCTCGGCCTGTGGTCCGAGCACGGACAAGGGAGTCAAAGAACCTTGCATGGTTTTTGCGGGCCGGTTAGCCGGATCAAGTCCCGGGCGAGCTGCGGTCGTCACTCGATTTAGAGCGCGTTCTCGCCGCGCTCCTCGTTTCGAATCCGGATGGCTTCCTCAACCCGTGATAGGAATATCTTACCGTCGCCAATCTTTCCTGTCTTGGCCGTCTTCAAAATTGTGTCCACGGCGCGTTGCACCAGCGGATCGGGCAGCACCATCTCCAGTTTGAGCTTGGGCAGAAGGTCGACGGTATATTCCCGGCCGCGGTAAACCTCCGTGTGGCCTTTCTGACGTCCGTGCCCGCGCACTTCCGTCACGGTCATCCCCTCGATGCCAATTTCGCGCAAGGCATCTTTCACGGATTCGAACCGCGAGGGCTGAATGATTGCCTCAATTTTCATCATGAACGTTTCTGCTCCGCCCAATGCCTGACACTGCCGTGCTGATCATTCCCAGGACTCCCTCACGATTCGAGGTTATATGCTTCTTCACCGTGCTGCGTGATGTCCAGACCCTCGATCTCTTCCGTTTCGTTGACGCGCACGCCGGCAATCATATCGGTGATCTTCAGCAGAACGAGGGTCCCAACCAGCGCGAAGCCCCAGGCGATCAATACGCCCACAAGCTGGTTGCCGATCTGTCCCCAGTGGCCATCCATTCCGCCCACGGGCTTGCCCGCACCGAAAATCGGATTGATTACCTGCTGCGCGAAAACACCGGTCAAGAGAGCGCCGATGGTGCCGCCAGCGCCGTGAACGCCAAAAGCATCGAGAGCATCATCATAGCCGAAGATCGATTTTACTTTCGTTACCATCCAGTAGCAGACGAAGCCCGCGATAAAGCCAATCGCCAAGGCCGGCATTGGTCCCACGAATCCAGCCGCAGGCGTAATCGCCACCAGCCCCGCGACCGCGCCGGAGATAGCGCCGAGAGCGCTTGCTCGTCCGTTCTTGATCCACTCCGCGACGCTCCAGCTCATCGCCGCCGCCGCGGCGGCAAAATGTGTAGCAACAAACGCGCTTGTTGCCAGGGGACTAGAGGCCAGGGCGCTTCCTGCGTTAAAGCCAAACCATCCCACCCACAGCAAGCACGCGCCGATGAAGCTCAGCACCAGAGAATGGGGCGGCATGGGTTGCTTCGGATAGCCGGTGCGCTTGCCGAGATAAAGCGCGCAGACTAATGCCGAAACTCCCGAGCTGATGTGCACAACAGTTCCGCCGGCAAAATCCAGCGTAGGAAATTTTCCGCCGAGAGCCGCGTTCAGCAGGCCGCCCTTGCCCCACACCATGTGAGCCAGCGGCGCGTACACCACCAAAAACCAAAGTGTGAGGAACAGGACCGTGCCGCTGAACTTCATTCGTTCCGCTGTCGCACCCGTGATCAGGGCGGGCGTGATGATCGCGAACATCAACTGATAAATCATGAAGGTCGATTGTGGAATCGTCCCCGCGTAATCGGCGTTCGGCTCCGCTCCTACGCCCCGCAAAAAGGCGTGCTCGAATCCACCAATAACGGGCCCATTCCCGCCGAAGCACAAGCTGTACCCTACAAGGGCCCACATCACGGTGATCAGGGCCATGAGCAGGAAGCTTTGCATCATGATTGCCAGCGTGTTCTTTCGCCGCACCAGGCCGCCATAAAAGAGCGCGAGTCCAGGTCCGGTCATCATCAGGACCAGTGCCGCGCTCACAAGCATCCAGGCGTTGTCGGCGGAAGATTGCGCCGAAGTCACGCGCTGGTCGAGTTGCGCCAGTTTCTCGTTCACAGCTTTCGCAATTTCAGGATTCGTGGGGGCCGTCGCGGTGGGGGCTGCTGTTTGGGAAGTGCTCGCAGGGGAGGGAGGGGTTTGTCGCCCGAGGAGGGGTACAGCGGCGAGCACCATGGACACGACCAAACAACACTTCCATCCCAGGTGCTTCATAGAAATGTTCACTCCGCTGCGTTTGGGTTGCTCCCGGCCTAGCCGGGGCTACGCTGAAAAAGCCACTGTTGGGGACCCACCACTTTTTCGCCTTGGATTATACGCGCGCCCGCCTGAGGATAGGTTTAGAAATTTGCATCGGCGCGATTCATTTTTCAGATTCGCCGGCCCGCAAACCGTCCGGCAAACTGGATGTTCCCGCCAGGCTGGGCCAAACCCGCCCGGACTCTGCCAGGGCACTTCTTTGAGAGGCCTTCTTGCCTCGCAGCCCTGCCATCGTATAATGCATTCCGGCCTCGAAGCCGCCGTTCGCGCGGGTTTGGCGAAGCGGGCAAGGGCACACCGTCTGGAATGAAGTTTTCTGGCGAAGCACTATGACCGAGCATCCACCCATGGAAATCAACGTTCGGGAGTCCGGGACCATCCCGATTCTCGAAGTGCGCGGCCGCTTGACCATCGGAGATCCCAGCGAGCAGCTGCACGATGCTCTCGAGGCCGTCGCTAAGGCTGGCGCCCGCAAAGTGATCGTCAACCTCAATGGCGTTCCACAAATCGATAGCTCCGGTATCTCCGCACTCGTTCGTATCTCGATCAAACTGGCCCGCGAGGGAGGCGCGCTGCGTCTCATCTGCCGCGCCGGCCGTGTGCGTGATGCCCTTACGGTTACGCGGCTCGTCGAGGCCATCCCGACTTTCGATTCCGAATCCGCGGCCCTCGCCAACTTTGCCTAAGCAAAGCAACGTTTGCGGCGCGCAACGCGTCCTTTAGCTAGGGTGTACCTCGGATTCATCCATTAGACGTCGATTTCGAGTTGGAGTATTTGGACCTCCTTGCGAGAAAAGACTTTTACTGAAGTGTGTCGCGTCAGGGCCTCCTTTGTTTTGCGCGTGGTTGGGGCTCTGATGATTCCAGCCCTGGCGTGTTCTTTTTTCAGTTCCTCTGTTTGCGCCCAGGATGGTGCACCTGCTTTGCCGCGCATTGCCCAAGATCAGATGGATGCACTGGCAACGCGCGTGGCCGCGCAAATCCGCCAGTCCAAAATCGATCCGGCGCTTCCTAAAGTATTCGTGATCGACTTTTCCAACGCCAGCGACAAACAATTTTCCAAGCTGGGCAGCATCCTCGCTGACGAATTGGCGCAGTCCCTTTCTGGTTTCGCTTCCGGTTTCCAAGTGGAAGACCGCAAGTCTTTCAGCGCTTATTTGAAGGAAAACTGGATGGGACTCGAGGATCTTCAAAGTGAAGCGGTCTGCTTGACGCTTGCGCGGTCGATGGGAGGAGCGGGGGTCATACGCGGAACCATGGAGACGGATGCCAATCAACAATTGCGAATTAATCTGCGCACAGATGGACTTGGGCCAGCCTGGTCTGCAGAGGCGCAGTTTCCATTGACTGGTGAGCTACAAGATCTTTTGAAACAACCGGCAATTTCCTATGCACGGTCATCCAATGCCATACAAACCGAGCCTGGCATCCTGCAGCCCGGAGTGAACGGAGTGTCTCTCCCCGTTTGTGTCTTCTGTCCGAGCCCGGACTACACGGACCTGGCTCGCGTCGCGAAGTATCGCGGCACGGTGGAACTTTCGCTCATTGTGACCAAGGATGGCGTCGTTGAGTCTGTGGCGGTTTTGAAGGGCGCGCCTTTTTCACTGACCGGGCAAGCGATCGAGGCCGTTAAGAAATGGAAGTTCAAGCCCGCCAAGGCGCGCGGTCAGTCTGTTCCTGTTCGCGTTCCCGTCGACATTGAATTTCAACTTTATTGAGATTGAGGAGGCTTTCAACCGCCCTTTTTCAATTCCGCGAGTACCAGCTTGGCCACTTCTTTCAGCGTTTCGAATACCCCGATTCCTTGAATGGCGACTCCTTCGAGGACGGGTTCGCCTTTTTTCTGGAGCTGCTTCTTCAGCTCCGGGACGGGCATGGCGTTGGGCAAATCACGCTTATTCAATTGCAGCACGTAGGGAATCGTGTCGAAATTCAGGTTGTGCTCTTTCAAGTGCTCCTGCAAGTTTTCCATGGTCTCGAAATTCGCGTCGAGCCGCTCTTCCTGCGAATCCGCGACGAAGACGACGCCGTCGGCGCCTTTCAAGATTAGCTTCCGGCTGGCCTCATAGAAGACCTGCCCAGGGACGGTATAGAGGTGAAAGCGCGTTTTGAAGCCGCGAACAGTTCCAAGGTCCAACGGCAGAAAATCGAAGAACAGGGTGCGGTCCGTTTCCGTGGCCAGGGACACCATTTTGCCCTTCTGGTTTTGCCCGGTATGGTCGTAGACCCACTGAAGGTTGGCGGTTTTTCCGCCCAGACCTGGACCGTAGTACACGAGCTTACAGTTAATTTCGCGCGCAGGAAAATTGATGAAAGGCACTTGATCCTAACCAGAGTTCGGCCACAAATTTATAGCATACGCGGTGCTGACAGGC
This sequence comes from uncultured Acidobacteriota bacterium, assembly GCA_963745805.1. Classification (GTDB taxonomy): domain Bacteria; phylum Acidobacteriota; class Terriglobia; order Acidiferrales; family UBA7541; genus Acidiferrum. Next base: position 254,458 of record CAVUYT010000011.1, read on the forward strand.
CAGCCTTCAGGCTGCGCTTGTCCTCTGTCGGGTAACCTACTTACAGTTTCCGCGAGAATACCCACATTTCGATGCTCTTTTTTCGCCAGGTGCCGCCGGGAGGTAACTCATTCGGCCGATGGCAAGGCTATCTACACTCGTTGACGCCGTCATTTACCTCTGTTACGATTCGCAACATGGCAAAAGCGCGCAAAGCCTCATCGGGCTCATCGGGACAGGGCAAAGGCGCCTCGCGTGGCCACTCTAACTCACAGAAAAAAAGGAACTTACCTCCTCCTCCGCCTCCTCAGCGGGGCGGCGTCGAACTGGTTGATCCGCTTGTGCAGGCGCAACTCAAGACTTATGACGAGGCTCTCGCGCTCTTTCACCAGCAAAAATTTGCGCGCGCGAAGCAAGAGTTGGAAAAAGTTCTCGAAGGGCCGAGCAAAGGGCTCGCTGACCGCGCGCGCATGCACTTGCGCATTGCGGAGCAGCGTATGAAGCCGAGCGCGGAGCAGAACCCGCGGACCGCTGATGAGCATTACCAGCGCGGTGTGGCCATGATGAACATCGGCCGCTGGGACGATGCTCGCGAAAGTCTGCTGAAAGCGCGCAAAGCCTCTCCGAAATCGGATTACATTCACTACGCTCTTGCCGCACTCGATTGCCTCACCGGCGAAGCGGATTCAGCGATGGCGAATCTTAAAGTGGCCATCGAACTTCGCCCGGAAAACCGTTACCACGCACGCAACGATGAAGACTTTGCCTTCCTCCAAGAAGATCCTCGCTTCACGGAGCTTCTGTACCCGGAGAAAGACGGCACAGCAGGCTGAGCCTTCGTGATTTGGCTTTCTTGCCCGTGAACCGAAACACGCCTCGAACGAAACACTTCGTCGCAAGAGTTCAGTAAGTCATCCAGTGAAGAAAAACGCTCCCAAACCGAGGCCTCTATCCCGCGGATTCCGCGTCGTTGCGCTTGGCGGGGGCACCGGACTTTCCACGCTTCTCCGGGGCCTCAAAGAGTACGTTGTCCGCCGCAGCGACGAGCATCCCAATTCTGACCGCCCGATCAGCGAACTCACAGCTATCGTGACGGTCACCGACGACGGCGGAAGCTCCGGGCGCCTTCGCCGCGAAAACCGTGTCCTTCCACCCGGCGACATCCGCAACTGCATGGTCGCACTCTCTAAGGATGAGGCACTGCTTGGGAGGTTATTTCAATATCGCTTTCACGCTGGCCGCGGCCTCATCGGCCACAATTTCGGCAATCTGTTCCTGGCCGCGCTGACACATGTCACCGGGGATTTCGCGGAAGCCGTGCGTGTCAGCAGCAAAGTGCTCGCCATTCGCGGCCGCATCTTTCCCTCGACACTTTCAAACGTTCATCTGGTCGCCCGGCTGACGAACGGCCGGATCGTGCGCGGGGAGACGCGCATCACCGCGAGCCGCACACCGATCGATAAAATATCGCTTTCGCCTCGGCGCGTTGCGCCATTTCCTACGGTGATCGAGGCCATTCAAGAAGCCGACTTGATTCTTCTCGGGCCGGGCTCGCTCTATACCAGCATCCTTCCGAATCTTCTCATCCTGGAAATCGCTGCGGCGATCGCCAAGTCCACGGCTCCGCGCGTTTACATCGCCAATCTCATGACGCAGCCGGGCGAAACCGCCGCCTACTCGCTAGCCGACCATCTCCGCGCCATTCGTCGTCATACCCCGCGCTCTGTCGTGGATTGGGTCGTCGCCAACCGCCGGCCTGTTTCCCCCGATGTGGCCAGGCGTTACCGGCGACAGGGTGCGGAGGAGGTAGCCGTTAACCTCTCCGAACTACAGAAATTGGGCTACCGGGTCGTACTCGATAATCTTCTCGAAGAACACGGCGTCATCCGGCACAATCCCCGGCGCCTCGCACGGCTTCTCCTCGAAGAGTTTCTCTCTTCGTCCAAAGCTTCCCGGAGTTGATACCCGCTTCCATGAGCGAAGGCAGGGCTTCCAGACTTACGCTCGCTTCACATTGCTTTTATGAATTCCGCAGGAGCGGCGTCGAAGATGGATTTGTGATCGGGGCTGCAGAAGTAGTAGGTCTTCCCCTGATAGACGGACTTCTGCGCGCTCGCGGGATCGATAGCCATGGAGCACACAACACACAGGGGACGATTGTCTATCGAACTGCGCAGTTTCGCATAAACCGCGTTTGAGTCAGGGCTCATCCAGCCCTGGCCTTGGTATTCGATGTCAAAGGCAATCTGCTTGGCAAGGTCCCGGCCGTAATATCGTTCGACAACGCGCAGCGCGAGATCAATGCCGGAGGAAAGTCCGCCTGCTGAGGCGAGATTACCGTCTTCGACGAATCTGGCGCCGCGCTTGACCCGGATATCCGGATACTTCCTGGCGAAATCGATATACGAGCCATGATGTGTAGTAGCGGCTTTGCCCGCCAATAAGCCGGTCTGCGCGAGCAAATATGCGCCCGTACACACCGACATGACAACGTCGGCGCTTTTAGCTGACTTGCGAACCCAGTCCAGCACAGCTTCAGTCGGTGCACTCTGCGCCGGGATAACGATGACTTTTGCCGCAGGAGCGGTTTCAAGAGTGTAGTTGGGCGTAATTTTCATTCCGCCGCTTGCTTGGATTGGGTCGGCTTTTTCGGATACCGTGAAAAGTCGGAAAGCCATGTCCATCCGGCCCGGGACCATGACATCCTGAAAGACCTCCCATGGTCCGCAGAAATCGATGACAACTGCGCCATCAGAGATAAGAAAGGCAACAGGGATGCTGCCTTCGGCGGGAGGTTTAAGCGGATTCGGAACGGCGGAAGATCGAGCCGCTTCTGTGCTCCCGAGCGCCGAGGCAGCGGCCGAAAAAGGAGTAGCCGCTAGACAACCCAGCGCTACCGAGGCCTGCAGTAACTCTCGGCGCGTGATGCTTTTTCCATTCATATTCAGTTCCTCCTTTGAGATTTAGTGTGGAAGTCTCAAATTTAATCGGCGCGAAGCGCGATGTTTGGATCGACGGAGGCAGCGCGTCGCGCCGGCAAGTAGCTTGCTAGGGCCGCGGCTGCCAGCAGGGTCAGGCCGACGCCGCTGAACGTCAGCACATCCGTCGGGGGCACTTCAAACAAGAGCGATTTCACCAGCCCTGTCAAAGCGACGGCACCCGCAATACCAATTCCGACTCCCAAGACAGCCAGCAACATGCCTTGCCCGAGGACCATCTGAAGAATGCTCGCCGGCCGCGCGCCGAGAGCAATGCGAATTCCGATTTCGCGAACGCGCTGGCTGACCATCAGCGCCATGATCCCGCCGATGCCTGCCGTGGCGATAACCAGCGCCAGGCCCGCGAAAATGCCGAGAAGGCTCGCGGTCACTCGCGGCGACGCCATCGATTCATAGCGCGCCTGTTCCAGGGTCAGGATATGCGTCACCGCGGTCTGCGGATCCACGTCGTGCACGGCGCGCGTCAGAGACTGAGCCATGCTTCGCGGCTCGCTGATGGTTCGCACGATCAAAGTGCTCGGCTGGACGCTTTGTGCTTGAGAGGCATAAAACTCAGCCGTAGGCGCATGGTTCAGCCCAAATTCCCGAACGTCTCCAACCATGCCCACGATAGTGGCCCAGTGTTTTCCTCCATCCGCAGTTACACGCTTTCCGATCGCATCTTCGGTTGGCCAGAATTGACGCTTGGCCGCTTCATTGATGATTACCACGCCAAGGGTCTTATCTTTGTCAGTCTCTGCCAGCAGCCTCCCCCCTCTAAGAGGAATGCCAAGCGTCTTGAAATAGTCCGGTGATACCGCTGCAAACGTACTGACTGGCGGCGCTTGGCCGGGTTCCAAGGTGCGCCCTTCGATTTGAAATGCGAAGGAGAAAGATTCCGGACCGCCCGTAATTACCTCTGGCTCGAAGGGATATCTGCTTGAGATAGCCGCGGAAAGCACGCCGGGCTCTGATTTCACGCGGTCGAGCAATTCTTGGACAAACACGCGGGTCTTCTCGGCCTCGGTATACTTTGACCAGTTAAGCATGGTTCTCATAGCCAGAACGCGCTGTGGAACAATGCCTGCGTCCACTTGCTGCATTTTGAAGAGGCTGCGAATCATCAGGCCTGCGCCGATGAGTAGCATGAACGAAAAGGCGATCTGGCAGACAATCAGTGCGCTGCGCATGCGGTTCTGCTGGCGCCCCGAGCCTGCGCCGGTACTTCCTTCCTTCAAGCTGGAGGAGAGATTTGCGCGCGAGAAGAGTGCGGAGAGCGTGCCGAATACGAGGCTCGTGCCCAGTGCTGCCGCGAGTGTATATAGCAAGACTTGTGCGTCAATGTGGATTTCGCGAGCGCGTGGGGTGAGCCGGCCCACGAAATCGGTGAGCAACTCCAGGCTGCCGTAAGCCAGCAACAAACCCAGGGCACCGCCGGCAAATGCCATGAGAAAACTTTCCGTCAGAAGCTGCCGAAGGAGGCGGCTTCGTCCAGCTCCAAGAGCGCTTCGGACAGCGAGTTCGCGCTCGCGCTTGGCCATGCGCGCAAGAGTCAAGTTCGCGACGTTTGCGCACGCGATGAGCAGCACAAAAGCGGCCGCAGCGAGCAGCAGAAGTAGCGTCGGACGCGCTCCCTGCGTTAGCTCTTCTTGCAACGGCGCGGCCGTGGAGATAAAACCAACATTTTCTGGATACGACTTCGGGTAGGCTGCTTTTAATCCGGCAGCGATTGTGGAGACATCGGCGCTCGCTTGCGCCGCGGTAACGCCGGGTCTCAATCGCCCAAACACTTCCATCATGCGCATGTCGCGGTTTTCCAGATGCATAGCATTCGAGCGAAAGGGACAAGCCGAAGTGGCCATGTAAACGTCATTCTCATCGGGATATTGCGGCACCGGAGGCAGAACACCGACAACCGTGTGCACTTTGTCGTTCATTTCAAACGTCTTCCCAACGATCCCGGCGTCGGAGCCGAAATTGTTTTTCCAATATTCGTAGCTGAGGAGGAGCACAGGAGGAGCAGCCGGCTTGTCATCGTCGGCCAGAAAAGTCCGTCCCAGAAGCGGTTGAACTCCAAACAAATCGAAATAGTTGGCGGAAACGACGCCCGTTCGCACGCGCTCCGGATCGCCGTGCCCAAAAAGGGTAAAGGACATGGAGTGGTATTCCACGAGACCGGAGAGTGTCCTGTTCTGCGCTCGATAGTCTTCGATCTCCTTCACGGAAAATCCCATATCCGGGATGCCCAGCTTCTGTTCTTGCTGGCGAATGAAAATCAATTGCTGGCCTTGCGGATAGGGTAGCGAGCGAAGCAAGACGGAATGCACAACGCTGAAGATGGCAGTGTTCGCGCCGATTCCCAAAGCAAGCGTGAGGATTGCTACTACGGTGAACCCCGGATTCTTTCGCATCATGCGAAATGCGTAACCGCAGTCACTCGTCAGGATTTGCCAGTGCTCTCGCGGGGCGGTTGTGAAAATTCCCACGATGGTTTCTTTCCAGAGCCTGAGCGCGCCCAACAGGCCGCCTTGTTCTTCCACTTCGCGCTGTTGCTCACGAAACACTCCCTCCATCTCGCCTTCATAATTTATTCGAAAGTCGAAGGGCAGCACGCGAACCAGCGCTCGAAACAGCTTTTGCGAAAAAGGCAGGGTTGGTTTTCCCATGACGGTTCTCCCTCGCTATGCGAGTTTTGGTTTTCGGAAAAGTTTCTTGGCGCGAGCCTGCCCAAGCGCTTCTTCCATGCGTTCGGCTTCGGCCACAGCCACTTCGCGGCCAAACTCCGTAAGCAGGTAGTACCGGCGGCGCTCGTCGTCGAGCACCACTTCCGGCCGGCGGTCCGATTCCGCGATGAGTCCCGCGCTTTCCAGCCGCGCCAGGTTTCCGTAAAGCGTCCCCGCGCTCAGCCGGACCTTATCCTCGGTGCGCCGCGCCACTTCTTTCAAAATGGCATACCCGTGTTTTTCGCCGTCAGCCAGCGCTAGCAGGATGTGAAACATCGCCGGCGTTAACGGCAGGAACGATTCGGTTTCTCTCTTCTTCATCACACTCTCACCTTGTGGCTTCTGAAGGACACCGGCTAGCCACGCTCTATCGCCGAAAGGAAGACTATATCGTGATACGTTATAGTTGACTAGCAGGTTCCCTGCCAAGCGAAAGAAATCCGTAAGTTGCAGCTTTCAGAGGGTCTTGAGCGGCAGTTGGGTGGCTGACGCCCTTTTCCGAGTGTCCGCTTCTGGGACGAGGTGTATCACCAGTGGGCAGTTCTTACTTCAAACGTCGACTTGGACGAGAGAGTCATTCGCCGTTTTTCTGGCAGAGGCTGCCGCTTCTTGCTAACGTTTCCGTGAACGCACTTCGTTCTAATCGGGAGAACCCATGGCGACATTTGGACTCATCGAATACAAAGACGCGAGCCCCGAGGTTCGCACCATCTATGACGACATCATGGCCACACGCAAAATCGATTGGATCAACAATTTCTGGAAGGCCATCGCGCACGACCCAGCTACTCTGAAACGCACGTGGGAGAGTATCAAACAGATCATGGCCCCCGGCGCGCTCGATCCACTGACCAAGGAGCTAATCTACGTGGCCGTGAGCGTCACGAATAACTGTCACTACTGCATCGCCTCGCACACCGCCTCCGCTTTTAAGAAGGGCATGACAGACGCCATGTTCAAGGAATTGCAAGCGGTCATCGGCATGGCCAACGAGACCAACAAGGTCGTCACGGGCTACCAAGTCGAAATTGACGAGCAATTCCGCCCACCTCTTAAGCGTTAGGGCTGTTTCTCACCTCAACACGACTGTCCGTAAGGACAGGTGTTTCCACATTGGTACGCACGTACCATGGCTGCAGAGTATGGGCCAATAAGACCATGTAGATATGCAGGCATAGCTCTGTTTACGCCTGGGCCTATCAAAAATTCAGCCGACCAAGTGAGCAAGTTATGGCGCCAACCAGCAAAGAAAATGAAGTCCTAACCGCCCCGAGAGAGACAGCCGCCGCAATTCCCGCGGGCAGTGGCGCGCGATCCGAAGAAGCCACAAGCAGGCCACAGCCTGTCGCCTTGGAAGTGCCCGTAACTGTGAACGGAGCGCGCGCGGTGGAAGGCAGCGACAAGCGCGAGCCATTTTCTGAAACCACAAGAACAGTCCTTGTTTTCGGCCACGGCGCAGTCATCCGGCTTGGGTCACCAGTATCGCCGGGCCAATTGCTATTCCTAACCAACGAGAAAACAAAGAAGGAAGTGGTCTGCCAAGTCGTCAAATCGAAAAATTACAGAAACGTCAGCGGCTACGTGGAACTCGAATTCACGGAGTCGGTGCTGGGCTTCTGGGGAATGCGCTTCCCGACGGACCGCATGACGCCCCACATTCCTTCACCTACTTCGACGATCCCAGCGGCAGCCAAGAACATTCCAGTTGCTCCACTCTCTGCCGCTCCGAAGATCGCGAGTCCCGTGGTAAGCGCTTCGCCAAGAATCTCCGAAGTTGTGCCGGCCCAGATTCATGCCGAAGTGAAGGCAGTCGCGCCGGTCGCTCCAAAACCCGCAGCGCCGTCCGCTCCGATTGCGGCCGCGCCAGTGATCCCGACGGCAACGAAACTCGAGGTGCCGGAAATTCAAGCCCCCGAGACTTCTTCTTCAGTGGCCTTTTCTGTTGCGAGCCTCCTAAGCCCTCCCGAGCCGCATCCGGTGTTGATGCCATCAAAGCACTCATCGCTTCCGCTTCCATCAGATGGCGAACAGACGCCGGCGAACGATGGGAACTCGAATTCCAGCGACGAATTGAAACAACAAGCAGCGCGGCTTCAGGAACAACTTTCCGCTCTTCTCCTTAGCGAAGCGCCGGCTGCAAAGTCCGCTCGGCCCGCTTCATCCTTGCCCGCGCTTGATCCGAGTGCGGTTTCGAATGTGGCGGCCAAAGTTTTCGAAATTGCAAAATCAGATGCTTCGCCCGTCAAGGTTGCTCCACCCGCAAAAAGCACGCCCCCTCCCGTCAAGTCTTACTTGGACACGGATGAAGTGAAGATACCGTCATGGCTGGAGCCGTTGGCACGAAACGCCGCTGCGCCTGCATCTACGCAAGAGCTAGTCGAGCGAGAAAAGGCCAAACACGCGGCCGAAATTGTCGCGACTGAAGAGCATCTAGCGGATCCCATACCTGTTGCTGATGTGGAGAGTCCGCCTGAAGTCGAGCTGCCCGGCATCGGTAACTTGCTACCGCTGGACGACGAAGTAACTTCCCAGGATCGTTCGTCCGGAGGCTCCGGCAAAAGAGTCCTTTTGGGAGCAATCGCCGCGGGGGTTTTGTTGGCTGCGGGAGGCGCATGGTATCTGTTTCATCCCGCGAACGCGGTCCAAGGCACGTCCGCACCGAATTCGCTGTCCGCCAGCGTCCAAACGAATGCGGCTGTTCCAGGACCTGAGGCAACGCAGCCGCCGCCACAGATTTCCGTGACTGCCCCTGAACCAACATCCCAATCGAACCAAACACCACTCTCGAGCGCGCCGGCCTCGAGCGCCCCACTCACGAAACCTTCGGCAACACTCCAACCAATTCCGGTTACTCGAGACAAGACGCGCGGCACGGGAGCCACCATTCCGGCTGCTGCCACAGAGCGAATTTCACGGCCCGCTCCCGAGCCGGAGCCTAAGAAGCCTGTCTTCGGCGAAGTACACTTGGCCAGTCCAACCAGGAATCGACCAGCAACTGCGCAGGATGAGGAAGAGTCAGCGCCAGCCCTTACAAATGGTGCAGCTGTAGCAAATGTGGAGGGCTTCAACTCCGGTCTTGCGGAAAACACTGGCAAACAGCCCGCTGCTCCGGAAGCGTCGCTCCCGATCGGGGGAGACGTAAAGTCCGCGAAGTTAGTAAGTCAAGTGGCCCCGCTCTATCCGATCATGGCCAAGAATCAGCACGTGTCCGGCGATGTGGTCATCGACGCGTTAATCGACGTCAATGGACGGGTCACAACCATGAAAGTCCTTTCCGGGCCCATGCTTCTGCATCAAGCCGCGAAGGACGCACTGCATCAGTGGAAGTATCAGCCGGCATCGCTCGATGGCAAACCCGTGGCCATGCATCTCACCGTAACCCTGCGGTTCCGTCTGCAATAATTCTTACGGCCACATTCTGCAGCGCCCGGCACGTGAAGTTTTTCGCTGCTCGCGCCGATTCCCATTATTTCTCAGCGCTAGGAACTGAAATTACGTGTGGCACTCGCATTTCCGCGGCGGGCAGCCCGGAAAAAGTGGCGTGCGGTTCAGTCTGATACCAATAGGCTACCGAATAGAAATTATCGGCGCGGTCGTTCGCATGCCCGTGCTCGATTGTGGCGCGCAGAGACTTCGCAAACGGAATGGGTGAATCCAGGTGGAACCGATAAACGGACCACCGGCCGCCCTGAAGCTCTGGGCCAACGATCGGTGCTCCGAATAACCCGTAAGCAAAAGGCTTCCCACCAAAATCCCAGGCACCCAGAAAATAGTCTTCTGAGCCGGTTCCGTTGATGGACGGCAGCTTTTCTCCATCCACAAAAAACATGTCGTCTCCCTCGCCCCACCACCCGTCCTGATTCTCGACCACGGACATGGTGACTCCGGCGAAGTGTCCGCGCCCGGCCGCTTCCATCCAAACGTAATTCTCCTTGCCGTCTAAATTGAATTTGCTTTCTGGGAATGCCTTGTTGGGAGTTGCTTGCCGGTACTGCGCGTGAAAGTAGAGCGTATCAGCGGGAAGTGCCGAGTTGTACGCGCGCTGGTCGATGTTCCAGTAAACCGCCTCCGCCGGACGCTTGCCCTCATTTGTAAGCGTGATGCGCGCGTGTTTTTGAAATGGCATTGGGAAAAAGCAGTTCAGAGCTTTGTCCCCGCCCACGGAGAGAGGCGCGGACTGATACATAGAGTAGTCGCCAAGTCCCAATCCGAAAAAGTCGCCAACAGGAGCTTCCACGCTGGGCGAACTCTCGCCGTCCCAGTACATCCGCAGCACCATTTTCTTCAAGTGAAATCTCTCATTGCTCGCGATGGTGATCCAAACATGTGAGATTTCGCCTGGCCCCGCCTCATCGAATAGCGTGAGGGTTTCTCCCGCGGCGAGCGGGCGGTAGTCCTCGTTGCCTCCGGTTCGGTCGTAGCTGGAGACTCGCTTCAAAGTATAGTTATGCGGTCTTGTCAGGCCGGAGAGCAAATCGGAAGGAGCCTGACCAAAGGCCGTTCCCGGCGGAGCGAACAGAAAAAATCCGAGCAGAATTAGCAAGCACCTATTCATATTTTGACTCCGGGAAACCCGCTTATCTCAAAATTTTCCGGATTATAACAGAGCACATCGCGCGTCAGCGCCGCAACCATCGGGTGCGCCATCCCGTCGGGATTCCGTGATAAGCTTCCCGCAATCTCTGGAAACGAGTCCAAGGTATTCCAGTGGAAGTGCGAAAGGCACCTGCGATGAGCGACGCTTCTTCGGACCTTCCTGCCCACCTCGGCGGCTCCCGAGCTGTAACTCTGGACGGAAGAGAAGCCAACCGCTGGCCCATCGTAACCGAGGAAGACGAGTCTGCCGTTCTCGCAGTGCTTCGTGACGGTGATCTTTCCCTTCATCCCGCAACCCGTCTACTTGAAGAGGATTACCACAGTCAATTGGGTGTCCGGCATGCCCTCGCGCACTGTAACGGCACGGCCGCGCTTCTGGCCGCGTTCTTCGCGCTCGACCTGAATCCTGGCGACGAAATACTGGTTCCCTCTGCAACCCATTGGGCTTCCGTGGTCCCCATGCTGTGGGTGGGAGCACTTCCCGTTTTCTGCGAAAGTGAGCCGGACCGGTTGGGAATCGATCCTGCGGACATCGAGCGCAAGATCACTACGCGGAGCCGCGCTATCGTTGTCACCCACCTCTGGGGGCTGCCCTGCAAGATGGCTGAGATCTTCGAACTGGCCAAGCGTCACGATCTGAAAATCATCGAAGACGCTTCTCACGCGCAAGGAGCGACATGGCGCGGCCGGCCTTGCGGCTCACTGGGAGACATTTCGGTCATCAGCCTGCAGACCAGCAAACTCGCGCCCGCTGGCGAAGGCGGAATCTTCCTTACGAACAACGATGCTTTCATGGAGCGTGCGACTTGCATGGGCAGCCTCGAGCGCACGCTGGAACTGCCCGGTCCGGCACGCCGGTTTGCTGGAACCACGTTCGGCGTTAAGACTCGTCTTTCGCCGATTTCGGCGGCTATCGCCCGCGTGCAGTTGAAACACCTTGCGGAACGCAATGCGAAGCGAAACTCCAATCTCCGCTACCTCTCGGAGCGCCTGGAAAAACTGGGCTTCAACACGTACCTCGGTCCAGCTGAAGTTGAACGCGTCTATTTCAAGTTTCTGATCCAGTACGACCAGCAGCGCTGGGGCCTGCCCGTGGAACTGCTCGCCGAATCACTCCGCGCTGAGGGCTGCGAAGTTGCGGCTCCGAAGAATCGCTATCCGCTTTTGCATCAGCAGCCGCTCTTCACGGAGGGCCGTTTTGCACAGTTTCCCGCATTTAGAAATCGCACTAACCTTACCCTCCCAGTTTACAAACCCGATGCACTTCCGCTTACGGAAGCGATGAGCAGAGATCTGCTCACCTTGCCGGTTTTTCCTTCTGCCTCCCAACCCTTACTGGACCAATACATCGTGGCGTTTCAGAAAGTCCTCGCCCATGCCGATGAAATCGCCCATCTGACAAAATCAAAGGGGGCTGCCAACTAGCCACAAGTAAACGTCGCGGACGCGGCGCGTGCCGCATTTGCAAACCAACCGGCATCTATGAACTCTTCCTTCATGGCCGTCGTGAATCCCGCCGCCGGGCAGGGACGATGCGGAAAACTCGCAGGTCCCGCCTTAGCTAAGCTGCGCGCCTCCGGCCTGGAGCTTGACGTTGTCGAAACACACTCTCCGGGCCACGCCAAGCATCTTGTCACTGAAGCGCACTCTCGTGGATGCCGGCGTTTTGTTAGCGTCGGAGGTGACGGCACGGCCTTTGAAGTCCTAAACGGTCTCTTCTCTAACGGTCCCGTCGCAGAACCATCGACGTTGGCTTTTCTCCCCTTTGGCACAGGTAACTGTTTCCTCCGTGACTTCTCTGATCAGGGCGCCCGGTATGCCATCAAAGCCATCCTCGCTGGGCGGACACGCCCATGCGACGTCATGCGCCTGAGCCATTCCGACGGAGTCATCCACTTCATCAACATGCTGAGCCTCGGATTTACCGCGGATGTTGCCCGGATGACGATCCGCAGATTCAAATTCCTCGGCCGGCCGGGATTTGTCCTCGGAACATTCGCCTGTCTCGCACGCGTTCACAAACCAGTGTTCCCTCTGCGCATCGATGGCGATTCAGAAACCGACAACCGTCAATGCCTGTTCCTCGCTTTCAACAACAGCAAATTTACCGGCGGTAACATGATGATTGCTCCCAATGCGGAAGTCGGCGATGGATTGCTGGAATTTGTTCGCTGGGGGCCGATTGGTCACTTCGGCATCATGCGCAATCTCATGCGCATCTATGATGGCTCCCACCTGAAGCACCCCATGGCTTCTCGCCGTGAATGCAAGCAAGTCGACTTTCAATTGGAGGGACCTGTCGACCTGCTCGTGGATGGAGAGTTGTTAACCCTCCGTTGTCAAAAGCTGGAGGTACTCCCCGCTGCGTTGAATGTCATGCTGTAAAAAATCTTCTAACCCGATATGGAATGACCCTCTTCCTAGCGCTCCGAAACTGACTCTGCTAGACTGGCGCCGCTTTGGCTCCCACCACACGAAGGCGCTTCATTACGCAGTCGGCTGGCACGACAATCGCGGCCACCCTGTGGCCGGGCTTGAAAGCCACGGTCGCCGCAATCTCTGAACCCAGCCTTCAATTTCCTTCGGCGCCTCGCGAGCGAATTGCCATCGCCTCGTATCCCTTCCGTGATTTCATCGCCGGCGCTCACGACAAAGCGAGCAATTCGTCCACTCCCAAGATGGATCTGAAAGACTTCCTCTCACACATCAAGTCAAGATTCAACATCAATAAGATGGAACCGTGGAGCGAGCATTTTCGCTCGCGCGATGCGAAGTATCTCGATGAGCTTCGCTCAGCTGTCGACAAAGCCGGCGGCGCCATCGTAAACATCGCCGTCGATGGCGAGCATAGCCCGTACGCAATGGAAAAGGCAGAGCGCGAGAAAGGCATCGCCTTCAGCAAGCAATGGATTGATATTGCTGCGTCCGTCGGCTCGCCAAGCGTTCGCACCAACATGCCGTCCGCAAAGGATTCGAAGCCCGAAGTGGGTCGCGCCGCCGAGAGTCTCCTCCGTGTGGCGGAGTATGGCTCGGCAAAAAAAATCGTAGTTAATCTAGAGAACGACAATCCCGTCAGTGAAGATCCTTTTTTTATCGTGAAAATCATCGAGAAGGTGAATAGCCCCTGGCTGCACGCGAATCCTGATTTCGCGAACACGCTGGCAGGCGGCAAGACCGCATACCCCTACGAGGGAATCGCTGCCATGTTCAAACATGCCTATGGCATCTGTCACGTTAAAGCCATGGAAGCAGATGAGAAGGGCCAACTCGTTCACGTCGATCTGGCGAAGACCTTCGGCATTCTCAAGTCCAGCAACTACAAGGGCTACTGCTCCATGGAATTCGACAGCCCCGGCGATCCTTACCAGGGAACCTCCGATCTGATCGAAAAGACTCTTCAATACCTCTCCTAACGCAGACGACATCGCTGATCGAACCAATACTCTCTTGCTGCCCGCGAGGCTCCTCTCCCTTGCAGCCAGAGCAGCAGGTTCGTATACTGACCACCCGGCCAAAAGCGAGTCTGGTGGGTCGGTCGAATCACGGTTCCATGCAATGGAGTAGCCCGCCAGCCATCTCTTTTAGCCCAGCAAGTCGGTCCTGAGCTCCCTTCACAGGCCGATGTGCGAAAAGTTGGTTGATCCCACTGCTGTCGGCGCCTCAAAGGAGATTTCCGCATGTCGCAAGCCCCAGTACCGGAAGAGATGAATGTCTACCAGAACGCCGAGGCGCGCTTCGAAGTGGCCGCCCAGAAACTAGGGCTTGAGCAGGGTCTCTATCGCTATCTCAAGTACCCCAAAAAAGAAATCACTCTGTACATCCCTGTCGGCATGGACAACGGTCAGCTCGATGTTTTCGTTGGCTACCGGGTTCTTCATTCCACGGTGCGTGGCCCCGGTAAGGGCGGCATTCGCTTCGCTCCCGATGTTTCCCTCGATGAAGTGCGCGCCCTCGCGACCTGGATGACTTGGAAGTGCGGCGTTGTGAATATTCCCTTTGGCGGCGCCAAAGGCGGCATCATTTGTGATCCTCGAAAATTATCGAGGGGAGAACTTGAACGTCTCACCCGGCGTTACACAGCGGAGCTCGCCGACTGGCTCGGCCCTGAGCGCGACGTCCCCGCCCCGGATATCGGCTCCAACGAGCAGACCATGGCCTGGGTCATGGATACTTACTCGATGCACGTCGGCGAAGCTACAACCGCTGTGGTGACCGGTAAGCCTATTGAACTCGGCGGCTCTCGCGGAAGGCGCGAGGCCACCGGCCGGGGCGTCATGATTTGCTGTGACAAAGCTCTTGCCAAGCTCGGCATCAAGAGAGAAGGCTGCCGCGTTGTGATTCAAGGATTCGGCAACGTCGGTTCCCTCGCCGCGCAGCTGATGCAAGAGGCGGGCTATAAAATTATTGGCCTCGCTGACATCGGCGGCGGTCTGTACAATGAAAAGGGCTTTGACGTTCCGAAAGTGATTGACTGGGTTTACACCCAGAAAAGATCCTTGCAGGATTACCCCGGCGGCGGCACGAAAATGTCCGCTCGCGACATTCTCTTTCAGCCCTGTGAAATCGCTATCCCCGCGGCGATCGAAAACCAGATTACCGAGCAAAACGCTCACCAGGTCCAGGCGCGCATTCTCTGCGAAGGCGCAAACGGTCCGACCACGTGGCAAGCCGACGCGATCGTCGATGCCAAGGGTATCTTCACCGTCCCGGATATTCTCGGTAACGCCGGCGGCGTCACCGTCAGCTATTTCGAATGGGTCCAGGACCGTCAAGGCTTTTTCTGGCGCGAGAGCGAAGTCAATGAACGCTTGTTCGACGTGATGGAAAATGCGTTTGACGGCGTCGTGCGTTATGCGGAAGCCCACAAAGTAAACAATCGCATTGCC
Source organism: uncultured Acidobacteriota bacterium (assembly GCA_963745805.1). Classification (GTDB taxonomy): domain Bacteria; phylum Acidobacteriota; class Terriglobia; order Acidiferrales; family UBA7541; genus Acidiferrum. The sequence continues at coordinate 269,620 of CAVUYT010000011.1, forward strand.
GCTTATATGCTCGCGATTGACCGCGTAGCCAGCGCTCTAAAGTTGCGCGGAATCTACGCCTAATGTGATAAAGTGCGCGTCGGGCTTCTGGGCGCGCGGTGCAGAAGAGTCCACTTTGGTGGGAGCAAGAAAATGGCCTGGATGAACTTCCGGGCATGCAAGGAGTGCGCGAAATGGACACATACTCGCTCTGGCCTACCCACCAGAAAAGCGAAGAGCAACACCGTCGCGAAATCTGCACCGCTGGGAAGTGGATGTATGACCGCGGGTTTATCGTAGCCTGCGAAGGCAATATCTCCGTTCGCCTCGATGAAGATCGCATCCTCACAACCCCCACCTGCATGAACAAAGGCATGCTTGAGCCCAAAGACTTGGTGGTCACGAATCTCGAAGGCCGCCAATTATCGGGTGAGCGCAAGTTCTCATCGGAAATCGCCATGCATCTGTTGTATTACCGCATGCGGGCCGACGTGAACGCCATATGTCACGCTCATCCGCCCACTGCCACAGGCTTTGCTGCTGCAGGCCGCGCCTTGGACAAGGCTCTCCTGCCGGAAGTCATCATTGGGCTGGGACAAATTCCACTCGTTCGTTACGCCACTCCTGGGACTCCCGAGCTCAGCGATGCCATGGAACCTTTCGTCCCGCACTATGACGCCCTCCTCTTGGCGAATCATGGCGCAGTCACTTGCGGTCCGGATCTTTTGACGGCATTTTTCCGCATGGAAACCATCGAGCATTTTGCCAAGATCGTTCTTGCGGCGGAACTCGCCGGCGATCCCGTGCTTCTCTCCGGCCGCGAAGTCGCGAAGTTGATGGCTGCTCGCGCCAGATATTTCGTCACCCCACCGCCCGGCGGAGGCGCCGAGCTGCCGGAGACCAGTGACGGCAACGATTCTTCCGGCGCCCATGTTTCCCTAACCCGCAACCAACTTGACGCCCTCATCGACGAAGCCGTGCGCAAAGATCGCGCCCGCCGCTAACTCCTGCCACAACCAGCGTCACCTAGTTCCACACTCGTTGACGGGGTATTACGCACCGAGGGGAAAATGCTACAGCTCGGTCCGAAAAGAGTGGTACGGCAGGAGATGCGCTAATCTTGACTCAAATTTCCGACAGTTTTCCCGAAGCGCCTTGAGGCAATTCGACGCAAACATTTCCACGATAAGTCCGGAGCCGGACGTATCACGATGGTTTGAGGATTATCCGCTCGTTTATCACTATTCGATGAAGAGTCCTGGGCAGGCAACACCGCCGGTACCTTGTGATAGGTCCATGGTAGCGAACGAAGTGTCCCCTCTCGCTTCAACTGTGACATAAACCCACACATCGATATCGACCGAAATGCCAGGAAAAAGCGGTGTGGAAAGGATGTGTTGGGTGCTGCCCGCGACAACATCGCTTTGCATTATGTTTTGACTACTGATGTCGAGAAGAAACAAATCAGGGGTCGCTACGTCTACCCTATCGACAGGACCATGAGGCGTTTGGATTGGCCCAGGAAGGATTTGCAGAACCTCCATACCAGTCTGGATGTCGCAGTCGGACCATTTGGAATCAAAGGCCCCGTCGTTCGCAAAGATATCGTACAGTCCGCCGACAATGACGTTCGCAGACAGTTCGTACACCGCAGGAACGGTGGGAACAAAACTAAACCTATAGTCAAACATGCAGCTATCGCCCCGGGTTCCATCGTCCGTTGTCCAAGGCCAATCTATGCCATCTCCGACCCCTTCAGCGTGGATGCGACAGAATTGATACACAGCCGGCGGAGGAATCGAAATTGATGTCGGGGAATCCTCTGGCTGACCGAGCGGTGCGGATTTCCACTTATGAACAGTTACGGACTTGAGTTGAGCTGAGCGGCCTTTCCCTGGGTAATCGATGTCATTCATTAGGTAAGCAGCATTCTCAAACGCGGTCATTCCGTTGAGATTCCGAGCCTTGACTGAGTCAAAGTATGCTTTGGCGACAGTCCGCGTGTACTCGGATGTCTTTTCTTGCACCTGCTTCACGTCCTGTCGAGAAACCCCAGCTTTCTCCAGAATCTCAAACAACGCATCGGATTTCTTGAATCCCTTAGGTACTTCAAACTGATTTAGTCGGAATGGAGCGATGTGCTTTAAGAATCGTAAGCGGCCCGGATCATTTTCTTGTTCAGTTGGCGTACGAGCGGGGGAAGTTGCTGAGTGTGGCATGGCGGGACCCTCCGTACAGCTCTATAGTCCCCGTGGACGAATAAGTCAAACTATTATTTCTGCAGTAACGGGTTACTTCGCACTTCCAATTGGGTGCTGTTCGTAGATTTGGGCTGTACCTGGATGGATTGGATGAGGTGCCGTGTATCGAATCGCCAGAAGCCAATCCTCTATACCCTCGCAATGCTGGGGCAATCTGGCGGTTTCGCATTACACGTTGGAACTAGTTCCGTTGAGAACGCAACCAGCGAAGGCGCGATATTCCAAGTTCGCTAATCCGATACTGCAAAGTTCCTCGGCCCCGGGAACGCCTTTCAAGCAAGCCGAAGCTCCATAATCTTTTGAAATAAGTCCAAGCCGAACGAGCCGGGGAGAAATTAAGCCTTTCCGCCGCTTCATTTGGTCCGAGCCATTCACCTCGGGTCGCGGCAAATAAGGATAGGACTTGCAGTTTAAGTTCATTGTATCGATTCATTTGTTTTCCGAGAGCCTATTCCTGCGTTATCAAAAGCTAGTTGATGAAGCTGAAAAATAGGCATGATTTAAGCTTGTGCGCCCGACCCGGTAGGGTTGTCTGTTTTTTCGTTGTTCGTGAAATAGAAAACCAATGCGATAAACAAAGTGACGCACCCGACGAGCCACCAAGCCCAATTCTTTGGGAGTCTACTTCTTCGGTAGACTGCAGTAAATAATGACAAGATCAAATTTCTTAGTCTTCTTCAGCGCCTTCACTTCAGTAATGATGGCCTCCTTCAGGCGATCGTTCGGAATCTGAGAATCAGATCTTCAATTTTGGCCAGTATCTTAACCATTGGATAGCATATTGAAAACATGGTAAAATCTCCTAAATTAATAAAGCGCTGGGGCATGTGCCCCTGCTTCGGACGAAGATTGAAGAGAGTCAGACCCCATGCCCACCAAAGCAGCCCTTTCCACGAACGATGAACGTGAAGTGCCGGTCTTCCCTGCCCCTGAAATTCAGCCAATCGACCCCGCCACAGAGGCAGCCCCAGGCGTAGCCGAACAGGCTACCGAAAAGAAACCAGTCGGCTGGGCAGCATTTTTGAAGACGGCTGCTCTGCAGGACATAAGAGAACGACTAGCTAACGAAATCGCAGAGGTTCTAAGCCGGCATGGCCTGGACAAAACCTGTTGCTTAGCCCTGCTAGAACCGCATGATTATATCGACAGCTATGATCTAGATCAGATTTTCAGTGCCCTGAACGGAACGAATGCCGACCACAAGAGGGATGTTGTTATGTTTCTCCTTAGCACGGGCGGCGCCGGTGAACCTGCCTACCAAATTAGTAAGTTATGCAAGTCTTTTGCACACAAGAAGTTTACGGTGGTAGTGCCGCGTTACGCAAAATCCGCAGCGACCTTACTTGCTATAGGAGCAGATGAAATCCACATGGGTCCGTTAGGCCAATTGGGTCCGATAGACCCCCAGATTGGTGGGCTGCCAGCCTTAGGCGTGAGTCAGGCACTGAAGACTATCGCTTCCGTCGCTGCCATGTACCCGAAGAGTGCAGAAATGTTTGCGAGATATCTCCGGTTGGCGCTTACCGTTGAGCAGATCGGATACTGCGATCGGATTAGCGAATCCGCAGTGCAGTATGCGGAGCGGCTCCTTTCGACCAAGCCCAGCCTTGTTACCAAAGCTGCAGCCATCGCAAGGGAACTTGTCCACGAATATAAAGATCATGGATTTGTTATCGACCTTGCAGAAGCACAGGCGCACTTGGGTGCGAATTGGATCATGACAGGCACGCCTGAACTTCAAGCGGCAGAGGAGATTTACGGTCTCTTTGAGAGGGTGAACTTCTTCTTGGATATCGCACTTTCTAAGCGTGCGGTGGTCAGCGGCGGTGCATCTCTACCGTCAAGTGTGGTCCTGTTCGATTCGAAAACCTAGTAGGACAGAATCACTCGATACAGAAACAAAAAGCCTGTCCCTAACCCATCACAAACCGCAATGGGCCATTTAGGTCCCGCACCACCCAGGGGTGTAGCAAATTCCCCTCAGTGCGTACTATCCCCTACACTCGTTGACAGGCGAACAAAAGGCGGCAATACTGGCCTTCCATGATTGGCCAGCTCCGTGGACGCCTCGCCGAAAAACGCCCAAACCAGGTCCTCGTCGATGTTGGCGGCGTGGGCTATCTCGTTCAGGTTCCCCTTTCTTCCTATGCCGCGCTCGGCGAACTCCATACCGAAGTCAGTCTTCTCATCCATACCCACGTCCGCGAGGACGCGCTTGCTCTCTACGGCTTCGTTTCCTCCCGCGAAAAGCATCTCTTCGAGATGCTCCTCTCCGCCTCCGGTGTGGGGCCCTCTCTGGCTCTCAAAATTCTCTCCGGCATGAGCGTCGAAGAACTGGTCCCTGCCATTCGCGGCAGCGATTTGGCCCGCCTCACGAAAATTCCCGGAGTCGGCCGCAAGACCGCGGAGCGCATGGTGGTCGAGCTGAAAGACAAGCTCGAAGCTGTGGTGTTGCAAGCCGAGAAACCTGCAGCAGCCTCGCCGGCTGGCGTTGAGGCCGATGTTGTCTCCGCGCTGGTGAATCTCGGCTATGAACCACGAGCTGCGGAATCCGCCGTGGGTGAAGCCAAACGCGAAGCTGGCACAGCGAATTTCGAGAGATTGCTGCGCGCAGCGCTGCAATCTCTCGCCGCACCCAAAGGGCGAACTTCTCATGCCGGCGCGTAGACACAAGCCCAACGTCGCCGATGTAGGTGCCGACCGTTGGGCCGGCCAAGGGTCGCACAGAGTTTACGCGGAAGCCTGAACAATGCCCGACGCGAGCGCAAAACGAATGATCGACCGAGGAGAACAACACAGAATCGTCTCCGGCGCACCTTTTGACGAAGACGCCCGGATCGAAGCCAGCGTCCGCCCAAAACGCCTTGATGAATACATCGGCCAAAAGCGCGTCAAGGAAAACATTTCGATCGCCATTGAAGCAGCCCGCAGTCGAGGCGAAGCTCTCGATCATGTGCTCCTCTACGGCCCTCCCGGCTTGGGAAAAACCACCCTTGCGCAAATCATCGCAAACGAATTAAACGTACCCATCAAGACCAGCGCGGGTCCCCTGCTCGAACGCAAAGGCGACCTCACCGCAATTCTGACCTCGCTCGAGGGCAAGGAAGTTTTCTTTCTCGACGAAATTCACCGGCTCCAGCCCGCCGTAGAGGAAGTCCTTTATCCCGCGATGGAAGATTTTCGCGTCGATTTGATCATCGGCCAGGGCCCCGGGGCGCGCATTCATCCATTCCAATTAGGCCATTTCACGCTCATCGGCGCCACCACGCGCGCAGGACTGATCACCGCTCCATTGCGCTCGCGTTTCGGCATCGTCCATCGCCTCGATTTCTACGAGCCCGATGATTTGCTCATCATCATTCACCGCTCCGCGAAAATTCTAAATATTCTGATGGACGATGGCGGCGCCGAAGAAATCGCCCGTCGCTGCCGGGGCACGCCGCGCATCGCCAATCGCCTTCTTCGCCGCTCCCGCGATTTTGCCGAGGTGCGCGCTGCCGGACGCATCACTCGCGCCGTCGCTCAGGAAGCTCTAGCGATGCTTGGTGTAGACGAAAGCGGGCTCGACGAAGTCGACCGCAACCTTATGCTAGCTCTTCTCGATAAGTACGCTGGCGGGCCGGTAGGCCTCGGCACTCTCGCTGCCGCCCTCTCCGAGGAAGAAGACGCCATCGAAGAAATTTACGAGCCCTACCTCATGCAGATTGGATTGATTGACCGCACGCCGCGCGGCCGCGTCGCCACCGCCCGCGCCTACGAATATTTCGGCAAGGAATTGCCCAAACGCCAGCCGCGCCTCTTCTGAACAACTCCTAGATTCTCAACCCTAACGCGCGTGCCCAGAACTCGAACCTGTCTGCCGCGATTTGCTAGACTGTCCAAGCCATGAGCGTAATCGACGAAGTCCTCCAAGCCAACGAACTCTATTCCCGCACGCACGAATTGCGCAGGCTCACTCCGCGCCCCGAACGTCACCTCGCCGTGTTGACTTGCATGGATACGCGGCTCTCGACTCTCACTCTCGGCCTGAATAATGGCGATGCCCACATCATTCGAAATGCCGGCGGCATTGTCACCGAAGACAGCCTGCGCTCCCTGGTCGTCTCGCACTACCTGTTGGACACCAGGGAATTCATGATCATCAACCACACTGATTGCGGCTTGATGCACACGACCGAACAGGATTTGCGCAACAGAATTCAGAATCGCACGGGAACCGCGGCCATCTCTCCCGCGTTCTTTTATGCTTTCCAGAATATTGAGGAAAATGTCCGCCATCAATTGCAGAAGCTGCGCACCCATCCCTGGGTTCCCAAACAAGTCGCGGTGCGCGGCTTTGTTTACGATGTGTCCAGCGGACGGCTTCGCGAAATCTCAGGTGCTTAAGTCGCGAAGCAGCAGGCAAGACGATATGAATAATTCGTCTCGGTTCGCCCCGACTACTCGTACCTCAAAGCCACAATCGGGTCCACGCGCATCGCTCTCCGCGCGGGAATGTAGCACGCCAAGAGCGCCACTCCTGTCAACAGAATCGCGACACCCGCGAAAGTAATTGGGTCGGTTGCGCCCACGCCGTAAATCATTTTCGTAATTAATCGCGTCAATCCCAGCGCAGCCACAATCCCGATGCCCACGCCAACCAGAGTGATCCTCATCCCTTCACCCAGCACCATCCGTAGCACGTCCGCGCTGGATGCACCCAGAGCTATTCGCACGCCGATCTCATGCGTGCGCTGGCCGGCCAGGTAGGAAATCACGCCGTAAATCCCAATCGAAGAAAGCACCAGCGCCAGCGCGGAAAAAACGCTCAAGAGCAGCATCGTCATCCGCTGCTTGGCGATGGAATGCGCCACGATGTCCTGCATCGGTCTGACGCCGTACACTACCGAAGTTCCGTCCACTCTTTCGGCAGCGTTGCGAATCGCCCCCAATACGCCAAGCGGCGTTCCCGCCGTGCGCGCCACGTACCCACAGCCGTTTGCCAGCAGCGGCCAGAATTTATCGGGGACCTGCCAAATCGAAAGATAGACCTGCGCTTGCAGGCTCTGATGCTCTCTCGAACCCAGTCCCCAGTGTTCGACGTGGCCCACCACGCCGACAATTTCCGCCTGAAAATCGAGGAATGCCAGGTTCACCCGTTTTCCAATTGGGTCTTCGTTCGGAAAGTACGTGCGAGCGAATTCGGCGTCTATCAACATGACCATAGGCGCATGCTCGTCGTCGCGCTCCGTGAAACTTCGGCCGCGCTGGACGGGAATTCGCATCGCTTGGTTGTATCCCTGTGTCACGAGATAAAATAGCGCAAACGGCATGTCTTGAAGACTGGCCGGCTTCGGTCGCCCTTCCACCCAAAACGGCACTTCCGAATCCCCATTCATGGGAAGCGCTCCGCCTTGCATAGACACTGCTTCCACACCAGGCACGCCTTCCAGTTGCCGTAGAGTCTCGCGGTATTTGTTTCGGAGCTGACCTGCCGTTATGTCCGCAGCGGAAGTCGATGAAATGTCGAACACCAGCACGTTTCGTGAGTCGAAACCCGGATTGATGCTCCAGAGTGCCGCAAGGCTGCGGATCATCAGTCCCGCGCCGATGAGCAGCACCACCGCCATCGCCATTTCCACTGCAACGAAGACGCTCTGCGTTCGATGCCGTGCTCCGCTCGATCCCCGGCCACCTTCCTTCAGCGTTTCGTGCATATCCGGCCGCATTGTCTTCAGCGCCGGGACTAGTCCGAACACGATCCCCGTCACAACAGAAATTCCCAACGTAAAGAACATTACGTGCCCATCCAGCCCAATCTCTTCGGATCGCGGCAAGGTCTGCGGTAGCGCCGCAAGAATTGCCCGCGTTCCCCACTTTGCGAGCAACAGCCCGATCGCTCCCCCAACAATCCCCAGCATCACGCTCTCTGTCAAAAGCTGCCGAATCACGCGACCTGGGCTAGCTCCCAGTGCTGAACGTATCGCAAATTCACGCGAACGCCCGGTTGACCGCGCCAGCAGCAAGTTCGCCACGTTCGCGCACGCGATCAACAACACAAAGCTCACTGCTCCCAGCAGCACGAGCAGGATTCCTCGTACATTGCCGACAACGTCCGTCTTCAATGGCACCAGGGCAATCCCCGTGCCCTTGTCCGCGTCGGGATAAGCCGTGGCAAGATTTCGTGCAATCGAGTCCATGTCCGCGCGCGCTTGTTCCAGGGTGACTCCAGTTTTCAGTCTCCCGATCGAGTTCAATCCCATGCTTATGTGGCGATTGAGAAACGTCTGGTCGGTCCACTGCCCAATCGGCACATACACGTCCGTCGGGCTGAAAACTGGCAGCCGCTCGGGCGCAACACCTATCACCGTGTACGCCTTCCCATTCATCGTGAGGCTCTTCCCCAAAACATCAGGTGACAACCCAAACTTGCGTTTCCACAGACCATCCCCGATCACCATTACCGGCGCCGCGCCAGCCCGGTCTTCTTCCGGCAGAATATATCGCCCCAGTATTGGATGAATGCCGAGCGCCGGGAAGAACTCTGCGGAAACCATGTGGCCGTGCAACCGCTCCGGTTCGCCTGCTCCTGTCATGTTGTACTCTTCTGACCGGAAAGCGCCTAAAAAGGCGAACGAGCGGTTGTCCTTCTGCCAATCTAGAAAATTCGGATAGCTGATCGAGCCTTGCTCGAACGCAGGACTCATTGCATACACCGCCAGTAGTTGATCGGGATTAGCAAACGGCAACGGATTCAGCAACACTCCATTCACCACCGAAAATAGCGCCGTATTCGCCCCAATTCCCAGCGCCAGCGTCAATACCGCGATCGCCGTGAATCCTGGATTTTTCAGCAGCACCCGTAGCCCGTAGCGCACGTCTTGCCAGAAACTAATCATTGCCCACCCCCATGCCGCGCACCTTGCAGTCCTCGGCCTTTCGCTTAGAGATACGCTGCCCGTTCCTCCTTTGTTCCCCAAGCCCAGGGCCGACCTCGAGTCGCGTGACCCCTCCCCAAGACAGACGCCATTCGAGCGCAATTCTTAATGTCAGCAAGCTGAGTTGCCGTAAAAACCTCGAAGTGGACAAACTAGAGTTCGCCCCGCGAGCGTCATGAGTACATCGAGCCGCTTCCGCGTACAATCCAACCATGGACTTCGTCTATTTATCGCTCGGTTCGAATGTCGGCGACCGCGAAGCCAATCTCCGCGCAGCGATTGCCGCGCTCGGGTCAGCCGGCGTGCACGTCGATCGCAGATATCGTCGATTTACGAAACCGAACCGGTCGACTATCTCGAACAGCCGTGGTTTCTGAACTGTGTAGTGGAAGCAGAAACAGATATGGAACCGCAAGCGCTTTTGCAAATCCTGCGCGCCATCGAGTCGCAAATGGGCGGCAAAAAGGAATTTGCAAAAGGTCCGCGCAAAATCGATCTGGACATCTTGCTCTGCGGCTCCGTGACCATCGACACTTCGGAGCTGCAAATCCCCCACCCGCGGATGCTCCTCCGCCGATTCGTTCTAGCGCCTCTCGCCGAGCTGGTTCCAACCCTCAAACATCCCACCTGGAACGCCACAGCCGCAGAGTTGCTGGGTCAATGCTCTGACAAAAGCGTGGTCAGGCCATTTTCCCCACGCTAACGTCTCGCGCAAATTCCTGCGTGAGCCTCTCCCGGGCTTTGTAGGGGCACGGCATGCCGTGCCCGTCTTTCGCTGTCAGACCGCAACCGCCTCACGAAGTTCGGTGCAGAAGCAACCGGTGCAGCGTCATAGGCTTAGGTGAAATCGATTCCAGCTCAATCAGCGAAAGCCTTCCCTCGGTGATCTGCCGCCACCGGTAAACTCCGGGTTCACTCTCGACCACCTCTCGACCATTCAGGTTGCGCAGAAATTCCCGCGCATCCGTAATCGCCGCCGTCTCCCGGTATGTTGGCCGCGCCAAAGCCTCCACCGCGTAGCTACGCAGCAATTTACTCCAGTAATGTTCGAACAAATCACCCGACGCGAAGATGTCGCTCCACGCCACGTCTCCGCCATATGCAACCACCACCCCGACCACGCGCTCTCCCTTCAGTCCCGAGGTCGCCCTGTTGAAGCGCCGCTGCAATTCCTCCACGAATTCGTCCACCGAAGCTCCCATCCGGCTGTGCTGGTAAATCTTTTCATAGGACTGCGTCGGTGCCGCGGTCGCAATTGTACTTTCTAGTGCGCGAGGGCTGATACGCGCCTCGCTGTATCCGTCTGCCATTCCCGCGGAAGGAGGAGGTGGTGTCTTCGACAGCGTGCCCGATCGCACTGCATCCCAAACCTCATTCTGGTTTTGCGCAACGGCCGCCTGCTCGCGCACGCTCGGGTGCACAATCATCTTTGAATCCTTGAATTGCGCGCTCGCCCCCGTCCACCGCCCGTGTTCCACGCAGAACACATCCAGCGGCAGCGGCTGCGACCCCACCGGAACAATCCGGTCCTTGCCAATAATCCGGTCCTGCTTTCCGCCGCTCACCAGCTCGCCCGCCAACAAAAGCAGCGGCCGTTTGCTTCGGTTTATCAGCACTAGCTGGTTGACGCTTGCCCCCGTGTTGTACTGCGGCACAATAGACCGGCCGCCCATCGCGCGTCCGCGCCAAGCCCGCCGCACCTTGTTCGCTGACAATCACCTCGCCACTTGAAAGCCCCTCATCGAGCGTCAGGAAAGGCGAAGTGTCCTGGCCTGAAGAGCTTACAACCGGAAAAATCGTGATGTTTTCATACGCGACTGGGTCCAGCAAACGCCAATTGCCCTCCGGTTTCCCCGGCATAGGATTGGGCGAGGCCCCAATAAGCGCCAGCCCTCCCAACGTGCTAATGCCAAATAATCCGCCAAAAATAGCTCCCAAAATGGATCGTTCCATAAAACCCTCCTTCGCGTGACCCTTCGAGGACGCGACTCGGGCTTAGAACGAGGAACCTCAAGTTTCTTGCAGGCCAAAATGCAGGGAAGCGCAACAGTGTCAAATGCCCGCCTGGTAGAATCGAGCGAAGCCTCGTCCGTTGCGAGCAGGGAGTAGGAGGTGCGTCTTAGCAGTTACTGGGTGGCCCTACGGGGCCGGCGGCTTGAGTTCGTACTCGCGCGGCGGCTCGGCTCCGAGTAGATAGCGCACGAAATAGTCCCAGCGCCGCCGGGTCATGTAAAGAGTCGCGCTGCCATACCCGTGATGCTGGTTCGGCAGAAGCAGAAGATCAAAGTCCTTATTGGCCTTGACGAGCGCGTCCACGACCAGAAGTGTGTTGTACGGCGGAACGTTGTCGTCCATCGTCCCGTGCGCCAGCAGCAGGTGGCCCTTCAGATTTTTTGCGAGATTTTGGTTGGCCTGATCATCGTAGTTGCTGGTTCCGTTCGCATTCTTTACGAGCAAGCCCTGGTACCGCTCGCCCCAGTCATCTTCGTACTCCCGATTGTCATGATTCCCGGATTCCGAGATACCGACTTTGAAGAAATCGGGAAACCGGAACATGGCGTCCGCGGTTGCATACCCTCCGCCGGAGTGCCCATAGACACCTACGCGATCAATATCAATCCACGAATATTTCTGCCCCAGCTCGCGCATCCCCGCGATCTGGTCGGGCAGCGTGTTGTCGCCCATATTTCCGTAATAGAAGTCGTGGAATTTCTTCGACCGCAACGGATTGCCCATTCCTTCAATCTGAACGACCACAAATCCCAGTTCGGCGAGAGCTTGCGTATCGCTGCGCGAGGGTGCGAATCCCCAATATCCCACGCTTCCGCCCTGCGGCCCGGGGTAGATGTTATTGACAATCGGATATTTCTTTGTGGGATCAAGTTGCGTCGGTTTATACAGGAGGCCGTAGATATCGGTGACTCCATCCCGCGCCTTCACCTTTATTGGAACCGGCGCCTGCCAGCCGGCTGCGAGCAGTTTCGAGATGTCGGTTTTCGCAACGGTCGAAAGCAGCTTTCCCGCATCGTCGCGCACAACGGCTACAGCGGGAACATCGGGCTTGGAATAACTATCGAAAAAGTAGTGACCAGAAGTTGAGAAACTGACTTCATGATTGCCATCTTCAGGCGTCAGCAGCGAAAGATTCTTGCCGTCAAAACCAATGCGATACAGGTGAGCGAAATAGGGGTTCTCTCCTTTCTCGCGGCCGCCCGCGAGGAAATACAACATGCGATTTTTTTCATCAACGTGGAGCAGTTGGGTGACGACCCATTCGCCGGATGTGATTTGGTTTTTCAGTCGTCCACTCGCGAGATCGTAAAGATAGAGGTGGCCCCAATTATCCCGCTCGGAAAACCAGATGACTTCGTTGGAACCGGGCAGGTAGTGCCAGTTCACGCGGCCCCATCCGGATTCGTGCTGCGTGGCGGCGGTTTCTTCGAAGACGTCGCGCACTGCGCCAGTAGCGGCGTCCGCAACACGCAACTGCTCACGCTTGTGGTCGCGTGAGGTCGAAACGAACGCGAGATGTGTCGTGTCGGGACTCCACTCCACATCCTCCCATTCGCTGCCGCGGCATTCCACGTCGTCGCAAAGTGTCGTGCGGTGTTGGTCGGCAGGCATCTGAAGCCGAATCACTTTCGGGCCATCGAGATCGATTACGACGCGCTGGATCGTGGTGACGACGTCATCGCCCGGAAGCGGATACTTCCATGCCTGAAGCACCGGATGTCCAACTTTTGTTTCGACGAGATACATTTCGCCAACGCCGCGCTGGTCCTGCTGGAACGTCGCTATTTTTTTGGAATCCGGCGACCACAGAAGAATCGGCCGGTCACTGTGAATCCATCCCGCGTTGTCCGTGGCATAGCCGAAGTCCTTCACGCCGTCAGTGGTAAGCTGCGTTTCTTTGCCACTCGATACATCGCGCACCCACAGGTTGTAATCGCGAATGAAGGCCGCACGTTTGCCGTCAGGAGAGAGTTCCTCTTCGGCGCGGCGCCGACGCGCCCTTGGCGGGCTTTGCTTTGGCGGTGCACCGGTTGGCCTCCAATTCGCAGGTCCAATGCTCAGACTTCACTTGGAACGAGATGGACTTCGCATCAGGCGAAAATTCGAATGTCGTGAAAGGAAGGTGCGCCGCATTGTAGGACGTTCCGGCTGCAGTGGAGAGAGCTGCGGCAATCCTTGCATGGTCAAATGCGGGCTGGCGTGTGCCATGCGCGGCGTCATAGAGCACGAACTCAAATCCCTCGGGGCCCGCATCGCGGAACCAAAAACGCTCTCCGGGAAGCCATTTGACGCGCACATCATGGAAGACCAGCGGACGCGTGTTGTAAGCCATGAATTTTTCGGCGCGCTTGTAATTGTCGGCCGTGAAAGCGCGCGGCTCCGCGGAATTGGATTGTTGCGCAGCGGATGAATTCGTCGAACAGACGGCGATCGCCACCAGCAAACCAAATCGAAGCATGGGAGAAGCTACTGTCACTCGAAGTCGCATGCAGATCCTCTTTTATGTAGGGTATTGCTCGGACACACAGTCATGGAAACGAGATCGCCAGCTTTCGTTTGCACGCCACCCGTCCGGAAGTCTCGACACCTTGGACGCGGTAGCATCGCGCCTGCAAGGTGTGGAAGTCAAGCAGCGCGTCGCGCAAAATTGACGCGGAATTATCTGCTGCTGAAAACTTGGCAGTGTGTGGGAGACTGCGGGCGCGGAGGGAAGCGATGCAGATGCGAAGAAGTCTGTTTGTCGCGACTGGAGCGTGCGTGAGTCTGCTCGGTTTGATGACCGTCGGCGGACGCGTAGTCAAAGGAAAACAAGAGACAGCCGCCAACAGGCACGTGAACCAGGAGCGCCTGTGGACAACTCTTCAGAAGCTTGCAGAAATTGGAAAGAATCCCGAAGGTGGCGTGAGCCGCGTCGGATTCACGGAGGCGGACCTTGCCGGGCGCGCATATGCGATTGGATTGCTGCGAGAGGCGGGCCTGGACGTCCGCGTAGATCCCGCGGGGAATATTTTTGGGAGCCGGCCTGGATCTGAGAAATTGCCGCCGTTGCTCTTTGGCTCGCACATTGACTCAGTCCCGCACGGCGGCAATTTTGACGGAGATGTGGGGAGCCTGGGCGCAATCGAGGTCATTCGTGCGCTAAACGAAGAACATCTGACGACCCGCCATCCTCTCGAGGTTGTTATCTGGACAAATGAAGAGGGCGGCCGGTTTTATTCCGGGCTCGTCGGTTCCTCCGCGGCAGCCGGGATTCTCCCGGCGGATATTGCCACACGGCAAGACGAAAGCGGAGAGAAACTGAGCGATTGGCTTAGCCGGATGGGAGGCGACGCCTCCCGAATCGCTTCCGCGAAAATACCTCTCGCCACCGTGGCGGGCTATCTGGAGCTGCATATCGAGCAGGGCGCGCTGTTGGATGAAGCAAAAATCCCCATCGGGGTGGTAACGGGAATCGTGGGAATCAGTTTGCGGACCTGCACAGCTACGGGCTTCGCCAATCACGCGGGCACGACGCCGATGAACCGGCGCAAAGATGCGCTGGCCGCAGCCTCGAGGGCGGTGTTGGCCGTCCGCGACGAAGTGCGAGCCGAATCGGGACGGCAAGTTGGCACCGTCGGCTGGATGAAGATCGAGCCCGGCGCAAGCAACGTAATCCCAGGTCGCGTAACATTTCCAGTGGAGTTGAGAGATCTGGATGCGGAGAAGATCAACCGAGTCGCGGAACGAATTCTGCAGCGCTTCAAAACGATCGGCCAAGAAGAGAATGTGGAGATTAGCTGCACGAAGCCGGACTTCCACGCTCCGGCGCTTACAGCCAAAGCTTTTCAGGAGGCCATTCGTTCATCGGCGCGGGACGTCGGCATGGAGACGCTCGATCTGCCCAGTGGCGCCGGCCATGATGCGCAAAACGTAGCGCGATTTGCGCCTGTGGGAATGATCTTCGTCCCGAGCCGAGGGGGAATCAGCCATTCGCCCTTGGAATACACCTCGCCCGAGCAGGCCGCCAATGGTGCAGAGGTTCTTTACCGCACGCTGCTGAAGCTGGATGCCCAGCTTGATGGCAGCACACCGTCGCATTAAGGGAGCCGTTCTCTATACTGCGCGTGGGTTTAGCGGTCCGTGCCGCCAAGGTTCGTGCGCGGCTTGTTGCGTCTGTTTTTGGAAGATTCGCTTTCCTGCTTTTCGTATTCAGCCAGTTCTTCGTCGGTATAGGAATAGGAATCGCGCGCCGCGAACATCGCATTGGAGCGTCCGGCCATTTTTTTCTTCTTGCGCAGAGCGCCGAACTCGTGGCGTACCTGGCGAATGGGTCCTTCGATGGCTTTGACCTCGACCAGGAGGTCGCTCACTTTCTCGAGAAAATCATGGAGATGGAAGGGCCGGACCACATAAGGTGCGCGGGCCAGTTCAAGAGGGGCTACGTACTGGCTGCTGTTGATCTCTGGGAGAATATAGAGGACCCGGATGCGGCCTCCCTCTTCGTGAGAAACGCTGGCGAGCTCACGCAGCGTGATAAAAGCCGGTGTATCTATCCCCGCGAGCGCGATATTGGCGATGACCAGCGACCATTCGCCCGATCTTAGCTCGGCGAGGAGCAATTTGGGGTCCTGGACCAGGCGGACGCGCCAGCCTTCCGAATCAAGGATTTGACGCAGGGCGCCTTTGTTATCGTCGTCGTCATCCAGTATAAGGATGCCGACTTGACGCGGCTGGACGGGAGTAGGGGTCGCCATCTAACAAGTATAGCTTCGCGCCGGAAGGGCCGGGTTTGCCAAAAAAGGGGCTGCGGCGTATCGGCCAATGCCGGACCAATCTGGTCCAGGAGCCCAAACGCAGGGTTAAGCTGCTGCTTCCGCAAGCTCAGGGGCTGCGGGGGCCCGGGAAGGCCGGAGGGCAGGCAAACACGAACATGCAGAATTTCCCGGCGAACAAACCGTTTGGCGGAAGTCTTATTGGCCAATCACGTAGTCATATCCATCGTGAACTTTGATTTTGCTGGTGCCATCCCAGAACACTCGATAGATCGTCGCCGTGTGGCTGTTAGCGTCTCGGCCAGTGAAGAAAACCTGGAGCCCGTCACCGGACCACTCCGCGCCGTTGGATAACATACTGGGCGGGCTAAGCAGGACCCGGCGCTTGGAGCGGATCTCATAGAGGAAGAAGGCCGGCCCTGGCAGCACTGTGACAGCTTCCGCCTTCGCGGCATCCTTGCCCGCCGCCTCTCTGCTGGCAAGTTCTTTGGAAGCGGAGGCGGCAGCCGTCGGCAGCAATTCGGCAGAAACAAGCAGTAGGTCAGGATTGAGCGGGTGAATGCGCACCGTATTGCCGCTCGTCACGCTGAATTGGTCCTTGCCGTAGAGGTCTGTACTTGAAAGTGTCTGCTTTACGATTCCGTCCTCGCCGATCCACGAAAGTGTCTGCAAGTCACTCGCAATAATCGTGTGCGCGTCCGCCCAGCCCTCAAGGCTCACCTCTTCCCCGGGATAGAAAGGTGCCGCCTTTTCCGGGGCGTCCGCTGGCATGCTCCAAACTTGCCACTTTCCCTCGACCTTTTCGAGAAAAGCGATCCGGGAGTCATCCGGAGACCAAAACGGGGCATTCGCGTTTGCCCGAATCAATTCCTTTGTACGCCGGGTCTCGAAATCGTATTCATTGATGGTACGAAGCGGCGCGGGCTCCTCGTCGCGGACAAACAGAAGCTTTTTACCGTCATGCGACAAGCAGAGAGAATGGCTCGCTTTTCCAGGGATGGCGCGCGCCACGCTGCCGCGTTTGACGATCATCTTGTCCGGCTCCGTGATGTAAGCGGCCGCCACGGGCGGCTTGAAGTGTGGCACCGTCGGAGGCGGCGGCTTGTCCTTGGCCACGTCATCGTCATCCGTGGGTTGGTTATTGATCCTGGGGAAGAGTTCCGTCGCGACCCGGGCGCAGCCTTGTACAGAGCCCATTTGCGCATGTTCCACGGCGCCCGTGAACGCGAATTTGGTCGCCGCCGCCGGATGGGAACAGGGTTCCCGAGTGATACGGACAGAGACAGCGGCCCCAGTTTGGGCGTCTTTGGCGTGGTACGTCCAAGAGTCAGTGGTGCCTTCACGGACTACGTCTGCGGGTTCCAGCGGGATCGGTGGATAACCAACCCGGTCAAGACGCTCCGGGCCCTTCTGGCCAATGCGCAGGCTCCATGACTGGTCACTGCCCTGAACGAGGAGAAGGATGGGGTAGTGCGTGGACTGAGGAGCGGCTGGGCCGACGGCAGGCTTCTTGGCTTGAGGTAATGGAGGGGTTGACGGCGAGCCTGGCTGCTGCGGCTGCTGAACTGGCTGCGATGGCTGTTGCGCACTCAAAGGATGCGATGAGGCCAAGCAAAGGACAATGGACGCACCTCGCAGAAACCGTGCTAATGGGGACTGTCGCACGCCGATCCTCCCGAATGAGCAGGATACCCTGTGGAGGGGTGGCAAACAATCCGGACGAAAGGGCAGTGTGCATGGCATCGGTTAATAAGAGGGGATGTCGGCCGCTAACGAAAGAAAAGCGAAAAGTACTTGACATGGCGAACAAAAAGCGAAATACTGCTGCCGTGCTTCGAGGTGGGCTATGTCTCCAGTTCTTTCCTCAACGGCGCGGACCCTTGGTATCCCGCGCCGCCACGCTAGACAATCCACGGCAACACTCTTTCCTGTTAGCCCCTATGCGACAAGCCCAAAACCAAGAGCTGGTGATGCGCCAGGCGGTTTCCACAATGTCCCTGACAATGTGGAAGCCTCGGCGGTTGCCGGTTCAGGCGGCAGCACTTCGGGTTGCCCCACGGCGGATTGCCCTCCGCCGGCCTCAATAGAGGCGGTCCCGCACGGCTTTAAAGGCCAGGCGGATCACCGGACCCGGGATGCAGCCGTACCGCTGGTGGGCATTGCCCGCCTCGCAGCATGCTCTCCTCCAGCGGAGAGCCATCGGAAGTCCGCCGAGCGGCCGGAGTATTTCCTGTTGCCGGTAAAGTCGATCCTGAACCGGTGCGACTCTGCGCGCGTTCCGTTCGATTGGACCATCAATCCCTATCGGGGATGCGAATTCGGGTGCCTCTACTGCTACGCGCGCTACACGCACGAGTACATGGAATTGGACGGCAGCGAATTCGAACGAAAAATCTTCGTGAAGAAAGACGCCGCTCCTTTGTTGGCCTACGATGTCTCGCACAAATATTCGTATGCCTCCGAGACTTCGGGCGGCGAAAAGCCGGAACACATCGCAATCGGGACGGCGACCGATCCGTACCAGCCCGCGGAGCGCGAATATGGAGTGACGCGCGCCTGCCTCGAAGAATTGTCCAAGCGTGAAGGCTTGAGCATTTCGGTGATCACGAAATCAAATCAGATCGTGCGCGACATGGATCTTTTCAAGCGTATTGCCGAGCGTTCGGAGCTGGCACTCAATATCACGGTCACCACGTTAAGGCCGAGGCTGGCGCGCTTGCTGGAGCCGCGCGCTCCTCGCCCGGATTTGCGCATCGCCGCAGTCCGGCAGTTGAGCGAAGCAGGACTGCGGGTTGGAGTTTCCGCATCGCCGCTGATACCCGGAATCACCGACCGCGTAGGGGAACTCGAAGCGGTAGCCGAAGCCGCGCACAATGCGGGTGCGCAGTGGTTCTGGTCCGGTGTCCTGTTTCTGATGCCCTCCTCGGCAAGACAATTCTTGCCCTTTATACGAGAGAAGTTTCCCCGCCTCACGAAGCAATATGAAGAGTGGTACGCAAAAGACGCCTATGCGCCGGAAAAATATCGGAAGTTGATCGCGGAGCGCGTCGTGCGCCTGAAACAAAAGTACGGCTTCGATTCTCGCCCCCAGCGCGACACCCAGCGCACAACCCCCTGCGCACAAATGAAGCTAGGCTGGGACGCCGCCGCCGTCAGCGTGCAGCTGCAAGGAATCCGTTCCTGCGCAGCGGGATAGGGAATCGAAAGCCGATCAGTTTCCGCGGTTTGGGGTTGCTAATCGACACGAGTCGGCGCCGTTCAGTCAGATCCGGCAGGCTGCGGTCCCGGCGGCAGGTGAGCTTCAAAGTAGCCCAGGATGTTTGTGTAGACGTCAAGATTGGTGCCTTTGCCTTCAGAGATGCCGTGCGTGCGGCCGGGGTAGACGCGCATGTCGAACTGCTTGCCCAGCGAGATCAATTTGTTCACGAGCAGTTCGAAGCCCTGGAAGTGCACGTTGTCATCGCCTGAGCCGTGGATGACCATTAATTCTCCGCGTAAACCTGAAGCAAAATTAATCGCCGAACTTTGTTCGTAAGCCTTAGGACTATCCTGGGGCAATCCCATATACCGCTCTTGATAGATGCTGTCGTAGAGGCGCTGGTCGGGCACCGAAGCAACAGATACGCCGACGCTGTAAACTTCGGGATATCGAAACATCAGATTGAGCGTCTCCGTTCCGCCGCCGCTCCAACCCCAGACTCCGACTCGCTTCGGATCGATAAACGAATGAGTTTTTTCGAGCGATTGAAGCGCAGCCGCCTGTTGTTGAGACGAAAGCGGACCTACATTTCCGTACACGACTTTTCTCCATTCCCGGCCGCGCGGTGCAGGCGTTCCCTGGTTGTCAAAGCTCGCAACCAGATACCCGGCGCTGGTCAATGCGCGGTCGAACATGGATGGCCAGCGATCCGCGGTTGTTTGTCCGGCGGGTTCGGAATAGACGTTCACAATCAGCGCGTATTTTTTTGCGGGATCGAAATCCTGCGGCTTCATCAACCAGGCGTCCACAATCAGGCCGTTGCCCGCATCCACTTTCACGAATTCCGCCGGCCCGCTCGATAACGGCTTCACGCGCTCGGCCAGCGCCGAATTGTCCGCAGTATTTCGCATCACGCGGTGATCCGGCAAATGCACCACATCAAATGTCGGCGGCTCATTGAACGAAGAGTAGTTGTGGAAGGCCCATTCGCCATTCGGCGAAATCGTATAGGAATGCGTTCCCGGCTGATTCGGCGTGAGGCGCTCCGGCTCAGCCGACCCGTCCATCCGCGCGCGATAAAGATAGCGCTGCGTCGCGTTGTCAGGTGATGCGATGAAGTAAACCCACTTTTCATCCGGGCTGACGCGGTCCAGACTGACCACGTCGAAGTCCCCGCGCGTCACGAGTTCCGCTTTCCCGGAATCGCGCGCCACGCGATACAAATGCCGCCATCCATCGCGCTCGCTCATCACGAGAAATTCGCGCCCCTGATTGATCCACAAGACCGACGCATTCACGTCCACCCACGCGCGGTCTTCGTCAACGAAAACAGTTCGAGAGACGCCAGTCACGGCATCGGCCAGCAGAAATTCATTCTTGTTCTGCAACCGATTCATGTGTTGAAGCAGCACATGGCCGGCGTCTGCCCACCCCATCCTGGGAATGTAGAAATTGTGTGGATCTCCCGCGGCCTGCATCCAGACGACTTTTCCACCGGCAGCACTCGCAACGCCGACCCGAACTGCCGAGTTTGGCGTCCCAGCCAACGGATAGGGATACTGAAGCGTCTGCGGATACGGACCCGTGTTGGGATACGGAATTCCGGTGACGATTTCACCGCGCGGCGCGCCAAGGTCATAGATCAACGTGTAGTTCTGTACACCGCTCGTATTGAATTGCCAGAAAGCGATCGCACGGCTGTCAGGGCTCCATTCGAAGCCGTCGCGGATGTCGAATTCTTCCTCGTTCACCCAGTCGGACGTTCCGTTGATGACGGTGTCCGAGCCGTCGTGAGTCAGTTGTGTGATTTTTCCGCCGGCAAGATCCTCGACGTACACATTGTTTCCGCGCACGTAGCCGACCTTACTGTTATCCGGAGCGAATTTGGCGAACATCAAGCTCGATACTGGCGCATCGCCGCCTAGTTTGTGCAAAGCGCCGCTTTGCAAGTTCAGAACCCAATAGTCTCCTCGCGTATTCTGGCGCCACACGGTCTTTGAATTCGTGAACACCAGAACTTGGTTTCCATCGGATGAGATCGCGTACTGTTCGACGGGCAGCGGCGTTTTCTCGCCAGCGGGAATCAGGCGGTTGGCGGCCACTAGAATGTCTCGGGCGCCGGTCGACGTCTGGTAACGAACGATGTCGCTGCTCGCACGCGAACCGGAAGGTTCCAACGCCAGATAATAATCTCCGAGTCCCAGCCATTCGCCTCCGCGAAAAGTCTTCACGCGAAATTCCGGATTGGCCATGGTGCGCGCTACGAG
The DNA here is from genome assembly GCA_963745805.1 of uncultured Acidobacteriota bacterium. Classification (GTDB taxonomy): domain Bacteria; phylum Acidobacteriota; class Terriglobia; order Acidiferrales; family UBA7541; genus Acidiferrum. The sequence goes on from CAVUYT010000011.1 coordinate 291,007, forward strand.
CTTCGCCGCGGACTCGCGCTCTTGCGCCCGAGCTGCATTAGGGACGGCCACTGCGCCGGAAAAACTGAACACTATCAGCGCGGCGCCTCGGAAAAGTCTCTTCGTTCTTCCCGATCGGTTCAACATACCGGATCCCTGTTTCATGTGAAACATTTCAGCCCTCCCTGAGCAAGTTACGGAAAAAAGACACAATCGAATTTCTTTCTCGGCCGCTCTGCCAACAATTCGACGTCATGGGACGATGATGCGGGATTCTTCGCGTTTGAGCTCCGGGGCCGCCGGGAATTGACCGCGCAAGAACTCGAGGTAGCGGCGCGCGCGCGGACGGCCATTAGTTCGCAGCAGGCCCATGCGATAGAGAAAGACGAGCAAGGAGAATACTTCGGAGTCTTTTACCGGCGGGGAACTGGTGCGCTCGTCGGAGTGCTGCTTGGATTCGTTTAAGAATTGGCCGAGCGCGGCATAAAGCTCGCGCGGAATTGTCGCGTCCGGAGGTTTTTCGTAATAGATTCCTGAGCCCAAAGTTTTGTAGGTTTCGGCGAGCGCCTGAAGCGCGGCGAGCACGTCGGAATCAGTTGTCGCGGGATGCGCAGCGGAAAAGTTCGCCGCCGTAAAAGCTAATCCAGAAATCACGTTTTGGTGGGTGTAGATGACGTCCTGAGAAACCTTGACGTCAAGGAGCGGTGTGTCCTCAGGAAGCGAACGCTGGTGCTGGTCCTCGTAACGATGCGCCGCGATGAGATAGGTGCAATCCGACGGGCAGTCAATCGAAACTTCGCGCTCCGTGCCGCAGCACACGGCGCAGATTTTCTCACCCTTGGCAGGACAAAATCTTGCGGCTTTGCGCTTTTCACAGATCGGACAAGACACAGCGTCTCCCAACGACATACGGACAAACCAGCAGAGTACTCCGTGGGCAGCCAAAAGGCCAAATCGCTAAAACACATAACTCCGGCGAACCATGGTCTGGTCCCCAGAATGAATAGGGATGGAGTCAGCCGGACGCGCAGCAAAATTCGCGCCCGGAATCGTGGGAAGTCCGCTGGCGCGGTCGACCAACACGAGAGTTACCGGCCCCGTGCTTTGAACGCGCAGCTGAACTTCGATTCCCTCGGCGGGCGGATTAGCATAGTCAAAGCTCCACTGGCCCGCTTGATGCCAGCGCGCCTCCGAGGGCTTTCCCAGATCGCGGCCGTTCACGGAAGCGCTGAGCACTTCCGTTTGCGCGACGCCGACATGAATGGTGCCCGCGTGACGCGGAGTAGTGATGTGCAAACGAAGCGTGCGCGTCACGCCATCCGAAGATTTTTCGAGGAGCTCAGCCGCCGGCGGTGTAAGCGAGAGCGCGGGAGCGTCGTGCTGGAAAAATTCTATGGGATACCAGACCGGATAAAAATCCGGCAACTTGCCCCGAGTGGGGGAGTTCCCCAGATATTGCGCCGTCCACGAGTCGACGCGGGGCACGGAGCTGGTCCAAACGGCTTTGCCGGTATCGGCGTCGAGGGCATACGCAAGCAGGCTGGGTTTGGGATGCCCGGAAGAGTAGCGCGTCGTCTTCGCGGCGACGATACAAAGGAAAAGCGCGACAGCGAATGCGAGCAGCGTGGGAAGTTTGCTAGCAGATTCAAGCACCGGCTCGAGAAACGGATAAAGCAATAAAAACAACAAGCCGAACGCAACGCTCAAGAGCGGAGCGCCCATGTTCGTAAAGCCCAGCGCCGTGTAGAACCCCTTCACAAGTGGAACGTAGAGGAGAAGAACGGGCACGCTGAGCACACAAAGAATCAGAACGGAGAGGAACGAAAGATGGCCGGGACGAAAGGCCGCGATGGCCGTTGCCAGCAAGGCTGTTAGCAATGGCCAAACGAAAACGTAGCTCCCACCCGGCAAGAATTGTGAGGATCCAAGTACGACGATGAAAAGAAGAATCGCACCACCCAGGAAAAAAGCAGGCGGAGCGATTCTCCTGCGGAACAGTTTATACAACAGCGTCAAAACCGCGAGGAGCAGGGCAAGAAGGCCGAGTACATAAAGATTGTTTTGATCTAGACCTCCTTCGGGAAGCGCGCGGAGGTGAAGCCAGCGCACACCGAGAACAAAGCCAAGCCCAATAAGTGGCAGCAAGATAAGCACCGCCATTTGTAAGAAGAAGCTGCCGAGGATAGGAAGCAAACGCGTCTGCCACGCCCCATTTGCGTAAAAGATCATCGCCACCAGGAAAACGCCCGTTCCAACGGCGAGCGGCCAAATGAAGCGGTTGGAATAGTGCACAAAAACATTTCCGGGAATTGAGAAATAGACCGCGTCCCGGTCCTGAAGCTGCCCAAGGTCTGCATTGCCGAAAGCGCGAGCGAGGGAAAGCGCATTTTCGCCGTGCTGCTGCAGGCTGCCGCGGTCAAGCGATTGGGGATTGTCGAGCGGAGTGTGGTAAGCCTCCCAGTGACCGATGAAAGCAAAGTTAAGACCACCCGCGCCGCCCTTTTTAAATACCGTCATGTCCGTATCGTTCGGCATGTGCTTGTAGATTTCGTAAGTAAGCGAAGATCCTGAAGGATGCGGCGCAGCTTGAGCAAAGATCTGCACCAGACGGCCGTTGTCAGCGCTGGTCTCAAACATTTGCGATTCACCAGCGTTTCCGCGCGCTTCGAAATTGACGGCCACGCGCACATCCTTGGCAGAGGGACTTTCGGCAACGAATGCGGACGCTCCGAGTAGTCCATCTTCTTCGCCGTCAGTCAGCAGAATCAACACGTCATTGTGCAACGGAGGCCCGGCCCGCAGAGCGCGAAGCGTTTCTAGCAAAGCGGCCACGCCGGCGCCGTCATCGCCCGCGCCCGGACCTGCGGCAACGGAGTCGTAGTGCGCAACAAGAGCGATGGCATCCGGCGTGCCGCTTGTTCCTTTCAGGCGCGCGACAATATTTTCGACCGTGCCGGCAACTTCATAACGCGGCGTGACGCCTGTCGCTCGTTGAATCTCAGGAGTAACGCCGAGCGCGGTAAGTTGAGAAACCAGATAGTCGCGCACGCGGTCGTGTTCGGCGGAGCCAATCGGATGGGGCGCCGTTGCAAAGGCGTTCAGATAAACGAGCGCGCGGTCTGCGGAGAAAAGATCTTGCGCTGCGGTTGCCGGCAGAGGTGCAGGCGTGCCCTCGTGCATGGCGCACACGCCTGCGACAGCCAGTACAAACAGAAGGATGATCCAGCCCGCTGAACGATTTTCCACTCTAAACAGCCTCAACTCTCTAACGGAATGGCGATAGTAGGGCATGCCGGTTAAGAAGGGCAAGCCACGATTCTCGCGGGAAAACCGTTCAAGCCATGATGACTTTACTGCGGAATCGGCGCGAAACGCTGGGCAATGGCTTCCGGTTGTCGGCCCTCGCGAATTATGAAATGCTCAATCTAAGTTTGCAGCGAACCGCTCTTACCCAATGAGGTGAACAATGCCTTGCGATCCCCTAGAGTTGAAACATGTGCCGCTCTTTGCACTGCTGGACGATGAGGAGATGGCGGTCTTGGCTGGACAAGTCGAGATCAAAACATTTGCCCCACGCCAGCGCATTTACAAGATCGGTGACCAGGGCGGACAAGCCTACATCATGATGTCCGGCGCGGTCCGAGTGACAACCATCGACGAAGACCACCAGGAAGTGATCGTCGACCAGCCCGCCCACGGAGAATTCTTTGGCTTCGCTTCCATGCTTGAGCAAACGCCCCACGAGACCACCGCGCTTGCGCTCGAAGAGACGGTCTGCGTGGAGGTGGACCGCCGCGACATCGCCGTGCTGCTGCAGCGAAAGCCCCTCGCGGGCATGGACATGCTCACCGTGCTAGGCCGCCAGTTCCATGCCTCGCAGCAACTCGTCCGTCTGCGTGCCACCCGGAATCCAAACGAGTTGATCGAAACGGAATCGACATTTGGCGAGCGCATCGCCGATGCTGTCGCGCGGTTTGGAGGATCCTGGGCGTTCATCATTTCCTTCCTCCTTGTCCTGGTCGTGTACGCAGGCATCAACATAGTCCTGCGCGGGTCCGCCTGGGATCCCTATCCCTTCATCCTTCTGAATTTGTTTCTTTCCATGCTCGCCGCTATTCAGGCGCCGGTGATCATGATGAGCCAGAACCGCCAGGACACGAAGGACCGGCTGCGTGGCGAGCTGGACTACGATGTCAACCGGCGCGCCGAGTCCGAAATTCAAGGACTGGCCAACAAGTTAAATCTGTTGGGCGACAAGATTGTGGACGTCGAGGATTTGATCCGGCAAAAGCTTTAGCCAGTGAGTAGCGGTTTATGTATGCATCACTTCAGGCCATGATGACTTTATTGCGGAATCGGCGCGCCGCGATGATCAGAAGAAGAGTACCGATGATGAAAAGTGCGAGACCATCGGTCCACAAGTGCCGGATGCCCGCGCCGCGAAGAATGATTCCTCGCGTAATGTTGATGAAATACGTGGCGGGGATGATGTAGCTGATGGGATAGAGGATGGCGGGAATCGTCTCGCGCGGGAAAATGTACCCAGAAAAAAAGACGCTGGGCAGAATGGGAAGAAATGCAAGCTGCATGGCTTCCGCTTGCGAAGCGGCTTTGCTGGAAATGAGAATCCCCAGCGAGAGAGCGGCAAAGAGATAAGGCAGCGAGAGAAAAGCGAGAAGCAGAACGCTGCCGTGAATCGGAACAAGAAAAATAAAGTGCATGGAAAAAAGGATGAGGCAGAGCTCAAAGAAACCGATGCCTAGATAAGGAAGTAATTTGCCGAGTAGCAGGCCGAATGGCCGCACCGGAGTAACAAAAAGCTGCTCGAGAGTGCCCCGTTCTTTCTCGCGGACGATAGAGAATGCCGTAAGAAACGTCGTCACATTGAGTAGCATGATGGCCGTGAGGCCAGGCAAGAAAAAATTGGGAGAACGAGAGTCGGGATTGAAAAGAAGCTTGGGACGCATGTCCACCGCAAATTCCGCGCGATCCTTCAAGACGCGCCGCAGCGATTCATCCAGGCCAATGGCGTTCGTGACGTTGATCGCTTGTCCGGCGACCGAAGCATCGGAGCCGTCGATAAGCACCAGAACCTGTGCGCTCATGTTGTGGAGGAGATGGTCGGAGTAATCCACGGGGATTTTGACGCCCACACGGGCTTTGCCGGCGATAATCAGGTCGTTTAAGTCGTGATCATTCTGAACGTACCGGAAAATGTGGAATGTATCGGAATTCTTCATCCGGTCAATCAGTTCGCGGCTCTCGCGGCGGCCATCCGCGTTATAAACGACGGTATTGATCTGCCGGATGTTCGTGTCGATTCCGTACCCCAGGAGAAACATTTGCAGCAAAGGCATGGTAAGGGAGAAAAAGAGGGTCCCCGCGTCGCGTCGCACGTGCAGCGCTTCCTTATAAAACACCGCGCCGAAGCCGCGGAAAATGTTACTCACGCACAGCCTCCTGCAAAGCTTGATGTTTGTAGGTCAGCTGAACGAACACATCTTCGAGACTGGCGGAGAGCGGGCGAATTTCGCCGGCGGCGATGCCGTTTTTCAATAATTGTGTGCGAAGATCTTCGGGATTCAGGCGCTCCTCTATCAGCGCGTGGATGGATTGCCCGAAGATGGTGGCGCTGCGAACACCGGGAATTTCCCGAACGATGCGCAGTGCGCGCGTGACTTCGTGCGTGGTGATTTCCACGCGCTGCGTGCCTTCAGGCTGGACGTCGGGAAGTTCCCGGAGCGCGTCGGGTGTTCCGTCCGCAATTATTTTCCCGAAGTAAATGTAGGCCACATGGCTGCAACGCTCGGCCTCGTCCATATAGTGAGTCGTAACAAAAAACGTGATGCCATGACCGGATAGTTCGAAAAGGAGATCCCAAAGCTGCCGGCGGGCCACGGGATCGATGCCGGCGGTAGGTTCGTCGAGAAAGAGTAGTCTTGGTTCATGAAGCATCGCGCAGCCGAGTGCCAGGCGCTGCTTCCAGCCGCCAGAAAGCTGCGCCGACAAGCGATTCATGTATGGGCCGAGGCCGTTCAGCTCGACAATTTCATCGATGCGCCGCTTGAGACGGGCAGCTTCGAGCCCGTATATGCGTCCGTAAAACTGCAGATTTTCCGCGACCGTGAGATCAAAATACAGACTGAAATTTTGTGACATGTACCCAATGCGCTCGCGAACACCTTCGGAATTCGTTCGGACATTCAATCCTTCGACTGTCGCGGCCCCTCCGCTCAGCGGCAGCAGGCCGGTGAGCATCTTGATCACGGTTGTCTTGCCGCTGCCATTGGGTCCAAGAAAACCGAAGATCTCGCCTTTCTCCACTCGGAAGCTCACGTCATTGACGGCCGTGACTTGTCCAAAACGCCGCACAAGATGTTCGGCGACGATGGACGCTTCTCCGGGATTTTGCTCAGAGACTGCCACGAGTTAACTTCCCGCTTTCAGTTTTACGTCCGCGGCCATTCCCGCCAGAACGCGCCCAGCGGGATCGCTGATGCGGATCTTGACCCCGAACACCTGATGAACTCGCTCCTCGCGCGTTTGGACGTTGCGCGGCAGGAATTCGGCCTGCTGATTGATCTGTTCCACGACACCCTCGAAAACCTCTTTCGGGAAGGAATCAACGCGCACTTCCGTTTTCTGGCCGAGCTTCACGCGGCCGATCTCCGTCTCCGGAATATAGATGCGCACGTAAATCTGATCCTTTTCGAGGAGCGTGGCGACGGGAGTATTCGGCGCGATCAGATCACCGGGACGGACATCGAGGACTTCGACAGTGGCCGCGGAAGGGGCAATCACCTGGCTCTCGCGGAAACGCGCTTCGTCGTAATCGTAAGCTGCTTTTGCCAGATCGACGTCCTCGCGCCGGTTGCCTCGTTCGAATTTTTCGAGCGTGGCTTGGGCCTCGCGATAGTGCGCTTCCGCCGAAGCAATTTCCTCGGCACGGTAGCCACGCTTCAGCTCATCGAGCTTGTGCTGGAAGTTCTGCTGCTGCGCGAGGGCCATCTTCCAGTTGGCTTCGGCGGTGTCGCGCTGTTGTTTGGAGACGAGATCCTTCTGCGCCAGAGCTTCGTAGCGCTGAAAGTCGAGCCGCGCGCGAACTTCGTCGGCCGTAGCGCGGTCAACGTCGGACTGCGCCCCGGCGATATCTTCCTTGCGGTAGCCGTTCACGCGCATCTCATACTCGGCCTTGGCTTGTGCCGCGGCGGCTCGGGCTTCGGCGATCTCCTCTGGGCGAAAGCCGCGTTTTGCTTTCTCCGCGGCGGCACGCGACTGATCGAGCGAGGCCAGCAATTCCTTATCATCGAAAGTGATTAGAATCTGGCCGGGCTGTACCGTATCGCCTTCGCGCACCAGAACCTTGTCGATGCGGCCTCCGACCTTCGACCCCACGCGAATGTCACGAGCTTCCACCGTGCCGGATCCTTGCAGCGTGTTATCGCGCCGGAACAAAGTGGCATAAAGCGCTGTGCCGGCCAAAACGACGCCGACCAGAAGCAAGATAAGAACGCGCTTGCGTGTCATCGAATCAATCTCCACAAGTGAAAAGTGGAACACCGGCTGAAGTCGCTTCGTCTGGCGAGCTTTCGGGCGGCGAACCCGGCGCGTTTCGCGGAGCCAAGCCGGACCACAGCACGTTGAATGCGGACTCGATGCGGGCGTGCAGAGTCGCGTCGCCATGAAGTGACCAGAACAAAAGAGTTCCGAAAATCGTCTGTCGAAAAACATGTGCGATTTCTGCCGCGGGCAGGTCCCTACGGATTTCACCTCGTTCCTGGCCGAGGCGAACAATCTCCGTATGGAGGGCGTGGACGCGCTTTTGCAAATTAAGCATCGCCTCACGCACGGGAGTGGTCGAGAGATAAGCCTGCAGCAGAGACCGAATAATGCCTGGGTTGCGAATGGGCTCCTGGGTCATGCGGCCGCCCAGTGAACGGAGAAACTGGGGCATGGGCTCGTCGCTGCGGCGAGCTTCCTCGACCGCGGTCTGTAGCTTCTCAAGCTGCATCTCCCCGAAGGCCAGCAGGAGGTGATCCTTGCTAGGAAAGTAGTTGAAAAAGGTGCCCTTGCCGACGTCCGCGGCTTCGGTGATATCTTCGACGGTAGTCTCCGTAAATCCTTTTCTTGCAAAGAGTTCGAGGGCAGCGCGGAATAGGCTTTCGCGTGTTTCGGCGCTACGCCGTTCACGGCGTCCATGCACATTGCGGGAAGCAGAGTGGCGCTCTGGAGAAGTTCTCGGATTGGGTTTCTTGACCATGGTTCATAGATGACCGTAAGTCATATATTGAACGGTGTCAAGACTTTTCTATCGGACCTTTCACAGCTCCAAAAGCAGAAGACCCCGCCAGTTGACGGGGTCTTCTGAGGCGGAACTATGGTTTCGCGCTATTCCTTCAAGGAGTTCGGATCGGACATGTTTTTGGGAGATTTCCGGTTGAGATACGCAATCATTTGCTGCGCTGGTGGAGGGACAGCGACCGCTCCTTTCATGATGATCGCTTCCGCGTCCGCGTTCCCTTTGTAAACGCGCTCATTGGCATCGTTGTCTGGACGAACTGTTGAACCTTCCAGGGAGATGCCGGCAAATAGACCGCGCGCGCGTGAATAACTCAGCACCTCGGCGCGCAACGTCGCGTCCGTCGATGCGTTGGCAGTGCGGCCCTTGGGGCCGGCCGCAGCAGAGGCGTCCGCCCCGAGCTTTACTTTGCTCTTGAGAATCGAGCGAGCTCCGCGAGGATTCATTACCAGGAGGACGAAATCAGTCGCCTGCCCGCCAATCTGGAAGCCGATACTGCCACCTTCGAGAGCCATCATGGAGGGCGCGCTCCATGGGCCCGTGAAATGTTCACCGCTACGGCACGTCATCGCGCCACGTCCATAGCTGCCTCCGATAACAAAGGCGGCTTTCAAAACTGAGGGATAAATGATGACGCATTCCGCTTTATCGATGAGATCCTGCGGGATGTCATCGGGGATATCCATGATTTCCTTCATTACTGTGCCGCAGTTTTGCAGACGTTCGGCCTCTTTCTTGTCCGCTTGCGCCAAGAGAGGCGCGGCGATCATCACCACCGCCATGAAGCAAGAACTAATTCGCTTGATCAAATTTCACCTCGTTGAATTTCGCTGGGTTTGACAATCATAGGTTGCCTTAGGTTTGTGCGCAACCAACAGTTTGTGCGTTTGTGCGCGCCGCCCTGCACTGCGTGCGACAAAAAGATCGATGCTCAGGGCGGAGGAAATGTTGCGCGGAGTTTCGACTATACTTTCACTGGCGGCAGTTCAAGGGTAGAAGAAACATGCGTTTGAGAAAAACATCTGGATGGCCGGCGGCGCCATTAGCAGTGGCGATCGCTTTCGGTATCTTGGCCGCGCCCGTCGGACACGGGCAATCCAATCAGGAACATAAACAAGCTTGCTGCGCGACAAAGCATGAGGCGAAGCGCGAAGAGCGTTCCCCAAAGCGGGCTGCCGCCCCGGCGCGATTTGCCGCCCGCGCGGAGACGCTCCTGGACGCGACGCCTTCGAGCAAAGCCGATTGGGGACTACTGATCGTTGATGCGCAGTCGGGAGAAACGCTCTACGAGAAAAACGCCGACAGTTACTTTGTCCCAGCCTCGAACATGAAGCTCTTTACCACTGCTCTGGCGCTGGCCAAACTGGGGCCGGAGTATCGGTTTCACACCACTCTGGAAACGCGCGGCACTATTTCGCCGGATGGCACGCTTTCCGGCGATGTGATTTTGGTCGGGCGCGGCGATCCTAATCTCTCAAACCGCAAATTTCCTTTCGAACTAAAGGAAGAGTTTGATGGCGCGCCTGAAAAAGTACTCGCCGAATTGGCCGATGTACTGGTGGCCCGCGGCGTGAAGGAAATTTCGGGCGATGTAATCGGCGACGACAGCTACTTTCCCCGCGAGCGCTATCCGAATGGCTGGGAGATCGATGACATGGTTTGGGAATACGGCGCGGCGATTTCCGCGATTGTGGTCGACGACAACACCGTGGCACTGACGCTCACGCCCGGCGAGAAGATGGGTGACCCGGTGCTTGCGTCGGTCGCGCCCACGACGCAGGATTTTACCGTGCAGAACGACGTGATCACCGCAGCGGCTGAAGTGAAATCCGATCTGACCCTGACGCGCGAGCCGGGCGCGAATCTCGTTGTGGTACGCGGCACGCTTCCGGCGAAAGGCGCGCCGCGCAAGCTGGTGCTGGCGATTGAAGAGCCGGCGCAACATGTTGCGTCGCTGCTGGCCGGATTGTTAACGGAACGCGGCGTTAAGATCGATGGAAGAATCCGGGCCGTTCACACGGCCGACACGGATACAACACCACGGGCTGTGCTTGCGGAGCATGTTTCCGTGCCGCTCGGCGATTCCGTGAAGCTCATTAACAAAATCAGCCAAAACCTGCACACGGAAATGCTGCTGCGAACCGTCGCGCGGCAAAACGGCTTGTGGATCAGTCCAGAAGATCTGCTGAAGACTCCCCAGGAATTTTATGCGGTTGCGGGAATCCCGCCGGACGATGTGATTCAGACGGATGGCTCGGGTCTTTCGCGCCACGACTTGGTCACACCGCGGGCCATCGTAACTTTGTTGAAGTATGCCCAGGGGCAGGCGTGGTTTCCTCCGTATTATGCGTCACTGCCGGTGGCGGGCATCGACGGCTCGCTGCAAGACCGCATGAAAGGTACAGTGGCCGTTGGAAGAATTCACGCAAAGACCGGATCAGTCGAACACGTCAGAACGCTTTCCGGTTTCGCGGAAACACCGAGTGGACGGCGCCTGATCTTTTCCTTCCTGAGTAACAACCAGGGTGGAAAGAATCATGAAGCGGCCGACGCGCTGAATGGACTTTGTCTGGCGATGATAGAAGAATTTGATGAGGGAGCAGTCACAATCGCGCCCGCGCACGAACACTCGAAACCGAGATGAACTCTCTGAAACGAATTTTGAAATAGCGAAAAGAAACAGCATGTCGCGGACGGCACAAGACGTACTCGAATTTGACAAGCTGCGCGAGCTGTTGCGGCTGCGGACAACGTGTGCCCCGGGACGGCGGGCTATGGATGCGTTGGAGTTTGGAACGGATCGCGCCGCGCTCGATGCGGCGTTTGCGTTGATTCGCGAGGCGCGGGAGTGGCTGCGCGGAGGCGGCGAATTGGGATTTGGCGGGCTGGCCGACCCGCAAGCTTGGCTCGAGAAAATCGAAGGGCCGGGAATTGTTCTGGAGGCGAAAGAATTTCTGGATGCAGCGTCGCTTCTCGAGACTGCCGCGTGGCTGCGTGGGCAATTCCGGGAAGACGCGGCGAAATTTCCTCTACTAGCTGCGCGCGTCTCCTCGCTCGCGGATTTTCGCGAGGTGTTGACGGCCATCCGGCGATGTGTGCTGCCAAATGGAGAGATCAGTGACGATGCGTCGCCGGCGCTGCGGCGCATCCGCGCGAGCATCACGCAGACGCGCGAATCGATTCAGAAAACGCTTAAGCAAATCCTGCGGTCGCGCAACGCGGTGGCCGGCGAAGATTACGTCACGTTGCGGAATGAGCGGTTTGTAATTCCGGTGCGCGCGGAGAACCGACGAAGCGTTCCGGGAATTGTGCACGGCGCGAGCGGAACAGGGCAGACCGTATTCCTAGAGCCACTTGAGACCGTGGAGGCGAATAACGAACTCACCCAGCTTTCCGAGGACGAAGCGGCGGAAATCAGCAAAATTCTGCGCGGACTTACCGAGCGTCTGCAGTCGGTGCGCGGCTTGTTGCTCGGCGCGGCGGAAACCATCGCCGAGCTTGACGGCGTGTTCGCCCGCGGGCGCTTAGCGTGCGATTTCGATGCGGCGATGCCGGAGTTTTCCGAAGTTGCGGAATTGCGTCTGGTTGATGCGCGGCATCCCGTTCTCGAGGACAAGCTTAGGCGGGAAGATCGCGCCATCGTGCCGATGACGATTGCGCTGGGCGGCGCGGAAAAAGTTCTGGTCATTAGCGGGCCGAACACGGGAGGCAAGACCGTCGCGCTGAAAACGACGGGTCTGGCGGCACTGGCCGCGCAATCCGGCATCCCCGTGGCGGCACAGCGTGCAGTGCTGCCGATTTTCGATCGCGTGCTGGTGGACATCGGCGACGAGCAATCCATTGCGGCCGATCTCTCGACGTTTTCCGCGCACATGTTGAATTTGAAGACTATGCTCGAACTCGCGACGCCGCATTCGCTGGCGCTGGTTGACGAGATGGGCACCGGAACAGCGCCGGAAGAAGGCGCGGCGCTGGCCGTGGCGCTACTCGATGAATTTCGTACAAAAGATTGCATCGTGCTGGCGACGACGCATCACGACCGATTGAAAGCCTACGCTTCGACGACGCCGGGCGTGGTGAACGCCGCGGTGGAATTTGACGACGTGAATTTGCGGCCGACGTACCGGCTGATGGTTGGCGTGCCGGGTGGGTCAAGCGGAATCGCGATTGCGCAGCGACTAGGTATAGCGAATTCCATAATCGAGCGGGCGCGATCCTTGCTGACGCCGGAATCGCGCGAGGCTGCCGATTTGATCGCCTATTTGCACCGCAGCCGCGACGAGCTCGACCGCATGCAACAGCAAATGGTCGCGGAGCGGCACGCGCTCGAAGAGGAACGCAAAAAGCTGCGCACCGAATGGGTGGAACGCCAGCAAGAACGTATCAAGGAACTCGAAGCTCAGTTTGCGGAGATGCAGAAACGCTTCGATGAAAATGTGGCGCGCGTGATCGAAGCCGTCAAAGAACGCGAACTGCGTGCCTCGCTCGAGAAGACCGCAAAGCGCAAGGGCCAGGACATTCGCAGCGAAGCGCGCGAAGCGCTCAACGCCGCAGTCGTGCAAACCATCTCCGATTCGCAAGCGGATTTAGGCACAACCTCTTCGAGCCAGGAACCGATTCGTGCGGAAGCGCTGCAGCCCGGTGCGAGAATCCGCGTTCGAGGCTTCAGCAAGCCCGTGATTTTTCGCAGATTGGACGGCTCGTCGGCCGAAATTGAAGCCGGTCCGCTACGCATGAAAGTTGCTATCGATGAAATCACCGGAGTCGAAGGTGCGGCCGCGAAACAGTCCGAGGCAGCGGCGCCACGAAATATCACCGTGACATCGCAACCGGGCGAAAGCGCGGCTTCCGGCGAGATAAACGTAATCGGCTTGCGCGTTGAAGAAGCGACAGAGCGTGTAGACAAGTATCTCGATAAAGCCGCGCTCGCCAATCAAACACGAGTCCGGATCATCCACGGCCACGGAACAGGCGCGCTGCGCAAAGGTCTCGGCGAATTTCTGAAGTCGCATCCATTGGTTCAACGTACCTCCTTCGAAACTGAGGAGCACGGCGGAAAGGCGATCACGGTTGTAGAATTACGGTCTTAGGAGCGCATGGCGGAAGCGGGATCATTCGCGGAGAGGGTGAAGCAGCAGGCGGACATTGTTCGCGTGGTGGGCGAATATGTGCGCCTGAAAAAGACCGGGAAAGATTTCAGCGGGCTTTGCCCGTTTCATCAGGAAAAAACTCCTTCGTTCACGGTATCTCCGCTGAAGCAGATTTTTTATTGTTTTGGATGCGGCAAGGGCGGCGACATTTTTGATTTTGTCATGGAGATAGACAAGTCTCCATTTCCCGAGGCGGTGCGGACCGTCGCGGAGAAGTGCGGGATTGCGATTCCGCGGCCTAGGGAGCGGTCGCCGGAGGAACGGCAGGAAAATCAGCAGCGGGCGGCGCTGGTCGAAATGCACCGCGAGGCGCAGACATTCTTTACGAAACAAATTTCTGGGACCCTCGAGGGGAAAGCGGCGCGCGCTTATCTCGAGGACCGCGGACTCGATAACAAGGCGATTGACCGGTTCGGGATTGGCTATGCGCCAAGCGACGGTGATGCCTTGCTGCGATTCCTCAAGCAGAAGTATCCGGAGAAATTGCTCGTCGAGTCCGGACTGATATCGCGAGGCGATCAGGGCGGCCGATTGTTCGACCGGTTTCGGCGGCGGATTACTTTTCCGATCGCGAATGATTCTGGAAAAATCGTGGCGTTCGGCGCGCGGGCCCTGGGCGATGACCAGCCAAAATATTTGAATTCGCCGGAAACTCCGATCTACTCGAAAAGCAACGTACTGTACCACCTGGACCGCGCGAAGGAAGCGCTGCGGCGGTCGGATTTCGCGGTGCTGGTAGAAGGCTACATGGATGCCATTGCCGTGGCGCGCGCGGGAATCAGCAACGTAGTGGCGAGTTGCGGGACGAGTCTCGCGGAGCCGCAAATCAAATTGCTGAGCCGCTTCACGAAGCGTGTGATCGTCAACTATGACCCCGATAACGCGGGGCAAGCAGCGACGGAGCGGTCCGTGTCCCTGCTGCTCGAACAGGATTTCGAGGTGCGCGTGCTGGCGCTGCCTCCGGTCGGCGACAAGAAGGCCGATCCGGATTTGTTCATCCGCGAGAAGGGCGTCGAGGAGTACACCAAGCTGCTGAAAGAATCGCCGCCGTACGTGGACTACCTGATCGCGCGGGCGCGGAAAATGGATTTGACGACCGGGGAAGGGAAGCGGCGCGCGGTGAATTTTCTTTTGCCCTACGTTCAAAAAATTCCAAATACGATTCTTCGCTCCGAATGGGCGACGCGGATTGCGCAGCAGCTTCACCTGGACGAGCCGGTGTTGCGCGCGGCGCTAAGCAAAGCGGCGACGCAGCGCCACAGCGAACTAAAGATTCAACCGGAGCTGATGGGCCGCTCGGCTAAGCCCGTCGAGCGCCGACTGATTCGCATGCTGGCGGAGGCAGAGGGATTTCGGCGCGAGCTGGCGCAGCGGCTCCAGGCGGCGCAGCTTTATCGGGGGCTCGAGACGGAGAAAGTTTTCGCGGCTTTGATTGTTGCGAGCCTGGCTGACGAGCCGATGCAGGCTACGGAAGTTGCCACGCAACTCGAAGAGCGCGATCGGCGCATACTCTTCGAGATTCTGTTCGAGGAAGCCAGCGAGCCGACCTGGGAAGAGGCTGTCAGTTGCGTAGAGGCTTTGCAGCACCGGCAAGCAGAGCGGGAGCTGGCAGACGTGCAGCGCAGCATTGAGGCTAACCCCTCGGTGGCGGAAATGCGGGGGCTGCTCGAGAAGAAGCAGGACCTGATGCGGCGGCTGGCGGCAGCGAGATAAGGGACCAGGCCAGATCATTCGTTGGCGCTCTGGTCGGGAGTCCCTGCCTGGGAGCACAGACTGAAGTCTGTGCCACCAGGTCTCGTGGAAGACATCCCTCATCGAAGAGTTGGTTGACCTGCTTTGACTACTCCTCCCCCTCCCCTGTTTTTCGCAAATGCTGATTCTAAAGGACTTAGATTTTCTGTAAGTCTATTAAAATCAACAGTTGCAGCCGTTCTTGTAAATGTTGATTCTAAAGAGTTTACAAGTAAACATAACTCGTGCCTAGAATTGGCTATCTCGGCGCGCATAAGCAGCGCGATGGAGAGCCTTTCGGACTTACTTCGGCGCGAATGGGTATGGCCGCAGGGCTGAGCCCTGCGCTACATTTGCCGAGTTGTTCACGGTCTATAGTTTGCGAGACAGCTGAGAAGTGCAGGGGCAAGACCGGCTGTGGCACAGCGGCCCAAAAATAGAAAAGGCGGCAAAACTGCTGCCGCACTGAGCACTCAAGAAATCACCTGAAACAAGTATAGCAGGTTAAAGAATTGTGTCAAGGGGCGAAATCGTGTGGACATTCCTCATGGACCAGCCTTCTCGGCCAATTAATTCGTTGAGCTGCAGGGTTAGTGGCTACTCGAGTGGCGCAACTCGTTGTCGGTGAATCAGACAAGTCGAGACTATCAACAGCGCTGCCGGAAGCCAAATCCAGACCAGTTCGCTCTGGATCACAGCAAGACCACCATGCGTGAAGAAACGACCGATGCCAATCGGCGAAACACGGATTGGTCTCCACGGAAGGAAATAGCGGGCGTTGTTGAAGGGGGAGAGGAAGGCGACGCCGAGGCCACCGTCGGTCATGGCGTCGAGGAGGCCGTGGCTTGCTGTCGCCAGGAAGAAATACATCCATAAGGCGAACCGACTCAAGCCTGGAACGGCTTGACGAAATGCGAGGAGCACGCCAAAACTTGCCAGAAGTGCAGCGAAGAGAAGGGAATGAGTAAAGCCGCGATGTCCCCAGAAGTCGTCGTAGTGGATGCCGAAATGGAAGCCGATGACATCCACATCAGGAATGACCGAACAGAGTGCTCCGACTACCCAGACTCGCTTTGGCGTTCGAGGACGGTAGAAACAGGCTCCGATACCGAGGGCTGCGACCGCGTGTGAGAAGACCGATGCCATTTGGAAGTTACCCGGAATTGCCCGCCCGACATCATACACATGCCGCATAGGGAACCAGCGAGGTGCCAGAGAGAACTTCTTCCACAGATTTCCACTGATTAAAATGTTGACGGGGATGGAGATAAGCGTGTAGCGTAATAGGGTTTCGCGGGTAACGGATTGGCAGCTAAATGCATCTATATAGATGTACTTAGAGCCGGGGAACCGTACTCTCTAGAGCGGGAAGCGGGCGAAGTACAGGGCAAACGGCAAGCTGACGCGCGGCGCAGGGTAGAGGAAATCACAACAAGACGAGCGATCTGGTGGGGGGAATTCCCCACGGCTTTTTTCGGTGAACGCAGAGGAGTTGACTGCGTCAGCGTGGCAGACTGTCCGCGCATTTGCGATAAAAAGGATTTTTGGCGGCCGTGAACGGCCGCACTTGAGATTGCGCGTAAGATTTTGGAGGAATTCGTGGCAGCAGTGGGACTTGAAGAAAAATACGATGCAGTAAAGCAGCTCATTGCCGTAGGCAAAGAGCGCGGGTACCTGCTTTATGACGAAGTGAACGATTCGCTTCCGGCCGAGGTGCATTCCTCGGAAGAGATCGACGACCTTCTCACTACATTTGAACGGAATGGGATCGAGATTTACGAGGACCAGGCTTCCGCGAAGGCCGCACGCGCGGTGGAAGTGTCGGCGGAAGCTGGAGATCGTGACGTCATCGTCAAGGACGAGGCGCACTCGGACGAGGGCGGCAGCGATCTGGACCTGACGCCGGGGTCGCTGGAGAAAACAAACGATCCCGTGCGGATGTACCTGCGCGAGATGGGCACCGTGCCGCTGCTGACGCGCGAAGGCGAAGTGACCATCGCGAAGCGGATCGAGCGCGGGCAGCTGGTGGTGATGAAGTCGATCACGCGGTCGCCGATTGTGATCAAAGAATTGATTGCAGTGGGCGAGGATCTGCGGAAGGGCGCGCGGTCGATCAAAGAGATTGTGCAGTTTGACGACGAAGAGCTGACCGAAGAAAAAATCGCGAACAAGACGAAGCAGACGCTGAAGTACATCGACAAGATTGCGAAGCTGTACGACTTGGCTCTGAAGCAGGCCGTCAAGCTGGACAAGACGCCGAAGGCGAAGAAAAGATCGTACATCAAGGCAAAATGGGCGGTGGCGCGGACGCGCGTGGAGATTTCGGTCGAGATTCGCGGGATCGATTTCAATCCGTTCGAGAAAAAGCGGCTGATCGACAAGATGCGCGGCACGGTCGAGCGGCTGCAGTCGCTGGAGCGCGAAGCGGGACGGCTGGAGCGGCGCGTGGATGCCGCGAAAGGCGATGTGGCCGCGGAAGCGCGCAAGGAATTGCGCACGCGCCGGACCGAGCTGAAGGATATTGAAGAGGCGAGCGAAGTTGGGCTCACCGAGCTGAAGCGCACGCTGACGTTTATTCACCGCGGCGAAGCGGAAGCCGAACAGGCGAAGAAGGAATTGATTGAAGCGAACCTGCGCCTGGTTGTTTCCATTGCGAAGAAGTATACGAACCGCGGGCTGCAGTTCCTGGACTTGATTCAGGAAGGCAACATCGGGTTGATGAAGGCCGTGGACAAGTTCGAGTGGCGCCGCGGATACAAGTTTTCGACGTACGCAACGTGGTGGATCCGGCAGGCGATTACGCGAGCGATTGCGGACCAGGCGCGTACGATTCGTATCCCCGTGCACATGATCGAGACGATCAACAAGCTGGTGCGCACGAGCCGGCAGTTGGTGCAAGAACTTGGCCGCGAGCCGACTTCGGAAGAAATTGCCAAGCGCATGGACATTCCGGTGTCCAAGGTGCGCAAGATTTTGAAGATCGCACAGGAGCCGATTTCGCTGGAGACGCCGATTGGCGAAGAGGAAGATTCGCATCTCGGGGACTTCATCGAGGACAAGGCGGTGGTGTCACCTTCGGACGCAGTGATCAATTTGAATTTGAAGGAGCAGACGTCTTCGGTGTTGAAGACGCTGACGCCGCGCGAGGAAAAAGTTATCAAGATGCGGTTTGGGCTGGATGACGGCAGCGAGCACACGCTTGAAGAGGTGGGGCAGTCGTTCGCTGTGACGCGCGAGCGTATTCGGCAGATTGAAGCGAAAGCGCTGCGCAAGCTGCGGCATCCGTCGCGTTCGCGGAAGTTGCGGGCGTTTTTGGAGGGCCCTTCGCGGGATTATTTGTAGAACGATTCGAAAATCGAAATTGGAAATGCTAAACGCCCCGAGACGATCGGGGCGTTGTTGTTTTGGGGCGAAACCGTCTCGCGGGACGCGGGCGAGCATGCCTGCGCGGTTACTAAGATTTTTCGGCGAGAAGCAGAGGCGCGGTTAATTCGCGGTTCGTGGCCGCGAATTAGGGGTAAGCTGTAAAAGCCCAATCCCTCGACAACACAGACTGAAACCGGGATTCAACCATGAAGAGTTCACAGAAGATTACGGCGATTGTGCTCGTTGTGCTGTTAGCTGTGACGGCCTACGGCTTATACCGGACGAACAGACCGTTCGTTGCGATTCGCGCGATTCTTGCACCGCTTGGGACGATTCAAGCGCAGAGCGCGGTGGATCAATCGCCGCTGACGACAGCGCAGGCGCTGGCGCAACTCCCCAACAGCCACATGGAACAGAAGCTGGCGCAGGAGGCGCTGCGGCTTGCGGATCGCGAAGTGGATTGGGCCTTCGCAGCGGCCCTGCACGAGGCGGCAGAGAATCCGCCTCCGCTCAGCGCGGAAGCGAAGCAGATTCAGGACCGTCTGGCAAAAGCGCAGAAGGCGCTCGACTTCGACACGGCGCAAGTGGCGTTCATTGCGGCAGCGGCTGCCAAAGCCAGCGGTCCGAACAAGGACCAGCTCAACGAGAACTTGACCCTGATGAAGTCGCAAATAGAACTGGACCAGAATGAAGTGGACGACGCAAGACAGGATTTGATACGAGCAGGAGGCGACCCACAGGCGCGCATCCAGCAGCTAGTGCAGGAGCATGAAGCGGCGTCTCACAACACTCCCACCGCGACGCCGGCGCCACCACCCGACGCGGGGCGCGGACTGATCAGTCTCTACCGGGATTGGTCGGCGCTGCACCAAAAAGAAGGGCAATTGCAGGCTGCGCGGCAGGCCGCAGTTGCGGCGGTCGCGAAAATCTCCGCCTTACACGATGCCTTGGAAGCGAAGGTGGACTCCACGAAATCGCAACAGGCGAACGTGGAGGATCCGGAAGCATCAACGTTGCTGAGCACGACGAAAAGGCTTTCCGACAGCCGGAAAGCGCTTAGCTCCTACGACAAGCGAATTGATTCTCAGAAGGAGCTCGCGCAGGTTTACGGAAACTGGTTGTTGCTGGTCGACGCGAAAGAGAGGCGGATCATTCACAGCGGGCTGATCAGCCTCGCGATAGTTCTCGGGATCATGCTGGTCGGGCTTTTCTTCGATGACTGGTTCGAACGGCTGCTGCTGAAGGCTTCGCTCGACCGCCGGCAAGTCGAGACGCTGCGGACGGTAACGCGCGTGACGCTGCAAGTGATCGCGGTGGTCCTCATTCTTTTGGTGATTTTTGGAATGCCGACGCAGCTTGGGACGTTTCTCGGACTGGCCGGCGCGGGGCTGACGGTTGCGCTAAAAGATTTTATTATTGGGTTCCTGGGGTGGTTTGTATTGATGGGCAAGAATGGAATCCGGCTTGGCGATTGGGTGGAGATTAACGGAGTGACCGGCGAAGTCGTGGAGCTCGGGATGTTTCACACCGTGCTGCTGGAAACAGGGAATTGGACGGACTCCGGGCATCCCACCGGGCGGCGCGTTACGTTTACAAACAGTTTTGCGATCGAAGGCCACTACTTTAATTTTTCGACTTCCGGCCAGTGGCTGTGGGACGAGTTGCAAGTGGTTTTGCCCTCGGGGCGCGATCCCTACCCGATCGTCAATGCTATCCAGAAAAAAGTTCTGGAAGCGACGGCGGAGACGGCGAAACAGGCCGAGAAGGAATGGCAGGGCGTCACGCGCTCTCGCGACACTGCGCATACCTTGACCGCAGCGCCGGCCATCAATGTGAAGCCGGTCGCGGGCGGCATCGAAATCGCGGTGCGATACATCACGCGTGCCAACGAACGCTACCAGATGCGCGCGAAGTTAAACCAAGCCGCAGTGGATCTGCTGGGTCAGGACTTTGTTACTCCGCCGGCCGTTGCCGCGGCCCCCGTCTCGAAACAGGCTTGAACTCGCACAAGAATGTAAGTCCGAGATTGCGGCGGAAACGGAAGGATAGACGGAAGTCTCTTCCGTCCGCACTCATTCCTGCGCGCTCCGAGCGCGAACTTCTTCTGACGTCAGACCATAAAGCGGGGGCGTTTTTACGTTCAACATGCTCAGATAAAGATAAATCTGCCCGCGATGGTGGATTTCATGTTCGACCATAAGACGAAGCCACTTCCACGTGGTGATGGGCGCAGCGTCGGGCGTCTTGCATTTTCGCTGGAGGTCATCGTCGGTGAGCCGCGCGAAAATCTCCATCGATTCGGCGTGTAGCCGTTCGACGAAGGCCATCACATTTTCGTAGCCGTCCGCCAGTTCTTTGCCGTGAGAGATGTAGCGGCTGGGCCGGCCCTGGACATTTTCGGCCCACATGTAGCGTTCCGTCACGGCGAGATGCCGCAAGAGGTCGCCGAGCGTGAATTTGCCTGGCGCGTAGGTCCAATCGATTTTGTCCGGCGGGATGCAGCGCGCCACGCGCATGGTGCGCTCGCGAACATTTCCAAAATAGTGCAGGAACGGTTGGATGGTGCGGATTTCCATTATGGCCTCACGCGTCAGATGAGACGTCGCTAAAGCTTATCGCATGAGCTGGCGGGCGCGGGAGGCGGAGAGGGTCGCTCCCGCGTAGAGCAGGGCGAGTAAAGCATAGCCTGTAATCAGCCCGACACCCTGCGCGACAACCCCCAAGGCAAAACTCATGGCGAGTTGAACGCACGTCGTAAAGATGGCCATGGCGGATTGCGTGCGACCCATGAAATGGCGCGGGACGATGGACATCAGCCCGGACTGCGCCGTGACACCGCCGACGGCGCGGCACAGCCCGAAAAGAGCTTGCATCGTGACGGCGCCGGTGAGGAACGCAACAAAGGGGGTGGCCATGTGGCCGAGCGCGAGGATTGCGCAGGCCGCGACATAGAGCGGCATGCGCAGGGAGTTTTGCAACTGGCTGGCGATGAGGCCTCCCGCGATGGCGCCGATCGCCCAGCCCGCTTCCAGAAAGCCGAGGCCGCGCGCCCCGGCGTGCAGAATGTCGTTCACCAGGGCGACGAGGACGACGTTGCCGCTGACGACGCCGGCCATCATGATCGCGTGAGTGATTCCAAGCGAGCGCACGAGGGGCTGCTGTTTGAGGTAGGCAAAGCCCTCCTTGAGATCGGCATAGACGGCGAGCGAGAGACCGGCTTCGGCAATTTCGGGATTTTCTCCGGACTCGAGGGCTTCCGCGGTGGCCTCGGTGGCTTCGGAATATTCGCGGGGATATTTTAGATGGTCGCGCGGCGAGACGTAGCCGCTGCGGATGCTGTAGAGACAAAACGCGGAGACGAAATAGGTGAGGCCATCGATGATAAGAATGCCCGCGATGCCGGCGCGGTCGTAGAGGAAGCCGACAAATGCGCCTGCGATGAGCATGCCGCTTTGCACGCCGATGAGAACGGCGGCGTTTGCGCCCGTGAATTGGCTTGGCGGAATCACTTCCTGCACGAGAGCGTTGACGGTGGCCCAGTACATCGCCGAGCCGGTGCCGGTGATCAGCGTCATGGCATAGAGATGCCAGAGATGGAGATTGCCGCTCCAGGCGATATAGGCGGTGGCGAGAACAAAGAAGCCGCGGACGAGATCCAGGAAAACGCCGAGATAGCGGCGGTCAAAACGATCGATGAGCACGCCGCCGAGAAAAGGGATGATAAGACCCGGCAGTGTGACGACGATGACCTGCAGGCTGACTTTCACCGTGGAATGCGTGGCGGCCATGATGTACCAGCTCACGCCGACGAAGTTCATGCCGCTGCCGAAAAGAGAGACGAACATGGCCACGAAGAAATAGCGGAAGCCGCGCTGCGCCCAGATCAGCTTCCAATCGACAGCGGTTGTCGTAGCGGTTGCCATGGAGCCCTATAGCTTACTATCGTAGGCGCGCGGATTTGGGGGCGGAGAAGCGGGCGGTTTACATCTGTTTACGTCTATTTGTCTACCGAGAATCGAAAGCGGGGCCTCATGGGAAATGAAGTGAAATGCAAGGCGCGATTTAAGGAGGAAACGTCCGAAGGGAAGGCGTTGCTGGAGACGAGCGAACTTCTTTTTCGCGGCGGCTTTCGCTTGAAGATTCCATTTGCTTCGATCAAGTCGGCTAAGGCCGTAGATGGCGAGCTGCGCTTACAGACTGCGGACGGATTGGCGGTTTTCGAGTTGGGCGCTGCCGCGGAGAAGTGGCGCGATAAGATACTTCACCCGAAATCGCGCATCGAAAAACTTGGGATCAAGCCAGGAGCCAAAGTCGCGCTGTTGGGCAAGTTCGAGGCGGACTTTCGCGATGAACTCAAGCCGCTTGCTGGCTTAGTGACCAGAGACAAAGTTACGGCTGATGCTGACGCGGTTTTCTTTGCGGCCGATTCGCAGAAGGAACTTTCGCAAGCTGCCAAGATTGCGAAGTCCGTAAAGGGCGCCGCGGCGCTCTGGATTGTCTATCCGAAGGGGCAGAAGAACATCACGGAAAATGATGTAATCGCCGCCGGGCGAAAAACCGGATTGAAAGATGTGAAGGTGGTCGGGTTCTCCGCGACGCACACGGCCTTGAAGTTCGTTATTCCGCTCGACAAGCGCTAAATGAACGGTGCTAGTTTCGGACAGTTCCGCGATGACATTCGCATTCGGAAGTTCTCGGGGCCTCCCCCCTGGGTTTTTGCATAAGTGTTGATTCCAAAGGAGGTTAAAGCTGTTTGTTTTGTATCGGTTTTATAAGTGTTGATTCTGAACGATTTGCTCGCATGAAATTGCACCAAAACTGTGCAAGAGCCGCCGAACCTTCGTAAGTGTTGCGAATAAAGGGACTTAAGCCGAAAAATGGACTGCAGAAAGCAAAAACGCCAGCAGAAGACGCTGGCGCTTCAAGGAAAGCCGCAGTTTTATATAGGAAAGATGATACCGCAAGAGTAACTATATGTCAAGATAAAAAATGAAGGGCTGTCCAACCTCTTTTAGAATGTCCCCTGATTTACTTTGGTCAAAGAGTTTCTTTATTTGGAATGGGAAGATCGGAAGATAGGTCCTAATGGGGCGCTGGAGCGCAGACCGTGGCCTCGGTTTTCAGGACGTCCGGGCTATTTTGCAGTCTCAGTTTTCATTTCTGACAAATTTGGCTCGACTACGCTAGAATGCGCCCATCGAAATCTTTGGGATGCTCCCTGCGTAGTGCTCTAACAGAGAGCTTTCCCAACCTCGTGGTGGAGGATTTTTGATGGCAACGACAACTGCCGTACCCCCGGCTGCGCCTGAGCAGCCGCAAGCCCAGATGAGCGGTTTTGCCCGCATCATTGGGGTGTTTTTCTCGCCGCGCAAGACTTTTGAAGATATCGTGCGAAAGCCCAGCTGGGTGTTCCCCCTGTTGCTGAGCACGATCCTCAGTGTGGCGGTCAGTGTGGTTATCAACCAGCGGATTAACTGGCGGGAATTCATGAGCCAGCAGATTGAGAAGAGCCCGCGCGCTTCGCAACTTAGCGCCGAACAAAAACAGCAGCAAATTGAAGGCGGGGCCAAAATTACGCCCATCGTGACTTACACTATCGGGTTTCTGGGGCCCATCCTTGGCTTGCTGATTATTGGCCTGGTCATGTGGGGAGCTTATTCCCTGTTGGGTGGAGCAAGCACGAACTTCACGACCTCGATAGCCATCACCGCACACGCCTTTTTAACGGGCCTCATCAGTTCTCCCCTATTGATACTTATTCTTTATTTGAAAGATCCCAGCACCATTGATTTGGAGAACCCGCTCGCTTCGAATATTGC
Organism: uncultured Acidobacteriota bacterium; assembly: GCA_963745805.1. Taxonomy (GTDB): domain Bacteria; phylum Acidobacteriota; class Terriglobia; order Acidiferrales; family UBA7541; genus Acidiferrum. Next base: position 315,351 of record CAVUYT010000011.1, read on the forward strand.
GGCGATTTTGCCGGATGATGCGGCGAAGTGGCTGGTGGCGCTCTGCAAATCGTTTGACGTGTTTTCTATCTGGACGCTGATCCTTCTGGCGATCGGCTTTGCCGCTACCAGCCCCAAAAAACTCAAGGGAGGCAAGCCCTTTGCGATTGCGTTTGGACTTTGGGCGGCTTTCGTGATTTGCCGTGTGGGATGGGCGTTCATCTTCTCCTGATACACTGGCAGGGTGAGCTTTTCGTTTGAAGTAATAAAGACCGATTCGACCGGGGCGCGGCGCGGCGTTCTGAACACGCCGCATGGCGCGGTGCAAACGCCGTTCTTCATGCCTGTCGGGACGCAGGCGACGGTGAAAGGCCTGCGCAACGAGGCGCTCGAAGAGCTGGGCGCCGAGATAATCCTCGCGAATACCTATCATTTGTATCTGCGTCCGGGGCATGAAACCGTGCGCAAACTCGGCGGACTGCACAAGTTCATGTCCTGGCCGCACGCGATTCTCACGGACTCCGGCGGCTTCCAGGTATTCAGTCTTTCCGAATTGCGCAAGGTCACGGATGAGGGCGTGCGTTTTCGTTCGCATCTGGACGGCTCGGAGCACATGCTCTCGCCGGAAAAAGCGGCGGAGATTCAGCTCGCGCTCGGCTCGGACATTGCGATGGTGCTCGATGAGTGCATCGAGACCCCCGCGCCACGCGACAAAGCAGAATCCGCCGTCGCGCGCACGACGAAATGGGCCGCGCGTGCGCGAAAATATTTTCTCGAACAAGCAAATAGAAACGGCGACCTGCTGCAGTGGCAATTCGGCATCGTGCAGGGCGCGACGTTCGCCGATCTTCGGCGCGAAAGTGCAAAGCAACTCCTTGAGCTGGATTTTCCAGGATTTGCCGTCGGCGGACTTGCTGTCGGCGAACCGCATGCATTGACCTGCGAAATGACCGGCGAAGTCACTTCGCTTTTGCCTGGCGACCGTCCGCGCTACTTGATGGGTGTCGGAAAGCCCGAGCAGATCGCCGATTACGTCGCGCTCGGCATCGACATGATGGACTGCGTGCTGCCTACTCGCGCGGCGCGTCACGCCTGCCTCTACACTAGCGAAGGCCGCGTCCTGATCAAGAGCGCGCGCTACGCCGCGGACGAGCGCCCGCCCGATCCGAACTGTTCCTGCTCCGTTTGCCTGCGCTACACGCGCGCGTATCTTCGTCATCTTTTCGCTGCGGGCGAACTCACGGCGGCAATCCTGGCTACCCACCACAATGTCCACTTTTACCTTGACTTAATGAGGCAAATCCGCGAGGCTATCGAGTTTGGGAACCTAGCGAATTTCTCATCTGAGATGCACGCGCGCTATGCTGTGGGCCCGGCCTGAACGTTGGACCGGAATAGCGCCCGCGATTCTTCCTGTGCAGCCCCAGCCCTGCTGGGGTTGACCTGCGCGGCAACACGAGCAGAGAATCCGGCGGGCTGTGAGAGCGGGGAAGTGGAACCCGCCGGGCTGATTCCGTCTCTGGTGATGCTGGGCCGGCCCGAGTTCGTGAATTGGTGAAAGGAACGGAGCACTACTTGACGATGTCTGCGGCGATTTTGTTCCAGTCTTCAGGTCCGGCGAGCCTCCTCGGCAATCCGCTGGTGATGATGGTCGTGGTGATGGCCATCTTTTACGTGATGCTCATTCTGCCGCAGCAGCGGCAACGCAAAAAGATGCAGGCGATGATCGCTGCGCTGAAGTCCGGCGACAAAGTAGTGACCAGCAGCGGCATCTACGGAACCATAAACGCAATTGACGGCGATACGGTCATCCTGAAAATCGCCGACACCGGCTCAACTCCGGTAAAAATTCGCATCGCGCGCTCGGCGATTGCGCAGGTGGAGGCATCGGAAGATGCGAAATAAAGCCGCCTGCAGCCGGATCGCGCGCTCAACTTCCAGACCATGAACCCCAATCTGAAGTGGAAAGCACTGTTCATCCTTCTCGTCATTCTCGGCTGCATCTATGGCCTCGTGGGGCTGCCCACGTTTCCCACGTCGGTGGCGCAGCTAAAAGATAATTTCTCTCACCAGATCAAGCTTGGGCTCGATCTGCAGGGCGGCACGCACCTCGTCCTGCAGGTGCAAGACGCAGGAAGCCATTGCGCAAGAGACCGACCTGATGGTCGAGCGGGTAACGACCTGGCTGCGTGGCAAGAACATTTGCTTATGACGAAGTGCGCCGCGTTGACGATACGCACATCCTTGTGCACAACCTGGAGTCCTCGCGGGTCTCGGAATTTCGCGATTACGTCAATCAGCAATTCGGAAATGTTTGGGATCTGTCCTCTGCGCCGGGCGATCCCTCCGGCTACATGCTTACGCTCCGGCCGGGCGCTACTGTCGCAGATTCAAGAAACCACGATGACGCAGTCGCTCGAGACGATCGAGCAAGCGCATCAACGCCCTCGGACTGACAGAACCCACTATCCAGTTGCGTGGCGGCCGCAATAACAACGAAATTCTGGTTCAGCTTCCGGGTGAAGGCGATCCCTCCGAGGCGAAAAGAGTCATCCAGGCTGGCGGCCAGCTCGAGTTTAAACTTGTTGAGGATCCCGTCGTTTACGCTTCGGAAACCGAAGCGTTGAGCAGACACAGCGGGGTATTACCCGCCGGCACGGAGTTGGTTCCGGGCATCTCCCCGACTCGTAACGCTTCCGGCGCTCTGAACACGAGGCGATGGATGGTACGTTTTGAGCCGCGCGCCCGTCATCACGGGCCGTGATCTGCGCAGCGCCACCGAAAATCGCAATGCTAACAATCCAGGTCAGTGGGTCGTGGACTTCACCGTGTCTCCTGAGGGAGCCCACCGCTTAGGGCCCTTTACGCAGCAAAACCTCGGTCGCCAAATGGCTGTCGTTCTTGATCATCGTGTTAACTCTGCCCCTGAGATTCATGGGCGTATTGACGATAGCGGCATGATCGAAGGCAATTTCAGCCAGGAATCGGCCCACGAACTCGCGCTGGTTCTGCGCGCCGGAGCGCTCCCAACCTCAATCAAGTATCTAGAAGAGCGCACCGTGGGCCCGTCGCTCGGGGCGGATTCCATACGCCACGGAGTACAAGCTTCCGTTCTGAGCTTGGTTGTCGTGATGATTTTCATGCTGTTCTACTACCGGCTTTCCGGCGGCAACGCGGTTCTCGCTCTGATACTCAATTTGATCATCCTACTTGCCGCGCTTGCCGCGTTTGGTGCAGTCCTCACGCTGCCGGGAATTGCCGGGGTGATCTTAACTATCGGTATGGGTGTCGATTCCAACGTCCTGGTCTTCGAGCGCATACGCGAGGAATTGCGCAATGGCAAGTCGGCGGCCTCAGCGGTGCAAGCAGGATTCGATAAGGCATTTGTGACCATTATTGACACTCACGTCACGACCGTTGTGTCGGCATTCTTCCTGTTCCTTTTCGGGACGGGGCCAATCAAGGGATTTGCTATTACTCTGACGATCGGTTTGATCGCCAACGTGTTCACCGCCATCTATGTTTCCAAGGCGATTTTCCAGTATCACCTGGCCAAGATGGACCGCCAGAGCGAATTGAGTATCTAGCTTCTGTTGGGGCTGTACTAGGACGCATAGGGCCAAAGATTGGCCAGAACGAAACGAGTGAGTGGTAGCCAGGTCCAGCGGTCAGCCCTAAGCTGAGCAGGGAGGCTTTGGGAACAAACCCATGAACGCTGGAGTCTAAGGAAGGGAAGCGAAAGGCGCATGATAGAGCTATTCAAAGAGCCCAATATCGACTGGATGGGCAAAGCCAAGTATTTCTATGCCCTTAGCGGCATTCTGCTCATCGCTGGCTGGGCCTCGATCATTATCCATGGCGGCCTTCGTTATAGCATTGATTTTAAGGGCGGCACCAACGTGGATGTACGCTTCGCGCAGGCCCCCAATATCGACCAGATCCGCAGCGGGTTAAACGCGCAAGGCCTCCCGAATAGTGAAATCCAGTCCGTAAGCGACATTGCCAATCCCAACGCGAATGAAGTGCTCATCTTCGTCGAACAAAAGGGGCAGGGCGACGAAGCCGGCGATACCAGCAAGACCCAGGTTCTCAATGCACTGAACGCGATCTATGGAACAGCGAATTCTTCCAAGCCTGATTTCAATTCCGCTACACCCTCTTCGCTAACCGCTTTCCTCACGCAGCACGATCCTCTTCTGCTCTCGACGAACGCCGGCGATAAGTATCAGCAACTCTCAAAGAAAATTCTCGATTATCGCGACACGAACAGCAAAGGTGTACTCACGAATTTTGATGACCTCGCGAAGGTAGATGGCGCCACCTCAGCGGTTCTTTCCGCTTTGAAAGCTAACTATGCGCTGGGCTCCTTCGCCATTCGCGGAGCGGAGATTGTCGGCCCCAAAGTTGGCGGCGAGCTCCGCCGCCAGGCAATCTACGTTACCCTCTATGCTTTGGGAGGCATGCTGGTATATATTGCCTTCCGATTCGAGTTGGTTTACGGGGCAGCCGCGGTCCTGGCGGTGTTTCACGACGTTTTGATTACCTTGGGCTTTTTTTCGCTGATGCATTTCGAGATATCGCTGACGGTTATCGCGGCGCTTCTCACTCTGGTCGGATATTCGATGAATGATACGATCGTCATTTTCGACCGCATCCGGGAGAATAACCGTTTGCTGCGTCGTGAGCCCTTTGCGGACGTAGTGAACAAGTCGATCAATCAGACGCTGTCCCGAACGATACTGACAAGCGGATTGACTTTCCTTACCGTGCTCGTGCTGTTCCTGATGGGCGGCCAGGTGCTCCGTGCATTCTCCTTTGCCCTGGTGGTGGGGATTGTGGTAGGAACGTACTCCAGTTTTGGGATTGCTGCACCGCTCGTGGTCGCCTGGAATCGCTGGCGCGGCCAGGGAGTTGCGGCTGGCACCGGACCCGCAGCCGGCAACAAAACCCGCGGAAGTGAAGGCGTCACCGGACGTCTTGCTCCCTCCGGGAGGAGGTAGGACCTATGTTCGAAGATATGGTGCTTTCAGGAAAAACAAAGCGGACGAACAAACCTTGGACCGTCGTGCTATCCCTGCTTCTCCAAGCCGTTTTCGTTGGCATTCTGATCCTCATTCCGCTGATTTACACGGATGCACTTCCCAAGACAATGATGGCGACGATGCTGACGGCTCCGCCTCCGCCTCCGCCTCCGCCTCCCCCGCCGCCTCCCGCGGCGGTTGTACACGTCAAGCCGCAGGTCCACCTGATGGACGCGGGCAAACTTGTGCAGCCGAAAGCTATTCCGAAGGACGTAAAAATTATTAAGGAAGACGCGCCCGAAATGGATGCCGGCGTACAAGGCGGCGTTCCGGGCGGTGTGCCCGGCGGTTCAATGGGCGGTGTGATTGGTGGCGTGATTGGTGGCATGGGTGGAGCACCACCACCGCCAAAGCCGACGCAGACCCGCATCCGGCAGGGCGGAAACGTAACCGCGGCTATGCTGGTCAACAGAGTCCAGCCGGTGTATCCGCCGCTCGCCCGGCAGACGCGCATCTCTGGGACTGTGCGCCTGCACGCGATTATCGGCAAGGATGGCTCGGTGCAGCAACTCGAAGTCATTCAAGGGCATCCACTGCTGGTACAATCCGCGCTGGATGCGGTGCGGCAGTGGCGCTATAGGCCGACGCTTCTCAATGGCGAGCCGGTCGAAGTCGACACCACCATCGACGTGATTTTCTCTCTGAACCAGTAAGCGGCTCGGCGTGCCGGTCGTGGGACAGGCGCGCTGGTCCGGGCGGCAAGCTAGGAAAACTCTCGCGTTGGCTCTGGGAAACCCTGAGCCATCAGAACTAAGGAGCAAAACGAATGGTAGCGACCCTGTTTGTGAACGCGGCCCTGTTCCTGCAATCTCAGGCGACCTCCTGGGATCTCCGGAGCATGTGGTCTTCGATGAGCACCCTTCCCCGGATCGTTGTCGCGATCCTTTTTATTCTCTCGATTTATTCCTTCGGCGTAATGATTGACCGCGCCCTGATGTACAGCGCGGCCCGCAAGCAGTCGCGTGTGTTCGTGCAGCAGGTTGCCGGGGCTCTCAAGGAAGGCAAGCTGGATGAAGCGATTGCCATCGCCGAGCGAAACAAGAAAAGCCATATCGCCAAAGTCGTGGCGACCGGCCTTTCTGAATTCCAATCCGCTTCCCAACAAGTTACCGACTCGGACGTGATTGAAGCGGCCAAGCGCGGCCTGGAGCGCTCCGTCGCCATCGTTCACGCGGAAATGAAGCGCGGCCTTTCGGCGCTGGCGACCATTGGCTCGACGGCTCCGTTCGTCGGTCTATTTGGCACCGTCGTTGGCATCTTGAACGCCTTTAAGGGTATCGAGACCAGCAAAGCGACCGGTCTCTCGGCCGTCGCCGGCGGTATCGCCGAGGCCCTCGTCACCACGGCTCTCGGTCTTCTCGTCGCCGTCCCCGCGGTGTGGGCCTACAACTATTTCACCAACAAAGTCGAAGCCTTCGACGTCGAGATGGACAACTCCTCCATGGAGTTGATCAACTACTTCATCTTGCGCCGCGGCGCGAAGAAATAAGGTAACCCATGGGGTACAAACCAAAAGTCGGTGCCCAGATGGCGGCGCCAAACGTCATCCCGATGGCGGATATCATGCTCGTCCTGCTGATCATCTTCATGGTGGTCACTCCGATGTTGCAGAAGACCCTGCCGGTGGATATGGCCAGGGTCAACAACGCGAAGGAAATGCAGGAAGCCGATAAGGATGACGCGATTATCGTAGCGATTACTCGAGATGGGACGATCTACCTGAAGAATACAAAGATCACCAAGGATGATATCACCGGGCAGATCAAGGACATGCTCTCCGCCCGTCTCGATAAAACTGTCTACGTGAAGAGCGATGCTCGCGCCAAGTACGGCGACGTTGTCGCGGTGGTGGACGAAATCCGCTCCGCCGGCGTCGATCAACTGGGCCTTTTGACCGAGCAGAATCAAGAGCGCAGGACGCCGCCTCCGCCTCCCGCTACTACTTCTCCATCGGCTGATTGAGGCCGCTGGAGAGGCGTTTGGCTGGGGAGCGGAGTCTTTGCACCATTCGTTTGCTGATTCAGAACGGCCGCGCCGGATCCCACCTGGCGCGGCTTGATGACCTGCAGAGCTCGAGAAACGCAGGTTGACAGGAGATTCACAATGGGAATGAATGTTGGAGAAAGCAAGGGCGGTGCGATGGCGGAAATGAACGTCGTTCCGCTGATCGACATTTTGCTTGTATTGCTCATCATCTTCATGGTCATCACTCCGCTCACTCCACACGGACTCGATGCCCTCGTTCCACAGCCCAATCCGAACCAGAAGCAGGACATCGAGTTGGAGAACAAGACCGTGGTGGTTCAGGTTCTCTCCAATAACAAGCTGAAGATCAACAATGAAGACACGAGCTGGGATGGACTCGGTCCTCGTCTCGAAACGATCTTTAAGGAGCGCGCCGAGAAAATCGCTTTCGTCAAGGGCGACAACGATGTCCTGTTCATGGAGGTGGCCCGCGCCATTGACATCATGCGCGGCGCGGGTATCGACAGAGTCGGCTTGATTACGGCCAAGCTCGAGGCCGGGCAGTAAGGATTCCGTTTAGCGGCGGCCGCGTCTCGGTCGGCGCAGGGTGTGAGAGTCTTCCTCGCGGGGAATTTTGCTTGATGCGAGGTGGCTCATGGGAATTTCCTTTAGCGGTGCAAAGCTCGGAACGATCGCGGAAATGAACGTGGTTCCGCTGATCGACATTCTGCTGGTGCTTTTGGTCATCTTTATGATGATTCGTCCGCAGGCCCAGGTTGGCCTTCCGGTGGAGTTGCCCCAGCAGACGGTTGCCAAGACGCCACCGCCGCCCGGAGTGATCGTTGTGCAAGTCCTTAGTGATGGGACGCTGCGCATCAACCAGGACCCGGTGCAGTGGCAGAATCTCCAGGGTCGGCTCGAAGATATTTTCAAGCAACGAGCCACGCGCGTCGCTTTTGTCCGCGGCGACAGTGGCCTGGAGTTTGGGTTTATTGCTCGGGCAATTGATGTAATGCGTGGGTCGGGAATTACGGCTGTGGGCTTGATGACGCCGGAACTCGCAAACGCGAACTAAATAGTGTAGATTTGCCCCCGCAGGGCGGACCTGAATTCTAGCAGGGATGGATGCTTCGATGACTTATGCGTCAGCTCGTATTGCTCGCCGGACTTCTTCTCTGGCAGCGCTCGTGATCCTTATCTTCGGTGTTTCGGGCTGCAACAAGCTCAAGGCACGCGATCTCTTGAATAAGGGTGTGAATGCCTTCAAAGCCGGCCAGTCGGACGCCGCCATTGAAGATTTCAAGCGCGCTACGGAACTCGATCCTAATTTGATGATGGCTCGCGTTTACCTGGCTACTGCGTACGCGAGCTTGTATATTCCTGGCGCGCCTTCTGCGGAAAATAAGGCCCGCGGAGAGCAAGCCATTCAGGAATTCAAGAGCATCCTGGATACCGACGCAAACAATTTGACGGCCATTGATGGGATCGGCTCGCTTCTCTTTCAGATGGCGGGCACGCCGCCGGTTAACGAAAAAGGTTTCGAAGAATCGAAGACCTACCATCAGCATCACATTCAGATTAAACCGGACGACCCGGAGCCGTACTATTGGATCGGTGTGATCGATTGGACGCTGGCATTTCGTGGCAATGGCGAAATGCGCCGGGACTACAACACGAACAACATCAAGAAACAGATACACGATGACCAACCGCTTCCCGCATCCGTCCGAACGGAGTATGCCTCCAAGTATGGTCCTCTGGTGGATGAGGGAATCGCGGATCTTCAAAAGGCGATCTCGCTGAAGCCGGACTATGACGACGCCATGGCCTACCTCGGCCTTCTCTACCGTCGCAAGGCAGATATGGTGGAGAGCATGGATGAGCGCGCTTCCCTGCAGAAGCAAGCCGACGATCTGCTCGACAAAATCAAGGAGATCAAGCAGAAGCGCCTGGAGCAGCAGCAACAAATCTCCTGAGCAGCCTGCTGAATCGGCAGTAGTAAATCGATTTTCTAGAGAAAGGGCGCCTGCGAAGGCGTCCTTTCTGTTTTCGGATCACACGCCGGACTGGCGGCTCGCGCGCGGCCCACTTTCGGGCGTACACTAGGATATGCAGTCACACAGCAATGTCCCGTTGAGCTTCCAGCGCGACCGCGCCGTTCGCCAACTCGAACTCCGCTTCGAGGAACTCCTTGAGAAACTCCGCAAAAACCGTCCTTCCGAAGACCCCTGGGTTGTCCGCCGTGCCTACGAAATTGCTTCAGAACGCCATCGCGACCAGTTCCGCAGCTCCGGCGATCTCTACATCTCACATCTGATTGAAGTCGCTCACATCCTCGCGGACATGCGCATGGACGCCACCACGCTGACCGCCGCTCTGCTTCACGATGCCATCGAAGATACTGAATATCCCGTCGCTCGCATTGAAGAACGATTTGGACCGGATGTCGCCCGTCTGGTCGAAGGCGTCACCAAAATCAGCCGCTTGAATATGACGGCTCCGGAAACACGTCAGGCTGAAAATGTTCGCAAAATGCTTCTGGCCATGGTCAATGACGTTCGCGTCGTTCTTGTCAAGCTGGCCGACCGCCTCCACAACATGCGCACGCTCGAGTACCTCCAAGCGGAGAAGCAGCAGCGCATTTCGCGCGAAACCCTGGACATTTACGCTCCTATCGCCCATCGCCTGGGAATGGGCGTCATGCGCGGCGAGCTCGAGGATTTGGCCTTTCGTTTTCTCGAGCCCGACGCTTTTCTCGCGCTGCAAAAAGAAGTCACGGATAAGAGCCCGGTGTACCAAAGGTTTTTGGATGAGGTCCAGGGCACGATTCGCACGAAACTCGTCGAGAGCAGTATCCCGGCGGAATTGGAAGCGCGCGTCAAGGGTCTCTATTCACTGCATGGCAAGATTCTGCGACAGCAAACCAGTCTCGAGCAGGTCTATGATTTGCTCGCAGTGCGTGTGGTCACGGACACGGAGCGAAATTGTTACGCCGCCCTGGGCGTGATGCATCACATCTGGCGTCCTGTTCCGGGCCGCTTCAAAGATTACATCGCCATGCCCCGGCCAAACCTTTATCAGTCCCTCCACACCACGGTTTTACATGGCGGCCAGCCTTTTGAAGTGCAAATCCGCACGCAAGAAATGCATCGCATCGCGGAGGAAGGCGTCGCTGCCCACTGGAAATACAAGGGCGGCAAACCCGCCTCCGGGGACGACGACCAGCGCATCGCCTGGATGCGCCAGCTCATCGAATGGTCGCAAGAGTTGCAGGAACCCGGCGAATTTCTGTCCACCCTGAAAGTGGATCTGGCGCCGGTCGAAGTCTACGCCTTCACGCCCAAAGGGCGCGTTCTGGAGATGCCCCGCGGAGCGACCCCGGTTGACTTCGCCTATTCCGTGCATACCGAAGTGGGTCATCAGTGCGTCGGCGCCAGAGTAAACGGCCAGATGGTATCGCTGCGCCATGAGATTGTCAGCGGCGACGTGGTCGAGATTCTCACGCAGAAGAACCATACGCCGAGCCGGGACTGGCTCAGCTTTGTCAAATCCTCGCACGCGCGCAGCAAGATCCGGCAATGGATCAACCTGCATGAGCGCGAAGAAGCCACAGATATGGGGAAGAAGCTGCTGGAGAAGGAATCCAGGCACTTTGACCGGGGCTTGAAGAAAATTCCCGAAGCGGATTGGAACAAGCTGCTCGCGGACTACGGCCTCTCGAAACAGGAAGATCTCTACGCGGCCGTCGGCTTCGGCAAGTACTCCGCGCGGCAAGTTCTTGGGCGTTTGCTAGGTGAGCCGGATAAGCCCGCGGAGTCCGAAGCGGAAGATTCGAAACCCACGCTCGTCAAGACCGTCAAGCGCATGCTCGGATTCGGCGAAGCCCCGCTCATCGTCAAGGGCCACGACGATCTTCTTGTGTACCGCGCAAAATGCTGCAATCCGATTCCCGGCGACGATATCGTCGGATATATCACGCGCGGCCGTGGCGTCGCTGTGCATACGCGCGCTTGTCCCAATGTTCAAAACCTCATGTATCAGACCGAACGGCGGATTGCCGTCGAGTGGGGTAGCGGAAATGCCGCCACTTTCCCGGTTCAGCTCTCCATCCGTGGCAAGGACCGCGCCGGACTTCTCGCGGAAATCACCGCAGTGATCAGCGGCGCGGGGTCCAACATCCGCAGTCTGGAGAGCCGGCCCGACCGCCAGAACGCCCGTATTGAAGCCAGCCTCGAAATCGTCGACCGCCGCCAGCTCGAGACCATCCTCGTCAATATCCGGAAAATTACCGGCGTCTTTGGAGTCGAGCGCGTGTACCAGCTTTAGTTTTCTGCTTGCACTCTCTTGCCGCGAATCATTGCGATTTCCGGCAAACGAAAACCGTCCTCATATCTGAGAGCCATCTGCAAGTAACCAAAATAAGCCCAATGTGCGCGGCCCACCTGTACTTTCTGCCGGGTATCACCCAAGCACACTTCCCCGCATCCCGCCTTGCCTCCCCTAGAATGGAAGTATGTGGTACCAACGAGTGCTTCTCGGTGCGTGTGTCCTCCTGGCGGTAGGTTGTAACCAGCACCCCCTCACGGACTTCCGTCCGCTGGACCAAGCGGGGATGTGGTCCAGCAATATTGAGCAGCTTAAAGGGCTCGCCATTTCGGACCAGGAGGTCGCTCAGGTCGTCAAGTTGAAACACGCCGGGATCAGCGACGACACTAGCGTCGAGCTGGTCACCGCCGCCCATGAGCGCAAGCATATCTTCACAAGCGGCGATTCCGCCGCGAACTTGGCCGGCGCCGGATTCAGTGACGTTCAAATTCTGGAGATCGCCCACGCCGACCAGCTTGATACCATCAGTCTGGATGCCGTCATGCTGAAGCTTATCGGCCTGTCCGATTCGACAGTGCAACTCGTGCTTCGCCGCCACCTGAACGGCCAGCCGGTCATGGCCAGCGCCGAAATTTCAGGACTCAAGAACACCGGCTTGACGGAAAAACAGATTCTCGAACGCATCAAAGCCGGAATGACCGACGAGCAGGCTAAAAAAGAAGTTCGCGCCCGCGAAGCCGCCCGCAATCACGCGAACACTTCCTTCGTCCGCGTCCACGGCCGCAGACCGCGCTGATGCCCCCGCTTCGCAAGCGCCCCTGACCACGCTCTTCACTTTTGCTTCTTCGGATATCCCTCGCTACAATCGAATCGCTTTGCTGGCACGTTCTCAAATCCGCCCGCTTTTCTTTCTATTTTTCGCTGCCGTTGGAATTTGGCTTTCTTCTTGCGCCGCTGCGACGGGGCCCGGCTACACCATCGAGAGTCAGGAATTCCGCGTCCGCTTCGAACCAGGGCCTGATCCACGAATTCATGTCGACGCGGAGTTCCATCTGCGTAACACGGGCATTCAACCGCTTTCTTCCCTCGAATTACGCTTGTCCGGACGCCGCCGCTTTCGCATTGCCGGGTCGCAAGCCGCCTGGGACGGCGCATCTCTCGCCGAGCAGAACGTTCCCGCAAATCCCCGGAATACTCTTCTCGCGCTTCCCCATCCGTGGAACGTCAAGGAGCGCCACACTCTTCATCTTTCCGCTGAATTCCAGTCTACTGCCCCGGGCGACACCGGCTTCAGTTTTGCTCCCGATGCGTTTTTCTTGCCTTCTGCAAGTTGGGCGCCGGAGCTGCTTCCTACCCAGGGCTTGTTTGGCACCGGCGGAGTTCCTCCCAATGAGTGGCGCTTGCTGGTGCAGGTGCCCGATGGTTTTCTCGTGCACACCAGCGGCCGCTCCGCAAAAACGTCTCGCAAAGGCCGCGAAATCTCCGTGGTCGCCGTTCAGCGTCCCGAAGATCGCTATCCGTTCGTCGTAGCAGGGCTATACAAGGAAACTCCTCTCGAGGCCGGGGCGTCCAAAGTTTTTCTCTGGACGCGCGCGCAAGAGGAAGCTTCGAGCTTCCACCAATCAGCGGATGCGCTCGTCCGCACCATCCAGGCTTACGACGCGACATTCGGCACCCGCAGTCCCAGTGCGCAGCCGCTTTGGCTTGTGGAATGCCCCGTGATCTCCGGTTGTTTTACCGCCTCGGCATCCTCTTACTCCAATTTCTTGGGCGCGGAGCCCGGAACCGTCTCCTCCGAACTAGCCTCATTTGATACCTTGATGATTCAATCTGGCGGAGGTGCGCCAAAGTTGGCCGCTCTCGCACCCTCGCTGGCGGCCAGTTGGCTGGGGTACGGCCAGAATCCCGGCTTCTACGAGCAGCAGCCTCCACTTTCGGCGCTCCCTGCATTCGCCTCCGCACTGGGGCAGGAAGCCATTGACGGACCTGCATCTCGCGCTGAGACGATCCGCCGCGCATTGCGTAAGATTCCCAAGAGCGCAGTTGCAACTAAAACGCAAGATGAAGATGTCCTGCGCGCAAAGAGTTTCCTTTTCTTCTTTGCTCTTCAGGATCGCTATGGACGCGATGCCTTCCGCAACGCAATCGACCATATGCTTTCCGCTCGTCAGGGACGCGGCTTCAATCTCAGCGATTTGATCGCCGCGTTTGAACAGGAGACCCATCAGAACGTCGCCGAATTCGAGCGTCTATGGATGAAGCGCCCCGGGATTCCCGATGATTTTCGCGCGCGTTACGAAGATTCTTCCGTTTCTACTGCTATCAATCCTAAGGAGACCATGCCATGAGAGAAATTGTTCTGTCGGATCGCGGTCCAAAACCGATCGGCCCGTATTCCCAGGCCATCAAGGTCAACGGACTTCTTTTCGTTTCCGGACAAGTTTCCATAGATCCGAAAACGAACGAATTTGTCCCCGGAGATATTCGCGAACAAACAGAACGCACGCTCGAGAACGTGAAGGGAATTGTAGAGGCGGCGGGAAGCAAACTTAGCCACGTGGTCAAGACCACGGTGTTTCTGAAGAATATGAGCGACTTCGCCGTAATGAACGAAATATACGCGCGCTATTTTTCCGCTGCGCCCCCGGCGCGTTCGACCGTCGAGGTCGCGCGTTTGCCAAAAGACGCCCTGGTTGAAATGGAAGTTATCGCAACGATTTGAGCCTAGCAGACTGCAAGGTTACGGCCGGTCAGGACTTTCCAGCGCCTCTTGAACCGCCAGGAAGGTCACGATTGCCACCGCACCGACGGCGTACCAAACAAATTTGCTTTTCGCCGCCATCAGCGGCGGTCTGCCAGATCCCTTGGAGCCCGCACCTTGCGCCGGAGGTTGCCCCTGGGCTTCCTCATTCGCAGCCGGATCCAGAACAATGCGGTACGCGCTGCCTTCCGGTATTACCCGCGAATCGTCACCAACCGTGATCGTCAGCGCGCCTCGCGTACATTTCACCAGCAATTGTTTCTCGCCCAGAATCGTCACTTGCCCAATCGTAGGTTCGTCGTTCTTTGGTCTTATCACGGCCGTTGACGCGTTCAGCGCAAACGCCTTTGCGTTGGCCGTCGAGAAGGTGGCCGATCCACGAAGTAGGACTGCCTGGGGCATCCCGCCTTCATCGCTAACAGTGGCTATAGAAGACTCGCCAAGTTGAAATCGCGCGGACCCGGTGCGCAGCTGCACGCTGCCCGCTTCCGCCGTGCTCAGCTTATCGCCAGCAAAAACCGTCGTCCCAACGGCTGCCCCTGTGCCGCCGACACTTGCACGGTCCGACGCTACGACAGTGCCCAAAACTCCGGCGGAAGCCCCCCAGACCGGAGACATGAGTAGACAAGTTGCCAAGAACGCGGCAACAATTTCGCGCCAACGCGCCATTAACGCCTCCAAGAGGGCTGTTTGAAGAATACTCACAGCCTATCTTCGCGTCAATGAGGAATCTCCATGTGTGCAAATAGAAACATGTTTCAGACGGCTCGTCTCCTCTGGCTGTAGCGTCCGTCCACTGCTACAATGCATGTCAACACATGGCTGACTGGAAACAGATCACCGCCCGGATTCGTCGGGCCCGCACCGGCAAGGACCCTGTCGGGCAGCTCTCCAATTTGTTTGAGAAAACTCGCGATGCGATGGTTGCGTTTGAGCTGGCCCGCTATTTTGAAACCTCAGGTCAAAATTTGGAAGCCGCCAAATGGTATCTCGCCGCTGCCGATCGTTTTCGCAGAGCCGATTGGAAAACAAAAGCGCAAGAGGCAGCCGTCAGACTAGGCGCGGAGGCTGCCCCGGCGGATCCATCTCAATCTTCCAGCGATTTTCAGTTGACCCCGCCTCCTGCCACCCCTTACGAGCCGGCGCCCTTCCAAGCGGAGAGTAGCGCTTCGGCTGAAGCATCATCAACTTCGATGGACTCCGAACCCGAAGAGGCCTCCGCGAAACCGGTGGGAGAATCCGCCGAACCATCAGATATAAAGCGCCGACGTCGTGGACGTAGAGGCGGCCGAAACCGTCGGAAGAGTGCAGTTCCGAAAGGTGCGGCAGCAATTTCATCTGCCCGTGCCTCGGTGCCCGCAACGCCCGTCAAGGGTTTGCCTTCGAGAGTCTTCGACGAACCAGCCGAGCCGAAGCCACCGCGAACCCCGGATACTCGCGCCATCCCAGCCCTCCCCGTCGAGCCGATCGGCGAGCCCGGTGGGGCGGGCTTGCGTGGTCGTTCCGGCGATCCCGGTCTATCCTCCAGATTGTCCCTTCTCGAAATGCAGCTTCGCCGCCTGCTGACCTGCCCGCCGGTGAAACTTAGCGAAGCCGATCACGCTCCCGTCGGCCCCGGTGTTTTCGTGCTCACCGATTCCGATCTCACCAGCTATTACTATGTCGAAGCCTGCCAGACTCTGCGCATCGCGGTTGGAAATCTCTTGCGCGGCGGCTCGAGCCGCCGTGGCGTGGATTCCATCAAGCCTCAACTCGCCGAACACCTCGGCATACCCGAATCGCGGGTGACAAAATATCTCGCCGATCACTGTGTTGTACGTTGGCTGCAGCTCGATGAAGGCGCGTCGCACTTCGCGCATTTTGTGATCGCCGTTATTCGTCCCACCCTGAACGAGTAGACCCCGAAGCGCGCGGAATTTCCTAATCGAAACACTTCTGTTCCCGAAAGTTGCAAACTTATGGCCCATTCGCCCTAGAAGTAACCCCCATTCCCGCCCCCCTGGAATGCCGTTCGCTGCTCCTGGCGACCGTTCAACCCCCAATTATGACCGTTCACCGCTTCTTTCTGGCATCCTCCTCCCTTTACCGTCAAACTATAGGCGTACAAAGACTTATTGGACGTACCCATGGGAAATGGTACGGTAAGTCGAGCCGGGGGGCTGTAAAGGGCTCAGTTTTCATCCAAATTGGTCAGTAGTGGGGCTTCATCTTTTGAAAGCGAGGGTAGAGTTTTATGCCGAATCGTGTAGGGACGCAGATCCTGAGAACGTTCGACTGGGCGCTGTGCAAGACAGCCGCGGTCACTTTTAACAGCATTCAGTATTTCAACAAACGGAATCCGAATCCCTCCGTCACGCCGCAGTGGTCCGACAAGCCGCTGCTCAAGTCCTGGGAAAAGACCAAGCCCACGCTTGGCTTCCCGCGGCAGACCGATTCCTTGTGCCCTGCATGCGTCAAAGAGGCGCGTGAAGCGATCATCGCCGGCAAGAAAGACTGGCGCGATCTGATGCACGAGAAGGTCGGCGAAATCAAAGCGCAGATTATCGAGCGCGACAATCAGATTTGGATGATCAAGGATTGCCCCATCCACGGCCACTATGAAGACATGATGGCCATCGATGCCAAGTTCCTCGACTGGATCGAAAAGCAGTTCCCTGGCCGCGACATTCCCGCGCACAACGACGAAGATCTTCACAAGCACGGCTCTTCGACCGTTCGCTACGGCCGCGGCTCCGTTCTCACCGTCGACCTCACGAACCGCTGCAACATGATGTGCGACCCCTGTTTCATGGACGCCAATCAGGTCGGCTACGTCCACGAACTCGGCTGGGAAGAAGTTAAGGAAATCCTGGACAACGCGCTCAAGATCAAGCCGCGCCGCCAGATGTCCGTGCAGTTCTCCGGCGGTGAGCCCACCATGAGCCCGCTCTTCCTCGACGCCGTCGCCTATGCCCGCAAGATCGGTTACAACAGCGTGCAGGCCGCCACCAATGGCATCGAGTTCGCCAAGAGCAAGGAATTCTGCAAGAAGGCTTTCGACGCAGGCATGCGTTACGCCTACCTGCAATTCGACGGCATCGGCAACGACGCCAACAGCCATCGCCAGATCGGCAACCTCTTTGACGTGAAGCTCCGCGCCATCGAGAACATGCACGAAGCGGGTATCGAAATCGTCCTCGTCGTCACCATCGTCAACAATGTGAACAACGACCAGGTCGGCTCCGTCGTCAAGTTCGCGATGGAAAACCCCAAGAAGATCGCCTTCGTCAGCTTCCAGCCAGTTTCTTTCACTGGCCGCGACGAAGACATCACTCCCGAGCGCCGTCTCCGCCAGCGCTACACCTTGTCGCACCTTGCCAAGGATGTCAGCGCTCAGGTCGGCAAGGTCGAGCCCACGCGCGACTGGTTCCCCATCTCTTTCGTCAGCACCTTTGCTGGTTTTGCGGACATGGTCAAGGGCAACGAGTCCCAATGGGGTTCGCTCTCCTGCGGCTGCCACCCCAATTGCGGCGTCGGCACCGCTTTGATGATCAACAAAGAGACCAAGGAATGGGCGCCTGTTCCGCGTTTCCTGGATGCCGTCCAGCTCACCAAGGACGTCACCGCCATCACCGACGCGGCTCGCGGCAAGAATTTCTCCAACTTCATGATGGCCATGGCCCTTCTGAAGAACTACCACCCCTTCCAAGGACCCAAGGGTCTTACTCTTAGCGCTCTCTTCAAGAAGTTTGACAAGACCTGGGCGCTCACCAAGAAAGCCAGCGTCAAGTACGGCCGCACTTCTCCGGATCGCAAGATCGACGACGCTATGAAGCGCCGCCAGGATCCTTGGAACTTCCTGTTCATCGCCGGCATGTGGTTCCAGGATCTTTTCAACTATGACTTCCGCCGCACCGAAATGTGCATCATCCCGTACGCCACGCAGCAAGGCGAAATCTCCTTCTGCGCCTACAACACGGGCGTAGGCTGGCGCCAGATCATCGAGAACATGCACAAGAACGCGACGGTCGCCGAGTGGTACAAGAATCACGGCAAGCACGAAATCTATGCCAAGGGCAAGAGCGTCAATCTCCAGAGCTTTGAACACTCACTGAAGATTGACTCCGATGACGCCGCTCGTGTCCGCCACCTCGAACACGACATTCCGCAAACCGCCGCGGAAGAAGATCGCGCCCGCCGCAAGAAGGCCTTCGAGGAACAAGCCAAAGTCCGCGCCATCTACGAAGAACTCGTTCTCAAAAAGCCCCAGCCGACGGTCGTTCAAATCGGCACGGTGTCAGACATCGCCAAAGCCACTCCCGCCAATTTCGCCAACGCCGGCAAGCCGGTCAGCATTGCCCCAGCCGCAGGTAACGGCAGCAACGGCAATGGCCATTCGAATGGTAATGGCAACGGCGCCACCGCACCGACGAACTCCGAGAAAGCCGCCGAAGCCGTAGCCGGCGACTAATTCAATCTAACGGCATCCTGCCAACTCCGCAGATACTGTCTGGCTCCGGTTTATCCGGAGCCAGACGCATTTTAAGAGGGATCTCCCATGAGCACACTTTCCGGACGCGTTGCTCTAGTCACCGGCGCAAGCCGCGGCATCGGCAAAGCCATCGCCATGGCGCTAGCGGATGCTGGAGCTGATGTCGCCGTCAATTACCGTGTCCAGGCCGATGCCGCCGATGCCGTCTGCAAATCAATTCGCGCCGCAGGCCGCAGGTGCGTCGCCATCCAGGCCGACGTTTCGATCTCCGCAGATGTCGAGCGCTTGGTCAAAACCACGGAAAACGAATTAGGCTCCGTCGGCATTCTCGTCAACAACGCCGGTATCGCCAAGATTCTCCCCGTCGATCAAGTCACCGAAGAAATCTGGAACGAATTTCTCCGCGTAAACCTCACCTCCGTTTTTCTCGTCACCCAACGCGTCCTCCCCGCCATGCGCGCCGCCCGCTGGGGCCGCATCATCAACCTCTCCTCCGTCGCCGCCCAATATGGCGGCGTCATCGGGCCGCACTACGCCGCCACTAAAGCAGGCATCCTCGGACTAACGCGCTCCTACGCCTCGCAATTCGCCAAAGAAGGCATCACCGCCAACGCCATCGCCCCCGCGCTCATCGAAACTGACATGATCGCCGGCCTCCCCAAAGACATCGCCAGCCGCATCCCAGTGGGCACCACCGGCTCCGTAGACGAAGTCGGCCGCATTGCAGTCATGTTGGCCCAAAGCTCCTTCATCACCGGCCAAACCATCAACCCCAACGGCGGCATGTACATGAGCTGACCCGCTCGCGCCCCGTCCTCGCTCTCCACCTTGCGACGCTCCTGCTATAATGAAAGGGAATCCAGCGGAGTAGCCAAATGCCCATCTACGAATATGTTTGCGACGATTGCGAAACCCACTTCGAAAAAATCGTCATCAACAAGCAGCAGGAAATCTCCTGCCCCAAGTGCGCCAGCAAAAAAGCCACCATCCAGCTCTCCGTCTTCGCCACGGCCGGCTCCGGAGGCTCCTCAGCTCCTTCTGGTAGTTCGTCAAGCGGTGGTGGAGGCTGCTGCGGCGGCGGTTGTAGCTGCCACTAGCTTGCTGATTATTGTAAATTCGTTTGCGGTTCCATGACCAGCCGAACAGCAAGCATTTCCATCTGCTCACTCGGCTTGGGCGTTGCCGTCTTCCTCTTTTTCTACGCCCCTCCTTTGGTATTGCTTGCGATCCTCTGGCCCTTGATAGCTCCCTGCACGCTGCGCAGAACGTAACTCTTGCCCGTTCCCGCGCCGCCGCGGAAGAGCGTTACGAAATCACGTGATGCGAGGATCTGCTCACACGCGCGTTGCTGATCATTGGCTAACTGCTGCGTGGAAAGCGGTACCGAGATACCAACGCTCCGAACTGTCCGGCTCCATGCTTCGCCATTTGCACAATCCTCCACTCGCGCGCGAGCACGTCCTTCCGAGTCAGTTTTCCGTCTTGGCGGAGATAGTCCCGCGCCGCTGTTTCGCGCTTGAGGCCCTCGAGCGACAACGTCGAACCGCGCGCGAGCTCCAGCGCGTGACGCCAGAGATCATGCTCGCGCACCACAGAGCGTCGATCGAAGAGATGTTCTTCCGCCCAATCGACTGCCGCCGACGCCGAAACAGGCTCCGGTTCACCCGAAGCGGAGGGCACATACAGCGACGGCTCATCTGCGGGCGTGAGCTGGCTTTGCCACAGCGCCCGAAGCCGCTCGTGCGGCAGGTCGCTCATTTTGCGTGAGCGAAGTCGATGCGCCAGGCGCTCGCGAACGTCGTTGATATTACCGCTGCTCTTCTCGGGATGTTCGCGAAGGAACTGGCGAGTCTGCTCATCAATCTGCCGATGCCGCTTCGAGAATCGTTCCGCAAGCTCGGGAGCAATTCCGACCACACGAAAGTCGCCACGCGCGGAATTCTCGATCGTGTAGCCGCACCTGCGCAACGCACGCGTAAGCTCGTGGTAATACACGTTCTCGACGTATTTCTGCGCGGCGAGCATCTGGTAGTTCTGCACTGCCTTCCAGCGCTCTTCGTCCACATCGCGAGTCGCGTTAAAGATAATGCAGTGCGTGTGCAGATGCGGATCGAGTGCGCGGGAGTGCTCGTGTTCGAACAGCGCGGCGACGATGTTGCCAGTCATGCGGTCCACGTTTTGTCCGGCTTGGCGGACACGCGTGGCTGCAAGCACCTCGAGTTCGCGCACCGCAATCTTCACAGCCGTCCGATGCGCCTCGACGACGCGCGCATCACCGCTGACAAGGGCGGCGATTGAAGCTGACTTCGGCGGAGAGAATGTGAAATCGTAAAGGACGCGGCGGTTCGCAGCCTGATGTTCGTCGTCCGTTCCGCCGTCCACTGTCCGCGTTGTCTTGAGCCGCTGCGTTAGCCGCGTGCCCGTTCGCGGATGAGTGTTTTCGCAAAGTGCGACGAAATCCCTTTGCGCAACGACGCCATTGAGGTCAAGCATCGCCGCGCCTTCGCCGATCCACTCTCCAACGACGCGCTCTGCCTCGACGTAGTAATCACCGACCGCGAGGTGTTCCTCGAAATAGGACTTCGCGTGCTTCAAGTTCGTCTGCGTCTGCGGCGAGAGCATGCGCTGAAGACGTAGCGTCTTGCCGAGAGAACGTTGCTCCGGCGCGAGAGCCAGCTCACTTCCAAACTCTGCGATCAACAGCGCATGAGTTTCACGCGAACCCTTCGACACAGCGACGAGACGCTGTGTGAATGCTTTTGCCCACGGAAGGAACGTGGGCCCTAGATTGGACGCCCCACCCCGAACTCCGTTTGGAGCCGGATGCTGCAGCGCCCGCGGAGGAGGCGCATTGTGAGCGACGCAGCCGCCACGGAAGAGCGAACGCAGCGCTTCGCTGAAGCGGTCCGCAACTTCGCTGACGTCCCGCCTAAGCGATTCGCAGCGCTGCTGCCGCACCGCGACGGCATCGCTGAACTGAGGCGAAAAGGTGCGTCGTTCGTCATGATCCGCGAAATTCTCGCGATGGCCGGCATTGAAGTCGCAGCGGATACCGTGCGGCGCTTTTACCGCCAGGTGATCGAGGATCCGCGCACAGGCACCAAGCGTTCCTCGAAACGCGAACGGTCGGCCGCACCTGCGCCGCTGAACTCGCCAGCACCGGCGGTCGCCACGTCGCCGATCGTCGGCGCTCCTGAACCAACTGCGCCTGCTGAAC
>CAVUYT010000012.1:0-421060 GCA_963745805.1 uncultured Acidobacteriota bacterium
CTTCCTGGCTCACAAAGTCATCTGTCGTTCTGGACCAGACCAGCGCGGACATCACCAAATCCCTCGATGAAACCTCCAAGTCAGCCGATCGCGCGAGTTTCGTCAGCTTTGGCTTCACCATCTTTGGCACATTCGTCGCTCTGCTGGTCGGAATCGGCGCAGCTTACAAAACCGCAAAATCCATCAGCGAACCGCTCACTCACCTCATCACTGTCGCCCGCGAAATTGGCGATTCCGGCGACCTTGATCAGAACATCGACATTCACCGCAACGATGAAATCGGCGCGTTGGCGACTACCTTTAACAATATGGTCGCCTATTTGAAGGAAATGGCCAGCGTCGCCATGTCGGTCGCCGAAGGCGACCTGACCGTTGAAGTTGTCCCACGCTCCAAGCGCGACACGCTTGGCAACGCCTTCCTTCGCATGTCGCACGGTCTACAGGAGCTTGTCCGCACCACGCGCGATTCTGCAGGTCAAGTCTCTGCCGGTTCCAACCAGGTTGCCGGAGCGGCGGACGAATCCGCGAAAGTGAGCGTCCAGGCTTCCTCCGCCATTGAAGAAGTCACCAGCACGATGCATGAGATGAGCATCAACGTGCAAAACGTCGTGAAGAACACGCAGGTCCAGGCCTCCAGCGTGGCTGAAACCGCGGCTTCCATCGACCAGATGGTCACCTCGATTCAGCGTGTCGCGGACACCGCAAAGGTGCTTCTCGACATCGCCAATCGTTCTCGCGAAGAGGTCGTCACCGGCATCCAGACCATGGAAAAAGCCACAGATGGGTTAAACCGAACGAACAAAGCCATCCAATCCTCCGCGGAAATCATCAACATTCTCGGACATCGCGCCGATGACATCGGCAAAATCATTGAAGTGATCGATGACTTGGCGGAGCAGACCAACCTTCTCGCCTTGAACGCCGCCATCGAAGCGGCTCGTGCGGGCGAGCACGGCTTGGGTTTTGCCGTCGTCGCGGACGAAGTTCGCAAACTCGCGGAAAAATCCACACAATCCACCAAGGAAATCGCCGAACTCATTCAAAGCATCCAGCGTGAAGCGCGCCAAGCTGTCGAAAACATGGAGCGCAGCACGCGCATTGTTGAGGAAGGCTTGAGTCTTGGCAACGAGCTCGGAACCGCTCTCCACAAAATCTCCAACGTCGTGACGGAAGTCTACAAGTTTTCTCAGGAAATCGGCGCGGCCACGAACGAACAGTCCGTAGGTTCCTCGCAAATCGCAAAGGCAACCAGCCGCCTGACCGAAATCACCCAGGAAATCAGCTCGGCTGTCGAAGAGCAAGCCTCCGGAGCGCAAGCCGTCGTCCGCGCCATGGACAAAATGCGCGAACTGGTCCAGCAGTCTGCCTCCAGCTCCACCGAGCTGTCCGCTGCCGCCGAACAGATGCTCAAACTTTCCCGCAATTTACTCGACAGCATGGATCGTTTTGTTTTGGAACGCTCCACGCAAGTCCGTGGCCGCCACCCAGAGCCGCCTGCCTCCTCCCGTCGCGGGCAGCACACTTCCGGGCGCGAACGTGAGCTCGAATACGCCGAGCTCTCGCATTCCTAAGGAAGCGGAGATCGCTTGATGGAAAAGGATTTGCAAATTGTCGGGTTCCGCATCGGAAATGAAACGTACGGCGTTCGTATCGGTGCCGTGCGCGAGATTGTCCGCGTCCCCGAAATCACCTCCGTTCCCAGCGCGCCCGATACGATCGAGGGCGTTATTAATCTGCGCGGAAAGATTATTCCCGTGATGGATCTTCGCAAGCGCTTTGGCCACACGGAGATTCGGCCGGACAAAAAAAATCGCATCTTGGTTGTCGAGCTGGAGAACAAGCTGCTCGGCTTGATTGTCAACTCTGCGTCCGAAGTCCTCAAAATCCCGCCTTCGGAAATCGATGCTCCTGGCTCGCTCTTCGCCGATGGCCAGTCCGGGTATGTCACCGGAGTTGGCAAGTTAGCCGGCCGCCTAATCATCTTGCTCGACATTTCCAAGCTCTTGCACCGGCCGGAGCTCAAACGACTCGAGGAGGCCGCCGATACCGTCGCCAATGCAAAGTAGCGCTCTCCCTGATTGCTTCGGGGTTGGCCGAACTGCCGGATCGCCGCTCATTTCATGGGAACTATAACTGCCCAAATCCAGCTCACTGAACCTGAACTCAAGCTTCTGCAGACGCTTGTCTATCAGGAGTGCGGCATGTTTTTCGACGAACGCCGCTCGCATTTTCTCAAGGACCGTCTTCAGCGCCGGCTAAAGGTCTGTCAGCTTGATTCCTTCTACAGCTACTACCGTTTGCTCACCAGCCGCGAAGGAAGAGCCGAACTCGCCCTGCTCCTTGAAAATCTCACTGTCAACGAAACAAGTTTCTTTCGCAACAAGCCGCAGCTCGATCTCTTGCAAAAACGTGTTTTAGAGGATCTGCTCCACAAGAAGCAGGAACGCCGCGATTGGAATCTTCGTGTGTGGAGCGCAGGTTGTTCTAGCGGTCAGGAACCTTACTCCGTCGCTATTTTGATCTGCGACGCGCTCGCTTACTACTACCTTCGCAATCCGCTTCCTTTCGAAATGCCGTCTCCCAAACCACTGATTCCTCCGCCGTGGAAGCTTGAAATTGTGGCTTCCGATATCAGCTACGCCAGTCTTCGCGTCGGTCAGGAGGGCGTTTACACCGAGCAACAGATGGAGCCCGTGGATTACACCTGCCGGCTGCGCTATTTTGAAAAGTCCGGCGACAAATACGCCATCAAGCCGCTGCTCAAGCAATTGGTCCAATTCGATTTCCACAATCTCAAGACCGAATTCCTCCCGCGCCGCAACGACATCATTCTTTGCCGCAACGTCATGATCTACTTCGATGAAGCGGAGCAGAAGCGCCTCATCGAGAAGTTTTGGCACTGCTTGAATCCCGGCGGCTATCTTTTTGTGGGGCATGCGGAGAGCCTCTTCGGCCTGAGCAAGAAGTTCCGCATGGTGCATGAAAACAACGGCACTGCTTATCAACGTGTGGAGGCCAACTCTTGAGCAAGCCTCCCGAGGATCGCAACCCGGAGCTTCGCGCCATATTCTTTGAGAGCGCGAACGAGCTGCTGCAATCGCTGAACGAAGCCGGGCTGGAGCTCGAGGCGCATCCCGCGGACGAAGAGGTTATTCGGCGCGTTCGCCGCGCCGTTCACACGCTCAAGGGAGATTCCGCTGCGTGCGGCTTCCACAAGCTCAGTTTGCTCGCTCATGAGCTCGAGGACGTCCTCACGCCTCAGGTTGCTCAGAAACATGGTTCTCGATTCTCCGACCTCGTTCTCGCTGCGGCCGATTCTTTCGCCGCCATGCTCGCCGCCTACCAGCGCGGGAAGAATCAGCCGCCGCTCGAAGCTCTCCACGGTTTGATTCAGGGACTGCGCGTGGATGCCGCCACGCCTGCCGAGATACCGCAAGCCTCCGTGAGCGTGCCCGCGACTTTCGCATGGACGGAGTACGAGCACCTCATGATCTCAGAGGCCGTCCATCGCGGCGAAACCGTTTACAACGTCGCTTTGCGTGTCGATCCGGAAAGTCTCATGCGTGCCGCTGCTTTTCAGCTCATTCGCAACGTGCTTCACGGTTGCGGTACGTTGATCGCCCTTCGCCCGGAGGACAATCTCGCCGCCGCCAACGTCGAAATCGTCGAGGCTGCTCTGGCTAGCGTCCAGCCCGAAGATACGATTAAGAAACGTTGCTGCATCCCTTCCATCGTCTGCGATGTTCGCATCGAACGCGCTTCGACCGTGGAATCGCCGGAGCATGAACTTCTCGGTGACCTATTGGAAGCGCAGGCAGCCCAGGCTGGCGCCAGTACTTCCGACCAGCCCGATTCCGGCGAGTTCGTCAAAACAGGCACTGCGAGCGCCGCTGTTGCCGCCGTTGTCGAAAGCACTCTCCGCGTCGACGCCAATCGCATCGATGCTGTCATGAATCTTGTCGGCGAATTGATCATCGGCAAGTCCATGCTCCATCGCGCGCTTACCGAATTTGACCAGCGCCATGCGCGTGACCCCCTGCGCGCCAAGCTCGCTGAGGCGCTCGGATTTCAATCCCGTGTGCTCGACGAACTTCACAAATGCGTCCTGAAAATCCGCATGGTGCCTGTTGAACAGCTTTTCCGCCGCTTTCCCCGCGTTGTTCGAGACGTTGCCAAACAGTGTGGCAAAGACGTCGCTCTGGACCTCTCGGGACAGCACACCGATCTCGACAAAAGCATCCTGGACGCGCTCGGCGAACCCCTGATGCACCTCGTGCGTAACGCCGTCGACCATGGCATCGAGCCTGCCGATGAACGGCTCACTGCCGGCAAGCCCGCGCGCGGCACCGTTTATCTCAATGCCTTTCATCAAGGAACACAAGTCGTCATTGAAGTGCGCGATGACGGGCGAGGTATGGATCCTGAGCACGTCCGCCAACAAGCCGTCAAGCAGGGAATCATCAAGCCTGAGGAAGCCGCTCGCCTCACCGGCCAGGAAGCGCTCAATCTTATTTTCGAGTCGGGTTTCAGCACCGCCTCCGAGATCACCGAAGTCTCCGGCCGGGGCGTTGGCATGGATGTGGTGCGCAGTGTCCTGGACAAGTTGAAAGGCACCGTACAAATCTCCACGCAAAAAGGCCGCGGCACGACCTTCCAACTTCGCGCGCCCTTGACCCTTGCGAGCATTCAGGCATTGCTGTTTCGTGTGGGTGGCCGCCTTTTTGCTGTCCCGCTCTCCTCTGTCGTTGAGATATCGCGCATCCAGGAACAGGAAATCCATCGCGTGGACCAGCGCGAAGTTCTGCGCTTGCGCAACCAGATTCTCACTCTCGTTCGTCTCGAACATCTTAGCCGCCTTCGCGCTATAGAAAGCGAGCCCGCGAAACAGAAACACTTCGTCATTGTGATCGGTTCCGCGGAAAAACGTTTTGGGCTTGTCGTGGACAGCATGGTTGGAGAAGAAGAGCTGGTCATCAAAGCGCTTCCGAGCGACATCGTCTCGAGCGACCTGGTCAGCGGGGCTTCCATTCTTGGTGACGGCACGGTCGTCCTCATTCTCAGCGTGCCTGCCATCCTCTCGCGCCTTTCTCGCGTTGCACCGCTTGGAGCGATCGCATGAGCGAGAGCGGCCGCATCCGCGTTCTTGTCGTTGATGATTCCGCTCTGATGCGGAAGCTGATTCCCGCTATGCTCGCCCGCGATCCTTCCATCGAAGTCGTGGGCACCGCAATGGACGGCGCTTTCGCTCTGAAAAAAATCGAGGAGCTGCGCCCCGACGTTGTCACCCTCGATCTGGAAATGCCGCGCATGGACGGCATGGAAACTCTCCGCCTGATCATGCGCCGTGCTCCCATGCCCGTCGTTCTTTTTAGCACCCACTCCAAGGAAGGTGCCTACGCCACTCTTAAGGCGCTCGCTTTTGGCGCCATCGACTTTGTCGCCAAGCCTCAAGAGGCCGCCGCTGGCCATCTCGATTCCATTTCCGATCTGCTCATCGAAAAGATCAAAGTTGCGAAGCGGGCCGCAGGCCGTAAATTACCCGCCGTCGTCGTTTCCGATGATCCGCCTCGCGGCAAGAAAAAGAAATCGTCCCGGTCGGCCCTTCCTCCGACTCGCATTATCGCCATTGGCGTCTCGACTGGCGGCCCCAACGCTCTCCAATACCTGCTCTCACAGATTCCCGAGGATTTTCCAGCCAGCTTTATTGTGGTTCAGCACATGCCCGAGGGCTTCACCGAGATGCTAGCCAAGCGTCTCGACGAATGCTGCGCGCTCGACGTTCAGGAAGCACGCTCCGGTGATCTTCTCGCTGCTGGCCGCGTACTCATCTGTCCGGGCAATCGTCACATCACCGTTCGCCGCATGCCTCGCGGTGACTTGGCCGTTCTATCCGATGGCCCTCCCATCAATGGCCACCGCCCCTCGGCCGACGTTCTGTTTCACTCCGTCGCCCAGCAATTCGGCCTCACCGCTGTCGGCCTGCTAATGACCGGCATGGGTGAAGATGGCGCGGAAGGTCTGGGCGCGCTTAAGGCTGCCGGAGGCATGACCATCGCGCAGAGCGAAGACACCTGTGTGGTCAGCGGCATGCCCCGCGCCGCTATTTCCAAAGGTTACGCAAACAAAGTGGTTCCGCTGGATGCCTTGCCCGCCTTCCTGGTTCAAAACTATGGCGGAGATCGTGCCGGCGCGGAAAAATTCGACAAGAACTCTAAGAACGACAAGAACGAGAAATCGGAAAGGACACCCGTTTCTTCCCATCGCACTTAACACCGTGCCGGGAGAAGGAGAAGGCCATGCAACAATTCGCCGCTCTGTTACGCAAGGACAATCAACCCGTTCGCTACCTCGTGGTGGACGACTCTGTATTCGCTCGCAAGAACATCATCAAGATGATTGAGATGTTTGGCGGCGAAGTCGCCGGAGAAGCCGGCGATGGCCTCACCGCCATCGCGGAGTTCAATCGCACCAAGCCGGACATCGTGCTCATGGACATCACCATGCCGCAGATGGAAGGCATTGAGGCCGTCGAGCGCATCGTTCGCCAGCATGCCGAAGCTCGCATCGTCATGGTTTCCTCGGTGGGCTATCAGGAAAACATTCTGGCCGCGCTCCAGAAGGGAGCCAAGCACTTCGTGCAGAAACCCGTCAAGCCCGAAGTCCTTTACGAAATTCTCCGGTACGTTCTCAGTGACGATCCCAACGCCACGGGCGCGCCTGTCGCCTTCGCAGGAGAACACCGCTCATGAGAATGGAACTGATTCAGCCCTTCATCAACGCTGCCGACGCCGTCTTTGCCGAATCGCTCCAGGCGCCGACCAAGATTCTTGACCTTTCCATGGACGAAGAAACCTATCGCCGCAAAGGCGTGGCCGCCCTCATTGCCATCAAAGGCGACATTGAAGGTCGCGTCATTCTCGATCTTTCGCCGGAAGTGGCCATGAAAGTTGCCAGCCGTCTTGCGGGTTCGGCAGTTCCGGAAAGCGACCAGATTGTCCGCGAAACCGTCTGCGAACTCGCCAACATGGTCATCGGCAATTCCGTTACTCTGCTCAACGATCAGGGCTTCCGCTTCAAAGTGCTTCCTCCCGAAATTCACATGAATGAAGAGGGTCTGGCGGGCAGTGCCGATACCGAGGCCATGGTCATCGCCATTGAAACGCCGTGCGGCCAGGCCTATCTCAATATTTCTATGCACTACTTGCGTCGCCGCCGTAACGAGCGCAACGCTGCTTCAGTCGTCGACTAAACCCCCGCGCATGTTGCAATCCTATAGGCGCACAACATACCGTTCCCCGGCTGTGCATCGGCCTACTCTTCACTTTTTTACTCTGGAAGTTGCAAAGACTGTTGCAGCGGTACATCGGACAATCAAAAACTCAGCTCAATCCGCGGAATCCATGGGCGGCCGGATGTAAGCCGCTCCGTGCCGGTACAAACCCGCCGAAGGAATCGCCTGTGAAAACACAATCCGTATCGGAACAAATATCGCGCCGCTTCCCGGCGTGAACGGCACCGCCACTTCCAGTCGCGACCCCTCCGCGTACTGATTCCGGCTGCGAAAACTCAGCCCGCCCTTCGACAAATCCTCGCACACCGCTACTTCTTCCTGAAATCCCCGTCTCCGGATGCACGCCAGCACTCGCGCTTTCACTCGCGTCCTGTTTCGTCGCGGAATCACCCGCTCTTCCACCGACTGCGAATGGGTCTCGCCCGGTTCCCGCGTTCTGATTTCCGACTGCGCCTCGATCCAGATCGCCGGCGTCTCGCAATGCTTGCATAGCCTCGCAACGCATTTCCGCACTTCGAAGGACTTCAGCTCCAGTTCATTCAAGTACACCACTTCGCGCCTCTGGCAGAAACCGCACTCCATCAGCAGCCTTGCCAGCGCTTCTTCTGCCTTGTGCGGAGCAGGAAACTCTATGTCCCAGAAATCCGCTCGCGGTTCCGTAATGTGAAAGGCGTACAGAAATCCGTCCGGCTCTTGATCGATTTCCGCTATCACTCGCGCCCGCGCCGTTTTTACCAGATCCCCTTCCATCCGTCGCAGTGTAATCTCTTGCCCCGCTGTCAGCTTTTCGTCCAGGCGGAGCACCCCTCCATTGCGGCTGACCAGCAGCGTCTCCGCAATTTGCTTAACGGCCGCTCCACCGCTTGTGGTCCACGATGCCTCCACGGGCATGCGGAAACTCACGCGGTCGCTCTGCCGCAGTCCTTCGCTTCGCATTGTTTCATTTAGCATAAGGAGAATATCCACTCCAGATTAGCACCCTCTTTCTCCCTTGGTTTTCTCCCAGCACTCCTCTTTGTCGTACCAACTAATAACTCGGACTCATCTCGCCTACCCGCCCGAAGTACGTCACCCTGTTGCCTCTTTCGCCCTTGCTTCCCTCACAATCCCACTATTTGATCCCGCTTCTGGCATCCTTAATAACTAGAGGGGAACGATCTTCAGTTTCATCCTGGTACACACTTCCCCGGCAAATTGATTGTGGGCATCGTTATTTCCATGGACGACCGAACCGCCAATGGCGCGTCGCACAAAGTAAGTCTGCGCGACCGTCGTTACGCTATTCGTTATCCCTTCGCTGCCGACGCTGAAGTCCTCGATCTCGAGTCGGGTGTCCGCTCAGACGGCGTCACCTCCGATCTCTCCCTTGGCGGTTGCTTCGTCTGCACCAGCAAGCCGCTCCTCGTCAAATCCCGCGCCCGGGTCACCTTGAAGCGTAAAAATGAAAGCGTCGAAGCGCTCGCCACCGTGCGCATCGTTAAGCCCAAAATCGGAATGGGTCTCGAATTCATTGACGTCGAACAGGCCTCCGTCTCCATCCTCACTCGCTGGCTCGAACAACTCCGCCGCGACCGCTGACTCAGACACACCAGAAGCTCACACGGCTGCCAGGCCGCCGCGCGTAGCATTCACGAATGGCGATGGGAACGAATCGATCCGCGCGGCAAACTTGTCCACAACGTAGTTTCGGAATCAGCTCCGGGGGTTCAGGACCGCGCCACGTTTGTCTTCCAGAAGTTTCGTAACCTTCTCCGCCTTGTCAGACTGCACGCCGACTTCTGTCAGCGCTTCACGAAAGTGGTTCAGAAAGCGGTCGAAATGCCCGTCATTCAGTCCCTGTTCTCGCGCATGCGCGTGCACTGACGCGATATCCTTGCCGGTATAGACGGTTCTTCCTCCGAGCAGCATCGAGATAAACATACTCTGCCGCGCGCGGAGCTGCGCCATGTCGGTGGTTGCAAAAAAGGGGCGAAGTGTATCGTCCGCTAAAACTCTTCGATAGAAAGCCTCAGTTGCGGCTGCCACTGTTTGCCTTCCGCCGATGAGGTCATAAAGTTCGTCGATCATTGGATCCTCCGGAGCGAGAAGAGGAGTTGATTTTATTTCGAAGGTGGAGGTCGCAGATTAGCCATCATTGTAGCTGCGTTGTAAGTGAAGTCAATATTGGGAGGCCCTCCATATCCGATGATTCTGTTAACGGGAAACGGTGCGGCCACGCAAGAAGGTTCGGCCTTCTTGTTCCAGATCGACTGCGCTAAAATCCACTGCGTGCCCGCGGTAAACCACTCGTCCGCTTTGGACGCCGCCTTCATCGCCGTCTGGCAGCAGGCCCTTGTTGATTGCGCCAAGCAAGTCACGTTAGGAGGCAAAACCTACCCTGTGCGCCGCACCGCCAAGCGCAGCCTCGCTCAGGTGGATTTCGAATTCGACGAAATCCCCTATCGCGCCCTCGAGCAAAATCGTCAAACCAATTCCCGCTGGGCGCAGCTCGCACGCAAAGGGGCAAAAGTCATGCAAATCCTCTCTTCAGGCCGATACGTAGCCGTCGTCGTCGACGGAAAGCTCACCCACTACTCCCGCAGCAAGACATGATAGGTTGAAGGACATCTGGCGAAGTTGCCGCGCAGGAAGCGGTGATTCTCCGCGCGATCCTCATTGGATTCCGTCTTAAGAGAAACGATGGCCCGTCGCAATCAAACAACATGGCTGCTCTTCGTTGCACTTGCTCTCGCCGCAGTGTGGTATTTTCAGCCCCGCCCCGCAGCTCCTCGCGTCGTCGCTCAGCCGGCTCTTGAGACCTTCAACGGTTGCGGCATGGAAGGTGACGCAGCAAACCCCTCCGTCCGCGGGCTCAATCTTCTCAAAAACCGTTACACCGTTCCCGAACCGCAGCAACTCGACCCGGACGTAACCCTTGCCGCCATGCTAGAACCAGGCGATGACCGCGGCCGTTGGAACGATCAACACGCCGCTGAGATCACCGGCTATGTTTGGGATGTAAAGGTCGGCGGCGTCGAAACCGTCAACTGCCATGCGACAGATCCGCCCGACCGCGACACCCACATCGAACTTGTGCTCGACCCCATGAACAGCTCGGAAATCCGTCGCTTCATTGTCGAAGTGACTCCACGCGGTCGCGCCCTTGCGGACCAGCGCGGCGATGACTGGTCCACCCGCGCTCTCCGTGACAATCTCCAAGGCCGCTGGGTCCGCGTTCGCGGCTGGCTCCTCTTCGACGCCGAGCACGAATCTCAGTCCGTCAACACCGCCCCAAACCGTCCCCGCGACTGGCGCGCCACCGCCTGGGAAATCCACCCGGTAACCTCACTCGAAGTCGTCGACCGTCCCCGTTAGTGCCGCTGCAATTACGGAACCAACTCCCATCGACTCAAGGCCGCGTATCGAGCGGGTGTTTGCTCTTCTCATAGAATTCGTTCTGAATTTTGAGGCTTTGGTCATCGGCCTTCGCCGCGCGAATGGCTTCAACGATGGCATCGATCCAGTTCTTCATGTTCCATTCACCCAGCTCTTTTCTTGCCACCGAGCCGTCGCCCGAATAGTGATTCGGGAATCGCGCGTACCACCAGATTCCGGTGTACACGTCTTCCGGCAAATTCACGCGTTTCTGGTCCGCGCCCGATTCGCTTGAGGCCCGGTCGAGATGTACCAGATCGGGATGAGACACCATCGTGTTCGAACTCTCGTTCTCCCCGGCGTGATAATCAATCCCTGTGGATTTCTTGCCCGGGCCGCCAGGCTTGCTGCGTTCGCCGTCAAGAACGTACACCACGTAATCGTGGGGCTTATCCATTTGCGACTGCGCGAACAATGGCAGCAGGTGTTCGTTTCCGCCGTGGCCATTCACGATCAGAATTTTTTTGCACCCGTTGCGCGCCATCTCATCCGTCGTCTCCTGCAGCAGCTTTAGCTGCAGTTCCATGCTGTATGCCACGGTCCCAGGCTCGTGTTTCGCTTCAAAGATTTGTCCAAAATAGTATTCGGGAAAAACAACGGCATATTCCTGCGCTACCGCTTGCAGCGAAGCGTAACGCACGTTCAGCAAGTCCGTTCCGAGCGGCAAATGCGGTCCGTGCTTTTCCAAAATGCCGAAGGGCAGCAAGCACGTTCCCTTCGATTGCTGGATGCCCGCGCGAAAATCAGCCGCCGTCAATTCTTCCCACTTCGGCGACAGCTTTCCCTGCGCCCCCGTTCCGATTGCCCCAAACAAGACGATCGCTCCCACCGCTACAATTGCAATTCCCATGGATCTGCGACGAATCATTTCCTGTGCCTCCATCTCGCCGCGAATTCTAACGCTAGTAGACAGAAATCGCACGATTAAACCGGTTTTGTGAGGGGAAAGCCATCGAACGGCCGGACGAATCCTGGCGTCAGAACGAAAAAGTCGAGTAATGTCCATTTGTCAAAATAATGCAACGTATGTTGCATTAAGATATAATCCCGCCAGGTGTGTGAAGGACGGCCCATGACCAAGTGTTCTTGGCTTAATAGTTCAGCAGAAACGCTGGCGTCTTGAGAAGTGCAACGAACGTTGCGGTAATGCTAATCTTGCCCGGTTCGCGGAGCAGGCGGGGCACAGTGGAGCGCGGTAGCTCCTTACCGAATGTCAAATACGTTGTAACTGCATTACTGCTTTTTGGAGTTCTATGAAGATTGAATCCATCACTTTGCGCGAAGTGCAAATGCAGCTCAAGGCGCCTTTCGAGACCAGCTTTGGTGTTTCCCACCACCGCAGGATTATTCTCGTCGAGGTCGTGGCGGACGGAGCCAGCGGCTGGGGCGAGGTCACGGCCAGCGAAACCCCGGGCTACAACTCGGAAACCACAGATACCGCGTGGCACGTGATCTCTGATTTTGTTGCCCCTTCGCTGGTTGGGAAGACCGTCTCAACTGCCTCGGAATGTCCCGCGCTCCTGGCTGCCATTCGCGGACATGAAATGGCGAAGAGCGGAGTGGAAAATGCGCTTTGGGATGCCGAAGCCAATCTGAAGGGAATGCCGCTTTCAAAGCTGCTCGGTGGAACGCTGCATGAGATTGCCAGTGGAGTATCGCTGGGCATTCGCGAGAATCCGCAGTCGCTCGTGAGCCGCGTGGAAGAAGAGCTGCGCTCCGGATACCAGCGCATTAAGCTCAAGATCAAACCAGGCAAGGATCTCGAGTACGTGGCTGCCGTGCGGAAAGAGTTTCCAAATATTCTGCTCTCGGTGGACGCCAATTCCGCGTACCGGCTCGAGGACGCGGCGCATCTTCGAAAGCTCGATGAATTTAAGCTGCTGATGATAGAGCAGCCGTTGAGCTGGGACGACATCTACGCGCATTCGAAGTTTCAGTCACAAATCCAAACCGCGATTTGTCTCGATGAATGCATCAACAATGCGCGGCATGCGCTGACCGCCATCGAACTGAAGGCCTGCCGGATCATCAATATCAAGCTTGGGCGTGTGGGTGGGCATAGCGAAGCGCGGCGTGTCGAGCAAGTCTGCCGCACGCACTCCATCCCGGTGTGGTGCGGTGGAATGCTGGAGACCGGTATCGGCAGGGCCCACAACATTGCGATGTCGACGCTCGCGGGATTCACGCTTCCCGGAGACGTTTCAGCAAGCAAGCGGTATTGGAACGAAGATATCATCGAGCCGGAGGTTGAGGTCACGTCGAAGGGCACCATTCACGTGCCCCAGGCGCCCGGCATCGGATTTGCTGTGAGGCGCAACCGAATCGAGCAACTCACCGTGCGGTCCAATAATTGGAATGGCCGGGTGACCGCTGCCTGAGCTGCTGAGACCACCGCGACTACACGTGCAGCGCAGCGAATCACCAATGCAAATCAGGCCGATTGCCTGCTATCCTCTACGACGCGTTCTAGTCTAAAGATACAAGAGCACTGAAGCAGACGAAGAATCTTCGAACAATGGAACTACCACACGTCTGTTTGCCTGGTTTAGGTGAGAGGTCGGCGATGCTCACTGCAAATTGGAAGGAAAAGACGATGAAGCGCCTCGCTGTGATAGCTGTGTGGAGTCTATTTGCGAGTTCCGTAATCCTCGCGCAGAGACTGCCAGAAAATGTCGTGCCAGACTCCTACGACCTGAAATTCGAGCCAGATCTTATCGGCGCCACATTCAAGGGTGACGAGACGATTCAGGTGCATTTGCAAAAGCCTGCCACGACCATCGTCCTGAATTCTGCGGAGCTCGAGTTTAAAGAGGCATGGATCGGCTCGGCGGATTTCAAACAAGCCGCCGCGGTTAGCATGGATGCGAAAAATGAAACAGCCACCTTGACGGTTCCTACCATGGTTCCCTCGGGTCCTGCTCAGATTCACATCCGCTTTACGGGAATTCTGAACGACAAGCTTCGTGGGTTTTACCTCAGCCAGACTTCACGGCGGCGCTATGCCGTGACGCAGTTTGAGGCCACCGATGCACGCCGCGCCTTCCCTTCTTTCGATGAGCCCGCCTACAAAGCGGTGTTCCGTATCGCTCTAGTTGTCGACAAAGGCGACACGGCCATTTCGAACGGCAAGATTATTTCGGATACCCCAGGCCCCGAAAGCGGCAAGCACACACTTCAATTCTCCGACTCGCCAAAAATGTCCACGTACCTCGTGGCAATGATGGTGGGAGACTTTGCGTGTGTCGCGGGCGAGGCGGATGCCATTCCCATTCGCGTTTGCGCGGTGCCTGAAAAGAAGGATCTCCTGTCCTTCGCGCTCCTCTCTGCGGAAAATATTCTGAAGTTCTATGACTCGTATTATCAGACGAAGTATCCGTTTCAAAAACTCGACATCATCGCGTTCCCGGATTTCTCTGCCGGTGCGATGGAAAATACGGCGGCGATCACCTATCGCGAAACTTTGCTCACGATCGACGACAAAAATGCCTCCGTGGACGCGCACCAGGCTGTCGTAGGCGTGTTGGCTCACGAAATGGCGCACATGTGGTTCGGCGATTTGGTGACCATGAAGTGGTGGGACGACATCTGGCTGAACGAAGGATTTGCGACGTGGATGTCGTTTAAGCCGATGAAAGCTTGGAAACCGGAGTGGCACGCCGAGCGCGGCGAGATTCAGGAGACCGGTGGGTCTCTCTCAACGGATTCGATTGCTTCGGTGCGCGCGATTCGCGCGAAGGCGGAAACACCGGCCGAAATTGCGACTCTCTTCGATGGCATTGCGTATGGCAAGGCCGCATCCGTTCTTCGAATGGTGGAAGCGTACGTCGGCCCCGAAGTTTTTCGAAAGGGCGCCAACGCCTACCTCGAAAAGCATGCGTATGGCAACGCGACTGCCGAGGACTTTTGGAATCAGCTCGCGGCCACCTCGCAGAAGCCGGTTGACCTGATCATGGCGAGTTTTACTCAGCAGTCGGGGGCGCCGCTGGTCTCTGTGAAAACGGAGTGCGCAGGAGGCAGCACCACCGGAGGCTTCCTCAAGAAAAAGAAAATCAAGGAGACGACAAAGGTGACGCTTTCGCAAGAACGGTATTTTGCGGATGCGGCAAAGCTGGGTTCAGGTTCGCAGGAGATTTGGCAGATACCGGTTAGTCTTCGCCCCGCGGGTTCCACCGAAACCACCTACGTTCTGCTGGCCCAGCGGCAGCAGACGTTTGAACTGCCAGGCTGTTCGCCGTGGGTCTATGCCAACGCAGGAGGGCGCGGATACTATCGCAGCGAGTACGACGCCTCCACGCTCGCAAAAATGAGCGCCGAACTCGAAACCACTTTTTCGCCGGAAGAGCGCATACATTTCCTCGGAGACGAGTGGGCCATGGTGCGCGTCGGCCGTTTGGGCATTGGGGATTATCTCGACACGCTCGAAAAAATGAAGAGCGAGCGCACCAGGGCATTGCTAGGCGTGATGACGGGCCGATTTGGAGAGATTCACGACACCGTCGTGGCCGCTGCTGATCGGCCCGCTTTCGAGAAATGGGTCCGCGACTTCCTGGGGCCGATTGCCGCGGAACTCGGCACGGCGCCCACTCCAGGCGAATCCGACGACCGGCGGGGACTGCGCTCCGACGTGTTCGCCACGCTCGCAACGTACGGGCGTGATCCACAAGTCGTGTCCATGTCGCGTGCGCTTGTCGAGCAGTACATGAGAGATCCGAACTCAGTGGAGGCGGCCCTCGCGGGGAATGCTCTGTCGGTATCCGCGTTGGAAGGGAATGCCGAGCTTTACGACAGGTACCTGGAGCACATGAAGACGGCCAAGACTCCCGAGGAGTACTACAATTATTTCGGCGCACTCGGGCAATTCCCGAGCGCTGCTTTAGCGAAACGGACGTTTGAACTTGCTTTAAGTCCTGAAGTGAAAAATCAGGATTTATTTTTCGTGGCCGGATTGCTGACGAATGTCGATACCCAGACGGCTGCGTGGGAGCTTTTCAAAAGCAATTTTCCCGCAATCACTCGGAAAGCCGGGGAATCGCTTTCCGGGGGATTTCCAACTCTCGCGGGAGTTTTCTGCGATGCCAAACTAAGGGACGATTCGCAGGACTTTTTCGCTTCACAGAATATTCCCGGCAGCGATCGTCCGCTGCAAAACGCCAGGGATTCCGTCAACGCCTGTATCGAGCTGAGGTCGCTCCAACAGGCAAATCTGTCCGGCTATTTGAAGAAATTGCCGGCGAAAAACGCCCCACAAGCAAGCCGCTAACAAGCTATCAGAGCCGGTCTCTAGCGGCCCCCATACTCCTTGCGGCTGGGTGTCTGAGGACCGTCGAGCTTGTGCCAGCAAAAGACTTGACAATCGGGGCCCGGCTACTTAGTCTCCCACACACCAGAATGCAACAAATGTTTCAGGTGTTTGCGGGCCCACCATGCTGTGCTTAGGCCGCCCTGTTGAATCGGCTTGACACGAAAACGAGTAGGAGGCTGTACGGTGAAAAAATCGATGCGTTCAAGATTCCTATGGCTAGGCTGCGCTGCCGCTTTCGGCTGTGTCGCGCTTTTTGCGCAGGCTCCGAAGTCTGCGGACACGAAGACGTCCGCTGCTCCTGCAAAGCCCTCCGCTTCCGAAGAGTCCTCTGTCAAAGCGCATGATCTGACCGCTGATGACGTCGGAGCATTTCTCGACGGCCTAATGCCGCTGGAGATCGAACACGCGGACATCGCTGGCGCCGTCGTTGCCGTTGTCAAAGACGGGAAGTTGGTATTGGCAAAGGGCTACGGTTACGCCGACGTGGAAAAGAAACTGCCGATCTCGCCGGAGACCACACTGTTCCGCCCAGGGTCGATCTCGAAGCTGTTTACTTGGACTGCGGTGATGCAACAGGTCGAACAGGGTAAATTGGATTTGGATCGTGACGTCAACGACTATCTCGATTTCAAGGTTCCGCCGGCATTCGGTAAGCCGATCACGCTGCGGAATATCATGACGCACAGTACCGGCTTCGAGGAAACTGTCAAGAATTTGTTCGTCGGGTCGGCGGAAGATTTGCGCCCCATTCCGGAATACCTTCGCGCGCACATGCCGGAAAGAATTTTTCCGCCGGGAATGACGCCGGCTTATTCAAACTATGCAACAACGATGGCGGCCTACATCGTGGAACGTATCTCCGGCCAGAAGTTTGACGACTACGTCGACGAGCATTTCTTCAAGCCGCTGAACATGACGCATGCGACGTTTCGCCAGCCCCTGCCTGATGCGCTCAAGGCGTCTATGTCCAATGGCTACGCTCTAGGGTCGGGCGAGGCAAAACCGTTCGAGTCCGTACAGGTGGCGCCTGCGGGCTCGCTATCTGCGTCGGCCGTGGACATGACCCACTTCATGATCATGCACCTGCAGAATGGGAAGTATGGAGACGTCCAAATCCTGAAACCAGAGACGGCCGTGGAGATGCACTCCAGGCAGCAGGGCTGGCCTGCGGCGATGCGGGCGATGTGTCTCGGCTTTTATGAAGAGTCCCAAAACGGCCATCGCATCATTGGCCATGGCGGAGACACAGTTTACTTCCACAGCGATTTGCATCTGATTCTGGATTCCAATGTTGGGTTCTTCGTCTCTTACAACAGCGGCGGGCGGGGCGAAATTAATGCTCGAGGCGTGCTGTTCGACAAGTTCATGGAGCGGTACTTTCCGGCGGCTCCCGCGACTGAACCGGTGCTTGCAACGGCCGCGCAGGATGCAAGCAGCGTCGCTGGCACCTACGAAATCAGCCGGCGCTTTGAAACGAATGTATTGGCTGTGACCACTGTAGTCGGGGAGACGAAAGTCACTGTAAATGCGAAAGACAACACCATCTCGACGCCGGAGTTCAAGGGGTTGAACGACCAGCCATTGCATTTTCGCGAAGTTGCTCCGATGGTGTTTCGCGACGTGAATGGGCACTCGAAAATTGCGTTCGTCAACGACGCCACCGGCCGGCGCGTTGCGTATATCGACTATCCGTTCATGGTGTTTCAGCAAGTGAACAACACCCTGGATAAGCAGAGCCTGAACTACGTCATCATTGGGTTCAGCTTGTGTGTGATCGTGTTGACACTTCTGATGTGGCCGATAGGGGCAATGTTTCGAAAGCATTATGCAAAGCCGCTCACTCTGGATCCTGGCGCGAAGCGGTTGCGCATGCTGGTGCGGTTGGTGTGCTTTGGTGTTGTCATCTATACGGTGGGCATACTGATTTTTGTGAGTAAGCTTAACAATCCGTCCGCCCTGTCCGAGAGGAGCGATCCTTGGCTGCACCTGCTGCAGGTTATCGGACTGTTGGCGGGCCTGGGTTCCCTGGTGGCGATTTACAACAGCCTGAGGTCCTGGGGTGATGGCCAGCAATGGGTTTGGAATAAAATCTGGAACACCTTTCTTGCGCTCAGCTGCGTGGGATTCTTCTGGTTCATCTATCACTGGCACTTGTTGAATTTTCACTTGAACTACTAGGCCAACGCGGCAACCATACTTCATTCATGAAAGTTCGATCAATCGTGGAATTGCGTTGGGGAAAGCTCAGTCTCACTGGCGAACTGCGGGCAAAATCACGAGCAGGGCTTTGGCGCCATTCCAAAGAATCTGTACGCCGATGCACACCAGCAGGAACGACGAGATGCGCATGATCACGCTCATTGCCGTAGGTCCCAGCACGCGCTCCAGTCGATCGGCGAACCCGTAGCAGAGAAAAATGCTCGCGGCAATGATCGCCGAGCCGATTAACACCTCGAGAATCCCGAGAATATTGGGTCCGTGGTGGCGCGGCAGATTTGCGCCGAGAGTGATTGCCACGGAGATCGAGCCTGGCCCGACGGTCAGCGGCAAGGTCAGGGGATAAAAGGCGTTCTTGAACTCTTCTTGCGGCGATACATCTTTCCGCACTCCGCCATCGCGGCTCTGAGGCTCGTCGTCGTTGCGGTTCAGCATCGCCCAGCCGGTGGAGATCACAATAAGCCCTCCACCGACTTGTACGACCGGAAGCGAAATGCCGAAAAAGGCGAGGATGTGCGTTCCGACCAGGCAGGAACAAACCAGAAGAAAAAAACTGTTCATAGCGACCCGGCGCGCGAGGGCCCTCCTCGCGTGATCGGAGTAATCAGATGTAAGTGTCAGAAAAATGGGGCTACCGCCCAAGGGATTGACGATGGGAAAGAGTGCGCTGAGGATTAAGAGTGTGTTTTTTGCGCCTTCTAACAAGCGAGTCCTCCGGGTCATGGAGTATAGCCGAGGCGGATGCTTGCGGCACAATGCGCCCACGGAATGGATACAGGTGCGCCTCAAGAAGGGTTAGCTAGCGCCGAATCGCACACAGGAGCCTTGCTCACGAGCGCAAACGTAGGCTAGAGTCGCGGTTCCAGTTTAAGGAACAAAATGGCCGACAAGAAAAGGAAACCGCGAAGCCACGAGGGGACTCCGGGTGAAAAAGTCCGGATCCTGATTCCGCGAAGCCGGATTCAACGGCGGATCATCGAGCTCGCGAAGCAGATTCGTCAGGACTTTCC
Organism: uncultured Acidobacteriota bacterium; assembly: GCA_963745805.1. Classification (GTDB taxonomy): domain Bacteria; phylum Acidobacteriota; class Terriglobia; order Acidiferrales; family UBA7541; genus Acidiferrum. The sequence goes on from CAVUYT010000012.1 coordinate 19,235, forward strand.
GAAGGAGCCGCTGCATTTGGTTGGTGTGCTGAAAGGCGCGGTGTTCTTTCTGTCCGACCTCGCGCGGGGAATCACGGGCGAGGTGTCGTTTGATTTCATCGCCGTCTCCAGCTACGGGAAAAATGCGCGTTCTTCGGGACAGGTCAAGCTCACGAAAGACCTCGACGCGAGTATCGAAGGAAAGACGGTCATTGTCGTGGAAGACATTTTGGACACCGGCATGACTCTGCAATATCTCCTGCGCGTATTTGAACAGCGTAAACCGAAAAGATTGCGGGTCGCCGTGCTGCTGGACAAGCCCGACCGGCGCATCGCAGCGGTGCGAGCGGATTACGTGGGATTTACCATCCCCAATGAATTCGTGGTCGGTTTTGGCCTGGACTACGCGGAGCGCTACCGCAATTTGCCGGGAGTTGGAGTGCTCACTCTGAAAACTCACGACAAAGGGGAGTTCGCCGACAAACGACCGTAGTGCCACAGGCGGGCTGACGTCTGGGCCGCGCGGTTTCAACTGTCCAGAAATTGGTCCAGCAGCGGGACGATCCGCCGTCGCTCCACGCCTGCCTGCTATAATGGAACGAGTTCATGAATCCCACGAACGAACACACAGAGGCGCCAGCGACAGAGACGGCGGCGATTCCCGCTGAAGTCCTGAACACCTTTGCCGAGATTGGCGAGGAGGTCAATGCTTCGCTTGATCTGGATGAGGTGCTGGCGCGCACTGCGGCGCTGATTAAACGTCACATCGACTATGAAATTTTTGGCGTATTGATGGTCGAGGGAGACGGCGCGTACCTCAAGCACAGATTTTCCATCGGCTATCCCCGTGAACTCGCGGAGAACCTCCGCGTTCCGATTGGGCAGGGGATTACCGGAACGGCCGCGGCCACGGGGCATTCTGTGCGCGTGAGCGACACTTCAAAAGACCCGCGCTACATCAATGCCATTGAAAGCGTCCGTTCCGAACTGGCCGTTCCGCTGATGCTGCAGGGAAAATGTGTGGGCGTGCTCGACATTCAGAGCAGGCACCTGGACTACTTCACGCCTGAGCAACAGAGCATTCTTACGCTGCTGGCGAGCCGGCTGGCGGTGGCCATTGAAAATGCGCGCCTGTTTCAGCGCGTGCGCGCGCAGGCCGCAACATTGCTGCTCTTGAATGAAGTTGGCCGCGAGACAAGCTCTATTCTTGACGTCGAGGAATTGTTGCGGCGCGCCGCGGAACAGATCAAGCGCGTGATTGATTACCAGATTCTGAGCCTCATGCTGTATGACGAGGATCAGAAAGTATTTCGCCACCGCTTGGACGTAAAACACGGGCACCGTGTTCAAGGCAAGATGCGCGTGGCGGTAAGCGAAGGGATCGTGGGCGCCGCTGCGACATTGAAAGAGCCGGTGACCGTTCCGGATGTGACGATCGACCCGCGCTATGTGATGGTGAATCCGGAAACGCGCTCGGAGCTGGCTATTCCCATGATGCACAAGGGGAAGGTCATCGGAGTGCTCGACCTGGAAAGTCCGCAGCTCAATTATTTTACCGAGGATCATGTTCAGACGTTGTCGATTCTGGCCGCCAACCTTGCCGTATCGCTGGAAAATGCGCGGCTGTACGAGCAAGTGGCGCGCGACGAGGCGCGTCTCGAACGCGATCTGCAGGCGGCGAAGCGCATACAAGGAGCGCTGCTGCGGCCCGTGCCCACCGAGGATTTCGGGCTGGACATGGCGGCGAGATACCTCTCCGCTCGAGAAGTGTGCGGAGACTTGTACGAATTCCTGCGCTACGGGCCTCAACAGCTTGGGATTGCGCTCGGCGACGTAAGCGGAAAGGGAACCGCGGCGGCGCTCTACGGCGCGGTGGCCATCGGAATCATGAGGAGTCTCGCTCCGCAGAAACTGCAACCCGCGGAGATGCTCAAGCAGATGAATCAGATTGTCGGCGAAAGGCGCATCGAGGGGCGCTTCATGACGGCGTGCTTCGCGACCTGGCAGAGGGGCCGGAGCAAGTTGCGCGTCGCGAACGCGGGACAGTCGCAGCCACTGCTTTATAAAGATGGGCGTTGCGACAAGATCGCGCTCACGGGATTTCCCCTTGGGATTTTTGAAGAAGTGAGCTACGACGAGTGGGGCGTGTCGCTCGAGCCCGGCGATATTCTGGTTTTTCACTCCGACGGAATCGCGGAGACGAGCAACAGCGAGGGGCAATTTTTTGGGACTGAGAAGCTGCGCCTTCTGATCGAGCAACACCATGAAGTCAGCGCCACGGAACTTGCCGACCGGATTTTGCGAGAGGTGGATTGGTTCGCGCAGAGCGCGCCGCTGGCCGATGACCGGACACTCGTAGTGTTGAAAGTGCGATGAGCGGGCGGGCTGGCAACTCTCAAAATAAGCTGATGTTTATCGACCCGGCGGAGTTCACGCCACAGTTTTCCTGGGAAAAATACGCCCGCGATCCGGATTTGGAGCATGTTTTTTGCGAAGGCGTGGATCTGGTTGCGACGGCGACGTCGTTTGGAACGCCGACGTATGTATACAGCCGGGCGGCGATTGCAAAGGCGTACGGCGAATTCGACAGCGGCCTGGCCGGCATTCCGCATACGATTTGTTTTGCCGTGAAGTCCAACGGGAATCTTTCCCTTCTGAATGATCTTGCGAAGCGGGGAAGCGGCTTCGACATTGTCTCTGGCGGCGAACTCGAACATCTTGGGCATCTCGGCGTGCGTGGCGACCGGATAGTTTTTTCCGGCGTGGGCAAGACACGCCATGAAATCCGAGATGCATTGCAGTATGCAGCCGGCGGCGGACGCAAGTTGAAGCGCACCAAAAGTGGAATCCTTTTGTTCAATGTGGAGTCGGAAGCGGAACTTGAAGTTCTGCACGAAGAGGCCGAGCGGCACGTGAAGCGCGGCGGGAAAATTCCCTCGGTGGCGATTCGAGTGAATCCGGACGTTGCGGCGGGAGGGCATCCGCACATTGCGACGGGACAGCACACGCACAAGTTCGGGCTAGATTGGCCGGAGGCACGGCGGCTTTATCTGGCGCGCAAGGATGCCAAGTATTTTCGCTGGAAGGGAATCAGCGCGCACATTGGTTCGCAGATCGTTTCACTCGAGCCGTTTCGCAAAGCCTTTCAGCGAATTGCTGGATTCGTTGCCGAACTGCGCCGCGCGGGAATCGAGCTGGAATATCTCGATATAGGCGGCGGGCTCGGGGTGCGGTACACGACGGAGAAGATTCCGTCGCGCAGCGAATATGCGCGCCTGGTCGCAAAAATGGCGCGGCCGTTGGGATTGCACCTCCTGCTCGAGCCGGGAAGATCCATCATCGCGGCATCGAGCGTGTTGCTGACGCGCGTGATTTACACGAAACGGAACCGCGGGAAAACTTTTGTTGTGGTTGACGCAGCGATGAATGATTTGCTGCGGCCGGCGCTTTATGGAGCGGTGCATCCAATCACACGCATCTCGCGCGTTGCGGGCGAGGCAAAGGCTTCGAGTGAACGCGTTGATATCGTTGGCCCCGTCTGCGAAACGGGCGATTGCCTGCTGCACAATTGGCCGCTCGGCGAGGTGAGACAGGGTGACGTTCTGGCCATTTGGGTTGCCGGCGCTTATGGCATGACACAGGCCTCCAATTACAATGCACGAACGCGGGCTAGCGAGGTGCTGATTGATGGCACTCGGACTAAGCTCATCCGGCGACGGGAGACGCAGGACGATTTGCTGCGGACGGATGTTATGGCGCCCAGGAAAGGGCCGAGAATTAGATAGAGTTCGCGCGCGCGACAAAGAGCGGAGACACGAGGCGCGCGGGAAAAAGGGCCGGGCTGAAGCCCGGCGTCTACACTGAAATCGATACGCCTTGTCTGTACCTGAGTGGACTCCGCACAGACTGAAGTCTGTGCCACTCCTGAACCATAGCGCCGCCCTCCCCTAGGATTTTTGTAAATGTTGCATCTAAAGGGCTTAGCGTTTCTGTAAGTCGCGTGGAATCAACAGTTACGGACGATTTCGTACGTGTTGATTCTAAATGATTTGCGTCATGTGAAGCGGATGGCAGGAGAGCCAAAGGTAAAACGACACAAGGACGCGCGGGGATTTTCATGTGCGACCGCAGAGCGGTCGACGGACCGAGAAGAGGACATAGTTGTCTCCTAAGAGTTGAATTTGGATTTGTAACGGGAAGAGCCCTTGGGGAACTCAGAATAAACCGTCAGGATGCCTACTTGAGGCAGACAGACCGGCGATACAAAATAAAAAAGCCTCGCGGAGGCGAGGCGGACTACTCAACCAAACAATTGTACTGCAGCGATACTCAGATCGTAAAGAGATATTTGGTTCCGACTTCCGCGAAGAAGGGCCCACCTCTTCAAGAGGCAACCCGAAAACGCAGGCCACACCAGAAAAAAGCAAAGTCAAAGTCGTCCAAGTTTGTTAAGGGCGATCCACCCGCTCTATTTGTTCTTGCATAGCACAGTTACTTACTTCTGGCTGTTCCATTTGGAACACCTTGCATGTGGTCAATTTTGCTCATCTAGACGGGTTGGCCCTATGTGTCTACGATTGATAAACGTTGGACTAGTTTTCTGAGTTGATTGAGGGAGCAGGGCTGAATGACGAGTAAGCGTGGTCTCGGTGTCAGTCGCACATTTCTCCGCAAAAAATTCCGTGCCAGGATGACGTTTCGGAATTACCGAGACAAAGAGGTCATCTTTGCGCAAGGAGATCCTGCTGATTCTGTTTTCTACATCGAGAGCGGGACGGTGAAGCTCACGGCGGTCACTGCGCGCAAGAAAGCTATAATCGCCATCCTTCAGCGAGGGAGCTTTTTTGGCGAAGGCTGTCTAGCAGGGCAAAGCCGGCGGATTTGCACGGCAAGATCAATTGGACAATCCAATGTCATTCGACTGCAAAAGGAGAGGACGATTCGCACGCTCAAGAGAGACCCGCATTTTGCCGCGCTGTTCGTTGGATATTTACTTACACGGGTAGTTCGAATCGAGGAAGACCTGATAGATCAATTCTTCAATTTTAGCGAAAGGCGACTGGCGCGCGTTCTGTTGTTGTTTGGGGATATAACCAAGGAATCCAAGTCGGACTCCGCCCTGAAGGTGAGCCAATCAACCTTGGCGGAGATGGTTGGTACCACGCGCCCAAGGGTAAGTAAGTTCATGAACCAGTTCAAGAAGAAGGGCATGGTCAGCTACAACGGGGGCTTGCAAATAAATAGCACACTGGTCACCGCGTTCCTGGAAAATCGCCCGATGTCCGTCAAGAAAACGTAGACGCAGCCAGATGGCTCCGGCTTTCGGCGCCACGAGCGCCAAACCGCGACGCTGCGGAAGCAAGAAATGAAAACAAAACCAATACGAAGAGAACAATCTTCCGTCGCCTGTCGAACGATCGGTGTCGCAGCCGGGAAGCGGTGCGTTCTGGCTGCTGGCCGTTTACGAATCGAGCCGCAGCCGGACCGGAATCTCTTGGCGGCTGAGACCCCGGAAAAGAACCAAGAAGCGATAATCAAAGACCGAGTAAACGTGCCCAAAAAGAGAGAGATAGACTTGTACGCCGCAATTCTGGCCCGCTTGAGAAAGGAACTTGCCAAGCCCCATCTTACGAAGTCGGTAAGAGAGAAGGCGACAAAGAAACAGATTGCATTGTGGAACGCAGGTTAGGTGAACTCCTGCAACCCGATTTTCAGAGATGGGTGTGCGGTAAGGAGGGAGAGGACATGAATTCGACCATTCCTCTGGGAAAGTAAAGAAATACGCACAGGCCACTACTAACCACACAAAGCTTCGCACTTCTTGCGGAACTAGACTTCGCCCCACTTGAGCTTATTGCGCAGGATGTCGAAATAGGATTTCTTCGGGGGCTGGATCAGTTTGAGGCATTCGGGTGAACGAGTGATGCGAATGAGGTCGTCCGATTGCATCGGAATACCTTTCTGACCGTCCAGCGTCAGGAAAACAGATTCGGCATTTCCCGCCAGTTTGACTTCAATGCATGAGGAATCGCGTACGACGACGGGACGATCGGTGAGGGTGTGCGGGCAGATCGGCGTGATGACAAAGGCTTCGACCGCGGGGTGAACAATCGGACCACCTGCGGAGAGGGAATACGCGGTAGAGCCGGTCGGAGTGGCCAAGACGAGACCGTCAGCGCGGTAGCGGCATACAAAATCGCCATCGATGGAGAGTTCGAGCTCAATCATGCGAGCCAGAGCGCTTTTGTTGACGACCGCATCGTTGAGCACGTGTTGACGATCGAGTATGTTTCCCTCGCGGAGGAGCTCCACCTGGAGCATGACGCGCTCGCTCATGGAGGAGCGCCCCGCAAGAGTTTCCTCGAGAGCCGGGTAGAGTTCTTCCACTGTGAAGCTGGTGAGGAAGCCGAGGCTGCCCATGTTGATCGGCAGAATCGGAATGCAACGCGAAGCGGCCACGCGCGCGGCTGCGAGGAGGGTGCCGTCCCCTCCCAGAACCAGGAGGATCTGCGCCTGGTCCGCGAGCTGTTCCCGGGCGAGAGCTTTGGACGGATTGGGGAGAGCGGAGGCAGTTTCTTCGTCGTAGAGCACGCGCAGGCCGCGCGCTTCCAACCAGCGCAGAAGTTCTGGCACGACAGCGGAGAGATTTGAGCGGCGAGGGCGCGAGATGACGCCGATGGTTTTGAAGAGTGGGGCCGTCTGCATGATTGCCTGCGATTCTACTTCAGGAGTCCTTTGCGAGCGTGCAGAAAATACTCTTGATTGCCTTCCGCGCCGGTCAAGCGGCTCGGGCGCACGTTTGCGCAGATCAGCCCAGCGGCTTCCGCGCAAATTCGCACGCTGGCGATGGCTTTTTCGTGCAAACGAACGTCCTCGACGATGCCGCCGGGGCCCACGTCCTCGCGATGGAGTTCGAATTGTGGTTTGACGAGAATCAGGAAATTTGCACCGGGTTTCGCGCAGGCGGAAGCGGGTTTAAGTGTTTTGCACACGGAGATAAAAGATACGTCTGCGACGACGAGGTCGACCGGCTCGGGAATGTCTTCAGCGGAAAGCTTACGCGCGTTGCGTTCGATGGCGGTAACGCGCGGATCCTGCTGGAGCTTCCAGGAGAGCTGGGCGATGTTGACATCGACGGCATAGACGCGCGCCGCGCCGTGTTGCAGCAAGCAATCCGTGAAGCCTCCAGTGGAAGAGCCCACGTCAAGACAAACGGGCCCCGTCGGGTTTATTGCAAAGTCTTCCAGAGCGCCCTCGAGTTTCAAGCCGCCGCGGCTGACGAATTTTAGCTGGCGGCTTTTCACTTCGATTTGGGAATCGCTTGCGATTGGAGTTCCGGACTTCTGCGCGGCAACACCGTTCACGCGGATTTCGCCCGCGAGGATCATGGCTTGGGCTCTTTGTTGGGATTCGGCGAGGCCGCGCTCGACGAGGAGAATGTCGAGCCGTTTGCGGCTTGCTTTGGATTTCATGGCGGGCGGAGTGCGTCAAGCGCGGCGCTGGGCGAGGTATTCGGCTATTTCGCGGAGGCGAGAAGCGCGCTGGGCGTATGGTACGAGTTCGGCGATGGCCTTTGCGGCGAGATCGGTGGCGATTTGATGGGAGCGTTCGAGACCGTGGACGGCTGGGTAAGTGGCTTTTTGCTGGGCGACGTCTTTTCCGGCGGTTTTACCGAGAGCGGCGGAGGATTCTTCCACATCGAGAATATCGTCTGTGACTTGAAAGAGAAGTCCGAGGGATTCGCCGAAACTGCGGAGGCGCGCAACATCTTCTGTCGAAGCTCCGGCGCAGAGCGCGCCCGAAGAGATGGAGGCCCGGATGAGAGCGGCGGTTTTCGAGCGGTGAATGTATTCGAGCATTTCCGGTTGAATGCGCTTGCCTTCTGCTTCGAGGTCGGCGACCTGGCCGCCGACCATGCCGTTAATGGTTCCTGCGGCGCTGGAAATTTCTGCGAGCATGGCGACGCGACGGGTGGCGTCGACAGGGGCGGCGGCAATTGTTTCGAATGCCAGAGTGAGGAGAGCATCGCCGGCGAGAATCGCCGCGGCTTCGCCGAATTTCTTGTGGCATGTCGGCTTGCCGCGGCGGAGGTCATCGTTGTCGAGGGCGGGGAGATCGTCGTGGATTAGTGAATAGGTGTGGATGAATTCGATGGCGCAAGCCGGATAGTGCGCGGGCGCCACGTTTGAATCGAAGATGCGAGCGGTCTCGAGGCAGAGGATGGGGCGGATGCGCTTTCCGCCTGCGAAGACGCTGTAGCGCATGGCCTGGTGGATGGACGGCGGGGGAGCCGTTTCCGCGGGCATCAGACGATCGAGGGAGGCATCGACCGCTACGCGGTCTTCTTCGAAAAAGGCGGGGAGTTTCATTGTTGAGGGATTTGGATGCGGGGGAGAGGAGTCGGGAGGGACGCCAATGGGGAGATTGGCGTTCCCGGGAGGCGCGGCGAGGTCACGATTCGGTCTCGCCTTCCGGGTCGAACGGCTCGGCGGAGAGCTTGCCGTCGGCTTTTTTCAGAAGAATTTCTACGCGGCCTTCGGCCTCTTCGAGTTGCTTCTGGCATTCGCGGGAAAGCGCGACACCCTCTTCGAAGAGCTTCATGGCATCGTCGAGGGAAAGTTGTGGGCTTTCGAGGCGGCGGACGACTTCTTCGAGACGTGCGAGAGAGCGCTCAAAGTCGGGCTTTTTAGGCGGCTCGTTTTTTTTTGGCGCGGATTGGTTCACAGGGTTAATTTGTGTCCTCGAAATGTCGCAGAAGCTCAGAACATTCTAAGGCACGCGCGAGAGAGGAAACAAGGAGCGAAGTTGGTTTGCTTGTAATTCATGGAGAGGGGCGTCGGAGATAGAGGCTACGGCATTTCAAGGTTTTCTGCCGATGGCACAAATCCATGTTTTCTTGCGTTCCTCGATGACCTGAGTGTCTGAATAACCGGCGTTTGCGAAGAGTTCGCGATGCTCGTTGGCGCTCAGGAGCGTCATACCGGATTGTCTGGCGAATTTTTCTGCAAGTTTAGAAACCGTGGTGTTGGCTCCTTTATAGATTTCGGCGATGAGGATGAGCTTGCCGCCGGGTTTGAGGACGCGGAAGACTTCGCGCATGTCGGCGGACAGGTTGGGCCACCAGAAGTGTGTTTCGATGGCGGAGATGAGATCGAACATGCCGTCTGGAAAGGGCAAGTGAGAGACGGAGTCGAGGCGGACCTCGACGCTGCCTGATTCCATCGATTGCGCGTTGATTTGCCTGGTTGCGGCGACGCTATCCTCGGAATAATCAACGCCATAGACCTTTCCTTGGGTGGCCATCGTTGCTAATTTACTGACAGTTCTGCCGCCGCCGCAGCCGACGTCCAGGATCGTGTAGTGCTTCTCAACGGAAATGTGCGCTAAGCCCCAGTCTGTTAGTTTGGAATGGGAGGCATTCATGCGCCATAAGGTGAAGCGGCCCAGCAAGCCTGACGGCTTCTGGCATTGGCTTACCGGTGCGGGCCTGTTGGCCATGGCGGTTCTCCTCGGGTAGACACACTTCTCGATTAACTATACGAAACACGACTGGTCCTTGTAACAGGATCAATCAATAGCGGGGGTGAGGGTGAGAGTGTGTTTACGAGATTTGGATTCGGCGGAGTCGGTGAAGGGGGTGACGATGGGCTTGCCTTCGTACCAGTAGGAGAATTGGTCGGTGTAGTGGCCGCTGCCGAGTTGGCCGGATTCGCCGGCGGGGATGAGCATGATGGAGTCGTCCCAATTGGCGAGATTGGCGACGAAGCGCATCGAGGGGCCGTGGCGTTTCGTCGCGGCACGCACGCTGTAGCCGGTGCCGGATTGCGGTTTGCCGGTGATGCTGAGCAATCGTTTGAGGAAGCCTTCGCGGCCGAGGGGGTGGAGCATTTCGAGGGAGTTGAGTTCCTTCCACTGCCAGTCGTCGACGCGCTCGCTCTTGGTTTGTTCCGCTAGCATGGAGACGGCGCGGTCAGCGGTTGCAGCGAGCAATTCGTCGTAGTTTTTGTACGCGGGCGGAAGCCACTTTGGCGGCCGGTCGGTCAGCACTTTTTGGAGAAACACAGTGCTGCGCCAACTATAGAGGTTCGTGTCTTTTCCAAGGTAAGGTTCGAGGATCAAGTCCAGCGCGGCGCGGCGCGCCATCGCGAGGAAAGATGTGAGCGGAGAATCCGCATCGGCGATTCCGTTCCAGTCTTTTAAGCCATCCACGAGTTTCCTCGCCCGAGGATCTTTTGGCTGCGCAATTTTCGCGGCGGCGGACAGTTGGTCTGCCAGGAAAACGTGAGGGTAGCTGTAGGTATCCGTTTCGACTTTTAGCATGTCGATCGGACGAAGATTGGTCTTGTCGTGCAGTAGATCGTAGATCCGAGCTGTGCGATACGGCTCCTCCCAGCGGTCGGTTAGATATGGTTTGTATTGCGGCCCCACCACACGCGCGTTGGCCGTGACGATGAGCCCGCCGTCCGGGTTCAGCGCGTGTGGAAGTTGGTCGAAGGGGATGTAACCGGTCCACTCGTAATCGTCGGTATCGCCGGGAACAGGAACTTCGCCGTGACCTTTCTTTCGAATGGGGACGTGTGCGGCCATCACGTAGCCAATGTTGCCGTCGACGTCGGCATACACGGCGTTTTGCCCGGGGCCCCAGACGTTTTTCATGACTGCCAGAAACTCTTGCCAGTTTTCCGCCCTGGCAAGCCAGTTGTAGGTGTTTGCAAGTGCGCCGGGTTCCAGGGCGGTCCATCGAAGGGCATAAACCTTGTCGCCCTCTCGATGCACGATTGGGCCGTGCCGCGTGACGACAACTTTCAAGTGCTCGTCAGCTTGTCCCTTGACGTGAATCGCTTCGTCAAAGACTTGCGCCTTTACCCAAGCGCCGTTCACTCGATATTCGTCCGGCGCCGCGGGATTAAATTTTTCGATGTATAGATCCTGGACATCGGCGCCGTTGTTGGTAAAGCCCCAGGCGATGCGGTCATTGTGCCCAATGACGATCAGCGGTGCGCCGGGGAGAGTGAATCCCTTGGCATTGAAATTGGGCGCGGTGAGATGAATTTCGTACCAGATAGGAGGAATGGATAACTCGAGATGCGTGTCGTTCGCGAGAAGAGGCTTTCCTGTTGCGGTGTGCGCGCCGCTGACGACCCAATTATTGCTCCCGAGGCCTTTGCGAATCTCGCTTTGCGTTTGTTCGAGATAGCTTTGAATCGAAGGCCATAGCGCCGACGTGATATCCACGAAACCTTCCGGCGTGGGAGCGCGCCCGGTGCCGCCTTCCGAGGCTTTGAGAACGATATCGGCAGGCAAATCGTCGTCTTCGTCCTCGTCGTCGGGATGCAACCGGGAAGTTCGCGAACTGTCGTTTGGCATTTTCGGTTCGCCCACGATGAAATGGTCCATGGGCGAATCGGGCGAAAACAAATCCTTCGAGCGGTCCTCGCCCACACGCTCCTCAACTTTGGAGCGATCCAGCTCGCGCTCCCAGGTATTTGTGAGCGTTTGGTACATGTAACCCGCGATGACAAGAGAGTCCGTGGGCTGCCAGGGCTGCGGCTTGTACTTGAGGAGAGAAAACTCCAGCGGGAGACTGCTCTGGTGTTGTTCGATGAAGCGATTCACCCCGCGGGCGTAGGCTTCCATCAACGCTCGCGAATCCATGTCCATTGCGGCAAAATCGCGTTCGGCGGCGCGGGAAAAACCGAAGGTACGATATTGCCGGTCTGACTTAAGAGCGAGCGGACCGACAATTTCCGAAAGCTGGCCACGCGAAGCGCGCCGCATCAAGTCCAACTGCCAGAGCCGGTCTTGCGCCATTACATAGCCCTGGGCTTCTACGGCATCCGCGAGGGAGGCGGCGCGAATGTGCGGCACACCCCAATTGTCGCGCTCGACGGTGACTTCTTTTTGGAGGCCGGGGAGGGAGATGGAGCCGTCGAGCTGCGGCAGGGGACGATACATGAACCACCAAGCTGCGGCGCAAGCGACGACGAGAATTCCCGTAAATGTCCAGATGAGAAAACGAAGGATGGTCCGCAAGCATTCTCCCGGGCGCTGGAACTGAAATTTCAGTGTAGTGGACGCGGTGTGGGCGTGCAACCGGCCAGTCGGGCTTGGCGGCTGTGATAATCTAGCTGGATACGACTATGAGTATGTACAAACCAGTGCCGCGAGTGCCGGATTTTCCTGCGATGGAGCGTGAGATTTTGCGTTTCTGGGAGGAGAACGGCATTTTTCAGAAGTTGCGGGAGCAGACGGCGAACGGCCCTCGATGGTCGTTTCTTGATGGACCGATCACGGCAAACAATCCCATGGGCGTGCATCACGCGTGGGGACGCTCGCTGAAGGACATGTACCAACGCTATAACGCGATGCGCGGGTGCGCGTTGCGCTACCAGAATGGCTTTGATTGCCAGGGATTGTGGGTGGAGGTGGAAGTCGAGAAGAGCCTGGGACTGGGGACTAAGAGGGATATTCGGGAGTTTGGAATTGAGAAGTTTGTGCGGGCGTGCAAAGAGCGCGTGCTGACGTATGCGGCGAGGCAGACGGAGCAGTCGATTCGGCTGGGGTATTGGTGCGATTGGGACGATCCGAAAGTTTTGATTGTGTTGCGCGATGCGCTGGCGGACGGAGACCGGGTGGTCACCGTTAAGCTGCCGAGCGGGCATTCAGAGACTGCGAAGGCCAGCGAGATTGTGCGGAAACTGGGCTCGGCCGAGTACGGCGGCAGCTACTTCACTTTTTCTGACGAGAACAATTACACGATCTGGTCTTTTTTGAAGAAGTGTCACACGGAAGGATTCATTTATCGCGGACACGACGTCATGCCGTGGTGCGGACGGTGCGGGACGGGGCTTTCGCAGATGGAAGTGGCCGAAGGGCGGCGCATCACGACGCATACTTCGGTGTATGTGCGCTTTCCAATTAAGGGCCAGGAGCGAACGGCGCTGCTGGTCTGGACTACGACGCCTTGGACGCTAACTTCGAATGTGGCCGTGGCCGTGAACCCCGAGATGACGTATCTGAAGGTCAAGCACGGCGACTGGTTCTACTACATTGCGAAAGGGAACTTCGAACACGATCGCGTGCAAGACTTGCAAGTAGAAGGGAAGCACGAGACACACAAGCTGCCGTCGATCCGGACCATTTTGAAAGGTAGCGGCGGGGTCGAAGTGATCGACGAACTTCCGGGCAAGGATCTGTTGGGCCTCACGTATCAGGGACCATTCGACGAACTGTCTGCGCAGAAAACGCCAGGCGGCGTTTTTCCTTATGGCGAGACTGGCGGCGGAAAAACCGCGGCGGAGGCACATCGCGTTATTGCCTGGAAGGAGATCAGCGAAGCCGAAGGCACGGGACTCGTTCACATCGCGCCGGGCTGCGGCGCAGAAGATCAGCAACTGGGCAAAGAGAACGGAATTCCGTTTATCGCGCCGCTGGATGATAGTTCCGTTTTCCTGGATGGGTTCGGGCAATTCACCAAACGAAATGCGAACGAAGTGGCGGATGACGTGGTGGCCGCGCTTAAGGCGAGCGGCATGCTGGTTGCTCGAGAAAAATATCCGCACGTTTACCCGCACTGTTGGCGCTGCAAAGAAGAATTGGTATTCCGCCCGGTTGACGAGTGGTTCATCCGCATGGATTGGCGCGATCGCATTCAGAGCGTAGTGCCGGGCATCAAGTGGATTCCTCCGGAAGGCGAAGCGCGCGAGCTGGACTGGCTGCGCAACATGAGCGACTGGATGATCTCGAAGAAGCGCTTCTGGGGGCTGGCGCTGCCGATCTGGGTCTGCGCAGATTGCAATCACTTTGCGGTGATCGGGAGCAGGGAAGAGCTTAAGGAAAAAGCCATCGAAGGATGGGAAACGTTCGAAGGAAATTCTCCGCACCGGCCGTACATTGACGCCGTGAAGATTCGCTGCGAAAAGTGCGGAGGTTTGGCGCAGCGGATTGAGGATGTCGGCAATCCGTGGCTGGACGCGGGAATCGTGCCGTTCAGCACGATGCGCTACTCGACCGATAGGGCTTACTGGGAGAAATGGTTTCCAGCGGACCTGGTTCTCGAAAGTTTTCCAGGCCAGTTCCGCAACTGGTTTTATTCGATGCTGGCGATGAGCGCGATGATCGACGGACGCGCGCCGTTCAAAGCCCTGCTTGGTCATGCGCTGGTTCGCGATGCGCGCGGGGAAGAGATGCACAAGTCCAAAGGCAACTCGATTGCGTTCGATGAAGCCGCCGAGGCGCTTGGCGCAGAGGTAATGCGCTATATCTACACTGAACAGAAAACCGCGCAGAATCTCAACTTTCCCGATCTTCATCCCGCCGGAAACGTTGGTCAGACCATCGATGGAGATGCCCGGCGAAAGCTTTTGACGTTCTGGAACTGTTACAGCTTTTTCGTGATGTATGCGGGCGCCGACGGGTGGAAGCCGGGCGGTCCGGCGCTACCAGTCACCAACGAATTGGATCGCTGGATTTCGAGCAAACTGCAGCGGCTAGTGGCGGAAGCGAATAACGCCTTCCAGAATTACGAGCATTACAAATTAATCGAAGCTTTTCAGACGTTCGACGAAGAGTTCTCAAACTGGTATTTGCGCCGTTCGCGACGCCGATTCTGGAAGAGCGAGCTGGATGCGTATCAAACTCTCTATGAAGTGCTGACGACCGTCACTCGTGTTCTGGCTCCGGCGTTGCCCTTCTTGACGGAGAATATTTACCAAAACCTGGTTCGTTCCGTCGATTCATCGGCGCGCGAATCGGTGCACTTGACGCCTTACCCGCAGGTGAACGCCGCCCTCATTGACGAAACGCTCGAACACAACATCGAAGCGGTCATTCGCATCAAGAATCTGGCGCTCAGTCTGCGCACGCAGAGCAAGGTGAAGATTCGCCAACCGTTGAGCACGCTCTATGTGCGCCCCAAGGACGCGGCGGAGCGACACGTTTTGGAAAACTCCGACTACGTCGCGCAGATTCTGGAGGAAGCCAATCTGAAGAATCTCGTTTTGATTGAGGACGAGAAGACGCTCGTTAAATTGCGGCTGAAGCCCGACGCCAAGAAAATTGGCCCGCGAGCTGGAAGGTATCTCAAGGCCATTGGAGAAGCTTTGGAAAATGCCGATCCCGCGCAAGTTCTAACGGGCGGCCCGTATTCGATTCAGTTAGCCGACCAGGTGTTTGAACTTGCGTCTGAAGAAATCGTGATTTCGTTCGAAGGTCCGGAAAACCTCAAGTGCAGCTTAGAACAAGGGACTTTCCTGGCGCTCGACACTGCGCTGACGCCTGAACTTCTCAAGGAGGGTCTTGCGCGAGATTTCAACCGCATGCTGCAGGATCAGCGCAAAGTTCTGAACCTGGACATTTCGGACCGCATCCTTGTCAGCTATTCCGCTTCGCCGCGCATCGCGGAAGCAATTAGCGCGCACGAGGTTTTTCTGCGCAACGAGCTACTAGCGGAGCGCCTGGAACTGAGCCCAACCCAGAACGGGGGCGTCAAGCTCGCACTCAGCGGCGAAGATGTCTTTGTCACCATTACGCGGGTGTAGAGAAGGCACCCGCGTCCCGCGCACCGCACGCGTACTGTTACAATGCCGCTAGGGGAAATCTGAGACGCTATGTTTGCGGTTCGGCTTATCGGGGTGCTGGCACTTGTCGCCCTCAACGGCTTTTTTGCCGCCGCTGAGTTTTCGCTGGTTGCCGTGCGGCTTTCGCGCGTTCGCCAGCTGGTTGTGAAGGGCGATCTACGAGCTCGCGTGGTGGAGCGATTGCTGGCGGATTTGCACCGTGTCGTCTCGGGCGTCCAGGTTGGCATCACGCTTTCGAGCCTGGCTATCGGCGCACTCGGTGAAGCTACTCTCGCCTCAGCGTTCCAACATATCTGGCACGGCACTCCAGGCACGCGCACAGTGTTTTTTGCTCACGCCGCTGCTCTGACTTGCGCTTTCGCCTTGCTCAGCGCAATGCACGTGGTGCTTGGCGAGCTGGTGCCGAAAACCGTCAGCCTGGCGAGGGCGGAGCGCGTCGCGCTTCTGATCGCCCTGCCGTTTCAGTGGTTTCTGCACACGTTTCGTTGGGCCATCGACCTGCTTGATGGCATGTCTGGCATAATCGTAAAGGCCATGGGCGTCTCCTCGCCGCAAAGTCATGGGGCGGCGCATTCCACGGAAGAGCTGCAAATACAGATCCGGCAAGCGCGTGAACGCGGGTTACTCGCGCCGGGTGAAGAAAAATTCATCGTGAGCGCCATCGAGCTGGGACAAGTGCAGGTCCGCGAAATCATGGTGCCTCGGCCCGATATGCACACACTTCCCGTGGAAGCGGGTCTGGATGAAGTGATGCGCGTCTTCGCCACATCGCAGCGCTCGCGAATTCCCGTCTATCGTGGCTCTGGCGATCACATTCTGGGCTTTGTTCACATCAAGGACATGCTTTGGATTTTGCTCGACCGAGAGAGGCGGCTGGAAGAAAACCTCCCGCCGCCTCCTTTTGACCTACGCCGGGTGTTGCGGGAAGTTCTAATCGTTCCGGAAACAAAACCCGTAAGTGAATTACTGCAGGAACTTCGCACGCGCCACATCGGCATGGCCATGGTCGTGGACGAGTTTGGGAGCATCCTCGGCCTGGTAACTCTCGAAGATATTCTCGAGCAAGTAGTTGGCGAGATTCACGACGAGTTCGACGTCGTCGAGCGCCCGTTGACCCTCGCCGATGGCGCCGTAATATTCGACGCTGCCTTGAATGTGCGCGACCTGGATGCGCAGTACAACATCACGCTGCCCGAGGATCCCGCTTATGCGACAGTCGGTGGATTCGCTTTGGACCAGCTCGGTTTTATTCCTCGGGGAGGGGAAAGCTTCGAATATGGACAGTTTCGGTTCACTATCGTGGAAATGGACGGTCGCCGCGTCGCCCGCGTGAAAATTCAGCGGATTCGCCCGGCGCCGGAGGAGGAGCGAGCAGCGGAATCCCCGGTGAGCCCCGAGAAAACTGCGAAAAGCACGAAAGCCGCTGCGGCGGAACCGTAGCAAACCGGTGAGAGTGCCAGCATGGACAACGTTCGGCGGTATGAACGTTGAGTTTCGTGAGGCCTCCAATAGACAATGAACGCGTGAGTCCCCAAAAGCGCCGGATCGCCGATTACCTGCGCCCTAAAACGGTGGCGATGTTGCTGCTGGGGTTTTCCTCAGGCCTTCCCTTTTATCTCGTCGGCAATACGTTCGGCTACTGGCTGCGTGATGAACACACCTCGCTGACGGCGATCGGGTTTCTTTCCTGGGTGGGCATCGCCTATTCGCTGAAGTTTCTGTGGGCGCCCTTGATGGATCGCCTCGACTTGCCGTTGTTTAAGCGGCTTGGCCATCGGCGAGGATGGATGATGTTTTCCCAGATCGTCGTCGGTGTTGCGCTTTGCGCCATGGGCGCAACTGGCACGAAAGTGGGACTCGGCCGGCTTGGCGCTTGTGCGCTGATCGTCGCGTTTGCCTCATCGACACAAGACATTGTGGTCGATGCTTGGCGAATTGAATCAGCAGACGACGGAGATGAACAAGGGCTTCTCGCGTCTGCCTATCAGTTCAGCTACCGTCTGGCGCTCCTGACTACGGATTCCCTTATCCTCATCGTGGCCGCGGCCGTGGGTTGGCGCATGTCCTACGGTGTCTACGGGGCCTGTATGGCCGTTGGAATGATAGCCACCTGGTTTGCAAAAGAACCGGAGCGCGCGAATGCGGTGTTGCATGAAAAAGGGCGGGAAGCGCCACAATGGCGCCGTTTCTTCGACGCCATTGTGGGACCGTTCATCGCTTTCTTCCGCACGCACGGCTGGCTCGCGCTACTGATGTTAGCGGCCATCAGCCTCTACCGGTTGCCAGACTTCATGATGGGCCCGATGGCGAATCCCTATTACCACGACCTCGGCCTTACGAAGCAAACGGTCGGAGCGGTGCGCGGCTCCATCGGGCTAATCGCAACGTTTGCAGGCATCGCCGCGGGCGGATTCTGCTCGCTGAAGCTTGGCTACATGCGCGCCCTCATCATCGGGGGCATTTTACAGGCAGCTGCGACTGCCACATTTGCGACTCTCGCGTTCGCGGGCTTGAGCATTCGTCTCTTCGCGTTCGTCATGGCGGGTGACAATTTCAGTCTCAGCTTCGCCGCTGTTGCGCTTGTAGCGTACATGTCGAGCCTCACCAATCTGGGATACACGGCCACACAGTATGCACTCTTGAGTTCGACGTATGCCTGGCTGGGAAAGATCTTGAAGGGGTTTTCGGGCGCTGCGGTCGAAAGGCTGAGCACCACGCACGGCCTCATTCACGCCTATGGCATTTTCTTTATCGCTTGCGGACTGACCGGCGTGCCTGCGGTCCTTCTGTTCGCGGCCTTGGGCTACTGGCACAAGCGGAAGCAACCGGCCCAAGCCGCTGCGTAGGGCCGCCTTCACTCGTAACGCAAAGCGACTGTCCGGTCAGCGCGAGCGGTTCGAAGTTGCCAACCTCTCCCGCTGTTCAGCTTTCCTCGCCAGAAACCGCCTTGCCTCTTCAATTTGTGATTTCGGTTCTTTGGTGGTTAGTTCGCCAGGAGGACAGCGGCGCCACGACCGACATTCAAGGTTCGCGAAGCGTTTCCCTTATTGATGGCAATTTCCAAATAACCGCTTGACCCAAAATATGCAACCGGTTCGCCTGCTTTGCCTCGTGCAAACGTATCGACCAGCTGGCTGACTGTGTGAGTTCCCACCTGCAATTTCAAACCACCGCCGTTTTGTGCCTCAGCCGGCAAATCCTCGGCGCGAAAATTGGTCACGAGATTCCCAAATGAATCGATTCGCAACACGACCCCTTTAAGGCCTCCATCCCCAGGTTTCGGCCGGGGAAGCGCGAAGCGCTTGTAGTCTTGAATTTCGTCACCCATGCTGGGTGTTTGCCAGCCTTTGGAAAGCCAAGCCGCCACCGGGGCAAATACATCGCGTCCATGGAAGGTTTTGCTCAAGGGCTGCAAGAAGTAGTGCTCGGCATTCGCATGCCGCACCACGACGTTGCTTTGTTCGCGTTCATAGATGACTGAGAGGACGCCGTTGTCCGGGGCAATGAAGTACTGATTCTGTCCGCTGACGAGCAGCGGCCGCCGCTCTGTTCCCACGCCGGGATCGACAATGACCAAGTGAATCGTCTTGGGGGGAAAGTAAGAATAGGCCGCGCCGATGGTGAGCGCCCCATCGAGCAAGTCGAAGGGCGTCACATGATGCGTGATGTCAACGAGGGTCACTTCGGGATTAATCCTGAGAATGACCCCCTTTAGCGTGCCGACGAGATGATCGTCGGTACCATAATCCGTCGTCAATGTAATGATGGCGTTGGCCACGAGGTTCTCCGCACTGGGTGTTTTGCGCGCGCTGCGCGCCACGAAGTGGGAAAGCACTCCGCACCTATTGACGCTAACGGAGGCACGCTTCGCCGTCAAGAAATCGCGCGCCGCTTGCTGTGCAATCGCCAACGGGCCGCCAACGACGCACAGTCGACGAGGCCGAAACAAAAGGCTCAGCCCGTGCCTTGATCTGGAGCGCACGGGTGCCAGCCGGGGTCCTGAAAATGAATCCTGCAATACCACAGGCCGCACTGGGTGCACCTCCGCTGCGCAGGAGATTCGCAGGTTACTTCTTGTTGAGAAACCCCCTTGCACAGCCGCTTCTTAGGTTTTTTCGCAGATTTGTTCAAGCCGACCTCCCGCAAAAAGGAAGCCCAGAGTTTGAGGGCCTAATGGTATCGCACGTCGGGGATGCATTTACATGGACCTCATTGCCCGTCTCGAGGGTGGCGAACTGGGGGAGGTGCCTCGGTTTAATTTCGTTGTAAACGGAAAATGACGAAAATGGAGCTACACATTCGCTATTGGGAAGCCTCATTCCGAACGGGAATCGTCGTTCGGGCTGCGAAGCCCATAGGAGTGTGGACCCGGATGACGCTATGACGGGGATTCCTTTGGCAAAGTAGCGGTTTCGCCTCGCCCTTCAATAAAGGCGTTGACTCTGTCTGGGCGCAGATTGATACTAAACTCCCCTTCGAAAACTGCATATCGAGCTGACGTTCCTCTCTCTCAGCTCATTTCAAATATGCATCCCTCTTATCGTTAGTGTGATTGGGAGACTGCACTGGTACGCCCATTGATGCCGTGCTGGCGGGTTCTCCGGCAAGAGGACGATGACGTCAAAAACCCATGAGTTTCATCTCAAAAAGGCAAACTTTTTGAAACGCTTACCGACGGACATTGCTGCTTGCAATCCGAGGACATGGTTGTCCTCCTTCTGGCTTGGGATGCTTTGTGGGGAGCTTTCCAGGCGCAGAGGAGGCCGGGGATGAAACTAAGAGCTAGGCAGGAAGGAAAACGTGAGGCCACTAAAATCCTCATTGCCGAGGATGACGCGGTAACGCGGCTGCTTCTGCAAAGAACATTGCAACACGCGTGCTACGAAGTTGTCATCAGGCAGAAGTGCCTGTACGCGGTTAAGCGAGACACTAAGACATTGATTACAAAGTGAATCGTCAATCTGAGTTGGTGAACTCTCCAGAATTGATGTGCCGCCTAAATCTATTTCGGGCTAACTTGGACCGGAAGCCGTTCCATATGGGGAAACAGAACCTTTTGGAGATTCCAATCAGGAAGCTGCACAACAGTCTGTGGGTAAACTCTGACAAGCTGGGATACATTCGTTCCGTCGCGGCAGCAATCGCAAGTGAACGCTATCCGGAATGGGTCAAGCATCGCATGGGCTGCCGAGAGGAGATGGGCAGCGTTTTCCGACAGGGAGTTAGAAATGAAGGCCGAACGACGACTGTATTTCCGCCACTGTCGGAATTCTTACGGGCGTTTGAAGTCGAAGAGCAAGAGGGTGATGTCGTCCTGCTGACCATGATCGGCGGACTGGCGGGTCCAGTTGGTGATCTCGGCGAGGAAGGTGTCGGCGAACTGGTCAGCCGGGAGGGAATTGTTGACGTTCATGAACTCGATGAAGCGGTCGACGCCGTACGTCTCTTGGGCTGGATTGGCGGCTTCAAGGATGCCATCTGTATAAAGAATGTGACGATCGCCGGGTTCGAGAGCAAGTTCGAGAGCCGTGTACGCGGCCTGTTCAAACATTCCGAGAACTAAACCATTCTCCAGAATCTGGGTGGTCTTCCCAGTGGAGCTCCGCCACTGGAGGACGGGCGGGTGCCCGGCACCAGCATAGCGCATCAGATTTTTCTCGAGGTCCACGTAGACGTAGACCGCAGTGACGAAATTGTTGGTGAACTTGCCGCAAAGCGCGTGATTTAGCCCACACAAAACTCTAGCGGGCTCGGAGGCGTGGCCTACCTGCGCCGTCAGCGCGACCTGGAGCATCGAGGCGATGAGCGCGGAAGGCAGACCGTGACCGGAGACATCGGCGATGAGCATGCCGAGGTGGGTGTCGTCAATCTGAATAAAGTCGTAGAAATCACCGGCAACTGACGTCATGGGAATGAAACGGGCGGCGATATCGAGGCCCGGCAGTTTCGGCAGAGAGTGAGGAAGGATGGAAAGTTGAATCTGGCGAGCCATCTCCAGTTCGTTGTTGAGGGCAAGGAGTTGATCGGCAAGCTGCGCGCGGGCTTCCCGGAGGAGGATGTGGCTGCGGACGCGGGCTTTGACCACGGCAGGGGAGAAAGGCTTGTGGACGTAGTCGACCGCTCCGACTTCAAAGCCGCGAGTTTCGTCTTCGACGCCGGTCTGGCCTGTGAGAAAGATGACGGGGATTTCGCGAGTCGCGGGATCGGCCTTGAGGCGAGCGCAGACCTCGTAGCCGTCCATGCCAGGCATCATGACGTCGAGAAGGATGAGGTCGGGCTTTTCGTCAGCCGACGCGAGAGCGAGAGCCTTTTCCCCACAGGTGGCGACCTTGGTCTTGTAAAAATCCTTGAGGGCACCGGAGATAACGCCGAGATTGATGGGCGTGTCGTCGACGATGAGGATCAGTTTGGGCGATGAGAGTGCTGGCTGCGCTGTGGCTGACATGTTTCACTCCAGGGCTAGCGAAAGACGAGCAGCGATCGCAAAGAGCGAACGGAGCGCATCGGAATAAGCGAAATTACCGACTTGAGCGAGGAGCGAATCGATCTCCGCAGGTGCTAATACGTGCGAGAGCGTGGGGCGCGCGTTGAGGAGGAAATCGGACGCGTCACCATCGTCAGTTTCGAGAAGCCTCTTGAGGAGACGGAGCGGTTGGGTGATCGTGGAAGGATCTGCGCCCGGAGCGGGAACATTGGCGCCCGTGGATTCTGAGGGAAGCGCGTTCCGTATCGCGGCGATGGTGGAATCGAGAGAATAACGGAGGGCATCGAGAGCGGGCGAGATGGATTGGTTGGACTCGATCGCGGCTTCGGCTTTGGCGGCAACTTCGGCGAGGGTGTTGGCGCCGAGATTGGCGGAAGCTCCTTTGAGAGAGTGTGCGAGGCGAATCGCGGTAGGGAAATCGTTGGCGGCGAGACCCGATTGCATGTCGATGGCAGTCAGGGCTTGCGACTCGGCAAAGCGCTGGAGAAGAGATTCGTACCGCTTGCGATTGCCTCCGGTGCGGTTGAGTGCGGTGGCGGTGTCGATCCCGGGAATGAGGAGTTCGCCAGAGGCGGCGGAAGGAGCGGGAGCGCGGACGGACGCGGATGGGGAAGCAGCCGAGGCGGCGGCGCGTGGGGGAATCCAGCGCAGCAGAGCTTCAAAGAGTCTTGAAGGGTCGATGGGCTTGCCGAGGTGATCATTCATGCCGGCGGCAAGACATTGCTCGCGGTCGCGGTCCATCGCATTGGCAGTCATAGCGACGATGGGGAGAGACGCGAAGCGGGGATTCGAACGGATAGCCTTGGTGGCGGTGATCCCGTCCATGACGGGCATCTGCATGTCCATTAGGACGAGGTCGTAGTCCTGCCTGGTGAGCTGCTCGACCGCGACGGCTCCGTTTTCAGCCTGGTCGATGAAGAGATGAGCATCTTCGAGGAGGCCGATGGCGACCTCGCGATTGAGTTCGTTGTCTTCGACGAGCAGTACGCGCGCACCACGGACGGGAGAGAGAGTGATTTCAGACGAGGCGGATTGGACCTCGCGGACCGTGTCGCGATCGGTGCTGATAACTTGAACAACGGAATCGAAGAGAATGGAGGGGGTCACGGGCTTGATCAAGACACTTTCGAAGGATGTCTGCTCGGCTTGACGTAGAACTTCTTCGCGGCCGTAAGCGGTGACCATGACGAGATGGGGAGGGGAGGCGAGATTGGGCAGAGCGCGGATAAGCCTGCCGGTTTCGATGCCGTCGAGGCCGGGCATCTGCCAATCGACGAATACGATGTCGTAGGGCTGATTGCGGTCGGCGGCTTGGCTTACGAGTTCGATCCCTTCCTTGCCGGAGGGAGCTTCGTCGACGTGAAAAGTCATGCTGAGGAGCATGCCGGAGAGGACTTCGCGTGCCTGGGCGTTGTCGTCGATGATGAGGACGCGACGGCCGCGCACGTCAGGGTTAGTGGCGCGACGGGGTACCGCGTCACCCTTGCCGAGGAAGGCGGTAAACCAGAAGGTGCTGCCGTTGCCGACCTCGCTGCTGACGCCCACATCGCCACTCATAAGCTGAGCAAGTTTTCTGGAGATGGCCAGGCCGAGCCCCGTGCCGCCGTGGTGACGAGTTGTGGAGGCGTCGGCCTGTTCGAAAGCCTGGAACAGGCGGCCCATCTGCTCTTCGGTAAGACCGATCCCGGTATCGGCGACCGCGAAGTAGACGAGCTGGCCGTTGTCGGTTTCCTCCCGGACTCGGGCTCTCACGACGATCTCACCCTTTTCGGTGAACTTGACAGCGTTGTTGCAGAAATTGATAAGGATTTGACCGAGGCGAAGAGGATCACCCTTAGGATGAGTGCAGACTGCGGGATCGATATCAAAGACCAGTTCGAGGCCCTTGGCGGTGGCTTTTTCGGAGACGAGGTTGCTGACATTTTGGAGGACTTTCTCCAAATCGAAATCGATGTTTTCGACAGTAAGCTTGCCCGCTTCGATCTTGGAGAAGTCGAGAATGTCATTGATGATGCCGAGGAGATGTTGGCCAGACTGCTGAATTTTGCGGACATAGCCTTTCTGGCGCGGGTCGAGGTCGGTCTTGAGGGCTAAGTGAGACATGCCGATGATGGCGTTCATCGGGGTGCGGATTTCGTGGCTCATGTTGGCGAGGAATTCGGATTTTGCCCGCGTCGCCGCTTCCGCTGCATCTTTCGCGCGACGGAGTTCTTCATCGCGCTTCTGGAGAAGCTCCTCGGCCGCCCTGCGTTCCGTAATATCTTCTTGCAAGGACGCGACGTACTGCGGCCTGCCCGCCGCGTCCCGGAGCAGAGAGAATCTCACGCTCGTCACGACGATGCGGCCGTCTCTGCGAACTAAGCGTTGTTCCCATTCATCCTGTTCACGCTTCCCCTGGACGAGTTCGCCATATCGTTTTGCGTCCGAGACACGCTCATCAGGAGGAGTAATCTCGTCCCACGTCTCCAAGCGTCTCAGCTCTACCTCGGAGTAACCCAGCATCTCTTGCAGTGCGCGGTTAGCGCTGAGTTCCTGTCTGTCGAGCCTGAAGACACCAATCCCGATCTGGGCGTTCTCGAAAATCGAGCGGAACAGCTGCTCGCTCGCCCGCACCTTTTCCTCAGTCCGCTTCCGCTCGGTGATGTCAAGAACAGTGACTACGGCCCCAGTGATCTTCCCGTCCTCAAGAATTGGAAACGAGGAATATTCAACCGAAATCGGGGCGCCGTCCCGTCGCCAAATCACTTCCGTGTCCATTCGGCAACCCTCTCCCTTCCTGAACGCGCGGAACAGGGGACATTCGTCCACCGGATAAGGCGAGCCGTCCGTCTTATGGTGATGCACCAGATCGTGCATATTCCGACCCAAGGCTTCGTCAGGTCGGTAACCAACCATTTCGCAAGTAGCCCGATTTATAAATGTGCATTTTCCTTGCAGATCAATGCCATAGATACCTTGGCCGGTGGATTCCAACAGCATCTGCATTCGTTGCGTGACTCGGTTTCGTTCCTCCTGCAGCCCCTTGTACGACTCCAGCGATCGGGCGATATCGCCGATCTCCGAGCGATCCTCCTGAAACCCGATCTCGACGCCCGGTTTTTTGGCGAGAAGGTCGCTCAGGCTACGTCCGAGGGCAACCAGCGGGGCGACCATCTTAGTACGGTAAAAGATGAGCGCACCCCCGATAGCCAAAGCATTGAGAACAGCGGCAAAGACAGCGAGGTTGACAGCCCGCTGGGCCGTCCGCTCTTCGGAGAGGGCTTGGTTGGCGAAACGCTCGTCCAAGCGTCGGCGAAATTCGTCAATGGGGCCCATGATCGAGGCTTTCTGCTTGAGGTATTCTTCGCCGTACACATATCCTATTGCCTTGCCGAAATCTTTGCGTTCGGCGGCTTCGAAAGCCTCCTCCTCTAGGGCGATGAGCGCGTCGGAATTTTGCTTGGCCCGGGAGACCAGTTCGTTCTCCTCCTGTGTCAGGCCAAGCAGCTGTAAGCCTTCCACAGCGCGATCGCGGCTGCGGTCGACACGAACCTCCCGCCAGTACACATCGCGGTACTGAGGATCACCCGTCGCTGCGAATCCTCGCACCGCCGCCGTCAACTTGTCGCTGCCCGCGGCGAGGTGGTTGCTCAGCAACAGTGACTGCGTCCTGGCGTTCTGTGTCGTCGCTTGCCGATGTCTGAAATGCCCCGACACTAGTACGCATGCCACGGACGCCAGCGAAAGCAATGCGAGTAATATTGTGATAATTCGGTTGGCCCTTTGAAGACGCATTCGGTAGGAGGTCTGTTGCGTGATTCTTTTCGGACTGGATTTGCCACAAATTCACCCTCAGCATGCATCAGAAGAGGGGGTGCCCGTCACTGTTAAATGTGACAGTGCTCTTCACCAAGGAGGGTATGAAGGAAGAGTTCATCTGGAAGGGTGACAAGAATCTGTTGCGGATGGCGAAATATTTGGCTACGTCCAAGCCGGAAGAAAAAACTCGAGCGAAATGACTCGGATCGTTTGTTGCCTATCAACGTGCCTTCATTTCAGCCATCGACGTTGTGCCGATAGCAACTCCTTCGCGAGAACCGGCGCCGCACTCGTGAACCCTGAGTTTTCAGTTTCCCTTGAGTGCCGTTCTCTGGAGAACTCATGCTTTCGCGCGTCTCAACTTAAAGCCGTGACGGGCAGCTCAGTTAACCAGCGCAAGTGGTCGCCCAGCCCGCAACCTAATCCAACCAAACGCCAAGTCCTGATAAACACGCTTGCATCCAGTGATGTGGCCAACTTGATTGTACTCAGCAAACCCGAAGTTGTTCAAAAACGGCGTTGTCGGGGAAGAACGAGTACTGCCGCGATAGATTGGAGGCGCGCCAAGGATTGAAATCGCTGTGCCGACAAGAGATTCCTGTGTACAATCGGAAACAGTGAGCGGGCGTCGTACAATGGTAGTATAGAAGCTTCCCAAGCTTCGGACGTGGGTTCGATTCCCATCGCCCGCTCCATAAAGTCCTCTGCCATAGTTGGCTTTATCACCCCCGCTGAACATTCTGTCGAGCTCACTCTTAGGATCTCTTAAGCGAACGAAATTATTGGGGGTTTCGGCGTTCGTGACGATAGAATGCCCTTCCGAATGCGGGTGCATGTCGTCGCCTCACTCGGTTCACGAACGGATTATTGCTCGACGGAAGGGGAGTCTACTTATGAAAACGATTCAGGGGCCGGGGATTTTTCTCGCACAATTTGCCTCGGATACCCCGCCGTTCAATACATTTGACTCGATCTGTGCATGGGCGCAGAGTCTCGGTTATGCGGCAGTGCAGATTCCTTCATGGGATGCGCGGCTGTTCAAATTAAAGCGCGCTGCCGAAAGCAAGATATATTGCGACGAACTTCGCGCCGTAGCTGCGCGCCACAGCCTCGTCATTTCCGAACTCTCGACACATCTGCAAGGACAACTTGTCGCCTCTCACCCGGCGTACGACACGATGTTTGCAGGATTTGCTCCCGCGGAACTGCGCAGTGATCGCACGAGTCGCCAGGCTTGGGCCGTCGAGCAGTTGTTTCTCGCGGCGCGCGCTTCGGCGAACCTCGGCTTGAAAGCCCATGTCACGTTTTCAGGAGCCCTGGCCTGGCCTTATATCTATCCTTGGCCGCAGCGCCCCGCGGGACTTATCGAGACTGCCTTCGAAGAGCTCGCGAAACGCTGGCTTCCCATCCTAAATGCCTTTGACAAAGCTGGCGTCGATCTGTGTTTCGAAATCCATCCCGGAGAGGATTTACACGATGGGGCAACTTTCGAAATGTTTCTAGATCGTGTCCGCCAGCATCCGCGCTGCAACATCCTCTACGACCCGAGTCATTTTGTGCTTCAACAGCTCGACTATCTGCAATTCATTGATCTCTATCACCCGCGCATCAAGATGTTCCACGTTAAGGATGCAGAGTTTCATTCCACCGGCAAACAAGGGGTCTACAGCGGCTACCAACCGTGGCTGAATCGCGCAGGACGATTTCGTTCAACCGGCGATGGGCAGGTCAACTTTCCCGCCGTTTTCTCGAAACTCACGCAGCACGATTTTCCCGGCTGGGCGATTCTCGAGTGGGAGTGCTGTATCAAGAGCAGCGAGCAGGGTGCGAGAGAGGGCGCGCCATTCATCCGCCGCCATATTATCGAAGCGGCCAAAACTTCGTTTGACGATTTTGCGAGCTCTGGCGCAGATGCGAAAGCGCTTCGCGAAATTCTCGGCCTCTCGGGTGAGTAGGCGCTGGCCGATAGTTGGCCGTGCCAGTGGGAGAGCCACTGGCTTTCTTACTGCTTCTTATCCCACAACTCCCAAAATAACTTCACCGTCGCGGGACCATGTCCTGCGTAGTGGTTGTTCGCGAACGCGAAGATCTTCATATTTCGTGCAATAAATTCTCGGAATAGTTCCACCCAGCGCTCCATCTCCGGCCGTCGATCGACGATCGTTTTTTCCCACGTCTTCGTCTGTTCCTCGATTCCTTTGCGGTCGCCCAGCCACCGAACATAGGTAAAGTCCGCGGTGATCAGATCAAACTTGGCTTTCATTTCCCATGGCCGCGGGACCCAGGATTGATCGATCAGCACAAGCGCTACTCCGTTCTCCCTTAATGTGTCTACGAATCGAGCGTCGAGCCAGTACTTATTTCGAATCTCCACGGCGATTTTGTAGTTCTTCGGAAGTGTCTTCAAAAACGGCGCAAGCCTTGCCAAAAAGTCCCTTCCGCTTTTGAACTTCGTATTGTTGAAGTAACTAAACTGAAAAAGCAAAGGCCCAAGCTTCTCGTGCAGCGCATCCATCGTTTTCAAAAAGTGCTTCAGGTCTTCTTCGCAATCCACCAGCACCTTTTCATGCGTGATGACCTGCGGAACTTTTGCGGCAAACACAAACTCCGGCGGGGTTTTAGCGTACCAACCTTGTACAGTGGAGAGCGCCGGAGTTCCATAGAACGTACTGTCCAGTTCGACCGTGTCAAATTTCGAGGCGTAGTAGCTCAGGTATTCGGCGGCCGGCATTCCAGCGGGGTAGAAGCTGCCTTCCCATCCCGCCGCCGTGAACGCGGAAGTCCCTATACGGATTTGCGTCCTCTCCGTCATGCAGCCGCGGATTCTACACTAAGACCAAACGCCGTGAAATTTCCTTGGACCCCGCCCACGCGGCGATATTGCGATCCGGTCGAATTCTGATACTGCATTCAGAAAAAACAATAGACGTTGACACGTCCACCGGCGGCAGGCACGATTTCAGTGTTGGGACAATCCCCCCTTTGCCCTCGCCCGGGTTGGATTCACCTCTAATTGTTACGTGACAGGCGACTATGACCCAAAAAATACTCCGCGGATTTATTCTTCTGTGCTCCAGTTTGTTTCTTTCCGTCTCCGCACTTGCACAATGCAAAGATCAGTTTTGTCAGAATCTGCAAAACATTCTCTATGCGGCGGTAACTGATTTTAGAGAATATCGAACGAATAGTGCGGCTGCTCCCGACCTCTCTGTCGAAGGAACAAAAGTCCCCTGTCAACTGTCGGTGTGGGCAAACAATGTGCCAATGTACGTCTGTTACGCTCAATTTCCATTTCCGAGCGCAGAAAGCTGGTACACCAGCACTCTCGCCGACTTGAGGATTCTTCAACCGACGTGGCAATTCAAAATCGACTCGCCGGTTTCCGACCACTTTGTGGACGCAGGTTTACCGAATTGCGAAATCCCAGCTACCGAGGGACCGAATCGGGGCCATTGTCCCCTCCATTTGCAAATCACAAAACAAACCGATGGAACGGCAAAGGTCTATCTTTGGATGAGTTCGCTCTCATCGCCCTATCTGGTCAACCGCCCGCCCAGTCCTGCCAAGAAAACCGCGCCAGGTGCCGCGCCTGTTTCCACTGGTTGCGACGATTTATGTCAGAGCCTTAAAAAAGCTTTCGAGGCCCGCGTGAACACCTTCGATGACTTGCGCGCTGCCAAAGGAAACGGCGGAACGTCGGATGCTACGATCAAACTGGCTGGGGCAGCCGAGTGCGTTGTCAACGCAACAACAAGTTCCCACTCGAATGTGGCTGGAAGGCAGTATGTCTGCTACTGGCTGGAAACTTCCCCGTCGGCCGCCGACGCAAGATTTCGCGATCTCATCTCCCGGTTTCAAGTCTTAGCGCCTTCGAATTGGTCAATCCGGCAGGAAGATCAAGCGGAGGAACTGACTGGCGCCAAGGTCAAGGCATGGTGTGCTGTGGAACCGACGGGTAAACAAGAAGTGTGCATGTACATCGCCGACGAATCCGTAGGGCTCCACATCAAGGCGTGGAATTAGTCCGCTTAACTACCTGAGCAAAGCAGAGGGTGAGCGTGTCAATCCGGAGTGCGCGTAATGAAACGTTTGTTGCAATGACAAAGTGATCGTCGACTGCCTTTCGCAACAAGCGATGCTATCGAGCTTCACGTCCAGTACCGCAACTATTATTGACATCTGGCATGAGCCTCCATATAGTCTCAGGCCAAGGGAGTGTTGCTAGTGGGCCGTGCATCATGTGTTGCGTCTAAAGGGATCCGGGCGCTTCTGTTCTGAAACAATTGAGTCAGCCCACGTCGAGGTGGATTTCGAGCAGCAATCCTGTGCCGGGCGAAGACAAAAAAGGGACACATCGGCTCGCCCAAAACGGATTCCGCTCGAATCCGTCAAAACTCTGTGAACGTGGACGGTTGCAGACTTTTTCGCAATGACTATCATGGTGCCGATTGTCAGTCAGCCTAGTCTTGCTTCGTTCCGCGTGACCCATGCCAGCGTGCGCAGCCACTGTCGTAGATCTTTAGGTTTTGAGGAGGGCTCCGTGACTCGATTAACAGGAACCATCGCGAAAAGTTCCCGCCTCTGGTCTCTTCAAGCGGTGTACTTCGCGCTTTTCGTTGTGCTTGGTTTATTCAGCGGGCCGCATCTCTTGGCGCAGACTACCTCCACCATTCAGGGCACAGTCACGGACAAGCAGGGCCTCGCCGTCAGCGGCGCGGAGCTGCGCCTCTCTGGGGACACAATCGGAACAAGCCGAACGGCGACTTCAGATTCGGCTGGCGCCTATGCTTTTCAAAATCTTCCGGCAGGTCTTTACACGCTCAGCGTCTCGCATGCCGGCTTCTCCACACGCGCCGTCCAGGACCTGGACATTACGTTGAATCGTACGCTGACATTCAACGTTGTTCTCGAAGTCGGTCGAGTGGAGGAAGTAGTGAACGTGTCCGCCGAGTTGCCGTTGCTTGAGACGAATTCGTCGTCCACGGGCTCAACGATACTCCCGCAAGATATCGGCAATATGCCCATTAACGGCCGCAACTATCTTGATCTCCTTCAACTCGTTCCTGGGGTCGCCATCAATCGCCAGGCTGACCTTAACAGTGACAACGCGACGCCCATTCTCGGTGAGCGTGCCAATAACACGGGGTTCCTCATCGACGGCCTTCCCAATGAAAACGAACTAGCCGGTGGACCCGCGGCACAGTTCAATCAGGACACCATAGCCGAGTTTCAGGTCATCACGACGGGCTACAAAGCCGAGTTCGGCCATTCCTCCGGCGGAGTGGTGAACGTCATCACCAAATCCGGCGGGAACGACATGCACGGCCTTGCATCCGCTTACCACCGCAACAATGC
Source organism: uncultured Acidobacteriota bacterium (assembly GCA_963745805.1). Classification (GTDB taxonomy): domain Bacteria; phylum Acidobacteriota; class Terriglobia; order Acidiferrales; family UBA7541; genus Acidiferrum. The sequence goes on from CAVUYT010000012.1 coordinate 50,429, forward strand.
CTTTGACAGCTCCGACATCCCCGGGGCGCCGAATGTGCCGTACCTGCTGCGCTGGGACTACGACGCCGCCGCCGGCGGCGCGGTCGTCAAGGACAAAGCCTTCTGGTTCGCATCCGCCGAAGGCATCCACGAAAACCGCCAACTCAATTTCGCTCCTCCCCCCAACACACCGCAATTCCTCCTCAACAGCGAGCAGAGCTTCAACGAGCCGACCACCGATCGCGAGGCCCGCGCATTCGCTAAATTCGACCAGGTTTTGGGCAACCACCATCTCACCGAGCAGATGAACTACACCAACGTCCACGTGAATAGCACCAACCCGTTGTCGCTTTCGAACTCACTTCCCTCCACCCGCACCAATCTCGGCGATCGCAATTTGCTTCTCGGCTTCAGCGACACGGTTACGTTCGGCAATTCTGGCAGTCCATTTATCCTTAGTCTCCGCGGACAGTATCGCGACGAACCAACACTTACTAGCCCTGCACACCCGCAGGCCGGGCCCAATACGCTATTCAACCTTTTCAGCGCTTATAGAACGTTCGGTATTTTCGGCGATCAAGGACAGTTCAGCTATGGCGCTACGTTCACACCTTCTACTCTCGAACAGAAATACGGTACCTTCGGTGCGAGTCTGGCCAAGACGATCAATCGCCATACAATCAAATTCGGTTGGGACTATGAACACACTCACGTCGATGGCGTGGAGGCAAACGGCCAGAACGATCAGCTGTTCGCCACGGAGGCCGACTACCAGCAGTTCGGCCCCGTCGACGCCGGCTTTTTCCTCCTCCTCACCATCGGCGGCCTTACACCGCAAGCCAACGACATCCATCTGCGCAACAACTACGACGGCTTCTGGGTTCAGGACGACTGGAAAGTCCGCCACAATCTAACCATTAACGCGGGCCTGCGCTGGGATTATGATTCTGCCTTCAATAAGAAGGATAATTTTTCTCCACGCATTGGCTTCGCTTGGTCGGTCAATCCTAAGACGGTTGTCCGCGGCAGCTTCGGTCTCTTTTATGACCATTTCCGCCTGGGCCTCGTTCGTGACATTCCGGGCTTTGGCGGCGCAGACATTCGCGAGAGTCAGCCGCTCTCCTTCCCGCGACTTTTCTACGGCATTCCGACGATCGCCCCGGCGCTGTTTGGACTGTGTCTCTCGCAGACCGAAACCGACGCGCAGCTAGTCACGCAGCCCGACTTTTGCATTCCACCCAATGGTCTTGGTCCGGGATTTCCCGGTGAACTGGCCCAATTCGGGGTTGACCACCTTAATAACGTCGTCGCGAGTGGCCATGCTCCTATTCCGGCCAACTCAGTCGTCAACATAGGCAACGTCCAGCAAGTCTCCGGTCTCAGTCCAACCGCTTACTTGACCGCTGCCGATGCGGCCATCGGTGCACCGAATAACTTCTGGGAGTGGGGTCCGTTCGGTGCACTCTCGTTCAACGTCTTCCAACCCAGCAATTTCCCAGTAACGATCGATCCGAGCTTTGCCACGCCGTACACCCGCAGCTACACTTTCGGCGTTCAACGCCAACTCGGCGACGATTGGGTCGTGTCGGCGGACTACTACCACAAAGACATCGTGAACATCCTCGGCGTTCGAGAAACAAATCTTCCATTTGCTGCACGCATCGCGAATAGCGGTGGGGGACTCACACAAGTAAATGGCTTCGGCCCGTGGTACGGCGGCACATACAATGGCGGAATCTTTTCCTTCGAGAAGCACATGAGCAAGCGCTTCTCGCTCGGTGGTAGCTACGCCTACGTTTCCGAAAACGATGACGCCCTCAATTCGAATCTTAACACCGGTGCAATTAACGGCGGCGCATTCCCCACAGACAGCTTCCGGGGAATCGTACCAACCGTGACCGATCCGGGAACTAGCACGTGCCCAAGCAAAACGAACGCCAACGCTTCGTTCTTCGCTTGCAACGGGAACTTCGTCCCCAAGGCCGGAATTTTCTACAATGGCGCCACTCTCGATAACGGACCATCGGATTTTGCTCTGCGGCATACGTTCGAAGTCCATGGTCTCGTGGAATTGCCCTGGAAAATTCAGTTCAGCAGCCTTTTCCGCGCCCAAAGCGGCTTCCCCTACACAGCGGGGGCTAAAGTGCCTATTGACCAGGATGGTAATGGAAATTTCGATGGTCGCGATCTGCAGGCGGGGCGCAATGCATTCTCCGCTCCTCCTTTCGTCAACATGGACCTGCGCGTCGCCAGGACTTGGGTCGTGCGCGAGCGTTTCAAGATTCAAGGTCTCTTCGAGTTCTTCAACCTTCTGAATAATGGCAACCCAGCCGCCATACAGAGTAACCAGTCGGTGGTAGGCTTTGGCACGATTTCCCAAAGACTGCCTGGCCGCGAAGGCCAAGTCGGCCTAAAATTTGAATTTTAAGTCGTAAGGTTTGAAATGCGGCAGAGCGCGGCGGCGCCGGCGATCCCAGCGTCGGCTCCGTACTTCGCCAAGACCATCGGCATTTCCGCGCAGCGCTGATTTACGCACCACTTTGGCAACTGCTCGCGGATGCGCCCGAAAAAACCGCTCATAAGCTGCGCAACGCCTCCGCCAAAAACAAACACATCGGGTTCGAGCAGATCGATAATGTTTCCCGCCCAAATCACCAGAAAATCCGCGGTCTCCCGGAGTACATCGGTGGCAAGCGAGTCGCCCTGGCGAAACGCTTCTGCCACAATTTCGGCAGTCACGTCGTCCACGTTGCCACCAGCCAGAGCCATCAGTTTCGATTCGGCCCGACCAGATCCAGCCCGATGCGACGCAGCAATCCGTTCTTTTGCTCGCCTCGCAATCGCCGGGCCGGAGCACAACGCCTCGATGCAGCCGCGCTTTCCGCAGCCGCATTTTGGTCCGTTGTAGTCGATCGTCACGTGCCCGCCTTCGGCAGCGCTTCCTGTTCGGCCGTGATAAATCTTCCGATCGAAGACAATGCCCGTTCCGATGCCCGTGCCGAGCGTGGCGTAAAAGACGTTCCGGTAACCGACTGCCGGCACCCCAGATAGCCTCCGCCAGCGCCGCAGCATTTCCGTCATTGTCCACTCGCGCGGTGAAGCCCGAAGACGCGCTGCACTTCAGCGGCGAGCGGAAAATTCCGCCAGCAGGGGACGTTCGGAGGATTGAGGATCACTCCGGTCAGAGGATCGAGCGGACCCGGAGCGCAAATTCCAATTCCCGTCAGGCTCGAGCGCGCTTCCGGTCGCGCTGCAAAGACGGCTTCGATGGCGGATTGCACTGCGCCGAATCCCTCGGCTGCGCTTCCGCGCGCGGGCATTGCCACCCGCGTCTGAAAAAGAATCGTGCCTTCGGCATCCACGAGACCTGCCGCCACCTTAGTGCCGCCAATGTCCACACCAAGCGCAAATGTGTGAGCTGTGTCCACGTTGGTGACCTAAAAGCGGATTCCTCGCTCCGCCCGGAATGACTATGCCTCTTCAGCAGGCGGCCAGGTTTTCCGCGAGCGAATCCGTAGATAAATCATTACTCAATGCCGAGGCGGTGCTGCATCTCTTCGAGAGAATGTCCCTTGGTCTCTGGATAGAAGAAGAAAACGACGAAGAATTGGACCAGCATCATCGCCCCGAAAAAGACAAAGGGATATGCCCCGGAGGATTTCGCAAGCTGCGGGAAAGTGTAAGCAATGATGGCGTTCATGATCCAATGCGAAGAGCTTCCCACGCTTTGTCCCTTCGCTCGGACACGATTGGGGAACACTTCGCCGATATACACCCAGATCACCGCGCCCTGCGATATGGCAAAGAAGGCGATGTAGGCGACGAGGAACCAAAGTAGATCGCTTTGATGGCTATTGGTAAAGAAGACCCAGGAAACGCCAAAAAGACACGCCGCCGTTCCCACGGATCCGATGAGCAAGAGCGTCTTGCGGCCCAGCTTGTCAATTACGGACATTCCCAGGAGAGTCGCAAGCAGATTCATCCCACCGACAGCCACTGCTTGCAAGTCGCCGGACATTTTGCTGTAGCCCGCTGCGGCAAAAATGTCGTTCAAGTAATAAAGTATGGCGTTGATGCCCGAGAGCTGGTTGAACATGCCGATCGTGATGGCAAGAAAAAGAGGGAAGCGGTATTTCCAGGAAAACAAGCGGCTCGGAAGTTTGCAGGCGCTCGAGGTGAATGGAATCAACGATTTCGCGCAATTCGCCTTCGGGATTTTCCGCGCCCATCAACTGAAGAACCCCACGCGCTTCGTCCACTCGTTTCTGGGTAACCAGCCAGCGCGAGCTAGGCGGAATGCGGAAGAGAAGCACGAGGAAAATAAGCGCTGGAACCGCGGCGATACCGAGTTGCCAGCGCCATTCAGCAGCGCCGAGTCCGAGCCGTCCAATGCAGTAGTTGGACAAATAAGCGAACAGGATGCCGATCACAATATTGATTTGGAAAGTGCCGACCAGCCTGCCGCGCGTTTTTGCAGGCGCCAGCTCCGCGATGTAGACCGGTCCGAGCACTGAAGATCCGCCGATGCCAAGTCCCCCGATGAAGCGCGCGACAAGTAGCGCGTCCCAGTTCCAGGCGAAGGCGCAGCCCAATGCAGAGATCACATAAAATACCGCGAGCACACGCAATGTCTCGCGGCCTCCCCATTTTTGGCCGGGGATTCCGGCGGACATCGCGCCGACAATTGTGCCGAGAAGCGCCATCGCCACCGTGATGCCCAATTCTCGCGGCGACAATCCGTAGGCAATTGTCAGCGAGTGCGTCGTGCCGGAGATAACGGCGGTGTCGAACCCGAACAAGAAGCCGCCCAGCGCGCCGACGGCGGTGGCTTTAGCGAGATTGGCGTTCATGATCTTCCGCTCGAAAAGAAAAATAGCATTCTTGATTCTCCCAAGAATCGGCCACCATCACTCCGCATAGAAAACGGTCATGGCGCGATAAAAATTCCACACATCCACTTTGGAGGACATTTCGAACGGCGAATGCATCGAAAGCAGGGGAACTCCTAAATCGATCACTTCCATATCCTCGCGCGACATGAAGCCGCCGATGGTGCCCCCGCTGCCGAAATCGACTTTATAAGTGTGTGTTTGCCAAGGAATTCCATTGCGGTCGAGAAGGCCCCGCATCTTCGCCGTAAATTCCGAAGGAGGATCGAAGCCTTCTCCATAGAGTTTGATGGTCACGCCGTAGCCGAGACGCGCGGCATTTGTGGCTTCAGAGGTTGATGGAAATAGTGGATTGAGGCTGTCGTTGGCGTCAGCGGAGATTACTTGTGAATTGTGGAGTGCGCGCCGCAAGTCTAGATCGTTGTAAGCTGAGCCACGTTGAGCGCCCACGAGCCTTGCAATCGTGGAATTTAGAAACTGCGAACCTGCACCGGTGTTATTCACGGAGCCGACTTCCTCGAAGTTAGAAAGATAAGCCAGCGCCGTGAATTTCGGCGTGCCCTTGAGGTCGGTGATGGACCGCGCGGCGCAAAACGAAGAGACCCGGTCGTCCTGTCCATACGCGCCAATCAGTCCGCGATCGAAACCGACGTCCGCGGGATGAGCCGCGGGCACGAGCGCAAGCTCCGCGCTGACGAGGTCTTCTTCCTTGATTTTGTAGGTGGACGTCAAGAGTTGCGTGATTTCCACGGCGACGGAATTCTTCTCCCCGGGAATGCTGCCGATGACAGGTTCAAGCTCCTCGCCCTGCAGCACATTCGTATAGGTGCGGCTCCGCAATTCCGCATCCGAGTGTGGCGCTGCATCCGGGATGACAAAAACAGGTTCGCCGGGATTGAAGCCGATGGATACATCCACGGTACGTCCGTCGGCAGTGTCGATGCGGCCGGCAAGCGCCAGCGGGATGTTGGCCCACTGATATTTTTTGATTCCGCCATAATATTTGGTTTTGAACAGGGCGAATCCCCCGGCGGGATAAATTGGGCGGGCTTTCAGTTCGATGTGCGGGCTGTCCTGATGAGTGCCAACGACCCGCGAACCATCGACGATGGGGTCGGTACCAATCACGGCGAGGATTAAGCTCCGGCCGCGATTCGGAATAAGCAAGCGCGCGCCGGGCTTTACCTGCTCAGGCTTGGTGAATTCGATAAAACCGGCGGCGCGGGCGCGGCGGATCACCTCGCGGGTGGAGCCCAGCGCCGACCTCGCAACGTTCAGGTAATTCTTGTAGTCCTCGGAAAAATCTTGAACTTGGACTCGCTCGGGAGAAGTAAGCAAGAGCCAGGCCGATTTTTTCTTGGCCCAGGCGTCGCCCTCGTCCTGCGCGGAAACTGTTGCTGAAAAACTGGCGACCAGCGCGAGCAATAGAACGAAGGGAAAACTAAGCCGCCGCACTGACTTCATGGAAATCTCTCCTCAATTCGTAAGTGGGATTACGGTCCTGCTAGCCCCAAGCGAAGGAAGGATGGTACCTCAAAACTTGTGCCGTGAGTGCAGCCTTGTCATTCGCGCGGCAGGCAATTGATCCGGCTCATTGTGCAGTTCGCGGTTCACTCTCTTTGCGAAAAGGGACGAGCACATCCTCGCAGACTTGGGAAGTCAGTCTTGGTTTCTGTATCATTTCATGCTGTGAACATTGTCCTGAGCGCTTCTGAGGCGAGAGTGCTGGGCTGCCTGGTGGAAAAGGAAATCACCACCCCGGAGTACTATCCGCTTTCCTTGAATGCGCTGATTCATGCCTGCAACCAGAAATCCAATCGCGATCCTTTGATGAATCTGGACGAAGACGAGGTGCGACACGCTTTGCGCGCGTTGGGCGAACAGGCGCTTGCCAGATCGGCGAGCGGAGACAGCCGCGTGGCGAAATACGAGCACCGTCTCTCCGACACGTTTAATTTCACGCGGCCTGAGACGGCGATTCTGTGCGAGTTGCTTTTGCGGGGGCCGCAGACGCCCGGGGAATTGCGCAGCCGGGCGGAGCGAATGCATCCGTTCGAAGATTTAGGCTTGGTCCAATCAACTTTGAAACATTTGATGGAGCGCGACCCGCCGCTCGTGAAGGTGCTGCCGCGCCAGCCGGGCAACAAGGAGGCGCGCTACGCGCATCTATTATCGGGAGACGTGGAATTGCGAGAAGCACCGCCAACACCGGCGCGGGAAGCGGCGGTGCCCGGCAGCGCGGCCGAAAACGCGCGAATCTTGCAGTTAGAGAGCGAAGTCGCGGGACTGCAAAAAGAGGTTGCGGATTTGAAGAGGCAGTTCGCTGAGTTTCGAAAGCAATTTGAGTAACGTGCTAGTCTTCCGAAAGGAAGACTAGAGAGGTTTTTGCTTTTTCGAAGGAAGGGTTGACAGACACCCGTCCGAGTTCATAACATGATGCTTCACGAATGAAGAGTTGATTCTTCTCGGGGCGGTTCGAAACGTTGTGCATCTCGCGGCAAGAAACAAAAATACATGATCACAGTTAAAGAGCTTACGAAGAGGTACGCGCGCAACACGGCTGTCGACCACATCTCCTTCGAGATTCAAAAAGGCCAGATTGTCGGCTTTTTGGGTCCGAATGGTGCCGGCAAAACCACTACGATGCGAATGCTGACGTGCTTTTTGCCGCCGACGGCGGGCACGGCGACAGTGGCAGGCTTCGACGTCCTCGAAGAGCCCATGGAAGTGAAAAAACGCATCGGGTATCTGCCGGAAACCCCGCCGCTTTATCCCGAAATGCGGACTGGTGAGTATCTGGAGTTCGTGGGCAGCTTAAAGGGCTTGCGGAAGCCCGAACTTGGTAAGCGAGTGGATTATGTTTGCGAACGCTGCGCCGTGGCCGACGTACGAGACAAGCTGATCAGCAAACTTTCCAAGGGCTACCGGCAACGCGTGGGCCTCGCGCAGGCCATTATTCACAACCCGGAGGTGTTGATATTGGACGAGCCGACGGCGGGCCTCGATCCCAAGCAAATCAATGAGACGCGGGATTTAATCAAAAGCCTTGCCGGGGATCACACGATTATCCTGAGCACGCACATCCTGCCTGAAGTCGAACAGACCTGCGAGCAGGTGATCATCATTAACAAAGGCAAGGTGATTGCCACGGACTCAGTGAACAATTTGCAGAACCGTGCTCGCGGAGCAGAATCAGTGATCGTCGAAGTGGCCGGCAGAAACGGAGCCGTGGATTCGGCGCCAATACAGAGTCTGCTGGAGAAAGTTTCCGGCGTAAGCAAGGTGCTCTTCAGGGAAAAGCGGGAAGCTAGGCATGTATTCGAGGTCGAAAGCGGGAAGGGGCGGATGGTGCGCGGAGATCTGGCGCGTGCGGTTGTGGAAGCGGGCTGGGATCTCAATGAATTGCGCCCATCAGCGATGAGTCTTGAAGAGGTCTTTCTGCAACTCACCGGCCAGCCTGACGCCGCACCCAAGGAAGAAGCCCAGGCAAAAGGGGCGAGCAAGTGAGAAACGTATTCATCATCTGGCGAAAAGAATTGCGAAGTTACTTTGTTTCGCCCATCGCCTACTTGTTGCTGGCAATGTTCGCGGTCATCTTCGGATTTTTCTTTTGGAATATTCTTGGCTACTTCGTGTTCACGGGAATGGAATCGCAGATGCGCGGCGAGATGTATCCGATGAACGTGAACGAACAGGTGATTCGGCCGCTTTTATCGAACGTCGGCGTGATTGGCTTGTTTTTTATTCCGATGATTACGATGCGTCTGTTCGCCGAGGAGAAACGTAGCGGCACGATTGAGCTGTTGGTGACATCGCCCATCCGGGACGGCGAGATCATCCTGGGGAAATGGTTGTCAGCGCTGACGCTGTATGGCGGCCTCCTTCTGCTCACGGCGCTCAATTTTGTTTTTCTTTTCAAGTACGGCAATCCAGACTGGAAACCGCTGGCGATCGGCTACTTGGGGCTGCTCCTGCAAGCCGGGGCGCTTCTGGCGATTGGTATGTTCATATCCACACTGACGAAAAATCAAATCATTGCGGGCGCCACGACGTTTGGAGTTTGCCTGCTGCTGTGGGTTCTGGAATGGGCTGGCGGATACGAGACCGCGACGTGGGCCAAAGTGTTGTCGTACATGTCCGTGGTCACCCACATCGGGTCGTTTTCGAAAGGCCTTCTGGATACAAAGGACGCGGTGTATTACGTGACGCTGACATTTCTGGGGATATTTTTTACCGCGCGCTCGCTGGAGTCGCTGCGGTGGAGGTCGTAAGTGAATACGGAGCTGTTGAAGGCCAGACAAACGAAGTATGCGGCTTACGCGACGCTCTACATTATTGTGACTCTGGCGGTGGTGACGGTGGCCAATGTGCTGGCGGACCGCTACGACAAGTCCTACGACGCGACGTCGAATAAGCGCTATAGCCTTTCGGAACAGACGGTGAAGGTCGTGAAGGGGCTTAAGCAAGAAGCGCATATCACTTATTTCGACCAGGCTACTCGTTTCTCGGAAGCGAAAGACAAACTGGATCTGTATGCAAATCTTTCGCCAAAGGTTCACGTGGAATACGTGGACCCGGATAAGAAGCCAGAACTGGCGCGCGAGGCAGGGATCAAGAGTTACGGCACGACGATCGTGCAGATTGGTGCCAACAAGAACGAGGCCAAGAGCACCAGTGAAGAGGACATCACAGGCGCTTTTATCCGTGACCTGAAACATACCGCGCGGACAGTCTGTTTCGTGACCGGCAGCGGGGAACATCAGATCGACGACACGGCGCGCAGCGGGTATTCGGGCTTCAAGGACTTGCTCGGAAAAGACGATTATCAAGCGAAGTCGATTAATCTGCTAGAAAAAGCCGAAGTCCCCGGCGATTGCACAGTGGTCGTCGTGGGAGGCCCGAGCGGCGATTACCAGCAACCAGAAATCGATGCTCTAAAGAAATATGTGGAAGACGGAGGGCGGGCGATGTTCCTGCTGGATCCGCCGCTGAAAATGGGACGTGAAGATATCGCAGATAACGACGCCTTGTCTGGCCTCCTCTCGAGCTGGGGCGTGACACCGAACAAGGATTTGATCCTCGACATGAACCCGATTGGACAGCTCGCGGGACTAGGGCCGCAAGTGGCGCTTGTGACGAAGTATGACTCGCAACCGATCGTGAATGATATGAAGGGCTCGGCCACGGGCTTCCCACTGTCGCGTTCGCTGGACACGAAAAACGGGGACAAGACCACGGTGGAGAAGCTGTTTGACACTTCAGAGAGCAGCCTGGCGACAACGAAATTGAATTCGCCGAGCGTCGATCCCAGCGACCCGAAAAACAAGAAAGGGCCGCTGACTCTCGCGGCGGCGGGTACTTACAGGACAGGCAAAGAAAATTCTCAGGGACGATTTGTCGTGGTAGGAAGTTCGCAGTGGGCCGCCAACTCGTTTTTGCGGTTCAACGGAAACAGGGACCTCGCTCTGAACGCAATGAACTGGCTGTCTTCGGATGAGGACTTGATCTCGATACGCCCGAAAGCGCCGGAGGACCGGCGGATTACGATGACGAAGGCGCAAATGAATTGGGTGCGCATCACGAGCCAATTCCTGTTTCCGCTTGCTGTGGTGATCGCGGGATTTTCGGTCTGGTGGCGGAGAAGGTAAGGCGTTTCCGGACCCGTAACGAGCACTGCATAGAATGCCGGGGCGATTCCAATGAAAATGAATGGTTTGTTGATCGCCGCCATTGTATTGGCCGCGCTCTCTGGAGTTTTGTATTGGTCGAATCACAAGAAACCCGCCGAGAGCGCAGTGAAAGTGTCCGCGGATACTCCACCGAAAATTCTGACGCTGGCTGAAGCGGACGTCACGAAACTTGATATCAGGAAGAAGAGCGGAGACCAGGTAGCGCTCGCCAGGAACGACGCGGGGAAGTGGCAGATTGTGGCACCGAAACAGTTGCGAGCTGACCAGAATGAAGTTTCAAGCATGTTGTCGACGCTGTCCTCGCTTAGTTCGGAGAGACTGATCGAGGAGAAGGCCGGGAATCTTGAGCAGTATGGGCTGGGACAGCCGGCGATCGAAGTGGATGTGACAGAGAAAGACAACAAGACGCAGAAACTATTGATTGGTGACAATACGCCGACTGGGAATGCAGTGTACGTCGCGTTGGCGGGTGATCCTCGTGTGTTCACGCTCGCGAGTTACAGCAAGACAAGCCTGGACAAGAGCGCGAAGGATTTGCGGGATAAGAGGTTGCTGGTGTTCGAGCAAGACAAACTGAGCCGCGTGGAACTGGCGGCGAAAAAGCAGGACATCGAGTTTGGCCGGAACAAAGACCAGTGGCAGATTGTGAAGCCCAAGCCATTGCGTGCCGACGACTCAAAGGTAGAGGAACTGATTCGCAAGCTAGCAGACGCGAAGATGGATCTGAGCGCCTCGGACGAAGACCAGAAGAAAGCGGCGGCAGCGTTTAATTCCGGGAGCGTCGTGGGAATTGCGAAAGTTACAGACACGTCCGGAACAGAAGAGCTGCAAGTGCGTAAGAATAAGGACGATTACTACGCGAAATCGACCGCGGTCGAAGGCGTATACAAAGTCGGAAGCGATTTGGGAACGGCGCTCGATAAAGCAGTCGACGATTTTCGCAACAAAAAAATGTTCGATTTGGGATTCACCGACCCCGAGAAGATCGAGTTCCACGATGGAGCGAAGGTATATTTCTTGACGAAGGGCGGCTCGGATTGGTTTTCCGGTGACGGAAAGAAAGTAGATTCTATTGGCTCAGAGTCGTTCGTCGAGAAAGTACGCGACCTGGCGGCGAGTAAATTTGTGGACGCCGGATTTGGCACGACGGAACTCGAAGTGACGGTTACATCGAATAACGGAAAGAGCGTCGAGAAAGTCTGTGATCTTCAAAGATGGCGATCACTATGTTGCAAAGCGCGACGGCGAGCCTGCGTTGTATCAGCTGGACCCGGTTGTGGTGACAGGCCTGGAAAAGGCTGCCGCAGATATGAAACCCGCGGTCGAACCCAAGCCAGAAGCCACGTCGAAAAAGAAGTAACACGCGCGGAACCAATCGTTGCTCCGAGTGACGACGGCGCGACTCGGCCGTGTCGCAGCGGTCAGCCTCGGAAGGCTGACCCTACAAGTGCCGCCCAATATTTGTGGCGCTGCGTCGCATGGCGCGATCCAGGGTGAGTTTTTCTTCGGGCGTAAGTTGACGCACAGCGGCTTTCACCAAGGCTCCCAGCGTGAGCGGGCCGATGGCGACGCGGATCAGGCGAAGAACTTCAATACCTAACGTTTCCAGCATGCGGCGAATGTGGCGGTTTTTGCCTTCGTCGAGAATAATTTCCAGCCAGGAATTGCGCCCTCCTTGACGCAGCAGGGAAGCGCTCTTCACGCGAAGCGTGTCTCCTTCTTTAGTACGAACACCCTTCCTCAGAGTATCGAGCAGCGCAGCATCGGCGATTTTCCCAATTTGGACGTGGTAGGTTTTGTCGAGATGCGTTTCCGGCGCGGTGATGCGTGCGGCCCACTCGGAGTCGTTGGTGAGCAGGAGCAGGCCTTCGCTGGCTTTATCGAGCCTGCCGACCGGTGTGACCCAAGGAAGGTCCGCGCCGAGAAGTGTGTAGATCGTGTCGCGGCCTTTTTCGTCGGAGCTGGTCGTGACGATGCCGCGAGGCTTGTTGAGCACGAGATAGATTTTCTTCGCCGCGACGACGGCTTGCCCATCAATTTCGATGCGGTCTCTGCCAAGACGGACAGGAGATTCCGGATCGCGGCGAGGCGCGCCATTGACACGAACCTTTCCCGCCCGAATAAGTTGAGCGGCCTGTGCCCTCGAGCAGAAGCCGAGCTTGGAAATCGCTCTAGCCAAGCCCACTTTTTTAGACTGGGCGTTGTCCGATTGTACGTGGTTCGCGGGGCGCAATTATTTCGGCGAACTGAGCGACGCGACTGGTGCGGCTGCAGGGGGCGCGGGCGCATCGTGCTTCACGGCGCCGTAGCGGGCGGCGAGCCAGGAACGGACTTCATTGGGATCGTAGTGAAAGGGACCCATGCCGCCGCGATAGGCGATGCGGCCGGATTCGTCGATGACGTAGATGCGTTCTGGCCAGGCGGCATAGGCGTCGTTGGCGGCGTTGTTGATGTCGTCGATGCCGAAGGCGATGGGATAATTGAAGCGCCTGATGAAATCGTTCGCGATGGCGACGCGCTGAGCGAGCGTTTTCGGCTGGGCGTAGCAGACGTCGTCCTTTACGTTGGACTTCATTTGCCACTCATCGGTGGGGTGAGCTTCGCGGACGTAGACGGTGAGGAAGTCGGCGTGATCTTTGTAGTCGTTGTAAATCTGCACCACGTCACCGACGTGGCGGCGAAAGGGCGGTCAAGTGTAGCTGCCAAAGATGATGACGAGAGGGCGAGCGCCGGTACGCTCGCGGATGTGGAAGCGATTTGCGCCATCGAGAGCGATGAGGCGGGCGTCAGGAGCGTCGTCGCCGACTTTGAGCGTGCCACGGTGCATGTGGGGCAGGGCGTAACGCACCATGCCGTAAACGTCCTTTGGGCTGCCCGCCATTTTGCAGAGGACGAGAAAGACCGCGAGCAAGAGAACCAGGAAAACGGCAATCGTCCATTTCCAGAAGTGAGTCATCGTGAATTGTTCCACCTGCTCAAGAGCGTCAGTTCCCAGGATTGGTCAGTGACTTAAACGATTACCTTTATACACCCGCGGAGGGTACGACTACGGGGCCGAAACTTACCACTCCAGTTCTGGGCGATGAATAGTATTTTTGCATTAGCAGGGTCTTGTTGGCTACTTGTGCGCAAGTTTGGGTAGAAGGTGATCGCGCTCGGCTTTGTAGCGGGCGAGTGAGCGCTCGATGACTGTCAACGCGGCGTACGCGGGGCGGATTTCTTCGACTTCGACCTTTTTGCCTTCGAGCAGCTTATAGTCCTGGAAGAAGCGGCGGAGTACCAGCAAGCGGTGCGGTGGAAGGTCGCGCGCCTCGATGTAGCTGCTAAATTCCGGGTCGCCGGTGGCGACTGCAATGATTTTATCGTCGCTGGCCCCTGAATCGATCATAGACATCAGGCCAATGGCGCGCGCCTTGATGAGGGCAAGTGGCTGGACGGGTTCCTGGCAGAGCACCAGAACATCGAGGGGATCGTTGTCCTCGGCGTAAGTTTGGGGAATGAAGCCGTAGTTCGCCGGATAGAAAACGGCGGAGTGGATGATACGGTCGACCTTAAGGAGGCCGCTGGGTTTGTCCAGTTCGTATTTTACGTTTGAACCGAGCGGGATTTCGATCACCGCCTGAAAATCGCGCGGAAGTTCGTCTCCTGGTGAGACATCATGCCAGGCGTGGAGCATCAGAGCACGTCCTTCGTTAGAGGAGTATGAATTCCTTCAACCTATTATCGCTGGCATTTGCTCGCAGTCCAAATCAGTAGCAGGTGGGTCGTGTCCTGATTTCGGATAACACAGGGGCAGGATCCGGGTTCAGACGCTACCGTATCCCCCAAACTTACCGTACCCCCTCCCCCTGGGGGTTTTGCATAAGTGTTCATTCTAAAGACACTTGAAGTCATTTGTTTTGAGACACATTTGCAAGTGTTGATTCTAAAAGTACTTAGGGTTCGCGCCAAAATTGTGCAAGATCCAATGTGTTACGATATGCGGCGAACCAAGACCTTAGCCGCAAAAGCAGGCTCTAAAAGCAAAAACGCCAGCAGGGAAGCTGGCGCGACGAGACAGAGGCGAAACATTACCCAAGATGTACTATACGCCAGAAGAATCTTTTGTCAAGCAAAAAGCGACTGTCAGAGTACCTGGTCAGAGTTCCAGATCGTGGGCTAGATTGGGATTACCCGACTTCCAAGTGGCCGCCGGCCTGGCGTCCCATTCATCGCTTCAACGGTAGTCTCCGAGTAGCCGACGGCTCATCCACAAGCCCGAAGGGCATGTAATGGCAACATCGGGATAGGGAGATTGGGCTTCTCCGACACGTCCGGTTGAGGCCGTCGCATCCTCCAGAAAGGAACGAGGGAAGGCTGGTCCAGGCGCGTCATTTGCTGCGTGCATTAGGACCGTTGCTGCCGAAGACGCCGCTCGCGACCAGGAGTTTAATTGGCTTTGAGCCGAACTTAATGCACCTTTCCGTTCTTGTCGAACGTGAGCACGACGACAAACCTATTCACCAGGTTGCCGTGCACCGTAAGCGGCCGGTACTTCCATTGCTTCACGGCATCGGTCGCTGCACTATTGAGCAACGGATTGCCCTCAATGACTTTCACCTCTTGCACTGTACCGTCGTCATTGAGCGTCACATCCATTGCTACTTCGCCGTGAACGTGCGAGCTAGCGGCCTCCGAGGGATAGGGCGGAAGAACCTTTGTTTCCAGCTTTGGCAACGACTGGTGTGATGCCGGAATGGTGAGTGACGTTCCGTAAGGGAGCGCGTTCGGGTCGGTCACCACATCCCGGTTCGCTTCGAAAATCCGTACCCATTTCTTTTGATCGCCATACACGAGCTTTGCGATCCCTCTCAGCGTGCCGCCGTCCACGGCTTCGCCGACGCTATACGTGAACGGTTTCATTTTCAGGGCGTAATCGTCTGGCGCTTTCATGGGAGCCGCGGCGTATTCGCAACAGCCGCCCCAGTTGCCAATTTCCAGCCGAATATCCAACCGCGCAACCTTGCCCGCGGTAACTTCCACGCCTTTCACGATCGTCGTCTTGAACCCGTTTGCCTCCGCCTTCACGTCGTACTTGCCGCTTTCCAGATCTTTCGCCGTGAATTGCCCAGTCTTGTCGGCTTTCAGAGTGACGGCACGATTCGTGGCAATGTTTGTGATCGTAATCGAGGCGTTTTCCACGACGGCCCCGGACGCGTCGGTCACTGTCCCGCCGAGCGTGCAACATTTTTCCTGTTCGCCTCCCGTTTGTTGCATGGGAGCAGTCGTCGGCTCCGCCATCGCCGCGCCGGTCGCGAGAGTCGCTTGTACTCCTATCGCCAACACAGCCGCCGCAACCTGCCGGCCCAATCGGGATCGCGGCGCGCTCGCCGCAGAGTTCGGTCGAATAGGCAACTCGAACTCGTCCAGTTCGTTCTTTAATCGCAGTCCCTGCAACAAAAACTCATTTCGTTTGCGCAGTTCGCGGTCCCGCAGCATACGTACCGTTCGCAGGGCAGCGGCATCCATCTTTCCCACCCCTGACGCGCTTAGTTCGATCACTTCTTCCAAGAGCTCCAGCGTGTCGAGATTGACCGCCCGCACCCAAGCGTGTGCCCGCTCGCACAAGTCGTCACGGCCGTGAAAGCGTTTCCGCACAGCAATCATGTGGTCGAGCCCAATCGTCTTCTGCATCAGGCTGCCGTCGCCCCAGGAGCGGTCGTAGAAAAGATCCAGTGATATGGTGCAGGCGAGGTCCGCCACCGGGTCGTACATGCTGTATTCCCGCGCGCGATAGTCGCCGCGCGCACGTCCCAGTGCGATCATCCGTTTCTCCAGCGGCGTACCCGCATAGATTTCGGCACGGCAAAAGTTCAATGGATTCCCGGCAAACCTACGCATGAAGGCAAGGTCGGCCCGCAGCGTGTTCAAATTCGCATCTGGATTGAATGTCATGATTGTAAACTGGGCCGAAACGTCCAGTTCCCCACAGATATCGAGAGCGCGGATCGATTGCCCCACGGTCTGATGCCGATCCAATGTGAGAAGGCCCATCTCCGTGGCCGATTCGATCCCCATGAAAATGCGCACGAGTCCCATTTCCTTCAATCTGCTCAGTACGTCCCGATTCGCATCCGCCGGGCGGCACTTGACGAGTAGCGCGATATCGTCCATGCCGCGGCTCTTGAACGCCTTGTCGAATCCCTCGATTCGTGCCTGGTTATGCGCCACCGACGGCACCAGAAAATTGTCGTCGTGAAATACGAATTGCCGCGTCCCCCGCTCGCGATAGAGCTCCGCCATCTCGTCGGCGATCAATTCCACGCTGCGTTGGCGAAATTTCTTGCCCGGCGCCAGATTGTGCAGGGTGGTGATGCAGCAGTACGCGCAGTTCTCGTAACATCCGCGGCTCCCCATCAGAAAACTGGTGGGCACTCCGGCGATGGTGTGGATTCGCCCGTGCCGCTCCGGAAAGGGCAAAGTATCCAAATCGTCCAGGGTGCGGCGTTTTGGCGTGAATCGAACCTGGTCGTCCTCCCGATAGGCGATGCCGGTAATCTTCGGCAGGCCATCCTTCAGATTCGCAGCAGCGCTCACAATTTCCACCAGCGTCTGCTCTGCCTCATGAATCGCGATGATATCGAGTTCGGGATGGTGCTCTAACAGCTCTTGTGCTGCGCACGAAGCGTAATGTCCGCCCGCCACAATTAGTTTTTCAGGGTGGAGCTGTTTGATCCGGGGCGCCAAGGTGAGAAATTCCTGCGCGCGCGATTGAAAACAAACCGACAGTCCGACGATCTCCGCCCCGCCTGCCTGTTCGGCGATCGCCTCCACATCGTCCGCCGAATTGAACACTGCCAATGACGGCTCATGCTGCTTCGCCTGCAGTGAAGATGCTAAATATCGGATGGAAAGATTCTCTTCAAAGTCCGGACCTGCCAGAAGAACGCGCATATACCCTCCCTCCCTCCCGTCAAATCTAGAACGCGCTCATTGTACATTCTTGCATCGCGGATATTGAATTTAGGCTCAGATAGATTGCACCCTGTCCGGGTGACCGGCAAGCCGGAAGTAATCCGCGGGCCTCATGAGCTAGGCGCCGAAATCTGACACTAACGCACTGCCGAGAGGCAGGCTATGCCGCAGGGAGTTCGCGGCGCTTGCTCCAGAAGTAGATGGCGAAGGCGATGGCAACCAGCGGGAGGACGCAGCCAAATTCGTCGATGAACCAGGCGGTCTTTCCGGTGTTGCGCGTGATCGGAGTAAAAATTCCTTGGATATAGAGGTTGTGGCTGCCGTGGAGGATTGCGCCGGTCCAAAGACTGCCGGATTTGAGGCGCATCCAGGCAAAGACGAAGCTCATAGAGATAACCATGACGGTGAAGCAGGTGAGGCCATACCAGGTGGGAGTGCCGGCGTTGTAGTCGCCATAAATCAGGATGGGATAGTGCCAGAGCGACCAGACGATTCCGCTAATGAGCGATGTTGTGGTGAATGAGGTGGTCTTTGCAAGCTCGGGCACCAAAAAGCCGCGCCAGCCGATCTCTTCACCGAGGGCGCTGGACACGCTGCGAACCAAACCGTATGTGCCAATCAGCACAATTCCTAGCACGATGGAAATCCACGGAGGTCCACCCAGGTGCATCGACTTCGACAGTGAATCGTAAAAATCTGGATTGCCGAAAGCGCCCAAGTGAAAAATCCACACGATAGCGTAAGCGATGGAAGCGTAGAGCAGCGGAATATACCAACTGCGGATTTGATATTTGGTTTCGCCCCATTTCCAGCCTAGATCGGCGATACTGCGGCCATTCAGGCGCAGAGTGAGCATGCCTGCTAGAGCGGGGCACCACATGAGACCTAAGACATACATGCCTCTGCCGTTTCCCAAGCTGCCGGAATGAAGAATGAGGAAGTAGAAAAAGGAGCTAAAGACAAAAACGATGATGAGATAGGTGAGCACTTGAACGCGAGAACGTGCGGGCTGGGCCATGGATGCCTCCCTTACGGAGCAGGACCATATAACGGGAGGGGTTGCGAGACAAGGGCGGTGCGTGCTTAGGCGCGTGCCTTCTCGATCATTTCGTCCCAGATGCCTTTCGATTTCAGAATGAGCTCCACGGCTTCGCGGATGGCGCCTCTTCCGGCGACCGTCTTGGTGACATAATGCGCCGCGAGTTTTACTTCGAGAACGGCGTCACCAACCGCGACGGCAAGTCCCACACGGCGCATGACCGGCAAGTCTGGTAGGTCGTCACCGACGTAAGCGACGGCTGACTCGGGGACGCCGGCTGTTTTGAGGATTTCCTCGAATGCAGGAATTTTTGTTGGCTGCTTTTGGTAGATAAATTCCATTTTCATTTCGTGGGCGCGGCGCAGCAGGGCGGGACTTTCCCGACCGGTGATGACGCCGGTGCGGAGGCCCGCTGTTCGCGCGAGAGTAAGTCCTTGGCCATCGTGAGCGTCAAAGGTTTTGATTTCGAGGGCCGAGCCATCGGGCTGCGAAAGCAGAGTGACGGAGCCATCCGTCAACGTGCCGTCCACGTCCATCAAGAGGACCTGGATTTGCTTTGCGCGCTTCGCGAGGCCTGCGGGGATTTTGATCATGCCTTTTGCCAAGGGTGGCTCCTGTTCGAAAGCTGGAAAGAGACGAGGATCTAAAAGCTCCCTACATGAGTTGCAATGTCCACAGGTCGTGAAGATGCACGACTCCGATAACCTTTTTTGTTTCATCGACGACGACTACGCTTGTGATTTTGCGCTTTTCCATATGATTGAGGGCTTCGCTGGCGAGCACATGAGGGCCAATCGTCTGAGGATTGCAGGTCATCGCCGCGCCGGCCTTCATTTCCAGTGTTGCACCTCGGTGCTTTTCCATCAGGCGCCGCAAATCGCCATCCGTGACGATGCCCGCAAGGCTGCCATCTTTTTCGAGGACCGTAGTCATGCCGAGCCCCTTGCGGCTCATCTCATGAATGACTTCTGCCATCGGAGTGTCTATCGCGACGCGAGGAAGAGCGTCACCGGCGTGCATCTTGTGCTCAACGCGCAGAAGCTTCGTTCCGAGGCGTCCCGCCGGATGGAGCTCGGCAAAATCTTCTGGCTGGAACCCGTGGCGCTCGAGGAGGGAGACGGCCAAAGCATCGCCGACGGCCATGGCGACAGTAGTGCTTGCCGTCGGCGCGAGGTTCAGCGAGCAGGCTTCCTCGCGGACGCTGACGTCGAGGGCCACGTCGCTGGCTTTGGCGAGGGTCGAGTGAGTATTGCCGGTGAGCGTGACGAGCGGCGCCTCCAGACGCTTCAGAGCTTCGAGCAATCGAATGATCTCTTCGGTTTCGCCGCTATAGGAAACAGCGAGTAAAGCGTCTCCGCGCGCGAGCATGCCAAGATCGCCATGCAAAGCGTCCGCAGGATGAAGGAAAAATGAGGGTGTGCCGGTGCTTGAGAGCGTGGCGGAGATTTTGCGTCCGATGAGGCCGGACTTTCCCATGCCGGTGACGACCACGCGGCCTTTGCAGGCGAAAAGAATGTCGACGGCCCTTTCAAAGGTGTCGTCAAGCCGCGCGAAAACGTCTTGAATGGCTTGCGCTTCAATTTTCAGGACGCGGCGCGCGGTTTCCAGACTCATTGCACGCTCCAGCGGCGGACTACTGCCGAGAGTTCCTTCAAGCGCTTGAGCAGGGCAGGGAGTTGAGAGAGAGGGAGGGCATTTGCGCCATCGGACAGTGCTTCGGCGGGGTTGTCGTGAGTTTCGAGGAAGATGCCGTCGACGCCTGCGGCAACGCCGGCGCGCGCTAGCGGCTCGATGAATTCCGGTTGGCCGCCGCTGGCGTGGCCTTGGCCTCCGGGAAGCTGCACGGAATGGGTCACGTCGAATACGACTGGATAGCCGAGCTTCTGGAGGATCGGAAACGAGCGCATGTCCACGACGAGATTCTGGTAGCCGAAGGACGCGCCGCGCTCCGTGATGATGATATCGGTGTTACCCGTGCTGGCGATTTTTTCGACGACGTTGGCCATGTCCCAGGGGGAAAGGAATTGGGCTTTTTTTACGTTGACGACGCGGCCGGTTCTGCCCGCCGCGAGGAGCAGATCCGTTTGGCGCGCGAGGAACGCGGGGATTTGCAGCACGTCGCAAACTTCAGAGACGGGCTGCGCGTGGGACGATTCGTGGATGTCGGTGAGGATAGGGAGGTTAAGATCGGACTTGATTTTGCCGAGAATGCGCAAGCCTTCTTTGAGGCCCGGACCGCGAAATGCTTTTACGGAGGAGCGGTTGGCCTTGTCGTAGGAGGCCTTGAAGATATAGGGCACTCCACAGTCAGCGGCAATCTTAGCGATTCTTTCCGCCATTTTCCGAGCATGCGCTTCGCTCTCGATGACGCAAGGTCCGGCAATGAGAAATAGCGGGTTCCCGATTCCCAATCGCAAGGAGCCAAGAGAAATGTCGTGAGCAGGATTCATGGAAGTTATCGAAGATAACATACACGCGGCACGGTTTTGCAGAATTGCTGGATCGAGTGTTGGCGAATCTGGCTAAGCGTTAGCGTGCGGCGCCACGCCGACGGCATGGACGCGCGGTGCTTCGGAGGCCGGGTGCAACCGGTTTTTCTTGTGTTCCAGCGCCGCGCCGATGAAGGCTGCGAAAAGGGGATGCGGCTCGAGTGGTTTGGACTTGAACTCCGGATGAAACTGGCAACCCAGAAACCAAGGGTGCTCGGGGGCTTCGATGATCTCGACGTAATTTTCGTCCGGAGTGCGGCCGGTGATACGGAGGCCGGCATCGACCAAGGTTTTTTCGTAGTCGCGGTTGAATTCGTAGCGGTGGCGATGGCGTTCGCTAATTTCTGTTTTGCCGTAAGCTTTGGCGGCGAAGGAACCCGGCTCGAGTTTGCAGGGCCACGCACCGAGCCTCATCGTGCCGCCCATTTCATCGACGCCGAGAAGTTCTCGCAGTTTGTAGATGACGCGGTGCGGCGCCTGGGGATCACATTCGGTGGTGTCGGCCTGCTTCAATCCGGCTACATCGCGGGCGTACTCGACGGTGGCACACTGCATGCCGAGGCAGATGCCAAAGTAGGGGATCTTGCTTTCGCGCGCGAATTGAATAGTGTTGATCATGCCCTGGATGCCGCGTTTGCCAAATCCGCCGGGCACGAGGATGCCATCATAGCCGCGCAAGCGGGTAAGCGCGGTCTCCGGCGAGTCGATTTCTTCGGCTTCAATCCATTCGAGAACGGTTTTGTGATTGTGTGCCAGCCCGCCGTGGAGCAAAGCTTCGCGCAGGCTTTTGTAAGCGTCTTCGAGCTGAACGTACTTGCCGACCACGGCGATGCGAATTTCACCCGCCGGATTGTGGAGCCGGTAGACGAGGTCGAGCCATGGGCGCATGTCCGAGGGCCGGTCTTCCAGCTTCAAATGCCGGAGAATCTGGGCGTCGAGTCCTTCGCGACTGAGCTCCACGGGCACCGCATAAATCGTGTCCACATCTTCCATGGAAATGACACAAGCTTCCGCCACGTTGCAGAACAGCGCGATTTTCTTCTTGAGCTCGCCGGGAATGTGGCGGTCGCTGCGGCAAAGCAAAATGTCCGGCTGGATGCCGATGCCGAGCATTTCCTTAACGCTGTGCTGCGTAGGCTTGGTCTTTAGTTCGCCGGCGGCCGCGATAAAAGGCACCAGTGTCACATGGACAAAAAGAGTGTTCTCCGCGCCCAGTTCGAGGCGCATTTGGCGGATGGCTTCAAGGAAAGGGAGTGACTCGATGTCGCCGACTGTGCCGCCGATCTCGACGATAACGACGTCCACGTCGTCAGAGACTTTTCTGATCGTGGCTTTGATTTCGTCAGTGACGTGCGGGATAACCTGAACGGTTTTGCCGAGGTAGTCGCCGCGGCGTTCCTTGGTGAGAATGGTTTCGTAAATGCGGCCGGTGGTCCAATTATTGTCGCGGGAGAGTTTGGCGTGCGTAAAGCGCTCGTAATGGCCGAGGTCGAGGTCCGTTTCTGCGCCGTCCTCGGTCACGAAGACTTCGCCGTGCTGAAACGGGCTCATCGTGCCTGGGTCGACGTTCAAGTACGGATCGCATTTCTGAAGGGTGACTTTGAAACCGCGACTTTCGAGGAGACAACCTATGGAGGAAGCTGCAACTCCCTTTCCAAGTGAGGAAACAACACCGCCGGTAACAAAAATATATTTTGGCGCCATCCATGCAGCCCGCGTCCAGGAATCCCCAGTTCGCCGGGCTTATCAGCCCTCCACAGGAGTGACGTACGCATAATTATCATCGGAAAGCGCACGGCTGTCAAATCGAAGAAATAATTTGGGGAACCCGGAAAAATAGAATGGGGAACTAGTAAGCAGTACAAGCGTGGATTCGAGTTTCGCTGCGCGAATTTCTATCGCCGCGAAACTTTTATCGGTGAAGCGTGTTTGCTTTCTGTGGGTGCAGTCTTTGCGTTTCGTCGCCGTAGATGAATGAGTTGTCTATTTGAACAAAACGATTTCGAGTGGAAACTGTTTGCCATGTTGTAGTCATCCAAGCAGTGGTACATCGGCGTAAAGCCGCGAGCGACATGCGGCAACGCAATCCAGAGAGCTCATGGGGAGGCTCTCGAACCTAGGGAAGGGGTAATGAAACTGAAAATTCGAAAAGTGACTGTACCTTTTATGTTCGCCGTCGCACTGGCATTCTGCCTTTCCGCTGCCGCACAACAAACAGCGTCATCGAACACGCAGCGGATTCGATTCCTATACTGTGAGCCGTGAAGTTTCGCTCATCGGCACCGTCATCAAATACGACGCGGCCTCCTCCACACCACCCATCGGAGCGCACGTGCTCCTGCAGACCGCTTCAGGGCAGGTCGACGTGCATTTGGGCAACGGCAAGTTGCTCGAGGCTAGTCATCTTGCACTGAACGCGGGCGACAACGTGCGCATCGTTGGCGAAAACCTGGCTTATGGCAGCAGCGCGTTCTTTGCGGCGCGCATCGTGCAAAAAGGCACGCAGGCGGTCGCCGTCCGCAATACCAAGGGCTTTCTGCTGACTCCTGCTTCCGTTCTGACACAAGAGCAAAAGGAAGCGCTGCGGGGTGTGCGATGAAGCGCCTCTTCTTCGCGTTAACGGCTGCCTGGGCTCTCTTGACCGCGGCGTGCGGCGGCGGTAGCGGCTCCAGCGTTCAGCCTCCCCCTCCCACCGGCAAGTACAGCGCTGCCAGCCTGAACGGCACATACGCTTTTATGACCACCGGCGAAGTTTTATCAACTGGAGGCGAGGCTCCCATGGCGAGGGTTGGCAGCTTTGTGGCAAATGGCCAGGGCGGCATCACTGGCGGCATTGAGGACGTGGTTGTAAACATGCAGCTTAACTCCATCGCCAACATCACAGGCGGCAGCTACACCGTAGGCGCAAACGGGTTTGGCAGCGTCACATTGAACGTTACCGCGGGCGGGGTTCCTTCGACTCTCAATTTTGGGATTACGCTGACGTCGACGTCCAGCGGCCTGCTGGTCGACCTCACTTCAAGCCAAACACAGGCATCCACCGCCAGCGGCAATTTTGTGCTTCAGAATGAGGCTGACTGCTCCAATCCTGTCGGAGCCGTCGCGGGAGGCTATGTATTCGATTTTTCGGGCTTGGATGCTAACGGGGCAGGCGCCTCGCTGATCGGCGAATTTACGGTCAGTGGCGGGACAATCACTACTGGCTTTACCGACGTGAACGACAACTTCGCGCTCACCAACGGGGCCATTCAGGGCTCTTTTGCGAATGATTCTGCCAATCTTGCCGGTACGAATAGTTGCGGTCGAGGCGTAGCGAACATTGCGGGCCAAAACTATGAATACTACGTCGTCGACGCCACGCGGATCAGGTTTATTTCCATCGGCACTGGCGCCATGCTTACCGGAGACGCGGTCGTGCAGAACGCAAATGTGCCTACAAGCACTGCAAGCTTCAACGGCGGCTTCGTCTTTTCGCTAGCCGGGAGTTCGAACAACGGCGGCATTACGGAAATTGGCCGCTTCACCGCCAGCGGCGGAAGTGCCATGAACGTCCTCGCGGACGTGGACAATGCGGGCGCTCTGCATCCCTCAAGCGCCTTCTCCGGCGGGACCATCACGTTTGACCCCGCAAACCCTGGAAGGGGCACGATTACGTTCACGAACAACAGCTTCCCGTTCACGTTTACCTTTTATCTAAATTCTGCGACCAGAGGCGTGATCCAAGATACTTCGCAAACCGCCGCAGGTTCTGGCATCGCGGTGGACATCGTCGACGGATCTATTGCAGCGCAATCCGGCAATCCGTTCAGTAGCTCCAATATCACCGGGACTTACGCGATGAACTGGAGCGGTCTGGTGACCAACGGAGGCGCTGGAATCACGGACGAAGAAGACCTCGTGGCGCAGGAGAACATCACGACCGGTTCGCTCAGCGGAACAGCGGACCTCTTTCAATTCACCTCTTCCACCGTCACGCCGCAGATTAATGTGGGCGTGGGTGGCTCGATCCAATTCAATGGGGACGGCGCTGGAGACGACGGCCAGCGTAATGTATTGACCGTCAATCTCACGGGCGCGAACGCGATTACCTTTGTCATTTACTTCGTCAATCCTCAGCAGGCCTTTTTCGCCATCAACAACGGCCAAACACATCTCGATAGCGGCCTCCTCCAGTTGCAGCAATAGACCGCAATCTGCGGCTTTCACCGAGTCAAAATAACGCCTGGCGGAGTCCCCGCCGGGCGGTGTTATTTCTGGAGGAGTTTTTCGACGCGGGCGACGTCGTCTTGGACGTCCACGCTAACGGCGTCGTGTTCGACCTCGGCTACGCGAATCTTCCAGCCATTTTCCAGCCAGCGGAGTTGCTCGAGCTGTTCGATGCGTTCGAGTTCGCCTTGGGGAAGGGTTGGGTATTCGAGGAGCGAGTCGCGCTGAAAGACGTACAGTCCCAGGTGTTTCAGGTGTCGGACCTGAATCTTGCTCGTGCTGTCGCGCACCCAGGGGATCGGCGCGCGCGAAAAATAAATTCCATTGTTGTCGAAGTCGAGGACGGTTTTCACGACGTTGGGGTCCATGATGTCCGCCGGCGTCTTGATGAGAGTTGCCACCGTAGCGATAGCCGCAGCGGGCTCTTCCAGGAGGGCATTCACCGCCGTGTCGACCGCCGCGGGATCCAGCAACGGTTCATCTCCCTGAACATTCACAAACACGTCGCCCTTTTCATGGGCTGCGACTTCCGCCACACGCTCAGTCCCCGTGCGGTGGTCCGGGCGGGTCATGCGGGCCGTTCCTCCAAACGTTTCCACGGCCTTCACGATGCGTTCATCGTCCGTTGCGACAATCACACGGTGGGCCCGACTGGCCATTTTGGCCCGCTCATACACGCGTTGAATCATTGGTTTGCCAGCTAGCAAAACGAGGGGCTTGCCCGGCAGTCGTGTCGAACCAAAGCGCGCAGGAATAACGATGACGACCTCTGGTTTGTCCAAACTCATCCCACAGAGTCTCCCACATTCGGGAATATTTGGGCACTCCCCGGAGTCTTTGCCTCATAGGCGTAACCCACCCTATGTTCGCATGCCTGCTCCAGTCGGAAAGGTGAAATGAGCCCGGAATATACATTACTTCGAGCGAGCTCTTGGTACCATAGCCAGGCTGGTACGGGATTTGCCTTGTCTTCGCTTGTGCGAGTGGTAGAATTGCCCTTAGTCCGAGCCGCGCGGCCGTTCCGGGTTACCGGGACGATGGGGGTGCCGTGAAACGCGATATACACGGGTTTCGCGTTTTTGTTTTTTCCGCTGTAGTCCTGTTATTTGCCTGCCTTGTCGCATTTCGCGCCGTAATTCTTGCCGCACCGCAATCTCCCGCCGAGGAAAACAAACAGGATCAAAGCAAACCCAAGGATGACGTGAAGAAAGACACGCCCGGTCAAGTGATCAAGCCCGGACGCGAGCTGAAAATGGACGTGGACCTGGCGCTCGTCAACGTGACGGTCACCGATCCCTACAATCGATTGGTTACTGGCCTGGACTTGGAGAACTTTCGAGTTTTTGAGGATAACGTCGAACAGGAAGTAGTGACGTTCTCCGCCGAAGACGTGCCCATCTCCATCGGCGTGGTTTTCGATTTTAGCGGCAGCATGTCCAACAAGGTCGGCAAAGCCCGCGAAGCGGCGGTGCAATTCTTCAAGACCGCCAATCCAGCGGATGAATTTTTTCTGGTGAGTTTTAACGAGCGCGCGGAGCTGACCAGCGCCTTCACAAACAGTGTCGAAGACTTGCAAAGCAGCTTGATGCTGACTTCCGCGAAAGGGCGAACTGCATTGCTCGATGCGATCTACCTAGGGTTAAGCCAGATGCGGGGTGCACACAACGCCAAACGTGCCTTGCTCATCTTATCCGATGGAGGAGATAATCATAGTCGGTACAACGAAAGCGATATCAAGCGGTTGGTGAAGGAAGCGGACACCCAGCTCTATGCGATCGGCATCTTCGACCCACTCGGATATCGCAACCGGACTTCGGAAGAGTTGAATGGTCCGTCGTTGCTTTCTGAAATCACGGAGATGACCGGGGGGCGCGTATTTTCCGTCGAGAAGTTGGAAGACCTTCCGGACATCGCCTCAAAAATTGGCATGGAGCTGCGAAACCAATATGTTCTGGGATACAGGCCGAGCAACAAAGCCCACGATGCACGGTGGCGAAAAATCAAGATCAGGCTGCGCGCTCCAAAAGGACTGCCGCCGCTTAATGTCTACGCAAGGACCGGGTACTACGCGCCGAGTCACTGAGCGTGCGGTCTTCAGTCTCCGTTCTTTAGCCCTACTCGTTTTGCTTTTCTGCGTAATGGCTCTGTCGCTTTCGCCTTGCTTTGCGCAGATTCCCATTCCAACTGCGCAGCCTCTTCCACCGGGGCAAGATCCCAATGCTGGAAAACAGGGCTCGACCATCAAGGTGGATGTCGGCCTCGTGGTTCTGCATACCACGGTGCTCGATGATCGCGGCAAGTTCGCGGACGGCTTAAAAGTCGAAAGCTTTCGCGTTTTCGAAGACAAGATTGAGCAGAAGCTCGCCACCTTTAAGCGCGAGGATGTTCCCGTCAGCATGGGCCTGGTGATCGACAATAGCGGCAGCATGCGAGACAAGCGCCCCCGCGTAAATGAAGCCGCTCTGACTCTCGTCGAGTCCAGCAATCCGCAGGACCAGGCGTTCGTCGTCAACTTCAACGACGATTTCTATCTCGACCTCGATAAAGATTTCACGAGCAGCATTCCGGAGTTGAAAGAGGCTCTTGAACGCATCGATTCCCGCGGCAGC
The DNA here is from genome assembly GCA_963745805.1 of uncultured Acidobacteriota bacterium. Taxonomy (GTDB): domain Bacteria; phylum Acidobacteriota; class Terriglobia; order Acidiferrales; family UBA7541; genus Acidiferrum. The sequence goes on from CAVUYT010000012.1 coordinate 78,284, forward strand.
ACCGCGCTGTACGATGCGATCATCGGCTCACTCGACCACCTTAAGAAAGCGAGCAAGGACAAACGGGTACTGCTAGTGGTCACCGACGGCGAAGACAATTCCAGCCACAACTCGCTGGAAAAAACGCTTCGCGAAATCCAGAAGACGGACACGGTGATCTACACCATCGGTCTGCTCGGCGATGAAAAAAGAAAAGAGAAAAATAACGCGATGAGAGCGCTGAAGCATATCGCCGAAGCATCCGGCGGCTTGGCGTTTTTTCCGGAAAGCGTCGACGACGTGCACAGCATCTGCGAGCAGGTCGCGCACGATATTCGCAACCAGTACACGCTGGCCTACTACCCCACGAATACCAAGAAAGACGGTACGTTCCGCGCCGTGAGCGTGCAGGTGATTCCGCCTCACGGTCGCGGCAAGCTGGTCGCCCGGACGCGCAATGGCTACTACGCACCGGGCAGTCCTTCCTCCGCGGCAGCAGGGAACTAGCAGCATATTTAGTAGCTTTGAATGCGCCACGTTGGTGGAGCGGCATGCTGCTCTTCGTCATGCGAAATCGGCTGGTGGACGAGGGGCCGCTCCATCTGTGCGTCATCAAGACTCAACGGTCTTGGACTTCAAGTTTGAACCCTTCGCGCAGTGACTCAGGATTCCATGCGGAGCCCGCCGAGGCCATTGGCGCCTTGATGTAGCGCGCTGCAAATGTCAGAAAGGTGGCCCAATTCGGCCCGGGAGTGTGCCCGCCGCTATGTTGCCGGTAAGCGAGGTCGCCGGCGATGAGCGGAGTCTCGGTCGCAGGAAATTCCGTGGTGCCCAAGTCTTTTTTTCCTAGCAGACGATAAACCGGACCTGCGGCGACCGTGGCCATGAACATTCCGCGTGCGTCTACCCAGCCATCGCCTTGCGTTGCACCCGCGCCAATAAATATGGGCCTTGGGGCAGCCAGCGCAATCAGTTCATGCGAATCCACTGGCAAATCGGTCGGCGTGAGCGGGCCGGCATACTTCAAGAAATTCCCCGCCATCCAATGATACTCGCCAGTCCCGGCCACGTTACCGATTTGCTCGCCGAAGTTCCGGCGGTAGAGAGCGGCGCCGCCTGCTCCAGAAGAACTTATGTAGCCGATGGCAAAGCGTGGATCATATGCCATGGTCACCAGGGCCGCTTTCCCGTAGCGGGAATGACCCTCGATCCCAATTTGGTTAGCGTCCACCGATTGGTCCGTCTCGAAATAATCCATTGCGCGGCTCGCACCCCAGGCCCATGCGCGTAGTGCGCCCCAATCGTCCAGTTTGCGAGGCTGCCCCTTGTTTACCAGGCCGATGATTCCTTCCGTCAGACCATCTCCCTTGTCCGCTTGCACGCTGGTTGGAATTAGCACCGCGTAGCCCCAGCCTTTTGCCAAAACCTGCTGCTGCCATGTTGGCGCTTTGTTCGCTGCTGCGGCCATTTCAGGAAATCGCTTGGCGATCGCGGCCATGAATTCGGGGCTGAAACTCAGCTCCATCATCACTGGCACAGGGCCTGGAGCGTTTGCCGGCGTGGTCAAGGTCAGTTGAATATCCACTTTGACCAACGGATACGCCGAATTGTCCACGTGGCCCACCAGTTTCTTCGTGACTACTGGCACATCCCCGCTTGTTTCGCGGGCTGCGCTCGTCACTTCCCAAACGACTTTCGGAGTGTCTTTCGGCACGTGGCCGTAAATCTCGCGGTCGAAATCCTCCACAATCTCGGGCCGCCGCTGCTGCCACCACATGTTCGCCGTCTTCACCTCTTTTCCGTTCTTCAATTTCAACGGGTCGGGCAGCTTCGGATGCGGGTTCGCTTTCGCCTCGTCATAGTTCGCCGCATTAGGTGAGTTCGGATCGCCATCTACGCCACGCCGCAGGGAAGTGATGTGCAGCAAGTCCATGATTCGCTGATGATCCTGGTCCGCCGTCAAATGCGCGGGCGGAGCAACGTCATTTGGTTCTTGTTGCCCCTCGCCAGCGCCGCTCTTGACGGATTGCAGCAAGAATGCCAACACCACAGCACCGCCAAACAGTCGCATCGAGTCAGATTTCGCCACGATTGCTTCCTCGACTCTGGAAACGGATTTTAGAAGCGAAGCGACGTTAACGTTTCGATTGCGGGTATTCAAGGGCTTTCTGCGGTAAGCCGCCGCAAAATGAGGAAGCCATGTGGCGCAAACTACGGGGAGAAACCGCGGTTTTTTCGAGTTGCTCGGGGCTCGGCACTCAACTGACAGGCGGATTGCTATCTCGCTGGCGGAACCAGTCTTCAGCTGATCTCCTTCAGGAAGCTATTCCCGTGCGGAATTTTCCCGCCGAAATTATCGGCGATGGTCTGCCCCATGTCCGCCAGCGTTTGCCGGATACCAAGGCTCACTCCCGCGCCGCTCTTCGGCGAATAGGCGAGGATCGGCACGTACTCGCGGGAATGGTCCGTCGTCGGCCAGCGTGAATCGGGGTCGCAGCCGTGGTCCGCGGTAATGACAAGCAAATCGGAAGCACTCAGAAGTTCTAGAAACGGTCCGAGCAGACGGTCGAACTCCTCGAGGGATTGTGCGAAGCCTTCGACATCCTTGCGATGGCCATAGAGCATGTCGAAATCCACGAGGTTGCAGAAAATCAAGCCATTCTTTCTATCGCGCAAAGCCGCGGTTAGTTTCGCCATTCCATCGGAATTGCCCGTAGTGGTTACGTACTTCTCCACGCCCCGCCCGTTGTAGATGTCATGAATTTTACCGATTCCAAAAACCGGCACGCCTCGCTCGGCGAGCGCATCCAGCAGCATGGGCTTAGGCGGATCCACGGCGTAGTCGTGGCGGCGTGTTGTGCGTGCAAAATGGCCCGGTGTTCCCGCGAAGGGGCGCGCAATCACGCGTCCCACGCGGTGGGGTCCGTCGAGCAGTTTGCGCGCGATCTCGCACATGCGATAGAGCTCCGCGATCGGGATTACATCTTCGTGCGCGGCAATCTGAAAAACGCTGTCGCCCGAGGTGTAGACAATTGGCTTGCCCGTGCGGACGTGCTCTTCGCCGAGTTCCTTTATGATCTCCGTGCCCGATGCGGGCTTGTTTCCGAGTGTTCCTCGCCCAATTTGCTTTTCAAATTCGGCGATTAATTCTCGCGGAAACCCGTGCGGATAAACCGGAAACGCCTGATCCAGCCAAACACCTGCCATCTCCCAATGGCCTGTGGTCGTATCTTTTCCTGGTGAATGCGTCGCACCTTTGCCGAAAGCGCCGATTGGGGTTGCCGCGGGGGCGCAGGTGCTGGAGAGGCGCAATATTGGCAAGCCCAAGTCGAACCAGGTTCGGTAGAGCCAGTGGCCGCGATTCTGCGATGTGCCCCAGGGTAGTTCGGCCTACGTCGCCATAGGCGGCTGCGTCGGGCAATTCGCCTATTCCCACGCTGTCCAGCACAATCCACACGACTCGCCCAAAAACCACCATCGCCTAACCTCGCTCTTGTCGTCCGCTCGTAGCGCTCGCCTCTTGCCGCACTGTAGCATAATCCCAAGAGGCCTCGGCTTCGCCCTGCGAAACGCATTGCGACTGCCGTTGACCGCCTCCAAAAGTGCCAGTATCCTCAAGCAAGAGCAGACTTTTCGTCGTTTCCTGAACTTTTTGGCTTGTCTGTGCGTAGTACAGAGTGAAGAGGTGTGTTATGGCCCAAGATGGCGCTCCCCGGCGTGCTTCGCTGGTTTTTCCGATCCTCCTCGTCGCGCTCGGCGCAATCTTTCTCTATGCCAACTGGCATCCGTCATTTGAGCCCTGGCCCGTTCTCTGGACTTACTGGCCTCTCATCCTCATCTTCCTCGGCCTCGGAAAGATTTGGGACAGTTGGCGGCGTCGACAGAATCCCGATGCGCCAAGCAGTTCCTCCACGGGCACAAGCCTCGGCGCGATCGCTTTTGTGATTATTCTAGTAGCCCTCGTTTGGCACGGACGAAACTTCAACTATCGCCATCGCGGTTCTGTCTACGCCATGCAGCATCAATCGCGCTCCGTCGATCGCCAGAACGCCAAGACCGTGCGTGTTACCCTGGAAATGGGCGCAGGCGACCTAAACTTAAGCGGGGGCTCCAGCCATCTTCTCGAGGCTGATTTTGACTACCGCACTTCTTCCGGCGCGCCTAGGGTGGATTATTCCGTCTCAGGAACGACGGGAGAACTCCATATCTCTCAAGACGACTCGAACAACCATATCCACACGACTTCCGACAACAACTGGACTCTGCACCTTGCCAATGACATCCCAGTGGAAATAAAGATCGACATGGGCGCCGGCCATGGAAACCTTCGACTGCGCGACGTTGACGTCACTCGCCTCAATCTGGACATGGGCGCCGGCCAGGTGGACGTCGATCTCACTGGCGATCGCAAATCCGATCTCACGGCGGACATCGAGGGCGGTGTGGGCGAAGCCAACATCCGCCTGCCGAAAAACGTCGGTGTCATCGTCAACGCCTCAGGCGGAATCGGCACCATCGACGCCCACGGTCTGAAACATGACGGCGACGAGTACACTAACGATCTCTACGGCAAGTCTCCCGTAACCATCCACCTAAAGGTCGAAGGCGGCGTTGGCCGCATCGTCCTGACGCAGGAACCGTAGGTCGCCCGAAGACGCCGCAAAAAGCCGCGTACGGACTCACGTTTGCTACCGTTTTCCTCTAGTCGTATACTGTAAAGTTTAGGCAGCACTCTCGAAGCGCGCTGTCTGAGCTTCCCTTTGGCCACCAAAGAACTCACACCCGTGCTCAGCGAACAAGAGACCATCCGCGTCCGCGGCGCTCGCGTGCACAATCTTCGCAACATCAGCGTCGAAATCCCCCACAACGCCATCACCGTCGTCACCGGTGTCAGCGGCTCCGGCAAATCTTCCCTCGCCTTTGACACCGTTTACGCCGAAGGCCAGCGCCGCTACGTCGAATCTCTCTCCTCCTACGCGCGCCAGTTCCTCGAGCGCATGGAAAAGCCCGACGTGGACGAAATCTCTGGCATCGCTCCCGCGGTCGCCATTCGCCAGAAAAATTCTACGCGCAACCCTCGCTCGACCGTCGCCACGTCGACGGAAATCTACGACTACCTCCGCCTCCTCTTCGCGCGTTGCGGCCAAACCTTTTGCATCAAGTGCGGCGCGGCAGTCCGCCGAGACAGCCCCGACGAAATCGCCACTCGAGTTCTCTCTCTCTCCACTGGCCGCCGCTTCTACATCATGTATCTGCTTCAAATCGTGCAGCCACAACCCACGGGCGGAGCCCGCCGCGTTCCGAAGAAGAAAGCTCCCGCCCCTCCCCAAGAGGCGCTGAAACAGGCCCTCAGCGACATCCAAAAGCGCGGCTTCAACCGTCTCTATCAAGAAGGCCGCGTCCACGAATTCTCCTCGCCGGAATCTCTTCTCGACGTCGACTTCTCCAAGCCCGTCTACGTTCTCGTCGATCGCCTCTCCGTGAATCCCGAATCCCGCTCGCGCCTCACCGACTCCATCGAAATTTGCTATCGCGAGGGCCACGGCGAAGCCATCCTCGAATTCATCGCCGACTCGGCCGGCAATCCCGCCGAGCGCCTCTCGTTCAACGAACGCTTCGAATGCAAAAACGACGGCACACTCTATCAGGAACCGGAGCCACGCCTTTTTTCCTTCAACAATCCATACGGCGCATGCCCGCGCTGCCAGGGCTTCGGCAACACCATCGATTTCGACCTCAATCTGGTCGTCCCAGACTCAAGCAAATCTCTCGATGAAGGCGCCATCGAGCCTTGGACCAAGCCGCGTTACCGCGCCCTCCTGCAAGATGTGAAAAAATGGGCCCGCGGCCGCGGCATTCCACTGAACGTTCCCTGGCGCCAGCTCACCGCCGAGCAGCGCCGTCTTGTCCTCGAGGGCGATCCGGAAAACGATTTCGAAGGCGTAAAAGGATTCTTCAATTGGCTTGAACGCAAGAAATACAAATTGCACGTCCGCGTTTTTCTCAGCCGCTACCGCGGATACGCCACGTGCCCCGACTGCGGCGGCACGCGGCTTCGCCCCGAAGCCCGCGCTGTCCGCGTCGCAGGCCGCTCCATCACCGAAATCACCAAGCTCACCGTGAAAGAAGCCCGCGCCTTCTTTTCCACGCTTGTTCTTTCCGAGTCACAGACAAAAGTCGCCGAGAAGATTCTCGAAGAAATTCGCGCCCGCCTGCAATTCCTCGATGAAGTCGGTCTCGATTACCTCAGCCTCGATCGCCTCACCTCCACTCTCTCCGGCGGAGAATCGCAACGCATCCAACTCGCCACCTCGCTAGGCTCGCATCTCGTCGGCGCTCTTTATGTTCTTGACGAGCCGTCCATCGGTCTGCACCCTCGCGACACCCAGCGCCTCATCGATATCCTCAAATCCCTCCGCGACCTTGGCAACACCGTCCTCGTCGTCGAACATGATCCTGACACCATCCGTGCCGCCGACCACGTCATCGATCTCGGGCCCGGCGCCGGAGAACTCGGCGGCAAACTGCTCTTCGCCGGCAATTATCAGGCTATGCTCGCCGAACCCAAGTCCCTCACGGGCCGCTACCTGAGCGGCGAACTCTCCATTCCTGTTCCCAACAATCGGCACAAGCCAATTGGAAAATTTCTTCGCCTCTATGGCGCAACGCTTCACAATCTTCAGAATATTGACCTGATGATCCCGCTCTGCACCCTCACCGTCGTCACCGGCGTCAGCGGCTCAGGAAAGTCCACGCTCGTCCATGACGTTCTCTACCGCGCGCTTGCCGCCAAACGCACCGGCGGCAGCGTCAAAGAGTTTTGCGACCGTTTGGAAGGTGACGCCGGCATCCGCGAAGTAGTTATCGTCGACCAGTCGCCCATCGGCCGCACGCCGCGTTCGAATCCGGCAACTTATCTCAAAGCGTTCGACTCCATTCGCGAAGTCTTTGCCGCCACTCCCGACGCCAAGCGCCGCGGCTTTACGGCCGGCCACTTTTCCTTCAACGTTCCCGGAGGCCGCTGCGAAACCTGCCAGGGAGATGGCACGGTCACCGTCGAAATGCAATTTCTCGCCGATGTAGAACTCGTTTGCGAAGAATGTCGCGGCACACGCTTCAAAACCAGTGTCCTCGATGTCCGTTATCGCGGCAAAAATGTCCACGACGTTCTGCAGCTCACCGCACGCGAAGCACTGGCCTTTTTCACCGGCGTGCCCAAAGTCGTCTCCAAGCTCCGCATCTTGAATGAAATCGGTCTCGGCTACTTACGGCTTGGCCAATCCGCCACCACACTTTCTGGTGGCGAAGCCCAGCGCCTGAAACTCGCCTCGCATCTCGCGCGCACGGAAAACCAGGGCATCCTCTACATCCTCGACGAGCCCACCACCGGCCTCCATTTCGACGATATCGCCAAACTTCTTTCGGCTTTCCGCAAACTCCTGGAATCCGGCGCCTCGCTTCTTGTCATCGAGCACAATCTCGACGTCATCAAATCCGCCGACTGGCTAATCGACCTGGGCCCCGAAGGCGGCGACCAAGGCGGCAAAATTGTCGCCACCGGCACTCCGGAACAAGTCGCTCGCAATCAGCAATCCCACACCGGCCGCTTCCTGGCCCGCGTTCTCAATGGCAACGGCCAGGCAAAGCGCTCCTCCAACGGAGCATCCAAGTCCAATATGCCTTCGGGTACAATCGCTAATGGAGCCGGAACTCTTCCTTCTGAGCCATGAACTCCCCAGGGTCTAGTGGCGTGGCAGCATCAGCTCTTCGCGCCGCGACCGTCATCGTAATCCTAATTGCAGCGCGGCAGGCCTTGCCCGTCTTGTGCGCTGCTTCCACTCATGCCGCCCAATCGTCCGCCCAACAGAAATCGACCCAGTCCCGAAGCCAAAAACTCTCCAACCCCCTGAACGATCTCCTCGAGGAAGCCCAGCACGACATCGACAACAATCAATTCGAAGCCGCCCTTACTCCTCTCCAAAAGTTCCTGGCCGAAAAGCCGGACATCGCCTGGGCCCATTTCCAGTTGGCGTATGCCTACACCGCGCTCAAGCGATCCGACGAAGCCCGCGCCGAATATGAACGCGCCACCTCGCTGGATCCCAAAATGTCAGAAGCGTTCCTCAATCTTGGTATTCTGCTCTCGGAAAAAGATCCCGCCGCCGCCGTCGCGCCTCTCCGCAGAGCGGTCGATCTGCTCCCTTCGCAGAGCAGGCCGCGATTCCTGCTGGGTCTTGCGCTCGAACACTCCGGAGACGTCCCCTCAGCGGTCCAATCGTACGAAGCCGCGCTCCGGCTCGATCCTCGCGACTTCGAAACGGTCATTCACCTCGGCATTCTCTATCTCGGATTAAACCGATATCCAGACGCCGAGGCCAAATTCCGCGCTGCGCTCGAAATCCAGCCGAAATCACCGCAAGCACTGCTCGGTCTCGCGCAATCTCTCGACGCGCAGAAGAAGCCCGAGGCCGCCGCGGCTTTCCGCGACTATCTCGCTGTCAATACCGACAACGCCGGGGCGCACTCCCGGCTCATCCATCTTCTTCTCGAGCAAAAGAATTATGACGAAGCCCTCGCCGAACTCGATCGCGCGGATGCCGGCGGGCCTCCAACTCTCGATTCGCTCCGTTCGCGCGCCGATATTCAGATTGCCCAAAAAAAATGGGACGATTCCATCATTACTCTTCGCAAGGCCGTCGCGCTCGCTCCCGCCGATGCGCAACTCCACGAAGGATTGGGCCGCGTCTATATGCAGAAGCGCGATTTCCCCTCGGCTGAAAAAGAAATCAAGGCCGCTCTGCAAATCGATCGCAATAATATTGCCTACTGGAAAGACCTCAGCTCGACCTACTATTTAGGCCGCAACTATCCGGCTACGCTCGCCGCGCTCGATGTGATCGCCAAGACGGAAACTCCGGGACCCGGAGAGTGGTTTATTCGAGCGCTCTGCTACGATAGTCTGAACCAGCCAAAGCCTGCGCTCGAGGCTTACCAGAAGTTTCTCGATCTGGACCACGACAAGAACCCGGACCAGGTCTGGCAAGCGCAACAGCGCAGCAAGGTCCTGCGTCGTATGCTGGATCAGAAAAGGTAATCGTATGGGCCCCAGCGTGCCGCGACGAATCACAATCACACTCCTCGCGGCCGCGTTGTGCGGCGTCGTTGTGGGTGCGGACAAGCTTAGCGAACTTCAAGCGCGTTTCGATAGCGAAACAAATGCCGTGCGCAAGGCCAAAATGCTGCAGAAACTTGCCGACGCCCAATTTGAGGAGGCCGGCCGCGCCGAACAAGCCGGCGATTATTCCACAGTCGGTCTTTTGATGGAGAAATATCGGGACAATGTCCGTGCTGCTTCGCAGGCTCTGGAAAAAGAAAACCAGGATGCCGAGCGCCACCCTGCCGGATACAAACAGCTTGAGATGCAGCTTCAAAAAGGTTTGCGCGAGCTGGACGAATTTCTTCTGGAAGCCCCGGAGCCATTTAAGCCTCCGCTTCAACTGGTTCGCAAGGATCTGCTCAGCGTGGACGACATTCTCCTGCGCCGTCTGTTTCCCACGCACCATAAACCCAAGCAGGAGGCCCCTCCTTCGCCGGCAGCCGTTCCGCCCAATCCCGGAGTGCAGCCATGAAACTTCGTACTTACGCTTTCATTCTTGCCATGCAGACCTTTCTCGGCGCGGCGAACGCACAGGCCGCAGTGCCGGCGCAAAAGGATTATCTTTCCTCCATCGAGGCGGATAAGATCCGCGACGCGGAGACCCCCAACGAGCGCATCACTCTCTTCCTCTCCTTTGCGGACGATCGCCTGAAGAAGCTGCAGTACGAACTTGAGCACCCCTCTCAGAACAGGCACGTAGAGATGATAAATTCTTTGTTGAATGCATACGTCGGCTGTATCGACGATGCCGCCGACGTCATCCAGCTCAGCATCGAGAAACAGCAAAACGTTCGCAAGGGGATCGATTTGATGGCCGCGCGCACGAAGGAGTTCCTTGCCGTCTTACAAAAAATTCCGGCCGATGGGCCTGACGCCGAAATCTACAAAGAAAACCTGGATGACGCGATGGAAGGCACACGTGACGCCTCCAGAGAAGCGGAAGCCGCCAAGAAAAATGTCGCCCCGCCGCCGGTCCGGCGAAAGAAATGAACCCTGCGAAACAATTGATCTCCGCTAAACCATTGATCCCCGCTAAACCATTGATGAGGATACGCCGCGCGGGTTCTCTCGTCCCCGGAGGCAGTCCTCTTTTTCAGCGCGTTTTCACCAGGCTCGGCTGTGACGGCCGTCCTCCGCGTTTCCGCGTCGAGTTCTACCCCTACGCCAGCCTCGTGCTCACCATCCGCCGCCGCGAAGACGTGGTTTATGTCCGCTTTTCGGATCTGCTACATCGTGCTCCACTCCCAGTGCTCGAAGGCGCTGCGGCGCTGCTGCTCTCGCGCGTCTATCGCCGCAAAGCCCCGGGCGCATTGGTTGAGCCCTACTTGAGCTACGCCCGGTCCGATCGCACCCGCAGCCGCATCAGCCGCATGCGCCGAGGCCGCGTGCGTCTTGCCTCCACGGGTCCGCGGGGCCGCCACTTCAATCTGGATGAAATGTTCGAACGACTTAACGAAAAGTATTTCTCTGGAAGTTTGCGGCGCCCGCACATCGGCTGGAGCACGCGAGGCTGGCGCCGGCAATTCGGCTGCTACGACCCCGGCCCTAACCAAATCCTACTGAATCGCAGAATGGATCATCCAGGAGTGCCGCAAGTGGCCGTCGAGTATGTCCTCTACCACGAAATGCTCCACGTAAAACACCCTACGCGGCGCTCCGGCTGCAGCCTCGTCTCCCATTCCTCCGAGTTCCGCGCCGAAGAAAAACTCTTTGCCGATTTCGCCCGCGCCCGCCGCATCCTCGATCACTTAGCTCGCTGAGTTCGCCTAATCAACAATTCCGTTCCGCTATACGGCAGCAGATCTAACTCTGTTTCCCTGTTTCCCTGTTTCCCTGGTTCCCTGGTTCCCTGGGTACCGTACCGGATACCTACAGTTCTAATACTGTTCAAAATTGCACAGTCCTTGGGTTCCTGTTTCCATACACTCCGTGCGCGGAGGCCCACAAAACTGTGTCAACTTCTGTCGTACGGCAGTACATCGGCGGCAACGCTGCCCCGAATTCTGAAACGAACATTCCATCCGAATGAGAATCCTGCTGTATAACCCAGACAACGGTGTGACTCGCAACTTCATGCCGCATTTATGGATGTTTCTGCTGCAAGCACTAACTCCGCCTGGCCACGAAGTGGTGTTGATTGACGGCAACGCGCAGCCCATGGATGAAGAAGGTATCGCCCGCTACGTGCGTGAACAAAATATCGAACTAGTAGGGATCGGTGCGATGACCAGAATGATCGCCAAGGCCTATCGCATGGCGGACGCCGTGCGCGCCGTGGGCGTAAAGGTTGTAATGGGCGGCCCTCACGTCACGGAAATGGCCGATGAGGCTCTCGGGCGCGACGGCGGGTCCCGCCATGCGGACGCCGTTGCCCTCGGCGAGGCTGATGAGACATGGCCCAGAATCGTGGAAGATGCCGCGCGCGGGACGCTCAAGGATCTCTACGCGCCCGTGGATGACTTCGGCCAGGAACGCAAACCTTCACTTCAGTCTTACCCGGAAATACCCTGGGACAAAATCAAGCTCGAGCAGTTCAATTTGCTTCCCGGTGTTGTACAACCGCTCCTGAAGCGCGTGGGTGCCGGATGGGGAACCTTTCGAATTATTCCGGTGGAGTCCGGCCGGGGTTGTCCGTACGGATGTGAGTTTTGCACGGTGACGGGATTCTTTGGCGATTCCATCCGCTTTCGTACCAATGAGAGCGTGGTGAACGAACTCTTGCTGCTGAAAGCGCGTGCGAGGAAGGAAGGCGGCCAGATCGCCGTTTTTTTTATCGACGACAATTTTGCCATCAACGTAAAGCGGACGAAGTCCTTGCTGCGAGACATCATCGCTGCTAACGCGCAAGTGCATTGGGTCGCGCAGATCAGCGCTAATCTGTTGCGTGATGAGGAGCTCGTCGATCTGATCGCGGCTGCCGGTGGCAAGTGGATCTTCATCGGAATGGAATCCATTGATCCCGCCAACCTTGCGGACGTCAAAAAAGGCTTCAACAAGCCGGGTGAATATGCCGTGGTGCTCGATCGGCTCGCACGGCGTAACGTTTTTGCTATCACCTCTTTTATCTTCGGCATGGACAATGACACGCCTGGCGTGGCGGAACGAACTCTCAAAGAGATTCGCACTTGGCCTCCGGGCCTGCCGATCTTTGGTTTGATGACCCCACTGCCCGCCACGCCCCTGTACAAAAGGCTGGAGGCCGCTGGGCGGCTCACTCGTCCGAAGCATTGGCAAGAATTTATTCCTTTTGCAATGGCCCATACGCCGCTGAAGATGAGCATCGACGAAGCCCATAATGAGGTACGCATTGGGTGGTCCAGCTCTTACAGTCCGGAAGCGATTGAACACGCGGTGGATTCGCTGAACCACAAGCCGTTGGGATATCGCATCAACATCCTGATCGCACGCCTGTGCTTCCGTGGAATTTATTTCCCGCAAATGGGCCGCTTCGCCTGGCTGAAAACGATTCTCAAAAATCGGCGCGCAATCTTCAAACTCGTAAAGCAGGGGTTCGGAGGCGGGCTGCACGCCGCGGTGCCGCCAGTCGTAGCCCAGCCGGCCACGGAGCAGCGGCAGTGAGATTTGTATTTCTTTAATGCAAAACGGTTCTTTGCAGAAAGCTGGAGCGAGAACAATTCTTCCGTTGTTGGAGCAACCACTGAATATGAGATCACAAATCTATACGGAAGCGGATTACTTGGAAGCGCATCTAACTACTATCGTGAAAGCATCCCGCCGCACGTATCCGGCCTTCCACGACCTCAAACTTCGGATGACTTCGATCCTAAAGAAGTGGATTGCCGCTGCCATGGAAGCGCGTGCCTCGGTTTAGCTCGCTGACTTCTTCTCTTTCTCTACGTCCTTATAAAGTTTGTCGATCTTTTTCTGGATCTTGTCCTTGTCTTCCGCCTTCGGATACAAATCCAGATAGCGCTGGTAGGATTTGATCGCCTTTTTCTTCAAGCCTCTTTTCTCTTGCGCCTCGCCCAGCAAGCGGAAGGGAAGCGCGTACCCGGGTTTCGCGAGTGTGGCGTCTTCGAAACGGTCGATCGCCGCATCCACATCGCCTTTACGCATGTAATACTGGCCCACCTGCATGTCCTTTTCCGCCCGCAGCGGGTCCCAGGTCGGCTGGTCCGGGGCACTCTTAGTAGCGTTATCCGTATTTGGTTTTGCAGGTTTCGGCTTGTCCGCGGGAGCTGCGGGTTTGTCGGGCGGAATTGGAGGTGGGTCCTGCGCGAGATTGCCTACCGGCGTGGCAAGCACAAAACTAGAAAACACAATTACCCAAAGCGCGTTCCGAGAGAACCTATTCATAAAGTCTATTGGATGCAGCCATTCGCCGGGCATGTTGCCACTACACCTCTTCCACCAGTCACTCTTTCCAATTCTAGTATGATGGGAGATGTCCGTTAAGCCTGCTTTTCGCGTCGACTCGCCATGGAACCCCGAGAAATAGCCGCGCTGCTTCCCGAAAGTCCCGGCGTCTACCTCTTTAAAGACGCCGCAGGCACCGTCCTCTACGTTGGCAAAGCTGCATCCCTCCGCAGCCGGGTGCGCTCTTATTTTCTCGAATCAAGCTGGGTGAACGCCAAGACAGGCTCGCTCGCCCGAGAGATCGCCGACCTCGAAACCATCCTTGTCGGCAACGAGCGCGAAGCTCTCGCTCTTGAGCACAATCTCATCAAGCAATACCGTCCGAAGTTCAATGTCATGCTTCGCGACGATAAAACCTATCCGTACATCAAGTTTACCGCCGCTGAAAAATACCCTCGCGTCTATTTTACGCGCCGCATCAAAAAAGACGGCTCGCTCTATTTTGGCCCTTATTTTCCCGCTGGCCTCGCGCGCCGCATTCTCCATTTCGTTCACAAACGCTTCCTCGTTCCAAGTTGCACGGTCGACCTCACGCGCAGCCATCCCCGCCCTTGCTTGCAATATTACATTCATCGGTGCCTCGGCCCTTGCGTTACCGGCCTCACCACCGATGAGCGCTATGCCGAAGCCACGCGCGATGTTCGCCTCTTTCTCGAAGGCCGTCGCCACGACCTCATCAAAAGTCTCGAAGCCCGGATGATGGCCGCCGCCGAAAAAGAACAATTCGAACAAGCCGCCTCTTACCGCGATCTACTCCGCACCCTCGAAGATATCGAGGAGCGCCAGCGCATCGCCGCCGCCCAAGGCGACGACACGGACGTCCTCGCCTATTACGCCGAACCGCCGCTTGTCGCCGCAAATCTGTTTCACTTGCGCGGCGGACGCGTCGTTGATCGCCGCGAATTCTATTGGGAAGACCTCGACGAATTCAATCCCCAGGAATTTGTCCCTTCGCTGCTCAAGCAGCTTTATCTGGAAGCCGAATATTTGCCTAAAGCTATTCATGTTCCCATCGATTTTGAAGATCGCGAACTCCTCGAGGAAACGCTCGCCGAGCGGGCCGGCCACAAGGTGGAAATCTTCACGCCCCAGCGCGGCAACAAACGTTCTTTCCTTGACCTCGTGGAAAGCAACGCAAAGCATTCTTTCGAACAGCGCTTCCGCGTCCTGAAGCCTACTTCGAAAGCCATCGGCGAAGCCCTGCAAAATGCGCTGAATCTCGCCGAAGAACCGAAACGCATCGAAAGCTTCGACATTTCCCACATCCAGGGAACGGACACGGTCGCCTCGATGGTCGTGTGGGAAAACGGCCGCATGAAAAAATCCGACTATCGCAAATTCATCATTCGTGGAGAAGACGGGGGCGGCGGGGATTCGAACAATCCATTGCCGATCGTCTCATCGCCAACCGCCGCTTTGCCTATATCTAAGAACGACGATTTCGCGAGCATGCGCGAAGCCGTCACGCGCCGCTATCGCCGCTTGCAAGAGGAAAAAAGGCCGCTCCCCAGTTTGATTTTAATCGACGGCGGCATCGGCCAGCTTCACGCCGCGGCGCAAGCGCTCGACTCGCTGCAAATCATCAACCAGCCGCTCGCGAGCATTGCCAAGAAAGAAGAAATTCTGTACGTCTTCGGTCAGGAAGACGAGCCCATCGTTCTCGAGCACCACTCCCCGGTCCTTCATCTCATTCAACAAATTCGCGATGAGACCCACCGCTTTGCTGTCACGTTCCACCGTCAGCGCCGCGCCGTACGACAGACAAAATCCGCGCTGGATGGCATTCCCGGCGTTGGTCCGCGCACGGCGCAAAAACTCCTGCGCGAATTTGGCAGTGTTTCGAACGTCCGGCGCGCCGGCCTCGAAAAATTATGCAAGGTCATCCCCCGAAAAACCGCCGAGAAGTTATTCGAAGAGCTCGGCGCTCTGCAATCCAACGACAACTAGCCCAATAACCACTATAACTAGCCCACAGTGGTTAGCCTGTATTGCGCGCGACATGCCGCTATGCTACGGTTTTTATGGAGGCTGTTATGGCGGACAATGTAGGTTCCAAGGTCACATATTTCCTCGTGGGTCTGGGGGTCGGCGCTTTGGTCGGCATTTTGTTTGCGCCGAAGTCCGGAGAAGACACGCGCGAGTATCTTTCGAAGAAAGCCGATGAGGGCCGCGACTTTGCGCAGCGCAAAGCAAAAGAACTTCGGGAACGGGCCGACGATTTGATCGAGCGCAGCAAGGATGCTGCTTCGCGCGGCAAAGATTCGATTTCCGCAGCCGTCGAAGGCGCGCGCGAGGCATATCGTCGCGAAGCCTCGAAGTCCTGAAGCCGCGAAGACCTGAACTTTCGAGCTTCTGAAGCAGTGAAGACCGGCACAGCTTGATTCCGTCCTCCGGGGAGGACGTGTGGGGCGAGCATGGATACCTGGCTAATAATTTTCAGCATTGTCGCGGCGATCGCTCTTGTCGTTCAGGGCGGGATGTTGATCGCGCTATTTTTTGAGATTCGCCAGACCAACCGAAAAGTCAACGGACTCGTCACCGATTTGCACGCGAGAGTGGGACCCATCCTGACGCGGGCGCAAATTCTTCTCGATGATACCCAGCCGAGAATTTCGAACATGGTTGCGGATGCGGCGCACATTGTTTATTTGACCCGTGGTCAGGCGCAGAAGATGGACCGTGTGCTCACCGATGCGACGGACCGCCTGCACGGGCAGTTGAATCACGCGGACCGCATTTTGACCGGCGCGCTCGAAGCCGTGGAGGATGCCGGGTCGCAATTCCGAAGCACGGTTTGGCGGCCGATGCAGAAAGCCTCCGCGCTTGTTCAGGGAATTAAAGTTGGATTAGATCTCTTGCGTTCGCGGCGCCAGCGCCGGCGTCCTGACGAGCCGCTCGAACAACAGGAAGAAGAGCTTTTTATTTGAACGTTCTGCTTATCTCTTCTTCTGAAATTATTCTCTTCACTCTTCTCTAAAACTTTCCTTTCAAATCTCTCTCAGCGAATCCAGGCGCCGCCCAGGACGCGTTCTCCGTCGTAGAAGACGGCGCCTTGGCCTGGCGTTATGGCGCGTTGCGGAACGTCGAAGATAATTCGCGCGCGCGTATCGCCGAGAGCTTCGACCGTTGCGGGTGCGGGCTCATGTTTGTGGCGGATTTTCACCTGAGCGCGGAGCGGCGACTCGGGCTTCTCGATGGAGACCCAATTGACGGCTTCGACTGCAAAGTCGGCGGTGCGCAGCGCGTCGTCCTCACCGACGATCACGCGATTGTTTTTCGGGTCGATGGAAAGCACATAGAGTGGCTTGCCTGCGGCAAAGCCCAGCCCTTTGCGCTGGCCGATGGTGAAGTTGTGGACGCCGTTATGATGGCCGACGACGGCGCCATCTTCCGTGACGATTTCGCCTTCGCCCTGCGGCAAAGAGATTCCTGCGTCCTTTGAATAGGCTTGTATGAATTGAACGTAATTCCCAGTCGGAACGAAACAGAGTTCCATACTCTCCGGCTTTTCCGCTACGGGGAGATTGGCGCGACGGGCCAGGGCGCGAACTTCTTCCTTGGTCAATTCGCCGAGGGGAAATTCACTGCGCGAAAGCTGCTCCTGCGAAAGTCCCCATAGAAAATAAGATTGATCCTTGCCTTCATCGCGCGCGCGCAAAAGTTCCCAGCGGCCGGTTTGCTCGTTCTCGCGGATGCGCGCGTAGTGTCCGGTTGCGAGGCGCTCCGCGCCGATCTGGCGGGCCATGCGCAGCAGAGGCTCGAATTTCACATCCGTGTTGCAGTTGGTGCACGCAATCGGCGTGCGTCCGGCGAGATATTGGTCGACGAACGGGCGCACTACGCGTTGCTCGAACTGCTCCTCGAAATTGACAACGTAATGCGGAAAATTCAAATGTTGCGCAACGCGTTTGGCGTCGTAGACATCATCGAGCGAACAGCAGCGATGCTGTTTGGGCCCATCGCCTTGCAGCTCAGGCAAGCGGCGCTGGTTCCAAAGCTGCATCGTGAGGCCGACGATGGGGTGTCCCTGTTCCTGGAGAACCGCGGCGACGGCGGAAGAGTCGACACCACCGGACATGGCGACGGCGACGAGGCCGCGCAGCGTCTCCTCGCGCGTCGGCAGCGTGTCGAATTGTGCCGCTGTGGTCATGAACATTTCATGATACCGCAAAAGGCGGGCACGGCATGCCGTGCCCCTACCGAGCGGTGGCCTCCTTTTGGTAGGTCGGCGAGAGCGCGCGGAGTTGGGCTACGGCGGCGGGGATAACTTCGAGCGCGAAATCGATTTCGGATTCGCTGGTGTGACGGCCGAGACTGAAGCGCAGGCTGGACTTGGCTTCTTCTTGAGAGAGACCGATGGCGGTCAGAACGTGCGAAGGTTCGACCGCTCCGGAAGAACATGCTGCTCCTACGGAGCAAGCCAAACCCTTTAGATCGAGTGCGATGACCAAAGCCTCTCCTTCGATACCCGCGAACATGATATTGGCGGTGTTTGGAGTGCGCGGGGCGAGGCCGCCGTTCACACGGACATGGGGGAGGCGCTCGAGCAAGCCGCGTTCGAGTTTGTCACGAAGCAAGGAGATTCGCTTCGCGTCGCCGGCCAGGCCGGTTTGTGCGAGTTCGGCAGCCTTGCCGAGGCCTACAATTCCGGCGACGTTTTCCGTGCCCGGGCGGAAGCCGCGCTGGTGATGACCGCCATAGAGAAGCTGGCGGAGACGAGTTCCACTGCGGACGTAGAGAGCGCCGACGCCTTTGGGGGCGTAGAGTTTGTGTCCGGAGAGAGAAAGTAGATCCACGTGAAGCGCGTTTACGTCGATCGGGATCTTGCCGGCGGATTGCACTGCGTCCGTGTGGAAGGGAATCTTGTCTTCCTTGGCAATGCGGCCGATTTCTTCGAGCGGTTGGACGGTGCCGAGCTCGTTGTTGGCGTGCATCACGGTGATTAGGACGGTTTCGGGCCGGATGGCGCGGCGGAAAGATTCTAGATTGACGAGGCCCGCGCGATCGACTGGGAGGTAGGTGACGCTTACGCCTTGCTTTTCGAGGGCTTGGCAGGCATTTAGGACGGCTTCATGCTCAATCGTGGTGGTGATGATGTGCGGCAAGGAAGTAGCTGAGATGGAGGAGGTTAAGGAAGTAAAGGAGGGGGAGAGGATGCCGAAGATGGCGTGGTTATCGGATTCGGTGCCGCCACTGGTGAAGACGATTTCCTGGGGGCGCGCGCTGATGAGAGCGGCGACCTGTTCGCGGGCGGTTTCGACGGCGGCGCGGGCGCGCTGGCCGGGCGTATGGATGGAAGAGGCGTTGGCGAAATCGCCTGAGAAATAGGGAAGCATGGCGTCGAGCACTTGGGGATCGACGGGCGTCGTGGCGTTGAAATCGAGGTAGACGCGGTTCATGGGGCTACTCTCAGGATACAGCGAAACAGCAATGGACGGCGAGAGGGGGCGCGGAGGGGGACTGACACCGCGCAGCTCCCCGCTTCGGCAAACCTCAGGGCGAGTGACTCGGCGATGGCAGAGGCATCACTGGTTAACAATAAGACCCCACCCCCCCCCGGGGTTTTTTTGTAAGTGCGGATTCTAAAGGGTTTTGAGTCCTGTGTTTTGTAAGTGCAGATTCTGAAGGGGTTACGGGGCAGTTTTTCGGAAGTGCGGATTCCAAAGGAGTTAGCACTGGGTGGATCGACCAAGCGCGAGGGGAACATGGGGAACACTAGCAGGGTATTGACCAATTGTCAATAGCTCATTGAGGTTACTGACTGCTTATTCGAATAGAGCACGCGGATTCGAATGAGTGCGACTGAAGTCAAGCGAATGGAACTAGTTGGCGGAGGTTGTTTGGGTCGACAAGGCTGTGGAAAAGTGTGGAAAACGCGAAAAGCCAGCCTCAAAAACCAGTAATAGGACCGCCAGGTAGTGGCTCAGTTTCCCGGTTCAGCAGTGCGAAAGCCGACGCTCGGGTGGGCTTCTTATGAATTGTAGTCCACATGTTTGGCGATCGTCGCCAACGTCTGTCTGACCTTGGAGAGAGGATGCTGAGGGAATTGCTGGTCATAACTCTCGTCGTCCGACATAAAACGCAAAAGGCTTCGGTCTACAACACTACGGAAAGCAGGATCATAAGGATCCTGACCCCAACGCTCTTCGTATTCTTCTGGCTTAAGCTTTCCCTCGCTCATCAGATTCGCAGTTACGATCGCTTCTCGCAATCCCGTTGCGCCACGCTCGCCTGCGACCACCGTCCAAGCCAGCCAGACATCGTGCACCCTATTCAAAAGCATACCCGTGTAAACGTAGGCTGGCATTTGCAAACGCTTGTAGATGATTTTGACCCCCTCGTTTAATGTGCACGCCTCGATCAGCCCACCGCCGTTACCTTGCGCGAGTTCTCGGGCCCATTTTCTTATCTCCACCACCTCAGCTCTGTCAAAATATGGAAAAGGTTCCGACGAAATGGCAAGTGAAAGGACATCACCGGCCTTGTCGCGCCAGATGCGCATATCCTCTGCCGGAGTATCCTCGTTCCATCCGGGGAGGCTGAGTTGCATGCGCCCAATCGGCTCGCTCGCTGCGGGCACTGAACTGCGCCAAAAATGATTCCACCATTTCATGTCTGTGTGTGAGCAACCAAGAGTTCAACCTCAAGTTGAGAGACAGGGTTATAACACACTCAAGGAATTGGCGACTAGCTTCTGGCTAGCTAGATTGCGCTTGACTCTGGACTATACTCAAGGGTGTACCGTGGGGGTGACGGATGATTGGCCCGAGGAAGTCTATGCAAATCGGTCAAATATCCAAAAAGAGTCGCGTGAGCATAGACGCCATTCGCTTTTATGAGCGCAAGAAGTTGCTTGCGACGCCCAGCCGCAGCGAAGGCGGTTTTCGTCTGTACTCTTCTGATGATCTTTCCGCATTGCAATTCATTCGTAGCTTACAGACCTTGGGATTTCTCACTGCATGAGGTTCGTGAATTTGTGTCTTTAAGAACCAATGATCTGCATGCGTGCTCCTCAGTTCGGAAGATTCTCGACCACAAACTGAAAGATATTCAGGCAAAGAGAATTGCGCTGGCGAGGTTGGAACACGAACTTAAGTCGGCACTGACAAAGTGCAACATACAACTCAAGCGCAGACGGGGGAATAGCGGGCGTTGCCCGGTTCTAACAGTTTTTGAAAGATCCAAACACAACGGTGCCGAATGAACATTGAATTGTTATACGTGGCCAACTGCCCGAATCATGGCATTGCACTTGAAAGACTGCGTGCAACACTGGCTGCGGAAAATCTGCGAACACCCGTCAATGAGGTTCTAGTGAAGGATGCTGCGATGGCTCAATCACTCAAGTTTCCAGGTTCACCTACGATTCGTATTAACGGACATGACGTGGAGCCACAGAGCGAACAAACCGTTTCGTTTGGACTGATGTGCCGTCTGTATTCGGATGGCAGCGGTGCTCCGTCTGAACAGAGACTTCGCGTTGCAATCGAACGAGCGCGTAACTTGAAGGTCTAATGGCTGGTTGGAAGACAAGCGGTGTTTCGGTCGGTGCGATTCTCACTTCTTTGCTCACACTTGGTTGCTGTCTACCATTGCCATTCCTGGGTGCGGCAGGTTTAGCCGGGGCTTCTGTCTTCTTGGCTGGCGCACGACCGTGGCTATTGGGGCTTTCAGTCGTTCTAGTTGGAGCAGGGTTTTTCCAGGTTTACCGTGGGATGCGCTGCCGTATGCGTCAGAGCAAGACCGCAATCGCACTGCTGAGTCCTGCCACTCTTGTTGTGGTTCTTCTTTTGATGTTTCCTCAAGTCATAGCGAGCGCGCTTGCCGACCTTTCGGGGAAACAATGAAAAGACTCCTAGGCGTATTTGCGGTTTTGGCGTTCGTGGGATTGGTTGTTTTGGGTCGGCACTTCTACGGCGGGGAAGCGGTTCCGACAGGACAGCCCCGACTTGTCTCGCTCACGTCAACGAACTTTGACCAATTGCGTTCAGCATTCAATGCGGCATCTGGCGAAGTGCGAATCGTTCTGCTGCTTTCTCCAACGTGACCAACATGCCTGCGGGGGTCATCCGCAGTTGAAGATGTTCTAAAGCAGAACCAGAATCCGAATATCCGTGTCTTTGCGGTGTGGGAACCAATTCTGCCAACTGACTATTCCAGTCCGGGCAGAGCTGTTCTGGCGCGGCTGTCTGACCCAAGAGTTGAGCAGTATTGGGATAAGAATCACCTCTTCGCAGAACAGTTGGGGCGCAAAATTGGGTCTGACGCAGGTCAGCCTCAGCCGAAATGCTGCACTCGCAAAGACATTCAGTGGGATGAAGTCGCCGTCTACGGTCGAGACGCACGCTGGAATGATCAACTTCCGCGCGCTGTGTTCTTAAATGGTCCCGTGATTCACTCGCTCGATTTCTCGAAGGCAGTCACGGACCTACTTTCCAAGTGAACACGTGCGACGTCCTTAGTGGGCGGAATGCACTCGCGTGCTATAAAGAGAATCCGCAAAACTCCGTGTAACCGAGATAGATGTATATACATCTATATGGCATGAGCCGCTCTCTTTTGCCGAAGCTGCCGTGCATGTGCGGAAACTTCCGCCGGACGTCGCGTGCACTTACACAACTTTATGAGGAGGCGCTGCGCCCAGTGGGGTTGCGAGCGACGCAGTTCACCATCCTGCAAGCTTTGTCGCTCGCGGGAGAAGTGTCTCAGGGGCAGCTCGGCGAGATGCTCGCGATGGATAGTACAAGTTTGACCCGGACATTGGCGATCATGATCCGAAAGGGTTGGATAGCCGAACAGCGTGGTGCGGACCGACGAGAACGGCGGCTCCGTCTGGCCAGCGCGGGAGAACTGAAGCTGGCGCGGGCGTTGCCGGTCTGGAAGAGAGTTCAATCGCGACTCCAGCGAAGGCTGGGGCAGAAGGCTTGGAGGAGCCTGTTGGAACTCACGCATCAAGTAACAGAGCTAGTCAAAACAGAGGAAGGTTCGCTATGAACAAGTATGGAAAGATCAGTGCTGGGCTACTCGTCGTTTGGTTTGTCACGGTTCTGTCCGCTTCGAGATTGGACCTGTTCAAGAATGGATCGGGGCGGTTCGGACTTGGTATTGCAGTAGCTGCCCTGACGCCGATGGTGGCGTTTTCGTTGTGGTTTGCGAGGTCGGAAGGATTTCGACAGTTCGCACTGGCTTTGAATCCCAGAATCTTGACCTCGATTCAGGCGTGGAGGATGGTGGGATTCACGTTCGTGCTGCTGGAAGCGCGGAACGTCCTGCCGAGCGTCTTTGCCTGGCCGGCGGGATACGGAGATATGACTATTGGAGCCACAGCCGCTTTCGTAGCCTGGAAGCTGGCGGAGCCCGCTCATCGCGGCAGTTTCATTCTGTGGCAGATTCTTGGAATATTGGACCTAGTCACTGCCGTGAGCTTGGGCACGACGGCGGGTTTGCTTGTGCCGCACGGTCCCTCGATGGTGGCCATGACGGTGCTGCCGTTAAGTCTGATTCCCACTTTCCTTGTGCCGCTGTTCATGATGTTGCACGTGATCTGCATCGCGCAGGCAAGGGCGTGGAAAATGACTTTGAGAGCCACTCCTCAAGTAACAAGACCGCTGCAAAACGCTGCAATCTAAAGCGGCGGCGTGCGGGGGCGGGACAGGCCCGCCCCTGCAGCGGGCCCTCACAATCATAGGAGGACGAAACAGCTGTCATTCGGCGCGGAGGGCCTCGACGGGGTCGACGGTGGCGGCGCGCCGTGACGGAAGATAGCTGGCGACGAAGGCCGTGGCGATTAGGCCGAGCGTGACGGCGATGTAGGTGATGGGGTCAACAGGGTTGACGTGGAACAGGAGCGAAGACATCAGGCGCATTACGATGGCGGCGGTGACCAGGCCAAAGGCCGCGCCGATGCCGGTAAGGATGAGTCCGTGGCGGATGAACATACCGGTGACGGATTGCTGTTGAGCGCCGAGAGCCATGCGAATGCCGATTTCGCGGACGCGCTGAGAGACGGAGCAGGCGATGACGCCGTAGATGCCGACGACACCGAGAAGAAGGGCCATGCCGCCCGCAACGGCGAGCATGATGAGAGTGAACGAGGTGCGGGCCATGGAACGCGTATAGAAATAGTTGAGCGTACGAACGCCGGCAAGCGGCAGATTAGGATTCACCGACCAGACAGCTTCGCGGACTTCCTTTAGGAAAGATTCCGAGCCGGCGCGCGAGCTGCGAATCCCGAAACCTGTGTAGTTCGCCACGTCTTGCGCCTGGCCCTCGAAGCGAACCCGCATGATCGGCCAATAGACCATGGAGGGAGGGGTTTTGTTGACGCCGTCACCATAAACATTTGCGGCTACACCGATAATTTCGCGCCAGTCGTCGGTGGTAGCGACGCGAATGCGTTTGCCGATGGCGTTGGCCGGCGAATCCCAATACTCGCGGGCAAAGTTTTCAGAAATGATAGCGACAGGAAGCGTCTTGTAGATGTCCGTCCACGTGAAATCACGCCCTGCGACCAATGGAGTTCCTTCGGTTGCGAAGAAACCTGGAATGACGAAGGCGAAGCGGCGAATCGGAGGAATTTGTCCTTCGGAGTAGGCGCGATCCTGTGCGAAGACGAGGTCGTTGCTGGAGTTGCCATCCATGGGGAACGACGTGGATATGGTGACAGCAGAGACGCCAGGAATCGCGGCGATTTTGCTGCGCATCGCGTCGAACGTGCGGACGACGCTTTCGTTGTCCTTGACTTGAGAAGCTGGAATGCCGATCCGGAACGTTTGCAACTGTGCGGGCTGAGAGAAGCCGGGATTAACGTGAGTGAGGGCACGGAAAGTTCGGATCATGAGGCCCGAGCAGATGAGGAGGACGAGGGCGAGGGCGACTTGCACGACCACGAGAACGCTGCGCGCGCGGTGTTGTTCGCGGCTACCACTATTGGCGCGGCCGCCTTCGCGAATGCCAGTACTAAGTCGAACGCCGGCATATTTGAAAATGGGGATGCAGCCGAAGAGGACGCTGGCGAGAACGGAGATGGCAAAAGTGAAGAGCAGAACGGGGCCGTCGATGCCGATTTCGTTGATGCGGGGGAGGCCATCCGGCGCGATGGCGACGAGGACGCGGAGGGCCGCGTAAGCGAGTCCCAATCCAAGCGCGCTGCCGAGGAAACCGAGGGTAATGCTTTCGAGGAGCAGTTCGCCGGCGATACGGTAAGGGCTCGCACCAAGAGCGGAGCGAACGGCGAGTTCCTGGCGGCGGCCTTCGACGCGGACGAGAAGGAGGTTTGCAACGTTGGCGCAAGCAATCAGCAGAACGAGACCGATGGAGCCCATGAGCACCCAGAGCGTGCCGCCGACGTCGCCTATGACGTCCGTTTTCAACGGGCGGAGATTGGGAGCGATGCGGGCGTCCTCAAAAATTTTCGCGCTGAAGCCTGGGGGAGCGGGAAACGATCGCGAAACGATGGGCAGCATGCGGGCTATGTCTGCGCTGGCCTGTTCCATGGTGACGCCGGGCTTGAGGCGAGCGATGCCTTCATAACTAAAATTGCCGAGATTGGTCTTGTTACGGTCCCATTTCAAGGGAAGGATCACGGCGGGATCGTTCCAATCGAGAAAATGAAAGCGTTGGGGAAGCACTCCAATAATTTCGTGCGGCTTGCCATCCAACGTAATGGATTGCCCAATAACCGAGCTGGAGCCTCCGAATTTCTTTTTCCAGAAACCATACGTGATCACCGCGGTGTCTGGTGAGCCGGGCGAATCGTCCTGACGCGTGAAGGAGCGCCCAAGCATCGGTGGAATGCCGAGCAAGGGAAGCGTGCCGTCGGTAACGTCAAGAGCTTCCAGGCGTTCGGGTTCAGAAACGCCTGTAATGCTGACGGCATCCCGGTTGTAGATGCCAATGTCCTGAAAGGATTGATTTTGTTCGCGATAGATGAAGTAGTTGGAGGGCGCCATGTTGAGGTCGGTGATGTTGATGCCCGGGGCGGTGTGCCAGACGCCGATCAATTCGCTGGGGTTTGGATAGGGAAGTGGCTTGAGGAGGACGCCTTCGAGAACGCTGAAAACGACAGTATTGCCGCCCACGCCAGCGGCCAGCGTGATGAGCGTGATGATGGTGAAGAGTGGGGCGTGGGCCAGGCGGCGAAAGACCTGCTTCAGATGGAGTATGAACGTTCGCATGGGTGGAGCCCCCCGGAGTTGTGCGTTTGAAAGAATGAACTCGCTTGCATAGCTGTCACTACTTAGTACGAAGAAGCGCTATGAATGTTCCAGGTACTTTACCGGCGTGAGCTCGCGAACAGGATTTTAGACTTCGCGAAGATGCTCGTCTGTTTACTTGTTTGTAGTGCCGAGTGTATTTGTTCGGAGATCGTCGGCTATAGAACGGAGGAAGGCATACCGAGGCTGGCGGGGCGGAAGCCGGTTTGCAGGACGGGCGGCGGGGTGTAGACTCGCGGCAACGCTGCAAGAATGCTGCTGTGGTGGCGGCAGAGGAGTTGAAGGCGATGGGACAATCCATTCCATTTGGGACGCATATTGCAAGGCCGCCGATTGCGGCGCGGGCCGGAGAGACGGGCGCGGTGAAGGTGGAGTCCGTGCCGTGGACGATCTGGTGTATGGTCGCGGGGATTGTATGCGGAATGATCGGTGGGCCGTGGGACATTTCATGGCACATGTCGATCGGGAGGGACACATTCTGGACGCCGGCGCACATCATGATTCAGATGACGGGGGTGCTGGTAGGAATCGCGTGCGCGTACATGATTTTGACGGCGACATTTGGGCACGATCCGGCGACGCAAAACGCTTCAGTGAAAATTTGGGGATTCAGGGGACCGCTGGGAGCGTTCATTGCGGTGTGGGGTTGCATGGCAATGCTTACGTCGGCGCCGTTCGACAATTGGTGGCACAACGCATACGGGCTGGATGTGAAAATTGTGAGCCCTCCGCATACGCTACTTTCACTAGGTTCGCTGGCGATCAAAATCGGGTTGATGGCGCTGATGGCAGGACTAATGAGCCGCGCGACGGAGGGGGTGCGTCGAACGTTGACCTGGTTGTTGCTCTACATCGGAGCGAGCTGCGTGTCGCAGATAGGAACGATCCTGACGACGAGCACGTGGCCAGCCGCGATGCACACGGCGGCGTGCTACCTGGCGGTGGCGATCGGAATCCCCGCGGTGCTGATTGCGCCTGCGTGGGCGTCGCAATGGCGATGGGGCTGCACGGCGGTTGCGGGAATTTATACGGCAATTTTGCTTGCGTTTGAGTGGATTCTGCCACTCTTTCCGGCGACGCCGAAGCTGGGGCCGGTCTACCAGAACATTACGCACCTGATACCGCTGCATTTTCCGCTCCTGTTGATCGTGCCGGCGATTGTGATGGATGTGTTGTGGCGCAAGACAAGCGCGTGGGGAAGATGGAAGCTAGCGCTGGCGACGGGGCCGCTGTTCGTGTTGTCGTTCATGGCCGTGCAGTGGCCATTCGCGGACTTCTTGATGTCGCCCGCGGCGCGAAACCGCATCTTCGGAATGGCGTACTTCGCGTATTTCGATCCGGCGACGATCCTGTACGATCCGTACAAGTTCGCCGGGGGAGAAACGGGCGCCCAATTCGGGAAGCTGATACTGATGGCATTAATGTTTAGTGTGTTTACGGCGCGACTGGGATTTGCATGGGGCGATTGGATGAGGCGGATGAGAAGGTGAAGTAGGCGGCTTACAGGCGAGACGAAAATTTTCGCGCACTTAGGATTTTCATTAATTCAACATCAGTTGAGGAATTTCATGCGACGACGGATGATCGGGATCCTCGCAGTTCTATTTGTGGCGGCACTTTCTGTAAGCGCGCACGTCGGAAGTCCGGACGTGTACTTCGAGGGAGACGCGGGACCGTATCACTTGTATGTGACCGCGCAAATACCGCAAGTGATTCCAGGAATCGCAGAGATTCAAGTGCGAAGCGCGTCGAACGACGTGGAGAGGATCGAGATTGTGCCGATGCGGCTGAGCGGGGCAGGGTCGAACTTTCCGCCAACGCCGGATGTGGCGGAGAGATCGAAACAAGATCCGCAATTCTTTACAGGAAGTCTTTGGCTGATGGAGTTTGGCGCGCTGAAGGTACGCGTGTCGGTGGAAGGTAATAAAGGCAAGGGAGAGCTTGCTGTGCCTGTACCTGCGTTTGCGCAGCGGACACTTCCGATGGAGCGATCGCTGGGAGGATTGCTGGGATTCCTGATGGTGTTCCTGGCAGTTGGACTTGTGTTCATCGCGGGAGCGGCTGCGCGCGAAGGAAATCTGGAACCGGGAGAAACGCCTTCGGCTGGAAGAACGAGGCGAGCCAGGATTGTGATGGCAGTTACGGCGGTCGTCGTGTTGGGGATACTTTTTCTTGGAAAAGCTTGGTGGGGCGCGGAAGCGACGAACTATAAACGAGGGGTGAATTTTTTCAAGCCGCCGGAAGCAGAGACGCAACTCGAAAATGGAAACCGGCTAGTGATTCGTGCGAAGGGTCAGGACCCAGAGTGGTCGAAAGAAGTGAAAATGGAAGAGGTGATTCCGGACCACAATCATTTGATGCACTTGTTTTTGATCAGTGCGCCGGGAATGGAACGCATGTGGCACCTGCATCCGGAGCGAACCGATGGAGGCGCGTTTGTGGAGGAGTTGCCGAACATGCCCGGCGGACACTATCAGGTATTTGCGGACATCGTGGACAAGGCGGGGTTTCCGTGGACGCTGGTGGGGCAGGTGGATCTTCCGCTGGTGAATGGGAAGGCGCTTGCCGGAGATGACTCGACATGGACAGGCACGCCGTTGGCTGCCGGGGAGGAGGATTCGAACGTTGCGCAACTCGCGGACGGCGGGCGGATTGTTTGGAAAAAGGGTAGTGGGCCACTAACTGCGAAGACTGCGATGGTATTCAAATTTAGAATTGAGGATAAGGACGGGAAGCCCGCGAAAGATTTGGAGCCTTATATGGGGATGGCGGGACACGCCGAGTTCGTTAGTTCGGACATGAGCGTGTTTGCGCATATTCATCCGGCAGGATCGGTATCGATGGCGGCGCTGGAGTTGGCGAGCTCAGGACCTGCGACTGGAACTGCTGCTATTCCCATGGGCATGCCTCGCGGAATGGCGATGACGATGGCGGAAGGTGCGATGGAGCCCGAGGTGGGCTTCCCGTACGGGTTTCCGAAGGCGGGCGAGTATAGAATTTTTGTCCAAATAAAACGTGCTGGACAGGTTGAAACCGGCGTATTCGACGCGCGTGTACAGTGAGGAGCTGAGGAGCTTTTGTAAGCTGCGGCGCTTCGTCGCTGGCTCGCTAACGTGCTAGAGTCTTCCGTTCGGGTTGCCCACCGCAGGTGAAAGCAAAAGCAGAGAAGGGGAGGAACAGAATTGGCGTATCGGGATTTGCGGGAGTTCGTCCAGAAACTGGAGAGGGAAGGGGAACTGAAGCGGATTCGCGCGGAGGTTGACCCGGTTCTGGAAATTACGGAAGTGACACAGAGAGTGGCGCGGGACAAGAACCGAGTTCCAGGGAGCGTCGGCCCGGCGCTGCTGTTTGAGAAACCGAAGGGCTCTCGCGTGCCGTTGCTGGTGAACACGTTTGGAAGCGTACGGCGGATGGCAATGGCGTTTGAAGTGGGAGAACTAGACGAAGTGGCGGCGCGCATTCAGGGCTTTTTGAAGATGGAAACGCCGCAGGGATTGTTTGACAAAATCAAGATGCTGCCGAAGCTGGCGGAGCTGGGTTCGTTCTTTCCGAAGAGCGTGAAGACGGGCGCGTGCAAGGAAGTGATGCACCACCGGAAAGACGTCAATCTTCTGGATTTTCCAATTTTGAAATGCTGGCCGCAGGATGGCGGGCGATTTATTACATTTCCGCTGGTGTTCACGAAAAATCCGGAAACGGGTAAGCGAAACGTCGGGATGTACCGGATGCAGGTTTACGACGAGCGTACAACGGGGATGCATTGGCAGACGCAAAAGCACGGGGCGGAGCATTTTCGGCGTGCGAGGGCGAAGAGTCCAGAAGGGCGAATCTCGGTGAGCGTGGCGATTGGCGCGGATCCGGCGACGGCGCTGGCGGGGATGCTGCCGATACCGCCGGATTTGGATGAAATGATGTTTGCAGGATTCTTGCGGCGCGAGCCCGTGGAGATGGTGGCATGCGAGACGAATGATCTGGAGGTGCCCGCGAACGCGGAGATTGTGCTGGAAGGTTATGTGAATTTAAATGAGTTGCGCACGGAAGGGCCGTTTGGAGATCACACGGGTTTTTATTCTTTAGAAGGGGAGTACCCGGTGTTTCACGTGGAGTGCGTAACGCACAAGAAGGACCCTATTTATCTGACGACCGTAGTAGGGCCGCCGCCGCAGGAAGACTATTACATGGGCTATGCGGTGGAGCGCGTGTTTTTGCCGGTGATGAAGATGCAATATCCGGAAATCGTGGATGTGGCGATGCCGGCGGAGGGAATTTTTCACAATTTGATGATTGTGGCGATTCGAAAGTCGTATCCCGGGCATGCGCGGAAGATCATGAACGCGATATGGTCGCTGGGGCAAGCGATGTTCACAAAAGTGATCGTGGTGGTGGATCACGACGTGAATGTGCACAACTACAACGAAGTTGTGTGGAAGACGTTGTGTGCGCTGGACCCGGAGCGCGATGTGCAGTTTTCATTTGGACCCATGGATACGCTGGATCACGCGGCGCGGATGCAGGATTACGGTTCGAAGATGGGAATCGATGCGACGCGCAAATGGGAGACGGAAGGATTCACGCGGCCATGGCCGGATGAAATTGTGATGGATGAAGAAACGCGCGCGCGGATCGCGGCAATTTGGAAGACGCTACAATTATGAAATCGCAGGAAGAGGAAGTGTGCGCCTGACCACAAAGTATAACCGTCCCAATGGGCAGGCAGAGGAGGCCTTCAAATACCAGTAATTGTAGTTCGCGAGGAAACAGCCACAATGGGTGGTAAGGAGTGCCCCGAATACCCTAGAACTACCTAAGAATAGGGGTAGTTATAGGGCAACTCCGGTAGAGAATCCCTTGACGCTCTGAGCTTTTCAATGGGATAACGCTTGCACGGACCGCACCTCGAGAAATCCGCAGCGATAAGAGGGGTGCACTGAACAGTGGTGGGGTAAGGCGTGAAGTCGGGCGCCGGGGTGACGTTCCTCGTGATTGAATCGCGTGAAGTGATGAATGTGAGACAGGCGTCGCAGTATCTGGGAATCTCTCCGGATACCCTGTACCGTTACATCACTGAGGGCGAAATTCCCGCGTTCAAACTGGGTAATCGTTGGAAACTGCGTAAGACGATTTTGGACCGCTGGATGGAACGCAAGATGAGCCAGGCGCATTCGAGGCGCCGATAGTTTGCCGAGAGTAAAGGCGAAAGAGGCCGAGATATGTTGGGAATGGGCAAAAAATCAAGGCAGCTAGTGGGGCTGGACATCGGCTCAAGCTCTATCAAGTCAGTGGAGCTGAAGGCGACGAAGGCAGGCTACGAACTCGTTAGCTTTGGGATGGAAACGCTGGCGCAGGACACCGTGGTGGACGGCGCGATCATGGATGCGCCGCAGGTGGCGAATGCGATCAGCAAGATATTCGATGCGCAGCGAATCAAGACCAAGAACGTGGCGACCTCGGTTTCTGGACATTCCGTGATTGTGAAGAGAGTGCCGCTGCCGCTGATGACGGAAGAAGAGCTGTATGACCGAATTCCTTCGGAAGCCAGCCAGCATATACCGTTCGATATCGCCGACGTGAATCTGAGCTATCAGTTGCTGGAATCGATGGACGCCCAGATGGACGTCCTGCTGGTGGCGGTAAAGAAGGACAAGATCCTGAATCACACAAACGTGTTGGCGCAGGCGGGTAAAACTCCGGTGGTGGTGGATATTGATGCATTCGGCTTGCAAAACTGCTTTGAAGTGAACTACGAACCAGACGCCGGGCAGACGGTGGCACTTCTGAATATCGGCGCGAGTGTGATGAACATTAATATCGTGCGCGGGGGCGTGCCGCTGTTCACGCGCGACGTCAGCGTAGGCGGGAACCAGTACACGGATGCGCTGCAGAAAGAATTGGACCTGAGCTTCGAGGATGCAGAGCGCTTGAAAAAGGGCGATTCTCTCCCGAGCGTGACGGACGAGCAGAAGCAGCAGATTCTGCGGAGCGTATCGGACATTCTGACTCTCGAAATTCAAAAGACGTTTGACTTCTTCCGGGCGACGGCCAGCGGTGAGAATATCCAGCGCATCGTCGTGGCGGGCGGAACAGCGCGTGTTCCCGGGCTGGTGGATTTGCTGCGGGAAGAGTTCGCGATGCCGGTGGAAGAATTGAATCCTTTCCGGAAAGTGCTCATCAATCCCAGCCGGCATAGTGATGACCAGATCCGTGAGATGTCTCCGCGGCTGGCCATTGCCGTGGGTTTGGCACTGAGGAGCTTTGACTAACCATGATCCGCATAAACCTTCTCGGACAAATTAGGCCGAAGGCGTCACGCCGGCCAGTCGATACCGGAGCAGCATTGCCCGCGCTATTTGTAGGAGCGGGCCTCGTTCTAGGCGTTCTGGTTCTGGGATTTCTCTACTACTCGTGGCAAAGGCAGCTGAACGCGGAGAACAGCCGGATTAAAGTATTGCAAGCGCAGAAGACCGACCTTGAAAACATCAAGCAACAGGTTGAAGCGTTTGATAAGCAGAAACAGGTTCTCCAGCAGAGAGTAGCAACTATTGAACAACTGCAGCGCGACCGGACCGGCGGGCAAGACTTGTTGGACATGGTGGCGAATACGGTTTCGCGGACAGAGAATCTCTGGCTGACGACGATGACGAGGAAGGGGACCAGCCTTGCGATTGAAGGCTCGTCGGCTTCAATTAACGCGGTGGCTAATTTCATCACGGCTTTAAAACGATCGGGGTACTTCCAGAGGGTGGAAATCAAGGAAACGAAGCAGGACGACAAGAGTACAGGCGTTCAGACGTTTAATTTCCAATTGTCTGCAGAAATCACTCCGCCGCAGACAGGGGTAGGATCGGCGGCGCAATCAAAGCAAGCGAACACGCCGACGAAAGCCGCGCCGTCCCCGGCACCGGCCAAGAAAGGGTAAGGGACCACCATGGCCAATCCGTTTCGAGACATGTCGGTGTTCATGCAGGGCCTGGTGGCAGTGGCCATCGCGGTCGTGGTGCTTCTCTTGGGAGTTTACATTCCACTTTCTCCAGTTGCACAGGAACGTGACGCAGTGGACAAGGCCGTTCAGGACCGCAACAGGCTGAGTCAAGAAGTGCAGCAACTCTCCGTTTACAAACAGCGTTACGGCGAGCTGAAGCAGCAGATGGATGCGCTCTCCAAACAACTGGATACGCTGAAGACTATCGTTCCTGAGGAAAAAGAGACGGACGAATTCATCCGGTTGTTGCAGGGAGCAGCGAGTTCGTCAAACGTTCAGATTCGACGGCTAACGGCACAAGCGATTGTGCCTCGGGAATTCCACTACGAGATGCCGTTCGAAGTTCAAGCGGACGGACCGTACTTCAATTTGATGGATTTTTTCGGACGATTGGGCCGGCTGTCACGCATCATCAATGTGGGCGATTTGGAGTTCGCTGATCCGGACAAAACCAAAGCGACGAAGTATCCAATAAGGCCGGGGACGACGGTTTCCGGAGTATTTACCGCAACCACTTTCTTTACCAAGCCAGCTGACGTAGGACCGACCTCTGCAACAGGTGCAGCAGGAGCGAAGTCCGCGGTAAAGCCGGCTGGGAAACCCTGAGCGGGAATGAGCGATCTATGCGTTCAGCAATAACTCTCGTACTAGGGATTTTGCTCGCAGCAGCCGCCCCTGGGCTGCGCGCGCAAGCCAAACCGGCGGCTCCCGCTGGCGCGAAGCCCGCGCCACCGGCCGCTAGCCAGGCTGCGCCGCAGACAGCTAAACCTGCAGCACCAGCGGCGACAAAGCGCGCAGCAAAACCCGCAAGAACTAAAGCGGCGAAGGCTCCCAAGCCAGCCAAGCCTGTCGAGACAGCGTTGAATCCGGACGCGCCGAAGGAAGGCGAGGAGAGGTCCGGGCGCCGGGACCCGTTCGAGTCCCTGGTAGCTCGCCAGCAGGCGCAATCAAATGCGGGGAAGAATCTGCCGCCAGGAAAGGCGGGGCTCCAAGTGAGCACGCTTAGATTGGACGGAATCGTAAAGGCGCCAAACGGCATGATCGCCGTGGTGACGAACCCGCAAGCGCGGACTTATTTTCTCCGTGAAGGCGACCAATTGTATGACGGACGTGTGGAAAAGATTGCGATGGACGGCGTTTCATTCCACGAAGTAGGGAAAGATGCGTTTGGGAAACCCGTGGAACGCCAAGTGAACAAGAGAATTTACTCCAGTGCAGGAGAACAGCAATGAAGACGAATTGGCCCGCCTTTCGGTGTGGCTGCCTGATCCTCTCGAGCGCAGTGCTGGGCGCAAGCCCGTTGCTCGCTCAGACGCAGCAGCCCGCCGGCGCAACCGCGACATCCGCGGTGATCTCGAGTGTGGCGATAACGCAAGCGCCACAACGCGCGAGTGTACGAGTGGAGGGCGAAGGGCGGCTCGACGTCCATGCCTCGCGTATGCAGAATCCGGAGCGGTTGGTGCTGGATTTTTCAGGCGCGCGAATGGCGGTCGATAAGACAGTCATTCCGGGCGTGTCCGAACCTGTCCGCGACGTGCGGCTGGGCCAGTACCGCGCCAACGTGGCACGCGTCGTCGTTGACCTGACAAGCGTCTCACCGTACCAGATTTCCCATGATGGGCAGGCTGTGGTGATCTTATTTGACGCTCAGCCGGAAGCTCCAAGCGCAGCGCCGACGGATCCTCAGATCGTAACTTCGGCTGACGACGTGAATACGCATGCAAGATTCAACTACGCTTCGGCGGTCCCACGCACAAGTACGCGCCCCGCACGTGTTTCGCGGATTTCAGCTCCTCGCTTTGCTTTGCCCGGCGAACTGACCCAGCCCTCAGTCGTCCTGGCATCGTTTGGCGGGAAGAATGAGCCAGCGAGACCGGCAAAGGTGCAGGAGGCGGCTCTGCAAGCGGCACAACAGTCCAGTGCGGCTGCGAACACGCTCGCTGCATCATCCGGCCAGGCGCAACAGTCACAGGCGTCTGCGGTCCCGGCGGCTTCTGGAAAGTACACGGGAGAGCCAATTTCCGTGAACTTGAAGGAAGTCGATTTGCGGGACTTTTTCCGTTTGATCCATGAAATAAGCGGTTTGAACGTGGTTTTGGATCCCGCGGTGAAAGGGTCGCTGACGATCGTACTGGATGAAGTGCCATGGGATCAGGCTCTCGACATCGTTCTGCAGAACAACGGCCTCGACAAACAGCTGAACGGAAACGTCTTGCGGATAGCCACTCACGAAACGTTGAGAAAAGAAGCAGAGACACAGCGAGACCTCGAAAAAGCACAATCGGAGGCCATTGCTCCGGTGACCGTAACTCGCACTTTGAGCTACGCTAAGGCCTCGTCTTTGAAGGATACCCTCAAGAAGTTCCTCAGCGCCCGTGGAGATATCCTTTCGGATGACCGCTCGAATCAGTTGATTATCCGCGATATTCCGTCGGTAATTCCAACCGTCGACAATCTCATCCATCAACTCGACCGCAAATCGCAGCAGGTGGAGATTGAAGCCCGCGTGATTTCAGCTTCGCGCTCCTTTTCGCAGGATATCGGCACGCAGCTTGGATTTGCCGGAACCACTACCGGCGGCCGCAACGTCTTCGGGGGCGACCCGGCGGTGGGCTGCAGCGGCGCCATCGGACCTCTCGCTTCTCCGCTCACGTGCGGCGGCTCAGGAGGAGGCACGAGCGGTAACGGCATCACATCAGGTACTCCGCTGAACACGAACCTTCCTGCTGGAGTGCCTACGAGCGGCATTAGCTTCTCGCATCGTTCACCAAATTTTGCAGTCGACCTTTTCATCACTGCGGCGGAAGCCAAGGGCGTGGGCAAACTTCTCTCCAAACCACGCATCGTGACGCAGAACAACGAAAAGGCCATTGTCCAGCAGGGTGTCAAGTTGCCGATTCAGACGACCATCAACAACACAATTTCGGTGCAATTCATCGATGCCGTGTTGAAACTGGAAGTGACCCCACAGATTACGGCAGAAGGCACGATCTTCATGGACGTGCTCGTGGAAAATACCCAGATCGATCAAGGTATTCCGCGCGTACAAGGCATCCCGGCATTAGACACCCAGTCCGCTCAGACCAAAGTACTGGTTGCTGACGGCGGAACCGTAGTAATCGGCGGAATCATCGTCTCGACGCAAAATACAAACATCCAGGAGGTTCCTATCGTCGGCAGCCTGCCGCTGATCGGAAATCTCTTTAGGCGGAAGACCATTTCCATCCAATCGCAGGAGTTGTTGTTCTTCCTGACGCCAAGGATTATTCCGGGGTAATTCGGACAAAAACACATTAGACTGAGGACGGAAACGAGGAGACCGCGGTCTCCTCGTTTTATTTATGAGCTTGCCCTTCGAAAAGCGGAGAAGAGCCTTAATCGAAGCGATCTCCAAAGCAAAGCTGGATGCTTTGGCCGTCACTTCTCCCGCTAACTGGTATTACCTGACCGGATTCACTGGGGATGCAGGAGTTCTCATCGTGACCCCTGACGGACCAACCTTGATATCCGACGGGAGGTTTACAACACAGGCGCGACAGGAAACCAATTCTGTTCGATATGTAGAGCAGAAAGGCTCCTTAGCCGAGTCCGCAGGGAAGCTTCTTCGCACGAAGACCGTTAGAAGAGTGGGGTTTGAGCCTTCCCGGGTATCTGTGGCGCAGCTCAGTCTTCTGCGAAAAGCCACGGGGGCCCGCACTGAATGGATACCGGCACCTGGATTGGTGGAAGGTCTCAGAATCCGAAAAGAACCGTCAGAGCTGGCTTGGATGCGGCAGGCAGCAATCCTGGCGGGTGACGTTCTAACGGGCGCATTGAAGTTGCTAAAGCCCGGCGTAACGGAAAATGAAATCGCTGCAGAGATTGAATACCAGATGAGGAGACGTGGAGCGTCCGGTCCAGCGTTTGAGACGATCGTGGCTTTCGGCAAGCGTTCCGCGTTACCGCACGCCCGGCCAACCGCCAAGCGCTTGAGGAAAAATGAGTTGGTGGTACTAGACCTGGGTGCTATACTCGCGCACTATTGCAGCGACATTACGCGAACGGTGTACGTTGGGCGGGCGCCTGCGCGAATAAAAAAATGGTACATGGCGGTCCTTGAAGCGCAGACAGCTGCGATCGCGGCAGTAAGAGCCGGAGTCAGCTGCGGTGATGTGGATGCAGCGGCGAGGCAGGTTCTGGCCGGTTACAAACTTGACCGGCACTTCACGCATAGCGCGGGCCACGGGCTCGGCTTGGAAGTTCACGAAGATCCAAGGCTGGCCCGCGCCCAAAAGGCTCGGCTAGAACCGGGGTACGTGGTCACGATTGAACCTGGGGTCTACGTGGCGGGAGTCGGAGGGATTCGAATCGAAGACGACGTCGCCGTGCTGCCCGGTAATACGGAAGTATTGACCCGCATTTCGCGGGATCTCATCGAGCTCTGACAAAGGCATGAAACGCAAACAGCCCTCGAAATCGAACGAAAGCTCTTCTATTGCGAGTCCCGAAGTCCAGCAAATCGAGCAACTCCTCCGTTTTATGAGCGAGCATAACCTTGAGGAATTCGAATATTCGAGGGGCGACCTGCGGATACGGCTGAAGAAGCCATCCACTGGCGTGGCTATGTATCCGCGGTCCATGGGAGTTCCCGAGATTATTGTTCCTGGGGCGACTGAGCGGCAACCCAGTCCTTCTCCGAGTACTTCCGCAGCTCCGGAACCGCGGGCCACGGAGGACCTGCACCTGCTCAAGTCCCCGATTGTCGGGACATTTTATGAAGCTCCCAGCCCGGGGGCGGAGGCATTTGTAAAAATCGGCGCGCACGTGGAGTCCGGGCAAACCTTGTGCATCGTGGAAGCCATGAAACTCATGAACGAAATCGAGTCGGACGAAAGCGGCGAACTGGTTCGCATCTTTGTCGAGAACGGGCAGCCCGTGGAATACGGCCAGCCGCTCTTCGGAATCCGTCCTAGCCGGAAGAGGTAGCCGGCGCCTAGGCCATGTTCCAGAAAATCCTGGTAGCCAATCGCGGGGAAATCGCGCTGCGGGTCATCTGTGCCTGCAAGGAGCTGGGGATTTCCACGGTTGCGGTGTATTCCGAGGCTGATCGGAATTCGCTGCATGTGCGGTTTGCAGACGAAGCCGT
Organism: uncultured Acidobacteriota bacterium; assembly: GCA_963745805.1. Lineage (GTDB taxonomy): Bacteria > Acidobacteriota > Terriglobia > Acidiferrales > UBA7541 > Acidiferrum. Next base: position 116,116 of record CAVUYT010000012.1, read on the forward strand.
GTGCATCGGACCGCCGCGGAGCAGCGAGAGCTACCTCAACATCCCCCAGGTGATCAGCGCGGCGGAAATCACTAACGTGGATGCCATACACCCCGGCTACGGCTTTCTCTCGGAAAACGCCAACTTTGCAAAGGTGTGCGAAGCATCTGAGATTACATTTATTGGCCCGACGCCCGAAGTGATTGAGATGATGGGCGAAAAGGACCGTGCACGGCGCGAGATGAAAGCGTTGGGCGTTCCGACAGTTCCAGGAAGCGATGGCGTCATAGACGGGGAAGAGCAACTTGCAAAAGAAGCCAAAAGAATAGGTTTCCCCCTAATCATCAAGGCCTCCGCGGGGGGAGGCGGGCGCGGAATGCGAGTGGTCCACAAACAGGAAGAGCTTCTGAACGCCTACGAAACAGCGCGCAGTGAGGCACAGCAGGCGTTCGGTACGCCGGACGTCTATGCCGAGAAATTCCTCGAGCATCCGCGGCATATCGAATTTCAGGTGCTGGGAGACCAGCACGGCAAAGTCATTCACCTTGGCGAACGGGAGTGCAGCATACAAAGGCGGCACCAAAAGCTGGTCGAGGAATCGCCGTCGCCCGTGATGGACGCCAAGAAGCGAAAGGACTTGGGGACGAAGGTAGTTCGGGCGCTCGAAAAGGTCGGCTATACAAACGCGGGTACGGTTGAATTCCTGATGGATGAGGACGGCTCGATCTACTTTATCGAGATGAACGCGCGAATTCAGGTAGAGCATCCGGTGACAGAGCTGGTAACAGGAGTAGACCTGATCAAGGCGCAAATTCGAATCGCCGCTGGTGAAGGACTGGACGACGCTGTTGGAGAGATGAATTTTTCCGGGCATGCCATCGAATGCCGCATAAACGCCGAAGATCCGGAGACATTCGTCCCGTCCGCAGGCCGCATCACAACGTTTCAGGCGCCGGGTGGGACGGGAGTACGCGTGGATTCAGCAGCGTATGCCGATGCCGTGATCCCGCCTTACTATGATTCGATGATCGCGAAGTTGATCGTGAAGGGCCGGGATCGTGCCGAAGCCATTGGACGAATGAAACGGGCGCTGGAGATGTTCGTTATCGAGGGGATCAAGACCTCCATTCCGCTGCACCGGCGGATTCTTGCGGATGCCGACTTTGCCGCTGGGCGCTTCGATACGCACTTCATTGAAAGGCTGCTAGGATCCAGCGGAAAATAAGTGTCTATGCGCCTTGTCCTCCCCAGGCTGTATGTGATACTAGACGCAGCGTTGATTACTTTTCCCGAAAGAGACTGTGCTTTGAGCTTGGCCGAAGCTGGGGTTCGTCTGCTCCAGTACAGGAACAAGTCCGCGCCGGCGCGGCGGTATCTCGATTCATCCCGTGAATTAGCTGAAACGCTCAGACCAAGGGGCGTGTCGTTTTTTGTGAATGACCGTCCCGATGTGGCGGCCCTGGCGGGGGCGACCGGTGTTCATGTAGGACAGGAAGATTTGGCCGTGGAACAGGCGCGGCAGGTGATGGGGCGAGACAGGCTGGTTGGAGTTTCGACGCATAACCTGGAGCAGTTCGAGCGGGCCGCCGCGAGTTCCGCCGACTACATAGCTGTGGGGCCCATTTACGACACCTCGACGAAAGCCAATCCCGACCCTGTTGTTGGTGTGGATTTGTTACGCAGGGTTCGAGGGCTGAGCGACAAGCCTGTGGTGGCGATTGGCGGAATCACTTTGGAGCATGCAGCGGCCGTGATTGAGGCCGGGGCTGATTCCATAGCGGTGATCAGTGGAATTCTGCGCGCGTCCGACCCTGGCCAGCGTGCACGCCAGTACATCAAGACACTTGAAACCGCGAAACATGCGGCGGCGGTTTGAGGCTCCCTGAATGACTGACAGCACTCATCCTCTCCCAACAAGCGTTTCCGAGAACTCCGCAAAAAAAGAGCCCGGCTTTGTACGCGCGATCGGTCTGTTCGACGGCACGATGATCGTGGTGGGATCGATGATTGGCTCTGGCATATTTATCGTCGCTGCGGATATTTCGCGGCAGACTGGTTCGCCGGGCGGCTTACTTTTGACCTGGGTTCTGACGGGACTGCTGACAGTGTCGGCGGCGCTCTCCTACGGAGAGCTTGCCGCGATGTTCCCGCATGCCGGTGGACAGTACATTTATCTGAGAGAAGCGTATTCGCCCCTTTGGGGATTCTTGTACGGATGGACGCTGTTGTTGGTGATCCAGACCGGGACGATAGCAGCGGTTGCTGTGGGTTTTGCGCGGTATCTTGGAGTGTTGTTCCCGGCCATTTCGCCGACTACGTGGGTTGTCCCGCCAATCGGATTGGGTTCCAAGTTTGCTCTAAGTCTCTCGATTCAACAGCTTGTCGGAATCTTGATGATCGTGCTGATCACATTTCTCAACACCCTGGGCGTGCGCCTCGGCAAACTGATTCAGAACATTTTTACCAGCGCGAAGACCTTATCGCTGGTCGGATTGATTGTGCTGGGTATTTTTGTGGGGAGAAATGCGGGTGCGATCTCAGAGAACTTTTCGCATCTGTGGGCCATTCGAGGCGCAGTGCCAATTGAACCCGGTGCGAATTTCCTGCGCGGAGTCATACCGACAGTCACGGCCGCCAGCGGCGTCATTGGATTAATTGTCGCGTACGGAGTTGTGCAGGTTGGCTCTCTGTTTTCGTCGGACGCGTGGAACAACATCGGCTTTACCGCTGCTGAAGTGAAAAATCCAAAGCGCGACGTCGCGCTTTCCATGGCCTTCGGCACTTGCATCGTGATTACCCTTTATTTCCTCGCAAATCTTGCGTATTTGTTTGTGTTGCCGCTCGTTCAGATCCAGACCGCACCTGATGACCGAGTGGCCACAGCGGCCCTGAGCACCATTTTTGGCGCTCCAGGAGCGGTTATCATGGCGGTGGCCATCATCATCTCGACTTTTGGATGCAACAACGGGCTGATCCTCGCGGGAGCGCGTGTTTCCTACGCCATGGCGCGCGACGGGCTTTTCTTCCGGTCAACGGGCAAGCTGAGCAAGCGGGGAGTACCGCAAAGCGCGCTGATGTATCAAGGCATCTGGATCATCGTGTTGATTTTGCTGCGGACGCGCCGTGTGGACGCATCGGGAGCGGTCAACTACGGCAACTTGTACAGTGATTTGCTGAACTACGTCATTTTTGCCGCGTTGCTCTTTTACGTGCTGACAATCATCGGAATTTTTGTGCTTCGCAGGAAGCGGCCGGATGTGGAAAGACCCTATCGAGCGTTTGGGTATCCCTTCGTGCCGTTGCTCTATATTTTCGCCGCGACGGTGATCATGGTCGTTCTGCTCCTATATCAAACACAGACGGCGGGCGGCGGCTTGATCATCGTGCTGCTGGGGCTTCCAGTCTACTGGCTGTGGTCCAGACACTCAAGACGGGCCGCTCAGGTCAGTAAATGAAGTGTGAAATTTTTCTGTAGGGGAGCAGCGTGCTGCGCCCTACAATGTGCAAGGCCGATTTGGCCTGGAATTCATAACAGAGGAAATCGGGGTGCAGACCCCGCAAAGGAGCCGTTGCATGGGCAACCCCTTGTTCGCGACGAAGTCGATGACCACGCTGATGAAGGAGGCGGGGGACACCGGCGAGCACAGCCTCAAGCGCGCTCTCGGCCCCGTAAACCTTGTCACACTGGGCATAGGCGCCATCATCGGCGCTGGCATCTTTGTGTTGACCGGTTCGGCGGCCTCGCTCTATGCCGGTCCAGCGATCATGCTTTCGTATGTTCTGGCGGGCACCGGTTGCGTTTTCGCGGGCCTGTGCTACGCGGAATTCGCGTCCATGATTCCGATTGCTGGATCCGCCTACACGTACGGCTATGCAACTCTTGGTGAGCTTGTAGCCTGGATCATCGGCTGGGATTTGATTTTGGAGTACGCTTTTGGCGCCGCAACGGTAGCCAGTGGCTGGAGCAGTACGCTCGTCGCCTTCCTGCAAGACTACGGTATCAGCATACCGCCGCAAATCTGCGACGTGCCTGGAGCAGTTTGGGTTAATTACGAAGGGCGTTGGTCGCCGCTGAATACCCTCAGTCTTAGCGCCGACCAAGCGGCAGGGTTGCCGCACGCGACCGCTTCGTTCAACCTAGTTGCCTTCCTGGCGATTCTCGCAGTTACTACGATTCTTATCATCGGCATCAAGGAATCGGCGAACTTCAATACCGGAGTCGTATTTGTGAAGTTGGCCGCGGTTCTAACGTTTATCGCTGTGGCCCTCCCGTTTGTTCTCAATCACCCTCAGCTCGCCCATGAAAATTGGAAAGTCTTTCTCCCGCCGAATCAGGGAACGTTTGGCGCGTTTGGCTGGTCGGGCGTTTTCCGCGGAGCCAGTGTAGTGTTCTTCGCTTATATTGGATTCGATGCTGTTTCGACAGCCGCGCAGGAGGCCCGCAATCCGCAGAAGGATATGCCAGTTGGGATCCTGGGCTCACTGATCGTTTGCACGATTCTTTATATCGTCGTTTCTGGGTTGTTGACCGCGACGGTCCACTACTCGCACCTTAACATCGGAGCTCCAGTTTCGCTCGCCATCCGACAAACGGGCGTCAAATGGGGTAGTTATGTTGTCAACGCAGGCGCACTCGCTGGCTTAAGTACCGTAATGCTGGTGATGTTACTCGGCCAATCGCGCGTCTTTTATTCCATGGCTAATGACGGTCTACTGTGGAAGTGGGCGGGTGATATTCATCCACGGTTTCGTACTCCTTGGAAGTCGACGGCCATCGTTGGGGTGCTGGTTGCCATTGTGGGCGCCTTGGTGCCGATCGGTACGCTTGGTCAACTCGTCAGCATTGGCACGCTGTTCGCTTTCGTCATCGTTTGCGCTGGCGTATGGGTGCTCCGGGTGAGGCGGCCAGAACTCGAACGCCCGTTTAAGACGCCATGGGTTCCGCTGGTCCCTATATTGGGGATACTTATTTCATTGGCCTTGATGGCTAGCTTGAATCTGCTCACCATTCTGCGACTGTTCGTGTGGCTGGCGATCGGTCTGGTGATTTACTTTACTTATGGCGTGAAACATAGCAAGGTGCGCAATTCCAACTCCGCACAGTAGCGGGCGGCCAGGGAGCAGTCAGGTGAGCAGGTAGGCCCCCTCCCCCCGGGGTTTTTGTGCAAGTGTTCATTCTAAAGACCTTCAAGTTATTTGTTTTTATGCGTTTGCGTAAGTGTTCATTCTACGGTGCTTAGGGTGCAGGAATTGCTGCGAAATGGGGCACTTTCTATAAGTGTTCATTCTAAAGAGTTTGCTTGCAATAGAGCAGGTGCCAACAAAAAACGCCAATCTATAGATTGGCGTTTCCGGGAACATTCGCACGTTTACCCAGCTGGTAATATACGCCAAGGGCATTCCACTGTCAAGAGCAAGTTGGGGAGAACGAGGAGTTTCTGAAAATCTAGCTGGTTAGTACGGATCGTCGCTTCTGAACAAAGCAAAATGGGGCGCGGGATACTCTTCCGTTCAGTCCGAAGGGGTACTTCAGGTAGAGTAGTATTTCTGTCTACGGGCCGATGACTGCTCTGTCTGCGAACCTTCGAAACGCTTGGCGCCGCCTCTCGCGGATTGACCTGCTGGCAATCCTGTTGATTGTCGGCGGGGCGGTTTGCGCCTTTCTCGGCCTCAGCGGCAGACTTGCCAGCTTCCTCAGGTTTTTTGCCATTCTCGGAACTGTTTATATTCTGTTTCGCCTCGCCGGATGGTGGCGGACGCGGCTGCTTTGGAGCCTCCGCAACCGGTTGATCGTTGCATATCTGTTCATCGCGGTCGTCCCAATTCTTCTGATTGTGACGCTCGTAATCCTTGCAGGCCAAATCTTGTACTCCCAACTTGGTGCCTACCTGCTTTATGACGATATTCACCAGCGGATCGCCATGATGGCCGACATCTCGGAGCACATTGCGGTCGCCCACGGGATACTGCCAAAAGGAATTACGGAAGAGGAATCGGAGCGTGTCCTTGCCGAGCAGTCGAAAGCCGTTCACGACCGGGAACTTCCAGCCTTAGACATCAAATTCTCGGACGACCCAACGTTGTTGAGCAAAGTGGCGGGAACGGGCAAGAATTCGTTCGCGGGCCTGGTGGAGGAAGGCGAAACGCTGTACCTAATGAGTTTGAGGGCGATGCCCAAGGGGAAAGGCGTGCGTGTGGTTACGCTGCGGGTAGCTGTTAAGCCCGAATTTCTGGCTTCGATTGCGCCGGAGCTTGGCGCGATTCAACTGAACTTGACGCGGCGATTCGCTGGTGGCACGAGCAACGGAATTCTCTACACCTCTTCGGCCAACATTCAGTACGAAACTACGACGCCAATTCCCGCGCAAAACAGGACACTGCACCCGCCGTCCCACTGGATTGATCCGGCCGTTACAGGGTTTTCGCATCTTGACGCAGTGTACATCGGAACAGGCGCAGCATTCGATCCGAGGCGGCCTGTGCTTGTCACCTTCAATGCGCGGCCTTCGCGTTTAAATGCGCGAATTTTTTCGTCGCTAGGTGAGCTAAGCGATCTTTACCCGATTGAATTTGTCGTCGTAAGCGGTTTTTTCCTGGTGATCGAGATTGCGGCGCTTGTTACTGGAATCGTGCTCACGCGGCGTATCACGAAGGCCGTGAGCGATTTGTACCACGCAACGCAATATGTGAAGACCGGTGATTGGACGCATCGCGTGCGGATCGAACGCCGGGACCAACTCGGCGTTCTTGGAGAATCGTTCAATGACATGACAGGTTCCATAAGCGGTTTGCTCGAAGAGTCCAAGAAACGACAGCGGCTTGAAAATGAGATTTCCATTGCCAGCGAAGTGCAAAACCAGCTGTTCCCACAGAAGCTGCCATCGGTCGGGGGAGTCGAACTCGAGGCGATTTGCAAGGCGGCCCGCACAGTGAGCGGCGACTATTACGATTTCATTCAACTAAGCCCGACACATCTGGCGATTGCTCTTGCGGATATTTCAGGCAAAGGAATTTCGGCGGCGCTCTTGATGGCCAGCTTGCAGGCAGCGCTGCGCAGCCAGCTTCTGGCACCGGGGAGCGAGCAAATGAGCACCGGGGAACTGGTTGCTCGACTGAACATGCACATGGTGCGAAATACCGCCGACGACAGGTTTGCGACATTTTTCATTGCTGTATATGACAGCGCAACACGGATGCTCCGCTATACCAATGCAGGGCATTTGCCGGGATTCCTGATTTCCAATGGGACGGCGAAGCATCTCGATAAAGGCGGCATGGTTCTCGGTGTAATGGAAGACTACGTTTACGAAGAGGGTTCCGTTGTAGTGCCCCCAAATGCCTTGCTTGTGGAATACAGCGACGGATTAATAGAGCCAGAAAACGTATACGGCGAAGAATTTGGGATCCGCAGGTTGAAGGAAGCTGCGATTCGCGTGCAAAGCTCTTCCCCCCGCGTGGTGGGAGAGTCGCTGATGATTGCTGCGGAAGAATGGGCGGGCACGCCGGAACAAGCGGATGACATGACTGTAGTCGTTGCGCGGCTGCGGTAGAGCAGGTTTCGCGAGTGGGCTATACTGGCAAGCTTTCCGAAGAATGGAGCGAAGGAGCAGAATGCCGCTAGTGAATCGCGTGGCGTTGATTACTGGAGGAAGCCGAGGGATCGGGCGGGGCATTGCCGTCCGACTGGCGCAAGAAGGTGCGCGCATCGCGATCTCGTATCGGTCGAACAAAACGGCTGCGCAGCAGGCGCTCCGCCAATTGCAGGCGAGCGGAGCGGACTGCGTCGCCGTGGAGACGGACGTTACGGATGCGGCGCGGGCAGAACAACTCGTCCAGACCGTTGCAGACCGATATGGCCGGATCGATATTGTTGTAAACAATGTGGGCGGCTTTCGATGGGGCACACTTGCGGAATCCTCCCTGGAGGATTGGCAAAATATTTTTTCGTCGAATCTTTCGAGTGTCGTCTATGTGAGCCGTGCCTCGTTGCCGCACATGCGGCGTGGACGCTGGGGCCGAATCGTTAATCTAGGTGCGGTGGGTGCGGAGAGAGCATTCGGCCAGGCGAAGATTTCGGCCTATGCCGCAGCCAAGGCAGCGGTGGTAGCGCTGTCGCGTTCGCTGGCGCTTGAAGAAGCGAAGAACGGGATTACGGTAAACGTTGTAAATCCGTCCAGTATCGACGAGAAAGAATTGACGCTCAACGAAGCGCGCCGAATTCGCGATGCGCGATTTCCGATTGGCCGTCCGCCCACGGTCGAAGATGTGGCCGCTGCTGTGGCGTTTTTTGTGTCGGACGAAGCAGAGTACATAACCGGCCAGGTTGTGAACGTCAGCGGCGGATGGATGCTCTGAGCGCCGCGTGAACCTGCTATGAAAGCCCTGACTGCAGCCGAGATACGCGAGGTCGACCGCCTGACGACCGAGCGCTACGGCATACCCAGCCTGCAATTGATGGAAAACGCCGGCCGGAAGGCAGCCGATGCTGTACGAAGAACCCTTGCGGGACGCGGCGATGTGCGCGTGTGCGTTTTGTGCGGGAAAGGGAATAACGGTGGAGACGGGTTTGTCGTTGCGCGCTATTTGAAGGAAGCTGGCCTGCCGACACGAGTGATTTTGTTTGGCAGGCGAGAAGATGTGCGCGGAGATGCGGGGACGAACTTGGCACGGTGGGTCGAGATCGGAGGCGAACTCGAAGTTGTCGAGGGTGAGACCGACTGGGAACGTCTGTGGCCGGGCATCTGCGCGTCAAACGTAATCGTGGATGCAATGCTTGGGACAGGTCTGCGAGGTGGTGCCACAGGAACGATCAAGGAGGCGATCGCAGCAATAAATGCGCGCTCGCGAGGAGCTACAGCTACTTGGCCCGCGTTGATCCTGGCGGTGGATACGCCGTCCGGGCTTCCGGCAGATGACGAGCCTCCCGCCGGACCGCCGCTTTTTGTACACAAGACGGTGACTTTCACTGCTCCCAAGATTGGGCAATTGGTTTCTGTCGCGGCCGAGACATGTGGTGCGCTCCAGGTGGTGAGTATCGGTTCTCCTGCGGAGCTGATTGAAGAAACAGGGAAAGGAAATCTGCGTTGGGCTGGCCCGGATGAGTTCCGGGTGATCCAACTAGTGAGAGCAGCGGACTCGCATAAGGGCACGTTCGGACATGCTTTGCTGCTGGCGGGTTCGTTAGGAAAGAGCGGTGCTGCCATACTTGCAGGGCGCGCGTCGTTGCGAGCCGGGGCAGGTCTTGTCACCGTTGCGACTCCGGAGACAGTGCAACCGATTGTTGCCGGGGGAGCGCCGGAATTGATGACGGAGCCGTTGAAAGCGACGAAGTCCGGGGCGCTGGCGTTGAGCAGCTTGGTGGATGGCACATTTGGGGAGCTCGAAGAGGGAAAGAACGTGCTGGCAATTGGGCCGGGGCTGGGCACGCATCGGCAAACACTGGAGTTCATCCGAACGATAGTTGCGCAAACGGAATTGCCGGTGGTGTTGGACGCGGACGGATTGAACGCATTTGCAGATGATGGAGCGCGCCTGCGCAAACGGAAGACAAAGTCTTTGTGTATAACTCCGCATCCTGGTGAAATGGCGCGCTTGCTCGGCAGTTCTTCCGCAAAGGTTCAGCTGGATCGCGTGGAATTGGCCAAGGATGTGGCGAGCCGTTGGAATGCACATGTTGTCCTGAAAGGATTTCATACGATCATCGCGGCACCGGATGGCAGCGCGTGGGTCAATACAACCGGAGGGCCGGGGCTTGCCAAAGGCGGGAGCGGAGACGTGCTGACCGGGGTCCTGGCTGCTCTGACGGCGCAATTCGGAACGAAGGATTGGATTCGAGTTTTGGCGCTTGGTGTATTCCTACACGGGATGGCGGCGGATATATTGTCGCAAGAACGAGACCCCTCTGGGATTCTTGCGCACGAAGTGGCTGAGAGGATCCCTGAAGCGCGCGAATGGCTGCTGCGGGAGATTCAGTTCGGTGGTTGAGGAGATCATCACTCACTCCGCGGAAGAGACTGCGAGCTGGGGGCGGGATTTTGCGAAGCGGCTGACGGCGCCGGTTCTTGTTTTGCTCACAGGCGATCTCGGCAGCGGGAAAACAACCCTCACGAAAGGCATTGTCGCGGGGTTGGGAGTTGCTAGCGAAGAGGAAGTGACGAGCCCCACGTTCACACTGGTTCATGTCTACGGAAAAGACGCTAAGATTTACCATGCCGATTTGTACCGCATCGAGAGTTTCCACGATTTTGAGACGCTTGGCTTGGAGGATGTATTTGCCAAGCCAGCTGTTGTGATTCTGGAGTGGTCGGAGCGATTTCCGCTACGGTCGCCGTGGCCCCAGGTGCGCATCAGGTTGGAGCATCAAGGCGGAGACTCCCGGCGCATTTCCATCCTGTAACTTCTCTGTTTATCTAAACTTGCAGGCTGACCCTTACTATCTCGTTACCGAGGTGGGCAGTTTTCTTGCGGTGCATGGCATGCGCTGCTAAGTTGGTAAAAGCCCCTTCTGGTGGAGTGTGCATGGCGGACGAGATTCTCACACTTGGCGTGGCAGAAGCGGCCCGGATCGAACTCAAGAGCTATAACGTCACGATCCCCATGGGATCGTTGTCCATCGGGGTGGACAATATCCACCACGACGTGTTCCTTAGCCCGAAGTTTGTCCAGGCCGCACGCGATTATTTGTTTGATCTGATGCGGCAGAGCACCAGTGCTACGTATTTTTCAGGCATCGAACTGCGAACCGTCAAGAGCCTGGACAATACGGCGTTCCGCAAATTACTGACGGATCTCCTGCAAAGCGCCCTGACCCAAGCCAAGTATTATAAGAATATCGAGATCGACCTCGTCTTTCGGCTCGGTTTGATGAAATTCCTCACCCAAGAGCTCGGCAATCAATTCGCCAATCTCATTCTTGAAGGGAAGGAATGGGTGCGCCAGCGGGGTGAGTTCTTTGAGCGCAGCCAGCAGGCGCACGTGATAAAGGCGCGGCTGTCAGAATTGCAATCGGCGAGGCGAAAGATTATCCGCGGGATCGGCCAACAAGTTGCCCAGATGCTCGCCGACATCGAAGACATCGTCATTGCAAAAACACGCCGGGCTCTCTTCGGCGAGGACTTTGCTCCTCTCTACGAACTGCTCAAAAACCGGCTGATCTTTCTGGACGGCGGAAAAGACGACGTCTTCTTCCTTGAGCATTACGTTTTGCTGGGGAACTATGCGCGTGACCCAGACAGATTTGAGGCAATGGACGTGCTTTTCCAGGAGTTCCTGTGCGAAGCGGGACTCACCGTTGGGCAGGACCCGGCGTTCACTGAGGCTAATCAGGCGCACAATACTTTGCTCGAGCAGGCGGCAGCGATGCGTGCTGAAATCGCCAGCCTCGAAGAACAGCGTGAGAGCACGCGCAAGCGGTTGGATCGCGGCGAAAGTTTCTTAAACAAATTTCTCAATTCGGCCGATCCATCCAATTTGAAGGCCTCGCTGAGCGACGTAGAGATGCGGCTGAAGCACCAGGAAGTGAAACTCGAGGAGATGGGGCCACAGATCGATGCGGCGAAACAGAAGCTCGACTTCTTCAACAAGGACTACAAGGGCCGCCTTGGCGACTACCTGAACGATCCTGAAAACGCGAAACGGCTTTTCGATGCATCTGCCACAGACAACCCAAACGGCGAACCGGCGCGGCTGCTGGCGCAACTCGTCGACCGACTCGAGCAGCATGACGTGCTCTACCACGTGTTAGCAAGTTACGAAATACGCCCGATTGCCAAGGACTACTGCCCGCCGGTCCACCTTCAGCAACTGCGCAAAGCGCTGGTTTCAAAAGAGGAGATGAAGCAGGTCGAGCAGGTGCTGAAGCATGTTCCTGCTAAACAGTTGTCGCTGAAACCCATCGAGGAACTCTCGCGAAAAATCCGCCGTTACTCGAGAGAGGAATTGCAAGGACTCGTACTGCGTTTTGCGACCGACTTTTTGAAGTTGCACCGGGATCTTCGCGATGCGGAGCACTTGACGACCTGCATGGAACGCATCCACCTGGTGACTACAGAGCAGGCCAGGGAACTCTCCCGGCTGAATAACCGGCTGTACGAGTGCGTGCTGCAGGAAGAAGCAAAGACGCAAGCGGATCAAGTTGTCTCGCACGTGATCATCAAAGCCGATGTCCGGGGCTCGACAAGAATGACGCAAGACCTGTTAACGCGAGGCCTGAGCCCGGCGTCGCACTTCAGCCTAAACCTGCACGAACCTGTGAAGAAGTTGTTGGACCGCTTTGGAGCCAAGAAAGTGTTCATCGAGGGCGACGCGGTAATCCTGGCGATCTTCGAAACGGAGTCGACCCGCACGTATGTTCGGGCCGTCGCAAAAGCCTGCATACTGTCGCGCCAGATCCTCGCGGTTTGTAATTCCTATAACGACAGGGCAGCTGCAAGCGATCTGCCCGCTCTGGAACTTGGTTTGGGCGTTGCGTTTCAAGGGTCAGCGCCAACGTACTGGACGGACGGGGACTCGAAGATCATGATTTCGAAAGCGCTGAATCTCTCGGACCGGCTCTCCGGTTGTGCGAAATTGGCGAAGCGGATGCTTTCTGGCCAGAAGTCACACTTTTGCGTGTATCAATTCTTAACCGCGATGGAAGGAGCTTCGGCGGAGGAATTAGACGAATTCCTCGTGCGGTTCAATATGAACGGTATCGAATTGAATGAAGAGGGCTTTCAGAAACTGTCCGAAGAAATTTCACTCGATTCGGTGGAAACAAAACTGGAAATGCCTTGGGGTAAGGAAAACGTCAAACTGCATTACGGCGAAGTGCCCATGGGAGAATCAGTGGAATTGCTTGTCTTGCGCAAGAGCCTTGCGCGCGAGCTGCTTCCCGACGGGAAGATCGGCGCGGCGTCTACGCATCCCTACTACGAAGTGTGCACGAGCCCGAAGCTCTACGACCTGGTAGCAGCGTTGATTCGCACGAAGGCGGCAGCCGCCGCAATTGAAACGGCCCACGTTTAACCCCTATACTTGCAACGGAGGCGAAAGGGGTCCGGTGATCTTCCCGGCCTTCAAAGCCGGCGATTCGGTCCTTCGCGGGTCGAATGGTGGGTTCGACTCCCACACGCTTCCGCCAAAGTCCCACTGATTTAATTGCCCATAGGTCCTTGTGGCTTGATAACGAACCTAAATAGGTAGGGTTCTGACCTCAAATTGGACTCAAAACATTGGATGTTTCTTTTGCGCGTTGAAGCTTGACGGGCCCAGACAGGTACATCCGATGCCAGTTGTCCCGCAGATTCTAAGCAGCTTACAAGTGTCGTCGTTGCGCGGTTCTCCGGATCTCGGTAGCCCCGGGGGACGTTCCCAATTACGAGTATTCTCGTGCCCAACTGTTCTGTCGATGACTGAAGGCGTGTTCACCGTCGCCTATGGCGTACTGATTGAGACGTTGTCGAAGGTGGCGGTAGCCGCAGCCGAGGAGCTGCCGCTGTTCACGGCCAAGCCTACATATACATTCTGGGCCATGCTGATGGTCTGGCTCGCTCCGCGCTGAGTCCAGTTCACTCCATCCACAGAGGTGTAGCTGCTGAAGATATTCCCACTCCGGCTGACCTTCACCCAGTACGGCAATGTCGCACTCACGCTGCCGGAAGGCGAAGTACTCCCTCCCGCGCTGGTCCGAACATCAAAATAAATCGCACTGTTTGCCGACCAGTCCGCGGTTTCGGCATTCGTCGATGCGGCAGTCAGGGTTTCGCGAATCATGACGCCAGGGGCCACATACCCGGAACCGCCCTGCACGCTAACCAGACGTGCGATGATGGTGCCGTCGCCGGACAACGGTTGATAGACAAAATGAAAGGCATCAGCGGTGCCGTAAATCTGCGCACCCGCTCCCTTTACCGTGAACACCCCGTTCGCGTAACTCGCACTTCCGGCTAGACCCGTCGAGCCCACATCCTGGTCCAGCCAGGAACTCGGCAAGGGTTGCGAAGTCACCGTGAAGACCACCGGGTTGCTGTCGTTCATCCCCGGCGCTACAGAAACCACGAGAGGTCCGGAGGTCGCTCCCGCCGGTATCGTGATGCTGATCGAGGTGGCGCTCCAGGTGTTGATGGTCACCGCCGTCCCGTTCAGCAGGACCACACTGCTCCCCTGGGAGGCTCCGAATCCAGTACCGGGAATCACCACCTGACTGCCTATCGATCCGGTAGTCGCGGAGAGACTGCTAATCACCGGTGCCGGAGCGGAAGCGGAACTGACGGATACGTTGTCGAAAGTGGCGGTGGCCAGAGCGGAAGTGCTGCCACTGTTCACGGCCAAACCCACGAACACATTCTGCGCCATGCTGATGGTCTGGTTCGCTCCGCGCTGCGTCCAATTCACTCCGTCCGAAGAGGTGTAGCTGCTGAACGTGTTTCCACTCCGGCTGACCTTTATCCAGTACGGCAAAGTTTCGTTCACGCTGGAGTAAGGGGTAGTGCTCCCTCCGGTGCTTGTGCGAGCATCAAAATAGATCGAGCTGTAGGCGGACCAGTCGGCGGTTTCGGCATTGGTCGATGCGGCAGTGAGGGTTTCGCGAATCATGACGCCGGGGGCCACATACCCGGAACCACCCTGCACGCTAACCAGCCGGGCGATGATGGTGCCGTCTCCTGAAAGAGGTTGATAGACGAAATGAAAGGCGTCGGCAGTGCCGTAAATCTGCGCACCGGCTCCCGTGACGGTGAACACGCCGTTGGCGTAACCCGCACTTCCGGCTAGACCCGTCGAGCCGATATCCCCATCGCTCCAGATCGAAGGAAGTGTGGGGACGTTCAAGGCATGCACAGTGAGAGAAATCGTGGTGTTACTTGAAAGGCTGCCTGATATGCCCGTGATGGTCACTGTGACCGTGCCCGTAGTCGCGGTGCTGCTGGCCGTTAATGTCAGCGTGCTGGTGCTAGTTGCGCTGCTGGGGTTGAACGATGCCGTCACACCGTTGGGCATACCGGAAGCCGACAAGCTCACGTTGCTGTTAAAACTATTCTGAGGCGTGACTGTAATCGTGCTCGTTCCGCTCGCTCCTTGCGCGATCGTTAAGGTGTTTGGAGATGCGGAAAGTGTGAAGTTCGGAGGAGCGGTGACCGTAAGGGAAAGGGTCGTGGCATTCGACAAGTTGCCCGACGCACCGGTGACTGTCACAGTGACGGTACCGGTCGCCGCCGCGCTGCTGGCTGCGAGCGTCAACGTGCTGGTCGTAGTTGTACTGCCAGGATTGAATGATGCCGTTACGCCGCTCGGCAGCCCAGACGCCGACAAGGTGACGTTGCCATTGAAGCCATTTTGCGGAGTGACTGTAATTGTGCTCGTGCCGCTGGCTCCCTGCACAATTGTTACGCTGCTCGGCGAGGCCGAGAGGGTGAAATTCGGCGGCGGGGCGATGGGGATACTGATTGAGACGTTGTCGAAGGTGGCGGTAGCCAGAGCGGAGGAGCTGCCGCTGTTCACGGCCAAGCCCACATATGCATTCTGGGCCATGCTGATGGTCTGGCTCGCTCCGCGCTGAGTCCAGTTCACTCCATCCACAGAGGTGTAGCTGCTGAAGATATTCCCACTCCGGCTGACCTTCACCCAGTACGGCAATGTCGCACTCACGCTGCCGGAAGGCGAAGTACTCCCTCCCGCGCTGGTCCGAACATCAAAATAAATCGCACTGTTTGCCGACCAGTCCGCGGTTTCGGCATTCGTCGATGCGGCAGTCAGGGTTTCGCGAATCATGACGCCAGGGGCCACATACCCGGAACCGCCCTGCACGCTAACCAGACGTGCGATGATGGTGCCGTCGCCGGACAACGGTTGATAGACAAAATGAAAGGCATCAGCGGTGCCGTAAATCTGCGCACCCGCTCCCTTTACCGTGAACACCCCGTTCGCGTAACTCGCACTTCCGGCTAGACCCGTCGAGCCCACATCCTGGTCCAGCCAGGAACTCGGCAAGGGTTGCGAAGTCACCGTGAAGACCACCGGGTTGCTGTCGTTCATCCCCGGCGCTACAGAAACCACGAGAGGTCCGGAGGTCGCTCCCGCCGGTATCGTGATGCTGATCGAGGTGGCGCTCCAGGTGTTGATGGTCACCGCCGTCCCGTTCAGCAGGACCACGCTGCTCCCTTGGGAGGCTCCGAATCCCGTGCCCGTTATCACCACCGGACTGCCTATGGATCCAGTCGTGACCGATAAGCTGCTAATCACCGGTGCCGGCGCGGAAGCGGAACTGACGGATACGTTGTCGAAAGTGGCGGTGGCCAGAGCGGAAGTGCTGCCACTGTTCACGGCCAAACCCACGAACACATTCTGCGCCATGCTGATGGTCTGGTTCGTCCCGCGCTGTGTCCAATTCACTCCGTCCGAAGAGGTGTAGCTGCTGAATGAGCTTCCACTCCGGCTGACCTTTATCCAGTACGGCAAAGTTTCGTTCACGCTGGAGTAAGGGGTAGTGCTCCCTCCGGCGCTTGTGCGAGCATCAAAATAGATCGAGCTGTAGGCGGACCAGTCGGCGGTTTCGGCATTGGTCGATGCGGCAGTGAGGGTTTCGCGAATCATGACACCGGGGGCCACATACCCGGAACCACCCTGCACGCTAACCAGCCGGGCGATGATGGTGCCGTCGCCTGAAAGAGGTTGATAGACAAAATGAAAGGCGTCGGCAGTGCCGTAAATCTGCGCACCGGCTCCCGTGACGGTGAACACGCCGTTGGCGTAGCCCGCACTTCCGGCTAGACCCGTCGAGCCGATATCTCCATCGCTCCAGATCGAAGGAAGTGTGGGGACTGTTCGTACGGTAAGGGAAAGCGTAGTGGATTTCGTCAAGCTGCCTGATATGCCCGTGATGGTCACTGTGACCGTGCCCGTAGTCGCGGTGCTGCTGGCCGTTAATGTCAGCGTGCTGGTGCTAGTTGCGCTGCTGGGGTTGAACGATGCCGTCACACCGTTGGGCATACCGGAAGCCGACAAGCTCACGTTGCTGTTAAAACTATTCTGAGGCGTGACTGTAATCGTGCTCGTTCCGCTCGCTCCTTGCGCGATCGTTAAGGTGTTTGGAGATGCGGAAAGTGTGAAGTTCGGAGGAGCGGTGACCGTAAGGGAAAGGGTCGTGGCATTCGACAAGTTGCCCGACGCACCGGTGACTGTCACTGAGACCGTTCCTGTCGCCGCCGCGCTGCTGGCTGCGAGCGTTAACGTGCTGGTTGTAGTTGTACTGCCAGGATTGAATGACGCCGTTACGCCGCTCGGGAGACCGGACGCCGACAAGGTGACGTTGCCATTGAACCCGCTCTGAGAAGTGACTGTAATCGTACTAGTCCCGTTTGTTCCCTGAACGATGCTCAGGCTGCTGGGAGACGCGGAAAGGGTGTAGCTCCCGGTAGGATTCACTGTGAGGGTCAAGTTAGTCTGGTTGGTCAAAGTGCCGGACGAACCTGTCACGGTCATGGTGAATGTGCCGACAGCGGCTGTGGCGCTTGAAGTCAGCGTTAATGTGCTCGTGCTAGTGGTGCTGCTGGGGTTGAATGATGCCGCTACGCCGCTCGGCAGCCCGGATATCGACAGGCTGACGTTTCCTGAGAAACTATTCTCTGGAGTGACGGTGATGGTGCTTGTGCCGCTGGCCCCCTGTATGAGCGTTACGCTGCTTGGCGAGGCCGAAAGTGCAAAATTCGGCCCCGAGGCAGGCCAGTTGTTCACCAGATTGGCCGCGTTCAGAGTTCCGATTCCCGTGGCGAAGTCCCATCCGGTGGTGGTGCCGTATGCCGCGTTGAACGAGTTATTGGAAGTCGATAGCACGCCCACGGAGCCATCGGCAAGGTAACAATTGGCATTACCAACGCAGTTCACATCCATGTCGCCGAGGGTTACGTCGTAAAAAATGCAACTGCTAGCAACGCTAGTGCCGTTGGACGAGTTACATGAACTGCTGCCACTCGAGCCATATTCATTAGCGGCAAGCTGGTAGTAGACGGGATTGGGATTGCCCTGAGGCCCGCCCGCCTTCTGGTTTACCAGCGCCTGAATCCCGGCCATGATCGGCGCCGAGAAAGAAGTCCCACCCGCGCCGGACCAGCCACTCGGAGCCCCCGTGCAAGCGGCTCCGCCATTTGCCGTGTCGGACCAGCAGAAAACATAGAAGTGGCCCCACAGGCCGTCGGCAGCGAACAGCGAGACGTCCGGAGTGTCGCGAACGTTGTCGTTTGGATTGCCGAGGACAGACTGCCACGCGGGCTTGGGCCATCCTTGGCAGGTCCCGCTTACGATACTGCTATTCGATGGGGAAGGAGATCCGGTCGCACAGCCGCTCGGGCCTCCACCGCCGGCAACGGTGCTCTGGAGAAGGGAGCCAAAACTGGGATCATTGCACAGACTGGTCGAGCCGTATGTAGGGCTATAACCCAGATAGTTCGAGATCAGGGCGCCCGCGCACGAATTGTTCCACGGAGTTTCCGGAATATAAGAAATCGCGGAACCGAAAGCGGGCGTGTTGCTCGAATTCCAATAAGTAGCGTTGGTGCCGGAATAGGTGTCACTGAAGTCCGTGCCGCCCACGGCCACGTTGTACGGTGTGGACGCGAATGCGTTGACCGCGATGCCGCTCGTTGCCTCTGACGCACTGTTATCGCAGCCTGCGGCCCCGCTATCACCCGCGGCCACGAAAACAGAAACGCCCTCGGCGACAGCTTGTTGATACGCTGAATTGTATGCCGCGTTGGCGGCCGCGCCGTTTACCGTCTCGCATTGGCCGTAGCTTATGCTCATGATGGCCGGCGGTTGGCTGCTGGCGTTAATTAGGTTTTGAACGGCAATGAGGCCGCCGAACGTCGCGCCGCTATCGGCGCAAGTGGCCATAACGATGGCCGCGCTGGGGGCTGAGGCGCTGGCCCATTCCGCGTCCAGAATTGCTTCCGCGTCATTGGGGGCGATGACGCCAGGAGAGGCACAGTTGTTGGCCCCGCTCGAAGGGGCCGGGTGCACCGTCGTAAAGGAGCCCGAGGTGTAGCTGGACAAGCCGAGTGTTGAGCGAAACGTATTCCAGTCAGCGGCGGTGAATACATTTGTATCTTCGATGACGACAATCGTCTGACCCTGTCCAGAATAGCCAGCACTGAATAGCGGATTGATGTTGTAAATGGTAGCCAGGTCCGCAGGAACAACCGCATAACTGTTGTCGCCAAAACCGTCCGGAAACGTGAATTCGCCGCGAGGCTTATGCAGCTTGTACATCGTGTGGGGCCGGAAGTCGTGCAAGGAAACGATGCCAGACACCGCGGCCGCGAGCGCGGCGGGGATCCGCGGGTCGCTCATGTTGGCGATGTGCTTCTCGCCTTTGACTTCAAGATGGTGGATCTCCGTTTGGAAGGCTTGGCGCACCTGCCCGGCCGTTCCCGAAAAATCGATCACCATCCCGCTGGGATAGACCACGTTGACCTTGAAGCCGTGCGACTGCAGCCAGCTTGTAATTGCATCGAGGTCTTGCCTCGCTAGCCCGAATCTTTCTCCGAACTCTTGCGCGGTGATCCATCGGTGGAAGTTTGAGGATCCTTCCGTCTGCTGCTCGTGAATGAACTCTTGAAGCGCTTGGTCTTGCTCGGGGGGACGCTTCAATTGCAAGAACATGTGCTCCATTGGAAAGTCGACTGCCACTGAGCCACGGTCAATCCCGGCCTTTGTTTCGGGGCGCGTGTTGCCTGCGAGTGGGACGCGATGAGTTTCGTCAATTTTCTGCGAGATGATGGCGCGCGAATGGCGCCCAGAATCAATGCCTTGTGCATTCGCGAGGTAGGAACTGCACGCAAGCGCTAACACACCGAGAAAGAAGGAGACGAATCCCGTTTTGCGGGGCATGGGCGTCCTTTCACCAAGAAAATCTTGGCCCGAATCAAGGGCGAGGGACATCGTGCCCGCGGCTTAAGAATTGTCTACAGCGCTGTTCGTCGGGAAGCGGGGATGTAAGTCCTCATCACTGAGGCCTTCTGACGCAACGCGCCACTCAAGTACGCGGATACGAGTGCTTCAAGGACCACAATGTCTATAAGACTAATAGTCGAAAAAAGGGTGAAAATCAACGGTCGAACGGACAGGTTTGGGACAGGAGGCAAGTCGTGGCTCCCAGTCCTAGTTCGGACTCAAAGCACACATTGTCCTGAGCTGCTGAGCGGCGCCACGCGAGACGAACAACTTCGCCGATCGCAGGTAGAGCTGGGTGTGAGCAGTTCACGTGGGAACGTGGCTCCCATAACATGCGCGTGAGGCGGTGGACGGTATTCGTTTTAGAAGGGCAGGCTATAGCGTTTGTTCGAGGTCACGTTTCTTGCCGTAGCGAAAGGCGAGGGCAATGCCAAGCGTCATGAAGCCGAGGGGCGGAATCAACATGACGACAACTCCTTTGCTGATCGCCCGCTGGCCCTCCTTGGAAGTTGCCTTGGCCGTGCTGTAACACATGGAGCAGGCTTGGCTGAAGGCCGGCGCGGCCGTCAGCAGAAGAGAGGCGACGAGAAGGGAAACGCGAACTTTCATTTTGGTCCCAGTGAAAGAATGCGGAAAGCGTCTGGGAAGAAGATCAGCATCAAGGCCAAGCATACCGTCAGGGACGCCATAGTGAGCCATTTCATGCGGGAGACTTCAAATTTCATGTGCATGAAGTAGCCGATGATGAGTGCGGCTTTAATGAGTGACAAGCCCATCAAAATGGTAAGCATGCGCACAGGCTGCATGTTCTGGTAGGTCAGGTAGACTTCG
The DNA here is from genome assembly GCA_963745805.1 of uncultured Acidobacteriota bacterium. Taxonomy (GTDB): domain Bacteria; phylum Acidobacteriota; class Terriglobia; order Acidiferrales; family UBA7541; genus Acidiferrum. Next base: position 136,849 of record CAVUYT010000012.1, read on the forward strand.
ATGGCTGTCATGACAAGGAGCGCTCCCCATACCCAGAAAAACTGCGCTTTCCCGTGATGGCGCTGTTCTTCAGCGACTCGCACCGCGATGGCAATTTGATCAGGTTCCATAGCTCGAGAGCTCCTAGAGAATCTTGGCGGACATCAAATAAACGAGTGGGAAGATGAACATCCAGACGAGGTCCACAAAGTGCCAGTACAAGCCGGCAACTTCCACGTCAGATGAGTCATAAACCTTGGGCTTGAGCCACAGGATAATCGAACAAACAATCGCGGCGAGCAGCAGAACATGCGCGCCATAGTGGAACGGACTGTATGCGGGTGTCCCAAGCCAGGCGGCAAGCCATAGGGCCAACAAGATAGGAATGAAATAGCGGCGAAGGGCCACGATGCCCAGGTAGACGACACCGAGCGTCACGTGAAGCATGTGCATTCCGGTGAGGCCGAAGAAGGTTGCGGGAAACTGTGGCACGTTTTTCACGACATTTGCATATTCTCCCGTTACTTCGTGGCCTGGAGGGTTGGGAAATACCGGGAGAGTCAGGCCTTCGGCAATTAGTTTACTCCACTCCCGGCCGTGCAGAAGGACGAAACCCATGCCGCAAGCCATGGTAGCGAGCAGCCAGAGGCGCTGTGATTTAGCGTTGCCTTCAGCCGATGCGCGGACCGCGAGCACCATCGTGAGCGAGCTGGTCAGCAAGAATGCCGTCATGATGGTGGCGTTGACGATGCTTTCGGAATGGAATGGCGTCGGCCAGTTGGGAGTAGAAATGCGACCGTAACTGTAGGCGTAGAGCAAAGCGCCGAACGTCAGAGAGTCTGACATCAGAAACAGCCACATTCCAATCTTCTTCGAGTACGTCCCAAAGAGCGACGGTTCGTAAACCGCTGGCATCTCGTGCGGCAGCGTCGCTTCAGACATGCGCTTGACCTCCTTATGACTTGCGGCCCCGACCCGTTCGCCTCAGGGCAGGGTTAGCGTGCGAACTCTAACAAACACAATATGTAGACCCACAAAAAAGTCATGAAATGCCAATACCAGGCAGTCACATCGACCACCACCGCCTGCGAATCCGCGGGCCTGCGCAGAAGGGAAGCGGCGCCGGCGGCGAGCAGAGCCAAGACGCCGCCCATCAGGTGAATTCCATGAGTGCCGGTGAGCAGGTAAAAGAAGGAACTGCTCGGGTTTGTGGATACATAGAAGCCGCTGGCGGCTAGTTGACGCCACGCGAGCCATTGCCCAGCGAGAAAGCTGAGGCCTAGAACTGCGGTCAACGCGAGCCAGGGGATTCCATCTGTTTGGGGACGAGTAGCCGTTGAAGAGGAACCTTCTCGAGCCGCTAAGGCTTCGCGGACCGCCTGGCGGCGTGCCAACTCCATCGTCAGAGTGCTCACCAACAAGACGAGAGTATTTACAAACAAAAAGTTGGGCAGCTGCAGAGGGAGCCAGTCGTGAACGAGAGTCCCCGTGCCCGGATCGAGGGTTGGAAGACCCTGACGCACAACGTAGGCGCTGGAATACGACACAAAGATCATTGCGATGCCAACTAGAGCCACGATGAGCCCCAACCGAGCTCGACGCAGGCGGGCGGCAAAGTCAAGCCAATGATGATCCGCTTGGCCGCTGCCTGCCAGGAGGACTCCTGCCGTGTCTACGGAGGCGGTTGTGGTGATCGAAGCCATTGGTAATCTAGTGCGCCTTCCCGAGTGGCGGATCCGTCTGCATCACGAAATCCTGAGGTGCGCCCGGGACACTGTATTCGTACGGTCCGTTGTAAACGACGGGCACGTGTCCGGCGAAATTGTCATGAGGAGGCGGAGTTGCCGTGGTCCATTCAAGAGTTGTCGCTTCCCAGGGATTGTCGGTGGCTTTTTTGCCGAACTTCATGCTCCAGAAGAGATTGAACAAGAAGATCAACTGGCCGGCGATCGTAATGAAAGCAGCGAAAGTGATGAATTTCTGCAAAGGAAACAAGCCATGCAGGTAATTCAGTTCAGTGAGCTGGGAGTAGCGGCGCAGATGTCCCGCCATGCCAAGATAGTGCATGGGCATAAAGATGGCGTAAGTTCCGATGAAGCTGATAAAGAAATGCCATCGCGCCATACTCTCGCTCATCATGCGGCCGAACATTTTTGGGAACCAGTAATACGTGGCGGCAAACATCCCGAATATAGAAGCCACTCCCATAATCAAATGAAAGTGGCCGATGACGAAGTAAGTGTCATGCAACGGAATATCTAACACGGGCTGAGCTAGAAACGGACCGCTAATTCCGCCGGAGACGAAGAGGGAAACAAACCCGATCGCGAACAGCATGGGAGAAGTGAACCGAATCCGCCCACCCCAAAGTGTACCAAGCCAGTTAAAAGTCTTGATGGCAGAAGGTACGCCGATGGCCATGGTCATGATCGAAAATGCGAAGCCCGTATAGGGACTCATACCGCTCATGAACATGTGATGGCCCCAAACCATGAAGCCCAGAAATCCGATAGACAACAGGGCATAGACCATGGCCTTGTATCCAAAAATTGGCTTCCGTGAGAAAACGGAGAGCAACTGTGAGCACAGACCCATCGCCGGCAAAATGGCGATGTAGACTTCGGGATGTCCAAAGAACCAAAACAAATGCTGCCACAACAGCGGCGAACCGCCCTTATGTCCGGCAAGCTGACCGTTGATGGTCACCAGCGGGACAAAAAAGCTTGTGCCCGCATTACGGTCTAACAACAGCAGAATGCCGGCCGACAACAGCACACCGAAAGCGAGCAGGCCCAGGATGGCGGTGATAAACCAAGCCCAACATGTGAGCGGCATGCGCATCATGGTCATGCCCTTGACGCGCATGTCCAGAGTCGTGGTGATGAAGTTCAACGCGCTCATCAACGCCCCAACGCAGAAAAGAGCGATGCTGATGACCCATAAATCGGCGCCCAAGCCTTCGCCTGGCCCTGCGGATTGAAGTGCGCTGAGCGGGGGATAGCCCGTCCATCCGTGAAGCGGCGCGCCTCCAGTCACAAAGAAAGCCGAGACCAGGACAACAAAGGCGAGGGCGGTCACCCAGAAGGACAGCATGTTGAGGACGGGGAAGGCCATGTCTGGCGCGCCGATTTGAATGGGCAAGAAGTAATTGCCGAAACCACCCTGCGGCGCCGTGGTAAGGACGAAGAAAATCATGATCGTGCCATGCATGGTTAACAAACTGAGGTAAGTTTCGGGCTTGATCTCACCGAACCAAGGCAGAGTGGCGGTGGGCCAGATCAAGTGGATGCGCATCAATAAGGAAAGAAACATGCCGACGAAAACGGCCGTCAGGGCGAGAAAGAAGTACTGAATGCCGATGACTTTATGATCGAGACTGAAAACATACTTGCGTATCCAGCTTGTGGGGGCCGCATGGGCGTGTGCATCGTGGGCTACGAACTCGCGGGTGGCCATATTATTGCTTCTCCGCTTCGCGCGCTGCCAGCCACTTGTCGAAATCCTGTTCGCTCACGACTTTTAGTATTCCGTGCATTTTGTAATGGCCGAGACCACAGAGTTGAGAGCAGGCAATCTCGTAGTCCCCAGTCGTGATGGGCGTAAAGTGCATGTGGATCGCGAGACCGGGCACGGCATCCTGCTTGAAACGCATGGCAGGAATAAAAAAGCTATGGATCACGTCTTCCGCGCGGAGAATTACCTCCACTTCGCGATTCACGGGAACATACATTGTTCCGGTCACAACGTCGTCTTTGGAGGCAGGGTCGGTGGTATCGAGGCCGATGGCACCTTCGCCTCCAGCGGAAGCATCTTGCAACTCCGGCTTGGTGGCGCCGAATTTGCCGTCAGGTCCAGGATAGCGAAAATACCAAGCGAACTGCATCCCAGTCACTTCTACTTGCACGGCGCCCGACGCGGCAGGACGGAACCGTTCGGAGGCCCAGATGGAACTGCTCATGAAATTCAGCCCGACGAACAAAACTAAAGTCAGCACGGTCCAGGTGATCTCCAGCATGTTATTGCCATGGGTATAGTGCGCCCGCGTAGTGGCCGAGCCGCGATCGCGATACCGCCAAGCGAGAACCCCCAAGCTCAGCTGCGCTGCCACGAACACAATGCCCATGAGAATGTAAGTGGTCGTGAAGTGATGATCGATCCCTGCCGCCGCAGCGGAAGCTCCGACAGGTAACCACCAGGTCTTGGCAAGAAAGAAATACGCGCTGATGAATGTAATCAGCCAAATAACGAGGAGAAGAACGAGGCCCATCTACCCTGACCTCCCTGGTTAAATAATCGACCGTAACCGCTGATTCGATCATTCAATCTGCGGAATCCGAATCGCGAAGTTCGAAAACGGGGCGAGTCTACCACAGGTCATTGCAAGCGCAAGCGAGTTCTCAAATATCTTTTTTTTTCGTTGTGGGGTCAGCGCCACCGAATACAACTTAGTTTCTCCTTTATTGCAAATGACTGCGTGAGGCGCCCGTGTAGAAAAGTTTAGACTTGTGTTGACGAATTTTTTTTATTTGAGTAACATCCGGCCCGTTTCCTGGGGGGTCCAGTGGAATGTTAGGGGCCTCACGATGTATCGTAGCTACGCTCTCCAAATTCGGCGGGCCAATGACGCTTCCACAGGCCACGCCTCGCTTGTGTGTTCCAACGAGTGATCCGGGCTTTATTGAGTTCCCACATTGGCGCGCCAACATTGATCATTTATCCGCGCACCGCTTGCACCGTTCTACAAAAGAAATAAACACAGCCGGGAACGGAAAAACATGGTTTGGCCCTCATGATGTGTTTGATGGCCAATGGACTCATGTTCACGGAAGGGAAGTGGCGGCACCGCTCGCGGTCGCCGCATCGTACGACTAGAGGATATTCAGGAGGTAGTGCATGGCGGCCCCGGAATCAAATTCGGCGAACCCGAAACCGGATGCAGCGAAGACGACTGCTGCTGGAGGCAGCGAAGCCACAAAGTTTGTGGGCACGCCAGCCGTCGGCACCTCTAAAGCTGCGCCTGCCGCCGGTTTGCCGACGGTCGGTCCAACTGCGGGCGGAATCAACGAGCGTCGCCGCAGTTTGGTTTGGTGTGCCGTAGCCGGTTTTCTGGGCGCCTGGTTTATCGCTTTTCTGCGTTTTTTCCTTCCCCGCACGCTTTTCGAACCTCCCACCGTTTTCAAAATCGGTTTTCCATCTGACTATGCCCTCGGTGTCGATACAAAATGGCAACAAAAGTACCGCATCTGGGTAGATCGCACACCTGACAGGCTTTTCGTGATTTACGCGCGATGCACGCACCTTGGCTGCACGCCCGATTGGAAAGCCAGCGAGAACAAATTCAAGTGTCCCTGCCACGGCAGCGGATACGACAGTGAAGGGATTAACTTTGAAGGACCTGCGCCGCGTCCGATGGACCGCGCGCGACTGGAGTTGGCGCCGGACGGACAAATCGTCGTAGACGTATCGCAGCTTTTTGAATGGCCCAAGGGACAGCCAAGCCACTTCAGCGATCCAGGTTCGTTTTTGAATGTGTAAGGACCGCCACGGCGGCGGTGCTGCGTGCTAAGGAGCTCAGAAGTCTAAGAGAACGGTTCGAGCAGGGAAGGAAACGGGAGCACAAGCAATGCCTGAAGAGAAATACTCGAACGGCAAAAATGGCAAGTCCACCGGTCTGGTGGATGCCATCAAGACTGGGGTCAAGGAGGATCTCGAATCCCTCAAGACTGATCTCCCCGCTAAGGCAAAAGAGTCTCTGGAGACGCTCAAGAATCCGACCAAGACGCAGGTGTACACTTCGATCTTTCGCCACAAGCACGACGACACTCCGCGCAATCGCGCACTGGGCGTGCTTTCCAACGTTTTTCTGCATCTGCATCCGGCGAAGATCAATCGCGATTCAGTGCGTTACAGCTACACCTGGGGAATGGGCGGCATCACGTTCTATTTGTTTTTGGTGCTCACGTTCACCGGCACCCTGCTGATGTTCTACTACCATCCAAGCAAGGTGCAAGCCTTCCGCGACGTGCTCTACCTCGAGCATGACGTTCCGTTTGGCAAACTGCTGCGCAACATGCACCGCTGGGCCGCGCACCTCATGGTCATCGCCGTCGAGCTGCACATGTTCCGCGTTTTCCTAACGGGCTCCTATAAGAAGCCTCGCGAGTTTAATTGGAACGTGGGCGTCATTCTGCTGGTACTGACACTGCTGCTCTCATTCACGGGTTATCTCCTTCCGGACGATCAGCTCGGCTTCTGGGCGGTGACGGTGGGCACAAACATGGCGCGTGCTACGCCGCTACTCGGACATGAAGGCCCCTTTAGCAACTATCTGAATATGACTCCGTACAACGACGTGCGGTTTGGCTTGCTGGGCGGTTCGATTGTGGACGCCAACGCGCTTCTGCGCTCGTATATCTGGCATTGCATCGGGATTCCCATTATCGCTTCCATCTTCATGGTTCTTCACTTCTGGCGAGTGCGGAAGGACGGTGGCATCTCCGGGCCGGCCCAGGTCATTCTCGACTCGGAAGTTAAGGAGGCGCGGAAATAGCCATGGATTGGAGACAAGTTTGGGAAATCATCTCCGCGCCAGACAACGTGCCGATCGTGGCAATGATTCCTTTACTCGCGTTTTACATTTATCTCGCCTGGCGGCAGGCGAAAGCAAATGACTCACTGATCGAACAATTGGAAGCCGACCCTGCGCTGGCCAAGACGCACCACCGCAAAGCTTGGCCGTTTAAGCCGGGATGGCAGAAAGAAGTTCACGTTTGGCCGTTTCTGTTGCGGGTGGAATTTCTTGCAGCCATCATTGTCACCATTATTCTGATGGTCTGGTCCATTACGCTGAATGCGCCGCTGGAAGAACCCGCGAACCCCAACCTGACTATGAATCCGGCAAAAGCCCCCTGGTATTTCCTGGGCTTGCAGGAAATGCTGGTGTACTTCGATCCGTGGATTGCCGGGGTGGTGATGCCCACACTCATCATATTCGGGCTGATGGTGATTCCTTATATTGATACGAACCCGCTCGGAGCGGGCTACTACACGTGGAAGCAACGCAAGTTTGCGATCGGCACGTTTCTATTCGGTTTTATTGTTTTGTGGGTCTCCATGATCACGATCGGGACCTTCATTCGAGGGCCCGGATGGCAGTGGTTCTGGCCGGGGCAGACGTGGGACCACAACCGTCTCATCTATGAAGTGAATCGCGACTTGCCCGACCTTTTCGGGATTACCTCAAACTGGGCCAAGGGCATTTTTGGCGCGGCCGTCGTAGGCGGATTTTTTGTTGTAGGCGGACTGCTGGTGCACGCGCTTTTCCGGCGGTACAACCCGAAGAATTACAAGCGGATGAGTTTGCTGCAGTACTCAATACTGATGGTTTTCTTCATCACCATGATTGGGTTGCCCATCAAGATGCTGTTGCGGCTGGCATTCCATATTAAATATGTGTGGATTACGCCGTGGTTCAACGTTTAGGAGGAAGTGGTGCCTGATAAGCCCATCCCCGAAGACGATCCGATAGTCAGCAAATCGCTTGCGCCACACTATGTCGTGGCCATGCTGGTCCTCACGGTCACGCTTTTCTGGGCGCTGTGGGACGAAGATTTTGGACAGCGCCCGTGGAAGACCTTCCAGAATGAGTGGAAAGTCCGCTACTCCGAGTTTTTGAAGAATGCGCATTCGCAATCGAATAGTTCCGAAAAAGAGGTCGAGAGCAACCCTGATTATCAGAAACTTAAGCAAAATTATGAGGATGCGAGCAAGGATGCCGCCCCGCGCATCAAAGAAATTAACGAAAAGTTGCGCGAGTTGAGCGTCAGGATTCTGGACATTCAGACTAGCTTTACCGATCGCCGGGCGTACGTGAACGCGGCGACCTACGACATCGAAACGGACACGAGCGCATCCTCAAAGCAGGGCAAGCAGAAAAAGCTTGATGCGTACAAACAGGAATTGGTCACGGTTAAGTTTTCCGACGATAGCAGGAAGGAATACAACTACCCCCAACTTGAGGAAGCCTACAACGAGGCCAAGGACGAGCGCACGAAGTTGAGCGCGGAGCTCGGTGAACTGATCAAGCCGGTCAACGAAAAGAAAGTATTGCTGGATACCTACGTCACCGATCACATGGTGAGCCTCACGCCGCCGCAACTCCTTGGGTTGCAGAACAAGACCGAGGAGTGGACGCCGAAGATCATGCAGATCAACGTGCCCGAAGCGAATATCGTGGATCGCTGTGAGTCGTGCCACATGGGCATTCGTGAACCAGTCAAATTGACCGCCGCATCGATGTCGCTGAAGGGCAAGAAGCCAGACGAATACGCTCTGGCGTTTACTAGCCATGGCGGTCCTGAACTCTTGAAGACCCACGATCCTGAAAAGTTTGGCTGCACGCCCTGCCATCAAGGCAATGGCCGTGCGACGACGAGCATCGAGAAAGCGCACGGCACCTACGAACATTGGCTCTGGCCGCTGTTTCCGAAGGGAAATGTGGAGGCAGGCTGCCAGACGTGTCATGCCGCGGACATGATGCTGGTGGTTAACGATGTGGGTTGGACGCTTAGCGAAGGGAAAGACCTTTACCGGCAGCGCGGATGCGTCGGCTGCCATCGCTACGAAGGCTACGACAAGGAACCAGAGGATTTGCTTTCTATCGCGCAACAGGTCAAGCAGTTGGAACAGGACAAGAAAGAAAATCTGAAGCGATCAGCCGACCTGATGAAACAGGCGGACGCGGCCGCGAGCAACGAGGAAGCGAACCATTTGAACGACCAGGCTGTCGCTCTCAAAGTCGACAATAGCAAATCGGACCTTCGAATCGTGCAGCTTGACCGCACTTCCAAGAGCCTGCTGCAAGACCTAAAAAAAGTTGGCCCCAATCTCAAGGACGTGCGCCTGAAGCTGAACAAGAATTGGATCCCCATCTGGCTGAAGAGGCCCACCGACTTCCGCCCAACAACCAAGATGCCGAACTTCCGGCTGAATGACGCGCAGGTGAAAGCGATATCCGCCTACATTTGGCAATCGGGCCTGAAGGATTCATTGCCTAAGCATAGGCCCGGAAACGCAACGCACGGGAAGGAACTGATCGAGACCCGCGGCTGCCTCGGTTGCCATTCGATTGGCGAAGGTAGCCAAATGCAGGGAGGGACGTTTGCGGCGAACCTTTCCCGCGTCGGAGAGAAGGACAACTACGATTATCTCGTGCGATGGGTTCACAATGCGCGTGAACGTACTCGCCCTTATTGCATGTACGAGAAGAAAGACATTGGCCCCGAGGATTACGCTAAGAAGGGACTTCCTTACGTATTTGATCTAGACCATAGCCGGTGCCCGAACGACGGGCACGAGCTTCAAGTGGAGAACATGACGGTCATGCCCAGCCTGCGTCTCTCTCCCCAAGATGCGGAGGACGTGGCCAGCTATCTCGTTACGTTGAAGCAGGAAGAGCCGGCGGCTTATCCGGATGCGGCTTTCATGGAGGATCCAAGCCTCAAGGAGGAGGGGAAGAAGTGGGTTCGCCTCTTTGGCTGCGCGGGCTGCCACGAGATTTCCGGACTTGAGGAAGAGGGCCGCATCGGCACGGAGCTCACCACCGAGGGCAGCAAGCCGATCGAGCGGCTCGACTTTGCGCTTCTCACGGAGACGGCGCAGCGTGGCGGCCACGAACCCATCACCGATGCAGAAGATCGCGCGCGCCTGCCCGAAGGCCCTGCAAAAGCTCCATGGTACGACCATAAGGGTTTTTTCGAACACAAGCTCGCTGAGCCGAACATTTGGGACCTCGGCAAAATCAAACCCGAAACAGAAAAGTTGCGAATGCCGAATCTGCACCTGACTAAAGAACAGGTTCAATCGCTCACGACATTTCTTATGGGCAGCCAGGAAAGTGGCTTACCAGCTAGCTACCAGTACCGCCCGCTTGACTACCGCCGCGACATTCAAGAGGGCTGGTGGGTCGTTCGCAAATATAACTGCATGGGATGCCACCAGTTCATTCCCGGACAGAAGACTTCGCTGATGAGTTTGTCGCGATATCAGGATGCGCAAGAGCAGCTTCCGCCCAAACTTCTGACCGAAGGCGCCCGCGTCGACCCAGAATGGCTGCTGCGCTTTCTGCGTAATCCGTCACTCACCGAAACGGACACGAACCGCAACGGCGTGCGGTTCTATCTCCAGGTGCGCATGCCGACCTTCTCGTTTTCAGAAAACGAGCTCGGCAAACTTGTGCGCTTCTTCCAGGCGCTATCGCGCCAGCCCTTCCCCTACATTCCGGATGAAGTGCCGGTGTTGACAGCCAAGGAAACAGACATGGCGCGCAGCCTGTTCAGCAGTCCCGCCGCGCCATGCCTGAAGTGCCACGCAACGGGTGACCCGGCGCATGACCGCAACGCCACAGCGCCAAACTTTCTTCAGGCCAAAGGCCGCCTGAAGGCCGATTGGGTCGAGCGCTGGATTATTGATCCACAGGCTATCAGCCCTGGGACCGCCATGCCTTCCGGGCTATTTAAGCGTGACAAAAATCATTGGGTTTTCTCCGGGCCGACGCCGCCGTCATTCCGGGGTTATGATAAGGATCATACGAAGCTGCTGGTGGATTACATCTTCCAACTCACTGCCGAAGAGCAGCGGCGAGTCAGTGCTTCGATGGGACACGCGCGAGCTTCCAGTAGTGGTGATTCAAACGGGGAGAATACAGCTAGGGGACGCGGCCGCGAGTAGAATTTGTCTGGGATTCTAAATTTCAAGTGAGGGGCAGGTACAACATGAATACCAAGAAATGGCTGGCCATCTGCATTTTGCCCGGCCTTGCGCTTTTGGCGGGGTGTGGCAAGAAGGAATCAGCGGAAGAACAACCGGCGGCTCCCGCCGCAGCAACTCCTGCGCCAGCAGCTAGCCCGATCGATCCCGCCACTGCAGCCGGGTTAAGCGGCACGGTGAAGTTCGATGGACCGGCGCCGAAAGCGGCCAAGATCGACATGAGCCAGGATCCGAATTGCGCGGGGTCGAACACAGCGGAAAACGTGATGGTCAACGACGGCAAACTTGCCAACGTCTTCATCTACGTCAAAGAAGGCCTTGGCAATCGCACGTTCGACGTTCCTAAAGAGGAAGTAACGCTAACGCAGGTGGGCTGCAAGTACAAGCCGCACGTGCTTGGCGTTATGGCCGGGCAGACGATAAAGATCGTCAACGGCGACCCCACCACCCATAACATTCACCCTACTCCAAAAGACAACCGCGAATGGAACGAGTCTCAGGCCACGCAGGCCCCTCCTATTGAAAAGAATTTTGCCCGGGAAGAAGTCATGCTGCCGGTAAAGTGCAACCAGCATCCGTGGATGAGGATGTTCGTAAACGTAGTGAAGAACCCGTTCTATGCTGTAAGCGGCCCGGACGGCAAGTTTGAGATCAAAGGTCTGCCTCCCGGCGATTACACGATTGCATTCGTTCATGAAAAGCTGGGGGAGCAGGATGAGAAGGTCACGCTTGCTGCTAAGGACAGCAAGACTGTGGACGTGAGTTTCAAGCCTTAGCTCTGCGAAAGTGCCAATGGGGAGCGGGCCAGACGCTTGGGCCCGGCCTGCTCCTGAGATTCCATAGGAGGTGTCTTGCTGTTCGTGGTGCTCCTGCTGTCCATCTTGCTGTCTCTGATCCCTCTCGCGGGGATTGTGTGGATTGTCATCACGAGGTCGCTCACGACCGTAGATGGGTTGTTCATGAGCCTTATTCTCTTGACGCTCTCTGGTGTTTTCTTCCTGAACGTTCTATTGGAGATGGAAGCTCACGGCTGGCTGGGTTTCTTGCATAAGAAAAAAGCAGTTGCGCCGAAGGAGTCCCCGGCTGCCAAGGCAGGTTAAGGTTCAAACAAATCCATGGCGGCCAGTCAACTTCCCTCCGCGCCTCCGGTTAAGCCAATAGAGGCTCTAGCTCCAGCTAGTCCTTCCGATTTGACTGCCCCTGCGCGGCACCGCATGTCCACACGGAATCGGCTGTTTTTCTTCGCAGTCGCCTGGTTGATCGTTCTGATGCCATTCCTGTTCTGGTGGAATACCTGGTTCGGCCGCCACCTGTCGGATAAGCAACTCACGGAATTCCTCAACGACCAAAAGCATCCGAGACACATCCAGCATGCGCTGGTGCAATTAGGCGAGCGTTTAACAGCGCACGACGCAAGCGCGGCACGCTGGTATCCCGACCTGGTTCGCCTGGCCTCGTCTCCGGTGGAAGAAGTCCGCAACACCGATGCCTGGGTCATGGGTCAGGACACCACACAGGCCGGCTTCCACGATGTGCTCCGAAAAATGCTTGAGGATTCTTCGCCCATGGTGAGAGGGAACGCCGCGATGTCTTTGGTTCGTTTTGGGGATGCGACAGGTCGTCCAGAAATTGTCGCCCTGTTGCGGCCCGCAAGGATAACGGCGCCTGTCGCTGGTAAAGTGATCGACGCCGACCGCGTCGGAACAGCGATCCATCAGGGCGGGCTAATTGCAAAACTGAAGAATGGGGAGCAGCTTACGGAAGTACGCTCGCCCATCAATGGGCGTATCCGGACATTATCGGCGGCCACCGGAGCGGATGTGGTTCTGGGCGCGGAATTGGCCACGGTGGATCCTGGCGCGGAACAAGTTTGGGAAGCGCTAAGAGCGCTTTACCTGATAGGCCAGCCTGAGGATTTGCCGGCCATCCGCATCTACCAACGTGACTTGCCCGAAATTCCTGATCGAGTCAAGCAGCAGGCTGTTCTTGCGGAGCAGGCGATTCGGGAAAGAGCGGCGCATCAACCGTAAACTTGCGCCCTTCGCTCTCTTCTAGAAATTCATTACTCCGACAACTTTCTCCACTTCAGCAATGTCCAGCATCACGATCGCATCCCATGGACATCCATCCAGGAAAGCTCCATCGGGACCTTTGCTGGTGCACTTCTTGCATCCGATGCACAAAACGGAGTCCACCTGGATGCGCCCGAACGGCGGATGATCCTCATCCGGCACCCAGAACATGCAATCCTCAACAGGGCAGTACTCCACACAGGCAGGGGAGCCTGCGCACCCAGTGCAGCACTCCGTGATAACAGCAAGTTCTTTCGGTTTTTTCTTTCGCGGCGTGTTGATCCCTTTCGAGCGAGGTTCCTGCTTCTGCTCGATGGGAATCACTTCTGCTGCCTTGAGTACTTCTGGTTCAGCTGCCATAGTCTGCGACGGCATCCTACCTTATATTACTGGACTGCGCTGCTTGCTGTACTGCAACCAGCTCCAGACGGCTCAAAACGGATCTCGCCCGCTAGATCGGTACAAAACATACGTTGACCCGATCCACCAATGCTGACTGGCGCCGCGCTTACGGTGTAGGAAGCCGATGGGGTCAAGCCATCACCTGTCCATACAAAGCTATAGCCGTTCTTCGTTCCTTGGGCAAGTATATCGTCCAGCATGCAAGCAGTAGCCGCACTCGGAGTGCATGGACTCGTTCCCCCCATGCTCCCCAGAGTTGGGGGAAATCCGACACTGGAGTAGGTCGCGGAATAAGTCACTGCAGAAGTGTTGATTGTACGAAGAGAGCTGACCGCCGCAGCTTCGTTGGCCTGCATCCGCGATCTCAAGTAACTGGGAATGGCGATCGCCGAAACAGTTAAAATGATGGCCACGACAATGAGCAGCTCAATCAGCGAGAAACCCTTCTGGTGCTTCATGATAACCCCCCATAGCTGTCGCTTGTTGCTGCAAAAAGTCGTGCGCAAACGGCGCCTTAAGCCCCGCAGACCGGAGAACTCTATCACCATAAATCTTTTGCCTACAAGTATATTAGTTGCCCCTGGACTGTTTGAAACTCGAGTTAGCTGCGCGTAGGATACGGCCTGCCGCCACTTCTGGCAGGGCTTGATCGCACGACCGCAGCCTGTCGCGCTATGATGGACCTGTCCTGCCAGGGTACGAGGACTGCAATGCCGATTCGCACCGTTCTACAACTTGGCGACCCCGGTCTACGGGAGATTGCGAAGCGCGTCGAGGATGCCGCCACACCACAAATTCGCGCGCTGGTCGAGGATCTCGCCGACACTCTCGCGTACTGGAAGAGCACGACGGGATATGGCCGCGCGATTGCCGCTCCACAAATTGGCGCGCTCCTGCGAGTCATTTTCCTGCAATTGCCGGGAGCTGTGCCCTGGCCGCTCGTCAATCCTGAAATCACCGCCCGCAGCGAAGAAAAAATCGTGGTCTGGGACGCTTGCTTGAGCTTCCTCTCCATTTTTATGCAAGTGGAGCGGCATCGCGAGATTGTGGTGCGGTATCAAGACTTGCAAGGGGAGTGGCACGAAATCCAGGCGGGCGAAGAACGTAATCTCTCCGAATTATTGCAGCACGAAATCGATCATCTCGATGGAGTCCTCGCCGTGGATCGCATTACGGACGTTCGTTCGATGTGCACCCGCGAAGAATTCGAGAAAAGGTATCGCGCTCAAAGTCCGTACGCCATGGCAACCTCAAGCGGAACAGCAGCGCGATAGAAATAAAGACAAAGTGGGTACTCTCTCTTACACGACGATGGAAAGCCCCGTCGGGCCGCTTTTGCTTGCGGGTGACGAGCACGGTCTGCGTCTGGTGCACTTCGCAACCGGCCGTCGGCCCAAGTCCCCTCGACTCGATTGGGTAGAGGATGTAACCCCGTTCAAAGCGGTGATCCGCCAGCTTCAAGCCTATTTTGAAGGAAAATTAAAAGACTTCGATTTGCCTCTTGTTCTTGAGGGTACGGAGTTTCAACTTCTTGTGTGGTGCAACCTTCGGAAGATTCCCTACGGCGAGACCGTTAGCTACGGCCAACTGGCCCGCCGCATCGGCAGCCCTGAAGCAGCCCGCGCCGTCGGCCTTGCGAACGGCTCCAATCCCATTCCCATCATCATTCCGTGCCATCGCGTCATCGGCAGCAGTGGCGATTTGACCGGATTTGGAGGCGGCCTTCCGGTGAAGAAAAAGTTGCTGGCTTTGGAGAGCGGCCAGTTGAGTTTGCTCTAACAGCGACGCGCGCATCCAGACGGACTCTGAACTCAAGCAAGCCAGAAGTTGCAGTTCTGATTGTTAAGATTGCTACTGGCAGTCCAGGACGAGCAGGGTCATGTCATCTTCTTGCGACTGACCGGACGAACGCGCGGCCCAGCGTCCGATTTCCTTGAGTAGCCCGTCGGCGAGAGCTTCCGCCGCAAGATTAGGATGTGAATCGAGATATTGTTTGCAGCGGGCAATGCCGAACTCGTCGCCTATCGCATTTTTGGATTCTGGCAGGCCATCAGTGTAAAGCACGTATCGGTCGCCTGAATTCATCGGGAACTCGATCGACGAATAACTGGCTTCTGGAAACATACCCAGGAAGAAGCCGTTCTGTTCAATGGATCGTGCCACTCCGTTCGAACGGTTGGATGCAAGCAGTGGCGGGTGTCCCGCCCCGGCGTAGCGGATGGTTCTTGCGTCGAGATCTGCGTAAATGTAAGCCGCGGTTACGAAATGTTCTTCAAATTTTCCGCAGAGAGCATGATTCAGGCCGCCGAGGACGCGGGCCGGATCCTGCGCGTGAGGCGTCTGACTGGCAAATGCGACTTTCAGCATGGACGCAATGAGTGCCGCAGGAACACCATGTCCGGTGACGTCGGCGATGAGAATACCGAGTTGGTTCGGTTTAGGGATGAGGAAATCATAGAAATCGCCAGCAACTGCGCTCATCGGAAAATAACGCGCGGCGATGTTAAAGCCGGGAAGTCTAGGAACCTCGCGCGGCAGAATCGATGTTTGGATTTGCTCCGCAATTTCGAGCTCTTTCTGAATGGCGAAGAGACTCTCCTCCTTGGTGGAAATGCGGTGAGCCACGAGATAGCCCAGGCTGCACACAAAGGCAAGAAAGCCGAGCGGTTCGACGTCCCTTCCAGGTAACAGATGAAAAGCTGCAAGGTTGGCGTGAATGACGAGAATGCCGAAAATAACAAGACCCATCCTGACAACTCGCAGTTCGTGCGGCAGTTGGCCCGTTGAAAGCGGCTGAAAAAGAAAGACCATCAAGATCAGCCAAAAAAACACCACCAGGATGCTGTTGGTGTGGTCGACGCCTTGAGGTGCGTACCCGGCCGCCTCGCAAACAATCGCCACAACTGCAAATGCAACATGCACGCCGAGAACCCACTGGAAGAGAATCTTCCAGCGCTTCTCGACAATCTGAACAAAGAAGAACAAAGCGGGCAAGGCGATGGTGTAAGTGATGATTCGAATCAGGTGATTGGCGACCACGGGCGAAATCGCAAAGACAGATAGCAGCGCCTGCTCACGGAGGAACATCCTGACGGCATAAAAAATAACGAAAAAGCCGAAGTACAACGGCAACTGACCCGCCGTTCGCCTTCGCATAAAGAACAGTGCCAGCGCACCAATTCCGATTCCCAGCAGGATGAACCCCACGCCGAGTGAGTAAATCGTCCATTGCCATTGGGCGTCCGAAAAGTCGTTGGGTCCTGCGAGAAAAGACAGAAAGGCCGATTGAAACATGGCAATTCTTATACCCGGTCCGCGGCAGTATGACAAATGGGGCCTGAACACGCGCATTTGGTTGTTGCCACGATGCGTGATAGAAGAGAGAACTGCGGAGAATATCGATGGGCCATAAAAAGGTGAAATGGGGCGTTCTGAGCACCGCGAAAATTGGCGTGAATAAGGTGATTCCTGGAATGCAGATGGGGCAGTGGAGCGAGATCACCGCGATCGCTTCCCGCGACGGAAAGAAAGCCGAAAGCGTAGCGCGCAAACTGCGTATACCCAAAGCCTATTGGTCGTATGAAGACCTTCTAGCGGACCCCGACATCGAAGCCATCTACATTCCGTTACCGAATCACCTGCACGTCCCGTGGTCCATCAAAGCCGCGGAAGCCGGCAAGCACGTCCTTTGTGAGAAACCAATCAGCCTCACCGTTGAGGAAGCCAAACTACTGCTCGAGGCGCGCAACCGTACCGGTGTAAAAATAGGTGAAGCCTTTATGGTACGTACGCATCCGCAATGGCTGCGAACGAGAGATCTAATTCGTTCCGGCAAAATTGGTGATTTGCGCTCCATAGTAGGAGTCTTTAGCTATTTCAATCGCGACGCGGGCAACATTCGAAATGTACTGGACTGGGGCGGAGGCGGCATGTATGACATCGGCTGCTATCCCATCACCACGTCGCGCTTTATCTTCGGCGAAGAACCATCGCGTGTCATTGGGCTCTTGGAACGCGACCCTGAATTCAATACCGATCGCTTGGCTTCTGTGATTCTCGATTTTCCCTCAGGCCAGTGCGT
Source organism: uncultured Acidobacteriota bacterium (assembly GCA_963745805.1). Classification (GTDB taxonomy): domain Bacteria; phylum Acidobacteriota; class Terriglobia; order Acidiferrales; family UBA7541; genus Acidiferrum. The sequence goes on from CAVUYT010000012.1 coordinate 154,150, forward strand.
CTTCACATGCAGCACGCAGCTCGTCCCTTACCAGCGAATGCAATTCCTCGGGACGAAGGGCCGTATCGAAATCGAAATACCATTCAACGCCCCGAATGACCGCCCTTGCCGCATCGTTATCGACGACGGCCGCGATGTCTTCGGCGGCGGGGTCATTACCGAATCTTTTCCCACTTGCGATCAGTACACTATTCAAGGCGATGTTTTTTCGCGCGCAGTGCGTGGAGATGGCGAAGTTCCGGTTTCCGTCGAGGACGCCATCAGCAACATGGCCGTGATTGAAGCCGTCTTCCGTTCTGCCGAGACGGGAAGATGGCAAAGACCCTAGGGCGGCGGGCATCGTAATTTTCAGTCGGCAGGGGTATCCGGCTCGGGCACGAAACGTTTTGACTGCCACTGCACCGGCTCAACCGGCCCGACGATAAATGCCCACGATAGCGCCCCTCCCAGCAAAACAACCGCCGTCGCGGCAAACGCCCAGAAGAAATGCCCGGTTCGCTGCACGACGAACCCCGTAAGCGCCGGCGAAACAATCCCTGCAAAATTCCCGGCGAAGTTTTGAAGCCCCGTCCATTTGCCTGCCGCCAGCGGTCCAGCAATCGTCTGTGTGATCGCCCAAAGATTTGAAGTGCATAGTCCCGCCGCAGCGCAAGTCGCGAAGAGGAAAAAGGTAGCGAGCCGCGGATTGGACGCAAAAGCAACGACAGCAATACAAAAGGCGGAGCTCAACGCTAGCCCAAATGCTGTAAACGACTTGCGTACGCGAGTCGGATTGCCGCCCCCCGCGATCCAGAAGTCTGAAATCCAACCTGCGATCAGTGCGGAAGCAGCCAGGATGAGGTAGGCCTCCCCGCCAACACTGCCCATTTTTTGCATCGAGAAATGGCGTTCGTGAACCAGATAAGTCGGCAGCCAGGTAAGCAGAAAATAGGAAAGATAATTGTAGGCAAAAAGCCCGCCGAACGTTCCCCAGGCTGAACGCTGTTTGAGAATTTCCGCCAGGCCGGGAGTTTGAGCGTTAGGTGAAACTGGCAACCCGGGGCCCTTGGGCATCCAAATTGTCCACGGGAATAGCCACAGGAGGCTGAGCAGGCCCAGCGCCACAAAGAATGGCCGCCAGCCATACCGCGCGATGAGCATCGCGCCGAAAAATGTTCCAAACGCAGGGCCCGCGGCGATGCCTGCCGCGACGAAGGCGTTGGCCCGTCCTCGCACCGCTTCGGGGAAATGCTTGGCGAGGATTTTGCTGTACGAAGGGAAAGCCACGGACTCGCCCATTCCGAGAATGAGTCTCATGGCCAAAATCGTCAGGAAACCGTGAAAGAGACTGGTGGCTGCCGTGGCGATGGACCAAATCAAGAAACCGGAAGCGAGGACGCAATTCACGTTGAAACGGTCGACCATCCAACCGGAAACGATTTGAAAACCCAGATAGGTCCAGAAAAATGAAGAAAGCAAAATGCCCAGCTGCCACGGTGAGAGTCCGAGTTCGTCTTTCAGGGTGGGCGCGGCGATCGAGAGACTGCCCCGGTCGATATAGTTGATGAAGACGGAGATCGCCAGCAGGGCGACCACTGGAGAAAGAGTCTTGGAAAGTTCGAAGTCACTCGGCGCAGTTCGAGAGGCGCTTGCCGAATCCGACATCGTTTACAATCTCCAATTCCGATTTCTTTTAACCGCGCGCGGAATGCCGCAATCTGCGGGCTAGTCTGCCCTGACTGAGGGGACGGAAGCAATGCCGATATTGTGCAGGTTTTGGCGGAAGGTTTGAATAGTCAGGACGTGGGGCTAACTCAGCGATCGCGCAAGCCGGCGATGAGAGAAGTGACAGCTCGCGCGGGCGCGTAGAACGCGAGAAGCAGTAGGGAAGCAGCACCGTAAATGGCTAACCTTAGCCTCATACAGTTATGAACACTCGGAAGCGCCAAATGTTGCGGTGTCCCTCACCAGATGTTGGCGCCGCAGGGCACTATTTCAAGGTCAAGTCGCCGGCCCCGACATGAGCGTGCAAATGGTATCTTCCATTTCCTTCTTTGTGAAAGGAGCGGAACAGTCCTCCGTGGGACTCACCAAAGGGGCTGGCTTCGAGACCGCCAGAGTACACCGAGGCGTCCACACGCGAATAATCACTGGCCTCCCCGACCTCGATGATTAGCTCGCCCGCGTGCAGCTCCGCGTCTTTATCTCCAGTGACGTGTCGAAGTTCCAGGTTACCTGCGGGCATTCGGACGAAAAGTCCGGTCTTCCTTGGCACCTCAATGGTGACCTCTAGGTCGTTTTTGGGGCCGCCGCTGACTGTCAAGTTCGCAAGATCGTTTGATCCCTCGAGCTGAACCCTCAGGTCCGTGGCCCTGTAGGCGTTTCTCCCGGTGACTCTCACCGTGATTTTGTTGTCCGACCCTCCTACGATACGGAAGTCCCCGGAGCGTAAGTACATCCGGAGCTTTCCACCGGAATTGAAATCCGCCGTAAATGGATGATTCTCAATGTCTTTGACGTCAAGCTTGGTTTGAGCTGCCCCCGATGCGACAGACAGCGTCAGCACGGTCGTCAGCAGGAATGGGGTCCGCATGGGCACACCTCCAAGGGTTCTGAACTAAGTAACGAAGATTCCTTCGGAAATGTTTCCTGCCGATGGAACTAATTAGGATTGCCTGAAAGTGACGCCATCCATTTGGGCGACTTCATAGTGCCGCACCCGGCGGTCGTAGTCTGTCAAGAAGGCAGCAGCCTCGCTTGCCACAACGGCAGTCTCTCGATCGGCCCCGGCAAAGGCATCTATCGCTTGATAGGATTGCCAGACGGTCGTGACCAGAATCTCGACGGAGTCTCGATAGGGCCTGACAAGGACGCTCGCGGCGACGTACCCATCGAATTTGCGGAGTGACGGTACCACGCTTTGCCAAAAATGTTCCAGATAACTGGTGGACTGAATCGTTGTTGTTCGTGCGGACCACAGACGCGCGATCATCCCTGGGCGGCTCCTATTTGGTTCCCGATGACCACAGTCCAGGGGCGAATCTCCCATCGCTTCACCAGGCCGTTGCGGACGTAAGGATCTTTGCGGACAAATTCTTGCGCTGGTGTGGGATCACCAGCGCGGAAAACAAGGAGCGCCCCATCTGGAGGGTCAGCGAGCGCCCCGGCCAGAACAAGCTCACCTCGGGCGTGCGCCTCTCGTGCAAGACCCAAATGCTCTTCGCGATAAAAAGCTCGCTGCGTTATGAAGTCTGACACCACTTCCCGGTAAAAAAGTGCGTAGTAACTCATGGGCCTCTCCAGGCTCCTTAGATGATAGCCGAGTTTGAACAGATTAAAAGCCAGATCGGACGCAGGCTGGCCGTAAACCCAGTATTTTGGCAGGACTCCGGGAACTCGCGCCGTATTTGCCTAGCCTCCCGCGATCGATGGGACTAGCAGGACGCGGTCGCCTTCCTTCAGCGAACAGCCTTCGCCGCCAAGAAAGCGGATATCTTCTTCATTCAAATAGACGTTGAGAAATTGCCGTATCTGTCCCTCTTCGTCGCGAACATGGTGTGAAAGCGCAGGAAAGCGTGTGGTCAGATCGTTTAACGCTTCGGCAATCGTCGCCGCACTACAATCAATCTTTGGCGTCCCGTCCGTGAAGCGGCGGAACGCCGTAGGAATTTCAATCGTGACTGGCATGTTCTCTGCGTCTCCTTACTTGGCCGCCGTAGCGGCGACAGTGAATTGGTTGTCGAGGTAAGCCTCGAAAGCGTCGAGGCGTGGCGCGATAGCCTCTGTGACGGGAAAGTCCGCGGCGATAGCGTCGGTCGTCTTCAGCCCGTTTCCAGTAATGCAAACCACAGTAGTCTCGTCCGCCCTAATTCGCCCTTGACGGATGAGTTTTTGCGTCACGCCTGCCGTCACGCCTCCGGCCGTCTCCGTAAAGATGCCTTCGGTTTCCGCGAGCAACTTGATGGCGGCGACAATTTCAGGGTCAGAAATGTCTTCCGCCCAGCCTCCGCTCTCTCGAATTAGCTTGATCGCAAACGGTCCGTCCGCTGGATTGCCAATGGCCAGCGACCGCGCGATCGTGTTCGGTTTCTGTGGTTCGAACCGCGCGAGGTTACGCTTCACGCCATCGGCAATCGGCGAACAGCCGGTCGCCTGCGCTCCAAAAAATTTCACTGGCTTCTCTTCCACCCAGCCTAGCGTCACCAACTCCTTAAACGCCTTGGCGATCTTTGTAATCAGCGATCCGCCTGCCATGGGCACCACTACGTTGTCCGGCAAGCGCCAGCCAAGTTGCTCCGCTATCTCATAACCGTGCGTCTTCGAACCTTCCGAATAGTAGGGGCGCAGGTTGACGTTCACCAGGCCCCACTGAAACCTGTCCGCGATTTGCGCGCACAGCCGGTTCACGTGGTCGTAGTTTCCGTTGATTCGAACAATCCGGGCCCCGTACACCGCCGTATTCAGCACCTTGGCGGGCTCAAGATCGGCGGGAATGAACACGCATGCGTCGAATCCCTGCTGCGCCGCCTGCGCCGCAACCGCATTCGCCAAATTTCCAGTGGAAGAACACCCCACAGTTTCAAATCCAAACCGTCTCGCCGCTACCAGCGCCGTTCCCACGACGCGGTCTTTGAACGACAGAGAAGGGAAGCACACGGCATCATTCTTGAAAAAGACATTCTTGGCGCCCCAGAGTGCCCCGAGTTTCTGCGAGGCAACCAAAGGTGTCCCGCCGACGGCGCTAGCGGGCGTAGGCCCTTCGGGCAGCGGCAACAATTCTGCATACCGCCACATGTTAAATGTCCGGCCGGCCAGATCCTCACGGCGGACTTTCTTCTTCAGAGCTTCGTAGTCGTAGGTGACTTCCAACGGCGAGAAGCAATCTTCACAAAAGGAACGCGGCGCATTTCCCCACGTTTTCCCGCACGCCTTACATCGCAATTCAAAAAGTTCGGACATTCCTGCACCTTTTTCAATATTCAAGGTCAAATACACGAAGGATTCGATTAGGGCAGCAGGGAGGCAAAACGAAAAACCCTCCGTGCCAAAGTGCTCGGAGGGTCTCAGAAATTCTTCTGGGATACTCTACAGCTCTTTAGCAGTTTTTTACGTGGAGCAAGTTGCCCTAAATCGCCACGTGTCGCCGCAACCGCAGCTTTTACATTTATCCTAGATGCTAAACCGGTTGTCAAGCCCAAAAGATACAATGGCATGGAACGCCACCACGCCTTGTCTAGATCCCTTGACAACATAATGATGGGTTCCTGCGTCTAACCTCCAGAGACAATGAGACACTCGGCCACAAGTCGTCTTTTGGACCCCCGTCCTCTCGGACAGTGATGCTTCCAGCGCATCAATATTCCGGGACAACTGTCCTTTATCTGCGGTGTTATACTTATGGTGGGGATCGCTCTGCGGTCAGCTTGCATGCAATCGCGAACCCCCTGACTTGGGATGGCGGGCAAGTGCGGCCAAGTAAGATAGGAGCAGTACCATGGGTGAGCAAGTGAAAGAGATTTTCAATTGGGCGCGGCGCCGCAAATTTTTGGCATCGTTTTTTGTAGCATTTACGCTCGTTGTTGGAATCATGATTGGCTCGGTCATCTCCGGCCGTGTTTCCGCTATGAAATCGTTCAGCGGCACGAACGCCACGCCCCTTACCGTGCCGGACCCCATTCCCTCCGCCAGCTCTTTCTCTGGGATGGTAAACCGTGTCGAGCCTGCCGTGGTGAATATTGCAACCACACAAGTATTGGAACGCAAGCCCAAGAGCAAGATGCGCCGTGCGCTCCCGAACAATCCCAACCATAACAATCCAGGCGAAGATGACGATCCCATGCAGGACTTCTTCGACCGCTTCTTCGACGGCCGCCAGGACGCTCCCCCTCAGGCCGAGCGCAGCCTCGGTTCCGGCGTCATTGTTGACAAGCGCGGCTACATTCTCACCAACAATCACGTCATCGAAAACGCCACAAAAATTCAAGTCCAGCTCAACAACGACACCGCCCGCTACACCGCGAAGCTGGTTGGCGCCGATGACGACACGGATTTGGCGGTTATCAAGATTGATGTAAACAAGGAACTTCCCACCGCCAAGCTCGGCAATTCGGACGGCGTGCAAGTCGGCGACTGGGTTCTCGCTATCGGCAGCCCGTTTGGCTTGCAAGCCACGGTCACCGCCGGCATCATCAGCGCCAAAGACCGCGGCGGCTTTGGTCTCACCAAGCAATTCCAGCGCTTCCTGCAAACCGACGCGGCCATCAATCCCGGCAACTCTGGCGGCCCGCTCGTTGATTTGGCGGGACAAGTCATCGGCATCAACACCGCCATCATTACCGGCAGCCGCGGCTATGAAGGCGTTGGCTTCGCGCTGCCATCAAATACCGCCATCAGCATCTACAACCAGCTCATAGCTAATGGCAAGGTGACCCGCGGCTCGATTGGCGTGAGCTTCCAGGAAGATCTTGGCACCAATCCCATCACCCTCAAATCCTTGGGCGCTCCCTATGGCGTAGTAATTGAAGGGGTTGAGCCAGGCAGTCCCGCGGAAAAGGCCGGACTTAAGGGTGGTGACGTGATCACCAGCGTGAATGGCCAGCCCATCAAGACTGGCAATGACCTCGTCAATCCCATTGCCCAAGCCACCATCGGCAGCAAGGTAAAGCTCTCCTACGTGCGCGATCGCGCCCAAAAAGAGACCACCGCCACCGTTGAGGACCGCACCCACGTCTTTCCGAATACCGCGGGCCGAATGGGCGACCAGCCCGGTGAAGTTGCGCCGAGCGAATTCGGTCTCCACGTTGACAATATGACCAAAGAGCGCGCCCAGCGCTTCGGCATGGAAGGCATAAAGGGCGTTATCGTGACAGAAGTCGATCCCGCCAGCTTTGCCTCCGATGATCTAAATTTCGGCCGCGGCGATGTGATTTCCGAGATCAACCATGACCAGATAACCTCTTTGGACGACTACCGTGCAGCCGTTAAAAAGCTGAAACCGGGCGATAACGTAGTCTTCAAGGTTTTGCGTCGCCAGGACAGCGACCGCATCCTGACCGTTTTCCTGTCCGGAGTGGTTCCTGCGGAGAACCAGCAGCAATAAAATTGGGGAAGACGCTCGCGTCTCCCTTAGCGTTTTGCCCGGCATCTCTATGAGAGTGCGAAAAGCGAAACACCTGGCCCTCACGCTATTCGTAGCAGCAACTATGGGTGTGACCGGCGCCGCAGCAGCGGGGCAGGCCGCTAAATCTTCAAAGTCGCCTTCCGCAAAGGCTGGCGCCAAAACTCACTACGCGAAATCCTCTAGAAAGTCGAGCCGCCGCGAACGGGGACAGAAAGCCCCTGCTCCCGAACGAATTTCCGAAATTCAGGCAGCTCTTGCCAAAGACGGTTCCTTCAGCGGGAAACCAAGTGGCAAGTGGGATGACGCTACAGTCGACGCTATGAAGAAATTTCAAGGGGCACACGGACTGAATCCCTCAGGGAAGCTCGATGCGAAGACCCTGCAGAAACTTGGGCTCGGCTCCCAAACCGCTGGAGTTGCAGCGCCGATGCCACCCGTCAGTTCCTCTTCGCTGACTACAAGCCCTACAACTACAGTTCGCCGTCAGCCGTAGTTAGTGACCTTTGCACGGGCTAAATTCCTCTTACAACTGCTAGATTTGTCAGGGGATATCAACGAACCTGCAAGAAGTGGTTGCTTGCGATTTCCACAGACCCAAGCCAACTATCCAGAAAGCTTCGGTTTTTGGCGCACGAACCAGCCCGTTAGGCTCTCTTGAGCCGGTTCGCACGCCCCAGGAGAAACATCCAATTGCCCTGTAGACCCCGCTTCCCCGAGAAATATTCCCGGAACACTGAATCCACAGGAAAAAAGGTCTGAATGGCGAAGAGCGGAACATTACGTTCCGCTCCTCAACTGCGTATTTTACAGTTCGAGTGAACCGCCTAAAGTAGGTCCTAGTTTTCGATCTGCGCCTGCAGGATCTCTCCCGGCAGCGCAATCATCGTCGGACGAATTGCAGCCTTTGCCGGACCACTCGCTGGCGTCGGTCTCGATTCAGTTCGAATATGTATGCCATTCTTCGCGGTCGCCGTGCCCGTATCGGCGCCCAGCCGCTCAATGCGAATGCCAAGCGTCCGCTCCAACTGGAACAGCTCCGAGCGCTGTTCTCTTGAGAATAGAGTGGTGGCAACTCCGTGGCCGCCGGCTCGTCCGGTTCGGCCGACGCGATGAATGAAATTCTCCGCCACTTCCGGCAAATCGTAGTTAATGACGTGCACGATGTCTTGCACGTGAATCCCGCGGGAAGCGAGGTCCGTGGCCACCAGTACGCGATAGCGACCCTGCTGGAAGCCAGCAAGTGCCGCGCTGCGTTGCGATTGCGAGCGGTCTCCATGAATCATAGTCGCGGAAAACCCGTCGCGGTTAAGGCTCTTCGTTATGCGCTCCGTGCCGCGCTTGGTGCGAGAGAAGACCAGGCATCGCCCCGTTTCCTTGGCAAGCAAACGTTGCAGCATCTCCTGTTTTCGATCGACGGAAACCTCGAACGCTTGCATGCGCACATTTTCGGCAGGCTTGAGCGTCGAGCCAAACGCGAGACGCGCCGGATTTCGCAGGTAGTCTTTCACCAGGTGAGCGACAGACGCTTCCATCGTCGCGGAAAAGCACATGGTTTGCCGCTCCTTAGGCAGGATCGCCGCGATGCGCTTGATGGCGGGAAGAAATCCCATGTCCAGCATGCGGTCAGCTTCGTCGAGGACCAAAATCCTTAGCGAGTTGAAGTTGAAAAGCTTGCGATCGAGGTAATCCTCCAAGCGGCCGGGAGTCGCAACGACCAGTCGGGCTCCCTTGCGGATGGCATTGAGCTGCGCGCCCTCGGCCAATCCTCCAACCACGAGCCCTGCGGGCACCAGCTGCGTGCCGCGCAATGCATTGAACTGCGCCACTACCTGCATAGCCAATTCGCGCGTTGGCACCAGCACCAGCGCCGCGATTCCCGGCGTTTTGTGCTTCAGCAGTTGCTCGATCACCGGGATCAGGAACGCCAGCGTCTTGCCGGTTCCGGTTTGCGCGGTTGCCAGGACGTCCTTGCCCTCGAGCGCTTGCGGAATAGCCGCAGCTTGCACGGGGGTCGGCGTCGAAAACCGCGCTTGTGCCAATCTCTCCTTCATATAGGAGGAGATCGGTAATTCTGTAAAACTTTGCATTCGTATTACTTTCTTGCTGGCTCTCGCGATGGCGCGCGCACACAATTTTTGCGCAAGCGCGGCAATTCGCATTGCCAGTCTTGTTTTAGATTACGCTGAAAACGTACGGAGAAAACTGCAGGCGGGTAATCTCAGATCAACGACTCTACTTGAGGGACCGCACAACACAACCGAGGTATTAAGCGCAAAAACAGTGTATCACGCCCACGGCCGGATTACGAACTTATTGTTCTGTGTGCAGTGGTTAGTTGTCTACAACTCGGCCCGGTCAGGGGTGTGGCCCTTGCGCGCTGTTTGGCTATCGGGGTGCTTTTCTGCCTCTGGGTTGCTCGGCACAGACATGAGCAGTGAACTCCGTGTCGCGCTGGCGTTCGTATTGCATCTTCATCTCCTCGATGGATTCGCCGACGAGCGGTCCTGTAGGCGTGAACGCCCATGCGCATTCCGAACAAGCCCAGCCCTGAAAATTCTCGCTTTCGACCCACAGCAGCTTGCGACGCATTGCCGTCATAGCACTCCCCAAGGCCTCTTGCCGTCCTGCGTCTTCGAAAAGCGGCCTAGCACCGGCCGCCAGCGACCCTGCGACAAGAACAGAAGTTTTTTGCCATTGCCCTGAACGAAGTTCTGCCCAAGTCATCGCCCTTTGAACACACATCTAAGCCGAAGTGGTTACGCAAGGCCAAAACACTAGCGATAGAAAGTGGCCGCTGTCTGTGGGGTATCCGACACTGACAATAATTGCTATCTCAAGCCGAGTTCATCCTCGAGCTGTTGAATGACGCCGTAACACTCACAAGCCGATCGTTCGAGTTTCCTGCGATTCAGAATCTTTACTTCACCTCTCGCGTAGTCGATGATTCCGTCGTTTTGCATGACGGAAGCTGCCAAGCTCACCGTCGACCGGTCAGTACCCATCATGGTTGCAATGAAATCATGGGTGATCGCAAGCACGCCGGAATCCACCCTGTCCTGAGTCATCAGAAGCCACCTTGCGAGGCGCTGCTGTATATCGTGCAGACGATTGCACGCCGCGGTCTGTGCGACTTGCATCCCTTGAAGCCCCGTATGTCTATTCAAGAGCGTTCGCAACTGGGGGGCCGACTGCAGAATGCGCTCCAGCGCATTTCCCATCATTCGGAAGCCGTCACCTGCTATTTGGATTACTTCGCGCACCGAACTTCTGCTCAAGCCGGTTGCCAATCCGGCTCCAACGTATCCTTCCTTGCCCACTACACCCACTTCCACAGTTCGGCCGTCTTTGGTCACGACAACTTGAGAAACCATTCCCCGGTTCGGGAAATAGACGAATTCAATTTTTTGGGTCGGCTCATGAAGGCTCAGGTGACTTGGCAGGTCGATATGTGTCAAGTCAGCACGCATCAACTCATATTCATCATCGGGCATCGCCAACAGTACTTTGTTTATTACTTGTTTCCCCTCGATATTCGTCCGTTGGTCTCCCGGGACATCTCGCAGGTTTTTTCCGCTCATCTCAGTCCTAACGGCACCGGAGTGCCTTGCGTCCATGGGGTGATGGTTCACGGACTACGGGATTTCACGTTAATTCGACCAGAAGAAAGTCCATGAATCTGTGCGAAATGAGACAATTCTCAGAACGCTGGAGCCCCGATTTGACGGTACTTGCCCCGGACTGTAGAATTTAGACTCCACGCGGTGGTGCCCCGTGTTCAATCCCGCAGGCACAACGAGACTTTCAGACCGGAACTTCAGGACAGCGGAGGAGTAAGTATGGCTACGGCAGTAGCGCCTCGAGTTTTTAAGAATTTTATTAATGGCGAGTGGGTGGAATCGCGCAGTGGCAAGGCCTACGAGAATCGCAATCCCGCAAACACCGATGAATTGATCGGGATGTTTGTCTCTTCAACGTCTGAGGACGTCGACGCAGCCGTCGACGCCGCAAAAGAGGCTTACAAAAAATGGCGCCTGGTCCCGGCCCCTAAGCGCGCGGAAATTCTCTTCCGCGCAGCGGAACTGCTCTTGCAGCGCAAGGAAGACTATTCCAAGGACATGACCCGCGAGATGGGCAAAGTGCTGGCGGAAACGCGCGGCGACGTGCAGGAAGCTATCGACATGACCTATTACATGGCGGGGGAGGGCCGTCGGCTGTTCGGACAAACCACGCCCTCGGAGTTGCCCAATAAGTTCGCCATGAGCGTCCGTCAATCGATTGGCGTTTGCGGGATGATCACGCCGTGGAATTTTCCGATGGCCATTCCCTCGTGGAAGATGACCCCCGCGCTCATCAGCGGCAACACTGTCGTGCTGAAGCCCGCAGAAGACACGCCGCTATCCTCCTATCACCTTGTGCAAGTTCTCAGCGAAGCCGGTATTCCGCCTGGCGTCGTAAATATTGTCAGCGGCGATGGGCCTGGCGCAGGCGCGCCACTGGCTGCAAGCGACGATGTGCCGGTGGTCAGCTTTACCGGTTCCACCGCAGTTGGACGGCTCATAGCCGAAGCATGCGCGCCATCCTTCAAACACTGCAGCCTCGAAATGGGCGGCAAGAACATTATCGTCGTCATGGACGATGCAAATTTGGATCTGGCGGTTGATGGCGCCGTCTGGGGTGGGTTCGGGACAACTGGCCAGCGCTGCACCGCAGCTAGCCGCCTCGCCGTGCATAAGAGCGTTTACCATGAGTTCGTTTCGCGCTTCGTAGAACGTGTGAAGTCTTTAAGGGTCGGCAATGGACTTGATTCCGATGTCGATATGGGCCCCTGCATCAACGAACAGCAACTAAAGACCGTGATGAGTTACGTGGAAATCGGAAAGAATGAGGGCGCCAAGCTACTGACTGGCGGAAATCGTCTGGACAGCGGCATTCACGCGAAAGGATGGTTCCACTCTCCTACTGTCTTTGGCGATTGCTCGCCAACCATGCGCATTGCTCAGGAAGAAATCTTTGGACCTGTCGTCTCTGTCATTCCCATTGACAGTTTCGAGCAGGGAATTGAAGTCGCCAACGGTGTCCCCTACGGCTTGTCGGCCTCGATTTACACTCGCAACGTGAACCAGGCCTTTCAAGCAACGCGCGATCTCTACACCGGAATCGTCTACGTAAACGCCCCGACCATTGGCGCAGAAACGCACCTGCCTTTCGGCGGTACCAAGCAAACCGGCAATGGCCACCGCGAAGCCGCGATCGCCGCCATCGATTTCTTCTCAGAATGGAAGACGATTTACATAGACTATTCCGACAAGCTCCAACGCGCCCAAATCGACAACAATTGACCCGCTACGTTTTGTGTTCGCGAAACGAGTGGACAACCCGCATTGACGCTGCTTGACGCGCTTTCTACAATAGAGGTAGCGCTCTTTAGCGCTTGGCGTAGAGTGCTGCTATGAGGAATCCAGCTCTCCAGGAACGGCGTAACCGTCAGATCCTCGCCGATCTCGTGCGCACCTACATCGAGACCGGCGAGCCGGTATCCTCGCGTGCGATTTCTAAGAGCTATGAAGAGACGCTTAGTACTGCCACCATCCGCAACGTTATGGCCGATCTCGAAGACGGCGGCTTTCTCTACCAGCCGCACACATCGGCGGGTCGCGTCCCAACTTCCAGCGCTTATCGCTTCTTCGCGCAAGAGATTGCCTCGCAGGCCACGTTGACAGTCGATGATCGCAATTGGATTCAGCGCGAGATGGGCGGCGCGAAAACAGCCTCCGAAATCACGGAGCGCGCCGGCCACGTTCTCGCCGAAGTATCGAACGGCCTCGGCATCATCGTTTCTCCTCCGCTTGGCAGAACCGTCCTCGAGCATGCGCGCATGTGGCTGCTTCCGGATGGCCGTGTGGTTGTTGTGCTGATTTCTCCCGGCGGCAACACGCGCGATAAAATTGTTCGTCCGAGCCGGCCGTTCGCGCAGTCCGAACTCGACGCCACCGCCGACTTTTTGAATCGCCATTACTCCGGCTGGACTCTCGAGGCCATTCGTGGTGACCTCCTCCTAAAGCTCGCCACGGATCGCGAGCAATATGAGGGAATCATTGGCAGTGCTCTGACATTGTGCGATCCCGCGATGCTTGGCGAAGACCAGGCCAGCCAGGTCCATGTGGAAGGCACCGCCCAAATCGTCGGCACTGCCGAGTTTACAAATCAAGCCCAACTCCGCGAGTTGCTGGCTGCCATCGAAGAGAAGCACCGCCTCGTAACCGTGCTTAATGCCTGCATAGAGACGCCGGAACCCGTCCACGTGCAAATCGGCGTGAAAGAAATTTCGCCCGCTGGAGAGAATCTAGCCATCATCAGCGCGCCATACACTCGCAACGATCTTGTGCAAGGTTCGCTCGGCGTGCTCGGTCCCACTCGCATGCACTATGAGCGCGCCATGACCGCTGTCGCGTACGTCGCGCAGCTATTCAGCGAAGCTTTGAGCAAAATTTGAAACACTTTTTCCAGAAGCGAGGCAGCAAGATGCCCGACAAGAACTCTCCTTTCGACACAGAAAGCAGCGCGCAAAATGCCGCCGCGGACCAATCCGACGAGGCCAAGGTCGCCGCGGAATCGGCCGCTGCCGATGCGGAGGTTGCGAAGCTCGCCAGCGACCTGAACGAACTGCGCCAAACGCTCATGCGCCGCCAGGCCGACTTCGACAACTACCGCAAGCGCATCGAAAAGGAGCGCGCCGAGGATTCCAGGCGCGCCACCGCTCGCGTCATCGAAGGCCTGATTCCCATCATCGACGGCTTCGAACACGCTCTCGCGGCCCATCGCGAAGCTGAATACGAAAACTATCGCAAAGGCTTCGAGCTCATCTACAGGCAGCTCGTCGACAACACCACCCGCCTTGGTGTGGAGCGCATCGACCCGCTGGGCAAGCCCTTCGATCCGCATCTCCATCAAGCGATGGACCGCACCGAAACCGACCAGCATGAAGACGGCACAATTCTTCAAGTCTTCCAGCCTGGCTACATTTTCCATGGGCGCGTTCTCCGCCCCGCCATGGTCCGCGTAGCTGTTCACCCGGGCGGCGCATCGAAAGAAGCTGCGAACTAATTCCATCTGAGGGATCCGCATGCCAAAAGGGAACCAAAAAGACTTTTACGAGGTGCTCGGCGTCTCCCGCACCTCTTCCGTCGAAGAGATAAAGTCCGCCTATCGCAAAGCCGCCCTACAGTGGCATCCTGACCGCAACCCGGAAAACAAAGAAGTCGCCGAGGTAAAATTCCGCGAGTGCACGGAAGCTTACAGCGTCTTGAGCGATCAGCAAAAGCGCGAAGTCTACGACACGTACGGCCACGCCGGTCTTTCCGGCGCAGGCGGCGGAGTGGACTTCAACAGCAGCGTCTTTCGCGATTTCCACGACATTCTTGGAGATTTCTTCGGCTTCGAGGATCTTTTCTCCACTGGACGACGTGGCCGCGGCCGCAATCAGCGCGGCGCCGATCTTCGGTACGACATGACTCTCAGCTTCGAAGAAGCCTCCGCCGGCGTCACCACCAAAATCAAGCTGCCTCGCCAGGAATACTGCGAAACCTGCAATGGCACCGGCGCGAAAAAGGGCACCGGAATTGTCACCTGCCAAACTTGCAAGGGCCGCGGCCAACTCGCCTATCAGCAAGGTTTCTTCACCATTTCGCGGACTTGTCCCGCATGCCAGGGCGCCGGACAAATCGTCCGCGAGCGTTGCCCCGATTGCCGTGGTCAAGGCCGCATCGAACGCGAGAAAACCATCGAGTTGCGCATTCCACCTGGCGTGGACTCGGGAACACGCCTCCGAGTCACTGGCGAAGGCGAGCCTGCGCCCAACGGTGGCGCGCCCGGCGATCTTTACGTCGTCCTGGACGTCAAGGAACACCCTTTCTTCGAGCGACGCGGCGCGGACCTCTACTGCACGATTCCGCTGAGCGTCACGCAAGCCGCGCTAGGCACCGAGCTCCAAGTCCCGGGTCTGAACGGCGAAGAAAAACTTAAAGTTCCCGAAGGCACGCAGAGCGGGGCTGTGTTTCGCCTCAAAGGCAAAGGCCTCGCAGACCCGCGCGGCGGCGGCAAAGGCGACCTCTACTACCATGTCCGCGTTCTCACCCCCACCAAACTCACGCGCGAGCAGCGCAAGCTTCTCGAGCAACTCGGCCTTTCTCTAAAAGTTGACAACAAGCCGGCCGACCGCAATTCCACAATCTTTGACAAAGTAAAAGACATCTTCGGCTAGACCATCGCTCTTGCGATAGAATCCTCGCGTGCGCCGCAGATTCTTTGTCGAACATTTCACCGGTACCACCGCGGTCATCGAGGGCGACACCGCGCATCACCTCGGCCACGTTCTCCGCGCCCAATCAGGCCAGCTTTACGAACTCAGCGACGGCTCCGCCGCCTGGCTCGCCCGCATCGAGTCCGTCGCCCGCAATCGCGTCGAGTTCGCACTTCTCGACCAACTCCCGACGCCTCAATCGACCCCCGAGATCACTCTTCTTCTCGCCGTCATCAAGTTTGACGCCTTCGAATGGGCTATCGAGAAAGCCACTGAGCTTGGCGTCCACAAAATCGTCCCGCTAGCCGCAGCCCGCAGCGAAAAAGGCCTCCTCGCCGCCACCGCGAAGCGCTCCCAGCGCTGGCAAAAAATCCTCCTCGAATCCTCACAACAATCTCGCCGCCTCCGCATTCCTCAACTCGACGACCTCGCCAAACCCTCCCAATCCTTCGCCGCACAATCCGCCAACTTTCGCTTGATGCTTTCCGAGCGCAGGGATGCCCCAACCATTCGCAGCACTCTCCCCGTAGCGATTCCCGCCCAATCCCGGAGAGCCGCCCTAGCCATCGGCCCCGAAGGCGGCTGGACCGACGACGAACTCGCCGCCGCTCGTGCCTCCGGCTTCCAGGAAGCTTCTCTCGGCCAACTCATCCTTCGCACCGAAACCGCCGTCATCTCGGCTCTCTCCATCCTCAACTTCGCGCTCTCACCCGGCTAATCATCCGCGTGCCGCCAAACTGACGTACCCACAGGCAACGCGCGCACGCCGCAGCGGAATCTTACCTAACGGTCCGACATGATCGGTAATCAGTTAACGCTCCCTGCAAATCCAATCTAGCGCGGCCTGCAACGCCCATGTTATAAATAGAAGGCAGCACAAAAATGCAAAGCACGGACCAGAACCAACCTCTTGTCCCATCGGTTCCGGAAACTCCAGCGCCGGCGCCCGTGACGGCCCATTCCCTGCGAACTGAAATTCGCGTCTGGACCCGCGATCTACTCATCGCCATCGGCCTCGCGCTCGTCATCATCGTTTTTCTTTACCAGCCCGTAAAAGTCGAGGGCACCAGCATGGCCCCGCTCCTCTCTGATCAGGAGCGCATTTTCATCAACAAATTTGTATATCGCTTCGAGCCCATCCAACGTCGCGACGTCGTCGTCTTCTGGTACCCTCTCGACCGTTCGAAATCTTTCATCAAGCGCATCATCGGTTTGCCGGGCGAAAAGGTGGAAATTCGCCAGGGCATCGTCTATGTCAATGGCCACGCCATTCAGGAGCCTTACGTCCCCCCTCAGTATGAGGACCTGAGCGATTTTGGTCCGGTCCGCGTCCCCAAGGACAGCTACTTCGTCATGGGTGATCACCGCATCAGTTCCAACGACTCGCGCGTTTTCGGCCCAGTGGATAGCAAATTCATTTATGGCCGCGCTGTCTTTGCTTACTGGCCCGTCGACCATTTCGGCTCACTTTCCACCACGGAAGCCAGTTCCACAAATTCGAAGTGACTGGCATACTTTATGACCACACTCGGAGGACAAACTGACCGAAGTTCAGCACCGACCCGCCACTCTCGCTCTGGAAGACGGGCGCACCTTTAACGGCCGCGCCGCCGGCGCCATCACGCGCCGCGGCGGCGAAGTCGTTTTCAATACCAGCCTCACCGGTTATCAAGAAGTTTTCACCGACCCCAGCTACGCCGGCCAAATCGTCTGCCTGACGTATCCTCACATCGGCAACGTTGGCGCCAATCTCGACGATGAAGAATCTTCGCACCCCTATATCGAATCGCTTATCGTGCGCGAGTTTTCTCAAATCTCCTCGAACTGGCGTTCGGGTGAGACCGCTCAGCTCTACTTGAACCGCAACAAAATTCCCGTCATCTGGGATATTGATACCCGCGCGCTCGTCCGCCACATTCGCAAGGTTGGCGCCCTTCGTGGCGTCGTTGCCACTGACGGCACCCCCGCCGAGCAATTGATCTTCGAAGCCAAACAACTCCCTTCCATGGCCGGGCAGGAACTCGCAAGCCACGTCACCTGCAAAAAATCCTACGGCTGGGATAAATCCTCCATCGAGCTGACCATTCCGCCCTGGTCGGAATCCATGGGGGAGTCCGGCCGGGTTCCCGACAGGCAAAAGTTGCGCGTCGTGGCCTACGATTTCGGCATTAAACAGAATATTCTCCGTCTGCTGGTCGACCATCATTGCGAAGTCTGGGTCGTCCCTTCGCAAACCTCTGCCGAAGACGTTTTAGATCTCAAACCCGACGGTATCTTTCTCTCAAACGGCCCGGGTGATCCGGAGCCAGTCGGTTACGCTGTCGAAAACATTCGCAAACTACTTGGCCATGTTCCCATCTTCGGGATTTGCCTCGGTCATCAGCTCTGCGGTCTCGCGCTAGGCGGAAAAACATTCAAACTCAAATTCGGCCATCATGGTTCCAATCACCCTGTGCAGAACCTGCTGACCAAAAAAGTCGAAATCACCGCCCAAAATCACGGTTTCTGCGTCGATCCCGATTCGCTGCCTTCCCGTGACGTCGAAATCACGCACCTCAATCTCAACGACCACACCAACGAAGGCATGCGCCACAAAAAATTGCCTCTCTTCAGCGTTCAATACCACCCCGAAGCCTCTCCCGGACCACACGACTCGCACTATCTCTTCTCCCAATTCACCGACATGATGAAGGCGCACCGATCATGAAGCTTCTTGCTGTACTCGTTGCGGCGATACTCGCCTCAAGCGTGGCCTACGCCAAATGCTCAATCGTCGTCGTCTTGAAAACACAATCGTCCTTGCCGAATGTCGAAATCGCCGTTCGCCACGGCGGAAAGCCGGCCCAAGGGGCCACTGTCATTCTCCATGACCTCGAAGGACACGAGCTTTCCAGGCAATCGCCCGATGCTAGGGGAATTGTCAGGTTCAGCAATCTAGCGCCAGGCGTGAGTCACGTCGAAGCGATTGCGGAAAAAGAAATCTACGATGACCTCTACTTGGAAGTCGCCGGGAAATCAAGCCGCGGAAAAAGCCGGTTTTCCTTGGATCTCCGCCCTAAACCTTCTATCGATGCGGCCGCGTTCGCGGCCCCGGCGGAATTGCCCGTCAGTGAGCATTCGCGGAAATTCGCCGGCGTCGTGAAAGACCCAGCGGGCGGCGTCGTGAACTCCGCCGTAATTGAAATCTTTCCCGGTGTCACCTGGGATCCGTCAAAGGAAACCAAAGTCGCCACTGACAACGACGGTCAATTCTCCACAATACTTGCCGATGGCATCTATCTCGCCCGGATCTCTCATGCGGGGTTCCGGTCGTCTTTCGTAGCCTTCCAAATCCAACCTGATGGCGAGCAGAAAGAATTTGCGATCGAACTGCATCTAGGGAACTCCTGTGGAAATTGACCGCGTCAGGCCAAACTCGTTCCGCTGCCTCTATGCGAACTTCCGCGTCGTTCTCTGCCTTTCGTTTCAGGCAGACGACAGTACTCTAAGGACCAATGCCTAAACGCAAAGACATCAAGAAAATCCTGATTATCGGCTCCGGCCCCATCGTCATCGGTCAGGCCTGCGAATTTGACTATTCTGGCGCTCAGGCTTGCAAAGCGCTGCGCGCGGAAGGCTACGAAGTCGTCCTTGTCAATTCCAATCCAGCCACGATCATGACTGATCCCGAGCTGGCTCACCGCACTTACATCGAGCCGCTTACTAAGGAATATCTGCAGGAAATTATCGCTCGAGAAAAACCCGACGCGTTGTTGCCGACCGTTGGTGGTCAGACCGCCCTCAATCTCGCCGTCGAACTCGCTGAGAGCGGCATTCTCGAAAAGTACAAAGTCGAAATGATTGGCGCCTCTCTCCGCGCCATCAAAGTCGCCGAAGACCGCCTATGGTTCAAGGATGCCTGCCGCAAAATCGGTCTTGAAGTTCCCGCTTCTGCGCTCGTCAACAATGCCCAGGACGCCCTGCGCCTGTGTGATCAACTTGGCTTTCCTCTGGTTATTCGCCCTTCTTTCACCCTCGGTGGCACCGGCGGCTCCATCGCTTACAACAAGGAAGAGTTTGGCGAAGCTATCGCTCATGCTCTCGACATGAGCCCCGTTCACGAGGCTCTCGTCGAAGAATCCGTTCTCGGTTGGAAAGAATACGAACTCGAAGTCATGCGCGACTTCCGCGACAACTTCGTCGTCATTTGCACCATCGAGAATTTCGACCCCATGGGCATTCACACCGGCGACTCCATCACCGTGGCTCCCGCGCAAACTCTCACCGATAAGGAATACCAGCGCATGCGGGACGCCGCCGCCGCCATCGTCCGCGAAGTTGGCGTCGAGACGGGCGGTTCAAACGTCCAGTTCGCCATCAACCCTGAAAATGGCCGCATGGTCGTCATTGAAATGAATCCGCGCGTTTCTCGCAGTTCGGCGCTCGCGAGCAAAGCCACTGGCTTTCCAATCGCCAAAATCGCCGCTCGCCTCGCAGTCGGAATGACCCTCGACGAAATTCCCAACGACATCACCAAGAAAACGCCCGCCTGTTTCGAACCAACCATCGATTACGTGGTGGTCAAAATCCCCAAATGGCAATTCGAAAAGTTCCCCGGCGCGGACAGCACTCTCGGAACGCAAATGAAGTCGGTTGGCGAAGTCATGGCCATCGGCCGCACTTTCAAAGAAGCCCTGCAAAAAGGAATTCGCTCTCTCGAACCGCACACCCCCTGGCGCGCTCCTGCGGAAACCCCGGATTCGCTCCTGCGCGAAAAACTCGCCACCCCGCGGCCCGACCGCATTCATTGGCTCCTGACCGCCGTCGACAAAGGCTTACCCGCCGAAGAGATCTGCGAACTCACAAAAATCGATCCCTGGTTTATTCATCAAATCGAAGAAATCATTGCCATGAACCGCCGCGCGGCCACAGTCACCGTGGAGACTGCTTCGAAAGACCTTCTGCGCGAAGTCAAACGCCACGGCACCAGCGACGAGCAACTCGCCCAAATCTGGAAAAGCACTCCCGCTTCGGTCCGTCTCCAACGCGCGCGCTACGGCGTCGCCCCGGTTTTCAAGCGCGTGGATACCTGCGCCGCGGAATTCGAATCCTTCACGCCTTATCTTTATTCCACTTATGAGGATGAAGACGAGTCCGACGCTCAGCAGCGCCCCAAAATAATGATTCTTGGCAGTGGCCCGAACCGCATCGGCCAGGGAATCGAGTTTGATTACTGCTGTTGCCACGCTGCCTATGCTCTTCGCGAAGATGGTTTCGAAACCATCATGGTAAATTGCAATCCAGAGACAGTCTCCACCGACTACGACACGTCCGACCGTCTCTATTTCGAACCGCTCACGCTCGAAGACGTCCTGGCGATAGTCGATCGTGAGAAACCTCAAGGAGTCATCGTCCAGTTTGGAGGGCAAACCCCCTTGAACCTTGCGCAGGAGTTGAAGCGCAATGGCGTGCCCATCATTGGCACCGCTCCCGAATCGATTGACCTGGCGGAGGACCGCCGGCGCTTCGGGGGTTTGCTCGAAAAGTTGAAAATTCCGCAGCCCCGCAATGGAACCGCACTCGTTCCGGAAGAAGCCGCGCGCGTTGCGAGCGAAATCGGGATGCCCGTGCTCGTGCGCCCGAGCTATGTTCTCGGTGGACGAGCTATGGTGATCGCTTATGACGTGAACACCGTCCAGGAGTATGTAGCGCAGGCCGCCCTGATGGGCCCGGCGCGCCCCGTTCTTATCGATCAGTTTCTTGAAGAGGCCACGGAGGTCGATGTAGACGCCCTCGCCGACGGCACCGATGTCGTCATCGGCGGCATCATGGAGCACATCGAAGAAGCTGGCGTGCATTCCGGTGACTCCTCTTGTGTATTGCCACCGGTAAGTTTGTCGCCCGCAATCCTCGAACACATCCGCGAGTACACCAAACGCCTGGCGCTGGCGCTGAAAGTGATTGGCCTGATGAATGTTCAGTACGCCATCCAGCGGGACACCGTTTACGTTCTCGAAGTGAACCCGCGTGCCTCACGTACGGTTCCCTATGTAAGCAAGGCAACGGGCGTGCCCCTCGCAAAAGTGGCAGCGCGCTTGATGGCGGGGAAGAAGTTAGCGGACATGAATCTGCCGCTGGTGAAACACAACGGCATCTCCGAAATCCCCGTGCACGAATTCTATTCCGTAAAGTCGCCGGTCTTTCCCTTTAATAAGTTCCGCGGAGTGGACACCATACTTGGTCCGGAGATGCGCTCCACGGGCGAGGTTATGGGTATTTCCAATTCCTACGGCTTGGCCTTCGCGAAGGCACAGCTCGCTGCTGGGCAGCGTCTCCCGCGCAAGGGCACCATTTTTCTCAGTGTCAACGATCGTGATAAAAAGCACCTCGCCTCGCTCGGCAAAGAATTGCACGATCTCGGTTTTCGCTTGCTGGCCACACGCGGCACCGCCGCGGCGCTCGAAGCTGCGGGCATTGAAGCGGAATCCGTCTTCAAAGTGAACGAAGGCCGCCCCAACATCGTCGACCTCGTAAAGACGGGCAAGATCGACCTGGTCATTAACACGCCTCTCGGCCGCGAATCCTTCTACGACGAAAAATCCATTCGCCGCGCCGCGATTCGCTATAACATTCCGTGTATTACAACGCTTGCGGCCGCCCACGCCGCTGCTCGCGGTATTCACGCTCTGCTCGATCAGGGCACGGAAGTTGCCGCCCTGCAGGATTTGCATCGTGGCCGTGTTGCTGCTTCTGGCAGCACTGGCTCAGGAGATTGAACCATGAATCTTTCCGGCGTTTTTCCCGCGCTCACCACCCCCTATTCTGCTGATGGAAGCGTCTCGGTCGAGGACATAAAGCACAACATCAACAAATACAACTCCACAGGTCTGGCTGGCTACGTCGCCATTGGTTCTACCGGCGAATCCGTACTGCTCTCCAGGAAAGAAGTCGAGACCGTCCTCGTCGCGGTAAAGGAATCGGCCGCGCCAGGATTGCGGCTCATTGCTGGAACGGGCGCCGAATCTACGGCGGAAACGATCGATCGCACAAAACGCGCCGCGGAACTCGGATATCACGTGGCGCTGGTGAAGACCCCGTACTACTACAAGCCGGTTTACAAACCCGAAGTATTGATCGCGCACTTCCGACGCGTTGCAGACGCTTCACCGATTCCCGTGATGCTCTATTCGGTCCCCCAATTTACCGGTATCGCGCTGGAAGCTCCGGAAGTGGCCGTGCTCGCCCAGCATCCCAATATCATCGGCATCAAGGAAAGCTCCGGAAATGTTCAGCGCGCGGCGGAAATGCTTGCGTCAGTCCCTCCATCGTTTCAGATTTTGGTGGGCTCGGCGAGCATGATGTTTCCGTCCATGGTGCTTGGCGCGGTGGGCGCCATTCTAGCTCTGGCCAGCCCGTTGCCAGAACAGTGTGTCGCCCTGTTTGAAGCCGTTCGAACGGGCAATCTCGAAAAAGCCCGTGAGCTCCAGGTATCCATACTGCCCGCTTCGAAGCTGATCGTTTCGCAGTGCGGCATTCCCGGCGTAAAGTGCGCCATGGACCAAGCCGGATACCGCGGCGGTCTGCCGCGTTTGCCGCTCTTGCCCTTGCACGAAGATCAAAGGCAAGCCATTCGAACGCTGATGGCCAAAATGGATACTCATGCGCCTGCACGCCTTTCCGGCGCCGTATCCGTCTAAACGTGGATCGCATTTAGCACGCTAGAAACTGGCCTGGATTACAGACTCGTGGTGCGGCGGACGCGCTCGGAGTTGCTGCCCGTTATTCGAATCACGCGGGATTTGCTGTGACGAAAGGCCGTGGGTATCATCTAATTCCCGATGCAATGTCGAACCCTGCCGTTTCGCCAGCTCCCGCACCAGTCCAAACTCTTTCTCCAATTCCTCGATAATTTTCCCTCTGTTAAGCAATTCTACGGACACCCTCCAACAATCCAGGCGGTGAAGAAAGCCGCGCGATCGCTCCACTATCCGCCCGAGCGGAGAGCGGAGGTAGCGACAATTCTCCAAGAACAGAACGCCGCGCTCGGTGCCGGCGATGCCACGCGCGAAAATCTCGGCCGTTTCGAAAAGGGCGCCCTTGCCGTCGTGAGTGGGCAGCAGGTCGGATTGTTTGGCGGGCCGGCGTACGCCATATACAAGGCGGTGACGGCGATCCAGGTCGCGCAGGAATTAACGCGCATGGGAATGGACGCCGTTCCGGTTTTCTGGATGGCGACGGAGGACCACGATCTCGATGAGGTTCGAATTTCGACTTGGTTTCACGCGGGCAAGTTGAAGCGGTTTGAGCTTCCGGGAAACGGCGATGCGGGACAGCCGGTGGGACGCATCGCGCTTGGCCCGCAAGTTCAGGAAATGGCGGACGAGGCCGCGGGAATTCTGACAGCCGCAGGAGGAGAACTCATAGCAGCGATTTTCCGCCAGAGTTTTCGAGCGCAGGAAACGTACGGAAGTTCGTTTGGAAAATTATTTGCGCGATTATTTGCGGAGCAGGGGCTTATCTTGCTTGATCCGCTGGACGCCAGGTTGCATCGCGTCGCAGGTGATGTCTTGCGGCGAGCAGTCGAAGAGCGCGAGGTATTGAACGAGGCGCTGCTCGCGCGGGGCAGGGAATTGGACAAGGCGGGTTTTGATGCGCAAGTGAAAGTAACGGCGCGGAGCACGTTGATTTTCAGCATGGGGAAAGGCACGCCCGAGGGCACGCGGCAGTCGATCACCGCCAGCAACGGGAAATTTATTTGCGGGGACCAGAGCTGGACAAAAGAAGAGTTGGTTCGAGCAGCACAAGCCGAGCCTGAAAAGTTTAGTCCCAACGCCCTCTTTCGTCCGGTCGTACAGGATTTTCTGCTGCCGACGGCGGCGTACATCGCGGGGCCAGCTGAGATTGCGTATTTTGCACAGGCGGAAGTGATTTATGGCAAATTGCTGGAGCGCATGCCGGTGATCTTGCCGCGCGCGGCGTTTACGATTCTGGACGCAAAAACCGAAAAGCTCTTGAGGCGCTACGGCTTGAAAGTCGAGGACGTGTGGCGCGGTTCGCAGGAGCTGCGGCGCAAAATGGAAATAGCCAGCGTGCCTCCAGGGCTGAGCGGAGATTTCGACAAGACAGTGAACGAAGCCACACGGATGCTTGCGAAGCTGAAAAAACAGATTGTGCGGCTCGATCCGACACTCGCTGGAGCGGTTGAGACGGCGCAAAAAAAGATCGCGTTTCAGCTCGAAAAATTGAAGCGCAAGACGGGCAAGGCCCACGCGTTGAAGACTGGCCTTATCGCGGCGCATCAAGAGTTTCTAGAGTCGCTGCTCTATCCCCACAAAGTACTGCAATCGCGCGAGTTGTGCTTCCTGCCGTTTCTGGCGAGTTGGGGCATGGGCGGGTTGAAAGAGCTTCAGAAGCTGGCCGCAAGTGCGAAACTAAAAGAACACAAGATTCTGCGGATTCCCTAGAGCGAGTAAGCAGTAGGTAGTCCGGCTAAGTGGTTCCGCGGGTTTCATCCTGATTTAGAGTCCAACCATGGACGAAGGCTTAGAGCCAAAATCGCATTGGAAAATGCCGTGTGGACAGGGCCAGAGAATTTTGCACAAGCGTCCACAGATTTGCACAGAGTTTTGAGCAGAATTTGATTGACGGCGCGAACGAGAAGTTTTATTTTGCGCACCAGATTGAACCGGTAAGCTTAAGAACTTTACGGATCAATTTAGAGGGCGCGGCAAGCCTAACAGCGGCTGCGCCACGAGATTGAATCGCGAAGCTCGAAGCCTGCACGGTTTCGTTTGAAGGGCGCGACTAGCCTAACGGCAGTCACGCCGCCGGATTGATGCGGAAGGGTTGGAAGCTTTACGGATCCGTTTAGAGGGCGCAACTGCTTAACGGCGGAAGCGTCGCGAGATGGAACCGCGAGGCGGAGAGCTCTTACGGATCGGTTTGGAGGGCGCAACAGCCTAAAGGCCGTCACGCCGCCAGATGGAATCGGGAAGGTTAGAAACTTTACGGCTCAGTTAGAGGGCGCAACTGCTTAACCGCAATTGCGCCCTCAATTTTTTGAGCTTGCCCCTGTCTAGTCATCCCGCCGAATGACGTCCGTAACAACCGCGGCATACATGCCGCCAGCGAAAGTACTGCCCGCGATGACAACCTCGGAGGCATTCCAATGATGGCCATCGCGGGCCTGCATTCAACGTTCACTTTCCAGCTGGAATGTATAACTCGACCTGAGTCCCCGTCTGTCCAATATTGCACAGACGCCAAAAGAGAGGCTCAAGCGACAAAACGAAGTAAAGCGGTGCGGCCCGCTTTACGACCAGAGGAGAGCGCCTACGCCTGGCACCCGCCGGCACGGGATACTGGCCGGTAGGCCGGTGCCGGGATGGAAACGCGCGCCGGAATGCGTTGGGACGCCATCTACCGGACTCGGTACGATTTAGGGAAGGTAGGGGATACCCATCGTTTCGCAGTCGATCGGTAAGATTCGATCGGTGAAGGGTCCAACCAGCCACCTCATCCCATTCACCCCAGCGGTACCCCTCTGGAGGTGTGAAATGTTCCACTCTCAGGTAAATAGGAACGTCTGGCTTGCTTTGTCAGCGGCAATCGCATTGACGGTAGTGGGTTGCTCGCAAAAGGCCGGGGACGAAGCAAGCAACACTGCAAAGGAAGCCGGCCCGGTAAGACCTGCCGTCGCAGCAAAACCCGCAGCTGCACCAAAACCTGCTGCTGCAGCGAAACCAACTGTGGCGGCGAAACCTGCTGCGGCACCAAAGGCTGCCGCCGTAGCTAAGGCACCGAAACCCACAGCGATGGTCACCGTACCGAAGGGCACGGCGATCAGCGCAACGGTAGGCCAAACGCTAGCGACGGACAAGAACAAGGCCGGTGACACGTTTGCCGCCAGCCTCAATACGCCGATTGAGGTAGAAGGAAAGACCGTGATTCCAAAAGGCGCACACGTAACCGGCCGAATCGTCACAGTGAAAAAGAACGAATTGAAGGTGGCGCTGGCTTCGGTGGTCATCCACGGGAAGTCCTATCCGCTGGACACCAATTCGATCGCAGGACCGAAGAGCCAGGCCAAGAAGGATGACAAGGATACCGACAAGGCCAAGGCGAACAAGAACGTGACCCTGCTGGCTGCCAAGAGCAAGTTGACGTTCAAGCTAGCGAAGCCAGTCACCATTCCTGTGAAAGGATAGCTAAGGGTAGCGAGGTAGTTTCTAGCCGCCGAGCTCCGGACAGTATAAAACTGGCTGGGTTCGGCGGTTTTCTTTATCCAGCAGAGGGCGGGCTTGTGAGGCTCGGGATTCGAGAGCTTTGCTATTCGGCAGCGTGCGCTGCGTTTGAGCGCTGCACAGACTGAAGGGTGTGCTACTGAAGATACGGAACTCAGGAGCTGTCCCAACGGGGAGTCAGCGCTGAGTTAAGGCTGCACAGACTGAAGTCTGTGCTACCAGGACCCCATTGGGGCTCAGTGTGGACAGGGCAAACCTGACAGATGAAGTCCCGAACAGGAAAGCGATGAGTTCGACTTAGTGGATGTGACCCTCCCCCCCCTGTTTTTTGTAAGTGTTGCATCTAAAGAATTTAGCATTGGCATAAGTTATTTAGAATCAACGGCTGTGGGCGGTTCTGTAAATATTGATTCTAAATGGGTTAGAGGAGAGGAAGCGGTCGTCCTCAGAAGGACGACCCTACAGTATTCACGTGTGGGCGCAGGGCGGTCAACTGAGCGAAGAGAGGACATAGAAGTACTCCTTAGATTGAGTTTTTGATTTAGAGACGGAAAAAGAGCACGGGCTGAAGCCTGTGCCACCAAAAAAGAAGCGCCTCGCAGGACGCGAGGCGCAATGCTAACCGAAAAGAGTATACCGGAGTAGTAATGGGGCTGTCAAGCGAAGTTCGCAGTGTGGGGTGAGAAAAGGGAGGGCTGAGACCCCGACATGACCGGAGCACGAGTCCTATAATCCCGAAAAACCTGGAGTTGGGCGGCCCGTTTCGTCAACTGCGTGTTTTGACAGTTGTGCGCTGATGTCCTGGTGGTAGTGTCGAACGGCTTCGAGCGTTCGCCAGCTCCACCTCGCGTCGTCTCGACCAGACTGAGTAGGCCCGGCCCGGAAAGAGAAGCAGCATGACAGCAAACGAACTCAATAACATCGCCGTTGAATTGAAACGCCTCGGAACAGAGTTAAACCTATCCGACAATCAGAAAGAGCAGCTCAGAACTCTTCTAACGGAGAAATACGAGAAACTGCAAGAATACAAAAAACAGAATCCAAACTTGTCGAAAGAAGACCTCGCTCAATATATTGCCCGAAATCGCACTGCTGGACGGGAGAAAGTCCAGAATTTCCTGACGCCTGAGCAACTCACAAAGTGGGATGCGGAAGTCGCCAAGGCTAAAGACTTTCTAAGCCAGCGGGCCGCAACAGCGTAGTCTGAAGGAGCTGCATAACGCTCGAATAACTGCGTCGGAATGGAAACAACCAAGGGCGACTGTCGGAGACAGTCGCCCTTATTCTTTTCGACAAATCGCAGGATCCCCATTCTTGGGGGAATGAAAGACAACCTCACTTTTTGCGAATGACAAAGCCAGGGCGAACCAAACAACAGTTCCGTGGAATAGCGGTTACGGCGTTTAGGATGTCAGCATTTTCCAGAGTTGTTCGGATGGGACGGCCCTCAAGTCACGGCGACTCTTGGCCTGCATTTTCGAAAGAATATTCGAGAGATGGAACTTTACAGTGCTCACGCGGATTTGCAAGCGCTCGGCAATCTCTCTGTTCGAGAGACGGATGCGCACGAGTTCCAGAATCTCATTTTCCCGAGGTGTGGTTGTCTGACAATCCCGAGCGTCTTTCCGAAGCACGGAGCCTGCCTCACGCAGAAATTCCAGAAATGCGTCGTGGGGAACCCAGAACTCATTCGCGGCAACAAGAAAAATCGCCCGAACTAACGCGCGGGACACCTCAGCGTGCGGTACGTACCCATGGGCGCCCATAGCAAGAAGTTGGACGATTCCTTCCTTGGATTTCTCGTTGTCCAATATCACGAACCTCGGGTCCGAGCTGCGGGGTCGCAAGTGCCGAAGACACTCGCTGAGTGGTACGTCGAGACCGCATTGGTCAACAACAAAAACGGTGTTCCCCCGCCGGAGGGGCGAACCGAGCATGAATTGCTTGAGTGTTAGCGCACGGATGAGGCGCTCTCTTCCTAGAACTTCGCAGAGATATGCCTCTGCGAGACAGTTCTGGGATATAACGCAAACCTGGACGGCAGTCCGCGGGGAAATCTGGCCCATTTCTGCCTCCGAGAGCAAAACCAGCGTCAAGAAGGTCAACGTTCTGAAAAACGAGCGACGAACCGACCTGCACACCGTCTTGAAGAACCAAAGTATGCTACTCGGGACCGGGAGTGTCAACATCCCTCGAATTGCCCCCGTCTTTTGGTCGAGTCGGGCCCGGTCTTTCGGTTGGGTTCGACCCTCCGCTGAACAGCGGTTGTGTGCCCTTTGCCCATGTCAGTAGCGTACGGAGCTGTCGGTTCGATGCGTGGCCGGGACAGCTACTAGCGCGAGTTTGGATGTACTAGACAAT
This sequence comes from uncultured Acidobacteriota bacterium, assembly GCA_963745805.1. Lineage (GTDB taxonomy): Bacteria > Acidobacteriota > Terriglobia > Acidiferrales > UBA7541 > Acidiferrum. The sequence goes on from CAVUYT010000012.1 coordinate 183,131, forward strand.
GTCGTCAATATCGATGCTGTAGCTGGGGACGTTGTTCGAAGAGTTCAATTGGGATATCCAAGGGGCTTGGTAGTGTCCGGGTAACCGTCGAGAGGGCAGGAAAACGTGACCCTGGCAGGCACTAAACAATCCGAGGCGAGCAGTTGTGCACAGCACTCGAATGCAGCACTTGAGATGAAACTGCAGCTGGCACGAGCGACGGATGTGCTCCCCGTGCTATGTGAACTTCTAGAGAAATATGCTGCAACCCAGGTCAGGCAGAAACACCGCGAAAAAGCCGAGTCCGCCTTGCGGCTGGTGAAAGAGTTATACCATTCCAGGGCCGGATTTCCATTGGGGATCGACATGCCCTGCAAGTCGTGTGGATCGGTCAACCAGAGCAAGTTCACTGCGGAGATAGGCATCCACTTCCCCGGACTGAAAAACATTGACAAGCCCGTGGTGTGGGTATTCCCAGAGCTTATTGTTTGTTTGGATTGCGGCGCCGCGGAATTCGCTGTGCCGGAAGCTGAACTGCGCCGACTCGCAAAAAGGGACGCCGCTGCGGCAGGTTAACCTGGAATTGAGTCTTTGAGGCATTGACCGCAGGTTAGCTGTGGGGATTTACTCCGCGTAGGCCGACTTTAGGGACTTCAAGCAGCTGCTCACGAACTTCTCTCTGTGCGTCATCTAGCGCTGTACTAGCTGTTCACCCAGAATAAACGGCTGAGTGTTCCGCACAGATGTTTTGAAAGACTTGCCTGTATTCCTCGCCGTGAAAGCTGCTCAATGGATATGCGCACAGGATATCTAGTTCGTGTGTTCTGGCCAGGTCGTTGCCGAGTTGTTCGAACCGAATCGCCGCATCCGCTTTGCCTTCTGTCTGCAAGAGAGCCACGGCTTCACCGAAGATGGCTACCCGCGGCTGCTCTGATTTCGCTGCTTTAGCAGCGGCTTCGATCAAGGCACCAAGGCCGGCGAGAAATCGACCGGCGTCAGGCATGCCATGGGCCATGATTGTTGAGAGCGTGTCGGCAGCATCCAAGGAAATGTAAGTACCCTGTTGAAGGGCGCCATCTGTATCCACGCCCTCTGCCTGCAATCTCTGTAGAAGAGCATCCCGGTGTGGCTTCGTAGCGAGCACAATAGCCGCGTTACCGGCCTTGAGGGCAGCAGCAACGAATCGAGTACCGGTATCTAGAAAAACTGCGTCATCAGAATAGAAGAGAACCTCATGGCGGTGGCGGTGAGGGGCTTTCTCACCTGAGGTGGCGGTGAACTCGTAGCCTTTTAAGCTGCTGCTGACATATTGCTTTCCCCGAAGAACCGCACTCATAGCAGTCAGTAATTCGCTTTGGGCATCTGTCTTCCAGACGTAACCCAGAGCGCCGGTGCTCAAAGCTGCCCGCACGATGTCGTGATCATTGTTCTGACTTACGAAGATTATTTTGGAGTTGGGAGAGAGTTCTCGTATCCGCCGGGCGGCTTCGATTCCATTCAGTTTGGGGAGGCCGATATCCAGCAGAATTAAGTCCGGTTTCAGCTCTTCGGCTTTCTGAACGGCTTCCGGCCCATCCGCAGCCTCGGCTATGACTTGCCATTCTGGCCGCTCCTGAAGTAGCAAACGGGCTTGGCGTCGCCAAGCTTCGTAATCATCAGCTATGAGAATGCGAATCGTTGGCAAAAGTTGCTATCCCACCGTTTAATTTAGATGCGCAAGACCTCACGTTGTGAAGATTGAGGCCGGCGGGGTCATAGTGTCGTATCCCGGTCGTGATAGGGCAACCCCTTTCTCACTCAGTTTTCGAGAACGTGGATATACGGCCTAGCGCCGGATTAGCGCGCAAGCGGGGCAAGTAAAACTGGCACAAAACCACTTGTCCTGAAATGCGATAGACCGGGAGTTAAAGCCCACTTGAGCCTCGGCATTCCTTTGCTCTGCTTCGATGACGCACAGCTCCGCTGGCGCGATCTTCTCCCCGCGACGCTGTTGAGAGTTGGGGTTCGTGGCTTTAAGGCGGACCACGTGGCGCGCGTCCTAGGGAGTTCTTTGGCGGCCTATGCCGGTGAGAACGCGGAGTTCGCCGAGAATCAACATATCGACGTTGACAGGCTCATCGTTTCGGGTGAGCTGAGCATCACGATCGGAACCTGTGGAGTAACCCTCGATGTGAAGAATGACGTCTTTTTCGTGTTCGAGCCGGCCCGCGTTCTTGAGAATGACCAATAGTTTCCTGGAGTCGTAATGCACGGTCATCTGCTTGGATCTGGCTGCGCACCAGATTCTGAGATCTCCGAGAGGAGTCTCCTTGCAGGTGAGAGTTTCTTCTTGCGTGACTGCGTTCCACTCGCGGCACTGCGCGAAAATGGCATCTCTAAAATTCTTCCAAACCCGGAGAGAGAGGGCGACGGCGGTTTCCCTGTTGAGCTTGTCTTCGTGTTTCTGATTTTCTTCGGCCAGTTTAGTGGCGAGGTACTCCTGCGCGGCCTGCTTTGTGGTCTCATCCCGCATGGGCCCGGCTCCCGTTGAAATATCTTACAGTAGGTCAAATAGCAAACCCCTAGGGGAATTGCAAGGGGTGCGGGACGCGGGGGGAGCGTATTCGCAACGTACACTCGGAAGGGACTGGAAGCGTGTGCGTTAGGCTGCGGGTTGAACGAGGTTGATGAGGTTGCCGCAGGTATCCTCGAAGAGGACGGCGGTGATGGGGCCCATGCTGGTTGGTTCGCCACGGAAGACGACGCCGAGGGATTTTAGGCGGCGGTATTCGGAGGCAATGTCATTGGTGAGGAAGGCAGTGGCGGGAATGCCTGCAGAGAAGAGGGCCTTTTGAAAGGTCTGCGCGGGGGGGAAACCCATCGGTTCGAGGACTAGCTCGACTCCCTCGGCACCTTCAGGGGAAGTGACGGTCAGCCAACGGAAGGACGGACCCATGGGGATGTCCTTGCTTTTCACGAAGCCCAGGACGGTAGTGTAGAAGCGGAGAGCGGTGTCCTGGTTTTCAACCATTACGCTGGCAAGTCGAATTTGCATGGAGCCTCCTGATGGATGTGATGCGTCGGGCGGAGATGAGCGACATTGTAACCGAGAATTGAAATTTGGGGAGGCCGTTGGGATGGAAGAGGGCTGAGGGGCAGTGACCCAAGCTACAGGAGTGTGGCAGGAGAAGAGATAGAGCGAGTGGGATTGGAGCGGAGGCGAGCTAGAAGGGATTTAAGCCGAGAACGGTCTTGATCGCTTACCGCGAGAAATTTGAGGCCGAGGCCGTTGCCGCGCCTGACGTGACGAACGACGGCTTCGGCGGTGACGCGGCCCTCCTGAACCAGAAAATCGAGTTTGGCGGGCATACCTTCTTTGACAGTTTGGTAAGACGTCTCGATAAACAGCCCGTCGATGCTGATATCCAAGACGCGGGAGATGTCGTCGCGACCGTTGCAGCGCCAGCAGATCCAGATGTCCTCGGAGGCCGGGAGTCTGGTCAGTGCGCGGCGGGAATAGGAAGGCTTTTGGTGCAAGAGAAACTCCCCGAAGCGCCGGCACGTCGTTGAGAGCGAGAAGCCTGATCCGGCTGCCCAACTAAGGTGCTGTGACGCTGCTTATGACTACGACGACCAATATCGATGATGACTAATTTAGCTATCTTGCTGCGACTGACTGAAGCGTTGTAGTAAAGCAGGAGCAAACGGAGTCCTGCATAATTGGTAGTGAAGCAGCGGCCAAAAACGTTTCACTGCGGGTTAGGCCGCCTTCTGGCTTTCACGGCTGACACTAGCCATATTCCCGACTGTCGCCATGTTGCTGACGCTGGCCATGCCCACAACGGGCTGGCGGAGGGCTGTGAGGCGCGCGACAGCCAGCTCGCAGGATTTCTGGAGCATATAGATCGTCACGACAACGGAGGCAATCGCCGCAAAGCCGATGGCGAAGAGCGCGAAAGCCGCGACCAGTTCGCGCACGAAGTAGAGCTGCGACAAGACAAGGACGAGCAGGAATGTCCACAGCCAGACGCGGCGGTTATCGTTCGAACCGGATTGCGTGTCGATGTTTGTCTGCACGACTGCCCCCCTGATTATTTAGCGGCGGCCCCGGCCTGGGATGAAGGCTGGAGCCGCCACTTTGCTTTCTTGCTGGACAACGAAGAAAGCCTGTCTTGGATGACGGTGTGCACTTTCCCGCGTTTGGTGCGGAGGAACAATGCACGGCGGGTGAATTATGGGTGGACTAGAGGTGAACCGAGAGGGCGAGCAGAAGCGACGAACGCTGATGGTAGAATTTGCGAGCTGTCGGGAGAATGAGGATGGAAGAGTTGAGAGTGAGGACGGCGCAACGGACGCAGTTCGTGGATGTTACGGAAGAGGTGAAGCAGACAGTCGAAAAGGCTGGCGTAGTGTCGGGGGTGTGTTACGTGTACGTGCCGCACACCACGGCGGGAGTGATGATCAATGAGCATTTTGATCCAGACGTGGCGACGGATCTGGAGGGAGTGTTTGAACGCGTAGTGCCGCGGTCGGGGCCGTACAGGCACAGCGAAGGGAATTCAGATTCGCATGCGAAGACAGCGATGACTGGGACGAGCGCGATGATTTTTGTGGAAGACGGGAAATTGGCGCTGGGGAGATGGCAAGGAGTGTTTCTCTGCGAATTTGATGGTCCGAGGGAGAGGAAGATGTGGGTGAAGGTGGTGGAGGATGCGAGTTGAGGGCGGAGCACGGCCGTGCGCGGCGTTGCGGTGCATACTTTCCGGGTGAGCGCACGTCTGTAGAGTGCGAGGAGGCGACTATGGCGAAGATGCGGTGGGCCGTGATTCTGTTGGCTGTGATGGTCGGAGGAGGGATTTGCTTTGCGCAAGAGGGGAGCGGAAAGGAAGAGGGTGCGGAGGTTCGGGAGAAGATTGCGGGGGTGTGGCGAGGGAATTCGGTATGCCTGGACAAGAATAGCCCTTGCCATGACGAGGTGAATGTTTATCGGTTTACGAAGATTGCGGGGAGGGCGGATGCATTTTTGGTGACGGCAAGCAAGGTGGTGGAAGGGAAGGAAATCGAGATGGGAAGCGGGGAGTGGAAGTATGACCAGAAAAAGCAGGTGGTGGAATCGAGAGAGCCGCGGATTCGGCTAAGTATTCAGGGAGACAAAATGCAAGGGTTGCTGACGTTGCCTGACGGCACGCAGTACCGGAAGATTTATCTGAAGAAGTCGAGCCGAGTTGAAGCGGCGGGGTAATATTTATCGGACGTTGCCAATTTTGAGGGATGCGGGGTAGGGTTCGCCGACTAGCGGGATTGAGGAGGTTCTGGAATCGTTTTTGGAGACGATATCTTTTGCCTGTCGTCGACGGAGAAGAGCAGGTAATTGCTGAAGGTCATGCGCTGGTGAACTCGTTTTCCTTTTAATTCGCTATAAAGGTCTGCTGTTTGTGGGAGCCACAGGTCCACGCCGCGGCTGCTGAAATGGACCGGGCCGTACTCGACTATAGTGTGTTCAGCAGCGAGCTGGATATCAGGAAGAGGATTCACTAAATCCGTTTGCATCCCAACAATTTGATAGCTGTCCTCAACAAACCATGCTCGTCCTTTCAGGGCGACCGGGTGAGGCGGTTTATTCAAGCCAACTCTGTAAGCGCGTATGCTGTTCGGTTTATCCTCTCTCTGACGAAAATAGATCTGCCAGGTTCTTTTTCCGTTCAAAGTTGAGAGTCCCTCACATCTCATCGAGAAAGTCTCCGAGTAATAGGGATGGAAAATCAATATGAGTGCCGGCAACCCTTTTGATGTGAGCCCTCCCAAAGTGTCCTGAAGGTTGGACCCGCTGCTCTGATATTCCTCGACGCCAAGAAATCCTGGGCGGATTTCCTCGATGGACACCGTGTAGTCGTATTTTCGTTGTTGCTTCTCGGAGATTTTTCCGGATTTCTTGATGGCTTCGTGCAGAAGGGATTGCGTCGCAGTGAATCGCTGCACGTTTTCCACAAATTCCTGGACCCTCAGTCCAGCCTTCTGAAGCACTTCCTTGAGATTACACGCGGAGCCCGCCTCCACTGAAGGAACATCTGCGTCTACGTCAGCGGGCAGCCAGCGGGAGCCGAGCCGAGGAGAGGGAGGTTGGGCAACAGCGGATTTGACTGAAGCGGGTGAGGTAGTTGGCGACAGCTCGGTCCGGTCCCTGACATCGGCGCTCAGGCTTTCTGAAGAACGGAACTCTGCCGGAGCGTTGAGGTGTTCAAATTGTTTCTTGGCGTCAACATCGTCAGGATGTTCCGTCAAGTAAGCCCGGAGCACTTCCGTGGCCTGTGCCACCAAAGCACGCGACAAAAGCGGCGAGACGCCGGCGGCTTCCTGGTGACCCAATTCTAATGCCCTTTGTGCGTGTTGCACGGCTTCGGCCGGTGAGCCCGTGCGTACAAAGACTTCCGCCAAGAGGGCCTGCGTGCGCCAGTAGGAAGGAGCTATCTTCTCCGCTCGATCAAGGTACCCCTTGGCGTCGGAGGTCTGATTCTCGCCCAGTAGAGCCTCGCCCATGGAGAGCAGTGCCGGAACATAATCCGGCTGAAGCTGCAGGCAACTCATCCAGTAAAGCTTGGCCTGCGTCAAGTCGTTCCATCGTGAAGCATAAAGGCCAAAAATGTAATTCACCTCGGAATCCTCGGAGACGGGGGGATAGGCTTGATCGGATCCTGTTTGGCGTCGCAACTCGACAGTCACTTCGACCTCGCCGGTGGTGTGGGCGTCGATCTCTTTGAAAGCACGCTCAAACCCTGGGGCGACAATGTGGATTCCATATTGTGCAGGAGTTAATTCAGTCCAGCGCACGTGAGCGTTCTTGGTGGTCCCTTGTTTGTAGATTTGTCCTGTGGGGCCTACAAGAGTAAGAGCTGCCGGTTCTTCAAGAATGGTGTCGTCTGGACCGCGAAGCGTGATGTCAAGGTCTACCAAGGATCCGGTGCGGCTGGGTTGAGCTGAGCCCGCCTGCGCAGGATTAGTACGAGAGTTTGAGACGGGTTGTTGTCCATAGGCAAACTCGCTCAGGAATACGCTACAAAGAAAATAATGAGGGAGAACAAGATAGCCCAGCATGCAACCAGCCCTACTAAACATAGTCGTCACATGCCTCTTAGCTAGAACTCAAAACTAATGGAATCTTACACTCCCCGGGCTGATCGGGGGAAGAGACATGCTCCGACAGTCTCTGGGAGAGGGCATATATGCAGTCGTTCCATGAGCGGCACGCGTACGACGTGGATCGAGGGAGGACTGCTGACAGCTGACATGGGGCAATTGCAGCGAGTGCCCGCCCGGTGGGGCTGTGTTAGAGTTTTTGGGTCATGACGCGACTGGGGATTTACATTCAGGTTCCGTTTTGCCAGACGAAATGCACGTACTGCAATTTTCATACGGGGGTAGTGTCTTCGTCGAGGTTTTCGCCGTATGCGGACGCGGTGGTGCGGGAGATTCGGGGGTACAAGGAGTTGTATCGAGCCGCGGGTGTGAAGTTTCCGGAGGGATTTGAGAACGCGGCGGTGGATACGGTGTATATAGGCGGGGGGACGCCGAGTTTGCTGGAGCCGGAGTTGCTTCAAGGGATGATGGAGGGGATTCGGGAGACGTTTGCGACAGACTTGAGCGAGGTGACGCTGGAGGCTGATCCGGAGACGGTGGAAGCGGGGAAGGCGGCAGCGTGGGCGTGGGCGGGGATTAACCGGGTTAGCTTTGGCGTGCAGTCGTTTTCGGATAGGGAATTGGTGGCAGCGGGGCGGATGCATCGGAAGGCGGATATTTACCGAGCGGTGCCGATTTTGCGAGAGGCGGGGATTCGGAATATCAGTTTTGATCTGATTGCGGGATTGCCGTTTCAAACTAAAGAGAGTTGGGAGGAGTCGTTGGAGGAGTTGGGCAGGCTCGCGCCGGAACACGTTTCGGTTTATCTGTTGGAGGTGGATGAGGGGAGCCGATTGGGGCTGGAGATTTTGCAGAGTGGGACGCGGTACAGTGCAGGGGCCGTGCCTAGCGATGATTTGATGGCGGAATTTTATGAAGCGGCTTGCGCGTATTTGCGGGACACGGGTTATCACCATTACGAGATTTCGAATTGGGCGAAACCGGGATTTGAGTCGAAGCACAATTTGAAGTATTGGAGGAGGGAGCCGTATTTGGGATTTGGAGCTGGGGCGCATTCATTTTCTGGGGCGCAGAGATGGGCGAATGCGCACGATGCGGCGGAGTATGCGGGAGCGATCCAGGCAGGACGATTGCCGGCGGAGCAGTTGGAGGCGGTTACGAGGGAGAGTGCGTTGGAAGAGGAATTGTTTTTGGGGTTGCGGCAGTTGGATGGGATTGATGTGGGGCGGATCGAGCGGGAGTACGGGGTCGCGTTGGGGACGCGGTTTGGGCCGTTGGAGTCGGCAGGACTTGTGGAGAGGAAGGGGGACGTGGTGCGGCTTGCTCCGGCGAGATTGAGTGTTTCGAATGAGGTGTTTGTGGAATTGATGAGATGAGTTTGCTGCGCTGAGAGACCGGAGTGGAACTAGAAGAGGATTTTTAGCACAGAGGACGCAGAGAACAAGAGGAGCGAAAGCGTGAGCGGAACGATTGCTAAGAGCGGGATGCGTAGTGATCCGGAAAGCGTGACGGCGCTGGAGAATGTTGTGGACTTACGGAGCGATACTGTTACGCGGCCGACGGCGGAGATGCGTCGGGCGATGGCGGAGGCGGAGGTCGGGGACGATGTGTATGGGGAAGACCCGACGGTGAACCGGTTGGAGAAACGCGCGGCGGAGATTTTTGGGAAAGAGGCGGCCCTCTTTGTGCCGACCGGATGCATGGGGAATTTGATTGCGATTAAGGTGTGGACTCATCACGGCGATGAAGTGATCTGCGACGAAAAGAGTCATGTGAATTTGTATGAGCTGGCGTCGATGTCGGCGATAGCCGGATGCATGCCGCGGGTGGCGCGGGGCGAGGAAGGGATTCTTTCGTGGAAACAGATTGAAGCGGCGATTCGGCCGAAGATTTATTATGACTCGCAGACGGCGCTGATTTGCATTGAGAATACGCACAACATGGCGGGCGGAACACTGCATCCGACGGCTTCGGTGGATGAGATTTGCGAGCACGCGCATGAAGCGAAATTGAAAGTTCACATGGATGGGGCGCGGATTTTTAACGCGGCAGCGGCGCTGGGCGAAACTGTCGCGCAGATGACGAAAAAAGTGGATTCGGTGATGTTTTGTCTGTCGAAAGGGCTGGCGGCGCCGGTGGGATCGATGATTGCGGGGTCAGGAGCGTTTATTGAGAAGGCGCGGATTTACCGGAAGATGTTTGGCGGAGGGATGCGGCAGGCAGGGGTGATCGCGGCGGCGGGATTGATTGCGCTGGAAGAATCGCCGGGGCGGCTGCACGCGGATCACGAGAATGCGCAGGTGCTGGCGAAGGGAGTTGCGGCGATGCGCGGATTGAAGATTGATCCGGCGAGAGTGCGGAGCAATATTGTGATTTTTGATTGCGAGGGAACGGGGAAGAACGCGGTGGAGTTGTGCGATTTGTTGCGCGAGAAGGACATTTGGGCCTTGGATACGGAAAAGTATTCAGTGCGGTTTGTGACGCATTGCGATGTGGATCGAGCGGGATGTGAGAGGGCACTGGCGGCTTTGGCGGAGATTGTGGGTCGGCCGCAGACGGCTCGAGCGTCGTAGCAAAAAAAAGTGGACCAGACAGCTATGGCCACGAGGAGATATCGGGTGGGTGACAAAGTGAAGGTTGTCGGGATGCCGCCGATGTCGTTTGCGCCTGGCTTGAAGGATGAGTTGGGTACTGAGAAACTATTTAAAGGCATGCTCGGGAAGGTCGACACGGTTAGGGGATTCGACAAGTATGGAAACGTAGAGCTTCGTCCAAAACGATCGGACGTTGTTTGGATCGAGCCTGAATTTCTGAGAATCCGCGCTACGCGATCAAAGAAACGCAAACGGAAATGACACTCGCTTGGTCAGTGCAGTGACTGGAACCGCTAGGGCAGCATCAGCCCCTATAAATTCACGAAAACGAATGTGAAGAGCCAGACCTGAAATGCATCGGCCGTGTGTAAAATAGGTCATAAGCGGAACTTTGGTGAATTATAGCCGAGGCATATAGCCGCGGGGAGACAACGTGGACTTCACTTTTAGCGAGGAGCAGCAGCAGTTGCGGCGGAGTGTGCGGGAGTTTGCGCAGGGCGAAATGTTGCCGCACGTGATGGAGTGGGACGAGGCTTCGCACTTTCCGATGGAGATTATGCCGAAGCTTGGCGAGATGGGGTTGCTGGGCGTTATTTTTCCGGAAGAGTATGGCGGGGCGGGGCTGGGGTACATCGAGTACGTCATTGCGATTGAAGAGTTGGCGCGGGTGGATGGGTCGATTGGGTTGATCGTGGCGGCGCACAACTCGCTTTGCAGCAATCACATCTACAAGTTTGGGACTGAGGCGCAGAAGAAGAAATACTTAGCGCCTTTGGCGTCGGGGAAGAAGATTGGGGCTTGGTCGCTGACGGAGCCGGAGGCGGGGTCGGACGCGGGCGGGACGCGGACAACGGCGCGGCGCGACGGGAATTGTTGGGTGTTGAACGGAGCAAAGACATTTACGACGAATGGACACTTCGCGGATTTTTGCGTGGCGATGGCGGTGACGGATAAGGCGAAGGGTTCGCATGGAATCAGCGCATTCATCCTGGAAAAGGGAATGGCAGGATTTAAGCCGGGGAAGAAAGAGAACAAGCTGGGGATGCGGGCCAGCGACACTTCGGAGGTAATTTTTTCGGATTGCCGCGTGCCGGCAGAGAATTTGTTGGGGCCGGAGGGTGAGGGATTTACGGGAAGTTTGAAGATTCTGGATGGCGGGCGAATTTCGATTGCCGCGTTGGCGCTGGGGATGGCGCAGGGTGCGCTTGAGGCGGCGGTGAGTTATGCGAAGCAGCGGAAGCAGTTTGGGCAGGCGATCAGCGAGTTTCAGGCGATTCAGTTCAAGCTGGCGGACATGGCGACAGAAGTGGAGGCGGCGCGGCTTCTTGTTTATCAGGCGGCTTGGTTGGCGGACCGTAAGGATGTGAGGTTTACGCGCGAATCGAGCATGGCGAAACTGTTTGCCAGCGAGGTGGCGGTGCGTGTGGCGAATGAATGCGTGCAGGTGCACGGGGGTTATGGATTTATTAAGGATTATCCGGCGGAGAAGTTTTACCGCGACGTGAAGTTGTGCACGATTGGCGAGGGGACTAGCGAAATTCAGAAGCTGGTGATTGCGCGGCAATTGCTTGGGAAAAAGTGACTCTTGACTGGTGACTCGTGACTGGTGAAGAGCCCTCCTGGTGCGGAAGCTGCTGTTAAACGCGTCCATGCGTTTTGGAGTGCATGTCGAAGGGAAAAATCGGGATAATAGGCAAGTGCATCCAGCCTTCGGCGAATTCGCGGACAATTCAGGGACAAAATGACGCTGCCTGTTGAGAAGTGGGCGGAATTGGTGCGCGCGGGAGATGTGCGGGCGATTTCGCGGGCGATAACGGCGATTGAGAATCATCAGGCGGAGGCGGAAGAGTTGTTGCAGCGACTTTTTGCGCAAACGGGACAGGCGTATCTGACTGGAGTCACGGGGGCGCCGGGCACGGGGAAGAGCACTTTGGTGGACCGGCTCGCGGCTTATTACCGGAAACATGAAGAGCAAGTCGGCGTGATTGCGGTGGACCCGACTAGCCCGTATACGGGTGGAGCGATCCTTGGGGACCGGATTCGGATGCAGAGCCATGCTAGCGATCACGGGATGTTCATTCGGTCGATGGCAACGCGCGGGTTTATGGGAGGGTTGGCGCGAGCGACGGCGGAAGTGGCGCTGTTGCTGGATGCGGCGGGAAAGCAAGAGGTGCTGATCGAGACGGTCGGAGTGGGGCAAGACGAGATTGATATTGTGCGGCTGGCGGATTGCGTTTTGGTGGTGCTGGTGCCGGGGATGGGCGACGACATCCAGAACATGAAGGCCGGGTTGATGGAGATTGGGGATATTTTTGTTTTGAATAAGGCGGACCGCGAGGGCGCGGACAGGTTGGAGCAGCAGTTGATGGCAATGCTGTCTCTGGTGATGCCGCGAGATGGGTGGCACCCGCCGGTGGTGCGAACGGTGGCTAGCGAGAGCAAGGGGATTGAGGCGCTGGCGGAAACGATTGGAAAATTTCGAAAACATTTTGAGGCTAGCGGGGAACGCGAGAGGAAACACGTGGAGCATTGGAAGCGACGGCTGTTGGGATTGATTGAGTCCCGGTTGGTGGAGCGCGTGTTGGGTGGCGCGGGCGGGGAAGCGCGATTGGCCGAGATGGCGAAGGAAGTGGCCGAGCGGAGGAAGGACCCGTTTACGGCGGTGAACGAGTTGCTGGCGAAGAGCGGGGTTGCTGTCTAAGGCGGGGGGAATGCACCTGGGGGAAATCGAGGTTCGGCACATTCACGGAGGCATATTCTGGCTGGATGGCGGGTCGATGTTTGGCGTGGTGCCAAAACCTCTGTGGGAAAAGAAGATGCCCGCGGACGAGCGGAACCGGATACCGTTGGCAGCGAACTCGCTGCTGGTACGTGCTGGCGGGAAGAATATTTTGGTGGAGACGGGCAACGGGACGAAGTGGGATGCGAAGCTGCGCAATATTTATGGTTTTGCGGAGGGCGATCCTTACACGGACTCACTGGCAAAGGCGGGAGTGAGGCCGGAAGAGATCGATCTGGTTATCAACACGCACCTGCATTTTGATCACGCCGGCGGGAATACGAAACTGGTGGATGGACGGCTCAGGCCGACATTTCCGAATGCCAAGTACGTGGTGCAGCGGGCGGAGTTGGATCACGCGATGCATCCGACGGAACGGGACCGGGCGAGCTATTACGCGGCTGATTTTGTGCCAATCACGGAGGCGGGGCAGTGGCAGTTTGTGGACGGCGACCGCGAGATCTTGCCGGGGATTTCGGTGGTGAAGATTCCGGGGCACAATTTACAGATTCAGGGTGTGCAGATCACGGGCGGAGGAAAGAAGTTGATGCTGGTGGCGGATTTGATTCCGACGCGGCACCATTTGCCGCTGCCATGGATCATTGCGTACGATCTATACCCGTTGACGACCCTGGAGACAAAACGAAAGTGGATTGGCGAGATCGCGCGGAACGGATGGATTGCGGCGTTTGGACATGACCCAGATTTTCCCGCAGGGACATTGCACGAGCACGACGGGAAAATCATTTGCGAACCTGTGGACCTGAACAGTTGATTTCACGGAGACAAGAGAATGGCAGCTGTTAAAGCGGGGAAAGCGAAGCGCGCAAACACGCAGGCAGAAATTGGGATTATCGGCGGCAGCGGATTGTATTCAATGAGCGGTTTGACGAAGACGCGTGAAGTTCATGTGAAGACGCCGTTTGGGGAGCCGTCGGATGCGATAGTGCTAGGGGTGTTAGAAGGGAAGCGGGTGGCGTTTCTGGCGCGGCATGGGCGGGGTCACCGGATACTGCCGGGTGAGATTAATTTTCGGGCAAACGTGTACGCGATGAAATTGTTGGGGGTGGAGAGGATCATTTCCGTCAGCGCGGTAGGGTCGTTGATGGAGGAATTGCGGCCAGGGGAGTTTTTGGTTGCGGATCAATTTGTGGACCGGACAAAGAACCGCGTTTCGACTTTTTTTGGAGAAGGACTCGTGGCACACGTGGGATTCGATAAACCGACGTGCGGGCAGATGTCTAGTGTGCTGGCCGATGCAAGCGTGCACTGCGGAGTGAGGGTGCACCGGCGCGGGACGTATGTGTGCATCGAGGGGCCGCAGTTTTCGACACTCGCGGAAGCGAACATGCACAGGCAGTTGCGCTTCGAAGTGATTGGCATGACCAACGTGACGGAAGCGAAGCTGGCTCGCGAAGCGGAGATTTGTTACGCGACCATGGCCATGATCACGGATTTTGATTGCTGGCATCCGGAGCATGAATCGGTGACGGCATCGCAGATCATGGCGACGCTTGTGCAGAATGCGGAGAATGCCCAACACGTTTTGCGCGAAGCGGTGCGCGCGATACCGGAGGAACGGAATTGCAAGTGCGGCGCGGCGCTGAAGCACGCATTGGTGACTGACATGAAATTAGTGCCAAAAGCCACGAAGAAGAAGCTCAGTGCGATCATTGGCAAGTACATTTCCTAGGAGAAGCCTGTGTCTCTACTGGTTGTGGGTTCGGTAGCGTTTGATGCGCTTGAAAGTCCCTACGGAAAGGTGGACTGGACACTGGGTGGCGCGGCGACGTATTTCGCCGTTGCGGCGAGTTTTTTTGCGCCTGTAAGTCTCGTGGCCATCGTGGGCGAGGATTTTACGGCGAAGGACGAGGCCGTGTTTCGCGGGCGACATATCGATACGGAAGGATTGGAGCGAGCGGCGGGGAAGACGTTTTTTTGGGCGGGGCGGTACTCGGAAAACCTGAACGAGCGGGTAACGCTGGCGACGGATTTGAATGTTTTTGCGGGTTTCAAGCCGCGGCTTCCGGAGAAGTACAGATCTTCGAAATACGTTTTTCTGGCGAACATTGCACCTGATTTGCAGCGGGACGTTTTGAAGCAAGTGAAGGGCAGGCCGAAGCTTGCCGCGCTGGACACCATGAATTACTGGATTGAACGTTCGAACGGCGAGTTGCGCGAAACGCTGCGGCACGTAGATATTCTGATGATCAACGATTCGGAGACACGGCAGCTTTCGAACGAACACAACCTGATGCGCGCGGCCAAGCATATTTTCAAGATGGGGCCGTCGACGCTGGTTGTGAAGCGTGGCGAACACGGGGCGATGATGGTGGACAAGCACGGTGTGTTTTGCGTGCCGGCGTTCCCGCTGGAGGAGCCGCATGACCCCACGGGAGCTGGGGACAGCTTCGCAGGCGGCTTTATGGGATATCTGGCGGGGGCCAAAGATCTGAGCGACGCCACACTGCGCAAGGCGATGGTCTATGGTTCGGTGCTAGGGAGCTTTACGGTGGAGCGGTTCGGCTTGGACCGGCTGCGCGTCCTGAAGAGGAGCGAGATACACGCCAGGGCACGGCACTTCGCGAAATTGACGCAATTCAAATTGTAGTGTGTAGAATCCTGCCATAGCTTGGGAAATGCAGGGGAACATGCTGCCCTTGAGTACTATCGTCGCGCGGCTGGCTTGGGCCGCACTGCTCGGCGCAATCATCGGCCTCGAACGCAGTATTCGCAGACGTCCTTCCGGGATGCGAACGGGGGTTTGCGTTTCTCTGGGCGCGGCGCTTTTCACGATCGTTTCCGTGGAGATCGCGCGACGCACGGGGGACACGAGCACAACTCGAATTGCGTCGAATATCGTGCAGGGGATCGGATTTCTTGGGGCTGGGGTGATCCTTCGCGAGAAAGGCAGCGTCACTGGATTGACGACTGCCGCGACGATTTTTGCAGTGGCGGCGATGGGCATGGCCGCTGGCGGAGGCTTGTATTCGGTTTCCGGGACCGCCTGCGTCATGGTGTTGTGCGCCTTGGTTTTCCTCTTCTACGTCGAGGATTGGCTCAATTTGAAACCACGGTATATGTTTTTCCGCATTTCTGTGGATAACGCTGAAAACATGGTTTCGGAGGTGCACCGCGTTTTTTCAGAGCTGAAGGTGGGGATTGATAATTTCCACATGTCACTGGCCGGCGATAAAAATCTGATCCAATTTGATGCGGATGTCAGCGTTCGTCAGCAGGAGAAGATACTTGAGGCGCTCTGCAGGCCGGGCGTCCGATGCGAAATGCTGCCCGTGGAGCGGCAGAACGGATGAGCGTGAGGACCAGCAGTTTGGATGCACCAGCGGTGGAAATGGAAGTGCGAAAGCCGCGTGCGTTGAATTCACGAAGTATTTTGGCGCCATTTGCGCCGGCATCGCCGGCAGAGTTTGCAAAGGTTGTGGCGGGCGCCGAGGAATTGCGGAGAGCTGGTTTTCAAGTGGCCGATGCGACACCTCTTTCGCCGGCGGGTTACTTCGCGGGGGCCACGGCAGACCGACGGAATGAGTTCTTGAGCGAACTGGAACGGCGCGATGTGGATGCGCTAGTGGCGATTCGCGGAGGATATGGTTCGAACTATATTCTCGACAATCTTGAGGTGCCTCACCCCGATGCGCCGAAAGTGATTTTGGGCTACAGCGATTTGACGTCATTGCAGGCATATTTATGGAAGCGCTATGCGTGGGTCGGATTCTACGGCCCGATGCTGGCAGCTGGATTGGATGCGGGCGCCGGCGCTTTGAAGGGCTATGACAAGGAATCGCTGCTTTGCGCGGTTGGAGAAACGGAAAGCAGCTGGACGTTGAAGTTGCGAGGCGAGACGCTGGCTGGAGGAGAAGTCGAAGGTCGAATTCTTGGCGGGTGTATGACGCTGGTCGAGACGACGCTGGGGACACCGTGGGAATTGGAGACCCGCGGGGCGATTTTGCTGCTTGAGGACCGTGGAATGAAGCCGTGGCAAGTGGATCGAGCGCTGATGCACTTAAAGCAGGCGGGAAAATTTGATGGGGTTTGCGGTCTCATGCTCGGGGAATTCCCGGAATGCGATGCGCCTGGAATGGGAGGAGAGACCGTACGAGACGTATGCTTGCGAATTCTCGGTGCGTTAGGAGTGCCGATTGTTTATGGCGCAGCGGTCGGACATACACCGCGGCCGATGTTGACTGTACCGTTAGGCGTAAAGGCACGTTTAAGGGCGCAAGGAGAAGGGGAGCTGGAGATTCTTGAGCCGGCGGTAGTGCCGTGAGTGACGCCAAGCATGTTCACGTGATTGGGATTGGGGGCTCGGCGATGGCGCCGCTTGCGGGGATGCTTCGCGAGCATAGGTATCGCGTGACGGGATCGGATTCGGGTGTATATCCTCCGGCCTCCACGCTGCTGGAGAAGCTGGGGATTTCGTTTTTCCACACATTTGATGCGGCTCACATGAACCCCGCGCCAGACATGGTGGTGGTGGGGAATATTATTGCGCGCGGGAATCCTGAGCTGGAAGAGGTCCTCGACCGCAAAATTCCGTATCGCTCGATGCCTGAGATTCTTGAAGAAGTGTTTTTGCCGGGACGGCACTCGATCGTAGTGAGCGGCACGCACGGCAAGACGACGACGACGGCGATGCTGGCCTGGATTTTCCATACGGCGGGCAAGCGGCCGAATTTTCTGGTGGGCGGCGTCGCCGAGAATTTTGGCAAAAGCTACGGGCTGGGCGGCGGCGAGGAATTTATTCTTGAGGGAGATGAGTACGAGACGGCGTTTTGGGATCGTGGGCCAAAGTTTTTCCATTACCATCCGGATGATTTGATCGTCACTTCGCTGGAGTACGACCACGCGGACATTTACCGGGACTTTGAGACGTATGAGCTAGCGTTCCGAAGACTAGTGAATCTCGTGCCGCGGCGTGGGCGAGTTGTGATTTGGGGTGATACAGCGGAGTCCGGGCCGGCTTTGCGGCGGGCGGCTGAGAAAGCATTTTGTCCGGTGGAGACGTACGGATTTTCCGCAGGGAACGATTGGTTGGTTAGTGAGCTTGTGGTGGACGGCGGAGGAATGCGGTTTCGAGTCACGCACCGGGGCCAACCATTTGGCGACTTTGTGCTGGCCGCGAGCGGGCGGCACAACGTATTGAACGCCATGGCGGCGATAGCTGTGGCGCACGGACGGGGGATTGGCGCGGATATTCTGGGAAAAGCGCTTGTGACGTTTCGAAGCGTGAAACGGCGCATGGATGTGAAAGGGGAAGTGCGCGGAGTTCTAGTGGTGGACGATTTTGCGCATCACCCTACAGCGGTACGCGCGACGATTGAGGCTGCGCGGGCGCGTTGGCCGGGCCGGCGGCTATGGGCGATTCTTGAGCCGCGCTCGAATTCGATGCGGCGGAAAGTATTTGAGGAAACGCTGCCAGTGGCGTTGGGTTTGGCAGATCGGGTTATTTTGGCTGGCGTGTTCCGCGCACAACAGCTTGGAGATGAGAATCGGCTTGAACCAGAAGCGGTGGCTGAGAGTGTGCGAGCATTGGGAAAGAGCGCCCGGGTGTTCCCGAGCGCGGACGCGATCGCGGAACAAGTTTCGATGGAAGCAGAAGCTGGCGATGTGCTGCTGGTGATGTCCAACGGTAGCTTCGATGGACTTTGCGAAAAACTGCTGGCCAAGCTCGGCAAGCCGGTACAGGTTTCTTCTGAGGCAAATACCAGGTGAAAGGTAAATCGTGGCGAAGCCGGGCTAGGTTCCCGGCGATTGCGTTTCTGGTGTGCGCGTCGAGCTGGGCGGGTCAATGCTGTGCGACGATCCGGTACGAAGTGTCGATAAACCATCCAGAGCAACACCTTTTCCATGTAACGATGACCATTCCGGACGCTAACGGCGAAGTCTCGGTGCAGATACCCGCATGGAATGCGCTCTACCAGATTCGGGATTTTGCCAGCCACATTCAGCGGGTGGAGGCCTTTGCGGACTCTATAAAGGCGCCGATTGAAAAAGTGGACAAGCAAACGTGGCGCATTACCGGCCATGGAACTATTACGGTTCTCTATACGAGCTATTGGGATGAAGTTGGCCCGTTTGCAACCCAATTAAACGCCGATCATGCTTTCCTAAATCCAGCGATGATTCTCTTCTATGTGCCGGAACGCCGGAGCGAGGATGTTCATCTTAGTTTTCCAGATGTCCCTGGTGCCTGGAATGCAGCCAGTTCCGGGATTACAGGGTTGGAGTCCACGGGAGGAGCGCGAAATTTCTTCTTCGACGCGAAAAACTACGATGCACTTGCAGATGCGCCCATTGAAGTGGGGAATTTTAAGGAATTCAGCCTGGCGGGAGTATCAGCGGACATCCGAGTACTGGTCCATGGAGACAATTGGAGCCAGAAGAAGATTGAAGGCGACTTGAGCCGAATTTGCAATTACGAGCTAAATTTGATGGAGGGGGCGCCATTCGAGCATTACGTTTTCATATTGCATATTGGGAAAGGCGCGGGCGGCGGCGGGATGGAGCATGCGAATTCGACGGCGATTGGAATCCCATCGGATGAGTATCTGCCAGGAGTAGCAGCGCACGAATTCTTTCATTTGTGGAATGTCAAACGGATCCGGCCCGCTTCGCTGGAGCCGGTGGACTACACGAAGGAACAATACACGCGCGCCCTGTGGTTCGCGGAAGGCGTAACAAGCACGTATGGCGCCTACACACTGGTGCGCAGCGGGATTTGGAGTAAAGAGCGGTTCTACGAAGACCTGGGAGAACAGATTACCGAATTGGAGTCGCGGCCAGCGAACCGGTGGCAGAGCGCGGAGGAATCGAGTCTGGATGCCTGGCTGGAAAAATATCCGCTTTATGACGGCCCGGATTACAGCGTTTCGTACTACACCAAAGGACAGTTGTTGGGAGACTTGCTCGACATAGTGATTCGCGACCGCACGGACAATCAAAAAAGCCTCGACGATGTGCTGCGGGGGATGAATACGGATTTCGCAAAGCAAGGAAAAACATACCGGGACAGTTTGGACGTCCGCCTGGAGGCAGAGAAGGTTGCCGGCGGATCGTTCGAAGAGTTTTTTCGGAATTATGTTGCGGCGTCGGATCCCCTGCCATACCAGCAAGTACTTGCGCTGGCCGGGCTTGAGCTGCGAACAACGGAGCACAAGCGCGCCGTGCTTGGTTTTTCTGTGGAACGCGAATCGGGCGGCACGATGACAGTGCGCACGGTGGAGGACCGTAGTCCCGCGGCGGAGGCCGGGCTGCGGAGTGGAGACGTCCTTGTGAGTTGGAACGGCGGAGACATGCCTCGGTCTCTGGGGCGTTGGGTGCGTGAACGGCAGGCAGGAGAGACTGTGAGGGTGCGCGTCCGCAGAGAGGAAAAAGAGCAGACACTCGAGTTCAGGCTGGGTGAGCAAAAAGAACTGCTCTTTCAAATCTCGGAAGACTCTCACGCGGGAGGGAAAGCGCGGCGTATCCGGGAGGGTATACTCCACGGTGTTACGCAAGCAGCGACAGTGCGCTAACCGACGAATGAATTCAGGGTTCTACTTGACCTGCAACTGAGGATTCTAGAGAGTTCTGCGTACTGCATGCTTAGAATGGTCTTTATCTCCGTTTTCCTCTCGCTGTACATCCTGATACTCGGGCCACCGCTGCTGCTCTACACATTAATTACACGCCACATCGATCCACTATATTGGGCGGGCCTGAAAGGCGTGATGTTTTTTGTGAGCGCCGCGGGGGTGAGAGTCCGTGTAACGGGGAAGGAGAGAATTCCGCGCGGAGTTTGCCTATTCGTGGCGAACCATACAAGTTCCGCGGATGCGCCCGCGGTGGTTGGGGCCATTCCGAGACGCATCGCAGTTCTGTTGAAAGAGTCTCTTTTTAAATGGCCGATAGTGGGTCAGGCGTTTGCGCTGGCGCACTTTATACCTGTCAATCGGAGTGACAGGGAATCCGCAATCGCCAGCGTTGAAAAAGCTGCGGAGGCCATGCGCGGAGGCCAGTCGTTTCTCATTTACCCGGAAGGGACACGGAGCCCTGACGGGAGGCTGCAGGATTTCAAGAAGGGCGCCGTCGTGCTTGGGATTAAAGCGGCGGTTCCTATCGTGCCCGTGCTTTGTTCCGGAGCGCAGCGGGTGATGGCCAAACGCTCGATGGTGATACATCCCGGAGAGATACTCGTGGAGTTTCTTGAGCCGATCGATGCCTCGAAGTACACGTGGGAGGAGCGCGACGTTCTGAACCAGGTCGTGCACGATGCAATGGCCGCGGGGTTGCCGCCGGATCAACGACCGCTCGGTTTTCGCGGGGCTGCCTAAGAACTATCGCGAGCCCGAGGAGCGCGGGCGACCGCCCAGGCGTTCCATCTCGGCCTCCAGTTCGCGCACGCGCTTCTGGAGTTCGGGCAGTCGATTGAGAGCGGCGACGGTCTTGAGCCATTGGCGATTGTCGACGGCGGGATAGCCGGAAAACATGGAGCGAGCCGGGACGTCGCTCGGCACGCCACTTTTTGCAGTAATGACGGAGCCGTCGCCAATGAGGAGATGCCCGGCCGTGCCAACCTGGCCGGCGAGAATGCAGCCATCGCCAACTTTGGTTGATCCCGCGAGGCCAACCTGGCCGCAAAGCATGGTGTTGGCACCAACGCGCGATGCGTGGCCAACAATGACAAGGTCGTCCAACTTAGTGCCGCGGCCGATGCGTGTTTCTCCAACGGTGGCGCGGTCGACGCAGGCGTTGGCCTGCACTTCGACGTCGTCCTCGAGAACGGCGGGGCCTGACTGCTGCATCTTGTACCAGGTTCCGTCTTTCTGCTTGGCAAACCCAAGGCCATCGCCCCCGATGATGGCTCCGTTCTGAAGAATGACGCGGTTTCCGACACGGCAAAATTCGCGAACCACGGCGTGAGAGTGAGCGAAAAAATCATCGCCAATTTGCGCGCCCTGATAGATGGCGACGAAACTGTGCAGGACAGCGTTGCGGCCGATTTCGACATTTTCGCCGACAACGCAATAGGGTCCGATATGCGCGCCTGCCCCGATTTTGGATGATTTAGAGATAATGGCCGAGGGATGGAGTCCTGGCTCGTACCGTGGAGCTTGATAGAAAAGTTCGATGGCGTGGGCGAACGCGAGATATGGATTCGCCGTGCGCAACGCGGTAAGGCGGGGCAAGCTGGCATCGCGTTCGATGTTGATGCCTTCTTCAACCAGCACGGCCGAGGCGCGTGTGGTCTTCAGCAAGGGGAAGTAGCGGCGGTTGGCGAGAAACGTGACTTGGCCTGGCTCGGCATGTTCTATACCGGAAATGCCGTGGATGGAGACCTCACCGGGGCCATCAAGACGGCAACCGAGCTTCTGGGCAATGTCGGAAAGTTTCATGGACATAAAGACGGCTCCTTACAGCTTGGTGCGAGTCTCGCACAGCGCCACGAGGGAAGTACAGCCGGGCTGCGTTATTCGTTGAACAGCCGGGGTTGCGATACGGCAGTCGCGGCGGCGGGTTTGCGACGGGCGATCCCAACGACGCCAAGCACGGTCAGTTCGGTGAGGGCGGAACGCGGGATAAATATGCGGTCGGTTGAAGAATTCAGATCAGGTGGAGTGATCTGAATGCCGTTGTCGAGCAGGGAGAGGAGGTCGTTGGGGACCACGCCTTCAATCGTGTCGCCGTCGCTATAACGCAGCCGGACCCAGAGTCCATCCAGCTTGGGACGGCTGAGAAAGGCCTTTCGTTCAGGCTCAAAATCGTCGGCGAAGTCTCGGACAAAATAAATGGAGCGCACCCTGGCCAAGGGGATCTCCTGGTGCTCGCCATCCGGGGTGAGCAGGTCGATGGGATCGGCTTGACCGAGTCGCGTGGGATTCAGATAGCCACGGAGAGGTTTCTTGTCAGCAAGTACAAGGACGACCTTCTTGTGGGTAGAGGCTGGGGCTCGGTTTTTCAAAGGAATCAGCTTGTAAGAACCTGGAATGGCCAAATTTGCGAATTATCAAGATGTATGTTATGTTAAGCGCGTTTTTCCTGTCAACCTATTGTTTTCATTAGGGTTAGGCCCCGGAGCGCCGGCCGTTGACCGATAAAAAGCATATCCTCAAATCGGCCTCGATCATCTCCCTGGTAACCATAGTGAGTCGTGTTCTTGGCTATGTGCGCGACCAGCGTATTACCACCCTACTTGGAACGTCTCCGGCGGCGGACGCCTACGTGCTTGCCTACCGCATACCGAACCTGTTCCGGCGACTGGTCGCCGAGGGGTCTATGACCGCGTCGTTCATCCCGGTATTTACAACTTACATGAGCGAGAAGTCAAAAGAAGAGGTCTGGGAATTCGCGAACCGTCTTTTCTGGACGCTTGCTCTGGTAGTCGCTGTAATCACGGTCCTGGGAATGGTATTTTCGCCGGCGGTCGTGCATTTGTTCGCGGGAAGCAACATTGCTGGGGCCCAGGCGATCGAGCTGAACCGAATCGTGTTTCCGTATCTCTTTTTCATCTCGCTGGCTGCGCTAGCGATGGGGATTTTGAACTGTTTTCATCTGTTTGGCCTACCCGCCGCGACTCCCGTTGTGCTGAACTTGGCGACAATTCTATTTACATTCGCGGTGGTTCGAAAGCACTTCAAGGACCCCGCCACGGCTATAGTCGTGGGGATCCTGGTGGGTGGCGTGTTGCAATTCCTCATGCAAGTCCCGCTCCTCGTGCAGAAGGGAATGAAATTCAATTTTGGGATTTCGTTCTCGCATCCTGGGATCAAGAACGTAGCACGCCTGATGATTCCGCGGTTGTTCGGTATCGGTATCGGGCAGATCAATCTATTTATAGATACGCGTTTTGCGACGGCCAGCCTTATGCCAGAAGGGAGCCTGGCGGCGCTGTATGTCGCGGACCGCGTGATGGAGCTCGTCCTTGGAGGCTACGCGATTGCTGTGGCGACGGCGATCCTGCCGATGATGTCTCACCAGGCAGCGGCGAAGGATTACGAATCGCTCAAGAAGACACTGGCGTTTTCCGTGCGCATCGTGGCCTTCATTACGGTGCCCGCAGCTCTGGGCCTCATGATTCTGCGTGAGCCGATCATTCGCGTACTTTTCCAACACGGCCAGTTCGTAGCGGAATCGACGCGATTAACGGCCAGGGCGCTGCTGTATTACGCGATCGGGTTGCCGGCGCTCGCCACGGTTAAGCTGGTCGTGCCCGCGTTCTATTCCACTTCGGATACAAAGACGCCTGTCATTGTGGCTTCCATCTCGCTGATCATCAACATCGTTCTGAATATTGTGTTTCTTGAATTCTTTTTCAAACGCGTGCAGAACGGCGGTCCGGCCTTGGCAACCGCGATCGCCAGTTTTTTTGATTTTTTCGCGCTGTTCATTATTTTCCGGCTGCGGCACGGGACTATGGGAACGATGGAAGTGTTGCGCTCTTTCGCAAAGATTTCGCTGTGTGCAAGCCTCATGGGAGTGGCGTGCTGGTTTGGGAATTACTATACGGCGTTTACAGTGCACTCGCGGTTTCTCGTGCAGCTTCTCGTGTTTTCGGGACTTATCGCCGGGGCGACGGCTCTATATTTGGGCCTCGCATGGCTTTTCCGGTGTCACGAAATCCACGAGGTTTACGGCATTGCCACACGACGGCGAGCGAGCGCCGGAGATGGTTACGCGGAGCTCTGATGGACATTACGCCTGCGATACCGCAGTTTTTGACCCATGTGAAGGTGGAAAAGGGGTTATCCGCGAATACGGTCGCGGCCTATCAGCGCGATCTGGCGAAATTTAATGTGTTCGCTCAAAAGCGCAAACTCGGGCTTGAAGGGGTGAAGCGCGACGACCTGGTGGATTTTCTCGCGAGCCTTTACCGCGAAAAGCTGGAGAGCCGGACTGTTGCGCGGCACCTGGTAACCCTTCGAAATTTTTTCCGGTTCGCGCAGGTCCAGGAACTTATTGCCACAGATCCGTCGATGAATCTGGAGTCCCCCAAGATTCGGCGAACGTTGCCGGGCTATCTAAGGCTCGAAGAAGTGGAACGATTGCTAACCGAACCGGATGCTAAGACCGCTCTTGGATTGCGAGACCGAGCCATGCTGGAGGTACTTTATTCGACGGGGTTGCGCGTCTCGGAGTTGATTGGGTTGCGCGTCACGGACCTGGACAGCAAAGTGGGTTGCATTCGCTGCATCGGCAAAGGGGACAAGGAACGCATCGTTCCGGCCGGGCGCAAAGCTCTGGGCATGGTGGAAAAATATCTGCGCGATGGGCGGCCAAAACTTTTGGGAAAAGGTGTCTCGAGTCAGGCGTTGTTCGTGAATCGGCGGGGCGGATCGCTCAGCAGGGTGGGGGTGTGGAAAATCCTTTCGGCGTACGGTAGACGCGCGGGCTTGCGCGTTGCGCTGACGCCGCACATGTTGCGCCACAGCTTTGCGACGCACTTGCTGGAGCGCGGTGCAGACCTCCGCTCGGTACAGCTCATGCTTGGCCATGCAGACATTTCCACGACCCAAATCTATACACACGTAGTGGAAGAGCGTTTGAAACAGATTTACAAGGCGCATCACCCGCGCGCTTGATGCGCGGAGGCCCTGGGCCTTTATTGCGGTTGCCACCGCGGCAGTCAGCGCGGGCATCCAGAACGTGAAGGAGTGCAATGCCAGATTATATGTTTCTGTTGGAAAGCCGGTTGTCTCCGGAGCAGCGGGCAGCCATGATGCGCGTGCAGGAACTCTCTGCGGCGTTGGGATTCAATGTGTATCTGACTGGTGGAACGGTCCGCGACCTCGTCACGGGGGCTTCACTGCGCGACCTTGATTTTACCGTGGAAGGGAACCCCTCCAAGATCGCCCGTGAGCTGGAGAAAGGCGGCGCTAAGATCCTCTCCGAGGATGAAAAGCTCCGGCAGGTAGAAATCCTCTTTGCGGGAGACTGCGACGGAAGCATATCAGCGGCGCGCGACGACCACTATGTGCGCCCCGGGACGCGGCCGGAAATCCGATGGTCCACGATCATGGAGGACTTGCGGCGCCGGGACTTCTCCCTGAACTCGATTGCCATTTCGCTGAATCCAGCTTCGCGGGGCCTGCTTCTGGACCCGACGAATGGACTTTCCGACATCGAACGCGCAGAGGTGCGCGCGCTGACCATTCACAGCTTTACAAACCAACCCGCGCGACTGCTTCGGGTTCTGCGCTTTGCCGCGCGGATGGGCTTCAAGATCGAAGCTCGGACCCAGGAATGGTTTGACTTGGCGATCGAGCGCGAATTGCAACACACCATTGCGCCGGAGGACGCGGGTGCGGAATTGCGGGCTGCGGCTCGCGAGGAGCGCCCGGCCGTTGTGTTGAAGGCCTGGGAGGAGCACGATTTGCTCGAAGCGATTCATCCGCTGCTTGCAAAACGACATCCGGACTACGACGCGATCTCGCGCTTGATGAAAATCCGCGAGGATTTGTTTACGGCCGGAGTTCGCCCCAAACTGGCAACGCCTATGATGCTGGCAATTCTGGGGCGGCTGAAAGAGCGGGAGCAAAGCAACGTCCTTTCTAAAGCGGGATTCCGGGCGGCTGAAGCGGACGCGATATTGAGTTTTGAGAAAGAAGTGCTTGCGGACCAGAAGGAATTGGTTGGGCGCAAGTTGAACGCGCCAGTAGATTCTTACAAGTTTCTGGAGAAGTTGCCAGTGGAGCGGATTGCGTACCTGCTCGCGGAATCCAGCAACTCGGCTGCGCTCTCGAAAATCCGCGCGTACCTGCACAAGTGGCGGCCGATCCGGAGCTCGCTACCCATGGTTGCGAATGAGCTGGAAGCCTTGGGTTATGCGCGCGGGGCGAAGTTTGACGCGATCGTCGAACAAGTTTTCGGCATGCAGCTTACGGGGCGCGGAAAAACTCCGGAAGAACGGCAGAAGATCCTTCGAAAACTGTCTGGGATCAAGGAGCAGCCTAAAAAGAAGGAAAAAGAAAAAAAGGCCACGAAGGCAGGGGAGAAGCGTCCGGCATCCACTGGCAGCGCGGCGGCCACAGAAAAAGCTCCTGCAGTGAAAGCTGGACATGCACCATCGCACAAAAACCATCCAGTGATGCTGAAACAAGCTGCGAAGCATAAAGCGGCCCACGAGCAAGCGAAGCACGCTGCGGCGGGCAAGAAGAGAAGCGGCAGGAAGTAAGGACGGGACGGGGAAGGCGCGCCTGTGAAATTGTGAGAATGTCATTCGCAATTCCCGCGCGACAGTTCTAGAATCGAGATCCATGGGTCAGCCGCAGTTTGTTCATCTCCACGTTCATACGGATTTCAGTCTGCTCGACGGGGCGTGCGAAACTTCGGAGCTGCTCGACGAAGCGTCGCGGCAGAAGATGCCCGCGGTGGCCGTTACGGACCACGGAAATCTTTTCGCCGCAGCAAATTTCTTTAATGAAGCCAGCAAGCGCGACGTCAAGCCTATTATCGGATGCGAAGTTTACGTTGCCAAAGGCAGCCGCCACGACCGCGGAGAGAAAACAAACGGAACGAGTGGACAAGACCGCGGGGAGACAGAAACGGGCATGCGCGGGAGCAACCATCTGGTGCTCCTCTGCGAATCGCTCGAGGGCTACCACAATCTAATCAAGCTGGTTTCCTCAGGGTTTCTTGAGGGTTTCTACTACAAGCCGAGGATCGACTACGACCTTCTCGCGAAGCACAGTAAGGGGTTAATTGCCCTTTCCGCATGTTTGCGGGGTGCCGTGACCGAAGCGGTCGTGGATGAGAAGTATGACCAGGCCCGCGAAAACGCCTACAGGCTGCGCGACGTGTTCGGCAAAGGCAATTTCTTTTTGGAGATTCAGGATCAGGGACTCGAGATCGAGCAGGGCGTGAATCGCGAGCTCGTGCGTCTTTCCAAAGAAACCGGGATTCCACTTGTCGCCACGAACGACTGCCACTATCTGCATCACGGCGACGCCCATGCGCAGGAGGTCCTGCTCTGCATCCAAACCGGAAAAACGATGAGCGACACGCATCGTATGAAGTTTGCCACCGACCAGTTCTATTTCAAGACGGCGGCGGAGATGACCAAGGTGTTTGGCGAGTTGCCGGATGCGCTCAGCCGCACGGTGGATATCGCGGCGCGCTGCAACGTCAAAATTGAGCGCATTCCGAATCCGTTTCCGGAATTCAAGGTTCCCGAAGGCCACACCGCGGGGAGCTATTTTGAGAAGGTGGTGCGCGAAGGGTTTGCCACTCGGGCGCCGTACCTGGAGCGGCTGGCGCAGAAAGGCCTTTTGAACAACTCGCTGGCGGAGTACGAGCGGAGGTTGACATCTGAAATTGAAATGATCAAGAAGATGCGCTACGAGGGGTATTTCTTGATCGTTTGGGATTTCATTCACTATGCACGCGCGCAGGACGTACCCGTAGGTCCGGGACGAGGGTCCGCGGCGGGCAGTCTTGTCAGCTACGCGATGCGCATCACGGATGTGGATCCCTTGCAGTACAACTTGCTCTTCGAACGTTTCCTGAACCCGGAGCGAGTTTCCTTGCCGGATATCGACATCGATTTCTGCATGCGGCGACGCGGAGAAGTGATCGAGTACGTTACGCAGAAATACGGGCGGGAAAATGTCGCCCAGATCATCACTTTTGGCACGATGGCGGCGAAAGCCGCAGTCAAGGACGTTGGCCGCGCGATGGATATCCCCTACGGGGAGGTTGACCGGCTGGCAAAGCTGATACCTACGACACTCGGCATCGACCTGGAAACCGCTCTGGCAGAGGCGCCTCTGCTCAAGGCAGCGATAAACAGCGACGAAAAATTGAAGGATTTGATGAGCGTAGCTCTTCGGCTCGAAGGCCTGGCGCGTCATGCTTCGACGCACGCGGCCGGCGTAGTTATTTCCCCGCGGCCGTTGACCGACATTGTGCCGGTTTACAAGACGAACCGGGATGAAATCACAACGCAGTACGACATGAACGCGCTGGAGCGCGTCGGCCTGTTGAAGATGGATTTCCTCGGGCTGACGACTCTTACGGTCCTGCAAGACACGGTGCGAATGATAGAAAAGAATCGCGGCGTGAAGGTCGATATCGACAATCTGACCCTGGATGACTCTGAAACCTACAAACTCTTCGCACGGGCTGATACAACGGCCATTTTCCAGTTTGAATCGCACGGCATGCGAGATATATTGCGCCGCTACCAACCCTCGCGCATTGAAGATCTTACTGCACTGAACGCGCTATATCGCCCAGGGCCGATTCAGGGCGGAATGATCGATGATTTCATCAACCGCAAGACGGGAAAGACCAAGGTCAATTACGAACTTCCGCAACTTAAGGGCATTCTCGAGGAAACGTACGGCGTCATCCTGTACCAGGAGCAGGTGATGCAGATCGCAAACCTGCTCGCAAGTTTTTCTCTCGGCGAAGCCGATATTCTGCGACGCGCCATGGGCAAGAAGAAGAAAGAGGAGATGGCGGCGCAGCGGGCGAAGTTCATTGCGGGATGCCTGGCGAATAAAGTTCCGGAGAAGAAAGCCGAGCGAATTTTCAATTTGATGGAGGAGTTCGCCGGCTATGGGTTTAACAAATCCCATTCTTGTGCCTACGCACTGCTTGCGTACCAGACCGCCTATTTGAAGACGCATTACCCAGTGGAATTCATGGCTGCGCTTCTGACTTCCGAAACGGGGAATGCGGAGAAGGCGGTGAAGTACATTAATGAAGCGCGGGGCATGAGCATTTCCATATTGCCTCCTGACGTCAACGAAAGCGATCTTTATTTCACGCCGATTGGAGAGTCTATCCGCTTCGGCCTGGCGGCCATTAAGAATGTTGGTGAAAACACCGCGAAAGCCATCCGCGATTCGCGGTTAAGCGCGGGGGAATTCACTTCATTGTATGACTTGTGCGAGCGCATCGAAGCTCGGTATTTGAACAAGCGTGTGTTCGAAAGCCTGATCAAATCCGGCGCACTAGACTCACTCGGACCGCGAGAATCGATGCTGGCATCCGTGGACGAGGCGCTGGCGGCCGTCCAGCGCGCCTCGCGCACTCGAGAATCGGGACAACATGGCTTGTTTGGCACAGCCGCGGCTCCCGCACCGGTGCTATTCGAATTGCGAGATGCCGAGCCCTGGGGCGAGGCAGAGCGCCTGGCGAGTGAATACGCGATGCTCGGCTTTTATGTATCCGGGCACCCGCTCGCTAAGTACGCCTCCCGATTGCAGGAAATGAAATGCACTGCTCTCGACCAAGTCGAAGGCCAACGAAACGGCAAGGAGATCACAGTTGCAGCGCTCATTGTCGGCACGCGCCCGATGCGTTCCAAGAAGGGCGCACGCTGGGCTATTCTTACGATCCAAGACATGACCGGTGTCCAGGAATTGCTTGCCTTTCCAGAGAGTTTTGCGCGACTGGAGCAGATTCTCAAAGCGGGAGCACCTCTTCTGCTTAAAGCGCGCGTGCAGGTCGAGGAGGCTGGTACGCGGCTGTCTTTGCAAGAAGCAGCGCGGCTGGGAGAGCTCGCCGAACGTCCGGCATCCAGCCTCCGGATTCGCGTGAAGCTGGATGAATTGAACGATGAGTTGCTCGATCGCCTGGAAGAGGTACTGGCTTCGTATCGAGGATCGAGTCCCGTGTCGCTCGATCTTTTTGCTTCGGACGGAACGACAGCAACGCTGCAGGCCGAGAAGCGCGTCCGGACGTGCCCGGAACTCATCTCCGCAATCAGGGAATGTATGGGCGACCAGTCGGTCGATCTGGTGATGTAATGAAGTCCAAGGACAAGACAAAAAGCACGGCAGCCCAGGTGGATCGCCAGAGCGAAATCGAACGCCTTGAGAAGGACGTCGAGGAACTGCGACGGCTCGCTGGCGACGAAGAGGCTGACGCGGAGCTGGAACGCATTCGCCAGCAGGTGGCTGAGCTGCGCAAGGAGTTCTACAGTCATCTGGGCCCATGGCAACGCGCTCAGATTGCGAGACATACTCAACGGCCCTACCCTCTGGATTACTTTGGGATGCTCTTCACAGATTTTATGGAATTGCACGGTGACCGGGGCTTTGGCGATGACAAAGCCTTGATTACGGGACTCGCAAAGTTTCATGGACGCCCGATCGCGGTCATCGGCCATCAAAAAGGCCGCGACACAAAGCAACGGCTCCTGCGCAACTTCGGCCAGCCCAAGCCGGAGGGCTACCGGAAAGCGCTGCGGATCATGCAACTGGCGGCGAAGTTTGGACGGCCGATCTTCACATTTATCGATACCCCAGGCGCTTATCCGGGCATCGATGCGGAGGAGCGCGGACAGGCCGAAGCGATCGCGCGAAATTTGCGTGAAATGGCTCGCCTGCCTGTTCCTATCATTGTCACAGTGACAGGCGAAGGGGGTTCCGGGGGCGCGCTTGCGATTGCCGTTGGAGATCGCGTCAACATCCTGGAAAACAGCTTTTATTCCGTAATTTCTCCGGAAGGCTGTGCTGCAATCATGTGGCGGGACGCGACAAAAGCAGAGACGGCCGCTGCAGCCCTGAAGATCACGGCGAAGGATCTAAAGGAGCTTGGCATTGTCGACGAAATCGTGCCCGAACCCGAAGGAGGAGCCCACACCGACCCGGAGGCCGCAGCGCAACTGCTCGGGGAAGTGTTGGATCGAGAGCTGGTGGCTTTAACGCACCAACCTACTAAAGGCTTGCTCGAAGCCCGATACGAGAAGTTCCGAAAGATGGGGCAATTCTTCGATTTTGGCAGTTAAAGCTGCACTGTATAGGCTCTTTGGTCCTGGGTCCCCCCCTTAGCACATTCGCAACTCTTCCGAGACCATTCGTTGTCGCCTCCATGGACGCGGGCTACTCTGGATGAGCGACCATCAGAGTAATCCGGCTCGGGCCAGATTCTGCAATCACCCGGCAACCCGTCGACGGAGAACAGGACTCAATTATGTCGGAACCCTTTCGCCCCTATGAGAAGCTCGTGGAGATCACCGTGATGGGCAAGAAGTTTCAGGTGCCTGAGCGCAACTCGCTTCTCCGGTGTTTTCAGTTCATTAGCCCGGAAACAATTCCCTATGGACGATTTTGTTGGAATCAAGACTGCCAATATTGCCGAGTTTCCTGCCAGTTGCCGGACGACGACGAGTCCCGGGAGATGCTTAGCTGCAAGTTCATCGTTATGCCCGGGATGGAGATTACCGAGCTGAGCCAGGAACTGAAGTGGTGCCTTAGGTCCAAACTGCCCGCCGACGCTACGGTCTCCTCGTAAATCTCGATCTGCACAGGCTCCCGAGATGGGCTGGACGCAGTGCAACATTTGCCTGCGCTGCGTGTTTGAAGCTGCAGGTACACGTATGTCGCGCGACTGGCGGTTGTGCGACGCCAAAACCCAATTAACCATCCCCGGCGCACGACCGCCGTCGTCGATTCCAGAGTTTTTGCTATTGGGCCGCTGATTTCCGTTGAGCAGCGGCCAATCTCTTTCAGCGCGATTTGCACTCGTTCCCCCAGTGGACTACGATTCTCACGTGCCCACGATGGCTCCATCATCCCTGGCATGCGATGGCTGCGGACAAACCGCAACCCCCGATCATATTGCGAGACGTCTTCAGCGCCTCGAATGGACAACCCGCTACCGCCCGGTTCACATTGGAACTCTTCTTCTCAGCGGAGTCTCTCCCCAGGCCGAGGAAGAGTT
This sequence comes from uncultured Acidobacteriota bacterium, assembly GCA_963745805.1. GTDB lineage: Bacteria > Acidobacteriota > Terriglobia > Acidiferrales > UBA7541 > Acidiferrum. The sequence goes on from CAVUYT010000012.1 coordinate 215,261, forward strand.
CTTGTATGCAGGAATCTTTCAGGGCGAAGCTGGCCGATTGCTCGAAGCAGTTGGAATCTCGCCGGCAGGGAAGTCGGCGGAAGTCGTTTTGAGTGAGTTCCAGAGAGGAGGGTTTTTTCTTACGCATGTGCTCGAATGTCCGCTTGAGTCCGTCCAGTCCGATGGTCCCTCTCTCGAGTCGTTGCTAGCGCAACAAGTTTCGCGCGTAGCGACGCGTATTCGCAGGTCGATTAAGCCCAAGCGCGTGGTATTGGTTTCAGAGTTGTTGGCGTCTGTCGCTGCCAGGCTTTCGAGCACCGAGTTGGGATGTGCCGTCGTTTTGGACCATGGAAAGCCATTCGTTGTGGATTCCCCCAACGCTTCCGAGGCTGGCCAGCTCTTACGAAAGGCCCTTACCGCGTCCACGGCTGGAATGTGATCTAGCGCACAGAATCGCGGCTTCATTTAAGGCAGGCTCATAGCTAGCCTTGGACCAGCGTGCAAATCTCGCGCCTGTGGTAGAATTTGAAAATCGGAGAGCGCGAAGCAGGAGTGGCGACGTGAAAAAGCAAGCGAAGTTTGGCATCGGAGCCGGCGTAATTGTTGTTTCCCTGGCCTTTCTGGCCTGGCTTGGCTACGGGGAAAGCAAGACTTACTATCAGACCATTGCAGAACTCCAAACTCTTCATGGGGCTGCACTCTCTCATCGAATTCGAGTTGGTGGAACCGTGGCGCCAGGCAGCATTCACCGGATGACTGGCCGGGTGGATTTCATTCTTGAAGGAGAAGGGAAATCACTCCCCGTGAGCTACGTGGGCAACGACCCGCTGCCTGACACTTTTGTCGATAAAGCGCAAGCGTTAGTGGAAGGCAGACCGGCTCCTGATGGGCGGTTTGTTGCAGAAGTAGTGCAGGCGAAGTGCGCCTCCAAGTACGAGGCGGCTCCAGGGGGAACTGCCACCACTTCCTCCAGCGCGGAACAGAAAAGCAACATGTAAACGGCCCGGCATAGCCGGGGGATAGGCGGAGCTTCCGTGGATGTATTCGGTTCGTTCGCTCTCATCCTGGCGTTCATTTGCGCGGTGTATGCGTTTGGCGGTGGAATCGCCGCGATCCTGACGCGCCATCCTCTCCTGGTAAAAAGCACAAGACAGGCGGGGATCGCCACCTGCTGTCTGATTTTTATTGCCACTTTCAGTCTCGAATACCTTTTCTTCAGCGACAATTTTTCCTCGGCTTACGTCGTCGCTCATAGTAACCGCACGCTCTCAACGTTTTACAAAATTGCCGCCCTTTGGGCCGGGCAGGAAGGCTCGTTGCTCTTCTGGAGCTTCCTTCTTTCGGTCTACGTTTTCTCGGTTTTGATCGCCTACCGGAATAAGAACGGCGAATTGATGCCGTACGTGGGGGTGATTCTTGCCGGCGTCCAGATTTTCTTTCTTACGCTAAATAATTTCGTCGCCAGCCCGTTCAAGGCCTTGGCTGTTCCCGGCGCCAATGGCGCGATGGACCTGGTGGCCCGTTCCGATGGCAACGGTCTGACTCCGTTGCTTCAGTATCCAGAGATGGTGATTCATCCGCCGAACCTTTATTCGGGTTACACGGGATTCACGATTCCATTTGCGTTTGCATTGGCTGCGCTGCTGGCGCGTTATCCCGGCGAGAAGTGGATTCATCTCACGCGCAAGTGGACGATGATTGCGTGGTGTTTTCAAACCGCGGGGATTCTCCTCGGCGCGCATTGGGCGTACGCCGTCCTCGGCTGGGGTGGGTACTGGGGCTGGGACCCCGTAGAGAATGCCTCGCTGCTGCCTTGGCTGACGGGTACGGCTTTCCTGCATTCCGTCATGATGCAGGAAAAGCGCGGCATGATGAAAGTGTGGAACGTCTGGCTGGTATTCTCAACGTTCATTCTATGTATTCTCGGCACGTTTCTGACTCGGAGCGGAGTGGTTAGTTCAGTGCACGCGTTTGCACAATCCAGTATCGGAAGCTGGTTCGTGGGATTTCTCGCGATAATTTTCACAGTCTGTCTGGTGGCTTATATCAAGAACCGCGACTACTTGAAGAGTGAAAACCAGCTCGACGCCATCGTCTCCCGTGAGTCCAGCTTCTTGTTTAACAATTTGATCCTTCTTGTTTCGTGCATTGCCGTGCTATCCGGCACGCTCTTTCCGGTTTTGTCGGAAGCGCTTTCAGGTTCCAAAATCAACGTGGGCGCGCCGTTCTTCAACAAGGTCAATATCCCAATCGGCCTTTTCCTGCTCTTCCTGACCGGCGTCGGACCGCTGCTGGCCTGGCGGAAGACTTCCGTCGAAAGCTTGAAGAGAAATTTTGCGTGGCCGCTGACGATCGGGGTTGTGGGTGGTGCGATTATTTTTGCGTTGGGTTACCGGGAGTTCTATTCGCTTATCTGCTTCACATTGTGCATCTTTGTCGCGGCCACAATCCTCATGGAATTCTACCGCGGGGCACAGGTCATTCGGGTCCGCTCCGGCGCTTCCTTCCTGACCTCTACGATCGAGCTGACGATGCGCAATACGCGCCGCTATGGCGGCTATATAGTGCACATGGGAATGGTTCTAGTCTTTATCGGTTTGGCCGGGGCGGCCTTTAACCAAAACGTCCAGAAGGAAATGCAGCCCGGCTCATCGTTGCAAATAGGGAAGTACACCCTGGTGATGCAAAATTTCGATACGAAGCCGGAAGCGAACTACACGGGATACCGGCTCATTGTCGAAGTCCTCGTCGGTGGCAAGCCATTGATGATGCTTTATCCGGAAAAACGAGTGTTCGACACCAATGGGGAAACCGGCACGATGGTGGCCATTTATTCGACGCTGCGGGAAGACTTGTACGTAGTTTATGCTGGGCAAAGCCCGGACACGAAGTTGCCTGTTCTTCACGCTTACCTGAATCCCTTGGTGAAGTGGATCTGGTTCGGGGGTGTGATTGTAGTGTTTGGCACACTCGTGGCGCTGCTGCCGAATCGGCGCGCTGTGTTGGTGTTGTCCGGCGTAAAGCAGCCTGCGGCAGAACCACTTGCACATGGATTGGCGCCGTCGGCGACGTTTCGGGAAGGCCATGACTAAGATGCGAAATGTCAGACGACCTGGATTGCTTCTATTCCCAGTTCTGTTGTGTCTTGCTGGCGCGCTACCTCTCTTGTCCGCATTCGGGGATGTGCAGCAACTAGACCACACTCACCAGGTCGGAACGAAAGTGAGATGCATGTGCGGCGGCTGCAACGATTCCGCTGGAGGTTGCTATCATGTCGGCGGTGCGTTCTCCGGTCCCTGCGATACTGCGCTGGGGATGTTAAAGAAAATTGATGAGCGGATAGCCAAAGGAGATTCTGACGATCTGATCGTTCAGTCGTTCGTCCAGGAGTACGGCCAGGCTGTGCTCACCGAACCGCCGCACAGCGGATTTGGACGCGTGGCGTGGTGGCTCCCGGCGCTTGCCTTGATAGGTGGATTCGTGCTGGTCTTGAGTGTCATTTCCAAATGGCGAAAACGTTTCTCCCCTGAGCCCGCGGTAGCAGGAGTTGGTAACGACAGCCCCATCTCCGCTGAACTGCTGGAGCGAGCGCGTGCGCAAGCTGCGCGCGATACTGAGGATTGATTTTGACCGTTTTGACATTCATCGCCGTTTTTCAGATTTCCTCCGCGGATTGGGCGGTTCTCGGCGCGTGTCTGGCTTTGGCGTTTGCCACGGTGCTCTTCATCTTTTATATCCAGCCGGACGCTTCGGACTTCGCCCCGCACCGCTCGAAACTAGATCAGCTTCTGGAGCGGCGCGACACTCTATACGATAATCTGCGCGACCTTCGGTTCGAGTTCCGTTCAGGAAAATATGCGGAAAGTGACTTCGAAGCGATGAAAACTGCCCTGGAGAATGAAGCCGCGATCGTACTCGCCGAAATCGATCAAATTACGGAATCGCAGGTGCGGCGTCCTCGCGGTGGCAAGTCTGCTGCTTCAGAGCGAGGTGCGCTGTGAGAGCGCGGTGGATCGCGTATCTCGTTCTTGGCGTTTGCTTGTTGCTCCCGCTTTCGTTCATTTATGGCGCGACCGCTCACGGCACCGTGAAAAATGGCACGACGGGCAAGCCTGCTGCTGGCGTTGAAGTGATCCTTATCCAATTGCAGGGCGGGATGCAGCCGGTTCTAAACACCAAGACAGACGCCCAGGGCCAATTCACGTTTGACTACCCCGCCATCGGCACGCAACCGATGCTGGTTCGAGCGGTCTACCAAGGAATTAACTTTCACCAGCCCCTGCCTCCAGGCAGGAACGAAGTGCAAGTCGAGGTGTTCGACCCATCGCGCGACCCGAAGACAATCGCCGTGGATTCGCATTTCGTAATCTTCCAGCCTAACGGTTCGACCTTGGTTGTTGGCGAAGAATACGCCATCAAGAACAATTCCAGTCCAGCTCAGGCGTATTTCCGGGCCGATGGCAACTTTGACTTTGTGCTTCCGGATGGCGCCACTCTGAAGCAGATAGCTGCTCAGGGCCCGTCAGGCATGCCCGTGGTGCAGGCGCCCATCGATCGCGGCAAGAATAAGTACAGCGTGGCTTATGCCTTCCGCCCTGGCGATAACGGCGTCCGGTTCTCGTATGAGTTGCCTTACGCCGGAAATTCCGCTTCCGTGAAACTGCCTACCGTTTATCCCGGCGCGCGACTGGTTGTCGTTGCACCTCCCAGCGTCCAGATCACCGGAGATGGCTTGCAGGCGGGAGGGCAAGAGCAGGGCATGAACCTTTACAGCCGCGACAGCCTTGCCGCGAATTCATCTTTGACGGTCAGCGTCTCGGGAACGGCGCCTCCACCCAGCAGCAATGATTCGAGTGCAGATACCGGGCCACAGAACCGGGATGCGCAGCAGGGAGGTGATCCACCTTCGGGCGCCGCGATTCAAGCGGTCCCAGGCCGGCTGGATGTCTTGAAATGGCCCATTGTAGGAGGCTTCCTGTGCGTGTTCGCTCTGCTGGCGTTTCTACTCGCACGCAAGCAGGTCATAGCGGTAGCTGGCGGTCCGACTAGCGATATCGCGGAATCACCTGGGAAGGCGTCCAAAACGACTGTCTCTGCGTTTGCCGCCGCGCCGCGCAGTGCAAAACTGGATGAGGTTGATGCGGCGGTCGGCACGAGCCTTGATGCACTTAAGGACACTCTATTCCGGCTCGAACTGCGTCGCCAGGCGGGAACAATCTCAGAAGCGGAGTATAACCAGAAACGGGCGCGCGCGGAAAAGGTCTTGCGCGATCTTGTGCGAGGCTAAGTTGTGACGTCGCGCGGTGATCTATCTCCTCGCGAGGTTCGACGGTGACGCCGCCGGCATTTTCTCCCGCAGGACTTTGTCTTGAAAACATCGAAAAGCGTTACGGCGGGCTACGCGCATTGCGGGGAGTCTCACTCACCATCGCTCCCGGAGAATGCGTAGTTCTTGCGGGGCGCAATGGCTCCGGCAAGACCACGCTCTTGCGCGTCGCTGCGCGACTGGCCCGGCCCACGAGCGGGCAAGTCAGACTTTCTAGCGCGTCCGGCGAGAGCAAAGCGAACGAAGTCGCCCCGGGCTTTGTCGCTCACGCCACGATGGTCTACGACGAACTGACGGCCGAAGAAAATCTCATGCTCTTTGCGCGGCTGCAGGATGTGCCTGAGCCCAAGAATCGAGTTGAGGCTCTATTGCAGGAAGTTGGGTTGGCCGACCGGCGCGCCTCACTGGTGCGGACGTTCTCGCGGGGGATGCGTCAGCGCGTGGCCATCGCGCGTGCCTTGCTGCATGAACCGTCCGTTCTGCTGCTTGACGAGCCCGCTACCGGGCTTGATCCCCAGGGCGTCCTATGGCTCGCAGCGGCCCTTCGCCGGCTTCGCGATTCGGGCCGCACCATTCTGATGAGCCTTCATGGAGAATCGGAAATCTCTTCACTCGGTACGCGCGCCATCCGCTTGGATGCAGGCTCGATTGCAGCGGATACCCGCACCGGCGCGACTTTCCGTTCGATCCTCACGTTTGCCGACGCCTAAATGAGCTTGCTCCCCAATACGTCAGTTTTGCTCGGAAAAGAACTTCGTACGGAGTTTCGCTCGCGGGAGCTGCTGACTACAACGATTGTTTTCATCCTCATTGTGATTGTGCTCTTCAGCTTTACGTTTGATCCGACGTCGGACGAGTCGCGCCGGTTCGCCCCCGGGCTTCTCTGGCTGGCATTTCTCTTCGCCTCATCCCTGATGCTGCAACCCTGCTTTCTGCGCGAGCAGAATAATGACACGCTGAGCGCCTTACGGCTCTCCATGAGCGACCCTTTCGCTATCTTTTTCGCCAAGCTCGCTGCAAACACGCTGTTCCTGCTGCTCACGGAGCTCCTGCTGCTCCCTTTTTTCGCCGTAATGTACAACGTGCCGGTCGTGCCGGTGCTGCACTGGTTGGTGCTAGTCTTCTTTCTTGCGAGCTTGGGGATTTCCATTGCTGGCACGGCGCTCTCCGCCATCTCCGCACAGGCCCGCATGCGTGAGCTGCTTTTGCCGTTGCTCATGCTCCCGCTCTTGACGCCGATTCTCGTGGCCAGCACGGAAGTCACGAAGGCGCTCCTTGATCGCGCGCCCTACGTGCAGTGGAAGGGAATCGGCTTTCTTGCAATTTTCGATGTGGTTTTTTTGACGGCGCTATGGCTTTTCGGCGAATATCTTCTGGAGGAATGAAGCAGTATGTGGAAACGCGTGACTAGCGGCGCCGTCGTCCTTTTTCTGGTTGGCGCGGCCGCTTATGCCTCGTTTTATATCGCCCCCGAAGAAAAGACCATGCGGGTCGTACAGCGAATTTTCTATTTTCATGCGGCAAGCGCGTGGGCGGGAATGACAGCCTTTTCTGTCTGCTTCGTCGCGAATCTTCTTTATGTGTGGCGCCGCGACGAGAAATGGGACTCGCTCGGTGTTTCTTCTGCTGAAGTTGGACTGGCATTCATCACAGTCGTTCTCATCACTGGGCCCATTTGGGCAAAGCCGGCGTGGGGGATCTACTGGACCTGGGACGCCCGGCTCACCTCCACGTTTGTGCTCTGGCTTCTCTACATCTCCTATCTGCTCTTGCGCACGTTGATCGAGGAACCGGATCGCCGCGCGCTGCTCAGCGCTCTTTTTGGGATTTTTTCTTTCATCGATGTTCCGATTGTTTTTGGAGCCATCCGCTGGTGGCGGACTCAGCATCCGGCGCCCGTGATTATGGGCGGGCCCGGCTCCGGGCTCGAGCCTACAATGCGAAAAGTGTTTTTCTTTAGTGTGCTTGCGCTGCACGCGCTGATGGTTTTCTTGATCGCAGAACGCTACCGGCTGGAAAAGCTGCGTACGGACCTTGAACTTGTTCGCCGCGAAGCGGAGGCTCTATGAAAAGTCTGGACAGTGTTTTCGCAGCCTACGTCATCGGGTGGGCTGTGTTTTTTGCCTTTTACCTCAGCGTCGCGAAGCGAACGGCCACCCTGCGGCAGGAAGTTGACCGCCTGAAGAATTCGTTGAACCGGGGAAAATAGTTGGCAGGGAAGAAAAAAGTCGGGATCGTCTTGTTTCAGCTCGGCGGGCCGGATTCGCTCGAGGCCGTCGAGCCATTTCTACTGAATTTGTTTCTTGACCCGGACATTATTCCGATGGGGCCGCTGGGCTTCTTGCGGCGTCCACTTGCGAAGCTCATTTCATCGCGACGCTCTGTTCCGGTCCGCGGCCGATATGCCGAGATTGGCGGCCGTTCACCGATCGGGACGTTGACTGAACGGCAGCGAGGTTCACTGGTCGAAGCGCTGTCAAACGACATGGACCCCGTAGCGGTTGTTGCGATGAGGTATTGGCACCCGTTCACTGAGGAGGCCGTCGAAGCTCTGCGTAAGTCCACTCCCCTCGATGAGATCGTGCTTTTGCCGCTTTACCCGCATTTTTCTTACGCCACCACACTTAGCAGCCTCAAGGAATGGCGCCGTGTCTACGGTGAGCCGGACAATGGGCCACCGCAACGAACCGTCAGCCAGTTTTATGACCATCCGCTCTATGTCCAGGCCCTCACGCAACGGATTGGCTCTGTCTTGCGCCAATTCGCGGATAGCTCACGCATTCAACTCGTTTTCAGTGCACATGGCTTACCTATGAGCCTTGTCGAGAAGGGCGATCCGTACCCTGGACAAGTCGAGGCCACCGTCCGCATGGTTTGCGAGGACGGAAGAAAACAATTTCCCGGTTGGCCGCAAACACATTTGTTGTGTTACCAGAGCAGGGTCGGACCAGCAAAATGGCTCCAGCCGCCTCTTACAGGCACTATCGAGCGGCTCGGGACCGAAGGCGTCAAGGAGATGCTTGTGGTACCGATTTCGTTTGTGACCGAGCACATCGAAACGCTGCACGAAATAAATATTGAAGCCCGAACGGAAGCCAAGAAGTTCGGCGTCGAAGTTTTTCGCATGATGCCTGCGGTCGGTGATTCGCCCCTTTTTATCGCCGCGCTTAAGGATCTGGTGCTTCGAGCTGTCGGGCTGTGGCCGGATACGCAAGCAACTCAGGTTTCTTCGGCGGTCTCGTCTTGAAAGCACACGCACGACAGCGGATATCCGCAGCGCGCTGGACCCGGCTTGCCCAGCAAACTAGAGTAGATTAGTACAAGGAGCGGGAAGGACCTCAGTGCGCTATAATCGCGCGCTGTGCCAAACGAGATGAAGCCTCCTTATCATCCTAGTGTTCATCGATTCGCGGTCTTCACGGTGTGCTGGACAGTGCTCCTATTGATCGCAGGAGCGCTAGTCACCTCCAATGACGCCGCGCTCTCGGTAACAGACTGGCCGAAATCCCACGGCGTATGGATTCCCACGCCCTTGGCAGGCGGCGACGTCTACGAATATTCGCATCGCGTTATCGCAGCGGGTTTGAGCGTCCTAACTCTGGTTCTTGCTGTTCTGGTTTGGACCAAAGAGGAGCGTCGCTGGCTGCGCTGGTTCGCTGTGATCGCCCTCGGCGGCATCGTCGCGCAGGCCATTCTGGGCGGCCAGGTGGTCATCCAGTTGTTGCACTATTGGCTGCCTGTAGCGCACGCGTGTTTCGCGCAGATCATGTTCGGAGCGATTCTGAGCATCGCCGTGTTCACGAGCAAATGGTGGACGGCGGATCAACCTCAATTAGAGGATCGCGGCTCGCCCTCCATCCACTCCCTGGCGCTTCTTAACGCTGGGGTGATCTTTCTCCAGGTGTTTCTGGGTGCGGGTTTCCGCCACAAGGAGATTCCCATCTGGCCGCACGCCGCGGGATCGCTGGCGGTGCTTGCCATGGTTGTTTGGACGGCTGTCGTGCTCCGCAAACGCTTTGAGAATTCGCGCGAGCTCACGAGACTGCGAATTCTGCTTCATTCCGTTTTTGGCTTGCAATTCCTTCTGGGCATTGGCGCGTACTGGTCGCGCATTGCGACCGCAGACGCTCCGCAACCCATGCGCGTGATGGTTGTGCTGACCGTGACTCACACGGTAGTCGGCGCGCTGCTGTTTGCCGTTTCCATCCTGACGATTCTTGTGTCCTACCGGTTGGTGCCGCGCAGACAGGAAGTGGCCGTTTCCTCGGAAGGGCAGGCGGCCGTGCAATGAGCTCGGTGCGCACAACGGAGATTACGCTGTCATCCCGTGCCAACGCCTACGTAGCGCTGACCAAGCCGGATGTCTCGTTTCTCGTTCTGATGACCACCGCAGCGGGATATTACATGGGTGCGCGCGGAAGGGTAGATTGGCTGCACCTGATTCAAACCGTGTTCGCCACCCTCCTGATAGCCGCAGGAACGGCTACTTTAAACCATTACATCGAGCGCGATTCGGACCGATATATGCGGCGCACGGCGTCTCGCCCCCTGCCTAGCGGCCAATTGCAACCTCGGGAAGCCTTGTGGTTTGGTTTGATTCTCTCCGCGACGGGCGGGTTAGCTTTGTACTTCACGGCGGGTCTGCTCGCTTCCGGGCTCGGAATTCTCACTTGTCTTAGCTATCTGCTCGCCTATACGCCCCTGAAGAAACGCACGGTTTGGGCCACTGCTGTTGGCGCGTTTCCCGGTGCGATTCCTCCTATGATCGGCTGGGCCGCTGCGACCGGCTCCTTGGACCGCGGCGCGTGGCTGCTGTTTGCTATTCTTTTCTTTTGGCAGTTTCCGCACTTTTACGCCATCGCTTGGATGTACCGGGAAGACTACGCTCGCGCGGGCATTCTGATGTTGCCCGTGCTGGACCGCGCCGGAACGCGCACGTTTCGCCAGATCATTCTTACTGCCATTGCGCTCGTGGGAGTCAGTGTGCTGCCTGCGGTTATGGGATTGGCGGGCGTGCATTACTTCTTCGGCGCGCTGGTCGTCAGCACCGCGCTAGTCCAGGTCTGTCTGTGGGCCGCCAGCTCGAGGACCAATGCCCGCGCCAAGTGTCTCATGCACGCCACGGTGCTGCACATTCCAATTCTTCTCGGTTTGATGATCTACGACAAAATTCCACGCTAAACGGCTGTTGCCGGGAAGGACTTGCACGAGCCAATGTTTTCGCAGGCAGCGCTCAACGCTTCTCTAAATGGCACTAGCGCGATCCTGCTCGCTTGCGGCTATGTCGCCATCCGAAACGGCAAAATCAAAGTTCACAGGGCTTTCATGATTTCTGCGTTTGCCGTCTCTACCGTGTTCTTGATTTCCTATGTGATTTACCACATCCGCGTCGGCCATGTTGTCTTTCAGGGGCAGGGGTGGATTCGGCCAGTCTATCTCGCGCTGCTCTTCTCCCATACGATTCTAGCGGTCGTCATCGTGCCGATGATTTTGGTCACCCTGCGCCGCGCCTGGCTTGAGAAATTCGATAGACACCGCGTAATTGCTCGATGGACGCTGCCACTTTGGTTTTACGTTTCGGTCACCGGAGTGATCGTCTATATTCTTCTCTATCAGGTCTATGCCGCACACGCCGGCTAGAGGCAGACACCCGCTTAGGAATTGACCTAGTGGAATGGGAAAGCTGTCATGAAAAGAGCGCCGCTGCAACGATGAATTCGCTAGGCTTGCGGAGGGTTGTTTGACCCTGAATTGGGCTGGACAAGAGATCCAGTCTGCGAGGATCGCACGGCGTGTCGCGTCCCGGCCTTTGGAAACACCACGTGCCAGAAATCAGTCTTCGGGACCGCGAAGCCCAGTCCAACGAATCTCCGCTCTTGTTTCTCGCGGACGGAAGTCACGAAACACTCCACCGATTCAGAAGTCATTTCATTGAAAACGCGGACCGCCTGGCCGGGCAACAGGGGAGCATCCATTACAATAAGTGCCCCGTGGGCGCTGACGTGTTGAGTAAAAGCCTTTAAGTCAATAGCTTCGCCTTCCGGCATCTGACAGCGAACTTTCAGGGGTATTTGAAGTGTTATGCGGACCGTGCGACGCCGCTCTGGATGTCTGGATCGATGCATTCATCCGCCCTGGGGGGAACTCGACCATGAGAGCTTGCCATGGTTGCTTAAGAATAACAAGGCATTACGGTTCGAGACATCGCCCATGGGTGTCTTGGTCGGCAGGGAATTAGCCTGGGAGAAGCGAAGAGATGACGGCTTCCGTGAACTCTGCCGTGGCAGCAGTTCCTCCCACGTCGCGAGTAACGTGCTTGCCTTCTCGGTGCACCTTTTCGAGAGCGCTCTCAATCCGCCGGGCGGCGGATCTTTCGCCAAGATGGTCCAGCATCATGATGCTGCTCAAGATCAGCGCCGTCGGATTGGCCAGTCCTTTTCCGGCGATGTCGGGCGCCGTGCCGTGCACGGCCTCGAACATGGCGGCCTCATCGCCAATGTTGGCGCTTCCCACCACTCCGAGTCCGCCAACGAGGCCCGCGGCGAGGTCGCTCATCACATCGCCATAAAGATTTGGCAGGAGCAGCATGTCAAATTGCTGGGGATTAAGCACCATTTGCATGCATGCGTTGTCGACGATGAGTTCCTGGTACTCGATGTCAGGATATTGGGGCGCCACGTTGCGGATGGACTTCAGAAAAAGTCCGTCCGACAATTTCATTATGTTTGCCTTGTGAATGGCGTGAATTTTCTTGCGGCCTTCGCGTTTGGCATATTTGAAAGCGAATTGAGCGATCTGCGTGGATGCTTTCTCCGTGATGATTTTCAAGCTCTCCACAACGCCGGGAACCACTTCGTGCTCGAGTCCGGAATAGAGATCCTCGGTATTTTCCCTAATTAGAACGACATCAACGTTTTCAAAGCGGGATTTTACGCCAGGAAGATTCTTGACGGGCCGCACATTCGCGTACAAATCGAGCGTTTTTCTCAATGCTACGTTAATGCTGGGCGCTCCTCCGGCAACAGCGGTACCCATGGGGCCCTTGAGAGCCACGCGGTTGCGCCGGACGGATTCGACCGCTCCTTCCGTGACGAATTGCCCCGTCGCAGATGCTTTATCCGAGCGCGCCTGAACCTCTTCCCAATCGATTTGGACGCCGGCGGCTTCCAGGATGGCCCGTGTAGCCGCGGCAACTTCGGGACCAATGCCTTCTCCTGGGATTAAAGTGACCTTGTGTCTCATAGCTGCATCTTATTGTATGCGAAGGAGCTAGGGAAAGACGCTAGATGCGGGAGTTTCCTTGTAGGAAAACGAGCGTCTTTCTCCGATGTGCAGTTGTGGAAAGGGTTTGCTATACTGTACTTGAGAGTTGCATCGCGGGCTTACCCTCGATGCGGAGGCCAAAGGAACTTATGATTAGTCTGACTCCCACTGCCAGTACCAAGGTCAAGGAAATCATGGGCATGCAGAACCCCGTACCGGTGGCGTTGCGCGTTGCCGTGGTCGGCGGAGGCTGTTCCGGATTCCAATACCACATGGCATTTGAAAACCAGACCAATGAGACCGATCAGGTGGTCGATTTCAACGGTCTCAAGGTCGCGGTCGACCAGATGAGTTCGATGTATTTGGATGGCGTCGAAATCGACTACATCGAGACTATCGAAGGCGCTGGCTTCAAATTCAATAATCCGAATGTGAAGAGCACCTGCGGCTGCGGCAGCTCCTTCAGCGTTTAATTGGCAGCGTTGAAGCAGCTGCATTTATATCTATCTGTCATAGAATGACAGGATGAATGAAGCAGTTTTGAGCGCGCGGCGCGCTTTTTCTCAGAGTTTCAGGCCCTTGGACACCCTGTTCAGGGGCCTTTTTTATGCCCGCTAATGTAACCGAATGGGACGCTCACCACCGCGAGGCCGCGCAGAACTCGTTTGCGGAACCTGCCAGCATCGTCTCGGAGTGGCTGCCATTACTTCCGACCGGGCCAGCGTTGGATCTCGCCTGCGGGACGGGGCGGCACGCACTGTTGCTCGCCGCGCGCGGGCAATCGGTAACTGCGGTCGACTGGTCGGGAACGGCACTCGACATCCTTGCGGATCGAGCACAGAAAGCCAAACTTCCCGTGAGCAAGATGGACGCGACCGCGCTGGCTGGCTCTCGGGCGCGCGGCCTACGCCTTATCCAAGCTGATCTGGAACTTATACAGCTTCCTGGTTCTTCGTTTTCAGTTCTCCTCTGCTTTAACTACTTACAACGCTCTCTCTTCCCTCAAATGGCGCGCGCGCTGCATCCCGGGGGTTTGTTGCTCTTTGAAACTTTTACGGCTGCGCAACTCAATTATTCGGGGGGCCCGCGCAAACCATCGCATCTTCTCGGTCCGGGAGAACTGCGCGCCGCGTTTCCCGAACTGCACGTGCTGTTTTATCGTGAGCTAAACGCTGGGCAGGGCATTGCCAGTCTGGTTGCACGGAAGCCGCCGAAAAACGGGTAGCGAGTATTGGCGATGAACCAGACACAGCGGATCTCGGCGGTGTTTGCAATCTCGCGCTTGCATCCGTATTCTAAAGTGCCGGCATGAAGATAGCGCTTGCGCAGTTCAATCCCACGGTAGGCGATTTCGCAGGAAATTCGGCTCGCATCCTGAGCTTGGCGGAGAAAGCCAGGCAGCGAGGGGCCGACCTCGCCGTTTTTTCCGAACTTTGTCTCTGCGGCTACCTGCCGCAAGATCTCCTCGAACGGCCCACATTCATCGATCGTAACCATCATGAATTGAAGGAGCTCGCAGCCAAGCTCACGATGCCGGCTATCGTCGGATATGCCGGCCGGGTGCAAAACGGCACAGGAAAGTCCATTGCCAATAAGGCAGCGCTGATTTGTAGCGGACGCGTGGTGTTCGAGCAGAGCAAGATGCTTCTGCCGACCTACGATGTGTTTGATGAATCCCGTTATTTTCAGCCGGCTAGCCGTCAGTTCGCATATGGGTTCGGGAAAGAGCAACTGGGCATCACCATTTGCGAGGACGTCTGGAATGACAAAACTTTTTGGGCGGAGTGCCGGTATGACCGCGACCCCGTGACCGAACTCATTGGGCAGGGAATTACCGTGCTTCTCAATATTTCTGCCTCGCCCTACACCATCGACAAGCGGGCCCTGCGGCTGGAGATGCTCCAATCAATCGCCCTCAATCAGCACAGGCCCGTGGTTTACGTCAACCAGGTTGGTGGCGACGATAGCCTGATTTTCGATGGTGCCAGCATGGCCTTGACGGCAGAAGGAAAGGTGGCTGCGCAAGCACTGGCGTTTGAAGAGGATCTCGTCCTTTTCGATACCGTCACGGGAGAAGGCGAGATCCATGGGCAGCGACATGAAGAGATCGCCTATGCTTTTCAGGCGCTCGTCACCGGGACGAAAGATTACGTCCTCAAGTGCGGCTTCAAGAAAGTGTTGATTGGACTTAGCGGCGGAATCGATTCTTCGGTGGTAGCGGCTATCGCTGTGGAAGCCCTCGGGGCCGCAAACGTTCTTGGAGTCTCAATGCCGGGTCCATACTCATCCGAAGGCAGCAAAGCCGATGCCAAGGCTCTCGCTGAAAACCTTGGCATCGAGTTCATAACGCTTCCCATTGGCGAGGTCTTTGACGCCTACCGAAAGGCGCTCGCGCCGGCATTCGGTTCACGATCAATCGATGTGACCGAAGAAAATATTCAAGCGCGTATTCGCGGCAATTACCTGATGGCGCTCTCCAACAAATTTGGCTCCGTCGTCTTGAGCACGGGCAACAAATCAGAAATGGCCGTAGGTTATTGCACGCTGTATGGCGACATGGCGGGCGGGCTTGCAGTCATTTCCGACGTGCCTAAACTCATGGTTTACGAACTCGCGGCGTGGATCAATCGGGAAAGGGAACTCATCCCCGCTTCGAGCATAGAAAAAGTGCCTTCCGCCGAACTGCGGCCCGATCAGAAGGACGAAGATAGTCTTCCGCCCTATGATGTCCTGGACCGCATCCTAAAGGCATATATCGAGGACTTGCACAGCCCACAGGAAATCGCAGACCACTATGGATTTGATCTTCAACTCGTACGGGACATTGCCCTGCTTGTGGACCGGAACGAATATAAGCGCAAGCAAGCTCCGCCCGGACTTAAAATTACGTCGCGAGCCTTCGGACTGGGCAGGCCGTTTCCGATAGCCCAGCGGTTTATTCCCTAAAGAATGAGGTCTAGCGTGAAGACATCTCTTAGCATGGCAGCGATTCTCGGGATAGCTCTTGTAGTGCCGGCGGCCCTTGCGCAACAAGCTCACCCTACGGCCACTGCGCCTGCCACCGGTGGACAATCTCCGATCCAAAAAACGGTGGAAGCCTATCTACGGAATCTTTATGCGTTCGGCTCCGATACCGCAGTTAAGGTTTCGGCCCCAAAAGATATCGGGGTTGAAGGAATACTTGAAGTCGACGTCGAGGTCAAGATTGGGGAGAATCAACAGACCGGCAAGGTCTACGTCAGCAAAGACGGGAAATATATGTTCCGGGGCGAGTTGTCGGATCTGTCCAAAGACCCCATGGCCGAGGCCCGGGCTCAAATACAGACCAACGACGCCCCCTCGCTTGGCGACTCCAATGCGCCAGTCACTTTGGTGGAGTTTTCGGACTTCGAGTGCCCTGTCTGCCGAAGCCTCCACGACGCGTTGCGCGGGCTACTGCCGAACTACCCGCAGGTGCGGGTGATCTTCAAGGACTATCCCCTGGAGCAGATACATCCTTGGGCGCGTATGGCAGCTCTCGCTGGCCGCTGTGCCTACAAGGAAAACCCTGCGGCTTTCTGGAAGATGTATGACCTCATTTACGACAGTCAGCAAATTATCTCGGCGGAAAACGCCTGGGGCAAGATGACGGACTTCGCCGGCCAATCAGGGCTGAACGTGGATGAGTTTAAGGTGTGCATGGCCAGCCCGGAGGCCGGGGCTGCGGTGGACGCGAGTCGTGCCAACGGAGTGCAACTTGAAGTCGGCAGCACACCCACGATCTTTGTAAACGGACGCCGATTAGTCGGCGCAGACCCTCATCTTCTCGAGCAGTACATCAAGTACGAATTAGACCAGCGCAAAGGGCAAAAAGCCGCGAGCAAGAATTAGCGATTAAAACTCCTAAGAGGGGGAGAGGCCAACCTGGGGGCAGTACCGGGACAAGCCTTAGCGGAGAAGATCGGGGATATTTTTAGTTAACATAATATAACTTATAGGACGCGATGTCAAGAGGAATCTTTAGCTGTTTTGTGGTTTTCCACTGCTTTAAGGCTGCGTCCTCCTTTGGTTTATGGGGTCCTTTTAGGAGGAATGATGGCTGGCGCGGGGGGGGGTGCGCCAGCCAGCTTGCATTGTGGTTGTCTTGCAGTTGGCGTAGCGGATAAACGTCAGTGGGCGGCTTTGGAGGCAATGGCGCCCGCAGCGGCACCCAGGACAAACCACTTTGCTGCCCGAGCTATTCGGCGCAGGGCACTTCCCCCTTTCCCTGACTGTATGGCGGCGTCTCGCTCCTTGGTCAGGACAGCGGTCTTGGTCCTTTCGTCGTTTAGGTCGCTCTGTACGGCTGACAGCTTGGCCTGGCAGGTCTTGCAATCCATGGCAAAGTCATAGAGGGGCTTCAGATCGGTTTGCTGGAAGTTAGGCGCTCGGAGAGAGCGCCAAAATACTGCCCTAAAAAGCAAAAGGCCCCGGCATCGCCGAGGCGCACTTCCTTACGAAAGAAAGTATAGCACTTTCTGATTTTTTGTCAAGAGATATTTTTAAATTTCTTCACTTTTTCTTGACTCCCTTTGTTTTCAAGAGCATAGTCGCTTCGTTCTCCCGGAATTTTCCCGCCTGAATGTCAAGGAGGTCCAATATGCCGCATTATTGCCACCAAGTCAGCTATACCAAAGAAGCCTGGGCTCGCCTCGTAGCCGATCCACAGGACCGGCTCGATATCGTCCGGCTCCCCATCGAGAAGCTCGGCGGAAAACTGCACTCGGCGTTCTTCGCTTTTGGCCCTTTCGATGTTATCGCCATCACCGAGATGCCCGACAACATGTCGGCTGCGGCTATCGCCATTGCCTTTGCCGCCGGCGGGGCGGTTGCCAACATTCAAACGACGCCGCTGATGACCGCCGCGCAAGCCATCGAGGCCATGCGCAAAGCCGGCACCTGCGGATACAAGTCCATCGTTGCGAGAACGGGATCCGCCGCCGGCGCCTGATCGCCTCGCAGCAGCGCTTGGAAAAAAATCCAATTGACTAAAAGCCTGCGCTTTCCGTGGTGCAGCCGTTATAAGCATTCCTGTGTCTCCGCTATTTTCAGTGCTAGACTTTCCCGCCGGAGGAGCCTTCCGTGAACCACGCGCGCTGGACACTACTTCTCTTCGAGGCAGGTCTCGGTACAGGTTTCACCATCGCGCCGCTGAGCGACAAATAGTTTGGCTGCGGGACGCCGCGCGAATTTCCACAGAGGCGAGCAACGCAATCTTGTCGACTTACATCTATTCGATAGTTTATACTCCAGTCAAACCGCCTCGAACTGCAACGCTACGACGGAAAGCGAAGCGGTTTTCGTTAGGAGCTACGAATGATTATCGGCGAACGTTTGCGCGTGCTACGCGAGGAAAAAAAACTCTCCCAAGGTGACATCGAGAAACGAACCGGCCTGCTGCGCTGCTATCTCTCTCGCGTGGAAAATGGCCATACTGTCCCTGCGATAGAAACCTTGGAAAAACTGGCTCGAGCCCTGGAAATGCCACTCTACCAGCTTCTCTACGATGGAGATGAGCCGCCCCGGCCGGATGTTCCTTCGTCCTGGACCGAATCGAGCGGCAATTCATGGGGCAGTTCGGGCAAAGACTTGCGCTTCATGCGCAAGCTGCGTCACCTTCTGAGCAAGATGGACTCGCGAGATCGCTCGCTGCTGCTGTCCACCGTGCAACAGATGGCGAAGAAAAAGAAAGCGCCAGCGGCGGCGGCTGCTGCCTCGGCAGACTGAGTCGAAGCTGAATCTTCGTCTCGATCCTTGGCCCGCACATCTGCAGGACTAGCATTTCTTGGCGTCCCCGCCATTCTGCTGCGCGGGATCCGTTAATTTGAAAATCAGTGCCTCGTGGCCGCACATTGTCGTCTCGGGGATGAATCACCGCAAAGAAATTTTCTTCTGGATGCGCTGTTCGTTCTCAGCTCTCTGCTAAACTTCAAATGTGCAAGCTCAAAGTGCGACGCCGCGCCTTGCGAACATCCGTCTTCATCCCATCAAAGCGCTGGATCCTGTCTCGGTGAACGAAGCCCGTATCGGGCCCAACGGCGGGCTTGAACTCGACCGCGTCTGGGCTCTCTATTCCGCCGACGGCCGCTGGGTTAATGGCAAACGCACCGCGGCCATGCACCTCATCCGCGCGGCGTATGCTCCAGATCTCAGCTCCGTGACGCTTACAGTTCCTGGCGACAGGCGCGACATTCCCGCAATGACGTTCGCTTTCCCAAGCGACACGGATGGCGCCGCGGAGTGGTTCAGTATGTACTTTGAGCAGGCGATTCAGGTCCGCTACACGCGCGAAGGCTTTCCCGACGACGGCCTCGCCCCCGGTCCTACGATTGTATCCACATCATCGCTAGAAGCAGTTTGCAATTGGTTTCCGGGCATGGTCCTGGAAGAAGCGCGCCGCCGTTTCCGCACCACGCTTGAAATAGAAAGCGCGCCCCCGTTCTGGGAGGATCAACTTTTCTCCGAGAGCGAAACTTCTGTCGTGCGTTTCCGCATCGGGGACGTCGCCTTCGAGGGCAGCAACCCCTGCGCCCGCTGCCCGGTTCCCTCTCGTGATCCGCAAACCGGCATCGCGAATGACGGTTTCCAAAAACGCTTCACCGATCTACGCCGCGCACAACTACCTCCATGGGCCCCCGCCGAGCGCTTCGATCACTTCTACCGCCTAGCTACCAACACCCGCATCCCCAGCATCGAATGCGGCAAACTACTCCGTCTCAGCGACCCGCTCATCCTTCACAGAGGTTAGTAGCAGAAGAGTGGAGCCTGTGCACCAACCGGGTCACACAAAGCAAACATCGCGCGCGATCAAAAGGTTCGTCCTCCGGCAATCAACTAGGTGGACTCACTGAAATATTTCCGGGGCGGAAACATACTGCGCCGCAGCAGTTCTTTGCCGCAGCGGTGCCGCACTTCCTCGGTCCAATTCACCCAACTGCGCTCGCTCAAGCCTAGAAAGTGCCGCGCATTCTCATACGGCGCAAGCCCGAGGTAATACAACCGGAACAGCACCATGCGCGAAGCACAATCCGGCCCGTCGAGCGCCTTCTGCCCTGCCAGGGCAAAGTCCGCGACCCACTCATTGAGCCGCGCGCGGATGTCCGGCCGCCACAGGAATTTCCCGGTGTCTTTCAAATTCAGCGCCGAGATGCCCCGCTTCGTCTCCAGCACTTCCCGGGCGCTTCGATAAACTTCCCAGCACACATCAAACGCCAGTTCCGGTTTTACGCCCATGGCTCCTCCGCCAAACCGCACTCCGCGTGCGCTTTTTTTCGTCAGGCTCTCATCACCAACGCCGCACCCGATGGATCACCACCTCGCCCCTCGCTCTGCCATTCGCACTCTGCGGCGTCTGTTCCCCCCTCTTCGTACAGGGGTTCGCCGCTCTTGCTGCACCGCGTATTCCCACACGGCCCCGAAGCCTTCCGCCCGCATGGCTTTGTTAGTGGTTCTGCAGCGCTTCACCACGGTATGCGCGCCAAACCGCGGCTTCCGCAGATGGCGCAATTGCGCGGAAATGCTCGCCGGCGGGTAGTGCGTCAGCTTCGCCAGCTCATCGAGCGTCAACCACGTCGCGCACTGCCCTGCGCTTAGCATCACATCGCGAATCACTTCCCCTTGTTTCCGTAACTGCACCGGCTCTGCTTTTGTGTCGCTCCGATTCGTCCTCCGCATCGTCATTGCCTCCCTTCCTGCTGGTCATACTTCGTTCGCAGGAAACTCGTCGTCGATGACGCCTGCGCTCCCGGCCCTTTCTGGCCGTCGATCTTGCGCTTCGTCTTGTGAACCCTCGCCGCCTTCTCCCTCATCCGGCGTCCACGCCGTCCGATCGGGATCTTCGTAATCTCCGGCGCACGCGCTACAGGCACGTAAGGGCTGCCGAGAATCGCTCGAATCAGCCGAACAAGCGGACTGACTTGACCCTCCGACAGCTAAACCGTCCACGCGAAGAGCAGAAAAGTTATCCACAGTTTTCCACAGGCTGTAACGCATAAGTATTCTTGACATGTCTTACTCTTCTGCTAATGTACGCACCGTTCCTTATCGGAGGCCCTATGCCCGCGCGCTCGACGCAGCCGCCCTGGGAGTTCCTTCTCTCGGCTTCGCGCAACTCCTTGCAGAGCTTTGAATTGTCTCGTCTGGCTCACGCAGCCAATCTGCGCAAGGAAATCACTGCGTTGATTGATCAGTGGATGGAGGAGAACGCCGCCGCCATGCTGGCCCGCTGGCTTCTGGAGCAGCGGGAACGCTCCGCGCGGCCGCCAGACGTACTTTCCGCGGGCGATTCCCGCGAGAATGGAGCGCATTCCGTGTCCGATAATTTTCTTGCGGATCGAGCCGCCTCGCAGCCGGTAAACGGCGGCCCTTCCTGAGGTTTGGCATGCTTTTTGGAGCTTGTTCGCTGGTCTGGCGCTGAATATGTCGAGAATGCTCAGCTTGGCCTTGCTGCCCAAAAGTGTGTGCGGTGAAGCTCGCACAAAGAGGCTATTTCCCCGCACTGATTCTTCGAGTGCGGGAGCCTCCCGCCACTGCGTCCCGCCACTCTGTTCGTTCTTCAACGCGCCTTCCCTCATCCCAACACCACGCCAGACTTACGTCTTGGCTGCGTTATATGAGTTACAGGACACGATTCAGGAGAACGGGCAGGCCAATACAAAATGAACGGACACAAAAGCAGCGAACGCGTTCAAGCGGAGAAACCTGCGGAGGGCTTAAGAATCTTTTGAATTAGGGCGCGGGAGTAGAAGCAACGGGCTGTTTTTCCAGCAACTGCTCTTTGCGATAGACAAGGGAATTGATGTCGTAGGTGGCGAGTTCAAATCCGTGGCCGTGTGTAATCGCGTCCGTAGGACACGCTTCAACGCAGTAACCGCAGAAAATGCAGCGCGAATAATCGATGTTGTACACGCTGGCGTAGCGTTCCCCGGCTGAAATGCGGTTAGCGTCGGTATTTTCAGCAGCCTCGATGTAAATGCAATTCGCCGGGCAAGCCGCGGCGCAAAGAAAGCATCCAACGCACTTTTCCAAGCCGGATTCGTCACGGTGCAGCACGTGAATCCCACGATAGCGGGGCTGAAAATGTACCGGCTCGAAGGGATAGTTCTCCGTGACCGTTTTACGAAACATATTACGGAAGGTCACGCTGAATCCCTGCACAAGCGTCGTGAATGTCTCGCCGACTTCTCTGAGAATGGATGCCATGAGTTAGGAGTCTAGCAAACGTCCAATGCCCGGGCAAATGGCTATGCTCGAACCGCGCGGAAAGGCTCACGCTTTCAATTTCAACGATTCAATGATCTGCTTTCCGTGAAATCGCCCGTTTTCGATGAATATCTCGCCCGTTTGCCGCCCGCCAATCACCACACCGGCCAAATGAATTCCGGGGACGTTGCTTTCCAGCGTGTTGGGATCGAGCGCAGGCTTTCGCGTTACTGGATCCAGTTGCACTCCAAGGCTCTCAATGAAAGAAAAGTCGGGATGATAGCCTGTCAACGCAAACACCTGGCGCGCACGCAGGCCTCGCTTCCCCGCCCCGTTCTCGACCACCACGTGGTCGGGCTCGATTTGCGCCACGCGCGTCTCAAACAGGGCGCGCACTTCATTTGCCTGGATGCGATTCTCGATGTCCGGCCGCACCCAGTATTTAATGGATTGGCCTAGAACAGCTTGCCGATGCACAAGAGTTACCCGCGCGCCGTTGCGAAAAAGATCTAAAGCCGCTTCCGCCGCGGAATTCTTGCCTCCGATTACGACAACGTCCTGGTTCCAGAATTCGTAGGGCTCGGTGTAATAGTGCGAAACGTGGGGCAATTCCTCGCCAGGAACGTCCAGCTTGTTCGGAAGATCGTAGTAGCCAGTTGCAACAGAAATCTTCTTCGCCGTGTACTTCTCTTCCGTTCCCTTCTCGGACTCCGTGACGACGGTAAATTTGCCATCGTGGCCGTCAACGCGCTTCACCCTTTCGAACAGGCGCATCTCCAACTGATAATGCTCCGCCGCCTTGCGGTAGTATTTTAAGGCCTCGACACGCACGGGTTTTTCGGCCGCGCAAACCAGCGGCAAGTCGCCGACCTCAAGGAGTTCAGGCGTGGTGAAGAAGACCATGTTGACCGGATAGTGAAAGATCGAGTTGCACAAACAACCTTTGTCAATGACCAACGGCTTCATCCCCGCGCGACGCGCCTCGATGGCGCAGGCCAGGCCGGTTGGTCCCGCTCCGATGCAAATAATGTCGAAGATTCCCATCTCTTTTTTAGTTTGCCGGGAGTCCGTTGGAATTGCAAATTTGCTGTGAGCTACTGGGTTTGCGGCATTTCCAGAATGTCAGTCAGCTCTCGCCGGAAAGTGTCCAACTCTCGCAGGCGCTCCGGGATCGCGGCTAACTCTGTTTTCTTCCACACGAAGACTTCGCCAGTGCCGCGCTTGAGCCGCACGCTTGGGTTTCCGTCGACAAGATAGGACGGTGGCGCGAGAAGCTTCAACCCGCCGTTGGGTATCGGCGACAGGACAGCCGCGCACTCGCCGCGCCTCACGCATAATGCACTTTCATAGGGTGGAATTGCGATTGGTCGAAACCCCGCCTCGAATAACCGTTCCAGCGTTTGCATCTGTTGTGGTGTAAGTTCAACCATGCATGTGCGTGGGACAGATTTTCGCCTGTCTTCTGTGATGTTTTACTGAAAAATGCTCAAGCAGCCGTCGAATCCGCTTCCGACGACGAGCCCTCGAGCTGCGAAAGAATCTCCCGCAGCGTCACGATCAGCTCAGCTCGCGAAACATGGCTCTTCCTGAACTGAATGCGGAACTTGAAACTTTCATTCTCCGGCTCGAAGTGAAAGATGAACGGTTGAGGCCTCTGCGGACCGCCTTGCTCGTCGCGGCGTTCCCGTCGCGCCTCATCCCGCGTCAACCCGCCTTGCAGGATGCGGTGCATCATCTCGATCATCTTCTTTTCGGTCGGCTGGCGGGCAATCTGCAGCAGCAGCGACTTCGAGATGATCCCGTGCTCGACGCACTTTTTTCGTAACGACTCCGGAATATTCCTCAGCGACAAAGTTTCCGTCACCGAGGATCGCGCCCGCCCAATTTTCTTGGCAACGTCTTCGTGCGTGTATTCGAATTGCGTGGCCAGACGATGCAAGCCGTCCGCTTCTTCAAAAGGGGTAAGGTCTTTTCGCTGAATGTTTTCAATCAGCGCAATTTCCAAGGTCTCCGCGTCGTCCGCCATTTTCTCGATGCAGGGAACTTCGCGCAGACCCGCCGCACGCGAGGCGTGATAGCGCCGCTCGCCGGAAATGATGTAGTAGCAATCTTCGCGCGGCACAAACCGCACCAGCAGCGGCTCGAGCACTCCTTTTTCGCGGATCGATTCTGAAAGTTCGCGCAAATCTCCTAGTGCTTTGCGCGGTTGGTCCGGATTGGGCCGGATCTGATCCACGGGGATCATCCTGCCCACCGCAGCCCCGCTGTAACTTGTCAGTGATTCGACGTAGTGCGCGTCATGCCGCATCTTCAGCGTGACGGGTAACCCGATCCTCTTCGACACGTTGGATGACCTCCGCTGCCAGTTTCTTGTACTCGATGGCGCCGGGTGATTTCGGCGCGTACGTTAAAATCGTCTCTTTGTAAGCAGGGCTCTCTTCGAGCCTCACGTTCTTGCTGATTTTGGTTTTGAACAGCACTCCGCCGAACACGGTGCGGATCTGTCCGTGCGTGTCCCGCGAAATATTCGTGCGCTTGTCAAACAGCGTGATGACTACTCCCAAAACTTTCAATCCGGGGTTGGGCCTCGCGCGAATTCTTTCGTACGTTTCCAACAGGTCGTCCGTTCCTTCAATCGCAAAATAGGCCGCTTGGATCGGCACAAGCAAATGAGTGGAGGCCACCAGCGCATTCACCGTCAGAATTCCCAGTGACGGCGGCGTATCCAGCACAATGTAATCGTATTCCTTTAAGACAGAGGCAAGCGCGTCCTTCAATCGGTAGGGCGCGTCGAACTGCCCCGCAAGCACTTGCTCCAGCTTGGCCAGCGCCAGCCGTCCCGGCCCCAAAAAAAGCATGGGATCTTTCGTCGTCTTGATTACCGCCGCCATCGTCGTACGGCTCTCACTCAGAACGTCAAACATCGATGCGGCGATTTCTCCCGATTCGTAAAATGCGATCGTGGAGTTCGCTTGCGGATCGAGATCAATCAAGAGCGTGCGCTTGCCGCGGTTCGCCAGCGCGGCTGAAAGATTTATCGCTGTAGTCGTTTTCCCGACGCCGCCCTTTTGATTCGCAACCGTGATGATGGCAGTCATACAGTTCTGCCTCCGTCTATGCGCATGGAAAAGCGCGCCGACGCGATATGGCAACCATGTACCTATATGTGGGTGCTGACTGCAGAAAGCCCCCTAGGCCTAGCCTCACTCTACGTTTGTAACCTATTCTAGCGCAAGGGAAAAATGGAAATTTCCGGCGGGCTCGGTGGAAATCTCAGCAGTCCTGTTTTGGGAAGTAGGTGGCTGAGCCCCGAATACACCTGGCAATCCTCGGGCATGTTTTGAAACTGGAGGTGCACTGGGGACCTAAGCCCCGAAATTCCTCAGCCCTGCTTGACTCTTAAAAATCCAGCCCCCAGAAGTCCATCGACGCGTCTTGGAGTTCAAGCCCCAGTTCCCACCCTGCCCGGCCCTCGTGCCCCCGCCAAATCAAGACGGCTTCGCAAACGTTCTTGTTGATGAGATTAATCAGAACCAGACGCTGCCCAACCGGGAAACCTTGTGGTATCACAGCCAGACACCCCTTCGTGCTGGCGTCCATGGTGTAACCTTCGGCGCGCATCGAACGGCCTGATTCCGCCCATTCCACCGCCACCGGCACGCGCGAATTTACGCGCACTCCTGCCCTGACGTTCTTCATTCGAAATTCAACGCTGGATGCGTTCCCTATGCCCACGGATGTCTCCTGTGTTTGCCGGATTGCAATCAGTCCCGGTTCCTCGCCGTCGTTTTCTAAGAGAAGAGGTCAGATCTAAACGTCAGACGCACATAGTTCGAAGCCCGTATGATTCGCAGACTACGGCTCCGGACATGGATGGTCAATGGGACTTCAGGTCTAGAACGCCGTTTAAGTTACTCTTTCCCTCCGCTAACACGTCGCTGTTCCATTGCTCTATTCCGGCGTAATCCGTGCTATACCGCGTTTGCGCCTTTACACTGCCCCGCTTAAACTCTTTGCTCTGCTTTTTCACCAATGATTCGAATCAAGACAATCCGTGCCGAACTTGGCTCGACTCTGCGGCTGGCCTTACCCCTTGTCCTGGCAGAGCTCGGCTGGATGAGCATGACCATCGTGGACACCATGATGGTAGGCCGCCTCCCCAACAGCGCGACAGCCATGGGCGCGGTCAGCTTGGGTTCAAATCTCTTCACTGCCATTGCGCTCTTTGGCGGCGGCCTCCTGATGGGCTTGGATACCCTTGTCTCTCAGGCTTTCGGTGCTGGCCGTCGAGAAGATTGCCATCGCTCGCTCGTGAACAGCGTTTATCTAAGCATCGCCCTCACGCCGCTCCTGGCGATTCCCGTCTGGATTCTGCCCGCGCTCCTTCGCGCAATGCGCGTCGACGCCGAAGTTCTAGCTCTCGCTATTCCGTACACAAAAGCCCTGCTCGTGGGGCTGTTTCCACTTCTCCTCTACTTCGCCGTGCGCCGTTGCATCCAGGCGATGAACATGGCCAAGCCCGTGGCTTTCGCTCTGGTCACTGCGAACATCGTCAACGCGCTCGGCAACTGGACCCTGATTTACGGAAAATTTGGAATGCCCGCGATGGGCGCGATCGGTTCCGGGTGGTCTACTTCCATTTCTCGAGCCTACATGGCGCTTATCCTGGTCGGATATTTGTTTTGGTACGACTTCCGCCACCGCACGGAACTCCTCAAGACTCCCATCGAGCCCGATTTTCGGCGCATCCGCCGTCTCATTGCGCTTGGCTTTCCCGCGGCCATGCAGTTTACGTTCGAGAGCGGCGTCTTCGCACTTGCGACCACGTTGATCGCCCGCCTCGGTGCCGTGCCGCTTGCCGCTCACCAAATCGCCCTGAACACCGTGGCATTTACATACATGGTTCCCCTGGGCGTCGCCTCTGCCGCTGCAGTACGCGTTGGCCAGGCGATAGGTCGCAAAGACCCACAAGGCGCGGGAGACGCGGGCGGCACTGCCATCTTTCTCGGCGCTGCATTTATGACCTGCATGAGCGTCGTCTTGCTACTTATTCCGCGATGGATTGCCCGCGCCTACACGCCCGATCAAGCCATCATCCAGAGCACCATTTATCTGCTCGCTGCCGGCGCGGCCTTTCAGCTTTTCGATGGAATCCAAACGGTTGCCACTGGCGCCTTGCGCGGCCTGGGAGACACTCGCACGCCGATGCTCTGCCATTTCACCGCGTATTGGATTATCGGTCTGCCGCTTGGCGCTTGGCTTTGTTTCCGCCGCGGCTGGGGCGCTTTCGGCCTCTGGGCCGGGCTAAGTCTTGCGCTTATTCTTATTGGGATTGTTCTTCTCTTCGTCTGGCGTCACAGAGTTCGTCAGTTAGCAATTTCCATCCCGCAAAGCTGACTATACGCAGGAACCCCCTCGCACAGCTTGACCGCGAAGGAAAATGTTGCAGCAGGAGAAGGCCAGCAGGGAAACTTACATCTTGTAGCGGCCGAGGTCGTCGTCGGAGAGGCCTTCGAGCCAATTGCGCAGCTGTTCGTTGGTGCTGCGTTCTGTAATCGCGCTCGAAATCTTCGAATTCTTCAGCACTTCTTCGTTCACAAAAATCGGGCAATCCACACGAAGCGCCAGTGCCAGCGCATCGCTAGGCCTCGAATCGATGGTCATCATCTGTCCGTCACGCTCGACCCAGATCAAAGCGTAAAACGTGTCATCCTTCAGGTCGTTTACCACGATCTTGTGAACCTGCACATCGAGTCCCAGGAGAACATTTTTGAGGAGGTCGTGGGTCATCGGCCGCGGAGTTTGCACCTTCTCGATCTCGAGGGCGATAGCGTTGGCCTCGTAAACGCCCACCCAAATCGGAAGAATGGCCTGCCCTTGCACATCTTTCAACACGACGATGGGCATGTTGGTCACGGGATCCATCATCAGGCCGCGGATTTTCATCTCCACTTCCATGTGACCTCCCGTTGTAGCACAGACTTTAGTCTGTGCGCTTTTCGTTTCCCATGCATCAGCAGCGCGGACCTCAGTCTGTGCTCGCTGAATTTTCTCACGCCGCACACGCGGCTACCACCGCGCCCCGTGTTCTTACGCCTGCTCCCCCGCCAAACAATTCGGCGTCGCCCCCGTCACCCGGACCTGCACGTACTTTCCCAGAAGCGCAGTCTCTTGGGAAGTGAAATTTATGACTCGATTACAAGAACTATGCCCCGACCACTGATTTTCCCGCCGCGATTTCCCACTGACCAGTATCTCGAAAGTCTCTCCAGCCAGCCCCGCATACTTCTTTGTCTGGATCAAACGCTGTGTTTCCTGCAGAGTCGCCAGCCGCCGGCTCTTCTCTTCTTCAGAGATAGCGTCGCTCATCGCCAGTGACGGTGTATGCGGCCTCGGCGAATACTTAAACGAAAACATACCGTCGTACTGCACCGCATCCAGCAGGCTCAGCGTCTCCGCAAGGTCTTCTTCCGTCTCACCGGGAAAGCCCACGATAATGTCCGTCGTAATGCTGATGGGCCTCTTGGCGCCGCGGATCATCGCGATCTTCTCAAGATATTCTTCGCGGCAGTACGTCCTCTGCATGGCTCGCAACACTCTCGTCGCCCCCGATTGCACCGGCAGGTGGACATGGTTGCACAGTTTCGGCTGCGCATCGATGGCGTCCACAATGTCTTGCGTAAAGTCGCTTGGATGAGAGGTCGTAAACCGCACCCGGCGAATGCCCGGCTCGTCCGCGACCGCCAGCAGCAACTCAGAAAAACGCATTGCGCGCGCCGTCGGATCTTTATAGGAATTGACTGTCTGCCCCAGCAGCTGCACTTCGGAGTAACCCAGTTCCGCAAGCTGCCGCACTTCCTGCAAAATCGCGTCGCTCGCCCGGCTCCGCTCCGGTCCTCGCGTGTAAGGAACCACGCAGTACGAACATGCCTTGTCGCAACCTTCGATAATCGTCAGATAAGCTCGCCACGGATTGTCGCGCCGCGTCACGGGCGTCTCAAACGTCTCGTCTGTATCGTTGTCCAGCCCGGTCACTCGCTGATTCCCTGCCTCGACCTGTGCCAGCAGTTCCGGTAACTTCCGATAGCTCGCCGAGCCGCACACCAAACTGACCCACGGCGCGCGCTTGAAAATCTCTTCGCCTTCCTGCTGCGCCACGCAACCCAGCACGCCGATAATCCGCCCATCATTCTGCTGTACGCCGAACTCCCCAAGACGCGAGAAAACCTTTTGTGCTGCTTTTTCCCGGATGCTGCATGTGTTGTAGAGGATTAGCGAGGCCGACTCTGGCGACTCAACTTGCCGGTATCCGCGCGATAGCAGAACGCCCGCAACTTTCTCCGAGTCGTGGTCGTTCATCTGGCACCCAAACGTTTCCAGAAAAAAAGTGCCCCGAATCGTGCCTTGAAGAGGCTCAAACGCCGCGGCCCCGAACTCGACGCCTGCATTCTTCGTGCCGATGGAGAACCCAGAGCCGCCCGTCAATCTCTCTAGTCCGATGTCGAACGTTTTGCTCATGCCTAATTCGCAGTTTAGCACACCTGTGCGCTTCGAATCGGAGCTCTCCGGTCCAATATGTGGCCAGATCTATGGCCAGACGCGTCCCGGATGCCGCATTAGCTTGTATCCAAAGAGGCAGCACCTTCTTTAGCTTCTGCATCTCATTTGTTTGACCACCCTGTGGGCGTGTGCTACGTTCGTCAAGTAGGGAAAATTTAATTTTCACTGAGGGGTTGCGTCATTCTTCTGTTCGCTACGGTTTTTATCGCCGATCTCGGTAACATTCTTGGTCAGACGGGCTGGGTCGCCCGCGGCATTTTGGTCTTGCTCGGGACTTTTTCCGTCGTTTCCTGGGCCATGATCTTCCAAAAGCTCGGTCTCTTCGGCCGCGTTCGCCGACAAAGCGACCAGTTTCTTCGCATCTTTCGGGCCACCAAGGGCGTCGCTAATCCGCAAGCGCTCGCTTCCGCGGGCTCGCCCTTTTCATCTGTTTATGCCGCTGGCTATCGCGAGCTCTTAAGTCAGGTTGGCACTGGCAATCCGCAACCCACTGGAAAACTGAAGAGCCTTCAGGCCGTCACAGTTAGCATGCAACTTGCTTCCGCGGAAGAAGTCCGCCGCGTCGAAAAAGGCATGTCCTGGCTGGCCACAACTGGTTCGGTTACTCCCTTCATCGGTCTGTTCGGCACCGTTTGGGGCATCATTGACGCCTTTTCCGGGCTTGGCAACGCCGGCGCCGCCAGCCTTCGCGCCGTCGCTCCGGGCATCGCGGAAGCGCTCATCACGACTGCCGCGGGACTCTTCGTCGCTATCCCGGCGGTTATCTTTTACAACCAGTTTTTGCAGAATATCCGCGACCTGGCCCAGCGTCTCGATACTTTTGCTCTTGAAGTCGGAGCCCAGATCGAAAAGACTTTTACTTAGAACTTTGCGGCGGGCAGCCCGCGTCCGCCCTTGAAAACTATGCCGCAACTCTCCAAAAACACGCAGAGTACCCTCTCCGAGATCAACATGGTCCCGTTCATCGACGTTGTTCTCGTGCTGCTCATCATTTTCATGATCACCGCACCAATCCTTCAGTCCGGCATCGAGGTCGACCTTCCCAAAACCAGCACCGTCAAGGAAATTAACGAGCAAAAGCTCGTCGTCACCATCGACAAGAACCAGCTGATTTATCTTGGCGACACTCCGGTCAACATTCACCAGCTCGGTTCGAAGGTGAAAGCGCAGCTCAAAAAGCCCCAAGACTCCGTCTTTCTTCGGGCTGACGAAGCCATTCCTTTCGGCACCTTTGCAAAAGTCATAGACACACTCCGGCAAGCCGGTATCATAAACATCAGCATCGTTACCGAGCCGATCTCCGACCGCAACCGTACTCGCTGAAAATGAGCACCGCTGCCTACAACCAGATCAATCCCCTCGCTGCCGACCCCGGACAATTCAGCCTCAGAAGATTTCTTATCTATTCTTTGATTCTCCACGGCCTTCTTGTTCTCTTCATCGCGCTTTCCGTCTACATTAAGTTCAACCGCGACCAGTGGGGCGGCATTGGCGGAGAACCTGGCAGTGTCGACGTGAAACTAGTCGGCCCTCCCGCCGGAATCCCGCTACCTCCAAAACGTTCCGTTCCGGAAAGCGTAGCCGCGGACCCGGCGGAAACTTTGTATAAAGAAGAGGAAGCCCCTAAGCCACTGCCGCTGCCCGCGGTGCAGCCGCCTAAACCTGTCGAAAAAATTGCCCCCTTCAAGAAAGAGAAACCTCTTCCCGAAACGCACAAGTCCAAGGTTGACCAGCCCAAAAACCCTCCGCCAGATAACGCCGTGCCTGGGAAAGGCCCACCGCCAAAAATCCCAAGCAGCTTCTCGTCGCAACCTCCGGGCGGTGGCGCTGGTCCCATCATTGTCCAGGGCCAAGGGGGCGGTGATTTTGCCTCAAGGTACGCTTGGTACATAGAGTCGGTGAAGCGGCGCATAAGCCAAAGCTGGATTCAGTCATCCATCGACCCATCTGTCCGCGCCACGCGCCAAGCCCTTACAGTAATGAATTTTACGATTAATCGCGACGGCACAATTAGAAATGTCAGAATGGCTCAGAGCAGCGGCAACCTGTCGATGGACAATTCCGCACGCCGCGCTTTGGACGGCATCCAGTTCGGACCGCTGCCGACTGACTTCCCGGGTCCATCTGTGGACGTCACGTTCGATTTTAATCTTGCTCTGACTCAATAAATTCATGCCTTCGTTCGCGCCGGCGCGACACGGAGGACTCGGAGGACAATGGTGCCGCTGAATTGCAGACTGTATCGTTATTTCTTGGCAGCAGCTCTTCTCTGCCTTCTTCTCAAACCAGGCTACGCCCAGCAATCACAGGCATGGTTCCATTCGAGCACCGGCCTCGGTAATACCGAAAAAATCCGCGTCGCCGTCGCCAGCTTTGGTCCACGCGCCGAAAACGCTAAGACTCACTCCGATCAATTCACCCAGATCGTCCGCGATGATCTCGCCTTCAGCGGCATCCTCGACCTCGTCAGTCCCAGCTTCTACCCCACGCAAACGCTCAGTCAGCCTTCCGAACTCCAAAACGCCGCTTGGACTGATCCGCAAGTCAAAGCCAACTACGTGGCCTTCGGTAATATCACGGAAACGTCTACCGAAGTCGCTATCCAGGCCTGGCTCTACGACGTTAATAATCCCTCCTCTCAGGCCGTTGTCGCCAAAATTTATCGCGGCGCACCCACCGATCCCCAAGTCCGCAAATTCGCCCATCAATTCGCCGACGAAATTATCAGCAAACTTGGGGCCGGTATTCCTGGAATCGCTTCCACCCAGATCGCTTTCATCAGTTCCCGCACTGGCACTAAAGAAGTCTGGGTGATGGATTACGACGGCGCAAACCAGCATCCTCTAACAAGTCTCCGCACCATCTCCCTCATGCCCCGTTGGTCTCCTGATGTGTCCCGCATTGCTTTCACCTGCTATCAGCCTTTTAACGGCGTTGTGAGCGCGCAGATCTGCATGTATTCGATGGACGCCGGCAAAGTCGTCTCCTTCCCACACTTCCGCGGAACCAACAGCGCTCCTGCTTGGTCTCCGGATGGAACGCAACTCATGTTCTCCTCTTCTATGCAGGGCACTCCTGAGCTGTACGTCACCGACTCAAGCGGCGGCAAACCCAAGCGGCTTACGCTTTCCGGCGTTGGCGGCGCCACTTCGCCCACATGGAATCCCAAGACCGGCCAATCTGTCGTCTTTGTTAGCGACCGGGGTGGCATCCCCAAGCTCTACATGATGAACGCCGACGGCTCCAACGCATCCGTCCTCGATCTCCCCGACAAGGGCTACGTCATCGATCCCGCTTGGTCTCCCAACGGTCAAATCCTCGCCTTCAGTTGGCGGCGTCCCGACGGCAACTACGACATTTACGTTATGGAGCCAACCTCGCTACAGATCATCAACCTGACACCTAATGCTGGTGCCCGCAACGAGCGTCCCAGCTGGGCTCCCGATGGCCGCCACATCGTCTTCGAATCCACGCGCGCCGGCACTCGGCAAATCTGGACCATGCTCGCCGACGGTTCCCAGGCCCGCCAGCTCACCACCACGGGGCACAACGAGTCTCCCAACTGGTCGCCCAAATAAAAACTTGCGGCGCTAAGCCATGCGAAACTTTCCGTCTTGGTCGCGCATCACACGTTGTGGTTGCTCTGCTTTTCGAGGCTCTGTCTTTCCAGGACCCGGTATTTGCTGTTGTTCCGTTCGATTTTCTGTCGCATTTGTCTGTGTACGATATGGAATATATCGTGATACGATGTATTTCCCTAACCCAGCCTGCTAGTGATAGGATGATGGCGGAACGTGGGACTAACAAAGAATTCTTACGCTGAGGAGGATACGAATGATTCGGGTTTCTAGCTCTCTGTATCGTGGGGCCATTCTCACTGCCATGCTCGCCGTTGCTTTTGTCGCGGGCTGCGCCAAAAAGCCAGCTGCGGCGCCGCCTCCACCGCCGCCTCCACCGCCTCCAGCCGCTCGACCGACTGTGTCGGTGCAGGCCAATCCGACTTCCATCAACAAGGGCGATTCCTCAACACTGAGCTGGACTTCCACGGACGCCACGCAGCTCACCATCTCTCCCGATGTCGGCGCTGTCACGGCGCAAGGCTCCACCAAAGTTAGCCCGTCCGATTCCACGACTTACACGATTACCGCGAGTGGTCCCGGCGGCTCGGCTGACTCCAGCGTTCGCGTCACCGTAGCAGCTCCTCCGCCGCCGCCACCTCCGCAGCCAACAGGACCTTCGGACGACGAACTATTCAGGACCAACGTGCACGATGTCTTCTTTGACTTTAACAAGGCCGACATCCGCGCCGATGCCCACGACGGTCTCGCACAATCCGCCGAATTTCTCCGCAGCCATCCGCAATTCAAAGTCACCATCGAAGGTCACTGCGATGAGCGTGGCTCGACCGAATACAATCTCGTCCTCGGCGACCGCCGCGCCGCCGCTGTTAAGAACTACCTTGTTCAGCTCGGCATTTCCGCCGACCGCTTGAACACCGTGAGCTACGGCAAGGAAAAGCCGTTCTGCACGGAGAGTAACGAAGCATGCTGGCAGAGGAACCGCGTCGGTCACCCCGTCAGAGCGCAGTAGCCCTGCGGACCGCCTCTTTACCTTTTCGATGACCGTCAGAGCCGCGTGGCTGAGCAATCTCTTGCTCGCGCGCGGCTCTGCCGTTAAAGTGAGTGAAGAGCTGCCCGGTTCCAGTCATCCTGGCCGCTCATCGAATTTCGGTAAGAGCGCTCTTCCCTGGCCTGAACACTCGTCTAAGGAG
The DNA here is from genome assembly GCA_963745805.1 of uncultured Acidobacteriota bacterium. GTDB lineage: Bacteria > Acidobacteriota > Terriglobia > Acidiferrales > UBA7541 > Acidiferrum. The sequence continues at coordinate 249,379 of CAVUYT010000012.1, forward strand.
TAGACGCATCTGAGGAGGTTTTTTCATGCGAATCCGCAACATCGTAATTTTTGCCGCCGCTGTTTTTGCCGGGGCGCTCGGCGGCAGCCTCATCGGGCCGCGCCCGGCTGAGGCCGTCGCCCGGGAAATCATCGACCTGCAGCGCGACGTCACCACGCTGCTTCAGGGTCAGAAGGACATGGCCACGCAGATCACACAGGACCACACCGTCCTCAAGACTCTGGTCGAGCAAGCCAGCGACACCGTCGGCAAGCTCAACGCCACCATGGGCTCCGTCCAAAAATCTGTTCAAGATGTGCAGGCCAATTCAGGCGCCCGCCTGGACACCATGTCCACCCAGGTCCAGGGTCTTTCCGACAATCTTGAAGAAATCAAATCCCGCCTCGGCAAACTCAATCAGCAGCTCGTCGATGTACAAAGCGCCGTCCAAAGCATCGATTCCAAGGTCTCGGGTTCAACCCCCGCCAACACGACTCCCACTTCAAGCGCAGCGCCCACGAATGGCCTAACCTCCGCTCCCGCCGCAGGTGCCAGCTCCCCCGCCCCCTCGGCCGACATGCTTTATTCGAATGGTCTGCGGGACATCACTAGCGGCAAATACGATCTCGCGCGTCAGGAATTCAAAGACTACCTGAAGTACTACAGCGATACCGACCTCGCATCGAACGCCCAATTCTATCTCGGCGAAATTGCCTATTCCCAAAAGCAATATCAGGACGCGGTCTCGGAATATGAGAAGGTGCTCACCGTCTACCCAAAGAGCTTTAAGCTCGCGCCCGCCCGCCTCAAGAAAGGCATGGCGCTCATCGAGCTCGGCCAGAAAACTTCCGGGGTTCGCGAACTCCGGGAAGTCGTCCGCCGCTACCCCGGTACCGAAGAGGAACGCCGGGCTCGCGCCCGTCTAAAAGAACTCGGCGTTGCAGTCACCGTCGGCGATTAACGTAAATTTATTCCTCGGGCCCTCTCCTCAATCCCCGCCCCGCCCCGTTCTTCACCTCGTGAGAAGCACGCTGCGTCTCACGCTTAAGTCACGCCAATCAACAATCGGTCGATCCGCCGGCTCACATCTCGCAGGTACGCTTCATCTCCCCCGTCTAACTCCGCAATCGCGCTCCCGGCATATCCGATTTCCGCAAACGCCTGACGCACCGCCGCCCAGTCCACGTCCCCATCACCCAAATTCACCCACGAGTATCCGCCCTCTTTGCGTTTGAAGTCTTTCAAATGCACCTTGTAGATGCTCTTTCCCAGCGTTCGAATCCAGTCCTGCGGATAGCCATAAAGCACCACATTCCCCACGTCAAACCACGCCTTGACCCATGGACTTTCGAATTCCCCGATGTACCTCTTCATCTCCAGCGGACTCAGCAGAAACTTGTTCCACACCTCTTCGATGGCGATCACCACCTTCAGCTCCGCAGCCAGCGGAATCAGTTTGCGAATCTCCTTCTGTGACCGCGTCCACGCTTCCCGGTAAGACGTCTCAGGATTTACCACCGCTGGAACCAGCAGAACCGTGTCCGCGCCCCACAGCTTCGCATTGTGCAAAGACGTCCGCATCCCCTCCATGCTTTTCGCCACCACCGCCGCGTCGCCGGAAGAAAGCGGATATTTCCAGTGATCCATATTCATCACCGAATCGATCCGAATCTTTGCACCCTCCGCTGCTTTCTTGATCTCTTCCGCTTCGTGTTCGTCCTGCGTCGTCGGCGCTTGCACTACCTCAAATCCTACGTCCCGCGCCATCTTGAACCGATCTGCATAACTCATGCTGCTCGGCAGCATGTCAAACACAAGCCCCTTCTTGATCGGTAGTGGCGCGGTTGACGGCGAGCTCCTCGCCGCAGTCGGCGCTGGTTTGTTAGCATCGGCGACTAGCCCTTCAGCCAACGCTCCGCCGCCAATCCCCAAGCCGCACGCCGCCGCAGCTCCCGCCTTCACAAACTCCCGCCGCGTTGTCCGCCCCATCGAGTTCCTCTCTCCTCCGCGCCTTCTACGCCCTCAGCAACGCCAGGTCCATTCCCCACGCCACAAAAAACCATACGCTACAAAAATCCACACGCCACAACAATCCACATGCCACAACAAAAAATTGTCATCCCGAGCGTAGCGAGGGATCTGCTTTTCGTTTTGGCCATGGGTTCTTAGCTATAAGCTTTCAGCTCAACTTGTTCAAATCAATCTTCGAATCCCAAACTTCGCCAGACTTCATCTGCTCCTCCCACGTAACCTCGCGTCCCGTGTACGCCGCCGTCCGCGCCATCATGCACGAAACCGCGGACTCCACGCCTTTCGCCGCCTGATTATGAAAATTCCCGCTAGTAATACTCTCCACGAACGCTTTTTTCTTCTCCGCATCGGCAAACTCAAGATTCGAAGTGAATTTCCCCGTCGCCGAAAATCCTTGCGAATCCTTCTGCGGCGTCAGCGGCGTTTGCCACGGCTCGTCGCCCCAAATCCCCAGCGGTCCCGAGTACGGCGACTGCGACGTCCCTTTCGTCCCGAAGAATCGTTCCGTGACGTCCCACCAGCCCTTCGCAAATTGCGTCGAGCTGAACGTCACATCCACTCCATCCGGGTAAGTAAACACCACGTTGTAATTCCCGTAGACGTCTCCATCCGTAGGACGCCCCAGCCGCCCGCCCATTCCCGAACACTTCAGCGGATGCGCCTTCAAGATCCAGTTGCAAATGTCAATCACATGAATGTTCTGCTCCACGATGATGTCCCCAGACAAAGCGCGGTCATACACCCAGTTCCGCAGGCGCCGCTCCGTGGGTGACGCGCCGTCCCACTTCGGTCGGTCCAAATATCCCGACAAATAGTGCGCCTCCCCGCAAACTATATTCCCCAGCGCCCCGCCATGAATCCGTTTCACCAACTCCACAAACGGGGGACAATCACGAATCTGGAATCCCACATCCAAACTCAACTTCCCTTCCGCGCGCTTCCCAATCTCCAGCACCTTCTTCGCCCCTGGCACGTCCACCGCCACCGGCTTCTCGCAATAAACATGCTTCCCCGCCGCCACCACGGCTTCCAAATGCTGCGGATGGTAATACGGCGGCGATGCAATCACGATCGCGTCCACTTCCTTCGACGCCGCAATTTTTTCGTAAGCCTTCGGCCCGGCAAAAAGTTGCGACGCATCGATCGCCGCAAATCCTTTCCCCGTCTGCAGTTGGTCAAACGTCGCCCTGGCCTTATCCAACTGATCCTGGAACATATCCGCCAGCGCCACCACGCGCGCCCCGCCCGTCTCAAACATGTTCGTTGCATCTTCCGTCCCTCTGCCCCCGCATCCAAGCAGCCCCACACGCACCGCCGAATTCGCCGCCGACCCCCAAACCCGCGCCGCCGGTATAAACATCACCCCTCCCGCCGCCGCCGCCCCTCCAATAAACTCCCTCCGCCCCAACTCGCTCTTCGCCTTCACGCCATTCTCCATTTCACTCCTCCTAAGTGGCACAGACTTCAGTCTGTGCTCTCTTCCCTTTCTCGGCACTCGCCACCAGCCACTCGCCACTTCCCCATCACCCAATCAACTTCTCCAAATACTCCTTCGCCTCGCGCACATCTTCCATCTGCTGTGCCCCCGAAATCTCCCGCTCAATCGTCACCGCCCCCGGATACTTCATCTCCTTCAATCGCGCAATAATGCGCGGGAAATCCACCTTCCCCTTCCCAATCGCAACTTCCTCTCCCAGGTTTTTCGGGTTCGTTGGCCACAGCCCATCCTTCGCATGAATCCCCTGCACGTACGGCCCAAGAATCTCAATCGCATCCACGGGATTCGCCTTCCCATACAAAATCAAATTCGCCAAATCAAAATTCACTCCCTGATTGTCCAGCCCCACATCCCGAATCGCGCGTACCAGCGTGATTGGCGTCTCCTGGCCCGTCTCATACCGAAAATTCTGCCCGTTGCGTTTGCAGTACTCCGCCACCTCGCGCATCCCCGCCACCGTCTCTTTGTACAACGGCTCGTTCGGATTCTCCGGAATAAATCCGCAGTGCGTCTGCACCGCCGCCACGCCGCACTCCTTGGCAAAGTCCGAAGCCTTCTTGATATGCGCAATCCGCGCCGCGCGTGTCTCCCGCGGAACCAGCCCAATCGTCAGCGGCCCCTCGTAAAAATCCCACACTTCCTTCCCGGGCCCACCCACCACAATCGACGTAGCCTCAATCCCATATTTCTCCATCGCTTTCGTGAGCCGTTCCGCAAGTCCCGGTTCGAACTTTTCAAAATAAGCTTGGCAAGTCGGCACTCCCAGTTCGTGCACCTTCGCCATCGCCGCATCCGGATCGTTTCCGATCCCGATGATCAATCCCAGCCTCAGCGGCTTCTTCCCTTCATTCCCAAACGCTTTCTGCGCGCTATACGCCGCGCGGTACTCCGGCCTAAACGGCCTGAGAGCCTCGAAATTCTCACCGCTCATAATCGCCTCTCGCCTCGGCCAAAAACCCGCCGCCAAGGCTCCCACGGAACTCTGCAAAAATCCCCTGCGATCCTGTCTCTTCATTTTATTTTCTTCGCTTCCACAAGCATTCGCCGCGTCATCTTCTCAATCGGCGCCTTGTCATCCGTAAACACCACCGACCCCGCCCGCGGCTCAAACTCAACTACCTCCGCCGCCGCCTTCTGCGCCAACTCTTGCACCCATTCCGCACCCGCACCTTTTTTCAATCGCTCCACTGTCTCCGCCAACGCCCGTTTCTTTGCAAACGCAAAAAGTATGTGACTGCCGCCCTGCACTGACAATCTCTCCACCGACGGGAACACCTCCTTCATCGTCGCTCCCATCGCCTCCAACAATTCGTGTGCCGGGCTTTCGTCGTACACGTTTACCATCACGACTCCCTCATCCGTCGTCCGCGATCTCACCAACCGAAAAAACTCCACGGTCGTCAAATAAAACGGGACATAAGGTCCGCCCTGAAACAAATCGATATGCACTAAATCGCTCTTCACCTCATGTTCTGCCAGCCACGGCCGCGCATCTGCGATATGCACATGCAATTTCGGATCATTCTGCGGCAGCCCAAAAAACTCCCCGGCCACTCGCACCACATCCGGATCAATCTCAACCGCATCCACTTCAATTTCCGGCGCCACTGCCCTCGTCACTTCAATCGACCGCCCCGCCCCCATCCCCAGCACCAGCAATTTCTTTGCCGGCACAATCATCGGCCCCAGCGCAAACTCATCCAAATAAAATCCCGAGCTCGCGCTCCCCACTTTCTCGATCGTTTGAAAAAATCGCGAATCATTCAGCACCAAAATCCGAAACCCGTTATTTTCGACCACCTGAATCCTGTTGTAGACCGATTCCCCGCTCCAAATCACCGCCGGCGGAGGCTTCAGGGTCGGCACAATAAAAAGCAACGCCGCCGGCAGCACAAGCAAAACCGCCGCCTTTCGCCGCGCAATCAACCCGCCCGCTCCGACAAGGATCGACGCCCCGCAAAGTATTTCCATCGTCACGCGCGAGCCAAACCTCGGCACCAAATAAAAACTAGTCCCCAAAACTCCCGCAATGCTTCCCGCCGTCGACAGCGCAAACACCCGCCCCACCGTAATCCCCACGTGCCCCGCGCGCACCAGCAGCCGTATCACAAACGGCGACGTCATCGCCAGCGCCGCCATCGGTGGCGCAAAAATAATCACCGTCGCCAGCGCAGGACCGAGAAAATCCCCCGATTGCCACAGCTTCAGCAGCACCGGCCGCACAACAAACACGATCCCCAGCTGATAAACGCCGCTTCCCAAAACAATAATGAAAAGCACCGTATCGCTGGGCTTTCGATCCGCAACCGACCCGCCCAAGCTATACCCCGCCGCCAAAGCCAACATCACCACCGAGATCATGCTGCCCCAAACGTAAATCGAATTCCCAAAATACGGCGCATACAGCCGGAACGCCGTCAGCTCCATCGCCATGACGATCGCGCCCGTCGCCGTCGCCGTCCCAATCCACAAAAATGCCCTGCCCCTGCTCGGCGCAGCAGCATCGATGTGCCCGTTCTTTTGCTCTGAAGTAGGAGAGGAGGCGGTCGCCACGGCCCCTGTATATTCCACGCGGACCTTTCAACCGTCAATCAAAACAATCGGTCGGGGGCTTAGATGTGTCGCTCAATAAAAAAGCGCCCCGAACGAATCGGGGCGCCAGGCAATACACTTCTTTATCCGCCTCACTAAAAGCGTTTAGTGATCGTGGTCGCGATCCCGGCCACGGTCGTGGTCATGATCGTCCCAGTCCCGGTCGGTGTGCCAGCGACGGCCGTCTTCATCCCACCATTTGTGGAACTTGCTCCAGCAAAACTCGCGCGCCTCACGCAGATCATGTCGCGCATGCTCCGCTTGGGGACTGTTCCACCCATGATGCTCGGCAGCTTCGTGAAGCCTGTGGTCGGCCTTGATCAGGCGATGCCGGCAAGCATCGTCGTCCGCTACTGCACGCGGAGCTGCGCCAAGAAGCAGGATTCCACCCAGCGCGGCCGCGGCCAGTACAACTTTCCCGATCAGCCTGGTCCCTCTAGTCAGAAACGTCTTCATCAGTCCATCCCTCCTTTGTCCGCTCAGGGATTGGGGTTGGCGGATTGTCCGCCAGCCTAACACAGCCCGCCGCCCAAACTGTTCAATATTGCACGCTTGCGGTGCTATCGCCGATTGCCCCAGTCGCCGATTTTGCAATTGTGTCTTCCGAGTTCTCCACACGTTTCCACGGCCGAATCAAACGCATCACTTTACCCAGCGCCGTTGACCAACTCCCACATCCGCGCCAAATGATGATCATCGTGCTCCGCAACAAAATACAAATGATCCACCATCCGCATCGGCGTCTTCAAACGCGGGTGCACAATGGCTCGAGCAAATAATGTTGCGTCCAATTCCTCCACACGCTTCAGCAATCTTCCTCTTGCCGCACGGAACTCCTTCAGAATCTCCTCCAACGGCCGCGCGTTGTACTCCGCCTCGTCCGTTTTTCGATTCCTCAAGTCCGCCACGGTGAGCTGTTCGCTCCCAGCCACGTAATCCTCCACGCGCGCCAGCCACAGCGCCTCGAGGTCCAGCAAATGCCCGGCGTGTTCCTGAGCCGACCACTTCCCTTGCGCTTTCCTGATCAGCATTTCGCGAGCCCGTCCTCGAAGCGCCTCTTCCAGCCTCGCCGGAGTCCCGCGCAGACGTGCGCACAGATTCGGCCGCAGTTCCACCTGAAACGTAAACGCAAACTTCCGTTCAAACCAAACTGGCACCTGACTCATGTTTTCCGCCGATCATATCTCTCAATATTCAAACTTCCGGCCCACCCACTATTCTCTACTCCACTACCCTCTACTCACTCTAATCCCACTTCTCCACAGCCAGCCGAATCGCCGTCAACCGTCACGACCCGTTGGAGCGGGAGAGGTTCGTTATTGCAGTGAGGCCCCTCCGGTGTATCATCTTCGCACACGACACGGCGCTCGGAACTGGAGCCGCCATGGCACCTGCATCCCACCGGGCCCAAGTCAAAAGGAGGCGTTTATGAGAAGAGCTACGTTATTGCTCTCCGTTTGTGTAATGTCCCTCGCTGTATCAATCCAGGCGCAGGCCCCTCAGGGTCCGCCAAAGCCCGGTCCAGAGGTCAAGAAACTCGCCTACAACGTCGGCACTTGGAACGTCGAGGGCGACTCCAAGCCGTTCGGTCCCATGCCCGGAGGCAAGATCACCTCCACGGAAAAGTGCTCATGGTATTCGGGCGGCTTCTTCGTCACTTGCCGCTCGGAAGCCACAGGCCCGATGGGGGCGGAGAAAAGCGTCTCCTTCATGGGCTATGATGCGGACCAAAAAGTTTACACCTTCCATGAATTCGGCAGCAGTGGCGAAGTGATCGATGCGAAAGGCACGGTGAACGGCGACACTTGGAACTGGACTGCCGATTCCAAAATGGGTGAGGACAAGTACGCTGTGCGCGTCACCATCAAACGCGTTTCACCGACGGAGTACACCTTCAAGCTCGAGATGTCCAAGAATGGCGGAGAATTCTCCGTCGTCGAGGAATTGACAGGTCGCAAGGCCACCGCCCCGGCCCCTGCCGCAAAGCCCTAGCTTCCTCATTCCGTCGAGGCCTGTGGCCCGCCGCAGGCCTCATTCTTTCGCCATTGCAATGGCGTGGATGTTCGTCCTCTTCTAGCCTCTAAGTCCCGGGCGGATGACGGCTGGCACAGACCTAGCGCCCTATGACCACCATAGGCACAATCCACGCCTCGAAAAGAGAAACAAGCCATGGCCATCACTCCCTATCTTTTATACGAAGACGTCGGCGCCGCTCTGGAGTGGTTGTCAAAGGCCTTCGGTTTCCGCAAGTTCGGTGCCCCGATGACCAGACCGGATGGCAAGATCAATCATGCCGCCATGAAGTTAGGCGACGACCTCATCATGATGGGCTACCCCGGCCCCAGGTATAAGAATCCCAAGCGCCTCGGCCATTCAACGCAGAGCCTCTACATCAACATCGACGATGTTGACAAACATTTTGCACGCGCCAAAAAGGCCGGCGCCAAGATGCTCGCACGACCCGCAAACACGGCTTACGGCGCCCGTCGGTATGGCGCCGAGGATCCCGAAGGCCATCAGTGGTACTTCGCGCAAGAACTCAAAGCCAAGCCCAGGAAGCCCGCGACCTGAAGCTCGGAATGCGGCGGTGGCCCATAGTTTGGCGGGCGGAGCACCCTTCAGCGCAAAACAGGGGCCGCCGCCCTGAAACTCCTTGCCATCGCCAAGAACAACCCCAAAGCCCTGCTGGTTGCCTCATTTAGAGTTCTTCGCCTACAAAACCCGAGGACAACCTGTCTTGACTTCAGCGCTCGACGCGCATAGTTTGGTAGAGATGCGTCTTGTGAAACCAATTTTGCTCGTTGCCGTTGCTCTTGCGATTGCAGTGTACGGAATCGATTGCGGAGCTATGACTACGTCCGACGAGGCTATGCAATGCTGCAATACCATGCCTTGCTCGTCGCACAGCCAGGAGCACAGCCAGGAATGCTGCGCGACGATGCCGTCAACGCATGCGCCATTTATGCAGCCTGCCTCGGCGCATAATCTAGCTTCGTCGCCAGTTTTTGTCGCAGTGCTACCCGCGTTCAGTCCATCGCAAGACTTGGATTTTGCAGCGAATGTCCCTGCGGCGCATTGCCACGCGCCGCCGATTCTCCAAGCAGTAACCCCTTCACCTCTGCGCATTTAGATAGCCTTCCAGTCCTCTCGTAGCTCCGCGGGCGTGTGTGTCTCGGCATGCTACTTTCTGCTGGAAGGAAAAATAATGGGATTTCGAAATGCAAGTGGTCATAGGCGGCGCTGTCCTCTCGGTTTGTTTTTTCTGTCGCTGCTTGCTTCGACAGCAAGTGCTCAAGGTCCTGCTCCAGAGACAGCGCCTCCGCTGTTCCCGGGTGGCGGACTGATTTCCTACAACTCCATTTTCACTACGCGTGGTCCGATCGCCGTCTCGTCGGGAGATATTCCCTTGACCGCTCGTCCCACCTTTTCACGCGAAGGTGATTTCAACTTCACCTGGGGCTTCTATCGCGATTTTGATTTGACCGTGTTGGTGCCAGTGGTAACGAACCACTTCGCCGCGGCCGGAAATAGCGGGATCGCGGTTAGAGGAACAGGTGTAGGCGATGCGATGGTGCTCGTAAAATACCGCTTCTACCGGCGAGATTCCCCGCGGGGAACCACCCAAGCATCCGTTACGTTTGGCCCCAAGCTTCCAACAGGCCGGACGGACTTGGCCGATTCTGCAGGAAACCGCCTTCCCGCAAGCCTGCAGCCTGGCTCGGGCTCCACCGATTTCTTCGTCGCGGCGAATTGGACTTACACAGGCCTCTTTAATGCTAGGCGCCTTGTCGCCGACGAGGATTTCCATTCCGTGTTGCGCACGCAAGGAACGGAGCAGACGCGCCTCGGAAGCAGCCTTGAATCACGCTTCTGGCTGTCGTACCGGCCTTACGAATCAAAAAGCGGTGCCCGCGAATGGTTTATTGGGCCTGTTATTACTTGGCTGCACTCCCAGGATGACCGCATCGCGGGAGTCACCCAGGGAGGGAGCGGAGGCGACGAGTTGCTCGCCGGAGTGACGACCTATGTCGGCGTGCGTCCCGGAACGCATCTCTGGCTGGGCATGGATTGGGACGTAGCGCATTCAGCGGGCGCCACGTTCATGCCTGTGCGCCGCCATATCAGTTTCGGAATCACCCAACAGTTTCGGTTGCACTTCAAATGAAAGGAGAAACGATGAACACAAGAAAGCTCGCGCTACTGTTTTTGCTTGCTTCCGTGTTTGTGCCGGTATTGCAGGCACAGATCAAGCACATCGAAATGCGCGTCGAAGGCATGACGTGAAACTTTTGAGCATACGGGGTGAAACAACACCTCGGACGCCAGTCTGGCGTTCAATCAGTAGATGTTAGCTTGATCGATGGAAAGGTCGATGTCACGCCCAAGGAAGACGGGCACATCGATCCCGCTCAGCTTCTCAAAGCGGTCTACGACAGCGGTGTGAGCGTTGCGCAGATGGACGTGACTGCGCGCGGGAAAATAGTGAGGGACGCGGATGGCAACCTGGCGTTGCAGGTTTCGCCGAATCAGTCCTTTGCTATCACACCCAATGATCTACTCAAGACGGTTGAATCTCTTGCCGATTCAGCCGCGGTCGTCACGCTTCGTGGTGAGTTATACCGGAAGCCCGCAGGGAAAAAGAAAGTAGCCGCTTCGGCGCCGCTGAAGTTGCTGATTCTCGAAGTGCAGAGGAAGGAATAGATGATAAAACAATGTCTGTCTATTTTCTGTGTTGTTGGTGTTGGGCTCGCCGGAGACTATCAGCCTCCGGCGGGTTCCCCTCACTCCATCCAGGCCGTCGTCGCAGCAGGTGAAATCGGCTCCCATCTGCCCGAGTTCTCCGTGAAAGACTTGCACGGCCACGAAATCTCGTCCGCCGACCTTCGCGGCAAGGTCGTCCTCATCGATTTTTGGGCCACATGGTGTCAGCCATGCAAAAAAGAGATGCCTGGCTATCAAAAGCTCCTCAACCTCTACGGCTCACGAGGATTTACCGTCATCGGATTCAAATTCGATACCATGGCGGATACCGAGGATCCCATTCAATTCGCAAGAAAGATAGGAGTGCGTTATCCCATGGCGGTCGCCCCGGACGATCTGAAACAAAAGTTTGGTGGCATCGAAGGTTTACCGACAACACTGCTCTATGACCGCCAAGGCATACTGCGCGAAAAAATTATCGGGTTTGAATACACCGACGCACTAGAAGCAGCTCTGAAGCCGCTTCTCTAGGCGGGTGGCGTCGGGCGGGTGGCCGCGCCTTGGCAAAATCGAGAATTTTCTACTCGTCCGATAACGGCTGCGTTTATCGGGACTTAGTCCAATTCTCCTCGGCTGTCACATATTGCACAGTAGTGCCGCGGGATTCCGTGAAAGCATAGTCACCTGACGGGAGGTTGCCAATGCACATGACTGCAAAAACTCGACAAGTAGGTGGCGTCACGATTGTGGACATCAGTGGCCGGATTGTGCTCGGCGAAGAGAGCGCTGCCCTGCGCGACCTGGTTTGCGACCTGTTAAGCAAAGGACACAAAAATATTCTATTCAACCTTGGCGATGTCAATTACATCGACAGCTCAGGCTTGGGCAATCTAGTCGGTGCTTTCACGAGTGTGAGGAAGCAGGGGGGAGAACTGAAGCTGCTCAACCTCACGAATAAGGTCAACGATCTGATGCAAATTACAAGGCTGTATACCGTCTTCGACATCATGGACGACGAGGCCGTGGCCGTTAATTCTTTCGCTCAATCGGCAGCAGCAGCCGGATAGTACTGAACAACGAGGTACCAATGCTCGATTTATGGTGGGCGGCGCCGCTTACCGACGAACGCGCAAAGAATGTTCTTCTTTCCTTGAACCCGAACGCGGATGCAGTCAACATTTATTCGACACTCGAACGCTGTAAGAAGGACGCGTGGAAATTCGGCGTGTGCCTTAACGAGTTCTTTCTTCGAAATGGCGCACAAGCCGCGAATGACGCTCGCGCCGCTTGGTCAGAGGTCGTGACGCGCAATTCTGGTGCTGATCCGAATGTGAACTACGAACTTGATAGGAAGTCCTTTGATCTGCTCGCCTTTGATGTCCGCGCCGCTTGCTTAAAACAATTGTTTTCGCATGCCCGTATGATGCACGGAAACGGGCGGGTTTTGAGAATGGGAGCTGTAGCAACATTTTGACCAAGGATTGAGAGTCTCCACCGGTTAGCCGCCGGGTGCGCCACCTACCCGTTTTATACCGTGGGGCTTTTGGCTTTCCCACACGTTTCCGCAGTCTCACCAAACCCGCATTAACTTGATGAGTTTTGTGCGGGACCTTTTGGGGACGGGTTGGCGACCGACTCATCTTCGCGAAGCGCAGTACCGCATTGCCTGCATTTGGGACAGATTTTCCATTCCGCGACAACGTAACGCTTCTTGCATTCTGGGCACTGGTAGCGCCGGATGAGCTGCCACTCGGACGCACGCATACCAGAGACGCCACACGTAGGATAGGGGGCGGAGAGGAACTCTCTTGGCGTCACGTGCTTCATCATCTGGGCAGGATGTGATAGGACGTGTCGAGGGTCTGTTCACTATTGCACACCTTCGGTAACAGTCCCACGCCACGCAGGTGGACAACCCTTTACTCGCCGAAAAGATTTTGACTTTGCCTTTCTCCGTCGGGTGCCCCATCCTTGCGGGCTTGGTTTTGCAAGGGTGGGTCTTTTCTTATCTTTTCTTCTCCGGTTTTACTTTCAACCTTTAACTGTCGACTGTGAACTTCATTCCCCTTCCACCTTTTCCACAGATTTCCACAGCCGTAACAAACCCATCACTCCCCTTCCAACTCGCTCAAACCTCTCCACTTCCCTTCACCCCGTTCGAATCCGCCCCTCCCGTTCAAATGAATCAGTCAGTAAAATACAACGCTATTGACAAATAGTAACTAACCTGCTACCATCTGGCATGTTCGGTTCGTTGCCCGCCCTCTTAGTCTTCCGCAATCTCAATCGCCGCCTCCCTCCACCTCTGACCTCCGTGAACTCTGTGCCCCGAGCTATCCCCTTTAGAATCACATCATTTGCAGACCCCCACCAACTAACTCCCATCGAATCACATTCTTGCAAAAAACAGGGGGGTGGGGTACCCCCCTCGCCGCTCATCACGCGCCACTCTTCCGTCACGCCGAAATGCCAGCACGTCCTTTCCTTTCAATGGCTTACTTCACATTTCTCGTCACAGTCGGGGTTCTCCTGCCTCAAGCCACAAAACTTTCCTCTCGATTCGCTGCACCGTATCGTTCACTATCTCCGAACATTCGACCCTTCAAGTCTTCCAGCCTTCAAACGCACACGCCATTCCCCACCACTCACTACCTCTTCTTTGCCTACGCGCACCGTTTCTGCTATCGTCAGCGCCGAAGAGGGAGAACTCTAATGTCCGTTAACAAAGTTATTCTCGTTGGCCGCCTGGGCCGCGATCCGGAAACGCGCTACACCGGCGGAGGCCAGGCCGTCGCCAATTTCTCCGTCGCCACCGACGAATCCTACAAAGACAAAAACGGCGAGCGCCAGAAACGCACCGAGTGGCACAAAATTGTCGTCTGGGGAAAGCAGGCCGAAATCGCCCAGCAGTACTTGAAGAAGGGCTCGCTCGTCTTTATCGAGGGCCGCATCCAGTCCCGCGAATGGCAAGACAAGGAAGGCCAGAAGCGCACAAGCTTTGAAATTGTCGCCAGCAATTTCCGCATGCTCGGTGGCCGCAGCGATGCCGCAGCAGCAGGCGCAGGCGGAGGCGCGGGCGCCGCAACGCGCAGCGCTGACGACTTCGAGCCCCACGCAGGCGGTGGCGAAGAACCCATGGGCGGCGGCGCCACCGGCCCCGAAATCTCCGACGAAGACATTCCCTTCTAGGACATTATCAGTGCGCATCCCCGCCCGTCATTCCGAACGAAGTGAGGAATCTCTCCTCGCTTTTGTTTTTCGCTTTCTCTCGCGACTGGAGCGAATCGCCTAGATGCCTACAAATCGTCAGCTTCGATTGCAAACGCGGCCCAAAGGCTTGCTCGCCCCCGGCGATCTCCAGCTCTCCGAATCCTCCGTACCCGAGCTGCAGGACGGCCAAGCTCTCGCCAAAGTGAAATATCTTTCGATGGATCCGACCATGCGCGTCTGGATGGCAGTCGACAGCTATGTGCCTGCCGTAGCCATTGGCGACGTGATGCGCGCGGCCGGGCTCGCGGAAGTGATTGAATCGCGGCACGCGCAATTCAAAAAGGGCGACAAGCTCGTAGGCCTCACAGGCCTTCAGGAATATGTAGTCATCGAGGCGCAATCGAAATTTCCCTTTCAGAAAGTGCCGTCGATTCCCTTTCTGTCCGACACCGCGTTCCTCGGCGTGCTCGGTATGACCGGTTTAACCGCCTACTTTGGCATGACCGAAATCGCCAAACCGCAAAAAGGCGAGACGCTTGTCGTCTCTTCCGCAGCCGGCGCAACCGGAAGCGTCGCCGGCCAAATCGGCAAAATCCACGACTGCCGCGTCGTCGGAATCGCAGGAACGGACGAGAAGTGCACGTGGTTGACGGACGAACTCGGCTTCGACGCCGCCATCAACTACAAGCATCCCGATTGGAAAGAAAAACTGGCTGCCGCCACTCCCAAGGGAATCGACATCGATTACGAAAACGTTGGCGGCGAAATCATGGAGGAAGTCCTCAACCGCATGAACCTGCACGGCCGCGTGGCTCTCTGCGGCCTCATTTCCGGGTACACAAAGGAAGCCTCTGGGCCGGGCAACCTGGGAATCCTGATCGTCAAACGCCTCAAGGTGGAAGGCTTTCTGGTGATGGATTACGTTTCCCGTTTTACCGAAGCCGCCATGGAACTCGGCAAATGGAAAATGATGGGCAAACTGAAAGACCGCCAAACAGTCGTCGAGGGTCTCGAGAAGGCCCCCGACGCCATCAACATGCTCTTCACCGGTGGCAACATCGGCAAACTCATCGTAAAAGTGTGAGAAGAGTACGCGAGGAAATGCGGCTGTCGACAGAGAATTTCGACTAACGTATCGCCAGCAGGATGCGAGGATTCTAATACTCACATCTGCGGCGGCTAACGCGGCGGAGGAGGTGGCGGCTGGTTTCGCTTTCTTGCTTCATCGAGCCGCTTTAGGAATTCTTCGAATTTCGGTTTCTGTTCGGGAGTCAGGATCGCTCGGATCTGGTCGCGGCTCTTTTGGCGTTCCTGATCCATGTCGGTTTCGAGCTGCTGCGCGTTTTTGTTGCGGACCGATTGGAAGTCGCCGTGGATCTGGGTGAGCAGCGAGTCCATTTGCTGGCGCTGCGAGTCGTTGAGGCTCAGCTCACGCGTCAGCTGATCGAGCCGTTTTGCGTGGCGTTCCGCATCGCTCATGGGGAGTGGAGCGGCCGCGACGGTTCCGCGGTGGCCGTAGAAATAACCGAAGACGCCGCCAAGCGCTACGCCCAGGAGGAAAACGGCGGCGACCCAAAACGCAGCGCGGCGCTTTGCCGTATTCTCATTCATCGGCGCTGCTTCTCCGCAAGGCTAAGCAAAAATTCGTCATCGCCGCCGGATTGCGTGGCAGGCTCAACGACCGGATCGCCGACGATGTCCGTGGCTACTGCCTTCGCAGAGGTGGCTGTGGCTGGCATAGTGGCAGGCCTCTGATAGAGCCAGGCACTGGCCAGAAGCAGCGCTATAGAAGAAGCCCAGGTGAGGCGCGCTGCAAGCTTCGGAAGAAAAGTCCACGTATCCGCCGCGCGGCTTAGTTCCGCTTTGCGGGCTGCGATTGCAGCCAAAACGCGAGGCGCAAACCATGGCGCGGCCATGGCGCCATGCGACGGCATTTCCGCAAGGAGGGCGCGCGTCTCGAGAATATTTTCCGCGGCGGCGCGGCAATCCGCGCACGAAGCCGCGTGCTCTTTCCATGCTCCGGGCATGGTTGCCGCGAATTCAGAAATTGATTTCGCGCCAGGCGCGGTCCTCGCTGCCTCCTCGAGATGCATCTGAAGATCGCGACATGGCTTCCCGCTACTTTTGAATAGGCCCATTACTCAGCCTCCTTGACTCGCTCCCGAAATCTATCTAACTCAATTCGACTACTAAACTCAACTGCGGCATCATTCGCCGCGCTTCCGGACCTTATTGACGATTCTACGGCGCGCCCGGAAGAGCCGTACTTTGACGGTGTTCGCATTCAAGTCCAAAACTTGGGCGATCTCCTCGACCGCGAAGCCCTCGACCTCCTTCAGAATCAACATCAGGCGGTCACGCTCGTCAAGCCCGTCAAGAAGGCGCTCGACACGCTCGCGGGCTTCCAGCCTGTCGCTGATGTCCGGCCCGCCACCATCTTTTTCTTCGGCAGAGATCACCTGCCGCGCTTGCTCTTCGCTCAGGTCCGACTCGTAAACCAAGGGCCGGACTTTCTTTTTCCGCAAGAGGTCCCAGCACTCATTCACGGTGATCTTATACAGCCAGGTACTGAATGCCGCCCGCTGATCGAATCGCTTCAGCGAGAAATAAGCCTTTACAAAAACCTGCTGGGCGATATCTTCCACATCTTCCCGTCGCCGCAAAATACCGCCAGCGACGGCGAAGACGCGATGCTGATGGCGCCGCACAAGCTCTTCGAAAGCCTCCTGATCTTCTTGCTGCGCTCGCCGGACGAGTTCCCGGTCATCCGCAGCGCCCGGCGCCTTCGCACCAGACGGTTTGGCACCCGCCGGACTAGCGGGATACCCCAGGGGCTCTACTTTTGGGACGCGTGGCATGTCAATCCGGTTACGTTTAATGTAGCTTGGTTTCCAGTGTCTGTGTAGCTTGGTTTCCGCAACCTGCATCAAGTGTTTCAATAGGGGCGCGACAAGTTTCTACTTGCTTGCCCCGTATCTACATGGAATAATGCCGCCATGATTATAGGCGACCGTCTTCGCGCACTCCGCGAAGAAAAGAAACTCTCCCAGGGCGACATCGAAAAGCGAACAGGTCTGCTGCGTTGTTACATTTCCCGCGTAGAGAATGGCCATACAGTACCGGCCATCGAAACGCTGGAAAAACTTGCGCGTGCACTCGAGTGCCCACTCTATCAACTCTTTTATGACGGCGAAGAGCCGCCGCAGTTGCCGAATCTTCCCAAGCGGAAGTCGTCGGATGACATCGCGTGGGGCAGCGTCGGTAAAGATGCACGCTTTCTCAACAAGCTTCGCCGCTTGCTTGGGAAAGTCGAAGAAGGGGACCGCAAGCTCATTCTGTACATGGCGCAGAAAATCGCTAACCGCTAGTTCTGCGACGTTTATTCGAGAGCCTGCAGTCAAATTAATGCTTACTCCCGGCCAGGCCGTGTGGTGTCCCTGCGCGGCCTTTACTCTGTTGAGTGATATTGGGCTTCAAGACCAACTCCGTTTAGGCGCATAAAACCAATTCCCTTTTCACCTCGCGATCGTTCCCGCATTTGAACTCACTCCCACTCAATGGTGCTAGGCGGTTTCGAACTGATGTCATAAACCACGCGGGTTACACCACGCACTTCATTCACGATGCGAGTGGAGATGCGCTCAAGAACCTCTCCCGGCAAGCGCACCCAGTCCGCGGTCATGGCGTCCTCGGATTCGACCACGCGAACGGCGATAGTGAGCCCGTAGGTTCGGTAATCTCCCATGACGCCTACGCTCCGAACCGGCAGCAGAACGGCAAAGGCTTGCCAAACTTTACTATAGAGCCCGGCGCGACGAATCTCCTCAACAACGATAGCGTCCGCTTCCTGCAAGGTGTGGAGGTGTTCCCGTGTGATCTCACCTAGAAGCCTGACTGCCAATCCGGGGCCCGGAAACGGGTGTTTCAAAAGAATTTCGTCCGGGAGGCCGAGATCCTTGCCGATTCGGCGGACTTCGTCCTTGAAGAGATCACGAAGGGGTTCGATCAGTGCAAAGGGCATGTTTTCCGGAAGACCGCCGACGTTGTGGTGCGTCTTTATGGTGGCGGAGGGACCTTTCACCGAGACGGATTCAATGACGTCCGGATAAAGCGTGCCTTGTACAAGCCAGGCAATTTCGCCATGCGCTTCGCCTCGCTGAAGCTTCTGAGCTTCCTCAGCGAAAACAGCGATAAATTCCCTGCCAATGATTTTGCGCTTTTGCTCGGGGTCCGTGACGCCGACGAGCTTGTCCAGGAAGCGGTCTGAAGCATCCACTCCGATTACCCGGAGACCGAGACGGTCGCGCAGCATCTCCAAAGTGCCGGCAAACTCGTTTTTCCGCAGCATGCCAGTGTTCACGAAGATATTTGTGAGGCGGTCGTCCATGGCGCGATGAACGAGCACAGCGGCGACGGTCGAATCCACTCCCCCGCTGAGCGCGCAGATGGCCCGGCCCTGACCTACCTTCTTTCGAATGGCTTCGGTGGTTTCTTCGATGAAAGCCGAGCCACTCCATTTGCGTTCTGCTTTGCAAACGCGGAACAGAAAATTGCGAAGAAGTTCGGTGCCGCTTTCGGTGTGGTTCACCTCGACATGAAACTGCACAGCATAAATCTTTCGCTGGGGATCCTCGAGCGCGGCGATGGCGTTGTCCGTGTGACCAGTGGCGCGAAAACCTGGAGGCACCTCCCGTACATGATCGCCATGGCTGTTCCAGATGCGAAGGCTGGCTGGCACATCTGCAAAGAGTTCGGATTGGGTGGTACCTGCGCCGCCATTCACTTTTAGCTGCGCACGGCCGTACTCGCGGCGATCGGCTTTCTCCACTTTGCCGCCGAGAGCGTGTGTAATCCACTGCATGCCGTAGCAGATGCCGAGGACAGGCAATCCCATCGCGAGGATGGCGGGATCGCATTTGGGAGCATCCGCGTCATAAACAGAGCTGGGGCCGCCGGAGAGAACCAGACCCGCGGGGGCAAACTGGCGGATTTCGCCGAGCGTGGCTGTGCACGGCAGGATAGCGGAAAAGACTTGCTGTTCGCGGATGCGACGTGCAATCAGCTGGGTGTACTGGCCGCCAAAATCGAGGACGACTACGCCGTCTAGCTCGGATTTTGGCTTTTGCGGTTGTTCCGTCATCGCGGCTCCTGTTGCCATTGTGCCTCCCTTGGATGCGGCTTACCTAATGACCGGGTATTCCACAATTGCGAATGCGCTAGAGCGGGCACAGCATGCTGTGCCCCTACGAAGAAAAGGCCGCGGGATCATTGGACCACCAGATTTAAGAGTTTGTTAGGGACGAAGATTACCTTTACGATGCGCTTGGCATCGATGTGACGGGCTACCGCCGGGTCTGCTTTGGCTTTGGCGACGAGGTCTGCTTCGCTTAGACCGACGGGGACTTTTAGAGTTGAGCGGACACGTCCGTTAACCTGGACCGGGATTTCGACTTCGTCGTCCTTCGCCAGCTTGAGTTGTTCCTCGATCAGGATTGGCCAGGAAGCTTTCCAAAGGCCATCGGTGTTGCCAAGCATTTCCCACATCTCTTCGGCGATATGAGGAGTCATAGGTGCCAGAAGCAGAGTAAGGATTTGCAGGATCTCTTTGCGAATCTCGGGGCGAACGCCGTTTTCGAGGGGCTCTGCCAAATAAATTTCGTTGGTCAATTCCATAATCTGAGCAATCGCGGAGTTGAAGTGCCAGCGTTTTTCGAAGTCTTGCGTGACCCTGAGCATGGTTTGGTAAGTGACCCTGATTAGATCGCGTTCCTTGTCGGACATCCCGTTTGGATCGAAATTCCAGTTCTGCGTGCCACGAATTGAGCCAGCATGCTTGTCTACCAGGCGAAAGACGCGGTTGAGAAAGCGCCAGGAGCCTTCGATGCTTTCTTCGCTCCACTCGAGGTCTTTTTCGGGAGGAGCGGCGAAGAGAGTGTAGAGACGGCCTGTGTCCGCGCCGTACTTCTCCGCCATATCAATGGCACCGACTACGTTGCCGCGCGATTTGGACATGGCGACGCCGCCTTTTTGGACCATACCCTGTGTGAAGAGCCTGGCAATGGGCTCGTTGTGACCGACGAGGCCGAGGTCGCGCATGACTTTGCACCAGAAGCGCGAGTAGAGGAGGTGCAGGATGGCGTGGGTGATGCCGCCGATGTATTGGTCGATGGGAAACCAATAGCCGACTTTTACGGAGTCGAACGGTGCCTTGTCGTTGTGCGGGTCGCAGTAGCGGTAGAAATACCACGACGAGTCGACGAAGGTATCCATCGTGTCCGTCTCGCGTTTGGCGGGTCCGCCGCATTTGGGGCAGGTGGTGTTGACGAACTCCGGAGTGGAGGCGAGGGGAGATTCGCCTTCGCCGGTGAGTTTGGGATTGGGCGGCAGCAAGACGGGCAGATCTTTGTCTGGGACGGGTTGCAGGCCGTGGTCGGGGCAATAGACGACGGGAATCGGCGTGCCCCAATAGCGCTGGCGAGAGATGCCCCAATCGCGCAGGCGGTAGACGATCTCGCCTCGGCCAAAGCCTTTTTGTTCAGCGAAGGCGGTCATCTCCGCGATGGCATCCTCGGGCGAGAGGCCATCAAAAGGGCCGGAATGGACGAGCCTGCCATTCTGGTGCTCCTCGAAGGCAGCGCTCATTTTTTCTTCGACGAGAGCTTCGCCTTCGCGCGGTTGGATGACGACGCGCACCGGCAAACTGTACTTACGGCAGAATTCGAAATCGCGTTGATCATGAGCGGGCACGGCCATGATCGCGCCCGTACCGTATTCCATGAGAACGAAATTGCCGACCCAGATGGGGATTTTCTCGCCGTTGAATGGATTGGCCGCGAAACGGCCGGTAAAGAAGCCTTCTTTTTCCATGACGGCCAGGTCTTCCGTTTTTGCGGAGGTCTGGCGCATCTTGCTGAGCCTCGTCCATTCGATGCTGTCCGCTTGTGCCCAACTGAGCAGTTTCCCGACGGCAGGGTGGGTTGGAGCGAGAATGATGGCGGTAGCGCCGTAGATGGTGTCGATGCGCGTAGTGAAGATTTCGATGGGGCCGACGCCTAGCACTTCGGCTACTGTGAACTCGACCCTCGCGCCTTGCGAGCGCCCGATCCAGTTGCGCTGCATTGTGATGACGCGCTCGGGCCAACTGCCTTCGAGTTGCTTCAAGTCATCGACGAGCTGGTCGGCGTAGGCTGTGGTTTTGAGGAACCACTGTTCGAGTTCGCGGGACTCGACGAGCGTGTCTTCGTGGCGCCAACAGTAGCCGCCATTGATGACCTGCTCGTTGGCGAGAACGGTGCAGCATTTGGGACACCAGTTCACGCGACTCTTTTTGCGGTAAGCCAGGCCGCGCTCGAGCATGCGCAGAAAGAACCACTGGTTCCAGCGATAGTATTCGGGCTCGCAGGTGGAGATTTCGCGGCGCCAGTCGTAGCTGAAGCCAAAGCGGCGCAGGGTGCGCTGGAATTCGGCGATGTTGTTGTTGGTCCAGACGCGGGGATGCGTGTTGTTCTTGATGGCGGCGTTTTCGGCAGGCAGGCCGAAGGCGTCCCAGCCCATGGGATGAAGAACGTTGAAGCCGCGCATGCGCTTGACGCGGGCGACGACATCGCCGATGGCGTAATTGCGCATGTGTCCCATGTGCATTGTGCCGGAGGGATACGGCAGCATTTCCAGGACGTAGTACTTGGGCTTGGTGGAATCGGCTTCGGTTTCGAACACGCGGGCTTCGGCCCAGCGCTTTTGCCACTTGGCTTCGATCTCTTGTGGGTTGTAGTCCGCCACGCCTCGCTATCCCCTCTTGGTCTTGCGCGATTTTTTGGTCTTGCTCGCAGCTGCTTTTGCCTTGATCGCTACTTTCGTTTTCTTTGCGGCGGCTTTCTCGGCCTTCGCCGTTTTGTCTTGGATCTTCTTGATGGCTGTGGTCAGCATGGAGAAGCCTTTTTCGGCCGGCGGAGCTTGTTCGGTTAAGCCCGCGAGCTCCCAGAGCTTGGCGACGTTGCGGCGGTCATCGCCGGGATTGTCGATGGGCGTTTCGAGCAGAAACGCGCGGCCAACAAGGCCTTCGGGGGGCGATGCGCCAAGACGCGGGTGCGTCAAGATTCGCGCGAAAGCTTCGGCGCCAATTTTGCCTTCGCCGATGTTTTCGTGGCGATCGACGCGGCCGCCGAGGGGAATTTTCGAATCGTTGGCATGGAAGACGGGGACACGATCGAGACCGATGGTGCTCTCGATCACGTCAAGCGTTGAGGTAAAACCCTTTTCGGTTTTGACGTCGTAACCCGCGGCAAAGAGATGCGCCGTATCGAGGCAAGCGTCCACGGGGAAGTTTTTCAATCCGGCGAGGATGTCCGCAAGCTCTTCGAGGCGCGAGGCAACAGCACTTCCCATCCCCGCTGTATTTTCAATGAGGATGCGCAGATTGCCGAGAGAGACACGCTTGGAGCCCTGCTTGAGGGATTCAATGACGGTGGATACGGATTGCTCGGGCGTGGCTTCTCCGCGCGAGCCGGGATGAACGACGAGAAAATCCGCGCCGAGGGCCAACCCGCGCACGAGTTCGTCGTGGAAGGCCTGGATGGAGCGCGTGCGCAGCATGGGCTGGGCAGCCGCAAGATTGATGAGGTAGTTCGCGTGAATGACCAGCGGACCTAGACCCAGTTCGGCGCGGCGTGCGCGAAAGGCGGCGGCATCTGTTTCAGGAATGCGTGCAGGACCTCCCTGCCACATGCGCGGGCTCGAGGAGAAAATTTGAAGGGCGTTGCAGCCGAGCTTGCGAGCGGATTCGAGTGCGTTGAGGTAGCTGCCCGCGATGGAGGCGTGAATTCCGATGCGCAGGCTGCCATCCATCCAGGTAGGAGGCAGCGGTTCGGGCTCAGGTTCCGGGCGGTACTCGTCTTCTGGATCGAATTCGGAGACGCGAGTGAGAGGTTGTTCGGGCATTCCCATCGAAAAAATCGGCCTATCCTTAAACCAGCTATTCTACCACACGCAGCAAAATGGGCCGTTCGTCAGGCGGGTAGTGCAAGATTTGCGGGGTTGCAGCGGCATGCCGTAGACTACTTGGCTACTCAGACTTTACCGAGGCCGCAGGGGAGCTGCCGATGCTGATTGTCATGCAGTCGCACGCTACGGAGGAACAGATCCGTGGTGTGTGCGAGCGCATCGAAAGCCTGGGGCTGAAGGCGCATCCGATTCCGGGGACGATTCGAACGGCGATCGGCATCACCGGGAATAAGGGAGCGATCGATCTCGGAGTACTGGAATCGCTGCCCGGAGTGGTGGAGTGCATACCGGTCAGCAAGCCGTACAAACTGGTGAGCAGGGACGCAAAGGAAGAAGACAGCGTACTGCGGATACCCGTACCGGGCGGAGAGGTGGTTGTCGGCGGGAAAATGATCGCGATGGTGGCGGGGCCGTGCGCGGTGGAGACGGAAGAACAGTGCTTGGCGATTGCGGAAAGAGTGAAGAGTTCCGGCGTGAGACTGTTTCGTGGCGGGGCTTACAAGCCGAGGACCTCGCCGTACAGTTTTCAGGGATTAGGCGAGCCGGGGTTAAAGATATTGGCGAAGGTGCGTAAGGCTTACGGATTCGGGATCATTACGGAGGCCATCGATAACGAGAGTCTTGACCTCGTCGAGGAATACGCCGATGTGATTCAGATTGGGGCCCGGAACATGCAGAACTTTTCGCTCCTAAAGCGGGCGGGCCGCGCGAAGAAGCCAGTGCTTTTAAAACGAGGGATGTCGGCGACGCTGGACGAGTTTTTGATGGCCGCGGAATATATTTTGTCGGAAGGAAATTACAACGTGATGCTGTGCGAGCGCGGAGTTCGGACGTTTTCGGATTTCTCTCGGAACACATTGGATTTGGCGGTGGTGCCCGCGGTGAAAAAGCGCAGTCACCTGCCGATTTTGGTTGATCCTTCGCACGGCACTGGCAAACGGCACAAGGTGCTGCCGCTTTCACGAGCGGCGATAGCCGTGGGCGCGGACGGGTTGCTCGTCGAAGTGCATCACGAGCCGGACAAAGCGCTTTCCGACGGGATGCAATCGATCCTACCGGAAGAGTTTGCGGAACTGGTTGAGGAAGTACGACAGATAGCGGCGGTTTTGCATCGCGAAGTAAATTGAGCGTTTGCTGGCGTATCGCGCGCGGTTTTGTTTGTGACCGATGAGCAGCCTCCTGGTTAAGTTTGCCGATTGTGGCTAATCTCGCTGACAGCATGTAACAATCCATCCACCCTATGAACCGGCCGCGCAACTTTCGTGTGTTTTTTCTGCTCGGCGTCCTGCTGATTGCAGGCGTCGTGCAACTGCTACGCGAGCATCGGCCATCATTTCTTCGGCCAGGCTTGCGGTTGTGCGCTTACGTTTCGACGGCCGACGGGAGTGTGACGGTCATCGATCTTGTGAGGTTGGCGGCGGTAGCGCGAATCTCCATTGGAAACGGATTGTCCGGCGTGCGAGAGCATCCGACACGAGCTGAGATTTGGGGCGTGAGTTCGGCGGGCGGATACGTTTGGGTGATCAATACGCGCGCGAACCAGGTGATAGCGCGCATTCCTGTGGGGCCCCTTCCCTACGCGATTGACTTTTCGCCTGACGGGAGCCGGTTGTATACGACTTCGGCGGGTTCCGACAAGCTGCTGGCGATTGATTGCCAATCGCGGAACGTGGTGGCGCGGATGGGAACGGGAGGAGAACCTGTATTGGCGCAGGTAACGCCCGACGGAAAGAGCGTGCTGGTGCTAAATCATCGCGATGCCACGCTGGGAATCCACGATGCGTCAACGCTCGCGCTTCACAGCACCGTGGGGATCGTCAAGCAACCTGAGAAAATCGCCGTCTTGCCGGACAGCAGCGTGGCGTTTGTCCTGAGCCGGTCGGAACACCGGCTATCCGTCGTTGACTTGAGGAGAAGCGTTCTTCTGACGAACCTCGAGCTGGACGGGAATCCTTCGGACATGCTGCTGAAGCCAGACGGCGGTGAGCTGTACGTGATTTCGCCTGAGGCGCATGGCTTGCAGGTCGTCAACACATGGACGCACGAAGTGGGCGACTACATGGTGCTAGGATCGGCGCCGACGCGGGGCGTTTTGAGCGAGGATGGAAGCACTCTGTATGTTTCGGACAGCGGAGCGGGGCACATCATTCCCGTGGACATTGCGAACCGCCGGGTGATTCGCGACCCCGCCACTGGACGAGAGTATCCGATTCAGGCGGGGCAGTCACCCGGCGCGATGCGATTCGATCCCAATGAAAATTTGCTGGTCGTCGTGAATCAGGGTTCCGGGGATGTGGCCGTGATCCGCGTGCGAACAAACAGCCTGTTGACGATGATTCCCGTTGGAGATGGGCCGCAAAATCTGGCGGTTAAACTATTTTAGAAAGGCCAGAGGCCTCCGCAGACTGCGCCCCCGCGCTACACGGCATGGTCAGTCGTAACGGAGGGCGACGATGGGATCGACGCGGGTGGCGCGACGAGCGGGAAGGTAGCTGGCGATGAGCGCAACTCCCAGCAGAAGAAGAGAGACGGCTGCAAACGTGATTGCGTCGGTCGGGCGCACGCCGTAGAGCAACGAAGAAAGCAAGCGCGTAGCCGCCAATGCGCCGGCAAGCCCGATGGCCAGCCCAATGCCGGCCAAGCGCAATCCAAAACCGAGAACGTCCCAAACAATCTGTCCTTGCGATGCACCGAGGGCCATGCGAATGCCGAT
Source organism: uncultured Acidobacteriota bacterium (assembly GCA_963745805.1). Taxonomy (GTDB): domain Bacteria; phylum Acidobacteriota; class Terriglobia; order Acidiferrales; family UBA7541; genus Acidiferrum. The sequence continues at coordinate 275,103 of CAVUYT010000012.1, forward strand.
GTCTCGCGTGCGCTGGGCTACCATATAGGAGAGAACTCCGTAGATTCCGACCGACGAAAGTAGCAGGGCTGTTGCGGCAAAAATGGCCAGCAGAAAAGTGTCGAAGTGCGAGCGCTCGAGGGTGCTGGAGATTTTCTGCTGCATGGTCGAGAGCCGGTAAATCGGCACGGCGGGGGCGACGGAGGCGACCGCGGTCTGCAATTCACGAACTGGGACCACGGTTCCGCGGGTCCGCACCACCAAATCCATGGTGCGTCCGATCCAGTCCCACGCGCTCGGCGGCATTTGCGCAATCGGGATGTAAAACGCCGGCTGTACCTGGCGGTCAAGCCCCTGCGCGCGAACATCGGCCACCACACCGACCACTTCGTGCCAAACAGGATCCAGGCGGCCTTTTGGCCCGGACTCACAGCACGCGAAGCGCTTGCCGAGGGGATTTTCGCCGGGCCACATGGTGCGAGCAAGAGTTTCGTTGACGATAGTGACAAACGTGCGGTCCCGCGTGTCTTGCGGAGTGAAGTCGCGCCCGGCTTTCAGAGGTACCCGCGCGGTCGAGAGATAACTAGGCGAGACGATTTGTAGTTGCGAGTTCACCAAATTCGAAGGGTCAAAAGGCTTACCTTCGGCGAGGAGGCCATTGCTTCCGCCCCCGCCAGTAAGCGGAGCGCGCGAAACGACGGCAACCGACTCCACGCCGGGCAAAGCAGCAGCGGCGGTGATCATCCTTTCAAACGCCTGCCTCGCAACAACGGGATCGTGATAGCCAGGATCGGGCAGGCCGACACGCCCGACAATGACGTTGGAAGTATCAAAACCCGGATCCACATGCGAGACAAGCAGCGCGCTGCGAATGAGCAGCCCAGCACCAGCCATAAGAATCAAAGCGAGCGCGACTTCTCCGATTACCAGGAGACTGCGAACACGGTCTCGGCTGCCACCGGAGATTCCAGAGCTCGATTTGAAGATTTCGTTAAGACGCGTGGAAGCAGAGCGCAGGGCCGGAGCCAGCCCGAACAGCAAGCTCGAGAGCAGAGCTACTGCGCAAGCAAATACAAGCGCGCTTGCGTCGATGCGCGACTGGTCCAGGCGAGGCATTTCCGCGGGTCCGTGAGCGATGATCCAAGACAGAGCCCAATAGGCCAACAAAACACCAACAAAGCCGCCGGCAAGCCCGAGCACGACATTTTCCGCGAGAAGTTGACGCACAATGCGGCTAGGCGATGCCCCAAGCGCCGCGCGCATGGCGATTTCCTTTTGACGAGCGCGAGAGCGAGCCAACTGCAAATTCGCGATATTCGCACAAGCAATCAGCAACAGGAAGCCGACCGCCGCGAGCATCATGCGCAGCCCCAACCGCTGGTCGCCCAGGAGCACCGAGGTGAGCGGTTGCAGGCGAAAGCCGCGGTCCTTATCGTCAAGCGGATACAACTGCTGTAGCCGCTGCGCAATCACATTGAGCTCGGACTGGGCCTGCGCCATCGACGTGCCCGGCTTGAGCCGTCCTATCACGTTCAGATAGTGGTCATCGTGATCGGCGAGCTGTTCTGCGGTGTACGCCGCCGGAACCCAAAGCTCGCTGTTGCTCAGTAGCGGATCGAAGCTCTTGGGCATGATGCCGGCCACGGTGGTGGGCAAGCCGTTGATGCGTATCGGCTGACCAACTATCGAAGGATCAGCGTGAAGCTTCGTGCGCCAGAGCCGTTCACTGATGACCACCACTTTCGGCTGGCCAGGCTTGTCCTCCTCGGCCGTGAAGACCCGCCCGGCCATGGGCTGAACGCCAAAGGTGGCGAAATAATTTGCCGTGGCGATTTCGCCGTCCACACGCTCGGGGAGTTCACCAGCTTCGAGGTTGAAACTTGCATTGTTTGAGGCGCAAAGCTCCACAAAAGAAGTGCTCTGTTTTTTCAAATCGGCGAAGTTGCCGACCGAGACTCCGGGGAAAATATCCTGCCACTGCTCCTGCAAGTACACAACGCCGGAGGGGTCTTCCATCACCAATGGCCGCAGCAAAACAGCATTGACGACGCTGAAAATTGCCGTGGTTGCGCCAATGCCGAGGGCCAGCGTAAGCACCGCGACAACCGCGAACCCTGGACTCTTACGCAGAACACGCTGTCCATGCCGAAGATCCTGGGACAGTTCATCAAGCAAGCTAGCGCCCCGGGCTTCGCGGCCTTCCTCTTTGACGCGCTCGATTCCACCAAATTCGATGCGCGCACGACGCATTGCTTCCTCACGCGTTACGCCGCTGCGCAACAAATCCTCGGCGCGCGCCTCGATGTGGAAGCGAAGTTCCGCGTCCATCTCGCTCTCCATTCGAGAACGGCGGAAAGTTGACCGTGCCCAAGAACGAAGCCGGCTCCAAAACGTCATGGCTCCTCCAAGAATGCGGACCAACGAATTCCGGCGAGACCGCGCCGACAGGTGTGATTTTCGATTCGCCCGGGCAATTGCCAAATCGAGCGACGTGCGGAATTCCGTCGTTCACTCATAGCGCAGGGCGACGATTGGATCGACGCGCATGGCACGACGCGCCGGCAGGTAGCTCGCGAAGAGAGCAACGATCATAAGCACGAGCGATACGGCAGTAAATGTGACCGCATCAGCGGAGCCAACGCCGTAAAGCAAGGAAGAGAGTGCGCGCGTAGCCGCGAGCGCTCCGGCCAGCCCTAACGCCAGTCCCATGCCGGTGAGCCTGACGCCCAATCCAAGCACATCGCGCAAGACCTGCGATTGGGATGCTCCCAAGGCCATGCGTATTCCGATGTCGCGCGTGCGCTGGGCAACTGTGTAGGAGATGACCCCGTAAATCCCGATCGCTGCAAGCACGAGAGCGAGGGCACTGAAAAGCCCGAGGAGTATGAGCGTGAACCTTCGAGTTGCCACGGAATCGCTCAGCAATTGGTTCATCGTCACAATCGCGAAGATGGGCTGGTCCTTGTCAATCGAAGCGATTTCGCCTCGAATCGCGGATATGAGCGCGGCTGGTTCGACTGCCGACTTAACAATCAAATTCATGTGCGGCACGGGATACTGCCGGAACGGAACGTAGACCTCAAGCCTGGAGGGATTTTCCAGACCATAGAGTTTGGTGTCCCCAACGACTCCGACAATGTTGATCCAAGCCGCAGCGCTCGTTGCGGAGGGATGGCCGAACATGAACCTTTTGCCGACCGCGTCGCCATTCGGAAAATATTCTCGTGCCAACCTGGCGTTTATCATGCCGACCCTTGGCGCGGTTTCGGTGTCCGTCTCGGAGAAGGTGCGGCCCTGAAGCAACGGAACTCCAAGAGCGCCTACGTAGCCGCCACTGACAACGTGATAGTCCGGGTGTGGATAATTCCCGGGCTTGGACATGGGCATGCCCTCCATCGTGACGTCGGCCCGACTGTGATCCTGCGCAAGAGGAATCACGGTTCCGACCGCAACACTTTGCACGCCCGGCAGAGCGCCTACGCGGTCGAGCGCCTGCTGCCAGAAATTGAGCACGGCGGGGTCTTTGCTGTATTGCGCCGTGCGCAAATCCATTCTCATCGTAAGCACGCGGTCTGTCCGGAAACCGGGACTTACGGAGAGAAGCAAGTGAAGAGACTTCAGCATTAGCCCCGCGCCGGCAAGGAGAACCAGCGAAAGAGCAAGTTCGGCCACCACGAATACGCCGCGCAACCTTGTCTGTTCCGCACTGGTTCCCGCACCCGCGCCGCCTTCTTTGAGTTGCGATTGAACGTCCGGCTTCGCAGAACGTGCCGCAGGGGCCAGTCCGAAAACAAACGCCGCAGCGCCAATCAAGGCCACCGCGAACATCAGGACCGTCCCATTCAGATTTAGGCTCGCGCCCATGAGCATGTCCGCGGGAACCAGGCGCGTCAACGCCCAGATTCCTGCGACAGCCATCCCCAGACCGAGCATGCCGCCGATAACGGCCAGAAGCAGACTTTCCGTCAGTACCTGACGAATGATGCGCCTCCGCGTGGCGCCGAAGGCAATGCGGAGTGCGATCTCACGGGTCCTTCCCGCGGCGCGCACAAGAAGCAGGTTGGCCACGTTGGCGCAAGCAATCAGGAGCACGAACATCACTGCCCCGAAAAGACTAAGGATGGCGGGACGCATGTCGCCGACGAAAATGTCGCGAATCGGTTGCAGCGCTACGCCAAACTGGTCATTGGTGGCGGGATACTCCTTCGCGAGCCGCAAAGCGATGCCCGCCATCTCGGCGCGCGCTTGTGCGAGAGTTACCCCTGGTGCAAGCCTGCCCACGACAGCCATGTCACCGCGACTGCCGCGTTCCATTGCACTTGAGCCCGAGACGGCCCAGAGCCCGATTGGTTCAAGCACTTGAACCTTGTCGAGGGTCCGGAAGTCAGGCGGCAGTACGCCAATGATGGTGAAGCCGCCTCCGTCGAGCGTAATCGTCCTTCCGACTACATTTGGATCTCCGCCGAGGTGCGATTGCCACAGGTCATAACTCAGCAGGACCACGGGAGCCGTGCCAGCCTTCTCTTCCGCGGCGTCAAAATCTCGCCCGAGGAACGGGCGGACGCCCAGCATGGAAAGAAAATTGGGAGAAACGGCCTCCCCGCCGATGTTTTCAGGCTGGCTCACGTTGGCGAGATTAAAGCTGGCACCGTGAACGGCGGCCATTTCTGAGAACTCGTGGCTTTGCAAACGCCAGTCCAGAAAATTCGGATAAGAAACGCTGACAACGCCGACCTTTGGCGTCGTCTCATTCAGTACGATCAGCCGGGAAGGGTCCTTATACGGGAGCGGCGCGAGAAGCACTCCATAGACGACGGAAAAAATCGCGGTGTTCGCGCCAATGCCGATGGCGAGAGTGAACACGGCGATGATGGTAAATCCGGGGCTCTTCCGCAACATCCGCGCGCCGTAGCGCAAATCCTGGACGATTGTCTCCATGAAACTGACGCCCCGCGCCTCGCGGCCTTCCTCCTTGACACGCTCGATCCCGCCAAACTCAATGCGCGCTCGGCGCATTGCTTCCTCCCGCGAAACTCCGCCGCGGACCAATTCATCGGCGTATGCTTCGACATGAAACCGGAGCTCGGCATCCATTTCACTCTCCAGCCGAGAGCGCAGGAAAGTTCCACGCATCCAAGAACGGAACCGGCTCCAGAACCTCATACTTCCTCCGGTTTGGTTCCCAGGATTCCGGCTATGACGTCGGCCATGCTGTTCCAGTTTTCAGTTTCCGCTTGCAGCCTGCGCTTCCCTGCCGCGGTCAGCCGGTAAAACTTTGCCTTTCGCTTATTTTCCGACTCACCCCATTCGCTTGTAATCCAGCCCTGGTGCTCGAGGCGGTAGAGCGCGGGATAGAGTGATCCTTGTTGAATCTCGAGGCGATCCTTCGAGATTTGCTGGATGCGAAGAAGGATGCCGTAGCCGTGCAACGGCCCGAGGGACGCGGCTTTAAGGATGAGCATGTCCAGCGTGCCCTGAAGAAGTTCGAGTTGTTTGTCCATGGAAGCGGCTTCTCCTAGATGAACTAGGAATGTAGTCCTCAGTCTCCTAGACTGTCAAGGAGAAAAGAATCAAGGCAGCTTAGCGAAATATGGTGCTGGCGCGCGCTTCGGATTGACGAACAGGAAGGAGGGCTAGTGCAGACTTCGTGGAGACGGAGCAACACAGGCCCTGAATTAGGGGTTGTCTTCAGGCGGCCAAGCAAAGTGGTCTTCGCCGAGGCTTACCTCCAGGAAGCCCTCGGCAGGCAAGACGTCAACGGGCAGTCCGCCGTGCCATAGCGCGACACCGAGCTTGAGCTTCGTTTGGCCTTTTAAGTTGAGTTCGCCGCGGTAAATGGCTACTTCAAGGATGCGATCAAAAGAGGCTTCGGCAACGCCCTCGGGATTCAAAAGGCACAATCGCCCCTTCTCGACAGCAAACTCATGCAGGTGGCCGCGCACAAGCTTTGCCACAATGTTTATTTCTTCGGATCCGCCGAAGGTGATGCGGAATTCCGAATCTTCAAGTTCTCCTAGAAGATCAAGAAACGGGTCCACGCGAACACAGAAACGGTCCTCCTCGAACCCATAGCGCAGTTCATGCAGATAGAAGGTCCTCCCATGCATCGCGCCGCCACGGCGTTCCGGGGAGTAGAGGCCGGCGCCCAGCCACTCGAAGTAGGAGGTATCGCGTCCATCAACGGTGATTTTTAGAAAACCCGTGGGGGCTATTTGCAAAGCGTGTTCGGGCTTGCGCTTGATGGGCTTGGCGAGTTCCTGCGGGGCAACCTCTCCAAGCGCGAGGTAGATGGCCGTCAAATGCTTTCGATATAGAGCATCGAATTCCGCATCGTTTGCTGTGCTGTGCTCCGGACCGAACCACCAGCACCAGTCACTTCCTTCCGCAGCCAGAAGAGATTCCTGCGCTTCTTTGAGCGCGGTTTCGCTGGGCGCGCCGTCGCGATGCTGCTGCCTGGCCTCCACCGCGCGGCCGTAGGCTTCGCGGGCGTCCCAGAGCAGTTCCCATGCGGCGACGTCTTCGCTATGCCCAATCCACACGTCGAAATTTGCATTAATCCAGGAGGCGGGGAAAATTCCCGCATTGGATGGGATAACGCCGGCCCCGGCTATCGCCTCGCTCGCCGTGAGCGCCCGGAAGTCCTGATCTCCCTGGATGCGCCCATAGAATTCGCGCAGAAACTCGCGCCCGTTCCCCGGATAGTATTCCCAGGCGTTTTCTCCGTCGAGAAACAGGCAAACCGTGAGGGGCTGCGAGTTTTGCACGCGTTCGCCAAGCTCGCGGAGCCTCCCATGTAAATCGGCGGCGGCATCTTTGCCATTCATGCGGCTATAGACGAAACCGATGAGATCGGAAAGATGGTGATCGCGAAATAATCCCGTTATAGGTTTCCCGCCAAGCTGCACTCGCAACGGTTTATAGAGGCGGTCCGCATTCGCCGGAACGCCCTTCGCATCGCGAGGAAATCCGGCGTTTAGTGTTCTACCCAGAACGCCTTCATCCGTGCCAAACCACTGGAACCCTTCCTCGGCCGCGATGGTCAAAGCCTGGTCGGAAACTGATCCCTCGGAGGGCCAAAGTCCCGCCGGCTTCGCTCCAAATACGCGCTCGTGGAACTCGCGGGCGCGGCGCAGTTGCTCGCGAGCATCATCGGGGTGGCGGTAGGCGCGGCGCGGGAGGGGAGTGCCGGGATTGGCCACTCGCGCGATATCCGAATCACAAATGAGTGGAAGGATGGGGTGATAAAAGGGTGTGGTGCTGAGTTCCACCTGGCCAGTCTGTGCTGCTTGGCGATACTCGGGCAAAACCAAGCCCAGCAGTTCCATTTGCTTCGCTTTCAGCGCGGTTTTGTCGTTTTCCGTGAACTCTTTTCCTTTACTCGCAAGGCGGCTGACAACTGAGTCTTTCTCGAACCAGGTTTCCTCCATCCAGGCCAATTGGGAGAGCAACTGAAGGTCTCGCCAGTCACGCTGCGTGAAGGAGACTTGCGCCTGCGCGCCTCCTGCGGGTTGCGCCCATTCATGCAACTCAACGAGCCGTGGCCAGCGTGACATCAAGCGCTCATGATTCACCTGGAACGCCCGAGCCAATATCTCCGCTTTGTCTTCCTTCGTAAGTTCTTCGGCTGACTTGAACGCCAAGGAAAACCACGGCTCGTTAAATTCTCCGCTCGCGTATTCCTCAAGTTGCATGCCAAGCGAAGGCACAACGTTAAAGGTGGCGTGAAAACGGGGAAACTCCTTCAGCATCGACACCATGCCCCAATAGTCCTTCAGTGCGTGGAGACGCGTCCACGGCAGCACGTAGCGCCCGGTCTCCGGATCCCGGTATTGCGGTTGATGCATGTGCCATAGCAGCACCAAATGCACGCGATTCATCGCCGCTCTCTTTCCCGTACCCGCGCCGATGCCGTGTTACACTCACGGTTCGCGTCATGCGCATCCTGGACCGCTATATCGTTCGTGAAGTTTTTCGTCACGCACTCCTCGGACTCGCCGTATTTACGTTCGTTTTCTTTGTGCCGCAACTTGTTCGCCTGATGGAGCTGTTTGTCCGTCATAGCGGCTCGGGGGCCCAAATCCTCGAGCTTTTCCTGTGCATTTTTCCCGGCGTCTTCACGTTTACGCTCCCCATGGCCGTGCTGATTGGCGTGCTCCTGGGCCTCGGGCGCATGTCCGCGGACAGCGAGATCATCGCCCTGACGGCCCTGGGGATCGGCCGGCGCCGCATCCTTCTGCCTGTGGGCGTTCTCGCGTTAGCCGGCGGCCTCGTCACACTCTGCATGACGCTATGGCTCGGCCCGCTGGCCGTGCATAAGTACCGCACTCTCGAATCCGATCTGATCGCCTCACAAATTTCTTTCGCGGTACAGCCCCGCGTGTTCGACGAACGATTCCCCAAACTGGTTCTCTACGTTAACGATGTGTCTGCCAGCGGCACGCAATGGCACGGCGTATTTCTCGCTGAAGCCGGAGGAGAGAACGGCTCGCAACTCACCCTGGCGGAGAATGCGATTGTAATTGCCGAGCCCAAAGAGGGCAAGCTGGAGCTTCACTTGAAGGGCGGCACCACACATGAGTTTTCACGCGAAGATCCAGACCGGTACTCCGTGACTGCGTTTGGGCAGAGCGACTGGCCGATTGAGGTGAATGGCCTTGTTGCTGCGCAGCCCAGACAATTGAGCAATCCGGAACGTTCTCTCCGAGCTCTAGCCGGAACATCGGACGCGGGCTGGCGCGAGGCGCGAGTTGAATTGCATCGCCGCCTGGCGTTTCCTGCGGCGTGCCTTGTGTTTGCTTTGATCGCCGTGCCGCTTGGCGCGCAGCCTCGCCGCGGCGGACGAGCTGCCGGGTCGCTGATCGCGGTCATTCTCATCGCCTCCTACTACCTGCTCACAATCATCGGCGCCGGTTTGGCACGCCAAGGAACGCTGTCGCCTGCGGCGGGTATCTGGGGCGCAAATATTCTGCTGGCGATTCTCGGACTAGCCCTGCTTCCCCGGATGGAACAATTTCGAGGCGAAAGTCGCTGGCTCAAACCATCCCTCAGATTCCGGAGTTGGGCCCGGCTGCTTCGACGCAGAAAGGCGCGAGCGCGTGCGGCGGCCTTTATCCGCATTCCCAACGGTCACACCGAGCCACAGGAGAACGGCGTCCAGTCGAGCGGCAGCTTCCCCAGATTGATGGACATCTATATCCTGAGACGTTTCTTTTCCTATTTCGCCATGCTGATGGCGGTCTTCATTTTCCTTTTTGAAGCTTTCACCTTTTTTGAGTTGCTCGATGACATCGCACGCCACCGCGTTCCATTTCTTGTCGTGGTCGATTATTTCCGCTATCTGACTCCCTACTTGCTTTATAACTTGGCGCCACTGGGCGCGCTGGTCGCCGTGCTGGTCACGCTCGGAGTGATGAGCAAGAACAATGAAATCGTGGCCTGCAAAGCCAGCGGCATTAGCCTTTACCGCCTCGCCGTGCCATTGCTTTTCGCGGGATTAGCGCTTGCAGCCAGCATGATCGTGCTCAACGAAACATATCTTCCCTACGCCAACCAGCGGCAGGACGCGTTCAGAAACCAGATTAAAGGCCGCCCTCCGCAGACCTATACGCACCCCCAGCGCTGGATTTTTGGCAATAACGAAAAGATTTACAACTATGACCTCTTTGACCCGGTGCAGAATCTCTTCGGGGGTCTGAGCGTCGTCGAACTCGACCCCGCGACGTTCCAGATGAAGCGTCGCGTGTTCGCCACCCGCGCGCAGTGGTCCGATTCGGAGAAAGTATGGGCTCTTGAGGGAGGCTGGGTACGAGACTTCTCCGACGGCACGATCACTCGTTACGAACGCTTCCCGGTGACGTCTCTGCCGGAACTCTCCGAGCCACCCAGCTATTTCAATCGTGAAGTGCGTCAGGCCTCCCAAATGAATTGGGGCGCGCTGCGGCGTTACATCGAGGAGCTTCACAAAGCAGGGTTTGATATCTCCAACCTGACGGTGCAATGGCACGTCAAGCTGGCCTTCCCACTGATTGCTCCTATTAGCATGTTGTTGGCGATTCCTTTTGCTTTGCTGGTCGGGACACGCGGTGCCCTCGGAGGTGTGGCTCTGGGCGTGGCGATAGGCATCGTTTATTGGACGGCGGCACGCCTCCTGGAAGCGATGGGAGGGGTTGGACAGTTGCCGCCGTTTCTCGCTGCCTGGTCCACGGATATCACCTTCTTTTTTCTAGGGCTCTACTTTTTCTTCAGAATGCCCACTTGAGAAAAAATAAGCCGCCGGAGTGGAAACATCACTTGAGATGTATGCGCGCCGACGGCTTCAAGTATTACTTTATATTTATCTTGAGCGAACTATTTTGCTACTTCGCCTTCTTTTTCTTGGATTGCTCTTCTTCAACTACTGCTTGAGCTGCGGCAAGACGAGCGACTGGCACTCGGAACGGCGAGCAACTCACATAGGAGAGCCCCGCACGATGGCAGAACTTCACGCTATCCGGATCGCCGCCGTGTTCGCCACAGATGCCTAGTTTGATGCCGGGACGCGTTTTGCTCCCCTTCGCCACCGCCATTTCGATTAGTTGGCCGACACCCGCTTGGTCGATTGTCGCGAACGGATTCTTCTTGACGATCTCCAATTCCTGATACGGCCCGAGGAAGGAGCCGGAATCGTCGCGGCTCATGCCGAGGCAGGTCTGGGTCAAGTCATTGGTGCCAAAGCTGAAGAACTCCGCCGTGTGTGCGATCTCATCCGCTGTAAGTGCGCCACGAGGAACCTCGATCATCGTTCCAACCAGGTAATTCAGCTTAATGCCCTTTTCCTTCATCACCTCGCTGGCAATCCGATGGACGACCTCGACCTGCAGGTCCAGTTCTTTCTTAAAACCAACGAGCGGGATCATGACTTCGGGATGCACCTTGATGCCCGCCTTCTGAACCTCCGCTGCGGCTTCAAACACGGCGCGGGACTGCATCTCGGAAATCTCAGAATAGACAATCCCCAGCCGGCAGCCTCGAAAGCCAAGCATTGGGTTAAATTCATGTAATTCTTTAACTCTCTGCTGGACCTTTTCAACTGGCACTCCCATCTTTTTTGCGAGCGCGCTCTGCGCGGATCCTTCATGCGGCAGAAACTCATGCAACGGAGGATCAAGGAACCGGATCGTTGCGGGATATCCCTTCAACTCCTTAAACATCCCGATGAAATCCTCCCTTTGGTACGGCAGGATCTTCGCAAGTGCCGCTTTTCTGTGCTCCTTGGTATCCGCCAAAATCATCTCGCGCATGGCGTCGATGCGGTTGCCTTCAAAGAACATGTGCTCGGTGCGGCAAAGTCCAATACCAACCGCGCCGAACGCGAGCGCATGCGCCGTCTGTTCGGGAGTGTCAGCGTTGGTGCGGACCTGCATACGAGTGATCTTGGCACACCAATCCATAAGCTTCTTGAAGTTTTGATAAGTCTGGCTCTTGCTGGCGTCGAGGGATTTCTCGATTAGCACTTGAACGATTTCGGACGCAGCAGTGGGAATCTGGCCGGGATAGACTTCGCCAGCGGTGCCGTTGATAGAAAGAAAATCCCCTTCCTTATAAGTTGCCCCATCGACGGTCATGGTCTTTGCAGCGTAATCGATCTGAAGCGCCGCTGCGCCACAGACACAGACCTTACCCATTTGGCGAGCGACGAGAGCGGCGTGCGAACTGACGCCGCCCTTTGCCGTGAGGATGCCTTCGGCGGCGATCATGCCGCGCAAATCTTCGGGCGAAGTCTCATTTCGGACGAGCAGAACCTTTTCTCCCCTCTCCGCAGCCGCAGCGGCACGATCCGCGTTCAGATACATCCTTCCGGCAGCTGCTCCGGGCCCGGCTGGCAGTCCCTTCGCAATGACCTTGGCAGCCGCCACGGCCTTGCGATCGAAGACCGGCGCCAGAACTTGGTCGAGTTGGTCCGCGGGGACTCGCCTGATGGCGGTCTTCCAATCAATCAGTTTCTCTTTCTCCATCTCAATGGCGAAGCGAACCGCAGCCAGCCCTGTTCGTTTGCCGTTGCGCGTCTGGAGCATGAAGACCTTGTCATCCTGGATGGTGAACTCGAAATCCTGCACATCCTTAAAGTGTTTCTCTAATGTTTGGCGGATCTTCTCCAACTCGTGGAGGGCCTTCGGCATGTACTTCTTGAGCTGCGCCACCGGTTCGGGCGTGCGCACGCCAGCTACCACGTCTTCGCCTTGCGCATTGATGAGGAACTCTCCGTAGAATACTTTCTCCCCCGTTGCCGGGTCGCGCGTGAAAGCCACGCCCGATCCGGATTGGTCGCCGGTATTGCCATAGACCATCGCCTGTACGTTTACGGCGGTGCCCCATTCGGACGGGATGTTGTACTTGCGGCGATAAACGACGGCGCGATCGTTCATCCAGGAACCAAACACGGCGCCGACCGCGCCCCAGAGTTGTTTCCAAGCGTCCTGCGGGAATTCAGTTCCTGCTCGTTCCTTGATAAGTTTCTTGAAGCGAACAACTAATTCCTGAAGATCGCTCACCGCCAGCTTCGGGTCGTCGACATCGGCATGATACCGTTCCTGCTTGAGACCGTGAATGACAACCTCAAACGGTTCGTGGTCTTCGTGCGGACGTTTCTGCACGTTCATCACAACGTCGCCATACATCTGGATGAACCGGCGATAACAGTCCCAGGCGAACCGCTCATTCTTGGTAGCCTTGGCCAGCGTGAGTACGGTTTCATCGTTCAATCCCAGATTCAAAATGGTATCCATCATGCCGGGCATCGAGTCGCGCGCCCCCGAGCGCACGGAAACCAGCATGGGCATGGCTTTGTTGTCGCCAAATTTCGTGCCCATGATCTTTTCCACGCGTGCGACAGCTTTCCGCACTTCCAATTCGAGTGACTTCGGGTAGCTCTTCTTGTTCTGGTAATAGTAGGTGCAGACTTCCGTTGTGATCGTGAAGCCGGGGGGTACTGGCAGGCCGATGCGGCTCATCTCCGCAAGACCGGCTCCTTTTCCACCCAAAAGAGCGCGCTGACTCGCATCACCTTCCGCTTTGCCCGCACCGAAAAAATAGACCCATTTAGCCACTGTGTTCCTCGCTTGTCTCTGTTTTGAATTTTGAAAAACCGTCTAACGATTGCTAATCCGTGCGACGGCCAGAAAAGGTTGTCGGCACGCCGACTTATCTCGCTTTAACGACTTAAAGTAAAACTTCATCTACTCTATCTGCGTTCCTCTCCGCCAAGTTCCGAGAAGTCCGCAATCGTCGTGAACTCACGGAGAATTTCAGAGAGCAATGCCAGGCGATTTTTCCGAACGGCTTCGTTCTCTGCCATCACCATCACCTGCTCGAAAAAATCGTCCACCGCTTTCCGGAGTCCGGCAACAACTTCAAGTGCTTCTTGATATTTTCCTGCACGCTTGTGCGCCTGAACTTTGGCCGCCGCCGAACGCACTGCGGCGAAGAGTTCGCGCTCTACACCGCTTTCGAACAAGTCCGTCTGAATCCCCTTCGATTCTTCCTTCTTGAAATTGGACTTCTCTAGAATATTCCGGATGCGCTTGAAGGATACCGCGAGCGGTTCAAAATTCTTCGACTTGCGAATGGCCTTCAGCGCAATGAGTCGCTTGTGCGCGTCAACTAAGTCCTCAACCCCGGCGCGGAACACCGCGTTCACTTCGTCGTAGCTGAACTTCTCGCGCTCGCGTAGCACGAACTTTGCGCGGTCGAGTATGAATTCAAGAACCTGCGCCTCCTGCTCTGGGGTGACTCCTCTTTTCGGAGGATTAGTCAGAAGCGCCTTGGCAGCCGCACCGACAGCCAAAGACATCGAGACCGGGAGCTTTTGTTCGAGGATGATCTTTACGATCCCCAGGGCCGCTCGCCGTAAGGCGTAGGGATCGCTCGATCCGGTAGGCACTAACCCCACCGCGAAGCAGCCGACGATGGAATCGAGTTTGTCGCTAAGAGCTACCGCGCAGCCGGTAAGATTTCGGGGGATGGGGTCTTCGAGCCCTACCGGGCGGTAGTGATCGTAGACCGCATCGGCGACGTCGTCCGACTCGCCCTGCGCGCGCGCGTAGAGTCCGCCAACGATTCCTTGTAGCTCCGTAAACTCACGCACCATTTCGGTGGCGAGATCGCATTTGCAGAGTTCCGCTGCGCGGTCGGCTTCGGCTACATGCGCTTGCATGAGTCCGCTGTTAAACCACTGTTCCGTGAGCCATCGGGCGACGGCCCGGACACGTTCGACTTTGTCGCGGTAGCTGCCCAGCCGTGATTCGTAGGTGACGCGTTCAAGTTTTGGCAGATAGTCGGCGAGCCGACATTTCTGATCCGCCTCCCAAAAGAATTGTGCATCAGCCAACCGCGCGCGCAAGACACGCTCGTGGCCCGCCCGCACCAAGCCCTTCGGATCTTTGGGAAGATTGATGACTGCGAGAAACTGCGGCGCGACTTCCCCGTTTCGCTTCTCGACCGCAAAATATTTTTGATGCCCGCGCATGACGGTAATCAAGATCTCGTCGGGCAGGGCCAGGAATGCGGGGTCGAACTCCCCTTCGAGCACACTAGGACATTCGTTGAGGTAGGTGACCAGCTTCAGCAACTCCGCGTCCTCGTGTATGCGATACCCCGCCCTCTTTGCATGCGCTGCCAACTCTTTCGAAATCTTCTCTCGGCGCTCCGCAGGGCGAACGACGACTCCGTTGGTGCGCAGTTTCTTCTCGTAGTCCGCGAAGTCCTTCACGCGAAGAGGTCCCTTTCCAAGAAAACGATGACCGCGTGTCGTGTCTCCGGCCGGGACTCCTGCGAAGGAAAACTTCAGCGGCTTGCCGTTTGCGACGGCGACGATCCATCGGATGGGCCGGATGAATCTGGCGCCGTCGATTCCAGTCCAAGTCATTGACCGCGGCCAGGACAGATCATGAATGACTCGAGGAAGGATTTCGTTCAGGATATGCTCGGCGGCGCGGCCCCGTTTCACTTGCCTGGCGGCCAGATACTCACCCTTGGGAGTTTCCACCACGTATAAATCCTTCAGAGGGAGACCCTGCTTTTCCGCAAAGCTCAGGGCCGCGCGTGTCGGCTCGCCGACGCTGTCATAGGCCACTGACTTCGGCGGCCCTGTCACTTCATTCACCACGTCCGCTTGTTTCTCGCGCAGGCCGCTCACGTGCGCAACGAGCCGGCGTGGCGCTCCAAATGTTTCCACAGTCACGCCGTCGAAAAGGTTCTCCGCTGCCAGAAGCTTTTCCAGATTCGTCCTGAGATCCTCTTCTGCCTTGGGCAACATCCCAGCGGGAATCTCTTCGCTTCCAATCTCAAGCAATACTTCAATCCGCTTCTCGACCAACATCGCCTTGGGCGGCTTCATGAGCGCACCTCTCGGCGCAGGCATGGTCCGCCAATTTGTTCCAGGTAGCAAGCAGCGACCCGGCATGCCACGGTGCGGACCCGGGCCATGACGGCGGCACGTTCCGTTGTCGAGATGACTCCTCGGGCGTCCATTAGGTTGAAGAGGTTCGAGCACTTCAGACAGTGGTCGTACGCGGGGAGCAGCGGATACCACGTTCGCTCCTTCCCTTCTGTTCCGGCAAATCCTTCAAGAAGTTCTTTAGCTTGCTTCTCGTGCAGATCGAACTCAGTACGGATCGCTTTGGCGTCGCTACGATTGAAACTGTATTCAGAGAATTGTTGTTCTTCCGCCAGGCGGATATCTCCATACGTCTTGTCCGCGGACCAGCGGAGATCATAGACACTCTCTTTACCTTGGAGGAAAGCGCAAATGCGCTCCAATCCATAAGTCAGCTCGACGGAGATGGGGGCCAGGTCGATGCCGCCGCTCTGCTGAAAGTACGTGAACTGCGTGATCTCCAATCCATCCAGCAACACCTGCCAGCCTATGCCCCAGGCTCCGAGCGTTGGCGACTCCCAATTGTCTTCCTCGAAGCGAATATCGTGCTCCTTCAAGTTCACACCGATCGCCGCCAGACTCTGGAGATAGACGTCCTGAACATCCGCAGGCGCAGGCTTTAAGATGACTTGAAATTGCGTGTGCTTGTACAGACGGTTGGGGTTCTCGCCATATCTTCCGTCGGCGGGCCGACGGCTGGGCTGCACATACGCGACTCGATACGCCGCGGGGCCAAGCACGCGAAGAAATGTCTCCGGATGCATCGTGCCTGCGCCCACTTCCACATCATAGGGCTGCTGAAGCACGCATCCCTGCTTCACCCAGAAATGAGAGAGTTTCAAAACTAGATCTTGGAACGTCAGGCCGTTCGATTTTTTCTCAAGTTTTACTTTAGCTGTCAAGTGGACTCCAAAAGCCTTCGTGTAGCCAGCGGTTTCTCCGTGTGGTGCTCAATCCAGTCTAGAGAAGCCTCTCGAAGTTCCGCCGCGGAGTGTTGAAACCCCGGGACAATTTCTATCTTGTCGAGCTTCTCGCTTGCGAACCGCTCGGCAAGTAGCCTTCCTTCCAGGTGCAGCGGCCTCATGCCGCCTCGGCGGCATTTCTCGCAAAACAGTCCCGCTTCCCATGGCGCATGAAATGCTGGCTGGGTACCGAACGGCGCTCCGCAAGAAGCGCACCGGCCAAACTGTGGCAGCCAGCCGCCGAGACGCACGGTCCAAAACGCAAAATAACTCAAAGGCGATTGCCAAGCTCCCGTGCGCTCGATTTCGCGAACCGTGAGCAACAGAAGCCTGAACATGGACTCGGCCGCTTCATGCTCTGGGAGAACCTGCTCCGAGATCTCGCTAACCACAGCCAGTCCGGTGCTCAATTCATAATTGCTCTGCGACTTGTGAAATGATTCCAGCAGTTCGCACTGCTGAATGCGCACCAGGTCGCGCGTCTCTTTTTCGATGTACCAGACCCGGACGTGCGACAGAATCTCCAGCGTCGAGCCGTAGCGATTTTTGATCCGGCGCGCGCCGGAGGCCACGCCTCGCATTCGTCCCGAGGTCCGGCCAAAAAAACTTACCAGGCGGTCAGCCTCTCCCAGCGAAAAGGTCTTCAAAATGATGGCTTCCGTTTCCCTGGCAGGCATGGGCTGTCGGCGCGCCGACGCTTCGCCGGACACGTTGAAGAGTTACGTCCGATTCGCGCGCACACGCAGAGCTAATTTAATTACCATACACGCTCGCCTCGCGCAATGTTTACGTAATGCTTCGCGAAAAATATTCGCCGGTCTCTTGCCGCAAAAATGACAGACGGCAACTCACCTCAAGCTGCACTTGAGCTACTCTCCTCAACCGTGTTGGCGCCTGAAAACCACCCCTTCTGGATTCTGTTAACTAACACCTTGGCACCCCAGAGATTATCGGACACAGTAATCCCACTTAACTCGCTTTGCATTTTCCTGCTCTTCCGGTACTCTGCACCACTACCTCATGCGAAATCCACGTTTCGATATTCTGGGGATCGGCGAGAACGCCACGGACACCGTGATGCAGCTCTCTCAATTCCCCGCTCTCGGCTCCAAGACGGAAATGCTTAGCGCGCAAATCATGCCGGGAGGCCAGGTGGCAACCGCATTAATTGCCTGCCAGCTTTGGGGGTTGCGAACCCACTATGTCGGTACAGTCGGCGACGACCCTGCCGCTGAACTCCATCGGCGCGAACTCAGGCATGCCGGCGTCCACACTGACCTTGTAAGCGTCCCCCGCACTATGAGCCAGATGTCGTTCATCCTTCTCGATACCGAGTCCGGGGAACGCACGATCGTGTGGAAGCGCGACCCGCGACTGGGCGTGCCTACAAGTTTCCTGCAACGGGGCTGGGTGACTTCCTCCCGGCTATTACACGTTGACGGGCACGATCCAGCGACAACAAGCATCGCCTCCTCATGGGCGCGCGCGTCTGGAATTCCGGTCGTGGCAGACCTGGATCACATGGCCCCGGGACTGACTCGGCTTCTCCCTTTTGTCGATTATCCTGTTACATCAAAAGAATTCCCCGTCGATGCCACCGGGGAGAAGAATCTCCTCAAGGCGCTCCCTTTGCTTCAACAGAAATATGGGTTTCGCGCCATCTGCGCTACGCTGGGCGTGAACGGTGCGCTAGCTTGGGATGGGCGCCGCTTCTGGTATGCTCCCTCTTTCAAGGTTCCTGTCGCTGATACCACGGGGGCCGGCGACCTGTTTCACGCTGCGTTTTCCTATGGGGTTCTTCATGGATGGGATTTGCAGAGAATCCTGGATTTCGCCTGCGCAGCTGCCGGGCTGAATTGCGAGAGCTTAGGGGCGCGTGGCGGGATCTGTAAGTTGCCTAAAGTGCGGGAACTGCAGCGCAGCGGGGGGCGCAATCGGTCCCTTTTCTCCAAGACGCAACTTCGCGGTGCTGCCGCTCACGCACTGGGGAAAAACTTCACCTAGGTTTCGAGTTGCGGGACGCCATCTCTCAGGACAAATCTTTAACGCAATCCAAATAAAGAATGTTCATCCCTCTCAAAGACCTGAACCCACGCCAGACCTACCCCGTCGTCAACACGCTCCTCATTTTGACGAACGTGATCGTGTTCCTCTACCAACTGACCCTCACGCCTTATCAATACAAAGCATTCGTCATGGCCAATGCCACCATCCCATCGCACATTAGCGTGTTTCTCGGCGGCCACGGCAGCTTTGAAGCGGCGTTTCTGCCCATTTTTACGAGTATGTTCCTTCATAGTGGATTCGCTCATATTGCCGGTAACATGCTCTTCCTCTGGATTTTTGGCGATAACGTGGAAGATTGTTTCGGGCACTTCGCTTACCTTCTCTTCTATCTCGCTTGCGGCGTGGGCTCGGGTCTAACGCACATTATTTTTAATCTCCACTCTTCCTTGCCCGCCCTCGGTGCCAGCGGCGCCATCTCCGGAGTCATGGGCGCCTACATCATTCTTTATCCACGAGCCCGGGTGCTGACGCTCGTTCTTGTCTTCTTCATTCCCATCCCTGCCTTCGTCATTTTGGGGTATTGGTTCCTTCTGCAGTTCTTCGCAGGCGTGACTTCCGTCGGTGCGGCAGCCACGGGAGGAGTCGCCTGGTGGGCGCATATCGGTGGATTCCTAATGGGAATGCTGATCACGGCTTTGAGTCATGGCGACCGCAAGCAAAGCTAGTGAAGGATTCCATCGGCCCAAGCCATCGGCTCTAATGCTAAAGCTATTCTTTAAGTCCGCCTACAGCCCTCTCGCGGCACTATCTGCCAGCCAATCACCAACCTCAACTGTTTGTTTAACTCCTCCGAGGTCGGGTGTGACGATGCTTTCTCGCAGTGCGGACTTCACGGCTTCGCGTAATACTTGAGCCTCTTTCTTCCAGTCAAGAAAGTCGAGCATCATCGCGGAAGCCAACACAGACCCAAAAGGATTCGCGGTCCCCTTCCCGGCAATGTTTGGCGCAGAACCATGGACTGGCTCAAAGAGTGAGGTTTTGCCAGGATGAATGTTTCCAGAAGGCGCTAGCCCAAGCCCCCCGGCAAGCTGTGCCCCCAGGTCACTAATAATGTCCCCGAAGAGGTTACAGGTTACGATCACGTCGAATTGCGACGGGTCGCGCACGATCTCCATGGCCAGTGTGTCGATGTACAGGTGCCTCGAGTCGATCTTGGGGTACTCTTGCCGGACTTCTTTATAGACCCGCTGCCAAAGGTCGTGGGCAAACGTCATAGCGTTCGATTTGTCGCTCATGCACACGCGCTTCAAACCATTCTGCCGGGCATAGTCAAACGCATAGCGAATGATGCGCTCGACACCTTTTCGTGAGTTGACGTCTTCCTGAATCGCAATCTCGTCCGCAGTGCCCTTCTTGAAGAATCCTCCCATCCCCACATAGAGACCCTCTGTATTCTCCCGGAAGACCATGATCCTAATTTCGCGTTCGGTTCGATCGCGCAGCGGCGTCAACCGGTCGTGGAGAAGTTCAACGGGCCGCGCATTCACGTAAAGGTCCAGCTTGAAGCGCAGACCCAGCAGAATGTCGGCGGCATGCTGGTTGGAAGGGACCCGCGGATCGCCCAAAGCGCCAAATAGGATGGCATCAAACTCGTCGCGCAGCATCTCGACCGACCCTGCCGGCAGCGACACGCCTTCCTTCAAGTACTTGTCGGCACCCCAGTCAAATTCCACGAATTCCAAGGGCCGCTTACTCCGTGCGGTCACCGCGCGGATCACCTTGACTGCCTCGCGCGTCACTTCCTTGCCGATACCATCTCCGGGAATCACGGCTATACGGGCGGTTTCCCCTCCCCAACGCAAAGGAAGTTTGCCAGCCGGGTTCGTCGGTTTCGTGGTCATGCGAAAGACTTGGCCTCTCGGCGCGTGGCAGGCTAATTCACCCAGCGCAGCTTTCGTTGGCAAGACTCGGCAAGCTAACACGCCCCATTGAGCGGGTCAACGCGACACGCTCCAATGTCAGCTCGCGAGCCCCTCTTTTGTACGAACACCCAGGCAGCGTTACTTGGAGACCCTGCCTGACTCGGTCCAATACACGCCGCCCAAGGCCAGGGCGCCGCCCAAGACTTGCCTCCAGGAGCCCTGCTCGCCCAACGCTAGAATCCCGAGAATCGATGCCAGGACTGGCAGCAGGTAAGTGAAAGCACTCAACTGTGAGGCTTCGAGGTAGCGCAGCAGCCAGTAATAGAGGACGTACGCGACCGCCGATCCGAACAGCGCCATGTACAAAATGGCCGTCCACCCCTGCCACGGAACGGCCTGCCAATTCCCTGCTGCACCCAGCATCCATGCCTGATGCAGAGCCAGCGGAAGCACGATAAGCGCGCCTGCAAAGTGGTTGAACGCGGTCATCGTCAGCGCGTCGTACTCTCCCGCGATTCGTTTGCCGAGCACAGCATACATCGCGAAGCCAAGCGAACCAGTCATAGTGATGGCGTCGCCGAGCAGAGACGGCGAGCGCGCTGAGATACCGTTTTCCGACGCAAGCACAGCGATCCCAGTGAAGGCGATGGCCATCCCCACGGCCTTATGCCAGGTAGCTCTTTCCATGCGCAAAAGCACCGCCAGAATCAGCGTGTAAATCGGCCCCATGCCCACAATGACCGCGGAATGGCTCACCGAGGTGTAGTGCAAGCCCAGCGTGAAACAAAATTGATTTACGCTGACGCCGAAAAAGCCCAAGTAGAGAAACCTCCACGCATCGTGCCGGCTAAATCCTTGCTGGCGGTCTGCGGTCGCTCTTGCAAAGGCAGGCAGCCGTAGCCCCTTGAGGCAAAAATAAAACGGAACCATGACGACGCCAGCGGCACAGACGCGAAAAGAAGCCATCGTCAGCGGCGGGAAAAACCGCAGGCCGATCTTCGCGGCAATAAAGTTGACGGCCCAGATCACCACGATGAGACCGATCAGCGCAGCGATGACAGGACGGCTGGGAGCGCGCCCTCTGGAGAACTCCACCCGCACTGGTTCAGACCAGCCGTTCTTTCCGCACGGTGAGTTTTTCGATGCGGTCGCGGCGCGGTTCGAAGCCAATGCCCGGCCCGGTTGGCACTCGAATCGTGCCCTGGGCGGACACGGTCACTTCAGGCTCGATGATGTCTTCGTCCCAATAGCGGCGGCTGGCGGAGACGTCCCCTGGAAGCGTGAAATTAGGCAGCGTTGAGAGAGCGATATTGTGCGCTCGCCCGATTCCGGACTCCAGCATTCCGCCACACCATACCGGCATGCCATTTTGCTCGCACAGATCGTGAATGCGCCGTGCAACGGTGTAGCCGCCCACTCGCCCGAGCTTGATGTTGATGATCTTGCACGCTCCCAGAAGGACTGCGGCCCGCGCCTGCTCCTCCGTGTGAATGCACTCGTCCAGGCAGATCGGCGTCGCGAGCTTTTTCTGTAGCTCCACGTGGGAATACAAATCATCCCAGCCGAGCGGCTGCTCAATCATCATTAGATAGAAGCTCTCCAGTTGCTTCAGCAGCGGCCAATCCTCCATCCGGTAGGCGGAGTTCGCGTCCACCATTAACTTGATGCCGGGAAACTCCTCGCGTAGCCGCTTAACTTGAGGTAGTTCTTTCCCTGGCTTGATTTTTATCTTGATTCGCTGATAGCCGGCAGCAAGCTCCTTCTTCACCGCGGTTGCGAGTTCGTCGAGCGAATCTTTAATGCCTATGGAAACTCCGCTCGTGATCTCTTCACGCGTTCCGCCAAGCAGCTTCGATAAGGTGATGCCCTTCTGCTTTGCTTCCGCGTCCCAGAGCGCCGCTTCCAGCGTAGCCTTAGCCATGTTGTGGCCCCGAACGGGCTCCATCAGCCGCCAGCAATCAGCTGCATTTGTGATTTCTCTTCCTTTTATCATCGGCCAAAGGAAGTCGCGGATGACCATCCATGCGGTATCCGTCGTTTCAGGACTGTAGAAAGGCCTTTCTCCCGCTACGCATTCGCCCCACCCAATCGCCCCGTCTACGAGAACTTCGGATAGCATGATGCGCCGCTCCTCGGTTCGCTCCGAGCTGGTTTCGAACGGCGCGACCAGCTTCATTCGCAATTCCCGCAAAGTGACTTCCCGAATGCGCATCGTCATTTATCTCATTCTGCGGCCGCGAGGTATGTTTGATCGCGCGACACCGCCAATGTTCTGACAGATTCTTGCTGAAACTCTCCAGCTAGAAATCGCTCCACGGAACCAATAGATAGGCCACGCCTGTGGTTGACTTGCTCACGCCCACCGCGGCGTACCCACGTGCAAACCACGACGTGAATTCTTCGCGAATGCACGCTTGCACCTTGGCGACTTGGGCTGTATCGCCCTGCTTCCAGCGCTCAAGTTCCGCGGGTAGTTCGATCCTGGCCGGAGCCAACTCCGGCTCCTTCGCCAAATCCGAGACCGTAGCCACCACCCGCGCGGAATCGAGCTGCCACTCCGCCCACAGACGGTCGGTGGGCAATCCCAGATGCAACGGACTCGTGGTCTGTCCGTAGAGGTTTGGCAGATACTTCCGCGCAATCGCGCCAAGCCGGTTCAAGTTGAAATGCGCATTTCGTGTTACGAGGGGATCAAAGGTCCACACGATGAGACGAATTCCCCTGCCCAGTGCTTCCTCGCGCTGAAAGAGTTTCAGCGCCCGCCCAACTCCCCGGTCGCGGTAGTCGCCATGAACTCCGGTCATGTGCGAATGGAGAAACACCGTCCCGTTTGTAAATCCCACAACCGCCAGCGTGTATCCGACCAACCGTTCGCCATCGAAAGCCCCCAGGACCTGCCCCCCCGTTTCCTTTGCCACCACAAACAGCGTCGCGGGCTCCACTTCGAGGTCTTCTTCGCCCCAGATTTCCTTTTGCAATGCAACGCATCGCTGAAACTCCTCGATGCCCGTGCATTTTCGGACGACGATCTCCCCAGTCATCACGCTTTACGCGCCTCCATCGACTTCCGTGAATCGCCCTTTTCGGCGCGTTTTGCCGCCTCCCAGAATTCTTCCATTTGCTCGCGCGGAACATCCGCCAGCGCCGCGCCGCTATTCGCGGCCAGCTCTTCCATCCGCCGGAACCTCGCGGAAAACTTTGCATTCGCCTTCTTCAGCGCGATTTCCGGATCAACATGCAGAAAACGCGCCAAATTCACCGCCGCAAAGAGCAAATCTCCCATCTCCTCTTCTGTCTTTTTGCCATCTTTCGCATGCAGCGCCTGGCGAAGCTCACCGGCTTCTTCGTTCATCTTGTCGATCACGCCTTCGACGTTCTCCCAATCAAACCCGATCCGTGCCGCACGCCGTGTGAGCTGGAATCCTTCCAGGGCTGCCGGCAATGCCCTTGAAACGCCATCGAGCAACGAGCCGGACTGGCCCGCCTGCTTCGAACCATCCGAGTTCTTCTGTCCCGCTGCCCGCCGCTCCTCTTTTTTGAGCTGCTCCCAGTTCTTCAGCACTTCGGCGGCATCTTTCGCGCGCTTCTCGCCAAAAACATGCGGATGCCGCCGTATCATCTTGTCGTGCACCTCGCGAATCACATCGGAAACGCTAAACCGTCCCTCTTCCTTCGCGATCTGCGAATGAAAGACGATTTGCAGCAGCAAATCCCCCATCTCTTCCGCGAACTTCGCGTCGTCGCCGCCCTCCAGCGCCTCCAGAACCTCGTAAGCCTCCTCGATCAGATAAGTTCGCAGCGACGCGTGCGTCTGCTCCCGGTCCCATGGGCAGCCGTCCGGAGCACGCAGCCGCGCTTGCACAGCCGCAAGCTTTTCGAACCACTCCCCCGCCGTCAACCTTGACGTTCTCTCGGTTGCTCGGCGGGCTGCGCCCCCAGGCTTCTCGATTCTTCGCGCTTTTTTCTTTTTGATTGCCATCTACCCGCCAATTAAGTCTGTGACGCAACAAACGTTACACTCTACGGTGCGCGGCAAACTTTGACAAGCGAACGGCGGACATATGGAATAGTTTAAGTGGTCCAATACCCGGCCCGCCGGGAATCTGTTGCCCAGTAATGCGTTTGCATCCAATCTCGCGGGGGCTCGGAGGATCGGGCAAACACTCCGGCGGAATAGGCAAGCGCCCGAAGCCCACGCAGACTACACTCCTTATCGTTGGTCCCGGCATCTATGGAAGTGCCGCTGAGTACCGGCACGAGGCGATTCGACCTATACCGTTCAACGCCTATCGAGGAGAGACAATGCAAAAGCGCAAACTTGGGAACAGCAACTTGGAAGTTTCGGCCCTTGGGCTCGGCTGCATGGGTATGAGCTTTGGCTTCGGCCCCGCCATGGACAAGCAGGAGGGCATTTCGCTGATTCGGGCGGCCGTCGAACGCGGCGTCACATTCTTCGATACTGCGGAAGTCTACGGCCCGTTCACAAACGAAGAGCTCGTTGGCGAAGCACTCGCTCCCTTTCGTAGCCAAGTGGTCATCGCCACAAAGTTCGGGTTCAAACTCGATCCAAACACTGGCAAACAGGCCGGGCTGGATAGCCGGCCGGAGCACATCAAGGAAGTCGCTGAGGCCTCTCTGAAGCGCCTCAAAACTGATGTCATCGATTTGTTCTATCAGCACCGCGTTGACCCCAACGTACCCATCGAAGACACGGCGGGCGCCGTGAAGGACCTGATCCAGGCAGGCAAGGTGAAGCACTTCGGCCTTTCCGAAGCAGGCGTGAAGACTATTCGTCGCGCGCACGCCGTTCAGCCCGTCACCGCCCTGCAAAGCGAATACTCGCTGTGGTTCCGAGAGCATGAAGCGGAGGTTATCCCCACGCTCGAAGAACTGGGAATTGGGTTCGTTCCATTCAGCCCTCTTGGCAAGGGCTTCCTCACCGGAAAGATCAGCGAAGATACGCAGTTCGATAAAACCGATTTCCGCAACATCGTCCCGCGCTTTACGCCAGAGAACCGCAAAGCGAACCAGGCTTTCGTTGATTTGCTCGGGAAAATCGCGGAACGGAAGAAGGCGACTCCTGCTCAGATCGCCCTCGCTTGGCTGCTCGCGCAAAAACCATGGATCGTGCCGATCCCGGGCACGACCAAGCTGCACCGGCTTGAAGAAAACATTGGAGCCGCTTCCGTCAACCTCACGCCCGACGATCTTCGCGAAATCGAGAACGCCGCCTCAAAGATTGCGCCGAAAGGTGCTCGCTACCCCGAGGAGCTGCAAAAAATGGTGGGCCGCTGAGCGGCAACGACACATCTGGCGTCGCGCCCGGGTTGGCCGAGCGCAATGAGCGCCATCGCCACTGCAAAAGAGTTATTCTCGAAGGCGTGAAGACTACTAGAGCCTTGGCCTAACATAGCACGTGTCGAATTGTCGGCTGCACCACCCCTGCCTGTCCACGCCGCACCCGAACTCTCCGACCCGTGCTAGACTCATAGGGAATATAACTGACGAGGATTGTCCCCTTGACCGATCACAAGCAGGAAGAATCATTTCGCGTCATCGACCGCCGCCCATTTACCGCCGAGGGTGAGCTCCGCCCGGAGGCCATGGAGGAGAAGGTACGCGAGGCCAAGCGCGAGGAACGTCTGCATCCTGTTGCCGAAGCTTCCAAGCCAAGTGCGCCGGTACCTCCTGCGGAGATACCCAAGCGCTCCCTGGCGTTCGAGAATCTTGTTCGCATGATCGGCAGCAATGCCGCAATGGTCCTTGGCGCTTACGCTGATCCGCGTACCGGTCAGCCGGTGATCGATCCAGAAGCCGCTCATGAATTGATTGACATGCTGGACGCGCTGCACGAGAAGACCAATGGAAACCTCGCGCCGGAGGAAGACACCCTTCTGCTCGATCTGCTCGGCAAACTGAAGATGACCTATCTGGAGGTCAATCAGGCCGTTGCGGCGCAGGCCGCTACGCAGGCCAAGGCCAAGACTCGGCCTTAGCAACACAGGAATCCGCAATTCGACCCGGCTTGGATAAGAGACG
Source organism: uncultured Acidobacteriota bacterium (assembly GCA_963745805.1). Taxonomy (GTDB): domain Bacteria; phylum Acidobacteriota; class Terriglobia; order Acidiferrales; family UBA7541; genus Acidiferrum. Next base: position 301,424 of record CAVUYT010000012.1, read on the forward strand.
TACCATTCTCAGCATGCCTCCCGCTCCGCTAAAAATAACCGTCCTCGGCTCCGGCACATCCATGGGCGTTCCCACGCTCGGCTGCCATTGCCCGGTCTGCAGCTCGCCAGACCCGCACGACAACCGCCTCCGCCCTTCCCTGCTCCTCTCGCGAAATGGCCAAAACGTACTCATTGACACCACGCCGGATTTTCGCCAGCAAGGCTTGCGAGCCCGCATCGAACGCCTGGACGCCGTTCTTCTGACCCACGGACACGCGGATCACGTCATGGGTTTTGACGACATTCGCCCGTACAATCTCCGCCAGCAGGCCGCCCTTCCGGTTTACTCCAACGAAGAGACCTTCGGCATCATTCGTCGAGCATTCGCTTACATATTCGATGGCAAGCCGAAGCTCAGCTCGATTCCCAGCGTCACTCTTTATGAACTCAAAGGTACTGTTAATCTTTTGGGTATAACGTTCACGCCCATCCCGCTCTTGCATGGAGACATGGAAGTCCTGGGATTCCGTTTTGGCCGCGCGGCTTACTTGACGGACTTCAGTTCTCTGCCTGATTCCTCGCTCGCGTTATTGCACGATCTCGATGTGCTCATCATTGATGCTTTGCGTGACGTCCCTCACCCCATGCATCAGACCGTCGAGCAGGCCCTGGCATTGATCAAAAAGCTAAATCCTCGCCGCGCCTGGTTCACTCATATTGCTCACGACCTGCCGCACGCGGAAACAAATGAACGCCTGCGCCATCTCGGCTTTTCCAACGTGCAACTGGCTTACGACGGCCTCGAAATTGAAGTACCGGTGGACGAATCCCCCGCGCCGCGGAAGTTCCCAGAACCAGACTCGGCTCAATCTAACCCGCTCGAGTTGTTTTCATCCTCCCATGCTTGGGCCGCTCGCCATTCCGCTTCGGGTTGCGGCAGCACGCTCGCCATCGGCAATTTTGACGGCATCCATCTGGGCCACCAGGCCATTCTGCGCGCTGCCATTGCTCACGCCCGCCAGACAAAAGCTGTCGCCACAGCTTTGACGTTTGATCCGCTTCCGCAAAAAGTTCTTCGCCCGGAGTCCGCCCCGCTCCGCGTTTCCACCACCAAGCAGCGCCTGAACTGTTTCGCCGAGATCGGATTGGACGCCGCGGTCGTCCTCCCGTTCACCCACGAGCTTGCCAAGCTCTCGCCGCAGGAGTTTGTCGACCAAATCCTTGTTCGAGATCTTCAAGTCCGCGCCGTTTTTGTAGGAGAGAATTTTCGTTTTGGCCACAAACAGTCCGGCGATGCCCGGCTCCTTCTACAGATTGGCGCCGATCGTGGCTTTGAAGTGATCGTCATCCCGCATGTTGTTCACAAGGGCGAAGTCGTCTCCAGCACCATCATCCGCCGCGAAATTGCCTGCGGCGACGTCTCTCACGCCGCGCGTCTCCTCGGGAGGCCCTTCGTGCTCAGCGGATTAGTCGTCCCGGGGACCGGCACGGGCCGCCGCTTCACATTTCCAACTCTAAATCTCGCTCCGGAGCAGGAACTCCTGCCGGCGCGGGGAGTCTATGTAACCCGCACCCTCCTCGAAGGCGAATCGCGCACCCGCCGCTCCGTCACGAACATCGGCGTGCGTCCAACCTTCAACGGCTCGGCCCTCAGCGTTGAGACCCACGTCCTCGAGCCGCTGGACGAAGTACCGCCTGGCCACATTGAGGTCCATTTCTGGAAGCGTCTCCGCGAGGAAAGGAAATTTAGCGGACCCGAAGAACTGCGCGCCCAAATCGCCAAAGACATCGCCGCCGCCAACAAATTCTTCTCCCGCCTCCGCACCCTCCGCTCCACCCGCAGCGCCGTCCCCACCCGCAACAGCTAGCCGCAGCCCAAGTAGTTGTTTTGTAGGCGCCGGGCTTCAGCCCGGCACTTTTTCTGTGCCGTCCGTTCAGTGTTAGCCTTTTGACATGCCCTTTTTTAAAAAACGCCTGCGACGTCCCGCGGAACACTACCGCGGTCGCCAGCATTATTTCGTGACCGTTGGGACCGAAAGGCGCGCGACTCTTTTCGCGGATAGGTCCAGGGGGGAATGGCTGCTCCGTCATCTCGTGGAAACTGCCGCTCAACGGAATTTTTCCCTGCATGCCTATTGCGTCATGCCCGACCATGTTCATTTCCTTTGTGAAGGTCTCTCGGACACCTCCGATCTCGTGCAGTTCGTCGATGCTTTCAAACAGCGCACGGCCTATGAGTTCAAAAAAACTCATGGCGAGCGGCTCTGGCAAATGCGCTATTACGATCACATACTGCGGCCGAAGGAGGTCCCGGAGGATGTTGCCTGCTACATATGGTGGAATCCCGTACGGAAGGGGCTTTGCGGCGACCCTCATCTTTATCCTTTGTCCGGCTCGCAAACCATCGATTGGATGAAGCACACTTCCGGGACAAAATGGACCCCTCCCTGGAAAGCAAGCACGAATCTGTAGAGGCTGGGCTTTAGCCCAGCAACTGCCCGGTGACTTTGTAGAGGGCGGACTTCAGTCCAGTTCCTGGGCTTAGCTTCAGAAAACGCCGGGCTAAAGCCCGGCCCCTACAAAAGCCTGACAACAAGATCAGCGAGCAATTGCAGCATCAGAACCCCGCGGGCCGCAGTTTGCCGGCGGCTAGGTCTTTCAGGGCTTGGAGGCGGCCGTCTAGTTCGGCCGCGGTGAGGCGGCCCTTACGGTACAGGATGCGCAAAAAATCCGCGGCGGGCATGTCGCCTTTAAGGGTGTTGCATTCGATGCAGCAGGAAACCAGGTTGCGGTAGGAATTGCGTCCGAAGCGCGCGCGGGGCACGACATGGTCAAGGCAGCGGACGTGGGCAGGAGTGCGGCGACGGCAGTGAAAGCAGGCGCCGCGATCGCGATCGTGAATGGCCTTGCGGAGCGCCCAGGTGCTCATGAAATCGGTGGCCTCGAGTGTGGAGGAGGGGCGATCTTTGTCGGCTCCTGCGACGGCGCCCGTGGCGGCGGGCGGACCATCGGCCTCACGAATCGCACGGATGTGTTGGGGCAAGCGCATTTCGACGAGATGGCCGGTTTTGCTTCGTTCCAGCAAGCGCAGAGCGCCCAGCTCATCGAGGCGGCGTACGGCCTGGCGCACCGGGCCATTGGAGAGACGCAGGTTGTGGGCCACGGACATCACCGCGAAGTGCAGGCGACGCTTGCCGATGAGAAGAGAATGGCGCAGGAGATAGGAGTAGACCGCGCGGTCCCAAACGGTTAGGCCGAGACGCGGCACAAGAACATCTTCAAACTGGATCCAGAGGAGCTTCGGGTTGAGTTTTTTGTTTGGCATGGTGTGTGTCCTGAGAAGAGGTAGGGGCGTGTGTAGGGGCCGACCTTTAGGGCGGCCCTTCTAAGCCCGGTCGTTTACGTGTCGAAAAGTAGAAAAGTGCAACAGCCCGTAGACAACAGAAAGAGAGAAGCAGGATTTAACGCATAGCGAATTTTGAGAGGAAGTCCAAAAAACGCCGGGCTGAAGCCCGGCCCCTACACAAGCGAAGCCCAAGCGAGCCGGAAGGCCCCAAAACAAAAACGCCCCGACAGAGTCGGGGCGTAAATTTCTACACACAAAGTATACTACAACGGCAGTCTATTGTCAAGGAAAATCCGTAGGAGGAAAACAGAATCCGCGTAAGCCGCTGGATTGCTAGGAGATAACCGAGGTAACTCTGGATTTTTCGTTTTCGAGAGAGAAAATCTAGACCCGATATCCCCCTCAGAAAGGGGAAACGTTCCGTCTGTCCCCATATTCCCGTCCCCATATTCCCCATATTCCCATGTTTCTTGTCCCTATGTTTCTATATCCTGAGGAACCGATTGCGAATAATAGGAGGATGAATGGCGCAAGTTTGGTTAGTGACGGGCAGTTCTCGCGGTCTGGGTCGCGCGATTGTCGAAGCGGGCCTTGCGGCGGGTAATAGAGTGTTGGCGACAGCCAGGGACATCGAGTCTCTACATGACCTATCGGAGCGCCACGGTGACCAGATCAAGCTCTTCGCGCTGGACGTGACCGACGAGTCCGCGGCAGCGAGCGCAGTGAAGGCGGCGATCGGTGCCTTTGGCTCGCTGGAGGTTGTTATCAACAACGCAGGATACGGCAATCTCTCGTCCGTCGAAGACACGCCGATGTCGGATTTTCGCGCACAAATCGAAACGAATCTCTTCGGAACGATCATCGTGACGAAGGCCGCTCTTCCGTATTTTCGCCAAAGGAAAGCCGGTCATTTTGTTCAGTTTTCGTCGATGGGCGGAAGGATCGGGCCTCCAGGGCGTGGGCCCTATTCGGCTGCGAAATGGGGTGTCGAGGGTTTCTCAGAAGTGTTGTCGCGCGAAGTGGCGCCGCTAGGCATCAAAGTCACCATCGTTGAGCCGGGTGGCTTCCGCACGGACTTCGCCGGCAGTTCCACCAAACTGAGCGAAGGAAATCCCGACTACGACTTGACTGTTGGAGCAACCGCCAGGTTTCAACGCGACTACAACGGTAAGCAGCCCGGTGATCCGAAAAAGGCGGCTCAAGCGATCGTGCGACTGACGCAGGAACAGAAACCTCCATTGCGACTGTTGCTCGGCAGCGATGCGTACAACGGGGCGGAGAAAAACGACCTCGCACGCCTAGAAGAGGCAAGGTCCTGGAAAGAACTCAGCGTGTCCACTGATTTCGAGTCGAAGCCCCCACACCCGGAGCGACCAAAGTGAACCTACCTTCGCGGGAATCCGCCCCACGATACTTGGGGACAGAGGGAACGTTTCCTGTAATTCTTGATTCGTGCGGAGAGAAACGAGAGGAAACTTCCCGTCTGTCCCCATATTTCGGGCCTCCCGTCCGAAGAGAAATATGAGAAAACTTCCCGTCTGTCCCCATGTTTCGTCCCCATGTTTCACCGTTTGCATAAGACAAGGGCGCAAACGGTAGGCCACCCAGGAATAAAGGCGCTGCCACTCGCGTCGTCGATGACGGGGTAAAGCCGCTGCTGGACCGATTATCATCGGGGGGATATCATTTGATAAGTAGGACCGTAACTGTCCCAGCAAGGAAATTGAGGTGGCGTTTAAGAAGCCGTACTACGAACAAGACAATCGCACGAGAAGAGATTCAGAGGGTATGCCTCTCTTCATGGCATACGAACTTTTCGACGATTGGATTCCAGATTCTGCCGACCCATCGATGTTACTTCAACTGGGGCAGCGTTGTGCCACAGCGTGGAGCGTAGAAGCTCTCCCCAAGTGGAGAAGCCGGGTCTTGACAGCCGTTGAACTGCTCCTACGAATCTCTCCTAATGACTCAGGGAAACTGGTCGAGATCATCATCGCGACAATGGAGAGCTACTTTGCGCCGCAGAAGTCATCCTACTTCACTATCAAAGAACGGCTGGATAAAGAGGATGCGGAAGAGGCTGAGGTTCGATTCTCGGCGTTGTTTCAGGAATACAACAACAAGCTGGAGAACGTGTATCGTCATCTCGGCACCATTTTTGCCTTCGCCAAAGATTCCGCCTTCTCCAACCCATCAACGGTTAAGTCGGCAGACTGGTGGCTGCAGCAGTCTGCCAAAACCAAGATCAGCAAACTAGATAGTCCGGTCATAATAGGCTCTCTTCCCATTAACATCCTCGTTGAGGGATACGACCGACATTTTAGGAACGCCATCGCCCATTTTGGCTATAAGTGCATAAACCGAGAACTGGTGGAGATGTGGGACGTAAATGAGAAAGGCAAGGAAACTTGGCGAGCACAACTATTTTACGCCGATTGCAAAGAAAAGCTGAGAAACCTAACCCTGACCATCTCTGTCATGGAAGCGGCCTACTTCCTGTTCGCGATCAACAACGCAGTGGATTTGCAGGCTGCCAGAATGAAAATGCCCGTGCCTCAAATGGACGCAGAGGAACGCAGACTTGTGATCTACGAGGTTGCACACAGGACCTACAATCTTGATGTTCAAGATTTGATGGAAGACGGCAGCGGGTTGGTGATCGACGCGCAGATCATCAAGAACCACGACATACCTCAGACCTCGAAGGTGTACGTCGGTGGGGACAAATGGGCGAAAAGTTTTGATGTCGAACAAAGGGTAGAGTCAATCGAACTCAGGCGAGTTGTTTTTGGATTCCTCAGAACGCTACGGCGGAACTTGGGAACAATTCCGAGCATCACGGTGTCGATCAAAGACGAAGAGGGAAACAATGCTGGCCGGATTGTTGTAGATCAGTCCCAGCTTGACTTTCTAGCCACAGCCAACGATTCCGCCGTTGGCGTGGACAGTTTACCGAGCGTGGAAAACACAATTCGGCCTGTAATGGTCAAGTTTACTCATCGTAGTAGACCTCGGAGATTTGTACCTAAACCGCCCGCAATCCTGACTCCGCCGGAAAAGAAGATCATCATTCCGTGATCGATCTCCGTGTAGCGTGGACGTAGCAAACTTGGCTGATTTTGCGCTTTCTTGGGTTTGTGGGCTCGCGCGGGAAACTTGGGAAACTTGGGGACAGACGGAACGTTTCCTGTAATTTTTGATCCGTACGAAGAGAAACACGAGGAAACTTCCCGTCTGTCCCCATATTTCGTCCCCATATTTCGAGAATATCAGGCCGTTGAGTAACCAGCCGCCTTCCACGCTCCCACGCCGCCCTCTAGCACCTTGACGTTGGTAAAACCCTGCTCTCGATATTTCGCTGCCTGACCGACAGCGCTGGCTTCGCCGGGTCAACCTCAATAGAAAATGATTTCCTGCGTCTTCGGCAGCGACGCCGCCCGGGACTGCAAGCTGGTGAAGGATATGGACCCGTCCAGATTTAGCACCCGGCATTTGGCTTCGTCCTCGTAGGCGCAGACTAGCAGGGCTTGGTTCGAGTTGGTTTTTGCATGTGCTTGTTGAGCGCTGATTCGTTCGATGTCTGCCATGTGACCTCCTTGTGTAGAGCGTACCACGTGCGGTTCAGCGAGTGGCGGTGTGCCCAATTTTGCGCTCCAGACGGGTGGCCCGGACTCTTAGTTGTCAGGGTCCGGAGATCGGGACAGAAATCGGGAACTCCAAAATTCACACTTGACAACGGCAGATAATCCACTACCATATGGTTGTGGGTAAGTTAGATACAACATTTACGGCTCTGTCCGATCCAACCCGCCGGGCGATGATCGAACGACTCTCCCATGGGCCTGCCTCTGTGCATGGATTGACGGAACCGTTTGCACTCTCGCAGCAGATGATTTCAAAACATATTGCCTACCTGGTGCGGGCGCGAATTGTGATCAAGACGAAGCGCGGAAGAGAGAGCGTATGCACGCTTAGGCCAGAGGCGATAAAGACAGTCAGCGACTGGGCGATTAGTTATCGCCGATTCTGGGAAGAGCGTTTCGACAAGTTGGCTGTGGTTGTGAATCAAATGAAAAAAGAGGAGGTCAGAGATGACAAAAAACACGGTTAACGAGGCAGAGCGGATGGTTGTCACTAGAGTGTTTGATGCCCCACGCGCATTGGTTTGGAAGGCGTGGACAGACCCGAAATATGTGATGCAGTGGTGGGGGCCGAAGGGTTTTACTGCGCCTGTTTGCGAGATAGATTTTCGCGTAGGAGGAAAATTTCTCTGCTGCATGAGAGCGCCGGACGGGCAGGAGGGCTGGAATGGCGGGGAATACCACGAGATTGTTCCGCACGAGAAGATCGTTTACTCCATGTACTTTTCCGACTCGAAGGGAAACAAGGTTGATCCTGCGGAGCTTGGAATAGAACATGAAGCCATAGAAGATGCGCGCGACGTGGTTATTTTTGAGGATCTTGGAAACGGCCAGACGAAAGTCACCTGCATTGGAAATGAAACCATGGAGAACGCAAAGAACAGCGGGCAACTCGAGGGCTGGGTTGAGATACTCGATAAATTTGCCGCAGTTGTTGCGGGGCTAGCGCAGGCGAAATAAGAAGTTGAAGTTTTGGACAGACGGGACAGACGGAACGTTTCCTGCAATTTTTGATTCGTGCGAACAGAAAAACGAGGAAACTTCCCGTCTGTCCCCATATTTCCGTCTTCGGAAGCAAGTGAGTAGTGGGCAGTGAGTAGATAGGACAGGAACCGGAGAAGACTGAGCAAGCCGGAATCGGCTAGAATAGGTGGAACGGAGGCTCGCGATGGCGCATTCGTACACCGTAATTTTCGAGAAAGAGGTGGAAGGTGGCTACCACGTTTTTTGTCCGACTTTGCCGGGATGCCATACACAGAGCGAGACCGTCGAAGAAGGAGTCGCGAATATTCGCGAAGCGATCGGGCTCTACCTCGAGAGCTTGGTGGAGGATGGTTTGCCCATTCCCACGGAAGATATCCTGATCAAGCCGATTGAGATTCCCGTGTGACGCCCAAGCTGCCTGCTACTTCGGCGAAAGAACTGTTCGCGTTGCCGAAAAATTAGGGTTCGTGTTTCGGCGCCAAAGCGGGAGCCATGCTATCTATGTGCGTCCGAGCGACAAGGCGCGCGTGGTGATCCCGATGCATAAGGGCGAATTGAAGCGGAAAACACTGCGTGGAATCATCCAAGACCTGAAAATAAGCGTCGAAGAATTTGCCAACCTGCTGTAAGGAATGCCACGCCGGCCAGCGGGGGAACTACGAAGGCATCTTGGCCAGGCACTCTTCGCAGTACCCGCCCACTTCTGTCCGCGACACGGTGACCTTCATCTTGAAGTCGCGCGCAATCTGTTGCTTCAACTGCTCATAGAGCCGGCTCTCGAATTCGCGGACTTTGCCGCAGCGGAGGCAAGCGACGTGAATGTGATCGCGCGGGCCATGGCTTTCATAATAGTGGCGGTCGCCGCGCAAATGCAGCAGGTCGAGCTCGTCTATAAGTCCATGTTTCTTAAGGAGATCGATTGTGCGGTAAACCGTGACGAGATGAACGCCGTGATCGATTTTCTGGGCGCGTTCAAGAATCTGATCCACGTCCAGATGCTGCTCGGCGGCGTCCATGACTTCCAGGATGACGCGCCTCTGCCGGGTAAGGCGAATCCGGCGCTCGCGTATGGCCTGCTGCAGCTTTCCCGTTGTCTCGGAAGTATTTAGGCGCTCGCCCGTCGAAACCCGGTGGGACGGCGATACAGACATGAGTCGCCCTCCTGACTCGCGGCGCTGTTCGGGCTAAGAGTGACTTGAAATCCGCCGCAAAATGTCATTGTACATAACGATGGCGAATATGACCAAGAGGAACACCAAGCCAACTTGAACAAAGCGCTCCTTGAAGCTCAAGCTCAAATCGCGCCGCATGATTCCTTCGATGGCCAACAGCAGAATATTTCCACCATCCAGGATGGGAATCGGCAGGAGATTCAGGATTCCCAGGTTGATGCTGATCAACACCATCAAGGAAATTACGTCCAGGGGCCCTCGGCGCACGGCCTGTCCCGCCATGCTGGAGATCCCCACAGGTCCCTGCAATTGCTTGATGGAGACCCGCCCGCTGAAAAGCTTGCCGACTACATCCACCGTTCGTTCAATGGTATCCACGGTCTCGGCGCCGGCGAACTTCACGCTCTCGCTAAAAGTTACATGCTTGTACGCGGTTTCGTCCCGCGGAAGAACTCCAATCTGATAAGCACTTTCCCCCGTGTTGGCCGCGTCTTTTTTGGGCGTCACAACAATTCGTACGGGTTGCCCCTTGCGGTTCACGTCCAGAGTCATGGGTTGACCGTTTGACGACTGCGTAGCCGCCCGGAATTGTTCCCAGTACTCAATCTTGTTTCCGTTCACCGCTGTAATCGCGTCGCCTTCGCGCAGGCCGGATCGCTCGGCGGGCGTACCGGGAGCGACCTGATCGATGATTGGCCGGATCGGCGCATATCCAAGGATCCGGCTGGGTTCAGTTGCATTCTTCGCGGGGAGTTCGACAATTCTGCGAGTGCCCGAATCGTCGATTTCCATCTTGACCGTCGTCCCTGTCCCGACCTGCTTGAGCGCAAGGAGTGCCTGTTCCCAGTTGGGAGTCGCAGTCCCATTGATGGATACAACCGTATCACCTACCTTCAAGGGACTCGACGCGACATCAGAATTCGGAGGCAGCCCGGTAACGTGGACAGGCGCATTGAGATAAGCGGGATACGGTACCCCCAACATCGTAAAAAGTCCGGTGAGGAGAAATACAGGAAAGATCAAGTTCACGGCCGGACCCGCGAATGAGATGAGTGCCCGCTGCCATCGCGGCTTGCTCATCAACTCGTCGGGCGCGCCAGTTGGAGGCTTCTCTCCCGCGTCGACTTCGGACAGGTCTTGCCCGGCCATTCGCACATATCCGCCGAGGGGCAACGCACTCACTCGATAATCTGTTGGCCCTTTCTTCCATCCAAAGAGCCGCGGACCGAAACCGATCGAGAATACGTCCACGCGCACGCCAAATATCCGCGCGGCAACAAAGTGTCCCCACTCATGTATCAGAACCATTACGCCGAGCACGAGACTGATGCCAACTATGAGGTAAACCGCTCCCATATCTCCGTCTTTCCCTTCTGCTAAACCTTATGATACCGCGACTGCTCTTGCCGCCAAACGCTCCACTTCTTCCTTTGCCGTGCGTCGCGCTTCCGCATCGGATGCCAGCACATCGTCCATCTTTTCAAAGCGCACACGCGGCGTGCGCGCCAGGACGCGCTCGATCACTTCCGCAATCCCTCGGAACGGCAGGCGCCGCTCAAGAAACGCGGCTACCGCAACCTCATCCGCCGCATTGAGCGCGCAAGGTAATGCCCCGCCCTTCTTCATCGCTTCGCGGGCCAGACGAAGGCAGGGGAAACGCCGAGTGGAAACTTTTGCGAAATCCAACCGCCGCAGTTTGCGCCAATCCAGGGCTACTTGATTAGACGCTACTCTCTCCGGATAGGTTAACGCATATTGGATAGGCATACGCATATCCGTTGGCCCGAGTTGCGCCAGAATCGAACCATCCACAAACTCGACCATCGAATGAACGGTGGACTGCGGATGAATCACGACGTCAATCTGGTCTGGCCGCATCCCAAACAGCCAGCGCGCTTCGATCACCTCAAAACCTTTGTTCATCATCGTCGCGGAATCGATGGTGATGCGGTTGCCCATTCTCCAATTTGGATGCGCCAGCGCTTGCTCTGGAGACACGTTTTCGAGTTCCGCGAGCGGCGTTTTCCGGAAAGGACCGCCACTCGCCGTCAGCACCAGCCGCCGAACTTCGCCATGCGTTCCGCCGCGCAGGCATTGGTGAACGGCGTTGTGTTCGCTGTCCACTGGTAATAATTCGCGCCCAGCGCGTTTCGCCGCGGCCATCACAAGTTCGCCGGCGGCAACCAAAACTTCCTTGTTCGAAAGCGCTACGGTCTTTCCAAGCTTGACCGCCTCGTAGGTGGCTTCCAGACCGACAACGCCGACCGCGGCGGAAACCACGATCTCCGCTTTGGCGTGTGTCCCGACCGCCAGCATCCCTTCGCGTCCGTGGTGAATGGCGGGCAGCGGAGAGATTCCCTTGGCGCGCAACGCGGCAGCCAATTCATCCACTTTCTTTTCGTTCGAAACGGAAACAAGTTCCGGCCGGTGGCGCTGAATCTGGCCGGTCAATTCTTCAAGGTTGCCACCCGCGGCCAGCGCGGCAATGCCAAATCGCTCCGGCAACGCTTCCACGACCGAAAGGCACTGCCGGCCAATCGATCCTGTTGAACCTAAAATAGATAGCTGTTTCAAAGAACGTTCTTCATCCCCATCTTTGGATTGGAGCCGCCGGGCGAACTATCTGCGTGGCAAGTAAACCCAAATCCAATAGTACCAGACAACGGGGATTGCCAGAATCAGCGCGTCGATCCGGTCAAGCACGCCGCCATGCCCCGGGAGCAAGGTTCCAGAATCTTTCACCCCCGCGCTGCGCTTATACGCGGATTCCAAGAGATCGCCCGCTTGCCCCGCTATGTTGCCGACGGTGGCTATTGCAAGCAGATGCGGCAGCGGCACGATGAGCCACTTTGAAAATCCTACGGCGACGAGCAGCGCTCCAAGAATGCTCGCAATTGTCCCTTCCCACGTTTTCTTCGGACTCAAAACGGGTGCCAGTTTGTGCTTGCCAATGGCTCGACCGACAAAATACGCAGCAGTATCGCCAACCCAGGTGATCACCAAAACGAAGAGCAGAATTGTAGGTCCTTCCAACGGAAATCCGTGCAAACGAATGGCAAATGTGAGTGGATACGCAACGAGAATCAACCCACTCGAGCTGATTCCAGCAGCAGGCAATCCTTCGACTATCGGACGCTTTGTCCATAGCGTCAGTACGGTAACACCAAGCAAGAACAGAAAAAGCACATCCCCGGTCGAAGGAGGAGACTGCAGCAAAAACATCGGCACGCGCTCAATCGACGGATAGTTGGACCCTACTCTGCGCGGCAGGCCCAGGTAACCCAAATGTGGCAAGCCGACAGTCCACCACTGCACAAACACAAGGAGTAAGGAGCAGGTCGCTGTCCAGAAGCGATAGGCACGATGACCAATGGCATCGCCGAGCGCAAAAAATTCGAAAAGCGCGAGCAAAATGACGAGCGCCATTCCAACCGCAAGCACCGCGGTCGAGCCCCACAAGACCAGGCCGACCACACACGGAATCAGAACGACGGCTGTCGCCACGCGCTTCCAGGTCATAGAAGAGGAATCCCTTGACGAATCACTGGCTCCATCTCATCACATCAAGGGAAATAAATCACGAGGGAGAATCAAAAAATACGAGGGTCTTGTTTCCAAGAAACTTGTTTCCAAAAAAACTACTCACTCGCCAACCACGCGGGCCGCTGCTGCCGTATCGGTCTGGCCCTCGCGGATTCCGCCATAGCGCCGCTCGCGTTTCTGGTATTCGACAAGCGCTTCGAGCAGCCGCGCCCGGCTAAACTCAGGCCACAGAGTCTCTGTCACGAAAATCTCGGCATACGCAATCTGCCACAGTAGAAAATTGCTTACGCGCATCTCCCCGCTCGTGCGAATAAGCAGATCGGGGTCCGGCAGTCCGCTGGTGTACATATGCTGCGCGAGCGTCTCTTCCGTGATGGCCGAGCGGCCCGCGTTCCCGTTCTGCTCCGACAATATCCCATTGATGGCATCGACGATTTCCGCCCGGCCACCGTAGTTCAGCGCCACGCAGAGCACCATGCCTTTGTTTTCCGCGGTTCGCTCCATGGCGTCGCGCACATCGTCCTGCACGCCTTTCGGGAGTTCATCGGTGCGGCCCAAAAACCTCATTCGAATGTTGTTTTTTTGCAGCAACGGCATTTCCTTGCGCAAATACTCCCTAAGTAATTGCATGAGGAAATCTATTTCCGCTTTCGGCCGCCGCCAGTTCTCCACAGAAAATGCGTAAAGGGTAAGCGCCTCGATTTTCAGCCTCGCGCAGGTTTCAATCGTCGAACGCGCCGTTTTTGTGCCGGACCGGTGCCCCGCCACGCGCGGCAGGTGCCGCTGCTGCGCCCATCGCCCATTGCCATCCATGATGACGGCGACATGCCGCGGCAGGCGGCCCAGATCAAGCTTTTCGAAAAGGAGCGCCTCTTCGGGTGTCAACGGCCCCAGCGCGCCGGAGGCGGAAACTTGCAGCGTCGTGTGTGATTTCGTGTGCGGCACGGGTTTTCTGAGGTTTCTTCTTTACGCCGCAAAGTTAACATACGCTTTGGCAGCGGCGCAATGGCCGATTGCCGTGTCGAGCATCCCCTCTTGGAACAGGATCGGCCAGGGCATCATCCCGCCGGCGGGGGCGTTTGGAAGAGCGATGTGTAAACCAGAACTAATGTCAGGATAATCATCGCAACTGCCGTCACCCAGGCGACGATGTTGAACGTGAGCGTGTTCACGTGATCGCCCATCAGATCGCGCCGGTTCACGAGAAGCAGGATGAAAATAATCACGATGGGCAGCCAGACGCCGTTCCCAACTTGCGAGAAAATGAAGATCTTCCAGAGCGGGACGTGGGGGATCAGGATGATACCGGCGCCAACGGCGATCAGAACGGTGTAAAGGCCATAGAAGATTTTGGCTTCTTTGAATTTGTGATCGATCCCGGCCTCAAATCCCAGGCCTTCGCAAATTACGTGCGCCGTCGAGAGTGGCAAAATCGTAGCCGCAAAAAGCGAAGCGTTCAACAAGCCGAAGGCAAATGTGAATCCAGCCCACTTGCCCGCCAACGGGATCAACGCCTTGGCCGCATCGACCGCATCAGTAATGTTCCGCTGGCCCGAAACATACAAAGTCGCCGCAGTGGCAACGATGATGAAAAACACGATCACCATGCAACTGATACTGCCCACCAAAACATCCGCGCGCGCCTGCGGATACTGCCTCGGCCCGACTTTTTTCTCCACGAATCCTGCTTGCAGGTAGAAAAACTGCCAGGGCGCGATTGTGGTTCCCACCAGAGCCGTTAGAGTAAGCAGGTAGCCCGAATTGAAGTGTAAGTTGGGAATGACGACGTGCTTGGCGGCCTCCAGCCAGTCCGGTTTGGCCAGGATCGCGGAGATGATGTACGTTACGTAGAACCCGCACGCAACCAGGAAGATCACCTCGACCTGGCGATATGTTCCCCGAAGCACGAGAAACCAGACCAATATCGCGGCGATCGGAACAGCGATATACCTGCTGACGTGAAACATCTCCATGGACGCGGCCACGCCCGCAAATTCCGCAACAACGTTGGCCAGGTCCACGAAGAATCCAGTGATCATCACAAAAAACGTGGGGCGGAATCCGAACTCTTCGCGAATGAGATCGGATAATCCTTTGCCGGTTATGACGCCCATGCGCGCGCACATCTCTTCCGTAACATAGAGCGCGATAGTCATGGGAATCAGCGACCACAAGAGCGCATATCCGTACTGCGCTCCCGCCTGCGAATACGTCGCAATGCCGCCGGCGTCGTTGTCGACGTTGGAAGTGATCAGGCCCGGGCCGACGACCGCCAGCAGCAGCGTCAAACGGCGACGCAGGCCGCGAATTTTCTGCTGCAAGTTCGTGCCGCGCGTTTGCAGGCCCTCAAAGCCCGATCTGAGAATTTCCCAATTCATCCGCCGCTTCTCATTCCCTTCTTATTTCTTGACCAGCCGCGAAACCACGTCGTCCACGGTGACCGTCCCGATGGGACGCTTCTCCTCATCGACTACCGTAAGCATTCGCAGGTTGTATTTGTCGAACAACTCGAAGACGTCTTTTTCATCCGCGTCCCCGGCAATGCTAAGCAGCGGCTCGCTCCGCAGCTCGGACATTTTCTGCTCGGGAGCGGCGAGCAGCAATCTCGCTATGGAAACGGTCCCGGAAAACTCCGCGGCGCTATCCAGCAGGACGATGGTGTCGAGCTGGTCAAAATTCAATTCCAGGCTCCGGATCCACGCGAGCACTTCTTCCCGTCTTGACCCTTCCCCCACGAATACGAATTCCGTGTTCATCATTCCGCCTGCCGTCGATGGATCGAAGGCCAGCAACTCGCGTACTTCGTCGGCTTCCTGTCCGGGCATCTCGTCCAGCAATTCTTCCGAGGTCTCCTTGGGAAGGTCCCCGAGAAGATCAGCGGCGGCATCGGGCGCCATTTCTTCGAGAATGTCGGCAGCCTTTTCGGGGTCCAGCTTTTCGACGATCTGCGTCGTCAGCCGTTCATCCAGCTCGGCCAAAACCGATGCTGCTGTCTCTTCATCGAGCGATGCGATGATCCCCTGCCGTTCGGCTGCGGATAGGTGCTCCATGATCTCGGCCAGGTCCGCGGGATGGAGGTCTTCCAGCTTCTCGTGCGTAATGCGCAACTTCACCCGGCGTAAGGGATCCGACTCGATCAGATTTACGAATTCCCACCGAATAGCGCTTTGCGGCAGCCTGCTCTGTAGCTTGCGGATCATTCCAGGCGCGACCACGCCCTGCAAGAGCCTGCGCACTGCGCCCGGCAATCCCACATCAACTTGCGTAACCCTCAGCTCCACATTTCCATTGGTCCGAATTTCCGCCAGGTCCACGTCATTCACGCGAACGACTTTGCGCCCATGCGTGTCAATGATCTGCTGGTCCATCAGATCCTTGCGCACCGCCAGCAAGGACTCGTTCGGCTCATAAAGTTGCAGCGCCCGCTCGCTTACGTTCAGCCTCAACGTCCCCGGAGCCACTGTGGCTATCTGATCATGCCGGGCAATCAGCGGCTGAAAGCGGCCGCGCGACAGCAAGAAGTGCGACAACCGGTTGGTCGCCTGCGCAGGCTCGATAAAAAATTCGCGGACGCGACCCACAAAATTGCCTTGCGCGTCGTAGGTTTCCGCGCCCATCAATTCCGTTGCGTAAATCTCCATGTTGTTCCCCCTCCTCTCTATCCGGCCTCGCTAAACCAGCCGGATGGCAAGCCCCAGGAAGAGTTCACACTCGTCCATTAACAAAAAGCCCGCGAACCGAATCAACGTCGGCCGCGGGCAAGTGCCTCAGAAAAATGGACTTACCGTTAGCCCTGTGCAAACCCTCCCCACCCTACCGCCTGCGGGAGACGCTGCGCCTCGCGCGACGTTGCCCAATCGACCTCCCCAAGCTTCACCGCCCCAGATGGCCTCGTCGTCAAGCAACCAGGGCCAGGTTCGAGTTCGTTCGACGCACCCATCGGAAGAGTATCCACTCCTATGCTTCACCCGCTGTGCGGCCATACCTGCGACAATTGCCAAGCAAGAGCAATTGCAGCACCGTTTGGCAGTTTGCACGTGCAGTCTTAAGCCGCGCGCGTTTCAATGTCAAGAAAAGAATGACCTTGCGAGCGATTTTCTTGAGTTTCTTCTTTTGACCTTGTTATTTCGCGGCTGCAAAGACCATGTCTTTGGGTTCCTTGCCTTGTCGACGGCATTCTTCCACGTACAGGACGAGATAGTTCTTTAGGACGTAGTCCCGCCTGGAGTATCCAAGTTCATGCGCCGCCCGGTCGATTGCCGCCGCAGGTCCTTCCAGCTCGACAAATGTTCCGATGGGGGTCTCGTCCAGCTCGATCAGCAATCCCTTCGCCCAGTTCACGCTGCCTGGCAAGCGGAACGTCGTGCGGTATTTTTCATAACGGAACCATCCGCGCATGCCCAGCCCCTCGAATATTATTGCGAGGGCGCTGGCATCGGCCACTTCCATCTCAATCTCTTCCCGTACTTTGTGGTGACGGTACTTTTGAGCGCCGGTTGAAGCCGGGGCCCCTACATCAAGCGGCCTCTTGAAGGTGAGCACGGTGCGCCGCGCCGCTACTGGCTTGGCCTTTCTTGATTTGGCTTCTGGCGTCTCTGTTCGAATTCGCAGAAGCTGTCCGTGTTTGGCAAGCCCGCCCTCTGGCGTATCAAAAATAACATTCCATTCATGCACGCGGCCAGACCCCTGGCCCACGGGACGTGCGCCGAGCCGCTTCAACACGCGCTTCAAGGCCTTCGAGTCGCTTACCCTCAGCTTGATTTCAATTTCCTGAGCCATATCTGTCCCTGCTGCTTCGCGCCGCGGCTTTCTCCCGCCGCTGACTTCCGCTAGTATAGCGGACGAACGTATTTCGCCTTGCTTAGCGCGACCCCGGCTAAATCCGGCGCAACGCCCGGCGCCTACTCCGCCGCGCGCACCAGACCAAGAGACGAATGAACCTTGACGCCAAAGCAGAGCTAGCTTTCTCGAACGGGACGACCGCAAATCAATTTATTTTGCCGCCGCTTGCGCGCCGCGAACAGGTCGAATCCGTTGTACATGGCGACCGCCGCGTCGATCATTACGCCTGGCTGCGCCAAAAAGAGAACCCCGCGGTCATTGCATATCTCGAGGCGGAAAACGCCTATACCGAGACAATTCTGAGGCCGACGGAGCAGTTTCAAGAAGCGCTCTACCAGGAGATGCTTGGCCGCATCCAACAGACAGATTTATCCGTTCCCTACCGCCTACGCGGCTATCTCTATTTCACACGCACCGAGGAAGGCAAACAGTATCCGATTCACTACCGCCACAGGGAGGTAGATGGATCGCTGGACGAGTTGCTCCTGGACCTGAATCTCCTCGCGGAAGGCCACTCTTTTCTGGGCCTCGGCGCTTTCGACGTCAGCAATGACAACCAGCTACTTGCCTACGCGCTGGATACCACTGGATTCAGGCAATACACGCTGCACATTAAGAATCTGTCGAGCGGCAGCGATTTCCCTGAAACGATGGAACGCGTAACCAGCGCAGCCTGGACGGCGGACAATCGGACACTCTTCTATACCGTCGAGGACGCAACAACTAAACGCTCTCACCGACTCTATCGTCACGCAGCGGGCTCGGCTGAGCCGGACACCCTGATTTATGAAGAGACCGACGAGCGCTTCCGCATCGACATCGAGCGAAGCCGCAGCGGCGCGTTTCTACTGCTGGTGATTGCAAGCCACACGACGAGCGAGGTGAGGTTTCTGCCCTCGAGTCAGCCGAACGGTGAGTTCCGCGTCGTCGCGGCGCGAGAGGCGGATCACGAGTACTACGTGGACCACCATCCAAATCCTCTGACAAGAGAAAACCTCGGCGCGAACCCGCAGGAGGCAGGCGGGTACTTCTTCATTCGCACCAATTCGGGCGGTCGCACGTTTCGTCTTGTCTGTGCCCACGTTGCGGATCCGGGGCGTGCCAATTGGCGGGAAATCGTCTCCAATCGCGCGGATGTGATGCTCGCGGGAGTCGAGGTATTTCGATCCCACTTGGTTCTTTTCGAACGAGAAGGCGGGCTGCCTTATCTGCGCATCGTTGACCTTAGTGTCGAGTCCCCAGATGCGCTATCCGCCTCGCATCGCATCGAATTTGCCGAGCCGGCCTACAACGCGTCACTTGGACCCAATCCCGAGTTCGATGCGACTTTTGTCCGCTACCAATACGAATCCTTCGTTACCCCACGTTCCGTGTACGACTACGATGTGCGCACGCGCGAACGTGTGCTTCGTAAAGTGCAGCCCGTCCTTGGCGGATACGATTCCTCGCAATACGTCAGCGAGCGGCTGCACGCCACGGCTCAAGACGGCGCCCGTCTCCCCATCTCGCTCGTCTATCATCGCAACACGCCACGCGATGGTTCTGCTCCCCTGTTACTTTACGGCTATGGAAGCTACGGCCTCTCGGTCCCCGTGACTTTCAGTTCGAACCGCGTAAGCCTCCTTAATCGCGGAGTGATTTATGCCGTCGCCCACATCCGAGGCGGCGGCGAACTTGGCAAGCCCTGGCACGACGCGGGCCGCTTGCGCCAGAAACGCAACACGTTTACGGATTTCATCGCTGCGGCCGAGCACCTCATCGCCGGGCGTTTCACAGCGTCCCAGAATCTCGCGATCGAAGGCGGCAGCGCTGGCGGTCTTCTGATGGGCGCGGTTGCGAACATGCGGCCCGATCTCTTCCGCATGGTCATCAGCCATGTGCCTTTCGTCGATGTGCTCAACACTATGCTCGACGCTTCGCTTCCTCTCACCGTCGGCGAGTACGAAGAGTGGGGCGATCCTCGTGTTGCAGAAGACTATTTCTACATGAAGAGCTATTGCCCATACACGAATCTGGAAGCCAAGCCTTACCCCTCGATGCTTGTGAAGACCGGATTGAACGACAGCCAAGTCATGTATTGGGAGCCGGCTAAATATGTGGCTAAACTACGCAAGTTGAAAACCGATGTGAACGCGTTGCTCTTAAAAACGAATATGGGTGCGGGACATGGCGGAGCCTCCGGACGGTACGACTACTTGCGGGAAATCGCGTTCGATTACGCTTTTCTTCTGAAAGAATTTGGAATCCGCGAATGAGAATCGCACCTAACTCGAAATTCGTTGCAACCTTCCTTGTAGGGGCGCATCATGCCACGCCCCTAAAGCCAAGGTTTGGAACCACGCGGCTGGACTTCGATTTTCCACCGCTGAAGTCCACTGACTGAGCAATGAGCGAACCTACGTCACCGTTGATGCAGCAGTACCACGCGATCAAAACGCGCTACCCGCACGCGCTGCTGCTTTTTCGTCTCGGAGACTTCTACGAACTCTTCTACGAAGACGCCATGCTCGCTTCGCGCGAATTGCAAATTACCCTAACCTCGCGTAACCGCGAAAAGGGCCAGCCTATTCCCATGTGCGGCGTCCCTTACCACGCTGCCGATGGCTACATTGCGCGGCTCATCCGCGGCGGGTTCAAAGTGGCCATCTGCGACCAGATGGAACTCCCCGGTCCAGGGAAAAAACTGGTGCGCCGCGAAGTCGTCCGGGTGATCACGCCCGGCACGGCCACCGAAGGCTCAGTCCTCGACGCCCGCGAAAACAATTACTTAGCCGCCGTCGCAAAGCATTCATCCGGTTCGCCAGTCGGCCTCGCGTTCGCGGACCTCTCGACCGGAGAATTCCAGTCCACGGAATTTTCTGGCCCCGACGCCGACGAGGCCCTCCGCGATGAGCTGCAGCTTCTTCACCCGCGCGAAACGCTCCTTCCCCGCCCGCAGCAGCTTTTCGAAACGGCGAAAACTTCTCTGCTCGAAGGCGCAGGCGGGGTCGAAAGCCGTCTCGAAGACTGGATTTTCCAGCGCGACTACGCCGAACGGATTTTGCGCGAACAGTTTGGCGTCGCGGAGCTTACTGGATTCGGTTTGGACGACCATCCCCAGGCGCTCTCCGCGGCTGGAGCAATTGTTCACTACTTGCGGGAAAACGCCGCTCGCGGCTCTGACACTTCCATCGGCTCCACAAGCACTCAGCCGCCGAGCGTTGAGGCACTTCAACATCTCGATCGCGTGCGCTATTACGAGCAACACGAAACGCTCGTTCTCGATCCCGTCTCCGTCCGAAACCTCGAACTTCTCGCGCCAATCTTTACCGAAGAGACTTCCCGCAGCGGGCCCGTGACCCTCGTTGCCGCTCTCGACGTAACCGTCACAGGCATGGGCGCGCGTCTTTTGCGCTCCTGGATTCTACGGCCGCTTATCGATCGTGACGCCATCGAAGCACGCCTTGAATCCGTAGCACATCTCTTGCAGCAAACCGTCGTTCGCGGCGAGATTCGAAAAGAGTTGCGTGGCATTCAGGACCTCGAGCGCCTTACGAGCCGCATCACGCTCGGTCTGGCTGCGCCACGAGAACTCGTCGCGCTTCGCAAGTCGCTTGTTCAGCTTCCGGTGCTGAAGAATTTCTTGACTCCGCCTCCAGTCGGCGGCAGCGCTCTGCTCCGGCATCTCCATGGGGAACTCGACGAACTCACCGACGTCCGGGAGCGCCTCGAGCGCGCCATCGCCGACGAGCCTCCGGCCCTCGCCACCGATCCCGGAATCATACGCAGCGGCTACGACGGCGAGCTCGACGAACTTCGCAACCTCAGCCAGCACAGCAAACAGATCATCGCCGCAATGGAAGAGCGCGAGCGGAAGCGGACCGGCATCGCCTCGCTGAAAATTCGCTTCAACCAGATTTTTGGCTACTACATGGAGATCTCAAAACCGAATCTCCACCTTGCACCTGCCGACTACGAGCGCAAGCAGACGCTCGTGAATGCCGAGCGTTTCACTTCTCCCGAGCTAAAAGAGTACGAGCGCAAAATTCTCGCAGCGGACGAACGCATTCTCGAAATCGAGCGCCAGCTTTTTGTGGATATTCGTTCTACCATCGCCGCCCAAGCCACGCGGCTCCGTCGCACAGCTGCCGCCGTCGCACAACTCGATGTGCTCACATCTTTCGCCAAGCTGGCCGCCGACCGCGGGTACGCCCGACCTGAATTCAACGCTACCGGCGAGCTGCTTATCGTTGGAGGCCGTCACCCCGTCATCGAAGAACTTCTCCGTCAGCGCGGCGAGCGATTTGTTCCCAACGATCTTTGCTTCGACCCCAGCCGCCAGCAGCTCTTGCTTATCACCGGCCCGAACATGGGCGGCAAATCCACCTACCTTCGCCAAGCCGCGCTGATTGTTCTGATGGCGCAGATGGGCTCGTTCGTTCCGGCTCGTCAAGCTAAGCTTCCCGTTACCGACCGCATCTTTACGCGCATCGGTGCCAGCGACAATCTCGCCCGCGGCCGTTCGACGTTTCTGGTCGAGATGAGTGAAGTCGCCGCCATCCTGCATCACGCCACTCCGTCGAGTCTCGTCCTTCTCGATGAAGTCGGCCGCGGCACGGCGACGTTTGACGGCCTCTCCATCGCCTGGGCTGTCGTCGAGCATCTGCAGAAGCACACTCGCGCGCGCACGCTTTTCGCCACGCACTACCACGAACTCACAGAACTCGCCGATCTTCTCACCGGCGTGCAGAACGTTCATGTGTCCGTTAAAGAGACGCCCAACGAAATTATTTTTCTGCGCCGCGTTGAGCCCGGCAGCGCCGATAAGAGCTACGGCATCGAAGTCGCCCGCCTCGCAGGGCTTCCCCGCAGCGTCATCGAACGCGCCCGCGAAGTTCTGAAAAAACACGAGCAGAGCGAGCATGCGCTCAGCGAGACGCTCTCTCCCGGCGCAGTCGACGATCTATCGACAAGCGCGGCTGGCACGTCGACAGGTACCGCGGCCTCTTCTCCCCACCGCCGCAATGGCCACCAGGAGGTCCTCTTCACCGCGCTAGATCGCGCTGTGCTCGATAAGCTCCGCGGCGCAGACCTCGACCAACTCAAACCCCTCGACGCTCTCAATCTCCTCGCTGAATTGAAAAAACAAATCTCCTGAACTTCGTGGCACAGCGAATCCTGGCTATGCTGCTTCCAACTCCTCGCTCGCATTTGCTTGAGTTCACTCTTTATCTCCGTCCGCCACTGTCTGCTCTGTGTTCTCCCTGTCCTCTGTGTTTAAATCCCTTCACAGACAATGGCAGCCAACTCCATGCTCGTTCTTGGCCTTATGTCCGGCACTTCCGCCGATGGCATTGACGTCGCTCTCGCCCGCATCTCCGGCGCGCCGCCGCATCTCGACACAAAGCTACTCGGCCACACCTCGAGTAAATTTCCCTCGGCCCTGCGCAAAGAGATTCTTCGCGTCGCAGAGCAACATCCCATCAGCGCGGGCGAACTCAGCCAATTGAATTTTCGCTTAGGAGAAGTTTTCGCTGAAGCCGCTCTTGCCGCCTGCCGCAAGTTTCGCGTTCCACCGAAACGCATCGCGCTCATCGGCAGCCACGGCCAAACTATCTTTCACCAGGGAAAGCCCGCGCCCTACCTCGGCCGCCCGACCGCCTCAACTTTGCAAATCGGCGAGCCCTCCGTCATTGCCGCACGCACCGGCATCACTACCGTCGGCGATTTTCGTCCCGCCGACATGGCTCTCGGCGGCCAGGGAGCGCCGCTCGTCCCCTACGCCGATTATCTTCTCTATCGCCACGGAAAACTCGGCCGCGTCTCTCTCAATCTCGGCGGCATCGCTAACATCACCGTCATTCCCGCCTCGGCAAAGCCGGAACAAATCCTTGCCTTCGATACGGGCCCAGCCAATATGCTCATCGACGCCCTCGTGTCTCACTTCACCCACGGGCGCGAGCGCTTTGACAAAGATGCCCGCATCGCTCAAACCGGCCGGTCTCTCCCCGCGTTATTAGACCAAATGATGCGTGATCCCTATCTCAAGCTCGCTCCTCCCAAATCCACAGGCCGCGAATACTACGGCAATGCGTATGTGAAAAAGATTCTCACCCTCGGCAAAAAACACGGCGCCAAACCCGCCGATCTCATCCGCGCGGCCACAATTTTTACTGCGCTCTCTGTCGTCGATGCGCTAAACCGCTTTGTACTCCCCAAAACAAAAATACATCAGCTCATCGTCTCCGGAGGCGGTGCTAAAAATCCTCTCGTTGTTGCGCAACTCGCGGCCGCTCTCGGCAAAATCGAAATCATTCCATCTTCTCGCCTGGGCATTCCGGAAGACGCCAAAGAAGCCTTCGCATTTGCCCTGCTGGCCTACGAAACTTTCCACCACCGCCCCAGCAATCTTCCCAGCGCCACCGGCGCGCACGCCCCCGCCATTCTCGGTAAAATCTCCTATGCCCCGCCCCAATAACGCCCAGACGGCGCCAATCGCGGACACTACCGCAACCCGCGCATCGACGCGTTGGTCGATCAAATTCGCACTGAAACGGATCGCGAAAAAAGGAAAGCTCTCTGCAGCGAAGTTCAAAAAATCCTAGCGGACGATCTGCCCTACTTACCGCTCTGGTTCACCGACGTCGTCTCCGTCTATCGCCGCTCGCTCGGCGATCTCCCGCTCTCCCCCACCGGCGACTTCGACTTTCTCGCCGGACTCACGTCACCGCAGTTGACGAGGTGAATGCACTCCCGCTAACTGATGCGAGCAGGAATCTCAGCAATCAATTGAAGATAGGTGACTCGAGCAGTCAGGTCTGAAGGACTAGCTAATGCCCACCACCGAGGTAGTATCTCAACGCGTCTTGAGCTTCAAACGCGCACAACCATCCAAAAAGTCCTGCGAACAGTCCTGCGGCAAGGGACAACACACCACCGACTCGCATCGTCGGGCTTCCAAATCGAATACCTCGCACAACACGAAAAGCACCGTAGAGGGCGGTTCCGATGCCACCCACCCCAATCACCAATAGCGCGACAGCACCGTTCTTGGTGCTTGGGCCTGCACAGATTCCGATTGCACCAAAGAAAGTCCCCAGGGGAAGGATGCTAAGGGAGAGCCAAGATGCAATGATGCCCTTTTTGAATTTAGCGACTCGTCTCTCCCGTTCCTGTTCCATAAAGTCTTTACTTCAGCGCCTTCTCAATCTCCGCCAAGGGAATCGCGCCTTCTCTAATAACTTTCCACGCCCCACCGCGGACTTCCACAATCGTCGACCCCAGTACAGCCCCGGTTTCGCCGCTATCCAGAATCAGCGGAAGGCGCCCTCCAAGCTGTTTCATCACCTGCTCCGCGCTCGAGCACGACGGAAATCCGGAAATATTTGCACTCGTACCGGTGATCGGTCCTTCAAATTCCTCGATTAATCTTCGCGCCACATCGCTCTTCGGCCAGCGCAACGCAACTTTCCCCGTGTTCGCCGTCACTTTCAGCGGCAAGCGGTTCGCTGCGTCCACAACGAGCGTCAGCGCACCCGGCCAAAACTCCTGCGCGAGCAGCAAGAAATTCTGCGGCACCTCGCGCGCCAGTTGCGTGGCCTGCTCCAGCGAACGCACCAAAATGGGAAGCGCTCGCGTTTCCGGGCGTCCCTTCACCCTGTAAATCTCATCCACTGCGGCGAGATTAAAGGGGTCGGCAGCCAGTCCGTAAAATGTGTCGGTAGGAATTCCAACCACACTTCCCCGCGTAAGAAAGTTAGCCGCATAACGCAGCACTTCCGCTTCCGGGTTTTGCGCATTCACGCGCAACAGTTCTGCGGGCAACTTTTTGGCCTTTGGCGAAGACGTAAACCCACCCTCATGAAAAAGCTTCGCCTGTGCGTTGACTCAATCCGGGGACGCTACCATACCCCCCGTTCCCTTGCAATGGCCGCCCATAATTTGGCATCTCCGCAAATCATTGGTATTAGAGCCTTTCCGCGTTTCCCGCTGAAGGCATTACCCTCTTGGTGGATAAATTTGTTACCCTCCCAGCAATGGCTACCCCCGGCAAATCCGCGCGCACCCCCGCAAGCGCATCCGCGCCCGGAGTCCTGACCAGCCGGGACAATCGCTGGCTGAAGCAGTTCCGCATGGCGCTTCGCGGCGGCTTGCCCACGGAATCCGGCTCCGTTGGCGTCGAAGGTGTCCGCCTGGTCGAAGAAGCGCTTCGCTCCGGTTGCCGCATCGAAGCCGTGCTCTTCAGCGAGTCGGGCGAGCGCCATCATGAACGGCTCGCTCCGCTTATCGACAGGCCGGAAATGGCTTTCCCCACGCTTCGCACGACCGACCGCCTCTTCGAAGGCCTTGCCGACACCGAGCACCCGCAAGGCATCGCCGCCCTTGTCCTCCCGCGCACCGCCATGCTCGACGACTTGCTTCGCGCACCAGCCTCCGCCTGCGCTCCGCTGCTTGTAATTCTTGCCGGCGTTCAGGACCCCGGAAATGTCGGCACCATCCTGCGCACGGCCGCTGCGTTCGGCGCCACCGGCGCGGTAACCGCCGCTTCTGGCCAATCCGGTACCGCCAGCCCCTTTTCTCCGAAAGCCTTGCGCGCCTCAGCTGGCGCGGCGCTGCACCTCCCGATTCTTCCCGGAATGTCGTTGCCGATTCTTCTCACTCAGCTCAACATCGCCAATGTTCGCACCCTCGCATCCAGTGTGCGGGAGCCTCGGGACGACGAGCCGCGCATCCTCGCGCCCTGGGAAGTCGATTGGTGCGAACCGGTCGCTCTCCTCGTCGGCAACGAAGGCGCGGGCTTGCCCGAAGAAGTTGAACGGAGCGCCGACGCCCGTATTCGCATCCCCATGGCCAGCGGCATCGAATCCCTCAACGCCGCTGCTGCCGCCGCAGTCCTCTTTTACGAAGCCGCCCGCCAGCGCCAACCCCGCCCGTAGGTGAACGGCATGTTTACCATGAGCTCCGAAGGGCCAAGCCCGTCTTCGATGCTAAACTCTTCCTGTCCATGAGCCTCTTCTCTAAGCTCCCTCAGCCTGCCTTCGAAGACTCGGCTCACCAACCGCTCGCCGAGCGCATGCGCCCGCGCACACTCGATGAATTCATTGGCCAGGAAAAACTCCTCGGCCCCGGCAAACCGCTGCGCCAGCAGATCGAAAATGATGAAATCACCTCCATGTTGCTATGGGGACCGCCGGGCTGCGGCAAAACCACGCTCGCGCGGGTTATTGCTCGACTCACACGGTCGGAATATGTTGCCTTCAGCGCGGTGCTAGCCGGCATCAAGGAAATCAAGGAAGTCATGGCCGCCGCGGAACACAAATCCCACGCCGGACAGCGCACCATCGTCTTCGTCGACGAAGTTCATCGCTTCAACAAAGCGCAGCAGGACGCCTTCCTTCCCTATGTCGAAGCGGGCCACATCACTTTCATTGGCGCGACCACCGAAAATCCCTCGTTCGAAGTCATCTCGCCACTTCTCTCGCGTACCAAGGTCTACGTTCTCGATCCGCTCACAACCCCTCAAATCGTTGACCTGCTCCGCCGTGCCATCGCCGACAAAGAGCGCGGCCTCGGTGTCGACCGCTCAGCGGTCGCACCTAAAGACGAAAATATCGAAGCTACCGACGACGTTCTCTTCCGCATCGCTTCCTTCGCCAACGGCGATGCCCGCTCCGCCTATAACACGCTCGAACTCGCCGCTCGCAGCGCCAAGCCCAGCACATCCGGCGCGCGCACCATCACCCGCGAACTTCTCGAAGACGTTCTCCAGCGCAAACTACTCCGCTACGACAAAGCAGGCGAGGAGCATTTCAATCTCATCTCCGCGCTCCACAAATCCGTGCGCAATTCCGACCCCGACGCCGCTTTATACTGGCTCGCCCGCATGATCGAATCCGGCGAAGACCCACTCTATCTCGCACGACGCATGGTTCGAATGGCCAGCGAAGACATCGGCCTCGCCGAACCCGGCGCACTTTCCGTCACTCTCGCTGCCAAGGATGCGTTCGACTTTCTCGGTGCTCCCGAGGGCCATCTCGCCCTCGCGCAGGCTGCCGTCTACCTCGCCCTCGCGCCAAAATCGAACGCCGTTTACACTGCCTATGGCAATGTGCTCGACGACGTGCACAAAACCGAAGCCGATCCCGTTCCTCTGCACCTCCGCAACGCCGTCACCGGCCTCATGAAGAATGTCGGCTACGGCGAAGGCTACAAGTACGCGCACAATTTCGAAGAAAAAGTCACGGACATGACTTGCCTCCCCGACAATCTCTCCAGCCGCACATACTACAAGCCCACCGATCAGGGCTTCGAACAGCGCCTACGCGCTCGCCTAGACGAAATTCGCAAGCTAAAATCGCGTACTGCAACGAATCCGTGAGGTCATCGAATGAAGAAGATTGCACTTTTGTTTGCCGCTTTGCTCCTATGTATTCCGGCTGTGGCGAAGCGCAAAGTTCCAAAGCGTCCGCGCATTCTTGGCATCGCCGGCGTCACCATTCTTGCTTCGGACATAACTGAGACGCGCAAGTACTATCTAAAGCTCATCGATCCGGACCACTCGTGCGAATATTGCGCTGCGGCGCCGTCCCCATTCTTGTTTCTCCCGAGCGGCCAGCGCATCCGGTTCGAAAAAGCGCCCGTTCCTCCTCCTGCGAACCTTCTGGCCGAAGTCTCTTTCCTAACCGATGATCTCGAGGGATTCAAAAAATACTTCAACTTCAACAAAGTCGACTTTGACCAGGTCAAGAAGAAGCGCGGCGGCGAGCTCATCCGTCTCTTGCTCACGGATATCGAGGGCCATCACATCTCGATTACGGACTCCTATCACTTGGCCAACGCGGAAGACGTGAATGCCGGCCTGCCCCCGGCAAATCCCTCCAATCCGGTTCGTATCATTCATGCAGGATTCGTCGTTAACAATCGCGAGGCCATAGATCGCTTCTACGTGTATGAACTCGGATTCCGTCCGTATTGGCACGGCGGCAGGACGGAAGACAGAGACGACTGGGTCGCCATGCAAGTCCCCGAAGGCACCGATTGGGTCGAGTACATGCTCAACATCTCGCCAACCGCCGACAAACGCACTCTCGGCGTCATGAACCACATTTCTCTAGGCGTTCCAGACATCCATGCCATCAACGACGAACTCGCCAAAGCCGGCGTTAAGCCTGCAGAAATTCCCAAAATCGGCCGCGACGGCAAATGGCAGCTCAACCTCTACGACGCGGACCAAACTCGCATCGAATTCATGGAATTCACTCCCAAGCAAAGGCCGTGCTGCTCCGAATTCACCGGCCCGCATCCCGGTCCAAAACAGTGACGCATTTCCCAAACGGTCCCGCCTCATGTCAAGATTCAGATATATGCGGATGAACCGAATTGTCCTCTTCCTGGCCGCGTGCCTAGCCGCTTCCTCACTCGCAGGGCAACAGACACCCCAGCGTCCCAAAATCTATGGCGTTGGTTGGGTCCGCTTGCGCGTCACGGATATGGAAAAGGCCAAATACTTCTACAAGGAAATACTTCAATTGAAGGAGTTTTCGAACAAGTGTTTCACTCCATCCGCCGCGTGCTTCTGGATTAACGCGACGCAAAAGCTGGAACTCGTACCGACTTCCTCTCCGGAGGACAAAGGTGGCTTGGACCTATTAGGGTTCTTGACTGATGACCTCGAAAAAATGCGCCGATACCTGCTCCTCCGAGGCCTGGCGCCAAGCGAAATCGTGCAGAGCGAGAGAAAATACTTCGAACTGCAAGATTTTGAGGATCACCGCGTCGCCTTTGAATCAGCCTTCGAAAACGTTGATTTCGTATTATCGCCAGTTAGTTCAAAAATACTTCATGCCGGGTTTGTCGTCCGCGACCGCGCCAAGGAAGACAAATTCTACAGCGGCATCCTTGGATTTCGGCTCTACTGGTACGGCGGCTTCAAGGATCAGGACACCGACTGGTACGAAATCCAAGTCCCTGATGGCGACAACTGGATCGAATACATGCTCAATATTCCCGCCAATGCAGACCACAAAGAGCTCGGCGTGCAAAACCATTTCTCTCTCGGCGTGAAAGATGCCCAGGCTGCCGCAGCTCAATTGCGCAAGAACGGCTTGCAAACGTTTGACGGCCCAGAGATCGGCCGCGACGGAAAAAACAGCCTGGATGCTTACGACCCCGACGGCACACGTATCGAAGTGATGGAATTCACCCCCACCCAAAAACCTTGCTGCCATCCTTACACTGCGCCTCACCCCAAACCATGACCTCTCTCCGATTCGCGTCGCAAATCCGCCGCCTTTCGCATTTGTGGGCGCCAATCTTTTTCATATTCAGTTGCCTGATCGTTCCCAGCGCTCGCGCCCAGGACCTCGACAAGCCTCTCCAAAACATCGACGACGAGATCACCGCCTTCAGCTTCGCTCCCGACGGCCGCATCGTCTACTCCGTCCGCCGCAACCTCAAGACCAAAAAGTACGATCTTCAACACGACGACATCTGGCTCCAGGACCTCAATGGCAAGCGCCGCCGCCTTCTCCAGGGCGACAAATTCAACCGCGGCGATCAGCTTTTTTCTTACGCTGGCGACGCCTTTCGCTGGTCTCCCAACGGCCGCCTCATTCTCGCCCAGCTTTTTACCACCAGCGTCGTCGACGAATCCGGACGCACCGAAGACTCCTTCATGACCCTGGCTCTCGAAGACAACGGCAAGGAAATCCGCCTCGGCAGAGGGGAAAGCACCATCCAGGACTGCTTCGACGCCACCTGGCTCCAGGACAACGCCACGATCGTTTACCTCACAGAGGCCCTGAAGCCGCGCATGCTTTTTTCCTTCAAATACACGAACATTGCCACGGGTCCGGCTGGCGCTGCCTTCGAAGGCCGCACCTTTATTGACACCGATCGCATCCCCGGCACCAATGCCGCCATCGCCGTTGAACGCAACCGCGCGCTCACCGGCCCTCCCCGCCTTCAGCGTCTCGAACTCCTTGCGCAGGACGACAAGGAAGTCGCCACGCTCGACGGCTACGAAGGCGGTCTCTCTGTTTCACCTAGTGGCGAAAAAGTCGCCTATTTCATCGACCGCGAAATTCTCGAAGTGCGCAACCTCGCCGTTCCCGATCACTTTGTCCGCCTCCGCGTGGGCCTCGGCGTTTTCCACTGGGCTCCCGACGAAAACCGCATCCTCCTCAAACGCGCCACCGAAAGAAAATCCGGGGACATTGTCTGGATCAAAATTCCCCCGCTCCTCGCGCAGCCCCCCGGCAAAGAGGTCCCCGTCCTCGAACAAACCCCGCAGCCCATCCTTCGCGGCATTACATTCCGCGAATTCGCCATCTCCCCTGACGGCCGCTTCCTCGCCGTCGTCCTCCCGGGCAAGCGCAATCTCCAGGTCTTTCCCCTTCCGCTGTAGGGGCTCAACGCGTTGCGTCCCATCTCTGCAACAAATTTCCTTTTCCCACACTTTTCTCGCGCTATAAATAAAAATCCCGCGCAACACCTCGGCGCGGGCCATTCCTTCTTCAAATCTGCCTTCTCATTTCATCCCACCTGCCTCGCTCGCTTCCGATGCTCTATAAAAATGCACGCATCCTCCACCACCGTTAATCCCGCCTCCCTCGCTCGCTCCGCCGCCTCGGCATTTTCTATTCCCAACTGCATCCACACCACTTTCGCCCCAACTCGTATCGCGCTCTCCACCACCGGCGGCACATCTTCCCCCCGCCGAAACACGTCCACGATCTCAATCTTCTCCGGCACATCCTCCAGCCGCGCGTAACTCTTCTCCCCCAGCACTTCCTTCTCGTTCGGATTCACGGGAATTATTCTGTACCCTGCGCTCTGCATGTACTCCGTCACCTCATAGCTCGGCCGCGCGGGATTCGAAGTTAATCCCACCACCGCAATCGTTCTATATTTTTTCAGGATTTCGAGGATTGGATCAGCCGTCGCGCTTACGCCATCCGGCAGCAACACTCTCATCGCGCTGCCAGTTCGCCTTTTCCTGCTCGCTTCGTCAAAACCTGTCCCATCGCGGCGAGGCATTTCTCATTTTCTTCCGCCGTGCCCACGGACACGCGAATCGCCTCCGGAAATCCCATCCATCCCAGCGGCCGCACGATCACTCCCAAATGCAGCAGTTCGTCGCAAATTTCCTTTGACTCCGGTCCCACTTCCATAAAAATAAAATTAGTCTCGCTCCGCACCGGCTGTAATCCCAGCTTGGCCAATCCTTCGCTCAACCGTTTGCGTTCGCTCGCGTTCGTGGCAATGCAGCGCTCGACGTGTTCCCTGTCATCCAGCGCGGCCAGCGCCCCCGCCTGCGCCACTCCCGAAGTGTTAAACGGCGTCCTCAGTTTGTTCATCGCGGCAAGCAGTTCCGGCCGCCCGATCGCAAACCCTATGCGCATGCCCGCAAGTCCGTACACTTTCGAAAATGTTCTCAGGATCAGCAGATTCTTTCTCTTCCGGTACAACTCCTCCGAGTGTCTCCGATTCAAGCTCGGCGCATAATGGATATACGCTTCATCCAGGACCACCAGCACGCCGTCCGGCACGCTCGCAAGAAACTCCCCAAATTCTTCTCCGCTAACCACCGTCCCCGTGGGATTGTTCGGATTCGCCAAATAAATCACGCCTGTCTTCGGCGTAATCGCCTTCGCCATCGCCTTCAGGTCAAACGCGAAATCCTTCTGCGGCACCAGAACCAACTCCGCTCCGCTCGCCCGAATCGCCACCGAAAACGGTGCGTAGCTTCCGTACGACGTCATCCCCTGCAGCCCTGCCTGCAAAAGCACGCGCGACGCCAAGTCGATAATCTCGCTCGACCCCAGCCCCACAAAAATCTCTTCTGTCGAGACTCCCGTCCGCGACGCCAGCGCCTCGCGCAACAGGTGCGTCCCTCCGTCGGGATAGCGATTGGACTCGCTTAGTGCCTTCTTCGCCGCTTCCACGGCTTTCGGCGATGGCCCCAGCGGATTCTCGTTCGATGCGAGCTTCACCGCATGAATCTTCAGCTCACGCTCCACTTCCTCAATTGGCCGCCCGGGCACGTAGACCGGCAGCCCTCGAATGTAATCCGGTATCAAGTCCTCAATCGTCCGTGTCATCGCATCCTATCCGCCACTCGCAACCGCGTTGCATGCCTCGAGCACAACCATTGTCGCACCTTCACAAATTTCCCGCGCAAGCCCGGCCCGTCTCGCGTGTCGTAGCTCCCAATATCCAACTCGAAATTTTTATCCTTTATTTCCTTTACCTCCTTCCCCACTCGCCGCTTTCTTCAACTGCTCGACTTCCTTCTCCGTCAACGCCCGAAATCTCCCCGGCTCCAAATCCAAAACCAATGGCCCCATCCTCACCCGCCGGATCTTTTCCACCAAATGCCCCACACGCTCAAACATTCTCCGGATCTGCCGGTTCCGCCCCTCAATCAAAACCACCTCGTACCACGGATTTTCCCCATCCTCGAACAGCCGTATCTTCGCCGGCGAAGTTTTCACTCGCCGCCCATCTTCCAGTTCAATCACAATCCCCGCCCTCAAACGCTCTAGCCTCTTCTCGTCCGGCTTTCCGCTCACTTTCACCAGGTACGTCTTCGGCATGTGCGATCCAGCCTTCATCATTCTCTCCGCCAGCGCGCCATCATTCGTCAACACAAGCAATCCCTCGCTCGCATAGTCCAAGCGCCCCACCGGATAAACCCTCCCCACGCTCTTGCCCAAAATATCCACCACGGTGGGCCGCCCTTCCGGATCGCTGACAGTCGTCACATAACCCTTCGGCTTATTCAGCATAAAATAAAGCAGCTTCTCCGGCCGCGCGATCGCCGCGCCATCTACACAAATAACATCCCGCTCCAAATCGGCCTTCGTCCCCAACTCACGCACAACAATCCCATTGACCGTCACGCGCCCCGCCAAAATAATCTCTTCCGCCTTGCGCCGCGACGCAACCCCGCAAGCCGCCATTATTTTCTGCAATCTTTCAAGAGCCATCAGCGCGAATTTCCCCGCCAGTGCAAGCTAGCTGTTCGGCAGGACCGGTCTTCACCCCGGCGACTTCCTGTCTCTTCCTCTTCTTTGCGGTTTCTGATTTCGCTGCTGCGCGTGACTCCCTCGCGGCCACTTGGTTTTGTGCGGCGTTTCGCCTCTCGTCGGCGTCGGGGCGAAAACCCCTTTTCGTTCGTCCACCCGCAAATCGCTTGCCTTACCCGACGCGCTCCTCCGCAACTCCTCCACTTCCTTCGGCTTCAACAACCGGTATCTGCCCCGCGGCAATCCCTCCACGGTCAAGCTCCCCAACCCAATCCGCATCATCTTTTCCACCGGATGCATTTCCTTCATCAACAAACGCCGCAGCTTATCCTTCTTCGAATCCCGCATCCGCACTTCGTACCAGAAATTCGCGGCCCGCCCGCGCGTAGCGTCCGGCTGACGCACGGTTTTCATTCTCAAACCAATCTCTTTGCCGAGCCGATCCAAATCCGCAAGCGTCAGCATCCCCTTCACCTTGACGTGATACACCTGCTCGATCTGCGCCCAGTTCTTCAACATCTCCGCCGCCAAATCGCCGTCGTTCGTCAAGAAGACCAGGCCCGATGCCGCATACTCCAGATTCCCTACCGGGAACACGCGCTCCGGCAGTCCCCGCAAACAATTTCGCAAAGTCTTCCGCCCCTCGGGGTCAGCCATCGTCGAAACCACTTCGGGCGGCTTGTGCAAAGCCAAATATATATTCCTCTGCGCCACCGCTCCAACAGTTCGCCCCGCTGCTTCGATCTTGTCAGTAGCAGGATCAGCCTTCGTCCCCAACTCCCGCACCACCACCCCGTTCACCCGCACCTGCCCGCTCAATATCAATTGCTCCGCATGCCTCCGCGAAGCAATTCCCGCCCGCCCAATTATCTTCTGCAATCTCTCTTGCATTTGGTTTTGTCTCGTAGGGGCACGGCACGCCGTGCCCGTCTTCCTGGTGGGAACTCTACTCGCCCGCAGCCGTGGACTTCACGACCGGTGGTGGCGGATCCTCATCCAATTGCCCGGAAGGCATTCCCTCTGACGTCGCCAGGGCTTCGTGTTCGCGAAACGCTTCGGCTTGCGCAAGATCCTCTCCCACGTGTGCGATTGCTTCGGCTGCGCTGTCATGCGTGTGATTATCCGAACTCGCTCCTTCGGATGCTGAGCCCGTGCCGGTCTCGGTTGTACCCGTTCCTTCGCTCGCCACTCGCCACCCGTCACTCGCCACTTCCCCACTTGAAGGCGCCACTCCCTCATCGCTTCCCAGCGCCTCTCGAGCCAGGGCTTCAAACTCCTTCAAACTCGGCAACTCTTCCAAATCGCTCAACCCGAACCGCATCAAAAATTCCTTCGACGTTTTATAAAGAATCGGCCGCCCAATCACTTCTTTCCGCCCCGCCGTCGTAATCAACCGCTTGTCCAGAAGCGTGCTGATCACTCCCGAAGTATTCACCCCGCGAATTTCTGAAATTTCCGGCGAAGTCACCGGCTGCTTATAAGCAATCACTGCCAAAGTTTCCAGCGCCGGCATCGTCAACCGCAAAGGCGGCCGCAGACTCTTGATAAATCTCCTCACCACATCATGTTGCTGCGGCTTCGTATAAAGCTTGTACCCGCCCGCGACCGCCCGTATCTCAATCCCGCGCTCTTCGCTTGCATAACTAGGCACCAACTCATCGAGCGCAGCCTGCACCACAAGCTTCTCTTCTCCGAGCGCCTTGGCCAACTGCTCAATCGTCGCCGGCTCATCCGCCGCATAAATAATCGCTTCCAATGCCGCTTTTCGTTCTTCATTCGTCATGAACAAACCCCTATGAAAGCTAAGGAGGTAAAGGATGTAAAGGAGGTACAGGAAGTATAGGAGAAACCCAGCCCGTCTTCGTGCATTCGCAGTCTTCGCGAACTCAAATAACGGGAATCCTCATCCTTTACCTCCTTTACTTCCTCTACTTCCTTTACCTCTCTATCTATATTCCTCGTCAATCTGCTTAATCCCACCCGCCTCATCAAAAATCACGTCAAACGCCTTCCCCTTCTTCACCACAATCTCCCCAAACTGCTTCTCCTGCGCCAATCCCACCGCCTGCAGTTTCACCATCTCCAAAACCGCCAGAAACGCAACAATCATCGCGTGCCGCGAGGGACAAGCCTCAAAAAACTGAATCAAGTTCACCATGCTGTCCGCGCTAGCCAGAATCTGCGCCCGCAAAGCCGCAATCATCTGCGCCACGGTAAACTGTTCGTGCTGCAACTCGATCCGCGAAACTTCCTTGCGCCGCTCCAGAACCTGCTGAAACACCTTAACCAAATCCACAAGCGAAACGACCAGCTCGCCTTCGGTGCCTTCGTCGTTGTAAAGCGACTTGTCCGGCTTCGACCAGACGTTCTCTTCAATCTGCTGCTTCTGATACAAAAGCTGCGCCGCGTTCTTAAATTTCTCGTGCTCCACCAGCCTCTGCACCAACTCCGCGCGCGGATCGCCCTCCGGCCCCTCTTCCGTACCCAAAGGATCGGGCGGCAAAAGCATCTTCGACTTGATGTAAATCAAAGTCGCCGCCATATAAACAAAGTCTGCCGACACATCCACATTCAACTCTTCCAATGCGTGCAGGTATTCGAGGTATTGCGCCGTAATCAGCGAAATCTGTATGTCATGAATATTCATCTCCTGCTTCTTGATCAAATCAAGCAAGAGGTCCAGCGGCCCCTCATACAAAGGTATGTTCACCTTGTAAGCCGCATTCTTAGCGCTTTCCGCGCCCGCATTTCCCGACATCTTATTCCCCGGCGTCGCCATTCTATTTCTTTCTATTCCCACTCACCCGAACTTGAAATATTGTCATTCCGAGCGTAGCGAGGAATCTGCTTTTTCTTCTCTTCTCTGTGTCCTCTGTGTCTCTGCGTTTAGCTCTCTTCTTCTTTCTCGCCACTCATCACTTTCTTTCCGTAACTAAACTTCCCGCTTCTTCTTCCCCCACCCAAACACCGCCTCCCTAACCCGTTCCATCGTCCTCTTCGCCTCAACCCGCGCCCGCTTCGACCCCTCATCAATCATTTCCAAAACCCGCCCCGGCCGCTTCTCGTACTCCACCCGCCGTTCCCGTACCGGCGCAATCCACTTGATCAAATTCTCCGCCATCGCCGCCTTGCACTCAATGCACCCAATCCCAGCCGTAGTGCACCCCTGCCGCACCCAATCCAACCGCCCCGGCTCCCCCGCCGAGAACAGTTTATGCCAGTCGTACACCGGACACACGTCCGGATTTCCCGGATCCGTCCGCCGCTTCCGCGCCGGGTCCGTCACCATCACCTTCGTCTTCTTTCGTATCTCCTCATCCGTCTCACTCAACGTAATCGCATTCCCATAACTCTTCGACATCTTCCGCCCATCCAACCCAGGTATCCTCGGCGTCTTCGTCAGCATCGCGTCCGGCTCGGAGAGCAGCGGACTCAACTTTCCAATTCTGTTGTTTAGATATGAGGCCTTCTCATTCAGAGGGGCGGTCCTATAGACGCGCAACAGCCCATTTTTTACCTCTTGAATGCGGCCTGCGTACGCTAAGGTTCTCAGTGTCTCGGCTTCGCGCGCGTCGAAGATTCCAACCTCAGATATCAGTCCGCTCCACGTAGCATCTTGCAAGTCAGGAAGAATCAATTCCGCGTTTGCCAAATTGAACCGCCGCACAATTTCGCGGCTGGTCTCCACATGGGAAACCTGATCTTCTCCCACCGGCACAAACAACCCCGCGATATCAGGCGAACTGTAAATCGTAATGTCCGCGCACTGCAGCACTGGATACCCCAAAAACCCGTAATTGTGCAGGTCCTTATCCTTAACGTTCTCCAGCGCCTCCTTATACGTCGGCACACGCTCCAACCACCCCAGCGGCGTCACCATCGACAACAACAAATGCAACTCTGCATGCTCCGGCACCAAAGACTGCTGAAAAATCACGGACTTAGCCGGATCCAACCCGGCCGCCAAGTAATCCGTCATAATCTCAATCGTGTTCTGCGCCACCCCCGACGTATCCGCATAGTCGCTAGTCAAAGCATGCCAATCCGCAATAAAGTAAAAGCACTCATACCCTGGGTCATTTTGTAACCGCACCCAATTTTCAAGCGCGCCAAAGTAATGCCCAATATGCAGCCTTCCCGTAGGCCGCATCCCGCTAATCACCCGGCTCCTCTTCTTCCCCTCAGCCCCTGTCGTCACCCGCTTCTCCCAGTTCTCTCTTGACAAAATTTAACTCTTGTGGTACTATTACCTCTGTTGAATAGTCCGTCCGGAAGCGCATTTCCCTTAAAACTTAAACCTTTTAGAATCAACGGTTACAAATGCGTCCGTAAGCATTGATTCTAAGCGGCTTACAGGAAAGCTAAATCCTGTAGATGCAACACTTACAAAAAACCAGGGAGGGGGTGCTCCGAAATCCTTTACCTCCCTTACTTCCGATGCCTCCTTTACTTCAGGAGCTCCCGAGCAATGATCGTCCTCTGGATCTCGCTAGTCCCCTCATAAATCGTAATCACCCGCGCGTCCCGGTACATCCGCTCGACATCCGTCTCCCGCGAATAACCCGAGCTCCCATGAATCTGCACCGCCTTAGCCACCACCCGGTTCACCATCTCGCTGGCATAGAGCTTCGCCTTGGACGCCGCCGCCCCCAGCTTCCCCGGGTGTGCATCCTTAAGCCATGCCGCATGATAGACCAGCCCGCGCGCCGCCTCGATCTCCGTCTGCATGTCCGCCAGCATCCACTGAATCGCCTGGAACTCCCCAATCGTCTTTCCAAACGCGCGTCGCTGCTTGGCGTACTTCACCGACTCGTCCAGCGCCCCCTGCGCCAAACCCACAGCCAGCGCCCCAATCCCGATCCGCCCGCCGTCCAGCGCGCTCAAGGCAATCTTCAACCCCTGCCCCTCTTCGCCCAGCCGGTTCTCGCGTGGCACTTCGCAATCATTCAGCAAAATCTCGACGGTCGGCGAGCTCCGCTGCCCCATCTTGTCCTCATGCCGCCCGATCTTGAAGCCCGTAAATCCCGGCTCGACCAGGAACGCCGTAATGCCTTTGCCGCCCGCTTCCGGATCGGTCTTCGCAAAGACAACGAACAAGCCGGCGACGCTCCCGTTCGAGACCCACGTCTTCGTGCCATTCAGCCGGTAAATATCGCCGGACGGAGTCCCAAGCGGCGCTTCTCCCCACGGCGCGGACGACAGACCCGCGCCCACCCTTGCCGCCGCAACCGCGCGCGCCTGAATCCCCGCCGCGTCCGAACCGGCCGCCGGTTCCGTCAAACAAAACGCGCCGAGAATTTCTCCCGTCGCCAGGCGCCGCAAATATTTCTTCTTCTGCGCCTCGGTGCCGAATTTCATCAGCGGTACTTGCACCGCGGAATTCGTCACGCCCAGCGAGGTGGCCATGCCTGCATCCACGCGCGCCACTTCTTCCAGCATCAGCACATAGGACAGCGTATCGAGCCCCGGCCCGCCCCACTCTTCGGGAATCAACATGCCGCAGCAGCCCAGCTCGGCCAGCTTTTTGATTTCTTCGGCAGGAAAACGCTCTTCGCGGTCGCGTTGCTTCACGGTGGGGCGCACCTCCGCCTCCATGAATTGGCGAACCGTATCCCGTATCAGTTTTTGGTGGTCGTTAAGCGAAAAATCCATCGTCTCGGTTGTACGCGCGGTACGCAGAATGCTAACACAATCGCATCATTCCGCACTTGGTGATCAGTAGGGCTGATCGAATGGGCCGGGCTTGGTCGCTTCGCGCCTCTCGAACCAGCGATACCTGCGCCTAATCCAGGGGAAAACGTAAGCCACTAGAAGGCTCAAAGCGGCAAAAATGAGGGCGCTCCTTCTGAAGGACCGGAGCGACAACCCCCAAAACAAAGTGCGTAAGGATATGACGTCAACGACCATGAACGCTGCGAAAACCAGCGCGCACAGCTTCAGTTGACTTATCCAGTCACGATGACCAAGCCGTAGGTGCCGCTGCTGCGCCGCCTTTTCATCAATTATCACGTGAGAGCCTATAGCTTGAACAATTCGCGCAGGCGCTTGGCTTGGACGCGGCTTACGGGGACTTCGGTGGATTTTTTGTCGTTCATTTTCAGGATGAATGTGGAGTTGAACCACGGCACAACTTCCTTGATGTGTTGCGTGTTCACGAGGAACGAGCGGTGCGGCCGCCAGAAAGATTCCGAGTCGAGCGTTTCGTTCAGTTCATCGAGAGTGCGGTAGTTCGACGAGCCTTCCACGTCGCGCGTCACAACGATAATGGCGCTGCCTTCCGTCGTCGCAAAAATGATGTCTTCGCCGTTCACCAGCAGCAGCCGCTGCTGCGATTGCACCAGTACTTTCACCTTTTGCGGCGAACTCTTCACCGCGCCAAGCTGGCTCACTAGCTGCTCGAGCCGCTCCGTCGTCGACGTTTGCGTGTCCAGCATTTTTCGCGCGCGCTGAATGGCCTTCGCAATGCGAGCCTTGTCGAAGGGCTTGAGGACGTAGTCCACGGCGTTCACGTCGAACGCCTGCACGGCGTACTGATCGTATGCCGTCGCAAACACCACGTGCGGAATCTTCATCTTCCGCTCGACCAGTTTTTTCAACACGCCAAAGCCGTCGAGCCCCGGCATTTGCACGTCGAGAAACACAAGATCGGGAGAGTGCTCCTTGATCAGCGCCACGGCTTCCACGCCGTTCTTTCCTTGCCCGATCACATTCACTTCGGGAAACGCCTTGAGCAAGAACGCGAGTTCTTCCCGCGCCGGTTTCTCGTCATCCACGATGATGGTATTGATCGGCATGCTCTGGCGATTTCCGCGGTGCTAGTCAAAGTGCCGGGCTAAAGCCCGGCATCTACAGTGTATGATATCGCTGGAGAAAACGTACGTCCTATGCCGCCAAAAGAGGCCAGCCGCACAACCGCAAAGATTCTGAGCAGCAAAATGGTTTACAAGGGTCCGGTATTTGGGGTTCGCCGCGATGAAGTGATCGAGCCCGGCGGCTTTCGCACCACGCGCGAAGTCGTCACGCACCCCGGCTCCGTCGTTGTTCTCCCGGCGTTCCCTGATGGCCGCATTCTTCTGATTCGCCAGTATCGCCATGCCACACGTCAATTCCTGTGGGAGCTCGTCGCCGGCCGCATCGACAACGGCGAAAATCCGCGCAAAGCTGCCGCCCGCGAGTTGATCGAGGAAACTGGTTACCGCGCCAAGCGTTTCCACGTTTTCCTGGACGTTTTTCCCACTCCTGGTTTTCTCGAGGAGCGCATGTACATTCTTCTCGCCGAAGATCTGACCGCGGGCCAGGCCGAACCGGAAGAAGACGAGAAGATCACGTCAAAAGCTTTCACGCACGGCGAACTCGAACAGATGATTCGGCGAAACAAAATTCGCGACGCCAAATCTGTTGCGGGAATTTTGTACTATCTGCGCTTCCTGCTTCGGTCATAATGACTTTCCGAGGACGCAGAACACGATGCCAGTTTCCCCACCTCGCCACGCGTTGAGCCGCTGAAGCCGACATCGTGCCGACCACTCCTGCAGCTGCAAATCAGGGCGGATTAGAAAGCAGGATCGCCAACGATGCTGATGCACTTCCTCAACGGCAACGATTGCTGTTCGCCGCGACGATATTTCTCGGAGCGTTTCTACTTTTTCTGATCGAACCGCTCTTTGCCAAATTGATTCTTCCCTGGTTCGGAGGCTCAGCGGCTGTTTGGGCGACGTGTCTCGTCTTTTTTCAAACCGCGCTTCTCCTCGGCTATTTTTATGCGGACGCGACGACTCGCCGCCTCTCACCGAAACGCCAGTCCGCGCTGCATTTGGTACTGCTGCTCGTCAGTCTTTTTTGGCTGCCCATCGCCCCGCAAAGTTTCTGGCGTTCGCATGTGGAAGTCGATCCGGCCTGGCGCATTTTGGGATTGCTCACATTTTCGATCGGGCTGCCTTTTATTTTGCTTAGCGCCACCAGCCCTCTGGTGCAGACCTGGTATGCGCGGAGCGCTTCCGGCCGCTCGCCGTATCATCTTTTTGCTCTCTCCAATCTCGCTTCCCTGCTCGCTCTTCTAAGTTTTCCTTTTTTGATCGAGACGCATCTTTCTTCTCGCCAGCAAATCATCCTCTGGTCCACGGTTTATGTTCTTTTTGTCGCATGCTGTACGCTCGCAGCGTGGCTCAGCGGAAGTCCTGCATCGAACGCGGTCGCTGCGAGCGCATCCTCCGAAGTGGCGGAAGAGGGAGCGCCGCCCGAATTCCGCAGGAAACTCTTGTGGCTCGGCCTGTCGGCCTGCGGGTCGATGACTCTTCTCGCGGTAACCAATCATCTCACTGAAAATGTCGCGCCTGTGCCGCTCTTGTGGGTCGTTCCCCTCGCCCTCTATTTGCTTTCCTTCGCTCTGGTGTTTGCAAGACAAAGATTGTATTCGCGCTGGCTTATCGCAAGATTTCTGGCCGTTGCGCTGGGCGCCTCTGGTTACGCCATTTATGATTCTTCGCTGACGCACGCGATTCAGATCAGCGTGCCACTCTTTTGCTCGGCCCTATTTGTTGTCTGTCTTTTTTGTCACGGCGAACTCGTGCAACGAAAGCCTTCAGTTCGCTTCCTTACGTCGTTTTACTTGATTATCGCGTTTGGCGGCGCGCTCGGAGCCGGGTGCGTTGGATTGCTTGCTCCGCATCTGTTTTCTGGCATCTATGAATTTCCGGCCGTTTTGCTGCTCACGGCCTTTCTCGCCAGCGTCGTGCTTTGGCACGAAGGATGGTCGGCACGGCTTTTTTGGGCGAGTGTGACCCTTGCCATGTGCGCGGTGCTTGTGTTCAATGTTCGAACGACGCGCCAGAACACGGTCGCGATGATGCGCAGTTTTTACGGGGCGCTACGCATTCAGGAGTTCAAAGCAGGGCTCATATTGCCTTATCGCGAGTTGCTTCATGGAACGATCCAGCATGGCGCGCAATACCTTTCCTTTCCGGAGAATCGCAACCCCACGACTTACTACGGGAGGAGATCAGGCGTTGGGCTAGCATTGCAATATTGCTGTGACGGCCCGAAGCGAGTAGGGGTGATTGGCTTAGGGGCGGGAACGCTGGCAGCTTACGGAAAGCCTGGTGATTCGATCCGCTTTTACGAGATCAATCCGCAAGTCATCCAAATCGCAAAGGGGTGGTTCACGTTTCTAAAGCAGAGTCCCGCAAAGTCCGAAATCATTCTGGGAGACGCGCGGGTTTCGCTCGAAAGCGAGCCGTCGCAGCAATTTGATGTACTGGCCGTCGATGCATTCTCCGGAGACGCGATCCCCGTGCACCTCCTGACCCGGGAAGCCTTTGCCTTGTATTTTCATCATATGAAACCTGGCGGGATTCTGGCGGTGCACACCTCGAATACGTACCTGAACCTCGCGCCGGTGGTGAAGCTTTTGGCGGGAGACGCGAATTACTCCGCGCGGCTGATCGCCAGCGATGAGGATGCGACCGCGTTGATTTCTTCCGCCGATTGGGTACTTGTTACAAGGAACCAACGTTTTCTGGATAATCCTGAAACCTCCGCTGGGATTGAGAATATCGCCGTGCCTCCGCATCTGGGGATTTGGACAGATGACTACAACAATTTTTTCGAGATTCTTCGCCCTGTGAGCTACTCGACGCAGCAATCCGGGGGTTCGTGAGTTTTTGTACCCAGGAGAAGCGCCGGCGAAACAGCTGTTTCACGGTGTGAAACAAAAAATGGACAAATCCTGTATTCGCTTGAAGTTGCAGGACTGCCGCAGTCAAAATCCGCGGGGCAAAGCGAGACGCCCGGGGTTGAATCGTTTTAGTAGACGGATATCCGTTCATTTTCGTCTACTTTTGCAGCGATTGCCCGCTTGACTGGATAAATTATTCTGTTACACTCCGCGCAATTTGTGTCGTTGGCGGCTGCATATGTCCCGATTAGCCGGCCACGAGGAATTTCCAGGTCTCCACCAGGAGGATAGGATACGTGCAAGGAACCGTAAAGTGGTTTAATAATTCGAAAGGCTACGGCTTCATCGGGCGCGAAGATGGTCCAGATGTTTTTGTGCACTATTCCGCAATCGTGGGGGATGGCTACCGCAGTTTGCAGGAAGGAGATACGGTAGAGTTCGAGATTGTCCAGGGACCGAAAGGCCCCCAGGCGGCGAACGTGGCAAAGCCATCGTAACCAATCCAGGAATCATTTAGCCGGCAGAGCGCCCCTCTGCCGGTTTTTTTTTGAGGAAATAAAGGAAGTGGAGGAAGCAAAGGAGGCAGAGGAACAGAAAACCGTAGCACGGCGATCGATGAGAGTGAGTGCTACCTATTACGGGGCGGATAGGCGACCGATTAAGATGTGGAAGAAAGCGTCTGAATCCGAGT
The DNA here is from genome assembly GCA_963745805.1 of uncultured Acidobacteriota bacterium. Classification (GTDB taxonomy): domain Bacteria; phylum Acidobacteriota; class Terriglobia; order Acidiferrales; family UBA7541; genus Acidiferrum. The sequence goes on from CAVUYT010000012.1 coordinate 345,304, forward strand.
GCATGCAGACTTGCGCATTGGGAGCGCCGGGCTCGGCGCGGGTGAAGCCTTTGTCGTCGACGCGGATGTGCATGGGTTCGACAGGACAAATGTTTGGATTCACGATGTAGGCCACGGTCATGGGATCGAAGAGAGTCGGGGTTTGCTGGCCCCACTCGTGATAGAGAAGCGTTAACGCGTCCGTGAGCGGCGTGGCCTGACGGAATAGAAAGGCGCGCTTGACCTCGTCGAGCTTCAGTTGCGTCGAGTCGAGCGGCATCACATAAAGCGGCACTCCTGAGAGAAAAAGTTTTTTTGCGGAGGGGACGTCGTTAATGATGTTCCACTCCGCGTCGGGGCCGTGAGCGGTGCAGAACCAAAGCTCTCCATAGCCGCATTTGATCGAGCCACCCATCATTACCACGCGCTTAAGCTTGAGAAAAGTTTGCGGATCCTTGTCGATGAGCGCGCCGACGTTCATCAATGGGCCGATGGCAATTAGGGTGATCTGACCAGGGTAGCGGCGAATTTGCTCGAGGATGAAGTCGGCGGCATTTGGATGAGAGGCTTTGGCGAAATGGCCGCGCTCGCCGTAGCCCCGCTGAGTCATCGTGGACTTAGTGGCTGTGGGGGTTCCGGCTAGGACGGGAATATCCATCCGCCCGGCTTCGCCGAGTATGCGATCCACGATCTTGGCGCGGGCTTCGGTGTCACCAAAAGCGGTGGAGATGCCAAGAATTTCAAGCTCTGGACTCTTTAGAGCAAGCGCGATGGCGAAGGCGTCGTCAATGTCGTCGCCGATGTCGGTGTCGATGATGACTTTCTCGGGCGTGGCTGATACTTGAGCGGAGTTTCGCGTTCGCGCCGAGGAAACATGGCAGATGAGCAATGAGAATAGAATTGCCACGGTCGAAAAACGCACGCTGCCCTCCAACAAATAAATAAATCTGAACGAGCCTGATTGCGATGCGGCCAATTTGTACCCGGCTTCCTGCAAGTGAGTCTATCCCAGAGCGAGGCTTGGCAATCTTGGATTCTGGTATACGAACATTTCGGTCCACACCAGATGAACGGGCTTCAACAGTCCATCAATTTTCAATTACGCGACTGACTGTGTGTTTCGCCGGCAAGCGTCAATTGTTTTCAATTCGCTTTAGATAGCGAAGAGAGATCGAAAGGAGGGGGAAGGACACGTGGCATCAGGTAAATACTCTAGGAGCTATAAAGTTTATTCCTCGTGCCAGTACCCCCTCTAACTAGCCGGGCGCGCCACAAAGCTCGAGTTTATAGTCGCTTACGTGTCCGCCCGATTTGGCATCTCATGAGCATATTGAAGACCTGCCAAGCCATCTCAATTCCTACTCGTCCCCGGAAAGCGGAGGCGGCATCCTCCGAACACAGGGATTGGAGACCGCAAGCAAGACCAATCCATCAAAAACTTGTTGTTTCGCACAGGGAGTGGTGTGTTCACCCTCCTTGCGCGTACAAATAGGGAGGGGAGCATGAATCCCGTCATCTTGCTTGTGGATGTTGCTTCGGCGAACCGCGAAGAATTGAGATCTTTCCTGCAGGACCAGAAGTGCGATGTAGGTGCGGTGGCAGATGGCGAATCCGCAGTCAGAAGCTGCCTGCAGATGCAGCCGGATTTAGTTCTTCTGAGCGACAGCCTTCCGGACATCAGCAGTTTCGAGCTTTGCCGTCTACTGAAGAGAGATCCTCTCAATCAGCTCACGCCGGTCGTTCTTGTGAACTCCTCCCGCGATCAATGGGACATCCATCGTGGAAAGGAAGCCGGCGCAATGGACGTTTGGGCAACCCCTCCAACGCTCTGGGATGCGTTCGGTCGCATCCAGACACTCCTGCGTCTTAAGATGTACATGGATGACCTAGCGAAGTCCGCAGTGTTTTCGCTGGCGCGAAGCGTCGACTCGAAACAGAACTTGAGGAGTGGCCACTCGGAACGCCTGGTGGCATACGTGGAGCAATTGGGAGAAAGCCTTGGCCTTGGAGAAGAAGAGTTGCAGGAACTCCGCATCGCCAGCTGGCTCCACGACGTGGGGAAGATTGGCATGCCGGAGAGTATCCTTCTAAAACCCGGGCCTCTGGACGCGGAAGAGACAAGAATCATGCGGGAGCATCCCGTCACTGGAGAAAATATCTGCAAGCCTCTCAAGGCGCTTCGACGCATCCTCCCGCTGATACGGCACCATCACGAAAGAATGGACGGTAGCGGGTATCCAGATGGCCTGCGCGGAGAAGACATTCCACTAAAAGCCAGAATTCTGCAGATCGCGGACATCTACGATGCATTGACCACCGACCGGCCCTACCGTGAAGCGCTTCTTCCCGAGGAAGCCTTGCAGATACTTTTCAGCGAAGCCGAGAACGGCTGGCTCGATGCTTCCGTGGTCTCGAAGTTCTCACAGATCTGCCGATTCGGCGAACACTTCCCCGTGAGAGGAAGAACGATGCTGGCTTCCTATTTCGCTTAGCGGCTCACCGTCGGCAGAGCCGCTCCCAACTCCGGGAGCGAGGACACCCACCTGGACGCTTCGCTAATCCAGTTTAGCGGCAACCGATTCAAGGGCTTTTCTGCCATTTCTTAAAACCCCTGTGACCTTTTCTTCCCCTTCAGCTACCGCGTCTTGCAAGTGTCTGAACGACCGCCGGCCCACGCGGCGCAACACCTTAAATTTCCGTTCCGCAGTGTCGGCAATCCATTCTCGTGTCTCTTCACCCGACTGAGGCGCAAACAGAACGGCGAGCCCGGCTCCGATTCCAAGGCCCGTGAGAAAGAGTACGGTCGTGCGTCCGGTATTGCTCATGAAATTCTCCTTTTGAGAATAAATATCTTAAATATCTCCCGTGGATGTCCTGGGTCATCCCAATGGGCCTCAATGTTGGCCCCACCAAAAGGGCACAGCTCAAGTGCGCATTTCGTAGTTGGAGAGGGTGTCCGAACTATTTTCAGAATCATATGCTTCCATTCTTGACGCCAGTTGACAGAGTGAACAGTTGCGCTCGTGGTTCTGCAACATTATGTATGATCGAGCATACTTCGCTTGCAGTCGTAGGAGTTCGTCCCCTGCTTCTCTTCCGATAAAACGGAACTGACAAAACTCGGCGCGGTGCTCGTTCCAGATTTCCAAAGCGCTCTGAGATTCTTCGAGTAATCTTTGATACTCGCTACAGATCGACGTATTGACGGAGAGTTGTGTGCTCATCCTCTTCTCCCTTCATCGAGGCTCCTGCATTTTGTTCGCCAGCAAACGTAAGTCACGAATTTTGGGGAGTTTGCAACTGGAAACTGCTTCTCGGAGCTTAGGTCCTAGTACGCAGAAAGGGACCGTTTCTTTTTTCTTGCTTGTACTTTCTACACGCTTCGCAATTCAAGTCTCAACCGGAAACCGAAGCGCCACTCGGACTTGCAACCCGTGTTTTTCGGGAGCTTCTAGCTTTATAATCCCACCCATGGACAATAAACAGATCGCACGCATCCTGCGCGAGACCGCGCAACTACTCGAAATCGATGGGGCCATTATCGGCCGTTATCGCAGCTACGAAAAGGCGGCGGAACTCATCGATGGACTGCCGGAATCGATCGAGCAGCTCGTCACGCAGCCGGAAAAACTGGAAGAGCTGCCGGGAATTGGCGAGAGGATGGTGGAACACCTTCAGGAAATTGTGAAGACCGGGGATTACGCGCTGCGGAAGAAGCTGTTGAAGAAATATCCGGCGACGATTCTGGATTTGCTGCAACTGCAATCGCTCGGACCCAAGAAGGTGGCGTTTCTGTGGTCGAACTTCAAGGCGGGGACTGTCGCGGATGTGGAGAAAATCGCGAAGGAGGGAAAACTTCGCGACCTTCCCGGATTTGGCGAAAAGAGCGAACAAAACATTCTGAAAGCCATCGAAGTATTCAAGAAATCTTCGGGGCGATTCCACATCGATGTGGCAGAAGCGGCGGCTGCGGAAATCATTGCGCATATCGAGAAAGCCGGAAAAGCGGTGGAGAGCGTGACACCAGCAGGGTCGCTACGGCGTGGCAAGGAGACCGTGGGCGATCTGGATCTGCTGCTGACGCTTGGAGCGGGCCATACGTCGCAAAAGCATGTGGACGCGCTGGCGAAACATATTCTGGAGTTTCCCGGGATCGACCAGACGCTAGCGCATGGGGAGAATAAAGTTAGCTTCACGCTGGAAAACGGGTTACAGGTGGACGTGCGGCTGCTTGAAAAAGAGAGCTTTGGGGCGGCGCTGCTCTACTTCACCGGGTCGAAAGAGCACAACGTGGCGCTGCGCGGGCGCGCGAACGACATGGATCTCACGTTGAACGAGTACGCGCTGGCGACGCTCAAAGGGGAAAAACCGGTGGCGCGGCGTACGGAGGAAGAGATTTACGCGAAGCTGAAGCTGGATTACATACCGCCGGAGCTACGCGAGAACACGGGCGAAATCGCGGCTGCCGAGGCGCACAAACTGCCGCATCTGATTGAGTTGAAAGACATGAAGGGCGACCTACAGATGCACACGACGGCCAGCGATGGAAAGAATTCCATTGAGGAAATGGCCGAAGCAGCGCGCAAACTTGGCCACCAGTACATCGCGATCACGGATCACTCGAAAGCCGTTACGGTCGCGAACGGGCTGGATGAAAAGCGCATGGCCGCGCACATCAAGAAGATTCACGACGCTAGTGACAAGGGGCTGGGGATTCGAGTGTTGGCGGGGGCGGAGGTCGATATTTTGAAGGATGGCTCGCTGGATTATTCGGACGAGCTGCTTGCGCAGTTGGATGTGGTGGTGTGCTCGATCCATTCCTATTTCAACCTGGACCGTGCGGCGATGACAGAAAGGATGCTGGCGGCCATCGAGAATCCCTATACCCAGATCATTGCGCATCCGACCGGGCGGCTGCTCTTGAGGCGGGACCCCATCGACTACGACATGGAGAAGGTTCTGGAGGCTTGCGCCAGGCATGGCGTGGCCATGGAGTGCAATTCTTTTCCCGACCGGCTGGATTTAAAGGATGTTTACTTGCGGATGTGCAAGGAGCGCGGGGTGAAAGTGGTCATCTCGACGGATTCACATAGCGCGGGGAATCTGGCGTTGATTCGCTACGGGGTGACGATGGCGCGGCGGGGGTGGCTGGAGAAACGCGACGTCATCAATACTTTGCCTACGGAGCAATTCCTAGCGGCACTGAGAGCCAAACCTGGCAGCCGTCGTCCTGCCTCCGGCGGGCGGAAAAAGAGAGCCGCGCATACCTGAACAGTTGGGGCGAACTTTGCAGGATTACGACCGTGACGTTTGAGTGGTGATGGGCGTCTGTAGTGCAGTCCAGGGATCGCGTTGGGCCAGGCATGCAGGATCAGGGAACATTTTGACCCCGGGTGTCGTACCTACTCTCAGAACGACGCATTTCGGAGGCTTCGAGCCATGAGCTTGCTTTCTAGCCGTACTACTGCTGTCCGGTTTGGGATTGCCGGTGCTGCCCTGCTGGCTGCGGTGGCTTTGGCGCCGCGCGCCAGCGCTGCGGACGTGACCAAAAACTACAATATTGCTGGCCGCGCGAACGTGCACATCGATACGAACGATGGCAGCGTGCGCATCACCACTAGTGATTCGAAGACAGTTCAATTCCGTGTCGAATACGAAGGCTATGAACTGGACAAAAACCTGCACATCGAATCCAAGCAGGACGGAGACAGGGTGGAGCTGACCGCCCGCGTCACGGGCCATTGGGGATGGTCCTGGGGACACAACTCCAGAAGGCTGCACATCGAAGTTCAAATGCCTAAAGACGGAGACGTGGACGCGCACACCGGGGATGGCTCGGTGAATGCGAGTGCTATCAACGGAAATGTCAGCGTCAATACGGGAGATGGCTCGATAAAGGCAAGCTCGCTGACGGGCACCATCGTCCTCCATACCAACGACGGCAGTATCAACGCGGACACTCTGAAGGGCGACATGCGGATACACACCGGGGACGGCTCGATTGAGGCGCGAGATTTGGATGGCAAGCTTGACGCGGACACAGGAGATGGCCACATGCGGATCGGCGGGCGCTTCGACGCGCTCAACATCCGAACCGGAGATGGAAGCGTGGATACGCGCGTCCTTCCAGGCTCGAAAATGTCGACTAGCTGGAGCATCCGGACAGGCGACGGCAGCGTGGACCTGGCATTGCCGGGGGACTTCCAGGCAAATATTGATGCCAGCACAGGTGACGGGCATATCAGTGTGGGCTTGCCGGTGACTGTCGAGGGGACTTTCAGCAACTCACAGCTTCACGGGAAGATGAATGGCGGGGGGCAGTCCTTGACGGTTCATACTGGGGATGGTTCCATTCGTTTGAGTAAGGCATAGGGTCGCAGGGGTAACCGGGGCATCTGACTACCTCGACGGTCGGCTCATTTTGTAGAGAAGTGCAGCAAGTACTATTACCGGTAAAATTGTCATTTCTGGCGGACACTTGTCCATTCCAGGCGACTTAGTTTCACTGCTTCCAAGTCTATCTGATTGAAAACACAAAAGTTGAGTTTGGAAACTCAGTTGCCCTTCTGTTCTACGTCCTAGACTGGAGTGTGTTGTGGTCGTTGTCTTTCTCGCGTTTGCCATGGTGGTTTTAGTCTCTTTCACGATTGCCAGTTCCATTGCTTCGTCAGCAAGGCGCCGCAGTTCCTGATTTGGCCTGTTGCGGGTCTCCCTGGTGAAAGGTACTGGAAAGGCCTCGTGAGCGCCGCACTCTAGTTTCGCCCCGTTGTAGTCCTGCTTGTTCTTCCGCTCGTTCTTCCCTTTTGACACACGCCCGGTTTGGAGCATAATCGAGCGCTCAAGCACAATCACATGGTCAATTACTCACCTTCGAACCGAGCGCCGCGTCTGCGGCGTGAAACGCAGGAGGCCGGCGTACTGGGCCTAACGCGAGCGCAGGGATGGGGGATTCTTTTTCTTGTCTATACAGCACTCTTTGTTCTGATATTCGGCTACCACTATCTGGACGATCTTTCGCGTGAACGTCCCGGTACGTTTAGCGTGCGATTTCTGGAAGAGTGCACCGGCGTCTACTCTGCATTCATCCTGCTGCCGCTGGTCTTCCGCGCAGCTCGTTTTTACCTACTTGTGCGGAAGGGATGGTTACGCCTGATCGGCTTCCATTTGGCGGGAGCGGTGGGGTATTCCTTTCTACACACCACGCTTATGGCCGTGAGCCGGTGGCTGATCTCGCCGCTAGTTGGATTGGGCAGCTACGACTACGGCGACATGCGATTCCGATACCCGATGGAGCTTTCGAACGACTTGTTGGGGTACACGGTTATCGTGATGGTGTTTTATTTTTTAGAACGTCTGCGGATCGCGCAGGCGCAGCAGTTGGCGGCCGCAGAATTGCACGCGAAGCTCGCGCAGGCTCAGCTTGAGAATTTGCGCTTGCAGCTTCAGCCTCATTTTCTGTTTAACACACTGAATACCATTTCCTCGGTGATGTACGAGGATGTGCGCGCGGCGGATGCCATGCTGACGCAATTGAGCGACCTGCTCCGATTAACATTGCGGACGGCGAACTCGCACGAAATTCCCCTGGCGCAGGAACTCGAAATTACGCGCCTTTACCTGCAAATCATGCAGAAGCGATTCGAACAAAATTTGCGCGTGACTTATTCCGTGGAATCGGCGCTGGAGAATTCGATGGTTCCTCAGCTGATATTGCAGCCCCTAGTCGAGAACTCTCTGCGGCATGGAATGAAAGACGGCGGCGCGGGGATCGATATCTCCATTGCCGCGCACCGCGATGATGGTTCGCTGATTTTGAAGGTCGCCGATACAGGAGCGGGCCTTGGAACGCAGGGAACTGCCGCCATTATGAATCGAGGAGTCGGCCTAGCGAATATTCGCGGGCGGCTGGAACAGCTGTACGGCGCCGAGCAGGAATTCGCGATTGCAAACTGTCCGGCGGGCGGAGTGGAAGTGACACTGCGTTTTCCGTTTCATTTGGCGGAGCAAAACGTTTAATTGGGCGCTTAGTTGGACGAATGGCTTCCTCGAGCACACTCCAGGTACTGGTTGTAGATGATGAAGCGCCTGCGCGGCGCAAGATTCTACGGCTACTGCGCCAGGAGACGGATGTCCATGTAGTCGCTGAAGCCGGCGGCGCGGAATCCGCGATCGCTGGGATCCAAAAACACCGCCCTGATCTGGTTTTCCTGGACGTGCAGATGCCGGGAATGGATGGGTTCGGCGTGGTTCAGGCGATTCAGGCAAAAGAGATGCCGCGGATTGTTTTCGTGACCGCGCACGACCAGTACGCTTTGCGTGCGTTCGAAGTGCACGCGTTTGACTATCTATTGAAACCTTTCGGCGAAGAGCGTTTCCGCACAGTGTTGCAGCGCGCGCGGGAACAAACTGCACAATCCAGCGACGGTTTTGCCGCCCGCATCCAAGATCTCCTGCGACAATTGCAGCGCGAGCGCTCCTTTCCGGACCGATTACTGGTCCACGAAAATGGGCGGGCGCATTTTGTGTCCATCCGGGACATATCGTGGATCGAAGCCGATCGAAACTATTTGATCGTGCACTGCGGGGCAAAAACGCACACGCTGCGCGGAACGCTGGACTCTCTTGGAGGCACGCTCGATCCGAAGTCTTTTGTGCGCATCAACCGCGGGAGCCTAGTTCGTCTGGATGCTATTCGCGAAATGCTGCCGTGGTTTCACGGAGAGTACAAGGTGATCCTGAAGGATTCGACCGAGCTGCGCTGGAGCCGGCGATACGTTAAGCAGCGCCCCGAGCTGCTGAGACCGCGCTGAGATAAGTTGCTGCGACGAGCGATTGGCCTACTTATCCCTGTAATGAGCCCGCTTGTCCCAAGGCCGTTGGCGCTGAGAGACTTGTCGCGATAACTGTTCCACTATGAGATGCCAATATCGTGTTTCTTTCGCTTTCTGGACTTCCCTGTTTGCCTTAGCCCTCCTGTTTCCGGCCATATTGCGCGCGCAAGCAGTTCCTGATGCGGGGTGGCCGACATACAGCAACGACCCGGGTGGAACGCGCTATTCCCCGGCAAAGCAGATTGACCGCGGGAACGTGTCGCAGCTACAGGTGGCGTGGACGTACCGGACAGGGGCGCTACCGCATGACGAGGACCTGGATAAGAAAGCAGCATTTGAAGCGACGCTGATACTGGTTGGCGGAAGACTTTTCTTGAGCACGCCGTACGATCACGTGATTGCTTTGAATGCAGTGAGCGGCGCAAAGGTTTGGGAATTCGATCCGAAGCTCGAATTGCCATATGGGTCGTCGGAAGTGACGTCGCGCGGAGTTTCGGCTTGGCGCGACTCGTCTGCCAAGGCAGGCAAGGCATGCTCGCTGCGCATCTTTATAGGGACGCTTGACGCGCGGTTGATCGCTCTCGATGGAGATACCGGCAAACCGTGCGCTGATTTCGGCAGCGGCGGGGAGGTCGACCTCACGAATGAAGTCAAACTGCGCGACCCCGGCGATTATCAAGTGACGTCAGCGCCCGCAATCTTCAAGGACTTGGTCATTACGGGGTCGTCGGAGGGGGATAATCGCGCGGTCACGGTGGAACGCGGCATCGTGCGAGCGTTCGATGTTCGGAGCGGCAAATTGCGATGGATCTGGGATCCCATTGCGCCCTGGGCTTACAAGAATACGCCGCGCACTGGCGCGGGCAATGCGTGGTCGACGATTTCCGTCGATGCTCAGCACGACCTGGTATTCATTCCCACGGGCAGCGCCAGCCCGGACTATTACGGCGGCTTCCGCAAGGGGGACAACAAGTGGGCCAACTCGGTTGTGGCGCTGAAGGCCTCGACGGGCGAATTCGTGTGGGGATTTCAGGTGGTGCATCACGACCTTTGGGATTATGACGTGGCGTCGCAGCCGACACTCTTTGCATGGAAAGACGGCACGCCTGCGATTGCCATCACGACGAAGATGGGACGCGTTTTTGTGATGAACCGGCTGAATGGCGCGCCACTTCTGCCGGTGGAAGAGCGGCCGGTGCCTAACAGCGATATTCCCGGGGAAGAATCCTGGCCGACGCAACCCGCCTCGACGATTTCGCTCGTGCCGGAAAAGCTGTCGGCTGAGGATACGTGGGGCAAAGATGAGAAGGAGCGCCAGTGGTGCGCGGAGCAAATCAAGGCGGCACGATCAGGAGAGATCTTCACGCCTCCGAGTTTGCAAGGGACGCTGGTGTTTCCCAGCAATGTTGGCGGCGTCAACTGGGGCAGCGCAGCATACGACCCTCAACGCCATTTGCTATTTGTCGACACGAACCGGCTGCCGATATTTGTGAAATTGATTCCGCGAGCGGAGTTGGATGCCGCGCGCAAGAATGCGACTGACGCTGATAGGCTGCATGGCGAATTTGCGCGGCAAACGGGCGCGCCGTATGCGATGTTTCGCACTCCACTGCTTTCACCGAGCGGATTGCCCTGCAATACACCGCCGTGGGGAACGGTGGCAGCGGTGGATCTATTCGAAGGGAAAAAAATTTGGGACGTTCCGCTGGGAAGTTTCCTCGCAGGCATGAATACCGGGACGATTACATTGGGCGGCCCGATGGTGACGGCGGGAGGAATTGTTTTTACGGCGGCGGCGATGGACGGATATCTGCGCGCGTTTGATTCTGAAACTGGTAAGGAAATCTGGAAGTACCAGTTGCCGGCTGGTGGGCAGGCCACGCCGATGACGTATAGTCTCGGCGGCAAGCAATACGTGGTGATCGCGGCAGGCGGCCACGGGAAGCTCGGGACAAAACAGGGCGATTATGTTATCGCGTTTACGCTACCGTGACGGAGTTGAGACCACGATGAGGCTCATCAAAACGCAGCCGCGGAAGAGTGGCAGATGACGGAAACTTCCCTTCCCGCGCCCTCGAGCGGATCTAAAGACCAATTCTTTTTGGCGAACGGCATGCTGATCGTCGTCGGCATCGCACTGGCGAAGCTCGCGTTTCATTGCTACTTCAACAATCAGTACGACTATTTCCGCGACGAATTCGATTACATGGCTTGTGGCAATCACCCAGCCTGGGGCTACGTGGACCAGCCTCCGTTGATTCCCTTCCTGATTCATGTGTGGCGGGCTATCGGGGGAGACTCACTGCGCAGTATTCGCTTCATTCCGGCGCTGGCTTCATCCCTTTTGGTGGTGCAAGCCGCTGTCCTTGCCCGTGAATTTGGCGGGCGCCGTTTTGCGCTGCTTCTGAGTGCCATCACGATCGTCATTGCTCCGCAATATCTCTCGAACGGAAGCCTGCTGGGCACGAATTGCCTGGAGCCCAATCTGTGGATGGGCTGCGCTTACTTCGCCGTGTTGGCGATTAAGCGAAACGATCCCCGTTATTGGCTGTGGTTCGGCGTGGTGGCAGGCCTCGGCTTGGAGGAGAAGTATTCGATCGCTGTCTTCGGTTTGGGTATCGTTATCGGTCTTTTGCTTACGGCGCAACGTCGCGTTTTTCTCAATCCGTGGATTTGGGTTGGCGGCGTGGCGGCATTCCTGGTTTTTCTGCCCAACCTGCTCTGGAACATTAATAATCACTGGCCGTTCGTCGAATTGATGCGCAACATTCGCGACGAAGGACGCGATGTCGTCCTTCCGCTGCCGCAGTATTTTTTCCAGCAGACCCTGCTGGTTCATCCGTTCACTGCTCCGATCTGGATCACTGGCCTGATTGCATTCTTCATCTCGCCACGTTTGAAGGCCTACCGCGCGCTGGGCTGGTGCTACCTGGTTTGCTTCACGATTTTTTTTGTTCTCCACGGAAAGAATTACTATCTCGCGCCAGTTTATCCGATGCTGCTGGCCGCAGGGGCGGTCGTGATTGAGTCCGCGATCGAAGGCAGGAAAATTGATGTTTCGGGGACTGAGGGTCTCATAGCCGGCCGCAACCGCAGAGCATGGCTGAAACCGGCCATCGTCATCGTTCTGCTGGCCGCAGGCGCACACCTTGCTCCCGTGGTGGTCCCGGTGCTTTCCCCGGACAAGTTTATTGCTTATATGAAATATTTGCCGATGAAGGTGCCAGTGATGGAGCACAGCCATGCCCGCGCGGTGCTGCCACAGTGGTACTCCGATCAATTTGGGTGGGAAGAGATTGTGGCGGAGACGGCGACGGCATTTAACAAGCTCTCACCAGCGGATAGGCCGGGCTGTGGAATTTTTGCGCAAGACTACGGGCAAGCAGGAGCCATCGATTTTTATGGCCCGCGATACGGGTTGCCTCCGGCGCTTAGCGGCCACCAGACTTACTGGCTTTGGGGTCCGCGCGGGTATTCCGGGAATTGCCTGATCGTGCTGGATGACAGGCGGGAAAGGCTTGAGGAATTGTTCGACAGCGTGGAGTTCGTTGGAATCTCCGCGGACAACCCGTATGCGCTGGAGCAAAGGATCCCGGTCTTCCTTTGCAGGGGCGCAAAGTTTGGCACTCTGGAAAAAGTTTGGCCGGAATTGAAGAGGTGGCGTTGACACTGAGCTGCAGCCTAGTTCTTGAACTCAATGGGAAGGGATTGAAATCCCGCCCCATGCCTGCGTAAAGTGTTTTGCAGTCCACGCGAGGAAAGGCTCATGCGATGCGTTGCGTTGAACCCTCCCGCGAATATAAACTGCCCGCATCATGAAACGCACAGTTACAATTTTTGCTTTCGCATTGTCATATCTTCTGCTTACACCTATCGGGCAAGCGCAGCAGCCCAAGTCTCTTTTTTACATGACGCGCGATCCCAAGTCTGTTCGATCGTTCCTCGCGCATGCCGACAAAATCGACATCCTGGTTCCCGCGTGGTACGGCGTGGATGCGGACGGTCTAGTTTCCGGCGGGCCAAATCCGCTGGTGCTCGAAACCGCGAAGCAGCGCCAGATTGCGGTGATGCCCATCGTGGTAAACGGCGATTTTGTGCAAGAAGACTTTCGCAAATTGCTGAAGAATCCAAGCGCGAAAGAGAGCATGATCTACGCGCTCATTCGCGCCTGCAAAGAAAATGGTTACACGGGATTTCAATTTGATTTTGAAAACGTGCACTGGACGGATCGCGACGCGCTTTCCGGCCTGGTTCGCGATGCCGCAGCGGCGTTTCACCGGGAGGGTCTGCAACTTACGATTGCCACGGTGCCCAACGCTCCGGGCAAGCCTGGCGAAGGGGGCTTCTCGGCGTGGATCTATGAAAACTGGCGTGGAGCTTATGACCTCAAGGCGCTTGCGCAATCTGTCGACTTGATTTGCCTGATGACGTATGACCAGCACACGCGCTGGACGGCTCCCGGGCCGGTGGCGGGCTGGGCGTGGACTACCGGCAATCTGGAGTACGCACTCAAATCCGTGCCTGCGCAGAAGCTCTCGCTGGGCATCCCGCTTTATGGCTACCACTGGTTCGCGGGCACGCCGGTCAAATCGGATGACAAATCCGGAGACAAGCCGAATCCTTCCGCGGAGTATATCGGCACCGAAGATGCGCTGGACCTCGCGAGAGCTTACGGCGGGCACATCGAGTGGGATTCGACCGATCGCTCGGCGTGGTTTTATTTTTATCGCGCGGACATGCGGGAATGGATTTTCTTCACTGATGCGCACACTTTCCGCGAACGGTACGCACTGGTGAAGGAGCGCGGGCTTCAAGGATTCTGTTCTTGGGTGCTGGGCACGGAAGATCCCGCGATCTGGGATTTATTGCCGGCTCACAAATAATCGTCGGCTCTGCAACGGCTGCTCTGATTTATCGCATAACAGCTAACAAACGAAACCTGGCCTCGGCCAGCGTGTTACAGGTGTAGGATTAGGTAAGAGGGATGTTCTCCTCTTGGGGTCCTGTCCAAAGTTAGCCTCTCACCGCCTTGTGAGACTGTCCGCCGGCAAGGTGCCCCATTTTGCAAACCTGGGTGGTCCCAGCTCCGCCCCGAAAACGTCGCCCAAAGACGACAAGGGGGAAATGTGAAACTCCATACTTCAATCGCTTTTCGCTGCTGTTTCTTAGCGCTTCTGCTAGTTCTAGCCGCGCATAACACGACGGCCACACCTCACAAGACGCTAGTAGTGAGCAACAATCACACTCCTTGCCCGGGCGCGCAATTCACGCTCATCCAGGATGCGATTAACGCCGCTTCGCCGGGTGATGAGATTGACATTTGCAATGGGATTTACGCGGAGCAGCTTTTAATCAACAAGTCGCTGGATATCAACGCCGATTTCGGCGCATTCCTGGTGCCGGCATCGATTGCGCAGAACGCGACTAGTCTGGCCACAGGAAATGGAATTGCTGCGGCCGTGTTCGTGAGCGGGGCGACGAATGTCTCAATTTCCGGTCTGACCGTCGATGGAATCAACAACGGAATCACGGGCTGCGCTCCGCGTTTGATCGGAGTTTACTTTCAGAACTCCTCGGGAAGCCTTCGACATGCCGCGGTTCGCAACTTCAGACTTGGAACCGCCTTAAATGCATGCCAGAGCGGAACAGGCGTTTTTGTGGAAAGCGGCGGCGGCCAGAGCTCGGACGTGGAGATCGCGGATTGTTCCATTCATGATTTCCAGAAGAACGGGATCACCGCGAATGAAGCGGGAACAAATGCGAGAATCCACAATAACGTCGTCACCGGAATCGGGCCGACCACGGGAGCTGCGCAAAACGGCATTCAAGTCGGGTTTTCCGCGGAGGGCGCGATTCGCGAGAACATTGTAACGAATAATTTTTGGTCGCCCTGCACGGATGTCGCGACGTGCCAAACGGTGGCTACAAATATTTTGGTGACACAGTCGGACAACGTGCGCGTCTCGGATAACACGGTGGGAATAAGTCAGGTGGGGATATTTGTAGACGGGAATGGCGCTGAGGTGCGCGGGAACACTGGGTTTTCTGCAAGCGTTTTCGAAAACATACGCATACAGGGCAACGACAGCGGCGTTCGGGAAAACAAAGTTTTCAACGGTGGCGACGCGGACATTTACGTCCAGGGCAACAACAATTCCGTGGTGCGCAATTCGATTTCGGAAGCGCCTATCGGAATTCTGGAAGCTCAGGGCTCAACAGGCAATCACTTCTCCGCGAACACTTTTTTTAACGTGGCTGTGACGATTCAAGACCCGGAGGCAAACAACCTAAGCAAGCGAGTGATGCCCGACCGGTAGTTCTGGCGGCAAGCAAGGACGTCGCGTTGGGTCTTCGGAGGATGCGTATCCCCGAAGAGGATGGGGCCTTGACTGAGCCGTGTACAATCCAATAGGACTCAGCCTGCTAAATGCCGAAGGGCAAATCCCACTCGCGCGGCCTCATGTTGATTGCGGCCTTCAAACTTTTGAAGGGGCTGGCCCTGCTCGCCTTGGGGATCGGAGCGCTACGGTTGCTGCACCGAGACGTGGCGGCGCTGGCGGACCACTGGATTAATGCGTTCCGCGTGGATCCCCACAATCGCTATATTTATTGGCTGCTTGCGAAACTCCCGATGCTGAATGACCAAAAGCTGAAAGAACTCAGTGCGGGCACCTTCATATACTCAGCGGTCTTTCTGACCGAGGGTATCGGGCTGGCGCTGAGGAAACGGTGGGCGGAATACTTTACGATTATTACGACGGCTTCGTTCCTTCCACTGGAATTGTACGAACTCTTCCATCACGCAACGCTCCCGAAGGGGGTTGCGCTGGCCATCAACATCGCGGTGGTCATTTACCTGGTGAGGGAGCTTCGCCGGAATCCAACGGCTTCGCGACGAGAAAAGACTGCACCGGCGAACTAATCCTCAGGCTGTGGTCACAAAGCGCGTCCCGCCGCGGCGCCTGAGGCCCACGCCCATTGAAAATTGAAACCGCCTAAGTGGCCAGTGACATCAACAACCTCGCCGACGAAAAACAGCCCGCGAACTTTCCGGCTCTCCATTGTCTTGCTTGAGAGCTCATCGGTGTCGACACCACCGGCGGTGACTTCAGCTTTTTCGTAGCCTTCCGTCTCCGCGGGGATAATCGTCCACTTGTGTAAATCGCGCTCGAACTTCTCCAAGTCCTGGTTAGTCCAGAACTGCGGCTCGTGGAGCTCAAGCCAGCGCTCGGCAAATCGCTTTGGCAACACACCGAGGAAAGCGGCGCGGGCAGCAGACAGGTTTCTGGTCTTGGCTGCGCGAATCGAAGATGTTACGTCGCGATCGGGAGCGAGGTCGATGTGGAGCGGCTCGCCCTTCTCCCAATACGACGAAACTTGCAGGATCGCTGGACCACTCAGCCCACGGTGCGTGAAAAGCATTTGTTCGCGAAACGTTTGGTGATCGGCGGAGACGGCAACGCCAGCGGAAACGCCAGCCAAGTCGCAGTAGAGACTTTGCTCTTTTTTGGCAAGCACTAACGGGACGAGCGCAGGCCTGGTCTTTACAATTTTCAATCCGAATTGACGCGCGAGATCGTAGCCCAGCGCAGTTGCACCGATTTTGGGAATGGAAAGCCCGCCGGTGGCGACCACGAGTACTGGAGCGCGAAACTCGGCACAGTCGGTGCGCACCACAAATTCGGTGGTGTGTCGAACTTCTTGCGTGTTGTAGTTGAGAAATATTTGGACTCCGGAATCGCGGCACTCTACTTCCAACATGTTCGTGATGTCCTGCGCGGAACGGTCGCAGAATAGCTGGCCCAGCGTTTTCTCGTGGTATGGAATGCGATGCTTTTCCACCAGCGCGATGAAATCTGACGGTGTATAGCGTGCGAGCGCGGATTTTGCGAAGTGTTCATTTGCGCTGATAAAATTCTCCGGACGGCAGTGGATGTTCGTGAAGTTGCATCGGCCCCCGCCTGAGATGAGAATTTTCTTGCCGATGCGGTCAGCAAGTTCGAGCACCGCGACGCGGCGTCCGCGTTTGCCGGCTTCCGCCGCGCACAAGAGTCCCGCGGCACCGGCGCCGAGAATGAGAGCGTCAAATTTGTGCGTCAAACGAACCAGCCTCGTAGATGCAAACTGTCCCTGCCTTCGATCCTCAGGTTAAACTAAGAGCAGGAGAAGACCGAGAGAATTGCCTCCGATCATCAGCGCCCAAGGACTATCGAAAAGGTACGGGGTCGCTCCGCTATTCAAGAATATATCGTTCACCGTGTCTGAAGGGGACCGCATCGGAGTGATTGGGCCAAATGGATCGGGTAAATCCACTCTGCTCGAAATCCTTTGCGGAAAAACGAAACCCGATAGCGGCGACGTCGCGGTGCGCAAAGGCACGCGGCTGAGTTACGTAAGGCAGATTTCGGAATTTGAGCCACGCATAACTATTCAAGGGGTTATTGAGAGCGCGCTGGAACGAACATCCGTGCCACAATCCGAGAGAGCTGCGCGCTTTGCCGAAACTCTTGGGAGGGCGGGGTTCACGGAACTAAATATTCCAGCGGCAACACTCTCTGGCGGCTGGCGAAAGCGGCTGGCCATTGCCGAGGCGCTGGTTCAGAAACCGGACGTTCTGCTGCTCGACGAACCCACCAATCATTTGGATCTAGCCGGAATCGAATGGCTTGAAAGGCTCTTGCAAAGAGCTGCGTTTGCGAGCGTGGTGGTGAGCCACGACCGCTACTTCCTGGAGAACGTTACCAACGAGATGGTGGAAATAGATCGCGCGTATGAGGGCGGCGCGCTGCGAGTCGAAGGAAACTACAGCACGTTTCTAGTGGCCAAGGAAGAACATCTGCACGCGCAACGGAACCGGCAGGAAGCTCTCGAAAACCGCGTTCACACGGAGATCGAGTGGCTGCGCCGCGGCCCCAAGGCACGCGCGACCAAGGCCAAGGCACGTATCGACAAAGCTCATCAGATGATCGGCGAGCTTGCCGAGATGAAAGCGAGGAGCAGCACCAGCACGGCGCAAATTGATTTTTCCGCGACCAACCGCCAGACCAAACAGCTGATTGAACTCGACGGAGTGACATGCGCGATCGGCGATAGGGTGCTGTTCGAAGAGCTTCACTTCACGGTGACCTCGGGGATGCGCGTCGGGCTCGTTGGGCCAAACGGCAGCGGCAAAACGACGCTGCTGCGCCTGCTTCGGGGAGAATTGCAGCCTGGAGCCGGCAAGATTCGCAAAGCGGAGCCTTTGCGCATGGTTTATTTCGATCAAAACCGCGAGCTCGATCCGGAGCTGCTCCTGCGGCGAGCACTGGCTCCGGATAGCGATGCGGTCATTTATCAGGGCAACGTGATTCATGTGGCCTCGTGGGCGGCGAGATTTCTCTTTACAGGGGAAGATTTGAACCGGCGGGTCGGACAACTTTCCGGTGGAGAGCGTGCTCGCGTGCTGATCGCTCAACTTATGTTGCAGCCGGCAGATGTCCTGCTGCTGGACGAACCGACAAATGATTTGGACATCCCCACCCTGGAAATTTTGGAAGAAAGCTTGCTCGAGTTTCGCGGGGCGCTGGTGCTCGTAACCCACGATCGCTACATGCTGGACCGAGTGTCCACTATTGTCGTGGGATTTGATGGATTGGGCGGGTTGGAGCGTTTTGCGGATTATTCGCAATGGGAGGCTTGGCAAGAAACCCAGCAGGAGGAAAAAGACAAAGCTGAATTGCCTGAATCCATCGCACGGTCGCGTGTCGCCGCGGAGGCGGCGCCTCCGGCTGTAGCGAAGAAGAAGCTCTCGTATAAGGAGGCTCGCGAACTTGAAGGCATGGAAAAGCGCATCGCGGAGGCGGAGCAGGAACTACACGCACGACAAGCAGCTCTTCAGGATTCGGCCATCGTCAGCGATGGCCCTCGGCTTCACAGCGCTTCTCTGCAACTGGACGATGCACGGAAGACCGTCGATCAGCTCTATACGAGATGGGCGGAACTCGAACACAAGAAGAGCTGAAGCCGCCAGGATTTACAATTTTGGAATCGATTGCAACAAGGCGGCTTCTTCGGCATCCAATGCAGCTAAAATAAGTTTGTGCAAAGAAAGATTTTTTGGCTCACATTCGGTGGAATCGGATTGGTGGCTGATTTAGTGCTGCCCTTCTGGTGGGCGGTCTTTGCGACCATTCCAATCGGCTATGCCTGTTGGTGGGTGGCTTATCGCAGTAATTGGTTTTAAGCGTGCGCGTAACCGCCAACTTCTTGGCCTGGGTATTCCGATTCGTCGTTCTCGAAAGAAGTTTCTCTAGGGAATTATGAGCCGATTCCCTTCTCGGACAGCCGTGGCTTGTTCCTGTCCCCGATATCTGTAAATGACGATCAAGACTTTATCCGCGCCAATGGCGGGATCCCCACCCAAATTGGCGTTATTCACATTCAGTGCCAGCACCCCTTCGCGTACCATCGACTGCAATTGCTCCGTGACATTTGCGGTTCTTCCTTGCACACCGTAGAAACCGCGGATAATTACGAGGCCCCTAAATTCACCACGGTCGGTGTCGCCACGGTCACGGTCATGGTCGTCTCGGCCTGGACGGCGCTCTTCCCAATCGTCGCGTCGAACTGCAAACAAACGCACGTCGACGAATCCGCCTTCGTTGATGTCAAATTCGTGTTCCTCGTTTCTCCTGTTTCGCGCAAAGATACGAAGAGACTTGTTCCTGCCAACGGCCGGATCGCCCCCCATGGTTTGATTGTTTACGGCAACGCGGCCGTTCACGCCGCCGCGCGATATCAAATCGCGGAGTATGTCCGTGACATCCGTACGCTGGGACCTGAATCCATAATCGGCCCGGGCAACTTGCCAGCCTTCATCTTGTGCGGCGACGCGGACGGTGAAAAGCGTCACTCCCAGAGAGTAAACGAAGAGCAAGATTAGAAGTTTTAGAGAATGATGTGTTGCTTTCATGCAGAACTCCTCCGTTGCGGCGACCACCCGCAGTTTTGTTTACTGTAGCGCGTCCAGGGATTTCCAAACATCTTTGGTTTGCGGGATTTGACCAAAAAGTTCACACACGGAAGCCGTGTCTGCAAGTACTGAAAGGCCACGCCGGTCAATTTCTGTCACTTGGACGGAAGATCGCTTAAAAGGTTAAAATCAGCGCGAACTATCGCAAAGCATCTGCGCAAGTGTGCACTTCTGGACAGTTTCGCCCCATGTCGAACAGGACGATATGCGCGAATATGTTCCGCAGCTCTCCGATTTACCTGTTAGCTGAACGCCCCGCTTGTTATACTTGTGCTCCCCTTCGTATCCCCTTAGCTGTGCTATGCCTCTCACTGCTGCACGGAGACAACCATGAAAACATCAGAGTCGGACCGTCGCGTATCTCACCGCCACTCTTTCAAAATACCCCTGCGCGTGCGCGTTTGGAAATCTGCCGAACCTGAACAGAGAACTGAGTCGCTTAATTTATCCCAGAACGGCGTTTACTTCGCGACAGACTCACCCGTCCGCGAAGGCGAAACACTGGAGATTCTTCTGAAGATGCCGGAAGAAATCACCGACGCGCCCACGACGGATTGGCAATGTACGGGCCACGTAGTGCGAATTGAACGGGTCAATTCATCATGGGGGCAGTTGGGCGTGGGCGTGCAGTTTGATTGCTATGAAATATCGTTATCGAAACCAACCGTAGCGACTTGACGATGCATGCCTGGACTGGCGCCGGACGCCATCTAGGCGAGAAGTATTCAAGAGCCGGAACGCTGCTGTTGTGCAGGCCAGGAGGGTGAAGTGCAAAGACGAGCGCTTGTTGTGGACGATGAACAGGCTACGTGCGAGCTAATCCAAAAAGTCTTGTATGCGGCTGGCGTGGACGCCTTGACGCTAACGAGAAGCGGGCAAGCAGCGAGTTTTCTTCAAGAGGGAAAGTTTGACATGGTTTTTTTTGACCTTCACATGGGATCTCCCGATGGCATCGAACTCTCAGTGGAGATGCGCCGGACGGGATCGAACCGCACTACACCAATCATCCTGCTGAGCGACGACCAGCGTCCATGTGCGATGTCCCAGGGATTTGCAGCCGGTGCCAGCTTTTTCCTTTACAAGCCAGTCGATAAAGAGCGTCTATTGAAGCTAATCCGAGCCACGCAAGGACGGATGGACCATGAGAGACGACAGACTCGGCGTGTTCCATTTCATTCCAAGGCGCGGCTGAAGTTTGGAATCGAGGAGATCGACTGCGAAACGGTTGACGTGAGTCTGGACGGAATACTCGTCAAGTGTCCTCGGACCATTCCGGCAGGTTCCGTTGTGCAGGTCAGCATGGATTTGACGCAAAGGATGAACCCGGTTGTCGGCGCAGGTTCAGTTGTCCGGATTCTTAGCGGGAATCGGATGGGAATTCATCTGGACCGGCTGCCGCTCGAGGAGAGCGCGAGATTGCAGGAATTTCTCCTGCCCATGATTGCCCGTGATTAGGTTGGATACCGTTAGTTGAGTCCGGCGAAACGTCTCCCGCCCTTCAGCCGCTGCCGGCCACTTTTTTAATAATCTTTTTTCTCACGGCCCCGATCGACCGCGATTTTTTTACAAATCGCCGGTCCGATTTGCAAATCCTTCCCGCTTCGCTCATCATTACAGGTTCGTTCTGGCTTAGTTCGACTGATTGTTGTGGCTATTGGTGTTTGCAAGTCATCTTTGCCATAGAGGAGTTGCATGGAAAAGCCTGGAAAGATCGCGCCGCCAAAGGGGAAACTCGGGATCCTCACCCCCGGCATGGGCGCCGTTAGCACCACTTTCATGGCCGGCGTTGAACTGGTCCGAAGAGGAAAAGCGCAGCCGGTCGGCTCTCTCACTCAGCTGGGGACCATCCGCCTCGGGAAGCGCACCGATGGCCGATCGCCGCTAATTAAGAAGTTCGTGCCACTCGGCGACCTGGATGACATTGTTTTCGGAGGCTGGGATATTTTTCGTGACAACGCTTACGAATCCGCGGCAAACGCCGGCGTCCTGAATCCGCAAGACCTCGAGAAGGTGAAGACGTTCCTCTCCGGCATTAAGCCGATGAAGGCCGCTTTCGACCACGAATACGTAAAGAAACTCGATGGACCGAACATCAAGAAGGCGAAGAACAAGTACGAGCTCGCTCTCAAAATCAAGGAAGATATCGAGAATTTCCGCAAGACCAAGCGCGTATCTCGGATGGTCACTTGCTGGTGCGGCTCAACGGAAATCTTCATCAAGCCCGAGGAGGTGCACTCCACGCCGGAAAAATTCGTCGAGGCCATGAAGTCGAATCATCCGTCCATTGCGCCCTCGATGCTTTATGCCTGGGCTTCTGTGACCAGCGGCGTTCCCTTCGCCAACGGCGCGCCGAATCTCACGGTGGATATTCCGGCCATCCAGCAACTCGCTCTGGAGCACGGAGTACCGATTTGCGGCAAGGATTTTAAAACCGGCCAGACGCTTATGAAAACCATCCTTGCCCCCGGCTTCAAGGCGCGCATGCTGGGGCTAGACGGCTGGTTCTCGACTAACATTTTGGGCAATCGCGACGGTGAAGTTCTCGAGGATCCCGGCTCATTCAAAACCAAAGAGGAATCCAAGCTCAGCGTCCTCGAGTACATTCTGCAGCCGAAGCTCTACCCGATGCTTTACGGCAAGATGTGTCACAAGGTGCGCATCAACTACTACCCGCCACGCGGCGACAACAAGGAAGGCTGGGACAACATCGACATTTTCGGGTGGCTGGGCTACCCGATGCAAATCAAGGTGGATTTCCTTTGCCGCGACTCGATTCTGGCCGCGCCGATCGTTTTGGACCTGGTTCTCTTCCTGGATCTCGCCCAGCGTGCCGGAATGAAAGGCATCCAGGAGTGGCTCAGCTTCTACTTCAAGTCACCGATGACGGCTCCAGGCCTCTATCCGGAGCACGACCTGTTTATTCAGTCCATGAAGCTGAAAAATACGCTCCGCTGGATGATGGGCGCGGACCTGATTACGCACCTCGGTCAGGAATATTACGACTAGAGAAATTTTAGGCCAAACAGCTGGCCAATTTGGCCGGCTCTCCATTCATTTTTTCGATGGGGCAAAATGATTTTTCGATTTGACGCTCGCGCGACCGGCGCGATAACCTACGGGCGGATGGTCAGCGCAGGCATACCCCAAATCTCAAGGCAATTTTCCATCTCATCTTATTTCGAGGAGATTCATGTCGAACGAACTGCGTAATTTCCTTGCACTTTCCTATGACGAGCTCGAAGAGCAAAACCTGAAGGCCAAAGAGCAGCGCAAGAACCGCGTTGCCGCGCACAAAGTGCAGGAAGAGCGGGTTAAGTACCTCACGGACGAGAAGCGCATCAAGGCCGTGACGGTGCTTTTTAGCGACCTTGAAGGCCGCTTGCACATGCTGGACTACGACAAGAAGTTCCTGATCAAGAGCTGGGACAACCTGACTTTTGATGGCTCATCGATTCGGGGCTTTACGGCGCAACGAGAGAGCGACCTGCGGCTGGCGATGGATTGGGGCGCGTTTTACTGGGGCCCTGCGGACGTGTTTGGCTCCGGCAAGGTGCTGGTCTTCGGCCACGTGATCGACAAGGATGGCAGCCCGTACGTTGGCGACATTCGGGGTGTGCTAAAAGGCTACGCCGACCAGCTCCATGAAAAGAAAGGCTACACGCTCAACGCCGCGAACGAGATCGAGGGCTTCCTCTTCAAGGGGGAAAACGCGGAACGGCATTACCACGAGACGGGCAAGTTCGAGTACGTCAATACCGGCGGTTACTACCATTCCCTTCCCGGCGACCCGCTGCGAACCTTTATCGACACAACGGCGGAAGTGCAGCGCTCGATGGGTTTCCAGAACGAGAAGGATCATCCCGAAGTTGCGCCCTCGCAGTTCGAAATCAATTATGGTTATGGCGAAGTGGTGCAGGCCGCGGACCAAATCCAGCTTTACAAATTGATCTGCAGGCAAGTGGCTACGAATCTGGGGTTTACGGCATGCTTCCTGCCGAAACCCGTCGTGGGCGTCAACGGCAACGGCATGCACACCAACGTTTCGATCAGCAAGGAAGGCAAAAACCTGTTTTGGGATCCTAAGGGTGAGGAGAAATTGAGCAAGATGGGCTGGGAGTTCGTGGATCGCATTCTTACCCACGGAAATGATATCTGCCTGCTGCTTAATTCGAGTGTCAATGCCTTTCGGCGCTTGGACCCCCACTTCGAGGCGCCCAACCAGTTAAAAGCTTCGCCAACCGATCGCGGCGCCATGGTGCGCATCCCCATCGGCAATGAACGCAGTATGCGCACGGAAGTGCGCGCCGTGGCTCCTGATGCAAATCCTTATATGGTCATGTATTCGATCTTCAAGACGGGCCTGGATGGCGAAACTGCGAAAATCAAGAATCTGCGCTCGGCGGAACGCTACCTGCCAGACAATGTCTACACGGCATTGGAAAACTTCGAGAAGGCTGACTGGACAACGAAGCTCTTCGGCGCTGACGTCAAGGGACGCTACGCTGACCTCAAACGCGCCGCTGCCGATCGCTGCCCCCGAGCCCTTGGCACTTTCGTGAAGGCGCCGGAAGTGCAGTATCACCACGAGGTTTATAACCAATTCCTCTGGAATATGTTCTAGCGCGGTCTAGCCGGGCGCCAACTCACCGCCCCAGCAAAATTGTTACGCTGGCGCAACCTGATACGGTACGAGTGCCGGAGCAGGCTGCGCCATTCGCTTTATCCGTGCGCCTCTTGCGCCGATTTTGCGGCAACGGCGTCCAAAACACGCGACGAAAAAACCAGCGCAGCGCCTGCGTTCATGGCCACCGCTACGCCGAGCGCTTCGGCAATCTCATCCTTTGTCGCTCCAGCTTTGAGGGCGGCATCCGAGTGTACGGTGATGCAGCCGTCACAGCGGGTGGTGACAGCAACGGCCAGCGAGATGAGCTGTCGAGTCTTCTCGCTGAGTTTGCTGGTTTTGGAGTTGGCGGCGCTTAACGTTTGATATCCACGCACAGTATCCGGGCTGAGTTTCGCAAACTCGCCTATCCTCGACCCTAGTTCTTTGTGATACTCATTCCAATCAAGCATCATCTGTTGCCTCCCCGTCGTGAATCTCAGATTTCTGCAAAAGCTTGCAGAGTGCAGCAGTATAGTACGCAGCCGCGTTTCATAATGGAACAGCTGTCCCTGTCGGCTGGTGCGGCGAATACGACTTTGGCTGCTCATTTCGAAGTTCACGCGCGTTGTGATATGTTTTCTGGTTCGCACAGTCGTTCATAAATAGGCGAGCACGCGAACCACGTCGCGGCATCTCAACGGGAAGCGCTCGAAGATTCAGGGAGGGTATGCATTCATGAAGAGTTTGTACAACGGCCAGGCTATTCCTGTTGAGGGCAAGGCAATCGGCTACAGCGGCGGAGAATTGCAGGTGCCGGACACACCCATTATTCCGTTCATCGAAGGCGATGGCACAGGACGCGATATCTGGAAGGCTTCACGGCGGGTATTCGACGCGGCGGTGGAGCACGCCTATGGAGGGAAGCGGAGCGTCGCGTGGTTTGAAGTGTTCGCCGGAGAGAAAGCTTTCAACGCATTCAAAGAGTGGCTGCCGGATGAGACCGTCGACGCCATTCGCGATTTTCGCGTGGCCATCAAAGGGCCGCTGACGACGCCCGTAGGCGGAGGGATCCGCTCATTGAACGTGGCGTTGCGGCAAATTCTCGATTTGTATTCCTGCGAGCGTCCGGTGCGCTACTACGCAGGAGTTCCCTCACCCGTGAAAAACCCGGAAAAGATGGACATCGTGATTTTCCGCGAGAATACGGAAGACGTGTACATCGGGATCGAATGGAAGTCCGGCACACCAGAAGTGAAGAGACTGCTCGAGTTTCTGAATCACGAAATGCTGAAGGACGGCAAAAAACAGATCCGATGGGATTCCGGCGTGGGAATCAAGCCGATTTCACCGACGGGCACGAAGCGCCTGGTGCGGCGGGCCATCAAGTACGCACTAACTCACGGCAGAAAAAGTGTCACGCTCGTGCACAAAGGGAATATTCAGAAATTCACGGAGGGGGCATTCCGGGATTGGGGTTACGACCTGGCGCGCGAGGATTTTCGGGGACAAACGGTTACCGAACGCGAGAGCTGGATACTCGACAACCTGGACAAGAATGCGGGTCTGACCGTCGAGCAAAATGCCGCGATGATCGAGCCGGGACTCGAGCAGGCGACCGAAGCGTTTACGAAAGCCATTTGCGACGAAGTCAAGCAGACGCTCGATTCCATTGGGGCGACGCACGGCAAAGGGCAGTGGAAGAAAAAGTTGATGATCAACGATCGCATCGCGGATTCCGTCTTTCAACAGGTGCTGTTGCGCGCGGATGAATACAGTGTGCTGGCGACGCCGAATCTCAACGGAGACTATCTATCGGACGCGTGTGCTGCCCAGGTGGGGGGGCTTGGGATGGCTCCGGGCTCGAACATAGGCGACGGCTTCGGCGTGTTCGAGGCCACACACGGGACGGCGCCGAAATACGCGGATAAGGACGTGATCAATCCAAGTTCCGTGATGCTGTCTGGCGCGATGATGTTTGAATTCCTGGGATGGAAGGAAGCTGCGCAACTTATCGAGGACGGCATCGCGCGAACGATTCAACAGAAGCGAGTGACGTACGACCTTGAGCGGCTCATGCCGGGCGCAACGAAAGTTGGGACCGCGGCCTTTGCGACTTCGATTATTGAGAACATGCAGACTGCCGCCGTGGCACGCTAGCTGCGTAATGAACAGAAAGACCTAAGGCTGAGGCGCAAAGAATGCGGCGCCGGCTCCACAAATATTCTAACTAACAAGAGGAGAAGGATGAGCAGAAAAAAGGTAACGGTAGTAGGCGGCGGTTTTGTGGGATCAACCACGGCGCAGAGGATTGTGGACCTGGAACTTGCTGACGTTGTGCTGACGGATATTTTGGATGGGCCGCCGGCGGGAAAGGCACTGGACATGCTGGAATCTGGCCCTATTACGGGAACGGATTCGAGCGCGGCGGGAGTTTCCACGGCGACAGGAGACTACAGCGCTACGGCAGGCAGCGACATCGTGGTGATCACTGCAGGTTTTCCGCGCAAGCCAGGGATGAGCCGGGACGACCTGCTCAAGGCAAACTACGACGTGGTGAAGGCAGTCGTCGAGCAAATCGTCAAGCATTCGCCGAAGTGCATCATCATCGTGGTGACAAATCCGTTGGATGCCATGGCTCAGGCCGCATTCAAGGTAAGCGGCTTCCCCAAGAATCGTGTGCTGGGAATGGCGGGAGTGCTGGACTCGGCGCGCATGAGCTCGTTTGTGGCTGCGGAATGCAAGGTCAGCGTGGAAAACGTGCACTCCTTCGTGCTTGGCGGGCATGGAGATGACATGGTGCCACTGCCGCGGTATTCAACCGTTGCGGGAATTCCTCTCCCCGATTTGCTGCCGAAGGAGCGGATTGACGCGATCGTGGAACGTACGCGCAAGGGCGGCGCCGAAATCGTTAACCTGCTGAAGACCGGCTCGGCGTACTATGCCCCGTCGGCCGCGGCGGTTGAGATGGTCGAAGCGATCTTGAAAGACAAGAAAAAGATTTTGCCTTGTGCGGTGTACCTGGATGGCGAGTACGGAATCAAGGGGCTCTTTGTCGGCGTCCCCGTGAAGCTCGGTGCCGGCGGAGCTGAAGAGATAATTCAGGTCAAACTGACGGCTGAAGAAAATGCGGGGCTGCAGAAATCCTCGGCGTCCGTGCGGGAATTGGTAAACGTTCTCGGTCTGTAAGTAACAGGATCAACAAATTAGGGGCACGGCTGTTATTCGGTGAGCCGAATGACCAACCGCGCCCCATCTGTATTGTGCTCTGGTCGGTCAGAAGCCGAAAAGCTTTTCGGCTCCAACCACCAAACCTAATGTAAATACCGCAATGACGACTTCGCCGATGGCTCCTACGGCGAAGGGCCGCAGCCCTTGTTTACGCATGTCGCGGAAATTCGTCCGCAGACCTACGCCGGCAAAAGTGAGGAGAAAGGCCCAGCGAGAGAGATTGGCTAGCGCGCCGATCTGCTCTTTGTTGAAAAACTGGTAGGTGGCTAGCACAGAAATGAGAAGGAAACCCAGGACGAACTTGGGAAATTTCTGCCAGAGAAACGCGGCTTTGTTGCCCACTACCTTGGCTTGACCCTGGCTGGCCCAGTAGATCGCGTATGCCAGGACAACGAAGCCAATCATGGCGTTGCGCGTGGATTTCACCAACACGGCCAATTTCCCCGCGGCATCGGAGTACAACGCTCCGGCTGCGGTGGCTTCCGCTGTGTTATCCACGGCAAGGCCCGCCCAAATGCCGTAAGCACGGTCGCCTAGATGCAAGGCGTGGCCAATCAAAGGAAACGTAAAGAGTGCCAGGGCGCCAAGCGCGAGAATCGCGGCAATCGAAAAGGAAGAGTCTTCCTCGTCGGCTTCAATGGCGCCTTGCGCGGCGATGATGGCGCTGACTCCGCAAACTGCGGAGCCCACAGCGAGTAGTGTTGTCAATTTTGGCTTCAGTTTAAAGAGGCGCCCGAGAAAAGTCATAAAGGCAATGGCCCCGGTGATTTCAATCGCCACGAGCAACAGACTGACGCCGCCCAGTTTCACAATGTCGCCGAGCAAGAAACGGGAGCCGAGAAGAACGATGCCGGCTTTTAGCCAGAATTCGTACGTGGCGACGCCGCTGCGAAAGATTTCCGGCACGCCGATGGTATTCGAAATGAGAAGCCCGAGGAGGATGGCCCAAAGTACATACTCGATATTCGGAAAGACCCAATGATGCGCCTTCGCGTACTTGCCCACATTCTGCTCGAGCAGCTTTCCTGCGTAACCGATCGCTGCGAGCAAAAGCATTCCGGGAACGATGCGAAGAAAGCGAAGCGCGGGCTGCACCGGCCGAACTTGAGGAATTACGATCGCGTCTGCCATGTCTTTTCCTTTTTCCTTTTCCTTTTTTCAGTTTGCTTTCATACCGATCACCACGGAATATGTTTGAAAACTCCGGCACGAACGAGCAGCGCCGCGAGCAACGCCACCACCACGGCCCAGGTATCGAGCGACAGTCGCCCTGGCTTCTTCACTTGTTCCACATTTTCTTGAGCACTCATACCGTTCTCTCCTGACTACATTTCAACTAACTAACAGAAACTCTTCGCGATGCAGACGCGCTTCTCGCGCCGTGCCAGAATGCTTCGTCAATTTCGCGAATTTGTTGCGATGCAACGCGCCCGACAATCATGAGAGCCGGAGCCGGCAGCTTTTCTTCTACCGAAAGGGCGCCAACGTTGCTCCATCGCACTTCCTGCTGCGCACCTGAAGCTCCAGAAACGATGACGCACGGCAAATCGCTCGGGAGGCCTGCTTCTGTGAGACGCCGCGAGACTTCCGCGTAATCAGGCCCGGGCATATAAAGAACCAGGGTCGTCGCAGGCGTTAAGCAGCCCCAATCCATTGCATTCGCTTCTGGTCCGCGTGAAAAAGTGGTGAACAACACCTGCGACGCGACCCTGCGATCCGTAAGTGAAATGCCTGCAGCTGAGGCCGCTCCTAAAGCGGCCGTCACCCCGGGCACTACTTCAAACTCCACGTTCGCCTTCCGCAGGGCGTCCAGCTCTTCGCCCGCGCGCCCGAAAATTGACGGATCTCCACCTTTCAAGCGCACCACCACTTCATGGGAATCGGCGTAGCCCACGAGAAGCGCGTTGATCTCGTCCTGCGTCAGCAACTTTCTGCCGCAGCGTTTGCCGACGTCGATCACCTCCGCGCCAGGCGAAATTCTTAGCAACACTTCGCGGCTCACCAGCGAGTCATGCAATACGATGTTTGCTCGAGCTAAAAGGCGCGCAGCTTTCAACGTCAGCAGCTCTGGATCGCCAGGCCCCGCGCCGACCAGGTAGACTTTGCCCATCATGCCGCCCCTCGATGGCCGGGTTGATGCTTGGCTTGCCGGAGAAATTCCTCGAACATTGGCCGGCTCGCCAGTTCATGCAGCAATTTCTTGGTCGTATCCGAACTCGGGCCGCGTGCACGCAGTACTTCGCGCGCCGCTCCGAGCCACTGCAACCACACTTCGTACTCCGGACCAAATTGTGCTTCGAATTCCTGCCGAAGCCGCTGCGCGAGCGCCGGACTCTTGCCATTCGTGGAGATCGCGATCTGTAAATCTCCGCGCTGCACCACCGCTCCGTAGTAAAAATGACAGTGCTCGATATCATCCACCGCGTTGCATAAGATCCCGCGTGTTTCCGCCTCGCGAAAAACGGCTTCATTCACGCCGGGCGCGGAAGTCGCTGCGATCACCAGAAAAGCTCCATCCAAGTCGGCCGCCTCAAATGCCTTCGGCAGCCAATCGATTTTCCCGAAGCGCACCCATTCAGCGATTTGTGGCGTGATGGACGGCGCGATCAGCCGGATTCGTGCACCGGCACCGAGCACCCCAGGTATCTTTGCCTCAGCAATAGTCCCGCCGCCAACAACGACGATTAGGCGCCCTTCCAGCTTCACGAAAATAGGAAATAGGCTCATGCTTCAGCCCTCCACTCCCTGAGGCACCGGCCCTAGCGCCAAATCGCGCTCCACAGGCGCAACGAAACTACCGGCAAGAATCGATCGGATTTCCTCGTTCGAATGCCGCGCGAGAAACCGCCGCAAATTCTCGCCTGGTCCGCGCCGCTCGTTGAACTCTGCAAGGAGCCGCTCGATGGCATCGGGAACATCCGAGGCTGCGCAGCGATAACCCACTGGCCGCGCGATCGATGCAAACTGCCCGACACCTCCGCCGATGCAGAAGTAATACGCGTCCACCATCCGGCCATCGACCTTGATCTTTTTCCCTTCGATGCCGATATCCGCGATCCAATGCTGCCCACAGCTATTCGGGCAGCCGGTAATGTTGAGACGGAGCTGTTCCTCGAAATCAGGAAGCCGTTCTTCGAGTTCCTGAGTAAGCCATCGCGCAAAGCCCTTAGTCTCGGTAAGCGCCAGCTTGCAAAATTCAGAGCCCGTGCAGGCCACGGTTCCGCGTGCGAACACCGAGGCCTGCACCGGCAGGGCAGCAACTTCAAGCTCATGGGCCACCGTGGCCGCGTCGCGTTGTGGAACGTTGACGATCAGCAAGTTCTGCATTGTGGTGGTCCGAACTTGGCCGTCCGCGAAGCGATCCGCCAGATCTGCCGCGCTACGCAGTTGTTGCGGCGTGATTCGCCCTCGCAGCACCGAAGCGCCTACGTACACTAGGCCGTCCTGCTTTTGTGCGTGAATGCCAACATGGTCGCGATGAATGTCGGCTGGAACCTCTTCCGGCTCGGCGGGGTCGAGCGCGAACCCAATCTGCCGCTGCAACTCCTCCAGAAAGCTGTCGGCGGTCCAGCCCTGTTGCAGGAACAGAAACTTGAGCCGCGCCTTTTCCCTGCTCTGTCGTAGCGTCTCACTGGAGCGAAATATCTCCGCTACTCCACGCGCTACCGGCACTACTTGCTCCCATCGAATAAAAGCGTTCAGCCGCAACGCGATATGCGGATCGGTGGAAAGCCCTCCGCCAACTCTCAGAGAAAATCCCGTCTCGATCCCGCCGCCACTTTTTCGCGTCGTAGCCGTCAGCGCGACGTCGTTAATCTCCGGATACGAGCACCAGCTTCTGCATCCGGTTATGGAGATCTTGAATTTGCGCGGCAAATTGTAAAACTCCGCGGTGCCTCCCAACTCCCGGTCGATCGCCAGAGCCAGCGGCGAGGCATCCACAATTTCTTCGGCGTCCAGGCCAGCTACCGGACATCCCGTGATGTTCCGCGCGACATCCCCGCAAGCGCCGGTGGTCGTTAAGCCGGCGCGCCACAGCGTTTCCAGCACTTCCGGCAGCGATTCAATCGTCACCCAATGCAACTGAAAGTTCTGCCGTACAGTAATATCCGCAACGCCTCGCGCGTGCCGCTCCGCAATCTCCGCAACAACGCGGACCTGGTCGCTGCGCAACAACCCGTTCGGAATTCGAATTCGCACCATGAAGTACGGCGTGGCCTTACCTTCTCCGCCGCTCCCGCCGACAACTCCCGCGCCGTCTCCCTGCGTGTACACGCCCCAGGCCCGGAAATACGTCCCCATCCATTCCGGCGGGATCGAAGCATAGCCCTTGCGGGCGAACTCACGGATTTCGTCGAAGTGCTCCCAAGCATTCTTCTGGCGTTTCAAACGCTCCACGCGCTGCGCTTTGGTCTCTTTGATTTCGCCCATCGCTCAATCACCTGTCCCAAACATATGTCGCAAAAACAAAAAACCCACGTGGCCTGAACCTCTGGCGACGTGGGCTTCGGAACTTTGTTTCTTAAATGACTGCTAAGTCCGGAAACTCCCTTGGCCAGAGATGGGTGTCATGCGACACGCAGCGTTGCGCGCACAGAGACAACACATCATCTGGCAAGAACTCATCATGAGAACCGAGAATACCTCGCGGCCCTCCCTAAGTCAAAAGAAGGCCATCACAAACTTTAGATGCGTCACATTCAAAAAAGTAATCAACAAAAGGAGCCGTATTTGTTACGGCTTCTGGGCTGCCGGCGCGGGCGTCTTCTTCGGTGCGGCCTGCGTCTTTGCGGGCGTCGCAGCCTCAGGAAGAATCAACGTCGTCGTCTTGATGGAATCCAGCTGGGAGAAATCCTTGTCCAGATAGGTTTTCCCAAGTTTCTCTATGTTGTCCTGCGCCGGGCCCTTGCCATCGGGCGCGCCTTCCCCGTAGCCAGCGTACAACGAATCCACTACGTCCATTCCCTCTGTAACCTGGCCAAACGCGGAAAATCCCATGCCGTCGAGCCGCTTGTTGTCGACCAAGTTGATGAACACCTGCGTAGTGCGCGTGTTCGGCCCGCCCATCGCGTAGGTGATGTATCCGCGAAGGTTGCTCTGCACGACTGGGTCATCCTTTACGGGGGCGTGCGACCACGCGGCGGAAACGGGCGGATACGCGCTGATTCCCCACTGCACCACAAATCCTCTCAATACGCGAAAGAAGGTCGTATTGTCATAAAAATGATGCCGCACAAGATTGTAGAAGCGGTCCGCGCCCAGCGGAGCCCAGGCGCGCGTCACGCTGATAACAAAGTCGCCTTTTGTGGTCGTGAATTTTACCTGATACGTCGCCGGCGATTTGGCGGAAAGAAGAGCCGGCCGAAGCAGCGCTCGATCGTATGAGCTGGCCACGGCTGATTTGTGAGCAGTCGTGCTCCCCGTGGCGGCTTTTGGCTTCGCCGGAGTCTGCTCCGGTGCCGCTTGCGCACGCGCCTCATTATTCGGCGTCGCTGCAAACAACAACGTCGCTGCAATCATCATCCATCCACATTTATGCATTGCTCTTCCCTCTCCACATGGTGTTCATTGGTTGGGCTCGAATGGCGGTCTATACCTACCTCGCGGCATTCAGCTCTCGGCTGACGCGCTCGACCTCCGCCATTACCCTCAAGGTATTCTCTCCGAGAATCTTCTTTACGTCACCTTCGGAATAGCCTTTTTCCAGCAGAGCGTTCGTGATTTGTGGAAGCTTCGTTGCGTCTTCCATCCCAAACGGCATGTTCGCGCCATCGAAATCCGATCCAAGACCGACGTGGTCGATCCCCGCGAGCTTAACGGCGTGGTCGATGTGCTCGATGATCTTGGTCCACTCGACCCTTGGTAGATCCCCGCGCAGAACGTACTCCCTCGTGATGCGGTCCCCCTCGATCAATTGGCATCCTTCTCTCTCCCCGCATCGCTTCCGAACTTCCAGCGCTATCGCTTTATCCCATTCTGGATGCGCTTTCTCCGCATTCCGGAACTCCTGGCTCAGAAAGCCCACGTGGTAATTAATCTGAATGACGCCGCCTTTCGCGGCCAGCGCCCGGATCATATCGTCGGTCATATTTCGCGGCGCGTCGCAGATGGCACGGCAGTCGGAATGCGAAGCAAACACAGGCGCCCTACTGATTTCCAGAACGTCGGCAAACGTCTTGTCGCTGACGTGAGAGACGTCCACGATCATTCCCAGCCGGTTCATCTCGCGCACGACGTCTTTGCCAAATTCCGTCAACCCATTGTGAACCGGCTTATCCGTCGACGAATCGGCCCACTCGGCGTTTCCACTGTGGGTCAGAGTCATATACCGGGCGCCAAGCGCCGCATAGTTACGCAATACGCTCAGGTCGCTCGCGATCATGTGCCCGCCTTCAACGCCGATGAGCGCGGCAATCTTGCTCTGCCTATGAGCCTCGCGGATTCCCTCTGCCGTTGTAATTAACATCAAATCGTTCGAATGCTTGCTAACTTGCCGCCGCACGGCGTCGATCTGGTCCAGCGCTCGCTTCACTGCATCCGGACCGGTAATTTTGCTTGGAATCCAAATCGAAAAGAATATCGCTCCGAGGCCGCCCTCCTTCATCCGCGGAATATCAATGCTCCCCAGCGCGTTTCGCCCTCCAAAATCGAAGCCGCTGTCTAGAAATCGTTGCGTGGTATCGTCGTGCGTATCGATAACGAGACTAGAAAAATGCAGCCGCTTTGCTCGTTCTGAAATTCCATCCGCCGCCATCGCCACCGCCAGCACCATTCCCGCCAGGAGACACATCCCGCTTCCGAGAAGCGTCTTGGGCAATTCCATCAGCTTCATTTCGTTATTGCGCCGCCTGCATCTCGCGGCTTACACGCTCGTTTGCTTCCATCACACGCAGCAAGTTCCCACCCAGGATTTTGCGGATATCGTCGTCGCTGTATCCCTTGCGCATCAGCGCCTCGGTAATCCGCGGCAGATGTGTGCAGTCTTCCATTCCCTCCGGCATGTTTGCGCCGTCGAAGTCGGAGCCGAGGCCCACATGGTCCGCCCCGACAAGCTTCACGGCGTGATCAATGTGGTCGATAATTCTCTCCCAGCTCACGTGCGGCAGTTTTCCTTCCGCCGTGGCTTTGTCCCCCATCTCTGTCATCTTTTTGTTCAGGCACTCTTCATTGTCTCCGCACTCTTTCTTGAGCGTATCCATCATGGCCACTACCCCGCCAGAAAACTTGTCCGACGCATCCTTATACGCCTGATCGATGAAACTCTTCTCATAGTTGATCTGGATGACCCCGCCCTTTGCTGCAAGCGCTTTGATCATCTCGTCGGACATGTCGCGCGGATGATTGCAGAGTGCACGGCAGGAAGAATGTGAGGCAATCAGCGGCGCTTTGCTGACTTCCAGCGCATCATAGAACGTTTTGTCGGACACATGCGAAATGTCCACCATGATTCCCTGCCGGTTCATTTCCCGCACGATATCTTTGCCGAAGTCCGTTAATCCGTTGTGGACAGGCTTATCTGTCGAGGAATCCGCCCACTCATCGTTATAAAAATGGGAAAGCGTCATGTAGCGGACTCCAAGATCGCCGAACATGCGCAGCACTCGAATATCGTTTCCGATCATGTGGCCGCCCTCGACGCCGATCAATGCCGCTATCTTTCCTTGCGCGTGCGCGCGGCGAACATCCTCCGCCGTGCGGCAAAACGCGAAATCCTTCGAATACTTGTTTACGTTTTCATGCACAGCATCAATCTGATCGAGCGCCTTTTGCACCGCAGGCGGGCCCATGATCCGGCCATCAATCCAGATGGAAAAGAAAATTGCGTTCATCCCGCCTTCGCGCATGCGCGGGATATCAATGTGCCCGTCGGGATTGCGCTTGCCGATGTCGAAGCTCTTCGAAAAGAAACGCTGCGTCGTGTCATCGTGTGTATCCAGGACGATCGAGGAGAAATGCACTTTCTTGGCACGCTCGGCGATGTCGTCGCCCGTTGCCACTTGACTCAAAAGAAACCCGGCACCAATCAAACAGGCAAACAGCGAGACGCGGAACTGACGCATATGTTCCTCCAAGTGAAGTGGTGCGGCGAGATTCTACCCTATTAGCCAGCCAACCAGCGCTTGTTTCCAGGCTTGACGGTTCATTTCCGCGATGGATTCGGTCAGGGGAATGTCTTTCGGGCAAGCTTTCACGCAGTTCTGCGCGTTCGCGCAGTCTTGAATCCCGCCCGGTTCCATCAGGGCATGGATTCGCTCCTTCGCATGCATGGCTCCCGTGGGGTGCATGTTGAAAAGCCGGACTTGACTGATTATTGCCGCGCCGATGAATTTGTTATGGTCATTCACTTGGGGACAGACTTCCAGGCAGCTTCCGCACGAAATGCAACGCGACAGCGGATAGGCTTTCTCCTGTGTCTCAGGCGCCATCCGCGGTCCTTCCCCGAGATCGTACGTCCCGTCGATCGGAATCCAACCCTTGACGCGCTTTAGGCTCTCAAACATGAACTGCCGGTCAACGGCGAGGTCCCGAACTACCGGAAACTTTGAAAAGGGCTCCAGCCTGATTGGTTGTTCCAGCTTGTCCACCAGCGCGGAACACGCCATGCGCGCCTTGCCATTGATGAGCATGGCGCACGAGCCGCAAACTTCCTCTAGACAGTTCGAATCGTAACTGATCGGCGTTGTCTTTTTGCCATCGCGCGTCACGGGCATTTCC
Source organism: uncultured Acidobacteriota bacterium (assembly GCA_963745805.1). Classification (GTDB taxonomy): domain Bacteria; phylum Acidobacteriota; class Terriglobia; order Acidiferrales; family UBA7541; genus Acidiferrum. The sequence goes on from CAVUYT010000012.1 coordinate 381,671, forward strand.
GCAATGTCTCTCAGGCAGATAATCACGTTCATCGCGGGACGCCATGGCAAGGCAAACTCTTCCCAATAGGGCGCGCCTTTGGGACTGACCTGCCGTTTTACGCGAACGATCACCTGCCTGGCGTCAGCCATAAATCCCTCGGTAAACCTTACAAAATCTCTCCAGCCTTCAAACCGAAGCGATTGCTTTCATGCGTAGTCTATTTGGCCGCATCATAGCGCCTCGCGCGCGGCGGGATCTGCGAAATGTCCACCGCCTCAAAGCTGAGACGGATTTCGCCATTCACCCATTTGGCGCGCGTGGTTTTCAGCCAGTTTGCGTCGTCGCGTTCCGGAAAATCCGGCTTGTAGTGCGCTCCGCGCGATTCATTGCGTTGCAGCGCGCCCAGCGTGATCACGCGCGCAAGGACCAGCATGTTGCCTAGTTCCCGCGCGAAATTCAGTGTCTGGTTGGACCATTTCGTCCGGTCGCTCAAGTTAATTCTTTCGTAGCGCTCCTGAAGCTCACGAATCTTGCCGTCGGCGGCCTGCAAATCCTTGTTAATCCGCGTCACAGTCACATGCTCCGTCATCAGTTCACCGAGTTCACGCCAGATCGTAATGGGATTTTCCGTGCCGTCCGGCGAAATCAGCGCCTGATTTTTCTCTTCTTGCCGCTTGCGTTCGTTCTCATAGACGCCCGAGCCAACCGCTTCGCAGCCGCTCGCCAGATTTCGCGCGTACTTCACCGCCGCTGGCCCCGCCAATCCGCCGCCAAAAATACAGGACACCAGCGAGTTCGCCCCCAACCGGTTCGCCCCGTGATATTGGTATTCGCATTCGCCGGCCGCAAATATTCCTGGAACGTTCGTCGCCTGGTCTTCCGCATTCACCCAGATGCCTCCCATCGTATAGTGCATCGCCGGAAATACCTTCATCGGCTCTACACGCGGGTCCACGCCAATAAACTTCTCATAAATCTCCAGGATGCCTTCCAGCTTTCGATCCAGCGTTTCCCTCGGAATATGTGTGACATCCAGATAGACCGCTGCCTGCCCTCGTATTCCAAGCTTTTCCTGATAGACAATGCGGTGAATCGCGCGCGTGGCGATGTCCCGTGGCACGAGATTTCCGTACTTCGGATACCACTCCTCGAGAAAATAGAAACGCTCTCCCTCGGGAATGTTTTGCGCGGGGCGCGTGTCCGCCGGATTCTTCGGCACCCACACCCGGCCGCCTTCTCCACGCGCGGATTCGCTCATCAGCCGCAGCTTGTCTTCGCCGGGAATGGCCGTCGGATGCACCTGAATGAACTCGCCGTTCGCGTAATCCACTCCCTGCTGAAACAGTGCTGACTGCGCCGAACCCGTGCACACCACCGAATTCGTGGACCGGCCAAAAATTGCGCCAATCCCGCCCGTGCAGAAAATCACCGCATCCGCCGGATACGTTTTCACTTCCATGGACCGCAGGTCCATGGCGCAAATCCCGCGGCATACTCCGCCCTCGTCGATCACCGCCGACAAAAAAGTCTGCCCCTCATATTTCTTGACCTTGTCTTCCGCTTCGTGCCGCCGTACCTGCTCATCCAGCGCATAGAGCAGCTGTTGCCCAGTCGTCGCTCCCGCGAATGCAGTTCGGTGATAAAGCGTGCCGCCGAATCTCCGGTAATCCAGCAATCCCTCCGGTGTCCGGTTGAACATCACTCCCATGCGGTCCAGCAGGTCGATGATCCCCGGCGCCGCCTCGCACATCCGTTTCACCAGCGGCTGGTTCGCAAGAAAATCTCCGCCGAAGATCGTGTCGTCAAAATGTTTCCACGTCGTGTCGCCTTCGCCCTTTTGATTCTTTGCCGCATTGATCCCGCCCTGCGCGCACACCGAATGTGACCGCTTGACCGGCACAATCGAGAATAAATCCACCGGCACCCCGGCTTCCGCGACACGAATCGTCGCCATCAGGCCGGCCAGTCCACCGCCCACTACAATGATTTTCGGCTGTCTCATTTCAGATAGAAGTCAAACGGGTGCCAATTCAACCGGAAACTCAGGACAATCAGTACTCCCACCAGGCTAAACGTGAATCCCACCACAGCGCCAAGCGCCCCTGCCGCGCGCTGTGCTTTCACTGTCGCCGCCAAGCCCCACTTACATAGGAAATTCCAGATGCCCACCCCCAAGTGAAACGACGACGCCAGTACTCCGACCAGCATGAATGCCAGCGCATACGGATTCCGCAGCAAGTCCTCAACGTCCACGTATGTGGACCTGCCGTGCGTCAGCCACCGCTCCGTATACAAGTGCCAGCCGATGTAGACAAACGCAATCAGCCCGGTATAACGCTGCGTCGTATACAGCCAGTTCCCCACCCACGGGTACGCCGATACATTCGACTTCCCTCGCAGCCAAATGTAAATCCCATACCCGCCGTGAAACAGAATCGGCAGAAAAATAAACAGCCATTCCACCGCCAGGCGAAACGGGATCGTTTGAAGTTCCTGGGATTTCGCGTCGTACTGCGCTCTGCTCACCAGCGCGTAACTATTCGACCAGAAATGTTCTGCTAGGAATGCGCCGACGGGAATAATGCCCGTTAAAGAGTGCAGTTTGCGAAGAAAATAGTCGGTTTCAGGCCGGGTTGCCGTTGCGGACATGCCCTCTCCGCCGCATGAGGTTCTGTAGGGCGCTGAAGTCTCGCGGCCCTTTCAGTATAGGCAGATGAAAACACCCTTGCAAGCCAGCCTGTTCCTTTCTCGGACACGCGACACTCGAAAATGCGTTGCGCCCTCCGCGCTTTCCCGGTTAAATGAGAATACGACGGATGGTTTCCGCCCGGCCCTCTCGCTTGGCAGCCTGCCCGTTCCCAACGAATATCCCATGACCACGACCCACAACCTGGCATCGGAGCTGGAACGCATCGCCACGGCCATCGAATCCGACGCGACCGCCACGGCGCAGGTCTCCCTGACCAGCATCGCGGAACGCATCGCCAAAAATCTCGGCGTGAAACCTGACGAAATCGCCCTCATGGGCGTTTCCACTCGCTGGCGCCACCTTCACTTCCTCGTCCCGGAATCGCTCAAACAGGTCGGTTTTATCCCGCTTTCCAGCACCTCCGCCGTTGCTGCGCGCACCGCCCGCGAGAGCCGTCCCGATATCATCAACAATTTTGCCAGCATCCGTCACGCCACCGTTTTCGAGGGCGTGAAAATCAGCGGCGAAAGCTCCGAACTCATTCAAAAGATGATCAGCGCTCCGATTCTTTCCGGTGACAAGGTCGTTGGCGTCATCCAGGTCAGCCGCAAGGGAGCAAATGCCAAAACTGCCGGCCCGGACTTCGGCGCCGACGATTTGGGCAAAATCCTCGCTCTATGCAAGCCGCTCGGCAAGTTGCTCCAGCGCATCGCCGGCGACGAGTGACCTCATCCTGGTATCCTTGTCACATCCCATTCATTTTTCTGCCAGTCGTCCGCAAAAACTCCTCGAATTAGTTTGACACTGCAATACCTTCTTGTTATTTTTCCACAGCACAAAATTTTCTCCCGTAACTCCACTCACGGAGGCACCACAACCCGGCACCATGGCGTTCGTCGCTAAGAAGATCTTCCTCACCAAAGGCGTCGGTAAACATCGCGAAAGACTTTCGAGCTTTGAGCTCGCCCTGCGCAATGCAGGCATCGCCGCGTGCAACATCGTGCGCGTCTCCTCGATTTTCCCGCCTAACTGTAAACTCATCTCCCGCAGCGAGGGCTTGAAGCACATCAAGCCCGGCCAGGTGGCCTTCACCGTCATCAGCGAAAATTCCACCAAAGAAGCTCACCGCCTCATCGCTGCCAGCATCGGCCTTGCGCTTCCCAGCGATAAATTGATGTACGGGTATCTTTCCGAGCATCACTCTTTCGGCGAAACCGAAGAGGTCGCTGGCGAATACGCCGAAGAACTCGCCGCGGAAATGCTCGCCACCACTCTCAACGTGGAATTTGATCCCGATCTCAGCTTCGACGAGAAAAAAGAGGTCTACCGCATCTCCAACAAAATCGTTCGCACCATGAACGTCACGCAATCCGCCGTTGGCGACAAGCGCGGCCTCTGGACCACCGTCCTCGGCGCCGCCATCCTAATCGGCGAAGACGACTAACTCACTTCCCATCCAAATCATACGCCGTCTTCAGCCACTCCTTCACTTCCCCATCAATTTCATTCATCGCCTTAATCTCGATCCGGTGCGTAATACGATCCTTCTTCGCCAGCCCGCCCGTATCGATCAATCTTTTAGGCAATTTCCCCTTGTAGTGCGTCAGCGCAAATCCCAGATCAACCCGCGTATTCGTCGTCGGCTTAATCTGCGCAAACACATGTTCTCGATATAGCGGCACCATCGTCTTGCAAGGACACGCCTTCACATCCTCAGCCATCGACTTCCCCAGCCGCAGCAACTCCTCATAAACCGGCCGCAATTTCTCCTTCGCGCCCGCATACTGCTCTTCCACGTACACCACAGCCGTCTTCAAATACGCTTCCGGCGAATCCTCCTCCGCTCCCTTCCCATCCACACGCTCGGAAATCCACCAAGCGCTGTTCGTCCCCAAATTGTGTTTCGTTTTCAGCCATTCGCGCCGCGCCTTATCCTCTTTCGGCCCTTCCTTCTTCGCCAGCGCAATCCATTCCGCCAGCGACCGCCCCGTCTTCTCCTTCAATTCCGCAATCCACTTCTCCACCATGGCCACTCCGGGGTGTACGTCGTACTTGGCTTTGCTCATCGCTGCACCCGCCTTCGCCATTTTCCCGTCTCCTTTCTAATTCGCAACCCCAATCCTCGCCCCCTTCATGACGGGCCAGTCCCTCGTTTCGACGGCGGCCTCTTAGCGGACCCCAATCCTCCGGGCTAGCTACTCGTCTGAACGCCGTTGACGGGTAATTTTGCTGCTTCCCAGGCAGCTATTCCGCCAGCAATTTCGCCGACTTGATCAAAACCACTCTTCTTCAAAATACTCGCGGCGATCGAGGATCGATAGCCTCCCGCACAATGCACCAGTAAAGCCCGATTCTTTGGCAGTTCCTTCGCGCGTTCCGAAAGATGATTTAGCGGGATGCTCAAGCTTCCATCAATTTGTTTTTGTTCATGCTCGCGCGGCGTGCGCACATCGATGACCACTGGCGGCTGGCTCGAGGAAAGCAGCTCCGCCGCGAATGACGCGCTGAGCCGTTCGGTAATGGCGATCAGTTCCGGTCGCGATTCCAGGCTTTGCAATCCATTCCGCAAATATCCGGCCACATGATCGAATCCGATGCGCCCCAGCCGTATCGCGGATTCGCTCTCTCGGCCAGGCGCCGCGATGATCACGATCGGATGCGCATGATCGAGCACCGTTCCTGCCCACGTGGCGTATTGCCCGCTCAGCCCGATATTGATGCTGCCCGCGAGATGCGCCGCCGCGAATTCGTCCGGCTCTCGCGTGTCGAGAATCTGTGCGCCTTCCGCCTGCAATGCCAGAACCTGATCTAGTTCCATCGGCTTCAGTTCCCGCTCCAGCGTTTTGTCGAGCGTCGGCCGCTCTTTGCTATTTAGCACTGCGTCATAAACAAAATACGGCGGAGCCTCGGGCTGGTCGGCAGTGACCATCTCGATGAACGCTTTTTTGCTCATCGGCTGCAATGCATAATTCAAGCGCCGCTGCTCACCTATCGTCGATACCGTCTCTTTGCTGATGGCCCTTCCGCAAAGCGACCCCGCGCCGTGAGCCGGATAGACCAGACTCGCGTCCGGCAACGGCAACAATTTGGATTGCAAGGAATCGAACAGCAGAGCGCCAAGATCCGTGGCCGACCAGCCCAGTGCAACACGAAGATCCGGGCGTCCGACATCGCCTATGAATAGTGTGTCGCCCGTTAAGACGGCGTAGGGCTCGCTCCCGCTCTCATGGAGGTTGTAGACAAGTATGGAAATGGACTCCGGTGTGTGGCCCGGTGTTTCGAGTGCCTTCAACCGCACACGGCCAAATTCGATCGTGCTGCCATCGGCCAGCGGTGTAAATCGGTACTCTGCCTGCGCTTTCGCACCCAAATAAATCTTTGCGCCTACGCGATCCCGCAGCTCCAGGTGGCCGGCCACAAAGTCAGCATGCAGGTGCGTCAAAATTACGTGCTTGATTTGTAGCCCGTGGTCCGCGGCAAACTCGAGATAACGTTCAACGTCACGCTGCGGATCGATCACCGCTGCCGTGCATGTCTGTTCGTCTCCAATCACGTAGGAAGCATGGGCAAGGCAATTCAGATAAAACTGCTTGAAGAGCACGGTTCACCGCCTTGCCCTGCAGTTTACTACTCCAACTGAATTTGGAAACATTCTTATGCATTCCGGCGTCTGTTTTACTGTGGAGGCTGGATCGCCTGACCAATATTGACCTCCCAAGACGTGAATGGTGCGCGAGGAGGAAGCACCGTACTCACATCAAAAGGTTTTTCGGCGGATTCCGTCCGGCATGAGAAATACTAGTCTTGGGGAAGAATCGCAATACAGTCTACTTCTCCCGCTTGAAATACCCGATGCGGTCCAGCACCGCACCCACCACCAGCGGCAGCGCCACCGTCGCATCATCAAACACTTCCGCGAACTTCCCGCCCTCTTCCGGCGGCACGAATTTCCCCCACGACACTGCTTCCGTGTACGTGCTCCCGCTCAACCCGCCCCAATGCACCGGCTCTGGACAAATCCGCACTCCGTAGTTGTATCGTTTCAGTGGAATTTTCTTGTACCCGCGCCGCGCCAGCAGCTCCGCGTACACTCCAAACTGCTGCGTCCAATTCCGCGGCACTCCTCCGCCGACCGTAAAGATTCCCATCCGATTCGTGGCCAGCATCATATCCGCGAATTTCTCGAAGTCCTCGAACATGTCAAACCGCAGCAGCGGGCGCTTCTCTCTTACCCGCACCAATTTTTGCAGCGCAAAATCGATTCCCAGCTCCGAGTCGCTGAATGCCGGCACGAACACCGGCACGTTGTGCTCGTAAGCGGACTTCAATATTCCCCGCCCTGCCGCTTTCTTGTGTAGCTCCTCCCCGATTCGACGGTGCAGCTTCCAGCTGCTCACAATCTCCTCGGCGTCCCATTCGCCGAGAATATGATCCATCATTTCTTCCACGGCATCCAGATTCACTTCCGGTTCGAGTGAATCGTAAACGCGGTTATATCCCGCCTCAAACAGCGTTTTGTCGTCCATCTTGCTGGGGTCGTAGCGGAAATGCGAGTGCCCTGTCGCCTCCACGAGCCCGTGCGCCATCAGCGCTCCGGTCGAAACCACCGCTCTCACAATTCCGCTTTCAATCAAATCGCAGAAAATCAAACCCATCTTCGCGACCGTCAGCGCACCGGAAAGTGTCAGCACTACGAAACATTCCTTGTCGCGCGCCATGGTTTCCAGAACGTCGGCGGCGTCGCCGATCTGCCGCCCCGTGAACGCCGTATTCCCCATCGCGCGAACCAACTCATCGACGGTGCGGCACTTCGACAGATCAATCGGAAACATCGGCCGCAACTTATCCTTTACCGGATCGTGCAGCACGCGCCCCGTGACCGTCTTTTCTTGCCGCTTTGCCATCTTTTCCCCTCGATCCTTGTTGCTTGTTCTTTTCAGTGTTCCACACCACGGCGTGACAATCTAATTTCGTAATGATTGATATTACAAATGCGCCCCGAAGGAAAGAACAAAACGCAACAAAAAAACTTTCTACGAGCATGATAAACTAAATTTTATGGCAATGAAATTCACAATCGGCCTCGTGCAGATGCGCAGCACCGCTGATCCCCAGGACAATCTTGCGCGTGCCATCGCCAGGATTCGCGATGCCTCCGCGCGCGGCGCGCAAATCATCTGCATGGACGAACTATTTCGCGGCGAATATTTTTGCCGTACCGAAGACGCCGATCTTTTCAATCTCGCGGAACCCATCCCCGGCCCCGCCACCGACGCGCTCGCGAAGATTGCGAAGGAACTGAAAGTCGTCTTGGTCGTTTCCCTATTCGAACGCCGCGCCGCGGGCGTTTATCACAACACTTGCGCCGTCCTCGATGCCGACGGCTCTCTCCTCGGCAAATACCGCAAGATGCACATCCCCGACGATCCTCTCTACTACGAAAAGTTTTATTTCACGCCTGGCGATCTCGGTTTCCCCAATTTCGATACCGCTTACGGCCGCATCGGCGTTCAGATTTGTTGGGATCAGTGGTATCCCGAAGGTTCGCGCCTAACCGCTCTCCAAGGCGCTCAAGTTATTTTCTATCCCACGAGTATCGGCTGGCATCCCCGCGAAAAAGAACAATTCGGCGCGGCTCAGCTCGACGCTTGGCGCACCATCCAGCGCGCCCACGCCATCGCCAATGGCGTTTACGTCGCTGTCGTCAATCGCGTCGGCTATGAAGGCAAGCCGGAAAAAGGCGACCCCGGCCTCGAGTTTTGGGGAAACTCTTTTGTCGCCGATCCCTTCGGCCGCATTCTTTCCGAAGCTTCGAATGACAAAGAAGAAATCCTCGTCGTCGAATGCGACCCCGCGCAGAGCGAAGAAACTCGCCGCAACTGGCCGTTCCTCCGCGATCGCCGCATCGACGCCTACCAGCCCATCCTGAACCGCTGGCTCGGCGAATGATTTTTTCTGCTCTGTGTTCCCTGTGACCTCTGTGTTGAAAACTCTCTTGTCCAAATCCAAACGTATACCTCAAGTGGCACAGACTTCAGTCTGTGCACAACTCCACTACCGGGGCCTGAATTAATGCCTCTCACTCCTTCCATCTCGACTCCCCACTCTCACGGCTTCATCATGCCCGCCGAATGGGAACCACACGAAGCCACCTGGCTAGGCTGGCCGCATGAACTCACCGACTGGCCCGGCAAATTCTCTCCCATCCCCTGGGCCTTCGCCGAAATCGTCCGCCATCTCTCCCGAGTCGAACGCGTCTATCTCCTGGTCGAAAATCGCGAAGCCGAGTCCCGCGTCCGCGCCATCCTCAAAAAATCCGGCGCGAATTTACCCGCCGTCGATTTTTCCCGCGTCCCCACGGATCGCGGCTGGATGCGCGACTCCGGCCCGATCTGCGTCAAGAATTCTTCTGGCGAAGTCGCCTACACCCACTGGCGCTTCAACGGCTGGGCCAAATACGACAATCACAAGAAAGACTCCGTTGTCGTTTCCCATGCCAACAAGAAGCTAAGACGTCGCGTCTGGCAACCCATGCACAAAGGGAAAAGGGTCGTCCTGGAAGGCGGCAGCATTGACGTCAACGGCCGCGGCACCCTGCTCACAACGGAAGAATGTCTTCTCAGCAAAACGCAGGAGCGCAATCCCGGTTTCACTCGCGAGGATTATGCGGAAGTCTTTAAAAACTATTTCGGAGTCACAAATGTTCTCTGGCTAAAAAACGGCATCGCCGGCGACGACACCCATGGCCACGTCGACGATTTGGCAAGATTCGTCGATCCCACCACCGTCGTCACCGTGGTCGAAAACGATTCGAACGACCCCAACTTCGCTCCGCTCCAGGAAAACCTCTCTCTGCTAAAAAGCATGAAAGATCAAGACGGCCGCCCCCTCCGCATCGAAACGCTCCCCATGCCAGCGCCCGTTTATTTCGATGGCCAGCGTCTCCCCGCCAGCTACGCGAATTTTTACATCGCCAACAAAATCGTTCTCGTCCCCACCTTCAACGATTCGAATGACCGCGTCGCACTTAACACCCTCGCCGCTCTTTTTCCAGGCCGCGAAGTCATTGGCATCGCCTGTCGCGATCTTGTTCTCGGCCTTGGCACTATTCACTGCATGACCCAGCAGCAACCGAGCATCCGATAAGGATGCGAGTCCCGAGGAGCAACGCGACGAGGGACCTCTCTACGAGTTCGGCAGCCCCGAAAAAATGCGAGTCCACGCCGCAGCGAGAAAAAGCCTCTCTGCAAACATTCCCAACGCTCATCCCATTCTTCGTGCCTCTCCACCGTGCAATCTGGAACCTCCTCTGCCCTTCCCTCCCCAAATCTCGCACAAGAATCCCGCTTTCACATCTGCTAGACTTCTAATTCTTGCTAGCCCGGTGAAGAAAGACCCAGTTGCGCACGAGAATTTTCTTGGAGGCTGAATGTCCCCCATACTGTTGAGCGCGTCGTTCGAAACAAAGGGTTTTTGGATCGCACTCCCCAGCGGGTTCTGGGGCTGGATTGTCATCGGCTTGATCGCTGGATGGCTCGCCGGAAAAATCTCGCGCGGTCGCGGCTTCGGCTGCATCACGGATATAATTCTAGGAATTGTCGGCTCCTTCATCGGCGGTTGGATTTTTATGAGGCTCGGCATCTTCGGCGGCGGCTTTCTCTATTCCCTCGCCGCCGCTACCGTCGGCGCGGTCCTTCTCGTATTAATCGCGCACCTCTTCAGCGGCGGCGATCGTTAGCCACAAACGGCAAACAGCATCGTCCGTTCAGCTTTCTATTTGGGGTTAACGGGCGTGCGCCACGCTGCTGTGATACGATTCAAATGCATACTATGGAGATGAGCGTTCTTTGGATGAGATGGAGATAAACTTTCTTTGAGTAAGTCTGCGCAGTCCCTCACAGCAATTCCCCTTGGCGGTCTCGGCGAATTCGGAATGAACATGATGGTGCTGCGTCTCGGTGACGACATTCTCGTCATCGACGCGGGCATGATGTTCCCCGAATCAGAACTGCTCGGTGTGGACCTCGTTATTCCGGATATTACCTATTTGAAGCAAAACCGGCAGCACGTGCGCGCTATCGTCCTTACGCACGGCCACGAAGATCATATCGGCGCGCTCGCCTATATTTTGCGCGACTTGAACGTTCCTGTTTATGGAACGCGCTTCACGCTCGCGCTGGTCAAAAAGCGCCTCGAGGAAGCCGGCCTCCTCGCCTCCACCACTCTCCGCGAAGTTCTCCCCGGCCGCCTCGTCGAAATCGGCCCTTTCGAAATCGAGTTCATCAACGTCACGCACAGCACCATCGATTGCGTGGCGCTGGCCGTTCGAACGCCGCTCGGCGTAATCATTCACACGGGCGACTTCAAGATCGATCAAACACCTGTAGATGGCGCGCCCTTCGATCTCCACACTTTCGCGCGCTACGGCAGCGAAGGCGTTCTCGCGCTTTTCAGCGATTCGACCAACGTCGAGCGCCCCGGCTTCACTCCCTCCGAGCGCGCCATCGTCCCGCGCATCGAAGAACTGTGCCGCTCGGCGCCGCGCCGTGTGATCCTTTCGTGTTTCGCTTCATCGATTCACCGCATCCAGCAGGTGATCGATATCGCCGGACGCGTGGGCCGCAAGGTCGCTTTCGTCGGCCGCAGTATGGTGGACAACGTCGAGATCGCGCACTCCATGAATTATTTGCGCATTCCCGACGGCATGGTCGTTCGACCGCAGGACATTCGCAATTTCGATCCCAAGCGCATCGTCATTCTCGCCAGCGGCAGCCAGGCCGAGCCCATGTCTTCGCTCTCGCGCATCGCTGTGGACAATCACCGCTTTGTTACCGTCGACGAAAACGACAGCGTCATTCTTTCCGCGCGCATCATTCCCGGCAATGAAAAAGCTATTTTCCGCATGCTGGATCACATGTTCCGCCGCCGCGCCCTCGTCTATTACGATAATTCCGCTGGAACGATTCACGTTTCCGGCCACGCTAGCCAGGAAGAACAAAAACTGGTTCTGCAGCTCGTGAAGCCAAAGTATTTCATTCCCGTTCACGGCGAGTACCGGCATCTTTTCCGCCACGCCGCGCTGGCGCACCAACTCGGCTGCGTCTCCGAAGAAATTCTCCTTCTGGAAAATGGCAAGTGCATCGAGTTCACAGCGGATGGAGTTCGCCGGCGCGATCCGGTAACCGCCGGTCGAGTGTGTGTGGATTCGGGCTCGCTCGAGGAAATCGAAGACGTGGTGATCCGCGACCGCAAGCATCTTTCCGAGGATGGCGTCGTCGTGCCGATCATTGCGATCGACAAGCACACTGGAAAAATGGAATCGCAGCCGGAAATCGTCACGCGCGGAATGTTCAGCGACAACGGTCAGGAATTAATTGCGGGGGCGCGCGAAGTGATTATGAAAACGGTCGAGGAATCCAACGCCGAGGAAAAATCCGACTGGGGCGTCATCAAAGAAAAAATTCGCGTGGACCTCAAGCGCTATATCAACAAGCAAACTTCCAAGCGTCCGTTAATCCTGCCGGTCATCCTGGAAATTTAAACGTCACGCTTTATGCATGGCGATGTGCATCGCCATGCATAAGCTAAATTGCGAGTCCGGCGTCAAACCACTACTCGTTTGGCCCAGTGAAGAGCCGAAGGATCACGCCCGTGGAAATCCAATAATTGTTCTGATGAAGATTTGTGCCGAACGAGGTCCGGTAGTAATCGACATCGATTAAACGGATTTCCCACCGCCGGGACGGGTGAATATCCAATCCGCCGCCCGCTTTATATGAAAGAGTGCTGCCGGTAGACGAGGTGTAACCGCCGACGCCGCTGACGGTGGTCTTCGCACTTGATCCGCCAACCAGGCCTTCCACAAATGGGGTAATACCAAATCTGTTTCGTCGGCGATAGAAAAAGCGGGGACCGAAATGATTTCCAAAAAGAACGTTTTTGGTGCCGCCGCTCGACGTGAAACTGTAGCTAGTGTCTGCAACGACCTGCAACCAGGGTTTTGGATTCCAGCCAAACGACCCTAGCGCGCCGTTCATGTTGGTGTAGCTTCCTCCGCCGTCCAAGCGCGCGAACGCGTAGCCGCCATAAAGTTCCAACAGCGGCGCAGTGCGAATACTCGGGCGGGGTTTCTCCCAACTGGTCCTTGTATCGGCAGGCCGAATAGCCGGCGCTGGTGCAGGCTGGGCGGCCGCGGAGTCAGGTTGAGAGGCCGCAGACGCATCGGGCTGTGCCGTCGCAGGCGGATCGGGCTGTGCAGTGGTCGCAGCCGCTTCAGGGACATCTGATACGGATGGCTGCGGAGTCGTAGATGGTGTTGTGAGTCCCGCCGGTGACGTCGTGGCTGGCTGAACTGGGGCAGGCTGGACTGGCGCAGCCGCCGTTGGATTGGTTTCCGTCTTGGTTGGATTTGTTGCCGTGACATTCGATACGGATGCCGGCGCGCTGGATGCGGGCGCAGTGACAACAGGCGCGTCCGCTGGGGCCGCCTGAGCCGTCACAGTTTGAGCTGGTGCCGGTTGAGCTGGCGCGGCTTGCTGCGATGCAGCGGCAGCTGGCTTAGGCTGCGCGTCAAACGGAGTCGCGCGCGGGATCTTTGTTTTCTCCGCCGCAACTTGCACGGACGGCGTTTGTTGCGCCGGTTGTGGCACGGAGGTTGCGGCGCGATCGATGGCGATCACGCTCGAATAGATGAATCCTACCTGGCCGTCTTTGGTCTGAATCTTGGAGAAGAAAAACCCATAGACCAAGATAGTGAAGCGCTCGCCGCAAGGAAGCGGTGCGAGCACGTCCTGAGATCTGCGTGGTTTTGGAAAGATTTGAGTACCATCTGAATTTTTGGTGCAGTCGACGTACCCCACGTCGTCCGCCCAAGCGGCCGAAGCCGCGAGAAAACATAAACCCGTTAGAATCAGGAATCGATTGCGCAACATCGCCCCCTCCTTGGCCCGAGGACACCCCGAGCCCTCCAGTAGCATAGCGAGGGAGGAGACATGTTCATCAGTTGGCCCGAGGGCCAGTACGTTCCAAAACGGTACTGGCCGTAAAGCCGGGCAGCTCGCGCAAATGGGATAGAAATCGTTCATCGGATTTCTGGGTAGTGAGGGGCCCCCCACCCCCTTTTTTTTGTAAGTGCGGATTCTAAAGGGCTTTAAGTCCTGTGTTTTGGAAGTGCGGATTCTAATGGAGTTATGGGCATGTTTTGCGGAAGTGCGGATTCTAAAGGAGATAGTGGCGAGTGGTGAGTGGCTAACCGTTAGAATGAACGAGCGGAAATTGGTCTCTCTGCCCCGGCCGGGGCGTGCGATTGGCACAGATTTATCCGAGGGCGGAAGGAAGAGTGAGAAATGGTGACATCGAGCAGGTGATGGGGAGAAGGATGGGGTGCTTGACGAGCGAAACCCTTCGAGGTTCAGGGTAAACATGGGATATGGTAGCACTGCGTTGGCGAGAGAGTATAGTGAATTCCAGGGAATGGTAGAATTTGGGGGTTGAACGGTCGTTTCGGAGGGTTGAACAGCGAAGGTTAGAAGTTGAAAGTCTGACCCACAGAGAAGAGACTCCGCACGCGAACGCGGCGAGGCGGCACAGGCCGGCACTGTTAGCGCGACTTTCTAGTAGGAAAGTATGAGGGGCGAGCCGTAGAATCAGGGTGAGAATAGGGAACATGGTGCGACTATGAGTATTCCGATACATCCTGAGCTTGAAACCAAGATCCGTGCCCGGGCGGAGGCCGAGGGGCTCAGCATCGAGGCCTACTTGGAGCGGCTTGTTCAAGCTGACCAACAGGGGATAGAAGAATTGGAAACTCTGGCGCTCGCGGGGATTGAGTCTGGCGCTCCGATCGAGGTGGGCCCTTCTTACTGGCAAGAGAAGCATCGCCTGCTCGACGAACGTCTCGGCGCTTAAGGCGACGCCTCAGGAACGGAAGATTCATGAAGGAGGAGAAGCCGGTTTGAGCCATTGTGGGAAGAATGCGGTAAACTGTGGATATGAAGATTCATCTGCGACCTGAGATGGAAGAACTGATCAAACAGGACGTTCAGCGCGGGCCCTACCAAACTGTAGATGAGTTCGTGGAGCACGCCGTTTCCTTGCTTCACCAGCAGGAAGCCTGGCTGGCCGAACATGGCAGCGAGATCCGAGCAAAAATTGAGCAAGGCTACGCGGCCGCGCAACGCGGTGAATTGATCGATTCCGAACAGGTTCGTTCCAGGCTGGATGAGAGGAAACGCGCTTGGCTCGCTGAAAAGCACCAAGCATGAGCAGCTACCAGCTCACACTCCAAGCTGTAGAAGATCTCTTCGAAATCTGGACCTATATCGCAGTCGATGACGTGGACGCAGCGAATCGCGTCGAGGCGGCGATCTACGAGGCCTGCGCCTTCCTGGCGGACACTCCACTCGCAGGCCGGACGCGTGAGGACCTGACGGGATTGCCGTTGCGCTTCTGGGTCGTGCAACCGTATCGGAATTATTGGGTCGTGTACGATCCGGAAAGAAGACCGCTGCAAGTGATTCGGATTATTCATGCGGCGCGAAATGTAGTGGAGATATTGAGGTAGGGAGAAGTAAGCACCAGTCCAAGGGCGCACGGGCAAAGACAGCGCCGTTTGCAAAACCCGCATCCTTTGCAACACCAAAACCCAGAGGGTGCGGCTCTCGATTGGGTAT
Organism: uncultured Acidobacteriota bacterium; assembly: GCA_963745805.1. Classification (GTDB taxonomy): domain Bacteria; phylum Acidobacteriota; class Terriglobia; order Acidiferrales; family UBA7541; genus Acidiferrum. The sequence goes on from CAVUYT010000012.1 coordinate 397,013, forward strand.
CAGGGTTGAACGGCTGGGCCTTCCAGCCGGGGAGCTCAAGGCTAGGAACTGGCGTCCTTGATGTCGTCGTGCGCCTGCTTGAGAGCGTTTTTCGATTCCGTCCTGGCGTTTGCGTCTGGTTTGAGGAGGTCGACGGCTTTCTCCAGGGGCATGGCTTTGCCGCCAGCCGGGCCCGCGCATGAATCGGCTACTGGTTTCGGTTTAATTCCGGTGACATCCCATTTCAGGCAAGTGAATTCAATCTGGAGATTGTGGTTCAGACGAAGGACAGCGATGCAATTCGCCAAGTCCTTGAAGTCCGAACAAGCGTCTTGCAATTCCTTATCGGCAGGAAGGATCTTCAGCAGCCGCAATTGTTTGGTAAGTGCGTCCTCGAGATGGCCATCCGAAGCCAGTTGGTCATTCGCTGACTTGGGGCCCCGTTTTATCAATTTGACGGGATTGTATTTGGCCGGATTGTACCAACGGGGCGGACTGTCGCCGGATTTGCTCTCGGAGTCTTGCGAAGCGACACCTGTAGCGCTGAGGAGAATGCCCAGTGCAACGATTGGGAATGCGCGACGAAAGATTGGCATATTGGGGCTCTCGGGGGGCGAGAGGGTGGACAACTATTATTACCTCAGAACATGAACTCATGTCGAGATCAGCGAATGAGGCAAAGACAGATGCTTCTTTCCTTGACTAAGCTGAAGAAACGAAGGAAAGTCAAAACCCGCACTCATTGCAAAGCCAAAACCCAAAATTGTGCGGCACCCGTATGATAGCAATGAACACGAAGTTGAGGGCAGGATTATGCGTGGCGTCGGCATTCGTTCCGCTTCTGATAACGGCGTGGGACATCCACGAGGATGTCGAGTTATCTGGATGGCAGATGCTATTCAATCTTATCAACTTGACCGCGTTTCTCTGGCTCGGCCTCACAATCTTTCATTATCGACGCACCAGAACCCGAGGTGCCGCTTGGCTGTTTGCGCTCTTTCCTATTGCGTTTGTTGAGCCGGTTTTGTTGCTTTGCCTAGAGATTTCGGTCAGGTTTTCCTCGAAATGAGCCCGGAGAATTCTGTGTACTGGGAGCCACTTTTCGGGTAACGTCGGAAATCAGCTCGAGCGAGGAAAAGTCAAAACCCGCATCCTTTGCGAAACCAAAGCCCAAAGGCTGCGGCACGCTATTGGGCACCAGCGTTGAACGTCTTCGCTACCTGCCTGTTCGATCTGGCGTAAGGTGAAGCATGGAGTGCGGGAGAAGCTGAGCTCACTCCTGCACTCCAGAAACTAGGCGTTTGGCGCGCCGAGCGGATGAAATACTGCCTGGAACTTGGGCTTGCGCGCCGAATACAGCGCGTATCCCGCTCCCACCAAACCAAAGAGCAGAGAGAGCACGCCGCTTCCCTGAACTTCAATTCCCCAGAGGTGCAGCACAACGGCATTCAACAATCTGCCCGAAAACGCAACATGCTCCTGCTTCATGATAATCAGCGTGTAGAAGATAGCATCGCCAAAAAGCACGCTGGCAATGGTCAGCACCGGGATGATGATCTGTCCGAAGCGCGTTACTTTGCCGGTGCCCCTCAAGACAGCAGCCGCCACGAGGTACCCGATGAGGATCGCTCCGTACAGAAAAATATAGTTTAGGCCGTAAGCCACCAGGCCCCAGGCAAGCCCTCCTAGCGCTGCTGCGCCCAGGCCCAACGCCAGCCCGTTCGGATAATTCGGCGTGATCATTTCATATTTCTCGGCGGCCTGGTTCAGTTCATGGCGCACTTTTTCCTGGCAGGTCGCGCAGATAAACATGGGCATGCCGTTCAGCAGTGTGAGCGACTGCGTGGATGTCGAAGCGCATTGCTCGCAGCGCCCGTCGAACGGCGTCGTCACCTGCTTGATTGCGGTTCGCAGATCCTCGACCAGCTTGGCCACTTCTTCGGCTTTTGGCTTGGTGAAGGAGTACTTCCATTCCCAGCGCACGAAATCATTTCCGACCGCGCCTAGTTTGCCCTTCTTGATCGCGGCGCTCTTCAGCGCGGATTTCACCAGTTCGGTCTGCTCCAGCTTCTTGAAACGCAAGAGGATCACCAGGCTGGCACCTTGGCCGTTATGGCTGAATCCGATGGCCGTGACGTAGTTATCGCGCGTGCCCACGGCGCTACCCGATTTCTTGCTCCATGGGCCTTGCTGTGGATAATGCCGCAAACCCGCCAGGTTCGCGACCTGCTGCAAGTAATCATTCTCTTTCATGGTGCTGGCCTCCTCCGACCCACGCACAATTACGCACGTGCGATGGGCTCGCCTTCAATGAGAATTACGACAATGAAAACCAAAGGTGCTGTACCTTGATGCTCGCAAAAGGGATTTCATAATAGGAATAGGACCAAAGGACAGGTGTGACGAATTCACACTGTCCCTCAATAGACCGCGGCAGGTTTATCTTGAATGTGAATGGTGGCCGGTTGGTAGGCACTAGCTTTTCAGTGCAGCGCCTCTAAATGCCGCGTACCGCACCCTTTGGGTTTTGTTTTTGCAAAGAGTGCGGATTTTGACACTTCCTTGTTGATCCTTCGACGAAACCCGCTCCGGTGCTACCAGCCGTCCTAGGCTACGTAGCCAACACGAGGACGCGAGTATCTTTAACTGTGGTACCTGTCTACCACATTTGTGGTAGTCTTTAACCACGTGATTGAACTGCGGTCCAAGGCGAGGCGGAAACTGCTGGCGTATTACTTTGCGAACCCGGCGGCGCGCCACCATTTGCGGGAGCTGGCGGGGCGACTGAAGGTCGATCCGTCGAATTTGTCGAAAGAGCTGGGGCGGCTGGAGCGCGAGGGGCTGTTCCGGGCGGAAGTGAGCGGGCGGCAAAAGTATTTTCAACTGAACCGCGCCTATTCCCTGTTCAACGAGGTGCGCAGCATCGTTGCGAAAACGATTGGAGCTGTGCCGCTGATCGCGGAGTCGCTCGGGAAAATTGATGGAATTGACGAGGCCTATTTGTATGGTTCCTTTGCGCGGGGCCGGCAGGATGCTGCCAGCGACATCGATGTGCTCGTGATTGGGACTCCTGGCGGTCGTGCTTTGGCGAAGGCGGTGCGGAAGCTGGAGCGGCGGCTCGGGCGTGAAATTAATTATACGGTTCTGGCGGTAAAGGAGTTCAAGTCGCGGGGTTCGCGAAAGAACACTTTTCTGGCAAATGTGTGGAACAAGAAACGCGTTCGGTTGATTGGGCCTGAGGAATGAGCGCAAACCGCAGGTGATCGGCTGCGCGCAAATCGATCGCAGATTCCCCTCCGGCTGAAACCCGCCTTCCTCTTTCTCCCTTAGCCAGCGCTGTTCATGATAAACTTCACTTAAGAGGCGGATTTCGTGAAGGCGAAGAGAAAATTTACCGTGCTTATTGAGCAAGACGAGGAAGGCTTCTATGTCGCCACGGTTCCAGCGCTACGTGGATGCCATACCCAGGCCAAAAAGCTTGATACCCTCATGAAGCGTGTCCGCGAGGTAATTCAGCTTTGTCTCGAAGACGAAAGTAACGACGGCGGCCCGCTCGAGCTCGTCGGCGTCCAACAAATCTCCGTATGACGCGCCTTCCCCGCGTCAAGGGGAGAGAGGTTGTCCGCGCACTGGAAAGAGCAGGCTTCTCCGTCGAGCGGACCCGCGGCAGCCATGTTTTCCTGAAACATTCCGACGGCAGAGCCACCGCCGTTCCCGTACACTCCGGCGAGACTTTGGGTCCTGGACTGTTGCGCGCAATCTTGCGCGACGCTGAATTGACCATTGAACAATTGATCGGGCTGCTTTAAAGAAGCCAACTGGTGGCTCTAGCTTTGCCGGCTTGAGCGGTAGGTGCGGGTGTGCCAAGATGCGGTAAAGGCAGTGGCCTGTGACGAGTGGCGAGAGAAATCCAAGGGCGGAGACGGAGAGGAAGCGGAAATGGTGAAAGTGGCGGGGAAAGTGGTTTTGGTGGCGGGCGGAACTGGCGGATTAGGGCGGGCGGTGAGTTTGGCGTTTGTGGAGGCGGGAGCGCGGGTGATTGTTACGTTTCGGAGGCCGGGGGATTTGGATGAGTTGAAGAAGGCGGCTAGCGCGAAGCTGGTGGAGGCGGAGGGGTCGTCGCTGGACGGCAATGCCGTGGACGTTACGGATGAGGCAGCTGTGGGACGGCTTGTGGATGGGATTGTGGAGCGACAGGGGCGGCTGGATTGTTTGGTGAATGCGGTGGGAGCTTATGCGGGCGGAGTGAAGTTGTGGGAGATGGAGACGAAAGTTTTTGAGCAACAGCTGGCGCTGAATTTGCGGGCGGGATTTGTTTTGGTGCGGGCGGCGGCGCGGGTGATGGTAAAACAAGGTGGCGGGGCTATTGTGAATGTGGCGTCGAAGGCGGCGGTGGAGCATGCGGCGGGAGCGGCGGCGTATGCGGCGTCAAAAGCGGCGGCGGTGGCGATGATCGATTGCCTAGCGGCGGATTTGAAAGGGACAGGAGTGCACGCGAACTCGATACTGCCTAGCATCATTGATACGGCGGCGAACCGGAAGGCGATGCCGAAAGCAGACTTTGCGAAATGGCCGAAGCCGGAGGAGATTGCGCGAGTGATTTTGTTTTTGTGCAGCGACGAGGCGAAATTGATTCAGGGAGCGGCCGTGCCGGTGTATGGAGATAGTTGAGGCACGGAGGAGAAAACGCAGGGCACGGCGTAGGGCACGATATATCGTGCCCCTACAAAGCTGAAAATGGCGGGAGGGCGAGATGTCGATACGACCAGTGAAGAGGCTTGTGGCGGCTAAGCCGACAGTGGAAGGCGCGGGAGTACATTTGCGGCGGGCGTTTGGATTTGGGAATACGGCGGACTTCGATCCTTTTTTGTTGCTGGACGATTTTCGCAATGATGTGCCGGAGGATTATCTGGCGGGGTTTCCGTGGCATCCTCACCGGGGGATCGAAACGATTACGTATGTTCTGGCGGGAACGGTGGAGCACGGCGACAGCATGGGAAACCATGGGCAGATTGCTTCTGGCGACGTGCAGTGGATGACGGCGGGAAGCGGGATCATTCACCAGGAGATGCCGAAGGGAGATCACTCAGGGCGGATGCATGGGTTTCAGCTTTGGGCGAATCTGCCGGCGTCGCTGAAGATGACCACGCCGCGGTATCAGGAAGTGAAGGCGGGGGAGATTCCGGAGGTTAAGGACGACGACGGGACGCACGTGCGCGTGGTGTGCGGAAATTTTTGGGGGAAGAGCGGGCCGGTGGATGGGATTGCGGCGGATCCGATTTATCTGGATGTGTCCGTGGCGCCAGGGCGGAGGAAGACGCTGCCAGTCGGGACGACGCGCCACGCGTTTGCGTATGTGTTTGCGGGATCGGGAAAGTTTTGCAACGCGTCGGAGCCGTTGGCGGTGCCGACCGAGGCGGTGGGATGGCTGGATACCGCGCCTCCGGTGGCGGCGGACAACCGATCGCTGGTGCTGTTTGACCGAGGGGATGAGGTGGTTGTGCAAGCGGGCGAGGAAGGGATACGGTTTCTGCTGGTGTCGGGGAAACCGCTGGAAGAGCCGGTGGCATGGTACGGGCCGATTGTGATGAACACGCAGGAGCAGTTGCAGCAGGCGTTTAAGGATTTGGAGAAGGGGACGTTTTTGAAGAAGTAGAAGCAGAGGAGGCGCAGGAAATTTGGGATAGACGGGAGGTGGAGGAGAGGTAGAGGATTGGAGTGCAGAGGAGAGACGCGATGAAGATGTGGCGATGGCTGGGAGTGATGGCGTTGACGATAGCTGGATGCCTAGCGGCGGCTGGCTGTTCGGGCGATTCGGCGGAGCGGGAGAAGACGATCCGGGAGGAAGCGGCAAAAGCGGCGGCGCAAGCCAAGCCAGCGGTCGAAGAAGCAGGACGGGCAGTGAAAGCGGCAGTCGACGGCGCGAAAGAAGGATGGGAAAAGGGCGGGAATAAGCTGGTGGACTTGAATTCTGCGAGCGAGGATGATTTGACGGGATTGCCAGGGATTGGGAAGCATGAGGCGAAGAGGATCGCGGCGGGGCGGCCATACAAAGATAAGCATGAGCTGGTGAGCAAAAAGATTATGAGCGCGGCGGCGTATGAGAAGTTGAAGGATGAAGTGGCGGTGAAGTAGGCGGGCGTTATTGTTCGCGGAGAGCGACTACTGGATCGACGCGAGTGGCGCGAAGAGCGGGAACGTAGCTGGCCAAGAAAGCCACCGCGAGAAGCATGCCAGAGACGGCGGCCAGTGTGACCAGGTCGGTGGACTTCACTCCATAGAGGACCGTGCGCAATACCCGAAAGAGCAAGAACGATAGGACAATTCCAACACCGGTTCCGATGAGCGCCATGCTCATTCCCTGCTTCAGAATTATCCCCAGAACATTAGAGCGCTGGGCGCCAAGCGCGGTGCGGATACCAATTTCCTGTGTGCGCTGGCTGACGGAGTAGGAGACGACGCCGTACACTCCGACCGACGCAAGGACCAACCCGAGAAAGCCGAAAGCTCCGACGAGCATCGCGCCAAGCCGCGCGGGCAGCAACGGTTTGCCATACCGGACGTGCGCCTCCATGGTGGTGACGGCAAAGACCGGGAGACTTGCGTCAAGCTGGCTGATCTGATCGCGGGCCGCTGAAACGAGCTGTTGAGGATCGCCCTCGGTATAGACAAACAAATTCGCAGCAGAAGAGTAACGCTGGGCAAGCGGAAAGTAAGCGTAGAGTTGAGGGGTTTCGTAGAGAAAGAGATATTTGCCGGTGCGGGTGAGGCCGACCACCTGGATAGGAGGGCCGTCTTTTTTGGTGCGAAAGATTTTGCCGATGGGATCCTGCCCTGGCCAGATTTCTTGGGCGAAGGTGTCGTTGATGATGGCGACGAGGGGCGCCGAGGCGCCATCGGCGTCGTTGAATTCGCGGCCTTTGATCACGGGAACGCCGGCGGTACGGAAATAACTGGGCTGAACCATGTCGTCGAAGACGGCATGTGTGTTTGTTTTGTCGTCGATGACTTGTCCGTCGGGGAAAACGTTGACGCCCGAGTTGTCATAGCCCATGGGAATGTAAGCGGAGATCGCGGCATCGCGGACGCCTGGGAGCGAGCGGACACGTTCGGTAAGTTGCTTGAAGAACTGCTGGCCGCGCTCCTCGTTATAGCCTTGGAGTCCGAGATCCACAGACATCATTAGCGTGTGATCGACGCGGAATCCCATGTCGACGTGAGCGGAGTTTTGCAAGCTGCGGATAAAGAATCCTGCGCAAGCAAGAAGCAACAAGGACACCGCGACTTGGGAGACGACGAGGGCGTTGCGGAACCGATGGTGGCCTGAGGAGGAACCGCCTGAGCGTCCGCCAGCTTTAAGTGTGTCCGCTAAATCAGGGCGCGAAGCCTGCAGCGACGGGATCAGGCCTGCGACGACACCGGTCAGCAGCGCCGCAAGAAAAGTGAATCCAAAGATTCGCCAGTCGAGACGCAAATCAAAAAGGCGCAGCGGGATGTCGCTGGGGATGTGGATCGAGGTCAGGGCCATGCCTGCCCAGCGCGCGAAGATCATGCCGAGAATGCCCCCAAATGCGGAGAGGAGCACGGTCTCCGTCAAGAGTTGGCGAGCCATACGCCAACGGCTGGCCCCGAGAGCGACACGCGTGGCAAATTCTTTTCTGCGGCCGTTCGCGCGCGCAAGAATGAGATTCGCGACATTCGCGCAGGCAATCAACAGCACGAGTCCGACGAGGAGCATGAAGACGATGACCGCAGTGGACATGAACCCGCCCAAACCCGGTTCGGGACGGGCGCTCAGTTCCGGCAACACAAGAAGGGACAAGCCCTTGTGCGAGTCCGGAAAGTCCTGGGCCAAGCGTTGGTCGATGGGTTGGGCGGCGGCCATGGCTTGTGCCGGGGTCACACCGGGATTGAGGTAGCCCAAAACACGAATAAAGCTGGCGCTGCGCCTGGTAAGAACATCAGCCTGAGTGGGATCGAGGAGACCTAGTGTGGAAATGGGAATATAGAAGTCAGGTTTGATGAAATAGTAGGCCCCGACATATTTTTCCGGAGCAACGCCAATAATCGTGAAGGCGTGATTGTTGACCTGGACCGTTTGTCCGGCAATGTTTGGATCTCCGCTGAAGCGTTTTTGCCAGTAGTTATAGCTGAGTACGATAAGAGGATCCTTGTTCTGGACCCAGCCTTCATCTGGGGCAAAGGTGCGGCCGAGGACGGGCTGAATGCCTAGCGCGGAGAAGTAATTGCCGCTGACTAAGTCGACCCAGGCGCGCTCCGGGCGGCCTTGGACGCCAAAATTCACAGGAGACGGCGAGTAAACGACCAGATCGGAGAAAACGTTCTTGAGTTGGCGGTAGTCCTCAAAATCGGCATAGGACAGATTGAGCGGAAACTGGAAGTCTCGAGTTTTAGCCGCTACAACAACGAGCTGCTTGGTATTCTGAACGGGCAACGGTCGCCACAGCATGCCGTTGAAAACGCTGAAGATGGCTGTGTTCGCACCGATGCCGAGGCCTAGGGCGAGCACGGCGACCAGCGTAAAGCCGGGGCTCTTCCAGAGCATGCGAAAGGCGTAGCGCAAGTCTTTCCAGAAAGATTCCATGGGGTCCCCCCTCGCAGGCGTCTGTAAAGGAAACGAATCGGGACCGCGAAATGTTTCATTGAAGGCAGGTTATTGTTGAAATGAGTGTTCGCGCATCCGAAAGCTGTGATCTCCGTAGCGCGGCCGCCAGGAGGAACCAAGCCCGGCTGGATAAGAAGTCTCTTGAAGGCTGTGGCAATTTTGCGGGCCTGAAGCGCTACAATCAGTAGCCACAGGGAAGGCTAGTGTTATCCATCCGATTCACCACCGCAGCATGTTTAGCGCTTCTACTCTGCAGAACAGTCTATCCTTGCAGTGTCGTCGTGCTCGGAGGCTATTCGGCTACTGTGGTCAAAAATGTGTCCGGAACAGTTGTTGGGAGCGGACGGTTCGACTTGATGGGAAACAATCACGATAAAGAACGGCAGGCGATCACCGTAGGTGAGGCCACCATATCAATCAAAGCTCGAACCGATACCGCGTTCTTCAAAAAAGGCGAGGTTCAATACCCTCCTGGTGTGAAACCGTCAAAGGGGAATCTGAAAGAATGGCAATGCGGCGCTGAGGTCGCTGCTGCTAAAACAGATCTGGCAGGTAACTTTACAATTTCAGCGCTCAACAGCGGCAAATACTGCCTTGAGATTACCGGGCCCGATCCTAAGGATGACTTGCATATGCCAATGCACGAGTCATTCCTCGTCGACGTGGTTGACGCCGCCCCGAACGGCAGATTGATTGCCGATATCAGTCCGCGTTGGCCGGATTGCAGCGGCGGTAGCTCCCTCACAGTGAAACCACTCAACTAATTTATCTCGACTTACATCTTTATAGCCCGCAACAGACATGCTCGGTGCTTTAAATCCGAATTTGCCTCGGCGCGGTTGGGTCAGGAGCGGCTAGCGCTATGGTTTGCCGGTGCCGAGATAGGTGGCCAGGAACCACATGTTGCCGAAGGGGTCTTTGACGGTGGCGGCACGGTCGCCATAGGGCGCGTTGCTTGGAGGTGTGACTCCCGTGGCGCCGGCGGCGAGGGCTTGGGCATAGACTGCGTCGGTGTCGGGGACGTAGACGTGGAGGTAGGACTGAGTGGGTTGAGACTCCCCCTGCGCTTCGTCGATTTCGAATGTGGCGCCGGCAATTTCGATGGTCGCGTGGTGGACAATGCCGTCGGGTGATTTCTGGACACCTGTCGCTCGGGCGCCAAGGGCCGCTTCGACGAATGGAATCATGTCGTGAGCGTTGCGAAGATGTAGATAGGGCTGCACCGTGAGGAATCCTTCGGGGGCAGGAGCCGCACTCCTGCGTGTGGCGATGTACCAGGTGTTGCCGAAGGGATCTTTGGCTTCGCCCCAACGGTCACCCGAAGGATGCTCGTCGGTGGGCGCATAGACGGGAGTAGCGCCGGCTGCGAGGGCACGGGCATACGTGGCGTCGGCGTCGGGCACATACAAGTGAGTGGTCATTGGACGCGATGGATACTGCTTGTTGGCATCGCCGAGCTCGATGATGGAATTGCCGATGGCGACTTCAGCGTGCATGATGCTGCCGTCAGCGTGGGGAACGCGGATGCGCTCGCTGCCGTCGAAGGCAGCGATGAGGAAGTCGATAAATTTCGGGGCACCGTTGACGAGGAAGTACGGCGCGATGTTCGGGAAATTGGGACGGCGGAATTGAGCGGATTTTGTAGGCTCTGGGGATGGGGCTGCTGCTTCGTTCATGGAAGTTCTCCTTTGCAAATCAGACTTTAGCGCTGCATTGAAATCGGGACGCGGCAAGTCGCGCAGGGCGCGTGCGATGGGCATCAAACGATTGAGCGCGCGACTTGGGCTCCCCTGGCCTGGCTCTGCTGGCAGCGACCGGAGCATGGCGTCGATGACGCGGTCGAGTTGTTCGGCAGGAGAGCGATTAGGCATGGCCACGCTCCAATTGTACGCGCAAAGTTGTAGGGCACGGAATTGAAGCTGTTTGATGGCGCCCTCAGTCTTTTTTAACCGGCCGGCGATTTCCCGGATGGTGCGTTGCTCGACGAAACGCTCGGAAATGACGCGTCGCTGAACGGCAGGAAGCTCTTCGACAAGGCGATAGAGGCGGCCGTGGTAGAGTCCAACCTGGAAACCTTTTACAAATTGGGCACAAAGTACCTTGGTCCTATTCCTCGATGGTTCCTTGCGGCCATAGTTTGGAGATGATCGCCAATTACGAACTGAGGAGGACCAAAGGCATGAAAAAGGCGTGGGCTTTAGCTGTCTGTCTGATCTTTGCCGGCGTGTGCGCGGCGAAGGAGCACAACTACGAGAAAGGGACTTTAGTCCGCATGGAATCAACCTCCTGCGGGATGCAGGAGAAGGGCTCGAAAACCGTGGCTGGTGAGCTGCTCGGCACAGATGCCCAAAATAAAAAAACGCAGGAAGTTTTGTGCCAAGAATACATTCTGCAAACGGACAAACTGACGTACCGAATCCGGCCCAAGGACGACAAACATCCAACGCTGCTTCCCATTGGAGAGACTGCGCAATTTCGTATTCAGAAGGACAAGATGATCCTGCGCGTTCCCGAAGCGGACGGCAAAGAGCGCGAATACGTCGTGGTATCCATGATGCCGCGAGAAGATGCTCCGGCACAGACAGCGAGTAAGAACTAAGTTAAGCCGATCTATACGAAAGAGCAGCGAGGGCGCTCCGCGTAATGAAACGCGGAGCGCCGCTCTGTTTTTGGGGCACAATGCGATTTCGCTGACGCTCTCCCACCGGTCTTCCGAAGCTTCGTCCCATCTTGCCTCGCGCCGCGCTTGGGTATAGGCTTCTTTCCCTGGTAGCACGTTTGCGCACCCACAGGGCTGGAGGGGTTCCGCCCTGCCTTCCTTTCATAGGCGCGAAAGGGCTGCCTAAGCCGCCAACCGGCGGCTAACGAGATCAATTATCTCGAGGGAGCGGGCACAATTTCGGTTGTGAATTGCTGCTCCTCGACGATTCCGATAGGGAGGATTCCATGGCAACAGCAACGACTGCAATCGAACCAAGCGTAAAAATCAGTGCAAACAAGTTGTTGATCAACGGAAAGTGGGTGAATAGCGCTTCGGGGAAAACTTTTCCGACGATCAACCCGGCAACGGGCGAAGTGATCACGCAAGTGGCGGAGGCCGATGCGGCAGACGTCGACAAGGCAGTTGCGGCGGCGCGCGCGGCGTTCGAGACGGGCGCGTGGCGGCGACAAATGACGGCTTCGCAGCGCGGCGCAATGATTAACCGGCTGGCGGACTTGGTTGAGAAACATGCCGACGAATTGGCGCAGCTCGAATCGCTGGATAACGGCAAGCCGTATCACGTGGCGCGCGCCGCAGACTTGCCGCTGACGGTTGCATGCTACCGGTACTACGCGGGGTGGGCGGACAAGATTCAGGGAAAGACGATTCCCGTGAATGGGAATTATTTTTGTTACACGAAGCATGAGCCGGTGGGGGTCGTGGGGCAGATTATTCCGTGGAACTTCCCGTTGCTGATGCAGGCTTGGAAGCTGGGGCCGGCGCTGGCTACCGGCTGCACCGTAGTGATGAAGCCCGCAGAGCAGACGCCGCTTTCGGCGCTGCGCGTGGGCGAACTGATCCTTGAGGCGGGTTTCCCCGAAGGTGTGGTGAATCTTTTGCCGGGATACGGCCCGACGGCGGGCGCGGCGATTGCGCGGCACATGGACGTGGATAAGGTGGCATTCACCGGCTCGACCGAAGTGGGCCACTTGATCATGCGTGCGGCGGCGGATACCAATTTGAAGCGGGTAACGCTGGAGCTGGGTGGGAAGAGCCCGAACATCGTGTTTGCGGACGCCGATATGGACGAAGCGATCGAGGGCGCGCACTTTGCACTGTTCTTCAATCAAGGGCAGTGCTGCTGTGCGGGCTCGCGACTGTTCGTGGAGGAGAAAGCCTACGACGAATTCGTGGAGCGCAGCGTAGCGCGGGCGAAGAAGCGCACGGTGGGCAATCCGTTTGACGCGAACACCGAGCAAGGGCCGCAAGTGGACCAGGACCAGTTTAATAAGGTGATGGGTTACATCGACAAGGGCAAGAAAGAAAACGCCAAGATGCTGACTGGCGGCGGACGCGTCGGCGACAAGGGTTACTTTATTGAGCCGACAGTGTTCGCCGACGTGACCGACAACATGACTATCGCGCAGGAAGAGATTTTCGGGCCGGTGATGTCGATCCTGAAATTCAAAACGATCGAAGAAGTGTCGGCACGAGCGAATAAGAGCGCGTACGGATTGGCGGCGGCGGTTTGGACGAAGGACATCAGCAAGGCACACGCCATCGCGGACAGCGTGCGTGCAGGCACGGTATGGGTGAATTGCTACGACGTGTTCGACGCGGGCGCGCCGTTCGGAGGATTCAAGCAGTCTGGAATCGGGCGCGAACTCGGCGAATACTCGTTGTCGAATTACACCGAGATCAAGACGGTTACGGTGAAGCTGTAGACGACGCTAGAGTTATAGCTGGAGTTGAAACCATAGGGGCACGACACCGGGGCCATACGGGCACGGCATGCCGTGCCCCTACGTTTTGGGGGCCGGTGGCGTAGAATCTCGGGATGGCGGTTACGCTTCGGTCCTACGAACCGCACGACTTCGCTGCCTTGCACCGGCTGGATCAATCCTGCTTCCCTGCCGGGATTTCCTATTCAAAGACGACGTTGCGCTACTTTCTTACGATTGCCAGCGCGGATTGCATCGTGGCGGCTGATGGAAAGCAAATAGCGGGGTTTATTTTGACGGAGGAAAATCCGCCGCTGGCGCACGTTATCACGCTGGACGTCGCGGAAACGCATCGCCGGCATGGAGTTGGTTCCGCGCTGCTGGCGGAAAGCGAAAAGAACCTGTTACTGCGTGGAGTGCGAACCATCCTGATTGAAACAGCAATCGATAATGAAGCGGCGGTTGCGTTCTGGAAGAGGCACGGCTATCGTACCGAAGCGGTCTTGAAGCGCTATTATCTGGGCCGGCTCGACGCCTACGAAATGCGGAAGATTCTTCCAAACAATTTGAAAAGACTGAACGTGAAATCAGGAGAAACCCGTTGAACGAGTACATTCTCTCTGTACTGCTTGGAATTGTGGAAGGCTTAACGGAATTCTTGCCGGTGAGCTCGACGGCACATTTGCGCCTGAGCGAGGCGCTGCTGCACATCGACCTGGCGAGCGGCTATTGGAAAATGTACTCGATTGTGATTCAACTCGGCGCGATCGCCTGCCTGCCGGTCTATTTCTGGCATCGCATTGGAGCATTTTTATCGACTTTCCCGAAAGGGGCGCGTGGTGACAGAACGCCGCTTACGCATCCTCTAGGGCTGACGGCGGTGGCGTTCGTAATTACGGCGATTCCGTCCTTTCTGCTGACGAAACTGATCGGCAAAAACCTGGAGAGCCTCTTGATCATCGGATGGTCGCTGCTGGTTGGCGGCATTGTGATGTGGGTCGTCGATGCGATGAACGCCAAGGCCGAAGCGGCGGGGCCTTCCGGCTCGGGCGGGCGAATTCATACCTGGAAGATGGAAGACATGAGCCTGAGGCAAGCTGCGTGGATCGGCTTTTGCCAAATCTTTTCCGGAGTGTTTCCGGGAACATCGCGCTCGATGTCGACGATTGCAGGCGGCCAGCTTGCGGGTATGTCGAGGTCCTCGGCACTCGAGTTTTCGTTCTTTCTTTCTATGCCGACCATGGCAGCCGCTACCTTATATACGCTCTACAAGTCCGTGCTCGGGAAGGGCGAAAATCCAATCGGAGTATCGCAGATCTCTCCGCATCAGTGGATCGTGTTAGCGATTGGCTTCGTCGTTTCCTTTATCGTGGCGTACGGTTCGGTTGCTTGGTTTTTGGCGTGGGTTAGGAAACACGGATTCGTACCGTTCGCCATTTATCGAATTTTAGTCGGGGCGGCTGTTTTGATCTGGGCATCGAAATTAGCCGGGTGAACGGTTCTGGGACATTAAAGAAAAACAGATTGTGGCAGCTGACAAATTGTTTGGTATATTGAGTGCGGGTTTGAAGTTCCTCCAGGCGGGCGCGGCAGCGCCAACGGGCCCGTCGCACCACTCAGCCTTCCCCAAAATGCTGAGGAGAATTCCGTGCGTTTTCTGACTCCGACCGAAAATAAACGGCTCAATGAGCTGATTGGTTTTTTGTGTATCACCCTGGCTGTACTCATCGCCCTGGCATTGCTTTCGTATTCTCCGAAGGACGCTGCGTTTAACGTGAGCGCTGCGCCGCCGGATGGGAGTCCGGCGAGAAACTGGATTGGCCCAGCAGGCTCCTACGGTGCCGATCTCCTTTTCCAAGTTTTTGGATTTGCAGCGTTCCTTTTGCCCGCAGCAATTCTTGTTCTGGGTTGGCGCTGGTTCCGGAGTCGTGCCATTGAATCGCAGGTGGCAACGCTTGTCGGCTACGCCTTGCTTCTCCTTTCTCTCCCCGCGCTCATTTCCCTGCTCTCCTTTATTCCGGCCGTCCGGGGAGCGATACCTGCGGGCGGCCTTGTGGGAGCGCTGGTTTCCAACGGCCTACTGGCTGGTCTGAACCGGGGCGCTTACCTTGTCGCGCCGGCCTTGCTGGTGGTCGCGATTTTCATGACCACACGATTTTCTTTTTCTGGAGCGCATGCTTGGGCCAGCGGCCCGAATGGACCGATTGGAAGAGTTGAAAAACTGGGAATTCTGCAGAAAGCGGCGGCGCGGTGGCACTCGTGGCGAGAAGAGCGAGAGCAAGAGCGGATGCGGCGGCGCGTCGAAGAAACGCGCCTTTCCGGACGCAAGCCGGTTTCGCCGCAATCGTTTGGAAATGCCCTGTCGGTGAATGAGCCGCTCAAATCCATCGCCTTGGCCGATGAGAGCGACGTCTTTGAGGCGGAAAAGGACGAGCGGGCAGAAAAGGTAAAGTCACCGTGGCGGAAGGAGCCGATCGTTTTTGTCGGCCCCGAAAAAACTGTTGCGAAGAAAACGTCCGACCCCAAGATCGCGAAGGGTAACCCTAACTACAAACTGCCTTCGCCCTCGCTGCTTCGAGAAGGCGAGCGAAGCCAAAAGCTTGACGAGGCCGAATTAAAGGATCGTGCCCGCGCCATTGAGGCCAAATGCCTTGAGTTCGATATTCAAGGACGCGTGACGCAGATCAACCCTGGACCGGTGGTCACCACGTTTGAGTTCAAGCCCGAGGCGGGGATCAAGTACAGCCGGATTATCGGGTTGACTGAAGATTTGTGCCTGGCGCTGCAGGCGGAATCGATCCTAATCGAGCGCATTCCGGGCAAATCGACCATCGGAATTGAAGTGCCGAACATCACCCGACAGACAATCGCGCTGCGGGAGATTATCGAGGCGCAGGAATTCACTAATTCCTCGAGCAAGCTGACTTTGGCGATGGGGCGCGATTTGCACGGGCGGATTCGCGTGACCGATCTTGCGGCGATGCCCCATTTGCTGATTGCGGGTTCGACGGGCACCGGCAAAAGCGTATTCATCAACTCGCTGATGATGTCGATTCTCTATAAGGCGAGCCCGGATGACGTGAAATTGGTGTTGGTGGATCCGAAGCGGCTTGAGCTGAATCTTTACGAGAACATTCCACACCTGATTGCGCCCGTGGTGACTGATCCGAAGATCGCATCCAATGTGCTGCGCAACGCGACGAAAGAAATGGAAAAGCGGCTGAAACTGCTGGCGCAGCGGGGCGTGCGAAATATTGACCAATACAACCGTACTTTTCAGAAGGCGCAATCGCTGTCACTCTTCGACAACGTCGAGGAGAGCGAACACAAACCACTTCCCTACCTCGTGATTGTGATCGACGAACTTGCCGACTTGATGATGGTGGACACAAACAATGTGGAGGAATCCATCACGCGGTTGGCGCAGATGGCGCGCGCGGTGGGAATACACCTGATTCTCGCGACACAAAGGCCGTCAGTCGACGTGATCACAGGATTGATCAAGGCGAATTTCCCCGCACGCATTTCGTTCCGCGTGGCCAGCAAGGTCGATTCGCGAACGATTCTGGATTCGAACGGCTCGGAATCGTTGCTGGGCAAGGGTGACATGCTCTACCTGCCCGCGGGGTCGGCAAGGCTGCACCGGATTCATGGGCCGCTGGTTTCGGAAGATGAGATTACTTCCGTTTGCGACTTTTGGCGCGAGCAAGCGCAGGCGAAATACAACGAACAACTTCTCGAAACACCGAAGGACGAAAACGGTAAGGTGGAAGGCTCCGCGGGAGATGACGCGGAAGGCGGCAGCGAAGGTGTGGACGACGATCTTTACCAAGACGCCGTGCGCGTGGTCTGCGAGATGGGGCGCGCTTCAACATCCACGCTGCAACGGCGGCTGCGCATTGGCTACGGGCGCGCCGCGCACTTGATTGACATCATGGAAAAAGACGGCATCGTCGGCCCCCCGGACGGAACGCGGCCGCGCGAGGTACTCAAGGGGAAAAGCTGGATGAAGGAGTTCGACGAGTCCGCACAGTGATGAATCGTAGGGCCGCTCTCTTTCTAGGAGTTCTTTTCGTTGGTATTCCTGCAATTTCTTCCGGCCAGACCAAGCCGCGCGTGGTTCATGTGTTCGTGGCGCTCGCCGACAATCAACACCAGGGCATCGTCCCAGTTCCCGCTGCGCTGGGAAATGGTGACGATCCAGCCCGCAATCTTTACTGGGGCGCGACATTTGGCGTGAGAACATTTTTCCGAAAGAGCGCGGAGTGGAAAGAAACTGCCTCCATTCCGCATCCCAAGAGCTACATCCTGGAGAGAAGCGTTTTTCAAGACTCATCGGGTGGCGTTTTTCTGATTGCAGATGCCTATCGCGGCAGCGAAATCAAGCAGGCTTTAATAGACTTTTTTCAAGCGGCTGCGGGCCTTCAGGAAGGCAAGCCGCTCTTTTCTTCCGTTGCGGGCGGAGTGCCCTATGAGGTTTCCTCGGATGCGGAGCTGGTGGTTTACGTGGGGCACGACGGCCTGATGGATTTTCCTCTAGCGATCGATTTTGCGGAACGCACCGGACCAAGCCGCTCCGCAATCATTCTGGCGTGTGCAAGCAGGTCCTTTTTCCGGGATCTCCTTCGCTCCTCTGGTGCCACGCCGCTCCTCTGGACGACCGGCCTGATGGCTCCCGAGGCGTACACCTTGGAGTCAGCCTTGGATGGCTGGAAACAGAAGGAATCGAAAGAGCAGATTCGAGAACGCGCGGCAGGGGCATACGCTAAGTATCAAAAGTGCAGCAATGCCGCAGCCATGCGGCTGTTCTCTTCAGATTGGTGAAGCGCCAGGCGGACCGGGGGTTTGGCAGGCCCGCACATGGCCACTTCGAAAAGGAAGAATTAGACCACGCGAATTGACACGGTCGCGTTGCACCCCATACAATTTCTAAACCGCACGTGCCGGGGTAGCTCAGTGGTAGAGCGCCGCCCTGAAAAGGCGGGCGTAGCCAGTTCGATTCTGGCCCCCGGCACCATCCGGAACGTCCGCCGAGTAGGTTCCAATCCCCCGAAATTCGGAAACCCGCCGCCTCTGGCGTGAGCGTAATCGCGGTGCAGTGCTTCGAGAGTTCGGCTTTTGCCCTGGGCACGTCGGCGAAGAGCAGCCCACGAATATCCTGCAGGCGTTTCTGAACGAATTCCTCAATTTCTTGGAGTCGCGCGTCGAGCCCGCGGCCGTCCGCCGCGAGGAGTTCTTCACTGATTGAGTCGAGTTCCCTCTCGCGCTTCCCGAGCTCATCGAGCAACGCGGCCGATCTGTGCCCTTCGGCGACCGCTCGCGCTAAGTTAGCAATCTCTGCCTTCAGCTTCTCCCGTTTGTTTCGCATGACGGCGAGGTGTGATCGTGTGTCATCCAGACGCGCGCGCAGTTGGCGCTTGAATTCTTCGAGGGCGAATGCGGCGATGTCTTCTCGCAGCACTTCCCGTTGCAGCCCCGAGATGGAACGCTCTATACGTGGCTCGCTGCTAAGAAAATCGATCCACCAGCGCAGGTCACGAGTTCAGGTGTAAGGCTTTGGACGCCTGAAGATATCGAACGGCTGAAGCGGAAGAAAAAGGAGATTTACCAGAAGGGCCATCCGCGGAAGTCGAAAGGAAAGCGTTAGAAATAAGATGCCCCGATCCGGTGCTTGTAACACCGAAACGGGGCTGACCCAATGACACACAGGAGGTGTCACGTGGCTGAGACAATCCTACACCGGCCGGCACGAGTCGCACTCTACGGACGCGTTTCCACAACAAATCACGGTCAAGACGTTGGGCTCCAAACCCGCGAGTTAAGGCAATTCGCCGAGACTCGCGGATGGCAAGTGTTCGGCGAGTACTTGGACGAAGGGATCAGCGGCGCGAAGGATTCCAGGCCGGAACTAAACCGCCTCATGACGGACGCGCACAAGAGACGCTTCGATGTGGTGTGTGTCTGGCGTTTCGACAGGTTCGCGCGCTCCGTTTCCCACTTGCTCCGAGCCTTAGAGACATTTAAAGCTTTGGGGATCGATTTCGTTTCTTTCTCGGAACAAATGGACACCTCGACACCAGCCGGCAAGATGGTTTTTACCGTCCTGGGCGCTGTAGCAGAACTCGAGCGTTCGCTAATTGTGGAACGAGTAAGGGCGGGCATGCGAAACGCGCGCGCGAAGGGGAAACGTATCGGTCGACCTCCGCGCACTCAGCTATCGGTAGAGACGCGGACCGCCATAGCTGGCTGCTATGCGAAGGGAAAAACCAGTCTTCGGACTCTCGCCAAGAGATTTGGTACTTCCTTGGCCACCGTTCAGCGATGTATTGGGGTATATCGAGGGGCGACCGGCGAAGGTCCACTATCTGTCTAATTCCTGGACTTTTCGCTTCCGCAAGGGTCATTTCTCGTCGGGGACCAGTCGGGTGGTCCTAGGTCCATGTCCCAGAGCGTCTGGTCTGCGAGCCAAAGTCACTTGATTGCATAACAATGTCGGCTCCTTGACCCGAGTAGACTGTGGTTGGTTAACGACCATAGGTTCGGGAGAAGGAGCCGAACATGATGATTATAGGCGTAGATTACCACCCTAGCTTTCAGGCGGTTGCATTTTTAATAGAAGAGACTGGTGAGTGTGGCGAACAGGAACTGAACCACAGTGATGGGCAAGCAGAGAAATTCTATCGAGACCTGAAGCAGCGAGGAATCGGCGTGCGGGTAGGCATGGAGGCTACCGGATATTCACGCTGGTTCGAGCGGCTACTGGCAGAGTTGGGGTTCGAGGTATGGATGGGCGATCCCGCGGAGATCAAGGCCAAGCGCGTGAAGAAGCAGAAGTACGACCGCGAGGATGCGCGACTCTTACGCAGGCTGATGCTGGAAAATAACTTCCCGCAAATTTGGGTACCGAGTCCAGAGAATCGGGATCTCAGGCAACTGCTGTGGCACCGGCATCGGTTGGTGCAGATGCGCACGCGGATCATGAATCAGTTGCAGGCGTTGGCGATGAACGAGGGTTATCGCTGGAAGAAAAAACTATTCAGCGAACAAGGACGAGCACTGTTAGAGAAACTCTCGTTGGCTCCGTGGGCCAGTCGGCGCCGGCAAGAGTTGTTGGAGTTGCTGGACCGTATGAATCCGACAATTGAAGAGCTGACGGCCGCCGTCGAGCGGGAAGCCAGAAAGCGACCCGAGGTACAGCGACTGATGACGCACCCTGGTGTTGGTCCGCTTACGGCACTCGCTTATGTGTTGATCATCGGAACTCCAACTCGGTTCGAACGTGGCAAACAGATCGGCACGTACGTGGGGATGATTCCGTGTGAAGAGTCCAGTGCTCACAAGCAGCGACTAGGACACATCAGCAAGCAGGGCAATTCCTTGTTGCGCTTCTTGTTGGTGGAGGCCGCCCAGGCGGCAGCACGAAGCCATCCGGAGTGGCGACGTCGGTACATACACCTGGCGATGCGTCGACACAGGAGCATTGCCAAGGTAGCGATGGGGCGGCGTCTTGGAGTTCGCTTGTACTGGATGTGGAGGAATGGATGTGAGTATTCACCGAAGTTCGAGTTCGGTTCGTACGCGGGAAAGCTCGGTACCGGACATGGCGCGAAGTAGAACGCCGCGCACTTGATTGGGCATCCCGCTCCCTGAAAAGGGAGTTTGAACTAGTAATCGTGGTCGAAGTTTTGATCGAAGAGATGTTTAGGTCGGACTGAAGCCGACCGCTAGATTACAAACGAGCCGTGGTCGTCGATGCAGGGAAAAGAAAAAACGAAAGAAAACGAAGGAGAAAAACTCCTTTAGGTGAAAAGAAAGAAGTGTCTTCAAAAAGTGCTTGCCGGGGCCGACATTGTTAGAGATGTCCGGTAACCCGACTTACCAGGCACTGGCAACGGGGATCGGGTTATCCCCGATTTGAACTTGAGCGAAATTATTGTTGCTCACGGCGGGTCACTGGAGGCAAATGCATCCGCGTAACTAGGTCTTGAAAGTGGGGGTCAGATCGTAACGGGCCAAACCACGGAGTAGAGCTGAGACCCACCAAGTACCCATCGTGAGCTTTGTAACCTTTTTCCAGAGCTTCCATCGCCTCTTTCTCCTTGCCCATTCCGACAAAAGCTGTCGCAAAAAGGAAAGGAGCCACAAAGCTCTTTTTGCTGGCGACCCGCATTTCATCCACAAGCTTACCAGCTTGCTCCATCTGCCCCAGCCGGCCGTGAACAAAGGCAGCAATAGAAAGAAAGAAGGGATCGCGCCGAGACAGGGCGAGACCCTTCTCCGCGTCCTGCAGGGCCTCTTCGTACATTCCTTTCTGAATGTGACCCATGGCCATATCCAAGTAAGCGCGCGAATCACTGGGATCCAAGCCGAGGATAATGCGCCCTTCCGCAACGGTGCGGTCATACTGCCCACCGCAAACTGCGGCAATCGCTGCGGCATCATGGGCTGAAACGGAGAGTGGGTCCAGGTCCGTGGCGCGCTGTGCCTCTGCGATGGCCTCCGCAGCTCGACCCATGGCAGCTAAATAAACTGCATACCAGCGATGCGACCGGGCAAGCCCCGGAGCGAGAGCAATCGCGCGTTTGAACTCCTGGTCGGCGGCGGGCCAGTTCCAATCACCATAAAAATAGACATACGCGAGGGAAACATGGCTGGCCGGCAAATCAGGATCCAGTCGCAACGCCTGTTGCGCGTACTCCCTCGCCTTGGGCAGCGCCTCCGCTGGCGGCAAGGCATCCGAGAGCGCGTAGAAATCCGACAGACCAGCATAGGCGGGTGCGTAACCGGGATCCAATTGAATGGCCTGCTGAAAATAGTCTTTTGCCCGAAGAAAGGACTCGTCGCTCTTTTGCGCGAAATAGCTGCCCTTAAGATAGGCTTCATAGGCGTCCGTGTTTAAGGGTTTTGGAGAGGCGGGCGAGCCCGCTGCGCCAGGTGAAAGTTCGAGTTTGATCGCGTGCGCAACACCCAGCGCGACCTCATCCTGCAGCGCGAGGATATCCGTCATCTGGCGCTGGTAACTTTCCGCCCACAAGTGGCGGTCGGTATCCGCCCCAATGAGCTGCACGGTAATGCGAACCTGATTCCCCTCACGGAGTACAGCTCCCTCCACGATGGCATCTACTCCGAGCGTGTGGGCAATGTCACGGACGGGTTTCTTTGTGTCCTTAAATTGCACGACCGAAGTTTCCGAAATCACTTTGGAGACGCCGAGTTTGGCAAGTTCTGTGGTCACGGCGTCGGTCATGCCACCAGCAAAGTAGTCGTCCGCCGTCCCGGTCCCCAAATTCCGGAAAGGCAGAACGGCAAGAGAACGGATCCCCGGTTTACGGATTGGAGCGATGCGATACACGACGCCGATCGCCAGGCCCACCCCCAAAACGATCGCGACGACTATTAGCCATGGGCGAAACTCGCGGCCCTTGACGCCGGCAACGACTGCGAAACCTCTGGGATTAAGCGGTAGCCCCGCCCGGGGGAGCGTCTCGATGAAGCGAGGGGTTTCTGCGGTGTCCCCCAAGGACTCGCGGAGACGGCTAATGGCGTTGTTGAGACCGTTCTCGAATTCGACGAACGTATCCTGGGGCCAGAGTCGCTCCTGGAGGCTCCTTCCGGGTGACTACTTCCCCGGGATGCTCGATGAGGGCGAGCAAAACCTTGAACGGCTTCTCGTGAAGCTTGATGCGGATGCCCTGCTTGCGCAGCTCTCCCGTCCGGGGATTCACCTCGAAAGAGCCGAAACGAACCGCAGGCTGTAGCGAGGGACCCGGCATATCGTCCTGTTCTCACGCTGCGGGGAGCAACGGGACTCTAGCATCACCTCAATCAGGCGCACAGAAGATTCTCTAAAGGTAATAGATGCAAGCGCTTGGAGCTAAACAATCATTTATTGTCCGTGTGATTGACGTCGCGTCAAGTCCCCTCCATCGTGCCGGTCATGCGGAACGACTTCCGCACCTAGTCGGCTTTCTAAAGTGGAGATTGCAAGATGACCAACCGTCGAGAAGATGTCCTTTCGCTGATAGGGGACTACTTCTCTGCAAAAAGACCCCTCCTCGCGGCAGCTGCTTGCTTTGCGCTCGCTTTCGCAAATGCGTCGCCGAGCCGCGCGCAGCTCTTTCGTTGTCAAGACAAAGGTCAACGGCCAGCCCAAGAGCGTCGCTTTCAACCCTAATACGAAAAAGTTGTACGTGCTCAGCGCCCTCAGCCTGGCTAACCAGACTGGCACCATCACCGTAATGGACGCCACAACAGGCGGTGTAATCACGACGCTCCCCTTCGGTGCTCGCCCCAACGCAATAGCCGTCAACCCAGTTACCAACAAGATTTACGCGATAGGCTACTCGTTGAACTTTACGCCTCCCAATTTCGAAGTGGGCAACCTCACTGTGATTGATGGAGCGACGGACACCATCACCTCTTCGGTCCCGGTCGGACTTTATCACGCCCGGCTCGCTGGCTGTTAACTCGATCACGAACAAGATCTATGAGGGCGACGGGGCCGGCGCTCTCACAGTAATTGACGGTGCAACTGACACTGTAGCTGCGACGCTCTCCTTGGGATTAGGTGTCAGCGTCTTGATTAACCCAATCACCAACAAGATCTACGCCAGCAGCTACATTGACGGCAGCGTCAGCATTATCGATGGAGCAACGAACACGGTCACCGCCAAAGTTACCGTCCCAAGCGGCGTCCTCGGCGCCATCGCCGCGGCAATCAACACAGTCACCAACAAGATTTATGTCGCGACCAGCAACGCTAGTATCGCTGTCATTGATGGGTCGACGGATACCTGGAGACATCAATTGTTGTCGCGAACGGCGTGACGGGCGTATTTGTCGGTCCCGTGGCCGTCAACTCCGTGACCGACACAATCTACGCGGGCTTATCCAACGGTAGCGTCAATATTATTGATGGGGCGAAGGAGAGCGTCGCAGCCGCAGTTGTCGTAGGTAACGATCCTGTCGCCGTCGCTGTCGATGCGCTCGCTAACAAAGTCTACATAGCTAACTTCGGAAAT
>CAVUYT010000013.1:0-46074 GCA_963745805.1 uncultured Acidobacteriota bacterium
GACCAGCGTGCCGAATCCGCTTTCGACGCCGACCACCGGCGGTTTCACATTAAAAAAGCGCGCGACGTACTGCCCGCCATTGCGGTTGTGCCGATGCCATAGCCGTAGGGCCAGCGGGGGTAGTGAAAGCCCCAAGAAAGTTTTGCACGGGATACGTCCAGCTGCGATGAGTGAGTTCGTTTGTCGGGCTGTTTGGCATCAGTGTTTCTTGGTAGATGGCGAGCCGCGAAAGGAGGGCATCCGGGTAGGCATAGAAGAGCAGTACCATGCCCAGTCCAATGCCAATCGCAATCCGCTGAATGGAGCGGAACACGCGCAGGGCTTCACCCTGCCGCCATGGCGCGCCCCAGATAAAAGCCACGCTGGTTGCCACCGCGTTGATCATCCCCCACAGGAACGCGCCCCGGGACGCAGTCAGAAACGCTCCGGCTGTCGTCACAGGCAGTGCTATAAACGCGAGAGCTCTCCCTCGTTTATGCCGCAGCAGAAGGTAGCCGCTGAATCCCAGAACCAGCATCCAGGCCACCATGATGAAATTCGCGTATCGCCCGACGCTGACGAACACCGAATTCGGCCGGTAGGCCACAGCCCCGGTAATGGGCGATACGCGGTAGAGGGTGCTCAGCTCACGTAAGTCCTCAGCCTGAATCGCCGGGTTCAGAAAACTTGCGCCAAGAATAGATTGAGCGATGCCCAAGGAAATGATGATGACGACCAGAATCAAATTCACGGTGAAGAAACGGCGCAGCTCCGCCTCGGAATTCAGAAGCGCGTAGCCTATGAAAATCAGCGGAACGTAGTAGAAGAATATTTTGAAGCCCATCAGGCCGTACATGATGTGCGTGGAAGCCGGGTTGAATATTTGAAGCGCACCGAACCAGATGAAGATCAACAGAGGCATCAGAAAGGGAGGCCGGAAGCTGGTCGCTTCTTTTCGGCGCATAGCCGCCAGAAACGAAATGAGCACCACGAGCAGCAGAAAATCCTTGGCAAAGTAAATGGCCATGTTATTGCCGAGAAATTTTCGCGCGAAATCCTCGAACAACAGCCAGCTTAGGAAAAAATACACGCCGTTGCGCCAGTTATTGAGGATGGCTACGACGATCGCTCCGCCGGCGAAGCACAGCCCGGCGTAGGCCAATCCTTTCATGTCGTCGTTGATCACATACTGGGCTAGTTCGTAAGCAGCGAAGGCGCCGCCGGCGAGGAGGCCGATGCCGATCAGCGGGCGTCTTCCGAACTGGCCAAAGGGTAAAGCCGATGCAATTCTCATAGTCTGGCCATATGCCGGATCCTCTGATTATTACTGAGTTTATTGCATTCTGAAAGGGCTATCCCGCTCCCCAGTTTAGAACGCTCTGGGATTCTGGCTTCTTGTTCGCTATTCGGCCCAAGCCCTATACTGGCTCAGTAAAAGCGTGGGGCTCGTCGCATGTGGAGCGGAAATCCGAAAGCGTGTCGTGCGCTTGTTGCTTTGAAGATTTCACAAGGACCCTAACAGCTATGGGCCACGCCAATGACTGATGAGAGCAAAGAAATCCTGCCTGCTGTTGACGTTGTCATTCCTGTTTACGGCGAGCGCGAACAGGCTCTGACGGCAACCCTCTCTGCCTGTGTGAAACAGACGTATCCAGTCAACAGAATTGTCGTTGTCGACGATGGTTCTCCTCAACCTGTTTGTCTGCCCGCCTGGGCACAGACTTCTTCTCAAGTGTCACTCTTGCGTCTGTCGGAGAACCAGGGAATTTCGGCCGCCAGAAATGCGGCTATCGCTCATTCAAATGCCCCTCTTCTCGCATGCGTCAACACGGAAGTACTTCCCGATCCGGACTGGCTTGCCACTGTTCGACGTATCTCCTGAGCCAACCACGCCTTGGCGCCTGCTACACTCGCATCGTTTCCGCCACGCCCAATCGTCTGCTTACACGCTGGCGAATGCGATTCCAGGAACCAAGTACGGGGAACGGACCGGGGCCTACGCCATTCGCTCCGGGGCACGCCGTTTTATTTCGCAAAGAAGCCATCGAGGCGGTCGGCGGCTACGATCCGTACTTTCGGCTCCATCATGAGGATTCAGACATTTGCTACAGGATGCGGACGTCGGTTGGGAGACTTCATTACGTCGCACGAGAGCCGGTGCATTTCGATTCAGCAAGACTACCTGGGACAGTTGGTCGGAAAAGGAACTGCGGGAGGCGGGATGGTATTCTCCCTCCGAAAGTTCGCTTGCTCGCTTGTACGTTTCTATCACCTAAGATGGACCCTCGTTCGCGCAGGCCGAAACCTGGTGAAAGGACGATTGTATTTTCTTCCGGTTGATGCCGCGATCTGGGTCTGCGGTCTCTGGATGGCCACCACTCGTACACTTCGCTTTTCACGACCACGTGCGGACCAAGTAGGCAGACTGCGTCCTTACTCGCGGTCTGAGTGCGCCATACCTGATTGCTCCGTCCTCGCAGCTTAAGTACGTTAAACAAACAGTTGGACGACCGAGCATCGTGCTGAGTCGACCGCAGCCAGCACTCAGAGATTCCTCGGCAACTGTCGCGAAATCGAGCGAACCCCGATTGGTAATGCAGGATCACAGTGTGGCACGTCAAATCGCTGACGGCCCCAGTTCATCGAGCAGAATGGGGTTGGCAGGAATGAGGTCTTCGCGGACGAAAAGAAACATATTCTGTCGATACCAGTACTTCACGCCGGGTTCTGCCAGATTTGTTTCCGAATCAAGTCCACTGATCTGTAACCACCCTCTGCGAAGAGGCTTGCGAGAACTCCGGCCACTGCTCATTGACGTGATGGACCCCGCCCTGGAATGGAACCGCTGCGGAAAAAGCAACGAAGGGTGCAAGATTCATGAGTCTTCGAACGAAGTCTCGAGCGTGCTTCTTTGGCAAGTGTTCTGCAATCTCCAGACTCATGGCTAGGTCAAATGTCCCTTCCGCGAACGGCTAGCGACATTTACGCGCGAAAGCAGTCTTGGGAACGACGAGCCATGACGGGTCGACGTGGTCGCATCAGCCAGAATGCCGTTCGACACCGTTCTCACGAAAGGCCGCTAACCATCACTCGCGCCCGCCCACGTCAACAACGCTGCGAGGCTCCAATTGAAAGAAGGGTAGGAACGACGATTCTTGTCGATTGGAGATTAGCAGCGGGTCCTCGATGCATAATAAGCCGCATCCAAGGCGTGCTCCGTGAATCCTCAACTGGAACGCTTTGGCTCGCTGTCGCGCCAACCAAGTGCAAGCCGTTTTTGGCCGCGGCAACTTGGGCTGGTTCAGTCTCCGGCTTACAGTGCCACCTCAGGTTCAACGGCCAGGACACTCGCGGTCGGGTATTTGGATAGGAAATATGCGCTTGCATAGCCGACATTAGCCCCCAGGTCGATGATTGTCTTCGGATTGGAGAGTTCCACCGCTTGGTACTCGCCTTGAATAAACACTTGCCGCAGAACGTCTCGGTCGCTCGTGTGGGTCCTCATCAAGACGGTGAATTCCGAGTTTTTGAGTTTAAGCTCAAGGGAAAACGGTTTGCAGAACCCGGTTCGAACCTGAACATCGCAAAAACGCAACCGCATGGCAGCCGGCCAGCCAATGGCCTGCGCGTATCTGCGCAATTCAGCAATTTGGTAGAAGGGATTTCGCACCACGCCAGTTTACAGGTCACGATGACACACAGGCGACTAAATCAAGGATTAGAGCTGAACTATTGCCAATGTTGAACACCTTGATTACGCGACCGTTCGTTTTCACGGTTTCAGAATCAAATTACCTAGAGTGTCGCCTCGATCTGCAGCTGATCGATCATTTTTTCGAGCTGTTCGTTTGCTTTGTCTCGCTGTGCTTCCGTATCTCGGATTGTGTTTCGCAGCGTTTCGATCTGCGTTTCCTGTTCATCGAGTTGCTTCGTGTAGCGTTGCAGCAACGCTTTTTCTTCGGAGCTCCCTCGCAGCGCTTTCATGTTTTCCCGCAGCCGTCCCTGGTCTTCCACAATCCGGTCAATATCTTTTTGCCGGTTTTCCATTTCTTCTTCGAGCTTGGCCACAACCGCTTTTTGGTCCATGATTCTCCGCAGCGCTTGTGCCATCTCCGGAGTGATGGTTTTGTTTTTGACGAAGAGACCTATCTGATCCGTGTTTAGATCGGAAATGGAATAAGTCACATCGAGCGTGCGCATCTCTTCCACGGGAAGAGACGCTGTGGCCTTCGCCGGAACATCCAGCCGGAAGCGGTACATTCCCGGAGCCCTCTCTTCCGGCTCTTTCGCGTCTTTGGCCAGCGACCATCCCGGTCGCGCCGAGTGCTCGACCACCAGCGTGCGCGCGGCGGCGTCCTGGTTACGCACAGTGTAGAGTGTGCGCTCTTCCAGGCGGCTCACTTGCGTTAGAACTCCCTTGGATATCTTGGCCAGCGTCACGTGCTGCGGTCGGTTGTTCGCTTGCGCCTCCACCAGCAGGCCGAGGTCGGTTGCATACGAGAGCAGACGCCGCTCGCCCGGCTTGATTGGGTCTGTTAACCCTTCGCCCGCAAACACTTCGTTCTCCAGCACGCTGAAGCTGCCGCCATCAAAGGTCAGCGGGCTGGTGTTCCTTAGCCAAAGCCCACGCAGCGGCCGTCCCGAGCCGCTCGTCCCGCTCCACAAGGAGACCTTCTCCGCTTCGATTTCTGTCTGTGCAATCGGCACCAGCGCCGACTGGTTTTTATTCAGAGTCACTTTGTCCTTCAGCTTGTACTCGAACAAGTCACCCAATTCTTGCCCGCTCGCCGCGGCCTCCCCGATCGCGCGAGCTTCCTCCAAGTTTGCAACCGACGGCGGAGGCGGCGGTGGGGCCGGCGCAGATCCAAATCCGTACGCCACACCTCCTCCGCTGGCACTACCCACGCTGACATGCGGCCGATTCGCTACGCCGCTCAGACTGCGGCCCGCCACCGCGATTTCCGACGACTCTGTGTTCAATGAACTGGTGCTCGCGGTTACCGTGACTGTCTGCGTGGACGCGCCAACGTCCAATCTCGCGTTTGCCTGGTTTTCTCCCGGAGCGACGTTCAGTTGCGTTAGCAAATGTGTTTTGAATCCCTGTCGCTCCGTTTGCACCCGATAATTTCCCGGTGTGAGCGAGGAGAAGGAATAGTTCCCACTGCTGTCTGTCGTTGTCTGTGCCACGATCAAGCCGTTTTCGTCCATCAATTTCACCGCGGCCCCCGCGATCACTGCTCCCGAGGCGTCCGTAACGGCTCCGCTCAATCTGCCATTGCCGCTAGACAGCGTCGCCGCGTGCGTTTGCGGCGAAAGCTGCACGCTCTCGGGGAGTGGCACTACGGGACGCCTTCCGTAATACGGCTCCGAGAGTTGTTGAATGAAGGAATGCGGAGCGCCCGCCACTAAGGAGAGTTCGACTTCGTTCCAATCTTCGCCGACGGTGTTGTCCACAATCGCCCACCCTTGCAACAACGGTTTTTTCTCGGCCTTCGTCGGTAGCACGATGCGGTACGTCGTCTTCCAGATGGGTACCTCGCTGATGTAACTGACATACAGACTTCTTTCGCCATTTCCAGTCGTCGAAATCGTCATTCGCCGAACGTCCTGATCGCGCGACGAAGCGATCAAATTCAGATAGCGCCCCACCTCCACTTGCAAATCCTTTTCTGCGATCCGCACGCTTGTAGTCGGGTTCAAATCCACGCTGTGAACTTCACCGTTTTCTGAAATCAAGGAAATCTCGTCCGTCTCCACCGTCCAGTTCGTCGCCGAGCGCGTCTTCCTTTCCACGCTCAGCAGTCTGCCTGTCAACGCCGGTCCGGTTGTACCGCGAACCTCGATCCGCGCGCCACGTAGCGCCCCGAGAAAGTCCGAGACCGTCGGCTTCTCTCCCAAGGCCAGCCGTAGTGTCGCAAGCCTCCGCGCCAGCGGCGCTTCTGAGTTGTAATCCACTCCGGTAATTCGTCCTCCTGCAAGATCGAGCACTGTCAAGGACTTCAAGACGTCATTCAATTGCGCGCTCGTAAAATCGATGTGCACTTCCTGGCTGCCGCGCACGCGCCCCAGATGTTCGAAGTAACCCACCCCATTCTTGTAGAGCACAACGCGCCGCACCGGCAGCTTCACCGCCGATTCGTTCGAACCGTTTGGCGAACCATCATGTGCTTCGCTCGCAGCGGCGGCGTTTTGTGTCGTCGCAGCTGCTTTTTCTTGTGCTGGACTTGAATGAAAAGACAAAAATAAAAGGCACAGTACTGGTAGAACTCGCTTCATGGACCACCCCCGCCCCGAGCGAATTGCAGATTTAGTAACTCAGATGTGACCAACAGATTGCGAGTTGCATGTTCTCACCGCAAAGCGACTCCAGGGGGCAATAATTATTCCTCCTTGACGCCTCTGTATGCGCCTCGACTTCTGTGAAAAACCCTTTTATGAAATACTTGGACTCCAACTCTCGCTCAGGAGTTTCCATGCCACGCTACCTTTCGCAACACACGCTCGCTTGCCTCACGCGTCAAGGCGCAGAGACGCTGGCGCAACGCATGCAAGGCGGCGGACCTGCTTGCGCCGAACGCGTCCTCGTAAACATGGTTGAAGGAAAGATGTTCGCGGAGTTCCGTTCGGATTCCCGGGAAACCCTGGAAACGTGGCTCAAGACCGAAGGCATGCACTTTGACTGGATCGTTCGAATTGAATGGGAGATCCGCGACGGCAAACTGCAAATCGCTGAATAGCCAACGTAACGTATTGTAACTAATGCAGTTAAGTAGCCTTCTGCACTGTCACGTGCGACCGATTGAATCTCGATAAAAAAGAGGGTGATTTGCGGCCAGAACCTGCGCTAATCTTTCTCTCCTACGTCTAACGTGAAGGGGAAACACCATGTCTGACTATGCTCATCCAGAAGTTTTGGTCACCACTGAATGGGTGGCCGCTCATTCAAAAGACCCGGGCATCCGCGTCGTCGAAGTCGACGTCGACACTACCGCGTATGATCAGGGCCATGTGGACGGCGCCATCTCGTGGAATTGGCAAACGGAATTGCAGGACGCCCTTCGCCGAGATCTTGCGCAGCCGATCGCGTTTGAAGAATTGCTTGGCAAAGCTGGCATCTCGCCGGAAACGGCGGTCGTTCTCTACGGCGACAACAACAACTGGTTCGCGGCTTGGGCTTTCTGGCAATTGAAATACTACGGCCACGAAAAAGTGCTCATCATGAACGGCGGCCGGAAGAAATGGCTCGAAGAAAAGCGCCCGCTTACCACGGAGAAGCCCTCCGCCTCTCCAACCTCTTACAAAGTCAAGGCGGCCAACGCCGCGATCCGCGCAAAGCGCGACGATGTTTTCGCCGCACTCGAAAATAAATCCGGCGCGCAGCTTGTCGACGTGCGCTCAGTGGATGAATTCACCGGAAAAATTATCGCGCCTCCGGGGATGACGGAGACAGCGCAGCGCGCGGGGCACATTCCCGGCGCGGCAAATATTCCATGGTCGCAGGCCGTCAACGAAGACGGCACGTTCAAAAGCCTAGACGCGTTGAAGCAGCTCTACGGTGCGAAGGGCATCAGCGGCGATCGCGAAGTCATCGCTTACTGCCGCATTGGTGAGCGCAGCTCGCACACCTGGTTCGTCCTCAAGTACCTCATGGGGATCAAGGACGTGCGCAACTACGACGGCTCATGGACGGAATGGGGAAACTTGATTGGCGCGCCAATCGAGAAGGAAATCTCGGCCGCGGCCGCGAAGTAGAACTTATTCTTCCGGCGAGGAATCAGGGAACAAAACCACAAAAAACCAAGCGGGCCTTAACTTCTAACGGGTCGTCGAGGCTCGAGGCCGGACGCCGAGTACGTTGGGAATGGGCCACGGTTTGGCGTTCGAATCGTTTTCCACAAAGGAAGTTTCGTAACTGCCGAACATTTCCAGCTTTAGTTCGCCGACTTGCAAATAAAGTTGCGCCTCCGGCCCGCCCTCCAAGTGTTGAGCGGCGACAATCCCGATTCCTGCGGACAGCAATTCCTGATTCAAGTCGTGCATTGAAAATGGGGTGCGAGAAAATAGGAACAGCACGCGGCCAGAAGCATCTTCACCGAGAGCTGCCTCGCTCCACATCCTGCCTTGCTGGCCCCACTGATTCCAGCCAGGGCGCTTGATGAGTCTTAGATTCTGTACGGCAGAGTCATAATCCTTGAGGATGGATTGCAGAGTTATTTGCGGAGCATCAAGATCGAAAATACGGAAAGGAGCAGGCGAAGTGGGATCGTGCGCGTCGAAGGCCGCGACGGAAAGATAGCTGTTCACTTTGCCGTTGTTGACGTGTTCGCGGAAGCGCATGAATCCAACATGAGTGTTTCCGTCCGTTTTAAACATGCCCGCATTAATCGCGGCAGTCAAATTGTGAGCCTCGCACCATTCGCGAGCAGTGTGCCCCGCCGATTCGCCGGTTTGGCTCGATCCGATTAGTTCCAACTCCCACAGATGCGGGTCGATGCGCAAGACAGTAATTCGTGATTTTGCGGAAGCATTTGGTTGCCTGACGGGCAGATACCTGAGATCCATGCCAGGAGAAAGCGTCTGCCAACCGGAAGTCGTATCCGCATTCGAGACGGAAAAAACGCACAGCAAAACTGACGCAGCGCAGATACAAAAAATGTGCTGCAATCGGGCCAGCAATGGAAATCGGGTTGGCACGGTGAATTTTTAACAGCCCCTCATTTGCGCTTCGTAATGTCGGGAATGATATCTCACCTGACTGGCAGGAATCACGTTCCGAGTGTGCGTCCTTTCGTTTTCGCTGCCCGTCTTGTCAGGAATCCCGGAAATTGCCTTTTTTTTGGCCGGGACCGCCGCGTGCAAGAGTTTTTGGCGCGACTAAGGAAAATTAGAGATAGAATACGCCCCTGCTTTTCGAGGTGAGGAATCATGGAAGACGAGCGAAGACACGAACCACGCTACGCGTTCATAGCGTCGGCAGAACTTCTGGAGGAGAATTCGGGCTCGCGGATGGATTCGCGAATCAGCGACCTGAGTCTCAGTGGTTGCTACGTCGATACAGTCAACCCGCTGCCTGGCGGGACGATTGTCCAGTTGAGAATTTTTACCGAAACACACTCGTTCGAGGCGCCCGCGACTGTGGTCTATTCTCATGCGCACCTGGGAATGGGAATGAAGTTTCGCGGCGTCCAGGCAAACAACGAAGAAGTGTTGCGGCTGTGGCTGCCCGAAGCAACCGAGCAGGCGAACGAGGCTCACGGCTAGAGCAAAAATGGTTCTGATTGGCTTATCGTACGGAAATTTTGTCCGGCTGGGAGAAATCATGCGTGACGAATTTGAAGTTGAACACATGGGTGAAGGTGATCGCGACCTTGAGAAGAATCAGGCCGAAGAGAATGCAAGCGTGGCCGGTGGTGAAGCAGTGGCCGGTCGGCGCACCTTCTTGCAGGGCGTAGTGGCGAGCGCAGCGGCGTTGGCTTTACCCAAGTGGACGCGGGCAGCCGACGACATGAGCGCTATCCATGCAGAAATCGAAAAGCGCCACGACGAAGCCGTCCAGCGTTTGCAGCACTGGATCCAACAGCCTTCCATTGCCGCGGAAAATCGTGGCATGAGCGAAGGCTGCGAGCTGACCATGCACATGCTCCGCGACGCGGGATTTGAGGATGTTACGAAAGTTCCGACCGATGGTCAGCCGGGAATTTTTGCGACGCTCGATGCGGGCGCGCCGCGCACCGTCGGCCTCTATTTTATGTATGACGTAAAGCAAGCGGATCCCGCGGAATGGACTTCACCGCCGTTCGAAGCGGCGCTCGTGGATAAGCCAGGTCTCGGCAAAGTGATCGTCGGCCGCGGAGCAGTGAACCAAAAAGGCCCCGAGGCGACATTTCTTGCGGCACTGCATGCCATGCGCGGCGCGGGAAAGAAAATACCGGTGAACTTTGTATTTGTCGCGGAGGGCGAAGAAGAGATTGGCTCTCCGCATTTTCCGCAGGTCGTACGAAAACCAGAGATTGCGACGGCCCTGAAAAAGTGTACCTCCGTTTTTATGCCGTTCGCGGCGCAGGGCTCGAGCGGCGAAGTGACCGTCAATCTGGGAGCCAAAGGCGTTGTCGAGCTTGAGCTGGTTTCGAGCGGAGCTCGCTGGGGCCGCGGTCCCAAGAAGGACCTGCACTCCAGCAACAAAGCGCGCGTGGACAGCCCGGCGTGGCATCTGGTCGAGGCGTTGGTGACACTCGTCTCCCCAGATGGCAACGACCCTGTGATCGAAGGCTTCGCAGCCAAAGCCCGGCCTCTTTCGTCCGACGACAAGAAAATGATCGCGGAAGCAGCGCGGCGTCTGAGCGAAGCGGAGGCAAAAAAACTGATGGGCGTCGACCACTGGGTGCACGATGTGAGCTGGCAAGAATCGCTCGAACTGTTGTGCTCGCGTCCGACCGTGAATATCGAAGGATTGGTGGGTGGCTATACCGGGCCCGGTGGAAAGACCATCCTTCCTGGCAGAGCTGTGGCAAAGATCGACATGCGCCTTGTGCCGGACATGACGGCAGCTGAAGCGCTTGCGGCACTAAAGGCGCATCTCGCGAAAAAAGGCTTCGGCGATATCGAGGTAAACATGAGCGGCGGCTACGATCCAACGAGCACGCTGGCAGATTCCTCGATTATTCGAGCCTCCCTGGCCGTTTATAAGAAGAACGGAATCGATCCGGTCCTGTTTCCGCGGCTCGCCGGCTCCTGGCCCGGTTATGTTTTCACGGGCGAGCCTTTGCGTCTTCCCGCTGGCCATTTCGGTATGGGACATGGGAACGGCGCCCACGCGCCCGATGAGTATTACCTCATCGAATCGAAAAACCCGAAAGTCGCCGGCATGAACGATGCCGTACGCTCCCATGTTGAGTTCTTATACGAGGTCGCCCAGACCGCTTAAACCAATAATTTTCCTCATTTAACTTCCACGCAAGGAACTAAATTGTCTGCGCGGCGTCTTATTGGGTATATCTCCTCGCGGAGGCATGCCATGAGGACCTTGGTGCAGGATGTTCGCTACGCTTTCCGGCAGTTCCTCAAATCGCCGGGATTTGCCATTAGCGCCGTTCTTTCCCTGATGCTGGGAATCGGAGCGACTACAGCTATCTTCAGCGTGGTCTATGGAGTGCTCCTCGATCCATATCCATACAAAGATGCCAATCGCATGGTCCACGTAGACCTCCGCGATAAAAATGGCCGAGGGCCCCTTCTGATTGTCAACGGCACCCAGGCTCAGGAGATTCGCAAGGCATCTTCCATCGATGACGTCTTCCTGCAAGACGAAAAACAGGAAAATCTTACCGGCGAGAAATTTCCCGTCACCGTGAATGTCGGCCTCTATTCGCCAAACATGTTCGACTATATGGGCGTGCCGCCGCTGCTTGGTCGCGAGTTCTCTCCTGCCGATGCGCCGGGCGGAGACCCCGCGCCGGTTGCGGTCTTGAGCTATCTCTTCTGGCAGCGCCAATACGGCGCGAGCAGCGACGTGATTGGAAAGTCGATCGAAATGGATCACAAGTCGTACACCGTCATTGGAGTCGTCCCCCCGCGTTTCACCTGGGGCGATTCCGACGTCTATCTGCCCGCGTTGCCCACCGCCGATCCGCACTACTACTGGCTCGCATTTATCAAACTAAAGCCGGGAACAAAATATCCCGCCGCGCAGGCTGAGATGCAGGTCTTGGTGGATCGTTTTGCGAAAGAAGATCCGAAGAGCTATCCGCAAGACATGCGCGCCAAGATTGTCACGCTGAATGAACAGGTGCTGGGCCGCTTTGCGGGAACGATTGTCTTCCTGTTCGGCGCTGTCGTTGTCCTTCTGATGATCGGCTGTGCGAACGTCTCAATCCTGCTGCTTGCGCGAGGAACGGCGCGGCAGCACGAGTTTGCCGTCCGCACATCCGTCGGCGCGGGGCGCGGGCGCCTGATCCGCCAACTTCTGACCGAGTCGGTTCTGTTGTCCGTGACCGGCGCGGCGCTCGGCGTCCTGGCGGCGTACTGGGGAGTGAAAGCTCTTTCCACCATGCTCCCCTACTATTCGTTCCCTCACGAAGCTGCAATTCATGTGAACGGCATGGTGTTGATCTTCAGCGCCGCGATCGCCATACTCACAGGGATTTTCTTTGGCATTTCGCCCGCGGTTCAGCTCTCCCGTCCGCAACTTGGCGCGCTCATCCAGGCGAGCAGCGCAAAGCTCACCGGCAGCGCTCGCAGCCGGAATACGCATCGGCTCTTGATCGCCGGACAGGTTGCGCTGACTCTGCTTCTTCTCGCCGGAGCCGGAGGCGCCGTGAAAGCGTTCCTCGCCAAAGTGCACACCCCGTTGGGATTCGATCCGGATCACGTTTTTGCAATGAATGTGGCAATGCCCAAAGGCGCCACCACAACCTGGCAGGAACGCATGAATCAAAACGAATTGGTGCGGCAAGCCGTCGCGCAATCGCCAGGTGTGGCCGAAGCCGGCGTTTCGACGACCTGGTTTCCAGGCTTCGGAGGCTTCACCGCGAAGATCGAAATTCAAAGCAAGCCGACCTTGACGGACGCGCAAGCCGCACTGACGCTCATCAGTCCGCAATTGCTCTCAACCCTGCGCGTTCCTTTGCTGAGAGGACGAATCTTTGACGATGCGGAGTCCCGCCGCGCCGCCCATTTGGCCATGGTGAATCAGGCGTTCGTGAAGCAATATCTCGGCGACCTCGATCCTATCGGGCAAAGTGTGCGCAGCCCGCAGCTTAAAATCGATCAGCCGAATTTGCTCTCCGCGCACTCTCCCGACGATTGGTTCGAAGTCATCGGCGTGGTGGGCGACGCAAAAAACGACGGGCTGGACCACGCCGTGAAGCCGGCGATTTTTGTGCCTTACAGTTTTGTACTACCGCCCGATGAGGCGCTTATCGTGCGCGCTGGCGGCGATCCGCAGACGGCTATCCGCTCCGTCAAAGAGCGGTTGCGCGAAATTAACCCCGAGATGGTCGTCGGACGCGACCGTACGCTTACCTGGTGGCTTGATACAGAAGGCTGGGGCCGCGAACGCTTTATCGCCACTCTATTTGGCCTCTTCGCAGCTCTGGCGCTGGTGCTGGCCGCGACGGGACTTTACAGTGTGGTCTCGTTCGCCGTCACTCAACGCACCCAAGAATTGGGCATTCGTATGGCCCTCGGCGCGCGGCCCGGCAATGTTGTGCAACTAGTGCTCGGCTCTACTGCCGCAACGCTTGGCACCGGCGTTGCCGTTGGATTGCTATTGAGTGTGATTCTGAATCGTGTGGTCGCCTCGTGGGCCGGAGGAAGCTCGCGTGATCCCTTAACCCTGGTGGCCGCAGCTTTCATTCTCATTCTTGTTGCCGGAATTGCCTGCGTCTTGCCGGCATGGCGCGCTGCGTCCATCGATCCCATGCGTGCTTTGCGCTTGGAATGACACGCGTCAATTCGGAGCGACGGTTCCGCGAACTGCTGACGACGCTCCACCTTGCCTCGCGGCGGACATTTCTCTCAGAACTCGCACGCCCTCATCGAGAACCGGATCACGCTTCTCTTGCAGTGAAGCAATCGTCAGAACGGCCACTCTATCCGGAATAACTCCCTCGCCTTCAAGCTTGCGGTCCTTTGGTGAGAACCAAAGGATCTCGCTGAGTTCCAGCACCCCGCCACCTTTCATGACTCTGTCATGCGTGATTCCCAGCACGCAGCCGCACGATTGGCTGCCGACGAGCGTAGCGCGCCCAGAATCTTGCATCCCCGCGGCAAACACTTCCGTCGCGCTCGCAGAATATTCGCTCACCAGAATGACCATGGGTCCGGCGTAGATTTGCCCTCCCTTTTTGCCCACAAAAACTTGCATCTCTTCGGTGTGGTGGCCGTCGCGCGCGGAGACTGTGACCTGCTTCCGGGTCATTCTCCTTTCAAATAGCGTTTTGCTGCCAAGGAAGAATCCCGCCATCGCCTCGAGGGTAGCTCCGACCCCGCCGCGGTTCCTGCGCAGATCCAAAACCAGACCGGGCGTGGTGCGTAGATTCTCTAGAGCAGCTTTGAAGTCCTTGACCAGTGCGGGATGGAACTCATCGAACCGTAGATATCCATAGCCAGACGGCAACTTTGCTGCCGTAACATGTGGTGCGTTGGAAAGGATTTGTCGGGCGAACTTGGCTTCGAACACGTAACCATCGCCGCGCTGGAAAGTGGCAGCGAAAGGAGTTTCGAGCGGACCTGCAAATACATTTGCGAGGACGCGAAGCTTGGTGATGCGCTCGGAGGAAGAAGGCAGCACTTTTTTTTCGGCGGCGGAAAGCTGGTCGGCAATCGGCTGACCATCCAGCGCCGTCACCATCATGCCCGGTTCAATTCCAACGTGGGCGGCGTTACTCCCGGGGATCAACTCGAGTACGACGATCTTGCCGTCCACGTAGCCGGGCCGGAAACCGATGCTTACTCCTTGGTGCTTCTCGTGATTCTTCCATTGCTCCGGCGAACTGAAGCGCGTGTGTGCGTCGTGAAGTTCCGCGGTCATGCGGTCCAGGATGGAGTAAAAGTCCTTGTCATTTTTTGCCGCCTGGACCAGCGGCAGGTAGCGCTTGTGAATTTCTTGCCAGTTCACGCCGCCAAATTCAGGATCGTAGTAATGCTCATCGATATCTTTCCAAACCTTTTCAAAAACTTGCTCCCGGTCCTTTGGGGAAAGGCTGTGCGAGCTCCCGCTCGTGGCGGCAGAGAACGCCAGACCCAAGCTAAGTAGAGCGAGAATCGAGCAGCGGCGCATAAAGCCCGTCAGAACGCGTTTCATGATTTCGGCGATCGCTGTGTTCACGAAACACCTTCGCGGAGTGAAAGTTGCGCGGCCCGCGCGAAATGCCTCAAACGCCAAAAAAATAATACCAGCTTGCTTCCTTTGACGGCGAGAGTTAACGGAAGAGTTGGCTCGCTTTTGGGACCCCGGGCGAGTTCGCTGCCTGCAATCTCGCAGGCTAGTTTGGACGGCCCTGCGCGTTGCGATTCAATTGCTCGAGGTTTTCCCGGGCGAGTTCGTTCTTTGGATCGATTTGCAAGGCGCGCTCAAAATGCAGCCGCGCCTCTTTGATGTTTCCTGTCTCTGCCAGCGCGCTTCCAAGATTTGCTTCGGCGCCCGCGTCCTGGGGATTCAATCGAACCGCAGCGCGGAAATGTGAAAGAGCCCCCTCAAAATTGCCCTGCGCGGCAAGAGCGTTGCCGAGGTTGTAGTGCGCATCGAAGTAATCCGGCCGGATTTTTAGCGCCTTGCTTAGATGCGGGATAGCGTCGTCGACCTGGCCGCCCGCCAGAAGCACGGCCCCCAGCGCGTTGTTGGCATTGGGATCGTCCGGGCGAATGCCCACTGCTTCCGTGAATTGCGCCACCGCCCCGGCCCCCTCTCCTTTCATTTGAAGGAGAGCCCCAAGGTTGTAGTGCGCTTCGAAATCCTCCGGGTCATTTTGAATGTGGTGCAGTGCCAGTGCTTCCTGAATCTGCGCCAGCGCATTGCTCGCGCTGTCCGAAGTTTCGTGCGGAAGAACCTGCAGCCACAAATGCGCCATCTCATCGACGGCACGGTTGCCCGCTACAACGCGCTTCGGTGGCTGATTGGGATTCCGGATGTTGTCGGTCGAGTTGTCGTAGGCAAACCGCATCGAGATCTTCGTTCCCGCCGGCAGGTCCACCGGTGTCGCATAACGATAGACGGCTTGCCAATTTAGATCCCAGCTGCTGATGTGGATTAGCGGCTTTCCAGTTCCATCGGGAAGCGTTGCAAACGCCTGCAAGTCTTTTCCCAGGTAGTGCGCGTGCGGATAGATGGCCAGCACGCTGGCTTCGACGGGCAGTACGAAATCATCGGAGACTACGAAATTTTTGTCACCCGGAGGAATGTCCAGCCTGCGATCGTTCTCGAGCTGCAACAATATGGGATGCATCGTCGCGGGTTTGTCCGTGAAATAGAGACCGAGCGTCGGCTGAATAAGCTCCGGCTTTCCGGACGGCTGAAGATGCGTGTTTAGAATCAGGTCGGTAGTTTTGTCCAGTCGAAGCGCCATGCCGTCCGGCTCCACATAAGGCGGCGAGCCAGGCTTCCAGAAAAGAAAATGGCTGTCCGGATCGAATGCCTCCGATTCGATGATGAGTTCCATTCCGCCAAAACCGGCGCCTGGCTCTTTTTCAAGACGCCGCCCAGACTCTTCGCGGTCCACCAACACATTCGCATGGTGCACGAGCCGCTTGTCGCCCGGCCGGATTTCAATCGCCTTTAACCATCGCGATCGACGCACGGGCGTTCGAAACACAAAATTCCAATAGGAATCAGTTCCGCTCGCCGGAAGCAAATACGGCTTATCGGCCCTCACGATCACGTCCGGTTTTCCGAGCTCCCAGCCTGCTGCAAAAGTGGGCCGAGGAGGAAGGTCAGAGGGATTGCCTTCGATCTCGCCCTGGTCCACCCAGGTCTTAATCATCGCAATTTGCTCTTCAGACAGACGCAGCTCGTCCGCAAATTTCAATTCGCCCGGATCCGGAAGCCACGGCGGCATGATGCGTCTCTGCGTGACGAAAGCAATCTGCCTTCCGTGCGACTTTACGTCCGCGTAGGTCAGCAGCGGGAAAGGGCCCGCCTCGCCGGGGTGGTGACATTGCGAGCAGTTGCGAAAAATAATAGGGGCGATATCGCGGTTAAAAGTCACCTGCGTTTTCGAATCCGCGGGGCGGGATGAAACTTTGCGAGCGCTCTCGGCTTGACGCGCCGCAACCGCGGCAAGAGAAAGGGCCAGCAAAACAGAAAATCCAGAAAGGGCGTGAAACCTGGATTTCATTCCAGGTCCGAAATATAACATCCCACGGCATGAGTCGACCTGGCAGCCAGGCTCTTGCCGCTGAGTGCAGCTTCGATGGCGTCTTCCAACTCGTGCGTCGTAGCGACTGTCCGCGTTCGGCCAATCTCCTGGTAGAGATTGTCGATGCGGCCGTGATAGACGAGGTGCCCCTTGCCATCGAACACCGCCGCCTCAGGCGTGATTTGCGCCTGGCTTTCTTTTACAAGCGTGTGTTGCGGATCGCGCAGGGCTGGAATCTTGTAACCATACTCGCGATCATGTGTGCGGATGGCTTCTGCGGATTCCGATTTGCTCGGATAAACGAGCCAGAACAAGGCCTTACCCTCATGCGCGACGCTCAACTTCTGGATTGTAGGCGCGTAGCGATTCGAAACCGGGCAATCCGTTCTTACAAACACCAGCACGACAACTTTCCCGGCCGCCATCCTGAAGGGATCGACAGGATTCCCAGCGAGATCGAAGGCGTTTTTTTCCCCGCCGTGTGAAGTAGAGGCGGACGAAGCAAGCCCCATCGCAACAATCGCAACCAGGAGCAGACAGAGGATTCGGCAGGTATGCCAGCCGCGGTTCATGCGTACCCGCACCCATCGGGCCTACGAATTTTACAGCGGTGCGGAACGCTTGTCGAAGAGATTAGCTAAGCTGGCCCGATTTGCTCTCAAATCGCACACGCACTCAACGTAGGTCGCCGGGCTGCACGCCTTTTTTCCGTGCTTCATCCAGCAGCGCGTCAATCTTGCCTTCCAGTTGCTTCTTCTTGTCAGTGAGGCTTGTGATTTGCTGGTCCACGGGCACGCGGTTGTAGCCTTTATTAAGCTGGTACCCGCCTGAAGTCGCGGGTGCCTTCCCCGCGCTAAAGTCCTTGAGATCAGCGAGTTGCTTGTCCGTGTCATCCAGCTGCGAATGCAGCTTTTCGAGCTGCTTCCGCAAATTCGCGATGTACTGTGCGTCCGCTTTCGAAGTCGTGCCAGGTTTCCCCGCCTCTTTCGAATTGCCGACGACAGAAACTGGGCCGTTCAAGCCGCCGACGTCCTCGTTCGTCCAAACCTTTTTTGACTTTTTGGCGTCTGCGGGCACTGCTGAACTAGAATCTTTCGACTGTGCCGGCGAAGCGGCCGGCGTCGCATTTGGATTCTGAGAACCAGCTGGCGCAGCGGTCTGCGCAGAACACAGGGAGCTGGTCAGGACTCCACAGAGAGCGAGAACACTCCATTGAATGGACAATCGGGCCATTGAGCCTCCCATTCCTGCTCGGGTCAAGGCTAGTTCTAGTACCTTAAACAATTATACAGGACAAAGTTTCAGGGTTCCGAAAGCGTGGACGGGGGCTTGCCTAATTCGGCACGAATTATGGCCAGTGCCTCCCTGGGTGGTCCAATGCGGTGATATTGACTGTAAAAAGTGCGTTCGTGAACGGAGATGGAGCTAAAAAGTTTTCTGCCGTCGAAATCATACTGGGCGAAGGAAGGCATCCATAGACCCGGTTTCATTTCATACCGTTCCTGCATGAAATGGCTTCCTTTGTATATTTTGGCGAGGAACAACCCCAAACTGATGTCCTCCGTGACTTCACCTTCGATGCGTGCCAGTTCCCCGGCGACTGGATCGATCCACACAAAACCTCGGACCTTCGCGAAAATGGACATAGCCCGGGATGTGGACTTGTAGGCCGGATTCGGCTCCAGTCTGTACTTGAACAGTGTGCGTTCGCCGCGGGTCTCGGTTGAGACGAAGGTGTACAGGAATGCAGTCCGAGTCGCATCAATCAGCTCGTCGCGTTCCTTCTGTTTTTTTGCGATTTTCTCGTACGCGTCGTGCTGCGCGTGTCCATCATCTGCGGCCCAGGAAAGCGCATGCTCGAGCTTCAGGAGTTCCGTGTGATACGCGTTAGGATCCGCGGGTTTGCCGTCTGGGCCAATCGGAATATGGTCGATGCCGGTGCCTGCAGGGACGACGCGCGAAACTTTGATTTCTCCAGTCAGGGGATCGCCAGCGCCCTTGCGCGCCTCCACTCTCTCGACGCGCTCGTATAGGTTCATCGCTTTGTCGCTCTTTTTCTGATTGGCGAGCACCAAGTCGAGCAAAGCTGCTTTTTCTGTTTCCGTTTGGGGCGGGCGCGGCTCGGCGGAGTCCTGAGCCAGAGTGATGGCCGCGAGTGCCGGGAACAGTCCGGCAACGAGAGTAATTTGTCGCACACGCATCGTGGCTAGCGGCAAAAGGCCGCCAACACATATCTTAAATTTGATTCCCGGGCGCGGGCAATTGTTGCTTTCCAATCATGCAATGGTACTGTCCACTGAGGGCCGTCAAGAGCTTTGGAAAGCTGTACGCAACTTCTATGGCTTCGGTTTTTGAGCTTGTTTTTGCTGTTGCTGCTGTTCTTCCGTCCACGGTGGCACTATGCCATTGTTTCGTGCGTAAGCGATCGATTGGCCGAGGTGCTCCCCCAGGTGTCCCGTGCAGAAGAGGAAGACGTAGCGATAGGTACGATCCTTTCCAAACAGCTTCACCGTTTTCTCAACATCTGCCTCGTTTAAGCTGAGGACCGCCCGGCGATAGTGGGCGAAGGAGTCTTTCAGGGTTTGGATAATCTTGGCCTTGTCCGTCGTGGATTTTTCGAACCCACGCACCTCAAACCCCGCGGGCGGCTCTGTGCCGATGAGGTGAGGCAGGTTGAAATTGGCAGCCGCAACGTGTAGATAGACCTCGCTAATGGAGCGCACCCCCTCGCCGGGACGCCACGTGTATTTCTCGGCGGGCACGGCTTGGGCCAGGCTGACAAAGCGCTGCTCGTAGAATTCCAGCCTATCCAGGAACTCGGCGCGCGCCCCAGACGTGGGTTCTGCGGCAGCCGACGCCACCTTATCCGAAGGCTTGTCTTGGGCGCGGCAGGTGCTCCCAATCGTCAAGGCAAGGAGTGTAAGTCCCACAAAATAAATAGAGATACGGCGCATACAGCCTCCCGGCTAGGGTTTCCATCCTGGCTACAGTTTCCAAGCATTTGGAACGGAAACCCGCTAAAATAGAGTAAGGCGCACAGTACACCCAGTTTCACTGAAAGCAAAGGGCTCTATCCGCCGTCTATATATATACGGGAACGATTCGACTCCTATTCCCGTATTACCTTAAGCAAAGCACGCGGAGGTCTGGTTGGGCGTAGCTCCTATCGAACGATTGACTGGCTTCTCGCGGGTGGTCCCCTCTACGGCCAGACGGCCTTTGACGGTGGCAAGATTCCGCAGCGCTGCGGTAACCATATTCGAGACGCTCAAGTTGTCTCTTGATGCCCTGCGTGCCCACAAACTGCGCAGCTTCTTGACTCTACTGGGCGTTATCCTGGCCGTAACCACCCTCGTCGCAGTCATGAGCGTCGTCAACGGCCTCACTGTCTACGTTGCGGACAAGGCCGCCAACCTGGGCGCCGACGTCTTTGTCCTAACGCGTTTCGGCATCATCACCAGCCAGGACGCTTGGATCAAGGCGCAAAAACGCCCGCTTGTCACCATGGACGAGTTCGGCAAGCTAAAAGAAGGCATGCATACCACCCGGCAGATCGCCGCCGTCCTGGGGACCTCCTCCGACGTTCGCTCCGGCAACGAACTCCTCGAGGATGTAAACGTCCAGGGAGTTACGCCCAACTATTCCGACGTTCGCAACATTGCCGTGGGCTCGGGCAGATTCCTTACCGAAGCGGATGAAACGCATCACTCGCCGGTAGCCTTCATTGGCGCGGATCTGGTAAGAAAATTCTTCTATAACGTCGACCCCATCGGCAAAACAATTCGCGCGGGCTCTCACAGTTA
Organism: uncultured Acidobacteriota bacterium; assembly: GCA_963745805.1. Classification (GTDB taxonomy): domain Bacteria; phylum Acidobacteriota; class Terriglobia; order Acidiferrales; family UBA7541; genus Acidiferrum. Next base: position 20,636 of record CAVUYT010000013.1, read on the forward strand.
CACGGTTGTCGGCGTAGCGGCGGTTATCGGAAGCGCTTTCGGTCAGTCCCAGGACCGCTTTCTGTATGTCCCCCTCGGCACATATTCCAAGGAATGGGGCAACCAGAGGGATTCCCTCACGCTTTTCATACAAGCAGGCAGCGCCGAAATGATGACCTCGTCCGAAGACGAAGCGCGCATGCTATTGCGCGCCTGGCGCCATCAATCCTGGGACTCCGCGGACAGCTTCGGAATCATCGGCTCTGATTCCATCATGGGCCTCTTTAAACAACTGACGGGAAACATCTTCATGGTCGCCGTTGGCCTCACCGCCATATTCCTCGTGGTCGGCGGTATCGTCATCATGAACATCATGCTCGCCAGCGTCACCGAACGCACTCGCGAGATCGGTTTGCGCCGCTCGCTTGGCGCAAAAAAGAAACACATTTTGCTGCAATTCGTAACCGAATCCGCTGTCCTGGCCGCGACCGGTGGACTGACCGGAATTGTGCTGGCGTATGCCGTGGTTGCCGCAGCTCGCGCCGCCACGTCGATTCCCATGCGCACGCCGATGAGCGCCGTTATTCTCTCGCTCAGTGTTTCCACGGCAGTCGGCCTCTTTTTCGGAATTTATCCCGCCACGCGCGCGGCAAAACTTGACCCGATCGAAGCGCTGCGGGCGGACGGCTGAGGAGCGTTGACTCCGGCCGCACGGCGCCGGATCACAGAAAACAACAATGGCACAGCAACACGGCGAAAACCTGAAGCAAGCAATGGACACCCTCCGCGCGCACAAGCTGCGCAGCTTTCTGACCGTGTTCGGCGTAGTGCTCGGTGTCAGCGTGATCATGTTGGTGGCCGCTCTGATTACCGGCTTCGACGCGCAAGTTCAGGAGAACATCAAGCAGTACGGCGCGGACACCGCTTTTGTCTCGCGCTTCGAGCAAGGCCCGCACAACGGCCGCCGCCCCAAGGACGAGCGCGAACGCAAGCCTCTTACGCTTGAAGACGCAGTGGCCATTCAAGAGCGCTGCCCCGCGGTGAAGGATGTCACGGTCTTCCTCACCTGGTGGGAGCAAGACCACAAGGTCCGCACAAAAGCCGGTGAAGTAACCTCCATTGATTTCCGTGGCGTGCAGCCGAATTTCGGCCAGGTCTACGCGAATGCCGCGACGCTGGACGGCCGATTTATCAGTGAAGGCGATGATCTGCACCGCGAAAAAGTGGTGATGCTCGGCGAAAACGCCGCGCCGGTATTATTTCCCGAAGGCTCGCCGGTCGGAAAAGACGTGATGATCGATGGCTCGCCGTTTCGCGTGATTGGCGTCGTGGAAAAACCGAAGGGCATGTTCGGAATGGACGACGAAGACCGCCGCGTCCTGATTCCCTACAACACCTTCCACAAAATTTATCCCGGCGCTTACGAAAATCAGATCCGCTTCCAGGCTTATCCGAACCAACTTGATCAAGCCGTGGACCAGGCAACAGAAGTGCTCCGGCGCCGCCGCAACGTTCCCTACATCGGGAAAAACAACTTCTCTATCAATACCTCTCAGCAGGAAATTGAGCAGTTCCACAGCATCCTCGGCATGGTTGCTCTCGCCACAGTCGTCTTGAGCGGAATCGGCCTTCTGATCGGCGGCGTAGGCGTTATGAACATCATGCTCGTTAGTGTGACGGAGCGCACGCGCGAGATCGGCATCCGCAAAGCCATCGGCGCCAAGAGCGGTGACATCACCTGGCAATTCCTGCTCGAGGCCATGACGCTTACCGGCGCCGGCGGCGTGATCGCCCTCGTCCTCGTGAATGGCTTGGTGATTTTGGTGCGCCTGAGTCTGAAATGGCCGGGCAGCGTGCCGATCTGGGCCGCAGCAACCGGCATCGTTGTCAGCGTGAGCATCGGCTTGATCTTTGGCGTATGGCCGGCGATGAAGGCCGCCAAACTGGATCCTGTCGAGGCCCTTCGCTACGAATAGCACACGAGTATTTTCTAACCAAAACTAGTCGGAATATCGCGACTAGACGTGAATAGAGAGAATTCGGGCCCCTCCACTTCTTTCGCAACAATCATCCTCTAGCACGCTTCTGCCACGACCTCAGCGCCCATGCGTATTCAGGGTCTCTTCCAGCCCGCATCTTTCATGCGAAGTTTCTTGCGGGATGCTGTTTAGGTTGACTACATGAAAGCCCTGCCATACGATGCGGGAACACTTCGCAGACCTTACCGAAATACGCATGCTTGGCACGCAAATCGCTCATTACCGCATTGAAACAGAGCTCGGACGTGGCGGCATGGGTGTGGTGTATCGAGCCATGGACACCCGCCTCGAGCGAACTGTTGCGTTGAAAGTGCTTTCGCAGGAGTACGCACAGAGCGACGATCAGCGAGAAATGATCCTCGCGGAAGCCCGCGCCGCTGCATCGTTAAACCACCCGGGAGTAACGACTATTTATGAAGTCGGTGAATATGGCGGCGGCCTCTTTATCGCCATGGAACTCGTGGTCGGCAGGACGCTGCGCGCGCTTTTGCAAGAAGGAGCCTTCGAAGCGCGCCGGTCGATGCGGTTTGCCACACAAATAGCCGAGGCCTTGGAAGCCGCACATGCGCATGGGGTCGTCCACGGAGACGTCAAGCCGGAGAACATCGTTGTCCAAGTGGACGACCGCATCAAATTGCTGGATTTCGGGATTGCACGGCGCACAGCGGAAGCTGTACTCACGACCACACAGGCGGGCAGCACCGTAGATTGGGTCCCCGGATCACGACTCGCGGGAACCTTGGCTTATATGGCTCCGGAACAATTGCGCCGCGAGCCGCCCGATGGACGCGCTGACCTCTTCTCGCTCGGTGTGATTTTGTACGAAATGCTCACTGCCAGGCGCCCCTTTGCCGGCACGAGCGTTCCGGAACTAATCGCGCAGATTTTAGACGAGAAAACCAGACCCCCCAGTCTCGATTCGAAAACCATTCCCACAGGCCTTGAAGCTCTTATTGGCAAGCTCCTTGATAAGCAACGGACAGAACGCTATCAGTCCGCGCGGGAGTTGCAGCTCGATCTGAAAAATCTATTGCGGGCACAGGAAATGGGCGGCAGGCTCCCCACAGGAGTTGCTGGAAAGCGTGCGATAGCAGTCTTGCCCTTCAAGCTGCTGACGCCTAACGCCGAGGATGAATACTTGGGAGTAGCACTGGCGGACGCGCTGATACACGCTCTCGGCGCGGGCGGAAATCTTCTGGTCCGGCCAACGAGCACCGTCGAAAGATTCGCGAAACAGACACTCGATCCCCAGCGCGCGGCTCGCGAGCTAAATGTGCAGATTGTTGCCCAGGGCAGCATTCAGAAGTCCGGCACACGATTGCGGGTGCACATTCAACTGTGGAACGCGAGCGAGGAAAACACGCTTTACTCCGCGAAGCATGACGCACAGGTGCACGAACTGTTCTCTCTCCAGGACGAAATGGCCGCGGGTCTCAGGAATGCTTTGGGCATGCACCACGATCCTGTCGACAAGAAAGCCGAAGCACCTCCAACCTCGAATCCCCACGCGTACGAACTTTTCCTGCGTGCAGCAGAACGCCTGGCACGGCTCAACAGGTGGGATACGCGGACAGCGATTGAAATGCTTGAACAGGCCGTGCAACTCGATCCCAAATTTGCCGATGCTTGGGCCAGGTTGGCGGAAGCCTGCGTCCTGATTGGAACGACGCAGGAGCCACATCCGCGCTGGCTCAAGCGCGCCAGCGAGGCGATTCGAAAGGCCTTGTCGCTGGACCGCCACAACGCGGAAGCTCATTGTGCCCGGGGCCGCTTGTTGTGGACGCCCGCGGAGAAATTCAAGAACCGGCCAGCTCTGCGCGCGCTTCGGGAGGCCCTGCACATCAATCCTGGCTGCCACGCCGCTCGAATCTGGCAATGCCTGATCTTGTTACATCTCGGACTGCATGAAGATGCGCGGGCGGGCCTGATGGAAGCCCTGGCAGCGCAGCCGGACGACGCATTCACGCTTGTATTCATCGGGCAATGCGCGATGTACCGCTGCGATTACGCGGAAGCTCGAGAATACAATGCTCGCGCGCTGAGCGTGGATCCGACACACATCTGGGGGAACGGATTTTCTCCGGGCGTGGCTTTGTATGAAGGCCGGCTGGAGGAGGCGGAAGAAAGAATAAAACTCGCGCGGCAGGTGCTCGCGAACGATCCCTGGCTGACCAGCTGTGAAGCGGTGCTGTGGGCGCAGCGAGGAGAGCGAAAGAAGGCCGAAGCGTTCGCGCGCAAGTCGCTCCAGCCGGCCAAAGCCTTTCTGCATACTCACCACTTGTGGCATACGGCGGCCGCTTCGTACGCGTTGATCGATAAACCAGCAAAAGCCATTGCCTTGCTCCGCCGGGCCGGAGCACTAGGGTTACCCAACTACCCCGCGTTTCGAGATGATCCATTGTTGAAGTCGTTGCACGCGCAGAAAGCCTTCCAAGATTTGTTGGCAAATCTGAAGCAGGAGTGGATGGGCTACCGGCGCGAATTCGGTCAGGCGTGATCCGCATTTCCTCAAATGCGTCGAGCGTCTTCTGTGCACGGAGAGTATCGGGTTATGGCAGCGGAGAGCGATCTGGAGGTGTATTCGTATTCGAAACCTCGCGCTCCTGCTGAAGCACTGCCGCGGACGCGCGCTTCTTGGCGGGGGCTTTAAGAACCGATTTCGGCGGGGCACCCTCGGCTGGGACGGGGGCATTTGGAGTCGGGGAAATTCGGGAGTGCTTCGTAATCACCAAACCTTCCGAAGGCTTCGCGGGGATAGAGGCCACGGCGGGCATGGACCGAGTCTGAACCCAATCGCGCAGAGAGCCTGCGGCTGTCACACCGCCGGCGAGCAGCAAAACTGCCGACGCGATGGCCAAGAGGTCCCGTGGATGAGCCGTGCGCATGAACCAGTATGGCTGTTTCGGTTGCGGAGAAAGCTGCGCACCGGCTCGTGCGACCAGATAAAGAGCGCGCGCGAGATCGTTGCCGGATTGGTAGCGGTCATTGGGGTTCTTGGCAAGGCACCGTGCGACGATTCGGTCGAAGGCGGCAGGAACAGATGGATTGCGCTTGGACGGCGGGACGGGATTCACGGTAAGAATTTGTGCGCACACGTCTCCAAGAGAGTTTCCTGCGAACGGACGGACTCCCGTGATCATCTCGTACAACACGATTCCCAGCGAAAAGAGATCGGAGCGGCCATCCTGCTTCCCGCCTTCGATCTGTTCAGGGGAGAGATAAGCGGGCGTGCCCAGCACGCGGTCGGAGCCGGAAACTTGAGAAGCAAACCGTGCGACGCCAAAGTCAACGAGCTTCACTTTGTCGTCTTCGGTGACGCGAATGTTGCTGGGCTTGACGTCGCCGTGAATGATTCCCGCCTGATGTGCATAGGAGAGGGCGGAAGCGATATCGGCGGCCCAGACCGCTGCATTCCCAAAAGAGATCGGAGAATGCGCCAGCAATTGCTCCAGACTTTTCCCCGAAACGAATTCCATCACAAGAAAAGGCGTGCCGTCGGCATCGGTGCTGACGTCGTAGAGCTTGGTGATGGAGTTGTGCGAGAGACGCCCGATGGTTTGCGCTTCGCGAAGGAAGTGTTCCTCGCTATTCCTTCCAAAGCCCTGGAGAAATGACTTTATTGCAACGGTGCGGCCGATGAGAGTATCGCGCGCCTTGTCGACCCGGCTGGTCGCGCCACACCCCAGAGTCTCGATGATTTGATAGCGGCCCGTCTTGAGTGTGGGACTCATGCGGAGCGCAGCAGGCGAGTGGCACGCTCACGAAAGCTGGTGTGCTGTGGTTGCACCGGCGCCACGGCCTTGCGTCGGGCCAGCGGGTACAGTTCGGCAGCCAGCTGATCCACGGACTGATAGCGGTGAGCAGGGTCTTTTTCCAGACACCGCGCCACAATCGTGTCGAATCCCGTCGGAACCGATGGATTTGCCTGGGAGACTGGAAGCGGTTTAGAAGAAAGAACTCGCGTGCAGATCCCCTGCAGCGAATCGGAATCGAAGGGGCGCTTTCCTGTGACCAGCTCGTACAGAACGACGCCAAGAGAGAAAATATCGGAACGCGCGTCCTGAGGCCGCCCCAGGATCTGTTCGGGGCACCAGTAAGCCGGCGTGCCGAGCAGCGGAGTGTCCTTCTTATCATGGCTGGCGAGACGCGCCATGCCGAAGTCCGTCAGCTTCACGCGGCCATCATCGAGAATCAGAATGTTCGCGGGCTTGATGTCGCCGTGAATTACGCCTCTGCGGTGGGCCAAGTGGAGAGCTGAGGAGATCTCCCCGGTCCAGGCGCAAGCGCGCGGGAGGGGGACGCTTCCTTTGGAGAGGATTTTGTCGAGAGGCTGCCCCTCCAGGAACTCCATTACGAGATAGGGCGTTTGCGTCGGTTCGTCGATCCCCATGTCGTGTAATGTGACGACGCAAGGATGTGAAAGCTGGCCTACAACGCGGGCTTCTTGGAGGAAGCGGTCGCGGCCCGCGCCCTGTGCCAGCGCAGGAGAGAAGAGCTTGATGGCGACAATTCGACCGATCATCGGATCGTGCGCGCGCACGACCTTGCTGTTGGCGCCTGCGCCGATGACGTCGATAACTTGATAGCGGCCTACTTGCATGGTGGCCTTTCCCTCAGACTGATCTTGCCGAGCTTTAGGGAGGATATCGAAGGGGGTTGTTCTATTAAATGAAGCAAGCGTCCTGATGGGAAGGGTACGAAGGTACTAGAGCAAGAGGCCCAAATAAGAAGACTTTAATTTGCAAAACCGGAAGATGCCTAGAGGCAGACCGCGATTTTTGTGCGTGGCGAAGTATCCTGCTGCCCGCGGAGAAAGTTCGCGGAAAGTGTTCCTGCAAAAGAGAAGCAAGCGCTACGAGTGCTGACCCTCAGCGGGATGGAGAACAACAATCGAGGTTCACTGCTTGTTCTTGAACGCCGCAAAGGCAGGAGCGGCCGTCAGGCGCGCAGGAAAATCCCGCACAAAAGCAGCCATCGAGGGATGCCAGAAACCGTTGAATCCGAAATAGTACATTTCCTTCAGAGCTTGGTCCGCCGGCAACTTCTCGAAGGTCATGCGGTAGGTGGCGATAAAAACGCCGGTGCGGTCCTCGCCGTAGCGGCAATGCACAAAGACCTTATCCTGGGGGTTGTCGCGGAAAATCAAAAGAAACTGAGCGATCTGGGCGTTTGTGGGCGGCGTCCATCCACTGACCGGGAGGTGCACGAAGCGAATCCCCAGAGATTCCGCTCTTTTTTCTTCCCAGCCGGTTTTTACAGGGTCTTCGTCGCGGAGGTCGACAATGGTAGTGATGCCGAGTTTTTTCAGCTCGAGCATGCCCGGATCTCTGGGCTGTGCGCCGCGATAGAGACGATCATTGATTTTTCCAGAATTAGGGATGCCCGCTATGCGCAGCTTTTCGCCGTAAGCTGAGCGCATGACAGACGGCGTGGAGACTTCCGCCAGAGTCTGAGCGACGAGACGCGCAGGTGCAGCGGAAAGAAAAAAGAGCGAGAGGATAAGGGTCGCGCGCTTCATGGGGGGTTAGATGCTGACAGTGTAGCGCGTGATGCAAGCGCAGCAAAGGCACAGTCAGCCGGAAAGGTGTTCGGAAAGGGTACCACTACAAATAGACGCGGTACGAAAACGTCAACCACATTTTGCGTTTTTCTCTTGACACGGAATTCGCGGACGTTGATACTGCGATTCCAGATTCGGGGGACGTGGTAGCGCCAGGCGGGCTGAGTCGAGGTTGTGCAATCGGTCCGTAATGACTCCACGAGGCCAGCCCGGGTTCTAAACAAAAAATCGAGCGCGAAGTATTGGCTCCGCGCCCGCATTTCAGGCGCGGATTTGCTGTGAGGCTGAGTGAACCCACCGGCCAGCGGCAGAGCATTGGCGTTTCGTACTGATTTTTGCATTAGGCCGCGAGGCGGTCGATAGAAAGGTCGGCTGCTCAGCGGTCACCTTTTTCTCCAGTCCGGTGTCTGGACGCTTGGATTTAATCTGTGGTGACCTTCAGGGTCCACCCAGCACGCTGCGGGACGCAGAGGAGTAAAATAAAGGGGTTCCCCGCGACGAGTGGGAGCCCGAGGTTGCGGAGGAACGGGATGGCTACGGTGAAACAATCACTGACTGGGAATTCCCCGATCACGGACAGGAGTCCGGAGAATACGGGAGCGCACAAGGGCCTCCCTTTTGAACGGTATTTCACGGACGGAAAGATCTCTCCGTTCGACGCCGTGGAATGGGAGAAGCGCACCGCCCTAATCGGAAACGAAAAGGGCGTGACGATTTTCCGCCAGGAAGACGTCGAAGTGCCGAAGGGCTGGTCGCAGACGGCCACGAACATCGTCACCAGCAAATATTTTCACGGGAAGCCGGGATCGAAAGAGCGCGAAGGATCAGTGCGCCAATTGATCAGCCGGGTGGTGAACACGATTGTGCGCTGGGGTCAGGAGGGCGGTTACTTCGCCTCCAACGCATCGCGTGATGCGTTCCGCGACGAGCTCACGCATCTGCTGGTCGAACAAAAGATGGCGTTCAATTCGCCCGTGTGGTTCAACGTAGGCGTGCAGCCGAAGCCGCAGTGCTCGGCATGCTTCATCAATTCCGTGCACGACAACATGGAATCGATCATGGGCCTGACGCGGACCGAGGGGATGCTGTTCAAGTGGGGCTCCGGAACGGGCACGAATTTTTCGTCGCTGCGCGGAAGCAAGGAAACACTTTCCGGCGGCGGCATCGCCTCAGGGCCAGTGAGCTTCATGAAGGGCTTCGACGCGTTTGCGGGCGTGATCAAGAGCGGCGGCAAAACGCGGCGCGCGGCCAAAATGGTGATCCTCAATATCGATCATCCGGACATCGTCGAATTTATCGAATGCAAGATGAAGGAAGAGCGCAAAGCGCAGGTGCTGATCGAACAAGGCTATGACGCTGGGATTGACGGCGACGCCTATGCTTCGATTTTCTTCCAGAATGCCAACCATTCCGTGCGCGTGACGGATGAATTCATGCGCGCGGTCGTGGAAGACAAGGATTGGTGGACGAAGAACGTCATCGATGGACAGCCCGCGGATAAAATGCGCGCGCGCGATTTGATGTTGAAGATTTCGGATTCAACCTGGCATTGCGGCGATCCGGGGATGCAGTACGACACGACCATCAACCGTTGGCACACCTCGAAGAACACGGCGCGCATCAATGCCTCGAATCCCTGCTCGGAATACATGTTCTTGGATGATACGGCGTGCAACCTGGCTTCGCTCAACCTCATGAAGTTTCTCGGCTCCAACGGGCAGTTCGACGTAACGGCGTTCAAGCACGCCGTGGACGTGACCATTACGGCGCAGGAAATTCTGGTGGACAACGCCAGTTATCCTACCGACAGAATTGCAAAGAATTCTCACGAGTTCCGGCCGCTCGGCCTGGGTTACGCCAATCTCGGCGCGTTGCTAATGTCGCTGGCTCTGCCTTACGACTCGGACGAAGGCCGCGACATGGCGGGAGCCATCACGGCGCTGATGTGCGGCGAAGCGTACGCGCAGTCGTCGCGCGTCGCAGAAAACATGGGCGCTTTCCCCGGTTATGAAGTGAATCGCGAACCGATGCTCGATGTAATCCGAATGCACCGCGACGCCATGCGCGGCATCAAGCCGGAGCACGTGCAGACGGAATTGTTCATGGCGGCGCAGGAATCGTGGGATAACGCGCTGCAGCTCGGTGAGAAGTTCGGCTACAAGAACTCGCAAGTAACCGTGCTGGCGCCGACAGGCACAATCGGTTTCATGATGGATTGCGACACCACGGGAATCGAACCAGACCTGGCGCTGGTAAAGCACAAGAAACTGGTCGGCGGCGGCCTGATCAAGATCGTGAACAATACCGTGCCGCAAGCGCTGATGCGGTTGCACTATTCGCCGGAGCAGACGAGCGAAATCGTTTCCTATATCGACAAGAATGGAAAGATCGAGGGCGCGCCATACCTGAGGGCCGAGGATCTGCCGGTATTCGATTGCTCGCTCGCGCCCCTGGGCGGCGGGCGCTCGATCAACTGGACCGGGCACGTGAAGATGATGGCAGCGGCGCAGCCGTTCCTTTCCGGAGCGATCTCGAAGACCATCAATATGCCCGAGGAATCGACCGTCGAGGACATCAGCAATGCTTACATCGAATCCTGGAAGCTGGGGCTGAAGTCCGTGGCGATTTACCGGGACAATTCCAAGCGCTCGCAGCCGCTCAATGCCGGCGGAGCCAAGGAAGAAAAGAAACCGGAACCCGCAGCGACAACCGAACCGATGCAACGCGAACTCTTCGCTCGCGCGGTGCGCGAAAAGATGCCGGTGGAGCGCGCATCGGTCACGCATAAGTTCAGCGTGGGCGGACACGAAGGCTACATCACCGTGGGCATGTACGGAGACGGCAGGCCCGGCGAAATATTCATCAAGATGTCCAAAGAAGGCTCGACGCTTTCCGGAGTGATGGATGGACTCGCGCTGACTGTGTCGCTCGGTTTGCAATATGGTGTGCCACTCAAGGTGTTCGTGGACAAACTCGTGAACACGCGGTTTGAGCCATCAGGCATTACGGCGAATCCGAACATTCGCTTTGTTTCTTCGGTGCTGGATTATCTAGCGCGGTGGCTCGGCGGACGATTCATTTCGGCCGACTATCTGAAGTTGAATGGAGAGAGTGCAGGCGCAGCGCACGCCCCTGCCATGGCAGTGTCTCCAGCAGTCTTGCCTTCCAGCGGGACAAAGTGGGTGCCGGAGCAGATGAAGCCGCGTGACACGCACGAGGGTGCACCGACGTGTTCCGAGTGCGGCATGCTCATGGTGCCGAACGGCGCCTGCTACAAGTGCGAGAATTGCGGCAGCACGAGCGGCTGCAGTTGAGGCCGGAGGAGCAAACAAGGGATATGGCACGATGAGCGCTCTCACCTCCGGTTCAGGGCTGGCCGCAAGACTAGCTCCGGAAAAGCCGAAGGCGCGTGGATTTCTGCACATCGTTCGGCACGGCGCGGGACCGGGCGCCGTTTACGTCGTCACGTATCATCGACTGGACACGGTTGGCGCTCAGCCAAAGCCGGCGCTTGCGGAAGGCGCGCAGGCACTGATCGAGCTGCTGGAGCGCATCGGCGTGGAATTCGGACGCAAAGAGGTGCGTGGCGCCCTGGAAGATATTCTTCGGCTCGGCTCAGCCAATATCCCCGATCTGTGGCTCAGCGACGAGGAGATGCTGGAAAAAGGTCTCGTCGAGAGCTAGACAGAAAGCCAGAAGAACCAACAGAAGCCGGAGGGGTCTCACTACCTTCCGGCTTTTGTTTTGCCTTTCTGTTTTAGCCGAGGCCCCTCCCCCCTGGTTTTTGTGTAAGTGTTCATTCTAGAGGGAGTTAAAGTGCTTTGTTTTTATACACTTTTGCAGGTGTTGATTCTAAACAACTTGGTCGCACAAATTTGCACCAGAATTGTGCAAAATGCTGGCTTCAGTCCAAGAAAGACAGTCATCTCAGTTTCTGGCTGCGGCCAAGATCCGGTCGGAAAGCTTTCGTTATGGTAATGGTTTTCTGGGTGTTCAACACGAAATTACGGTTGCACAATAGTTGCAGAAAGTCATCCAAACAGGAACACTTTGCACAAAAACCGGGCATCTCGCCCAACTGTAACTCGTTGATTCCGAACACCAGGCGGTGGAATCGGGAAATTTGCTAAACCGTTACGGACATTGGGCCGCTTTGAAACCGGCTGTAATACACGCGGAACAAAAAACGGAAAGATTTCTCGCGGTGACGGCATCGCCGATCCATATCGAGCGAAATATTCCCGGATTGTGCAAAGGATGCATCAAGTTCCACCGCTCTCTGGTCGATCAAGAGAAAGGACAACTCAAAGGGAGAGATTAACTACTCGGAGAGAAATTCTCTGGTGGCGCATTCGGATTTGGATTAGTTAGAATGCGAATTGAAATAGGGCCAACCCACCGCGATCGTTAACCGCCAAACCAAATTCTCCGAAGAGGTTTTATGACAAGGAACGCAAGCAATGTGAAGCCACGGCGTGAATTTCTCAGGCTGGCCGCGTTTACCGGTGCGGCAGCGCTCACGGGAAAGGGAGTGGCAGCCGCAGGCGAACAAAATGCCGGTCCACAAGCAGCGGACAGTCATGAGGGGGATGACAAGATGGAGTTCCTTCGTGTCAGCGGCCGTCACATAGTCAATGCGAAAGGGAAACAGGTTCGCCTGAGGGGAACCTGTCCGGGCGGCTGGATGAACATGGAGGATTTCATTAATGGGCACCCAGGCGCGGAGCATACTCTCCGAGCGCAGATGGCGGAGGTGCTTGGTCCGGCCAGAGCACAGTTCTTCTTCGAGCGCATGCTGGAGTACTTCTTCAATGAAGACGATGTGATCTTTCTCAGGAAGGCCGGCGCCAGCGTCGTCAGGATACCGCTTAATTATCGACACTTCGAGGACGATGCCGGTCCCTTCAAATACATAGAGGCGGGTTTTGCCCGTCTCGATAAGGTATTAAGCTACTGCGAAAAACATGGTCTTTACGTCATTCTGGACCTTCATTCGGCGCAGGGGTGGCAGAATGTCCATTGGCATTCTGACAACGCATCGCGCATCAGCCTTTTCTGGGAGGTTGCGTTCTATCAGGATCGCTTCGTGGCCCTTTGGCAGGAGCTTGCGCGGCGCTACAAGAACAGGGCTGTAATCGCCGGCTACGATGTGCTGAACGAGCCTTGTGCGAACAACGCCCTAGGCGATTATCCATGGAACGTGGGTTCCAACTACAGGCCCAATTTTGACCGCATGAATGCCGTCTACCGGCGCCTGGTTACAGAAATTCGCAAGATCGATTCCAGACACATTATCTTCCTTGAAGGTGATGACTACGCAAGGGACTTCTCGGGGCTAGAGAAACCCTTCGACGATAACCTCGCCTACAGTTCACATAACTACACTGTGCCTGGGTTTGGACCTGGCCGATACCCTGGCACCATCCATCCGCGATCGGCTGCGGCGGGCAGTGCTCAGGACTGGGATCCGGCAAAACAGGAGCGCAACTTCCTCGATGCCGAGGGAACGAAGTTCACCCAGCAGCATAACGTTCCGCTGTGGGTTGGCGAGTTTGGGTCTGTCTTTAACGGGCCTGCCGATGAGAGTGGTGACCGGCTTCGCGCGTTAGATGATCAGATTGGCATCTTTGAAAGTCACGAGACGCACTGGACGACGTGGAATTACAAAGATGTTGGCGTGATGGGTATGCTGACACTCAACCCTGCTTCTCCGTACATGGAGCGCATCAGCGACCTTCTTCGCAAGAAGGTTGCTCTTGGCACCGACGATTGGATGAAGTGGCTACCACCAACGCCGGTAAAGGACGCAACGGCTCAGCTTGCTGACCAGATCCGTCAAGTGGTTGGCGATCCGCAGTTGGATGCGCGACTCAATGTACGGTGCATGAGTCAGACCTTGTTGTGCTTCTACACGGGGACCCTGATGCAGCCCCTCTACGCCAGCCTCTTCAAAGGCCTGTCCGAGAATGAGCTGGATCACATCCTATCTTCCTTTTCGGCAAAGCGGTGCGTGCCAAACCAAGGTCTGGTGGACGTCCTCAGTAAATACATGGCCACGCCAGCTCAGGTGCCGAGTACTGGCGGCTGATTCCCAGCCGCCGCAATGCCGAGATCACGATATTCAATCGTGAGCCGCTTAACATTGCCGTCGAATAATCGGACGAAGGGAATCGCCCCTTTCCTACTGTAAGATCTATTTCACGCCGTCCATGAGATCTACACGAGACTGTCTTGATCATCATGCCTCATCCGGAATAACGTTCTCTTTCGTCCCGGCCTGCAGTACGCCAATTGTCACCACAGCCGAATCCGTGGGAGAGACCTCCCGGGAGACGATCGTTTGCAGCCGCATTACGGTTGAGGCGGCCATGACGACCAAGACAAAGCACATCGCCATATTGCCGGTCGCCGAGGATCCTGGCGGGTCCTTGCCGGCGATCGTTGTGCCGCGCCTCATGCGTATTCAGGATGCCGCTAGATACCCGAGTGCTACGACGTGGCAGGTCGAAACATTATTGCGGGAAAAAATCATCCCTTCTTTTGTGCTCGGCAAGCGCCGTGTGGTGACCGGCTGGAGCTGGACCGCTATGTAGAGAGGCGAAACGCCATGGCGAGAACAGAGAGCGCGGTCCCGGAGAAAGAGGAAATCATTGTTTCGCTAAAGAAGTGAAGCATGGTTCTTGCGGATCCATTGCTCGATGTCACGCTGCAGACTCTGCGCAATCCCGATCATCTCTTCCACTTCGCGATGAGAAATTCCTCCCCCGATGTCGTAACTGCTCACGTTTCTCTTTTTACGGAATGCGTCGAAGGCACCAATGAACTTGGAGTCCTTTCCCACGGTGAGTTCCAGCGATTGAATGACTCGGTAGTGATGACTGTCGCGGCCGGCGCGGTATCCTGAGGCCGCAAGGGCCGCCGTCGCGGCCTGCAACGCCGCGTTATAGGCGATGGCGAACCGCCAATCGTCCGACACGTCCTTTGCCTGGCTGTCTTTTAGGTCGCGCGCCACAATTCCAAGCAGATTGGCGATCTCCTGCTTGCTGCTCTTATGCGCGACGAGCCAGCCGTTCTTGACCCAATCGGCGAAACTCACGCTCATCTCCAATCACGAAGATTTTCTTGTCCTTCGCTACCGTTGAAAGAAAGTGATTCTTTGCCGCGAGCTTTTCACGAAACTCACTTAGCCCGTACACCGTCGGATTGACCTCGCGGCCGAGCTTCGCTTCGCTCTCGCTCAGCGCGGCTGCCACGTCCGCAAAACTCACCTCACCTACGACCATCAGATCGGCATCACTCGACGATGTTTCTTCCCCACGGGCAATCGAACCATACACAAACGCAAGCCTAATCCGGCCTTCGAGCGGAGCGAGAACTTCGAGGAGAATGTCTCGTATTCCGGACGTCTTCGCCAGAATGCTCTTCAGCTCCGCAAAGATGGGGTTCTTGCGATTCGCTTGATAGTAAATTTGATGACCACGGCGAATACCGTGGATAAGCCCTGCCTCACTCAGCTGTCGCAGCTCGCGCTGGGTGGCTCCGATGCCTGTTCCTGCGCGACGGGTGATCTCGCGCAGATAGAACCGCTCGTCCGCGTGACTGTAAAGAAGCGCGAGAATCGACCTACGGCTTCCGCTAAAGAGGACATTCGAGAGCGTTCTCGCGGGTGTACCCATATTGGGTACAATCGTACCACTATTGGGTACGGCAGAAAAATGCTTTATCTTCCCTGGTTTTGCAAAAGCAATCGGTCAGCGGGGATTCTTTTGCGAAGATATCTTTATACAGACGGGTCCGTGCAACTAAATCATCAGTGATGTGCGAGAACGCATTTGTCGTTCATCGTTTGAGTTTGCACGATGCCGACGTAACGGGTAGGAAAAAGAGACTCGTATGCTGCGGCAGGTCCTGGGTTGACGCTCGCCAGAGCGTATTCGGTTTCATGCGCATGCGGAATCGGGACCGGCGCTCCTAGTCAAACTTGGCTGCTTTTCGGGATTGTAACTGGACTTCCGCAGACCGATCGCTGGCGACACGAAAACCAATGAGTTCGAAAATGTCGCCACTTGACCGGTGAAGACTTGTCTCTGCACATCGAACTCGCGCAATTGAAACTGCACGAGTCCCATGTAAATGACCTGGCCCGTAACGTCAGAGACCTGCACTCGGTCACCAAGTCGGATTCCACGTTTCCCGATCAAAAGAAGATAACCGAGACTTGCTAGAATGACGACTCGACCCGTTGCGTAACCGGCCCTCGGTATTATAGGCAGCCTCCCACTGCTCCAAAGCCTGGTCCATGTTCCCCTCGTAAGCCCGCAGTTGCGCCAACGCATAGTGGGACTGGATGACATCAAATGCCTTCATGGTTTCCACTCGCGCTTTGTTCGCCGGTTCGAACAACTCTTCGAGTCTTGCGATTCCCGCGGCCAGCGAGCGTTTCCGTATGTCGCAAATTTCCTGTAAGTCTTGTTCCCACTTTGCTGGCTTGGTGAATTTTTGGAACAGCATGTCAGCCAGAACCTGTCCAGCCACATCGGCTGGATAGCGCACAGCTCCTTGACCAGCAAGGGGGAGATCGCGGGCCTGTCCCGGGCCCATCCCCTGAGCTACGCCCGGCTGAGTTTCCGCTAAGAGTTTGAGAATGACGTAACCGGAAGGCACGATGATTACGCCAGTGGTCTGCCCTGGAAGAATTCCCTTCAAAGCCTGGCGCAGCTCCAGCCGCAGAGTTGAAGGATCAACAGGGCCGGTGTATCCGCCTGCCGATGCGTTTGGATCAATCGATTCGGTTTTAGCGATACCGGCAAAATCCTCGCCCTTTTTGAGACGATTCAAAATCTGTTCCGCCTTGACAGGCGAATCCACAACGATGACCTGCAGATTGACCATGCCGCCAGAAGTGTCCTGCGAGGGAAATGCCAGAGAAGCGGGAAAAACGAGACCGATTGCGAGCAAACCGGAAAGCCAGAATACAAAAATCTTAAAGTTCGATACAGCTAAGGTCATCGGCAGACCAGACGGATGCTTGCTCGTTGCAGCAAGTAGCTCGGGCGAATTCTAACATGATGCTCTACGCAGTAGCGGGCCATGCTGTGCGTCGTAATGTGTTCATGCAATGACAGCTCGTGGAGGCCGGTGGATTTCCGTGCGAACTTCTTATGTGGCTCGTAAGACCAAGGAAAATCGATTGAGTAAATCCAATTTTAAGAATTTATTCTTGACAACAATATCCTTGCTGATGTCAAATCTTTCCAACTGGGGTGCTTGGAACTGGGCTGCTGGACAGTTTTTTTCTGTCCGCCCACTTTCGCGTTGGGCCAACGCTCCGGCCGCGCGGATTTTCCCAGATACCGCTCCCTCAAGGTGCTGCAACGTTTTTTGGGTAGCTAGGGGGGATGTATGCGCTCGTTGCGTTTTCTTCTTCAGTTCTTTCGCCATTTTCTTGATAGTTCTCTTCACAGCTTCCATGTCCAGCGCTCAATCCGACCGCGGCGCCATTTCCGGCACAATTCTCGATTCCTCTGGCGCTATTGTCCAAGGGGCGACCATTGTCGCGACGGGTGTCGATACCGGCGCCGTTTATAAAGCGAGCTCTACCGACACCGGAGCTTACCGGATTTCCGATATGCAGGTCGGCACATACAACCTTACGGTGACGGCCGCGGGCTTTAAGACATCCGAGCAAAAGGGGCTCGTCGTCCAGGTCAATACCACTTCCTCGCTCGACATCACACTGCAGCCCGGCGACGTAACGGAAACTCTTACGGTCATAGCCGATATGCCGACGCTGCAAACGGAAACTTCCGATGTCGGGACCATCGTGGATAAGCGGCAAATCATGGAGTTGCCGCTGGCGCTCGGAGGCCAGGGCGTTTTGCGCGCACCCGAGGCGTTTGTGTTCTTGACGCCAGGCACAACGGGGCCAGGAAGCAATGACAGCAGTAACGGAGTATTTGAAGCTAAGCTGGGCGGCGGCCAGAACTTCGGCAACGAAGTGATTCTGGACGGTGCGAGCACGGCGCGAGCGGACAGTGGCTCTGCGTTCGATCAGACTGCCCCTTCAGTGGAGTCCCTGCAAGAGTTCAAGGTCACCACCTCAACGGTTCCGGCTGAATTCGGCCGCACTTCGGGAGGCGTGGAAAGTTTCGCGACGCGGTCCGGCACCAACTCCTACCATGGAACTGCTTACGACATCTTCCGCAACGAAGACCTGAACGCGAATTCGTGGTTCAACAATCTTCAGGGACTGCCGAGGAATCTTGATCGTAAGAACGACTACGGCGGCACACTCGGCGGGCCGGTATGGATCCCAAAGCTCTACAACGGGCATGACAAGACGTTTTTCTTCTTTTCCTGGGAACAGTACCGCCAAACGCAAGGCTCTTCGATCACCAGCACCGTCCCTACGAATGCCGAGCGCCAGGGAGATTTTTCCAGTTTGCTGACCACAACCTCTCTGGGAATCAACCCTTGCGACGGTTCCACGATTTTTCAGGGCCAGATCTTCGATCCCTCGACCACGAAAACAGTCAACGGGCAGCAGTGCCGCACCGCTTTTCCTGGAAACAAAATTCCCACCATCAGCACCGTCGCCCAGAACATTTTGAAACTTATCCCCGCGCCCACGAACCCGACCGCGTCTCAGAATAACTTTGTCCTTACGTCGAATAACCCCATCCTCTCAACAACGATGTCCTTCCGCATTGACCAAAACTTAGGGGAAAAGCACAAGTTCTTTTTTTCTTATAGCAGCCGGGACAATGAAAACATCAATGGGTCGCCTGCTCTACCCAACCCGCTGGACACGACTTTTTTTTCCTCTTTCTTTACTCACTACGCGCGCTTTGGCTGGGACTATTTCGTCAGTCCAACGTTGCTCAACCATTTGAATGTCGGCCTCAATCGCGTGAACAGCAACAGCATTGCGACCTCCGTGAACGGCACTGATTGGGACAAGGCCATTGGCCTGACGGGTGCCAGCGGACCGACGTTTCCACCGATCGCTTTCAACAATGACAACCAAGGTCTGAGCAGTTTTGGTTCTCCTAACGCCGACGACGACGTGATCAACAGTTTGGTTGTATCTGACAATATCTCCTGGACACGCGGGCGCCACAACTTGCGATTCGGTGTCGATTGGCGCGCATTTCAGTTCTCCGTAATCGATCAGTCGCACCAGTCACCCAGCATTGGCTTTGATGTTGCTCAAACGGCCGAAGAGCAGGGTCAGGGCAAACTGACCGGCGATCCCTTCGCCAGCTTTCTCCTCGGCGCCCCGGCGAGCGTGTCACTTGCCGTGCGATCGAATCAGCCGCGCTTCGTTTCGAACTACTACGCGGCGTATGTCGTGGACGACTTCAAGGCTCGCAGGAACTTGACATTAAATCTTGGCCTGCGCTACGACATTGAGACGCCGCGCCATGAGGCAGCTGGCGCCCAATCAGTGTTCGACCCCAATGCCCCGAATATTGGCTCTGGAGGGAATCCCGGCGCCATTGGGCCAGGCGGCATCCCGTTGAATGGCGCTTTGATCTTCGGGGGCACAGGACCGGGCCGAAGCGGTACAAACGCATCTGGCGCCAGAACCTATCACAAGGATTTTGCCCCCCGTATTGGTTTCGCATACTCTCCCGAAGCGCTGTTCGGGAAACTTCGACAAACGGTGGTTCGCGGAGGTTATGGCATTTATTACGCGCCCCTCACTTACGGCGATTTCGGCCAAGCCTTGACGGATGGCTTTACAGCCTCGCCCAGTTTTAATGGAAGCTTTGGTCCCGCACTATTGCTGGATTCGGGGATTCCGAGCTTTCCCCCTCCTCCCAACCTCGATCCTGCTCAAGATAATGGCGGAAGCGGCGGTGGTTTTGGTGGAGTCACTTATCTAGCCCCGAGCTATGGGCGCCCCGGCATGGTGCAGAACTGGGACGTGGAGATCCAGCATCAATTCACGACAGACCTAATCCTCAGCGTAGGTTACGTGGGAAACCACGGGACGCACTTGCGTTCCTCGTTGGCTCAAATCAACAACTTGAATCCTCGGTTCTTTCCCATGGGAAACAGTTTGAACACACTGGTTACGGATCCTTCTTCTCCCGTCCCTTCTCCGTTTATTAATTTTGTGCCGCTCTACACAGCAAATGGCAACACCAACGACACGGTCGCCCAGGCGCTGCGGCCCTTTCCGCAATACCAGTCAATTAATACAGACTGCTGTTTGGAGAATCTCGGGCAGTCAACCTACAACGCATTACTGGCCAAGCTGGAACGGAGATTCCACAACGGGCTGAACCTGCTGGCTTCCTACACATATTCAAAAACACTGACGGATGCGGACAGCGCATTGCCCGCGTTTGTGGCGTTCTCCGGCGGCGGCAGCGTGCAGAACTCCTACAACTTGAACAACGAGAAAGCTCTCAGCTACCAAGATATCCCGCACACTTTCGTTGTCAGTTACATCTACGAATTGCCTGTTGGCAAAGGTAAGAAATTTCTCAACAAGTCCGGTGCAATCGACAAAGTTGTGGGCGGATGGGAAGTGGGAGGCGTGCAACGCTACCAAAGCGGTCAGCCGCTAGCCTTCGGTTGCGCAACGGGTGTTCCGGCATACGACGGCTGCATCCGCTACGACCGTGTTCCCGGCCAGCCGTTGCTCAGCCCTACGGCGTCAGCCTTTGATGTAGGGCAGGTGTTCTTGCACGGCGGTGTCGGCTGTAAGGCGAACGCCAACGGGACATTTTCCGCTCCCGCGGGCGTTGCCACTTACTGGAACTGCGCGGCGTTTATTGATCCGAATGCTACAAATCTTGTCGCTGCCCGCGGTTATACATTCGGAAACATGCCGCGCATCATCGGGAGCGTTCGAAGCCAGGGCTACCACAACGAGGATTTCTCGATCATCAAGCGCATGAGTCTTTTCGAATCTCATGCCCTGATCTTTAAGGCAGAACTGTTCAACGCGTTCAACCGGCACGTGTTCACGAGGCCAGACACTGGCGTCCAAGACGGGACGTTCGGCACCAGTTTTGGCACCGTGAATGGACCGAGAAACGTGCAGTTCACTCTGCGATACGATTTTTAGCAGGCATCGGCAGCTCGCGCATTTGCCCGGCCAGCGCCTTGTCAACCGGGCAACTAAAGAGACCATCTGTCTAATTTCTGCGTGCGGTGCGGAGAAGGGCGCGAAGCAGGCCTTTTTTTGCGTTGGCGGCAGGTTTAGAATTTGAACGTGATATTGAGACTGCTTTCCATGGCCGGCTGTATGTTTTCAAAGCCCTTTCCGTCTTTTCGATACTGGCGATTTCTGAGGACCCATGTGTTGTGGCTCGTTGTCTCTGTCTGTCCAGCCTACTTTGCTTGTGCTCAGTCTGTACCGATGAATGAAAAATTCCAGCAAGCCACACAAGCGATGCGCGCTGGCCATCTGGATGAGGCTGCGCAAGGATTCCAAGCGGTAACCGCAGCGCAACCTGGTTTTGCGGAAGCACATTTCAATCTGGGGCTCGTCCTCGAAGAACAGGGCCGCAACGAGCAAGCCATCGCAAGTTTCCAAAAGGCGTTGGTCCTAAAACCGGGTCTGCATGGAGCAAACCTGTTTCTTGGCGTCGCTGAATACCGCTTGAACCATCTCGACAAGGCGGTCGCGGCCTTGCAAAAAGAGACTGCAGGCAATCCGAAGGACGCGGGGGCCTGGATGTGGCTGGGTGTCGTGCGACTGGCGCAAGAGCATGCCGAAGAAGCAGCGGACGCCTTGGACAAGGCAGCAAAGCTCGCGCCGGACAATGTTGACATCCTTTACCAACGGGGCCGCGCGCATCTCCTAGTTTCGAAGGACAGCTATTCCCGGATGTTTAAGGCTGACCCAAATTCCTGGCACGTCCATCAGGTGCTGGCGCAAGCGGATGCAGAGGCTGACCGCGACCAAGACGCAATCGCGGAATACGAGGCCGCCATCAAGCTTGCTCCGAATCAACCAGGGCTGCATGAGGAGTTGGGCGCTGAATACCAAAAGTCCGGCAAACCGGAGGCCGCGGAGGCTGAGCTTAGGAAGGAGCTGGAACTCGATCCGAATAATGTTCTAGCGCGGTACAAGCTGGGCACACTGCAGATTGAACAGGGGAACGGCGTGGAAGGTAAAGATGCGGTCGAGGCCGCGCTCAAACAGAATCCGCGGCTCAAAAATGCGGCGTACTATCTGGGCCGCGCGGAGATGCAGCTCGGCAATGATGCCGGTGCAGCCGAGGATTTCAAACGAGCAGTCGCTGGAGATTCGGACGCGGATATTGTGCAGCAGTCTTGGTACCAACTGGGAATCGTCTACCGAAGAATGCACCGCTTCCCGGAAGCTCAGCAAGCGCTGGCGACATTTCAGAAAATGAAGGACGAAGAAACGGAGCGGCAGCGGCAGTCGTTGGAAAAGAAGAAAAAGGCGCAGGGCTTGAATGAAACTCCTCAGGATCCCCCGCCAACAAATCCGTAGAATAGCCTAGCTTTAATGAGTGCGTTCGACTTGGTGCGGAGGCCGGTGTGAATTTGCGTCGTTTGAATTGGATCCTGGTGGCGATGTTTTGCTTTGCTGTGGCGCAGTCGCGCGCGGGGCAGAGTTCTGCACCCGGCAAAGACTCTGTGCGCATCGATGTTGCGGAATCCTCGGAACAGTTACACGAGTCCCTCCAAGAGAAGTCCCCGCTGCAATTCGGCTCGAATCGCGCCGCGGCGCTCACCATCAACGTCAACGATACGGTGAGATACCAGCAAATCGACGGTTTTGGGGCATCCCTCACAGATTCTTCAGCATGGTTGATCTCACAGAAGCTGAGAGAAACGCAGCGCCGCGAACTTCTTGAGATGCTCTTCGATGCAAAGAAAGGAATCGGGCTGAAGATTTTACGCCAGCCCATGGGAGCAAGCGACTTTGCTCTAGAATCCTACTCCTACGACGACATGCCGCAGGGACAAGAGGATCCGGAACTAAGGCACTTTTCCATCGATCACGATAAGGCGTATATCATCCCAATTCTTCGCGAGGCGCTGGCCATCAATCCTGATCTGAAAATTATGGGGAGTCCCTGGAGCCCGCCTGGCTGGATGAAAACCTCCGGCTCGTTGATACAAGGGACGCTTCTTCCCGCTGCGTATGCTCCGCTGGCCAAATATTTCGTGCAATATGTCCGTGCGTATGAAACGGCAGGTGTTCCGATCTATGCGGTCACCATGCAGAATGAGCCGCTGTATATTCCTGGGGACTATCCAGGACTGGGCATGAGCGCAAGTGAGCAGGCCAAATTTCTCGGCGAGAATCTCGGGCCAGCGTTCCGCGCCGCAGGAATCAAATCCAAAATTCTCACATTCGACCACAACTGGGATTTAATTGCGTTTCCAATTGAAGTGATGAGCGATTCGAAGGCTGCGGCATTTGCCGCCGGAATCGCAATTCATTGTTACGGCGGTACGGTGACTGCCCAGAGCGAACTGCATGAGCGCTTTCCAGGGAAGGGGATCTGGTTAACCGAGTGTTCGGGCGGCGAATGGCAAAAAGGCGATTTGCTCGAGCAAACCATGGAGTTAATCATCGGAGCGACGCGAAATTGGGCCAAGAGCGTGGTGTTATGGAATTTAGTTCTGGACCAAAATCACGAGCCATTCCTCGGAGGGTGCAAAACGTGCCGCGGCGTGGTTACCATAGACCATTCTGCATCGCCGCCGCGGATTGTGGCGAATGTGGATTTCACGGCGTTGGCGCATGTCAGCAAATTTCTCGTGCCCGGCGCCGTGCGGATTGAATCGAACACGTTTGGGCCGGGGAGTTTGGAATCGGTGGCTTTTGGCAATCCGGATGGCTCGATTGTTTTGATCGTTCTGAACTCAGGGGGCGCGGCGGCGTTTAACATTGTGTGGAGAAAGAAGCACGCAACATATCGTCTCGATCCCAATGCCGTCGCCACGTTTCGCTGGTCACCGCGAGCGACAGTCCACTGAGCAGCAGGACGCTTCACCTTTCTACTATTCCTTTGTCCTCGACAACAGTAAAGATACGGTCAACGGCGGGCAACGTGATTTGCTCTTTGGCTCCGCTGGGCCAATGAATCTCCACCTTGTCTACTTTCACTGCCGCACCAAGGCCAAAGTGCAAGCGTTGATCCGAGCTGGAAGCGTAACTCCCGCCGCTGAATACATCGCCACGCTGCCGGACCCCTCCGGTGGTCACAAAGACTTTCGCGCCAATGGCATCGCGTGGACTCTTGGGACCTCCGACAAGTTTTATAGTCACCCAGTGATTTGCGTTCCTTACCACGTTTCTCAGCAAGGTCGGGTGCGAATCCACGTTGTTGAGAACGACGTCGATATGACCGTCGTTAAATAGATCTCCGAACGCGGCGCCACGCGCGGGAACCACCACGGCAAGACCGCTTCCTGTGGCCGGCGGAACTTCCTGGAACTTGTTTCCATCCAGATTCCGCAGTAGCAGCGGGCGCTGCGCCCAAGTGGTTCCCCAATCTTGTTTGTCCACACCGGGATAGACGTGGCCATTGGCCACGAAAATATCGAGCAGGCCATCATTGTCGTAGTCCAAAAAGCCGGTTCCCCAGCCGAGGAATGGGATGGTTAGGCTCGCAATTCCTGCGCGAAAAGTCACATCCGAAAATGCTGCTTCGCCGTCATTGCGATAAAGAGTGTTGTAATCATCGGAGAAGTTGGTGATGTAAAAGTCGACCTTGCCGTCGCGACTGTAGTCACCGACCGCGATCCCCATCGAGGCCTGCTCGCGCCCTTCGTCGTTGAGGGCAAATCCTGAGATGTAGCTGATGTCTTCAAACGTTCCGTCATGCTTGTTCCTATAGAGAAACTTGGGCACAGAATCGTTGGCCACGGCTAGGTCGACCCAGCCGTCGTCATCTACATCGACGAATACGGATGCAAAGCCGTAATAACCTTTGGGATCTGATACACCGGCCTTCTTGCTCACGTCCGTAAAGGTTCCATCCCCATTATTGTGAAAGAGGTGATCGCCCTCGCCGGGCAGCCCGCGAGGTCCGCACATCACTTGGACTCCACGAAATTGGCAGTAGCCCGCCGGCAGGCCGCCTTTGCCGGAGATGGGAGGATGATCGGGATCGAATTTTGCGTATCCGGGCACGAAAAGATCGAGAAAGCCATCGTGGTCGTAGTCTCCCCAGGTTGCGCCTGTCGACCAGCCGCCAAGAGTTAAGCCGGCTTTCTCCGCGACGTCCGTAAATGTGCCGTCGTGGTTGTTGTGATAAAGACGATTCTTGCCAAAGTTTGAGACGTAGATGTCCGGCCAACCGTCATTGTCGTAGTCTCCTACCACCACTCCAAAACCCCAGCGCTCGTTTGCCACGCCGGCCTTTTCCGTCACATCGGTGAATGTGCCATCGTGATTGTTGTGAAAGAGCATCGCGTGGGGAGGCGCGTCCTTGCCCTTCAAGGCGCCAAACGTCGAACCGTTCAGTAGGTAAATGTCCAGCCAACCGTCGTTGTCGTAATCGAGCAGTGCGACTCCTGAACCGGGTGTTTCTAAGATTGTGTTCTTTTCCGGTTCTCCAGAGCGGTGAAGGAACTTGTCGAGTCCCGCTGCGTGGGTGATATCCGCGAAGACCACGGGCGCCCCATCCACGAAGCCTCCTGCCGTAATTGGCCGCGACAATGCATCTTTTACCGGGGCGTGCGCAGTGCCTGTGCTCATCCCTGATTGCTGCGGTGGCTGGGCTTTGTCGGGAGGATTCTGCTGCGACTGACCTGGTCTCAACAGGACAACGAGGAACAGCAAGAGCGAGCCAACCATGAGTACGAGTGCTTTGGTCGCTTTCGGGAATTTCAGGCTCATCCGTGACATGGTTGAC
>CAVUYT010000014.1:0-65754 GCA_963745805.1 uncultured Acidobacteriota bacterium
GAAATCCGAAACTGGAAATTCGAAAAGACAAAAGCAGATTCCTCGCTACGCTCGGAATGACTATTTTATTTTTCATTCGCGATGACAGCTAAGAACAGATGACGACTAACAACGCGACGATTGCGGAGAGGATTGAGCGGTTGCCGCTGGGGGGATTTCACCGGCGGTTTATTGCGTTGGTGTCGCTGGGGAACTTCTTCGATCTTTACGACATTTTTATTGTGGCGTATATCGGGGCGGCGCTGCAGCAGAGCGGGTTTCTTTCACTGAGACAATTCACGTTTTTTGTGGCGGCGGGATTTTTGGGGATGTTTGTGGGGACGGTCGTGTTTGGGATGGGGAGCGACCGGATGGGGCGGCGGAGCGCGTTTATTTTGCTGCTTTTGATTTATTCCGTGTTTACGTTTGCGGATGCGTTTGCGCCGACGGCGGGCTGGTTGATTGGGCTGCGATTTTTTGCGGGCGTGGGGATTGGCGCGGAAATCGTGGTAATCGATACGTATGTTACCGAGGTGGTGCCGAGTTACGCGCGCGGACGGTACGTGGCGATCACGCAGGTGGCGGGATTTTGCGCGGTGCCGGTGGCGGCGGTGCTTTCGCGCTTGCTTGTGCCGACGCATTTTCTGATGAGTGGGTGGCGGTGGGTGATGGTGATTGGAGCGTCGGGGGCGCTCTTGACTTGGTGGTTCCGGCGGAGATTGCCGGAGTCGCCGCGGTGGCTGGAGAGCCGCGGGCGAGTGGCGGAAGCGAACGCGATTATGTCGGGGCTGGAGAATGAGTCGTTTTCTGCTTCGGGAAGAAGTGGTGAGGGGCGAGTGACGAGTGGCGAGGAGGAAGAGAAAAGCAGATCCCTCGCTACGCTCGGGATGACAACCACGGGGGCGGGGCGCGCTTCGGATGCGGGACGCATCGAGAAGGCTGAGAGCGCTTCGTTTTGGGAGCTTTGGAGGCGGCCTTATCTTTCGCGAACGGTGATGCTGGTGATTTTTCAGGCGTTGCAGACGATTGGGTTTTATGGATTTGCGAATTGGGCGCCGACGTTTTTGTTGAAGAGGGGAGTTTCGCTGTTGCATTCGCTGGAGTACACGCTATTGATCGCGCTTGTTTCGCCGCTGGGGCCGCTGCTGGCGGCGTTCACTTCGGACAGGATGGAGCGGAAGTGGACGATTGTTGTTTTGGCTTTGGCGGTTGCGGGACTGGGGATCGGATTTGGAAATTCTGTCGCGCCTGCAGCCGTGGTGGGATTTGGGGCGCTTTTGACGCTGTCGAATTATTGGTTTTCGGCGGCGTTTCATGCGTATCAAGCGGAATTGTTTCCAACGCGGCTGCGTGCTACGGGAGTGGGGTTCACGTATAGCTGGAGCAGGCTGAGTGCGGCGTTTACTTCGATTTTGATTGGGGCGGTGCTGGTGCACGGAGTGCCGGCGGTGTTTGCGTTGTTAGCGGTGGCGATGATTTTGGTGGCGGGGGTGGTGACGGTTATGGGGCCGCGGACGAATGGGTTGGTTTTGGAGGAGATTTCGCGGTGAGGCGCATGAAAAGACGCAATGCGAAACACGGAATTCGAAGAGCGGAAGCGAATAGGAAGCGCGTACAAAACAGATTAGGTCCAACCGTGAAGAAGAGAAGTGGTTAAGGCGGTGCCGGAAGTAGGGCTGTGCTAGCATCGAAGATTGCGCGGTGAGCGAGGATCGAGATAGATGGCGGCGACGATGAAAGCGTTGCGGAAGATGCGGGCGGGGCGCGGGTTGTCCATGGAGAGCGCGCCGGTGCCGGCGATTGGCGCGGCGGACGTGCTGGTGCGCGTGAAAACGGCGTCGATCTGCGGAACGGATTTGCATATTTACGGATGGGACCGGTGGTCGCAAGGACGGATCAAGCCGCCATTGACGCTGGGACATGAGTTTTGTGGCGTGGTGGAGCGCGTGGGGGAAGACGTCACGGCGGTAATGGCCGGAGATTTCGTCAGCGCGGAGATGCACGTCAATTGCGGGCATTGCCACCAATGCCGGCTGGGCGAAGCGCACATTTGCCAGAATTTGCGGATTATCGGGATTGATCAGGATGGAGCGTTCGCGGAGTTCGTAAAGATACCTGCGTCAAATATCTGGAGGCTCGATCCGGCGATTCCAGAGCACTATGGAGCGATTCTCGATCCGCTGGGAAATGCCGTGCACACCGTGCTGGCAGGGCCGATCGCAGGGCAGACGGTGCTGGTAACTGGATGCGGGCCGATCGGATTGATGGCGATCGCGGTGGCCAAGGCTTGCGGCAGTTCGACAGTGTTTGCGACGGAGACGAACGAGAACCGGCGCGCGATGGCGAAAAAAATGGGCGCGGACGTGGTGTTGAATCCAGCGGCGGAGGATGCGGTTGCGCGAATTCTTGCGGAGACGAAAGGAACCGGTGTGGATGCGCTGCTCGAAATGAGCGGGAATCCGACGGCGATTCAGCAGGGATTTAAAGCACTGCGAGCGGGGGGCCGGGCGTCGCTGCTGGGGATACCGACGGAGAGTGTGCCGCTGGACTTGGTGAACGACGTGATTTTCAAGGGCGCAACCGTGCAGGGAATTTACGGGCGTCGAATGTATGGAACTTGGGTGCAGATGACGGCGTTGTTGAAGGCGGGGCGATTGAATTTGGAGCCGTTGTTTGGAGAGCGTGAGCCGCTGGAAAAATTTGAGAATGCGTTTGCAAAATTGCAAGGCGGACTGGCAGGAAAGATTTTGCTCTATCCGAACGGAATGCTGCGCTAAACGAGCCGCCTTTCTTGCTTTGGTCACGAATTGTTTGCTCGGAACCGGCAGCTAACGCAGAATGGGAGTTCCACCAGCCGAGTCCACCTCAGGAGCCACAGTATGTCTGACACCGCAACGATGGCAACGAAGCAAAATCCCACGCAGTACATTTCCGATCAGTTGAGCGAGTTGCGGACGAAAGGCGTGGCGCCGAAGCTGCGAGTGCTGGAAGGCGAACAGAAGCCGGTGTGCATTTTTGACGGGCGGGAAGTAATCAACCTGGCGTCGAACAATTATTTGGGACTGACCACACACAAGTCACTGCGGAAAGCCGCGCTCGACGCGGTGAAGCGATACGGCGCGGGGGCTGGCGCGGTACGGACTATCGCGGGGACGATGAAGATTCACATGGAGCTGGAGGAGCAGATCGCGCGGTTCAAGAATGTGGAAGCGTGCGTGGTGTTCCAGTCCGGGTTTACGGCTAATGCCGGAACAGTTTCCGCGGTGCTCGGCAAGGAAGACTTGATCATCTCGGACGAGTTAAATCACGCGTCGATTATTGATGGAGCGCGGCTTTCGAAAGCCACGATCAAGGTTTTCAAACATAAGGATGTTTCGGATTGCGAACGAATCCTGCAAGAGAATGCCGAGTTTCCCGGGCATAAGCTGATTATTACGGACGGCGTTTTTTCGATGGACGGCGACATCGCGCCGCTGCCGGCGCTTTGCGACCTCGCGGAAAAATACAACTGCATCATGATGGTGGACGATGCGCATTCGAGCGGAGTGCTGGGGCGCGGCGGGCGCGGAACTGTCGATCATTTTGGGTGCCATGGGCGAGTGCACATTCAGGTTGGGACGTTGAGCAAAGCCATCGGGGCGATGGGCGGGTACGTAGCCGGATCGCGCGACTTGATTGATTTCTTGTACTTGCGTGCGCGGCCGTTTCTTTTTTCCACTTCGCATCCACCGGCTACCGTGGCGGCGTGCCAGGCGGCGTTTACTCTGCTGGATTCGCCCGAGGGCGAGAAGCTGGTGAAAAAGCTGTGGGCCAACACGAAAATGTTCAAGCGGGAACTGAAGAAACGCGGGTTTCAGTTCAAGGTGAGCGAGACGCCGATCATTCCCATTCATGTGGGAGAAGCGGCAAAGGCGTTCGAATTCTCGAAGAAATTGTTTGAGGCGGGCGTTTTTGCGCCTGCGGTCGGCTACCCCGTTGTTGCGGAAGGCAAAGCGCGTCTGCGGGCGATCGTGAGCGCGACGCACAAGCGGGAACAACTTCTGAGAGCGGCGGACATTTTGGCGGAAGTGGGCAAACCTTTGGGCATCGTCTAAGCGAGGGAATCTGCTCGGCCCCGCGTGCTGGGCGATGTAAAACCTACCATGAAGAGTGGCAATTTTCAGCGCTAAGGCCAGTTAATCTGGGTCAGGAAGAATCCCTATCTTATAGATTTTAATAGTGTTAGGCCATGGCATGTTCATTGCCTCTATCAAACTGGTTGTTCATGACCCTTATTCAGTACGGGGCCTAACCCAGCTCGGGCGAGCAAGACATACTTTTGGGAGGGATTAGCATTATGAACCGAATTGGATCGACGTTTCTCACAGCGGTCATGGTGACGGGCCTGGCTACGGCAAGCGCTACGGCACAGCCGCAAGCAGGAGCACAAGCCAGCGCGCAATCAAGCACTCAGGCTTCCGCGGATGTAAGTAAACAAGGGGCGCAAGCCTCCGGAAGCGGGTCGGCCACGGCATCGGCTCAGGCCGGACAGAACAGCGCAGCGCTTGCAGGCGGATCGACGTTCAATGCCGCGCTAAGTGCGCCGCTTGATTCGAAAAAGTGCAAGCCCGGCGATCCCGTAAACGCACGAACAACTGAGGCTGCAAAATCTGAAGGCAAGACGGTGTTTCCAAAGGGAACCAAACTAGCCGGACACGTAACACAGGCTTCCGCACGCGGCAAAGGTGATTCGGAATCCGCGCTTGGCATCGTGTTTGACAAAGCCATCCTGAAAGACGGCGAGGAAGTACCTCTAAATGTAGCGATTCAGGCGATTGCTTCGGCACAAACGGGTGCAGCTGCGGCGGGATCCGATTTTGATTCCGCGGGCAGCATGGGCGCATCGGCAGCTGGTTCAGGAATGTCCGGGGGGCGCGGCGCGCTCGGTGGTGTGGCTTCCACCGCGGGTGGCGCGGCCGGTTCCATCACAAACACGGCGGCCGGCGTTGGCGGAACAGCGGGTGGTGCTCTGAATTCGGCTGGGAATGCAACGGGAAGTGTCGCTGGGGCGTCAAGGGGAGCCATCGGCGGTTTGAACTCCGCCGGGCAGATTACGTCCAGCAGTGAGGGCGTGTTCGGTTTGAACGGGCTAAGCTTGACGTCCACTGCAGTGAGCAACACGCAGAGCTCGTTGATTACTTCGGCGGGAAAGAATGTGCATCTCGACAGCGGCACTCGCATGCTGCTCGTTTCGAAGGCGCAGGCAGGAGCGGAGCCAGCGAACGAATCGAAGAAGCCAAACGCCGAAAGACCTGAGGCGCGATCCAAGCCCGACCGGCCAAATCAACAATAAGAGTAGTCTCAGGTTCCCCGCGGGCCGCTCAACTCTGAAAAATGCCGGAGCGGCCCGCTTTCTTTCTCGAGAAATGAACGGCCGCAATCCGAACACCCCTGCTTTGCTATACTCGCCGGGATGCCTGCCGCACAACGAAAACTGTTTCTTGTAGACGCGATGGCGCACATCTATCGCGCGTTCTTTGCGCCGATGCCGCAGCGACTTACGGGGCCGGGCGGCACTCCCACCAATGTGCCTTTTCTTTTCGGCAATATACTTCGCAGGCTCATCAAGGATTACCAGCCGGACTACATCGGCATCGTGTTTGATCCTCCCGGAGCTACCTTTCGCGACAAGCTGTTTGAGAAATACAAGGCGCAGCGGCAGCCGATGCCGGACGAAATGCGCGTGCAATTGCCGTTTGTGCGGCGATTGTGCGAGGCGATGCGGCTGCCGATTCTGGAAGTGCAGGGATACGAAGCAGACGACGTGATCGGCGCGATGGCACTGCAGGCTGCGAAGAAGAATCTGGATGTGTTGGTGATTTCGAACGACAAAGACATGATGCAGCTGGTGGGAAAAAATGTGCGAACGCTGCGCACGGGTTCGGGGGGAGCCAAGGCAGACATCATCGTCGACGCAAAGAAAGTGGAAGAAATTCTCGGCGTGCCGCCGGAGCGCGTTGTGGACTACATGGCGTTACTGGGCGACAACATCGACAACATCCCCGGAGCGAAGGGCATCGGCGAAAAAGGCGCGGCAGAGTTGATCAAAAAATATGGAAGCGTTGAGAAGGCGCTGGACCACGCGGATGAAGTGCCGAACAAACGATATCGCGAGGCGCTGCAGCAGCAGCGCGAACAGGTGATGATGTCGAAGCAATTGGCGAAGATTGCGACGGATCTGCCGTTGGAGATTGATTTGCATGCGCTGGAGCGGCGCGAGCCGGACGTGGCGGCGCTCGGGACTCTGTATCGCGAGCTTGGTTTCAATTCGTTGTTGAAGGAGTTGAGCGCGGAGGCTTTGGCAGAGTCTGCGCCAGCGAGCGCGGAACCCAGCGTGAAAGCGGACTATGCCGCATTTAGCGACGTCGCGGAATTTCGTGCATACCTCGCAAAACTTCCGGCAAAGCAGCCATTGGCGGTTTGGCTGAATCTTGAACTGGGCGAGCGAGAATCGGAGGGCTTTGGGACGCGCATCGCGTCGATTGAGGTGTCTTCGAAAGCAGGCGAAGGCCGTTCTGTCTGGCTCGACGAAAAAGGAGAAGCGCTGAAAACGGTCGCACCGCTGCTCGCAGATGCGAAGCGCGCGAAAATCGTTCACGATCCAAAACTGTTTCAGTTGCTCGCCGGCCGCGCTGCGAATGTGAAGCATGCGACGCAACTGTATTCGTATTTGCTGCGGCCCACGACGGCCAATCATAATTTTTCCGATGTCGTGATGCGCCAATTCAACGCCATGCTGGGCGGCGGGCCGGGGGAGCGCGCGGATTATTTGCAGCGCCTTGCTCCCGTACTGCGGACGCAGATCGACGAGCAGGAGCTCGCCGAAGTTTACGAGAAAATCGACTTGCCGCTTGCGCCGGTGCTTGCGGACATGGAACGCATTGGAATCCGTGTGGACCCGAAAGAACTGGACAAGATGTCCAAGTCGATGGAGAAGGAAGTCCGGCGGCTGGAAAAAGAGATTTGGAAGCTTGCTGGGAATGAATTCAACATCAACTCGCCGGCGCAGCTTGCGGAGATTTTGTTCGACAAACTGAACCTGCAGCCGCCAATGCGCCGCGGAAAAGGAAAAGTGCGCTCGACGGCCGCGGATATTCTGGAGGAGATGGCCGCGCAACATCCTCTTCCCGCAAAGATTATCGAATACCGCGAGATCTCGAAGCTCAAATCGACGTACGTCGACGCGCTGCCGAAACTGATCCACCCGGAGACCGGACGCCTGCACACGAGTTTTTCGCAGACGACTGCGGCAACAGGGCGGCTCAGCTCGAGCGACCCTAACCTGCAGAACATCCCGATCCGCACGGAGCTTGGACGCGAGATACGAGCGGCGTTTATCGCCGAGAAGGGCAAGATTCTTCTCTCGGCGGACTATTCGCAGATTGAGCTGCGCGTCATGGCGCATTTCTCGAATGACCCGGTTTTGATCGATGCATTCCGCAATGGAGAAGACATTCACGCACGCACCGCACAGGAAGTATTCGGTGTAGGACCGATGGCGCAAAACGCTGAACACCGCCGAGCAGCGAAGGCGATCAATTTCGGAATCATCTACGGCCTCTCGGCGTTCGGACTGGCGCAGCAGCTTGGCATAGGGCAGAAAGAAGCCGCTCAATTCATCAACGCGTACTTTACGCGGTACAGCGGAGTGAAAAAGTTTTTGGACAAGATCCTCGCGGACACACGCAAGACCGGCGTGGCGAAGACGCTCTTCGGAAGAATCCGGCCGATCCCGGAGATCAATTCTCCGCAAGCGCAGCTTCGCAGCTTTGCGGAGCGCACGGCTTTGAATTCACCCTTGCAGGGGACGGCAGCGGACCTCATCAAGCTCGCGATGATCAGTATTGACCGGCGATTGGCGGCGGAAAAATTCGAGGCCAAGATGATTTTGCAAGTCCACGATGAACTGCTGTTCGAAGCTCCGCCAAAAGAAAAAGTCAGGCTGGAGAAACTTGTCCGCGAAGAGATGGAAGGCGTCCACAAACTGGCGGTCCCGCTGGTCGTGGAGATCTGCTCTGGCCCCAATTGGCGGGACCTTGAGTGAATACGTTTTGAGCGAGCCCTAAGCTGTCTTTTCCCGCTCTCCGGGCGTAGAATCCGTCCAACGAATATCGCCGATTCCCTTCATTCGGCTGGCCCATCCTCTTAGGAGGAACTGATGCGTAAAATTTGCTTATTTGCAGGCGTGGTCTTGGTCGCGGGTCTTGCAGTGGCGCGAACGAAGCAGGCCGCCACGCAGGAAAAACCGAAAGATTCTCAAGCGGCCGCGGACGAATATAAGATATCGCAGGAAGAGATCGATAAGAAAAATCCAGTGAAGCCCACGCCGGAGGGGCTCGCGGGAGCCCGCCGCGTTTTCGGGTACGACTGCGCGATGTGCCACGGCTCGAAGGGAGACGGCAAGGGCGACATCGTCGAGTCCATGAAGCTGACGATGCACGATTGGGCCGATCCCGCATCCCTTGCCGGCAAGACAGACGGCGAGCTTTTTTACATCATCACCAAAGGCAAGGGAAAAATGATGGGAGAGGGTGATCGCGTGTCGGAAACCGTGCGCTGGAATATGGTCAACCTGGTGCGGTCAATCTCCAAGAAAGAGTCGGGAGAAAAGCCCGCTTCCTGAAGCGCTGCTCGTCCAAAAAAGGGCGCGGCGAGGAGGGAAGATGAGAGGCGAACCCCGCGAACCGTTCGCCAGGGCCTCCCGTTGCTAAACCTTTCTTCCGGTATGCTACGCTTCTTTCGTTTGAACGGACCTCGGAGGATCGCATGGTTCATTCGCCACAATTTCTGAAACTTGTCCAGGATGCCAAGCAGCGCGTCAAGGAAACGAATGTTCCCGACGTCAAGAGGCGCATCGACGCCGGCGAGAAAATGATTCTTGTGGACGTGCGCGAAGACAACGAATGGGCCAAAGGTCATCTTCCAGGCGCCGTGCACATGGGCAAGGGCGTGATCGAGCGCGATATCGAGCAGAAGGTTCCCGATGCGCGCACCAAACTTGTTCTTTACTGCGGGGGTGGCTTCCGCTCCGCTCTCGTCGCGGAGAATCTGCAAAAAATGGGTTACACCAACGTGGAGTCGATGGACGGCGGGTGGCGAGGCTGGACCGAAGCCGGTTTGCCGACCGTCCGGGACTAGCACGCGACAAGATTCGAATCAGCAAATTGGCTGGGGCGGGAGGATTCGAACCTCCACCGTCCTCATTAACAGTGAGGTGTCCTACCGATTGGACCACGCCCCAGCAGCCGACGGGGTAGGCTCCGCCGCAAGCGAAATCAACGGCGAAGAATGCTTCTAAGATAGCATGGCTGCGTCTTCCGCAAGGCTACTTCCCGAAAAAAAGTTGAAACCCTCGAGGCCGGCGTGAATCAAAGCAAATGAAGTCGGGCCGGCGGCATATATGCCCGGCGGTCAGGGGATTTGTGTTTCTTTCAAACTGTTCGCAGGCGTTGTTCGTTTTGGCGAGCGCAATTCGGAAAAACTTTTTTAAAAAAAACCAGGCGAGACGGTTGCATTAGAGAAAGTTTTGTCGGAAACTATCCGGTCGATTACGAGCCGGGTGCGCACATCCCGGCGATGACACCGCGGAGCCTCAAGCTTTTGCTCCTTCCCGGGGAGGTCTTCGCTAAAGTGCAACGCTGACATGGCCCAGATTTTTCATCGCAGCACGAACTTCATATCGAGATTTAGTCTGTTCTCGGCTGTCTTTTTGGCTGGGCTGGGGCTTCTCGGCGTATTGGGGCTGGCGCGATCGCCCTATTCGACGAATCAGAACGTTTCGCGCGCGCAGCCCGTGCAGTTCAGTCATAAGCATCACGTCGGCGACGACGGACTGGACTGCCGTTACTGCCATACTTCGGTAGAGACTTCCGCGGTCGCGGGCATCCCCCCGACAAAAACCTGCATGAATTGCCACTCCGTCTTGTATGCCGACGCTCCCTACCTCGAACCCATCCGCGAGAGCTTCCGCACAAACGAATCGATCCAGTGGGTGAAGGTCCACCGCCTTCCCGACTTCGTTTATTTCAACCACAGCATTCACATCGGCAAAGGCGTCGGCTGTTCCACCTGCCACGGCTCCATCAACCAAATGCCGCTTGGTGTTTCAGGCCTCTCCACTGCTGATGGAATGGTGCCTGGACTGCCACCGCAATCCCGAGCAGGCGCTTCGCCCGCTCGATCAGGTGTTCAACATGGATTGGAAAGCTCCCGCTGACCAGGCGGAAATCGGCAAGAAATTCGCTGCGGAGCGGAAGATTCGCACGACCGAAGAACTCACAAGTTGCTCGACATGTCACCGCTAATGGACGGTATGCGCGAAAACGACTCTATCGACGGCCACACGCACGACCACGACGCACACGAGGGTTCCTTGCCCGTGGACGATCACTCCGACTCGCACGCCGAGGATTCCACGGTGCACGAACATAGCCTGGATCTGGCGGCAGTTCGCGCGAAACTGCGAGAGAAGAGCGGCAAGCAGTATTGGCGCTCGCTGGAAGAGTTGGCGGACGATCCACACTTTGAAGATCTGCTGCATCGCGAATTCCCACGGCAGGCGTCGGAGTGGGATGAGACGGTAGACCGGCGTAATTTCCTCAAGTTGGCCGCGGCATCGCTCGCGTTCGCGGGAATTTCGGGTTGCCGCCAGCCAGACGAACTCATTGTTCCCTACGTTAAGCAGCCGGACGGGCTGATTCCTGGCAAGCCGCAGTTTTACGCCACGGCCATGCCGTTCGGGGCGGACGCCGTCGGAGTGCTGGTTGAAAGTCACGAGGGCCGGCCCACGCACGTTGCGGGGAATCCGGATCACCCTTCGAGTCTGGGTGGCACGGACGTGATTACTCAGGCTTCCGTCCTGAATTTGTACGATCCCGACCGCGCGCAGACGGTCACGAACCTCGGCGAG
This sequence comes from uncultured Acidobacteriota bacterium, assembly GCA_963745805.1. Taxonomy (GTDB): domain Bacteria; phylum Acidobacteriota; class Terriglobia; order Acidiferrales; family UBA7541; genus Acidiferrum. The sequence continues at coordinate 10,928 of CAVUYT010000014.1, forward strand.
ATTCGTACCTGGTCGGACTTCCTCCTTGCGATGCAAAAGCCAGTTGTGGACGCCAAGGCTCAAGGTGGCACAGCCCTCCGGATCTTGACAGGCACGGTCACTTCGCCGACGCTCGCCGCGCAAATCCAGAATGTCCTGAATCAAATTCCCGGCGCCAAGTGGCACCAATGGGAACCTGCGGGGAGCGACGGGCCGCGCGAAGGAAGCAAGCTCGCTTTCGGCCGCTACGTCAACACCGTGTACCGCCCGGAAAAGGCCGACGTCATTCTTTCGCTGGATTCCGATTTCCTGGCAAGCGGCCCGGGGCACATCGGCTACATGAATGCGTTCTACCGCCGCAGGAAACTGAGCGGGCCGGGCGACACCATGAACCGGCTTTACGTGGTTGAACCGACGCCTTCCGTGACTGGCTCGAGCGCGGATCATCGTTTGCCGCTGCGTGCCTCCGAGGTCGAGCAATTCGCACGCGGGCTGGCTGCACTGGTGGGACTGGGCGGCAGCGGCACGCTTTCACCGGCCGCTCAGAAGTGGCTGGACGCGGTCGCCAGCGATCTAGCCAAGCATCGCGGCTCTTCTCTCGTCGTTGCCGGAGAGTTCCAGCCCGCGGAAGTCCATGCCCTCGCGCATGCCATCAACGCAGCTCTCGGCAACGTTGGCACGACTCTGTATTACACGGAGCCCGTCGAAGCGAATCCAATGAACCAACTGGAATCGTTCACCGAGCTTTGCGCCGACATGGACGCGGGCAAAGTGGATACGCTCCTTATTTTCGGATCGAATCCGGTGTACGACGCCCCGCACAATTTTGATTTCACGTCGAAGCTCAAGAAAGTCAAGATGTCTGTGTTGCTTAGCTCTCACTTCGACGAGACCGCGGAATATTGCCAATGGCACATTTCCGAATCGCACTTTCTGGAGACCTGGGGAGATGCGCGAGCTTTCGATGGCACAGTCAGCGTGATTCAGCCGCTTATCGCGCCGCTCTACCATACGCACTCGGCTTTTGAAGTTCTCGCGGCGTTCACGGACAAGCCTGGCCGGACCCCTTATGATGCGGTTCGCGATCGCCTTAAAACTCTCGCAGGCCCCGCCGATCCGGAAAAATTCTGGCGCAAAACCCTGAATGACGGAGTCGTTGCAAATAGCGCGTTCGCCCCGATTTCCGTTGTGCCGAAGTTCACTCCCGCGAGTTTGCCAGCGGCCAAAACTTCTCCCGCGGGGCAAATCGAGTTTCTTTTCCGACCGGATTCAAACGTTCATGATGGCCGCTACGCCAACAACGGCTGGCTGCAGGAATTGGCGCGGCCCGTCACCAAACTGACCTGGGACAATGCCGCGCTGGTGAGTCCAAGACTGGCGGAGAAACTCCATCTCACGCAGCGCGCTGCCGCCCGCGGCGGTGAACACGGCCAAATAGTTACCAATGTGATCGACATCTCGATTTCGAACAGCAAAGTTACCGCGGCCGCCTGGATACTGCCGGGGCAAGCGGACGATGTTGTCGTGCTTCCGTTGGGCTACGGCCGCAAGAGAGCCGGATTCACTGGCACGAACAAAGGGTTCAGCGCTTATGTCGTGCGCACCTCCGCCGCGCTGTGGACTGCCACGGCGAGCGCAGATGCCATCAAGAAAACTGGCGACGAGTACCCGCTGGCCTGCACCCAGTATCACTTCAACATGGAAGGCCGGAAAATCCTGAGCACAGGTACGCTCGCGGAATACCGCAAAAATCCGGATTTCGCGAGAGAAGGCGATGAAACGCCGCTGAAGGAAATGTCGTTGTACAAGGAATTTGCTTACCCGGGGTATGCCTGGGGCATGGCTATTGATTTGAACAGCTGCAATGGCTGCAACGCTTGCGTCATCGCTTGCCAGTCGGAAAACAATATCGCGGTTGTGGGCAAGGATCAGGTCATGCGCGGCCGGGAGATGCACTGGATTCGCATCGACCGCTATTATGCGAAGTTGAACACGGAGACTGGCGATCCCTCGGCGACGGATTACGACGCGCTGGACAATCCACAGACGTATTTCCAACCAGTTCCGTGCCAGCAATGCGAAAACGCGCCTTGCGAGCAGGTTTGCCCTGTCGGCGCCACCGTGCACAGCGCGGAAGGCCTGAACGACATGGTCTACAACCGCTGCATCGGCACGCGCTATTGTTCGAACAACTGCCCCTACAAAGTGCGCCGCTTTAATTTTCTCCGCTTCCAGGATTGGGAGACGCCTTCACTCAAGCTCCTTCGTAATCCGGAAGTCACAGTGCGCAGCCGCGGCGTCATGGAAAAATGCACGTACTGTGTGCAGCGCATCAACAACGTGCGCATCGAGGCCGAAAAACAGAATCGCCCCATCAAGGACGGCGAAATTGTTACTGCCTGCGAATCCGCCTGTCCTGCCCAGGCCATCGTCTTTGGCAACGCCAACGACTCCAACAGCCGCGTGGCCAAGCTGAAAGCACAGACCCGCAACTATTCTATTCTTGGTGAACTGAACACGCGTCCGCGCACCACGTACCTTGCGGCGGTTCGCAATCCGAATCCTGAACTGGAGAAGGCATGAGCGCCGGCGAGCCGCCATTCGATTCTCCCGAGATTCAACGTCTCACTCCAGTGCTTGGACCTGGGCATACCTACGCCTCGGTCACGGATAAGATCAGCGCGATCGTTCTAACCAGGCGCACCTCGCTCGGCTGGTATATCGGTTTCCTGATTTCGTTCAGCGTGTTCGGCGTCATGAACATCGCCATCGGATGGCTGATCATGAAGGGCGTCGGCATCTGGGGCATCAACATTCCCATCGGCTGGGGCTTCGCCATCGTTAACTTTGTCTGGTGGATCGGTATCGGGCACGCCGGAACGCTTATTTCCGCGATTCTCTTTTTGCTCAACCAGAAGTGGCGCACATCTATCAATCGCTTTGCGGAGGCGATGACCCTCTTCGCCGTGGCTTGCGCCGGAATTTTCCCGCTAATTCATACCGGCCGCCCGTGGTACGCGTTCTGGATGTTCCCGTATCCCAGCGTGATGGGCATTTGGCCGCAGTTCCGCAGCCCGCTCATCTGGGACGTCTTTGCCGTCTCAACTTACGGCACGGTCTCTCTGCTCTTCTGGTTTGTGGGTCTGATTCCTGACCTCGCCACGCTGCGCGATCGTTCCACGACCAAGGCTAAGCAGATCATTTACGGAATGCTGGCGATGGGCTGGCGCGGCTCCGCCCGGCACTGGCACCGCTATCAGTCTGCGTACCTGCTTCTCGCTGGTTTGGCCACACCTCTCGTGCTTTCGGTACATACGGTGGTGAGTTTCGATTTCGCGATTGCGATCGTACCTGGCTGGCACACCACGATTTTCCCGCCATACTTCGTTGCCGGCGCTATCTATTCCGGTTTTGCGATGGTTCTGACGATTGCGATTCCCTTGCGCAAGGCCTACGGCCTCGAGGATTTCATCACCATGCGCCACCTCGAGAACATGGCCAAAGTGATGCTCGCTACCGGTCTCATTGTCGCTTACGGCTACTTCTTCGAATTCTTCATGTCGCTTTACAGTGGCAACAAGTTTGACGTGTTCCTGGTCCAGCAACGTTTGCACGGCCCCTATTCCCACTTTTACTTCGCTCTGATTTTGTGCAACATCCTGCTCCCGCAGCTGCTTTGGTTCCACAAAATGCGCACAAACGTGGTCGTGCTATTCGCCATGTCCATCATCGTTAATGTGGGCATGTGGCTCGAGCGCTTCGTCATTGTGGTTATTAGCCTGACGAGGGACTTTGTGCCTTCTGCCTGGGGCCGCTACTCTCCCACGGTCTGGGATTGGGCCACGTTCATCGGCACAATGGGCATGTTCGTCATGTTGATTTTCCTGTTCGTTCGCGTTTTGCCGGCGATTTCCATCGCCGAAATGCGTGAATTGGTCTCGGAAACGTCAGAGGAACACAAGTGATAGAGCACCGGTCACATGTCTATGGCGTGATTGGCGAGTTCGAGAAGCCCGAGCAGCTCGTTCATGCCGCCGCGAAAATCCGTGAAGCGGGCTACCGCTACTATGAATCGTATACTCCGTTCCCCGTGGAAGGTCTGCCCGAGGCCATGGGCATGAGACGCAATATGGTTCCGCTGATTACCTTGTTGGGTGGCCTTGCCGGTGGGCTTGGGGGCTTTGGCTTCCAATATTGGGTCAACGTTTATAGTTATCCAATGAACATCGCCGGGCGCCCGCTCAATAGCTGGCCGGCCTTCATTCCTGTCACCTTTGAGCTGACGATTCTGGTCGCTTCACTCTCCGCTGTGCTCGGCATGCTTGCGCTTAACGGTCTGCCACAGCCGCATCATCCGATTTTCAATGCACACCGCTTCACACATGCCTCGACAGACCGTTTTTTTGTTTGCATCCAGGCGCGCGACAAAAAATTTCATCTGGCGGATACCGCCCGCTTTCTACAGGGACTCGCGGCGCATCACGTCTCCGAGGTGCACGATGACTAACACCTCGCGAATGCTGCTTTGCGCGTGCTGCGCGATGTTTTTCACTTTGGCCACGGGCTGCAAGATTCAGCAGGATATGGCGCACCAGCCCAAGAATAGGCCGCTTTCGCCCAGCGCCTTTTTCGACGATGGCCGCTCTGAACGCCCCGCCATTGAAAATACCGTGGCGCGCGGCTCAATTGCGGACGATGACTTGTTCGTTCCCAAGGATTCGAATGCCTTTCCTCTTCCGTTGACGCCTGCGCTGCTCAATCGCGGCCAGGAGCGCTACAAGATCTTTTGCACGCCGTGTCACGGTCTGCAAGGCGATGGCAACGGCATGGTTTCCATGCGCGGGATGAAGCATCCGCCCAGCTACCATGATCCCCGCCTGCGGCAAGTTCCCAATGGATACATCTACGACGTGATCACCAACGGTTTTGGCGGCATGCTCGGCTATTCCGCGCAGATTCCACCTGCAGACCGTTGGGCCATCATCGCGTATGTCCGGGCGCTCCAGCTCAGCCGCAACGCGCCGGTTTCCGATCTTCCGCCCGATCTGCGGGCGAAATTGCCTTCAGGAGGCTCCGCGAAATGACCGCGCAGGACTACATGGCGCCTGAAAGCGTCGGCCGCCTGGAGCAACGCGCACTCGGGGCAGGCATAGCCGGTCTGGTGGCCTGCGGGATTTGTTTCTTTGTGTACCGCGACCAGTACGCCGACCATTTCTTCCATTCCTATCTTATTGCCTTCCTGTTCGTTCTGGGATTATCGCTGGGCTCGCTCGGCTTGTTGATGCTGCAGCATCTGACAGGCGGCCAGTGGGGCATCATGACTCGTCGTCCCCTCGAATCCGCCACTCGCGTTCTTCCTGTCGTCGCCATACTTTTCCTGCCCATCGCGATCTTGGGGATGAACCATCTCTACGGCTATTCGCCGACCCACAAGGGATGGCTTGGGGCCCCGGGGACCGGAGAAGATGCGCTCTCCGAAATGCAAAAGTCTTACCTGACCAAGAACGGCTTCTTAATCAGGGCGGTCGTTTATTTCGCGATCTGGCTGCTACTCGTGTTCATCTTCAACCGATGGTCGAAAGAACAAGACGTCAACCGTGAGGACCGGGCCCTCCGTCGCCGCATGAAAATGCTGGCGGGTCCGGGCATCATTCTTTATGTCTTCGTCATGTCTTTCGCGGCCATCGATTGGGTGATGTCGCTTTCTCCACACTGGGCCTCGACCATCTACGGTTTCCTCTTCGTGGTCGGACAGCTAATCTCGGCGATGTCGCTGATGATTGCCGTCCTTGTACTGCTCTCCCGCACCGCGCCCATGGAAGGGGTTATCCAAAACCGCCATTTGCACGACTTGGGCAAGCTTCTGCTTGCATTCGTCATGCTCTGGGCCTATTTCGGTTTTTCACAGCTCCTTATCATCTGGTCCGGCAACCTGCCCGAAGAAATTAGTTTCTACCGCACGCGGCTCTATGGAGCTTGGGGTGTCGTCGCTGTTATGGTTCTGATCTTCCACTTTTTCGTGCCGTTCTTTTCTCTGCTCTCGCGCGACCTCAAGCGCAGCGCCAAACTGCTGCCCAAAATCGCGATCTGGCTCATCTTCATGCGCCTGGTCGATCTCTTTTGGATGACGCGGCCGGAGTTCACCTCTAGCGCCGTTCCCGGTTTGATGGATATTGCGGCAATCGTCGCGCTTGCCGGGATTTGGTTCGCCGTCTTTGCCAGAAATTTGAAGAGCCAGCCGCTTCTCCCGCTGGGTGATCCAAGACTTGAAGAGGCCATTGAAGTCCATGAGTACTGAGCAACACAACACGGGTCAGGCGGGCGAGCAGCGGCCCACGCACTCGGACGTTTCGTTCGAGTCGACGGACATCAACACGCGCACGATTTTAGCGTACCTGTTCTATCTGGCGCTGTCGGTCGTGGCCGCGTTCCTGATCACTGTTTTTGTGTTCCGTGCGCTGACGAGTATGGCCGTGAATTCCCAGACGCCTCCGGCTGCCATTCGCCAAGGTGTGGGGCCGACCATGCCGCCGGAGCCCCGCCTTCAGGGCGTCCCTGGGCACACCACCGATCCGCAGCTCGATCTGCGGAACAAACTCGAATCGGACGAAGCAGCAAACGAAAAACTCGATTGGATCGACAAACAAGCGGGCATCGCGCAGATTCCCGTGGAGGAAGCGATGAAAATCATCGTGACCAAAGGATTGCCGGCAGTGCCTGCGCCCCCGGCGGAAAAGAAGAAGTAAGGCCATGAACTGGATGCGTTTCATCTCGGGAGTTTTTGCGCTGCTGCTGTGCACTAGGGCCGCAAGCGCTCAAGCTGTGCCGGATAACACTGGTCCAGCGTCACAGAACATGCCTGCTGCTCTCCGCAACGTCGGCTTCGAGCCCCAACTCAATTCGCGTTTGCCGCTCGATCTTGCTTTCCGCGATGAAACGGGCCGCAGCGTCCAGCTACGCGACTTTTTCGCGCAAAGGCCAGTCGTTCTCGCGCTCGTTTACTACGGTTGTCCCATGCTCTGCAACCAGACCGAGCAAGGCGTCGTCGGGGCGCTGAGAATGCTATCGTTCAGCCCCGGCCGGGACTACGAAGTGGTCTTCGTCAGCTTTGACCCGCGCGAGACTCCTGATATGGCGGCCCAGAAGAAAGAAGTGGCGATGTCTCATTTCCGCCGTCCCGAGACGGCCAGCGGCTGGCATTTCCTCACTGGTTCCAAAGAGTCCATCGATGCGCTCACCAAAGGCGCCAATTTCCGATTTTCGTTTGATGAGAAATCCGGTCTCTTCGCGCACGCCAGCGGCATCATGCTGCTGACTCCCGATGGCCGCATCTCGCGCTATTTTTATGGCGTCGAGTATCCTGCGCGCGACGTTCGCCTCGGCCTTGTGGACGCCTCCGCGGGCAAGATTGGCACGCCCATCGATCGCGCCCTGCTCTTCTGCTACCAGTACGATCCGGCATCAGCCCGCTACAGCGCCTCCATACTGAAGATTATTCGTTTAGGCGGAGTTCTGACGATTCTGGGGCTTGTCGCGGGGATTTTAATTTTCCGCCGGCGCGATATCGCCGCCGCGCGAACGAATGTCCAAGGAGCCCATTAAGCCGTGCAGGCGCAACTGCCATTTTATCCGGAGCAGGCCTCGAACTTCGCCCCCAGCGTGGACGGGCTGATGACGTTTCTCATCCTCGTGTCCGTCGGCTTCTCGGTCTTGATCACCGCGGCGATCGTGTTTTGCTTCTTCAAATTTCATCGTAAGAGTAAGAACGAAATCGGCGTCCCGATTCACGGCGACTTGCGCCTGGAAGCCATGTGGATCGTTGTTCCCGCTCTTTTGGCGCTAGCTATGTTCAGCTGGGGCGCGGTTGTCTACGTAGACTATCGTCACGCGCCTCAAGACACTCTGGACGTCTACGTCATCGGCAAGCAGTGGATGTGGAAGGTTCAGCAGCCCAACGGCCGCAGAGAAATCAACGAGCTCCACGTGCCCACAGGCCGCGACATCAAGCTTATTCTCGCCAGCGAGGATGTCATCCATGACTTTTTCGTTCCTGCCTTCCGCGTAAAGATGGACGTCGTCCCCGGTCATTACAACACCATGTGGTTCCGTCCCACGAAGCCGGGCCGCTACCATTTCTTCTGTTCGCAGTATTGCGGCACAAACCACGCCGTCATGGGTGGATGGGTAACCGTGATGGACCCATCCGATTACGCTGCGTGGCTTTCGGGGTCCACGGGAGGGGATGTCGATCCCGTCGTCGCGGGAGAAAAACTATTTGTCGAGAAAGCCTGTGCCACCTGCCATCTCGGGAATGGGACAGGCCGAGCACCATCGCTGAACGGAGTTTTTGGCGGCACCGTTCGCCTCGCCGATGGATCGACCGTGACGGCCGACGAAGGTTACATTCGCGAATCCATTCTCAATCCCCCAGCCAAGATAGTGGCCGGCTATCAGCCGCTGATGCCCGGATTTCAAGGGCAATTGACGGAGGAACAAATCTTGAGTCTGACCACTTACATCAAGTCGCTGCAATCGCAGCCGGTGCCTGCGACTGGTGCAGGCGTGTCGACCCCGGGGAAGAAATAAGCCATGAGCACGACACAGCCACGTCCGCCCGGCCATCAACTGCCGAAAGAGCACTATCTAAATGCAACGTACGGCATTCGTTCCTGGCTGCTGACCACCGACCATAAGCGTATCGGCCTGCTCTATCTTGCTTCGGTCACCTTCTTCTTTTTCATCGGCGGCATCTTTGCCACCATGATTCGGATTCACCTGCTCACCCCTGAGGGCTATCTGGTCACGCCGGAGACTTACAACAAGCTCTTCACCATGCACGGCGTGGCCATGATTTTCTTCTTCCTCATTCCATCCATCCCCGCGGTCCTCGGCAACTTTCTTATCCCCTTGATGATTGGGGCGAAGGACGTTGCTTTTCCCAAGCTCAACCTCTTGAGTTGGTACATCTACATCACCGGCGGATGTTTCGTTCTCTATTCCTTTGCTACCGGTGGTTTGGATACCGGCTGGACCTTTTACACGCCTCTCAGCAGCGTCTATTCGAACTCCGCGGTCACCCCCGCCGTCATCGGCATATTCATCAATGGTTTCTCCTCGATCCTCACGGGCATGAACTTTGTCGTCACCATCCACACGATGCGTGCTCCGGGCATGACCTGGTTCCGGCTGCCCCTCTTCGTTTGGGCTCACTACGCCACTAGCATCATCTTTATCCTCGGCACGCCGGTCATCGCGATCACGCTCCTCCTCGCTGGGCTCGAGCGGATGTTCCACCTCGGCTTTTTCAACCCGGCCCTCGGCGGCGATCCCATTCTGTTCCAGCACTTGTTCTGGTTTTACTCGCACCCGGCTGTTTACATCATGATTCTCCCGGCCATGGGGGTCGTCAGCGAAATCATTCCTACGTTTGCGCGCAAACCCATCTTTGGTTACTCATTCATCGCCGGTTCGAGCATCGCCATCGCAGTGATCGGGTTCCTTGTCTGGGCGCATCACATGTTCCTGACGGGAGAGTCCACCTACGCGGCGCTGGCTTTCTCACTTCTCAGTTACCTTGTGGCCATCCCTTCCGCCGTCAAAGTCTTTAACTGGACATCCACCCTCTATAAAGGTTCCATTTCGTACGACACGCCGATGCTCTACGCTCTTGGCTTCATCGGCTTATTTTTGATCGGTGGCCTGACCGGACTGTTCCTCGCCTGCCTGGGCCTCGATATCCATATCCACGACACCTACTTTGTCGTCGCTCATTTCCACTACATCATGGTCGGTGGCGCAGTCATGGGCTATGTCGGTGGATTACATTTCTGGTGGCCGAAGATCACTGGAAAGCTCTACCCCGAGTTTCTGGCGCGCATTGCCGCCGTAATTCTTTTTATTGGGTTTAACTTGACCTTTTTCCCCCAATTCATTCTTGGGTATCTCGGCATGCCGCGCCGGTATCACAATTATCCGCCGGAGTTCCAGGTGCTCAACGTAATGTCCACCGCGGGCGCTTCGATTCTGGCGCTGGGTTATCTTTTGCCGATGCTTTACCTCACGTGGTCGATGCGCTATGGCAAAGTCGCCGGCCCTAACCCCTGGCCCGCCACGGGTCTGGAGTGGCGCACAGCGTCTCCGCCTCCAACCGAAAATTTTGATGAAACGCCCGTAGTCGATTGGGAGCCGTACGACTACAAGAACCGTCCGGATCTTGGGCTTGCAACACCGAATACGCCGTCGCTTGCGCCGGCTCACGGGGATGACTAGCGAATCGATTTTTCTGTTCGGGCTCGCTTTAGGTTGAAGCCTGGCGAAGGGCCCCGCCCGCGCCGCGGCATTCCGCGCGCCGCGAATTGAAGGAAAAGAGGAGTACCGAGTGCATCGCACCGGAGAGCTGTACGGACATTATCAGACGTTGGAGCAGCAAAAAGAGGCTTCCACCCTGGGCATGTGGATCTTTCTGTCCACGGAAATTCTGTTCTTCGGCGGCCTGTTTCTGACGTATACCATCAACCGCCACGCCTATCCGGAAATCTTTGCGAATGCCAGCCGCTCGCTGGATTTGAGGCTCGGCGGGTTCAACACCGTAGTTTTGATTGGCAGCAGCTTGACAATGGCCATGTCCGTTTGGGCCGCGCAAGTTGGCAAAAAAAAGCTGATTACGATCTTTCTCATCCTCACACTGATCCTGGGCTGCGTCTTCCTGGGCGTCAAAGCCATCGAATATCACGCAAAGTATGTCGAGCATCATATTCCCGGCTCCAGCTTTGACATCAACTACTGCATCCAAAATCCCGCTCCCTGCGGGTTGAGCGGCGTGGACCTCGAGAAGGAAACCAAGGAAGTTGAGGACTCAAAGCAGCACGAAGGCGGCTCGCAAGCGCTGAACGCTCACGCACAGCTTTTCTTCTCCTTATATTTTGGCATGACAGGCTTGCACGCTCTGCATATGGTGGTCGGCGCAGGCCTGCTCGTCTGGCTGATCAAGCAATCGATCGCGGGCCGCTTCACCCCGCAGTACAACACGCCCGTTGAGAACATTGGTCTCTATTGGCACTTCGTCGACATTGTGTGGATTTATCTTTTCCCGTTGTTGTATTTGATTGACCGGCACTAGCAGCGTCACTCAGGAGAGGCACGCGTGTCCGAGCATATCGTTTCGCCAAAACTCTATTTTTTGATCTTCGCGACGCTGATGATTCTCACCGCTACGACGGTCTATGCCGCTGAGGTGGATCTCAATCACTATTTCGCAGGCCTCAACGTCATCGTGGCCCTCGTCATCGCCACCTGCAAAGCCACTCTCGTCATTCTCTTCTTCATGCACGCCTACTACAGCACAAAGCGCACCCAACTCATCATCATTTCGGGCGTTTTCTGGCTCGCCATCATGCTTTCCCTGACCCTGGGCGACTATGCCAGCCGCTCCTGGGACGTGCACTAACAGTCTTGGCGGCGCAGTGCTGCGCGTTTGAGTTCGCACCTTCAAGTGCCGGTTCCTCCCCCTCTAGGCATCGGCCGACTACACTTCCCCCGTGTTTTGTTGAATTTGGGTGTTTTAAGGTAGGTTGGTACTGCTCTGGAAGGAATTTCCGGGTTATCGGCAAGCGAACGCAAAAAAGGGGAGAAACGAACCGGCCCAGCCCTCAATCCCCTAAAGGGATCCTCGGCTCGTCTCCCCCACGTCCATTACTGATGCACCCCAGAAGCCAACACTAACTCTTTTGTTTTCATTCTCTTGTCGCTGGATAACCGGGTAAAAATGCTCTACCCCCGTGAAAATTTACTCGTCAGGTAAACACCTGTACTCCTTCTTCCAGCGATTCTGCTCCTTCGCGGCCCCCGTCTGTACCCTCCTCATGCACGTCGTGAATCTAACACTTACTGTCGCCTGTAAATACTGGAGGGAAGCTCCAAAGAATCGACCCCTTGGAGGTTACTGACCTCCAGGGGTCGCCTCCATCAGACCAAAACGCCATGCCTAGCTTTCACAAGATTGACAAGGAACGCAGGCTCGTGTTGAGCACAGCGACCGGTGTCCTCAACAAAGGCGAGGCACTGGCGTATCAGCAGCGGCTTCTCGACGACCCTGATTTCGACCCCAGCTACTCGCAACTGTCAGATTTCACCCACATTACCGCATTTGACCTGAGTCCCGAGGACGTCCGCCAACTGGCACAGCGCAATATTTTCTCTCCTGCTTCTCGCCGCTCCTTTCTCGTAGGCAACGACTTGGCATTCGGTCTCGCACGGGTGTATGAGATTCACCGTGAAACCGCTGGTGAACGTGGAATTCGGATCTGCCGAAGCCTTGAAGAGGCTCTAGACTGGGTTCTTTCCAAGCAAGAAGCTCCCTGAGCGTGATCCTCTCAGTGAGGCTCAGCCTCCCCCTCACGCCTCTACGGGACTCCTGAGTACCGCAGTCCTGAATAGACGTCCCTGAATAAAATCAGCATTGTTCACCCATTCTTGACCGCGTTGAATTTTCCCTGCTATTGTGAAGAGCTATTCTGGCCTCAGTGTACCCACTGTGCGCCGGAGCTCCTGTGGAGGGAGCGTTTTCGTCTCATGGGCCTGACAAAACTGGTCATTCGGGGGGCTCGGCAGCACAACCTGAAAAATATCAGCCTCGAAATCCCCCGAAACACCCTGACGGTCATAACCGGCCTTTCCGGCTCCGGGAAGTCCTCTTTGGCCTTCGATACGATCTACGCCGAGGGCCAGCGCCGTTACGTCGAATCACTCTCTGCGTACGCGCGGCAGTTCCTCGACCAAATGGAGCGCCCGGAAGTCGATGTCATCGAAGGCCTTTCGCCTTCCATCGCCATCGAGCAAAAAACTACCACCCGCTCCCCCCGTTCCACGGTGGGCACCATCACGGAAATCTACGATTATCTCCGCGTCATCTACTCTTCCGTCGGCGTTCCGCACTGCCCCAAATGCGGCAAACCCATCGCGCGCCAGTCCAGCGAACAGATTGTTCAGGCCATCCTCAGTGGCGAACTTTGCGAGTCCGATGATCGCATCATGATTTTGGCGCCCGTTGTTCGTGGGCGAAAGGGAGCTTACCGCAAGGAGTTTGAAAAACTGGCGCAAGATGGTTACGTCCGCGTGCGCGTCAATGGCGAACTCTTTCCCCTCGACGTTCCTCCAAGCCTCGACAAACGAAAAAACCACACCATCGAAGTAGTCGTGGACCGTCTGCTCGTCAAACCGGGCATCGCGGCTCGCCTCGAGCAGTCCATCGCCACGGCATTGAAACTCGCTGGAGGTCTCGTTACCGTCGCCGTCGTTGGGGGCAAGGAGCATGTCTTTTCAGAAAAGCTGGCTTGCCCGGACTGCGGCATTTCGGTTCCGCAGCTCGAACCGCGTTCCTTCAGTTTCAATTCGCCCTATGGCGCGTGCCCGGCCTGCAACGGTCTAGGCTCCAAGTATGATTTTGCTCCCGCCAAAATCATTACGGACTGGTCCCGCCCGCTCTTCGACGGCGGCCTCGGTCCCGGCTCCAGCTCCGCCATACTCAAGCGCACTCTTGAGCTTGCCGCCTATGCCTATCACCTCGACTTGGAGACGCCGTTCGAGAAATTTTCTCCGCGTATCCAGAATCTGCTTCTCTATGGCTATCCGCCGTCGAACGGGCGCGGTGGTCCCGATCAAAAAGATCCCGCTGGCAAGAAATCTCAGGGCGAAAAAGCCTTTCGTTTTCCCGGCATTCTCAAGTTTCTCGATCGTAACTTTGCGGAATCCAATTCCGATTCTTACCGCGAGTGGATGACGCAATACATGTCGGCCACGCTTTGCAACGTTTGCCACGGCAAGCGCCTCCGTCCGGAATCGCTCGCCGTCAAACTCGCCGGCTACTCCATCGCTGATTTCACGGCACTTTCGCTCGCCGCTTCCCGCCCGGCCGTGGACAAAATCCTCGCGCAACTCACTTCCCGGCAGGGCGAGATTGCCGGTCGTCCGCTCGAGGAAGTCGCCGAACGGATCGACTTTCTTCTCGCCGTCGGTCTTGGCTATCTCAGCCTCGATCGCTCGGCCGCCACGCTTTCCGGCGGCGAAGCCCAGCGCATCCGCCTCGCAACGCAGATCGGTTCGCGCCTCCGCGGCGTTCTTTACGTTCTCGATGAACCATCCATCGGCCTCCACGCGCGCGACAACGATCGCCTACTCGGTTCACTCGAGCAACTGCGCAATCTCGGCAACACCGTTCTCGTGGTCGAGCATGACGAAGACACCATTCGCCGCGCCGATTTTGTCGTCGATCTTGGCCCTGGCGCAGGCAACGCCGGCGGCTACCTTGTCGCTCAGGGCAAGCCCGAGCAGATCGCCGCGAGCGCCGAATCGCTAACGGGCCGCTACCTTAGCGGCGCTGCGAGAATCGCCGTTCCCGAAAAGCGACGCAGTCCCAATGGCAAAGTCATCCAGATCCTCGGCGCGAGCGCCAATAATTTGAAAGACGTCGACGTGACGCTCCCGCTCGGCCTGCTCACCGTCGTCACCGGCGTTTCCGGCTCTGGCAAGTCCACCCTGGTCAACGACATTCTCTATCGCTCGCTCGCCCAGAAACTCTATCGTTCCATGGAACCGCCCGGCGCGCACCGCGAACTCCTCGGCGCCGATCAAATCGATAAAGTCATCGAGATCGATCAGGCGCCCATCGGCCGCACCCCGCGCTCTAATCCCGCCACCTACACCGGCGTTTTCGCTCCCATCCGCGAACTTTTTGCCATGCTTCCCGAATCGCGCGAGCGCGGCTATCGTCCCGGCCGTTTCAGCTTCAATGTGAAAGGCGGCCGCTGCGAAGCGTGCCAGGGCGACGGCCTCCGCCGCATCGAAATGAATTTCCTGCCCGACGTCTACGTCATGTGCGAAGTCTGCCGCGGCAAACGCTACAATTCGGAAACGCTCGCCGTCCGCTACAAAGGTCACTCCATCAGCGATGTTCTGAACCTGCCTTCTTCGGACGCTTTGAAGCTCCTCGAAAACATTCCACAGATTCAGCAGAAGCTCGCGACGCTCGTCGAAGTCGGCCTCGGCTATGTCACGCTCGGCCAGTCCGCCACCACTCTCTCCGGCGGCGAAGCCCAGCGTATCAAACTGGCCCGCGAACTTTCCAAACGCCAGACCGGCCGCACCCTTTACATCCTCGATGAACCCACCACCGGCCTCCACTTTGACGACGTTCGCAAACTCCTCGACGTCCTCCAGCGCCTGGTCTCCCTGGGCAATACCGTTCTCATCATCGAGCATCACCTCGACGTCATCAAACAAGCCGATTGGATCATCGATCTCGGCCCCGAAGGCGGCGATGGTGGCGGCCGCATCGTCGCTCAAGGCCCTCCCGAACTCGTCGCCCGCACCAAAAAGTCTTACACCGGCCAGGCCCTTTCGCGTGTACTGTCTCATGCGGGTTCCACCTCCAACGGGTCCGGTAAATAATTTCGCGATGAAAGAGCCATCTCGATGACGGATAATCCTGTTTTCTATTTCGTAGGAAAATTCGTTGCATATTGCGTGTGGTGCTATGTCGGTGTGCGTCTGTTTCGCTCTGGCGAAAGACTCGCCATCCCCCGGGCGCTTGGCTATGGAACACTGCGCCTCGCGATGGGAATTTTTTTCGGTATTCTGATCTACTTTCTCAGCAGCGCCTTGGTCACTGCGCTGGCGCCAGGTCTTCCGGAAAACGTCATCGCCTACTTGGCCGTCTACGTTCCTGTGCGCTGGATCGAATGGACCATCATGGCCGTTCTGATTTTGCCCGGTCCCGTTTATTTTTCAGCATGGATTGCCGGATCTGGACGCAAGGATCGTCTGTGGCGTCTGGGCGGAATCGTCATCTCCTGTCTTGCTGACATTCCGCTGATCGCTTCCCTTGGGGGTGTGATTCCCGTCGGCCGGTTCTTCTGTTGATTCTGGTGCCCAGTCAAAGTAACCCTCCAGAAAGCTGCGTCTCCGGCTTGCAAGCATCGCTCTCTGACCGTAAAGTGAAGCCCTTACTATGAGCATCTATTCCACCCCGCCGCTCACGTTTGGTGCGGTTCACACCTATCCGCTCTCTTCTCGCAAGAGCAAAGTGAGTGTCCGCGACTTCGCCAATCCACCCGCTGCCAACGCTTCCCTTACAAAATTTCTCGACTCGCTTCCCAATTTCCTTGCCGCCAACGATTTGCGCCACGTCCTCGCCGCCATCCATCGCGCGCGTAAACAACGTGCCGCAATCCTCTGGGGCATCGGCGGCCACGTAATCAAGGTCGGCCTTGGCCCCGTCCTTATCGATCTCATGAAACGTGGCTTCGTCTCCGGCATTGCCATGAACGGCGCCGCGCTCATCCACGATTTCGAAATCGCTCTAGCCGGCAACACTTCCGAAGACGTCGAAGCCGGCCTCGGCTCCGGACACTTCGGCATGGCCAGCGAAACCGGCGAGTACGTCAACGAATTCTCAAAGCTCGCCGCTCGCCTCCACATCGGCTACGGCGAAGCCGCCGGCCAGTTCCTCACCAGCGGCATCTTGAACGTAAACATGCTGCCTCCAGCGTACTCGTCGCCGCGTACAAGCAGCGCATCCCCGTCACCATCCATCTCGCCATCGGCACCGATATTCCCCACATGCATCCCGCTGCCGACGGTCCTTGCCTCGGCGCAGCCACGTTTCTCGATTTCCGCCTCTTCTGCGCTCTCGTGAAACAAATGCACCCCGGCGGTGTCTACTTGAACTGGGGCTCCGCCGTGCTTCTTCCCGAAGTGTTTCTGAAAGCTGTGAGCGTCGTCCGCAATCTCGGTGTGCCCTTGCAGCCAATCACTACGGCGAACTTCGACTTTATCCAGCACTACCGTCCGTTGCAAAATGTAGTGAAGCGTCCGACCGTATCCGAACGCGGAGGCCGCAAATCGGCTTCGCGCGGCTTCGCCATCACGGGCCACCACGAACTGCTGATGCCGCTGGTGGCCGCCGCACTTGCCGCTGGCTGGCCGAAAACGCTGCGCCAAGGAAAACGTTGAACTTCTTCGACGATAACTCGCCTCATCCGCCGGATCCGGACCCGTCTTCGCCATTTCCTGTTGAGACCGGCACCGATACGCCCCAGCCGCTTTCGACTCCTGCCGAGCCCCCGCTGGCCGGCGACCCCATCAGCCTCGCCGCCACCGTTCCCCCTGCAGTCGCCTCCTTTTCCCTTAAGCCCCCTCTGCCAGAGGACTTGCGCATCTCCTGGTCCTGGTTGCATCTCGTCCTGTTTCTTTTTTTCGGATTTTTCAGCTTGATCCTCATCCAGGGAGGCTTCGCGATCTATTACGCTCCCCTCCGCCATTTTGCCAACGAAAAAGAGTTCGAGCGGTTCGTCCTTTCAAAGCCGGCGTTTGCCATTGGCAGCATGGTCCTTTGGTACGCCTTCCTATTTTTGTTTCTCTACGTCACGCTGGCGGTCCTTCGCGGCTTTCCCTTCTGGCGAACTCTAGGCTGGCGAAAGCTTACGCGGCGCAACGGCGGCCCGCCGCGGAGTCCCTGGGTCTTTTTCTTGGCCGGTTGCGCTCTTTCTCTCGTGGTTTCCGTCGTTACGATCAAAGTCCAGCCGCCGAAAAGTGTGCCCATCGAAGAGCTTTTTCGCTACAAAAACACCGCCATGCTCTTTATGGCTATGGCCGTTTTGGTGGCGCCACTCGTCGAGGAAACCGTCTTTCGCGGTTATCTCTACCCGTTGTTTGCGAAAACATTCGGCGTGGCCACCAGCGTAATCCTTACCGGCATACTCTTCGGATTAATGCACGGCGCCCAGCTTGGCTGGACTTGGGGCCTTGTTTCAGTCCTCATCGTCGTCGGTGTGATCTTCACTCTTGCTCGCGCCCGCACTGGCTCCGTATTCGCCAGTTTCCTGCTGCACTTGGGCTACAACTCCATGATTGCCCTGATTACCATTCTCGGAACCAGCGGCTTCACAAAAATGCCCACCACCCACTGACCGATTCGTTTTCTGCTCTCGCGTTCGCTACAATGATTTGTTCCGAGGACTCGACAGGAATGTACGTAGCACAGCCCATCGAATGGACCGACCGCGGCGTCGTCATGCTCGACCAGCGCCTCCTTCCCGCCGAGGAAGTCAGCTATACCTACACTAACTACCGCGAAGTCGCCAAAGCCATCCGCGACATGGTCATCCGAGGCGCGCCGGCAATTGGCGTTGCTGCCGCCATGGGCGTCGCACTGGGTGTTTTACATTCTTCCGCAACATCAGTGGAAGCCTTGCGCACCGAGTTCCCAGAGATTTGCGACACCCTCGCGAAAACTCGTCCCACCGCCGTCGATCTCTTCTGGGCCATCGAGCGCATGAAGCGCCGTTTTGCCGAACTCACCGCTCAGAACTCCGGCCTTTCGAATATCCGCCAGGGTATGGTCGAGGAAGCCCGTCAGGTTCATCTCGAAAAGAAAGCCACCGACGAAGCCATCGGCCGCTTCGGCTCGGAATTCATGCCAAGCGATGGCCAGGTCATGACACAGTGTAATGCTGGCGCCCTCGCCACCGGCGGCATCGGCACCGCGCTCGGCGTCATCCGTGTCGCCTTCCAACAGGGCAAGAAGTTGCACGTCCTCGTCCCGGAAACGCGCCCCTACCTTCAGGGCGCGCGCCTAACCGCTTGGGAACTCCATAAAGGCGGCATCCCCCTCACGCTCATCACGGACAACATGGTCGGCCACTTTCTGAAAACGGGCAAAGTAGGCGCCATCGTCACAGGCGCCGACCGCATCGCCGCCAACGGCGACACCGCCAACAAAATCGGCACGTACCAAATCGCCGTCCTGGCCAAAGAAAACAACGTCCCCTTTTATATCGCCGCTCCCGTCTCCACTTTCGATCTCACGCTCCCCGATGGCGATCACATTCCCATTGAAGAACGCTCCGCCGCCGAAGTCACGCACCTGCAGGGCATTCGAATTGCTCCCGACGTTCACGCCGCTCATCCCGCCTTCGACGTCACGCCCGCCCGCTACATCGCCGCCATCTTCACCGAACGCGGCGTCGCCCGCGCCCCTTACACCGATTCACTCCGCGCTCTCGCGCAATCCGCTCAATTGGCCGCCTCTCCCACAGCCCGCTAAGAGCTTGTCGGCGCGCTCTCTGTTGGCAAAGCGAGCCCCAAGTCCTTGATTCCAAGCTCGTCGCACATCTTCACCCAGCCTTCAGGCGATACTTTGCCTTCTACCAACTCGTCCATCAAAGCAACGTCTTTATTCTGTCCGCGCCTTTGCCAAGGAAGAAACTCCCAGGCTGCGCTTCCAATTCCCAGCCTTTCTCCAGTAACGCCAACCCCAGCGCCATTCCAAGTAGCTGCCATAGAAATTCGGCATACTCAGTCCAGATCTTTTGCGGAACCTCTTGCTCCCCGCTGTCGCCGGAAAAACATTGTGCTCTGCCGGCGGCATCGGAATATCCCCCATGCGGTCCTTCCAAAGAAACTTGTTCAGCAGCGCGGTATCGACTGCGTCGGCATGGCTGAAATCCAGATTTTTCCCTTCTTTCCACTCCTTGGTATTTATTTGATAGATCATTCCATTGTCGCGATTGCGATAGTCCGCGCTAAACGCCGGCTGCTGCCCCGCCCCGCTGAAGAGCGGCGCCATCACCGCCGCCCGCGAATCGTTCGCGTTCATCGGCGGCACGCCGAGCAGCGCTTCAATCGTGCGAACCACATTGATCGTCGTATAGAACGAATGGTCCACAAACGGTTTCGGCTCGCCTCCTTCTCCCGCGCTCAGTGGTGAATACTTGCTGATCACCAGTGCGATGCTGCGGTGTGAGTCCACGTGGTCCGGCCCATCCTGCGCATCGTCCTCCAGAATCAGGAACGCCGTATCATCCCAATAAGGACTGTGCGACACCGCATCGACAACGCGCCCAATAGCCAGGTCGTTGTCCGCTACCGAAGCGGCTGGCCGCGGTTTTCCTTTTGCCCCGCCCGCAGTGTGATCGTCCGGCAACCGCAGAAGAATAAATTGAGGCATCGTATCTTTGCCGGAATTTCGCGAAGTAACAAACTGGTCGAACTCGTTTAGAAATTCATCTGCCCGCAGCTGATCCGGATACGCGACCTCAAAATCTGGAAACAAAGGATCAAAGTGGCCCTGCAATTCCACTTCGCTCGCCACATTTTTTGCCAGAATCGGAATTGCCCAGGGATAAGGGCTCGGGCCGCCTCGTGGATCACCGACATTTTTTTCGAGACGCTCACCCTTGTTGATCACAGACCGCGCGCAAGCCTCTCCCTCCGCTTTGGGGGGTCCCCAGGCGGGTTGCCCGGCACTCTTCTCGTCCTTGCACCAGCGGCTCACGATGTATTCCCCGTAGTGCCGGTACGATACCTTATGGCTTGCAAAATTCTTCCAAAGGTAGCCGCCAGTTGGCTCTCCCGCATCCGGAACTCCGTCCTCCACAGACACGCCGCTCAACAAGGTTCCTTCGGAATCATAAGTATGCTCATCGCCGCGATAGCCGATCGGCCAGGTCTTCGCAATGTAATCGGAAATCGAAGCGGAGGTCGACCATACGTGCCCGTCTCCCGAAACATCCCCGCTGTCGTAAAAATTATCGAGAATCCCGAATTGCCGCGCCAGCTTGTGCTGGTTTGGTGTGATGTCCTCGCCATACATCGTTAGTGAAGGATCGCCATTGGTTCCGCCAAGATCGCCGAACACCTGATCGTAGGTGCGATTTTCCTTGATGATGTAAATCACATGGTGGATTTTATTTTCGCCGCTCGCAAAAGGCACTTGGTCGCCATTGCCGCGCAGCGCGTTCGTATCAATCACTTGCTTTGTGTACGCCGCCAGATTCGTCTTCACTTGCTCAAGAGGAATGCGCGCCAGCGATCCGTGAATCATCGCCGGTCCGTATGGGTAACGCGTGCGGCCATCGTCTTTCTTCCCGATCGGCTTCGGATTTGGTCCAGAGCCGCGTCCTTTGGCGCTTGCGATGAGAAGATCTTTCCCTGTTGCCGCGACCACCGTCGGGTACCACTCCGTGGGAATGAATCCGGCCGCCTTGCCAGAAGCGCTTGTGCCATCGTTTTTGAGATCAAACACCGCCACTGAATCCGAAATTGCGTTTGCGGAAAAAAGCATCGTTTCGTCCGGCGAGAGAGCCAGATATTCGGGATCGCTGCCGCCGTATTTTTGTCCCGGCAGTTTCGTCGAAAGATACGACACAACTTTCCCTGAGCCTGCGTCAAGCACGGCGATTTCGTCGCGATCCGTCAGCGCGACATAGAGTCGCGATTCGTCTCGATTCAGCAGCAGCGCCGTCGGATGCGATCCTCCCGCCAGTGGCGACTGCCGGCTTGCGCAACGGAATGATTCGCACCACGCGCCCTTTCAGCAAATCGAGCTCCGCCACGGAAGATGCGTTCCACAGCGAAACGAATCCCCGCTTCCCATCTTTCGTCATCACCGTCGTATACGGCAACGACGCCGGAATTCGCTTCATCGTCGAAAGATCAAACCTGTAAACGATTTTGCCGTCCCTCGTATCGAGCAGCACCGCTTCGTCGGAGTTGTTGTTTGCGACCAGCAATCTTTCTTCTCCACCACTCTCGGCAACGCTCAGCCCCGCCGGGTACGTGACGTCCTTGTATTCGGCTCGGCGAAGTTTTCCCTCTGGTATTTTTGTGCGGGGTGCCATGGGCAGGAATCGTTCCGGCGCAATCCGCCCGTCCTCAAAGCTGTAAACCGCGATGCCGTTGCCCGTGCTCCCTTTCTTCTTGCCGAGCGGATCTGTGAGCGAGGCCATGCTGGCAAAGATGTGTTTCCCATCCAGGCTGAACGCCAGCCCGAGAAAATACGTTTGCCGCGCTTTGCTTCCGAGCCGATTGTCTGGGAAATCGGTGAGCTCATTCGTGCTTAGATTGAGCAGCGAGAGCGACTGCTTCTCGCCTGAACTGTACGCGCCGTATCCGCTATGCAGCAGCACCGCGAACCGTCCATCGGGTGAAATCGCGATTGCCGTTGGAAGGTTGTTGGTCTGGCTCGGCGAGCCTGGAACTTCTCCCAGTAATTTGCCGTTCGGAAGTTGCACAGTCTGTGGCGCATCTTGGGCAACGAGAGCTGGTGCCGCGATAGAAAGGTAAAGAAAGGGGAGAACCAGAAAAGAAAATTTACAAACACTGACCAATGCGATCTGCCATCGCGCGAGCATAAGAGACTCGCATTACAAGACTGTAAACGCCGCAGCTTGAAATTGTCGCCATGGGATCCCCGTGATTGAGTGGTTTTACTCTTGTGGCACCCGAATCCTACGCTGCCGTCTCACGCGCGGCAAGTTCCTCTTCTGAGCCCTCATCGCCTCCCGCTCTCAGAGGCCCAGGCATCTCTTGCGCCGCGTTCTGAGCTTGACGCCATGAATCGCCTGGCCTATGGTTTTGCCCCAAGCTAAAATTGATTTCGCAACTTCCGCGAAAGTGCCGCGTTTGCGGAAAGACATTCGCGCAGGGACGCAAAGAAAGGTTCCACATGCCCGCCGTCGAGGCCAAGACTTATCACATCGATGCCCTGCGCGAATTCAGTACACGCATCTTTCTCCACTTTGGCGTTCCCAAAGACGACGCCGCGCAGGCCGCCGATGTTCTTGCTTCGGCGGACTTGCGCGGCATCGATTCGCATGGGGTTGCGCGTCTCTATAGCTACTTTGGCTTGCTCAACGAAGGGCTGATCAATCCCAAACCCAAGATCACAATTGTCCGTTCCACGTTAAGCACCGCGACCATGGATGGCGACAACGGCCTCGGCCTCGTCGTCGGTCCTCATTCGAATCGCATCGCGATGGATATGGCGGATAAGGCCGGTTCCGGCTGGGTCGCCGTCTGCAACACCAATCATTTCGGAATTGCCGGCTATTACGTCCTTCAGGCTCTCGAGCGCGACATGATCGGTTGGGCCATGACCAACTCCAGCAGCCTTGTCGCGCCTCTCTGGGGCGCGCAGCGCATGCTCGGCACGAATCCCATCGCCATCGCTTTCCCCGGCAAAGAAGAGCCGCCCATCGTGATTGATATGGCCACTTGCACCGCGGCTTACGGAAAAATTGAAATGGCTCGCCGCAGAGGAGAGCCAATCCCCATCGGCTGGGCCATCGATAATCAGGGTCGCAACACCACGAATCCCGACGATCCCGTGAATGGCGGCTGTTTGCTTCCGCTCGGTTCCGACCGCGAACGCAGCGGACACAAAGGCTACGCCTTGGCCATGATGGTCGATGTGCTTTGCGGCGTGCTCAGCGGCGCGAACTGGGGGCCGTTCGCTCCGCCATTCGCCTTGCGTCAGGAAATTCCAACGACCAGCGTCGGCAAAGGCATCGGCCATTTCTTTGGCGCGATGCGCCTCGACGGTTTCATCGATCCCGATTCCTTCAAGCGCCAGATCGACGACTACGTCCGCGTTTTTCGCGCCACCAAACCCGCTCCCGGCACGAATGGTCCGCTCATCCCCGGCGATCCCGAGCGCATCGCAGAAGTTGAACGCCGAAAAAACGGAGTGCCCCTGCTAATGCCAATCGTCGAAGACCTCCGCGCCATCTCCAAACAAACCGGTATCCCGTTCGAATAGCTCCTCAAACGCGAAACGGCGCCGCCGGCCGGCTCAAATAGAACAATTTCGTGGAGAACGAAAACGCAGCTCTTCGGCGTTAGTGATTTGAAGCCGTCGACGTGGGTGCGCTCGTGACTCTCTTCAAATCCAGAGTGAGAGCCGTTAGCGCAGCGTCGAAATTATTGTCGTGGGTCTTCTGTAGGTACGCCACGGTGATCGACTCCGTCAGCGCCCACAGCACATAATGCGTTTTCCGATCGTAGATCACGAGCCGGAACATCGGCAATGGATCCGACGCGCCGTTCACTTTGTTTCCGCTGGAGGGACCAGGGGGCGCGATCAGTTGCAGCTCAATAACAATGTCCGCTTGCGAGGGATCGCCAACAATCTCATAGCGGCCCCAACTCTGCATAGCCGCATAAAATTGATTGTACGGACGGTCGGGATCGCCGCTGAAAGGATGCGGAAAAAGCCCGCTGTCGGCGCCGGCATTCGAGATGAAGACTGTCTTTGCATTGAGAAGCGCGGGCGGCACGGGCGCTAACGAAGCCGCGGGTGGCGGCGTCTGAGCTCCGGCTTGCATGGCGAAGAGAAGTGCGGCGCAAACAAAAAGAAAGTATTTTGAAGGGGTTGCGTTTCGCATGGCATCCTCCACTAACGGCAATGCTTTGAAAGCTCTCTAAATTAAGAGACGTGCCGCGCCCGCGACTAGTTTCGCAGCCGTGCCGGTTGTGTGTTCCGAAGGGAGCTGTGGAACAGCGACCCCGTTTTCAGCATTATCGGTAATCGTGATTCCAATCCGTCACGCTGGGCGGATGGCCATGACCACTCGCTCGCGGCGGCTGAGAAGCGCGAAGAGTCCCAGAAGTTGTTTCCACGGAAAATATTTCTTGTTGAGCAGGCCCATCCCGTATGTGGCCTCTTCACCCGTCACGATTTCTGCCCTAGCGTCGACCCACTCGCCGAGCAGCTTACCCTTCATCGTGCAGGGCGCAATTTTCACGCGGCCATTGTTGCGAATGCGCTTCACTTTCCCGGTGTTTCCGATCGTGTAGATGTAGATCCGCGCTCCGTCTCCAGAAAGATCGGTGTGTGGATCGCCCGCGAACCACACCGGAGTCTTCACGCCCTCGCCGCTCTTTTTGAAGGTCTCTAGACTGAGATATTTGTGATCGCGAAATGGTGCAAATCCCATCGCATCGCTCCTGCTCGTTCGATGCACGCCATTCTACACGCGGCACAGGCAGAAAGGGCAAGCTCGCCGTGAGCCTGCCCTCTGCAGAGATGCGATCGACCTTTCATATATCTCGCTTCTTACTCCACGCGCTTACAACGCGCTCCTGGCCGCGCACTGCTTTCGTCGCCCTGCTTACTTCGTGCGGACGTAGGTGACATCTTCCGTGAAGGCATCTTTCTGGTCCTTGCGGAAGGTCCAGGTCGTCTTGAAATGATCGTTGTCGATAAATGTATACACCGCATGGTGCATGTGCCCGTCGTTGGGGCTCTTCAGGTTTGTCGCGCCTTCAAACTCAAACGTCAGCGTCTTCGAGTCCGGCGCGTAAGCTCCGCGCATGGTTGGCTGGTTGCCCGCCATACAGTAATGCGTCAGCTTCAGTTGTTCGCCATCCAGGTAGTAGAGCGTGATCATCTCCACGGATTTGCCCTCTTCCGTCACGTGGGACCTTTCGATGATTGCCGTTCCGCCCGACGTCAGCTCGACGTCCAACGTCGCTTTGTCCCTGTTCGAGGTTTCCGTCTCCCAATGACCGGCCAGCGACTTCAGCCGTTCAAAAGCCGCTGAGCCGTTGCCACCTGCTCGGGCAGGCCCTATCGCAAATGCAAACACCACTATGACGACTGCTGCCAAGACTCTCGTTCCTGTTCTCATGTTCTTGTTTCCCTCCTCACTGATTTATGGACTGACTCTTACTTGCTTCGACCACTCGAAGCTCATCGCGCGACAGACCGTGCTTCCGTTTGATTGCCGAATTTCTGTGTGACAAATCCAACGATCACGCCCAGCAACATTCCCGGCAACATGATGTCCCAGAACAAGCCCATTCCCGCTCTTAGAACCACCAACAGACTGAGAGCAGCGGCAATCGCCATCCCCGCAATCATTCCCAACGCAATTGAATGTACTTTTTGGCTGACATATCCGATCACGATTCCCGCCGCCAAACCCTTCAGCAGAGAGAACGTGATGACGCTGGCCATGAACGGAGCAAGGGAAGGTTCCAGGAATCCGCTGAGGCCGTCGAGCAGCCCCAGCGTGCCTCCGAGGGCCAGTCCCAGTATTGGTTTCGTCAAGCTCATCGTGTTTCCTTGCGCTGGCGCAATTTGGTTCAGCGCAACTTCTTCCGGCGCAACTTCACTTCGCATTCGGATCCATTTGCATCACGCCGAAAACATTGCCTTCGGTGTCTTCGCAATACGCGAAGTAGCCCACGGTTGGAATCGGCGTTTTCGGCATGATATTTTTCCCGCCAGCTTTCAGAACCGCGGCAACGGCGC
Organism: uncultured Acidobacteriota bacterium; assembly: GCA_963745805.1. Taxonomy (GTDB): domain Bacteria; phylum Acidobacteriota; class Terriglobia; order Acidiferrales; family UBA7541; genus Acidiferrum. The sequence continues at coordinate 36,996 of CAVUYT010000014.1, forward strand.
CGTCCACCGAGTCCACGCCAATCGTATTCGTGGTGGACGCGATGCCGCCGGGCTTCCTCATCATTCCGCCGTTGATGCCCGGCGTTCCTTCTTTCCCGGTGGTCACCATCCAGTACTCGGTGGGGCCACCCCACTTATCGAATTTCCAGCCAAAGACCTTTCCATAGAATGCCGCGGCACGGTCCGGTTCGGCTGCTGGTAATTCAAAATGAATGACCCGAGACATAGTTCTCCCTCCTTGAATGTACAAATGAAACTTTTGACATTGCTTTCAGCTTTGTTTAGCGCGTGGCCGGCGTGGTTGCCGGAGCTGCTCCGTAGCGCTGCGTTGCGAAACCCACGATCATTCCGACGATGCTTCCCGGCAGAATGATTTCCAGGTAATAGCCGTGCTGCATGTAGGCGACCAGAAAGGCCAGGACAAAACCAACGGCCAAGCCAAACAAGATTCCGAGCGGGACCGAATTCACTTTGCGCGCGAAAATTCCCGCGGCGACGCCGGCGATGAGGCCCTTGAAGGTGGAACCTATAACGATGCCAACGATCTGGGCGCGGACTGCCGGAGTCAACCACGCGGTCCCGCCGTCAATGGCTCCCAGCAGGGCTCCCAAGAGCAATCCGATCAGGATCTTGTTCATTTGTCCGTCTCTCCTTTTGCGTTCTCTGAGGTTCTATACAACGAGACCTGGAATTCCTTTAGAACTATCTCTTCAAAACGAGGAGGAGAATCACGCGCATGACTAAGTAGGCCAGAATCAACAGGATAAAGAAGCGGTAGCGGCGGTAAAAGCGGGCTACTTTGTCGAAAATGCTCTCGCGATGCGCTCCGACGGCCAAACCATCCAGGTAGCGGGAAACGTCCTGGCCGAGTTCCTGGACCGCGGAATAACGAGATTCACGCTGCTCTGCCATGGCTTTTGCGCAAATCGCTTCGAGCGAACGGTCGAGGCGCGGCGTGAATCCGGCGGAAGTTTTCTGGGTGAGGATGAAACGCAGGAGCGCGCCGAGCGAGAAAATATCGCTGCGCGTGTCCAGCACTTCAACTTCGCCGCGCGCTTGTTCCGGGGACATGTAGCCCGGGCGTGCCCATCACCGTGCCGTGCCCGGTGATGACGGAACTTTTCGTTGAATCGCTCTCGTCATCGAGTTGTTTTGGCTTTTCGAGAATGGTGGCTTCGGGATCGGCGGCGGGATCAGAGATTTGTACTTCGCTACGGAGGATTTTTGCGAGACCCCAATCCATTACGAGGACTTCGCCGAAAGGACCGACCATGATGTTGGCGGGCTTCAGATCGCGATGAAGGACGCCGCGCGCGTGGGCGAAGGCGACGGCTTCGCAAATGCGCAGGAACAGCCGCAAGCGGTCCTGCACGGACTCGACGCCTTCGATGAATTTGTCGAGGCGCTGGCCTTCGACAAACTTCATGGTGTAGAAGACGCGGCCATCCGCGAGTGTGCCTACGTCGTGGACCGGGACGATGCCGGGATGTTCGAGCCTTGCGAGGACGCGCGCTTCGCGAATCAGCCGGTTCGCCAAATCGCCGTCGGTACCGGGCACGTCCAGCACTTTGAGCGCGACACGGCGCTGCAATTTCTCGTCTTCCGCCACGTAGACGACGCCCATGCCGCCGCGAGCTACGCGTTCGAGCAACCGGTAGCGTGTACCGGCAAGATCAGGTTCTTCGGCGCCGGCGCGGAGACGCTCGATGGCTTTGTCCGAGAGAGGTTTCATTTTGCTTCCCAGCCAAACACGGAACGCGCTTCGCGCTGGAATTCTTCTTCGCTGCCGCAGATTTCACGGAGACGCTCGAGCGCACCGCGGCGGAATTCCCGGCGCGCCCAAGCCAGGGCGTTCGTTACGTCGGTTACTTGGATCCCATATTCTTCGGCGAGCCTGTCGTAGGAGATGGTTTCGTCGCCAGCCAGGTCGTATTCCTCGAAAAGGCGAAACGTTCTTTCCCGCTCGTTCGCTTCACAATGTTTGCGCAAATCTTCGACAGCCAGCTCGAAGAGTCCGCGCACCCATTCTTTCTCGAAAAACTCCTCGAGCGATTCCGGAGAAGGAATCGCGGCAGGATCCATCACGGCGCCTCCCAATTCTTCTTCGGCTCCGGCAAAATCCAATGCCACGTGCGAAAAACTGCCTCCACGTTTGAGTCTCTTCGTTGCTTTGTCTTCGTTCATCACGAAACTGTCCACGCACACGCGCAGATAAGTGCGCAGGCGGCTCTTCGCGGGATCGAATTTGTCCAGCAGGCCGCGTTCGATGATTTGCACAAAGAAACCTTGAGTCAAATCCTGAGCGTCTTCGGTGGGGCGGTTCCAACGCAGGCGCACGTATTTGTAGACGGGCTTCCAATAGGCCGCGCACAGGGTATCCATCGCGCGAACGCGCTCGGCTTCATCGCTGCTACGCACCGCGTCGAGGACCGACCATCGCGTCAGAGGAAAGCGGTCTCCGCCCTGGATTGATTTGTCGCCGCTCATCTGTTGCTGCCGCTCATGAATCGCTTTGGGAAGCCGCGCCGTCGTGCCGGAGGAGTCTATGCAGGAAGAAGCAGGCTGACAAGGCGTCTCTCTCCCAAGCCCAGGATCGATCCGTCGGGTCGATATCGGATACATGATGGGAAGGCGTAGACCCCCCACCCCCTTTTTTTCGTAAGTGCGGATTCTAAAGGGTTTTAAGTCCTGTGTTTTGGAAGTGCGGATTCTAAAAGGGTTACAGGCGCATTCTACGGATGTGCGGATTCTAAAGAGTTTAGTGAACCTCGGGCTTCCCTCCAAGCGGACGGAGGGAGAAACGATATACCTGAACTGAGAGACGCTGTGGGGAGGGAAATCGGGCGAAGGGGAGGGTGATGGGGTGGTTGGCGAGCGAAACATGGGGAATAGTAGCAGGTTCCCGGCGCATTGTCAAGAAGATAATAGAACAACGTAGTGACTATTCGAATGAACGGGGCGGATTCGAATGAACATGGAGAAGTCGAAAAGGATGAACAGGTTGGCGGGGAGTGATTGGGTCGTTACGGCTGTGGAAATGTGTGCGAAAGTCCGAGGACCCAGGTTCAAACGACGAACCTGGGGCACCCTCCGTGTTGTTTTGATTTGGAAGCGGGTGAAAGCTTTCTCACGCGCTCGACGCGAGTTAGTCAAATTGAAGGACAGGCCCTGTGGAAGACCCGCACTCAAGAAACGAGTATCGAACCCCGTTATGCGGTAAAGATGTTTGTGTTGAGGAAGTCATTGCGGAATTTGCCGGTCGGGTCGAATTTTTTGGTTAGGGCGATGAACTGGGGGAGTTTCTTGTAGCTGGCGTGGAGTTGTTGGGGGGACATGGTGAAGAGTTTGCCCCAGTGGGGGCGGGCGCCGAACGGGGCGAGTTCTTTTTCGATGACGGGGAGAAGCTTGCCGACGGCGGGCCAGTCTTGCTTCCAGGTGAAGTGGATGGTGACGCAGGGTTGCTGGTAGCAGGGGCTCATCCAGAGGTCGTCGGCGGCGATGGCGCGGATTTCTGTGATGAGCAGGTGCGGAGTGATTTGGTCGCGGAGGCGCTCGACGGCGAGGATGGCTTCGACGGCGTGCTGGCGCGGGACGAAGTATTCGGATTGGAGTTCTTTGCCGGCGCTGGGCGTGAAACCCATGCGGAAGTGCGGGAGACGTTCGTACCAAGGGCCGAGGATGCCCATTTGCTGGGTGCAGTTTTCGGCGGAGAGTTCGGCGATGGGGTGGAGATTCTTGGTGGCTAGTTTGGCGCCGAAGAATTCGGGCTTGGCGTTGAAGGCCTGACCTTTCTCGGTGCGGGTTTTTAGCCAGACTTCGCTGAAATTGTGGTTTTGCCAATCGGTGAACAGACTGACGCTGTAGGCGCTGGCCTGGATGGCGTCGAAGTGGTCTTTCATGGCGGTGAAGGAGAGATTTTCGTAGACGTACTGGCGCATCTGGTAGGCGGGTTGGATGTCGAGCGTGATTTTTGTGATGACGCCTAGGGCGCCGAGGCCGACAACTGCACCTTGGAAAAAGTTGTTGTCTTGCTGGCGTGAGAGTTTTACCACGTCGCCGGACGCGGTGACGATTTCGAGCGCGGAGACGGCAGTGGCGAGGTTGCCATTTTTTTCGCCGGAGCCGTGGGTGGCGGTGGTGCAGGCTCCGGCGACGGAAATGTGGGGGAGCGAGGCGAGATTGTGGAGCGCGAAGCCTTTGGCGTCGAGGAGCGGGGCCAATTGGCCGTAGGTGATGCCCGCATCGACGGTGACGGTGCGGGCTTGGGGATCGAGAGAGACGATTTCGTCGAGCGGCTTTAGGGAGAGGAAAGCATCTTTGCTATCGGCGATGTTGTTGAAGCAGTGGCGCGAGCCGAGGACTTTTAGCTTGGGTTGTTTTTTGACGAATTCCTGGATTTGCTCGAGCGATTTGGCGGCGTGGAGATTTTCGGTGCTGTATTCGAGGTTGCCGGCCCAGTTTGTGAGTTTATCGGGGGCGGCCCAGGCGAGGAGGCGGGAGACAGTGGGGATCGCAATCGTTGCAGAAGAGAGTTTAAGGAATGTGCGTTTGTTCATGGCGAAAACGAAACGTCCTTTTTAGTTTGTAGGCGGCGCCATAGTACACCTGACCTGTTGATTTGCGACACCGTAAAGGGTGTGTCAGCGACCCAGCTGTGACAACGCGTGTCTTACGAAAAATAGCCCGAAGATAAGAAGAACGAAACCCAGCGAAGATAAGAGAAAACGGGCTGGAATTGAGGTTATAACCGCCTGCGGCTTTCCGCCACCCCTCCTGCCAGAAAATTAAAGATTCCCGGTGGCCCCGGCCATAAATAGTGAGAGTGTGCCGGACAAACAAAGAAAAATAAAAATAGCTTCAATCGTCATCACTAGCGCGACCTTAACACAAATGTTTCTTCGAGTGTGGACTGCACGCTTTGCAAGAAGAGCACAGGCTGAAGCCTGTGCCACCTACTCGTAGCGGAGGGCTTCGACGGGGTCGAGGCGGGCGGCTTTCCAGGCGGGGTAGACGCCGAAGACGATGCCGATCAGGGCGCAGAGGACAAGGGCGGTGATGATCCAGAAGAGAGAGAGGGCGGCGGGAAAGTGGGCGCCGTAGTGGAGAAGGAGAGTGATTCCTGAGCCAAAGGTGACGCCGATTACGCCGCCGATGGCGCTGAGCGTGACGGCTTCGATCAGGAATTGGACGAGGATGTTGTTGCGCTTGGCGCCGATGGCTTTGCGCACGCCAATTTCGCGGGTGCGCTCGGTTACGGAGACCAGCATGATGTTCATCACGCCGATGCCGCCAACGATCAGGCCTACTGACGCTACCGCGAACATCAGAATGAAAATCAGACCGCTGATTTTTTGCCAGAGCTCGAGAAAATAGTCTGGAGTGAAGATGGCGAAGTCGTCGGGCTTGTCATTGGGGAGGCGGCGCTTGCGGCGGAGGAGGTCGCGCATTTCGTCCACGGATTCGTTGACATTATTGGGATCGCTGGCTTTGGCGAAGATGACGTAGTCTTTTTGATTGGGGTAGAGCTTGCGGAGGGTGGTGACGGGCATGTAGGCGGAATTGTCTTCGGGGTTGGAGCCTCCGGAGATGCCTTGGCGTTGTTTTTGCAGAGTGCCGATCACGGTGAAGAGCTGGCCGTCGATGGTGACTTCCTGACTGATGCTGTCCGCCGGGGATTCGGGGAACAAGGTTCGCACGGTGTCGTAACCGAGGAGCACGACGGGAGCACGATGTTCGAGATCGGTCTCATTGAAAAAGCGGCCGGATTCGATTTTAAGGTCGAAGATTTCTCCGATAGACGGCGCATTTCCTTGCAAAATGACGCTTTTAGCGCGGTAGGCGCCGCGGCGGACGTCTTCGGTGCCAGAACCGAATTGCGGTTGAAAAATGCGCATGGAGGCGGAGGCGGCTTTGATGTGGGGGAGCTTGGCGATGTCGTCGGCCCATTCGGGTTGGAGCTCTTTGCGGGTGAACCACTCGCTGGGCGGACGTGAGAGCGAGGCCCAGGGGAAACGGTAGGCGATAATGGTGTCCGAGCCGAGCTCGCGGATGCCGCCGAGGACGTTGTCGTTGAGGCCGTTGATGACGGCGGTGACGGTAATGACGGTGGTGATGCCGATGACGATGCCGAGAATGGTGAGAGCGGAGCGCAGGGAATTTTTCCGCAGGGTATCGAGAGCGAGCAAGACTTCGTCGCGGAATTTCAGCGCGGTCTGCTTGCCGCCGAGCAAGCGCAGGGGCAGTGCCGGCGCATGCGTTTGCGATAGTGTTTTTCCGAGCGTTGCCATGTTAGCTATCCCATTTAGGTTCCAGTCCAGGCGGACGGGAGCCAAACCCTTACCATTATTCTGACCTTAACGCCACAACGGGATCCAGCCGCGCCGCTTTCGACGCGGGATACGTGCCGAAGAACAATCCCACACTTAGGGCGACGAGCAGGCCGCCAATGACGGACCAGAGCTGAACAGCGCTCGGGAGCGGTGAGACGACGGACACGAGCTGCGCGGTGAGCACGCCGAAGAGTACGCCGAGCGTGCCACCGAACAGGGAAATCGTCGAGGATTCAATCAGAAATTGACGCAGGATATCTCCGCTTCGCGCGCCCAAAGCTTTGCGGAGACCGATTTCGCGAGTGCGCTCCGTGACGGAGACGAGCATGATGTTCATGATCACGATTCCTCCGACGAGCAGCGAGATGGAGGCGATGGCGATGGTCACCAGGAAAAAGCTGCTGCTGATGTCCTTCCAGAGGGACAAGAACGAGTCGCTTGTTTCGATGGAGAAGTCATCTTTTTTTCCGTAGGCGAGGTGACGGCGGCCGCGCATGATCTGGCGGACTTCGTCAACGGTCTCCTGAATCTTGGCCGCCGATCCTGCGCGGGCGGTGACGCGAAGCGAGTCGTTCTGCGTGCCATATTCTTTCTTGTAGGTGCTGAGGGGAAGGATGATCCAATTGTCGAGAGAATTTCCCAGCGCGGAGCCTTCTTTCTTGCCGACGCCGATAACCTGGCAGGGGATATTCCGCCAACGAACTTCCTTTCCGAGGGGGTCGACGCCCGGGAGCAGATTTTCGACGAGGTCGTTGCCAATGACGCAGACCGGGGCGGCTTCTTGCAGATCCGTTTCGGTGATGTGACGCCCAGCGACGAGGTCCACGTCATAGAGTTCCGCCATTTGCGGAGTCCAAGCGCGGAGGTTGGTGTCTTTCAAGGAATTGAGGCCGCTCTTGACCTCGAGACGGCCGCCAAGAGAGGCACCGATTTCCTTGCAGGATTTGCAGAGTTCGCGGATGGCCTGGTAGTCGTCGTAGGTGATGCGCTTGCGCTTCTGATATTCGAGATAATCGTCGACGTTGGTGATGATAGAAGGCGTCTTAGCCACGCCGAAGACATCTGCGCCGAGGCGGAAGACTCTTGTGGCCACATATTGGTTCGCGCCGTTGATGAGGCTTACGACGGCGATCACGGCGGCCACACCGATGACCACGCCAATGAGGGTCAGAACGCTGCGCAGTTTGTGCGCCCAGAGGCTGCTCGTGGCAATAGCCACGGCCTCCTTGAAGTTCATTGTGGTCGCGCGGGCCATGGAAGGTCTTCAATCTACTATACGTGGGGAGGCTTGGTTAAGTATCGCTGCAGGGCCTTCGCTCAAGCTCCTAAAAAGAGGCATAAAAAGGGGCCGGGAATCCGGAGTGGGGTTCCGGATTCCCGGGGGGTTGCAGCGTTTAAGGCGGGGTGTGGATCAGGGTTTGGTTCGGAGGAGGCTTGCGACCAGGGTGACTCTGCCCTGTGTCTCAATTTTTGCAGTCTGGGTCATTTCCTTTTCGCGTCCCGATTTCCGGAGTTGCCGTCCGCTAGAAGATCCTGCGGTCCAGACTTGCGAGAGGAAATAGTGATCGCCGTAGCGGTTGAAGACCAGTTTTGATTCGGACTGAATCTCGTTGGCGACTGCCGCGTTGGAGGTCAAAAACACCGACGCGGTTGAATCATCACGGTCAATTAGAAGAAGTGCGTTTTGTGGCCCCGAAACTTTGACGGAATACTCGCCGGCCGGAAGCGTCGTGTTGCCGGCCACGAAGTCAAAGGGGACATTCACTACCATTAGTTCCTGCGCTCGCGCCACACGCGTGGAAGCCATAACTGTGAGCGCCATTACTCCTGCCATAACCAAAGTTCTCGTTTTCATGGGACCCTCCTCTTTCTTATTTGCTGGCGGCGTCCAAGGTGAAGTGTTTCTCGCTTGGTTTGTTTGCCTACCCAGCGCCTCAACATGCTGCGCACTTTCGCGCATTCTTCCGGGAAGCACAATGCACCAGCAGTGAACTGCGAGGCGACTGCGGGTGAACAACTAACTCCCCGGAAACAGAAGGCTTAACCACGACCCACGACCAGTCGCGAATTTCGGGAGGAGTGGTATATTCTCGGGGCATAAGAATTCCTATGGCGCTACTCCCTCGTTCCACGAATGTTGTGAAGTTTGATGTGTTCGAAGTAGATCTCCGGGCGGGGGAGCTGTACAAGGCGGGGCGCAAAATCAAGCTACAAGACCAGCCATTTCATCTGCTGGCGATGCTGTTGGAGCGGCCCGGTGAGGTCGTCACGCGCGATGAGTTGCAGAAGAGGTTATGGCCCGCCGATACATTTGTGGATTTCGATCACAGCCTCAACACGGCGATCAAGAAGTTGCGGCAGGCGCTAGGGGACGACAAGAAGAAGCCGCGGTTCGTCGAGACCCTGCCGAAGCGCGGGTACAGGTTCCTCGCGATTATCAAAGCGCCCCCGGCGCCAATCGCACTCAAGCCCGCGCCGGCTGCATCCAAGTGGGTGGGCCGCGTCGCAAAAGTCTCCTGCGAGGACGGACTCTCGTTCGTGCTGGTGGCAATCGATGAAGTAACCGCCGCGGAGAGACAAAAACTGGATGCGGCGAATGACGACGTAGGGCTGTCACTCTTGATCGCTTCGCAAAGGCTGCTGCTGGTGCCCGATGGAACGCCAGTTCGGATTCTCGAAGTGGAGCAAACGCTTTCGCGCTGCCAGGCGCGAATTCTGGAAGGCGAGCACTACGGCAAAACGGCCTTGCTCCCGTTGAAGGTACTTGCGGAATCGCAAGAGCTCAAATCCATTCGCGGACCGCGACAATGGAACCTTGCCAACTAGTTCTAACCGTTTAGCTTGGATGGCGAATGCGCTCCGCGAGGGCGCGAGCGCGTTGCCTGCCAATCTCCACAAAGCGGGAGTCGCTGGCGATTTGGTCGAGTGTGGGCAAGGCCCGCTGAGGTTCCGGCAGGAGTTTATGGTTCAGGTCCGTTTCGAACTGCATGAGAGCGTCGTTGATTCCCAGGCGGTCGTACTTCATACGGCGTTCCAGCAGGGTCACCAATTCCTGTTGGCGGGCTAAGCCTTCAAAAATCTGCATCAGCTGGGTTGCCGCCGTATTCAAGGTGTAGTTGAATTTTGTTTCGTGGCTCTCCGTGCCATTTTCCCAGCGAAACGTCTTCTCACCCAGATTGGCGATCCTCCGGTGGACGTCCAGATACTGATCCTGCCCCTGGAAGTATTTCAATTGCGCGGCCAATTCAAACATTTTCTCGCGCAACGGGGCGCTCACTTCGAACGGCGAAGTCCCGGGATCTTCCTCGAGTTGGCGGATTTCAAAGGTCGCGGCGTTGGAATCGTCGCGTACCATGATTTCAATGAATTCAGGCGAGCTGGACTTGAAAATGCGGCGATAAGTGAGCTTTGCGTGAGCAGGCGACGGGGCGGGAGCACACGCGGGCGCGGTAACGCTGACAAAGTTGCTTGCGAACCAAGCCAATAGAACAAATCGCAGAAGGAAAGTCTTCATCGCGTTGATCAGATGCGCGGCGGCGTGCCGTGAGTTGCGCCGCCAACAACAGTCGTTCTTGCGGCAAAAGTCCGAGGGCTCAATGTCGCGGCCGAGGATTTACCGGGAAGTCCAAAGCGCCGCCGGACATTTTCTGCCTGTAAATGACACAGTGCAACGGCGAGGGCATCAGCGGCATCGGAAGGTTCCGGCGTTTCGGTCATCTCGAGCAGGGCTCGCACCATCAATTGCATTTGACGTTTGTCCGCCTGGCCGTAACCAGCCACGGAGGCCTTCACTTCGCGGGGCGAATAGCTGTGCACTGTCACGCCACGCTGGGCCGCGGCCAACAGCACGACGCCGCGCACCTCGGCAAGCCGCAAGGCCGTTCTCATGTTGAGCGCGGTGAACACGGATTCCACGGCCAGCGCATCCGGCGAAAACTCGTCCATCAAACGGCAAAGCAGCGCATGCACATCCTGCAAGACCGCGCCAAGGCACTCCCTCTGCCGCTTTGGCGCCACTTTTAACGCACCATAATGCAGCATGCGGCACCGGCGCCCGTCACTCTCGATGATTCCGTAGCCTGTGGGACCCGTGGCCGCCGGATCCACGCCCAGCACCCGGAACGAGCCATTCTTGGCGACCGAACTGGCCGCAGTGATTGCCGCTTTCATCGACCTAAGTCTACGGCGTTCGCGCTGCCGCTGCCAGCGCTTTGTCCGCGAATACATTATGAAAGGGGAAACGGCCATACTGCCCAGGATGGCCGTCAAAAAAGTCGAGACATTCGAACATCCGTATCGTGCAAGTTCCGGCTAGTTCGCTCCAACTGCCGCCTGAATTTCAGACTCGTCGATATCGAAATTAGCGTAGACGTGCTGCACGTCGTCGTGTTCTTCCAGAGCTTCGATGAGACGCACCATTTGCGTGGCCTGCGCGCCCGTTAGCTTGATGTAGTTTTGCGGCACCATGCTGATTTCCGCTGAAGTCGGCGTGATGCCTGCCTTGGTCAGCGCCTCTTTTACTTTCTCGAGCGCTTCCGGCGGCGTCACCACGTACCAGCCCGAGCCGTCATCTTTCAAGTCATCCGCGCCCGCTTCCAGCACGATCTCCAGCATCTTGTCCTCGCTGGCCGCTTCCTTGGGCACCACGATTTCACCCTTGCGGTGGAACATCCAGCCCACGGCGCCCGCTTCGGCGAGGTTTCCGCCGTTCTTGCTCATGAGGTGCCGAAAATCGCCGACAATCCGGTTACGATTCGTGGTGACAGCTTCGATCAGCATTCCCACGCCACCCGGGCCATAGCCTTCGAACGTCACCTCTTCATATTGTTCGCCCTCGAGCTGACCCGTGCCTCGCAGAATGGCGCGCTCGATATTTTCGTTCGGCATGTTCTCGTTCTTGCCCGCCAGGATGGCGGTGCGCAAACGGGGATTGGAGTTCGGATCGCCGCCGCCGATTCTTGCAGCGATCGTGATTTCGCGGATCACACGTGTGAAGACGCGACCGCGCTTCGCGTCGGTGGCGGCCTTCTTGTGCTTAATAGTGGCCCATTTTGAATGCCCAGACATGACACATCCTCTTTTTTGCGTGCTCCCGACCAGGCGGGATCCACGTTGGGTAAAGTTTCGTGCGGCCGCGCGCCACCTGCGTGGCAGTTAGGCGACTCTACCCCGCAAGGCGGGGCGCATCTGTGCGGAGATTTAGGGTAGACCGCAAACCCCTGCGGAACTGGGTCAGTTTAGCACAGGGGCTGTGCCCGCGAAAACATGGGGATTCGGGAAACACAGCCTGCTAGAAGGCATCCGTAACTCAAGATGTTTCGTCTATGGCTCAGGCTTTGGACCGTACTTTCGCATAGCTTGGTCGAATTGTGAGGCGATGACGTCCCACGAAAAATATTGCGCATAAGCTTGCCGGCTGCGCTCGGCGAGCGACATGCGGAGTGGACGATCCGTCAAAACGCGAACGAGCGCGGGACCGAAGCTGCTTGCCTCCTCTGGGCGGACAAATTCAATGCCAGCCTCGGTAACCGGTGGCGCGGTCTCCCAACCTTGCCTCGCTATCACCGGCAAGGCGCAAGCAATTCCGGCGATGGCGCTACCTCGCCGGGTCGAGATCGGACCCCTTACAAAGAGCATCACGTCGCAGGAACCCAGCAATTGAACGACCTCATCCGGGGGCAGAAGCCCATGCACGGTAACTTGCACTGGCGCCGCGCCCAATCTTTCCGGCAGTAGGGTTCGCGCGAGTTCTGAGTTTCGTCCGAGCACCAGGACACGCAGAGGGCCGATGCGTTCCGCGGCAAAGAGAACCGCATCGGCGATCGATCTCACCTCTTCCGCACCGGTATGTCCCTCGGACAGAGAGAAAACCACGGCCGTTGGCGAGGCTTCTCTCTGGGCGTCCGTCTTCTGCCAGCCCAGTTCCGGCGAAGGCAAGTTTGCGCCAACGGGAATAAAAACAGTTTTCTGCGAAGGCGAGGCAATCCATGGGATTTTCTCCGGCGGGATCGTGAAAATGGACAAATCGGCTAGCCGCGAGGCATTTCTCATCGTATAGAGCTGTACGGCGCGCCGAACTCGGTCTACAAGCCGGATGCCAAAATAGGTTTCCGCATCGTGAAAAACAACCGCGCAGCGCGCTCCACTTTTCTTCAAATGACGGAGCACTTTTAGGAAGCGCCAGGAGAACCCGCGCCGCGACCAGGCCAGTGCGGTGTATTGGAGGAGGAACCAGGAGTATTGCTGGGCGGGGAATCTGTCCAACAGCTCTCGAAGTGCGGTTCGCCAGCCGGTTTCGGACCACCGCACTCTTGCGATTTCAAGCGAAGTTCCCTGCCCGGCTAACGCTGAAGACAAATACCGGCAATACTCTTCGACGGCATCCGTCGGCCTATCCGGCCGGCCGAGGACGGCGACGCAGCGGTTAGCCATTCGTCGAATTCTCTGGAGAGACCATGTTCGCGAGCTCTGCGGGACGATGGAACTCGCCCGCCGCCGGTGCAAGGTTATCACGCGGGTCGCTGGCCCAAAACCGATATACTGGCCGGAGAAATTGGGACATGTGCATCCGATGATTTTGTTAGAAACAACACTAACGCGAAGCGCTTCGTGACCATGAAAGTTGTTCCTGCAGCACGCACCCCGGCTGCCACCATGAAGCTGCTGCTCTACTCGCACTTCTTTGCGCCGAGTGTAGGCGGCGTTGAGACTCTCGTGCTGTCTCTTGCTCGCGGCCTCGCTCAACTTCAAGCATCCAGCGGCGATCCGGAATTCGAGATAACTCTCGTTACGCAAACTCCTGGGGACACATTCGACGACAAGTCGCTTCCTTTTCGTGTTGTGCGCCGGCCAACTCTGATTCAATTGTGGGATTCAATCCTGGCTTCCGATGTTGTTCATCTAGCCGGCCCCGCTCTGGCGCCGCTGATTCTCGGCCTTGTTGCGCGGAGGCCCGTGGTCGTCGAGCATCACGGTTTTCAGACGATATGTCCGAACGGCCAACTTCTCCTTGGACCCGCGGGAACGCCGTGCCCAGGACATTTTATGGCTGGGCGGCACAGCGAGTGTTTCCGGTGCAATGCCAGCCAGGGCTGGTTCGCATCACGTAAGCTGTGGTTGCTGACTTTTGTGCGGCGATTTCTTTGCCGGCGCGTTTCCAGCAACATCACTCCGACGGCGTGGCTCGGAAGACTGCTTCGGCTTCCGCGCACCGTCACGATCCCTCACGGCTTGGAATTTATTGGCGAACCGCTGACTCTTTCCACATCGTCTTCGCATCCGCCGGTAATTGCTTTTCAGGGCCGGTTGGTTACAACCAAAGGTGTCGGTATTTTTTTTGAAGCAGCGCGAATTCTTCTAACGCAGAATCGTGCGTTCGAACTGCTCATCATCGGCGACGGCCCGGAGCGCGCGTCTCTCGAGCGGCTCTCGCAGGTCCCGCCGCTTGCCGGGCGCGTGCGGTTCGCTGGACGCCTCCTGGGATCGCAACTCGGTGCCGCTCTCGCGGAAGCTTCAGCTATCGTCGTTCCATCCTTAGGTGGGGAGGTCTTCGGTCTGGTTGTGGCCGAGAATATGTTGCGAGGTCTGCCTGTAATCACATCCGACCTAGGCGCTTTCGCAGAAGTCCTTGGCGAAGGTGGTTTAATCTTTCCAACCGGCGATGCAGCGGCACTCGCGCGAGAGCTGGCTCGACTTCTCGATGACCCCTCGCTCGCCGCACGGCTAGCGCAGCTCGGCCGGCAGCGCGCTATTGAATTTTGCGACTTTCCGCGGATGCTGGAAGCGCACGCGCAGATTTACAAGGATGCCCGCGACTGACCTGTCCGAAAAGGCAGGTACGCCGTGCGTCACAAGCGATGAAATGCCGGAAAAGCTGAGGGCGCCTAGGTCTAAACTGGCTGTACGGAACACGAAGTGAAAAACTCAGTCTGTTTTTCACGGACGCCCGAAAATGGCCTCCATCCGTGGCAGGAGACGGAAATTATGAAACGCGCGGGTATCGTTCTTACAGCATTTCTGCTGGCACTGGTGGCAGCGCATGGAGCTTTGGCTGCGCCGCAATCCCGAGGAAGTTCCACTCTCAGCGGGGTAGTCATCGGTCCGGATGACAAGCCAGCTCCGCATGCCAGCGTTTCGTATCAATCGTCCGACGGAAGCGCGCCGCACGCCGTGTACGCGGACGCACACGGCCGCTTCACGATCTCGAAACTCAAAGCTGATAGTTACGACGTTCGCGCCTCCGCAAAGGGAGTCTTTTCGGATTGGCAAAGGAACATCCCGCTGCGCAGGGGGCAAGCGCGGTCCGTGGAGTTGCGGTTGATCTACGCGAAGGAAATGCCCAAGGCAGTCTCGAACAAAAAACCGAAACCGTAAATTCCGCTCAAAGCATTCCGCTTTCGTACACTGAGAAACGAAGCAGGCTGATCCCGCTATTGCACGAAGAGCTGCGCCAGTTCATGCAGATCTTGCGCGGAAGTGTCCGAGACGGCGCAAAACTCCATCCCTTGATGCCGCCAGTGAACCCATTGATAGCCTTGGCGAGAGCCGGGCGGGTGAATCGGCGTGTCCGGTTCCTTCGTCGGCCAGACAAAGACATTGACGAGGTGCTTGCGGCGTCCGTAGACCAGTGCCGCGACATTACGCTCGCCAAGCACATCCAGGCGGCCGCCGAGCAACGGAAAACCTTCGTCCATGAAATCGTGCACTGGCGGGATAAAGTCCAGTTTGCCATCGAACCATGGCTTAACGGTGTGCTGGTCCGTCGAAGCCACGTCGGTGAGATGTCCTGGCTGAAGCGAGCGGATATGCGCGTCAATGACTTCCGCTGCGGTGACCGACTCAGGGCCAGTAGCGCGGAAGCGAGGAACGGCGAACCACGCCACTCCAGTGACTAGCAGGATTGCGGCAGCCACAGCAAGCCAGCGCCACATGGCGACCGGTGAACCGCTTGCGCTAGATGCAGGGACTTTGAGTTCCGCGCGAATCTTTCTGCGCAAATCAGCCGGAGCCGTCTCGTAGAGCTGCGCACGTTGAAGAGAAGAGCGCAACGACTCGGCGGCTCCAAGAGTTGCCGTGCATTCGCGGCAACTCTCGAGGTGGCGCTCGAAATCCGCGGCGCCCAGGGCGTCGAGTTCGCCATCCAGATAGGCGTGAAGAAGCGTCCCGGAGAAATCACAGCTCACGTGGCGCCTCCTGCTGAGCAGGTTGCGTGAGGGCGCGTTGCAGGCGCTGTCGCGCACGGGCAAGCGCGGACATCACCGTCCCGATGGGGACGCTGGTAATGGCGGCGATTTCCTTGTACGAGCAGCCTTCCAGTTCGCGCAGGATGATCACTTCGCGAAAGCGCACCGGCAGGGTTTCTAAAGCCCGCGCCAGCCGCTCTCGATTGTCGCCGGCGATAGCCAGAGTTTCCGGTGTCGCGGCAGACTGTTGGTGCAGGTCTTCGTTAAATTCCGTCATGAGCTCCACTTGGCGGTTCTTTTCCAGCCACGTATAACACGTATTGCGAACGATCTGCAGGAGCCACGCTCGGGCGTCTCCGCCGTTGAACCCGCGGAAAAACCGAAAGGCGCGCAGCAGGGCTTCTTGCGCGACGTCCTCCGCGTCGGAGCGATTTCTCAGCAGCCAACGCGAAAGATTGAAAGCAGCATCTAGATGAGGCAAAACGAGCTGCTCGAAGCGAGCCCGGTCCTGCGAATCCAACACGTCCCAACCCTTCCCCTGGCCCGTGGTACTCATGAATGAAAACCACCCCACAGCTGATTTTATTCCCAATTATCCAATTCTTATGACGAATTAATTTTGGCGTGGTGAGCGCGGAAAATTGGAATAAGCCGCAGCCTCGCACGGTCTGCACAAATGAAACACGTCCCATGGCGGCGCGGGAACCCTGGACGCTCTCTTGCCCGCGCCGCTCCTGCCTACCATACGAAACGGGGGGCGACGCAACCTTGGGTATGCGTGTGGCAGAGGTGTTTCACGGAGGAAGTGAAAATGTCTGGCAAGACGAAAGATGTGATTCTGCACGATCACAACAAGGATGGAATCGATCGGCGCGGCTTTTTGAAGTGCATGGCTTGGGCGGGAACAGGTGCGTTCTGCGTTATGCAGGGCGGCGTTCTGAAGTCCTACAGCATGAGCCGCCTATCGGAGATGAACCCCGCAGATATGAAGGGCGAGTTGAGCTTCGTGCAGATCAGCGACAGCCACATGGGCTTCAATAAGGCCGCGAATCCGGACGTCGCGGCGACACTGCAGGCCGCCGTCGACAAGATAAACGCGCTGACCGCGCCGCCGGAGTTCCTGCTGCACACCGGAGACATCAGCCATCTCTCGAAACCCGAGGAATTCGACGGCGTCGAGCAGATTCTGAAGAGCGCCTCGGCGAAGGATGTCTTCTTCGTTCCCGGTGAACACGATGTTCTGAACGACGACGGCAAGGAATATCGCGAGCGATTCGGGAAAGGAACTCAACCAGGAGGCTGGTACAGCTTCGAAAAGAAGGGCGTGCACTTCGTGGGCCTGGTGAACGTCATGAATTTGAAAGCCGGGGGGCTGGGCACGCTGGGGCACGATCAGTTGGAATGGCTGGAAGAAGATGTCAAGCATCTGAAGTCCAGCACGCCGATCGTTGTCTTCGCACACATCCCGCTCTGGACGGTGTATCCGGACTGGGGATGGGGAACTGAGGACAGCGCGCAGGCGCTCGCGTACTTGAAAAAGTTTGGCTCAGTGACCGTCCTCAACGGCCACATTCATCAAACCATGCAAAAGATCGAAGGGAACGTCACGTTTCACACCGCATGTTCGACCGCGTTCCCGCAGCCTAAGCCCGGCGAGGCGCCTTCGCCAGGACCAATGAAAGTGCCGGCGGAGCAGTTGCGCAGCCTGCTGGGGATAACGGATGTGAATTACGTGCGCGGCCAACATGCGCTCGCGGTGGTTGACTCGACGTTAGGCTGATCAGGAAGAGAACTCACGAACGTACCAGAAATTCGATTCTCAAAGTAAAAGGAAAGGAAAGAAATCATGAGGAGAAGTGTGTTTATGGCGAGTTTGATAGCGACGGGGTTGATGGCCTTGGGCGGGATAACATCGAGGCACAACAGCTACGCTGCGAGCGCACAGGAGAAGCCTGCCTCGGCGGCCGAAGTGAAAATTGACAATTTCTCTTTTGGCCCGATGGCGATCACGGTGTCTGTGGGGACAACCGTTACCTGGATCAATCGCGACGACATCCCTCACACCGTCGTCAGCACGGACAAAGTGTTCAAGTCCAAGGTGCTCGATACCGACGAGAAGTTTTCGTTCACATTCACGAAGCCAGGAGAGTATCCCTACTTCTGCTCGATCCATCCGAAGATGACTGGAAAAGTTGTCGTCCAGTGAGCATGAGTAAACGGAGGCTCGAACTTGCATCCCTTTGACATCAAAGCAGCGCTTCTCGCGAAGCATGCCCAACACGTTGTGCTGATCCACTTTCCCATCGCACTATTCATCGCCGGTGTCGTATTTGATTTCCTCGCGCAGAGCGTCAAGCGGCGCACCCTGGCGGCGGTGGCTTATTACAACTTGCTGGGTGCGGCGATTTCCGTGGTGCCTGTCCTGGCCACGGGGATTCTCGCTTGGCAGTTCCAGCTTGAGGGACAAAGACTTAAAGGCGTTCTGCTCATGCATTTGGTTTTGGGTTGGACGTCGGCAATCCTCATCTGGATTGCATGGGGAATGAATGCTCGGGCAAAACGGCATGTTTCGGAAGGGCTTCCCGTTTTTCGTTTGGGGTTGGAAGCGGTCGCAGTGGTGATCGTCGGTCTCACCGGGCATCTTGGGGGATTCCTAAGCGGCGTGAATGGCCCCAGCTAGTACTTTTCGGAGGCTCGGAAACGGGTTTCCAAAGGCTTAACATGCTGTAAATAAACGACATATCTACGTAAGGGGGCAGTGCGGAGCGTCTCGGTCTAGTACCACGACTGCGGTACCCCGTCGACTGGCTCTAGCGGCCCATTGAGGGCCTCCACATGAGCCGCGTAGGCTTCTAAGAACGGGTTGGGGGCCGCGCGGGGACAGCGGCTCCGCAAGGGGCCGTGTGCGAGCTACCCAACCCGCCACTCTAATCTCGCCTCCACTTCGTCCTCAGCCATCCTCAATCAGGCCTTGACGTGTTCCCAGACAAACTTTCCCCAACGATGGGCAGGCCTCGTGCATGCCGGCATTGGTGATTCTTGCTTCCATTCCGCAAGGGTTGCGCCATCATAGGGTTGCGGAGGGGAGCCGCGGGGGAACCTTGGTCTTGGGTGAACGATTCCGGCGACATGTGGTGCGACTGGCGGACAAGCTCCTCGCTACCAGCCTTCTACTGGTAGGCCTGGTTGCAGCCACGGTGACAGTGGGACAGTCCACGCCGGCTGCCAATCCATCCCCCGCCAAGTTGCGCACCGAAACGGTTGGCGCGTTCGATCGCTACGTGGTCCTGACCGAAGAACGCAATGAAATGGAACGGAAGCACGGCTCCGCGCTCTTGTGGATGGATTCGCTTCCCGAACCGCGGCGCGCGGAGGCCTACGCCGCCTTAAAACACGGCGAGGTGCAGATCCATCCGCTGAGCACTCTCGATAATGGCAGGCCCATCGTTTGCCCGGGCGGCATGATCCATCATTGGGTGGGCGTGGTTTTTATCCCCGGCGCAAAGCTGGAGGATGTGCTCGGCATTCTCCAGGATTACGATCACCACTCCAGGTATTACGCCCCGGACGTCGAGCGCTCGAAAATCGAATCTCACGAGGGCGACCACTTCCGCGTGTTCCTCCGTTTTCGGCGTCACAAGGTGATCACCGTCGTGCTCGATACCGAACACGAGGTGCGCTACTTTCACGACGCGCCGGGACTCGCCCATAGCCGCAGCTCCGCGGTGCGTATCGCCGAAGTCGAAAACCCCGGTAAAAGTGGCGAACGCGAGAAGCAGCCCGGCGACGACGGGGGATTTTTGTGGCGTATGGAAACCTGGTGGCGGATGGAAGAACGCGACGGAGGCGTTTACGTGCAGAGCGAGGTCGCCTCGCTCACGCGCGATATTCCCACCGGTCTTGGCTGGCTGGTCGGTCCGTTCGTTACGAGCATCCCCAAGGAAACGCTGCTCTTCACGCTCGACGCCACGCGAAAAGCCACGGAAGCCAAACGCAAAGAGAGCGCGGTGCACTAGGTTTTATCCTCCATTACGCCAGGGAGTTCGTCATCTCTTGTCGTGCTTCTCCAAAACAGCTTTGAGAAATTCCCAGGTGTCGACGGCATTGCGATCCCAGGTCTGCCCTTTGGCGGTGCGCGCCGCTTCTTCCCCCAGGTGGACGCAGAGTTTTGGGTTCGTACAGAGTTGCCGCAGCAGTACTGCCAGTTCCTGAAAATCCTCGGGATGGCGGAGAACAAAGCCGTTTTCGCCGTCCCGAAGAATTTCACTGGCTCCCGCGCGCGCGCTAGCGATGACCGGGAGGCCACATGCTATCGCTTCGAGAACGGGCAGGCCATAGGCATCCTCCAAGGAGGGGCCCACGTACGCGTCCGCGGCAGCATAAAACTTCATTACGTCGTGAGAAGGTTCGAGAAATTTCACTTTGGACCCGATAGCTAGCTTCTGAATGGTTTCGAAATACTCTCGCCGATCATCTGAACCGACGACCAGTAACACGAGCGGAAGCTCCCCGCACTCTGCGATGGCGCAGAGTAAAGCATCGAGTCCTTTATTTTTCCAATCATTTCCGATCAGCAAGAGACAGAACTCTGACGCATCTACTTGGAGGGAGGACCGTTCGGAATCCCGGCGCGCACTTCGAGCCTCCGGATGGAAGATGCGGGTATCTACACCGTAGCGAATGACACGAACGTCGTCACGGCCGTAGAGCTCCCTCAGGCTGTCGGCTGAATGCTGCGAAATCGCGGTGATCGCTGTACGCTTGCGCGTGTATATAAGACTTTCGAGAAGGCAAATTAAGCGGTAGTACAGTCGACGGTGGATAATCACCGGCCAGCGTGAAAGGCGTGCGCCACGAAGACGCAACCGTGGACGGACTTGGCGATAGAATTCCCCAAACACCACGTGAACGGAGATAGCATCGGCGCCGAACGCATTGATGCCGGGCGAATATAGGAGGTCGAACTTCAGCTTGCGGAAGCGTGAGTCCCAAAATCGCTGCACGTGGTTTGCAAGAAACCACCACAGATACGCGACAATGTGCGGCCCGGGAACAGCGGGAACTGCGTGCCAAAGTATTTGGGTCTTTGGCGAGCACTCAGGCGGGACTTCTGGAAAGCGCGCCACCCCGTCGAGATCGTCAACGCGTTGGGAGTACAGGTGAATTTCGGCGCCTGGCTGCCGGGCGAAGCGTTCGAGGGATTCGACGAGGGCGCGCTCCGTGCCATGGCGCCGATCGACAAACGGTGAAACAACCGCGAGGCGCAAGTCAGCGTATCCAGTGGCGCGCAGGTTTCGGAGTGGGAGCGTTCGCTGCGAACTGGGCTGAGAGCGCGAGGGTCGGAAGCCGGAACAGCAAACCAAGGAGCAGCCAAAAATACGCATTCAGAAGGAAATCTTCGTAGGCAACCATCCCCCCGTAAGTGGCAGGCAGAAGCAAGAAGAATGCGTACCAGAAAATTACGAATCCCAGAGGGAACCAGGGCGAACCCTTCAGTTTCTTGACTACCTTCCATGCGGAGAACAAAATCGCCATGCTCATGACGATCCAAAGGATCAGCCCCCCGATCCCCATTTCGACGACCAGCGTCCCGAAACCGCTTTCGACGCCGATCACAGGCGGTTTTGCATTAAAAAAACGGGCGACGTACTGCCCGCCGAGTGCGGTCGTTCCAATGCCATAGCCGTAGGGCCATCGGGGGTAGTTGAAGGCTCCAAGAAAGTTTTGCACGGGATACGTCCAACTGCGATGGGTGAGTTCGTTTGTCGGGCTGTTTGGCATAAGTGTTTCTTGGTAGATGGCGAGCCGCGAAAGGAGAGCATCCGGGTAGGCATAGAAGAGCAGTGCCATGCCTAGTCCAATACCAATCGCAACCCGCTGAATGGAGCGGAAGACGCGCAAAGCTTCACCCTGCCGCCATGGCGCGCCCCAGATAAAAGCCACGCTGGTTGCCACAGCGTTGATTATCGACACCAGAAACGCGCCCCGGGAGGCAGTCAAAAAAGCTCCGGCTGTCGTCACAGGCAGTGCTATAAACGCGAGGGCTCTCCCTCGTTTATGCCGCAGCAGAAGGTACCCGCTGAATCCCAGAACCAGCATCCAGGCCACCATGATGAAATTCGCGTATCGCCCGACGCTGACAAACACCGAATTCGGTCGGTAGGCCACAGCCCCGGTAATGGGCGATACGCGGTAGAGGGTGCTCAGCTCACGCAAGTCCTCAGCCTGAATCGCCGGGTTCAGAAAACTTGCGCCAAGAATAGATTGAGCGATGCCCAGGGAAATAATGATGACGACCAGAATCAAATTCACCGTGAAGAAACGGCGCAGCTCCGCCTCGGAATTCAGAAGCGCGTAGCCTATGAAAATCAGCGGAACGTAGTAAAAGAATAGTTTGAAGCCCATCAGGCCGTACATGATGTGCGTGGAAGCCGGGTTGAATATCTGAAGCGCGCCAAACCAAATGAAGATCAACAGAGGCATCAGAAAGGGAGGACGGAAGCTGGTCGCTTCTTTTCGGCGCATGGCCGCCAGAAACGAAATGAGCACCACGAGCAGCAGAAAATCCTTGGCAAAGTAAATGGCCATGTTATTGCCGAGAAATTTTCGAGCGAAATCCTCGAACAACAGCCAGCTCAGGAAAAAATACGCTCCGTTGCGCCAGTTATTGAGGATGGCTACGACGATTGCTCCGCCGGCGAACGCACAGCCCGGCGTAGGCCAGACCTCTCATGTCGTCGTTGATCACATACTGGGCTAGTTCGTAGGCAGCGAAGGCGCCCAAGGCGAGAAAGCCGATGCCGATCAGTGGGCGTCTTCCGTACTGGCCTGAAGGTAGAGCGGATGCAATTCTCATAGTCTGGCCATGTGCCGGAGCATCTGATTATTGCTGAGTTTACCGCATTCTGAAAGGGCTATCGCGCCGCCCAGTCTAGGACGCTCAGTGATTCTGGCTTCTTGTTCGCTATTCGGCTCGAGTCTTATACTGCTTCAGTAAAAGTGCGGAGTCTCCTCGCATGTGGAGCAGAAATCTGAAAACGCGAAATGCGCGCATCGATTTGAAGTTTGCACATAGGTCCTAACAACGATGGGCCACACTAGTGACGATTGAAAGCAAGGAGATCCATCCCGCTGTCGACGTGGTCATTCCTGTCTACGGCGAGCGCGAACAGGCTCTGACTGCAACCCTCTCTGCCTGTGTGGAGCAGACGTATCCGGTCAACAGAATTTTCGTTATCGACGATGGGTCCCCTCAAGCTGTTTGCTTGCCAGTTTGGGCACAGGTTTCACCTCAAGTGTCACTCTTGCGTCTGTCGGAGAACCAGGGAATTTCGGCCGCCAGAAACGCGGCTATCGCTCATTCAAATGCCCCTCTTCTCGCGTGCGTCAACACGGAAGTACTTCCCGATCCGGACTGGCTCGCCACGTGTGCGAAGCACCTCCTGAGCCAACCGCGCCTTGGGGCGTGCTACACTCGGATCGTCTCGATTCACCCCCACCGCCTGCTCACCCGATGGCGTATGCGCTTTCAGGAATCCAAATACGGAGATCGGACCAAAATCACGCCATTCGCTCACGGGCACGCTGTCCTATTTCGCAAGGAAGCGATCGAGGCTGTCGGCGGCTACGATCCGCGCTTGCGGCTGCATCATGAAGATTCGGACATTTGCTTTAGAATGCGCGACGTCGGCTGGGAAACTTTATACATTGCCGAGAGCCGATGCATTTCGATTCAGGAAGACTCTCTGGGGCAACTGAGCAAAAAGGAATTGCGCGACAGGGGATGGTATTCTCCCGCGGATGGCTCGCTGGCTAGCCTCTACGTTTCCATGTCTAAGATGACGCTCATTCACGTTGGCCGAAACCTGGTGAAAGGACGATTGCATTTTCTTCCGGTTGATGCCGCGATTTGGGCCCGTGGTCTCTGGACGGCCACCAGTCGTACCCTTCGCTCATCACGACCGCGTGCCGGCTAAGTGAAATGCGCTTTCTCCCTGGAAACGAATCGCGCAGTTTCAATACGGTAAAAAATGACTATCGACATTGTGCTAGCGACCGCGGCTGAGATTCACTGGCGAATTCGTAGATTGTGACAAAAGGTCACGTCACCGGGCGGGCCAAGTTCATAAGAATATTCTGAAAGAGCGCGGAAAAAGATCTCCTCGCAGTCTGCGCCGTGCAATTCAATGCATAGATTCTTCACGTGAGGCAGCCAACTTTCCGTATTGCGAGAGAAAAGCTCGAGCTCGCTCCTTTCGATGTCAATCTTCAATAAGTCAATTTCTGGAACGGAGCACATACGCATGAGCGTCGGCACGTCGAAGGCATCCGTATCAGCCGATGCCGCTGAGTTCTCAGCCGCCGCCCTTACTTGCGTCGCCCACTCACGGCCGTCTCTATAAGCGCCCTTGTCTAGCACCAGTCTTGTGCATTCCGCCCAGGCCGCTCCGTGAATGACTTTGGCCCGCTGCCCGAACAGCGCGAGGTTGCCGCGGCAAACCTCATAGTTCCCTGGATCAGGTTCAACGGCCAGGACACTCGCGGTCGGGTATTTGGATAGGAAATATGCGCTTGCATAGCCGACATTAGCCCCCAGGTCGATGATTGTCTTCGGATTGGAGAGTTCCACCGCTTGGTACTCGCCTTGAATAAACACTTGCCGCAGAACGTCTCGGTCGCTCGTGTGGGTCCTCATCAAGACGGTGAATTCCGAGTTTTTGAGTTTAAGCTCAAGGGAAAACGGTTTGCAGAACCCGGTTCGAACCTGAACATCGCAAAAACGCAACCGCATGGCAGCCGGCCAGCCAATGGCCTGCGCGTATCTGCGCAATTCAGCAATTTGGTAGAAGGGATTTCGCACCACGCCAGTTTACAGGTCACGATGACACACAGGCGACTAAATCAAGGATTAGAGCTGAACTATTGCCAATGTTGAACACCTTGATTACGCGACCGTTCGTTTTCACGGTTTCAGAATCAAATTACCTAGAGTGTCGCCTCGATCTGCAGCTGATCGATCATTTTTTCGAGCTGTTCGTTTGCTTTGTCTCGCTGTGCTTCCGTATCTCGGATTGTGTTTCGCAGCGTTTCGATCTGCGTTTCCTGTTCATCGAGTTGCTTCGTGTAGCGTTGCAGCAACGCTTTTTCTTCGGAGCTCCCTCGCAGCGCTTTCATGTTTTCCCGCAGCCGTCCCTGGTCTTCCACAATCCGGTCAATATCTTTTTGCCGGTTTTCCATTTCTTCTTCGAGCTTGGCCACAACCGCTTTTTGGTCCATGATTCTCCGCAGCGCTTGTGCCATCTCCGGAGTGATGGTTTTGTTTTTGACGAAGAGACCTATCTGATCCGTGTTTAGATCGGAAATGGAATAAGTCACATCGAGCGTGCGCATCTCTTCCACGGGAAGAGACGCTGTGGCCTTCGCCGGAACATCCAGCCGGAAGCGGTACATTCCCGGAGCCCTCTCTTCCGGCTCTTTCGCGTCTTTGGCCAGCGACCATCCCGGTCGCGCCGAGTGCTCGACCACCAGCGTGCGCGCGGCGGCGTCCTGGTTACGCACAGTGTAGAGTGTGCGCTCTTCCAGGCGGCTCACTTGCGTTAGAACTCCCTTGGATATCTTGGCCAGCGTCACGTGCTGCGGTCGGTTGTTCGCTTGCGCCTCCACCAGCAGGCCGAGGTCGGTTGCATACGAGAGCAGACGCCGCTCGCCCGGCTTGATTGGGTCTGTTAACCCTTCGCCCGCAAACACTTCGTTCTCCAGCACGCTGAAGCTGCCGCCATCAAAGGTCAGCGGGCTGGTGTTCCTTAGCCAAAGCCCACGCAGCGGCCGTCCCGAGCCGCTCGTCCCGCTCCACAAGGAGACCTTCTCCGCTTCGATTTCTGTCTGTGCAATCGGCACCAGCGCCGACTGGTTTTTACATTCTGCACGAGTGTTTCGTTTTCCACGTGCGAGCGACATATTATATTTTAAATTATTGTAAAATCGGCAATTTACACATTCATTACCCTCTTTTCCCCCACATCCCGTTTGTGGCTATAATCACGAAACGGCCGAGGAGGGCCGCCGCAATGGAAGAGCAAAGTTATGCGAAGCACGCGCGGTTTGTCCCCTTGTTCGACGGGGTCTTGTTCGGTCTGATTGTCGTGGCGTTCCTCGGTGGACTGGTCGATGTGACCGGCACATCGGCTATGGAAATGGCCGTCTCACCGTTGCGCTGCTCGTAATCATGGGCATCGCGATGATATTGCAGTTCTTCTTCAGCCGCGTTTTCCCGCTCAAGGCGCAGGACCGCGCCATTCGGGCGGAAGAGAATCTTCGCCATTTCGCCTTGACCGGCAAGCTGCTCGATCGCCGCCTCAGCATGAAGCAGATCATCGCTCTGCGGTTTGCGTCGGATGGAGAGTTCGTCGAACTGTGTCGCAAGGCGGCGGACGAAGGGCTCTCGATGGACGCCATCAAAAAATCGGTGAAGCACTGGCGTCCCGATCACGACAGAGTTTAAGGCGGAAGGCCGGCGCCGCATCGCCGCCCTGAAACAATTTACGGAGCACTCTCACTTTTGGATTGAGACGTAAATTTCAGAAGGAAGCACGGCAATGCATACTGAATGGCTGGCGTTCGAACATAATCGAATTCACGTGATGGAACAGTGGCCGACGGACCCCGGAAGGAAGCGGGCATCGCTTCGGCCCGCTGCGCCCTCAAGAGCCTCGCCCACATGATGCCCGAAGGATGCTCATTCGAGTGCGCAACCTGCAGGCTGGCGAGCATGCTTACGATTTCAGATGCGCGTCGAAAAACGAATAATGCGTCGCCGTCCGTCCTGAGCCGACGGCTCGTGGTAACTCGCCCCAGTAATCTTGCTCATCGCCAAAAACAGCGCCGGTACATCCTTGCGATCGTGGTTGTTGAGGAATGAGTGCCCGGCATCCGGATACTCTTTGACGTCGTGTTCTACCCCAGCCGCCGAAAGTGCCCGCTCAAGCCGCGCTGCGGCGCCGCGCAGCGTCCAGTCCTTCGCGCCAAAACTTCCGACAATCGGACACGCTCCAGCCAGAAATCGGTCGGCATCCTTCGGCACCGTACCGTAGTTGACACTCGAAGCCGAGAAGCCGTGGCCGGGTGCGAGCAGCAATGCGAATCCGCCGCCCATGCAGTAGCCGATCACGCCGGTCCTGCCCGTGCAATCTTCTTGCCCCGCCAGAGAGGCGCGTACAGCCTCGATGTCGTCGAATGTTCCGCCCTTCCGGGCGATAGCATCGCGGAAGACGGTGCGTATGCACGTTATCCTGCTGCCCCAATAGAAACAGATCGGGCGCCACGGCAAGGTACCCGTTGCTTGCCAGCCAGTCAGCCTGGTTCTTCAGATCGCGGCTCATCCCTAAAATGTCGTGGATGACGACTACCCCCGGCCAGGGCCCGGGCTCGAGGGCCTCGCAAAGTAGGCCGGCAGTTCTCCCCGAACGGTGGAAATCCTGAATTCCCCCATCACAACTCCTTCGGAGGCAGTGTACCCGATAAAAATGGTTCCATCGAGCGCTCTCGCCCAAACGCCGCCCAGCACAACCCAGGCGCTGATTTAAAATCGAGTTTTACTCTTCCCTACCGAGGACCTTCTAATGACCGTCGCGGAAATTCTTCTTCTTGATTTCGACAGCGAGATTGCCAACACTCGCCGCACCCTCGAACGCATCCCGGAGAACGATCCCCAGTGGAAGCCCCACGAAAAATCTATGCCCATCGGCCGGCTTGCTACCCACGCCTCGGTGCTTCCGGACTTTTGCACACGCATTCTCACCACGCCGGAGCTCGACATGGGGAAAGAAAAAATGCCCGCCCTCACTTTCCAATCCACCGAACACCTGCTGTCGGAATTGGACCGCACCGCCGCCGAAGCCAGGTCTCACCTTTCCGCCGCTTCCGACGAAGACCTCGCCAAAAACTGGAAGCTTTCGCTTCAGGGACGCGTTCTCGTCGAGGGGCCGCGTCAGGTTCTTTACCGCACCATGTTTCTGAACCATCTCGTACACCACCGCGCGCAGCTCGGCGTCTATCTCCGCCTTCTCGATATCCCTGTCCCCGGTCTCTACGGCCCCTCGGCGGACGAACCGTTCGTTTGACGTCGTGCAATGTTCACAGCCGCGCGTTGAGAATTACAATATCGACCCGGCGATTATGCGAACGCCCGCCGATCGAATCGTTCGTATCGACCGGCCGCGTTTCCGCATACCCTGCCACGGCAAATCGATCCTCCGGGATTCCGTACGGACCCGTGAGTACCTGGAGCATTGCAATACTTCGCGCCGCCGATAGCTCCCAATTGTTGCGGAACCTCTGGTTGTGAATCGGCACCGAATCGGTATGCCCCTCCAGCTGTACCGGGTTCCGCAGATTGCGAATGATCGTTGAGATCTTCTCGATGCTGTTCAATTCGGAAAGCGCAATTTCGTCCGCTCCCGAAGGAAAGAAGGCCTCCTGTCGAAGGCTGATGACAAGACCTCGGACATCGAGATGAACTTCAATCTTGCCGGCCTTGATTTCCGCCGCAAGCGCCTCGTCGAGATACTTCATGGCGGGCGTCAGCTCGGAAACGGCCGCCGGCGTCCTGCTCGAATTGCCCTTGTTTCGCCGGTCCAGAGATCCGCCCACAATTTCATAAACGATGGTTGGACCTCCTCCGTTCTCGAGCGCCTCGGTCACCGAGTGCGAAATCTGTTGGGCTTTCTTCTTGTCTGGCTGGGACGACGCAAACATCACCACGAATAAAGCCAGCAGCAAGGTGATGAAATCGGCATAGGAGATCAGCCAGCGTTCATGATTCACATGCGCGGCCGGCCGCCTCCTTCGCGCCATCAACTTTGCGCCGCCGAGGGCGCTCCCGCAATGACGGTGTTTTCGATCGGCTTCTTCGACGAAGGCCGCGGCTCGAGGTATGCTTCCAGCTTGATTCTGATCAGCCTTTGATTTACGCGTTCCGCAATGCCGAGAACACCCTCCAGCGTGAGCTCGCGAGTCCGCACACGGTCATGCGCTCGCGCCCGTAGTTTGCTGGCGGCGGGCAGGAACAATATGTTGGCCGACGCCACCCCATAGATCGTGGATACAAACGCTACCGCGATGCCACGCCCCACCTCGTCGATATTGGCGAGGTTCTTCATCACCTGAATCAGACCCAGCACCGCCCCGATGATGCCGATCGTCGGCGCATAGCCTCCCGCGGATTCAAAAACCCTCGCTTCGGCTTCCGCA
>CAVUYT010000015.1:0-136515 GCA_963745805.1 uncultured Acidobacteriota bacterium
TGTCGCCCTCGCTGCCCATTCCGTGCCGAGTCCTCGCACCTACGGAACCTCGCGGCACTGGGCTCTTGGGTCGCATTGGATAAAAGCCCGTCGCTATCAGACTTAGTGTCTTTGGGAACAGTGGAGCTTTGCCGGTGAGAACGTCAGGGTCAACGTATGAAGCGGCGTGCGGTCACTCAGCAAGACCGCGACTCCTGACAACGCGTACTTGCGCGTGAGCGTGTACTCGAATTTTTTCCAGAACTCGTGGACGGTCATTTGAAAGCTCCCATCTTTTTCCGGCGTCACTACAAACGAATCGGTGATCGTCATCGGCTTACCCCAGCGCGGGGTCAATGTGATGTTGTAGCTCACGACGGGATTCGGCTCGTTCAGGCCCTCGCCGGTCACGGCAATGGCGTACGCGTCGCAACCGCCGCTGAAGCTGGCAGTTAGCAGCCGAGTGGGCGAGGGTGCGGCAGATACTGTCGTCGCGAAAAACAAAATTGCAACGGCTACAGGGATTCGCAATGAGCACCTCATGCCCAGGGCAGGTGTGGAACCACGCTAGAAAGGGAAGCATAACGGCAAGAAGAGCAGGACCGTAGCACAGCCCTGCTCTTTTGCA
Organism: uncultured Acidobacteriota bacterium; assembly: GCA_963745805.1. Classification (GTDB taxonomy): domain Bacteria; phylum Acidobacteriota; class Terriglobia; order Acidiferrales; family UBA7541; genus Acidiferrum. Next base: position 608 of record CAVUYT010000015.1, read on the forward strand.
GTTTTGAGATTACCATGTCCCGAGCGCTTGAAATGCAGGCAAGCGCCAATTGGTTCTTACGAGATCATGGATCGCGGACCGTTTGGCTCCAGGATGCGCCACAGACATCAGCACGGTTCCTGTTCGGATCGCTGGCATCCGTGCAGTTCGTGTTGGGTTTGCCCTTTGCCGCCGGATCGCGGTATTTGAAGCGCCAGTTCACCAGGCCCGCCGGTGGATCTTGCGACACCGTCGTGGCGAAAATGGCTCCATGTTGGTTGTTCATGACATTCCCATTACACAGGTCGGGTGCCTGAGTCGCTCCTTGCCAGGAGAGGATGCTGTTCTGATCTCCCGTGGGAAGCCAACTCGTATTGCCTGCTGGGACGCCGTATGTGTTAGTTCCTAGGCTGACGACGATATTGCCTCCGGACCCGCCTCCTTGCGGGCACGTGACGGGCACGGTGACCGTGGCGGTTACCGTATAGTTGGTTGACGGATGGCCGCCGCTGACGAAGTTGAAGCTATATCCTCCGTTGACCCAATCGCCCGCATGGATGAACAGATTCCCCTCCATGCTGGACGGGCCGATCGAGAACGTCTTCCCCGTCGGCGGCGTGCCGCAGGAAAAGGTTGACGTTGAGAAGCCGATGTCCACGGTATTCTGCACGACATTGTCTTCCACCAACGAAGCGGTCCCTGAGACAGTAAATTCACCGCTCAGGGGTCCTATGGGTTTGGTCACGGTTCCGGTAAAAGTTCCATTGCTATCCGGTGTAACAGGAATCGAATCGGTGATGGTAATGGGCGGGCCAGAAGTCGGGGTCAGCGTAAGGGTGTAACTGATGGAAAAGCTGACGCCCGTGTCCGTAAGCTCGCTCGCGCTCACGGTAATACTATAGCTATTACACAGCACCGATGCGCTGGCTGAGTCGACGTGGTTCGCTCTCGCCGGAGATGGAGCCAGCGCGAGCAATCCAGTCAGTACTAGCAAGACAAAAACATGTTTTCGGAACACACTTTCACTCCCTTCGTTTTCAGATGAAATGGAGCCTGAACGGGTATTGGGGGACAGGTTTGTGTGGCTGGGGTTCTCGCTGCATGATTGGCATGCAGTGCCCATGTAAAGAGCGAAGGGGACTCCGCTCAGCGCAAAAGATCAGTGCAAAGACAGTCTGCAGTCTTAGCTCGCGCCGCGCGTGGCGTCTTACCGTCTTCGCGTCGGCCTACCAGATCCTCCTTTTTTCGTCGTCCGTGCGGTGCCAAGGGCGTATCCCGCAATTACGGCGTGATCTACGCCCGGCAGTGTAGAGACCATGGAACGCCTTTACAATCGGGCGTTGACTCGAAATTAGTTGGAGGAAAGCACTGAATCGGCTCTCAAGCATTCTGAATTCCTGGATCCAGCAACACTCTGCCCGCAAGATCACCACATGGTGAGTGCAAGCTACCTGCCACCGTTCAGGCGAAAGTAAGGGCTTGGAGCTTCCTTAAAGCAAACGTCTTAGCCGCTTTACTGGTTTCGCATTGTTGCGCGCCTGCCTAAGGGCTTGCGCAAGTGTGGCAAAATTCTGCCAAAACAGCGCGGCTGGGTTGCTCACCGCTTCGATCTCGCAAAAATCGACTGGCACGAAGTCCGCCCTCACTTGACACAAGCCGTTTTTAGGCATAACAGTGGTTCGACTGACCCGCCCCGTCGGACTCTAATACCTCAACGCAACAATAAGGAGACATCCATGAAAAGTTACCGGACATACGTGATTGCCGCGTCGATCACTCTGCTGGCTTTGAGCGGTGCAGCCAGGGCGCAGAGCAACGACAACGATGGCTGCTCAAATTCCACACTCAAAGGCGACTACGCCTTTACGCTCTCGGGACAGATTTTAGGCCCTGACGGTACCTCCACTCTGGTCAACGGCGTTGCCATAACCAATTTCGATGGCAAAGGTGGCCTCACACAGGTTGATTTCGTCGTGACAAGTCCGCCAGTGCCCGCAGGTGCCGAGCCGAGGGATCCCTTGACCGGTTTCCGCATTCAGGAAAGCGGTACCTACCAAGTGTTTCCGGACTGTACGGGTAAAGCCACGATCAATTTCCCGCCACACCCGGGCGGCCTCGTCATCCAGCTCGCCCCGGTGGTAAGCAGCGAGGGACGTAAGATCCACACTGTCGTCTCCGCCTTTACGCCTCCCGGTGCGCCCTGTCCCATTCCGGGGGTTTCGGTTCACAGCGATGCCGAGAAAATCGGGAGAATCAAGGACGATCGCCAATAAGGTGAAAAGGAGGACGGATGAAGCGAATTTTTCGTTTCTGCTTATTGGCGGGCTGCGGTGTTGCGTCGATGACGGCAGCGCCCCAGCCTCCACAGAAAACGTCGATGGAAGGTTCCCGCGCAAATAGGTCAAAAGCCACGATTGAGGGCTTGGTTCGAGATATTGCATGCCCCATTCAGAACCTCGATGGAAACGCGACTCACTTGAGCATGGAGTGCGCGCTGGCATGCGTGAGGGCCGGTTCGCCGGTCGCTATTCTGACCAAAGATGGCGACCTGTATCTGCCTATCTCTAACAAAATGCCGGATTACGACCAGAGGCAAATGCTGATGCCCTTCGTGGGCAAATATGTGCGAGTGAGCGGAATCGTGTTTGAGCGCAACGGGACGCACGCGATTGTCATCACGGAAATCAAAGAAATGAAGGAAGTGCATGTGTCGTTTGAGGGGGAGTAACTCGTTCCGGGAGTCCTGGTAGACGCCGTAACCGTCCATGTGAAGTGCTACTTCACATCTCCGGTAATGCGACTTACCAGGAGTTAGGCCGTTGCTGCGACGCTGGGCTGCGGTCAAACCGCTCCAGAAGCTACTTTCACCACGCCGGAAAATCGCAGGCAATTAGCGGAAATTGTTGATCTGCACCACGTCGCGTATGTTCTGTCCCTTGGGCCAACAGCAGCTTCTTCCAGTCGCCCCCATGATAAATCTAAGGTGTGCTTCCCTCGATGAGAACAGGGTACTGCTCTCGTCCTTAAAGCGCGCCCAATTTACCGCCTCCTGAGCTTTCCGACGATGCGGTAGTGGGAAATGGTCCTGCCGATCATGGGTACTCGAAGTCTAGCGCGTAAATTTCCTGGATACCAACGTCCCGCATGATGAGCGGCGAGCCGTCAAGGTCAAGGCCGTTCCAGGGGCCGGACTTACTCATAGAGATACGTGGAATATCCGTTAGACCTAGAACGCGCTCACGCTTGCGGTCAGTGAGATTTATACGATCGAGTTCGGGACCGCTTTTACTCAGATCTTCGAAATAGATGTATTTCCCATCTCGCGATAAATTCGGATACTGCAATGCTTTTCCGGTCGCGAGTTCGGACCACTTTCTAGCGGTGAAATCGAAAACGAGCAGTTTGTGTAGGTCCACGGTGAAGGCGGAGAGGATTCGCCCATCCGAAGACAAACGTGGCGCGCATATGCCCATGCTTTCTGGAAAGGTGGAGAGCTGCCTGGTGCGGAGATCAACTTTTTGTATGCTGTACTTGCTGGGATCTCCGCCTCCGAACTGCCCGTACTGGGCAAAGAGCAGCGAGCTGCCATCAGGCGACCATTGAGGGTCGTCCTCGTTTTGCTTGTCGGCGGGGATCAGCTCTTCTGGGCTGCCGCCTTCAGAAGAAACAAGGAAGAGTTTGGAAACGGAGCCAGGACTTGTGCCGACGAAGACCACTTGCTTCCCGTCCGGGGACCAGCGCGGCATTGCGGAGAGCATAGGCGGTGAGGAAAGCTGCAATTTTTCGCTGCCATCTACACGGCTGCGCCACACTGTGTCGTCCGGATAAGCCGTGTACGCGATCCATTGCCGGTCTCTGGAAAAATCAATCTCACCTGCCGAAATGCCCCCGAGGTAAGGCGCAAACTGCTTCAGCTTGGGGTCATAGCGTTGCAATTCAGCCCGCGGCTGCTCACCCATGACAAACAAACGGCTACGGTCCGGTGAAGCAACCGGCGCTGTATAGCTGATAGGGCCGGCGGTGATTTGCAGAGGAAGCTTGCTTTTCTTGTGTAGTAGCCCGGATTTCTCCTCGAGGGCCCAGATGTCAGAGCGTCCGTTGCGATATGCTGCGAAAAAGAAATAGCGGCCATCGGAGGTCCATGATCCACAGCATTCGCCTAGTTCCTGGTGCCAGCCGGGCAGCAGCGGCCGCAATCCAGCGCCATTGGTTGCTACTTCCCAGAGGGAAGACGTAAGGGAGTCGGCACTTCGAACTGTGAAGCGCAGGCGGCTGCCATCGGGTGAAAACCGCGGCCCAATAATAAACCCGTCGACGCTAGTCAACTTACGAGCGCTGCTGCCATCGTGCTGTGCGAGGTAAATGGCCCCTCCGTGCGCGTAGGCGAGTTGCTGACCATCCGGGGACCAGGTTCCATCGTAAGCTTCCATGCTGCCGACCCGATGGGGCGCTCCCGCCGGCAACGGAACAGTCCAAAGCGGACCATCCCCTTCGGAAAGGAACCCTCCCTCGCCAGTGAAGGACCCTACGAGGAGCGCCCCAGGAGCAACGCCCAATAGGGCAGCATTGGAAAAGGACGTTGGAATTTGCACCACGTCACCACCATCTGCCGAGACTTGAGCCAATACCGCACGGCCATTCACTCTCTCTTGAAGGTACAGACGGGGTCCATCGCTGAGGACTACCTCTTTGCGGTTATTGTCACGAGTGATTTGGTTGGTCGAGATGATACGAGGCGGGGGCAACCGGCGAGTGAATTGGTAGCCCAAAACAGCAACAACGATCACGGCGACCGCAGCCCCAGCCGCAGCCCACCTTCGCGCCGCGTGCCGACCGAGGGCCGGAGCCGTTGGTTCCCCGTGTGTCGTGACGGCTGTTGCGACCGACCGGCCCGAATCCGTGTCGCGTTTCAGGCGCTTCAAGTCCGTGCGCATTTCCGCGGCGCTCTGGTAGCGCAGGTCGCGGTCCTTCTCCATCGCCTTGTGGATTACTTGCTCGAATTCGGCGGGAAGCTCAGTGTTGAGCCGGACGGCCGCGACAGGATTCTTATGGAGTATGGCGTCGAAAATCGCCCCGGAGCTCTCGCCCTTGAAGGGAAGATATCCGGTGGCCATTTCGTACAGAACAATTCCAAACGAGAACAGGTCGGTACGCGCATCCAACTCTTTACCCAGAACTTGCTCCGGAGACATGTAGGAAACGGTGCCCAACGCGGTGCCTGGGCTGGTCAATTGCGCCGAATCCACTTCCAACGTGGCCATGGTGTTGCCGCCGCCCGCGACTTTCGCAAAAGCGACCTTTGCGAGCCCAAAGTCGAGAATTTTGGCGTGGCCGCGCTCAGTGACGAAGATGTTCGCAGGTTTGATGTCGCGGTGAACGATGCCCTTCGCATGAGCAGCATCGAGGGCATCCGATATTTCGATGCCGAGCGCCAGTAGTTTTTCGACTTCTATGGGCCGCCCGGCGATGCGATGCTTAAGTGTAGAGCCCTCCAGAAGTTCCATCGCAATGAAGGCCTGACCTCGTTCTTCGCCATTGTCATGAATGGTGCAGATGTTGGGATGGTTCAACGCAGACGCCGCCTGCGCCTCTCTTTGAAAGCGCACGAGTGTCTGAGGATCCTTCGCTACACTGTCGGGTAGGAATTTCAGTGCCACAAACCGATGAAGCCGGGTGTCCTCGGCCTTATAAACCACCCCCATGCCACCGCCACCCAGTTTCTCGAGAATGCGGTAGTGCGAGATAGTTTGGCCGATAAGCGAGTCGATGCCTGGCACTTGCTGCCCATGTTAGGTTGGGGGAAGGAGGCAAGTCAATAAAGAGAACCAGATTGCGGGTCAAGTCCTGGTAAACGCTGCCAGCTCAACTGGTCGATGCAACACCATCCAATGCGTTGATTCGACTATGCCTCCCCGGGAGAAGCGATCTGTTTGGCTGTACTCGGTCAAAACTTAGCCAGGGTAGTGTTCCGGCTGCTCTAACCCTAGCCAGCGATTTGGCCTTTGTTTTCAATGCAAATCGGGTTCTAACCTGAGTGTTGCGTCGACCCATTGAGACCACCGCCGTAACCGGAGAAGTGAAGCTCTAGTACGGCAAATGTCCGGTTATGCGACTTCCATGGTAGGTCTTTGTCAAGAGGGCAAAAGCTCTCCCGACGCGCCGGGTGCCCGCATCCCTTGTGGTTTTCAAGGGTGCGGGTTTTGCTTTTACCTCGATCGGCCAATGACCCTGCCTCCATCGCCGGTCAACTCGCACCAAACAAACGACTTACAGTTTATCCTTGACAAATAGTATCAATATGTTATACTATTGCAGATATTTCGGGTGCTTGGCCTGTCTGTGCCCGCCTCGCTTATGCGTCCCCGCCTCGCGGTCCTTCAAAATCCACCAAAATCTTCCGTCCTCCATAGGTTACCATTTTATAAAAGCTGCCCTCCCTCAACCCATTCAAAATCAACACTTCTACAACTGTTGATTCCACTCCACTTCAACTCCCGCACAATCAACACTTACAAAAAACCGGGGGAGGGGGTGCCTCCTTCTTACCTTAATGTTTTGCAACTCGTCACTACGCACACATCACGAAACTGGACACACAGGAACGTCCGCAACCCCAATCGCCTCAAGTACTTCCGCATACTTTCCGTCACCCATGGGGTGTACTCTCTCCCACGTCTCTATTCACTTTTTCCCCAGGGGAAACAAACTCGGCTCCGCCGGCGGCGTATCGGCGATGGATTCCAATTCTGGGAACTGCTGCCGCAGCGGTTCGGGCACCTTCACTTTGGAGCCTTTCAAAATGCTGATCAGTTGCAGCGCGTTAACCACTCCTTTTCCCTGATAGTGGTTGTTGGTGATGACAAACACCTCGCGCGATCGCTCGGCGACTTTGGTGACGCGCTTAGCCCACGGCGCAAGTTCCTCGGTCGAATAGAGATAGTTGTAGCGCTCGTGGGAAGGAATGGCGGCATCATCAGAAAACCAAGTGTCATACCGCCGCCCGTGCAGACGTACATAGCCAATCGAGGAAGTGGCCTCTGCGGAAGGCTCCAGCGATTTTCCGATGATGGGCTGGTCGATGTTGCAGAAACCGGCGTTGCATTCTCTCAGCAAAGCAAATGTCTCCGGCGTTTGCCAGGAAGCGTGCCGCACTTCAACAACTAGTGGGTAATCAGCGAAGCGCTTCAATAGCGCGGACAGATGAGCGACGGTTTCGCGCGTGCGATGAAAGGAAAAAGGGAATTGCAGCAGCACGGCATGGAGTTTGCCGGCACCGTGGAGAACGTCGAACCCGGCGCGGACGGCGCGCTCGTCTTCTGCGGTGACCGTGGCGATTGCCGAGCCCGCTGCGCCGGACGCATTTGTTGGAACTGTCTCGTGCGTGAATCGTTGCCAAAGTTTCGCAGTAAAGACGAATCGCGGATTGGCGGCCACCCGGTCAATCCACTGGGCGGCGTGGTCGGCGCGAATAGGATTATAGAAGGAGGAATTGATCTCGATGGTGTCAAAAAACTCGGCGAGATAAGTGGCGTAGTGAAAGCCCTTCGGGCGCCGCGAAGGGTACACGTACCCGGCCCAGTCCGGGTAAGACCAGCCCGCCGGGCCGACGCGAATGATCGCGTTAGGTATAGGTTTGGTGGGTGGAATCATGGTTTGAATGCCTTTGTAGGGGCACAGCATGCTGTGCCCGTCACCCCTTAACCGTCAATTGTCGCTAGCATAGCCGCTGCTGGCCCTACGTTTTTTCGCAGGCGCCGAGGGCAGGGTAGAGTGGAGCAGGTAGGCATGTCAACGAGTGTGGAGTTTGCGGCGGGAATCGCAAATCTCGAAGCGCGATTGCCGCGTGCAATGCGCGGTGGTAGTCTGTGAATAGGATGCGGAACAAAGATCGAAACCGCGTCGCCTGCCTCTTCTTTATAAACTCCTACAGGTGCATTCATGAAACTGTCCATCAGTTACAAGAACGTCGAGCCGCACAAGCCGGCGGAAAAAGAAGTCGAGCTGTATGCGAGCAAGTTGAATCGTCTCTTAAAGAGCTATGACCCCGATCTGGTGCAGTTGCACGGCGTTTTTTCAAAAAATTCCCGTCGCGAAGACCTTTCGTTCTCGCTGAATCTGTCGCTGCCCACCGGGACGTTGCACGCCACGGGAACGGGAGAAAACGCGCGAGCCAGTTGCAAGCAAGCGTTCAGCGAACTGCGATCGCAAGTCAAGAAACACCAGTCGCGCCTGCGCAAAGATTACGAATGGAAACGCAAACGCCCCCGCACACCAATCGCCGCTGTGTCGTGAACGGCGCGCACAGGAGCTAGGGCCGGCTGTTCGCGGAAGCGCTTCATTTGGCCGCAACGCGATAGAGAAGGAACCCGCGCTGGACGGAGCTCCTCGCGAGCCGCAACGCGATGGAGTTAGGTAACGCTCGATGGTGTGAATCTCCGGTGCAGCAGACGCGCTTGGTGCAGCGGGCGCTCATGCTACAATAAGAAATTCACTCCACAGGGGCGTAGCTCAGTGGTAGAGCAGCGGCCTTTTAAGCCGAAGGTCGTGGGTTCGATCCCCACCGCCCCTACCAATATCTTGTTTAGAATGAACGGCTCACGAGCTTTTTCTCGTGAGCCGTTTTTCGTTCGAGATCGAGTGTAGCGAAAAATGTAGTAACTCTATGCTTTCCGCGAGATTCGAACGACTTCGTTCGCTTCGGCTCTGTAGCGCGAGTCGATCTTCTCGATCGCGTCGCGAAGGTCTAGCTCGTCCGTGATGTTGTAACGCTCGAACATCGTCTCGGTCTTGTGTCCGGTGATCTTCATCGCCACAGAGCGGCTGACGCCCGAGCGAATAAAGTTGCGCGCAGCCGTGCGCCTGAGGTCGTGAAAGAGCCGACCCTCGTACTTCAGACGGCCACGGTTCAATCTCGCGCGGCATTTCGAGCAGCAGCGGCGCTCGGCGTCTACCGGGGAAAGACATTTCTTGCAGAGCCATTGTCCCAGGCCAGCGGCGAGACAGGCGGTCTGCCAACTCTTCCTGAACTCACCGATCTCCCTTCCCTCGCGATGGAAGACTAATGCCGATGTCTCGACGACTGAACCTCTTCGAACAGGTATCGCTTCGCGCCGCCGGTCGAGGAGCTTCGCGAGTTCCCCGTGCTCGACGGCGGGGACGAAATATGGCCGTCCGTTCTTCGACTTCACGGCGCGAAGGTAGATGTTTCCGTCGCGAACGTCAGACCACGAGAGCGTCGAGATCGCACTCTTTCGCCAACCGGTGAGATACCCGAAGAGTGCGAAGTCGCGCAGGTCGGGCGACAAGCCCGCGCTGACGCGATCGAACTCCTCGCGGGAGAAGAACCCGGACCGAACGTTTTTCTCCTCCAGCTTCGCTACTTTCGGCCACGGAAGGTCCGCCAGCTTGAGAGCCTGCGCCAACAGCCTTAGCGCGTGGTTAATCGTGCTCGACGCAGCGCCAGCCGCCTGCCTGCGGTCGATATAGGCGTTCAGCGCCTTCTTGGTGAGCGTCCGCGCCGTATACTTCTCGAACTCACGCCTTACGCTAACGAGGCCATAGAGGTTTTTTGCGTTCGCCTTTCCACGTCGCGTGAAATCGGCCACGAGACTGTCCATGAGATCGCCGAGCGTCCGGTCTTCGGGTTCCGGCTCGTTCGGGTCCGGGAGATCGACCTCGCCACGCGCGAGGTTCGTCCTGTACGCGCGTTCGATCTCTTCGGCGACGCGGCGATTCTCGACCTTCGAGCTTCGCTGAATCCTCTGCCCGTCGAACCGGAAGGTGAACCACCAGACGTTACCTCTTTTGTAGAGCACGTTTCCTCCTCTTTCGTTCCGAGTAGTATCTCGCCTGCTTGTCGATGTCGAGACAGCGACGGCTACAGTAAACTTTCTTGCGGTTTCCCTTCGCTTCGAAGACTTTCGCGCACCCTCGGCGACGGCACGCTCTGAGCCTGTCGTCTGCAAGTTCGTCGGCGAGTTGCCAGTACGCGAGTTCGTAGAGATAGTGGAAGCTCAGCCACGTGCGAGTTCGACGGCCACTTCCGAAGTAGAGAAACGGCCTAATGCCTTCGGTGTTCGCGTTGATCAGACCTTGAAGCAGCCGATGCGCCGACGGGAAAGGGTCGTTTCGCAACAGCGCGGACTCGCGGGGGAGATACGTGCCGACGAGAAGCGTACCGATCTTGCCCCCGCCTAGCGAGAGATCGTTGAGACGACCGGTATTCTCAATGTCGGCGATCTCGGCAGCGAACCGCGTTCGCTCCGTAAGGTCTCCATGTTCGGCGCTGTTCAAACCTGCGATCATCGTTCGGAGCATTCGAACAGTTCTCGCGTGGGCGAGAGAAAGCTTTATCGAATCGCCACGATAAACCTTTCGCCGCTGGTGGGTTGCCGGGTCTTCTTCGCCGCAACCGAGAAGGCCGAACTCCTCGACGAATCCGCGCAGCGTACCTTCGTCCTTTACCGATTCCAGCCGGTCAACAAGCTTCGCGCTCGGAGCGGTAAAGTAGCTCTCCCACTTTCCGACGCCTCGCAGTAAGTCGCCATCCGGTTCGTACTTTTTATACTTCGCCCAAGTCCAGAGAAAACCAGTGTGGAGCGCCCTTCCGAACTGAGCGCGGTTCGGCCGAAATGCGTCAACAACTCTTTGCCATCCTAAGAGTGTGCTCGTATCGTGTATCACTATTCTGTTACCCCTTACTGGCCGCTCGTCTCTCGAACGGGTAACTGCCCGCGTATAGTATACGCGTAAGCCGAAAGACGAGTAGCTCTTTTTTCGGCGGGAGAAAATGATGTCGAAGAAAAAGCTTGTTGATCTTGAAAGCCTTCGCTCGATCGGGGCCGCGTCGGCAGAGTGCGAGGTCCCACCGCGATGGCTTCGAAACAAAGTTAACAACGGCGAAGTCGAGTCTGTTCGGTTGGGCGGCTACAACGTTTTCATCCCTGCGTCCGAGATTCAAAAAATCAAGAAATTGGCGCGCGAGGAACAGCCATGAAAAAAGCGGTCAGGTTAAAGACCGAGCCGGTCGTCGCTGAACCGAAAGAACCGCCGCCATCGGATTTTATCGATATTCCCGGTGCCGCTGCGATTGTCTTCGTTAGTCAGGCGACGATCCGGCGAATGCTGACTCGCCACGAGCTGACTCGCTTCAAGTTTGGAAGTCGCACGCTGATCTCCCGCACCGAAGTGCACTCGAAGATCAGACCGGCGGCGCAATGAGCGAAGCGTTTGATCACGTGCTCGCGAAGTTCGAAAAGCTCGCTCGCGTTACACGGAGCCGTGACGGATTCATGACGCATTGCCCGGCCCATGACGACGAAACCCCTTCGTTGTCGATATCGGAAAAGAACGGGACTATTCTTCTGAACTGCTTCGCAAGTTGCAAGTTCGACGCGATTCTAGCGGCGGCTGGAATTGAAAAGAGCGAACTGAGATCGCGGAACGGAAACTCTAGAGCGAAAAAAAGGCCGTTCGGCGAAGTCGTCGCGACGTATCCGTACGTTGACGAGCGCGGCGTCTTGCTTTACGAGATTCAGCGCGACGAATCCAAGAACTTTCGCCCGTGCCGAAAAGACAGCAAGGGCCGATTGGTCTATGACGCCGTAGGTGTGCCGCGCGTCCTGTACCATTTGCAGGACGTTCGACAAAGCGAAGAAGCCGTCGTCGTCGAGGGCGAGAAAGACGCCGACACGGCCAGGGCGATGGGCATCTGCGCAACGACTTCGCCGTTCGGCGCTAACTCGCCGTGGCTCGCAGAGTATTCCGAAACGTTGCGCGGCAAACACGTCGCGATCGTCGCCGACGCCGACAAGCCGGGTAGAGATAAAGCGCGGCAGATTGCCTTCGCGCTCTCGAAAGTAGCTACCTCGGTTCGTCTCTTAGAAATGCCAGGCGCGAAAGATTTTACGGAATGGGTCGAGCGCGGAGGAACGAAAGCTGAATTTCAGGCGCTCATAAATGCCACCGAAGAATGGAAAGCCTCCGGTAGAGCGGCAGAAACTCAACAGCCGACGATCACGCTCTCGGCGGGCGAACTTCCTCGCGTCGTGGACGAGGCCGAAGCTGCGTTACTGCCGCACGCCGAGCGCCTCGGCGTCTTTCAACGTGGCGGTGAACTCGTTCGCGTCGCGCGTCTCGCTGCGGCGAAAAAAAACGGCGGGCTGAGACGGCCCGAGGGAAGCGTTATCCTCGAACCGCTCCAACCGCTCGCGCTTACAGAGATTTTCGAACGGCTAGCTGTTTTTCAACGCTACAACAGGCGTGGAGATGCATATCAGACGGACTGTCCTCCACGTCTCGCGGCGACCTACCTCGGTCGCACAGGCGCATGGAAACTATCGATTCTTGCCGGGACGATCTTCGCCCCACTGATGCGATCTGATGGAACGATCCTATCTCGGCAAGGCTTCGACGAAACGACCGGGCTCTACCTCGTCAGCGACGAAGAATGGTTCGCGACCCCTGAGCGGCCGACTCGTCAAGATGCGATCGATGCGCTTGAGGCGCTCCGGGCACCATTTGTAGAATTTCCCTTCGTCGAGAAATCTGATGAGTCGGTTCACCTGACTGCGATTCTGACGGGGATTCAAAGGCGGGTCTTAGAAGCAACGCCGCTGATCGCCTACAGCGCACCGACTCAGCGGAGCGGAAAGAGCATTCTCGCAGAGAGCGTGGCGACGATCGCTACAGGCAAACCTGCGGCGGCGACGGGTACTTCGCCGGAACGCGAAGAGATTCGCAAGGCCGTCACATCTTCTCTGCGTGAAGGCCACGCGGTCGTCAACCTCGACAACGTAGTCGATGTGCTCGACTCGCCCGACCTCGCGCGGGCAATCACTCAAAGCGAATACATGGATCGACTTCTTGGCGAGAACAGAATGCTGCGCTTGCCAACGAACGTACTGTGGACCGCGACTGGGAACAACCTCACGTTTCGCGGAGACCTATCGAGCCGCACGTTGCTTTGTCGCATCGATCCGAAAACGGAGCGACCTGAAGAGCGCGAGTTCAACGTCAGGAACCTGCCAGCTTACATAGTCGAGAACAGAAGGCGTCTCGTCGTTGCTGCGTTGACCATTCTGCGAGCGCACCATCTTGCTGGCCGACCGCATCCGGAAAATATGAAGCAGTGGGGCGGATTCGAGGATTGGTCGGCCTCGATTCGAGCACCGCTCGTCTGGGCTGGAGCGACTGACCCTTACGAGACGCGAGCAAATGTACTCGCCGACGATCCGGACTTGGAAATGGCGCGGGAGGCTTTTAACGCGTTGTATGACGTATTTCAAGGAACTGAGTTTCTAGTTCGTGAAGTCGTCGATCGCTGCGACCGTTGCGATCCTGAGAAGTCTCTAAAGAATGAAGTAACGCTCAGGGACGCAATGCTGAATATTGCCGCGAGGCGAAACGCGAAAGACCAACTCGATCCTCGAAGACTCGGCTGGTGGCTTCGACACTACCGTGGCCGCGTACTTAGTGGGCTACGACTCGTCGTATGGCCAAGGAAACTGGATGGTGCCGTCAAATGGGCAATTACCGAAGAGAAGGAGTAGTCATAGTAGTGAGAGTAGTCAGTTTCGGGCTACCGGGCCACGTCGTTTTCTATATATATCTTTTCGATTTTCTCGCGCGCGTAGTAAGGGAGAACTCACTACTTTCACTACTCTCACTACTACACAGTGCCTGGCTAAGTCTTTTGTTTTGAGTACACGGTTGCGCGAAACCGAGCGTGGCTGCTCGTGGCTCTCTCTTGGTCGAAGCCTTCGAAGACGCATGGTGCGAGTGGGAACAAGGAAGCACGCAGTGATAGAGGATCGTGATGATAGATGGAAATTTTCCACACTTCCTCTTTCTGAAATTTCTACAGGGGGGGTAGGGGGTATGAAAGATTACAACTTTCCACTCAGGGATCGACGCGCGAGTGTTTTACACGCTTCGGGTAACTCGCACCAAACCAAATTAAGAAGAAACCAGAATGTCAGAAAGTCCTGAAATGAAAATCCCCGTCCACGTCTCGCGACCGATGCGCTCGTGGGTTCAATCTATCTGCGACCGTTACGCGATACAGTCTCAACATTTCAAGCTGCTGATTCTGGCAGCCGAGGCTTGGGATCGATGTCAATCAGCGCGTGAATCGCTGAGAAAAAAAGGCACGACTTACGAAGACCGTTTCGGCGCGCCACGCGCCCGCCCGGAAATCGCCATCGAGCGTGACGGTCGTCTTGCCTTCATTCGCTGCGTTCGGGAGCTTTCCTTAGAAAACGAATCACCGAGTTTTACTTCGGAGGCTCGCCCGCGAGTCGCTCCGAAAATTCCACGACGAAAGGACTAGCAAAAAATGACCGTACGAAGCCGTGTCCCGTTTAAAGAAGGCAGCGTTCCGGAGTTGACGAAATATTTGTTGTACTGTTTCGACGTCGACTGCGATCCGCTGTCCCAGTTCGGAAATATCTCAGAAGAGGAAGTTCAGGCAAGGCTCACCAAGCTGTGGAAGATCCACCGCGTCGCGGCGCTAAAACATTTCATCGAACTCGAAGGCTCCGGCTATCGCCCTGCAACTTTCTGGCGCGTTGAATGTCCGACGCCGCGTCCGGAAATAGTTTATCGCGGCGGCTCTCCAGGCCCTGATCCTTACAGCGCTGACAGAGAACTCGTCCGCAGACAGCGGATCGATGTTCTGTACCGCAACGGCTTGCTGACAAAAACGGAGCGCCTGCTGCTCGCTGAAACTGAAGCGGCCGACTTCGGCCACTTGAGCAAACCGGAGTGACCTGCACGCGCTGCGGCGGTCGGACGCAGGTGCTCCAAACATATCCACGCTGGCGCGCTGGCGTCACGCGTCGTCGACACGAGTGCTCGTCTTGCGGCCACAGGTTCGCGAGCTATCAACTCGCCGACGAGAAGCTCGGCTCTCTGCTCAGAAAACGGAAGAAACGTACTACCCGTAGTAGCTAACTTTACATTCGTCACGCATCGGTACTAAATGGAGACGACATGAGCAAAACGACCACGACCAGGATACGGATGAACGTTTCGATCGCTGGCACGGTCGCTGGGCGTGACTTCAGTGCGCAACCTGGCGACGTTTGTGATGTCGAGTCACGGACTGCGGCGACATGGATCAAAGTCGGCCACGCTTCGCTTGCCGGACCGACGACGCCGTTGACGGCGCGCGACCTCAACCTTCGTGATCTGGACATGGAAGAAGGCTTGACCCGTAGCTGTGAGTTTTGTGAACAGCGCTCGCAGATCGTGTTTCAGAACAAGCCGCTATGCTTCCAACATTTTCGGGGACAGGTCGGGCACTAAGAGAGGACGGAAAATGAAAATTAGACTTCATCAAAATGAAAACGGAGAACTTGAACAAGAGCGCATCGAAGAGCCGGACGATCTGTCAGCTCTACGCGCGCTCGGCTTCAGAAGCCCGAACGATGAGCCGGACACGACGACTGCCGCTGGTCGTCGCGCGAAGATCGAGCGGTATCACGAGACGATCATCCAGCCGCAAGAACGAGCCTTCAGGGAGTTTCTGCGCGGCGGAAAAGACGCGATCAGCAACGATCTTTTTCGCGCTCAGTCCGTCGGTACCGGAAGTGCTGGTGGTTATCTTGCGCCGCAATCTTTCGGCGATCGCGTCTTCTCGATGATGAAAGACGCCGATCAGCTTTTCGATCCCGCCGTCACGACCATGATCGAGACCGAGCGAGGCACGCCGTGCCCGTTCCCACTGAGCGATGATACGAGCGGTGCTGCCGAAATCGTGAGCGAAAACAATCCCTTCACTGTTGCCGACATCGGTGCTTTTGACCAACTGTTGCTTGCGAAGGCCGATACGTGGAGGACGAACTTACAGAAGTGTTCGCTCGAACTCGTTCAGGATTCCGGCTTCGATCTCGACCAGTTCCTAGCCGCCGCTTTCGCGAAGCGATTCGCTCGCGGCGTCGGCGTGAGCTTGGTGACGACGCTCGCCGCTGGCGCAGCATCTGGCGTTTCGGCTGGCGCTAGTGCTATCACCCCGGACAATTTGTTCGACCTGTTCGGCAGCGTCAACGAGGCTTACCTTGGCGCTCCGAAATGCGCCTGGGCGATGCGCTTGAGCACGTTCGTCACGATCTCGAAGCTGAAGGATACCGCTGGCCTGCCGGTCTTCCCGATCTCGAAGGACGCTGATGGCAACTTCTCGCTCTTGACTCGTCCTGTTCGCTTCTGCCCGGCCGTCGCAGCTATCGGCACTACGAACAAGAGCGTGTTCTTCGGCGACATGTCGTATATGGTCCAGCGCCGCGTGGCGAACTCGGTCAGCATTCGCCGTCTCGACGAGCGCTTCGCCGACGTTGGGGCGGTCGGCTACTTCGGATACATGCGCGTGTCGTCTGGGTTCGCGAAGGCTTCCGGCGCTGATTCGCCGGTGAAATATCTGGTTCACGCTTAACGCTTTCCCCGCGCTGCCGGGCCCCTGAGCCCCGGAAAAGGGCGCTATCGTTGGCTGTATCCCAGCGGTCGCGCTCTGCGCGGGGCGAAAGGACGAAAGATGCAAAGCTTCACGCTGCCGAAAACGGATCTCGAAAAGTTTCTGCGGGCTACGATCGCTCATTTGCCGAGCGAGTTTGAGATCACCGCGATCGCGATTCGCGGCCCACGTTCTGCTTTCGTACGGTTTGAGATCGAGCCGTGCGAACGTCGCGCAGAGCCTCAGACGCTCGTCTCTCAAACGCCCGCGAAGACGCGCAAAGCTGTGGCCGTTCACCCTGAAGCGTGCCAGACCGGCGCCGTGGAGTCTGTCTAGTCTATTTCCAGAAGTAGATAATCGCTGAACCAGCGAGTATGAATGCTCCTCCGAGAAGGACGCCCGGCCCTGGTGTGTGTCGAAAGAACAGATAGTTGACGATTTGAAATGCAATGAACAATGACGCGAGATAAATCCCTGTCGCACTTGCAAATTCAATAGGCGCGAGATTGAGGAATGCGCCATACATCGCGAGCAGCACGGTTGCAGATGCGAACAGCAAGATACGTCCTGGCATCACGTGGTAGTGAAGGGCGATTCTCATCACTGCGTCGCCGACAGCCTCAAATATGGTTGCTGCAACTATGAATGCAAGAACCTTCATGATTCGGAGATGCTCTCACGGATTTTCCAGGTGGACAATCTGTTTCGGTTTGACTGCAAAAGTGGCTCGTACGTATGGCCGAGTGATGTAGAGAAGGAGAGCGCCAGCTATGGTGACACCGACCAAGCCCTGAAGCAACGCGGCCAACGAAAATGTTAACGAAATTCCCCAGAACCTCCAGTTCCGATAATGGCCACAGCCAGTCGCCATCCCCACTGCCGTCGCTTGAGCCAACCTATGGCAGCGAGTGCGAGCGCCACTGCAAGCGACAGAAACAAGAGACCCATGGGCTTGCCCAACGGCGCGAGCTCATCGTAGGCGCGCGGGTTCAGAGCCCACATGCGGTCAAGAATCGTGCCGCGCCACACCAAGGTAGTCCCTGCAAGAAATGCCATTGCAGTTCCAAAGAACAGGAAAATGCCAATCGCGGTCATGCCGCGTGGAGTCCCTTTTTCGGAAGAACCCAACGTGGGATTCATTCGCTGACTATAACGGAATTTCTCATTGTCCAGCGCCCGGTAAAAGTCCAGATGACTTTATTCCGATTTAACGCCCTTGCAGGGACTGACCAAGGCTTATCAGGTTTTGCGGATGCACGCGAATCGTGCCCCGACGCGGGCTGTCAATATCCGCAATAGCGAAGAAAGAAATGCCTAAAACAAGTGGCAACACCATCAATCGGATGCCTCCCGCTCTCGTGTGGTTCGCACCGTAGCCGACCAACAGATTGGAGCAGATGGCGACCGCCGCCATCAAAAGCCAAGCCCCAGTAGGAATTCGGTTCCACCATGCGGCCTGCGTGTATCCCTGCGAATTCAACACATCGTTCATGCCCGAAACGACCAGGGCGAGAACGGGTGTCTGCTGCGTCGCAACCGGAGCTTTGACGTTGGACCACAATTCAGTCTGCAGTTGGCTAGTCTGGGCATCGATCTGCAGGAGCGCATGTTCGTCCCGCGTTAGATAAAACAATATACGTTGATTGAGGTAGTTCTTCAGCAAGGCTCGCACTCTCGCTGCGTCAGCGGCGGGCAGCAGGTCCGCCCGGACATATTCTGTGCCAATCGCATTCGCCTCTGCCTCCTCGTAGAGTTTTCGCTGATCGAATCGGTTGACAGCCATTGAAAAGCTAAACCCGATAATGAGGGCGAGCAGTGTGAGGGTGGCGGTCACGATAAGATCGAGGTCATGACGGTTAGCTTCCTCCATGTTCTGTTGCCCTTTGCGAAGGAAGTACCCGATCCGCACCGCTACCCACATCGTCAAAAAAGAGAGAATTAGAACGACTAGAGGAAATTTAGCTGGATTGCCCATATGCTGTAATCTTGCACCCTAGTTGGGCACTGTACAACATCATGTGAGCACACTCAAAACGCAACGAGCCTTTTCTAGAGGCTCCCCCGAGCCGCGAGCCCTTTCTAGCTCTTCTTTAACGCTCGATCGCTCGCTATGGCGCGCCGTGGGAGCGACGATCTCGCGGCGCCACGAGTCGAAACGTTCACCGAAGACCGCCCTCGAAAAGCATCGCGAAAAACTGTAGCGAAAAATGTAGTAAGAATTGTAGTAACTCAGCGCGTAGAAGCGCAACGCACCGCCGATAAGCTCCGTTGCGTAAGCTCTTGATTCGATTACCGCTTATCGGCCATTCGAGACGTTGCTACGCCATGCGCTAAACCCCTGAAATCGCTCTTTTAAGCCGAAGGTCGTGGGTTCGATCCCCACCGCCCCTACCATCCATCTTCCTGATGGATGAAGACTTAACAAAAAGACGCGGGGGTAAAAAGGGGCAGATTAGGCTCATGATCCGGTTCCGTGTTTCTTTCCAGTGGCACGAGTGACAACCGGGCTCGCCTATTTCAGTAAAACACGCGCAGTAGCTGAGTCTCATTACGGCAGTCAAAAAGGATCCGGCGGTTCTTCCATTTCGGTTGGCCCTTCGACCAACCGATCCTTTGAGATTTGCTTGGATTGCTGTAGTGGTGGCTGTTTCCAATTGGCGTTACGCGCGTTAATCCGGACTTACCCAGGGGATTGCGAATATCCTATTGAAGAACTGTTGAGATTCCCGATGCTCGTCACCCGTCGTTATCCGAACGAACAGTAATCTGAGTTCGGAATCGATTCGGAGAGCCGAGATTGCTCTCACTTCAGATTTAGGCTTACGCCAAACATCACGCCGGATGTGACGGCATCGAAAATGATGCCGCTCCGATAATTCACGTATAGATAGCGATAACCGGCCTGCAGCGTCCATGAAGGTTTTATCCGGTACCCAAGGAGGCCAATGACTTGATAGTTCAGTTCCGAGCCTGCTCCCCAGCCTCCTACGTCACCAGCGATCGTTACAGTTACCTTGGGCGAGAGAGCGGCCAGAATTCTTCCGCCAACCAACGGGTCCGCCCAATTCAGCGAACCTGAAAACTCAATCCCGGAGGGACTAAATTGCAGATTCTGTCCGACGTACCAGTAGCGGAATCCCGTAAGGGCATCGACCTTGAGCGCATCCCGATCGACGACCCGATAACCGATTTTGGGCGTCAAAACGAATTGGGTAGCTCTCACTTCTGCCGATGACTCACCCAAACCCGGGAAGGGCAACGCTTTATCATCTCCCAGCCTGATCCATATCATGTCGACGGGGAGCAGCAGACGCCTGCGTCGAAGGTCTGCCGTCCCCATCAGTCCGATGCGAAAGTTAGAGAGAAGATCTCCTGGGCTGGCATGTATGCTGACCGTGTGTTCGCGCAATCCAAGAGTTCCGTGAACGCCAGGAAACCAGAGATACGGAGATACGACTAAATGCCAGGCGCTATCTGTCCCAGCAGAAGTTTTCTGGGAAGTGGTTTTGTCCGTTGATTGGGTTTCACTGTCGGGAGTTGGTTGCGAACCTGAATCGAGGCCCACGTCCCCTTTGAGGTGAAGTCCGTCCAACTGAGCGCGAGCAAAGCCGGCCGCTGACAGCATAACGAGCAAAACCAAGAAAGGGATTTTGTAAGCCCTCACTGTTTCCTCCGCCTTTTCCAAGTACCTCAGAGCTGCCTGGGAGATTCTCCAGGCTCACAACGTTTACACCGGCCTCTGTCAGATAGCTCAGGCCAAAGTTGAATAGTGTTGTCGGACTGGAATCGTCACTTCCACTGTGAAGTATCTGTTTCCGAGGTTGACTTGACATCTGTCAATTCAGCTAGTCGCCTTAAGATTGCCTGCCTGCCAAGCTCCAACAAAGGGAGCGGAACGCAGAGCAAAAGTCCGATCCGAAGAAAACCATGAAAACAAAAAACATCCCTATCGCCCTTGGCCTTGCGCTAGGTCTGGCTGGTTACCCGCTGCCGGCGTTCGCGCAGGATTCAGGCGAGCCAGACAAAGCAGCGATCGAGAAGTCCTTTCCGACGAAGCGGCCGTATTCTCCCTACGCTGGGAGACCATTTCCAACGCGCGTCTATTGGGGCGATACGCATCTGCACACTTCGTTCTCGATGGACGCTGGCGCTTTTGGGGCTAGGCTCGGACCGAAGGACGCCTACGTGTTCGCTAAGGGGAATGAAATCACCGCTTCGAGCGGACAACGCGTGAAGCTTTCGCGGCCGCTGGACTTTCTCGTCGTCGCCGATCACTCCGATGGCATGGGCTTCTTTCCGATGCTGCTGTCGGGCAGCCAGGACGTATTGAACGACCCGCAAGGCAAGAAATGGTACGAAATGATTCAGTCAGGCAAGGGGGCAGATGCGGCTTTAGACATTATCATCACCTTCGGCAAGGGACAGATGCCAAAAGCTATCTTTCCGCTCCCGGGCACCGCCCCATACCGCAGCGCCTGGGCGGAGACCATCAAGGCAGCCGAGGAGGCGAACGATCCGGGCCGCTTCACCGCCTTCATCGGCTTCGAGTGGACGTCGAATACCGGCGGCAACAACTTGCACCGCAACGTCATTTTCCGGGACAACGCGTCCAAGGCGAACCTTGTCGAACCCTACACAACCATAAAGCCCATGGGCAGCGACAACCCGCGCGACTTGTGGAAGTGGATGCAGACTTACGAAGACAAGACGAACGGGAGAGTGCTGGCCATCGCGCACAACGGCAACCTCTCGAATGGGCGCATGTTCCCGCTGATCGAATCGTTCACCGGAAAGCCGATCGACCGAGAATACGCCGAGCGACGTGAGCAATGGGAACGGCTCTATGAGGCGACCCAGATCAAGGGTGACGGCGAGACCCATCCGTTCCTCTCTCCGAACGACGAATTCGCCAACTTCGAGCGCTGGGACAAAGGCAACCTAGATCTTAGCGAACTCAAAAAGCCCGAGATGCTGGAGTTCGAGTATGCGCGCGCGGCGTTGCGGAATGGGCTGAAGCTTGAAAAAGAACTGGGCGTAAACCCGTACAAGTTCGGGATGGTCGGCTCCACCGATTCGCACACAGGTCTCGCCGCCGTGGAAGAAGACAATTTCTTCGGCAAAACTTCCAGCGCCGAGCCAAGTGCAGGGCGTGCGGAACATCCGTTCGTAAAGAACCCCGCCCATCCCGGAGTTATGGTCATGGGTTGGGAGACGAGTGCCTCCGGCTATGCCGGCGTTTGGGCTACAGACAACACACGCGAAGCGCTGTGGGACGCCATGCAGCGGAAGGAGACTTACGCCACTACCGGTCCACGTATGATCGTCCGCTTCTTTGGCGGCTGGGATTTCGTTGCGAACGACGCGAATACGCGGAGTCCTGCAGTGGTCGGCTATCAAAAGGGCGTGCCCATGGGTGGCGATCTTCAACAGGCTCCTGGGGCCAAGTCGCCTACATTCCTGGTCGCTGCGCTGAAAGATCCGATCGGCGCGAACCTCGACCGTGTGCAAATCATCAAGGGCTGGCTCGATGGCAAGGGCGAGACGCACGAGAAGGTCTACGACGTGGCCTGGTCTGGCGACCGAAAGCCCGACGCGAAGACCGGCAAGCTGCCAGCGGTTGGCAACACCGTGGATGTTCCCAACGCAACCTGGACCAACACCATCGGCGCAACGGAACTCATCAAGGTCTGGAAGGACCCGGAGTTTGATGCGACGCAGAGCGCGTTCTACTACGTCCGAGTGCTGGAGATACCCACACCACGCTGGACTGCATACGACGCCAAATATTTTGGAATCAAGATGCCGCCCGAAGTCCCGATGACCATGCAAGAGCGCGCCTACACCTCGCCCATCTGGTACACGCCTGCGAAGTGAGCCTATGAGGGCGCGCCTGCGAAAACTGATCCGTGAACCGTTGTTTCACTTCCTCTTGCTGGGAGCGGTGATCTTTTTCATTGCTGGGCGGTCGCGCAGCATAGGTGTCAGCTCTGGGGAGAAGATCGTTGTTACGCAAAGCCAGATCGAAAGCATCGTCGTCGGTTTCAGTCGCACGTGGATGCGCCCGCCCACCCAGGAAGAAATGCAGGGGCTGGTCGACGACTACATTCGTGAAGAAGTGCTCTATCGTGAAGCGAAGGCCATGGGTCTGGACCAGGACGACATTATCGTCCGGCGCCGCATGCGACAGAAGTTCGAATTCCTGAGCGAAGACTTGGCGGCGAGAAGTGGTCCGCCGAACGAACAGGAACTCGAAGCCTACCTCCGGCAATACGCGGACAAGTACCGAGAGGAACCGCGCCTTACCTTCGAACACATCTTTTTCAACCGCGAGAAGCATGGAAAGTCCGCCGAGGCAGATGCGAAGGCGGTGCTGGCGCGGCTGACTGGAAAGAACGGTGTCTGCCATCGATGTCGAAAAGCTCGGCGACGCCTTCCTCTTGCCTTTCCGGTTCGAGAAGGTCTCAGCCGAAGAAACGACGCGGCTCTTCGGCGAGAACTTCGGGAAGCAACTTGTATCGGTCGAGACGGGGAATTGGGCCGGTCCGCTGGAATCAAATTATGGGCTGCATTTGGTGCGCGTGGATGAGCACCTGCCGGGTGCAGCGCCGCAGCTGGCGAACGTGCGCGAGGCCGTGCTCCGCGACCTGCTGAGTGAGCGGCGCAAACAAGAGCTGGACGCGCAGTATGCCAAACTGCGCGCGCGTTACATGATCGTGGTCGAGCCTCCCCAAGCGCCAAAGGTAGCGGAGACACACTGATGCGTCGCCGGGTCACATTTAAGGTGGCTCTTGTCATGTTGGCGCTCGTGCAAAACGTGTCTGCCCACGAAGTCCGCCCCGCGTATCTCGAACTCCGCCAGACAGACGGCGGGATGTACGCAGTCCTCTGGAAGGTGCCGGCCGTGGGCGAGATGCGGCTAAGCATTCATCCTCGTTTCCCGGAGAACTGCAAACCGGTTGGCGAGGTAACCAGCTACCGTGGCGGCGATTCGTATGCGGAGCACCTGAACATAGCGTGCCCGGGCGGGCTAAACGGCCGGACGATTGCCATCGATGGGCTCGCCGCAACGATGACTGACGTGCTTGTCCGGATAGAGTTCACCGATGGCACCACTTGGACGCAGCGTCTGAAACCGTCTGTACCGGCGGCGATGATTCCCAAGACCGCGTCGCGTCTACAGACGGCTGGTGTTTATCTCAAGCTCGGCGTCGAACACATTTTGTCCGGCGTGGATCATCTGATGTTCGTACTCGCGCTAATTATTCTCACGCGCGGTGGTTGGAAACTGGTGAAGACAGTAACTGCGTTCACCCTGTCTCACAGCGTCACGCTGACTGCGGCGAGTCTCGGCTTTGTGCACGTGCCGCAGCGGCCCGTCGAGGCAGTCATTGCCCTGAGCATCGTCTTTGTCGCGACCGAGATTGTTAAGGTTCGGCGCGGCATCAAAAGCATCACCGCCTCCGCGCCATGGATGGTGGCGTTTTCCTTCGGGCTGATACACGGGCTGGGTTTTGCGGGAGGGCTAAGTGATGCGGGACTGCCAGCTTTACACATTCCAACGGCACTATTGTTCTTCAGCTTGGGCGTCGAGTCCGGCCATTTTCTGTTCATTGGCGTGGTGCTGTCGTTGATCGCCCTCGCGCGCCGCGTCCGCATTCCATTTCCGCGCTGGACCGAACTCGTCCCGCCATACGCCATCGGTGGTGTAGCGATGTTCTGGGTTATCCAACGCCTCACTGCCTTTTGAACCGATTTAGCCAACGAAGGGCAGGAGAAACAAAACGATACGCGGACAACCTTCGTGGCAATGAACATGGTTAGAACCGTTGCGCTAGAGAGCTACGCTAAGGAATGTTGCGATCTTGGGCCTACTTGTGACCGGACGTATTCCACTTTTCCGGTAAGCACATCAATCAGGCCCTAGACCAAGATTGTTATTTAATGGAGTATCCGCGAGCGTCCATACACGCAGAGAATGGTCGCTTAAATGTGTCGATACCTTGTTGGTATCCGGCCTTTGCTTGAGCTTCCTCCTGCTGTTGCTGTTGGGCAGTGGCCTGCGCTGCTTGCTGCTTGGATGCTTTGTTTGCTCGCCTTTGCTTTGCTCCACCCACCATCGTGCCGGCTGCAGCTCCAGCCGCTGCTCCTTTACCTGCTTCATCGTCAGCAATCGCTCCGACCGCGGCGCCTCCAGCGGCACCCCTGGCGGCACCCTTTACACGACCCCCTTTTGCCTGCTTGGCATTGTCCGCAGCTGCCTGTTGCTCTGCTTTCTTTTGCTCTTCGGTTTTGGCGGCTGGGGGCGGAGCCTGAGGGTCAATTCCCGATTGTTGTTTGGCTGAAGCGTAGCACTCGTTTTCATCCTTCAGTTGTTGGTCTGCGCTCTGCTGGTTCTTCGGGTACGCAAACATGCCAATACTCTTGGCAGGGGAAGATGTGGCATCGGATTGTTTTGCAGGGGTAGGGGCTGGTGTTGGGCTGCTCGCTGGCGGAGATTGGGCCAGAAGAGGCGTTGCAAAGCACAACGTCGCAACTACTAGAAGGGGTCTTACCATTGAATGTCTCCTTGAGCCCCGCTTCTGGACTCGCCCACACTTCTGAGCCTATGTACGTATTGAAAGTTGATGATGGGGTGCGACCGTACCGCTGTCTCCTAGTAAAAATACCAGTGCTGTCTGACTCCGACGCATGTCATCGGGGGCAAAAATGACAGCCACGCGAGAGCACAGTGCCGGAATGCGTTAGTCGAGCACTAGGTCCGTTTTAGCTGGGTAGAAATCTTCTCGAAGTCAGTGGTTATCCCGAGTCACCTAGATACCTCCTTGATGGACCGGTTCGCTCCATCTTTGGCGAGCGCAGTGCCAGTGCCTGTAACTTTTGACAGTTACTTGTGCCCACGAGAGGCGGTACCAAGGTCAACCGACTAAGAATCGGCCATTCCCATTCGGGCGAATTATTAGTGGTAGGGCCAGGCATGGCAAGGCGTCAGATACAGGTCGTTAGACTAGGACCTGGAGCCATATGGTCAAAGAACAAGAGACACTGACTGAGGTGGGCAGACTGATAAACGAGCAATCTCGCTTGCTTCAAGGCAGGTTGTCGGACGCCGATCTCATCCAATGCACTCTCCGCGCCGAACGCATCAATCAACTATTGGAGTCGGTCCGGCACTCATCTAGCCAGCCTCCTTTAGTCTCCCCGAAATGGCCAATTCCCGGTTAGTCGCGCTAGCGGACACCTGATGCCTCCTTCTAACATCACCGCTGCTGCTTCCTCGATCCGCGTATTCCTGCTGATTGAGAACCGCCTGCTGCGTGAATCGCTCGTTCGGCTATTCCGCAAACGCCCCGATCTTCTCGTTGTCGGCCAGCGTGGACACGAGAAGACCGCACCGTGCCATGTCCTTGACACCAAATCCGAAGTTCTCGTCACCGACTCTTTCCTGACAGAGTGGATGCCAGCAAATCTGCCTCTCCAGGTGAGAGGGGAGGGCACTTTAAGGGCTCTTCTCGTTGGGATGGAGGCTGACGAAGAGCAATTCATAGCTGCTGTCCGTTTCGGTGTGACCGGATATTTGTTGCAAGATGCATCTGCTTCGGATGTCGTTGCCGCCGTGCGAGCTGTCTTTCGGGGCGAGGTCGTTTGCCCTCCTCAGCTTTGTTCCGCCCTATTCCGTATCGTTGCTCAAACGCCAAGAGGGTTGTCCGCCCGACCCTCAACCGTAAGACCCCATCTTACTTTGCGCCAGCAGCAATTGGTTGCCCTTGTCGCGAAGGGTCTAACAAATAAAGAGATAGCTTCTCACCTCAATCTCTCTGAGTTTACAGTCAGAAATCACATCCATCGAATTTTGAAGCAGGTAGACGCCGAGAGCCGGAGTGAGGCCGTTGAAGTGATCCGTGCCAGCAGCTATGCAATTAGCATATAAGTTTCCCACGCGTCCCGGTGAAATTTCAGGTCCACTCTCGGCTTATCGGGAGCTTTTGGGGATGTGGGTGAATCTACTGGATGTTTTTCAAATAGGCTTAATACGTTAGTTAGTACCCAAGGGAGGCATTTGAGTTCGGGGAAATGCCTCCCCTGAGTAGTGGGGTTAATAGTATTCGGAGAGGTAAATATCCCCTTTCCTCCTCGAATACTGCGATGAGCCCTCAGACTACATTGGGAGTTATAGACCAAACCACGATTCCGGCCCAACTGGCAAAATTACTAGTGGGGTCTTTTAGGAGCGCACAAGGCGGGGGCCGTCAATCTGGAAGAGTAGCGGCCACTTTTGGCTAAGATGGGCTAGGGAACTTGTCCGATAACCGCCTAACCGAACATATGGATTTCATTCGTTCCGCCCTGTTTGTTTTGACAGGTCCGACATGCGGCCCGTAAGAACTAGTCTTGCTACCGCGGAGACAGTCGCTGATGCAAAGAAGACCTCTGAGGGTTCCCTTCATGCCAAAAGAGGCTGCCTCCTCGCGCTCAACCCGAGGCGCCTCTTTTGCAACCAGCGGCTTGCAATTCGGCATCAACGACGCAAGGTAGCGGGTACCTTCAGGAGACAGCGCCCACTAAAACTAAATGTGTAGTCTGGGGACACCAGCCGTGTCTCCGAGGTACAAGTCTGGGAGGCACAATGCGCAGCCTCAAGATTCTGCCCGCGGCGCTGGCACTTAGTCTGATTCCGCTAGCCACAACTGCCCAGCAATTGATAAGCCCAAGCGAAGTCGTGGACAAAATTGTGGCACAGGAGCAAGCGGAGGTGCAGTTACTTCGCCAGTACTCACCACTGGTGGAAACCTATATCCAGTATGTGCGGCCCGATAAGCAGGTGGGGACCGTGCCGGACGGCGACAAATACTTTATTGGCCGGGCCGAGCTAGCGAGGGGAGTGGAGCTTGAACCGCTGGAGCGTTCCGCTGGTCTGAAGCACAAGTTGCTGGGAGGCTTGCGAGAATTCTTCTCATCGGAGTTTGTCCCGCGCGGCTTCCTGCAGATGATCTACCTGGACATGTACGGCTTCGACCGCGGGCATTACAAGTTTACATATGTGCGTCGCGAGTTTTTGGGTGAAGTTCGTTGTCTCGTCTTTGACGTCGATCCATTGCCGAGATCAGGTAAGGGGCGTTTCGTCGGCCGCATCTGGGTGGAGGATCAGGATTACCACATAGTGCGCTTTAATGGCGCCTATGGCGGCTCCTCACTTATCAGCAACTACTTCAATTTCGATAGCTGGCGGACGAATGTTGGAAACAACCTATGGCTCCCGACGTTTGTCTACAGCGAAGAAGGCAGCGTCCGAGATCCAAAGACAACGAGGCTGGCATTCAAGTCATTCAGGTCGCAGACGCGCCTTTGGGGCTATGGCCTTGGTCACGCGCTCCAAGAGCAGGAACTGACCAAGGTGCTTGTCGAGGCATCGCCGGGGATCAGAGATCAGTCGAACGCTGCCACCGACTACTCACCACTGCAATCGGAGCGCATCTGGGAGCACCAGGCCGAAGACAACGTCGCGGACCGACTTGAGCGACAGGGCCTGCTGGCGCCTTATGGAGAAGTGAACAAGGTGCTGGAGACGGTGATCAACAACATCGAGGTAACTAATAGTCTCGACATCCAACCGGAAGTTCGCTGTCGCGTCCTGATGACTTCAACGCTGGAGTCGTTCACCTTGGGGCACACTATCGTTTTGAGCCGCGGATTGGTGGATGTTCTTCCTGACGAAGCCAGCCTTGCGGCTATCCTCGCCCACGAGCTTGGTCACGTCGTGCTCGGACATCGCATAGACACCCAATTTGGGTTTTCTAACACTCTTCAGTTCAACGAAAAGGAGACGTTCCGCCACTTTGACTTTGCTCGCCCGCCGGAAGAGGAGCTGGCGGCGAACCGGAAGGGGATTGAACTACTAAGGAACTCACCCTACAAGGATTCCTACGGTACTGCGCAACTCTTCCTTCAAGCGCTCCAGAACCGGTCGAAGGAGCTCCCCAGCCTTATCAGTCCGAATCTGGGCGACAGGGTTCCAACAAACTGGAACATTGCGTCCCAGGTGGTGTCCGCAGAGTCCAAAGAGAAGTCAATGGCCAACGTCATCGCAGCGCTGCCGATTGGAGGACGAATCCGGATTGACCCATGGAATGATCAGCTGCGGATGCTCAACTCCAAGCCAGTGGGCAGGGTGGTCGAAAGCGAGAGAATGCCTTTCCAGATCACTCCTTTAGTATTCTATCTGACACGCCAACGAGATAACTCCTCACCTGAAGCTTCTGGTGTAGCGAAGTTGACCAACGATACAAAACCCTAGGCAATTCAAGCGCGAGTCCCTGAGTCGAGCTCGATTACGCTGACAGCACATTCGGAGAGATTGTTATCAGTGGTGCAGCAGGCGCCATCTTCTAGAGTCGCGCTGCTCCTCTGGACGCAAGTGAAGGTCCCCCGTACATAGATGCCTGGTTAGTCGTGCCAGGAGTTAGCCGGCCAACTAAGCAGCGATCAGGATTGGCCGAATTTGTGATGATTTCTGCATGCCGTTAGACCGTGCGGCATGTTTCTACAGAATCTCGGTCTCTCGAACTAAGTTTGTTTGATCGCATAAGCCAATCGTGTACTGGCCGGGAGCCAGTACACGGAAAGTAATTCAGTTCACGCCGCCACCCTGCACTAAAACTGGCCCCCGCACCAGTAGTACTAAACCTCCTAATTCTTCTATTGTCTCCCACGAGCTTGGTCAGGTTAAAGCAGTTATTCCCGGAGACCCGCCCATTCGAGCTGGCCTAAGCCCACTTAAATGAGCTTGAGGAGAAAAGTGACCGTATTTGTCTGCTCAGTCGGACCGTACTTTTCCTCCTCCACGGGGATCAATGAGGCACTATCAAGCAAAACGGTTAGGGACCAAAGCGCTTTTTCCCAATGCCAAAATCTGGACCGCCTTACGACAGTGGACGCTGCCAATGTTTGTAGCACTGGCGCTAGTTTTGTTGAACGGTTGCTCAGGTATTGTTAGTGGCACCACGAGCAACCCCGTCCCCGTGGCACCGGTCATTGCCACGCAGCCAGCAAATCAGACGGTAACCACTGGGCAGACGGCGACCTTCACCGTGGTGGCCACGGGCGCGGCTCTCCTGAACTACCAGTGGAACAAGAATGGCACAGCTATCTCGGGGGCGACCTCGTCGATCTACACCACGGCGGCCACGACGATTTCAGACAACGGCGCACAATTCGCCGTAGTGGTCAGCAACAGTGCCGGAACCCTGACAAGCGCGCCGGCAACACTAACAGTAAGCGCGACGGCAGTCGCGCCAACCATTACCGCGCAGCCCTTAAGTCAGTCTGTGACGGCGGGGCAGACGGCCACATTCAACGGTGGCGGCAACGGGGACGGCTCCTCTGGGCTATCAATGGAGAAAGAACGGGACGGCCATCAGCGGGGCGACTTCGTCGTCTTACACAACCCCGGCGACAACCAGTTCGGATAACGGAGCGCAGTTCACGGTGCTCGTCAGCAACTCTGCCGGCAGTGTGACCAGCAACGCCGCAACGCTCACGGTGAACGCATCAGCGGTGGCACCGACGATCACCACGCAGCCGGCGAGCCAGACGGTGACGGCGGGGCAGACGGCCACATTCAACGTGGCGGCAACGGGCACGGCTCCGCTGAGCTACCAGTGGAAGAAGAACGGGACGGCGATCAGCGGCGCAACTTCATCCGTCTTATACAACCCCAGCGACATCGAGTTCGGACAACGGAGCGCAGTTCACCGTCGTGGTGAGTAACAGCGCCGGCAGCATAACGAGCAACCCAGCCACCCTCACGGTCAGCGCCGCTGCGGTGGCGCCTTCGATCACAACACAGCCGGCCAGCCGGACGGTAACGGCGGGACAAACGGCAGCGTTCACAGTGGCGGCGACGGGCACGGCGCCGCTGACTTACCAGTGGAAGAAGAACGGAACAGCGGTGAGCGGCGCAACTTCATCCTCTTATACAACAGCAGCGACAACGAGTTCGGACAACGGAGCGCAGTTCACCGTGGCAGTCAGCAACTCTGCGGGCAACGTGACCAGCAACGCCGCCACGCTCACGGTGGGCGGCACGACTGCTCCCCTAACCATTTCCACGACGAGTCTGCCCGCGGGAATGGATGGACAGGGGTACAGCGCACAGTTAAACGCTACCGGGGGGGCGGCACCCTACGCCTGGACCTTGTCTACCAGCTCTCTGCCTCCAGGTCTCACGCTGTCTTCTACCGGTATGATTTCGGGAACTCCGACCACGGCCGGGACCAGCAGCTTCACCGTCCAGGTGACCGACGCCAGCCAGCTGAAGGCTCAGCAAAACCTGTCGATTTCCACCACAGCAGGCACCGCGTGCGCGGCAACCGGGAGCGGGGTGTGCTACTACGTTTCTCCCACGGGTTCGGATTCCAATGCGGGCACCAGTGCGGCGCCTTTCCAGACCATCCAGCATGCGGCGAATGTGGTGAACCCTGGCGACATGGTGATCGTCCGTGACGGAACGTACAACAACCCAGCTATTTCCGGAGTGGGGAGCAAGCTGATCATCATGACCCGCGGAGGGACGGCGTCGAACCATGTGGTGTTCACAGCGGAGCACAAATGGGGAGCGAAGATCGATGGGTTGAACAACACTTCGGCTACGGGATGGGAGTTTTCTGCGAACTACATTGAGGTAAGGAATTTCGAGTGCGAAGGGTTCAGCGATACGTGCATGGAGAACTACAACGGGGGTTCCTCGAGCGGGGGTCAGTTCATCAGCATCACGGGGAACAACATCCACGACGTGGGACGGTATTGCACCACGACGACGACGGGGCGAGATGGGATTTTCATCAGCAACGATAATGTGACGATCGAGGGGAACCAGATCCACGACATCGGGCGCGGGGCACCAGGGGAAGTACTCTCCGGCGTAACTTGCGTGGATTCAGTGAACACCCTTCATTATCAGAACAACGACCACGGGATATACGTGGACGCAGGGTTCACGAGCGCGAACAACTTAACGATCAAGAACAACGTGTTCTACCGCAACGAGCGCGGCTGGAGTATTCAGGTCTATCCGGGGGCGGTGAACAATCTGCGGGTTTTGAATAACACATTCCTGTGCGCCAACCCTTACCGGAACGGGCACATCACCTTATCAGCGCCGATAACGAACTCGGCTATCGAAAACAATATTTCCTGGGAGCCCACGACGGGTTTCCTGTCCTATGACAATACTTCCGGATACTCGAACCTGAGTGTGACCAGCAACCTGACGTACCAAGGGACGGTAGGAGCGGGGGCTGCGCCGGGCGGAATTGCTCTGACGGGGAATCTGGACAATATCGACCCGAGAATAGTGTCGGCGCCAAGTTGTACGGTGGACGCGGCGTCCCTTCCGGATGCCCATTTGCAATTAGGCAGCCCGGCCATCGATGTGGGGCTGACGCTCGTCGACGTTCCCATCGACTACGACGGCACCGCGCGTCCTCAGGGAATTAAATTTGACCTTGGTGCTTTCGAATTGAGTCCGTGAAGAAGCAGCCCCTGTGGATTTTCTCGGGGATCAGGGGCTGCTGCCTTACCTGCAGACCCTTGCTTCGGATACGTCGCAACAGACCCCAGCCTGAGCGACCGGCGTTACCAGATAGCGCAAGTAAGAACAACCAGACGGTGTGCCGATGAGAGCTGCAAGAGCATGCGAGTCGGCACTGCCCTGGGTTGATACAGGCTTGGAATGGGAGCGATATGAAAACGATAGGGAAAATGAAAGTAACATGTTTGAGCCTGGTGATTCTTAGCCTGGCGTGGTTCTTGTTTGGTGCACCGGGGCGGGCGAGCGCCGTAACGGCAACGACGGTCAGCTTCTCAGCGACCTCGTTGACCTTCGGAACACAGGTAGTGGGCACGAGCAGTGGCGCACAATTCACAACAATCACTAACACTGGTAGTGCGACTCTGACATTCAGCGCCGCCTTTAGCGGCGACTTTGCTTTCGATGGGTTGGGAACCTGCGGGAGTTCCGTAGCCCCGGGAGCCAGTTGCACGATCAGCGTGAAATTCACGCCAACGGCGGCAGGAACTCGAACGGGAACACTGACCCTCACTGACAACACTGGCAACAGCCCGCAGACGATTTCGCTAACCGGCATAGGTTCCACCACGTCCGCGATAGCGCCTTCGATCACAACGCAGCCAGCCAGCCGGACGGTAACGGCGGGACAAACGGCAGCGTTCACAGTGGTGGCGACGGGCACGGCGCCGCTCGACTTACCAGTGGAAGAAGAACGGAACAGCGGTGAGCGGCGCAACTTCATCCTCTTATACAACACCAGCGACAACGAGTTCGGACAACGGAGCACTGTTCACCGTGACAGTCAGCAACTCTGCGGGCAGTGTGACCAGCAATGCAGCCACGCTTACTGTCAGCACCGTATCCGCGCCGAAGGTCAGCCTCTCGGCGACCTCACTGACCTTCGGAAGTCAGGCAGTGGGCACGAGCAGTGCCGTACGATTCACAACGCTTACCAACACCGGTAATGCGACACTGACATTCAGCGCCGTCGTCAGCGGCGACTTTGCTTTTGGTGGGGTGGGGACGTGCGGGAGTTCCGTAGCCGCTGGCGCCAGTTGTACGATCAGCGTGAAATTCACACCTACTACGACAGGAACTCGAACGGGGGGAGTGACCCTCACCGACAACGCTGGCAACAGCCCGCAGACGATTTCGCTAACCGGCATAGGTTCCACCACGTCCGCGGTAGCGGTAGCGCCTTCGATCACAACGCAGCCAGCCAGCCGGACGGTAACGGCGGGACAAACGGCACGTTCACAGTGGCGGCAACGGGCACGGCACCGCTGACTTACCAGTGGAGGAAGAACGGGACGGCGATCAGCGGCGCAACTTCATCCTCTTATACAACCCCAGCGACAACGAGTTCGGACAACGGAGCGCAGTTCACCGTCGTGGTGAGTAACAGCGCCGGCAGCATAACGAGCAACCCAGCCACCCTCACGGTCAGCGCCGCTGCGGTGGCGCCTTCGATCACAACACAGCCGGCCAGCCGGACGGTAACGGCGGGACAAACGGCAGCGTTCACAGTGGCGGCGACGGGCACGGCGCCGCTGACTTACCAGTGGAAGAAGAACGGGACCGCGATCAGCGGCGCAACTTCATCCTCTTATACAACACCAGCGACAACGAGTTCGGACAACGGAGCGCAGTTCACCGTGGCAGTCAGCAACTCTGCGGGCAACGTGACCAGCAACGCCGCCACGCTCACGGTGGGCGGCACGACTCCTCCCTTAACCATTTCCACGACGAGTCTGCCCGCGGGAATGGATGGACAGGGGTACAGCGCACAGTTAAACGCTACCGGGGGGGCGGCACCCTACGCCTGGACCTTGTCTACCAGCTCTCTGCCTGCAGGTCTCACGCTGTCTTCTACCGGTATGATTTCGGGAACTCCGACCACGGCCGGGACCAGCAGCTTCACCGTCCAGGTGACCGACGCCAGCCAGCTGAAGGCTCAGCAAAACCTGTCGATTTCCACCACAGCAGGCACGGCCTGCGCGGCAACCGGGAGCGGGGTGTGCTACTACGTTTCTCCCACGGGTTCGGATTCCAATGCGGGCACCAGTGCGGCGCCTTTCCAGACCATCCAGCATGCGGCGAATGTGGTGAACCCTGGCGACATGGTGATCGTCCGTGACGGAACGTACAACAACCCAGCTATTTCCGGAGTGGGGAGCAAGCTGATCATCATGACCCGCGGAGGGACGGCGTCGAACCATGTGGTGTTCACAGCGGAGCACAAATGGGGAGCGAAGATCGATGGGTTGAACAACACTTCGGCTACGGGATGGGAGTTTTCTGCGAACTACATTGAGGTAAGGAATTTCGAGTGCGAAGGGTTCAGCGATACGTGCATGGAGAACTACAACGGGGGTTCCTCGAGCGGGGGTCAGTTCATCAGCATCACGGGGAACAACATCCACGACGTGGGACGGTATTGCACCACGACGACGACGGGGCGAGATGGGATTTTCATCAGCAACGACAATGTGACGATCGAGGGGAACCAGATCCACGACATCGGGCGCGGGGCACCAGGGGAAGTACTCTCCGGCGTAACTTGCGTGGATTCAGTGAACACCCTTCATTATCAGAACAACGACCACGGGATATACGTGGACGCAGGGTTCACGAGCGCGAACAACTTAACGATCAAGAACAACGTGTTCTACCGCAACGAGCGCGGCTGGAGTATTCAGGTCTATCCGGGGGCGGTGAATAATCTGCGGGTTTTGAATAACACATTCCTGTGCGCCAACCCTTACCGGAACGGGCACATCACCTTATCAGCGCCGATAACGAACTCGGCTATCGAAAACAATATTTCCTGGGAGCCCACGACGGGTTTCCTGTCCTATGACAATACTTCCGGATACTCGAACCTGAGTGTGACCAGCAACCTGACGTACCAAGGGACGGTAGGAGCGGGGGCTGCGCCGGGCGGAATTGCTCTGACGGGGAATCTGGACAATATCGACCCGAGAATAGTGTCGGCGCCAAGTTGTACGGTGGACGCGGCGTCCCTTCCGGATGCCCATTTGCAATTAGGCAGCCCGGCCATCGATGTGGGGCTGACGCTCGTCGACGTTCCCATCGACTACGACGGCACCGCGCGTCCTCAGGGAATTAAATTTGACCTTGGTGCTTTCGAGTATCATCCCTGAGCGGCACTTGACCGCGAGGAGTTGAAAGTGTGTGAAAAAATAGCCGCGGACTGCGGATCGCTGAGGCGTGTGTTGCCAGTTAGTTCCGGATTTAAGACTGGATAGACGGGTCGAGACACGGCTTGTTGAATGTTTTCTGACGACTGATGCATCGCCGCAGCAAGTCACCAATCGTGACAGTATTAAATTCCTAGAGCAGGTAAGAAATACCCCTCCGTCTTTTCCGAATGCATGAATTTCCCTTTCCCTGCAAGCGTATTGGCATCCTTCTGCGCTTAACGCGGTCACGCCGAAACGTTCAAGTTTTTTCTTTTTGCTTGCTCCGCAGCAACGACAATTTCTTCCTGCCAAGGCAAAGTTTGTTTCAGAACCATTACATACGCGGTACACGCATAGCTGAGCGATCCGCGATTGCGTGTTTAGACGGTGCCATTTGTGGCGCTGCGCAACAGAGAGGGCCACCAGCCTTTTTGGGTGACTAAAAAGTCTTGCCCTGGCTGGATCCACAGGAACTTCCCAACCCGATGTGGCTGAGCGCATTAGCCTCGCGTTGCTTTGGCAGTTTGGCTTATATGCAGCCCCCTCCTGCAAATTCGAAACGGAGACACATGGAAACCACAAAGAAGATCAGGGAAAAGACTTTAGTAGCTGCAATTCTAGCAACGTTCATGCTGTTGTTGTTCGGTACAGGAGCAAGCGCAGCGACTGTCACGACGGTGAGTTTGTCGCCAACCTCATTGACTTTCGCGAGTCAATTGGTGGGCACAAGTAGTGGTGCGCAATTCACAACGCTCACCAACACCGGTAGTGCGACTCTGACATTCAGCGCAAGCTTTACCGGCGATTTTGGGTTTGCCGGAGTAGGGACTTGCGGGAGCACGGTAGCCGCGGGGGCCAGTTGCACGATCAGCGTGAAATTCACGCCGACGGCCGCAGGGGCGCGCACCGGTACGCTGACACTCACCGACAACGCATCAAACAGTCCGCAGACGATACCGTTGAACGGAACAGGGACGAGCACATCTTCCGTGGCGCCGACAATCACCACACAGCCAACGAGCCAGACCGTGACGGCGGGACAGACGGCGACCTTCACGGTTGCGGCAACGGGGACAGCGCCGTTGAGCTATCAATGGAGAAAGAACGGAACCGCGATCAGCGGGGCAACTTCGTCCACTTATACAACTCCAGCGACAACCAGTTCGGATAACGGAACGCAGTTCACCGTGGTCGTCAGCAACTCCGCCGGCGGTGCGACCAGCAACACCGCTACGCTCACGGTGAATTCGGCGGCGGGCTTAAGCCTGTCACCGACCTCATTGATCTTTGGAAGCCAGGCCGTAGGCACCAGCAGTGCCGGGAAATTAGTAACCGCTACCAACAACACCACTACGACGGTGACCTTCACTACCAGCATAAGCGGAGACTTTGGCTTTGCCGGTGTAGGGACTTGCGGGAGTACGGTAGCTGCGGGAGCCAGTTGCACGATCAGCGTGAAATTCACACCGACGGCGGCAGGGACGCGCACCGGGGCACTGACCCTTACGGACAACGCACCGAACAGTCCGCAGACGATATCGCTAACGGGGACAGGAACAGCATCAGCAGTGGCGCCGACGATCACCACGCAGCCAACGAGCCAGACGGTGACGGTGGGGCAGACGGCCACGTTCACGGTTGCGGCAACGGGGACAGCTCCGTCTGAGCTATCAATGGAGAAAGAACGGGACGGCCGTCAGCGGGGCAACTTCGTCCACTTATACAACTCCGGCGACAACCAGTTCGGATAACGGAACGCAATTCACCGTGGTCGTCAGCAACTCCGCCGGCAGTGCGACCAGCAACACCGCTACGCTCACCGTGAATTCGGCTGCGGGCTTAAGCCTGTCACCGACCTCATTGATCTTTGGAAGCCAGGCCGTAGGCACCAGCAGTGCCGGAAAATTAGTGACCGCTACCAACAACACCACTACGACGGTGACCTTCACTACGAGCATAAGCGGAGACTTTGGCTTTGCCGGTGTAGGGACTTGCGGGAGTACGGTAGCTGCGGGAGCCAGTTGCACGATCAGCGTGAAATTCACACCGACGGCGGCAGGGACGCGCACCGGGGCACTGACCCTTACGGACAACGCACCGAACAGTCCGCAGACGATATCGCTAACGGGGACAGGAACAGCATCAGCAGTGGCGCCGACGATCACCACGCAACCAACGAGCCAGACGGTGACGGTGGGACAGACGGCCACATTCAACGTGGCGGCAACGGGGACTGCTCCTCTGAGCTATCAATGGAGAAAGAACGGAACGGCCATCAGCGGGGCGACTTCGTCCACTTATACAACTCCAGCGACAACCAGTTCGGATAACGGAGCGCAGTTCACCGTGGTCGTCAGCAACTCCGCCGGCAGTGCGACCAGCAACGCCGTTACGCTCACGGTGACGACCAGCGCTACGCCGCAGTTCGGTCACGTAGCCATCGTGGTGGAGGAAAACACAAATTACGCGAGCGTGGTTGGGACGACGGCCATGCCGTACCTGAACAGCCTGATGAACCAATACGGCCTGGCCACGCAGTATTACGCGAACACCCATCCGTCGATCGGCAACTATTTTATGTTGACGACGGGACAAATCCTGACCAATGACGACAGCCAGACGCCATCGAGCTTCCCGGTGTCGGCGGACAACATTGCGCGCGAAGTGGAACTTGCCGGGAAGACCTGGAAGGATTACCGGGAGCTGACCGGAACTTATTATGTTCGCCACGAC
Organism: uncultured Acidobacteriota bacterium; assembly: GCA_963745805.1. Taxonomy (GTDB): domain Bacteria; phylum Acidobacteriota; class Terriglobia; order Acidiferrales; family UBA7541; genus Acidiferrum. Next base: position 38,535 of record CAVUYT010000015.1, read on the forward strand.
CCCTTGGCCTACATGACCAACATCAACTCGGCGAACCTCGTTTCGTTCCCCCAATTCGCAACCGACCTGGCGAATGGGACCTTGCCCAACTTCTCCTGGATTGCGCCGAACGGTTGCGACGATGCTCACGACTGCCCGCTCTCGACGGCTGACTCCTGGCTGAAGACCAATATTGATCCGCTGGTCAAGAACGCGACGTTTCAAAAGGATGGGTTACTCATCATCGTGTTCGACGAGTCGGCAAACGATAACACAGACGGCGGGGGCCGCGTCGCGGTAGTTCTCATCAGCCCGGCGTTTTCACACGTCGCTTATCAGTCCACCACCTTCTATCAGCATGAGAGCGATCTTCGCCTGATGCTCGAAGGCTTAGGCATCAAGACACTTCCCGGCGCTGCTGCCACTGCACCAGCGATGTGGGAGTTCTTTGATCCACCGGCTGCCACAACGACTCCGTTGACGATATCCACGACGAGTCTGCCCGCGGGAATGGATGGACAGGGGTACAGCGCGCAGTTAAACGCCACGGGCGGGACGGCACCTTACACGTGGTCGGTAGCGTCCGGGGCACTCCCTGTGGGTCTCACGCTGTCGTCGTCTGGGGCGATTTCGGGGGTTCCCAGCGCGGCGGGAACGAGTACGTTCAGCGCCAAAGTGACGGACGTGAATCTGCTGACGGCGCAGCAGAGTTTGTCCATCACCACCAGTGCCAGCAGCGTGTGCGCGCCAACCGGGAGCGGGGTGTGCTACTACGTTTCTCCCACAGGTTCGGATTCCAACGCGGGCACCAGCACGTCCCCGTTTCTGACCATCCAGCATGCGGCGAATGTGGTGAATCCTGGCGACATGGTGATCGTCCGTGACGGAACGTACAACAACCCAGCTATTTCCGGAGTGGGGAGCAAGCTGATCATCATGACCCGCGGAGGGACAGCGGCGAACCATGTGGTGTTCACAGCGGAACACAAATGGGGAGCGAAGATCGATGGGTTGAACAACACTTCGGCTACGGGATGGGAGTTTTCTGCGAACTACATTGAGGTAAGGAATTTCGAGTGCGAAGGGTTCAGCGACACGTGCATGGAGAACTACAACGGGGGTTCCTCGAGCGGGGGTCAGTTCATCAGCATCACGGGGAACAACATCCACGACGTGGGACGGTATTGCACCACGACGACGACGGGGCGAGATGGGATTTTCATCAGCAACGACAATGTGACGATCGAGGGGAACCAGATCCACGACATCGGGCGCGGGGCACCAGGGGAAGTACTCTCCGGCGTAACTTGCGTGGATTCAGTGAACACCCTTCATTATCAGAACAACGACCACGGGATATACGTCGATGGGGCATTTACGAGCGCGAACAACTTAACCATCAAGAACAACGTGTTCTACCGCGACGAGCGCGGCTGGAGTATTCAGGTCTATCCGGCGGCGGTGAACAATCTGCGGATTCTGAATAACACCTTTCTGTGCCCAAACCCGTATCGGAACGGGCACATCACCTTATCAGCGCCGATAACGAACTCCGCTATCGAAAACAATATTTCCTGGGAGCCCACGACGGGTTTCCTGGACTATTCCAACACCACGGGCTACTCGAACCTGAGCGCGGCTAATAATTTGACATATCAAGGGACGGTAGGAGCGGGGGCTGCGCCGGGTGGGGTTGTTTTATCGGGGAATCTGGACAATATCGATCCGCGGCTGGTGTCAGCGCCGAGTTGTACGGTGGATGCCCCGTCGGTGCCGAACGCTTATTTGCAGACAGGCAGCCCGGCGATCGATGCGGGACTGACGCTGCTCGACGTTCCCATCGACTACGACGGCACCCCGCGTCCTCAGGGCATTAAATTTGACCTTGGTGCTTTCGAGTATCATCCTTGAGCGATGGAAAGCGATCCTGAGAACTTAGTGTGAACGTGGGCAAGCCTGATGGACCAAGAGTTCGGAGAGCTTATGGAGATGATTTGTGCTCGTAAGCTCCCAAACTCGGCCGAGAGGGCCGGCTCACGTCATTTATGTCAACACTCTTGGAGTAGACAGAGAGAGCAGAGTTGATTGCCGGACTGCCCTGCCGCAGGTGGTAATCCCCACCGGAAAAGTTGACGAAGTGCGGATCTAGAACCATCAAATTTCGAACGACATTACCAGATCCAGTCAGCGTTGATGTGTCCACACCTTCAGAAGTAGTGGTTTTGCCCCACGAAATATTCGTGTCAATGATATTGTTGCTCGCATTGTCTGCCAGTCGTATCTGTTTATTGTTGGTCTGCTGGCTGTTCATGGAAACGATGTTATTTGCAAATACGTTTCCGTCGGCCCCTTTTCCGATAAGCACCCCGCTGTTCATGGCCTTGACGATAGTGTTCTCAACGACGGTCAGGCCGGTGATCTTGCCGGAGCCCGCGAAAAGCTGCAGGTTAGCGGACCGGTTATGCTCGAGCAAGCAGTTGGCAATGCGATTGGTTCCACCGCTAGCGGCCCAATAAATGCCCTGGTCTACGTTCACAGGATGCTGACCCATGGCGTCAGTGTCCACATCAAACCTTCCGTTGTCGTGGACGTAGCAGCCCAGGATCTGTACATCGCTAACTTCACTCACATAAAGCCCAGCGTGATAATCGTTTTTCCGAATTTCAACGTGATCCAAAACGACGTTGCGGCACCTGTCTAGCCAAACTTGGCAAGCTCCCTTTCCTTTTACTCCGCTGGCATCTGGTCCCAGCGGACCCTGAAAGACCAAGCCGCCCGACGGTGGAGTGCCCAAGAATTTCAAGTAATTTCCCCTAACAACTACTTCGCCGAGTACGACAGCGGTTTCTCCAGGATAATTTCGGATGACAATAGGGTTGCCCGGTTCACCCGACTGCGAAATGGTGTGCCTGTAACCTGGGGTGTTATAGGCAGCGGTGGGCTCGTAAGTTCCAGTTCGCAGACACGCCACCTGTCCCGCAGTGAGCGTGTCGAATGCCTTCTGCAGGTGCGTCCACGGAGCCTGGATTGTTCCTGAATTTGTGTCGGATCCGGTTGGAGAGATGTAATAGGCGCAGGCCTCCGGCGGCCCAGTGGGAACGGAGGTCGCCTTCACCTTCACAAACAAGGTCTGAGCAATAGCAACGTAAGCCAAAAGGAATAGAACACAGGCTACTCTGGACATCGATCGGCGTCCCAAAATTTGCAACATGTCCTTAGGCGGAGCGTGACTCGCCTGACTGCGATTGGTCATACTGGTTCGTTGCAAGATTTGGCCTGGAATCAATCTGAACTCGCATGCCCAGCCCTGACGGAGGCACTGCCTCCAGTTGTTCCTCCAAGTAGCGGACGAAACGAGTGATGGATACGGATCGGTCAAATTGCGTGGTTGCGGCTTGGCGAGCCTGCGCTCCCAACTCTTCGCGATAGGACAAATTGCGATCCAAATCCAAAAGGCTCCTTGTAAGGCCTTGTGTGTCCCCAGGGGCCACGACGACACCAGCCTTGTTCCGAGAAACGATGTCGGCAGCCTCTCCGGAGGCGATAACAACTAGCGCCCGCCCGGAGGACATGGCCTCATAGAGTTTGGAAGGCACAGCGCCGGGGATGTGCAGCTTTAATGGCACCACGACAATGTCCGCCGCGGCAATAAGGGCGGGCATCTGATCTTGGGGGACGGCGTCGAGGAATTTGATGTTGGTCAGTCCTCGAGCTTCTGCTTCGGTAACCAGGGCGCGCTTCACGGGGCCATCGCCCACCAAGACGAAAGAGATTGAGGTGTCGTCTCGCAGTTGATCGGCTGCTTCTATAATCTGCTCCAATCCCTGGGCCAGACCGTGCAAACCTGCGTAAAGAACAACACAACCTGGTTTCGAGCTCAGCAGAGCGCGAGTCTCCGGTGTAGCGCAGTCGGGTCGAAATCTCTGCGTATCAACTCCGTTTGGCAAGTAGAAAGTCGGTACGCGTGGGAACCGATTCTTGATGTTTTGGACGATTTCGGAGGACTGTCCGCTAACAAGCCAAGCGTGCCGATAATAAAAGGCTTCCAGCCATTCACTGAGGCGCAACGCCAACCCCGGTTTCAGGACTCCCAGGCGAACGGCTGACTCAGGCCACAAATCCGAGACATTAAATATCCACCGGGCGCGCTTCCATCGGCTGAGCAGAAATCCCGAGATTCCCAGAAAGAGGGGCGGACTTTCCGTGAGTATGTAATCCGGCTCGTCCAAGAGACAACCACCCAGAATCAAAGACGAGAATACAAACGAAAAGTAGCATAGAAGCCGCTTGACCATTCCTGCGCTCTGGGTTGGATAAATGAATGTGCGAACCACAGTACTGCCGCTATGATTCTCGCGCCGCACCAAGCCTCCATAGCCAGGATGGTAGCGGCCCGTGGGATAATTGGGCATCGCCGTGAGAACAGTAACTTCGTGACCTGCACTCGACAGGCCCTGAACTAACGCCGACAGCCTATTAGGTGCTGCCCCGATTTCCGGCGGGAAATATTGGGTATGGACAACAATTTTCATAATTATGTCGCGACCTCCTCTGTTGTGGCGAACTCCGGCCGAGTACCTCTAGACAGGCTTCCTCAGAACAGGAAGTGAAAAGCAGAGCACTTGGTCTTGGGAGAATCAATCGTCCGATTGCTACACCCTGGCCGATAGCGCGAGCCCCACAGCGAACTTCTTGTTTGCCAGGCGTTGACAATAAACAACGCGGGCCGCTCCCGGGGTGGGCTCCCCACCAAAGCTAACCAGCAACCGAGCCCCAGGCGGCCACATCCGCTTTGAAATAGCGCGCAAGCCGTGAGTGCTTACGTTCTCAGTAAAAGCCCTTTCCTTGAAAGGTCTTTCACTCAAACTAGAAATCACCACGGCCAGTTCTGCCGGAGTCCGCTTTTCGGACCGGCCAGTTGGCAAAGACATCTAGTGCCAACTCCTCAAAAAACAAAAACTTTGGAAATGTGGGCTGAGAAGGATTGGAGGTGTGCGGACATCGTTTGCATGGTCCCGCGAACAAGTCGCAAGCGAAAATGTCCGCTTCTGAATTTCTGAATGGAATCAGTGTTGGAGTTCGGCTCCCAGTCGTAGCATCAAGTGGAGACAGTGAATGGTGTAGGGGATACCTTTTTCCGTGGACAGGTCAGAAAGGGCCCTCCGCACTTCCCGGTCGCAGGCCTCTCTCGTCTCTGGAGGCATGGAAACAAATTGCCCTTCGATTCGGACCCACCAGCCCCAATGTCCTTCCAGAGAATCGTAGTAGGTGTCGTACGATTCAAGGGCGGAAACCTGACGTGGATCGAAGGTTTCGCTGAACAAGCGAAGAGCCTCCTCCCGGGTAAGTTGAGTGCGCATCCGAGCGGACTCCAGAAAGCGCGCAGGACCCATGTATTTCAGGAAGATCGAGCTTGTCTTCCGTATGAACTCCTGACCGTTATTTCTCCCGATGAAGAACAGGTCCATATGCCCTTTCGGCTTGAGCACGCGGCGAATTTCTTGTACGGAGGCGCGGAGGTTAGTCACCCAATGGAACGCAAAGATGCTGAACAAATAATCCACCGACTGAGACTCCAGTGGGATCTCTTCGAAACACCCATCTAGAATACTGATATTCAGACAATTCCCGGTTCGCCGCAGCGCACACTTGCGCATATTTTCAGCCGGCTCGATTCCGATGAATTGAATGTTCGGCCTGCTGCGGCTTGCCAGCTGCGACAGCGCTCTCCCAGTACCACAACCTACATCGAGAACCACCTGATCGTTGTCCTCGATAAGCAGGGAACTCAGGATTCTGTCAGCGGCGCCGCCCCAGCACGACTGCAGGTTCAATTCGTCGTCATACTTTTCCGCCAGCAGCGAGTAGGTCTCCACAACTGGGTTCGCCATGTTCACATTCACCTGTGGATTGAGAGATGTCGTTCCCGAGGGCGATACGGCATAGGTTCTTCACAACGCAGATATCCGCGGGTTCTACAGATTTCAGATCAATCGGGCGGCCCGTCTGCTCCTCGACAAATAAAAGCAAGTCGACAAGTCCCATGGAGTCCAACAGCCCATCGGTGATGAGATCGATGTCTTCGGTAATTTCGACCTGTTGACGATTCCCGGGCAGCTTGTGCTCTTTGATCCAGTTCAGGACGGAAGCAACCAATTCATTCTCTTGTATGCGATTCACGTTCGGGCTCCTTCAAGCAGTCGAACGAGCCCCCTTCGATCGACTTTCCCGTTTAAATTCAGTGGCAGGGCATCGAGCGCGTAGATCCTCTGGGGCACCATGTAGCCGGGCAAGTACGTGCGGCAGTAATTCAGCGCCTTGCCCTCGTCGAGCGCCTTCTGGCCAGACACGAAAGCAACAACACCATCGGCAGAGCCATCTCGCACGGGCCAGGCCACCGAAACGACTTGATCGGTTCCGCAAGCTTTTCGAAGCACGGCCTCAATTTCTTGCAATTCTGCCCGATATCCTCGAATCTTCACTTGATCGTCGATGCGGCCAAGATAGTACATGCAGCCAGTCCAATCTTGTTTGACCAGATCCCCCGTCCGGTACCAGATTGTTTCCGCCGAATTGCCCAGCCGCACAAACTTCGCTCCCGTCTTCTCTGGATCATTCCAGTACCCGGAAGTGACCTGCGAACCGGCAAGGAACAGCTCACCCGCCTGATTCCTTGAAAGAACGTTGAAGTCCTGGTCGACAACGCTTGATTGCTGTCTGGCAAACGTCCAGCCAATCGGACAAATCCCGTTCAAGCTTTCTCCAGGTGAGTGGTTTCTGTCCCATCGATAATGGGATATAGCGATGGTGGCCTCTGTAGGTCCGTAAAGATTCTCAACAAGCGAATGCGCTGCTGCGTTTTGCCACAGTTGCGCGTACGAAGTCGGCAGAGGTTCTCCGCAGAAGAAGCTATATCGCAGGGAAGTGAAGGAGTCGGACTCCAGAAGTTTCATCTTGGACAAAACGCTGATTATGGAGGGAACGGAGAACCAGGCGGTCAGTGCGTTATCGCGGATGAACTTGGCCGGCAACAGGACAGCTCTTTCAGGCAAGCAATATAAACAGGCCCCGCGCTCCCAGGCGACAAAGATGTCATGAACACTCAAGTCGAAGGTCAGATCGGAATGTTGGGAGAACCGGTCGGTTTCATTCAGATCGAACCGGCTGCACATGTAGTCGACGTACGACCGCACATTCGAGTGAGTAACAGGCACTCCCTTGGGCTCGCCCGTGGTGCCTGACGTGAACAACAGATAGGCAATCGCCTGAGTGGAGACAGTCGTTTCGAATATCGAGCCGCGGCTTTCGAAGACGTCTTTTGACAGTAGACACCGATTGAGAGGAAAGTCCGTTTCAAGGTCAGTGACGTCTGCTGTTTCGGGCAGTATTAAAGTCAGGGGCTGCTGGAACCCTTCCAAGAGCTCCCGCAGGTGCGGGACGCATTCATTCCCAACGATGACCTGGTTACACCCAGACAGAATCATCATTCTGCGAGTACGCTCCGCCGGGAATTTTGGGTTTAATGGCACATATCCTTTTCCAGCGGCAAGAATACCCAAAATCCCCGCATAGGCCGTCACGCTTCGATAGGCCAGGATGGCGACCAGCGGAGAATTGGGCGCCTCAGTCCGCAGTAGCAGAGACGCAAGCTGGCCTGCCTTGCGTCTGAGATCGGCATAGGTGAGAGTTTCGCCGTCGACGACCAGAGCTGAACGCGATGCGAACCGCTCGCTCGATTCCAGGAATCCAGCGACAGTATTCCGCAAGCTATCCTCCACTCATCCGTTGGATTGGAACTGCCTCTTTGGCATCTCCGCTGCTAACGTGGGCCGGATGAGACGAGAAGTCCTCATCGCGGGACGCTGGCGCCGCCGGGACCCTCGACGAATCGGCCTCCGCGATATGCGACTTATTGCAGGCGAGATCGAAAGCGAGTCGAGCGTGCCTCAAGTCTTCTTCGCACAAAGGAACATCGAGAATGAATGAACGGCAACCCAAGCCCAAATAGCGTGCCAATTCTTCTCCGACTTGCTCGTAGCTGCCCACAAGATAGGGACAAAATGTCTTGTAATTCTCAAACGGCGCAAGCCAATAGCTGCCGGGGGTAGTTTTATTTTCTTCAATGGCGCTCGATAGCTCATGGTGCCAAACAGAGTCTGAGACTTTCATTGCCAACCCATGCATCATTTTCCCTTTCTTTTCCTCCGGAAACCTTCCACGGGCTTCCTTCCAAGCTTCCTCTTCGGTCGGGCGCGCCATAACTCCTATCCGGATCCCGAGACGGTTACCCCGGTTGACTGCCGTGGATGCACAATCTTTTGCCGGCTTGGCGTAAATGACCGGCACCGCCTCGAGGAAACGCGCAGCAGACAGCCCGGCTTCCGAAGAGCCCGAAATTAGGAGACCGGGAAAGAGTCCCTCAGGCAACGGTGGTGTCATTTTGAGGTTATTGACGCGGTAGAATTTGCCTTGAAAGGTAATCGCGTCGTGATTGGCAAGCAGGCCCTTGATAATCGTCACGTATTCGACCAGGCGCTCGTACCGCTCATCGTGTGGCGTAGGATCGTTTAGTGCAGCCAAGTCGTTCTTAAAACCGCCTGCGACTAGATTCAAGTACACACGGCGACCGTACATAATGCCAGCGGAAGCGACCATCTTTGCGACCGTGTACGGATGCATATAGACGGGCTGCACGGCGACCAGGGGCGCCAGTTGTTTCGTCTCTTGGACGATTATCTGCGAGACTAACCAAGGGTCTACTTGGGAGTTGTCGGTGTAGACCAATATTCCTGTGCATCCCCATTTTTCACTCCAGCGAGCTGCGTCAGCTACAGCCTTGGAGTATTCAGCTATGGGAATGTTTCCTATAGGTGGACATGTGCTAAAAATCTCCAAACGCAAATTGGGCCCATACATTTCCGTTCTCCTATGTTTTCTACTTTTTCCGGGAATTGACATGCAATCTGCGTGTGACGCGCCCATGAGGCGCCAGTTCTAACTCCGCTCCATAATCCGACTTCTTTTTAGAATGGAACGTTGACTAGGCCGGGTCCAAAGTCGAGAACCCGATATTAGGTAATCCATTTGGAGCGCTCTGTAGAGCGAGACAATGCGCTGCGATACTACTTCGTTCGATAAATCTTTTGCTGACTCGCGCCCGTTTGACCTTTGACCCTGCTTCAAGATCACGGAAATGGCCTTGCCGATTTCGCAGGCATCCCGGGGAACAATCACGGATGGCCTGACTCCTTCCAGTCGTTCTCGGACATCTCCCACATCGACCGCAACCACAGGAAGATTGCAAGCAATCGCCTCTTTGACCACGTTGGGAGAGCCTTCCCAGTCGCTCGTCAGCAATAAACAATCGGCGGCGTTCATCATCAATGGAATGTGGTTGGGGGGAACATTGCCATCCAGGACGGCAAAACGGACCTTTCCGCACAAGGACCCAGCGAATTGAACCGCGGCCCGGGCTAAATCCAAACGCTTGCAAATTGGATCGCCCGCGTTGAAGAGCACCACGCGCTCATCATGACCCCATTCAAGATCCCGGCGGGCTTCTTGCAAGTCGCGAGGATAGAAGAGAGTCATATCCACGCCGGTGGGAATGACGGTGACGCGGTCTCGTCTCCACCAGAGTTTGTCCTTTAGCTGATTGCTTACGCAGATGATTCGTGCCGCTCGCAAGGCGGCAATCTGTGAGAGTAAAGTGCCAACGGCCTCCCGCAGCCTTCCCCGGCTGCGATTCGGGTTTAGATCGCTCCCCCTGTATGTGACTATGACTGGCAGTGTTGTGCTCAGAATGGCCAAGAATGCCGTCATCGTCCCGTAGTGTGCGTGCACTATGTCGGGTTGGAATTCCCGAATCTCTCTGCGTAATCTGCGCCACTCGCATAGGACCACCCATGGGGCCGTGCGGGAGGCCACGGTGAAGGTTTTGGTGGTGACTCCCGAAAGTTCGAGAGACGCTACCTGCCTGGTAACGTGGATCATCGAAGCTCTTGAGCTGGGCAGGGGAGTGACGGCGAGGACCCGGAGCGGGAGTTCCTCTCCTTTTGCATGAATCGTCGCCGACTCTACAGCACAGGCTTCCAACGTGCCAGCCATCGTTCAAGGCTCCATAACATGTAGACTTGCTGATATGTGTTGAAACGACTTCGTCTCGACCCGTTCCAAGTCTGATCAACAAATTCGGAAAGCAATTGATCGGAATACTCCTGTCGAATGACATCACGAATGCCAGTGCCCCGAGAGTTGAGTATAGAGCGCACCTCCTCCCGGCCATTGCGACCTAACCAAGTATCTAGTGGGATACCGAAGCCACGCTTGGGTTTCTCGACTATGCATTTCGGCAGATACTTTTCGGCGAGCTTACGCAGGATGATCTTGTTTTTCTTTCGAGAATATTTTAGGTGTACTGGGATCTTCGCCGCGCACTCCAGAACATGCTCCCCCAGAAAGGGAACGCGAACCTCCAGCCCGTGGGCGGAGCTCATCACATCGACTTTCCTCAAATAGTCGCCGGGAAGCACATGGCGCACCGTCGAATCGAGAAATTCCTTTCCCCCAGGGTTGCTGGTTCCGTGCCCATTGAGCGACAGGGAAGGAACATAATTGCCCATTGTTTTCATGACCGCCGGTTCGATCATTTCAGGGAGCTCATCCGGAAAGGTGTAACAGGATAGGGCCAGGAGGCGCCCTTCATTTCTTGATGCTGCTGAACGAATAAACCTCTTACCCATGCGAGAGAGATGTGGAGCAATTCCTCCAATCCCTCCTAGCGCCGCCCCTGTTGCCTTCAGGAACCTATTAGGCAGGGTGCCTGCCAACTTTGCCATATCAGCGTGAGAAAACCTCCGGTATCCGCCGAACATCTCATCTCCACCGTCTCCGCCAATGGCAACCTTTGCCGATTTCCGAATCTCCTTGCAAATGAAATAAGTTGGGATTGCTGAAGAATCAGCAAAGGGTTGATCGAATTGAACGAGAATACTTTCTATTAGAGATATGTCCGCGAGGCGAGGATCCAGGACGATCTTTCGGTGCCGAACGCCGAGGTCTCGGGCAACGGCTTCGGCATAAGGCGATTCATCATAGGCGGCCTCTGCGAATGAAACAGTGAAAGTCTCCACATCTTCCCTAAGCACTTTTGCAAGAAAAGCGACCAGCAGGGAAGAATCTATACCGCCACTCAAAAGCACCCCGATCGGTACGTCTGAAATCAAATGCTCCCGTAGACTCTCGGTGAGGGCCACCTCGGTTTGTTCTAAAGCCGCTGATTCCCCAAGACCGTCTTGGAGTTGGAGCCATGACCAAAATCGCCGCTTTTCAATCCCTTGCCGAGAAGCCCGTAGCGATGTCCCCGGCTCGAGCTCGCGCACATCCAAAAACATTGTCTTCGGTGCGAGTGGATAACCAAGAACAAGAAAATCTGACAGTGCCTGATAGTCCAAGCGGCGGGGGACACCGGGCACCCGTAGTATGGCCTTGATTTCCGATCCGAAAAGGAAGCCAGAAGGCCCGCAATGGTAATACAGCGGCTTGATACCCGTCCGATCGCGGGCCAAGAAAACCTCGTGCTCCTGTGTGTCATAGATCGCTACGGCAAACATTCCTCGGAACCGCTGCAGGCAAGCCGGTCCCCACCTGATATAGGATTCCAGCAATACTTCGGTATCGGATGACGTGCGAAAGCAGTGCCCCAGGTCTTCGAGCTCTTTACGAAGAGAGCGGAAATTGTAGAGTTCGCCGTTGAAGACAATTACGAACCGTCCATCGGCAGATTGCATCGGTTGGCGGCCACCCGCGAGGTCAATGATCGCCAATCTGGTATGGCCCAGTCCGACGTCCATTTCTGGAGACAGCCAAGTCCCGTTTCCGTCAGGACCTCGATGCGCAAGACTGGAGGTCATCGCTGAGAGTACTGCCGACGAATCTCGGTGATTGTCAATATTATAGAAGCCGCAGATTCCGCACATTTGAATGGTCTCAGGTAGCTTGACACTCAATCGGTATTGATTAAGTTAAGACGCTTGCGCTTTACGGGTAATGTTCACAAACTGGCAAAAGCGTTTGAAGTACTGGGGCGGCCGGAGTACTCAGCAATGAGTTTGCAGACCTCGGTACAAACCTTCTCGAGCGGTTGCGTGCCGTCCACTCGCACAAAGTTTCGGACTTGCGTACCCTGGCGAAGGAACGCTTGCCGGCGATTTTCAAGATCCTCAGGAGTCTTTTCTCCTTTGCGGGCGAACAGAACTTCCGCAGGGGAATCCAGGTAGATCACCAAGCTGGGCCTGGGGTAGAGCCGGGTCAGAATCCAGCGGTGCAGACGTTTCTCGAAAGTCCAGACATCGCTGTCGACCCCATCAAGAGAAAAGTCGAATAGAAAATGCCTATCGTACAAAACGATGTACCCCAGGGCCTGATAGCTCCAAGACAATAATTGTCGATACCATTCCTCGGCCAAGAGATTGGCGAGCCGGCCCGCCGCCCAGACCATTTGTCCCAGCGACACTTTCCGGCTGCCGCTGGTCGTGGATGATTCGCCCGCCGCGCGCGATCTTTCGGCATTTCTATTGCGGCGTCTTCGGAAATACCCGACGAGGCGGGAGGTGGGCAAGGCAAAGTTGCAAGCCTCGATGTTATCCCCCATGTAGATCGCCTTGAATAGAAACGGCGATGACTCGGCAAGCGCGCGACTGATCGTCGACTTGCCTGCTCCATCAGGGCCAATTAGCGCAACGGAAAACATGCGAAACTTCATAGGTAGATTTAGTGGGCTGGAGCGGTTTTTAAGTATTGCCGCATCATCTTTCTCGCGACAACTCGGTGAATTTGCGCGCCGCCAAAAGCGGCCATAACCGCCTCATCGAATTCGCTTTTGTTCTCGGGTGTCCCCGTTTCGCGCAAGAAGCCGAGGTTGCTGAAGCGAATGTCCCGGTAATTGCCGATCTCGTTTGAATCGAACGCCGCTTTGATCTCTCGGACACCATCCTCCAGCGTATATCGACAGCGGAATCCAACCCGCTTCTCAATCTTGGAAAAATTGACGCGGTAGTTGCGCCGGTCCGCATTCTCGGCGTGCTCGATCAGCGTGCCCGGAAACACGCGCTGGACAACCTCAGTCACCTCGGTGAGTGTATGGTTCAAGCGGTTGTCACCCACGTTGAAGATTTCCCGACTCACGGCTCCCAACGGGGCGTTTTGGAGCAGCATGATGGCCTCGGCAAGGTCACTCACGTGAACGAACGGCCGCCATTGTTCCCCATTAAAGATCGTGATTCGCCCATCCTGTTTTGCTTTAGCGGAGAGAAGGTTCACAACCAGGTCAAACCGTGGACGATTCGAAAGTCCAAATACCGTAGCAAAGCGCATGATAACCGGATGGAAGTTCGCGGTCGCACTTTCAAGCAACGCTTGTTCGGACGATACTTTTGTCTCTCCGTACAGCGACACCGGCTCGACCACTGAGTTTTCGTCCATGATTTCATCTGTTGCGCCGTAAACGCTGCAACTCGAGGCAAACAAGAACCGTTCGACGCCGTAGCCCTTGGCGATCTCGATAAGCATTCGAGTTGATGCGTAATTAATCTCGATCGTCGTCTTATGATTGAGTTCGCAGGCTGGATCCCCAACGATTGCGGCCAAATGAACAATGCTCGACACCTGGTGCATAGCTTTCACGACATCCTGAATATTTCTTGAATCGCCATCCACGTAATCCAGGTTAGGGTGGTGCAAAAGGTCCTGAATGGGTTCCAAGCCGTACACCGCATTATCCAATACCCGAACGCGTCTGCCCTCTTCGAGTAAACGTCTTACTAGACCGCATCCGATGTAACCAGCTCCGCCAATTACGAGCACTAAACCTTGCCCCAAATCTGTGGACCTGCGCTTCTGCCCGGTTCTCCCCTCGCCGATGAGCCATTCCTTAGCAACGCGGATTCCAACCAATCCCAACAATGCTGCTCCCGCAAACGGCAGGGAGACGCTCCGGCCGATCGGGTTCTGGTGCCGAATGACGAGATAGTTCAGCGTAATGAAAACGGTCAGGGACAGCAGGACCACGACGGTAAACCGTTGTAGCTTCGCCATTGTCGAGTAGGAGCGTACGTGGGTATAAAGTCCATTCAGAAGGAAAACCAGCGGGAATAATGCCGACAGAATTAGAAACCTGGAGAAGTAATAGTGCCGGAAAGCGTTTGCCAGACTCGATGCGCTCGTCCATTGGTCCGCCCGAGTCTGGTAAGCCATGGAAACCGCGAATGCAATCAACATCGCGCAGTGAATAATTACGAAATCCGCAAAAATTCGCGGTACAACATGCCGCCACACAATTGTTGGTAAGGCCGTTCGCATTTGATTTCTACCTTGAGTCAGAACAAGTCCATTTCACTCGCAGGAAGTCTCTGCACGGAGCCGTATCCCTTAATCTGCTGCCCCTCCACTGGGATTTGGACTGTTCTCCAAGCTCTTCGTTTGAGATCCCCCAGGTATGAAGAGGGCCCCCACGGTTAAAAGAATGTCTTTGAGATCTTCGGATAAGCTGATGTTGCGGCAGTAGGTCAGATCGATTTCGAGTTTGCGCCGCATGATGGTGGTGACGTAGAAATGCTCTTTGTCCGTCCGTCCGGCCAGGAGTTGCTCTTCATTGATGTGCGCCAATGAGGCGGGCCCGGTTATGCCGGGTTTCACATCCAGGATTTTTCTTTCCGCGAGAGTGTATTTCAGCGTGTATTCCGGTACTTCCGGGCGCGGCCCCACCAGGCTCATTTCGCCTCGAAGAACGTTGAATAATTGCGGAAGCTCATCCATCTTTGTCTTGCGAAGAATTCTGCCCACTCTCGTTATGCGGCAGTCGCCCGATGCCGTGATCTTCGGCCCGCGTTTGTCTGCTCCATGAATCATAGTGCGCAGTTTGAAAATCAGGAAAGGTTCTCCGTTCTTGCCGACTCGCCATTGGCGGAAGAATACGGGCCCGCGCGACTCCAGCATCACCGCAACCGCGCAGAGAAAAAGAATGGGACTGGCGATAATCAAAGCCACTGCGGCTCCGATGACGTCAAATACTCTCTTTCCATGCCGAATGTAGAACGCGCCCCTAACGCCGGCTGCCTCTTGTCCGATGCGGCCCTTGGTTTGTTCCGCCGCAGCGACCTTAAAACCAGGTTTCACTCGCTTCTGCGCTGGGATTCTGTGCAATTGTGGAATACCACTCATCGGTGTCGCCTCCTGTTTGTTCGGCCTTGACATCCCGTTGCAAGTCACGGAGTGAATGTGTAGCGCTATCTTCGAAACTTGATGGAAATGTCTTGCAGGGCTTCAACCACTTGGTTGACATCTTCGTCTGTCATTCTTGGATAGATTGGCAGGGATATGCAGCGATCAAAGTAATCCTCAGCAACCGGAAATTCCCCCGGGCGATATCCCCAGTTCTTCTGGTAATAAGGGTGAAGGTGCAAAGGGATGAAGTGAACCGAGGTTCCGATTCCACGCTTCCGGAGTTCTTCAATCACCTGATCGCGATGAATGCGAAGCGCGGAAGGTTCCACGAGGACAACATAGAGATGCCAGGCGTTTTGGACGTCGTGGGCGGTTTGTGGCGTGCGGTACGCTTCGAGCAACATCAACGCGCTGTCATACTTTTGCGCTATTTTCGCTCGGCGCCGCCACATCTCCTCGCAGTGAGAGAGTTGGACTAATCCCAGCGCGGCCTGGGGGTCGGTGAAGTTGTATTTATACCCGGCCTCTGTGAGTTCGTAACGCCAAGTCCCTTCCGCGTTGTATCGCTTCCAGGCGTCACGGCTCATTCCATGTAACCGCATCAGGCTAACGCGGTTCGCCAGCGCGTCATCGTTTGTCGTTACCATTCCTCCTTCGCCGGTTGTCAGAGTTTTGGTGGCATAAAAACTGAATGCCGTCATGGGGCTCAAAGTCCCAATGTTTTGCCCTCTAAACTTTGCGGGGATCGCGTGCGCAGCATCTTCGATGACTGTCAAACCTCTCGTTGCCGCAAGGTCGAGTATGGAATCCATGCGGCACGGGTGGCCGCCAAAGTGAACCGGTATGATGACCTTGGTCTTAGGCGTGATTTTTCGTTTGGCATCTTCCACGCTCAAATTGAAATGGATTGGATCGACATCCACCAGCACCGGCTTTGCCTTGAAGTACGTCACGACTTCCCCCGTCGCGGCAAAGGTCAGAGTGGGGACCAACACCTCGTCGCCTTCGCTGAGCCGGGCCGCATCGAGGGAAAGATGTAGCGCAGCCGTGCACGAGCTCACGGCGAGAGCATGCCGGACGCCAATGAAGCGGGCGAATGCCTCTTCGAAGCATTTCGTCTTGGGTCCTGTCGTGATCCAGCCGCTTTCTAATGTTTCTGTGACAGCGCGAATCGCCTCTTCTCCAATGGAAGGAACGTGATAAGGCACGGATTTTGTGGCCGTCGAGGTTGTCATGGGTGTAGTTTCTCCAGATGCGTTGCCGTCAACCTCTTGCTGGAAGACGGAAACTCTTCACACACTTAGTTTGATGAATCGGAAAGGGTCTGACAGTTAAATGCGCGGTCGAGCGATTTGCTTAACAAAGCTAGATCCCAAATCCGTGGCGTACTGCGTTACTTCCAACCAGAAG
Organism: uncultured Acidobacteriota bacterium; assembly: GCA_963745805.1. Classification (GTDB taxonomy): domain Bacteria; phylum Acidobacteriota; class Terriglobia; order Acidiferrales; family UBA7541; genus Acidiferrum. The sequence continues at coordinate 55,146 of CAVUYT010000015.1, forward strand.
GGCTTGAGGTCGCCCCACCGGTTTACTTCATATCGCGAAGCCTTCTGGCTGAATTTCAAGAACTGCACAATCGAATGGATCTTGCCGAAAGGCAACGGGCGGGGACGTGGTCCGCTGTTCGTTAAAACTTTCCAAAGGCTCACGAAATCACCGAGCAGCCATCGGCATTTCACTCCGGTAATGTAGGGCTTTACGTTGCCTAGATTCTTTCCAATCGCCATTTGATAAAGGAGCCAGGGAAAATCCACGCCTGCATCAATTGCCAATTGCAATGATCCCCAGAAGCGGCCATTCACTTCCATCAGGTATGGAGTTCCCTCAGCGGAAACCTTGAACTCGACCATGGCGACGCCGTGCCATTCAACGGTTTCGAGTATGGCTCGCGCCATCTTCTGCGCTTCCGGGTTCGGCTCGATGCTTTCACTTAGAACGCTGACTCCCCCCGTTGGTGGTCTTTCTCGCAAGCGCCGGTGCGCGAAGAACACAATTGGTTTGCCATGATCACACAGAACAAATACTCCCTCGGCTTGACCCGAGATGTATTCTTGGATCATGAAGCGGTGCTGGCTGAAGTACTCATACCCGGCGGCAATCTCTTTTAACTCTTGCAATGAACGCGCGTAATGCACGGACGTGGCGATCCAGCGTCCATGGGATGAGATCATGGAACGATAGGGCTTCAGGACTACGGGAAACTTCAGCCCTTTGCAGAGTTCGTCGAGTGAGCTGATCTCCCTTACAAACTGTGTCTTCGGTATTGAAAGATTGAGTTGTTGTGCAAGTTTCAGCAGTTTCCACTTGTTATTTAACGCTTCAAAAGCTCTATGTTCCCCAAACGGTACTCTCGAAGATTCAAACTCTTCGCGATGTCTCAATACCGTCGAAGTGCTTAGTTCGGTCATCGGCAGGATCACTCCGATCCCGCGCCGGGAGCATTCTGTCTTAACGGTCGCCAGGAAGCCTTCCAGATTGCTGGCTGGAGACGGATAGGTAAAGCTCTCGCTGCAGTATCTCGAGGCTCCGGCCAAGCTTCTCTTGGCCTCATCAGCAACGACGACATGCACTCCCTTCATTCCCAGAGACCGCGTTGCCGCCAGCGCGCTCCTGGTGTTCCCATCTAATATCAGGACCCTTTCTAACTTTGCTCGCGAATCCGGCCGTTTCAATATGGTGTCCGACGGAGAAATCGTCGTCCCGATCCCTCCGTCGAGCGCGAGCATTTCACGAGTCAGGGGTTGGCTATTCATTTAGTTAGTCCAAGAATGCGACTATTTATTTCTTGTCTTGTATGCGGAAATTCCGAACCCAAACCTAGGCTTCTGAAACTTGTGGCAGGGTCGATTGGCTCGTGGATCAAGAGCTACTCGCATAGTCTCGAGAAGCGCCTGCTCTGGGCCGATGCCTTCACAAAAATGTATTGGTTATTGCCGCGGCCTTTGCCGCCCTTCGACAAAGTTGATTCGAGCAACGTAAAGCCTCTTTTGTTGTAGAAACCAGTGATTTCGTCTGGCCTGGCAACTTCAAAGGGATAACCGCCAAGCCAATCCAGCACGTCGGGCCACAGCGACATTCCCCGCCTCTTTTGATATCCGAAATATCGCGAGAACGGATTATTCCAGCCGATCAAATCTAGAGCCAATCCGTGCGCTACCATGCATGCCAGATAAAGCGGCGTGATAAGAATCCGGTAGGCGAGCGACCGGTTATAGAGCACCTTGACTGCTTTCCAGATTCGCGAGGCCACGCCTTGGTCATTGTAAATTGCAACGAAAAGAATTCCTCCATCCTGAACTCGATTACTTACATTGTCCAAGGCTTGCCACATGTTGCCCGTGTGATGCAGCACGCCCCACGAGTAAACGATGTCGAAATGCCCCAACTGAGATAGATAGTCAGCATCGAGAGCACTGCCTTCCTCGATCGTCCATCTAAGTGTTTCAGGGGGGCCGAAAGCGTTGCCTCAAATCTTTTGTGCAATCGACGCTTTGAGGATCATAGTCAAAGGAGTGAACCCGGTCAGCGCCCAGCCGCATGGCTGCCAATGAAAACAAGCCGCTGCCCGAGCCGACGTCCAAGAACGACTTTCCCGCCAGCGTCTTCACCTTTAACATTTCCCCCAATGATCGCTCGGCTTCATGGATCCGCTCTTCATTCAGCGTTTGCAAGAATCTTTTCCAGTTCTTCCCGAAACAGAATCGTTCACCCCGAGAAACTTCTTGCGAGTGTGTATTCATCGTTCCTCCCAGTCAGTTGTCAGCAGTACCCCAACGGCACATTCAGAACTCTTTGCAAGTTTAATAGTGGAGTCGAACGTAGACGATGTGCCGGCCTGACGCTACGACGCCGCTCGAATCGGACTCTTTTTTAAGCTCCCATGGCGCCAGGCATCAAAATAGGCACCCAGCCGGAGGAGGCGAGTATAGAAAACTGGAATTGATGTTCGAGGAGTAATAACAACCCGTCGCAGCCGCAGAAGGTCAAGGGAATGCGACTTGTTTTCCCCGCTGAGTGTTGTGAAAGCGAGCCGAATGCCCTCGTTTCTCAGAATCTCAACGATAGTGTCATCATGATTCCCGTTGGGATAGCAAAAGATCGGCAAAGCAGTTCCGATTTCTCTCCTGAGGTCCTCCTGAGAAGCTCTAATCTCTTCACGCATTCTGTCGGGGGGCACTTGAGTCATTACGGGGTGTGTTCGCGTGTGGGATCCAAGCGTTAGTCCTTCCTTTGCCAGTTGACGGAGTTGGTCCCAACTCAGGACGCTCCCGCAATAAACAAATTCTCCCGTCAGTTCGGAGCACACCGAATCAACCAGTCTCATCGCCTCATCGTCGGGGACCGTTGGAACGTAATTTTGCATCATGCGAAGGGCACGGCGCTTCTCTTCAAAGTTACGGAGCGGCAAACGGCCGAACGGCGTTCCACACATTTCTGTTCTAGCTGTAGCGTTAAACGCCTGATACAGTTTGTCCCCACAAAAGGCCAGTTCGGCATGGTCTGGATAACCCGTTGGAACGAACATCGTCGCGGGCAGCCCAAATCGCTTGAGAATTGGCCATGCGATTTCGGCAAAGTCGGCATAAGCGTCGTCAAAGGTAATCAGCACGGCTCGTTTGGGAAGGGGCGCTCCGTTCTCAACGTCGTTCAGAAGCTGGGGCATACCGATGACGTGGTAATGACGCGCCAGATGCTGCATCTGCCGAGTAAACACGGCTGGTGTTGCACTGACGCTGCGGGAATCCACCGCGGGTGTGTCCCGCAATTCAGCTACTCGATGGTATGCCATTATGCGAAGCACCCCTGCTCCCCTCTCTCCAGAGTTGGTTTCAAAACTGTTTTCTCTTCACGGTGGGAATGAATAATCCGGGCCGCCGCGCTGGCCAGCGCCACCAACAGCCAGAAATATCTCTGGTAGGACAAGTGCGCGAAGACAGCCGATATGGCATAAGCACAGAGGCAAAGAAAGAAAGCGGTCGCCCAATTGGCCATTCCGGGATGGCTTTGCATCCAGTAGCGGCGTTCTTTCCACAGCCCGTGCATGATTACGAAAAAGATCCCGAGCAAGCAGGCCAGGCCAGTAATACCTGTTTCTGCTAGCGTCTCCAAATAAAGGTTGTGCCCCTTGTACTTCTTCGTCGTTTCAATCAGGCCAACGCGGTTGGCATATGGCACCGAGTAATATTCGGCAAAATGCCCGGGGCCAACTCCAAAGACAGGGTGATCCAGGAACACGTGCCACGCCGCGAGATTCAATACGTAGCGGTGGACAGCGGAAGTGTCTGGCGCTCGGTAGGTGTAGGCTGCTTTGAATAGCAGGCTATTCAAATTCTCCAGAGTTGCCATCCTGGTGACGACCGCGGGCGCAAAAGTCGCCACAAGCACGCTTACGCCAAGCACGGAAACAAAGACGTGGCGCGGCTTTAGCAATCGCATGGATCCCATCAGGCCGAACACGACGACACCCGTCAGAAAAGCTCCTCGTGAAAATGTGAGCAATAGACCAGCGAGGATGAGGCCACCGGCTACCAGGCCAAGTGCTCGTAGCGTGCGTGAGTGTTCGCTTCGAAACGTCAAGGCAGCCAGAGGGAGAAGCACAAGCAGAATCTGCGCGTATCGATTGGTCTCACCGATCGGCCCTGCCGCTCGTAACTGTCCTTCGGCTCCGCCGCTCGCTGTAAAACCTAACGGCCGCAGAGAGCGCTCCTCCCCGCTTGCAGTCAAGGTGACGTCTGTCCCCCTCTGAGCCAGGCCGCCATACAATTTGTCCTCAGTGTGTGTGGCCCTTTGAAAAAGAGTGAGTCCCCCCATCAGGCTGCCGGCGAGAAGCAAGGCCCAGGTTGCCCGTTTTAAAGTGGAGAAATCCCGAATGACATTGGTCAGAAGAAAATAGGGGACTAGGCCCTCAACCAGATAGTCAGCAACCGCTAGACCCGCAAGCCGTCCATCTCGGGCAAACCATGACGATGCAAGTAAGACCACCAAAAACGCCGACATGAGAATAAACCCGCGGTCAAATATTAATGTTTCCTTGCGGATCAAAAGTTGGTGAACGAAGGACACGGACAGAAGCAACGCCATCGCCGCCAGCACGACAATGATCCGCGGATTTTGGGCGGCAGATCCCGCTGAAGCTTGAATTGCCGTCTGGGATCTCATCGCCAAAACGCCGATATTCGAATAAATTGCGAAGAGAACCACCAGCGTTCCTATCTCCGGCCAACGAAGCATCAAGCCAAGAATCCCCATAATAATTAGCGCGCCTGCCGCCAGAAACACGTTCTGACTCATGAGGAAAAAGATCGCGAAGCCGACGGCCACACACGGCAGCAGAACCTTTGCGTTCTTTAATGCGAACGCATGGAAAAACATTCTTCTCTCGAACGCAGGTGTGTACATCTTCAGGTAAGAAGTCGCGCGAAGGGCAAGCTGTATAACTCCGGAAAGACTTCCATAATTCTGAGTTTCTTCTTGGCGATCGCAAGAACGAGCAGGGAGACGCATCCCGCTAGCGGCAGTGCCAGATAAATACTCAACGCACTAAAGTATTGCAAAACAAAGAGCCCTGCCGCGCCTGAAGCGATTGCCAGATAGATGGACAGGTACTCACGATCAAACGCGTTGAAATTCGCCGCCCGAAGCAGTCCCACCTGCATCAATAGGTTGTAAATGACCAGTGACGCCGCAGTGCCAATTGCCGCGCCTACCGCGCCGAATCGCGGGATCAAGACGAGGTTTAGAACAACATTGAGCAGGACGACCAGCACGCTCATCACCGTGATGTAACGCAGCCTTTTGACTACCTTGAGAGTTTGCAAGTTAAACCCTAATGCCACATTGAAATAACTGCCAAACGAAAGTAGCGCCAAGATAGGAGCGGCCTGCTCGTAGCGAGCCCCATAGAGAAATACAGTCAGCGGCTGCGCCAAAGAAAACGTCACAGCAAAAATCGGGAAAGAGATCACGGACATCCACGCAGCCGTTTGCCAGTAGAGTTTGTTAATCGCGTGATAGTCCGAGTTGGCCAACAAGCGTGCCGCGGAAGGAGTGTAAAGGAGCGTGAAACTGGCCATGACAATGCTGTTCATCTGCGCAAGAGGAAGGACGGCCCGGAAGTAGGCGACGTCTGACATGGTTCGAATGGAGCCCAAGAGAAAGATGCTGACCGTGGAAAGCGCCATGGTAGCCAGTATTGAACTAAGCCCCGGCACGATGAACGCCAGGATCTCTTTCACCGGAATCTTGATTAGCCTTGGCTTGGCGTGCTGTAGGAGTTGCTGGTCACGCAGAAGTCGCAAATACATCCAGCTATACATCAAGACGCCGAAAATACTTGCAGCGACATACCCATAGGCGAGGAAAATCACGGTCGCGTTCCGCCACACGAGGAGAATGACGACGCCGAGTTTGAGCCCCGGCCCAAGTATGTACTTGCGAAAAAAGATTGCGCGCGTACCGGCGAAACTTGCGAAGAGTGCGTCCAACATGGCGTCGGCAGCCTCGACTGGAACCAGGAAGATGAGAATGGGGAGCAGGCGAAGCGCAACCTCTTCATGAGTCAGCAAATGGGAAAGAAATCCGGGAGCGCCCCCTACACTCGCAACGATGAGCAGCCCAGTTCCGAAGATCACGCCGGCCGCAAGGAAAATCGTCCCAAAGAGTTTTTCGTATTCGCCATTTTTCTGATAGAGAGGAACGTACTGCAAAACGGCGTCTTGCAAGCCCAGTGTGGCGAAGAGTTGAAGGAAAGCAACGACCGACAACCCATAGGCAAGTGCACCGTAATGGGCAACCGAGAGAAACCGCACCATCAGAACCTGCGCGCAGAAGTTGATGCCCAGCGAAAGCACTTTTCCGCCTAGAAACAGGCTGGAGCCCCGGATCTGAGTATGGTTCGTATCCTGTTCGCGCTGAACTTCCGGCTGGCCAACTTCAGCGATAGCATCTATCATAGTTGGTTTTCTCTGTCGGTGTGTCAGGCAAGCGCTGAGATGCCGCTACGAAAGCCGAGAAAATTCAAATGTCTTCGCGGAACTCTTGCCGGTATTTTGCTATTGCTTCAGACTGCCATGCCGTATTCGCTTCTGCGGCAGGCTCGGAGGTGCTCGTTTCGAAATCGTGTTTCACATGCTGGGAAGGCCGCACTAAGTCTGCCGCGCCTGATCGGTATCTTCCTGACTCGCGACGCGTTGCCGGTTCTGGCGGGCCAAACCTTAAGCACCACTCGCCATCCAGTCGCGTGAGGAACGCGCTGCCACTCTGAATCTGTCGCGCTAGTTCAGGATTACGAGAATGCACGAGCAGGCGATTACCGAGAAAATAGAAGCAATACTTTCCTGATAGTTTCTGCGAAAGCTGCGGCTCCAGCCTTCCGTGAAGAGCTATGGCCCCATGAGTCCATGCGTCGTAAGCAAGATGATCAAGTACCGCGTCAATGAAAGAAGGAGACGCCCCCACCTGGACGACTTGGCCAACGCCGCCGCACTTCACGTAGTACATGTACCAGCCGATGATCTTGTTCTCCCTATTTCGCAAAAGCACTTTCCGAAGACTTCCGTGCGCACTCATTCGGTCCATGAAATCCAGAAGCCACGTTACGGACTCAGTGTCATATTCAGGCCGAAGCGAATGGGACTCCGGGAAGTCGCGCAAACAGACAAGTAATGTCTCCGCCGTGAGTTCCTCTTCCGGAATCAATGGCAACCTCTGGCGGAAAGGGCTGGATGGCAGCCTCGCGGCGACGGCGTCCACAATTCTGCAAACCGGTTTGCAGCCAAGTGCAAAGGCGTCGAACAGAAGACCTCTTCCAAAACGAGACACTGCATGGGCCGCATAGAGCACCGGCCGAAGTGGCCGCGACCAATGCATGGCATACAAGGGAGCCGTGCTTCCTCCGAGCCGGGTCCATATTTGTTCAGTAGTGTGATTTGCCGTATCGGTCATCGCCAAGTCTTGTTTCCCAGAAAGAAAGAGGTCGATTAGTTTCAGGCCTGCCATCGTGGCGCGGCTGTCCAGGTCGACAACCAAGGAAGTCCCAACAGCAACCTCGATTGGCTTGCCATGCAAAGACATCCGACGCCGCAAGATTCCCAGGAAGCCCACAACTCTTCCATGCCCATTTTGATAGACCAAGGAAGGCAGAGCCTTCTCCGAGAATGGACTGTGAAAGAAAAGTTCCCGGAAATAATTCTCCATAGACGGGGGCGGCGAACTGCTTTCGGCCTGCAAGAACCTCCAGGTCAGCGCCACCACTTGAGGAATGTCTTCTTGGACGAATGCTCGTACCGAATTCATTTGTTCGCACTCTTCGCCCAACCGGGAACAGGCGACTTAATCTTGGCCGCAAAATACAGTCGCATCAGATGAGACTCTGCACAATTCGGTTGTTCAGATTCATGCAAGCACGCATGCGGCTTCGTTTTGGACATTGGTGGCGCTTTCGCAGAATGGCTTTATCTTTTCGTAGAGAACGGAAAAGTTGACTGGATGCGGATGCCAAACGGTATAGGTTTCCTTTGCCATCAGCGCGCGCGAAAGTAATTCATATTGATACGCAGGCGATTCCTCCAGGAAGGCATTCTTCACTGCAGGAAATGCAAATTTGAAGGCCAGATAGTGTTCTATGAACCTGTTCTGTTCATATTGCGCCATGTGCGCAATCCGGCGCGCCATCTCGATCGGCGGAGTCCGCCGCACTTTCACGCATGAATCATCGTGACTGATCAGCAGGAACACCTTCTCAGGCTTTGCAATCAACGAGTCGACTCGGCTGCCAAAGATTGCTTGTGGACTAACTTTAGGGAGGACCCGACGCTGAACCGCTGAAATTGCTCTCCGCAGCACACTCGCAGGAAACGCGCCGTTGATTTTCTCGCCAAGGATCCCCTGCATTCTGGCAAGGTGACGAAGACTTTCGAATGCCCAGTGCCTATGGCGTTTGATCGCTCGACGAACATCAGGCACGGTTTCCAGGTGCGATGGCGAGAGTTCAATCTCTCTCGGCAGACCGCACATCATTTGTCCATCTCCACTGAGGAGGACCAATTCCTCTCCGATGAACTCCGCTCCTTTGGAAGCAAATCCCAAAAGTGTCGTGGTCTTTCCGCTACCAGCCCACCCGGCCATCAGGATGCCTGTGCCATGATGTACAAAAGCTGACGCATGCACTGCCACAAAACCCTTCGCCAGGGCCGTCAAACTCAAGATTGGCATCAGCAGGGGCACCGACCCCCGGCCGCGCTCGTAAGCAATTTCACAAGGCTTCCCCACCAGGTCAAAGGGAATCCTGGCCATCGTGCCGTTGGTACGCTCATCAAAAACGAAGAATGCGTCGTCCGTGAATCCCTTTTGCTTAAGCCCCAAATGTCGTAAACGAGGCGTCGGCAGATGCCGCACAAAGCGGAGCGTAACGTCCGGTTCGCGCAACAACAGCCTTTGAAGAGGTCCAAGTTGTTTCGTAACAGCTGCCACGTCGGCGGCTGTCGGATCAACGAGCCGAATTCCCACCACGCCATGGATGTCAAACTCCATGGTTTGGTTATCTCTGACATCCTTGCTCATGATCTTTGACCGGCTTGCTAGGAACTTCTCCTCGCCACAGCCTTGTTAGAGCTTTTTGTAGAGGGTTTCAGGAATGGAAAAGGTGTGGTTGTTGAGCACCGCGCCCAGTATCTTGACGTTTGCAGCTACTAGATTTTCTTTGGCTCTCCGAGCCGTCTCGCGACGTGTAACCATAGACTCCAGAATCAGAATAACGCCATCAGTCATTTGTCCACGGAGCATTGCATCAACGAGTAGACTCAACTGAGGGCCGTAAACCACGACATAGGAAAACTCCGTGCGGAGTTCTTCCATACGACATCGCAACCGCTCGGATTTCCATAATGCTTGTATCTTTTCGGAGTTACTGCCGGCCGGCAGTATCGAAAGATTGCTTCCAGGAAGGGGATGAAGGAAGTCCCGGATAGGCCCGGATTCCAGGAGAGCATTCGCAAGACCTCGCGAGTTGCCTACACCGAAGTGTTGATGCAAGGAGGGAGAACGGAAGTCTCCCTCCACCACGCATACCGAAGCACCTGTCTGGCTGGCTAGGTTTTGACTCGCACGGGCACAAATATCGCCAGCTCCATCGACATGCCCGATCCCGCAGAAGACCACAACGCGTGGCCCTTCACGGGCGGGCAGCAGAAAGACTCGCTGGACTAACTCGGCCTCTCCTGCGTCACCGGCTGGGTCGGGGCGCACGCACGGCCGCACAGCTTTCGAACTGCTTTCGGAATTCGTTTTCTGTCCGAAGAGTTGCGTCGTTTCTTTCGCCCGCAAAAGTACCTCAACATTCCTGCTCATGCGTCTTACCTCCAATCCATTTCTCGGCCGACCAACGGCCGCGGTCTTCCACTGATGGTTTCTCTCTGCGGCAATCATCCTGCGCATTGGATTCAATACGCATCTTGGAGCGCGAGTTTGCAATACCGGAAACGGCGGCGTGTCCAGTCCAGTTCGGATGCACAACATCCCCGTTTTGCGCCAAAAGCTGGCCTGGTTCATCGCAACCGCATTGCCGTTCGGTTGAGGAATTTGACCCAAGCGTGTTTAGATCCAGATCGTCGACGACTTCGTTTAGGACTGATTCGTCGATGACCTTTTGATTGCATGCAAACCCTATAGTCAATGCTTGGAAGCAGAGATTGTTGATATTCCGGGGTATCCCTTCGCTGCGAGCATGGATAATTGCCAATGCTCCGGCCGTGAACAAGGGTTTGCCCGAATGGCCAGCGACGCGGAGCCGGTGGATAACATAATTCGCTGTTTCGCTGGTGCTAAATTGGGTCAACCGGGCCAAAATAGAAATTCGCTGGCGCAATTGATCCAGATTTCGGTCCGCCAGTTTATCTGCCAACTGCGGTTGACCAGCGAGAACGATCTGCATAAGTTTCATCCCAGGGATCTCAAAGTTGGAAAGCATCCGTACCGCTTCCAAGACAGCGTTCTCCAAGTTCTGCGCTTCATCTACTACGACTACGACGCGCCTGCGCGCGTGCGCTTCGCGGACCAGAAATTCATTCAATTTACTGTGCATCGGGCCGAGCTCACCGTCCCGGTCACTGATGCCCAGGTCGGAAAGAAGGGAGCGCAGGAAGTCGCGGGCGTTACTGTGCTTTTGGAACAAAAAGGCGGTGCGGGCAGAATTTCGCAAGCGCTCCAAAAGATGAAAGAGCAGGGTGGTTTTGCCCATCCCCGGCTTTGCAATCAAAGCGAGAAACCCTCGCTGGCTTTGAATCCCATAAAACAGGGACGCCAGTGCTTCAAGGTGGGAGGGACTGAAATAGAGAAAATTGGGATCGGGCGTAACCCCGAAGGGTTGCTTGCGCAGACCGTAGTGATCCAAGAACACGGGTTCTCCCTATTGACCATTTCTTGGTATGGCAACCACCAACGGAATGTCCAAGTACTCCTTAACTTCGTCGGGTGTTCGAAACGACGGGTCAAGATGCTCGCCGAGGAAACCTACTCCTAGGCTTATCAACACGGCTATCACGACGGCTAAGACCAATTTCAGAAGCAACGGAATCCCGGACGGAACTAAAGGAATGACTGCGGCCTCCGCAATGGTGACATTGACAATCTTGCTCTGGTCCAGAGCGTCAGCGATACGCGCTTCCTCGCGCTTTTTTTGGTAAAGCAGATAACTTTCTTCATCCGCTTTGGCAGCCCGCAACAGGTTCTGCTGAACTACCGATTGACTGTCCAACTTCAAAGCTTTTTCCTGAAGAGTGCTGAGGGCTCGTGAAAGCGCCGATGAGCGCGCCTCCAAGCCCACTAGGTCGGTTTCTGCCTTAGCCATCTCCGTGCTCGCCCACTGATGAGTGGGATTCTCATCGGTCGTCTCTTCGCGAACTGCCTCTGCTTTAGCATTAGCGATTGCAGCAGTGGCCTGACCAATTTGCTTTTCCACCTCCTGAACCAGCGGATAGCTAGGCTCATAGACCTCCAGTAATTCGGTGCGCTTGATTTCCAGATTGAGCAGGGTTGTCTTCAAATTCGCGATAAGTTGAGGGTTATCTGCGGTTCGGACCTGGGTGGTTATGCGGGAGGGAATGGATGCTTTTTTTGCCTGGAGGACCTGGATTCGTTGTCTTGTCTCCGCGACTGCGGCCCGCGTTTGCACAAGCGATACATCGAAGTCGCTGAGCTTCTGCAACGTCACTTGCTTCTCGAAGTCCGCAGAAACGATTCCTGTTTCCTGATTCATTTTGACGAGCCGCGATTCGGTGTCGGCCAGGTCAGCCCTGTATTGATCCGCTTGCTGCTGAAAAAACTCGGAAGTCCCGCGAGGACGGTGCACTGCCGCGTGCTTCGCCAGGTAGAGATTCCCCAGTTCCTGAACGACCTTCTCAGCCGTCTGCGGAGAACGAGCTTCATACGTCACCTTGATCAGATTTGAGTTGTTCACGGGGATGACGTGCAGGTCCTTCTCCAGCGCAAGGACGGCCGCAAAGATCTCCTCGTCCTTCTTAGGCGCCCATCCGAAAGCCCCTAATAGACGCAACTTGATTGCGTTAAGGGACCACGGATTCTTGACTTCATTGAGGCCGCAATCAATGACCGCCTGTTTCAAGGAGTCGCGGCTCTGGAAAAGCTCGACCTCTGATGAAATCTCGTCCGGAGTCAGGCCGCGGTCAGATTCGAGCACGTTGCCTTGAGTGGATACAACCGGGTCAACACGTTCGTGCTCCACCAAGACTTTCATTTGTGCTTCATAAGTCGCAGGCAAAAATATGATTGCGAAAACGAAGCCGACTAAGAGGCCCGTGTAGGCGAGCAGTATCAGTCGCTTGCGGCGAAATACCACGCCCAGGAGGTCTCGTAGAGAGAAAGAAGGCGTGGAGACGCTATTGCCATTCTGTTTCTCTGATTGCATCGTGTCCATGATCAATCTCCTTGGCCTATTTCAAAGTGTTGCGGGGTTGAAATACGCACCCACAGTAGTGATGGGAATAAAGCGTTTGATTTTTGAAAGCGTATTCTTGGGGACGTACAACATGTCGCCAGGACGTAGATGCGCATCTTCGCTCAAGTTGCCGACCTTAAGCATTTTCTTCACATCAAACTGCTTTGTTTCCACCCAATCATTCGAAACACGGCGGAAAAGCCAGACTTGCGAGTGTTTCGAAGCTTCTGTGAAGCCACCCGCGATCGCTACCGCCTGCACTAAGGTCGTGTCTCCCCGCAATTCAAACTTCCCAGGATGACCGACTTCTCCACCCGCGATAAAGTAAGGTTTTTCAAACTCTGTGAGCCGGACCGTGAGGATAGGGTTGTGGAATGTTTTCGAGTAGGCTGCCCGAATCGACTCAGTGACGTCGGGAACTGTTTGTCCTTCCACGTGAAGGTCGCCGACACCAAGCAAAGTTATGAAGCCATCCGGTTGGACGGTGACCAATTGATTGAACTCTGGGGTCAAAGCAAAGTTCAGCTGTAGCACGTCGTCTTTAACCAACTGGTATCGCGGGTTCCGATGATGTAGCTCAGGGCGATCCGACGGTTCCTGAGTGGTCGTTTCTCGCTCCGCTGCTGCGGTCGCGCCGCCTTGTGTGGGAGCTGTGCCCTGCGCCGCATGGGCGCACACAGCAGTCAAAAGAAAAATTCCAGTCTCGAAACCACATAGAGTTCTGTTATGCATGGATATTTCTCCTCGTATTTCCATCATCCGATTTCGATGGCGCACCCAATTGAAGCAGACAGCTTTCAGTGGCACACCTGGGACCCTGAGTCAGTGAAAGTTTGACCTGCAACATGTACGAACTGCCAATCGTATGAGGTTGCGTGCAACGTTAGTTTCAGAACCCCATAGGTGCTGCTATTCCGAACTTCGCTATTAGGTGCGCTCGTGGTGAAAGCCTGGAGAGACTCGCCGCCCGTGCCCACAACGAACTCGCGCAGTCCGTTCGTCAGGTCCAGGTTGCCGTTGGGGTCTTGTGACGCGAAGCGCTCATAGTTGTGGGCATGGCCGTTGATCACAAGGTCAGCCCTCGCGTTGTATAAGATCTGCCAAAAGGTCCTCATGGCGGTCGTGACAGCGCTGGTGGTGGAGCTATAAAGCGGTTGATGCCAAATCGCTACCGTACAGGTCGTCGGGTTGGTAGCCAAATCAGCTTGAAGCCATTGGCCTTCGGCTGAAGTGGCGGTGCATCCGTTCACGCCGGCAGAGCTAGTACAGATATCGTTAATGATAATGACGTGCCACGCTCCATAGTTGTAGCTGTAGTAGCCCTTTGTCGGATCGCCCGCGATCGGTCCAAAGTAATTGAAGTAGCCCTGAGCGTTAGGAGGAATGAAATCGTGAACCCCGGGGACGGGGGTTGTCCTCGACCTATGGCGGCCCCACGTGGCGTCGTAGCACCTGGTGAACTCGGTTTCTGCTCCATTCGGGTACGCAAGATCGCCCGCCGCGAATACCGTGCCTGGAATCGAATCGAGCAGCGCAGCCGTGGCCCACGAGTGCGATGGAGTCGGGCCGCACCCGCCAATGTCGGCGGCGCCCACAAGCACCACATCCTGAGACTGCGCGAGGACGCCGCTCCTGAAGCAAATAAGGAGAAGAAGGACAGAGTATATTGCGAACATGAATTTGTTCGTCAGCAGTGTCGCGAATCGTAAACGAAATCGGCCGAACACCTGTTCTCTTTGCATCTTAAACGCCCCTGTAGATTCGCTGAAACCGCTCCGTGTCACTCAGAGTTGCCGCGCTGTTGCGGCTCAAGCGGCAACCCAGGAAAATTCCTTCCATCTGCAAGTTAAGTCAAAGCCTTCACTGCCCAGAGCCTGTCAAGCTAACCAGTTGCGGACTTCCATTGGCGTTGTCCGCGATGCTGACAGCGGCGAACCGGGTTCCGCTGACTGAAGGAGTGAAGGTCACGTTGATAGTGCAGGTTCCTCCAGCTGCGACCGCCGCACCACATGTGTTGCTCTGAGCGAAGTCACTCGCATTCAGGCCCGTGATGGAAATACTGTTGATATTCAAGACCGCGCCGCCGTTATTGGTCAGGGCAATCTGCCGAGCAGTGCTGGTTGTGCCGACGGTCTGGCTTGCGAAAGTTAGAGTGCCCGGGTTAAGCGACACCGACACGAACTGATAAGCACCGGCGTCGAAGCTCGGGCCGCGAGTTACTCCATCCTTGTCGATAGGTTGGACGTAGTTCAGGTTGCTGAAACTGACGGCTGGTGAGGAAGAAGTCAGATGCCAATCCTTTGTTGAAGTGCTGATGAACAGAGGGTCTCGCACCAGATTGTTCGAAAGGCAGCAGCCTCCCGACAGGTACCAACCCGACCTGGAAGCGCTCGTCGGGCTGAAGGTAACGTTATGATCGACGATGTTCGCCACTCCTGTGTGGATCGTGCCTTGAGTATCGTTCAAGGCGTCGCCATTACCGTATGCGATGTTGTTCGCCACGATGTTGTTGTCGCCCCAAACGACTATCCCGTAGCCTGCGCTGCTGACGAAAGTGTTTTCCTCTACAGTAACGTTGGCCGGTATCGTTGTGCTTCCACCTGAATAGAGTTGAATGCCACTTCCGTTGTGTTCCACCACATTGTTGGAGATAAGACCACCATTCGTGCAACCTGCCGCAGTTGAGCCCCAGGAAATCCCGTTCACACCTGTTCCTATTCCATTGTCATGGATGTACGAAGCGAGAACCTTGTTGTTGCAGCCGTTTGACTGATTGTAGGCCGCATGGAAGTCGAATCCTGAAAGTTCAATGTGGTCAAAGTTCACGTCATGGGTATTCAATACATCGATACCGTTGATTGCCAGGCCGGAGGCGCCGATCTGGAATGCAAGTCCATACGGCGGAACCTTTGCCGTGCCTTTAAACGTGATAAATGCACCGTTGACACGCGTGTTTCCCTGCACCACTGCGACTTCGCCCGGGAAGTCTTCGAACGTGATTGGATTGCCGGAAGCACCACTGTTGTTCATGATCTGGCTGTAGGTTGTACCGCTCTGCGATGGATAAGTACCCCCGCGCAAGCAAACGACATCCCCGGCCGTGCTGCCGTTGAAGGCTTTTTGCAAATGCTGCCAAGGCGAGCTCAAGCTGCCGCTGTTCGAGTCGGAACCGTTAGGAGAAACAAACTTGTTGCAGGCCGAGTCTGCTCCTATTCCACTGAGCGGGATGGTTTGTGGGGAATTGCTGGCATTGTCCGAGATGCTGACGGAGGCGGTGCGCATCCCGCTGCCCGAAGGGGAGAACGTCGCATTGATGGTGCAACTCCCTCCAGCGGCGACCGATGTGCCACATGTGTTGCTCTGCGAAAAGTCAGCCGCATTCAAGCCGGTGACCAAAATACTTGTGATGCTTAAAGGCGTGCCGCCGTTGTTGGTGAGAGTAACCGTCTGAGCAGGGCTGGTGGCGCCGACGACTACAGTCGCGAAGGTCACAGATGCGGGATTAACAGTGGGTGCCGCCGGAGGCGGATTGGTCGACCCGCCCCCGGTGCCCGTCAAGGTTACAACTTGAGGGCTGCCGTTGGCGTTGTCGGTGATTACGAGAGTTCCGGTGCGAGTTCCTGTGCCGCTCGGTGTGAAGGTCACAAATATCGTGCATGCTGAGCCGGCGGCTACGCCATTGCCGCAGTTATTGGTCTGCGCGTACTCGCCGGTTGTCGCTATACTGGCAATGTGCAGGGGAGCAGTACCGGAGCTTGTCAACAAAACCGTTTGTGCCCCGCTAGTGACGCCTACTTGCTGGTTTCCGAAAGCCAAATTCGTCGGTGTAAGCGAAACTGCAGGCGCCAAAGTAATCCGCGCTGCGAAGGCATCCGCGTAGCTTCCTCCAAAGGTCGCCTGAACTGCATTGGCCGTCGGGAAGTTTGAGGAGCCGGCTTCTCCGGTTACATACGGGTTCGCCGATGAGTCCAGAGCGACACCCGAAATCTGGTCGATGTAGGTGCCTCCGAGATAGGTTGAGAAAACGAGACCTGAGCCTGCGGCGTTAAACTCGGCAACAAATCCAGTGCCGTAGAAACAGCCTGAACTGCTGCACATGGCTTGGATAGCATTCACCAAGGGAAAAGAGGTGGAATAGGTCTGCCCACCAACATATACATTCCCGGTATCTACGGCGATGGTCTTTCCGAAGTCCAAGCCGTTTCCGTGAAGGTAGGTGGAGTAGAGAAGCGCAGAGAAGTCAGACGAAATCTTGCTAACGAAAACGCCCTCACCGCCAGGCCCCAGGGAGGTCTGGTACGCTCCCGGGGTGGTCGGGAAGTCCGACGAATAGGTAAATCCAGTGACGTAAATGCTGCCGGCGGTATCAACTGTAATGCCAGAACCGTGGTCAGAGTTGCTACCCCCGAGATAGGTTGCACGAAGAAGCGCAGCACCATTGGGAGCTATCTCCGCCACGAACGCATCGGCGCTACCCGGACAGCCGCGGCAAGCAGCCTGAATTGCGTTTACCAGAGGGAAGTCAGGCGACTTTGTTTCACCGGTGATATAGGCGTCGCCCGCAGAATCAATTGCGATAGCCTCTCCCGAGTCAGAGCTGCTGCCGCCAAGATAGGTGGAGTACACCAAAGCCGAACCAGCGCTATTAATTTTCGTGACGAAAGCGTCAGAGTCTTGGTTGCCCCCATTGATGGCCTGGATCGGAGAGGCAGTAGGAAAATTTGTGGAGTAGGTTTGGCCTGTCACATAGGCGTTTCCCATGACATCCACAGCTATTCCTTCCGCATTGTCGATTCCGCTGCCACCAAGGTAGGCAGAGTATTGCAGCGCGGTCCCGTCGGGATTCAACTTGGCTACAAATGCGTCCCCCGAGCCCCCGTAAGTTCTTTTGAAAGCTCCCGAAGTGGTTGGAAAGTCACTGGAAAAGGTTTGGCCTGCGACGTAGGCCGCACCAAAATCGTCTACAGCAATGGCTTTCCCCATATCATTGCCGCTTCCACCCAGAAATGTGGAATAAACCACTTGTCCATTTGCACTTAACTTCGTGACGAAGGCGTCCCAAAAATATCCGTTGCATGTGCCGCTAGTGCCGCACTTGGTCTGGAAAGCGCCTGAAGTGACTGGAAAGTTAGGAGATCGGGTAAAGCCTGTAACATAAGCGTTGCCTGAACTGTCTACCGCAATCGCAGTTCCTGCGTCGTATCCGCTTCCTCCCAAATACGTGGAGTAGCTCAACACCGGGTCAACAATGAGCGGTTGGTTCCTGTTGTATTCACCCACTTGAAGTCCTATGTGGCCTCCGGCCTTGAGCACGTATCCGCCATCGATGCTTTTCCGCCCCTGCGAGCTACCTGTGGTTATTTGGTAGATCCTGGGTTTCCGTAGTAGCACCTCACCGCCACCAATCATGAGCCGAAGATTGCCTTGGGCATCAATGCTCACTTTCTTTGCCCCCTGGCAGTCCATCGTGATGACACTGGGGTCCGCACCCCGATCAATCATCAGGTCATATTCCAGGCTTCCTCGAGTTCCGTAATAAACCACATCGACGCCGGGGTACACGTCTTGGTAGCGCACCCGGGCATAGGTAGGAATCCCGGACAGCCAGTATTTCGGATCATTTCCGACAAGATAGTTCGTTCTACCGGGAAGCTGTGCCGAGCCCGTTACATGAGGGGCACGATTGGCCCCAACAAAGCGCATCCGCAGCACAGCGAGAGACTGTGCATCAGGAGCAGGGTTGAGAGTCGGGGACTCACCTTTCAGTCGAGGAAGAACTACAACGGTTTCGTTTTGCGTGAGGTACACGGTGTGGCCAGGGCCCCTTGAAAGGAACTTCACCCGTGGATCTGCTTGGCCCTGATTGGCTTCAAAAGCGAAGGAGTTTTGATCGTACCCTTTCAGCAAGGAAGTACGACCCAAGGAACGGCGCTGAGCGGCCGAGTGCGTGGCCAAGACTTGCCCGTAAGAATTAGGCTTCTCAGAGAGCCGCATGGACACGGCACTTTTTTGGTTTGCATTGCCTCCCAAAGTCGTTGCCACACAGAATAAGATGGCAAGTAGCAATGGAAGAGAAAGATAAACGCATTCCTCATTTTCGCGAAATAGTTCTTTCCGGGTCATCAAATCGCTCCACCACGCGTGAAGGCTCGCAGATTCACATGCGCGAAAACAAGCCAGTTGCCTGCCGATTGGGAAAAGCTCCTCATAATGGTATTTGTGGGCTAATTGCGAAGGCAGCATTTCAGGAACTGAGATAAGAAAGTTGATTCCATTCGTCGCTTAAGCTGGAGAAATTTCTGTCTGCCCGTTTGTCGGTGTGGGAATGGGATTGACTTGAACGTCGAGATCTGCCCTGAGCCTTCCCACGGACACGCGCTCGACTTCGGTTGCATCAACCTCTACAGCTGCAGATTTCCCAAGCATTTCTACGGAAAGCACCAATCGAGCCACATTCTTCGTGCGGAGTAATATACCCTCTACCCCTGCAATGGGGCCGCACTTGACTCGGACGCGATCACCACATCGTAAGAAAGGATGAGGTTCAACTCGCAGAGTGCTTTGAACAATTCGACGTACGCCATCGATCTCTGAAAATGGAATTGTGGCCGGGTGGCCCCCGCAACCGACGATACTGGACACGCCAGGCGTTGTGAGGATCGGAAGGTATCCCTCACGCCCGGCCTTAACAAAGAGGTAACCAGGGAAAAGTGGAACTGAGATTTCTTTGACTCGATCTTGCCATCTTCGACGCGCCTTGTAGACCGGCAGAAAAACCTCAAACTCCTTGTACTCCAAGATTTTAGCCGCAATTTTCTCGTGTTGGTGGCGAGTACAAACCGCGTACCAATTGAGTTTGAGCTTTTCTCCGGTCATGACACCCCCTAAACTTCTAGAAACCAATGCTGATAGCACTTTGCACTTGTCTTCAGCTCTAGCTGCAAAATATGCATAGCTTCGCCCTGTGACTTACAGAACGCATGCCTCTTTATGCTTGGCGACTCACTCTGTCGTACATGGACACCACAGGGCGCGCCGAAACCTGATAATCCGAACCGATCGGAATAATTAACCGTAGAGCCAATACCGTTTAATGTAATTAAGGCTCGCTATCGTATTAGCATGTGCTCCATGAGGATCGCAAAGCCTTCGCATTCCTCGCGCCCTTGGGCCCGTTCAACACGCAGCACATGCCCATCAGCTTCCACCCTAGTCCTGCATTCAAACCCCGAAACCTCAGGAAGGAAGACTTTGAAACCAATCTGGATTCCCTGAGGGGGGCAGGTGCTGGCAAGAACAAATGCTCCTTTCTCGCTGATATCACGTGTTCGGCCCTCACTGCGTTTTACGACCCCGCTGTCCAACCACCAAAATACAGTCAGCGCCTCCAAGGGGAACCGAATGGCCTTTCGGGTGTGCTGCAGCCCGTCCACCCATCACCTCGAGCAGGGCGTTTGAATTGGCTCACGAATGCTATGGGCATCCTCCGATGCCCACAAGAGGTCCGATGTCCCTTGATTGGAAGGCATTTGTCTTAGGTCACGAATGGAGCTTGAAGTGAGCAGTCCTTGATAACAGAAGTCATTCAGCGTTTTTGAGTACAAATTTCTCTAATCAAGCGACTTTTAGCTCCTTGTGGCCATATGAGAGCCCATCTAGAGTGCGCTTAACCCAACCCTTAACCCAACCGTTTTATCAGAACCTCAGTAGATGGCCTAAGAGCGATAGTTGAATTCATGGATGCTCAAAGGAGGGATTCGATTTGGAAGTGTGGAAGCCGATTGCTTATCCCTTTCAAGTGTTTCAAGTGTTCGTGGCGCGGTCGTATTTCGCGTTGATGGTGGTGGGTCTAGTGGCCTGCGCCGGACCAACAGGCTCAACCGTTCATGTATTAGCACCGTCCATCACTACACAGCCAGCGAATCAGGACGTAGTGGCGGGACAGGCGGCCACGTATAACGTTATGGCAACGGGCACCGCTCCATTGAGTTACCAGTGGCAGAAGAACGGCGCGAACATCACAGGGGCGACGGCGGCGAGCTACACCACCCCGGTGACAACCACCGCAGACAGCGGGTCAACGTTCCGCGTGGTCGTAACGAACACCGCGGGCACGGTAACTAGCAGCGCAGCAACGTTGACAGTGAATGCCGCAGCGGTAGCGCCGACGATCACCACGCAACCAGTGAACCAGACCGTGACAGCGGGACAGACGGCAGCGTTCACGGTAGTGGCAACTGGCACAGCTCCGCTCGCTTACCAGTGGCAGAGGAACGGTGCGAACATCGCAGGCGCGACGGCGGCGAGCTACACCACGCCGGTGACAACCACGGCGGACAGCGGATCAACGTTCCGTGTGGTCGTAACGAACACCGCAGGCACGGTAACAAGCAGCGCAGCAACGCTCACGGTCAATACGGCTGCCGTAGCGCCGACGATCACCACGCAACCAGTGAACCAGACCGTGACGGCAGGACAGACGGCGGCCTTCACGGTAGTGGCGACAGGCACAGCCCCGCTCGCTTACCAGTGGCAGAAGAACGGCGCGAACATCTCAGGCGCGACAGCGGCGAGCTACACCACCCCGGTGACAACCACCGCAGACAGCGGATCAACGTTCCGCGTGGTCGTAACGAACACAGCAGGCACGGTAACAAGCAGCGCGGCAACGCTGACAGTGAATGCCGCAGCGGTAGCGCCGACGATCACCACGCAACCAGTGAACCAGACCGTGACGGCAGGACAGACGGCAGCGTTCACGGTAGTGGCGACGGGCACAGCCCCGCTCGCTTACCAGTGGCAGAAAAACGGCGCGAACATCACAGGGGCGACAGCGGCGAGCTACACCACCCCGGTGACAACCACGGCAGACAGTGGATCAACGTTCCGCGTGGTGGTGACGAACACCGCGGGCACGGTAACTAGCAGCGCAGCAACGCTGACGGTGAATGCGGCAGCGGTAGCGCCGACGATCACCACGCAACCAGTGAACCAGATGGTGACGGTGGGACAGACGGCGACGTTCACGGTTGTGGCAACGGGGACAGCTCCGCTGAGCTACCAGTGGAGAAAGAACGGAACCAACGATCGCGGGGCGACTTCGTCGAGCTTACACAACCCCGGCGACAACCAGTCGCAGATAACGGATCGACGTTCACCGTGGTCGTCAGCAACTCGGCCGGCAGGCGACCAGCAACGCCGCAACGCTCACGGTGAATTCGGCGGCGGGCTTAGGCCTGTCACCGACCTCATTGACCTTTGGAAGCCAGGCTGTAGGCACCAGCAGTGCCGGGAAATTAGTAACCGCTACCAACAACACCACTACGACGGTGACCTTCACTACGAGCATAAGCGGAGACTTTGGGCTTTGCCGGTGTAGGGACTTGCGGGAGTACGGTAGCTGCGGGAGCCAGTTGCACGATCAGCGTGAAATTCACACCGACGGCGGCAGGGACGCGCACCGGGGCACTGACCCTTACGGACAACGCACCGAACAGTCCGCAGACGATATCGCTAACGGGGACAGGAACCGCATCAGCGGTGGCGCCGACGATCACCACGCAACCGGCGAGCCAGACGGTGACGGTGGGGCAGACGGCCACATTCAACGTGGCGGCAACGGGGACAGCGCCGTTGAGCTATCAATGGAGAAAGAACGGAACGGCCATCAGCGGGGCGACTTCGTCGTCTTACACAACCCCGGCGACAACCAGTTCGGATAACGGAGCGCAGTTCACCGTGGTCGTCAGCAACTCCGCCGGCAGTGCAACCAGCAACGCCGCTACGCTCACGGTGACGACCAGCGCTACGCCGCAGTTCGGTCACGTAGCCATCGTAGTGGAGGAAAACACAAATTACGCGAGCGTGGTTGGGACGACGGCCATGCCGTACCTGAACAGCCTGATGAACCAATACGGCCTGGCCACGCAGTATTACGCGAACACCCACCCGTCCATCGGCAACTATTTTATGTTAACGACGGGACAAATCCTGACCAATGACGACAGCCAGACCCCATCGAGCTTCCCGGTGTCGGCGGACAACATTGCGCGTGAAGTGGAACTTGCCGGGAAGACCTGGAAGGATTACCGGGAGCAGACCGGGACCTACTATGTTCGTCATGACCCGTTGGCCTACATGACCAACATCAACACCGCAAATCTGGTCTCCTTTCCGCAGTTGGCGACCGATGTATCGAACGGAACCTTGCCCAACCTCACCTGGATCGTACCGAACGGATGCGACGATGCGCACGACTGCTCACTCTCGACCGCGGATACCTGGCTGCAAACCAACATCGATCCTCTGATCAAGAGCCCCACGTTCCAAAAGGACGGATTGCTGATCGTGGTGTTCGACGAATCCGCCAATGACAATACGAGCGGGGGAGGCCGCGTTGTGGCGAGTCTCATCAGCCCGGCGTTTTCCAAAGCCGCTTATCAGTCCAGCACGTTCTATCAGCATGAGAGCGTTCTTCGCCTGATGCTGGAAGGCTTGGGCATCCACACGCTTCCGGGGGCGGCGGCTACGGCGCCGGCGATGTGGGAGTTCTTTACCTTCTAACAATTGGTGGTTCGGTGGGGCATTTCCTCCTTAAGGTTTGCCTTTGTGCTGCTCAAGGTCAGAGCAGGCTGCGAGAGAAGCCCCGCGCCAAAAACTGAGCCTGGATCCTCAGTTCTTTGTTTGAGTACGTAAAGGGCCAATTCCAGCCGATTCGAGGTACCTAGCTTGTTGAAAATCCGGAACAGATAATTGCGAACTGTGTGTTCTCTCAGAGTGAGCTGGCGCGAAATGTCACGGTTGGTCAGGCCTTCTGCGACCAATTGCACCACCTCTTCTTCCCTCTTCGTCAGCAACCTTGTCCCGTTGGCATTCTTGATGAGCGGCTTCTCCCCCTGAGCCATCGCTTCGATAATGAAACGAAGCTCCTCACTACTCGCCCAGATTTGGCCCTCGTACACCGCATAAATGCATTTGCATAGCATCTCAAAGGGTTCAAGGCGCGAGAATACCCCATCAGCTCCTGCCCGAAACCCTTCAACGACCATGGCTCGCTCGGGAGACTCGACCAGGTCGATGATGCGAAGATGCGGATAAGAAACACGTGCCTGCCGAAGTATCCGAAGGCCAGCGCAGCGCCCGTCTCTTAGATCAGCACTTATGATGGCAACATTGGGGCAACTCTTGCCTAGTTCTCTGAGGATCTCGGCCGATTCTGTTGCACAACCCACCACCTTAATCGGCTTGCCGCTTTGTCGCAGGGCTCTGACTATTAACTGACATTCTAAAGCACTAGAGTCTGCAATAAAGACTCTGACTGGTTTTCCCGTACGCAGGTTTTTCCCCATGTGGTAAGTTCCGTGAGATCGGATCAAACAGCCCGAAAAGAGCGAAAAGGTCAAGCATGAGCACAAGTCTTATACGCACCCATGATTATTTCTATCGGGTTTTACATTCTTTCCGAACCTCGACAGGAATGGCGCCTCGGCGCTCTCTTCAGACGACTAAATATCCTCAGGCTCCGGAGTCCGCAATTCTACGAATGCCCTGAACCCCGATTTTCGCTTACGACCTACTCGAGTCTCCTGAAAAACCGAAATCCTAACTATTAGTGGGTTATGTAGCCACTGTCATTTCTTGCAGGTTGGCTGTGACCGGGCAGGTTACTGTCTTGCTGTCTTGCTCTCGTTTAACGACATTTCACCCTTGCTGCAACTCCTCACCTGCGTCCCAACGGGAACGACCCCAACACTGCAGATCTTCACCTGATTGTTGGCGTCGGCTATTATCATCGAACTGTATTTGAGTTGAGTGCAACGACAAGGGACTCGTGTTGCTTGCCTCTAGACTTCTAGTCGGCGCACTGTCGAAACCTGAAGGACCACTTGCTCGACGCCTTTGCTGCATAACGTAAATAACGCGGTCGACGGAATTCACACTCGCAAGGCCTCCTATTTCACCCGAGGTGCTTATGGTAGAAGTAGAAGAAAAAGCCGCGAAATCGGATGACCGGATCTTCTACGATGCTTTCAAAGCGAGTCCTGATGAAAAGACAGGGTCGCAGAGTTCTCACGTCATTAGCGGCGCTTTCTCCTGAGCTGGCTGACCGTTGCGGCGAACCGCAGCAGGATTTGTCTGTCACGTTCGTGCATTTTTCCTAAGCACCTCCGGAGTTCACGCAGGAAACGTGCCTCTTTTCCCGTGCTTTCCCATTCAGGCTTGTGAACTCTGCCTCTTGCGATAGCAGTTCGTTCAGGCGATTTCTCCTCCTCGTAGAAAAGCTGGTACATGGGGATTTCAAACGCACGAGCGATCTTCTCCAGCGTCCCAATCGTAGGCATCGTGTGCCCATTCTCTACTCGCGAAAGGTAACCGCGGAGTAGACCGGTTCGTTTCGCCAATTCTCCTTGCGACAGTTTCTTCATCTCTCGAATGTTTCTTAAGCGATCCGCGATGATCATGTTCGCTGGCTTTTCAGCATCTGCTGGCTTAATTAGAGATCAGTTCTCGATTGCAATGCTCCACTGATGAATGGCACGTTATGTCCCTAATCGTCACTACACTAGCCCAGCCAAACTCAAAAAAGGTTTTAAAGGACAGGAAGAGCATCGCAGGCGAAAACTTCCCAATTAAGAACTTTTGGCGGCGGGTCAGTGCAGTTTTGAGAGGTGTCGGCACAGTACAAAGTACCGTCAAGAGTCTAATGAGCAGCGAGTTTTCCTAGCAACTGGTAATTCTCACAGTTCGACATCCTCTGGGTGACCTCCAGAGTCGCGTCGGCAGCGTTTTGGGGATTAACAGAAACAAGTGGTACATGGTTGTCGGCTTGTTCCGGCACGACGAGAATTTCTGGGATTACTCAACACTGGCGAATCCGTTTAATCCAGCGGCTCCACCATCGAATGCTTCGGCTGGGTTCAACCCGGTTGTGAACGCACCATCAACCGTATTGAGCACGTAAGTTGTGGCCATGTCTCCGCATTACTTTAACACTCGCAGAAACATGCAGAATTACGGATTAGCCGTGTTGCCAGA
The DNA here is from genome assembly GCA_963745805.1 of uncultured Acidobacteriota bacterium. GTDB lineage: Bacteria > Acidobacteriota > Terriglobia > Acidiferrales > UBA7541 > Acidiferrum. Next base: position 80,626 of record CAVUYT010000015.1, read on the forward strand.
CGCAAAGATCCGGTTCCGACTGGGGTACAGCCCCAATACGAATGTTGGTCCCTCCTACACGACTCTTCCTCAGGGCGCTGAACAGTTCTTACTTCAGGATTTATCGTCGGGAATAAGCCAGTACCGGTTTGCAGTAGACTTCCGTTTCATGAAGATGAGCTGGGGAGTGAATCCAAACCATCTTGGTCACAATGACTTCCCGGGCTGCTTCCGATGCCACGACGGATCGCATACCAGTGCTGACGGTCGGACGATTTCCAACGATTGCACTGCCTGCCATAACCTGCTGGCGGTACAGGATGAACATCCGAAAATACCAAGTGATCTCGGCTTGCGGTAGTGGAAACGCGAGTGTGAAGGGAATCGGACCAGACAACAGAATGTTCAAAATTGGACAGACAGGCAATTTTTGACGGGCGGAGACTAATTGTTGAGGTAGCTTCAATGATGGCCCTCGCCGGTGTTTGGAAGCGAAAGCGCGACGATCTCAAGGATAGAAGATTTCCACTGTTCAAGAGATACGAGAAATGTCCGAATGATCTCCGCCTGGCTCTCGAGATTAAAAACATTGATGATCAAATTGCGGAGTGTACTCAAGAAATTGCGCGCGAGAATCGAAAGCTGGAGCCTGGTCTGGGAGCTTAACCCTGGCAGAAATGCGCGGAGGACTTCTTAGTGCGCACGACTGTAAGATTCAGCTCACGTAATTAACAGACTTAAAAACGCTGCGGACTGTTCTTAGAGTAGGGAAATTAATTTGAAATGTAACCCTGTGGCGTTTCCAGGGAGTGTAGCGAGCTGGTGATTTTGTAGCAAGGTTTCGTACAATGTCGTGGGATCTTCAGCAGAGATTTTATTGTTGTTCTTGCGTTCGACATCCTCTTCTTCCGCTTTGCCAGATTGTGCTCCGGGAAAACAAGCCTCCTCCGAAAACCAGGATGAGGCCGTCCACATCTCAATTGTTGTTTAGTTTCTCTGCCTCCCTATCAAGGGGAAAAGCCATCTCGAGAAGAGGTCATACAGAAGTGCATAAAAAGGAACATTTCACGCGGTTGTATAAAAGGGGACAGCGCGCAGATTAGAAAAAATGAAGAATGTGGTGCACGGTGAACAGAAGGAGCGGCGACTGCCGAATATTTGGCAGTCTTGACAGTCACTTAGGAGAACTAGGACATTCTCGCTATCGGAACACGACTGCTGTGGGGCGGCGATCTTAAGACTTTCAACAAGCTGGAGCGTGGTATGAATCTCGGGACCGCGGAAATCACGCGCAGGAGCAAAAAGTTGTCGAAATCTTCGGCACGCACGGGCACGGTGAGAGTGTTTATCGCCGACGGCAGTCAACTTAGCTGTCAATTGATCGCGGCGGCAGTAAGACGTGGCCGCTATCGGACCAGAGTAGTTGGCTTTGCGACAGACGCGGCAGGAATTCGCGAAGGTCTCGAAGAGAATGAGGCCGACATTGCACTCATCGGTGCGCGCTTAGAAGAAGAGGCTTTGGCCGGTTTTGATATTACGCGAGAGATACTGGCTTCGTCCCCCAAGCCGAACGTCATCATAATTCTCGATTCGAACAAACCTGCGATGGTTGTGGAGGCGTTCCGAGCGGGCGCCAGCGGCATATTCTCCCGGGATCAATCGTCAGAGCTTTTGTGCAAATGCATCCATGCCGTGCACAAGGGGCAAGTGTGGGCGAGCAGCAAAGAGTTGCACTTTGTAATTGATGCGCTAGGCCCGGCTCTGCCGGGCAGATCGATTTCCCTGCGGGGAACAGGCTTGCTCACAAAAAGGGAAGAAGGCGTTGTGCACCTGGTAGCCGAAGGCATGACCAACCGCGACATCTCCCACGAACTCAAACTGAGTGAGCACACGGTGCGGAACTATTTGTTCCGGATTTTCAACAAAGTGGGAACTTCGAACCGGTTGGAGTTGGCTCTTTACGCCATTGAACGGAGAGAGAGTCAGGAACACCAGAATCCAGCGGCTGCCATGGAAGTGTCGCTTATAGGTACAAGTCAGACTGTGTCCGCAAGGCGAGTTTCCTGAATACAACCTGCCGAGAGAGCTTGAAGTATCTGTCCTCTCCGATTATGAGCGGTCGCCAGCAGTGGGTTTCGACAACAGTTCATGTGTGATAGCGAGAATAGCATAACGTAGAAAGTAACAGCTAACTGGGTTTCGCGTGCCTGCCCATAAATACACCATCCAAAACTATTATCCTGAGCGTTACGTATGTCGAGTAAGTCTTGGGTTCCGCATATTTTCCGCAGCGCCAAGTGTGGTTGCTGACCGGACGATCGCGAAACCAAGCACCTCGACGCATGGTGATGGCCTAGGTACAGTTGTACCTAATACTGGCCGGACATCATCTCCAGACACCTCAAGGAATATCCAGATGACTTTCCTTCTCTTGTCCGTTCGAGTCCGCGCGCCCAAGGTGTGTCTAGACAGATTGGTGGAGGTGATGGTTGCATCTCGCACGCCCAGCCAGACGGACCCTTCGGTTCCTAATGCAGACAGCAGTGACGTTTTGGTGGACGAATGGGACTGGGGAGCCACGACAGGGCGAGGGCCGCAGTCGTGACCTGAGTGAGCACGGCGCGTTTGTTTTTGCGTCGATGTGTCCGCCAGTCGGTGCAAATGTTGTGCTCAAGATTGATCTCGAAGGAATCCCCGATGAGATCGGGCGACTACCGGTCGAGGTGGAGGGTGAAGTCCTTCGAGTCGAAGAATCCCCCGCTGAACGCGGAATGCTGACGGGTGGCTTCGCGATCGAATATTGAAGAGATCGTCCGAAAGGCAATCGAGGATAGATCTCCGACAGAAATTGGCAGTGTGAATGTGCCAACGAAATTGCGGCCGGCAATGGAAGATGCAACGTTTTCCCAGCTGAAGTTGGCCGTAAGTTAAATCAAATTAATGGCTTACAGGGAAAGAAACTGTAAGTCACATAGCGGGAGCTGTATGCCTTTTGAGTCCATAGCCTTGCCGGATAGCCAGCGAAGTGAGTCTCCCTGGTATGCAATCTATACGCGCCATCAGCATGAGAAGATGGTGGATCAGATTCTCACCAGTAAAGGATTTGAGACGTTTCTTCCGCTGTACGCAACCACTCACAAATGGAAGGATCGGAGCAAGGCACTCTCGTTGCCTCTGTTCCCTTGTTACGTATTTCTCAAAGGCGGCATCGAGCGCCGGCTCCAACTGGTCACCACACCTGGCATCTATGGTCTGGTTTCTAGTGGAGGCCAGCCCGCAGCGATTCCGGATGTCGAGATCGGAGCGATTCGACGAGTTGTGGAAAGCGGCACACGGATGGAGTCGCATCCGTTCCTTAAATGCGGGACGCGGGTGAGGATCAAATGCGGTCCCTTGGCCGGTATCGAGGGGATATTGGTGCGAAAGAAGAATATCTCGCGGCTGGTGCTGTCGGTGGAAATACTGGGGACAGCAGCCGCGATGGAAGTTGAAGCATTCCAGGTCGAGGCGGTAAAGGCTCCGCGAGTAAGGGATTCGCACACAGGATATGCAGGCGGTTCGCGACACACACTGGACCGCGAAGCCATCGCTTTGGCGTAAAGGATGAGACGCGCGGCGACCGAGAGCGCATAGCGCTCGTGCGAGAGCACATCGCGACCGGATTCGTTGTCTTGATAAGCGGGGATTATTTGCGTGCGTGCAGGAAAGAGCGAGTTCGCGTCTACGGACTATCAACCTGGATTAGCAAAACGGCAATGCTTAACAAACGGAAGCAGATTGGGATGCAAGCCACTGAGTTGAAGCGACACTCGCAAGCGAGGAAGCCATGAAAAAGTGGTTGAGTCTAACGGCCGTACTTTCGTTGGTGTCGTTTTCGATTTCCGTGCCGGTTCAAGGACAGGCGCGAAAGGACATCAAGAGCGAAAGCGCCAAGGTCCTGACCGCAAGTGATATTAAGCCGCAAACGAAACCAGCGACGGACGATCCCAACTACTCGATCGCTCCCGAGGATGTCCTGACAATCGACGTGTGGAAGGAGCCAGAGATCTCCCGCACGGTGCCGGTGCGCAGGGATGGCAAGATTTCTCTGCCATTGCTAAACGACGTGCAGGCCGCGGGTTTGACGCCCACACAATTAGGCGCTGAGATCGTCGAAAAGTTACGCACTACAATTGTACATCCACAGGTAACGGTGATTGTGGCGCAGATGAGCAGCCAGCGGATTTACATTCTGGGACAAGTAACTCGCGGAGGAGCTTATCCGTTGGTGCCCGACATGACGGTGATGCAGGCACTGTCGATTGCCGGTGGATTCACGCCCTACGCAAATGTGAAAAAGATCCACGTAATGCGCAAAGAAAATGGGGCGGACAAAATATTCCCCATGAACTACAAGGAAGTGAGTAGCGGGCGCAAGACGGAGCAAAATATTCATCTTAAACCTGGCGATACGATTGTGGTGCCGTAGGGAAGAACATGGCAAAACTGATGCACATTCGGGAATGGATGCTTCTTGCGGTGTTTTTGTGTGCGCCGGTAATCCAGGCGCAAGAAACAGAAACAGCCCCACCCAAGACCGATCCACGTGATCAGCCGGCCGCACCTTATCTAGCACCCCTGCCGGCCGGGAGCACTAGCGTCTTGGCTCTAAACTCCCCCATGGGGGCGGCAACTGAGCAGGTCCAGTTGGCGGGGAACGATCGCCCACTCAGTGGAGTGCAGGCACCAACCCTAGGTCCTACTCTCGGCGCCCCAAATTCCCTCGTGCCGAGCTTTAGCGCGATGTCACAGCTGGCCACGAGTTCTTCCGCGGCAGGTTTTGTTCAGCCAACAGTTTTCAACTATCTGGTGGGCATGCTGGATTTTAACCACGTGACAAACCGTTCCGAGCTGCTTGTGCACTATGCGGGTGGAGGAATCTTATCGTCGTATCAAAACTCGGCTATTCAAGACCTGAAGTTCTCCTACAACTACAAATGGCAACGCTGGTCTCTGTTGGTGGGCGATGAAGTCAGCTTTCTCTCAGAATCACCTTTTGGATTTGGAGGCATCGGAGGTCTGGAATTTCTCAACGGCGGATCTTCGTTCGGGCCCGGCAGCTTTCTGAATTCGATTTTGGGTCCCAACCAGACAATACCCACGATAATGGTCCCCCGACTGAGTAATACGGTAGTTTCGCAGATCGAATACAAGGTTAGCCCAAGAGCTTCGTGGACTGCTGCCGGTTCTTACGGCACATTGAAGTTTTTTGGCGTGGGCTTCATCAACAGCGCCGACGCGTTATTTCAAACCGGTTACAACTACTCCGTTAGTCCGCAGAGCACCATCGCGGTGATCTACACATTCGATGACTTCCGGTATCCCGAGTTTCCCCAGACGACGGAGAACCACGTGGTGAAGCTTGGGTATGCGCGATATGTGACTGGAAGACTGAGTTTCCAACTTGCCGCCGGCCCTAGCCTGATAATGCTGCGAGGCGTGTTTACAGGCAACGCGAACAACCTTTCCTGGGCGCTGGATAGCACGTTGAATTATAAGTGGGACCGCACGACGCTTACCCTCAGTGTTGATCGTCTCGTGACGGGAGGAAGCGGGGTGCTGGTCGGGGCGCAAACGGGGCAGGTAGAGGCGACGATAGAGCGAACACTGAGGCCGAGATGGCAAGCCTCTGCCTCAATTGGGTACGCAACTAACGCAAGCCTGATACCGATTGCCACTCCCTCGATTACACAAAACTATAACTCCTGGTATGCCGTGGTGAAATTCAATCATCAAATACGGCCTACAACAGACTTATTTATTAGCTATGGCGCACGGTTGCAGGCCATGAACAGCACCACCTGCTCGACCCCGAATTGTGGAGGCAACTTCATTAGTCACGAGATTTCCGCAGGTTTCAATTTTGGCCTGCGTCCGATCTTATTCCGATAGGCAACTTGCAAGACATTCAGAGAGAGGCTGGCAATGTCCGAGAGAGCAGACGAGGCAGTTCCACGGGGATGGCAAGAGTATCTGGCCATAGTAGGGAGGCGGCGCTGGTGGATAGTGCTTCCGCTGTTTCTGATCTGGCTGGCGGTATGGGGGGTGAGCTGGCTCTTGCCGACCACGTACACGTCCGATGCGCTGATCTCCGCGGAGCAGGAAAAAGTGTCCGATATTTACGTCATGGAAAACGTGAACGTGAATCTGCAAAACCGACTGCAAAGCACAACGCAAAAGGTTCTGAGCTATGGAAGCCTGGAAGGGATTATAGACCGCTTTAAACTGTATGCAACGCCTCCCCGGCTCAGCGGTTTTTTCAAGCCCAAGGATCCAGTCGATCAAATGCGGGGCGACATCAAGATTGAGCTGGTGGGCGCGCCAGGATACCGGGGTGAGTTCTTTACTTTCAAGATTCATTATTCGGCCGATACGCCCGAGCTGGCGCAGCAGGTGAATAGGGAACTAACGTCTTTGTTCATCAACGAAAATGTGAGGGCGCAGCGACAGCTTTCCGAAAATACGACGGCCTTCCTGGACAGCGAGCTGGCGGACGCGCGCATTAAAATGGAAGAACAGGAAGCCGCCGTGTCAGCGTTTAAAGCCAAACATGCCGGGAACTTGCCGGGCCAGTTACAAAGCAACGTGCAAATTCTGGCAGGTCTGCAGGCACAATTGGCGAGCACTCAACACGCGTTGGACACGTCGAAGCAACAGAAGATCTATCTGGAATCATTGCTGCAGCAATATCAGTCGGCGCAAGCAAGTCTGGGTGGAGACTCAAGCGTGATATCAACGCAGGCATTAGACAAAGTGTTGCAGGATTTGCGCCTTCAGATCCAAAACTTGCGCACCCGCTACACGGACGACCATCCAGACATCGTAGCGCTCAAAGACAAGATAGCCAAGACCGAAGCCCTGAAGAAGCAGAACGAGGCCGAAATCGCTTCCCATCAACAGAGCGGCAAATCCACAAGCGCGATAGATTTCTCGGTTGCAGAGGGAGTGCAGCGCGGCTCACCGACTGCAATCATGCAGCTGCAGAGCCAGCTTAAGGCCAATCAGTTGGAAATTCAGAACGAGCAACAGAACGCAAAGGAACTTGAGTTGCAAACTGCCGCGTATCAAGCCCGGCTGAATTTGACTCCGGAAACTGAGCAAGAACTGTCGGTGGTATCGCGCGGGTATGAGGAAGCCAAGTTCAATTACAACTCGCTTCTCCAGAAGCAAACGCAGTCGCAGCTTGCCACGAGCCTCGGACAGCAACAGCAGGGTCAACAGTTTCACATCATCGACCCGCCAAAGTTGCCGGACAAGCCTTCGGCCCCAAATCGTTTCCTGATCAGTCTTGTCGGATTGGCCATGGGAACCGTTCTCGGCTTGGGTTTTGCCACTTTTCTTGAATTGACTGACGTGCGCTTCCGGCAGGAGAAAGATCTGGAGGGAATTCTTCCTGCTCGTATGCTGGTTGGCATCCCTCGCTTAAGCACGCCTCAAGAGGACCATTCTCGGGTTATCGCACGGTACGTCGAGTTTGGAGTTGTGGCGGTAGTGGCATTATTGATTTTCACCGGCAACCTGTACACGTATTACAACGGCTGAGCAGCGGACGGCTTGAAGAGTCACGACCTTGATGCGATACCCTTCCCGAATGAATGCCCGAGCGATTTGTTAGCCGGCATGAGCTGGGGCGTTTCTTGAAGGGAAGGCAACTCAGAATCAGGAATGGAAAACAATGAGCCAGTTATTTGAAGGATTCAGCAGAGCAACAATTCGACAAAGCAAGCCGGACATTGTCCCGATGGACATGGTTCCTGCTGAACTAGCCTCACCTGAGTCCCCGGAAACGGCGGATATGCTGGGCACTGCGAAGTCGGAGGGGGCCGGTTTCACAGGAACGGTCGAGATTAATAAGGTAGTTGAGAACGATAAGACTCGGACGGTGATGGTGCAACCTGCTCCGACATCGCGTTTGGTTGCGTGGAGTGAACCCAATAGTCTGGGAGCGGAAAAATTTCGAGCTCTTGCCGTCCGGCTAGATGTAATGCGCAGGCAACACGAGCTGAAATCTCTGCAAGTGACGAGTAGCGTGATCAACGAGGGCAAATCCTTTGTGGCCTCGAATCTTGCAGTGACACTGGCCAAGTATTCCGGATCAAAGACTTTGCTGATTGAAGGAGACTTGCACAGACCAACGTTGGCGTCGATGTTTGGCTTGAAAGAAATGCCAGGGTTGAGCGACTGGTGGACCGGGCGAAACCAAGACCTCGCGCGCTTCCTGGTACGGTTCACTGGGACGACGTTATGCCTCCTGCCAGCCGGGAAGGCCTGCGACCGACCCTCAGAGATTTTGCGTTCGACACAACTTGCGGAAGCCTTTGCGCAGTTTGAAGGTCGATTTGATTGGATCGTGGTTGATTCCACTCCCATGCTGCCGGTCATTGATGCCAACCTGTGGTCGAGATTGGTGGACGGCACACTCCTCGTGGTCCGGGAGGGTGTGGCCCCGCTTAAGGCCCTGAAGAACGGGCTACAGTCTCTCGACAATCCGAACTTGATCGGCGTGGTAGTTAATGAGGCTTCTGAATTCGATCAGGTCGATTACCACGGGCAATATTATGGTGCCCGAAAATACGGAGAAAAAAGTTCGAAGAATGGAAGATAGCTTCGAGCGGGTCGGTCGCGAGCTGGAGCCTTCGCTCAGCAGGCCTAACTTCCCACGGCGATGTTCGCAGCCTCTTTCATCGTAAAGAGCCCCTCTGCCTCGCAATAGATTTATCAAGGATTCGTTTTCGACTGTCTGACTGGATCGAATTAGATGGCGTACTCAATACTTCCGCTGGTTAACTACGTCGTGTGGCTGGGTGTGAGGGGTGGTTTCCTCCCTGGCGATCCGGAGCTTACCCTTTCCATCAAGAGTCAGGGAAACGACAGGTCAAAGGTTAACGACAAAATATGGGAGAGCAATCCATCCGCGGAAATGTCGAGAACGAGTAGATGGGTCGCGGCTTTATCGTTAGGAACATTGGTGGTGATCATGTATGCGCCAGTACTTGGTTCGCTGGCGCGTCAATGGTGGAACGATCCAAATTATGGGCACGGATTCTTCGTTCCAGTGTTTGCGGCGTATGTTTTATGGAGCCAGCGCGATCGATGGCGCGCGCTTTCTTTCCGCGCCAATAATTTTGGTTTTGCGGTGATGCTATTCGCGATAGCGCTGCGAGTTCTTGGAATGCTCGGTGGGGAGTTATTCCTGGCCCGGTTGTCCTTGGTGATCTTGATCAGTGGAATCGTCCTGTGTCTGGCCGGCAGCCGGGCGTTGCGGTCTATTTCGTTTCCATTGAGTTATCTACTGTTCATGATCCCTTTGCCGGCAATCATCTATTACCAGTTGACGCTTCCTCTTCAGTTGTGGGCCTCGCGATTGGGTGCGACAGGTCTGGTCGCGCTCGGTATTCACACAGTGCGGGAAGGGAATCTGCTGGTACTCCCGAACTGCACGCTTAACGTCGTCGAAGCATGCAGCGGGATTCGCTCTCTGCTTTCTTTGCTGGCTGCAGTGGTCGCCTACGGGTACTTGGCCGAGCCGAGCACGTGGAAACGCAGTGTGCTGGCCGTCGCGAGCATTCCCATTGCGATTTTGACAAACGGACTACGCCTCGTTGCCACGGGCGTGCTGAGTTACTACTTCGGACCAAGCGTGGATTCTGGCGCGGTCCATTTGGCACTTGGTATCGGTTTCTTCGCGCTAGCCTTTCTGTCGATCCTGCTCATTCACAAGACTCTTGGGCTGCGCTTGAGACACCAAAATCCATCGGAAGTCTATCCATGACGTACCTGCGAGTCGCCGTTGCCGCGCTTGTGCTGGTGGGAGGAATCTTCGCGACACACGGTTTCAGGCCGAAGGAAGCCGCCGGGTTGCAAAAGCCATTGGGCGAATTCCCCTCGGCAATCGGCTATTCGCACAGTGAGGATCGTCCGTTTGAGAAGCAAGTGGTGAAGGCGATCGGGGCCGATGACTATATCAATCGGGTGTATCTCGGAAGCGCCCTTCCAGTCGAACTCTATATCGGATATTACAAAGATCAACGCTCGGGCGACAAGATTCACTCTCCCAAGAATTGTCTACCTGGCTCCGGATGGGAGCCAGTCCATTCAACCCAGGTCCAAATTGGTTCGGTGAACGGATTTCCCGTTGTTGTGAACGGATACCTGGTGGCACAGGGAGCGAAGCGAGATATGGTTCTGTATTGGTACCAGTCACATGGACGGATCGCGGCGAGCGAATTCTTTGTTAAGTACTTGCTGATTGCCGATGGATTGAAGAACAGACCCACCGACGGGGCAATGATCCGCATCTGGACAACCGCCTCTGATGGAGAAGAGACCGCTCAAGCGCGCGCGGTGGATTTCGCGCATCACGTCTACACCAAAGTCGACGAATTCCTGCCCAATTAACCGGCTTGACTGTCTAGATGCACGCGTGAGCTGACATTTCATTTCGATTGTCCGGCAGGAGAGAATTTTCCCCCGGATGAAGCGACACTCAACCTGCTCTCGAGGTCGAGCGGAAAGCAAAGTTCAGCTTCGAATCAAAGTAATTGCAGAAAGATAGAAGGATGGTATGCCCATGAGAAACACAAATTGGCTGTTTACTTCACATCTCCCTTGGACCGTCTCAAGACAGGGATTGAAAATGCGTGCGAGGAAATGGCTTCTCGGTCTTTCTCTGCTCGCAGCGTTATTGAGTTGGGGCTGCCCGAAACAGGATCCAATGCAAGCTTTCAATCCTCCCGCAACTCCCATTGATCCAGGGCCAGCGCCAGTCCCGGAGCCCGCTACAGCATTGTTGGTTGGGGCAGCCCTGTTGATTGGGGGGGCTATTGTCCGACGGCGTAGAAATGGAGGGCACAAATAAACTATTAGCTTCAGCCAGTCACAGAAGCCGTTACTCCCGCCTGTCCCTCAAAACTTGGAGTGTCTTTTGATCCGTCTCTTACATGCCTACGTTCCGAGGCGCATGCTTCTCCTCGGAATTTCAGAAGCCTGCTTGATCTCTCTCGCCCTTGTCGCGTCCGCTCTCGCGCGGTTGGGCGCCGGTGAAGCTAGCTTTATGCTGACGTATCAATACGGCGCTCTGAAAATTCTATTTGTAGCGGTTGCCTTACTTACCTGCATGTATTATTTCGACCTTTACGATTCCACGATTGTAAGCAACCGGCGCGAAGCGCCTGTTCGCCTCGTCCAAGTGATGGGCGTAGCGTACCTCGCTTTAGGCGTCGTCTATTACCTATATCCGCCCGTGAAGCTGGGCCGGGGAATTTTCCACCTCGGGTTCCTGTTTGTCGGGCTGCTACTGCTGCTCTGGCGGGGACTCTTTTCGATCATCAATAGCACGCAGCGGCTTGCGGAGCGCGTTGTAATTCTGGGCGAGGGCTCGCTAGCTTCATCTCTCTTACATGAAATCGAATCACGGCCCGAGTTGGGGATTCGTATCGCGGGCCGTGCGGAGATGCTCGGAAATGGAGACCATCCTGGTAATCAGGAGGGTGGTAGATTGCCGATAACGCTCTCGCAGACCAGTTTTTTCGAAAACCTTGCGGTCAGTCGTCCGATCCGCGGTGTAGATCGCATCGTCGTCGCGATAGAGGAGCGCCGGGGGAAATTGCCGGTCGACTTGTTGTTGTCGCTGAAGAATCGTGGCGTGCAAGTTCAAGATGGAAATGATGTCTACGAGTCGATTACTGGAAAAGTACCAATCGAATCCATCCGATTGAGTTGGCTGCTATTTGCGCCTGGCTCTCATGCCTCACGCCTCTTCCTGTTTTACAAGCGATTAGTCTCCGTGGTGATCTCGATTATCGGCTTGCTACTCACCCTGCCACTTCTGCCGTTCGTCGCTCTCGCCATCAGACTTAGTTCGCGAGGGCGGGTGTTGTACTCGCAATGCCGCGTGGGACGCGATGGAGTGGTCTTTCGTTGCTACAAATTTCGCACGATGCGCTCCGACGCAGAGGCAGATACCGGGCCAACCTGGGCGAAGGACGACGATCCTCGAATCACGCGAGTGGGCAAATTTCTTCGCAAGACGCGGATTGATGAAATTCCGCAATTGTGGAACGTGTTGAGGGGCGACATGAGCCTTGTCGGTCCACGCCCGGAACGGCCAGAATTTGTCGAAGGACTGAATCAAGAGATTCCTTACTACCACTTGCGGCACTCCGTCCGTCCGGGAATTACAGGTTGGGCTCAGATCCTCTACAAGTATGGAAGCACGGTCGAGGACGCCAAAGAAAAATTGCGTTATGACCTCTATTACATAAAGAACGCGTCCGTGGGGCTGGACCTGCTGATCCTCGTTCACACGATCAAGATTGTACTTCTGGGCCGTGGCGCCAAGTGACGCATGTGCTCCGTTCACTTCGCTAGCGGTTCCCGGTTTGTGTCTGGAACGAGGTGTTAAGCCGCGCTAGAGGATTTGCAAGACTAAATAGGCCAAGAGAAGTTGCCGCCACACCATGGGATTCGCACTCACCATTCTCTACATCGTAGTTACGATCATCTCACCGGAGCAGTTCGGAAAGGCATGGGCCAGCTATCACGCCTTGATGTACCTCGCAGCGATTACAGTCTTGGCGTCGTTACCCAGCATGGCCACCTACAAGTTTTGGAAATCGTCAGTACAGACATTTCTACTGCTGGGGTTTATAGGTGCAATTTCTGTGTCAGAGGTGGCTAACGGATGGCTTGGCGGAGTTCTCGAAAGTTGGCGAATCTTCCTACCGAGCGCCGCAGTCTTTTTCTTCATCGTCGTGAACGTAACGACTGTTCGAAGGCTAAAGATTGTGACATTGGCCGCAGTTGCATCCTGCCTGATTGTTTCCGTCGAGGCGCTCTGTGGATATTACGCAGGCTTTCAAGGAGAGATGTTCATCTTAAGAACCAATATCTCCTCCCCGCAGGACGACGTAATTGGGCAATTGACGCGAATACGCGGCGCGGGCTTTTTGAGCGATCCGAATGACCTTGCGCAAATTCTCTTGATCGCGCTTCCGCTTCTCTTTATCGCGTGGCGGCGAGGACGCATCGTTACCAATTCGCTTGTCGTGCTCTTGCCGGCCGCCCTGCTGCTATGGACCACTTTTCTGACACATTCCCGGGGTGGATTGATCGCCATGGCTGCCGTAGCGCTTATGGTCGCCCGGAAAAGGATAGGTACGACGGCGTCCACGGCTCTGGCGGCCATATTCATTTTTGGCATGCTAGCGCTTGACTTCACCGGGGGCCGGGGAATCTCAGCGGCGGACGGCGCGGACCGGCTGGAAGCGTGGGCCAATGGACTGGAAATGTTCAAGAGCGCTCCATTGTTCGGAATCGGATTCAACGCCTTCACGGACCTGTATGAGATCACGGCGCACAATTCTTTCGTCCTATGTCTTGCAGAGCTTGGATTGTTGGGGAGCACGTTGTGGTTGGCATTACTCGTCACAACCACGACGGGCCTGAATCGCATTCTTGGACTGCAAAAGAAAAAAGGGGCAAGCAGATTCTTGGGACTGCTCGACCTCTTCGAAGCGAGCTATATCAGCCGCGCCGGTGCGCTGGCTACAGATCCCGCCCCTTCTCGTGGAACTATCGCTTTGAATTACACGCACGCCCGCGAAGCGCTCGCCGCTATGCCTGGTGGCAGTGCCATCGCAAGCCAGACAAAGTCTGAAGTCTCTCAAGCACCGACCGTACCGCACCACTGGGTTGTGGTGATGCGGCTCGCATTGGTGTCGTTCATGACGACCGCATGGTTCTTATCGCGCAGCTACACCACAACGATGTACCTGGTTCTGGGACTGGCCACCGTCACGATCGCTCTGCATCGCGAAAACGGCAAATCGAAAGACCGCGACCGCGGGCACTGGATATTGTCTACAGTGACGCTCGAGGCGATGATGATCCTTGTGATTTACTGCCTAGTTCGTCTCCGCCACTAAGAATCTAAGTCGAAAAATTAAACGTGGCAAGCACCACCATGAGAATTGAGCCGCAGTTCATTTCCACAAGTTCACTAAGACTCCAGGCCGAGCAGTTCCACCCATATCGAGCGCTCTCCTGAGGCAGTAGCACGCTCCCAACACAAAGCGGATGAAATGAGCAGTACACATATCCAAACCTATGTCTTCTGGTGTGCCGCATTCCTACTGCTCTACACCTATGCAGGATATCCGTTTTGGATTTATCTTCGCAGCCGCCTGCACCCGCGACCGCAGAGCCAGGGTTCGATACTTCCAACGGTCAGCATCATCCTTGCCGTTCACAACGGAGCGGCGCTGCTGCGGCAGAAAATCGCGCATCTGCTGTCTCTGGATTATCCGAAGGATCGATTTGAAATCGAGATCGTATCCGACGGGTCGACGGATGGCACGGACGACATTCTTAAGGAAATTCGAGACCCACACGTCAAGTGCAGCCGATGCGCCGAGCATTCAGGCAAGGCGGCGGCGCTGAACCTGGGAATGCAGCGCGCCACTGGCGAAATCCTGCTATTTCTTGACATTCGTCCCTGGATCGAGAGCGATGCTCTGCAACTTTTGATCAGCAACTTTGCCGATCCGCAAGTCGGATGTGTCGCCGGTGAATTGGTGCTTCGCGAAGACGGCCACGACGCAGGCTCCAAAGCCATTGGAGGCTTGTACTGGCGATACGAGCAGTGGATTCGCAACTGCGAGGCTAGAGTTGATTCACCGCTGGGAGTTTACGGCGGGTTTTATGCCATCCGCCGCAAACTGGCAAGCGAGCTGCCGCACGGAACCATCCTAGACGATATGCTGCAGCCTCTGAGTGTGATTCGCCAGGGCTATCGGTCCGTTTTAGACCTTCGTGCGCGAGTCTATGACATCTGGCCCAAGAGCTTGCGCGGGGAATTTCATCGCAAGGTTCGAACGCTCGCGGGCAACTTCCAACTCATACAACTCGCTCCCTGGTTGCTGTCGCGGCAGAATCGTCTACGGTTCGAGTTAATCTCGCATAAGCTAATGCGACTGCTTGTGCCAATCCTGCTGGTATTAGTGCTGGTAACCAGCACATTTTTGGCAGGCCGTTCTCTGCTATACGCAGGAGCGCTCGCGGTACAGATTGGCTTCTACGCACTTGCCGTTCTCGGAGCCGGGCGCGGCATTCCAGTCTTGATGCGGCTAGCCGGTCCAGCGAGCGCCTTTTGTATGTTGAATGCCGCCGTAGTTGTGGGGTTCTACAAGTTCCTGTTCACGCGGGGACCGCTCTGGAAAATTTGGACATCTGAGACCACTGCTGCGCTTGCAACGGATGGGCAACAAATTGCGGATTGGAACGCAACAATGCTCAACCTGCGCTTGCAAGATCACCTGCGAACTCGTGGGGTGATGCGATGAGGCTGAGGGTGACAGTAGTTACGCCGATTTTCCCGATCCCGGCGCAACCGTACCGCGGCCATTCAGAATTTGAGATCGTTTTGGCACTCTCAAAACGCGCCGATGTAAATGTTATTTGTCCTTTCCCGCGGTACCCGAAATGGTTTCAGCCGCATTTCGACTATCGCCCTCCAGACTTGTCTTATTCTCCTCCTGGGGTGGCTGCTCGGTACTTCGAGTACCCTGCGATACCCGGATTGACGAGGGGGATTAACGGTTTTGTTTGCGCAAAGTACCTGGAGGCATATTTCCGTGAGTGCAAGCCGGATGTGGCTTGCAACTTCTGGCTCTACCCTGAGGGATACGCCACCGTCGCAGTAGCGCGGAGGCTCGGCATACCATCTGTCATCGGGTCCATCGGCTCAGACTTGAATCGCTTCGCCGACCCGGCTTCCCGATGGCTGACGAGACTTGCGATGAGGCGGGCGACATTTGTGGTAACCAAGAGCGATCACCTGCGCCAGCGAGCCATCCAGATGGGTATAAGTGCCTCCAAGGTTCGGACGATCCGGAATGGCTGTAATCCGACCGTGTTTCACTTGAGGGACAGAAGTGCCGCGCGCGCACGGCTAGCCGTTGACGACAAGGCAGAACTGGTGTTGTTCGTAGGGCGTTTGGATACCGCCAAGGGTATTGAGGAGTTGCTCGAAGCCTTTGCGTCCCTGGTAAGCCGCCGTCCAAACCTGCGATTGGCATTTGTCGGGGATGGGCCGGGTGGCGAGCATTTGCGAAGTAAAGCCAAGCATCTTGAGCTAGGGGATCGAATCACTCTTAATGGCGCCTGTTCTTCACAGGAGGTCGCCGAGTGGCTTGCTGCTGCCAGCGTGCTCGCGCTGCCCAGCTACAACGAGGGGTACCCTAACGTAGTCATCGAAGCCCTCAGCTGCGGACGACCCGTGATTGCAACGAATGTGGGCGGAATCCTCGAACTAGTCAACGAAGAATCGGGAATTCTAATTCCTCCAAGAGACTCCCGCACACTTGCCACTGCAATTGAAAAGGCCATGGACCAGCATTGGGATGAACATTCCATCTCCGAACAATTTCGGCGAAGTTGGGATGAAGCTGCAGACGAGCTGCTTTACGTCTGTGAGCTAGCATTGCAGCAACGTCGTGAAAAACGGCAGCTGCCGATTAAAGCTACGACTGTATTGAGCCGTTGATTCGGTGCGCATCAAATCAACCCGGCGACTATGCAACTAATTCACAATTCGCAAATTTGGGGCCCCTCCTACGTCCGGCAACGCCTGCGGCGAATCGCGCAGGGTTCCTCGCCCCCGCTTGAGCGTATGTGGGTAACCATTGCGGACCATTACGAACCCCAGTGGCGGCGCGCTGACTTAAGCACTGCGCGATCACGCGTGGCCCTATGGCGGACCGCATGGCCTACGATTGCAAGGCGATGTAAGTCTGACTCTGTTGGTAACATGCCTCGATATACGTTTTTCTTTCCGGAAGAGGAATATCACCCGAGCCTGCTGGAACCTCTGGCGGAAATGGTTCGCGACGGAACAGCGGACGTGGAGGTCCATCTTCACCATGATGGCGAAGGCCGCCAGAACTTTGTCGACCGCATAAGCAGTTTTTGCAGCGTATTGCATGACAGGCATGGTCTGCTTCGCAAACGCGATGGGAAATTGACTTTTGGTTTCATCCACGGAAACTGGGCCCTGGACAATTCGCGGCCGGATGGCAAGTGGTGTGGCCTCAACGATGAGATTCGAGTGCTGCGAGAACTTGGTTGTTATGCCGATTTCACTATGCCGTCCGGGGATTCTCCAACGCAAGCTCGTTTGGTAAATACGATTTACTACTGCAACGGCACTCCTGATCGGCCGAAGTCGTATGACGATGGCGTCCCCGTTAAGCCCGGCGGTCGCGTCGAGGGCGACCTGCTTATGATCCCTGGGCCTATCGGCATGCGCTGGAGAGACCGTTGGCTTCCACGGCTCGAAACTGGCGAACTTCGATACGGAAACGTGGCGACACCGTATCGCGTAAGGCGTTGGGTGGAGTTAGCTCCGAGGATTGGAGCTGATAGCTTCGTCAAGTTGTTTACGCATGGGGCCCAAGAACGCAACTCCTCCGCCTTATTGCATGGAGTCCTGGAGTCAGCTTTCAACTTGTTGGTTGAGGAATCGGCCCGGCGTGGGTGTGCTGTTCATTTCGTTTCTGCGTGGCAGATGTATCTCGCGATCGAGGCCATTGGGCAAGGCCGCAATCCCGTAGTCGCTTCGCGTACTGGCAGGATCGATCGCGCCGGCGATGCCATTGGAATTCGCTGATGCTGAATATTGGCATTGTTGGCTGCGGGAAAATCGCGGACAGTCACATCGAGGAAATTCAAAAGCTCGGCTGTGCACGAGTCCTGGCGGTCTGCGACCTCGAGCCCATCCTGGCCGAGCAGTTGGCAGTTCGCTACTCGGTTCCGCACCAGTACACGGATTTCGATCGCATGCTTTCCGAGCATCGTCTCGATGTGATTCATATTGCCACCCCGCCGCACTCTCACTTGGCGCTGGCGGGGAAGGCGGCCGAGGCCGGTTGCCACGTTTTTCTAGAGAAACCACTTGCCTTGAACGCAACAGACGGGCAGCGGCTCATCGATAGTGTGCGCCAAAGCAATAGAAAGTTGACGATCAACTACTGGTACAACTTCGAAACTCCAGCTCTCGCTCTAAAGGAATTCGTTGCAAAAGGTGATTTAGGAGACCCAGTGCATATCGAAAGTTATTACGGATATGACCTGGCGGGAGGATTTGGCCAGGCATTACTCTCCGACGATCGGCATTGGGTGCATCAATTACCGGGCAAGTTATTTCAAAACATCATCGATCACGCCATCAATAAAATCACTCCATTCCTCCCCGACGAACAGGTGGAAATTATCGCCCGTGCCTATCGCCGTCGGCATTCAAATGGTGACTGCACGGATGGCGTTCTCGACGAACTGCGGGTGATGATTATCGCCGGTGGGATGTCCGCGTACGTTACTTTCAGCTCGCACGCCCGGCCAGTAGGACATTTTATGCGCGTGTACGGCACCAAAAACACAGCTCATATCGATTTTGCGCTTCGCAGCATGTTTGTGGAAGAAAAACAGACGGTTCCAAGTTCGGTCGGTCGTCTGCTGCCGTCGTTCAAGTCCAGCTGGCAGTCTCTGCGGCAAGCCACGCAAAATGCTCGCGAGTTTGCTGGGTCGCGGTTCCATTTTTTTGCGGGGATGAACCGATTATTGTCGCTTTTCTACGAAAGCATTCTGCACGACACACCAGTGCCGATCGCTTATCGAGAGATTTTGCGCGTATCGCAGATTATGGATGAGATCTCAGCGCAGATATATCCGGTGGGAGTGGCATGAGGATACTCGTCACAGGTGCCGCGGGCTTTCTGGGGAAACCGCTGGTCAAGCGCCTCTTAGCTCACGGTTACACCAATATTCGTTGCAATGTGCGCCGACAGGCCGATATTCCCAAGCTAGAAGCTCTGTTAGGGCGAGATGCGCAGACTCGTATCGAGTATTGTGTCGGTAACCTGAGGCATCGAGAGGACGCCGCTCGAGCGGTGGATGATGTGCAGCTCATTTTCCATCTAGCCGCGGGAAAGAAGGGAACTGCCGCGGATCTTTTCCTCAATTCGGTAGTTGCTTCCAGAAATCTGTTGGACGCCGTTGGAGATCGCAAGCCGCTGCGCATTGTTCTAGTAAGTTCGTTCGGTGTATACGGGGTAGCTAGCCTCGGCCGGGGGGCGAAGGTGAACGAGCAGACCATGCTCGAACCGCATCCCGAGTGGCGCGACCATTACTCGTTTTCGAAACTCCGTCAAGAACAACTGTTCTGGGAATATCAGCAACGCAACGGCTTCGAACTTGTGGTTCTGCGCCCGGGAGTAATCTATGGTCCTGAAGGCGGACATTTTTCCAACCGCGTTGGGTTGACGATTGGAGAGTGGCTATTGCACTTTGGTGGAAATAATCCGCTTCCATTGAGTTACGTCGACAATTGTGCTGAAGCAATCGTAATTGCCGGTACCCATAAGTGCGCTGCGGGTCAGATCTACAATGTGCTTGATGATGATCCGCCAACGTGCCGTGAATATCTGCGCGCCTACAAGAAGTATGTCACCAAGATTCGATCCATTTCGGTGCCCTACTTCGGCGTGCGGATGCTTTCTTACCTTGTGTCGAAATACCATCGCTATTCGAAGGGCCAGTTGCCGGCAATCCTGACGCCGTACAAGGCGGCAAGTCAGTGGGGCGGAAATCGCTTCGACAATTCCAAGTTACGTTCTCTCGGGTGGAGGCAGTCGATACCGACGTCCGAAGGTTTGCGACGGTCGTTCGCTGCATTCCGAACTCCGTTCGACTCGGCTAGCGTAGCAAAGCCAGAGCCGCCAATGGCACGTCCGTGTCCATCAGAGGCTTCATCTGGTGAATTGCAACATAACCCACAAGAGTTTGTGGTCGGTGCAGCGCTTGGCCCGGACTCCAATGGCAGTTTCGATCACTTGCTGGCCGCATCTTCGAATCTCCGCAATACTGGCCGACCCACCAGGATGATTGTCTTCGCCTCACACGATACACAAAGACGTGCCATTAAAGCTGCGATTCAGGAATTTCGTCCGGACCTTCAGTGGGTGCCGAATGAATTGAATACACGCGACTCGCTCCAAGCATGCGATGTGCTCGTTTCGCTTCAGGACGGGGTGCCCCTCCTAGTGCTTCAGGCCATGTCTTCGCGCATTCCAATAATTACGACGGCTGTCCGCGTTCCGGAAGCCCTTCGTGATCAGCGGTCAGTCGTATTCATTCGCGATGGCGATGAGAAAGGGCTGCAAGAGGCGCTGCTGAAGCTGTCTGAGCAGTCGAAACAAGAGCAAGGTCTTGGTCTTGGTTCCAACGAGATCATCGCGAAATACTATAGCGATACATACTTGTGGCGCGAAAATGGTTCGCACGGTGCGAACGGGAAAGTGGCTGGAGGGCGCGCGCTGGTCAAGAAAGCTCTGTTTAGCGCCGTTCCTGGCCGGCAATTACTTGTGCATGGGAATCGGAACAAAGCCCAGATTGCCTTAACAATCGATGACGGACCCGATCCTATCAACACCCCGCGGATATTGGACATCTTTCGAGATTACGCGGTGAAGGCCACATTTTTTGTAGTGGGAGGAGCCGCCGAGCAATATCCGGAAATCGTTCTGCGAATGAAGAAAGAGGGGCACGACGTCGGGAGCCACTCTTACAGCCATCCGTACTTCAATAAGCTTTCCTGGTCTGGTGCCTTTCGAGAGATAGGAATGACCGGATGGGTTTTGGACCGTATCCTGGGAGAGAAATGCAAGCTCTTCCGCCCACCCCACGGCAAATTGTCACTTCGCAGCCTCATCCCAGCTTGGGCGGTCGGCCAGCAAGTAGTGATGTGGAACGTCGATCTGAAAGACTACTGCGCAGCTTCGGGAGATGTGGAGGCGCAGTTGGCTCGGACCAGCTTCGCATCTGGAGACATCATTCTTTATCACGGCGTTAACGCGGCCGCGTTAAAGGCACTGCCCAGTGTAATCAAAGCCGCGCTAGGCAAGAATCGCGAGGCCGTCACTATTTCCGAACTCGCGCAGAACTAGGTTGTTGTAGCGCGACAAATTCTAGTTCTCTCGATTGTACTTCCGATGAAAACAATTCCTTATCTCCGACCGGCAATCCGTTGGCGCTCGAATCTCGTGCTGTCCGAGCGGATACCGCCGCGAACCACGAATTCATCTCCGAACCCAAAGTTCGTTACACGGGCTCCGCTCTTCTTAAGGTTGGCCAAAACTATGACCCGCTGGGGGATCCGTGGCGGCAACCGGCTGGTGGGAATCTTGGAACAATTGGGGATGCTCAATGTGATCGCGCAATATCAATTGGGTCGCGGCGTGAGTTTCAGTGTTCCGCTTTATCGTGCGGACACCTGCTGGGACCAGCGAGAGATCGAAGATTATGAAAGGCCACTGATTCATTCATTTTGCCGATTCCTCGAACCTTTGTTTGACGTGGTCTTGTTCGATTGTGGAGCGGATATCGGGACGTTTTCAGCGCTCGTCTGTTCCCGAACCTCCCGCGTCACGCGCGTCATCGCTTTCGAGCCGAATCCCGACGTTGCGGGATTTATGAAGCTAAATTTGTCCCAACTGCAGGTTCCATCGAGAGCGATCACCAAGGCGGTAGGTTGTTTCAAAGGCAAGGGCCGGCTAGAGGCCCCAGATTACGACAACTCTGATCATGCCCGTTTTCTTGTTCCTGGCGATGGCCCCTTGGAAGTCGTCACTATCGATAGTTATGGCGTGCGTGGCGGCGACGTAGCAATCAAGATTGACGTGGAGGGTGGCGAATTTGATGTGCTCAAGGGTGCCGCGGAAACTATTTCTTCGGCTCGAAAGTGCGTGGTGACGCTTGAAGCTCACCCCCAAGTCGCAAGACGCACCAAGCGTGATCCCGTAGAATGTTTAAGATTCCTCCAGTCCTTGAGACCATTCAGCTTTGTCATTGCCGAGACCGCGGAGTGTCCATTGACGTCGTCTCCTCTTATCACCGATCGGCAGGTGGTCAACTGTAATATTATCGGGTGGACCCCCTGAATGAGCCGCCGGTCTCGTCGTACGTGTTGATGAAGCCGCACCTGATTGCAGTTCTGCCTTCAAAACTGAAGAGTCCACTCGGCGGGGATCCAGGCGATCCAAACGCGGTTGGTTCCCGCCATGTCATCGTGATGCTGAACCGCTCATCTTGGACCTTGAGGACCTGCCGGTAATCAAATTGCTTTATTGCATCCCGATACTGGCTAAACGACATTGACTCTCCGATTGCCACCACCCAACTCCGGTAACGCCAAGGTAATTGGGCGCAATTTCATCTTCATGGGTTTGGAAGTGGTGATTACGCTCGTTTGCACGTTGCTAACGACCGTAGTCATTGCGCGAGTCATCGGGCCGACGCGGCTTGGTTATTTCAATCTTGTATTCTGGCTGACTTCCATAACGTGCTCGGTCGGTTCGCTGGGCATCCCGCTCACAACTTTCAAGTACATGGGCGAATTTCTCGGTGGGGGCAAAAAGGAGCTAGCGCGCGCCGTATTCTTTTACAACCTTTGGGCACAAACGGTGATTGCCAGCATCCTGGCCGCCATCGGTATGATCGCGGCTTTCATCCTTGTAGATCCGGCGTATCGTATCTGTTCGGCTTTGCTCGCATTGAGCATGGTGCCCAACATGGTGACGTTCGTGCCCTCGCAGGCGAACACCGCAGCCGAGGATGCAGCGCTCAATACGCGAGGTGCTTTCGTCGGAGCGATCGTCTATGTAATTGCAGTGGCTGTAAGTCTCCTCCTTGGCTGGGATCTGGTAGGCATAGCAGCAGGCGTCGTCCTCTATCGCACTGCGGAGTTGGCCGTAAAGATCCTGCCTGTGTTTAGGTCAATGAAGGCTGTCCCCCGGGTCCCACTGCCCGCGGACATTCGCAAACGAATGTTTTCCTTCTCCGGTTTGAGCACCGGACTGATGATCTTGCAGATCGTGATTTGGGACCGGTCCGACATCATTTTGCTAAAATTGCTGCAACCGGATATTCGCCAGCTGGCCTTCTTCTCGGTTTGTTTTAGTGTGGCCGACCGGCTCATGCGGATTCCCCAGACGTTTGCCAATGCGGTTTCCGCCACGCAGATGGCGGAATACGGACGCGATAAGGATCGTCTATATCGGATGACTTCGAAGTCGTCCACGTATGTTCTTCTAGGGGCGCTTCCGATATTGATCGGGCTCGCGTGCATCGGCGGTCCCTTCGTACGGGTCATGTATGGGCCGCAATATTTGGCAGCCATTCCGGTTTTTGTAGTAGTGGCACTTCTCGGCATTCCAAAGGCGATACTGACTCCCGCCCAGACTCTCCTGTATTCGGCCGAAGACCTGGGGTTCATCCTGAAGTGGGGCTGCGTTGCCGCGGCGATCAACGTGCTCCTTGATCTCGCATTGATTCCAAGTCACGGCGCACTTGGCGCAGCTTGGGCCAATGGCGTCGCCCAATCGTTTGCCGCGCTAACTATCTGGGGCCGTGTGCTGGTTCGTTATCCCGTCCGAATCGATGTGCGCGTTTTGCTGAGGCTTTCTGCCGCAACTCTTGCGATGGCGATCGTTGTACTCGGCATTGTGGCAATGCCATTCGACCCCCTCATGAAATTGAGCGTTGCGGTACCTGCGGGTGTGATCGTTTTCTTGGTGACGAGCCGGATGTTCATGGTGTTACAGAAGGACGATCGCCGGCGCCTGCTGCAACTTTCTGCATTGCTGCCCACGCCAGTCGGTTCCTCGTTCAAACGCTTGATCGAATTTCTGGTTCCGCAACCAGCGGTTGCGGAAGCCTCAAGATAGATTCGGAAAGGCTTCATTTCAATGGGTAGCGTAATGGAAGTAGCCCGTGCTACGCCTTCAGCAGACTCGCAAGTGAAGCGAATCTCTCCCATGAGGATCGCGCACGTGGGTGACAGCATGGAAATGGGCGGAGCAGAGAAGTTAACCGCCACACTGTGCCGATTGCAGCGCAATCGGGGCCACATTGCGTCCGTCCACTGCCTTTACAGGCTTGGTGTGCTCGGCGAAGAGCTGCAGGCCGAAGGTTTTGAGGTTACGCTCCACCCTCCTGGCTCGTTTTTTTCTCTGATGCGCTCTTTGTACCGAGCCTTCAGGCGTTCAGCCCCCGATGTGGTGCATTGCCACAATGCAACTGCGGCTATCTACGCTGCTCTTCCAGCCCGGCTGGCCGGGGTGAAGACGGTTATAGTAACGCGGCATGGACTAGTTAAGCCTCCTTACCAATTACGCCGTGAGTTGAAGTTTGCGCTTGCTTCGCGCTGGTGCGATTGGATTGTCGGAGTCTGCGAGAGTACGCGGACCAATCTGCGGGCGGCTCCGTTCGCCTCCCGCGATAAGATCATTCACATCTACAACGGCGCTTGGCCCGCGGATATTCGGGCTGTACCGCGGCCCAAAAATGGATTTACCTTACTCTATGTTGGCCGTTTGGCGCCGCTAAAGGACCACGCCACGCTGTTGCGTGCGGTTGCTCTCACGCGCGCTCGGCATAAGGACTTGCAACTTTGGATCGTTGGTGGCGGGCCCCTCGATCTCAGCCTCCGGAAGCTCGCCAATGAACTTGAGCTGAACGACTCCGTAACTTTTTTCGGTGAACAGACTTATGTTTCACCATTCATGCGCGCGGCTGATCTTTTTGTGAGTACTTCTGTAACCGAAGGCTTGCCTGTGTCCCTGCTGGAAGCAATGTCGGTTGGTTTGCCGGCGGTGGTGACCGACGTCGGAGGGATGAGCGAGATCGCTCGTTTGTCGGGCGCGGTCACACTTGTGCCATCGTCCGACCCTGAGGGCATGGCGGCTGCTTTGTCCAGCGCGATCGCCCGGAGGCAAGAACTGCCGAAGATGGGGCGGCTGGCCTGCTACTGCTACGAGCAATATTTTCGACCGGAACGTATGCTCGATGATTACATGAGCCTTTACAATCGTTGCGTCTCTCGCAATCCAACGCTGCACACTGCATAAAAAACCACACCTACTGAATTAGGTGTGCGAAGGATTTTACGCTCGCTGGCCGCCGGCTCATTGCTGAGGCCTTCTCGTTGATGCGTCAAAGTCGTCGACGCCTTGTCGCTCACTTTTCGGGGCTTTGAACTGTGCAATTCATCTACCACCATCGCACTATGGGCCGCAGTTCTCAAGCCATGCACATTTGCAGCCTGGTGGAAGCATTGAAAGCAGATGGCCACGAGGTGACCATCGTATCCCCCCCAGGCGTGGATCCACTCAAATCCGCTGGAATGATGCCTTTTTTGCGCAAAGCGGATCGGGCACACGGCCTTCAGAGAGTGTGGAAATACATAAGCTGCGAGTGCCCGCAGTTCGTGTTTGAAGTATTCGAGCTTTTTTACAACTTGTTTCTCCCATTTCGGCTGTTGCCGGTTCTATGGCGCCAGCCGGAGGCCGTGCTCTATGAAAGGCACGCTTACTTCATGTTCATGGGCGTGCTGTTGGGGAATTGGTTGAAACGGCCTGTCGTACTCGAGGTGAATGAGCTCGCCGGATTCACGCGAGCACGCGGCTTAATTCTGGAGCGCCTCGCGCGAAGGATCGACGCGTGGATGTTCTCCCATGCCAACCACATTCTGTGCGTCTCCCGCGTTCTTGCCGACGAAGCTAAACGGCGTGGTGCAAGAAGTGAAACAGTACATGTCTTGCCCAATGCCATTGATCCAAATCGATTCCGAAGCCCAAGGCCTGAGCAGTCGCTCCGGTCAAGCCTGGGTCTCGAAGGCTCAATCTTCATCGGTCATGTGGGATTGTTCTATCGCTGGGATCGTCTGGACGTATTGATCGAGGTGGCGAGGAGCATTCGCGACCGGCATCCAGAGATAAAAGTGTTACTGGTGGGTGACGGCCCTGAGCTGGAAAATGTGAAGCAGACTGCGTTTCGACTAGGAATGGAAAGGGAAGTAATTCTTCCCGGACCGGTACCTCGCGACGACGTGCCCAACTACATCGAGGCCATGGATATTTGCGTGCTCCCTGATTCCAATGCGTTCGGATCTCCGATCGCCCTGTTTGAGTTCATGGCCATGGGCAAGCCTTGCGTAGTCCCCGACCTCGGCCCAATGCGCGACGTGATTGAGGACAATGCGACGGGAATGATGTTTCCCCATGGGGATTATGCCGCATTAGAAAGAGCTCTCCTCAGGCTTATCGAAGATTCAGGGCTGCGGCTTCGGATCGGTGCCCGGGCAAAGGACGCCGTTTTTAGCCGGCACACGTGGGCTGCGAATGCTCGGTTCGTAGTTGAGTTAGCCCGCGGTGAGAGTTCGCCTAGGGCATTGGCTCAGATGAAACAACTTGATTGCGATACCCAGTAGATTCGAAAGGAAACCTGAATGTCTCCAGATACACATCTGCGAGTAGGATTGGTCGGCGCCGGCTACATAAGCGAGTTTCACGCCCACGCGCTCCAGCGTGTGTCTAACGCCCGGATCGTGGGAATTGCCGACGTTGTCAACGCTCGTGCCAGGGCTCTGGCTGCTCGGTTCGACATCCCGAAAGTATTTCCCTCGATGGAAGCTATGATGAAAGAGGGAGTTGACGTAATTCATATTCTGACTCCCCCCAACACTCACGCACAATTGGCCGTTACGGCGCTCGAGAGCGGATGCCACGTATTGGTGGAAAAGCCGCTGGCAATCAATGCGGAAGAGGTCGACCGTATCTCCGCCGCCGCCGCGGTCGCGCAAAAATCCGTTTGCGTCAACCATTCCATGTTGTATGACCGTTTCGTTTCCAAGGCGCTGGGCCTCGTCCGTTCGGGCGCCATCGGAGTTCCGCTCAGTTTCGATTACTTCCGCAGCAGCGAATACCCCCCTTACCGCGGTGGACCGCTACCGATCCACTACCAGGATGGCGGTTATCCTTTCTTGGACCAGGGTGTACACGCGTTATATCTCGCTGAATCTTTCTTGGGCGCAATCGAAGACGTAAAAGCTTTCCACGGCATCCACGGAGG
This sequence comes from uncultured Acidobacteriota bacterium, assembly GCA_963745805.1. Classification (GTDB taxonomy): domain Bacteria; phylum Acidobacteriota; class Terriglobia; order Acidiferrales; family UBA7541; genus Acidiferrum. The sequence goes on from CAVUYT010000015.1 coordinate 107,605, forward strand.
CGACTCCAACCTCCTGTTTGATGAATGGCGCGTGGTGGCGCAATGCGAACGCGGCACGGCGAACATCCAGATCTCATGGAATGTACGGCCTCTACAGAACTGGTTTGTCGTCCAAGGGACGAAAGGGGTGATTCGGGCGAATCTTTTCGCGATGTGGGTGACTCATACCCGGCAACTTCCGCTCCCGAAAGCGCCCGCCCGCGCGTTGCAGGCAATGCTCGAGGGGCTCAGCATCTGTACTCAGGTCCCAGCCAACGTCGCTCGCTTCGCGGCCAAGAAAATTGTCCAATACGACGGTCTTCACTCTTTGGTAGCTGCGTTCTATAGCGCGTTGCAAAAGGGAGCACCGATGCCCGTGCCGGTCGAGCAGGCGCGCTCCACCGTCTATTGGACGAACCGTGTGTCCCAGGAAGCCGACGCCGCGAAAATCAAATTCCGGTCCCAATTCCAGAGTGTAGGAAACGCCAAGGTTCTGGTGACCGGGGCAAATGGCCTAATCGGGCGTCATCTGGTGCGACGGCTATTGCAAGAGGGCAACCGTGTTCGCATCTTCGTTCGGCGGCAGCCGGCGGCGGAGTTCATGAACGATGGCAACGTCGAAGTTTTTCTCGGGGATCTGGGAGATCCCGCCGCCGTCGACCGCGCCGTTGCCGGAACGGAGATTGTGTACCACGGGGGCGCGGCCATGCAGGGAAGCACTCACGACCATGAACGTGGCACCGTCTGCGGCACGCAAAATATTGTGGATAGTGTGCTTCGTCACCGTGTGTCCCGTCTCGTCTACATTAGTTCGCTCAGTTGTCTGCACGCCGCGGTCGCGCGGCGCGGCGATGTGGTAACAGAGGATTGGCCAGTGGAACCATACCCCACAAAACGAGGAGCCTATACTCAGGCGAAGACTGCGGCCGAAAAAATAGTTCTCGATGCGGTTCGAGATCGGCATCTCCCGGCAGTCCTGCTTCGCCCGGGAAGGGTGTTCGGTCCCGGGATGACGCTGCTCACACCCGAAGTTGCCCGCAGGCTGGGAAATCTTTTCGTCGTCCTCGGCGATGGCGCCCGCGAACTGCCCTTGGTTTACGTAGAGGATGTGATCGATGCCATTGTCCTGGCAGCCGAAACAAGCAAATTCGATGGCCGAATCTTCCACATCGTGGACCGAACGAAGATCACACAGAATCAAGTCGTACGTGACTACATCTCGAAAAATGCAAAAAATGCGAAAGTTATTCACTTGCCCGTGGCCATCGTCTATAGTTTGGCGCTCGGTTTCGAACTCTTGTCCAAGGTTTTAAATCGCACTGTCCCGCTCTCCATTTACCGCGTCAAATCGGCACTCGCCCCCATGCGATTTGATTGTACCCGCGCAGAAAATGAAATTGGTTGGCGACCGCGCGTAGGCGTAGCTTCCGGTCTGCAGGAAACGATGGCGGCCGAGCGCGCCAACACCAGCAACAATATTCTTGGACCTGTGCAGGAAAGCTGCGCAGCAAAGTGACCGTCCAAAATCCTCGGGGACCAGAAAATTCTCATGCTGATCGAAACTTTAAGCTCCGTCCAAGGTAAGTTTGGTCCTGGAGCGCGCACACCATGGGCGGTTCGAATCGTTCGAGGTGTACTCTGGCGGCTCGCGAGGCGGACACGCGTGATGGTCTTGCGGGCACCTCACTGCGACGTCGCCCCGGCTTGCCCTGAGGGGTGTTCACTTGCCCGGGTTGCGGGTACGGCCAGCGACGCCGACCACGACTTGGCCAACGAAGCTATGCATGCGGCTGGCGAGCCTCTTGGCTTGGTGGCCCCGCGATTCGCCCACGGCGATGAGTTTTTCGGCTGGCTCGTGAGAGGCCGAGTCGTAAGTTTTGGCTGGGTCACTTACCAAGACCGGGCTATCGGCCCCATCCAGTTAGCCCAGGCTTCAGGACGAGCCTTCCTGTATAACTTCCATACCTTAGAAGGATATCGAGGCAAGAAGCTTTATCCAGCCCTTCTGCTCGCGATGCGGCACGTTCTCGGCCGAGAGAGGGTTACCGAATTTTTCATTGATGTGGATGTGCGCAACACAGCCTCAGCAAGGGGAATTGCAAAAGGGGGGTTTGTCCTTGTGGCCCAGGTCACTTTCCTCACCGTCTTCGCCCGCTGGTGCTGTCTGGGTTCGCGAACAATGTTGGAGCGTACGGCCTCCTCCCTGTTTCAAACCGTTTGAACAGAAAGACCGCAATGTTGGAAATGCCAGCAGACATAACAACCCGAGTTATTCATGACGAAACGGAATGGGACGCAATCCGCGATGATTGGAACGCACTCTATGCGTTGAGCCCATATTCATCTACAGCTCTCGATTTCGTATGGCTCCGCGCTTGGTGGCGAGTGTACGGCTCACTTTACGGCGTTGGAGGTCTACGTATTGTGACCGTTTGGCGAGGTTCACGTATGGTAGGGGCCATCCCGCTATACAGAAACCGCGGCCCGGGCGGTGCCCTCGGTGGTCGTCATCTCAGGTTTATCTCCACTGGAGAGGCAGAGCATGAAGAAACTTGCCCGGATTACCTGAACCTCCTTTGTCTGCGTGGCGAAGAAGCGATCTGCGTGGATTCCATCTGGTCTGAAGTTGGTCGCATGGCGTGGGATCGCTTGGAATTCCTGGACCTAGCGGAAGACTCACCGTTGTTGCGAGCCCAGACCATTCCCGATACCATTCGTTCATTTTCGCGGGGCGGTTGTCCAGTTTCAGACCTGGAGGGAGGGTTCGAGGCCTATCTTGCGCGACTATCCTCGAACAGCCGCCAGCAAGCCCGCCGGCTCTTGCGAGAGGGAGAGCGAGCCGGGGCGCACCTCGAGCTAATTGGTGTAGAGCAAGCGACTAGCGTATTTAACCTTCTGGTTAAATTGCACCAGGAACGCTGGACCTCAGACGGGAAACCAGGAGCATTCGCGGCCCCGCGGTTCGTCGAATTTCACCGCAACCTCGTCGCGGAGTGGCTCCCGAGTGGAAGGGCGGTTCTCGCCCGACTGTCCCTTGGGGAAGATCCGGTGGCTGTTCTGTATGGGTTCGTAACGGGACAGAAATTCGACTTCTACCAGTCAGGCGTGCGCCTGGAGATCGATGGGCCGCTTCGAAGCCCTGGGAACTTGGCCCACCTGCTTTTGATGCGGGCGCTCACGGAGCGCGGTGTGACAGCTTATGACTTCCTTCGCGGTTCCTCATCCTACAAGCTAAGGCTGGCGACGCGCGAGAACCAACTAGTCGGGATAAGGATATGGCGGCCGACTTTGAGGGCAGCCAGCTACCGCCTCATCCAACTCGTCGGACGCGTGGTTCGTAAAAGGCCGCGAGTCATGAAGAGAAGTTGACCTTATGAAGAGAGCGATCGCTACCAGCCTCTTGTGCCGAAGCGGCTTGCGTGCCCTCCTCGGGCACGCGATGCAGTGGTCCGGTGTGCTCGTTCTCAACTATCACCGAGTCGGCAACGGCAGCGAATCACCATTCGACCGCGGTCTTTGGAGCGCTGACGCCGCGGCGTTCACCGACCAAATCCGGTTCTGTAAGTCCCAGCTCGATTTGATCACCCCGGACGACCTACCCCGAGTCCTGGCCCAAGGGTCGGGCCGCTACGCCCTGATCACCTTCGACGACGGATACAGGGATAACTACGAGATCGCATTTCCGATTCTCAAGGCTGAGCGTGCGCCTGCCACGTTCTTCATTGCCACTGGGTTTGTAGACTCACCCAGGGCGTCATGGTGGGATGAAATTGCTTGGATGGTAAGAACGAGCAAGCTCGATCGGATTGAACTTTTCCGTTGGGTTTCTGCTCCCATCACTTTCGATGAGCCGGATCGTGAGAAGGCTGTTCGGACGCTCCTGCGAGCCTACAAAGCGATGCCTGAGGAGACCACGGGCCGCTACCTTGACGCGATCGCTGAGGCCACTGGATCTGGGCGGTATGGCGGAGATGCGGGCTCGGGATTCTGGATGAACTGGGACATGCTTCGAGAAATGAAATCGTCCGGTATGACGGTCGCCGGGCACTCGGTGACCCATCCGATCCTGGCGCGGGCGCCTCGCGAAAGGCAGAGGGACGAGATCTTCGGTTGCGCGACTCGGCTCGCAGAGGAGCTGGGTGAGCCGATGTCGTACTTCAGCTATCCAGTTGGTGGGCCTAACAGCTTCAACTCCCTCACACAGGACTGCTTGCGAGATGCGGGGGTGCGATACGCGTTTAGCTATTATGGTGGTTTTCGAAGATTCGGAGACTGGAATAACTACGATATCCGCCGGGTCGCCGTCGAAACCTATCTGACCGCCGACTGGTTCCGGTCCATCGTTACGCTGCCCCAGTTCTTAGCTTGAAAGGAAAGAGGAAAGGGTATTCAGCATTTTCGGGAGACCCTACTCTGTCTCGCTTAGCGGGATAGGCTCAAAGGACTTATGCCTACTTGCCACGGGCGCTTACTGCCAAACCGGCCCGCCTGCGGTGATCGTCATGCCCTGAACTGCCGTGGCCAAAGCCTTCGTTGAGCCGGCCGCCGTGATGGTTCCGCCCGACGACGTAGTCCCCTTGTTAACTACGAGGCTATCGTTCGCATCAAGAGTGATCGTAAATGTGCCGCTCGACGGACTCCCAGGGGTCGAATCGACAATTCCCGGAGTCAGCGCATTAAATCCGGACGCGTCCCCGAGCTGAATCGTGTAAATGTTGTAGCTGACTACATTTCCAGGATTGCTGTTATTCGCCTCGATGCGATATTGCCAGGCAGCAGCCGTAGCACTGTTTGCGTTCTCTGCCACGATCGTGATTGCTGGCGCGGCCGGAAGTAGAGCCGTATAGAGAGCCTCTTGCGTCCCATCGATACATTTAACCGTGGCCGCCACCACACTCGGATTAGTTTCGCAGTGACTTACAAATGTCGTGCTGCGTGCAGCCGTATCAGTCTGGAGGCGGTCGAGAATGACCAGGGTGTTGATTCCTCGAAAGTAGTAATACTCTCGCACTACGGAAACCGCCATCAAGTTCTCTCTGGATTGCTTGCCCGGGTCAACCACGTTGTTATGATAAGTGAGCGTTAAGTCGGCGGCTGCGAATGCGTAATTTGGTTGCGTCTCCAGGCGTTTGACGATACCAGGGCCGTCTGAATACTCTTGGGCTATCACTCCAGCCTGACCGCCGACCAACGGGACATTATGAGCCAAACCGCCCGCCGCGCTGGTTGTGCCTACGCCGTTGTAGCCTGCAACAGTTTCCGAGTATCCCATCGTTTCTCGAATTATGTTCACTCCCTTTCGGGAGGCTTGAAAGGTTCCCGCGTCGATGTGCCAATGGCCCGTCCCGATGGAAAGATTGGGCGAAGGATTACCCCCTTGGTTCAACCCCATCTGCCAGAGCATCGTTGTGCCTGTCGAGGCCCAGGTGTCATGCAGATACATGTACTGAGCTCCCGATGAGTAATAATCGAGAGGAAGATTGGAGAAGGCCAGAGCCGTGCCACCCGGATCAACAGACTTGAATAGCGGCCCGATGGCGGGATTCACCGTCGAAATCCACTGGCGAGCGTACTTACCGATGTTCGTCGCGCTGTATTCCGTCGCAGCCGCTTGCATGAAATCGCCGTAGTATTGGCTGGACATCCCGCATCCACCATGGCCGTCAGGACCGTTGTGGCTTATGTAACCGCAACCTGTTCCATTAATCCAGTTCTCGTCATCGCCCCATGTGAATCCATCCCAGATGCTGCGGCTCGTCGTTTGCACCAGCATCGTGTTGTAGATGGTCTGCAGAACGCCAGATTGGAAAGCCGACGTTTCGGTCCACATATCGCGGCCTAGAAGCGCCGAGGAAGCTAGAGGAACGGCATAGTAGTTAAGGCAATAGCGCCCGTACTCTCCGCCGCCTTCTTGACTGTAAAGCCCATATCCAAGCGTGCCATTTTTTCCTGTGCCAGTCGGAGAGACAAAGCTAAGCAAGTCGTTCCAGCGGTTCACGGCACCATATTTCAAATTTGCGGCGGCATTCGGGTTGTCTACATAACTGGCAATCCCGAAGTCGAAATCATTTCGAAACTGCCCACAGAAGTAATTACTGGCAGGCATCCCAACATTGCCCCATGTCTGGATAGGCGCATCCTGATTCGACTGCCACAAGTTCCAATTCGTGTCGAATGTCGTTACCTGCCCAGCAGTCAGGCAGGAAGGCTTCCCGCATCCCGGATAGAGCCAGTCACGAATCAACATACGCTGCTCCCCGAGGGCCCGCATGTTGTCGTCGCCCGTTCCTGCGCCGTTCGCCGAAGCGGGACTAAAAGATACGGCGTCGCTTATGGCTTGCGTGCAAGCAGCCGATACGTTCATGACGAAGCACGTGAACGCCACGTCGTAGTCGTCGAGTGGCCGGGGACTCGTCGTCAATCCGGGATAGCCTGTGCTCTTTACCCATGCCTGGGCCGTGGCGACTCTTCCAGGGTTCCAGAACAGTCTTGGGTGGCCGTTAGGAATACTGAGCCCGGCAACAGTGTTTGTAGCAGTTGCGGAGAAAATAACGATGGACGCTGAACTTGTCTTGGACGGATCCGCTGTACTAGTCGCTGTGGCAGTAACGGTGGCTGGCGAGGGAACCGCCGAAGGGGCTGTGTACAGTCCTGCGCTATCGACTGTTCCGCACGCCGAACCGCTACATCCGGCTCCCTGCAAGCTCCATGTCACAGCTGTATTCGAGGTCCCCGAAACGGACGCGTTTAACTGCTGGGTCGCCCCCGTTCCAACTGAAGTGCTGTTCGGCGTCACAGTGACGGCGACAACGGACATAATCGATACGCTCGCGGACGCTGTTTTGCTCGGATCTGCCATGCTGGTTGCGACCACATTCACACTTGGTGGGGAAGGTGCCACGAGGGGCGCAGCATAGACAGCCGCTAACGAGCTGGTTGCCAGTGTCCCGCAGGAGGCTCCGCTACACCCCGCGCCATTCAAGCTCCACGCGACAGCCGTATTCTGGGTTCCTGTGACGGTTGCAGTGAATGAGTCCGTTCCAGCAGTTGGAACAGCAGCGCTCGTCGGGCTGATACTCAGCAAAACCGCAGTCGCCACGACAACTGTAATGCTCGCTGAAGCCGATTTGGATGGGTCCGCCACGCTGGTTGCTCTCACGAGCAGTGTTGCAGGCGAGGGTACACTGGCCGGTGCGATGTAAAGTCCGCCAACTGAAATGGTACCACACGCTGCACCACTGCAGCCCGTGCCGCTCACACTCCAAGTCACCGCCGTGTTCGAGGTACCGGTTACCGTTGCCGCAAACTGTTGAGTGCTTCCAACTGCGTCTGTGACGCTATTGGGGCTTACCTGCACTGCTACACCAGCAGCGGCCGCTACATTAAGAGTGGCGTTGGTGCTGGTCGCGCTGCCCGCGCTATTTTTAACGACGACCGCGAATAGCGCACGATCGTCGGAAGCTGTCGTAGGTGGAGTCGTGTACGTCGAAGAAGTCGCGCCGCTGATAGCGGCTCCATTCTTCTCCCACTGGTAGCTGAGCGGCGCTGCGCCCGTCACTGCTACAGAGAAAGTTGCCGTTTGCCCAACTGTGACATCCGCGCTGACGGGTTCGGCGGTAATGGACGGTGCCCCGCTCGCGCCAATACTTTTGGAATTGCTGGTCGGGGTCGTCAGACCGGCGCATCCCGAAAAGGAGAACACCCCCACGAAAGCAACGAGCAGAAGAAGTGCATTCTTTTGGTTCCATGGCGAATGACAGGCTGTCAATATTTGGCTCCGGCTTCTTCTTAAGCTCCGTACCGAAATGCAACACGTGCCCCCGCCTATTCTGAATACAGGAGCGGCGCGGCCAATACATCTGCCCAACAGTCCAAAAAAGGGGAACTGCCCAAATGCTGTCCTTGGGTGTCCAATGTGCCAAAAGCGTCCGGAATAGACGTTCAGTTAGGAAATACGAGGCGAAATCGGACCAATAGACAATCTTCAAACTGGGACCTAACTCACCCAAATGCAGGACTTAGCCGAAATTATGGCGGGGAAGCTGATCAAGAGGTTCCATGAGGCCAGTGCTGACCCTCGCTCGAGAAGCGCAGCCCTCCTTCAGCTGAAGAGGAGTGGCTCTTCGAACAAGGCGCCTCTGCAATGGAACCCTTGTCCCGGCCCTTTCCCAAGGTGAACTCAAAATGTGTGGCATAGCTGGCATGTTCAATCTCGATGGAGCGCCTGTCGCACCGGAATCCCTGCGAGGGATGATCCGGATGCTTTCGCATCGCGGGCCTGACGATGCTGGATTTCACGTAGAGAACGGGGTAGGCCTGGCGCATGCCCGGCTCAGCATCATCGATCTTGCGGGCGGCCACCAACCCATGTGCAACGAGGACTCTTCGCTCTGGATCACATTTAACGGCGAGATCTTCAACTACGTGGAGCTTAGGGAAGAACTCCTGAGTAAGGGGCATAAGTTTGCCACTCGCTCCGATACGGAGGTCATTCTTCACCTCTACGAAGAAAAAGGGAAGGACTGCGTCCAATACATGAACGGACAATGGGCTTTCGCCATCTGGGACAACCAATGCCGGCGCTTATTCCTCTCCCGAGACCGTTTAGGTGTAAGACCTCTCTTCTATACGCAGACAAACAAGACCTTTGTCTTCGGCTCCGAAATCAAAGCGATATTTGCCTGTCCGGGAGTCGCGAGAGAAATCGATGTCAACGGCCTGGATGAGGTGTTCACATACTGGTGCACCATTCCTCCGACGACCCTTTTCCGGAACATCCATGAACTTCCTCCGGGTCATTCGATGACCGTTGATCCCGGCGGAATATCGGTACAGTCATACTGGGAGCACCAATTCGAAAAAACCTCGGGGGCTGTTACTCCCTCCCAGGAACAGGCGTACGCCGACGAGCTCCTTGATCTTCTAGTTGACGCAACACAAGTCCGCTTGCGTTCTGATGTCCCCGTCGGCGCATATCTTAGCGGCGGCCTGGACTCCACCGTCACCACGGCCTTGGTCAAGAAATTTACATCCGCCAGACTTCGCACCTTTTCGGTTACCTTCGACGACCCGGAATTTGACGAAAGCTCATTCCAAAAGGATGCGGTCCACTTTCTGGACACCGAGCACCAGGAGATTCACTGCAGCAAAAATCAAATCGGCGAGGTATTTCCGGACGTCATCTGGCACACCGAGAAACCCGTGCTGAGAACCGCCCCAGCTCCTCTATACCTGCTTTCGCGGCTGGTGCGAAACAGCGGCTACAAAGTCGTTGTAACCGGCGAAGGGTCCGACGAAATTCTCGGGGGCTACGACATCTTCAAGGAAAACAAGATTCGCCGCTTCTGGGAGTCGCAGCCCAATTCCAGGATGCGACCGGCTCTGCTTCGCCGGCTGTATCCATACTTGCGGAATATACAGAACCAACCCGATGCCTACCGCAAAGCATTTTTCCACATCAACGTTGACCGAAATCTGCAGCCTTTCTTCTCTCACATTCCCCGCTGGCAGTTGACGGCCAAACTGAAGACGTTCTTCTCCGATGCCGTCCATGCAGAAATTGGTGAAGACAATGGTTATTCCAAAGTCCGTTCGCGACTGCCCGAGTGTTACGCGTCGTGGGACAGTTTCTGTCAGGCCCAATATCTCGAGACGAAACATCTGCTACCCGGTTATATCTTGTCCTCTCAAGGCGACCGGATGGCAATGGCGCACTCTATTGAAGGCCGGTTCCCGTTCCTCGACCATCGTCTAGTTGAATTCGCCGCCAGACTTCCGGTCTCACTGAAAATGAAAGTGCTGAACGAAAAGTACCTCTTGAAACGCTGTGCTGCCGGACTCATTCCTCCGTCGATCGCAAGGCGTCATAAGCAGCCTTATCGGGCGCCGGAAGCGTGTAGTTTTCTCCAGCCCGCCGCGCGCGAATACATGGAGGAGCTACTTTCCCCCGAGCAAATACGCCGTGACGGCATTTTCGATGCGCCCGCAGTGGCCATGCTCCAGGACAAGTTTCGCAAGGGCGCCGCCATCGGCATCAAGGACAACATGGGATTGGTTGGCATCGTTTCCACGCAGCTCTTGATGCACCAGTTCATAAATCACTTTGAAAGCAGGATGACATCCCATGCCGCTTAACCGCGAACTAAGACAATTCGTGATCGACAACTTCCTCTTTGGCAAGCCTTACGATGGCTTCGCCGATGACGACTCTTTTATCGAGCACGGCATCATCGACTCCACCGCCGTAATGGAGCTGATAGCGTTTCTGGAAGAGCGCTATCGGCTCAAGCTGCACGACGTGGACTTGATTCCGGAAAACTTAGACTCGATCAACGGCTTGGCCCGGTTTGTAGAAAGCCGTGTTCGGCCAGATTTCGTCGGAGCACCTGATGCAAGTCGAATCGTTCTTGGAATTTAGGGCCATCGTATCGCATGCAACCTCGGAGCAGTAACAATGATTATGACTACTGCTGTTTTCTCGGCTGACGTATTAAGCATCGATGCCGCCGCAGTCTCTGCCAGCATCGAAAACGAAATTCGCGACATCGTGCTCCAACGATTGAAGCGCAAGGGTGTCATCGTCGCCATCTCGGGCGGAATCGACAGCAGTGTCGTTGCCGCTCTATGTCTCAAAGCGCTGGGAAGTGCGCGTGTTCTCGGTCTTATGTTGCCCGAGGCGGATTCGTCGCCGGACAGCCTTCAGTTTGCGAATCTGCTTGCACAATCACTCGGTCTTCGAACTCAAATTGAAGATATTGCTGCCATTCTAACTGCCGCCGGCTGTTACCAACGTCGGGACGACGCCATCCGCAAGGTGATTCCGCAATACACAGAAGGCTACAAATGCAAAATCGTGCTCCCAGACCAACTCAAAGGAAGCGCGTATCCAATTTTCTCGGTCGTCGTCGAATCGCCGCAAGGTGAACGCACCAAAGCCAGGCTGACCCTGGATTCCTACCTTGGCGTGATAGCCGCGACCAATTTCAAACAACGCACGCGCAAGATGATGGAGTATTACTATGCGGACCGCTATAACTATGCGGTCGCAGGCACTCCGAACCGTCTCGAATATGATCAAGGCTTCTTTGTCAAGAATGGTGACGGTGCGGCCGATCTAAAACCGATCGCTCACCTCTATAAAACACAGGTCTACCAGTTGGCGGCGTATCTCGGCATTCCACAGGAGATTCAGAGGCGGCCTCCCACGACCGACACCTATTCGTTGGACCAGTCGCAGGAAGAGTTTTATTTCCCGTTACCTTACGACCGAATGGATCTTTGCCTGTATGCGAAGAACCACGGTCTGCAGCCGCAAGAAGTCGCGCCCGTCGTCGAGTTGACCGCAGAGCAAGTGGCTCGCGTCTACCGCGTGATCGACGCAACTCGCAGCGCCACTAGCTATCTCCATCACCCGCCTGTGCTTTGCGAAAACGTGCTCGAGGTCCAAAGCAATGCCCGAGCGTAAATTGCCAGCCACGCGTCCCGTTCGAATTCTCCTACTGGAGAGTGGCACAGGACCTGGCGGATCCGTCAATTTCATTCGAGACTTTCTTCTTCACGTGGACCCCTCAACAGCACATGTCATCTCCGGGTTGTATTTCCAAAATCCAAGCAAGACGCTCGAGGAACTTCGAAGTCTCGGATTTCCGGTTGTCTTCTTCCAAAACGCGCAACCCTTAACGACGAAAACCTCCGCTAGCTTTTCCGCTATTTTTGACACGAGTCTCAAAAGCCTGCGCAAGCTCAGAACTGCGGCCACAATTCTCTCGCGGCTCATTCGCGTCCAATTGCCTTTGACGTGGAAGGTGTGGAGGTTCATCAAGCGCGAAGCGATCGATGTCGTCGTGCTGAATCAAGACGTTCACTTTCACGTCCCCGGCGTGTTCGCGGCCAAGCTGGCTGGCCGGCCCTGCGTCTGCCGCAAGGCTGGTGGCATCGGGGAAGCCCGGCGTCTCAAACGCTTCTTGAATCCGTGCGTGGACTTGTTCGTGAGCATCTCCAGAGCCACCGAAACCGACCAGCGGAATACTCCCGGCACGAAGAAGATCGTCAATATTTACGAAGGCCTGGACCTTCAGCGTTTTGCAAATCTGCCGGCAAAAGAGCCCATGCGCGAATCATTGAGAATCCCCCAGCGCAAAAAAGTGATAGCGGCCATTACGCGGGTTGAACTCGGCAAGGGTTTGCCGGAATTCATCCAGATGGCCGCGGTGGTGATCCGGCGTCACAGGGATACCGTTTTCCTAATCGTCGGCGATGAAGGACCGAATGGCGGCGCTCTCACTCGCCAACTCCGGGATCTCGTGCACGCCCTCGATCTCGATGATTCCGTAATCTTCACCGGTTGGCGCGATGACATTCCCTCTGTCCTGAAATGTGTCGACATTTTCGTGCATTGCCCCACAACGTTTATTGAAGGCTTGGCACGGACCTGCCTTGAGGCTATGGCGGTAGGGATTCCGGTGGTTGTCTCGCGGAACGGCGGCATGCCGGATGCAGTGGTGGATGGAGTCACGGGATTCGTGGTTCTTCCTGGAGAGATCCAGGCCATGGCCGAATCCGTTTTGACGCTCCTCGAGAATGAAGCGCAATGCCATGAATTCGGCGAGCGCGCCAGAACACGCCTCAAGCAGCTCTTCGACGCGGCGCAAAACACTCGCCAGCTTCAGGAAACAATTCTGGAGTATGCCAGACCGGTGAAGGTTTCGGGACTGAGCCCCGCGCATCTTCGCGCGTCCTGAATAAGTCGAGCTCTGATTATGGCTGAGTACACCGTAGTTCCCGCCGATCTCCAGAAAGACAGGCAAGTCATCATCGACTTGTGGCGCAAGAACCTCGCCGACATCAACAATCTCGAGGAGAAGTATGACTGGCATTTCCTTAATAACCCCTTCGGGCCGGGGCAAATTTGGATTCTGAAAGCTGACGGCATCCCAATCGGTACCACTTCTCTGGGCATGCGCCCCCTGAAACTCGGGCAGACTGTCACCACGGCTGGCGTCGCCTGTGACCTCGCCGTGAACAAGGAGCACCGCTTTCTGCAACCGGCCCTGATGCTTCAGCGCGCGCTGCTCTCCACGTCGCATGCCGGAATTCGAATTGTTTATGGTGTGCCGAATGCCGCAGGCTCTGCGGTCATGAAATATGTGGGGTATCAAGAATTCTGTTCCGTCCACCGGTATGCCAAGGTTCTGCGGGTTTCTCACTATCTGCAGAAGTCTGGGAAGTTCGGGGCCGTCATTCCCTTTATCGGGAGGATGGCCGACCAGGGATTCGCCGCCCTGCAGTTGTTCGGACGGCAGCAGAGCAAATCGCTCACGCAGGTTTTGCCCTCTTTCGATGAACGATTTGACGAACTCTGGAATCAGATTACCTCTGCGCCCTGGGCCCTGACCGTTCGCGACCGGCAGTTTCTGAAGTGGCGATACCAGGAATGCCCACTGCGCCAGTATAAAACCCTGGGTCTTCTCACGGAGGATAAGTCGAAGCTACTGGGTTACTTGATCTATTACATCGAAGACCACTCTGCAGTTTGCGCTGACTTCCTTGCATCGGGCGGCCCTGAGGATCTCGACTGCCTGCTGTCATCCTGGGCGGCCATTGCTTGGGGATGTGGGCTCTCCGCTCTGTCACTCAGTTGTTCCAACGGCACACTTGCCGCCAATTTGCTCCGCCACGGCTTCTCGAGGCGATCCGCGGTCCCGCCAAGCAAGCCCGGCCGAACGAAGCAGCACGAACAGTGCAAGACCCTCTTCACTCATGAACGGCAATCTGCCACTGCACCTGCAGCCGCGGATAGTTGGTATTACACCGAAGGAGATTCGCCCTACTAGCTTTTGACCTCAGGTACCGCCTTCCCACGTGCGCGCCATATGAAAATCGTTCAACTCATACCGAGTCTGGAACTGGGAGGAATGGAGCGCCTTGCCGTCGACCTTGCGCGCCAGCAAAAGGTTGAAGGTCATGAGCCCTCAATCTATTGCACCAGCCATCCGGGGCAATTTGCATCGGAAGCGCGCGCCGCAAATATCCCTGTGTATTCGTTTGGAAAGACCCCTGGTTTGTCTCTACGTCTGATCCGCGACCTCGCTTCCAGGCTCCGAGTGGATCGTCCTGACGTCCTTCACGTGCACAACGCGCTAGTCCTTCACTATGGCATTGCCGCTGCACGTCTGGCCCGAGTTCCAGTCGTCGTAAACACGCGTCACGGTGGAAATATGAACTGGGATCCCCACTGCGAACGCATCTGGCGCCACTCCGTTCGCTGGATTGATTCCCTGGTCTTTATTTCAGAAGGAGTGCGCGAATTCTACGTCACCAGGGATCGGCTCTCCAGACGCAACACCTCGGTCATCTATAACGGCATCGACGTCGACAAATTTATGTCCCATCCCGCCCATCCAAACGCCGCACTACCCGCGTTTCGCGTAGGCTCCGTGGGACGGCTGGTGCCCGCCAAAGACCACGTCACGCTTGTTCGAGCATTCGCGATTGTCAGTGCAGCAATTCCCACCGCGGAATTGCACATCCTCGGCGATGGCCCTTGCCGCGTTGAAATCTCTCTAATCGCGGAATCACTTGGTATTGCGAAGCGCGTGTTCCTCCACGGCGGCGGTCTGGATGTACCCAGTTTTCTCTCCACTCTCGACCTCTTCGTACTTTCCTCCATCGATGAAGGCCTGCCCATTTCCCTGATGGAGGCCATGGCTGCGGGCTTGCCCGTCGTTTCGACGCGCCTTCCTGGCCTCACGGAGTTGGCGCCGGAGAGCGTGATCGCGGGGTACTGCAATCCGGGCCAGCCGGAATCCCTCGCCGAACAAGTCCTCTTTGCCGCCCGTCGGCGTGATCTGCCCACCCTCGGAGAGGCTGCTCGCCGATGGGCACAGAAGTTCGGCATCCAGGAAACCTGGCACCACTATCAAGCCCTTTTCGAGGCAAGCCTCGTCAAGAAGCACCGTTACTCCCTGAATCACCTGGCACCTAACAAGGACGGCTACGCCTCCGTTAACCGTGGCCAACATCAAATTTGATATGTAGGCCGTGAGTCTCCGCCCGAAAGCTGAATATTTGCTGAAGATGGCGAGTATCCGCTTGCTCCAGACCCCTTTATGCTTGACAAAGTTATGTCGTTCACGTACTATGTTCTTTGGGTAACAGTGTGGTTCGATCCCGCCATGGCCAGCAGAGCGCTGGCGTTTTTTGCTTTGCCACGAAGCACAGCTCTTAAGCCCTTTAGAATCTGCACTTATGGCCAAATACCTTGTTTTGCCGTGTTTTGGCCGTAATCGTCCACCCACAAGCCCTTTATTTTCCGCACTTACGCGGCTCCCCATACCTAAGCTCTGTAGAATCCACACTTACAAAAAAGGTGGGGGGTGGGGGCCCCGTCAGAAATGCTTGGCGCTAATTCATGAATCTGCCCCGACACAGCCAGATCTGGCTACCAGGTTATATAAAGGATAGGCTCAAGACCCTCGCACGTAAGCCCGCGAAAAGGCTCTGGCTGCTCTTTGCCGATCACTACGAGCCCCTCTGGAAGGGTGCCGATGAGCATACTGGAGCAGAGCGAGTTGCTCGATGGGCAACCCGTTGGCCGGACATCGCAGCAAAGTTCCACGATTCTGCCGGCAACCCTCCACGCTACACCTTCTTCTATCCCGAGGAAGAGTATCGTCCCCGGCTCATGGAACCGCTCGCGCGTATGACCTCGGCTGGAATCACCGACGTCGAGGTTCACCTGCACCATGACGGCGAAGGCCAGCAGAACTTCGTTGACCGCATCAGTCGGTTCGCCGAAACGTTATTCTCCCGCCACGGCCTGCTGAGGAAAATCAAGGGCAAGATCACATTCGGATTCATTCACGGCCTCTGGGCACTGGACAACTCTCGTCCGGACGGACGGTTCTGCGGTCTAAACAACGAGATTTCTCTTCTCCGCGACCTCGGCTGCTATGCCGATTTCACCATGCCCTCCGGCGCATCTCCGACGCAAGCTCGCCTGATCAACACGATCTATTGGGCTGTAGATGACCCAAACAAACCAAAGTCTTACGACACTGGAATTCCCGTCACTCCCGGCGGAAAAGCTGCGGGCGATCTATTGATGATTCCGGGCCCTTTCGGCCTGCGTTGGGCGGAGCGCTGGATGCCACGAATTGAATACAGCGAACTCTGTTCCTATGATCCCGCCACCGAGTACCGCGTCCGCCGGTGGCTCGAGCTTGCGCCACGTATCGGCGACGACATTTTCCTCAAACTCTTTACTCATGGCACGCAAGAACGCCATTCGCAGTATTTACTGGAGGGCGGCCTCGAGTTCACCCTCTCTCTCATCACGCGGGAGTGCCAGCGTATCGGTCTCAAGCTGCACTTCTCAAATGCCTGGGAGATGCGGCAGGCCGTCGATGCACTCGTTTGCGGTGATAGCCGCCCAGCGCTTAAACCGGATCGCGCGAAGGTCCCAGAGTTGGTAGTTAGCTGATTCAATAAGCGCCAGTTTTCAGCTTAAGGTTCGTTCGCCGCGTTTGCCGTGGCTCCAATATGGCCCAGCGGGCAATTTGTCGTTGCAAGTCTCCTGACGCAGGATTCCTGTTTACGACAGGTGGACGCAGTCCATTCAATCGGGCGTGACTCAATACAATGTGGATTACTAAAACCTCTCACAGGAATCAAGGAGCCACGGAGCAGGGCAGGAATACGGTCCACGTGCAGGAAGCCCAACTGCGGCTCCGCCTCGCGACTCGAGGTCCCTTGATGTCCAATCACTTCCCCAGAGATATGGTCTCCTTGCTCCGCTGCAACATGGATGCTGGCGAACTGATGCTTGCCAAGGAACTCCGAGGCGATCTTGACGGAGTTTTGGACGCCGTGTTGTGCTGCGGGATCTGCGGAACTGAATTTCGCATTGAGGATGGAATCGCGCGTCTGCTGCCCATGCACGTTAGTGCCGAAGCCAGGCACGAGATGAGCATCCGCGACACGATCGATTACGATTGTACAAACCCAAGGCCTTTCGTGCCTCCGCCCGATGGTTGGAGATCGGTGCTATCCGACATGCTGGAAGTCCCCGCGCATCTGGGTGAACTGCAAACCTCGCCCTCAAACACGGTCTTGGAACTTGCTTGTGGCGACGGCCGCTTCACGACACTCATCGCCCAAACGAGCGCCAGGATTCTCGCCGTCGATTTTTCCATTAATGCTTTGCGGCTCCTCGCGGAGCGACTACCGCCCGGCGCCAAAGTAGGACGCGTCCACGCGGACATTAACCAGCTGCATCTCGCGAGCTGTGCGTTCGATCGTGCCCTCACTCTAACTCCCCTTACTTCGCGTGACGAACGCATGAATATGTATCGCACGATCGCCTCGGCCCTTACTGACGACGGACGATACGTCGGCAGTTTTGAGCACGACGACCTTAATCGCAGGCTCCTGGGGCTGCCTCTGGTGCGGCGCTACTCCAAAGACGGCATCCTCATAGAGCATTTGACCGCTGAGGCGTTGCGCCGGGAAGCGGCGCCCTATTTTTCAAACATTCGCGTTCGCCCGATCCGCCCGCGTGTTCCGTTTGTTGCAAAGCTGTCGCGCGGTTTGGCTTGCCACATCCTGCGACTCGTGGCTGCGCTGCCGTTCCTGCGCCAGTTCGGCGAATTGCTTTTGCTCACAGCCCAGAATCCAATCCGTCTGCCAGTCGAAGGCCGACGTCGTTCAGGTAGCCGCATCGCGAAAGGTGTCTACCGCTACTATATGGGAATAAAAAACAAGAAACCCTCGTGGGGTGAAGAGTTGGTTTGATCCACGAGCCCCTTAACACCAATTACCCGGCGGCTGCCACAAGCGCCGGATCGTGAAGCAAAGTTTCCTCCCCACAGCCTTCTCCCCTCAACAGCCTCTGCTTAAAAAGCTCCCCGCTCAAGATTGAGAAGTGCTATGGATTTTTTGCAACCATCTCTTATCGGGAAAGTACGACCTGCGATGAAGAAAATTAGAATTCTGCTGGCAGAAGATAAAGACGACGTCCGCGTCGCGTTTCAGAGAGGCATGGAAAGTCAGGGGTTTGAAGTGGCACCTGCCGCCTCCGTCAGCGAAGCTTTAAGACTTATATCGACGGAAAACTTTGATGTGCTGCTCTCCGACCTGCACATGCCGGATGCCTCGGATGGTTTTACCGTTCTCAATGCGATGCGCCATGCTCAGCCAAATGCCGTGACTCTGGTGCTGAGTAACTACCCCGTGCTTCAAGCAGCCATGACTGCACTTCTCCTGCAAGCTGATCAAGTACTCGTGAATCCTATTGGTTTTGCCGAAATTACAGAAATCATCCAAAAGAAACTGTCGAATCCTTCGCCCCACGCCCCGAAACCCAAAGAGACAGTCGCCGCCATTCTTGAACGTGACCTGCATCGAACCATCCAGAATTGGATGTCCCGCGTGGAGCGCACAGAGGAACTAACAAGCGTTCCACTCAGCTACCAGGACCGAACTGGCCATCTGCCGCTACTTCTGGGAGACCTTGTACGCCGCCTGCGTCTCCCTCCCAATACCAAAGTCCCCGTTTCCTCCGCCGCACGTAATCACGGGATTCAGCGCCGCAAACAAGGCTACACAGTCCCGATGGTGGTGGAAGAGTCGCGAATCCTGCAGGTCAGCATCTTCAATACTCTGCAAAACAATCTAGGCAGCGTGGATTTCAGCACCGTTATGCTCGACGTGATGACCATCGCGGACGAAGTGGATTCGCAGTTGAAGCAGGCCATGCTCGGTTTCATGGAGAAGGCAGCCGCCAAGTCGGCGAGATAATTCACCGAATTCCTCACTCTCCGGGTTTTTATTCTTCTAGCGTAACTCACATTGCGGAGCTTTGACTTAATTTGACCGTCTTGCTCGCGATGCTGACCTGCTTTCCTCCTTCCGCGCGTCTGTGTATCTGGCTTTCCTCGATGTAAGCGGTTCCCACCGGCCGTCCCCACACCTCCTGCATGAATAATCGTTTGCAGGGTTCAATTCAATAAGATTCCCGTCGGCAACGGCAGGCATTCCGAATAAAATTGCCGTGCACGTGTTTCTTAAATGCTTGTTGCAGAGAAGAAACGCTTAGGCAACAGCGCGGATGCGGCATTTATCAAAAATCAGAGCCAGCGGATGCTGTAGAATCAGGCGAGGCGCAACGAGACGAAACATCCGGGCAGTGCGGCAGGGCATGCAAGTCGACAATTCATCTGCCAAGTAGGAGAAGGGATGACCGAATATCTGGAACTTCTTGAAACGCGCCGCAAACCGTCGCTCGCTTCTGCTGCGGTGCCAGAATAAATGATCACACTACTTTCCATTATCGCGCTTGGCTTTTTTCTTGGCATGCGCCATGCGACCGACCCGGACCACGTCATTGCCGTGACGACGATTGTGAGCCGCCAGCAAAGCATGCGCCATGCCGCTCTGATTGGAGCCCTATGGGGACTGGGTCACACGATTACGATTCTCGTCGTCGGATCCGCAATCATTCTGTTTGGCATCGTGATTCCGACACGAGTTGGTCTGACGATGGAATTGTCGGTTGGCCTGATGTTGATTCTTCTGGGAATTATGAATCTTTCGGGGATCATGCGTTGGATTACGGAAACCGTTGCCTCTCCGCGCCACGGCCAGCATTCGCATCCGCATGGGCATGGAGACTACGTGCACAGTCATCCGCACGGCCACGCGCCGGAGAAACACGGCCATGCCGAGGATGCGACACCAGTGAGTTGGATGGATCGCACGTTTGGGCGGCTGGGTCTCTATCAAGTTGTTCGGCCGTTGGCCGTGGGCATCGTTCACGGTCTTGCGGGTTCGGCAGCCGTTGCTTTGTTAGTGCTCACGACTATTCGTATTCCCTCATCGGCAATTCTATATCTTCTGGTTTTCGGGATTGGCACAGTCGCGGGGATGATGCTGATCACCACGGCGATTGCCGTCCCATTTGCCTTTTCCGAAAACCGATTCGCCCGCTTCAATCGAGGTTTGGGACTGATCTCTGGACTGGTGAGTCTGGGCTTCGGCCTTTTTATTGTCTACCAGATGGGTTTTGTGAACAGGCTCTTCACCCATAACCCCACTTGGGCGCCGCATTGATTCCATTGGCCATTTCAATCCCTGCCCCTTTTACCGCAGCGCGCCAACTTATCCGCCGCCGGTCCACGTAGCGGATCACGGAGGAGGCCACTATGAAGCTCGATCGAAAAGTCTTGAAGGCTCTCCCCAAAGTTGTGCTGCACGAACATCTGGATGGTGTATTGCGGCCGGAAACAGTCATTCAACTGGCTAAGAGCGCAAGGTACGACCAACTTCCCACCGAAGATCCGGAAGACTTGGCACGCTGGTTCCACCAAGGGGCCAACCAGGGAAGTCTGCCAAAGTATCTGGAAGGCTTTGTCCACACCATTGCAGTGATGCAGACGGAAGAGTCGCTAGAGCGAGTTGCCTATGAACAAGCACGAGACCTAAGCCAGGACGGCGTAGTCTATTTTGAGACGCGCTTTGCACCGATCTTTCATACGAAAAGAGGACTAAGCCACCAACAGGTTGTCGCTGCCGTTCTAAAGGGATTGGAGCGCGGGCGTAAAGACTTTGGAATTTCTTCCGGATTAATCGTCTGCGCGATGCGCAATATGGATGTGTCTCTCGAAATGGCCGAACTTGCCGTCGACTTCCGCGGGAGGGGAGTAGTTGGGTTCGATTTGGCAGGCGAAGAGGGTGGCTATCCTCCCAAGAAGCATGTAGACGCTTTTCACTATATTCAGCGGCAGAATTTCAACATCACGATTCACGCAGGCGAGGGCTTTGGGAAAGAATCGATCTGGCAGGCGATTCAATACTGCGGAGCACATCGCATCGGACACGGGACGCGGCTTATTGATGACATTGCGGTTGCGGAGGACGGAAAAGTAGTGAAGCTGGGAGACCTCGCTCAATACGTTCTCGACAAAAGGATTCCACTGGAGATTTGCCTGCTCAGCAACGTCCAAACAGGAGCGGCACGCAGCCTCGCCGAGCATCCCTTCAAGATTTTCTATCAAGAGAAATTTCGTGTCACGCTAAACACCGACAACCGCCTGATGAGCGACACATCCATGACCAAGGAATTCGAGGCCGCCGCGGAAACCTTTGGTCTGTCCCTTGCGGACTTCGAAATCCTGACAATCAATGCGATGAAGAGCGCCTTCCTGCCCTATGACCAGCGTTGCCATTTCATCTACACCGTCATCAAGCCGGGTTTCGCCAAAATCCGCGGCGATTTGGCAAAGAAGTGACACCGAGAACGCGGAATGGGAATGTTGAGTGAGTTTCTTAACTGCGTCTCCTAGATGCTGTTACGCAGCCAGAGCAGTGAGAGTTTCCGCCGGCCCGACAAGATTTCTTATTGAAGTCAATGCGCTAGTTTGGATTCTCGCGACCCTGTTCGTTCTGCGCTATGTCTTTCTCGCATCGGCCTGACCTTCAGCACGCTGATGACGGAGCTGCGCGGATTTTTGCACTGAGATTGTCGGTGCCGGCCGAAAAGCGAGAGAAAGCCGAGGTGTTTTGAGTTTGTAGTTATAATTAAGGAAGAGAGGAATAGGAGTTTTGCAGACCAAGATACATGCCGTCTGGAGAACTGGTCTTGCAGCGGTTTGCGCTCTTGCCGTTGTCTTTTCCTGGCCGGCCCGCAGTGCGGCTTACTCGGTGCTCTCTCATGAAGCCATCATCGACTCTGCGTGGGATACCAATATCAAGGCCGTCCTGCTCAAGCAGTTCCCAAATGCCACACCGGATGAACTGCGCCAGGCACACGGGTACGCTTACGGCGGCGCCATTATCCAAGACCTGGGTTATTACCCCCATGGCAGCATCCTTTTCAGCGACTTGACCCACTATGTGAGAAGTGGCGATTTTGTTCTTGCGCTCCTCCACGATGCGCGTGAATCGAAGGAGTTGAATGATTATGCATTTGCGCTGGGCGCACTCGCGCACTACGCGGCGGATATCGCAGGACATCCGATGGCAACCAACCGTTCCGTGCCCCTTCTCTATCCCAAGCTTAAGAAAAAATATGGCGACAGCATAACGTATGAGGATGACCCCCTTGCGCATGTCAAAACAGAATTTGGCTTCGACGTTCTGGAAGTCGCCCAACAACGCTACGCTTCAGACAGCTATCACGATTTTATCGGCTTTCAAGTGGCAACACCTCTTCTGGAGCGAGCTTTCCAGGAAACTTACGGCCTGCCATTGAAGGTGGTCCTTACAGATGAAGACCAGGTTCTGAATTCCTACCGCCGCGCCGTCAGCAAACAGATTCCACAAGCCACGCGCATTGCCTGGACGCTGAAGAAAGACGAAATCCAGAAAGATTCTCCCGGGATCACCAAGAGAAAGTTTCTCTACAACCTCTCTCGCGCAAGTTACGAAAAGCAGTGGGGCAAAAATTATAAACAACCGACTTCTTGGGAGAAGTTTCTGGCGTTTCTCTACAAACTGTTACCCAAGATTGGGCCTCTCAAAGTGCTGCAATTGCGCACGCCCACGCCGCAAACTCAGAAGTTGTTTGAGGCAAGTTTCAACGCCACCCTGGATCGTTACCGCGCCTTTTTGTCCGACGAGGCAGCTGATCATCTTGAGCTAATCAACACCAATTTTGATACGGGCGACATAACAGGGCCCGGCAAATATCGCATGAATGACGAAGCCCATGCCAAACTCCTTGGCATGCTGGCCGATGACAAATTTGCAGGTGCATCATCCGAGGTGCGCGAGGAGTTGCTCCACTTTTATTCCGATCCTGACGCTCCGTATGCGACAAAGCGCGACGTCAAGGCCTGGGCCAAAGTGCAGGCAGAGCTTGAACAGTTGAAGGCCGCACTCCCGGCAGCCGTTTTGCCATCCTCTCAACCGGCAAAGGTAGCGGTCCCCAATTAACCGGTCGGTCAAATTAGGCGAAGGATTGGCGGCGGCATTCCCCTGAATCAGACTGCCCGCTTCCAGAGTGGCCAGCGGGCTGCATCAGTTGAAGTGGGGGAGGCAGACGAAATCGGTGGAGTGTGAGAAAGGCTCGCTCTTCGTAAAACGCCTTGGGCTGGCAAAATCACTTCTCTGCATGGGAAGAAGGATTGGTGGGAGCAATGACATCCCGTCCTTTGTCGCTAATCTCGACAAACTGCCATCCGAATCGCCCTTTAATACACAGGTGGCCGTTGGTCACCGAGTGGTCGAGCGGCGAAGTGACTCGGACAATGTTTCCGCTCCTGCGCATGAACCGTGAGAGTGCACCCCACGCCGCAATAGGGGCAAATCGTGTCCGTGCGCGTCTGGCGTGACTCCTCCCAGGTGCCAGCTTTGCGCATGTCAAACTCGGACTTGAACATCAGCGCGCCCGTCGGGCAGACACCAATGCAATTTCCGCAGTAAACGCATGCAGACTCGGGGAGAGGAACGTCAAATTCAGCGGCGATATGAGCGGAGAAGCCGCGCCCTGCGATGCCTATGGCGAATGTATTCTGTGCGTCCACTCCACAGGCTTCGACACACTTGTAGCAGAGAATGCATTTCGCGTAGTCGCGGACGTAGAGTTCGTTGTCGATTTTGGGAGGCTGGTCCGCATGCGTGGCGGCGGAACCGAAGCGCTGGGCATTCGCGCCATATTGTTGCATGTATACCTGCAGCGGAGGTGCGGCGGAAACATCCACTGAGGAAGCCAGAAATTCCAGAACGAGGCGGCGGCTAAGGCGCACGCGGTCGGAATCAGTTTTTATCTTCATTCCCGGTTCGATTTTTCGTGAGCATGCGGGAACCAACACGCGCGAGCCTTCGAGCTCCACTACGCATACGCGGCAAACGTTTACGGGAGTCAAATTCTCTAGGAAACAGAGTGTTGGTGTGTCAATCCCAAGTTGCCGAGCAGCATCCAGAATCGTTGCGCCTTCGGGGACGGAAACGCTCTTTCCGTTAATCTGTGCTTCAACCTGGTGCTGTGCGGCATGCTTCGGCACGTCTGGCATCGGTCCGCGCGGGACAGGGATGTGCGTTACGGGTGCGTTCAGGGGTTCGCTCATGAGAAAACGCTCCAGCGGCTGAGCGCGGAGAGCAGTGCGCTCGATGCGGTTTGCCCGAGGCCGCAGATTGAGGCGTCGCGCATGGCTTGCGCCATTTCTTGCAGAAGGTGGAACTCCCGCTCGTTCGAACCAAGCGGCTTTTTCGCAATCATCCGTTCCAGGGCTTCTTTTTGTCGAGTAACACCGACGCGGCATGGCACGCACTGGCCGCAGGTTTCCTGACGAAAGAAATCAGCGATGCGCAGAAGAATCTGTTTCAGGTCCGTGGCGTCGTCAAAAAGCATGATTGCGCCCGAACCAAGCGTCGCACCGATCGCGCGCGTGCCCTCGAAAGTGAGCGGCGTGTCCAGTTCGCTTGGTGAAACAAACGTTCCTGCCGCGCCGCCCAACAAGACCGCTTCAAGTTTACCGGTGCCTCCAACTCCGCCGGCGAGGTCGATGACTTCACGCAGCGTGGCGCCAAACGGAACCTCGTATACGCCCGGCCGGACAACGTGTCCCGAGAGGCAAAACAACCGCGTTCCTGAAGATTGTTGGGTGCCGATGCGGGCGAAAGCCGCACCTCCTTCGAGGATAATGCCGGGTATATTGGCGAGGGTCTCGACGTTATTTACCACCGTGGGCTGATGGAAGAGGCCCGCTTGGGTGGGGAAGGGAGGCTTGTTGCGTGGCTCGCCCCGATAGCCTTCGATCGAATTGAAGAGGGCTGTTTCTTCACCGCAAATGTAGGCTCCAGCACCGCGGCGGAGTTCGATATCGAACTGAAATGAAGAACCGAGGATTCGTTGGCCGAGGAATCCTTGCCCCCGCGCGGTCCTTATTGCGTGGGCCAAGCGCTCGGCAGCCAAGGGATACTCTCCGCGGATATAGATGAACCCTTTCTCCGCGCCGATGGCCAAAGCGGCAATGGTAATCCCCTCCAGAATTGCAAAAGGGTCGCCTTCCATCAGGACGCGGTCCTTGAACGTGCCTGGCTCGGACTCGTCGGCATTGCAGACGACATAGTGAGGACGGCCGGAGCCTCCCTGCATCAACACTGCCTCCCATTTCTTTCCGGTGGGGAAAGCAGCGCCTCCTCGGCCCAGAAGGTGCGAGTCAATGACTTCGCGGACGATTTTTTCCGGCCCCATCTCGATGGCGAGTCGGAGCGCTTCGTAGCCGCCCAAGCGGCGATAGTCATCCAGGCTGGAAGGGTTCATTTTCCCGACGCGGCGAAGCAGACGGACTTGCGGGCCATCCGAATTAGGGACGGAGATTCTTACATCGAGCGTGTCCGGTTCGGGCGGTAGTCTTCCCATTTCCGCGTCGTGCAACGCGGACTGAATTGAATTTGAGGTTGCCGGAGCGACGACGCACTCACGAGGAGATTCCCCTGCAACGGAAATAATCGCAGCGGGGGCGCGTTCGCACAATCCTAAGCACGGGCTGCGGAGCCAGGTCGCACGGTTTTGCACGTCAGGAGATCCGGCCCGGCCAAGTTTCTCCTCCAGTTCCTCGCAAAGCGCCCCGGTACCGCGTGCTAAGCAAGCGATATCGTCGCAGATGTGCGCCACAATCGGGGGGCGCGGCGAAAGAGAGAACATCGCGTAGAACGATGCCACGCCATAAATTTCCGCGGGGGGCAGATTCATACGCAGGGCCACGTAGTTCTGCGCACCTGGGCTAATCCATCCGGCTCGAGCCTGAATCGAGTGCAGGACGGGAAGAAGCAGGTCACGTCGAAATGAAATGCCGAAGGAGGTGCGGCTGTTTAACTGCGAACGCGGGCCACCCTCCCATCCTGATTCCGGAGGGCCAAGTACACTGTCGACGGCCGCTTTCTCCGCGATCGTCGCCTGGTCCTCAGTTAGGTGCAGGTCCACTCAGTGCTCTTGGAACTTATCAATTCGAATGGCCGTTGCTTTGAACTCGGCCGTGCCGGACTTGGGATCGACAGCATCGATTGTGAGATCGTTGGTCGCCACTTGATTGTGGAAATGAAGCGTAAGAAAAGCAAGCCCGGGCCGGAGCCCCTGGTCAAAGCGAACGGGAGCCACCACTGAGCCACGGCGCGAGCTGACCCGGACTTTCTCTCCTTCGCGAAGGTTGTAGAGCATTCCATCTTCGGGAG
Source organism: uncultured Acidobacteriota bacterium (assembly GCA_963745805.1). Classification (GTDB taxonomy): domain Bacteria; phylum Acidobacteriota; class Terriglobia; order Acidiferrales; family UBA7541; genus Acidiferrum. Next base: position 133,756 of record CAVUYT010000015.1, read on the forward strand.
AAAGTTCGAGAGCTTCGTCGCGGCGGAGCGGGGAAGAATAGCGCGCGGTCTGAACTCCGGTATTGTAGGAATCGAGGCGACGGCCGGTGGTGAGGCGAATCGGATAGTGCTCGTCCAGCTGATCTACAGGCGGTTCAAATTCCGCTGGGCTGAAAGGCGCGCGGGGGCCTAGCACTGGTCTCTGCCACAGGCGGCTGTGGAGATACATTTCCCCCGGGTGTGATTCGTCGTAGCAGGGCCACTGGATTCCGCCGAGCTTTTCAAGGCGCGAGTAACTCATTCCCGCGTGCATGGGGCTTAAGGATCGAAGCTCGTTCCAGATGCGCTCTGCTTCCGGTTTGCCCCAGTCGTGACCGAGACGCCGCGCGAGTTCGAACAGAATGTCCGTGTCGTCACGTACGCCCGGAGGAATCGGCACGGCTCTTCGCACGCGCTGCACACGACGCTCGCTGCTCGTGACCGTACCTTCGCTTTCGCACCAGCCTGCCGCGCCCGGCAGGACCACGTCCGCAAGCTCGGCGGTATGCGTATAGAAAAGATCCTGGACTACCATAAACTTCAGGCTGCTTAATAGCTTGAGAGCTCGATGACGATCGGCTTCCGAGTCCGCCGGGTTCTCTCCCAAAACGTAGAGAGCAGTCAGTTCGCCGCGTTCCATAGCCTGCAGCATGTCGCTTACATGCCAGCCGCGTTTGGAAGGGATTTTGCAGCCCCAGGCTTTCTCGAAGTTCGCGCGCAGATCGTCGTTCTCGACGTGCTGGAAACCTGGCAGGCGGTCGGGAATCGCACCCATGTCGCCGCCACCTTGGACGTTATTCTGACCGCGCAGAGGATTTATGCCGCTTCCGTAGCGGCCAACGTGGCCCGTGAGAAGTGCGAGATTAATAAGCGCAAGGACATTGTCGACCGCGTTGTGATGCTCGGTGATGCCCAGCGTCCAGCAAAGCTCCGCGCGCGGAGCCTTGGCATACGTGCGGGCCACTTGGCGTATGGCTTTGGCGGGGACACCGGTTTCATGCTCAGCGCGTTCCAGGGTGTATTTCTCCACGCACGCTTCGTAGGCTGCAAAACCGCTGGTCGCATTCTCGATGAACTCTTTGTTTACAAGGCCGGAGGCAATGATTTCGCGGCCCATCGCATTGGCGAGAGAGATGTCCGAGCCCACATCCAGCCCCAACCAAACATCAGCCCATTGCGCGGAAGTGGTGCGGCGTGGATCGATCACGAAGAGCTTGGCTCCGCGACGCACGCCTTTCAGAACGTGATGGAAAAAGATGGGATGAGTTTCGCGCGCGTTTGATCCCCAAAGAAGAATAACGTCTGTTTCTTCCACTTCGCGATACGAACTGGTGCCACCTCCAGCGCCGAAAACCGCCGCCAGACCGGCGACGCTTGGCGCGTGTCAAGTCCGGTTACAACTATCGATGTTGTTGCAACCGATGACAGAGCGGACGAATTTTTGCGCGATGTAATTGAGTTCGTTGGTGGTCTTGGAGCAGCTGAACATGCCAAAGGTGCGAGGTCCGTGCTGGCGGAGTTCAGTGCGAATACCATCCGCTACGCGGCCAAGAGCCTCTTCCCACGTGGCCGGACGATGTTTCCCGTCATCCCGGACCAATGGAGTGGTCAGCCGTTCGCTCTGAGATTGGCCCACGCTTTCACCTCCCCTGGAGTTAAAACAGCCAGCCGGGGCACAGCCACATCATCCCAGCTACCGCAGATCCCGAATGCCTCTAAATCTGCATACGAATGTTAACGCCGATTGAGGACTCGGACCAGCATGAGCTGGATCCAGATGCTGGGTGCTGAGCGCGTTAGTGAGGCAGGGCCGCGGCGAGCTGCTTCGCGGGCACTTTACTCGAACTAAGAGGGGCTGGATTCAGGCTTGACCGAGCCGATAGCAGGTTCATTCGCAAGCAGATTACTGTAATTTCCCCTACTGAAATAGGGTATTCACCGGATTGAAGTTAGTTGGCAGCCAGATATGTTGGGGGCAAGGAGAGCGGCCGCCTCCGTGGACAGCGTCCCCACCTCCATCACCTCAGACACCGAATAGCGCTTACACGGAGGAGGGCCATCTCAAGATCAGGGAAGGTGGGGTAAATGGATGGAGCCCGCAACGCCCTCGTGCACGACGATGACGCCGCCTGCCGAAGCGGGCACGAGAGTTATCGGGTGGTAGAGAGGAGCTATGAATAAAAAAGAGGTCCCAAGGTTTGTAACGCAGGCACGAGCTTCCTTCCTCTTGGGGATGCCGGAAAACCAACTCCAGCGCATTTCGAATGAAGCGGGATTGGGCCACGTGGAGAGCGCCGGCAACGAGGAAGAGACGTATTTTACGTACGAGGACTTGCAGCGGATTTGTGTCCTCGCCTCGTCCCAAATGCAGATTCTTCACTAGCTGTAGCTCCTGCTTCGCCGCGCGCCAGCCAAAGGCCAAAGCATACGGAGTCAAACAGTCCAAATCTCTTGCAGTGACGCAGTACGCAGAACCACTTCCTCCAACTAGCGGCGAAAATCAAAATCGATGACACAGCGGCAGGCGACAACCTAATGTCGAGTAGGCCATCGTCGGTGGGAGCGGTGCCGTTCTCGCGGCCTCCCGTGGTGTGGGCGTTGGCGGTATATAGAACGTTTTCGATATTCATTGTGAATTCCTTTCTGAAAGTCTTTCTGTTGCGCATACCCGATTGAATCGCTTGCGACGAAGCGATAACACCAGAAGCGTAGAGGCCAAACAATTGGACGATGGTATTGGCG
>CAVUYT010000016.1:0-1207585 GCA_963745805.1 uncultured Acidobacteriota bacterium
ACTATATGACGCCTGGTACGGACAACCACGAACTCTTTGAAAACCTGAGGCTGGAGCTGCGCCGCGGCTCCTTGGTGCTCGCGGTACTTAACGCGCTCCGAAAGGAGCACTACGGCTACACGCTGCGGAAGACGCTTGGCGAGCGGGGCATGGCGATCGATGAAGGGACCCTGTACCCGCTCCTGAGGCGCCTGGAGAGCCAAGGGCTGCTGGTAAGCGAGTGGCGCGAGGAAGACAAACGGAATAAGCGTTTTTACAAGCTGTCGGCAGATGGGAAAGAGATCTTGAAGGAACTGTTGACGGAATGGCAGAGCATCAACACTTCGCTCAACGGAATGCTGTAAGGAAGGCAAGGAGCACGTCATGGATTTAGTCGATCGCTACGCAAGAGCCGTCGCAAAGGCACTCCCCGAGGAGCAACGCGAGGACATCATAGGCGAATTGTCGGAAGACATTCGCTCGGAGATGGAAGACAAACAAAGCGAGCTTGGGCGGCCGCTCACCGAAGAGGAAGTCGAAGCGCTGTTGAGGCAGCGCGGCAACCCGCTGCTGCTTGCAGCGCGTTATCGCCAAGACCATCGCTCGGTCGCGTTTGGCCGGCAGATCATTGGGCCAGTGCTGTTTCCGTTCTACGTAAAGGTTCTGTCGTTCAATTTGGGCCTGACGTTCCTGGTTATCGCCATCATCTTTACCGCGCTCGCGGTGAGCGGACAGAAGGTCGGATTCAACGACATCGTTTCGACATCCCTGGTGCAGCTTTTCATTCAACTGGGAGCGGTCACGTTGATTTTCTCCCTGGTGGAACAACACCTTAAGAGACATCCGGACCGTTGGCACCTGAAGGGCATGGGCGGTGGGTTGGCGCTGGATCTAAAGATTGAGAAAGACGTCAAGCTGCGAATCGAGCGCGAAACGAAAAGTGGCATGGCTGAGGTTTCGCGGTTCGAGTCCATTTCGATCATAGTGGCGTCGGCGGTCGCGCTCGTGTGGATGACGGCGGTGCAGAGCCATCCATTCCTGATCCTGGGACCAGCGGCGGCGTTTCTGAAACTTGCGCCCATCTGGCACACGGTTTTCTTTCCGATTGTGTTGCTAACGGACGCAGAGATCGTGCGGGCCATCATCAATCTGGTGAGGCCGGACTGGACGCGTTTTCGCACGGTCTTCCGCATAGTCACCCATGCCGGTGGCTTAGTGGTGGTCTGTTTACTGATCAACGCGGGGAGCTGGGTGGCGACAGCGGATGCCGTTGCAGGTCGTGCGGGCGAGTTCGCGCGGACGGTGGAAGTCGTGAACCAGAGCTTCTACTACGGTCTGATCGCGGCGGCGATTTTGTCGGCGGGGATGCTGGTATTCCGGATCGTGGAGCCGATTCAGCGGTGGCGCTGCCAGAACAATTCTCGAAGTGCTGGCGCGGCCGCGAAAGAAGGGAATTAAGGCGAGGGTACGACCATGTTGCACACCTTTTTCTTTGTGTTGTCTTTCGTGATGGACTATAACGCTGCGGCTGATGCACTTCGCGGCGGGTTCCTGCTCGGTCTGACCGATTCGTGTCTGGTCTGTGTTGCTGTTGTCTGGCTGAGCATTCGCAGCGAGATTACCGCGGGGTATCGCGGAAGGCCGCTTCGAAGCTACGTCAAGTAATTCCGTTCGAGCAATCTCCATCGGGCTCCCAGCACGGCGTAAATCAAATGAAGAAATAATTTTGGCATGAGACGTGCACCTCCGTTTAAGGCATGGCGGCCAAGGCGTTCCCCGCAGGCGTAGAATCATGCCATCTCAGAGGCGCGAGAGAACCTGGGATCATGTCCCGAGAAAACCTTCTATCTTTGTTTCAGGAGTTCGAACGCTACAGCGCTGATATTGCGTTCGTGCAGCGACGTGGTTATCGCCGCGAGGCATGGAGTTACAACAAACTCGCGAATGTTGCGGTTGTTTGTGCTGCAGAGCTGAAAGAGCGCGGCGTTCGAACGGGCGATCGCGTTCTGCTCTGGGGGCCGAACAGTGCGGAGTGGACCGCGGCGTTCTGGGGATGCCTTTTGCGCGGGGCGGTGGCCGTGCCAATGGATGACGGCGCCACGCTAGATTTCGCCGGACGCGTGGCACGCGATGCGGGCGTCAAACTCATTTTCTCTTCGCGCGAGAAAGTTGCGCTCGATCCCGCCATCCCGAGACTCGTACTGGAGGATTTGCCAGACACAGCCAAACCTGCGGTTGTTGTGGCCTCTTTGCCGGCGAGCGGTCAACCGAGCAAGGCTCTTTACGAATTCCTTGCAGACGAAGCAATCACGCGAAATCACATCGCACAAATCCTTTTCACTTCGGGGACAACGGCCGAACCGCGCGGCGTGGTGCTTACGCACGGCAATTTTCTGGCGAATCTCGAGCCGCTTGAACGCGGGATCGATCCCTATCGAAAGTATGAGCGGTGGTTTCATCCGTTGCGGTTCGTCACGCTGGTGCCGCTGAGCCACGTCTTCGGGCAGTTCATGGCGCTGTTTGTGCCGCCGCTGCTGGGGGCGACGGTGGTCTTCGAGCGCTCGGCGAATCCGGCGGAGATTATTCGAACCGTTAAGCGCGAACGCGCCACGGCGCTCATCGCGGTGCCTCGAATGCTCGATGCATTACATGCTGGAATCCAGCGGGAATTTGAAGCGCACGGTCAGAGTGGCTGGTTGGAGAGAAACTTTGTGGCGGCAAACGGTAAGAAGTTTTTGCGGCGCGCCTGGCGTTTCCGCCGCATTCATCGACGATTCGGATGGAAATTTTGGGCGTTCATTTCCGGCGGCGCAGCGCTCTCACAAGCGACCGAAGAGTTCTTCAAGCGCGTGGGATACGCAGTCGTGCAGGGGTATGGCATGACGGAGACAGCGTCGCTTATCAGCTTGAACCATCCGTTTCGCGCCACGGAAGGGTCGATTGGAAAGGTTTTGCCGGGGAGAGAATTCAAGCTGGCCGAGGACGGAGAAATTCTGGTGCGAGGCGAGAACGTGGCCAGCGGCTACTGGGAAGGAGGATCGCTGCGGCAGGGCGTGCGCGACCGCGAAAACTGGCTACGGACGGGGGACATCGGCGAAGTCGATGCCGAAGGAAATCTTCGCTTCAAAGGCCGCAAGAAAAACGTGATCGTCACGGCCGCTGGGCTGAATATCTATCCCGAGGATGTGGAAGTTGCGCTTCGTAAACAACCTGGCGTGCGTGATTGTGTTGTCATCGCCATCGAACGAGGCGGCAACGCGGAACCTTGCGCAACCTTGTTGCTAGAGAACCGCTCTGACAAGCACGATGACGTGGTCAAGAAAGCAATTGAAAACGCCAACGCATCACTTGCCGAATACCAGCGCGTGACCCATTGGGTCGTATGGCCAGAGCCGGATTTTCCCCGCACGCCGACCGGCAAACCGCGACCGAATCTTATCGCTGCCCGCGCAGCAGAATTGCTCGATGGCATATTGCCTGCGAAAGGGCCCGTTGGGGCTCTGGATGATTTGTTTGCGAAGTTTTCATTAGCAGATGAGCCTTCCGGAAAATTAGAGAAGGAACTGAGGCTTACTTCGCTGGACCGCGTTGAACTGATGAGCGCGCTCGAACAGCGCTTTCAGGTCGAGCTGAATGAGACGTCATTTGCCGAAGCGAAGACCGTCGCGGATGTGCAACGCCTCGTGCAACAGCCCTCGGCCTACCGCACGGGATACGCCTATCCGCGATGGACGCAGCGCACGCTTGTGCGCTGGTTGCGGCTCGCGGTGTATTACGCACTGGTCTGGCCTGCCACACAAATCCTGGGGCACCCCAAAATAGTTGGCCGGGAGAATCTACGTGGTCTTCGAGGGCCGGTGCTCATTATTTCAAACCACATTACGCGCCGCGCTGATATTGGGCTGATTCTAGCCGCGCTCCCGCGGCGCTTTCGCCACTATCTCGCGATAGCAATGGGTGGCGAATCGATGCAGAGAATGCGGCACCCACCGCGCGATTGGTTTTTCGCGAAGCGCTGGGCTTATCAGCTTGGCTTTGGCCTCGTAACGTTGTTGTTCAATGTTTTCCCGTTGCCGCAACACTCCGGCTTCCGCGAAAGTTTCCGTTTTGCCGGAGAATCCGCCGACCGTGGTTACAGCATTCTGGTTTTCCCGGAAGGCGAGGTGAACAATTCCGAAGACGGGCGCATGGCGCCTTTCCAAAGCGGCATCGGCCTGCTGGCGGAAAATCTCCACCTGCCTATCATCCCGATGCGTCTTGACGGAGTATGGCAAATGAAGCGAGAAGGCAGGCGCCTCGCTCACCTTGGCGAAATCACGGTCCGGATTGGAACGCCGATTGTATTTGCCCCGGACGCGCCTCCCGAAGAAATCGCCCGCGCGCTTGAAGTCCTGGTGAAGAAACTTTAGGCAGCCGCTTACGGTGTACCGACCTGATGAAGCCGTGCCACAACCCCGCTTGAATAACGCGCCACGTAGAGCTCGCCGCTGGGGTCCTGGCCGAATCCAGCCAAGTCACCCGCACCGGCATTTACGAGAAAGGTTCGCACCCACTGACCCTGGGCATCCTGAGCGAGAGACCAGATTCGTCCGCTGATGAAATCACCAAATACGTAATTACCCGCGAGTGCCGAGATGTTCGCCCCGTGATAGACATAACCGCCTATTACGGTTTCATCGCCTTGAGAGCGGTCGTAATCGAATATGGGATCCAGAAAAGTGGCCGTCTGGCAGTTAGCGGTGAAATTAAATGTGTGCGTTCCTTCTTTACATCGCCAGCCGAGATTCGAGCCGCCTTGCGTTGGCGTCACCCGGTCCACCTCCTCGAACGAGCCCTGGCCGACGTCACCGATCCAAAGATTCCCAGACGCGTGATCGATGGAGAAACGGAAGGGGTTACGCAATCCATACAGCCAGATCTCGTTTGTGGGAGTGGGCTCCGCGACGAAGGGATTGTTTGTGGGGATACTGTAAGTCCCAGTGCAGTCCACTCGAATGCGCAGAATCTTGCCGAGCCGCGTTGCGGTATTCTGTGCATTCCCGTTCACGCCGTGCATATCGCCGGCGCCTCCGCCATCGCCCAAGCCGATATACAAGAAGCCGTCGTTTCCAAATGCCAGCCCGCCTCCTTTGTGATTCGTCTCTGGCTGGTCCACGGTAAAGAGCCGTTGCTCGCTGGCAGTATTTACGGTGTTTGCGCCGGGCGTGGCCGCGTGAAACTCCGCGATGACTGTCTGGAGGGCGCCGGTGAGCCGAGTCGTCGTGTAATTGACGTAGAAGCATCCATTCGTGCTGTAATTTGGGTGAAAAGCCAGCCCCAGCAGGCCTGTTTCGCCGCCCGATACGATTAAGGTTGATACGTCCAAATAGGGAGTGCCAAGAACGCTGCCATTCTGGATGATTTTGATGCGGCCGGCCTGTTCGACGACAAAGAGACGTCCGGAACCATCACCTGCCTGTTGGATGTCCAACGGATTCGTGAATCCGCTTGCAACTGGAACCAGCTCCACCTGCAGCGTCGGCGGCGGAGGAACGGGCGGCGTTGACATGGAGCCCCCAGCGCAGCCAAAGGACATAAGGATCACGGGCAGGCTTAGAACAACATCACGGAGAAACCTGGCAGAGTACTCCCTTTGCATAACGCCTTCCCGGCTGGTGCTTCTATTTTGCCCTTGCTGGCGTTTAACGTCGAGAAAATTGCGGCCGCCTGCTCCTCAGACCTATGAGCAGGTTCAAACCATGGTCTCCGATTCTGTGGCAAAGTAGAAGATTCACACCGTCACGATAGTGACGTACCGCACCACTCTGGACGCAGACCGCCCTGCAAAACCTGCGAAGGGATCCAAGAAAGCCGTAGCAAGCAACGACGAGCGTGAACGCCGCCGGCGAATTGTAGGCTCTACTTCATCTCAGATCCAATGGCGACCATCACTCGAACGATGTGGATGAAGCTCGATAAGGTGATATGCAAATGGTCCGAGATTGCCGTCGCATTTTGGGCATCGGATGCCGCTGGTTCCGTGAATAGCCTCCATCGGGATTCCGCAACGAGGACAATACCAATGTCCGCCCCACTCAAATGATTGAGGCACGGGCTTGGCTGGAGCGACCGTTTTAGCCACAAAGGAATCGTAGAGACTCGCGGCCATCGCCGCGGATAGAGGCATGTCACCTCGTACACACCTATATGTCGGGCATCCTTGATCCTGTATCTCTTCCATTTGGTCACCGCATTTTGGACAGTACACAGGATTCCAATCCTTTCCGTCTCGTGCCGCGCGAGTATAGCTCACGCGACCGTCGAAGCATGTTGCGCTACGCATTGAGGCCGTTGTAACACAGATGATCAAATTCGATGCGTCCCGTAACAAGCGCGTCTCGAGGTTTCTGTGGCAAAATAGGTGGTTGTAAGAGATGGATTTATGGCCGACCGCACAATCATGGCGTTGGAACGCCCCGCAAAACCCGCCAAGGGGTCCAAAAAAACTGCCGCTGGTAACGAACAGCGCGAACGCGTTTTTGATGCCTTTCGCCGCTGGGGCTACTACGAAGCCACGCTGGACCCGCTTGGTGTTTTCCAGCCGCTGAAGCATCCTGATCTGGAGGGTCTAACGGGCGAGGCAGCCGAAGAAGCGCGCCGCATCTATTGCGGCAATATCGGCGCGGAATTCATGCACCTGCCCGAGCCGGAGAGGCGGCGATGGATTGCGGAGCGCCTCGAAGGCCCCGAGCTGGAGGTCAACCAGGAAAAAATTCTTGACCGGCTAGTCCGCGCAGATCTTTTCGAGCAGGTTCTTCAAGCGCGCTATTTGGGCACCAAGCGTTTTTCTCTCGAAGGCGTCACCTCGCTGATTCCGCTTCTCGATTCCATCCTCGATACTGCCGGCGATTTCGGCGCCGTGGACTGCATTATGGCGATGAGCCATCGCGGACGTTTAAATGTGATGGTGCACGCCGCGTGCAAACCGCCGAATGAAGTGGTTGCCGGATTTGAAGACGTGGATCCGCGCAGCGTGCTGGGCGCCGGCGACGTGAAGTACCACGTTGGCGCGACTGGAACGTATACGACCACAGCCGGCAAGCCCATCAACATGCATCTGGTTTCGAATCCCGAGCCACCTCGAAGCAGTCGATCCCGTGGCCATGGGCCGCGCACGCGCCAAGCAGACGCGCCACGGAGCGGATGGACCGATTATTGACCGCTCGCGCGAGACGCTCAACAAAGTCTGGCCCATCGTCATGCATGGCGACGCGGCCTTTGCCGGTCAGGGCGTCTTGGCGGAAACTCTCAATCTTGCGGATCTGAAGGCTTACACTGTCGGCGGCACGGTTCAGATCGTCGTCAACAATCTCATCGGATTCACCACGCAGCCCCCGCAAGAGCACTCCTCCCGCTTCGCTTCGGACATTGCCAAACGCCAGAGCGTTCCGGTGTTCCACGTGAACGCCGAAGACCCCGATGCCGTGGTGCGCATCGGAAAGCTTGCCGCGGAGTATCGCGCGACGTTTGGCAGCGACGTCGTAGTGGACATCATCGGCTATCGCCGGCACGGCCACAGTGAAGTCGACGATCCCACCATCACCCAGCCGCTTCTCTACGAGCGCATAAAAAACCATGCACCGCTCTGGAAGATTTACGCCGAGCAGACTGGCGTCGACGCATCTCTCGTCGTCGAAAAGGTGAAGAAGGAGTACGAAGAGGAGCAAGAGAAGGCGGGGCAACTCACCAAGATTCCCCAGCTTCGAAAGCTGCCGGACTATTGGTCTCCGTATAAGCATGGCAAATACGATCCGGCCTACGAGGTCGACACAGGGTTAACACGCGAAAAACTCGCGGAACTCACCGACGGGCTGGTTCGCGTCCCTGCCGGCTTTCACGCCCATCCGAAAATCGCAAAGCTGCTCGAGCAGCGCGCCGAGATGGGCCACGGCAAGCGCGCCATCGACTACGGTTTTGCGGAAGCGCTGGCCTTTGGTTCTCTAGTGCTGGAAGGCAATCCCGTACGCCTTACCGGGCAGGACACCCAGCGCGGTACCTTCAATCAGCGGCACGCCGTCCTGATCGATACGCAAACCGAGCACAACTACCTCACGCTTTCTCATCTCTCCCGCCAGCAGGCTTTTTGCGAAATTTACAACTCCTCGCTTTCCGAAGCGGCTTGCGTCGGGTTCGAATACGGCTTCAGCCGCGACTATCCGGAAGCGCTGGTTCTTTGGGAAGCGCAATTCGGGGATTTTGCCAACGGCGCGCAGGTGATTATCGATCAATTCTTGAGCGCCACGGAAGACAAGTGGAATCTGCCAAGCGGTCTTGTGCTTTTGCTGCCGCACGGCTATGAAGGACAGGGCCCCGAGCATTCCAGCGCGCGCATCGAGCGCTTCATGCAGCTCGCCGCGGAAGACAACTTGCAAATTTGCCAGCCTTCCACGGCCGCCCAGTATTTCCACATGTTACGCCGGCAGACCCTTCGGGTTTGGCGCAAGCCGCTCATTGTTTTCACGCCAAAAAGCATGTTGCGCCATCCGGATGCCAGCTCGAACATCGAAGATTTCACGCGGCCGCGCTTCCTGCCGCTCGTGCCGGACCAGGAAGTGCAGAATGCCAAGCGAATCCTGATCGCCAGCGGAAAGGTCGGCCACGAACTTCGTGCAGAGCGCCGCCGCCGCAAGGACACCACTACCGCCATTTTTTTCCTCGACCAGCTCTACCCGTTGCCACGAACGGAAATCTCCGCCGCTCTTGCTGAGCATCCCAACGCCCGGGAAATCGTCTGGGTTCAGGAAGAACCCGCGAACATGGGGGCGCTTTTCTACATCCTGCCGCGTCTCGAGCGGCTAGCACAGGCCAAGGGCCTTCAGGTCCGGTCGGTAAAGCGGTCGGCCAGCGCCAGTCCCGCAACCGGCTCTGCAAAAGCACACGAACTCGAGCAAAAGACGCTTCTAGCACTGGCTTTCACAACCGCCGGTGCGAATTGATCGCTTATCCGGCGTTCACACTTCATTCACATTCATGTCATCCCCGCGTTACACGCGTACTGCGACAATAAATCGTGTTACGACAATCTCTCAGTGATGCACAACTTTCCACCTCCTATCGCATTTCTCCGGCGTACGGTAAACTGCCGCCAAGCCGGCGAGCGGAACGTGCCTACCTTATGAAACGCGTATTGATCATCGAGGACGACAAAGATATCGTCGAACTCGTTCGCTACAACCTCGCCAACGAAGGCTTTCAGGTCAGTGCCGCTTTTGACGGCAGCACCGGCCTGAACACGCTCAAGAAGACGCCACCCGACCTGCTCCTTCTCGATCTCATGCTTCCGAAACTTTCCGGCCTCGACATCTGCCGGGAAGTTCGCCGTGACGATGCATTGAATCGTCTGCCGATTCTCATGCTCACTGCGCGCGGCGATGAAGCCGACCGCGTTGTGGGCCTGGAAATGGGCGCCGATGATTACGTGACGAAGCCTTTCAGTCCGCGCGAGTTGTTGGCGCGCGTCAAGGCGCTGCTCCGCCGAGCGGAGCCGCCTGCTGATTCGCCCCGCATCATCGAGATCGGCAAGCTGGCAATAGATCCGGCGTCTTATCGCGTGAGCCATTCGGGGAAGCCCGTTCCGCTTAGCACGCTCGAATTCCGGCTGCTCTATTACCTTGCTTCGCGCCCGAACCGGGTCTTCACGCGGGATCAGCTGCTCGATGCCGTCTGGGGAACGGATCGTTTCGTAACCCCGCGCAGCGTGGACGTCTACGTCCGCCGCCTGCGTGAAAAAATCGAAGGCGATCCGGAGAATCCCGTTTTTCTGAAGACCGTGCGTGGCGCGGGGTACCTGTTCGAAACTCGTGCGGCTTAATCTATTCTGGAAATTCGCGCTGGCTTTTCTTGCGCTCCTGGTGAGCGTCCTGCTCGCCGTGGATTTTTTTGCCGAACGATCGCTTCGTAACGATTACCAACGCACTGGTTTCGAACAGCTCACCGCGATTGCCCGCATAGCGCAAGCGCGCCCTCCCCAGTGGATGCCAGCATCGTCGGAACATCCCGAGGACCTTTCCGCCCTGCGGGACTGGGTCGCGCAAATGGCCGCCGGCGGCGCCCGCGTGACTGTGATCACCGCCGATGGCCGCGTGCTTGAGGATTCGCAATCCGAACCCCAGACCATGGAAAATCACGCCACTCGCCCGGAAATCCTCGATGCGATGGCAAAAGGAATTGGGCGTTCGATCCGGCACAGCGTCACCATCAATCGTGATCTTCTCTATTATGCCGTCCGCCTGAACACCTCCGCGGGATCGCCGTATGTATTGCGATTTGCTCTTCCTCTCGAGGCCTTCGATGAAGTTCTGAGCTCCTTCCGTCACAGGCTGTGGATCGCATCGTTTTTCATTTTGTTGATCGCTGGCGGAATTTCCTTATTGTTCTCCCGCAGTTTTACGGGTCGTGTTGAGCGTCTAAAGGAATTTTCCCGGCGCGTGGCGGAAGGCGACTTCCGGCCCCTGCCTCGCGACGGTTCGGGCGACGCCCTCGAAGCGCTCGGCCTCTCTCTCAACCGCACCGCCGCACGTTTGGACCGCGCCATCCACACCCTGACGGAAGAACGCAACCTTTCCTCCGCGATTCTCGGAAGCATGGTCGAAGGCGTTGCTGTCGTGAATGGCCCTGAGCGGTTGGTGTTTGCGAATCCTGGCTTTGCGGAGATTCTGGGCTTGGATGTGCCACCGACCTCAGGCAGCGCGCTGGTGGAAGTAGTGCGGCAGACCGAACTGGTCGAAGCTGTGCGAAGAGTCCTCGGCGGCGAGCCGCGCGTCCAATCGGAAATCGTCACCGGCACCCTCCGGCAGCACCATTTCGCGATCACGGTTGCGGCTGTCCGCGCAGCAGACACGACTGGCGCCGTCGTGGTTCTTCACGATATTACCGAACTGCGAAAGCTCGAGCGTGTCCGGCGCGATTTTGTGGCCAACGTGTCGCACGAATTGAGAACCCCCCTCACCGCCATTCAAGGCTTTACCGAAACGCTTCTTGCCGGCGCTATCGACGATCCGCAAAACCGAACGCGTTTCCTCGAGATCATTCTCGAACATTCCCGCCGGTTGGCCCGTTTAACAGAAGATTTGCTGATGCTTTCCAAAATGGACGCCGAGCGCCTCGAACTCGAGATTCGCCGTCTCCGTGTTTCCCAGTTGATCGAAAGCTGCCTCGAGACGGCCCAGCGCCGCGCCACCGAAAAAGATTTGCGGATCTCCGTCAACATGCCGCAACAGTTGCCGGACATCGCGGGAGACCGCCGCCGGCTCGCCGAAGTTCTGCAAAATCTTTTGGATAATGCCATTCAATACACCCTTCCGGGCGGGCAAATCATGCTCAGCGCGGAACCGGGTGAAGACGAAGTTATTCTTACCGTGTCAGACACGGGTATCGGCATTCCCAAGGCCGACCAGCCTCGCATCTTCGAGCGGTTCTACCGAGTCGATGTCGCGCGGTCCCGCGAAGCCGGAGGCACAGGGCTCGGTCTAGCCATCGCCAAACATCTCGTCGAGGTCCATGGCGGTCGCCTTTGGGTAGAAAGCGAAGTAGGTCAAGGCTCTCAATTCCATTTTTCCGTCCCTCTTTTTGACCCTGACCACCCTGCTCCGCGTTCGTTCTCCAGTGGCGTGGTCGATCGCGGCAATGGCGGGGGCACACCTCCTGCTTAGCGTCGCCGCCTCTTTTTCTTACACAAGTCACGACTTTCCCGCTGCCTGATCAAAGTCCCGCATTTAGCCTTCTCGTATCTTGCTGATTTATTCGCATGTTCATCCGATTGTGAACAGTGTGTAACGATATTTTTGCCACAGTGCTGACTACGAGCAGGAGTGTGATTCGAGGCGGCCTGCTCTGGAAGGAAGCTCATGGCCACTGCCGCAGGAATGACGGAAGCCGTCCTCTACGAAACTCTTGTCAATTATCTCGTCTCGATGGCCCGCACCGTCGAAGGCGCAATGAATCGCGCTCTTGAAGCCATCGTCGGCGTTACGGATTCGCGTACTTTTTCTCTCCCCGGTGAAGTTTTTCTCCTCGAGCCGCGCATCAACGAAATGGAAATTATCATCGATGAGCACGCCATCCGCTTGCTCCGACGCGGTTCGTTTTCGGACGACGAGGTCCGCCTTATCGTAGCCTCTCTCAAAATTACGAACGACCTCGAACGCATCGGAGACCTGGCCGTGAATCTCGCCGAGTGCGTCATCTCGCTGCGCGAAATGCCGGCCGCGCAATTGCCGCAGGAACTGGCGCCCATGACGTCGGCCGTGCGCGCCATGGTCAGCAAAAGTCTCGGCGCTCTGATTTTCCGCAACGTCGAAATGGCCGGGCAGGTTCTTCAAAGCGACGATGTCGTCGATCAATACCGCGATCGCATCTTCGATCAGCTCATGCAAAGCATGACCCAGCAAGCAGCTCTCGTCAGCCCGGGAATGCAGTTCATTCTTGCCACCAGACACCTTGAGCGCATCGCCGACCACGCCACCAACATCGCCGAGGACATTATCTTCTGGGTCCGCGGGCTCGATGTCCGCCATGGCCGCGGACTAGCTTTGACCGAGGAAGGTGGCGCAGAGACCGCATCGGCCGGCGAAGAGGTCATCGAGAATTCACAAGCCCTTCATTCGAATGTGACACCGGGCTGCGATACTCAACCCGTTTGATCTTCGTACCACGTCCTACCTCGGGGATCGGCGCACCCCTGGCTCCGGTCCCCTTCTTCCCCCTTGATAGCATACGGGCACGCACGGCGAGGCATCCTCTTGACCCGATGTCGCAGTCCTATTATTGTGAAAAGCGTGTCGAGGAAGCGTAGCCCTGTCGATATCCCGCATGTTCTTGCCGTTTCAAAGCGGCATGCGTGGGTGTGCCTGCTACTCGCGATTCTCCTTCTTTACAATCCGTTTCTGGTGGCCTTGCGCTCAGCCGCCGGTTTGAATGTGAATCACCCGGCGAGTTACCGTGCCACGGTCGCGTCTTCGGAGCTGGAGCAATATCCCTCCTTTGGCTGCCAGGATGCGTATGTATTTGTCGCGCACTTTTTCGGGCAGGTTATTTCCTTTCTGCCTGACTCAACTTCTCAATCCTTCCTCTCTCAGTCTTCGGAACTCCCTCCTCCGCAGCAGATTTTGCGCGCGAGTTTGTGGGTTCGCCCTCCTCCCGCTTTTTGATCCCTTTCCGATTGCTCGAAGTTTCGACTTTCTGCAACCGAATGAACCCTGTAGTCGTTCATTCGTGAGGCCCATTCTCAAGATTTGCGGTTTCCGGCGTTGGCGCGCCCGCTGCGCCAGTCCCTTTGCTCACTAGGAATTTTTTATGACCGTCAAAAAATCGATCATTGCCGGAGTCATTCTTGCTGCCCTTTGTTTACTGGGGTGGTTTTGGATGAGCCGTGGTTCATCCGAAGCCGACGACCCAAACAAGGCCGTGGCCGGCGCAGGCGATGTGACCGCTGCGGTCGCAGTCGCGGATCGACGCGCTATCGCCAACACGCTAACGATTTCCGGAGAGTTCAGGCCGTTTCAAGACGTCGACGTGCATGCCAAGGTGGCCGGATATATCAAGGTGATTTACGTCGATGTTGGCGACCACGTAAAGGAAGGCCAAACCCTCGCGATATTGGAAGTTCCTGAATTAGCCGCGCAACTGGCCGGTGCCGACGCCGGGGCACGCCGCGCGGCTGAAGAAATTGGACGCGCGAAGGGCGACTTGCAGCGGGCGCAATCCACGCACGCCGCGATGCACTCGGCGTACTCGCGCCTCAACGATGCTGCGAAAACCCGTGCGGGGTTGGTAGCGCAACAGGAATTGGACGACTCTCAGGCCAAGGACCTCGAGGCCGAGGCTCAAGTTTCCAGTGCGAAAGCAGCGCTCTCGGCTGCACAGCAGGAACTCGAGGTGGCCCAGGCAAATCAAAAGCAGGTGTCTGCGCTTTCGGATTACACGCGCATCACTGCGCCTTTCGCGGGCGTCATTACCAATCGCTACGCGGATACCGGAGCACTCGTAGCGGCAGGCACTTCCACAAGCACTCAGGCCATTCCAGTGGTGCGTATCGCCCAGATCTCCGTGCTGCGGCTTGTCTTGGCCATTCCAGAATCCCTCGCCGGGCAGATTCATTTGAAGGACCCTGTGAAGGTGCGCGTCCAGGCGCTGAATGAGGATATCGAAGGCAAAGTCTCTCGCTTCGCCGATTCTCTCGATATGCAAACCCGGACCATGGAGACGGAAATCGACTGCCAGAATCGCGATGGCCGCCTCCTCCCTGGAATGTATACCGATACCCAGTTGCTTCTAAGCGAGAAAAAGAACGCCTTGACGATCCCTTTAGAGGCTGTCGTTCGCAACGGTGAGGATGCCACTGTCCTCGCGGTCAATCCGCAAGACCTTCTTGAGGAGCGCCACGTCAAGCTTGGCGTCGAGGACAATTCCCGCGTGGAGGTGCTTTCCGGTCTGACGGACGGCGACCGCGTCGTCATCGGCAATCGCAGCCAGTTTCACAGCGGTCAGAGAATCAAGCCCAAGGACGTAAGTTCGCAGGGAAAAAGTGTGGCGGGAGGGAAATAATGTCCCGGTTTTCGATTAAGTATCCCTTCTTCATTATCGTGATCTGTCTGGTCATCGTCATCGTCGGAATGGTCACCCTTGTTCGCATGCCCGTTGACCTCTTTCCCCCCATCAACATTCCCGTCGTCGTCATCGCTACTTTTTACTCCGGCATGCCTCCGCAGCAGATCGAAACCAACATTACTAACCCTTTTGAGCGTTGGTTCACGCTTGCCAGCGGTGTCGATCACATTGAATCTCGTTCGCTTCCAGGAGTCAGCCTCATCAAGATTTACTTTCAACCCGGCACCAACGCCGACGCTGATCTCAGCACCGTCTCAAACCTCGCGATGGCCGATCTGCGGCGCCTTCCCCCCGGCACCTTGCCGCCTGTGGTGCTGAAATTTGACGCCTCCAGCTTGCCCGTTTGCCTTATCACACTGAAAGGAGAAGGCCTCGACGAGACTCAGCTTCACGATCTGGGTCAATACACCGTTCGGAATCAAATTGCCAATGTTCCCGGTGCTTCAGTGCCGCAGCCCTTCGGTGGCCGATACCGCCAAATCATGGTGTACGTCGATCCCCTGAAGCTTGATGCACACCAGTTGAGCCCAATGGACGTAGTGCGCCAGGTCAACGAGGCCAACCTGATCTTGCCGGCCGGCGACGTCAAGATCGGGCCGTTCGATTACAACCTCTACTCCAATAGCCAGGCGCCTTCGGCGTCGGCCATTAACAGCATGCCTCTCAAATCCGTTGGCCAATCCTCTGTGCTGGTGGGCGACGTCGGCAAGGCCGTGGACGCGGAGGCGATTCAAACCAACATCGTGCGCGTGGATGGCCAACCCTCTGTCTACCTGCCGATTCTCAAACAAGGCGGCGACACGAACACCATCGCCGTGGTCGATGGCATCACCGATGCCCTCAAGCATCTCGTTGACATCCCGAAGCAACTTACGGCAAGAGTGGTTTTCGATCAGTCTATTTTCGTCAAGACTGCCATCTCCAATCTGATCCGCGAAGGCGGAATCGGCTTGGTCCTCACCGGTGTAATGGTTCTGCTCTTTCTCGGAAGCCTCCGTGCTACCGCCGCCGTTTTTCTTTCCATTCCGCTTTCTGCGCTGGCCACCTTTCTGGCTCTCGGCGGAGGCGGCGGCACTGTCAACACCATGGTTCTCGGAGGGCTCGCGCTCGCGTTTTCCCGCTTGATCGACAACTCCGTCATCGTCCTCGAAAACATCTTTCGTCATCTCGAACTCGGCGAATCCCCCGAGGTGGCCGCCGAGAATGGCGGCCAGGAGGTCGGGTTGGCCGTGCTGGCGGCCACGGTGACCACTTCGATTGTCTTTTTCCCCGTGGTGTTTCTTTACGGCGTAAGCCGTTTTCTCTTCATGGCGCTGGCGCTTGCTGTGATTCTTTCCCTCTTCGCATCTTATTTCGTCGCCATGTCCGTGGTGCCGCTTTTTTGCGCAAAGCTCGTAAAACGCCACCAGGCGGACGAAGAAGTTGGCCAGGGCGCCATCGGGGCGCGGTTGGGCGTTATCACCCACAAATTTAATTCGTACTTCGAAAAAATGCTCGGTAAGTACGATCGGACGCTGAGCGCCTCGCTCTTAAGGCCTGTCGCGACAATCGCCGCTCTTGCGGGAGTTTCCTTGCTCTGTCTCGCGCTCTATCCATTCCTGGGCGTCTCGTTTTTTCCCCGGACCGACCCCGGCCAATTCGTGATCAATCTGAAAGCGCCTTCGGGAACGCGTGTCGAGTTGACGGAGAATTACGTCAAGCAAGTCGAAGAGATCATCCGCCAGGTGGTCCCCCCGGATCAGCTCCAAATCATCGTCTCGAACATCGGTATCACCACGGATTTTTCCGCAATCTACACGCCGAACTCGGCGCCGCACACCGCTTTCGTGCAGGTCAGTCTCAAAGAAGGCCACAAGGTTGGCAGCTACGAGTACATGCGGCGCGTGCGCGAGCAGCTTCGCCAAGAGTTGCCGCAACTCACCACCTATTTCCAGTCGGGAGGCCTCGTCGATGCCGTTATCAATCTGGGTTTGCCCGCGCCCATCGACATCCAGGTCAGTGGAAACAATCTCGACAAAGTTTATGAAGTAGCGACAAAAATAGCCGGTCCGGTCCGCGCTTTGAAAAGCGTGAATGACGTGCTCATCCCGCAAGACATTGATTACCCTGCATTGGAGCTCGACGTCGACCGTCAAAAGGCGGGACTCCTGGGTCTTTCGCAAAAGGAGATCGTTGACAACGTCATCACCGCGCTCACTTCCAATGGCATGATCGCGCCGAATTACTGGATCGATCCCAAGAGCGGAAATCCTTATTTGCTCACCGTCCAATACCCGGAAGGCGCGGTCAAGTCGATGACCGACCTTAAGCAGATTCCTCTGCGCGGCGTGAAAAGCACTCAGCCGACCTCCCTGGACACAGTCGTCAAAGTGAAGACCATCCCCTCACCAACGGAAGTCGATCACTATCAGTTGTTCCGCGTCGTGGACGTCTACGTCTCCCCAAAGGCGGAAGACCTCGGAGGAATCACCGCCCAGGTCGAGGATGTCATCAAGGAGACGACGCTTCCGGAAGGAGTTCGTGTGAATCTTCGGGGATCGGTGCAGGGCATGCGTTCTTCATTCAAAAGTTTTGGGATTGGCCTCATTCTTTCCATCGTACTGGTGTACTTGGTCCTGGTCGCGCAGTTCGCGTCGTGGAAAGATCCCTTCATCATCCTGCTCGCGATTCCCCCCGGACTGGCAGGTGTGCTCCTGTTCCTCCTTGCTACCGGGACCACATTGAACGTCATGTCCCTCATGGGTGTTGTCATGATGGTTGGCATCGTGGTTTCGAACAGCATATTGATCGTCGAGTTCGCCCGCCATCTGCACCACGACGGTAAACCCGTTCCAGAAGCGGTTTCCCTTGCTTCGAGGATGCGCCTCCGCCCCATCTTGATGACCTCTTTCGCCACCCTTCTCGGCATGATCCCCATGGCCATTGGTGCCGAGCCCGGCAGCGAACAGTACGCCCCGCTCGCTCGAGCGATCATCGGGGGCTTGTTGGTTTCGGTGGTGGTGACTGTCTACCTCGTCCCCGCAGCCTATCTCCTTGTGCACAGGAAGAGAGAAGAGACTCTTCAGGAGGTGCGGTCGTGATCCGATTCCTGCTCATCCTCTCCGCCGTCCTCAGTGTCACAAGTTCTGCGCTTCACGCACAGACAACGAGTAACCCAGCCAATTCCCAAGTGCCTTCGCAGGCGCAGCAAACCGGGGCGCCCCTCACCTTGGCCCAAGCCGAGGCCATTGCTCTCAAGAATAATCCGCAGATCACAATTGGGAAATTGCGCGCACTGGCGTCGCAACAGTTTGTCCGCGAAGCGCGTTCTGCTTTAATGCCGAATGCATATCTCAGCCTCACAGCCGTGGATGCCAACCCTGGAAGCCGCATCGCTGCTGGTTTTCTCAACACTCCTTCGCTTTTCCCGCGGGCCGCGGGCGGCGCGACTGTAACGCAACTAGTTACCGATTTCGGCCGCACCACCAATTTGCTTTCCAGCTCAGAATACGGCTCGAAGGCCGAAGATCAGAATGCCGCAGCCACCCGGGCTGACATCCTTCTTGTCGTGGACCAAGCCTTTTACAACTCTTTGGAAACCCAGGCTCTCGTCGGCGTGGCGGAAGGAACCGTCCATGCCCGGCAGACGCTTGTCGACAAAGTGCAGGCACTGACGAATGCCAAACTCAAATCGGAGATCGATCTCAGTTTTTCCAACGTCGACTTGGCCCGTGCCAAGCTCCTGTTATTGGAAGCTCAAAACAACTTCCAGACTTCTCTGGCGACCCTCTCTGCGATTCTCGGTTACGCCGACGAGCAGAATTTCCAGCTTGTCGAAGAGTCTGCTCCGGTCAATGTTCCGGCCTCTGACGTTGCTCCTCTGATTCAACAAGCGCTGCAGCAGCGTCCTGAAATCAAAGCCCTGCAATTTGAAGTAGAGTCTGCGCAGAAATTCGGCAGCGCTGAGCATGATCTCTGGCGGCCGGCTGTCACCGCCCTCGGTGTTGTCGGGCAGGCGCCCATCCGCGACGACCATATACCGAGCTGGTACGGCGCCGTCGGCGTAAACGTCAACATTCCGGTGTTCAACGGCTTTCTTTACAACGCGCGCGCCAAGGCCGCCGACCTCCAAACAGAGATCGATCGCCAGCGGCTACTCGATACCCGCAACAACATCGCGCGTGACGTTCGCAACGCCTGGCAAGATTCCCGCCGCGCTTTCGAGCGTCTCTCCGTCACGCAGCAGTTCCGCGAGCAGGCCAGCCTCGCTCTCGACCTTGCACAGGCCCGTTACAACCTGGGTCTCGGCTCCATCGTCGAGTTCACCCAGGCCGAGCTACAAAAAACGGAAGCCGATATCCAGGACACCGACGCCAAGTACCAATATCGCTTGACGCAAATTGTGCTCGCTTTTACGATGTCTGTGCCAAAGTAGATGCCACCTCGCGTCGAGGGCGGAAGGCCGTTTTTCGAAGGCGTAAATGAGCAAAGTTTTCAATCCACTTGCAGATGAACGGAACTTTGCCGAAACCCCCAGCGTTCGGCAAAAACCCACAACTTCTTGTGGTTGTTGACCCTCTGTCTCTTTTGTAACCTTCGATGTCTCAACGGGTTACGTCCCAAGCTCCCTTATCGTTACAGGATATTCATATTCGGTTGACGTAACCGTAAGACGCGGCCTCTACCTTCTCCTGCGGGTGTTACGCATCCTCATTGGTACGTTTTCGAATTTTGCTCTAAAGAGAGAGGAAATGAAAAAAATAGCAGCACTCACATTATCGCTGTTCCTAACGTACGGTATCGCGCTCGCGGATACACCTAAGGACGCTGACGCGCAGCCCGCTAAACCTGCGCAGCCGGCGAAGCCAAAGGCAGCCAAGAAAGCGGACAAGTCGGACTCGGCAATCGCTGCTGAAATTGAAGAGCTCCGCCAGGCTCTGCAGGCACAGCAAGAGCAGCTTACCTTGTTGAAGGAAGAACTCGCCAAGCGCGATCGTCAAATCGATGAAGCGCGTGACGCGGCTGCGTCAGCAAATGCGCGCGCAGCGGACGCCAGCACCAGGGCCACCGAGGCGGTGAACACCACGGCTGAGGTCAAGAGCACTGCGGCGACTCTCAATACCACAGTCGCGGACCTGAAGGCCAGCAACGAGGTCCTCAAGACCACCGTCGCCGCCGAGCAGGCCGATGCAAAGAAGGCAGAAGATGCCCCGGCATCCATCCGATTCAAGGGCATCACATTCACGCCAGGCGGCTTCCTCGCTGCGGAATCCGTATTCCGCCAGCGCGCGGCCCAAGCCGATATCAACACTCCCTTCACCGGTATTCCGTTCCCCGGCAACGACCTCAGCAAGGTTACTGAGTTCAACGCTTCCGGTCGTCAGTCCCGATTGTCCTTCCTCTTCGAAGGCAAAACCGACAACCTGAAATTGACCGGCTATTACGAACTCGATTGGTTGGGCACCGGCGTCACTTCGAACAACCGTCAGAGCAACAGCTACGTACTGCGTCAGCGCCAAGTCTGGGGTCAAGTAGGTCTCTCAAGCGGCTGGTCTTTCACCGGAGGCCAGATGTGGAGCTTGGTCACGGAAACGAAGAAGGGTCTCGACAACCGCACGGAAGCGCCTCCGATGACCATTGACTCGCAGTACAACGTCGGGTTCACATGGGCGCGTCAGTACGGCTTCCGCGTCACCAAGAACTTCAACGACAAAGCATGGTTCGGTTTTGCCGTCGAGAGTCCGCAGGCAACGATCACGAACCACAACTCCCCGACTCCGTTCCTCGCGGGCGGCGTAGGCGCTGGCGGTGGTTTGCTCAACTTCGTCGACACCACCGGTTATTCCAACAATCCGATGCCGGATTTCATCGTCAAGGGCGCCTTCGAGCCGGGCTTCGGCCATTATGAAGTCTTCGGTGTGATTAGCAACTTCCGCGTTCGCATTTATCCCTGCGGCGCCCCAGTCGCTCAAATCGCCTTGCCGGCAGGCTGCCCGGGTACGACGCCTTCCTCCGCCAACGCTTTCAATAGCAACGCGATGGGCGGCGGCATCGGCGTCAACGCTCGTTTCCCCCTCGTCCGCTCCAAGAAGGCGGAATTGGGCGTTCACGTCTTTGGCGGCGACGGTGTTGGCCGATACAGCTCGGCGCAGTTGCCTGATGCGACGATTCGCCCGGACGGAAGTCTTGCTCTGGTTCGCGGAGGCTCCGGTCTCGGCACCCTCGAACTTCATCCCAGCCCCAAACTCGACATCTACTTTAACTACGGTCTCGAGTATGCGTACCGCACGGCCTACACCTATCTCACCAACGCTGCCACTCCAGCCACGGTTGCGGTTGGCTACGGCTCGCCGTTCTTCAACAATGCCGGTTGCGAGGCCGCCGAAGCACTTCCAGGCGGTGCGTTTGTAACCGGAGTTGCCGCAGGCTGCACAGGCGACATCCGCAATATTCAGGAAGGCACCGCCGGCTTCTGGCACAAGATCTATCAAGGGTCCAGGGGCGGCGTTCGCTGGGGTCTTCAATACTCCTACTTCGTCAAGAACACTTGGTCCGGCAACAACAACACTCCTACAGCACCGGGAGTTAACGCCAAGGCCGTCGACAACGTGGTCATGACCTCTTTCCGCTACTACATCCCCTAAACCGGGCTATTTAGCGTTCCGTCCTCACTGGGCGGAAAAGGGGCAGCTCTTCACCGAGCTGCCCCTTATTTTTTGTAGCGAGCACCAGGATCTGCTCCCAAGCGAGCGCTGATTATTGAACATGGATGGGTAAACCGCTGGAGACAAACGTGTTAACAGAGAGGACTTGCGCCCCAATAAGTCAATAAACTCTGAATGGATTGTAACAAGCCCGTAACACGAATGCAGGACACTCTCAGTTATCGGGCAATTACAAATCTTTCGAGTGGAGATGACGGATGAAAAGAATCGCAGGTATCCTACTGGTCGCTCTTGGATTCGCAGGCTTAGTCTGGGCGGATAGCTCTCTATCCCTCACCGGCGCTGGCGCCACCTTCCCTTACCCCATGTATTCCAAGTGGTTCGATGAATACCACAAAAAAGACACCAATATTCAAATCAATTACCAGTCCATCGGTTCAGGCGGCGGAATCAAGCAAGTCACCGAAGGCACCGTGGACTTCGGCGCTTCCGATGGTCCTATGAATGACGCGCAGCTCAAGACTTACCAGGATAAGCACGGTTACGGCATCCTGCATTTCCCCACCGTCCTTGGCGCGGATGTGCCGACCTACAATATTCCAGGGATTACTGCAGAGTTGAATTTTACGCCAGAGGCGCTCGCGGGAATCTTTCTCGGCAAAATCACGAAATGGAACGATCCTGCTATCGCTGGACCAAACAAAGACGTAAAACTCCCGGCGGACGACATTATTGTAATTCACCGCGCGGAAAGCAGCGGTACAACCTATATATGGACGGATTATCTTTCCAAGGTCAGCGACGAGTGGAAGAACAAAGTTGGCAAAGGAACCGCCGTTAATTGGCCGGTGGGCTTAGGCGGCCAAGGCAACGAGGGCGTATCTGGGCTGATCAAGCAGACTCCCAATTCGTTCGGCTATGTTGAGTTGATTTACGCGATCCAAAGCAAAATGCCATATGGTCGTGTGAAAAACTCCTCCGGTTCTTTCATTAAGGCGGATCTTGCGGGCGTGACTGCGGCAGCGGCCGGAGCGGCAAAGAGCATGCCGGATGACTTCCGCGTCTCCATCACGGACGCGCCGGGAGCGACGGCCTATCCCATCTCCAGCTTCACCTGGCTGTTGATTCCATCGAAATTTTCGGACACCGCCAAACGCGATGCCATTAAAGGTTTTGTGAAGTGGATGCTGGCCGACGGACAGAACTACGCGGAGGCTCTTTCCTACGCCAAGCTGCCCAAGGAAGTGGTCGCTATGGAGACGAAGGCTCTCAACACTATTCAATAGCATCCGTCTGGACGAAATGGCAACCACAAGCACAATTGTTCCGGGCGCGGGTCCTGTGGCGGGCTCGCGCTCCTTTTTCAGTCGCCTGCGCGAGGGCGACGAAATCGCGCGGATAATTACCTTTTTGTTTGCCGGATCCGTAGTTTTGATTACCGTCATGCTCGTATTCGAGCTCTGGCAGGGCTCCGTGCTGGCGCGCCACAAATTCGGCTTCAGTTTTTTCGCCACTCGCGTTTGGGATCCCATCTTCGAGCAGTTTGGCGCGCTTCCATTCATTTACGGGACGCTTGTCACCGCCGCCGTCGCGCTGCTGATCGCTGTCCCCTTGGGCATCGGCGCCGCGATTTTTCTTGCCGAAATGGCGCCCGTACGCATCTCCGATACGCTCGAGTTCTTCATTGACCTGCTTGCCGCCGTTCCCAGTGTTATATACGGCCTGCTCGGCATTTTCATCCTCGTGCCCTTGATGCGCCAGGACGTTCAGCCCGCTTTGAAAAGCGCCTTGGGATTTCTTCCTTTTTTCAAGGGACCGGCCTATGGCATAGGACTCCTCACGGCCGGGATCGTCCTCGCGATCATGATCATCCCGTACATTATTTCCGTCTCCCGCGAGGTGCTTCTTTCCGTCCCCCGCGATCAGCGTGAAGCGGCCCTCGCTCTTGGCGCTACACGCTGGGAATCTACTTGGAAAGTTGTCGTGCCTTTTGCGCGCACGGGCATCCTGGGTTCTATTTTTCTCGCTTTAGCTCGCGCTCTTGGCGAAACCATGGCCGTAACCATGGTCGTCGGCAATACTCCGGTCATCAGCGCTTCCTTGTTTTCGCCCGGCGATTCGATTGCATCCGTCATTGCCAGTCAATTCAAAGAAGCCACCGGCGAAATCTACTTGCAATCTCTCATCGAACTTGGCCTGGTTCTGTTCCTTCTGACCTTCATCCTCAATGGACTTGCCCGCTTGCTCATTGTCGCCACCTCGCAACGCGGTGCCGGAATGAGGCACGCATGAACCCCCGCCTTCGCTGGCGCAAATTCGTGAGCGGCTTCATGCTGACGATGACTGGCGTGTGCGCCGGGGTGGCTATTTCGGTGCTCTTCTTGATTCTTGGATATCTCGCCTATCACGGCGGCGCCTCCATCAATTGGAACTTCTTTACGAAACTGCCTGCTCCCGTGGGCGAACTCGGCGGGGGCATGGCCAACGCCATCCTCGGCAGCGCCAAACTCCTCATTCTCGCCTCCCTTTTCGGCGTTCCTGTCGGATTCTTCGGCGCCATCTATCTTGCGGAATTCAGCGGCAGCAAGGTGGCCTTTGTCGTGCGTTATGCTGCGGACTTGTTAAACGGCATCCCCTCCATCGTCATCGGCATCTTCGCCTATAGCCTTGTCGTCTTGCCATTCAAACATTTTTCCACCTATGCTGGAG
Source organism: uncultured Acidobacteriota bacterium (assembly GCA_963745805.1). Lineage (GTDB taxonomy): Bacteria > Acidobacteriota > Terriglobia > Acidiferrales > UBA7541 > Acidiferrum. The sequence goes on from CAVUYT010000016.1 coordinate 23,979, forward strand.
GCTTTGCGCTCGGCATCATGATGATTCCCATCACTTTGCGCAGTACCGAAGAGTTTCTTCTCGGCGTGCCTCGCAGCTTGCGTGAAGGTGCCATGGCTCTCGGCGCCAGCAAGTGGAAAACAATCGTGACCGTCATCGTTCCCGCCGCTTATCGGGGTATTCTCACGGCAATTCTCCTGGCGTTTGCTCGCGTCGCCGGAGAGACTGCTCCCCTGCTTTTCACCGCGCTCGGCAACAGCTATTGGAGCCACGGCTTCAATGAGCCTACCGCTTCACTCCCGGTCACGATTTACAACTACGCCATCTCGCCGTACGATGACTGGCATCGCCAGGCTTGGGCCGGGGGACTCGTGTTGCTCGCTTTGATTCTCATTATTAACATTGTTGCTCGGGCGATTCTGGCCCGTGGCATATCGGTTCCGAGGTCGTAATCCATGCACGCTTCTGTGAGGCAAGCAGTGTCTGTGAACATAACTCCACCCGTAACCACCGGCGCAAGCCGCGAAACTGCGGCCCCTGCGGATATGCGAATGACCGTCTCCAAGGTCAATTTCTGGTACGGCGGCAAGCAGACCCTCTTCGATATCAACCTGGGCATCGCCACAAACAAAATCACCGCGCTCATCGGCCCTTCCGGCTGCGGCAAATCCACTCTCCTGCGCACGCTCAACCGCATGCACGAAACCGTCCGCTATGCCCGCCTCGAGGGCGAAATCCTGCTCGACGGCAAGAACATCCTCGCCCAGGACGTTACTCAGCTCCGCCGCCGCGTCGGCATGGTCTTCCAGCGCCCCAATCCTTTCCCCAAATCCATCTTCGAAAACGTGGCTTATGGTCTCCGCATCAATGGCTCGAAGCTTCCTATGGCGGACGCCGTCGAGAAAAGCCTCCGCCATGCCGCCCTCTGGGACGAAGTGAAAGACCAACTCCACAAGTCCGCCTACGATCTTTCCGGCGGCCAGCAGCAGCGCCTCTGCATCGCCCGCGCCTTGGCCGTCGAGCCCGAAGTTCTTCTCCTCGACGAGCCTTGCTCCGCTCTCGATCCCATCAGCACCGCGAAAATCGAAGAGCTCCTCGTTCAATTGAAAGATCTCTGCACCATCGTCACCGTCACCCACAACATGCAGCAGGCCGCACGCGTCAGCGATTTCACCGCCTTCCTGCTTATCGGCCAGCTCATCGAGTTCAGCCCCACGCCGCATCTCTTCACCACGCCCAGCGACCCACGCACCGAGGCGTACATTACCGGTCGCTTTGGATGAGCCCGTGGCGCGCATCATCTCGCTCCTTTGTCATTCCGAGCGAAACGAGGAATCTGCTTTTTGTTCTTTCGGGACTGTAAACTAGCGAAGGAAAATTTTCATGGAACGCCACTTCGAAAAAGATTTGAACGAGTTGAAAGAGCGCCTCTTGTGGATGGGCAGTCTCGCCGAGCGCGCCGTCCATCAGTCCGTCCACGCCGTGCTGGAAGCCGATGATCAGCTCGCCAAGCGCGTCCTCGAGGAAGAAGACGCCATCAATGAGCTGCAGATGGAAATCGACGATCGCGTCGTCCAGCTCCTCGCGCTCCATCAGTTGATGGCGATCGATCTCCGCTTTGTCCTCGCCGTTTCGCGCATTAACAACGATCTCGAGCGCATCGGCGACCAGGCCGTGAACATCGCGCAATCCGCGCAGCGCATCCTTCGCCATCCGCGCGTCAAGCCCTACGTCGATCTCCCGCGCATGAGCGAGCTTGCCGAGGAGATGGTCCGCAACGCCCTCAACGCCGTCGTCCGCCGCGACGTCGATTTGGCGACAAAAGTTCTCGCTACCGACGATCAGGTCGATCACTACCGCGATCAGATCTTCCGCGAACTGCTCACCTACATGATGGGAGATTCCAGCGTCGTCTATCCCGCTTTCGAGCTGATCCTCGTCGCCAAAAACCTCGAGCGCATCGGCGATCACGCCACCAACATCGCCGAGGACGTCATCTACATCGTTCAGGGCCAGGACGTCCGCCACCCCACCGTCGACCGCCGCTAAACTCGGAGACACTCCGCACCGCACTATTCCGCGCCGCGTCAGTTTCCGACTTACCAGGCACATCGAAGCCGACACTGGGTATCTGCTCGAATGCGGTGCGCTCGGAACGCGAGCAATCCTCACATCGGATTGCCCAATCTGCCCTTTTGTCCAGTTACGTAATTCATCATTGCTCGGCGTCAGTCCGTCAATGAAGCGGCATTGCTTGTGTAAAATAAAATATCGGCGGAGGTGCCTGTGATTCTACCCCTCGACTGTGATCTCTTTGGGTTTCTCTGGACCACCGCGAAGGTGCTCTTCGCCAGCAAACCTCGGCAAGGATTCAGAATTCCGTCTTTAACAAACAATCAAACGCACAAGTTCGACACTGGTTGGCTGACAAAGGCTGGAAGATATGTGGATTGAGTTGATCGCCCGACTCTCGGTCTATCGCAGTGCTATTGGAAAAGGAAAAAACCGACCTAGGCCTGTTGGGGCTAGTATCGGCGGCTTCGGGTCATCCAATTCCGCTTGAAACCTTCAAGGTCGCTTTATTGTCGGCTCAATCCGACAGTGAACTTCATCTGCCGGTCATTAGGAAAGACTCACCGTCTGGTCGGGCACGAATCGACTGGATTCAATGAAGGCCACTCTCTGATAAGCCCAGTTATCGACACATGCTTGATTAACGACTAATCGGGCAGTGGCAGTGCGTCAGCTAGCATGGAGAGTTAATGACACTCAGATTTGCCACAGTCAATCAACAATGAGTGGCTGAAGCACGACGTGACATGGCCGATCTGAGCTTCCTCACGGTTACTCCGGCAATAACAAACATAACTGGACTGACGAAAATGGCGACGAGTAAGGGCACCAGCTGAAAGTTGGTCATTGGCCAGTAATGTCTAGACCGTGCAAGTAGCACTTCATCCATCGCCCAAATTGAAAAGCTCAGCGTCATCGTGGTGACCATCTCCCTCCCTTTTGCTGTTGCTGCGACGATACAACCTATCAAGAGTGGTTCGATGACGAGTTCTATGAGGATGCAGTATAGTAAGAAAAAAACGTAGGCGTCGATGTGTGCGTAGACCTGATAGTTGTGGAGAATCGCATCTACCGATTTTTCGGTAATCCAATAGACTGCGCACCATAGCAGCCAGCCTCCGACTACTGTGCCAGCGCTCAACCACGGCGCGCCGAAGAATCCGGTGGTGATCAGATGGGCGACTGTTTTGATGCTCTGCCGCCAATACCAGCAGCGGGCGAACGCGACTCCAGTTTTCGACGCGAGCGCTGAGAATTCCTCAAGGAGATCTCCTAGGATCGATTCACTCTGCTCGTTAGGAGTGAACAAATCGACAAGCCAGACAGCCATGCGCGGCGGCTGAACGAAAGTCATTTGAGACATTATGAGTAGCTCCTGACCAGATCGAGGCCCTCGGTCATGCTCTGGAGTGCGCGTTGTGAACGATTCACTGCAGCCATTCCCTTAGCAGTGACACGGAAAAAGCGTTTCGACCGTCCGCCCCGCTCAGGCGTCGGGTCACCGAGGTGGGATTTGACGTAACCCTTCGCTTCCAAACGGTCGAGCGTGGCATAGATGGCGCCGATGGAAACTTCACGCCGCGTGCGTGCTTCGATCTCCTGCCGCACTGTGACCCCATAGGACGTGATCAGCAAGGCGGAGAAGCGCCAGGACGACAATATGTTCGAACTCGCCGAGGTAGTCGCGAGTGGACATTAGACATACAATATAGAGGAAATATCGCACGGTCAAGAACCATCTTGGAATTCCAGGGCATGAGATCCAGCGGCTGATTAACGCCGTGATCGGGAACTGATCCGCATCACTCATCATTCGAATAACCAGACGGTACTAGTACCGAAAAGTACTTGACTCTCCATCGGATCTGAGTTACTATTCTTGACAGGGAAATCTCTGGACTGCGGCAGCCTCTCGCTGCCGCTTTTTCATTTCTGAGAGCTACACGATTGAACTTGCGCCTGGCGGGCAGCAATTTGGAGGTTGCCGCAACTGTTTTAGAATCAACACGTAAGTGACTCCCTCTAAGTGTTGATTCTAAATCATTTACGCAAACACTAAATCCATTAGAATCAACATTTATGAAAAACCCGGGGGGGAGGGGGGTGTTATTGTTAATTAGCCGAGGAACAATAAGCCCATCTCGCGCCGGGCTCACACCCTCTGCGACTCAAGCTCCGCGGACTTGCGCCGGGTCCCAGTGACGAGTAACCAGAGCAGAAACACTGCGCTGGCCACGCTAAGCAGGCCCCCGAGTGTCCTGTCCCAAGTCCTTACAAACCGCACGCGAACTTGCGATTCTCCAGCCGCCACGGGCACAATCATTTCGTTATAGTCTTCGCCACTTTCGGGTTTGACCGTCGTCCCGTTCACTTCCACTCGCCACGCGGGATAATTCAACACCCGCAGCCCGAGAAAAAACGGCTGTTGTGAGCTGACCGAAACCTCTTTTTCTTCAGGAGTCCAGCGGTCAACTTGAATCTTCGGCTTCGTCACTGGCCCTTGCATGGAATCCGTGTCCATCACCATGGCCTCGGGCGACTTCGTCAGAATGTTCGTATGGTCGTCGCCCGCGGGATCATATTCGTCCGTGCCCTCGAAACCTTCTCCATGCGCGATGGCTCGCCGCAAGCCTGGAATGTCCTCCGAATCCCACCACCCCCGCTCGGCAAGTACAACTCCGGACCCGCCGATAACCGCAAACGTCACCACCACCCATGCCCATCCCCAGCGCTTGCGGCCCATCGCGCTTCCAAGAAACACCGCAAACGGCACGGCGAGAAGGGACATCCAGCGCCACGGAAATTGCACGAAGCGCAATTTGGGCAGCAGATCCCAGAGAATGGCGGTGAAGCGCAACATAAAAAAAGTTGCGAGTCCCGCCAAAAGCAGCATTGTCCGCCACCATCTGCGTTCCAGATCGCGGTCACCGCTTCGCTGTTCTGTGCGTGCCGCTACGGCCGCCACTCCCGTCAGGACGATCAGCAAAACAGCGACGCTTGATGCGATCCAATTGAAGAGTGTGTGCTCCGGATCGTTGTTCGCCGTGTAGAGAAAGTTTTCCGATGGAAGCAGACCGCTCGACAGCGCTTGTGCGATGTTCACCCAGCGCTGCTCGTATGCCGCGGGCAACAGATAGAATCCCGCGAGGCCGAACCCCAGCGCCAGCCCCGCCGCGCCATACATAAGCGGCCTCCAGGACTTCCGCGTCAGCGCCGCAAACCCAAACACGGCAGCCGAGCTATAACTGGCAATCACTCCCGCTGGCGCGTTGGAAAGCCAGACCGCGGCAAACACCGCGGCAAACCAAGCGATCGTCCAGCGCACGTGCCATCGCTCAGTCGGTGCTGGAGTCTCCAGCAACTCGCAGATTTGCAACACCAGGAAAAACAACAGCGGAAAGAATGCGATTGCCAGCAACTCCGCGAAATCGCTGCGGATGTAAATAATCAGCAGAGCGTATGGATTCGCCGCGAAGCACGCCACACAAAATAACGCAGCCCTCTTCGACAGGAGGCGTCGAGCCAACGCAAAGGCGCTCAATCCCGCCAGCGTTTGAACCAGCACGATGAATACAGCCGGCACCGCGTTCCACGGAAGGATGGATCCCAGCGCGGCCCCCAGCATCCACGAAAACGGCGGATAGAAAATAAATCTCGGCTCCCCGAAACCGCGATTGGCCCATTCCGCCCACCGCGGATAGACAATTCCTTCTTTCCATTGGCCGGCGGCATCGAGCCAGGAGGCCGCGTGAAACTGGAAGTCGTGTCCGGTCGCGTTTCCCAGCCAGAAAAACGGCGAAACAATCAGCAAGGAAATCAAAAGCGAAATGCAAATGGCGGGAAACCAGCCGCGAAGCCGAGCGGCCGCGCGCGCCGGATTCTGAGGTTCAGCGGAAGATGTCATGCAGTGTTCATGCCATTGTAACCAGGATGGAAACTTTCATGCGAGTTTGATCCTCGTGTGCGTGTTGAATGGACTTGAGCGATAATACACGCTCTCATGAGCACGCCCAGCACAGTGCCCGCCTCCATCAGCCCCGAACCCATTATCGAAGCCCGCAAGCTCGAGAAATTTTATGCCCAGCCGGACGGCAGCCGCATTCAAGTCATTGCGGCTACCGATCTCGCCGTTTATCCCGGACAGATCATCGCATTGCTCGGACCTTCCGGCTGCGGAAAATCCACTCTGCTTCGCATGTTGACGGGGCTCTCCCCGGCCAGCGCCGGCTCCGTCTTTTGGCACGGCGAACCAGTGCGCGATGGTTCGCCCAACGTCTCCATCGTTTTCCAAAGCTTCGCGCTGTTTCCCTGGCTCACCGTTCTCGAAAACGTCGAAGCCCCGCTCGAAGCGCGAGGCATGATTCCCATCGAGCGCCACAGACGCGCTCTGCGCATTATCGACGCCGTCGGTCTCGACGGTTTTGAAACCGCCTATCCCAAGGAACTTTCCGGCGGCATGAAGCAGCGTGTCGGCGTCGCCCGGGCTCTTGTCGTCGAGCCCGAGGTTCTTTTCATGGACGAGCCGTTCTCCGCGCTCGATGTGCTCACCGCCGAAACGCTGCGCGGCGAGCTTCTCGAGCTTTGGCTCGACCACAAAATTCCCACGCGAGCCATCTTCATCGTCACCCACAATATCGAGGAAGCCGTTGTTCTCGCCGATCGCATCGTCGTCCTCGGCCGCAATCCGGCCCACATTCACGCCGATTTCCCGGTGGACATGCCTCATCCGCGCGACCGCAAATCCTCGAGCTTTATCGAACTGGTCGACGACATCTATCGCGTCCTCACTCGCCCCGATCACGAACGCGAGGCGACTCCTCCGAAATCCGCCGCTCCCGGCAAGCAGGTGCCGCGCAAGGCCATCATGCTTCCTCACACGCGGCCCGGCGGTATGGCCGGCTTGCTTGAAATTCTCATGGATCAGGGCGGCCGCGCCGATCTCCACAAACTCGCCGATGAACTCAGCCTCGAAGTCGACGCGCTTCTTCCCACCGTGGACACCGCCGTCCTTCTCGGCATGCTCCGCCTCGAAGAGGGCGGCGCCATCATCACGCCCGAGGGCCAGGCCTTCGCGCAGGCGGACATTCAAGCACGCAAAGCCATCTTTCGCAAAGCCGCCCTCGCCAATATTCCGTTGCTCGCCCAGATGCAGAATGCTCTTAGAGCAAAATCAGACCGCACTCTCTCCGACGAATTCTTCCGCGACCTCCTCGACGAACATTTCAGCGAAGACGAATCACGCCGCCAGCTGGAAACCGCCATCCAGTGGGGACGCTACGCGGAGATCTTCGATTACGACGCCGCCACAGGCAAGCTGACCCTCACCGAGGCTTGAACTTACTGTGACGACTGCCACGAGTGCTGCTCAGAAAACATCCCCCATCCCGCCGGCAATCCGGCGGCCCGCTGGTTCGCGCTGGTCCTGGTCCTTCCTGATCGATATCGGCGTTTTTCTTTTCGTTCTCGCGGCCATCTACGGCGTCTACGCCATCGGCCACACTTGGCTCGGACCGGTCCCCGCGCAAGCGGAAATCTCGCAAAGCCCGCGCGCCCTCCCGCTCTACGCGCTTTATTCACTCGTGCGCATCAGCATTGCTTACGCGTTGAGCCTGGCCTTCGCGCTTGCCTATGGCTACCTGGCCGCCCGCTCCAAACGCGCCGAAATCGTCCTCGTCCCGCTCCTCGATATTTTGCAATCCATCCCGGTGCTCAGTTTTCTTCCCGGCGTCATGCTGGCCATGGTCGCGCTCTTCCCGCACAGCCAGATGGGCCTCGAGCTCGGCTCGATTCTTCTCATTTTTACAGGGCAAGTCTGGAACATGGCTTTCAGTTTTTATTCTTCCCTGAAGACGATTCCTCGTGAGCTAAGGGAAGCAGCCATCATTTACCGTTTCGGCCGCTGGCAAAGATTCATCGAGTTGGACTTGCCGTTCTCCACGATCGGCCTCGTGTGGAACTCGATGATGTCCGTCGCCGGCGGCTGGTTCTTCCTCATGGCTTGCGAGATGTTTGTTCTCGGCAAACGCGATTTCCGCCTGCCGGGGCTTGGCTCCTTCCTCCAAACCGCTGCGAGCCACGGTAATACGCGCGCCATTCTGTGGGGCCTGGCGGCGATGGTTGCCGTAATCGTGTTGCTCGATCAGCTGATCTGGCGGCCGGTCATCGCCTGGGCCGATAAATTCAAGTTCGAGCAGGTCGAGACCGCCAGAGCGGTCTCGCACAATTTGCTCAGTCTTCTCGGCCGCGCCTCTTTCGTTATTCGCCTATACCGCCTTGTTGTGCGCCCGGTTTTCGACTGGATCAACATCCATCTTGCCGCTGGCGCGCGCCGCGCCGCGGAGACCTTCTCCGTCCCGAAACGACAAAACACACGCCGCTGGCTTCTCATCGTTCTCGCCGGCGTGATTCTCGTCGGCCTTGGTTTTGCCGGCTTTCAGGGAGCTCGCGAACTTTCCGACTTGCGCCGCGCGGACTATCTCGCACTCTTGCGCAGCGCCGGCTTCACGTTTCTCCGTGTCAATGGAGCCCTTCTTCTCGGCGCCCTTTGGACCGTTCCCGCCGGCGTTGCTATCGGTTTCAGTCCGCGCCTCGCGCGCATAGCACAGCCACTTGCGCAGATTGCCGCTTCCATCCCCGCGACCGCGCTCTTTCCCGTCATTCTTTTATTCTTGATTCGTCACCGCGGCGGTCTTGAACTTGCCGCTATGCTCGTCATGCTTCTCGCCACGCAGTGGTACATCCTCTTCAATGTGATCGCCGGGGCCATGGCCATTCCCACCGATCTCAAGGAAGCCTCCAGTGTCTTCCGTTTCGGCTCTTGGGATCGCTGGCGTTTCCTGATTCTGCCGGGAATTTTTCCTTATCTCGTCACCGGGTTGGTGACCGCCTCCGGCAATGCGTGGAACGCCAGCATCATCGCGGAGTATTTTCATTTTCAGGGAAGGATTGTTTCGACCACGGGACTCGGCAGCGCCATCAGCAGCGCCAGCGATGCAGGCCGCTTCGATCTCTTGCTGGCTGCGACGCTGATCATGGCCACCATCGTCGTGCTCATCAATCGCTTGCTGTGGCGCCGGCTCTACCGTCTCGCCTCGACGCGCTTCAAACTCGAAACGTAGCGAGTGCTCCCCGTCCTGTCTTACTTTTTCTCGCTTTTCTCCGATTTCTTGGGCTCGGCAGTGGGCGCGGGTTCTTCTCCCCAAATATATTTTGCAAACCACTTTTCATTTTCTTCCATCACCGCGCGCTGCTGCTTCGGCTTCGTGATTCCGTGACCAAATCCTTTGTAAACCACCATCTTCACCGGCACGCCGCGATCCTCCAGCGCTTGCCGCAGTTCATAGCCATTCGGGATAGGCACACGCCGGTCATTTTCTCCGTGCTGGATGAGCGTCGGCGTCTTCGCTTTCGCGATGTACGTAATCGGAGAAGTTTTTTTATAAATCTCGGGATCATCCCACGGCGTCGCGTGCAAATACTGCCGCGTGAACGGGGTGATATCCGTGTTCGCGTAGTAGGTCATCCAGTCGGAAATTCCCGCGCCCACGGACACCGCCTTGAATCGATCGCTCGACGCGGTAATGAACGCGGAAATGTATCCGCCTTCGCTCCAACCCATCGAGCCCACGCGATCTTTGTCAACAGAACCTTTCGCGATCAACGCGTCGACGCCAGAAATCACGTCCGCGTAGTCGCCGACTCCCAAATTTCTCACGTTCAACGCGCGAAATTTTTCGCCGTAGCCCGCCGAGCCTCGGTAGTTCGGCCGCAGAATCAACGCGCCCTTTGCGACGAAGCGCTCCAGCGGGTAATACCGGTCGGCATTCAGAATCGGCTGGTCCACGCCAGTTGGTCCGCCGTGAATCACCACGAGCAACGGATATTTCCTTTTTGGATCGAAGTCGGGCGGCTTGAGCAACACGCCTTCGATCACAGTTCCATCCGCAGCCTTCCACGAAATCAATTCGCGCTTTGCGATCTTGAATGCCTTCAGTTGATCTCCCATAGTCGTGAGTTTCTTTGCCTGCCACGGCGCGACGCTTGTCGTAAATATTTCCGGATACTCGTTTTCACGCGCAGCGCGGTACGCCACTTGTTTGTGGTCCTTCGAAAAGGAAAACGAAAACGCCGCGAGATGTTCCGGTGAGCTGAGCTTCTCCACAGCCTTCGTCTCCGGATTCAGCCGGAAGAGATGCGCGTAGGTCTTTTGTTCCGCGGCGAAATAGATACCATCCGCCCCCCAAGCTGATTAGCCCCGGATCTTCATCGAATGCGTCCGTTAACACACGGGGCGTGCCGCCGTCGGCATCCACCACCGCAATCTTCATGTTTGTGTAGAAGAAATACTTCGAGCCTGCCGATGTTTCGTAAGCGATCTGTTTTCCGTCGGGCGACCACTGCGGATTCCTGTCCGGACCCGGCGTACTCACAATCTTTTTCACCTTGCCATCGCTCACAGTGACGACATAGATGTCCGCCGACTCTGACGAGATCAGGTCTGGATCGCGCTGGGCGCTAAACGCGATGCGCGTTCCGTCGGGCGACCAGGTAAATTCGCCCACGCTGAACGTCGCACCCTCCGTCAGGCGTTTCGGTTCGGAAACTATTTCCGTTTCGCCCGCGGGAATCTCCAGCGTCCACAGATGCGACATGCTGTAGTCGGCGTGAACGACGTCGTACTCGCCGTATTTGTCCTTGCGGTCTTTCATCGCTTTTGGCTCGGGATCTTCAGCAGAAAAAACCAGCCTGTTCGAATCCGGCGACCAGGCAAAGTTGTTCACTCCCTTTTCTATCTTCGAGAGTTGCCGGGCTTCGCCGCCGTCCGCTGAAATCACATAGATCTGTTTTTTGCCTTCCGGTGTCCCGGAGATTTGTCCCGGCCTGTCGGAGAGAAACGCGATCCACTTGCCGTCCGGCGACCAGGCTGCATTCGTGCTCGATTTCTTCGACGCGGTGAGTTGGTGTCCTTCGCCCGTTGCAGTGTCCGCAATCCACAAGTCGCGCTCGAATGCGTTGTCCTCCCAATTCGTCCGAGAAACTTCATAGACCACGCGCTTTCCATCCGGAGAAATCTCAGGGCTGAACGCGCTCTTCATCTCGAGGGACTCGTCGATGGTGGGCGTCGTTGCGTTCGAAGCGGCTGCTGCAGGAGCCGGCTGCTGAGCAGCAACGCGCACGCTCAGGGAACACGTCATCGTCAGAAATAAGGCCGCCCAAGAAAACTTACGCATGCTGTTTCTCCTCGTGTCTGATTCTGAATTCAACCGCTCAATTCTTCCGCGACCAGCGGATGAATCCAACGGCCATTGCGACGCCAATAAGCGCCAGAGCTAAATAGATGTGCCAGCCGTGCAATCCCAACGCGGAAATAACGGCTGCCAGCCCGGAGAGAAAAATCAGGAATGTCGCCTTGCTCTTCGACATTTCCCTTTGCATCAATGGCGCTCCAGATTGTGCCTGCCTGACAAATTATCAACGTCCCGGCTCAGGCAGATGTGGATCGCAGCCCGGTTTCTCTCGTCAGCTCTTTGCTCAGGAGAATAATCTGTCCGACGTGGTGATAAGCATGGCCGGCGCATCGGAGAAAAATCATAAAGCGTTCCGCAGCTTCAGGTTCGAGTTCGGCTGAATAAGGCGCCATCCAATCTTCGGGCTTTTGCTTTCTGACAGTCGACACAACCATCGCAATGGTCTGGTCGAAGGCTTCCAACACTCTTGCTTTGTCTGGTTTTCCGGTTTCCGTAAATTCTCTATTGCGGTCGCGAACGTATCCTGTCTTCGCCACCCGCGCTCCGATGTAGTAATTCAGATTGCCCGTCAGGTGCAAAGTCAGGTGGCCGATGCTGTTGCCGTAAGTGAACGGGTTGTGCCAGAACTGCTCCTGCGTTAAAGGGTCGACCCACTTGTGAACGTGAGCGGCAATGAATTCGTAGTACCAGGCGAAGTCTGTTGCAACGGTATTGGGAAGATCAGCCATGACAATTCCTCTGTTTGCGGGCTCGCAGGGTCTTCTTCAAAACTTAGTGCGCCGCCGCTCCTCGATCGTTCTTGTAAACCACGCCTTCCTTCATCACAAAAAAGACGTGCTCCGTCTGCCTGATATTCTCCACCGGATCTCCCGGCACGGCCACCACATCAGCGAGCTTGCCTGTTTCCAGCGTTCCAAGCTTGTCCGCCAAGCCGAGCAAGTCCGCATCCGCCGAGGTCCCCGCTTTCAGCGCATCGATCGGCTTCATCCCCAAATCCACCATGAGGTGAAACTCTTCCGTGTTGCGTCCATGGGCATAAACCGCCGCATCCGTCCCGAGGCCGATCTTCACGCCCTTTGCCAGCGCTTTCTGAAACGTCTGATGAACCGAAGCAATGGCGGCCTTCGCTTTGGCCAGAATGGGAGGCGGGATGTAGATTCCTTTGTTTATTTGCTCCTGTATGCCTTCAGGGGCCATCAGCGTCGGGACGTAATACGTTCCGTGAGCCTTCATCATATCGAGCGCTTCGTCGTCGAGAAAAGTGCCGTGTTCAATCGAGTCGATGCCAGCGCGAATGGCGCGTTTTGCGCCTTCGGCTCCGTGGGCGTGTGCCGCTGTTTTGCGGCGCAGCGCGTGGGCTTCATCCACGATGGCGTTCAATTCGTCTTGTGTCAGTTGTGGCGTGTCCACGTCGTCGGTGAGAGAGAGCACGCCGCCCGTCGCGCAAACCTTGATGACATCTGCGCCGTACTTGTGATCGAGCCGAACCGCATAGCGCGCTTGCTCCGGCCCGTTAATGACCCCGTCCATTGGTCCGGACTCGTGGCCGAAGAGCCCCGCACGATAGCCGTCCTCGCCGTCACAGTGGCCACCGGTGGCTCCCAGTGCGTGCACACAAACCAACATGCGCGGACCGGGCACGACACGATCGCGAATCGCATTTCGCAAACCGACGTCCAGGTAATCGGATGAACCCACGTCGCGGACCGTGGTGATGCCGGCCATCAGGGTGACGCGCGCGTTCGCAGTGGCGTCAAGGGCCCGTTCGGCAATTGTCTTTTGGAGTTGATCCAATTCGTTTTGTTTGTAGTCGTCGCTGTGCATTGCGGTCAGGTGCGTGTGGGCATCAATGAATCCCGGAAGCAGCGTTGCGTCTCCAAGATCGATGACTTCGGCTCCCGCGGGTATCGCGGCGCTGGAGCCTACGCCCGCAATTTTCCCGTCCGTCACGACCACCAGCCCAGGCTTCAGCAGCGCAGTGCTCTTGCCGTCAAACATCCGCGCTGCCTTGAGCACGTACGTCTTGCTCGCGGGCTTTTGCGCCTGTCCAAAAGTGGGCGCCGTCACCAAAATACTTGCGCAGCAGAAACTCATCATTCCCAGGCCGAACCATTTCCGCATCATTCGATACTCCTAGTTTTCTGTCCTCGTTTTCGCTCGAAATCGTCGAAGGCAGACAATAGCCCGCCTCGAAAAAAAGTCAAGGTCTTCCTCGGCAGTGCATAGCCCGCATTGAGGAACCATGCCACTGGCGAGGGCTCGCTGCGGCCAGGCTAGTCCTCGTTCGCAAATTCTCCGTGAAAAACTATCTCTCGAAAGTACGACCCTGTAGAACAGCACACCTATTTTTGTTAGAATAATCGCGCCACTTCCGTTAGGAAGTTTTACTCAGCCTCTTTTTCCTGGAACTCCCCAGCCCGTTGTTCTGGAAGACGTGATTTCACTTGGACGGAGAGGTGTTCGTTGTCTCGCTCGGCGCACGACTCTCAAAGATTCTCTCGAGCAGGTTTCTTTCCGGGCCTCCGGCAATGCTGGGCAACTTCTTTGTCGGCGCTGGGTTAACGCAATCGTCCGTCCGCGCACATGCAAATCACGCGCAAGGAATGTCAGCCATGGCGCACCATCATCGGAGCTTTTTCTTTGGTCCTCGAGACTTCGTCCACCGTCGCCGTTTTCGCCGCCGACTCGCCACTGTCATTCTCATTCCGCTGCTGAGCGGAGCCGCCGCCTACTTCATCACTCTGCCGATTGGCGGCACTGGTTTCACGCTTCCCAAGTCTGCGCAGGAATCGTCGCTTTCCGCGACTGCAAGTCCACAGCCCTCTGTCCATGCGAGCGCGCCGGGCTCTTCGGAAGCCCCCGCGGGTAAACTTGTTGCAAGCCGCGTTGGGGGCTCGACTATCGGTGGTGCTTACAAACTTGCCGACGGTCCCCACGCCGTAACCGAAGTTCCGGACATCGTTCTCCATGATGCCAAGCGCGGCAAAGAACTACACGTGAGGATTTTTTATCCCAACGATCCAGGTCCGTATCCCGTCATCGTTTTTTCGCATGGCGCCGGCGGCTCGCAATCCTGCTGCGAAAGTTTGACTCATCACTGGGCTACCTACGGTTACGTAACTCTCCAACCCACGCACGATGACTCGACTTTGCAACGCCGCAATAGCGGAGAAGAAGACATCAATTTTCTGGAAGCCGTGCGCGAGGCGCTGAAAAAGCCCGCGCTTTGGCAAAGCCGTCCTCAGGACATTTCCTTTGTTCTGGATTCGCTGCCCATACTGCAGAAACGTGTCGCCGCGCTTAACGGGAAAATCGATACGCAGCAAATCGGTGTGAGCGGTCACTCCATGGGAGCTTTCACTGCGGACGCGATTGCCGGCGCTCTCGTGGACCTACCCGGTCATCCCGCTACCGATTTCGCTGATCGCCGCGTCAAAGCGGTTCTCTTGCTTTCACCTCAGGGGCCCGGGGAATTTGGTCTCAACGACCATTCATGGGACAAGGTTTCTATCCCGCTTTTGAGTATGACTGGTTCACTCGACTTGGGTGCTGGCAAGCAAGGCCCGGAATGGAGAAAGATACCGTTTGAACGAAGCCAGCCCGGCAACAAATATCACGTCTTTATTCAGGGCGCGAACCACATGTCTTTCATCACTGCGACGACGCTCTTGCCTTCGCACGCGGCGCAGGGTGATTCCATTCTTGGCTACACCAATTGCGCCTCTCTTGCGTTTTGGGATGCCTATTTGAAGGCCGACCCCGCCGCAAAGAATTATCTGCGATCTAATGCACTGCCGGATTTCACTAACGGCGCCGTGAAACTCTCTCGCCGGTGATCGGTGAGAGGTCGAGCCGGTTGCCGGCATTCCTCAGCTTTTCCACATTACTCTCGGGGGAGTCCTTCCGTACCATTGACGCTGTTACCAGCCGATTCGGACACTAAGTACAGCATGGCCCGCTATTCCGCTTTTCTGGGGCGCAGGGTTGAGGTGCAATACCGCGCCGGCGACATCCTCTTGCCCGCCTCCGGCACTTTTGTGGCTGATTCCGGCCGTTCCATCTTCCTCGAACAGAGCTTTGAGCAACGGGGCTCTCAGAGGCATTTCCGCTGGGAAATTCCCTACCAATACATCGTTCGCCTCGCGGAGAAAATGGAGCCCACACAGGGCGCAACCAGCATCTTAGGCTCTCCCGCGCGGGCGATGGATCCAGGCTCACAGTCCTCGCCTGCTTCCATGGATTCGAGCGCCCAAGAAGCAGCCAGAACTGCCACATCCTCGGGTGGTGCTCCGGCAATACTTCCGCTCCAGAATCGTCCGAAGACCGCCTGACGTCCTGCGGCACCTCACAGTTCGCCCAAATCCTCGACGCCGATTCGGTTACAATCGACCCCGCTCGACAGACTACATTTTCGTTGCGGCGTCGTTTAGGACCCCGTCCTGGACTGGAGGCTTTACGTGACCCCGGAATCCCGCGCCAATACCAATATCGGCCCCGGAGTGAAAATCGGTCCCGGAGCAAAGGTCAGCAGCACCCGAAAAATCGGTCCCGGTTCAAAAGTAGGATTGATTGGGCTTGGCCTGATGGGCCGGCCCATGGGCCATAATCTCTTGAAAGCAGGGTATTTGCTGACCGTCTGGAACCGTACCGCCTCGCGCGCCGAATCGCTGGTGGCTGCAGGCGCCAAACTGGCGAATTCTCCTCAGGACGTGGCCGCCGCCTCTGACGTGCTTATCACCATCGTCAGCGATCCGCATGCCCTCGAGGAAGTCCTTTCGGGTGGCTCCGGCAAAGGCGCAGGCGCGCTTGGAGCGCTCCGGCCAGGCAGCATTTACATTGATTCGAGCACTGTTTCACCCTCTCTCGCACGCAAGGTTGCCGCCGATTGCGAGGAACGCGACGTGGCTTTTCTGGACGCCCCCGTAACCGGCGGGACTTGGGGCGCTGAAAAAGGCGAGTTGGTATTCATGGTAGGCGGCGATGCGCAAGTGCTCAAGGATGCGGAGCCTGTTTTCAGTGTGATGGGCAAGCGCTGGTTTCATCTTGGCCCCAACGGCGCCGGGCAAACCATCAAACTGGCAATGAACCTGATCCTTGCGCTGGAGGTCGACGCCCTGGCTGAAGGCCTGGCACTGGTGACCGCCGCAGGCTTGCAGGGTGAAAAGCTTGTGGAAGTCCTGCAGTCCAGCATGGGGCGCGCTCCTGTACTTGACGTCAAAGCCCCGCTTCTCCTCAAGGGAGAATACCCGCCTAGCTTCCCCTTGCGCCTGATGCACAAGGACGTCGGCCTGGCGCTCAATCTCGCTAAAGAGCTTGGCGTGGCGCTTCCGGCTGGCGCTGCTGCCTATTCCACCTATTCAGCGGTCAAAGACGCAGCCAAGGAAGACCTGGACTATGCCGCCGTCATGAAATTCTGGCAGGGTTGAGCCGCTTCGGACGCGTGATACGCGAAGCTGGGGGTGCTCGGTCCCCACGGCCAAGCTAAGTAGTGTGTTATCAATTGCTTGCGCAATCGAAGCAGGGAAGAAGGGGGAAGGTTGCCCGGCCAGCCGTGGGGGGGCAAAGAAACTGGCCATGAGTAGGGAGGCGAGCTAATGCTAGATAGATCTAACCGCAGCTCGCTGGTCGAGATCGAGTGAAAGATTCTGATCGAGAACCACCGCGACATAGCGCGAGCAGGTTTTCATCTCCGCGGATGCCCAGGCCGACAAAGCAGGCTGAATTGATCGGCAGGCTTTCTCCAGCTTCGTCACGATCTGGTAGTAGCCCTTTACCTCACGAAGCCAAGGCGTGCTTTTTTGGAGCCGCGGCGATAGCTGGTCGCAAAGCCCCAAGAGCTTACCAAAATCGTTTGGCCCGATACTCTCGGACTCGATGCCGGTAGCTGTTTGCAACGTATCGGAAAGAGGCTGATGGGCGGTAGTCAGCCAAATCATTCGCCATTGGCTAATGGCGAATTTTACGAGCGCCAACACGGAGAACGCGAGAATGAAGACGGCAGTCATAGGCTTCGTTTGCAGGATTATTCTGCTAGCGGCCTGTGTTATTCCCAATAGAGCGCGAGTACCAGGGGGCGAGTACCGACCGAGAGGTGAGAGGAAACTTCGTTCGACGGCAGTCGTGGTCGTTCCTGGCGTCGACGTGACATAACCCTGTACGTTGTAACAGGTTAACCCGTAAGTTACGTCTGGGCCGCTTTCACGGGGAATAACCTTGACCAGCCCATTCCGACATTTTAGTGTGGAATCTAGCATCCGTTGCATCGCCCGCCCCTTTCATGAACACGCACCAAAGCCAGCCTAGCCTGCGTCCCGCAGACGCGCCCGAACCAGAGATGGGGGACAAGCTACGCAAAATTGAGCAGCGGGACTGGTGGGTCTGGGCTAACTCCATTTTTGTCATGCTGCTCCTTACTGGGGCCATCATTTCCTTTGCTTTGCCCTCGCTCATGCAGGGAGCGACAACTTTTTTCAGGATTAAGTTTTCGGAAGCGATTTTTGGCTTGGTTGCTCTGGTCATTATTTTCAACACTTACACCATCTATCAGCAGGTGCTCATCAAGCGCCTCCGGCGACAGCTTGCCGAAAAACAGAATCACTCGATGATACTTCGCGGCCTGGCGATGATCGACGCGCTGACGGGCCTGTACAACCGCAGGTTTGCCGAGCAACGGCTCGCGGCAGAGGTGGCTCGCTCTGGACGCAAGGGCCATCCCCTCACCGTGGTCCTTTTGGACCTCAACGAATTCAAGCCTATTAATGACTCCTACGGCCACGCCGCTGGTGATCTCGTGCTTCAGGAATTCGCCGCGGCTCTCAATCGAGCCATTCGAGGAGGCGATCTCGCCGTTCGCATGGGGGGCGACGAATTCCTCCTGATTCTTCCCGAGTGCAATCACGCGCAGTTGCAACTTGTCCTGGACCGCATTGGCCCACTTGAAGTGGCCTGGGAAGGCCACAGATTCCCCATAAAGTATTCCGTTGGCTGGAAGGAATATGTATCCGGCGACCTGCCCGAATCCATGCTCGTCGCCGCCGATCAAGCGCTTTACGCAAACAAGCGGGCCGCCAAAAATCCTCCCCTTCCAGACTTCATCGCCATTTGATTCTCGAAACGCTGGCATCCTGATTCCGCTCTTTCGGTCAGGCATCGCTGCTCGCCGAAGTTGCAGGTGGAGCTTCTTCTTCTACCAGTTTGGCCATGACTTGCCATGCGACTGATATAGAATGCTTTCGTTCTTCCGGCGTTTCGGCGCGTGAAATTGCAAATCTCGGGGCACTTGAAATCGGACGCCTGGAATTCGGCGAGTGCTTCAACGCTCGGGAGGCTTCGAAAATGACGCGGTGGAAAAAATCAATTTTGCCGGCGTGCGCGCTCTCGATGGTTATGGCGCTCGGTCTAGTCGTGGCTTTGCCGCAGACGAACGACTTAGGCATCTTCACGAATGAAGGCAGCGTCGGAGTGACACCTCCAGGGTGCAAAGCTCTCTACGATGCATCCAAGGGCGAATACCGCATCACGGGCGGCGGCGCCAACATGTGGGCCGATTCTGACGCGTTCTATTTCGTCTGGAAAAAGGTCTCTGGTGACGTCACGCTCTCTGCCGACATAGGATGGGTCGGTACAAGCGCCGCGGAACATCGCAAAGCGGTGCTCATCGTTCGGCAAAGCCTTGATCCGGGGTCGCCCTATGCCGACGCGGTTTCTCACGGCAATGGGCTTACTTCGCTGCAATTCCGAGGCGCGCCGAACGAGCAGACCTACCAAGTCGTCGCAGCGGAGGATGGACCGTCACGCCTGCGCATCGTGAAAAAAGGCAGCCGTTTCACGATGTACTTCGGCAAGCCGGGCGAGGAAGTGCTGAGATCCTCCGGCCCCGTCGAATTTGTAACCATCCATGATCCCTTCTATGTAGGTCTCGGGGTTTGCTCCCACGTTGCCACGACGCTCGAGACCGCCATCTTCTCCAACGTAAAACTGGAAGAACCGGCCCCGGCAAAATAGCCACCAGGACGGTCACCGGAACATCGGTCTCCGACCATTCGCGAAACAACAGGTCAACCAGGTCGCCGACACAGTCGATTAAGGGCAGAAATTGTAAATCTGTGCGCAGAAATGCCATACCCGTGATTCAATTGCAGCGGTCGGGGCACTCGGCCACCGTTCTGGAGGACGAAGATGGAAAACATGATCGCTAAACTGCTGGATGATTTCGATCGCGGGAGGATGACGCGACGCCAACTAATCAAAAGCCTTGCTGTCGTCGCAGCACTCGGAGCGGACACAACACCAGCGTTAGGAGAAAGCTCCAAGGGGTTCCGAGCGGTCGCGGTCAATCACATTTCTTACCAGGTCAAGGACTATGCGAAAACGCGCGACTTCTATGCGAACTTGCTGGGGATGAAGGTTGTCGGCGATACGGGCACTCAGTGCTACTTGATCCTCGGAGACACAAATACTTTTTTGATTCCTCGCAATGCCCCTGAAGGGAGCACGCCGCCGCGGATCGATCACATTGCGTACACCATCGACAATTGGGACAAGAATGCTGTGAAGGGTGAATTAGAGCGTCGCGGTCTCAATCCACAGCCAGACACCGAGAACAGTTTTCACATCAAGGATCCGAACGGATTCGATCTACAGATCAGCGGGAAGGAAATGAAGCCTGTTTGAGCGGATGGGGTCTCTCGTGCCCCTAAGCTTCATTTGTGCGCAGATTGGCTCGTGAGTTAGATTCGGTCGTAGCGCAGAGACATCCAGTGATCCTGACGGAGGGAATATCGATGCCTACTCTTGGCTCTATCATGGGTGAATTGAAAAAGAAGGGTACTGAGAAAACGCGCAAAACCTACGCGCGCCACGGCATGGCCACGGACAAGACGTTCGGCGTAAGCGTCGCCGACCTCAAGGTCATCGCGAAAACAATCAAAGGCCAGCAGGCTCTCGCGTGCGAGCTTTACGAAACGGGGAATATGGACGCGATGTACCTCGCCGGAATGATTGCGGACGGCTCCCAACTGACCAAACAGCAGCTGAATGCCTGGGCCGAGGGCGCGGCAGATTTGCGGATGATTGCCGAATACACGGTTCCTTGGGTGACGGTTGAAAATCCTCACGCTCGCGAGCTGGCAAAGCAATGGATCAAGTCCAAACAGGAGCACGTCGCGTCGTCAGGTTGGTGTACCTATTCGGGACTACTCGCTACAACACCCGATGCGGCATTGGACCTTGCGGAAATCGAGAGCCTGCTCGGCGTCGTCGTAAAGGGAATCAATAGCGCACAAAACCGTGTTCGCTACACCATGAACGGTTTTGTGATTGCCGTCGGCGCTTACGTGAAGCCTCTTTTGAAACAAGCTAAGGCGACAGCGAAGCAAATCGGCCCTGTTTCCGTGGACGTGGGCGACACGGCCTGCAGTGTTCCGCTCGCCGCCGCGTACATTGAAAAGATCGAGGCCGCCGGCCGCGTTGGGCTAAAGGAAAAAAACGATTCGATGCTAGCCGGAATAGACGCCAGGATGAGCGCGCCGGGCGAGCGAAGGCTCAAATCTTGAGGAAGTGCGCCTTACCCAGAGCCGACGCGACTCAATTTCCCGGATGATATTCACGCTCCGTGTGTCCCTGTAGTTGCGAACGATAGAAGTAGACCTCGCGCAATTCGCCCGTGCTGTATCGTTCGGCCTCATCGTTGAAGTGCGGCGATGCCAGATGGCCGCTCTCGCCCCCAGCCGTCACGGCCCTGGCGCGAACTTTATCGCCAAACTCGACGACCGCAACAAAGCTGTTCCCGCTTGTGCCATACCATTTTTTTGTTCCCGGGTAAGCACGCGCTCCAAACGACGCCAGCGAGCCCCACACCGACGAAGTGAATCCCACCGGAATGCTCGGTCCTGCGTCGCTGAAAGGCTGCACGATGTCGCCCGTCAAGCGCTGGAATCGGTTGATGTCGCCCCACGGTGTTTTCCAACTCCCGAAATTCGCCGCAAGTTTGTCGGAGGCGTCCGACAACGACTGCAGCAACAACTCCGGCGGCGCTTTGGTGCAAATGTAGTCGCTCATGTAGATGCCCGCTTTTTTCGCTTCGGCACCCACGCGCTTCTGTATGTCCTCGCCCCAGAAAACCGCCAAAGAAGTCGGCACGGAAGTCACGCCCCATCTAAAATCCCACCCGCGCAAGAGCCCAATCTGCTCGGCCACTTTTGCCTTCAACGGATTGCCGGCAGCCGCATCGTCCCAAGCCTTCACCAGACACGGGACCGGTTTCTCAAACCACGTCAGGTAACTGTCATACGCCGCCGCAATCAGCGAATCGATTTTGAAATCTTTTTTGTCCTGTAAAACGCGGATCGCGTGCAACCCCCGCGCAGATTCGCCGCCCGTCTCTACATACACGGGAAAATCTTCCTTTTTCGGGCTGCTTGGCCCGGCTGCCGACCACGGCCAATTGTTGGAGTTGTAAAGCCACCCGCTCTTTGGGTTCAGCAAGTGCGGCGTCTCATCGACAGAGAGCAAACCTTTCCATTCCGTCGCGGGATTGCTTCCGTCGACTGGCTTGGTCCAATCAAAACTCGTATCGCGCCTCGGAATGAAGTTCCCGTGAAAATACGCAATGTCCCCGTCGGCATCCGCAAAGATCGTGTTGTTTGAAGAGTTTGCGTGCAGCTCCATTGTCTGCCGGAACGACTTGTAATCCTTCGCCTTGGTCCGGGAGTACGATTGCGTCAGGGCCTTCACCGGCTCCTGCATTAACCGGATGCTCACCCACTTCCCGTCCATCTCCGCGATGATCGGCCCGTGCTGCGTGCGGTACACCGTGAACTTCTTTTCCGCCATTCCGTCCGCAGTCTTGTACGGCACGGCGATCTCTTTCGTCTCCAGCGCCCGCTCGTCTTTCCCGTATTTGTAAAAAAACTTCTCTCCTTTTTTCTCCACTGTTTCCAGATACCAGCTGATGGCATTCACTCCGCTGGACGTGTGCATCCATCCCACTCTGTCGTTAAATCCCTGGTACACGAAAAACTGTCCCCACGTGACCGCGCCGTACGCATTTAAACCCTCGTCGCTCATCATCTGCAGCTCGGACCGGAAGAAAAACGACGTGTGAGGATTGATCAGCAGCAGCGCGTGATGATCGGCGGTGTTTGAGGGCGCAATGGCCATGCCGTTCGAACCGCTTGGCTCCTCGATCTCGTCGTCATCGGCGGAAGGCACGGCGCTCACAGCAACTTTCCCGTAAAACGCCTCGAGTTGCGTGAGGTTCACCCGTTCGATGTCCCCGCCGATACTCCCCTCCGTGAAGCTCAGTGCCATCCACGGTTCAAATTTCTTGATGACTCTCGGTTTTACATCCGGATGTTTCGAAAGGTAAAAGTTCAGGCCATCGGCGAACGCAATCATCAATTCCTTCAGCCACATCGGGCTAGCGGCATATTCTTTTCTCAGCGCCTCCGGATCGATGAAAAGCTTCATCCGCAAATCCTGGTAAATCTTGCCCTCGCCTTCCGCCTCCGCTAGCCTCCCCATCGCGTTGAGGTAGTTGGTTTCCACGCGGTTAAAGTCGTCCTCCGCCTGTGCGTAAATCATGCCGAAGACCGCGTCGGCGTCCGTCTTGCCGTAAACGTGCGCAATGCCCCAATCGTCCCGCGTGATCGTGACGTTTCGCGCTTCGCGCAGCCACCGCGACCCTTCCGGCTCTTTGTCTCCCCCGCCAGCCGTGGTCTGAGAAGCACGGGTCTGCGAGGCTGCTGGAAGCGAACCGAACGAGCAAGCCGCCATCGCCAGAATAAAAACAAAAACGAATTTTTTCATGATTGCCTCTGAAGGAATAAAAAACCGCTCGTTGCTATGTCGCTCCATCATCCGAGTCGACTCGCGTAACGGCGACAGCGTAGCATCATACTCCGGTCTGCCGAGCACGGCACCAATCAGCCCTTTCCGCGCGGCTGCTCATCGTGTAGATTTCTTCCTTCCATGCGAAACCTTCTGGCTTTACTCGCATTATTAACTACCAATAATTTGCTGGCTGCGACGCCTCCCGACGGCATCCCGCGCGAACTCGCGCGCCAACGTGCCGCGCAACTTTCCGATGTTCGCTATCATCTCCGCTTCACGCTCACTCCCCGCGCGCCTTCCGCATCCGGCCACGAAGACCTTCAGTTTCGTTCCAGCTCTTCCGCTCCTGTTCTTCTTGATTTTCGCGAAGGTACCCTGGCAAATCTCGTCGTCAACGGCGTCGCGGTCCCTGCAAAAATCGAAAATGGCCACATCGAACTCCCCGCCAGCGCCGTTAGGCCCGGAGAAAATAGCGTCAGCATGGATTTCACTGCTCCTGTCGCCACGGCCGGAAAAGCTATCACGAGGTTCGAAGACAAAGACGACAACACCGAATATCTCTATACGCTCTTCGTCCCTATGGACGCGGACATGGCGTTCCCTTGTTTCGATCAACCCGATTTAAAGGGCCGCTTCCATCTCGAACTCACCGCCCCTGAAAACTGGACCACCATTTCGAATACGCCCAGCGAATCTCAATCGCCTGCCGGCGCTGGCCAACGCGTCACAATTTTCGCCGAGACCCGCCCCATCAGCACCTATCTCTTCGCCTTCGCTGCCGGCCCATTCCGAAAAGTTCACGAGACCGCCGGGCTTCCCGGCCTCTACGTCCGCCAATCCAAATTCAAAAAGGCTGAAGAAGAAGCTGCTGAAGTTCAGCAGATCACGGGGCAGGGAATCGACTATCTCTCCACATTTTTCGCGCAGCCTTTTCCATTTCCCAAGTACGACATGGTCATGATTCCCGGCTTCGCCTACGGCGGTATGGAGCACGCCGGCGCCACTTTTCTGCGCGAGGAGTCCATTCTCTTTCGCACCGCGCCCACGCACAGCGACCATCTCAATCGCGACATCCTGTTGCTTCACGAACTCACTCACCAATGGTTTGGCGACTTCACCACCATGCGTTGGTTCGACGATCTGTGGCTGAAGGAAGGCTTTGCGCAATATATGGCGTATCACGCGCTTGCCTCCCTTAAGCCCGGCGAAAATATTTGGAAGCGTTTCTATCAATCCATCAAGCCCGCTGCCTATTCCATCGACTCCACCAAAGGCACCACGCCGATCTACCAGAGCATTGCCAATCTCAAGGACGCGAAGTCTGCGTATGGAGCCATTGTCTATTCGAAGGCGCCCGGAGTCATCAAGCAGCTCGCTTTCGTCCTCGGCGAGGAAAACTTTCGCGATGGCTTGCGCCTCTATCTAAAGGAGCACGCCTACGCCAACGCGGAGTGGAGCGATCTGGTCCACGCATTCGAAAAAGTCTCTGGGAAATCACTGCAAGACTGGGCCGCTATGTGGATTCGTCACCGCGGCATGCCCCAGGTCGACGTTACATGGTCTTGCGATGCGCAAAATCGCATCGATCATTTTTCGCTGACGCAGCACGACGTTCTCGGCGAAGGCGGTATCTGGCCCGTCGCCATGCAAATCGAGCTGGCCTATCCCGGCGGCGGTCCGACTCGTCTCCGCGCGCAACTCAACACAGAAAATGCCAACTTGCCCGAGGCCGCAGGCAAACCGTGTCCGCAATACGTTTTTCTTAACGATCAGGATTTTGCTTACGGCCGCTTTTTGCTCGATGAACGCAGCCGTAAAGCCGTCGTCGACCGCCTCGGCGCAGTCAACGATGTTTTCGAACGCACTTTGCTCTGGGGCTCACTGTGGGATTCTGTCCGCGAAGCCGATCTTGCTCCGCGCGATTTTCTGGAACTTGCGCTCCGCCTTCTTCCCGGCGAGACCGATGAAGCTCTCGCGCAGAATCTCATCGGCCACGTCACCAGCAGCCTGCACCGCTACGTAAGCGAAGCCGTCCGAGCGCAACTCGTCCCAAAAGCAGAAGTTCTAGCCTCGGACCGCATGCTCCATTCCGCTGAGCAGGATTTTCGTATTATCTGGTTTCGCGGGCTTCGCGCCATCGCGGAAAGTCCGCAAGGGCGCGCCCAACTCAAAGATCTTCTCAGCGGCAAACTCGCTGTCCCCGGTGTCGATCTTCGCCCTCTTGACCGCTGGACCATGGTCACCGCGTTAATCGCTTTGAATGATGCCGACGCCGATTCCTTCCTAGCCGCCGAAGAAAAGCGTGACCAAAGCGGTGACGGTCAGAAATACGCTTATATGGCTAAAGCTGCCCGCCCAGACGCCGCCTCCAAACAGAAGTATTTCAACGACTATCTCCACGACCCATCCCGCCCCGAAGACTGGATCGAGCAAAGCCTCGGCTCCTTCAATTACTGGAACCAGTCCGAACTCACTTTGCCGTATTTGAAGCCTGCTCTCGAAGCTCTCCCTCAAATCAAGCGCGAACGCAAAATCTTTTTCGTTCTTGGCTGGCTTAACGCCTTCATCGGAGGCCAGCAATCCGGCCGCGGCCCAAGCCGAAGTGCACGAATTTCTATCCGCAGCGCCACTCGACAAGGATTTACAACTTAAAATTCTGGAGGTTTCCGACGAACTCGACCGCACCGTAAAAATACGGCAACGCTTCCCCTGATCAGTCAGAACATTAGTGCCAGGCCGCTGCTTCTCTTCCTGTTACGGCTTGGCGTTTGGGGAGAAAAAGCCGATGGGCAGGTCGCGGGCCGTGCGCAGTCCTGCTGGGGCGTCGAGAATAACCGGAATCGAGTTCACCACCACGGACGCGGTCGCCACATCGCCGTGCGTGCCTCCGGGAATCACCAGACTGATGTTCGGATGGCCTTTCAAGGTGATCGTGTCGGCGGGCTCTTTCGCTCCGACGTACATTTGAAGCTCGAGGTATACGAGTTCTTTCCCGCCGCCCATGCCTCGCGCGATTTGGTGCACCCCCGCTGCTTGTCCAGCTTCGACCGTCAAATATTCTGTCTGCACGCGCTCCGTGGCAATCTTCGGCTCGATTGTCTCCGTGATTTCTTCCACCGGTAAGTTCAAGCTGTCCGCGATCATTGCCACGGACTCCGGCAGGCCCACATGTTTGATTACTCCCGCTTTCACCTGCGCGCGAAATTCATCCTCCGTCATGCCCGCACCGATTTTCTTCTGCAAGGGCAGCCTTCGTTTTCCACCATCGACGATTCGCAGCGCTTTCGCATGTTCGATCCGCTGCGAAACTGCCGCCAGCGTGATGACTAGCTTGTCCATCACGAAACCGGGGTTCACGCCCGTGCCCACCAGCGCGACTCCCCAGTCTTTCGCCGCTTTGTCCAGGTTCGCTGCTAATTCCGGGTATGTGCGCAGCGGATAGGAGAGCTCCTCGCACGTCGAAACGATGCACGACTCCGCCTCCAGGCATGCCAGCAACTGGTCCATCACTTTCGGCAGCGAAGACGACGTCGAGTGAATCACCACGTCCGCGGCCTGCTCGAGCACTTCTTTTGCCTCCGCGGAAACTTTGACGCCCCACGGCGCGTCGGTTGCGCCGGTGACTTCGCCCAGGTCGCGGCCCACTTTTGCCGGGTCCGTATCAATCGCGCCGATAATTTCAATGGCTTGCTTCTCCCGCATCAGCCGGACAATGGACGCGCCGATCGGTCCAATGCCGTATTGGATCACTCGAATCTTTTTCTTCACGATTTCCCCCGTCCATTCGCCGCGCGCGGCCCACACCACGCATTTTTGCTGCAAAAGAAACCTCTACGATAATGGAATTTGCGAATGCATTCAACGCCCAACACATGCGATCCACCGGCCTGAAGCGCGCCTCTCACGTCCCATCTGCGCTATCTTGCCGATGCATAGCGCGCGGCTCATAATGGTTTCGCCAGTCAATTACTCTTCGAGAGGACCTCGCCATGCCCGCAAAAAAATTGTCCGACGCAGAAATTCAAGCACTCCTATCGAAACTTCCGGGCTGGAAAATCGTCAATGGCAAGCTCCATCGGGAATACGAATGCAAGGATTTCGTCGCGGCCTTCGGCAACATGACCCGCGTCGCTCTCGTTGCCGAAGCCATGAACCACCACCCAGAGTGGTTCAACGTTTGGAACAAAGTGATGATCGACCTCGTCACGCACAGCGTCAAGGGCATCAGCGATTACGATTTTGTGCTCGCAGAGAAAATCGAGGAGATTTTCGCTCCCGTCCGGCCGAACTTTCCTGCCGAGGAAAAATGACGCGAGAGAACTTAGCTCGGCTTGCCTCTCCACAGGAATTGCACTGGCGCAGCGCCATTTTTCGAGAGGCCCATTGTTTTTGCCGTTGACACCTGCGCGACGCAGTGCTACAAAGCCCAAAAGACAAGCCCTTTGGTGGTGAGTCTCTTACCGCAATTGAATCAGCGAGTGAGGCCGCAGACCTGCCTGGCAGGGCAGGGCTGCAGGGCCGCCAAGGGATTGTCCTGTAACACCCCACCCCACCCCGGGAGGTGAGAACCCCGCGGTTTTCACCTCCTATTTAATTTTTTATTCGAGATTCGCAACGACCTTACTTGGACACTACCAGCCAAAAAAAGTGGTCCTGATCCCTACCGTCGTGTTTGCGGAGGGTCCTCGCATATTTCGTTTAGGAAGACTCAACTGAGTTACTTGGCGTCCCAGGCGTTTGCTCGGGGGTAAGTCAATTGTGCCGACGACACGAGAAGCGTATGATGCGCGGACCAGAGGTCTGATTCGCAGCCTCCGGTTAGTACCTTCTCGGCGCGGTTGAACCGGCGCGTGGAGCCATCCACAACAGTTCCGGAATTCAGACAGGAGTGAGAGAGATGAAGAACACACGGCCCTTGCGCTTCGCCCGATCGCTCTTCGCCGGACTGCTCTTAGTCGCCGTTACATCCCCGAACCAGGCTCAGCAAACCACCAAGAAAACCGCGGAACTTGCTGAGAACAAGACGGAAACGCTCGGCTTCTCGTCCGAGCGGCTCGAGCGGCTCCACGCGGCGATGCAGCGGGAGGTGGATGAAAAGGAGCTAGCCGGCATCGTGACTGTCCTGGCGCGACACGGCAAGGTGGTAGAGGAGAAGACTTACGGCAAGAAAGACATCGCGACCGGCGCTCCGATGACAAAGGAGACGATTTTTCGCATTTACTCGATGACCAAGCCGGTCACCGGCGTTGCCATGATGATCTTGTACGAAGAGGGCAAATGGCATCCGTCGGATCCGGTCTCGAAGTACATCCCCGAGTTCGCCCATCTGAAGGTTTTCAAGGGCACGGACCAGAGCGGTGCGATGATTCTGGAAGACCCTGTCCATCCCCCGACCATGAGTGAGTTGATGACCCACACGGCGGGCTTCACCTACGGATTTTTCGGAAATAGCATGGTCGACAAAATGTACAACGAGCAGAAAGTGCTGCAATCGCAATCACTGCGAGAGATGATCGACAAGCTTGCCAAGATCCCGTTGCTCTACCAGCCGGGCACTCGGTGGGTCTATAGCGTGTCGATGGATATCCAAGGCTATATCGTCGAAAAGTTGTCGGGCCAGTCACTTCCCGAGTTCATGCAGCAGCACATTTTCGGGCCGTTGGGGATTAAGGACACGGGCTTCTTCGTTCCGAAAGAAAAACGGAACCGGTTTGCTACGCTGTACCGTGAAGACCAAAACGGCCAGCTTGCCGCGGATGTGGCGGGAGGCGGAGAGCCGAGTGATTATGCGGCCCAGCCCTCGATGGCCTCGGGGGGCGGCGGCATGGTGTCTACCGCGGAAGACTATCTGCGTTTCGCGCAAATGCTCTTGAATGGCGGCGAACTGGATGGCGTGCGCATCCTGGCTCCGGCTACGGTACAGCTCATGACTTCAAACCATCTCGCCCCCGTTCTCATGAATGACGAGAACCAAATCGGTCCTCGGCCTGGTCTCGGCTGGGGCTACGACTGCGCGGTCTTCACGGACCCGCCGCGAGCCGGCACAGTGGTTGGCAAAGGCACGTTCTGGTGGCAGGGAGCTGCGGATACCTGGTTCTGGGTGGATCCAACTAATGAGGTGATTTTTGTTGGCATGACGCAGCGAATGCTTGGCCCCAAGTGGCCTGCCGTGCAGGAATTAACGCAGCCTACCGTTTATCAGGCGCTCCTGAATCCGCGGATGTGACGTCTTTCGCCACGATTGTCTCCACAAAGTTCAGTCTAAACAAGTCGTGTGCTGAGAAACTGTCCTAGATCGAGTTGCGTTAGGTACTTGCCTCCGCGTCTCGCTCGGCTAAGATAGTTCGCACCTTGTCTGAATCTGAGATGCCCACACCGCCGCCGCTCCTAGCTCTGCATGACGTCACCGTGGTGCGCGGGGCGTCCGCGGAACGGCCGGCGCTCGACGGAGTGTCTCTTCGAATCGGGGCCGGTGAGCACGTTTGTATCCTGGGTCCGAACGGCTGCGGCAAATCCACGCTCATCAAGACGATTACGCGCGAGTGTTATCCCGTGGCACGCGAAGGCTCCTCCATTTCGATTCTGGGCCGCGAACGCTGGAACATTTTCGAGCTTCGCTCTTTGCTCGGAATCGTGTCACCGGATCTACTGGCTTCTTGCACCACGGACGCGACGGGACGCGATGTCGTGCTTTCCGGTTTCTTCAGCAGCACCAGGATATTTCCGCACCATCATCCCGTCCCAGAGCACCTGGCGCGCGCAGAGGCCACGCTAGTGCGGCTGGGGATCGGGCACCTCGCTAATCGCGCCGTTTCGCAAATGTCTTCGGGCGAGGCGAAGCGAACGCTGATTGCACGCGCGCTGGTTCACAACCCGCAAACGCTTTTGTTCGACGAGCCCAGCAACGCGCTGGACATCGCCGCACAACTGCAATTGCGGGATACGATGCGGCAGCTTGCGCAGAGCGGGCTGGGAATTCTGCTCGTGACTCATCATGTTTCAGAGATTATTCCGGAGATCGAACGCGTGGTGCTGTTGCGCGAAGGACGCATCCTGGCCGACGGCCCCAAACAGGAAGTCTTGACGGCCGGGCAGCTATCGTCGCTCTTCGGCGTTAGCGTCCGCCTCGTGCAACAAGACGGGTATTTTCATTTGTATTGAGCGTCGGAAGATTGTGGTGCTGCCGTTTTGCGGCTCTTTCGCACGAGCCTCTGCCGCCAATCGCGGCGCGACTAGCCCTAGCACAGCTCCTGTCTTCGTCCTTGTCACCGGACGCGGCTCATCGTGTTACGATGTCACGACTTTGCCATGAACACGCTGGCTCAGGATATTCGTCTCGCTCTTCGGTCGTTCAGTAGGAATCCTGGCTTCACGCTGGTGGCGGTTTTGTCGCTGGCCATCGGCATTGGGGCGAACACTTCCATTTTCAGCGTAGCGAATGCGCTTTTGCTGCGCCCCCTCCCTTATAAGGATGCAAACCGGCTGGTGATTCTATGGAATCGTTCGCCCGGCCTGGACATACTGCAGGATTGGTTTTCCACCGCGCAGTATCTCGACATCAAGAACGGGCACCATGGCTTTGAGGAAGTCGCCATCGCTTCCGGCGGAAATGACAATCTGACCGGTGAAGGAGAACCGGAACGCGTCGGCACCATACGAGTCTCCTCGAATCTTCTTCCCATGCTCGGAGTGCAGGCGGCTTCGGGCCGCCTCTTCCTTCCGGATGAAGATGCGCCGGATCGACCTGCAACAGCGGTTTTGAGTTACGGCATGTGGGCACGGCGCTATGGCAGCGATCCGCGCATGCTCGGGAAATCCATCACCATCAACGGGAAAACCTACGAGGTAGTTGGAATCCTCCCGCAGAGCTTTTCTTTACCGCATGAAGTTTTGCCGACGCTCTATGGGCCGGAACAGGCCGACGTTTTTCTGTCATTCCCGCTGGGGCCAAAGGCTGCGGGAATCCGGACGCACGAGGACTACAACATTTTAGGGAAGCTCAAGCCGGGAGTTTCGGTGGCGCTGGCACAGGCGGAAATGGATACCATCACGGCGCGGCTGCGGCGTGATTATCCGGAATCGTATCCTCCAAATGGCGGGCTGACGTTTGGGATTGTGCCGCTGCTGGAACAGGTCGTGGGCGAAGTGCGGCGCGCCTTGCTCGTGTTGTTGAGCGCGGTTGGATTTGTGCTCCTGATCGCGTGCGCGAACGTGGCGAATCTTTTACTTGCGCGCGCAGTGGCGCGGCAGCAAGAAATTGCGGTGCGGGCGGCGCTAGGTGCGAGCCGCGGGCGGATCATCCGGCAACTGCTTACCGAAAGTATCCTGCTCAGTCTGTGCGGAGGCCTGCTCGGAGTAAATTTCTGCTTCTGGAGTGTGAAATGGATCCACGTACTGGGCACTAAGAGCATTCCGCGGCTGGCTGATATAGGCATCGACGGGCGCGTGCTGCTGTTCACATTGCTGCTTTCTATTTTTACAGGAATTCTTTTCGGGCTGGCTCCAGCGTGGCGAGTTTCCCGAGTCGATCTGAACACCACGTTGAAGGATACGAGCCGAGCATCGGCGGGATCGAGCGCGGTGTGGGGCCGCGGCAACAATATGCGCCACCTGCTTGTGGTTTCGGAACTCGCGTTGTCTGTTGTGCTGCTGATTGGAGCGGGGCTCTTGATTCGGAGTTTCGCGCGTTTGGAGAATGTTGCGCCTGGGTTCAATCCGAAAAATGTTCTGACGTTCGAGCTAGCGCTGAATGGACAGAGGTATGGCGATGGACAGATCCGGTTGAGCACCTATCGCCAGCTTTGGAACGCACTCGGCCAAATTCCCGGCGTCACAGCCGCAGGAGGAATCACCTCGCTCCCGCTAAGCCAGTCTTTTGCGTGGACGCCCATCACCGTCGAGGGACGGGCGCCGCTACCCGGGGAAAAGTTTCTGAACGCGGACGCTCGTGTTGCCGGCGGCCGCTATTTTCAAGCGTTGGAGATTCCGTTGAGGAGCGGGCGTTTCTTTAACGAAGAGGATCTGGTCGGAAAAACGCCGGTAGTAATTATTGACGAATTCATGGCGGGGCAGCTTTGGCCCGGACAAGACGCGGTTGGCAAGCGCATCCACATGGTGGAATCCGAGATGCCGTGGCTAACGGTTGCCGGCGTCGTCGGCCGCGTAAAACACGAGTCGCTGGACTCCGATCCGCGCATTGCGTTTTATCTGCCGCAAACGCAATACCCGTCACGCGCCATGACGGTGGTCATGCGCAGCCAGGGCGATCCTTCCGCACTTTCACCGTCGGTCAAGAAGGAATTACGTGACATCGATCCGGATCTGCCGATGTATTCCGTGCGGACGATGGATGAGCGCGTCGAAGAATCGCTTGCGCGGCGCAGATTCTCGATGCTTTTGTTGGGGATTTTTGCCGGAATGGCTCTGGTCCTTGCGACCATCGGAATCTACGGCGTCATGGCCTATCTTGTGAACCAGGGAACGCGGGAAATTGGAATCCGCATGGCGATTGGCGCGACGCAGCGCGAAATTGTGCGGCTTGTCGTTTTTCAAGGAATGAGGCTTGCCATCACCGGAGTAGGCGCGGGTCTCGCGGCCGCCTTCGTTTTCACTCGCCTGATGCGCAGTTTGCTTTTCGGCATTAGCTCAGCCGATCCCGTAACGTTCGCGGGGATTTCTCTCCTGCTGACGCTCGTTGCGCTCCTGGCTACCTATATTCCGGCAAGACGTGCGGCACGCATCGATCCCATACTTTGCCTGCGCTCGGAATAACTACGACCGGCCGCACTTCACCTACCCGATCATAAAGAGGCAAAAATCGGCGCGGACCGGGAAGCGCCTACCTATTGTTTTCCTGTGCGGGAGACTGTGATCGGGCGGGCTTCCGGATGCCTCGACGACCAGTCTTCGGGAGGAAACGCAACGCGCCAGAATGTGGGCCGCGGTTCAGAAAACTCCAGACCAATCTCGGCTTTGCCTGCGCGCACGGGTCCCAGGAACACGACGTGACACTCTTGTTCCTCCTGCGTTCGCCTGTGCTGCAAATGGATTTTACTTCCGCTGGTCACGCGGGCATTCAGGAGTGTTAAGGCGCCATGCGCGTTGATGGCCAGAGTTTCGGATTCTTCTTCAAACGGATTGCCTTGTGAGTCCGTTCCGCGGACCCGCACAGGAACTTGCATCAGAACACGTTGGCTGCGGCGACGCACGCCAGCGTTCCCATGAATGTTCGAGGATTGCGCCATATTATCTCTCTCGATCAACTATACCCGGCTGAAGCGGATTGTCGAGTGACAACGCGGAGATACGTACTCAATCGTGAAAGTGCAAATTTTTTCTCTGTGGGCCCATTTGCGTCTTGGATTGGAGGTTGCTCTCAGCTCCGCTCGTCGATCGGGACGTAGTGCCGTGTGTCGTGGCCAAGATAGATTTGCCGCGGCCGGGCAATTTTCTGCTCGGAATCGAGGAGCATCTCCTCCCACTGGGCAATCCACCCAGACGTGCGCGGAATCGCGAAGAGAACGGGGAACATGGAAATTGGGAAGCCCATGGACTGGTAAATCAGGCCGGTGTAGAAGTCCACGTTGGGATAGAGTTTGCGTTTGATGAAATATTCGTCTTCCAAAGCGATCCGTTCGCACTCGAGAGCAATCTCCAGCAACGGATTCTTGCCCATCAATTCGAATACTTCGTATGCCACGCGTTTGATGATGCGGGCCCGCGGGTCATAGTGCTTGTAGACGCGGTGGCCAAAGCCCATGAGCTTGACCTCGCCGGCCTTCACGCGCTTGATAAAGTCCGGCACTTTCTGGATCGAGCCGATCTCCAGCAACATGTGAAGAACTTCTTCGTTTGCCCCGCCATGGAGAGGTCCATAGAGCGCGGCGATGGCGGCAGCCGTGGCGGAATAAGGATCGACATGCGAGCTTCCGACGCCGCGAATAGTGTTGGTGGAACAATTCTGTTCGTGATCCGCGTGCAGGATGAAAAGGATGTCGAGTGCTCGCTCGAGAGTGGGATTCGGACGGTATTTCGTCTCCGTGGTGCGGAAAAGCATGTTCAGGAAATTGCCGGGATAGCTGAGCTCATTGTCCGGATAGACATACGGCATACCCAGTGTGTGCCGGTAGGAGAAAGCCGCAATCGTGGGCATCTTGCCCACGAGGCGGTAGGTCTGCTTGCGGCGCGATTCCGCGTCAAAAATATCCTTGGCATCGTGATAAAACGTCGAAAGCGCCGCGATGGTCGAGATCATCATCCCCATCGGGTGCGCGTCATAGTGAAAGCCGTCGAGAAATTTCTTGATGCTTTCGTGGATGAATGTGTGATGCGAGACGTTATACGTCCAGTCCTTGAGCTGCGACGCGGTGGGAAGCTCTCCGTGAAGAAGCAGATAAGCCGTTTCGAGGTAGGTGCTTTTTTCAGCCAGGTCTTCGATGGGGTAACCGCGGTAGCGCAGGATGCCGGCGTCGCCATCGATAAAAGTGATCTTGCTTACGCACGACGCCGTATTGTTATACGCGGGGTCGTAACTCATCATGCCGAATTCGGCGGCGTCCACCTTGATCTGACGCAGGTCCATGGCCCGGATGGAATCGTGCGTTATGGGGATTTCATACGATTTGCCGGTGCGATTGTCCGTGATGGTTAGAGTTTGGCGGGAGGCGACAGGACCATCTGTCTTTTTCATTTGCGTTGCCGTTGGCGCGGAATCCATAGGGCGATCCTTGGAAGCAGA
The DNA here is from genome assembly GCA_963745805.1 of uncultured Acidobacteriota bacterium. Classification (GTDB taxonomy): domain Bacteria; phylum Acidobacteriota; class Terriglobia; order Acidiferrales; family UBA7541; genus Acidiferrum. The sequence goes on from CAVUYT010000016.1 coordinate 58,848, forward strand.
GACAGCAAATGGCTCTTACCTCCACAGTCTATACCAAAGGGAGGCCGCCGGGAATGGGACTCGCGATGTGTAAGTGCAAGCAGATGTTGGCGTTGGAGGAGACGAGGGGCAGGGGCGAAGGGTTGCCGGGACCGAGCTCATATACGCCTCTTGACAATAGTCGTGATAACGAGTATTATTCCGTGGTCAAACCGGGAGGTGGACCATGATCAATATCCGCAAAAGCCAGGAACGCGGCCATTTCAACCACGGCTGGCTGGATACCTATTTCACGTTTTCGTTCGCAGACTATTACGACCCCAAGCATGTGCAGTTCCGCACGCTGCGCGTCTTGAATGACGACCGCGTCGCCCCAGGCGAGGGTTTTCCCACGCACCCGCACCGCGACATGGAAATCGTCACCTACGTGCTCCAAGGCGCCCTCGAACACCGCGACAGCATGGGCACCGGCTCTGTGATACGTCCCGGCGACGTGCAGTACATGAGCGCAGGCTCCGGAGTGACGCACAGCGAATTCAACGCGTCCAAAACCGATCCAGTGCACCTGCTGCAAATCTGGATGTTTCCGGAAGAGAAAGGGCTGAAGCCGGTCTACGGCCAGAAGACCTTCAGCGAAGAAGAGAAGCGCGGGAAGTTGCGGCTGGTCGCTTCGCCGGACGGGCGCAATGGATCCGTGAAAATCCGCCAGGACAATGAACTGTACGCCACGGTGCTAGGCAAGGGCGAAACGGTAAAGCACGAGATCAAGCCCGAGCGGCACGCATATGTGCAGGTCGCGCGTGGCAGCATGACGCTGAACGGTAAGAAGCTCGAAGAAGGCGATGGCGCAGCCATCTCGGCGGAAAAAACCGTCGAGTTGACCGGTGTGGATAACGCCGAGGTCCTGCTCTTCGACTTGGCGTAACAGGAAGAATGTTTAAACAATCAAGCTCGCAGGAACTGTTCGTCAGGGGCAATTCCTGCAGTTTTTTTTGTGACGAGTCTTATTCGTACCGCAAGGCCACTATGGGATCAACGCGAGTCGCGCGCCGCGCGGGGATGTAGCATGCCGCGAGAGCGACGAGCGCAAGTAGCAACGCGACGGCGGTAAACGTGACCGGATCCGTGGCGCTGATTCCGTAGAGCAGAGTGGCCATGAGCCGTGTTACCACGAGCGCAGCGACAATACCCAGGCCGATGCCAAGCAGTGTGAGGCGAGTTCCCTGGCCGAGAACGAGGCGCAAGACATCGCGGCGACTTGCGCCGAGAGCGATGCGAATGCCGAATTCTTGGGTGCGTTGCGTGACGCTGTAAGCGATGACGCCGTAAATGCCCACGGAAGCGAGAACGAGAGCGAGCGCGGCAAAGACGCCGAGTACCAGCATCGTAAAGCGCGAGCGGGAAAGGGAACCCGAAAGCAACTCGTCCATCGTGGCGATGGCGGCCATCGGCTGCTCAGGATCCATTTGTTGGAGCTCATTGCGTACGGCGGAGACGAGTGTGAGCGGATCGTTTGCGGTGCGGACAAGAATCGTCATCCCCGACATGACCAGCTCGGGGTGCGGCCAGTAGACGGTAGGTTCAGCTGGCGTATCCAGCCCCATTTGGCGGACATCGCCAACCACGCCGATGATTTCCGAAGGCGTGTTCTGACTCTCCTCGAGGCTCTTCATATAGATGACGGCTTTCTGTCCGAGCGGGTTCACTCCATGGAGGTATTGATCCGCAAAGGCCTGATTAATAAGAACCACATGCCGCTCCTCGGTCAGTTCTTGATTGTTGAACAAGCGGCCCGCGCGCAAGGGAATCTGCATGGTGGGGAAATAGTCCGGCCCGACAACGCGGACGTCGGCGACCGGAAGGTCCATCAGCGAGCGTTCCGGCTGACTCAGCACGTGGACGCCGGTCGCCGCACCGAGCCCGGAAAAAGGTGGAAAGCTGTCCATACTGGCGGAACGCACGCCGGGAAGACGAGAAATTCGCGCAAGAAGCTGTTGGAAGAAAGCGAGCTGTACTGGATCCGTTTTGTACTTCGAGGACGGAAGCGAAATCTTAAACGTGAGTAGATGGCTCGCGTCAAAACCCGGGTCCACGCCAACCAGGCGAATGAAACTGCGAATCAATAAGCCTGAACCTGCAAGCAGAACGAGCGCGAGACACATTTGTCCCACCACGAACGCGCTGCGCGCGAAGCGTCTCGGTTTTCCCGCGGATGAGCCGCGGCCACCTTCCTTGAGAGTTTCGGCAATACCCGAATGCGCCGAAATGTAAGAAGGCAGGAAGCCGAACAGCAAGCCGGCGATCAACGTGGCGCCTGCGGCGAAGGTCAACACGCGCCAGTCGATGGGGATGGATCGCAAGTCGAGAAGATTCCTGGGGCTTACCGCGAGCAGAAGATCCGTGCCCCAAATTGCGAGTGCCACTCCAATTGCGCCCCCAATGATCGCTAGTAGAACGCTTTCCGTAAGTAGTTGGCTGGCAATCCGCCACGGGCTGGCGCCCATTGCGGTGCGCACAGCTATTTCTCTTTCGCGTGCCGAGGCGCGCGCCAGCAGGAGGCTCGAGACGTTGGCGCAGGCAATCAGAAGAACAAACGCCACAGCACCGAACAAAATCAAAAGCGCGGGGCGAAGCTCGCCCGAGATCTGATCGTGCACCGGCACCACGTTCGCGCCCCAGTAGCCGTTGAAATCCGGATATTCCTCGGCGATGCGCGCTGCGATACCATTCATCTGCGATTGCGCTTGCGCGACGGTCACTCCAGGTTTCAAGCGCGCGACGACACTCAAGAAGCGGCCGATGTCCTTGCGATTGCTGAATGACGCCGGGAACACGAACGGAGACCACATCTCCGGCTTCGCGCCAGTGAACGAGCCGTCCTTAATGAACCACGTAAAGTTCTGAGGGGCCACTCCGACGACCGCTAGTGGGTGGCCATTCAATACGAGTGTCTTGCCGATGATTTCTGTGTCACTGCCGAAGCGCTCTTTCCAAAAGCCGTAGCTGATAATCACAACTTTATCGTGTCCTGCACGGCCGTTCTCGGACGTGAAGCCGGGGCCCAAAATGGGGTTCACGCCCAGCACGGGAAAAAAATTGGCGGAAACATCTTGCAGAACAACTTCTTGAGGCAATCCATTCCCGGTGAGGTTGGCGTGCTGATCGAATATAGCCGCCATCTCCGCGAAGGCGCTATTCCGGCTCTGCCAATCCAGAAAGTCTGGCGGAGACACGGTGTTGTGCGGATTCGGATGCTGCGAATTATTTTCCCAGACCATCACCAGCCCGGCGGGATCCTGATACGGCAATGAACGAAGAAGAACGGAATCGATGACTGAAAAAATCGCCGTATTCGCGCCAATCCCCAGAGCAAGCGTGAGAATCGCCACCGCCGCGAAGCCGGGATTATTGCGCAACATCCGCAGTGCGTACCGTAAGTCCTGCAGAAGAGTTTCAATCAGGCTGACGCCGCGCGCGTCGCGGCACTCTTCCTTGAGTTGTTCGTGCCCCCCGAATTCAAACCGAGCGCGCCGCACGGCTTCCTCTCGCGGCAGACCGGAGGCAACGAGCTTTTCCACCTGGTTCTCGAAATGCGAGCGGAGCTCCTGGTCCATCTCAGCCTCCATGGCGCCGCGACGAAGCAAAGCACGAAGACGAAATAACAGATCACTAATCATCGAGCACTCCTAAGCTAGTCCTGAAACTTGCGTGGCCCTGGCCGGTCTACTCATAGCGCAAAGCCACCATCGGATCGACGCGCATGGCGCGGCGCGCCGGCAGGTAACCCGCAAAAAACGCCACCGCGGAAAGCACTCCGATGGACGCGAGCAAGGTCACCGTATCTCTCGCGGCAAGTCCGAATAGCATTTTCTGAAGCAAGCCAACGACTGCCAGGGAAATGCAAACGCCTGCAATCACACCACCTGCGAGGACGAGCACAACATCGCGCATCACCAAACCGAGAATGGATTTTTGTGGCGCCCCCAGAGCCATGCGGATGCCGAACTCAGGCTGGCGCTGGGCTACGAGATAACTCAGAGCGCCGTACAGGCCGATCATCGCCAGAAGCAGAGCCAATCCGCCGAAGAAAGTGGAAAGCGTGGCGAGGAGCCGTTCCTGCACCAGCGAGTCGTCAACCTGCTGCGCCAGTGTCGAGAAGTCTAGAGGAATCGTTTTGCTCACACCGGCAACAGCCTCCTGCACGGAGGGAACAAGGGCGGAGGGGCGCGTGGCCGTTCGCAGTTCGAATGCTTGCTCTTCCGCGTGCTCCGGAACTTGTGTGATCGGGAAGTACGCCGTGGCTGAGTTGTCTTCGCGGAGCGATTCGTATTTGGAATCCCTTACCAGCCCGACGATTTGAATGGGCACGGCGTTTTTGCCGGGCTCAGGCTGAACCCGGAAGAACTTCCCAACCGGGTTCGCATTCGCAAAAAACTTGCGCGCCACTGTTTCATTGACGATGGCCACCTGAGCCGATGTTTTTGTGTCGCCGTCGTTGAAATTCCTCCCCGCCAACAGCGGTGTGCGCAAGGTTTCAAAAAAGCCAGGCGAGACGAAGTTGAAGAATGCGACCGCATCTTCTCCCGTGGGAGGATTGGGAGTGTCCACTTGCAGCGCATTGTTCCATATGCGGTGGCTGACCGGAGTGATGAGAGAACGGCCGGCGGAAACGACGCCGGGAAGAGTGCGCAATCTGCTCTCGATATCTTCGAACATCGCGGGCTGCTGCTCGGGCGCAACTTTCGCAGTGTGCAAATCAGCGTGCACGATCAGCACATTGCTTCTGTCGAAGCCAACGTCCATCGTGACCAGCTTGACGAGGCTGCGCAGGAAGAGGCCGCTCGCCATGAGCAGCACCAGCGACAGCGCCACCTGCATAGCCACGATCCATTTCCCAGGGCGAAACTTTGTGCGGCTCTCTGCATCCGCTGTCTGACTGCCCTTCATTGCGGACGTCAAAGAAACGCGTGTCGAACGAAACGCAGGCAGCACGCCAAAAAGAAGTCCTGTGAGAAGGGCCACCGCTGCTGTAAAACTCAAGACTCGCCAATCGAACGTTAGATCGAGAAAAATGGTGTCGCTCTTCGTCGAAATGTAACGCACAAGAAGCGCGCTTCCCCAGCGTGCAAAGACGATGCCCAGCACAGCGCCCGCCGTCGAGAGCAGGACACACTCCGTCAACAACTGCCGGATCAATCGCGCTCTCGAAGCGCCTAGCGCTTTTCTCACTGCGATTTCCTTATGACGCGCCGCTGCACGAGCCAGCATCAAGCTCGCGATATTTGCGCAGGCGATCAGCAACACCAATCCCACGACACCCATCAGGATATTCAGCGGCTGTGCAAATTGCCGGCGCACCCACGACATGCCTGTGGCGGCCGGGGCTGCTACAAGAGTGAGCTTTAGGAATCTCGCCTGCCCCTTCTCATCCCAATTCTTCGGCAGGGCTCCGGTAAAGATTTGTGGAGATAAAACGCCGAGCCGGGCCTTCAGTTGGTCCTTGCTGATGCCTGGCTTCACGCGGCCGATGATTCTCAGCCACCACCACGAGCGATGGTCGAGACGGGAATCTTTTCCATCGAAGACGTCAGCACTACAAATCGGAATCGCCACATCAAATTTGCTGCCGACGTCAACGCCATAAAAACCTGGAGAACTGACGCCGATAATTTGGAACGGATGGTTACTGAGAGAGATCGTGCTTCCGATGGCGCTCGGCGTCGCCCCGAAGTGATCTTGCCAGAAGCCGTAGCTGAGGACTGCCACGGCCGGGCAGCCCCGTGTGTCGTCGGCTGGAGTAATCAAACGTCCGGCCACCGGGCGTACGCCCAAAGTGTTGAAAAAATCGCCGCTGGCAAAAATTCCGCTGGCGTTTTGGACCGCCCCACCCTGCGCCAGATCGAAACGATTCTCACCCCAGGCGAACGCACCCGAAAAGACGTCCTGGTGGTCTCGTATTTCTTCCCACAGTGGATTCGTAAAGCTGGGAGTGCCCTCACCTCCTCCAGAAAAATTGGCTCTCAGCACTTGCACCAACTCCTCGGGTTTTTGCACTGGCAGGAGCCGAAGCATGACTGTGTCAATCAAACTGAAAATCGCTGTGTTCGCGCCGATTCCGAGTGCAAGCGAAAGAATTGCGATGCCAGTGATCACGGGCGTACGGCCTAGAATGCGCAACCCGTAGCGAATATCTTGAATGAGTGTCTCGACGAAATTTACGCCGCGCGCGTCGCGAATATCTTCCTTGAGCTGCTCGTGTCCCCCGAATTCGATCCGCGCGCGCCGAATGGCTTCCTCGCGAGTCAGGCCGGTCTTGAGATGTTTCTCAACCTGTTGATCGAAATGAAAGCGCAGCTCGGTGTCTGCTTCTGATTCGACGACATCGCGCCGAAAGAGCGACCGAAGGCGAATAAACAGGTCGTTGAACACGGAGTCCTCCCTAAGCCGTCTCTAAAATCTGGGCGACGGCTGCCGCCAGCTTTTTCCAGGAATCCTGCTCAAGTTCGAGCTGTTTCCGTCCCGTCTTGGTGAGTTCGTAGTATTTCGCCCGGCGGTTGTTCTCGGACGTGCCCCACTTCGCTTTGATCCAGCCGCGCCGCTCGAGCCGGTGTAGCGCGGGATATAGCGAGCCCTGCTGGACCAGCAGCACATCGCTGGAAATCTGGTGGATGCGCTCCGAAATCGCCCAGCCATGCTGTGGTTCGAGCGCCAGCGTCCGAAGAATCAGAAGGTCGAGCGTCCCCTGCGGAAGTTCAATTCTCTTGTTGGCCATGGATGGCGTCCCCTGTCGCTTCGACAAGAGACAATACACCTACTCTTGTCGAAGTGCAAGGGGAAGGGACGTGTTGACGGCAAATAGGTTTCGCTTGGGGAAAGACTCTGTAGGGGCGGGGCTTGTTTACCTTGGACTTCAAAGGGCCCCGCCCGCGTAAGCTAGCCGCGCGTGCGTTGGAATTCGCGCATAAAACTCGTTAGAGCCTTTACCGCATCGAGTGTGACCGCGTTGTAAAGCGAGACACGCATCCCGCCGACGGACCGATGCCCCGGCGTGCCAACAAGGCCCGCTGCGGCTGCCTCATTGCCGAATTGCTTCTCGATCGCTTCATCGCCGCCGGCCACGCGGAAAACCACATTCATCTTTGATCGCGAGAATTGTTCGACCGGGCAGCGATAGAAGCCATTGCTGGCTTCAATCGTATCGTAGAGCAGCTTCGCCTTGGCGTTGTTGCGCTTTTCGATTGCGGTGATGCCGCCTTCGGCCTCAATCCACTCCATCACCAGACCGACGATATACACCGCGAACGTCGGCGGCGTGTGATACAGCGATTTTTCCTTGATGTGCGTGCGGTATTGCAGCAGCGTGGGCAGATTCTTGTCTGCTCGTTCAGCGAGATCCTTGCGCACGATCACCACGGTAACGCCGCTAGGCCCGAGATTTTTCTGCGCGCCGGCGAAGATGAGCCCGAATTTCTTCACGTCAATGGGGCGCGAAGCAATGTCTGAGGACATATCCGCGACGAGCGGCACACCGCCGGTCTCCGGCATCTCCGTCCACTGCGTGCCTTCGATCGTGTTGTTCGTGCACATGTGCACGTAGGAAGCGTCCGCCGAAAATTTAATTTCGTCTTTGCGCGGCAGCCGCGCAAATTTCTCCGCTTCGGTCGAAGCCGCAACGTGATGCAGGATGCCTTTCTTCAATTCGCCCAGCGCCTTTGCCGTCCAAGTCCCGGTATGAATCAGGTCCACAGGTTTGCCTGGCAGGCACAAGTTCATCGGAGCCATCGTGAACTGCATGCTCCCGCCGCCCTGCAGAAAGAGCACAGCATACTCATCGGGAATGGCGAGATGCTTGCGCATACCCGCCTCCGCCGCCGCGATAATGCTCTCGAATTCCGGCGAGCGGTGGCTCATTTCCATCACGGACATCCCACTGCCGCGCCAATCCAGCAACTCCTCGCGAATCCGCTCCAGCACAGGAAGCGGCAAAGCCCCCGGCCCTGCGTTAAAATTTTGTACTCGCTTCAGCGCACGCTCTGAAACTGTCGACGTACTCACGATGATGGATCCTCTCAAAGGAACAGTCAGACTGCTCCGGGGTATTAAGCCAGCATTCAAGAATAACAGATGTTGGATTACTGCCGGGACTGCGATGCGGATGAAAGGCTAGTTTTCTTTTGGTTCTTCCGGCGTCGACAGCTTGCATTCCGCCCACCAGGCATGCGTCTGGCGCTCAATGGCATTGTAATGGAAGTACTCGCACGAGTTCCCGTTTCGTCGGCCTGTCCATTCCGGCGCCGAGCCGTCAATTGGACAGACATTCTGGCCCTTATGCTTTCTATTGCAAGCGGCAGTGCTTAAGAGAATCAGAATCGGCAGAAACAAAATGCCCTTGCGTTTCACCTCACGCGTCCTCGGCAATGGCGAACTCCACTCGCCGCCTCATCGGGTCGATGCGCTCAGCTCGGACGCGCACGCGATCTCCAAGATGCCACGCAATTTCTTTGGGCTTTGCTGCGCCGCGCCCACGCCGCGAACCAGGCGTCCCCCGCCGCCCTTCGCCACCGGACAGCGCCACAATCGCGTGATCCCGTTCGCGGAAAACGCACCGCGCCCCCGCCGCATCTTCGAGAGCGTTGATCGGCAGCAGCCCTTCGACGAATACTTCGAACAGCTCGACAAAACATCCAAATTTCTGCACCGAAATGATCAGCGCCTCGTACTCTTCGCCGAGATGCGCTTCCATGAACTGCGCCGTCTTCCAGTCCATTAACTCGCGCTCGGCCCCGTTGGCCCGGCGCTCCGCTTCGGAAGTCTCCGACGCAATCTCCTCGAGCTGCCTTTGCGAATAGAGCGTCGCTTCCAGGCCGCGTGCCGTATTGCTGCCGACGGGTGCGGCAACCTGCGGATGCTCCAAAGCCCACTTCAACACGCGATGCACGATCAAGTCGGGATACCGCCGAATCGGTGAAGTGAAATGCGTGTACTCGTCGAATCCCAGCGCAAAATGCCCCAGCGGCTCCGCTGCGTAACGCGCCTGCTTCAGCGAGCGCAGCATCAAGTACGAAACGATTCGCTCTTCGGGCTTTCCCGCTAATTTGCGCAGCAATTTCTGGTAATGTTGCGGCGTAATCCGCAGCTCCGTGGAACCCGGCAGCGCCACGCGCATTCCACGCTCGCGTCCGTGTCCGTAGGAATCCGGCCGCCCCGCTTTTGCCGGCGCAGGCACGCGCCCATGACGCACCGCAATCTCCCGCTGATGCAAATCCGCTACGCCAAGCGAATACCCAAACGCTCGCGCCAGCTCTTCGAACTCCAGCACCTTCCGCGCATCCGGCTTTTCATGCACCCGATGCAGCGCCGCAATCCCGCGCTTCAGCAGATAACCGTCCACTGCGCGATTCGCCGCCAGCATGAACTCTTCGATCAGCCTGTGCGCGATGTTCCGCTCGCTCCGCACGATGTTGGTCATGCGCTGCTGCTCATCGAACTCAATCACCGGCTCCGGCAAATCGAAATCGATCGAGCCGTGTTCATTGCGCCGCTTGTTGAGCAGCAGCGCCAGCTCTTTCATATCGCGAAAATGTCCAGCCAGTCCCGCGTAGCGCAGGTTAGCTTCCCTGTCGCCTTCGATCACCTTATTCACGTCGGTGTAAGTCATCCGCTCTGCCGAGCGAATCACCCCCGGTGTCATATGCGCGCTCAGCATATTGCCCGCGGCGTCGAACTCCATCAGCGCGCTCATCACCAGCCTCTCCTCGCGCGGCTTCAGCGAACACATCCCGTTCGAAAGCGCCTCCGGCAGCATCGGCACAGCCCGGTCCGGGAAGTACACCGACGTCCCGCGCAGCCGCGCTTCCTGATCCAGCGTTGTCCCCGTTCGAACGTAGTGCGCCACGTCCGCGATGTGCACCTGCAAACCCCAGCCGCCCTCCGCCCGCCGCTCCACGTAAACCGCATCGTCAAAATCGCGCGCCGTCTCGCCGTCGATCGTCACGATCGGCAGGTGGCGAAAATCATCGCGGCCCGCGCGCTCGCCTTCGCTCACCGGCTCAGCGCGATGTTCCGCTTCCTCCAGGACCGTCGCGGAAAATTCATGCGGCAAATGATGCTTGCGAATGATGATCTCGATATCCACGCCGAGATCGCCGGGCCGCCCAAGAATTTCAATCACGCGTCCCGTCGGCGCCGCTCCGCCGCGCGGATAGCGCAACAGCTCCACATTCACCACCGCTCCATCAAGTTCCGGAAGCCGCGACGCCTGCTTACCCCGCGCGCTATGTCCGCCACCGTCGCCCGCTCTTAACTTTTCGCGCAGCGCCGCCGTCAGCTCTTCTCCAGGAGGAATCTCCACCTCATGCTGCATTCGAATGTCGTAAGCCCGCACCACATTTCCTCGCGGCCCGTAGCGAAACAATCCCACAACGGACGGATGCGCCCTTCCCAGCACGCGCACGATTCGTCCTTCCGCCCGTTGCCCTCCGCGCGCGCCCCCGCCTCGAGAATCACTCACGCGCTGCAGCTTCGCCAGCACATGATCGCCGTGCATCGCATCTTCCACCGCGTCGCGCGGAATGAACACGTCGCCATCCAGCTGCGGCATCGGCACATCGGGTACCACGAAGCCGTAACCGTCGTGATGCAGCACAAGTCGCCCTCGCACTTCATCGCGCGCCAACGAAGGCGCACCTGCCTCCCGCCGCGGATTGTTCCCCGTGGAACGAGTCTCGCTCCCTCCAACCCCCTGCCTCGCGGAGCTAGCCGCCTTCTCGCCCGACTCTTCCCCGCCTTTCCGTCCCGCAAGCCGGTAACGCCCTCCCGGCAATTCCTCAATCGCCCCGCGCTTCTTCAGGTTGACCAGCATCTTAAACAGCGACCGGCGCTCCGCCTTCCCCACATGCAAGGCCGCAACTATCTCGTTCGAGGACACTGCATCCCTCGTAACTTGCAGAAAACGAAGTATATTATCTGGGCTTAACGTTGATGGGCGTGGCATAGAGGCGGAAGCATCCCGAACCGGGCGCTACTTTCCACGAAGATTCTAGCCACTTTTTGCACTTTCTCAGGAACTTTTTTCGCTCTGCCGGGATTATATAGGTAGGCCAACACACGACCGGCTAGCCGCCCTCCGTCAGGCTGGCCGGATTTCCCCGAAAGGGGAGCGAGGAGGCGGGACGACCTGGCCCGCCTCCTCTTTTTTCTTACATTATTTTTCAAAAATATTGCGGCTCTGGAATCGATCTCTACATCGGCCCTGTTCAGAAAGCTGTTCGGAAAGCTGGCCCTCGTGGCGCTAATGGAGCTTGGTCATTTCCACGCCCAAGTTGGACGCTACAAACTCTTCCAGCTCATGTAACGAATCGCTTACCTTCGTAATCATGCTGTGCCGCGCCGGCTCGCTGAGCAGCTTTCCCACTCGGAACATATTTTGCGTTGCTTTGATCTTCACACGAAGGTCATTCACCAGGTCAAGGGCATGGGGTTTGCCCGAGAATGTTTCCTGGCGCAGAGCTGCAAAGGTGCTCTCGACAAGCCTGTCCAGATTTTTTAAGCGATTCTCCAGATCATCTTCTGCTGCAACTTCAACTCTTTGCAGGGGCCTGCTTTGGTTTCCCAGCTCAGTGGGTGCATTCCAAACAGCACGGTTCGGCATAAGCCTCCTCGTACAACATTCAAGTAGCTGAGTTTGTTCTGCCCCCGGGGACACCGCACCCCTTCTAATCGCAAGAGTCGGGCCATCTGCCGCAATTCGCGCAAGCCTATGATAAAAAGCCGCTTATCAAATGTTTAGAAGCCGCCCGTTGCTCCGCGCCGCGTACTAGAACCGGTCATTTATTCCCACTCGGCGCGCATAATCCCACGTTCAGAGCGCAGTTTCCCTCCCTCTCACCAGCCCTCCCCGCCTCCTCTTTCAGTTGACCTTGGGAGGGCACGGCTTAAGCCGCGCCGCACTTACCCGCAGTTCGACACGCCGGCTTTGCAAGCTTGGGATCGTGCCTTTGGTAGGAAAGCGTTCGTCTCAACGTTTTGACGCTTGTGGTTGACCGCCGGGGGTGATGCCTTCGAACTGCTTTCTGTTCTTTTTCTAGACGTTGAATAATCGTCCGTAGCCAAGTTCCGACTGTTTCTTCGATCTCGTCAAATATCAGAACCTCTATGGGGTCGCCCTCATCCTTTTGCATTTTGCACCTCTGGCCCAAATCAAAATTTGAACTCAGCCCGGAGGAGTGTGCGGTAACCTGCATCACATGGCAGCGTGACGACCATCACAGCCACAGAGTCTTGGATTCTTGTAGAAACCTGGGCTAGGAACATCGGATCTCATCTGTCGGGTCGTTGCGTATGCCAAGCGGGTTTCGTTTTGTGTCGCGTAGGGAGGGGGGTATACTCCGAGGCACTGATCTTATGCGCGCTCCTTACGGCCTAGAGATTATTGAAAGTTGCCTCTCGTGTCCTCACCGCGAGGATCGCCTCTTCTGCAACCTCCCTCCCGCCGCCCTGCAGAAGCTGGCAGCCATAACCTCCGCCGCGGCCTATCCGAAAGGGGCGACCCTCTTTGTAGAAGGTCAGTCACCCCGGGGTGTCTTCGTTTTATGCAGTGGCAAGGTCAAACTGTCGACTTCGTCTGCCGACGGCAGAAGTCTCATTCTTAGAATTTCGGAACCAGGAGAGGTTCTGGGACTGCCCGCGACCGTCACAGGGAAACCCTACGAGCTTACGGCGGATGTAATCGAACCTACTCAGGCGAATTTCATCTCTCGGCAGGAATTCCTGCTCTTTTTGCGCGAGCACGGCGAGGCAGCATTGCGCGTTGCCCAGCAGCTCTGTGAAACCTATCATTCGGCGATCGCAGAAATGCGAACCATTGGGCTATCTCACTCCGCGGGTGAGAAGCTGGCCCGTTTCCTGCTGGATCTCTCCGCAAACCACGATGAAGGAAAAGACGACGTAAGGCTCACGGTCACCCTTACGCATGAAGAAATCGCCCAGATGATCGGGGCATCGCGAGAGACCGTGACTCGGCTGTTTAGCGATTTCAAGAAGAAGCAGTTCCTGCAGGTCAAGGGTTCCACGGTCATCATCATGAACAAGGCCGGCCTTGAAAACCTTCTAGGCGCCTGAGCCGCTCCACACCTCTTACCGGCCTGCAGAAAATCTGCACGCGTACTCTCCTGCCTTCATTCTGTTACCGGCGGGTGGCTTTTGACTTTTCAACACGTTTCTATATTCACTGTCCACTATCCACTTCGAAGTTATCGCGCAACCGTGCTCAGGAAAGGATAGTGACTGGCGGCGGCCATGAAAAACAGCATGGGGAACGATAACCAAAACGAAACTCGCGCAGTCAGTAAGTTCCAGCGCATCAGGCGCTGGGCTTCGGGTGGCATCGGCACACCTTGCTCCGAGCTGGCGCGCGCCCACGCAATCAACTTTTTCTGCACGCGCCACACCACGCCCCACGTGTTGAGCAGCATGACGAGACCCAGTCCTCCGCCGACGCTGATCGCCAGGTGTGCATTGGAAACATTCGCTCCGCCGTTCAACGCCATGACCAGCCACGATGCGGCGGCGACGACAATCGCGATTCCGATCCCGCGCACCCAGGGACTATCGAGTAATCCTTTCGCAGGGAGTTGCAGCGCGTAAATAAAAATGTATGCGACGACCCAAACCAGCAGCCACCAGCCGAGCCATTTCATGGCCAGCGAGTGGTCGCCCGCGGCTCGCGCGTCCGCAAAAAGATGCAGCTGAAAATAGCGGATCCCAACGAGGACGGTCACCAATGCGGACGAGCGAAACCAACCCATCGCTTTGGACATCAGCGCGGGATAAATCTTCACACGCGCCGCTGGATCGACTTGCTTCATCGCCGGCGTCAGGACCAAATTGAAAAAGTAGAGCAGGCCGATCCAGATGATGCCGAAAACAAGATGCATCCAGCGCAACGCGATCATTTCATTGGCGAGAGGGTTTTCAAGAAACGAAAAGTGAGGTCGCCACGCAGGAAAAGTGAGCGCCAAGAGAAAGAAGAACATTCATGACCTCCGGCTTCAAACACATCGAGCGGATCGCGCGAATCGCGATTGCATCAACACCGTAGCGGATTACGCCGCAGCCCGTCAATTTATCGGGAGTCGAAGGGAAGAAAGTTTTTGAATATGTAGTAGCTCACCAGCGCCCGCTCGGAAAAGCAGACGCTCGAATGTTTCAACGAGATGCAGGAATTTCAGCGATTACCCGCTGAAGAATTATCGATTGGCAGTCGCGCTCGCCGAAGTCGCATTTCCGATGGCGTCGCCGTTCACGACGAGCTCGACGCGGCGATTTCGCTGGCGGCCTTCGGCGGTGTCATTCGACGCGACGGGCTGCGTTTTTCCGAAGCCGTGCGCGGTAATGGAAGACGCGGGCACTCCCTGCTCCGCGAGAAAATCGCGCACGGAATCAGCGCGGCGCTCGGAAAGTTGCTGATTGAATTCATCGGTGCCCACGCTGTCCGTGTGGCCTTCGATCTGCAAATTCAGTCCGGGATGGGCGAGAACGATTCCTGAAATTTTCGCCAGCTTTTCGCGCGCGCCCGGTTTGAGCGTGTAGCTGCCGGTATCAAACAGCACGTCCGACATATTGACGATAAGTCCGCGGGCCGAATCTCTCGTCTGCAAAATGGAATTCAACTGATTCAAAAGTCGCGCGCGTAATTCCGCCTTTTCGGATTCGGCTTTTGCGGCGGCCTGCCGCGCTTTATCCGCTTCGGCTTCCGCCGCGCGTTGTTGATCAACCGCAGCGGCTTTGTCGCGCGCGGCTTGTTCGGCGGCCGCTTGCGCGGCTTGCTGCTGCACCACCGCGGCGGCGGTGGCTTGCTCGGCTTCCGCTTTTTGGCGGGCGGCATCGGCCGCGGCTTTTTCCGCTTCCTGCCTCATTCGAATGGCATCGGCTTTGGCAGCTTCCGCCTGCTGGCGAGCGAGCTCCGCATCCTGGCGGCGTTTTATTTCCGCGGCGGCTTGCTCTTCTGCTGCTCGCTTTTCCGCAGCGACTCTGGCTTGCGCGTCTTGTTCGGCTTTTTGTTTTACGGCCATTACGCGCGCTTCTTCAGCCGTTTCCACAACGTCGCGGGCCGCGGCTTCCACAGATTTTTTATCGCTCTTGCGGCTGTAGACTTCTTCTGCGTTTTTGAGTTGTTGTTCGGCTTTCGAGAGCGAGGAGGCGGCGTATTTATCGGCTTGGGCGATGCGAGCGATTCGAACGGCGTTGCGCGCTTCGAACAGCTCGAGTGGTGTTTTGCGGTCAATCCCGAAGATGGCGTTTTCAATTTTGGTGTTCGAAGAGGAATAGATGCCGCGACCGAGCAATTCATATTGTGCGTCAATATTTTCGACTTTGCCCTGCGTGGCGGGGCCGAGAGTGTTTTCGAGAACCACCATGTTGCCCGGCTGCGTGACGGCAAAGTACGGCTCGGCGGTGACAATCATGCCGAAAGTCTGCATGTCGGTGATGGCTTTTACCTGGCCGGCGCCGTTCTTGAGGGCTAGTTCGCCAAGATTCACGGCACGACCCTGCGACGAGACGGCCCACAGGACGTAGGTAAGATATTCGAGGCCAAATTTGGTGGCGTCCTCGAAGCCCTGGAATTTGGCTTCAATTTCCATACGGTTGCTTTTGCTTTCCACGCGGGCTTCGCCAGAGGCGCCCTGCATGAGTTCGGTGCCGCTAAAATCGATCTTGGTGGCGCCTCCAGCGCGGCGATAATTCACCGCTTTGGTGGTGCGGGAAACGGTGGCGGGGGCGGGAGCCTGGCTTTGCTGTTTCGCTGTTGCGGGCGCCTGGCCGAACGCCGGCGCGGCAAGAATGCCAAGCATGGCCGTCATTGCGAGATAAAAAGATGCCTTTTTCACGTCATACTCCTCGGCCGCCATCGATGGCGACATGTTTTAGACAAACGACTCTCGCTCTTTTCCAGCGAGCGGTGCCAACTGCAAGAGGGAACTATGTCCTAGGTTCTTTTTATCGTAGCAAGAACGAGGCGAAGGGAAAGGGAATGAGGAATGCCTTTTGTACAAGTGATTACTGGCAGGTCAGATATGGCGGATGAGACAGAGGCTTGAAACGGGGCGAAAGGCAAAAATGCCAGGCGATTATCCTGGCCACAAGATTCACTGACGCTGAGCGGTTCCGCCGAGAGGCTGGCGAAGATGCCGGAAATTAGCTTTTTCTAATATTGAAAGCCGGTTTCCTGCGCAAGAAATCGGAGCTGCTAGAAGATGTTTTCTAGAGCAGGCAAATTCCTCGATTCGTTAGTAGAGTAGTTGCTCTATTCCATGGCTATAGGTCCGGTTAATTCCAGCAGCTCTCCATCGCTTCCATCCGCGCCATCGGCTTCCGGCAAGCGGCTCTTACCGTGGCTGGTGGCCGTGGCGTTTTTTATGGAGTCGCTGGACACGACGATTTTGAATACAGCGGTGCCAGCCATTTCGGAAGCGCTTAAGGTGGCTCCGCTGAGCATGAAGTCCGTGCTGGCGAGCTACACGCTGAGCCTGGCGGTTTTCATTCCGATCAGCGGGTGGATGGCGGACCGGTTCGGAACGCGCCGGGTGTTCGCATCGGCGATCGGGCTGTTCACTCTCGGCTCTTTTCTGTGCGGCATATCGAACAGCATCCATCTGCTTGTGGCGTGCCGCGTCCTGCAAGGCTGCGGCGGAGCCATGATGGTGCCGGTGGGCCGGCTGACGCTGGTGCGAACGTTTGCGAAATCCGAACTCATCCGCGCGATGAGTTTCGTGGCGATTCCGGCGCTGATTGGCCCAATGCTTGGTCCGATTGCCGGCGGCCTAATCGTCGGATACCTGCACTGGCGATTCATATTTTTTGTGAACATTCCGATTGGCCTCATCGGTTTGTTGATGGTTTATCTGCATCTGCCCGACTACCGGGAGGAAACGCACCCTCTCGATCTTGTCGGGCTCATCCTCTTCGGCTCGGGCGTGGCGCTGCTGTCCTACGTGCTGGAGATTTTCGGTGAACACACTCTGAGCACGCCCGAAATTCTGGGGTTATTGACGATTTCCCTGCTGCTTATCGCAGGGTACCTGTTTCACGCGCGCGAGATTGCATTTCCGCTGCTGCAGCTGAGCCTATTCCGGATTCGCACGTTCAGCGCCGCGGTGAGCGGCGGATTCTTTACCCGTCTCGGCATCGGGGGAGTGCCATTTCTTTTGCCGTTGCTCTACCAGGTTGGCCTGGGATTCACGCCGATTCAGTCCGGCCTGCTGATCATGCCGCAGGCAATCGCGGCGATGAGCACGAAGTTCCTGCTGCCGCGAATTCTAAACCGCATGGGTTACCGCGGGGTGCTGGTTTCGAATACAGTGATCCTTGGCCTCCTGCTTCTGCTTTTTGGGGCCATCGGGCTAGGCACGCCGGTTTGGATGATCGTGCTGCTGGCGTTTTGCTATGGGGCCTTCACTTCGCTGCAATATACGAGCATGAACACGCTGGTGTATGCGGACGTCACTGAAGAACAGACGAGCAACGCAAGCTCAATCGCGAGCACGATGCAGCAAATGTCGATCAGTTTTGGCGTGGCGTCGGCGGGGCTGACCACGGCGCTATTCATTCCCAACCGGGCTCGTTCCAATCCGGTGGAAATGATTCACGGCGTACACGAGGCATTTCTGGTGCTTGGCGCGTTCACCATTTTGTCCACGATCATCTTCCGCAAATTGAGAAGGGGCGACGGCCAGAATGTGAGCCAGCAGAAGGTCGTTCACGCCGAGTGAGGAGTGATCCGCCGGACCCCGTCAGTATCGAGGCCACTCGCCAAACCACTCAAGCGTGCACCTGGGCGCGTCAAAAGAGTCCCACCGATTGAGTGATATCATGATATCATTAGAGATATGGCGCAACTCATTGTTCGGGAGCTCGAGAACGAAGTGAAGGACAAACTGCGGCGGCGAGCGAATCGGCATGGGCGGAGCGTGGAGGAAGAAGTGCGTGAAATCCTGCGCGACGCCACAAAGCGGGAAGGCAAAAGAAGCAGGCGGCTGGGAACGGAGATTGCCCAACTCTTCCGCCGCGACGGGCTTAAGCCGGGTGAGGAGATCCGCGAACTGCGAGGGATCGAAATCCAGCCGGCGAATCTCGAGGAATGATCATTCTCGATACGAACGTCATCTCCGCGCTAATGCGGAAGGAGCCGGAAAAACCAGTCGTCAAGTGGCTGGACGCGCAGCCGGCGGCATCCGTCTGGATTACGGCCGTTACGGTGATGGAGATTCACTTCGGCTTAGAGACGATGCCAAAAGGCCGGCGACAGGGTGCGTTGATCAGGTCGTTCGAGTTGATGCTCAAAAGTATGATTGAGGGGCGCATCGCTTCATTTGACGCTGAAGCCGGAATTCACGCCGCGGAGTTGATGGCCCAGCGTAAGCGCGCAGGCAGACCGGCAGAGGTGCGCGACACGATGATTGCGGGGATTGTGCTTGCGAACCGGGCGACGCTGGCGACCCGGAACACGCCACATTTCGAGGGCTTGACGGTGAGGGTGATTAACCCGTGGGAGATTTAGAGACGTGTCGAAGAGTGGCCCACCCTGTGACCCAAAAAGGCCTTGCAGATTTGGGGATCGGCTACCTGCCAATTCGCGGGACGCCGACAGCCTCCGCGCCAACCGCCACGCAAAGTCTCTCAACCAATAATCCGTGTGGCCACCTGGCTACGCAAGTTCGAGCGACATCCTGCTAGAATCTCGGCTGAGGAATGCAAGGACACGGAGTCTGTCATGAGCGAACCCAAGGCGAGCCGTCCTTACTGGCCCGACTTCGCGGCGATGCCCAAGGATTCTTCGACGGGTCTGAAACCCTGGAGCTGGGCCTTAGAGCGTCTCGAAAAATCACATAACTATTGGATTGCCACGACGCGGCCCGGCGGGCGTCCGCATTTGATGGTGGTGTGGGGCGTGTGGTGGGAAGATGCGTTCTGGTTCAGCACTGGCCCGAACACGCGCAAAGCAAAAAACATGGCCGCGCACGGTTACTGTTCCGTGGGCACGGAGCTTGCCGACGAAGCGGTAGTCCTCGAAGGCGTGCCGCTGGAAATCAAAGACCGCGCGGCTTGGAAGCGTCTTGCGGCGGTGTACAACAAAAAATACGGCGGAGACGTCGAGCCGCTGCTCACAGCCTCGGGCGGAAATGTGTATCGCGTCGAGCCAGAAACCGTGTTCGGCCAGGACGAGCATGCCGCGAACTTCGCCGAATCCGTGACGCGCTGGCGTTTCTCGTAGCCGTAGAGCCGTCTAAACAAAATCCTCAGTTCAAATACAATTTCGGAGTGCGTGCGCCGAGATCATCGCGCACACTTGCTTAACAACACTCTCACTGCTTCGGCGCCTGGTTCCACATCTCCTGTTTGACTTTCCACTCTCCGTTCAGCTCGCGGTGCAGCACCAGCGCCATTTTTCCGCGCGAATCGATGACCGGCTTCCCGTCCGGAGGTTGCACGACTTGATGCTCCGTCGCCCATTCCGAAGCCCAATCGCCGGAGATCTGTATATCGTGAAAATCTATTTCTTCGTTGACGACTTTGTATCCGGGCATTTTCGAAAGAATATTTTCGACCCAAGCGACAATCGCTTTTTTCCCAATCAATGGCGCTTCGCCGGGCATCAAACTCACGCCATCTTCCGCCCAAGTGGCAAAGATTCCCGCGGTGTCCATCTTCAAATGCATCTCAACATAGCGTTTGTTGAAGACGTCGATTTCATCCTTGGCGCTGGCGGCTCCTATTCCGAGCGCAACCGCCGCCAAGGCACTGGCCAGAACACCCAAGGCTATTCCGCGTATCCAGCTCATATCTCACCCCCGTTCGCAGTCAGTCTTGGAGCGAAAACATAGCTCAATTCGGACATAAATTCTACGTAGGTTAGAAGCCCGCTGATTCAACTCCACGGCTTGCATTTGGGGCTCCGATTTGGAAATGTGACGAAATTCCTCTATAATGGGGGTTTCCTCGCGACCTAGCGACGCGGCTGTAGCTCACCCCTTGAGGGGTGAGGCCTTCTCTCTGAGAGCAGGAAGCCGTGCAGACCGGACGCGACAGAATGGAGCCTCATGAAACCCGGTATTCATCCCGATTATCACGCCGTCACGGTGCACTGCGCCTGCGGCAACAATTTTCAAACCCGCTCGACTATCAAGGGCGAGAGGCTAAATGTGGAAATCTGCTCCAATTGCCACCCGTTCTTCACCGGCAAACAAAAGCTGATTGACACGGCGGGCCGCGTTGAGCGCTTTACGAAAAAGTACGCCGACGCCGCCGCAAAAGTGGAAGCCTCGAAAACCGCAGCCGCAAAAAAGTAACCGCGCTTCTTATTTCAGAGCTTCCGATCAGGGGACGGCCATTTCGGTCTGTCCCCTTTGCTTTTTTCTCGATGTGCTTTGTGTGTACTGCGCTCTGTGTCAAATCCATTCGTACCGTGTAAGATTAACTCCCAACGTGGCCACACAGTCCCGCATGTTCGAACCCAGCCGTCCCGGCGAGCTCGTCGAAACCGCCGCTCCCCGAGTCACTCTTCGAAACGCTTTCGCGCATCCCTACGATTCGGCGATTGCGGCCGCGCGTACGTGCTACGCATCGCGACTCATCGTCCCGGAAGAAATCACCGACAAGCAGCGCATCAACATCGGCGCCGCCACTTTCTATAGCGGCCATCACACCGTTTATCAGCATGCGCATTTCGAGTTCGGCCTGGAAAATGTGAGCCGCCAATTCGTGTGGTCCTTTCTGCACGCGCATCCGTTCTACAATTCCGAGCAGCAAAGCCAGCGCTACGTCCGCCTGGATCGCGCGCAAGCGTACATCCCTAACTCTTCACTTTTTTTCAATGACGCTCATCGCGTCATCTACGAACAAGCCATCGCGCGGGCCTGGAACACTTACCGCGAACTCTCCGCTCTCCTCGTCAACGACGCGCGCGCTATCCTCAGCGACATCTGGCACATCGGCCCGATGTCGCACCCCAAGCGTCTTCAAAAAATCGAACGGGCCGCTGAAAAACGCGCCATTGAAATTGCGCGGTACGTTCTACCTGTCGCCGCATTTACGACGATGGTGCACACCGTCTCCGGCATCGTGCTCCATCGTCTGTGGCGCATGAGCGCCGCGTCAGACACTCCGAACGAATCCCGCGCGGTCATTGGCGAAATGGTCGGCGAGGTCAAAAAAATTGATCCGCAGTTTTTCGATCGTTTTGGAACCGAACCTCTCGAGGAACGTCCAGAATGGAAAGAAGACGTGCCGAACATGCACGCGGGCGAAGAGTTCGCGCGTGAATTCGACGCGAAGCTCGGCGGAAAAACTTCGAAACTCGTCGATTACTCTCCCAATGCCCCTAGCGTGATGGCGGAAGCCTACCGCGCCGTCGTCGGCCTCACCATTTCGCAATGCTCCGACGCCGAAGCCATCGACCGCCTGCTCAATCCCTCGCGCAATCCCTATCGTCTGGAAACTCTTGATGTGGGCGTTCACGCGCCGATGATGCGCGCGCTGCAGCATGCAAATTACAGTTTCGCCAAAAAAATCAGCCACACGGCCGACAGTCAGGACCAGCGCCACCGCATGGTCCCCGGCTCGCGCCCGCTACTCACGCTCGCCGACACGCGCGAGCCCGACTACATCACTCCGGTCCTTCTGACGCAAAATCCCCTCGCCAGGGAAATCTACGAGCGCGCCATGCACGACGCCTGGGCCGCCAAGAACGAACTGCTCGATCGCGGTGTTCCCCTGGAAATTGCCCTCTATCTTCTGCCTAACGCCAAATCCATCCGCCTGGTGGAGAGCGGCTCTCTCCTGCATCTCCTCCACAAATGGACGATGCGCACGTGCTTCAACGCCCAGGAAGAAATCTACGCCGCTAGCATGGATGAAGTCGCGCAACTCCGCGAAGTTCACCCGGTGCTTGCAAAATACATCGGGCCGCCTTGCCATCTCCGGGCCAATATCACCACTCCTATCTGCACCGAGGGCTCCCACTTCTGCGGGGTAAAGGTCTGGCTAGACTTCCCCAACACCTCGCGGCGCATCTGATTTTCATTTTTCGTGACGCGGAGTTCAAGGAGTCGTTCTGAATTTCGAGTGAGGGAAGACTACAGATCTTCCGGTCGCAAGCCGGTGCGTTTCGCAATTCGGGCCAACATCCTCGGCCCGATCTCCACAGCATCGTGAAAAGCCCAAACGTAGTCCCCGCGCTCAGTGTGCGTCAATATGACGTGCGAACCTCTCTGCGATTTGATTGTGTAACCGATTCTGAGAAGTGCTCGGAAGACTTTCGCCGCCTTGCTGCTTGGCCACTGGCTCACTGTCAGGCAGCTTCGATGGAGACAGTCACTGTCTCGGTGGGTTCTTTCTGCTCTTCGATGCGATCCGCGAGAACGCGAAGCGCAAGAGCCTGTGCGGAAGCGATGGCTTCTTTCTCTGTCTCGCCGTATGCCAGTACACCCGGCACATCTACAATTTCGGCGATCCAACGCCCGTCGGCTTCAAGCTCTGTCTCCACTCTGTATACTATGTGCGACATGCCTCTATTCTAGCACGCAGCCAATTCTCCGGTGCCAAACTCTGCCTTGGCTTCTGCAACACGCCACATCTGAAACTCCTGATACAATTTCAAACGTCTTACCCCCAGGAGGGCGCTGGCATGAACCCTTGCCTCGGCTCAGTTTCTTGCATCATTGCAGCCGCTCTTCTCCTTCCCCCACCTTCCTCCGCCTTCGACGCTCCTCTCTCCCCGGAGGCGGTCCGCGAAGCTTACTTCCTCGGCCAGCACAACGACCAATCCACTCTCACCTTCTTTTCTCAGTACGTTAAGACTCTCCCCGCACCGGACAAGGGTGCTTACATTTCCGAAGTCGAGGTCTACACCCCCTACGTCCAGATCATTGAAACTTCGCGTCGCCGCACGGGCAGCTATAGCGCCCAGCAGGCCGAACTCGATTATCGCCACAGTCACGACAAACTCTACGTCCGCATCCGCATCAACTTCACGGATACGTACGGAGCCCTCGAGCTCTACCGTTCCGCTAAAGGCGACAAGCAGCTATCCGGCCGCGACGAGCCCCTCCCCGATTTCTATCGCGACTTCCGCGTCGGACTCTCCCAGCGCTCCGCCCAATCTCGCGAAGAGCAGTGGATCGAGCCCCTTCGCATCATGCTCCAGCCCTCTTACGTCCAAAACTCAAACCACTACCCCTTCATCCCCGAAGATCTCGGTTTCTTCTCCTACGCTGCCGCTGATAGCTCCTCCTATGGCTACTCCGCTGGCAACGGCTTCGTCTATCCGACCGGCTGGCTCGTTTGGGTGGTCTACGACGCGAGCGACGTCGCCTCCGATGACGCTTCGGTTGAAGTCATCACCACCGACGGCCAGCACGTCTCAGTCCCGTTCGACCTCTCACGGCTCCGCTAGAAACCCCAATCCTCAAGGCTTTCTTTTCGATTTCGCTTGGCCCGAGTTGAGCCAGCAGAGAGAGATCGGAACACGTTCAGCCGACAAGAACTCAAAAAAAAGTAGCTTGGAGAATTGTAGAGCGATGTAGTGACACCCCTTGGAAATCCTCTCGGGGCGCTATTTGAAGATACATCCAGGCAAAGGGTATCTGATTTACGGAGCGGATTTGAAGGCCACGGCGATGGAGGACCAGTCGTCGACTTGGCCACCTTGGGTGGTCCACACAAAGGTTCGAGCGCCGGGGCTCGTGTTGTACCACAGCGCCCAGCCATTGTTTTGATCCACAGGATTCGGACTGGCAACGGGAGTGGGTACGGCCGACAGGAAATTGCCAGGAGAAACTCCGTTTATGGTGTTGGAGTCAATCCCCAGCGTGGAGATGACCAGACCGTTCGCAGTGCTCGGAGATATGGTGACGGCTGTGACATTTCCAGAGCTGTTTTGGACTCCGGATGCTTTGGCCAGACCAGCCGTTGTGTCATACGGCGATGTTGCGGCACCGCTCACATCAAACAATACAGCCGTGGATCCCGAGATATCGCTGCCCGTGGTTGTAAAGGTGGGCCCCATCATGGTGGAACTGGTGGAAGCGCCAGCCGCATAGTAAATCTGATTGTCACCTGACAGCCCAAGGCCGAAGGCTGCCCCCGGGGAAACATAGGCGTTGTTGTTGCCATCGGTAACGCCGGTAATATCGTGGAGGGGAACGCCAATCCACGCAAGAACGATCAGATTGCCGGTGCAGGGAAATTGGAGGCGCACAGGACTGGTGGCGAAAGCTTGGACGGAATGATGCTGGACGCGGACCACGCGGATACCAGGCGGCGGAGCGCTCCCGGAATTGGCGGCTTTAAGAGCGATGGCCACAGAGCTGAAACTCAGCGAGGGCGCCATTCCCAACAGGGGATTGATGGGCGCGGCGGAGGTTTGCACTTGATATTGTGCCGCGCTGCCGTCAAGTAAATCGGCGCTGAGAAGGACCCAAGGCGAAGCGCCTTGCGACCAGGAGATCATGGGATTTGAAGAGGAATCTTGAACGGCATATTGGTAGATCAGGTCGCCGCTGGTTGAGGGTGTGAAGGTGCCGGTCGTTACATTCGTGCCGGTTCCATCACCGCCGGAAGAACCGTCCAAGGCATTGGCGGAGGCGATGTTGTAGAACTCTGTCGCAAGCGCCGAAACGAATGGAGGTGTCCCTCCCGAGAAAGTGATGCTGATTTTTTGGGTTCCTGCAGCGACATTGAGCGCGAAAGAGAGATTCACAACCTGGTTGCCATCGTTGTGGCTGATGGGCGTGGAGTAGGCGTTGCCCTTGTCGTCGCTGACGGAGGCCGTCACGCCCGCGCCGCCCGCCGAATACTGAAATCCAACGACAATGCAGTTGCCGCTCATGGCGCCATTAGGCAGACGGAAATCGTAACGGCTAACGCCATTCCCTTGCGTGCTCGAGCCGCTAACGTGGTTGGCCGCGAAGCCGGGAATCGCTCCGCCAGTTGAGGGCGGCGTGATGGTAATTGTAGCCAGGGCGTTCTTCGTGCTGTCCGCAACGGAAGTCGAAGTCAGAGTGACGGTTGCCGGCAACGGAACGCTTGCCGGTGCGGTGTAAGTCGCGGAGGTGGCGGTGATGTTGGTGAGCGTGCCGCATGTGGTGCCGGAGCAACCCGTGCCGGAGAGTGACCAGGTGACACCTTTGTTTTGCGAATCGTTCTGCACCGAGGCGGTGAAATTGGCGGAGGTCGAGACTTGCACGGAGGTACTTGCCGGACTAACGGAAACCACGATGGGAAGAGCGGCGGCGGTGATCGTCACGGTGGCTGCGTTTGATTTCGTGGCATCGGAGACCGAAATCGCTTTGATGGTTACTGAAGCAGGTGACGGAACACTGGCCGGTGCGGTGTAAGTGGCAGAGGTGGTGGTGACGTTGGTGAGCGTGCCGCATGTGGTGCCGGAGCAACCCGTGCCGGAAAGCGACCAGGTGACACCTTTATTTTGCGAATCGTTCTGAACCGAAGCGGTGAAGCTGGCCGTCGTCGAGACTTGCACGGAGGTACTTGCCGGACTGACGGAAACCACGATGGGAAGAGCGGCGGCAGTGATCGTCACGGTGGCTGCGTTTGATTTCGTGGCATCAGAGACCGAAGTCGCTTTGATGGTTACTAAAGCAGGTGACGGAACACTGGCCGGTGCGGTGTAAGTGGCAGAGGTGGTGGTGATGTTGGTGAGCGTGCCGCATGTGGCACCGGAGCATCCCGCGCCGGAAAGCGACCAAGTGACACCCTTGTTTAGCGAATCGTTCTGCACCGAAGCGGTGAAATTGGCGGAAGTCGAGACTTGCACGGAGGTACTTGCCGGACTGACGGAAACCACGATGGGAAGAGCGGCGGCGGTGATCGTCACGGTGGCTGCGTTTGATTTCGTGGCATCGGAGACCGAAGTCGCTTTGATGGTTACTGAAGCAGGTGACGGAACACTGGCCGGTGCGGTGTAAGTGGCAGAGGTGGTGGTGACGTTGGTGAGCGTGCCGCATGTGGTGCCGGAGCAACCCGCGCCGGAAAGCGACCAGGTGACACCCTTGTTTTGCGAATCGTTCTGCACCGAAGCGGTGAAATTGGCGGAAGTCGAGACTTGCACGGAGGTACTTGCCGGACTGACGGAAACCACGATGGGAAGAGCGGCGGCGGTGATCGTCACGGTGGCTGCGTTTGATTTCGTGGCATCGGAGACCGAAGTCGCTTTGATGGTTACTGAAGCAGGTGACGGAACGCTGGCCGGTGCGGTGTAAGTGGCAGACGTTGCGGTGACGTTGGTGAGTGTGCCGCATGTGGTGCCGGAGCAACCCGCGCCGGAAAGCGACCAGGTGACACCCTTGTTTTGCGAATCGTTCTGCACCGAAGCGGTGAAATTGGCGGAAGTCGAGACTTGCACGGAGGTACTTGCCGGACTAACGGAAACCACGATGGGAAGAGCGGCGGCGGTGATCGTCACGGTGGCTGCGTTTGATTTCGTGGCATCGGAGACCGAAGTCGCTTTGATGGTTACTGAAGCCGGTGACGGAACGCTGGCCGGTGCGGTGTAAGTGGCAGACGTTGCGGTGACGTTGGTGAGTGTGCCGCATGTGGTGCCGGAGCAACCCGCGCCCGAAAGCGACCAGGTGACACCCTTGTTTTGCGAATCGTTCTGCACCGAAGCGGTGAAATTGGCGGAAGTCGAGACTTGCACGGAAGCCGAGGTGGGGTTTATGGAAACAGAGATGGGAGGCGGACCGGCCGTTATGGTGATGACAGCAGCAGCCGATTTCGTGGCGTCTGTGACGGAAGTCGCCGTGATGGTAACAGTTGCCGGAGACGGCACGCTTGCGGGAGCCGTGTAAGTGGCTGAGGCGGCGGTGACGTTGGTGAGCGTACCGCAGGCTGCGCCGGAACAGCCACTACCCGAAATGGACCAGACTACGCCGCTATGAGTAGCATCGTTTTGAATGGTGACGGTGAAGGTTTGGGCCTGCGAGACTTGGACGCTTGAGATAGGCGAGGTAAACGCGACGGCGATGGGCAACTGGGCCGTCTGAGACTGAACCAAACCTGCGCAGGATGTGAGCCAAACGCAAGCGAATATGACAGCAGCCAGCTGAGCCGCGAGGTGTAACCGACGAGCAACGGCCACCGGCGCGACCCGCTGATCGCAGCAAAAAAACTCCCCTGACTCAAACATGCAGTTCCCCGCCAACCTGTTGAAGTGAGAGTTGCACCGATGGAACCGCCAACTGTCCATCGGCAAGAGTGTAAAAGGCGAACCAATCCTGGGCTAGATGAGCATACGCACAGGGAAACCCTATTGAATACCGTACGGGAGTACAGATATGACCTTGCCCATAAGTACAGAGTGCTCTGTGAGAAGGGGGCGATCGGTTCGCGCCTCGATGCAAGAGTTTCTCCATGAAGGAGATGCTCCAGCGAGCACCAGGCCGGCTGAAATGCACCGACTTCACTGAACACCGTTCAGTTTGGTGCGGCCATGAAGGCTACAGCAATAGAAGCCCAGTCCTCCATGGGTCCACCCTGGGGGGTCCATACAAAACTGATCGGACCCGCATTGGTGTTGTAGTAGAGAGCCCAGCCATTGTTTTGGTCGACGGGATTGGGACTGGAAACAGGAGCGGGCACGGTAGACAGTAAGTTTCCAGGGGACACTCCCACTATGGTATTGGAATCGATGCCAATGGAAGTGATGACGAGGCCATTGGCGGTGCTGGGTGAAAGGCTGGCGGCGGTAACGCTCCCGGCCGTGCTTATGGTTCCGGAGGCCGTGGCGCGGCCAGCCGTCTTGTCGTAAGGCGCCGTCGCGGCTCCGCGCACGTCGAACAAGACTGCGGTGGAGCCCGAGATGTCTGTACCGGCGGTAGAAAGATTAGGCCCAGTCAGGGTGGTGCGGGTAAGCGCACTAGCTGCGTAGTAAATCTGATTCTCTCCCGAAAGCCCGTTTCCAAAAGAAGGTCCGGTTGAGACATAGGCGTTGTTATTGCCGTCCGTAACGCCGCTGAGAGTATGGCCCGGAACACCAATCCAGGAGACGACTAGCAAGTTACCAGTGGACGGGAATTGCAAGCGAACGGGGCTGCTGGCATAAGGCTGGATGGAGTTGTGTTGGACGCGGATCACTCGAATGCCGGGAGGAGGCGGAGTACCAGCACTCGCGGGTCGCAAGGCAATTGCAACTGAAGTGAAGCCCTGCGCAGGCGCCATGGTAAGAGTAGGAGTAATGGATGCGGCAGAAGCTTGTACCTGATATTGAGCGGCGGACCCGTCGAGCAGGTCGGCGCTTAACAGCAACCAAGGGTTTGGTCCCTGTGTCCAGGAGCCCATGGGTGAGGCCGAGGTAGAGTCTTGTATGGCGTACTGATAAATCAAGTCGCCGGTGGTGACAGGAGTAAAACTGCCGGCAGAAACAGTACTTCCGCTACCAGAGCCGCCGGTCTGACCGTCTAGTGCACTGGATGGGGCCACGTTGTAAAACTCAGAAGCCACAGCGGAAACGTAAGCAGGGGATGTTCCCGAAAAGGTGATTGTGATCTTCTGAGCGCCGGGTGCGACGTTGAGCGCGTAGGAAATATTGACGACTTGGCGGCCGTCGCGGGTTTGCACGGGAGTGCTATACGTATTGCCTTGATCATCTTTAACCGACGGGGTCACGCCAGACGTGTCCGCATACTGAAAACCGACGATAATGCAGTTTCCGGCAAGCGAGGGATTGGGCAGACGAAGGATGTAGCTGCTCACTTCATTGCCTTGAGTGCTGGAGCCGCTGACGTGGTTTTCTGCAAAAGTGGGGACGCCATTGGTTTGCGTGGGTTGGGTTATGGAAATGGAGGCAGAAGCGCTCTTGCTGTTGTCCGCGATGGACGTGGCAGTTAGCGTTACGGTCGGCGTACTGGGTGCGGTGGCAGGGGCTGTGTACGTCACCGACGTTTGCGTCTGATTGGTAAGAGCTCCACATGAGGTACCCGAGCAACTCGCGCCGGACAGACTCCAGTTCACGCCTAGATTTTGCGCGTCATTCATTACCGAGGCCGTAAAGGTGGCTGCGGAGGAGACTTGAACTGAGGCTGAAGTCGGGCCCACTGAGACGGAAATGGAGGGCACACCGACAATGGTGATGGTTGATGCAGCGGATTTGGTGATGTCGGATACCGATGTTGCGAGCAGTGAGATAGTCGCAGGGCTCGGTACTGTTGCCGGTGCGGCGTAGGTTACAGAAGTGGCTGTGGCGTTAGTTAGCGTGCCGCACGTCGTGCCCGAGCAACCCGCGCCCGAAAGCGACCAGGTGACACCTGTGTTTAGCGAATCGTTCTGCACCGAGGCGGTGAAGATTGCCGCTGCGGAGACTTGCAGGGATGTAGACGCCGGACTGACAGAAACTGTGATGGGAAGCGGAGCCGAGATGATGGTGACGCTGGCTGAGTTTGATTTCGTGGTGTCAGACACCGAAGTCGCTTTGATGGTTACCGTAGCAGGGGACGGGACCCGGGTAGGTGCGGTGTAGGTGGCAGACGTCGTGGTGATATTGGTGAGCGTGCCGCATCTGGCGCCGAAGCAACCCGCGCCCGAAAGCGACCAGGTGACACCTCTGTTTTGCGAATCGTTTTGCACCGAGGCGGTGAAGTTGGCGGACGTCGAGACTTGCACGGAGGTACTCGCCGGACTGACGGAAACCGAGATCGCAAGAGGAGCAGAAGTAATGATGACGCTTGCCGCATTTGATTTCGTGGTGTCAGAGACTGAAGTTGCTCTGATGGTGACTGTAGCAGGTGAGGGAACACTCGCGGGTGCAATGTAAGTAGCAGACGTGGCACTCAGATTGGTGAGCGTGCCGCACGAGGACGCGCTGCAGCCGCTGCCAACAATACTCCAACTCACGCCTTTATTCTGGGCGTCGTTCTGGACGCTTGCAGTGAAAAGTTGCGATTGCCCCACTTGAAGTGTGCTCGAAGCAGGCGAGACCGACACAGAAATCTGCGTAACGGAGAATTGGAGGCTGTTACTTTTGACGCCGTTCACTGTAATGCTCACGCTGCCAGTCGTGGCGCCGCTAGGTACGGTCGCAACCACAGCCGTCGCGCTCCAAGTAGTTGCTGCGGCGGATATTCCGTTAAAACTGACGATGCTAGTACCTTGCGTCTGTCCGAAGTTTGTTCCAGCGATGGTGACCGCGGTACCTGCGGGGCCCGAAGCCGGAGACAGACTCGTAATAATTGGAGCCGTAGAGACTTGCGAGTCAGCCGAAGTCGAGGTTTTGAATGCGGCAAGAGTTGCGATCCAACTGCTCGAGGGTGACAACGCCCAGGTGGCGGCAAATGGGCCGGCTAGTGCCTGCAGGCCGTCTTCGTCAGCATAGGCGGCAGCGTTTCCCAAATCGATGCGCTTGGCAAGTCCGGTGCCCGCAGTGAACGTGTCTCCCTTGCCTGTGCTGTCTTCCACCCCACATCCAAAGATTAGGTCTCCATTCGCAGTGGTTATTGCTGAGCCGCTGGAAGGGGCATTTCCGATTCCCATCTTGCCAGCCGTGGCATCAAGAGCAGAAGCTGCCAATATGCCGCTGTACTCATGGATCCCCACTGCAAGATAGGCCACGGCGCTACTGAACTTCACGGTCACGACGTTGTTAGCGCCTCCAGTGATGTTGAGCGCGTATAGAATGGCGCTGCCTTGGCGATGCCCGGAGTCATAGGTATTGATTGCCTGTACATAGGTATTTCCCTGGCTGTCCGTGGCGGTAATCGTAGGGTTGAGGTTGCCATAGGTGACGCCCAGGATGATGGCGTTGCCGCTGGTGGTCGGGAGACTGAACGTTGCACTCATCGATGTGAAACTAGCACCTCCGACGTTGCTATTTGAGGCCTGCTGGATGTGAGTGGCGCCCAGCGTGGCGCCGGTTACAAGGAATTGAAATGCAAGGAGGGTAAGTGCGCGCCGGCGGAGGCCTTTATATACAGAAGATGATATAATTGTATTAGATATACTACAATTGATAAGTGTAATTATAAAGTAAACATACCGTCCGAGCATTCGCCCCATTGCAATTCTCCGTCTTCTCTAAGTTGAAGGGGGCTGGGAAGCTGGGTGGTATCTTGGCCTGTGCTTACATATCGAACCACAGGGCCAAGGTGATAGTACCAGCGTTGCACGCCGCGAAGTTAGGTTTCTTCGTGAATTTTGCGAACAAATGGTAATTGGTTACCCTCGAGCGCTCTTCGGATTCCGCCATCTATTCAGCCTCCATGCATGTCCATAAGTTAAAAGGGTTTACGTTTTGATTGGTGCATTCTGGCAGGCCTAGATGCGGAATCTGGCGTGCAACACTAACTGCAGATTTGGTGTGTCTTGCCCCTAGCCACTTGGAAAAGGATCACGATGACTAACGAAATGAAGCCCTTACCACGGGCTGCGGCCTGTTTTTGTTCCTTGGCTTTCTTGCTGCTTTCTGCCGGAGCGCAGGCACAAACCTTTGTGCAGGTGAATGCAGGATTGCCGACGAGCGGATCGCAGGTGGGGGTGGTGTATCCGGCGGCACAGACGAGCGGGAACCTGAACGTGGTGGTGGTGGGGTGGAGCGATACGGTAGCGACAGTGACGTCGGTGGCGGACACCAAAGGGAACGTGTATGTGCGAGCCGTCGGACCGACGGTGCTGGCGGCCGGAGTGAGCCAGTCCATTTATTATGCAAAGAACATCGTAGGAGCCACGGCGGGGACGAACACGGTAACGGTGAAGTTCAGCAGCACGGCGAGCTACCCGGACATTCGGATTCTGGAGTACAGCGGATTGGACGTGAATAGTCCGCTGGATGCGTTTTCTGTGGGGACGGGAACAGCCACGGCGATGGATAGCGGAGCGGCGGTGACCAGCAATGCGAATGATTTGCTGGTGGGAGCGAACACGGTGCTGACGAGCACGTCGGCAGCGGGGAGCGGATACAGCAACCGGCTGATCACGGATCCGGACGGGGATCTGGTGGAAGACAAGGTGGTGACGGCGGTGGGTTCGTACCACGCGACGGCGACGTTGTCGAATGCGGGAGGGTGGATTTTGCAGGTGGTGGCGTTCAAGGCGGCGGGAGCGGCGCCGGCACCGACAGCACCGGGGAATCTGACGGCCACTACGATATCGAGTTCACAGATCAATTTGGGATGGACAGCCTCGACGGAGAGCGGTGGGACGATTGGGAGTTATCTGGTGGAGCGGTGCTCGGGAGCGGGGTGCAGCGGATTTGTGCAAGTAGGGAGCACGGGGAGCACGACGTATAGCGATACGGGGCTGGCATCTGGTACGAGCTATAGCTACCGGGTGCGCGCACAGGATACGGCGAGTAATCTGGGGCCGTATTCGACGACGGCGAGTACGATGACGGCAGGGACGGCGGTGCCGACAGCACCGGGGAGTTTTGCAGCGGTAGCGGGAGCGTCGGGGCCGGTAGTGATCGCGACGCAGAGCTATATTAATTCGACGTCGTTGACGACGCACACGAGTGCGGCGTTTAACAGCAGTGGAGGGGATTTGCTGGTGCTGTGTGCGTCATCGCATGCGGGAGTGACGATGACGCCGACGGACAGTTTAGGGAACGGGTGGATAGCGGTGGCGGGACCGACAAGCACGACGACGGGATTCGATCTGCGGACAGGAGTGTGGTACGCGCGGATGCCGGTGGTGGGGCCAGGGCAGACGGTGACGATGACGTTGTCGGCGTTGCAACCGTTGGTGATGTCGATTTTTGTGGTGAAGGGATCGAACGCGGGCTCACCGCTGGATGTGGTGTCTGGGATTGGAAGTGATGGAGGGACGCAGAACACGGCGGTGAGCAGTCCGAATATCACGACGACGACGGCGAGCGATTTGTTGATAGGGTTTGCGAAGAGTTCGATCGGGGAAGTATGGACGGCCGGGACGGGATACACGGCGCAGCCGTTGGCATCGTCGAACTTCCTGGATGCGGAGACGGGATTTGCGGGGACGCCGGGAGTGTATGCGGCGACGTTTGGGATCAATGCGGCGGCGACGTGGCAATCGGCGGTGGTGGGGGTGAGTCCGTCGGCGAGCGCGGGGAATCCGAATCAGGTGAATTTGAGCTGGACGGCGTCGACAGAGACGGGAGGAACGATCAGCGGGTACCTGGTGGAACGTTGCCAGGGAGCGGGATGCACGGTATTCAGCCAGATCGGGACGACGACAGGGCTAACGTTTAATGACAGCAGCGTGAGTTCGGCAACGAGCTACAGCTACCGGGTGCGCGCCGCCGATGCTTTCAACATCACCGGCCCTTACTCCGTCGTTGCTTCCGTGACTACTGGAGGGGCGCCCGTTCCGACGGCGCCGACGAACCTGAGCGCAAGTGCTTTGTCCACGACGCAAGTGAGCCTGTCATGGACGGCTTCGACAGAGTCTGGCGGAACCATCAGCAGTTATCTGATAGAACGTTGCCAGGGGAGCGGCTGCACGAACTTCGCGCAAGTAGGCACATCGCCTTCGACAACGTACACGGATAGCGCGTTAACGGCGTCCACCATTTACAACTATCGCGTTCGCGCAGAAGATGCGGTAAACAACCTTGGCCCTTATTCCGCAACGTCCACGGTGACGAGGAATGAGATCATAAGCTTAGCCGACGTCGGGGGTAGGAACGTCGGTGATAATTAACGGGACGGATTTGACAAATGGAATCCCCACGGTAACTTTCAACAACACAATCTCGGCGCCTACATCTTTGGGTGTCACAGCTATCGCCGCGCCTGTTCCGGCTGGCGCGACAACGGGCAACGTGGTGGTGACGGTCGGGGGTGTCGCAAGTAACGGCGTAAACTTCGTAGTGCTCCCAATTTCGGTTAGCGTCGCTCCGTCCACGGCACGGTATCAATAGGTGGCCAACTCGGCTTGGCAGCCACGCTGCAAAATGCACCACCGTTTTCAGATGTAACATGGTCCCTGTCCGGCGCAGGCTGTTCTGGCACCGCGTGCGGCACTGTCACTGCCAGCAACGCTGGTGCCGCGCGCAGGCTGGGCCCACACCAACTGCGCCGACAAATATGAGCGCGTTTGTAATCTCTCCCGTGGAAATTGATCTCTCCTGGACCGCGGCAACAGAAAATGGCGGAACTATTGCAAATTACTTTGTGGAACGCTGCCAGGGAGCCGGATGCGTCAACTTTGCACAAGTGGGAACGACGTCTGGGCTAGGTTTTAGTGATACAGGGCTAGCAGGTTCGACAAACTACAGCTATCGAGTGCGCGCCGGGGACACCGCGAACAACCTTGGGCCTTACTCAAGTACCGTGAGCGGTACAACCTTAGCGCCGATACTCGCTGCACCGGCAAATCTGACCGCAACGGCAATCTCGCCAGTGCAAATCAATTTATCGTGGGCCGCGGCAAGCGAGACGGGCGGCACAATCAGCAGCTACCTGGTGGAAAGATGCCAAGGAGTGGGCTGCGCGAATTTCACGCAGATCGGCACGTCCGCCACAACGACGTTCAGCAACGTCGGCTTGACCGGGTCGACCAGCTACTCCTATCGCGTGCGCGCGACCGATGCGGCGAATAACCTGGGGCCGTATTCGGGCTTAGCTACGGCGACAACCGCAGCTCCCATTCTTACGCCACCGACAAACCTCGCGGCCACTGCGATATCAGCCTCGCAGATCAATCTATCGTGGACAGCATCCAGCGAGACGGGTGGAACTATCAGCGGCTACCTTGTCGAGCGTTGTCAGACAGCCGGCTGCTCCAATTTTGTTCAAGTTGGAACCACTGCGACAACAACGTTTAGCGACACGGGGCTGACAGGATCGACCAGTTACAGTTATCGAGTGCGGGCTACAGATGCGGCGAGCAACGTGGGGCCTTACTCGGCGACAGCGACAGCATCCACGCCTGCGGCCACGCCATCAGCGCCAACAAACCTCACAGCTACGGCGGCCGGCAGCGCTCAGGTGAATCTGAACTGGACTGCGTCGACGGAAGCCGGAGGGACCATCAGCAACTATCTGGTGGAACGCTGCCAAGGGGCGAGTTGCACGACGTTTGCGCAGGTGGGCACTTCTGCGACTACCACATTCAGCGACTCGGGGCTGGTTGGATCGACTGCATACAGGTATCGCGTCAGGACTCAAGATACGCTCAACACGCTTGGACCGTACTCGAGTATTGCTTCCGCGACAACCGCAGCGCCGGTGATTACGGCGCCACAGAATTTGGCGGCAACCGCGGCTTCGGCAACACAAATCAATTTGTCCTGGACGGCCGCAACCGAAACTGGCGGAACGATCAGCAGCTATTTGGTTGAACGCTGCCAGGGCGCGAGTTGCTCGACATTTGCGCAAATTGGCACGTCAACTTCCACGTCTTACAATGACACCGGGCTGACCGGTTCGACGAGTTACAGCTATCGTGTGCGGGCCAAAGACACAGTAGGAAATCTCGGTCCTTACTCGACTATCAGCACGGCAACCACGGCCGCACCGACAATCACTGCGCCAACGAACCTAACAGCGACCGCTGTCTCGAACGCGCAAATCAACCTTGCGTGGACGGCTGCAACGGAAACCGGCGGAACTATCAGCAGCTATCTGGTGGAGCGTTGCCAAGGCGCAGGATGCAACACGTTCGCGCAAGTAGGCACCTCGACGACGGCGAGTTTCAGCGACACGGGTCTTGCAGCTTCTACGACATATAGTTATCGCGTCCGGGCCAAGGATGCGGCGAATAACGTCGGACCTTATTCCAACACCGCAAGTGCAACCACATCAGCGACCGCCCCGCCGCCTCCGAATATTAAATTCGTGCAGGTGAATGCGGGGTTGCCGACGAGCGGGTCGCAGGTAGGGGTGGTGTATCCGGCGGCACAGACGAGCGGGAACCTGAACGTGGTGGTGGTGGGGTGGAGCGATACGGTAGCGACAGTGACGTCGGTGGCGGACACCAAGGGGAACGTGTATGTGCGAGCCGTCGGACCGACGGTGCTGGCGGCCGGAGTGAGCCAGTCCATTTATTATGCAAAGAACATCGTAGGAGCCACGGCGGGGACGAACACGGTAACGGTGAAGTTCAGCAGCACGGCGAGCTACCCGGACATTCGGATTCTGGAGTACAGCGGATTGGACGTGAATAGTCCGCTGGATGCGTTTTCTGTGGGGACGGGAACAGCCACGGCGATGGATAGCGGAGCGGCGGTGACCAGCAATGCGAATGATTTGCTGGTGGGAGCGAACACGGTGCTGACGAGCACGTCGGCAGCGGGGAGCGGATACAGCAACCGGCTGATCACGGATCCGGACGGGGATCTGGTGGAAGACAAGGTGGTGACGGCGGTGGGTTCGTACCACGCGACGGCGACGTTGTCGAATGCGGGAGGGTGGATTTTGCAGGTGGTGGCGTTCAAGGCGGCGGGAGCGGCGCCGGCACCGACAGCACCGGGGAATCTGACGGCCACTACGATATCGAGTTCACAGATCAATTTGGGATGGACAGCCTCGACGGAGAGCGGTGGGACGATTGGGAGTTATCTGGTGGAGCGGTGCTCGGGAGCGGGGTGCAGCGGATTTGTGCAAGTAGGGAGCACGGGGAGCACGACGTATAGCGATACGGGGCTGGCATCTGGTACGAGCTATAGCTACCGGGTGCGCGCACAGGATACGGCGAGTAATCTGGGGCCGTATTCGACGACGGCGAGTACGATGACGGCAGGGACGGCGGTGCCGACAGCACCGGGGAGTTTTGCAGCGGTAGCGGGAGCGTCGGGGCCGGTAGTGATCGCGACGCAGAGCTATATTAATTCGACGTCGTTGACGACGCACACGAGTGCGGCGTTTAACAGCAGTGGAGGGGATTTGCTGGTGCTGTGTGCGTCATCGCATGCGGGAGTGACGATGACGCCGACGGACAGTTTAGGGAACGGGTGGATAGCGGTGGCGGGACCGACAAGCACGACGACGGGATTCGATCTGCGGACAGGAGTGTGGTACGCGCGGATGCCGGTGGTGGGGCCAGGGCAGACGGTGACGATGACGTTGTCGGCGTTGCAACCGTTGGTGATGTCGATTTTTGTGGTGAAGGGATCGAACGCGGGCTCACCGCTGGATGTGGTGTCTGGGATTGGAAGTGATGGAGGGACGCAGAACACGGCGGTGAGCAGTCCGAATATCACGACGACGACGGCGAGCGATTTGTTGATAGGGTTTGCGAAGAGTTCGATCGGGGAAGTATGGACGGCCGGGACGGGATACACGGCGCAGCCGTTGGCATCGTCGAACTTCCTGGATGCGGAGACGGGATTTGCGGGGACGCCGGGAGTGTATGCGGCGACGTTTGGGATCAATGCGGCGGCGACGTGGCAATCGGCGGTGGTGGGGGTGAGTCCGTCGGCGAGCGCGGGGAATCCGAATCAGGTGAATTTGAGCTGGACGGCGTCGACAGAGACGGGAGGAACGATCAGCGGGTACCTGGTGGAACGTTGCCAGGGAGCGGGATGCACGGTATTCAGCCAGATCGGGACGACGACAGGGCTAACGTTTAATGACAGCAGCGTGAGTTCGGCAACGAGCTACAGCTACCGGGTGCGCGCCGCCGATGCTTTCAACATCACCGGCCCTTACTCCGTCGTTGCTTCCGTGACTACGCACTGATACCGGCATTTTGAAGAGTCGAGAGGCCATTTGGTGCGGAGCTTTTCGAAGGTTGGCGATGATCGAATTGAGAACCGCACAGCTGGCTGCAGAACCAAAAGTCCAGAAAAGTTGGATTGCAGCGGTCAGCGGGCTTGACAACAATTTGATGGCGGCCCCGCGAGGATTGGATTACCCACGGTAGTGGCTTTCAGATTCATTATTTTCCCACTTTTGTTCCCGGTGAAAAGTGCCAAGGGCAGGAAGCTCTCCACGTTACAGGTGTGAAATGCAGCAGATAGGTGTGGCAGTAAGCCCAAAGTTGTCAAGAAATTGGCAGACGCATCGAAATTTTTTTGGAAGCTCGAATGCTTCAATCTTAGAGCCAATTGTTTAGTCAGGGGAACGACGGGATGGCGGGAGAGAAACAACTCAACCGAAAGGCTGCTGTCGCCAGGGACTTGCCTCCCGAGGACATCCTGTTTGGGACCTCGCCTGCCATGCAAGCCGTACAGCAGACTGTACGGAAGGTCGCAGGAATGCCTGTTCCGATTCTTATACAAGGTGAGGGGGGGACGGGAAAGGAAGTGCTTGCGCGCTGGATTCACAAACATTCGGCTTGCGCGGAGGGTGAGTTCGTTAAGGTTAGTTGCGCGGCGATACCCTCCCAGTTGTTGGAAAGCGAACTGTTCGGTTACGAAAAGGGGGCATTTACCGGGGCCAACCATGCGAAGCCCGGCCGGGTGGAATGGGCCCATAAAGGCACGCTGTTCTTGCATGATATTTCCGAACTCGAGCTGCGATTGCAGGGAAAGTTGCTTCATTTCTTACAGGACGGGGCTTTTTGCCGCATTGGGGACAACGTCGACCGAAGGGTCGAAACGCGTGTGATTTGTACAACCAGCAAAGACCTGCAACAGAGGATCAAGAGTGGGGAGTTCCGTGCGGACCTGTTCTACCGGATTAACGTTGTGGAATTGCGCCTGCCGCGACTCCGCGAACGCCGAGAGGATATTCCTGTGTTGGCGGAGTATCTCAGGATCCAGCATGAGAAGCGCCTCGAAGTACAATGCGAGCCATTTCGTTCCGAGATTTTGGACTACTTAAAGACTCTCAACTGGCAAGGAAACTTGCGAGAACTATCCAACCAGGTCGCACGCTACGTGCTCCTTGGGCCGGAAAGCCCGGCGAGCCCGGCGTCCCACCCGATTCGTCAGGATGTCGCAAGAACTGTTCCGGGCGGCGCGGTTTCTCTGCCACTCAAGCGCATCGCCAAGGAAGCGGTCCGCAAGATGGAACGGGATGTGATCCTGCAAGCATTGCGCGAAAATCAATGGAATCGCCGGAAGACCGCTGAGGCATTGCAAATCAGCTATAGATCGCTGATCTACAAGATCCGAGAAGGTGGCCTTGCCAATCGCTCTGGCACGTTCTGAACTGGGTCAGATCATCTCCGGGCAGCGATCACGACCGGTTTTCTGTTTGCCGGACCTCTGCAAACTTGATTGCTTCTCCATCAAGATTTTAAATGCAATCGGTATGGCGAATCCGCCAGCTGCGATGATCCCGGCCACAAGTTCTTCCATTATTCTCCAGACTTGAGTGCTAAGCAGGCACAACTGGTTGGCCTCTGTCGCCGGATCATTCTGCAGGTCCGAAGATGGAGGTTATTTACACAGAGGATAACCCCCGGGTCCAGCCGGCTCGCCCCTCATTGCCACAGTACGGATAAATCTTTTTATTTCAGTGCCTTCCAAACAGCCTGACCTCAGCTCTTGGGAACTGAGGACGGGCCTTACATCTAAGCTTGCCCTTGAGGACAGTGCAGGGTCGTAGGACACACCTGACCTCTTTCTCGCCCCATGTCCAGTTTCCCGCTTGCGTCTCTGCCCGTAGCCTTGGGATGCGTGGGGACGCGCCCGGCCGCACCTTGGGTGCCGCCGCCGCACTCGAGGATAGAAAAAAATGTTTATGATGACGATTCGTTCCGCAACGAATTCGCAGAAAACTCGTTTGTGCATTGTCGTCCTTTGCGTCCTCGCGGTTGCCAGCATGACTTTGACGGGATGTTCAGGTTTGGTCCAGTCTGCGAGTCCCTCGAATACTGGCGGGGGAGCTGCCACGCCAGCCATTACGAATTTGAACCCGACTTCAGGATTGGTCGGGGCTTCAGTGACGATAGCGGGCGCGAACTTCGGAGCAACCCAAGGAACAAGCACAGTCAAATTTAATGGGACTACGGCAACAGCGACGAGTTGGAGCGCGACGAGCGCTGTAGTGACAGTGCCAGCGGGAGCGACTACCGGTAATGTTGTAGTGACGGTCGGCGGGTTGGCGAGCGCGGGAGTCAACTTCACAGTTACGGTTACTCCGCCCAGCATTACGAGCCTAAATCCGACGTCTGGTGTACTCGGCACCTCCGTGACCATCACGGGTGCGAACTTTGGAGCAAGTCAGGGAGTAAGCACTGTCAAGTTCAACGGAATTGCGGCGACGCCGGCGAGTTGGAGCGCGACGAGTATAGTTGTGCCGGTGCCAGCGGGAGCGACTACAGGGAATGTCGTGGTCACGGTTGGCGGAGTGGCGAGCAACGGTGTGAGCTTCACGGTTTCGTCGATCGGGCCAAGCATCACGAGTTTGAATCCGACTTCAGGATTGGCTGGTGTTGCGGTTACGGTCACTGGCGTGAACTTTGGAGCAACGCAAGGAACGAGCACGGTGAAGTTTAACGGGACCGCGGCGACGCCGACGAGTTGGAACGCAACGGGTATCGTTGTGCCGGTGCCGGCAGGAGCGACGACGGGGAACGTTGTGGTCACCGTGGGCGGAGTGGCGAGCAACGGAGTGAACTTCACGGTTACGCTTCCCCCGCCGAGTATTACCAGCTTGAACCCAACTTCAGGATTGGTTGGGACTTCGGTGACGATCACGGGCGCGAACTTTGGGGGCACCCAGGGAACGAGCACAGTCAAGTTCAACGGAACAACTGCGACGCCAACGAGTTGGAGCGCAACGAGCATCGTAGCGCCAGCACCGACCGGAGCGACGACAGGGAGTGTCGTCGTGACAGTTGGCGGGGTGACGAGTAACGGAATGACCTTCACGGTTCAAGCCGACACGACTGCTCCGAGTGTGCCTACCGGTCTAACTGCTACGGCTGCATCCAGTTCGCAAATCAATCTTTCTTGGACAGCGTCAACGGATAATGTTGGTGTGGCGGGATATAAGGTGTATCGAGGCGGCACGCAGGTTGGAACGAGCAGCACCACTACTTACTCTGATAGCGGCCTGGCAGCGTCCACTAGCTACAACTATACCGTGGCGGCATACGATGCGGCAGGCAATACGTCCGCGCAATCGGGCGGCGCATCGGCAACGACTCTGGCGTCTGGTAGTGGAGGCCAGATCCCCTCGACGCTCGGCTGGTACCAGATACCGAACACGAGCATTCAATCTCTTTGCCCAAGCTACAGCGATATTCAGGCAAGTTCCGGCTGCGCTGCCGTGATGTCGGCGTGGAGCGGCGCGTTGTTTGATACGAAGAGGAACCGCCTCGTCATTCATGGCGGCGGGCACTCAGACTATTACGGAAACGAGATCTATGCGATCGACTTCAACACGAACCCGATCTCGGCCGTGTTGGTGAAGGATGCATCCCACGGAAGCGCCATCACCAATGTGACTTCAACACCAGAGGCCTTTAACGACGGCACTCCCAACGCGCGGCACACGTACAACGGATGGGTCTACTTGCCGACGCAAGACAGCTACTTGTTGTACGGAGCAGGACTTTCCGCCGATGGCCCGTTCAGCGACGGACAATGGCTCTTTAACGCGTCCAATCTAACGTGGACGCAGCAGCAGCCCACGACACATCCCAATACGGCGAAAACGGGGAGCATTCCGCAGCATGCGTATGATCCGGTAACCGATACGGTATATTTCGTCGAAGGAAACGCCAGTCAATTCTGGCAGCTTAATCCCGCCACGGGACAATGGACGAGCTTGGGCAGTTCTGGATCAGCGTGTGGCAACGACAATGCAACTTCGAGTATTGATCCGGTCAGGAGACTCTACGCTTGCGTGGGTAACGGCGAGCTCTTTACGGTCAGCCTGAATTCTCCGTTCACGGTGACAAACGATACGAGCGCACCCGGCTGTGCGACTCTGGCGGGGACGAACTCCCCTGGATTCGCATACGACCCGATTCAACAGTTGTTTGTCGGCTGGGCCGGCGGAAATACGGCTTACACCTACAATCCAGCAGCGCACAGCTGCAGCGCGATTACATCCTATTCGGGCGGACCGACGACGATACAACCGAACGGCACGTTTGGACGTTTTCGATACGCGCCAGCGCTGGGAGTATTCGTCGTAGTTAACGACATCAATTCAAATGCGTACTCTCTGCGACTGTCCCCCGTTTCCGGTGGCACGGGCGGACCGACAATCTCAAATGTGACTGTCAGTGGGGTAACCATTTCCGGCGCTACTGTTGGTTGGACCACAAACGTCGCCGCCACTTCTCAAGTGGAATACGGGCTTACGACGGCATACGGGACTCTGACGACGCTGAACTCGAGTCTGGTGACAAGTCACTCTGTATCAGTTGCTGGACTTGCCGCGAATACTCTTTATCACTACCGCGTGCACTCCAAGAATTCGAGTGGAGTTGAAACCATAAGCGGGGATGCAGCCTTCACTACAAACAACACGACAGACACGACGCCGCCAACGGTGTCCATAACCGCGCCAGCAGCAAGCGCAACACTAGCCAGCACAGTGAGCGTTACGGCCAATGCATCGGACAACGTCGCCGTGGCGAGTGTACAATTCCTGCTTGACGGGGCCAATCTGGGTGCGCCCGACACCACGGCTCCGTATACCGTGAGTTGGGATACCACAACGGTAGTCAACGGAGCCCACACTCTAAGCGCAAGGGCCACGGATACTTCCGGCAATGTTGGGAATGCGACGGGCGTCACAGTCAATGTAGCAAATTCGACTACAGCCTCGAACTTCCAGTCGCTCTGCACAGCACCAGGCGTGGTCACGTGCGTAACGTGGGATAGCCCTACAGCTTTCATTCCGGCGACCGGAGGTGGTGGTTACGCGAGCGGATTGTACCCGGCCGAAGACGGAACGTACCAAGGTATTCAAGATACCACCAACAAAGTCGACGGCGCTGGATCGCTCGAGTTCGTCATTCGCCCAGGTTCCGTGCATCCACACGGCACAAACCCGGCAGGGTACTGGTTCCAGCAATTTGGTACCGACGGTTCGCCAACACACTTCGGCGAAGGAACCACACTCTACATGCAATTCAGGTTTAAGGTATCCCCGTCCATGCTCAACTATGACTGGACGCAGGCTGGTGGCGAAGGTTGGAAGGTATTCATTGTATTTGGCCCGGTCCCTGGCCAAAGCTGCACAAGCGATCAGTTCGTGCAGGAAAACACCAACCAGACGAACGTGGCAACAGCGTACGTGTCTTGCGGAACCCCGGGCTTATATACGAACAACGGGAATCCCCCGATGGACATCGAGCAGGGTGACTATAACTGCGCGTATGCCGGCGGCGGTGCGACTTACACGGGACCAAATTGCTTTGTATATCCGCCAAATACCTGGATTACGGAATATTGGGCTGTTCATATCGGGACGTTTGGCCAGCCGAACAGCACGTTCCAGGCTTGGATAGCGCCTGAGGGACAGCCCTTGAAGCAGTTTCTCAATCTGCCAAACTTTAATTTCGGGGATGGGTCGGACCACACGGTTGGGCTGAACGCGATCGAGCTGACGCCTTATTTCAGCGGCGCTAACGGGTCAACAACAACGCCTGGGGCGTCCATGTGGTTTGACGATCTCATTATCTCCACACAGCCGATTGCAGCG
Organism: uncultured Acidobacteriota bacterium; assembly: GCA_963745805.1. Classification (GTDB taxonomy): domain Bacteria; phylum Acidobacteriota; class Terriglobia; order Acidiferrales; family UBA7541; genus Acidiferrum. The sequence goes on from CAVUYT010000016.1 coordinate 102,356, forward strand.
CCAAACAACTAACAAGCAGTTGAGGTGGAGGCGGGGACTGCCTTGTCCGGCCAAGCCAAGAATTTTATGGGCGTGGCTCTTGAGAGCCATGCCCATAGTCGTCTACTGTCGCCGAGGGCCGCGTTGGCTAGGAAGTGCGAAAGGGTTTGGACTAGCTACTTGGCCGGAGCATCGGCTTTGGCCGATTCTTGAAGCGAAGCAGTGCCGAGCAGAAGCTTGCGTAGCAAGAGAGCCCCGGTAATCAGAACGCCACCCACCAAAACCAACTTAGTGGGTTCTGCAAGTGAGCCGAAAAAAGTGAGGATGATTTCCATGTCATCCTCTACTAGGGCAGCCAGAGTGCCAAAGGCTGTCTTCTTGTAAGTCTATTATTTACATATAGTTATGAAGAAAGTGGACTGGAGGCACGAGGGAAAACGGAAGGATAATGTCAAATGTTGGCCAAAGACTTCCGCTCTGGCCGGGAGATACAAAAGCCCCATTACGGAAAAAACACGAATTAAGCCAGATGGACTATAGCTACTCTGCATGTTCTACCGATGGGCGATCTTACGAACTGTATAGGTCACAGCTCCTGCCAATTCCCTCAGGTATTCACGACGGGACCAGACCAAAGAACGCGCCTGAAAACCAACGATTTTCAATTTCTCTTTTATGGAGATAGGAGCCCGGCGAACTGAATTTAGGTTAGCGCCGAGATGGACCCAATTGTAAAGGAAGAGTTTAGCCCGTTTTTTGGGGTCGTAGAAAGCCATGATGTCCGCGCTGTTCTTCATCGCGCTGGAGGCTTCCTCATGCATGCGCCGGTAAAAGAAGGCGTCCGGAATCTCGTAGAACTTTCCATACAGGGCCATTTCCGCGATCAAGGGGAAATCACCACCGTTATAGTTGCGCATGAGCCCGGTTTTGCGGAACTTATCGGCGCGGTTCAAGCCGTAATGAAGATTGCCCAGCCGGATGTTCTGTTGAACGCCAATCCAGCGTTTGCTGGCCCGCTCGTCCATGAGGTGGAGGTGCTCGTCAAAGTCTCCGGTGATGTTCCCTTCGGCGTCTATGAGTTTGGTGCGGGGATAAGCAACAAAAACGGATGGATCTTCGTCGAGAATATGCACGGCGCGCTCAAGGAGATTTAGGCTGACCAGGTCGTCGGAGGGAGTCCACCTGAAGAACTCGCCGGTGGCAAGCTCGAAACAACGACGGTAGTTTCCGGCGGCGCCAAGATTGCGAGGGTTCTGATAGTACCGTATGCGGGAGTCTTTGGCGGCATAGTCGCGGCAGATTTCTTCGCTACGATCGGTCGAACAGTTATCGGTGAGGATCAACTCGAAGTCGCCATAGGTTTGGTTGAGATGGGCCTCAATGGAAGCGGCGACATATTTTTCGCGGTTATAGACTGGCATTCCGATGCTGACGCGAGGTTTGCTCACGATGATTCCTCCAAAAGGTCGCCCACTGTAAGTTAGGGACCGAGTAGCGACTTCCGCGAATAGAAGCCTTCTGCAAATTTGCCTGGGGAATTGGCCTCGATTCCCCGGATGCGCATCAACCCCTGAAACGTATCTTCTGTAAACCACTGCTTGTTGCGCTGAGTGGCGAAACAGGCCATCAAATTCTTAATTTTACGCTGACAAATGCGACGATCAAAGGGCACGAAAAAATTGGGTGAGCCGAGGTCGCCGTCGTACTTGGGGATCTCGTACTCAAGAATGAAGTGATTGCGCCAGGTGTTCCAGGTGAACTGGTTCAGAACTCGATGATCCTGGTGAAGGTCGTCCCGAGTATGCGTAAAGATGAGGTCGGGGGACACGCGAGCTTTCAAGGTTTCGAAGTACTCCTTGATCTGAGTGCCCTCGTAAGGGAAGAAACTGTTTCGGAAATCGAGGATATCGACACTCTGCTTGGCGGCGCTCTTAAGGAAGAGCGCGGCACTGCGGCGGGCTTCGCGCTCGCGGTCTGAACCAGAGCTAAAGACGACCCAGTGAAAATGAAGATTTCGGCGAGTTCTGAGGAGCTGAAGAATGGTGCCGCCGCAGCCGATTTCAATATCGTCGGAATGCGCACCAAGGCAAAGGATCTGCAGGGGCCGGCGAGTATTCTCGAACGTGAGTCGCAGCATTTACCGGCTCAATGCCCGTTCATCCACACCTGCCAAGGCGCGTTGCCCTTGGCGTAGAGATCGTCGAGATGCTGCTTGTCCTTGAAGGTGTCCATGCAGGCCCAGAAGCCGTCGTATTGGTAAGCCACCAGCTGCTCTTCGGCGATCAAGCGACGGAAGGGTTCGTGAACGAGTTCCTCGCCTTCCTTCAGGTATTTGAAAATGTCCTTCTTGAATACGAAGAAACCGCCGTTTATGCGCATATCGCTCTTGTTGACGTCTTCGATTTTGGAGACCAGATCCCCGCCATTCAAGGAAACGAGGTGATAGCTGAGATTGGGACGGATACAGAGAAAACTGGCGACTTTGTCATGCTGCCGGAAGTGCTCGATCTGCTTGGGAAGGGGGAGATCGGAAAGACCATCACTGTAGTTGGCCAAGAACATCTCTTCGCCTTCGAGATATTTCTCGACAGCTTTGAGGCGCTGGCCGACGTTGGAGGTGATGCCGGTGTCAGCGAAAGTGATGCGCCAATCGTGGATATCACGATTGATGAGGTCGATATTTTTGCCACCAGCGGAGAGGATGAAGTCGTTGGAAACATATTCGTCGTAGTTGACGAAATAATTCTTGATGGTGTCCGCGCGATGCCCGAGACAAAGGATGAAATCCTTATGGCCATAATGGGCGTAATACTTCATCACATGCCAAAGGATGGGGCGATAGCCGATCGTGGCCATTGGCTTGGGGATGTTCTCGGCGTAGTCGCGCAGTCGCAAGCCGAGACCGCCGCAGAACAAAACGACTTTCATGGCTTACCTCACTTCCCTTCCGGGCAAATAGGGCGAAAGATCATAGCCCAATGCCCTCATAGCTAGCGAAATCCCGCTTATCGAGCATGCGCCGCCCGTCGATGAAGACCGGAGGCTGCTGCTGTTTTCGGAGCAATTCGGGAACCTTTTTGAATTCATCCCAGCGAGTTACGAGAATGACGGCTTGGGCATCGGCGACGGCGCCAGCCAAGTCGTCACAGATATGCACGGAGTCTCCGTTAAAGAGGTGACGAGCTTCCTCGGCAGCCGCGGGGTCGTATGCTTTCAACCGAGCGCCCTGCTTAGCGAGAGCGCGAAGAATAGGAATCGCCGGCGACTCGCGCATGTCGTTGGTGTCCGGGCGGAATGACAAGCCCAGCACAGTAACACGCACGCCTTCTAGAGAGGGATAGTGCCTTTTCAGAAGGCCCAGGACCCTTTCCGGCTGGTGTTCGTTGATCTGGACGACGGCGTCGAGCAAATTCATGGGCAACCCGGCTTTGCGGCCTTGAGCAACGAGGGCCTTGACGTCTTTGGGTAAACAACTCCCGCCGAAGCCACACCCGGCTGCCAGAAACGAGAGAATCGCCGGCCCTTTGCGGGTGCCGTCGGGAAGGGTCAGAGAAAGGTAGTTGCTGAGATGTACGCCGCGCATCACGTCCACGGAATCGATGCCGCCGAGGGTTGAGCCAAGATTGGCAATCTCGTTGGAGAAGGAGATCATGGTGGCCAAGAGCGCGTTGGATGCGTACTTAATCATTTCGGCGGTCTTGCAATTGGTGCGGAGCTTGTCGACGGACTCGAAGCCGGCGTAGAGGCCGTCAAGGGTGGAAACGGTGCGTTCGTCGATGCCACCGAGAACAATACGGTCCGGATGCAGAAAATCGTTAACTGCCTCACCCTCGGTGAGAAACTCGGGATTCATGCCAACACCAAAATCAGCGCTGGCGCGCTTACTGGAGGCCTCTTCGATAATGGGGAGGACAACAGAATCTGTGGTGCCAGGAACCACGGTGCTCTTGACGACAACGACGTGGTAAGAATTCTTGTCTCGCAGCGCTTCGCCGATTTGGCGCGATACTTCCTTGATGAAACGGAGGTCGATCTCCGTTCCCGAGAAAGGCGTGCCAACGGCAATTAGCGAAAGTTCTGAATCGAGAACCGCCTGGCGAAGATCCGTGGTCGCCTGTAGCTTTCCTCCGATATGTTTGCGAAGCAGCGGCTCGAGTCCACGCTCAAAAATGGGAGGGATGCCCTTGCGGATGCTATCTACCTTGCGCTGGTCGGAGTCGACGCAAACGACGTCGTGCCCCTTCTCAGCGAGGCATACGCCACTCACCAGCCCTACATATCCAGTGCCTATGACCGAGACCCTCATCACGCCTCTTCCGCAACGCGATTGCCCGCATACCAGAGAAGTGAGCGCCTGAGCCCTTCATCGATCTGGATGGATGGGTTGTAGCCGAGCTCTTTGCGAGCTTTCTCGATGATGGGGCAGCGGCGACCAGGATTGTCCAGGAGATAGTCTTTATCCGTGCTTTGCTGTCGGACAATCTTGCCTTGATATCCGAAAAGACCGCGAGCTTGCGCGACTATTTTTTCCGCGAGCTCCAACATGGAAATCTCGGGCTTTTCGACGCCGATGTTGTATGCCTCGCCGGGCTTCGCTTTGATCAGGATCTTGTAGTATCCACAGATGGCGTCTGCGACATAGCAGAAAGTGCGTTTTGGAGAGCCATCAGACAGCATAACGATGTCGCGACCGTTGAGGACATCACGCGCATAGTCCGGGAGGACACGTCTATCGGTGATTTTCAGTCCCGGACCATAATTGTTGAAGGGACGGGCAGACTTCACGGGCACCTTGTATTGTTGCGCGAAGTTGACGCACAAGGTCTCGCCGTAGCGTTTGGCTTCATCGTAACAGGCGCGGGGGCCGGTGCACGAGACTAGGCCGCGATAGCCTTCCGCGGTGGGGATATTCTCGGGCGAAGGATCGCCATAGATTTCGCTGCTGGAGTAAAAGAGGAAGCCCTCAAAAGCCTTGCCGGACTTGATACGGCCAAGGGCGTAGTCGAGGAGATTACGCAACCCATTGATGTTGGCATCCATCGTTCCAATAGGATCCTTGCGATAGTAAGTAGGGGAAGCGATGGATGCAGCGTGAATAATATATTCGAATTCATCCATTTCCTGCGGAAGCGGTTGCGCGAGGTTGTGCGTGCGGAGATGAAGGTGAGGATCTCCTTCAAGCTGCTTGAGCCAGTCCGGCACGCCGCGGATGTAACTATCGAACACAGTCACATCAATGGGTGGACCGGGACGTGAGCGATTCCAGTAAAGCGCTGATTGCACCAGGTAGTGCCCGAGGAAACCCGCGCCCCCGGTAATCAGCAGGCGACGGCCCGCAAGTTTTGGAAACTCCTCGCTCAGATTGGAACAGATGTATTCCAGGTCGTTTTCAACAACTTGTTGCGCCTTGAGGCGCTCGTTTTGCTCGGTGATGATGGTCGTTGTCATGAATGTCGGGGAGCCTTTAAGCGTGAACTGCCGAATAGAAGTACTGATTTTGTTCCGCGCGTAGTTTGTCCGCCAAGCGACCTTTCGGGAGTTCGACATCGGAATAGGTGATGAGCCGGTCTTTGGGAACATCACGTTTGAGATGGCAATTTTCCGAAAGCCCCATAGGTAAGGCATTTTCCTGCTGAGCGGTTTCGGAGTTTTCGATAACCCCATAGCATGTAAAGCCCCCAATACCGTCGAGGGTTTCGCCGGCCTTGAGATCCCGCTTGGCAATGGTGATAACGTCACAGACGGGCTTGCCGATCGGCGAAGTGGTCGAATCCTGAAAAAGGGCGGCCCGCGCGATCGTGGGAATCACCTGGACCTGCGGAAGATGAAATGGCGTATAGAAGAGATAGAACGGACCATCGCCCATCTTGAAGAAATTCATGTATTGCGCGTTGACGGGATCCTTGCTGTAGCCGATGACAAAAACGCCGGTGTGCGGCTCTGCGCCAATCAGAAAATCGACTATCCCACCATTGAGGAGCTTATCTTCTGGAAAGAGATTAACGGCTTCTTTGACGTGGGCGCACTTTGGTCCATACATGCCGCGCTTGCCGACACCTAGGCCCGTAGAATTTGCCAGAATGGTGCACTCCATGGATAACTTGGTGCCGTCCGCGAAAGACGTAATCATTGCAGCCGTTTGGTTAACGCGCTCCGCGAAGGCCTTTTGGGTTTCTGGAGTCCGATAGGGGTCGAGCAATCCCTTCAGATTGCCCGCGGCAACGGGCTTGAAGCCAATGGTTTTCACAAAGCGGAAGAGATTGACGGCCACGCCGGGTTCATCACCATCGGTGTAAGTGATCACGACGTTGTTGCGATCAGCGTAGGTCTTGAGAATCGGGCCGACCGTGGCGTCGAGTACAGCATTGAGAAGAACCACGTGCTTCTTGTTCTCCAGGGAGCGAACGACGACGTGGGCCCCCAGTTCAAGGTCGCTTGTGGCGTCAATGATTACGTCAATGTTGGAGGAATCACAGAGCAAATTGGGATCATCTGTGATGGAGACTTCACCGCGGGAAATCGCAGCATCCAGCATGGCGACGGTGCTCGGAGTTTGATATTGATGGACACCGGCGTCGTAGAGAGCCTGTTGCGCTTTTGAAATGGTGCGGTTGGAGATGGCGGCGAGACGGATGCCAACGGGGGGTTTGAGCAACTGATTGGCAATCCCGCGACCCATATAACCGGCGCCGACAATGCCGACGCGGATTGGCCTGCCTTGCTTTTCTCTTTTTTCGAGGGCTACATCAACAATAACCATAGGGGCTCCGTAGAAGTGTCAAGGTATCCAGCTAAGCCATCGCAGTTGCATAGTCAGGCCAAGAGCGATCGGCGTCAGAAATCACACTGACCGGAAGCGGCCATTCAATTCCAAAAGCATGATCATTAAAGCGAACGCCGCGAGCAGAAGCGGGTGTGTAAGCGGTGCTTGTTAGATATTCGATCTCTGCGTCGTCAACGAGAGTTTGATAGCCGTGAGCACAGCCCTCCGGGATGTACAGGATTTTGTGATTATCAGCCGAAAGCTCAAAGCCGGCCCAAGCCTTGTGGGTTGGCGATGAAGGACGCAAATCCACCACGACGTCATAAACCGCGCCACGAGTGCATCGTACAGTCTTGGCTTCCTCATGCGGGGAAGTTTGGAAGTGCAGACCACGGACGGAACCGCTCATTAGCGTTGCGGCAACGTTTATCTGGGCGATATGAGAGACGAGGCCGCGCTCTTTGAACTCGTTCGTGCACCAAGAACGCGCAAAAAAGCCACGGTTGTCGCTTCTGGGATCGAGGTCGATGAGAAATGCGCCTTTCACTTTAGTTTCCGTAAATCGCATGCTTGAGATATCAGTTTGCCCGCGATTGACTGGGCTGAACGCCAATAAGGGAAAGTACGGTGTCGTACTGTTCATCAAGAGCCTTGCGCAAAGGTGCCATGCGCTCCGCGATCTGTTTTTTGATAGCCGGCGCGTTGGCCTCCAGAGCCTGGAATCGCTCGATCAAGTCTTCGGTCTTGAAGTCTGCGATGTTGAGGACAAATTCATCCTGGCCAGCCTGCGCGAGAAGAGCGCGGCTCTTTTCGTGATAGGCGACACCCAGGACCGGCTTGTTCATCATCAGAGAGATCAAAATGCCGTGGTAGCGGTTGGCGATCACCAAATCGGCTCGCTCAATCTCGGAAACCAGATCTTCGAGTCCCTGAATCTTCTGGCCAGCGAGAAGGTTCGGTGAATTGCCCGAACCGTTCATCGCCTGCCGAATATCGTTAATGGTCAATGAGTCTGCGCGGACCTGAGTCGGGAAAAACAGGACGGAATGCCCGCTTTTGTCCAGCCATTCTGCGAATTTTGCAAATTTCCGAACATAATCGTCATATCGTGACGGATCAGGAGTCGGCCAATACCTTCCGTCGAAGAAGGGAACTGGATTCGTTCCGACCACGACGCGTGCGGCACTCGCAGGCGCTGGCTTCGGCGTGGGCAACTGGAGACTGTAGACGAGGTCAGGAAGAACGGGGTGGTCGCCCTTAATCCTGAGACTCTCCATCAGGCGACTAGAGATCGCGTCACGATAAGACCGGTAATTCACTCTGTTGAGAACCCGCCTGAAGAACCACTTACTTAGCGATGAATTGATGGGGCCAGCTCCGACACTAAGTATGGCGACTTTTGTTCCCGTCAGTTTGGCCAGCCAAGTCCATTTGTAAAGCGTATAAGGAAAACCCCATGCGCCGCCGTATCCGTCGTTCAATTGCTGAGAGCCAGCAACCAGGAGGAGATCGACGCCCTTCAAGCGGCGGTAGGAGTCGAAGAGGAACTTTGGCTCAGCGAGCACCACGGGAGCGAGTTCGAGGAGGCGGCGAAGACCCTGAAGGATTGCTGGAAGACCAGGAATGGATTTCAGTTTGGCCTTTAAACCGGAGCGCGCAGGCATTGCCTGGCCAGTGGAAGCGGAGGACACCAGAGTCGGCTCGGAAGCACCAGTATCCTTCACTGGCAACGCAGGAGAAAATTGCCGGATCGGATAAGCAGGAATGCCATGACGACTCTGCGTGTCTTGGGGATTGATAGTAAAGCCGATGATCTGCGAGTTGGGTGCACGCAGCCGGACGTTTTGAACGACGGCGGCTAGGAGGGCCTCGTCGCCCAGGTTCTTCGTACCGCCATGGCTGAAAACACCAATCCTTTTCTGAACTTCAGACGACAAAGAAATTCTCCAGGGGATGAGTTATTTTCAAAGAAGAAGCCTCTTAGCGTTCTTTTCTTGCCAGAAAGATCATTTGCCAACCAAGACCAGCACGCTCTTTTAGTTCGTCGATTTTTTGCTGCGACATTATCAAACGCGCGGCGGAATTAAGCTTGTATGAATTAAGGAAACGCAGGAGGCCGAGGCTACCATGCGGGATAATGGTGGAACTCTTGAGAACCTTAAAGCGCGGAGCAAGCATTTTCTTCAGTTGAGGACGGCTCAGTTGATGAGCGATATGCTGAGGAGGCTGAACGTTCCAGCCCACGTTTCCAAGTCGATCCATGACCCACTTATTTCCGGTGGTGATGATAAAGTAGCCGCCGACTTTCAAGGCGTCCGCCGCAAATTCGACGTACATCGCCTGATCCTCGACATGTGCTATGACTTCCTGGGAAACGACGACATCAAAGAAATCCTCGGGAAGATTCGATTGATAAATGTTTCCGGCCTGGTACTTAATGTCTGGGCGGCGAGCCTGGGCGGCAGCAATGCCGTCGGGGGAGAGGTCAATCCCGTGTGCTTCGCCGAGATCCGCAAGACGCTCGGTGAACCAACCGCGACCACAACCGAGATCTAAGATGCGAGGTTTGACGAGATCCAGGCCGCGTATCAGCCCTAGAATCTCTTGAGCCCGGCGCTCGGTCCAAGCATTCAAGACCTTGCGATCTTCCCAATTCTGCCAGTGCCAGTCCCAAAACTGTCGCTGGTCGTCAATCGAAGGAACTTTTCGAGCCGTGGACATACTGCCTTGTCTCCGAGGAAGTGGCTGTGGCTTGTTTTCCAATTTTTCTCTAAAGATAGAAGGAGGACTAGGCCGCCGACGATCTTTCGTACTTTCTTACAACGATAGGCGGTTCCCAAGCCATTTCAAACCGATTTGGGCATTTGTAATTGTTACTGGCAGGTGCCCACGCCTGTTCAGCAGGATGGGATGCACGATCGTAGCCAAAATCTGCAGTCCGGTACAAGAATTAAGTCTTTTATATGCAATGGCTTACGCGGCGGTACCCTTCGCTGCATTTTGCCCGGAGTCTCTCGCAGCTTCCCAAATGTGGTAGTGTTTTGCCCAACGTGATGGAGTGCGGCGGAATCGGGCTGGCTACGCTTGTCAAGAGAGGTGTAAAGTAATATTTTTCATAGACTTGGCGAGCCTTTTCAGCAGCCCTAATGGCCCCGGAAATGCGATACAATAGGGGACTCCCAGCGTATATGCCTGCTCAAACTGCTGAGACACAAGTTGTGCCCAAATCGCCCCTGAAGAAGGCCGGTGTCGTTCGGAACGTACTTTCGAACTGGGGTGCGTACGTCCTCGCGATGGCGGTGAATTTTTTCGTTTCGCCATATGTCGTACATCATCTGGGAGATACGGGATACGGGGTTTGGACAGTTATTCTGTCTCTGACCGGATACCTCGGACTGCTGGACTTGGGAGTCAGGGGAGCAGTTACCCGATATGTGGCGAAATTCCATGCACAGGATGATCACGACCGGGCGAGCAACTTAGCCTCATCGGCGATTGTAATTTTCGCCACAGCAGGGCTGATAGCCCTGCTTGCATCGGCTATCTTTGCCGCCGTTGTAGTGGATCGAATGAGAATTCCTGCGGCATATTTAGAGTCAGCACGCATTGTCTTGCTCCTGACCGGCCTGAGTATCGCGATTTCATTGGTGAATGGAGTCTATGGGGGAATCCTCGTTGGTTTGCAGCGCTTCGACGTTACGAACAGTATTGAGATTTCACTCAACCTTTTGCGTGCGGGAGCGATAATTGCGGCGCTGCATGCCGGCTATGGGATTGTCACGCTTGCATTCGTGCAATTGGGCTTTACGGCACTCAGATGGGCTTCCAATGTCTTTCTGGCGCGTCACTATTATCCTCAACTGAAGATACGGCTGTCGCAAGCAAGCAAGACAGGCATGAAGCTGATCTTTTCCTTCAGCGTGTTCTCGTTCCTTCTGCACGTCAGCGGCAGTCTTATTTATGCAACGGACAACATAGTCATCGGTGCGTTCCTGCCGGTCTCGGCGGTGACCTTCTATGTGATCGCGGGGAATCTGACCGAGTATACGCGGACGCTAGTGTCGGGCATCTCCCAAACCATGACGCCCCTGGCAAGTTCGATCGAGGCGCGGCAAGATCAGAAGCAGTTGCAGCAGATGGTGTTGTTCAGTAGCCGCACCGGTTCTATGGTGGTGCTGCCAATTGCGTTGACATTCATGTTAAGGGGAAGCAACTTCATAGGACTCTGGATGGGGCCGCCGTACGCGGAGCTCTCAGGCAAAGTGCTTTGGGTGCTTTCTCTCGCACTATTGTTTTGGGCATCCAATTCCGTGGCCGCCGGAACCATGCTGGGCCTCAGCAAGCACAAACCTTTGGTACCAGCCCTGCTGCTCGAAGGTCTCCTTAATTTGTGTCTCAGCATTCTGTGGGTGCGCGGAACCCTCGGCATCCTTGGCGTGGCCTGGGGCACGGTGATTCCGAATTTCATGTCTAGTTTGATCTTCTGGCCCTGGTACATCCGGCGGACTCTGCAGATCGATCCTCTCAGTTACGCTGTATCTGCCTGGGTCCGCCCAGGCATTGCGGTTCTTCCCTTTGCGATCGCAACCTTTTCGTTCGAACATTATTTGCCTGCAACGACTCTAGTTATTTTCTTCTTACAAGTAGCCGGTATACTCCCGCTGGCAGCCATTGGGTATTGGCTGGTTTGCCTCGAACCCGAGCAGCGCACCGAGTACTCACAGCGCTTTGCTACCCTCTTGGGGCGTGCACCGGCTCAGGGGTAAGCGCCTGACAATTTGCTTGCGGCCGTCGACCTCGCGCACTCGGCGCAAGATTTAGGCGGAGTTGACGTCGTCGACCAGGCTACCCAGGGGACAAAACTCAAAATCGTGAATCAGTTTCTTGAACTTCAGAGGCGTGCCTCGGAGGCCGACATAGTGACGGATTTGCGCAGTAAGGCTTCCATTCATCCTCGGTTGTTCCGGATCAATTTCCCAGGGGTGGATGTACACGCAGACTGGAAGATTCTCCCTACGATTGAGTAGATTGATAACCGAGCGTGTATACCAATACGGGAGTAAACGAAAATAGGCACCGCCTCCGAAGGGCGACCGGCGCCTGCCAAACTCGAGGGTGGTCATGGGGAATTCGACGATCGACCCACTAGCAGTGCGGATCCGATGGGGATGTCGCGGAGCATCAGGGATACCATAGTTGGGGTGTTTAACCGGGAAAATACTGGAATCAAAGCGGAACCCTAGCTCGACCAAAATCTCGAGAGCCCAGAGTGATTCTCGGGTAATGGAGAAGCTCGGAGCACGATAGCCATTTACGGGCGAGCCGCTGGAATCTTCCAGAAGCAGCTTTGCCTCGTGTGTATCCTCTCGAAACTCTTCGGGAGACATCTTGTACACTGTGCGGTGGCGGAGGCTATGACAAGCGACCTCATGTCCGCGCTCGGCAACATGCCGGACGAGTTGGGGGAAATGCTTGGCCACCCAAGCCAAAGTAAAGAATGTCGCTTTGCAACCAGCGTCATCCAACCAGTCCAGTAACAAATGAGTGTTCCGTTCAACGCGGCTCTGGCGCGAACCCCAGTCATCCTGTGGATTGCTGGAGCTAAACGCGCTTACGTGATAGTAATCTTCCAAATCAATGGTCAGGCCGTTCTTCATCATCGTCTTTCTAACGACGTGGTCATTGCGAATTCATAGACCTTGCGATACCGCTCGGTGACAGTTGCCCAGTCTCTTTCGGCGCAGACTCTAGCTCTTGCATTCTTCCCCATTACGGAGCGCAGATTCTCATCCTGCAACAAGCGGGTGGCTTGGCGGCAGAAATCGTCGATCTCGCCTGATGCAAACAGCAACCCAGTTGTTTCGGGTTCGATCAATTCCCGAATCCCGCCCACGTCGCTTCCCAGCACTGCCTTTCCGAGCGCCATAGCTTCAAGCGGCTTGAGCGGAGTAACCATCTCCGTAATGCGCGAACTTCGTCTCGGGTAAACCAAGACGTCGAGGATGGAGTAGTACCTCTCGATATCTTCGTGCGGGACGCGGCCCAAATAAGAAACAAAGCCCTCGGCTTGCTCTTGCTGGATGGCGGCGCGGACCGCATCAGCCTCGGCACCGTCACCGATGATGAGAAGCTTGGAGAGAACCCCACGCGCATGCAGCGCCGCCGTAGCTTGTACCAGCCACGACACTCCTTCCCAGGGGAAAAAAGTTCCTATAAATCCTAGTGTTGGAGTGTCCTCCAAGTTGAGTTCCTTGGCGAGCGCCCGGTCGTACTCTCTTGGCGCGAAGCGAGCAATGTCCACTCCATTCGGCACGAGAAATAACTTTTGATCGGGAATACCGCGCGACGCGAGGTCTTTGAGAATCGGTCGCGCAATGCCAACTACGGCGTTTGCATGTTTGGCTACATGCGTTTCAAGAAATCTTGTGAGTCTGTAACGCAAGGATGTTGGCTTCTGGGGCAGGCCGTCTTCCCAGAAAGAGCGAATTTCATACACAAATGGGACGCCGGCAGCCGCTGCGACACGGGATGCCGCGAGTCCACAAAGGGCCGGCGAGTGCGCATGAATCAAATCAAATTTCTCTCTTGCTAGAATTCGACTCAGGGTCTTTTCGAGGAGACTCACGACCCCGAATTCTCGGAGGCCCGGCCACCTGCGGTGAATTGCTTTCCAGGTCCAAGAGGGACTTGACGGAACGCGAAAGTAATTGACGGAGTCCAACACGAGATCCTGAGCTTGAAGGTCATCAAGATTGTGCAATGGACTTGTAACGACAGCAGGATGCCATCCGAGGCTCTTCTGCGCGGCGATAAGGCTTCGGCTTCGATTGCTGTAGCCGTCAAGTACGGGCCAGGAATGGTCCAGTACATGAAGAATTCGAACGGACAAGGCTCAGGAATCCTTGCCAGCAAAATGTACATCCGCTTTTGGTGCAGGCGGTGTTTCGCGAATTGTCTCCCAGGTCGGCGAAAGCGTGCCCGTAAGGAACCGGAAGATCCCGAGCAAAGATGCCGCGTTCACCACGCAGAAGTAATAGGGCAAATAGAGATACTTCGGGATGCCAGTCCGTTTCTCCAGGAGCCATCCGGCGATGGCCATTGCATAGAAAATAAGCTGAAGCCAGAAGAACACATTGTAAATCCGCAAATTAGAGAGCAAGCCGCTCGAAACGATCAAGAAAATCAAGTAAAAGGGCGCAAACCAACGTAGAAGCTTGTGCGAGACAAGTGCCAGCCAGTGCCGCGGCTGAATCCAAGGAAGAATGACGCGCGGCTCGCGCCGAATCGCGTTCAGGCTGCGACTGATGATACGCACCTTTCTTCGAAATTCTTTTTGGAAGCTTTCACCGGCTTCCTCGAAACAGACGGCCGCTGGTTCGTATACGCCCCGGTAGTTACGCGCGACGATTTGAAGGGGGTTGAGGAAATCATTGATATCAGTGGCTAGCAGGGGCAGGAACAGTTCTTTCCGAATTGCATAAATGGCGCCGTCACCTCCGACGACCGAGCCGAATTGAGACTCCATGTGCTTCAGTTGGGTTTCCATCTTCCAATAGAAGCCTTCCGATTGCGCCGAGGCTGTCTGTCCCGCCGTCTCCACGTATTTTGCGTTTCCTACGACGTATCCTATGGATGGATCGGAGAAGTGTGGAACCAACTGAAGGATGGCATCACTTTGATAAATTGCGTTTGCATCCGAAAAGACAATGATTTCGCCAGTGCTCTGGGCCACTCCCAGGTTCAGGCCCGCCGCCTTCCCAAGCCTCTTATTCTGACGAACCAACCGAACGCCTCGAGCTGCGTAGGAACCGACAATTTCGTCTGTCCCATCGTCCGAACAGTCTGACACCACAATGATTTCAAGATGTTCCGGTGGATAATCGAGAGCAAGACTATTCTCTATCTTATTACCAATCACGCCTCTTTCGTTGAACGCTGAAACCAGAAGGGTGACTTTGGGCCGAATCTGGTCATTAACGATATGTTGGCGTCCGAATCCTTTCGCGAGCAAGCACATGAGCGCCGGATAGAGCAGATAGACGTACGCCACCAAGACAGCGGATATCCAAAATACCGTCTCAAGAGTCAGATCTTTCATCGCTCGCCTTTGCAGCGAGATTCCTGGTCCGCTTTGGAAGTGGTGATTCGTTCATGCATGAGGGTTAAGGAAGCTTTTCCTTCTGTGCAGAAGTGGTAGCTGCCGCTGGCTTTTTCTTGCCAACCAAAACTTTCAATGATCCGTCCACGGGATCCTTGTAACTGACAAATAGGTTGTCATTTTTGTCGATCGTCATACTGTTATCGAAATACGTGGCACCAAGCGAAGGCAGAAGAAGTTGAGGCCGCCATTGACTGCCATCCCACCAAATGTGCTCCAACCCTTTCAGGCTCTCAAATACGATGTGAAGCGCGCCCGTGGAATCCAGGACCATTGAACTCCGAAAGTTTCTCCAACTGAACTGGCCAAATGGCGGGAGCTCCTCGACGATTTCTTTTTTCCACTTCCCATCGACGTATCTTGCCAACCTTAGGGATTGCTCGTCGTAATAGCTAATCAACGGATTCCCATGTCCGTCGAGAATCAATGAGGACCCCATTCCTCTCTGCCCCCCAGGGCTGTCGTTTGGAGAATCGATCAGTTGCGTGTTCCAGTTTTTTCCATTGAACGCCGTATATTTCAACTGGCCGGTCGGAAACCAGGTGTAGGACAGGTGGGCATTATTATGGGCGTCCAGGGTCATAGAGTTCCATTTGCCGGGCAAAGCGCCACCGCCGCCTTCGATGGATTGTGCTGCCCAGACGCCATCCTTCAGGATCGCATACCGAAAATAGGTTCCACTTTCCAGATACCACGAAATTTGTGGCTCGCCGGCGGGCGACACTCGAATAGAGCACCAGAATCCGACAACCCCGCTGCCCGGGTCGACCGGCTGCATGTGCCATTTACTCCCGTCCCAATGGGCATACTTCAAGGTGTGCGGCGTGTAGCAAATGTGCGGGTTCAAATCAGAATCCACCGTGATTCTCGTCAACATGAAGCCGAGTCCATGCTCGAGCGGCATGTTGAACCATTTCCCGTTTGACGCGGCCCGGAAGGCGTATTTCAACATGCCACCCGTCGCCGCATAGTAGCTGAGATGCAGGTTGCCCTCAGAGTCCGCAACAATCGAAGTACTTTCCGCCTGAGCGTCGACGTCTTCCGTGGTCCAATTCCAGGATTGACCAGTGGCCTGGCAGGGAAACATTGACAGAACCAACAGGGCAGCCCAACCGAAGTATCTAAGCGCGAATAATGGTCGTGCGCCGGAGGGACGCCAAGGTCCAATCAGATTTCTCATTCGTTGCGCCACTGCTGGCCGTGAAATCATGCTAAGACCGCCTCTTCTGGATGTGCGTGGTCGACTGCTGCAGGTTCGTCGAGCCGGGGTCTCGTTAGGTCGGCCGCCAATTCCCTGCGGTAGAGGACTTTCAGGATGATTACGAATCCAATCATTTGATAAATCACATCAAGATAAACAAACCCCAGGAAAGCTCCGCTCACCATGAACGCCAGTATGGACACTTCCACCATGTGGGCATAGTCGATCAGATACCTCGCGGAGGCCAAACGTCGAGCGGCTCGGCGCAGTCTCCAAAGAGTCCAGTAGCAAGAACCAATCAAAAGCAAGAATAGACCGAGCCCGACGAAGCCCTGGTCACCCAGCAGTTGAAAATAGATGCTGTGAGGGCCGCTCGACGGATGCCCCAGAGGTAGGGGTCTCGGTTCGTAGCGTTGGAATACTTGGACATTTGGAAGGGCATCGAAAGAACCGCCTGTTATTGGATAGTCTTGCGCGAGATTCCAAGCAGTTCCCCAAGAAACGAGCCTCTCGTCCGCCGAGGTGTCCAGGTTGCCATGCATGAAGCGGCCCATACGGTCCATCCAGGCGTCGGGCGCAAAGCTCAAAACCAGTAGAGCCGCAGCAGCAAGAAAAGCCAGACCGACGAACTTGTGGCGAGACTTCAACATGATTGCGGTGAGGACTGCGAATAGACCAAGCAGGGCGCCACGAGAATAAGTCAGCAAAATTACAAGTAGCGTGCAGCCGAAAGCGATCCAGAGTGAAATCTTGAGCCAGCGCGCCTTTTCCTGACGCGCCAAGAAAAACAGGAGTGGAAGGGTCATATTGAGTGCCAGACCAAAAGCGTTGTTATCTGATAGAAAAGAGTCAGGCGGGCCCCAAACTCGAGACTCGCCCGCGGTTCTCAGCCCAAATAAAGCGCTCTTCACGGCCAATAGCCCTAAGCTGCCAGCCGTCACAAGCATGATTCCTCGAAGCCTTTCTCTTGTGAAGATGAGCAAGACCATGACGAACGTAAACAGAATCAGCTTGCTGATATGGCTCATTTCATACTTGGCATCGATCATGTTGCCAGCGAACAGTGGAATCCCTTGAGCGTGGACGTAAGAGATAAAGAACCACAACAAAAGGAGCAGCAAGAGCACACTCTCTACTGTCAATAGGGAGCGCAACGACTTTTTGGCAAACAAGAGGCCGGCGAGCGTGGGCGCCGCGATGGTCATGGCAACCGGGAAATCGTGTGCATAAGACCAGGCGAATCGATGAGGATTGAAGTAGGTCACCCAAACATACATCAGAGTGCCAAAATAAGGATTCACAAAACAGATCGGCACCGACCCAAGAATGATTGCCAATACGAGAAAATCGCGCATCGGTCGCTAGACCTCACACCGGCGCTGTTGTACTTGCATACTAAAGTCATCCATTCCGTCGGTACTTTTTAGGGGGTCTGGAGATTCCAGGAAGAGTCGTCCAAGGGTAAGCGCGAAAGAAGCCATCGAAACGCTATCGTCGATTTGTATTCGCCGCAAGCGAAATGGATTCGTGGCTGGCTGATTGTACCCCTCCACGGTTGTCACCGCGGAGCGATAGCCAGAGCGAACCAGGAATTCTTCGGCGACTGAGTTAGTGTCGGAGGGTTTGCCGAAAGGATAAGCGAAATCAGCTACGGGAACACCCAATCGTTCTTCCAGCAACCGCCTTGACTTCACCAATTCTTCGTCAAAATCAGATGGATCTAGTTGGCTCACGGCAGGATGAGACATGGTGTGGGCGCCAAAAAGCACACCGCCTTTTTGCATCTCGCGAACCTGATCCCAGGTGAGCATGCGTTCCGCAAGTTCAGCGGGTTGCACCGGGAGGACCTGCTCAAACTTGGCGCACCAGGCTCGCCGGGAGGGGTCTGCTATAGTGCGGAGATAACAAACGATCTGCCACGCAATCTGAAGACGAACCTCCGCCGGACCGAGCTCGAATCGCCTCAACTGATCTAATTGGACTTCAAGTGTGTTACCAGGGGCATTCTTTACAGCCACGAAGATTCGGTCATACCAGGGTGGTTCGCCTGTCTCCATGCAACGGCCGATCAAATAAATCGTTGCGGGAATTCCGTACTTTTGTAGAGCGGGAAACGCCTGCGTATAAAGATCACGATATCCGTCATCAAAGGTCACTGCCACGGTTGGTTCGACGAGTCTAGCTTCCTGCAATTCGCGGCAAAGTTGGTCGAGAGAAGCGACTCGATAATGCTTCTTCAGGTAGCGCATCTGGGATTCAAACTCATTCGGCTTGAGACGGGAGAACAGCGGGACTCCGTCGGTGCCTACGCGGTGGTAGCAGAGGATAGCGAACTTCGGTGTGATGCGTCGGCGGGCGCTTGGCAGGCGTGAACCCGTCGAGCGTCTCAATTCAAACCTCCTTGCCACTCGCTCGACGAATCGCACAAGTCCAACCTGATACATGATATTGATGACGGACCGCCTTACACGTTCCCTGAACCCGGCCAGACGGCGAGTACGTGGGCTTCTTGAAACGGTAATTTTGGATGAGAGTTCAGCTGACATTTACGATCTCGCGCGAACGCTCCAGGTGTTTCCGATGCCAGATCTCCAGCGCTACGAAATACCATACGATTTCGCCGTAATAGTTCGGTTGCGCTTTGTGCAAACGCATCAGCTTTGTGCAGAAATCCTTGCGAAAGTACCCGCGCTGCTGTGTCCGGGAATCATTCAGTATGTCTTGCATCAGGCTTCTCATGCGGGGATTTTCAAGCAGCCATTGCGCAACAGGAACCCCAAAGCCGTGCTTCTTCTTGTATAGGATCTTGTCTGGCAGGATGCCTTTCATCGCCTGCTTAAAGATGTAGCGTTTCTCGAATCTTCTCAGTTTCAGAGATGCTGGAACTCTACCTGCGAACTCCACTAAGCGGTCATCGAGCAACGGGTAGCGGACGTTCACCCCTGCAAGTTCTGCTGTTCCCGAAACCTTACGGATGTCGTTGTCAGCCAGCGTCATCTTCAAGTCCAGATAGAGAATGCGATTCAACTCGCTGTGTGCTTTGGCCCTCGCAAAGTGCCCTTCAGGTATCCGCAGCCAGGAATCCTTTCCCACCTTCTGCAAAAAACCGTCCTCGAAGATCTCTTCTGGGGGCAAGCTCAGGAAAAAACCGTAGGAGAGAATGCGCTTCGGATTGGGAATGTTTGCACGGCGGACGTATCGTCGTGGCAGGCTCCATCTCGTGTCATTGTTCGGGAGCAGATTCACCAGCGGCTCGATCAGCCCGGTTCGTAGCCATTCCGGTACGTGCTGGTACAGCGCAAAGCGCTTGTCGAACGCATAGCGCTCGTTTCCGGCGAATAGTTCGTCACCACCGTCGCCCGCAAGGAGTGTTCCGACACCGTGATCGCGCGCGAGGGCCGCACAGTAATAGGAGCCAATTGCCGAGGAGTTCGCAAATGGTTCATGGTAATAGTCGAATATCTTGTCGATAATTTCAGATGCATCCTGCGGAACCAAAAACTTCTCGAAGTGTTCGGTATGAAAAGAAGTAGCCGCTGTCCTGGCGAAATCGATTTCGCTGAATCCTGCCTCTTCGAACGCGATTGAGAAACTCTTTGTCGGGTTGTGTTTCTCACTTGCGAACGCCACAACTGAGCTGCTGTCTGTCCCGCCGCTCAGGAAACATCCCGTATCGGAGGGAGAACATCCTTCAAGGTGACGGTGTACAGCGGCGCGCAGATTCGCTTGCAGGTCTCGTGCCCAATCCGCAACGTTTGCATCGCGACTCTCGGGAAACTCAGCATCCCAGTACTGCGACTCAGCCATAACTCCATCCCTAAAAATCATCAGAGTCCCGGGACGGAGCTTTTCGGTGCCTTGGTCACTAGCAAGTGGCGCGGGGACGCAGGCGAACAAGAGAAATTGCATCACGGCAGTGGGATTTGCTTCGGGCGGCGTTGACTGCACAGCACGAATGCCACCTAACCGAGAAGCAAACAGCAGTCGTGCTCCTTCGCGGCGCCAGTAAAGGCTCTTTAAACCCAAACGATCAATCGCGAGGAGCAGCTTTGCTGTCTTCTCGTCCCACAGAGCGAGAGAGAACGCTCCGTGCAACCGTTTGACAAAGTCCGGTCCTTCCTTCAGGTACAGGCGGGCGATCAACTCGGCAACAGGTAAGCGAGCCACAGTATCCGGTGTGAGCGACAATGCATCAGCCACAGGCTGCAAATCGATTAGATCCGCGTCCACGGCCGCATAGACGCCGTTCAGGACGCAAGTCTGTTGGAAATCCCAGCCCCGGCTAACCCCCAGACCCACCGAACGGCGTGCGATCGGAGCCAGGTCCGAATCCCCTGAAAGCCGCAGCGCCTGCAGCATCGGTCCGATATTCTCGGGGCGCCACTCTCGTCCTGCTTCACAAATCCCGCAGATACCGCTCATCCCACTCCTCTAGGCACAAAATGTTTGACGCCATTTGCGAAACATCAACACCGACCACAAAAGTGCCGACCGGTCATACAGACTCTTCTGGTGTTGATTCCATATTTTTGTCAGAAAATTTCTGTCCAGGATCCCATCCTCGGTCTTGACAATAATCGACTCCGCCAGTTCCTTCAGCTCCCGCCTAAACCAAACGTCTAGGGGAATTGCGAAACCTTGCTTGGGGCGATAAAGAATGTTACGTGGCAGTACCGGCTCCAACGACTTCTTCAAAATGTATTTGCCGGTACCATTTCGCAGCTTGAGTGAACTCGGCATGGAAGCAGCGAACTCCAAGAGTTTGTGGTCGAGCAATGGTGCGCGAACTTCGAGTGACACGGCCATGCTTGCTCGATCAACCTTCGTGAGGATGTCGTCGGTCAGATACGTCTTGATATCCACGTACTGAATTTTCGAAAGCGGGTCCTCGGTGTCGGCCTGATCATAATAGTGTCGAAACAGATCCAAGGAATCATACGCGCCCAATTGTTTGCGAAAATCCGCAGTAAACAGGCGTGCTTTATCATTCGGGCGGAAGTAGGAGATCGAATTAAAATAGCCTTCCAACGGAGAACGGGACAGACTTTCAAATGTTGCCTTAGCTCGAAAGATCCTTGGCGCCCACGCCATAGCTGGGTACCAGCGTCCTAAAGGCCCAAATAAGCCCCGGCGCAACGCCGCTGGAACGTGGCTGCGCAGTCTGTTTTCGTAGTAGTCGAGCTTATAACGTCTGTACCCGGCAAAACTCTCGTCGCCGCCGTCCCCTCCAAGCGCGACAGTGACTTGGCTCCGCGCGATCTTCGAGACGTAGTATGTGGGTATAGCCGACGAATCCGCGAAGGGCTCATCATAGTGCCACGCAAGCTTGTCCACTATGTCCATGGCGTTTGGTTCCACGATTTCCTCGTGATGCTCCGTCGAGAAAAGTGTGGACACTTGCCGGGCGTATTCCGATTCGTTGTATTTCTCTTCCTGGAAACCGATTGAACACGTAGTAACCGCCCGCTTCATGAGATGGCTCATCATGGCCACAACGGAAGAAGAATCTATGCCTCCGCTGAGGAATGCCCCAAGCGGCACATCGCTCATCAGGCGGACTCGTGTTGCTTCGCAAATTTCGTGGCGAAGTTGTTCGCCCCATTCCTCTTCGCTCTGTTGCCGAACGTTAGCAAACGAAAGGTCCCAGTAGCACGTCTCGCGCGTACCGTCCGCCGCGGCGACAAGATAGTGGCCAGGCATCACCTTTCGCACCGAGCGATAAATTGTTTTAGGAGCCGGAATGTAGCCAAACGAGAAGTAGTCCGAGAGTGCCTGTTCGTCCATCTTGCGTGAGAGCGAATCGCCCGCAAGCAATGCTTTCAGTTCTGATCCAAACAGGATGCGCTCGCGGTCAGCGGCATAGAACAGCGGTTTTTTCCCGACGCGATCTCGAGCCAACACAAGTTTTCTGCATCGAGAATCCCAGATCGCAATCGAAAACATACCTCGAAGTTTTGCAAAACATCCTTCCCCAAGGTCCTCATAAAGGTGAACAATTGCCTCGGTATCGGACTTTGTCGCAAACTTGTGCCCCCGTTGCAACAGTTCGGCCCGTAACTCTGGATAGTTGTAAATCTCTCCGTTGAGCAGGACCCATATCGTTCCGTCTTCGTTTGACATCGGCTGGTGTCCGCCCGCAAGGTCTATGATGCTTAGCCGGCGATGGCCTAGACCGACACCAGGTCCAACGAAAACACCTCCATCGTCGGGCCCCCGATGAATCATGGTCTGATTCATTCTGTGCACGATGTCGCGAGGAATGTCGCTTTGTCGCCCGAATTCCACGATGCCGCAGATGCCGCACATGAGCGTTCCTCAGTCCCTTTTCCCGAACCCGCGAAGTGACGCGAGTCTCAAATAGAGATCGCGGTACCGTTCGATCATTCCTACCAAGCTGAATTGTTCAAGCGCCCGCAGTCGCGCTGCTCTCCCAAATACTGTCCGAATCTCAGGGGCGCTAACCAACCGCTCCAGAATTGCCGATAAAGCGTGAACGTCGCGCGCCGGAAAGAGATGGCCAGAACGACCTTCCTCCGCGAGTTCGGTGTTTCCGCCAACCCTGGTGGCCACAACGGGCAGGCCGCAAGACATCGCTTCTAATAGAGTATTCGACATACCCTCGTTGATGGACGGAAGCACAAAGACATCCATCGCATTGAGCAACTCGGGTACATTGTCCGAGGAGCCTGTAAACGATGTGCGCGCGGCCAATTCTGAAGATGCCATGGCTTGCGCCTTCAGCCCTGCCAGTTCCGGCCCTGAGCCGACCAGCAACACGTGAATATTCTTGCCTTGTCTCAGGAGAAGTTCCGCCGCACGGAGCAGTGTGGCGTGGTCCTTGATCGGTACCAGGCGCCCCACGCTCCCCACGACGACTCGATCCAGCGGAATACCAAGGGCTTCCCGGGTGTTTTGCACATTCTCCGGAAGTGGAGAAAACCTCTCCGTACTCACTCCATTATGAATCACCGAGATTTTGTTTGGTGCAAACCAAGATTGTTTTGCGTGGTAATTCCGCAAGTCGCCTGTGACAGTGAAGACCGCATCGGTCATCGCGAACAACACGCGACAGAGTAAGCGTCTGCGGAGGGGAAGCCCTCCCATGATCTCTAGTTCGTAACCGTGCTCGCTGTGGATTGCCACAGGTACTCGAGCCAGGCGCGCAGCTGCGACGCCTTCCAAAGCTCCAAAATTTCTTGTATGGACGATGTGAGGACGGAAGTCCCTCATGATCTTTGCCAACCGAAACAAGGGAAATTGAAAGCCAGGGCTTGGAGTTCCGGCTGAGTAGGTGTTGGCCGTGACATTCATCTGGCTGGCAAACGCCGTGTCTATCCCTCGCACCGCACAAATCCGCTGCTCGAATTCTGCTCCTGCAAGCCCATTGATGATTTTCAGCACGCCATGTTCCGTGCCGCCCATCCCAAAACGAGGAATCACATGGAGAATCCGCAAGCGATCGGAGGGCGCTGGTTTGATTGCAACCTTCGACGTCGCTGCTGATGACAGGCCGGTCGTCTCGTATTGTATTTGTGTATCCATGACAACTGGCGCTCACCGCGGTCTTTAACAGGCCGGCGTGGCAAAGCAACACTTTACGGAAACCAGCGCACCACTCGAGGGCCGATGGTTCGTGTCAATGAGAGCGGCATTCTTTTCCAGACGTTTGATACCCGTTCGAATTTCGGATTTGTTGGTGAATTATTCGGCAGCGAAGTGCGCCCGAACAACCGGACTTGGTACTTTAGGGGTTCGATCCGCGGATTCCATTTCTTCTTAAAGTCGAAATTGCCAGAGTCATTCTTGCTTCTGCCAAAGTCGAACACCGAGCAACCCTTCTCGGCGCCTTGCTTGATCAATTGCCACCACAGAAAATTGTTGGCTGCCAGTGCTTTGGCTTCGTCCAATGATCCGATGTAGTAAGGTTGTGTCCAGTCGCGAAAGAAGAACGACATCCCTCCGGCTACTGCTTTATCCCCAGCATAAACAACGGTGAGGTCTACCTGGTTTGGATATTCGCGAATTAAGTTCTCAAACAAGACTCGGGGAAATGCAGGCGTGCCTAACCTTTGAAGATTTATGGTCATCAATCGATAAAAAGTAGGGAGTTGGTCGAAACCGCTCCGTGCCTTGAGACCCGCCTTCTCTCCTTTGCGAATCATGTAACGGATGTCTTTTGGGAGCCCCTTATAAATGGACTCTGGATCCGGACTGAGGGGCATCGTAAAAGTGGAGTAACGGGAGTTCTCATGGTACTCGGGAACAGTCCCGCTGCGGTTTCTCAACTCCAAGTGACCGACTTGTAGTTCGCTGGCCAGTTGCTCGAGGCGAGCAATTAGCGCTCGTTCGCTTTCTGTATCGCTAGCGCAGACGCCCCCGTAGACCGCGAAGGGCAGAGACATCAAGCTTCGTCCCGTCACCCAATTCGAGATCAAGAATGCCGGCGCGATTCCCGTCAACTCATTGTTTCGTCTCGCACAAAGATAGTAAGGCTTGTAACCGTACGTGCGTGCCATCACCCGCTTCCAGCCCAATTGGTGGAAGAACGTGCCCGCTGGGTGATTTAGAACGTAGCGATCCCAGGACGATTCCGCATCCGAGTCAAGATAAGTGATCCTGACGGCCGAAACTCCCTGTCGATTGACTTCCGCATTCGGGAGCACCGTTGCTGGAGATTCAGTCGCCGCCATTTCCCTCTGCCTTCGCGCTCGGTGCAACATCCGGAGTCTGTCCCGTCCCGTTCTGTTTTGAAGACGTTTCAAAGCGCTCGAATAGCCACGCTTCGTCCGCTTCCAGATATCCGGACAGCAACTTTCGTTGCTCGACGGTCGGGGCGCGGTAGCCGTGGATGATCTTGCTCAGAACGGTCTCATCCATTCCGACAGCCTTTGCAAGCTGATTCTGGTGGCTGCCGCGTCGAAAAATCTGAAGCTTTAGGTTCGGAAACATAGATTTGTTCTGCTCATATGCTGTTCGGAGCTCACAACTCTGTCTAGGATTTTTCGTTTGAGCCGTAGGAATAGTCGTATTCCCGACTGGCATTCTCCGCAGCGTTGTAAACCACGCCGAGAAGTTTCTTGCTGTCCAGTTGCCTCGCACATTTTTGCAACAGATCTCGCTTGGTTTGCTGCGCCCGAACCACCATCAGGACTCCATCGCATGCTGCAGTGATCAATTCGGCGTCCGTTAGACTGAGTGCGGGCGGCGAGTCCACCAGTGTGATCTTGAACGTTTCGTTGCACCAGTTTATGAGTTCTTGCCAACGAGCGCTTGCCAGGAGTTCCGCTGTAGGCAACGAAGGAGATCCGCTGCCCATCACGTACAGATTTGGAGAGTCCGTTGCGAGGATCGCGTCCTGAGGCTCGCACTGTCCGCTGAGTACGTCCGACAGGCCTGGCCCTTCAGGTGATTCGAGCAATCTCGTCAGTCCCCGACTCCTCATATCTCCGTCTATTAACAGCACCCTCATGTCCTGAAGCTGCGCGCAGCACAACGCCAGATTGAACGACGTGAGAGTCTTACCCTCGCCCTGCGTCGCGCTAGTGATCACCACCGACCGCAATCCTTGTGCCGTTCGAAGCCGCAACAATCGCGTTCTCAGAGCTCGATAGGAATCTGCTATCGTGTCCAGCGAACGGCTCCCTTGGAAGCGCTCTCGCAAGAGGTCAGTTGGCGAGCTCCCAAGCTCGCGGCACTTTTCCAGGCGGAGAGCGCCCAGATCTTTCTCGCGTGGCTTGATGTTACTGACGGGCGCCTGCGGAGCCACGGCGGCAACTTCTTCCTGCGGGACTACAATCGATGGCCGGCTCGTCTGCGCTTTCAATGTTTCGTTGAAGAACTTGCTCATATTCTCCTATTCCAGTGCTGCCGAGCGATTCTGCTTCATTGAGTCGATTAGCATGTCGACGATGGACCGTTGCATTCCGCTGACAGCCGGAACCGGTACAGGAATTGCTTGCCGCTCGGGAATCTCGACCTTGACCGGCTCGAGCAGCCCGAGGGAGATAGCTACTTCCTCTACGACGTCAAGCTGTATCGTCTTGCGCTGAGTTCGAAAGCCGAGTGAAAGGCACGCGTCGCACACCAGGTTGATCAGGCGCGGCACACCGGAAGCGTACTGGTGGATCGCTTCGATGGTGGCGTTTGGAAACGGCGAAGTTCCCTTGAGTCCTGCCAGGTGCAATCGTTCCGCGATGTAGGCACGGACCTCCGGCAAGCTGAGTGGCCGGAGGTGAGCCCGCGCGCCGATTCGCTGCTGGAGCGCGCTCAATTCACGCTTGTTCATCATTGGGATAAGTTCGGGTTGCCCGCTCAACACTATTTGCAGCAGCTTCTCGCGGTGCATATCCGCATTGCCAAGCAGCCGGATCTCTTCCAGTAGTTCGGGGCTGAGCAAATGGGCCTCGTCGATGAACAGAACCGCCGTGCCTCCCGCTCTTTGCGCCTCGAGCAGCATCTCGTGAAGCGCCGCCAGCCGGCGCGGCTTGCTCGTCGACGCACACGTGATTTCGAATTCGTCCAGCATCATCTCCAGAAACTCGTCGCGTGTTAGAGTCGGATTGAACAACAAGGCGCTCTTCATCGGCACCTTCTGTTTCGAGTAGTCGACCAGCATCTGCAGCGCTGTGTGCACCAATGTGGTCTTCCCCGTTCCGATCGGGCCGGTAATCATCACCAGCCCTTTCCGGTACAGGATGCCCTCCAGCACGACCGTAAGAGCTGCCTGGTGCGGGGCGGAAAGATGAAGAAATTTCGGGTCCGGCGTCAGCCGAAACGGCTCATCCTTGAGCCCGTAGTAGGTGAGATACATCTAAAGGAGACTCCTGGCAACGATCGAGAGTAGGAACCCTAAGGCAACGGACCCGGCAACCGTCCCGGCAAATGCGCCAATCGCGCGAACGCGCCACCTTCGGAGTTCCTGTGCTGAAACGATTTGCGGTATGCCGCTGAGTACGGGTTTGCCGAGGATCCGCGCGGCTTCCGTATCGGAGCGAACTGATTCATCATTCATCTCCGCGAACGCGGCGAGTGCCGCACCGGCGAGCAATCCTCCGAACAGGCCCGCTAGACTGATCAGCAGTCGGTTTGGGGCGGCGGGAAGATTGGGGGTCACGGCCGCATCCAATACCTCGAACTTCTCTCCCTTCTGGTGAACTTCCAGGGCATGAGAAATCTCAGCTGCTTTCTCGTTACCAAGCAGACCGTTGTACTGCACCTTCAGAGCATCATAGTCTTGTTGAAGGCGTGCAATTTTTTGTTCGAATTCCGGAATGTGCTGCAGTTTCGCTTCATGGAAAGCCATTTGCGTCTGCAACGGCACTAGTTGCCTCGTTTGATCCTGAATATCCTCTTCCAGCTTCTGTGCTTGCGCTTCCAACACTGGATTGCGCCGCTTCTTCGGAACCTGCACCGCAGCAGCTGGCTGGCCGCCTGCTGCGTCCGAAGGGTTTTCCTTGGGTTGTGCAGCGGCCTTGGCCTTTAGACGGTTGATCTCTTCCTGGGTTCTCCGCACATCCGGATGCCCAGGGCCGTAGCGCCCTCTCAACTCAGAGAGCTTTGACTCGAGCTTCGCGATTTGCGCATCGTAGGCACCCGATGTGCCCGTCGCACTTCCGGCATTTCCGCCAACGTCCACAGTCGGCGCATCTTCGCCGGACATCATCATCGACATGACCACGCCCTTTTCGCGCTGATCTTGCGTTATCTTGTCCTGAATCATTTGGGCCTGGGTCCGCAAGTTTGCCAGTGCTTCCATGTGATATGGCTTTGACTCCGGAAGATCGAGAGCGTTTCGAGACTTTATGGCGCTAAGTTCGTTATCCTTGATATCTAGTTCTTTTTTTGTTTCAGCGAGTTGATCGCGCAGGAACTGGGCCGTATCCTCGGCTTGGTTGACGCGGGCTGTTGTATTTTCATCAATAAACATTTGCGCCAGGTGGTTTGCTGTCGACGCGACTTTACTCCGGTCAGGGCTGCTGTACGCAATTCGGAAGGTGCTTAGTTTCCCCGCTCCCGGATTAACGACCTCTACTACGATGGATTTCTGAACCGCGCGAATGACCTGCTCCTCTGTCCTACCCCGGTTAACATCGGGATATAGCCCTTCGGTCTCCACAAGCTTCTTTAGGCGGGTGGGGGACAGCACTTGTTGTTGAAGCGTCGTTAAGCGTCCAGCGATGTCCCCTGTATTGATCGTAGCTACGTATTTGTCGGGAACCTGGGCCGAGTCAACTAGGATCACTGTCTCTGCGCGGTAAATATCTGGCAAACGTTTGGCGCAAACGATTGCGCTTACAAGACAAGCGATAGTGCTCAGGGCAATCCACCCCTTGCGGCGGCGGGCTATTTGTAGGTAATCCCCCAACTGGAGGTTCCCAAACGTATCATTCTGAGAAGTGCGTGTATTGTCCTCAGCCACCAAGGAAGGCTCCTTCATAACCCAGTGCCAATAATATGTTGCTCTCTTCTAGATAGCACATCGAATGCCACAGTCCATACCATAGTCGGTGTGGCGCGTCCCTCTATGTTGCTGATTTATATAGATTTACTGAGGCAGCTTGGCTTACCCTACTTAGCTTCTTCTCACCTGGGGCCAAGTGAGAAAATCAGTTCCATCATTCCTACCCGCCACTTCCTGCCCTGACTCGAACCCATCAATGTGCCACCAAGGGTTCGTGGGGCTCCCATTTCATTCCCAGAACCACTGTATTTCGAGTGCCGGAAAGCAGTTGTGGGGTGTTCGATTTCTGGAATAGGTGAGTATAACTTCCTTGAAGGAACACATTCTTCAGGATCTCTAATTCCAGCCCAGTCCCGGCCGTATTACCCATATTCCGGGGGTCTGCGCCCGTCTCTCTGTAGTAGCCCAATCCCGTATTCCATGCCAGACGCCTGGTCAGATGTTGGCTATACGCAGCCTGCACTAAGTCACCGATCTGTGCGGTAAGGAAGTTGTTGTTAGTTCGGCCTCGCGTGTACCCAAGAGAGAAAGATCCAGAGTTAAATGTCTTAACAACGGAAAGCGTGCCGGCGAGCGCATTTCTTGATGGAATCAGACCAGGGTACCGGGCCGCGTTTACCCCAAATTCGCCGCGAATCGACCAGGTAGCGGAAAGCCGATTCGCATAAAACAGTGCCGCTGTGTGAAAGTAACTGTTTCCCGGCACTCCCGCGGCATCGTCCTGTCGCAGCAGTTCCAGTGTGTACAGCGCTCCTATGCTCTGGTGCTCAGTTAGCGCGCGGGTCAGCGCGACCGTATTCGCAATTTGGTGCCCGTTCGCAAGGTAAAGTACTTCCTGGTCGTTCGTAGCTTTTATGTATTTGTAGTCGGGAGAAAATGTCAACGTTGTTCTCGGACTCACCAAGTAACTAACTACAGCGGACGCCTCCTCCGACAAGTAGCTTCCCGCATTTTGCAGAAAGTTGTTTTGGATCAAATTGCCCGCCTGCTCATCTACAGCCAAATACCCTGGCGGGTACAGCTGGCGAGCGTGCACGTCCGCAAACGCATCCTTCAATGTCACACTGAGCCGAGGCGTGATCTGAAAAGTGGTCCCTAGTACCAGTGCGTTGTCGAAACCAGCATTTCCAGCTACATCGCCGTTAAGCGTGGCCAGTTGTGGTTCCCACTGGAGAACCAATCTTTGTTTCCCCCACAAATACTGATCAAAAACAACCGAGGTTCGCAGAATGTTCAGCGAAATATCTTCCGAGGGTTGAGCTCCTATCGGTTGAAAATTATCATTCACGTGCTGATATGTAAAATTGCCGATGGAGAAAGGACCCCATTTTAGTGGCGATCCATTCCCGAACCAGGGCACAGCCTTCCCAGCTGGATGAATCTGTGTATCCACTGGACCCGCCGGAGCGATGGCCGCCGGAATAGGTGGCGGAGGCGCCGGTTCCTCCGTCTGCGTTGGCGCATCCTTTACCGCTTGCTGCGGGTTATCTTGAACGGGAGGATCCTGCGCTTGAACGATCATTGAAAACAGCAAAGATCCCACGAACATGAAAAGTACACGCTGCCAGTTGTGCTTTGAGTTTCCCATCAGACTTTCCAATTTCTCTCAGCTTTCTAACATGGTTAAGGCACCACAACCATGTCACCAGGCATCAGTTCCGGATTTGCCCCTTTGCCGGAGAGTGCCTTCTTGTAATTAAAAGGAATCCTTTGCTCCCGATCGCCTTCCTTCCGCAAGATGTAGATTGACCCGGTTTTTGCGAACGGCCCAAGTCCTCCTGCCTCTGCGATTACCTCGAGAACAGTCTTCTTTCCGCCGAGTGGGTATACCCCTTGTTTCGCGACGTTACCTACCAAAAAGACTTTTCTACTCTTCACACCCTTTACCATCACCGTAACTTGCGGATCATTTACAACAGGCTTCAGCTTTTCCGTGAGGAGTACCTGCATCTCTTCCGTAGTCAGTCCGGCAACTTTCACTTCATTGATGAGTGGCAGCGTAATCATGCCGTCCGGTCGAACCACCACCGCCTGCGAGAATTCCGGTTCATGCCACACTGATATTGTGAGCTCATCTTCTGGCCCCACCCGATAATCGCTGGGCAACGCTGGTGAACCACCGTCACGCTTGGGGGTGTCGGGCGTTTGCGAACCTTTCGGCGAGGTGGCACCTGCCGGATTGCCAGTGCCCTGCTTCGCGTCGCCAGCTTGTCGAGACGAGCTAAGGCCAAAAGCGGCAGGGCAAAGGCTCATTGCCAGGACCACTTGGGCTAGAATGAGCTGCCGCAGACCTCGGGCACGAATTCCCACGCATTCCTCCTGTGAAGACGAAGTTCCTTATGAGAGCAAGGATTGTACCAATGCATTTTTAATGTAAACTATTGAAAGCAAGTGCCTTAACTTCAAGCCTACACTACGCCAATTAGCTCCAGGAAATGAAGTACCCAATTGGAGAACTATCATTCATACTCCGCTCATACTCCGCTGTCCCCTAAGCGTCCATCCAGCACATCAACGTGCACATCCTCAATCCCCCATTAGTCCCCAGCACTCGCCTTCTCAAATCGCTTGACCAACCCAAACCCATACAACAGAAGGGCATACGCCCAAACCCAAACTATCAACAGGGTCTGGTCAACTAGACCAACACGAGTTTTGCCCATCTCTGCGGGTGTTCTCGTTGGCATACTATTTGGCGCCTCTGCCGGACAGCATCACTTTTGCAGTCTCAAACAACACCGCCAAATCCAACATGATCGAAAGGTGTTTGATGTAGAACAGGTCGTATTCAAGCTTCATCTTAGTTTCTTCAACGCTCGCTCCATACTGATACTTGACCTGTGCCCAACCTGTTATGCCGGGACGAACTGAATGTCGCAGGCCATAGTATGGAATCTGCTCTTCCAACATGGAGACAAACTCGGGACGCTCTGGACGTGGGCCAACGATGCTCATTTGGCCGCGCAGCACGTTGATGGCCTGTGGCAGCTCATCAATCCGTGATTTCCTTAGCCACCTGCCAACCCGGGTAATTCGTCGGTCGCCTTCGGAGGCCCACTTTGGACCATCTTCTTCTGCGTTGTTGTGCATCGACCGGAACTTCAGCATGGCAAACGATCGTCCGTGCAGCCCCGTTCTTTCCTGCCGGAAAAGTACAGGCGAGCCCGATTCCAAATAAATTGCGACGGCCGTTAGCGCCATCAACGGCGCGCAGACAACCAATGTAATGAGTGAAACCAGGACGTCAATCATCCGCTTGGCCCAAACCAGCAGCGACGATTTACTAAATCCTTCGGACAGAATCAGCCAGCTCGGCGACAATCGTTCGAGGATAATTCGCCCGGTTATGCGTTCAAAAAAACTGTGCGCATCCTCCACTTTGACGCCCGCGAATTTCAAATGGAGCAACTCTCGAACCGGCATACGCCCACGCCGCTCCAGGAGTGATATAACTACGTGTCCGATGTTCTCTCGCTGGACGACTGCTTCCAATTCCGCAACTCCGCCGATGATTCCGGGATTCACCAGTGACTTGCCAATGTCCTCTCCTCTTTCATCCAAAAATCCCACGACTTTGAGCTGCATTTCCGGGCGCGAGATAAGGTCTCTCGCCAGGGTGATCCCCGTCGGTCCGGTGCCAATGATTAGCATTCGTTCAGCGGTCCCCAAACTGCGCGGATCCTGCGCCATCATCAATCGCCACCCAAGCGTCACCGCGAGAATGAGCGGCACCGCCAAGGCACCTATACCGCGTCCAAACCCCAAGTCTGGATCCAGGTAATAAAATACAGCCAGCGCTAGACACGCCACGCCAAATGCTTGGAGCAGGCGCACGAGGATCTCACTTCGCGTCCTCATCAACCGAAAGTCGTAGAGGTCATTGAAATACAGGGATATTTCACAGACCAGAATTGCCACCACAAACCTTGCAAGTGTCTGCCAGGTCGCCATATAACTGAGCACGGAACCCAGACCGTTCACACCGATTCGCAAGGCGATTGCTAATAGCAGCCCTAGCGTAATCATCACGCAGTCAATGGCCAGCAGTACGAGCAGGGTATTGGGAACCTTTTGACCGCCGATCTTCAGCATTCTTTCTCCACGCGCTTTACCTCGGTTGGGTGGTGTGGCGGGATCGTAATTGGAGGCAGGTCGTCGCAGCCGACAATCCGTGCCAGCGGTTCATTCCAGCGATCCACTCAGGAAGGCCGCACAGAGCCGCTGCGTGGTTAGCGTGCACTTCGCTGACCAAATGCGGCCCCCTTTCAACCAGCTGTAAACGCCTGATTTCGTTATAGATAAACGATCGCCTGCGGCTGAACAGCGGATAACTGCTGGCGTAGGTTGCGAGGGAATCTTGCTAACCTCCCTATAATCATACAAATACGCCTCACCTCGGACATCCACACGGCATCCACGTATAGCGAGACGAGTCTTCAGGCGGAGAAAATTATTTCCCACTTATGGTATAGGCAGGATTTCGCCATCGGGTCATATCTGGGGTAAGCTAAACAAAATACGCTTCTTACCGAGAATAAACCCCCGCGTTCTCGCGTTAGATCGCTCTCCGGACTGGCAGTCGAGTTGCACAACCTTGCCTTGACTAAGACTCCTGAAGCGCCGTGTGTCTCAGGACTCGTGTCGCTGCAGTCTAAATGGATCGTCAAAGCTGACATGTCGATTCGAGTGCGCCGCTCCGGCTTGTTAAGCCCTGACCGGGATTTACTGATCACCCTGTTTCGGCGCCATCTCGCTGTCGATTATTCAGAGGAGCGTTTTGATTGGCTATACCATCGAGGTCCGCATGGGTCGTCGCTTGCCTGGATTGCCACCGATGGCCCCGCCGGCAAGCCTATCGCGGCTGCTGCAGCTTTTCCCCGAAGGGTTTATTGTAATGGTCAAGAAAAGCTCGGCCTTGTTCTGGGTGATTTTTGTATGAACGAAGAGTTTCGCAGCTTGGGGCCCTCAGTCCAGTTGCAACGTGCGTGCGTCGAGGCGGCTCAACAGGCTCCCCTCGAGTTCTTCTACGATTTTCCAAGTACCGCCATGATGGCCGTGTATAGAAGGCTTGGAGTTGTTCAGACCACCTCTTTTGTGCGATGGGTAAAACAACTGCGCGTAGAGAACAAGCTCCAACCGCTAGTCCGATCGAAATCCATCGCAAAGGTTGCCGGTTCCGTGGCGAACAGCGCCCTTTCCTACCTTGGCTGGAAAGGTGATGCAAATTCTTGTGAGCTTGAACTGCTCCAGGGACTCTGCACTGAAGAATTTACACATTTTGATGAACAAGTCCGCACTCGCGAGGGCATACAGACAGTTAGAAACGCTTCTTATCTGAACTGGCGCTATCTTGATCCCGCCGCCCCTACACACCAGATCCTTACTGCGCGCCGTCAGGGAACCCTCGTCGGCTACGTGGTCTACGCGAATCGTGGGGATGACGGCTACATCATGGATTTGAATTCGCTCGAAGAGCCTTCCGTGATCGCTCGTTTGCTTGCTGGTGCGGTGCATAACTTGAGCACTTCCGGCGTTTCAGCGGTGAATCTCCATGCAGCAGATGTCCATCCGTGGAGCTCCATCTTCGAGCGCGCCGGATTTCGCAAACGTGAAAGCTCACCATTAGTGGCCGGTCCGCAGCCGGCGGGCGGCATTTCTAACCTGAACTTTCAGAACAAGTGGTACGCCATGAGCGGCGAGCGTGATAGCTGACCATCCGGAGCACACATGACTCAGACACAAACTATCGAGGACCGAGTTCGAGACTTCGTGCTGAAACAATTTCCGCTTGCCCGCAAGAACGGACTGAAGCCCGAGGAGCGATGGCTCGAGTCGGGCCTCATTGACTCCCTCGGCATTCTTGATCTGGTGCATTTCTTGGAAGAGGAATTCAAGGTTCAAGTGACGGACGAGGAGCTATTGCCGGATAATTTTCAATCTCTGCAAGCAGTAGCCGCTTTCGTTCGTGCCAAGCAGACGAGTAATGCTTCGATAACATCCTGATAGCTTTGCCGCTGTCAGCTTGCGGCAGGCTGCCGTGGATTTCAGTTTGTGAGTTTTAGGAGACGAATGGACTTTCTGATCTGGCATTTATTACGCGAAAGCGTGCGCAGGACTCCCGACAAGGAAGCTCTGGTTCACGGCGATCAACGGCTCACCTATCGCGAAGTAGGCCGGCGCACGGCCGGCCTCGCGACTTCATTGCGCGCCGCTGGCATGAACCGCGGCGACCGTATCGGAATTTATTTGGAAGCATCTGTGCCTCAGGTTATTTCCATTTTTGGCGTCAGCCAGGGTGAAGGCGTGTACGTTCCGATCAATGCTCTCCTGCGTCCCGAGCAGGTGATGCACATCGCCCGGGATTGCGGCATGAAGGGTTTGATCACTTCCGCTTCCAGGCTCGGTGCTCTTACCGACATCCTTCAACAAATTCCGTCCTTGGAGTTTCTTGTGGTTGTCGGCGATGGAGAAGCTCCGAGCGTGGGCCAGAAGCTTTATCGTTATGATGATTTTTGCAACGCGGAGCCTCCCGCCGCGTGGCGCGCGACGAGCATAGAGAATGATCTCGCGGCCATCCTTTATACTTCCGGTTCAACCGGCAAACCCAAAGGGGTCATGCTCAGCCATGCCAATGTGGTTGCAGGAAGCCGCATCGTTTCCACCTACCTCGAAATTTCTGAAACGGAGCGCATTCTAGCGGTTTTGCCGTTCAGCTTCGACGCAGGAATGAATCAGCTGATGACCGCCTTCGAGAAGGGCGGCACGCTGGTGCTCATCAATTTCGTCTTCGCTCAGGAAATCGTTCAAGTTCTCGTCAAGGAGCGCATTACCGGCCTAGCTGGCGTACCCACCCTTTGGAGTCTCCTGGCCCAGCCGAATTCCACTCTCAGCAAACAACCGCTCACTCACCTGCGCTACATCACGAACACAGGTGGAGCCATGCCCCAGGCTGTCCTCAAAGTCCTTCGCCAAACGCTTCCAAGCACCAAAGTGTTTCTCATGTACGGCCTGACTGAAGCGTTTCGATCAACTTACCTTCCTCCGGAGGAACTCGATCGCCGCCCCACCTCCATGGGGAAAGCCATTCCCGACACCGAGATTCTTGTGCTGAATGATCAAGGCCAGCTTTGCAAAGCCGGTGAACCCGGAGAACTCGTCCATCGTGGTCCAACCGTCTCGTTGGGTTATTGGAATCGCCCCGAAGAAACAGCCCGAGCCCTGCGCCCCAATCCGCTTCTTCCACCTGAAATGGGGGATTGTGAGAAAGTCTGTTATTCAGGAGACCTCGTCAAAATGGATGATGAGGGCTTTCTATACTTCATCGGCCGTCGCGACACCATGATTAAGTCATCCGGCTTCCGTATCAGTCCAACCGAAGTGGAGGAAGTCCTCTTTCAGACAGGAAAACTGCGCGGCGCGGCGGTTATCGGCATTCCCGATGAAGTGCTGGGGCAGGTTATCAAAGCTTTCGTCGTGCCTCGTGACGGCGAACCTCTTAGCACGGAGGCTCTCCTGGCCACTTGTGCGGAAAAGATGCCGCGCTACATGGTGCCTAAATTTGTTGAGGTTCTGAGCGAACTCCCCAAAACCAGCAGCGGTAAAGTTGACTATCCGGCACTGCGGCGCCGTGAAGAGACTTGATGAGTGATCTGACGGCAGCTTTGGTTCGCAAGTATTTCTCAGCTTCCGGGGAAGAACTGTTCGTGGGAGCCGTCCCTGCGCGGGTTCTGGCGGAGACATACGGCACTCCTGTGTTTGTCTATGATCAGGCGATCATGGATGCAAAATTGCGCGCGCTCCGAACCGCGCTGCCCGAACGATTCGTAATCAGCTATTCGGTAAAGGCCAATCCCGCGCAAGCCGTCCTCAATCATTTTGTTCAAAACGGCTGTGGACTCGAAATCGCTTCCGCCGGTGAATTCCACCACGCCCTTCGTGCCGGATGTGACCCTCACAACATTCTTTTCGCGGGACCCGGCAAAACCGAAGCCGAGTTGGAGTTGGTCCTTTCACATCGGATTGGCGAAATTCACCTCGAGTCATTGACGGAAGCAAGGCGTGTCGCATCGATATGCACTCGCCTTGGCATGCGGCAGCGCGTCGCCCTGCGTGTTAATCCCGCTGGCGAAGCGGAAGGCGGCGCCATGCGCATGGGCGGAAGACCCGCGCCGTTTGGCGTCGACGAAGAAAACTTGGACGAGATTCTCGATGTCATCCTTGCTGAGCGTGTTCTGGACTTTTGCGGAATCCACATTTTCACGGGCACTCAAATATTGGAAGCTGCCACCCTTGTAAATCAATACCGGCACGGACTGGAGATTGCCCGGCGAGTCGTCAAGCGGATTGGTCGCCCCTTGAAGCGCATTGATTTCGGAGGCGGGCTGGGCGTTCCATATTTTGCGCACGAAAAAGAGCTGGATTTGGAACAGGTTCGTGATGGACTTTCGCGTTTGTTTGATGGTCTCGCTGAAGACGAAGTCTTTTCAGGAACGGAGTTTCTTGTCGAGCCGGGCCGTTTCTTGGTAGCTGAGGCCGGTGTCTACCTGGCGCGCGTGAACGATATCAAAGTCTCCCGCGGCAAGAAATTCCTCATCCTCGATGGTGGAATGAATCATCATCTCGCCGCATCTGGCAATCTCGGACAGACCATCAAGCGTAACTATCCTGTTGCCCTTGCCAACAAACTCGATTCGCCGGCCACGGAAACTGTCGACGTCGTTGGCCCGCTTTGCACTCCTCTCGATACCCTTGCCCGAGGTGTTTCTCTCCCCGAGGCTTCCATCGGCGATCTCTTTGTCATCTTTCAGTCAGGCGCTTACGCACGCGCAGCCAGCCCGTTGAATTTCTTGAGTCACGCTACGCCTCCTGAAGTCTGGGTGAATTCTCGGCATCACACGTTAATCCAGCCTCGCGGGAACTTTGCCGATGAGACACCGGCGCTTGCTCTACCGCTCGACAATGCACACACTAAGGCCTAACCGAGGACTATGCCCTGGAAATTCCAACCAGCTACCAGCACATATGAGCAATTTCGTCCTTTCTGGGATGCCACCAATCGAGCACTGGGCAATCACATCCTTCTTGACTCGGGCTTTGTCTCCCCGCTTCTCAAGCACTTTTCCGATCAGCCCGTGACCCTGGGTCTCAATGAAGACTCCGCGGGCTACGGCGCGACCTTACTCACATCCCCGGGCCTCTGTCGATGGGAGACTTTTCAACCCTCCCAAGCGCCGATGGGATTATTTCTCTTGAACCAAGCCGACTCAACCGGCCAGCAAGTGCATCGCTTGCTCCAAAAATTACCGGGCTTCGCTCTGGAATTGAGCGTCCTCCAGCAAGATCCCGATTACTCTTCCATTTCCATTGGGCAGAGCCGTCCCGCTCTCGAACGCTCCGATTACATTGACACAGCACGGATCCACATCTCCGGTACCTTCGAGGAGTATTGGAAGGCTCGCG
This sequence comes from uncultured Acidobacteriota bacterium, assembly GCA_963745805.1. Lineage (GTDB taxonomy): Bacteria > Acidobacteriota > Terriglobia > Acidiferrales > UBA7541 > Acidiferrum. The sequence continues at coordinate 140,376 of CAVUYT010000016.1, forward strand.
GAACTAATCTCAGGCACAATCTTGCTCGTCGTCGCCGCCGCTTGGTGGAGAAAGGATTCACCGCCGAGTTGGTTGCACGCCGCTCCCGCGGCGAAGTTTCAGAGGCCATCGCAGAATACGGCCGGCTGGAATCTCTGGGTTGGAAGGGCAAAGACGGGACCGCAGTAAACGCAAACAATGCCCAAGGCCGCTTTTACCTCGACGTCTTTGAACATTTTTGCGAGCGTGGCGAAGCCGTCGTCTACCAGTTTGTGACCAATGGCAAAGTCGTGGCCAGCGATTTGTGCCTGCTCCGCGGCGATATGATGGTCGTGCTCAAGACCGCTTACGACGAAGAGATGAACGAGTATTCGCCCGCTCTACTGATGCGGGAAGACATTATGAAGCAGGTCTTTGCGGAGAATTCTATCCGCGTCGTCGAGTTCTATGGGCGCATCATGGATTGGCACAAACGCTGGACCGAGGAAATCCGGACGATGTACCACGTGACCTGCACTCGCTACGGGTGGGTACCTGGTATGAGGAAGCTTCTGAAACGCGCAAAATGAAAGACTCCGCCCTCATCGCGCCGCCGATACCGAAGGCTCAATTTCCTTCTCTGCACTTCATGACCCTTGCCTCGAATGCTCGGGTGAGTCGCGCTCCGGAAACCGGGCAATCCTGCCACTTCTTTTGGGCGCGCAATGCCCTTTACCACTGCCTACCGGCGCTCGGCATTTCTCGCGGCGCGCACGTCCTGCTGCCTGCTTACCTATGTCGTGCTGCCGTCGAGCCGTTCGAAGCGTTCGGCGCGGAAATCGAGTTTTACGGCATCGCGCGCGATTGCCATCCCGATTTTTCCGATATCGAATCTCGAATCACTGCGCGCACCGAGGCAATTCTGGCCGTGCATTATTTCGGATACTCGCAAAGGATCCACGAATATCGCGCCATCTGCGATCGCCACCGCCTCGCTCTCATCGAGGATTGCGCCCACGTTTTGCAGAACCGGTCCGATGGGCCTTGCCTGGGGAGTTTCGGCGATGCCAGCGTTTTCAGTGGACGAAAATTTCTTCCTACGTACGACGGCGGAGAGTTGTGGCTTAAACGGTCTTGCGATATGTGCAATGTCGATTGGAAGCCTGAGAGCGTTTTATTTACGCTGAAAGTCGCCAAGTCCTTGCTTGACCAGTCCCTGGAGAATTCGTCTTCTCCGCTCGCGAAGGCCGCGTTCGCCATTCTCAAATCACTCAGCGCATTTGCCAAACGTGTGAGAAACAGTGGAAAAGCCTCCGGCGACGCCCCACTTTTCGCTCTCGATAGCGATGTGGCCGATTTTGATCCGTCGCTCCTGAATCAACCGATGTCCCGGCTTTCCACCTGGCTGCAGAAGCATTCCGACGTCGCAGCGATCATTGCCAGCCGTCGCCAGAATTTTCAGTATTTGCATGACGAACTTCAATCCATGTCCGGCGTCACTCTGCTTCACACGGAACTGCCAGAACACGGTTCTCCGTGGGTCTTGCCAGCCTTCATCAACGGCGTTTCTGATGCTCACTTGCGGTTGCAGGAACTTGGGGTTCCCGGAGTGAATTGGGCCGGCGTCCGTCCTCCGGCTCTACCTCGGGGCGCATTTCCTGATGTTGATTTTCTGTACGACAATCTCGTTTTTCTTCCGATACACCAGAACCTGACTCCGTCGGCGCTCCAAGCAATCGTCGATGCCGTTCGAAAAATTCAAGCGAACCCGGCCGGGCACGCAAGTCCGCCTCCTCTTGTTGGAACGGCGGCGCCTCTATGAACTCCACAACCCCTCTACGGTCCCAAAATTCGCTGCTCTTGGTGGCATTTCATTTCCCACCGCAGACCGGAAGCAGCGGACTCCTCCGTTCTCTCAAATTCTCGCGCTATTTGCCGGAGTTTGGTTGGCAGCCACTCGTACTTACAGCCAATCCGCGGGCATACGAGTCAACGGATCCTCAAAAAGGAACGAACACCGAATCCGTCCTGCCTATCCTCCGCGCGTTCGCCCTGGACACCAAACGCCACCTGGGCTTTCGCGGTGCCTACTTCGATTGGATGGCGCTCCCAGATCGCTGGGTAACTTGGCTCCTCGGCGCCATTCCTGCCGGTTTCCTGGCGATTCGCAAATACCGTCTCGACGCCATCTTCTCCACCTTTCCGATTTCGACCACTGTTCTGATCGGCTTCTTACTGCACCGCCTCACCGGAAAGCCGTGGATCGTCGACCTTCGCGACTCCATGACCGAGGAAGGTTATCCGAAGGATCCCACGGAGCGCAGAGTCCGCCTCTGGATTGAAAGAAGTGCCATTCGTTACGCTTCTCGCATAATCTTCACGGCTGATTCCACCCTTCGCATGTACCTCGCACGCTATCCCGATCTGTCTCGCGACCGCTGCGTGGTTATTCCCAATGGCTACGACGAAGAAGACTTTGCCTCTCTCGTCGAGCGCCCCTCGGCGCCTATTCCCGATAACCAGCCCGTGCGCCTGCTTCACACCGGCCTTGTTTATCCAGAAGAGCGCGATCCGCGTCCCTTCTTCCAAGCCTTGGCACAGCTGAAGCAGGAAGGAAGAATTAGTCCTGACACTCTCCACATCGCATTTCGCGCTGCCGGCTCCGAAGACTTGTTCCAGGAAATCGTGAACTCACTCGGTATCGCGGATCTCATTGAATTTCAGCCTCACGTGCCCTACCGCCAGGCTCTCCAGGAATGCGCCGATGCGGACGGCTTGCTTATTTTTCAAGCGGCCAACTGCGATCATCAGATTCCTGCCAAGGCGTATGAGTACCTTCGCCTTCGAAAGCCTCTGTTTGCTCTCACCAGCTATTCGGGGGATACTGCCGCATTACTTAGAGACGCGGGTGGTTCATCTATCGTGAACCTTGCCGACCAGAACGAGATTTACCAGGCTTTTCCCGAGTTCCTCAACGCGGTTCGCACCGCCACGCATCCCTCGCCGCGGCCCGAAAAGTTTCTGCGATATGCACGCCGCAGCCAGGCCCAGATGCTCGCGGATTGTCTCAACGACGTAAAATATCATCCGGCTTCTCTCAGGCAGGCAAAATCCGTCGTTCACTCGGCGGGTGGTTGAACAATTTATGTGCGGAATTTACGGAATACTTGACCTTGAACGCCGCCACGCTCCTTATGGCCCCCTCTTGCTTCGCATGGGAGGCATCATTGAGCATCGCGGGCCGGACGATTACGGCCACTACGAAGGGTCAGGGATCGGGCTTGGCATGCGTCGCCTTAGCATCATTGACGTCGCCGGCGGGCATCAGCCCATTTCCAATGAAGACGATTCCATCTGGCTCATCCTGAACGGCGAGATCTACAATTTTCAGTCTCTTCGAGTGGAACTGGAGAAGAAGGGCCATCACTTCCGCACTCGCTCGGATACGGAAACCATCGTTCATCTATACGAGGAAGAAGGCGAACAATTCTTCAAGCGCTTGCGCGGCATGTTCGGGCTGGCCCTTTGGGATCAAAACCGTCAACGCTTGATTCTCGGCCGCGACCGCATGGGGGAAAAGCCCCTCTATGTCCGGCGCGAACCTCACCGCGTTCTTTTTGCTTCTGAGCTCAAATCCATTCTTCAGGCTCCAGACGTTCCCAAGCGTTTAAACCTTACCGCTCTCCAGGAATATCTCGCCCTCGGATACGTCCCCGCCCCCTTGACTATGCTCGACGGCATTCAGAAACTCCTCCCTGGTCACTATCTCGTTTTCGAAAATGGCCGAGTCGAAGATAAAGAGTATTGGGACATCCCTACCGGCCAAACCGAATCCCATTCCGAGGAGGAATGGCTTCGCCTCATCCAGGACAAACTCTTGGAAACTGTGAGCTCCCAGATGGTGAGTGACGTCCCCTTGGGAGCATTCCTGAGCGGCGGAATCGATTCCAGTCTCATTGTCGCCGCCATGTCGCGCGTGACCCAAAGTCCCGTCAAGACCTATTCCATCGGATATGAAGGCGAGCACAGTTACTACAACGAACTGCCCTACGCCAAGCTTGTGGCCAAGGCTTTCAGCACGGATCACCACGAGATCATCGTCCGCCCGGAAGTCAGCGATTTGTTGCCTAAGTTGATCTGGCACCTGGACGAACCGATCGCCGATTCTGCCTGCCTCACCACCTACCTCGTTTCCAAGCTCGCTCGTCAGAGCGTCAAAGTAATCCTCTCAGGTGTAGGTGGAGACGAACTTTTTGGCGGTTACCGCCGATACCTTGGGGCCAGCATCCTCCGCTGGTATCGCCTCTTGCCAGGCCCAGTGCGCAAGAGCTGGCTGCCGGCCCTCACCCGAGTCGTGCCCCAGGATCGCACCACCGCCTGGAAAGATTACGCGCGCTATGCCGCCGCATTCGTCAAGACCGCGGAGTTGGATGCCACCGCCCGCTACATTAGCTATGTAACCTTGTTCTCCCCTCAGACTCAGGCCGGCCTGTTGCGCCCGGATGCGCACCCTGCCGAAGACGGCGACGCCTCTGCCGATACCATGCGCAAGTATTTTGCCCGCTGCCCGGATGATTCGCTGAACTCCATCCTCTATGCCGACGCAAAGACCTCTCTTCCAGATGATCTGCTCGCGCTGACCGACCGCATGAGCATGGCCGCCTCCGTCGAATGCCGTGCTCCCTTGGTGGACTTCGAGCTCGTCGAACTAACCAGCCGCATGCCCGCTTCGCTCAAGGTTCGCGGCCGCACTTTGAAATACTTGCTGAAGAAAGCGGTCGCTCCGTGGTTGCCCTCCGCAGTCATCAACCGCAAGAAACGTGGCTTTGGTGCGCCCGTAGGTGGTTGGCTCCGCAATGATCTACAGCCCCTGATTCGCGACGTGCTCTCAGAGGAGCAAGTTCGTTCTCGCGGCTTGTTTCATTGGCCAAAGATCCAGGAAGTTCTTAGCGCTCATAACGACCAGCGCAGTGACTACACCGATCAGGTGTTCGCGCTCGTCACCCTTGAAATTTGGTGCCGCGCCTATCTCGATGGTCAAGGCTCAAATTCGTCGCCATCAACTTCTATGTATGAACTTGTCCGCTAAATCGGGTGATCGCTGATGCCTACTAAGTTCTCGTCCATACCCCGGGTCCTTGCTCTTCTTCTAGTCTCTTCAAGCATTGCTGCTTTTATCGTGCTGAGCGCGCATCCGCTGCCTTCGAATCCTTGCTGCACGGTTCAGGCGTCCCCCGTGCAAGCCCCGGTGCAACAGGCCGCCACCGAGCCGCAGCACGACAACGAACTCGATTTTCAGACACGCTGCGCGGCCGAAGGTGTGCTCAAGTGTGTCGGATGGGATAACCCCTCTGACTTCTCGCCCGCTGGCGATGGCTACGCGGACGGCCTCTACCCGGCTGCCGACGGCACGTTTCAAGGCAGCATGGATACCTCCGTCAAGACATCCGGTGCAGGCTCTCTTCGATTTACAATTCGACCCAAGGTCGTTCCGAACGCTACAGGCTACTGGAGGGCGAACTTCGGACAGTTGGGTCATCTCACCGGTTTCGGTCCGCATTCGACTCTGTACCTTCAGTTTCGCCTCCGGCTTTCCCCGGAGATGCTCCATTTCAAGTGGGATACGGTCAGTGATACCGGCTGGAAAGTCTTCATTGCTTACGGCCCGATTCCAGGCCCCAGTTGCACCGGTGCGCAGTTCGTTCAAGAGAATACCTATCAGACGAACGTTGCCACTGCATATACGTCTTGTGGCACTCCGCCGCTCTACTCCAACAATGGCAATCCACCCATGCTCATCGAGCAAGGTGACTACAACTGTTCGTACAAGCACGAGGGTGGCTACTCGTCCAACCACAACTGTTTCACCTATCCCGCGAACACCTGGATAACCGAATATTGGGTTGTGGAGATTGGAGATTTCGGAAAGCCGAACACGCACTTCACCGCTTACATCGCCTCGGAAGGCCAGCCCCTCAAGCGTTTCATCGACCTTCCGAATTTCAAGTTCAATTCCTCAGCAGAGGCTGGCGACGCCTTGCAAACTATCCTTCTCCAGCCTTACCTGAGCGGAGCCACCGGCACCAAGAATAACCCGACCGCTTATGTGTGGTTCGACGAACTCATTATTTCCACTAGTCCGATTGCCTCGCCAAAGATCTGAATCGCTTTGCACGGCGCGCCCGTGTTCTTCCGATGGAAATGCATCTCTGTGACTAAAACCAGTGAAGTCGATTGACGGCCTGGACTACTTTTCGCGCCGCCGGCACCAATACTCCCATTTTCGGATAGCCGGACTCCGTTCCCTGCAGTGAGCTCGGCTCCACCTCGGCAAAAGTCGTTACCTCAAACCGGTCCTTGTGCTCCTTCAGAAACTGGCACAGGCCTTCCAGCCTCCGCATAACCAGCCAGTCCGGCCGCATTTCTTCGAATTGCATGTCCGCCACCTTAAACAAACTGAACGAGTGCGCGATGAACGTCACGGCAGTCAGGCCGATCCGCTCCGCCTGCTCCAGAACCTTTTTCATCTCCCACAAGCTCACCGCATTGATATTCAACTGCTTCCAGCTCTGCAGTCCCCAAGCGCCGGTCTCAAACGTGGTGATCGGCACTTCCCAAACCGTCCCGTGCTGCCAGGGGCGGTTTATCGCCCCGCCTGAGTCTATCGTGCAGGCCGCTCCCACATAGGCCGCATTAAAGCTGCTATCCAGCCGCATGCCCACTTCTTGCAGGGCATCGAGCGTCGTTGTGCTTGCGCCGAAGTTCCCTGCGCGAAAAGCCGCCGGTGTTTTGCCGGCCATTTCCCGAAACAGCGAAATCCCCTTCTGCAACAGTTCCACTTGCTTTCCTAGCGGTAGAGCCCCGATCATGTCCTTTGCAGCGGGCAATTGCGTGGCGTCGAGCTCGCCATCCTCGCGCTGCCGGTAATAGTATTGAATCGGGTGCAGATGCAGTTCGGCATCGTGCCCGCGCCGCACAATTTCCGCGCAAGTTCCTGCAAGTTCGTCTTTCAGGCCATTCAGCCCCGCGAACACTTCCACAAAAAAAGTGCCCCGGAGATTGTGGTTCTCCAAAATGTCCATGATCCTGGGCGTGCCGTAGTATTCCGAACCTATTTTCCCCAGAATCGCGCGTTCCGGACGCACCGGTTTTTGCGCCGGGTTCTCCCACGCACCACCCAGCGAACACTCAGTGTCTACAGTGAAAAACACGCGGACCATCTATCTTTTCTCCGCTAAGGGCAAATACCATGCGTGCGTTTGATATTACAATAATTCTAGAGCAATGATTTCGAAGCAATCGTGGGGGCGTCTGTTCCTTGCGCCTCGCTTCGCGGGTTCCGCGGCCGGCAAGGCTACGAACTTCTTGCCAGAGGCGCCGAGGGGAAGCCTCGTGTGTTCCGTGCTTTGGTGCTGCCTGGGAGGCTTCCTTCAGCAGGCCTCTTCGTGAGTCTGCGTATTACCAACCACAGCAGGATCAACAAGGCTTCGAGCGCGGCCAGTCCGTAGATGACCATCAAAGCGGGCTCTTCCGCAAACCCTGGCCGGTGGAGTTCGGAGATGCGATCTCCCAGCATGCCGTGCAAAATCTCGAACGTGTCGCGCAGAGGGACATTCTTGGTCCAATTGATCGTCCGCGCGTTTGTGTAGATGTAATCGTTGGCGGGATAGAATTCCAGGCGGTCCACGCCGGGTTTCGCTTTTTCCGCCCTTAATTCTTTCAGACGCTCCGCCAGGATGCTCGGGTCTTGCCGCAGTTCACGAATCCCAAAATATCCACCCTGCGGCTTGGGGAACCAAATCCCGAACAGTGGGTCCAGCACCATCTTCCCGGACTCCACGTCTACTTCCACCACGGCGTGCTTAGATTCTCCATGCGCGTTATACAGCGCCCATTTCGCCGCATGTATACCGTGCAAATTCAGCAGGGTGATGACCAACCGGGATCGGTCGGCGCAATCTCCACCCTTCTCGAGCACCTGGGAGGCTGTGGGCCGCAGCGGACGGAACAAGGGAAACAGGAAATAAGAGTCATTTCCGTCGTCTGGCTTGTCTTTGAGCGAAAGTACAATTTCCTTTGCCTGCTCGCTGGGTGCTTGGGAAGCTTGCGTGACGCGATTCAGATACGCCTCAAGCGTTCTCTGTTCGCGCGCATAGTAGGCTACGGACACCAGTTGAAGGCCTACCAGAGGTGCCAACGCCATCACCAACCATCGATTACGCCTGCTCACACTGCATCTCCAATCGAGTCTAGTTTACGTTCAGGTCCTCAACGCCCGAGCTGCATCCTCGAGTCAATTCGGGCAGTCGGTCCTGAGCCACCTGTGTTGCAACCTTAAGAATACACTAGGCTGCGGAAGTTAGATTCCATCGGTTCTGGTTACGCTGCCTCATGAGTATCGGTGCGGGACATCCCTCGGAATGCGCTCTCAATCGCTGCGGAGGCCCATTCTCGCTAGCCTGAACTACACGATTGGTGCAAACTAAGCAGGCCCGAACGAATCCGCCGCTCTCCGGCGTTCGTGTCTTATGCCTCCCTATTCGCCAAAACAACTCTCAAGTTCAAGTGTCATAACAGGGCTTCTTTTCCTTCTGACCCTTGCAGCCATCCTCGCCCTTGGAACCCAGGGTTCACCACAAGGCGTCAGCAAGCCGCCTGTCACAAGCGCAATTCCTGACCAACTCGGGTGGTATGCCATTCCTGACACCGCTTTAGCGCCCAACTGCCCGGATATCCCCCAAATCCAAGGTGTCGAAGGATGCAGCGCCATCATCGACGACTGGGGTAGCGCCTTGGCCGATACGAAGCGAAATCGGCTGATTCTCTGGGGCGGGGGGCACAACGCCTACTTTGGAAATGAAATCTACTCCCTGGATCTTCAGGCTCTTACGTTTCAGCGATTGACCGATCCCTCTCAAGGAACTGGTTTGTCCAACCTCTCCAGCTGTCCGGAGGCTTTCGCGGATGGCAAACCGAACACACGCCACACTTACAACGGCCTGCAGTATCTATCCAAATTCGATCGCTATTTTGTCTGGGGCGCTGGTCTGTCGCCCTGCGGCAATTTCACAAATTTCGTCTGGATCTGGGACCCCGGCTCCAGTAATTGGTCTAAAACCAACCCGGCTCGGCATCCCAATCCCGCCCAGAACGGCAGTATTCCCCTGACTGCGTATGATCCCGCCACCGGCGCTGTCTTCGAAATTGAATCCAACACGGGCACGTTCTGGCAGTACGATGTGCCCTCAGACAACTGGACCGATCTCGGCCACTTCTCCGCTTGCGGCCGCTTGAACCTCACCAGTTCCATCGATCCCAAGACCCGCTCGTATTTCTGCGTCGGCAACGGCCTTTTCGACCGCATCGCAATCGACCGCTCGCACAAAGTAACGCACCTGAAGGGTGCCGGGTGTGATCCACTTAGATCCGCTGCCGCCCCCGGCTTTGACTTCGACTCTTCCCGGAATCGCATGGTGGGTTGGGCCGGCAATGGCTCGGTATACACTTACGATTCGGATCTGGATGCCTGCACTCGGGAGGACTTTCCGGACGGTCCTGGGCCCCAGCAGCCAAACGGCACTTTTGGCCGATTCCGTTATTTCCCCGATCTAGATAGATTTGCTTTGGTCAATGATTCGAGGCACAATGCTTTCCTTCTGCGTCTCGCTCTGCCTGGTCCCCGGCGACCGTGACGCAGATACTTGGCCGTACCTAAATCTCTTGTAGTAAAGTCGTTACACTGATTCTCGTCCCCGAGATAGCGCCATCAGAGGTTACCTTTCGCAATTCACTTTGAAAGTAGGAACGCTATATGAAGCGCAGTGAGATCGTCTCTCGAATCGTGAAGATCTATCCCCCTCTGTTTCGCTCTGTGTTTACGCAATCCGTTCGCGGCTCACTTCCGCCCTTTCATGAGCACTGGCTGGCTCGTTCCATTGCCGCCGACCTCTTCGAGGACGATGGCTTTCCTATGCACGGCACGCCCTATCGGCTGCACATCCCCAAAGAGCTGCAATCCGTCTACCTTGGCTATTTCGATTTCCTGAACCACGAGCCGCTCACCAGCAAAATCTTCAAAAGTCTCTTGAAGCCCGGCGACGTTGTCATTGATGTCGGAGCGAACATCGGTCATTACACTCTCCTTGCCGCCGCCGTTGTCGGCCCGCTTGGCCGCATCCACGCCGTTGAGTGCTCCCCCGAAACTCTCAGTATGCTTTCCAACAACGTCAGCAAGAACAAGCTGCAGAACGTCGTGGTCCATCCCGTAGCCGCTGCCAGCGAACGCGGCACCCTGAGCCTTAACGTCACTGCCATCGGGCTATCCTGGTTCGACCCACACTCGAATTGGCCCACTGTGCAGGGAAGCGGTACAACGGTTGAAGTACAAGCCGTGCCGCTGGACGAGATCATTTCGTCCCCCGTGAATCTCATCAAGATCGACGCAGAAGGTGTCGACCTCGACGTGCTCAAAGGCATGAAGCGCATTTTGTCCGAAAGTCCCGGCGTTTCGATAATCGTCGAGTGGGCGCCACCGTTGCTGGTGGAATCAGGCAAAGATCCTTTGGAGATCATCCAATGGCTTCAGGATGCTGGCTTCTCCAACATCTCCGTTATCGATGAGAAAAACAAGAAACAGCTCTCCCTCGAGGACGCTCTCGCCCTTGTCCGCGCCGGAAAACTTCCGCACGATTGGGTTGGTGACCTGCTGGCACGGAAATAGATATGGAACCTGAAGGGGACATTTCTACCGAGGCAGAACTGGGGACATCTTAAAAGAGTTTTGACAATTTCAGCTTTGTCTCTTGACAAATAATGAATCCCAGCGTATAGTACTTCTTGGGTAATCTTGCATCCGAACCCGGGAACGCCAATCCCCTGATTGGCGTTTTTGCTTTTTGGAGACTGGTTTTAGCCCTAACTCTCTTATCTGCAACACTTACGTAAGACAACACGCATTTTGCACAGTTCTGGTGCAAACTTGTGCAACCAAGTCATTTAAAATCAACACTTGCAAAAGTGCATCAAAACAAAGCACTTTAACTCCCTCTAGAATGAACACTTACACAAAACCCAGGGGGAGGGGCCCCAGCCAGTACACCATACACCCCTATTCTCGAACGCTCACCTCACCACTAGTGTTTCTCAATTGGCTGGATCGTCGCATTCACCAGAAACTGGCTGTCCAATTCCGTCATCTCACCCGGGCCCTTACCCTGTACGGGGAATAGACGCGCGGAGAGCGGCTTGTGCCACTTCACCGCCAGGCTAGCCATATCCCCGATAATGAGCGAGAGCTGCTCTGCGCTTATATCCCCCGGCAGAGGCACGGTGTCAAGACCGGTGCCACACACCGCGCTGTAGCTCAGCAGAGCGTCGATCGAAAGCCGACCTTCGCTCCAGCGCTGCGCCAGCCGCGTATCTTCAAGGATCGGCAGCATCAGCCCCGAATAGCCCGTTTGCTTTACTTGGATTTCCCTTATTGCGGAAGTGATGGTCGCCGCTGCGGTAAGCGTACCGCTCGAGCCCATGGGTTGCGTCGTTAGATTTTCAATCGCTGCGCCGATGGAGATCTCTTTCAGCGGCGCGGGCGACAAATCGATTCCCATGTACGTCCACCCCGTTTCCATGTCCACGCGTCCCGCTTCCGCCTGTATCGTGAACGCCTCTTTGCCCAGCGCGTCTATCAGCCTGCGCCGCGCGGTAGCCAAATCCGGCGCGTTCTTAAACGCGTCCGCAACAAGATCGGCGGACTCCAGAGCGATAGCAAACTGGTGCCCGAAACCGTTGTGATAAGCCGCCGGGAAGAAAGGGGTTAGCGGTCCGACCATCGCGATTGCCGCAAACCGGAAATTACCTTGGCTGTGCTCGGTGTCTTCTAACTGCTTCATTACCCGTGCCGCGGCTCCCACCGCGGGCCAACGCACTCCGTCGTCGCCCGCAACCACAAGACTGCCATTCAGTTGTTTGGTGTTCTTCAGAATCTCGGCTAGCAAATCAGCCTGGGCCGGGCTATCGGTGGCGTTGGGCATCGCCGGCCCAATGGAAGCCGCAAAGCCTTCTTGGATTGCCAGAGCATCGTAATTTCGGAAAAACGCCAGGGCTTGTTCCGTGGAAAGGCCCTGAATGTATTCTGGAAACGGCTGCGTGGCTATGCGAATGGTTTCGACAGGGAATCCGCGCGACTCAAGTATTGTGCGCGCGCGTTTGAGCATTTTTACGGCGTCCGTGATTTGGATTTGATACTGCGTCCGGTCCAGATTCACAAACGCTGTAATCGCTCGAATCTTGATTGGAGATTGCCCCGCGGGCTTCTTTTGCGCCTGCCCCATTACGCCCGGGGCAACGGAAAAAACCAGCGCGCACGCAATTACTCGGAAGGCGGAACGGCCAGCAAAAAATGCGGATGCAGACATGAAGTTATCTCCAGTGAAGTACGCAAACCGGGTCAGCACAGGCCTACAGCATACAAGATTCGGCATGCCATAAGCTGGGTTGGCTGGAGCGTGGGACAGACTTCAGTCTGTCTCCTTTTCCAATTACACGAATGCGGAAATCCCGGTGATCTTCTCACCGATGATCAGCTTGTGGATGTCGTTTGTTCCTTCGTAGGTATAAACACTTTCGAGGTTGTTCATGTGCCGCATGACGCAGTAATCGTCGACGATGCCGTTCGCCCCGAGAATATCGCGCGCCTTCCGCGCCGTCTCCAAAGCAATGGCCACGTTGTTCATCTTCAGCATCGAGATGTGCGAAAAATCGACTTTGCCTTTGTCCTTCAATCGCCCCACATGCAGGGCCAGCAATTGTCCCTTCACAATCTCCGTTATCATCCACGCCAGCTTTTCTTGTACAAGCTGGTGCGACGCAATCGGCTTGTTCGCAAATTGCTTGCGCGTCTTCGCATACTGCAGCGCCGTATCGTAGCAAGCCATCGCCGCACCCAGTGCTCCCCATCCGATGCCATAGCGCGCCTGATTCAGGCAGCCTAGCGGTCCCTTCAACCCCACAACGTTCGGCAACAAATTTTCTTCCGGAATTTCGCAGTCGGTGAACGCCAACCCGGAGGTCACTGACGCGCGCAACGACCACTTTCCGTGCACGTCCCAGGCCTTGAATCCCGGCGTACCCCTCTCCACCAGGAACCCGCGAATTTTTTCGTCCTCGCATTTTGCCCACACCACTGCGATGTCCGCGATCGAGCCGCTGGTGATCCACATCTTCTCGCCATTCAAAATATACTTGCTGCCCTTCTTCACCGCGCGGGTGAGCATTCCGCCGGGATTCGAGCCAAACTGCGGTTCCGTCAATCCAAAGCAGCCAATGGCCGTGCCTTGCTGGAGCAGAGGCAACCACTTCTCTTTTTGCTTGTCGCTCCCGTACGCATAAATCGGATACATCACCAGCGCGCTCTGCACCGAGACGAAGCTGCGCAATCCGGAATCCCCGCGCTCGAGCTCTTGTGTCACGAGGCCGTAGGCGACGTTGGACATTCCCGCGCACCCGTACCCCTGCAAGTTCGCTCCGAAAAATCCCAGCTCCCCCAGTTGCGGCACGAGGTGTTTTGGAAACGTTCCTTCGCGGCTGTGTTTTTCGATGATAGGAACGACTTCGTTGTCGACGAATTGCCGTGCCGTCTGCCGGACCAGCCTTTCTTCGTCGTTCAGTTGCGAGTCAAAATCGATGAAATCCACACCGGCAAATCCAGCCATGTTTCGTTCCTCGTTTCTGGTCTGGTGCGTGATTGTAGCAAGGCCGTTCGAGCCCCAGCAACCAGAGCGGAGTTCGACGAGACAGTCCGCAGCGCGAAGTGCTCGGAGAGGCGAGCCATGTGGGGATTCTGAATTCACGATGCGCCACAATGGCACACAGCGTTGTCGGCGGCTCAATTCAGGAATTACCGCGGTTGCGCGCCGCGAACTATCGCGCTGAAAGCAAACAAGTTGTCTGATTTGCAGGCGATGAGATTCGGTACCAAATGTGCACGCCTTTCCGTAGGGAGGAAGACGTGTCCACAAACGGAGGAATAAGAAGACTGCGGACGCGCCAAACCAGCTTCGCCGGTGGAGCGATCCTCCTCACAACGGTTCTCAGCGGCCAGCGGTGGCCAGGTTCGCAGGCGCATTCTTTCGGCCTCAATCGAAAGCCGGCGTGCAACGGGCTCGCGGCGCAATCCAAGTGCGGAAAAAGAGGTCGGAACGCTTTGTAACAGATGGGCGGGATGATCGGATTCGGATTTCGGAGGACAACAAGGTTCGCTTCGATATCAACGCTGAATGCGGCATTTCTTCGAGCGCTCGAATTTGAAGATCAGTGCCAGCCTGTTGACACTCGCGAAAACGGTAATCGGAAGTCCAAAAGGGAATTGAAATGCAGCTTCTTAGAAATTCATCCATTCAACGCAAGCTGACATTTGTCATCGTGTGCACGAGCCTGGTGGGCCTGAGCCTCGCGTGCCTGAGTTTTGACTTCTTCGAAAGAGCAAGCTTTCGCGCCGCGATGACCAGTGAACTTTCGGTTCTGGCGGATACCCTGGGCGCAGATACCGCGGCCTCGCTCGCGTTCAATGATCGAAAGTCCGCGCAAGACATGCTGGCCGAGCTTCGAGCCGAGCCCCACATAGTCGCCGCATGCCTCTACGACAGCCATGGAAGGGTCTTCGCGGAGTATCGGCGCGGCGGGATTGGCCCTGAGTACGCCATGCCTTCTCTGCGCGGAGACGGAGCACAATTTGGAAAGGACACTCTCACTCTCTACCGGGCCGTTTCCCTGGGAGGCGAGAAAACCGGAGCCATTGCCATCGTCTCGGATCTCGGCGCTCTCCAAGCCAAAATCAGGCAGTACACGGAAATTTCCGTGGTGGTTATTCTGCTTTCCATCCTGGTGACTTACTTCGTCTCCTCCCGGCTGCTGCGTCTAATCACGGAGCCCATTGTGCATCTGGCACAGGTTGCAGCCAGAGTCACCGCGAAGGAGGACTACACGCTTCGCGCGCTGCCGCGCGGTGAGGATGAAGTGGGGGCGCTCATCGGTTCCTTCAATCAAATGTTAGAGCGAATCCAGGAACGCGATAAGGCTCTGAAGGGCGCGAAAGATGATCTGGAGCTCCGCGTCCAGGCGCGAACCCAGGAGTTGCAAGCGGAAGTCAAGGAACGAATGCGGGCAGAAGAAACACTGTCGGAAGAACGAAAAATTCTACGCGCCATGATCGACAACGTACCGGACTTCATGTACGTGAAGGATCTGGAGTGCCGGTTTCTGGTGGCCAACCTTTCGGTCGCCCGGCAGATGGGCGCGAAGACATCCGACGAACTGCTCGGAAAGAATGATTTTGACTTCTATCCTCGTGAGATCGCCTTGACGTTCCACGAAGACGAACTGAGGGTGATTCGTTCAGGGCAGGCAGAGATCAACCGTGAAGAAGAGGGCCTTGATTCTCAGGGAAACGTAAGCCAGGTCATGACGACGCAAGTACCCTTGCGGGACAAGAACGGCCGGGTCACCGGCCTCGTCGGCATCGGCCGCGACATCACTCATCTCAAGAAGGTGCAGGAGGAAATGCAAAAGGCGCGGGAAGCCGCGGAGGCAGCCAGCCGGGCGAAGAGCGAATTTCTGGCCAACATGAGCCATGAGATTCGCACGCCGCTGAACGGCGTGATGGGTATGACCGAGCTGGCACTCGAGACAGAACTTACGGCGGAGCAGCGCGAATATCTCGAGACCGTGAAAATGTCCGGAGATTCCCTGCTCACGGTGATCAACGACATTCTGGACTTCTCCAAGATCGAGGCGGGAAAGATCGACTTGGAAGCCATTGATTTCGACCTGCGCGATAGTCTGGAGTCCACGCTGAAAACGCTGGCGCTTCGGTCGGATGAGAAAGGCCTCGAGTTGCTGTGCGAAGTGGCGCCCGAAGTGCCGGAGATTGTGCGGGGAGATTCCAGCCGGCTGCGCCAAATAGTGATGAACCTCGTAGGCAACGCCATCAAGTTCACGGACGTCGGCGAGATCGCCGTAAAGGTTCAAGTCGAGGCTACAGAGGGTCCCGATTGCATTTGTCATTTTGTGGTAGCGGACACCGGGATTGGAATTCCCGAGGATAAGCGCGAATCCATCTTTGATCCGTTTTCCCAGGCGGACAGTTCCACAACGCGAAAGTACGGCGGCACCGGATTAGGGTTGACGATTTCCTCGCGCCTGGTGCGAATGATGGGCGGCAAAATTTGGGTTGAGAGCCAACTGGGCAGCGGCAGCCAATTTCATTTCACGGCCCGGCTGGGGGTAGCGGACGCGAAAGAGCTTAAGTTGGGAACTATCGCCCCGCCGGAGCTCTTGCGCGGCGTAAAGGTCCTGGTGGTGGACGACAACCGCACCAACCGGAGGATTCTCGAAGGGATGCTGCTGCGTTGGCAAATGAGGCCGACGCTGGCCGATAGCGGCTCGACTGCACTTGTAGAGTTGTCCGTGGCCCGCGAAGCCGGAGAACCCTATGGCCTGATTTTGACGGACATGCACATGCCTCATATGGATGGCTTCGCGTTCGTTGAAGAAATCCGGCAAAGGCCGGAGTTATCCACGGCCACGATTATGATGCTCACTTCGGCTGGCCACCGCGGGGATGCGGCCCGTTGCGAGGAACTGGGAGTGTCTGCGTATTTGTTGAAACCTATCCGCCAGTCCGAATTGCGGGAGGCCGTCGCTCGCGTTCTTGGAGCTCGCGAGCACGAGGGGGCAATTCCTCTGATCACCCGGTTCTCGCTGCAGGACGCGCGCGAACCCGACGCGTATCTGAGTGTGCTGCTTGCGGAAGACAATCTTGTTAACCAGCGACTGGCCGTGCGTCTGCTCGAAAAGAGAGGACACCGCGTTGTGGTGGCGGCCACTGGGTTGGAGGCTCTGCAGGCGCTGGAGAAGGAAAGCTTTGACCTTGTGCTGATGGACGTTCAGATGCCCGAAATGGACGGGCTTGAGGCCACCGTGGCCATTCGCGAAAGAGAAAAGGTTAGTGGACTTCACCAGCCGGTGGTCGCTTTGACCGCGCACGCCATGAAAGGGGATCGCGAGAAGTGCCTGGCGAGCGGGATGGACGGTTATCTCTCCAAACCGATTCGGCCACAGGAACTCGACAATATTCTCCAGTCTTACGTTGCGAACCGGATGAAGATGGCGAGTGCGAGCGAACCGGTTGTGCCTGGCAAATGAAAACCGCTGTGACCTCGTTGGACAGGCGCGGAAGAAGATAGGCTCCGAACATAGCCCCTCCTTCCCTCCCAATTTGTAACGTTTTCACCCATCCGGTTTGGAGGGCCGTCTAAACCCTCAGAGAAATCAAAATAAGACCATTAAATGCAATACGTTAGATGAATTCAGGCATTGGCTGCGGAGCTGCTTCATTCAGCAGAGTAATGAACCTGATTTCCACGCAGCAGTGCGCATAAGGGCGCCTGCTGAGGAAGAAGCCGATCAAAGATGCGAGCCGATCCAAACCAAGCTGCAAAGCAAAGGGCCCGGACAAACGGATTCACGATTCTGGAGCTGCTTGTGATCATGGCCGTGATCTCCATCATCTCGGCCGTTGCGCTGCCGTCCTTCATGCGATCCTACCGCGGCTACCAGTTGAGCGACGCCGCTTACCAGGTTGCAGGAGTTCTCAAATTTACTCACTACGAGGCCGTTCGCCTCAACGTCGCGACGGCGACTCCACTCAATGCCCAGGTTTCTCAAGTAGCCGGAACCGGTACCTACATTTTCACCGACAACAACAACAGCGGGACCGTGCAACAAGGTGAAAAGCAAGCACTCTTCCCCGGGGCGGTCAACCTGGTCCCTTCCACGACTCCTCCAAACACGGGGGGCCTGGCTGCGGCGGTGGGCGTGGCTGCCTTCACCAACATATCCCCCACGAATGGTTCCATATCCTTTGACCAGCGGGGAGCTGTTGCTGCCGCCAGCGGTAAGCGTTCTTTACGTCGGAAACACCGGGCTTCCGGCTTTGGGCTATCGAGCCATAGTCGTGCTTCCCACCGGTTCGATTCAGGTTTGGTCATGCGACAGCGGCGGCAATTGGCTGCGAGTTAGCTAACGGCGGCAGGAGAGGATGAGTATGCAAGCGATATCCAAAAGGAAGCGGATGCAGACAGAGTGGCTTCACCATGATCGAGACGTTGATTGCCACAGTTGTGATGGTGGTGGGCGTTGTTGGAGTGGCGCAGCTCATTCCGATGTCCATCCGAATGAATGCGGGCAATCGCGACGATTCCACGGCGCTGGTGTTCGCCCAGCGGGAACTGGACGAAATGGTGGATCAGCCCATGTCCGCAACGACGTTCAGCGACCCGCAAGGGGTACTCTGCCCCCCGGCAGCCAACTGCAACCTGGGGAATGCCGCGACGCCGAAAGTGCCCGTCGGCAGCCCGGTCGTAATGTTTAACAACAGGCCGGTGATCGACTTCACGCAGGCGGTTGTTCCGAATTACAGCTTTAATTATACGGATCCCAACGATCCGTTTAAGTTGCCCTATGACGTTCGCTGGGCGGTGATTACGTACTCAAACGGCGTAGCTGCAACCGGCAGGCGATTCATTGTCGGCGTACGCCGGAGAGGCGGCAACATTCCTTTCTTGCCCGTTAACCTAGATACCATGGTGGAAAAATGAAGCCCGCGACTAAGCAGAAGAGTCAATCAGGTTTTACGATGGTGGAGCTGATGGTTTCGGTCGCCATTTTCGTGGTCATCAGCACCGCCATATTTAGCCTGCTGGGGAATTCCCAGAAACAGTTCCGCACCGAGTCGCAGCTTCTCGGCACTTTCCAGGAAGCCCGGATCGGCCTGGATCAGATTGTTCGGGACGCTGGTGATGCGGGATACCCACCGCAGAACCATTTCGCGGTATTGCCTGCCGCGAATCTCTTTGCCATCGGGCCGATTGGCTGGCACGCCCGGCTATGCTGCAGGAGTTCCCTGTCTGATTGGCACGGCCGGTGGCGGGACGTGCACGACTCCTGGCGACTTTGACGTGATCTTTGAAGGAGACGTCAACGACGGGGCAGGCGTGACGTGGACTCGTTATCAATTAGTGGGCACCACGCTCTTCCGCGGCTCTGTGCCCAAGACGGTGGGATCGAACCCGTGGGCGGCCACTGCTCCGGCGGACGTCATGCTTCCTTACGTGACAAACGTAATGAACAACGCTCCGGCCGCGCAGATTGCCACATTTCAAGCGAGCTATCCAGGGATGTTCCCCGGAGGAGTCGCTCAGCCCATTTTCCAATTCAATTGTGATTCACCAGCGGGCACGGTGCTTTGCCAGAATGCCGGCGCCAGCAATTCGCCCTCGAATGTTCGCGACGTCGAAATTACGCTCATTGTCATGTCACCGGAGCCGGACATCCAAACGAAAAAGTGGCGCCTGGTGGAGTTGAACGGGCGCGGACACCGGCTTAATCCGAACCAGTAACAGTAAGAGTATGGAGAAAACCATGAAATCCAATCACATTAGCCGCCGCAAACGACCGGAATCGGGAGTCGCACTGCTCGTCGCGATTTTCGTCTTGATGCTCATCAGCGTCATTGCGGTTTCGCTGATCATAGGCTCCGGAGGCGAGAGTGCTCTGGAGGGCAACTACCGGTCTACGGCGAGCGCCTATCTTGCTGGCACGGCAGGGCTGGAGGAAGCACGCGGGCGGCTGCTTGGAAAAAACGCGGACTACTTCAATGCTCTCGCCCCCTACAACAACTCCGGCTACCAACTTTATCCCCACGACAGGGCCACTCGCCATCGGCCAGGTTCGCTACGTGCTTAATCCCGGGGCGAACGAAGCCCTGGCGACACTATTGGCAACCTATCCGGACAACGAGTACGCGGTGGAGTTTGGCGCGGCTCCCGTTGCCGCGAATGTGAAGACGATCGCTTCGGTTTCCACGGTTACTTCCGGCGGGGTCACTTATTATGGGCCACAGTTCAAGTGGGTTCGCATCACACCGGCCACGGAGCAGTCCATCCAGACGGACGTGAACGGGGGCGGTCTAGATAACGCGACGCCATTATATTACGACCCGTCGCACCTGCCGAAACCCAGCCTCATAGTTCCCCCGATGGCAGGAGGCGTTCCGAACCTTGCCGCCACACCCAACGCAAAGCAGGCTTTGGAAGTCACCACTTTGGCGGTACTGCCCAACGGCACGCAGAAAATCCTGCAGTACGTAGTGGCGCCCGTCTCCTATCCTCTCAATTTCCCTTCGGCGCTGACTCTTGCTGGCAATAACGTCCAATTTGGCGGGGCAAATTCGAATCAGTATTTCGTCAACGGAGCAGACGGGTCGGGTAATCCTCCGGCGGTTCCGGGCTGTAATCCTCAAACCGGTAATGTGTACTCGGCCGTCGGCACAACCGGAGCGGGCAATGTCACGAATATTGTTAACCCGCTCAATCCTGTTAGCCCATATACCGGTATTCCGAATAACCGCGACGATCACTATTTGGGCACGATGCCCTCCCCTCTTCCCCTAGTCCCGAACCCCTACCCAAGCGTGGGCAATGTCGCCCTTACGACGGGGCTACAGACACCGGCCAGCTTGGATCAAATTGTGCAGACCATCACGAATAACGCGGATCTTGTGATTAACGGCAATGCGACTGATGCCAACATGCCAGCCGGCATGTCGGCGACGAATCCGCAGACAGTTGTCGTGGATGGCGATTTCAGCATGACCGGCAACTTCACCGGCTATGGCCTTCTTGTGGTTACGGGCAACTTCTCCTACAGCGGAACTACGGGATGGGCAGGGATTATCCTGGTGGTCGGAAAGGGCACAACGACGTTCCTTGGAAACGGCGGCGGCAACAACGAGTTTGACGGCGCCATCTTTTCCGCCACAACAAGGGATGCCGCCGGCAACGAACTGCCTGCTTTTGGAAGCGTAGGTTTTGACATCTCTGGTGGCGGCGGAAACGGAATTTATTACAACAGTTGCTGGATCAACCAGGCGAATCAGCCGCCCACGTATCAGGTGCTTTCTTTCAGGGAATTACACTTCTAAGGATTCAGGACCGGAAAATGAAAACGAAAAATACGATCGTCATTCGCGTACTCCTGGCTTCGGCGACGGCGCTGGGACTTTCATCGGCAGCCTTCGCACAAAGTGATTCACAAAAAAGGACGACACCGCCAAAGCAGCACAAGCAGGCGCCGAAGAAGGAGAAAGTGTGGACGAACGACGACTTCGCATCTGTCCCCACGCCTTCCGCCAAGGAGAATCAAACTGCTTCGTCTGCTGCATCCGAGCAGCCCGTGGCGGCCAACCAACCTGCAGATGCCAACCAACGTAAGGGCGGGGGACCCCCTGTACTTACTAATCCAAAATCGCTCGAGGATGCGGACAAGATGATCGCCTGGGAGAACCGGGACATCGCGGCCCAGGAAGAGTTCCTCGAGAAGGTAAAGAGGGAGATCGACGAAGCTCCCGCAGACCAGAAGGAGCGGCTGACGAAGCTGCTCCAGGAACGAACGCAAATCCTCGCTAACACGCGCAATGAGTTGAAGAACCTCGAGAAAAAGAAGAAGGATATAGAGAAGCCTCCGGCGGATAACGCCTCGGCCGCTGCAGAGCCGCCATCTCAGTAGCTCCAGACTTTGTTCTTTTGAATTAGGGGACCGCACGTGAACGGAGCTAAGCTGAGCTTTCCGTGCATTCCTGACCGTTGGTTGCCACGCTCTTCTCTTTCTGCTCCAATATTTGCGTGACCGTTGCGAAAAAGAACTCGCCCACCAAAATATTGATCTTCGATGTCGATGGCGTGCTGGTGGATGTGCGCCGGTCGTTCTGGCTCTCCGCTCTCGAAACGATGCGTTTCCTCACGGGCAAGCGCGTTACCTGGCCCGAATTGCACAAATGGAAAAGCAAGCCGGGCAACAACGATGATTGGAGCATGGTCTCGAACTGGGCCACTGCGCTGGGGCGCCCCACAACATACGAGGAGGCTCGCGTGGCCTTCCAGCAGTTCTACTGGGGCAAGAACGGCAAGCCCGGCAACGTTCGCAAAGAAAAGCTCCTGATCACGCCCCGGCAAATCGAGCGCTGGGCGCAGCGCTTCGAGGTCGATCTTTTCACCGGGCGAACGCGCAACGAATTCTCGTACACGTTTGAGCGTTGGCCGGGCACGCGGCATTTTCGCACCGTCATCACCATGGACGACGTCAAGCGCAAGAAGCCCCATCCCGATGGTTTGCTGAAAATACTTGGCCGGCGAGATCCAGCCACGGCGCTGTACGTTGGCGATAATATCGACGACGCCCTCGCCGCCCGCGATGCGCGTGTGCCCTTCATGGCGATTTTGCCGTCCAGGGCATACGAGCACCGCAAACGGGCCGCGCGTTTTCGCGAACTCGGCGCTCTCGCTCTTCTGCCGCGCGCAACCGCGCTGAATGATTGGCTGGACTGACGCATCGATCGCCTTGAAACCAAACTCAACTACTGCGCATTGACGCCTCTCACCTTGAAGACTAATATCCGGGCATCGAAACCGCATGGAACGCTAGACATGAGGAGAATTCTTTGGCAAACGAGACTGCAACGACCGTGCCGCGTCGTCCCGGGCGATTCAAGCGCTGGCTGCGCCGTGGACTGCTTGCCTTGCTTGTCCTGGTCGTTCTGGCGGCCGTTGTAGGCGCGTGCTACCAGGCTCTCGGAAACATGGCGGACGCGCGCAGATTCCCTCAACAAGGCAAATCCGTTTCACTCGGTCCGGCCTTATTCAAATTTGACTCTAAGTATCGATTGCCGGGGCCAAGGCAGTCCCACAGTTGTTTTGGATAGCGGCCTGGGTGTTCCCGCGGTCGGCTGGAATCCAGTGGAAACAGAAGTCGCGAAATTCACTCGGGTTTGTTCGTATGACCGTGCGGGTTATGGCTGGAGCGGTTCGAGCTCTGTTCCGCGCACGAGCGCGCAGATCGTGAAGGAGCTGCACGCTCTCCTCGAGGCGGCGAATGAAAAAGGGCCGTACATTTTGGTTGGTCACTCCTTCGGCGGCTACAACGTGCGTGTTTATAACGGGCAGTACCCCGGCGAAGTCGTGGGCATGGTTCTGGTGGATGCATCGCACGAAGACCAAAACGAACGCATGCCGACTGCGTTTCAAACGTACATGAAAAAGGCCAACGAGCAGCTCAAACGACAAAAATTGTTGGCCCCGCTCCTAATCCGATTCGGCGTTGCGCGCTTCACCCAGCGCAATCAGGCGGAGAGTCCCGGCGTTTCAAAGGAGTTTGGCGAGGAAATGCGCTATCTGCAACTTCAGCCCAAGTTCATTGACGCGACCGTTTCCGAAATGGGCTCATTTTCAGAAAGCGCTAACGAAGTTCGGACATCCGGCAATCTGGGCGACAAGCCGCTAGTCGTTCTGACAGCCGGCAAGGATGTGCCTCCAGCGCAGTTGCCCGAGGGGCTTTCCAAGAAGGACTTCGACGACTTCCGCCTGATTTGGGTCAATGAGCTGCAAGTAAAAGAGGCTCAGCTTTCAACGCGCGGCAAGCGGATCATGATCCCCGATAGCGATCATATGATCCCGTTTGAGCGGCCGGACGCGATCGTGGCCGCCATTCGCGAAGTCTCCGTAGCCGCGACCGCAGCGAATATAGCCAAATCCAGCGAAACTGGCACTCCCGCTCCACGTTGACGCAAAGCAGCAGTGGATGCTATAAAATACTGTCCGCATAGGCAGCGTCAGGCCCACCGTTATGCCCCTTCCCGGGTAGGGGAGCACGGCGCGGCTGCCAATCTGGTGGCTGGTCCGTGGCCCCAAAGCGAGTTTTAGGCTACACAACTTAATGCAAGAAATTGTTCACCAACTGGGAGAACTCTTCCTTCAGGCTGTGCCCACAGTCCTGATCATCCTCCTTTTTTACATCATCTTGCGGGCGATTTTCTTTAAGCCGCTGCTGGCGGCCATGGCCGAGCGAGATGCTCGGACGGTAGGCGCGCAGAAGGCGGCAGAGCAGGCTCAGGCTGCTGCCATCGAGAAGGCCAAGCAGTACCAGGACGCCCTTAAGCAGGCGCGCACGCAAGTCTATGCGGAGCAGGAAGCCGCCCGGAAGAAGCTCCTTGATGAACGCACAGCGGTAATCAAAGAGGCGCGCGCTGCGGCCACGGCGCAGGTCGCCAGCGCGAAAGAGCGCATCTCCGGCGAAGTTGCTGCGGCACGCCGCGAAATAGATGCTACCGTCGCACAACTTTCCGCCGAAATTGCGCGGCGCATCCTGCAAACGCCGACGCGTCCCGGAAGCCCTGCGAGTGAGGCCCGATGAAGCAAAACCAGCGGTTGCGTATCGTGTCGAGTTTGCTGCTTCTCTTTTTCTGTGTCGCGTTGAGCGCCCACGCAGCCGAAGAAGGTGGCAATGCCGCGACCGAACGCGCCAACGAAATCTTCAAGTGGATCAATTTCGCGATCGTCGCCGCGGTGCTGGTATGGCTGTTTGCCAAGAAGTTGCCCCCGTGGTTCCGGGGAAACGCCGATAAGATCAGTTCAGCCATCACCAAAGCGACCGCCGCTAGAGAAGAAGCGGAACGCCAGGTCCGCGAAGCAGAGGCCAAGCTGGCGAATCTGAAGCAGGAAATCGCAGCTCTTCAAGCTACGGCGAAACTAGAGGCCGAAGAGGAAGGCGAGCGCATTCGAGCTTTGGCGCAAAGCGACGCGAAGAAAGTTGGCGTAGCAGCTCAGGCGGAAATCGAAGCCGCGGAGCGCGCCGCACGCCTGGAATTAAAAGCTCTGGCCGCATCGCTGGCCGTTGACGGCGCCGAAACCCTTCTCGCCAAGCAGCTCACGCCATCGGCGCAGGAAAGTTTGGTGGATTCGTTTGTGAAGAGTCTCGAGGGGAGGCCGAATTGAAGTCCGCCAGCCTCCAGTATGCCAACGCGCTTGCGGACGTCGCGCTGGCTCAAGGCGCAGCCGATCCGGTTCTAAAGCAGTTGGATGATTTTGCCGCTGCCTTTGGCGGTTCTCCAGAGCTACGGAATTTTCTGACTAGTCCCGCCGTGCCGCGCGATGCGAAGCACGGGGTCATCGAAAAAATCTCGGCGCGCATCGGGGCGAGCAAAATCATTCGCAATTTTCTTTTTGTCGTCGCGGATCACCAACGCACCCACAGCCTGCCGGAAATCGTCGCTGCTTTTCAGGATGTGGTCCGGCAACGGCAGGGAATTGCCGAGGCGGAGATCTCCTCCGCGGTCGAACTGAGCGCGGGGCAAAAAAAACGCTTTGCGCAAACACTGGAACGTCTTACCGGCAAGAAAATCCAGGCAAAGTATTCGCTCGATCCGGCGCTTGCTGGGCGGCGCGGTTGTGCGCGTGGGTGACACGATTTATGACGGCTCGGTGCGCAATAGCTTGAATGAAATGCGCGCGCGTCTCGTTGCGGAATAGCGGAACAGAAGTCAGGAGCAGGCATGGCGAACATCAAGGCAGACGAAATCAGCAAGATTCTGCGCGAGCAGATTGAGAACTACGAGCAGACCGTTTCCGTCGATGAAGTCGGTGCGATTATCAGCGTCGGCGACGGCATCGCGCGCGTCCATGGACTGGAAAAGGTCATGGCGGGCGAAATGCTGGCATTCCCAAAGAATATTTTCGGTATCGCGCTCAACCTCGAAGAGGAAGAAGTCGGCGTAGTGCTTCTTGGCGAGTCTTCTGAACTGAAAGAGGGCGACGTCGTCAAGCGCACGAACACAATTATGTCGGTACCCGTGGGCGAATCGCTCGTCGGGCGCGTGGTGAATCCGCTCGGCGAGCCCCTTGACGGAAAAGGTCCCATCGTTTCGAAGCAGCGCAACCCGCTCGAACGCATCGCTCCCGGCGTCCTCGATCGTCAACCTGTGCGCGAGCCGCTGCAGACCGGTATCAAGGCCATCGACGCCATGATCCCCATCGGCCGCGGCCAGCGCGAACTGATCATCGGCGACCGCCAGACCGGCAAGACCGCTGTCATCCTTGACACCATCATCAATCAAAAGGGCGGCGACGTTATTTGCATTTACTGCGGCATTGGGCAGAAACGTTCAACGATTGCCCAGGTCGTGAAGACGCTCACCGACGCCGGCGCCATGGACTACACCATTATCGTCGCGTCCAGCGCCGCGGAACCCGCTTCGCTGCAATACATCGCGCCTTATGCCGCGTGCGCCATGGGCGAATATTTTCGAGACAACAAGCGACACGCTGTCACTTTTTACGACGATCTCTCGAAGCACGCGCAAGCCTATCGCGAAATTTCTTTGTTGTTGCGCCGCCCGCCGGGCCGCGAAGCTTTCCCCGGCGACGTGTTTTATCTACACTCGCGCCTGCTCGAGCGGGCTGCAAAGCTCAACGACAAGCTCGGCGCTGGCTCGCTAACGGCGCTTCCGGTAATTGAAACGCAGGCTGGCGACGTCTCCGCGTACATTCCGACAAACGTAATTTCCATTACGGACGGTCAGATATACCTCGAAGCTGACCTCTTCAACGCTGGCATTCGGCCCGCCATCAACGTCGGCATCAGCGTGAGCCGCGTCGGCGGCAACGCGCAGGTCAAGGCCATGAGGCAGGTTGCCGGCACTCTGCGCCTGGACATGGCGCAGTACCGCGAACTCGCCGCTTTCGCGCAGTTCGGCTCCGATCAGCTCGACAAAGTTACGCAAGCGCAGCTCGCGCGCGGCCAGCGCCTCACCGAAATCCTGAAGCAGGATCAGTACGCACCGCTTTCCATCGAAAAACAGGTGCTCAGCATTTACGTGGCGACGAGTGGCGCAATGGACAGTGTGCCCGTCCCGGAAGTTCGCCGCTTCGAGCGGGAATTCCTGCAATTCGCCGAGACAAACTATCCCTCGGTACTGAAGAATATCGCCACGAAAAAAGCTCTCGACGACGGTATCAAGGCCGAAATCAAAACAGCCATCGATGGCTTCAAGGAGCGCTTCACGGCCGCTGTGGCTGTGGCTACGAATTGATGACGCGACTGTAACGAACGACCATGCCCACACTTCTCGATTTCCGGCGCCGCATCCGCTCGGTGAAGAACACCCAGCAGATTACCCGCGCGATGAAGTTCGTCGCGGCGGCTCGTTTGCGCCGCGCGCAGGAAGCGGCGTTGGCTGCGCGGCCTTACTCCAAGGAACTCGCGCGTGTGCTGCGCAGTATCATGTCGCGCATCGATCAGCCGGAGCATCCGCTGCTGGCGCACAGGCCGGAAGAGAAAATTCTTGTCATTGTCCTAACGGGTGAACGCGGCCTCGCGGGTGCGTTCAATTCCAATATATTGCGCAAAGCGAATGAACTATATCGCGCCATTAAAGGCAAAAAGGTCTCTGTGATTCCCGTCGGTAAGAAGGGCCGGGATGCGCTGAAGAAGGCGGGATTTTCTTTCGCCGCCGAATACATCAACGTGCTTGCGCGTGTCAATTTTGGAACCGCGCGTGACATCGCCACCGTGGTGACTGACCTTTACACCAAGGAAGAAGTAGATTCGGTGTACATCGTCTTCAGCGAATTCAAGACGGTGATGACGCCAAACCTCGTTCAGGAAAAGCTTCTGCCTGTAGAACCGATGAGTGACGATGAAGAATCGGCCTCCGAAAAAGCCTCGGCGCAGGTGGATTATATTTACGAGCAGCCCAAGGAACAATTGCTCGATAAGCTGCTGCCGCGCTACATCGAAACCCAGATTCTTCGCGCCATGCTGGAATCCTCCGCGGCAGAGCACGCCGCCCGCATGACTGCCATGGAATCCGCAACGAAAAACGCGGGCGACGTCATCGAGGCGCTCACGCTGCACATGAACAAGGTGCGCCAGGCGGCTATCACGAAAGAGATTATTGAGATTGTTAGCGGGGCATCGTCCACCGCGTAGGAGAAGGCATGGCAGAGAAATACGCAGCCGTCGGACACATCGTGCAGGTCATTGGACCTGTGCTCGACGTCCAATTTGAAGCGGGGCATTTGCCCTCCATATACAACGCGGTTCGAATCACGAGCGAAGGATTTAACATTCCCGAACCCATTGACGTCACCGCCGAAGTGCAGCAGCACCTCGGGGAAGGTCGCGTGCGCGCGGTGGCCATGGAACCGACGGAAGGCCTGGTTCGTGGCATGAAAGCGTACGACACCGGCGCGGGCATTACCGTTCCCGTGGGGCGTCCTACGCTTGGCCGCGTGATGAACGTGCTCGGCAAGCCCGTGGATCAGCTTGGGCCGCTGACGAGCAAGACGAACTATCCCATTCACCGCCCGGCGCCATTGCTCTCCGATCAGTCCACGACGCTCGAAATGTTTGAGACCGGCATCAAGGTCATCGACTTGATTCAACCGTTCTTGAAGGGCGGAAAAATCGGGTTGTTTGGCGGCGCTGGCGTCGGTAAAACGGTTCTTATTCAGGAATTGATCAACAACGTTGCGATGCAGCACGGCGGCGTGTCCGTATTCGCAGGCGTCGGCGAGCGCACCCGTGAAGGAAACGATCTTTGGCTGGAGTTCCAGGAAGCCGGCGTGGTTGTCCCCGGCAATTCGGAGAAGTCCCGAGCTGCTTTGATCTATGGCCAAATGACCGAACCGCCGGGCGCGCGCCTCCGTGTCGGCCTCACCGGTCTGACTGTCGCCGAATATTTCCGCGACGAAGAACATCTCGACGTTCTTCTTTTCATCGACAACATTTTCCGTTTCGTCCAGGCGGGTTCGGAAGTTTCCGCGCTCCTCGGCCGTATGCCTTCCGCGGTCGGTTACCAGCCAAACCTCAACACAGAAATCGGCGAATTGCAGGAGCGCATCACCTCCACGAAGTCCGGCTCGATCACTTCCGTGCAAGCCATTTACGTTCCCGCCGACGATTATACGGACCCCGCCCCGGCCGCGACGTTTACGCACCTGGACGCAACAACAAACCTGAGCCGCCAGATCGTCGAGCGCGGCATTTATCCCGCCGTCGATCCGCTGGCCAGTTACTCGCGCATTCTCGATCCGCGCATCGTCGGCGCGGAACACTACGCCGTCGCCCGTGGCGTGAAGTCCATCCTGCAGCGCTATAAAGATCTGCAGGACATCATCGCTATTCTCGGTATCGAAGAGCTTTCGGACGAAGACAAGCGCACGGTTGCTCGCGCGCGCAAAATCGAGAAATTCCTTTCGCAGCCCATGTTCGTGGCCGCGCAGTTCACCGGCCTTGAAGGCAAATACGTCAAGATTGCGGACACCGTGCGTAGCTTCAAGGAAATCGTCGAAGGCAAATATGACGACATTCCGGAGCAGGCGTTTTACATGGTGGGCACGATTGACGAGGCCCTTGCGAAAGCCGAGAAAATGAAAGCGAGCGCATAGTAACGCAGATGCTTCCCGATTCCATCGAGCTGATCATCGTCACGCCAGAGCGGCAATTCCTGCGCGAAAGCGTCGTCGAGGTGGTGATGCCGGGCGCGGAAGGAGAGCTCGGCATTTTGCCGGGCCACGCGCCGTTGATGACAGAGCTTGGAATCGGCGAGTTGAGCTATCGCGGAGCCGGCGCAAATCCCAGCGGAGTTCTCGCCATCATTCAGGGTTTCGCCGAAGTTTTGGGCGACCGCGTGACTATCCTCGCGGAAACCGCCGAGCGCGCGGCGGAAATTGACCTTGCCCGCGCGGAAGCCGCCAAAGCGCGTGCTGAGAATCACTTGGCCTCTGGTGACACAAATATAGATTGGGACCGCGCCTTCATCGCGCTCCAGCGCGCAATCATTCGAATCCAAGTCGCGCGCAAGTATCGGGGCGCTCCTGTCGAAACTCGCTGATGCCTGCGGTTCATTGTGGAACGCCCCGCGTCTAGCGACCTCTGTCTCGCATCAAACATAAGTGGAGCCGTTGATGGAAACCCTGACGATGTACACCACTGCCTGGTGCCCGGACTGCCGCCGCGCAAAATCCTTCCTGAAAGAGCGCGGCGTTGAATTTCGGGAAGTGAATATCGAAGAAGACCCATCCGCGGAGGAAATTGTCACCAAGGCCAACGAGGGCAAGCGCGTAATCCCTACGCTGGAAATCGGGGGACGTTATTTTTCCTGCAGTCCCTTCGACGCCGAGCAGTTGGCAGAAGAACTAAAGATCCCGCTCAATCCTTAGGCAAGGTGAGGATATTGCTCTGCAAGAGCGCCCCGCTCCCGTTAGGGCGTCCCCGCTTAGCCAAGCCTAGTCTACTGCCGCGCCACGCACCCAGACATTTGCCAGTTGCAACTCTTCATCCAGTAGAACGATATCGGCATCCGCCCCGGTCCGCAGGGCGCCTTTCTTGAATTCAATTCCGAGGAGTGTGGCGGGGTTCAGGGTCAGCATGCGTACCGCATCCGCCAGCGGTATCCCTAGTGCGACGATGTTTCTCAGCGCCCTGTCCAAAGTCAGCGTGCTGCCCGCTAACTTTCCTTCCGAGTTGCGGCAAACCCCACCGCTTACAGTCACTTCCAATTTTCCCAGCATGTAGTTTCCGTCCGGCATGCCCGTTGCGGAGATGCCGTCGCTGATCAGGATCATGCCCGCGGGTCCCTTGGCCTGGAGCAACACCTTCATCGCAGTCTCTTCCACGTGCACGCCGTCTGCAATCAACTCCGCAGTCACTTCCGGGGAAGTGAGAACCGCGCCAATGACGCCGCTGTCGCGGTGCGAGAAGGGCCTCATCGCGTTGTAAACATGCACGGCATGCCGAACTCCATGTGCAATCGCCGCACGGGCTTGCTCGTATGTCGCATCCGTGTGGCCCATTGCCACGACCATCCCAGCATTCCGTGCCGCGTCGATGCAAGGCTTGGCACCGAGCAACTCCGGTGCAATCGTCAGTATCTGAGCGTTCCCTGCAGCCGCCTGCAGAAATTTATCAAGCAGCTCCGCTGAAGGCAGCCTAAGCCACTCCGGCGGATGCACTCCGCGTCTCTCTGGACTGAGGAAGGGGCCTTCAAAATGGATTCCCAGCACTTCCGCGCGCGCCGCGTCGGTTTCGTGTTGTTGTGAAATGTAGCGCGCGATTCCTTCCACGCTTCGAACCGTGTCTTCGGGGCTTGCCGTTACCGTGGTTGCGACGAACGAAGTCGTCCCGTGGCGCGCTACGGTCTTCGTCACTCCCGCGAGAGCTTCGGCGCTGCCTTCCATCACGTCGTGGCCCCCGGCGCCGTGGATGTGCACATCCACAAAGCCGGGAATAGCGGTTTTGTCCGTGGCGGAGATTTCCTCCGCGCCATCGGGAAGCCGCATTCCCTCGCGGAGTCCGAGCTCTTCGATCACTCCCTCGCGAATCAGAATCCCTGCGTCAGCAATTTCGCTGGTTGGAGTCAGCACTCGACCGGCACGCAACAGAGTTGTCGTCATATATAGGCTGTATCGTAGCGGATTCCGGCGCACTTTCAAAAAACAAAACGGGCAAAAACAAAACGGGCGGGGCCGAAGCCCCGCCCGTCGAAACCATGGTTTCCAGGGTCTCTTACTTGCTGGTTGCTGCTGCCATTTCGATGCTTTCCAATTTGAGCGTGTCGCCCTCTACCGTGCCCTTCACCGTGACGTGATGGCCGGCATGCGCCGCGACTTTGTCCTGTGCGTCCACAACGTAGACCTTCTTGTCCGCGTCATTGACGAACACGTATTTTTCGCCTTCCTTGACGCATTTCGTGGTGCACTCGCCCGCCTTATCGTTGGCGCCCTTTGCACCGCACTTGCTGTCTGAAATATAGCCGGTCCATGTGCCGTCCGCGGCCATTGTCAGTGCTGCCGCGAAGAGCGTTGCTGCCATTGCTGCTGCAAATCGTATTTTCATTGCTTTCCCCCTCAGGAAAATTCACTGCTTCCGATGGTCGGCCAGGTTTCCATTAGATTGTCATAACGCCCGTCTCCCGTCCAGATGGATTCCACTCATCACACGGAATCAGCAGGCTCTTGCGGTCATTGCGAAAAAAGAGGGAGGGTTCCCTGGAACCCTCCCTCCGGTTGTACTCTCTTTATAGCTCAACTCCCAGTTGGCGTTCGATTCGTATTATTGACCCGAGCTCGAGCTGCTGGCTGCCGTCGTCTCCTGCGCTTTGGGGACGCTGAGGTAGCCCGACGCGGTAGTCTTTGTCACTTTGTTGACAACCAACTCAAGCGCTGCCCGAGTTCCGCCGGTGTAGAAGAAAATCGGCTCGTTGACGGACCGGTTCTTCTTTTCAAAGTTCTTGTCATCCGCCAGCACGTTGATTGTGTATTGGTTCTTCTTCGTGTTTGTGTCTTTCAATTGGACCTGTATGTTGCCGACCTTTTGGGATCCACCCTTGCGGGACACTGTGAACTCAAAGTAGTCGCGCTGTCCCATCCGCCGGAGCTGATCGATTTCGTCGTGGTTCCGCGCAATGAGTGTTCCCATTTCGCTGCGGGCCATTTGTATGCTGTTTTTCGTCGCGTCCAGGTCGCCCTTCACTCCCGTGACGTCGCCGTTCAGTTTGTTTACATCTTCTGCGTTCGCCTTGGTGGCAAGCTCGGCCTTTACGGACGTCGCCAACCCGTTCACTTTCTGATCCACCGCAGCCGTCGCATTCTTATTCTGTTTGCGCGCTGCGATCAGCTGACCTTGCGTCAAATTCAGCTTGTCGGTCACCACCTTCAAGTCGCTCTGCAATGCCTGATTGACGTCATCTTCTTTCGCCAGCCGCTGGCTCAGCGCATCGTTCGCTTGCTTCACAGATGCTTGCGTCGTTTGCTCGATGTTGTTCGCATGGTTTAGCGCGCTCCACCCCACGCCTAAACCGAGCAACGAAACTCCACCCAACACTGCAACCGCCAATCCCACCCAACGTGGGGTTCCGGTCGTGGTGTGGTTCAAGGGTTCCTGAAACTCGCTCATAAACTTCTTCTCCTTTGGGGTTTTTCCCCCATACCAGGCAAAGGTGCACACTTCACGCCAAAGCGCCTGCGCTGCGCTGCCCTCCCGTAAACCAAGTAGATGCATATGTTTGACCTCAAAATGGGGGGTCCATCAGGATGGGTTTATAAGTACTAGTACCAGTAAAGATTACGTAGTTGTGTACGGTGTTGTAAATTTTGCTGCGAAAATGAAGGGTACAGCAATCGTGGAAGCCGGATGAACCTCGAAGATAATTTAGCTGCAAAGACACGTTCAGCTTTGCTCTAAGTTATTGGTTGACAAAAGTTTACGGGATCTGGATCAGGCTGCTTGGGGGGCCGGCTCTTCGTCGGAGCTCTTTAAAGGTGTGAAATAATGGTCCAATGTGCTGATTGCCGCGTCCAGCACCATGTGACAATCGGAACACGAGTCCAAGTGCCGCTTAATCTCGTTGGCCACGGGCGGAGATAGTCGTCCCTCTAAGTACCAGCAAATCAAATGGATAGTGTCTCGACAGCTCATGACTGCGGTCCCCCAGTGGCCCCGCGCCGGTGCCCGGCTCGCTTAAACATAGTGCATTTGATTCACCAAATCGCAACTCCGCCGCGAACTTTTAACCGCTTAAAAATCAATGGTTTGGAGGGATGGCGAAAAGCCCTATGTTAAGCGGTTTAAACCTGGAGGGGAAAGATTACTCGGCCATTACAACTTTTGTGCGGAAATGCCAATTTAGCGTTCAGCGCTGGGGGACTACGGTCATCTCCCGCAACGCTTCGATCCGTTCTTCCAAGGGTGGGTGAGTGCTGAAGAGAGAGGAGAACCCGCCTCTGCCAAAGAGAGGTTGCACGATGCAAAGGGACGACGTGGAAGGCGAAATAGCGGTTGTCGGGATTCGCTTGTTGTATGCCCCGAGCTTTTGCAGGGCGCTCATGAGTCCGAATTGGTTGCCAACCATCCTGGCTCCCATCGCGTCCGCTGCATACTCTCGCTGGCGCGAGAGGGCCAACTGCAAAAGAATTGCGGCCAAGGGCGCGAGGATCATGAGCACGAGGCTGACAATTACACCGCCTCGATCCCGTTCGTCGTCGTCGCCCCCACCGAGCCATGGACCCCAATGCGCTATCCACGTGATTGCTCCCGCCAGCGTTGCCGCGACAGAACTGATCAAAATATCGTAGTTGCGCACATGCGATAGCTCGTGGGCAATCACGCCTTCCAATTCTTCGTCATTCATCAATTCCAGCAGGCCCTGCGTCACCGCCACTGACGCGTGGCGTGGATTTCTTCCGGTAGCAAAGGCATTCGGGGCTGCGTCAGGCACGACGTACAACTTCGGCACTGGAATATTTGACTTAGCCGCGAGCCGTTCCATCACCGCATATAGCCTCGGCAACTGCTCTCGTGTAACCGGCTGCGCTCCGCTCGACATCAGCGCAATCTTGTCGGAGAAGAAATAGGCGAACGCATTGGTGCAAACCGCAATCCCCAGCCCAATGGTCATTCCGTTGCGCCCGCCGAAAAACGAGCCCACCATCATCAAGAAGAGCGTCAACACCACAAGCAAGAATGTCGTTCGAAGAACTCTCATGATGTCCCCTTACTACATTATTCGCACAATGGCTCAAAGTCTATCGCCGCGCAGAGACGATGAGAGGAAGCCTGTTTCCAGATTTCCCCCCTCACTCCATTAGACTCTAGCCGCAGCCGCCGGTTGTTTCGCCTTAGAGCGTTCGAAGCGCATCGCATCCTTCTGCCCGTCGCGATCCACTCGAATGTGATCGCCCGGGAGCACCTTGCCTTCCAGAATCTGCATGGCCAGCGGATCCTGAATCAGACGCTGAATGGTTCGCCGCAGCGGACGCGCCCCGTACGCCGGGTCGTAGCCTTCTCGCAGCAGCAGCTCTACCGCCGCCGGTGTAAGCTCCAGCGTGATTTGCCGCTCCGCCAGTAGCTTCTCCACGTTCTTCAGCAGCAGCCCGACGATGCGGCCAAGCTGCTCCTTGCCCAGCGGATTGAAAATCACAATCTCGTCGATGCGGTTGATGAACTCCGGACGAAACGCTGCGCGCAGCGCTTCCATGGCTTCTTTCCGCGCACGTTCTGGATCCTTGTTCGAGAGTTCGAAGATCGCCGTTGATCCCACGTTGCTGGTCATCACCATCACCGTGTTGCGGAAGTCCACCGTTCGGCCCTTGCCGTCCGTCAACCGTCCATCCTCGAGAATCTGCAACAGGATGTTGAACACGTCCGGGTGCGCTTTCTCAATTTCGTCAAACAAAATTACCGAGTAAGGATGCCTTCGCACCTGTTCCGTGAGTTGCCCGCCTTCTTCGTAGCCGACATAGCCTGGAGGCGCGCCGATCAGCCGCGACACGCTGTGCTTCTCCATGTACTCGCTCATGTCGATGCGGATCATCAGCTTTTCGTCGTCGAACAGAAATTCCGCCAGCGCCCGCGCCAGCTCTGTTTTCCCCACACCCGTGGGCCCGAGGAAAATAAACGACCCGATCGGCCGCTTTGCTTCGGACAATCCGGCGCGGCTTCGGCGTACCGCGTTCGCTACGCGCGCCAGCGCCTCTTCTTGGCCAACGACGCGTTGCCGAAGCCGCTCTTCCATGTGCACGAGCTTTTGCGCTTCGCCCTCGAGCAAACGACCTGCCGGAATCCCCGTCCACTTGCTCACCAGCTTGGCGATGTCTTCCTCGTCCACCTCTTCCTTCAGCATGGGCGAATCTTTTTGCACCGATGCAAACCGCCCTTCCGCCTTTTTCAGTTCCTGCTCCGCCGCGGCGATCTTGCCGTAGCGTATTTCCGCGACCTTAGCCAGCTCGCCGGCCCTCTCGAATTTCTGTTCTTCCGTTTTGAGCTGTTCGATTTGCTCTTTGAGCTTGCGGATTTTTCCGATTGCTTCTTTCTCCGCCTGCCAGCGCGTTTTCCGCCCGCTCGAGTCCTCTTTCAATTTCGCCAGCTCTTTTTCGATTTGATTGCGCCGTTCTTTCGAATGCGCGTCTTTCTCTTTCAGCAGCGACTGCCGCTCGATTTCCAGCTGCAGGATGCGCCGCTCGATCTCATCGATCTCTACCGGGAGCGAATCGATCTGCATGCGCAGGCTCGCTGCCGCCTCATCGATCAAGTCGATTGCCTTGTCCGGCAGAAAACGGTCGGAAATGTAGCGATGTGACAGCGTCGCTGCCGCCAGTATGGCTGCGTCCTTGATCCGCACTCCGTGATGAACTTCGTAGCGCTCCTTCAAGCCGCGCAGGATCGCGATCGTGTCTTCGACCGTCGGCTCGCTAACCAATACAGGCTGAAAGCGCCGCTCCAGCGCAGGATCTTTTTCGATGTGCTTTTTGTATTCGTTCAGTGTCGTTGCACCAATCGCCCGCAATTCCCCTCGCGCCAGCGCTGGCTTCAACATGTTGGAAGCGTCCATCGCCCCTTCCGCCGCGCCCGCGCCCACCAGCGTATGCAGCTCGTCGATGAACAGAATGATCTGCCCTTCCGCCTCCGTAATTTCCTTCAACACCGCCTTCAAGCGGTCTTCAAATTCTCCTCGAAATTTCGCGCCGGCCACCAGCGCGGCCAAGTCCAGCGCTACAATGCGCTTACTCTTCAGCACGTCCGGCACATCTCCGGAAACGATCCGCTGCGCCAAGCCCTCGACGATGGCCGTCTTGCCCACTCCCGGCTCGCCAATCAGCACTGGATTGTTCTTCGTCCGCCGCGCCAGAATCTGCATGACGCGCCGGATTTCTTCATCGCGCCCGATGACCGGGTCGAGCTTTCCGCGCCGCGCAAGGTCTGTCAGATCGCGCGCGTATTTTTCCAGTGAAGCGTATGTCGCCTCCGGATTCTGCGACGTCACGCGTTGTGTCCCGCGAACGCTCGTCAAAGCTTGCAGAATCGCTTCATGGGTGGCGCCGTGCCGCTTTAGCAACTGTCCCGCCGGGTCACGCTCCTGCCCGGCAAGCGCGAGAAATAGATGCTCGGTCGAAACATACTCGTCCTTGAATCTCTCGGCTTCGTCAAACGCCCGTTCCAGGACGTTGTTCAGCGGCTTTCCCATGTGTTGCTGAGCAAAGCCCTGCACTTTCGGGAAACGCGCAATCTCGCGCTCGATCTCTTGCGTCAATGCCTCGCTTCGAATTCCCAGCCGCGCCAGCAGCGGCGGCACGACGCCGTCCGTCTGCGACACCAGTGCCTCGAGCAAATGCATCGGCTCAATCTGCTGATTCTCGTGGCGTGCCGCCACATCATTAGCTTGTTGCAGCGCCTCTTGCGCTTTCACCGTCATCTTGTCAAATCGCAGCATGTTCTACCTCGCTATTTCGACAAAAAGGGGCTGCCGAATTGGCCAGCCCCGTCCCTACTTATGACCTTGTTGCTGGCTTACTTCGCCCCAGCGGCCGCGGCCGCAACCGCCGTCGCCCCCACATTTACCTTGATCTGCTTCGGCTTCGCTTCCTCGCGTTTCGGAATCGTCAGCGTCAGCACACCGTTCTGATAGTCGGCCTTGATCGCTTCCGCGTTCACGGTGTTAGCCAGCGAGAAGCTCCGGCTGAATGCGCCGTACGCGCGTTCCACGCGCAGATAATTTTCTTCGTTTACTTTCTTCTCGAACTTGCGCTCACCGCGAATCGTCAGGATATTATTCTCCACCCGAATGTCCAGATCCTTCGGGTCAATTTCCGGCAGGTCGGCTTTAACGACCAGCTCGTGCTCGGTCTCGTAAATGTCGGCGGCTGGCGCCCAGCTCGTGAGGTTTGATTCCTCCACCGATCGCTCCAGCACATTACCAAGCAGACGGTTGACTTGCTCCTGCAAGGTAGCAGCCCCGCGGAAGGGTTCCAAGCGGTTGAATGTCATTCTCATATTTCGTTCTCCTTCATGATTTACTGCACTCGAATAATATTATATGAGCGTATCATTGTCAACTATTATTTGATTCTCATAGAATAACGTAAGTTGCTATTTTTCAATATTATACGTAGAAATCTTCTTTGACCGTCCTTATACACTCAAATATCCTTCACTCCTGAGTCGGACCCCCTCCGGGCCTTTCCCTTCCGCTCTCACCTCAGGATGCTGCTAGACTTCCTGTCGATGCGTCTTGACGACCTGGATTACAATTTACCCCCCCACCAAATCGCTCAGCGGCCCCTCGACCGACGCGATTCTTCCCGTCTTCTCTTACTCGCACGCTCCGAAGGCAGCCTGGAAGATCGACTTTTTGTGCATCTTCCCGATCTGCTCCGAGGCGATGAACTGATCGTACTCAACAACACTCGCGTCATCCCTGCTCGTCTCCTTGGCCGCCGGGCTGGGACGCACGCTCAGCCTCCTTCGCGGTCAACGCGTAAAGAGCACCTCACCGGCGAGGTGGAAGTCTTTCTAACCCGCCAACTCGATGCGCAAATATGGGAAGCGCTCGTCCGTCCAGGCCGCAAGATGCAAACCGGAGAACGCGTCCTGTTCGGAGACGGCGAACTCGAAGCCGAGGTGATTTCACGCGGCGAACTGGGTCTGCGCACTCTGCGCTTTGTTTCACGTGACACACGCGGCGTCTCCGAACACCTCGAACGCCTCGGCCACATTCCCTTGCCGCCCTACATTCATCGCCCGGATGAAGAGTCCGACCGCGAGCGTTATCAAACGGTCTTTGCAAAACAGCCCGGCGCCATTGCCGCTCCCACCGCCGGCTTGCATTTCACTCCGGAAATTCTGGAAAAAATTCACGCTCGCGGAGTGGAGTTCTGTGAGCTGACACTTGAGGTTGGCCTGGGTACGTTCCAACCGGTCCACAGCGAAACGCTGGAGGACCACGTGATGCACGCCGAGGCCTATGAAATTCCTGCTCAAACAGTACAGCGCGTCATGGAAGCGCGAGCCGCTGGCCGTCCGATTCTTGCCGTCGGCACTACCGTCGTCCGCGCTCTTGAAGCCGCAGCACTCCGCGCTGTGGAGTCCGGTTCCGCCGAACTATTGCTCTCCGGCAAAGCCGACGCCCGGCTATTCATCTATCCGGGATTTGATTTCCGCGTGGTGGACGCCCTGCTCACGAATTTTCACCTCCCGCGCTCGACCTTGCTCGCGCTGGTATGCGCGTTTGCCGGACGTGAAAGCGTGCTCTCGGCCTACCGACATGCTGTTCAAGCAGGCTACCGCTTTTACAGCTATGGAGATTGCATGTTGATTCGTTAGCGCCCGCCAAGAGAAGTCTTCGAAGGAAGGAGTTGTTTTTTGAAAGTTTGCTGAGCGGTTACAAGGTGAAAGTCGTCTCCGCTGTCCTGGAAGCAGGTTCCTGCTATTTCAAACCTCTACGAGTAATCTTACGAGCAGGAAGGCCGCCGTTGTGCGCGGCCTCCCTCTCGTCCATTCGAAAGGAGTCACGAAAACTCCTCGCCTACTCGTTGAAAACGAAAACGCGGGCTTTTCCCGAAAAACGGACTTCTTTCAATTGCCCATTCTCGCCGATGAGCACCGAATCATTCGCTGATTTCGTGGCGCGGTCTTCCCAGCGTCCTTCGGTCTCCGCCAGCACTTGGTTTCCTTTCTGGACGGTTGCCTTGTTCCCGTCAATCAGCAGGTGATATTCACCTGCTTGCAGATCAGCTTTGCCGATCTTTGCCGACTGGGTGATATTGATGGTCTTGCTTACCGGTTTTGCGAGGAGCGGTACCGTGCATGCGAACGCGGCCACTAATGCTGCACTGCGGAGAATCGAATTGAATTTCATGCGTGTCAACTTCCTTTCCTTCAGGATCGAGTCAGCCTTTTCTCCAGCTGCCGCAAGCTGAACAGAGTTGACACGCGTTCTCAGGGCGAGTAGTCTCACCCGCAAGACACCTCGTTCTTCCTGGACTAACGGCCGGAAAGACTGCGTGTCATCGCCCCGCGGCTGCCACCGCGGGGTTTTTCTTGTGGAGCCTCTGGCTCACCTGCGCAGCTCTTCGGGCTGCACCTGTATAGACGAGCCGACCGCCGCTAATGTTTCGCGAGTCATCAGATTTTCTTGTTTAATTCTCGTCACTGTAAGATGCGATTACTTTGTGCTGCCTCTCTTTTTATCGACTGCCGCTAAATTTCTTATAAATCATCGAAATCTCCTTAGAGACTTTTTTCCGTCTCTCGCGTCGCGTCCAATTTGTGCCGTCTGTTTTCCAGAGCAAGGTGCATCGGCTGCCCGCTTCATCTATACTCAATGGCATTTTGCGGATGGCATGAATGCGCATTCTCGTTCTTAGTGATCTTCACGCAAACGCCACGGCCCTCGCCGCTGCGCTCGATTCTGCCGCGGGCCGGTGGGACGTGTCCGTCTGTCTCGGCGATGTTGTCGGCTACGGACCCGATCCGCACGACGTCGTTGCTCGCCTTCGCGAACTCGGCACGCAAACCATTCGCGGCAACCACGACAAAGCAGTCACAGGCCTGATGGACACCACTGATTTCAATCCCGTTGCAAAAGCCGCCGTGGATTGGACTCGCTCGCAAATCACCGCCGAGGATCTCGCATGGCTTTCCGCGCTCCCCCAGGGCCCGCTCGCCACCGACGGAATTGTTTTGGTGCATGGCGCTTTTCAGGACGAGGATGAATACGTCTTTACACCCGCACAGGCTCTGGATGGCCTTCTCGATTCCACCGCCGAAGTCACTTTTTTCGGGCACACCCATCACCAAGGCGGCTTCTCTTATCAAGACTCCAACCTTGAAGTGCTCCAGATTCGGCCGCGCCCCTCGGAATCGTTCGCCGCGCTCCGCGTCGAACGGCCTCGCCGCTATTTGCTTAATCCCGGTTCCATCGGCCAGCCGCGGGACGGTGACCCACGCGCGGGCTTCGCTATCGCCGATATCGAGCATCAAACCGTCGAATTCTGGCGCGTTCCCTACGATATCGGCTCAGTGCAGGAGCGCATGCGCGCCGCCAAGCTTCCCGAGCCTCTTATCCAGCGGCTAATCGTCGGCCGGTAATCATGGGCCCGCAACTATGGGTCTCGAAGCGTGTTCGTTTTTTTCTTAGACTGCCTTGACGCACGCCGGCATTCGGGCCAGCATCTTTCTTTCACCGAATTCCATGACGGACACTCTTCAAATCGAAAGGCCAGATCAGCCGCAGCCCAGCACCGGCCGTTCCTGGATTGCCTGGATGGGTGCAGCGACAATAGCTATCGCGCTGGCCGTTGTGATGTGGCCTGGCGCAGGACGGCGTTCCTCCTCCGGCACGCGGGAGTCACATCTTCCCTTCGGGCCCGCCGAACAGGCCTACGCGCCGAAACTTCAAATTGAAAACCTGGCCCTCAGCCGCGCCGAAAACTTTCTGAATCAGGAGGTCACCACTCTTGCCGGTCGCCTTATGAATGCGGGGGACCTGTCGCTCTCTAACGTCGAGGTCACCATTGAATTTTCCGATCAACTTGGCCAGGTCGTTCTGCGCGAAACCCGCGCCGTACTTGCGTCTCAGGCGCCTCCGTTTGTTCCGGGCGAGCGCCGCAATTTTGAAGTCTCTTTCGAGCACATCCCTTCCTCCTGGAACATTCAGCAGCCAATGGTCCGCGTCTCTGGCATCGTGTTTACTTCCAAGAAAGAATAGTTCAGAAGCTAATTGTTTCCTTTATAATTCCCGGCGTGGACCTCTCTGCCGAACTGCAAGCTTGTCTCAAGGAATTTACCGCTGATGGCTCCATCGAAATTCGCGAAAACGGTGGACGGGTTGCTCCTTTCTCCGGACTCTCTTGGGAAGTCCGCGGCGCCGCGGAAAAACCTCTTCTGCACCTCTGGTCGGAAAATTACAATCTCACGCGCCGTGTCCTCGCCATCACCGACCATTCCGACCAGCGTCTAGCTCTTGCGGTCGAGCGCTTCGGCCGCGCCAAACCCGACCGCCTGGAATTTGTTCGTTTGGAGTTCGAGCGCGCCCTCCGCGATCTTTCACGTGAAGCCTTTTGTGATGCTCTCGGCCATCTCCTCTCGGAACGTTTTCCCGATGAATCTCTGGAATCTTTAACTGCCTCTCCCGATCTCGAACACTCCATTTCGGGCAATTACGTCCGCGGCCTTCTTCGCCGCGGTTCCTCTTATGTCGCAGTCCTCGCCGTCCCCGACGGGGAGTCCGCTCATACAACGGAGAGCAGCCTCACTTTCGCTCTGCTCTGGCTGGATCTCACGCGAAACTACACCCGGCGAGGCAACATAATCGCTCTCCGCTTGATTCTGCCGAAAGGTGCCGCGCGACATGTGGCGCATCGCGCCGCGGCGCTCACTCAGAATTTATCCATCGAACTCTACGAGCGCGATCCTGTCCGCGAAACGCTCGATAGAATCGATCCGCGCCGTGCAGGGAATCTGGATACTTGGCTTGTCCCCCATCGCGAATCGCAGGCGCTCCTCGATCGATCGCGCTCCGCGCTCGACCCCGTCGTTGCCCTTTCGTCGCGTGCCATCACCATCCATCCCGTCGCACAGTCCCGCGAAGTCATTCTGCGTTTCCGCGGTCTCTCGTTTGCCCGCTGGGACGATGGACGCGTTTTCTTTGGTTATCCCGAAGCTCGCGAGGAGCTCACTCCGTCTACTCGGCCCGCTCTCAAACTATTGCTCAAGCAGCTTGAAAATCATCGTCATCCTCTCGCCTCGGACACGCGTCACGAACTATATCGCGCCCAGGCGGAACGCTGGCTCGAGGCTCTCGTTCGCGAAGATGTGACGCGCGTCGATGCTTCGTTGGATTCGCGTTTTGTCTATTCCCAAGTCTTCGCGCACGCCGGCAGCGAACACGGCATTCTCGATCTGCTAACGGTAACTCGCTCCGGACGTCTCGCCATTCTGGAACTCAAAGCAAGCGAACACATTCATCTCCCATTGCAGGCCGCCGGCTATTGGCTTCGCATTCGAGGTCATCTGGAGCAGCGCGATTTTCCTCGCAATGGCTATTTTCCTGGGATCGAACTGCAAGCCGCTCCACCTCATGTGTATCTCGTCGCTCCCGCGCTTCGTTTCCATCCCTCGACGGACACCCTTCTGCGTTATCTATCACCCGAACTGGAGACCACGCGCGTGGGGCTGGCGGAAAACTGGCGCCGGGGCTTGCGCGTCGTCATGCGGCAATAGGCCGGTCCGCCTGTGAATTTCTGGCCGACGACGCTTCCTTTTTCCGCAGCTCCACACCATGATTTTTGCCTCACGAAATGTTCTTTTCCCGCCCGCCGTGGCAAAGTAGAATTACGTGTACCAGCAGATCCGAGGTGTCACTATTGGATTTCTCCGCGACCATACGGCATTCGGCACAAGCTTCATTGATCGATCTTCGCGGCCGCCTCACTTTTTTTGAAGTCGGCGTTCTCCGCGAAAATATCTCTCGCCTTCTCCTCGAAGGCCGCAAACATATCGTCCTCAACTTGAGCGGACTGCAATACGTCGACAGTTCCGGAATTGGCGAGTTGGCGCGCATCTATGTGATGGTGCTCAAGGGCGGCGGTGAAATGAAGGTTGTTGGATTGTCCCGCAACATCGAGGAAATTCTTAAGGTCACCCATCTCTATCAGGTGTTCCCCGAATTTCCCGACGAGGAAGCCGCCTTGCAAAGCTTCCCTGGAGCGAGCACTGGTAAGCCGCCTGGAAGCACCTAATAGAAAAATACTAGAACATATCAGGCCTAAAAGGAGAGAAGCAGTTAAGGCGTTGAGCCTTAACTGCTTCCCGGGGTGTGTCCTCGAAGTGGTTAGTTATTAATTTAGATGCACCGCAGCGAAAAAGGTTTCCACGATTTTAAAAAATTCTTGCCGGTCTCTTTTTCGGACAAAACTCTCAGTAAAACAAGTACTTACGCCACCGCTCGTCCCGGTGCCCGATGAGCCGCATCAACTGCCTCGAGGTATGCAGCGTGAACGGCCGCGGCCTCCGCGCCAGCTTCAGTCCCGCCTCTTCCGGTGTTCGGTCGCCCTTGCTGTTATTGCAGTGGTAGCAGCACGCCACCAGGTTTTCCCACGACGAACGACCGCCACGCGATCTCGGCACCACATGGTCCAGCGTCAATTCCGAGCTTGGAAAAATCCCGCCGCAGAATTGGCATGTATTCCGGTCTCTCAACAAAATGTTCTTCCGCGAAAGCGCTCGGCTCTGCTGCGGAATGTGCCGGTACGCCAGCAAGCGAATGACGGACGGCACTCTGTGCGCATGCGCCGCTGAGTGCACTTCTGCGCTGTGCATCTCCTCGGCCTGCGCCACTCCCTTAAGCAGCAGCACCATCGCGCGTCGCACGGCCGTTACGTTGATCGGCTCATACGTCGCATTCAGCACCAGCACGGGCTCTTGCATCAGCGATGCACGCCTCGGAAGTATCGGGTTGTAGGGTCTACTGTCCGCGGGATCCGCGGACCCAGGCACAGTATCACTGCCCGCTTCGGGGGCATACCGCCCTCGGAAATCAACCGACTTTGGCCGGTTTGCGCTCATCGCGCTACCTTATCTAGGATACCACTCTGTGGCGTCGGCAGGGGGTTTCTCGCTGCTCGGGCTACTGTCAGTCCTAGAACCGACTTGGCTCCCGACTCCAGCAGCGCCCGTGCACACGCATCAAGCGTCGCCCCAGTGGTCATTACATCATCTACCAGTAAAACGCGCTTATTGTCAACTTGGCTGCCCGGACGTGTGGCAAAAGCGCCACGAACGGACTCCCATCGTTCCTCCAAGCTTAGTATCTGCTTGTTCGGCCGTGGCCTGGTTCTCATCAACAACACCGCCTGGTGAGGCAGGCCCAGCTTTTGGGACAGTGGCTTAGAGACCAGCCCTGCCTGGTTATATCCACGCTCTCGCTCGCGGTCCCGGTGCAGCGGAACCGGCACTACAACATCCGCAGCC
Source organism: uncultured Acidobacteriota bacterium (assembly GCA_963745805.1). GTDB lineage: Bacteria > Acidobacteriota > Terriglobia > Acidiferrales > UBA7541 > Acidiferrum. The sequence goes on from CAVUYT010000016.1 coordinate 185,025, forward strand.
AGCAGCTTACTCTCCCGCCTAACCATTTCCGCCAGTCGTTCCGCAAACCACGCTCCTAGAGGCTCCATCCTCTCGAACTTCAAAAGTAGAACCGCTCTTACCAGAGGTCCCTCATAAATCCCGTAACTTCTCGCCCGCTCAAACGCGTATGTTTGCTGCTGACATGCGCGACAGACCAGAGGTTCTCCTTCATTCTGGGTTACCCCGGTAACCGCTTGTCCGCAAACCGCGCATGCCATTTCAGGTGCTGCCTCAAACGAAGCCAGACACTCCTCGCAAAGAGGTACCCGGCTCGCCTGCGTCAGCAGTTTGTCGCAGATCCTGCACCCCGCCGGGAAAAACACACTGACAATTGCGTCGCTGGCTTCGGCGAGCCATCCGCGCACACCCCTCCGCACACTCCGAGCCTCCTGCATGGAAGCGCGCCCTCCCATCGCGCAAGGAGAAATCTACTCCTCCCAGTTTTATAATGAAAGGGTGAGTGTACAGTAGGGTAATCTGGAATTCACCCCGGCCGTGAAGCTGGGATGCGCTTCCCGCTGTTTCCTGAGGGTTACAACAGTCCCTGTTCCAGCTTCTCCTGGCAGGTGATGCAGTGTTTGGCCCACGGTACTGCTTCGAGCCGTTTCTGCTGCATCTCTTCCTGGCAGTTCGCGCACACTCCGTATTCATCGGTTTGTATGCGCTTGAGCGCCGCGTCGATCATGTTCAGGATCGTGCGGTCTGTATTGGTCATGCCAAAGAGGAATTCCTTGGTGTAGGAATTCGCTGCTTTGTCCGCGAGGTCCACTGTCGGATCTTCGTCCGCAGTTCGTCCCTCTTCTTGCGTTCGCGCGATCGTCTTCATCAACTCCTCGCGCCGGATTACCAACTTCTTTTTGTAGTAGTCGAGCCTTTTCTTGTCCATGGAAGTCCCGCCCCTCTGTCTGCTTTCGGGGCCATCTAAAAACTCCGTAGTGTAGACCTGACCATCGAGAGTGTCAAGTTAGAGGCCTTCTTGGAGTTAGAAAGGTACATCGTTACGCCCTGGCGTGGCTGACGTGCGCAAGTTTCGAAAATCGGAGTTCAGCGAGGACGAACCAGTTGGCCGTCCGCCAAATATGCGGCGCGGCTCAGGCTTGGACCATGCCCCGGCGAATGGCGTAACGCACGAGGCTGGCAGTTTCGTGGATATCGAGTTTTTGCATGAGCCGCGTGCGGTGAGATTCAGCGGTTTTTACGCTGATGCTTAGCACCGAAGCAACTTGCTTGGTGGATTTGCCTTCAGCGATCAACTGGAGAACCTGGCGCTCGCGAAGGGAAAGCCGCTCTTTGGGCCGGTCGGATCTTGTGCGATACGCTTCCACGACGCTGTGGGCCACGCCGGGGCTGAGGTAGACCTGGCCGCGAGAAACCTGGCGGATGGCTTCGAGCAAGTCACTTGCGACTTGGCTCTTCAACACGTAGCCCTTCACCCCCGCTTCAAGCGCTTCGGAGATGTACTCATCTTCGTCATGCTGCGTCAACAGGATGGTTTTGGTTTTGGGAGACGAATTTTTTATTTCGCGCGCCGCATTTATACCATTCATAATCGGCATGCTGATATCCAGAATGGCGATCTCAGGTTGCAGCGTATTCACCTGACGTGCGGCCTCCTTGCCCTCGGCAGCTTCACCCACCACCTGGTGTCCTTCGCGCTCTAGCAAGGACTTGAGGCTCTGACGCACCAGCACATGATCGTCAGCGAGTACGATGCGAATTGGCATTGGGAACCTCCAAAGGAAGACGAATGCAAACTTTTGTTCCGCGGCCCGGCGCCGAATCGATCGAAAGAATTCCACCCAAAGCATTCACGCGTTCCTGAATGCCGATCAGGCCGAGGCTCTCCCGCTCCCGGTTAGACCTGACCGCGCGTAGATCAAAGCCAACACCATCATCTTGGATCGAACAGCACAGCTGCTGATTCTCCCTGCGCAGATCGATTCGGACTAGTCTCGGTCTGGCATGTTTGACCGCATTGGTGAGCGATTCCTGCACGATGCGGTAAAGTGCTGTTTCGTGAGAGCCGGAGAAACGAGTTTTGATTTTTGTGTGGACCTCGATCGGGATGCTGGTCCTCTTGGAAACACTTGCGGCCAGAAAGCGTACAGCCGCCAGCCAGCCGAGGTCATCGAGTACAGCCGGGCGAAGCTCGTGGGAGAAGCGGCGCAACTGGGTCTCCACCTGATTCAGCAGTTTATCTATTCGGCTTAGCTCCTCCTTTTGAGCCACCGGCAAACTGGGGGCGAGTTCGGCGAGTGCGATGTGCACCGCGACGAGCAGTTGGCCCCCTTCATCGTGAACTGCATGCGCTATCCGCTTGATTTCTTCCTCCAGAGTCTCATTTAGCCTGCGAAGCGCCTTCACCGCCTCTTGAAACCCGCGATGCGCCATCTCATAGGGGGCCAGGCTCTCTGCCAGGAATTCGGCGCCTGCCTTCAGCAGGTCCTCGTGCGGCCGGGAATCTCTCGCCCCAGACACAATTTCCTGGAGCGTTTGGTGATGAACCGCGGCGATCTCCAGCAGGCTTCTGCCTTCATCGATGGCCTCACGCCCGAGTTTATAGGCGCACCCGAGTGCCGCTTCGCACGGATTCGCCGTGTATTCCAAAAGCCCCGCGCGGTAATGCTGCTCGAACGTTGGAGAACGTTTCGCTTTCGGCTTTGCGGCTGTTCTCACGAGCGAATCCCCGTCAATCGCGCTACCACTACGAGTGCGTCATCTGTGCCGCTGTGATAGTGGTCCAGAATTCTGTCCGCGGCCCGCTGCGGAGCCGCCAGGGCCGACAAATTTTCGAAAAAATTGCTGCGCACTCCGTCCGTCGCAAAAATCAGGGTGTCGCCTTGGCTAACCGGCAATACGGCCGCTTGGAGCGAGGGAAGCTGAGCGCCGACAACACCGGCGCGAAGCAGCAACACCTCTTGTACGGTCCCTTTGCTGGCCCTTGCTCGTATCAATGCTCCTTGCACGTTACCGATGCCGAGCCACGTCATCATGCCATGCACCGGATCGATGGATGCCAGGCTAAGTACAATCCCGCGGGTGCTCCGCAGTTTTTCGTGGCAATTCTCGATGAGAGAGAGGATTGGTTCATCGATGCCATTTCTGAGAATAGTGGCAGCCGTCCTGGCAGCGCGAGCAGCTTCCTCGCCATGGCCAATGCCATCGATCGCAGCAAGAAGCACCGCATGTTTGCTACAGCAAACCACGTGCTGATCGCCAGACTCAGTCTGGCCCGGAAGTACGAATTTGGCCACCCCATACTCAATCAAAGGTATATCTATGGCTTCCACTTTTTCACCGCGACTGTCGTTCCCCGGCCGGGTTGGGAACTGATTTCAAAATCATCCATCAAGCGCCGCACTCCAGGAAGTCCCAATCCGAGACTTCCAGATGTGGAGAAGCCATCCCGCATCGCTTGTCTGATGTCCGGAATTCCGGGGCCATCGTCGGACGCAACGACCATGATGCCCTGTCGGCTTGAACCCTGGATAGCCCGGAGTGTGATCAGTCCTTTGCGGGCGTACGTCACGATGTTGCGCGCCAGTTCCGAAATGGCTGTGGCAATCAGGGTGGCGTCTCCTGCCGAAAATCCAAGCTCCGCTGCCAGAGTGCGACCCCTGTGGCGGGCTGTCACGATATCCTGGTCCGAGTTTATGCTCACCCGGATTTCTAGAGCCGGCACCATCGCGCTCTCAGTCTATGTTCTTAAATTTATGGGTTAAGTACGCCAGACCTTCCTCGAGGTCGAGCGCCGTGGCAACACCTTCCAGTGTCAAACCGAGTTGTACCATCGCGAAGGCAACTTCGGGTTGGATCCCCACTATCACCGTTTCCGCGCCTCTCAATCGAATCATGTGCGCGATCTCCCGGAGCGTGCGTGAAGCGAACGAATCCATCACATCCATCGCTGTCACATCCACTATGACACCGCGCGAGCGGAGCTTCACCACTTGCTGTATAAGGCCGCTGCGCAATTGGTTCAGATCTGCATCGGAGAGGGCCGCCTGAAACGTTGCGATTAACACCTCTCCCTGTTTGAGAATCGGGACTTCCACAGTTCACCTTTCTTCAAGACGCCTGCTGGGATTCCGCGAGGGTCACTACCTTGTAGCCTAACAAGCGCTCGGCTTGTTCAATACCGCCTTGTAGATCGCCCACCGTGTTCATTTTCCCAAGGTCGACTCCAATGGTGACAAGCGTCTGTGCAATCTCCGGCGAAAGGCCCGTTACGATCACTGTCGCGCCCAGCAGCCGCGACGCTTCAACCGTCTGCACCAGGTGATTTGCAACCGTCACGTCCATCGCCGCCACGCCCGTGATATCAATAACCACGACTTTGGCTCGGTTCGTTCGAATGCCGCGGAGCAGCTGTTCCGTTAATTGCCGGGCTCGCTGCGGATCGATCACGCCGATGATGGGAAGAATCAGCAAGCGCTCACGAACCTGTAAGACTGGCGTGGACAGTTCCCGAATGGCCTCCTGCTGCTGCCGGATGACTCGTTCGCGTTCCTGGACGAAACCGACCGCCACAGTGTTTGCGATGCGATTGGCGGCGGGCTCGTAAGAGTCCAGGATGCGATTCAATTTCCGGAAGTCGTTTTGGTATTTCGCGAACAGTGAGCGCGCCAGGACGTCGCGCAGGAGAAGCACGATCCCGACGACTTCGTGCGTTTCAACTCCGCGAGGAATGATGCGTTCCGAGAGGTTGCGCGCATAGGCTTGGAGCGCTTCAAAGGTTTCGGTCTCCAGAGCCTCCACATAGCTGTCGTACACCGAGGTCGCTTCCGCGAAGATCTCTTCCTTGGTCATTGCGGTAAGCAGGCGCGTTTCCGAAATGCGTCCCACCCACTCCTCGCGCAGCTGCGTTCGGTTTTGGCGGAGGTGGGAGACCAGTTCGCGCAGAAGTTCTGACGAGGCCTCACTCCGTGCCAGATCCACTCCAGGACTGTTACCAGTCCCCAGGTCTTTGGCTGGGCTTTCTCGCTTTGCCATCGGTCTATTCTCCTCTTTGTGGACGCCATCCAGCTGAGCATGGACATGGCTGGGTACCCCGTTAGATCGACGACGAATACCATGACTTACCCTCCACCTCAATCGGGAAAAACCCGGGGCGAGGCATCAGGTGAATACCTGATGGTACCGCGTCTCCATCCTTAAGCCTGCGAGTTTGAGCTCTTTACGAGCTTCTCCACTCCTGGGTACTAGTGGATTTACCTGCACACAGAACGCGGACCTTACCCGCTTGTTGAAGATTTGCCTGGGTGGGATGATGCGCTGACAGCGAGTAGCAGCATATCCGCGGATCAACGGGAGGCCTCATGGGTTTGCGCGAAGTGGCAAAGGTTAACGGGACTCACGAGGGCCCGCTCAAGAGTGAACTCTCAAAGATGGCTGCGAATCGCAGAGTCGTGTACATGGACCGAAAGAACGGTCTTTCCGAGAAAGGACTCGAAGAGAGCCTGACGTCCGCTTTGCAGGTCGCGGACGGTGAATTGGGGCTGATTCTGCAAGAGGTCGATCAGATTTCAAACCTATTGAAAGCGCCGGACCCCGATACGGATACTTTGCGCGTCGCCGGTCACCCGGCGGTCTGGTCTGCGGTAAGGCAGGCTCTCTTAGACAGAGAGCTGCGTTATCTCGCCCTCACGGATGATCTCACTTGTCTCTACAATCGGCGCGGCTTTCTTGCTGCAGCGACGCAACAGCTGAAGTTGGCGCGGCGCAACTCCCAAAGTCTGTTGCTGCTCTTCTGCGACGTCGACAATCTGAAAAAAATCAATGACACCTTCGGGCATCGAGAAGGGGATATGGCCCTGATACGAACTGCGGATGCCCTGGAGCGGACTTTCCGTAGTTCCGACATCCTTGCTCGTCTGGGCGGAGATGAATTTGTCGTACTGGCATTGGAGACGCACGATCAAGCCCAGGAGGCATTTCTCCAGCGACTGGAAAAGTGTTTGAAGAAATCCAATGGCACTGGCTGCGGATACCAGCTTTCCTTAAGCGTTGGCGTAGCGCGGTTCGATCCAAAACACCCCATAACGCTAAGCGAGCTGATGGTCCAGGCGGATAAAGCCATGTATGAGCGAAAACGAAAACATCAGCTCATTTCCACCAGCAAGATTTAAGGAATCAAGACTGGCGAGCTTTCTGTAAGACATGTCCCATGGGAAAACCTTCATCTACACGATTGGAAGGAAGAACTGAGAGGCGCATCACGAAGACAGTGCCGGTCTACGTGATGATTGGCGAAGACTGGTTCCTTGCCGAACAATCCACCACAGCGGATGTAAGCCCTCACGGCGCTCGTCTAACTATCAAGCGTAATTGCAAGCCCGGAGAGATGGCACTGGTCGCTACGCCAACCACTCGCTCTCAAGTTAAAGCGAGAGTGGTTTACTGCGAAACGTTGCGGAATGGAAATTTCAGTGTCGGGTTGGAGTTTCGGCCGGAGGGCGTTGATTGGGGTAAATAATCGGATCGGTAACTATGAATTTGCGACTCTGATCATCCATTCGGCCCACGGACGGACGCGACAGACCCGCCGCTTAGGTCATCATAACAGGGCTCTTCTAACCGGCTCCCCTCTGGGAGTTTCTCTTTCCAGGATACTTGCATCCTGATTCGTGGCCCGACTACTGCACCACGGGCACAATCAGCGCCGAAGGATGCGCTTTGTCGTGGTTGACCACGTTCGTCGCCTTCGTCATCCGCGCTCCACGCGCCTGAATTTCGCCTGTGTTCAGATTCCGGTCGAACCGGGGAAAGTTGCTGCTCGAAACCTCCAGCCGCAATTTGTGCCCCGTCAGAAAGACATTGCTCGTCGCCCACAAATCGACCGTCACGTGATACGTCTCGCCCGGATTCCCAAGCTCCGGCTTCTCTTGCGAATTCCGGTAACGCATCCGCAAAATCCCGCTCGTCAGGTTTTGAGCAAATCCATTCGGCCATACATCTACGAGCATCCCGGTGAAATCCGTGTCCACCGCTGAGCTGCTCACGTACAAATCCAGCGTCACCGGCCCCGTCACTTCCGTGTCCTTTGCGAACGCTGGCGTCGTGAACACCAGCACATCCGCGCGCGCTTCAGCCGGACGTTGATCTTGCGGCCCAATCCCTGTCGGCAACGCTCCACAGCATAGCGGCCCGCCAATCGTGGGGACTGCTTCATTCGGATCGTAAACATATTGATCCGGCTTTTCTTCTCCGGGAGCCACCGTGCTCAGCGTTCCGTTGCCCGCTACTCCATTGGCTCCGCCTGTCGAGTGCAAATAGTAGCGAGTGCTCTTCGCCCTAGCCAACGGCCAATCATCTTCTTCGCGCCATTCGTTCTTGCCCATCACGAAAATCTTCACTGGCTTCTCGTGCTCCACGCCGTTCGCTTGCCCCTTTAAGAGCGAGTCGTACCACCGCAACGTCATCTCGTCCTCATCGATCGGCAGCTTCTCACCAAAATCCACTGCCCCGACTTTTCTATTGCTCGACCCCCCCGCATGTCCTCCGACGTACACCACCAGCCTCTGCCCCCGTTTCGCAGCTTCGGTTCCCGCTTCCGTCTTTAATCGTTCGTAATTCCGCAGAGTCCCTCCCAAAAAAATGTCGTACCACGCTCCAAAACTAAGCACCGGCACCTGAATTTGCGAGTAGTGATCCTCGATCGACCACTGTTTCCAGTACCCATCGTAATTCGGGTGCGCCAGCCAATCCTTGAAGTACGGCGCAATCCCCGCCGCCGAAGGTGCTTCGAGCACGGAGTAATCCGCCAGCGGCAGGGTCTTAGTCCCCTCAAGCGCGCTGCTCTCTTCCACGCGCCGACGCATCGTGTTCATCGCCAGCCCCGTGCTCCAAGATTCGTTGAACCACTGTTCGAATGCTCCTCCTTGATACGTCCATCCGTCGTGATAATTTGACGCCGTCACCGTCGGGCAAATCCCTGCCAGGTGCGGCGGCTTCGCAATCGCTGCCAGATATTGCGTCGCGCCCACGTACGACCCGCCAAACATCCCCACCTTTCCATTCGAATACGGCAGCGCCGCTGCCCACTCCACTGTGTCGTACCCGTCCTGCGACTCGTTCTTAAACGTGTACCACTCGCCTTCCGAACTAAATCTCCCTCGCACGTCCTGCGCGATCACCACGTACCCGCGCGCCGCTCCCTTCATTCCAAAACTCGTCTCCCCCGTCTTGTCGTACGGTGTGCGCACCAGCAGCACCGGAAATTTCCCCTCTGCCTTCGGTCGGTAAATGTCCGCCCGCAGCGTCACGCCGTCGCGCATCTTCGCACCCACGCTCCTTTCCACCACTACCTCATAATTTTCAGCCGCTCGCGCCACCCCCGCCGTAATCATCGCGAACGTCACCGCGCCCGCAATAAGTAGAGCGGTCCTCTGCCGCCCAATCCTCAAGCTATCGCGCAAATTCATCCGCATTGTTGTGCCTCTCTCCCGGATTGCTCTGTTTCCCCTCGAAAGTTGTGGAGCCTAGGCTCACTCTCGGCATCTGTCAAGCAACACCGGCTCCAAAGCTCGGTCCTGCCGCTCAACATGCAAGTCCGCATACAGGCGATCAGCCTCCAAAATGTCTAACTCTTTGCACTTTGTTTTTTTTTGCTTGCGCGAATGACGAAGTAAGCCGCAATGACAGCGACAATCAGCCCAACAACTGCCACCAGCACCGGGTGGACGTGTTGCAATAGCAACGGCACCATCTTTCGTCCATACCGCCCGGCCAGATACGCCAGAATCATGTACCTCACAATCCGTCCCAGCGTCATCGCTACCAGGAATTTCTTCAAGGAATATTGCATAGCCCCCGCCGCCAGCAAAAATGGGACAAAGGGCATCGGGGGCGGCAACACCGCGGGAATAGCGATGGCGGCAAACCCCCATCTTTCGAATATCGCGTAAACCCTCTTCAAGGTCTTGGCAGAAAATCTGCGCGAAAGCGATTCCTTCCCTCCCTTGCGCGCCAGTCTGTAAGTGACGAACCCTCCAATCACCGACCCAATCGTCGCCATCACCGCGTAGTACAGCCATAACTCCGGGTGCCGCGCCGCCAGTACAATCGTCAACACATCCATGCTGCCCGGCAGCGGAATGATCGAGCTGTCGATAAGTCCAAGCGGAATGAAGCCCACGGCGCCAAGATGCACTAGCCAGCGCCTCATACTGCGCTCCAGGGTCGGTTTGGCTGCAGCGATGAGCAGGCGAGTGAACATTTTCTTTAAAAGTCAGCGCTCATTCTCGCATGGGCTTAATACTGAGTTCTAAACTGTTTTCTAATAGCCTGGGCCGAGCGCATGCCGACTTTCTGGCCTGCGCAAGCCGCCTCGCACCACACATATGGCTGTTCGACGAATGGCGCGAGGCAAGCCATTGACAGCGGGAGGGGCAAGCATCGCTGGTTTGTTGCCCTTCGCAGAACGTCCCAATCGAAAAACGTCAGCCATGAAGTCTACTGCACGCCGTCCGGAAGTCATTCGGAGCGCCGCCAGGAGGTCTGCTTATTTTTCACGGTCCGCTCGCCATTCAGTACCTTAAAAGGTCAACAATCGCCGGTCATTTTCTCGGACCCCTGGTTGACTTTACGTTCGTTCTCGTTGCAAATGGACACGCTGGAATTAGCTCCTAAAACGGACCACGCAGCCCATGAATATCCTCGACTTACTCGTTGGCAAGCCCATCAAAACCACCGACGAACGTGCCGAACAGATCGGCCCAGCGCAAGGCATTCCCATTTTTGGGTTGGACGGGCTCAGTTCCGCGGCGTACGGACCGGAAGCGGCGCTCAGCTTGCTTATTCCGCTCGGCCTTCTTGGCGTGCAGTACATCGTTCCCGTCAGTGCTGCCATCATCACCTTGCTGATCATTGTTTATTTTTCTTACCAGCAGACTATTGCTGCCTATCCTTCTGGCGGCGGTTCGTACACCGTGGCGCGCTACAATCTTGGGGCGTTTCCGAGCTTGCTGGCGGCTGCTGCCTTGCTCACGGATTACATTCTGACGGCGGCCGTGGGCATCTCCGCGGGCGTTGGAGCCCTGGTTTCCGCGGTCCCCTCGTTGCTTCCCCACACCGTTGTGATCTGCCTCGGAATTCTGCTGATCATCACGGTCATCAACCTTCGGGGAGTGCGCGAGGCCGGAGTCGTTTTCATGGTGCCTACCTATTTGTTCGTGGGCACTCTCTTGATCACTATTGGCGCTGGCTTGGTGCGGGCATTCCTCAGTGGTGGCCACCCATTGCCGCTCGCGCCGCTGCCTCCGCCTCCGGCGATGACCCAAGCGGTAAGCTTCTGGTTGCTCTTGAAAGTTTTTTCGAGCGGCTGCACGGCGCTTACCGGCGTCGAGGCTGTCAGCAACGGCGTGAAAGCATTTCGCGAACCTGCCGTGAAAAACGCGCAGCGCACTCTCACGATTATTATTTTTCTCCTGGCGCTGCTGCTCGCGGGCATCTCCTATCTGGCAAAGATTTACGGCATCGCGGCCACCGATCCGGGCAAGCCTGGCTACCAGAGTCTCCTCTCGATGCTCATCGCCGCTGTCTTTGGCAAAGGAATTTTCTATTACCTGACGATGGCCTCCATTCTTTTGGTGCTGTCTCTCTCCGCGAATACGGCCTTTGCCGACTTTCCGCGCCTCTGCCGCGCCATCGCCTCGAACAACTATTTGCCGCACGCCTTCGGCTATCGCGGCCGGCGGCTGGTCTACACGTATGGAATCGTCGTTTTGGCCCTGCTGACGGCCCTGCTACTCATCGTCTTCGGAGGCGTCACGGACAGACTCATCCCGCTCTATGCCGTGGGCGCGTTTCTGGCCTTCACGTTGTCGCAATTCGGCATGGTGGTGCACTGGAGGAGAAAACGCGGCCCCCATTGGGTCAAAAGCGCGATGGTCAACGGGCTGGGTGGCTTCGTTACGGGGATCACCGTCATTGTCGTTCTTGTCGCGAAATTCGCGGAAGGCGCTTGGATCACCCTGCTCTTCATTCCCATGCTTATATTTTTCTTTCGCAGAGTGCGCCGCCATTATCACGCGGTCGTCGTCGCGACCACCACCAGCGAGGCGGTCACGCCCGCGGGGCACGGACGGCCTCCCATCGTCGTGGTGCCCGTCGATCGCTGGAGCTGTATCCTCAAACAGGCGTTGCAATTTGCTTCGCAACTCTCGCCGGAAATTATCGCCATTCACGTCGAGCCAGGGGAGCATTCCGAGCTGCTGCTCGAGGACTGGGAACGCTACGTGGAGCGGCCCTTCCGTGAAACCGGCGCCGAGCCGCCCAAGTTTGAGGTACTTCCATCTCCGTACCGTTTTGTCATCGTTCCGCTGGTTAAGTACATCTGCGATCTCTCGGAAAAGCATGCGGACCGGCAGATTGTGGTGGTCATCCCCGAATTGGTCGAATACCACTGGTACGAATATTTTCTGCATAACCAGCGTGGCCGGCTGCTCGAGTGGGCCTTGCTCGTCCGCGGGAACGAGCGCATATTTACCGTCTCCTCTCCCTATCACATTTCCGAAAAGGCATGGTCCGCCAAGGCGGCAGGAGCGAAAGTAAGCGAAAAAGTCTGAGGCGGTATAGCAACCTGGCCGCATGCAAGCCCTGGAATGGAACAGCCTTAGTTAAGAAAATTATGTAAATGCTACAAACCCCGCCTCTCTGATTTCTAACTCGCAAGAATTCCAGAAACATTTGATGAGACATTCGTTCGAAGTTCTCGTTTCTCCTTGTAGCCCCGGCAAATGATTGAACCGTTTGCTCAGCTCGATCGGGTTGGTGGCCACCCGAGAAAGCTCCCCGGCAAACGGGCTGTGGTGGTTGTGCAGCCAGGGCAGGGGAGGAAGATATGCTGGCCGCAGGCACGAGTTCACGGATTCTTATTCTAGCTCTGGCTTTCTGTTTCATTGGCAGCACATCCACTTATCCACAAGAAGCTGCCTTTTTTAGCGGTTTGAAGATTCAAAACCACCGAACGAATTCAGAAATCTGGCCGGCGAAATGCGAGCCTTCTTCCACAAACGCGTTCGCCGCCTCGCGGATTAACTACGGAAGGGAATGGCCGGCGATCACGGACGGGGTAGCTGGCGATCCCAACATCTCTGCCCCGGACACATCATGTGTGGAACCGGCTTTTTCTGCGCCGCCCAGGGCCCGAGCTGACAATCCTTGCGGTCAGAATGTCACAAGGTTTCCAGATGTCTCCGGCTCTGTCCCTTGCAACGGGCTTCCGGATACGGTTCCGGCGGAACTGTCGGCGCTCGGCAAAGCGGGCCTGAAAATCGAGCGAGCTCGTCAAGAAGTTCTCGAGATTCTGCGTTCCGAAAATGCCTGCACGGAATGGTTCGAAGCAAAGGACGCAAGCCCTGCAGTGACTTTCCAGTCGCTTGATTTTTCGCTGGATCAGCATGGTCAGTACGACATATTCGAGTCGAAGGAGAGCGAGTCGCGCTTGATGCTACGGCAGCCATACGTTGCCCGGGCGACGCAGGATGGGGGAGCGCACACGGCGATTACGATCAATGCATATGGTGCGTTCTACCGCACCCAAGGCCACGTACAAAAAATAAGTCAAGAAGGCATTCCGCTGCAACTGGATGGGACGCGAGTGCTGACAGTGGGGTCTTACATCGGCAACACCCTGTCCGCACAGATGGTCACCCTGCTGCACGAGTTTGGACACATCATCGATCTTCTCCCCGAAGATGCAGATAGTCTGGACGGCAAATCGGGGCGCAACACGGACGAAGTGCTGCGCCACTGCCGCGCCGAGGTGGACGCCCGCGCGAAACGAACCAGACAGCCGGTTGCACGATAAGACGAGCACTTGAACCGGAAGCGGCATGTGCCGCGGTCGGGGAATCGAATTCAACGTCACGACTCTGGTGGGAATTCATTTGTTTCAGCGCGATTTTCTGTTGACGCTGTTTAGCGCAGCCACGCTCGTAGTGTGCCTAAGTGTACAGACATTACATTTTGAGAGGTGCAAGTTAGGACTGCAAGCAGTTACACCGCATTTAGACTTGGGCGCTGCGCGCGATTATAGAGAGGGCTCAGATTCGTGTGCAGTTGTTAGGAGAAGAAATCATGTTGGGACTCATCGCAGCTATTTTGATCATTGCATGGCTACTTGGCCTGTTCGCATTTCACGTATCCACCGGTTTATTCCACGTTCTGCTCGTTATCGGCCTGGTCCTTCTCGTTTTGCACTTCGTGTCAGGGAGAAGGGTCTCCGTCTAACAGGAGGCGCGGAGTTTCTAGCTGGCCGGGGAGCGCCGGCGATCGACGACGTAGGCAAGTAGCGCAAAAATCGCAAAGTAGAACGCGGCATTGACGCCAATGGCGATGCGGAGAAACCATCCGAACGTCCAGGCAAGCGATTCGTGCGCGGCGGGCATCACGAGTTCGGCAATTTTCAGACCGGGCGAAAACAGTGAAACAAGCGGGACCGGCATTGTGGATTCGCTTGGCACTGTGAAAGCCAGCGCCAAAAATCCAACCATCAAACCGACTATCGCGGGCAAAACCAAGCGGAAGACTATGCGCTGCGGCATCAGCAGCGATTCTATCAAACTGCGATTGATGTAACGCCTACATCATCCACCAACGTGCGAACGCGTCAATCCCTTAGCGCCCGGTCGAATATTTTGTTCCAAAAGGGAAGCGGACTGAGAAGGCTGGCCACGCACCCCTTCTTGATGCTTCGCATGTAACGATTTCTCTGCATTGCACACTATGCAGTTAGTTAGGCCAATCCCAATTCAAATGCCTCCGTTTTAACCAATGGGGGCACCGTTCTTCCAGGTGCCAGTCGTGGGGGTAATTGGTCGGGAGACGCGTGGGGGAGCACTTCCGGGAGAGTTGTGCTCCCCTCGTGTTCGGCTGACCGTGCGCAGCCGTTTGCCCCTCGTGGCGAAAACCAACCTCTCCTCGTTTCCCGCCGCCTTGCACAAAGACAGAAAAGGCTAAGCGAGCAAGCTCGCGCCGTCCTGTGGGAAGATAAGCGCGACGTTTTTTCACCAGAGGCGGATGATGAAATCCTGGCGCATGGTTGGATTCCTGGCAGCGATCCTTGCCGCAGTGAGTTTTCTGTTCGCGTGGCGCTACGGAGCGCCGGCACGGCTAGAGGCCTCCCCGCAGCAGAATTCACAAAAACTGCAAACACCGACAATTGAGGAATACCAGCCGAAGTCCACGCTCGTTACTAAGGAACACAAGATTGATCGGGCGAAGTATCCATTTATTGACATTCACAGCCATCACTGGAACCCCACACCCGCGCACGTGGAGGAACTAATCAAGGGAATGGATTCGATCAACCTGCGAATTTTGGTGAATTTGAGCGGAGGAACTGGCGAGCAGTTGCGGCAAACCGTGACGACGATGAAGGGACGCTACCCGGACAGGTTTGTCGTATTTGCGAACATGAGTTACGACGACTTGAACACGCCGGGATTCGGCACGCGCGCGGCGGCGCGGCTCGAGCGGGATGTGAAAAACGGCGCGCAAGGGCTGAAGATTTTCAAGGATTTTGGAATGGATCTGAAGTACGCAAACGGGCAGCGCGTGCATGTGGACGATCCGGAATTCGATCCGGTATTCGAGAAATGCGCGGAGTTGAAGATTCCCGTGTTGATTCACGTGGCGGAACCGTCGGCGTTTTTTGACCCGTGGGACTACTCGAACGAACGCTGGCTGGAATTGAAACAGTTTCCGAGACGCGCGCGGCCGCCTTCGGAGTATCCGGCCTTTGAAACGCTCATGACGGAGCGCAATCACTTGTTTGCGAAACACCCGAGGACGAATTTCATCGCGGCGCATCTAGCGTTTCACGGGAATGACCTGGAACGTCTCGGGAAACTGTTTGATACCTATCCGAATGTGAGTGTAGACATTGCGGCGGTGCTGGCGGAACTGGGAAGGCAACCCTATTCAGCGCACGATTTCTTGATCAAGTATCAGGACCGGATTCTGATGGGGAAAGACATTTACGAGGTGAATGAATACAAGTGGTATTTCCGGTGCCTGGAAACGCGCGACGAGTATTTTAAGTATTACCGGGACCGGCACGCGTTCTGGCGGATTTATGGATTCGAAGTACCGGACGACGTCTTGAAAAAGGTGTACTACAAGAATGCTTTGCGGCTCTTGCCGGGAATAGATGCGAAGGCGTTTCCAGACTGAGAGTCGGTTTCGTAGACGCCAAGGCGTGGGACGGTTTGCCGAAGCCGCAAGTCTAAAACCAGGTGGAGGCTTTGTAGCGACGGTATTCGTCGCCGAAGCGCTCTTCGAGGACTCGTGATTCGGCATGGGCGCGAGTGATCTGCAGAATTACAACAGGCACGATGAGCAAGAGAAACCATGGCCGTTCGAGGAAGAGAAAGAGCCCCGCAAAAACGAATGTGCCGAAAACGTAGATGGGGTTGCGAATGCGAGAGTAGATGCCGTGGGTGATGAGTTTTTTAGCCTGGGGCGAGACGGAGAACGAATTGCCGAGTTGAAAGCGCGCTATGGTGAGAAGCGCGAGAGCTGGAAACATAAGAGCCAGTCCGGCGATGCGCATGGGACTCCAGGGTGGGTGCGCGAACTCGTAGATCAGAACCGCGATTCCGACAAGCGGGACGAAAATAACAAAAATAACGCTGCGGTTCAGGGTCATTGGTTCCTTCCGGGAGAGCGTTCCGCCGGCGTCGAGTGAGGCGATTCGGCGCTTTTCACCTCGACCAGAACGTAGACCAAAGTGGTTTTGCCGACATTTTCGGAGGTGTGCGGAGCTTTGGTTTGCAGCCAGCCACCTTCACCTTCTTTTGCTTCCCAAGTGGCTACTTTGCCGTCGGCGAAAACGATTTTCATCGTTCCGGGCTTTGTGACGTAATACCAGCCCGAGGGATGGGTGTGCATGGCGTCTTTTTCGCCCGGAGCAAGAGTGTTTTCGATGACCCGCACATCGGCGTTCTCGAGGATGATCTTGTTGTGCTCGGGAGCGGCTTTGACGACGTCCTGAGCGCGGCTGATTCCCGCAAGCGGGAATAGAGCACAGAGCAGCAAGGGTTAAGGAAAGTTTCCGCACGGCGATCCTCCATTTTCAGCGGCAATCGTACCACGCACGGAGAGACGGGCTACCGCCTAAGACAGGGCGGAGAGAACCCCGATCCCTTACTTTGTCGGCGGCATCGGGTACCCAGGGCGGCTTAATCGTGTTGAGGGTGCTCCGCGTTCCGATCGGCGGGATAGGTGTAATATCGGCACCGGGCTTGAAGTCAAAAAAGAGATTCCGAACAAGAGGAGCCGCCATGAACATCACTTCGACGCACCCGGCCAAATCGTCGCTATTCCCCTGCTCACGCCGCGCCGCCATTGCCTTCGTGGCCTTCGCTACCATCCTCGCACCGACTCTTTCTCCCACGGCCACCACCGGCGCACAAGCCTCGACTATCGTGACTCTCGCCAGAATCCGCGAAGCCTGGGTCCAAGACCTTCGCACTAAACAGCTCGAACCCATCCTGAAGTTCTATGCTCCAGACGCCGTCTTCCTCCAACCCACCGGCGAACGCATCACCGGGCCCGCCGCCCTCCGCACGCTCTTCCAAACCGTAATGGCGACCTTCAACAGCGACCTCACCCTGCACAGCCAGAACCTCGAAACATCCTGCGATTTCGCCTACGACAGCGGCGACTTTCAGGAAACCCTCACTACCATCGCCACCGGCGCCAGCATCACTTCCAAAGGCAGCTACATCATCATCTTTAAACACCAGCCAAACGGCAGCTGGCAAATCGTTCAGCAGGTCTGGACGGGCATACCGCCCGCTGGCACATAGGCTGGCTGCCAAAGTTTAATTTGCGGGCGATTTGCAAAGTATCGACGAATCATCTAGCTAATAGAAAGAGCTTTTGCACAGGGTCCACAGGGCTGAGGATAAGTGGCAAAAATAATTATTGAGGGGACTTGACGGATAGAGAAAAGCAGGTATACTTACAAATGGCTCGGGGGTTGTATTGGGTCCAGGGGCCAGCAGGGGCATCACAGTCGGGTCGAAGAAGCGTCTTCCAGGGTAAAAGCGAAGGCCAGAAGTAGATCCTATAGTGAGGTTCTTTACGAGCACAGGCTAGAACGAAGTCGAGCATCGCGTGGAGCCACCTAAGTGTGGGTGGCTGTACCCGGCGCTCGACGCCGGGTTTTTTATTTTGTGGAAGTGAGTAGTGGATAGTGAGAAGTGGGCGGCGTAAAAGTAAGTCCTCCTGCGGTCACGATTCATCTAACACGGAAACAAAAGCAGAGCTGGAAGGCGAGATCGCGAAAGTGATCGAGTAAGACCCTCCAGACAAGCCTCGAGACGTTAATTCGTCGCGACCGTGAAACGGTCGACCGAGGCATTCCGACAAGCTCGGAATAAAACGCTCTTTGACAACAGAAAGGCTGGCAAGTCCACGCCGATAACTTGGCAGGGATTACGGTTCCTGCTGGGGCAATGGTGTGGATTATTTACAAGTTTGCTCGAGAATCGAGCAATACTGTGGAAGAAAAGGCGGCTTATTCAAAGGCCGTGACTGGTGACTCGTGACTGGTGACTCGAAAGAGGAGCCGGTGGCAAGTGATCAAGCGCGGTTTTCCGTGGACTACAGAGTCGAAAGCCTGCAACGGATACCTGAAGTGATTTTCCAAAAAAAATCATCAAGACTTGTTCGTGACTCATGCCCGAGTTGCGACAAGATCGGTTGCGAGGATGTATGGAACTGCAGGAAGCGGGACGTCGATAGCCGGATTTAAAAAGCACGGACTAAGCACCGTGTGAATCGCAAGGGGCGAGAGTCCTGAGCGGAGTCTGACAGAAGACGGATTGGGTAAGTTTTATGATTAAGCTACTAAGGGCGTACGGTGAATGCCTTGGCGCCAGAAGGCGATGAAGGACGTGGCAAGCTGCGATAAGCCTCGGGGAGCCGCAAGCAGGCTTTGATCCGAGGATCTCCGAATGGGGAAACCCGACGAGATGAACTCTCGTTACAGCCCGCTGAATACATAGGCGGGTATGAGCTAACCCAGGGAAGTGAACCATCTCAGTACCTGGAGGAAAATAAATCACAGAGATTCCGAAAGTAGCGGCGAGCGAAATCGGAACAGCCCAAACCCAAGTGCTTGCACTTTGGGGGTTGTAGGACCGCATAAGTAGAGTTACCAAACCGACGGCTAGATGAACCTGCTGGAAAGCGGGGCCATAGAAGGTGAGAGCCCTGTAATCGAAAGCTGATCGGACTCGAAGCGGCATCCTGAGTACCACCGGACACGTGTAATCTGGTGGGAAACTGGGGAGACCACTCTCCAAGGCTAAATACTCTCTGGCGACCGATAGTGAACCAGTACCGTGAGGGAAAGGCGAAAAGAACCCCTGCGAGGGGAGTGAAATAGAACCTGAAACCGTATGCCTACAAGCAGTCGGAGGGCCATGCAGGGACTTCGGTTCCTGAAAGCCTGACGGCGTGCCTCTTGCTTAATGAGCCGGCTAGTTATTCTGACGTGCAAGGTTAAGCGCAAGCGAGCCGTAGCGAAAGCGAGTCCGAATAGGGCGACAAGTACGTCGGAATAGACGCGAAGCGGGATGATCTACCCTTGGCCAGGTTGAAGGTCGCTTAACCGCGACTGGAGGACCGAACAGGTGTGAGTTGAAAATCGCTCTGATGAGCTGAGGGTAGGGGTGAAAGGCTAATCAAATTCCGTGATAGCTCGTTCTCCCCGAAATGTCTTTAGGGACAGCCTCATGTGAATTACCACGGTGGTAGAGCTCTGAATGGACTAGGGACCAACTCAGGTTACCGAATCCAATCAAACTACGAATGCCGTGGATAACTGCATGGGAGTGAGACTACGAGGGATAAGCTTCGTGGTCAAAAGGGAAACAGCCCAGATCGCCAGCTAAGGTCCCTAACTGTATGCTAAGTGGGAAAGGAAGTGTATTCGCTCGGACAGCCAGGAGGTTGGCTTAGAAGCAGCCATCCTTTAAAGAAAGCGTAACAGCTCACTGGTCAAGCGGATATGCACCAACAATCCAACGGGGCTCAAGCATACGACCGAAGCTGCGAAATGGTTATTTCTTCGGAAATAATCTTTGGTAGGGGAGCATTGCGTGGAGTCTGAAGGTAGACCGAGAGGACTACTGAACACTACACAAGAGACCCTGCCGGCATAAGTAGCGATAAACACGATGAGAACTCGTGTCGCCGAAAGTCTAAGGTTTCCTGAGGAAGGTTAATCCGCTCAGGGTTAGGCGGGTCCTAAGGTGAGGCCGAAAGGCGTAGCTGATGGACAACAGGTCAACATTCCTGTCCCGCCTGGCGACGTTATCACGATGGGGTGACACAGAAGGATAGGAGAGTCAGGTGATGGATATCCTGATTGGCCACTGTAAGCCGGATTCCGGAGGCAAATCCCCGGGGTCATTCAACGGTGAGAGTGGCGACGAGGTCACACGACCGCAAAGTCTCTGATTTCACGCTGTCGGGAAAATCCCCTAAGGAGTCGTCCAGGTGCCCGTACCACAAACCGACACAGGTAGACGAGGTGAATATCCACAGGCGCTCGAGAGAACACTCGCTCAGGAACTAGGCACATTAGTCCCGTAACTTCGGGAGAAGGGACGCCGCAGTAGGGTTTATAGCCCGAAGCGGTCGCAGCGAATCGCGCTCTGCAACTGTTTAACAAAAACACAGCTCTCTGCAAAGTCGAATACGACGTATAGGGGGTGACACCTGCCCGGTGCCGGAAGGTTAAAGCAAGGGCTCAGCCCGCAAGGGCGAAGGCTTGAACTGAAGCCCCGGTGAACGGCGGCCGTAACTATAACGGTCCTAAGGTAGCGAAATTCCTTGTCGGGTAAGTTCCGACCTGCACGAATGGTGGAATGATAGAGCGACTGTCTTGGCGAGTGACTCGGCGAATTTGTGGTTCCGGTGAAGACGCCGGATGCCCGCATCTAGACGGAAAGACCCCGTGCACCTTAACTGCACTCTGGCCATGAGTAACGGATTGATCTGCGTAGAATAGGTAGGAGCCTGTGAAACCTTGGTTTCGGCTGAGGTGGAGGCAACAGTGAAATACTACCCTGACTAATCTGTCGCTCTAACCTACCACCCGTGACGGGTGGGGAGACACGGCCAGACGGGTAGTTTGACTGGGGCGGTCGCCTCCTAAACTGTAACGGAGGCGCCCAAAGATCGGCTCAAGCGGATTGGAAACCCGCTGTGGAGTGCAAGAGCATAAGCCGGTTTGACTGTGAGACTTACAAGTCGAGCAGGAACGAAAGTTGGGTCTAGTGATCCGGTGGTCCCGCGTGGAAGGGCCATCGCTCAACGGATAAAAGGTACGCCGGGGATAACAGGCTGATCTAAGCCAAGAGTTCACATCGACGCTTAGGTTTGGCACCTCGATGTCGGCTCATCGCATCCTGGGGCTGTAGAAGGTCCCAAGGGTTAGGCTGTTCGCCTATTAAAGCGGTACGTGAGCTGGGTTCAGAACGTCGCGAGACAGTTCGGTCCCTATCTGGTGTGGGCGCAGGAGAATTGAAGGGAGTTGTCCCTAGTACGAGAGGACCGGGATGAACAGACCTCTTGTGTACGAGCTGTCCCGCCAGGGGCATCGCTCGGTAGCGAAGTCTGGAAGAGATAATTGCTGAATGCATCTAAGCAAGAAGCTCGCCCTAAGATAAGTTCTCCCAAGGTTTAAGACCTAAGAAGGGCAGTCGAAGACTACGACTTTGATAGGCTGGAGGTAGAAGCGCAGCAATGCGTGAAGCTGACCAGTACTAATCGCCCGTTCGGCTTAATCATAAAACTTTCTCATTCCGTCTTGGCCCCGCTAAGGGGCCACAGATAAAAGAGGAAGATAAGAGAAGAAGCCTTCTCTTTCGCAGTGTGTTCGATAAAAGAGTCGAACTTGTAAATGCCAGCCAGCTGCCGGTCACTTTGTGACTGCGCAGAATTGTCGATCGCTTTGCGATCGCGCAATATTTCTGTTGTCGACTCGCGATCCTCGCTCGGGATGAGCGTGGAGTCAGTTCGCGAGTTTCCAGTTTCCTGGTGATCATACCGCGAGGGTCACACCCGTTCCCATCCCGAACACGGAAGTTAAGCCTCGCCGGGCCGATGATACTGCACGGGTAACTGTGTGGGAACGTAGGTCGTCGCCGGGATTAAAATCGAATAGGCCGTCTTGAGCAATCAAGACGGCCTTTTTGTTTTCCTGCCAGCGTTCCTCTCAGTCTCCTAATGTGTCATCCCGACCGCAGTGGAGGGACCTCTCTTCTCCCTCTGTCATTTCAAGCCCTAACACCAGTAGTTGTTTTTCGAAATCCCAAACCCAAACTTTATAGAAAGTCCCCCGCTGACATTTCCCCGTTTCCAGCGCTATAATCCGATCACTCGACACACTTGTCGACATCGGCGTCCTCGCCGAGAAGGAGGTGATCCAGTGAGGTACGGTTTACGTTGAAGTAGTTGAGGGGGCGCTTGTGAGTTTACCAAGCGCCTCTCTCTTTTTTTCCGCCGCGTGGCGAAGATGAAACCATCATGTCTCAATTTCCCAGCTTCGATCTCTCCGGCCAGGTCTCCCTCGTCACCGGAGCTGCCCGCGGACTCGGCCGCGCCATCTCTCTCGCCCTGGCCAACGCCGGCTCCGACCTCGCCCTCGGCTTACGCGACGTCAGCGGCGCGTCCGGCCTCGTCCGCGAGATTCAATCTATGGGCCGCAAAGCTTTGCCTCTTCAAATGGACGTCACCGATCTCGCTCAAATCTCTTCCGCCATTCAAAAAGCCGCTGAGCATTTCGGAAAGCTAGACATTCTCGTCAACAACGCCGGCAACGGCGTCAGTGGCCTCGCGCTCGACGTCAATGAGCACGACTTCGACCTCACGCTCGCTCTAAATTTGAAGTCCACTTTCTTCGCCAGCCAGGCCGCCGCAAAACTCATGATGCGCCAAAAGGGTGGACGCATCATCAATATGAGTTCGCAAGCCGCATTCGCCGCCTTGCCCACTGAATCCGTCTACTGCGCCAGCAAAGCCGCGGTTTCGCACCTCACAAAATGTCTCGCCGTCGAGTGGGGCCCGCACAATATCACCGTCAACGCCGTCGCTCCCACGTTCATCAGCACTCCGGGCACCGGCGAAGCGCTCTCCGACCCCGCTTTTCGCGCCGACGTCATCGAGCGCATCGCCGCCCTCCACCGCATCGGTGAACCCGTGGAAGTTGCCGGCGCTGTCGTCTTCCTCGCCTCGCCCGCCGCCTCTCTCATCACCGGCCACACCATCCTGATCGACGGCGGCTGGACCGCCCGCTAGCTGTCGCCGCAAATCACTCGCGACTCTTTAGGGCGGCAACCTTCCGCATATGTAGGTGCCGCGCTTCAGCGCGGCTGTCTTTGTAGTGGCCGACCTTTGGGTAGGTGATTTCCAGTAGTCCCGCGGCGCCCGCATCACCGAAATCTACGAAGGCACCAGCGAAATCCAGCGGCGAGTGGCGCAGAGTGCCAAGCGGGGCTTACTTTCCCTTCTCCAGAGCACGAACCAGCACCCCGTTCCTGTGCTAGCTTTGAGGGCACCATGCGACTCTACCGCACCAACTCCGCGCTCGTGCTGGAACACGAACGCCAGACTTACGCGCTGCCCGAGACGAACCTGGACGCGCTCCTCTCCCGTGAAGATCTACGCGAATACCTTCTACGAAGAATCTCCTCCCTCCCAACCGCCGCCGAAGTTCCCACCGACGGTCCCCTTCTCCCTCCCATTGGCACGCAAGAAGTTTGGGCTGCCGGCGTGACCTACTTTCGAAGCCGCGCCGCTCGCATGGAAGAATCGAAAACCGCGGGCGGCGGCGATTTTTACGACCGCGTCTATCATGCCGAACGACCCGAACTCTTCTTCAAGTCCACCGCCAGCCGCGTCGTCGGACATCGAGGCAAAGTCGCGATTCGCTCCGATGCCGAGTGGTCGGTTCCCGAGCCCGAGCTCACCCTTCTGTGCAGCCCAACCGGGCGCATCACCGGATACACAATCGGAAACGACATGAGCTCGCGCGACATCGAGGGCGAAAATCCTTTGTATCTGCCACAAGCCAAGGTTTACAACCGAAGCTGCGCGCTGGGCCCATGCATTCTCGTCAGGGATCAACCACTGAACAGTTCCACCAGCATTGAGATTGAGATTCTTCGCGAAAACGCTTCCGTCTTCCACGGCGCTACCACTCTCGAAAACCTGAAACGCAACCCGCAGACCCTCGTCGACTATCTCTTCCGCGATAACGTCTTCCCCTCCGGCTGCTTCTTGCTCACCGGTACTGGCATCGTGCCGCCGGATGCCTTCACCCTTCACCCACACGATGAAATCCGCATCTCCATAGAGGAAATCGGCACCTTAACCAACGTCGTAGGCTGATCGGCAACCGGCGCACGGCATCCGCAGTGTGCCGCACCACGCACGAGGCCATCCAAATCCACGGCGGCAACGGCTACTCCCGCGAATCCCCAACTCGCTTGGTAATTCCACTTTACCGGACGATCTTGCACTTATTCCCTCCCACTTCGCTTGTCATCCCGACCGTAGTGGAGGGACCTCTCATCTCTTTCCCCGATCGTCTTAATTGCCCTGATAGAGTTAGTAGGCATCGTCTGCCATTTCGTCTCGACTAATGCGGATACCGCGTTCTGGGACATCTTCTCCGATGCTAAAAAACCGTATTCCAGTTGGCTCATGGGAAATCACGAACATGGCTCTAGTTTGATATTCAGTAGTGGACTTTTGGAATCGATAGTTGGAGCAAACCACGACGATGGGAAGTATGTAATTGCCACTCGGGTCTTGAGGGTTCCTGGCAAGAGTATCAGAAAAAATCATTGGACTGACAGGTTTGACGGTTGCTCCTCCCCATTTAAGTGGTTCGTCTGGAAAAACAAGCCTGACCAAATATTTGTCCACTTCTTTTTTCGCGGAGGCATCACAGAACCTCTTCTCTTCGGCCAGAATGATGTCCTCGAAATTATCCTTCCAAGGCGGCAAGAACATTTCAAAATCAGTGCTGACGAGTGCTCGCGAGTGGCCGATGTTTTTCATGGAGACTTCGATCTGAAAAGTGACTAGCTTATTCCCTTGAGGAAATGGCCCATGACCAAAGCCCTGAAAACTGAGGGCTGGAATAAAGGAATCGTTTCCGAGCGTTTTCAAATCTACGATTTTTATCCATGGCCTTTCAGACAACTCCAATTGACGCTCGGCAGTTCTCCATTGAAGAGCACTTATACTGGCGTAGACGCTGGCAGCAATAAAAGCCGCCCATGCCGCGAATCGTATAGAGTTTTGTACGCTGTACTGGCGGTCTGTATCGGCGCGTCGCTCTCTTATTACCTCTTCTGTGTCACGGACCGTTACATTAAGACTTATCTGTTGGTGCCTCTCTTGATTTTGTGCTTCTCCAGTTTGGCGTATGGTATTTATCTCTTGTTGTTTATCGGAGCGAGGGCGTGAAAAAAGTGACCAAGCAAAAAACCCGAATAAAAAAGACCAAAGAATACGTAGAAGGCCCGAAGGTTCTTCGGAATTTTCAGGGCGCGATGAAGGCATTATTTCGTGCTCCTAAGCAGAAAAAAGGGCGGGTGGCCCGGGCCCCGCTCCGCATCTGTCAAACTTTGGCCAATCGAACGCCAAGCTCTCCCCCCACAACTCAAAACCACACGGAGGGTGCCCCAGGTTCGTTTTGTGAACCTGGGTCTTGGGTTAGCAGTTGCTACCCGTCTCACCAAACTCGCAAATTCCCGCCAACTCCTTCCATCCAATCCACTTCCCCATCTCACGGAAGCCTCAATCCGCCACAACCCGGTCCGCCTCTGCGCTTGCCGCTACACAGATGTCCACGAACACTCTTTTCGTAAACAGATCCTCCGTTCCTGCTTCGTTTAGAATGGCCGGCTGCTTTCTCCTGAGGCTCCTGTAAATCTGCATCATCTGTGGCACACTAGGTTGCCTCCCCGGCCTACGGAATATGTTGCATAGTCCGCTAAGGGCCCCGCGCACGGTCCCGCCATGAATCCTCGGATCAGTGCCCTTCAGGTCGCTCAGCGATTTGTCGATACGATTTGCCTCGGCTTCGAAAACGAACCAGTTCGGTTTCTGCGCCTTATTCTGGCTGGCGTACGCCACGCACAGCCCAAGCTCGAAAGGCATATTGAATCGCGGCACGCGCGGCTTCTTGGGGTCCAACTGCACGCATGATAGGTCGTGGACCGAGTATCTGCAGTTCCTCGCCAGCCCGAGAATCTTCTCCAGCCGCCGCGAACTGTCTGGGATCTCCAGCGTCGCGCGCGGCACCAATCCAAACGCGCTGAGCCCCGCTATATAGGCTACAAATAGCTTCTCAAACTTGCGGTCGTAGGGAATATTCAGGAAGACTTCATCGCGCCGCTTTTTTGGCTTTGCCACGAACGTGGTTTCTCTTTTTGGCAGAAGCCGAAGTCCTGGCCCCGTTCTTTTTTTCGGCGATTTTGCCTGAAAAAATCGTCTGAGAACTTGCGAGCCGCTTCAGCCACTTAACGCGAGCCTTTGGAACGCCGAGCACTTTCCCGACGTCCTCAGGTTTAGCGAATGTGGAATCTAGCACGATAGTCATCTTTATGTCATCCCTAAACTCAAATATACTCGCCTTTCCAGAACAATTCCACCGGCAATCCCCACAGCCTCCAAGAGAATTGTGTCGGCAACACGTGAGACCGAAAGGACTGAGACCGATGGGCATACCGGACGTAGTCCGTCTCACCAAACTCCCAAATTCCCGCCAACTCCTTGTAGCCGCTCAACTTCCGCGTCTCACGTTCGAATGATAAAACTACAGTACTGTACCTTGACAGTAATTCAAATTCGTGGTACCATTCCCCGTGCTCGCCTCCAACCCCACGCAACTCTCTCTTCCTCCTCTCCGTGAACTCCGCGTCCTCTCTGTTAAAAGCCACATTCAGCCCTGCCCAGCTTTATCCCCTCGACTCACCGCTAAGTCCCGCATAATCCGCACTTACGGAAAATCAGCCCGTAACCTCTTTAGAATGAACACTTCCAAAACAAAGGACTTAAAACTCTTTAGAATGAACACTTACAAAAAAACCGGGGAGGGGGTCCCCCTAGCTGTGCGTCGGGATGACAGCAGGAGAAGAGAGGTCCCTCCACTGCGGTCGGGATGACAGATTAAGGCGCGGCCTTTTGAGGGAACTATCAGCCGACCGCTCGGCTCTCTTAGCTCAGGCGCGGGATGTTGGGATGACGACGCCGTCCAAGTTCAGCCGCGCCAACTCCGGTGGGGTTGTGCGCAGTTCCGACACCACGCTGGCTACCGAGCCGCTGGTCATGACGCGTTGGAAGGCTTCCTGGAAGCGCTCCATTTCGGATTGTGTGCCGACGGTGATGCGAACGTGCGTGGGCCAGACGGGCCAGGGGCGGCCGATAAAAACATTCTGGGCGGACATCGCTGCGATGACTTCTTTTGCGGGACGTTTTGCATCGAGCATGAAGCAATTGGATTGCGACGGAACAAAGGTATAGCCGTTCTTAGAAAGCCATTGGAACGTTGCTTCACGGATCGTCGCGTTGATGTGCTTGCGCTCGGGGACGAGCCGCGGATCCTTCAAGCTGGCCATGGCTGCCGCGACGGCGGTGATGGGCATGGCGCTCCAGCCAGAGAATGCGCCCATTTTTTCGAGAAGGTCTGGCCGGCCGATGGCAAAGCCGCAGCGCAATCCGGCCATGCCGTAAATTTTTGAGAAAGTGCGCAGGACGATCACGTCTTTGTCGGCTTTCACGAGATCGAGAGCGGAGGTGGCGTCGGAGAAATGAATGTACGCCTCGTCGATCAGAAGGATGGAGGCTTTCGGTTTGTTGGCGAGCAGAAACTCGATGTCCGAATGGCTGGTGAGTGTGCCGGTTGGATTGTTCGGCGTGCAAATATAAAACATGCCCGCATCCGGAGCGGCCGCCAGCATAGCTTTCACATCGTGGTTGAAAGTGCTGGTCAGCGGGACTTTGACGACGCGTGCGCCGGAGATTTTTGCGGCATGGGCACCGGCTTCGTATCCCGGATCGGCCGTGACATAGCTTTTCGCGGAAGACGTGAAGGCCAGCACGGAGTAGTGCAACGGACCGCTGGAGCCCGCGAAAGCGCGAACATACTCGGGCTTAATACCCTCAGCGGACGCAAAAATCTTGATGAGATCGCCGGTCATCCAGTCCGAATAGCGGCCGCCTTGCGAAGCGACACTATTCACGGCATCGCAAGCTACGCCGCAGGGACCGAGCGGATTCTCGTTGGCATTAATAAGGACGGCGTCCTTGGGATAAGGAACGGAGCCGGCGTGCGCCAGCATCGGCTCAGTGACGATGCGAAATCCAACCGTGGCGGCTGCGGCAGCAGCAGCAGATACCTGCAGAAATGTACGGCGCGAACGACAGGCGGGGTTTTCTTCGGATGGCATGATCTAACCTCCAAAATGGCGCCCGCACAGCGCGAAGCGCCACACACAAATTATCACGTTCCTCGACTCGTGATGCATGCATTTTCCTGCTATCGAGGATTTGTATCGGCCGGCGCTGTATCTTGCCTCTACCCGGAATTGCGGAGAAGAAAAAGGGAAAGGAGACGATGGCCGCGCTCCCAAATGTGAACTAAGGTCATTGCGATCAAGCGATTAGAGGAGCTATTTCCATGGATCAGCTATGGGTCGCAATACCCTATTGAACGTACATACGTATTAGGGTGGACAACAAATTTGAAGAAGTACTATTGACTGCGCACACTGGGAGAAATATCCTATTTTTTCGCTGGACCCGGCCGAGTACGAAACCCACACGCTGTGAGGTCAGCCATGAGCACCGATACCGCAGTAAACACCGTTGTCCTCCCATCCTGCAAGGCACTTGAGGAAAGATGGGAGAAATTGCGCACCCACCCGCGAATCGTTTCTCGCGTGAAATTCCAAGTCGAATGGGAAGAGGGCTCCGAACAGCAGCGCGCCAAT
Source organism: uncultured Acidobacteriota bacterium (assembly GCA_963745805.1). Lineage (GTDB taxonomy): Bacteria > Acidobacteriota > Terriglobia > Acidiferrales > UBA7541 > Acidiferrum. Next base: position 213,074 of record CAVUYT010000016.1, read on the forward strand.
GGCGTCACCGTGGATGTAAGCAAGTCTGGATGTTTGGCCGTAGTCGGGGCCGGGCTTCCGTTGCGCAAGCGCGTCAAGCTGATCAATCCCACGAGCGGGCGCATTGCAGAAGCGCAAGTCGTTTGGCGCGACCATGAAGCCTGGGACGTCGGCCTTGAGCTGGTTATGCCGGACCCGTCTTTTTGGGGCGTGAAGTTCTAATCAGTTTCTCGCCTGTGCGGTTCACATTGCATTAGGAAGCTGCGGGGTTTTCCTGGCGGACTGACGGTCTTCTGGCAGCTGGTAACTTCTTTCTGTTCTTGTCCCGGCTTCAATTCGGCCATTTATCCCTGGGCAAGCTTTTCTGAATGGTTTCGAGATTTTGAAAGCCGTCCTTGATGACGGTTTGCTTGACGTTGTCCTTGGTGACTATCAGGGGGCTTAGAAGCAAGGCCTGGACAGTCTTGGATCCGTTGGCAATCGAAACAGCACTCTTGACTGGAGTGCCCCTTGCGAGTTCTACGGCCGCTTCCGCGGCCAATCTCGCCTGCCTGCCAATGGGTTTATAAACTGTCATTGTCTGCGTGCCATCCAGAATCCGGATGATAGCGGCGAGATCCGCATCCTGCCCAGAGACAAGGACTTTGCCGGCAAGACTGTGCTCCTGCAAAGCCTGAATTGCGCCTCCCGCGGTTCCGTCATTGGAAGCGACGACTGCGGTGACATCGCCCTTCGTGGAATCAATTGCCTTGGACATGATGGCGTAAGCCTCTGCCGGATTCCAATCTTTTGCCCAGGCGTCGCCGACGATTCTTATGTCGCCGTGATCTATCAAGGGTTGCAGGACGCGCATTTGTCCTTCGCGCAAGATTTTGGCGTTGTTGTCCGACGAAGAGCCACCGATCAAAACATAATTTCCCCTGGGCGCGAGCCGCGCGAGGGAAGAGGCCTGCAGCTCGCCAACCATCTCAGCGTTGGTGCCGACAAAGAAATCGACATCGCTATTGCGGACCAGGCGCTCATAGCACAGGACCGGGACATGGCGGGCTTTTGCCGCGTCAACGATGCGCGTGGCCTTGTCGGTGTCGTGCGGGACGAGTACGAGAACCTTGACCCCGGAATCCATTAGCTCTTGGGATTGTTGCAGTTGCAGCTCGTCGTCTCCCTCAGCAGTTTTCACGAGCACTTCAGCGCCAAGCTCTTTGGCTCGTTTTTGGAAGATGTCGAGGTCGGTTTGCCAGCGCTCGATTTTAAGAGAGTCCATCAGGTAGCCGATTTTTAATGGAGCGTTTTGGGCTGAATCCGTCTGCCCATTTGCGAGGCAAATAGGTGAGGCCAAGAACGCGATCATCGACAAGCAGAGAGAGATTCGACGCGACAAGCACCGCATATTGTTTCACCACCAAGTAACTAAGACCGTAGCACTGACGAGCCACGGGCCACAATCTGATAAGCGCTGCGCGAGGACCAAGAGTAATGGGTGCGGCTGACCGCTTTTGCGACTGTTGGTCCCGGGTGCGGGCAGGCGCAGAGGCTCGAGAACGGGTCGTGCCCGGCTAAGAGCTTGTGAGGCAAGGGCTTAACCAGTTTGCGCGCCTGGCCCTTCGTTTGCTTGGTTCATGGGGGTAGACGTCCTACATGCAATGGGTGTAGAACATCTACAGCCTGAGGTGAACATGAGTCCACGCTACCAGAACCGTATCGAGTTGTTGCAAGGGACGCTCGATCTGCTCATCCTGCAAACCCTGCGCTGGGGGCCACAGCACGGCTACGGCATCAGCCAGGCAATTCACGTGAATTCGGGAGATATCTTGCAGGTGGATACGGGTTCGCTCTATCCGGCGCTGCACCGGTTGGAGCGGCAGAAATGGATTACCGCGGACTGGAAAGTTTCTGAAAACAAGCAGCGCGTCCGGGTTTACCGGCTGACGGTCAAGGGCAAGAAGCAATTGGAATCCGAGCGATCGCGCTGGGCGCAAGTGTCGGATGCCATCGCGGGCGTGCTCGATCCTGCGAAGAAAGAGAGTGAAGCGTGACATTTTCCTTCTGGCATCGTCAAAAACGCGAGAGTGAACTGGATGAAGAGCTGCAGAGCCATTTGCAGATGGCGGCGCAGGACCGCACGGACCGCGGTGAGACGCCCGAGCATGCGCGCGGCGCAGCGCGTAGAGAACTGGGCAACGTGGGCCTGATCAAGGAGGTCACGCGGGAGATGTGGGGCTGGGTTTCGGTCGAACGGCTAATGCAAGATCTGCGTTACGGATTGCGGATGCTGGCGAAGTCGCCGGGATTCACAGTGGTGGCCATCCTGACGCTGGCACTGGGAATCGGCGCGAACACGGCGCTGTTTTCTGTTGTAAACGGCGTTCTACTCAAACCTCTGCCCTACCCGCAGCCTGAGCAGCTCGTCTGGCTTGCCGAGAGCAAACCGAATTTTTCGAGCGGGTCCATTTCCTGGCCGAATTTCAAGGATTGGCAGAAAGAAAACCGCACATTTTCCGGAATGGGTCTATATCGCGGCTACAACTTCAATCTTACCGGGCACGGCGAGGCCGAGCAGCTGCAGGCCCGGTTTCTTACGTCCGATTTCCTGAACGTGGTTGGCGTGAAGCCTTTGATCGGCCGTACATTCGCGCCCGGTGAGGACGAAATTGGCGCTCCGCCAATTGCAATCATCAGTGAAGGGCTCTGGAAAAGGAAACTCGACTCTTCTCCGGACGTTCTCGGCAAGAGTCTGGACCTCGATGGCAGGAGCTTTTTGATCATTGGTGTGCTTCCGGCAAGCTTCGATCTATCCGGAAGTTTCCGTGGTGTGGATATCTACGCACCGGTGGGGCAGTGGGAAAACTCGTTTCTTCCCAGGCGCGGAGCGGGACTCGGTTTCCACGGCGTGGGGCGGCTGAAGCCCGGAGTCAGCATCGAGCAAGCACGCGCGGACCTGGCTCGAATTACAAGCGGCCTCGCGGCGGCTTACCCGGACACGAACACGGGCATCGGCGCGTTCCTGCGGCCGCTGAAACAAACGATGGTTGGGAGCGTCAGCGTGCTGCTACTTGTATTATTGGCCGCAGTTGGTTTCGTGCTCTTGATTGCTTGCGTCAATGTGGCGAACCTGATGCTTGCGCGAGCTGCGGCACGCACGCGCGAATTCGCGATTCGCGCCGCCCTGGGGGCGGGCCAGGCCAGGCTCGTGCGCCAACTGCTGACAGAGAGCCTCTTGCTGGCATTGGTTGGCGGTGGACTCGGATTGCTACTGGCAGGCTGGGGCACGCAGACGGCGCTGCGCGTTCTGGCTGAGGGGTTGCCGAGAGCCAGCGAGGTAAGGCTGGACGCGCGCGCGCTCGTCTTTACCGTGGCCATTTCCCTGGGTTGCGGGATTTTCTTCGGGCTGGCGCCGGCATTGAAAACTGGAGCGCGCAATTTGCACGACACATTGAAGGAAGGAGGGCGAGGCGGAAGCGGATCGCGGCACCGGGCGCAGGGAATCCTCGTTGTGGTGGAAATGGCGCTTGCCCTGGTGTTGTTGGTTTCCGCAGGACTTATGGTTCGCAGCCTGACGGCCCTCTGGCACGTCGATCCGGGATTTAATTCGCACAATGTTCTGACGTTTGGCGTGGCTCTTCCGCCTTCGATGCGCAATGCGAGCATTGCAGGAATTCGTGCCGCACTTCGCGTCGTGGATCAACAGTTGAAAGCAGCTCCCGGTGTAAAGGCGGTGTCCCTTTCCTGGGCCTCTGTGCCGTTGGCCGGCGATGATGAAGATACCTTTTGGATTGAGGGAAAACCGAAACCCGAGACTGATAATGATCTGAGCTGGTCGCTCAGCTACGTAGTGGAAGAAGACTATCTGAAAGTCATGGGCATGCCGCTGGAAAGAGGAAGATTTTTCACGGCGCAGGATGATGAAAACTCCTCGCATGTTGTTGTCGTGGATGACGTCTTCGCGCAGAAGTATTTTCCGGATAAGGATCCGATAGGACAGCATATCTTTCTGACAGGAAAAGGCGGAGCGGGCCGAGATCGTGGGCATTGTCCCGCATGTGAAGCAGTGGGGACTCGACTCCGACGACAAAGAGTCGCTTCGCGCGCAACTCTATTTTCCGTACATGCAACTTCCGGACCAGGCCATGAAGCTATCGTGGAATGGAACCGGTGTCCTGGTGCGTTCCGATCCAAAGGTTGCGGCGATAGGCGATTCACTGAGGGCAGCGATCAAGGGGATCAGCGGCGAACACGTGATCTCAAAAACGCAAACGATGGATAGCATCATTTCTGATTCACTTGCCTCGCAGCGCTTTTCCATGGCTGTGCTGGGAATTTTTGCCCTGCTCGCGCTGGCCCTTGCCTCCGTGGGTATCTACGGTGTCATTTCCTATCTGGTGGGCCAAAGGACGCAGGAGATCGGCATTCGCGTTGCGCTGGGAGCAAACCGTTCCGATGTGCTGCGGATGGTGCTCGGCGACGGAATGAAAATGACGCTGATTGGCGTAGTGATCGGCCTTGCCGCGGCAGCAGGGCTCACGCGGCTTATGGCAAGCCTTCTTTTTGGCGTCAGTGCGACGGATCCGCTTACTTTTACCGCGGTGGCTATCCTGCTTTCGATCGTCGCGCTAGCGGCTTGCTACATCCCGGCACGGCGCGCCATGCGCGTCGATCCTATGGTCGCACTGCGGTATGAATAGAACAGAGTCCTCGGCAGGCCGGGGCCTACTGAACAGGAGACAGCCAGACGTCGATGCGGGGTGAAAGCTTGGTGCAGACCTGTGCAACGCAGAAAGCCGCGAGGAGTCCTGTAAAGACGTCCATGGTGTAATGCGCGCGCAGGATGATCACCGTGGCGATCTCGAAGAGAACGATTCCCACGGCAGCGGCCGTAAGCCAGCGCTTCCCGAGTCGCGCCAATTCGATTCCGCCAAAAACGGCGATAGCCGTGTGACCGGAAAAGAAAAAATCGTTGCCTACGTTGTAGGTGACCAGCAGCGAAGGGAAACCCGGATAGTGCCAGATCATATTCGGAGGCGGCGGGAGCGCGCAAATGGCTTGCATGACTTGGCGCAGACCGAGCAGCAGCACAAGTCCCAGAAACGGCCGCACGGTTGGGCCGAAGAGCCAGCGTCCGAGCAGAAAGAGTCCTAGTCCATCGATCAAAGCGGAACTCAGAATTAGCAGCGCATTGGCGGCAAAGGACGAATGGTAAAAGTAGGAATTGAGGCCGGCAGTCAGTGTGTGAAGCGCGTCACCAACGCCGGAGGATGGCACGGCTCGCCGCCCGATTAGCGATTGCGTCCAGAACCAGATCCCCAGGGCAATGACGGTCAGCGCAAATCGAAAGGTGATTCCGCGCCATTTTTTCGAGCCTTCGGCATTCGTCATCTGAGGCGAATCAGCTTTGGCAAGCATGGGTTGCGTTGAATGTTTCATGCCTGCTTGGCGACTTCCGACGCGAGTTCTCGCGCCTTTCGCAAATCCAGCTTGCCTGTGCCGAGATAGGGCAATTTCTCTACATGCACAAATTGATCCGGGCGGGGTCTCCAAAGCGCCGGCAAGTCACACTTGGCGAGCAACTCCAAAGACTCCTTCAGCTTATCTTCCGGGAGCGTGTGCAAAACCATCAGGCGTTCGCCTTTTCTCTCGTCGGGAACGGCTGTCACTACAAACACCTGTTCTGTCGCGGCTGCCAGTTCGTGCAGCTTATCTTCTACCTTGATGTGTGGAACCATTTCGCCGCCGATTTTGCTGAAACGGCTCAGGCGGTCGGTGACGCGCAGAAATCCGTCTTCGTCGAGCATCGCGATGTCGCCAGTGTTGTACCAGCCATCGCGCAACACGGCCGCCGTTTTTTCTGGCTGGTTTAAGTAGCCCTGCATCACGTTGGGTCCGCGCACGAGCAGCAAGCCGGGTTGATTGACGGCCAATGTTTGAAGCGTTTCGGGATCGATGATCTTCACGGTCATCCCCGGCAGCGGGTGGCCGATGCTGCCGCGCTTTGCGCCCACTTGGCGAAAAGATGCGGCGCGAAAATCAATCGTATTAACTGTGACGGCTGGCGAGCACTCCGTGCACCCGTATCCCTCGAGCGGCCGAATGCCGAAGCGGTCCTCGAATGCCTGGGCAATGCGATCTGGAAGTTTTTCGGCGCCGGCCATCACAAAGCGCAAGCTGCCAAATTGTTCAGGCTCGCAGCGCCGCGCGTAGGCATTGAGAAAAGTAGGCGTGGCGAGAAGCATGGTCACGGCGTATTTGTTGACGAGCGCGCCGATAACGCGGGAATCGAGCGGATTCGGATGAAACACGACGCCAATTCCGGTCGCGGCCGGGAGGCATAGCGTGCCCGTGAAGCCAAAGGAGTGAAAGAACGGAAGAATGCCCATGATGCGATCGTTGGAATGCAGAAGAAAGACCTGGTTGAGCTGCTCGACGTTTGCGGCTACGTTGTAATGGGTCAGGACGACGCCTTTGGGTTCGCCCGTTGAGCCGCTGGAAAAAATAATCGTGGCGATGTCTTCGAGCCGCGTCTGGTGCCCGGCACCGGCGTACTTTTGGATGCTTCGCGCCGGAAGCAAGCAAGCCAAAGCGGCGCCGAGGCGCTCGCCGAAACCCGGCTTCTGCGCGAGATCTTCGAGGAAAACAGTCTCGGCGGGCGGCTGCACGTGCACGCGCTCGAGAAACGCGCGAGCCGTAATCACCGTTTTCAGGTTGCACTGCTTGGCGCAGGATTCCAGCGTTTCGTTGGAAGCCGTGTAGTTCAAATTGACGGGCACTTTTCCCATCAGCATGGCCGCCAAATTCACCAATGCGCCGGGAATCGAGGGAGGCAACAGCACACCGACCATTTCCTGTCCTTGCCACGTTTTTCGCAAGCGCCGCGCCAGAAAGAGAGTTCTCGCCAACACCGCGAAAAAAGTCAGCTTCGGCGTTTGTCCATCTGCCATGGCAAAACGAAATGGATGGCGCCGCGCCGTGTAGAGGAAGGTGCGCGGAAGAGGCCGCATGTGACGCTTGCGCCGGCCAAACGCTTCCGCGCTCAGGTCTTGCACTGCCTGCCGCGCCTCCTGCGACGTCGTCGTCGAGGGGAGCGGCGCGCCAAAAGTTACGCGCACGGGATAGGGTAAGTGGCGCGGGAATTTCCAGAGAAAGCGGCCGCCTGCAAAACTGAAAATCGAGCCCCATACGCCGTCAAGATTCACGGGAACGATCGGAACGTCCACGCCTTTGATGATGCGTTCCATGCCGCGCCGGAAGGGCAGCATCTGGCCGATGCGCGTCATCTGCCCTTCGGGGAAAATGCAGACCAGTTCGCCGTCTTGCAGCGCCTGCGTGGCGCGGCGCAAGGAGTGGATCATTTCGCGCGGACCTTGATCCGACGCAATCGGGATGACGCCCAATATTTTCGCAAATGGCTTCACCAGCGGGTGTTCGTAAGAGCCTTTGAACATCAAGAAGCGCACCGGACGGTCGAGCGCGGCTAGCAGCAGAACGGCATCAGCCATGGAAACATGGTTGGGAACAAGCAACGCGCCGCCCCGCGCCGGAACGCGCTCACGACCCTCAACGTCGAGCCGGTACAGCGTATGCGTGAGCATCCACAGCAGGAGACGGAGAAGCGAGTCCGGCAGCAGGTAAAGGACATAAACCGTTGCGGCGAGCGACATGATTGCCGTCCAGATAAAGAAGGACTCCAAGCCGACGTGCAAGTAGTGCGTAAATCCGGAATAGATTGCCGATGCACCGATGACTCCGACGAAGGACAGGAAATTTGCGAACGCGATGACGCTGCCTTTTTTGTCTTCCGCGGGGCGATGCTGGATTAATGCATTGATGGGGACAATAAAAAATCCACCGGAAAATCCGAGCGCGGCAAGCAGCAGGACCACCTGAAGAAAGGTTAATCCATGGAGGGATATGGCGAAAGCAAACAACGACATCCCGACGGCGCCCAGCGGGATAAGGCCATACTCAATCTTTCCCGCGGAAAGAAGACCTGCGGCGTAGCTGCCAAGGCCTATGCCTATGGCAAGCGCCGCTTGCAAGTAGCCGCCGTGCGTTTCGTCGATATGCAAAACTTCGCGGCCGTAAAAGACAATCACGAACTGGAGCAGTGCGCCGAGGAACCAGAAGTAAGTATTGCCCACGACGGCGAGGTGCAAAGTGCGATCGGGCCGGACGATCTGAACTTGCTTTATCAGATCGCTAAAAATGTTGATGCGAAATTTTCTTGAGGGGTCAGCGGCAGGAACCCGTGAGATCGTGAAGCTGGTTGTTAAACCAACCAAAGTGCAAGCTCCAAAGATTAGGCCCGCATAAAGCTCTCGCCCGTGAAACCTCTGTGCCAGCAGCGGGCCGGCCACTGCGCCCGCAATAATCGCGACGAAGGTCGTGAGCTCGAGGATGCCGTTGCCCCAAGACAACAACTCGTCCGGAAGCACTTCTGGCAGCAAGCCGTACTTCGCGGGCCCGAAGAACGCAGCTTGCGTGCTGGCGAGAAAAATCACCGCAAACGCCATGCGCGTGCTGCCATGCGCAAACGCATAAAGCGCGAAAATCATCGCGAAAATCTCGAAAATTTTCGTACCGATGGCGACGCTTCGTTTGCTGAAGCGGTCTGCTAGATAGCCTCCTGCCATCGAAAACAGAAGGAACGGAACGGCGAACAGATTGCCGACGTAGAAAACCAGGAGATCTTTTTGTGAGTCTGTCGGATTTGTTCCGAGGATGAGGAAAATGACAAAGAATTTCAGGCCGTTATCATTAAACGCGCCTTGAAATTGCGTGGCGATCAGACTCCAAAAACCGAGCCGCCACTTGCCTTTAGGCTCTCGTATCAAAGAACTTCCGTCATCTGACATGCAGGCACACCCAAGCGTTCCAGTGGAAGCTACAAAGATAGAACGATCTTAGCAGCCCTTCTTGCATACAGCTGTGCGGCGGCAGCCGGCTGTGCCGAAAACGAGACGCTGGAATGTGAAGTGCGCCCGTCTATGGTTTCGTCGCCGGAGACGAGGCCTTAGTCGCAGCTGGGGCAGGCGTTTTCCGCCCCGCGTTCAGGTGGTCGAAGTTCAGCGCGGCGTTGAGCAGGAGCATGAAGCTCCCCTGCGTCTCCTGCCGCCACATGGGGTTCGTCGCGAATAAAACAATGTGGCCGCGACCCACGGGAACGTCCACGATTGCCGGGGTTTCCGCCAATTCAGAGCCGCCCGCGAGCATCCCGCTGATCCACAGATCCTTTTCCGCGGCAAATCGCAGCACCACGCGCGGGTAAAGCGAAGCCGGCGGGAGAACACTGCTCAAGTCTCCACGCGCCGCGGGATTGACGTAAAGTTCCTGCTCTGCCTTGCTCCGATGAACGGGTGGTTCCGGCTCGGTCCACGGCCGGCCTTGCGGAATGTCCGGGTCAGTCGCGGAACCGCGGCCGCTCGTACGTCCTCCTCCACCGCCCTCCGCGAAGAATCTGCCAAACCGGCCCGCGACGGACACGCTGAACACGGGTCCCTGGTTAAAATACACACCGACGCTTTCGTCATAGCCGTACGTAATCGGGCTCGATTTGTCTTCAACCGTCGCTCGCGCAATCATTCCGCGCGCTTGCAGTTGATGCGTCTCGGCAATCGAAACCGTGTCTGCCAAGCCCATCTCAATCGGCAGTTCTGAACTGTTGGCGATCGGAATGAAGAGTCCGCCGTCTTCGACAAATTTCTTGATGTGCGCCGCACCTTCGAATCCCAGTCCTCCCCGAATATCCGCGGTTTCATCCACTCCGCCGAAATTCGGTGTGGTCGCCGAGTTCTGGAAGGGAATCGGCCCGGCATCGCTGCCATCCGGCAAAGTGCGCTTGGGAACGCCGTTCAAAATCTGTTGCAAGCCAAAAAAAGTCGGGGGAAACAGGATCACGTCATACTTCTCGCGCAAATTCGGCGTGGAGCGTACAAGGGTGTCGGAAATGTACGCATAAGGCACTCCCGATTCTTCCAGCCCCAGGCGGAACCATCCTTCGTTCTGCGTATCCGTCCAGTTATGCATCACGGCGATCCGCGGCACGCCGATTTCGTGGCGCGCCACATCTGGCATGGTCTCCGCACTCGTCACGCGCACGCTCAACTCACGCGCCGCCGTGTTCAACCGCAAATCGATGTCAGCTGGATTACCTTCAACGGGAACGAGGAACGAGCCCGCCACGAACTTCTGTCCCGCAGCATCGAAACCCTCCTCTGCGGCAAAGAATTTTGTGTCCTTCAATCGGTAGCGTAAAGCCGCAAGGCTCGGCTCTCCAGAGGCATTTATCACGTAACACTTTGCCGCGAGCGCTTTGCCACTCTTCGGCGCGTGGGGCGGAATTACGCCGCCGCCATCGAACTTCGCGGCGATGTCTACCAGCGTCATGGGAGCCTTAAGGATTCCCGAATCCGTGATGCGCAATGTCTTTACGTTTCGCAGCGGCCCCAGCGTCCACCCAGTGTCGTCGTAAGGCCGCGGATCGTTCGTCGAGTAATACTGCGTGTCCAGCAGCATATCGGCCATGCGGCTGTACGGCTGGTCCATTCGAATGATGTAGCTGCCCAGCGGAATTTTTGTCGTCTTCGCTTCTTCCGGCTTCTTCGCTCCCGCTTCGTCCTTTGCTTTTTCGGGCTTGTCGGTTTTTGCTTTGTCGCCGCCCGCCTCGGGCTTGCTCTCTGTCTTTGCGTCCGCGGACTTTGCCGCTGGAGCCGCCTTCTCCTTCACGACAAAATCCTGCTCCAGCTTGTGCACTTCCGCGCCCTGGCGTTGCAGCAAATTCGCCAACTGAGCGGCCAGCGCGGGCCGCCTGCCGTCATTCACGATGGCCCACGCCGCCGGACCTTCCGTCGTGGCCTTCGCCACGGAGCGCTTGCTCTTCTCGTAGAAATCCTTCAGAAGTTCCTGCCCATGGTCCGCCGTATAACCCAGCGCGAGCAGCACGCCGCTTTCCTGCAAATTCGTATTGTTGCGCAGCGACCACTTCACTTTCGTCAGCGGCGGATTTGGCCGGAACCACGTCCGGCTCGTCGAACCCGCCGGCAACTCCGCGTCTTTCGTTTCCGGAGTTCCGTTCCCATACGTTTCGTAAAATCGCCCGATCGAATTGTGTCCATTCGCCACATAGAACATGTAGTTCGCGGCCCAGCCGTCATAAAAGCCGTGCGTCCACACGCCGGGCACGCCTCGTTCCGTCAGTCCTTGCACGTCGTTGTAGGCCAGCTTCTGCCATTCGTTGATCACGATCGGGTCGAGCCATGCGTTGTACGGCCCTGTGCCCGTGGATACGTAAAGATACGGGACAGATTCGTGCAGGTCGTGGAGCACTTGTGGATGCCAGTCTAAAAAGTTTTTCATCATCACTTGCGAAAGCTTCAAAGCCATGCCGATGCCGTCGCGGTTGTTGTCATGCTGCACGTAATGCCCCCAATAAACGAGGCCGGGCTGAGCCTTGTCGGGATTGGCTTTTTTGTAGTTCCAGGAGTCCACCACGCGGTCGTGGCCGTCCACCTCGACGATCGGCGTGATCAGAAAAATGGCGTTCTTGCGGATATTTTGGATATACGGCGAATCTTCCACGGCCAGGCGGTACGCCAGTTCCATAAGCATTTCCGGCGATCCCGTTTCCGGCGAATGGATCGAGCCAGACGCCCAGTAGAACGGCTTGCCTCCGGAAATGAGCTGCTTTGCCTCGGCATCGGTGATTTTGCGAGGATCGGCAAGCTTGGCGGTAACGTCGCGCAAGTGGTCGAGCTGGGTGATGTTGGCTTCGTCGCTCACCGCGATCAACAGGAAGTCGCGACCTTCCTCCGATTTCCCGACGCGGTACACTTTTACTCGCGGACTGGCCTTTGCGAGTTCGTCGTAATAGCGGTAGATGTCCTTCGAATAAGTGAGAAAATCTGGCGCGCCAACGATGTGGCCGAGAATCTTATCCGGTGAGGGGACCGTGGGGGAAGCCGGGAGGTGATCGACGAGATCGGTGAGGAAGAATGGTTCTGTCGTAAATTCGCGAATTTTCTTTCCGTACTCTTCATCGTTCGTTGGAGTGCCTTGCGCGCTAGCAATCACAGCCGAGAAGCTGATGAAAAGCAAAGCCGCCAGGGCAGGCAGCCAAATTCTTCGCAGCAAATTGCTTCGTGCCGGGGCAAATCCACACAAGTTCCCACTCGGAATTCTCATCATCGCCTCACTTTTGTATATTTCCTGGCACCTAACCGGCCGCTGCACCATGTGACGGGCTGCTCGCAACAAACGTTTCAGTCGTTTTGCGGATAGCGAGCGTCCCGGAGAACCGGGGTAGCATAATGCTTCCTTTGCTTGGAGGGAAGAATGACCAACGGCGCAGGGCCTCAAAAAACCGTCCTGATCACCGGGGCAACGGACGGATTAGGCAGAGCCACGGCACTCTTGCTGGCACAGCGCGGCTATCGAGTATTCGCGGCCGGACGTTCGGCGGAAAAACGCGCCCAACTCGACGCGCTGGCAAGGGAGAAAAATCTTCCGCTTGAAACGCTTGAATTGGACGTTTGCGATGACGCATCCGTCCAGCATGCTGTGACAGGTGTTCTCGCAAAGGCAGGCGTCATCGACGTGCTTTTTAACAATGCCGGCGTGAACTTCACTGCCGCCGTCGAAGACCTGCGCATGGAGGACTGGCGGCGCCAGTTCGAAACGAATTTTTTCGGGGTCTTGCGAGTAACTCGAGCCGTGGTCTCGCACATGCGCGAACGAATGCGCGGCCGGATCGTGATGATGAGCTCCGTTTCAGGATTCGTGACCGCGCCCACGCAAGGCGCTTACAGCAGCAGCAAATTCGCCCTCGAAGCGATGAGCAACGCCTTGCGCCTCGAACTGTATCCTTTTGGAGTCCAAGTGGTCCTAATCGAGCCGGGTTACATCGTGACCGGCATCCAGCAAGCAGCCTTGGAGCTCTCCAAACCGTATCTGGAGAAAATGAATACTGGCCCCTATGCTCCGCTATACGCGCGATTTTTCGAAAGCGTCACAGGGAGCCGCGCGAAATCGAAAACGACGCCGGAAGACTGCGCCCGCACCGTCCTGCGGGCTATCGAAGCGCCAAATCCGAAAGCTCGTTATCTCGTCACTGGATTAGCGGTCGTTGCGAAATGGTGCGAGCGGCTGTTGTCAGACAAAATGGTTGAAGCGATCTTTCGGCGCAGATTCGGAATTGTTCGCGCGAAGTGATCGGCGGTAATTTCATCAATCACAAACGCAGCGAGCCGATTCCTTATGGATTTGACACCTGGAAAGAAAGGCTGTTCTCCCGCAACTCCTGCCACTTCTTGGACCAGACCTCGTGAACGGGGCTCTCGGCATAGTCGGCTGCGGCTTCCGCGCTCGTAAATTCGATAGCGTACACACCGCTGAAATCCTTAACCTGGTTGCGCTCCGTCTTGAGCCAGACGTTTTTGATTCCAGGAATTTTCCCAGCCATCTCCTTTATCCCGTTGATCGCAATCTCTCGGTCGTTATTTGAAGTGGCGTCCTTGAATTTGTAAATCACTACATGCAGGACTGTTTTAGGCTGGCCGAACCGATTTTGTCCCGCCACACTCCGGGCATGCAGCGAACCGGCTGCCATCCCCGCGATAAACAAAACCGCTCCCAGAGCGATTTGCGCCGTGCGTTTCTTGGTTGATGTCACGTCATCCTCCCGTCGTTCGTACCCAGCCAGTCTATGAAATGCGTCTGGGGTGAAGCAACCTCTCGCAGGAAATCTTGAAGGCCCCGTTGTCCAAACTGTTTGACGGAGCTGCGTTGCGACCGTTACGCTGCCAATGCGCTTTTCTTGAGGACCAGATGGATTTTTCGCCTGCCAATTTGCCAGCCGAACATACGCAGCCGGGACCATTGCCCCCGCTCCCGCAGCTCTGGGTAGGCTACCTTCTCGGATTTGCCACGATTGTTGCGGAATTCGTTGCGGCGTCGCTCCATCCGGAGCTAGCCAAAGCCGACTTTCCAATTCCGCCGCTGTATCTCTTTCTCGTGATGTTCGTCGGTGGCGTTTACTGGCTCGTTTGCGTGTATCGTTATCATGTGGTGATGCAGCATGTGCCCGGTTGGAAGCACCCGATTTCACCAGCGCGAGCCGTTGGCTTCCATTTCATCCCCATTTACAACCTCTACTGGGTTTTCAAGTGGCCGCAGGAGATTGCCCGGTTCGTGAACTGGAGATTCCAATTCCCATTGATGAAGCCCCAAATGGTGGGGCTTATGGTTTTTGCGGCGTTCGTCCTGCGATTTTTGTTCGATCCGGGGCTCGGGCTTATCCTGCTTTTCTTGGCCGCCTCATACGTTTCGGGGTGCCTGCGCCGAGCCTTTGCTTTGCCGCCAATGCCCACGGAGAGTACTCCGCATTCTCCGAAATGAATATGCACAAGGAGCTAGGAATGCTTCAACGGAAATACTGGGTGATGCTGTGCAGCACTCTCGCGGTTCTTGCGCCACTTGCATTAGCGCAGAGCCAGCAGGATACGAAGGAACAGTCGCGTGAAATTTTCAAACAGCTCGTCGAGATCAATACGACGGATTCCGTCGGCAACGTGACCACCGCCGCGGAGGCCATGGCCAAACGCCTGCGCGACGCCGGCTTTTCGGAGCAAGACGTCATCGTGGCCGGCCCCAACGGGCGCAAGAAGAATCTCGTTGCGCGGCTGCATGGAACAGGGCAGCAGAAGCCCGTCCTATTCCTTGCTCATTTGGATGTGGTGGAAGCCCGCCGCGAAGACTGGACCACCGACCCATTTCAGTTCGTCGAAAAGGACGGCTATTTCTATGGGCGCGGCACCGTGGACATCAAAGACGGCGCCGCCATCCTGGTGGAGAATTTTATCCGCCTAAAAAAAGCAGGTCTGCCGCCCAGCCGCGATTTGATCCTCGCACTCACTGCCGATGAAGAAGGGGGCGACTTCAACGGGGTCGAGTGGCTGCTCAAGCATCATCGCGATTGGATTGAGGCCGAGTACTGCGTCAATCTGGATGGCGGCGATTTCATGAGCAACAAAGGCAAGAAAATCTACGGCGCTGTGCAAGCCAGCGAAAAAGTCTACGTCGATTTTCAATTCGAGGTGAAGAATCCAGGAGGCCACAGCTCCAGGCCAACGCGCGATAACGCCATCTATCATCTGGCGGAAGGGCTCGCAAGACTCGCAAAATTCAGTTTTCCCCCGCAGCTGAACGAAATCACACGCTCCATGCTCGAAAAAAGCGCCGCCATCGAAGGCGGTCCCCTTGCCGCGGAAATGAAGGCCGCGGCGAAAGCCCCTCCCGGTGAAGAGGCTGTCGCGCGACTTTCTGAAAATGCGTTTTACAACGCGATTCTTCGCACCACCTGCGTGGCCACCATGCTTTCTGGCGGCCATGCTCCGAACGCTTTACCGCAAACCGCGCGCGCCAACGTGAATTGCCGAATCCTCCCGGGCGAAGATCCCAACGCGATCAAAGAAACTCTGGTCAAGGTCGTGGACGACCCGCAAATCAAGGTGAGCTTCGTCGAACAGCGCGACGCCGACGGCAATCTGGTCCTGCCGGTGCGTGTGCCGCCTTCCCCGCTCCGTCCGGATCTTATGAAGGCCGTCGAAACCGCGGCTGCCAACGTTTGGGGCCAGCTTCCCATCATGCCGGTGATGGATACGGGGGCCTCGGACGGGCGCTTCTTGCGCATGGCGGGAATCCCCACCTACGGCATCGCCGGCGTCTTCCTGGATATCGACAACCGCCGGGCGCACGGCCAGGACGAACGCGTCAGAGTCCAGGATTTTTACGACGGTGTGGACTTCAATTTTAAGTTGATGCAAACACTCGCGCCGGGGAAGTAGAGTTTTCCATCCGAAAGAAAAAAGGCCCGGTGAAGGTGTCTTCACCGGGCCAAATGTTCCGCTTCAGAAGCTATTGGTTTGGCTTTTGCGGTGTCTCGCTGGGCTTCGCATCACCCGGTGTGGCAACGCTGGCCGCAATTGGCTTGCCTGCCTCACTTCCGAAACGCGTTAGGTAAGGCATGAATGGTGTCACCTCGAACGGCATCTTCTCGCGCTCGGCGATGGTGCCCACCGGTTTGCTCTTGATTAACTCGAGCTTGTCGTTCCACGGGTCCAGCTTCACGCGGCCGCCGATTGGCAGCGCCGCGAGCATCTGCGGGCTCTGCTTGGAATCCGTCGGCACGGATGATTTCAGGTCCGCGATTACCCCGACGCGGTCTCCTAGGTGCGGGCTGATCAGGTTCGGGATCTGCTTCTCGCGCGTTTCCATCGCCGTCAGGAATAGCGCCGCGTTCGCAAGCTGATTCTTGTACGGCGAGTTGTTCAATAGCTTGGTGGCTTGGGCGTTGGCGGCCTTTTCTTCATCCGGGGTGCGTCCAAAACCAAAGTGACGGAACGTATCCTTATCATCGACAAGCAACTGGTCGAAGAAGGCGAAGTTGGAGTCCATGCGGTGGCCAAGAATTGCATGACTCAATTCATGCGCGACAATTGTCGCAAGGCTCGCTTCGTCTGG
The DNA here is from genome assembly GCA_963745805.1 of uncultured Acidobacteriota bacterium. Lineage (GTDB taxonomy): Bacteria > Acidobacteriota > Terriglobia > Acidiferrales > UBA7541 > Acidiferrum. The sequence continues at coordinate 229,559 of CAVUYT010000016.1, forward strand.
CAGCACATCAATTAGTCCACGGCTAAGCACGATGGTGTGGCCGACGGTATAAGACTCCAGGGTCGAGGTCATCATCACGCGGCAGCGCACGTCCGGCTCCAAGTCGATGTTGTTCGTCACTTCGAGGTTGTTCACCACCGTATCGAGCACTTTGTCTACTTCACCCTTGGGCGCGATCAGTCCGATGCGCTCCAGCCGGTCGATCACGTTGTCTTCCGCTTGGCGATCCCAGGAGCGCTGCGCCTGGACCGGCGTCAGATCATTGGCAGTTTTCGTATCGTCCTGAACCGGAGTTTCCACCAGGATCTTGCTTAGTTCCTGCTCTTGCTGCGCGTGGCCGAGGTTGTATCCCCACAGCCGAGTTTGCGCCTTGAAGTCCAGCTTCTTGCTCATCGCGTAGTGCAGATCCTTTTCTTCACTGTAGACAAAGGAGGGCATCCACATGCCTGGCTGCACGTTCGTGCGCCAGCTATCAAAGTGGAAGTACCAGCTCGAGTGTCCTCCGCCGCTGTACGCCCCGTTGAATCGCACGATGTTGTAATCCTGGTCCTCGACCCAGATGCGCCCGAGGAAGCGGCCTTTGCCGGATTTTTCCTGAGGCGTGACATCAAACACCAGGCAGCGCACTTCGCCTAGAAATTCACGGCGCACATAGTCAAACTTGTAGTGCTGCTTGTCGAAGCCGTTCGTGTCGATGAAGATCATTTGCAGGAAGCCGTCCGGAAGGAACTGCATTGCGAACGAAAAGAAATTTCCAATCGACCCGAAAATCTTCTTTCCCTTGCTCTCCGCGTCGCTCAATCCCACCAGCGCGACACCCTTCGAGAAATCGGCGCGTCCCAGGAAATATTTGTCACCTGCGGGGACGGCGCCGAGCTCTTTGTCGGGCTTCAGGTTTTGAATGTACGTCTCAACCAGCGGCGAATATTGCCGGATCTGCTGGTCTAGGCGGTTTTCGTTCGTGATAACCCGGTCGATCACCTGATCCATCGTTCGTGCTTGCTGCTGCTCAGGTACCGCAGCGCTGGCGATGGTCCCAGACGCGCCCAAGACGATTCCGAGGACAACTGTACCTAGCTTACGCATTTCTCTCTCCCCTCAATAGGCCATGCGGAACTCAATCCGCACGCGCGCCGGAAAATCGACCGGCTGGCCTTCGCGTTTTGCTGGTTTGAACTTAATTTGTTGGGCCGCTCGGACCGCAGCCTCATCGAGGCCGTGGCCCAATCCACTGACGACACGGTTTACCTGGATGGTGCCGTTCGAGAGGAACACCATGTCGATAACCACGTCGCCTTCCAGCTTTAGACTACGCCCTTCCGCCGTGTATTCAGGTTTCGGTTTGTCCAGGATGTTAACAGGCGTGTCTATCGGTGCTTCCGCGGCCGTCTTTTTCTTCGGCGCGTCAGCCACCGTTTGGTCTCCGAAACCCGAAGACTGCACTTTCCCTTGTTTGCCACCGCCTGCCGGCGGGTTTGCAATGCCGTTCCCAAAACCAGTGCTCGCCACGGTCCCGCGTATTCCTTTGTCGCCGCCTGTACCGTTGCCATAGCCAGGCCCGCCCGGTAAGGCAGGAGAACCCAACCGGTTAACAGTTGTCGCGTGCTGTGCGTCGCCCTTCCCGGGAATCCCATTCGGATCGCCAAAACCCCCGGTTTGCACTTTTTCTATTGGGGCTTTTACCGTTGCTGGTGCAGCGCTCCCCGAATTCATATTGTTCAACTTCACGTCTTCTCTGGGGCGCTTCGGTTGATTTGTCGACGTATCGATCTTTGCCGCTTCGAGATGAGCCTGCATCTCCGGCGCCAAGGCTTCTACTTTTTGCACTTTGGGCACTACGACCTTTGGTATTTCAAAGATGTGCGGCTTCTTCGGTTCTAGTTTCACCGGCTCAACTACTTCCGGTTTTGGCTGCGGCGGAGGCGTTTTCGCTCTCACCACCTTCACAGGAGGCGGGGGCGGCGGAGGCGTGGGAATTTCCGTCAGCGGTGTGGCCAGCTCGACATTCTGAAAATGCAGCGCCGTCTTCAGCTGGTCCGGATAAATCAGCGGAATCAGTAGGCAAAATATCAGCAAGCCAAGTTGTAACCCCGCGCTGACGCCTATGCGGTCCCATCGAGGCTTAGCGTCAGGAAGTAAGGCGAGGCGAGCGGCTATGGGCTTTGTACCGATGGCCGTCTTCCAAGCGTCTGCATTAGGTTGGCGACGCCGATCTGCGTCAAACCCGACGCCCAACCGCGTCGTACTTCGTGGTGGATCTGCAAGCATGATTGCCATCCGCGTGCCGCCTCGGGAAGTTTCTTTCTTGGGAACCTCGGACATTCAGGAAGGTCTAGCGTTCCCATGTTCGCCAGTTTTTTAGAACGTGCGCTTTTCCAGTACTAGCGTACTTACGAGGCTGAGGGCGTCCGAATAGGACTTTCGTACTAGCGTCGCGAACTCGCTAATGTTCCCGCGAGCGCACGGTTCGCATCCAGTCTGCTAACCCAGCGAGGCGGTTCTCGTTGCGGGTTGGGTGCGCAACCCGTATAGGATACCGCAATCCAGCCCCTTTGCGTCCGTGCTTTTTCGTACAGGTCCGCCCCAGCTGGATTAAGCTCTTAAGATGCCTAGCTTACAGGGGGCGTTGGATGGTCTGCGATATTCTGAACATTTGAATCGGCTATGAAGGAATACACTCCAGACCGTTCGCCAGCCGCTAAGCCCACTGGACTTACAGACACTGCTCAAATATTGGCGGCGTCACCGGACAAGGTCGAGTGGCTCTACGCGCAGTCTAACGGCGGCCGCTGGGGCCTGTCGCGGGAGTGTTTTGCAACTGCGCTCGAGCGCAGCGCGGAAAAAAGACTGGCCAGCGGAAGTCTGCCGCCGGATAAACTCGAGGAATATCTGCGCTCCCTGCACCTCGAGGATTTGGCGCTGGCCGCCGCTTGCATCCAAAATTGTGAAGCCGCGTGGGAGCATTTCGTCGGCACATATCGCGGCTATTTGCGCGCCGCCGCAGCGGCGGTTCTCCGGTGCAGCTCAGCTTCCCCGGAAGCTTGTGAACTCGCGGATTCTCTTTTTGCCGAGCTTTATGGACTCGCGGAAGGAACCCGCGGCGAGCGTTCTCTTTTCCGCTATTTTCACGGCCGCAGCTCTCTGAAAACCTGGCTTCGTGCCGTCCTCGCCCAGCGTCACATCGACGCCATCCGCGCGGGGCGACGCTTCGAATCCCTCGAGGACGACGACTCGAACTCCGGCGCGCATAAAAACCCGCCGGCCGTTTCCGTGCAACCGGCCGATCCTCATCGTGAACGTTACGCTGCTCTTTTCGTCCGCGCGCTGCAGGCGGCCCTAGCAGCCCTTGATACCCGTGATGAGCAGCGCTTGCGCTTGTACTACGCCCAGGAGCAAACCCTGGCGGACATCGGCAAGCAACTCGGCGAACACGAGTCCAGCGTCTCGCGAAATCTGGATCGCATTCGCCTCTCGCTGCGCCGCACCGTCGAAGAAACTCTCCGCAACGGCTGCCCCGCGGCCAAGGGCTTCGCCGCTGAGCTCGGACTCAGCGACGCGCAGATCGCTTTGTGTTTTGAGTACGCATCCGCGGACGCTTCGTTTGATCTCGAAAAACTACTCCAGCGCCGCAGCCGCTCCAGCCCTGCTGCCGCGAGGCCCGACCCATGAAATTCCGAGCCAGGAAGCCCCACTTCATAATGGATGGATGCAAGAACCGGGCCAAGCCCCGTTCTAAGGAAGGAGAGAACCATGGCGCCTGACGACCGCGATCTGAGCTTTGAAAAAGCGCTCGCCCGCCAACTGCGTTCATCCGCATCTTCTGGCGTAGGCCCAAATGCTCCTGGCGCTGAGCATGGCAAGTCTTGTCCCGACCCTGAGATGCTGGCGGCCTATCACGACGGGTCATTATCAGCCGACGAACGGAATTTTTGGAAGCAGCATGTCATGGGCTGTGACAGTTGCCAGCTGGTCCTGGCGCATCTTGAAACTCCTCTCGACATTCCGGTCAATCTGGAAACCAACGAAAGCGTCCTGGCGCCGAACGCAGCCTGTTTCTTCCGGTAGAACCGTTTCGCCAGCGCTCATCGCCGCTACAAGGCCTCCTCAGAGAATGCGTTGGCTCTGGCTCGTTCCTGCTGGTGCTATTGCCGCAGGCCTGATCGCCTGGGTATCCCTGCGAGAGCCGAAACCGTTGCAGGTGGCGCCGTCATCGCCCGTTGAGATTGCGGAAAATCGGCAGCCTGCTGCCGTTTCACCTTCGCGCAAAACCAGCGCCGGTGCTTCCGAGCGAGCGCAAGGAAAAAGATGAACGCGCAGATCAATCCGCTGGAGGAATTGCCGGCGCCATCTCGTCTGACCGCGATGACGCAGCCAACGAGTTGCACAAGCAAGCGCAGCTGGCACAACAAGCTCCTGATGCCCATGCCAAGAAGACCGCTTCCGGACCTTCCTTGAGTAGGCAAAAGCAAGAACAACAAATGGGGCGAGCCGGTGCGGGCATTGCCGGAGCCGCGGATCAAAAGAAGCTCGACTCTCTATGCCGCACCGAATCTTCCACTGAATGACAGGCAGCCAGCCGCCCCAAAACCTCCTCCGCCTCCTTCACCACCGCAACCCAGCTTCCTTGATGGTGCAGCCATCTCGGCGCCCTCTCCGGAAAAAGTGCCCCCACCCGCGGCCGCGACTGACGGCGCCTTACCCAAGTCAAAGGCGGCAAACGCGGATGCAATTTCAGCGGTTACGGAGACCGTCGAAATTTCTGCTGAGCCGCAATCCCGCGCTCAAGCCAAAGCCATGCTGCGCGCCGCCGCTCTTCAAAATCCTCATGTCTTTGTAGCCCCGGATGGAAAGCATCTCTGGCGCGTCGGACCTGCCGGGTCGTTGGAACATTCAACGGACAAAGGAATCAAGTGGACGCTGCAGGTCAGCGGCGTCGATACCGATCTGCAGGCCGGATCCGCTCCATCCGCAAAAGTCTCCTGGGTTGTCGGTAGCTCTGGCACGATCTTGCGCACCACAGATGGCGGCGCTCACTGGACCAAGCTGGACTCGCCAGTCACGAACGACCTTACCGGCGTCCGCGCCTCAGACGCCACGCACGCGTGGATTTGGTTCGTGCCGGACCAGCAAACCGGGCTCATCAAGACGTATCAAACCTCGGATGGCGGATCGACTTGGGTCTCTGTTCCTCGCGAGTAGTGCACTTCAAGCATTCGTTTGCGACCTCGTGCAAGGAAATCTCGCTCCGGCGTTCTAAGCTAGAAGCGAACTCTTGACGAGGTGAACATCATGGAATACCGCAAATCAAAATGGCAGGGCCGCTGGCCATGGATTCTCTCAGGCACGGCCGCTCTGCTGGCGGCTGCCGCGTTCTTTTATCCCGCTTGCCGCAGGCAACAGGTTTTTGCCGCGCAAGAAAAGGAGGCCCCTCGCGCTACCGGCCCCGACCAGTCCACCAGCCTCAACGATCAGACTGATCTCAACGTCACCGTCTACAATTCGAACATCGCTCTTGTGCGCGACGTGCGCAATCTCATGCTGCCCGGCGGCAACTTCCGCCTCAAATTCATGGACATCGCCGCCACAGTGAATCCCGCCACCGTTCATTTTCGCTCTCTCACCGATCCCGACAAGCTCGGCGTCATCGAGCAAAACTACGAATACGATCTCCTCGAGCCCGCCAAACTGCTTCACAAATATGTCGGCAAGGAAGTCACTCTCATCCGCTCCTATCAGGACAATGGCACGACCAAACGCGAAGAAATCAAAGCCACACTGCTCTCGGACAATAACGGACAGGTTTGGAAAATTGGGAATGACATCGTCACCGGCGGCTACGCCGAAAGCTACCGCTTCCCTGACATTCCAGCGAATCTCTACGAACGCCCCACGCTGCTCATGTCCCTCGAGAATTCCGGCCCTCGCAAACAGCAGATCGAAGCTTCTTATCTCGCCAGCAACTTGTCCTGGAATTCCGATTATGTTTTGACCGTCGCCCGCGACGACAAAGCTGCCGACCTCGACGGCTGGGTCACTCTCGTTAACAACAGCGGCACCGCCTTCCACAACGCGCGCCTCCAGCTCGTCGCTGGCGATCTCAATCGGCTTCCGGCAGCCATAAATGGCCGCGCCGACATGGCCATGGAAGCGCTGAGATCCAAAGCCGCCGCTCCTCAGTTCCAGCAGGAAAATTTCAGCGAATACCACCTCTACACGCTCGGCCGCCGCACCTCCGTCGAAGACAAAGAAACCAAGCAGATCAGCCTTCTCGCCGGCACCGACGTCCCTGTACAGAAAATCTTCGTCGTCAACGGCCAAAACTACTACTACCACAATCGCCAAAACCCCGGCTCACCCATCAAAGACAACGTCATGGTCTTTTACAAATTCAAGAATGATGAAAAGGCCGGCCTCGGCATTCCCATTCCCGCAGGCAACGTCCGCGTCTACCAAAAGGACTCCAAAGGCGGAATCCTCTTCGTCGGCGAAGACCACATCGACCACACACCCAAGGACGAAAGCATCTCCGTCCACATCGGCAACGCCTTCGACGTCGTCTCTGAACGCAAGCAGACCGATTACAAAAGCATTTCGTCCAATGTCTGGGAAATGGAATTTGAAATCACGATTCGCAACCACAAAGACAGCGCCATCACGGTCCAGGTAAACGAACCCATCGGCGGCGACTGGGAAATGGTGAATTCCAGCTACAAATACACAAAAACGAGCGCCTGGGCCGCCCAATTCAACGTCCCCGTCGACAAAAACGGCACCTCGGTCCTCCGCTACCGCGTCCGCGCCCACTGGTGAGACTTGTGAGAATGGTGAAAGTGGTGAGCGCGGTGAGACCGTAGTACCCGCAATTTGTCTTGACGCGATCGCCAATCTCTAGTATTATCTTTCTTGGGTAATTCCATGAATCGCAAAGAGCGGCAGCCATCTGCCGCTCTTTCTTTTTTCGGACTAAGCAGTTCCGGTTCCTACCAACTCCGGCGAACTCTCCGTGCCCTCTGTGCACTCTGTGAATAAACCCTGATCCACTCCTCAATGCGAGCCAGGAGAAGCTCCAGAATATGGAGTTCGGTAGCGCGGCTGCCGCTTTCCTAAGTCGTTTATCAGCAACACTTACAGAATTCCTTCGCAACTGCTGAATCTAAACGATTTACGGCAGTACCTAAGTCCTTTAGAAGCAACACTTACAAGAAAACCGGAGGGGGAGGGGTCAACTATGGTTAACCAAAAATCATTCCGCTTCGGCCACAAAAATCATTTCCGGCGAATGATCCCCCAGCGGCGACCGGTCAAAATCCCCATACACCGCACTCGCCCGAAATCCGCATCGCGCCAGCAAGTGCTCCACCTCATATCGGAAGAAATACCGCAGCGTCCAGGCAAAAACCAGGCGCTCTTCTTTTCCGGCCGCATCCGTCACATAAAAAATCATCTCCACATCATTCCGTTGCAGAGCACGGTGAAACGCCGTCACCCGCTCCATGATTCTCACCCGCCGCCCGTCCGGCATCGCATATTCCGCCACCAGCCCTTCCTCCTGATACGCCGGATCATGCATTCGTTCTGCATCCGTCTGAAACACATCCAGAATCAGCCGCCCGCTTCGCTTTCCAAATCGCCGGCCCCCTGACGCAAGGTGTCTGCGAACGGATTCAAGGCACGAGACCTGCGCTTCAATCTCGAGGAGATGCTGCATCGGCCGGAATGGAATGATGACCACGCGGAACTTTTCGCCGAGATCGAACCGCGTCATATCTCCCTGGACCAAATGCACACGCTCGCGCGCTTCCGTTGGCAATCCCGCGCGCTTCTGGTTGCACCGCTCCAGCATCCGCTCGGAGATATCGAGTCCTGTCACTCGAACGCCAGCCTCCGCCAGTGCCAGCGTTATTCGTCCCGTCCCGCAGCCCAGTTCTAGCACGGGATCGCCATATTCATGCACCGCATCGCGGTAAAATGCCACATCCCGCGTTCGCCCGCGCACAATCGGCGACTCGTCGTAATAATCCGCAATGAATCCGTCGTAAAGCGCGTTGCCCATGCGATTTTTCTTTGCGTCATTACATCTTTACATCGTCACTTCGCTTCGCTGCTGCACTCCAAAATTGCATCCGCCTCAATCTCCACCAGCATCTCCGGAGAAATCAGCTTGCTAACTTCCACCATGCTTGTAGCCGGTCGTATGGCCCCGAAAAACTCGCCATGCGCCCGCCCGATCTTTTCCCACTCCGCAATGTTGATGACAAAAATTCGCGTCCGTACTACATCCTTCAGTTCCGCTCCGGCTTTCCCGAGCGCCGCTTCGATGTTCCGAATCGTTTGCAGCGTCTGCGCGTACGCGTCTCCCACTCCCACGATCTTGCCCTCCGGACCCGTCGCCGTCGTCCCCGAAACCGATATCATGTTTCCGACGCGCACCGCCCTCGAGTAACCCACAATCGGCTCCCACGGCGTTCCGCTCGAAATATTCTCCCGTGCCAAATGCGTCTCCTTCGCATCACCTTACTGTGTCACCGCAAGGCTGCATGCTAGACTGAAAGAATTATGGCACAGCCAAAGCGCGTACCTCTCGCCGGGCCGCGTCCAGGAAGACCTCATGCTATGTAACAACATCCTCGAAGCCATTGGCCGCACGCCGCTGGTGCGCCTCAATCGCATCAATCAGGGCCTCAAGCCGCAGATCTACGTCAAGGCGGACTACACCAATCCCGGCGGCTCGGTAAAAGATCGCATCGGTATTACCATGATTGACGACGCCGAAAAGCGCGGCCTGCTCAAACCCGGCGGCACCATCATCGAAGGCACGAGCGGCAATACCGGCATGGGCCTTGCGCTTGTTGCCGCTGTCCGCGGCTACAAAATGGTTTTCACCATCACGGACAAGCAATCCAAAGAAAAAGTCGATCTTCTCAAAGCGCTTGGCGCGGAAGTTATCGTCTGCCCCACCGCTGTCGAGCCCGAAGATCCTCGAAGCTACTATTCCGTCGCCAAAAAACTTGCGCGCGAAATTCCCAATTCCTTTTATCCCAATCAGTATGACAATCCGATGAATCCCGAGGCGCATTACGTTTCAACCGGCCCGGAAATCTGGGACGACAGCCAGGGCAAGATTACGCATTTCGTGTGCGGCATAGGCACTGGCGGCACTGTCAGCGGCGTCGGAAAATATCTCAAGGAAAAAAATCCCGCGATTAAAATCATCGGCGTCGATCCCATCGGCTCGCTTTACTACGACTTTTTCAAGCGCGGAGAAACCATCAAGCCAAAGACTTACGTTGTCGAAGGAATCGGCGAGGATTTTTTTCCAACCACCATGAATCTCAAGATTCTCGACGATGTGATTCAGGTCAATGATGAAGAGTGCTTCGTTCTCGCGCGCCGTCTCGTCAAACTTGAAGGGATTTTCACCGGCGGCTCCGGCGGCGGCTGCATCTCCGCAACCCTCCGCCTCGCCAAGGATCTTGGCCCGGACGCTTTCGTTGTCGCTTTCTTGCCGGACACCGGCATGCGCTATCTCAGTAAGGTCTACAACGACGAATGGATGCGCGAGCGCGGCTACGTTGAAGCCGCCGTTCGGATTACCGCCGCCGAAGTTGTCAACGCCAAGCACCAGGCCGGTAAAGTCCGCGAGCTCGTCATCGCGCGCCCTTATCAGACTGTCTTCCACGCTCTGAAGACCATGCAGGAGCAGGACATCTCGCAAATTCCTGTCTTCGAAGAGAACATTCCCATCGGCACTATCTACGAAGATCAAATTCTCACCATGGCGCTTCAGGGCAAGGATTTGCGCAAACTCGTGGTCCGCGAAGTCATGAGCAAGCCGCTCCCGCGCATTCCCGGCACGTCCCCCGTCGAGCGTGTCACCTATATTCTTAGCCACGAAAATCCCGCCGTCTTCGTCGAAATGGACGGCGCAAAATTTGAAATCCTCACCAAGTACGATTTGATGAGCACAGTCGCCTCGCTGATGGAACAAAAACGTTGAGACTCCGTCTGCGGGCGCAATTCCCCAAAAATAAGGCGAAATACTTTTGAAGATTCTTGACTTCAACGAGCGGCTGAAAGACTCGATCCTCATCGCGGATGGCGCGATGGGCTCAATGCTGCACGAAGCTGTCGGCACGCAGCGCTGTTTCGATGAGCTCAACGCCACCGAGCCCGAAGCCGTCTTCCGCATCCATCTGGCTTATATTGAAGCCGGCGCGCAAATTATCGAGACCAACACTTTCGGCGCGAACCGCTTCAAGCTCGCCCCGCTGGGCCTCGGTGACGCAGTTCAGCGCCTCAACAGCCGTGGCGTCAAGATCGCTCGAGAAGCCCGCGAATCAGCTCCCCGCGAAGTCCTCATCGCCGGCTCTATCGGCCCGCTCGGCCTCGGCGTGCAATCCCGTCATCCATCGCCCGACGAAATTCAGGATGTCTTTTACGAGCAGGCGCTCGCTCTTGAAGAGCGCGGCGTCGATTTTTATATCCTCGAAACCTTTTCCTACATCGAAGAAATTCTTCTGGCCGTGGATGCCATCCGCACTTTTTCCGGGTTGCCCATCGTCGCCCAGCTCACCTACTCCGAGGAAGGAACTACCTTCGGAGACCTCCGCCCCGCCGATGCCGCGGCTCAACTCAAGGGGAAAAACGTTCAGGTCATCGGCGCAAACTGCACTCTCGGCCCGCAAGCCTTGCTCAGCATTTTGCGGGAACTCACGGGAATCGACGAACTCCGCGTCAGCGGCATGCCCAACGCCGGCCTCCCCAAGCGCGAAGGCGACCGCATCGTTTATCCGAAATCCTCACCGGAATACTTTGCTCTCTTTGCCCGCGAAGCCGCCGCTCTCGGTGTCCGTATTCTTGGCGGCTGCTGCGGGACGACGCCTGCGCACATCCGCGCCATGGCCGAAGCCGTCAAGTCGCTGCGCCCGTCAAAAGCCACCGTGGCGCATCACTCGATCGAAGCCGTCGCGCAACCCGTTCCTGTCTTGCAGCGCGAACCCGAAAGCCGCTTCTGGAAAAAACTCCAGGCTAAGGAGTTCACCGTCTGCGTCGAGATTGATCCGCCGAAGGGCCTCTCGCTCGACCGCATCTTCGAGCAAGTTGACAAGATCATGGCCTCGAACAAAGTCGATGCCATCGACATTAACAGCGGAGCGATGGCTCGCGTCGGCATGGACGCGCTCATCACTGCGGGCGCGCTCGAAGCGCGCGGCGTCGAAACCGTTCCGCATCTCACCACGCGCGACTTCAACATCATCGGCTTGCAAGCCATCTTGCTCGGGGCTTGGACCGTTGGCGGCGTTCGCAACGTCCTGGCCATCACCGGCGATCCGCCTGCCGTGGGCGACTACCCGGAAACCAGCGGAGTCTACGAAGTCGATTCGGTCGGCCTCGTCAAAGTCCTCAGCCGCCTCAATCAGGGCACCGACTGGGCCGGCAAAACTCTCGGCGGGGCCACGAACTTCGCCATCGGCGTGGCCGTCAATCCCGTCGCCGATGATCTCGACGGTGAAATCGAGCGCTTCCAGGCCAAGATTGAAGCCGGCGCACACTTTGCAATGACCCAGCCGATTTTCGATCCCGAGCACTGGCACGCCTTCGTGAAAAAACTCGGCGGCAAGCCCGCCATCCCCGTGCTCGTCGGTATTTGGCCGCTCAACAGTTATAAGCAGGCGCTTCGCCTCAACAACGAAGTTCCCGGCATCGTAATTCCCCAGCAGGTTCTCGCTTCGCTTGAATCTGCAGGCGCAGCCGCTCGCGAACGCGGTTTCGACGTCGCCCGCCAAATGCTGGCCTGGTCTCGCACCGAACTTGCCGGTGCCTATCTCATCCCCCCCTTTAAACGCTACGAAGAAATCCTCGACATCCTCTAGAAGGGTTTTCGTTGGTGTGGCGGGGCAGACTTCAGTCTGTCACTCTTTCTTTTGATGTCCTTCTCACCGCCCGGCGCAAAATTGGTACCAGAGCTACGTAAGCCAATGCCACGAAAAGTGGTGCTAACAAGCACCACACCACGGCCGCGTGCCAGATCGTCGTCCACAAGAATCGAGTGGCGTCCCAGAAGCTGGCGTGCACAGCGGCCAGAATTTGTGCAACAGACAGCGGCAAGTGCGGTGCACGAAACAGTTTTTCTCCCATGCGGAAAAATGGAATGAGCAATGCAATCTGTACCGGGTACACAAAATAGTTCACGATCTGAATTGCCGGTAAGTTCAATCGCAGAATCAGCGCAGCCAGCGCGCAGAGCGCGGTCGTTGTCCCAAGCACCGGAAAAACCCCCAGCGCCACACCGAGCGCCAAACTCAGTGCCATTTTTTCCGGCGTCACTCCCTGCCGCAGCAGCTCCAGGATCGGCCGCGCAATCCGCCGGCGAAAAAATCCTTCTGTTACTCCGCTCTCTACTTCCACGCAAAGCAACCTCGCTATCATCATATTCGGAATCGTTTCGCAGACAGTACGGGGATATCTGCAATATCCTTGTTCGACCATCTTCATTGCCTGGGCTTCCGTGTTTTCTGTCCCCAATTTGTGAGGTGGGGCTTGCGCAGTGTTCGCCCTCAACCTATGCTCCGTGCACCCTGGGAATGGAGAGAAACTATGACCAAAAGCTATCGATGGTTAGTGGCGTTGATGGCGCTGATCCTGTTGTTTGTATTGGGAGTGCGAACGGGAAGGCAGACGAAGGCCGCTGAGGGTCGTGAAACTGACCGGGCAGCGATAACGGCGGCGTTGAATGCACAGCAAGCGGCCTGGAATCGCGGAGATGTGGACGCATTCCTGGTGGGCTACTGGCATTCATCGGAGCTGACGTTTTCCGGGAGCAGCGGAGTCTCGCGCGGGTGGGACGGTGTAATGGCGCGATACAAAAAGAACTACCCGGATCGGGCGGCGATGGGTCAGCTTGATTTTTCAGGTCTGGAATTCCGGTTCCTCGGGCCGGATGCCGCCCTGGTGCTGGGCCGGTGGCATCTGAAACGAGATAAAGGAGATATTGGAGGCGTATTCTCCCTAGTGTGGCAGCGCTTCCCAGAAGGCTGGAAGATCGTTCATGACCATACCAGCGCGGTCGACCAGCCAGTAATCCCAAGTAATTGATTATACAGTGTTTAAGTGCGAGCATCCCGCGTCCTATGGCGGTGGTACTTCAGGTCTATTGGAGCAGCACAGTATCCTGGGCACAATGTGAGTAGAGGCTACTGAGGGATGTTCGCCGCTATGCTACTTGCGATCTCCATCGTTGCGCTTTCGCAGTTCGCCCTCTATTACTGGCGGGCGATTTTGGCGGGAGTCGCAGCCCAGCCGGTCTCCGAACGTGTGCTGGCAGCTGCTCATCTTGAGTCCGGGCGCATGAAGGGCCAGGACTTCGAGAAGCTGGCTGGCCTGCACGAGCTGACCCCGGACCTGCGTCCGGGCGGCGGCGGGCTGACTTTGGTGCGGGCTTATTACCGAATAATCGAAGGGATTGGCGTCCTCTCCGGCACGAGTATGCCATCGCTGGCTGAGTGGTGCGAGCGTGAGCGCGTGATTTGTGCGCGTTATGCCGCGGTCCAAATCAGCCTGCGCTTGCAAGCCAATCTCGACCTAGCTGCCGCTCTGCGTTCCTGCTGACGCAGCAAGTAAAACTCCAATATCAGTTCCTGCGGTTTATCCCTTTTTTCTGAAGATCTTCTCGTTCGCCTTGAAGCATTAACTCTTGCCGTTTTCGGCCCTCTATCCCACATACGAAACTCTCCACGATTCCGCGAGGCTCACGCGCCGCTTCCGGGTAGGATGCGGATGTAACCTTTTCTGCCGCTGGCGGTATTCACCCTATGAAAGAGCAAGAACGGGCCGATACGGAAAATGACCAGACCATGAAGTTGGCTCCGGACGAGGATCTGATGCTCGACGTGCGCAATGGCGCAGGCGAAACGCTGGGTGTGTTGTTCGACCGCTACCACACGCCTCTGTACAACTTTTATTCGAAGCTGACGGGCGACCGGACGCTGAGCGAAGACCTGGTGCAGGAAGTTTTTCTGCGAATTCTGAAGTACCGGCAAAGCTATCAACCCGGAACTCCGTTTCGCGCGTGGATCTATCAAATTGCCAGGAATGCAAGAGTGGATCATTACAGAAAAACGCCCAAGCACATCACGTTCGAGCCGGAAATGGCGCCTGCGGTGATGCCGAGAGATTCCGCTCAAGAGTCAGAGGAAGTTGAGCTTCTGCATCGCGCGCTGCTGCAAATGCCCGAAGAAAAAAAAGAGATCTTGATCTTGAGCCGCTTTCAGGAATTGAGGTACGACGAAATAGCGCGGCTGCTGGGTTGCGAACTTGGGACCGTAAAAACGCGAATTCACCGCGCGATCCAGGAACTGCGGCAGACCTTTCGCCAGCTCGAAAGCGGCGTGATCAACAAGGACAAAAACTCTGGAGTCACGAAGTTTGTACCTCCCCGGAGGGCCGGAAATGAAGTGTGAACAAATTGGAGAACTCCTGCCGGATTATCTGCAGGAGAGTTTGAACGAAGAACAAACCGACATCGTGGAACTGCACATGGCGCAGTGCGCCGATTGCCGCGACGAAGTTGCGATTTGGAAAAAGCTGGGAACGCTGCCCGTGGAGCAGCCGAGCGCGGCGTCAAGAGCGCGATTCGAAGCGATGCTGCATGCCTACCAGACGGGGCGCAGCGACAGAGTGAGCGCGCGATTCGGGCGGGCTGGACGCGCGGCGGGTTCGAACATTTGGCAATGGCTGCGCACACCTGTCGGCGCCGTGGCGTGGAGCGCCGTGCTCCTCGTGATCGGGATTTTTGCCGGCAACTATTTTGGCAACAGGCCAACGCGCCCGATTGCCAACCAGGACGAAATAGCAGCGATGCACACCGAGCTGACAAACATGCGGCAGTTGGTGGTGCTCTCGATGCTGCAGCAACAATCCGCGAGCGAACGTCTGCAGGGAGTGAGCTGGAGCCAGCAGGAAGAGCACCTCGACCCGCAGGTGATGTCTGCGCTGCTGCATACGCTGCGCTTCGACGGAAGCGTAGACGTGCGGCTGGCGGCGCTCAATGCGCTCAGCCGGCACGCAGGCCAGCCGCAAGTGCACAAAGGCGTGCTGGACGCGCTGCAAGAGCAGCAATCTCCGTTGGTGCAGGTGGCGCTGATCGATCTCTTGACGGAGTGGCGCGATCCGGACGCGGCGCAGCGGCTTCGAAATTTTGAGCAAACGCCGAATTTGAATCCCACGGTGAAGCAACGCGCGGAATGGGCTGTCAGCAAATTGAATTGAGGAGGAAAGCGTGCGCAAGAAATCCCTAATCTCGATTTTGATTGTGTACGCCGCGGCGGCGCTGCTGCTGCCGATCTTGCCCGCGAAGAGTTCAGCAAGCGGGCGGCACTTGAGTGTATTGAGTTTTGTAAGCGCGGCGCTGGGACCCGAAGCCGTCTCCGCAAAGACCAGAGACGACGACGATTCCGAATACTCGGTCCGCGACCAGGAAAACATCCAGAAATCCTTTCCCATGCCTGCGACCGGGCAGAAGTCCCTGGAGATCGACAACGTGTGGGGCTCGATCGAAGTGTCCGCCGAAAGTTCGGACAAGGTGGAGCTAACCGTTCAGAGAACGACGCGGGCGGAATCGAAAGAGAAGCTCGAAAAGGCCAAGAAGGAAGTGACGCTGGACATTTCACAGCAAGAAGGCGCACTGAAGCTGTATGTCAACGGACCGTTCCGGTGCCAGTGCGACGACTGCCGGCATTCGCGAGATGAGGAGGGGTATGTCGTGAAGATGGATTTTACGGTGAAAGTGCCGCGCGACATCGATCTCAAAGTGAAGACCGTAAATGGCGGGCGCGTGGTAGTGCGGGGCACAAACGGAAGTTTCCTCGTGCGAAACGTGAACGGCGACATCGAAATGGACAACGTGTCTGGGTCCGGGACGGCGCGGACAGTGAACGGGCCAGTGAAAGTATCGTTTCGCCAGAACCCGCATGAGAATTCCGAATTCAAGACTATCAACGGAAATGTGGACCTGCACTTTGCGCATGACCTGTCCGCGGATTTCCGGTTCAAGACATTCAACGGCGGCATCTACAGCGATTTTCCCGTAACCGCGCTGCCAGTACACGCGATTCAGCAGGAACGCCGCGGCGGAAAAATGGTTTACCGGGCCGACCGCTTCACGAGCGCACGCGTAAACGCCGGCGGGCCAGAGATTCAGATTGAAAATCTAAATGGAGATATTCGCATTCTTGAAAATCATGAATAACCATACATTTCGTTTCAACCATATCCTCGCAGTTGCAGCGTTGGCTGGGACGGCATTAGTCGCGCCCGTCGCGCAGGCACAAGCGCAGTCCGGCGGAGACCGCATCGCAGTGAATCTGGACGATCCGGCGCGCCCGGCATATGTGAAAGCGAGCCTGGTGAACGGCAGCATTACCGTAAAGGCTTACGACGGCAAGGAAGTTATCGTGGAGGCGCGGGGACGGAATCAGGAAAGTGAAAGGCCTTCCGGCGGCCCGAAGCGCTTGAACATATCGACAACGGGATTGTCCGTCGAAGAAGAAAACAACGAAGTACGCATCGGCAGCGAGTCTTACGCGCGGACGATTGACCTCACAATTTCAGTCCCTGTACACACGTCTCTAAAGCTGCGGGCAGTGAACGATGGAGATATCGTGATCACCGGAGTGGACGGCGACCTGGATGTGGACGACATTAACGGCGCGGTCACGCTAAACAATGTATCCGGCAGCGCCGTGGCGCACGCGCTGAACGGCCACGTGCACGCTAATTTCGTGAAGGTGAATCCGCAAAAGCCAATGGCGTTCAGTTCGCTGAATGGCGATATCGACGTGACGTTTCCCGCGGATGTGAAAGCGAACGTGAGTATTAAGTCCGACCGCGGCGATGTGTTCAGCGATTTTGACGTGCAGCTCCAGGCCTCCGCGCCGCAACAGGTGGTGGAAGATGGACGCGCGAAAGGCGGCAAGTACCGCGTGAGGATCGACAAAACCGTTCATGGAACGATTAATGGTGGCGGCCCGGAATATCAATTCACAAATTTCCAGGGACAGATCTACATCCGCAGGGCCGGCAGCGCGAAATAGCTTAAGAACGCAGACGCAAAATCGCAAAGCTACCTAGCGTAAGTTCAAAACTGAAACTCAGCTTCAATAAGCCCATCGGAGGAGGACGCCGCCGGTGGTGTAGCCCGCGCCGACGGTAACGATGAGCACCAGGTCGCCTTTGCGAAGGCGTCCTTGCTTGACCGCATCGCACAATCCCAGCGGAATCGTACCCGCAGTGGTGTTGGCGTAGCGGTCGATATTGACGAGAACTTTCGAATCGTCAACGCCCAGCCGTTCTTGTGCGGCGCGAATGATGCGGAGGTTTGCCTGGTGTGGGACCAGCAAAGCCAAATCATCCTTCGTGAATCCGTTGCGCTCGAGGAGCCTGGCGGACATCTCTGCCATGCGCCGAGCGGCATACTTGAAGACCTGCGAGCCTTCCTGGTGCACGAAGTGCATTTTCTTTTCGACGGTCTCAGCCGTCGCAGGATGAAGTGAGCCGCCACCAGGCATGTAGAGAAACTGACCGCCTGAGCCGTCGACGTCGTGTTCGAAATCGAGAATGCCTTCGCCGTCGCTTGCCGGCTCGAGGAGCGCCGCGCCTGCACCATCGCCAAACAAAATGCAGGTGGCACGATCTGTGTAGTCCAGGATGGAACTCATCTTGTCACTGCCAATAACCAGGACTTTCTTGTGAGCGCCTGAGCCGACGAATTGTGCTCCGACCGTGAGCGCATAGGCAAAGCCCGAGCATGCGGCTGAAAGATCGAAGCCCCACGCCTTCTTCGCGCCGATGCGGTCCTGAACGAGGCAGGCGGCCGCCGGAAACATCATGTCCGGCGTGACGCTGGCGACAATGATCATGTCAATGTCGGCGGGATCGGTCTTGGTTTGAGCGAGGAGTGCTTTGGCGGCTTCGGTGGCTAGATGCGAACTGGCGGTGCCATCTTCAGCGATGTGGCGCTCGCGGATGCCGGTGCGCGTGCGAATCCATTCGTCGTTCGTCGCGACCATTTTTTCGAGGTCTGCGTTCGTAAGCACCTTGGGAGGTACATAGCCTGCGACACCGGAAATTTTTGCCGCGATGCGGTGAGACATGTCTCTCCTCTGGAATTACAGCACAGCAAGCGAATCCGAAATTCTAAGCGATGCGGATGCGAGGTTACAAGGCGAGAACGAAAGAAACAAGGAAATGCGGCGGTTTTGGGCGGTTGGACAAGCAGCGACGCCAATGAGGCGACAGGAATTATTTCGCGGACGGAAGGATTTCGTGGCGCCATGTGAGCGTGGCGGTTTTTTGGAGCATTGCGGAGACGGAGCAGTATTTTTGCTCACTCAGCTCGATAGCGCGTTTGACGGCGGCTTCATCGAGTGAGCCGCGCAGGCGATAGAGAATTTCCAGTTTTTTCCAGACGGTGGGCGGCTCGGTGGCGCGCTCGCCGGAACAGACGACTTCCAGGCCTTCGAGCTTCTGGCGTTTTTTCTTGAGGATGCTGACGACATCCGTGGCCGTGCATGCGCCGAGAGCCATCAAGACAAGCTCCATCGGGCCGGGCGCTTTGTTGGAAGTGCGGTCGGAATCAATGGTCAGGGCATGGCCGGAAGGTCCGGTCGCTACAAACTTTTCTTCGCCGATCCACTGGATGGATGCCGTCTGCATTTTGCCTCCTGGAGGGACTTCCCGGCGTTCCAAGAGTAAAGCATCGCAAGCGTGAAATGAAATTGGAGAAGCGAAACAGAAGTCTCTACGGTTTGCTATCTATTTCCTGCTTAAGCTTGCGAGCGTCCTTGAGCAGAGGGAGCCCCGGGTCGGCGTCCTTCCAGGAGTCGAGGAGCCGATCGAGTTGCGTTGAGGCCTTGGCTTTGTCCCCCTTGGCGAGATAGATGCGCGCGAGATGGTAATGCGCGGCGAGCCAGTCCTGTTGAGGCTCCCACCCGATCGGAGGATCGACCCCTTCGACGAAAAGTTCGTACCAGACAGCGGCTTGGTCAGGGTTGCCGGATGCCTCGTAGGCATGAGCCAGACCCCCCACGGTCATGGCGCTGCGCTTGGCCTTGTCCGCGAGGGAGAGCAGCTCAATCGCATGGTTTTTGTTGCCATGGGCGAGTTCCACCTCAGCTTCAAGGCTTTGGATATCGCTCATGTGTTCGGGATTCTGGGCGTCTGCGGAATGGCGCACTTTTTGCAGGATATCCGCGGCTTTTGCGACGCTTCCAGCTCGCGCGTATTGCGTTCCGAGCCAGAGCCCGGCGCGCACTTGAGCCCCCGAGGTGGCCAAGTAAGGGAGCGCAAGATCCAGTTCACGCAGCTGGCCCGCGCGGTCGCCCTGTCCATCCGCGACAATGGCGAGCAGGTTGTGCTCGCGCAAAATGCTCAAGGCCCACTTGAAAGTTTCATCGGACAGCAGAGCTTCCTGCAGTTGCGGTTTGGCGGCAGCATATTTGCCATGGTAGAGATCAAGCCAGGCCAGCGAACGGAGGCCTTTAGGCTTCAGATCGGGCTTTTCTAAAGCAAGCTTGAAGGTCTCGCGAGCTTTGGGTTCGTCACCGCTAAAGAATAGAGTCATCCCGTACTCGTGATTGATGTTCTGATTGGTTTTCTCGGACGGATCCAACTTGAAGGCTTGTTCGTAGTTGCGCAGCGACTCGGAAAAATTGCCGAGCCCATTATAGGTGGTAGCGATGTCGATGTAGGTGGAAGGATTGTTTGGAGAAATGCGCACGAGCTCTTTGTATTGCTCAAGGGCCTCTTGTGGCTGGCCATTGTTGCGCAGCAGGGAGGCATAGTTGAAGCGCATCCCCCAATCGTCAGGATAGGCCTTCAGATACACATCAAAGCGGTTTCTGGCGTCAGCCACATGGCCGAGGTCTTGTGCGTAGCTGGTCTGGATGTACAGCCGCTCACGATCTGTGGTTCGTTCAGAAAGCTGGAGAGCTTTCTCGATATGCTCTTTGCCTCTGGCGGGGCTATTAAAGATGTGACTGTAATAGGCGCCTCCGAGTGCAGCGTGGGCCATGGCGAACTCAGGGTCAGCCTTGACGGCCGACTCGAACGCCTGCGCCGCTGGCCCATACTGTCCCTTGCTCCAGAGAGCACTCCCTTCGGCAAACATTTTGAGAGCCTGGAGCGACCGAGTGGTCACCATCGGAAGAGATCGATCCGTGTTGCTCGTGGCAAGCATGGATTCGCCAAGGTCACGGCGCACGCGAGTAGCTACGGAGCCGAGCGCGTCCAGAACGTGGTCCTGGTCCTTGGCTTCCTCGAGGTAAGAACGAACCGCCACGCCGGACTTGGGATCGATCAAGCGGGCGGTAAGCGCATACTGCTGACCGACCTTTGCGATCGAGCAACTCAGGATTGCCCGGATGGCCTCACGCTGAGAGATATCCCTCGCCAACTCCTCGGTGATTTTTTCCTCACCGCTCTTGCCCATGCGATGCAAACTCTCAGCGATGCGTGCACGGGGGACGACGTTGGCGTGGGGGGACTGTTCGAGGCTGACTGTCAAAGCCGTGAGCAGCGAGCGGTCGAAAAGCGGGTCGTTGGTCTGGTTCTCAAAATCGGTGATCAAAAGCCAATCGCGGGGAGCGAACGACAGGACTGGCCTTGCGCCTATCAACCACCAGAGGGTGGCGACAGCGACGCCCAGGAAGGCCGCGGACAAATAGATCGGGCGTGGATGCGCCCGCAGAATGTTTTTCCACCCGCGGCGTGAGGCCGGTCGCACGACCTGGATCGCGGAAGAGGATGTTTGCTGCGCCACGAGCCGTTCCAGGTCGACGCGTAATTCGCGGGCGGACTGGTAGCGTAGGTCAGGCTGTTTGTCGAGCGCCTTCATTATGATGCTTTCGACTTGTGGCGAAATGCGGCGGTTCCATTCCTGCAACGGACGAGGCGCATCGGACAGGATTTGCTGGATCAGACGCGGAGCCGGTTTTTCCCGGAACGGCCGCTGGCCTGCGCTCATTTCATAAAGAACAATCCCTGCGGAGAAAATATCGGTGCGGGCATCCACCGGGTCGCCGCGAAGTTGCTCGGGAGCCATGTAAGGCAGCGTGCCTGCCCCATCAGTTTGGCTAAGCGTGGCGGTAACTTCTGCACTGGTATCGGAATCGAGAAGCCTGGCCAACCCAAAATCCAACACCTTAACCTGGCCCTTTGGCGTCACCATGATGTTGCCGGGCTTAAGGTCTTGATGGACTATGCCCTGTTCGTGAGCCTCCTCAAGCGCGGCCGCAATCTGCAAACTGATGGAAATCCATTCCTTTTCCGGCAATGTACCCTTGGCGAGGCGCTGACCGAGTGTTTCGCCGGGAATGTATTCCATGACGAGGAAGTCGATCTCGTCCTGGGTATCGAAGTCATAAACCGTTCCGATGTTTGGATGGTTGAGTTTGGCTAGGGCCAACGCCTCCATGCGGAAGCGCTTGCGGGGTGCCTCGTTTCCCAGCTTTCCAGGCGGAAGGACTTTCAGGGCAACGTCCCGGTTGAGCCGCTGATCGCGTGCGCGGTAGACAACGCCCATTCCACCAGCGCCGATCTCTTCGATGACCTGGTAGTGGCCGATAGTTTGGCCGATCATGGCATGGGCACCTGCCGTTGGGGGAGAATCTTAGGCCGCGCTGGTAGGCAAGTCAACGCGGAGCACGCCTCGCAGCGCTTTGGTCCGGAGGCCTTGTTTCGGCCGCCCCGAAAGCCTCGCACTTGCCTTCGAGTAGCAAGAATAAGGTTAGGATAGGTGGCGTGGCATGGAGACTAGACGGAGGAGCCTTATGCGAATGGGAGATAAACGGGTGGTGAGGTGGGCTGGAATCGCAGTACTTCTTGTGACGGCAATGTTAGGTGCAGCGCGCTACAGCGCGAAAGCCGCACAGGGCGGAGCTGCGAGCGAAGGAAGCGCGCAACCCTTTGTCATCGAGTACTACTACAAAGCAAAGTGGGGACACGCCGATGAGTTTCTCGCGCTGTTCAAGAAGAATCATTACCCGGTGTTGAAAAAGGAGACGGAACTGGGCCGCATGCTGAAGGTGAGCATGACGGCGCCGCGTTACCACACGACGGAAGATGGGCGTTGGGACTTCCGGGTGACGATCGTGTTCAAGAACGCGAGCATCGCCAATGACAATTTCGACAGCGCGGCGCTGATCAAACAGCTCTTTCCGGATCAGGAAACATATAAGAAAGAAGAGCAGAGGCGATTCGAAATTCTCGACGCACACTGGGATTTGCCGATCAAGGATGTGGATCTCGACGGGCGGTGAGGAGCGGGCGGACCTGGAGATGCTTCCTGGTGACGTAGCACGAGCGAAGAGAGTTCTTGAGGACTCCCAAAATGGAACGTGGCCAAGAAACGGGAACTCTAAGAGCGTCAGCCCTGGACGGGCCCCGGTAATTTATTCACTAGTTTCCTGTCAACTTCGGACAGTGCGCTGGTCGCTTTCTTCTCGGGTGCTTGCGCGCCCGGCAAGTGCTTCGTGGGAGGCTTAGCTTCGGGGCTACGCGGGCTCCAATCTGACGGCGGAAATGCAATTCGCCAAAATCGCGGAGAAGCATCTTCAAACTCGATGCCCACTTCCCGTTTGCCCGGTAGATCGGGGCCGAGATGCACCACGCGACACACAAGCTCTTCCAGAGTTTTCGCGTTTTTGATTCTGAGGAGCTGGCCCATTTCGACAGTCAAGGCTAAGCGCATGAGCGCGCCGTGCGCATTCACAATCAAGGTTTGAGTCTCCTCTGAAGCCGCGTTCTTGCCGGGTCCATCTCTGAATACAAGAATGGGAAGGCTCAGACAGACGCGCTGACTTCGGCGTAGATTCGTCAACTTATTGCCGGACTGCGAATCAATGGGAATCATGCTCGCGCTATTCACCCCCATTGTCTACCGGCACTTGTGGGGCCAATCTCTAACCAATAGCACGTTCCCAAATTGGGACCGTCGGCTCCGGCGCAGAATGAAAGTCGGGATGTTGGTCCAATCAGCAAGGCAAACGAAACTGCGGGCAGGGCTTTGGTTCTACTTGCGGGTCAGATGAAAAACCATCGGCGTGTCTTTGTCGTTCTGGCGCCACGTCCAAGTTTCCGTGATGTGGTTGCCGTCTTCAAAGCGGATGACGAGGTGGTGCTGATGTCCGGCCGCAGGCGACTTGAGGTTTCCCGCTCCCTGAAACTCAAAGCTAAGCTCCCTCACCTCGGCAGAGTTGGGCGTGGCGCGCAGGCGGGGCTGATTGTTCGTGGGACAGTAGTGGACGAGCGCGATGGAATCCTGATCCACACTGTATAGGGAGATCATCTCCTCCATACCCGACGGCGAGAGGGTTTCGATGATGGCCGTATTCGACGCTACAAGCTTGAAATTCGTTCTGACGGCCATTCCGTGATCATCTTTTCCCTCCCAGTCACCTGCGAGGGACTGCAACTTTTTGAAAGCGGCGGCGGAATCCGGGGAAGCAACCACAGGTGAGACCGCGAGAAATGCGACGATAAGCGCCAGCGTTAGGAATCTGCGAGCATTCATAGCTTATCTCCCGATGGAAACCAGCAGGCCGCCTGGGTCGGCCACAGGATGCCACTCAAGTTCAAGTTGAAATTTACCCCGGTCTTCCCAGTTTGACGGCGTGAGGACAGCAAACGGTAGCACCTTTGGATGAGGCCAGCGGCGGAACTATGTGTTGCGCGGGGCGGAAGTGGCGACTTCGATGATTGGATTGGGGAGCTGACGCATGGTACGGACAAACACTTGGACGATGGCGCCATCGAACTGGGCGTTAGCGCAGCGTTCCAGTTCGGAAAGCGCCTCGGCGGAGCTGCGCCCTTTTTTGTAGGTTCGGTCGCTGGTGATGGTGTCGTAAGCGTCGGCTACGGCGATGATGCGTGCGCCGAGCGGAATTACTTCGCCGGAGAGAGCGTCCGGATAGCCCGAACCATCGAAGAATTCGTGGTGATGGAGCACCATCTCGCGAATCCGGGCCAGCGGAGTGAGGGGATCCAGAATCTTGGCGCCAAATCTCACGTGGGCCTTCATCGTTTCCCATTCTTCGGGATTGAGTGGGCCGCTCTTGTTCAAAATATTTTCAGGGATGGCCACTTTGCCGATATCGTGGAGCACGCCACCGAGGCGGATTTCTTCGATCTCCGCCTCGGACATGTTAAGCGACTCGGCGATAAGCGCGGCATAAGCGGAAACCTTTTGTGAATGTCCCTGCGTGTAGTGATCCTTTGCGTCGATGGCGAACGCCAGCGAAGTAACCGTATCGAGGACGGCCTGCGGGAGACCTTCCGGGCCCTGCGTAGTGGTGGGCACAGTTGGTTTACCGCCCGGCGTCTCGGTTGTGGCGAGCGACTCAGTGAATTGTTTCAGGCGCGAGTAAATTTCTTCAAAGGCTTCCGGGCCCGTCGCAAACAGCCGCTTGAGGGTCACCCCGAGATAAGCCTCGAGGACGTCGCGCTTCCACTTTTTCGCTTCGTTGGGATCGAAGTGGTCGGCCGTGGAGACCGCATTTCCCCCCTGGTGCTTGGACAAGTACATCGAGGCGTCGGCCACTTGTATGAGCTCTTGTGGCGAGGAGCCGTGGAGAGGGTAGCAAGCGATGCCAAAACTGGCGCTGATGTTCTTCTCGCGCAAAAGTGGATCGGCGGAAACCCAGCCGCGAAGCTTGGTGGCAAGCTGGCGCGCGTGCTCCATGTTGGTTTCTGGCATGAGAATGACAAATTCATCGCCGCCATAACGGGCTACGACATCGGACCGGCGGCAATTCGTTTCGAGGATGTGGCCGACGCGCTGGAGTACGAGATCGCCTTCAAGGTGGCCGTAAAAATCGTTGACGAACTTGAACCGGTCGAGGTCCATCAGCACAAGGGCGAAGGCCCGGCCAGCGCGTGTGGACCGCTTCCATTCTGCGGAAAGGGCTTCCATGAAGAAGCGATGAGTCTTGACGCCGGTGAGACCGTCGGTGATGGCCTGCTCTTGAGCTTTCTGAAAGGACAAAGCGTTGTGAAGGGCGCCGGCAATCAGGTCAGCCAGTGTACGAAGAAGCAGAATTTCTTCCTCGGAGAATTCGGCGGGGAGCGAGGATTCGACGTACAGCACTCCGTGGAGCTGTTCGGCGTAGAACACCGGGAGCGCGATGGCGGCAATGGAGTCCGGCAAGAGCGGCTTGTGGGGCGAGTCTCCGGAGGTCGAAGCCTGATAGTCGGCCAATTGGCCGCTTCGGGCGACATGGCCGATGAGGCCGTTGCCGAGAGGGATGCGCCGGCCAAGAACGCCACGGCGCGCGCCGGCTTCGGCTTGGACTACGAGTTCGCGTGTCGAGTATTCGAGCACGCTGATGCCGATGTGATCGTAAGTCAGCCCGGATTCGAGCTGCTCCGCAATCTTGGCCAGCATTTCGTCTGGATTGAGTGTGGCGATGGCATTGCGAGAAATCGTGTTTAGCAGCGAGAGATGACGCGCCTTGGTGCGTTCCTCGTGGAAGAGCCTGGCATTCTCGATGGCGATACTCGCTTCGCTGGCCAGGACACGCAGTAGCTCTAGATGCCCTTCATCAAAGGTCCGCTCATTATCAGAAAAAACGGCCATGGCGCCAATGGCGCGGTCGTAGGCCACCAGGGGGACGCCGCAGTAGCAGCCGCGGTCGCGAATGGGATCTACGCCGAGTTTCTTCACTTCCACTACGTAGTTATCTCGGATAAGGACCGGCTGGCGCGTGCGGATTATGTATTCGGTGATGAAGTTGCCGGCAGGGCGGCTGCGCGGAGGCTTGGCCATGCCGCCAATGATTTCGAAATCAAACTGCATTTCATCGCGAAGCGGGTCGAGCGAGGCGATGTAGAAATTCTCCACATCAAAAAGCCGTCGGAGCTCTTCCCAAACTTTGCGCAGCAAGTCTTCCTTGTTGAGCGTGGAGCTGAGCGCGCGGCCAATCTCATTGAGGACGTGAAGCTCCTCGGAGCGGCGGGAAGTTTGCTGGATGAGGTAACTATTCTCGACCGCCATGCCGATTTGGTGGCCGAGTGCAAGCAAGAGCCTGTATTCCGCTGGAGTAAACCGGCGGCTGTCCGGAGTGCCGAGAAGAAGGACCCCAAAAGCTTGCTCTTTGGCCTGCAGACTAATGGCCACGATGCTGCGAAGCCCTTGCGCGAGAGCGAGCTGGCGGAAACGTCGAATGGGCTCTTCTCGCTCGAGCGCCGCAACGGTGTCGTCGTTGCGCAGATCGCGGAACCCGAGAAGCCCCCCGAGCCGCGACACCAGTCCAACCAGATAATCGTCGAGCCCTTGCTCCTGGGCGGTGCGGCAGAAATTATCGCTTAGCCCGACAGCGACGACGGAGGTGGGCCCCTGCGGGTCGCCATGATGGAGGAAAAGAGCGCCAGCGGGAAGACGTACTACCCCGAGAACGCGATCGAGGGCCTGAGAAAGCATGCGCTGAATTTCCCCGCCGACGAAGCTCGAGGTGGCCAGATTGAGGTTGGAAAGCGCGAGCATGTTCCGTTCTACGCGGCGCTTCTCCTCTTCGTACAAGGCCATCACCATGAGCATGGCGACGAAAGCGGATGGTACCGCGGCCGCGGTTTGGAAGCTGATGTCACGGAAGAACGGAGCGGCGCGGAAAAAAGAGAAAGTAACTCCCACGGCAGCCCACACGACAAAAGAAATAGCGAGGAGCCAGTCGGCGAGCGTTTCCTGACGCCGGCTTTCTTGCCAGAAGACGTAGGCTACCGCTAGAAAAATCGCGGCCGCTGGAAGTATCAGCGGAAAGTTAAACCAACGAAGGGCGACGGCACCGGCCCAGAACACGAGGACGCCGCCGGCGGCCGCTGCGGGAATACTCCAGAGTTGACGCTGGGCGTATAACTGGGCTCCCAGAAAGAAAAAGATTCCCGCGGCAGCATAGAGAAATTGATCGAGCGCCGTCTGCACCGGCCAAGCGTCGGTACCGCGCGAGAGAACGGGCCCCAGATAACTGAGCGATACGATGGCCCATCCGGCCGTCCAATAGAGGAGATAGGGCCGGCGTTTGAGCTGGTATATGTATGCGAAGAAGCCGGCCACCAAAGAGGTAGCCGCCAGCAATGCCAGTGCGATGAAGCTCTGGTTGGTCAAGGCCTCGGTCAATTCTCCGTCCCGCGCTCGGACGGTTCCGTTGCACCGTGCAAAGACGGTGAAGCGATTTGTGCATCAAAGTGAAACTAAGCCCTCGACAGGCGCGCACAAAGACAACCATGCGTCATCCCGAGGCAGCCACCTCGGTGCACAAAACAAAGTACTTGTGATTATGGATGATGCAATTTTCAGGAAGCAAGCGTACCGCGGTACCGGTTGCGAAAAAGGCAGCAGCGAGGAGGTAACGGTTTCCATACACACTTACGCTGGCGGCCCCACAGAGGGAATTCCGACTTGGCCCCCAGGGCAGGCCGGAGGGCAGATTGGACGCAATATATGGGTTCCGCTAAACTGAACGTTTGAAATGAGAGCCCAGGGCGCGCCGGACGCATGAGCGAAATGACGAACAAAACGCGAGGTGGGGTACGGGTGCGGTTCGCGCCCTCGCCGACAGGATACTTGCACGTGGGCGGCGCTCGTACCGCGCTTTTTAACTGGCTGTTTGCGCGCCACCAGCGCGGCACACTGATTCTGCGTATTGAAGACACCGACGCCGAACGAAACAAACCGGAACTGGTGACCGGGATTCTGGATGGGCTGAAATGGCTTGGAGTGCAGTGGGACGAAGGGCCGTTTTACCAGTCGCAGAGGACGGAACTCTATCGGGAAGCCGCAAAAAAGTGCCTCGCGAATGGCAGCGCATTTTTGTGCTACTGCCCTGCGGAAAAGTACGCGGGCGGAGACCACGCGGAACCTGGCCAGGACGAAGAGCCAAAAGGCGGCGGCCCACGCCGAGTAACGCGCTGCAGTTGCCGCGACGCCAAGCCTTCAACACCCGGCGCGAAACCAGCGGTGCGCTTCAAAGTTCCCTCGGGCGGAACGACAAAATTTATTGACGTGGTCTTTGGAGAAACGGAATTTTCGAATGATGAGATCGAAGACTTCGTGTTGCTGCGCTCCGGCAAGGGCGACGAAGAGTTCGGACAGTCGATGTATCAGCTGGGCGTGGTCGTCGACGACATCGACATGCGCATCACCCACGTGATTCGTGGCGCGGACCATATTTCCAATACGCCGAAGCAGGTGCTGCTTTACCGTGCGCTCGGAACGGAGCCGCCTCTTTTTGCCCACGTCCCGCTGATTCTGGGACCAGACAAAAAGCGCCTCTCAAAACGTCATGGCGCAACGGACGTCAATATGTACCGCACCGAAGGATTCTTACCCGAAGCCTTTCGCAATTTTCTGGTGTTGCTGGGATGGTCGCCGGGCAGCGACGAAGAATTTCTACGCACGAAGGAATTGATTGAACGATTTTCGCTCGAAGGTGTCAGCCGCACGAACGGCGTATTTGACCGCGCCAAGCTCGAGTGGTTCAACACACAATATCTGCAGAAACTTCCCATCGAGGAACTGCTTCCGGAAGTGGAAGCCGAATTGAAGCGCAGCAAGTTGTGGAAAGACGAATGGGCCGCGGGCGCTGCCGCAGGCCCGGATGGTCGCGATCATGCCTGGTTCTCGCGGACTGTGGATCTGCTGCGGCCGCGAATCAGGCTGTTGCCGGATTTTTCCTCGTGGTCGCGCGCATTTTTCAGCGATGAGTTTCCAATCGATCAGGCGGCCAGGGAAAAGTTCTGGAAAGATCCGAAAGTCCCGGAGTTGCTCGCAAAGCTGGCGGATGCGCTCGAAGCGCTGCCCGAATGGAACCACGACGCATGCGATCATGTAACAAGGGCAGTGGCGGAGGCGGCGGGAGTGAAGGCCGGGCTGCTGATCAACGCGACGCGCGTGGCCATCGTTGGTCAGGCTGTCGCGCCGCCGCTATTCGATACGATGGTGACGCTGGGCCAGGCGAGAGTCGTTGCTCGCTTACGCAAGGCGTTCGCGTAATCTCAGAAAAAATCGTACAGCCAGGAAAGCGCCGATCTGCTCCTCGACATTTTCTTTTTTTTCGCCTATTCGTCGCGCAAGGCCACGACGGGATCGACTCGCGCCGCGCGCTGCGCCGGGATCACGCATGCGGCGAGCGCCACGATGATCAACGTCGCAGCCGTGCCGGCGTAAACAAGCGGAGCTGCCGGCGTCACGCCAAATAGCAAGGTCCGCAACAGAATTCCAAGTGCTCCAGCCAGCACTGCCCCCGTGACGAGCCCGATGCCGCTCAGCTTCAATCCGCGGCCTAGAATCATACGAGTAACGTCCAGCGGCCTTGCACCCAGCGCCATGCGCACGCCGATTTCGCGCGTTCGTTGCGCCACGGAGTAAGCCAGCACGCCGTACACTCCGATGCACGCCAAGACCAGCGCCAGCCCGGCAAAAATTCCGAGCAAAGTCATGGGCCGCTCGCGATCAGCAACATTTTCCTCCATGAGCTGATCCATGGTGCGAATGAAGGCGACCGGCTGCTCGCCATCCACCGACCAAACGGCGCTGCGCAACGCATTGATCACGCTGGAGGGATCTTGAGCGGTTCTCACGGTCAGATAATCTGCTCCCGGGCGATCCACCTGGTTCACCGGAACGTAGACCGCGGGCTTCATGTCCAGCAAGAGCCCGCGCTCGCGAATATCTTTCACCACGCCCACCACCGTTCGCCACGACTCCTTCGAGCCGGAGAGCTTCAATCGTTTTCCGACAGGATCCTGGCCTGGCCAGTGGCGTTTCGCTAGGAATTCGTTTATCACCACCACCGGTTGGCTGGATTCGATGTCGCGATCCTCCAGAACCCGTCCGGACTCGAGCGTTCCGCCAATGGTTTCGAGATACCCAGCGGTTACTTCGCGGTACAGCGCGTCGTTGTCCTGGCCAGGCAAAAGCGGCGGCGCGCCCTCAATCACGTACCCGTCCGTATCACCAATCGAGGTGAAGGGCACATCGGAGCCGAACCCGGCGCTCTTGACGCCGGGAAGAGTGCGCGATTTATCCAGGACGTCGCGATAGAACGCTCGTATCTTTTCATTGCTGTCGTATTTCGTGTTGGGTAGCAGCACAGCCATGGTCAGAAGATGGTCCGAGCGAAATCCCAGATCGACGCGGCGCAGATTCCACAGAGTCTCGATCATCAAAGCCGCACCCACCAGTAGCGCAAACGCCATGGCGAATTGCCCCACAACCAGGCTGTCCCGAAGCCGCATCCCGCCGCGCGATTCACCCGCTCGCGCGCCTTCTTTCAGTGACTCTTGCAGTGAAACATCTGTCGCCCGCAATGCCGGAACGATCCCAAAGAACACTCCAGCGAGGATGGAGACTGCCGCGGTAAACAGCAGCACTCGCCCATTTAGTGCAAAGCCATCGCCAGCGATTTGTGTTGGAACCAGGTTTTTGAAAACGCCCCAGCAGAGCCTGCCAATAAGAAGGCCCGCTGCCCCTCCACCGACTGACAACAACAAGCTCTCCGTCAGCAATTGCGCGCCGATTTGCCCGCGGCTCGCCCCCAAAGCGATCCGTACCGCGATTTCCCGCCGGCGCCCGGCGGCGCGTGCCAGCAAGAGATTCGCCAGGTTCGAGCAGGCAATCAAAAGAACGAGCACTGCGGCGATTTGCAGCACCCACAGGCCGGTGGCCGCATCGCCCGCATATTGCTCGCGAAGCGGAACAACCACGGCCCCGACATTCTTGTTCGTGTTGGGATACTCCTGCTGCAGGTGCTTGGCGATTACATCCATGTCGCGTTGCGCTTGCTGGCGGGTGACGCCAGGCTTCATCCGCGCGACAACTTCCAGGTTGTGACTCCCGCGACGGGCAAGCTCCTCGGGAGTGAAAGAGGCGGGCTTCCAGTACTCTGCTTGGCGGTCCGGAAAAAAGAAACCGCGTGGCATGACGCCCACAACTGTTGTTGCCTCGCCGTCCATCAGAACAGAACGCCCGACGATGGAGGGGTTCCCTCCAAAGCGCCGCTGCCAGAATGCATAGCTGAGAACAACGACCTTGCGCTTGGCAGCATCCTCCTCGGCTGTGAAGGGCCGCCCGATCGCGGGCTGAACGCCGATCACATCGAAGAAGTTAGGAGTGACGCGTCGGCCGAAGGCTTGCTCCGGCGCCACGTCACCCGTAAAGGCCGCATTGGAATAACGTACCGCCACCATGTCCGTAAAGACCTGGTTTTGCGCCCGCCAATCTACATAGTTGGCTACCGCTGGCGTGTTTCGAGAAAAGCCGAGATACGATGCGTCCTCCCAGACCATCACGAGCCGGCTCGGGTCGGCATAGGGCAGCGGACGAAGAAGCACTCCCTCTACTGCGCTGAAAATAGCCGTGTTGGCGCCGATTCCCAGCGCCAGTGCCGCCAGCGCGACGGCGAAAAAACCTGGATTGCGCTTCATTTGGCGGAACGCGGAGCGAAGGTAGGCGTAGAGGTTCATGCCGTAGAGTACGGTGGAGGAGCGAAAAGGTTCCTCACTTTCGAGACAAGTGCTGAAGCCGCTCCGCGATGATCGGCCACATATTGGCCGTACATTACAAAGTTCACTATGACGACGATGAAGGGGGAACAGCTACTTCGGAGGAAAGTGCTCGGGATGGATCCGCTTAGAGTCGGAAGCGGATGCCGAGACGTTCAGCGCCGCGTCCAACGCGAGAGTGACGGGAGGCAGGCAGATTTCCGTGCTGCAGGCCTGGTAGCGAAGTTTGAGCGGAATGTGTTGCGCTCCGAGTGGAGCACTGGCCAGTGCGGCGACTGGAAGGCGGAGAGTGATGGTGTCCTCATAAACGTTCAGTGGCTTTTTTGAAAACGTGAAATTGTGCAGTGCGCCTTTGGGATAGGAAACCTCTCCCAGTTGAAAACCCGCAGGGGCATCGGCGCGGAGATCGGTGGCGATCAGATACTCTTCGGATTTTTCGCGCGCGTTGATATGAAAGCCAGAGCGGATTTTCACGACCACTGCGATTTGAAACTCGCTCCCTCGGCCTACAGGGTCTAGCGACACATAGATTGTTGGAGCAACGACGTCCTTCGGGGAAGGAACCTGTTGCGGCGCGGAAGGCAGCGCCGCGACTACAATCAGAATCAGAACGCCGGCGAAAATGGCCGCAACCAATTTCATAACTTCACCTGAGTGCCAAGCTGTTGAGAAACGACGCGGTTCATCACTGCAAAAAGATCTTCGCCCGTTTTCTCGAGCACGAACGCGTTCTTCGCTTCCGACCAGCCCAGCTTGAAGGAGGTCGAGAGCGCGGAAATCCAGATTTCGCGAATCGGGGTATTCGGCGAAACCACAAACTTCACTTCCTCCGGCTCCTCAAAAATAACCTCAAGCTTGCCGCTCTCGCCCTCGACATCGAAGTCATGCTCATCCGCAAGAACGAGCAGCCGTTTCTTGAGTTCTGCGAAGGCAACGTCAGCTTTTCTCTGAAAATCCTTTTCTTCAAGCATGAATTCAGCGTATCAAAGTTGCGATTCAATTACTTTATTCATTTCGTCTTCACTAATGATGCCGGTCACGCGTTTGATCTGCTTGCCATCTCGCGAAATGAGAATACTGGTGGGATACCCAAAAAGGCCGCCGAATTTATCGGCCGCATCGTCGTTGCCGATAAGAATTTTGTAACTCATCGGCAGTTTCTGGTTATTGACGTCGAAACGCTCTTTCGCGACGAAAGGCGCAACGACACTCTTGCCTTCTTCGTCCAGGGCGATACCAAGAATGACGAAACCCTTCGGGCCGTACTTCTGCTGCATTTCGATGAGCCAGGGAATCTCGATGCGGCAAGGCTCACACCAGGTGGCCCAGAAATTAACCAGGATAACTTTGCCCTTGTATTCGCTCAGCGAAACGTCGTTTCCGTCGAGATCTTTAAGCGTGAGCTCGGGCATGGACAAATCTGAGCCAGGATTGTCCGTCTTCAGGACAGTGTTACTGGTTTTTACTTTGACGCGCGTCGCCTTGTCCGCAAAATACGTTCCGGCAATCAGGGCCAAGACGGTGGCGATAACCAACAGCGCTTTGTTCATTGCATTCCTCAATCTTAATTATACCCGAAGACGAATTTTGTGAGCTTGCCCGGATGTTGCCCCGAGCTTCCTACTTCCCGCCCGTCAGCGCTTTTTCCAGCCACAAAACGGCGCTGTTCAAGAAGTTGAGCTTGCCTACCAGCCAGGTCAGCTTGTTGACAAAAACGAGCCCGCCCACAAACAGCAACAACGCTCCACTTAGGAGTTCGACGGCGTGGAGATACTTTCGGAAGCGCTGATAAAAGCTGAGAAATTGTCCGATGCCGAGAGCTGTCAGCAAAAAGGGGACGGCCAGGCCTGCGGAGTAGACTGCAAGAAGCAAAATCCCGCGGGCAATGGTGTCGCTGGCCGCCGCGAGCGCGAGCACAGCGGTGAGGATCGGTCCGATGCAAGGAGTCCAGCCAAAAGCGAACGCGAAGCCAAGAAAAAAGCCGCTGAACAGGCCGGGCTTGGTCCCAGTGTTGCGAAGGTGTACGTCGCGATTAAGCCACTTTGCGAGGACCGGGCCAAAAAAGCCGATAACCGAAAGCGAGAAAAAATGGAGCCAGCCAAGGCCGAAGAAGAGCGGCCCGTGATGGACAAGGGAAGCGATACCCAGAACTACAAGCAGAGAACCCAAAATTATACCGGAGCGGAAGGTGAGCTTCACCAGTGCGCCGACAAGGTGCAAACCGAAAAGCAGGATAAGAGCTCCCGCAACGGGCGCCATTCGCGCCCGATTTTGCTGAAGAAATGTCCCGACAGCACTTGCTGTGGCGCCGAACGAAATGAAGACGACGGAGAACCCGAGGACAAAGGAGAGCGCGGAAGCGAACAGACCTCCCCGCGGCTGCTGACCCTGGCGCAATTGCTCCATGCCGATGCCGGAGAGCATCGAGATGTAGCCGGGAACGAGAGGGAGTACGCAGGGCGACAGAAAAGAAACCAGCCCGGCGATAAACGCGGCTGCTAGAGAAACATCGGTCATATTTTTTGGACCTGTGCTGGCTCTAATTTCCGATCTTAAATTGTGTTACTGGCATTAGACCAAGCACAAGGCGCGTTTATGCCAGTTTGAATGGCTAATTCTGTTGCTTGCTTGAACTTCCTAATTCTCCCACAAAGAGGGGAAAAGAGCGCCACTGCTCACAGTGGGGACGGCATGCGGCACTTCCATTAGACGCGGTTGAGCCGCATTCGATACCTACGGCAGGAAAGGGACGACAGATGAAGGGTTTCGCCGACGTGACGGGAAGGTTGAATTCGCATCGACGCTCGTAACTGACGGGAAGCTAAGGCTTTGTTTCTTGAACGGTTGGCCCGGCGGTTGCGATGTGCCTACCAGGTTGCCTTCGAGGCCCCTGGCAGCCCTGGCAGGTGGATATGCATTGGACACCGAATAAAGTGACCGCGTTGCGCGTGGGGGTGGGATTCGCCGCGGTGAGTTTGTTTGGGCGTGGGCCGTGGACAAACCTTGCGGCGGTTGGGCTCACAGTGGCAACGATTGCGCTGGATGCGTTGGATGGGCATATTGCGCGGCGGAGGAATTTGGCGACACCGGTCGGCGCGCAGCTCGATATTCTTGGCGACCGCATGATCGAAAACGTGTACTTCACGTATTTCGCGGTGGTGGGGATGGTGTCGCTCTGGTTGCCCGTTTTCTTCTTTGCGCGGGGGGCGGCGACGGATTTTCTGCGCGGGCTGGCCATGCGCGCGGGTCACTCCGGCTGGGGCGCGAACGCGATGCTGCAAACATGGTGGGGCCGCGCGCTGGTGGCATCGCGGTGGAGCCGCGGTTTGTATGCAGCGATGAAATGCGTGTGCTTTTGCTACCTGGGATTGGAGTTGGCGTTGACGCGAGGGCCGGTGGCCCTGCTGGGAGGAATGACCGCTGATTGGTACGCGATGGTTCGCATTGGCGCGCATTTGCTGACGTGGATGACGGCGGGATTTTGTTTGTTGCGTGGATTGCCCGTGTTGGCGGAGGGGTGGCGTTATGTCGGGGGAGTGGGACGGGTTCGCGGCGCGAAGAGAGTTGCGCAGGGGGCGACGTGATGGAGAGGAGGGAGGTAAGGGAGGCAGAGGAAGTAAAGGAGAAGAACGCCCGCGTTGCGGCGTTTTTTGATTTGGATGGGACGCTGACGCCTGGCCCTTCGCTAGAGAAGAGATTCTTTCGGAGATTGCGTTACCGGAAGTTGATCGGCAGGGCGAGTTATGTGCGCTGGATCCTGGAAGCGGTGCGGCTTGCACCGAGCGGAATAAAACAAATCCTATACGCAAACAAAATGTATCTGCGAGGTGTGCGAACAGAAGAAGTGGACGGTGGACGAGACAAGAAGCAAGGGCACGGTAGCGCAGGAGGGCCTTCGTGCGCATTCTTTGCAGAGGCTGTTGAGCGACTGGCGTGGCACTCCAAACACGGGCACGCGATTGTGATTGTAAGCGGGACGCTGGAGCCGCTGGCGAAGAAAGCTGCTCTCGATCTAGAGGAGAAGCTTGCGGGCCGCGGAATCGAGATATTGATTGAGATTTGCGCGACGCGGCTCGAAACAGCGGATGGAAAGTGGACTGGACGAATTCTTGGAGAGGCAATGTTCGGGGAAGCAAAGGCGCGCGCGATACGACGGTTCTGCGCGTCGAGCGGGATCGAACCGTCGAGATGTTTTGCATACGGAGACAGCGCAAACGACCGGTGGATGCTTGAGGCAGTTGGGAGGCCCACGGCTGTGAATCCTTCCACTGATTTGGCGCGGATTGCGGGCCGGAACGGATGGCCGGTTTTGCGATGGCATGGCGGCGGGATTTCCACGCACGGTTCACAGAGCCCACAGAGAAAACAGAATGCAGATGCGGCCCGCAAGGAAGCGAAGTTTGCGGCCGCAAAACCTGGGTACTGGACATGAATGGTCTGACTAGAAATGAGTCTCGGAAGCGGAATTACGCGACTGCGTTGCGCGGGGATGTCCTCCAGAGAAGCGATGCGTCTGCCGCCATTGAATTTCAGGGACCAGATTTTCGTGCGTTGATGCGTCGGGAATTGGCGGCAGCGTGGGCTTCTTGCGGGATGTTCGAGTGTGTAGCGCTGGGGTATTTGGGAGTTTCGAGCGCGTTGATCCTTTTTTTTGCGGAGAACCTGGCGCACCCGGTGCGGCTGATCGTGACGCAGGCATTGGTGGCTACAGTGATTCTGGCTTTGTGCCGGGTGGAGGCTTGGGTTGCCGGGCGCCAGGAGTTTGGTGGGGAAGAGGGGCGTGAGACAGACAGGAGTGTCTGTCCTACTTTGGCGCAGAGATTTTGGCATTTCTGGCGGCACTGGTATCCACATTTGTTTTTCTTGTTCTGCTTTGAAGAGCTGGGGCGGCTGGTTCATCTGGTGCAGCCGGGGTGGCAGGATGCCAAGCTGATGGCCTTCGATCACTGGCTGACCGGCGTACACCCCACGGTGTGGCTCGAGCAGTTCGCGACACCGGCGCGGAACGACTTCATGCAGTTTGTCTATTTGACGTACTTCACGTACTTGCTGGTGGTCGGCGGCGTTTTGTACTACCGGCGGGATTGGCGCGGGTATTGGTCGGTGATGACGTACTCGGCCGTAGGCTACGCAATCGGTTATGTGATTGCGGTTTTCTTTCCGATCGAGAGTCCGTGGTATTCCATGGCGGGGATGTGGCACGGCGAGTTGCGTGGCGGGGCGGCGACTTACTTGATCAATTTTATCGAGCACTATGGGAGAGTGCGCGGGGCTGCGTTTCCGTCGCAGCACGTGGCCGGGGCGGTTGCGGCGACTTGGGGCGCCTGGCGGCACCGGCGGTGGCTGTTCTGGGTGATGCTGCCACTGGTGGGGTGCATGTGCGTGTCAACGGTTTGGGGGCGGTATCATTATGTGGCCGATGTTTTCGGCGGGATGATTACTGGCACGCTGGGCTATGTCATTGGCGAGTGGCTGATGGAGCGGCGGCTGTCGGTACAGGTCAGCAGAGTGCGGAAGCGGACAGCACAGACTGAAGTCTGTGCCACACAGATCTTTAGTTAACGATAACCACCCTCCCCCTATGTTTTTCATAAGTGTTCATTCTAAAGGGACTTAGAGTTTGACCAAAATTGTGCAGAATTAGAGATTTTCTGGCGCCGGGCGTTCGTCTGTGAGCCGATCAGCCAGCAGAAGCGGCCCATAAAAGGAAAGAGCGGCAGACTGCCTGCCGCTCTTTGCAAATTCGCGTTTGCTCCAACACAGATGATACTCACTGTTATCTTAAAAGTTAAGACAAATCGCATATATACGTCTAGCTCACATTGAATTTGCAGAAGTCTCGTTTTTTGTGCTGATTGCAGGATGCTGACGGAGAGCTAGCTTGAGGTGAGTGGCGGGCGGCGATGTTCAGGACGGACGCGCTCGAAGACGGCGGCGATTTGCAGGAGGAGATGCTCATGGGAGCTGGCGCCGATAAGTTGAAGGCCAACGGGGAGGCCAGAAGGGGTGAAGCCGCAGGGGATAGAGATTGCGGGGACGCCAGCGAGATTAGCGGGACGATTTGGGCGGAGCATCAGTGCGCGGGTTGAATGGTCTTTTTCGCCTAGGCGGATGGATTCTTGACCGATGAGCGGAGCGGTGATGGGAGTGGTTGGGACGACCAGGGCGTCGACATTTGCATCTTCTTGGGCGAGATGGAATTGCTGGATGAACTTTTCGCGGAGCTCGAGGGCGGACAGATAGACAGTTGCGGGGACTTTGTTACCCATTTCGAGGCGCGAGCGGACGTCGTCGCCGTAATCGGCGGCGCGAAAGGGAAACCATCCGGCCTGCTGATGATAGTGAGTAGCTTCGGCCCAGGCGATTTGGTTTCCAGCGTCTTCGGTTTGTTCTAGCAGCGGAAGCGAGAGCTCCTTCAGGCGGGCGCCTTGCTTTTTCAGGATGCGGAGCGCTTCGTCGAAGACGAAGTAGACGTCCTGGGAAACCACGTCGAGGAAAAACTGTTTGGGAATGCCGAGAGTGACCTTGCCGTGCTTGTCGAAGGATTTTTCCAAGGCGCGCGGACTGGGTTCACCTTTCACGCGCTGGAGAATGGGTTCGAGGAGAAGAGCCGCATCGTGAACGGTGCGAGCGAGCGGGCCGACGCAATCGAGGCGCGGGGAAAGGGGAATCACGCCGTCCACACTGACGCGGCCAAGAGTTGGCTTGAGTCCGACGACACGGCAAAGAGAAGCGGGGATCCGGATGGAGCCGCCGGTGTCGCTGCCGATGCTGCCATAGCAGAGGCCCGCAGCAACGGCGGCAGCGGAGCCGCCGCTGGAGCCGCCGGGGATTCGTGAAAGATCCCAGGGATTGTTGACGGGGCCGAAGTGCGGGTTGTTGCTGGTGACGCCGTAGGCGAACTCGTGCATGTTGGTCTTGCCGAGGATGACGGCGCCTGCATTTTTGAGCTGTCCAACGACTGCGGCATCTTCCGCGGGGATGAAATCCTTCAATATTTTTGAGCCTGCCGTGGTGCGAATGCCAGCGGTGTAAATGTTGTCTTTCAACGAGATGGGGATGCCGTGGAGAGGGCCGCGATCGCGATAGCCTTTGCGGCCGCGCGGGGCGAAGAGTTCGGCTTCCGCTTTTTTGGCCTGGGCGAGGGCAAGGTCTGCGGTGACGGTGATGTAGGCGTTGAGCTTGGGGTTTAGTTGTTCGATGCGAGTGAGGATGAGTTTTGTGAGCTCAACGGGCGAGAGTTTGCGTTTGCGGAAGAGGCGAGCAACTTCTTCGATGGGTGCGAAGGCGAGATCGGTGTCGTTCATTGGTGGCATGGGAGCAGGTGCGAGTGGGGAATTTAACACACCCATCGAGGGCGGAGCCATTTGAACTCAATTTTCACGAGATGGGGCAGAACTGAAGCGAGAGGGCGTGTTGCCGACCAAAATTGGTAGTAAACGGATGTCTTGAAAGCATTTGTGCGGTCGCCGCGTTAGTGAGGCACCGAGTCCGTGGCCACCGCGAAATACCTGGCGGTTGATGAACTGCGGGCTATAGCCTTTTTCTACTTTAACTTGCTATTTGAAAGGAACTCCCATTTCTGTTTGAATAATCCCACGGGGAGTTATCATGAAAATATACGATGTCGCAGGCTATTTGATTATTTTGGCCTACCTGCTGGCTTGCATGTACTCCGCCCCCGCTCATTTGGGGCCTTGGATCGGAATGTTAATCGGCGGAGTTTATTTTATCTTTTGTTGGTTTCTGGCCGGGTTGTATTTGGCCGACGTGCTTCACATGGGAATCGCTCATCGTGCACTCGACTATAAGGAGTGGTTCATAAAGGCCGTCGCCGTTGTGAATAACGTCTTCGGAATCTATGTAGGTCCGATAGCCTGGGTGAATCGTCATCGGTTGCATCATAAGAATTCCGACCATGACGGAGATCCCAACAAACTTTCCGGCGATGGGTTTTGGCGAACTATGTATCGCTGCATGATGCCGTACGAATGCAATGAGAATCTGGCCAGCGATCAGATTCTGAAGTCCCGGACGTTTCGGGTTGTTGAGAGCCCCATTTTTGCGGTCCTTGCGCAAGCCTTCAGTTTTTTTCTCTTATGGAAGTTAGTTGGAGCTCTGAAGTTTACGCTGGTGATGTGGGTGGGAATTCGACTTTTTGCGCTGTGGGTGAACATGATTCAAAACTACTGGACGCACACTCGAGACTTTGGATACCGGCGGTATCACGACAAAGAGGACAACGCCATGAACATTGGCGAGTGGCTGCCGGTAACGGCGACCTTCAGCGCTTGTCTACAGAATAATCATCATCACTATCCAGGTCTTTTACGGCTAAGCCACGACAATTCCGAATACGACTTTGGATTTTTGACTGTCAAAGTTATGAAACAGATTGGCTTGGTGAAGGCGACAGCAACGGGTGCGCAGTTACCCAAGGACGTTCCCTTGGACGAGCTAAATTTTTAGTGCGCTCTTTTTCTTTCTCATAAAAGGTTCAATCGTTTGGCCAACAAAGTTAGGCGAAATCTCTTCGCCGGCCAGGCCGTATTGTTTCGGCCATTCCTCAGGAAAGTAATAAGTTCCAAAGAGTTTATCAATCCATGGAAAATGAATAGCAAAGTTCCTGTCGATGCACTCTTTTTGAGAAGTATGGTGCCAATGATGATATCTGGGCATAACCAAAAACTTTTCGAGCCATTTCGCGTTGGGACCGAAATTGCAATGGGTCCAGGTAGCGTGGAGGGTGACAAAAATCAAATACGCCAGGATGATGGATTGCGAAAATCCGAACATGAGAGGAACAAGGATAAACCCGCGCACAAGCGTGTCGTCTACAAAGTGGGAGCGCGAACCGGCGATCCAGTCCAGCGCCTTCGAAGAATGGTGAACGGCATGAAAGCGCCAGAGGAAAGGCACTTTATGCAAAGCCAAATGAATGAAATATTCGGCAATGTCTGCAACCACTATGGCCAGGAAAAACTGCAGAAGCCAAGGCATTCGAGCGATAAATCCTTGCAGAACCGGAACTCCCAAATATTTAGTGGCCTGCGTCGCGGGCAATAGAACCAGAAACGACAAAATCTGAATCGGCAGATGGGTGGACATGAAATAAACCACATCCTGGATCCACCCTTTTCTGAAGGTTCCTTGTTCTGGATACTGTGGCCAGATTCTTTCGAGTGGCACGTAGATAAGCGCCATCAACAACAAATCGAGCAAAAACCAGTCCATGCCGATGGTCATGCCACTTAGTGGGCTCCCATTCACTTTTACGCTCGAACCGCCCCAAGCTGTTGCAGCAATGGCGAGCAGCATTCCCGTCAACGCCAGAGTCTTTTTCTTGCGCAGCAGAGAAGAGATCACTCCGAAGGCAACTGCCGCCACGATGAGGAATTGGATTAAGAGGCGTATCGCGTGGAACGAATAGAGCGGACGGAATTCGGCAGAGGTTAGGAACTGGGGAAAATGGAGGCACAAGACGCCGCCGAACGCGAGAAATCCAAAAAAGGCCGACAGTACCCCACTCCACCAACCCGTTCCAAAGCCTGTAGACTCGGCATCGCCAAAGAATTCATTAATTTTTTGCTCGAGCACGATGTCTCCTAGTTTACTTTCCTCGACTCGTGCGAGCTAGTAGCAAGATAGCGACATGACACTCTGGCTGAAGAGAAGCGAGGCAATTACTGAAGTGCAGCGGGCTCGGCTCGCTACGCTACGCTAGCTACTTCAGTGTTTCGTGTCTGGTGCTTGGGCTTGACTCCTACTCGCTTGGCGGGTGCATGACGAAAAATGGTTGCGGGGTCAAGCAAAGCAGGAGGGTAGGGGTCAAGTTTATGCACCAGGGCGGCCGGCTTGAGCGTCAAAGGTGTTACGCTAATGTGGAGGGTTATGCAACGGCGTAGGGCCATATTCGGACGGACGGATGCGCGCCGGGCGCTGGCGGTGTTTGCGTGCGCCGTGCTGCTGTATTTCGCGGCGGGCGGCAGCATCCTCCACCGCCATACGAATGGCCCGGAAACCGCCTGCCATATCTGCCAGACGCTGCACATGCCCGCGCTGGCTGCGGCTGGTCTGGACCTCGTTGCCGCTCCCGAGCTGATCGCCCGATTTTCCTCTCTTCCCCCACACGTTGCGCCGAGCAATTCCGTTTCTCTGCACCGCGCGTCTCGCGCGCCTCCTTCCGCGTAATTTAAGTCTCCTGCTAGCGAATCGCACGAATTGGTGCTGACTTTTACCTGGGTCAGTGCCGCCGCCATTTTTCCAGGCGGCCTCTATTCACACACCTACGACGAGAGTCCCCTACCGGGGCGGAGGAAAAATGAAGAGTTTACGCAGGCTTACGCCAATGTTCGTGGCGATTATTTTGCTTTTTTCGGCGGCAGCACGCGCCCAGTCGGGCAATTCGGGTTCGATTGAAGGAGTCGTGAAGGACCCCTCGGGGAGCGCGGTAGAGAACGCGAAAGTGGAGATCTCCTACGTGGTGAGCGGTTTTCACCGCGAAACAACGACAGGGGCGGACGGCAGTTTCAAATTCACAAACGTGCCGTTCAACACGTACCACACGGTTGTCAACGCGGCGGGATTCGCGGGCTATACGCAGGACGTGGATGTGCGGTCATCGGTTCCCGCGAAGATTGAGATTAATTTGAAGCTCGGCACTGAAGAGACCAGCGTGACAGTGACGGAGAAGGGCGCGGACCTGATAGAGACGGAATCGACGTTTCATACCGACGTGGACAAAGAAATTCTCGACAGGCTGCCGCTGGAGAGCGCGTCTTCGTCCGTGACGAATCTGGTGACGCTGGTGTCACCGGGCGTGGCGGCGGATTCGAATGGGAACATGCACGGCTTGGGGGACCACGCGCAGAATTCATTTTCCGTGGACGGGCAATCGATCACGGATCAGACGAGCAAGGTTTTTTCCAACCAGATTCCTGCGGATTCCATTCAGTCGCTCGAAGTGATTTCCGGCGCGCCGCCGGCGGAATTCGGAGATAAGACGAGCTTGATCATCAAAGTGACGACGAAATCGGGGCTTGGAACATCCACGCCGACAGGAGCGGTGACCTCTTCCTACGGGAGTTTCGGGACGGCAAACGTGGGATTCGATCTCTCCTACGGAACCCAGAAGTGGGGGAATTTCATCGCGGCGAACGGATTGAAGAGTGGACGATTTCTGGATCCTCCGGAGTTCACGGCGATTCATGACAAGGGAAATCAGATGAATGTCTTCGACCGCGTGGATTATCAAGTGACGCAGGCGGACAACGTCCATTTGAATTTTCAGTACACGCGCTCGTGGTTTCAGACCCCCAACACCTTCGACAACCTCAATGTAAT
The DNA here is from genome assembly GCA_963745805.1 of uncultured Acidobacteriota bacterium. Lineage (GTDB taxonomy): Bacteria > Acidobacteriota > Terriglobia > Acidiferrales > UBA7541 > Acidiferrum. The sequence continues at coordinate 272,450 of CAVUYT010000016.1, forward strand.
CGGACCGACGGGAACGAACGTTGGCGACACCGATCAACGTTCGAAGATTGGGACGTTTAATATCGCGCCAACCTGGACGAGGCTTATTAGCCCGACCACCCTCCTTACGGCGGGCGTTTATGTACGACGCGACCAATATAACTACTATCCGAGCGACAATCCTTTCGCGGACCTGGGGCCCATCAACTCGGAGACAATTTCTCAGGACCGCAAACTTACTAATACAGGTGTTCGCGCGGACATCTCGCACGTCAAAGGCATTCACAACATAAAGGCCGGAGTAACCTACCAGCAGACGTTTCTTGACGAGAATGACCGGCTCGGCATCATCGATTCGACGCTGCTGCCGTCGCTGACGGACGCCGCCGGCAATCCCTGCTTTCTGAATAACGTGGCTTTGGCCGCGCCCTGCACGACTTTGCTGCCGATCGATCTAACTCGCGGTGGGAGCCAATTCACGTTCCTTGGGCATACGGACGTCAAAGAGCTGTCGCTTTACGTGCAAGACACAATCACGAAAGGCAGGTGGTCGTTCAACCTGGGCATTCGAGGCGACATGTACAGAGGGCTTTCGTCCGCCAACCAGGCCGAGCCTCGAGTGGGGATCGCCTACAACATTAAGCCAACCAACACGGTGTTAAGGATTTCGTATGCGCGCACACTTGAGACGCCTTTCAACGAAAATCTGATCATCGCGACGACGGGCTGCGGCTCCGCGGTGATTGCGGCGCTGATTCCGTGCGTGCCAGCGAACTCGCCAGCGGGATTCCGCAACGAGTTCCATGCTGGTGTGCAACAGGCGTTTGGAAAATACCTGGTGATGGACGGTGAGTACATTTGGAAGTACACACACAACGCTTACGACTTCAGTGTGCTTGGCAATACCCCGATCACTTTCCCCATCGATTGGCACAACTCCAAGATTCCGGGATTCTTGCTCCGCGCAAGTATGCCTAATTTCCATGGATTCAGCGCGCTGGTGGTGATGTCCAGCGTGGCGGCGCGCTATTTTCCGCCGCAAGTTGGGGGCTTGGGCGTGACGGTGGGCCAGAGCGGATCGGTGTTCCGTATCGATCACGACGAGAAGTTCAATCAGACCACGCATCTGCAGTATCAGCCCTGGAAACGCGGGCCGTGGGCAGGCTTCAATTGGCGTTATGACAGCGGACTCGTGGCCGGCTCTGTTCCAGATTTCGCGACGGCGCTGGCTCTGGACGGGGACCAGCAAGCGGCGATCGGTCTCTTCTGCGGAAACTTGCGGGCGACGGTGCAAACACCTTTGACGGCGGCAGGCTGTAACGGACTGACTCCTTTCGGGGCCACACGAATAAACATCCCCGCGCCAGGAACCGAAAACGACGATAAGAATCCGCCACGAATTGCGCCGCGCAACTTATTCGACTTGGCGTTAGGTGAAGACGACCTCTTCCACGGCGACCGGTACAAGTGGAGTCTGCGCGTTACCGTGGTCAATTTGACGAACAAAGAGGCGCTGTACAACTTTCTCTCCACGTTTAGCGGGACGCACTTCGTGACGCCCCGCGCAGTGACTGCCGAGGTGGGGTTCCATTTCTAGATGAATGGGCATGAGCAGCTTGCACAATTGACGGGCAAAATTGTGATGGCCAAGCACAGGACGGAAACTGACGAGACTCGGAACATCGGAGGATCCCCGCGGGATCCCCTCGGAAATGGAGAGAAGTCTGAGTCGAAGTACTCCGGCATTCGAGGATGGCAGGCGGAACATTCCATATCGCGGTTGTTTCGCACCAGCATAAGGCTGCAGAGAGCACTCGACCGATGCTTCAGCGAGTTCGGGATGACGGCTCAGGAAGCGGGGGTGCTCCTGCACTGTGCCGACGCGGGCGAGACTTCCGCAGGACAATTAGCCACGGCCATCGGCAGGGACAAAGCGAAAATTACGCGGTTCGTTGACAGACTAAAGGCCAACGGCTTTTTATCACGCGAAAGCAATCCGCGCGATCACAGACTATCGATCATCAAGACGACAAACAGAGGGCGCCGGGTTGCACCGCACTTGAAGGCCCGCTTCGAGGAAGTTCGAGCCCAGTTCTTTGAGGGAGTGCTGAACATCGACATCGATCGGCTGGAAACCGTGCTTCAGCAATTGCACGCAAATGCCGAACGGCTGTGCGAAGAAAAACACAGGAAGGTCGAACGCGAGTAATAAGCAAAGTGCCGGCCAAGTCCTGATTCGTCGGCTTATCGGAAACGCAGTCGCGGGGAGGAAGAGCGGGCGAACAACGGAAAGAGAGAGATACAAGACGCAAAAAGCTAGAAGATGCGTTCCTGGCGGCGGAGATTACCGAAGGAGCCGATGTTGGCGATGATGAATGTTGCGGAGAAACGATTTTCCGTGCGTACCTGGCCGAGGTTGATGCGGCGGTACTCGATAGCGAGGCCGCAGCACCCTCCGTTGTAACTGACTTGCACGAGCTGGTTTTGCAGGGTCTGGTTTGTGAAATCGTAGCTAATTCCCGTGGTGAAATTGAATCCTTTGCGCGTCAAGTTGCCGTAACCGAAGAGCGCGCGGACCTGGTTGGAGAGCGGCTGTTGAAAGGGGACAAATCCTGGAGGCAGCGGGACAGGAAAATCGGCCTGGACGGGGTTGTCATTCAGGCGGAAGTAGGCGGTAGTAGCGAAGAATTCACGGTAAGGCTTTATTTTCAGGAGCGTGCCAACGCTGATGAGGCGCTCGATTTGAGGGTCGTATTGGAGAATCTGCTCAAGGTCGTAACGACCGCCGGGAGTGATCTTGAAATCACTGACGATAGGAGACCAGTTGCGGGGACCGAAAGCGAAGGCAAAGGGCGAGATGGAATTGAAGGCCTCGAGAACGTTGCGCTGCCCATCCACGATGGCGCCACCGAATGTCGGATCAAAATAATGTTTTTGGAAGATGCTCCAGGAGAGCAGCTCCTGGGGCTGGTCGTCGCCGATTTTGGTGAAGAGCCGTTGAGTGAGGCCGTATTCGACTTCGTTGGTGTTGCTGAGAGTGGCATCGGAGTCGAAGCGGATAAATTCCGCAAAGTTGTTCACGCCGGTGACAAAGCGGTAGGTGACCGCAGGCTCGATGGAGTGCTTGTACCTCTTGCGAGGCTTGTCTTTTTGGAGAGAGGAACGGTCGAAAAAGCGTTCAAGCGCAGGAGGACGGAGCTCTACTGTTAGTTCCCCGGTATTGCGCGTGATTGATTGCCCGCTCAGTTGTCCCGCCGAATTGTAAGAGTCGCCATAGTACGTAGTGCGGAACGCGGCGGAAGTGGTGACGCCGAGCCAGGCGCCGAAGTGGAGGGGAACGGTGACCTTTGGGACAAACTCGGTACGGGGCACGAATCCTGGCGTATTGAGTGGAGTGTCATCCTGGCGGTGCAGGGCACCGGCAATGGCGTCGAAAGAAAAATAGACGGGAAGATTTTGCCAGGGGGCTTGCTCGACGGAGCCGAAGCGAGCCTCCGGAGCGTTACGCAGCGAGACGCTGACTGCCGGAGTCGTGACACCGGTGGTGGCAGATGTAATCGGAATGCTGAGGAACGTTTTGTCGGCCACGGCCGCGAAGTTGAGACTGAATCCCCGAAAGTTATTGCTGAGGAACGTAGCACTGCGAACTTCGGAGGTGATAGCGTCACCGAAAGCGTCGGCGAAGGCGAGGCGGAAGGTGAGGGAGGTGAGTTCGTTGATGTCGGCAACAAAGCGCCAGTTATCCGCAAGCAGAGACTGAACTTCCAGTTGCTGCTGGTGGCCGCCTTGCTTCTCGACAATGGTCGCGCCGTTCGGCCCGGGCAGCATAAGGCCGCGGTCAATCACGCCAAAGTATGTGTAGTGGATAGAAGTGTTCTCGAACGGTCGCGCGCGGAATTCGCCGCGCTGGGCGGACCCGCGTTTGGTGAGCAGCTCGGCGCCCATGGTGGCATCCCACCAAGGCCGGGGAGCCAAGTACAGGGCATCCCCGAGGACAAAGCCCTTGGTGTTGCTTTGGCTAATCACGGGCAGAAGGATTCCGGACTGACGAATTTTTTCACCGGCCGGGGCGGTGGCGTAGGGCAGCCACACGAGAGGTACGCGAAAGAGCCGGAAATTGGCGTTGACGAGAGCCACGCTCTTATCGAGACGAATACGGGCGTGGGGCGCGTAAAACTGCCACGTGGGGTGCTCCGGCTCGCAAATGGTAATCCACCCGCGGCGGACGAGATAGACGTCGCCGGGGAAGCGTTCGACCTCTTGCGCCTGGAAATAAAGAGGATTCTGAGAAATCAGAATCAGGGGATTGGCGCGGCGTTCGATTTTTACGGTTCCGCGAACGTTGGTGAAGCTGCCATGCCCCGTGCTGACATTGTAGTGGGCTTCTTCGGCTTCGAGGTGTTCGTTGTTGTAATCGAACCGGACATGTCCGCGGGCGAGGGATTCGGTCGTTTTTTCATTGTACTCAACGTGGTCAGCTTGAAGGCGCTCGTCCCCAAAATGAATGTCCACGTCACCGTCAGCCATAAAGAGATCGCCGCGTTTCTGTTGCGGGCCTCGAGACCATATCTCGACGTCACCGCCTTTGCCGGCGTGCAGGCGGATTTGCTGCGCGGAGGAAACAGGCAGGACCGGGCCGCAGAGAGAAAAGAGAAGAGCCGTGAGCAACAGAATGAACCGGAGCGGAGATGCAATCCGGGCATGAGAGTGACCATTCACGCAGAACATTTGTTCGATGAAAACAGTTGGATAGCCTAGCATGCGGATGCGGGGATGTGTAGCCGAGCCGAGAGGGACGATTCGCAGCACGGCGCGTAAGGGCGTTCCGATGCTGAAAGCAGCAGAACGAAACGCGGAGTCAGTGTGGCGCGTCTCTCTGAACACGGGCTGATTGGCCTTTCCAGAAACAATTGATGCGCGCCGTGGCATTGAGGAGGTATGATGCCCGGCCTTGCACACTAGGGGGAAGAAAATGCGTCGAGCTTTGTCTGCATTGAGGGTCGTTCTGACCGCAGGGCTATTTTGTGTGGGATTGGCGATGGTGACGCCAGGTGGAGCGGCGGCACAGTCAAGCGCCACCGACAAGCTGAAGAATCTCGAGTTTCGCGAGATTGGGCCGGCTGTGATGGGCGGGCGGATTGACGATTTCGCCGTGGTCGAGGGCAATCCAAACATCGTGTATGTGGGAACAGCATCGGGCGGGGTGTGGAAAACGACGAATAATGGCACGACATGGGAGGCCGTGTTTGATAAGGAAGGCGTGTCGACGATCGGAGACATTGCCATTGCACCGTCGGATCCCGCGGTAGTGTGGGTCGGCTCGGGCGAGCCCAACAACAGACAGAGCTCATCGTGGGGAGACGGAATTTATAAGTCGCTGGACGCCGGTAAGACGTGGCAAAAGATGGGGCTGTCGGCGACGCACCATATCGGGCGAATCGTGATCCATCCGAAGAATCCTGAGGTAGTTTACGCGGCGGCGCTCGGGCATCTTTGGGGACCGAATGCGGAGCGGGGCGTTTATAAAACGACGGATGGCGGGAAGACGTGGAACCAGGTGCTGAAAATCAATGACGACACTGGTGTGAGCGATATCGCCATGGATCCGGAGAGTCCGGACACGCTGTACGCCGCGGCGTATGAGCGGCGGCGGACCCCATTTGGATTCAACGGAGGCGGGCCCGGCAGCGCGATTTACAAAACGACGGACGGCGGAGCGACGTGGAAGAAATTGACGAAAGGACTGCCGTATGAAAACGGCGGCGATACCGGACGAATCGGATTGGATATTTACCGCAAGGATTCGAACGTCGTGTATGCCATCGTGCAGCACGAAAAAGGCGGAACGTATCGAAGCGAAGACAAAGGCGAAACGTGGAAGAAGATGGGAGACACCAACCCGCGGCCTTCGTACTACAGCCAAATTCGGATCGACCCCAACAATGATCTGCGAATCTGGGAGCTTGGGGCGCAGATGTTTTACTCGGAGGATGGAGGTAAGACATTTTCGACGCAGCGGATAAAGGGCATCCACGGGGACTTTCACGCGATGTGGATCGATCCGGCGGATTCGAATCACGTCATCACCGGGTGTGACGGGGGAGTTCACTGGAGCTATGACAACGGGCGGACGTGGGACTTCATCAACACGATCGCCATCGGGCAGTATTACGAAGTCGGATTGGATAACGAAAAACCATACCAAATCTGCGGCGGGTTGCAGGACAACGGAAGCTGGTGCGGGCCGAGCATGTCTTTGGCGCGCGACGGTATCACGAATGAGGACTGGACGCTGATGCCGGGTGGCGACGGGTTCTATGCGGAGATCGATAACGTCGAACCGTGGATTGTTTATACCGAATCGCAGGACGGCCATATTTCGAGGCGCGACGCGCACACCGGGCAGCAGCGGGAAATCATGCCGCAAGCCAAGGCCGGCGAGCCGCACTACCGCTTTCAGTGGAATTCGCCGATGGCGGTTTCGGTGCACGATCACAAGACGATTTATTACGGAGGAAATTATCTGTTTAAGTCGACGGATCGAGGAGATTCGTGGACGCGGCTGGGCGGCGACTTGACCACAGGCGTGGACCGCAACAAATTGCAAATCTTCGGCAAGGTGCCGGACAAGAATACGTTGTCGCGGCACGACGGCGTCGAGGAATTCCCGACGATCACGACTTTGAGCGAATCGCCGCTGAAGGCAGACGTACTTTGGGTAGGAACGGATGATGGAAACGTCCAAGTGACCCGCGACGGTGGAAAGAATTGGAAGAATGTCGCGCCGCGGGTACCGGGAGTGCCGAAGGGCACTTATGTCAGCCGCGTGGTGGCGTCGAAGTACGGTGAGGGGACGGCGTACGTGACGTTCGACGGGCACCGCAGCGACGACTACAGCGTGTACATTTTTCTGACGACGGATTACGGAGAGAGCTGGAAGGCGATCCGCAACGGGATTCCGGATTCGGCAGGGACCGTGCACGTCGTGCGCGAGCACCCCAGGAACGCAAACCTGCTCTTTGCGGGAACAGAGTTTGGACTCCTGGTGTCCTGGGATCGCGGCGGCAATTGGACGGCGTTGAAGAATAATCTTCCGACGGTGCCTGTGGATGATATCGAGATCCAAGCGGAGCAGAACGACCTAGTGCTGGCGACGCACGGGCGGTCGATCTGGATTTTTGATGACATTGCGCCGATCGAGAAGTTCGACGCAGGCGTGGCCAATTCTGACTTGACGCTTTTCAGTCCGCGGCCAGCGACGCTGTGGGACTTGCGGCAACGCAGGTGGAGCGCGGGGCAGAAGATGTTTACCGCGAAGAATCCGCCGTACGGCGCGATTTTGAATTATTACCTGAAGGAAGCTTTGCCGCCTGAGGCGCCGAAGACCGCTAAAGATGAAAAAGACAAAGACAAGGAAAAGAAAGAAACTGCGGCCACTGACCAAGAAGCGAAAACCGAAGAAGCTGCGAAGAAAGAAGGCAAGGCAAAGATCAGTGTTTATGACAAGGACGGCAAGCTGGTGCGGGAGCTGGATGGGCCGGGCAAAGCTGGAGTAAATCGAACGAACTGGGATTTGCGGTGGAATTCGCCGGCAGTTCCGACACCGGAACAAGTTGAGGCCGCTGCGGCCGGTTTTGATTTTGGGCCGCGGGGACCGCTCGTCGAGCCTGGCGAGTACACCATCAAGATCAAGGCGGGGAGCAAAGAGGCGACGCAAAAGGTCGTTGTGGAAGATGATCCTCGGATGCAAATGTCTGCGACGGACCGTGCGGCGCGGCGCGATGCCATCGAACAGCTCTATGCGCTGGCCAAGACCGCGGACAAGGACAGAAAAACTATCGAAGGAATCAAGGAAGGGCTGAAGACGGCAAGAGAGCAATGGAAGAAGGATGCCGGCAAGCCGGAAATGCCAAAGATTCCAGAGGAAATACAGAAGGCCGCCGAGGAACTGCAGAAGAAGGTGGATGCGGTCGCGGAGAAGTACGTGCGCGAGCGCGAAGGACTCGGAAATGCGGGGCCGCCGTTTGTCTGGAAGCCCGAACCACTGCCACAGCAGGTCCAGGGATTGCTGAGGGACCTGGATGGATTCTGGGCAGCGCCTGGAGGTCAACAGAAGGATAAGCTGGCGGAACTTCCGCCGCTCCTGAGTGATGCGTCGGCACAGGTAAAGAAAATTGCGGAAGAGGACTTGCCGGCGCTGAACAAGAAGATGAATGACGCCGGGATACCGCACATTGTGCCTGTGCAGCCGCAGCAGCGGCCTGGCCGAGGAGGAGAAGCGGAGTCGGACGAGACATAAGCCGGGCGGAACTGGCAGTTTTCGATGTCTTACTGTTCTCCCGAGGTTGCGCGGGAAATTCGCAGGAATTCTTCCCGGCCGGGCTCGCTTCCTCGGTTACAGTGCTCGCGGGAGCCGCTTCTTTTTTGCGAAACAGTCTGGGCGAGCTTACGTCTAAGTTTGCAGAATCGAGCGGCAATCCGGCCGACCGCTTGCCCGCGGCCAGCCAATTACGTAGACCAATAAGTCGGACGAAAAAAGAAACGACGGAGGAAAGAGCATGAACGCGAAGCATCTCAGCCTGCGCGGTCTGGCCGCGTGGTTTGTAGTGTCGGCAGTGATCCTTAGCGGATTTGGACGGCCCATAGACGCGAAGTCGCAGGATGCTTCGGCGCAAGACAAGCAAGACAAGAAAGAGGAAAAGAAAGACGAGAAAAAGGACGAAAAGAAGGGGCTGCCGCTGAAGCCCACGCGGAAAATCGAGTTCACGACCGACGAGGGAACGTGGCTGTCGCTGGATGTTTCGCCGGATGGGAAAACCATCGTTTTCGAACTGCTAGGCGACATCTATACGCTGCCGATCGAAGGCGGGACAGCCAAGCTGGTTGATGGAGGCATGGCGTTTGATAGCCAGCCCAAGTTTTCGCCCGATGGAAAGTGGATCGCGTTTATTTCCGACCGCGAAGGCAGCGAAAACATTTGGGTGATGCACACGGACGGCAGCGGTGTGAAGCAGGTTTCAAAAGATCCCAACAACGAATTTGCTTCACCGAGTTGGTCGCCGGATGGGAACTACATATTTGTTTCGAAGGCGGGCTTCGGCATCACGACGTTCGAAAGTTGGATGTATCACGTGAATGGCGGCTCCGGTGTGCAAGTCACGAAAGCGAAGCCGACGCCAACGACGCCGCGGCGCGAGCGCGGCAACGCGATTGGAGCTGTGGCTTCCCCGGATGGCAAGTATCTCTACTATGCGAAGCGGCAGGGTGGGTTCGAGTACAACGCGCAATTTCCGCTATGGCAAGTCGCCCGGCGGGACCGCAAGACCGGTGACGAAGACATTTTGCTGGAACAGGCCGAGAGCAGCTTCCGGCCGGTACTCTCCCCGGATGGCACGCAGCTTCTCTATGTGACGCGATACGAGACGGAGAGCGGGCTGCGGTTGCGCAATCTGCAAACGGGCGAAGATCACTGGGTGAGATATCCGATCACGCGGGATGATCAGGAGTCCCGGTTCACACGCGATCTTTTTCCGGGGTATGCATTCCTGCCGGATGGCAAGGAAATCGTTTACAACCAGGACGGAAAAATCCGGAGGCTGAACCTCGCGACCGGAACGGAGACAATAATTCCATTTACAGCGCAGGTTTCTCAAGACCTGGGACCGAAACTGGATTTTCCGCAGAGGGTGGAGCAAGGCCCCTTGAAGGTGCGTCTGATCCAGGGTCCAGTCGAATCTCCTGATGGCAAGAAGATGGTTTTCTCCGCGATGACACATCTTTACACCATGGATATTCCTGGCGGAAAGCCACAGCGTCTGACGGGCGGGAACGCCCGCGAGTTCCAACCTGCATGGTCGCCGGACGGGGGTTCCATCGTTTACGTGACCTGGTCGAACGAAGGCGGACAACTCTGGAAGGTGGCGGCTTCGGGTGGAACGCCGCAACAATTGTCGAAGTCGGCGGGGGTGTACAGCAATCCGGTCTGGTCGCCAGATGGAATCCGCATCGTGGCGTTGCGCGGGAATGTTTATGACCGCGAAAGAAGCCAATTCGACGGCGGTCAAACGAGAAACGCCGACCTAATTTGGATTCCCGCGGCCGGTGGCGAGGCGAATTTGATTTTGCCGGCGCGCGGAGCAGGCTCGCCGCACTTCACGCACGACAAAGACAGGATTTACCTCAATACGCCGCAGGGGCTTGTTTCGGTGCGCTTTGACGGCACGGATCGCCGTACGCATATCCAAGTGAAGGGGCAGGGCGGTTATTTTGCTGAGGAACCTACTCCCGCGGACGACGTGCAGGCCAGTCCGGACGGGCAGTGGGTGCTGGCGCATGTGATGAATCAACTGTTCGTGACTGCGATGCCCGTGGTGGGTGGCGAGGCGCCGGTAGTTAACGTTTCGTCACCGTCGGTGCCGGTGAGGCGGCTGACGGATATCGGGGCCGATTATTTCAATTGGGCGGATGACGGGAAAACCATCACATGGGCCGTCGGAGCCAGTCTTTTCCGCGAGCCGCTAAGCGCCATCTCTTTCGAACCGACGAAGGAGGAGGAAAAAAAGGAGGCCGAGAAGAAGGAGGCCGAGAAAAAGAAGCCGGAGCACCATCGGCGGACGTGAGCAAAGAGGAAAAAAAGGACGAGAAAAAAGAAGCGAAGAAGCTAAAGGAAGAAGAGAAGAACGTCCAGGAAATTGCGGTTGACCTGGAAGTTCCGCGGAAGACTCCGAAGGGAACCATTGTGTTGCGGGGCGCGACCGTCGTGACAATGAAAGGCGATGAGGTCCTGAAGAATGCGGACATCGTAGTCGAGGACAACCGCATCAAGAGCGTTGGGACGAAGGGCAGCGTGCCGGCGGGCGCCAAAGTGTTCGACGTCGCCGGAAAAACGATTGTGCCCGGCTTTGTTGACACTCACGCGCACTGGTTTGAGATTAAACGCGGCATTCTCGACACGCAGAATTGGGCGTTTTTGGCCAATCTCGCTTACGGCGTGACTGCCGGGCTCGACGTGCAAACCAGCACGAACGACATGTTTGCTTACCAGGACCTGGTGGACAGCGGCGACATCATTGGCTTGCGCGCGTTTTCCACGGGGCCGGGCGTCTTTTCCGATAACAATTTCCAGTCGATGGAAGAAGTGAAGGGCGTACTTACAAAATACAGAAAGTATTACGGCACCCACAACATCAAGAGCTATATCGTGGGCAACCGCAAACAGCGGCAGTTCATGGTGCAAGCGTCGAAAGAATTGGAAATGATGCCGACGACCGAGGGCGGGTTGGACTTGAAGCTGAATCTGACTCACGTCATCGACGGCTTCCACGGCAATGAGCACACGTTGCCCATCACTCCGCTATACAAGGACGTGCTGCAGATCTTCGCGCAATCCGGAATCGCGGAGACGCCTACGCTCATCGTCAACTATGGCGGCCCATTCGGCCAGGAATACTGGTTTGAGAACACCGATGTGCACGACAACGCGAAGCTGAACCATTTCACGCCGCACAATCTCATCGATGAAAAGACCAACCGGCGGCCGGACTGGTTCCGTAAGGACGAGTACGAGTTTCCAAAACTTGCCGCTCAGATGGCAAAGCTTTCGAGAGCGGGCGGACTTGTGGGAGTGGGCAGCCACGGTCAACTGCAGGGGCTCGGGTATCACTGGGAAATGTGGATGCTCGCGAGCGGAGGAATGACGCCGCTTGAAGTGCTGCGGTGCGCTACGCTGAATGGGTCGAAAATCGTGGGACGACCGCAGGATCTCGGTTCCATCGAACCGGGCAAGCTGGCGGATTTGGTGATTTTGGACAAGAACCCGCTGGAGGACATTCACAACACGAATACGATTCACTGGGTAATGAAAAACGGAGAACTATTTGTGGGCGACACGCTGGATCAAGTCTGGCCGGAGCAGAAAAAGCTTGAGCCTCTCTACTTCTGGAATTTCGACCAGCCCAAGGCGGGAGAGCCGTTAAGCTACGGAAAGACAGTGAATCCGTAAAGTACAAGTCGCTCTTAAAAAGTGCGTGGCGCGGACGGGCTTCCGGTCACGAGCCCTTCCGCCACCATTTTAAGTACCCGTTCACTCTTTGGGTTTTGCTTCGGCTTTAGTCTGTGAAGATTGATACCACTCATAAGTTCGTTTCAGACCCTCTTCAAAACTGATTTGTGGATCGTAGCCGAGGAATTCTCGCGCTTGCGTGATATCGGCTTGCGAATCGCGAATGTCGCCGTCGCGGGGCGGCTCGTACTTCGCTTCGAGTTTATTGCCGGAAATCGTCCCGAGGAGCTGAAGCGTCTGATTCAGCGTAAAACGGCCGCTTGTTCCCACGTTGAACGTTTTGCCCGAAACGTTAGGCGCTTCACAGGCGAGGAGGTTGGCCTGCACGGCGTTTTCGACGTAGGTGAAGTCGCGGGATTGTTCGCCGTCGCCAAATATAGAGGGCTGCGTCTGTTCCAGAAAAGACGTGCAGAATTTTGCCAATACGCCCGAGTACGGCGAGCCAGGATCCTGGCGCGGACCGAAAATATTGAAGTAGCGGAGAGAAACATTTTCGAGGCCATAACAGCGGCCAAACGTTTGCGCATAGAGCTCGCCGACATATTTGGTGACGCCGTAGGGCGATATGGGCGCCGGTTGCATGGTTTCGACCTTGGGCAGCGTCGGAGTTTCGCCGTAGGCGGAAGAAGATGCGGCGAAGACCACGCGCTTCACTTTGGCGTCGCGCGCGGCGACGAGGACGTTAAGCGTGCCATCGATGTTGATTTTGTTTGTTTCGATGGGATCCTTGACGGAACGAGGGACGGAAGTACGCGCGGCGAGGTGCAACACGTACTCGGCCTCATGCATGGCCTTGCGAACAACCTCGATGTCCGTGATACTGCCCTTCATAAAAGTGATTTTGTTTCGGACCTCGGCAAGGTTATCCTCTTTGCCAGAGGAAAGGTCGTCGAGCACAACCACGCTGTGGCCGCGCCGCACGAGTTCGTCCACCGTGTTCGAGCCGATAAAACCGGCGCCGCCCGTGACGAGGTAGCGCATTCTGGAATTCCTCCTCAATCGAAAACCGTGAGCGGCGGAGTGCCGTCCCGGTCATTGACGCGGCGCCAGCAAGACGCGAGCGTCGCGTTTTGGTAACCTCAGAGTTCACGGGTAGTTTCCGGCGGACTTTGCCAGGCCACCGCGCACGAATTCGTATTGTACGACGGAAGGCCAAAAGAAAAGCACAGTTTCCCGTGCAGGTCGCGCAACGAGCATGAGCATCAAGAAAGCAATCGGCATCGCGGCAATTGCGGCGCTGGGGTGTGGCGCAGCGTACTACTTCTGGCTGCGGGAACGCAGTGATGGACAGGCGCGAGCGTCGGAGTCCACACACGCTTCGGAACCGATGGGAGTGCCAGGCGCAGAACTCCCCACGATCCCCCCAACTGAGGGTTCGCTCGCTTCGGCACCGAACAAGAGCAGCGAGCCCGTGGCGGATGGCGGACTGCCTCTGAGAGGCGGCGAAGTGCTCGAGTATACGGCGAATGTCGCAAACCTGAGCGATGTGGCCAGTCTAAGGTTGCAAGTGGGTGCGCGCAAAGACTTCTTCGGCAAGAATGCATGGCACCTACAAGCCTTCGCGCACACGCAAAACCCGCTTCGCATGGTGTTCGTGCTCGATGATCAATTCGATTCCTACAGTGATGCCGCCACGATGACGAGCCTCCAGTACGAAATGCACCTGAATGAGCGTGGAGAGAAAGTAGATTCCATTCAGCGCTTGACGGCCACGGGAAAAGAGGCGGCTCCCGCGAATGCCACCGAAGCTCGCGTTCTTCCCGGAACGCGTGATCCGCTCGGCATGCTGGAATACTTGCGAAGCGTGGATTGGGCGAAGACAGCGGAAGTGCGATGCCCCGTTTACGATGGGCACAAACTGTACGACGTGCGGGCGAAGCTGGTAGGTTCGGGTGAGGCAGTCACAGTGCCTGCCGGAAGTTATAAGACTTCGAAGATCGAAATTCGCGTTTATGAAAACGCCGAAGAGATGAAAGATGCCCATTTCACGATCTATCTCGCAAACAACGTCGCGCGCACGCCGGTGCTGCTGGAGGCGATAATGCCTGTTGCGACGGCCAGGGTGGAGTTGCAGCGAGTCAAGTAGAAGGTCGTGATCGGACTGCCCCAACTTAATGCTGTCCTCAAACATCCCCGGGAAGCGTGGGCGTGACAGCCATGAGCCGCCGAGCGCTACGGTGTGACCAGTTGCTCGATCAACGTGCAGGCAATATGTCCAATCGTGATATGGGCTTCCTGGATTCGCTGAGGATCTTGAGAGGGTACGTTCAGCAGAAGATCTACTTTCCCGGCGAGCGCCCCGCCGGTTTCACCTGTAAACGCGACGAGATACGCGCTACGCGCCCGGCCCGCCTCCACTCCACGAACAATGTTCGGGCTCGCCCCGCTGGTCGATAGAGCCACAAGTATGTCCTGTGGAGCGACAAGCGATTCGATTTGCCTGGAAAAAATGCGCTCAAATCCGTAGTCATTGCCCGCTGCGGTGAGGACGGATGGGTTGGTGGTGAGCGCCAGCGCAGCGAGGCCAGGGCGATCGGACCGCAACTTCACGACAAGTTCCGCCGCGAGGTGTAACGCGTCGGCTGCGCTCCCGCCATTTCCGAAGAAGACGATTTTTCCGCCGTTGCGAAGCGCCGCCGCACTTTTTTCAGCAAAATGCCCGATGCATCCGACAAGATCATCAGAAAAGCTCTGTTTTACGCGAGCGCTTTCCTCGAGTTGCCGTCGGATTTCTTCGGCGTGTGAGGCCATCAGCGCCTAGCAGAGAACGATTTTGTCGCGATGACGCATGACCCGGCGCGTGGCGTTGCGCGTGTCCACAACCAGCTTGGCAGCGTCTACAATCGCCACGTAATCGTAGCTCGAGTGATCCGTCGCGATAACGACCCCGTCATAACTTGCCAGTGTTTGGGCATTTAGCGGGACGGACTTCATATTTTCATAATTATAGTGCCGCATTTTGTGAAGCTGCGGAAAGTAAGGATCGTTATATTCGAGGTTCGCGCCGCGCTGCTGAAGGAGTTGCATGATTTTCAGCGTCGGCGATTCGCGTAGGTCATCGACATCCTTTTTGTAAGCCACGCCGAGGATAAGCAGCTTCGCTCCCTTGAGACTCTTTTTGTGCTCGTTGAGAGCTGCGGCGACAGCGTCCACCACGTGATAAGGCATTGCGGTGTTGACTTCGCCGGCCAGTTCGATGAAACGCGTGGAGAAGTCGAACTCGCGCGCCTTCCAGGAAAGGTAATACGGATCGACCGGAATGCAGTGTCCACCCAGTCCGGGGCCGGGGTAAAACGGCATAAAGCCGAAGGGTTTTGTCGCGGCCGCGTCGATCACTTCCCAAATATCTATTCCCATGCGCAGGCTGAGCATCTTCAATTCGTTGACCAGCGCGATGTTGACACAGCGAAAGATGTTCTCAAGTAGCTTGGCCATTTCCGCGGCCCGGGTCGAGCTAACCGGGACGACACGCGCGACAACCTGCGCGTAGATCGATTGCGCGGCACGTCCGCTTGGCGGATTCACGCCACCGACGACTTTGGGAATTTGCGCCAGCCCGAACTGTTTGTTGCCTGGATCTTCTCGCTCAGGAGAGAACGCGAGAAAGAAATCGCAGGGGATGTTTTCGTTTTCTGGACCGGCCGCGATCGGGCAATGGAGGCCGCTCTTCTCGAGGATAGGGAGGACGAGCTCCTCGGTGGTACCTGGATAGGTGGTGGATTCAAGGACAACCAGCTGACCCTTTTGGAGATGGGGCTGGATGGAAATGGCGGTCTGTTCGACGTAGGACAGATCCGGTTCCCTGCGCTCATCGAGAGGCGTTGGAACGCAGATAATAATGGCGTCGGCCTCCTTGAGACGCGCGAAATCCGTGGTCGCGCTGAAGTGCCTGGAATTGACGAACTGCTGAATCTTCGTTTGCGGAATGTGCTCGATGTAAGACCTGCCTGCGTTTAGCATGTTCACTTTGTTGGGATCGGTGTCAAATCCGGTGACTTTGTGTCCTGCTTCCGCGAAACGCAGGGCCAGCGGCAGCCCAACATATCCGCAGCCAATGATGGCGACTTTCAATTGAGCGCCTTTGAAGAATTCGGGTTTCCGGTCTATTGGCATGAGTTACGTCGCTCTCCTCGTCATTTTTGGGGATATAGCAGGCCATTCGGCCGATTGGGCAAAGACACATCAATATAGCAGGTTCTACGCGAACAAAAAAACGCGGTTGTTCAGCATGTTACCGCTTGTTCAAGAGCGGTTGCGGCTTGCTGCAAGACGCGCGAAGATAGAAGCGATGCATTTTGCGACGAGAAAAAAAACCCAGAATGCAGCCGACATTCCGCGATGACACTTATCGTCCTCCTGCTTGGGCTCGGTGTGGGTGTGCTTGTCGGCTTGCTGGGCATCGGCGGCGGCGTGGTGCTGGTGCCGGCGCTTGTATACCTTCTGCACATGGACCAGCACATGGCTCAAGGCACTTCACTGTTCATACTCCTTCCTCCGTTGGGGCTAGGTGCGTTGCGCGAATACTGGAAGCAGGGACAGGTGGATTTGGCGGCTGGCATTCTGTGCGCTTTGGGAATGCTGGCAGGCGGTTACCTCGGTGGATTGATTTCTGTTCCCCTGCCTTCAAGGCAGCTCAAGGGATTGTTCGGTTGCTTTCTTGTGATGGCCGCGTTGCTTCTCTGGAAAAAACCGCAGCCCCAGAACCAAACGACGTCTCCCGCAGGTAAGGAGCCAGCCCGTGGCTGATATCCCGGTGCGTGGTTCAGGCATATTTGTGGCGGCATGTGTTTGCGGCGTCGCTTCAGGGCTGTTTGGGATCGGAGGCGGAGTTCTCCTGGTCCCCTTCTTAGCGCTATTTTTTGCGTTTGAGCAGCATCGCGCGCAGGGTACAAGTTTGATCGCGCTGATTCCGCCGACGGGCCTGCTGGCATTTCTTGCGTACGCCAAGGCGGATTACGTTTCCTGGCAAACCGGTTTGCTCCTGATTCCTGGCGTTTTCGCCGGAGGCATCCTGGGCAGCCGGCTGGCTAAGCGGCTTCATCCCACAAGGATGCGAAAAGTTTTTGCCGGTATGATGTTTGTGCTCGGCGCTTGGCAGGCCGTTTCCGCCTGGTGGCACTAGGGAGTATGCGAAGACCATGATCGATGTGCACTGTCATATTCTGCCGGGGATCGATGACGGCCCGGACAGCATCGAGGTTTCGCTGGCGATGGCAGAATCCGCGATTGCGGATGGAATTACGCATGTTGTCGCGACGCCGCATTCGAGCAACCGATACGCTTTTGACTATGTGCGCGTGCAAGAACTTCGAGACGAACTCCGAGCGAAAATCGGCGACGGTTTGAAACTGGCCACGGGTTGTGATTTTCATCTAAATCCTGAAAATCTGGCCGCGTTGCGCGCCGACGCCCCACGCTTCTGCATCAATCAGCATGACTACTTGCTCGTCGAATTTAACGAGTATTCGATTCCGCCTGCCATGGACCAGACGCTGCATGAGATTCAGCTCTTGGGACTCAGGCCGGTAATCACTCATCCGGAACGCAACGCCATCCTGCGCCTGCAGACGGAGCGTCTCGCCAAGTGGGTTCGTCTCGGCTGCTTCATCCAGGTGACGGCGGGCTCACTGACAGGAGTTTTTGGCTCCGGCGCGCAGAAGGATGCATGGCGCTGGCTGGGCGACGGATTGGTCCACTTTGTGGCCAGCGATGCGCACAATACGCGCGGCCGGCCGCTTAAGCTCCGCCCTGCATTCGATCTTGTTCGTGAACAATTTGGAGAAGAAAAGGCCCGCGCTCTCTTCGTTGAAAATCCAATGGCGGCATTTGAGGGACGCGACCTTCCGCATGTTCCTCAGCTACCGGAAACCACCGGCGCGCCGCGGCGCAAACGATTCTTTTTCTTCTGAATTTCTAGCTCGCGGGGCGCAGCGGCATTCCGGCCCAGGCATTCAGGATGCCGAGGACTTCTCGAACAACGTCGAGCGCATCGCCAGTCGAACGCCACCATCGCCGGGGTTCGAAAGGGTCGCCGGATGCGGCGCGTACAATCGCTCGTCCGCGGCCTGCGGCGAGCCGATGCCACAGGATTCGCACGCGCCGCGTGTGCACTTTACTTGTCACGATGATCACGCTCTTGCCCTTTTCTTCCTCGAGCGCTGCGGAAACGACTGCGATTTCATCCGCCGTGTTGACAATCGGAGGCGGAAGCACCCGGATGACGTCTGCTGGTACGCCTTCGTGCATCAACACTCGCGAATTGTAAAACTCTTCGCCAACGTACGGGATCCCCATCGCATCGAGTGTTGCACCAGGTTCCGTGGAACGAGTTAGCCATACTTCTGGTGCGTACCCCTCGCGATATAATTTCGCGGCTTCCATGGCGCGCAGCGGCATGCGCCCACTAAGTACCGCGATGGCCTGAGCCTTTTCGAGCGGGTCTTCTACCACCAGCCATCGGCCCACGCCAAGAAGAAAGACCGCGGCGCCGAGTAATACTATTCCGGCGAAGCCAAGCGCAATCCGGCTTGTTCGCCAATGCTTCAGCCGGGTGGGTCTCTGTATTCGTCTCGGATGCCATAGCCGCGCGATCTCTCACCGGGTGGCGCGCATCGTATCCTCAGCCAGGGATGTGGTCAATCAGCCAGGCGCAGGCTAAACTAATCAACTGTTATTTTCGGGAGGGGTCATGAAGGCGGTTGTGACGGGAGGGGCCGGATTTCTCGGATCGCATCTTTGCGATCGCCTGATTGCCGAGGGTTGGGAAGTGTTGGTTCTCGATAATCTCGTGACGGGGGTGGATTCGAACGTCGGGCACCTCCTGAAGCATGCCAATTTTCGCATCGCGCGATGCGACGTTTCGAAATACATCGACGTGCCAGGGCCGGTGGACTATGTGTTGCACTTTGCCTCGCCAGCGAGCCCTGTTGATTACCTCAAGCTACCCATCCAGACTCTCAAGGTGGGCGCGCTCGGCACGCACAACGCGCTCGGACTTGCGCTTGCCAAAAAGGCAAAGTTTTTCCTGGCCTCGACAAGCGAATGCTATGGCGACCCGGAAATTTCGCCCCAGCATGAAGAATACTGGGGCCACGTAAACCCGATTGGGCCGCGCGGTGTCTACGACGAAGCGAAGCGCTTTGCCGAAGCGATGACCATGGCTTACCACCGGTATCATGGTGTGGATACTCGCATCGTCCGCATCTTCAATACCTACGGTCCTCGGATGCGCCTCAATGACGGCCGCGCGCTGCCAAATTTTGTTCATCAGGCGCTTACCGGGAAAGCCCTTACTGTCTACGGCGACGGCAAGCAGACGCGTAGTTTTTGCTACGTTTCCGACTTGATCGAAGGAATTTACCGCCTGATGCAGTCGCAGGAACATTTGCCTGTGAACATCGGCAACCCCCACGAGATCACGATTCTCGAATTTGCCGAGCGGGTTCGCGCGCAGTTTGACAATGCTCCCGCGATTGTTCTTGAGCCGCTTCCGCAAGATGATCCGAAGCGCCGCTGCCCGGATATTACCAAGGCGAAGCGCATCTTAAAGTGGGAACCAAAAGTTGGGTTAGAAGAGGGTTTGCGATTGACCCTTAGTTACTTTAAGCAAGGATTCGCGGCAGGGAAGTCTGCCTAACGATGAGCAAAGTCCCACTCCTACTTTCGCAATCAGAGGATCGCCCGGAGCGCCACTGAGTCGGTCCAGGCTGGGTTAAGCTCTGCCGAACGAGTAATATTCAAATCCAAGCTCGCGCATGTGCTTTGGAGAATAGAGATTCCTGCCATCCACGACGAGGCCGCGCGCCATACTTGGCTTGGCACGTTTCCAATCCAGGTTGCGGAAAACGTCCCACTCCGTGCAGACAAGCGCGGCATCCGCACCGCGCAGAGCCTCATATGGGTCGTCGTGATAGGTCACCATCGGGAAGAGCGTCTTTGTTCTCGAAATAGCTTCCGGATCCGTGGCATGCACAATCGCGCCTTCCGCAAGCAGCCGCTTAACGACCTCCAGCGCCGGTGCAAACCGAATGTCGTCCGTGTTGGCTTTGAAGGCCAAGCCCAACACCGCAACATGCTTTCCCTTGACCACCCACAGCGCCTTGTGCACTTTTTCAAGAAAGCGGTCTATGCGCTGCTTATTGACGCGCTCCGTGGCTTTCAGCAGATCGAAATCCACTCCCACGGATGCCGCGAGATGAATGAAAGCCTGCACATCCTTCGGAAAGCAAAAGCCGCCAAATCCCAGCCCTGCGTTTAGGAACTGCCCGCCAATTCTGGGGTCCAATCCCATGGCGTGAGTAACCTCTTTGACGTCTGCGCCGATCCTTTCACAGAGATCGGCGATGACGTTGGCGTAGCTGATCTTCAACGCGAGAAACGAATTCGACGCGTGCTTGATGAGTTCGGCGCTATTGATGGTTGTGACGAGAAATGCGGCTTTATGGTCCGATGGGCAAGCGCCCTCGTGCACCGGGCAGTGGAAGCGGCGCTCCAGGATCGGACGGTAGATTTCTCGCAAGTCCGCCGCAGCGGATTCGTCTTCCACGCCGACTACGATGCGGTCTGGATGGAAGAAATCTCCCACGGCAGTGCCTTCGCGGAGAAACTCGGGATTCGAAGCCACTCGAAAATTGGATTTGCCGCCGCTGCCATACGCAGCGAGCGCTCGCTGCAACTCAAGACCGGTCCGCGCGGGTACGGTGCTCTTTTCAACTACTAACTTGGGCGATTGAGCTTGTTCCGCAATCTGGCGCGCGACTTGGTCGATTGCCGAAAGATCCGCCTCGCCATTCTCTTTCGGCGGAGTTCCCACACAGATAAAGATGGTGTCGCCCGCTCGAATGGCCTCGCCGGCATCGGGTGTGTAGGAAATGCGCCCGGCCTTGCGCGCGGACGTCAGTATTTCTTCCAGGTGGTGCTCATAAATGGGCACCTCTCCGGCCTGCAGGCGCTTGATGCGTTCCGCGTCGATATCCGTGCACGTCACTTCATGCCCCGCCGCAGCGAGGCACGCCCCTGTCACCAGTCCAACGTAGCCACATCCAATCACTGAGAGACGCAAATCGGAATCTCCTAAGGAGCGAAACAGCAAAAACCCAACGCTTCACCGAATTCATTGCATACGGTTTATTTTGACCGAACGGCTATCCGGTGGAAAGGACAACATCAAAAAGTGTTAAGTTGCCCGCACAACCCGTTCTTGGCTTTTTCTGAGCGCTAACAACTCTGCCGCGCCGCTAAACTGTCTCGACTAGCCCTTCCATCCTCTCCCCATCAGCAGTCCGCGCAAACCCAGCAGCACAAGCCGCGGCTGGCGGCGAACGACACGCCATAGCAGGCGCGTGGATTCATCGCGGTTGATTTCTCCAAGAGACTCGCGTGTCGAAGCGTCAAGAAGGTCGACAAGCTGGGAGTAGTCCTTTTGCTGGAAATGATGGAGCGCACGCCGGATCAACCAATGAGTGCCGAGTTCACGGCGCAACGCCGTCAACTCCTTGCTCCCGCCTTTCCGCAAGATGGATTGCCCGACTCCCAGCGCGCCACGGAGTCCCGTCACTATTCCGCCGACCGTCGACACTTTCACTTGGGCTGCGGCATCGCCAACCAGATAAACCTCGCCATTCCCGATGCGCCGTCTCACGGGCACCCATCCTCGGTAAACAGGTATGCGCGCCCCCTGCCAGTCAAGCGGCTCCATCTGTTTTTTCTCGAGAAAACGCTCGAGACATCTTTTCGTGTCGCGGCCGTCTACGCCGATGATCCCTAAAGCGCCGCGTTCGGAAGATTCCGGGATCAGCCAATAAAAATATGGCGTATCGTCTGGGACGAACCAAACGCGCGTCGTGTCCGGCGGATGATCTTTTGGCAAGCGGACGATGGCTTGCACCAGCGGGACCGTTTGAATCGGAGGCCAACCGGCGCTGCGCGCCACTCGGCTGGAAGCGCCATCAGCTCCCACAACGCTCTCCGCATGCAATTCCTCCCGTTGCCCCGCGGTATCTACTTCTACCCGGAGTCCGCGGCCATTCGGAGCTAGTCCCAGAAAGCGCGTGTCAAACGAGAGAGTAGCACCAGCCTGTTGCGCGCTTCGCGCCAAAGCGGGGATAAGGCGCGACCGTTCAATGATGAGATCAGGCCGCGCCAGAACGACTTGTGCAGACCGGCCATCGGTAAACAACTCGAAGCGTCGGATTTCGTTGATGATGCTCTCGGCGGCGACGGCGCCAAGCTGGCTGCGAAACTGATCCGTAACGATCAGGGACCTTGCAGCAGGTTCAAACCCTGGCCTCGATTCCAGAACGCGCACACGCCGCCCACCGGCAGCCACCGTAGCTGCCGCGAACAAACCTGCGGCGGAGCCTCCCACAACGATGACCTCTCTGTTTTCTCCACCCGGCCGGGGCTTCTGTTCAGTGCTTGGCACGATTTCGTTTTCCCAAGTCGCGTATACACCCGGAACTTTTACTCCGCCGGGCACTCGCGCTCAAACTTTCCAAGAGTATTGACTAGTTTCCGCTCCACCCGAAGGGATCAGAATAAGGAATCGGTGAGACGGCAACCCTGTAAGTATAACGAATCCACTTGTGCGGGCAACCTTGCCGCTGGCCTTCGCCACTCTGGTGCGAATTCATCGGATTTCAGGCGCAATTTAGGAGATTGTGGCTGGCTTCGGCGCTTGGCGTTCATACGGAGCGCGTTCTAGGAGAGTTACTCCGCCCACCACTGCGGCAAACGCAAAGACCGCCACCAGGACTGCGGCGATCGGCGGCAGGTAGCTTACGAGCACTGCAGCTCCGCCGCTAAGCAATCCCACCAGATACAAGGTCACAACCGCGCCGCGATGTCCTAACCCCAGGTTCGCAAGCCGGTGAGCGGCATGGTCCTTGCCCGGAGTGGCAAAAGGCAGCAAGCCACGCCGAGAGCGCGAAATCGTGACGAGCGTCGTGTCAAAAATCGTGACCCCCAAAATTAGCAACGGGGCCAGCCAGGCCGAAAGATGGTTAGCCTGCTCGAGCCGGAGCTTAAGACCCAGTGTGGCCATGAGGAATCCCAGAAACATGGCCCCGCCGTCGCCCATGAAGATTTTCGCAGGCTTAAAGTTCCAACGCAGAAATCCCGTTGCAGCGCCAAGCACTGCAGCGGCAAGCGTGGTAACAAGGGTTTGGCCGTTCAAGTAAGCAAGCAGAGCGAAGAAGATGGAAGCAGTGGCGGCCACTCCGGCACAGAGGCCGTCCATGTGGTCCAGTATGCTGAAGGAGGCGGTGATGCCAACGACAAAAAAAACAGTCAGAACTGCGTCCAGAATGTAGCCCGTTCGTCCGCCCAAAAGAACTTCGAAAACCTGTGCGTGAATGCCGGTAATCAGCAAAACGCACGCGGCAAGCGGCATTCCAAGGAAAAGTTTAATTTGATGGTGCAGCAATCCCCGGTCATCCAAAATACCCACGGCGGCGACGACCGTCGCGCCCGTCAAAATTCCCACGATCTGGGCGCGCGCTGCTCCACTAAACGTAAACAGGACCGCGAGCACCACGGCCCCGTACATCGCCAGGCCTCCCAGCAGCGGGATCGGGCTTAGGTGAACCTTGCGCGGCCCCGGAAGATCCACCATCCCCACGCGCAACGCCAGCGCGCGGACGGGCACCGTCAGCATTAGAGAGGCGAATAGCGCTATCAGAAACGCCAGCAGACCAGCAGGCATGTTCCCTCGTTATGTTTGAAGATCCTGACCGGGACGGTACGGCCAGTGCCTCAACCGTGTGCTGCCGGGTGGGGGACCCGGCTCCCAAGAAATAGATGGCTGCCCCACGCAGCTTTAACACGATACTTCGAAAATTGTTTCGCTTCAATAAAGATTGTTTGCCAGGTGATCGGCCCGCGAAACAGGAGAATACGATAGCGAACGCTGGCTTATCGGGGTGTTCAATAACGCACAGTTTCGGCTTTTCAAGCCTTGTTTCGCTGCCTATGTTTCCGCGCCCTGCTTACTTGCTCCTATCGTTCGGTGAGCAAGCGGCCAAACGTGCGTTTCACTTCTTCGCGATTTTTGGTTGCGTAATACCAATCGATTGTGCGTTTTAGACCATCGCGAAAAACCACTTTAGGTTCCCATCCCAGCAATTTCTTCGCCAGGGCATTGTCTGCCACCCGATTCAGCGGGCCAGTCGGCATGTCGGGCCGCAGCTTTATCTCGGCTTTATGCCCCGTGAAGTCGCAAACCATTTTCGCCGCATCGATGACCTTAATGCGTTCCATCGTCCCTAGATTGATCGCCGTGCCATCTTTTATTTTTTCACCGGCGAGAATTGTTCCCTCGACTATGTCCTCAATGTACGTCCAGTTGCGAATCTGTGTTCCGTCGCCCCACACTTCGAAGGGATTCTGCCCGAGAAAAGCCCGCGCAATCATCGCTATGACCGCATGATTCTCGACGCCCCGCGGTCCGTAAACCGTGAAGTAGCGGCAGGATGCCGCGCCCATGCCGTGTTCCTTGGCATAAGCTCGTAACGTAAACTCACCCATCAATTTGGCCCAGCCATATGTGTTGTCAGCATCGTTCGGGCCGTTTGTCAAATCTTCCGTGAGGTAGAGCTCTTTCTTTACGTCCGACTGCAGAAAGTTTGGATAGACGCAGCCGGAGGAAGCGAAAACTACTTTTTTTACTTTCGCCCGCAGAGCTTCGGCGAAAACGAGGCCGTCCAGGAAAAAGTTGGAGGCGGGGCCCGCCTGATGGAGGTCAACATAGCCTCGGCCGCCGTGATCCGCGGCCAGGTGAAACACCGTGTCCACGCCTTGCATCGCCGAACGGGTAACGCCCGGCTCGCGCAGGTCCGCATGGATGAAATCGATCTTTCCGCCAGCGATGTGCTGCTTCAGATTATCGCGATGGCCACTCGTTAAATCATCTACGATTCTGATTTTCGCGCCAAGCGCGAGAAGATGATCCGTGAGCGTGGAGCCGATGAAGGAAGCGCCTCCTGTCACGAGCACAAGCTTTCCAGTCCAAAAAGTCTCCGAAGACGTCACGCGTTCACGGCCTCCTCGATGATTTTCACGAATTTCTGCAATTCTTTGACTCTATCATAATCGGGCGCGGCGGCCCGGCCCGCCCGCCCCATGCTCTTCAATTTGGCTCTGTCCACAACAAGCGAGCGAATGGCCGTGGCTACTTGTTCAGAGCTGTCCGGATCGGCGGACACCGCGAACCCGAATTTTGCCCCCAGCGAAGCCGCATCCGTCTCTTCCGGTGCAACGGCTACGATCGGCTTTCCGGCGGCGAGGATCCCATACATTTTGCTGGGCACGACAACCCCTTCGAGCCCACGCTTCACCGTGATGACATGTGCGTCAGGCGCGGCCAGCACGGAAGGAATCTTGATCGCTGGAAAGAACGGGAGAAAGCGGACGTTTATCGCTTCTCTCGCAAGCGCTTCCACCTGGCCGCGCTGCGCCCCTTCGCCAACAAAGACGAGTCCAACGCCATCCTTCTCCAAACTGCGCACTGCCGTGATTAACGTCTCCCACGCGCCATAGAAACCCACATTTCCTGCGTGAAGTAGCACAAATTTGAAATCGCCGCGGATTGTTCTGATCACGTCCATATCAAGCTGCGATGGCGTCGCATCGGGCGGGAGGATATCCGCCCCATCTCGGACGATTTCGATTCCAGCCGAATCAACTCCTTTGGCGACAATGCGCGCGCGCATATCTTCGCCGAGCACGATCACGCGCGTGGCGCGACGCAAAGCCCAGCGGTGCAACCTTTCCCAAATGCGCGCCAGAAGGCCAGGCTGAACAATAGCCCCGCCCACTGCCATATCCGGATACATATCGCGAATGTTGTAAACGTAGGGCTTGTTTTTTAGCAACGCAATCATGGCGCCCACGATTCCTTCGAATGGTGGGTCGGTCATCGCCAGGACAACATCACATCGCACGAAGAGCGCCCGCGGAATCGCCAGCGCAACGTAACTCAAATAGTTCACCACTCGCCGCTTCATCGCGAAACGCGGATAATCCGTTGAACCCACGCGCGTGATTCGCACGCGCCCCGCCAGTTCTGTCTGCCAAAGTTGCCACGGCCGCCGCTCAGTGGGGTCGTAAGACGGCCGGCCGCAAAGCACGGAAACGTCGTGCCGCGCGGAGAGCGCATTCACCACAGTCGCCGCCATCTTGGCTGTCGCCGAAGTGTCCGGCGGATAGTAGAGATTCAGGAGCAGGATTCTCATTCGAACTGGACTCTTGGCATGCGATTTACGATCGGGTGATAAGGAAGTCGTCGAGAACCAGCGCATCCATTTGCGTGCGTTGGAAGCAGTCCAGCGCTTCTTCCGGGCGGCAGACAATCGGCTCGTTGTCATTGAAGGAAGTGTTCAGGACGACTGGCACTCCCGTGAGTTGCTCAAACGCTTTGATCAGGCTCCAGTAGCGAGGGTTCGCCTCGCGCGTCACCGTTTGAAGCCTGCCTGTCCCATCAACGTGCGTTGGGGCGGGAATCTTGTCTCGCTTTTCGGGGCGCACTGAATACGCGAGAGTCATGAACGGCGAAGGATGCGATTTCTCGAACCACTCGCCCGTCGATTCCGCAAGAATTGAAGGAGCGAAAGGCCGGAAGATTTCGCGGTGCTTGATGCGCTGGTTCAGTATCTCTTTCATCTCAGGACGTCGTGGGTCGGCGACGATACTGCGGTTGCCGAGTGCTCGTGGCCCCCATTCCGCCCGGCCTTGAAACCACCCGAGAATTTTTCCATCGGCTACAATCGCCGCCGTGCGTTGCATCAAATTGTCTCCGGCAAGCTCTTCGACCTGGCAACCGCTCATCCCCAATCCCTTTGTATCAAGCGCGTGCCGGATCTCATCGCGTGTATATCCCGGCCCCCAATAAGCATGATCCATCACGAACGAACGTGGCTTTCCAAGAATCTGATGCCACACATAGTACGCAGCTCCCACAGACAGGCCCCCATCGCCTGCCGCTGGCTGAACGTAAATCTGCTCGAATCCAGTCGTGTCGAAAATTTTCCCATTTGCCACGCAATTGAACGCCACACCGCCAGCAAGACACACCGCCTTTAACCCTGTTCGCTCGCCAAGCTTTTTCAGCATGCCGAGATAGACCTCCTCAAGTCGTGCTTGCAGGGCAGAAGCCAGATTGCGGTGCCTTTGTTCGAGCGGCTCTTCGGGATTACGCTTTGGGCCAAGCCGCCGTTCCATCGCTTCCGAAAACAGCTTGCCGAGAGACGGTGTTTTGTCCGCTTCCGCCCAGCTCATCTCCGGACCCGTGCGGTGATGCGTAAAATATTCCAGTCCCAGCCGGAAACCGTTCCCCTCTGTGCGCACGATGTCGCGAAGAGCGTCGAGTTGCGCCGTTTCGCCATAAGCCGCCAGGCCCATGACCTTGTACTCATCGCCGAATTTCAAAAAGCCCAGGTACTGTGTAACGGCGCTATAGAAGAGGCCAAGTGAGTGCGGAAACGCAATCGCACCGTCGATCTTCATTCGGTTTCCGTCGCCGCTTCCCCACATCGTGCTTGCGAAATCACCCAACCCGTCTGCGGAAAGTAGCGCAGCTTTTTCGAATGGAGACACAAAAAACGTGCTGGCCAGATGAGCCTGGTGGTGTTCCACGCGGTGGAATTTTGCGGCAAGTTTCGCCGGATCAATATCGAAGGTCTGCGCCAGCGCTTCCGATATTCCCGTGAACTTCGCCAAAACTTTTATTCGCTCTCGCGCGAATGACGGCATGCGCAGAGCGTAAAAAAGTTTCGTGCCCAACCTCGCGTAGGGGTTCCGCGGCACGGCCACGTGGTCGATATCCTTAATTTCCAGCCCCGCCTCGCGCAAGCAATAACGAATCGCCTGCGCCGGGAACCCCGCTGCATATTTCACGCGGTTGAATCGCTCTTCTTCCACAGCAGCCACAAGCCGGCCATCGCAGACAATGGCTGCCGACGCGTTGCCGTGGTAGGCATTTATCCCAAGAATATTCATAGCGGAGATTCAGTCTACCTCAGCAGCGCAGATCATGCCGCGAGGTGGTGCCTGCACCACTCATTGAGGACGTACAGCGCCCACGGGCGCGACCACGAAGTCTTGCCCTCGAGAAACGCAGCCCACACACCGCGGAAGCCCTCCACGCGAACGTGCGGCGCAAGCGAGGGAGCGATGGCCGCAAAACTGGTCTCAAGCCGCGGACGCAGTGGGCCGCGTAGCCATGCTTCCCACGGCAGAGTAAAGGTTCGCTTTTGCTGGCCAAGAATTTCCTCGGGCAGGAGATTTCCCAGCGCCTCCACCAGTAACGCCTTCTGTGCGCCGGAACGCAGGCGTGCGGCGTCGGGAAGAGAACTAATGAATTCGACCAGCGGTGTATCCAGCAGTGGCACCCGCACTTCCAGTGAGCGCGCCATGCTCACAGAATCGGTATCGCGCAGGAGCGTGCTCGCCATGTAGCACCGCATTTCCAGCCATGCGGTGGCCGCCACCGGCTCCAATTTTCGAGCTTCGCTGGCTGTACGGTCCAGCCATCCGAGCCAAGTCGGTTCGAGCGTCACTCCGTCCGTGCCCACTGTGCTCGGACGGAAGCGCGGCTCTATCAGCTTCTCGATTTGGCCCGGCGGGAAAAGCGCACGCGCATAGAAGTAAGGATGCGGGAGTATGTCAGGATCTCTCCACGCGGCAACGGCTTTCCCTGCAGCGTCGCGCGACATGCGCGCCCCGAGAACGCTCGCGATCAGCGGTGCCGTAGCGCGGCGTAACGGCCTGGGTACGAACCATGCCAGCCGAGTGAGCTGCTGAAGCAGCGATGTGTTCGCAAAGCTGGCATACCCCACAAAAAGCTCATCACCTCCCAGCCCGGATAGCGCCACCTTGAGCCCGACTTCGCGTGCCGCCCAAGACACGAAGGATGTATTGATGCCATCCATCGTCGGCTGGTCGAGGCCCGCCACGGCTTCATCAATCCGCGCATGTACTGCCGTGCCATCGAGGGGAACTTCTGTGTGTTGAGTGCCGCATCGCTCGGCGACTTTGCGCGCCAGCGGAGCTTCGTCGTACGAGGTACCCGGAAAGGAGAGCGTGAAGCTTCGAATCCCCGCGTGTGCGCGGGCTGCAAGCGCGGCGATAGCCCCGGAATCCAATCCACCCGAAAGAAACAGGCCCACGGGCACGTCCGCAATTAAGTGCGCGCGCACGGCGTCTTCCAGCATCGGACGCAACTTCGCGGCTGCGGCTGGAAGATCCTTGAATTTGCGCGGGTCGCGTGCTGCTGGAGTCGTCCTTGGGTCCCACCAGGGGTGCGCCCTCGGCGCCCGCCGCCGCTCGGGCACGTACAGCAGCATCCGATGGCCGGGCGGAACAGAGAAAACTCCCTCCAGCATCGTCACGGGCTCCGACACACTTCCGAACAGCATGTAAGAAGTGAGCGCGTCCTGCGAAATCTGCTTTGGCACGATGCCGCTTGCCAGCAGAGCGCGCACTTCCGAGGCAAACGCAAAACCCTCCGCTGTCTGCGTGTAATAAAGCGGCTTGATACCCAGTGGATCTCGCGCCAGGAAGAGCAGCGGCGCTGTCGCAAATCGTCCGCGCAAGTCGAGCAGCGCAAACGCAAACATGCCACGCAGCTCCATCAGGCACTCTTCGCCCCACTCCTCCCAGGCGTGCACCAGAATTTCCGTATCGGATTGTGTTGCGAATCGATGTCCGAGCAGTGTCAAGCGCTCCCGGAGTTCACGGTAGTTATAAAGCTCGCCGTTGTAGATGACAGCGACATCCCGCGTTTCGTTCCAGACTGGCTGCCGGCCTCCGGCCAGGTCAATGATGCTGAGCCGGCGCATGCCCAAGGCCAGCCCCGGAGCCCGCGGCTCTCCGGTAAGGAATCCTTCTTCATCTGGTCCGCGATGCCGCATGGCCGCGGCCATAGCACGCACGCGCAATTCAGCATCCTTGCTGCGCGACGCAAATGCGACACCGCAAATGCCGCACACGCTACTGTTTGATCTCCGGGGTTGAAAAGAAAGCGGCCCCAGCACGCAAGGCGTGCTCGCGCAGGTGGAAGCGTGGAATCTGCAATCGATTGTCCGCGTACCACGCAAGCACCACGCGCAGCAGCAATAAGAAGACCATTGCTGTCACGCTCAGCACCAGATAGAAGAAGGACTCTCGCTCGAGGAGCAGGGTCCAATCGATACTTTCCTCCCAGCCAGGTGCGATTGTGCCCAGCATCCTCCGAAGGAAAACTCCAAAGTATGATAAGCGCTCCAGCCGCACATGGGCAAAATGATCGTAATTGTAATCAAGCGGATAATTCGGGATAGCGCTGATCGCCTGCGCGAAGACAGCCGGATTCTGCAAGTCATTGCGCGTCAAATAGTGGCCGGCCTTATCCTTCATGATGACGCGATAGGTTGGATCGACGATGATCCACCGCCCGTCGTTCAACACTTCCGCGACGACGTGTTTTGTATTGCTATTGGGGGTCAGCAGGAGCAGTCGGCGCGCTCGAATATCTGAACTTCGCGCCAGATTCAAGAAAGCATTCGTGGCCGTGCCGCAGACGTTCAGCAGTTGCCGGTAGGTAAGTGTTATCTGGGGATCGCGCTTCGGGAGTGCGTCCGGATCCGCAGCGATGGCCCGCGATGGCTCGGCCCGCATCCATCCCAAGATGGCTTCGAGCTTTTGTTCCTCGGGCAGGCTGTTGGGCACAATGGCGTCCGAAAAACCGTCAAGATATCTGCGCACGGAGTATTCCCGGAATCCCGTATACATCGAAGACACCACCGCGATGGCGAGCAACAGGTTCACTCCCCGCCACACAGCACGGAAGATAAGCGGCCTCTTCGCCGGCAATCCAATCACTCCAATGCTTCGAATTCTGCACTGCCACGTCTGGCCATTGCAAGCTTGTTATAGAGAATTTCCATCTCACCAACAGGCTCTTCCCAACCAAGTCGCGCCGTCACCTCACTGCATCCTGCAGCCAGACGTGCGTGCAATTCTGGATCGCAAATCACAGACCGGATCGCCGCAGCCAGCGCTCCCGCTTCGAGCGGCACCACCAACCCTGCCACGTCCGCCAATAGCGGGGCGATGCCACACTGCTCCGTGACTACAACCGGCGTGCCTGCCGCCGCTGACTCCGCTGCGGTATTCCCAAAGTTTTCATTTTGCGACGGCAGTACGAACACGTCAGCATCGCGATAGGCGGCCCATTTTGCTTCGCCGAAAATCGGTCCAGTGAATCGCACCAGCGAAATTAGTCCTAACTGCTGCGTCATCTCCGTGAGCCGCGCCTTCATGCCGCCCTCGTCAGGTCCCGCAAACACCAGCCGCATGCTCTTCCCTTCCGCCTGCTTGGAAAGCAAAGCGAATGCCTCCAGAAGCAATTCCGGGCTCTTCTTCTCCGACAAACGCCCGAGAAAGAGAATGACCTTCTCTTCTTTGGCGATTCCCAGCCCGTGACGGAAGCTCCCGCGCTCTGGCCACGACGAAGGCGCCTCGACCCCATTCCTGCGCAGCGCAATCTTCTCGCGCGCCACGCCTCCCCTCACCAGTTCATCAACCTCCTGCTCCGACGTCGCGATAATTGCGCTCGCGCCTTCGAACAATCGGCCTCCGAACAACGCGTGATAAATCCTTTTCAGCCGGACACTCCTCACTATCGGCACAAACATGCCGATCGGCTCCAGCACATAAGGAATCTTTCGTCCCACACAAGCTGCCGCTGCCGCCGGCCCGAGGAAATCGTACAGCCCGTAGATGTGGACAATATCGAATTCCTGCAGCCCAGTCCGGCAGAAGCGTTTCACCGCGGGATTCCACGTCACGGACCGATATTTCAACCATGTCGGCAAGTAAATCGCCGTCACGCCATTCTCCACCCGCGTCCATCCAAAGGGACCCCGCTCCGCGTTGGCCGCTTCCGCCGCGCTCATGCGCGCTTCAACGCCCCAGTCCGCCGTCAACACCGTCACCTGATGTCCACGCCCGGCAAGTCCTTGGGCCAGCGCCCGCACTTTTACCGGCGGCCCGCCAAATTCCAGAAAGGGTGAGTAGGTTTCTGTGACGCTCAGGATTCGCATTGTTCGCGGAGGATTTTCTTCAGGGACTTGGCAAAAACGCTGAACCGGAATTCCCGCTCCACGCGCTGCCGCCCCCGCGCACCCATTTTTTGCGCCAGCGTCGGATCAGAAAGCAGCGTCTCGATGGACATTGCGAGTTGCGCCGCGTCGCCGTGCGGCACCAAATAACCCGTCACCCCATCCTCTATCACTTCCGGCGCGCCGCCATGCGCCCCGCCGATCACTGGTTTGCCGCGTGCCATCGCTTCCAGATAGACAAGCCCAAACCCCTCGCCACGGCTTGGCAGGGCAAACATCTCGCACGCCTCGTAGCACGCCTCAAGTTCCTCGAAACTCAACCCGCTCAGAAAATGCACGTGACGGTTCACGCCGTTCTGTTCCGCCAGGTCTTCCAGCCATGCACGGTCATTGCCTTCACCCACAGCCAGCAACTGCAGCTCCGGCCAACGTGTCAGCAGCCGCGGCAACGCAGTAATCAGCGTGTCCATACCTTTGTACCGCTCGTTTGTCAGCCACCGGCCGACCGTAAGGATCACCCGCCCCTGAGGATACCCCTGAGGTAGTTTTGACTGAGGCGCGTTCGCAGGAATCGCTTCAAATTCCGGATCGAGCGCCCACGGCAGCACTCGAATCCGCTCGCGCCGCACTTGCTGCTCCGCCACGTGATTCGCCGTGTCCTTGCTTGGTGCGAGCACCACATTGGCCCTGCGCAGCGCCAGTCGTCGCAGCGAGGAAAGCGGTTCCCACACCTCTACGCCGTGCGTGCAAACGATCGTCCTGAGCCGCGGCGCAACAATTCTCATCGCCTGCGCCACCGGTCCAAGGTTCAGGTGCCCCGCCAGAACCACCTTTCCGTGGCGGCTCGCTGCCCGTACCGCCGCCGCCGTGAACCGCGCCTTGCTTCGCTCACATCCCGTAAAGACGAATTCCTTGCCGCCCACGGACATGCGATGCAGCTCCGGCGTGTCGTTCAGGCTCAGCAGCCGGCAATCCAAATGGCGGCTCGTCGCGAATTCGCTCAGCACCGCCGCCAGATGCCGGCTCGCCCGCTGCACTCCTCCGGTCCCTTCTAATTCCGTAAACAGTCCAATCAGCACGCGCCGAGTCTGCCAAGTGCCGCGCAAGAACGCAAGAAAAACGGAGCTTCCATGATCCAAGGGTTGACCCCTTGTCCCGCCGTATTCCAGGTGTTACTCTCTGCGCCAAGTTCCTCAGGAGTGAAAAACCGTGTCGGGGCGCTCCCTCTTCCTCATTCTTGGCCTGTTTGCTTGCTCGGTTGCCTCTGCCCAACAAACATGTCCTCCCTTGCAACCACCGGTCCTCGATCCCGCCAAACTTCTCTTCACACCCAAACAGGAAATGGAGTTGGGGGAGATCATACGTCAACAGGTTGAGAGCGATTTTCGCGTAATTGAAGACCCCCAGGTCACCGCTTATTTGAATCGTGTCGGACAGCAAGTGGCACGCCATCTCCCCGACACCGGCCTCCTGTTCGAATTCCTGTTGTACGACCGCCCCGAGGTTCAGGCCTTCAGCATGCCGGGCGGTCGGATCTATGTTTCGAGGAAAATGGTCGCTTTTCTCAGAAGCGAAGACGAACTGGCAGGCGTCCTGGGCCACGAAATGGGACACACGACGGCCAGACAGCAAGCGCTGGAATTGTCACACTCTTTCAAAGAAGTGCTCGGCTTGAAGAGCGTTTCGGACTCCGATGATCTCTTCGAACTCTACAATCAATTCGTCGAAAGCGTCCGCCTGAAGAAGCGCCACGCGGACTCCTCGGGGAACGAAGACAAGGGCCAGGCTGTCGCGGACCAGATCGGCCTCCAGGCTGTGGCTCGCGCGGGCTACGCGCCGCAGGCTTTTCCGGATGCTCTGGACCGCCGCATGGAGACGAAAGGGAAAACCGGCAACTGGCTGACCGACGTCTTTGGAGCTACCCCTCCGAACTCACGCCGTCTGCGCGAGGCACTGAAAGACGTTTCGAGCCTGCCGCGCGCGTGCATCGAAGCCATGTCACCTGCCCGCCCGGACGAGTTTCAGCGTTGGCAGTCCGCTGTGCTCCACTACAGTGGCATTGGACACGCCGAGCGGCTGCCCGGGCTTCTTTCCCGAAGGAGTCTCACCAACCCCTTGCGCGGTGACATCGAAAACTTCCGATTTAGCTCCGATGGAAAGTACGTGCTTGCGCAGGATGACAGTGGCATCTACGTTTTAACACGCGACCCGTTTAAGTTTGTCTTTCGGTTCGACGCGTTGGACGCCCAAGCCGCGCAATTCTCACCCGATTCGAAGCAGGTCGTCTTTTTCAGTTCCCACTTGCGTGTGGAAACCTGGGACATCGAGCATCAAGAACAGGTCAGTGTCGCCGACGTACCTGCACTTCACGGTTGCAGAGAGTCGGCTCTTTCCCCGGACGCAAAGTTTCTCGCCTGCTTCGACAACGCCCTCTCCCTTTCTCTATTTGAGGTGGCTACGGGCGAAATCCTTCTTCAGAAAGAACATTTCTTCGAATTCGAATCGGCGTTCAATCCTTATGCAGGTCTCCTCAGATTCTTGTATCTCCTGACTCACCCTGAAGTCGTCGTTTTCCGTTTTTCACCGGACGCACGCTACTTCGCGGCTTCCTCCCGCACCGGCGGAGATATCGTTTTCGACCTGACTGCGCGCAAGAAAATCGGCGTACCAGGAACGATTCACACCCTCATGGAATATAGTTTCTCGTTTCTCGGCCCCGATCGAATCGTTGGCCTCGACAGGAACAGCCCCCAGAAATCGCCTGTCGCGGAATTTCCATCCGGAAAAGTGTTGGATCGTGTTCCCCTCGGAGGCGGAAGCATGCTCGCCGCCACAAATCCGAACTACCTCCTCCTTCGCCCAGTGATCAACTTTCCGGTTGGGGGATATGGTTTAGCAGAGAGGAAAATTGTTTATACCAATCGCACGTCGGCGACGGATGTTTGGGGTGACCAGGTTGTCAGCGAGCGCTTGAACGGTGAGATTGCACTCTACAAGATAGGGGATTTCAAAGTCGTCACTTCGACGCAGTTGCCTCTCGGCAAGCTTGGCGGCCTCCGCACCTTTGCTGCCTCGCCTGACTTGAAGTTTTTGGCTTTCTCCAGCCGCACTCGAGGTGCCATCTGGAACCTCGACTCCAATGAACGCGTCTTCCATCTTCGCTCATTTCAAAGCGCCCATTTCAATCCGAATCTCACGTTTTTTATCGATTTCCCGGAATTCGAAAAAGTCGAACGCGAAATGGTCGTTGTTAGTCCTGCTACGGGGCAATCAAAGGCGCGCCCAGTCGAAAAAGACGACGACGTAACTTTTTTTGGTGATGTTTTGTTCCGCATCAAGGGCGGCGATAAAAAACGCGGTGAGCGCCGCAATTTTACCCTCGATGCGCTGGATATCGTCGACCAGAAGCCTCTATGGTCGCGTGATTTTTCCAAGCAGGGTCCCTCTCTCTCCGGCTGGTCGTCCAGCGGAAAAGTTGTGTTTGTTTGGCGGGCTCCGTCGGACGGAGCCCGCGAAGAGATCGCGCGCGATTCCAAGCTCCAGGCGCTCTGGGACAAGAAGAAACCGAAAGAAGGCGACTATCTTTTGGAGGTCGTTAACGGCCGCACCGGATCAGTTGTCGGCGGAGCCGTACTGCTGACAGGTAAGTTTTCTTTCGTTCCAGAAAATGTTGAGGCCATGGGGGACTGGCTCGTCGTTGCCGATAACGTCAACCGCGTGCTCCTTTTTTCTATTTCTACGGGCGAGGAAGTAGCCCGCTGGTTCGGCACTCATGCGCAGATTTCTCGTGACGGCCGCCGGCTCTGTCTGTCGAGCGGTCGCGGCCATTTGATCGTTTATGATTTACAAAGCTTGAAGCAGATTGACGATCTCCACTTCGGCAACCCCATTTCCATGTACGCCTTTTCAGCGGATGGAACAAAGCTCTTCGTCCTCACAAACGACCAAACGGCGTTCGAATTTGACGTTTCCCCGGATGCAGCTAAAGCCGCCAATAACTAGCCAAGACTTCCACTCAAGGCGCCCTGCACATGCGGGATCAAATCACTGATACGGTCCAGATAAATGTCTGCCGGATACGCTCCACGGTCATGTACGCCAAAACCGTAATTCACCGCCGCGGCCAGCGTGCCCGCGTTCCTCGCCGTCTGCACGTCCACTTCGGAATCCCCCACGAGCAGAGTCTCCTGAGGTTCGACGCCCAATTCCCGCAGAATCGTCTTTGCGCCTAGCGGATCAGGCTTCTTCGTTTCAAAGCTATTTCCCCCGTAGATAGCGCGAAAATATTGTGAAAGTCCCAATTCGTCCAGAATCCGCACGCTGATTCGAACCGGCTTGTTCGTCAAAACCGCCATCGGCATGCGCGCCAATTGTTCCAGCGTCTCCGCGACGCCTGGATACGCGCACGTCGAATCCATTTTGTGCTCCTCGTAATAGCTTAAGAAAAATTGCAGCGCGCGTTGTCGCTCCTCTTCCGTGCTCCGATTCCCCATCGCCCTCGCCACGAGTTGTGGCGCCCCGTGCCCGATATACCCGGAAATCGTTTCCTCCGCGAGCTCCCCTCGTCTCAATTCGCGCAGCATCGCATTGACAGAACGAATCAAATCCCGCTTCGAATCGATCAGCGTGCCATCCAGGTCGAAAATCAGCGCGCGCACGGAACTCAGCTTCAGGTCTGCCATGAATCTTTCAGTTTAATATGCCTGCCGTCCATTGCCGCGCCGCTTGCTTGATTTTTGCTGCTTTGTGAATCCCATGTTAAAGAACTTTCTCTGCTTTTCAGAATCGTCCTCAGTTCGCGTAAAATAGAGCGCTTGTCGCTCGGCACAAAACACCACCGGAGACCACATGGCCCAGGTTCACCCCTTCCAGGCGTTTCGCTACAACCCCCAGCGTGTTCCATTCGAGCGCGTCCTCACTCAGCCCTACGACAAAATCTCCACGGCGATGCAGGACATCTACTACGCCGCCGATCCGCATAACCTCATCTCCGTGGAAAAAGGCCGCTCATTTTCTGACGACTCGCCGCGGAATAACGTCTACACGCGAGCGGCTGCCGCGCTAGAAAGTTGGATCAGCGAAAACTTTGTCGTGCAGGATCCCGTCCCGTCTTTCTACGCCTATTCGCAGGAATACACCGTGCCCGGAACCGGTGAGCAACGCACTCGCCGCGGTTTCATTGGCGCCGGCAAACTTGAAGAATATTCCGCAGGCACCGTCTTCCGCCATGAGCAGACGCTTTCCGGCCCCAAGGCCGATCGCCTCGAACTTCTGCGCCACACCCGCACTCACACGGGCCAGCTCTTCATGCTCTACACCGATCCACATCAACACATCGACGCCATTCTGAAGGACGCCGAGTCCGCCGCCCCCGCGACCACGTTGCGCGATGAATATGGCGTGGTGCACCGCCTGCGGGTCATCGCCGATCCAGAGCGTACCTCTGCCATTAAGACCGCGATGGAAGAACACAAGCTTGTCATCGCCGATGGCCATCACCGCTACGAGACCGCCCTGAACTATCGCAATGAACGCCGCCTCCACGCCGGCGGTCTTCATCCTTCCGCTCCGTACTCTGTCGCCCCGTACGACTTCGCCATGATGACATTCGTCAACACGTGCAGCGAAGGCCTCACCATTCTTCCCACGCACCGCCTCGCCGCAAATCTCCACGATTTTTCTTGGAGCGAAGCCCGCCGCTACCTCGAGCCATGGTTCGAAGCGCAAACATTTCCTTTTGCAGATGACGGGCAAAAAAGCGAAGCCCAAAAGAATTTTCTCGCCCATCTCCAGCAATCGCGCGGGCAAAGAGCCATCGGCGTCTACCCCGCCGCGGAACCTGGTAAGCGCGCTTACTACGTCTTAATGCTCCGCCGCGGCGCCGACCTCTCGCAACTCCTCCACGGCGTTTCGCCTCTTCAGCGCGAATTGGATGTTGTCCTGCTTCATGATGGAATTCTCGAGCCCGCGTTCGGCGTCACGCCCCAAGCCGTAACCGCTGAAAGAAATCTCAGCTACGAGCGCGAAGCCTCCGCCGCTCTCGACGCCGTCGACCGTGCCGCCGCGCAAATCGCTTTTCTTCTAAATCCAGTGGATGTCGAGCAGGTCATGCGTATCGCAACCGCCGGTGAAGTCATGCCTCAAAAATCCACGGACTTTTATCCAAAGCTGCTGAGCGGTATCGCCATGTACCGCGCCGATTCATAATTGAAAAACGCGGATTTCACGCGTTGACCGAAAACTCAAAAATAAAAACTGGCAACTTCAGGAACAAGCAAGACGCGTAATCTGCCCGGTTCCTTCGCGCGCCAAACGAAAAGGGCACGCAAACGCGTGCCCTCCAGCGAAAAATCATTCTTCGTGCTGCAGCCTCGCTTACTTCGCGAAGCTGGATACCGCTTCCGCTTCGGTGTTGTAAACGTCAAACACCGTCAGCAGCTTGGTGATCTGCAGTACTTCCTGGAACTTTGCCCCCAGGTGCGCCAGCTTCAACGCCGCGCCCTGCGACTTCGCGCTGTGATGCGCCGCCACCAGCGTGCCCAGGCCCGCGCTGTCGATGAACGTGATATTCGCCATGTTCAGGACGACTTTCTTTTTTCCTTCCGCGATCAAGCTCTTCACTTTTTCCCGTAGCGCGTTGCTCTCTTCTCCCAGCACGATGCGGCCGTCCAGCGCCACCACGGACACGCCGTCCACTTCCCGATTCGTCATCTTCAAGGCCACTGTGTTTTCCTCCTCATCGGATAGCAGTTCCGGCGGCAACCCGGGCCGGGACCACAAAGCTTATCAATAATAGTCCGCACACGACATGTAATATCCGCAGACCGGGCAAATCAATTTGCAGCGCCGCGATTCCAGCCGTTGCGAGCACACTGGACAATAGCGCGAAGCATCTTCCCCCGCGACCCCCACGGACTCTTCAACTTTCGCTGGCGAAGCATCTTGCACAGATACCTCAACCGGCTCCCGCCGAACCGGGACAAGTTCCTGTTTCGCGACAACTTTCACGGCCCGATGTTTATAGCACATCCCCCGCTATCAATGGTAGCGCCTGCCCCCTCGCACCTGTTGCAGACCATCACCACCCGTAGGCGCACGACACCTCGTCCCTTCAACTCGTCACTCTCGCTTCTCGCTTTTCTCGCCTGTAACTCTCTGCACCAACTCCGCCGCTCCTTCCGGCCTCCCCAATGCACGTTGCATTTTGCTATTCTCTTCTTCCCGACCCTCCACTCATCCAATGCCTCCATCCGCTCCCGAAGTCCGCGGCCTCCATCTCGATCCACAGACTCGCTGCCTTCATTACCATTCCGCTCTCGACATCATCGCCATCAAAATGAAGTGCTGCGGCCACTTCTACGCTTGCAAAGACTGCCACGACGCCCTGGCCGGCCACCCTATCGAACCCTGGCCCCAATCCGAATGGCACGAACCAGCCATCCTCTGCGGCGTGTGCCGCTCCCAGCTCACCATCTCCGCCTACCTCCAATCCAACTCCCGCTGCCCCCATTGCCACTCCCCCTTCAACCCCGCCTGCCGCAACCATCACCAGTTCTATTTCGCAGTTCGACCGCCGAGGAATGTGTGACCCGCTGGGGAGCCCAAAACAGGTAGGAATCCGGTAAGAAAGAGTCATAGGGCAGTCATGAAAAGGGCAGCAAGGTCGGTCCTCTCAGCCCCAGCTCCGGTGACGGTCAAGCAGCTAGAAGCTATGCCAAATTTGGTCAGGCAGCATCTAAATGCCTATTTTTCAATGACTTTGGTGGACCACCCCAAGCATCTAAGAGATAGGTACTAGTACTATAGTCCTCTCGTACCATTGTCCCTCTATACAAATCTAGCCAGAAATGTAGTTGCCAATCAATCGTGAAAGCACAACTGAAGTCCAGGAGCACCCATGGCACTTCGACTTGGACGTTTTCTCGCGAAACGGCTCGGGGCGTGGCCAGTCGGTAAGGCTCTAGCCGTCCTGTCCAGCGCTATCTTGCTTGGCCTGACGGTTCAGTGCGAGTTTGCCAATTCTCAGACAAACAGCAATAACTCGCCCTCAACCAGTACTTCGACACTGACGTTTGGCTCACCGGCGCTTGTGTCGATGAAAGCCAACGGAGTCGTGGGAAACGGCTCTA
The DNA here is from genome assembly GCA_963745805.1 of uncultured Acidobacteriota bacterium. Taxonomy (GTDB): domain Bacteria; phylum Acidobacteriota; class Terriglobia; order Acidiferrales; family UBA7541; genus Acidiferrum. The sequence continues at coordinate 312,712 of CAVUYT010000016.1, forward strand.
GTTTCCATGCCAATTTCTCGCCTGATGGCAAGCATCTGTTGTTCTGGTCTAATTCCACCAACTTTGTATCCGGCCTCACGAACGGCAACCAGCAGCTGTACATCAAGGATCTGACTACCGGCGTAGTCGCGCTGGTTTCAGCGGATGCCAACGGCGTCGAAGGAAACGACGTCAGCATCAATGTGAATAATTCCTGCCAGGTTCTAATGTTTTCGCCTGATGGCACCAAAGTCGTTTTCGAATCGGCCTCGGTCACCCTTGTCCCAAGTGGTACCAACGGTAGCAAGCAGATCTTCCTCAAGGACTTGACGACTGGCGCGGTCACGCTCGTCTCGGCGGACCCCAACGGCGTCCAGGGAAACGGCGACAGCCTTACTTTCTCGTTCTCCCCAGACGGCACAAAGGTCGCTTTCGATTCATCGTCGAGCAACCTCTTGCCGGTTGCAACTCATACAGACGACATCTTCTTAAAAGATCTGACAACGGGAGCCGTCACGCTCGTATCGGCGGCCGCTAACGGCGTCGAAGGCAACAACGTCAGCTCTCAGCCCGTTTTCTCGCCGGACGGCACCGAGATAGCCTTCTCCTCCTCCTCCAACAATCTCGTTCCCGGAGCCACAAACGTCATCTCCGAAATCTACGTCAAGAATCTGGCGTCCGGCGCCATCACGCTCGTTTCGGCGGACGCCAGCGGCATCGCAGGCAATGGTTCCAGTTTGCTGCCTCAATTCTCGCCTGACGGCACCAAAGTCGCGTTCGCCTCCGGCTCCGGTAACCTCATCCCGGGCGGCACGAATGGTAGTGAACAGGTCTACCTCAAGGACCTCGCGACTGGCGCAGTCACGCTCGTCTCGGCGGACGCCAATGGCGTCCTAGCGAACAGCAACAACAGTCAACTGCCCGTGTTCACGCCCGACGGCACCAAGATCGCGTTTGAATCTGCGGCCACTAATCTCGTGCCAGGCGGCTCCGCCGGTGAACAGGTGTTCCTCAAAGATTTGCCGACCGGCGCCGTAATCATCGTGTCGACGGATGCCAACGGTGTGCCAGGCAACAACGGCAGCAGCGATCCAAATTTCTCGCGCGATCAGTCGCAATTGGCTTTCCAGTCCACGGCCACCAGTCTCGGTGTGCCGGCCGGCACGACCCAGATCTTTGTGCGTCAGATCACCACTCAGTTCGCGCCCGCGGTGACCACATCGCCGTCCAGCCTTACAATCACCCCGGGACAAACTGCCTCGTTCACCGCGGCAGCCACCGGCACCCCGTCACCTACAATCCAGTGGCAAGTGAGCACCGACGGCGGCGTTACCTTCAGCAATATCACCGGCGCGACTTCCACTACTCTGACGTTCATCGCCAGCTTGTCGCAAAATGGCAACCTCTTTCAGGCGGTGTTCACCAACTCAGCCGGCAGCGCGACCTCCAGCGCCGCCCAGTTGACCGTGCTCAATCCCGCGGCGACAACCGCCCTTGTCTCTTCGGCGAATCCGTCCGCCTTCAGTCAGGCCGTGACCTTCACGGCCACTGTCAGCTCTCCAAGCGGTACCCCGACCGGCACTGTCACATTCCTCGACGGGGCAACCAGCCTCGGCGCGGCAACTCTTAGCCCATCGGGCATGGCTTCTCTCACGACTGCTACTCTCGCCGTCGGCTCGCATTCCCTCACCGCGTCCTACGGTGGAGACACGAATTTCAACGCCAGTACCTCGTCCCCGTTATCGCAAACAGTGAATATGGCCGCAACGACGGTTACGTCGATCTCTTCAGCGAATCCGGCCGTGTTTGGGCAGGCCGTGACCTTCACCGCCACAGTTAGCTCTCCAGGTGGTACCCCGACCGGCACAGTGACTTTCCTCGACGGAGCAACCAGCCTCGGCGCGGCAACTCTCAGCCCTTCGGGCATGGCTTCTCTGACGACTGCTGCTCTCGCCGTCGGTTCGCATTCCATCACCGCGTCCTATGGTGGAGACACGAATTTCACTGCCAGCAGCTCGTCCCCGTTATCGCAAACGGTGAATAGAGCTACAACGATGGTGACGTCGATCTCTTCGGCGAATCCGTCCGTGTTCGGGCAAGGCGTGACTTTTTCTGCGGTTGTCGCTCCCGTTTCGCCAGGCGCTGGTTCCCCGTCAGGCACCGTCACCTTCCAGGATGGCGCCACTTCGCTCGGCACCTCGGCTCTAACGAATGGGCAAGCATCGTTCACCACATCATCGCTTGCCGCGGCTGCGCATTCGATTTCGGCCGTCTACAACGGCGACAGCAATTTCAATAGCGCTTCATCTGCGCCCTTAGCGCAAGCCGTGAACAAAGCATCCAGCTCCGCGAACCTGACTTCCTCCGCCAATCCAGCGCTTTTCAATCAGTCAGTCACCTTTACCGCGACAGTGGCAGCCGTCGCTCCCGGCGCGGGCACTCCAACTGGGACGGTCAGCTTCCTGGATGGAAGCGCTTCGCTGGGCTCAGCCTTGCTCGCAGGAGGACAAGCGGCTTTCACTTCGAGCTCGCTCTCGATCGCTTCGCACTCCATCACCGCTGTTTACGTGGGCGATGGAAATTTCACCGGCAGCAGTTCCGCCGCGCTTACGGAGACGGTGACCAGGCCAGTGGCGCTCGTCACCTTGAGTTCTTCGCTCAATCCGTCTCTCCTGAATCAGCCATTCGTTCTAACCGCCAAGGTAACCGCGGCCATAGGCACACCTACAGGTACGGTTGCTTTCCAGGACGGCGGGGCCGCACTGGGCACATCCACGCTTAATTCTTCCGGCGTCGCCACTCTAACTCTTTCAAAGCTCGCCGCCGGCTCTCATGTCCTGACCGCCGTCTATAGCGGCGACGCCAGCTTCAGCGGAGTCACTTCCGCTGCGTTCACGCAAACCGTGCTATACGCGCCCGCCGGAACCAGTTGCGATGGCGACGCGAGCCACCAAATCCTGCCGCCCATCGACCCGGCTGGCTCCAGCGTGTTTAAACAACGCCGCACCGTTCCCGCCAAGTTCCGCGTCTGTGACGCCAATGGAAATTCAATCGGCGCGCCGGGCGTCGTCTCGAGTTTCGCTCCTGGTCCAGATCTTGAACAACACATCCACGTCATCAGTTCAAGTTGTGGATACGACCAACCCGGACACCGCTTTCCGGTGGGATCCCGCAAGTCAGCAATGGATCTCCAACATCTCAACCGCCAATCTGACGGCGGGCAACACCTACGTCTATGCCATCACCCTGAACGATGGCTCGACCATCCTCTTTCAATACGGTCTGAGATAACACGACAGGTCGCCCTCCCAGACCACCACAAGTTTAACCATCTCCAATTGTGCGGAGTGTCCGTGCTCCGTGATGAGGGTGCCGCACCCCATCTGTAACCATCGGCCAATTGTAGAAGTGGTATGCTAGCCCAGTGCGCTCCCTTCAAGAAGAAAAAATCATCTCTGCGCCACCCGCCCTCGAATAGCGTGGTTCCGAGATCCCCGTTTCTGGATAACTTCTGGGTTGCCGACGATTCGCCCAGAATATCGTCTTGATCTTTTTTATCTTTCGCTTCCCGCAAGGCGGTTTGTGGACCCTCAGTCCTGTGCGCCGACTCTGCCGCGATCTCGCTGGGCCCGCTCTGATGGCAAATTCATTGTGTCCAACACAGGAGAAGCGTACGATTCACACAGCACAAGTCCAAATCGGAAATTCCTGCTTTTTACGCCGTTGCCGACTTGGAAGACGGGAAGGCTAATTCCCGGGCGTCGGCCCCTAGAAAACACGACACCAGGAGACAAACCATGTTGCGCATAAACGACGAAGCTCCCAATTTCACCGCCGATACTTCTCAGGGAACCATCAACTTCCACGAATGGATCGGCACCGGCTGGGCAATCTTGTTCTCGCATCCCAAGGACTTTACTCCGGTGTGTACCACGGAACTTGGCTACATGGCCGGGCTGCAGCCGGAATTCGAGAAACGCAATTGCAAGATCATCGGACTGAGCGTGGATCCGGTCAGCAGCCACAGCAAATGGGCTGCGGACATCGAAGAGACGCAGGGCCACAAGGTGAATTACCCGATGATCGGCGATCCGGAGCTCAAGGTGGCCAAGCTGTATGACATGCTGCCGGCGGAAGCTGGCGAAACTTGTGAAGGCCGCACCGCGGTCAATAATGCCACGGTACGCACGGTATTCGTGGTGGGTCCGGACAAGAAGATCAAACTCATGCTCAGCTATCCCATGAGCACCGGCCGCAACTTCGATGAAGTGCTGCGCGTCGTTGATTCGATGCAACTCACGGCCAAACATAAGGTGGCCACGCCGGTGAATTGGAAACAGGGCGACGATGTGATTATCCTGCCGGCGGTTTCCGACGAAGAGGCCAAACAGATTTTTCCTGGCGGCTGGAAAGCACCCCGGCCTTATCTACGGATCGTTCCCCAGCCGACCCAGGAGTCCGCAAAGAAGGCTAGCGGAAAGTGATCTTCAAGCAGTTCTATCTGCCGTGTCTGGCGCACGCCTCCTAGATTATTGGAGACGAGGAGACGGGCACTGGGGCTGTCGTCGATCCGCAGCGCGACACGAACCAATACACCGCGTTTGCCGCCGAGCATTCGCTTGCGATCAAGCACGTATTTCTGACGTGACCTGCCCCCTAGCTCCGCGCACAGGATCATACGACTCCAAGATCTCCTCATGATGTTTGCTTCAGCCAGTCCTTCGAGTTGCGGCGCCTTGGGAGCTTGCGGGGACTCCTCTCCGCAGGTCCAATCTTTAACTTTCTAACCTTCAACCCTGAACCTCGCTCCGCCGTTCGCCCTCTCAGAACCACCATTCAACCCCGAAATTCAACCATTCCCTGTAAAACACTTTACCTCCCGGTATTCTCCCTGCTACCATTTCCTATGTTTAACCCGAGCCTCGAAGGGTTCCACCTACGCCAGCCCCGCCCGCACTCCCAACTTCCATCCTCTTCTGTCCAATATCTGTCTGTGCCTGCTTCCTGCTCGCAGCACCTGCCCCGATCCGCCAGGCATAGCTCCACTTGTGACTTAGCTTCCATTCTTCCACCAGTCACCAGTCATGCGTCACCAATCACTAACTCTTTTAGAATCCGCACTTACAAAAAACACACCCCTAACCCCTTTAGAATCCGCACTTACAAAACACAGGACTTAAAACCCTTTAGAATGAACACTTACAACCCCCCCCCGGGGGGAGGGGCCCCTCCTCACCGCCTCGGGGTATTGCTTGAAACCCCTTCTCCAGTTGGGGCATCCTTATAGATGGACATGCAAGAAAGGCCCGGCGGCTCGGGAACCCAGGTACTCATCATGCGCCGCTTCTTGATCTTCGCAGCTTCTCTCGCGGCTCTCGCTCTTCCCGCAATCGCTTCCGCACAAGGCCGAGGCAGTGGCGCCCCAAGCGGAGCAATGATGTCCGGCATGGCGCGACCTGCCATCGCCGTCCCGCACGTTGCCATGCATGCTTCTCCACCCGCAGGAACCCGCATGATAAGTGGAACCCCCACTGCAGGCGGCGTAAGGCTAGTCCGCACCCGTTCGGGAGCGGTGGTCACCCGCCCGTCCCAGCGTATGAATAGCCGGGTACGGAATGGCGGCTCCAGCGGAGCAATCCTTTCCCAGGATGTACCTGGGCTGGGATTCGATTTCCCGCATTTTGCGGCAACCCATCCGCAGGGAATTCATGACCATGACCGGAATCGCCAATTTGCCGGTACTTTTTTTCCTTTTTTTGGCGGCGGTGGATACTACATGCCGCTGATTCCTGAAGATGTAGAGGAAGCTCCAGCCGCGGAAGCGCAACAAGTGGACACAAGCGAGCGCCAACCCGCGCAAACGGCTAGCAGACCGCGGGCAATGGAGCCACCTCAGAACTACGCGCCAGCGCCGCAGCCCGCTCCCGAGCGTGAAGCTGATCAATATGTTTTTGTTCGCCGCGATGGAACATTATTTTTTGCAGTGGCCTACGCGTGGGAAAACGGCACACTCCGCTACATTACCAGCGAAGGATTGCGCCACACCGTCACCGCGGACAAGCTCGATCTCGATGCCACCCAACAGTTCAATGAACAACGCGGCCTGATTTTCCGCCTGCCCGCCTGAATTTCCTCATGCTCGCCAAAATTTTTGCTCTTCGCCGGCTCAGAAAGCCCGGTCTGAGTTTCTATCTGCACGGCGAAATTTATTTTTTTGCCGGCTCCGGCATAACGTAGCCCGAACGCGCCGGAAGTCCGGCTCTCTCGAGCTGCACGGTTGTGTGATCGATGCTGAATTCCTTCGCGGCCTTCTCCTGAATCGCCGCAAGCACCCGCTCGCACTGGTCGAGGTGCATATCCGGAATTCGCGCATGCAGGCTGAGCGCGTTGTGTCCCCCGCCGAGCGACCAGATGTGCACGTCGTGCACTTCCTGCACACCCTCGACGGTGAGGATCGCGCGCGCTACTTCCTCGACGCGCATCTCCATCGGGCGGCCCTCGAGAAGAATGTGCGACGACTCGCGGAGTATGCCAACGCTGGACCAGAGCACGAGGAGGCCGATAGCGATGCCGAGGAGGGGGTCGATCCACAGAGCGCCGGTCATGCGAATGGCAATCGCGCCGGCAATGATGGCGATATTGGAAAGGGCATCGCCGAAATTGTGAATCAAAATGCTGCGCAGATTTAAATCGCCGCGGCCGCGAACGAGCGCGAGTGTGATGCCGCCGTTCACGGCGAGCGCAGCGAGAGACGTCCAAATCATCCAGCTTTCAACAACGCGCACGGGAGAGCGAAAGCGCTCGAAAGCTTCGTAGCCGAGCCAGAGGGAAAGCAGCACAAGTAACAATGCGTTCGTAAAGGCCGCGAGGATTCCCGCGCGGTGATAACCGTACGTTTTTTCGCTGTCCGCGGGACGCTCGGCCCAGCGCATGGCCAGCCAGGAAATTCCGAGCGCGGGAACATCGGAAAGATTGTGCACGGCGTCGTTCAGAAGTGCGACAGACCGGCCGAGGACGCCGCCGAAAATTTCGGCAACAACCAAGCCAAGAGTAGCCACCATGGCCCATCCGAGCACCGCGGGCCGCAATGGCGGGTGGTCGTGGCCGTGATGATTGTGCGGGTGATGCACGTGGCCATCGTGGTGGCCGTGCTCGGAATCATGCTCGTGAACTTGGGAATGCCCGTTCATTCGCTCCATTTTACGCACCTGCGGGGCGGCGCGCAGCCCCTTCGAGCTTAGTGGGAAGTTTGACACGTCCCCGCCGCGAATTCATTGACGCATTTCCCCGTGGCTGCCAACATCGAACTAGTTTACCTTTCCGCTCGCAATCCGGCGGGAACGGCTTTCGCACAGGGATGTGTGCTGAGGGACATGACGGCTCCCGTCGCAAAACTGAGTTTCTGGGGTGTTCGCGGGTCGACGCCGACGGTGGATCCCGCCACGTGGCGTTACGGCGGAAACACGCCGTGCCTTGAGCTGTGCGCTCCGGACGGCACGCAATTTATTTTGGATTGCGGGACAGGGCTTCGGATGCTGGGAAGCCGGTGGGGAACGCCGAACGGCGGCGGCAATCTCGAGACACATATTTTCGTGACGCACTACCACTGGGATCATATTCAAGGGATACCGTTTTTTTCGCCGCTCTATGCGGAAAATAACGAATTTCATTTTTATAGTTTCCGGTCGAAATTTTTGGGACGCGACAGTCTGAAGCAGGTGTTCGAAGCGCAGATGGCGCTGCCGTATTTTCCAGTAGACATGTCCGCGATGAACGCGAAGCGCAAGTTCAAGGAAGTGGAAGGCGGGGACGCGTTCACGATTCGCGAGAATAAGATCACGGCACGCTGGCTGAACCATCCGCAGGGATGCCTCGGATTTCGAATCGAGACTCCGGCGGGAACGGTGGTCTACGCCACGGACAACGAGCCGGGAGATCCGAAACTGGATGAGAGCTTGCGGGAACTGGCGGCGGGCGCGGACATATTGATTAATGATGCGCAGTTCACGCCGGAGCAAATGGCGACGACGAGAAAAGGATGGGGACACTCGTCGTGGCGAGAGGGCGTGAAGCTGGCGCGGGAAGTGGACGCGAAGACGCTGGTGCTTTTCCATCACGATCCGGACTCGACAGACCGCATGGTAGATTCGATTTTGCGCCAGGCGCGGGAAGAGTTTGACTCGGTGTTCGCGGCGAGCGAAGGAATGGTGATTACGCTGGGGTCGACGGGCGACAGCGTGCAGGCGCACATGCCGGCAACGCGGACGACTTTGCGCCGCGAAGCCCAATTCCGCGCGAAAGTTAGCGGGGTGACGGATGGCGGGAAAGAGTTTCAGGAAGAAACAGTGGTGCGCGATATATCGTTGCAAGGCGCTTTGATTTCGTTGCAAAACATGCCGAGGTTGCAATCGGAACTGCAAGTGACGATGGAGACGCCCGGTAAAGATGGCCAGAAATCCTCGATGCAGTTGAGGGGCTATGTAGTGCGCATCGATCAAGGCGCTGAGAAGGGTCACAGCGCGGTAGGCGTGGTTTTTACCGATTAGGGTGCGGCCAGCAGAAATCACTCCTTTATGAATTCTCAGCGATAAACTGCTCTGTTAAGGGGCGAAGAAATGAGTGGTTCGTCACCCTCTAGCGTGCAGAGCTTTGCCGAATTGCCAAGCCCAGGATAATTCCGGCCAGCGCAACAATCACGAGCGCCGAACCGAGGATCGCGATGCCTCGCGTGATCGGACCATGATTGAAGGTCTGTAGCAAGACTCCAAAGGGGAAAATCACCGCACCAGACAAGAGGGCGCTTGCGAGCGCTGTCTTGTGGCGTTCGGTGAATCCGATGCGATCGAACCCTATTCCAATGACGATCAACAGCATGGCCAAGCCGATCCAGTGACCATGAACGTCCACCTGGCGGTCGTAGATATATTTTGATTCCCGATAGTTCGTGAATGCAGTCTCGGCAGCGGCGGGATTTCGACGTGCCGCAGCATCGAAGGTCGCCGCCAGGGAAGAACCAATGTTGTTCAGCGCTTGATGCTCGGCAAAAACGGCGTACCACAAGCCGTAGCCCATGCCCCACAAAGCCAGAGCGACGCCGCCCAAAATCAGAAGCCGCCGGCCGCTGGTCATCGCACTTCTCCACTTTGCGCGTCGAGTTGACCCGTGTATCGGAGTATTCCGATCCACATGGCCAGGAGAGCGACGATCACCAGAAAGCCTCCAAGGTCTGCCAGCCCACCGGCCAGAAGTCCGTAGCGCAATTCCATCAACACACAAACAGGGAGCAGTACAGAGCCGATTATCAAAACGTACGCCCAGCGGACTTTCCAGGTCTCCTGCAAACCCACGTAAGGCTGAAAAAAAGCGAGCAGCATGGCGAGAAGACCAAATTCAATGATGTGCGCGTGCGCGGCGATCTTGACGGCCTTGTCGCCTTGAAGCTGGCCATAGGCTTCGAGGGAATGATCGACTGCGCTCGCATCGTTTGCCGCGGCTGCGGTCGCCATATCCGTGAGAATGGATGATTCGAGTGCCTCGTGACGATAGAGATCAGCGCCGGCGTAATAGGAGCCATGCAAGAAACCAGCAAGCACCATCACCAGGCCGCTGGCAAGCAGCACGCGCGCGGGGGCGCTGCGATCAAGAAGAAGCGCATCCTGCACGGCCGCCGGGATTTGCGATCGAAAATATTTTGCCAGGCCGAGGAGGAAGCCAAGAGTGGCAACGAGCACCATCAAGCCACCGAGGTCGGCAAAAATGCTGGCCCATCCGATGGATTGCGAAGGGCTGTAGACGAGGCCGACGTAATGGATGAGAAAGACTCCAACAGGAAGCAGAATGGCTCCGGTGAGAAAAAGCCAGGCAAGGCGCTGCTTTGTGCTTTCACGGAATGCAATCCATGGCTGCAAGAGCGCAAGCATAAGCGCGAGATAACCGAAATCGATCATGTGGACGTGGGTGTCCACTTTGGTTCCGCGGTTTTCGAGGAATGATCCAACATCCTGAAAGCTCGCGTTTACGAGCGAAGAATTTCCAGCGAGCGCCGCGTGAGCGGCCGAGGCCAGGCTCGCGCCGACACGGGATGCGTTCTGATGTAAGACGAAAACCGCGAAGATGTCGCCGAAAAGCATTCCCAGGAGGATGAGAGCGATACCACCGAGCAGGAGCAGCCGCCTCGCGCTTAGAGGAGCAAACGAATTTAGGCGCATTTCGTTCGTCTTTTCGGCATCGGGAGATTGGTGGAACGGCATAGAAGTTTTGCGTAATTCTAGCTACGCGCCGCGACAAAAAGAAAGGCCGGCTGTGATGCAAGGCCGCGGCCAGCCTTTCCAGACAATGCATCTAGAAGGTAAATTTCGCAGCCAACTGAATCTGCCGAGGATTATTAACGGCGCGCGGCGTCCCATACAACGGGTTCGGCGACCCTTCCCTGTTGGTTGACGGAGTCGCAGGACAACCAAAGGCCGTAGGGTTGAATGGACAGAAATCCGATGCGCCATACACGGTGTTGAAAAAGCGGATGTTTAAGGTGTTGGAAAGATTAAAGGCTTCGGCAATCAACTCCAGGCTCTTCTTCTCGCGGAAACGAATCGTTCGCGCGAGACGGAGATCGACGCTGCGGAAATTGTCTCCCATGAATGTGTTGCGGGGATCGATGCCGACGCGATCGTTATTGCCGAAGATGTCGCCATTAGCGTCGAACCCGGCGAATTTGGAGAAGCGCTGGGGCGACTGGATCGTGGTGATCAGGCCGACCAGAAAATCGCGCGCGAAGACATTCCAAGTGGTGGGCGTCGTCACCGTGGCGTTCAGGACCAGCCGGTTACGGACATCGTCGGAAGAAAGAGCGCGCTCGGCGCGGAAGTTTTGGCTGTCCTGTGGAATGAGCACGAAGCTGGGGTTCGGCCCGTCATCGATCGATTTCGACCACGTGTAGCTGATCCCGTAGGAGAAATTCCGGGTCAGGCGTTTATTGATGTTGACCAATAAGCCGTCGTACTGCGAATCCCAGCGAGAGGTGGCTTCGAAATAGATAGCGATTGGAAATGTTCGGACACCGGGCGTAAATGGGCACGCAGGAACGAATGAGCAATAAACATTCTTCGATCCCGCACGGCCTTCTGAATCGTGAACGGTCACGACGGCTGTCGGGTCAGGTTGGTTCACATTGAAGAAGCTGCCGAGATGGACGCCACGAACATGCAGGCCGCTGATGCTCACCGTAGTATCGGGGAGCGGCTCAAATTCGACGGCCAAACTCGCCTGGATACCGTAGGGATTCTTGCTATTTTGATCGAAGCGCACGACCACGGCTGGTCCAAAGAATCCGCAATTGGCGATGGGTGTACAGCCTGGGAACGGATTCGTGAAAGGATCGGTAGTGTTGTCCGGATAAGCTCCATCCTTAATCAGGCCTTGTAATCCGAGCGCGGTGATCGAGGGTTGGCTGGCGAAGGCAAACAGCTCCGTCTTGGCGTTGAGTCCATTTTCAAATGGACGGCCGGGATACTTTCCGTTGTTGAGCTGAGCGATGTTGCCGGTGCCTCCGCACGAAGGCTCCTGGCAGGCGAGCAAGTTGGCAGGAAGCATGCCGTGAAAGAGTCCAAAGCCAGCGCGGATCACGACGTGGCGTTTGGTTCCGAGGCTATACGCCGCACCCAGCCTGGGGTCAAAATTCTTCCATTGCGTGTTGAGCACATTGGAGGGCCACGTTTCGAACTCCCACCGGATGCCGCCGTTCAACGTAAGGCGGCTGGTGGCACGCCACTTATCCTCGAGGTAGAAACCGTCGTAGGTATGGTTCAGGGTGCCCTCGGCCTGGTTGCGGATGGCCGGCGAGAAGCTTGTGCCCTTGAAGACCGAAGTGTTCAAGCTTTTTTCGTCGAAATTCGGCGCCTGGAAGCGCTCAAAGAAAATCACGTTGGGATGCTGACAGCCAGCTGGGCCGGGACCACCGGGATCCCCGGGAGCCGAGACACATTGTGCCCCGACTCCGCCGGCGGCACCGTCGTTCCCCAGGAAAGCGCCGAGGCTGGGGAAGTCTGCCTCGAAGGGATAGAAGAGCGGGAAGGATTCCGTGGTTTTCACAAAATTGAAATCGCCGCCAAAACTGATGGTGTGCTTGTCGAGGCTGCGGGTGACGTTGTCCACCAACTCAAAGCGCGACTCGCGGTAAAAGTCTGGATTGCCGCGGTTCACTCCAATAGTGAAGGTATTCGATAGCTCCAGGTGAGGCTGCGTTGTTACGGTGGGGAAGTCAAAGGAGCGCCGGGCATACTGCACGCGAAGCTCGTTGATAAGCTTGGGACTGATGACGGAAACAAGCGTGCCGGCAATCGACTGGTCGCGGTAGAAGTTTTTCTTGAAGGCCGAAGGAAGATCAAAGCCATCGTTCAATGGCGATTGGTTGAGCAACCGGCCATCATTGATGAAGTAACGCACGAAAAAGGACTCATTGTCGCTGAAGCGATGGTCCAAGCGGAGGAAGCCGTTATCCGAGTCATTGGTGCGGAGAACACTGCCAAGATTTGGCTCCGGCGGAAGTCCATAGAGCGCTTTGACCTCGTTGATGGGCTTGATGTTTGCAAGCACTGCGGAATTGTAAAAGGGAGACTCGCCGCGCCGCTGTAGTTCATAGTTCCCATAGATAAATGTTTTGTCTTTCTTGATGGGCCCGCCAATTGCCGCGCCGAATTGGTTTTGCCGCAAAACGTGCGCCCCGCTGGCTTGCAGAAGGTTGACGGCATCCAGTGTATCGTTACGGAAATACTCGTACAGGGACCCATGCCAGTCGTTGGTTCCGCTCTTGGTGATGATATTAACGATGCCTCCGACGGCCCTTCCAAACTGCGTGGAGTAATCGGAATTGATCACACGAAATTCCTGCACTGATTCCTGGGGCGGAGTGCCGCGCTGGATCCCGGAGGCTGTGGAGATATCGTCGGCGCCATCCACGGCGATGAAGTTGTAGTGGATGTTCTGCCCCGCGAAGGAAAGCTTGGTGACCGGCTCAACGATCACGTCCGTGCTGCCGGATGTGGTATCGCCGATCGTTACCGCCGGAGAGAGCAACGCAAAATCAATGAATTCGCGGCCGTTCACGGGTAGATTGACAATCTGGCGCTCGGTGATGACCGTGCTGACCTGGGTTCTCGTCGGCTCCGCCAATTCGGAGGTGGCTTCCACCTGTACTTTTTCGGTCACTTCCCCGGGAGAGAGGTTGAAATCAAGCGCCGCAGACTGGCCTACCTGCAGAGTGATGTTTTTCGTCTGCTTGGCAAAGCCAGAAAAGGCTACGGTCACCGCATAATCGCCAGCCGGAAGAGCGGGGATGGAATACTCGCCGTTGTCCGAGGTTTGTACCGAGCGCGAAAGCCCAGTCGCGGCGTTGACGACGGCCACGCTGGCCTTAACAATGCTCCCTCCCGAAGCATCCATGATTCTTCCGGAAAGAGTCGCGGTGACGGCTTGGCCGGATGCACCCGCGGCGTAGAAAGAGACGAGAGCAAAAAGGCAAGCAAACGAACAGAGAAATAGCAAAGTCATCCGTCTAATTCGGTTCATCGGACTTCCCCCCCCGAAAGAAACAGCAGAGCGCAACGCGCGCTTCAATGCTCGAGGTTTATAACACGCCCTAGTTGGAGTCAAGCGTGGATTATTCAGGTAATTCGATTATCGGGAGAGTGGGACGCGCGACACTGGCTGCCCAGTCGCGAATTTCTAAGCGAGGTCAGAGATTTTTTTGTCGAGGTGAGCTAGAGCTGCCTCGAGGGACTTGCGATGATTCGGGTGCGTTGCGGAGTCGAGATCGTGGACAATCCTGGTCCGGGATAACTGCAAATCATTGCGTTCTTGTTCGCGGCGGAGCTGTTCGGGGCTTTTGGAGTTATTGCCGTAGTGCCCTGGGGGTGCCTGGCCGGATTCCACCTGTGATTCCACGTCTTTACTTTCCCATCCTCGCGCCATGCCAGTAGTTTGACACATTTTGCAGCAGTTGCGGGCAATTATGAGAGAAAAAGAGAGCAGAGGTTGCGTCCGAGTTAAAAGCGGAGAGAGCGCTTAAGACTGCCAGCGCGACGCAGGAATGAACGAATGAAACTTAAGTGCAAATGCAGCCTAATGGGCTGAGCTTACTTGATTGCACGATAAATGATTTTTCCTGCGCGCAGGGTGTACTGAACGGAGGTCAGCGTGCGGATGTTCCTGGATGGGTCTTGATTGAGGACAACGAGGTCGGCCTGAAGGCCAGCGGCGATGCGTCCGAGTTTAGTTGCGTCGCCAAAGCGCTCGGCGGGAGCAGTGGTGAGCGAAGCGAGAATCTGGCGGAAGTTCATGCCAGCTTCGGCCATCAGAGCGTATTCTTCGCTGGGATCGTATTCGACTGCGCCGAGATCGGTTCCGAAGAGGATTGTGCCGCCAGCGGCAGCCCAGGCGCGCAATTGGGTGACTTCCGTGTTGGTGACTTTTTCTTGGGCGGAGAGGCGGTCGTGGCGCATGTAGTACTTCCAGAGAGTGAGAGTCGGCGTGAGGGCGACGCGGTGGTCCTTCATCGTGGCCAGGAGTGTGTCGTCCCAGGGGCCGGAGTGAGGAGTTGTGTGAGCGATGATGTCGACACCGCCGCGGACTGCGGTGAGGACGTCTGCGGCAGTATTGGGGTGGACGAAGACGGGTTTACCAGCGCGATGAGCTTCGTCTGCGGCGGCTTGGAAGGCGCTTTCTGGAAGCGGGGCGCTGCGAGGGGAAGAAGCGAAAAGTTTTATGCCGTCGACGCCTTGGTCGAGAAGTTTCTTGGCGGCGTCCGCGGCTTGCGCGGAGTCGGCGATTTCCGGAGCCGGGAACTTCATAAGACCCATGAGGCTGAGAACTTGGTCCGAGGGAAGGGCGCCGGGAGGAACGAGGCCCGGGCCTGTCGAACGAATTTTTGGGCCGGGGACTTCGCCGGACTCGATGCGGTCGCGAAGCTGGCGGGTGTTCTCCCACATGGAGCCCGTGTCGAAGACGCTGGTGAAGCCAAAGCGTGTGAGCATGTCCTGAAGCTGGCGGGCAAGCTCGGACGCGGGGATGTCCGCGACGTTGGCCCACTTTCGTTCGAAGAAGTGGACGTGGCTGTTCCAGAGACCGGCAGTAATCGTGAGGCCGAAACAGTCGAGGACGTGAGCGGTTTCTGGAAACTGCATTTGCGCCCTGTTACCGACGGCAACGATTTTTTCGCCACGGATGAGGACTACTCCGTCGTGTATGGGATCCTCCGTGGGACTGACGTAGATAGTTGCGCCGACGAGAGCGGAATATTCGCTTGGAGAGTTAGGTGCCTCGTGCAAGGACGTCTCCTAAACGACGGTGGAATGGAACATTCTAGCCTAGGCGAGAGCTATGCGCTGGCGGCGCGGCTTCTGGGCAAAACGGGGATTGGAGAGCGCATCAAGCTGCCGAGAGTAGTTTCCGCGATGCGGGACAGATGCTCGGCAAAAATACCTTTGTAGAAGAATTCGGCCGCGTTATCTGACCAGCGAACCTGCAGAATCCAACGATCGTTTTCATGCAACGCGTTTGCGGAAGTGATTTCGGCTGCGGGGATTACGAGGAGCGGTTGGAAATGTGAATCGAGCGCCCAGATGCGCTCCGCGCCGACGAAGAGCTGGACGGGTGCGGGAGCGGCGCTGCTTGGCTGAAACTTTCCGCCATTTACGATGACGAAAGCGCCCAGCTCGCGGGCTTTGTCGTCAAGAGCCGTATCAGGCTTGGCAGGCGGCAAAAGGATTGCCGCGAGAAACATGCCAAGGCCAGCGATGGCGGCGAGCCCGCTGTTCCAAAGACTGAGCGGAAGCACGACAAGCGCTGCGCCTGCGAAGCCGAGGAATATGCGGAAGGCCATCCAGGATTGGGCGTTGCGGCGGATGTGCAGAAGTTTCGGAGTGAGCAGAACGAGTGCAAACAAAGCGCTGATGAGCAAGTTGCGAAGCCGGGCGCCGGTTCCTGGGTGTTGAGGTGCTGCAGTGGCTGTGGCCGCGCTCATCTTGATTCTTTCGGGTACTTAGTAAGACTACGCGTGGCATCTCAAGGTTTCAACGAAGCAATCTCGCGCATGCGGGCAAAGGCGCGGCGCACGTGGGGGATGGTGATGGAGCCGCCGACAATTAAAGCGACGTTTAATGCGTCAATCACCTCTTCGCGCTTCCAGCCCTCTTCGCCGCAGCGAACGAGATGATGGGTGATGCAGTCGTCGCAGCGGAGAACGGCGGAAGCGACGAGGCCCAGGAGCTCCTTTGTTTTGGTGCCGAGGGCGCCGGGCTCATACGCCTGGTGATCGAGAGCGAAGAAGCGCTTCATGCCGAGATGGCCGCAATTGAGAATTTCTTCGTTCAAGTCGGCGCGAAACTTCTGAAAATCTTCGAGGCGGTCCGCCATGATTCCTCCTGGAGTGAGGCGCGTATTATGGACCAAATCCGTTTGCTCCGCAGGCCACGGACGGGCAACACGCGTGGAGCGAGGCGACGGAGAGAACTGCGCGGAACTACTATTGTGGGACTGCGGCGAGAGCTTTCTCGGCCAGCTGTTTCGCGCCGGGTTTGCCCGCCAAAATAAGGTTCGCCCATTCCACACCGACTTGCGAAAAGCGGACCGACTCGCTGGTGAGCGATTCAGGCCCACCGGAATCGGCATTGCCAAAATAAATGCGGTCCATCGGGTGCGCGGCCGCAATGCGATTTTTTGTGTATTGACCTGGGGCGGCCAAGAACATGGGATGGCCGCGGCGATAAATGCGCACTTCGACGGGATCGACGTTGAATTCGGGAAGAATTTTCTGAAAGTCGGTGAGGACGCGCGCGGCAAGCGTCTTGCAATTCGCCTCGTCGAGAAGAGTGGAGCGCTGCTCCTCGCGGAGCGGCGTATAGAAGGAGAGGATGTTGTTTTTCTGTCTGTATCCGGGGTCGTTGCGGACAGTCCAGTCGGCGACGATGAAGTCCGTGAAGGAATTGCCAGGGCACCAATTGTCATAGCCGCGATTGTAGACGGGTTTGTCAAAGATCACGTTGACGACCGGATAGGGCGCATAGCGCGTGCGGCGCATCGCGGCTTTCTGCTCGGTGGACAAGCCCTGGACGACACGCGAGGTGATGTGCTTGGGCGTGCACATCAGGACCGCTTTAGCCGACACGGTGGTGAGCTTTCCTTCGCGCAGATAAGTCACGTTGACCGCGTTTTTCTCCTGGACGATGGAGACGACGGTTGCGTCGCCCAGCATGCGGTCCTCGTATTTCGGTTGGAGGACTTCGACGAGCTTGTGTGTAATGCAGCCCAGACCTCCGGGCAAGATGGCGCGCTTGCCATCGCCACCGGTGAAGAGATCCTGGGCGTTGTATAGGCCGACATACGCTGAAGAGTCTTGCGCGGTGGCGGCCCAGTTGGAAAGGCCGAAGATATCCCACCACTGCTGGATCTCCGGCGCGTAGCCAGCAGTGAAGTTCGAGAGGGGCAGGGCGTCCAGTTCGGCCATGCGCTGGCGAAGTTTCATTTTCGAAATGTCTTCGCGAAATTTCAGGAAGCTGGCGACAACTTCTTTGGGGTAGGGAAGCTGGGTGATGCCGGTTTTCCAAGTGTCCGGGACGTACGTTTTGTTTACGAGCGTGGGATCGGGCATGTTGACGAGCGGGAGTTTCAGTCCGAGTTCGGTGGCGAGCTGGTCGCCTTCATCACCATGATAAGCGTAAGCAGAGCCAGTGGAGAACGGCTGGCCGTCATATTCTTCCTGGTAGGCGTTGCCGCCGAAGTGGTCTTCCTTTTCGAGCAGGAGCCACTCTTTGCCGCGTAGAAAGTAAGCAGCGGAAAGTCCAGCCACGCCTCCGCCGACGATTACAACGTCGGCATTGTTCGTGGCGCCGGGGCGATCGAACTGATGGCCATCGCGGACTTGATGGCAAATTTCGAAATGCTCGCCCTCGACACGCGGCCCGCCAGCCGGCTTAGAGTCCGGGGACTTGGAATCCGGCACGGGAATAAGAGCAGCGTCAGCGGGACAGCCCGAAGCGACCGATCCTGCCACCACAAATTTGATGAATTCACGGCGCGAGCGAGCCATTTGCCCTCCTAGGGCCTTTCGAAAACTTGTTGTGCTTCCGTGCCGAGGCTGCGCATGCGAATGCGGTACCAGAAGACGATCAGCGCGACGGAAACCGCAAAAATCAGAGTAGAGACGGCGTTGATTTCGGGCGTCATGCCGCGGCGCAAGCGACCCCAGATTTCCAGGGGAAGCGTGTTGTCGCGGCCGATAAGAAAAAAGGTGACGGCGATTTCATCCATAGAAAGCGTGAAGATGAGCAGGCCCGCTGCGACAAGAGAGAGTTTGAGATTCGGCAACGTGATGCGCCAGAACGTTTGCCAGGGAGTAGCGCCGAGATCGAGCGAAGCTTCTTCCTGCGCGCGGTCCGTTTTTTGAAGGCCGGCGAAGAGTTCCGTGGTGGCCACGGAGATGAGGGCAGTGCCGTGGCCGAGAAAAACGGTAAACAGGCTGAGGTGCATGCCGGCAAATACCGCCAGCATCTCCAGAGAGAGGCCGGTAATGATTCCAGGAAGAATGAGCGGGAGAAGAACGAGCCTGCGGAAGAGAGCTTTGCCGGGGAAACTGGCGCGATCGAGAGCGAGAGCGGCGAGCAATCCCAAGATGAGCGAAAGTATGACAGCGCCCGAAGCGACGAGGAGACTGTTCAGCACGGAATCCCAGATGGGGCCGTCGGCGAAGAGTTGGTTGTACCAGTCGAGCGTGAGATGCCGCGGCGGAAATCCGCCGACCCCATCGCGATTGAAGGAATAGAGAACAAGCACGACGATAGGCAGATAAATAAAAGCAAACACAAGCGCTGAGTAGAAGGCGAGCAAAGGAGAGTGGCGAGTTGTAGATCTGCGGCTCATTTGAAGGACCAGCGCCTTTCAAGGCGTTCTGTCAAGAACAGGAGAGTAAGTGTGATGAGCAGGATGCAGACGGAAATCGCGGCGCCGAGCGGCCAGTCGTAGGTTGCACCGAAAAGGGTCTGCACGATGTTAGCGATCATAGTGCCGGAAGAACCGCCGACGAGGAGAGGCGCGAGGAAATCGCCGAGTGAGAGCACGAACGCGAAAGTAGCACCGGCGAGGAGGCCGGGCATCGAGAGCGGAAGAATCACGCGGAAAAAGGTGGAGGCGGGCCCGGCGCCAAGGTCTTGCGAGGCCTCGATTAGGGGACGGGGGATGTGCTCGAGCGAGGCATAAATGGGAAGAAAAACGAACGGCGTGTAGATGTGGGTGAGCATGAGGACGACGGCGAAGGGGCTGTAGAGGAGAAAGCTGACAGGCTCATGCGTGAAATGGAAATACTGGAGGAAGCCGTTGAGCACCCCCTCACTGCCGAGAATCGTTTTCCAGGCGTAGCCGCGTACGAGGTAGCTGACCCACAGCGGCACGATCACGAGTTGATAGAGCAATTCCTTGCGCGCGCCGGAACGAAACGAGAGGTAATAGGCGAGCGGGTAGCCGAGGAGCAGAGAACACAGCATTACAGAGCCCGCGATGCGCATGGTGCGAAAGAGGACTTCGGCGTAGAGGGAGTTCGAGGACAGTTTTTGGTAGTTGGCTAGATTCCAGTGATGGACAAGAACGCCGTCTTGCACGGCCCAGAAGCTGTGAGCAAACATCAGCGCGTAGGGCAGCAGGAGGAAGAGTCCCACCCAGAGAAGCGGTGGGGCGGAGACGAGTGTCTTGTAGGCGCGCGAATACATAGGTGAGGTTAGTCCGAGACCCTGTTTGCGTCCGAGATCGAGAAAACAAAATCGAGTTCGCGATCGAGCGGACCGCACGCGGGAAGGCGCACGCGCAACAACTGACCAGCCCCACAATCTACTTCGAGCATTTCGCTGGCTCCGCTGTAGATTTGCTGGCGAAGGGAGCCGCGAAACTTTGCTTCGTGCGTCTGCCGCTTACCGTCCGGGCTCAGGCGAATCGCTTCCGGCCTGAGCGAGAAAACCGCGGGACCATCCAGGTCCTCGACGGGCCAGCGCAGAACCCCGCAATTAGCGATGCTGCCACGGATTTCTCCTCGGAGCAAATTGGTTTGGCCGATGAACTGCGCTGTGTAGGCCGAGGCGGGGTGAGCGTAGATTACGCGCGGTGAAGCGACTTGCTCGAGGGCGCCATCACGCAGCAGGGCGATGCGGTCGGAAAGTGCCATAGCTTCTTCCTGATCATGAGTGACGAACAGAAAGGTGATACCGATTTCACGCTGGAGAGCCTTCAGCTCACTCTGCATCTCTTTGCGCAAATTTGCGTCCAATGCCGAGAGCGGTTCATCGAGAAGCAAGAGTTGGGGCCGGTTCACCAGGGCGCGGGCCAGAGCCACGCGCTGCTGTTGCCCGCCGCTCAGCCGGGAAGGCCGCGCGCCCGCAAATTCCGCCATCTTCACCATGTTCAAGGCTTCGTCGACGCGTCCGGCGATGTCTTTTTTTGGAGCGCCTTTCACGCGCAAGCCGTACGCGACGTTATCCCGAACGTTCAGGTGTGGGAAGAGCGCGTAGTTTTGAAAAACCGTGTTGACGCGGCGCCGGTAGGGCGGCAGCTTGTCCAGCCGCTCACCGGACATCCAGATTTCGCCAGCGGTTGGCTGTTCGAAGCCGGCAACCAGGCGCAAAAGCGTAGTTTTTCCGGAGCCGCTTTCGCCGAGCAACGTGAGAAATTCGCCGGAGACAATGTTCAGCGAAATATTTTTCAGAACGTCGCGTGCGCCAAAGCCCTTGGCGACTCCGCGCAATTCGAGCAGTGGAGCATCGGCGTCTACAGAAGAGTGCTGCGGAATGGCGGAAGAGCTCACTGCGCGGCTTTCACCTCGTTCCAAATTTCGTTGTATTTGGGGCGACGCGGCACGTCTTGCCAAAAATAAATGTGTTGCATGTACGCGTCGGGATCATCCATGTGCAGGTTTTGTTTTTCGCTTTGTGTCATGAGGGCAGTGGATGTGGGATTCGCGGGGGAGTAGCCCGTCACGTCGGTCACCATTTTCTGGATTCTCGCTTCGATCATGTACTCCAGGAACTGCGAAGCCAGTTCTTTCCGCTGGCTGGCTGTGGTGATCATGAGGTGATCGATCCACCCGGTCGTGTTTTCTTTTGGGATGGTTTCTCCAATCGGGAAGTTGAGCTTGCGAAGCTGGTTGGTCATCAGCGGCCAGCCCATGGCAGCGATAATCTCGTGGTTCTGGAAGAGATTCGTCAGCTCCCCGCCGGTCGACCAGTATTTACGAATATTTGGTTTGAGCTCGATCAGCTTTTTCTTCACAGCGTCGAGCTGCTCGTCGCTCAGATTGTAAATCCGGTAGGGATCAGGTTTGTCATAACCGAGCAGTTGCGCTGCCATGTAGACGCTCGAAAGTTCGTCCCACAGCGAAATCTTTCCTTTGTATTTTGGATCCCAAAGAACGCTCCATGAATCGGGCGGTTGCGCAAAAGCCGTAGTGTCAAAGAGCAGAGGATTGGGTCCCCAGACAAATGGGACGCCGTAGGTTTGCCCGTTGATTTTGACGAGCGGCGAGTTGCGAAGTTCGGGCGATAGTTGGTTGTAAGAGGGGAATTTGGAAAGATCGAGGGGCGCGGCGAGTCCCGCGAGCGCGATCGAAGTAGCGACGTCACTCGAAGGCGAGATTACGTCATAGTTGGAAGCGCTTCCGCCACGTAGCTTGGCGACCAACTCGTCACTCGAACCCATGTACGACGCGGCGATCTTGCAATGGTGGGCTTCCTCGAAGGGACGCACGAACGAAGCATCCGCATAACCCTCCCAGACGAGCAGACTGAGCGTTGCCTCTTTCTTGTTACAAGCGCTGCAAATCACGGTGAGCGCCAGGATTCCGGGGACGATTGCGCGCCTGTTCATACTGTTTCCTGCCTCCGCAGCATGTACATCCCTCAGCGCGTGGATTCTCGCACGCCAGACCAACGGAGGAAACTCTTTCTATTTTGCACCCGCCTGATACACCACTCTCCCGCCAACGATGGTCTTGATGACTTTTGTTTTGGCAATCTCGTGCGGATCGATGTCGAAGATATTCTGCGAAACGATGACGAGGTCGGCGAGCTTGCCCGGCTCGATCGAGCCTTCCGTTTTCTCGCGGCGTCCTGCGTAGGCCGCTTCGAGGGTGTAGCCCTCGACCGCTTGCGCCAGAGTGATCCGCTCTTGCGGAAGCCATCCGCCTTCGGGCTTGCCCTCGGTGGTCTGCCGCGTCACGGCCATCTGCAAGCCTTCCCAGGGATTCAGCGTCACCACATTCCAATCGCTGCCGAATGCGAGATGCCCGCCGGCCTTCGCGATGCTGTTCCACACCCACGCGCGCGAGGCGCGGTCCGGTCCGTTGTTTCCGGCCCAGACTCGCAAAGTATCTTCGTCTGGATACGCGTGCAGCGGCTGCATGCTTGCAATCACGCCGAGTTTTCCGAAGCGAGGAATGTCAACCGCGGAGACCGTTTCGATATGTTCGATGCGTGGGCGGCGATCCTTGGTGTGGTTCACCTTTTCGGCGTTCTCGTAGGCGTCCAGCGCCGTACGCACGGCGTAGTCGCCAATCGCGTGGGTGAAGAGTTGAAAGCCGCGTTTATCGAGCTCCGCGACGGCGGATTTGTATTTGTCCGCGTCCCAAAACAATTTTCCCTTTGTGGATGGATCGTCGGTGTAGGGCTCGAGCATCGCGGCAGTGTGCGATTCCACGACGCCGTCGATCATCATCTTCACGACGCCGGCAGACAGCCAGTCGCCGGTATATTTCTTCCGCGCCTCTTCGATAGCGGCGAGATCCTTGGGGCGCAGCTGTGGCGGGTCTAAAAAGTAAGCGATGTACATCCGCAAGGTCAGAGCGCCGTGGCGGCGCAGCTCATCGTAAAGATCGAACTCTTCGAAATCGCCGCCCGCACTATGCACGCGCGTCAATCCATTTTCGTTGGCCCAACGCATTCCGGCGCGAAGGGCGGCGATTTTTTCCGCGCGTGTGAGTTTCGGTACGAGGTTGCCGACCAGACTGCTGGCCGACTCTTTCAAAGCGCCGGTGGCTTCGCCGGTTTTCGGATCGCGCACGATAGCGCCATTCGGGGGATCCGGAGTGTCTTTGTTAATTCCAGCTAGCGCGAGCGCTTTCGAATTAGCCCAGGAAGTGTGGCCGTCGTACCCAACCAGGAAAACCGGGCGATCCAGGAACAGCTCGTCGAGATATTTCTTGTTCGGCAGATTTTCTTCACCGAACATCGCATAGTTCCAGCCGGCGCCGAGGATCCACCCGTCGCCAGGGTGTTTCTCGGCGTATTCGCGCAAAATACGCTGGATATCGCCGGGGTTTTTGGAGCCTTCCAGATTCGCTTGACCGAGGCTGATGGAACCTTCCAGAAAATGAATGTGGCAATCCACAAAGCCCGGCAAGACCAGCTTTCCCCCGGCGTCGATGAGCTTCGTGCCGGGCCCGCGCAGCTTTTCGATTTCGGCGTTATCACCCACGGCCACGATTTTCTCGCCGCGAATCGCTACAGCGTGCGCCCGCGCTTGCTTGTGATTGATGGTGTACACATTGCCGTTGATGATGATGGTGTCCGCGGGCTGGAGTTTCGCACCTTGCGCGGCGATTGTCGTGGGGATGCCCGAAGCACCGACAAAGGAGAGCGCCAAGGCGATCACGAGTTTGCGCGATGCGATCATGCAAGGCTCCAGAGTTGCTTCTTTCCGCGGTTCACGAGTCACCAGTCACTCATCACGAGTCGCTTCTTTTCAGAACGTCGGAGGCGTATTCACCCACAGCAGACAGGTCTCGGAACGTCCGGGATTCTTCCATCGGTGCGGTGTCGAGCTTTCGAAATAGAGGCTGTCGCCGGGCTTGAGCCGGTAGTGTTCATTGCTGCTCAGCCAAATTTCAAATTCGCCGCGCAGAACGTGCAAGAACTCCTCGCCTTCGTGCGAGTAAGACTCGCCGCTGCCGCCGCCGGGTTTGATGCGAAAAAGATGCGGTTCCATCGCCGTTTGGCCCCAGGCGAGAAGTTCCATGCGCACGCCGGGAGTGGTCTCCAAAACTTTTCGCTGGTTCGGCCGGACCAGCCGTGGATTTTCTGCCGCGGTTTCGAAGAGGGAAAGAATATTTGTTCGATAGAAACGGGCGATGCGGCGCAGCGTGGAGATAGAGGAGCGCATTTGGCCGCGTTCAAGCGCGCTGAGAAAGCCGACCGAAACTTTCGTGGCGCGCGCGACCTGCGCGAGGGACAGTCCGCGGCGAGTGCGCAGCCGTCGAAAGCGCTGGCCGGGAAGTGGAGCGCTCTCTGGCGGCGCCGAAACGATGCCCTGGCGTTTCAATACGTGGACGATGGCCGGGGGATTCAGTCCGCGGGCGCGACGCAAGAATACTGCGCGCTGCAACAGTCGCACATCGGCCTCGGCGTACATGCGGTAGCGGCTCTTCGTGCGCTGCGGAGAGACGAGGCCCAGCTCTTCCCAGGCGCGAAGAGCGGAAGAGGAAATCCCCACGCGGCGCGCCACCTCGCTGATGCGCAGCAAGCGGTGTCCCGTTCGAATTGCTGATGGCTTGGAGAAATTCTTTCCGCTTGACACTGCACCCGGCTTTCTCTAAGTTTACTGGATTATAGTAAGGTTTGGGGGGCGCAGCAACCTCGAAGAATCCACTACCAAGAGAATTCTTCGGGATAAGGGGTGAAGTCATGAAATCAGCCGCGGGATCTTGGCAGAGCCTTGCGCACTGCCGTCGCAACACATTCTCTCCATTTGTTCTCGTGCTAACCCTCTTGCTGACTGGGCCGTTTGCCGGTGCGCAGAGCACCGGCGGCCGCATTCGCGGCACGATCAGCGACCCCAGCGGTGCTTCGGTGGCTGCCGCAACCGTCACACTCATCAACGAGGCAACCCACGCTACTCGTGATGTGCAGAGCGGCGCGAACGGAGAATACATCTTTATCGAAGTGCCTGTCGGTAGCTATGAAATCGACGTCGCCCAGGCGGGGTTCAAGAAATATCTGCGAAAGGGAGTAGCGCTCGATTTGAACCAGGTCATCAGCGTCGATATCATCCTGCAAATCGGCTCAGCGACCGACAGCGTGGAAGTGACAGGCGCGCCGCCCGTGGTGGATACAAGTTCGACACAGCTCGGCGCCATCGTCAACGAGCGTTCGTCCACGCAACTGCCACTGAACCAACGCGATGTATACCAGTTGCTTCAGCTGCAGCCTGGTGTTCAATCGCAACTTGGCAATGACTTGTTCTACGGATCGGACCGGGCAGGAGTGGTCACTGTGAACGGTGGCCGCGGGCGTTCGAACAATTACACGGTGAACGGCGGCGACGGCAATGATTTATTCGCCAATCTGCCTGCCGTGGAACCTTCGCCGGACAGTATTGAAGAGTTTCGCGTCATTTCGAATGCCTTTGATGCGGAATACGGCCGGAACTCCGGAGCGGTCGTCAACGTGGTCACCAAGTCCGGCACGAACGATTTGCACGGGAGCTTCTACGAATTTTTTCGGAACGATGTGCTGAACACACATCCTTTCACATTCAGTCCTTCTCCCAAGCCAGCCTTCAAACAAAACCAGTTTGGAGGCACTCTCGGGGGGCCGATCAAGAAAGACAAGACCTTCTTTTTCGTTTCTTATGAGGGCCGGCGAATTGTGCAGGGCATTGTCTCTCAGCCGGTTACGGTGCCCACCGCAACGGAGGTCGGGGGCGACTTCTCTGGTGGAACTACATTCACAGGATCGCTTACAGATGCCACAGTAGCAGGTGTATTGCAAGACCGGTGCGGGAGCGGTTCTTCGCTTCCTGCGAATCAACGGCTGACGCCCGCAGCACAAGTTTTGGTTGCGGGAGTGGCGGCGGGTGGCAGCCCGGCTCCGTACAGCAGTATTTTCGCCGGGAATCAAATTCCCAACGGATGTTTTGATCCTGTAGCACTTAGTTTGCTCCAATATGTGCCCGGTGCGGGGGGAAGCTCATCCCAGGTCGTCACAGTTCCTAATAAGAGAGAGAGGGGAGATCAATTCCAAATCAAGGTCGACCACGCTTTCAACAATAATCAGAAAACATCGCTCTACTACTACTTTGATGACGACAACACTCTCGACCCGTTTGCGAAGTTTCAAGCGGAAGGGGCGCCCCTGGGAAACTTCCCGGGCGTTTATGCGACGCGCACGCAACAAATAAACCTAAGCCATACCTCGACGATAGGCTCGACGTCTGTCAACGAGTTCCGCTTTACATTTTTCCGGGAAGGCCAGTTGAAGTTTGATACTCCGACAAGGACGAATGCCATTCAGGCTTCCTGCGGGACAGGAGCGGCCTCGGCATTTTGTTTTACCGGAGTAAGTGATTCCGCGACGTTAAACGCCGCCTGCGCTGCAGGTGCCGCGAACACGGCGGACTGCGGGATTCATTCCGGACTAGGCCCCAAGATTGAAGGCGTGCCATTCATTCAGGTGAACGGTGGTTTCTCCATCGGAAATAACGCGGGAGGCCAATTGCCGCAAGTCGGCAACACGTTCCAGTTGAGCGACAACTTCAGCAAAATCGTTGGCAATCATAATTTCAAATTTGGCGGCGATGGGCGCTATCAAAAATTCGACCAACTGCTCTACTTCGACGTAAACGGTTGGATGACGTTTAATTCCACAACTTCCGGGCCAACCGGTGACGACTTGGGATCCGACAGCGCCTATCCCAACTATTTCCTTGGATTGGGAAACAGTTATATTCAGGGCTCAGCGCAGCACGAGCTGGTGCGGAGCAAGTCTTTTTATCTATTTGCCCAGGACAGTTGGAAGATCAAGCCAAACTTGACGCTGAATTACGGTGTGCGTTGGGAGATGAACACGCCCCTGAGCGACATTGGCCAGAAAGTTCAGACCTTCCACCCTGGGCAGCGCTCGACGATCTATCCATGCAGTCTGGACCCGAGCAATCCCTTGTTCGCCACTTTTGGACCTGGAGAAGCCGGATGCGACGCCGCGGGAGTTACCCCGGTTGGATTAGTCTTCCCTGGCGACAAAGGCGTGCCCAACGGGTTGACCAACACATACTACAAAGGATTTGCTCCACGGCTAGGACTCAACTGGAGCCCGGGCTGGCATGACGGCCCGCTGGCAAAGTTGACCGGCGGACCCAGCAAAACCAGCGTTAGTCTGGGATACGGCATCTTTTATAACCCCATCGAGCAGCTTGTCCTCGAGCAATTCAGCGCCGAGCCGCCCTTCGGCGGAAGCAACTTCATTGGCTCCTCGTTCCTTCAGATGCCCTTCGTGGACCAGACTGGTGCCGTCTTTTCCAATCCATTCACTGGCATCTTGAATCCGAAGCGTGGCCAAGCGCTTGATTGGTCCAACTTCGCCGGCAGTGTTTATTTTGGACAATTTCCATCAAACATGAGGCCTCAATATCAGGACCAATACAACCTGACAATCAAGCGAGAGTTGCCCGGCAACACACTCTTGCAGGTGGCTTATGTTGGTACACAGGGCCATCGTTTGCTTGCCACGTATGAACTTAGCCCGGGAGCTCCTCAAACTTGTAACACTATTGCCGCTATCGCCGCTGCGAATCCCGCAGACGTGCTCTCGACCTCGCCGTCGGCGGGAGGGACTCAGACCACGTGCGGACCTTTCGGAGAAGACAGTCCCTACTTCATTGCTCCTGGAACGCAAATCCCAGCTGGGGGCCTTTTTCTCCCTTACGGTCCCAACGGGCCGACCACACTCGCTGCTGGGACCGTCGTTGGTTCCAACGGCGTTACCCTGGTTGGCTTGCGCAAATACTCTTCTCCTCTCTGCGATCCGCTTACGGGTAACCAGTGTCCAGCGACAGGCGTGCCGGTGTTCTCCGGCATATTCAGCGAGGACACGATTGCCCACTCGAACTACAACTCATTGCAGGCGCTCTTTGAGAAGCGCTTCTCTCATGGCTTGCAATTTCAAGCTTCCTATACGTTCAGCAAATCGCTGGACAACGCCTCGAGCTTTGAAAGCGCCCTCAACCCGCTCAACTTCAACGCAACGTATGGTTTGTCGAACTACGACGCGCGGCATCGCTTCGTTTTCAATTACGTCTGGGATTTGCCAGTGCCGAAATTTGATGGCTTTAAGGGCAAACTTCTGGATGGCTGGGAAGTCTCTGGAATTCTGAGCTTTCAGAGCGGCTTCCCGGTTCGCATCACCTCTCAAGACGACGTGGAGCAACTCGACACCACATTTGACTTCGAGGCGCCAGGCCAGCCCAACTTCGTCAGCGCCTTCAAATCTGTCAATCCGCGGAGCACGGTCTGCGCGGCTTTCACCGGTCCACTGGCGCAGGCCGTTGATCCTACCGCCCCCTCTTGCCAGCCAGTTTCCGGTTTTGCCTTCGATCCTAATTTGTTCACAAACGCTACGGTCGCGCCGGGAACCATCGGCAACGCGCCGCGCTCGATCTGCTGCGGCCCTGGTATCAACAATTGGGACATGAGCTTCTCCAAACAGACCAGGTTCGGAGAAAGGTGGCAAATGGAATTCAGGGCCGACGTCTTCAACATCTGGAACCATGCGCAGTTCTACACCGTCGATGGCAACATATCGAATCAGGGCGGAACATTTGGCCAAGTGCTGCACGTCCGCGATCCCCGGCTGTTGCAGTTCGCGCTGAAGTTTCACTTCTAGCGTAAACTAGCAGAATCAGCGTGCTTTCTGAGGCGCGGCTCGAGAGCGCCGTGCCTTCGCACGTTTAAGAAAATTGCGAGAAAAGCACCGCTTTGAAGAAATTTTTCTCGCGCAAACTGACCGCAGGGAACAGACCTGCAAAGACGGAGTTCGCAAATGCACGACGCACTACAGAGAGAAATCGCCAACTATGAGAAGCGCACGCCAAAATCCGCGGACGCCTACAAGCGCGCTTTACAACGCATCCCGCTCGGCGTTGCGAGCAACTACCGTCACTACGAGCCCTACCCGCTATTCGTGAAAGACGGAAAGGGCAGCAAGATTCACGACCTCGACGGAAACGAATATATCGATCACAACTTGTGCTTCGGTGCGCTGATGGCTGGACATTGTCATCCCGCCGTGGTGAAGGCGGTCGAGCAAAAGCTACATGAAGGCACGACGTTCGGCATGCCGCACGACATGGAATGGGAACTCGCCGAAGAAATCTGCAAACGCTACCCCATCGAGATGGTGCGCTTCGGCTCAAGCGGCACGGAAGCCACGATGCACGCCTGCCGCATCGCACGGGCCGCCACGAACCGCGAAAAAATTCTGAAGTTCGAAGGCGCCTATCACGGCCTGCATGACACGGCGCTCGTCAGCGTCAAGCCCAAGGCCGAAGAGTACGGCGATCCCGATGCGCCCAATTCCGTTCCCGGGGGAGGCGGTGTGCCCAAGGCGTCGCTTGCTAACGTGGTTGTCGCAGCGTTCAATAACCTCCCCAGCGTTGAGCGCCGCTTCCGCGAAAATCCCGGCCAGATCGCCGCGATCATTCTCGAACCCATTTTGATGAACGTCGGGCTATGCATGCCGCAGCCCGGTTTCCTCCAGGGCTTGCGCGATATCGCCACAAAAAATGGCGCACTGCTCATCTTCGACGAAGTAAAAACCGGAGCGAAGCTTGCATGGGGCGGTGCCAGCGAATACTTCGGCGTGAAGCCGGACATGATTTGCCTAGCGAAATCCATCGGCGGCGGGCTGCCACTCGCCGCGTTTGGCGCAAGCCGCGCGGTGATGGATCTGATTGCTCAACACAAAGTCTTTCACGGCGGCACGTATAACACCAATCGCGTGTCCATGGCCGCCGGCCTCGCGACGTTCCGCGAAGTACTTTCGCGCGAGAACTACGCCCACGTCGATAAGCTCAGCAAGGAACTTACCGAGGGCTATCGTGCCATCGTCAAGAAAGCCGGTCTGCAGGCGTACGTGGCAAGCGCCGGAGTCAACGGCGCGCTGATGCTTTACCCGCAGGAAATTCGCAACTACCGCGACTGGACCAAAATCGACATCGATCTTTGGCGCCACTACTGGTTCGCGATGGTCAACCGCGGTGTCCTGCCGCAGCCTTATTGGTGGGACGAGCAATGGACTATCTCCGTCCAGCACACCGAAGCCGACATCGAGAAGCACCTCGCCGTGTTCGAGGAGGTCGCGCCCGCTCTCGCAAAAGCGCAAAGCGAGCGCGGCGCACACTTCGTCGGAGCCGCGGGCCACTGATTTTAGGAGACCGCTGCATTGCAGAACGAGGCAGCCATTGCATCCGTCGTTCCGGCAATTCAAGACACGCCTCATCTTCGCCGCGTGTTGGGACGCATGGACCTCGTTCTGCTCTTCGTTGTCGCCGTTTTCAATCTGAATGTCGTTCCATCGATAGCCGCTAATGGCGGAGTCACTGTCTGGCTTTGGATCATTTCGCTCGCGTTATTTTTCTGGCCGCAGGGCGTCGCGGTCATCGAGCTTGCCCACAGGTACCCTGGCGAAGGCGGCGTGTACCTCTGGGCAAAAGAAGTCTTCGGAGACTTCCACGGTTTTCTTTCCGGTTGGTGCTACTGGACGAACAACATGATGTATGTGCCGACGGTCATGCTGTACTTCGTCGGCGTTTCCGTTTTTGCTCTAGGTCCTGGCCATGAGGGGCTGGGTGACAACAAAACATTTGCGCTGACTGCTTCGCTTCTGCTGCTAATTTTCCTCGTAGTGCTGAACATCGTCGGCCTCGGCGTCGGCAAATGGATCAACAACCTCGGCGCCATCGGCACGGGCATCGCCGCCTCCGCTCTGATCGGATTGGGCATCGTCGTTTGGTTGCGGTTCGGCACCAGCGTGACCTGGGCTGACTTTCAAATCCCGCCAAATCCAAAATTCGTCCTCAATTCCTTCGGCGTGATTTGCTTCGGATTGGTCGGGCTAGAGCTCGCCTCCGTCATGGGCGACGAGATCGAGAATCCGCAGAAAACTCTGCCCGGAGCTGTCGCTTGGGGCGGCGTGTTGTCCGGTTTGCTCTACATCGGCGCGACCCTGACGCTGCTCATCGCCCTGAGCAAGGGCGACATCAACGTTTTGCAAGGCGTTGTTCAAGCGGTGGGCCACATGGCCAGCCGCGTTGGAGTTGCGTGGATCGTGGCGCCGTTTGCATTTCTCCTAAGCCTCTCCATCGCGGGGATCGCGTCGGCATGGCTCGGCGGCTCGGCGCGAATTCCCTTTGTCGCGGGACTCGATTCCTACATGCCCGCTTGGCTGGGTCGAGTGCATCCGCGTTACAGCACACCATACGCCGCGCTTCTCGTTCACGCCGCAGTCTCCATGGTGCTCGTAGTGCTGAACTTCAGCGGCTGGTGGATCTGGAACAAGATGATTGGCTTATCGTTCGTGGGATACACTGTCCATGCGCTCGGATTTGCCGTGGCCAATCTCTCGGCCAGCGAAACCGGCGTCCAGGAAACTTTTCAAAAACTGCTCTCGCTCGCAGTAGTTCTTCAGTTGATTCCGTTTCTCTATATCTTTGGCGCGCTGTTGCGAATCGCGTTCAGCGATTCTTTTGTGAAAGGCCGCTATAGCAGGACGACGTTGGTTCTTTCCGGCATCAGCGGGATTGTCACTACAACTCTGGGAATCACGTTGGCCTTCTTTCCTGCTCAGCAGGTCACGTCCGTCTTTTCCTATGAGATTTGGATGTTTGGTGGCACGCTGTTTTTCATTGGGCTTGCCGCGTTTTTCTTTTTTGTTTACGGACGGCGCAAAACAGCGGGAAAAGTCGCCGAGGCTGTTTGAGCGTAGAGGGCCTTCAGTGGTGCTCAACGCGGTGACGATTTTGGGAGGTTGCGATGTCCAGCAGTGCGACAGCGGGAGTTCGAACATACAAGAATTACGTAAATGGGGAATGGGTGTGCAGCGCTTCAGGTGAAACGTTTCCCGTTTATGATCCTTCCACCGAGGAGGTGATCGCGCAGGTTGCCGCCGCTGGCGCAGCCGACGTCGATCGTGCCGTGAAGGCGGCGCGCGCCGCTTTCGATTCCGGCCCGTGGGCCACGACATCCGCGCAAGACCGCGGCCGCATCCTTTTCAAGCTCGCCGACAAAATCCGCCAGAACAGCGCCCTGCTTGCGGAAATCGAATGCCGCAACACCGGTAAGCCCATCGTCGAAGCCGAATACGACATCGCTGACGTCGCCACCTGTTTCGAGTACTATGGCGGCCTCGCCAACAAAGTTCTCGGCAGCGTGAATCCCGTGCCCGCCAACGCGCTCAGCTTTACGCTCCGCGAGCCTGTGGGCGTCGCCGGACAAATCATTCCTTGGAACTACCCTCTGCTGATGGCCGCCTGGAAACTCGCGCCCGCGCTTGCGGCGGGTTGTACTTGCATTCTGAAACCAGCTGAGCAAACGCCTCTGACTGCCCTCGAATTCGCAAACTGGTTCGCGGAAGTTGGTTTGCCGCCCGGCGTGGTGAACATTATTAACGGTCTCGGCGAGACGGCTGGCGCCGCCCTCGTCGCGCATCCTGGCGTTGACAAAATCGCGTTCACCGGCAGCGCCGCTGTCGGCAAGATCATCGTCAAAAGCGCAGCAGACACGCTCAAGCGAGTCACGCTTGAGCTTGGAGGTAAATCGCCTAACATTTTCTTTACCGACGCCGACTGGGAAGCGTCCATCGATGGCGCGCTCTTCGGCGTGTTCATCAATCAGGGCGAAGTCTGTTCAGCGGGCAGCCGCATCCTTGTCGAAAAGAAAATCTATTCGAAATTCGTCGAGGCCATGACCGAGAAGGCCAAACGTATCAAACTTGGCGCGCCTCTCGAGCGTGAAACGAAGATGGGGCCGCTCGTCAGCAAGGAACAATACGACCGCGTGAACACCTATCTCGAGCTCGGCAAGAAAGAAGCAAAGGTCGCCATCGGCGGTGGCCGCCCAAAACAGTTCGGCAAAGGCTATTACGTCGAGCCGACTATTTTTTATGACGTGGACAATTCCGCTCGCATTGCCCGCGAAGAGATTTTCGGCCCGGTCGCTTCCGTGATCCCTTTCGACGGTGAAGCTGACGCCATTCGAATTGCCAACGACACACCATACGGGCTTGCCGCCGCCGTCTGGACTCGCGACATCTATAAAGCGTTTCGCGTTGTGAAGGCGCTGCGCGCAGGCATCGTGTGGGTCAATCACATGCAGCCGACTTACGTTGAAGCGCCGTGGGGCGGCTACAAACAGTCTGGTTTCGGCCGCGAACTCGGCCCTTGGGGCCTCGAAGAATATCTCGAAACGAAACAGGTCTTCGTGAATCTCGACGAAGCCCCCATCAACTGGTATTGAACTATGGCCAAGAACGAAAATGTTTCCCCGGCACCGCTCTTCACACCAAAGGCGCTCGCCAAGCTCTGGCCCAATCGTGTCCATGAGTCGAATTGGGTCAAGAACTTGGCCTGCCACTTTGGTTTGCATCGCTGGCAGGAAATGAAATTCGAGGATTCCAAATCCGCCCAGCTCGTGCGATTCTGCCGATGGTGCGCCAGGATTAAGACTTTGCAGGCTCATCCTTCCGAGGATGACGGTTTTCGTACTCGACGGAGAAGCTCATGAAACACATTCAAATTCGAACGGAAATTCCTGGGCCGCGGTCGCGTGCGCTTATGGCCCGCCGCGAAGCGGCCATCCCGCGCGGACCCGCCAACGCCACGCCCATTTTCGCAGCGCGCGCGGACGGCGCGGTGATCGAAGACGTCGATGGCAATCGGTATATCGATTTCGCCGGAGGAATCGGTTGCCTCAATATCGGCCATCGCTCTCCGCGCGTCATTTCCGCGATCCGCGAGCAACTCGAAAGATACCTGCACCTGTGTTTCGCCGTTACCCCCTATGAAGGCTACGTCGCCGTCGCCGAAAAACTGAACTCGTTGGCTCCGGGTAATTTTCCGAAGAAAACTATTCTTGTAAATTCTGGCGCAGAGGCAATCGAAAATGCCGTCAAAATCGCTCGCGCCTATACAAAACGTCCCGCCGTCATTTGCTTCGAAGATGCTTTCCATGGCCGCACTCTTCTCACCATGTCGCTGACCAGCAAGACGCATCCTTACAAAGCGGGTTTCCAGCCGTTTGCGAGTGACATCTACCGCATCCCGTTCGCGTACCCGTATCGCCATGTGGCCGGAATGACGTCCGCGGACTTTGCGCATCATCTCGAAGATGCATTCAAGCGTTCCGTCGCACCGGAATCCGTCGCTGCCGTCATTGCCGAGCCCGTTCTCGGCGAAGGTGGATTCGTTGTGCCACCTCGCGATTATTTCAAGTTTCTCCAAAACATTTGCCGCGCGCACGGCATCCTCTTCATTGCGGACGAAATCCAGTCCGGATTCGCACGCACCGGCAAATGGTTCGCTTCCGAGCATTTCGGCATCGAGCCCGATTTGATTACTACGGCAAAATCGCTCGGGGGTGGCATGCCCATCGCTGCCGTCACTGGCCGCGCTGATATCATGGACGCGCCCGGCCCGGGCTCTCTCGGCGGCACCTACAGTGGACACCCCGCTTCCTGTGCCGCAGCGCTTGCTGCGATCGAAACCATCGAAAAAGATGGTTTGCTGGCGCGTTCAACCGCCATCGGCGAGCATTTTGAGAAGCGCGCCCGGGGCTGGCAGAAAAAATGGCCGCTGGTTGGCGATGTTCGCGGCCTGGGCGGAATGTGCGCCATGGAATTGGTACGCAACGCAGAGACTCGCGAGCCTGCCGACGCCGAGACAAAAGAGATCGCAAAGTATTGCTACGAGCACGGTCTCATTCTGATCACCGCCGGCACTTTCAACAACGTGATTCGCATTCTCGTTCCGCTCGTCGTTACAGACGAGCAGTTCAACGAAGGACTGGATGTGCTCGAAGCGGCTCTCGCGGGCGTCGCGGAACGCAAGCAGGCTGCACTTTCTCACGCGTAACTGCGCCGCAGGCTTCTCTCTAGAATTTGTTACGAGATCCCGCGAAGCGTCTTTGCGCGGCAGGCCGCATCTAACAAATGGCAGTTTCTAGGAGTTCGATATGCAGGACACAATGACAAAATCCACCATCACCGCCGTGGAGCTGAAAGACCAGCGTCTTTTCCGCGAAGCTTGCTTCGTTGACGGACAGTGGATCCAGGCAAGCTCGGGCCAGACCATCAATGTTGATAATCCGGCCACGAAGGAAATCATCGGTAAAGTGCCAAAGTTGAGCGGCGCTGAGACTCGCCGCGCCATCGAAGCTGCCAACAGCGCCTTTCCCGCGTGGAGTAAGAAAACCGCGAAGGAGCGTGCCGCCGTTTTGCGCCGCTGGTTCGACCTGATGATGGCCAACCAGGAAGATCTCGCGCGGCTGATGACTATCGAGCAAGGCAAGCCGCTCACAGAATCGCGCGGAGAAGTCGCTTACGCCGCCTCCTTTCTCGAATGGTTTGGCGAGGAAGCCAAGCGAATTTACGGCGACACTATTCCCCAGCATCAGGCTGACAAAAGAATTGTCGTCATCAAGCAGCCCATCGGCGTCGTGGCTTGCATCACTCCCTGGAATTTTCCGCTCGCCATGATCACGCGCAAAGCCGGACCCGCCATCGGTTCCGGGTGCACAGTGGTCCTGAAGCCCGCCTCGCAAACCCCGTTTTCCGCGCTCGCTCTCGCCGAGCTGGCCGAACGCGCGGGTGTTCCAAAAGGTGTTTTGAATATTGTCACAGGCTCAGCGACGGAAATCGGCGCCGAACTCACTTCCAATCCCATCGTTCGAAAACTCTCCTTCACGGGCTCCACGGAAATCGGCAAGATTCTTATGGCCCAGTGCGCGGGCACGGTCAAGAAGCTTTCCCTCGAGCTGGGAGGAAACGCGCCCTTCATTGTTTTTGAAGATGCGGACTTGGATGCAGCCGTCGAAGGTGCAATCGCCTCGAAGTATCGGAATACTGGACAAACTTGCGTCTGCACGAACCGCCTGCTCGTGCAGGACACCGTTTACGACGTTTTCTCTGAGAAGCTGGCCGCCGCAGTAAAGAAACTCAAGCCTGCCCCTGGATTGGAAGCCGGTTCAACGCAAGGGCCTTTGATTGACGACGCAGCCGTCGAAAAAGTGGAAAGCCATATCCGCGACGCTCAATCCAAGGGCGCAAAAATACTTGTCGGCGGACATCGCCACGCACTCGGCGGGCGCTTTTTCGAACCCACGATTCTCATCGGCGTCACTCCACAAATGGCGGTCGCGCGCGAAGAAACCTTCGGTCCCGTCGCACCATTGTTCCGCTTCAAAACGGAAGCGGACGCCATCGCCCTCGCGAACGACACGGAGTTTGGCTTGGCCGCTTATTTTTACGGACGCGATATCGCCCGCGTATGGCGTGTCGCCGAAGCACTCGAATACGGCATCGTCGGCATCAACACTGGAATCATTTCCACCGAGGTTGCGCCGTTTGGCGGCGTGAAGGAATCCGGCCTCGGCCGCGAAGGCTCCAAGTACGGCATGGATGAGTACGTCGAAATCAAATATCTCTGTTTCGGCGGTATCACTTCCTAACGCGAACGTGCGTACAGCGGCGAAGCCGCGTCACATACAGGTCCTAAATCGGGTTGATGTCTTGGTTTTTCTCCAGCCGCGTGATCAACCCCTGGATTTGCGTTTTCGCCTGTTCCGGCGCGCCGGCAAGCGCCAGCTTCATCTCCTTTATCGCTGTCGGAAAATCACCCTTTGCCGAAGCCATTCTCGATATCTCGCCGTGCGTATACCATTCGTTTGGACGCTTCTGAATATTTATCTTGAAGATAGCGAAACCTTCGTCCTGCTTCTTCTGAATCTGCAGGCCACGGCCGTATACGTGGAGTTGCACGCCGGTTGCCTTATCAAACGCTTTCGCCTGGGTTGCATCCGCTTCCTGTTTCTTTCCCATCGCTGCCAGAATCTGCGATTTCGTCAGGAGGTTCTCAAATCTCTCCTCATTCTGAATCGAAGTTTCTTCCCACTTTAATCCCTGCTCGAAGCTGCAATTGCCGTCCAGGCACCACAACGCCGCTTCATCGTAGCCCGCCCATGTAAATCCTCCGGTGTTGCGCAATTGGTTGCGGATGCTGCGTTCGGTGATTGCTTTAACGTCTACGGAAATTTGGAAGGGAACTGCCAGCTTTTCCCAGCGCAGCGTTGCTGCAGCTGACTCCGGCTTTATGTCGTCAAACGTATACGTCACCGCTTCGCGAAACTCCGCCGCATGCGGCTTCACGTCTACGCGCAACGCATCTTCTTTTCCGTCGTAGCTGAAGCTTCCCCACGACGTCGAATTCTTCGAGAATATAATTGTCCAGTGATCGGCGTTTGGAATTACGTGCAACCCGTATGTGCCCGCCGCCAGCGGCTTTCCTTCCACGGAAACGTCATCCGCAAACGCAATCGTCGTGTTTTCGTTGGCTCCGGCGCGCCAAACCTTGCCGTACGGTATCGTCTTTCCCCAAATTTCGCGTCCGCCCACGAGCGGCTCGTGATAGATGATCGTAATATCCGTCAGGCCGATTCGCTGCGTCACCGAGGCACGCTGGCTCAGCGTCGGCAGATTCAGTTCTGTCGCCTGGCTGCCATTCTTGAATTGCGCGTCTGCTCGGACCGCCAGGCAGCCAAGTCCAACCAAGAGCCCTAGGAAAAATCTGGATACGTTGCGCATGAACACACCCCTTCCCGCGTTTTTATCTAAATAGGGTGGACCGGGCGCAAAACTGCCGCGTGCTTCACACCCTCACTGGCATAGACGCCGCGCGGCCCAATGTGTGAGCACGTTCTACGGACTGCGCAGAATCCTAGGGTTTTGTCGGTTCGGTCGGCTGTTGCGGTTGGGCTGGCGGCGCCGGCTTGTAAACTGTCGTCGGCCTTGCTGGCTGATAGGTTAGCTTGACTTCCTTTTTCTTCGGCTTCTTCTTCTCTCTGCTTCTAACATCTCGGTTGCCCATCGCTTTGTCCTCTCCACGTTGAGATCCTGCCGTAGACACTAGTTTACCTGACCCCGCCCACGCATGCCGCTTCCAACGAAATTCGCAGCTTTCCTTGCCTATGCCGATATGTTCCACAATCCGCGCCACACAATTTCAGCTCAGCCGGTTCGGTGTGAATCGCGCCGTCATCTCCATCACCCGGCGATAATAGTCCCGCTGTTTCAACAGCGCCCCCGCCGCTTCGTCGATTACAAACGTCACGTCCGCATGCAATTGCAGGCACGAAGCCGTCACCGACGCCGTAATCGGCCCTTCGATCGCCTCTGCCACGGTCTCTGCCTTCGAGGAGCCTGTCGCCAGCAACAAAATCTTCTTCGCCTCCAGTATCGTCCCGATTCCCATCGTGATCGCGCACTCCGGCATCTCCTCTCCCGCGCCAAAAGACTTCCGGTTGTCCGCGATCGTCTCGTTCGTCAGAACTTTCAGCCGTGTCCTCGACCCAAAACTCGACGTCGGCTCATTAAATCCGATGTGCCCATTCCGCCCGATCCCCAGAACTTGCAGGTCTATTCCTCCAGCCTCGCGAATCGTTCGCTCGTACGAATTGCAATACTTCTCGTAATCCCCGCCGATCATCCCATCTGGAATATGTATGTTCTCCGGCTTAACATTCACGTGCTCAAAAAAATTCTCCCGCATGAAACAATGAAAACTTTGCGGACGCTCCGCGGAAAGCCCAAGGTATTCGTCCAGGTTGAATGTGACCACCTTCGAGAAATCGAGCCCTTGCTCCTTGTGCAGCCGCACGAGTTCCTTGTACATCCCCAGCGTCGTGCTCCCCGTTGCCAGTCCCAGCGTAGCTGCCGGAT
This sequence comes from uncultured Acidobacteriota bacterium, assembly GCA_963745805.1. Classification (GTDB taxonomy): domain Bacteria; phylum Acidobacteriota; class Terriglobia; order Acidiferrales; family UBA7541; genus Acidiferrum. The sequence continues at coordinate 351,471 of CAVUYT010000016.1, forward strand.
TGCTCCTTACTGCGCTCGCAACAATTCGCGCCGCTTCCCGGCTCAGTTCTTCATAGCTCGGGCTCAGAAGGACTAGCATTTCCACGCCATTTTTCTCACCCTGGGCAATCTCCGTGTAGAATAACAAACAGCATGGCCTCACCCGCGGTAGCCTTTTCCTGTTTAATCAGAATCGACGCACCGCCCCGAGTTTCCAGCCGGTGCTATATATACCATGGAGCCGCATTTTCATGATCGTTTCCGAATACCGTCGTAAAATGCTGCCTCTAATGTAGAATGACCAGTTCCATTTTATCTTTCGCTCTTTAGAGCTATATAGCAGTACGCTCGACCGCCGTTCGCACCAAGAGATCGTGCTTCTCGCGGAGTAAAACCAAAAATGGTCCTTACCGCCACCGATTGGATTGTCATCGCCGCCTACCTGCTCCTCAATCTGCTCATCAGTCTTTACTACCGCCGTCGCTCCTCTGGCAGCACCGAAGAATTCTTCGTCTCCGGCCGCAATGTCTCCTGGTGGCTCGCCGGCACGTCCATGGTGGCCACCACCTTCGCCGCCGACACTCCTCTCCTCGTCACCGGCCTGGTTGCACGCAACGGCATTTCCGGCAACTGGCTCTGGTGGTCGCAATGCCTCTGCGGCATGATGACCGTTTTCTTCTTCGCGCGTTACTGGCGCCGCTCCGAAATCCTCACCGACGTGGAATTTGTCGAGCTCCGCTACCAGGGAAAACCTGCCGCCTTTCTTCGCGGCTTTCGCGCCATCTATCTCGGCGCGCTGATGAACTGCCTCATTCTCGGCTGGGTCATCAAAGCCATGATCAGCATCACCACCGTCCTTCTCGGCGACGCCATCGCAGAAGGCCGTGTGTTCCAGCTCTCTCTCGGCGGCCACGAGTTTCTGCATTACACTCTCGGCGCGCCGGCGCATACGGCCCTGCTGATTTGCGTCCTGCTCCTCGTCCCTTTCACCGGAATTTATACCTTCATCGGCGGCCTCTGGGGAGTTCTTGTCACTGACCTCTTTCAGTTCGCCTTGAAAATGTCCATGATCATCGTGCTCGCCTGGATTGCCGTCGCAAAAGTCGGTGGCATGGCCCTTCTCAAAGTCCAGCTCTCCCACGTTGACGCCGTCGCGCGCCAGTCCGGTGAAACCACCGGCTCGATTCTTTCCTTCTTCCCATCCTTTCATTTGGGATGGACCACTGACGCGCTCTGGACTCTGCCCGTCATCACCTTCGCGCTCTACCTTGCCGTCCAGTGGTGGGCCAGTTGGTATCCCGGCGCGGAACCCGGCGGCGGCGGCTACGTCGCCCAGCGCATGTTCAGCGCCAAGGACGAAAAAAATTCTCTCGGCGCCACCCTCTGGTTCAACATCGCGCATTACGCTATGCGCTCCTGGCCTTGGATCCTCACCGGCCTGGTCGCTGTCGCCGTTTACTCCCCGCACGGAGGCCTTCACCCAAGCGCGGAATTTGCCGCCGAACCGGAAAAAGGTTACGTCATGGTTCTCCGCGATTTTCTTCCGCCCGCCCTTCGCGGCCTCATGATTGCCGCCTTCCTCGCCGCCTTCATGTCCACCGTCGGCACCCAGTTGAACTGGGGCACGTCCTACCTCATCAACGATTTCTACCGCCGCTTCCTCGTTCGCAAAGCTAGCGAAAAGCACTACGTTTTTGTCAGCAAGCTAATCATTGTCTTGCTCGTGATCCTCAGCGGTTACGCTGCCGCGAACATCACGAGCATCCAATCCGCCTGGCAATTGCTTCTCGGCATGGGCGCGGGCACAGGCTCCGTCCTTGTGCTTCGTTGGTATTGGTGGCGCATCAATGCCTGGAGCGAAATCTCCTCGATGATCGCCGCGTTCGTAGTCTCGATGTCGCTGACCCGCATCCAGTTCGCCGGTAACAGCTCGGTCGTCTTTGCGAAGACCGCGCTCATCACCACCGCTGCCACCACCATCGTTTGGCTCATCACCACTTTAATCACCAAGCCCGAACCCGAAGCTAAACTGGTCCAGTTCTACCGCCGCGTCCGCCCTACCATCCATGGATGGAAACACATCGCCGCCCTCGCGCCAGAAGTCGCGCCCGTCCGCGATTTCAGCGCCAACGCGTTCGACTGGCTCATGGGCTGTACGCTCGTCTACTGCACCATGTTTTCGATCGGTGAGTTAGCCTTGCACGAGTGGCTCATGGGCATTCTTCTGCTTATTGTCGCCGCGCTCTCCGGCTATTTTATCTACTGGAGTCTCTCCCGCCGCGGCTGGAAAACTCTCTCCGGCGCGGAACCGGTTGTTCCGGCAAACGCCAAGCCTGAACTGGATGTCTGAGCGCTCGCCGAGATTCTTGTACGTCTGTCGTTCCGAGCTAAGCGAGGACCTCTACTTCGTAATCTTCGCAATAAACGCGCCGTACGGCTCCATCGGCAATATCGCAAACATCCCCTTCACCCGTTTGTGAAAATTCGTCAGCAAGACTTCCAGCTTCGGCGCCGAAAATCCCGTCGCCGAAAGTTCGAAAGGCACTCTTTGCTCCACTGCTGACATATTCAGGATCACCAAAATCGCTTCACCCTTATATCGGCGAAGATACGTCAACACATTCGGGTTGTTCTCGTTCACCGAAACATAATCTCCATCCAAAAGCGCCGCCTCGGAATGCCGCAGTGCTAATAGTTTCCGGTAAAAACTGAGAACGGAGTCAGGGTCCTTCATCTCGTCCGCCACGTTATGCGTGCTCGCGCTGATTGGCACCGGCAACCATGGCTTTGCCACGCTGAATCCCGCGTTGGCCTCGTGATTCCACTGCATCGGCGTGCGTTCGCCGTCGCGCCCTTTTTCGAGCGGCCAGCCAAGTTTCCCGATGGGGTCCTGCACTTCGTCTTTGCTCTTTGGGTCGTTGTTCTCCATCCCGATCTCTTCGCCGTAGTACATGATCGCCGATCCGCGCAACGTCAAATAAAGCGCCGCCATCATCTTCGCGATGTCGTCGTTGTGCTTTCCATCCGCATAGCGCGTGTACGACCGCACGATGTCGTGATTCGTAATCACATAAACCGGCCAGTGCCCCGCCGCGTTCACTGCCGCAATGTGCTTCCGATACTCATCGGCGGAAAGTCCCTTGAACCCGGTCATCATCAAATCCATCGGCATCTGCAATTCGTCGTTTTTCGCTCCGTAGTAGTCCTTCAGCTGATCCACGTTGCTCGTCCACGTCTCCCCGATCAGCACTGACCCATATTCATCGGCCGCCGTCCGTAACTTTCGCATCGCGTCGTGCACTTCCGGCAGCTTCTTGTCGTACTTCTCATCCATATTCGGCCGCCCGAACTTGTCTGTGCCGGGCAGCACCGGGTTGTCCGTAAGGTTCGGATCTTCGTAAAGCGTATCCACGGCATCCAAGCGGAATCCCGCCACGCCGCGTTTGTACCAGAATCGCGTTACATCCAGCATCGCCTTTTCTACCGCCGGATTCCGCCAGTTCAGGTCCGGCTGCTCGGGATAAAAGTAGTGGTAGTAATACTGGTTGGTCTTTGGATCGAACTTCCACGCCGAAGTCCCGAACGTCGAGAGCCAATTATTCGGCGGCTGCCCCGGCCCTTTCCCGTCCCGCCAGATGTACCAGTCGCGATGCTCCGAAGTTTTGGACAATTCTGAATCCACAAACCATTTGTGCTTGTCCGAAGTATGGTTCACCACAAAATCCAGAATCACCCGTATATCCCGCTTCTTTCCCTCCGCCACCAGCCCGTCGAAGTCCGCCATCGTTCCGTACATCGGATCAATCGCCTCGTAGTCCGAAACGTCATACCCGAAATCCACCTGCGGCGATGGAAAACACGGCGTAATCCAAATCGCGTTTATGCCCAGCTCTTTCAAATAATCCAATTTCGACGTGATCCCCTTCAGGTCGCCGATCCCATCATTGTTGCTGTCCGCAAAACTCCGCGGATACACTTCATAAAACACCGCATGCTGCCACCACTGGTGCCCTTCTGCATCCACGACTTTCTGCTGCGCACCCGCTCCCGCGGCGATCCCGAAAAGAGCGAGTAACACCGCTCCGGCGACGATTACTTTGATCAAATTCTTGCTCATTGCAGTCTGTCCCCCCTCATCCGCGTACCAACGTTCGGCTAGGCACGCTTCGTCTTTACATCAGCCACGCGAATGATCAGCCGCTTGCCAAGCACTCTGGCCGCCCGAGTGATGGTAGCAAGCGTCACCGATGCATTTCGAGGATCAAGAAGGCGATCCAGTTGGGATCTGCTTGTGTGAAGTTGCTTTGCCATTGTTCGCTTCGTTTTTTGCTGCTCACGCATTGCCTGTTCGAGTTGCCAGGCCACTACGCGTTTGATTGCTGTCGCTTCGAATTCTTCTCGGATTCCTTCTTCATCGAGAAAACTGTCAAAACTCGATCCGCTGTAGTCCCTTTTCTTGCGTTTTTTCCTTGCGTTCATTGCGGTCCTCTTCATCTAAGTCCCAATTGATGCTTTTTCTTGTTGCTCCTCGCCAGTCTTAAATCCTCACCCGGCGTCTTTCTCGTCTTCTTGATAAATCCATGAACAAGAACCATTCGGCCCTTCTTGTCGATATAGAAGAGCACTCGTGCGATGCGGTTCTGGTCCAGGCCGGTTCGCACCTCGTAGATGCTCTCACCCAATGGCCTGCAAACGGGCATCCCGATCGGTCACCAAATTCCAACGTCTTGATATCCTCCCCAATGAGTTTCCGATCTTCCGTGGGGACCCCTGCTTCGAATCTCGGCCACGTGCAATTGGCCACACACGTGAATGGGTTACTGGCAAATCCCCGGCTATGGCCGCAGGGATTTTCCTCGCTCGGTCTTAAGCCCGTGGAAGTGAATCACGACCCGCTGATGCGCATATCTCCCGCTCTCTGTCGGTGCAAACTGAATCCGCAACTTCGCTCCACCTGACGCATCCTTCACGAGTTCCGCCCCTTGTACGGACTCGATCAGTCCAGGGTTCCAGACCGCCAAATCATAGGCTGCTCCCGCGCGCCCAGTGGTTTCCAGCACCATCGGCGACGTCACATCTCCCATCTCTTCAGATAGGATGCGCAGATCGGAGCTCTCGCTTCCAAGCTCCGGCAGTCGAAACGCATTCGACACGCCAAAATCGTTCGTCACTGGGATCCGAACGACGTTTTTCCCTTCTTTCAGCGCGAATTTTATCTTCAGGTGATGATGCTCCGCCGACATCTGTTGGTCGAAGCTTTGTACCCGGCCATTTACTTCCACGCGCCTGACCAGTGTGGAGTTTGCCAACGCTGGCTCGAAATCCAGTTCACATTCCCCGCCTGTCCGCGTTATCTCCAGCGTAATTTCGCTCAGAGTTTTCTGATAGCTTAAATTCACCACGCTATCGCCCACCCGCACATTGTTGATCTTGAAATTCGTCCAATCCGCCGGAACGTGCGGCACAAACGTTAGCATTTTTTTCGTCGCGTCCTTCTCTAGCCCAAACATTCCCTTCAGCAGCGGGCTGATCACCATCGCCGCCGACCAGATCTGGTGTGGCGAACTCGTCGAAAGCGGCTGGTAGTAATCGCCGGAGAGCACTTCAGTCACGTGCCCCAGCGATCCGTCGAGCGCCAGCAGAGCGTTTGCCCGCAAATTCTCATACGCCGGAAATTCCTGGTGATAGCGGTATTCCGCGACCGAAGCCCACCCGGTGAACAACGGCCACACAGACCCGTAGTGATACCCGCCTCCGCTGAAAACTGGTGAACGATTCGAAATAATTCTCATTCCCCAGTCGGTCTGGATATCGGCATCCGAAATCTGCTGAATCGTGGAGACAGCCTGCGCTTCGCTCGGCAGCCCAAACCACATCGGCACCGTCGCTAACACCGTCGGTTCATCCACCTGCTTATCATTCATGTCCAGCGCAAATGCGAATCGCTTCTTGTCCGCAATCCAAAAACTGTCATTCACCAGCGGCCGCTGCTTCTCGAATTCTTTCGCTAGTGCGTTCGCCGCATCCTCACGCCCCGCGTATCGCGCGAGATTCGAAAGCCCCCGCAACGCCTCCGCGCACAACCCGCTCTGATAAAATTCAGTCTTCACCGGCAGCAGCGGCCCGCCTTCCACCCATCCGTGTCCCACTCCTTGGTTTTGCGGCAACCCCCTCGCGTCATACGTCGACTTCAAAAACTGATACGCCTTCCACAAACTGTCCCACTTTTCTTTCGCAAACGCCGCGTCCCCGCTCTGCGTCACGTAATCGTTCACCGCGATCATGTAAAGTGGCGTCGCATCCGCCGATGCGTATGGATACGGATATCCTTTGAACCAGTCCACGAAATTCGCGCCTTGCGAAATCTCGTGCGGAATCTTTCCGTCGTCCCGCTGATACTTGCTCACAAATTCCAGCGCCGTCTTCGTGTTCGCAAAATCTCCCTCGGCATTTAGGGCCAGTGAGCTCCAAAATGAATCTCGCCCGAAATACCACGCAAATCCCGGCCTCTGGCTCTCTCCCGAAGTCCGATATCCCGCCACTAAGCCCGTTCCCAAAAATGGGTTCGTCACCATCCCTTGCAGCAAACTCACCCTCGACCAGTCGTATGCGTCTTGAATCTGCTTGTCGGGCAAATCCACGCTCACCGTCTGGCTAAGATAGTCCCGGTAATATTGCGCCGACTCGCGCAACAGATCACCGTATCCAGAAGTCAGTCGTCGATACGTACTCTCCGCATCAACCCGGCCCGTCATCGATCCTGCGATCACGATGATCTGGGACCCTTTGCCCATGGCAATCACGCCGAGCCGGAAGGAATTTTCCTGTGACTCCGAATAGTTCGTCTGAAATTCCTCTTCCGCGTTTTCTGCCGTCGGCGATCCCACAATCGCCGCGAATTTTCTCTGTTCTTCTCCAAACGCAAACGCCTTCAGCCCTGAGTCCCATCCTATATATGTCGCTCCAAGCGCCGCGGGCCATTCGAGTTGGAAATCCCGTTGAAACGCCGCCTCAATTTCCAGCGGGCTCTCCGTCTCCACTTCCAACAGAATCACAGCTCCCGCCTCACGCACGGGCACAAAAAATGTCTCCCGCACCGAAAACGTATCGCCGGTGTAAACGATGGTGCTCGATTCCGGCCTCGTGATCAGCGTCCGCGCCAAGGAATCCGCCGCCAGCGTTTTTCCGTCCATGTGAAATTTCAAATGAAAATCCCTAAATATCTTCAGCGGATAGACCCAAGCTTCCATCCGCCCCGCTTCATTTCCAAGCAACCCGGCGCGCATTCCGACCGCAGAAAGAAATTCCCATGGCCGGACCGCCCTGGTGGATTGCACAGCGGGCGCTAATTCGACTAGTTTTGTTAGCGAGCGCGAAGATGGCGGTGATTGCGTGCGCCCCGCAGCCTGCGCTCCGGGTGATTTTTTTGATATTGGTGGCTCGCCCGCCGCAGACGTTCCTTGCGCCTGCGCGCTGCCCGCCCAAAGAAAAACGAGCAGCATTGCGCCGAAAAGATTCGTGCGAAATCCAGACTTCGTTTGAATGGTGTCTTTTCTTTCGGTCACGGTAGGATGGCCCGTAGCACAAGAGAACCCCTGATTCTCTCGCGCCCCTCAGTTCGAATCGCCATTTGGCCGTACAATACGGAGCAGCGGCAAATCTTAGCACGAGCTAAACCCCGGGAAGGTAATATTCCATTTGTCCTCCTCTCGTCGCGCATTCCTTAAATCTCTAAGCCGCACCGCGCTTGTCTTGCCGCTAGAAAGCGTCCTTGCTCTAGCGCGTCCGCTTCATTCGAATCAAGCTTCTGCGCCGCTAGCCAATTCAAATGCGTATCCGCCACCCCCAAAAGAAATTGGGGTCAGCTTCGTGAACGTCGCCAGGGAATCCGGCCTCAACGCCAAAACTATCTTCGGCGGCGAACACAAAAATAAATATTTATTGGAAACGACCGGTTGCGGCGTCGCCTTCTATGACTACGACAACGACGACTGGCTCGACATTTTCCTTGTGAATGGCTGGCGCCTCGAAGGCTTTCCAAAAGGCCAGGAACCAATTTCGCATCTTTTCAAGAATAATCGCGACGGCACCTTCACCGACGTCACCACAAAATCCGGTCTGATCCATTACGGCTGGGGACAAGGCGTTTGCGTCGGCGACTATGACAACGACGGCTTCGACGATATTTACATCACGTCCTTCGGAAAAAACGCTTTGTTTCACAACAACGGAAATGGAACATTCACCGACGTCACGGAAAAGGCCGGCGTCGCCACCAACGGCAAGCGATGGAACACCGGATGCGCTTTTGTCGATTACGATCGCGACGGCCGCCTCGATCTTTTTGTCGCGAATTATATCGATATGGATTTAGCGACCGCTCCCGTCCCCGAGTCCGGCCCTTGCGAGTACAAAGGCGTGCTCGTTGCGTGCGGGCCGCCGGGACTTCTCGGCGGGAAAAATATTTTGTTTCACAACAACGGCGACGGCACGTTCACCGATGTTTCCGAGCGCGCTGGAATTCTCCAAGCCAACGGCACTTTCGGCCTCGGCGTGCTCACCGCCGATTTCAACAACGACGGCTGGCCTGATATATATGTCGCGAACGACTCGACAGCCAGCGCGCTTTATCAAAACAAAAAAAACGGAACATTCTCCGACGTCGCAATGGAGGCGGGATGCGCGCTCAGCGCGGACGGCAAACCTCAGGCCGGAATGGGCGTGTCCGCCGCGGATTACGATCTCGACGGCAACCTCGACATCGTCAAGACGAATTTCGCGGGCGACACACCGTCGCTGTACCACAACATCGGCGGCGGAAATTTCGAGGACGCCACGTTTCCCGCCGGCCTCGGCAAGCACACACAATATCTCGGCTGGGGCTGCGGCTTTTTCGACATGGACAATGACGGCTGGCCGGACATTTTAATTTGCAACGGCCACGTTTATCCCGAAGTCGAGCAGTTGCGCACGGAGGCGGGATATCCACAGCAAAAAATCCTGTACCGCAATTCGCGCAACGGCCATTTTGAAGATGTCTCGTCGCAAGGCGGCTCCGGCATTATGGTGCCCGTCGCATCGCGTGGCGCGGCGTTCGGCGATTTCGATAATGACGGCGACATCGACGTGGTCGTGAACACGGTCAATGATTATCCCCAGTTGCTGCGCTGCGATTCGCGTCTTGAAAATAATTGGCTGAAAATAAGAACGATCGGCACAAAATCGAACCGCAGCGGCATCGGCGCGCGTCTGCGCTGCGTGACGCACCCGCCCGGGGAGACGAAGCCGCACCAGCAGATCGACGAAGTCCGCAGCGGCGGGAGCTACATTTCGCAAAATGATTTGCGCGTGCACTTCGGCATCGGAAAAGCCGAGAAGGTAGAGCTGCTGGAAATTCGCTGGCCGAGCGGCGCGGTCGATACCTTGAAGGACGTGAAGCCCAATCAATTGATCGTGGTGAAAGAAGGCACGGGAATTGTGCGCTCCGCGACCTTTGTGCAGCCAATGAAGGGCTCGGCGCCGAAACCCGCCAAGCCGCTTGTCGCGCCTGCCAAACCAAGTAATTCTGCGAAGTAAGGAGTCGCCGAGAATGAGTCTTCAGAAGCATAAGATATTTTTCGCGGCGTTGCTCGCCACCGCCTCGTTGAGTTTCGCGGCCGCCGCGACTAATTTCGCTGCGTCCGCACAGCACTTGCCTTTCGGCGCGTGGCGGCGCGCATCGGAAACTCCGATTCTTTCTCCCCAAGGCGCGGGTTGGGAATCCGCAGGCGTCTTCAATCCTGCCGTGGCGGTCCTGCGCAACGAATCCGCGAAAAGGAGCGCCGAAGGCATGCCGTTCGGAAAGGTCGTCATGCTTTATCGCGCGCAAGATGCTGCGGGAACGTCGCGGATCGGATATGCGGAGAGTGAGGATGGATTTCATTTTACGCGGCGAGCCGAGCCGGTTCTTTCTCCCGAGACTGACGACGAAAAAAATGGCGGAGTTGAAGATCCGCGGCTTCAAAAATTCGGCGACACGTATTATTTGACATACACCGCGTACAACAAAAAGGATGCGCAGCTTTGCCTGGCCACGTCGAAGGACCTGATTCACTGGGAGCGCAAGGGAGTGATCCTGCCGGCGTACAAAGGAAATTGGAACGTGGCATGGACCAAGTCTGGCGCGATCGTGCCGGAAAAAATCGGCGGGAAATATTGGATGTATTGGCTCGGAACCACCGCAGACAAGACCGACCAGATGGGGCTTTCTTACTCGGATGATTTGATTCACTGGACGGAGGCGACGAAAACTCCGGTGCTTCCGCGGCGGCCGGGAAAATTTGATTCGCGGGTGGTCGAGCCAGGGCCGCCGCCGATTCTGACACCGTCGGGAATCGTGCTGGTTTACAACGGCGCGGACGACAAGCTGGTGTACCGCACGGGGGTGGCTGTTTTTGACCGGAACGATCCACTAAAACTGATTTCGCGGACGGAGGAGCCCATTTTTGCTCCGGAAAAAGAGTGGGAGAAGGTTGGGCAGGTTCCGAACGTGGTTTTTGTGGAGGGCATGGTGAAGTGGGGCGGCAAGTTTTTGTTTTACTACGGCGCGGCGGACAAGTTTGTGGGAGTGGCTGAGGCTGACGAAAAGAAGAAGTAATGACGTAAAGAAATAAAGAGGTAGCGAAAGCTGAGGTGGGGACCCCCTCCCCTATTTTTTCGTAAGTGCGGATTCTAAAGGGTTTTAAGTCCTTTGTTTTGGAAGTGTTCATTCTAAAAGGGTTGCGGGTAGATTTTTCGTAAGTGCTGATTGCAAAGGAGTTAGGGAAAACCTGAAGAGTCGGCGGAATTTTCGATTGAGCGTTGTACCAGCCCCCGGTGTTTTTTGTAAGAGTGGCAAACACAGGACTTACGCTTGATGTTGCGCGTAAGAGTGGCAAATGCAGGACTTAAAGCTGTTTTGTTTTCACTGCGTTGCGAACGGTGTGTATGAGTGGCAGGGAAAAGACTTGCGGCGACGATTTTTTGGATGGCGGCAACAAGAGTGCCAGGATCGAGATGAGCGAATCCCTTAGGGCGGGGTCGGAACGCCCGCGCATTGCGCGACCAGCGCTCCTCGCTTCGGGAATCAGGGTAAACAGGGAAATCGGGATGACAGGGCGGGGGAAATGGGAATTGAGCGGTGCGGGAGCCGAACATAAAAGAGAATAGCATGAATTTGGATTACTGTCAAGGACTATTATTGATAGGTATCGTTCGAACGAGTTGCACAAATGAAGTGGTTTGAACGAGTTAACGAGTCGGGCCTGCACGGGAAACTTCGGTGCAGCAACGGCGTGGCCGGTGGGAGAGGCGAAGGACGCCGAAGGGCGGCTCACGCTTCGCCGCGACAAAGCGGGGAAGGTGAGCCGCCCGGACAGAGCGTTGAGGCTGGGCGCCAGGAGTTAGTCGTTTCCCGCCGCGTTCGAGGCTGGTGAACCCTGTTGGGACTTCATGGCCAGCAGGACCGCGGATTTGGAAACGGGGATATTAAACACATGTTCGGAGGTCTCAATGGCGCTGAGGAAGTGTTGGCCGGCGATTTGCTGGAACTGCAACTCGGGCTTATCGGCACGAACATCTTCCCATTCGCTGGCGTTAAGCAGCACACCCGCGTGATTGTCGACATTCTTGAGAAGCAGCGTGCCTAAGTCGGTGGTAGATACGCGGCTGACGCGGTAGGTTCCGGCAGGCAAGGTTTTGCCCCCGACGACAAAATCATAGGGGATGGTCACGATAAGTTGATCAGAGGTTTCGGCTGGGGCGGCCATCGCAAAGGCAGCCATACTGAAAACGACGGCAAATATTCCTGCAAGATACTTTTTCATTTTTCTCCTTTTGTTCCGTTGGGAATGTTGTTTCGCTGATAAGCGGCTCTTTTACAGAAGTTGCAGCAAAGAAGAACGGCCTAGCGTACGTTCAAACAATCATCCTCATAACGTCTACACTCTATTTGACGGATGAGTTTTGGTTCCGGTTGCCAGCAGTAAGCCATTAATAGAAATGTTTTTGCGCGCGGCCAAGAATTTGTGGGATTCAAATAAAGAAAAAATAAAGAAAGTAGATTTTGCTTTGTTCCGTGGCCCGTTCTCGCTCTCCGCTGCATCAAACGCCAGTGGCGATTATGGCATTGAGATAGCCCCTTGGCGCTGATCCAAGCGGAGCCGTAGTTCGAGTTGCGCCTTATAAGACCGGCGCGGACAAAGCCGTTTGTGGCAGCGAAGGAATACCTGCCAAGGAGGGCGCGCACAAACGGGCGCCAAATAATTGGAGTCGCACAGGGAGATTTTGGTTACAAGAGAAACAGTAAAAGTTGAATCCGCCAGCGATACATTCACCTGGTCACAAAGATCGGCAGGAATTAGATCCGGCGCCGGGGCGGCCGTGGCGATGAACGGCTAAGTCCGGCGCGGCGAGAGTTGGCGTTTGGCGTGGCGTTCGTGGCAGGGGAGGGTGAGGCGGCGGGGAGTTACGGAGCCGAAGTGATTTACTCGAAAGATTTGGCAGATGGGCAGAGTTATGGTGATGTGCGGGTGATTCACCCGTTGAAGTGACCCAGGTGTAAGACCGGCACCGGCTGGTCTGAGCTTAGTGTTGCGTTTCGTGGTGGAAAAGCGCGACGGACTCAAATAGGCGTCGCGCTTTTCATGGATCGAAAGGAGTGCATCTGATACTGGCGAATTCCCTTGGCGTTAGCTACCAGAGCGCGCCGAGAGGTTTCAGGGAGATAAGAAGCACGCGCGAGGATTATCTCGCAGAGTTCTTGTGGAGCGCAGTTCAATTCAGCACAGAATCGCCCTGGCTAGCAACGAATCGAGCGAAAGGTCGCGATAATTCGCGGTCAGACGGTGCACCTGGCGGGGGAAGGGCTAAAGGCTCCGGGTGCGAACGGCGGCAACTGGGGCACCCCGCACCGGGCACTCATTCAAGCCGGAAGAGTCGAGAAGCTGGACGGCGTAGCGGGGCAGTAGCCCGACAGGAAGCGAGCGGTTATGTCTCTAAGATCCTTATCGAGGATCGACATAGCCCGATCGGCGATAGCCGCTGGCACGCCATAGTGCGCTTGGGCAATTCCGCCTGTAATGCAGGCCAGCGTGTCGCTGTCTCCTCCAAGCGATATCGCATTTCGGATGGCATCTTCGAAATCCGTTGATTCGAGGAAGCACACGATCGCTTGAGGAACGGTGCCCTGGCATGACTCATCAAACTGGTGTGTAGGTCTAATTTCATCCACACTTCGGGACAAATCATAGTGGAAGGTTGCCGCCGTGTATTGCCTGATGTCGGCCTTCGTACTTCCCGTTCTCGCAAGGAAGATTGCGGCCGCAGTTGCTTGCGCGCCCTTGATTCCCTCTGTGTGATTGTGCGTTACGGCGGTGTATTCCGCCGCCCGGACCAGCACTTCGTCCAGCGTGTTGAACGCAAACCCAACCGAACTGATTCGCATGGCGGCGCCATTGCCCCAACTATTGTAAGGCGGGCATTCTTGAACTTGCGCCCATCGGTGAAAAAAGCCTCCGTAACCTGCGCCTGGATAGCGCCGATAGTAGGCCCTCATCAGGGAAGCATAGTCGGCGCCGGTCAAGATCGATTCGGCCAGGGCAACGGTGAGGACTGAATCGTCGGTGAAGAAGCAATCCGGACTGAACAGCTTGAACTGCTTGGTCTTGATGTTGTTCCATTCGTAGACCGATCCGATAATGTCACCCGCTATTGCACCTATCATTGGGATGTTCCTCCAAGGGGGCCGACGCGATTAAAAAAAGGTTAGGCAGCGCGTTGTTAACGCAGGGGAGGAGAAAAGTCGGTGAGGGTAAGGAAGGTGGAGTCGACTTTCTCGACGAGTTTGCCGTTGGCTTCGGATTTTTGTTGAACGCTCTGCCACTCGGGGTCGTCGCGGAAGGATTTCCAGTTGGCAGTGGCGGCTTCGCGGCTGGGGTGGGCGATGATGTAGAAGAGAGTTTTGCCTTTGAGCGGTTCGTCCGTAGGAATCCAGTATGCGATGTTCTTGATGCCATGCTTTTCGAAGAGTTGCATGGTGTGTTCACGGAAACGGCGGAGGAGGTCGTCGAGCTTGCCTTCGAAAGTGTGATAGACGCGGAGTTCGTAGACGGTGGTGGAGGATTGAGGCGCGGGATTTTCTTCCGGCGCGGAGTTATGGGCGGCAGTGGCGGCCCAGGCCGCGGTTGGGAAAAGAGCTGCGGCAGGAAGCGATTGGAGCAGTGTGCGTCGTTTCATGCACGGGATTGTAGCAGAGGAAAGCATCGGAAACGAGGGAAGGGAGAGCGATGCGCCTCTGCGATCAGAGCCGGGATAAACGACAGGCCAGCGCTTGAGAGAGGCCAGCTAGAAGAATTGTTGTTGGAGTGATGCGGGGAGGGATAGCATTTATACCCATTGAAAGAGAGCGTGTCCAAATGGCTTCCGGGTCCTCAGAAGCGCAGGGTACGATCACGATACGGCGGAAATCGCCAGACGATGTGCAGCAACGACAAATCATCGTGAAACTGGACGGAGAAAATGTTGGAGAACTGTTTTACGGGGATACGATCTCGATACCGGTGACGGCGGGGCACCACCGTCTGCGCGTGGACAATACCTGGAATTGGAAGACCGTGGAGCTGGACGTGGCGCCAGGAGACCACTTGAAGTTTCAAGCGATGAGCCGAGCGGGACGCTTCACCTGGTTTCTGGTGAGCATGTTTGGAGCGGGACCGATCTACGTGACGATCAAGCGCGAGGCATGAGGCGCGGCGAGGGATGACGGGCGGGAGTTTCGGTGAGATGGTCGACGGATGGGAATTCACTTATTGGATTTTTTGTCTGCCAGGACAATGGCTTCGTCCACTACTTTGTCGATGCGGCGGGCGCGAGCGTCGGGCGAACGATAGTAAAAGATTGCAAATAATGATCCGCGGCGATATCTCGGCGTCATGAGATTCCAACCTTCGAGGGCGCGGGGATCGCGCGTAAAGGCGAGCCTCAGAGCAGGCGGGAGTTCGCGCTCAGCTTCCATGACAGAAAAAAGCTGCTCGCCGACTTGCTCAGCGCGCCGGACGCGGGCAGCGGCGCTCTTGGGCTGCGCGATCGAGTCGACGAGCCACTTGCGAATGGAATAGTTAAGGGCGTCAAACCAGCGGCGGAACGAGCGATCTTCGGCGAGGATGCGTTTTAGCTCGGCGGGAGCGCTAATGATGCGTTCTTCAGTGTCTGGCTCAAGGAGGAATTCCGCAGTCATGCCTTCGCCCGCGCGCGCGCCAGACTGCATCTTTTTGTTTACGAGCAGAAAATGTTCGCCTTTGCGTGTGGGAAAAAGCGACGTGCGAAAGGCGAAACCGTTGATCTTGCCCCGGACCTTGAGGCGGCCGCGGCTGCCCCAAACTTTTTGGACTTTGAACGGGATCCAGACAATGATCCAACCAAGATTGGATCTCAGGCGTTCGAGAGTGGCTTTGAAAGACTTTTTGACAAGCCTGGTGCCTGGTTTGGGCTTCGGTTTGGGTTTCGGTTTCATTGCGGTGCCACGGAGAACGAAGGGATTTTAGTATGGCGGATGAAAAGCAGCGAGTTACTTTGCGGTTGAGACTTGACGGCCAGGCCCGCGCCTTCTTTCACGATGTGGAGTTTGTCGACCGCGAGGTTGTCGAATTTTTCCAGGAGGCCGCTGGGCCAGCGGACTTGCACGGAATCCAGTTTAGTTGCCGGGCCGAGACCGAAGTGAACACGCATATCGTTGTTCGAATCGTAGCTGGAGCCGCTGCGGACTTCGTCGACGAAAAGGCGGGAGCCGGCTTTTATAGTGATGCGAGCGCCGATGGCATCTCGATTTGTCCGGAGTTTCTGCGATGAGGAAGCGAAGGAGGTGCCAATGAGGTGGAAGGCGATCCAGTGATTGGGGGTGCGCACATCGTTGACGAGGAGACTGGGCGGGGCGTTCATGTTGCTGATGACGGCGGAAATCTGGCCGTTGTTCCAGAGATCGCCGATGGCCAGTCCGCGCGAAGAATTTGGTGTAGTGATGCCGGGACCAGCGTCCGCCGATATGTCGGTGAAGGTGGCGTTACCATTGTTGTGATAGAGGATGCGGGGTTCCTGGAAGGTGCTGCCGAGATGCTGGCTGTCGACTTCGGGGTAGACGTGGCCGTTGACGAGGAGGAGATCGGGCCAGCCGTCGTTATCGAAATCGAAGAACATGGCGCCCCAGCCAAGATATTTGGTGTTGAGGCCGAGGCCAGCGGGATACGTGACGTCGTCGAAGGTGCCGTTGCCATTGTTGCGATAGAGAGTGGCGGTATCGTCGGAGAAATTTGTTTTGAAGATGTCGAGCTTGCCGTCACCGTTGTAGTCCGCGACGGTTGAACCCATGCCGGCTTGAGCGCGTCCGTCTTCGTTGAAGGCGGCGCCGGCGGTGATGGCGACATCGGTGAACGTGCCATCGCGATTGTTGTGGTAGAGAATGCTTGCGGCGCTATCGCAGGCAATGAAAATGTCGGGCCAGCCATCGTCGTCGTAATCGAGGGTGGAGACACTCAAGGAGTAGTGGCCGTCGGCCTGGTCGATGTGAGATTTTGTGGAGACGTCTTCAAAAGTGCCGTCGCCGCGATTGTGGTAGAGGATATTTTTTGCGGGTGTAAGGCCGCGCGGGCCACACATCACGGGAACGCCTTTCCAGACGCAGGAGGCGCGCCCGCCGGGAGCAGGCGCGGTGGAGAGATCGAAGTCGACGTAGTTGGCGACCATGAGGTCGAGATGGCCGTCGCGATCGTAGTCGACGAAGGCGCAACCATTGCCCCAGGCCTTGCCGGAGCCAGCGACGCCTGCATTGTCGCTCACATCGGAGAAAGTGCCGTCACCATTGTTGTGGTAGAGGATATTTTTTCCGTAGTAGGTGACGTAGAGATCTTCCCAGCCGTCGTTGTCGTAGTCGCCGACGCAAACGCCCTGGCCCCATCCGGTGTGAGTCAAGCCGGCTTTTTGCGTGACATCCGTGAATGTTCCATCGCGATTGTTGTGGTAGAGATGGCTCGTGGGCGGTTTTCCAGAGTGAGGCGCATCGAGGCTTGTGCCGTTGACGATGAAGATGTCGGGCCAGCCGTCGTTGTCGTAGTCGAAGATGGCGACGCCGGTTCCGGTGGTTTCAATGATGTATTTCTTGGTGTCAACGCCGCCGAAAACCACAGGGTCTATGAGACCCGCTTTTTTGGCGATGTCGGTAAAATGAGCAAGGGGTTTGGGATTGACTTTAGGGAGCCCGGCCGCGCTGAAGAGCAGTGAAGAAGGCAAGAGCAGAGCAAGCGAAATCCAAGAGAGTTCGAAAGGGAACCGCGCACGATGGGCCTGACCGGAAATCATGAACTCTTGGCATACTAAGATGCGGGTTAAACAGCGTCAAGGCGGGGCATTCAGCGGAGTGTTGTCTGGCAAAATGGAATGAGGACCGCGGCTTGGACATTTTTTTGGAGCTTTGCACGGGAATTGACATGCATTCGTTGAACTTGCATCGCGGGATGAGGGCTGCATTAAGAATCGGCGCGCTTGCTCTGCCGCTTCTTTTGCTTTGCACGAGAGGGGAAGCGCAGACGGAGGACTCTAAGGCGACTTCTGAAGCCGCGCAGGCAAGTTCGATTTACAGCCAGGGCATGGACGCGCTGCAGCGGCGTGATTTGATCGGCGCACGCGCAGCGTTTGAAAAGGCGACGAAGTTGGTTCCGCGAAGCCCCGAAGCGCACAATTCGCTCGGATGGGTGCTGTTGGCGCAGGGAGAAACCGAGACTGCCGTCTCCGAGTTCAAGACTGCTGTGAGACTGAAACCAGATTTTGCACAAGCACACATGAATCTTGCAAGCGCGTTGCTGCAGAAGGGAGATCAGCAGGGCGCGGTGCGCGAATCGAGGGAAGCGGTGCGGCTGGCTCCGAAGGATTCGGAGACGCATCACATTCTGGGGCGGGCGCTTTCTTTTGCAGGGGATACCGCAGGAGCCATTCAGGAATTGAAGAAGGCCGTTGAGATCGAGCCGACCCGGCCGGAGTTGCACGATGACCTGGGTTCGGTTTTGGTACAGCAATCGAAGACGGAGGAGGCGGCAGAGGAATTTTCCGAAGCACTGAAGCTGCAGCCGCAATTCGCGCAGGCTCATTTGCATCTTGGTGTTTTGCGACTGCAACAAAAAGACATAGAGGGAGCGGAAACTGAGTTGCGCGCAGCCACAAGCATAGAGCCCGGCAATCCGGTAGCGCATTACTACTTGGGGGAGACGTTGGAATCGAAAGGAGCCGCCGAAGGGGCGTTGCAGGAATTTCAGTCTGCGGCAAAATTAGATCCCGATAATGCCGACGCGCAGAAGCACCTAGGTATTTTGCTGCAACGCGATGGCAATGGGGACGGTGCGATCGCGGCGTTCCGGCAGGTGGCGAAGCTGCGGCCTGAAAGCGCAGATGCTCACAACGATCTGGGGCTTGCGCTGCTGCAGATCGGCGACGCGGAAAACAGCATTCGGGAATTTCAGGAAGCGCTGAAACTGAAACCCCACGATGCCGGCTATGAAGGCAATTTAGGCGCAGCGTATTTGCAGAAGACGGATTTTGACGCTGCGATCACGAGCTTTCAAGTGGCGTTGAAGCTTGCGCCTGAGGACGCAACTTTTCATTACGATCTCGCGTTGGCGCTCAAAATGAAAGATCGATTGCCCGAGGCGATCGCGGAATTCAGAAAAGCAACCAAGTTAGACCCCCGGGCTGGCTGATGCTCACTACACACTCGGCGTGACACTTTGGCAGCAGGGAGACCTTCCTGGGGCGGCTGAAGAACTGCGCGCGGCGATCGGGGCAAAACCGGACTATGCGGAGGCCCACTACACTCTTGGGTCAGTGTTGAAACAAAAGGGTGAATTGCAGCCCGCGGCGGATGCGCTGAGGGAGGCCATTCGCCTGCAGCCGGATTTTGCAGGAGCGCACACAAATCTTGGAGCGGTTCTGCGGCAACTCGGTGACGATGACGGAGCGGCTGTGGAGAGCCGCAAGGGCATGGATCTTTTGAAGAAAAAGTCGAGCGAGCAGGCGGCGACTTTCGCTACAAACTCGGGCCGCAGACTTTTGAACGCAGGGGATCTTGATGGGGCGATTTTGCAATTCCGCTCGGCGATTCAGTCGCTGCCGGGGTATGCTCCGGCACACTATCAATTGGCAACGGCGCTACAGCGGAAGGGGAACAAGGAAGAAGCGTCGAAAGAATTTCAGAGAGCTGCCGAGATTGACCCACATCTCCGACCGCCTAGCCAATAGGCGGAAGAGAACGTGAAGGTCCTGGCGCGCTAAAACGCGGTCTTGCGAATCGCCACTAGCTCGGTTTCGACTGGCACGCCGCGAGCGACTTTCGCACGAATGACGGCTTCAAAAGGTTTGAGCTCGCCGTTTTGCGAGACGGAAAGGCGCAAGAGCAGCTCTTCCACGGAGCTTTGCCTGCAAACGTACTCAACGGCGGCTTGTGTACCGATGGTGGTGTTTCCCGCAAGGATCAGCACGGATTGACCCTGATTTATTCCTTTTACGAGGCCGAGAAGAGCGTAGTCCTCGGTGAGCGGTACTCCAGAAGGAGTGGCGAAGAATTCCTTTCCTTCGTCGGGTAGCGGGTGCCTGTTGATAATGGCATGGTCACCTTTACGGGGGCCGGAGGTAAGCTGCTCGAAAAAGAATTCCTGCGTGCCGGGAATCTCCAGCAGCGAAAGGTTTTCAACCGGCGAACCGATGAAGATCAAATTGTTGTTTTTGGCGTCGTCGAGCGAAAAAAGGCTTCCGCGCTTGACGCGTATGCGGCGGTGGAGGAGGCCGAACACCCGATCGAGTTCGTGAACGGCCAAGACTTCGCCGACGCCGGTGTAGTGGTCCAGAATGTACGCCCCGGCGTCACGCGTGGCATCGCGGTAACGCATGCCCGTCTCGGGGCGGCCGACAAAAGCCGCGTTGCTGAAGACCACCCACGGCTCTTCCGGCCCGGACGTGAAGCCTCTCCAGAAGACGCGAAAAGCCGCGGGCACCGGTTCGCTTTCGCTTGCGAGCCCCACTGGACTCGAGTTACGAGTAGCCATCAGCCACACAATCATCAGGATGGCAGCCGCGAGGAAGATGGAAAGCGAAATGACCTCGGTACCCCATCTGCGTTCGGTGCTCTTCTCCAGGGCTTCTTTATTCACGACACCGTTGACGCTGGTAGAAGGAGATTTCGAGGTTGATGCATTGCGGTGATGAAAAGAAAGGACGTAGGTGCCCTTAGGGAGTTCCACAACGATAGGATCTTCGAGTCCGTCCGAGCTGTAGTATTCGGTGAGCTTGGAGCGCAGGCGTCCGGCTTGGACGCGGACCATGGAATCAAGTTGAGGATCGAAATCGGCGGAGCGCCCGAAGACTTCGGTGGCGATTTGGAATTCTTTGATGGGAGCGCCGGGGTGATCCACGGCATGCTTAGCCAAATAGCGGAGCAATTTACAAAGGGATTCCGAACCATGCAGAGCATGGCTGGCGACGAGCCGATTAATCTGCTCGAAAAAATGGTCCCGTTCGTTCACGGCATTCCTTGAAACGGTGGAGTAACAGGAGTGTAACAAGCCGCGCATCTCTCTGCAAGACGGAGAGTTATTCGTTGTAACCGTATCAAACGCATTGAGACTTCCAACAGGAAGCCAAAAAACGAATAGTACGAATCAATATTGCCGCATTAGCCGCCCGTGAAGTGGTGCCGACGTGTAGGATGCGTTGGGGCGGGAATGCGTAGGCCTTTTTAGGCTGGGTGCTTTAGCGCGAGGCGCAGGTCGGGGGCGCTTGAATACTCTGTGGGGGTGCCTTTACTGGTTGAGCCTGACTCGATCTTCGCGAGTTTTGGCGCAGCCTTTCTTTGAATCATTCAACTAAATCGAAAGTGAACGAAAGCAGGGCCGGGCTGTGTTTGGCCTGGTGAAGGACTTTGCTTTTGACGATTGAGTTCAGGATATCAGAGATAACGGAGCTGCAAGGAGGGGTGGGATGAAGAAGCAAGCGGCGGTTGGATGGCTTCTGGTTTTTTGTCTCGTACTTGGGTTTAGTGCGAGCACGGCACTAGGGCAGGCGGTCTTTGGCAGCATCATTGGAACTGTAACGGACCCACAGGGCAACGCGGTAGTGGGAGCCAAAGTTACGGTGACGTCGGTGACCAAGAGCTTCACGTTTGAGGCCACGACGAACGAGAGCGGAAACTACAGCGTTACGCACCTCATTCCCGACACATACTCAATAAAGGTCGAAGCCACGGGGTTTAAGATAAATACAATTGCAAGCGTCGTGGTTTCCGCGGACACCTCCGCCAAAGTAGATGCGCAACTCCAAGTTGGCGCGGTTACTCAGACCGTCGAAGTCACGGGAGACATCCCTCAACTGCAGACGGATCGAGCGGACGTGGACATAGAGTTCAGCCAAACATACGTCCAAGAGTTGCCTGTGCTTAACCGGAATTTTACAAATTTCGAACTTCTGTCGCCTGGAACGCAAAAGCTCGTAGGCTGGAGCCATGCGGCTACCGAAAATCCCCAGGGCGGAGGCCAGATTTTCGTCAACGGCCAGCACTTTTCTGGTACGAATTTCGAGCTTGACGGGACCGATAACCAAGACCCGATCTTGGGCATTATTGTCGTCAACCCCAACCTTGATGCCATAGGGGAAGCTAAAGTTTCATTGCAGGACTATGACGCGGAGTCCGGCAAGGCAACCGCAGGGATCGTCAAGGTGCAGACCAAGTCGGGTTCAAACGACTTCCATGGCAGCGGCTTTTATTACTATCGCAACAGCGATCAGGAGGCTCGCGATCCATTCACCAATAAGCCCGGAGTTTCTCTCGCGGCCGCGACCTGGAAGCAATTTGGCGGATCTGTAGGCGGCCCCATCATTAAGAACAAGCTGTTCTTCTTTGGCGATTATCAAGGCACCAAGCAGCAGCAGGGGATCACGAACCAGTACACGATTCCGACTGCCAAGGTCCTCAGCACCTGCGGATTCGGAAAACCGGGCAACTGCGACCTCAGCGAATACCTGGTCGCGGGTGGACCTGTCAATGGCCAAATCTACGACCCGTTAACCGGCAATCGACAGACGGGAACCGGCCGGACGCCGTTCACGAACAATCAGATTCCGAACACAAGGATTTCTCCACAGGCCACAAAGATGCTTGCCTTGTTCCCGGCACCTACCGCCGGTGGCGTGACAAACAACCTGGTCACGACAGGTTCGGGCCCCTTCGATCAGAAATCGTTTGATACGCGCATTGATTACAGCGCCCCCCATAATTACCAGGTGTTCGGACGCTTCAGCCTCGATTATTTCAGTCTGTCGGGACTTGGAGGCCTTGGTGCTCTCGGTGGCTTGGGCTTTGGTCCAGGCGGCCTTAATGGGAGTTCCAACGTTCATAACTATAGCTTGGCATCTGGTTTTACCAAAGCCATTGGAGCGCGTTGGCTGACCGACTTCCGCTTTGGATATTTCAAATACAACCCACAAACGGCATACTCCGACGCCAGCGCCTCGCCGATGGACGGATTTGGGGTCCCGTGCCTGAATAGCAACAGCAATGCTGCAGGCACAAGTTGCGCTCAGGGAATTGTCGGCCCACCGACAACCGGGGGCCTTGCCGGCATCGATTTTGGCGGTACCGGGGGATTTTCCCCCTTTGGCGACGGCTTGAATATTGGCCGTTGCAACTGCCCCTTAACCGAAAGCGAACAGCAATTCCAATTCGTAAACAACTGGACGAAGATACAAGGAAACCATACATTTAAGTTCGGCGCCGACATCCGCTATGCCATGAATTTGCGCGTGCCGAGCGACGCAAGCCGCACAGGATTGTTGCACATCAATTCAGGAGACACGGCCCTTAGTGGCGTAGGGGGCCTCAGCTTCGCGACGTTCCTGTTGGGTGACGTGACTTCCTTTGAGAGGTTCGTCAGCAGCAGTTTGACCGCTGCCGAACGCCAGAAGCGATGGTTCTTTTACGGGCAGGATTCGTGGCGCATCTCGCCGAAATTCACAATGACCTATGGCCTACGCTGGGAAATTTACTTCCCGGAGTCCGTAAATGGCAAGAATAACGGTGGATTTGCAAATTTGGACCAGGGCGTGATTCGCGTCGCTGGCAACGGCCCAATAGGTTTAGACGGCAATGTCAACAATACATTGAAGGCCTTTGCGCCGCGTCTCAGCTTCGCCTACCAGTTCGATCAGAAAACCGTGCTTCGCATCGGTTACGGCCGAGGCTTTGATATCGGTGTGTTCGGCTCCAACTTTGGCCATGTGGTCACACAAAACTTGCCGGTTCTCGCGAACCAGAGTCTTACGGACACTAACTGCTCGCAACAGCC
Source organism: uncultured Acidobacteriota bacterium (assembly GCA_963745805.1). Taxonomy (GTDB): domain Bacteria; phylum Acidobacteriota; class Terriglobia; order Acidiferrales; family UBA7541; genus Acidiferrum. The sequence goes on from CAVUYT010000016.1 coordinate 374,840, forward strand.
GACGTGTGGCTCGGGTGCGACGAACGATCGAAGCGCGGTGTTTACGCTTGCGCAGGGCCCGCCGGCCTTCAGTTTTTCCTCGCTCCTCAGTCAGATTGGCTCGGACGGCACATTGCCACTCAGGGGGCCCCAGGGTAACGTGAGCCCCAGAATCCGGCCCACGACTCAGCGGCTTCCCACTATTGACCAGTGGAATGCCACGGTCCAGCGTCAGGTCACTCCAACGCTCAACATTTCCGTGGGCTACGTGGGGAACAAGGGCACGCACGTGTTTGCGGGCAACGGACCGTCCTACAACACCAACGAAGCGGCAATCGGTGGTGGTAGTTTTGCATACGGTTGTACTCCTAACCCGGCGCCCGCAACGACGTTTGATTGCAAACAGAGCTTCAAGCCGTTTAGTCCGCAAGCATTCCGGCGCCGGCTTTTCCTGAACGGCGTGCCGGCTTTCACGTATCCGAATTTCCCGGGAATAACCTGCTGTTCGGACAGTCCGGGGGACTACTTCGGAAATGATGCGGACAACAAATACAACGCCTTGCAGGTCAAGGTAGAGAAGCGAGTCAGCAGCGGTCTGCAATTCCTAGCACACTACACCTACTCCAAGGCATATAACTATAACGACGGCTATTTCTCGGTGGATAAGAAATTCGCGTGGGGTCCGGACGACTTCAACCGCGATCACGTGTTCGTGGTTAACACAGTGTACGAATTGCCGATAGGCAGGGGCAAGAAGTTCATGAGTGACGCGGGTCGCGTCACGGATCTGCTAATCGGAGGCTGGCAGGTCACCAACACTTTGAACTACAGCGGCGGTCTGCCCTGGACACCAAGCGTTGGGGAGTGCGGCCAGATTTCCGATGCCGGGCCATGCCGTCCCAACGCGACTGGCAGCCTTAGCACCGGAACATCCCGCGATGCCGCCGGCCACCTGCTTTGGTTCACGCCGCTGGCGAGTGGAGCTCTGAGCCAGTCACTTCCAGAAATCAAAAACTCCGCTACGGACATCACTGGTCAAAATGACCAATGTTTGGTTGTGCGGCCGACATCCGGCGGGTTTTCGCTGCCTGCTTGCGGCCAGATCGGCAATGTGGGACGGAATACGTACCGTGGTCCACGTGGGTTCTACTCCGACATGGCGCTTGCCAAGACGTTCAATATTACTGAGCGCTACAAGGCGCAGTTCCGCTTTGACGCTTACAACGTATTCAATCATCCTGTCCTTGCCTTCAGCAGCACCCAAGGCAACACATGCATAGATTGCGGCGGCGACTCTGGCCGGATCACCGACATCGAAAACAACAATTCGCCGGGGTCACCATCGGGCATGCGTCAGCTGCAATTTGGCGTGAGATTCACTTTCTAACAAAAAAGACAAACAACACCCCAAACGAACGGGGAGCCCTCACGGGCTCCCCGTTTTTTATGTTCTAATTTGTTTTTGATGTTTTGGACCGGACCCACATGCCTAAGGATCATTGGTTTTCCGTCGTTCTAGCGGGCACTTTGATCGCCAGCGGGCCAAGTTTTGGCGCCTGCTACGGAGATGTGTCACAAATTTCCTCGTCTACTCAGTCTTCCAGTTCCGCTCAGGTTCAGCCGTCTGGGAACGAATTTGATGAGGCGAGACGCCTCTTGCAGCAGGGCAAATACGAGGACGCGATTAGCGCACTGCAACAACTGGAGTCATCGCATCCGGACATGAAAGGACTTTCCCATGAGCTGGGAGCTGCGTATTACAAGAAAAACGATTATCTGAACGCGATCGCATCCTTAAAGAAGGCGCTGGAGGAAAATCCGAGAGACAACGAGGCGGAACAACTGCTAGGCCTTTCGGATTACCTCGCGGGGCGGCCTGCGGAGGCAATTCCGGCTCTCGAAAAGGTACAGACGTGGTATCCCAGCGCGAATGTGGATGCGTCGTACATCCTGGGGATTTGCTACATTCAGACGAAGGACTATCCCAAGGCGCGGAAGGCCTTCGCAAAAATGTTCGATGTGCCTGCGGAGTCGGCAGCGAGTTACCTGTTCACGGCGCGCATGCTGCTGCGGCAGGACTTCGGACCCGTGGCCGAGGAGTATGCGCACAAAGCCGTGGCACTCGATCCCAAGCTTCCGTTGGCACACCAACTTCTTGGAGAACTTTACCTTTATCATTCGCAAATAGAAGAGGCCATTGCGGAGTTCAGGAAAGAGCTGGAGATTAATCCGGGAAACGCCGCGGCCTATTACAAACTAGCGGATGGCTATTCGCGCGTGCAGAAGTTTGATGAGGCGGAGCGGCTCCTGCAACGGTCGATTTGGCTGGACTCCACTTCGACGGGGCCTTACATACTGCTTGGAAAAGTTCTGGAGAAGAAAGGCGAAACGGAACTAGCCGTGCGTGCACTACAGCGGGCGATTGCCATGGATCCCAACAATCCTATTCCGCATCACCTTTTAGGGCAGGCTTACCGCGACTTGGGGAAGAACGAAGAGGCGGATCGAGAACTCAAGGTGGCCGGTCAATTGGAACAAAACCAGAATGCGAAACCGTAAAGGTGAGCTTCAAACTGTCAAGAGTGCCATTAGATTTTTAGAGCATTTATGGATTGGAGCCGGTCAAGGTTGATCTGAAAACCGTGTCTCGCTTGGCTGTTATGCGTCGACGCGTTCGGCGTTAAGGAATGACACAGGGCGCCATGGAGTGCCCCTCAAGCGCACCGAATTGGCGGGGGAACGCGGGTCGTCCATGAAAAAGTTTACAACTATCGGACTGGGCGAATTGCTGTGGGATATTTTTCCGGAGGGCAGGCAGCTTGGTGGCGCGCCCGCAAATTTTGCGTACATGACGAGTTTGCTCGGCGATGAAGGCGTCGTGGCCAGCCGGGTGGGCGGCGATGAACTCGGAGACGAAGCCAAGCACCGCCTGGAGAGTCTTGGGCTCAGCACATCGAGCATTCAACTCGATCCAACGTATGGCACGGGCGTTGTGCAAGTCGAGGTCGATGCGAAAGGCCAGCCGACCTTTCAGATCGCGGAGCCAGCCGCGTGGGATTCTTTCGAATGGACGCCTGCTTGGCACGCACTGGCACAAAATGCCGACGCGGTGTGCTTCGGTTCTCTAGCGCAGCGGTCTCCGCGGTCCCGCCAGACCATCCACTACTTTCTGAAAACAATTCGGCCTCAGACCACGCGCGTCTTCGACGTCAATCTTCGGCAGTCCTTTTATTCCGCGCAGATTCTTGCCGAATCCGCGAAGCTGGCGGACATCATCAAGTTAAACCACGACGAGCTTCCAATAGTCGTGCAACTACTGGGTTTTCCGTTTCACGACGAGGAGTCCGCGGCGCAGTGGCTGCGGCACACATTTCATACAAAGCTTGTTTGTATCACGCGAGGCGCGGGAGGAAGTCTACTGGTCAGCGAGTACGCCAAACACGAGCATCCCGGCATTCGAGTGCGCGTGGCTGACACTGTGGGTTCGGGCGATGCATTCACGGCGGCTCTTGTTTATCACTATCTGCGGCGGGGTTCGCTCGCAACTATGAATGAGGCAGCAAATCGAATGGGATCATGGGTCGCGAGCCAGGCGGGCGCTACTCCCGCACGAGACGAGACGCGGCTCGAATCAATCCGTTCAGCCGGTGAGTAAGAGGAGCGAGAAGGAAGCTCTAGTGCGATGAGCCGGGCGCCTGATCCTGTTCCTTGGCTAGCCGCGCAACCTCACTTTGCGGAAGTTCATTCAGCAGCGCCAAAAAGACGCCGTTGGTCCAGCCAAAACCGACGATGTTCATGTGATAGCCGGCGGTCACTTGCGTTTCAGAGGAGCGCTTCACCGCGTCATACTTCTCGCGAATCGTACCGTCGCGCCGAAAATTCTCCATGACCATGGAGAGGAATTTGTAGGAAAGGCGGTTCGCATCGTCATCGAAGCCGCCGCGGCGCATGCCTTCGATGGCCATCAATTGGTTCGGGGCCCAAGCATACGGAGAGTCCCACTGCCCGCCGGTTTCGTATGGACTCATCACTAGGCCGCCGGGTTGCTCAAACTTACCTACGTGCTGCATCACTGCCCGTGCTTGTTCGGGCGTCGAAATGCCGGCCCAAAGCGGATAAAATGTGGTGACGTACTCATACGTGGAGCGAGCCTGCTTCTCGAAATCGTAGTCGAAAAAGAGGCCTCGCTCGCTGTCCCAGAGGTATTTGTGAATACTTGCCTTTCGTTGTTCGGCTTGCCGATGCCACTTTTCCGATTCTTCTTTGCGGCCGAGCGCAACGCTCATTAGTTCGAGGTCCTTCTCGGTTTTGTAGAGCAGGCTGTTGAGGCACACCGGAGCGTAGTGATGTGTTGCAGCCCCGTAAGGACCGAAGCGGAAGGAGATGTCGAATCCGGACTCGCGCATAGCGCGATCACCTTTGTAGTAGTCAGCGCTTAACGCGATTGTTCCCGCCGGATCGCAGGCTGGCTGCCCCATGGTTTTCGCAACATCACAAATCTGGAGCGCGAAGAGCGGCCCGGCTGCCAGCGAAGAGGGCTTGGATGAGCTTGATTGAATGAGGTAGTTCCGGCCGAGATCAGCTTGGCCCAGGAAATATGCCGCCACCTGCCGGTAATGGCCGGTTTCATCTTTCACACTCTCTGCCGCGGGGCCGTTGCCGAAATCGAAGTAGCGAGAGAGGCCAGTTGATCCCGCAAGATGCGGTTCACTCGTCCACAATTCATGATCTTTGACGGCGTAGTCATACGCTTTCGCGAGCCACTCGTTGTTCTCGTGCCCGCTGGCTTTCTGCGCATCGTAGACCGCAAGGATCATGGAGGTAAGGAACGGAGGCTGAGAGCGCGTCAAATAATAGGTTCGGTTCGCGTTCAGCACTCCGCCGTAGTGTTCGATTTCAAAAAAGAAATTCTCAACCATACCTTTTGCGAGATCGATTCTGCCGTCGCGTACCAATCCACGAATGATGAAATAGCTGTCCCAACCATACATTTCATTGAATCTTCCACCCGGCACGACGTAGCTATTCTTGAGGTAGAGCAGTCCGGCGGGATCGATTTTTCCGGGGTCCATTTCACCGATGCGATGAATCACCGCGGGCAAATGTTGGGCCTGCACATTGCACTGTTTCTGAAGCTGCTGTACCGACGGGGGTACTGCAAAATCGGCGGGAAGATAAAGAACGGATGCGGAAGAGAGTTTCGTGTCCACGACAGTGGCGCAATCCGTGAGCGAGCGAGTGAGCGAATCCCAACTCGTCGAGATATAAGTGCGGATTTGGCCGAGAGCCCGTCCTTCTGATTTCGAACCGTCTCCGGCAGAGGAGGGAACAGCGCTCAACAACAGAATGTAGAGCAGGCAAGCGTAAAGTTTCGTCAGTTTTTGCATGAGATTAGCACCCTGCGGGGCACCCTCGGCGGTGTCAATTGCGGAACTAGTTGCATAGTCGGTTGCACCCTTGGTAGCAATCGTTCTGGTAGGCCAAAAAGGGATTGGACCGCCCTATCAGCCTCAACTGCATATCAACTAAGTGCTGTATATTGTATAGATTACGAGGGGAATGGGCAAGCGTTCCACTGCTCAACCTCTAGAACGCTCGGTATGCTGCGCAGGCCTTCGCCAAGCGAAATTTGGTAGGGATTCAGCCTTGTCACGCGCATCTTTTCGGAGCCTTTAGGGCGCTCGAATCTTCACGACGCAGGCAGCCAATTTATGCCAGCTGCAAAGTTTCGGGAGATACAGACCGCCAAATAAAAAATCGTGGCCTCGTTCTTCAACTCTTGGAGGTCCTCTGCCGCCGACACCGCAAACGCTTGCCAGAACGCCCTCGAGGCGGGTGCTGCGCCGTAACGCTTTTCGAGTTAGGATGTTGAACTGAGGCGGCGCCCGTAGCTCAGCGGTTAGAGCAGCGGACTCATAATATGCAATCATGTGTCGTATCATTACTCCACTTTTCCGATTACCGCGTTCTATAAAGGGGAGAAGTCAAGAGAAAAACTTGCCCGGCGAATCGTCGAGGTTTTGCCCACACACCTAGTCTCCAGACGAACAGGCGGTACCTGTCAAAAGTGACAGGTGACGGCTTTTCAGATGTAGTTAGTATCCCTCCACCAGAGGAAGCGGCTCTATGGCGGTTTGAGTAGCAAAATCCGCGAAGCACCGCCAACCATTCAACCCAGCGTGAGAACGTGCCTCTCTCAGCTTCGCGGATTCCCCCAGTTATTGCCTTGTAGGGTTTGGAGGCTCATGAAGCAGCTAGAGCCTTTTGACCTCGGAGGGAATCATGTCAAAAGAATGGAACGTTTTGGTAGCATCCGCGAATCTGCAACACCGAAGAGAGCTAGTCCGAATCTTGGCTGAACTTCCCCTCAATGTGATTTCGGTTTCCACGATCCGGCAGGCGGAAGAGGTGCTTTCCCGTAAGCACATCGCGCTGATGTTCTCCGATCAGCGTTTGCCCGACGGCTCGTTCCGCGAATTGCTGAGCCACACGCATCTTGCGGGGCAGCCTCACGTTGTCGTGACCACGGAAGCATCCGATTCCGTGGATCCTCGGGAAATGGCCGAATGCGGTGTGCTAGGCACGGTCAAGTATCCGTTCCATGCTACGGACGTGGAGCTTCAAATTATCCGCGCAGCCCACGAAGAACGGGAAGAAGCGCCCGCAGCCGTTGCGCACTAAGAGATGAATCCGAAAGAGTACGCGAGCGCAAGCCTTCGTACTGGGCTGCTGCAATTGTCGGGGCGTCGGCTTAGCGGCAACATTGCACTAGAAGCTCCCTAATCTAAGCATGGCCAACCGCCTGGTAAGCGCTAACGCACTGACGCGAAACTACTACGAATTTACTACAGCGGTGGTTTTTGGCCCCTCAAATCTTTCACGCAAATCTCACAAATAATATAAAATCAATATCTTAGCTCCCGTGGGGCCCGTAGCTCAGCGGTTAGAGCAGCGGACTCATAATCCGTTGGTCCCAGGTTCAAATCCTGGCGGGCCCACCAACCTAAGGAACGTAAAACACGCCGGTTAAGCCATTTCAGGTGAAAGCCTCCTTTCTCTCAGTTTCATCGCTTCGCCCGGAAATCGCCCCGTCGCTTCGCGAAGGGTGGTACCGCACGAAAAGGCGCTCGCTATCAGAGATGACGTGGGCTTTTTCGAAGCTATTCGGTCTATGTTCGCGAAATCGGATGCGCAGCAGAGAACCCCTAAACTTAACTAAGAGCACGCTATTACGGGGCGGGTCACTGCGGGGATTCGGAACGAACGGCAAGTAGCTGGGCCGTCCGAGAAAAGCGGTAGACCTTGGGCGGATTCGGAAGATCTGACCATCGCGTACGAGAAATATCGTGCTCCTTGTAGCGGGAAGGCTCTAGAGTAAGGTCGTGGGTAGGTCGCCCACCGCCCTCCGCGAACGGATGACATTGCGCACCACGCGGTTCAACGTTTAAGACGGCGAACTCCGGCGATTCGGCGCGGTAAGCATAAGACTGAAACGCCAGAGACTTGTCACGCAGTTTCGCTATCGGGTAGCATCCTACCTCTGCGAACGAGATGACGACAGAAGCCACTCACCCGCAAACGAGCTATGTCTGTGGCGAGTCGACCTCCACATTGATCGGGCGCTGCATTGGGCAAATCCTGGACGATGCTGCTGATCACTATCCCGAGCGAGACGCGCTCGTCGTCAAACACGAAAACCGCCGCTTCACCTATCGGCAGCTAAAAACAGAAATTGAACTTGCCGCGCGAAGTTTTCTCAGCCTGGGGATCAAGAAGGGTGATCGCATCGGTATCTGGTCAACGAATTCATCAGAGTGGGTCATAACGCAATTTGCCAGCGCGAAGATCGGAGCAATCCTCGTCAATATAAATCCTCTGAACCGCGCATTTGAGTTAAAACATGTACTTCGGCAGTCCGAATGTCAGACTTTGCTGCTAATCGCCGGTTTCCGCGACGCTAACTATGTTTCCATTCTTCGCGAAATCTGCCCGGAAATAGACTCGTCTGCTCCGGGCGACCTCCGGTCGGAAAATCTGCCAAATCTGCGAGCGATTATTTTCGTTGGAGGAGCTGTTCCGACCGGAATGTTCGCCTGGGAGGAACTACTTCGCCGGGGGCAGAGAACGTCGCTTGATGAGCTACGCCGGCGCGAATCCGAGTTGGATTTCGGCGACCCCATCAATATTCAATACACATCCGGGACCACTGGGTTGCCGAAAGGTGCGATGCTTTCACATCATAACATCGTCAACAACGCGCAATTCATCGCGAATGCTCTCCGCTTGTCGCCACAAGATCGTCTTTGTATTCCTGTGCCTTTCTATCATTGCTTTGGCATGGTGCTCGGGAATATGGCGTGTGTGGTCAGCGGCGCCACTATGGTCGTTCCTGCGGCCTACTTTGACCCCGAAGCGACCTTGCGAGCGATTCACGATGAAAAATGCACGGCGTTGCATGGCGTGCCTACGATGTTCATCGCTGAGCTGAGTTGCCCGAACTTCAAAGATTTCGATCTCAGTTCGCTGCGAACTGGGATCATGTCAGGATCGCCTTGTCCTATAGAGGTTATGCGCCGGGTTGTCAAAGAGATGAACTGCCAGGAGCTGACCATCGCGTATGGGCAGACCGAGGCGTCACCCGTCATCACCCAAACGACGACCGCAGATCCCATCGAGGTTCGCGTTACAACCGTCGGCAAAGCGATGCCTCACACCGAAGTAAAGATCATCGATCCGCTGACGGGCAAAATCGTTCCCCGCGGCACGGCTGGCGAACTGTGTACGCGCGGGTACCTCGTGATGAAGGGTTATTACAGAAATCCGGAGGCCACTCGCAAAGCGATTGACGATGACGGCTGGTTACGCACGGGCGATTTGGCGGTGCTCGATGATCGCGACTATTTCAAGATTGTCGGCCGTTCCAAGGACATGGTCATCCGCGGCGGAGAGAATATCTATCCCCGAGAGATTGAGGAGTTTCTCTTCTCCTGCCCAAAGATACTCGACGTTCAGATCGTGGGCGTTCCGGACCTCAAGTACGGCGAAGCGGTTGCTGCCTGGGTAAAACTCAAGCCAGGCGCGGCACTCACTCTCGAAGATCTGAAACAATTCTGCAAAGGCAAGATCGCCGAGTACAAGATTCCCCGCTATCTCAAAGTGACCAACGAGTTCCCCATGACTGTGTCCGGTAAAATTCAAAAGTTCAAGATTCGTGAAATTTCGATTCAGGAGTTCGGACTGCAGCAAGCTGCCAAGACAGAAACGGCTTGATTCCCGTCCTCTTTCAGCAAGAAAGGAGAAATATGCCCGTACGAATGCCCTCTACAGACCAAATCCGGGAAATCGCCGAGTCTTTTGGCATGAGACTCGACGCGAAAGATGCAGAGTCTTTTCGCGGCCTCATGGCTGGCTCGATCGCTTCGTACAACCGTCTCGACCAACTGCCGGAGCCGAAGCTCCCTGTGAAATATCCGCGCACACCGGGCTATCGGCCGGGTCCCGAGGAGAATCGCTTTAACGCATGGTACTGGAAGACCAAGATAGCTGGCTCTGCAAATGGCATCCTCTCGGGGAAAAAGGTCGCAGTGAAAGACAACATCTGCGTCGCAGGCGTTCCGATGATGAACGGCTCTCGCTGGCTCGAAGGCTATGTGCCGGACGTGGATGCGACGGTGGTGACACGCGTCCTGGAAAACGGTGGCGAAGTGGCCGGAAAGGCTTCCTGCGAAGACTTGTGCTTTTCCGCCGGAAGTCACACTTGTGCTACCGGTCCTATTCGCAATCCTCACAATCCGGAGTTCAGCACGGGCGGATCTTCGGGAGGTAGCGCAGCGTTGGTGGCCGCTGGCGAGGTGGAGATGGCTCTTGGTGGAGACCAAGGCGGTTCCATTCGTACGCCTGCGGCATGGTGTGGCGTGTACGGATTAAAACCGACCTGGGGCCTCGTGCCGATGACCGGCGGCATGCCCATTTCTTACTCCGTTGACCATTGCGGCCCAATCTGCAACAGCGTCGAAAATGTGGCGCGCCTCCTTACGGCCATCGCTGGCTATGATAGTCACGATCCCCGCACAATCAACGCGCGTTCTGGTGATTACATGGCATCCCTTGGGCAAAACGCGAAAGGGCTGAAGATTGCCGTTCTTCGCGAAGGCTTCGGCCACCCCACTGGAGATTCCCGCTCACACGCAACCGACGCCAAAGTTCGTGAAGCCATCGGCGAGTTCAAAGCGCTGGGCGCGTCGGTCGATGAAGTGTCTGTGCCCATGCACTACGATGCTCCACACATCTGGACCGGCGTGATTTTGGAAGGCGCTGCCGAAATGATGATCAAGGGCTTCGCCATGGGAAACAATTGGATGGGGTACTACACGACTTCGTTGCAAGAGGCTTTCGCCCGCGGCTGGAAAGCTCAGCCAGATGACGTTTCTGAGACTGTGAAGCTCGTGCTTCTTCTTGGCGAATACATGCACCGCAACTATCACAATCGCTACCATGCCAAAGCGCAAAATCTTCGCGTGTTGCTGCGTGAAGCATACGACACCGTGTTGGGGGACTACGACCTGATGGCGATGCCGACGATTCCTTTCCCTGCAACCCGTATCCCGCCGCCGGATGCCCCGCGCGAGGTCTACGTCGATGCAGCTCTCAACATGCAACAAAACACTTGCCCCTTCGACGTATCGGGCCACCCCGGATTCACGATTCCTTGCGCCAGAATTGACGGCTTGCCAGTTGGTATGATGTTGGTCGGTAAGCATTTCGACGAGCCAACTCTGCTCCGAGCCGCCAGAGCCTTTGAGCAATCTACGGAATGGATGAAGCGCTGAGCTTGCGACAGCGGCGCGCACCTTTTGACGCAATTGCTTCTAGGGACACGGCCGGGAATAACGGGCGGACATTTGGAGTCTAATAGATTCGGCTGAACTCCAGACAGGCTCGAGGGATCGGGAGGCAATCATGAAGTCGAGGATTTTCACCGGTGTTTTGTCGCTTTTTCTTCTGGTGGCATGTGTTTCAGTTCGCGGCGAAGAAACCCATGCGACCATCATTTACGACGATCTCGCAACAGAGATCAGTACTGCTAACGTAGATGCGGGCCAGCTATGGATCACGACTGTCGACCTTGCACGTGCCACGCGCTTTGAGTTGAAGCCACAAGGTGTCTGCCGGAATGAGCTATGTTTTCCGCTGCCCAAGTCGCGAGAGCAGGAGTTCGTGCGCAAGATCTCGGGGAAGGCTTGGTTCGATCTAGTGGCCTTCGCACGGCTCGTACATCAGCCGGTTGCCCATGATGAATCGCTCGCCACGTGGTACTTCGGATTGCGTTCCGACCAGAGACAGGGTTTGTCTTCCCTTGAGGCTCCGGATTTCACACTTCCGGACATGAACGGCAAGATTCACTCGCTGTCAAATCTTCGGGGGAAGAAGGTTTTGCTGCTCACCTGGGCTTCGTGGTGAGGGTGCCGTCTAGACTTGCCAGGCTGGCAAGCAATTTATCAGCAGCTCAAGGATAAGAATTTCGAGATCGTCTCTGTAGCGCAAGATACGAACGGCATCAAGGATGCCGGTCCCTGGATTACCGCCGCAAATCCGGCCTACACCGTCTTAATCGATGAGAAGCATCTCGTTTCCAAGCTCTACAACATGATCAATGTTCCCACCGGAGTATGGATCGACGAACACGGCAAAATTGTTCGGCCTAACGAGGTCGCGTTTGTCGACGACCGGTTCAAGAACTTCAGCGGCTTGGATTCCGCTCCTTACCTGAACGCTCTGAAGGATTGGATCGAAAGAGGTGACAAGAGCCTCTACGCGATGAGCGAAGAGCACCTTCGCGAGAAGCTCTCGGTCAACGATCCCAACATCATTTTAGCAACGGCTGAGTTCGGACTTGGCGAGCATCTCTACAAAGCCGGACATTTGAACGAAGCCATTCTTCATTTCAAGAATGCGCAGCAGCTGAATCCCAAGAGCTGGAACTACAAGCGTCAAGCCTACGCGCTCTCCGATGCCAAGCGCGACTATGGAACAACCTTCATGGACGAAGTTGAGAAAGCTGGCGGCAGCAAAGTCTATTATCCGCCTCCTGATCTGACGCCCCACGCCACCACAAAAGCCAAAAAACCCTAAGAAAAACCGCGATGCGCGACCCACGGCGCCCCAATGTAATTGGCGAAGGTGTGTGCAAAATCGTGGCTGACGCGTCACCTTGGCGCTGCTTCGTTTCACAACTCCCGGATTGCACTTTTTGACGCGATTTGCCGAAGGAACTCAATTGCGCTACATTGGCACGAATTTCATCGAAGTGTCTTGCGGAGAGAATGTGTAGCCGTCGAGGTTGGCAATAGGGCCTTCGCACTCCGCGCGCTAACAAGTTGGACTCTTCGAAGTCCAAATCTACGAGGTGCCAGAACACAATGAAGCTAAAGGTTCGACGGAGCGCCCCAAGGAATAGAAGGCCCGTAAAGTCGTTAATCAAGGCTTTGCGAATCCTCGACACGCTTGGCGACGGCATGGACGGCCTGGGCATTACGGACTTGAGCGGCGTGCTTAAGACACCGAAGAGCACCGTGCATCGGCTGATCGTTACACTGGAAGCGGCTGGGTATGTGGCGTTCGATCCGCCGACAGCCAAGTACAGTTTGGGTAGTCGGGCGGCGAGGCTGGGCGAACAACTGAATCGCCAGTCTCCGCTCCTGACTTTTGGTGCGCCGATGCTCGAGCGCCTTACGAAAGAGTGTCACGAGGCCAGCCACCTGGCGATTCTTCAGGGAACGGAAGTGGTTTACATCTCCCACGAGGAGAGCAAAGAGGCTGTGAGGATCAGTTTCGGAATGGGGCACAGAGCCCCAGCGCACTGCACAGCTCTTGGCAAGGTTTTTTTGGCGGGCCTGTCAGATAGCGAAATTCTGATGTTGTATCGCAACCAGAGAAAACTCGAGAAACTCACGCCGCAGACCATTTCGACGATGGAAAGGCTACTGGCGGAAATTTCCGTGGTGCGCAGGGAAGGGATTGGGCACGACAAGGAGGAATATACCCGAGGGCTGCGCTGCGTCGCTGCTCCGATCAGGGATTTTACTTCGAGAATCGTGGCGGCCATGAGCCTGTCGATGTTCAAGCACAAGATGACCGCGGAACGAAGAGCCTTTTTCGAGGACGCATTGCTTCGAGCCACATCCGAAGTGTCCGAGAAGCTGGGATATATCTCCGCGCCAAAAAATGACCGTTAGGCAAATTCGCGTCAGGCGCTTGCTCCGCTAAATTCCGCTGCTCGTTTTCACACGCAGTACCTATAACTAAGCCGTCTTTCGGGATACCTCTGAAATGTCAGTCGTTCCGCAATACGGAACGGCGTTCCACAGATATTTGTTGACACCCTCCGCCAGTAGTGTTACCAAACTTCCCGTCTCCAGAAATGGAACACTGTTCCGTTTTGGAGGCAGGGGTTGAAGTGAGTGGGCTACTTGGGAGGTGTTCGGTGAGTTCTCGATGCAGACTTGTCTTCGGAATCGCTCTTCTATTCGCACTTGTTCTTATCTCCATACTTCCTGTGTCATGGGGCCAAACCGCGGCAACAGGGCAGATCGCCGGGACAGTTACGGATCCGTCCCAGGCTGCCGTAATTCAGGCAACAGTCACAGTGAGGAACGAAGCCACGGACCTGGCTAGAACCGTGAAGACCAACGCTGAAGGGAGTTACGCGGTCCCATTGCTTCCGCCCGGCACCTATACGGTCACCGTCGAGGCCTCGGGGTTCAGCACACAGACCAGTTCCGGCGTCGTCGTGGAAGTAGCCAGTACGGCGACCATCAACATCCGGCTAAAGCTTGGCGCAGCTACGGAAAAGATAGTGATCGAGGCCAATGCGGAAATCTTGCAGACCGAAAGCGCCGCCAACGGCGGCACGGTGAACGACAAAACGGTTCCCGCTCTCCCACTCAGCAGCCGCAACTACACGCAGATCCTGGACCTTTCTCCCGGAGTGTCGGGTTCGGTGCCGAACGCGGGCAGCTTAGGAAAGAATTCCGTGGATGTTTTCGTTAATGGCGGACGCATCATGGACAACAGCTATCAGATGGACGGGCAAGATGCCGGAAACATGGAAACGCAGGGCACTGGATCCATCCTGTCCATCGGTGGAATTTCGATTCCCAACCCAGATGCCATACAGGAGTTCAAGGTGCAAACCAGTCTGTACGATGCTTCCTACGGACGCGGCGCGGGCGGCAACGTGAATGTGGTTACCAAGTCCGGGAGCGATCAGCTTCATGGCGCGCTGTTCGAATTTCTTCGCAACGACGTCTTCAACGCCAATGATTTCTTCTTGAATCGAAATGGAGTTCCGCGGCCGCCACTCAAGCAAAACCAATTCGGAGGAACGATCGGCGGTCACATCATCAAGAGCAAATTGTTTTATTTCGGTTCCTATCAGGGAACCAGGCAGATCAACGGGCTGAGCTCGAACTCCGTGGCAAACGCCATCGTGCCAGGCCTCACCGACGACCGCTCGGCGGCGGCCATCGGAAAGTTATTTGGAGGACTCCCAGGCGCTAACGGTGGAGTCGTTGCGGCGGACGGTTCGAACATAAATCCGGTTGCGTTAAAGCTGCTAAACCTTAAGGTCGCCGGCGGCGGCTTCCTTATCCCAACAGCGCAAAAGCTTACCGGTACGGACCCACAAGGAGGTCCCCAAGGGCAATCGTCGTTCAGCATTCCGTCCAAGTTCAATGAGGATCAGTACATCGTGAATGTGGACTACGCCCCGACCAACAAGCAGACGATTTCAGAGAAATTCTTCTACGCGAAATCGCCGGAGTTCTTGGCATTCACATCGTCGAACGTTCCTGGCTCGGGCACGCACGACCTCTTTAAGAACTGGAACGGCATTGTGAAAGACACCTACGTCATTACGCCGACGCTGATTAACGAGGCGAGCGTGGGATATCACCGGGCCTATGGCAGAGTTGCCAGCGAAAACGCCATAACCAACCAATCCATCGGTCTGACGCCCGGGTGCAGCAGCCCGTTCATGCCCATCATGGTTATCGGTTCGGTGGAATTGAGCGGCAATTTCAACGATGGGCAGTTCACCGCTCCGACGGCCTGGACGGCGCAGGATCAGGTCTCGTGGACTCACGGACGGCACAATGTTCGCGCAGGTTTCGGATGGGAGCGAGACATTGCTGATTCGGCCGACCAGGAAGTTACGCGCGGCGATATCTCATTTCTGAGTTTCGAAGACTTCCTATTGGGAATGAGCGCCGCACAGAACGGCGGGAAATTGAGCAACATCAACGTGTCTGATGACCTCTGCGGAGATACGACAAGGGCGTTTCACGTGAGCAGTTTGTACGGCTTCGCTCAGGACGATGTGAAAGTGAACTCCCACTTGACGATAAATGTTGGGTTACGTTGGGAAGGTCTGGGCCAAACTTCGGATGGCAAAGGGAAGTTGGTCGATTTCTGGCCTACTCTGGCCTCCAACGATCTGGTCAACAAACCGTTCTCTGGTTTCATCGCCGCGTCGAATTTCCCGGGAACGCTTCCGGCCGGAATACAGCGAAACTCCAATCCCACCTTCGCAGCCAATGCCTGGGCGCTAAACAATTTTGGCCCCAGGTTGGGATTTGCGTGGACTCCGCCACGCTTTAGCAACAAGCTCGTGGTGCGCGGAGGCTATGGACTTTACTACACTCATCCACCGGTAAACGACGCATTCCAGTTGATTGTCAATCCGCCGTTTTTCTCGAGGCAGACAAACGTTGGCGCACTAAACGCGCTGGCAACTCTTCAGGTTCCATTCAATCCGCCCTCCAACGAAGTATTTCCCAACTTCGTTCAAAGGTCCGCGAGTACCGCCCTTACCATTAATTCCATCAGCCCCGATTGGAAGCCGCCCGTAACCCAGCAATATAACTTTGGCATTCAATACGCACTGAACAGCACGACTTCGATCCAAGTCGGGTATGTCGGGACAAAGTCCAGCCGCATTGAAACAACCAATCAGATTAACCAAGCGCAACTCGCCAGCCCTGGAAACCCGGTCAATGGCCTGACCACCAACACGTTTGAAAATGCAGCTCAACGAGTGCCCGTTCTTGGCATTGCGCCTAGCGGATTAAACCAAGCGCAGTGGAGCGGAATTTCGAACTACAACAGTCTCCAGGCTAACGTCCAAAAGCGCCTCAGCCGCGGACTGCAGTTCGGGCTCGCCTACACATATGGGAAAACGCTGACAGACATCACCGGCGTTGGGACGTTTCCACTCGGCGGAGGCGTCTACAACAATCAGTTCGACCCGATGAATGGCTACGGACCCGCGGACTTCGACACCCGGCACCGCTTCGTCGCAAATTACTTATGGGATTTGCCCAATTTCCACAACAACGAAGGTGTTGCGGGCAGGGTGCTAAGCGGATGGGGAGCGTCTGGCGTAATCGTGGTGCAGACAGGTCCTGCCTTGACGTTTACCGATCCCGCCGCCGGCAGCATCTATGGACTTGCCGGAGCGTTTGGAACCTTTGGCGCAACCCTTTGCCCAGGCATGACCGCCAAGGGCATTCTCACGCCAGGTCCCGTGCAGACCAACCTTAGTAACTTTTTCAATGCGAACGCATTTTGCGCACCGCCGCAAATCGGCGATGGCACAGGGTTCGGCACGTTAGGCCGCGGTGTCGTGTATGGCCCTGGTCAGCACAATATAGACATGTCCATATTTAAAGACACGAAAGTTGGAGGCCTAAGCGAGGCCGGAACCGTTCAGTTCCGCGCGGAATTCTTCAACACCTTCAATACGCCACAGTTCGCAAGCCAGACCACAACACAATTCTCAACAGCCATTACACAGTTGCACGCACCGAGCTTCGGGCAAATCACGGCAACCACCGTGTCGCCGCGAATTATCCAGTTCGGGCTCAAGTACACGTTCTAACTCCTGGGTTGGCGTAACAAGCAAAAGCGGGAAGGGGAGTGAGAGGTGTTCGTTCTCCTTCTTGGTTAGTTAGGGTTTGATTCGAGAGGAATAGAGATGCGGAAAGTCTTGTTTGGGCTACTGTTGGCAGGTGGCTTGGCGACTGTTTTCGAAGCGCAGGATAAGCCAGTGCTGTCTCCGCTAACGAAGGGCTTCGTCACCGTGGACTCGTCCCTCGTGGCGTTGAAGCATGTGAAGGTCATTGACGGGACCGGCGCAGCACCTGCCGACGATCAGACGGTTCTGATCGAAAATGGAGTGATACGAGAAATTGGGCCTGCTTCTACAGTGTCCGTTCCGTCGAGTGCACAGGTTCTCGATTTGACGGGGCGCTCCGTGATTCCGGGGCTGGTCGGGATGCACGATCATATGTTTTACCCGACGGCCTCAGGGCAGGGCCCCGTCGAAGGCGCGCCTGCACTTTACGGCGAAATGGGATTCAGCTTTCCGCGGCTCTATTTGGCGGGCGGCGTGACATCGATTCGCACGACGGGCAGCCTCGAACCG
This sequence comes from uncultured Acidobacteriota bacterium, assembly GCA_963745805.1. GTDB lineage: Bacteria > Acidobacteriota > Terriglobia > Acidiferrales > UBA7541 > Acidiferrum. Next base: position 392,301 of record CAVUYT010000016.1, read on the forward strand.
TACACGGATCTGGCTCTGAAGAAAATGATCGATACCGGCAAGATGCCCGGCCCGAAAATACATATTACCGGGCCATATCTTGAAGGAGTGGGTTCTTATACGCCACAGTTGCACGAGCTCAGTGGGCCCGAGGATGCCGTGCGTCTCGTGAACTACTGGATCGATGAAGGAGCAACTTCTTTCAAAGCGTACATGCACGTCACGCGCGCAGAACTCGGCGCAGCGATTAAAGCCGCCCACGCGCGTGGAATCAAAGTCACAGGCCATTTGTGTTCAGTGGGATTCAGCGAGGCAGCGGAATTGGGAATCGACGACCTGGAACACGGCTTGGTGGTGGACCAGGAGTTCAACCCCAACAAGCAGCCGGATATCTGCCCAGGCGACGCCGATCGGCACCCAAGCATGGAAAAGATGGATATAGAAGGCGAAACAGTCCAGGCGGTGATTCGTAAGCTCGTGCAACATCATGTGGCAGTGACTTCCACGCTCGTCATTTTCGAGACGTTTGCCGAGAATCGCCCGCCGCTTCAGGACCGAGTGTTACAGGCGATGTCCCTGCCATCGCGTGCGGATTATCTGGCAGTACGCACCAAGATTGCGGAGGGCAACGACAACGGCGCAATTCTCCTTAAGAAGGAAATGCAGTTTGAACACGACTTCGTGAAAGCGGGAGGACTGCTGCTCTCCGGCGAAGACCCCACAGGATATGGGGGAGCGCTGGCCGGATTCGGCGATCAAAGACAAACGGAGCTGCTGGTTGAGGCCGGGTTCACGCCGCTCGAAGCGATTCACATCGCTACTAAAAATGGGGCTGAATTTCTGGGAGAGGCGGATCGCATCGGCTCGTTGAAGGCCGGCAAACAAGCCGACATCGTGGTGATCAAGGGCGATCCCAGCCAGAAGATCGAAGATATTGAAAACGTGGAACTCGTCTTCAAAGACGGAATCGGATACGACTCTCAGAAACTTATCCGTTCTGTCCAGGGTGCAGTTGGATTGCACTAGATGTGTGGCTCGAATTTGTAGATGGCGTCCGTCCCGAACTTTACATAATCCGTTTCTGGCCCAATTGGTCACATGTCTAACTGTCATTGAGGCGCCAGCCTTTTCTCAATCCTACCTCCCTCATAGAAGTTGCTGCGTTACGAGCAGGAGGCAACCATTGGATTACAAAGGAAGCGACTGCGGAGGAATCAAAATGTCAGGAAGCCTGAGAGGAAACTCTGCTATGTAGACGTTTTTGTAGCTGCCGTCGCAACCAAGATCCGCACATCTCAATTGCGTTCACTCAGCGCGTCGCAACAGTTTCACAATCACGGAGAGGCCACGGAACTCCATACCCGAATAGCTTCCGAAACGATTATGCTGAAGTGTGACTGAAAATCCAGACACCACTCCCGACATAATCCCCGAGACTCCGCTTCGGAAAAGCCCTCTCCGATCCCTCGTTAAGTGGTTCCTCATCGGAGTGGCGCTTCTTTGGTCCATTGCTGTCCTTATCCTTGTGGCGGCCCGGTGGATCGACCCGCCGACCACCGCGGTGCACATGGAGCGCCGCTTGCAGGCATGGATTCAGCACAAGCCGTATCTCGAACGATACGAATTCGTTCCGCTCAGCCAAATTTCGCGTGATTTCCAGCATGCGGTCATCGCCGCGGAGGATATGCGCTTCTACCAGCACCATGGATTCGATTGGCATGCGATGCAAATCGCCGCTGAAGACGATATGGAAGGCGGCCGCATTCGCGGAGGGTCCACCCTTACGCAGCAACTGGTAAAAAATCTGTTCTTCGGAACCGGTCGCTCCGTTCTTCGCAAGGGCGCCGAGTTCACTCTTGTCCCGGTGGCCGAATTGGTCCTCGGCAAGCGGCGCATTCTAGAACTCTATCTCAACGTGGTCGAATGGGGCCCTGGAGTTTACGGGGCGGAGGCGGCGTGCAATTCCTACTACCGTACCTCAGCCCTGGGTATTGACCGGGAACAAGCGGCCCGGCTCGCCGCCATTCTGCCGTTGCCTCTGAAGCGACGGCCCGACCACATGAATCGCTATAGCGGACTCATCCAGGAGCGGATGCGCCAAATGGGTTGGTAATCGCGCAGCGTGTTGTTAAGAACCTCGGAAGATTCGCAATGGTACGGCACATGTCCGATAACGCGTGCCAGGCAAGTGGACCCCTCCTTCGACTATGGATTCAAGCTTATTGGGCGTCACACGGGGCGCAGAGTTTTACGGACTGATCGTGTAGCCGTAGGCACGGATTACCTCTACAGCTTCCCTTCGGCTGCTGGCGTCAACCCGTCTCAATATTCGATGGATATGATTTCTCACAGTAAACTCAGAAAGATTCAAGTGGGAAGCGATTTCCTTGTTTGTGAGCCCTCTGGCCACCAGACCGACCAATTGCTGCTGGCGCAAAGTAAGTTCCGGCTTTGAAGTTGAGTTTTGGAGATGCATCTCTCTGGCGCTTTGAACCACGAAACGGAATAGGGCGGAGCAAAGTTGGGAAGGACAGACGGCCTCCCCACGAGAGACGGCACGGACAGCAGCAACGAGATCTGAAGAAGATGCGTCTTGCAACAAATAACCGGTTGCACCCGATCGGATGGCGGCAATGAATTGCTCTTCGTCGGCGCCCATCCCGATGAAGATGATGTTAAAAGCAATCTGCCGGATACTCTCGACAGCACTGCTTTGAGCGCGTCCCGTGAATTCAGCCGAGTCTGTGATAAGGACATCGCATCGCCTATCGAGTGCAGGCGTAGGACTTAGGTCAACTTGCCCACTCTGACCGACGACAAGAATGTCGGAATACTTCCGAAGGAGCCGAGAGAGAGCTTCGCGGAGGAGACGATTCTCGATCATCAGAAATACGCAGATCGAGGAAGCAGCGACTGTGCTCTCCGAAGGAAGCATTTTTTCGGGACAACTTAAGTCTCGGCCCCTATTTGGGCAATTTTTTGGCAATTCGACGTTTAAGGTTTGCACGCGCCGAAGTCTTTCGTGAGTTTTTGGACTTGGAAGGCAGGATTGCCGCTGGAGCCCTTCATCTTCTTACCGGACAGCGCGAGGCGTTGCCCGGATTTGAAGGCGCCTATGTCACCGACAAGGGCATAGGCCTTTTTGTCCCTTTCATTCCGCAGGACTAGTCCGTCCTGGTCCGAAGAGATGCAACCTTGGATCGATGCATGCTTGTGGGCGGCGCGATAGATTAGGTATCCCGCTACGCCAATCGCAGCAGCGGCTCCCGCGATGATCCCAATGACTTCACCTTTGCTCGGCCCGATATTTCCGAAGCCGCCGCTCTGCGAAAAAGCGGGAACTGCAAGAACCACGCAAAGAGCCACGACAATGAAAACTCGGAATACTTCGCGTGATTTCATAAGTCCTCCGTTCGTCTGTCTACAATCCTGGCGGCAGCGAGCCAGCCCGCTACTCTTTTACTCCATTCCTTTTTTCTTACTTTCCTTCTCTGACTGGGCCTTCGCATCTCCGACGAATTCGACTTCCTTACCGGTGTGCGTCTTCACCGCCTCGAAGATCCTCTTGTACTCCTTCTTATCCATGCGCAGGACCAAGCTCTTGGGGACGCCTTGTTCGTGAAAATCGATGTACAGCCAGTGGCTTTTGGATTTTGTGAGCATGACAATGGCGCCAGCTCCCAAGGAGGCCACCATAACGACAGCGCCTTGGGTGATGCGGTGCTTCTTGGTGTATTCATAAGAGAATTTGTCGAGCTGGTTGTAAGGGATCGCCACGAAATCTTGGTCGGCAACGCGCAGCACGACGTTCTTGTTGTTATCGCTGAAGATCAAACGGGCATCCGCCTGCTTACCCTTGGCATCTGCCAATTTAACGCCGTTGAAAGCTGTTTCTTCAGCCATGCTGAGGTTTCCGAGTACTAGGGCCGTTAGAAGAACTGCAATGATTCTTTTCATGCGTTTGCTCCTTCGCTTACCGGGAATGTAAAGGCAGCCAAACCCCGTTCAGTGCCTGGAGACTACGGGGCTTGCTAGGGCAGCACAAGCGACAAGGAACGACATTTGGGAAACGACGCAGATTGTCGTGCTCCGCGATAACAAGAATGTGCGTTGCAATTAGTGGAATTGCAGACTAGAATCTCGCTAATTCCTTCTGGCAAAGGCTCTTACGGAGTGTCACACAGCGATATCCCTTCACCCAAAGCTTTGGACGAAGCACGGCCGGACAACCTTCTGGACTCGTGGAAAGAGATCGCCGCGTATCTAGATAGAGAGGTGCGCACCGTCCAGAGGTGGGAAAAGAAGGAAGGCCTCCCTGTACACCGGCAAATCCACGAAAAACTGGGCAGCGTATTTGCGTATAGATCCGAAATCGACGCTTGGTGGAGAGAGCGTAGCGCGAAGCTCGCCTCCAAGGCCGCGAATGGCGAATTGGACGGAGGGCCACGCATTGTCGCATGGCCTGCGAGCACGGCGGAGATATCGGTCGAGGAGGTTGGCGCCACAACTCCAGCGTATAGAGTCCCGCGATTGGCAGTTTATGTAGCAGCGGTTGCTGGATTCGTAGCTATTGTTTTCGGTCTATATGAAATCCCACGTATACGCGATTGGCGATTCCTACGCAGGCCGCCACTCGAGGGGATGCGAATCGCCCGGCTCACCTTCACAGGACAGGTGAAAGACGCCGCAATTTCCCCGGACGGCAAATACGTCGCTTTTGTGAACCTGGATTCAGGTGGACGCAGTGTGTGGGTCTATCAGACCGCAACGGGAAGCACTGCGCAGGTGGTTCCGAATGATATCGGTTACTGGCCGTGGGGAGCGAGGCTGACGTTCTCTCCAGACGGCAACTATATCTATTATGAAAATCGCGATTCCGATGAGGGTACCGGGTTGTATGGTCTCTATCGAGCGCCCATGGTTGGTGGAACGCCAAGGAAACTAATTTCGGACGTGGATTCGGCTGTTACTTTTTCCCCGGACGGCAAGCGGCTTGCGTTTATGCGCAATTCCAATCAGCGCGTCGAGGCGGCGCTGATGGTTGCGTATTCCGATGGGACCAACGAGCGGACGCTCGCTGTGCGCAAACGAGAAAGTGGTTTTACGTTCGAGGCGCCGGCCTGGTCGCCAGATGGTAAGCGAATAGCTGCCGCCATCGGGAATGGTGGTATCGCGAGCCGCCAGCAGATTGAGGTTATCGATGCGGAAACTGGTCGGGAAACTCCATTGGAAACACGGCCCTGGCTCTTTCTGGGCCGAATGGGCTGGCTGCCCGATGGCCGCGGGCTAGTCTTCGTGGCCAGAGAGAGTACCTCCTCCCCCAACATGCAGATCTGGCAGGTGGATTTTCCGGGCGGCAGCGTACACAGCGTTACAAATGACCTAGCCAATTATTATTGTCTAACGGGATCGGCAGATGGAGCCTACTGGGTCGCACTGCAGGAAAGAGTTGCCTCGAGCCTTTGGACTTCGCTGAAAGGCGATTGGACCCACTCCCATCGGATTACTCCTGGAGTCGACAGTGCAGACGGCAATTCCGGGTTCACATGGACTTCGGACGGAAGGATTCTATATACATCTCTCCACGCGGGCGGTGAGTCCCTTCGGAGCGTGGACCCTGATGGACGCGACGTGAAGGATTTCCCGCTAGATCAAGGAATTAATCGAAGGCCCTCAGCATGCCACGATAGCCACTACATCTTATACACGTCCCTGAACGATGCAGGCCGGAATGTCTGGCGCACGGATTCTGCGGGGAACCAGGCGAAGCAACTGACTTTTAGTAACGACGACGGATATGCACAGTGCTCCCAGGACAGTAAATGGTTCATCTATGGCTCCGGGAACAAAGGTCATTCGACGCTATTCAAAATGTCGATAGAGGGTGGGCAACCCATTCCCATAAGCGATAAATATCGAAGCATGGCCCGTTTGTCGCCCGACGGCCTCTGGGTTGCCGGAGTATTCGAGGACCCGCCCAATCACACCGAGATGGCCGTCGTTTCGGTGGATGGCGGAGAGTTGCGCTGGCCCTTTGAGGTTCCTGAAAACTTCGATTGGAATGCTCACCTCGCGTGGACGCCGGATGGTCGCGGTGTGATTTATTCGGTCATGGCTGGCGGGGTCTCAAATCTTTGGGTTCGACCACTCTCGGGAGGACCCCCTACCCCCTTGACTGATTTCAAGGAGGGGCACATTTTCTCTTTTAATTGGTCCCCCGACGGCAGCCAATTGGTCCTGGCTCGAGGCTCGATCACCGATGACGCCGTTCTGTTTACAAGCCGAAAGTAGTCATTATCGAAAGAAACGGGATGAAGAAGCATCTCAGAGTAATCAATCTCAGGATGTAGCTTCAGCCCCCAAAGTCCCGAGTGCCGGCTTGGGTACAATCTGTTCCGCTCGCCCGAAGTGTAATTCCGATTCAGTTCGGGACCGAATCGGGCCGTGCGACTGTGGCACCGACAGCGGATAAGCGGGCCGGCTGGGGACGATAGCCGTTGCGTGTGCGGATGTGGTACTTCTTCAGGCGCTCGCCAGCAAGTTTCACCGTGATAGTGCGCCAGCCACGGTTGGGATTCGCCGCTGGGTAGTAGCTGAGCAAATAGAGATGTGCCAAGTCATTACGGATCGAAGCAAACGCCTTCTTTTCGTCACGCCAACTACCGGCAAAATACGCTTTGCCGCCGGTGGCCGCGCTCATGCGCTCAAAGACGGCTGTGGAGACAGGCTCAAGCTTGGCTTCCGCGGTGCTTATCATGTAAACGGGGATGCCGACCGATTGGGCCAACTCCGTGACGTCTTCCGGAGGCACCATGCTGGCGTTGTCGGGGCCGTTGGAGAAGACCACAACGACCTTTCTGCCCGGGTACTGGGCGGCATCCTTGACCGTCAATAACAGGCAGTTATAAAGCGCGGCGTCGTCTCCGGCAACGGTGGTGCGCACACCGCGCACCACCCCAGCACGGTCGGCGGTCAAAGGTGCGGCGCGGGAAAGGTTGCGACTGTACGAATAGAAAGCGACCTTGTCCACGGTTTCGAGAGAACGAATGAAATCGGAAATTGAATCTTGCGCGAAGACAAAGCCGCGGTACATGTAGTTGCTGGTATCGAACAGAATGAAAACATCGGCCCCGGCGAGAGCTGCATTGAGGCTTTGTTGCGGATCGCCCGCTGGACTGCGCCCCTGCGCCGCCGATGTATCGCCCGCGTCCGCGTTAGCCTCTTCCGGCATGTCAACCAAGGTGCGGGTGGGTCCGTTGCCCTCTTCAAAATTGGCAATTTTCTCCGAGATGCCGTCCTCCGTGATGCTGAAGTCCGAGGGGCGAAGATCCGTGACGTAGTTGCCTTTGTTGTCGGTTACGGCCACATTTAACTGGACGAGGTCGACGACCACGCGCAAGGGAGTTCCGCCTTGGCCTTGCTGCGCAATCGTCGGAGTCCTGAAAACGGAGAGTAGAGTGAGGAGAAGCGCGAGAGAGAATACCCAAAGTTTTTTTTGCATGATTCTCTATCCATTTTGACGACTTGTCCGTGCCGGCCGTGGCTGTCCAGCTGGCGAAATCCAGGGGGCCGAGGCCGAGCGATTCACTGCTCCGAGGCCGGGACAGCGTTAGATAACGCTGCGATCTTGCCATTGCGAAACTCGTCGCCAGTTTCTCGCGCGGCGCGCAAGAGCGCTGGCCAATCCTCCATGTCGGTGGCGAAAATCTTCTCCACCATCCGGCGGGTCAGCTCGGGAACCAGTCGGTTCAGCATCACGGGCGAGAAACCCTGTTCGTCGGCGAGGCGAGCCCAGTACAAGTTGTTGGAATCCCAAGACTCGGCCAGTAGACGGCTGGAGTAGCCCGTGAACGCCGGAAAGGGCGCCAGATTCAGGAGATCACGGCCGTAACTCCGCTCCAATATGGGGTGAGGTACTCCGAAATCGCGGGAGAGGCGCTCCCAGCTGACATCGCCGGGGTAGCGCTGACAGAGACTCTCGAGTTCCTTGCCGGCTGAACCGAAAAGGTCGCTCTGGTGAGGGAATCTTCGTCGGTACTCGGCCGCTAGATAAAACGTATCCGAGGGCATCAGCTGCGGAAGCGCGCCAGCCAAATTCCCCGCACGAAGAGCGTGCTCAAGGCGTTCCGAGGTTTGCGGAGACATGCGATCGTGGAGAATGCTCATGACGTTGTTCCGCAGTTCTTCGTCTTGTACCGAGGCGGCCAAAAGCTCTTCGCCGGCTCGCTGGTAAAGAGTGACAGCATGAAGTTCGTTGCGGCTGACGTCCCACCATCGCGGCACGATCGCATTGGTCAAGAGGCCGGGCACGACTTCCCGCCAGATGAGGGCCTGCACATTTTCCGGGGCGATGAAATCCTGTTCGGCATTGGCAAGTACGTATGGCAAGTCCGCCAGCGATCCGACCAGATGCGCGCCTCCGCCAGCCGGGGAGCCGGCCCCAAACAACAACGGAGCTTGCCAGACGTGTTCCATTCCAAGAACCGTGTCTCCGGCAAAGTCATGGGAACGAACGAAAAGAGGGTTGTGGTGAAGGATCTGAGCGCCTGGAGGCTCATAATACGCATAGTTGAGACCTACCAAGGTGTCGCGAAGAAAAGGAGCGAGCTGGCCGCGGGCCTCCGCCAACTGTGCGGGAGAGGCAGGCGACTTGATGACCTTGGCCAAATCCGTGCGCATCTGCAATTCCGTGTGACGATTATTGTAAATCCCTGCCGCCCACTCCTCTCTTTCACTCGCACGGAAAATCGGCTGCGGCATCTCAAATTCCCGGAGCTCTCGAGCCAGGGGAATCAAAGTATTGGTTACGGCCTTCACGTGAGCGACGTCATGCAGAGCGTCACCGAGGGCCAATAAAGTGTCGAGAGAAACCAAGCGCTGCTCCTCCAGGACCGAGCGAATCTTGCCCGCCAAGAGATGGTGCATGCGCTGGCCTTCGGGAGTCGTTTGTGGAGGGCCTGCGAGCAAACCGACCACTTCGTCCTGAGAGGCGTCCGGCTTGCCGGTCACAACCAGTAGTAGTTCTCTCAGTGAGTCCCGGCCGGCATCGAACAATTGCGTCGTCGAAGCAACGGTGCCGAAAGGCTTAATGAGACCCCGCCAGGAATCGTTCAACTCGGCGCTGGGGATTTGCCCCTGACGCGCGAAGACTTGCCAAAGCCCTACGATGGCCTGGAAGGTTCCGAGGGCGTTGCCTCGCAGACTGTTGTTGGAGATTTTGCCGAGAATTGCAGCAGTGGAGAGAAAGCCGGTGATGGAGGCGTCGCTCAAGTCTGGAAATTCGGAAAAGATCAAATACTGATCGCTGAGGTCGGCGAACTTGGCAGCCAGCATGGTCACCGTTTCCGGACTGAGACGGGATCCCTGAGGCCGCCTCGCGTCGATCTCGCTCAGAAGCAGGTACGCTTGCAACGGCCCGGCCTCTGTTCGCACGCGCGAAATCCCGAACATGGTTTCCAGCAGTTGGCCGGGCGTGTCCAGGTGGTCGGAACGTTTGGCCCAGATGCGGAGCATGTTGGAATCGTACTTCTGGCGGAAAATCTTCCTCCAGGCATCGAGATTCCCAGGAACGTGGGGATCCCCGTTGGGCTCCCAACGGACACGAGTCACCAGGAGCAGCAGGCCGGAGTCCGGGCGAAACACGCCGGTTGCCGCGTTCGGGGTGGTGTCCTTTCCGCGAAGCGCTTCGTAGTAGCGCCGCAACTGGCGGGCTTCGGTGAAATGTATTTGCTGAAGCTGGTTGACGCGGGACAAGGAGTCGAAATAAGCCGCCAGCCAGCCGTTATCCTTAGCGAGCAGGCGAGGGATGAACTCCGCGGGAACGTCCGGGGCCGCGCCTACCAGATCTTTCCAGCCCTCCTCCGCTGCCCGCCCTCCAGGCACGAGCACGCGCCCGGATCGAATGCGAATGTGAGTCCCGTAAAAATCCAGAATCGCAGCCAACGGAATTATCTTCTTCAAGGCTTGCGTTTGCCTCAAGGCAACTTGAGTTTCCGAATCCATTCGCGCGAAGGCGCAGTAAAAGCGTGCCAGCGCAGGGTCGCGCAGGAGCGCGTCGAGCAGATCCCAATCCTTGGCGTTGGCTTTTCTCGACCAATCGCTATCCGCCAGCAATGCGGGCACGCTGGTGCCGGCGAAGGCGTAGGTGAAGGTTTGTGCGTCACGCAAGCTCTGCTCAAGCCGGGGAAGCGGGAAGCCGGAGTCGACGGTTAGAAACGCCCTCTCCGGGTCGTCCGTCTGCAGGAAAATGTTGTGCTGCCCGCAATCGGCGCGAGTACGGTAACCCAAGACCCTCAGCAGGGGCCTGGCCTCTTCGCAATTAGAAACACGAAGGACGCCGTCAGGCCCCGCGAGGGCCGACAATTCTCTGGCTTGTTGCACGTAGCGGATCAGCAGGAGCAGGAATTCCGTAGGACGACGGTAAGGTTGCGGACCAGCGTAGCCCCGCTGGAAGACGTTGCGAGCCAGCAAGGGGGCGACTTCTTCCGGCGAGATCTTCTGACTAATGCCCGCCATACGCAGAAAAGAGCGCAGCGGACCGGGAATCGAGAGAGTCACCAAGTCCGCAGACTGCGCGGACGCCTCTTGAGATGAGTTGGACGAATCGGCACCCCCAGCGGACGGAGCGAAGTAAGACCAGGTGCACAAAAACACGGCTGCAAGGACGGGGACACAAAAAGGAGGCTTCATGCCAGGAGCCATCTCCGAACCTTAGAAAAGCCTGACGAATCGTCGCTTGGCCCACGTCGGGAACAAAATGTGCGAGGGCACAGGAAACGGCGCAACCGACCAAAGCTCGCGAACTGTCCAAGGTCCTGCAGAAAAGATAAATCATTCTTCGTCCTAATCCAAGGCTTTTTATGGCGTGCCGAACTGGCCGGTACGTCATGCCGAGACGCGGGGCATTACTACTCCGAGGGCAGGAACTACGGCCGAGGATTCCGCACCGTCCGGCGAAAGTTCGCTGTGAGTCTGGAGAGTCCGCATGTGCCCGGCGGGGATCTTTGCTTACGTCCTTCTCCTGATTCAGGGCAATTACTTCGTGATTGTTGAGGGTCGCCAGGAAGGGGAGACATCTTGCGTAAATCATTTCGCCAATCAGCCATGCAGCAAGAATGGACGAAAGGCTTTGGAAACAAGATTTGTCGCCACGCAATTACCTGACGCCCGATAAACGGGGTAATCCTCCATGTGAAGTGCTACTTCACATCTCCGGTAACGCGACTACACAGGCAAGCGGATTGAGACAGTCGCGATTTCGGACAATGAGCCTTCTGACCCTGATTACTTCCGGCTTGCCCGTCATCCACTACGAACGGCGAAGGTCTTCTACTCCAGTTGAAATCCGCAGCAGATTTTGTCAGGGCTGTAGAATGGACCGCTTCTCGCCCGTCATACGGATAGGCGCCGGTAAAGCCAACGAGAGTTGCGGCAAAGGAGAAAACCGATGCAGTTTGCTCTGATGATCTACCATACACCGGAAGAGTTTGCGATGCGGAAGAACGACTATAACGATCCTCATCTCGGTGCTTGGCGGGCTTATTACAGGGCGCTCGTCGATGCCGACGTCTACGTCGGCGCCAATGCTCTTGAAGTGCCGGAGACGGGAACGACCGTTCGTCTTAGGGAGGGAAAGCGCCGCGTGCAGGATGGGCCCTATGCGGAGACGAAGGAGCAACTGGCGGGATTCATCATCCTGGAACTCCCTTCCATTGACGCCGCGCTCGAATGGGCTGCGCGATGCCCGGGTGCATCGATCGGCGCAGTGGAAGTCCGGCCGCTGGCGCCTGAAGCCATGCGCCGGGGGTTCACAGGATGAATAAAGGCAGTCAGGAGGACATCAAGAACGCCGTAGGGCGGACCATAGAGCGCGTGGCCCGAGAATCCTACGGCCGTCTGGTGGCGTATCTTTCCGTCCACACGCACGACTTGGCGAGCGCTGAGGATGCCCTCAGCGAAGCGCTCGTTTCCGCGCTCAAGGCCTGGCCACGAGACGGCCTGCCGCAAAACCCCGAAGCCTGGCTGCTCACAACAGCACGCCATTCACTCATTGATGTCATTCGTCACCAGCGCGTGGTCTTAGCGAGCGAGCCGACGCTCGCACTCCTGAAGGAAAACTCCCCGGAGGCGAATTTGTTCACCGAATTTCCTGATGAACGGCTGAAATTGCTCTTCGTGTGCGCTCACCCGGCGATCGATCCCGCCATGCACACGCCGCTTATGCTGCAGACGGTTCTGGGTTTGGATGCGGGTCGTATTGCTCATGCCTTCCTTGTCCCACCGAAGACTATGGGCCAGCGGCTCTTCCGCGCGAAGACAAAAATCCGCGATGGTGGTATCCAGTTTGAGATTCCGCAAGAGCGCGATTTGCCGGAGCGGCTCGATGCCGTGCTGGAAGCTATCTACGCTGCCTTCGGAATCAGCTGGGACGACATGTTTGGCATTGACCCGCGTGGCCGCGATCTGGCAGAGGAAGCCATCTGGCTTGCGCGGGTTCTTCTGCAGCTCATGCCCAGCGAGGCTGAGGTTCAAGGCCTGCTGGCTCTCATGCTGCACAGTGAAGCACGGCGCTCGGCACGCAGGGCACTTGATGGCCGGTACGTACCTCTTTCCGAGCAGGACCCGAAGCAATGGTCACTTCCTCTAATCGAAGAGGCGGAACGTCATCTCGCCGAGGCTTTCAAGCGCGGGCGCTCCGGCAGGTTTCAGCTCGAAGCTGCAATTCAGTCGGTACATGCTGAACGTGCACACACTGGCCGGACCGACTGGGCGGCGATAGCATTGTTTTACGAACAGCTGGTCCGCATATCGCCCGCGCTCGGCACACGAGTTGGATACGCCGCCGCAGTTGCGGAAGCCGAGGCACCAGAAGCAGGACTCGCCGTTTTGGACCCGATTGCCCCGGACGCTGTGTCGCACTATCAACCGTACTGGGCTGTTCGCGCTCACCTCCTGCAGCGTCTTGGGAAAAAGCGTGAGGCCGCAGACGCCTACGACCGAGCGATCGGTCTGGCGGAAGATCCCGCAGTGAGAGAGTTCCTGCTCCAGAAGCGCGGCTGAGTCCTCCGGCTTTCTCGCCGCGGTCTGAAACCCAAATCTGAACATAAACCATGTATTATCAGTAGCCTCCCAAGCTTCGGATTCCTTCCGCCGCCTGATGTAGAAATCGCCCCACCTTGCCCGTCATCCATACAGAGGCGGCTTAGCGGTCACGCTTCGCCGCCCGAATGAAAGGTGATGCGATGTGCCCATTCTGTTTAGCAAGCATGGGGCTGATCGTCGCCAGCGCGACTTCCGCCGGAGGGCTGACGGCATTAGCCGTGAAGCTGTCTCAAAAGAAAAAGCCAGGACACGAAGTCACTCCCAACTCAATTGCAAGTAGCCCGACAGGCCAAGACCGCCGAGTCGGCCTGGCAGGAATCGCAGGCGAGCAGGCTAATGCCAGCTAGTAAGGCCTAGATACACAGGTGTTCCAGTAAGGGAAATGGATTTTCAGCTCGAGTTTTTGAGGTTCTGAATTCAAAAGATGAGTCAACAAAGGAGAATGTCATGAATATTTCAAATAAGTCAGTCTTGATCACGGGCGCCAACCGCGGTATCGGCCGGGCCCTTCTCGATGAGGCGCTTCGACGCGGAGCAAAAAAAGTATATGCGGGAACGCGCGGCGCTCTACAACATCCTGATAAACGCGTGACGCACCTGACGCTCGACGTGACAAACGGTTCGCAGATCCAGCGGGCAGTCGATGAGGTCGACACACTCGATGTCCTCATTAACAATGCGGGCATCGCCATCTACGACGATCTGAGCAATCTCGACGTGCTCGAACAGACCTTCGCGGTCAATTTCCTCGGTTTGCTCAAAGTGACCAACGCGTTCTTGCCGCTGCTGAAACGCTCCAAAGGGGCCATCGTCAACGACTTGTCCCTGGCGGGGCTCGCTCCCCTACCGATCATACCTTCCTACTCAGCTTCAAAGGCCGCCGCGCTCAACTTGACGCAGTCACTGAGAGCGCTCTTGGCTGGCCAAGGCGTGACGGTCCATGCAGTCGTCCTCGGCCCCGTGGACACCGATATGAACCGCGGCTTCAATATACCGAAAGTCTCGACTGAGTCCGCAGCCGTAGGCATCTTCGACGGCTTGGAAAAAGGCGAAGAGGAGATCTTCCCCGATCCCACGTCCCGGTCCATCGCGGATGGCTGGCGCGCTGGGGTATCCAAGGCGCTTGAGCGCCAATTCGCCGCTTTCGTGCCGCAGCGGTCTGCCAGCGCTTAAGGAACGTCTTAATTAGCGACAGGAAAGCAAAGGAGAAATAGTATGGCAACAAGCAAGCAGAAAATGGAGAACCAGAAAGGCGGAATGAAAACACCGCCGGTCGTGTCGCCGCAGGAGTGGCAGGTTGCGCGCCAGCAGCTCCTCGTGAAGGAGAAGACCTTGACCCGCTCCCGTGACGCGCTGGCCGCCGAGCGTCGACGGATGCCGTGGATGGCGGTGGAGAAGAAGTACGAGTTCGACGGACCCAAGGGCAAGGTAAGCCTGCTCGAATTGTTCGAGGGCCGCCGTCAGTTGATCGTCTATCGCGCCTTCTTCGAACCCGGAGTGTTCGGCTGGCCCGAGCACGCCTGCCGCGGCTGCTCCCTGGGCGCCGATCAGGTCGCGCACTTGGCCCATCTGAACGCCCGCGACACCACTCTCGCCTACGTCTCGCGCGCGCCGCAGGTGGACATCGCACGCCTGAAGGCGCGGATGGGTTGGAAGATGCCCTGGTACACCATCACCGACAGCTTCGATGTGGACTTCGGCGTCGACCAGTGGCACGGCCACAATGCATTCATCCGCGACGGCGAGCGGGTGTTCCGCACATACTTCATCAACGGCCGCGGCGACGAGGCGATGGGAACCACCTGGAGCTACCTCGATATGACGGCGCTCGGCCGTCAGGAGACCTGGGAGGACTCGCCAGAGGGTTACCCCCAGACCCCGACATACAAGTGGTGGAACTGGCACGACAACTACGAGGCCGAGGCCTCGCCTGACGCGAAGTGGGTCAAGGTGTCCGGCGCTGGAGAAGCCGCCTTCCGAAAGCGCGACGCAGAGGCGAAAGCGAGCTAAAGAAGGGCGACCACTTGGCCGCCTTCGATCTGCCGGGCCTTTCCGCACAGGAGCTAATCTACGCCTATAATCATCATGTTCGGCTCCTTTCTCCGGAGCCTGCGGTCGTCGATAAACCACGGTCTACTCGGGTCGAGGAGCCGACATTGTTATGCAATCATGTGCCGTATTATTACTCCACTTTTCCGATTACCGCGTTCTATAAAGGGGAGAGTCAAGAGAAAAACTTGCCAGGCGAATCGTCGAGATTTTACCCACACACCTAGCCTCCAGCCACTAACGGACATGACTGGCAGGCGCTATCTGAAGTCTAAATGCTTTCGCCGCCAAGTCGAATTGCCTCTTGTGACGCGATCGTGACGGCGTGGCCACTGCGTTAGAGGTAGCGGTTTAGGCGTTATGCTTGCCGCTACGGAAACCTGCCACGGCCGGAGTCGTGGCTTCCTTAAGTCTTTACTTCCATCGATGATCCTCGCCTCGAAGAGATTGTGCGCCAGAATCACCCCTAAAGCGCGAGAACCGCAATCCTTAGCAGATCATCCTTGGTTTTTCGCCGCTCGACCCAATTCTCTAGTATGTTGCATCAACTGGTCGCCAGACTTGTCTGCACTAAGCTGGTCTTAGAGTCGTTATAGAATCGGCTGTTTGCAGGCCAAAGAATCTGACTATTCAACAAGTTGCAGGTTCAAGGCGATGCGCACGCCATTCACGAGAATGATGCTCTGATCGAGAAGCTGCTGGTTCGTGATTTCCACGTTCACGAATTGCTTAACGGCGGCGCGCGGACAAATGAATTCGATGGCTTCGGAAGTGCCTTTCGCGCCGGGAGAGAGTTTGTTGAGGACGGAAAAGTCGAGGAACTGGAATTCCACGTCCGGGGAAATCCTGTCGGATAAGTCTTTCATCTGGGGGGCAAGGAAGAGGTCAAAACTTTGGGCGGCACGCTTGTAGATGGAGCCTTTGGCAGCGCCGAACTGGAGAGAGTTGCGAAGGGTCATCTGGAGGGCGATTTGATCGCGGAAGACCATAAAGGTTGGCGGGGCGTATTCGACAAAATGAAATTTCGCAGCGCCTAGTTTGGCCAAAGAAGCTAATTGTGCTTGGTACTTTTCATTCAGACGATCGGCGTCGGCCGGCGCCGAAGGAGGAAGAGCTGGCGGCGGATCAGAATCGTTGGGTGAGGGGGAAATTGGATTGGCTTTTGCGGGAGTGGGTTCTGGCGGGGCCGCAACAGCGGGAGACACGGCTGGCAGTGGATGATTCAAATTGCGCAAGTGAGAGCGAGCCACCAAAGTCGAAGAACGAGCGGTGGAGGTGGCATCGGGCTTAGCCGGGATGGAGCGAGCTAGAGCTTGAACGTTAAGGGGATTGCGTTCTGTGAGGGAAAGGCCGAAGTCGGTTCCACTGACGTAGATTTTGTTGCGATTCAGGATTTCCTGGCGAGCGGGATCCGTGGTGGCGCTGGAAAGGGCCCAGGCGTCAATGCGGTCAAGCACCAGGACGAGGTTTTCCTTTCCTTCAAAGTCGTAGCTGCGCTCCCTGGAGCGGGCGTGGTAGGAAATTTCAAAACCTATCCCGTCGCAAACTATGCCTTTCGGCAGGGTGGTCGTCGTCAAAGCCAAAATCGGAAGCACCACCGCGCGGAATGTATTGGCCGCACGTTCGTTCTGAGTCATGCGATTGGTGTCGTAGGCAGCGTTGTAATTCCCGGTTACCTTCAGAATGACGCGATCCTGGAAGCGGACAAACTCCAGGCCGCGTGAATCGGCTTCGGCCTGCTTCGCGGGGTCAATTCCAACGAAGCGGCTGAGATAAAAAGGGAAGGGGAATTTGGTTCTGGCGATGGATTGGTTGAGCGCTTTCAGTTGGGGGAGATAGGTTTCTTCGAGCGCTTTCAAATCGGGGTTGAGGATTTCGGCGGGGCTAACCTGCGCGGAGGCGGATTGCGCGGAGAGAGCGATGGCCATTCCAATAGTTGGAAGAAGCAAGCGGCGCCAAACGTTTTCAGTGATGTTGCGTTTCATGCTTCGCAAAGTGAGTATCTCCTATTTTGCTGAATACTGTGACGCTGGGCGGACGGGAGGCTGATAGGGTGGCTGAGCTACGCCGCGCGCGAAGGCAATCACAGAGTGAATTTCTTCCGATGAAAGCATTTTGCCGTAGGGCGGCATCATGGCGGATTTGCCGAGGGCGCTGCCGCCCAGAGTGATGATGTTCTGCATGAATTCATCGCTCTCGGCGTTCAGTGTGGCTCCGTCGTTCAGCAAGGCCGGGACGGGTGTGAGGTTTGAACGATTGGAAGGGCCGGCCGGTGTGGCATCGGCGTGGCACCAGACACACTGTTGGTAGAAGATGCGTTTACCCTGCGATTGTTGATAGCTCAGCGGAATAATTTTCTGCGCGTCGGTCCAATCGGGTTCCGTGTCGTACGCAGAGAGAAGTGGATCAGGTTTGGGCGCTTCGGCGTGCTTCCGGCAGCCGGAGATCGCGGCGATGGCAATCAAAAATAGAACTCTGATCCACAGGTGGAGTTTCATCGGCTGGCCTCTTGAGTTGCCACGCGCGATCCGGCCACGCTCGCGGTTTTCTGCGGTTTGATGCTCTGGCGCAACGTCATCAGGTAGGCGGTCAAAGCCTTGACCTCGGCCTCCGTGAAATTACGGCGTGGCTCGATCGTGTCTGGAACCAGGGCCTGCGGATTCCTTAACCACGATTCGATCCACGCGGGTGTCAACCAACCGCCAGCGTTATTGAGGTTGGGCCCGACGTAGCCGCCGGTACCGCCGATGGTGTGGCAGGACTGGCATTGATACTTCACTTCGTATAACTGCTTGCCGAGAACGGCCATCGCGGGGGTGAATTCTTTCGCGTCAACGGCCGCGAGACTTGCGGCGGGATGCTGCAAGACCATGGTCATGTAGTCGGCGAGAGTGGCGGCATCCTTGTCGCTCATATTGAATTGCGGCATTCGCAGAATGAGGGTGGGACGGAGAGTCTGCGGATTCTTCAGGAAGTCCACGATCCACTGACGCTGCGCGCGGCTGCCTTCGTAGGTGAGATCGGGCGCCAAGTCTCCACCGTAGCCATTGAATTTGTGGCAAGTGAAGCATTTGTAGCGTTCGTAGACTTCCGCGAACGCGCCGGTCGGATGGAATGCAACTTCTTTGCGTGGCACAACCAGGTTTTGCAGCGCGCTGGTTGGCGGCGCGCCTTTCATGCTGAGAAGAGCGGTCGTGATGGCGTCGAGGTCCGCCTGGTTCCAATTGTATTGCGGCATGCGCGCCGCGGTATTGACGGACGCGGGATCCTGCAGTTTCGCTTGAATGTAGGAAACGAGATTGTGTGGAATCGTGGAAGCGCCGAATTCCAGTTCGGAAGCGTTCTTTCCGCCGATGGCGCTCAGGTCCGGCCCAAAGTCTTTTTGTGGATTCAAGCCTTCGATCACATGGCAGCTGGCACAACCTTTTTCTAGAAATAAGCGATGCCCGAGTTGAATTTCGCCTTCGGTTGGCTGCCCAAGCTGCGGAACGCCGGTTAGGAGGTCGGAATCGGTTAGCTTGGTGGTGATGTATTGCGTGACCTTATAGAGATCTTCGTCCGACCAGCCATAGCGCGGCATTTTGGTATGCGGCAGGTATCCTTGCGGATCGCGGAGCCAGGTGACCAGCCAGTCCGGATTGACCTTGCTGCCGACTTTGGTCAGCTCCGGGCCGATGTCGCCGCCGATCAGCTTTGTTTCGCCGGCGCGCGTGACGGCGAGGGAGTGGCAGGTCGAACAGAACATCTGGCGGAAACGCAATTCGCCTTGCGAAGCAAGTTCGGGATTCTTGCTCCACGCTGCAACGACCCGAGCATCGAGCTTGTAGAGCACGAAAGATTTTGTTTTTTGGCTGCTGAGATAAGCGGAGAGGCCACGGAGTTCCGTCTCTGTCAAACGGAACTTCGGCATGCGCGGCTCTTCTTCCGTTTCGTAGCCGTTTACCGTGACATTGCCATCTTTATCGACGATCGTGCGCGGTTCCTTTAGCCACTTGTAAATCCATTCACGGCTGACTTTAGCGCCGAGGTTTGTCAGATCGGGCCCGAGCATCGCGGGGCGCTCTATTCCGGAGAGACGGTGGCAGCCCTGGCAATTCAGTTCGGCGAGAAGCGCGCGGCCGCGAGTAAGTTGTGGCGTTTGGGGCAGGTTCGCGTAGTGACATGTGCCGCACGAAGCCTGTATGAAACGGGCGGGCAGCATGGGCTGCTCCCACGCCAGTGTAGATTCGTGAGCCTCGGCAACTTCGGTGGCAGGGCCCTGGCCGCGATGGCAGATAGTGCAACCCCAGTCGCGGACATTATGCGGGATTGGGGGGTGCGCACGGAACGGCTGAGGTACAGCCGGATCCGCAAGGCTCGCCTGCGTAATTCCCTGGTGGCATGTGGTGCAGCGGTCCACCACATTCATTCCCGGCAGCCAGATCTGGTCGATCTCGGCGCGGTAGTCCGCAATCAATTTTTTTGTGTCCGGACGGGTCTGCGCGAAACGCAAGTACAAACGCTTGTTTTGCTTCCATTCGCGGCGAAAATCCTTAATGGGTGAGAGGGCCAGCACGGCCAGAAAGACGAGACTGGAAACCGCGAACACGAGCCGCATGCGGTTCGTCAAATTGCCCATTTCCTCAGCCGGCATGAGTTCTCCACGGCCAGACCCAGGACCACCCCGGGCCCCGGAAAAAGGTGCCAACAACAGTCAAGCAAAGAGCGACGGCGACGAACCAGGTCATAACCCACCATGAGACCGGCTTGCGAGCCAGTACCTGAAGTAAGCCTTTTTCTCCGGCACGAGCCGTGAATGAGAAAAGCAGCAGAGCTGCAACCAGCGCCGTAGGGGCGAATATTGTCCAGGCATCAAAGAAAGCCAGGAAGGCCAGCAAAAGGAAAATGGTGGCAAGAACTAGTTTGAGGTTTTGCGCCGGTCGCGACCAGATGGGCGCGCCTTCGACGTTTACGTTGAAATACGGGATCACTACCAAAGCGATCACCACCAGGGTCGGAATCAAAATTCCGGCGACGAAGGGCGGGAAGAAGTGCAGCAGTTCCTGAAGTCCAAGAAAATACCACGGCGCCTTAGCGGGGTTTGGGGTAAGCAGCGGATTAGCAAGCTGTTCCAAGGGCGCGTCCCAGAAAAGCGCGACGACCACCATGGCGATCACCAGCACCTGAAAAGCGATGGCTTCGCGGATAAGAAGATGAGGATAGGCCATCAATTGCGGGCCGGGATCGCCGACGACCTTGGCGGAGGTCTTCTTGGTCACAAAAACGATGCGCCGGGGATCTTTCTTTGCGTCCGAGCTTATCCCCGTCTCGATTTTATTCTTTTCCATCTTCGTCCTTGTGCTTCACAGTCAGGCCGCCATCCTTTTGCACGCGCCAGAAGTGAATTCCGATGAGCAAGAATGCCACAAGCGGGAGAATCACCACGTGCAGCACGTAGAAACGCAGGAGCGCGTTTTCACCAACGATGTTGCCGCCAAGCACCAGAAACCGGATTTTGCCGCCCACCACGGGCATGGCCGAAATAATGTTGGTGCCAACCGTCACGGCCCAGAATGCCAGCTGGTCCCAAGGCAGGAGATAGCCCGTGTAGCTGAGGAACAGCGTGACCAAAAGCAGCACGACGCCGACCACCCAATTAAATTCGTGCGGAGGCTTGTAACCCCCGCGGTAAAACACGTGAAACATGTGCCAGAAGACGGCGAAAACCATCAGGTGCGCGGCCAGGCGGTGCAGATTGCGCAGAAAAACGCCGTTGGAAACGACGAACTGCAAATCCTTCATGTCGCGGTACGCATGCGGCGCTGCCGGATGGTAATAAAACATCAGCAGAATGCCTGTGACAAGAAGAACGATGAACAACAGAAAGGAGATGGAGCCCAGATAGTACGAAGCGCGCACCCGGAGCGACTTCTCGCGCACCTTAACAGGCAGCCAGTGGAGGAAAAGATTCCCGAAAACGGCGAGGCTTCGCGTGCGGTTGGTGTTCGCCGAACCCCGGCGGAAGATGGACTTCCAGACTTTCGTTTCGCGAAGATTTTGCAACACCGATTGAAGGGATGTCGCCATCCTTTTTCCCTCAAACTTTCAATACTTGCGTGGGCCTGATACTTTGCAGCTTGTCAACAAGCAGTTCGCCGTCGGCGGTCAGCGAGATGGCGAAATGCGGGAGCGGTCGCGGCGCTGGGCCTTCGATTTTTGTGCCGTCCGGTTTGAATTTGCTGCCGTGGCACGGACAGGCAATCATCTCGGCGTCAGCCTTCCATTGCGTGACGCAGCCAAGATGCGTGCAGACGGCTGAGACGGCATAGAAACCCTCCGGCATGCGCACGATGTACACCTGCTGGTCCTGGAGAAAGGTCACCGAGTGGGCGGGATAGAGATCTGGATTGCCCGCCCGAAATGTCGTTGAAGGTTCAAACAAAACATTCGGTAAAAAATATTGATAGGTCACGGCGATCGAACCGAGACCAGCAATCCCCAGGGCACCCAGCGTGATTTCGTTCAAGAAATCGCGTCGAGTAATTTCATTCCTCACTGGAACGGAATGCGGCACTGCCGAAGCGGGCGTGATTTTTGTATCGCTCATGCGTGTAGAACCATGTTTTCAATTTGGACCAGATTCGGATCGCGATCGAAAACTTCAAATGCTTCCATGGTGATGGTTTTCACCGGGCAGCGCTCCGCGCAGAGCCCGCACCGGATGCAGATGGTTTCGTCCTTGACCATCACCGAGCCTTCCTCGGTTATCAGACCCTCCGGCGAGAGGTGGAGGAACTCGAGCGCGCGTGAATCGGATGTTGCCGCGAGCTGTTGGCGCGTTTCATCGGAAAATGCGAATTGGCTTAGCGGCACCAGTTGCAGACAATTCTGCGGACAAACGTCTACGCACCCGCCGCACAGGATGCACTCGGTTCCTTCGGCTTCATTGCCTTCGAAAATCGTATTGATCCAGCATTGCAGGCAGCGCGAAGCTTCGCGGCGCGCCTGTTCTTCGGTGAATCCAAGCTCGACTTCGGCGACGCCGGTGCGGCGCTCCAGGGGAATGACCGGCACAGCCAACCGGGAATACTCGTCGTACTGCTCCGCCATTTCGTGATGATCCAGGAGGGTGATCTGCACGAAATGTGGCTTGCGCTTCCATTCGGAGCCGCGAAGGAACCTGTCGATTTCTTCGGCAGCCTTTTTGCCGTCCGCCACCGCATTGATGATCAGGCGCGGGCCGAATGCCACATCTCCGGCAGCGAAGATTCCCGACGCGGTGGTCATGAGCGTTGCGGGATCAACCTTCAGGGTGCCCTGCCGCGTGGTCTCGATGCCATCGTCGGGCTTGAGAAAAGATGTATCCGAAGCCTGGCCGATGGCTAGAATCACCGTGTCGCACGGAATGATGGTTTCGCTTCCCGCCGCGAAAGTCGGGCTGAACCGGTGCTGTTCGTCGAAGACGGAAGTGCAACTGATGACTTCGAGCCCGGTTAATTTGCCTTTGCTGCCGACAAACTGCTTTGGGCCCAAAGAGGGGTGCATCTTGATGCCTTCGACCAGCCCTTCTTCGATTTCTTCTTCGGAAGCGGGCATCTCGGCGCGTGATTCGAGACACACCAGGTGCACTTCACGAGCGCCCATGCGCAGCGCTTGCCGGGAAACGTCCATGAATTCTTTCATGGCCACGTCATGTTCGCTGGAGGTCAATTCATCAGGAAGAGCGACGGCGCCTTCCGCGCCGGGCGCGAGTTTTTGCTGTTCGCGCATGGCGGAGCGCGCGACATCAATGGCTACGTTGCCGCCGCCGACGACCACCACTTGTTTGCCGATGGAAAAACGGTAGCCAAGATTTACGTTCAGAAGAAAATCGATGCCTTTCACGACTCCGTCTAGCTCATGCCCGGGTAGATTCAGGTCGCGGCTGCGGTGCAGGCCGAATGCCAGGAGTATGGCTTTGTAACCCTGACAGCGGAGATCCGCCAACGAAATGTCTTTCCCTAGCCGCGTGTTGAGGCGAAGTTCCGGGCCCAGGTCAAGGATTTCGCGGATCTGCGCCTGCAAGACATCGCGCGGCAGACGATATTCCGGAATGCCAAGATGCATCATTCCGCCGGGCACCGGCGCCGCGTCAAAAATGGTGACGGGATAGCCGAGCAGTGCCAAATCGTGCGCCGCCGACATGCCGGCCGGACCGGAACCGATAATGGCAATTTTTTCCGGCCGGACGGAACGGGGGGTTTCGGAAAATACGTCAATGGGATTGCGCGATTCTGGCCCATGTCGCTCGGTGACGAAACGCTTCAGCGCGCGAATGGAAATGGGCATGTCCAATTGGCCGCGCCGACAGGCTGTTTCGCAAGGGTGTCCGCAGACGCGGCCACAGATGGAAGCGAAAGGGTTGGGAACCCGGGCATAGCGGTACGCTTCCTCGTACCGCCCCTCCGCGATCAGCGACACGTACCTTCCGGCTTGCGTATGGACTGGACACGCCTGCATGCACGGAAAGTTCGACTCCAGCCATTCAAGATCGACGAGTTTGGTGCGCGTTCTCACTTGAATGGCTCTCTCTCCGGGCGCCAATTTGCTACTTCTTCACCGTCAGGTCCACCGTGGCGCTTGCACCGCTCAGGTCCACGGCCTGCGTCGTTGGTTTGCCGTCTTCGCTCCAGGTCTTCAAGGTATATTTTCCTGCTGGAACATTCTTGATTTCAAAATTTCCATCCTTGTCGGTGACCGCAAAATACGGGGTCGGAACGACGACAACATAGCCGGACATTTCCGGGTGCACGTTGCAAAGCAGAGAAGCCACACCGAGATCATTGAACTGGAATGGTTTCTTGTCGCCTTTCGGCCAAGTGCCGAGGTTGTGAGAGAGTTTCTTGTTCCCGCTGATCGAGGGCCAATAGACGTTATGGCCGACGGAATCGCTGTTCAAGAATTCCACCGTGGTTCCCTGCTGCACGGCCACGACATGCGGAAGAAAGGCCATTTTCCGCTGGTCAATCACGATGTGGTCCTTCGGAGCGTCAAACTTCTTGTCCGCAATTACATCCACGTACACAGCAATGTTCTCCGCTGACTTGATGCCTTGCACATTGACCTTGCCCTTGATTTCATTAGCCCGGCCAACGCCAACCAGGACCAGAGCCAGACTTGCTGCAAATGCTGCCTTTGCTGCGATTCTCGGTAGATTCATGACATTCCTCTCGTATTTGGCGTGCGTGCGACGCATTTTCCGATAACGGTATTTCTAAAACACGTAGTCGATGCCCGTCTGAAACGTGTTCGGGCGGAAGAAGAGAGTATTTCCGGTTACGGGATCTGTGTAGGGCTGTCCGAAAGTGTATTGGTATTCGCCAACGACTTTGATATTGGCGCGCACCAGCACCTGGAAGCCCGGACTGAAGCGGTTTCGCGTCTGGTACTGTGATGCCGGTGTCCCGTTTACGAAGTCCGAATGGGAATTCACGGCATCGTAGTGAAAGGTGCCAATCAGCCATGGATAGACCCAATAGTTGGCGCCAGCGAACCCGCCGGAAAATTTAACGGCGCGTGCCAGTGCGATGGTTGGGGGCGCTCCGGGAGTGACCACATGATTGTCGTCGTGGCCGAACATTCCCAGTCCGTACATCTCCAGCTTGCGGTACTTGAAACGCAGATCGCCGCCCACGCGATAGAAAGGTTCTTCGATGGTGGCTAAACCTGGGAACAGGACGCCGTCCTGATTCTGCTGATTCTTGCCGTAGTAATACAAAAATCCAATTCGGATGGAAGTGTGATCCCGAGGACCGGCTGGGCCGGCTGCTTGAATCGCATTGCGGCTTTCCGGGTCGCGTTCCAAGTTGAATTTCTGAGAGACACGAAAGTAAACGTCTTTTGAACTGCGAGACGCCCCGGAGTCATTAGTTCCGTTTGTCACCGCGAGGGACCAGGAGAAATTCCCATTGTTGGGGGTACCGCCAAATTCGATACCGCGCTGCGGCGCGCCAAACGTGAACTGGTTATTTGCAGTCCCCAGGGCTCCCGCCACGTTCGGCTGGCCGTAAACGTCGTAGTCCGAGAGGTAGATGGTTCGGGCTTGGGTGAATGGGAGGTCCAATTCAAACTGCCCGAAGCGCACGTTTAATGCATTCTTCGGAAGCTTGATAATATGGCCGAGATCGCTGTATTTGACATACCCGTCTCCCAGTCCGCCGTCGGCTCCAGAACCGCCGGTAGAAATGTCGTCATCAATCCAAAACGAGATGTTTTGCCCGAAGCTCCCCGCACTGATGATCGTGAACGTGTTAGGAGCAAAAAGGTCCGTGCGCGGCGCGAATCCGTTCTGCGCAATGACTCCCGGAGGCTGCTTGCGGTTGAGAGTAAAGTTCCCCTCGTAACGGAACGCGATCGGCAGGTATCCGGGAATCTCACCAGGATAGACCGCGCCGGGGAATGCTTCCTTCTGCGCCTTCGAGCCCAGAAGCACCGGAGGCTCCTTTACAAATACCTCGTCATCCTTCGGGAACTTGAATCCATTTTTCTTGAACGCCTCTCCGAAGTCATTCAATTCCGGATAGTTGTTGTGGCACGTGGTGCACGACGTCTGGTACTTCCGCGAAAACGCGGGGATTGCGGAAGTCTTAGGTACCGACGCGAGCATTACCCACAAAACGACCACAACCCCGGTCACACTCGCCGTTATGCTGCTGTTAACTACGCGCCTTTTCATCTCGTTGCCCTCCAATCTTGCCCGCGGAACCGCGGGTCAAGTTCCCGAACAAACTGGCCAAGCTTCATTGGTCCGCATTGTGCCTATGGTTAAGTTGACCTGCCGTGACGTGCGTCACCGATTGATGTGACGAACATCACAAGGTCTCCTTTGAAGGGGAAGAACTTCCGGAAAGGGTAAACAAAGAGTTAAGAATTCAAGACGCTTTCGAGCCCTGCTTTGTTCTTGATGATGAGCGTTGAGCCTTTTACCTGCAAGAGTTGTTTTTTCTTAAATTCACCAAAGAGTCTAGTTACCGTCTCTCGAGATGCTCCGATCATCTGGGCAATCTCTTCATGCGTGAGCGTGAGCGTGACTTTTATCTCACTCTTTCCATTGTCATGGCCCGCGGAAAGGTCCAGCAGGAAGCGGGCCAACTTCTCGCCTACCGAATGGGAGAGTCCAATGGTTCGCATTTCTGCGATTGCGGAGTGATAGGTTTCACCCAACTGCTGCGCCACTCGCAATCCTACTTCGCCGTGCTCGCGGAGGAAGTTCAGGAATTCCTGACGCGGGATAAAGTTCGCTTGGGTTGGTTCGATCACTTCTGCCGTAAGCTCATAAGGTTTTTCAGTGACAGTGGCGGGTAATCCCAGGACTTCCCCTGGGTCCGCGATTCTCACGATCAGGGTTTTCCCATCTGCCGAAGTTGTCGACAGTTTTACTCGACCGCTGCACAGGATGAACACACCGCGCGGCACCTGCCCCTCAACGAAAAGCGTCGCTCCTTTGGGGTAGGAAGAAGCCGAGGTGATGGCTGCCAACTTCTGCATCGCCGGGGGAGGGAGGTTGCAGAAAAGGCGATCCTCGCGGTGAGGACAGGACAAGCAGCTCTCAATTATTTCGAGACCGTAGGGGGCGCGCATAAGGTCACCGCACCGGAGTATACCTCCCTCCCTACGCGACACAAAACGAAACCCGCCCGGCATATCTAGCCTTCCTGTAGGTCCCTGCCAATTTTGATATTTCTACTAAGATCGACTGTTCCTCGTCTGTGATAGCCGTCACGCTGCCATGTGACGCAGGTTACGGCGCCTTCCTCTGGGCTGAGTCCATATTTTGATTTGGGTCGGAGGTGCAAAATGCAAAAAGATGAGCGCGACCTCTTGGAAGTTCTAAAGTTCGAACTTCAATTCCTCGAAGATGGAGGCTATGGGCGTTCGCCGGGAACTCCTTGGAGGCCTCAATATATTTTCGAAGACTCTCTCTCTTGCATGAACTATGATTCCAAAGAGAATCCTGGTCCGTGCAGTGATTGTGCACTGATGCAACTGGTGCCACCCGAGCACCGCTCCGAGAAGATTCCCTGCCGCCACATTCCGTTCAACACATCGGGGGAGAACTTGGATTCACTCTACCGGTACGGCGACCAACACGAGACCGAAGAGACGGTTGGAGCCTGGCTGAGGGCCACTATTCAGCGCCTGGAAGAAGAACGAGCAGCGGCTCGACAGTCTCACAGCAAACAGCCGCCCCCCGGCGGCGGAACGGTGAAAGGAACTCCTCTGTACCAAAAGCTGCATCCGAAGTGTGCAAACCCGGCGTGTCCGACTGCCTTTCATTGGACCGGGGGCGGCAAGTTCTTCCGATTTCGGCCCGATCCGGTTGCGGCAACTGCGGATAGTCCAACAGCTGATTCACCAGGCGGAATCCATGGCGTAAGACATTATTGGCTGTGCGAGCGTTGCTCACATGTCTTCACACTGGTATACGACGAAGAATACGGTGTCACGCTCAAGTTGATCTGGCCTGAACTCGCGGTCGGAGAAACTCACAAGGAGTTGTCAGCAGCGTAGCGGGTCTGGCGCTTTACAGTCTGTGGCGCGAACGAACGCGCACCGCCACTCAGTGCCCTAATTCCATGCATATGGCTCGCTCAAAGTTCACAACCTGGGCCGCCCGCTAGTTGTAATGGCCTGTTCAAATTCGTGGGGATAAGATTGGATCGAGACCTCTGCGATAAGAGAACTTTTCTTCGCCCGGTAAAATAATGAGCGACTTCGATCCAAAATAGGGAGGGCATTGATATGGCTTCAACGGCACCCACGGGTTCAGCAAGGCTTCATGAATCCAAATTGCCTCTATCCGAAGAAGAACTGCGCAAGATGCACGCCTACTGGCGCGCGACGAACTACCTCTCTGTGGGCCAGATCTACCTCTATGCCAATCCACTGCTGCAGAAGCCATTGAAGCTCGAACACATCAAGCCGCGTCTGCTGGGCCACTGGGGCACGACACCGGGATTGAATTTCATCTATGTTCATTTCAACCGCTTGATCAAGAAGCACGATCTGAACGTCATCTATGTCACGGGGCCTGGTCATGGAGGTCCGGGACTGATTGCCAACACCTACCTGGAGGGCACTTACAGCGAATTCTACTCAAACATTTCACAAACCGAGGAAGGCCTGAAAAAGCTCTTCAAGCAGTTCTCGTTCCCGGGAGGTATTCCAAGTCACGTCGCCCCGGAGACGCCTGGCTCGATTCATGAAGGCGGTGAACTGGGATACTCGATTTCTCACGCATACGGAGCAGCCTTTGATAACCCAGACCTCCTGGTTTGCTGCGTGGTTGGTGACGGTGAAGCCGAGACAGGTCCACTCGCGGCCAGTTGGCATTCGAACAAGTTTCTGAATCCCGTTCGCGACGGCGCCGTTCTTCCTATCCTGCACCTGAACGGCTACAAAATCGCAAACCCGACCATACTCAGCCGTCTCACTGATGCCGAGTTGGCTCAGCTTTTCACGGGGTATGGTTACAAACCGTATTTTGTGGAAGGCCATGAGCCGGAGAGTATGCACCAACTGATGGCACACACGCTCGACACGATTATCGAGGAAATTCATTCAATCCAGAATGACGCCCGTGCCGGACGGTCAGCCGGACTCCCGGTGTGGCCAATGATCATCCTGCGAACGCCGAAGGGATGGACCGGGCCAAAGATCGTGGACGGAAAGCCAGTCGAAGACACCTGGCGTGCGCACCAAGTACCCGTTACGAGTTTCATCTCGCACCCGGACCACGTAAGGATATTGGAAGAATGGCTCAGGAGCTATTGGCCTGCGGAACTATTCGATGAAAAGGGCAAGTTGATTCCGGAATTAACGGAACTAGCGCCGAGCGGCGAACGCAGGATGGGTGCCAACCCGCACGCGAATGGCGGCCTGCTGCTTAGGGACCTTGTGATGCCGAACTTCCGCGAATATGCGGTGAAAGTCACGAAGCCGGGCATTGAGACTGCGGAAGCAACTCGAGTCTTAGGAACTCTGCTGCGCGATGTTATGAAACGGAATGCGAACTCGAAGAACTTCCGGGTCTTCGGCCCTGATGAGACGGCCTCGAACCGGCTCGATGCTCTGTACGAAGTCACTGACAAAGTTTTCATGGAGCCAATGCTTCCCACGGACGAGCACCTTTCGAGGGACGGCCGGGTGATGGAAGTCCTGAGTGAGCACATGTGCCAGGGCTGGCTCGAGGGTTATTTGCTCACCGGGCGTCACGGCTTCTTCTCCTGTTACGAAGCCTTTATCCACATCGTAGACTCGATGTTCAATCAGCACGCCAAGTGGCTCAAGGTTACGCGGAATATTCCGTGGCGCCGTCCCATCGCCTCGTTGAACTACCTCCTCACGTCACATGTCTGGCGCCAAGACCACAATGGGTTCACCCACCAAGATCCAGGCTTCATCGACCACGTTGTGAACAAGAAGGCGGATATTGTACGCGTGTATCTTCCTCCGGATGCCAATACCCTGCTTTCGGTGGCTGACCACTGCCTCCGCAGCCGAAACTATGTCAACGTTATCGTTGCTGGAAAGCAGCCGGCGCTGCAGTGGCTCGATATGGAATCTGCGATCGAGCATTGCACGAATGGAATCGGAATCTGGCAATGGGCCTCTACCGACCAGGGAACCGAGCCGGATGTGGTGATGGCCTGTGCCGGAGACATCCCAACACTGGAGACGCTCGCCGCCGTAAACCTGCTGCGCCAGTATTTTTCGGACATCAAAGTGCGCGTCGTCAATGTCGTTGACTTGATGACCATTCAGCCCTCAACCGAACATCCCCACGGACTCTCCGATCGTGAGTTCGACTCGATCTTTACAACCGACAAGCCGGTCATCTTTGCCTACCACGGTTATCCGTGGCTGATCCATCGCCTAACCTATCGGCGCACCAATCATGACAACCTCCACGTCCGCGGATACAAAGAGGAAGGAACAACAACCACTCCCTTCGATATGACCGTCCTAAACGATCTAGATCGATTTCATCTAGCGGGCGACGTCGTCGACCGCGTCCCTCGCTTGCAACGCGTCGGCGCACATTTCAAACAGTTCCTCCGCGACAAACTCGTCGAGCACAAACAATACATCTGCCAACAGGGAGACGACTTGCCGGAAATCCGCGATTGGAAATGGCCCTATTAGGCCGTGAGAATCCTTGTACTCAATTCGGGTTCCAGCAGCCAGAAGAGCAGTCTGTACGACGTCGGAAAGACCCTTCCAGAGCATCCGCCTGCGCCAGTGTGGGAAGGCAAGATTGAATGGGACGGCAATCATGCCGATATTCAGGCAGGGAATTTACAGGGCGCACATCTGAAAGTTCGGGTAAAGGTTGCATCGCGATCGGATGCAATCGAACGCCTCTTGAATACGTTATGGAGTGGAAAGATAAGTGTCCTTTCCGCGCCTTCCGAAGTCGACGTAGTAGGTCATCGCGTTGTACACGGCGGAAAGAGCCTTCAGGAGGCAACCGCCATCACACCGGAAGTGAAATCTGCAATCGCCCGCATGTCTGTCTTTGCACCATTGCATAATCGCGCCGAGTTGGAAGGAATCAAGATTATCGAGAAACGTATCGGCACGGTTCTCCAGGTGGCTGTGTTCGACACCGGCTTTCACAGCCGACTGCCGGAACCAACCGCCGTATACCCCGGCCCTTATGAATGGCTCGCACAGGGGATCCGTCGTTATGGATTTCACGGAATCAATCATCAGTATTGCGCCGAGCGTACTGCACAACTCCTTGGCAGGGATTTACGATCGCTGAAAATCGTAACCTGCCATTTGGGGAATGGTTGCTCTCTGGCGGCCATCCGCGAAGGGCGAAGCATCGATACAACCATGGGATTCACGCCACTAGAAGGGCTAATGATGGGAACGCGATCAGGTTCTGTGGACCCCGGGATAATGACCTACTTGATGCGACACCGTGGCTTCACGGGACAGCAACTCGACGAGATACTCAACACGCGATCAGGCCTGCTGGGAATCTCTGGTTTTTCGGGTGACATGCGGCAGATCGTTGCCTCGATGAAAGATGGCCATCCACGGGCGAAGCTGGCTTTTGAGATGTTCGTCCATCGCCTTCAAGCTGGTATCGGCGCGATGATTGCAACATTGGGTGGGATAGATGCGCTAGTTTTCACGGCCGGGATTGGCGAAAATTCGCCTGAGGTGCGAGGTGCAGCTTGCGCCAACTTCGAATTTCTTGGTCTGAAACTGGACGGCGCGAAGCATGCGCAGGGATCTGCGGACCAGGATATTTCGCTTTCCGATTCAACCGTTCGCGTGTTAGTCGTGCACGCTCAAGAAGACTGGGCTATCGCCCGAGACTGTTGGAGGCTGGCGTCAGTACGAATCCCAGGTCAGGCACGCGCGAACTAGCGCATACCTACGAGCGACGTCATCTTCGCGCCACCAGAAACGGCATGACAGCAAATACAACAAGCATCGAATAATAGACTGTTTCCGATACGGGGTCCCGGGCTGCAAGGTACTGTCTGATCGAGAGGCCTCGAAGCCAGAGCACAAGAGTAAATTCCGCGATTAGCAGCAGGCTGAGGGCAACGCCACCCATACCTAGCCGACTCGGCGGCGTAGGAGGCACAACAAGTCTACGAACGATCCACCGCGCTGCCACAATTGTAATCACAAGCATGATAGGAGCTTCCAACAGTTCCGCGACTCTCGCACCGAGCCGCGGGACGAGCCACAGAATGCGGATGGGGCCAAGCACGAAACCGGCTCCGAAGACGACCGAGAAGTAGAGCACGCCGGCTTTCAGAATCTGCATTCTTTCGCCTACCGGGGTTGAGGCCAGCGGACTTCACGAGAATTTGCTGGAGCCTCAACCCCCCTAATGTTTCACCGCCTCTGATGCCCGTGTGATCGCGCGGTGCGCTTCACCCACGAACCGTGAGCACTGGGCACTTCGCCTGTGACACCACCTTGTGGACCGTGCCCATGTTCAGATGCGTTGCAAGCCCTTTTGCCGGCCGGGCTCCCAGCACGATTAGATCGGTGTGCCGACGCTTCGCAACGTCCAGGATTTTCTCTGCTGCTGGTCCCTGCTCGACGATGTAAGTGGGTTCGCACCACAATCCGACTTGCTCTGTGACGAATTGCTTCAGCTTTCGCTCCTTCGAATCCACCACCTCTGGGCTATCCACTAGATCCCCTGCCTTCGGGTCTTCGATCACGTTCAGCAACACGAGGTGCGCCTGGTTCTCTTGCGCCAGAGATATGGCATAGGGAGCCGCTATTGGGGTGTCCGTTGCTAGGTCTGTTGCATACAGGATTTCACGCATCTTTACGTACTCGTCAGACCAAGGGTTCACGTGTGGGCCAACCGTTAGCACGGGGCACGGCGATTGCCGCAGGATCTGTTCGGCAACCGAGCCGAGTAACGTCTTTCCGAATCCGGTGCGCCCGCGCGTCCCCACCACGACTAGGTCAATTTCCTTCTGTTGGATCACATTGGATAGCACTTCCAAAAGGTTACCTGCACCGATCACCACTTCGTGCTCTACGCCTTGGAGCTGTTCATTCAGGCGTCCGGCATCTTCTTTGGTCTCCTTCTCAGCTGCCTCAGCCATCGCCGCCCAGGCATTCGGTGCAGCAGCTGTGTAGTCGTCGAATCTATTCACATGCACTCCATACACCTTTGCGCCGTAACGCTTCGCGATCTGAATCGCGATCGGCGCAGCCGCGTCTGCAGCCTGTGAAAAGTCAGTTGCGAACAAAATGTTCCTCACTGTAATTCTCGTTATTGCTTGAACTGCTTGCATGAGCCACCTCCCTGCGTCCCATTAATACGGCGACACAAGGCCGTCTGGTTGTGACCGCCGTCACTTTCGACCGTGCCACAGGTCACACGGCCCGTACAGTTCCTTTGCTAGGGTTGGAGCCGTGAACGCGGGCTGAGCTCGAATTGATCTCCCGCCCTCACATTCGAGGAGGACGAAATGGAATCTATCCACGAATATCGTGTTGAAGCCAGCGGCGCAGGGGGACGCAACGGCGTCGTCCATGCCGAAGGAATCCTGCCGGCCATATCCTTTAGCCCACCACCTGAATTTCAAGGTGAGGTCGGTCGGTGGACTCCGGAACATTTCCTGGTCGCCGCTGTGGCCAGCTGCTTCGTCAGCACTTTTGAGGGCTTGGCACAGACCTCACGTCTGGAATTTGATTCTTTACGATTGGCCGCGGAAGGTGTCCTCAGCAAACAGGACTGCGGTTGGCGTTTTACAGAGATTCGATTGCGGCCCGCCGTCACCCTCCGGAAAGAAGAAGATAGAGACCGGACCGTTCGCCTTCTT
Source organism: uncultured Acidobacteriota bacterium (assembly GCA_963745805.1). Lineage (GTDB taxonomy): Bacteria > Acidobacteriota > Terriglobia > Acidiferrales > UBA7541 > Acidiferrum. Next base: position 425,765 of record CAVUYT010000016.1, read on the forward strand.
GAGAAAGCCGAGAGATCGTGCCTGGTTGCACGATCCCTTGAGTGCAAAGTCATCGTCTTCCCCGTTGTGCAGATCGAGGAAGAACTGTCCGTGCCGGCGAGAGTTTGACAGACTTACGGCACCAAAATGATCAGCAATCGTTGACTGCAGAGGTTGGGAAGCCATAATAACCGCCACCAGTAAACCTCAGTTAGTGAGTGAGAATCCGCGTCGTGTTCCTACTACCAGAGGATCAAGTTGATCGATGACCTCTACGATCTTATCGGTGGAAGGCAAACAGTTTGGACTGCTTCCGAGGCCTTTTATAGAAGAGTCTTGGCAGACAACACGCTCCGCCCCTTTTTCAAGAGTATCGATATGGCGGAACCACGCGCTCGGCAAAGTATGTTTATCTCCATGCTCCTCGGGGGACTATCCATGCCGCTCATGCGCATGCGCGAGAGCAAGGGTTAAATGACGGACATTTCGATAGGTTTCTTGGACACTTTCGTAAAGCGCTGAATGAAGTTGGCGTTCAGGCTGATAAGGTGGAGAAGGTCAGCAAACTTCTTGACACTAGACGCAACGCTGTCCTGAATCCCTGAGACTGGAGCTACCGACCGGCGACCGCAGCCGAATAGCTATGTTCAGGTGGGCTTGATTTCCCTTCCTGGTGGGCACCTTCCCCTTCGAGCCGCTGGATAGTCTTGCGAAGCCAAGCCGCTACTCCGACTTCCAGTTCTTCCTGAGTCCCCAAGCGATAGTACGTATCAATCGAGTAGCCTTCGACGTCGAGAGAGATGTGCCTGCACGGAATCCTTTCACCACGGCAATCCTGCGGGACGAAGGCCATCAAAACACACTCGCTGCACGGGAGCAGTCTTTGTCTGTTGCCGTAATTCAGACAGGTCGGTGAGTCTTCAAAAATGAGCTGTGGTCTCCACGTCGTCCTAGGCGACTCCCTATAACCGCCATTTTCCAGGAAGCGCAACTCAGACTTTAAAATCTCCAATGCATCGCGATTATCCCCTTGCATATGCTCCCCCTTCCCTTCTGGACTGACTTTCATCCCCCGGAGAATCTGTTTCACTTACTTCACGATGCTCATGCGCAGCGGGGTCTCGGGCCGATCCACCACCAATTCGGGATGTTCGCGCCGAAAGGTTTCGGCCACATGGCAGTTCCAGCAGACGGGCCAGTGCGTTCCCAAAACTTCCTGCAGCTTTTCAGCAGGGATCTCGTTCCATTCAACAGTTTTGCGCTCAGAATCTAATAGCGCCGGTGGATGATCGTGCCAGTGGATTTCTCCAAACGGCTTGTGGCAATACACGCATTTCTGTCCCTGATACCACCGGTTTATGATCGTCCAAACCAGGCAGGCCTTCGGCGCTTCTTGGATTTGCGCCAAACACTCTTGCCCGCAGGCTTCCCTTTCAGGCCAACGCGAGCATTGACTCAGCCTCAGCTGCTCGTTTCCAACTGTTGCTGTTAAGGCCGCCTTCCCCGCTGCAACGCCTACTGCCGCTGGCTGGTGAGTCTCCGGGCATGAGACAAGCCTCTTTCCTCGAAACTTTAGATACGTTCGCAGAGCGCGACGTAAGCCTACCACCACGAGAACAGTGGCTCCGATCGCCAACGTAAGAAGGATGTATTTCATGGTCGCTCCTTTCCGGCGCCGCCTCCCTGACGACCAGGGCCAAGCCTGCAATTGCGCCATTTCACCGACCCTTGAGAATCCGATTGCAAGCGACAGAGCATTCACGAAGCTCGGTCCCGGAGGCTTCTCGAGCCGCTTCCACGCTCTAATTATCTACCTCGTAGTTCTCCCATTGGCTGTGACGTCGCTCACGCTACTGCGTGACGCCCGTCACTCACCTCTCGGAAGAAGGTGCCCATGCATCGAAAAACGGCCCGGAACCATTGCAGTTCCGGGCCGTTTTGTGCTGCCCGCTTCTTACGCGGCGACTTGCTTCACAAACGGTGCGGTCGTCTTGATTTCAATCTTACGCGGCAAGGCAGCCGCGGCGACCGGCGCCGTGATCTCCAACACCCCGTTCACATATTCGGCGGTCAACTTCTCAACGTTCACGCCCTCCGGCAGCGCAAGAGTCCTCTCGAACACGCCATAGACAATCTCCCTCTCCATGTGTTCGATCTCTTTCGTGTCGTGAGTAAGCTTCCTCTCCCCGCGAATCGTGAGCACATTCGCCTGTGCATGGATCTGCAGCTCCTTCGGCTCAACTCCCGGCAGTGTCACGCGGCAGATATATTTCTTGGCTTCCTTGTCCACATACGCTTCCACTGCGGGAGTAATGTTGAACGCCTTCTTGAACTCCGGCAGCTCAAGACCCCAGGGCTTGCCGGTCAGAATGCGATTGAACATCTCGTTGAACTCACGACGAAAACCAAACAAATCCTCGAACAACCTTTCATTGGTATATAGAGTTCTCATGACACCCTCCTTGATTGGATGCCGCCTCACCAGAGGCGTCGTTTCACTAGATTCGAAGGCAGCGGCGGGCGGGGAAGCATTTTCCGGCCCGAAGGGCCGGTGCGTCGAACCCACTGGCGCTTCACTTGGACTTCGCACCTCACCGCTGCCTTTGGGCGAAGGGCACTGGCTTGCCAGGTCAAGCCTTGGTCCGGCAATGATACTCGCCGCCAAGGCACGGCCGCTGGCTTTGCCGCTTTCTCCGTCCCCGGCAGCCTTGACAGCCCGTTCCCTCGGCATGCAGTGTCCTTCCACGCGTCCTTCTTACGTCCGCTCGAATCGCTAAGTCAGTGACCGTAGTCACGGATCGACGTGACACTCATTACCCTCAAAGACTGCCAAGCGTGCGACCATACAGATGGGCTTGGTTCGCACAGCGAGCGGTATGCTGCGCCTGGGCCCATATGGAAAACCCAAAGTGCTTGCTGCGTGGACGAAGCCGAACAACATTGCGCTTTTCACAGTAGCAGGCATTCTTCTACATCTCTTTCTTCGATATTTTCTGCATTCTCCCCGAATCGCTTGGCAAGTTCCCCTCATCGCGGTCTTAATCGTCGGGGGTGTACCTCTCCTTGTGCCCTTGACGCAAAAACTTTTTGCGCGGGAATTTGGCTCAGATCACCTCGCCGGAATCTCGATCATCACCTCGGTAATTCTCGGCGAATATCTTGTCGCTACGATCGTGATTCTGATGCTCTCAGGTGGAACCGCGCTTGAACAATTCGCCAGCCGCCGGGCCTCCTCGGTTCTTGATGCGCTCGCAAAACGGATGCCACAAGCCGCCCATAGAAAATTTGCGAACGATCTATCTGATATAGGACTCAAGGACATAGCTATCGGGGATACCCTGGTCATATTTCCGCACGAAATCTGTCCCGTCGATGGAGTCGTCATCGAGGGTCACGGAAAGATGAACGAAGCCTACCTTACCGGTGAACCATTTGAGATCGCCAAGACGCCCGGCTCGGAGGTATTGTCGGGCTCCATCAATGGCGATGCTGCCTTGAATATTCGAGCTGAAAAACTGGCAATAGATTCGCGTTACGCGAGAATAATGCAAGTGATGCAAGACGCGGAACAACGTCGCCCCCGCATCCGTCGGTTGGGGGACAGGCTCGGTGCCTTGTACACACCTGTGGCGCTGTCGCTCGCAGGAATCGCCTGGGCAGCGACGGGCGAATCCCACCGCTTTCTAGCTGTCTTAGTCGTGGCAACCCCTTGCCCCCTTCTAATTTCCATTCCTGTAGCAGTAATTGGTGCCATTTCCCTATGCGCGCGGCGCGGCATCATCATTAAGAACCCCGCCGTGCTAGAGCAAATAGACCGTTGCCGTACCTTGATCTTCGATAAAACTGGAACGCTTACCTATGGCAAGCCGTCGCTGTCCGAGATCCTTTGTGCTCCTGGATTTGGGAAGGACGAGGTTCTCAGAATGACCGCGAGCCTGGAGCACTATTCAAAACATCCGCTCTCCCAGGCGATTCTTGAGGCAGCTCAAAATGCAAACCTTCCTTTGGAACTCGTTTCAGAAATCAGCGAGAGACCCGGTGAGGGACTAAAAGGTACAGTCGGCCAGCGTAGCATTTGGATTACGAACCGCAAGAAGGTGCTCGAAAGACCGTTTGCCTTACCACCGATCGTTCCGGGATTAGAATGCCTGCTCTTTGTCAATGACGTATACGCTGCCACTTTTCGTTTCCATGACATGCCTCGCAAGGAGAGCCGCACGTTTATTAGGCATTTAAGCCCACGCCATGCGGTCAACCATGTTTTGATCGTTTCTGGCGATCGTGACCAGGAAGTACGGAACCTGGCCGAACAAGTGGGGATCACGGAACTATATTCGGCCAAGAGTCCCGAGGACAAGGTTGCTATCGTCCGCAAGGAGGCGGCGCAGGCCCCTACATTGTTCCTTGGGGATGGCATAAACGACGCCCCGGCGATGCAAGCAGCAACGGTCGGCGTTGCCTTTGGAGTGCAAAGCGACATTACATCCGAGGCCGCTGATGCGGTTATCCTGGAGACTTCTCTAGGTCGAGTGGACGAACTGATTCATATCGCGCGTCGCATGCGTCACATCGCTCTTCAATCCGCCATTGGCGGGATGGCATTGAGTATTTTAGGAATGCTCGCTGCCGCGTTCGGATACCTGCCGCCAATCGGAGGAGCTATCGCACAGGAAATAATCGACCTCGCCGCAGTCCTAAACGCCGTTCGCGTTGCCTTACCCACGGATTCGCTGACTGATTTCTAACCTGCAATTCGTTCGAGCACTGGAGGAGAGACGATTCTTTCCAGGCTGGGAACCCTCCGAGGGGTTAGGGGAGGGTGGTTGAAATCGAGGCAACACCCCAAGAACGGCGGCACGGATGGCTCAAGAACGGCAATCCGCCAGGAGATCTCTCAAAGGTCAAGCGCTTTGGATCAAAGACGAGGCGGGGGAGTGCTTGCCAGTGTCCGCAATGAGAAACGGGAGGTGCAGGCTTCGCGGCGGGATGAGCACCGGGCCGAAGAAACATGTTTGGTCCGACTCACGATAGCAATGAATTTCTCGCGTAAAACTGCCCTGTTCGATGCGCCATTCCGATGCCTTACGTGAAAGTCCGTGATGGTTCCCAGCTTCAGGGGAACGTAACGACAGCAACACTGTATCCGCCCAGAATTACTTTGTCCTCGCCCAGTCTTCCCGGTTTGGACGGTTGCGATCCAGTGCTCATGTCCACGAATTCCAATTGCGCGCCCGATGCGCCAGGTACGTCAATCGTGATTTGCCGCTCGCGCTTATTTACAAGCAACACGCGGTGTTTGCCAGAGCGAGTCACGACGGGCAGTGCATAAACCTCCGGCTCGCTGAAGGAAGTCTCGACAATTTTGTCGTCGGGCCCAAAGTTGTCTTTCAGCAGCCGCAGCACCCAAAATCGTGCGTTGGGCTTGCCCGTCTCCCAATCCACCATGGACACGCTCGGAAATTGGCTGGGATAGCCAACGAGTTGTGATTCGCCGGCAACGTCTATCCCTAGCCGCGACAATTCGCCAAAAATGTACGCGTACATGGCTCCCGTGAGATGCCAATATGAGTTGGGAATCGGCTTTTCGATATGGCCCGCCTCGCCCTGCGACAGGTCCTCGGCCGAAATCGCGCCGATCTCATTAATCATCGTCCCGGTTTCAGGAGAAAGCCGTTGGCGTATCGCCTCGATGTAACGAACCGCATTCAAAAAACCATCCGCCTGTGCGAAAAATGTATATTGCTCAATTTCGGGAGTCTCGCCGGAATTCGGAACGGCGTAGAAATGGTAAGAGATGTAATCGAGAGGCACGCCATTCTTGTGATTTTTGTGTTCTAGAAAATATTCGAAAAAATGCGGATTTTGCGATGGAGCAGCCAACGCCGTACCCACAAACTTCGTGCTCGGTTCGACTTCACGCATAGCGGCGACGGCGGAATCGTAAATCTTCGTGTACGTTTCGACGGGCATTTGGTGCTCGAAATCCACCTCGTTGAGTACCTCCCAGTAGGGAATGGAGTAGTGGTAGCCCGATTCGTGTTTCTTCGAGAATTCGTCCATGAAGCCGCCCTTCGTATACCACGCCAGGAGCCGGGCGTAGTAATCGCCTACCTCGCGCGCGCTTGGATCGCGCAGCTCGGTTCCTTGCTCGTAATTCCATGTGACCTGGTCGGGGTCCCTTGGGTAAGCGACCGGTTTGTCGGTCTTGTACATCCACTGGGGAATGGTGCTGAAGTTCAGAATAACGGAGTGGCCCTTGGTGGCATCAAGAAAATCAATCGTTATCGGATCAATGATCGAAAAATTCCAGGAAGTTTTGCCATCAGCAGGAGGCTCGAGCTCCGCGACCCCCAGCTTTGGGTAGGGAAGCCATGGAACATAGCGGACATAGTCGGCCTGCAACTGATGCAGCGCGCGAAAAGCGTTGTCGTGAACGGGAGTTCCGCGGCGCAGCGGTGGATTTACCACCACCTGGAGCGTGGGCGTGGTTTTCGAGACTCGAACCACCTTATCCCAGCGCACGGATAGCTTTGACGCATCCGGCGTCTGACAACGGGAAACAGGCGAAACAAGAACGCAGATAAGCAGGCCCACGAACATCTTGGTGCACAGTCTGAAAATCAAGCGAGTTCCTCCGTCGTCCAGATTCATCCATGCTGCGGTCACGATGGCGAGACTATATTCTTCTTCCCCAGTGCTTACAATAATCACGTTCCCTCTCATGTGAGCCTTATGTGCTATAACTCTCCGCCGTCGCTAATGAGAGCGCGGTTGCTTCGGAGGCGCTAGTCATGGACGGGCAACATGGCGATGGATTCACGATCGGTTTGTTTGGGATCGGCCTGGACGCTTATTGGCCTCAATTTGCCGGGCTCGAAGAACGGTTAAAGGGCTATATCGCGCGCGTCGTCGAACTTCTCGGGCAGTCCGGCGTAAACGTTGTAAATCTCGGCTTAATTGATACGACGGAAAAGGCTTTTGCTGCGGGACATCACCTGCGTCAGGCTGATGTTGATCTGATTTTTCTTTACGTGACAACCTACGCTCTTTCCTCCACCGTACTTCCCGTTGTGCGACGCGCCAGAGTTCCTGTCATTCTCCTAAATTTGGCTCCCGGCGCTGCCATCGATTACGACTCCTTTAACAAGATGGGCGACCGCACCAAGATGACCGGCGAATGGTTAGCCTATTGTCAATCCTGCTCGGTTCCGGAGATCGCCAACGTCTTGAATCGTTCCCGCATTCCGTTTTTCCAGGTAACCGGCATGCTCGAAAATGATGCCGCGGCCCGGAAAGAAATTGGAGAGTGGATCGATGCGGGCCGCGTGGCGCACCAAATGGAACACAACCGCCTCGGGGTCATGGGCCACTACTACAGCGGGATGCTCGATATCTATTCCGATTTAACGCAGCACTGTGCGCTTTTTGGCGGCCACATTGAAATCGTCGAAGTAGATGAGCTGGCGGAGTTGTGCAGGAAAGTCTCCAGCGAGGAGATCAGTGCACGCGTCCTGCATTTTCGCGAGAACTTCGACATACAAGCGGACTGCTCAGCATTCGAATTGGATCGCGCCGCGCGTACCTCTGTTGCGCTGGATCGTCTGGTGGAGATTCACAAATTAGGGTCACTCGCCTACTACTATAAGGGAGCGGGAAACGATGAAAACGAGGGCGCCATCAGCTCCATCATCCTCGGCACCAGTCTGCTGACGGCGCGAGGAATTCCCGTGGCAGGCGAGTGCGAGATCAAAAACGCTCAGGCTATGAAAATTATGGATGGCTTCGGTGCGGGCGGTTCCTTTTCGGAGTATTACGCCGTCGATTTCAACGACGATGTGATCCTCATGGGACACGATGGACCTGGCCACATCGCCATGGCACAAGGCCGGACCAAGGTTCGCATGCTGAGCGTGTATCACGGCAAAGTCGGAACCGGGCTGTCCGTCGAGATGTCCGTCAAGCATGGTCCCGTAACGTTGCTCGCGGTTGTTCATAAGGCTGACGGAAAGCTCAAATTACTGGTCGCCGAGGCCATTTCTGAACCCGGCCCGATTCTGGAAATTGGCAACACCAACAGCCGGTATCGTTTTCCGATGGGAGCAAGAGATTTCATGAACGCTTGGAACGCGGAAGGCCCCGCGCATCATTGTGCTATCGGCATTGGCCACATCTCCAGCAAACTGGTAAAGCTTGGGCATCTGCTGGGAATGGAATGCACGGTGATCGAGTGATTTCGACGCGTGTTGGTTAGGCGTGACACTATACCAATCGACACTATGAATGACGCAAGAAGTCAGGGAATCCGTATTTAGTACGAGTGATTCCAAACTGGCGCGCGAAGTTGCAGTGGAAGACTCGTTGGGAGAGTTCGCGACTGAGGCGTTACCGGAGCGGAGCAATGTCCGGCGCTTCACGGCGGATCAGGCTCTATGGCACACCGCTCGGATTCTTTACTGGCGGAATCCCGGCCCATAGAGGATTTTGCCGGGACGCGCGCCCGTATGTTTGCCGTGGTCGATCACGACGTGGCCGTTGACGATGACGAAATCGATTCCGTCTGGGGTGGCATCGGGATGCTCGTATGTTGAGCGGTCCTGGATTTTGTCGTAGTCAAAGATGACCGCGTCAGCCCACAGCCCTTCACGGATTAGGCCGCGGTCGGCGAGACGCATCCGCGTGGCGGGCCACGAAGTCATTTTTCGGATGGCGTCCTCGAGTGTCAGCGTGTGCCTCTCGCGAACGTACCTGGCGATCACGCGGGGGAAATTTCCGTAACTGCGCGGGTGAGCAAGACCGAGCGCGTCATCGCCGCCAGGTGTGAGCGCTGTTCCTGCATCGCTGCCGATGCTTGTCCATGGGAACTTAAGAGCGGTCTCAATATCCTGCTCGCTCATCATGTGATAAATCGCCAGCACCCGACCCGTCTTCGCCTCCGCTACAAAATCGAATGCAGTGTCCGCGGGATCTTTGTGCAATTCCTTGGCGATGTCGGCGATGCTGTGTCCCTGGTACTTGGCATTGTCTGGATTCTGCGCGTTAACCAGGACCACATTCTGCCATCCACCGGAAGCTTCGATGATGTTCCACCAACCCGGCGAGCCCGTGACAATTTCCCGCTTGAGGCGAGAACGAATCTCCGGGTCAGCCAAACGTTTGATGAGTTCTTCCTTTCCCCCTTCATGCGCCCACGAGGGGATCGTTGCTTCGAGACCCGTGCCACCCGCCGTGTACACGTATAGATCGGCAGCGACGTCCACTCCTCTTGCGCGGGCTGCGTCGATGTGTTGCCCTGCTTCTTGCATCAATTTGCCCCAACCGGGGCTGTATGCGGCCTTAAAATGAAAGACTTCGCCGGGCAATCCGCCCTTTTCCGCGATCTCGATGAGTTCGTCTACGGATTGGACAAGTTCCTTGCCTTCACCGCGCATATGGCTGGCATAAATGCCGCCGTACTTTGCAGCTACTTTGGCCATCTCAATGAGTTCCGGAGTAGTGGCGTAACTGCTCGGCGGATAGATCAACGCAGTGGTCATTCCCATGGCGCCATTTTGCATGGCGGTATCGATGATGGCTTTCATTTTGTCGAGCTCTTCAGGAGTCGGCTGGCGCGAGTCATAAGCGAGCACGGCGATTCGCGCCTGTGTTTCGGAAAAATAGCTGCCGAAGTTCAGGCTTATTCCGCTTTTCTCCAAGCTGGCCCAGAACTCGCGGAGCTGTTCAGCGGGTACAGGAGTTCCACCTTCACCGCCAATCGCAGTGGTAACTCCTTCCATCAGCTTATTTTCGGCGAGTCCGTTCTTCGGGAGGGCGATGCCGGACTGATCCATCATGTCGATCCAGCCAGGAGAAACGTAGTGTCCATGCGCATCGATTTCCGTGCGGCCCCGCCCTTGAATCTTCCCGATCGTTACGAAGCGGCCATCGTTTATGCCAACATCGGCAAAAATACACGGATTGCCCGCACCGTCGAGCACGCGCCCGCCGCGAATAACGATGTCATAGTCGTATTGTTCCGGTGCCGCGGTCTGAGCGTGGGCAGTCGCCGCGAAGACAAGACTGGACATGAAAGCGATGCAGGAACGAAAAGAGTTTTTGTAACGTCGCACGATTTTTCCTCCAACAACTTTTATTCTCGCGGAACTTGCGAAGCGTGATTAGCGGTTGGCGCGAATCACTCTTCCGGCCAGAGTTCCTGCCGGCTGTCCCTTGTCGATGGCCAACTGTCCGTTGACGAGAACGTACTCCACACCTACGGAGTAGGAGAGCGGACTGGCAAACGTGGCGGTGTCGGCGATTTTAGACGGATCGAACAAAACGAGGTCTGCCACTAGACCCGGTGCGATGCGGCCCCGATTCCACATCTTCAGCTGGTTGGCGGGCAGGGATGTCATTTCGCGGATTGCGTTTTCTAGACTTATAACTTTTTCCTCGCGCACATACTTCGCCAGGATTCGTGGAAACGTACCAAAGGTTCTTGGATGTGCGTAAGTGGAGGTTCTGGGATTCATGGGTTCAGCGTCGGAGCCGATGCTCACGAAGGGAGCGCGCAGGGCTTCCTGTTTTTGCCCTTCGTTCATGCTTTTGGGATCTACGTCGACTCCGCCCTGCTGGACAAGGAAAAAGAAAGTGTCCCAGACGTCCGCGTTTCGAAGCGCGGCGATCTCCTGGACGGATTTTCCTTCGAAGCGCTTATCGACTTTTGCGGGAACCTGCACGACGAGAACGTTGTCCCAATTTTGTCCGACGTGGTGATACCAATTTTCCCAGTTCGTGGTGGTTTCGATTTCTTTGCGCAGATCGACGCGGACTTCGGGGTCGGATAGCGTGGGAAGAAATGCGTCCGTGCCGTTGGCATAGTGCCGGGGATGAATGAATGAGCCGAGGCCGATGCCATTGCGAATGTAGGGGTAGATGTCGGCAGTGACATCCACGCCCCGGTCGCGCGCGGATTGAATAAGCGCAATAGCCTTGGGCATTAGTGGCCAGTTGTCCTGACCGGCGGCTTTCAAGTGATAAATGTGGACGGGAATGTGAGCTTCTTCGCCGATTCGAATGGTTTCCTGAATGGCGCCGAGCAATTGCCCGCTTTCGTTGCGCATGTGAGAGAAGTAGACGCCGCCATATTGCGAGGCGACTTTTGCGAGTTCGATAATTTCTTCGGTTTTGGCGTAGGTGCCTGGCGGATAAATCAGGGCAGTGGAGAGTCCTACGGAGCCGTCCTGCATCGCCTTGGCGACGATGTCTTTCATCTTTGCTAGTTGTTCAGGCGTGGGGGCGCGGTCCTCGTCGCCGATGACGACGCGGCGCACCTGGGCTGCGCCGACATTGTGGATGACGTTCATGCCGATGCCTTTTGCGTCCAGCATGCGGTCGTACTCTTCAAAAGTGATCCAGTGAGAAATGTCCTGCGGCAGATTCAGTTCCTTGATGGTGTGTTCATCCTGTGGCGCCATGGAATCGCCCTCGCCGGCCATCATGGTGGTGACACCCTGGCGGAGTTTGCTTTGCGCGGTGAGAGGATCGAGGAGGAGGGGAAGAGTCGTGCCGCCCATCATATCAATGAAGCCGGGAGCGAGGACCATTCCATGAGCGTCAATAACTCGCGTGGAGGAACGCTGCGAAAGATTTCCGATCTCGACAATGAGGCCGTCGCGAACGCCGACATCGGCGATGTACCAGGGATTTCCAGAGCCATCAACGACGTGCGCGCTGGAGATGACGACGTCGAACGTGACCGATTGTCCGAAACCGGACGGGATGGCCAAGAGGACTAGAGCGAGAAGTGAAAACGCGCGACGACTCATGGACCTACCTCCGCAGTATCTGTGCAAGCTCTGCAAACGGTTTGAATGCGTTCCATCCCGAACATAGAGGGGGATAAAAAGAGGAGAGCGGCCACGACGTGTGGCCGCTCTCGATTTTGGCGATAATTGGACAACCTAGAACTCGAACCGGATCCCTATCTGGCCTTCACGACCGGGCAGATATTGTTGAACCAGGCCAATCCCAGGTGTGCCGCCCTGTGACTGAAAAACGTTGCAGGCTTGGGGACCGAGCGGGTTGATGTTAGGAGGGTTGTTTGGGCAGGTCGGTTCGAGCCCGTTGACTGCGGCTGCGTTATCGCGATTGAGGAGATTGAACATTTCGAATAGCACCTGCGCCTTGACGCGCTCTCCGAGGTTGAATCGCTTAGCGAAACGCATGTCCATGTTGACGAAGGTGGGGCCGGTCTGGGAATTTCGGGCATAGAGCGCGCCCTGGCCGTCGAAATGGAGGCCAGCACCATTGAACAGGCCGTCTCCATCAAAATCTGATCCACCTTCGAAGGGGCTTATGCCGTAATGAAAGCCGCTCTGAGCCCGGAAAATTCCGGCGATCTCCATTTTCCAGGGGAGTTGCCAGATGCCGTGCGTGAGAAAGGTGTGATTCAGCGCAAGGTCGGAAGGACCTTTGTCAATAATCGCGCCGTTATAGAACGTACCGGCCTTGGGGACTGGATTTAGGTTAGCGTTGATAAAGGGCCCGTTGGCGTTCGTTTGACCTGTCACGGAATCGGTGACAAGCGGGACTTTTCCGACGAAGCTGTCTGAGAGGCCTGCAATGGCGAGGAAATTTACGCCCTCGCCGTTTTGAATTTCCGAGGCGAGAGTGGAGTTTATAACGTCGTCATTGGCATGGACAAAGGTATAGTTCGCCTGAATCGTAAAAGTGTGCGAGAAGCGCTTTTGGAAACCGATCGTGAAGCCATCGTACGTTCCGGCTCCCCAGGGACCATAGCTTTCGATTCTCTTGGGGCCGGTGCCGGGAACGAGTTCATTGGAAAAGCCGGGCATTCGCGCCTCGAACGCCAAGTTTGTGGCGCGAACCGTGGTGATATCGGTGATGTCCTTATGATAGAAGTCGAACGTCAGTACCATGCCGGAGCCGATCTCGTGTTGAATTCCCACATGATAGTTGAAGGTATGAGGAACCTTGAAGCCGGGGTCGACGGAGATGGGAACTTGTCCAGCGGTGCCAAGAATTCCACCGACTGTGGTGAGGTTGCCGAACGGATCCCATGACCAATAGTTCGCAGGCACTTTAATATTGGCATCTGTACCGGCCATATTTGCGATGGCGGCATCAGCTGCAGCCAGGAACTGATCCGGAGTATACCCACTTAGTTGCTGTATGTTGCCCATGTTAACCGGTGTATTCGCGGGAATGGGAGCATGGCCGGCCATGACTACATTGTTCAGGTAGTCGATGCCGTAGAGGGTTGTGCCGAGGCCGTTGGGGCAAGTGGCATTGGCGGCTTGGACTTGTGCTTCGGTCATGACGTTTGCAACGCAGACAGTGGGACGACCTAGCGTTTGGAAAAGACTTGTGAGAGTAGTGGGGTTTCCGTAGAACAGACGCGGGAAAGACAGGAGCCGTTCGCGCTGAATGTTCGCGCCGCCGAAGCCGGGGATGTCCCGAGCAACACCTTCGCGGAACTGGTCGTAAAAGACGCCAAAGCTGGCATTGACGACTGTCTTTGGAGTGAGGGCCCACGCTACGCCGATGCGCGGCGAGAAATCTTTTTTATTCGGGAACTGGGAATCGTAATCCCACCGCAAGCCGCCGTTGATTGTAATTTTGGAAGTGATTCTCCAGTCGTCCTGTGCGAAGAGACCGTTGTAGTTATTCCGGATGCGTACCAGGTTGTCTTGCGGGGTTGGTCCGGCTTGGAGAGTGATTAAGTTAATCCCTGAATTGATCGGACCAAAGGTGTTGAAATCGTCGATCGTGGCGAAGAGCTGGGTAAAGAAATTGTTTGGCTCCGCGCCGTCTACTTTTGAATTCTGGAAATCCCATCCGAACTTGATGTTGTGGCGGCCAAACTGTTTGCTCAGATTGGTGCCAAGCGACATGTACTTTTGATAGAAGCTGAAAGAGTTATATCCCGGGCCAAATGAAGCCTGGCCAAGGTTTCCAAATTCATCGCCGCTGGTGTAGGTGTCAAAGAGATTGAAGAGATTGTTTGGCACACCAGACTCGGGATGCGAAGGGCTCGTGCGTTCGGGATCGGCACGATACTGGAAATAGGAGTTCAATATCCAGGGATTCGACGTGCTGCCGAGGGTCCAGAGATCGCTGAAGCCGAGCATGAGAGTTCGGCCGTCGAGATTCTCGCGCGTGTCCGGCAGATTGATGGAAGCCGTCAGGGGCAGATAGTCGGTGATGTGCGTGTTGGTGTAGTTCATCTGTTCGGTGAGGCGATGGCGGCTGACATTCTCGTCGAGCTTGAATCGCGCCCGCGTGTCATACGTGAGAGAGTGCTTATTGAACGGGGTTTCAAAAGCAATAAGACTGGCGGGCAAATTTGGGTTGAAGGTGAAATTCAGATCGCGACTCTCCTGAATGCGCTCCGCCGAACCGAAGAAAAAAACCTTGTCCTTTATGATGGGCCCGCCGAAATACGCAGTGGGATCCCATCGGTTGAGAAAGGGCGCACCGCTGGTGGCAGCAGGAATGTTGTTGGAGTCGAATACGGAGTTTCGGAAAAAGGCAGATACTCCCCCATGCCAATCATTCGTACCACCGCGCGTGACAACGTTGATGATACCCCCGGAGGCGTGACCGAATTCCGCTTTGTACCCGCCCGTAACTACCTGAAATTCGAGAATCGAGTCCTGGTTGAACTGCGCCGAAGGGCCGCCATTGAAGTTGTCGCGGTTTGGCAAGCCATCGATGAGGAAGAGGGCATTGCCGCCGCGTTCACCGAGGATGGGAGTGGCGTTGTCGCCGGCCGGGTCGGCCTGACGATTTAGCGATACGCCAGGCACGAGCTGTAAGAGATCCAGATAGTTGCGGCCGTTAATGGGCATATCCTCGATCTGCTGGGGCGTGATGGTGCTGCCAGTCGAGGAGGCTGAGGTCTCAAGAAGAGGCGTCGCAGAATCGACTTCCACCGTTTGACTTAAGGACCCGACCTGCATAGTGATGTCGAAATCCAGCGTCCTATTCAGAGTGACCTCGAGATTCTTGAAAACTTCCGATTGGAAACCGTCCTTGGATGCTCTGATTTCGTACACGCCGGGCGGCAAAGTAGCAATGCGGTAACTGCCGTCGCTCTCGGTGGTGACCGAGCGATCCATGGCCAATTCACCGCTTGTCACGCGGACTTGCGCGCCAGCAACAGCGAGGCCCTGCTTGTCCTTGACGATACCTTCGATCGTGGAAGTGGTTTGTGCAGCGAGATTAAAGCTGGCGAGAACCAGAATGAAAACCAAGCTGCAGAGATGAATCATCGAATGTTTCGAAATCGGCGACATGCTCGGGCGACGCCAGTCCGAATACGTTTTTTGGATTCCCATATCTCTCTCCTCTACCCCCTTGAAACGGCGCGTTGCGCCACCACGCAATCGCGCGATCATCACAGGTCATCGTTATGCAACGAATGTTGCAGAAAATAAAGTTCACACATTTGGCGGGAGTCTAGGCGCACGGCGATGGAATGTCAACTTATTCTTTGAATTCTTTGAAGAGACCGACGCGTTCTCAGTCGCGTGCAACACATGTTGCATTGGTGATACAGTGAATCGAAAAAAGAAATGACAGCGGCGAAGCGGAAAGTAATGCATCTTGACAGAACGAAACATACGTTGTATTTGCGTCACCGCCGTTTGGATTGACCTTCTGGGGCTGCCTAGACTTCCAAGCCGATGGCGAACGGCGCGGCGAACGTGCCGGAGCACCGCGGAATACTTGGAGGTGGGAGGCAAATGAAATTGAGGAAAAACGGTCGAAGTTCCGCTGCGCATGGAATGTCCCGGGAAAGCCTGCATTCCACCGGGCGGACGCCCCTCGAGATGCGATATGCGAAGTCGCACGACAAGCTAAGCAGCAGCAGAAAGAAGCTGCTCGGCATGATTCTGGAACACCCTGGGGACACTTTTTTTCTTTCCTCGCGCGAGCTTGCCAGACGCTATGACGTGGATGCGGCAACCATCGTTCGCACCGTCCAGGCTCTGGGATATGGCAGATTTGCTGAATTTGCAGCGGACCTGCGTTCTCACTTCATCATGCGGATTACCCCGTACTCGGCGCTGAAGGCCGCTTCTCAGGAAAGGCGCTCCCCGGCTGACCGGATAAGGCATGGCGTGGAAATGGATCTTCGCAATTTGCAATCCTTGCGAACTTCGCTGGTCCCCGAGCGCATCATCGCGCTCTCAAAAATGGTAAAGCGGGCTCGCCGCATCATGGTCGTGGGAATTGATCTCGCAGCTTCTCTGAGTTGGCATCTGGCCTATGGATTGGTGCATCTGGGATTTCCAGCGGAAGCGCCCGTCGGTGGAACGGGCAATGTCCAAAGAAGGGTCCGAACGCTCACCTCAAACGACCTGCTGATCGCCATGAGCTTCGGCCAGTGCCTGAGAGAGACCGTGGAAGCAGCGCTGCGGGCAAAAAAGCAGGGAGTTCCGACGTTTGGAAT
This sequence comes from uncultured Acidobacteriota bacterium, assembly GCA_963745805.1. GTDB lineage: Bacteria > Acidobacteriota > Terriglobia > Acidiferrales > UBA7541 > Acidiferrum. The sequence continues at coordinate 442,200 of CAVUYT010000016.1, forward strand.
TACGGACAGCGAGCGGACACCAATAGCTAGAGTATGCGACGATTTCTGCCTCGCTTCCGTTGCCAGCCCCTCGTTTGGCAGTTCTTATGTTGCGCCCATGTCGGTCTTGGGAGCGATTCTGATTGCCTGCGCGCACACGCAGACTTCAAGGACGCTTGCGTTGTTGCGGCGAAGTGCAGAAGAAGATAGGGCGGACCATCGCTGGTATTGGGTGCCAGAGAATGGGAAGGACCTGGATTAGGAGAAAGCTTTTAACAGTACAGTGTGCAGCTCAGCATCTATCAGATATTTACTTTGGGTCTGGGTGAGAGGGACTTCGGATGAGTGACGGAAACACATCGGTGGTGAAGCAAGGAATCAACATTCGGACGATGGAAGATGCCCAGGAAATGAGCGTCTGCGTCGAATTGCAGCAGCGCATTTGGGGCTATGCCCCAATCGATACCGTGCCAGACCAGGTTTTTATTGTGGCCAAGAAAACGGGAGGCCAGGTGATGACTGCGTACGATGTAGATACTCCTGTTGGATTTGCTTTGGCGTTCGCCGCCACTCGTGAGGGACTCACGTACTTGCATTCGCATATGGTCGGGGTGGTAGAGGAGTATCAGAACCGCGGAGTTGGACGTCTCCTGAAGCTGGCGCAGCGCGAGGACGCTCTGCAGCGCGGAATTGATCTGATTGAATGGACTTTTGACCCCCTCCAACTGAAGAACGCGCACTTCAATATTGAGCGTCTTGGCGCCATTGTGCGGCACTACATTCCCAATCTTTATGGGCGCACGTCGAGTCCGCTCCACGCCGGGCTGCCGACAGACCGTCTGGTTGCGGAGTGGTGGGTACGCTCGCGACGGGTTAAAGATGTGCTGGCTGGCAGGCCGCGGGCGGTGAGATCGGATTGCCAACGGATTGCGGTTCCAGCAGGCATCCGCGAACTCTGCCGGGATGAGCCGCCGACGGCGGAGAAGATACAAACAAAGATTCGTCAGCAGTTTATAGCACACATCGCCAATGGCCTATCAGGCTTTGGATTTGAGTTCGACGCAGAACAAGGAACTTACCTCTTGGAGCCTTATGAAGATTGAATCGATCACTTTGCGCGAGGTCCAGATGCGCCTCAAGGCGCCTTTTGAGACCAGCTTTGGAATTTCCGATCACCGGCGGATTATTCTCGTTGAGGTTGTCGCGGATGGAGTCAGCGGCTGGGGAGAAGTGACTGCCGGCGAAACACCGGGTTACAACTCAGAGACCACCGACACAGCCTGGCATGTGATCTCCGATTTCGTCGCCCCTTCGCTTATCGGGAAGACTGTTTCCGCCGCATCGGAGTGTCCCGGGCTGCTAGCGGCCATTCGCGGGCACGAGATGGCCAAGAGTGGCGTGGAAAATGCGCTGTGGGATGCGGAGGCGCAGATCAAAGGTATTCCTCTTTCGAAGTTGCTGGGCGGCACGTTGGATGAGATTGCCAGTGGAGTGTCGCTTGGCATCCGCGAGAATCCGCAGTCTCTCTTGAAAAAAGTGGAAGAAGAGCTGCGGAGCGGATATCAGCGCATAAAACTAAAGATCAAACCGGGGAGAGATCTCGAGTATGTGGCGGCGGTGCGCAAGGAGTTTCCCAATATTCTGCTTTCCGTGGATGCCAATTCAGCCTATCGGCTGAAGGACGCGGCGCACCTGCGGAGGCTAGATGAATACAAGCTGCTTATGATGGAGCAGCCGCTGAACTGGGACGACATTTACGCGCACTCAAAGCTTCAAGCACAAATTCAAACCGCAATTTGTCTCGATGAATGCATCAACAATGCGAGGCACGCTCTAACCGCAATCGAGCTGAAAGCCTGCCGGATCATAAATATTAAACTGGGGCGAGTTGGCGGCCACAGTGAAGCGCAGCGTGTGGAGCAAGTCTGCCGCAATTATTCCATCCCGGTTTGGTGCGGCGGAATGCTGGAAACGGGGATTGGGAGGGCCCACAACATCGCCATGTCAACGCTCGAGGGTTTCACGCTTCCCGGTGACGTCTCCGCGAGCAGACGCTACTGGAACGAAGATATCATCGAGCCCGAGGTTGAAGTCACATCGAAGGGCACGATTCACGTTCCGAAAACGCCCGGCATCGGCTATGCAGTGAGGCGCGATCAGATCGAGCAACTTACGGTGCGGACAAACAATTGGACCAGCCAGCGGACGGCGGCCTAGAATCATCCACAAACGGACGTGTTGCAAGCCGCGCAACAAAGCGGCGATGGCTCTCGGGTCGCGGTAATCCCGGCTATATTCATCGGATAACCGAAGGATCGCTATGCTGTGATCTCTTGTCGGAATTCAAGACGTACGTCGTTGATTTCAATGAACACACTCTTAACGGTAGCACTGGGGGACACGCAAAGAGTTCGATATGCGTTAACGAAGGGGGCCAATTTCCAAGGGATCCAGCCCGGAGACGTGGGTTACAGAAAGTACGAACTAGAGAGAATTAATCCTTACCTTTTATGGGAAAGCCTGCTCGCGTGCACTTTTGCGCGAACGACGACTCCTCAAACTTCGATCGCCATCCCTAATAGTTTATGAGTGCGAGGCCATAATCCAGTTCAGTTCGACACGCAGGGGCAGGGAATCTTCAGGAGGCATCTCGAATCTCTACTATCCAGCGTCGGATAGTAAATGACGCGGCGTTGACGTTCGAAAATGCGCTGATCGGAATTGGCACAGCGGCTGCCGCTAATCTTCTGCAAGAATTTGTCGTCCGCAGGCTGTCACCCCACGCTCCGAGTTACGCACGAGCCACACCCTAGCGCACGATGGGCAAGGGAACGACCTCGGCTTGTTACCGGAAAAAGTGGCAATGTTTTGGATTCGGGCGGCGCGATTCCGAGTTCAAGGAGTCAGGCCTAGTCTGCAAGAGCTTTTCGGAGTGCGAAGAAGGCAGGTTTGGGGTTGAGTTGGGCGTCGAAGGGAAGGGGTCGCTGGGGGAGGCCGTCTTTGCGGGGGCGGAAGTTCTGGAGCCAGGAGTCGCGGTCGGTGAGGCACCAGGTTAGAACTGCTTTTACGGAATTGTGGCGGAGAATATTTTCGAGGAAGCTGCGGTAGAGTTCGGCGACTTGGCGGTCGCGTTCGGGAATGTCGGCGGGCATCGCGGAATCGTCGACATCGAGTTCGGTGACAAAAACCTGCAGGTTGAGCTTTTCAATTTCCACTAAAAATTTATTGAGGCCGGTCCAGGCTGGGATGCCTTCGTTGGTGCGCAGGTGGGATTGCACGCCGAGGGCCCGGATGGGCACGCCTTTTTTGATGAGACGTTGGAGCAGGGCAAGGACCGCTTCGCGCTTCGCTTGTTGCGCGGGCGCGTCGGTTTCGATGTCGTAGTCGTTGTAAGTGAGGAGGGTAGTGGGATCGGCTTTGGCGGCGGTGCGGAAGGCAAGTTCGACATAGTCTTCGCCGATATTTTGCAGCCAGAGGGAATTGACCATGCCGTTGGGAATGTGGTGGGAGGGGTTGATGGCCTCGTTGACGACGTCCCAGGAATGGATGCGACCTTTGTAGCGGCCAACGACTGTTTGGATGTGAGTGGTGAGGAGGGAGACGGCGTTTTGTTGGGTGATGGCGGAGTCCAGCCAGGCGGGATTGTGCTCGTGCCAGCAGAGATTGTGGCCGCGGACGGGGAGGTGATGGGATTCGGCGAAGTCCACGAAGAAATCGGCTTGGGTGAAATCGAAGCGGTCTTGTTCGGGATGAGTGGCGCGCCACTTCATTTGGTTCTCGGGGACGAGGATCGAGCACTGGTCGAGGAGGAGAGGAGTGAAGTCGGGGCGGTGGAGTTGGGAGTCGGAAACGGCGGTGCCGAACAAAAGGCCTTTGGAGTGGGCGATTTCGCGGAGCTTGGGGATTTGGGCGGATTTCAAGGCAACGGGAAAAGTAGAAGCGGCGAGGGTGGCGAGGGAGAGTTGGACAAAATCTCGTCTTTGCATGGGCGGGCTTGGCCTCCGAAAACGGAAGGATGAAGATAAACATTTTTGGGTGAAATGTCACAGGAAAGTGCGCATGTTTGGGGTGGCGAGAGTGGGGCCACCTTCCCATGCTTCACATGCATGGTGACGGAGCAACCCAAAAGGATTCCACGGGAGTACCTCTGGGGATGTTCTGTAACACGCGCTTCCCCGTCCATCGGCTCACACTGGCTCGCGGTGACACTCTGTTCCTATATACCGACGGTTTGACGGAGGCGCGGAATCACGCAGGTGCAGAATATGGTCTCCATCCAATCCGCACGCTGGCGGCGCGGCTCGAATGAAAACACGAATGGGCTATTACGACAATACTTTCCCCAGGGGAACCGACCTGTCGGGTTACACCCAAGCGGAGCTGGACGAAGTGGCGCTGCGGTTAAATCAGCGTCCAAGAAAAACCTTAGGATTTCAAACTCCCGCCAGTAAACTTCAACAAAGTGTTGCATCGACCGGTTGAGCTGGCAGCGCTTACTGGACAAGTGAAACCGGGTGGGGGGAATCATCTTGCAGAGGAAAATTTCACCTGCCCCGGGGTGTCTTAGCTCTACGTCGCAGAGATTTTGAAATGGCGTGCCCAGAAACTGGTATTCGAACCATTTCATTAGTACCCTTGAAGTTCCGATGTGGGATTCTACGGTCCAACGCAGTGAATCGCGTCCGCTTCATGGATTCCGCCGTTCCTGCCTGTTGTGCTTTGTCGCGTGCATGGGAATTGCGTTTGGATGTCCCCCGCTTGGTGCGCAGGAAGCGGCGCAAAGCGTCGCCGCGGATGCAACATCGCAAAAATCACCCGCAGCAGCGGTGGAGCGGGACGTCTCCTGGCGCACCCTCCCGCGAAATTTTCTCCAGGACCAGAAAGACATCTGGTTGTTTCCTGTACAGCTTGCCAAGGGCCGCCAATGGATCCCCACGCTCTCAATAACGGGTATGACAGCCGGTCTCATCGTCGCTGATCCTCACGACATCGGCTATTTCCGCCGCACCACGCAATTCGAAACCTTCAACAAAGTCTTCTCCGGATCCATCACGTCAGCCGAAATCGCGATTGTTCCCGTGGCCTTTCTAGTCGTCGGGCATTTCCGCCACAATTCTTACGCGGAAAAGACCGCGCTCCTCGCCGGCGAAGCCTACGCCGACAGCGCCGTACTTGACGTAGTGTTGAAACTCACGACGCATCGACTGCGTCCTTCGGACATCCCACCTTCCGGCCCTTTCAACGACACCTTTTTCAACAGTTATGTTTCTAACGCCGGTATTAATAGCAGTTTTCCTTCCAGTCACGCCTCCGCTGCATTTGCCGTCGCCACCGTTTTCGCGCATCGCTATGGCCACCACCGTTGGGTGCCCTGGGTGGCCTACGGCGCGGCCTCGGTCATCAGCTTTTCCCGCGTCACGAATCAAGCCCACTTTCCCTCGGACGTGTTCCTGGGAGCAGCCCTGGGCTTCACGATTTCAGAGTTCGCTGTACTAAGGCCGCGATAGCTATAGCGGAACTGGCCGGAGTCAGGCGGTCAAATGTGCCCCTCCGAAAACGAACTTTACATGCTCGAAGTCTTATCTGGAGCCTCTACGAAAGGCTTCGCAGCAGCCGCAGGCGTTGTCGAAGATTCTCTGTGTGCCCACTCCTGGTAAAGTTCGGGGAACCGGACAAGTCCAGGCCTAGGACTCCACATCTCCGATAACCGCGTTTATCAGGAGTTACGCTGCAGCTTTGAAGCCGCCAATACGGCCGTTACGTCGGTTCCACTTGCGGTGCGGGCGCAGTAAAGCACAGGAGCCAGCCTGCGAGGGCACCGAAGACCAAGTTGAAGCCCAGCGTCTCCCAAAAATGGCTGCGTGCAACGCTGGCGGGCATCAACGGATTCGGCAACAACAACAAGGTTGTCCAGCAAGCCGAAAAAAGCGCCGCAGCCAAGGCTGACTCCCGCCGGGAAGCGTGGAGCATCCGAATGAGCGGATACAGGCACGCTACGTAGATGAGCGCGCGGAATGCAGCAAGGGCGTAAATCCAACGGGAGCTTGTCCAGTTGTGCCTTAATGACACCCAGAAGGTTGCGAGTTCCGGCCCTTCATAGAAACGTCGCAGTTCGGGGTTTCTCCACGCGACGTAGTAGCCGAAGAACAGGTACAGAAAGACGAAGGCCGCGACGAGGATGGCGAGCCGCAGCAGGATCGAACCGAACTTCAGCGGGGCAGGTGACACAGGCGCCCGAACCGAAGCACCGCGCCACTTGCCCAGCACCAGGACCGCCAGAGGCGCGAACAAAGCCGCAGCAATCGCGCCTTGCACGAAAATGGCCCGAATCATCCCTTGAGGCAATTTATTAGAGAGCAAGGCAACGGAATCGAGCTGACTGGCGACGGTCGAGATGCCGTACATGCTCACGAAGACAGCGCCGGCGAGCATCCAGCTATGCCAGCGAGACCTGAGGATGAGGTAGGAGAGAGTACCGCCACCACAGAGAGTAAAAATGAGAAAGCTGCGGAGAAAATCTTCAGGAATCTGGGGGGCCTGCTGATTGGCGGGCGGGGCGGGCTGGGACGCGACCGTTTGTTGAGCGATCTTGTCCAGTCCGGAAAGCGCACCGCCGACAGCAAAGCAGACCGCGAACAGAAGACAAGCGGCCAGGATTCTCAGGCCGGTGAGGAGAATTCTGCGGAGGACCACCGTGCCTCCTGGACGACGAGCCATTCTAAGGTTCTGATGGTAATACGCATCGGCAATCTCAAAGATTTCGCGGCGGCACCTGAGCGACTTAGGCGGCTCTTTATACCATGACACGCGGGATTGCGCACATGTACGAGCCTTACAGGTCGACGGCGGCAGCGAGTTCGCCGCCGAATTCGAGCTGGCCTGTCAGCAAAAACAGCTCCCGCTGTTTGTGCTCCCGCCGAAGTCACCGAAACTGAATGCCCATGTGGAGCGTTCCCACCGCACCCACCATGAAGAGTTCTACCAAATACACGCTGACTCGGACCAGCCACCGCGGCTCAATCATCAGCTCCGCTATTGGAAACACACCAGCAACTGCGTGCGCCCTCACCAGTCGCTCGCCTACCTCACCCCACTGGAATTCGTCACCCGCTGGAAAAACAACCGACGAAAGGCAAAGTGTCAGTAATCTACTGGACGAGTACACGCGTTTGTAAAGGCGTACTCGATTGTGATACGCTCCCGCTCAACAAAGCAAGAAAAGAGACTTACACCCTAAATGCGCCTCGTGCCTCCACGGGGCGCTGTTTTTTAGCTTGCTAGAAAGAGCGCGTTGTTGCATTTCTTCAAGCTCCACCCACCATTAATGGTTTAGTAAAAAAAGGTTGTTTGACAAATTGAAATTCGTGCTGGCCGAAGAGTTGACTTTGTATTTTGGGGCCGAGCGGGTTGTGTGGCTGCGGTCGTCTTGCTCATGAGCCAGACGAGGAGAGCACCACAGGATAAACGAACGCGTGCGTCTCCCAGAGGCAATCTCATGGCTCCACGATGCGGTGGATCTGGTCGGTGGGTAGGTCTTTCAACACTTGACGCGCGCCGCTTGGCCAGCGAATTTCGAGCTGTTTAACGATCTTGTTCGAGCCCAGACCGAAGTGCGCGCGCGGATCGCGCGACGCCGCGTACCCTGCGCTCGTCGAGACAATATCGTATTGACTGGCTCCGTCCTCGGCGGTCACTTTCAATTGCGCTCCGATTCCCATGCGGTTGCTCTTGGTGCCGACCAACTGAAACGTCACCCAATGATTGGAGTTCGCCGTCACATTCCGCAGAATTTTGGCCTTGCCATTCAATACGGTAACCACGATGTCCATCTGTCCGTCATTGAACAGGTCGCCGATGGCCGCGCCGCGATACGGCTCGGCGACGTGCATATCCGGACCCGCCTGAGCGGTTACATCGGCAAATGTCATTTTGCCCAGGTTGCGAAAGATCGAGTTAGGCTCGGGGTACTGCCGTGTGGAAAACTCGGCGATGTTGTCGAGGACGTTCCCTCGGGCTACGAACAAGTCTTTCAGCCCATCGTTGTCAAAGTCCGCCACGCCATTGGACCAGCCCGACATTTCCAGCGTCGGCCGCGCAAGGCCGCTGCGGCCTGTAACATCAATAAAGACGCCATCTCCGCGATTGCGGAACAGGGGGAAGGTTTCCAATTCGACTGCCGTGTGCCAGATGTCCGGAAGGCCGTCATTGTCGAGATCGCGAAACTCCGTGCCCATGCCCGACACGGCCTTCCCATTTTCCGAATACGCCACACCGACGTCCATCGCCACGTCTTCAAACGCTTTGCCCTTGAGGTTATGAAAGAGGGCATTCGGCATATTGTCGTTGGCCACGAAAATATCCAGGAACCCATCGCCGTCGTAGTCGTTGAAGCCCACTCCCATCCCTTTTCCGAGTTTTTTGGAGATTCCTGTTTCGTCCGAAACATCCGTAAACGTGCCATCGCCGTTGTTGCGGTACAACGTGGAAGGGAGCGGCTCGTAAAACTTGGGATGGCAGTACGCGCGCAATCGCCCGCCACTCACACACACGGGATCTTTGTTTGCTTCCCAGCGGCAATAGTTCGAGACGAACAAATCCAGCTTGCCATCGTTGTTGTAATCGAACCAGCCGGCTGCTGCGCTCCACATTTTCTGGCCCTTATACATCGGTGAGCCGACTCCGGCCCTATCGGTCACGTCTGTGAAAGTCCCATCGCCATTGTTTCTATACAAATGATTCTTGGTGACGCTCGCGACGTAAATGTCCGGCCAGCCGTCGTTATCGAAGTCGCCAATGGCGACTCCCATGTCGTAACCGTCGCCCGCCAAGCCGGCTTTTTCCGTTACGTCCGTGAAGGTTCCGTCACGATTGTTGTGGAACAGGCGATTGTAGTACTTCAGGGAATCTTTCTTCAGCGATGGAATCGCGGCGCCATTAATAAGGAAAATGTCCAGATATCCGTCGTTGTCGTAATCGATCAATCCCACGCCAGAAGTCATCGTTTCCGGCTGATTTTTGTTGGGAGTCGGACTACTGTTCTCAATGAAGTTCACCCCGGATCGCGCTGTAACATCTTCGAACCGGATACTGCTGGGCCGCTCCGCGGTAACACAGAGTGCGATGGTGACGGTAAGCGCTGCGAGCGCCACTAGGGAAACGGTGAGCCGAAACATTGCCGAATGGGAGTTTAACACGCCGCACCCGTTAGCGAATTCGCCGGTTGCCGGCTAGTGATCCGCGGCGTCCACCAACGCCTTCAGACGTTCAAATTCTGCGCGCTCGTGAGCGGCGTCTTTCTCCAATCCTGCATCGGACAAAGCTCGAGAAAGCGCGAAGTGCGCGTCTGGGCTGCCGGGAGCCAGTTTCACCGCCATACGCAATTCCCGCAGCGCGTGGGCGGTTTTCCCGAGCTCCAGCCATAACCTGCCGCAGACAACGTGGGCGGCGAAGTTTTGCGGGGCCAGTGCCACAGCCTCTCGCGCATACTTTAAGCCCTCGTCATAGTCGCCTGTACGCAGGAACTCGAACGCAAGCTGAATCCTCGCCGCATCGCGCGACGGTGAGATCTCAATCTCGCGCTTGAATTCGTCAACCGCAAGGGGCGGATGCTCTTTCAGCAGAAACACTCCATACATATAGTGAATGCCGGGTTCTGATGGGTACAGCGCCAGCAGTTGTTGAAACTCGATTTCGGCGGTGACGCGATCCTGCAAGGCGATATATGCCTGTGCTCGGCCGGCCTTGCGAACCACGGCTTTTTTCCCCGCGGGAAGGTCCGTGGGAAGCTTCGCCAAGCGCAGCGCAGCGATTCCGAAGGCATCGACTAAATCGGTATCCGCGAGCACCGCATCTTTGGGAGCGTCCAGGTGCTCGACGGCGATCCGATTAGCAGCCAACGTCAAGCGATCGAGCGCGATTTCGAACTTCCCGATTGATGAGTTCAGAGCGCCATCTACGACCAGGACACTGCGGTTGAATGCGGGATCGGGCCCCAAACCCAGACGAATGCCGTGCTCCAGCGCGGCAAGTGCTTTCGCGTGGTCCTTTAATTGAAATTCGCTTAGGCCCAGCATGCCGAATCCGGGGCCAGGCTGTTTTTTTTCAGTAGACACGAAATGCGCGATAGCATCACGCGCCTCCCGAAAGCGCGAGGCGTCGAACAACAACGTTCCGAGATGCCACCAACCCTCCGGCCAGTCCGGTCGAAGTTCGGTGGCGCGTTCGTACAGACGGATGGCCTCCGGTATGCGATCGGCATCCATCGCGGCGCGCGCGCGTTCCGCCAATTTCTCGAACGACTCGGGATTCGCGCTGCCCCGCGCGTCCTGGCATTCGGCTAACAGGAACGACCTGGCTGCGCTCATCGAAGAAGCTGGCCCGAGCAGAGCAGTCCCGAAGGATGCGAGGACCAGGACGAGGAGGATTCTTGGGTTCACAGGCGTCATTTTCGCACAGTTTGTGACTGTGGGTTCAAGAGGGCCACGCGTGTGCGGATTCAGAAGCAGAGCGAATTGCCAAAACGGGCGCCCCCGCAAGTCTTCCAAGCATTGCAACTGAAGGAGTTAATTGTCCCGTGGACGCACGGCCCGAATTGACCGTAGTTAGCGACTTCTGACTCTTGCTGTGAAGTCGGCAGGCGGCGAAAATCTTCCCGGCGGCACGAAAAATCTTGCGCACTGTACTGCCGCGCTGTATTACATTGTTCTCAAAATAGTTAGAAGCGTACGGGAGGTCCGAACCATGAAGCGAGTGATTTTGGCTCTGACAGTAATTTTGCTCAGCACTATCGGCTTGGCTGCGCAGCAGCAATCCCCGCAAAACAGCTCCGCCCAAGCTGCTGCGCCTGCCGTGCGCTCGGCAACCCAGGAAGTTGTGGTGGACATGGTTTTCCGCGACAAAAAGGGACGAACGATTCACGACATCCGCCCGGAAGAGATCCATGTTACTGAGGACGGTGTTGAGCAGAATTTGACATCGTTCCGGGCTGTGGAAGGAAAGGAAAGCGGAACGTCCAGCGCGCCGGGTGCCGCCGTGGGAGGCGCTACGCCCGCATTGGACCCGATGCGCGAAGTGCGGCTCGTTTCGCTCGTCTTCGAGGGACTGGATCAGGAGGGAAGGCGTTTTTTTCGCCAGACGCTGAAAGACGTTCTCGACATGGCCCCGGAGCAGAACCTGTATTTCTCCGTCCTGACCATCGATCAGCGGCTGCAAGTTCTGCAACCATTTACCTCCGACCACAATGCGCTGCTGAAGATTGTGGATAAGGCTTCGATGTGGTCCTTCGTGCAGTACGAGACGCAATCCTCTCAAGTAAAACAGAAACTGCTGCAGACGCTGTCGCAGGGCGAGCCGACATTGCAGAGCACTGCCGGTGCATCAGGCGGCGGGCCGAGCGCTTCCCAGATTCAAAGCGCCATTAACTACCGCATGGCCAAGATGCAGTACGACATGCTGCAAGCTGCGGAAGCAGCCGACCGCGAATACAACGCGCGCGCAACGATAGATGCATTGTTGGCGCTGGTAAAGGCAGAGGCGCAGTTGCCGGGCCGCAAAGTGATCTTGTACTTCAACCCTTGGTTGTTCATTCCAGAGGCGGTCAAGGAGCAATACGCGAATATGATCAGCGCGGCGAATCGCGCCAATGTCAGTTTCTATACCGTCGATCCTAAAGGATTAGTGACCTGGAGCCAGGGTGACAATGGTCGCGACTGGCTCAAGGGAGCCGCGAATGAAACCCGGTCCCAGCAGATGCGTGGGGGAGTTGGCGAGGTGTCGACAAGCGAGGCCCGCGCCACCGAAACGGCCGAAAGCGCCTTGCGGGCCAATCCTTTGATGTGGCTGCGCGACCTGGCGCAACAGACGGGCGGTACCGCCATCGCCGAAACGAACGACTACCGGGCACCGCTTCGAACGGTGATGGATGAAGTGCGCACGTACTACGAGGCTGCGTACACTCCTCACATTGAGGTTTACGACGGCAAATTCCGCAAAATCTCGGTCCGCGTGGATCGGCCGGACGTCGTTGTCCACACCCGCAGCGGATACTTCGCCTTGCCGCAACTCAAGGGCGGGCAGCAGTTGTACGCCTACGAGATGCCTTTATTGAATGCCTTGAACTCCGCCTCGCCTCTTACAGATGTGGCATTTCGCGCTGCCGCAGATCGTTTCGATGACCGGGGACCGAAAGTGGAGTACATGGTGACCCTGGAAGCTCCCTTGAAAGGGCTGGATTTCCAGCCGCAAGCAGATAAAAAGAACAGCGCCGTCGATGCTGGGCTGCTGGCCGTCTTGAAAAATTCCAGCGGCGAAATTGTGGAGAAATTCAGCAAGGACTTTGCCGTGGAGGTCGCGCTCGACAAGGTAGACGCATACAAGGCAGGAAACTTGGTGCAAACGTTCCGGACAGAGCTTCTTCCCGGCGAGTATGAATTGGAAGCCGTGATCATGGACCGCAACGGCGGCCGGCTCGGAGTCAACAAGTCCAAGTTCAATGTCCCGCCGCCTTCCAACAAGCTTTCAATGAGCGAAGTGGTCGTGGTGCGCCGCACTGATGTTCTGAAGGACACCAGCCAGGTCCAGGATGCATTCTATTTCCCTGGCGGCAAAGTAGTGCCAACTCTAAACGACACCCTAAAAGGCGGTCCGGGCAACGTCCTGCCTTTTTACTTCGCTGTGTATCCTGATCGCACGGTCAAAGATCCGCTGAAGCTGACCATGACCTTCTACAAAGATGGACAGTATCTGGGCGCTGCGGAAGCGCCGCTCCCGGACGCACTACCAGACGGCCGCATTCCGTACATCGCCAATCTGCCCGCAGACAAATTCACCCCGGGAGCGTATGAGATCCGTATCGGCGTCACACAAGGTAATGCCAAAGCCGAGGAAAAGGTGGCGTTTCAAGTCGAATAGGCCAAGCTTCGTAGTGCGCCGCATCGTTAACCTGTTCTGGACCACTACTCGACCGTCGCGTTTGGTGAATGCGGCATTAGGTCGCTCGGAGTCCAACAGCCGCAGGCGAGGTTGTCGGCTTCGGCCTCGCATGAAATTCCAGTGACTATGACTAAATGACGCTCTCTCGCCGAAGATTCACGCAATTGGGGATAGCGACCGCGTTTTCCGCCGGAAGCGAATGGCTTTTCCCGCAGGGCTTATCTACACACAGCGCGAAGCCGCTAGCTAGGCAGGCGCCTTCCGGTCGTCCATTTAACGCTCATTTCGTGGATGTTGCACGCGAAGCCGGCCTGCGCGCGCCGATTATTTACGGCAGCACTGAGGAAACTAAATATCTCGTCGAGGCCACGGGCTGTGGCTGCGCCTTTATTGATTACGACGCCGACGGCTGGATGGATATTTTCGTCTTGTCCGGTACGCGACTTGGGGGCGCGCCTCCGGGAACCACCAATCGACTCTACAGAAACAATCGCGACGGCACGTTCACGGATGTCACTGAAAAAGCGGGACTGCATTCCGTCGGCTGGGCTTGCGGCGTATGCGTCGGTGACTATAACAACGACGGCTTCGACGATATTTTCTGTGCGTGCTTTGGCCAGAACATCCTTTACCGCAACAACGGCGATGGCACCTTCACCGATGTAACCAAGGCCAGTGGGCTTTGGAGCGACGACCAGCGCTGGGGCTCCGGTTGCAGTTTCGTGGATTACAATCGCGACGGGCATCTGGATCTGTTCGTCTCCAACTACGTCGGATTTTCTTTCGAAAAGACACCGCTCCCCGGCCAAAACAGTGCCTGCATCTGGCTCGGAGTCCCGGTCGCGTGCGGACCGCGCGGGTTGCCGACCGCCAGGCATTGGCTCTATCGCAACAACGGCGATGGAACGTTTACTGACGTCAGCGAGTCCGCGGGTATCGCACGAGCGACTTCGAGTTACGGCATGACCGCTGTAGCCGCCGATTTCGATGAAGACGGTTGGCCCGATATCTACGTTGCTTGCGATGCCACGCCGAGCCTGCTTTTCATGAACAATCACGATGGCACGTTTCGCGAAGAAGGGATCCTGCGCGGCGTCGCCCTCAGCGACGACGGCATGGCACAAGCTGGCATGGGCGTTGGAGTGGGCGATTACGCCCCGGATGGGCACCTCGACATTTTCAAAACCCACTTTGCCGACGATCGCAACGTTCTCTATCGCAATGATGGAAAGGCATACTTTCAGGACGCCACCGCATCCTCACGACTCGGAGTCGAAATTCGCTATGTCTGCTGGGGCGCCGGAATCGTCGACCTGGATAACGACGGTTATCCCGACTTATTCATAACCACGGGCCATGTCGACCCAAAGATAGAAAAAAAGCTATCCCAATACCCCAACAAGACTCCCCGCGCAATTTTTCGAAATCTGGGTCAGGGCGTGTTTGAAGAGCTGATCGCCGAAGCTGGTCCCGGTGTCGCGGCTTCGCATTGCAGCCGCGGCTGCGCGTTCGGTGACTTCGACAATGACGGCGACCTCGACGTTGTCATCGTAAATCTCAACGAGCCGCCGTCGCTCTTACGAAACGACCTTTCCGGGAAAGCGCATTGGCTGAAGGTGAAGCTCGAAGGCGTAAAATCCAACCGCAGCGCCATCGGTGCGCGGGTGTTGGCGCACTACGGCGGAAAAACGCAGGCACAAGCTGTGTTGAGCCAGTCCAGCTTTTTTTCTTGCAGCGATTCCCGGCTGCACTTCGGGTTGGGGACGACGGCTTCCGCTGATCTGGAAGTCTTCTGGCCGAATGGCTTGCGCGAAAGTTTCAAGGACATAAAGTCCAATCAGTTGATTACAATCAGAGAAGCGGCCGGCATAGTGCCAAATCGCGGTTGGGTAAAATCGTGATGCGAAGGGCCGCGAGTCTCGCCGGGATCGGCACCGGCCACATTTCGTGGAAGCGTGGTACAAGCGGTGAAGTCAAATGTGGGGCGTTAATTCACATTGCTGTTTTAAGGACTCAGGATTTGCCAAACCGCTCTCGTGGTGTCTCTTGGCGTGCCTCCTCTGCCCCTGCCCAACACCAGCTCAGGGCGACTCCGGCCCGGAAGCCTTGAGCCGCGCAGTCGAACTGCATCAGTCCGGGCACTTCCCCGAGGCCATCACAGCTTACGAAGCCTATTTGAAAGCTCATCCGCAGGCCAGCGCAGTTCGCTCGAACCTGGGAGCCGCGTTGGCGCACGAAGGACGCTATCCGGAAGCGATTCGGGAATATACCGAGGCGCTTAAGTCGCAACCAACAAACTTTGGTATTCGCTTCAATCTGGGACTCGCGCACTACAAGATGAGCGAAATTACGCAGGCGGCGAAAGAGTTCGAAGATGTTTACTCGGTCCAGCCAGCCGATGACCCCAACCGGAGGCGTCTCATCTTGCTGCTATCGGAGTGTTACCTGCGGGAGGGTGAAGATGACCGCGTAGTTGCCTTGCTCGATCCGCTGTCTGATACCGACGTGAACGACCTCACTCTGGCCTACCTTCTCGGTACGGCGCTTTTGCATCAGGGAAATGACGCTCGTGGAGCCTTGATGATCCAACGCATCCTGAAAAACGGCGATACCGCCGAGGCCCACATGCTCATGGGTTACACCCGGCTGAAGGCCAACGACAAGAACGGTGCAATGCAGGAAGTGGAACGCGCTCTGGCGCTTAATCCGAACCTCCCTGAATCGTATAGCCTGCGCGGAAGACTTGCCTATCTCACGGCCAACATGGATGGTGCGGAAGAGGCGTTCCGAAAAGCTTTGACACTTGACCCGGCCGCGTTTGAACCGCTGCTCTGGTTGGGAACACTCCTTCGAGAGGAAGGTAAAGAGACGGAAGCGCGCGCTTTTCTCGAGCGCGCCACACAGTCGCGGCCGAACGAAATCCGCGTCCGCTACCAGTTCGCTCTTTTGTACTCTGACGAAGGAGATGATCAGCGTGCCGCCACGATCCTGCAAAGCTTGATCAAAGACGAACAAGATTTCACCGAGGCGCATCGCAGCCTCTCGACCATCTACTTTCGGTTGGGGCGTGTAGCCGAAGGACGGCAAGAGAAGAAAATCGCCGAAGCGCTCGACGCCGCAATTCAAGCTAAAGATCAGGCGCGCGGGCGGAGTCTGCAGAAGTGATACGTCGCCTCAGCGCTCTGCTACTGCTGGCCACGGCCGCCGCCGGCCAGAGTCCTCCGCCGCAGACCTTCGAAGAGCTTTCCACCCTGGCGCAGAAAGCCTACGAATCCAACCGTCCTGACGAGGCTGCTGAACTCTATTCGCGCGCCGTCCAATTGCGCCCCGATTGGGCCCAAGGCTGGTGGGCGATCGGCATGATTGAGTACGGGCGCGACCGCTACCCGGAATGCCGGGATGCGTTAAGTCGAATGGTAGAACTCGATGCCTCCGCTGCGCCCGGCTGGTCTCTGTTGGGGCTGTGCGAATTTCGTACGGAGCAATACGACGCTGCGTTCCAGCACTTGAAAAAGGCGCACATGCTCGTGCCGCCAACGCAGCCCGGCGGGCCCTTGCTCGATATCGCGGACTACCATCTCTCGATGCTCTTGACGCAACAAGGTGCCTTCGAAGTAGCGCAGGAAATCCTCTTGAAAGTTGCGCGGAGGGTTCACTCCAATTCAGACATGATGTTTGCCTCGGGCTTGCCGTCGCTTCGCATCCCGATTCTGCCGTCCGCGGTTACCGCCGGGCAGCGCCATGTGGTTGCCATGGCCGGCAAGGCTTTCTGGGACTTGGCGACGCAAGAGCCGGAAGTAGCGGAAGCAGACTTTAAGGCGCTCGTCGCAAAGTATCCGAAGTTCCCAAATGTTCACTATTTCTACGGCACTTATTTGGCGGCCCGTCATCCCGACGATTGCGCGGCCGAGTTCCGGAAAGAATTGACGATCACTCCGGACAGCGCACCCGCGCGCGTGCAATTGGCCCTGCGTTACACCCTTGAGGACAAACTCACGGAAGCCGTTAAACTGGCTCGCGAGGCGGTGGCGCTAAGTCCGGATTCTGTCGGGCCGCAGTTGGCGCTGGCGAAGGCCCTCCGCACGCAGGGCGACAACTCCGGTGCTCTGGCAGCGTACCAGGCTGCCGAGCGGCTCGACCCGCTCACTCCCTCGATCCGGCTTTACCTCGTGAATGTGTACCGCGCATTGGGCCGAATGGAAGACATGCGGCGTGAAAACTCCGAATACCACCGCCTCAAGGCAGAGCTAAGTAACTGGCCTTAAGCCGAGCCATGAATCTCTACTCCCCGCCGTCCAGTGCGAACCGCGCTCCAGCGCAACAGCCCGAAAATCCGATTACGCGCAAGATCGACTAAGCCCCTCCGCACTACGTGACAGAGTCCGGGCCAGTACTAGAACGACCTCCCCGACCTTCCGTCACCGGTAGCCAGGAATCCACAAAATCGATGCGCTACAGTAAAAAACCAAAAAATCGCTTGACATCAATTGTGCAACCGCAGTAGAAACCCAACAACCGTGCACGTTAACGGTAACGCCTCAGCCTTTTCGAGTGGGTTACTGTCCAACAGTGTGGCTTTGGTGGGGCCCAGTCACAGTTGATATGGGGGTGCTTGCATGATGAATCCTCGCGTGCGATTTTCCATTGGCCATTTCCGATTGCTTCCTGAAATTCCGGCTTTAGCGGTCGCACTTTTGGCCGCGGTCCTGATCACCTTTGCCTTGCCTTTCCAGCCAGTGGCGTTGGCGCAGACCACTAGCGCCACGCTGACCGGAACGGTGTTCGACGCCTCCGGCGCGATCGTCGCGAATGCCAACGTCACTCTGAAGAATGAGGCCAGCGGTGACGTGCGAACGACGGTCAGCAATGCCGAAGGTTATTTCACCTTCGCCGCTGTTCCTCCCGCCACCTACTCCGTAATCGTGGAGAGAGACGGTTTCGCCTCTTGGGAAGCCAAAGGCATCGCCCTTACCGCTGACGACAAGCGCAACGTTGGAGGAATCAAGCTCAAACCCGGCGCAAAGACCGAAACTGTGGTTGTCGAAGCCTCCGACACGCAGATTACTCCCACGGACTCTGGCGAGAAGTCCACGCTTATTAACCAACACATCCTCCAGAACGTCGCCATCGTCGGCCAGAACGCTGCTGAATTTATCAAGATTATGCCCGGCATGGCGTTTACCGGCGGCGTGGTGAATCAAAGTTCTTATGCTGCCTCCGATGAACGTACAGGATCGGGGCCAGTTGGAAGCTTCTCGGCGAACGGCACGCGCACCGGCGCTCTCGACATTACCTCCGACGGCGCCCACATCATTGATCCCGGTTGCAACTGCGGTCAGGCCATGAACACTAATGCGGATATGACCGCGGAACTCAAGGTCATGACCTCGAACTTTGGCGCGGACGAATCCAAAGGGCCGGTCGTGATCAGCGCCATCGGCAAGTCTGGAGGCAAGCAGTTCCACGGGGAGATTTACACCTATGCCCGCAATTGGCATCTCAACGCCAATGATCCGCAAAATAAGGATGCGCACTTCGCGCGTCCAGAAACGAAGTATTTTTATCCTGGTGGCAATATCGGCGGTCCGCTCATCATTCCCGGGACGAACTTCAACCACAACCGCGATAAAGTTTTCTTCTTCTTCGGAACCGAATATTACAAGCAGAACGTGGACAACGGTGTGTACCACGCCGTGGTTCCCACAGCGGCGATGCGGCAAGGCGATTTCAGTAATGCCGCCTATCTTAGCAGCTTGAACGGTTACGCGGTTACAGGCGTGCCGGGCGGGAGCAAGTTTACTAACGGCAAGATTAACACCGCAGCCGATCCGAACGGCCAGATTCTGCTGAACGTGTACCCGTTGCCCAACGAGGACCCCACGCAACTGCAAGGGTTCAATTATGCGAATGGCGAAACCCGGTACTCCAACATGTTGCAGTTCCGCGGGCGTGTGGACTACAACATCAGCGACTCGCTGAAATTGTACGTTTCCTACAACCATCAGACCGACAACGCCCTCAACAGTCTCGACGTCCTTTGGGGCCCGGGTGGAACGAATACGTGGGCGGCGCCAACCACCCCCTACCCGACGCCGATCGTCGAGAAAAGTCAGTCCGATGTCATCACCGCGAATCTGACGAAAGTCATCAGCCCTACCCTCACGAATGAACTTATTTTCAGCTACACCTACTTGAACCTCCCCAACAGTTTCTCAGACCCATCAAAGGTTGAGCGCGGATCGCTCGGCCTCAACTTTAATTTGCTCTTCAGCCATCCCAGTCCGGACAAGCTGATCTTTCCGGAAATGACCGGTTGGGGCGATGGCATCTCCAACATGCTCAACACCGGTTTCGAGCTGAATGGCACGGTCTATGCCAAGAAAACTCTCCCGTCGTTGGCCGACAATCTGGTTAAGGTCTGGAAAACTCATACCACCAAATTCGGCTTCTACTGGGAGCGCACCTGGAACGAACAGCCGGGTAATGGAAGCGTCAACGGTTCGATGGCGTTCGCCAATTGGGCCGGGGGGTCCAGCGGCAATGCCTATGCCGACATGCTCGTCGGCCAGATGGCGCAATACTCAGAACTGAATTTCGACGTGGTCCCCGCTTTCCGCTATGTCACGGCCGAGGGTTATGCAACTGACTCCTGGAAGATATCTCGCCGATTCACCCTGGACTACGGTCTGCGCATCTCGCACTTGGGGCCGTGGGTAGATTCCACGGGCTATGGCTTCGCCGCTTGGTACCCTTACGCTTACAATATCAACCAGGGCGGTTCCGTGAACGGTGCGATGTTCCCCGGCATCGAATGGAACAAAGTTAATCCTTCGACGCCTCTTTCTGGTTCCAAGGGTCGGCTTTTCTTCTATAACCCGCGCGTAGGCTTTGCCTGGGATCTTTTTGGCACTGGCCGTACAGTCCTCCGCGGCGGGTACGGCATGTACCACTTCCACGACGAGCAGAACGTTCAAAATGGCGCGTATGGCGTCGTCCGGGGATCTTTTTCGTCCCCGACCTTGAACAACCCGCTTATCTCGCAGCTTGGCCCTAGTCTCGCTGGTGTAAGCATTCCGAGCGGCGTTACCGCTCTGGATCCTAACGACAGTCAGGAGCCTCGCACGCAGAGCTATAGCGTTACTGTCGCCGAGCGCACCCCGTGGAATAGCTTGTTGGAAGTTGCTTATGTCGGTAGCAAGTCCGATTACCTGAGCAACTACAACAACAACTTCGACCAGATCAACGATATCGGTCTCGGAACGATGTTTAATGCCAGTACATGTCCCGACTCATCCAAACCGCCGCAATACAATCAGCCATGTGGCTGGCAGACCGGTGGCTACGACTCCACCGCAATAACCCATGCGCGGCCACTTTGGTCTGGTCTTTGCGTTCCCAATAACAATTGCCTCGGCACTCTGAAAATTATTGACCACAAGATGTATTCCAACTACAACGCTCTCCAGGTTACCTGGAACAAGCAGGCTGGAGCTTTCACCTTCCTGAGCAACTACACCTTCGGAAAGGCGCTGGGCATTCGCGGCGAGAACGGAGCGGCGGCCGGCGATCCCCTCAATCTCCGCTCCAACTACGGCACGCTGCCTAATAATCGCACCCAGATCTTCAACATCGCTTACGTCTATGTGCTACCGACGGTACACAATGCCAACCGCTTCGTCAAAGGCGCGGCGAATGGCTGGCAACTCTCGGGCATCACGCAATACCAAAGCGGCGCGGACTTGCAGGCGGCAGTCACCTCGAACTTCGGCTACTCCGCCTTCATCCCTAAGGGCACTACCTTTATGGGTCAAACGCTCGCCTCGGCCGTGCAGGCCAGCAGTCAGAATGTGCTCGGCACTCCCGACCTCACCTTGATGCCTAGTTTGACCTGCGATCCGCGGAAAGGCCTTGGGCCAAACCAGTTCGCCAACGGCGCCTGCTTTTCCCCGTTCGCAACACCAGGCCAGCAGGGCAATTATGTTTTCCCGACTTTGACCGGGCCCGGTTTCTGGAACAGCGACCTGTCTCTGCAGAAGGGTTTCACCTTTGGGCCGTCCGAGAACAGAAAACTCGAGTTCCGGTTCTCGGCCTACAACTTCCTGAATCATCCGAACCTTACATTTATTTCCGGCGATCCAGCGTTGAATCTCACATTCAATAGCGCAGGAGCGCGCCAAAACAACGGCGGCGTCGTATTTGGCACTGCTACAAACACCATCGGCCACCGCATTATCCAGGGAATGATCAGATTTAGTTTCTAGCTGATCAACCCCACTCAAGTTCGAAAATCAGCAGAGGGCGGCTGCAACAGCCGCCCTTTCTTTTGCGCCGCATCCTAACAAAAACCCAGCGGAAAAAGTCGGGTTGTTGCAACGCGTGGGCTGCCAGACGTCTAAAATAACGGAGCGAATAGAAGATTCGATAGTTGAAATTGTTAAAGACGTTGCGCACCGCGTCCATCCCCGTCAAGTCCTCGCCTTAGTCGGGAACTGGAGCGCCGGGGCGAACCACGCGAATGAGATGGTCCGCAAAGCTAGTGTGCATCTCTGGAATCTCGATCTTCGGCATGTGGCAGTTCGTACATTCTTTTGTGCCAACCGGGCAAGCCGCTCCCGGATGATCTTTCGTTGCCCTGGCAGCCAGTGAATTTACGTGGCAAGCCAAGCACTTCGAATCATAGACGGCCGCGTCTGTCGAAAGTGGTTGGTGGGGATCGTGGCAGGCAATGCAGGCAAGTCGCTTGTCCCCAGTGCCCCAGCACTTGCTGCTCATGAGGCGATAAGGTTGTATCCGGACGTTGGAGATTCCCCTAGTGCCCGCGAGCTTGACGTCCATCCATGTGCCATGGCAGGAGCCGCAAAAATCGACACTGTCGCCGGGACTGAGCCGACCCGGATTGAAAATGAGTTTCCGGCTTTCCTCGTCGCCATAACGATCGTCCGACTGGTTGAATTCCATCGCGAGCACATGGTTCAGGCCAGGTGCGTGGCAGGCTTCGCAGGTTACGCCTAGAGAAGCCTTGCTCGTGTCGAGCTTTCCCGCGACGTTAGCGCCAAAGCTGTGACAACCAAAGCATCGGCGGACTTCATCGATGTCCACGGACCGGGCCTCGGCTACTTCGAGATCGCGCGGCGAGAGCAACGCGCGCGTTGGCGTAAAGTCCAGATTTTTTAACGAACTGAAATAGGTCACGCGGGTTTCTCGGTACTTGCCGTCGCGCAGAAAAAGATAGGATTGTCCGAGCTTTCCCGTCCCGAAAGCCCACAAAAGATCCGCGGCGATGGTGTGCTGGCCATCGGTAACGGTAAGTTCTGCCGCTGCACCTTTCGTCTTGATCTCATAGAGATACTTCCCGTTGCGGAAAGAGAGATCCGTGCGTGAATGAAGAACATCGGCAGTTGCGGCGGGCATCAGGGTGTGCGCCATGGCCGTGGTTTTTTGCGAGGCGGTAATCGTGGCGTGACATTTTGCGCAAGCGGCATTACCCACAAATTCCTTACGGCTCGTCGGCTCGCGCTGGGGCCACCAGCCGGGTTCGGTGAGATGATCGTACGTGGAAAGCTGCGCGCGGAGAAGGACGGGTGCAAACCCGGTGAAAATGCAAAGGAGAATCAGCGCGACCGCCCCGGGGAGAATTTTCTTGTTGGCCGACGTTGTGATAAGCGAAGCCCCTCTCTGCTGTTCCTGGAAACAACTAGAATAGTTCGAAAGAATGGCAGTTCCAGTCCTGGCTGGACGTGCCAGCTCCCTCCCTGTTTTCATTCTTTCTTCCGACCCGCTCGCAGCTTCTCCAGTATCGCCTCGGTCTGCGTATCTGTTGGGTTGAGTCGGTGCGCGCGCTCCAACACGGGCAGCGCCGCGTCGTCATCACCTAACATGTAGAGCGTGGCCCCCAAAAGCACCACCGAGCCGTAGTATTCGGGACGTAATGCCACCGCCCTCTCCAGCGGAGCGCGCGCTTCTTGGTATCGATTCATGCGAAAGCACGTGACTCCCAGGTTGTGCCACGCCTCGAACGAATTCGGATCTAGCTGCACCGCACGCCTCAGTGGCTCAAGTGCTTCTGCAAACGCGCCGGCATCCCCGAATAATTGTCCTAGCAGCGTAAGTTTGTCCGGATCGTTGGGGTCGGAAATGCGATGGCAGGCCTCGCGAGCGGTATCCAGTGGCTCGGTCCGCAGCGCAGTTGTGCACGCGCGCACATCCTTTTCCGTGTTCTTGTGTTCGTCCCGGAGCTGGCTGTAGAGGCCATACTCGCGAGCCCCGTCTTGCTCGCGTCCCGCGCTGGTGTACGCCCGCGCCAACCGGTAATGCACGCGATAGTCGCGCGGCAGCAGGTTGGCTGCGCGCTCCAGCCACTTGGTTCCTTCGTCGACGTTGCCCGAGGAAATGTATGCCACCCCCAAGTGGAATGCTGTGTCGGGAAACGGCGGATCCTCGTCCACCGAGCCAAGCCGCCGGATGGCGGACGAATAATCGTTGGATAGCAAATCGAGCCGCCCGAGATAGTAAGTGACGTAGCGCGACTCGCCCGCCAGCTTGCGCACTTGCACGAACTGGACGCGCGCCTCTTCGTTGCGGCCCAATGACAGCAAGCAGACCGCGTACTGAAGGTGTGCCCGCGGATCTTGTGGACTGAGCGCCAGCGCTTTCTCGAATTCGCTCGCCGCCGCCTCGAACAACTGGTCCTGCATCAGCTGTACGCCGCGGCTGAGGTGGGCTTCGTCGCCAGATCGTTGCGGCGGCGCGTTCGACGTTCCCGGCTGACCCTGTGCTTGGGATGTTCCCGCTTGCTGGACCGGCGCCCGCGACGTTTCCGCTTCATCAGTGCGGAGCGGTAAAGCTCCTGCCGCAACCGCCAACAAGGCTGCCAAGATCGGTGTCACGCGCCAAATCGCTCCCGCCCCACGACTCCCGCACCCTCCTTCACGGTGACGAACTGATCTGCGTGGACGGCCTTTATCTGCTCGCGCGCGCCGCTGGGCCACGCGATTTCCAGATCCGCCATCTCCGCAGCTCCCAGTCCGAAATGCAAGCGGCGATCTCCGCACGAGAGATATCCCGACGACGCCAACACCGCCTCCGCTTGCCGCCGCCCGCCGTATATCGCGGTGACCACCGCACCGATAGCGCTGGTGTTGGAGCGCGTTCCTATGAGCTTCACCTTCAGCCAATGCCCGGTACCGTTCACGTCGTTGCGCAACAACGAAGGAGGTTCATTTATGTTCATGATCAGAATATCGAGGTCGCCGTCGTTGTCAAAGTCGCCGAACGCTACGCCACGACTGCAATGCGCCTCAGCAATCGCCGGACCGGCAAGGTCCACCAGCTCTTCAAATTTGCCCCCGCCGAGGTTGCGGAACAGCACGCGCGGCGTCTTGTGCGGGAACTCGGGGTGCTTCCGCTCCACCTCGGGGAAAGTGCTTCCCGTCACCCAGAAGAGATCAGGCAGGCCGTCGTTGTCCAAGTCAACGATGCCGTTCCCCCAGCCGACGTATCGGGTCTCAACACCCAAACCTGACCTCAGCGTGACGTCCTCGAATACGAGGTGGCCCGTATTCCGGTACAGAGCCACGGTGTCTTCGGCAAAATGGGTCTTCAGCGCGTCGAGGCGGCCGTCGGTATCGAAATCGCCGATCGCTATGCCCATGCCGGCCTGTTCGTTGCCGTCTTCGTTGACAGCCAAGCCAGACAGCAAACCCTGTTCTACAAAAGTACCGTCGCCGCGGTTGCGGAAGAGCACGCTGGGAGTAGAATCGCAGGCTACGTAAATGTCTTGCCAACCGTCTCCGTCCAAATCCGCGGCCACCGCCGTCAAGCCAAACGCCAGCGGCGCCGTCCCTATTCCGGCCCGAGCAGTGACGTCTGTGAAGGTCCCGTCTTCATTGTTGTGATAAAGGATGGGGCGTTCCGCGACTAGGCCGCGTGGGCCGCAATTCACTGGAACGCCTTTGAAGTTACAGCTGGGGTCCTTACCAGCCGCAGGGATTTTATCGAACTCGAAAACGAGGTAGTTGGAGACAAACAGATCCAAGCGGCCGTCGCGATCATAGTCCACCCACGTGCAGCCGGTGCCCCAGCGGTTGCCGGGATGCAGTAGGCCCGCCGCTTTCGTAACGTCCGTAAAAGTACCGTCGCCGTTGTTGCGATACAGCACATTTTGGGGCCACGCCGTGATAAAGAGATCCTCGAAACCGTCGTTGTTGTAGTCGCCGACAGTCACGCCGCATGCCCAGCCTTGCCGCACCAGGCCCGCCTTCGCAGTCACCTCGGCGAAAGTGCCGTCGCGGTTGTTTTTGTAAAGCCGATTTGTCGCTCCCTCCACCGGCCCTTCACGGCGCGTCCCGGACAGCAAGAAAATGTCCAGCCAACCGTCGTTGTCGTAGTCGAGGAACGCGACTCCGCAGCCCATGGATTCGAGAATGTAATCCATGCGGTCCGGGGGACCGTAGATAACGGGAGCGCGCAGGCCAGCGCGGGCGGCCACGTCTGTAAAGCGGGCGTGAAAGGGCAGACCCGAGGGTTTTCCGCGCGGCTGTGGTCGGACCCCGCGCGATGCCATGCCTCCCGACTGCTGGGCGTGCGCGACGCGGACGCCTGCACTCCCTGCGGCGAGGAGGCCAAGGAACTCACGGCGAGTCATACCACGCAGCACTGACCCTCCCAAACCGTATGATGGAAGATTCTGTGTGAGAATGCGTCTTCGGTCTGATTGCCCTGGATCTCACACACGCCGACGAGCAAGCTATTCTAGATTAATTGAATAGGCAGAGCCACGGGTTCGTTCTAAAATCGCCGCCGTCTTGAAGGTGTCCGGCAACTCCTTTGCGGGCTGTTTGTCACTCGAGGCGGGCGAACGAAACTTGGGAGCAGCGAATGTTTCTTACGATGCTGTCTAAATTGGAATTCCATTCGGCCTAGCTGTGTCGAACGCCGGTCCTCGGTTTTAAACAGGTACGTTGAACTCAGTCCGATTCAGGGCCACAATGGTGGCTATGAAAAGTGCAGGTCTGCCCGGAAAGCTGCTGGAAATTCCGTAGTTGGACAGCGATCTCCGGAGATCTGGGCAGGACAGCGGTGAAGGTATCTACTGTCAGTAGCTGCTGAAGGCGGAGGAATTATCGCTCGATCCCTCGCGTTCGTTTTGGCCCTCCTGCTCTTCTCGCCCCTCCTCGTGGCACAGACGGGTTCAGGGACCAACTGTGATTTGTTGGTGACCGTACGCACCAGCGACGAGCGCAGCCTGGAGTCGCAAATCCAGATTGACCTCCTGGGACCTCAAGGAAGGCTGGCGACGCTGCACATTGTGGGAGCGGAGCCCGCGCGATTTCGCGTCCTAAACGGAAGGACCTACCGCCTGACGGTGTTGGGAACGGGAATTGAGACCATTACGACTTCGTATTTTGAGATTAATTCTCTGGAGATGGTGCACACGGAGACCGTGTACGTCAAACCTCAGAAACAAACGCTGGCCAGCGAATTGACTCCAGGTTCCTCCATCATTTCCGTGACGGAAATAAAAGCTCCCAAAAAGGCGAGCGCCGAAATGAAAAAAGGGCTGGACGCGTACGCCAAGGGAGACATGGAGAAGGCCGCAGAGCACTTCGAAAAAGCCGTCGCCCAGTATTCACGCTATGCCCGCGCGTATGACATGTTGGGGGTGATTGCGATCAAGGGTGCGGACCGCAACAAAGCCAGAGAGTTGTTCTCGAAGGCCATCCAAGCGGACGATTCTTTTTCGCCAGCCTACGTGGATCTGGCGCGCATGGACCTTCAGGACCAAAACTACGCTGACTCGGAGTCCTTATTGGCGAAAGCGATTGCCGTGAGTCCCTTCATGCCAGACGCTGTAGCCTTACTCGCCAGCACGGAGTTCGCAAACAAGGAATACGACAAGGCTCTTGCCGACGTTCAGCGTACCCATGATCTACGCAACCACGAGCAATACGCGGAAGTGCACATCATGGCCGGTAAGGCGCTTAGCATGCAAAATCATCCGGAAGCGGCCATCGCCCAGTTTCAGCTGTTCTTGAAGGAGAAGCCGGACAGCCCAGAGGCGGACAGCGTCCGCAAGGCGCTCGCTGCACTCATAGCAGGCCGGCGCCCCTGAAGACTGCTTTTTACGTATCTCTCATCCCTCCCCAACCCTCGTTCCTGCCTGGTTTTACGGACGGCTAACCTATACAGCAATGAATCGCGGGAGCGATGTTGCGGCTTGGAGGATGTCTGCAAAAATTCAGTGGAAGTCATCGCTTGTTCACGTTACTGAAGTGACCGGCGATTTTTGTACGAGCGGGAATGAGAGAGAATATGCCGATGAAGAAGTACAAGCCGCAGCAGATCGTGACGCTTCTGCGGCAGATTGAAGTGGAGATCGCCAACGAGAAGAATCCAGTTCGGTTCGACACGCAGGGGCAGGGAATCTTCAAGGACTGATTGGGTAGCCGTAGGCGCGAATCGTTTCAACGGCTTCGCTCCGACTCCCGGCGTCCACCTGTTTCAAGATTCGATGGATGTGATTCCTCACCGTAAACTCAGAAAGGTTCAAGTGGGAAGCGATTTCCTTGTTTGTAAGTCCTTTGGCGACGAGAGTGACCAATTGCTATTGACGTAGAGTTAGATCAGGTTTCGGAGGTGCGTTCTGAACAGGTATCTCCCTGGCCATTTTGGGTTGCTCGTCTCCACCACCTGAAAATTGCGCTGCCCACGGTCCACCGCCATGAGATAGGCCACCAGCTTTCTTGCCACCGCCAGCGTGGCGCGATTGTCATTGCCTTTCTGCTTTTCCTTGTCATAGAGCATGGCCAGCTCCCGGCTGTTGCGCGGCGCCATCTTGGCCGCTTCGATCAGTGTCGTCTCCAGATGTTTGTTGCGTTGACCGTTACGTGTGTTTTGATTTCCGTTACCGGAACCGTCCCATCGGCGCGACGTACGATTTCGCGAACGGCCAGGCGTAGGAAAGCGGGTCACTAAAAGGTGCGGGAAAGGGAGTAGGAATTGAAGGGAGCTTGGCGGCGCGGCATTTTAGACTTAGCGATTTCGCACTGGGTTAATGCCGCCCCCACATCAGAAGAGGACCCTAGATCTTCAGGAACAATTTTCGCCGATACATCCAAAACAGCACTAACCAATAGCACAGCAGAATCGCCGCGCCCTGAAAAAATGGTTCCAGCTCTCCGCCGGCGAACCG
The DNA here is from genome assembly GCA_963745805.1 of uncultured Acidobacteriota bacterium. GTDB lineage: Bacteria > Acidobacteriota > Terriglobia > Acidiferrales > UBA7541 > Acidiferrum. The sequence goes on from CAVUYT010000016.1 coordinate 470,299, forward strand.
GAAGAAATTCGGACCAAGGTGGATTCGCAAGGTGCTTTCCAGAAATCCTTCCGCGAAATGCGCAATGCAATACGCAGCAATCGAGTTCATGCCGATGACGAGAAGCGGGAACGCCCATTTTTTGAAACCCTTCGTATCTATCCCCCAACTGAACGCGGCCAGGAACAAGAAGCAGATGCCTCCGCTGAAGATGGTCCAGGACGGCGTCCAGATTCGCTTCACCACCGGGCAAATGTGCGAATAATGGAGTGCCAATCCCAGCGCAATCCCCGACACTCCGGCAATCAGCAACTTCTTCATGGGGATCTTGGGCCGGGATTCGAGCAACCAACGTCCCGCGATCAGGCCTAGGATCATTGTGCCCAGGGTGGGAATGAAACTGAGCGTGAGGTATCCACCGGAGTTGTACATGAAGGGATGTTCCCGCGGGAAGAGGTTTAGGAACCACTGGTCGAAACGATTTCCGAAATTGTAGTTCTTGTTCCAGTGCGCGGCGAATCCCGTAAAGTTGTGCTGCGCATTCCACGTCGCGGGAACACCCACGCTTTGCCAGTCGAAATTCGTGGGTGCCGCCGGATACGCGGCCCACGCCAGCCAATATCCCACGAGAATTAAGCAGAGTGCTGCCCATGCCCACTTCGCCCGTCCCGCTTCCGATGAACGGAATCCGAGGACGAACAAGAACGGGTATCCGAACCCGATCTGCGAGAGCGTATCTTCAAACGTGAAATACGTCATGGAATGGTCCATGGAGCGCAGGAATACGCCTAACGCGACCAACACTAGTGAACGCCACATCGCGTGAAAGAATAATTCCTTGAAGCGCGCACCCTTCGCGATGCGGCTGGCAATGGAATACGGCAGAGCCACACCGACAAGGAAAGAGAACCCCGGCTGAATCGTGTCGTGCAGAGAGCAGCCAAACCACTCCACATGAGTCTGATTGAAACCCAAGATTTTCCAGAACAGGCTCGTTGGATACGACTCAGCGACACGCGAAAACTGCAACACCTCCGCCATCATCAACAGCATGACCAACCCGCGATACGCATCCACTGAGATGTTGCGCGCCGCAACTGGTTGCACGGGCACTCTCTCCGGTACCGTCAGCGTACTTTGCTTGACCGGCGTTGTCCGGCTCACCATCGTCATAAACCACCTCAATTGGTCCGAAAGCATACAAGGAAAACGTGTGCGTGGAGCTTAGCGACGCCGCTGAGCCACAATCCACTCGGAGACAATCTCCCCTGTTCCAGTAAGACAATTGTAGAGGATGTCTTCAGCGGCCTCAGAAATAAAATTTGGGTGCAAATTGAATCTCGCGCTGGTCGACGACTAGCCTGCACGCCCGTCCGGTCCCGCGAATTGGGTCAAACTGGAATTTGTTCGTTTCATTTAGCCGGTTGGTTGTCGAAGCGGCGAGTTGCTCCGCGGCACCTTGGCGATTGCGCCCGAGTGAGCGGCCTAACCGGAAGTTATTCTGGGCCAGAAGTCCCATTTTGGGAGGGCCTCTTTGGTATATCAAAGGTTCCCAGCCAGACGCAGTCTATCTAACTGATTCCAACCCTCAAGTCATTGATTACACTCGACATTTGCCTGCAAAGCGCGGGTAGATCATGTTGCGATGGACTGTAGCCCGGCCGCCCACGACCCTTGGAACTAGAACGTGATGCGCAGTCGCAAGCGGACCGTGCGGCGGCTGTCGATGCCCTCCTGGCTAAAACTGCTGATCAGACGGCCAAAATTGTCATTGCGTGTTATGTCTCCCGGGGCGATCGGCAAAACCTTGAGCGTGTTCGGATCAACGCGGACCGTGAAAGAGCCCAACCAGGCGAATTCTCCGCCGCCACCGCCTGCATCAGCGTTCGGTGAGAACAACGGATGGTTAAAGAGGTTATCGACGTCCGCACCGAACTGAACACCAATACGATCGGTCAAATGAAAGTCCTTATGTAAACCCAGATTTACGCCCCACGTCCCTGGTCCCCAAAGCATGTTGCGCTTTGCCACCTGAGGATTAATGAAGACGTCCGCTCCTACTGTAGGCGGCGCGAAGGAATCCGGATTCCAGATCTGGTCTCCATTCTTGTGCTTGAAATTGTTATCGAGGACGATAGGCCGGTACGAAGGCTCGGCATTGAAGTCACCAACGGCGTCGAGTGAAGTGACTCCAATATTGCCGGGCAGCACAGGCGCGTCACTATTTGTGCAGTTATCACAGGTCCAAAAAGGAGTAAAGCCGGTTCCGGACTTGGCGAACATGTTGAATGTGGTTTGCCAACCGCCAACAATCAAGTCGGCGGCACGAGAGATGTGGGCACCGAATCTACGCCCTTTGCCCACCGGCAGTTCGTAAATGCCATAAGCGACGAAACGATGGTGCGAAATGTATCCATCAATTCCATAGTCGCTGTCAGGCTGAAAGGGATTGTACGTAATGCCACCGAGGCTGGAATTCCCCGTGTCGAGCGCGGTAGATTTCTGGTCCAGATACGTATATGAGGCCATGAACATAAGGCCGTTCTTATAGCGACGTTCGACTTGCGTCTGAAATGCGTTCGATTGCGCGTGGCCATAGTTCCCGTAGCTCAGTACAAAGTCGCCGAGTGTCGGAAAGCGATATCGAGCCAGATCTGCAGCCGAGAGTTCGCAATCGGCCGCGTCTACCGGATCGCAGGCAGTGACGCCGTCTCCCGTGCTGGTACCAAACGGAGTGTCGCTCGGAGCGATTTCGTTCAAGTCCTTGCCTGCGATCAGACCGTGCATGGTTGAACCGAGATAGGAGAAGCGAACCGCGCTGCCCCAGCCGATTTCGCGCTCATACGTGACGTTGTACTGGTGGATCCGCGGTTGGTGAATATCGAACGGCACGACGTTCACCGCGGGAGTGTTGCCGGTGGCCCGTATCGCGCCACCGGTCAGAGGACTGAAGCCATGCGCCCCATTCCCCGGCCAACCGTCGAACGGAACCGAAGTGTTGGTTTTCGTAACGGCTTGGTTGAAAGGGTTGGTGGCGATGGGATCGCGAATGCCCTGCGCTGCAGACGTCGGATAGTAGATACCGTATCCGCCGCGGATTACGGAATTCTGGCCGATGCGCCAGGCGATTCCGACTCGCGGGGCCCAATCGTTCTTGTCAGTGCGCACCACACCGCGCCCTACATCCAAGCCGGAGTCGGAGGCCAGTACGTAGCCAAAGTTGATGATGCGTTGATCGAGAAATTTGAGAGTCTTGTTGGATGGAATTACGAAGCGGCCCAACTGTCCGGTCGAAGGATTGACAAAATTGGGATCGAAGTTGGCGATCAGATCATTCTTGTCGATAAACGGAGTGATGAGTTCATAGCGCAGACCCAAATTCAGGGTGATGCGCGAGCTCAACTTCCAGGCATCCTCGAAAAAGAACCCGTTCTCCCAATTATGAACGTCCATGGGGGGCCGCGGCTCCGACACGGTACTCACGCTGCTTGGAGGCAAGCCCAGCAGGAAGTTGGTGAACGGGGTCAACCCTGTTCCCGTGTAGGTCATCGAGCCACGCGGGTTTCCGCGATTCAAGGCAAAGCCATCCTGAGCCGAGTCATAGACCATGTCTCCGCCCATCCGGAAAGTGTGTTTACCGTGAACCCAGGTGAGAGTGTCTCCGTATGTCATGAGGTGCTGGTCCAGCGGGCGGAAAGTGTTTCTTCCGCCGTTTGTGAACGTGGCGAACGTGCCGCTAAAATTCACCGCGGGATGTCCGAAGGTGGAAAGCGCAAAGGGGCCTGTCACAGCGCCGTAAGCATTGATATCACTGTCGTCAAAACCAATGCTCGAAAGGAATCCCTGAAGCGTAGTGTTGCTGTGTTGCAACTTGTTTTCGCGATTGAAGCCGCCGCGAAGTTCGTTGACAAAGTTCGTGGAAAACATATGCGAGTAGGAAAGCGCTATTGTGTTGTTTCGCCGATCCACTTGGATCAGGCCCAAGCCTGTGTAGGGGTTGACCACCGGATTCTGCTCGCTGATTTGTGAGGAAATGTTGTAAACGCCGTAGAGGTGATCCCGTTCTGAAAAATCGTGATCCAATCGGAGGACTCCGGTGTCCAGTGTGGAGCGGCCAGGCAGAATGGTCTGATAACCGCCGATGATTCTGCCGTTCGAGGAGTTGATCGGCGCACCAATCCCGATCTTTGGGAAATAAGTATTGATCATTGCATGCGTACTCGAGTTCAGCAGCCGGGAAGGAATCGTGACGAAACGCACCGTTCCCGTGCTGCTGTCCGTGTCGTCGGCGATTTCTTGCGCCGTCATTTGCGAAAGGATGGAATTCGGCACAGCCGGCCGCTTCGCCGGAGCAATTGCCGAGAAGTTTCCTGTGTACAGATCAGGGTGGGGGACGGTACTCGATTGAAATTTTACCGTGTTCACGTCGTAGTCGCGTTCATACGCCATAAAGAACCAGGTTTTTTTCACATGCGGGATCGGTCCACCAAACGAGCCGCCGATGTCGTTGGTATTGAAATAGGGGTTGGGATACTTGCTCTCGAACGCAGTCGGAGCGAAATTGGCTTTGCCATTCAAATCGTCGAGAGTCCACGCAGCAAGCGCCGAGTTCTTGTTGTTGTAAACGGCGGAACCGTGGTATTCGGAACCGCCGCGTTTCGTCGAAACACGAATGTTCGCCACCCCGGCGTATTCCGCGCTAAAGTCCGTGGTAAGAATGTTGACCTCGCCGACGGCTTCCAGCGAGGGCTTGCTGGAAGTCGGTTCTCCGAAGATGCCGCCGTTGGAACGCTGGCCATCAATCGAGAAACTTCCACCGTAGCTCTGGGCCCCAAGAAACTTGAACTCTCCATCCGCGGATCCCTGGGTAATATTGGGATTCAAATAGAGGAAGGAATAGACGTCGCGGCTGTCGCGCGGAAGTTCAACCACCGCCCCGTTCGTTAATGTTTGACTTATGGCCTGATCCTCGGTGTTGATCGCCGGCGCCTCCTGGGTCACGACGATGCTAGCCTGCGACGAGGACACCTTAAGCATAACGTCCGCCGTTGCAACGTCGCTGCCATTCAGGACGACATTTATGACCTCGCCTTTTGTCATCCCGGGCGCTTCCACCGTCACCCGGTAGGTCCCGGCATTCAAGCCGAAAAGTTGATAGCTTCCTTGAGAGTTGGTTTGCGTTGTGCGGTCAGTGTTTGTGAGAGCATCTGTCACCGTGACCTTTGCTCCGACGATTACCGCTCCTGTTGAATCCGTCACGGTGCCACGAACAGTGCCCAAATCGGTGCCTTGCCCGAAAGACAAAGCTGCTGATGCCAAAACCAAGAAAAGCCATATAAATGCAGTTGCCGCTCTGTATCGCAAAGAGGACCTCCCCCCGTACTCACCCTGAGAGGGATGTACCACGATAAGAAAGTAAACGCAACAAGAAACAGAGAATTAGCCTGCAAGCGAAAGCATACGAAAGTATCTGACGTAGAATACTTTCAGATTTGACCTTATTCGAAGAAAAACGCAATAATTGAGTCGGAAAAGGTGTATGTCTCCTCGAGCTCGCCTTCTAACAGAACAGCGCCGTAGAAACCTGTTGGATTTAGTGGATCAAAACGGTCAAGTAACCGTGGTTGATCTAATCAAGCGGTTCTCTATTTCCGCCGTAACCGTCAGAAGTGATCTGGACGCGCTTGCCTCCATCGGCGCAATCGTACGCTCCCACGGGGGAGCCGTGCGGCGACTAGAAGCAACACAAGATTTTCCCTTGCGAACAAAGGAAACCCTGCACCACATCGAGAAAGTACGGATCGGGAAAGCGGCCGCCGAACTTGTGCGAGCCGGAGAAACCATCATCCTCGACTCGGGATCGACCACCGCCGAGATCGCGCGGCATCTGAAGAAACTCAAATTGCCATCGCTGACCGTCATCACCAACGCGCTGAATATCGCAGCGGAGCTGGCGGACCACGTCGGCATTTCGCTGATGATGATCGGAGGTCTATTGCGGCCGATCTCTTGCTCGTTCGTTGGCCCACAAGCAGAAGCCATGATGAACGACTTTCACGCGGATCGCCTGTTTCTAGCCGTCGATGGATTCGATCTGGAAAATGGTCCTTCAACGCCGGATGTTTTAGAGGCGCAGCTAAACAACGTGATGATCCGCTCGGCGAAAGAAGTAAACGTGGTAGCGGATTTCAGCAAGCTAGGGCGCAGAAGCGTCTCCAAGATCGGGCCATTTGATCGAATTCGCAGGCTGATCACGGACAAGCGGGCCGCGCCAGAGTTCACCGAGGGCTTGCGGGAAAAAGGCATTGAAGTTATCGAGGTGTAGCTCCAGCAAGCGCCAGGCGCGCAAGATGGTGAGAAAGTCCGGCATCGGGGAACAAAAAGACCTGACGCAAGAGTTCGTTGCCTTGAGTTGCATTTCCAGCCGCAATGATTAGGGCACCCAACACATAGAGTGACCAGGATCGGCGGTTGCTCGCACTTGGGAGCTGTTTCTCCGCCCGCGACGCTGCGGCCGACAGGCGATCCCGCCAAATCTTATCGTCGTAGTTCTCAAGTTTTCGTGAAGCGGCCCAAGCCCACAAAACTTCCGAGATCCCACTCGCTGTTGCAGCTTGCACAAAATGTGCGGCTGCTTGTTCACTTTTTCCGCAAGCCGCGTAGATTGCTCCGAGCAGGTAATTGGTTCGGCTTGATTCGAGGAAGGGCGTGAGTCCGTCGGCGGTAAAGTCGAGCTTAGGCACGGGCGCCCCTAAGCGATCGGCAATGGGCAGCGCGGCTTGGCAGTTCCCAGCTTTGGCCAAACCGGAAGCTTGTTGCAACCTCACTTCGATCCACACTTGCCTGACATTCGTGCCGCCTTCCTCCCGCCCGAAGAATCGATTCTGGAAGAGAACGACGGCGCCTTCGTAGTCTCCCGATTCCGCCCGGTTCAAGGCCAACTCGTAAACAAGGGAATTCGGTATCTCTTTTAAGTTCGGGTAACGTTCAAGAGTCTTGACGCGGTCCGCGGCGGAAGCTCCGAGCAGCGTCATCGCGGCAGCGGCGCCGAAGTAATTCTCGATGTTTTTTGGATCGTTTGTTATTCCCTTTTTGAAGGCGTCAACAGCTCCCGGAAAATCATGCATTTCATGGAGCAGCGCCAAGCCGAGACTAGCTTCCAGTGCTGGAATGCGCGCGCCCAACTGTCGCGCCGTTTTCCATTCGCGCAAAGCTTCGGGAGTTTTGGAGCGCGCGAAATACCACGTACCGAGGAGAGAATGCGCGGTTGCATCCGCGGGATTTGAGCGTAGCGCCGCTTCCAGCGCCAACTTTTCTTCTGGTGTGCTCGGAAAAACATAGAGGGTGGAAAGCTGCGAGGCCAGCGCATAGTCATTGGCTCCGGCTTCGCCCAACTTCTCGCGATAGTAGCCTGAGAGGTAGAGAACGAGCGGATTCTTCTGTGGCAATGTTGTTCCGGGTTCGGCCTGATCGGGGGCGACGGGCGGATACTCGCGCGAAAGAATCTCCAAGGCTTTGCGATAAAGCCCCAGGCCAGCGTACTGAGAAGCGATCCGGATAACGCGATACGGGTCCGCGGCCAGGTGCTGAAGATTGGGACGGCCCGCTTCTTCGAGCAGAAGGTCACTGGTCGGGAAATGCTTAAGCAAATCTCCCGCTTGTGCTGACGCGATCTCATGTTGTCCGTGTGCCCTGCGGATGACGATTTGTTCTTCCAAAACGCGCTGGTCATCCGGCGCGGCTTTTTGACTTTCCGCGATGAAAGATGCAGCTTCTGCAAGAGAGCCGTGGCGCGCCTTCATTTCTGCCAACCGCAAAGCTGCCGCGGCACGATAGGATGGTGATCGCAACGCCGATTCATAGGCGTCGATTGCACGTTGATCTGCGCCTATCCCCTCGAGAGCGATTCCCAAATAGTAGGAAATTTCCGGATCCGAAGTATCTCGATCGTGGACAGACTGAAGGCGTAATGCGGTTTCTTCATAGCGCTGCAAGGTCGCCTCGAGCCGGCCCGCAGCTTTCAGCAGTTCGAATCCGGCGGGATACTGTTTTAACGCTTTTTGATAAGTGTTCTCAGCCGAAAGCAAATCGCCGTTTAATTCCTCGTTTTTGCCGGCCTGCAGCCAGTCGTCTTCGGTGCGGTTGCTTTCCTCCGGAATCTGAAAGTTGGTTTGTGGACCAACCTTTATCTCAGATTCGGGAAGCCAGTCGTATTCATCTTCCGTTTGGGAGAGAAGGACAACTCCGTCCTGATTTTTCAATTCGAATAGATATTTGTGATTGGGATTCGGAAGTGGGATTTTTTTAGTCCAAGTCGTCTTCGGAGAGAGGTCCGTGTTCTCGTTAAATGCAAGGTTGGCTGCGCCCCGTAACTGAATCACGGCGTTTCGAATACTTTGGTTTACATTGAGCGCAACGGTCAGAGCGTCTTTCTCGCGACTGAGATGGACGACTCCGGAAAGGTTGGCGCGCGAGATTCCGCCCGTGCCGCGCACAGGCATCCAATATTCGGAGAAGTCGATGTGCTGGCGCGGTTCGAGGAATGCGTAAGTCTCTTGGTTGCGAAACAGGCCCCCTTGTACTTCCGCGTACGCGCTGTCGTTATCGGAAAGCGCTTTCCTCCAATCCAAACCGTCCGCGTCTACACCCCAGGACCAGATCTTTTTGGCGGGCAATTGCGCGTACTCGGCGAAATGTACGGTGCCGGCATTTGTGTGGGGATGCCAGATGCCCATGAAATTCTCGCGGCTGCCATAGACAAAGACCGAGACCGGGCCATCGGTCTGATTCTTGGTGATGCTCAGGTCTTTTCCTGCGGCGTCGACCGGCCATGGCTGAACTTCCGTGAAGCCGTGCGAGGCGGCGAACCGCATTGGGTATTCGATGTGCGAATCATCCCAAATCTGGACGCCGGCGTTGCTCCACCAATAAAAGCGGTGCCGCACATCACTGCGATTGCAGAGTCTTACGCGTTGTTCGAGGACCGTCGAACCAGGACGGAGAATCAGTTCAACCGTCCATTCCATCCCGTAGACGCGATCCACATTTCCCACGGTAATGGAAGCGCTGCCATCTTCATGAGAAGCGTAGGCAAAGTCCACGGGTGACATGGACATCCAGTTATGGGAAACAGGAAAGTTGAATTCGACACCGAAAGCGGCCCAAGCGCCGCGATAGCCGATCCGCGCCTTCTTGATAGAGGGATTGGCGTAGAACATCGGCTGCCCGTTGATCTTGTCTATGCAGGTGTAAACGTGGCCGCCGATGTCCGGGAGAACCGAGCACCGCAGATACTCGTTTTCAAAATAGAGCGCGCGCAATTTGTGGACTTCTCTTTGACCAGCAATCTCCTTTCGAAGCGTGTACGGATAACTAAAGCGCCCTTGCGCGAACTGGTCGAATGAGGGATTCGGATCGGGAGCGCCCTCTTCGTAAACCGGAATTTCCAGGACGTCTTCCCATACTTTTACCTGGCCATACAGCGGAGTCGCGAAAACGGATAACGCAAACAGGAGCAATTTCCGCAGCATCGTGTTCACCTGGAGGTTCGGTCGCAGACATCCCAGAGCACAGCAACCATTAAGAATGTGTGTGCAACGGAAAACTTTCCACCACTCGATTGATCACGCCGCCCTCGGAGGGGGAGTCGGGCTGGAGCCCTTCTTCCAGACATTTGAAGAAAGCGAGCAATTGGGCAACAACGACGAAAGTTATAGTTGCATCGTCGTCGCCTAGTTTCGTGAGACCGGGACATTCGATCGCTTCATCTCCGGTTCGCAACACCGCCGCCGGAACGTTTTCACCAACAATGACTTTGCTCAGGCCCAACTTTTTTCGATCGAGTTCAGCCAACAGATCCAGCTCATAGGACCGAGCAATCGGGTCCGACGACAACTGACAGACAATCAGCGTATCTTCATGAACGAAGCTCATTGGGCCATGACGAAGACCCAAGTAGGTCTCGCAAACGGTGGTGATCCGGCCGGAGCTCATCTCGAGCATCTTCAACGCAGCTTCGCGGGAAGCGGCATACCGAGTGCCACTCCCCAGAAAGACGGCGCGCCGGAACTCCGTGGTGGAGACCCTGGCCAGTTTGTCGAAATTCTCGACGAGTAATTTTTGGACGATATTGCTGAGGGACACGCACAAATTCCTATATCTCTCGGGTTGATTGAGCATTCCCAAAAAACGAGCTGCGAGCATCAAGTTTGTGAAGCTGCTGGTCATCACCAGACTTTCGTCGTTCGTTTCCGGCGGAAGAACCATCACTTGCACATTTTCATGCTTGGTCCACGCTGTCGCGAGCGTTCCATTCTCGTTGCAGGTCACAACCAGATGCCGATAGCCCGGCTGTGAATCGACCAGAGCTTTTACTACGCCAGCGCTTTCCGGACTGTTTCCCGACCGGGCGAGAGACACCAACAATCCTGGCCTGCTGCTGGGCAAAGCATTTGCGCCCTGGATAAGTAGGTCGCCTGCGCTGATGGACTCGACGCCGATTCCCAATTCCCTTTGCAAAGGAATTCGCACGCAATCGCCGGCATACTCCGAGCTGCCCGAACCTGTGAAGGCAACAACATTCATACCTTTCACGACGTTGCGCAAGGAGTCGCGCAGGGCCATCATCCGCTCGCAAGTGCGCAACCAGGTCCAGGGCTGCTGACAGATTTCCTTTAGAGTGTGAAAATATCCGATCTCTCGTTGCTGAGCTACGGGCCTGCTGAATAGCAGCGCCGCTTTCCGTTGAGTGCCAGTCAGCGAACTCAGCCACTCCTCCTGCGTCAGTAACGAACTCGGGTCCATGAAGTCCTTTGCATTCCTTCAACCGCCCTCTTCTCCGCTATTTTCCCGGCTGCAGGGCTGGCGTGGCGATGTCCACCGGCCGATTATCATCCGTGATGGCGCCGTGCCATACGCCTCCACCAAAAGTAGTGATGTACACTTTTCGCGAATCCTGAGGATCCGGAATGACGCGGTGTCCCCACTTAAAGTTAAAGCCGGGAATGCGCGTCCAGTGCTCGCCGCGATCGGACGACCGCCACGCGGACGACTCAAACCCAGCCGCGTAGAGTATTTTGGAGTTGCGCGGATCGATGGTCACGTCGTAAACGTGCCGGTCGCGATCCAGAACTTGCAGCCAGGTCTTGCCTGCATCCTCTGAAAGAAAGATTCCGCCGCCATCTCCGTGGATACCTGCAGCGCGCGCCCACGTTGCCAGGTAAAGCCGGTTTGCATCATCGGGATCAACTGCCAGGCCATTCGGGGCGTTGCTGCCTTCGGGCATGGCGACCGGCATCCAGTGCTCAGAGCCATCGGTGGAACGATACAACGCGCCGTCGCCCTCCGAGCCAATGCTCCCGTCTTCTGAACGGCGAGCGACCAACACATATAGAGTTCCCTTACTATCGCGAACGATTCTCCATGCAAATGGGTCTTTCTGCGTGATTCCGGCATTCTTCAGCGCCCAAGTTTTTCCGCCATCCACGCTCTTGTAAACGCCTCGACCGAAACCGGCCACGTAAAGAATGCGCGCGTCCACGGGACTGGTTGGATCCAACAAAATGTATGTAGCCGCTGTTTGCTCCATCCCGTCGTTCGATTTCGTCCAGGTACGCCCGCCGTCCACGCTGATGCAAACGCCTCCGCGGTATTTCGAAATTCCCGTGCGTCTCCACATTTTGGGACGCGGCAAATCGTGCGTCCAACTGTTGACGCTCCACACGCGGCCTTTGACTTGTGGATCGAAGACAATCCAGTAAGTCGTGTTCAGCCAATCCTTGGGCACACCCTTCGTCGAGCTAATCCAGGATTTGCCGCCGTCTTCGCTACGAAAGAGTCCAATATCGGTGGTTGAGATAAATTGGCGCTTTTGATCAAACGGATCGAAGTGGTAGCCATAGGTAGTCGTCACGTCGAGTCCAGCGCTCGTCCAACCACTGTGGTCAACTGTTTTCGAATAAACCGCAACCCACGTGGCGCCACCGTCCGTGGTACGCATGGTCCTTCCCAAATCCGTGCCGTAAGCGAGATTCCGGTCCTGGTCGGCCACAGTTAATGCCAATGGGTTTTCACCCCAATCGGAACCGAATCGTTCGGTGATCCAGGCATCCTGGATATTGGCGCCCGCTTTGCCCGCCTCATCACTGACTTCTTTCCAGACCGGCTTCCACGTTTTCCCCGCATCGGTCGTCTTGGCCACTCCCATGTACTTCACGCCAGCCTCTTCAAGATTTCGGTAAGAGACGTAAGCGGTTTCGGGATTTTTCACGCTGGTCGCGATAGCCCGAGTCTTAATTGCACCCTCGCCGAGGGTCACCTTCCGCCAAGTGGTTGCATCGTCCTCGGAAACAAAGGCCGTTTCATCTTCAATCGCATAGAAGATTGGCTTCCCTCTCGATGAAAAACCTACGGAGATGTCCGTCAAGTTCTTACCGGAAGGCAGTGGCAATTTGCTGGTCTGCGTGGAAGTCTCTTTAGCCAGAAAGTGAGGACCTGCAATTATGAGCGTACGATCTTTCTTCGGCGAATGAGGATCCACCCAAATCTTACTGGCCAGGTCTGGCAGATCAGCAAGTTTGCTCCACGACCCTCCCGCGTCTCTGGAAATGAAAACGCCAAAATTGCCCTTTGCGCGGTTTCCAGCAGTCACATAAAATGTTTCGGAGCCCTCTGGATCAATAGCCATCGCAAAAATTGTGGAAAGCGGATCAGGGTCGGCAATGATATCCTCATCCGAATGATCCGAGTCCATTTTTATTGCTTTAATGGCTGAAGCCTTCGGGTAGACCAGCTTCCACGTTTCGCCATTGTCGGAGCTGCGCCAAAGTCCGGTAGCCTGAGCATAAATCACGTTCTTGTCATTCGGATCGAAGACAAAGAACTCCACCACGCCGCGCAAGTTGAACATTCGCCACGACTTCCCGCCATTGTGGCTAATATAAGCTCCCGTCATGTCACAGCTCACCAGAACTGTCTCGGCGTCGTGAGGGCTGATCGTGGGGTGAAACATTGCCCCGCCCCCTCCGGGACCGACAATGGTAAAGTCGCCCGGGCGGTTACCATCGGATGACGTCAGGGCCAAAGCCGCCAAGATCAATTGGGCCAGAAATACCATCTCTTACTTTCTTTTTCTTTCTTTAACATTGTTTCGTTTTCTTTTTGGCAGAAATCGTGCACTTTGTCAACGTGTTTGAGCCCAGGCTCCCAAGCACATTCTCGCATTACATTTCGAGCTTAAGTAGCCGCGCGGCATTCTGGTGGTAGACCTTCTTCAGAATACCGTCAGGCAACCCGAGGCCGTAAATTCGCCAGCGGCCTTGCGGAGGAATTGGCGCGGGGGCGTAATCAAAGTATTCGTCCTCCGTCTCCAAAAACCTGTAATAGATCTCGTACAGTTCGTCGCCGAATATCTGCTGCGGAGTATCTGTTCCATTGGGCACAGCATCCGTTCCGAAAAGGATGCGGTCCTGATATTTATCGAAAAACTTCCGCGCCGCCCTCGGCTGACGCCCAAGTTCGCCAATTCGGGCTCCCAGTTCCACCGTAACGTTCGCGAAGCGGTCCATACAGCCGCTGACATAGGCAAGATTTTCCGCGTCATTCCCGACGTGCAATAAAATAAACTGTGTTTTTGGATGGCGCGCTAGAACACGATTGCGCGCTTCTAGCAGCTCTTGGTTGCTTGGAAAGTCCCGCCCATAGAACGACCAGTCCGGATGATTGTTCAGTTCTTCAAATCGCTCATTAAAGCGATCGGTTGGCAGGAAAAAAGCTTCCGGGTCGGACACGTGAATCGCCACTGGAATACCGAGGGCTCCGCATGCAGCCCACATCGAGTCGAAACGCGGATCGTCAATCTTTATCAAGGCTCCAGAGGTCACATTCTCGCGCAAGTAGAGGCCGAGAGTCTTGAGCACTTTTAACCCTCGCGCGCCGGCGTTTTTTGCGCGTTCGATTGCGTCCGCTTGTATCTTGCTGTAATCAGGTTGGTTTGTCCGGTCCCACAGCGGTTCCGCAAAGGTCACAAATCTGCCGGGATGAGATCTTTGAAACTTCTCGATCGCTTCCTCCAGCCCCGCGCCTGCGCCGCCCGTTAGATTGACCATCATGCGGACGTTCTTGCGGTCCATTACGGGCAGAGTTTTCTCCGGAGTCGTAAGAAAGTCCATCGAATCGCCAATTCCAACTCCGTTGACCAGCTTTGCGCGGAAACTGAGATGGGTATGAACATCGATGACTGGATAACGGGAGCGAGGAACTTTGCTTTCCGCCGCGTGCAACATGCTCTTCGGCTGAAACTCGGAAAGGTCCAGCTTCATCTTGCCGGCGCCGTTCGGCGATTTCACTTGCGCGCCGGGCTTGATCGCAGGAAGAGATGGGGAGGTCAACAAGAATCCCATGATCTCCAAATATTGCCGCCGTCCAATTTTGCTCATCCTATTCTCCAGAAGGCGGTTCGCATTTCCACTGCGGCCCTTGTTATTTCGTTTGCCTTCCTTTTATATCGTTTACTTTCGTCTGTCAAAAGTGGCATAGAATCGGTCGGATTGCATTAAGATTTCGCGGCCAGAAAAGCATTGGCGGAGGAACAAGGATGATAGCCAGATCGTTTCGCATTTTGATAGTGGCAATTCTTTCTTTGGTTCCTCCCGCGGCCGTCGTTTTCGCGCAAGGGCCGGTGAGCAGCACCCAAAGTTATTCCAGCAAAGTGGCTCTGCAAGCCAAGCATATATCGGAAGATTTCGTGCCCGACGCAAATCTGGGCAAGAAAGTTTGGCAAAAAGCACAGTGGGCGCAATTTGAAAAAAGCATGTCCGGCAAGGACAAGTATCCAGAGAACCGGACTCGTGTGGCGGCTAGCTGGTCGGATAAATATGTCTATTTCGTTTTCATCTGCAACTACGATGTCTTGAATGTTTTTGAAGGAGAGGATATTTCCCGTGAACGCTGGGAGCTATGGACTCGTGACGTGGCTGAGGTCTTCCTGAATCCGCAACCCGAGCGGCTGCTGCACTATTACGAATTTGAAATCGCGCCCAACAATCAGTGGGTTGACCTGGAAATTACGCGAGGCGAAAAGCCGAATCACGACGCGTCCTGGAATTCAGGTTTCGCGCACGCTGCGCGCGTTGATGTGAGCCATCACCTCTGGAATGCCGAAATGCGAATCCCTCTTTCTTCTATAAAAGTCATAGGTATCAAACCAGGCATGGCGTGGCGCGTCAATTTCTTTCGCGCGGCGGGAAAGGGTCTCGATCCGCAACGAAGATTCCTTGCTTGGAGCACGATTCCGGAGGGCACAACGTTTCACGTCCCCAGCCGCTTTGGAATCCTTTGTTTTGTCAATTAGCTTTGCTCGCCCGGCCAATTCAGTGCGCCGACTCAATGGATGTACGCCCCGCCCGGTAACAGAAGTTGTATTGGCCACATTTCTTGCTTTCGTTCCACCAAGTCCGACCATTTCAGGGGGCTCACATCCGGCTCGGGCAACAATTTGATGCCAGGCAGGACTTCGGCGATGGCAGCCGCCAGGGTGTACCGATTATCTGGCGAGGTGACCGCCGAAACTTGTCGCTGCAGCGATCCTGTCGCAAATCGCCTCGCAACCTCGGCGTCCTCGATCATCTCGAAAAAATAAGGCCGCCCAATCAGCAGCGAGTTGTAAACATGGTTTGCCAGCACGCCCGAGAGCGAATTAGTGTAACCATCATCGAAATCCAGTTCACTGGGATTTGGATTGTCCGGCGAAGCCGCGGTAAACGCCATGCGCGTTTCGCCGAGCCCGCGGAAATCAAACGTCACGATGTCATAACCCGATTGCAAGTGTTTCTGCAGCACTTGCCAATCCAAAGGGCCAGCTTTTCCGCCTTCACGAAACCACAAAAGTATTTGCCTATTCGGGTCTCTACCTTTGTGAACGAATACCAGCGGCATCTGCAGATCGCGTTCGTAACGCAGCAGGAACTTATCAACGGTAATGCCGTCAACCAATGTGGAACCACGCATTTCCCAAGTGATTTGGCGTTCGCCCGGCGGCGCACCTTTGAACTCAGCCAAACTCCACTCATCGACGTTCCGCTGACCGGCTCGATATGTCTTCGCCAAGCTGGTATTCGATTTCGCTTTACGCTCTTCGTAGTATTCGCGAATCACGTCCAGCAGGGAGCGCGCATCTTTTTGGTCCAGCATCACTTGTCCCGATGATGTACAGAGCAATTCCGCATCCGGCAATTCTTTTGGCTCCGCAAGCTCGTGCCGGACAGGCATCCGGTTGAATCTGTCCAGGAAATCGAGCGCGGCTTCCTGATTCTGCGCCGAGTATTCATGCTTGTGATAACCCTCGGCCATGGCCACGCGATCGCCCTTCCCAAATTTCTCATAAGTCCGTTGCACTTCCCGAAAACTTTTGCGCGCGCCTTCAATTGGGAAAAAATCGAGTACCGCCGACGCCACCATCGCCGGCCGCGGATACATCAGCAACAGCAGACCGGCGTGATCAACGGCATTCGAAATCATTCCGTACAAGTCCTGCTCTGGATCGCTGTCCGGATCCACGAAAATTCGATTGGCCATGCGCATGGGCAACGAGCTGATGTAACACGAAGGAACGATCACTTTGATTCGCGGATCGAGCGCGCCAATCAATGCTGTCTGCGTACCACCGCCGCTGGTTCCGGTGATGCTGATCCTTTCCGAGTCCACGTCGGGGCGCGTCAAGAGATAATCCACGGCGCGCATACCGTCCCAAATTTCCCAACGCGCCAGATTCGCCCCGGCCAGATACGCCAAGTTTCCCAGCACCGCATGTTCACCGCACACCAGGTTGTAGCGGCTCTTCCCAGTCTTCGAATCCCAAAATTGACTGCGCTCGCCCTGCCCAACGGGATCCCAGGCGATCACGACATAACCTCGCTGGACAAGCCGCTGACTGAGGCCCTGATAGTGAATTTTCCCGTTTGTCGCGTGTCCGGCAGGCACGAGAACAGCCGGATGTTTTTCCGCACGGTCCTCGGGCGCGTACACCAACGCAGTCACATACACACCGGGCAAACTCTCAAAAATCACTTTTTCGATGGAATATCCATTCATCCGGATCGTGCCAGTAATCTTTGCGTGCAGTTCTGTTTTCTCCGCCGGCAAGCCGCCGATCATCTGCAAAAGTTTTTCCCGTATCTCTGCCTGAAGTTTCAGCAGATCGCTTTCCGTGCGAATCGCTTCCCATGTTCGCAACCGGTCTTCATCCTGCCGCCAAGCCAGATCGAGTTGGTATTTGAGAAAAGGCGTAATGCTCGGGCCGGACGGCGGCTGCCGCAAAACCTGAAACGCATCCCTCGGGGGGACATCTTGCCCACTTGCGGCGGCGGTCAGGCAGCTCAGCGCCATCACAACAAGCAATCCGCGTAGCAGCGCAATCTTCATTTGCCCTGCACGTTCAGCGAACCCATCGCGTACCAGCCGTCCTCCAGCCGTCCTTCATTTGCAAAACGAATGGCAGGTTTTTTCGTTCGCGGGTCCAGCATGGCAATGCGCACATCATAAGGCCCAGGCTCCAGTTCGGCTGGAATGAAAACTGTTCCGTCGTAAACCGCATCGCCCGGCAGCCACTTGCGCACATCCACCGGTATCGGAATCATTGTCGAATTTCTCTCTGAACGCAGTTGAATCACGAGGTCGTAATCACCATAAACCGGCGCAACTCCCGCGTTCAGCCACCACATATGAACCGGCATCATCGTTCCTGCGGGAACGTTTTTCGAATACTCCAGCCTGCGCAAAATAAACCGATACCCCATTTTCCTTTGGAAATCGTCGAGCTTCGCTCGCCATTCCGCGGGAATGGGGGCGGACTTGATATTCGCCGTGCTGACGTGCCAGCGCAAACCTTGCTCGATGATGTAGTCCACGTCATAGCCGCGTTCCTTCCATCCCGCAACCGTGTAGCACGTCTCCAGCGAAACCGGACTGCGCTGCCAAACATCCTGAATGCCGGTGCGCATAATCTGTTGCGGATAGATCTCCAGCATCTCCGCCGGAAAATACGGATCGGTTGAGCTCGTTCGCATGTCTCCCCAACAATCGAGGCGCCAGCCGGCGCCCTGTTGCGTTCCGTACGCTAACGCTTGCGGCTCATCGAAATTCATCAGCAATCTTGTCCGCTTGAACGCCTCGATCCAAATATCGACCAGGTCCTTCTGATAAGAAAACGCCGGCATATACGGGCTCCAGCCTTCCCCCCAATACCCCACCGAAGAAATGTCCACAGTGTCGAGGTAGGGATTACCGTCGTAGCGTTTTCCCGCCTCCGCAACAAGCTCTCCCCAATATTTCACGTAGAGCGGATCCGAAAAATCCGGCTGCCAGATTTTTCCGTCTTTATCCGAATCCTTGTTCGCGCGTTTCGCGCCGGAATTCCGGAACCATTCCGGCAAGGAATCCTGATTCGAATAAGGCATCAGGCGAATCGCCAGCTTTTGCCCGTGCGCGCGCGCCTCTTCAATCGCGAGATCGACAATGTCCCAGCGGTACTTCCCCCGTTCCGGCTCGAGCACGTTCCAATACCAGCGGCAGTAGGCCACGGAAACTTCAGGAAAATCGGGTTTGACCGCGGCCTGAGATAGCTTCTTTTCTGGTCCGATCTCCGACCATTTCAACGGTGGATTCGGCTCTTGCCCATTGAACCGCTGAAAGGTGGTAATCCCCATCCCGGGATTGACCAGCACATCCTGAATCTCCTTCGGCCGGACAACTACCACGTTGCGCTGGGCGGCTGCTGTTCCTCCCCACAACAGCATTTGCGCCAAAAAACATGTCCCTAGAACCTTTTTCGGCCTGGGATTCCGACTGCACCCCCATCCGCAGAAATTCACTGCGCACCTCCGTTCGAACGATTGCAAGCTAAGGCTCCTCCGCCGTGTGCTCCACTCACTTTCGGGACGCTCCTCGCCACTTGTCTAGAAACGTCTGGCGATGCTTGCGGTCCCGGAACGCCTCGGTCCCACCGGCTCGCGTAACGGAAAGCGCCCCGGTTAAACTCGCGAATCGTAAGCACTCTTCGATCTCTGCCCCTCGTATGTATTGGTGAACAAATCCCGCATCGAAACTGTCCCCCGCGCCTACCGTATCCACCGTCTCCACGAGAAACGGTTCAGCTCTGAACTCCTCCTTCCCCTGTTTCGCAATCGCCCCATCTTTTCCCCGCTTCATGACAACCAAGGGGACCTGCCCCGCCAGAATTTCCGCAGCTCGCGGGCCATTCTCTGCACGCGTGATCTTGCACGCCTCTCTCTCATTAGGTAGCAAAACATCCACATACTGCAAAGCTTCCAGCAGATCGTTCGCCCACAGATCTTCTGGATCGTCGTTGGTATCGAGCGAAACCGTCAGACCTGCCGCCTTCGCGGCGCGAAAGAGCTCCGGAATCTGCGGCCGCAACGCGCGGTGCAGATAATAGGAGGACAGATGGAGATGACGCGCATCCAGAGCGTATTCAAGATCAAGATCAGCCAAGCGCATTTCAAACATGGTTCCGGGATAGGTCAGGATATAGCGTTGCGCTCCGGACGGAAGAATGGCTGTAACTCCCGTGAGTTTGCCGGCGAACTTCCGTACGCCGGATACATCCGCGCCGCTTTCAGAAAGAGATCGTAGCGCGATCTCTCCCAGCGGATCGCTCCCCATCGACGAACTGAAACCAACGCGATTGTCGAGCGATGCAAAATTGTGAGCAAAAATGGCCGAAGAGCTTCCTAATGTGATGGTGAAATCTTTGGCCAAGTACTCCCGCTCGAGTTCCAGTTTGCCCGGGAGCCCGTAAAAAATCAGATCCAGATTCAGCTCACCGACGACACTGACGTCGAATCTAGGCATCCTCACTCCGGCAACACGTCAACGCGAACTGTCTTCTCGATCCTGCGCACGTCCTGCAAACGGATGCGGCCGGGCGAATCGGCCAGGCAGTTCGCCGCTCCGCAAGCCGCGGCCCGACGCAAGGTCTGTTCCGCGTTCAGGCCCTCGGCGAACGCATATGCAAAGCCTGCCAAGGTCGCATCGCCGCTGCCGACCGCGGAGCGCCCTACGATCACCTTCGCCCGCGCGTGCAACACCGGCTCACCCTTTCCAGGACACCACAGCAAGCCATCTTCCCCAAGACTCAGCGCCGCGCTCTTCGCACCGAGCCTGAGAATTTTCGCGATCGTCTTCCACGCGGACGCAACATTTCGAATCGCATCACCTGTAAGGAATTCCGCCTCCTCACGATTTGGTTTCACCAGATCGGGCCGCGCTTGCAAGCCGAACCGCAGGGCTTCCCCGCTGCTGTCCAGAAACACACGACAACCGGCGTTTCGCGCTGATCGAATCAATTCGGCGTAAAACCTTTTCGGCACCCCCGGAGGCAAACTGCCTGAGAGCAGCACCGTTAATTTTTGGCGTCCGCGCTCAAATTCGCTCCTGCAAACTCTTCGGAACCGGTTCAATTCTTTGCCGGAAGGTGCGCCGCCCGGCTCCAGGATTTCCGTCACCGCTCCGCGCTCATCTACGATGGCCAAATTCACGCGTGTCGGTAGTTTCGTCGCAATCGCTTGCGCTCGAATCCCCAATTGCGCCAAGCCGGCGATTAAATTCTCTCCATTCGCTCCGCCTGTAAATCCTATCCACGCCGGCCGCGCT
Source organism: uncultured Acidobacteriota bacterium (assembly GCA_963745805.1). Lineage (GTDB taxonomy): Bacteria > Acidobacteriota > Terriglobia > Acidiferrales > UBA7541 > Acidiferrum. The sequence continues at coordinate 490,945 of CAVUYT010000016.1, forward strand.
CCCAATCCGCGCAAGGCCATAGCCACGTGCGCGGCCTTTCCGCCCGGCTCTGAAATCGCATCAAGCACGCGATTCACAGCGCCTAGCCGCAATTCAGAAACGCGCAGCCGCTTATCAATCGCCGGATTGGCGCTGATGCACAGAAACATGGTCGTTGCCGCAATCTCCTCAGCCCGCCGGCGACGACTTCACCGCGTCGCCATAGAATGCACGCCAGGAACGTGCCGCGCTCAACCGTTTATTGACTCTGCGAATATTCTCGACACCTTCCCCTTTCAACCACGCTTCCAGGGTATCCAGTCCGTTCTTTGCATAAATTTCAACGCCGTCCTTCCAAGTGGCGCGCCCACACAACACGCCGGAAAAACGCACGCCCGCCTCCCCAGCCAACTGCAATGCCTCATCAAAAGTTTTGTTGCTCACACCTTCGGAAAGGTAAATGAACGGCTTCCCTGCGGCTTCCGCTGCGTTACGCAAGTGCTGTTTCGCCTCTTCCCGTGTATAGGCGTATTCCGCGCTCTTCTGTTCGCCTACATACGCCATGTTCACAGGCAAACCGACCTTAAAAATATCCACGCCGTATTGCGGCTTGGAGAATTCCTGCAAACTTCCGATCACAGTTTGCGGTTTAATGCGGGCAAACTCCGGCCCTTTCTCGTCCATTTCGTCGTGATAAACTACCAGTTCCAGAAAAAATGGCATTTCGAGACTCGCACATTCGGCTCCGACGCGTTCCACCCATATGTGCTTCACATTGTTAATCGCTTCCGCGCTGAAAGGCGAGTAGTACAACAATACTTTTGTGCCGTCCGCTCCCGCGTCCGCCAAACGCCGTACCGACCAGTCATCCAGCAGATGCGGCAATCGCCCGGGAATAGTCTTGTCATAGCTGGTTCGTTCGTATGCCAACAAAAGACCGGAATTTTTCGCACGCTGGCGAGCCGCAGAAAGTCCATATTCCGGGTCGAGCAAAATGGCGCTGGCATGCGGGGTGAGGATCCGACTAACCGCTTCTTTGAACTCTTCGAGCATTCTGCCTTCGACTGCTTCCGTGGAAATTGCTTTCGCCTTGGCCAGAAGATTGCGTAAGGCACTGCGTTGATCAATGGCCAGTGCGGCGATGACGCCGTCCGAGTTGGAAACTCGATCCAGCCTATTCCGTTTGGCGTTTGAAAGTGAAGAACTCATGATTTTGCGAACAGTCGCAGAGACCGTCTCCGGTCGACGCACAACACCACTTTCGATTAGTTACGATTTCTTTCTAATACTTACGGCCTTGCGAATCGAAGTCAAGCCGAAAACAGACCCTTGCGAGCAGATTCCCGCTTAGCTTAGGGGAGGCCGCTCGACAATTTCCTCAGTTTTGGGGTCGAAGTACATCTTTTTCCCGAACCAATACGCTTGCGTCGCCATCATGCAGGCCACGGAATGCGAAAAGCCGTGATGCACCGTGGCGTTCGGTTGTTTGCGGCTGCGTAGGCAGCCGAACCAGTTGGTGAGGTGGGAAAGATCTTCGTCCGGAATTTCCGTCGGCGGGAGGGTTTTGTCGCCCACCAACAGAATATCTTTACCCTTGCGCTTCTGTTCGACGTTGCTGTCGTCCTCGTGATTGCCAACCTCTTCGACGATGCGCCAACGCGGACTCCCTTCTCCGCCTGTGTTGTACAAGGTCGCCTTTTTTCCCATGATCCTCGTGTACCCGGTCGCGTCATTTCCAAAACTCGTTGAGTAACTGACCAGAAGGCCTTTGGGATAGGTCAGAAGCGCCTGAAAGGTATCGGGATTCTCGCGGCCGTCGCGCCAGGCAAAAACTCCGCCGTGGGCCACAACCGACTCGGGATATTTCTCGTCCATGAAGTAATGAACCAGATCGATTCCGTGACTCATCCATTGATCGGAAATTCCGCTGGAAAATTCCTTGTACAGGCGATATTCGAAATAAAGCTGCGGATCAAACGGTCTGCTGGGCTTGTTCATCAGCCAGGCCCGCCAGTCCGTATCGTTTTCGCGGATTTCTTTGACTTCGCGACGCCCGCGCCACCTGGGTCCATGGTAGTTCCATGCGATCTCGTATTTGGTGACCTCGCCTAGCGCTCCAGTGCCGATCAGATCGTGAACGGCAATTTGATACGGCTCGCTGCGGTGCTGCGTTCCGATTTGCACGATCAGATTCCTTGCCACGACGGCGTCCCGTGCGGCTTTCACCTCGGCAAGCACATTGCCCATCGGCTTTTCGCAGTAGGCATCTTTTCCGGCTTCGGCGACCATCTTCAACAGCAGCGAATGCGAATGCTCGGGAGTCGAGATGATCACGGCATCGAGATCCGGAAGCGCCAGTAACTCTTCGATGTGTCGCACGGCACGCGGAGCCCGGCCATAATATTTTTGATTCGCGTCAATCGCTCGCTCCAGATTTCCCGTCCACAAATCACAGACGGCTGTCATCTCCACGTTTTTGGAAGCCTTGAGTTCCGCGGTCATGCCGTCGAGTTCTTTCCCGCGCGTGCCGATTCCGATGTGGCCAATCGAGATGCGTTCGTTTGCACCGTGGATTCTGCCGTACGACAGTGCCGTCGAGCCTGCAGCACTTGCCGCGGCTGCCATAGCGCCCTTGTGAAGAAATTCGCGTCGGTTCATTGTCTCATTCTCCTTGCCAGTGCCCTATCGGGTCTCGCCATTCGCAACAGTTTAGTCTTTAAATCGATCGCACAAGCCCTTGTACCGTGGCCCGAGTGTTGCGCACAAGGAGCAACACCAGCAACATTCCCAGGAATGGCACAAGGCCTGCCACGATCACAATCTTGTCGAATGAATGCCCAGCAATCCGCTGATTCGCATCAGAAAAATACCCAATCAGTTTGAAGGCGACGATAGTGCCGATCCCCGCGCCCGTTCCGCTGAAGCCGCTGACCGATGCGACCGATCCACCGGTAAACAGATCCGACGGCAGAACATTGGCGATGGTAGAAAAAGCGGCATAACAGAATGTCGCCAAAGCGAATAAGAGAATAATTGTGGCCAAGCTCGCGGTGAAGATCGTGGGAATGAGCAGCATCACACCGAATCCCCCGAATACAACCAGCGCCTTGCGAGCCGCGCCCAGCGACCAACCACGCTTGATTAGGTGTCCCGACGCAATGCCGCCAAAGAAGTTGCCCAGATCCGCGGCAATGAACGGAATCCACACGGCGATGAGGTTGCCCTTCAGCGGAATGCCTTTCGCTACTAGATAAATGGGAAACCAATCGGTAATAAAAAACCAGACCGGATCGGTCAAAGCTTTAGCAACGATAGCTCCCCAGGTTTGCGGCAGCCTGAGTAGGCCGCTCCAGGGCAGTTGGCGCTCTGCGGCGCCGTCAACCGCAGTTGTTTCGGCAAGGATCATTTCCCGCTCTGTGCTAGTGATTCGTGGATGCTGCGCCGGCAAGTAGTACAAGCTGCGCCAGGCATACAGCCAAATGAATCCCAGCAGGCCTGGAAGCACAAACGCCGGCCGCCAACCCCAGCGAAAATAGATGGTCAGGACGAGGAAAGGCGCGACGGCACCTCCGATGGAAGATCCGCTGTCAAACAGTGCCGCAGCCAAGCCACGCTCGCGTTTTGGAAACCATTCAGAGACCGCCTTGGTTGCCCCCGGCCAGTTGGCGGATTCGCCGACGCCCAGCAAAAAACGAAACGCGCCAAAACTATAGAACCCGCTCGCGAGCGATGTGGCCATGGCGACGATGGAATACCAGAAAACGGAGAGGCTCAGCCCGCGCCTTGTCCCGACGCGATCGATGAATCTGCCGCACACGGTCTGGCCGATGGAGTACGCAATGCGGAAACTGATGAGCAGATTCGCGTAGTCGCTGTTGGTCCAGTGATAGTCGATCTTGAGGTAGGGAGCGAGCAGCGCCAGAGTTTGGCGATCGATGTAATTGATCACGGTGGATGCGAAAAGGAGTCCGCCGATCCACCATCTCAAATTGGGGATGCATCGTGCTGCGGATTCCGGGCTCACTACAGGCGGCAATTGTACGGGTTCCGGCATTTGTATTTCGCGGCTATATTTTATTCCGCGGCAACTCCGGAGAAGTGCGAAGCGTGGTTATCAATTATTTCGTCCAAGCTTGCGGCACACTCAGCAGTGCAGCCGAATCTTTGTCTAGATAAATCGTCGCGTTCGGATGTTCGCGCAAGAACGAAGCCGGCGCGAGCGGACTGATCTCGCCTTCGAGGCACGCCTTCACAGCTTGGGCTTTCCGCGCATCCGGCACAACCGCGATGATTTCCCTGGCGCTGAGAATTTGTCGAATGGACATGGAGATTGCTCGCTCGGGGACATCGGCGAGGTCGGCGAACCATCCCTCATTCACCTGCTGCTGTCGGCAAGCCTGGTCCAGTTCCACAATCAGGTAGGGCTTCGTGGTCTGAAAATCCGCCGGCGGATCGTTGAACGCGAGGTGCGCGTTTTCGCCGATGCCCGCGAAAGCAAGATCAACAGGTCTGGATTGCAATTCCGAGCCAACTTGGTTCGCTACCGCTTTCGGATCGAGCTCGCCGTTCAGAAGATGGTGCTGTGTGATTCCCGTTTTGTGAATGAGGCGCTCGAACAAATATTTGCGAAAGCTCGCAGGATGCGTCACAGGCAGGCCGACGTATTCGTCCAAATGGAAGAGTTCGACACGACTCCAATCGATGTCCGGAGCGGAAGTCAATTCATCTAGAAATTCAAACTGCGACACGCCCGTCGCCGCCACGAGACGCGCCATCCTTCCACCCTTCAATGCAGTGCGGAGAGAGCTTGCCGCGTGTTGTCCCGCGGATTTTCCGACGGCTTGCTTGGTGTCCAGAATCCTAATTTGCAATTTCGAGAAGCCCCTGCAGCCTAATTCTGAGGGGAGTATTAGACATGCTGATGTCTGTTGGAATCAAGGGTGAACTTCGAGTGTCTGACCCAGTCGGTCAAGATTGAGCGGCCTGAAACATGGGTATGAGCGGGCGATGGAAATCGAACAAATCCGAACGAACCAAACAAAGGCATTACCACCCGCTTTTCAGTTCAATTGGAGTCAAATGGAGTCAAATCCACTTCTCCGGTAACCGCGTTTATCGTCCAAGTGCCGCGAGGTTCGCTTCGGTTACTTCTCGAACGCGGTTGCAGGATAACTTCCGTGTAGCAGACAACCCGGACGTTGGTTGCGCCACTCATCATACAAGCGCGTTTATCTGTACTGACGGCATCTCCAGAATGGTGTGCGATTCCGTGGCACTATAGCGCCATTGATGATGTCCTTCTCTCTCGAATGCGGAAGATAACTCTCGATCAGACAATCGCCGCGTTGTGGCTAAACAAGGTTTATGATTCTCCAAGTGGCCATTCGCCCGCAAGCCAGACACAAGAGAACACTCAGCGATGGACGTACGCGCCCTGTCGCACGGAGCCCGCGCCGTGTGGTTATCGTTGCTGTACCACCAGCCAGGACGCTTGACCTGTTCGGTCCTGTCGAAGTGTTCGGCGACGCGAATTGGCTGCATGGCGGAGATCCAGTCTATGAAGTCAGCATCATTTCGCCGGGGCCGGAACGCGTTGTGCAAAGTCACTTGGGAACACCGCTGAATACTGATCAGACGTATCGAGAATGCCGTGGGCCGATCGATACATTGCTGGTGGCCGGATACGACCGTCGTCAAGAGATGAGGTTTGAGCAAGGTTTTCTGAACTGGCTTAGAGAACACAGCGGAAGGAGCAGGCGCTTCGGTTCGGTTTGTACGGGCGCCTTTGTGCTGGCTGCCGCTGGGTTGCTCGATGGCCGGCGCGTGACCACTCACTGGAATTGGTGCGACGATCTCGCGCGAGAGTACCCGTTAGTCACCGTCGACCCGGACCCCATCTATGTCCGCGACGGCAACTGTTACACATCGGCCGGAGTCACCGCCGGTATCGATCTGGCATTGGCGCTGGTGGAAGAAGATCTAGGCAGACCGGTTGCACTCAAGGTTGCACAAATCATGGTCGTGTTTCTGCAGCGCTCTGGCGGCCAATCGCAGTTCAGCACAACTCTTGCGGCGCAAACCCGTGAGAAGCGCCCGCTTGGGGACCTGCTTGCCTGGCTTCCAGACAACATCCGGGGCGAACTCACAGTCGACAGTCTCGCACGACGTGCAGGCATGAGTCCGCGCAACTTCGCCCGTTTGTTTCAACAAGACGTGGGCAAAACGCCAGCAAGGCATATCGAGGACCTACGTCTCGAAGCTGCGCGACGACAGCTTGAATTGACGGCACTGAGTCTCGAGGAAGTCGCGGATGCCAGCGGCTTCGCCAGTGCAGAGACGCTCCGGCGCATGTTCAGGCGACGCCTGGGAGTTACACCTGGTCAATACAGGGCGTCTTTCGGACGGCGTCGCCCTTAGTAACGTTTTTTCCCATTTCTTCCTAGCGTCTTTCTTGGCGAGAATCGTCTTTTTGGCAGAGATAGTGGGTTCATCGTCTGCTCATGCTCTACCAACAAGAATCGCTGAGCCCTAGAGTGGATAAGTGTCGGAGAGCTTGATGGATCGAACAAGAATCAATCGTCGCCATCTACTAGTGACACGACAGGAAAATTCAAAAAGATCGCAATCGAAAAGGAGAAATGAAATGGCAGTCAATATGGACAAACTGAACGCATTCGTAGGGCAATTTGTTGGGGATCTGGGAGCCGCCGTCCACTCTGGAATGGTAGTGATTGGCGAAAAACTGGGATTGTACAAGGTTCTCGCCGAGGGCCCGCTGACCTCCGTCGAGTTAGCCGTGAAAACCGGAACAGACGAACGTTATATTCGCGAATGGCTGAGCTCCCAGGCTGCCGGCGGCTACGTCACATATAACGAACAAACACGCAAGTTCAGCCTGAGCGAAGAACAGGCGTTTACGCTAGCGAACGAAGACAGCCCCGCCTATCTTCCCGGGGCCTTCCAATTAGCTCTCGGCTCCCTGGCCGCAGTTCCTAGGATTACCGAGGCCTTCCGGTCCGGCGCGGGCATGGGCTGGCATGAACACGAAGACGACGTGTTCCACGGCTGTGAAAAGTTCTTCCGACCGAGCTATGCCGCTAACCTCATAAGTTCCTGGATTCCTTCTCTGCATGGCGTACAGGCCAAGCTCGAAGTCGGCGCCAAGGTTGCCGATGTGGGCTGCGGCAAGGGGGCATCTACTTTGCTAATGGCCAAAGCCTTCCCGAAGTCACAATTTTTTGGATTTGACTATCATGACAAATCCATCGAAGGGGCGCGCGCAACCGCCGGCAGACAAGGTGTCGCCGATCGCGTCCTGTTTGAAGTTGCGAAGGCCAAGGAATTTCCCGGCAAGGACTACGATTTGGTCACCGTGTTCGATTGTCTCCATGACATGGGTGATCCGGTCGGCGCCGCAACCCATGTGCGCAAGGCTCTTGGAAAGGATGGCACCTGGATGATTGTCGAACCGTTTGCCAACGATGAGCTGAAGGACAATCTGAATCCGGTCGGCCGCGTGTACTATTCTTTTTCAACTTTGCTGTGCACGCCCTGCTCGCGTTCACAGGAAGTGGCGCTGTGCTTAGGCGCGCAGTCTGGCGAAAAGCGCATTCGTGAAGTGGTCACCGCCGCCGGCTTCACGCGTTTCCGGCGCGCTGCCGAAACACCGTTCAACGTCGTCTACGAAGCTCGTCCGTGAGCCGTTTAGCTCCTGAGTTCTAACACGGTGTGAATCGGGGCCCGGCCCAACCTAACGGAAATGGACGTCAAGCCAGAATTGGGAGAAAACAGGAAGCACGCAGAGAACAGACGTCTTCTGCGCGCTTCGCATTGACAGCGCACTCCAAATGGGATTGGGCCCGAGTGACGGGCTAACCGGAAGTTATTCCGAGTCAGAAGGCCCGTTGAGACATTCTGGCTTGCTAAGTCCCGGTTTGTCGCGTTACCGGACACTGAGGATCGGGCCGATTTCGCCTGTACAATAACGGGCGGGGCTCCTACAGCCCCGGATACTTGCCCAAGAAGAGTAGGGCGATGTCGATCGTATCGCAGACTCCGTGGGCGACAATAGGAATGGCGAGATTGCGGCGATAGGCAAGATACATCAATCCCAAGATCAGCCCATCCGAACCCTCCTCGATGATGCCGGTGAGGCCTTGCTGGTAATGAGAGAAACCGAAGAGAGCGCTAATCACGACTAGACTCACGATCCATGCGGCGTGTGTGCCGCGGCCGAGATCTGCGACGCGATTCATCAAGTAGCCACGATACACGAGCTCTTCACCAAAGGCCGCAAGGATCCAGATGAGAGCGATCATGAGCAAAGCATATTTGAGGTTTCCTCTTACAGCAGGAAAACCCGAGAGGTCGGGGGGTTTTCCCAGGAGGTGGGTGAGAAGCGGCTGCTTGCCGAATAGGTCGAAAATCTCCAGGCCGATGCCATAGGAGATGCCAAGCATAAGAGTCGTTGCCCAGGTGCGATATCGCGTGAAGCCAATCTGTTTCCATTGGACCCTGCGAACACGAAGCGAAATCCACGCGAGGAGGAGGAGATACGGGGTAGCGCTGACCTTCAGGACGTGATGCTGGCGGCCAATGTAAATGGCGACCACGAGGGCAAATTCGACGAGGACCAGCCACCGGCCGTCGCGCCAATCCTGGCCATCAATATGGGTGGATTCGTTTTCCGTTTCCGAACGCATCTCGGGGCAATACGCTTAGAAGCGAGGAAAAGTCTCGGTTACAGGGAAGACTGTCTCGTGCAGAGTTCCGAGGACGTACCGGGAGTTAGACTCCGGCTGGCAAAACCCGGGTAACCGGATATTGAGGATCAGGCGGATTCCACTTCTCAGGTAACCGCGTTTATCAAGAGTTGTCCACAGCAGACTGCCGCCGAATTCTCACCGGCTTGCGATACCTAAAGGTGCTGTCGGTTTGTAAACCAGACCGATTACGAGGCCCGCCAACACCCAACCGATAACGGTACTTGTTGTGATTTCTAGTCCGAGTTTCGTATCCATGTTCATGGTAACGAGATTGGAAATTGGGTGGATGCACGCGACGAACACCCCAATAATCAAACCAAACTGCAATCCCTTCACAGCGCCGGATGTGCCGCCGCACCAGCCCGCGTAAAGCACAACGGCCGCTAACAGCGCCACCAACACGGACGCCAACCCAAAGGGCATATACTTTATTTGTAAGTCCGAGGTTCGATAGAGCGCGGCCGAGGGCGCGAAGTCCTTGCGCAGTAGCCAACCCTCTGTCAAAAATCCCCATGCGAAAAACACAACCAGGGCCGCAACCGCCGCTAACAAAAGGCGCGGATAGTTCATGGTCTCTCCTTATGTAGTTTGGGTTTCAGACTAACCAACACTGGAGATAACGTATAACACTAGGAAGGAGTAACGCGCACTCGAACCTTTCCGATTACCGCGTTTGTCAGGACTTCTGTCGTCCAGCGCAGAGTTCGCCCAAAGTTCCACGTACGAGAATATTTATTGCTTCCACCATAAGTGCGAGATGTACGTCAAGCTGACCGTGGCCGCAATCGTGAGAATAACAAGGCAGCCACTGAAAAGAGGGTGCGAATACGTCCCAATCGCAATTCCTAAAGTTAACATTCCCAATTTGAAAATGCCGGTCTGCCACCATTTCATCGTGAAGGTCTTGAAGATATTCATGCGACGCGCCTTTCTTCGGGCAAAAAAACCTTAACGAATTCTATCCAATCCTATTGCAGACAGGCTAATTCCCAACTAGTTGTGTAATCGGAAACTTGAAATCCGTATGGACGGTTACCGCGTTAATTAGGACTTGGCAAGATTTCTTTCATCCAATTCTGCTGCTATCGATTGAAAAGAGGCCGAATGATTCGCCAAAAACTCAATTCAAATTTGAACAAGGATAGATAAGTCTGGCCGTCATCTGAAACAGGGTCAAATCCTCCGCTCAAAGCAGTTTCCGCTTCGATTTTGAATGGTTTCTGACGTGCACTACTAGCGGCGGGAAGTTCAACACAAACTATATTGGTTGTCTCACCGAAACTTGGTTCACGGTCAATTTTGACAGTGTGAACTCTTACCGCTCCAGAGTTGTAACAGGCGTTGGACGAAACTAAGAGAATCCTCCGGACTCTGCTCACCGATAGTTCTTATTTTCCCCGCGAAGGAAAGCCGCGGCCTAATGCGTGCGAGCTTCCTCAGCTCTGATCCACATTTACCGCAAATCGCCGGGCGCCACACCGTCGTGCCGTGCGTCTTCCTCAACTCGTTCGATTTTCACCTGGACGCTCGCACGTTTCTCGGCGTAATAATTCAGCCACGCTTGGGTGTTCTCGCGAGCATTGCCTTTTAGATCCTTTGCCTGCTGAACTTTCAGGTCGATCTCCGCAAGTTGGTCTCGCAGCGGAGCAAGTTTCTCCAGATAGGATCGAACTAGGCTTTCGTAGGTCGAAGACTTTGTGGCAGCAGACGCAGACGATGAACTTGAGCCACCTGCGCTGTGCTCGTTCGTCGCACTGGCATCGGTCTTCGCGGGCTTAACATCATCATTTGTCCACACCTTCTTGGACTTTTTCTTGCTTGTGTCCGCAGGCTGACCCTGAGACTTCGTCTCGGTCCCTGCCGCGGGTTGCGGTTTCGAAGAATCTTGTTGCCCAGAAGACGAGTCGGACTGGGCCGCGCACGGCGGGACCCAGAGGACAAGGACTAATCCCCATGCAAGGGATAGGCGGACCATGTTCTCCTCCAACTCGATTGTTTCAGTATATAGCGGCCCGAATCCGCCGCCACGGCCCTGCCAAATGGCTTGCCTAATCGGTTAAACGACTGTAGCGGGTGCGCCACGAGGACCTCTACTCCCATTTTGTAATCCCCTTCGGCCGGCCCAAAGAGTTTCAGAAATTGATCCGCGGCTCCTCGCTGAAGCTGCAGCGCCACAAAGTGTTTCAAAACTTCCTCGCGGAATTCCATCATTCGCTCGACCAGTGGCACCAGGAACGGCCGCTCGTTCACCCCCAGGTTTAATTCCGCGAACTCGATATCGTTACCAAAATCAACGGGCCCGCATGATGGCTTCAAGTGCGTTTCTGGGCGTATTACGGGCAACTCTGACGTAACCAGATTAGGTAAGGGTTGCCGACAATCCACGAGTTATCACATGTCGCCCAAACGGAATGGCAAAATGGCGATCTTCTAACCGGTATCCAACCCTGTCGGTTTCCTCGGAAGAACCTACTTCAATTCCGTGAAGATTGCGGGCTGTTTGGGCCAAGCAGTGTGGCGTTTGAGGCGCACGGGTCGTGGTGACTAGTGTCTGTAGGTCCACAGGGTGAGCCTCCTAACGGTGGGGAACATGTAGCCAATGTAAATTTGGGCGCCCTGCCCGAAGCTGCGAGATACTCAATGCTGGTAATCTCCGCGTATATACCCTCCGGTGTGACGTCTCGCGTTCATCACCACTCGGGCGTGGAAGTCTTTTACGCAGTCGATGGAGAGTACTGTCTAGAAACAAGAGCGAGCCTACCTGATGCGAAAGGGCGAGACGCCCGTGGTTCCAACTGGCGTAACGATGCATCTCGTGGCCAACTGAACGAGGCCGCTAAGGGCGTTTGCGGTGATCGTTTATGATTTTTCTAAGCCGCCAACGACGAGAATGCCCATGGAGACGGCTTCGCAACTGGTTTCCTGTCAAAAACCACACTAGGAAGCCTCCAGTCTCGACAGACTCGAGAGTGCCGGCTAACAACGTCTTTTGTGCAGCACCTGGTACGCAAAGTCCCGATAGATTGCCCGTCCTCCAGGAAGAATACAGAATTCCCCGCTACGCGTTTACGTGATCACGCGGCTAAGTTGGCGGACGGAGGGGAATCAAGCGGGTGGACCCCAGTGCGTTGTGATCTTCGGCGGGTGCAGTATAGTCTGCAGAACGACGCAATATTGTTCCGTTTTTTCCTGCAAGGCGCGCAATTGTTCAGCGGTTGCTTCTGGCGCGTCGAGCTTGAATTGCACGCGAATAGCCTCAAAACCCACCGCCGCCTCTTTCGAAATCCCCAACGTTCCTTGCAGGTCCATATCGCCACTAACGGTTACTTCGACACGCTGCGTGGGAACGCCCATGGCAGCCGCAACTAATTGGCACGTGAGTTGAGCGCAGGCCGCCAGCGCTCCAAGCAGAAGATCGCCAGAACACGCTGCCGTTCCGGTCCCACCAACTCCCTTGTGAGCTTCCGCCTGGTAAATCGCGCGACCAATGTCTACCGCGCAAGCTAACGGTGTCCCCGCCTCGCTTCCCTTCGCCGTTAGCGTAATGTGAGACCTCTCCGGTTCTCGGCGATATTGTTCTTTCAGCGGCTTCTGAAGGGATCGGATATCCATTATGCCTCCGGGATGAGTTCGTGTCGGCTACACCTGTCAGTGAAGCTTTGTTACGGCGTCCCAAACCTGTCTCGATAAGCGCTCGGCGAGACCCCTGTGTGCCTATGGAACAGCGCGCGGAAGAAAGGAATGTCATGGTAGCCCACCGCGTCGCTGATCTCCTGCATGCTGCGATGGTTGCTCTCTAACATTCGCTTGGCCGCCGCGATACGCAGTTTCTGCAAGTAGATCAGGGGACTGTCGCCGGTAGCTTGCTTAAAGCGCCGAACGAAATTGCGAACACTCATGCCGACACGCCGTGCTGGCTCTCCAAGTGGAAAGGTTTTCGCGAAATTCTTGTGCATCCACTCCTGCGCGCTGGAAATGGAGTCATCCGTGTGATCTGTCTTCAGAGGAACGATGGCGAACCCGGACTGCCAGGCGCGCGGCGTCTCGATCAGCAAGGCCTTGGCTGTCTGCATCGCGATTTCGTGGCCACAGAATCTCTCGACCAGATAGATGCTCAGGTCCAGTGACGCGTTTACGCCTCCACCGCAATAAAACCCGCGGTCTTCGGTCACCATCAACTCCGGCATCCACTTCACGCGAGGGTACTTTTCGCGAAACCGCTCGGCCAACCCCCAATGAGTAGTGGCCCGTTTCCCGTCCAATAAACCAGCCGCGGCAACCAAGCCGACGCCAGAACAAACGCTCGCTACCGCCACCCCACGATGACTCCGGCGCTTCAGCCAAGGCACGATCGACGCGTTGCGTTCCACCACGTCGTCGAGGCTTAGCCCTGTCGTCGGAACAAAAATCAGATTCGTCTTGCCAACGTCCTGCAACGCAATGTTCGGTCGAATCTGAATTCCGCCGTCGCAATTCACCGGCCGGCCATTCGCCGACGCCGTGGTAACTCGAAAACGTGGAGTGAGCTGCTTTCCCGTGAGAATGTTCCATAGCGAACCGGCATGGCGGAAAACTTCCATTGGCCCAATAGCAGTTGAGGAAAACATCTGGTCGAGAAGCAGGACTGTAATCTCTATCATGCTGTGCCTGAACGTCACCTAAATTCTATGGCCTAATCGCCCATCTACAATGGCACATCTGCCATCTTGTCGCAAGCGAATTGTCCGGTTAATTTAGAAGCATCGAACGCAGCTTGTTCGATACATCAAGCGAGGGAAATGAATGAACATGGCCACTGCGCAAAAACTCTCAACACTTGTCAACGGAGTAGCGGTTGACGATCTCTTCTCCACGATCGATGCCGTCAAAGCTATCCCTACCATTGCGAAATTCACATTCCGCATTCGAAACCAATGGGAGACTGGCAGCCGAAACCGCTCCACGGTAGCGACGTTCACCGGCGCCAATCAGGAACTGTCGCATCCCAAGCCATTTACGCTCGAAGCGGATGAGCCCGCAATCCTGCTCGGCAAGGATCTGGCCGCCAATCCGGTCGAATATCTGCTTCATGCACTGGCATCTTGCCTGACCACGTCCATGGTCTATCACGCAGCGGCGCGCGGCATCGCCATCGAGGAAGTGGAGTCTTCACTGGAAGGCGATCTGGATCTGCGCGGATTTCTCGGACTCGCTCCCAGCGTGCGGAAGGGCTACCAGCAAATCCGCCTGAAGCTACGGATTAAGGCGGACGTTACGGATCAGGAGCTTCGCGAGCTCACTTCGTTGGGCCCCAATTTTTCGCCGGTGTTCGATTCCATTACCAAGGGAGTCCCCATCACGGTGACCTCCGAGCGTATTGGATAGTCGCTTCAACAATCTTGAGTTTGCAGCGCTTTACGAGTTCTCACGTAGGCAGTGGTTTGCAGTTTCATAGTCACAACTAACTAAATCTCAGGAGAAAATGAAATGAACAATAGCAATTCTCAGAGTTCAACAAGAAAGAAAATGAAGTGGTACACCTTAAGCATGGCAGCCGCGCTGCTCGTTTGTCCTTTGAAGGGCGCCGCGCAAAACAGTCCACCAACTCCCGTACAGATCGTGGCACTTGACGAGTGCGATCCAACAACCTTCAATAAGCCTACCGACCTTCCGCCGGGACAAGCGGGAGTTGGAGCAGACTTCTGCAAAAACGTCTCGCTGCCACCGTTCGTGACCAAGTTCAACGACTTGTTTGACCAAGCCAAGCAGGGTAAGCCCGATCCCAACTGGGACTTCGAGCCGGATAACGTAACGGCCATGAAGGGCGCTCAGATCGTCGTTGTCAACCAAGGCGGCGAGCCTCACACCTTCACTGAGGTTAAGCAATTCGGTGGCGGCTTCATTGGCGACCTCAACGGCGGCGAACCCACGGTTAACGAATGCTCCGGAGGCTTCAAGAACCTCGACGTCGCTCGCACTCGCATCCTACAAGGCAGCCAGCTTCTGGTTAACGGCCTCTCGAAAGGGGAACATCATTTTCAGTGCTGCATCCATCCCTGGATGCGCGTCACAGTTGACGTGAACGACCAAGATCACGACCACGGCTCGGGAGAGTGATCGCGCCGGTCGGGCGCCTTGAAGAGCCAGATGCGATCCAAGAACGGCTAACAGACCGCTCGGAGGCGAGCCACCTTGCCCGGATTTGTCCGGCAAGGGGCTCGCCAACGTGCCTTCCTGCCGATTCCTACGCCAAAGCGCATCCATAGCGTTTCTCTCAGGAATCGGTCCCGATTCACGGAGCGCTCAACGCGGGTCAACAACTATCCGGGTGGGCGTCTCGGCAAACACAATGGACTCGACAAGCCTTGCTGCCTCAACGGGTCTTGGTAGTGGTAGTGGTTTAAGTCCAAGTAAATCGTGGTACGCCAAGATCTTGGTCGCGGGAAGACGATTTCAACCAACGCATGCGGTCCCGCGAAACCCAAACGAAATCTACTGAGGGTGTGAATATGAAACGGTTTTCCACGCAGTGCATGCAATGGTTGTTGTTTTTCGGGCCGATCGCCGTGCTTTTGCCTATGAGCGTCTCGCCGGCGCATGCGCAAACCAACAATTATGAATTCAACGATTCTCATTTCCACCTGACCAACAATGTTCAGGAAGGCCCAAGCATTCGCGATTTTCTAGGCATGATGGGAAACAAAGTCGGCCGCGTGGCCCTTTTCGGAGTTCCCCTGCAGCAACAGTGGTCGTACCGAGTTGACGGCGACCGTGCGCCGACGTATTACCTGCACTCGGACGCTCCGCTGTACTACTACTCGTTCACAGACGCGTGGATTGCCATGGCTTACAAGTCCTTGCCGAAGGAAGAGCAGGCCCGTTTTGATCCTATGATTACCGGCTTCAACCCCACGGACATGTATGCCGTGGACCACATTCGCAGGGTGCTCCAGACTTTCCCAGGCGTGTTCACCGGCATCGGCGAATTCACGATTCACAAAGAGTTCGTCTCGGCGAAGATTCCGGGCGAAGTCGCCGGCCTCCAAAACCCAGCTCTCGATCGCATCCTCGATTTTGCCGCGGAAGTTGGTCTGGTAGTCATACTCCACAACGATATCGACATTCCTTTTGCAAAGGCCATTGCAAAGGACCAACCCGAGCCTGCCTACCTCAATCAAATAAAAGCCCTCTTCAAGCGCCACCCGAATGCGACCATCATCTGGGCCCACATGGGCTTGGGGCGTGTGGTCCCGCCGCCCCAGAATCACACCGCGCTCATCGAAGAGATTCTGCGCGATCCCGATTTCCGTCACGTTTACGTGGACATCTCCTGGGATGAAGTCGCCAAATATGTCGTCGCCAGCCCAGAAGCAACCACGACCATGGCTGATCTCATGCAGCGCTACCCCGACCGTTTTCTATTTGGCACAGACGGGGCCGCGCCGTCGGACCAGTCCAAGTATCTAAAGGTCTTCAACCAATACGAGCCTTTGTGGACGAGGCTAGATGCGGAAACATCCCGGAAAGTCCGATTGCGGAACTACGAACGAATTTTCGATGAAGCACGCCGCAAGGTTCGGAGTTGGGAGCGCGCTCACATGCCAGGCTAACTCCCGATAAATCGCGTAACCGGACATTTGAAGTACCAGGACTTCACTTCTCCGGTAACCGCGTTTACCAGGCACTGGCAGTTGCTTTTAGCTAGGCACATCCCCTCTGTCTATTTCCTTATCGAAACTCAGCGAATCGAGTCTCGGATATTTCTCAAGGTAGAGGCGGAGAAAGTCCACTTTTTCGTCCTGCATGAAATAGTGGAGGGTCACTACGTTGTTTCCGCTGGGCCACATGTAATACCCGAAGGCTAAGCGCGGAGGCACTCTTCCGGTAAGCATCGGAATCGAGGAACAACTTTCTGGGAGAAGTCCAATAAGCCGGTTGCGCCGGCTCATACGACAGGAATAGCACTGACTCCACAGATGGATTGGCCGTGAGAGAGGCCAGGATGGTTTAGCAAGTGTTTGGAAGCCGTGATCAGCTCAAAAACACTTCTGCGTGGTCAATGGCCCAGTCGAAAAACGTATGTGGGGGTGCTCCCGTGATCTCCGCGACTGTGGACGTCACATGCGCAGGCTGGCCGATGGCGGCAGCCCAGGACTGGAGCAGCATGTTCACAGCGGGCAGAGGCCCAATCTTGAGCAACTCACGCCGCGCCTCCTCTGGCGAGATCTGTTCGATGCGCAGCGAACGGCCGATCACACGACCGATTGTGGATATTTGCTCGAATTGACTCAACGATTGAGGTCCGGTCAGAACATACTCCGCTGCGGCATGTCCGCCCTCGCACAATGCGTGAACTGCGACTGCGGCGATGTCCCGCTCGTCGATCGGGGCTGTGGGAGTGGAGAGATACGGCCACCGCACGACATCGCCAGCGCGAATCTGCGGCGCCCACCAACTCAGAGCATTTGCGGCGAACATTCCGGGCCGTAGAAACGTCCACTGGACGCCTGAGTCCTCGATCAATCGCTCGATTTGTTCACCTATCGCTCTGAGCGGATTTGGCTGTTGGAAGAGCGGATGTGCCGTTTTGAGCGGAGCTGAGAGAAATACGATCCGGCGTACGTCTTTCGTGATCCGCTCCAAAGCTGGAGCAACAGCGGTCGCCGGGGCAGTCCACACAAGAAACACAGTATCGATGCCATGGAGGCACTCATCAAGAGTCTCTGGAAGAGTGAGATCTCCCTGAACCACCTCGACCTGCGGCGGCAAATGAGCAGCGCCAGGGTTACGCAACAGCGCGCGGACCTGCGCCTCCGAAGCCGCCAATCGAGACGCAACTTGTCGCCCGACGGTGCCGGTCCCTCCAATGACCAGAATATGATTCATACAGGACTATCCTTTCACTAGCCTCAAGGCCGTAAATTGCTGTTTAGAAAATCTTCGGCGATCACCCAAGTAGTACGCACAGCCTACAGGTTGTAGTTCTTTCCTTCATTGAACAGCGGTTGTGCGTAACCGTGGCCCACGCCGGGATAAACAGACAGTTTGAAGGGTTGTTTTGCCTCTTTCATAGTGGAGAGAAAATGGATGGCGGCTTGTACTGAGGCTTTATCCTCCATCGCGACCTATCTTGCTGCCTAGTTCTAAAATGTTTAGGGAAGAGTGGGGCGACGGCTTGTCGCCCCAGGTCTCCATTGCAGCTGTAGTTTCAGAGGGTGCAACTGGCTGGCGTTGTGGAATTATTCGGGTTCGTGCAGAGGGGCCCCAGTCCGGTCTTGGCATCAGGAAGACTGAGCATGGCAAAAGGTCCGGCATTATGTTCGCCGTTGAACGGTGTGGGCTTGGTCGGGTCAAAGTGGCAGGTGGGCAAAGCTGCCGCATCCTGGGGATTGTCAAACCAGAAACCTAGATGGAACGTGTTCGTCGGAGCCAAGCGCACATCAGGGTCAAAACCGAAGATATCGTCCAGAAGGATCGTCTTGATCTGGACATGACCGTCATCGGTATGCTTCCCAATCTTGATATCGGACTGATACCAGGCTAGACCGAAACTTCCCGTGAAATTGGGGTCCTTGGTGCCATCGGCTTGAAAGAAGCTGTTCTGGACGGTGAACAAGTCAAACGCGAGACCCGGCTTAATCCCGTCCAGATCCAGAATTAGCGTGTCATTCTGCTTGCCACGGATGACCGTGGCGCGAGCTCTCGGCTCCTCAAAAGCATTGGCTCGGAGACAGTCAACGACCGCCGGGTTCGGCAGCAGGTTGAAAGTGATCTCGTCCTTCTTATCTTGGGCGGAGGCGAGGCCGGAAGCGGCTAAAACTGCGAACGCCGCCAGAAAGCCACGTATGATGCTGTGAGCGGCTCCACCGCTCCAGGACTTCTTACTGCAATTGTTGGTCAAAGCTTTCTCCTTATTATTCGACTTGAATTGTGCATTTGCAGGGTCACTAGAAGGTCTTGTTCCGAGTTTTAACACTACACAGACCGCATGAAGGCACCTTGAACAGAACGGCACAACTATTGGCCCCACTTGAGATATCGGAAATAGAAGGGAAAAGACGACAACTGCGAAGGAAACACTTGGGGTGGTTGAAGACTATTGCGTATGAGTCCTTAATTCGGTCAGTTGCCGACAGGACGGTATGAGAATACGCCTGGACCTAGGCCTCTACTGGATCAGAAGTTGTCGATCATCCAGACATTGGACTCCGAATTCGCGTCCATAATGGCGAGATGGCGTCCGTCAGGAGAAGGAAACCCCCAAGTGTGCGTTGACTGAGGCCGGTGCCAGATAGGCTGCGCCTCTCCACTGAGCGAAACATGCAACAAGGTTGCACCACCAGGTGCGATCGTTGAGACAAACATACTTTGAGAGTCAATCGCCCAAAAGAATTCCAGCAGGTCGGAATAACCATTTATCGTAATAGTTCTCGTCGGCCCTCCTGAGATCGGAACCAGCCTGATTTGGTTTCCGTGCTTTTTCACGATTCCGATTCTCGAACCATCGGGTGAAAGTTGCCACCAATAATCGAATCCAATGTCAGCGTTGCTGCCATTCTCAAGCGGAATCCGTAAGAGTTCCTTGCCTGGACCGCCGAGTGGGTCAAATGCAACGACCACCAGTTCGTTCTTTTCCGCGTTTGGCCGCCCAAACACGCAAAGGTTGGCGGTTTTGTTGGAACACGAGAACAGTACAAACCCTCCTGTATTAAATAAAAACCGACGAGCGCCGTCTTGAGGGTCAACTCGATACAGGCCCATCTTGCGCGAATCAAGGGGCTCACCTTCCAGAAGGATTCCAGTTCTGTCAGGGCTGAGTCCGGCCAAATAGAAATTTGAGTTCACAGAAGGTGTGACAAGTTGAGCAGAACTACCCGCATCTATCGCCTGCCGATACATCACTCGGTACGAGGGACGTTCCGATGAAAAAAGGACTTCGCGAGAGTCGGGCGTCCACGCAGAAGGAAGATTGTAGTTATCGTCGAGCGTCAACCGCCTGGAGTTGTGGAGACGGCTTTCATTGGCGGTAAGATCCCCAACAAAAACAGAAGCGTGACTATTGCCTCTTATAAAAACCAGGTGCTTGGCGTCTGCCGTTGCGCTGAAGCTGTAAACGGAAAATCCCGACCAATCTGTCATCTGGCGTGCTTTGCCCTGCGGAGTTCCGTTCTCGGCGCTGACTTGCAGTTCCCACAAATTATCGGATTGAGAAGAGCCGCGTTCCGTATTCCTCGAATAAATGAAGCGCCCCGAGGGCGTCCACGTGAATGCACTCAAATGATTGTCGAGGAGGACGGTCGTCGTAGACGCACCACCGAGGTCACAACTTTCAACCATAATCTGCGTATGGTCACCCGTAACACGTCTATAGAGGTATGCAATCCGATTTCCTGCCGGCGACCATGCGATGCCTTCGATTGTGGCCCGGTTTTCGGCGGTAAAAATTTTGTGAGGAGACTCTCCTTGCGCCCCCATTGTCCAAATCTCCCGCGCCCCAACGGATGCTCGCATCCTTTCGTAGGCGACTTTGAGACCATCGGGCGAGACGGTCCCGCCGCCAAACATATCCTCCACATCAGCAAGCCTTTGGGGCGCCTTGCCATCTGTTACCGGAATCGACCATACAGTGGAATGTGTTCCTGGAACACGGACAGAGGCTACGAAACGTTCGGAATCCGGGTACCAGCTTCCGAAGGTCCAAGAAGCTTTCTCCGCCTCTGTGCCGGGAGGCAAGGCCACACTCCTCACTCCGCCCGTCGCGACAAACTGCACATGAATGCCTTGCGGGTCAGCGTACCCCAAATATTTTCCATCTGGAGAAATCGCAGCATTGAACACGGGCGAATCCTGGGAGTTTGCCGTGAGTCTTTGCTGATTGAATTGGGGCAAGGATTCGTGACGACGAGGGAAAAACCATGTAAACAAGGTTGTGCCGATCAGTGCCACCGTTACCAGCATCGCTGCCGCAACACTATTTCTATGTCGACGCACGAATTTGCCTGCGCGATAGGCGATTGCGTCCGGTCTAGCCGTGATGGGCTCGTAACTCAGGTAACGCTGGAGGTCGTCGGCTAAGGCTTTTATCGAGGGATAACGCTCCTGCGGATTCTTCTTCAGCGCTTTTGCGACAATCGTGTCCAGATCGCCGCGCAACAAACGGGCGAGTTTGTCGGGCGTGGTGGCCCGTCTCCTGGCATTCGTGACTGCGTCCTCTCCATCCGTCTGCGTTTGAGCTACGATCTCCGAAGGCCGTGGGGGCTCCGTGTCCAAGATAGCTTTAACCAGACCCGCAGGCGTACGCGGACCCGCGCCGGCCGGATGTTGCCCCGTCAGCAATACATACAAGAGAACCCCTGAGGCATAGACATCCGTGGCAGTAGTCACGGCTTCGCCCTTTAATTGCTCGGGAGCCGCATATTCGGGTGTCAGCGCCCTGCCACCTTCGAGAGTGAGCGGTGACTCAGCGAGCTGCCCCTCGCCTTCCAGCAGTTTGGCGATTCCAAAGTCGAGAAGTTTTGCCTGACCGTCAGTTCGCACCAGGATATTCGAAGGCTTCAGGTCACGGTGAACGATGAGGTTGGCGTGTGCTTGTGCGACGGCGCGCAATACATCGAGAAACAACTGGACACGCGCTCTAACGTCGAGCCTGTTCTGGTCACAGTAGCGATCAATGTAGTCGCCCTCAACGTACTCGAGAACAAGAAAAGGCTGGCCGGTTAATGACACACCGGCGTCAATCAGTTCCGCGACGTGGGGATGTTTCAGTCGACCCAGAATACGGCCTTCGCGCTTGAACCGCTCTTTGCCGCCCTTCCCCATCAGGGCGATATTGAGAACCTTCACTGCTACGCGACGCTCAAACCTCCCGTCGCTTCGTTCCGCCAGCCAGACGGTGCCCATCCCACCATGGCCGATCTGTGAAACCAGGGTGTAGACACCAAGGGTTTCACCCGCCAGACCGGGCCCTCCTGGCAATTCCAAAGCACTCGCTTCGAGAAAGCCCTCGTCAGACAGTTCGCGGTGCTCGCGGAGCAGTATTTCTAGTTGGTATGCAAGAGTTGGGTTCTCGCCCTGGAGGGAGGTCAGCCAGATCGCCCGCTCGTCGTCTGCCATCTCCAGCGCTTCGTCGAGGTGTGGACTCAGGGCCTGCCATTGATCGGGACTGAGTATGGACATCTTTGGACTAGACTGGCAAATCCGCCCGAATATTCCGATGGAGATAGATGCGCGCCTTTTCCCACCTGCGCTGCACGGTGCGTTCTGACAAATTCTCCAAGCCAGCGATTTCCGCGAACGAAAACCCGCCGAAAAACTTCATATCAACCAGTTCAGCCAGCTTGGGCTCGACTTTAGCCAGCTGCTCCAAGGCATCGCTGATCGACGTAAGCTCTTTGGCGTCAACAACATGTTCGTCTGGCTCGGTTTTGAGTGAAGTGATTTCAAACTCTCCGCCGCGCTTGATCGCGTTGCGGCTCCGCGCATGATCGATGATCAGCCCCCGCATCACCCGTGCGGCATATCCCATGAACCGTGGCCGGTCCGGGAATCGGCTCCCTTCACGGGTGGCGATGTCGAGATAAGCCTCGTGCAACAGTGTAGTAACGCTTAGGCTGGCTGGAGATCCCCGTCGTGCCAGCTCTCGTTTCGCCATTCGGTGCAATTCAGAATACAGGCTGGTGAACAGTTCATCTGCGGCTGCACTATCTCCCTTTTCTGCCGCGCCGATGAGAGAGGAAATTGTCGACCCCGCGCGGCACACTCCTGCCGGCGAATCGCCCTGAGTTGCGTTCAGTCTCGCACAAATTCGGGCGTATTTCTCCGGCAAAGTTACGCCACAAGATATAGAGCGAGTTTCGTTCCTTGGTGGCGAAGTCATCGCAGATTTTCCTGAGTCATACGAGATTGAAGAATTCACCTTATCGGCAGACGATGGCGAGCCTGCGATGCTTGATTTCTGGGCATTCCTGAGAGAGAAATCGTAGAGCAACAGTGCTAACCTCCACTTTTCCGATAACCGCGTTTATCAGGAGTTGAATCGCTAGAGTGTGCTTCGGTAATAAGAACGCTGTTGCTGGATTTAGCATCTCGCTGTGAGCAGTCGGTTTAGACTAACAGCATGGATTATCATGCGGAGAGAACTATGCGACATGCTCGGACGATTTTGATGCTGCCAGTCTTGATTGGGTCCGTACCTCGCTCAATCGCTCAGGAATCGGCCACCCGCCGCCACCTGCCGGAGCTGGCGACCTAGGCATCAGTCTCTCGTTTTCGAAGTCAAAAAGGAAATTCCGGCTTATAGTATGAAAACCAAATTTTGACGCAGACTCGGAATCCGCAAGCGACTCTGGGCGGTTCTTTAACGGGGCATTGCAGGCAGGGAAAGCGGGGCATACTCAACCTATAGTGTCGACAAAAAGCAGACGTTACGGAACATCATGCTTGAACTCCAGAGCTTTCTTCAGAATATGGGTCTGGAGAGCTTGAGCGAGAATGATGCGAGAAGTTCCCCTGGAGGCAAAATGAAAGTGAAATTTTTTTTGATAACCGCAATGGTATTGCTGTTTACCGGCGCCGCTTTTGCGCAGAGCGCCACCTGCAGCGGGATGAGCACCGGCGCCGGAGCGAATCTCAACGGCTTCGTTCCGTTCCCTGCGAGCAACCTGTGGAACACCGACATCTCCTCGGCGGCAGTGGATCTCAATTCCGCCAGTATCATCAACTTCATCGGCTCCACCGTCACGCTGCATCCGGACTTTGGTGCCGGCATCTACCGAAGGCAGACCATCGGGATTCCCTACCAGGTGGTGGCTGGCACGCAGGCCAAGGTCACCATTTCGCTCGGCGCCTTCGCCAGCGATAGCGATCCCGGGCCGATGCCGATTCCTTCCAATGCACTCATTGAAGGCTACCCAAAACCCGGCAACGGCGATAGGCATGTGCTGGTACTCGAGAAAGACGGTTGCTGGCTCTACGAGCTTTACAACGCCACCTTCAACAAAAACGGAAGCTGGAGCGCCGATTCGGCCGCCGCGTGGGACATGAGCATCAATGAGCAGCGTCCCTACACCTGGACCTCGGCGGATGCCGCCGGTTTGCCGATCTTTCCCGGCCTGGCGCGTTACGATGAAATCGCCGCAGGAGCCATCAACCACGCGCTGCGGTTCACCGTTCCGACCAGCCAGAAAGCTTTCGTGGCCCCGGCGTCGCATTGGGCCTCCACCGTGACCAATACCAGCGCCCCGCCTATGGGCACGCGACTTCGTCTCAAAGCAAGTTTCGATATTTCGGGCTTCCCAGCTGATGACCTGGTGATCCTGACCGCTCTGAAAAAATACGGCATGATTCTGGCCGACAATGGCAGCGGTATCTTTATCAGCGGCGCTCCGGACGATCATTGGAACAATTCCGACTTGAACCTGCTCAAGACCATCACGGCCTCAGACTTCGAAGTGGTGGAGATGGGAACCATCTATACCCCCGCAAACGTACCCACCGGCCCCGCGCCCACCATCAGCAACTTCACCGCCTTCCCGTCCACCGTGTTCAAAGGACAGATGGTAACGTTGAGCTGGAATATCAGCGGAGCTGAATACAACATCATCTCGCCGCAGGTTGGGGCGAGGCGCGGCACTAGCGTAATCGTCAACCCGTCCGTTACCACGACCTACACGTTGTATTCAACAAATCAGTACGGCCGCTCCGCGGCAACCGTGACAGTAAGCGTGCAATAAGATCGGCGGGAAGAATCTGGGGGGATGGACCGCTGAATTATAAGAATGTGGGCCCTTTATCGAGCACGATATATCCGATTGGTGGTGCCTCAACCATCGCCGCGGCCATACTTCCTCAGATCGAGCGTGGCGGCGGAGCAGTAGTTACCAGCGCACAGTGGGGCGACCGACGCTGGAAGCGCCGCGGCCAGGAGTACGACTTATTGAAGCAGCAATTGGCGGGGCGACTCCGCCAGGAACTTGAACGGCAGGTACCGTCGGTTGGGGACCATATCGATCACTCAGTGCTGTCTACGCCTGTCTCAACGCGCCACTTCATGAACTACGGAAAGGGCGAGATTTACGTTACGGTGTCGCCTCAACCCCCGCGCGCTATGCAGTCCGCAAGTTAGGCGCCCGAACACCAATTCGCAATCTCTATCTCACGGGCCAGGATGTAACTAGTCTGGGCGTCGTGGGAGCTCTGTATGGTGGTGTCATCAGCGCTTCTGTGGCGTTGGGAAGGAATTTGATCGGTGCAATCTCGAAGGCGGTTTCCCCAATCGGAGCTCTTGCGCCAGATCCACAGTAGACTTCGAACACCATTACGACCCAAACCCCGGAGCATCTTATATAAAGGTCGTCGGCAAACCGGAAGTTATCCTCGGATGCCATTTCTTCGGGAATTTCCCACATCGCGCACGCAGCACCCCATCGCTGATTGGCCAAGTCCCGTGAAGTGGGTACAGCACAGGCAAGAATTGATAAAACACCTCACGGCTTCAGCCATGTATCTCGTCCCTCCCGAACAAAGTCATCGTCGCTCAAATGCGGGTACACCTCATAGACCCGGTCAATCTCCTGTTGCTGTCCGGGGCTGAGGGTTTCGTGGGGATTCAAACACCAGATTCCTTCGAGCAGGCCCTGGCGGCGCAGGACCTCATGTAGTCCGGCGATGCAACCGGCGAAGCTATGCGCCACGTCGAAAAAAGCCGCATTGGCGTCCGTGATTTCAGCACTTCGACGGACCAGCTCTTTTGGAATTCCATCGGCCCCGCACGCAACAGAGTGACACTCTCGCAACAGGGCGACCGCGCGTTGAGTCCATACCGCCCAGTGGCCCAGGAGACCTCCAACAATGCGGCGCTCCCGAACTTGTGCGTCGGCCTGGAAGCGATAGGGGGTGAGCAGGTCCATCACAATGTTGTCATCGTTTCCCGTATATAGCGCAATGTCGCGCCCTGATTCCGCTACTGCGCGTATGACATCCAAGGTCTGGTAACGATTGAACGGCGCAATCTTAATGGCAACAACGTTTTCGATCTCTACAAACTCGCGCCAGAACCGGTGTGAGAGAACGCGGCCGCCCACGACCGGCTGGAGGTAGAAGCCAATCAGGGGGAGGACGTCCGCCACACTTCGGCAGTGCTCCACGAGGGCAGCATCGTCTGAATCTTTCATGGCCGCAAGGCTCAATAAGCCCGCGCTGTACCCAAGATCCACAAGGAGCTGAGCCTCTCGAACAGCCTGCCCTGTGTCTCCGCAAATTCCTCCGATTCGGATCATTGGTTCGCGACGGGCTCTGTCAGCACGGTCCATTTCTTCGGCTGCCAATCTCAGGACTGGTTCAAAGAGCCCAACGCGCGGCTCCCGGATCGCAAACTGAGTGGTATGCACGCCCACGGCGAGGCCGCCAGCACCGGCTGCGACGTAGTAGCGAGTGAGGGCCCTCTGACGGCGCTCGTCGAGGTGCCGGTCAGCATTGAGTGCGAGGGGGTGCGCGGGGATTACCGTGCCCTTTGTGAGAACCTGACTGACTTTCGAATCCAGACCTCTTCCCATCGGCCTTCCCTTGAGCCTCCATCCTTGTCCAAGTCTTCTTAGAAGCGTCCCGCACGCTCCTCAAAATGCGTAGGCTTTGCCAGGGTTTCTCCGCCCCGCGCCACCCAGTCCGCGATCCAAGTCATCATCTGTTCTGCGCTAACGCGGGGGGGACCGAAAAGCTCACGCGCCTTTTGCGCGTTGCTCAGAAGCGCGTCCTCTGATTCCACACCCGCAAAATTCACCGGCTTGTGCCAACGCTCGCCAAATTGGTCGGCAATGCGGCGGACGCTCAGCAATTCCGGTCCAGCAATGTTGATGACGAGAGGAGGATCCGAAGCGTAAACAAGCGCCTGCAAGCTCATGGCGGAAGCATCCCCCTGCCAAATGGCGTTCAAATATCCCATGGACAGGGACACGGTTTGACCTGAATAGACTTGCTGAGCGATGTCCACGAGTACGCCATAGCGAAGCTCGGTAGCGTAATTCAGCCGGATCAGGGACATTTTGACATGAAGCTTCCGACTAAAGTGTTCGCAGATACGCTCTCGCCCCAAACAGCTCATCGCATATTCACCAACGGGAGCGGGCAAATCTTCCTCACGCGAGCCTCCGCGGGAAACGGGCGACAGCCCATAAACATTGCCGGTTGAAAACACTGCGATCCTACTCTTGCGATACCGCTCGCACACCATCCCCGGCAGAAAGCTGTTCATGGCCCATGTGAGGGATTCTTGCCCGGTGGAGCCAAACTTCATTCCCGCCATGTAAATTACGTTTGCGGCCTCGGGCAGTTCGGCTACCGACTCTCTGTCCAGCAAATCGCATCGCACCGTCTCGACGCCCCATGCTCCTAGTTGCTGCTCTAGTCTTGAGGATGAGAATCGAGATACACCAATGACGCGGCGAGAGTTTCCCGAAGCATCCGATGCCCGCTTCACCATCCGAGCGAGAGTCGGCCCCATCTTTCCCCCGACGCCGAGAATCACAACGTCTCCATCAAGGGAATCGAGAGCTCGAATTGCCGCATTGGTCGGCTCGCTCAAGAGCTCTTCCAGCTCCGCAACGTCGCGGATGGAATTCCTCTCAGATGACACACCCATCTCCACCCTCCGTTTCTTTACATCACGGCCGCCATCTTGCCCCGATGAAAACCGCCGCGCGATTGTACTCGAAGCTATTCCACAGTGTCTTCTCACTTGCCACTTTTAATTTCAATTTGCTTTTCGGTTACCAGTTTGCTGCTGACGCAAACCAAATCAGTTTACAATCAATCAGCCATGCGCCTGCGAACCATGACAAGCAAGGACATCCCCGACGGGATCCGCTTGAAAGAGATCGCCGGCTGGAACCAAACTCGGGAGGACTGGGAACGCTTCCTCAAGGCCAGCCCGAAAGGATGTTTTGTCGCGGAAGTCGGGGGCAAGATATGCGGGACAGCAACGACGATTTCGTACGAGAACCGATTTGCATGGATCGGAATGGTGCTGGTTGCCCCCGAACACCGCTCCAAGGGCTTCGGAACGCAGCTTCTGGAAAAAGCGATCAGGCACCTAGATGATCTACAAGTCCCCACAATCAAGCTGGATGCCACACCGCAAGGAAAACCAATCTATGAAAAATTGGGATTCGTGCCTGAATATGAGCTCGAACGATGGACCCTGCGGAGAACCGTCGTCGACGAAAGCAAGGTCGCGGATCGGGACCTTTACGAACCAATGTCTTCGGCGCTCTTGGAATCCATCCTGAGAGCAGACCGAGAAGTTTTCGGTGCGGACCGTAACTTCTTGCTCAAAGATCTCTATGAAGACGGGCCCACTTTCACTATAGGAAATTGGCTGGACGGCGCTGTTGAGGGCTATGCTTTTGGACGGCGAGGTTCTTTTGCGGATCATCTTGGACCATGGATCGCCACAAACTCAGACTCTGCCCGTCGCCTACTCGAAGCATTCCTCGTTCGTTCTAAGCGAGAGGCGTTCGTCGTGGATTGCTTGAAAGCAAATCACTTCGCGGGTGGTCTGTTGCGCTCGCTGGGATTCGCTTACTCCCGTCCGCTCACTCGTATGTATCGCGGGACTAACGGCTACCCTGGGCGAATCGACAATTTATACGCAATTCTTGGGCCGGAGTTCGGATGAAATAAACTTGGACAAGCAAGCAGGATTTGCATTTACAATCCAAAACCTAATAGTGAATACCTTCTGACCAAAAACTGGCGGCCTTTTTCATGACGAACTCCAAACCTACACGCATCTTTTACGGCTGGTGGATTGTTGTGGGGGCGTTCTTGAATTTTTTCTTCGCCGTCGGAATCGTTTTTTACGGCTTTCCTGTTCTCTACCCTTCGTTTGTGGAGTCTTTGGGTTTCACACGTTCGCAAGTCACGCAGGGTTTCTTTCTTGGATTTGTCTTCGCCGGGATACCATTTGGGTTTCTCGCAGGCGCTGTGATCGACCGTATCGGCGCGCGCTGGGTGATTTTCTCCGGAGTAGGCTTCATTGGAATTTCTCTTCTGCTCATGGGATCAATCACCCGATTCTGGCACTACCAACTGTTCTGTATCCTAGAAGTCTTGGGATACGTGCTGGCTGGGCCGATTGCAAACCAAGTTCTTATTGCTCGTTGGTTTCGCGTCCGGCGTGGCCGCGCCATGGGTTATGCGTATCTGGGGCTGGGCTTCGGAGGAGTGGTTTCGCCTTTGTTGATCAATTTTCTCACCCGGACCTTCGGATGGCGCCACGCGATCGAGATTGTGGGTGCACTCGTTCTCGTCGTGCTTTCTCCGGTTGGAATCTGGATTACGCGTTCCGATCCGTCCGAGATGGGTCTTCTTCCCGATGGCGCCAAGGAACTCAGTCTCGCAGAGGAACCTCCCGCCACCGCAAACGTCCAGGAAATCGGAGTCGGAGCTGCGGTTTGCTCAACAAATTTCTGGCTCATCCTGGCGGGGTCCACTTTAGCTGTCGGCGCTATCGGAGCGGTGATTCAACACCTCATCCTCTATCTCAAGGATCAAGGATATTCCGCAACCGCGGCTTCGCAATATTCCACAATCCTGCTCGCATCAAGCTTGATCGGCCGCGTGTTGGTCGGCTACGTGGCGGACCGGTTCAAGAAGAAAAGCATCATGGCCCTTTCCTACGCGCTGCTTGGAGCCTCCATCTCTTTGCTCGTTGTATTCCACGCCACCCTGGGCACGTGGCTCTTTGCGCTGATATTTGGCTTCTCGATGGGAGCGGACTATATGCTCATCCCGCTGGTCACCGCGGAATGTTTCGGAACCGCTTCGCTGGGCAAGATTCTGTCACTGATCATCATGGGATACTCTCTCGGCCAGTGGGGAGCGCCCTGGATTGCGGGAAGAATCTTCGACGTACAACACAGTTATAACCTGGCGTGGAAGCTCATGGCCATCGCCAGTTTGCTCGGAGCCCTTGCGATCTACGCAGTTTCGCCTTCTCGAAGTAGACAAACACTAGGTCCGGAAGAAGGACTTCAACCAATTGCGAATTTGAAATGACCGATGGTAGCCCGCATAGCTTCACGCCATTGGGGGCGTAGTTAGTGACAGGGCAGCGGTCTTTTTAGCCGAAGGTCTTGGGTTCGATCCCCCGGCGCCCCCGCCAACCTCTTCATTTCACTGCATTTGTTCTTGGATTTGACACCAAAATTCCGAGTACAATACCCAGCGACCTAGCGGATTGCATTGCTCCCGGTCGCTAGATATGCGCAAGATGTCCAATTTCTACGTCGCGTTCATGGCACTCTCCGTGACCGGCTGCGCTGCATCGCCCACCGGCAATAGGGCGCCG
This sequence comes from uncultured Acidobacteriota bacterium, assembly GCA_963745805.1. Lineage (GTDB taxonomy): Bacteria > Acidobacteriota > Terriglobia > Acidiferrales > UBA7541 > Acidiferrum. Next base: position 521,011 of record CAVUYT010000016.1, read on the forward strand.
CCGCCTCCTCCGCAAGCTTCCAACTGCAGCTCCCTGTCGCTCGGCCAAGGAGCTAGCCTCGGCGGTTTTATTCCCTTCCCTTCGGACAGCCTGTGGAATCAGGACATTTCCTCTGCACCAGTGGATGCAAGTTCCTCGGCGATCATTAACTTCATCGGGGCAGGCGTTGGCATGCATGCGGACTTCGGGGCCGCGCAATACCAGGGCTCGACGATCGGCATTCCCTACCTCGTTGTCGGTGGACAGGAGGCGCCCGTCTCTATTAACTTCACTGCCTTTGGAAGCGAAAGCGATCCGGGGCCGATGCCGGTTCCTGTTGCTGCGCCCATCGAGGGCTACCCGAATCCCGGCACCGGTGATCGCCACGTTCTCGTTCTCGACAATTCGAATTGTTTTCTCTACGAGTTATTTGGCGCTTACGTTTCAGGAAATTCCTGGAATGCGGGCTCCGCGGCAATCTGGGATCTTCTTTCGAACGAGCAGCGGCCTTACACCTGGACCAGCGCGGACGCTGCTGGCCTGCCGATTTTCCCTGGCCTCGTCCGCTACGATGAAGTGGCTATAGGCCAAGTCCGTCACGCGTTTCGCTTCACTCTGCCCCAAAGCCGTAACGCATTTATTCCCCCCGCGTCGCATTGGGCGGCGACTTCCAGCGACGCCTCGGCGGCTCCGATGGGCATGCGCATGCGTCTGAAAGCCGACTTTGACGTCTCGGCTTATTCCGCAGCGAACCAGGTCATCCTGAATGCACTAAAGAAATATGGTATGATCATGGCCGACAATGGTTCGAACATGTATCTCAGCGGCACCCCGGATGACCGTTGGGACAATAACGATCTCCGCGCTCTCGGTCAGGTGAAAACTTCCGACTTCGAAGTGATTCAGATGACGCCGCTGTATACGCAAACCAATGTCCCCAATGGAGCAGCGCCGCTAATCACTTCCTTCACGGCAAGTTCGATTTCTATTTCGGCCGGCACCCAAGTCACCTTGTCCTGGCTGGTAAGCGGCGCTTCTTACGTAATCGTTTCTCCGGATGCCGGCGCGGTTCGGGGCACCGGCGTTTCCGTGGCCCCTGCGCAATCCGCCACATACACCCTCTACGCCACCAACGCCTTCGGCCGCACCACCGCGACCGTCTCGATCACTGTCCACTAGGCAAGCGCAGGCAAGCGGCTTGTCCGTTCAAACTAGCAGTTAGGAATCTTTCTGAGGAAATCCTACAGATTCTTTGGCTGCAACCGCTTCTTCAAGATTGTGAGTCCACAAGTTCCGATTATGCATTTCCTGGATGCCGCGTCGCCAGTGTCAGGAGAACCCAGAAGCAACAATTTCTGGCGATCACGATTGATCTTGCGCTGCAGTATGCGCCAAACCTAATTTCGATTCGTGATCGAAACATCTTTAATTCTCCATTCCCCGCCTGTAAATGAACGCTGCTTCGGCTGATGGACCATTTCTTCAAATTAGGAATTGATCGGCTCTACTCATCCGGGAGCGCAAATGCCACCAGGGTATCGGACACTTTCCCTCTAAAATATCCGCCTCCTCCAGCCGCAATCACTACGAACTGCTTGCCGGTCTTCTTGCCCATGTAGGTTATGGGAGTGGCGTGCGCACTTGCTTCAAGGGTGGCGGCCCACAGTTGCTCTCCGGTCATCGCGTCGAATCCTCGGAAACGGCTGTCTATCGTCGCCCCAATAAATACCACACCGCCGGCGGTAACAATCGTGCCACCAAGGTTGGGCGTGCCAGTTGTCGCCTTCAGCTCGTCTATAATCCCCAGTGGTACTTTCCAGGCGATCTCTCCCTTATTTACGTCCACGGCGTTGAGTGTTCCCCAAGGCGGCTTCTGGCATGGCCATTGGTGCTCGTCCCAGAAGCGAGCATATTCGCCATCTTTGGACCCTCGCCGATATCGCTCCGGCGCGTCGGCGGCCTGCGGTACCATCTCTCCAACGGCTCCCAACTCATTTGCATTGACAAACAAATAGCCCGACGCGCCATCAAAGGAACCACCTGACCAGTTTCCACCTCCCAGCGTCCCCGGCATGACTAACGTCAGCTCCCGCCCGTAAGGCGTGTACATCCCGTGGTTCTTCGCCGAATGAAAAAGGTCCGTGCAGTACCGGTTGGATTCCGGTGTGACCGTGCTGATGTCAGGCTCACTCAGCGACTGTCGGACAAGAGGTGGAGGCTTGACCGGGAAAGGTTGCGTTGGCCAAGCAACCTCGCCGGACACATTGCTCGGGGGAACAGGGCGTTCCTCGACCGGAAACAAAGGCTTGCCGGTAAGGCGGTCGAGAATAAACACGAACCCCATCTTCGTTACTTGCGCAACTGCGGGAATTTCCCGACCGTCGCGCCGCACAGTGATCAGAACGGGTTGTGCGGGCATGTCGTAATCCCAAATATCGTGGTGCACCATTTGGTAGTACCAGACGACTTTTCCGGTCGCAGCATTCAGTGCCACCAGAGAATTGGCGAATAGATCCTGCCCTCTTCGATCCCCACCGTAAAAATCGTAAGACGCCGAACCAATAGGCAGAAAAATCAATCCGCGCTCGGCATCTACACTCATGATCGACCAGACATTCGCGCCAGTGCGATTCTTCCAAGCATCTGCTTCCCAACTTTCGTGTCCGTTTTCCCCCGGCTGAGGAATGGTGTGAAAGGTCCATGCGAGTCTGCCGGAGAGGACGTCAAACGCACGCACCACACCACTCGGTCCTTTGGACGGATATTCGGGAACCGCCGCCCCCGTAATGACTAAATCCTGATAGATAGCGGGAGGCGACGTCACTGAGTATTCCGCTGCAGGATAAGCGTCCGCGACTCCTGCGCGCAGGTCGATGGCCCCGTCTTTTCCAAATTCACGGCAAAGTTTTCCAGTTTTCGCCTCCAGGGCGATCAAGCGCCCATCGAAAGTGCCGTACAAAATCCGGCCTTCTCCTCCTGTCTTACTCTGCCAGTAAGTCACACCGCGGTGCTGGAAGAACTGGCGAGGTCCCTTGCGTCCCGCTTGCGGATCGAACTGCCAGATTTCCTGACCGGTTTCCGCATTGAGAGCAATCACACGATTGGAAGGAGTCGAGAAGTAAAGCACTCCATCAATCACGATGGGCGTGGACTCAAATGGCACAATGTGATGGCGGTCCGTTTCGTTGCCCCTGCGATCCACTTCTCCCATGTGATACGTCCACGCCCTCTTCAAACTCTTAATGTTTTGACGATTGATCTGTTTGAGCGGAGAAGAGCGCGTTCCGCCAGTGTCACCACCATAAAATTGCCATTCTTGCGCACACACCGCTGGTGAAAGCGCCAGTAGAAAGAGGGCTTGGCTTACCGCCGTTGATTTCAGCATCCACATTTCGTTCGCGCCGACGCTGTTCTGATTCCCCCTGATCGGCAATGATTCTCACATATTCCCAAGTCGAATTTCCTCTGCCAAATGTTCGCTGGCGCGAAGCGCCAGCGCCATGATCGTGAGCGTCACCGACTTCTCTGGATGAGATGTAAAACAAGCGGCATCCACGACAAGCAGGTTTTTGATGTCATGGCAACGGTTCCATTTGTCCAGCACGGAAGTCTTCGGATCATCTCCCATGCGCGCGCCGCCGGCTTCATGTGTCACGCTTCCGAGCGGATACGGATTCTTCTTCTCGTAGGGAAGAATCTCAGCGCCGGAGACCTTCAGGATTTCCTCCATCTGGCCGTACATTTCGTCCCGCATGGCAAACGCGTGGTCATATTCTGCATTGGTGTGGAACCGAACCTGCGGGATCCCATAGCGATCTTTCAACCCCGCCGGATCAATCTCCACGAAATTCCAATCAAATGGCAACCCTTCCCCGTAACCGTCGATGCTGACGCCTGCCGGATACAGCTCTTTGATTCTCTTCTTATACGCGGAGCCAAACCCAGGCAAATGGGCGCCCGGCCCAGGATCCATTCCGCATCCCGTATAAAAAGTGAAGCGGTAGCCGCGCAGAAACTTGTCATTCTTTTTTCCAAAATTGTAGCGCGGTATGTAGAGACTGTTCGCACCGGGACCGTCGTCGTTTGTCGAAGGTTGGCCCGCCAACTGAGGAAAGTATCCTTGGATGGAATTGAATGCGACATGCTCCATCAAATATCGGCCCAAGGTGCCGCTCGAATTCGCCAGCCCCTGCGGGAACTCACTGTTGCGTGAGTTAAAAAGGATACGGATCGATTCCACCATGGATGCGCCCAGCACCACGGTCTTTGCATACGCCTCGTACTCCAGATTGTTGGTAGTATCGACAAAAGAAACTCCACGCGCCTTGCCCGTGGAGGGATCAAGCAACACGCTGTGCACCGCAGCGTTGGTGCGCAACGTGAAGTTTTTCATTTTTTGAAGTTTGGGAAAAAGCACTTCTAGGGTGCTGAACCGCGAAACCGTATCGCATCCAAAGTTGCACGCTCCGCAGTAGTGGCAAGCAGGCCGGTTGTCATAAGACTTGCTAAGCACCGCGAGAGGGAAAGACACCGTCTTGATGCCTAGTTTGGCCGCGCCCTTCTTAATCAGCCACTCACCGCAGCGTGGGCGAAACGCAGGCAAAATGTTTTTGTTGGCGGGCGAGTTGTAAACTTCTTCATCTCCGCCTGCCACACCGATTAGCGTCTCGACTTTGTCGTAATACGGCGCCAAATCCTCGTAGGTGATAGGCCAATCCTCGCCGAATCCGTCTTGCAAACTCTTGGGCTTGAAATCAAGCGGACCAAAGCGCCCCGATTCCCGACCCCACACCAGTGTCCGGCCACCCACGGCTCGCAGTCTTGTCCAGGTGAACTTTGCTCCCGGTGCCAAAGCGTAAGGATCATCCTGAGGCACGGTATAGAGATTTTCGGTCCACTCGTTGATCTTCCATTCCATTCCTTGCGGCAACTTGCCGTACTTTCCAGGTCTGCCGTTGCCGCGGTACGGCCATTTGAACGGGTACTTGTGTGTGTGGAAATCTTTATGAGGCTCGATCATTCGTCCAGCTTCCAGGCACAGAACCTTCAATCCCTTGCTGGCAAGAGCGTAGGCAGCAACCCCCCCCGAGGCTCCGGAGCCGACCACAATCACGTCGTAAAGTGTCTGCGTGCTCACGTCAGATTTCCTTGGTCAGCCCGGCCGTCTCTCCCAAACCAATTCAAGCGCTCGAATACTTGCGGCACAGAACTTTGATTTTCTCCGTCAACTTGGGCACGCCCGTCATCGGCTCTTCCTCCCCTTCATACTCTGCAGACATGTACCCTTTGTATCCGCTTTGCGCGAAAAGCCTCCAAACGCGGTCCACGTCAATTGGCCGCTTTGTTGTCCCAAAAAGATCGCGGATGTGAGCGTGAGTCGCATAGGGAACGCACGCCTGGATATCCGAATACATTTCGTCGTCCGTCTTTCCCTCGAAATTGGAAATATCAAGATTTATTCCCGCATAAGGAGAATCCACTTGCCGCAGAATTTCCAAAGTTGTCGCAGCTCGAGCAGTCATTCCTCCGTGGTTTTCGATTCCCAGAGTAATGCCCCGCTTGGCCGCATAATCGCACGCGGCTTTCATGGCTTCTACTACCCATTCGACACCCTGCTTTTCGTTTGCTCCTCCGGGAAGACTTCCCGCAAATAGGCGTACATGCGAGGCTCCAAGCAGTTCGGCTGCATCAACCCACTGCTGAATCCTGCGAACTTCCTCTGCGCGGATTGCGCCGCCGGCCTGGCAGAGTTCCGTGCGAATCGCTATGCCGGAAAGAGCCATGCCATTCTTAAAAGCCAAGTGTCTTAGAGACGTTAAGTATTCTGGCTGAGTGGACTTTAGCCAATATGTTGTGATGTCCACGCCATGCACTCCCAATTCGACGGCCCTCTGAATAAAACTTTCCATGGTCATGGCGCCAGCGTTGAAATACTTCAGATAAGAATAGGCACAGCAGCCCGCAAAGAGCCTGGCCTGATTCCCCTTTTGATCTGCTTCGGCGTTTGGCGTCGCGAAAACATTTCCCGCCGCAGGCGCTGCAATGGCTGCGCCACCTGCAGTGATAAGAAATTGGCGGCGTAACATTGGTCTCTTCAATCCAATCTCCGAAGCGAATCGATCTTCTACGTTTATGAGCCGCCTCCAATTGGAATGTTGTTTCCAACGGCCGGACTTAAATCAATGTTGATGCTCTGGATGCGTGCAGCCCGGGAATTCGCTCATGTAATTCATACCTTGAAAGTCTAATACGTCGATCATGCCAATCCGTGACGTGTAAAACGCTTCTACCGTCATATTCTTGACCAGCCGGAAGAACGCATATCCCTCGTGATGCGCCTTTGAGTCCCGCTCGGGCAGGCTCATTTCTGTCAGTAGCTTTACGCGGTCAGGTTCGGAGGCTGCGCGAAAGGCACTTCCAAACCGTTTCCGGCTTTCACGATCGAGGAAAACCAAACCGTCTATCCACTCCCGCTGCAGTGACGGTTCGAACTCACGTGCCGAAAAAATCACGAAATCGACGTAGTTCGCTACTTTGGCTTCTTTGGCGCCCGGTTTATCGTCTGTGGGAAGGATCATCTCCACCAGTATTTCAACAGTCTTGAAATCGTCGAGCTTGAAAAACTGAGGTACATACGCTGCAGCGCGCTGCAATTCATCAGCGGAATGATTCATCCCCTGAATCATCACCAAGCTGTGCCGTCCAGCTGCATGAACGCTCAGTGACGGCAGCCATGAGGCCAAAAATCGTCGGCCTGCGACACTCGCAGCTAGCAGGCCAAGATATTTCAGCGCGCCTCTTCTGGAAACCACGGCGTTGTCCATGACTGCTTATTGCCTTACTATCGATTTGATGTTTTTTCTTACGGACCAATGTCAAATACTTTGTTTTTGTTTTGCTGTCAAGCGACATCGCTCCAAGGTTGCGGATTCTCATGCATAAGTGCCTCCGGTACGGTGTGCTAAGGTTCGCTAGAGGAAGCCAGGGAAGCTGCTTGGCAAATAGTCGAACAGCAGCAGCGCTATTAGTGGCGTGGGAGCTATTGCTAAATCTTCACGAAGGTTCAAGTGGACTCGACCGTCCCGATGCCAATGGGATAGAAGTGGAAGAACTTAACCGATTGGTTAAGGAAGAATTTGGCGACGGCAGCCAGACGATCTGAGGCCAATGCCGCAGCCGAGTACTTCCGCGGGTGTCCACAATTGCACAGACACTCGCCTCCACCGCCACTTAATATCCGCTACACCCAGACCCCGCCGAAGGAGGCCGGATTATGCGCATCAAGATGTTTGCTGCTTTCGTAACAACACTGCTGCTCGTGGCACTCGCTCTGAACATTTCTGCCGCGGCAGCCGATCAACACTCTGGGACCTGGAAAATGAACCCAGCCAAGTCAACGTATAGCCCTGGGCCAGCACCGAAGAGCAACCTGGTAAAGATCGACTCTGACGCAGATAACCTGAAGCTCAGTTCAGATGGAATTGATGCCGCTGGGAATCCGACGCACGTCGAGTACACCGCAAAATACGACGGCAAGGACTACCCGATTACCGGCCTGCCGAACACTGATACAGTAGCGTTAGAACGGCCCGACGTCAGCACGATCCGGTCCACTTTGAAGAAAGGCGACCAGGTTGTGATGACCGTCACATCGGTGATCTCTAAAGACGGAAAGATGCGGACCTCGACATTCAAGGGCAAGGACGCGCAGGGGCAGGATGTAAATAACGTCGTCGTTTACGACAAACAGTAGAGCTATTTCTTGAATCGTTGCTGATGTGACCAAAGGATCTCTCGCGGGATCGTCGGCGAGAATGAGAGGGTTTGTGTCCGGGACCGCAAGGTTCCGATTAGGTGAAGAACCCAAGGCAAGGTCTGCATCCGGGGCAATCACCTATTTTGTTTGTCGCCGGCTGAATAGCATACTCCGGTGCTTTTTCGTTCATCTGTTCCAAATTGACGAGGATTGCAGGGCTCATGGGCGTGCCTTCGCCTCTGGTTCCGCCTTCGGAGCCGTCGCCGAGCGCTGTTTCGGCGGCTCGCATACATACTTCTGGATTGTTGCTTGGGCTACCAAAAAAATAGTTTTTTGCTCGCGCTTTTCTGGGTGGTCTTTTACGTATTGAAGGACTAAGTCAAGCGTAGTCCTCACTGTCGCACTATCGGGAATACAAACCCTCTGACCGCTGTCGGCCCAATTGAGCGCGAGCGTCCCGACCACGCCAGCAACGTACGCCAGGCAAACATCAGGCGGATGGTTGTTATCATATTGGCAGACCGCCAAAAAGTCATCGCCCCGGTTTATAATGTCCGAAGTCTTCTGGGCCTTTGCTGCGCTTGATATCGCCAGCATCAGAACAGCCATTGTTAGAGCTTTTATATATCGTGCCTTCATGTGGCTGTGTTCTCCCTCGTACTCTTTCACCATGACCCGCACCTCCAAGGCTCGGCAATAGTACTTTTCTCTAAGAGTTAACCAAGCCGGACTAACCGGACCGCCGACTCAAAGAGTTTCGACGTGGCGATTCTGTTTCCCATTGACCTGGTAGTGAACAACTTACTGAAGACACCATCGCTCAATGGACGCATAACGCGGTAATCGTGCATGTGAAGTCCTGATACGTCAGATGTCCGGTAACGCGACTAACCAGGAGTTGGTCGAGCGACGAGGCAGCGATATCATCGTCCGGATGCTCAAGTCGAGGAAAACCATCCTTTGTTTCGCCGGCGTAGGTTTTGCCGTAAGTGGGGTTCTCGATGTGGGCGGGGAATTCGCCCTCAGACACAACTTTTCGAGTGGGTTGGAAGTTGCATTCGATGTCGCATACTTCGTGCTCTGTCTTCCTAACTTCCTAATCTTGTTGTGCTTCGACAACGGGTGTGAGAAGAGTGGATGGGACACTGCCGCGATATACGTTGGACTCGCCCTGCTGAACGCCGCAATCTACGCAATAGGAGGGAAGATATGGATTTCCCACCGTTAAATGGCCCAGTGCTTGATTAACGCCGTAACCGTCCAACTGGATTTTCAAGTTACCGGTAATGCGGCTAACCAGGAGTTGGCGCCGCTTCTGGAACCGATTTGTCGTGGGGAGCCACCTTGCTGGGAACACGCTGGGCTTGCTTTGGTAGCACGTTCGTTGAGTCCAGGGCGGGAGATGCGTACGATGCGCTAACTTGAGGTCCAAACCGGAAATTCCGGTTAAGATCTGCTAAAGGTGGAATATTGCCATTCGTAAGGAACTTGGTCTCGCCGTTCCACACACCTCAACCGCGTTTAATATTGCTGGCTCTGTTCGTTCTTCTTTGCGCCGCGACGCCGGGAACCGTCATTAGCCAAAACCCTCCAACTAACGAAAACCAGGCGGGCACGGTCCTGACGCAGATGCGCAACGTCACGTTTCACTTTTCGGACACTGTGGCGGTGGAAATAAAATCACTAAACGGTATGCTTGTGCCCCTCGGCAAAAATGAATTTCCCAACTTCGACGACAAAGACTCGTTTAACCTGCGCGTAAGCGCCGCGGAGATCGCCATGGATTCGTCAGACCTGGCGAACGTTCTCAACTCTTATGTTTTTGCACGCCCGCATTCTCCCTTAACGCAGCTATCCCTCAGTGTGGAGAAGGGATACTTGAGAGTGAAAGGAAAGCTTCATGACAAAGGAGATATCCCGTTTGAGACGGAGGGAATTCTCATTCCTGCCGCTGACGGAAAAATTCGACTGCACAGCGAGAAGATTAAGGCTATGCATTTGCCAGTAAAAGGTTTGATGGATCTGTTTGGTATCGATTTAGGCCGTTTGATCAAAGAGGGCAAAGTTCCCGGAGTAGAGGCTCAAGAGGACGATCTGATTCTTGATCTTGAACAGATCCTGCCGCCTCCCCATATTGAAGGTAAGGTGGTCTCTGTACGAATGGAAGGCGAGAAAATTATTCAGATTTTTGGCGGTTCAGATGCCAAGACGGCAAAAAATATCCGCGCCGGAAATTATATGGCCTTCACAAACAATCGTATCCGCCTCGGCAAGCTGGTCATGAACGATACGGATTTGATCCTCATCGACATGGATCCAAAGGATCCATTCGATTTCTTCCTGGATCACTACAAAGAACAGCTTTCAGCGGGCTATTCAAAACTTATGCCAGACTCTGGCTTGCGCGTGTATATGAAGGACTATAACAAGCTTCATCCCGCAAAAGCGTTTCCCGGCAACGATAAGACGAAGTGAAGTTGAAGTGCGGAACCTCCTGGCTCGGTAAATCGGACTTCTAAAAACACCCCCGCCAGAGCAGGTGTTTGCCACGAACACAGGCACCTGCTCTTTCTCCCCTCTCACCGAAATTTTCTGCATCAGTGTCCGGCAATGAGAAACGGGAGGTGCAGGCTTCACGGCGGGATGAGCACCGGGCCGAAGACGGGGGTGGGCATCGAAGCAATTCGCCGCGCACGGACAAAACAAGGATATTAACCGGAAAAGTGGATTGCAAATACGTTACGTGTCCGTTGAGCTGGTTTGCTCGAGTGCCTTATAAAGGCACCACATTCGAGAAGCAGAAGTTCCAAGTACTTTTTATAGCTTGTAAACTTCGATGAATACTTCCACGTATCGCGGAGTGTTTGTTGAGTTCAGAACGCTTTCTGCACCAACCGCAATCCCTTTCTCTTTGTATATCTTTGTGATTTCGTTTTTTACTAAGTTCAATTTCGCTTGATCGTAAGGTTGTTCGACGAGGGGAAGGAGTCCCTTCTCCGCAAGCCGTTGCCCTATTTCATCGGGTGAAACTCTCTTGAACGAACCATTGTAATGCAGCGAAAACCTGCGAACCATCAGGCTTGTGCTGCTGCTCTTGTTTGACTTTTGGGCACCGTCATCCTGGGCTGCCACAAGCAGAGGGCACAACAGGGTTGTACAGGCTAGGGCTAAGGGGACAAGCAGTCTTTTAAACGAGACCATAGTTCCACCCGTCAGCTTAGGGCGAAATCGTACCCTGCCCCGACTGCGCGAGCAAGTATGTTCAGGCAGCATAGAACCCAATCAGCCAAATTGAATGAAGTGCCTGATAACCGCGGTTACCGTACAAGTGAAATCGGGGCTGATCCCAATGTCCGGTAACGCGACTCAGGAGTTAGCCGCTCTGCCACGCTGGGCTACCGACTACACAGCCAGGTGAATGCTATTTTCAGAAGAGAAAGCGCAGGCGTGTTTTCCGAGTTGCCGACCGTCCGTTAGCAACGAGTCCGAATTTGGCGGTATGAGCCCTGGATCGAATATACGCAGTGACCTGCAATGAGGTCTAACTCTGCGCGGCCTTAGCCTGTTTTGCTGCGAGCTGAGCGCGGATGGCTTTCATTTGTTCGCGAGTTGCTGCGGCTCGCGTCCGGCCATCCGGCGTCGCATCAATCAGCTTTTCCAAGCTGGCTGCAAATTTTGGTCCATAGGCAGAGCGAATTTCGCCGAGCAACAGCTCGCATTTCGCGAACACGCCGACATGCTCGCCGTTGCTGTCATTGAAGAGTTCCAGATTGATAGCTCCGTCATTGACGAGTGCCGCCGCCATGTCCCAATAGGTTACAACCATGCGCAAATGACCGCTGTGCTCACCAAACATCGCATTGTTGAAGTCCGCCATCGATTGCGGATTAAACTCCCGAAAATACCAGTCGCGCGCCTTGCGCATAGTCTCTTCGCGACGTAGTTCGTACAGTTTGAGGATAAGACCGGCTTCTTCTTGCTTTGACATAGACAGAGATGCTCCTTTTGGGGGGTCCCCGCTCCCGCGCGGCGCTGCTCGCTATAAGTGTAGCAGACCGTTTTCAATCCATTTCACAAAGCTACAGATGCGCGCCTTAAATGCGGCCCGCAAAGTCATCATTGCCAGTTGACGGCGTACGCGGAAACGACCCTCTTGCCCGATAAACGTAGCCGTTACCGGACATTTGCAATCTACGACTGCAGGCCGCTACCCGGTAGAAATTTTTATTCCTTTGCTTAAGATGTTGCTACAGCTCCCATTCTCAAAACCCGCCCGTTTCCGTGCATCATGCGGGCATACGAAAACAATTGCTTTAAGCAAGCGGCGCGGACATCAAAGGCGAGCAAATCAAACGACTTCCTATCAAGTTCGTAGTTCACATTCGGATCAGCGCCAGAATTGTGCGTCACGATCTCCGACCACGCGGCGCGAGCGTCATTCGCGGCTTGTGCACCATTTCGAAGAAAGAACTCGTTAAGGCACACGCCGAATTTCCACGCGTCCTTCTTACACCGGTCGAGTGTCGAGTAAATGTTGACTGCATCCGCGTTCGGGTTCAGGGACAGCAGAACATTGGTTGCGCGTTCGTCGGTAAGCGGTGCCGCCCACCATAAATCTAGCATTGGTACCTCGTTGTTTCAGGACGACTCTATCTTCCTTCTTCTGTCTCCAGCCGGCTGTCACTAATGGCACATGATCATGGGCAATCTTGACCGCCACTTAGCGCCTGATAAACGCTTACCGTACAAGTGAAATCAGCCCGATCCTCAATGTCCGGTAACGCCTTGCCGGCGAAATTCAGAACTGCGATCGAAATGCTTTCCTTGTGCACGTCCATGCCGATATATTTAGTGCTAGTCATAAAGGGTGTTCCTTTCTTGTAGGGAATGAGCCATGCACTCAAAACCTACTCCAAAAGGGGCGCCCTTTTATAATGTGTGGTTTTCGCGTCTCTGCTGAATCCGACTGCACAGGAGTTGGCCCCCGTAACTTCCCACAACGGGCGTTTTGCTGTTGACAAGGGGATTCACCAATTGCTGGCCCTAGAGGAGTGATTTGGCGTTCTTGCCTATCGCTACCAACATACTCACGCTTTTGCCGTGAGCGTGAGGGGAAAAGAACCGGATCACGTCATCATCGTAAAAGGTCAAACCGGTGGCACTCACGTGTTGCGCGTAAGCGCCAAGATACAGCTTGCCGCTTAAGATGCCAGCTTCAAGTTGCACCGCGCGGTATCCGCGATTGCCGAAGCGCTCCAGTATCATTTGTAAGTCCGCCAGGAAGAAAATGTCCGCGGCGGCATCGGCTGGCAACTGTTGGTCCAATCCGAGGTGACCAGCCTGGGCGCGGAAGTTTCCTGTTTTTAGGCATTCGAGCACATCCTGGTCACGGTGGTATACATAAGCTCCGGGATCGAGACCTTCAACTGCGTGCACAATTAAGTAGACGTCGTTCAGTTGAGTCCCTTGTGTATCCCGGAAGTCCGCTGGGACACCGCGTGTAGCTCTATCCAACATAGTAGAGAACTGTGGCAGCCCGATAGGAACTTGCGCAAACTTGCGTGCGGAGCCACGTCGCAGGATGACTTGTTCGATCGGATCGCGAGGCATTTCCGCATCGGAACAAGGGTGGAGCGGAACGATCGGTCCCGTTGGCGTCGGCAGTTTTACCAGCGGCGGGTTACCACGCCAAGTTTCAACCTCCTCGGGCGATCTGAGCGAAGAAGCAGTGTGAATCTCGTGCATGGCTGGATAAATAGTCTCGGTTCGAGAGAGCGGAACGGTCTCCAAATGGAGAACGGAAAGCTTGGAAGGTAGTCGCTCCACCGAAGCTGCGATATGGCCCAGGGCTACGAGAGAATAGGCGACCTCACGCTCGGGATCAACATCAAGCAGTCGGTTCACGTCTGCGTCCACGAATCCGCAGATCACCCTGGCAGGCATTCCAAGAGCCGTAGCGACGGCCAGCAGATTGGCTAGGAGAGTGCCGTTATCCCAGCCAAAGTGACGATAGGTACGGGCCTGATATTTCCACGCGTTGCGCCAATAAGTGCAACTACAAATGATGGTGAGCGGCGCATGCATAACTGCTGTTTCACTCCCGGCAGCCTCACTCAGAACACTGCGATAGTCTCCAGCTCGCAGTCTACGCACGGAGAACTCTGCGGGCGCAAAGTGGTACACGCCTGCTTCCAAATCGACAGGATCTCCACAAACAACGTACAGCTCGACTTCGTACAGTGCTCCGGTGCAGGCTGCGGCGCGAAGATAAATATCACCGCCAGGATACTTCCGATGCCGAGTAATGCCAGCGGTTAGATACAGCAATTGGGCCAGTGCCTCTAGGTCTGGTACAGCACTAGCCTCCAATTGGATGCTCTCAGCAATCGCAGAAAGGGCCGCGACGCCGGTTTGGCGTACCTCTCGGGGCAACGGCAATGAGTCTAGGGTGGTGTACACCTTGAATGGAAAGGGTTGATTTGACCAATCCAAGAAATGCAGATTGTTATGGACGCTGGCGACGGAATGCTTGGTAGTGTTGTGGTACTTCCAAGCAGCTTCAAGATTGCTGTTGACGTTCACTGGTAAGAGGGCCAAGCCTGCCTCCAGCATAATACCGCCACGTGGAGAACACATCGCGAAATGACTGTAGATAACAATGCTGTCCCAGCAATCAAGAGAGCGGTCCAGACACCGTTATGGGAAGTTTGGGCGGCTCTGACCCATTGTCCGGTTACGCGACTTCCATGGCACTTGAACGCGGTTGGACCGGCACAATTCCGGTCGGTCGCATAGCTGTTCCGTTTTTCTTTGGCTCATTCGGCCCGGACAGATTTATTTCTGCGCTTTCTGAGGAAATCTCAAATCGCGGCACGAGGTTCGTCAACTGTCGCTTCTGACGAGAAGGGGCCGGCGATATCGCCGGCCCCTTGCTACTTCGTCTTCGGTCCGCGTCTCTTCAGCGCGCCCCTGCCGCGGCCGCCATGGCCGGCGTAGCCGGCGTTCCCACATTCACCTTGATCTGCTTCGGCTTTGCTTCCTCGCGCTTGGGGATGCTCAGCGTCAGCACGCCATTCTGATAGTCGGCTTTGATCGCATCCGATTTCACGGAGTTCGCCAGCGAGAAGCTCCGGCTGAACGAGCCATACGCGCGTTCGACGCGCAGGTAGTTTTCTTCGTTCACCTTATTCTCAAACTTGCGTTCGCCGCGAATTGTGAGGATGTTGTTCTCGACGCGGATGTCCATGTCCTGCGGATTCACATCCGGCAGGTCCGCCTGCACGACCAGCTCATGCTCGGTCTCAAAGATGTCGACGGCGGGCGCCCAAGGGGTCAGGTTTGATTCGTCGCCCGCGCGCTCCAGCCTATCGCCAAACACGCGGTTGAGCTGTTCCTGCAGCGTCGTAGCCCCGCGGGAAGATTCCCAGCGATTCATTGTTCTCATTTCATCCACCTCCATTAAATGTTTCGGATCTGTCTTGGCCAGGGGCAATTTCAGATAACTCATGTCAGGTCAGACTGCGGTCTGGCTCCATCGGTACTTGACTAGCATACGCGACTTAACTTATGTTGTCAAGTATATTCGAAGAGTATTCTATATTATTAATCAAATACAGTTAAGTAGGAACCGGGATCTGCCGAATACGCAATGAGTGTGTTCACTTTTCAGGGTTCGCTCGTAATTCGGTGCAAGTTAGATCAGCGTTTAGTACATCCCCCCCATACTGCCGCCATGGCCTGCACCAGCAGCGACCATCTTTTCCTCCCCCTTAGCGTCCGCTACCAGGACTTCGGTTGTTAGCATCAGTGAGACGATGGACGCAGCGTTCTGGAGCGCGAGACGCGTGACCTTAGCCGGATCAATGACACCGGCCTTGACCAGGTCGCCGAACTCACCAGTCTCTGCGTTGAAGCCAAAGTTCTCATCCTTCGATTCGCGCACGCGTCCAACGACTAACGCGCCTTCGTGCCCGGCGTTCTGGGCAATCTGGCGAATGGGTTCTTCGAGCGCGCGCTTTACGATGTTTACTCCGATGGCTTCATCGTCGTGGAGCTTGAGCTTCTCTAGGGCCGGCAAGCAGCGCAGGAGAGCAGTGCCCCCGCCCGAGACAATGCCTTCCTCCACCGCTGCACGGGTGGCATGCATGGCGTCCTCGACGCGAGCCTTTTTCTCTTTCAATTCGGTCTCGGTTGCCGCACCCACCTTAATTACCGCGACGCCGCCAACCAGTTTGGCAAGACGCTCCTGGAGCTTTTCCTTGTCGTAGTCTGAGGTGGTTTCTTCAACCTGCACACGGAGCTGCTTGATTCGGCCTTCGATCGCGCTGGCCTTGCCAGCGCCCGCGACGATCGTCGTGTTGTCCTTGTCGATGGTCACCTTCTTGGCATTGCCCAAGTCCTCAATCTTCACGTTCTCAAGCTTTATGCCGAGGTCTTCGGTAATGGCCTTCCCACCGGTGAGAATGGCAATGTCCTCGAGCATGGCCTTGCGGCGGTCGCCAAAGCCAGGAGCTTTCACCGCCGCGCACTGCAGTGTGCCACGCAGCTTATTCACCACCAGGGTTGCCAGGGCTTCGCCATCAACGTCCTCAGCGATGATTAGTAGTGGCTTGCTCAGCTTGGCCGTCTGTTCGAGCAAAGGCAGCAGATCCTTCATCGAGCTGATCTTCTTCTCTTGGATCAAAATATATGCGTCCTCCAGCACGCATTCCATCCGCTCCGGATCGGTGACGAAATACGGCGAAAGGTATCCGCGGTCAAATTGCATGCCTTCGACCACTTCGAGAGTGGTTTCCATCGTCTTGGATTCCTCGACGGTGATGACGCCATCTTTGCCGACCTTCTTCATCGCTTCGGCGATGATGCTGCCAACCTGCTTATCGGTGTTGGCACTGATAGTCCCTACCTGCGCGATCATGTCGCCCTTCACCTCGCGGGAGAGCCTCTTGATCTCTCCCACGGCGACCTCAACGGCCTTATCGATGCCGCGCTTGAGCGCCATCGGGCTCGCGCCTGCGGCAACTGTTCGCACGCCCTCACGGAAGATTGCGTGGGCCAGAACGGTCGCGGTGGTGGTGCCGTCACCAGCCACATCCGAAGTCTTGGACGCAACCTCGCGCACCATCTGCGCACCCATGTTCTCGAGCGGGTCCCGCAGTTCTATCTCTTTCGCAACGGTCACGCCGTCCTTGGTGATGATCGGCGCCCCGAACTTCTTCTCGATCACTGCGTTGCGCCCCTTCGGGCCGAGTGTGATTCTTTACAGCCTCAGCCAAAATGTTGACGCCCCGCAAAATCGCTTGACGCGAATTCTCACCAGTTACAATTTGTTTTGCCATTAGACTTCACCCTCCCGGGTGATTGAGCACTTCTGCCCCGTCCGAAATCTTCGGTTCGGGTGAAACTACTTCTTGCCGGATGCCGCTTTAGCGATCCCGCTGACCTTTACCAGGATTTCCTCCTCGCGGAGGATCAGGTACTCCTGGTCATCGATCTTCATGTCGTTGCCGGTGTATTTGCCGAATAAGATCCTGTCGCCCACCTTCACGTCGAGTGGGACGCGTTGGCCCTTTTCGATCTTGCCGGCTCCGACAGCGATTACTTCGCCCTCTTGCGGCTTTTCTTTGGCCGTATCCGGGATGATGATGCCGCCTTTCGCGGTTTCTTTCTCTTCCAGCCTGCGTACGAGGACGCGGTCATGCAGAGGAGTGATATTCACAGTCATTTCTTTGATCTCCGTTTAATCCATTCTAAAGATTCGAACAGTAAGCTCGTTCTGACTCTAGACCAACACTACGGGCGAAAAATCTTCCGGTTCCTCTGTCGCGCTGCTTCGAGGTCATCGGTCTCTTTTTTCTGGCGGTCGATTTCTTTCTGTGGATCCTCTTGCCCCTCCATCTTCAAAGATTTGGCAATCGCAGCATCGGCTTGTGCATCCAGCCGTTTCGAAAACATGACAAGCGCAAAGGAGTTCAGCAAGCTAGAACGGACAAGGTTTATCGAGTACTGCGAATCTTCCCAGCGGGCGACGACCTTTTCTGTCGACCTGTACAGCTCGTTCGTTGGGAAGCTGATCTCGCCAGCAGGCCTCGTGGCAGTTTCCGTACTTTGTCGAGATGGCTTGTACCATGTCCTCGGCAGTTAACCCATGTGTTGCGTCCCGATCATAAGTCACCAAAATCCTGAAGAGCTCGCCATTGTAGAAGCTGAAGAAAATCTGCCTAACCGAGTCTGCTATGGAGCGAATGGTCAGAAGAGCCGCTCGGCCACCACGTCAATTCTTGAATTACCGCTGGGTGCTTTTGGATCAGCTTTGTCTGGAGCGGTCTTAGGTCAACCTGGTTTGATAGTTCGGGCAAACTCATGCCCAGCGAAAAGTCTCGATACTTGGAAAGATCCTGCCCGCGAACCAAAGGAGCTGAAAGCAGGATCATAACGAGGGAAATGCCCACGCTGCGCATCATTTTCATTTGAACGCCTCCGACGACCTTAAAGATTCAAAATCGTTTCCCGTCCTTCAAACCGCCTTCCTCATGTCATTTTTTCGTTGCAGGGAGACCCGTTTGTTTTCCTGCGCCTTCCTCAATTCTTGAATAATTTCACCAGCCATGTAGAAAGAGGTCCAGGGCTCGCTTTCGGATCGCCCGGATTCCGGCAATAGAGCGCCTTCCTCGATCAGCCTGGTTCCCGTATTGATTGTGTCTGGCATTGGCGTCTCGCTCGCGTTTGCAGTGGCGCTCAGGACCACTACGCTTGCAGACTTACAGTGACTTGCTCCCCTGGGTTCGGTCTGTTATCGACGTCACAGTGAGTCTCTCTATCGTGTTTGATGAAGAATAAAACCAGGACTCCCAAGATGAAGCCCGCACAAACCACAAAGTCCAGCGGTATTTGGTAACCTGCGAAGGGGCGCCATGACACCACCATGAGCAACGCCGTAATGGACACCCACTCCATGATTTTCGTTACCATTGGCAATCTCGTTTCTCCATCGAGTTCCGTCGATGGGGACCCACTGTTTTATTTTTCTGACCATCGGCAATCTCGTTTTTCCGCCCAGTTCCCCTTAGCCGGACAAGTGAAGGCGCGGACTGGCCCGCCCCCCTCAGAACGAAAGATCTGTCCGTTCTCGGCTGCCAGGGAAAGCCGGGCCGTCAAGCCGTGGGGACTGTTGTTTCGCTCGTGTCACTTGCCAGATGATATGGTTGCTCATACGCAGTCAGTCAATTAGACATGTGACGAACGGCTTGGGCGGCCCTCGTTTTCGCTGGTCCCACGATAGGTTCCTCGCTCAGCTCTTTTTCGGCTCTAACCCAGTCCTCGACGTCTTTTCCGTGTTCGCCGCCGCGTTGAAGATACAGCTCATGAGCCCGGTGAGCGATCTCTTCTCCTGATGGTTCTCTACGTCCTAACATGGCAACCTCCTTGGTTGTGAGCCAGCTTGCCCGATGAACTCATAAAACTACAAACTAACTGAGTGAGTTCTTCTTCACACCGGCTTCATTCCGTACAACTCGCGGTCTGCGGTGCGAAGCAGGGCTTCAATCGTTTGGCCGTCTTGGGGATAGAGAGCCACCCCGATGCTCGCGGAAAGCGCTGGCTGGAGGCTATCCGCGGCGAGTCGGTTACGAACACGGGAAGCGACAAGCCTTGCGGCCGCCGCCGTCGTCGTCTCGGGCAGGATAACGGCAAACTCATCGCCGCCGTATCGCGCGGCCGTATCGATTTCTCGACAATGGACGCGGAGTACATCGGCGAGGCGGCAAAGCGCCTGGCTACCGATCAAGTGGCCGTATCGCTCGTTGATCTTCTTCAACTGATCCAGGTCGAGCAGTAGAACGGCAAACGGTCTTCCGGTGCGCCCGGTGCGCTTGACCTCTGCGTCGAGCGTTTCAACGAACCGGCGGTAGTTACCTAAACCAGTAAGCGGATCAGTCACGGCAAGAAGTTGAACCTTCTCTTCTGCGTGTTTGCGCTCAGTAAGGTCGAACGCGGAAACCAGACTGGCCGGCATTCCATCAAATGCAATTGTCGCTGTACTGATATCGAGCCACCGCTCGCCGCCATCCTTCGTAAAAATCTTGATCTCGCACTGCTCGGCGTCCCCCCGTCCCGCACGCCCTTGGTTTGAGACCAGTTCTCGGCAATCTGGATGGACTAGATCCCAGAAGTTCATCGACAAAAGTTCTTCTCTTGCATATCCGGTGATAGTCTCGGCGGCATGATTTACATAGTGCAGCCGCTTGCCGTGGCTAATGAATATCCCACTGGCAATCGCTTCGGCTAGGGTGCGTGACTTTGCCTCCCCGCATAGAAGCTGCGCACGCAAAAGTGCGTCCTGGGACCGCTCTCTAATCTTGTTAAGCATTGGAATCTCGCGGCTCTTGCGTTTCCTCTGCAGGACAACTTGGAGGGGCGGACTTTAGCCCGCCCCTCCAAACGAAAGGACCTGCCGGCTTCAGGCCGCTACTGCAACCGCGATCTTGTGGAACGTCGAGCTAGCGACGTCATAGGTTTCAACCTGAGGAGCCC
Source organism: uncultured Acidobacteriota bacterium (assembly GCA_963745805.1). GTDB lineage: Bacteria > Acidobacteriota > Terriglobia > Acidiferrales > UBA7541 > Acidiferrum. Next base: position 541,277 of record CAVUYT010000016.1, read on the forward strand.
CGTCAACTACCGTGGCGAGGATCTTCGTCACTTCTGGGTAAGTTCCGCGGTTGTAAGCCTCGGCATTCTCCGCTTTGTCCCACAAACTTATTGCGAACGCTTCCGTCCCGCTCTTCCCAACGAACGCAATTTCGTCCTGGAATCCTTTCTGTTTTCGAAGCAGGGGGAGGATGTCCTTCTCCAGCCTCTGGGTAAACTCCGCAACGCTATTGGGCTTTAAATGCATGTAAACTCTGCGTGCAAACATGACACTCTCCTTGGTTCTCGATGCCAAGGGGGCGATTCAGATAACCATTGTTGGTTCAGACATTCTGAAGACTCCCTCAGTCCCTTAACCATGTTGAGTTAATTAACTTGACGTGTCAAGTAGAATCTGAGACTATTTTAATGGTTAATTTTCTGAGTTAAGGCAGGTGGAGGGCCTTGTGGACGTTTGCCTAGTGATTAAACGGCGACTAGATGAATTGGGGTTTGAGCAAAAAGATCTGGCGGTCGCGGCTGATGTTACCGAGTCCTATATTTCCCAGCTGCTGAGTCGGAAGAAACTGCCCCCGGCGCCTGACCGAACAGACATTTATGTGAAAATGGCGAAGTTTTTGAAGCTTCCGAGCGACAGGCTCTCGAAGCTGGCTGACCACCAGCGAAGGGAAGAACTGAAGAGAAACTTGGGAGACCCGCCTGCACCCTTGTTTAAAGAAGTTCGAGAGTTGATTCTCCGTAAGTGCGTAGCAGACAAAGAAAAACAGGTACGTGCGATCTTTGAGAAGCAGCCCTTCGGTGAACTCGAACGCTTCGTCACACAGAAGCTTTTGGACGCGATCAAGAATGTCGCTAAACAAGAATTGAACAGTGAAAACTGGCTCCACGTAGTGGCTCGACTCACCGGCCGAAGCTATGAACAGTTGCGGGTTACCCTCCTTGAGTTCCTGGACACGGATGTCTTCAATTTGTCGCCTGAAAACTGTATTTCCTTCCTGGATCCACTGATTGAATCCTGGGACGTCGATCTGCCGACCTTTGGCATGGAGATTGTGTTAAACGGGAGAATTGCCTCAGGGAATCCTAAGAGATATGAGTTTGTTGAACGGGGACCTGATCAACCAGAAGTCGAGCCGGGGTTCAAAGAATTCCTTAATGATAGTACCCTCAGCGGGACGGCCACCAAGGAAGAACTAGAGTCTCTAAAGAAGCTGAAGTTCAACGGGAAACGCCCTACTTCACTCTATTACTACCGCGAATTGCAAAGCCTTAGGGACCCACTCCATTTTCGTGCGGAGAATCGATCGTTGATGCAGAATTCATCCAGAGGGCCGAAATGATCGTTAACATACAGTATCTGGGTTTCAAGTCGAAGGCGATCGTCCGAGAAATATGCCAATCCCGTCGAAAGTTTCTTCGGCAGGAACGAAGGGGCTCAGATGACTGAGAACCTAAACGTCCAGTACGTTGGTTTCGAAGCGAAAGCCCTCGTGCGTGAGGATAGCTTTATCGTGCGGCGAGCCTTAGACGAGACCAGCGAATTTACCCTAACAATTGGGAACGAGGCATTTGGTTCGCGACGTGTGCGCTTTCAAGACGCTCCCGAAATTTGCTCACTCAGGCTACATCGTGAGCTGGCTGTTTTCGGAAACCATCCTCCGAAGTCACATTACCGTATCAGCGAGACGGACATGGATGAGTACAGCAGCTCCCACGCACCAAGGGTTTGGGGTTACCCTTACAAGCCAAAAGTTTTGCGGGCCCTCTAGTTTGGCTGCGTGCGTTGCCTTGGTAACAAGGTCTCCCCTAAACTTGTAAACCCAATGCGTGATAATCAGCCGTAACCGGACAAATCGTCTGTTTAGCTCTGAGCTGCTGATCCGCAGGATGACATTCACGCCCGCGAACAACTTGCGATCATTTGCAAACGCTATGCGAAAGATCTGAGCCGCGCGGCTGGAACACAAATTCCTGCACCGTCTTGCACGTTTGCAGCATCGAATCAAAATCAGCCACGGCTCGGCAAGACCGCTTGCGCTTTCACGCTCCAACAGAGAATCGGAAGCGTAGAGCCGATACCGGCGCCGTTAAGCCAACTCCGGTATTCCTCAATTCAAAAGAGGAAATCGGATGGAAAGCTCCGCTGCAAAAGGGCAACCTATGGCGTGAGGTAGCCATGACTACAACCGTCACCTGAGTGAAAAAGATGTTCAACACTAAGTAGCGCGCAAGGTACACGGACAAGGTTGAAAACCTGATCAGCGTAGCTGAAACACCCAACCAGAACCGCGATCACAGTGCCGACATTGCGCAGTACCATCGTACCCAGAAGCCGCACAAGATAGACACTCGGCCCAATCATTGTCACCGATTGCGCTCTGATTCGTTCCTGTGCATCTGTGCGTGCCATCCATTCGTAGGCACTTCCCATTGGCTAGCTGAATGTTATAGCCCGGTGCTCGACACAGGTTGCAAGACGTGAGTGGCTTAGGGCGCTTCATGGGCCGGGAAGGGCATTCTAACGCATCCGTCGTTTCGATGGCTGCGTTTGATTCTATTTGATTTGGGGGGGCATTTGGCACGGCCATTGCCGGCCGACAACGGTGATCTTGCGATCGTTAAATGCTTTTCGGTCCCGCGCCAGCCGCTGCCGCCCGCGAAGAGCTGTTGTTGTCAGCTTCCTTCGCCGCGCTCCTGTCGATTTCGATCGAGCCCTTGAAGTCGGCGCCGTCTTCAATCATGATTTGTGCCGTTGTCAAATTCCCGATCACCGAACCGTCCTTCCTGATCTCGATCCGACCTTTCGCGCGCACGTTCCCCTTCACATAGCCGTACACCACCACGTCGCGGGCGTTGATGTCAGCAGTTAGCTTCGCCGTCTTTCCGACCGTCAGCTTCCGTTCATCAAGCTGGATTAGTCCTTCGACCGAGCCGTCGATCAGCAGGTCCTCGGTACCGATGATGTCGCCTTTCACATGCAGGCTCGACCCCAGCCACCCCGTCGCGCCCTCCGCTTTCGCATCCAACGGACGCATCGCAACTGCGCTCTCTTTGTTTGTCAGCGGATTTTTCGGTTCCGGGGCCGCGGATTGTGGCGTATCCGGTTTCTTCTTATCCCACATCGGACCTCCCTAGGGACAGCACACCCCACGCAGATTTCCCGCCAGGGTGCATCAAACTCAATCCCCCCGCTCCAGCTTACAGAAATTCCCCGTGAGTTTCAGCGTCTTACGTTACTCGGTCCTTCTTATCGACTCGTAAGGGTTGTGAGCAGCATGCAGTCGCGGTTCGGTGGTTCAGATCGTCGCGCTGCCAGCGGCAACTTGGTTTTGACCAAAGGCCGTCGCAAACTCGTCAGCGACCAGCTCCTAAACCCAGTGTCCGGTAAGCGCCGCGTTTATCAGGCATGTGGATTGTTTCCGAGTACGCCGTGATCCAAGCCAATCCCGAGAGGCACTGCCGAACAGCTACAAAGGAAGTTACTTCTGCGCGTAGCTAGCTTTACGGCCAAGTGGTTCCAACCATCCCCATGGCCCCTTCCAGTCACTTTCATGTTTGGGTGTTTATCGGACACGATCCTGATTGGTGGCGCCAGGGCTGTTGCTTGAATCGCCTGACTCACACCATGAAGAGTGAAGAACGTGGTATGTTCAGAGCCAGTTTGTTGGTCCTCCCTGCGGCCCCTAGACAACGAACCTTGAGATCGTCGCTCGTCCTGTTTAGCAACGAAGTATCGGCTTGTAAATGGAGAAGAACGAATGCGGATTTTGCTTTACAACCCCGATAATGGGGTCACACGCAATTTCATGCCGCATCTTTGGATGTTTCTCCTCCAGGCACTGACTCCGTCTGGTCACGAAGTCGTGCTGATCGATGGCAACGCGCAGCCCATGGATGAAGAAGGCATCGCGCGCTATGTACGTGAACAAAATATCGGACTGGTCGGCATCGGCGCGATGACTAGGATGATCGCCAAGGCCTATCGCATGGCGGACGCAGTGCGGGCCGTGGGAGTAAAGGTCGTAATGGGCGGCCCTCACGTCACGGAAATGGCCGATGAGGCGCTCGGGCGTGACGGCGGCTCGCGCCACGCCGACGCGGTTGCTCTTGGCGAAGCTGATGAGACATGGCCCAGAATCGTGGAAGATGCCGCCCGCGGCTCCCTCAAGGATGTCTACGCGCCCGTGGACGACTTTGGCCGGGAGCGCAAACCATCGCTGCAGCCTTATCCGCAGATTCCTTGGGACAAAATCAAGCTAGAGCAATTCAATTTGCTGCCGGGCATCGTGCATCCGCTGCTGAAGCGCGTGGGGGCTGGTTGGGGAACCTTTCGAATTATTCCGGTAGAGTCCGGGCGCGGTTGTCCTTACGGATGCGAGTTTTGCACCGTGACGGGATTTTTTGGCGACTCCATCCGCTTTCGTACCAATGAAAGCGTGGTGAACGAACTCTTGCTGCTGAAAGCACGTGCGCGAGGGGAGGGCGGCCAGATTGCCGTTTTTTTCATCGACGATAATTTTGCCATCAATGTAAAGCGCACAAAATCGCTACTCCGAGACATCATCGCTGCTAACGCGCAAGTGCATTGGGTCGCCCAGATCAGTGCCAATCTGCTGCGCGATGAGGAGCTTGTTGATCTGATCGCGGCCGCAGGAGGCAAGTGGATCTTCATCGGAATGGAATCCATCGATCCAGCCAACCTTGCGGACGTAAAGAAGGGTTTCAACAAACCGGGGGAATATGCCGTGGTGCTCGACCGGCTCGCCCGGCGCAACGTTTTTGCCATCACGTCCTTTATTTTTGGCATGGACAATGACTCTCCCGGCGTGGCGGAGCGAACTATGAAGGAAATTCGCACCTGGCCACCGGGGCTGCCGATCTTTGGTTTGATGACCCCACTGCCTGGGACACCGCTGTACAAAAAGCTGGAAGCCGCGGGTCGGCTCACACGTCCGAAGCACTGGCAAGAGTTCATTCCCTTTGCGATGGCGCATACGCCGCTCAAGATGAGCATCGATGAAGCGCATAACGAGGTACGTATAGGGTGGGCCAGCTCCTACAGTCCGGAGGCCATCGAAAAGGCGGTGGATTCGCTGAACCACAAGCCGCTAGGTTATCGCATCAACATCTTTATCGCGCGCCTCTGTTTCCGGGGAATTTATTTTCCGCAGATGGGCCGCTTCGCCTGGCTGAAATCGATTCTCGAAAATCGACGCACCATTTTCAAACTCATAAGGCAAGGGTTCGGAGGAGGGCTGCATGCCACGGCGCCATCCGTCGCGACCGAGCCGGTCACAGAGCAGCGGCACTGACCTGGCGTTTCTTCAACAAAAGCGTTGTTATTCGCGGAAAGCTGTTCTAGCCTCCGGGGGAAATCTTGTGCTGTAGGAGTTCCCATTGCGAACGCAATTAAAGATTTGCACCGAAGCGGATTACTTGCAGGCCCACCTAACGGTTATTGTGGCCGAATCTCGCGACAGGAATCTGGCGCTCGACAACCTCAAACAGAAGGTAACGTCGATACTGATGAAATGGATTACGGCGGCCAACTCTGACCTGACGGCTCGATCGAGTTCACTGCTTAGGTTTCGCTCGATTAGCATGTCGCAGCGGTTCGGAACGGGCTCAGATTTGGCGGGAAGGCGGTCAGGAGGCCTACCGCCGGCAGGACCGAAACATAAAGTTGATGGTTGAGATGTGTCCTTGTATCGTGGCTCAGGTTTAAGAAGTCTTTCCCGAGTTTTGGAACCCTTCAGGATGACGTGATAGATACTTCCGACACCAACTTCCCAGCTGTGGGGCGATTTGTTTCCAATCAATTCTTCGCGTTCGAAGCGCCCACAACCAGCGTTTTTAGGCAGGCCGCACGAGTCTAATCAGCCGCGACTGCGTAAGCACTTACGGGTGAGGATGCGGCAGGGTTTTTGGGCAAGCTGTGAAGGGCGCGCTGCGCTCTTCCCTTGCTCAGCCCTGTTTCGTTGCAGATCGTTGCCCAAGACTCACCGCTCTTGCGAAGCGCAGCAATCCTGCCTGCGTCCACGGTCACACGCGGTCGTCCGATCCGCTTTGCCGGGCGCGGGCTGATCCTCGAGATCAGCCCTGTTTCATTTCCGAATCTCAGCGCGGTCCTGAGGGGACGCACGCCGCGGTGGAAGCGCCCGATTATGACCCAGCTTTACCAAACGCTCGTTACTAAAGATGTTCCATTTTAGACAATCGGCTAAGTCGAAATGCAACACTCACGCTTCGATCTGGCAGGTGACGGCGACAGCGCAAGTGCTTTGTTTGCGAGGTGCGGACTGCGGAAAGGAGACCGTTCGCGTGAAGTGTTGCGTTATCGCTTTGGAGTGACAAACTTCTCGCGGCGGAAGAGATCCAGGATGTTAGCGTGGTCTTCTTTGTGTGCTTCCCGGAGCCGGGCCACAATGGCGCGCAACTGGTCTTTGGTGAAGTCGTCGATTCGTCGATATTCCTCGAAGGGAACGAATCGGTGCGTCTTGCGGTACCGTTGGAGCATGAGAGCACGATTGGTAGGACTGGCGTGTTCCCTTTTGCCCACGTCCCAGGCGCAAAGTGTGCACCGATCGACTCTTGGAGGGAAAACGAGATACCGCCCTGGTAGGACCTGCTTTAGAAACTCAAGAGGGGCACGTTCGTAAATCTGAACGATGGCATCGAAGGGCCGTTGTAGATTTTGAGATGCGCAAGGAAGGCTGGAATTTCAGTCTGCTTCATTTCCTGACATTCTACTGCGTTTGGTCTAACATTGATTCCACTGGAAGACAATTTTGGGATCGCTTCAAGAAATGACCGCATTGACAAAACCTGTCAGCATAGGTGCAATGAAACACCCAAAACAAAACAAGCGCGCTCCGCAGACCCATCCATCTGCGTTTTTGGCAGTACCTTCGTATTATCGCATTCTGGTTAAGCACGGCCTGATTGAAAAGAACCTGTCCCTTCCCGATGCGTATAAAGTGTTTTTGAAAGTGGGCGCTGACCCAGAAGTGCAGAAACTCCGTCGCAACGTAGAACGCGGCGATAAAATAAAACAGGTTCCCGCTTTGTATCTGGCCACAGCGATGGCTCTGCAAGGCATGACCAAGCAGGAGCTTGAAGCTCTGAAATTGCGAATTGAAGAGAAGGGAGTATGAGCGCCCCAGGAATTTTGCGGAGGACGCATTCCTTTCAGGACTTTTGGCCTGCCGCGCTCAGATTGACCGGAGTCCAGCCGTGAACGTAGTCTGTGCCGCATGCCCCGTAACATATAGAATTCATCAGCGCAGTCTCAAAAGGGAGTTGGACTATGAATCGCGCAATCGGCGTTCCTGACAAGGAAGCAGGTCTGCTGTCCTTCGCCAAAACTCCTCACCAGGCACGACATCTTTGTATGTTATTGATTTCACATGCGCTCTTAATTTTGGCGATGCACAGGGGAAGACGTCCGAAAACGCCAGCCGAACTCGTCAACTGATCCGAGTTCTCGACATCACGTCCAATCCTGCGACTACGCTGAAAAGCGACAGGATTTCCTTGATCCACTGACTGGCCTCATTATCCGTCATCTTGGATGTGCTCGCCTTCACCACCCCTTCGTCGCCCTTCGCGGCGTACATTGTCACCGCTTTTTTGAGCTTCCCGAACCGTATCCACAATTCGGGCGTGAAATCTTCCTCGCGAAGTTTGATCAGGTGAGAAACGTATGCCGCGCAGAGACGGTCCTGAAGCGAGCCAGTGTCGGCGACAAAACTCTCGACAGCCAAGTCTAAAACCTGCCTCGCGTAGCCGAGTTCCATTGCCCGGATGGTAGCATGCTGCATAGCTTCCAGCGAACTGCTCATGGTGAAATGCAACTCTACGCTCAGGCCAGCAAGTCGAGGCGACGGCGCAAGGCGTTTGTCTGTGATGTGCGGATGTATGGGAAGGCATCACAACGCGCGAAGTGTTGCGTTATTCAGCAAAGATGGTCAGTCCGCGCGTGCCTCTAAGGCAACGCCGTCGAAGTCGTACCGCTGAGAAGGCCGAACATTGCCTTGTAGTACTTGCGCCAACTGGTCGGCCGCTTCTTCCAACTGTTGCCGCACACCCTCACGGTTGTCACCTGGATTCGTGAGAACGACGATCGAAGGGGAAGCTGAATCACCGAACTCGTCGTGTACGCATCGAAAATCGCCTAGCAGCCTGTTGCCAGCGATCCCGCCGCTGTGTGTAGGAACGTTTTCGGCGCCGCTAAATAGACTAAGATGGAATCGGGAGCCGTCGGACCTGTTGATCACAGGAGTTTCCAGCTTCAACCGCCACAGCGCGCCAGGAAGCCCCTTGGCCTTACAGTGGGGACAGATATCGAAATTCTTGAACACTGACGGGGAGTATAGCAGGTAGCAGCGGCCTGCTCCTTCGATTCTCAGTACATCGCCATCATAGCCTCTGCCGCGGCTTCTGACGCCTGCAAAATCCGACGTGCCGACATACACCATCGTCGAGCTGATCGCCCGATGCCCAACGCCCAACGCTTGCTTCAAAAAACAATTGTTCATGACTTGCTTGGCCCAGCGTTGCTCGTGTTCCTCGCCAAAACTCTGGCCGACTCCAGAATCAGCAACTTGCAATAAGACTCTCAATCGTTGCTCTGGTATAACTCCTTGCCATGTTCAGTCTGCATCTCCTCTGGATCGGAGCCCTGATTCGCCTTTTCCGTAGCCGCGGGAATCTTGTTTTGGAGAATCTCGTGCTCCGGCAGCAACTCGCTGTGCTGAAACGTCGACATCCTCGCCCGAGCCTCAGCCTCTTCGATAAGCTCTTCTGGGTAATCGCTCGACGGGTCTGGTCGGCTTGGAAGCAGTACCTCATCATCGTCACGCCCGAAACCGTCGTCCGCTGGCACCGGACTGGATTTCGTATGTACTGGAGGAGGCCCGCGTCTGGGCTTCGACTCCTGTGATCTTTAATCCTATCGCTTAACATATCAAAGGGTTGGCGGAATGTAGCGTCCAGCTCACCAACTTTCCGCGTGCAGTTCGACAGTAAGAAGTTGAGAAGCCGTCTTTTCTCTCTAGCTGGCTGAATTAGGAACAATTCCTGGGCTTTACCAACGAGTTCGAGGAGTTTGACCCATTCGGACAAACATGTTTGGTCCGACTCACGATAGCAATGAACTTCTCGGGTAAATCTGCCCTGTTCGATGCCTCATTCCGATGCCTTACGTGAAAGTCCGTGATGGTTCCCAGCTTCAGGGGAACGTAACGACAGCAACACTGTATCCGCCCAGAATTACTTTGTCCTCGCCCAGTCTTCCCGGTTTGGACGGTTGCGATCCAGTGCTCATGTCCACGAATTCCAATTGCGCGCCCGATGCGCCAGGTACGTCAATCGTGATTTGCCGCTCGCGCTTATTTACAAGCAACACGCGGTGTTTGCCAGAGCGAGTCACGACGGGCAGTGCATAAACCTCCGGCTCGCTGAAGGAAGTCTCGACAATTTTGTCGTCGGGCCCAAAGTTGTCTTTCAGCAGCCGCAGCACCCAAAATCGTGCGTTGGGCTTGCCCGTCTCCCAATCCACCATGGACACGCTCGGAAATTGGCTGGGATAGCCAACGAGTTGTGATTCGCCGGCAACGTCTATCCCTAGCCGCGACAATTCGCCAAAAATGTACGCGTACATGGCTCCCGTGAGATGCCAATATGAGTTGGGAATCGGCTTTTCGATATGGCCCGCCTCGCCCTGCGACAGGTCCTCGGCCGAAATCGCGCCGATCTCATTAATCATCGTCCCGGTTTCAGGAGAAAGCCGTTGGCGTATCGCCTCGATGTAACGAACCGCATTCAAAAAACCATCCGCCTGTGCGAAAAATGTATATTGCTCAATTTCGGGAGTCTCGCCGGAATTCGGAACGGCGTAGAAATGGTAAGAGATGTAATCGAGAGGCACGCCATTCTTGTGATTTTTGTGTTCTAGAAAATATTCGAAAAAATGCGGATTTTGCGATGGAGCAGCCAACGCCGTACCCACAAACTTCGTGCTCGGTTCGACTTCACGCATAGCGGCGACGGCGGAATCGTAAATCTTCGTGTACGTTTCGACGGGCATTTGGTGCTCGAAATCCACCTCGTTGAGTACCTCCCAGTAGGGAATGGAGTAGTGGTAGCCCGATTCGTGTTTCTTCGAGAATTCGTCCATGAAGCCGCCCTTCGTATACCACGCCAGGAGCCGGGCGTAGTAATCGCCTACCTCGCGCGCGCTTGGATCGCGCAGCTCGGTTCCTTGCTCGTCATTCCATGTGACCTGGTCGGGGTCCCTTGGGTAAGCGACCGGTTTGTCGGTCTTGTACATCCACTGGGGGATGGTGCTGAAGTTCAAAACAACGGAGTGGCCCTTGGTAGCATCAAGAAAATCAATCGTTATCGGATCAATGATCGAAAAATCCCAGGAAGTTTTGCCATCAGCAGGAGGCTCAATACTTACCAGTGGTTCCGTCCGCGCGTGAAGAAACTCGAGGATGACTCCGCTTACGACCCAGCTGACTGGACCGCTGCGATGGAGAAGTCTCTGCTCTGGGGCGAGGAAATTCCCATCGGCAAATTCTTCGAGCGCACCGATATCCCAACCCTTCACGGAGCCGAACCGGTGCTGAACGAAGGCCCCCTAGTCCAGCGTGATCCCAGAGTGCCTCCCGACGTGGCTCGTACGTTCATAGAAGAGCTGATGTAGCTACGCCCAGGTCTTGGATTGCTTTCCTACCTTTACATTGAAGGGCGATCTCCGTGGCCCGCGAATCCGAATGCTGATCGTTCTGTAGACGCCCGAAGAAGGACTGCGCGTTCCCGTCGCAGAATCATACGCTACGTAGGCTGCACCCCTGGAAGTAGGTCGGGCGGAATTGCCTCCAAACCACATGCCTCATAAACCGGTACCGTATAAGTGAAAACGGCCCGATCCTCAATGTCCGGTGAGGCTTATCGGGAGTTAGCGGAAAATCAATCGAAGGCACTTACCTACCTATCTGCGACAACAAGAATTCTCGCAACGATTGAGATGGGAAATAATCGTAGAGCGGTTGACAAGTTTCTGGACGCCATCACCGCAAAGGCAGCCAACCGGGGCCAACGCTCTCGTAAATTTCTGTATGCTTATAGCCGGTTCTGTCCAGGAGGAGAGGGCGTATTGTGTGCATTAGATTTGCCGCGTACTTTTTTAGTATTGCTGTTAGCAGCGGAATTGTGATTCCCAGCGGCAGTGCCGCGCAGGCAAAACGGTCGGTTGAAGCATCCCCGGCGATTGCCGATTTCTCCCGGATGGTGGAAATTAGCAACGGGCATAAGCTCTATCTCGAATGCCACGGAACCGGCTCTCCAACAGTCATCCTTGAATCCGGTCTGCGGACGCGTGGTGACAACTGGAGCCGCGTGGATTTGTTATCGCATCCTGGGGCGCCAGTTTTGCCGGAAGTCGCGAAGCTCGCCCGCGTGTGTACTTACGATCGGCCAGGCACGACGCTAAATCCTGGCGAAGTCAGCCGCAGCGATCCGGCTTCCATGCCGCGCACTGCGCTGGATGTGGTGCATGATCTGCACGCGCTACTACGTGCGGCCGATATCCTCGGGCCTTATGTGTTAGTTGGACACTCGTTTGGTGGCCTCTTTGTCCGACTCTACAGCGCACTTTACCCGCAAGAAGTGAGTGGGCTGGTCCTGGTGGACGCGCTGGCAGAACAGATCAAGCCGCTTTTCAAACCGGCTGATTGGAAGATCTTTTTGGGTCTCAACTCCGGGCCGCTCCCAGGGTTTGAGAATTACACCGCTCTGGAGACTATTGATTTTGACGCGAGCATCGATCTGATGATCAAAGCGGAGAAGAGCGCCCCAGCAGGAAACATTCCGGTCGTGATACTCATTCGGGGCCTCTTCGTGGAACTGCCGCCTACGGCCCCAGCGAAATTCGGCCACATTCTGGAGCGCGCTTGGCGTAAATCCGAAGACCAACTCGCAGAGGCTGTCCCGCATACACAATTCGTAGTCGCCAGAAAGAGTGGCCATTACATTCAATGGGATGAACCCGCTCTCGTCGTTCAAGCGATTCGTGACGTCATGGGGCGAGTGTCACCGCAATAGATAATGGCTCCGAAATCCTTCCCATCGGTCGCCAACAGTCTAAGTCCTCATAAACGCGGTAACCGGAGAAGTGAAGCTTTACTTCACATCTCCGGTAAAGCGACTAACCATGACTTAGCTGTCTGACGCGAAACAACTCGGCACTTCGTGCGTATAGTAGATTGCGGGTGTTTATGACCCGCAAGGTGGCACGATTCCCCGAAAGGAGTTTCATGAACAAAAGACTCGGTTTTGTGTTTGTTGCATTGATGGCAGTTCCCGTTGCTCTGCTAGGGCAGGAGAAACCACCGACGTCGTCCGCTCCACCGGCGCAGTCCGCTCCGCCCGCGAACCCGATTACGGCGAGCGAAAAAGGTTTTTACTCGTTTGTAAGTAACGCGGTCGTCGGTGCGGCGCAGAAAATGCCTGAAGAAAACTACTCCTTCAAGCCGACACCGGAAGTTCGCACTTTTGGCCAGCTCGTTGGGCACGTGGCCGACGCTTCGTACATGTTCTGCTCGCAAGCCATAGGTGAAGCAAACCCAGCAAAGGACATCGAAAAAACGAAGACGTCGAAGACGGACCTCGTGGCTGCGCTCAAGGACGGAGTGGCGTACTGCAACAAGGCATTCGACAGCATGACCGATGCAAAAGGCAGCCAGATGGTGAAATTCTTCAACTTCGACCTAGCGAAGCTGACGTTGTTCTCGATCAATTCGGCGCACACGGATGAGCACTATGGGAACATGGTGACCTATCTGCGACTGAAGGGGATCGTGCCGCCGACAAGTGAAAACCAGTCCGCACAGCCACCGAAGTAAGAGGCTTGAACACCTAACTCAGCAAACCGCCATGTCCTGGTAAACGCGTTTAACCCTCCATGTGGATACTGGAACGAACATGTCCGGTCTTCCGACTTATCAGGACCTAACGCAGTTTGGACGACTCGAATTGAGGCGCCATGGTTTCGTCTGGGACCAATAGATCGTAGCCAAGGAAGCCTGTCAGGATTCTGAAGAGCCCTCGTATCCCTACTTGGCCCGTTTTAGAAGAATTCGATTACTTGCGTTCAGCGTGACTACCTCCCAACCTTCGTCGCCCAGCTTGTTGAAAAGACGACAACAGGAATCGAGCAGGGTCGCTGCCTGGCAACCCTAAACCCTCTGCTGAGAGTTCTGTGTTGCGAGCTGATGGCCATTCCCTTCTCGCCATAGCCACGCAGAGCTTCTCTGTCATCCGGTGCGACTGTGATTTGGTAAAAAGCAGCAAACCCTTGTTGGCACGCGCCAACTCCTCCATTTTCCAGTGTGCGCGCATGATCCCCCTTGGTGAATGCGAGTTAGTCCCAAGCAATAAGTGTCCAATCTCGTGAGCTGCAACGTGCCCAAGAATGATTGCTGGGTCGACGAATGTTTCATGGTGCAGTTTTTCGATTCCTTCATAAAAAATGTCGGCTTGAAAACCGGTCCCGTCAGATTCGAGATAGGAAATCCCTAAAATAGGATCTCTTAAACTGAGAGAACGTCGCACAATGTGCAGGTGGAAATGTTGTGGGATAGCCCGCCGGCACGCTGCCTTGCCGCTGGGAGCCTCGTCCGCTGGCGAACAATTGACCCAGTCAACATGTATTCCCGCTTCTTCGAATACATGAGACGAAACCTCTTCTGCCTGCTTAAGTATTTCGGAGGAAATGCCCGATTCGTCGAAAACAGAGATTGCCACGCCTGGGCTTTCTTGAGCCAAGTTCTTGGCCCAAAGTGCTGTATTTGAGAAAACAATAAACAGTCCGGCAGACAGCAACCGCTGCGCGCACCGTAATGAAAACCTTGTCATAACTTCTTGTCTTGGTTGTCTTGAGCGAACGCGGTGCCTGAGACGGCCAGATCTGCGAGCGCCGCCAACGATCCACAAATGATGCGAGCGGTTGCGCCGCCCAAGAACTTCTTGATGCAATTTCCGTTCACTTCTTTCTCCTTCTTCCTTTGATCTAGATTGTGTAAATGCACGGCACCTCGAAGGCTCCCGCCCGATAATTCACCGCTGCGCCCTGCGCACGGAGTCGGAGCGCGGGCGTAGAACTAGAATTATTTGTCCCTACTTGAGATATCGGAATCTGGTGGGAAAAGACGACAACAAGTAGGAAGCACCTGACCAGGTCTGAGGACTATTGCGCTTAAGTTTCTGATTCGGACAGCCGCAGACCAATGCGGGTGTGAGAGTTACCCCGACCTAAGGCACTCATGGCTCAGAAGTCGTTGATCATCCAGACGTTGGATTCCGCACTCGAATTTAAGATGGCGAGATGGCTTCCGTCAGGAGAAGGAAGCCCCAAGTGTGGGTTGACTGGGGCCGATGCCAGATAGGCTGCGCCTCTCCGCTGAGCGAAACGCGGTTACCGTACAAGTGAAATCAGCCCCGATCCCATTGTCAGGTAATGAGACTCTCCATAAACTTGTTGAGTAAGTCCTTTCAAATCAACAAATCTGTCTGCACAAGTTTCTGGCACCAGTGACGCGTCGAAGACGCAGTCGGGGCTAATCGTCCACTGTTCTGGTTTAAGCAGGTGAGGTGAGTTATACTCCACTTCAAACCCAAGCTGTGCCCTCACGGGAGGTATCCTTCCATGCACAACCGCATTCGCAGATTCACTTCCGCCGCGCTGTTAGCAGCCTTGAGCACGGTCCTTTCTTTCTCTGTTGCCGCGCAAAAAGTCCCGAAGCAACTCAAGCCGCCCGTAAACGAAAAGCTTCTTCTCCAGGTCCATGCGAAGGGCGACCAGGTCTACACCTGCAAGAGTGACGCTGCGAAATTCACTTGGACGCTGAAGGCTCCTGACGCTCAGCTTTTCGACAAGAATGGCAAACCGTTCGGCAAACGCCATCCACTTGGACGATTAACGCCGTAATCGGAGACTTGGTTTTTCGGACTCTCACGCGTTACTTGACGGAAAGACATCCCGCTACTCACTCGGGTACAATCGCTCTTCAACATGGATACACATGGAGTCGTCAATTCGCTATTTGGCGTGCCACGGGCGCTTATCGGCGTCATACATGTCGGCGCCCTGCCTGGTACTCCTTCTAACAGGAAAAACGTCACGGCGATCGCAGACGAGGCGGTACGTGAAGCTCGCGTTTACGAAGCGGCGGGTTTTCACGGTCTGGCAATCGAGAATACCCACGACCGCCCATATTTGAAGAGTTCCGTTGGACCGGAGATCGGTGCGGCGATGGCGGTGGTCGGCTCCGAGGTGCGACGGGGGGTTTCACTCCCCTTGGGAATTCAGGTTCTCGCAGGGGCCAATGTGTGGGCTATCGCCATCGCACACGCGTGCAGCGCGAGCTTTGTTCGAGTGGAGGGGTTTGTTTTCGCCCACGTCGCGGACGAAGGTCTGATTGAGTCCACCGCTGGATCGCTTTTGCGATATCGGCGGACGATTGGTGCCGAGAACGTTCGCGTCTTCGCCGATATCAAGAAGAAGCACTCGGCGCATGCCATCACCGCAGACGTAGACATTGTCGAGACTGCAAAGGCCGCTGAGTTTTTCCAAGCCAATGGCGTAATTGTATCAGGAGTATCCACTGGCCAGCCTGCGGACGCCAGCGAAGTAGAGGCAGTCAATGGCGCCGTGTCAATTCCTACGTTGATTGGTTCGGGTATCACGCCGGAGAACATCGGAAGTTATTCGTCAGCAAACGCGTTTATCGTCGGTTCATCAGTCAAACTGGATGGCCTGTGGGAAAATCCCCTTGATGAAAGACGAGTTCTGGCGATAGTACGAGCATTTCAAAGATTACCAGCGCCTTGCTAGCAACGCTTGAAACGCCCAGGAATTTCAGCCAGGAATGTCCATCTGGTGCGGGCCAAGTCCTGATAAGAGCCCAATCCGGACATCAAGTACGTAGCATGTCCGGCCGATTTAATCGTCAGCCGTCTTTTTAGCTCTGAGCTGCTGATCCGCAGGATGACATTCACGCCTGCGAACAACTTGCGAACCATAACAAACGCTGTGCGAAAGATCTGAGCCGCGCGGCTGGAACAAAAATTTCTGCACCGTCTTGCACGTTTGTAGCATCGAATGAAACTCAGCGACGGCTCGGCAAGACCGCTTGCGCTTTCACGCTCCAGCGGCGAATCGGAAGCGTAGAGTCGATACCGGCGCCGTTAAGCCGACTCCGGTTCCTCAATTCAAAAGAGGAAATCGGATGGAAAGCTCCGCTGCAAAAGGGCAACCTATGGCGTGAGGTAGCATGACTACTGCCGAACAAACGTATTTGCGCACCGAACTGGAACAACGCCGGGAGCGCCTTCACGGGGCTTTGCATTCCCCCGCCGCCGATGCTTCTCTTTCTCAATTGCTGACGGCTGTGGACGCCGCGCTGAGCCAAATCGATCAAGGAACATTTGGGCTCTGCGAGAGGTGCCACGACGCGATTGAAGCGGAGCGCCTGCTTGCCGATCCGTTGGTGCGGTTCTGTCTGGACCATCTTACTAGCGACGAACAGCGTGCTTTGGAGAGCGACCTTTCCCTCGCCGCACGCATCCAGCGCGCTCTCTTGCCGAAACCCGGCCTGGCACCCACTGGCTGGGACGTGCGCTACCACTATCAACCCGCCGGCATGGTGAGTGGCGATTACTGCGATCTCTTTGAAACAGACGGCGGCCTACTCCTTATGCTGGGGGATGTTTCCGGCAAGGGTGTAGCTGCGTCGATGCTCATGAGCCACCTTCATGCAACGTTTCGCAGCCTCGCAGAAGCCGGTCTCCCACTCGATCGCATGGTGGAAGACGCCAACCGCATTTTCTGCGAGAGCACTCTCGCTGGACAATTCGCGACTCTAGTCGTGGGACGAGCTGCCCACGATGGTTTGGTGGAGTTTGTCAGCGCGGGCCACCTTCCCGTGCTTCACATGCATGGTGGGGGAGCAACCCAAAAGGATTCCACGGGAGTACCTCTGGGGATGTTCTGTAACACGCGCTTCCCCGTCCATCGGCTCACACTGGCTCGCGGTGACACTCTGTTCCTATATACCGACGGGTTGACGGAGGCGCGGAATCACGCAGGTGCTGAATATGGTCTCCACCGAATCCGCACGCTGGCGGCGAGGCACACCGGGATAGAACCTGCGGGGCTAATTTCTGAATGTCTCCAGGACCTCCTGAGCTTTCGGGAGGGTTTGAAGCAAATGGACGATTTAACGCTTCTTGCCATCCGGCGCGCAGAGTAAGACCGATATCACCGATCCACACCTATTATATCGGCACATGCCCGGTAAACGCGGTAATCGTCCATGTGAAGTGCTACTCACATCAGCGGACTCATAATCCGTTGGTCCCAGGTTCAAATCCTGGCGGGCCCACCAACAAATCCGGGTCCAGCCCGGAGACATGGGTAACAGAACGTACGCACTGGAGAGAATTAATCCTTACCTTTTAGGGGAAAGCCTGCTCACGTGCACTTGCGCACGAGCGATGACTCTTCAAAACTCGGTCGCCATCCCTAATAGTTTATGAGTGCGAGGCCATAATCCAGTTCGGTTCGATACGCAGGGGCAGGGAATCTTCAAGGACTGATTGGGTAGCCGTAGGCGCGAATGGTTTCAACGGCTTCGCTCCGACTCCCAGCGTCCACTTGTTTCAAGATTCGATGGATGTGATTCCTCACCGTAAACTCAGAAAGATTCAAGTGGGAAGCGATTTCTTTGTTTGTAAGTCCTTTGGCGACGAGAGTGACCAATTGCTGCTGACGCAAAGTAAGATCAGGCTTCGGAGGTGCGTTCTGAACAGGTATCTCCCTGGCCGTTTGGGCTACGAAACGAAATAGCGATGAACAAAGCTGGGGCGGACATACTGCCTCGCCGCGGAAGACGGCACGTACAGCAGCAACGACATCCGAAGCGGATGCGTCTTGCAGCAAATAGCCGGTTACACCAGAACGGATAGCGCTCAGGAAGTGTTTCTCGTCGGACTCCCTCGCGATGACGACAATTCTAAAGGAACCACAAGCTGCATTCTCGACAGATGTAATTGCCGAAAGCCACGGTACTTGCAGGGAATCGGTGATCAGAACATCGCATTTAGAATCTAGCAGGCGAAGAGCCGAGGCCTCCGCATGGCCACTTTGTCCAACAACGAGAAGATCGGTACGCTTGCAGAAGAGCCGGACGAGCGCTTCACGCAGCAGACGGTTTTCAATCAGTAAGAATGTGCGAATAGGCGGACTGGGGGCAAGTTCGCTCATACCATCCATCAGCTGCTTCCGTGTGCACTGTTCGGCGAAGACGAGGCGATCAAACAAAAAATAAGAGACCTAGCCGCCGAATTTACGGGACAACATAAACCTAATCCCCGTTATTGTCAAGAATAAGCTAGTCCATATCCAGCTAATCTGGGAACGTTGACGTACCCCATGCCCAATCCAATGCAAAGCTACGTTTCCTCATAAGGATGCGGGCTTACCCCCAGTTGGTTTGCTTAGGCTAGTCTGAAAGTTGGAAGTCCGAAAGGGCGGTGTCGCCTTTGCCCGGCAGTTCTCCCGATGGGTCGAAAGGCAAATTTGACTGGGTCAAAGTTGGTACCCACTAATATTCCGCAATCTCCTGACTCTATTCCTGAGTAGTTCATACCGGTAGTGCTGTTTTGATTCTTACGCCCACTGCTTGCCACCCCGATACTTGGGCCTAAGGGAGTGCGCAATGGAAAAGACTATCCGGGTCCTTGTGGCAAACCGCCCCCGGCTTATCCGGGAAACGATTCTCGCGACCTTCGCAGACCAACCTGACGTAGAGATTGTCGGCGAGGTTGCTGACGATTCGGAAATCATCGAGTGTGTGAACAGGACCAAGCCAAATTTCGTGGTCATTGCGCTCGACCAACCGGGTAGCAGGCCACATGTTTGTGATGATCTACTTCGCGAGCATCCGGAGGTGCGCGTCATCGCGGTGGCGCCGGCAAAGAATTATATCGTTTACTACTGGGCCTCTCTCGATATTCATTCGAGCAATATCGAAGCCTCTGAAGCAGGAGTGTTGAGCGCTTTGCGAGGCTCGATGATCACGAGCAGGACGAATTGAAGGACTTCATGCTCAGCACTAGGGTGAATTTATGGTGAACGTCAAAAAATCGAAGGACATTTTCTCACCTCTCGCGCTGGCATTCTTGTTTTGCGCGCCTGCGTTCGCCCAGCAGCAAGCCGACAGACAGCGCGGGAGGAGCGAGCAAAGCCGGTACGACAATGGCGTTGAACAAACTCCAGACTTTGCCCAGGAGAACCTGGGCCGCGTGTCAGCCTCCGCGACTCAGATTCGAGCAGTTCTGGTTAAGGATGAAGGGCTGCTGGTGGAATTGAAGCGCTGGGTAGCGAAGGAAGCTACTGATAACGGCCAAGTCGTCGAGGATTCGAATCTAACGGATCAAGCGATTTTCGAACGCCTGAACCAGGACGTGAAGTTTCGATCGATCGCGACTCGGCTCCTGCAGCGATACGGATACCTGATGCCGACGCCGAATCCGGATTCAAATCTTGCAAAACAGAACGAATTGGTCCTCAAGGAGCGGGCGCGGCAACTCGTTCAGATTGAAGCGCAGGAAGATTCAGACGCACTTCGACCGCATGGCAACGATCGAGATCTCGAACGCACCGCCATGTGCGATCCGCGTCGCGACGAAGATTGTTCGCAGCAGTCGCCAGTAGACCGCCGCCAGAACACGCGGACTCCCCGCGGCATGCTTTCGCCCGAGACCAACCCTGAAGGAGTGCCAGAACAACCACCATCGCAGAGCCCCTCGCGAATCCTGCGAGCTGACGGATTACCCCAAGATGTGGATCCGCTGAGCGGTTTCAGCGCAGACAGTTTGTCTCCGACCTTCCAATTGACTTCCGGTTCGATCAAGCGGGACACGAATCCTTTGGCGGGCTCTCAATCCCCGCGTCAGGGTGCGATCGATAACTTGCCGTCCGGCCAAAACATGCCCTCCATACCGCTTGACCGCACGAGCACGACCGATTTAGTGCCTGGCAACAGCGGAACGCAGCGGAGTTCAAGTGCACGGACTCCGTTGGGAAGAACTATCGAAGAAGATTTGGCGCCGGTGCGGATGGTTCATCGCCCTAATCCTTACGCGGATATCCCATCGCTCTACGACATGTACGTGCAAGCCTCTGCGCGCCAGCGACCAGCCGAGCGGTTTGGACTGGATATTTTTCGCAACACGTCGAACGACCCGCAAGCGATACCTATGGATCTTCCCGTCGGCCCTGACTATGTGCTGGGTCCGGGCGACAGCCTTGAGATTGACCTTTGGGGTGGCGTTTCACAACGTATGTTTCGAGTCGTCGATCGTGCGGGGCGCGTCGCGCTTCCTGAAGCCGGACCCCTCCTGGTCAGTGGGCGGAATCTCGGCGACGTGCAGCAGGCAGTACAACAGGCACTCAGGACCGAGTATCGGGATGTCTCAGCGGATGTGTCACTCGCGAAATTGAGAACGGTTCGTGTGTACGTGGTCGGAGATGTTGCGCAGCCGGGCGCGTACGACATCAGTTCGCTCTCGACTCCGCTAAACGCGCTGTTTGCCGCCGGAGGAGTAACACCTCGCGGCTCGCTCCGCGCTCTTAAACACTATCGCGGCAAGCAACTCGTGGAAGAAGTGGATGCTTACGATTTGCTTTTGCACGGAGTGCGGTCCGATATGAACCGCTTGGAGAATGGCGACACGCTGCTAGTCCCATCTCTGGGACCACAGGTCACTGTTGATGGAATGGTGCGGCGACCGGCTATCTACGAGCTGCACGGTGAAAGCTCGCTCGCAGAAATGCTCGACCTCGCGGGTGGCATCCTGCCAACGGCGACGCTTCGGCATATTGAGGTTCAACGCGTTGAAGCGCACGAGAAGCGCACGATGCTTACACTTGACCTGTCACCGACGGAGGACGCGGATTCGGCAGAGAAAAAACTCGAGGCGTTCAAGATCAACGATGGCGATGAAATTCATATTTTCCCGATTGCTCCCTACAACGAGGATGCAATCTACCTTCAGGGGCACGTGCTGCGTCCTGGACGCTTTTCCTACAAACAAGGGATGCTCCTTGCTGACCTGATCAGTTCCTACAAAGATCTCTTGCCGGAGCCTGCGCCGCATTATGCGGAGATTGTTAGATTAAATCCTCCGGATTTTCATCCAAGTGTCGAGAGTTTCGATCTAACTGCGGCCATGGAGAATCCAGCCTCAGGGCCCAAGCTGCAGCCGCTCGATACCGTTCGCGTTTTCAGCCGCTATGATTTTGAGCCCGCTCCAGAAGTTTGGGTTGGCGGGGAAGTTCGAGAGCCGGGAAAGTACCGCACCTCCGGACAAGCGCACTTGAGGGACGCCGTCTACTTGGCAGGTGGGGTTACGCAGGACGCCTCGCTTGACACTGCGCAGTTATTCCGCATAGAGCCCGACGGCACAATGAAAATTCTAAGTGTCGATCTTCGCGAAGCTCTCGCGGGTAATCCCGTGGACAACGTCATTATGCAGCCGCGTGATCGCTTGTTGGTGCATCGCAATCTGTCTCAAGTGGAGCCGCCGACTGTCTTCATCAAAGGTGAAGTCGCTAAACCGGGGCGTTATCCACTCACGACCAACATGCGCGTCGAAGACTTGGTTCGTGTCGCCGGCGGTTTAAAGAGAAGCGCCTACACAGAGAGCGCGGATCTGGCGCGCTTCGAGACAAGTGGGTCCAAGAAGGGCATGAGCGACCGGATGGATGTCAACCTTGCCGCGGCCATGAACGGAGAGCCCAAGACCGACGTTCCTTTGCGCGACGGAGACGTTCTGACGATTCGACAGCTTCCGCGCTGGAACGATATTGGAGCCTCCATGACGGTGCAAGGAGAAGTTTTGCACCCTGGCACATACGGTATCGAGCCCGGAGAGCGGCTGAGTTCTGTCTTGGCGCGAAGCGGAGGGCTTGATTCAGAAGCCTATTCCTACGGAGCAGTGTTGATGAGGCGCGAAGTGCGCGAACTCGAGTTGAAGTCTCACATGGAGCTCGTCGAGCGGGTCAAAGCCGAGCAGGTAACCCTCAAAGCGCTCCCGGAGACAGATGCCGATCAGAAGAACGCTAAGTTGACGGCAATCGGTCAGACGGAAGCAACTCTCGCTCAACTACAAGCGAGCGCACCGATCGGCCGCGTTGTGATCAAAATCTCGCCGGATATGAAGGCCTGGCAAAATACGCCGGTGGACGTGCAGGTTCGCGATGGCGACGTTCTTTTTGTTCCCAAAAAAGCGGGCTACGTGATGGTGAACGGCCAAGTGTTCAATCCAACTGCGATCGGATACGGGCCTGGCCATAGCGCCAAGTGGTATCTCAGTCAGGCCGGCGGCGTGACGCAGCTCGCGGACAAGAAGGCGGTGTTTGTCATCCGTGCAGACGGCTCCGTGATCGCTGCGAAAAACAACAACGAGGGTTGGTGGGGGGGCGATCCAATGAGCGCAACCTTGCGAGCGGGAGACATGATCGTTGTGCCCGAAAAAGCGCCGAAGATCGGCGGTCGTAACTGGGCGTTGATCATGCAATCGGCGTCAATGGCTTCCTCTATAGCTTTGGCGGTGGCGTACATCCATCCATGACGACGATCTTCCTGGCGCGGATATGTTTCAGCTTGCTGGCGTTTGGCCTCGTGGCAACGAGCCTCACGCTGACAGCAAGAGTCTCCTGGTCCGCCCCTCGGCGGGCCCAGGAGCAAGGTGGAATGGATGCAAAACAGAGCAGTTCGGAGATGGAAGCTAACGAAACCAGCCCCGAAAAAAAATTCGTCAGCGATCCACTATCCGAATACACCCCGTCGCCACCGCGTGGCTTCAAGGGATTAGCAAAGGAATTCTTACTCGACCAGGAACAGATCTGGACAAGCCCAGCGAAACTTCAGTTCTCGGATACCCAGTGGTTAGTGCCACTGAGCGGAATCACCGCGGGCCTCTTCGTGACCGATGCTGACTACAGCAGACATTTGTCGCACAGCCCTTCGACGATGAGTCACTACACCACGATTTCTAATGCTGGGATCGGCGCGCTCATCGGTGGTGCGGGCGGAATGTGGCTGCTGGGCCACGTCAAGCACAACGAACATTGGAGCGAGACAGGCTTTCTCGCGGGCGAGGCCGCGCTCAACAGCCTCGTGATGGTGGAGTCTCTAAAGTATTCCCTGGGACGCGAACGGCCTTACCAAGGCAACGGGACCGGTCCGTTCTTTCAAGGCGGCACGTCGTTTCCCTCGGAACACGCGGCCGCAGCTTGGTCCATAGCAGGAGTCGTCGCACACGAGTATCCCAGTCCTTTCGTGAAAATCATGGCCTACGGCCTGGCGTCTCTTGTCGATTTCTCCCGAATTCGAGCGCGCCAACATTTTCCCTCTGACGTTTTTGTCGGCAGTCTGATGGGCAATCTCATCGCCCAAAACATCTACACCCGAAATCACGATCCGGGACTTGGCGGCGAGGCTTGGAGATCAATCAGTCAAATGTTTCGGAGCGAAGGAAATCTAACTCCGAGCAATATGGGCTCTCCTTATGTCCCCATGGATAGCTGGGTCTATTCCGCATTTGATCGACTCGCCGCGATGGGTTACGTAAACAGCGGAATGTCAGGGATGAGACCCTGGACCCGCCTGGAATGCGTCCGGCTCCTCAACGAGGCTGAAAATCGGAGCATCGAGGACAGCAACTCATCGGAAGCTGCACGAATGTATTTGCAGCTCTCGAAGGAATTCGCCGGTGAATTACGAGAGATAAGCGTAGGCGAGAACAAGGTGGCGAAAGTGGAGTCAGTGTATGCGCGTGTCACCGGCATCGCTGGACAGCCTTTGACAGATGGATTCCATTTCGGATCGACGATTATCAATGATTACGGAAGACCCTACCAGGAAGGCTTGAGTTCTGTAGATGGTTTTTCAACGTGGACGACCGTCGGTCACTTGGTAGCTTACGCACGCGCTGAGTACGAACATTCTCCGTCAGCACCTCCATTAACCCAAAGCGCTAGAGACTTCATTTTCTCCACCAACAATGTTCCTTCTGTTCCTCCACCGACGCCAATTTCTGCCGTGAATCGCTTTCAATTATTGGATGCCTACGTCGGTCTGAATTTTTCCAACTGGCAGATTACCTTCGGACCGCAAACTTTGTGGTGGGGCCCCAGTTTGGGCGGGCCGTTAATGTTTAACGACAACGCCGCGCCCGTTAACATGCTTCGCATTAACCGCGTCTCACCGTTTAAGCTTCCCAGCTTTTTGGGTTGCCTGGGGCCGTGGCGCATTGAAACGTTTCTCGGCCAGCTTACGGGGCATGATTTCGTCTTCCAGACCGACACGGGCCTCGTAGGCCAGTTTGGCCAGACTCTAAGTCGTCAACCCTTCCTGGACGGAACCAGATTCAGTTTTAAGCCGTTACCTGATTTTGAGCTGGGTTTTTCTTTCACGGCAGTGTTTGCCGGCGGTCCGACTCCGTTGACCTCTCACACCTTTTTTCATAGCTACTCCGGTGGTAATACCCTGCCAGGCGGTACCGGGGACCCGGGAGATCGCCGATCAGGACTCGACTTCACATTTCGAATTCCCCACGTGAAAGATGGGTTGAATTTTTACACAGAGGCGTTTGTCGAAGACGAATTTTCACCCATAGCCTACTGGCGGAATGCCGCGATTTGGTCTGGGCTTTACCTGGCGCAAATGCCCAAGCTCAACAAATTGGATCTTCGAGTCGAGGGTGGCTATACGGATCTTCCCGGCAACTTGCAAAACGGTGCCCCTGGCTCTCACTACGCTCCTGGTATTTTCTACGCGAATAATCGATACCCCAGCGGGTCCTATACCAATGATGGCAATTTGCTCGGAAACTGGATGGGCAGACAGAGTCAGGGCGTTCAGGCCTGGAGTAATTATAGATTTAGTCCACGGAATTTTATTCAGGCCAGTTTCAGGCACCAAAAAGTTAGCCAGCAGTATCTGCCCGGCGGGGGCACTTTAACGGACGTCTCAGTCAGCGCTAACTGTTGGCTGCGAAATGACTTAAGCGTGTCCAGCACAATCCAGTACGAACGTTGGTTATTTCCGATCATCACTCCTGGAGCCCAGACCAACGTAACGACCTCTTTGCAACTGGTTTTCTGGCCGCAGTCTTGGAAAAAGTAGATCGAAATCTGTTAACTAATGGGATGAAGCGAATATTTGATTACGATCGCGGAAGAGAGCAAAGGAAAGGACGAGGCTTAGGAGAAGCGTGACGCAGACAGCTGCCAAAACCCAGATTGAGGCCGCGATACAGCCGGTCATCGACGAACTTCCCGTGCAGGAAGTCTCGCTCGAAGAGGCACGCGAGCGGCAGTCGAAATTCCTCCGATTGCCTCGGGACTGTCGACGAGCCATTTTTCGAGCTGCAGCAATCGGCTTGCTCGCCTCGACCCTTATTGCGTTCTTGATCCCAAGATCCTACACCTCGATCACCCAGCCGATGCCGCCGGACACTCAGTCGTCATCGGGCATGGCAATGATGGCTGCAAAGGCCGCCAAGAACGTAGGGGGCCGATCGGGTATGGCTGGTGATTTGCTCAGATTGAAGAGTTCCACTGTTCTTTTTGTTGGCGTCCTCAGAAGCCAGACCGCTCAGGACCGCCTGCCCCAAGAGTTCGGCCTGCAAAAAGTTTACGGAAAAAAGTTGGCAACAGACACGCCGACAAAATTCGATGAGAATAGTTCGATTTCGGGAGACCGCAAGAGTGGCATCATGTCCATAGGGGGCACGGATCACGATCCCAAGCGCGCCACTGCTCTAGCCGAGGATCGCGATCAGAGCGCAGATCAGGCGGATAAGGACGCCAAGAAATGAGTGGCGCTGGTGTCAAACAGAGTCCGACGATAACGGATCCGGAAATCCTTGAACCGGGGGCGGGTGTCGAGGAGCTGGAGGCCGGGCGGGACCGGGTCATTGCTTGGTTGCGTCTGCTCTGGAGCGAGCGTCGCTTCCTCGCTCGTGCGGTGGTGGCCGGCATCATAGGAGGTCTGCTTCTCGCATTCTATCTGCCGAATGAATATCAGGCTTCTACTCGATTGATGCCGCCGGATCCGCAATCGACCTCGGGTATGGCGATGATGGCCGCTATGGCGGCGAAGCCTGGAGGAGGTCTGGCAAGCGTGGCGGGAGATCTGCTCGGGCTCAAGAGTTCCGGAGCCTTGTTCATCGGCGTGCTGAGAAGCCAGACTTCTCAGGATCGCCTCATCCAGGAGTTCGACCTGAGAAGAGTTTACGGCAAGCGGCTTGTCATGGATGCGCGGATGAGACTCGATGAAAACACGTCGATTTTGGAGGATCGGAAGAGCGGCATCATAACCATCAGTGTGACTGATCACAGTCCTCAACGAGCTGCGGCCCTGGCGAGCGCATATGTTGACCAGTTGAACTGGCTCGTGTCCGAGTTGTCGACTTCTTCGGCGCATCGCGAACGCGTGTTTCTCGAGGAGCGCCTCAAGGTCGCCAAGCAAGATCTAGATAATGCTTCTAATCAACTCGCGCAGTTTTCCAGCAAGAACAATACGCTGGACATCCAGACCGAAGGCAAAGCTATGCTCGACGCTGCGGGAACGATCGCGGGGCAGATGATCGCCGCACAATCGGAGCTTGAGGGGCTCAGGCAGATTTATACCGACAATAATCCTCGTGTTCGTTCGTTGAATGCTCGCGTAGGGGAACTTCGCAAACAGCTCGACAAACTTGGCGGCACAGACGGGGACGCAGCAAGAGCCGCGAACTCGTCGCCGGAAGTTTCGAACGGCATGCCGTATCCCACCATCCGGAGTTTGCCACTGCTCGGAGCGAAGTACGCCGACTACTACCGCCGCGCGAAAATCCAGGAAACAGTCTATGAGCTGCTCACCGAGCAATATGAGCTAGCAAAAGTGCAAGAGGTTAAAGAGACACCAAGCGTAAAAATTCTCGACCCCGCTTCCGTGCCGGAACGGAAATCGTATCCGCCACGCTTGATGATTCTCCTCCTGTGCATGTTATCCGGCTTGGCGGTGTCCATAGTGTGGGTCTTTGGCCAGAAGCGCTGGCATGAGGCTGCAGCGAATAATCCAGGGAAAGTTCTGGCGACAGAGGTTTTCCAGACGGTGAACGCGCACATGCCGTGGACGACGCCGAATGGGTCGCGCGTTCAAGCAATGTCGCATCGAGTTTGGTTGCGGTTGAGGCGACAGCCGGATTCCGCGAAGGTTGCGGAAGAGCCGCCGACACAGCCGTAAGTAGTTGAAGTGTAATAACTTAACCGGACTACAGCCCTGTGGCTGACGGGGCGAAGCCCTATCCGGACGTCGGCGCGGAGAACAAATCTAGTGACAACAAATGCGTACTCGTCAAGCGGGGCACTGGTTGGAGCGGAAAACGTTGCACACCTGGTTGGGTGGGCCGAACCGCACTGGTATGCTGCCTATACCCGTGCACAGCACGAAAAGCGCGTCGCCGAACAATTGGCCGAACGGGAGGTCGAGCACTTCCTACCGCTCTACTCCTCCGTGCGGCGCTGGAAAGACCGGCGTGTTCGCCTGGCTCTCCCACTATTTCCTGGCTACGTCTTCGTTCGTTTCGCACTGCAAAATCGCATGCGCGTGCTGCAGTTACCCGGTGTGGTGCAACTGGTCCGGTTTGGAGGGTTACCTGCTGCGTTGCCCGAGGAAGAGGTTGAGATTCTGCGTTCCGGTCTGGTTGATCAGTTGCACGCCGAGCCGCACCCCTTTCTCACGGTCGGCCGCCGCGTGCGCATCGTCTCTGGTCCCCTAGCCGGTTTCGAAGGCATCCTGCGGCACAAAAAAAACAATTTCCGTTTAATCGTCTCCGTCGAGCTCATCCAGCGCGCGTTCGCTGTAAACGTGGACGCAGCGGACGTGCAGCCATTACAAGAGTCAAACAGCAACCGACGATATTCGGCGCCCACACCCTAAGTGAACGCGACGCTGCGCCGAGTGGGTTAGAGTACTTTTCCATCGGCAGGAATGCATGCCAGTTGATGTTTAAATTGTGAAAGGCAAATGAAAATACTGGTCACCGGCGCGGCTGGCTTTATCGGTATGCACGTCGCTCGGCGCTTGCTGGAGCAGAGCGTTGAGGTGGTCGGCATCGATAATCTTAATGATTACTATGAGGTTGACTTGAAGGAGGATCGCCTTAAGCAGCTTACCCCCTTTCAGAATTTCCGCTTCGTCAAGCTGGACTTGGCCGACCGCGTCGGCATGGAAAATCTGTTCGGCCACGGGCGTTTCCAGCGCGTTGTCAACCTCGCCGCGCAAGCCGGGGTGCGCTATTCGCTGAAGAACCCTCATGCCTATATCAACAGCAATATCGTGGGTTTTCTGAATGTTCTGGAAGGCTGCCGCCATAACGACGTAGAGCATTTGGTGTACGCAAGCAGTTCCAGTGTATATGGTGCGAACACGAGAATGCCATTCAGCGTCCGTGACAACGTGGATCATCCTGTTAGTCTTTATGCCGCAACTAAGAAATCCAATGAACTCATGGCTCACACCTACAGCCATGTTTATTGCCTTCCGACCACCGGACTACGCTTCTTCACTGTTTACGGGCCGTGGGGCAGGCCGGACATGGCCACGTCCCTCTTTACAAGAGCCATCCTTGAAGGCAGGCCGATTGAGGTGTTCAACCATGGCAAGATGCAGCGCGACTTCACCTATATTGACGACATCGTCGAGGGCGTACTGCGAGTCCTGGACAGAATTCCTGTGCCTAATCCAGCGTTCGATCGATCCGCTCCCGACGCCGCCAGCAGCGATGTGCCATACCGGTTATACAACATTGGCAACGATAAGCCTGTGGAATTGATGACATTCATCGAAGCAATTGAAAACGCTGTTGGCAAGAAGGCCGTCAAGAACATGCTGCCCATGCAGGCCGGCGACGTTGTCGCCACTCACGCGGATATAGAGGAATTGCGCCAGGCGGTCGGCTTTGTGCCGCGCACGCCTCTCAAAGAAGGCGTGGAGAAGTTTGTCGCTTGGTTTAAAGCTTATGATGGTGCTATAAGAAGGCAGCGCGAGATTGCCAAGGGAATGTCGCCCTGATTCCAGGTATTCTCGCTCACAAAGCTCCAAGTCTTAACGAATCCGAACTGCAAGAGTCCTTGTTTGGGAGCTCGGCGTCAATCTTTCGAATAACCCTACTATCATTCTAAATCTGAAATAAATAGAGGCTATAAAACTACATTTAGCATCCGGAAAGCGCTACATCTTTGCGTAAGTCCACATCGACGCGGGCCGATTTCTCATATATTTAACGTAGTGCTCTTATCTATCATCTTCTCTTCATCGGGTATGCTTCGGTAGATGTTATCTACAACTGTCACGCGCTTGGGCACTTCAAGGGGCGTGATGTGTCTCGCGTACACCAAGAATGGCGAAGAGTGCTTAAACCTGGCGGCAAGTTAAGAACGTCGGTGCCTAACTTCACTACTCTTTGTGAAAAATATTGTTATATTTCTGACGTTCACTTGGTAATCGGGGCTTTGTCTGGCGGACAAGATTACCTCTACAATATTCATTACAATCATTACAATG
Source organism: uncultured Acidobacteriota bacterium (assembly GCA_963745805.1). GTDB lineage: Bacteria > Acidobacteriota > Terriglobia > Acidiferrales > UBA7541 > Acidiferrum. The sequence goes on from CAVUYT010000016.1 coordinate 570,943, forward strand.
TGTTTGATTTCGCTTTGCTGCGCGGACACTTAGAAAATACCGGATTTGTTTCTGTCCGCGAGTGCGATTGGAGAAGTGTTGAACATGCGGATGTGGATGACTATTCTCAGGCATACGTACCTCATATGGACAAAACATCAGGTGTCCTGGTCAGCTTGAATGTAGAGCGGGGAAAAGGGCGCGACTGACAGTGGCAGTATCCTTCATTGGTGCCCTCCAATCAGTTCATTTTAGGCTGGAGAACATCGCACGCCGTGCTCTTACCCAGCCGATGGCGCGGGCAGCAGTGCTCTTCGCCAGTGTCACCGCCGGCGTGAAAATGGCGGCTTTCGTCAAGGAAGCGGTGGTCGCCGCAGCCTTCGGAGTAAGCGGTTCCATGGACGCCTACCTCATGGGGCTCATGCTCATCGTAGTGCCCCTGGGTCTCTTACTCAACGCTGTCCAGACAGCGTTCATCCCGCTGCTCGTGGAGATGCGTGAAAGCCGAGGGACGCAAGCGAGTGCTTTTTTTCTCCGATCCACGGCAAGCGGGACCCTAGTGGCAATGGCAGGGGCGCTCCTTCTCTGGCTGGCCACGTTGCCCTGGATGATCGGCATCGTGGGCCATGGATTTGACCCTGCAAAGCGGGAAGTCGTCCGCACCATGTTTTTGTGGCTAGTTCCCTACTACTTTCTGGCAGGTCTGAACCTCTTGGGCCAAGGTGCGTTGCAAGCAGAGAAGCGGTTCCTGCCCAGCGCGCTCGTGCCGGTATGTACTACCTTGGTGACCATCGCCATCGTCTTGGTTGCGGGTGGTTCTGACGTCCGGGTGCTGGCGCTGAGCTTGGTTATTGGCTCACTCTTAGAGTGGATCGCGCTGCATTGGCAGCTCCACCTTGGTGGGATGTCCCTGCTGCCAGGTCGCATATTTCTAACCCCGGAAATCCGCCGCATCGCCAAAGGCTCGGCAGTGTTGCTTGGCGGCACATTCGTTCAGTGTTTTTCTCCTATGATCGAACAGGGGCTTGCCTCGGGTCTGGGCAAAGGGACGATAGCGGCAATGGGTTACGCCTTCAAACTGCCCGCGATGCTCATCGGAATCCTCGTAGGAGCGGTAGGAATAACTGTACTACCCTTCTTTTCCGAAATGCTGGCGCGCCGTGATGATGCCGGCTGCGAACGCGCATTCCGTCGCTACGCAGTGGCGCTTCTCGGGGGAGGAGCCTTGCTAGTGCTGTCTCTTGTGGCATTTTCGCAGCCGCTGGTGGCATTGGTATATCAACGCGGGGCGTTCAGCGCCGAAGATACCCAAGTGGTGGCGCAAATCCAACGTGCTTACCTTATCCAAATTCCCGGCGCATTGGTGGGTGCCTTGGCGATGCGCCTGCTGGTCGCCCAAGGGGCCTATGGCATCGTCGCTGTCAATAGCTCCCTTTCCGTTCTTGCATCAGGTGCCTTGGCATGGATGCTTTCGAGACGACTGGGAGCCGTGGGCATTGCATTGGGACTGTCCCTTGTAGCCACGACTTCGGCTATGGCGCTGGTGCTCATGGTCCTCCGAAGGTTTGCAAATACGAACAGACCAAAAGGGATTATTGTGTAGTGCACCCCGCTAAGACTAGGAGCACCACACGGCGTAGCTGGGCTTGACAGATCATATGAAAATGACAGGACAATTCCTCAACGTCGCCTCGTAAACCTTCGCGATCTCCGAATTGGAATTGCATTGACCATCGCTATATACATCATACTGGGCCTGCTGATTGCTGTCTTGGAGTTCCGTCGGCGCTCGAGTGGCAGGCCGATCGATGCAATGACGGTTTTCAATTGCTACTACTTTGTTCTGTTTGTGTTTGTGCCGATTAACGTGACATGTTTCGGGGTAGACGTCGTAAGACAGCCGTACGCCTATGAAACGTTCGGGCATGGCGATGCATATACGGCGTTATCGCTATTTTTTTCTTATGTTTTATTCTGTTTCGGGTATTGGGTGAAGTCAACGAAGAGCCGTAAATTCGAGGTTAGCGGCGGAGGAAATTATTATTCTCTTCGGAGTTCCGCGCAGGTGGCCAAAATTATTTTCCTCTTCGGCGTCCTACTCACGGTCATATACGTTGTCCAAATGGGTGGAATCATGGAGGTTATTTACAGGGCCGGGGAAGTAAGATCCTCGGAACTAATCATCGAGAGTAAATATATTGGTTATCGGCACTTTGCCCAATTTTCTGCGGACGCCTTTGTCTTATTTTTTGCCGTGATCATCGGAAAAAAGGTGAGAAAAACAAATATAACCGCGCGAGACAAGGTGTATTTGCTCTTCGCCTTTGTGTTTTTTGTTTATTACGCCCTGTCTACGGGAGGGCGGCGCCCGTTTATAGACCCGATCATCCTATGTTATCTGGTGTATTCGTCGATGGGAGGGCGAGTGAAAAAAGTGACTGTGGCAGCCTTCGCCGTGATCTTTCTCCTCGCGGGTTTGGGGTCGATGATAGGCACGCTGGATCCCGTTGAAAATACGCCGGCGCTGGTGGAACTGGCCCGCGACAATGTTGCGAATCGGTGGGCGCTGCTTGAGATAGCTTACGATAACGCAACGCAGGGACTGGCGGACTCCTTTATCCATTATGTCGGGGCGCAGAAAGCGTCACTTTGGCAATTCGGCTTTTTAACGGATATCGTTAACCTGCCACGCGATTTTTTCCCATCACGGCTTTTGGGGTTCCAAAGAACCCTGCATATGTACGGTGACATAACTGAGTATTTCACAGGCCAAGCGCTTGAGGATATCACGACCGGTGGAGAGACGTTGGGACTTCATGGGTATTTGTTGGTTAATTTTGGGTATGTGGGAATGTTCGCCTTGTTTTTCTTATTGGGTTTATTCTACAAATGGATTCATATCCGCTTTATGCCGGCTGAGCCCAAAGATGCTGTGGGATGGTTGATTTATTGGTGGGTTGTGCTGGCATTCTTTGTCTACTTTCGCGAAGGTGTTCTACTTTTTGTAATTAAGGCACAGTTGACGTGGTGGGTGACCATCGCACTTCTGGTGCATTACCAGGCAAAGCGCCCAGCGATCTCAAAATCGATGTCTGCCATCGAGAACATAGCTAAGATCAAGACTAACCAGGTCACACAAATTTAATCTGACTTAAAGATATGGGCCTTACGGATGCCAGCCTATTCGCTACTGGGGTAAGGACAGTAGACGCGTCGATCCGGTTTTTCGAAAGAATTTGGTTTAGCGTGACGTCAAAGTTTCCGTCTACGGTGCTGTCTTTGAAAGCGCGGGCGAAGTAGCAAACCGCTTTTTGCGGTCGCGTATCGACAATAATGGCCGCTCAATCGCGTAGTGGCAAATGATAGCGGCTAGGATCGCAAAAGGAGCCAACTTAGGTGCTTCCCACATAGGCTGTTGCCACAGATAAAGGCTGTAACTTAGGGCGCCGAGCCACATCATGGGAGCGCAATTTAATACCCAATAGGGGCAGAGGGTCGCGTGGAGAATTGCAATCGCTGTGGCAATCCTCACGAGGGGAGTCAGAATTACGACATTGGCTATCTTTTCTATATTCCCTGTTGGAGTGTATAGGGGATACAGAGCGAGAAGCAAAGTCAGAAGCAACATCCAGTGCGATCGCAGCCAATTCATTCGGATGAGTCGAGGTTCTACTATGGCAAGCAGGCATCCGATAGCCAAGCCATCGGCCGTCGAAGGGAACCACACCCCTAGGCCCTTCCGCAGGTCGAAATAGCGCAGCGCTAGATTGATAAAGGGGGTAGCAAGGAAAGCTGCGGCCAGGATTTTTACGCGGTTGCGGAAGAACAGGACAAGCGTTAGGGGCCAAAGTAAATAAAATTGTTCTTCGACAGAGAGCGACCAGAGATGGCCGAGATTCCATGGTCTGCCACTGTTGTAGTTGAGTAGGTACAGCAGCGAGGACGAGACATCCCACTTCGTAAGCGTCCTCCATTGCAAGAGGAAAATCGTAAGTATGAATGCATAGGCCGCCGGAAGAATGCGATAGGCCCGGCGCCGATAGAAATCGGCGAGGCTAATACTCCCCGTACGATAATGTTCTTTGAGCAGTAGCGTCGTGATGAGATATCCGGAAATTACAAAAAAGATTTGCACGCCGAAATTAGCGTAGACTCCGAGGAAGAAAAAGTGTCCGCGTTCGGGTGTTCGCGCAGCAGCATGGCCAATGAACACCAGGGAGATCGCGATTGCTCTTAGGCCATCGAGCGAGGGAATCCTTGAAGCGGTACGAGATGTCAAAGGAATATCCATTCGAGTCTTTTGTATCATAACGCAATGCGTCTTGGGCGCGTTGAGCTGTGGGTTGATCGGATGACTGAAGAACGAATGCGTCATAGGAAGTCCCCCACAGTTAAAGGCGCTAACAAGAGCAGTTGACCTGGTGGGTGACCATCGCACTTCTGGTGCATTACCACTCGAAAGAGCCAGCAAGCTTAAGATCGATGTCCTCAATCGAGAGCATAACTAACATCAATGCTAATCAGGTCAAACAAACTTAATTCTTGAAAGACATGGGCCTTACGGATACCAGCCTGTCCGCTACAGGGTTGAGGGCAGTAGACGCGCCGGTACGACGAGTGAAACGCGCCCTGAAGGGGATGCTCGCCGCGTGCGGCTACGAAGTTTGCAGAACGCCTGGTCTGAAGCTTCGGCGTCGGGTGTGCATCGGCAACAATCTTCTCAGCGACGTGAAGTTGATCCTAGGCAGAGGTCTTCACTGTATGATTGACGGGGGGGCGCACTTCGGCGAGACGGCCCTGTATTTTGCGGATGAGTTCCCTGACGCCTTCATCTTCAGCTTTGAGCCTACCCCGGAAGCTCTTGAGGAGCTCCGTAGGAACACAAACGGCTACCCCAATATTAAACTCATTAATGCTTGTCTTGGTGCAAAGAGCGGAACTGCGATTCTGCATGTCAACAATAACAGCGAGACGAACTCCCTGCTAGAGATAGCAGAAGAATCGAATCGATGGATCCCGTCGGAAGTAACTAGGGAGAAGATGACAACAGAAGTTCCTGTCTGCGCATTGGACGATTTCGTGCCGGAACAAATAAATCGCCCCGTAGACTTGCTCAAGCTCGATGTACAAGGATACGAGCTAATGGTACTTCAGGGAGCCGCAAGGCTCTTGGGTCGAGCGGCGTTCCCGATGATATATCTAGAAATCTGTTACGTTCCACAGTACCGTGACCAGACTTCTTTACCGGATCTGTACAGCCTGTTGTACGGTTATGGCTACCGGCTAGTGAGCACGTATCCGAGCGAGTTCGATGCGCGCAGCTGTAAGTATCGAGTGGGTGGTGATTTGTTGTTCGTCCACGAATCTTACGGCAGTTCGCCCAACCAGTTTAGTAAGAAGGACGATGGTTACGGTGATCACCAACATGAATAGGTTCGCTGGGCGGCTCCCAAAATGGTATTCCCTTCGTCTTTTGGAGTAAATCCTTCTTGCGCGAGATGAGCAGAGGAGAGTGATTTTGCAAAACGAAAACCTGATTGTCGTCACCGGTGCGGGAGGATTCATCGGGGGAAACCTGGTTGCGGCACTTCGTGCCCAGGGCGGCACGCGGATCCGAGCAGTAGATATCAAGCCTTTCGAGGAATGGCATCAAAGATTTGGTGATGTCGAGAACTTATCTTTGGATCTGAACATCAAAGAAAACTGCGAAACAGCCACTAAAAACGGCCACGACATTTATAATCTCGCGGCAAATATGGGGGGGATGGGCTTCATAGAGAACAACAAGGCCCTCTGCATGCTCTCCGTGCTCATCAACACGCAAATGCTGCAGGCAGCTGTAAAAAATGATGTGAAGCGATATTTCTTCGCCTCATCCGCTTGTGTCTACAATGCGGACAAACAGAAGACCTTCGCAGCGCCCCTGCTGAAGGAAGAAGACGCTTATCCAGCTCTTGCTGAGGATGGCTATGGCTGGGAAAAGCTCTTTTCGGAACGGATGTGCCGGCATTTCCGGGAAGATTTTGGACTGTACACCAGGGTGGCGCGCTTTCACAACGTGTACGGTCCCTGGGGAACATGGGATGGGGGCCGGGAGAAGGCGCCGGCCGCTGTTTGCCGAAAAGTGATTGCAGCCAAGGTCGATGGCAAACACGAGATTGAAATCTGGGGAACCGGCGATCAAACTCGAAGCTTTATGTTCATTGACGACTGCATTAAAGGAATTTTTCTGATTATGAATTCGGACATAGAGGAGCCCATCAATCTGGGTTCAAGCGAAGCTGTTAGTGTCAACGAGTTGGTGGATATTGTCGAAGATATCGCAGAGGTGAAATTAAAGCACAACTACAACTTGAATGCTCCGAATGGAGTTAACGGGCGGAACAGCGACAACGCTCGAATCAAGAAATATCTTAATTGGGAACCCACTATTCCTCTGCGGACGGGTTTGGAGAAAACCTACGCATGGATCTATGACCAGTATATGGAGCGCCATTAGGGGAAAGAGGAATCAAAACGACGAGCTGCTACGGTGTAGTCACCTAGTACGCTGTGAACACCGCAGTACGCGCGGTTCCTTGGGGAGATCCTGATAATGAACTTATGCAAGGTTTGTGGCCTGTTTATGATGCACGGGCGACAATGCTTCGCGCCTGTAAGCAGGGTTGCAGTGGATGCGAAAGTGGATCTGGGGGCAGCGAACTGATGGTAGAAGAGGCTGAGGCTACTCGTTCCGGGGAGACAAGAGTCGGCTAATGAAGAGGGTTTGCGTATTCCATTTTCCACGCATGGAAAATTTCCACGGTTATTCGATCGATAGTCTCGATCCCGTGCCTTACTTTCAGAACGGTACTTCGCCTGGAGGGGCGGTCAAGTTGTTTCGCCTACTCTACGAGGCGAAATGGATCGACGAGATGTATAGGAACAGAAATCCGTCGTACATGCGCTTTCTTCGTGATTTCGTTGATAAATTCAAAGACGCTGACTTGATTGTTTTTCATAACTATAACCCCGTTCATCCCGAAATCTTATGTAACGAACTGGAGAAGCCTATCAAAGTGTTGGGGTTTGTGGACGAGCCCGTGTCCACGTACGTGAGGGGAATTCCTTACTTGTGGGCCTTTGACGGTGCGTTTTATATCACTCCTAGTTTCAACGAGACTACTCTTTTTCCGGCCGCCTTGGAGCGCTGGGGGTGTAAACAGACCTATTGGTTGGCGCAAGTTCCACCCAGACTCGATTGGTTGCCTCAGGCATCACTCAGAGGTAAGGCCCCCGACGAAGCTGACTTATGGCCCCTGGTTGCAGCACGCAGGGAGGCTCTGCGAGGCGGCGACGGCTTCTTTCGAGAGAGACAGATCGATTTGGTCTATGTCGGCCAGCAATACGGCCCAAAAGTAGACCGGCTGGTCAAGCTCAAGCAACGGTTTGGTTCCAGATTCAAGATTCATGGAAAGTGGCCCCTGGCCGGATACGGCGGAATTGCTCGTATTGTGAAGGGAAGGCGGCCACTATGGACCCGAGTCCGGGCAATCTCGGCCCAGGAAAGGGCTAGTCTCTACTACCGAACTAAGATAGGCATCAACATGCACCTCTCAATGAGACCGATGGAGACTGGGAACATGCGTATGTACGAAGTCCCGGCGCACGGGCTGATGTTGCTGTGTGACAAGGCCGGTTTGAATGCGCATGCGCAGATCTTCGAGCCGGATAAAGAAGCTGTTTTCTACGATTCGATCGAGGATGCGATTGAAAAGATCGAGTACTACCTGGAACACGATGAGGAAAGAATTAGAATTGCACGGGCTGGCTTCGCCCGGGTGCACCGCGATTACGACGGGGAATTGAATTTGAAGAACCTTCTGGACTGGGCTAGTGGGCTGCGCAAGAAAGAAGGTCTTCAGCACCCAGCGGTTCCTAGTTTGATCTCGCCGGAAACCGGCCCTTTTCTGAACCTCTGAAGCATCTGATTCAATTGTCTTGCGAGGATCTCTGAGTCTGCGAGGTATAAAATAGTTTAGTCGGCCCGAAAGGTGGGATGGTCGCTCGAGTCAAAAGTAACATAACACTTGTTGGGTTGCTCCGAGCAAGGACGAACGAAGGCGAATCAAGCGCGGTCACGGCAGAATTGGTGAAGAGCCAATGACATTTCCGTTTCGTGCAATCAACCGGACCGATTCCACCAACCGAAGGATTTCCCGTGCGGCAGTGATCATCGGGCTCCTGACTCTGGTGACCAAGAGCGCTGCTGTCGTCAAGGAATTGCTCGCCGCCCGGTGGAACGATGGTTACGGTGACCGGCGACATGAATGGGTTCCTGTCATGCCTTTTTATGCCTTCGCGGCTGCTTTTGATCTGGACTCCTGTCTGAAATGGCTCGTTGCAGAATGATGTGACCGGCTTAGCTAGCATCAGTGCTGTGCAGCGTAACTAAACTTAAAAAGAACATAACTCTGGCCAGCCTCTACCAAGGCTTCTGACGATAAATGCCTGTACGTTCTATAACTTTTGACACCGGCGCGGTACCCGAGGAAAGATTCGAGTTCGGCAGGAATTGGCAACGCTTCCTTCGGGACCTCAATGATGAACGCATTCTCGAAGCAGAGTCCTCTCTTCGGTGTATGGTCTCGATCGAGGATTTCAATCAGAAGACGTTCCTGGATGTTGGGTGCGGGAGTGGCCTTTTCAGCCTCGCAGCTCGAAAGCTCGGAGCCAAGGTTTTCTCCTTTGATTATGATCCACAATCCGTAGCCTGCACGGTCCAGCTGAAGAATACCTTTTTCCCGGAGGACGCGGATTGGCAGATTGAACCGGGCTCTGCTGTGGATCAATCCTATTTGCGCAACCTGGGAACGTTCGACGTGGTCTACGCCTGGGGAGTACTGCATCACACCGGCGCAATGTGGGAAGGTTTGGAGAATATGGTCCCCTTAGTGAAACAAGGGGGCAAGCTGTTCATAGCCATTTACAACGACCAAGGCAAAAAGAGTAACATTTGGCGATTTGTTAAACGGGCATACAACCGTACGCCTAAGAGCCTTCGCTTTCTGATCTTGTGGCCTATAGGGGCTGCGCTTCTAAGCGGAATGACTCTCGTTGATCTCTGCCGACTTCGCAAGCCCAGAGTCGCCTCCGCTGTTTCTTCTCCACGCGGAATGTCTCTTTGGATAGATATCGTTGATTGGGTCGGGGGCTACCCATTCGAGGTGGCCTCTGCAAACCAAATTATAGATTTTTATCGACGCCGAGGATTCTGCTTAGACAAGCTAGCCAGTTGTGGTCGAAAACTTGGCTGTAACCAATTCGTATTCACAAAACGTCAAGAAGCAGGATTAGCGCAAGATTAACCACATTGCTCTACTAATTAGATCGTTGAACTATGGTGGTGCCGAAATGCAGGTGACGGTATTGGCCAACGGGCTTGCACGCTCGGGGCATGCCGTGAGCCTGCTTGTCTTCTATCCCAACGGACCACTGCGCGAGCGATTGTCTCCCAATGTGACAGTGCGCTGCCTAGAAAAGCGCGGCCGTTGGGACTTGATCGGTTTTTTGGGCAGCCTATTTCGAGTTTTGGGCGAGGAGCAGCCTGATGTGTTGTACGCCTTCATGCCAATAGCCAACGAACTGGCGTCTCTGGCAAAGATACGCTTGCCGAAGCTGAAAGTGACGTGGGGGGTGCGTGCTTCAGATGCACGTTACGATTGGCTGGCGCGGCTTTCCTATTGGCTCGAATGTCGATTTAGCGGCTGTCCGGATCTCATCATCGCCAATTCGGGGGCTGGCCGGCGCCATGCCGTGTCATGCGGCTTTCCCGACAACGATCGTTTTATTGTCATTCCCAACGGGATAGATCTCGAGCATTTCCGGCCGGACGCAAAGCTGCGCGGGGCAGTGCGTGGGGAATGGGGGGTCTTGCCGGACGAGACCCTGGTGGGCATTGTCGGCCGCCTGGACCCCATGAAGGACCATCCGAGTTTTCTGGAGGCGGCAGCGATACTAGCGCGACGCGAATACGGAGTGCGCTTCGTGAGCGTCGGGGCCGGCCCGGAGGATTATGCGGCAACCTTGCGCGAACAGGCGAATGGACTTGGGCTGAAGGGGAAAATGATCTGGGCCGGGCTCCGTCACGATTTGCCGGCTGTCTACAACGCGCTTGACCTACTGGTTTCGTCCTCGGCATTTGGCGAGGGCTTTTCCAATGTCCTCGGCGAGGCGATGGCCTGCGGTGTGCCGTGTGTCGCCACCGATGTGGGAGATGCGCACGAAATCCTCGGCGATAGCGGTACATTGGTTCCACCGTCCAATTCCGAGGCGCTAGCGGCAGGTATCTTGACGTTGCTAGAACGGCTCCGCTTGGAAGGAGCTAGCCTTAGCGCTAGGGTGCGGCAGCACATCGCAGAGAATTTTTCCGTGGAAACGCTAGTGGAGCGAACGAAGATAGCATTGGAGACGATGCCTTGACCCGCGTGATGCATATCATCACTGGACTCGACATCGGTGGCGCAGAGATGATGCTACTCAAACTCCTCTCCGCATCCCGCGAGCGCGGGCAGTCAATGGTAGTGTCATTGAAAGACGAAGGGATGATCGGGCCGTCTATCGCCAAGTTAGGCGTGCCTGTCGAGTGCCTTCATCTTCGTCCATCTGCGCCAAATCCCGCGCGCTTCCTCCCGCTCGTGAGTCTGACGCGGAGGTTTCGTCCAGGGGTCATACAAGGCTGGATGCCTCACGGCAATCTCGCGGCAAGCCTCACCCAATATGTGTCACGCATCGCTGCTCCGGTGATTTGGAACGTGCGCATGTCTCTTGATGTTGTCGGCGGGGAAAAGCTGACTACCTTAGGTCTCATTCGAATTGGAGCATTTTTGTCCAGGTACCCGAGCGCAATAATCTACAACAGCATTAGTGGGGCAAGACAACACGAGAAGTGCGGTTACCGTGGTGCCCAGAGCGCAGTGATTTCGAACGGGTTCGATTGCACTGTTTTTCGTCCTGACGTAGACGCTCATGACCGCATTTGCGAGGAGCTAGGCTTGGAATCCAGCGCAATCTTGGTTGGACTGGTTGCCCGCTACCATCCCATGAAGGACCATGCTGGATTCCTCAAAGCTGCTTCCCTGTTGTCTATGGCGCATCAAGACGTCCGCTTCTTGCTTGTCGGCAAAGGATTGACGCCAAGCCAGCCTGAGCTCGCCAAATTGACGTCCGAACTGAACTTGAATGCCCACGTCCTCTTCCTCGGGGAGCTTTCCGACATTCCGCGACTTACGGCTGCTCTCGACGTCGCTTGCTCATCTTCTGCGTGGGGTGAGGGGTTCTCGAATTCCATCGGAGAAGCGATGGCGTGCGGAGTACCCTGCGTTGCCACAGATGTAGGCGACAGTGCCTACTTGGTTGGAGATACCGGATTGATCGTATCCCCCCGGAATCCAGAAGCATTGGCACACGCGATTGGACAGCTCCTCGACGCTGGGTCAGCGAGGCGAAAAGAGCTAGGGATGGAGGCCCGGAGAAGAATAGAATCTGAATTCTCCCTGCCGAAGGTCGCGCGTCGATATGAAGAGTTCTATAAAGAGTGTCTGGCATGTCCACGATAGAATAATCCGAGGCGGGCTATTTGGATTCTGGGTCGGTTCACAGAGGCTTGCTGGCCGTGCAAACCCAATAGGGGTCACTCTCCGAGAACCGTATGTCTTCTAGGCGAGCGGCCTCCAGCATCACAACGATTTGTTGTTTCGTGAACCGCCTTTCCAATTTTGTCCCGAATCGATCCAAGGCATCGGTCCGCATAAAGTAAAAACTACGATGCGCATAGTACTTGAGCGGCCATGATGCGGGGACAGGAAGATACCTGGCGGTGCGGGCCAGCGGCCAGTAGACAAATAGCGCGATGATCTGTGACAGTGCGTACCTCAGAAAAAAGGGGAGCCTGCTGATGCAGCGCCTGAGCAAGTCGCTTAGTATCCACATATCGCGAAACCACGCTGGCCGGTTGTCAAATGCATAGTACAAGTAAAGAAGCAGCCGTCCGCCAGGAGCAAGTTTGCAAACAAGACTCCTTATCGCCGCCTGCGTGTCCGGCAGATGGTGCAACACGCCGAGCGAGAAGATGAAATCAAAATGCTCATTTGGAAACTGGAGAGTTTCCGGGCTGCATTCCACGAAAGAGACGTTTGGCGCGCGCACATTGCGCCTTGCGACTTCCAGCGCTTCGGGACTTAAGTCTGCGGCGACGAGTTCGCCCACGAGGGGGGCAACAAGCACATCCCACCTCCCGCTGCCGCAGCCCATGTCCAACGCTTTTCTCGGTTTCTTAGTCCAATCTATGAGTGAAAAATACTTAGCAAAGACCTGCGCTCGCTCCTCTGGGCTTAAAGCTTCCTGGGTAAATTTGGCCCATTCTTTGCCAAATCCTTCGACCGTTGCAGCATCCAGGTTTCCCGGTTTCACCATTTTCTACTCCAACCTACCATATTGTACGCACACAGCACGAAGGCGGTAGTAACAAATGTCCCCAAAACTTTCAAAGGCTTCTTCTTGGAGACAATCCGGAAATGCACTTCGAGTTTTCTTTGGCTCTGCCTCAAATCTAGATGTGAATTTTAGAGAACAAGGGTTCAGGTTTCTATGTGCGGCATAGCCGGCTATTGGGACACAAAAAGTACTCCCGAGCATCCGCTTGAATTCCTAAATCGCATGGGAACGGCCCTTGCCCATCGCGGGCCAGACGACTCCGGCACCTTCCATGACGTTGAGGCAGGAATCGGTTTGGCTTTTCGTAGGCTGTCAATCCTTGACCTCTCAGCAGAAGGTCACCAACCGATGGTTTCTGCTAGCGGGCGCTACATCATCGTATTCAACGGTGAAGTCTATAACTTCGAGGAAATCAAAACCGAGGTCGGCACCCACAACTGGCGAGGCCGTTCTGACACTGAAGTCATGCTCGAGGCATTCGAACGATGGGGCGTCGAACCCGCTGTTCAGCGCTTCGTTGGCATGTTTGCCTTCGGTCTTTGGGATCGCCAAGAAAGAAAACTTCATCTTGTTCGCGACCGCCTCGGAGTCAAGCCACTGTACTACGGCCGCGCTGGCAGCGCCTTCGTTTTCGCATCTGAACTAAAAGCTATTTGGCAGCATCCTGACTTCAACGGAGAGATTGACCGCGATGCGCTCGCTCTCTATATGCGACACAACTATGTGCCCTCACCCCACTGCATCTACAAAGGGCTGCAGAAGCTCCAACCGGGTTGCATCTTGACTCTTGACTCCGCGACCGTTGACCCGCAAATCCGGCGTTATTGGTCCGCGAGGGAAGTCGCTCGGGCAGGACAGCAATCGCCATTGAGAGTCGGTGATGCCGAGGCAGTCGAACAGCTGCATCAGCTCCTTCTTCGGGCCGTGCGGCTTCGCATGATTTCCGACGTTCCCCTTGGCGCATTTCTTTCCGGCGGGGTTGATTCCAGCACAGTTGTCGCCTTGATGCAGGCACAGAGTCAGCGACCGATCAAGACTTTCACAATTGGTTTTCATGAAGAGGGCTACAACGAAGCCGTCGACGCCAAGAGAGTCGCGCAGCATCTGCGTACCGATCATACTGAGCTCTATATCAGTCCGAAAGAAGCCCTTGACGTAGTTCCAATGTTCCCTGCGATGTACGACGAACCATTCTCGGATCCTTCGCAGATTCCAACCTATCTGATTTCGAAGCTGGCCCGCCACGATGTCACGGTGAGCCTTTCGGGCGATGGTGGAGACGAACTCTTTGGGGGCTACCATCGCTATGCGCTGACCAAGTACATCTGGAATTTCATGAAGGCTTTTCCTGTGCCCGTTCGAACCTTGGCAGCGTCTATGCTTCAAGCAGTTCCGCCGGACCGCGTGGACACTGCATTCCGCATGTTACTTCCATTATTGCCGAAATCGCTTCATTATGGAGCTTTTGGTGACAAAGTCCATAAACTCGCTGATTTGTTCTCGCTCGATGGTCCACAAGCTCTTTACTATCGCGCGCTCTCCCACTGGAAGAACCCATCGGAAATTGTCCTCAATTCTTGCGAGCCTGATACCGTGCGTGAATGCATAGCTGAGATATCCGCGAACACAAATATCGAAGAATCTATGATGCTGACCGATTTGCTTCAGTATCTCCCCGACGACATCCTTACGAAAGTCGACCGCGCTAGTATGGCCGTCGGTCTTGAAGCGAGAGTCCCACTATTGGACCATCGCGTCGTAGAGTTTGCCTGGAAATTGCCTCTGAAACTCAAAATCCGGAGGCGCAGAACTAAGTGGATATTGCGCCAGGTCCTGCAAAGATACGTCCCACGTAACCTCACGGAACGTCCCAAAATGGGGTTCGGCGTCCCAATTGATCGCTGGTTGAGGGGTCCGTTGCGCGATTGGGCCGAAAGCCTGCTCTCGGAACAAACTCTATCGGGACACGGTTTGTTTAATGTCCAGCACATCCGAAAGAAGTGGCGGGAGCATCTCTCCGGCGATCGCAATTGGCAGTATTTGCTCTGGGACGTACTTTTGTTTCAAGACTGGTATCTCCAGCACAAGTCAGCTCGCCGCGCTCCAGAACTTGCACCAGCGAAGGAAGTAGGCCTGGCGAAACAAGGAATAACGTAGCGTTCTCCCGACTCAACGGCTCGTCCAAACCTGAGGTGAATAAATGACCAACTCGAATGGAAATGGCTTTCCATCAATCGTCGGCCGGAAGTTCCGCGCGCTGATTACGGGGGGAGCCGGGTTTTTGGGCTCCCATCTCGCCGAAGCCATGCTGAACGAGGGCCATGAGGTCTTGATTCTTGATGATCTTTCGACCGGGACCGCTGAAAATCTCCGCGAGCTTAAGGAACACGATGGCCTGCAGTACTGGATCGATTCGGTTGGAAACAGGTCTCTTCTTGCCGAACTAGTGGATGACTGCGACATTATCTTTCATCTGGCGGCGGCCGTTGGCGTTCGTTTGATTGTCGAGAGCCCCGTACACGCCATTGAAACAAACGTGACCGGGACCGAGGTTGTGCTCAAGGCTGCGAACAAAAAGAAAAAACCCGTGTTCATTGCCTCCACTTCGGAGGTCTATGGAAAGAGTACGCGAGTGCCCTTCCGCGAAGAGGACGATTTGGTCTTGGGGACGACTACTAAGGGTCGTTGGAGTTATGCAGGTTCGAAACTACTCGATGAATTCCTCGCCTTAGCATACTGGAAGGAAAAGAAGTTGCCTGTGACCATTGCCCGTTTTTTTAATATTGTCGGACCTCGGCAGTCGGGCCGTTACGGCATGGTGTTCCCAAACTTTGTTTCAAAAGCGATGTCGAACTCGGATGTTCAGGTTTTTGGGACTGGTCAGCAAACTCGCTGTTTTTGTTATGTGGGCGATGCTGTTCGAGCCGTGCTGAAACTGATTGGGAAACCAGAGTGCGTTGGGGAGATATTCAATATCGGAAGTGACCACGAGATATCAATTGAGAATCTAGCCCGGATAATTGTTCAGCGCCTTGGTAGCAACTCGAGGATCCATTACCTCCCGTACGAACAGGCGTATGGGGAAGGTTTTGAGGACATGCTTCGACGTTTGCCTTCCCTCGAAAAGATCAAACGGTTAACTGGGTGGTATGCAGAAACTTCTCTTGATACGTGTATTGACTTAGTTGCCCGCCACATTCAGCCAAGATCCAAATATGCCGTAGGTTCATAAGTTCTTTAATATACCTTTCAGTTATAACATGATCATAACGATTCC
Source organism: uncultured Acidobacteriota bacterium (assembly GCA_963745805.1). Classification (GTDB taxonomy): domain Bacteria; phylum Acidobacteriota; class Terriglobia; order Acidiferrales; family UBA7541; genus Acidiferrum. The sequence continues at coordinate 586,673 of CAVUYT010000016.1, forward strand.
TCTGCTGTCCTTCGGCTTGAGTGTTGGTTTGACCAGCCTAACGTGTACGCTTTCGTCACGCCGTCGCTGGCAAACCGAACCGACTCCGAATCGCCTCAGTGCCGCTCCGACACCGATCTGGGGCGGAGTGGCAATTTTCTTCACATTTCTATTGTCGGCCCTTTTCCCGCACCTGCTGGCCGAGCGCGGCGTGATTCTCCTGACTGCCACGGCCACTGGAGCTTTCATGCTCGGCTTGATCGACGATCTTTGGGAATTGCAGCCTCGATGGAAGTTGTGCGGTCAGACAGTTCTTTCCGCGATCTTTTTGACGTTTGGACCGTCCATTTCAATCACGGGAATCAAACTAGCGGATGTTACACTGGCACTTCTCTGGATAGTTGGTATCACGAATGCGTTCAATCTGTTGGACAACATCAATGGTTTGTCCGCCGGCACGGCTGTCTTGGTTGCTAGTTTTCAATCGGCGACGTACTTTCTGGTGGGAGATGTTTCTCGCGGCATTCTGTGCCTTACCTTTGTAGGCGCGATCATGGGATTTCTTGTATTCAACTTTCCGAGTGGGCGCATCTTTATGGGAGACTCGGGAAGTCAGTTCATCGGATTCTGGTTGGCAGGAATGACCCTGAGTGGAATCAATGCCTCCGCTAAAAATCACATCGGATCTGTACTTTTTCCCGTAATACTCATGGTAGTGCCCATCTGTGATACGACTCTTGTTACGCTCACACGCGGCATTCGCCGCCGACCCGTGTCTGTCGGCGGCACAGATCACCTTTCACACCGCCTGGTGGCATACGGTTTTTCAGAGAGGGGTGCTGTATTAGCACTTTGGGTACTGTCACTACTTAGTGGAATACTTGGGACTCTTGTTGTTTCCTATGGGTTTATCTCTTTATTGTCCATGGTAACTCTTTTACTTGTTGCAGTCGCTCTAATCGGCATCTATTTGACGCGCTTTGAGCTGCGTGCTCAACCCTCTTCACAACACGGAGTAAGCTTGCTACCAGGAATTGCTCCATGGGTCCCCATCGCGTTTAGGATGCTTTTCGATGTCGTCCTGATTGTCGCGGCCTATTATACGGCCTATGTGCTCCGATTCGATGGAGGAATCACCCAAGGAGACATGCAAGTTCTTCTGTCAACCACTGCGGAATTAGCCCTCATCAAACTGGTGGTTTTTGTTGCATTCGGAGCATACCGGCCTCGATGGGAGTATTTCGGGCTGAGGGACGCCTATCGAGTCGGTTGCGCATCTCTTCTGGCTTCAGTAATAGCCGTGACCTACTTTTCAGTCGTGTATCGCTTTTATGGTTTTTCCCGCATCGTGATAGCGCTGGACTTTCTTGTTTTTACTCTCCTCACGTTGGCATTTCGCTTTTCATTCCGCCTCTTGAATGAATTGGCGCCAGCAAATCATCGCGCGAACGTACTGATCTATGGAGCTGATGATGAGGGGGAATCGGCGTTGCAACTCGTTTCCAAACGGTTCCCTCTTAGAATCGTTGGATTTTTGGATGGTGACAGGACAAAAAGAAATCTCTCGATTCACTCGGTTGCTGTCCGTGGCGGACTTGGCGATTTGGAACGGCTGGTTAAGCAATTAGACGTCCGGGCTGTAATTCTAACTCCTTCTTCAACTGTGGATGTGCAGACTCAATTGCAGTCGATCTGCCAGACGCTGCACATTCGTCTTAAACGTCTGCACCTGGAACTAGAAGACTTGAATGATGCTGAAATTGTTTCCTCAGAGAAGCCAATACTCAAGCAGACCGCGCTTGCCAACTCGGCGTCCTCGTCCCGGTGACAGGGTGGCACGTTGGAAACGTTCGATCGGTTTCCAGTGTACGTCGAGCGATGCAATTCACGACATCAAAGTACTTGAATAACCGTAGACTAACTCAGTCCTGAAAATCATCGCACAATCGCCCGTCTGAATGTGGGCGGCCCGGCCGTCCGTGTTGTTCATCCCACGGGCGAATTTCGAAAGCGAGGACACGAATCTCTCTTGGTAGTTCGCTTCGTCCCGGAGATTGAGGGGAATATGGTACCCGATTGTTATCCTCCTAAACGGAGCCTGGCGATTCGAATACGAATTTGCGGATCCCGAATTCCAGGGAGGTCTCTAGCACATTCGCGATTCCGGTCATGTTCACCCGTTCGTATGGCAAGGGCTGCTCGATTGAAGGTCGGACCCCGGCTCCCCGCTAGGTAGTTAGTCGCGCCCGGCGTTGCATCCTTGAGAAAGGCACACAATTCGACAATCTTATAGGTGTCGATTCTCTCGAATCGTCACCCTCCAACTTGCCGAATCGTTTCAACGTTCTCCATCTTTCGATCCGGAGAATAGAAGTGATCGATATTATCTACGATCCCTAGCTGTTCCCCTCGCCGTAAGAGCGCCTTGGCAACGTGCGACCCCCAAAATCCCACGGTCCACCAGCAAAGTGCTCTTTCGAACAGATTTCAAGAACGCCTCATAGTCAAGAGCCGCACAATGTTGGAAGAATAGTGCATTGGTGTAAAAACGAAAAAATGGAATAGGAAGGGGACTAAAGGAAGTAGTAGTAATTTTAACTGTTGAAGTCCCACTCCGCACCAAGTGTTCGTGGTGCTTGAGTCGTACAGCCCATCATAGCGCGTAGAGCGGCTTCTCACCTGGTTCGAAGTATTACGTGGGCCCCCATCGCCGTAAAGGCGTCAGGCGCCATTTGTTTGAAAGGCGAAGCCATCTTACTCTGTTTAAGGGGAAGGCCATTTGGCCAAACTTGAATCGATTGCGTGGTGATTGAAAACCCAGCGTCACGAAACATCTTGCCCATCTGACGCCACGTGAGTCTGTTGGTGTAGAACCCAGAGCGAGCCATGAATTCACTCTCCCACACGCGTTCAGAGAACCGAAGGTTGTTGAGTCCATGCTGCAGATGGTCTCTGAAGTCAATAACATGTGATGCGACCCCATTGGGTTTCAAGACGCGACGAGTTTCTCCCAGCAATTCTTCGAAATGGGCGAGCCGAATATGTTCGAGGACGGCATTGGAAAATAGGAAATCAATCTGGCCATCTGGTATCGTTCGCAAAGATTCCAGCCCCTTCGTGAGATAGAAAGAATTCAAACGCTCTAGAATCATGTCAACCGACTGGCAATTGCTTACACCTGGGACTGGGAGGTTCCGCTCTAAGAGCATTCTTTCTGCCTGAGCGAATAAGCCTGGGTCTTGAGAGGCGAGGGCTTCAACATCAATCATCCAGGTGCATGCTGCGTCGAACACTTTGGCAAATAGTGCGGTAAGTCCGCTATTGCCAGGTCCGAGTTCAAGAACAGAGCGATCATCCAAAGTTTCCAGAGCAGTCGCGTCAAAATGCCTTTTGAATATGTCGAAGGCGCATTGCGGAGTGTCCATCGCTCCTGCCTTGAAAATATTTAGTTCTTGCCAGTATTTGGATCGCATAGGAAGCCTTGACAATGCGACTTTTGCAGGCACTTTTATGAACCAAGGTATTCGGCTCTTTATGCTCTCACTTATATACAGTCTCATTAATAAACCATTATTTTACTTTAAATAAAGTAAATACAAAACAGCATGCACATCTCAACTTACTGTACGTCAATATATCTAGACTTGCGGTGTCATTGCAACTACGCCTTGAGCGATCTGTCGCGTGGTGTCGAACATTCCGAGGCCTTCCGATGCGTCCCAAGATTATCTTTCTAATTACCGAAGACCGCTTTCTTTGGTCTCATCGCTTGCCGATCGCGAGGGCTGCACTGAACTGCGGCTTTGAAGTTATCATCGTTACGCGTGTGCTAGGCGATGCACAGAAAATACTCGATGAAGGCTTCAGGCTGATCCCCCTGCCCCTGAAGAGAGGCAGTTATAACCCACTTAGAGATCTTGGCGTGATATGGCAGTTAAGAAAGATTTACAAGACGGAAAAACCCGATATCGTTCATCACGTGGCGCTTAAACCAGTTCTGTATGGTACCTCGGCGGCTTTGGGTCTCAAAGACATACAAATCATAAATGCTTTAACTGGGCTGGGCTACCTGGCAATTTCTAACTCGCCCAAAGCCAGGTTTCTGAGGCCAATCATCTGGAATTTATTTAAGTTCCTTTTCAGCCAGCCACGCCAACACTTACTTCTGCAGAATCATGAGGATATGCATTTACTCTCCGCTATAGTCAAATCTGCGTCTCTTCGAATCGTGATTATTCGCGGCTCCGGAGTCGATGTGAATTTGTTCCATCCAAGCCCCGAACCTTCAGGTATTCCAATTGCCCTATTCGCATCGAGGATGCTCTGGATCAAAGGTATCTCTGAATTCGTTGAAGCCGCTAGACTACTCCGAGACGGAGGAATCAAGGCCCGATTCGTCCTCGTTGGCGATGCTGACTTTGGAAGCCCTTCCTCCGTGCCTCGCCAACAACTGCTTGAGTGGCAGGAAACTGGAGCGGTGGAATGGTGGGGGCACAAGGAAGACATGCCGGACGTTTTTAAGCAAGCGAACCTTGTTTGCCTTCCTTCGCAAGGGGGAGAGGGTGTTCCAAAAACTCTCTTGGAGGCGGCTGCTAGCGGGCGTGCCATTGTTGCTACGGACGTCCCTGGTTGCAGGGATGTTGTGCACAATGCTGTGAATGGACTTTTGGTTGAACCCAAGAATGTAGCGGAACTCGCAAGGGCCATGGAAAAACTGTTAAAAGATCCGGAAAGGCGTCGAGAGATGGGGGAGCGGGGAAGAGAAATCGCGGTCCGCGAATTCTCGCAGGAACTTGTCGTTAGCAAAACCGTTACATTGTACACCGGGTTGCTAAAACCTGGCGACCTTCCATCCGAGATGACTTCGACGACGACCAACTAACTCCAATAATCGCTCCTGCCATCAATCGTTCGTTGTCAGTGAGCGCAGGAATTGCCCAACGGGGTTACAAGGTGGAGATTGCACGCACACCGGTTTGCATGGTCTATCAGTGAGTTGGTTTGGATGTCTGCATCAGCACTCGCGTCACTGTCCCCATATTTCATGCTATCTCTCCCCACAAAACTAACTCTATTGAAGGCTGTTCGGGCACCTGAATCGCGGCCTCCATTGCACGCGAGCGGACTGGGCTGTAGCGCTCCAGCATCTGACGGTCGACGTGTCCTGCAATCGCTCTGATCGCCGGCTCGTTTACGCGGGAACTCGCAGCCAGCCGCGAGATGAACTCGCGCCTCATGTCATGCAGCTCGAAGCACTCGCCAGGGGCTTTGCAGGCAATTCGCTAAGTCTTAGTAGTGATTCTATCGGCGCCTTGCGTGGCATTTTCCGTGGCAGCTGTCACAGAGCGTAACCAGATTGCGCATGACGTCTCCACCCAGTTTGCTCCTTGGTTTCAGATGGTGGACCTGCAAGTTCTTCATGGAACCACACTCTTGACATCGCCAACCATCTCGTTCAAGCACGCACTTCCGGATGATTGCGTACTCTTGCGGATCCAATTTGAATCGAGGTCGTTTCTGGCTAAGACTTGTCGAATTCGTTGAAGTTTGCATGCAAAACCTATGATTAAGTCTCGCTCAGGTTCGCTCCCGCCAGAAAATCAGCGCAAATCATCTCCAGGCAGTAACCTCGGGACTTATCGGTTCCAAGCATCAGGCCAGCAGTTTCGAGAGCCTTCTCAACCACGGGTAACTGGCTCTTATAAAGCTTGAAGTAGATAATCTCCCAAGCCTCCGTTTCCTTGCCCGTAAGATGCCGTTCCACCTCTCCCTTAAAACCCTCCTTCGGTAGTTCCCTCGCTTTGTGCAACCAGGTTGCACAATCGAATGCCTCCCGGTCCTTCCTCGCCACTTTGACCAGTTCTGTCGCTTTGCTCCAACCAACTTCGCGAAGCTGCTGTTTCGGGATTTTCGTCAAGTTCTCGTGGATAGCCATCAGGTAGTACGCTTTCCGTCGTGACTCGGGGAAACGCTTTGCCAGAAACTCATCAAACGACTGCAGTTTTTCTAACCTCCAATATTGCTTCGATCTGACCTCACACAGATATTCCCCAAGCTCGACAAACCGCGTGTCCTTCTCTTGTTCTTTCGCCTTCTCCCAACTCAAAATCTCGTCGATCTTGCCTAGGACGAGGACGGCCCGGTGGCGATCGATTTCTGGTGCCACGGCATCTCGCCCGTTAATCCACAAGCTCGTCAAGCCAATCAAGTTCGTTTGCTCCTGGTCTGCGGATAAGGTTGGCCGCTGACTAACGACTCGTTGTTCAGGCAAAGCCCTAAATGTGGGCAGCTCAAGCAGCCGTTTTGAGGAAAGCGGATACCGGTGTGCGAAACGAATTGAGCCGATTCGATCTGGCCGATCGTGGTTTCCACGAGACGGCCGAATTCTTGGCGCTGCTCTTCCGTGATCGTTGCTCTTAAATATTGAATTTCGGGAGCGTGTTTCCGGACGAAGACGACCAGCGCTACTTCCGAAATCCCGCTGATCCAGGAATAACAAATGAGTTGTGGGTCGAGCGAGAGCAATCCTTCGGGTTCCGTTGAATAGCGACTCGTGGTGGTCTTCCAGTCCATCAGGCAGTGCTGGCCATCGATCTCCCCGATGGCATCAAGATAGGAGACGAATTCGCTTCCACCGGGCAGCGCCCGCAGGATCTTGATTTGCAAGTTCGTCTTTGGATTTTGAATCCGAATTCGGTTATCCCGCGCAAATGTTTCGAGTAAATGGACCCCCTGGTGAAAGATGTGATCCCATGACTCACCTTTGCGGTATTCAAAAGGAGCATCGCGGTAGGCTTCCCATTCCCTGAAAAGCTGGGCAGCGCTGTCCTCTTCACAAAAGTAGGCACCCAAAGCTTTTTCAAAGCAGCGACCGAAGACCATTGCCGCCCGAGTTTCTTTTTCTCGCCAGCCATCCAAATAACGGTAGCGGTAGCTGCGAGGGCAGCGCAGGTATTGGCTAATTTGCGTGTAGCTATAGACCATCACTGCCTGCCTCCCCATTGCTGTGGGCCAGTGATGTGCAATCGAGTAATTCCCAGTCAGCTTCAGGGGCGAAAGCATCGAGGTTCTGGTAAGCGCGTCCGTTCAAGGTTGTATAGGAGGTTCGGACGACCCCACGAAGATTGGAGAGAGCTTTTTCATCGACCTGGTCATCCTTCAGTAGCTGCGCATCGTAGCCAAAATCTCGAAGAAATCGGTTGAGCTTCCAGAGAGCTCTTTCGGTGCAATACAATCGTCCAGAGAAAAGCCGGCCATCGAACGGTTTGGGTTCCAAAATCGCAAAGCGAATCTCTACGAATGGCTTCTGCGGATGCCATCGATAATGAGCCCTCTCCACGCGAACTAGAAATAATCCTTCGAGCTTGTTTTCGACTCCTCGTTGGTTCAGATGAAGACCGGGAATTTGTCGCTTCATTGCTTCACCTCCACAGGCTGAGCATAGGAATTGAGTTTGCACACCAAGCTGTCTCTGTTTTCCTTTGCGGCGGTCGCAAGGTGAGAGATAAAGGATTCAACCTGGTCGCGACTGGCGTCCTTGAGAGTGGGCGTGCCGCAGAAGTCGGCGGCAAAGGCTTTCACGAGGGAGGGATCGAGGTTGTGCTGGCGGATTAAGACACACAACCGATCGCGCAGCTTCGGTTGCCCATTGCTTGATCCATTCGAGTTAGTGAGGCTTTACGGTTTGGCTCTGTTCCCGCGGTGGATTGGGAGAACCGGTAAGCCAGCCCAGCTCCTCAACTGAACAGAGCCCGATTCCGTAGGCCTTGCGCAGTGCCCGATTGACGGCGCGCGTCTCGGCAACGCGCATCTCGGCGCCGCGAACGAGCGGAGAGACGTTCGAGGGATCGGCGTCGCCATAGCCGACGAACCCTTTCGAACTACGAGATTTGTAGACGGATGCTTTGAAGACCCACCGTCCAGCAACTGGATCACAAAAATGACGGACCTGGTGAACGTGAATGCCATGGCAGTGACTACGCGTTGCTACCCGGAGGAGGCCAGCTTGCGTGACATACCACTTGCCTTCGAGGAGGAGTAAATCACCGAGTGCAACTGCAAATCCGTAATTTTCGGTGAGAGATCTGAGCCCTTGTAGATGGTGCTTTCCTAACTCATCGGACCATTTTCCCTTAGCGAGCTTCACATTTCTCTGCGCTAATAGGCCGAAGTTTCTTTTCATAAGGCCTCCATGTAACGCTATTGTAACGCTATATGCGGTACATGTCAAGAGAATTCTCTGCCGTCACCACTACTTGACGCCCCGAACGCGCTTCGCTAGCATCGCGCTCAGACTTGCCAGAGGGTTAAATGCCGAAGACTGAAACGTTAAACCTGCGTGTATCAGCTGAATTCAAACGGCGGCTCGTTGAGGAGGCAAGAAAGGAGAAGAGATCCGTTACTAACTACATTGAGGCGACTATTACTGAGCTTTGGAGCCAAAAGGCTCTCGGTACCAGTCACGCGAAAACAAGAAAGGGAGACTGAGTAATCGAATCCTGGTGGCTAGATCAGTGGCCCACGAGGAGTCATCGTACAAAGGCAGGTTTTGCTAGTCGGATTGGTGTTAGACAGAGTTATCCGACCACAGTCGAGCACGGACGCAACGAACTTGGGACAGAAGTCTTGCTCACAATCAGTCGCAAATTTGGTAAGTTATTAGAATCGGTACTCACGGGCGAAGAAAGGCAACCGGCCATCGTCGGTTGCAGAAAGGGAGAGTGGGCGATGAAAAAGAGAGGGCGGCCACCGAAAAACGGCGTTGTGGAACCGGGGAATTTCTTGCGCGTATTGGAAGTCATTTCTGCTCATTCGAAGGCACGTAACGAAGGTCAAAAGCATAGTGTCGCCGTTAGAGAAGCGGTTGAGTTCGTGCGGCAGGTCAATCCCGAGATGGCCATCTCGGAGACCGGCGTGAAGCGGGTATTGGCTGAATTCCAGCCGCACGATAGTCAAGTAGCACTTATGTCGGAATATTTGATTTTGGAAGGCGAGGAAGCAGCAAGACGCCGAAGTTTAATTATGCAGATACGAGAATTAGCCGGAACCAATAGCGCAACGGAACCCACTGCTCAGAATCTGCGAAAGCCCTTGAAAAGCTTCAGATTCGGCTTTGGCAATCGCCCGAACTACACTCGCCATAACGCCAAAACTTCGAATTCCTAGAATTCCTGCCGTTAGGTTCCCAATTTGCTTGAATTATTTGGACCCAATTACCTTTAGGCTACGGAAAAACTTCCGTCTAATCTGAGTTCTGTCAGGGGGAGACAAGAAACTGAACGAAACCGAGTCTCCCCCTAAAGGAAGTGGCCAATGGAATCAATAAACAATGAATCCGAATTGTCGGCAGGGGAACAATCATCTCCTTCTGAAAACCAGGACTCCAATCAAATTGAACAACTCACTACCGAAGAGGCCTCGACGGTGTGGGCCCAAAGGAATGGTGGTCCGAGGACGCAGCAAGGCAAAGATAAAAGCAAGCTCAATGCTTTGAAGCACGGAATCTTTTCGCGAACAGTTGTGTTAAAGGGGGAACCGCGAACCGAATTTAATTGTTTACTGAGCGGACTTCGGTACGATCTTAAACCGGAAGGAACGCTCGAAGAACTTCTCGTCGATAAACTTGCCGCTATCGTATGGCGCCTTCGTCGATTGTTCATTTTGGACAAGGAACGACCTCTAAACGGACCTGGGTTTGCCGATCTAGCCTTTAACCCCAGTGAAGCTCCATCGTTAGATCTCTTGCTCAGGTGCGAGACTAATTTGGAGCGGGCGTTCGATCGTACTCTGAACCAGCTCGAACGACTCCAGCGGATTCGCAAAGGACAACCTGTACTGCCGACACTCGACGTAAGCGTCTCCTCATAATTTGTGTTTCGAAAATGGCACGATCTTGCTGTCAGGGCGTGCTAGGGAGAACTTTGATAGTGTCAGACACATGTTAATATGCCGACGCTCATCATCGCAAAAAAAATCGAAAATTATAGAAAAAGCACGCGCCTCTATCAAGACCGTGCGAACTTCACTGGAAGTATTGGATCAGACTGTACCTGATGGCCATGCGCTAGATCGCCTGTTCCACTATAAATCGAGCCTTAAACGGTCTTTTGATCAAACGCTAAGCCAGTCCGAACAACTGCAACGGATGCGGTTGGGCCAGCCAGTCCTGCCCAAACTCGAAGTCCGACATTCGCTGTCGTGAGGACTAGCGGATGCAAATGAGTAGAGAGAGCACTTTTCGCCACACTTTAAGTGTGTTTCGGTGAGCGCGGTACATTACCGTGCGGCGCGGAGCCAGGGCGCCTACAAAAGGCAGCAAGCTGGACCAGTAGCACGGCTATCATGCGCAGATAATCCGCAATACAAATGTACACGAGGGCATGATTGCGTTCTCTTAGAGGCAAGCAGGCCCGAACAGGAACCCAATTCAGCCATCAGTCTGCAAAACGTCAAAATTGCAAAACGAACTTCGACAAGTCTTTTGAATACAGAAGGTTAGCCTCACAGAGAAGTGGTTCAAACCCTCAATATTTGCGAAACCGTGAGGTATCTCGCGGCATGTGGCGAACAGTATCAGCGACTGTTGGTCCCCACTCGAATCCCAGTGGGCTAACCTGTTCCCCAAGATCGGCCCGGAAGTAAATGTGATTTTCGCTGAGACGAGCGGTTAGATCTCGCCGCTGAGCTACCCGGTCCCGACATGCCAAAGCCTTCAATTTGGCAGCAGCCCGTAAACGTCAAGCTCGGTCTGTGTCCCCATGTAGACTTTGCCGTCGGCCACTTTCGGCACCGTGAACTTCACTGCCAACCGCGCTGCTTGCGAGCCGCTGCCAAGTCGGCCACCAACTGCGTCAGCTTTGCCGCGCGTACCCCATGCCGGCCAGCACGCCGCTCATATAGGCAATGCTCTCGATAACACCGGGCATGGGATCGTCGGGATGAATTTCATACTCGAGGTCGACGAAGCCCTTGTACTTGATCGCGCTAAGCGCCTCAAAAATCTTCTTCACCGGCATGATGCCCTCTCCCACCGCTACCTGGCTGTCCTTGCTCTCGAAGTTCGCGAGGTCCTTCATGTGTACGTTAAACGTCCGCGGGCCCACCTCGTGGATCGCCTGAACTACATCCGTGCCCGCACGAACGGTATGCCCGACATCTATGCAGCACCCAATGCGCGGATCCATCTCCTTGACCGCCTTCAAGACATCCAGCGGCGAATGCCATAACTTATCCTCTGGGCCATGGTTGTGAATGGCGAAACGAATGTCGTATTCCTTCACGAACTTCTCAATTCGCGGCAGAGTCTCCGGAGCGGGGTCGCCCGCGACAATCACGCCAATCCCCGCCCGCTTGCAGTATTCGAATTTGTTCCGGATGTCCGCATCTTCATCCTTTGCGAAATAAATGGTTCCTGCAGCGTGGAGTTTGATGCCCGCCGCGGCATAATCTGCCAGCGCCGCCGCCTCTTGCTGAGGCTCCATTGGGAGATGATCCTTGACGTCCTTCGCATTCAGCGCCAACAGGTTGAGCTGCTTCAGGAAGCCGATCGTCTGCGCCCGGCTGAAATTACGAAACGTATAACTGGCCAGCCCCAGACGAATAGCCGAACCTTCGTCAGTTGGTACACGTTCCGAGCCCACCGCGAAGACTTCCTTCGAAGCAGCGAGTGCGGCAGCAACCAGCGAACTGGAGTAAAGGAAATTACGGCGCGTACAAATATTCTTCACGCGCATCTCATCGCCCAACGGGCGATCCTGCATCTCAGACATGCGGTGCCCACCCCTTTTCATACGCCCGCCCCCACATCTTCATCGCTTCGGCGTCGCCCTGAATCTTTCCGTCATTCGTGTCGAGATGCAATTCCCGGTTGACTTCCCACGCAATGTTGGACAGCTGGAGCATCGTAACCGCGACGTTGCCCACTGAAATCGGAGCGTTAAGCTTCTCTCCTTTGCGGATTCCCGCGATGAAGTTGGCGAAGTGAAGATCGGTCATGGAATCGGCCCCGACAAGATCAGTAGAAGACGTAGCGCTGCCGGCCTTGTGATCGCTTGTCTTATTTCCTTTTAGGTCGTAAATCTCGTAGCCATCGCGATCCACAACCACGGTGCCGGTCGTTCCCATGATGGCCGAGCCACGGTCACGGCCGTAATACTTCATTCCCTGGCAGCTCTTGCCCTCCCAAGTGAGCATCTTGTCTTCGTACTCGAAGCTCGTCACCAGCGTGTCGTAAAACTGCCAGTCATCTTTGAATTGGTATCTGCCACCAGACGAGGTAACGCGTTTCGGGAAGTCGACCCCCAGGGCCCAGCGGCACACATCCACTTCGTGCGTTCCATTGTTGAGCGTTTCGCCAGTGCCGTAGTTTCTAAACCAGTGCCAGTTGTAAGGATGTACGTTGTCGCGATAGGGACGGCGTGGCGCCGGGCCCTGCCACAAATCCCAATCGAGTTGCGAGGGCACGGGCGCTTCTTTGCCCGTGCCAATCGACTTCCTCACATTGCTGTACCAGGCTTTCGCGAGATAGGGCCTGCCAATAATGCCGCCGTGAATCTTTTCGACGATCTCTATGCTGTGTGGCGAAGAGCGCTGCTGGGTGCCCATCTGCACAAGCTTTCCAAACTTCTGCTGCGCCTGCACGAGCATTTGTCCCTCAGCTGGATTGTGGCTGCAGGGCTTTTCCACATAGACGTGCTTGCCAGCCTGCAACCCGGCGATAGCCATGGGCGCATGCCAATGGTCGGGGGTGGCAATCGTAATCGCGTCTACATCCTTTCGCTCGAGGATTGCGCGAAAGTCTTTATCCGCCGCGGGGGACTCGCCAGTCTCTCGCTGCACTGCGTCGGCAAACTTCTTGAGAATGCTGTCGTCCACATCGCAGACATGCGAGATGCGGGCAGCGCTCTTGTTCGCCTTGAGGGACGAGAGATGAGCGTACCCGCGCCCGTTCAGCCCGATTACGGCAAAGTTGAGTCGATCGTTGGAACCGAGGATCTGGCCATAACTCTTTGCTGTCGTTCCCACGGCCAGCCCGGCCGCGCCCACTGCAAGTCCATCGAGAAATTCACGTCGTGAGACATGAGATGTCATGGAGGCTCCTTCTGCGGGATGCTAGTACAAGACTTGAAGGTTTTGCGTTACAAAAAAATTCGCAATCTCCGAGAAGGGTCGAGTGGCGAGCGCAACCGGGACTCGACCCATATGGAGACACCATTATGCCGTCGTGTTCAGCCGCATCAGAAGTTGAACTTTGCGCCGAGTTGAAGTGTGCGGCCACCGGTGGCACTCGTGATCTGGCCGAAGCTACTGCTGTTCCGCGTCAGCCCAGCCGCGCCGCCGCCGTTCGCAGCGAAGAAGAACTGCGGCGTATTTGTCACGCCAAATGCCTCGAGGCGCAGGTCTAGATTGTAGCGTTCCGTAAATCGGATCGACTTGGAAAGTGCAGCATCCAGGTTGAAAAAGTTGGGCCCACTAAGATAGTTGCGCCCTACATTGCCGAATGTAGCGCCCACCGGAGCCGCGAAACTCGACGTAGTGAACCATGGATTCTTGGTGCCGACACCGTGAAGGATTTTTACAGGGGCGACCAGATTCGGCGTTTGGGTGTTGCCCGGCGCCTGGAGTGAGGTGCCGCTGTCGGTAAAGAAAAGCGGAAGGCCTGACATGATCGTCATAAAGCTGGAAATGCGCCAGCCACCTAGAATCGCGGCGCCAACTCCCGAAGAAACCAAGCGCTTGCCTCTACCAAACGGGAGATCGTAAACGATGCTCTGTACGAAAGTTTGCGTGCGATCGAAGTCGTTCCGGGCGTAATTCCGGCGTTGATTGATGTAGAATGCGAGGCCGCCATCGTCGCCCTGTTGAAAGCCCATGCCTTTACCGAAGGTATAAGCCGTCGTAGCTGCGAGACCTCCCGAGAACTTCCGGTCGAACTTCACTTGCAACGCATTGTAGCTGGATGAGTATCCGGCAAAGAGGAGATTCGTATTTGCCGTTCGCCCGAAGGTCGGAAACTCGGGCTGTCCATTTTTCCCTTGGCCAACTACTGTAGCGGCGTTCAGGTTGTAATTAACAACGGTGTCAACGCTGTGACTGCCAACGTAAGCTACATCAAGAACAAGCCGCCAAGGAAGCGAGTGCTGGATTACCGCGTTCCACGATTCCACGTACGGATTCTTGAAGCTCTGATTAACCACAAAGTAAGCTGATGCTACCGTAGGATTGGTAATGATTCCGTTCGATGGAATCGTAGGCTGAATGAGGGCGGGGAAACCGTTCTGAAAAGTCGCAGGCTGTCCGCTGGGTAGGACTGCCGGACCAAAGGTTGTGACTGCCGGATCAAATTGGTTGTTGGCCCGCACAGGGAAATTGTAAGCATAGCTGTTGTCGGGAAACGGCGTATAGCTGATACCGAATCCAGCGCGAAAGACCGTCGATTCCGTCAGACGGTAGGCCAGCCCCAGACGTGGCGCGAAGTATTTGTAATGCGTTGCAATCCCCAGATCGTTCGGATTGCCTCCTATCCCGCTTACGACAAGCGTATTGTTCGTGGGATTGTAATTTGAAAAGCCCCCAGTGGCAGCGGGCGTGGCAGGCGGGTAGAACTCCCATCTCACTCCAATATCCGCGGAGAGTTTGGGAGTGACCAGCCACTTATCTTGCACGAACGCGAAGAATTGCGTGGCTCGATAGTTGGGGAAGAAGGTCGCCAGATCGCGGCCCGCTTGACCTGGCACGTCGAGCAGAAAGCTGGCGAAGTTGTTTCCGAAGCTGGTGACCGTTGCGCCGGAACCGGTGTTAAGCGCCGTCTGGCCATCGTTGAATGTATACAGACCGCGTGGGCTGAACGTCTGCTCCTGGAGCAGAGCATCTCGAACCCGGCGAAGGTCGACGCCAAATTTGACTGTATGATTGCCGAGAATCTTGGTCCAGGTATTCGCAAAGTCAATATTCGTTTCTGAGCGGACCCAGGGCAGGCTCGCCGAGAAGCCAATCAAGGGATTGGAAAATCCTCCGTTGATCGTAATACCCACGATTCCGCTGGTTATGGTCTTGTCGAGGTTAACGCCCGGAATGCCGAGCGATTCTGAAGTATTCGTTCCGAAATCCGTGTTGTGAGCCTCGTTGTGGTACCACGCTACGCCAACTCGGAACTCCGCAACCAAAGTATTCGAGAAAAAGCGATTGTAGTTGAGACCGGTGCTATACGTGTTCTGAATGCCCGTCCCTTCAAAATTGCCTTGTGCTGGCCCGCCCGCTATCCCGAATATTGGAGCCTGCAGAACCGATGGACGTTGATAGCTGAATCGCGCGCTCAAGCGATCTTTATCGGTTAGGTTGGCGTCCACTTTGGCATCCACGAAATCTGTATCTTTGTGAAAGGGCAGCAGCGCAAAGTAGTTGTTCGTGTTGCCCGCAGCCGTTGGGGGCGGCAAGAACGCCATGAGCTTAGCGGAGATGGAATTAATCAAAGCCGACGGAATCACGTTCGGGCAACCAGCCGCATTGGTGCAGGCAGCATTGAATGCATCCACCGCCCCATTAGGACCTGGAACCGTAGCCTGTCCGGGAGCAGAAGTAGCGACGAACTGCTGCCGACCCGTGCCGTTTGCACTCCCACTAAAGGGATTGTAGATGTTGCAGTCGGTCGGATTCTTTTGACAGGTTGGCAAGGTTTTTACCGAGCTCAAATCCCCCGAACGGAAGGCCATGGTGGGGATGGTAACTTGGTTTGTGTTCGCCTCGTGGTCGTAGACTTTCAGATAGTCGGCAAAGAAAAAGAGCTTATTCTTCTTGATCGGACCGCCAATATTGCCCCCAAAATAGTTGTATGCGAGATGCCCCACAGATGGATCGAAAAAGTTCCGGGCATTGAAATAGCTGTTCCTCACGAATTCGTAGGCAGCGCCGTGGAAATTGTTAGTGCCAGATTTTAAGATAACGTTTACAACGGCCCCGCTTGCACGGCCGAGTTCCGCGTCGTAATTGCTCGTCGAAACGTCCACTGTTTGGATGGATTCGAGCGGCGGCACCAGGATCTGCAAAAGGCCGGTGCGTTCGTTGTCGTCAATGCCTTCGATCTGGTAGTTGTTGCCCTGGCGCAGTTGACCGTTGACTTCCGTCTGCAACGAGCTACTGGCGTTGAAGAACTGCGAATGCTGGAACGTGGCGCGAGTCGTGCCGGGCACGATATTCAAAAGGTTTTGGAAATTACGATTGGTCCCAAGCGGCAGATTTTGTGTCAACACAGTTTCGAGTTTGCGCCCCGTGTCCGCCCGCTCGGTCTGAAGGATGGGAGTTTCCGCCTCCACGGTGACAGTCTGCGAAACGTCCCCCGGTTGAAGGTCCAAGTCTACGCGCTGGGTCGTGTTTACGATTACATCGATGCTGGCTCTGGACGCCCGTTTGAATCCCGGCTGCTCCGCCGTGACCGTGTACGTCCCCGGCGCCAAATCGGGAAACACGTAGTTGCCGCTGTCGTTCGTTCGAGAGGTACGGCTAATCCCGGTGTTCGTTTCCGTGATCGTGACCTTCGCGTTGGCGACCGCGGCCCCGGACGAGTCCGTTACCGTTCCAAGCAAAGTAGCATTGACCGCCTGGCCCATTGCGGGACGAGCAGTGACAAGCAGAATTCCCAGCGCCAGCAAGCTTACCCACGCTGTCATTCCACGCCTCATGGTGCGAAAATGTTTTTCCAATAGGGCCAAAGTCATTTTGGGCACTCCTTGGGCGGCACCATCGTTCTACAACTGTCTACTCCTCTGACCGGCCGCCGATAGAGCGGTTCAGGAAGTTGCACCATGAATGGGGTAAACCTGAATAAGTGATTGATAGATTTAGCAGTGTTGGTGTTCGTCTGAGAAGTTAGCTCACCGTTAATTCACAGTGAATATCTTCGCGTCATTCCGTTCAGGAAATTACGCGTAGCGTCCCGGACTTACTTCCTCTCCCTCTCCAGTTAGAGGATGGGGCGATCCTCAAGAGCGTCCGAATGCAGCATTTTCCCAACCAGTTTTCCGCCTAAGTCTATGAGAACTCAATGTTTTCACTCGACGTCGCCTTCCGAGAATTGGGTTATACTTCCCTGCAGGACAAATCACTCTCACTCGAAAAGACATTTTTCAGGGGATTGACCCATTGCAACCGGCGATCAACAAGCTTGAAGCTGAGCGGGCTGAACTGGACGCGGTTTTGGCGTCCGGGGTGCTTGGCCGAACCAACAACCTTGTTCGATTTCTGACTTTCGTTTGTGAAAAGTATTTCGAAGGAGCGATCGACGAGATCAAGGAATACAGCATCGCCGTACAAGTCTTAGGGCGTCCCGAGGATTTTGATCCGCAGGTGGATACGATTGTCCGGGTAACCGCCCATGCGCTGCGAAAGCGATTGGAAGAGTTCTATCGAACGGCGGGGGCTAACCATCCGGTTCGAATTTGTTTGCCGTCAGGCCACTACGTTCCCAAGTTCATTCATGAGAACGACTTAGCATCCGAAAAACTCGGCCCGAAACTCGACGAAAGCCGCCAAACCCAATCCCTTGACGGGATTCCAGCCCAAGGAAACGGCGTTTTGGTGACTCAACAAAGCAATTTTTCTCTGTCAACTGACGAAACCACACTGAACGGCGAATCAAAGCATCAAAACGGCGGCGAGTCCGCAAGAGAGGTCAAGATTCGCATTGGCAGCCTCAAGGTGGCTGCCATATTCGTGCTCCTGGCCTCTGTGTTATTGGTTTTTACCTGGCGAAGGTGGAGCCACGCGGGCAACCATGACAGCTCCGTGCAAGCCTTGGCCGCTGCCGCTCCGGTCGATAGTTCCGAGAGGACTCTGCGTGCTCTGGCCGGCAATGACCGCGCAGCCTATATTGATCGGGCTGGTTCAACTTGGATGAGCGATCGATTTTGCTCTGGAGGAAGCTCATTCTCGGTTACCGGCCACGCT
This sequence comes from uncultured Acidobacteriota bacterium, assembly GCA_963745805.1. Lineage (GTDB taxonomy): Bacteria > Acidobacteriota > Terriglobia > Acidiferrales > UBA7541 > Acidiferrum. The sequence goes on from CAVUYT010000016.1 coordinate 604,592, forward strand.
ATCCAGGGCACAGAAGACCCACAACTTTTTACCAGTGGGCGCCGCGGCGTCTTTCATTGCAACTATCCGATGCCGCCAGGCACTTACGAAGTTCATCTTTTATTCGCAGAAACGGCGGGTTTTCAGGAGAACAGCCGCTTTGTCGGGTTCTCCATCAACGGGAGACCGCTGACGACGCTCGATTTGGTGGACGACGCCGGCGGAAATGACATCTCAACCACGAAAGTCTATCCGGACGTCGAGCCAGAGAATGACGGAAAGATTCACCTGGACTTCAGCACCCCCGACGCATTCCTGAACGCCATTGAGATTCTGCCGGGCGTTGCGCATCGCGCTCTTCCAGTCAGAATTGTAGTTGGATATTCTCTCTACCATGACTCCCACGGAAATGTTTGGATGCCGGATCGCTACTTCTTCGGCGGCCGTCTTAGCCGGTTAGTCGGCGATCTCTCGAAAGTCCCTGATGGTGCGCTCTATGAATGGCACCGATTTGGACATTTCCACTATGTAGTTCCTGTCGCTCCCGGCGGCAAATACACTCTGAAGCTGTACTTTCTAGAGCACTGGTTTGGCATTCAGAATGGGGGCATTGGAGGTGAAGGCAGCCGCGTCTTTGATGTCTACTGCAACGGGTCTACCCTATTGAAAGGATTTGATATTTTCCGGGAGGCCGGCTCCGGGCCGTTGGTGAAGTCCTTCCCGCATATCGAGCCCACCCCGCAGGGCAAAATCGAGATTTACTTTAATCCTGCAGTGAATTACCCCTCTGTAAGCGCGATTGAGGTCATTCCCGAATAGTCAGGCGTCCCAGATAGCTGCAAAGGCTGCGCACCGTAACGGCGCAAAGTTTTGCGTCCAAGCATGGCGGCGTACACGGAACGCTCGTGATTTTCTGGCTACATGGGTGATGGCAACGAAGGACTTCACGTTACGAACGACGAGCATCACCGTCGTCGCCGATTGATTGAGCTGGATGACTCGCCGTGAGCTACGGAAAGTTTCGGCATTTTCTTCCGGCAACAGTTTAGGGAAGACCAGCCCCTAGCTGCTCGTAAATGATCTTTGCGTCGAGCAGTCGTTTCAGCACAAATGCTTTTTCGGCGGGCGAATTCCAGTCTGGATAATGCGATGTTGTGTCGATCATCCGGTCGATCCACGCGGCAAAATACTTTGCGTCCGCCTGCGAACGCGGCGCTTTGCCGCCGATGGTAATGTAAACCGGGCTCGTCGTCGCATAAACATAATTGTCCAGCACCGGGTACTCCGCGTTGTCGCTCGAAGCCCGCAGTACGCACCATCCGCTTTCCTTAAGCGGCAGCGTTCCTTTCACATCGCCCGAATCGCGCGCTTCTTGAAGCGGCAGTGTCTGCGCGACTCGCCCATTGCATACCACTTCGAAATGATCCACCGGCACAATCGATCGCAATTTCGCCGTAAACGGCACAGCCGCCTGCGCGCCGTCAAACTTCAACTCGCCTCCAACCTTCTGTCCCCCTAGCGTAAATTCAATTAGCGGCCCGTTCGTCGCAAACGTTCGCCCCTTTTTTAACGAATCCATCCATGCTTGCACGTCTACGGACTCCCCTGGAACCGACGCGTAGACGCGATCCATTCCAACTTGACCTCGAATCGGCGCAGCATAGTCAGTGGTTGCATCGGTTCCCGCTCCGGCCGGAATACGAAATCCGAGATTTAAAAGCCGGTACCATACTGCTGCCGTCGCTCGGTGATCGCTAAACCCGACAATCTCCATGTAATCCAGTTTACCGAGAGCGACGTCCACCGGCAGCTCATCCGTAATTCTTTCTGAGGGATTCGCAAACGGATCTGGTGCTGCATCGAACGGATGCACCGCTCCGACGAGGGCTCCTTGCGCGTGTGCCAAGTCGTATACGTCTGCATTCATTGGATACAAACTCGCCGCCGCGGTGTTTGGATACCCTGCATAACCCGGCAGAAGGAGATGGTCCTTCAGGTTCAAGATTCCCCGGTGTCCCCAATAACTCGTGTGAAATTCCTGTCCGATGAGGTCCGTGGCGTTCCACGAGAAATACTTCAGCACTTCGTTGAACAGCGCGGAATGAATGTCGGGGAACCTCTGTTCCTTGTTCACCACCAGGTTGTTGACGATCCGTACGCCCTCGCCTTCCGCTTGCTCCAGAAGAATTTCGCGCTCGCTTCTGTAAGTACCACCGTAGTTCATATGCGCGTGTAAATCGCTGCTGATCCATTTCGGTCCCGGTCCGCGTCCCCAGTCGAGCTTTTTCAAATGGAAGGTCAGATCCTCTGATTTCGCTGTGCTCGAATCGAAAGTCCGATGCAAAGCCTCATACTCAAAGCCCTTCGTCACGTCGATCGTAAGCCGTCCTTCCGGCACCTCTATACCGATACCCTCCGGATAGCTCTTTGCGTAGAAATAATGAGCCTCGAACGGGGAGCGATTCCGATCGTACCCGTCATCCGCCTGGATCCACGTCCACTTTGCGTTAGGCGCATAGAAATGTCCGCGTTCGTCCGTAACCGAGATGCGCGCAAACTGCGGCCTGCCTTTTTCATCGACGATAAAAAGCTTCAGTTTCACTCTCGGTCGGAGATAGCTTCGTTTTTCAATGGCCAACGCTTTTGCTTCGCCACTGCCAAACTCCTGAATCGCCAGATTGGTGTTCCATTCCTTGTTGGAAATAAACACCAGCTTCTTTCCGTCCGGCGACCAGCGTACGTTAGTGTCATCCCAGTCGCCGTACGAGATGGGGAACGCATCGCCGCCGTTTGCAGGCATCACCCACAAGTTGTGCCACTGCCGGCCGAGATACGAGCTGTAAACCATCCGCGATCCGTCCGGCGAGAAATCCGGCCGCGCCTTCCAGTTCGTCTCTTCGTAATGAATTTCCCGCGCTTCCGCTCCTGGCTCCGCGCGCATCCGCCAGAACCCGCCGGTCCCATGGATGTGCCCGCGATTCGAAACAAACAGAATTTCCCTCCCATCGCGCGTCCACACCGGATTGATCTCCATATCAAACGCGCTGTAGTAATAGCGGGGCAAATCGCTCTTTGTTTCTCCTGTCAGCCGTGTCACGTTCTCGAGTGTTCCGTCCTTTACATCGGCGCGAAAAATATGAAATCGCTTGTTATATGAAGTCGAAACAAAAACAATCCGTTTTCCGTCCGGCGACCACCGTGGCTCAACATTTACCGCGCCACCCGTCGTCAATTGCTCCGATTTTCCCGTCGCCAAATCAAGCAGCCAAACCTCCAACGCATCTTTTTGGTACGAAACGTAAACCACGCTCCTCCCATCCGGCGACCAATCCGGCTGATAGTCGTAACCCGGTCCGTCCGTGAGCTGCTGCGCTGTTTTCGAACCAATCTTCTGGCGCCACAACGATCCTGCCATCGAGTACACCACTTCTCTCGAGTCCGGCGACCACGCCACGCTGCTCGGGCCGCTGGTTAATTGCGGCAAATACATCTCGCGGAAATAATAAGGATGCGGCAGGTCAATCTGTTGGAGCACGGGACGCCGCTGCGCATAGACCGGCGAGACCGCCGCTATGAGCGCAGTAAGAAGCATCAAAACTGATTTGTGCACGTTAGGCTAGGCCCGCTTTGGAAAGGGGCAATTCGCGGATGCGCTTGCCCGTCGCGACGAAAATCGCGTTACACAATGCCGGTGCAAACGCCGGCAGGCCCGGTTCGCCCACGCCTCCAGGAGGCGCTTCGCTCGGCACGATGTGCACGCGGACTTCGCGCGGCGCGGTATTCATTCGCGCCATCGGATAATCGTCAAAGTTGGATTGGTCGATCGCACCGTTCGTCGCGGTGATTGATCCATAGAACGCGACGCTCGTCCCCATCACCGCCGCGCCTTCAAACTGATTCTTAACCATCTCTGGATTCACAACTGTTCCGGCATCTAGCGCGGTATCCACCCTGTCGACATGCACGCGCCCCGCATCATCAATGTGCATCTGCACGACGGACGCGACGTAAGTCAGGAAGCTGCGGTGCATCGCAATTCCCATCCCAGAACCGTTGCCCGTTTTCGTTTTTCCCCAGCCCGATTTCTCGGCTGCAATCTCTACCACTCGGCGGAATCTCGCCGTGTCGATTGGATACTGCTCATAATTCCCGCCATAATTCGTGTAGTCCTTCGGCAACTCGGCCTTCGGGATAATACGGTCCGGCCCCAGAAGCTGGAGCGTGTATTCGACGGGATCTTTTCCCGCCGCTTGCGCCAATTCGTCGGCGAAGCATTGCAAACCGAATGCATGATAAATGTTTGCCACGGAACGGAACCAGCCGATGCGCACGTGGGCAGTCGCCGGCCCGTTTTCCGAGCGATGATTCGGTATAGCGTAAGGCAAATCGCTGAAGCCCAGCCCGAGTTCGCCGGCATCGGAATAAACTGCCTTGGCATCGAACGTTGAGCCAATGGGAGGAAATACTGTCCGTTGCAGCCAGGCCGTGGGTTTTCCATCTTCTGCCAGGGCCGCTTTCATGTACATTGCAGACACCGAGTGGTAGGAATCAAACTTAATATCGTCTTCCCGGCTCCAAACCACTTTGACCGGCTTGCCAGTTTTTTTCGAGAGCACCGCGGCTTCGACGGCAAAATCGGGAAACGATTTCCGGCCAAACGCGCCGCCCAGGAGTGTCACGTTCACCGTTACGTCTTCCTTCTTCGCTCCAACGGCTGCCGCAATAGCGTCGCGCGCCCCCACCGGGCTCTGCGTCGGGGCCCAGACCTCCACCTTGCCATCACGATAGACGGCGAGCGCAGCGGGTGGCTCCATCGAGGCGTGCGCCAGCAATGGCGCGTAATATTCCGCCTCGACAATCTTCCCGCCTTTGGCGAAGGCCGCATCTACATCGCCAACCTCGCGCACCACTTTTCCGGGCTTCCGCGCCGTCTCCTGCAACTCTTTTTTATAGGGATTGGAGCTGAACGCGCCGTGAGAACTGTTCTCCCATTCGATCTTCAACTTTTTCTTGCCCTGAAAAGCCGCCCACGTATTGTCCGCCAGCACCGCCACGCCGCCGAGCGCCTGGAAAAGTACCGGCGGTTTGAATGTGTCGATGGTTGTCGTCTGCTTCACGCCCACCACTTTCAGCGCTGCAGAATCATCCAGCGATTTCACAGTGCTGCCGAGTACCGGTGGATGCGCGACGCTTGCATACAACATCCCTGCCATTCGCGCGTCCTGCCCGAATTTAGCTTTGCCCGTGCACAAATCCGTTAGGTCATAACTCGCTGCGGGCTTTCCGATGTAGCGCCATTCACTGCGCGGCTTCAGCTTCAACTCTTCTTTCTTCGGGACGTCCAACTTCGAGGCCGCCGTTGCAAGCTCGCCGTACCCAAGCTTCTTTCCCGAACCTGTGTGAATCACATGGTGCAGTTCCGTCGAGCATTCCGCGGCCGGCACGCCCCACTGCTGCGCGGCCGCTCGCACAAGCATCAGCCGGGCCGTCGCTCCTGCCTCGCGCAGTGGCACAAAAAAGCTCACTACGGAATGCGAGCCGTCGGTATCCTGGTCGCCGTATTTTTCCGCGCCTATGGCCTGTACCACTTTCACGCGCGCCCAGTCCGCGTCCAATTCCTCCGCAACAATGCGCGGCAAGGACGTGCGCACCCCATTCCCCATCTCTGAACGGTGCGCGATGACGTATGCCGTGCCATCCGTATCGATCGCCAAATAGACCCCTGGATGCAGCGGCGCCCTCTCCATCGATGGAAAGGGATCGCCCGCACTACTGCTGCCTCCTGCCGCGAATAGCTCTTCCGGCACCACGGAAACGCTGAGCACAAACGCGCCTGCTCCGAGCATCCCTTTCAGAAAATCGCGCCGGCTATTTCCCGATTCGCGCTCATTGTTGGAAATGTTCTCGATTCGAATCATGGCATCCACGCTCCGTATTCGAATTCCCGTCAACAACTCTAGGGCAACATCCTACTGCCAATCCCGGTAGTTGCAAGTGCGCGCCATCGTTCCAGGCTGCGTCAGGAGCTAGGTCTCCGGCCAGGCGCCCAGAGCGCGGCGCAGATCCACGAGCTGGCCAAGGTGGTAGGCGTTGTGATCCGCCAGAACCAGAGTTTCCCGCAAAATAGATTGCCCCTGGCCATGAGGAATTTTTGCGAACAGATCCGTGTGGGGATCTCGAACCAGATAGACCATTGCCTCCAAATCGCGTTGAAATGCTGCAACGCTTTCGTTCCATGCTTCGTCATTGGCGGGCCCTGGCGTTTTTGGCCAGTATCCGCCTGGAAAAGGAGGCGAGACATGTTTTGGATTTCTGCTGAACTCTAGGATATCCCACTGCGCGAGGCGCGCATGTTCAAGCAACTGCCAGCCCGTATGCGGCAACGCGTTCGCAAAAGTTCCATATTTTCCGGGAGGAAATCCATCAAGCGCGTCCATGAAATGGACGTGCGCGCCGCCGCCCTTCAGCAAATAGACCAGCTGTTCGCGCAGCTCCCGGTCTGAATTGCCTGACGGCTTCGTCGCAGTCTTCTTCGCAGTCTTCTTCGCAGTTTTTTTGACGGTTTTTTGTGGTTTCTTTTTCTTTTTCATTCTGGCTTTCCGGATAGCAGTACCTGCTGAGGCATTCCCATTACCGGGTGTAGGCTGGTTTTCGCAAATCCCGAATTTGCAAACATTTTTTCATATTCCGAAAGTGTATAGGCGTCCCCGGCGTCGGTCCCCACAAGCATGTTGAGGCTGAATGCCGCCGCGGCCGGGGGAGTCACACGGTCCTCATTGGGAACGAACTCGAGAGTAACGGCTTTTCCACCCGGTTTGAGCGCCGCATTCACGCGCCGCATCAATTTCTCGCACGTTGGCTGATCGAAATGATGAAAAATGTTCGTGAGCAAAACTATGTCGTATCCTGTGCCAAGATCCGTCTCAAAAGCGCTCCCAGGACGCGCCGTATAGCGATCAGAAACGCCGGCGGCTTTTGCATTTTCTGCTGCGACGGCCAGCACGGATGGCCAATCCACGGCGACAACTTGCGCGTTCGGGTTTTTCTTGGCGATGGTGATGCCGTAGTTCCCGTGCCCTGCGGCGATGTCCAACACTTTGCAGGGTTTGCCTTCCGCCGCGCCGATAAGTCCGGCGATAAAGTTGGCGGCGGGTATCGTCAAAGCCGCCATCGATTTCGCGAACGCTACCCATACCTCATCCTGCGGCTTGGTGTTGTCTCCCTGCACTCCGGCCGTTCCTCCTTTGCGCACGGCTGCGGTCAAGGCTTCGACATTTTTCTTGTGCCAGGGGCTGGCGAGGAAGCCAGTTACGGAGGCAAGACAAGCGGGCGAGCGCCGATCGAGGAACAGCGCAGATTCCTCCGTAAGCGCATAACAACCATTTTCTTTGGCGAGAAAGCCCATAATCGTCAAGAAATCGCAAAGAATACGGACACCGCGCTCGGAAGCACTGGTCTTCGCGGCAAGCAAAGCGGCGGTATTCGCCCCCGTGCCGATAGCCGTGAAGAGGTCCAGCTCGATACCTGATTTCAGGGCTTCCGTTTGTTGGAACGCATTCATAGTCATGAAGATGCGTTCCGGGGTCGGCCGATTCGTTGTGGATGGTGTCGCCATGAAGTTGGTCTCCGTGTGCAATAGTTTGCTGGTTCAAATATACACCGAGCGCGGCCTCTGATACCCGGTTCAATTCCATTGCCCGCATTCGGGCTAGGCTGGCATACTTCCTTTCCCCGCACTGCATGCGAGGAACTAAAGATGAAGCGCGAATATCATCGGTGGCATTCTCCGCGGCTGGGGCTCGACCTTGGCGTCATCGTCCACGGCCACTGGGGACAGCCAATTCTCGGTTTTCCAACGAGCGCGGGCGACGAGACGGAACTGGAAGGTCAGAGCATGATCGGCGCGCTCGCCGATTTCATCGATGGCGGAAAAATTAAAGTCTTCAGCATCAATTCCATCAACGGGCTTAGTTTTTACAATAAAGGCGCGCATCCATTTCACCGCAGTTACGTGCAATCCGTTTTCGATTCGTACCTGAGAGAAGAGGTCGTTCCTTTTATCTGGGACAATTGCCAAAGCCCCGGAATCGCGATTTCGACGATGGGCGCTTCGTTCGGGGCGTATCACGCCGCCAACTCTCTTTTTAAGCATCCGGACGTGATCAAGCGTTGCTTCGCGATGTCCGGCGTCTACGACGTTCGCAATTTCATGGACGGGATGTACGACGACAATTTTTATTTCAACAATCCTGTGGATTATCTCGCCAATCTGAACGATCCCTGGGTCCTTGGGCAGCTTGCCTCGTGCGACATCCACATCAGCACGGGCACCGGCCAATGGGAGAACAGCGGCCCCACTTATCGCTTGTCCGAGATTCTTTCGAGCAAAGGAATCCGCCATTCGCTGGACAACTGGGGTCCGGAGGGCGGCCACGACTGGCCCTACTGGAAGCATCAGATGCGCGAATACGTTGCTCGCCTGTTTTAGATCCTGCTGCTGATTCTCGAAATTAGAAACATGTGCGAGGCGAAAGCTGGCTCTCTCCGGGCGATTTGCGGCCGTCCACCGTGACTCTACGCGGATAGAGTGCGTCTATCTTTATAGGCGGTTGGCATGGGCTTTGCACGCAGTCAGCGTTTTCCTTTTTCCACATATTCCCACAGCCCTATCCATCGAGTTAACTCCCAGCAACTTCTTCTAATCTCGCGACTTCCCCAGCCTCATTCGAATCCGCGCAGCTCATTCGAATAAGCACTCAGTTATCTAAAAAAATAGTTGACAATCCGCCAATACCGTGCTACCTTTTCTGATGCTTCGCTTAGATCGCACCCTCCCTCGCCGTTGCTTCAGGCCCACCAAGCCCCTTTGTGTCGTTCCTCGTTCCTTTAATCTCGTCCCGCTGCCCATCCGGAGCGTTGCTGAACGGTCACTAAACCCTTTAGAATCCGCACATCCGCAAAACGCGCCCATAACTCGTTTAGAATCCGCACTTCCAAAAACACAGCACTTAAAACCCTTTAGAATCCGCAGTTACGAAAAAACCCCGGGGGAGGGGGTAAATTGTTAACCACAAAGCATTCAAAGGATTTCTGTCCCGCTTGCCCTGTTTACCTAGAGCCTCGAAGGGAGCTTAGTCGAAAACAACCACCCGGCGTGAGGGATCTCTCTTCCACAAGTGGCCAGTCACGAATCACCAGTCGCGTCCTCTCCGTACGGCGAACAGGGCTAATGGGCGCAAATCCGGTTGTCCCTGGATGCCAAACTGGATAAGCTCCGCGCAGGAGGGAAGTAAACCCAATGATTCGACTGCGATTCCTTCGCTTCGTTTGTGTGGCGGCGGTGCTGGCGTGCTTGGCGGCTGTTGTTTTCCCGCTAGTGCTCCCCGCCCAAACAGAGACTCCGCTGGCGTTAAAGAATTTGCGCTGCGAATACAAGGTCGATCCATTGGGGATCGACGTGAGGAAGCCACGATTGAGCTGGGAACTGGTCAGTGCGGAAAAAGGCGTGGTGCAGACGAGTTATGAGGTGCGGGTGGCGGGGTCAGAAGCGGACCTGACGAAAGGGAAGTTGATCTGGGACAGCGGGAAGCAGGAATCCGATGCGTCAATTCACGTGGAGTATGGAGGGCCGGCGCTTACGAGTGAGCGGATTTATTACTGGCAGGCGCGCGTGGCGGACAATCACGGGCACTTGTCCGCATGGAGCAAGACGGCGCGATGGGAGATGGGATTGCTCGAAGTGGGGGATTGGAAGGCGAAATGGATTACAGCGAATCTTCCAGAGGATGAGAAAAAATCGAATCCTGCGCCGATGATGCGGCGAGAGTTTTTGGTGAACGGGAAGAAAAAAGTGGAGCGGGCAAGACTGTATGCGTCAGCGATGGGAGTGTACGAGCTGGAACTGAATGGGAAGCGCGTGGGAGAAGAATATTTCACGCCGGGATGGACGGCTTACGATTTTCGCTATCAATACCAGACCTATGACGTGACCGGACAATTGAAGAGCGGCGCGAATTGCCTGGGAGCGATGCTGGGAGATGGATGGTTTCGGGGAAGAAGTGGGTGGGAAGGGAGAAGGGATCTTTACGGGAAGAAATTGGCGTTGCTTGCGCAACTCGTGATCCGGTACGCGGACGGGACGCAAGAGATCGTGACGAGCGATGAGAATTGGAAGGCGGCGACCGGGGCCGTGGTGTGGTCGGACATTTATGATGGCGAAGAGTATGACGCGCGGCTGGAGAAGGCAGGATGGAGCGCGGCAGGATTCGATGACAAGGATTGGAAAACCGTGACGGCGATGGACGCGCCGAAAGCAAAAATCGTGGCGCCCGCCGGACCGCCGGTGAAGAAGATCGAGGAGCTTAAGGTCGCGAAAGTGTTGAAGACGCCTGCCGGGGATACCGTGCTGGATATGGGGCAGAACATGGTGGGCTGGGTGAAGTTCCGCGTGACGGCGCCGGCGGGAACTGCGATTTCGCTGCGGCACGCGGAGGTGCTGGACAAGTCCGGGAATTTCTATACCGCGAATCTTCGGACGGCAAAAGAAACGATACAGTACACGACGCGCGGCGGCGGAACGGAGGTTTACGAGCCGCACTTTACGTTTCAGGGGTTTCGCTATGTGGCCGTGAGCGGATGGCCGGGAGAAGTGAAGCCGGAGGACTTTACGGGAGTCGTGGTGCATTCCGCAATGGAGAGGACGGGGAAATTTGAGAGCTCAAGCACGCTCCTGAACCAGTTAGAGCACAACATTATCTGGGGGCAAAAGGGGAATTTTGTAGATGTACCGACGGATTGCCCGCAGCGTGACGAGCGGCTGGGATGGACGGGAGATGCGCAGGTGTTTGCGCCGACGGCATCCTTTAATTTCGATACGGCGGCGTTTTATACGAAATGGCTGAGGGACGTGGCCCTGGATCAAGAGGATGACGGGGCGGTGCCCTATGTGATTCCGAACGCGTTGACGCATACCACGCGGAAGGGGGCGGCGGCATCGGCGGGATGGGCGGATGTGGCGGTGGTGCTGCCGTGGACGGTGTACCAGGCGTTTGGAGATAAGCGGATTTTGGAAGAGCAATACCCGAGCATGAAAGCCTGGGTGGAGTACATGCGGCGGCAGGCTGGGGAAAAATACATTTGGAGCAGTGGCTTCAGTTTTGGGGATTGGCTGGCGTTTGCGACGACGAGGTCGGATTATCCAGGTGCGACCACGGCAAAGGATTTCTTGCAGACTGCATATTTTGCGCGGTCGACGGAATTGCTGGCAAAGACGGCCGCGGTCCTGGGGAAGCGCGAGGATGCGGCGGAGTATGCAGCGCTGGAGGAGAAAATTCGGGCGGCGTTTGTGAAGGAGTTCGTGACGCCGAACGGGAGGCTCTCTTCGGATACGCAGACGGCGTATGCGTTGGCACTGGAGTTTGATTTATTGCCCGAAGCAATGCGGGCGGGAGCGGCGGCGCGACTGGCGGAAGATGTAAGGGCGTTCAAACATTTGACGACAGGCTTTTTGGGGACGCCCGTGTTGTGCAAAGCGCTGAGTGATTACGGGTATCTGGATGAGGCGTACATGCTGCTGAACAGGACGGAGTATCCGTCGTGGCTGTATCCGGTAACCCAGGGCGCGACGACGATTTGGGAGAGATGGGACGGCCAGAAACCGGACGGCAGTTTTCAGGATGTGGGAATGAATTCGTTCAATCACTACGCATATGGAGCGATTGGAGACTGGATGTATCGCGTGGTGGCGGGGCTTGCATTGGATGAGGCCGCGCCGGGGTACAAGCATATTTTGATAGAGCCGCGGCCTGGCGGAGGATTGACGAAGGCCGGCACTTCGGTAGAGAGCATGTATGGGCTGGTGGCCTCGAGTTGGGAAATTGGGGACGGAAAGATGACGTTGAAGATTGAAGTCCCCGCGAACACGACGGCGACGGTGCGATTGTCAAATGCAAAGTTGGCCGAAGTGAGCGAAGGAGGAAAGCCTCTGGAAGGCCGAACGGGCATTTCGCGAACGCGACAAATACAAGACGCCGTGGTGCTGGAAGTGGGATCAGGAAAGTATCTTTTCGAGAGCGCCTATCCAGGAACGAAATAGGTATGGCGAGCGCGCGGGCCGTGAGCATTGAAAACTGCGGAACGGCGTTTGGCGGAGATGGGAGAGAATGCGAATCTAAGCTAGGCCGAGGTGGTCTAGCTGGTAGTGACCTTTGGAGATGACTTGATCTTCGTCAATCCAGACGTCGCAGTTGCGGGTCAGGACGTCGACGTGCGTTTTGGATTTCCAGTCGGCGTGAGTCTGGCTGCCGTAGGGATCGCCGAAGGCGATGTGGACGCCCGGGAATTTTTCGTCTTGCAGAAGGATACCGATCATCGAGGATAGGCCGAGGTTAGTGCCGAAAGCGAGTTCGCCAACGCGGTCGCTGTTTTCGTCCGTGTGGCAGTACTGCCAGAATTCCTCTTCGAGGTCTTTGCGCGCGCAATCGACGCCGGTGAGCCGCGCCCCTTCGATTGTCAGCACGAGGGGCGTTGTTTGCAAATCGCCGTACTTTCCATTGAAATGGTCGCCGGCCGTGGCGTCGCAGACAAAAGTTCCGTCTACTGTGGCTGGAGTCGTAAACACTTCGCCGGCAGGCAAATTCGACCAGTAACGCGGGCTGATCAAGCCGCTGGTTTTTACCCAGTCCAGGCCGCGGTCAAAGTGCGCCGCGATAGCAGTTCCCGCTTCGGTCTTCACGGTGAGCGTCTCCGCGCGGAGCATGCGCTCGCGAAGCTTGTCGCTCAAGCGGTCCACCATCCGGTAATCGGCGCGCATTCCTTGCTTCATGATTTCGGGTGTTACGCCGACCATGTGGGCGTAGCGAATCTGTCGGCGCTCGACGACTCGAACGATGGCCATGCGCGCGCCGAGTTCACCGGGTTGGGGGGTCATGCACATGACGCCTGCATCGGCGGTCTCGAGCGCTTGCAGGACGTCCATGGGGGCTGCGGTCATGGGGCGCGGACCAAAATCTTCGAGCAACAGGCCAGTATATTGCGCGCGACGGTCTTCGATGGCAGCGGCAATACTGGAGGCGACAGATCTGCTGGCTTCGTCAGCAATGAGCGCGACGTGCTCGCCCGGACGCACGCTGAGGCAAGTCTCAACGGCATTTTTGGCGCCGGGCATTAACTCTGGTACTGGGAGGCCAAAGTACATCTTTTAATCTTACAAGAATGCGTGGAAATTTGAAGAGGCGCGTGTGAATCTCGCCGCTGTTTTGCAAACAGGCTGGCCGACAACAGGATTCTTGAGGACGGAGATCAAGCCGCCCGCGGGCTGACCCGAAATGCTGGCACCTGGCCGCCGCCACTGGTGACGTTGGCGAGGCCCGTGGCGCTGAGGCGGGTCAAGAAGCCGCAGACTTTTCCGCGAAAAAGATAGGGCGCGAAATCGACGAGCATGTCGCGGTAGTCGATTTTGCCGACATTGGCGATATAGGGGAATACTTCGCGGCGAATGGGGATGCGCTCTTGGACGATCCAGGCGCCGTTTTTTGCGGAAAGGGCGCGGCCAATCGCCGCATCCCAGGTGGCCTCGTCTGTTTCCCAACCAAGAGTCACGCCCGAGCCCCCGTATTCGTCGCTCGGCTTGAGGACGAGGTTTTCGCGCTCCTTGCCGATGAATGCGAGCAGCTCTACCGGCTGGCCATAATGCGAGGTCTTTACGTCAGCCACGACGCGAGTCCAGGGAATGTGCCGGCGGATGAGTTCACGTTCGTCGTGTGAAAAGAGACCGCCGTTTTGCTCGTCCGTGAGAACGGCAAAGAAGGCTTTCACGTGGGGAATTTTGCAGCGAAAGGTGTTGGCTACGCAGACGGCGTTAGCGGTGTAAGCCTTCACGAGGGCGGCGCACTCGGCGGGTTTGGCCACAATGTCATTGATCAAGACGCGGCGGTAGACGAGATCGATTTTCTTGCCATGGGCAACCAGCTTCTGGCCGTCGAACTCGAGTTCGCGGGGATCCGCGATTACGGTGGGAACGCCCAATTTTTCAAAGCGCGCCTGCAGAATTTCGAACTCGCTCCAAGTGGGCACGTCCTCCCAATCCACAATGGCAATCTGCGGAGGAGTGGCCGAGCCTCCCCAGTCCACGTAGCTCATCACCAGTGCTTCGAGGAGCTTTGCGCTAAGCGGGTAACTGTGCACCTGGTAGATCTGCGCGAATTTCCCCATTACAGGAAGCTCGCGAAAAATTTCGGCAAGAGTTTCGGCGTAGCCCGCGCCTGCCGGGGATTCCCCGTTGTATTCCGCGAACTTCAGAGAATCCGGCAGGAGGAAAGCATCAAGGCGTGACGCCGTGCTGGCCCGGCCGTAGGCGGCGGGGAGACGCGCTAATCGTTCTTCTTCGGCACGCAAATGAAATTGAGCAAAAAGATGTTTGTCGTCCAGAGCGGCGGTCACAACACGTTCGCCGAGGTCCGCGATGGTTTCGGCAACGGAGCGCACGCGCTCTTCATCTTCAGGAGTGAGAAAAAACGGCCGCAGGAAAGGGCAGTGGACGCGGTCGCCGAAAGTGAGTTTCGAGCGGCGCATCCTTTTGAACAGGTCTTCCGGGAGAGCAGGAACGCGAAGGAGCGTGGCCTTGAGAATGTCGTTCCATTCTTCGGCAGGATCGCGAGGGGCCACCGATGGTGTCGCTGCACTTGTCATTTTGTTTTGAGCCCAGGCGATATCGCAGACTGGCTGGGCGCCGATGATTGGCCCGCGGCAACAGTCTTGGGCGCACCGGTAAATCCACTCGCAGCGCCAATGCCGAGCATCTCTTCCCAGCGGGGCCAGGGATTCGAGGCCTCCCCGCGCAAGGCACGGTCGATGACCAGACGGGCCATTTTGTCGACGACGTGTTCGAAATAGAATTCGGTGATGCGGTCGCGCTCGAAATCCGGCGCGGGATTCAGGAAATCGATGGCGTAGGGGATTCCGTCCTTGACCGCGAATTCGATTGTGTTCATCTCGTAGCCGAGGGCCTGGTTGATCGTCTGCGCGTCTTTCACGATACGCGCGCCGAGCTCGGAAGACAGATAGTTATGATCGACGAGGTATTTGCGCTCCTTGGGATCGTAATGGACGGGCAGAATATCGGATTTCCCAAACGTGAAGCAGCGGACGTATTGAGTGAAGTCGACGAATTCCTGGAGGGTCATACAATAGGGCGAAGTTTTGTCGTAGGCTGCGAGGAGCTCTTCTTTGTTGTGGACTTTGTAGACATGCTTCCAGCCGCCGCCAGAAAATGGCTTGAGGATTGCAGGGCGGCCGACGAAGTCGAGAAGTCCATCCCAGTTCACGGGATATTCGAGGTTATGAAGCGATTCCGAAGTGATGTCCACATCGCCGGGATATCCCTTCTGCGGCAGCAATACGGTCTTAGGGATGGCGACCCCGAGTTTCGCGGCGACAGCGTAGTTAAAAAACTTGTCGTCGGCCGTCCACCAAAACGGGTTGTTGATGACATAGGTTCCCTGGAGGACGGCGTGTTTTAAGTAGCCACGGTAGTACTCCACCTCATGCGAGATGCGATCGACGATGACGCGATAGCCGGAGGCTTCGCCCATCCGCGTCCCGCCAAGCTTTACAAATTCCGCGGCAACGCCGTCTTTCTTGCCGAGTTCATTTACGCGCACGATAAAGGCTGGAGGAAAGCTGTATTCACGCCCGCAGAGAAGGCCAACCTTCTTCATGATTTCTCTCCTGACAGTTGAACCAAAGACCTGGTGGTTTGCAGATATTTCTAATTGATTGCGTGTGCCGATGAAGCTCGCGGCTCGGTAACGCCGCGCGTCTCTGTGACCAGATGTCTAACGACGGCCTTCAGATCGCCGGTTTGCTGATAGACCCGCAATTGGCGTTCCGCGCTGGTACCGTCCTTGAGAATGGTGTGAATGTATTCGACGGCGCTGCGGCTGCCGAGATCGTCCACGACGTCATCCACAAATTCGAGGAGCTCAAGAGCGAGCTCGCGCATGGGGACTTCAGCCTCTTTGCCGAAATCAATCAACTTGCCCTCGATGCCGTAGCGAGCGGCGCGCCACTTGTTCTCTTCGATCAATGCACGGCGGTAGAGACGGTAGCTCTGATTGCGCTCGTAAAGCCGATGGAGCTTAACGATGATGGCTTGTGTGAGAGCCGCGATGGATACTGCCTCTTCGACCTTGGTGGTTACATCAAACATGCGGAACTCGAGAGTGCCAAACATAGGGTGCGGCCGAACATCCCACCAGATTTTTTTTCCGTTGTCGATGCAGTTTAGTTTTACGAGGAGATTGACGAAGTTTTCGTACGCGCTCCAGGATTCGAACTGTTCCGGGATGCCAGTGCGGGGGAAACGGCGAAAGACAGTAGTGCGGAAAGATTTCAGGCCGGTGTTGCGTCCCATCCAGAAAGGGGAGCTCGTCGAGAGCGCGAGCAAGTGCGGCAGAAAATAGCGGACCATGTTCATCATGTCGATGGTCGTCTGTTTGTCTGGCATGGCCACGTGAACGTGCATGCCGAAAATCAAGAGAGACCGGGCGAGCTGCTGGAGTTCCTCGACGATGTGTTCATAGCGTTCGCCAGGAGAGATGACCTGATCAATCCAACTGGAAAAAGGGTGTGTGCCGGCGGCGGCAACCTGCAAACCTACACGTTCCGCGGCGGCCACCAACTCGCCTCGCGTGCGGTGCATTTCGATGCGGAGTTCGCCGACGTTTTCGCAGATTCTGGTGCCCGTCTCAACGATGGATTGGTGCATCTCGCCTTTTACCTGCTCAACGATATCCGGGGAAGCAGCTGAAACAAGTTGCATGACGTGAGAACGGAGCGCGCACGTTGCGGGGTCAATGATTTGGAATTCTTCCTCGACACCGATGGTGAAGCGGTGAGCCATGGGGTGGCCCTCCGGATGGACATAGTCTTACTGGGGACTTCTCAGGTCGTATCATACCCCGCAGGGTGGAAAAATACACCCATCCTCCGGACGTGGTGGTCAAGTTTGCCTCCGATGAAATGAACCGGCATTGCGGGAAGTCGGTCCCAGCGGCCTTATCCGCAATCGGCGGGGCAAGGCGGTGAGGCTCGCGTGCATTTCCGATGACAGCACTACCATCCTTGCCAAGCGTTGCTATCGCCCGCACATTTGGTCTATGCTGCGACCTCGGCGTGATCGTCAATGTAGTTTTTTTGCTGTCTGTCGCCTTCGACTGGAACGCGAAGGCCCGGAGTAAACGCGGAAGCCGAACTCACGCCAACTCCGTAAGGTTTCGTTCTTCGTCGTACTCTAGATCTGAGCGTCGGATTGACACCTACTCCAGAAACAACGCGGGACGAACGGCATCGGCGCAAGATGCTGTGTCGCATGCTGCTCGCCGCTAGCGTTTCAACAGGTTTCTTCTGTTCCGATGCGCGCGCGCACCAGGCTGATCCCGCGGAGCCAGTTGTGGTGCAGCCCGGTGCGCCGGGTAAGCCGAGCAAGACGCTGCCCTCGTCGACGAGGGCCACACTTCCGCCACGGTCGCAAGCGGACGTCGAGTTCATGCAGGGCATGATCATGCATCATGCGCAAGCGGTGGAGATGACAGCGCTGATGGAGTCGCATACGGAGAACAAGGACTTACGTTTGCTGGGGGCGCGCATCAGCAGCTCGCAGTCGGACGAAATCAGGTTTATGCGGCGGTGGCTGGCGGCTCGGGGAGAATCACTCTCCATGCCGATGGCGGGAATGCCGGGAATGGATATGTCGCGCGAAGCGATACCGCTCATGCCTGGTATGCTCTCGCGGGAGCAGATGGAAGCCCTGCGCAAGGCGAGAGGCCCCGAGTTCGACCATTTGTTTTTGACAGGAATGATTCAGCACCACGAAGGCGCGCTGACCATGGTGAAGGAATTGTTCGATACCGCGGGCGCGGGGCAAGATGCCGATGTGTTCAACTTCGCGACGGATGTGGACAGCGGACAACGAGCGGAGATCAGGATTATGCAGGCTATGCTGGAGAAAAAATCGTCAGAGGAGAAACGATGAACCGATTGTCTAGTCTTGCCCTGTGTGAATTAGGGGCTGTGCTTATACTCTGCTTCGGCGTGAGCCGGATACAGGCGCAGGCGCCTGCCACTCCGCCACCTGCACAGGCTCAGAAGCCTGAAGCTGTGCCGCCCGCGCAGAAACCCGCGGACGGGGAGGCGGAAGAGGACGAGAATCCATTTGCTCCGCAACCGGCGCCGTCGCTGCCGCCGGGGATGAGAGGGTCGGATGCGAACGATCCTCGAGCCAAGCTGAAGCCGGGACTGTATGACGCGGGCGAAGTGGCGATGGGTATCAAGCACGTCCTGCTGCTCAAGAAGCCCGACGCGTTTCAACTGGGTTCTTCCGATCCCGACGATCCGAAGGTGCAGAAGGTTATCGGCCAGCTCGGAATAGGCAAGACCTCAAAGATGCCGAAGCCGGTGCAGTTGGTCATCGCGCAGCTTGCTTTCTCGAACTCGGACCTGGCGTTTCAGGGCAACCACCTGTTCCAAGGGAATTTTTATGGCGTGAATATCTTTGACATCTCCCATCCGGCGAGCGCAACTTTGCTGACTTCGCTGGTCTGCCCGGGCGGGCAGGGCGATGTGTCGGCATATAAAAATCTGCTGTTCATGTCCGTAGAGATGCCAAATGGACGGCTGGATTGTGGCGCAGAGGGGTTTCCGCCGGAGCCTCCGCCAACTGCGGAGCAGGAAAAGGAAAAAAAGCGTCGCCCGCCAGCAGCGCAAAAGGACCGTTTCCGCGGTGTGAGGATCTTCGACATTTCCGACATCAAGAATCCGAAGCAGGTGGCGGCGGTGCAGACGTGCCGCGGCTCGCATACGCATACGCTGGTGACGGATCCGAACGACAAAGACAACGTTTATATCTACGTGTCGGGGACATCGTTTGTGCGTCAGCCGGAAGAGTTGGCCGGGTGCTCTGGTGAAGAGCCAGACAAGGACCCCAATACGGCGCTGTTTCGTATCGATGTGATCAAGGTTCCCGTGGCCGCGCCGCAGGACGCGAAAGTGGTTTCCAGCCCTCGAGTATTCATCGACCCGCGAACGGGCGCGCTAAACGGCCTGAACAACGGCGGCACTCACGGCAAGAAGGGCAGCGAGAAGCCCGCGGACACCAACCAATGCCACGACATCACGGTGTACTCGGCGATCGGGTTGGCGGCGGGCGCGTGCTCCGGAAATGGACTTCTGCTCGACATTAAGGACCCCGTTCATCCGAAGCGTGTGGATGCGGTCAACGATCCCAACTATTCGTACTGGCACTCGGCTTCGTTCTCGAATGATGGAACGAAGGTGGTGTTTACCGACGAATGGGGAGGCGGTCTGGGGGCGCGCTGCCGTCCGAACGACCCCAACAAGTGGGGCGCGGATGCAATCTTCCAGTTGAAGGACAACAAGCTGAGTTTCGCAAACTATTACAAGGTGCCGGCTGCGCAGGGTGACACTGAGAACTGCGTAGCGCATAACGGCTCGCTGATTCCGGTCCCTGGCCGCGACATCGAAGTGCAGGCCTGGTATCAAGGCGGCATTTCCATTGTGGACTTCACCGACCCGGCACAGCCCATGGAGATTGCCTACTTCGACCGCGGGCCGATTGATCCGAATGTCCTTGTGCTGGGCGGCGACTGGTCGGCGTATTGGTACAACGGATACATTTACGGGTCGGAGATTGCGCGCGGCCTGGACGTTTTTGAACTGACGCCGAGCAAGTTTTTGACCCAGAACGAAATCGACGCGGCGAAGACGATTCAGGTGTCTGAGTTGAATGTGCAGAACCAGCAAAAAATCGAGTGGCCCGCACAATTGGTCGTAGCGAAGGCGTACCTGGACCAGTTGTCGCGGTCGCAGGGTTTGCCTGCAGACCGAATCGCAGCCCTACAGAAGGCGATTCAAAGCGCAGAGACGTCGCACATGAGCAAGAGCAAGGTAGCGAAGTTGAAGAGCATGGCGCCGTCGTTGGAAAAGGCCGCCGACACGGCGAAAATTCCGGCTGACTCTGCACGGTTGCATGCTTTGGCAGAGATCCTGAAGCATCCGTCAGCCTGACTACAGGCAACTGTTGAACTCGGGACGTCCTACTACGGGGCGGGGAAGACAGACATTCCTGACTGTCTTTTCGAGCCGAGTTCGATCCACTGAAATGGGACAGACATTCCTGTCTGTCCCACCCAATGTTCGGACCGAAGGGCTTTCCTAGTTCGACCTCTAGTCTCTAGCTTTGCACAGCCGCCGCATCACGCAGCGCCGAGAGCGCGCCGCTGTTGGAAGCACTCGCGGCAGAAGACAGGACGTCCTTGTGTGGGCCGGAAGGGGACAGTGGTTTCCTTTCCGCACTGGGAGCAGGTAGTCTTCGTTTCCGAGCGCATCTGCGAGGAGTTACCGCCTCCGCCGCCTTCGGCTCGTTTGGCCTTGCAGCCCTTGCACCTCTTTGGCTCGTTCTTGAAACCTTTGTCGGCGAAAAACATCTGTTCGCCGGCAGTAAAAACAAATTCAGCGCCGCACTCCGCACACTTCAGCACCCGGTCGTGGTATTCCATGAGCCGCTCTCCCCTTGCCCGAGTCAGGTAGGGGGATGGGCGTGGTTCGCACGGTGGGCCAAGTGTTGTGGCGAAACCTGTAGTCCGGGGGTACCGGGCTGGGGTCCCTTGGGCCTGAGTATGCGAAGCTGCAACAGAAACCCAACGTCTCTGCCTAACCGGGGTCTAAATCACGGAAGTGCGGCGCTGAGATGCAACGAGGCGGAGGTTAGTCCGCTTCTCGCCGCTGCTTCTTGCGCAGTCGCTTCCGCGAAAGGGCTTCCTTGGCTCGGCGCTTCTCGCCGGGCTTCATGTAGAAGCTGTGCTTCTTGATTTCCTTGATGATATCTTCCTGTTGCACCTTGCGCTTGAAACGGCGCAGTGCATTTTCCAGAGACTCACTTTCCTGGATAATGACTTCAGCCACTTTTACATTCACCCCCAATCCGGTTCGGATTGGTTACACGCGGTGTTATTGCATCGTTCGAACACCGCCCCAGGTCATTATCGCATGCCAGCCACTGTGCGGTCACGCACACTAGTGACGTCGTCCAGATTCAGATTCTCACAGAGCGCTATAGAAATAGGCGCTCCATGAACCACATTCTGACTTGCGCACCATTGTCCGTTGTGGACTCGCCCTGATGAGGTAGCTGGCATTCTTCTAATCAATTGCGGGGAGTGAAGTCAAGGAATCTTTGCAGAGGGTAGGGGACCGGGGGAGTTTAGTATCCCTGTAGTTACGGAGTTATTTTTCGAGTACACAACGGCGAAACTGTGATTGGGGACGGGTTAGTTCTTCTTCTGATATCCCGCTTCTCTTGCCCACTGCCTCGCCTCTGCTGTTAGAATGGGCCGCTTTTCAAACGCGTGTCCGGAGGCCAGCCATGTCGGCGATGAGCGATGCCATCGGAGTACTGCTCGCTGGTGGGCAGGGCGAACGCCTTTGGCCCCTGACGCGCGACCGCGCCAAACCCGCTGTTCCTTTTGGGGCTTTGTATCGCATCATCGACATTACGCTCTCCAACTGCATCAACTCCGATTTACGGCGCGTGTTCGTCCTCACGCAATACAAAGCGCTGAGCCTGAACCGGCACATACGCGCGGGGTGGTCGCCGCTCGCGGGGCTGGGCGATTACATCGAAGTGCTCACGCCGCAGATGCGCGTTTCGAAAGAGTGGTATCAGGGCACGGCCGACGCCGTCTATCAGAACATTTACTCGATCGGCAGCGAGCGCTCCAAATACGTTTTCATTCTTTCCGGCGACCACATTTACAAAATGAATTACGCCAAGATGCTCAAGCAGCATGTGGATTCGACGGCGGACGTAACGGTTGCCACCATAAAGACTCCCATCGCGCAAGCGGCGAGGCAATTCGGTGTGTTAGAAGTTGACAAGGAATGGCGCATCATCGGCTTCGAAGAAAAGCCTGCCGAACCCAAACAGTCCCCGCACCATCCGGGCAATTGCAACGCTTCCATGGGGATCTACATTTTCAACACGCAACTGATGATCCCCATACTGCTTGCCGATTCCGAAGATCCAAAATCGAGCCACGACTTCGGAAAGGATATTCTCCCGCGTATTATTTCGAAGCATCGCGTGTTTGCGTATAACTTCGTGGATGAAAACCAAAAGGACGCACTGTACTGGCGTGATGTCGGCACGCTGGATGCATACTACGAAGCGAACATGGATCTGGTCAGTGTGTCGCCTGTCTTCAATTTGTATGACAACCATTGGCCGCTGCGCACGTGGCAGCACCAGTATCCGCCCGCGAAGTTTGTATTTGCCGACCCCGAGCGGATGGGCGTGGCTCTCGATTCCATCGTGGCGGGCGGTTCGGTTATCTCCGGCGGACGGGTTCAGCGGTGCGTCATCGGGAATAACGTGCGAGTGAACAGCTACAGCGAGGTGAGCGATTCCATCATCTATAATCACGTTAACATCGGCCGCCACTCGCGCATCCGAAGAGCTATCATCGATCGTCACGTCAGCCTTCCTGAACGCACGGAGATCGGCTATGACACGGAAGCTGATCGCCGCCGGTTCCATGTAACGGACTCGGGCATCGTAGTGGTAGTTCGCCAGGAGTCGCTAATCGAAGAACCTGAAACCGCATAGAAGCGGAGACGGGGACCAGTTCACCTCACCAATCACGGGTTTATCCGCGCCTCTGTGCCTTGGAGGCAAACTTCTGTAAAATCATCAATTCGCATTTACCCAGGAGAGAAGACAGATATGTCCACGAACATCACTCGCGTCAACGCTCGCCAAGTGATTGACTCGCGCGGGAATCCCACTGTCGAAGCCGACGTGTATGTTGGAACAGGCGCAAGAGGCCGCGCCGCGGTGCCTTCCGGAGCGTCCACCGGGGAACATGAAGCGCTGGAGCTGCGCGATGGTGACAAGTCGAAATATCTGGGTAAGGGTGTGCTCAAGGCCGTGGCAAACGTGAATGGCGAAATTGCCAAGGCGGTTGTGGGGCTGGATGCTGCGGATCAGCGCGCGCTGGACAAGCGCATGATCGAGCTGGATGGGACGCCCACAAAATCCCGCCTTGGGGCTAATGCGATCCTTGCAGTTTCCATGGCGGCGGCGCGCGGTGCCGCGGCAGCGCAAAACCTTACGCTGTACAAATATCTGGCGACGCTACTCGACGGACACGAGCGCGAATCTTCTGCCTTGCCCGATGATGAACATCTTAAACGGCGGAGCGCACGCGGACAGCTCTGTCGATTTTCAGGAGTTCATGGTGATGCCTGTTGGAGCGCCGACTTTTTCGGAAGGTTTGCGCTGGGGTGTAGAAATATTCCATTCGCTGAAATCCGCGTTGAAAAAGCACGGATATTCGACGGCGGTGGGGGATGAAGGCGGCTTCGCGCCGAGTTGCAAATCGAATGAAGAAGCGATTCAGATCGTGCTGGAGGCCATTTCGGCGGCTGGATATAAGCCCGGCGAGCAAGTGAGCATCGCGCTCGATCCCGCGGCCAGCGAGTTCTATGATAAAGCCAGCGGAAAATACATATTTAAGAAGTCTGATAAATCCGCGCATTCGCCCGAAGAAATGGTCGAATACTGGGCGAAGTGGATCGAAAAATATCCCATCGTCTCGCTTGAAGACGGCATGGCCGAAGATGACTGGTCCGGATGGAAAGCACTCACGCAATCGGTTGGTACGAAGTCCTCAAAAAAGAAAATCCAGCTGGTGGGTGACGACCTGTTTGTGACCAACACCGCGCGGCTCTCGCGAGGCATTAAGGAAGGAATCGCCAACGCGATTCTGATTAAGCTAAACCAGATCGGCACGGTGACGGAAACCATCGATGCCATTGAAATGGCGCGCAAAGCGGGTTACAGCTCCATTATTTCGCATCGTTCGGGTGAAACCGAAGACACATTTATTGCCGATCTCGCAGTTGCTACGGCGGCCGGACAGATTAAGACGGGCTCCGCCTCTCGTACCGACCGTATTGCGAAATACAATCAACTTCTCCGCATTGAAGAAGAGCTTGGCTCTGCGGCGCGGTTTAACGGAAAAGCTGCACTGGGCTAGGGCACGGGCTTGCTTTGTTTGGGGCGCAGCAAGGCTGCACAAGCCTCATGCTATGGAGGTTTGCACATGAAGAGCAAGAAACTCTTCCTTGGGATTGTTTGTTTCTTGTTGGTGAAAGTTTCTATCGGGTCCGCACAAACCGAAAAACCAATTAGCCCGGCCACCGCGCCACCAAAACTGCTTCTCCTCGTCCACCAGCAGTTCAAATTTGGCAGTGAAAGCGCACGCCAAAAGCTTGAGGTCTCCGTAATCCGAGCATGCGACCGCCTGGACGTTCCCAACTCCTGGATCGATTTTCAATCAGTCACCGGGCCCCCGGAAGCGCTCTTCTTCGATCCGTTCCATTCTTTCGAAGAATTGGACAACGCATTCGTCATGTGGGGGCAGATTCTCACAGCGCATCCCGCACTCGCCCGCTTGCAGGACGAAATCAGAGCACTCGAAACGGGTGAAAGTACCGTCATCGCTGTCCGACGTGACGATCTCGGCTTCCGGGTGAATCGCATTGATCTCTCCAAAGTTCGTTTTATGCGTGTCCTTGAAGTCCGCCTGCGCCCGGGCCATGAAAGCGATTTCGTCGAGTCCTTCAAACTTCTGAGCGCAGCGTATGAAAAGATTGATGCGGATATGCCGTGGGTGGTCTATCAAGCAAACGTAGGGATGCCTTCGCCTTCGTTCCTTGTTTTTGTTCCCATGCGTGCGCTCAGAGAAAACGATGGTTATCTCGCTCGCGCGCCGAGGCTCCGTGAGGCTGAGGGGGAAGTGGGTGTCGACCGCATGCAACAAATCGCGCGCGATGCATACGCCAGCACGGAGAGCAATCTCTATGCCGTGAGTCCGGAGATGTCGCACGTCTCCAAGGAAGTTTCCGATGGAGATCCCGATTTTTGGTCACCAAGGCCATCCGCGGATATAAAGACTTCAGCAACCAAGGAGACTGCAGATGCCTCTCTGGGGAAGGGCACGGAATCAAAACAAAAACCTTAGCGGCGGAGTTTTTTTACGAGTGACTACATGGTGCACGCTTCAGAATCTTTTCTGCATGACGACAGTATTTCCATCCGCACCGCCGTAAGTGGCGACATTCCCGCGCTGGCCAGGCTGATTAACGCGGCATTCGTCGTGGAACAATTTGTTTTTGACGGTGATCGCATCAACGCCGAAGAGGCGCGAGCCTTCATGGAAACCGGCCAGTTTTTACTTGTGGAAGACTCCGCCGGATTCGCCGGGTGTGTTTACCTGGAAATCCGTCAAGGCCGAGGCTATCTGGGCCTACTTGCCGTGGATCCGCCGCGCCAGGGCAGAGGTTTGGGCTGCAAGTTGGTTGCCGCCGCAGAGGATTATTTCCGCGTTGCTGGTTGCTGCGCGATCGATCTGCGCGTCATCAGTCAACGCACGCCGCTCCCACCGTTTTATCGGCGTCTGGGGTACGTTGAAATCGGCACAGCGGCGTTCTCTCCGTCCTTGCACACAAAAGTGCCGGGCCACTACATCATCATGTCGAAAGCGCTCACCTGATCTGAAGCTTAAGTTCCTGCGGGTGATGGAGTCAGTGTGCGACTCGCGGAGGTGGTCCGAAATACCGGTAGTGCCCAGTAATCTTCCAATTGAACAACACATCTTCCATCTTAGGCCCTTGCCCGATGTTGTGAACTATCAGGAATCGCCCGCTCTCTGCAGATTTCACGTTAACCACAATTCCGATGTGTGGCACACCTCCGCCCAAGTCCCAGGTCACAAGATCGCCGGGCGAATAGTCCTGCGCACGCAATGAAATCGGTAGGTTCTTTCCCTCACGGCTGAAAAACACCATCAGATTCGGCACGCGACGGTGATCGATGTTGGGGTCCGGATGCCCCTGCCGCCACCTTGCTTTTGGCGGGTAGTCCGCCCAGTTCTTCACCATGTCTTCGTGAACTTCCTTCTGCAAATCGACCCCGACGGCCCTGTAGGCGCGAATAATCTCGTCGGTGCAGACGCCAGTATCCGCAGGGACGTCTCCCCCGGGATAATCCAAGTGGACATACGCGGAAACATACTTCACGGAATGATTTGTGCGCTCGATCGCCGACGCCACGAATTTATCGAGAAACTGCTGGCGCTCATTCGGGGTTGTGGGATTCGTTTGCGCGAGCGCGGCTAAAACCGCCATACACAGTGAAAACGCAAGCGCGAGGGGCCTATTTCCGCGAGAATGAAAAGCCATCGTTCGAATCTTACCGCATTCGTTCCCTGTGTGAGCGGCGCTTCGCTCCGGAAAGACCAAGACTTGCACGGCCGACGAACAGGGAATCAGGGGAGTGCGGCGAGGAGAGCAGCTGTGCTGGCGTTGTCACCGAACGTTTCGCTGGTGTGAGAAAAAAGATCGACATTGCCTGGGCCGAAAACGAAACTCCCGCCAAGCTGAAATGGATTTTTCCCGAGTTTGTGTTGATGATGGCCGGCTTCATGCGCTCGCTTGCGTGCCTGCGCATTGTCGCCGCGCAGGAGATGAAAAAGATTAGCGGACTTCAGCTCCGCAGCGCGATAGGCCTGACGTTGTTCGTCAACCAAGAGGGGAAAAGTGATCCCGCTCTCCTTGCGAAACTCTCGGGCGTAAACAGGGTCGCCGAGGCCAATTGCGGCGAGAACTGCTCCTTTGCCGCGAAAGGCTTGTTCATGTTCGCGCAACTGCGCGACGTGCTCGCGGCAAAAGATTCAGCCGTAGTGACGCAGGAAAACCACGACTGCGGGCTGCTTATCCCACAAGGAGCCTAGCCGCGTCTCGCGGTCGTCGCAATCGGGAAGAGTGATAAAGGCGAGCTTGCCGCTTAGGGAATTTTCCACGGTTCGTTAATATTGGGCAGAGCGTTTGACACTGTCAAGCCCTCCGCCCCTGCATTCGTTCCCACCGCTCCTGTAGCCTTCCGTCATTTTCAGGAGAAAGCCGCCGGCGCCTTGGTCGCTGATTGCGCACAAAGGCGGCTCTTCCACAGGCCTTGGCGGCGATTTCAAGCTAGCCTGTAACTATACGCAAGAGGGGGAAGCCGTGGCGGATCAGCCGACTCTTACGTCTTTGCCTGTGCCCACGCAGGAGGAACGCACGATGGCCTTCCTTGGGCACCTGCTCCAGATTTTTACGGGCTTTATGGGGCCGCTCGTTATTCTAGTTATCAAACAGAATTCGCCGTTTGTGAAATTTCACGCCCTACAAGCGCTTATGTGGCAGCTCTGTTACATGGCGCTTTTTCTTGGAGGCGTCACGCTTTTCTTTTTTGCGGCGTTCGTTGGCGTTTTCCACGAAATATCCCGGCCTCACAATCCAAGTATGTTTCCAGCCTTCTTTCTTTTCTTTCCTTTGCTCTGGCTTTTTGCGATGGGTGGCTGGATTGCAAACGTCATCCTTGGTGTGGTGTACGGGGTCAAGGCGAATCGCGGGGAGTGGGCTGGCTACCCGATTATTGGTAGGTGGTGCCTCCCCAAGCTAGCTCCCTGTGCGGCATCTCCCTTGCGGCCCTGGACACCTTGATCTCGTCTCAGCCGCGTCCGTTCTCCCTCCGTGTATAATCCTGCTCCGCCATGAGCGACCCAAATCCGGTTTCGCCGATTCCCTCTGGCATGCAGCGGCAGCAGCAGATTTATACACTCGGTCTGACGGCCGGCGGCCTCTCGATTCCTATCTCTCTCGCTCTTTTGGAGCAAAAGGCTAAGGAAATACTTTCTCCGCCTGCGTTCGACTACGTAGCCGGTGGAGCAGGCGGCGAGGACACGGTGCGCGCCAATCGCGAAGCCTTTTACCGCTGGCGCATCGTGCCGCGCATGCTGCGCGATGTTTCGCAACGCGATTTGAGCGTCGAACTCTTCGGCGTGCAACTTCCTGCGCCAGTGATACTCGGTCCTGTGGGTGTTCAAGGCATTCTTCATGCGGAAGGCGAACTTCCGTCGGCGCGCGCCGCGGCGAGGCTAGGATTGCCGTTCACACTCAGCACTGCCGCAAGCCGTCCCATGGAGGAAGTTGCGCAAGCAGCGGAGAGTGCGGGGAACGGCGTCCGCTGGTTCCAGCTCTACTGGGGGAAAAATCCCGAGTTGACCGCCAGCATGCTGCAGCGCGCCGAGCGCGCGGGGTACAAGGCATTGGTAGTGACTCTCGACACGAGCATGCTGGCCTGGCGGGAACGCGATCTTCAGCATGCCTATTTGCCCTTTATCCTCGGCCAGGGGCTCGCCAACTATTTCAGCGATCCCGTTTTTCGCTCGCTTCTTCCGCAGCCGCCAGAGCAGAATCCGGCTGCCGCCATTCAACTTTGGAGCACACTGTTTTCCAATACCGCGCTCACCTGGCGCGATATTTCATTTCTTCGCAAGCACACTTCTGTTCCCATTATTTTGAAGGGCATTTTGCATCCGGAGGATGCCGCCCGCGGTCTGGACGCCGGTGTGGACGGCCTGATTGTCTCGAATCATGGCGGCCGGCAAGTGGATGGCGCCATCGCTACGCTCGATGCTCTTCCCGCGATCGTGCGGGAAGTAAACGAGCAGATTCCCGTGCTTTTCGATGGAGGCATTCGACGCGGTGCCGACGTCTTCAAAGCGCTCGCTCTCGGAGCTCGCGCCGTTCTGCTTGGGCGTCTCTATGCTTGGGGACTTGCGGTTGCCGGCGAACAGGGCGTGCACGATGTTGTTCAGAATCTTCTGGCTGATTTTGACCTTACGCTGGCGCTCAGCGGTCACACCTCTTGCGGAGCCTTGGATTCCACCGCGTTGAGCAGTTCAGAGTAGCTTTTCATTTCTTCTGGTTTCTTGGCGATCATAAGGCCGTAGATGAAATTGCCCGAAGCAAAACCTTCTCTCATGGCCTTAAACGCCTTGAGGTAGTGAACGAAGGCCGCGCCATTTTGCATGGCAATAGCCCAGAACGCTTTATTCTTGATGATATCCAGACATAGGTCCCATGTCTTGGCGCAACGGTTGTTAAGGATTTCAGTTTTTACGACTTCCAGACCATTTTCATTCATCAGAGTTTTGTACTCTTCCATCGTATGCAGTTCGACGAGCATGCCTTTTTCAATGGGTTCCAGGAATTTCTTGTGTTCACGGGGCGTCAAGCCATCTTTCTTGAACCAGTCCGTGATGGCCATCGTTCCGTCGGAACGCAGGAGTTTGGCTGCGGATGCAAAGAATTTTTCCTGGTTTGAATAATGCGAAATAGATTCCACCGACCAAATTACGTCGAACGGTTTCTTGAAACTTATGGCTTCTGCATCCATAAGCAAGAATTTTGCTTTGGCATTGGCTCTTTCCGCCGCTTGGTTGGCCATTTCCACTTGCACGGGTGAAATCGTGATTCCCGTCGCTCGCGCTTTGTACTGCTTGGCCAGATAGATACTGCTCGCTCCAAAGCCGCAGCCGACGTCAAGAATTGTGCATCCCGAAGGGAGATGGGCTACGCGCGCCAAGTGTTCAATTAGCTGCAGCTGCGCCTCTTCTTTTGTCTCGTCGCCGCCTATCCAATAGCCGTGATGCAAGTGCTCTCCCCACAGCATTTGGTAGTAAGGGCTCACGCGGTCATAGTGATCGCGTATTTTTTCCTTGTCGTTGTATCGAGTCATCGGCACATCATGCTTTAAACTGAACCAGATTTATAGCCCGAAATCCCGCACGAGTGTTTCTTTAGAGATTGCAGCAGCGTTGGCGGAAGTATTGCAGGCTGTTAAGTTGCGGCACTCCTTACCCGGTGCCATAATCCAAACTTACAGCGCAGAGTGGAGGGGACCAGAGAAGCCTATCTGTCTCGAGTCATTCTGTGCAGTTTCTGAGGGGGCTCTATGGCATTGCGCGACAACTGGCTGGAAAAAAGGGAAAAAGACGCCACGGCTGCGAACGGCAACCGGAACATGTCACAGATGCATTTTGCGCGGCAGGGAGTGACTACGGAAGAAATGCGCTTTGTCGCCGGCCGCGAAAAGATCGAGCCGGAGCTGATTCGCAGCGAAGTAGCACGCGGACGCTGCATCATTCCTGCGAATGTCAATCACCGCAACCTGGAACCGATGGCGATTGGCATCGCCACAAAGTGCAAGATCAACGCAAACATCGGGAACTCCGCTACGAGTTCGAATATTGACGAAGAACTGAAAAAGCTGCACCACGCTGTCCACTACGGTGCGGACACTGTGATGGATCTATCCACGGGCGGAAACATACCGGAAATCCGTAAAGCAATCATCGATGCGTCGCCGGTGCCGGTCGGAACAGTTCCTGTGTACGAAGCGATCTCGCGGGTCCGCCGTCCCGAGGATTTGACCATTGACTTGATGCTGGAAGTAATCGAAGAGCAAGCCGAGCAGGGCGTGGATTACATGACCATCCACGCAGGCGTCCTACGCGAGCATGTGCCGCTGGTGCGGAAGAGGATTACGGGCATTGTCAGCCGCGGCGGCTCGCTGATGGCGCACTGGATGGAGCATCACAAGAAGCAGAATTTCCTGTACGAGAACATCGAAAAGATTTGCAAGATCTTCAAGAAGCACGATGTGAGCTTTTCATTCGGGGACGGCCTGCGGCCTGGATGTATCGCGGACGCGAGCGACGAAGCGCAATTTGCGGAGTTGAAGGTGCTTGGCGAGCTGACGACCAAGGCGTGGGAGCACGACGTGCAAGTGATGATCGAGGGCCCCGGCCACGTGCCGATGGACAAGATCAAAGAGCAGGTGGACAAGGAGATGGAATGGTGCCACGAGGCGCCGTTCTACACGCTGGGGCCGCTGGTTATTGACATTGCACCGGGATACGACCACATCACGAGCGCGATCGGCGCGGCGATGATCGGATGGCACGGCGCGTCTATGTTGTGCTACGTCACACCCAAGGAGCACCTCGGGCTGCCGAATCCGGAAGACGTGAAACAGGGAGTGATCGCATATAAGATTGCGGCGCACGCGGCGGACGTGGCGCGTCACCGGCCCGGGGCGCGCGACCGCGACGACGCCTTGAGCTATGCGCGTTTCTTGTTTGATTGGAACAAACAGTTCGAGCTATCGCTCGACCCGCCGACGGCGAAAGCCATGCACGATGAAAATCTGCCGGACGATTTCTACAAGGAAGCGAAGTTTTGCTCGATGTGCGGGCCGAAGTTTTGCTCGATGAACATCACGCAGCTCGCGGAAGCTGAATCCGGCCAGGATCAGTCAGAACGCAAACAAAAATTCGTCGAGCTTCTAGCCAAGGTGCAGGGCGCCTAGAATGCAGCCCAGCCTGATCGAGAACCTCCCCATCGGAATCAGATAATGGCATTTGTGAGCAGCGGAGTGGCTGTCGTCACGGGCGCGGGTAGCGGCATTGGCCGCGCGCTGGCGCAGCAACTCTCGGCGGCCGGATCAGCGGTGGCGATTGCGGACATTGATGAGAAAGGGCTCGCCGAGACTGCGGATTCGCTGACGAGCAAGAAAGGCGCAGTCTCGACGCACGTGCTGGATGTTTCCGACGAAGGTGGCGTGCGAAGCTTTGTCGAGGACGTCGCCGCGCGGCACGGCCGCGTGACGCTACTGATCAACAATGCGGGTGTGGCGTTGATCGGCACCTTCGAAGAAATATCACTCGACGATTTGCGCTGGCTTATGGGAATCAACTTCTGGGGTGTCGTCCATGGAGTGAAGTACTTCCTGCCGATTCTGAAGCAGCAGCCACGCGCCCATATCGTAAATTTGTCGAGCGTGTTCGGGATTATCGCACCCGTAGGGCAAAGCGCGTATTCGGCAAGCAAATTTGCCGTACGTGGTTTTACCGAGGTCATAAGACACGAGCTCGAAGGCACTTCGGTATCGGTGTCTTGCGTTCACCCAGGGGGAATTCATACGCCCATCGCGAAGCGCGCACGCCTGGGTGCCAATGCTCCTCGCAACAAGCACGAAGAGGCGATCGCGCGGTTTGAGCAGTTGACTCCTACTTCGCCGGAAGCCGCCGCTGCCCGCATCCTGAAAGGTGTTGAGCGCCGCGAACCGCGCATCCTAATCGGGCGGGATGCCCGCCAAATCGACATCCTGCAGCGGCTTCGGCCCGCCACCTATTGGAAAATGATGGCCAAACGAGCGCAATGATCAATCTCCGCAAGTTGAGTTCAGCAGTTGCATCCTTTGACGCCCGTTACGATGCCGGACTATACTGCGCGCCGGAATTCCAGCAGTTAATCTGCCCATTTCCTTCGCCAAGGAGGGAGCATGCCTTTTATGCCAGCCGCCAAGATCGCCGAAGTGCCCACGGGTACAATCCATGAGTTTCAGGTAGCGGGGAAAGCGGTGGCGCTCGCCAATGTCGCAGGTAAGTTCTACGCAATCAGCGATGTATGCGTCCACCGCGGCGGGCCGTTGGGCCAAGGAGAACTCCACGAGAATGTGGTGACCTGTCCATGGCATGGCTGGCAGTACGATGTCACCACGGGCAAGGTCACACAGAACCCCGCTATGGGGGTTGCCTGCTATGCGACGGAAGTCCGAGGTGACGAAGTATTCGTAGATATCGCTTGAGACTCACATAAACGATTAAAAATAAACGAGATACGTCTAGAATCTCGGCTGTTTGCCCTTTTGCGGCATTTCCCTCATCCTCCCGCCAAATGCAACTAACCCCCATATTTTGTTTCGCTTTTTGGTCTTCCCCGTGTATATTGCTGCCGACTCGACGCCTCGATGGCAACTCCGACTTCGCAACGACATTATTGGATATTTAGCGCCGACCCGCACCACTACCACTGGGATACGCTCTTCGTAAAGGGCAAGGAAATGTGGCATGGTGCTGAGTCCAAACCGGACGCCGTTCGCGCTCTCAAACAGGTCCGCAAAGGCGATCGCGTACTGTGTTATCACTCCGCGCCGGAGAGGACGCTCTATTCGATCGCGGAGATCACTCGCGACCCCTATCCCGACCCTCATGACCATAAGGAAAAGAACCTGGTCGCAGACCTTAGAGCATTTGACCGCTTGCCCAGGCAAGTCACGCTAGCGGAGATGCGCGCTAATCCGGCGTTAAAAAAAATGAAGCTGCTGAAAAACGTGCGGGTGTTGGTTTCGCAGATAACCGAGGCCGAATACCAGGAAATCCTGCGTATGGCCGGAATTGTAGCCTCGCCCGGCATTCCGCTTCCCTGAAGCCATGTTCGAGGGAATCTTGTCCGGGGAAACGCGAGTCCTGGACCTCGCGTACGCTATCAACGACAAACTGGTGCCATGGCCCGGCGATCAACGATGGTTCGAGGCCAAGGTCAACGCCAGCGTCGAAAAGGACGGCTACTTCACGCGAAGCTTCTGGATGCTGGAACATTATGGGACACATCTTGATGCGCCGATTCATTTTCCCCCGGGAAAGACGTCCGTAGACCAGATCCCGGTGAGCCGACTCTTTGGAATGGCGGCGGTCCTGGATGTTCGAGCGGAGGGCGCCGCGGACGCTGACTATGAACTTCCGGTCGCGCGAATCGATCAGTGGGAAAATCGGCACGGTCAGATCCCAGAGGGAGCCGTTGTGCTGCTCAGGACCGGCTGGGCGTCACGCTGGCCGGATGCGCAGAGCTACCGCAACGAGGACGCCGCGGGGCACATGCATTTTCCGGGATTTTCCGTGAAGGCAGTGGAAGTTTTGATCGAACGCAAGGTTAGTGGCATTGGATGTGACACAATGAGCGTCGATTGTGGCGCATCAGAGGATTTCGCAGTACATCGCTTGGCCTTGGGAGCAGGACTATATCACCTAGAGAATTTGTCGGACTTGAGCGGATTGCCTGAAACTGGGGCGTTCCTTGTTGTTGCGCCAATCAAATTGGAAGGTGGATCGGGTGGGCCGGTGCGAGTATTCGCATTGCTCCCTTGATTAAGCGCAGAAAGGCACAAACATTTCGAGGTTTACATACGTCTTAGCATAATGGGTCACTGGCGAGGGTAGGTTCATGAAAAAAATCTGGTACCGCAGCACCGCATTGGGGCTATTGTGCGCCTTGGGCATTGCTGTTACGCCCGTGAGGGCACAGTCGCAAGAGTTTCCTGTCAGTACCCGCACGCTGAAGAATGGCATGAAGGTGCTGGTACAGCCGGACCACAGCATTCCGAACGTCGCGTTGTACATTTTCTACCGCATCGGCTCACGCAACGAACGCCCTGGGACGACCGGCCTCTCGCACTTTTTCGAGCACATGATGTTCAACGGCGCAAAGAAATACGGGCCCGGCGAACTCGACAAAGTAATGGAAGCAAACGGGGGCTCGAACAACGCCTACACCACGCAAAACGTAACCGTATACCAGGATTGGTTTCCCCGCTCGGCGCTTTCCCTGATCTACGATATCGAGTCCGACCGCATCCGCGATTTGACCTTCGATCCCAAGAAAGTTGCTTCGGAACGCGAGGTGGTGGCTTCTGAGCGCCGGCTGAGCGTGGACAACGATAATTTCGGGCTGCTCGACGAGCAGTTGTGGGCCACAGCTTTCATAGCGCATCCCTATCAATGGCCGGTCGTAGGCTGGATGAGCGACATCGAGCATTGGACGATGGACGACCTGAAGCATCATTTCGAAATGGGCTACTCGCCCAGCAACGCGACCATGGTAGTGGTCGGCGATATATCGCCCGACGAGATTTTTCAGCTATGCGAAAAGTTTATCGAGCCGATTCTTTCCCATGCGCCACCTCCTCCCGTAGCCACTGTCGAACCCGAGCAACGCGGTGAGCGTCGGCTGGTGGTTCAGAAGCCTGCGGAACTACCCGTCCTTATGATCGGTTATCACATTCCGCAAACCAACGATTCGGACTACTATGCGCTGAACATTCTCCGCAGTGTGCTTTTCCAGGGAGAGAGCTCGCGCATGTACCAGCGGTTGGTGGACAAGGACCAACTCGCGCTTGACGTCTCTTCAGCAATGCAGCCGGCGTTTGATCCCACGCTTGCAATCATCACTGCTCAGCCGCGGCAAGGCGTGGACCCGCAGACCTGTGAAAAGGCAATCTACGAGGAACTCGAGAAAGTAAAGGGCGCGCAGATCAGCGATCAGGAACTCGAGAAAGCAAAGAACAACCGGCTCGTTGAGTTTTACAAAGAGATGCGCACAATCAGCGGGCGCGCAAACACCATCGGAACTTATGAAGTGTTCATGGGCGATTACAACAAATTGTTCGATGCCGCGAAGAATTATTCGGCGGTGACAAAAGAAGATGTGCAGCGTGTGTCGAAAAAATACTTTGGAGCAAACAATCGCACCGTCGCGACGCTCCTTCCCGAAAATGAAGGGAAGGCAAAACAATGACACTCGAAAGAAAGCTGTCGCGCCTTCTCGCGGTATCCGGATTTTTGTTCTTAGTTTGTCCAGTCGCCCACGCGCAGTCCCTGCACCTGCCGCCGCACGAGAAAATCGTGCTCAAGAACGGATTGACGGTGTTGCTGTTGGAGAAGCGCGGCGTACCGTTGATCGACATGTTCGCGATCGTAAAAACGGGAGCGGCTGCTGATCCTGCCGGAGAAGAAGGGCTCGCATCAGTAACGGCCGCGCTGCTGCGAAAGGGAACGAAGACCCGGACGGCACAGCAATTTTCCGCCGACTTCGATTACATCGGCGGCTCGTTCGGCGCTGACGCCGGCGCTGACTTCACGAACATCAGTGCAGAGTTTCTGACCAAAGATCTGGCGAGAGGATTGGAGCTGTTTTCGGATGCGGTTCTGCATCCGACGTTTCCCCAAAACGAGACCGACAAAATCCTGGCGCAGAGCTTGGATGGCGTGAAAGCCGCAAAGGACGAACCGCAGTCCGTGCTGGGTCTGTACTACGCTGGTTTTCTCTATGGCTCGCATCCTTACGGGCGTCCGTCGGATGGGGATGAACTTTCACTCAAACGCATTCAGCGAAATGCGATAGTGAAATTTTATGAAGCGAATTACGCGCCGGGAAACACAATTCTCGGAATTGCGGGTGAGTTCGACGGGACAGAAATGCGAAAGAAGCTCGAGGAGACGCTGGGCGCATGGCCCGCGCGAGCGGTGGCCAGCACGCCGATCTCTTCCGCCTCACCGGTGAAAGGGAAAAAGCTTCTGCTCATCGACAAGCCTGACGCCACGCAAACTTATTTCGCCATCGGGAATATTGGCACTGCCGTGAACGATCCGGACCGCGTCGCGATTCGTGTTGTCAACACGATTTTTGGCGGAAGATTCACATCCGAGTTGAATGAAGCCCTGCGCGTCGAATCGGGTTACAGCTACGGAGCAGGATCTTTTTTTGATTCCCATAAAGCTCCCGGTCCCTTCGAGATTTACAGCTTCACGAAAAACGAAACCACGACTCCGGCGATCGATCTTGCACTGCAGGTTCTGGAAAAACTTCACAAGAACGGCGTGACTGAGGAACAACTTAAGTCCGCCAAGAGCTACATTAAGGGGCAATATCCGCCGACGATTGAAACTTCCAGCCAGCTTGTGCGGCGGATTGTTTTCAACGAATTTTACGGGCTTGGTGACGATGAGGTGAACCAGCTCGAAGCACGCGTCGACGCAGTCACCCCCGCAATCGCGAAGCAAATTATCGAAAAACATTTTCCGCTCGATAGCTACGTTTTCGTGCTGATTGGGAAAGCCTCGGCCATCGGCCCTGCTGTGAAGAAATACGCCGACAAGATGGATGAGCGCGCCCTCAGCGATCCGGGCTTCTGGCCGCCACCGGCGGGCGCCCAGAAATAACCAGGTGCAGCGCAATTCAAGCGGCTTAGAGAGTCTGTTGGGAGTTCTTCAGGAGGAATGATGCGCTTTCGAATCTCGGCAATGTTGGGGGCCCTATTGCTTGTGCTGTTGTGCACGGCGAACTGGTGTGCCGCCGCGGAAGAGGCTCCGCTGCTCGTGCAGTCGCCCACGATGAGCAAGACCCAAATCGTATTCGCCTACGGCGGATACCTCTGGAGCGTGCCACGGGAAGGCGGCGAAGCGCGCCAACTCACGACCGGAGGACATGAACGAGGCCCGAAATTTTCTCCCGATGGAAATTGGATCGCCTTTACGGGCCAGTACGACGGCAACATCGACGCCTACGTCATGCCCGCCGACGGTGGCGAACCAAAGCGTCTGACCTGGCATCCGGATCCTGACGTCGTTGTCGGGTGGGCTCCGGACGGCAAGAAAGTGCTGATCAGTTCAGCCCGCGAAGCGTACGCGGACTTTGACCGCCTGTACACAGTGCCGGTTGAAGGGGGCGTTCCTGAAGTTCTGCCCATGTGGCGCGGCGAAGCGGCTTCGTATTCGCCGGATGCCGCGCGCATCGCGTATGTGCCCAACCTGAAGTGGCAAACTGCCTGGAAGCGGTATCACGGCGGCCAGACTACCCCAGTCTATTTGCTTCGCCTGAGCGACTTGCAACTCGAGAAAGTGACTCGCGACAACTCGAATGACGACGATCCCGTGTGGGTTGGCGACACGGTGTATTTCCTATCGGATCGCAAAGGCCCCGTCACGATTTTTGCCTACGACACCAAGTCGAAAACGGTGAAGCAGGTGCTGGACAACAAAGGACTCGACCTGAAATCACTATCTGCCGGCCCGGATGCACTCGTCTACGAACAATTCGGCGGCATTTACACACTCGATCTGAAAACCGAAAAAGCGAGCAAAGTCGCGATTCACATCTCCGGCGATTTACCGGCAACACGTCCGCACTATGAAAAAGCGGGGGACAAAATTCACAACGCCGCAATCTCGCCGACTGGCGTGCGGGCAGTGTTCGAAGCGCGCGGCGAAATTCTTACCGTTCCGGCTGAGAAGGGCGACGTACGAAACCTCACACGCACCACTGCTGTGGCGGAACGTGATCCTGCGTGGTCGCCAGACGGGAAGTCGATCGCGTTTTTCTCCGACGAATCCGGCGAATATGCTCTGCACGTCGTGGATCAAACCGGATTGGGCGCCGTGAGAAAAATCAATCTCGGCAATCCTCCTTCGTTTTTCTACGGACCTCTGTGGTCTCCAGACAGCAAGAAGATTGCCTACACGGACAAGCGCATGAATCTCTGGTATGTGGACGTGGAAAAAGGAACGCCGGTGAAGGTGACCTCGGACCGCTATGAGGATCCGTCCTCCACGATGAATGAGACATGGTCCCCGGACAGCAAGTGGCTGACCTATGCGAAGTTTTTAGAAAACCACATGCGGAACGTCTTCGTGTACTCGCTGGAAACGAGCAAGGAATCGCAGATCACGGACGGAACCAGCGACGCGCGCTATCCGGTATTTGACAAGAATGGGAAATCGATTTACTTCGCGGCCAGCACGGACCTCGGACTTTCCATCGGGTGGCTCGATCTTTCGAGCTTTCAGCATCCGGTCTCGAGAAGCATCTATGCAGTCGTATTGAAGAAGGGCGATCCCTCTCCCGTTGAACCCCAGAGCGATGAAGAGAAAGCCGCGAGCGACGAGAAGAGCAAGGATGCTGACAAAGATAAAGCCAAGGAAGCCGACAAGAGCGCGGAAAAAGGAAAAGAAAGCGAGAAAAAGGAAGGCGAAAAGAAGGACGAAGTAAAAGTCACATTCGACCTGGACGGAATCGGCCAGCGAATCGTGGCGATGCCGATCAAGGCCGCAAATTACATCGGGCTGGACGTAGGCAAGAGCGGTGTGTTGTTTCTTAGTGAAATTCCCGATGTGCCGAGCCTGACAGAGCCGACACTGGTCTCAGTTTCGAAGTTCGACCTGAGCACACGGAAGACCGAGCCATTTCTGGGAGGAGTGAGTTCGTTCGTAGTCTCGGCGAACGGCGAGAAGGTTCTCTACCGGCAAGGCCCGGGGCCCAGCGCGCCGTGGTTCATCGCAGCGACGGCAGTTGTACCCAAGCCGGGAGATGGCGCTCTCAAGCTTGATGGGATGGAGGTCTACACCGATCCGCGCGTCGAGTGGAATCAGATGTACCACGAAGTCTGGCGGATCGAGCGCGACTTCCTGTATGACCCGAACCATCACGGATTGAACATCACCGCTGCGGAGAAAAAGTATGCCCCTTACTTGAAAGGTGCTGGAGGCCGAGCCGACGTAAACCATCTCTTCGAGGAAATGCTCGGGGAGATCACCATCGGCCACATGTTCATTGCCGGAGGGGACGTTCCGCAACCGAAGCGGGTCAAGGGCGGCCTCCTCGGCGCCGACTACAAGGTGGAAAACGGGCGCTACCGATTTGCGCGCATCTTCAACGGAGAAAATTGGAATCCCGAATTGCGCGCGCCGCTGACTCAGCCGGGTGTCGACGTCAAAGTGGGAGATTACCTGCTTGAAGTGGGCGGCCGCGAAGTGCGCCCTCCAATTGACGTTTACAGCTACTTTGAGAATACTGCGGGCACACAAATAAAAATCAGGGTAGGGCCGAATGCGGACGGCAAAGACGCTCGCGAAGTGACCGTGGTGCCCCTACCGAGCGAATTTCCGCTCCGCAATCTCGCTTGGGAAGAAGACAATCGCCGCAAGGTTGATCAAATGAGCGGCGGCAAGGTCGCATACGTGCACGTTCCCGACACTGCTACGGGCGGCTTCATCAATTTCAACCGCTATTACTTTGCGCAGGTCGGCAAACAGGCGGCCGTCATCGATGAACGCTACAACCATGGCGGCGAAATTGCCGACTACATCATCGACATGCTCAAGCGTCCGCTACGCAATTGTGATATTACGCGGGAAGGCGAGGAATTCTGCTCACCGCTCGCTCAAATCTACGGACCAAAGACCATGGTCATCAACGAAATGTCCGGCTCCGGCGGCGATGCTTTGCCGTGGATGTTCAAGCAAGACAAAGTAGGGCCGCTGGTCGGAACGCGAACTTGGGGCGGATTGGTTGGAATTTATGGTTACCCGCCGCTGCTCGATGGCGGCTTCATCACTGCGCCGCGCGTGGCGATCTTTGGCCTGCACGGGGAGTGGGAAGTGGAAAATCACGGGATTGCTCCGGACATCGAAGTGGAGAACGATCCCGCGTCCGTTGCGGCCGGTCACGATCCACAGCTAGAACGAGCCGTCCAAGTGACGCTGGAAGCGTTGAAGGCGCATCCGGTTGTGATTCCGGGGCATCCGCCTTATCCGAACTACCAGAAGAAGTGACTTACAAAACTAGTGTGGGATCACGGGCCTCATGTGATTTGTGCCCTCCGCCTGCGGCATAGCGAGGGATGTGTTATTTTGATCGTGATACCCTCATGCCGGAACTTCCTGAAGTCGAAACAGTAGCGCGTGGCCTGCGGCGAACGATTGTGGGCCGACGGATTATATCCGTGAGGCTAGGCAAAACCGATTTTATCGATGACCCTGTTGCGCTCGAGCAACACCTGCCGGGAAGGCAAATCGATGCCGTCGAACGCTATGGGAAATTCATGCTGCTTCGGCTTTCTGCCGCAAACGGCGTCGGTTCTTCGTCCGCCAATGGGGATGCCGAGCCCGCTGCACTCCTTGTGCATCTGGGAATGACCGGACAAATCGTGCCGATTATTGCGGCGCAGCCTTGCGAAAAACATACCCACGCATGTTTCTTGCTCGACGATAATCGCGAGTTGCGCTACACGGATGCGCGGCGATTCGGGCGGCTCGCCTACCTTTCGGCAGGACCGCTCGCGGAAGAGTTGCGCGCCTTCGGGGCTGATCCTCTGGAAATCAGCTCTGAAGAATTTGTGGAGCAAACGCGCTCCCGGCGCGCGCGGATCAAGGCGCTGCTGCTGGATCAGAGCTTTTTGCGGGGCGTGGGTAATATCTACGCGGACGAAAGTTTGTGGCGAGCGAAAATTCATCCGGCGCGCTTGGGCGCCACACTAAGAAAACGTCAAGCTGCAACACTGCATCGCGTGCTTCGTGAAATCCTCGAAAAAGCCATCGTCCTGCGCGGCTCGTCAATTTCCGATTTTCTTGATGCCGAGGGCCAGCCAGGCGAATATCAACAGCACCATAAGGCTTACGGGCGTGAGGGCAAGCGCTGCTATCGCTGCCGCGCGGTGATTCGACGCGCGATTGTCGCGGGCCGCAGCAGTTATTTCTGCCCAAAGTGCCAGCGGGCGCCGAGGGGTTGTGCGACGCTTGCGCTGCCGCGAAAGCTGGCGCGGCAAGCTAGCAAATAGGAACATCGGATGCGGGCCGTAGTGCAACGGGTGAGCCGCGCGCGCGTGATGGTCGAAGGACGCGTTACGGGCGAAATCGGCGTCGGGATGATGATTTTGCTCGGCGTCGGCCGCGAGGACACTTCTGCGATTGCCGCCTCGATGGCAGAGAAGGTGGCGAACCTCCGCATTTTTGAAGACGACAAGGGGAAAATGAATCGCTCGCTGCTTGACGTGAGCGGCGCGGCCCTTGTCGTTTCGCAATTTACGCTGTACGGCGACGCGCGCGGTCAGCGCCGCCCAAGTTTCATCTCCGCTGCTCCGCCGGAGAAGGCCAAGCAGCTTTACGAAGAGTTTGCGGTGGCGATTAAGAATCTCGGCGTCAGCGTTTCGACTGGAATTTTTCAAGCAATGATGTCCGTGGAGCTGGTGAATGAAGGGCCGGTCACAATCCTCCTCGATTCAGAAAAAACGTTCTAGCTCGGGACGCCGCACGAAAACTTCCCAAAAGTGGACGAAAGCCGCGACGCTTCGCGAGCTGAAAAAGCTCGCCGATCCTAACGTGCGCGCGAAGTTGGCGTATTTTGGCGTCAGGGTTCCGAAAGCCTATGGAATCTCAGCGCCCGTGCTCCACGCTTTCGCGCGGCACATCGGAAAGGACCACGCGTTGGCGGAGGAACTGTGGTCCACGGGCATTCACGAAGCAAGAATCCTTGCCACGCTGATCGGCGAATCGGAGAAAGTCACCGCGGCGCAGATGGAACGATGGGTGCGCGACTTCGATTCTTGGGACGTGGTCGATGCGGCGTGCTGCTATCTTTATGCGGGTGCGAAACCCGCGTGGCACAAAATCTATGAGTGGAGCAACAGGAGGCATGAGTTTGAAAAGCGCGCCGCATTTTCCTTGGCCGCATATCTGAGCTACAAAGACAAAGGAGCAGAGGACGCCCGATTCGAGCGTTTTCTTTCCGTAATTGAGCGCGAGGCGCATGACGAACGCAATTTCGTTAGAAAAGCGGTCAATTGGGCGCTACGGAATATCGGGAAAAGAAATTTATCCCTCAACAAGGCAGCGGTTCGTTCCGCGGGGCGCATCCGTCAGCAGGATTCGCGCGCCGCGCGATGGATTGCCGCAGACGCGCTGCGCGAATTGAAGAGCCAAGCGGTACAGGCGCGGCTGCGCAAGAAAGCGGGCTGAGAGATGGCTAAAAAAGCCGAGAACCAAGGCGTCATAATTCGACGCGCGCGAAACAGCGACGCGCAGCGCCTGGCGGAGCTGAGCGGCCAGCTGGGATATCCAGCGACGGCGGCGGAGATCACAGGAAGATTGCGCAGGTTGAAGCCGGCATCGAACAACGCTTTGTTTGTCGCGCAAGCCCCGGGTACAGGAGTTGTTGGCTGGGCGCACGTGAGCGTCACGCATCTTGTTGAGGTTGGAACGCGCGCGGAATTGAATGGGCTCATTGTCGCCGAAGGCCAGCGTAGCCTCGGTGCGGGCGCGCGGCTGCTTGAAGCCGCCGAGGATTGGGCCCGCAAACACGGCTGCCCGAGCATGTCCGTGCGATCAAACGTGATTCGTGAGCGTGCTCACAAGTTTTACGAACGTCAGGGGTACGAACACTACAAAACGCAGAAAGCCTTCCGCAAGCTGCTTTGATCTTTTTTCCCTTTACTCCCTTGGCTTATTACTCCCAGTAAACCGCTCCGTCGTGCCGCAT
Source organism: uncultured Acidobacteriota bacterium (assembly GCA_963745805.1). GTDB lineage: Bacteria > Acidobacteriota > Terriglobia > Acidiferrales > UBA7541 > Acidiferrum. Next base: position 647,459 of record CAVUYT010000016.1, read on the forward strand.
GGCAAGGTATATCGCACTACGATATACTTAGCTTGTGTCGCCAGATATCACGCCCGCCGAGTACCGCGCGCTGGCCGAGTTACGCTACCGCATTCGCCATTTTTTGAGGGAAGGGGACGCCAAGGCGCGAGCCGTGGGGCTTGAGCCCCAGCAATACTTGATGCTGCTTGCCATTCGCGGCCTCCCCGAAGATAGCGAGGCGACCATTCAGACCCTTGCCGAGCGGCTTGCACTAAAACACCACAGCGCTGTTGAACTCGTCGACCGCTTGGAGACGCGTGGTTACGTGCGCAGAACCCGCAGCCGGGACGACCGTCGCCGCGTGTTCGTCTCTCTGTTGCCGCGCGGCGAGCGCTTGCTCGAACAAGTGGCCCAGAACCGCATAAGTGAACTACGCACTAGCGGAGAGGCACTGGTCGGCGCAATCGAAGCATTGCTCGAGCGTGGACAGCACAGCGACAACAACCTAAAGAAAACAACCAAGAGGGAAGTGCGAGACAGACGTGACCGACGAAGACCAAAAAACTAAATCAAACGAAAAAACCAACAGGACAATTCGCGACCACAAGGAACAGTTAGGAGACTTCACAACCACGTTGCGTGTAGTCCCGATCTCCTGCTTGGCGATGATCATAGGAGTGCTCTGCGCATTCGTTGCACTGGTGCTGCTCAGACTGATCGGATTATTTACCAATCTCTTTTATTTTGGCCGCTGGAACACTGCGATGGTTTCTCCCGCCGGCAACCATCTTGGTTTCTACAGTGTCCTCGTGCCAATTGGCGGGGCGCTCATCATCGGCGTCATGGCGCGGTATGGCTCGGAGCGAATCCGGGGCCACGGCATTCCGGAAGCGATCGAGGCGATTTTGATCAATGGCAGCCGCGTCGAGCCGAAAGTCGCGTTTCTCAAACCCCTCTCTTCGGCGATTTCGATCGGTTCTGGCGGCCCCTTCGGCGCCGAAGGTCCTATCATCATGACGGGCGGCGCCTTTGGTTCGATGATCGCGCAGCTCTTCCACTTGACGAGTGCCGAACGAAAAACACTCCTCGTGGCCGGAGCGGCAGGCGGAATGTCCGCCACGTTTGCTTCCCCGGTCGCCGCCGTGTTGTTGGCCGTGGAACTCCTGCTCTTCGAGTGGAAACCACGCAGCCTGATACCCGTAGCGCTAGCCAGCGCGGTCGCCGCTGTGGCTCGGCGCTACCTTTTGGGGTTTGGCCCGCTCTTTCCCGTGCCCGAGCACCCGCTTTTCATCGGCTCCAAGGCATTGTTGGGCTGCGCGCTCGTTGGACTTCTGGCGGGAGTCCTATCTGCCCTGCTCACGCTCTCCGTGTACGCGGCCGAGGATGCTTTTCAACATCTCAAAATTCACTGGATGTGGTGGCCTGCGATTGGTGGCCTCGCCATTGGACTCGGAGGTTTGATTTTTCCGCAAGCTCTGGGCGTCGGCTACGACACCATCGGCGCATTGCTTCAGGGCAGTGTGACCACGCGCGTGATCTTAGGCGTCCTTCTCGTGAAGTGGTTTATCTGGGCTGTATCGCTCGGCTCGGGCACATCGGGCGGCGTTCTGGCCCCGCTGCTCATGATGGGCGGAGCGCTCGGAGGCCTCGAAGCGATGTTTCTGCCGAACGAAGGGGCTGGCTTCTGGCCGCTGATCAGCATGGGAGCGATTCTCGGCGGCACGATGCGCTCACCTTTCACAAGCATTGTGTTTGCCTTTGAACTGACGCATGATGCAAATGTTTTCTTGCCTCTCTCTTGTGGGCAGTGTGATCGCGCATGCTTTTACGGTTTTGACTCTGCGCCGGTCCATTCTCACCGAGAAAGTCGCCCGGCGCGGGTATCACCTGAGCCGCGAATACGCGGTGGATCCGCTGGAAATTCTTTTTGTTCGCGAAGTCATGCGATCGAATGTCGTCGTGCTGCCAGCGGAGACGAAGGTCGGCGACCTACTGAACTCACTTCACGTCAATCATCCTCATAAGCAGCGTCTGCTGCCGGTCGTGGATGCCGGAGGTAAGCTCGTGGGCGTGTTAACGCGGAGCGATATCCGCGAACGGATAGAACAAGAAGGTGATGCCGTGTTGCAGCGTCCGTTGCGAGATTTGGTGCGAGCCAGCACGGTCGAAACAAATCCCGACGAAATCTTGCGTGTGGTCGTATACAGGATGGCGGAAAAGGCTGTGACGAGATTGCCGGTGGTCGAACTCTCCACCGGAAAATTTCTAGGGCTCATTTCTTTGGATGACTTACTGAAGGCGCGCGCCAAGCATTTGGAAGAAGAGCGCCGTCGCGAGCAACCATTGAAGCTAAAATATCTGCTGCCAAGTAAGCGAGTAGAGACAGAGACGCCCGCTATGCCTTGAGAGAAGAGATCTCCAATCCATGTCTGGCAGCTTATATGAAATGCACAACGCGCAGGCTCAAACCGCAAGATGATGCATCTTATCCGTGCGCAGAGAGCTGCCAATAAAATGACGGAAGACTCGGAACACATTCAAACAAGCTGGTGGAAGTCCCCATCGCGGTACTGGAACGCCTTACTTCAGGAACGTGAAGAACAAGTTTTCCTGATTCTGACGCTGCTGATCGGCGCCCTGGTCGGCTTGATGGCCGTCACATTCATCTTGTTGACAGAGCGATTCGGCTCGCGGCTCTATCCTCCTGGCGGAGCCGCGTGGCACCGTCTGGTTGTCCCGGTGACCGGCTCGCTGCTCATGGGGTATTTGCTGTACCGCTACTTTCCGGATGCGCGTGGCAGCGGAGTCCCGCAGACGAAGGCAGCGCTCTACGCACGCGAAGGCCGCATCACAGCTGACACGGCGTTCGGGAAATTCTTCTGTACTTCCGCCACGCTGGCTAGTGGCATTCCACTGGGACGCGAGGGGCCGACCGTCCAGGTCGGGGCTGGCATCGCTTCCGTTTTGGGTCGGAACCTTGGGCTGCGCCCGGAAAAAGTGAAAGCGCTCATCCCCGTTGCAGCGGCTGCCGCCATCGCAGCCGCGTTCAACACGCCTTTGGCAGCGGTGTTGTTTGCCCTAGAAGAAGTTGTAGGAGACCTTCACGCGCCGGTGCTGGGGTCGGTTGTGCTCGCGTCCGCCACGTCCTGGGCCATGCTGCGGCTGCTGCTAGGCAATAATCCGCTTTTTAAGGTGCCTCAATACCAGCTCGTCAATCCGTGGGAATTCGCCATTTACGCCGTTCTCGGTGTGGCCGGCGGCCTGATCTCCGTGGCTTTTACAAAGCTCTTGCTCGGAATGCGCAAGCGTTTCCTGCAATTTTCCCGCAAGACGCTTCCTTTCCAACCCGTAGTCGGCGGCATGGTGGTTGGAGTCATGGGCTGGTTTGTTCCGCAAGTGCTGGGCGTGGGTTACGAGCACGTGGGCGCGGTTTTGAACGGAGGCATGGCGCTCAGGCTTATGGTTTTGCTATTGGTTCTGAAACTTTTCGCGGTGACCACCAGCTACGCCTCCGGAAACGCCGGCGGCATTTTCGGCCCCAGCCTCTTTCTGGGAGCCATGCTTGGAGGCGCTATTGGAACTGTGGCCCACAACCTATTCCCAAACTACGCGGCGACGCCGGGTGCCTATGCCCTCGTGGGGATGGGCACAGCATTTGCCGGAATCGTGCGCGCGCCCATGACTTCCGTCGTCATGATTTTTGAGATCACCCGCGACTATGCGGTCATCGTCCCCCTGATGATCTCAAATCTGGTGAGTCTCTTCATTGCTTCGCGGTTCCAAAAGCAGCCGATTTACGAAGCGTTGGCGCGCCAGGATGGCATTCACTTGCCGACGGCAGAGACCCGCCAACTCGAGGGGCATCGACAAGTGATTCTCGCCTTGCGGCCCGCGAAGGAGATTTTGTCGGCAGACATGACCGTGCAGGAAGCTCTCGAAAAGATCCGCTTGAGCGAATCCAACGCTTGGCCCGTGATCGACGACCGCGCTGGTCTGATTGGGGTTCTCAGCTTTGGCAAGGTTCAGCAAGCTGCGGCTGCGATGGGTCCTGAACCGAAGCGTCTTAAGGAGCTCATCGATGGCGAGGATTTCCCACATCTTCACCTGGATCAACCCATCAGTGTTGCGCTGGAACGCATGGGCGCCAGCCAGGTGAACGCCCTCCCCGTGGTCAACCGCGCTAATGTTCACAAACTAGAAGGGATAGTCACCCTAAAGGACATCTTAACGCTCTACGGCATCGGCCCGCGAACTGAGTCCTAGGAGATTGCTTCGCGCGGGCAGAAGCACGGAGGCCCAGAGCTACAGAGTGAATGTAACGAAACGTGACGCCGGCTCCAGTTCCCTCAACGCCAGCTGAGCTTCCTTGGGGAAGGGGCGGATGTAGACCGGGCGTAGGTTGCGGTTCAATTCGGTGCGGCGGCAAAGGCCACTCCTGCTCCTCGATTATCTCTGGTATATATTATCTCATTGATTTATGCTGCCCTCGGCGTTTTCTAGCCTTCCTCTGCTATGCTCTTCAAAACGCAAAGCGCTTCGGTGTACGGCATCGACGCCTACCTCGTCGAGGTTGAAGTCGATGTGGGTTCCGCGCGCATGCAGGACTTCAACGTCGTCGGCCTTCCCGATAATGCCGTCAAAGAAAGCCGCGAACGCATCAAATCCGCTCTCCGCAACTGTGGCTTCGAGTTTCCTCATGGCCAGGGTGTGACCATCAACTTGGCTCCCGCCGACGTTCGTAAGGAAGGCTCGGCGTTCGATCTCCCGATGGCACTGGGGCTCGTCGGGTGCATGGGCCATTTCTTCGGCAAGCAACTAAACCAATGCATGTTCCTCGGAGAGCTATCGCTTGATGGAAGCGTGCGCCCAGTACGCGGTGCTCTTTCCGCCGCTCTTGCTGCAAAAGAGTTTGGACTGAAGTCGCTTGCCGTGCCGGAAGCCAATGCCCGCGAGGCGGCGGTGGTCGATGGCGTTAGCGTTTTCGCGCTGAAGTCGTTGCCGCAAGCCGTCGATCTGGTGAATGCGCCCGAATCGTTCCAACCCGTCGTAGTCGATGCCAAGCAGATGCTCTCGGAAGCAGCGCAATATGCCGTCGACCTCCGCGATGTACACGGTCAGCAAGCGGCGAAGCGCGCGCTTGAGGTTGCGTGCGCCGGCGGCCACAACATCTTGTTCATCGGCCCCCCCGGCGCGGGCAAGACCATGCTCGCCAAACGCATCCCCACCATTCTGCCGCCGATGTCGCTCGACGAAGCCATCGAAACAACAAGGATTCATAGCGTTGCAGGCGTTCTCGAGGACAGTCGTGGCCTGGTGGGCACACGGCCGTTTCGCTCGCCGCACCACACAATCAGTGACGCGGGATTAATCGGGGGCGGCGCTGTCCCGCGCCCGGGCGAAGTTTCACTTGGCCACAACGGGGTGCTCTTTCTCGATGAGCTGCCGGAATTTCAGCGCAACGTGCTCGAGGTCATGCGCCAGCCCCTCGAAGACGGCGCCGTGACCATCTCCCGCGCAGCCGTGTCTGTCACCTTCCCCTCGCGATTCATGCTGGCCGCGGCTATGAATCCCTGCCCCTGCGGCTATTTTGGCGACCCCATGCGGGAGTGCCACTGCACGCCGCCGATGATCCAACGCTATGTCTCCAAGATCTCCGGGCCTCTTCTGGACCGCATCGACATTCACATCGAAGTCCCCGCAGTGAAGTACAAAGAGCTACGTGCTCCATCCTCTTCCGAGGACTCTGCGCTCGTTCGCCAGCGCGTGATTGCGGCGCGTGAGCGGCAACTCGAGCGCTTCCACGCGGAAAAGAAGACTTATGCGAATGCCCAGATGATGCCTAAAATGATTCGCAAGCATTGTGCAATCTCCGCTGATGGCGAGAAACTGCTCGAAAATGCAATCACCCGGCTGGGCCTTTCCGCACGCGCTCACGACCGCATCCTGAAAGTAGCACGGACAATCGCGGACCTGGACGCCTCAGAGAATATCGATCCCCGCCACCTGAGCGAAGCCATCCAATACCGCACGCTCGACCGCTCCTACTGGGCATAGCCGGAGGACAATTGCCCTCTCAGCCGTTGTTTTGGGTCAGCTTGCCCAATCGGCCGCCAGCCAACATCTTTTTGATCTACGTCAAGTGCTCCATTGACTTAGGTTTAGCCCCTGTGTTACCGATAGGTGCGCTCCCTTGGGTGTAATTTGCCTGTGGCAGCGAGCCTTGCATGGCCACAGACCCTAAGCACCTCGAAATCACGCTGGAGACACAAGTCGAAAGCGTAAATCTTGCTGAGGAGATGTGTCTCCGCGTAGCCGAGGCGGCAGGTTTCGGCGAGGATGATTGCTACAAGATTGGAATGAGCGTGCGCGAGGGCGTCATCAACGCATTTCACTACGGCAATCAGGAGCGACCGGAGAAAAAGATTCATCTGGCCGTGGATCTCATCGGCGACAAAATGATCATCCACGTTCTGGATGAAGGCACAGGATTCACCCTTTCGAACGTGCCGGATCCGTTGGCCGAAGAGAATCTTTTGAGCACTTCCGGCCGCGGTATCTTCCTGATGCGCGCCTTTATGGACGAGTTCGACGTGGTGCCCGGACGTACGGGGGGCGCGGAAATAGTCATGGCGAAAAAGCTACCTCTCCAAGAGAAACCGGGGGCGAATGGCCAAGGCAGCAAGGACGCCTCCCCGCACCAAGGAGCCTAGACAAGATCATGGCATTACGCGCAACACACCGAGATGCTGGTGAAGCCACTGTCGTGGATCTCAGCGGCCGCATTACGCTGGGGGAAGGCAGCGCCCTGCTACGCAAGACCGTCCGCGGCCTGCTCGACGATAAGCGGACCCACATCGTGCTCAATCTCGGAGACGTGGATTACATCGACAGTTCTGGCATCGGTGAGCTCGTCAGCGCTTACACAACCGCGAAGGGCCGCGGCGGCGAGCTGAAGCTGCTACACCTGACGAAAAAAGTGCATGATCTACTCCAGCTCACAAAGCTATACACCGTCTTCGACGTTTACACCGACGAGAGCACTGCACTGCGCAGTTTCCAGTAATCTTCCCTGCCGCTGACAGGAAGCCGAGTCTCACGCGCAATCCAGCGCTCGCGTCGAGCGTCTTCCCGCGGCACAATCTTTCTATGGTTCTTCAGACATCACATCCATGATGAACGCCTCCGAAACCGCATGGATCGTCGAGAGGGCAAACGCCCTGGGGTTTGACCTCTGCGGAATCGTTCGCGCGGAAAATTTTCCGGAGTTGGACCTGACGAAAGAGTGGCTCGCGCGCGGCTATGCCGGCGAGATGCAATATCTGTCTGACCCGCGCCGCACCAATCCGCAAAGCGTAATGCACGGGCTCCGCAGCGTGATCGTTTGCGCCTTGAATTACAACTCTCCAGCACCGCGATCTGTCGATGCTCTTCCGCCAAAAGGCACAGAGCCCCGCGGCTGGATTTCCCGTTATGCCTGGGGTCAGGACTACCACGAGGTGCTCCAACAGAAACTCCAGAGACTGGCGAGCAGCCTCTCTGAACGCTTCACCGAATCCTTTGAAGCACGCATTTACGCCGATACTGGGCCCTTGCATGAGCGCGTCTTTGCCAAGCATGCGGGGCTGGGCTGGCTCGGGAAAAATACGCTTTTGCTGAACGTAAAGCTTGGGTCCTGGTTTTTTCTCGGTGTGATTCTTACAACCCTTGATATTCCACCCACGCTGGGTCCGGCAGAGCTGCCTCCGCAGGACCTCTGCGGTTCTTGTACCAGATGCATCGACGCTTGCCCCACCGGAGCACTCGTCCAGCCTTACGTGATGGATGCACGCCTTTGCATTTCCTACTTAACGATCGAGCTCCGCGGAAGCATTCCGGAAGGCTTGCGCGAACCGATGGGTCGTCACGTCTTCGGCTGCGATATTTGCCAGGACGTTTGTCCGTGGAATCGGCGTGCCCCTGTTACGCAGGCTCCTGAATTTGAGCCAAGAACTTTTTCACGGGCCACAGAAGGGCAGCCACGAGAACTTTTTCCCGCCGCTTCAGAAGGCGCAGGAGAAGAATCTCTGTTTTTGCCGCGGCTCGAGTGGCTGGCCGCGATGAACGAAGAACAATTTCGGACAGTCTTTCGCGGGAGTCCAATAAGACGTACAAAATGGCGCGGCATGGTGCGAAATGCTTGCATTGCCCTTGGTAATTCCGCCCCCGCGTCCGGTTCGGGCGAGCACGAAAGGATTCGCACGCTCCTGAAAAAGCTCTCAGCCTCGAGCGAGCCGCTCGTCGCGGAATCTGCCCAATGGGCGCTTTCGCGCATCCAATAATTGTGGTGAATTACTCGCGTTCAAGCCTGCTCTCCAAGCGCCTCTCATTGAGGCGTCTCGGTAATGTGCAGTATGATACTTTCGCCTTTTTGGGCAGCATGTTACTGTCCCTTGTTGACTATCCTCCTCGCCCCAGGAGGTACCTATGAATCGTCGAAAATTTCTGGTTAATACCGGGATTGTTGGAGCGGGATTGGTTGGAGTAAGCAGCCGCGCCTCTGCAGCTTTGCGCTCCGGCACCGCATTGAATTTTGAATCGAATCTCAAACTGGAGGAAAAACCCGTGGCATTTACCGTCCCACCGCTGCCTTATTCATTCGACGCACTCGAACCCTACATTGATGCCAAGACCATGGAAATCCACCACGACAAGCATCATGGCGCCTATGTCACCAACCTCAACAAAGCCCTCGATGGCCACGCCGATCTTCAAGCGAAGTCGCTTGAAGATCTTCTCAAGAGCCTCGACTCCATCCCGGAGAACATTCGCGCGGCTGTCCGCAACAACGCCGGCGGCCATTGGAACCATTCGCTATTCTGGACGCAGATGAAAAAGGGCGGGGGCGGCGAACCCACGGGTGATCTCGGCGCGGCTATCAAGTCGGCCTTCGGCTCTTTCGCGGAGTTTCAGGCCAAATTTGCCGCCGCGGGAGTCGGCCGCTTCGGTTCCGGGTGGGCTTGGCTCATCGTCAAGGACGGCAAGCTGGCGATCGATTCGACGCCGAATCAGGACACTCCGTTTCTGCTCGGCGGCAAAGCCGTCCTCGGTCTTGACGTTTGGGAACACGCCTATTACCTGAAGTATCAGAATCTGCGGGCCGATTACATCAAGGCTTGGTGGAACGTCGTCAATTGGGACTCCGCCGCTCAACTTTTCGCTGCCGCGAAGAAGTAAACTTCATCGAAACGCCTGGGGACAAAACACGAAGGCCCGGTCCGATTAAATCGAACCGGGCCTTCTGTCTGTTCTTCAGGTTTCAGTCTCGGAGTCCGCACTAGGCCATCATCGACCGCTTTGCCAACGGAACCACGGCCGCGCCCCGCGAGCCGTTGTTGTAACTCTGCGGCACTGGCGCGTACGTCCGGGCTTCCCGGGTTGCAATCGGCATAGGCATTGTCATCGTCCCAAGCGTGTTTCGCGATGCTTCACGCACTAACTCCATGCGTCCCCGCACACGGAACTTGGCTAGCAAAGACGAGACGTGGAATTTGACCGTCCGCTCGGAAAGATTCAAAGTCGCGGCAATCTCTTTGTTTGCCAAGCTCTTCATCACCCCGCCTAGAACTTCTTCCTCGCGGCGAGTGAGCTTCACGGAACTACCGACAGAGTGTCCCGCCTGCAAGAGTTTTTCCGCTTTTTCGGTAAGGCCCTCCAAAATGTTATTCTCCGCCCTGACCATGACCACGTAATCATTCGGCGACTGTCCTCTCACCATGCAGTGCATGGCCAACAGTCCTGCCGCCTGGTCCACGGGAAAACATCCGTCCGGGCCTGCCTCTACTTGGAAATGGGTCACCCCGGTGTTCTTTTCATAAAAGTAATAATGATCGCGAGGAATTGCTGGGCGGGGATTGCTCAAAGCATGATGCTCTTCACTTCTGCGGATAAGCTTCACATGCACCCCTCAGTATGCTGCTTCGTCGCACCACCGAAGCTATTTTAATTAGATTAAACCTCCGTTAGGAGGCGAGCTGCATTGCGTAGGCAAGCGGCCAGGAAAGAAGCCAAAACAGAGGGCTGTGCGCCCGGCGCCTGGATCCTCAGAAAGGCTGCGCCGAGTCGCGAGAAGGAGCTCCCTGCCAGTTCGCCTGCGTGATCACACCGAACCGGGCTGTATGTGCATTTTCTATTCCGAAGACACAGGGGCTCAACTCATTCAGAAATGGAGTACTTAGCCGCGCCCGCGCACTAGTCGTCGGTCATTTGTCGGTAGGAATTGCATGGTAGGCGAAATTTTTCCATCAGTCAGGCCTTTCTCGAATAAGCGCCAGGTGTAGTTGACGGCATCAAAACTCCGTCCTCGATGGAGGATTAGACACAAATGAAAGCGTCGAGCCGAAAGGCCCATGATCTGCTCCAACCTGTGGAAAACTGCCTGTGGAAATCTTCCTGGGAATCGACAGTTCCGATGCCTCGCGCTTCAATACGTTCAATATGCGAGAATCCGCGTCTGCTGCGGGGAGATCAGCTCATAGGTAACGCCGCGCCAATGTATTTTGCGCGTGGTCACCGAAGTGATGAAATTCACCAGGTAAAAAAAAGGGATCAATGCGGCCAACAGCACATAAATCCAGGCTTGACTGGCGATTTGCGCGCGGTACATTGGAAGGATTTCTGAGACACCTACCGCTCTTAGAGCTCCTCGAATCATCGAAAGTAACACCGGCAAGAAAGTAAGCGCCGCGAGATGAAACGCCGGCCGCGTCGCCAGAAAGTCGCCAAGCGTCAGATACGTTCCGAGGACGAGCGACAGACAGTAGAGCAGGTGAGTGCAGGCTGCAATCCCCCACATCTTTTCCGCGTACACACGGGTGATTAGAATTTGCCGGTTTGTAAACTCCATCAAACTAGTGGAATCTGCCTCCACAAAAGAAGGCACGATGCATTCCGGCAAGAAAACAATCGAGCGTCCTGCTCGCTCCAACGCGCGCGTCATCGAGTAATCATCGCTCACGGAGTGCTTCCATTCTTCTGCGACCCCGGCCTGATCGAACACGCTCCGGCGGATCGCTGTGCCTCCGCCCCAGCAAAAATTCTTTCCTTTTTCGCTGAGCATCGTGACAATGGGAGCATTCCACGCGGCGAGTAGCGCCGTTGCGAAGTTATTCCGGTTCGGAATCAACCAGCGCATGGTGGTCGTGGCTCCGATGCTGGAATCTGTCAATGGAGCGACCATGTGGTGCAGCCACTGCTTTCCAGGGCGACCGTCCGAGTCAACGAAAGTGAGCACCTCGAATTCCGGCGGCAACTGCAGGATTCCCAGGCGCAGATTGTTCACTTTCTCTCCGCACCCGTCTGGTTTTTCCGTAACCACCACATGAGCTTTTGGGTGGGACTGCGACGCAACGCGCTTCACGATGCTGTAGGCCGGATCGCTGGCCGAGGCGATCAGGAAGAAAATCTCGTAGTTTTGGTAGGCGAATTCGGTAAGCGAAACCAGGTTTCGCTCCAGAGCAGGCTCGATGCCTCTGCATGGGCAGAGCACCGCAACTTTGGGCGAATAGAAACCCGGATCAGTATGTATGCGCCGCCGCGCGTACCCCAGCCACTGGAGTCCCTGTCCGACAAGATACAGACCCAATAGGATCTGTGAGATCGCCAGAATATAGAATAAGATTTCCACGCCATTCGAGAATAGCAGACAGGCAGTGCTCGCGCATGGCCGCATGCCAAGGTAGAATCGCACCGGTAAACGTCCGGTTTAAGGAGATACAAAGATGCCCAATCGCGTGGATTTTTCCATGGTGACGTCGGGACTTGAAATTCCGGGCTACCGCATCGTTCGAAATTTCGGAATTGTGCGCGGCATAATCGTCAGGTCGCGCAGCGTGATCGGAAACCTTGGAGCGGCTCTGCAGACCATCGTCGGCGGCAACATTACGATTCTCACGAATCTTTGCGAGAAGACCCGCGAAGACGCTTTCGAATTGCTTCTGCAACATGCCGGCGAACATGGCGCAAACGCGGTCATCGGCCTGCGTTACGATGCCACGGAAGTGATGCAGGGCGTGACCGAAGTGCTGGCTTACGGCACTGCCGTCCAAGTCGAGCGCATCTCGTAATTTTCACCGCGTGCCATCGCGGCAAGCTGTCCCGCGGTGATAGAATCTCGCCTTCCCATGTACTGCTCTTCCTGCGGCGCACAGGTTTCCTCCACGGGTCGGTTTTGCTCCTCGTGCGGCGGATCTATCGATCTGAGTGCCGCGGCGACCATCGACTCCGACGATCTGAATGTCGAGCAAGAGACCATTGCGCCTCCTGCAACCTCGCGCAAACCTTCTTCGTCGCCTCTTCCGGCTCGGTCTCCGCACACACCCTCCGGCAGCGCCACGAAACTAACAAGTTCCGACCCAATCGGCGGCGGGCGCTTCACACCGGGTCAGATGATTGCCGGGCGCTATCGCGTTGTGGCCATGGCCGGCCGTGGCGGCATGGGCGAAGTCTACCGCGCGGAAGACCTTGACGCTCGGTCAACTTGTTGCCATCAAGTTTCTTCCCGAAACCCTCTCGCAAGATGCTGCCACTCTGTCGCGATTTCATTCCGAGGTCCGCATCGCCCGCCAAGTCTCCCATCCGAACGTTTGCCGCGTCTTCGATATCGGTGACGCCGACGGCGTGCCTTTTCTCTCCATGGAATTCGTCGACGGTGAGGACCTTGCTTCGGTCGTCCGTCGCATCGGCAGACTTTCTCCCGACAAAGCGACGGAAGTCGCGCGCCAAATTTGCGCTGGCCTTGCCGCGGCACACGAGCGCGGCGTCATCCATCGCGACCTCAAGCCCGCCAACGTCATGCTGGATGGCGCCGGGAAAATTCGCATAACCGATTTCGGCCTCGCGGGTATCGCCGCAAGCATTCAGGGCGCGGATATCCGCGCAGGCACGCCCGCCTATATGGCCCCAGAACAACTTGCCGGAAAAGAAGTCACGGCCAGGAGCGACATCTACTCGCTCGGCTTGATCCTTTACGAAATCCTCACCGGAAAGCGCGCCTTCGAAGCTTCCACACTTCCCGAGCTCATAAAGCTCCGGGAACAGGGCACGATAACCAACCCTTCGACTCTCGTGCGCGATCTCGATCCTTTGATCGAGCGCGTCATCCTCCGCTGCTTGGAGAGCGATCCAACGAAGCGCCCCGGTTCGGCCTTGCAAGTCGCCGCCGCGCTCCCCGGCGGTGATCCTCTCGCGGCAGCGCTGGCTGCCGGTGAAACCCCGTCCCCAGAAATGGTTGCCGCCGCCGGCGCCACTGAAGGCATAAAGCCGCGACTTGGCATGGCGCTTGTTGCAACGGTGCTGCTGAGCCTCTTGGCCAATATGTTTGTGGCTGATCGATACAAAGTGCACAACCTGACGCCGCTGGACAAACCGTCCGAAGTTCTTCTCGCGCGCACTCAGGAAATCATCCAGCAACTTGGGTTCTCGGAAGCGCCCGCGGACAGCGCCTATGGATTCACCTCCGACGGCGACTATCTCGACTACATCCAGGATCACGACAAATCGCAAACGCGCTGGCAGCGCCTTTCCTCCGATCGTCCCGCGACGATTTTGTTCTGGTATCGCCAGAGTCCGCGCGAGCTGGAGTCGTTAAATTTCTTCAATTCCGCCGGTTCCGGAATCGTCACGCAGTCGGACCCCCCGACGGACGTAACTGGCATGATCACGGTCATGACCGATTCTCGAGGCCGTTTGATATTCTTCAAACGCCTTCCACCGGAGCACGACGCGCTGGGCGGTCCTGCCGCTGCTCCGGATTGGTCCGCCCTGTTCGCCGCTGCGGGCCTCGATCCGACTGCATTTACGCCCGTTGCCCCCGAATGGACTCCTCTTTTTTATTCCGACACGCGGGCAGCGTGGACACGGCAACTCCCCGCCGGTGTCACGGAGCGCGTGGAGGCCGCTGCCTACCGAGACAGGCCGGTTTTCTTCCGAGTCCTCTACCCTTGGAACAAGCCGGAGCGAGACCAGGCCTTCCAACCCTCGACACACCAAAAGTTGGCCAACATCATCGGCATCCTGATATTTGCCGCCCTCGTCTTCGGCAGCGCCCTCGTTGTCCGGCGCAACCGTCGGCTGAAGCGCGGTGACGAAGCCGGCTCAACGCGTTTGGGAAATTTCCTTTTTCTTGTGTTTCTAGCCATGTGGGCCCTGCGCGCTCATCATCTTGCTTCGACCAACGAATTCCAGGTCACCATCCTAGGGCTCGCATGGGCCTTTCTTATCTCCTCCTTTGCCCGGCTTCTATATTTCGCTCTCGAACCGTTCGTCCGCCGCCGCGATCCACACACGTTGATTTCCTGGACGCGCCTGATCGGCGGGAAGATTCGCGATCCCCTGGTCGGTCGCGACGTTCTGATTGGCACGGCATACGGCGTTCTGCTGGCCCTCTTCGAGTCTTCAGACAATCTTCTCCTTCCGCTCTTCGGGAGGCTTCCACCGGAGCCCGGCACGCCCTCCATGGAAACGCTTCTCGGCATTCGCCCGGTCCTCGGTTTTGTCTTGGCTTACACCTGGATTTACGTGCTTTATGCGTTGGGTATTTTCTTTATTCTTTTTTTGCTGCGTTTTCTCGTTAGGAAGGACTGGGTTGCGGCGCTGGTGATCGTTTTCTTGGGCGCCGTCAGCAACACCGGAGGAGACTACGCCTGGGTCACCTTCCTGGCATCGGTGGTGATTTGGTTGTCGATCTATGTGGTCCTGCGACGCTTCGGCGTGCTCGCGTTAGTGGTGGGCCTCGTTGTGCAAAACATACTCGTCGTCTTCCCCATGACCTCGCATCTAAGCCGCTGGTACGCGTCCGGAGCCGTCACTGGCATGGTGACGATCGTCGCCATTGCCCTGCTTGCGTTTTACTACGCCCTGGCCGGCCAGCGGCTGTTCTCCGCGGAATCCCTCGATCAGTAGCACCGGCGTCTTCGAGTTCTAACGCTTTACGCGTTCCGGCGCCGTCTGTGGCGCATGCAAAACTGTCCCGGTAACCACCGCGGCAAGATTTTCAAGCTCGTTCAGCGCGCGGCTGGCGGCAATTCGCGCTTTTTCCAGAAAGGGTGAATCAAGAAGGAATGCGCAGCGGTCGACGAATGGATGGCTGGCTGCTTCAAATGGCTTGCGGTTTCGCCGCGCCGAACTATTGCGCGCAAGCAGATCCTCGTATATTTGCAGGTCCGCTTGAAAGTCGAGCGCGTCTCCCGCACTCCATTTTTTCTGGCGGACCAGCGCTGCCAGCAATTTACGGCGAAAGCCCGCGGCGTCCTTTCGCAACATGGGGCGTGGTTTCGCTCTGCCCGCAGGCAGCGGTTCGGCGTAAGTGATTTCCAGCGCGCGCGCCATCACCGCGAGCAGCGCTTCGCGCTGCAACAATTCGAGCAGATCGCGATAGAGTGACGCGTGGACCTGCAACGCGTATCGCCCGTGCTCCACAACATAGGAATCGACGAATCGCGGAACAATTCGCTCCCGCTCGAGCCCTTCCGTAAGCCGTTGCGCCAATTCGACAGGCGCGTCCGCTTCAATTGTTTTTCAGCGAGCCATCCGTGGCAACCATGGTAGCAGGAGGGCAGCAGCGGTTGCATTCCTACCCGCGCGTCTTGCTGAAAAGAAAAAGCCCAGCAAATATCGCTGAGCTTTTTTGTTTTTTCTTGCTTTAACAACGGTCTCAGGTGCAATCAGTGAATCGCCCGCGGACTTTCCGGGCCCACGCGCTTCGGCTTCGGTTCCGGCTGAGGCACGATTGGCGGCACCACGGCTTCCTTAGACAGTGCGTGTTCCAGCACCTCATCGAGATTGTGCACGTAGGTGATCTTGATATCGCCGAGAATGTCCGGCGGAAGATCCGCTACAGCGTTCGGCTCGTTGTCGGCCGGCAACAGCACTTCCTTGATCCCCGCGCGCTTTGCGCCGAGGACTTTTTCCTTCACGCCCCCGATCGGAAGCACGACGCCGGAGAGTGTCATCTCGCCGGTCATCGCCAACCGGTCGCGCACGGGCCGCCCCGTGAGCAGGCTGATCAGCGCCGTCACCATCGCCGCCCCAGCGGACGGGCCATCTTTCGGCACGCCGCCCGACGGCACGTGAATGTGGATGTCCTGCTTGCGGAAGAAGTCCGGATCGATGCCGTACCGCTCCGCATTCGCTCGCGTCCACGTAAGCGCCGCGGTCATCGACTCCTGCATGACCTCGCCCAGATGCCCGGTCATCGTGAACTGCTTCCCGCCGCGCATGCGGCTGGCTTCAATAAAGACGATGTCTCCGCCGACCGGCGTCCACACCAGGCCAACAGCTACGCCGGGTTTCTTGACGCGCTCTTCGACCTCTTTCTCTGTCCGGAACTTTGGCACGCCCAGGTATTCGCGGACGATCTCCGGTGTAACTTGCATCTTTTCCAGGCTGCCTTCGGCGATCTTCCGCGCCTGCTTGCGCGTGATCGTCGCGATTTCGCGTTCAAGGTTTCTCACGCCTGCTTCTCGCGTGAAGCTGTGGATGATTTCCCGCAGCGACTCGTCTGAGAACTCAATCTGCTCTCCAACCTTCAGCCCATGTTCCAGGGCTTGCTTGGGGATCAGATATTTGTGCGCGATGTGGATCTTCTCTTCGCCGGTGTACCCGGGAAGTTCGATGATCTCCATGCGGTCTCGCAGCGGTTCCGGGATGGGATCCATCCAGTTTGCCGTGGCGATGAACAGCACCTTCGATAGATCGAACGGCACGTCAAGGTAGTGATCGCGGAACGCATTGTTCTGCTCCGGATCGAGCACTTCCATCAACGCCGAGGACGGATCGCCGCGGAAATCACGGCCCAGTTTATCGACTTCGTCGAGCATCATCACCGGATCGTTCGACTCTGCCCGCTTCAGTCCTTGAATGATTTGACCGGGCAGTGCGCCGATATAAGTACGCCGGTGGCCGCGGATTTCCGCCTCATCGTGCATGCCGCCCAGGGCGATGCGCACGAACTTGCGTCCCAGCGACCGCGCGATGGACTTCCCCAGCGAAGTCTTACCAACGCCAGGAGGCCCGACAAAGCATAGGATTGGCCCCTTCATCCCTGGCTGGAGTTTCTTCACCGCCAGGTAGTCGAGAATCCGTTCCTTCACCTTCGCCAAATCGTAGTGATCTTCGTCAAGAATTTGCTTGCCCTTGGCGATGTCGATCTCACTGACACCGGAAGACTTTGCCCACGGCAAAGATGTCATCCACTCCAGATAGGTGCGCGAAACCATGTATTCCGCGGACGCCGGCGTCATTTTTGCAAGACGCTTCAGTTCGCGGTCGCACTCTTTCTTTGCTTCAGCCGTCATTCCGGCTTCATCCACTTTCTTGCGGAGCTCGTCGATTTCTTGCGTGGAATCGTCGGATTCGCCGAGTTCCTTCTGGATGGCTTTCATTTGTTCGCGCAACAGGTACTCGCGCTGGTTCTGGCCCACCTGCTCTTGTACCTGCTCGTGAATTTTCGAACGCAGCTCCAGCACTTCCAGCTCTTTCGAGAGTTCGCGGATCAGCATTTCGAGCCGCTTGCGCACGCTCGGCGTTTCGATCAGCTCCTGGCGCAGAAGCGTCGAGAGCGACGGCAGCGTCCCGGCGATAAAGTCCGCCAGGCGGCCGGGGTCATCAATGTTCATTGCGACGGATTGCAGATCGTCCGAAAGTTGCGGTGAGTGGCTTACCACGTCGCGAAAGAGGTCCTGCGCGTTGCGCTGCAGAGCCTCGAGCTCCGCATCCATTTCCCCTGTAATTTCGGGCTGCGATTCGACGCGCGCCCGCAGAAACGGCCGCAAGCCGATCAGTTCCAGGACGTTTACGCGTTGCAGGCCTTCCAGGAAAATAACCACGTTCCCGTTGGGCATTTTGACGGTCTTGTGAACCTTTGCCAGTGTACCGACCTTGTGGAGGTCCGCGGCGGCAGGATCTTCGATTCGAGGGTCCAGCTGCGCTACAACCCCCAACAGTTTCTCCTCGCCTTCTAGCGAGTTTACAAGGGCCAGCGAGCTCTCCCGGCCTACCGTTAAGGGCAGAACAGCCCCAGGAAACAGGACTGTATCCCGAACCGGCAGGATCGCTAGAATCTCTGGCACCGAATACTTTTTCTCGGCCATATTGAGTGTCCCCTAAATCCGGGCGCAGGCAAGATGTTCCTGCGCTTACGAACGTTAGATGCTGGCTATAACAAAAGGGTGCGGAGAAATGCAACGGCAATTAGCATGAAATCTTAGCGTAACGAGCTCATATTCTAGCACATCTTCCGTTCCCTCGCAAATGTCCATGTAACTCCATTGTAATGATATGCTTATGAGCCATTTCCACTCTTCACCTGCTTCTTTCTCTCAGTCCATCCATCCGTACAGAAATCCCTCGATCTCAGGTCTTTGCTTTCCTCATGCTAAATCTCTTCCGCACAAAATCCTCAGCCTCTTCCTTGGTCGTAACTCGTCCCTCAAGCTGCGCGTCCTCCACCGCCCTTAATATCTCGCTAAATACCGGTCCAGGGATATAGCCCATTTCACTCAAATCAGTACCCGTTAGGACACGCTGTGGACGAACCTGCTCAGCCGGCGTTTCTGCCAGAAAGCGTTGCACCGCACCATACGAATCCAGATTGCCATGGCTTGATAGGCAATCCAACCGGTGAAGTTCAAGGTGCTCCTCAAAATGGGGAAGCCGCACAAATCGCTTCAGCGTCGAGGTCCGCATCTGATCCACTGCCATGAATCGCATGTGGTTGGCAACAAGCGCAACGATTTGCTCCGTCTCTTCGTTCGAGAACCTGTACCGCCGGCAAATCGCCTCTGCCATACGCACTCCCACGTCGACATGATGATCGAAACGAATGCGGTCGCCAGTTTGCGAAGCTGGTTTGAAGGTCGGAGGCTTACCCACGTCGTGAAGAAGCACCCCCCACGCCAGTGTCGGCGAGGTCCCTGACGGAAGTTGCTCGATCATCAGAAGCGTATGGATCCAGACGTCGCCCTCGGGATGAAACTGCGGCGGCTGTGGTACGCCCTTCATCGCTGCGATTTCTGGCAGCACAATCGAGAGCAACCAGGACTTTTCGAGCAATTCGAATCCGGTCCGCGCCGCACCTTCCGTAAGTAGTTTGGTGAGCTCATCGCGAAGACGCTCTGCGGAAACGTCGGTGACCGCCCCTGCATGGCGGCGAATCGCGGCAAACGTCTTGTGCTCGATGTCGAACCCAAATCGCGCTGCAAACCGGATAGCGCGCAACATGCGCAGCTTGTCTTCCGCAAATCGGCGGTCCGGTTCGCCGATTGCGCGAATCACGCCGGCCTTTAAATCGGCTTGACCGCCTACAAAATCAAGAATCTCGCCGGTGTCATGCCGCATCAACAAACCATTAATTGTGAAATCGCGGCGCTGCACATCTTCTTCTGGTGTTTTGGAGTAGACCACGAGGTCGGGGTGCCGTCCGTCGGAGTAGCCCACGTCGGAGCGAAACGTCGAGACTTCCACTTTCAGCCCATCGCGCGGCACGAGCACGACACCGAACTGCGCGCCGACACCAATGCTCTCCGGAAACAATTCCGTCACGCGCTCCGGTGTGGCGTCTGTGGTGATGTCATAGTCAGCGGGTTCCCGGCCCAGCTGTAGGTCGCGCACACAACCGCCCACGAGCAGGGCCTGATGGCCGTTGCGCTGCAAAGTGTCGCAGATCGAATTGGCGAGCTCGCGAGGCGTCACGATGCGATTATGCGACAGTCGCGGCAGCAAAGGGGAGAGATGTGTAATGTTGGGTTTCTGCTAGAAGTTGCTTGGTGCGATTACCTGCAGCGGAAAACGAGGCAGGTGATGTCGTCGGACTGCCGCGTCGTGCCCACGAAATCGTCAACGCGCCTCATCAGAAATTGCAGCGATTCTTGGGCGTTCCAATCTGGCAGGGCGCGGATGGCTGTAAGCCAGCGGTCGTTGCCAAATTCTTGGCTCTTATCATCGAATGCTTCAACGACTCCATCCGTATAAAAAATCAACGCGTCGCCAGATTTTAACTCGATGGCTGCTGTATCGTAGGTGGCTCCGGCATCAATTCCCAGCGGCAAGCCACCAGCCTCCAGCTTTTCGCTGTCTCCATTTGCCCGGCGTAGAATCGGAGGATTGTGGCCAGCGTTTACATAGACAAGGCGCCGAGATGAGGGTTCATACTCGGCGAACACGGCAGTAGTGAACCTGCGGCCATCGAGGCTGTGCGCACTGGCGTAACGATTCAGGCGCACAACAAGCTCTCCCAAAGCAGCGCCTTCGCCAGCGATGGTGCGCAAGCTGGCCTGCAGCGTGGCCATCAGCAACGCGGCCGGAATGCTCTTTCCCGCCACATCCGCAATCACCAGCATGAGCTTTCCTTTTTCTTCGGCGCTTACGGTTGGATAGAACGCATCGTAATAGTCGCCGGCGACGGAATTTTGCGGGCGCGAAGCAAAGGCGATGTCCGCACCAGCCACTTCCGGCGGTTTGGACGGCACAAGCCAAGTCTGAATTTCCCGCGCGATCTCCAGGTCGCGCTTCATCGTCACCTTGTCGGCGAGCTCCAGCGCAAGCAACAATAGAAGCAGCAGCACAGTGACAAAAGTGAAATTGAAATCGCCCTTCACATCGTTGCTGAACTCAAAATGGAAGCCTGAACTCACTAGCAGCACGAAGGCGATAATCAAAAGCACGCGTCGCGCGGGCGTCAGCTTCATCACCAGCGACCAGAACAAAGTCTTGGCAATCCGCACGAATCGAGGCCGCCCTCGACGGTTCACCATGTCTTCGGCGACGGCATCCGTCATATAGAACCCATAGCTGGCGCGCGCGTCTGCCGTGAACTGCGACCACAACTCGTCAATCCGGCGGCCTTCGCTGATGCGTTGCCAGAATCCGGAAAGTTTGCCGCCACGGATATGAGCTGCGGTACCAGAAGGAGGTGTTACGGGACTCATGCGAGCAGTATAGGTTATCCAGCCCGATTCGTCGTGACTGGCATCACGACTCACTCGACTTCTTAAGGTTTGCCCTTCCTAAGGTAGACAATCCCGGTTCGTCGCGCTCGTTCTTGGAGCCGTCCGCGCGCAGTGAGCCGCCAAATTGCACTTTTCCAAAACCAAAACGGTCGCGCAGCTTGTCCGTGGCGCGCGTCAGTTTCTCAAGCCTCTCGCGGCGTTCCGCTTCGAGAAGATCGAGCTGCTCTCCCCCGTGCGTCAGGCCGCTGAGGCTCACGCCGAGCAAGCGAATTTTTCGTTTCATGTCGCGATGCTCGGCAAACAGCATTTGAAAAACGCGAAAGATATCGGCGTCGAGCCGCGTCGGTTCTGAAAGAGTTTTCGCGCGCGTGTGCGTGTCGAAACCAGCGTAGCGGATCGTTAGGGTCAGCGTCCGCGTGGCCAGGCCGGCTTCGCGAAGGCGCTTGCAAGCTTTTTGCGACAAATGACTGAGCAATGCGTGCAGCGCTTCCGTGTCGTTCGTGTCCTCTCCAAATGTGTGATTGTGCGAAATGGATTTTGGCTCGGCGTCGATGACGAACTCATAGGAATCGCCGCCGCGCGCCTTGCGATAGAGCGCATCGCCCCATTGGCCGAAGACCTTCTCGAGCTTTTCCTGTGGAATCGCGGCCAATTGCTGCACGGTCTCGATACTGAGTGCGCGCAGTGCGCGTTCTGTGACCTCGCCGATGCCCGGAATCTTTCGCACAGCAAGTGGGGCAAGAAACCGCGCTTCCTGGCCCGGTGCCACCCACACAAGACCGCGAGGTTTGGCCTGATCGGATGCAACTTTGGCGACGAGACGCGTTGTAGCTAGCCCGGCGGAGCAGGGAAGGCCCGTCGACTTGGTGATCGTCCGTAGCAATTTGTCGGCGGCCGCCAGCGGCGGCCCGTGCAGGCGCTCGGTTCCTTCTAAATCGAGATAAGCTTCGTCAATCGAAACCATTTCGACGATCGGAGAGAATTTCGCGAGAATCGTAGCGACGCGGTCGCTCCACTCTCCATATTTTTCATGATGCCCATCGAGAAAGACCGCGTCCGGGCACAGCCGTCCCGCCGTTCGCAGCGGCATCGCTGAGTGAACGCCGTATTTGCGTGCCTCGTAGCTTGCTGCCGTGACAACACCGCGCTGGTCGGGCCGCCCTCCGACAACCACTGGTTTGCCGCGCAGCTCCGGCCGTTCCAGCAATTCCACGGACACAAAGAACGCGTCCATGTCCACATGCAGGATGGACGCAACAGCAGTTGCCGTCTGCTCTTCAGGCGGGCCATGTTTCGCGCGGAATCGTGCCAGGTCCGGCATGCCGCTAGCCTACTCCCGATTCAATCTTCGCCACAACTTCGCTGTTGCTTATGAACGTTCGGCGGCGATGACGCGGGGGATGCCGGCTAGGTCGTCGGTTACGCCTACAGCGGTCCAGTTTGGCAAGTCGAGAAGTGGTTGTACGGCAGGGAGGCTGTTGTGGCCTAGTTCGAGGACCAGGATACCGCCAGTCTTGAGGAATTGCGCGGCTTGCGAGATCAAGTCCGCGTAGAGTTCGTAGCCTTCTTCGCCTCCGTAAAGGGCAAGTTCCGGTTCGTGGTTGCGGACTTCGCGCATGAGTGTTTCTTTTTCTTTACGGCCAATGTACGGCGGATTGCTCACAATGAGATCGAAAGAATGTGATTCGTGAATTGTGACTGCTGACTCGTGATCAGAATTTTTCGCCAAGGTCGATTGTAGGGGCTCGATATATGGTGCTCTTACGGAAAGGGCGTCGAGCAAATTGGATTCGAGGAAATGGATGCGATCGGTGACAGAGTGCCGAGCGGCGTTGCGCCGTGCAACTGCGAGAGCCGCTGGAGAAACATCGGTCGCAAGAATGTGCGCCCCCGGAAGTTCTTTTGCGAGAGCGATGGCAATGCAGCCGGAGCCTGTGCCGACGTCGATGAGTTGAAGGTCCTCGCCTGTAAGAGTTCGCTTGCGACCGGCGCGGAGTTCGCGGACTGCCAGGCGATCGAGGGCGACTTCTATAATGTGTTCGGTTTCCGGGCGCGGAATCAACACGTCTGGGGTTACTTCAAATTCGAGGCCCCAGAATTCCTGTTTGCCAGTGAGATGTTGTGTGGGGTCACCTTCGGCCCGCCGTGCAATAAGAGAAATGAAACGATGAGCATCCAGGGAAGAAACGGTTTCTTCCGGATGAGCATAGAGCCAGGCGCGGTCGTGGCCGAGCACGTGAAGGAGCAGCAACTCCGCGACCAGTGTGTAGGAAGGAACGTTTGCATCGCGTAGTTCGGCGATGCCACGTTTCAGTGCCGCACGAATATCTAGAATTCTTTCCATTTGGATCCGGCGAAATGAAAGTCCAAGCCTCGTCAGCGTTGACGAAATTCCGGTTCAGACGACGGCAAAGCCATTGTTACGCGCCAGCGAGCTCCTGCTCCAAACGCTCGGCTTCGTAATGGCTGACCAGACCATCGACTAACGGAGCCAGCTTTCCCTCCATGACGTCCGTCAATTGGTGGAGCGTCAGGCCGATGCGATGATCGGTTACGCGGTTTTGGGGAAAATTGTAGGTGCGGATTTTTTCGGAGCGATCGCCGGTTCCAATCTGGCCGCGGCGCTCGGCGCCAATGGCAGCCTGCTGTTTCTCCAGTTCCCGTTCGTAGAGGCGCGCGCGTAAAACGCGCATGGCCTTTGCGCGGTTCTTGATCTGCGATTTTTCGTCCTGCTGCGAAACTACGAGACCGCTGGGAATATGCGTAATGCGCACGGCGGAGTACGTGGTGTTCACGGACTGTCCGCCAGGGCCCGACGAGCAGAAGGTATCGACGCGCAAATCTTTTGCTTCGATCTTGATGTCGATATCATCGGCTTCGGGGAGGACCGCGACCGTCGCCGCGGAAGTGTGAATGCGGCCTTGCGTTTCCGTGGCAGGCACGCGCTGTACGCGATGAACGCCGCTTTCATACTTCAACTTGGAATAGACTTTGTGGCCCTGAATAGCGGCGACGATTTCCTTGAGCCCGCCGAGGTTGGAAGGCGAGCTTTCGAGCACTTCCACTTTCCATCCGAGCGTTTCCGCGTAACGGGAATACATGCGGAATAGCTCGCCGGCGAATAGAGCAGCCTCGTCTCCGCCAGTTCCAGCGCGGATTTCTACGATGACGCTTTTCTCGTCGTTGGGATCTTTCGGCAGTAGAAGCAGCTTCAGCTCGCGCTCGACGATTTCCTTGCGTGCGGTGAGCTGTTTTTCTTCATCCAGCGCCATCTGCTTCATCTCCGCGTCTTCGGCTTCGACGACCATCTGGTGCGCACCCGCGAGGTCCTTTTCGATCTGCTTGAACTCCCGATGCTTCGCGACGATTTCTTCGAGCTCCGCGTGCTGCTTGGCGATCTTTTGGAAGCGAGCGGAGTCCGAAGCGACTTCCGCGGTCGAGAGCTGCTGCGTCAACTCGTCGTAGCGGGTACCGAGCTGATCCAATTTGTCAGACAATGTCATTACGGCCATGGCGGTTCCTCGTTTGAATAAAACGTGACTCGTGACTGGTGATTCTTGAAATACGGAAGCGGCGCTCCGTTGTAGGAGCGAGAGGAGAGTCAGCTAATAGAAGGCGGCGTACATCGCGGTGCTCACATATAAGAATAACGCTGAAACGAGAAACACGCAATTGGATGCGCGGAGTGGTTGCTCGGATGCGCCTGCCGCGGGCGGTTGCCCAGGTGCAAGGCGGTGTACTACGATGCGTAGCGATGAGCGAACCGGTGCAATCTTTGGTGCAAGCTGGCGCGGCGGCGCCGCGGGATTCCGTCACCGAAAGCGATGCCGGATTTCTTTGGGATTTTTGGTATCCGGCGGTGCGGAGCGCGGAAGTCGCAGGCAATCGGCTGGCGAAAGCGATGGTATTGGAGGTGCCGTTAGTTTTGGGACGCACCTCCGAGGGCGCGGCGTTTGCGATGCGCGATTCGTGTCCTCACCGGGGGATTCCGCTTTCGTATGGACGATTCGACGGGAAAACGCTCGAGTGCAGCTATCACGGATGGAGATTTGAAGCTTGCAGTGGGCAGTGCGTTGAAATTCCGTCGCTCACTACCCAGGACAAACTAAAAGTGGAGCGCATTTTTGCAGGGCATTATCCTTGCGAAGAACGCGATGGATACATTTGGGTGTACATGACAGCCCAGGGAGCGCGCACCCCGGAGACGGTACCTGCCGCCCCGAAGCTGGCGGTTTTCAGCAAGAAATACAAGATCACGCATCTCGCTTGCGACCTGCCTTCGCACGTCGACCAGGGGATTATCGGCTTGATGGACCCGGCGCACGGGCCGTTTGTGCATCAATCGTGGTATTGGCGCAGCCGGCATAGCATTCACGAGAAGGAGAAAAAGTTTGAGCCTATTCCGAACGGATTCCGGATGAGCCCGCACACGCCGAGCTCGAACAGCGCGCCTTACCGCATGCTGCAGAAATATACGGGCGAGCCGGTGACTACCACGATTGACTTTGTGCTACCCAATATCCGCACGGAAGAGATCCGAAGCGGAAAGCTATGGTTTTCCAGCCGGGCGACAGTTACACCGGTACGGAGGGATCTATGCCGGATTGATTTCGTGGCGTCCTGGAACCTTTTGTTGCCGGTGACGATTTTCCGGGTTTTTGCGAAGAGATTTTTGCGGCAGGATCAGGAGACGATGATTCTGCAAGCTGAAGGTTTGAAGAACAATCCCCGCTTGATGCTAATCGATGATGCGGACCGGCCTGCGAAATGGTATTTCGGGTTGAAAGCCAACCTGCTGGAGTCGCGTCGGACTGGAGCGCCGATGGTCCATCCGATGGCGGGGCAGGAGACACTGCACTGGCGGTCGTGAAAGAACCTCCACAAATGAAAGTCCGTGGTAAGACACAGCGATCCCGGCGGATTGGGCTATGGCCGGGCCTCGTCCTCCCGATTCGCTTCGCGATGCGCTTGTTGCAATAACTACCGCTATCTGACATAACCGCAAGACTCGCGCCGAGCCTCCAGGTTTGGGGGAAGCAAAATCTGCGGACTCTGGCGCACCGTGGGGCCCCCCTATGTTTTTCATAAGTGTTCATTCTAAAAGTACTTAAAGTCTTTTGTTTTGATACAGCTCTGCAAGTGTTCATTCTAAAGGTACTTAGGAGTGCACTATAATTGTGCAAATTCCGCCGGTTTTCTAGGCGGGGGCAACGTGCATTAACCAATGGATTGGAATAGCAGCCGTTTCCGAAGGTAATGCCGATAAAATGAAAAAGGCGACCTGACGGTCGCCGCTTGCGGGAATCGCACTTTTCCCCGAACATAAGAGTAACAATATTACCTCGGGAGTCAAGAAAAACAGCTTGCTTTCGAGCATGTCCAAAAGGCGTTGCTGTCTGGCTTTTTCAAAGAATTCGAACCCTAGATGCGCACGGTACTCGAACAAGTGAGCAGGGCATAGATACAGGATGGGAAATGTCCCCAGCCAGTGATTCTGTAAGCCGAGGGAGATTGACGATGGTTGAAGACCTATCGCAATACCATGATCCACTGGGGAAATTGTTTGCGCGTGTTCGCACGGCGGAAGAATGGAAAAAATATCGGTTGAGCGAGGAGCAGGTCGAATTTTTCCACGAGAACGGATATTTGAAGGGCGTGCGGATCCTGACGGACGAGCAGGTGGAAGCATTGCGAGGAGAATTGGGGCATCTGATGAATCCGGGACACGCGGGGCGAGAACTTTTTCACGAATATCATTCGAACGAATCCACCGATCCGAACCGCGTGGTGTTTCATGCGCTGGGGGCTTGGCGCGTCATGCCCGGCTTTCACGACTTGCTGTGGAACCCGGCGTTCCTTGTGCCCGCGTCGCAACTACTCGGCGGTCCGGTGCGCTTCTGGCACGACCAGCTTTTCTGCAAGCCTGCGCGACACGGAGGAGTTGTCGCCTGGCATCAGGATTATTCGTACTGGACGCGGACGACACCACTGGCTCACCTGACCTGCTGGATCGGGCTGGATGATTCGACGCGCGAGAATGGCTGCCTGAATTATGTACCGGGAAGCCACAAGTGGCCGGATTTACCGAAGCCGGTGCTGACGGGGGAAATGGACGGAATTCGCAGCAGCCTGCCGCGCGAGTTGCGGGACAAGTTCGAGCCGGTAGCGATCGAGCTGAAAAAGGGCGAGAGCGCGTTTCATCATGCGCGGACGATGCACGGCTCGGGAGCGAACGACACGCCGAAACCGCGGCGGGCCACGGTGATCAACGTGTTTCGGGACGGCGTGATGTCGAACTCGGATGAGCCGTTGCTCGCGGGCGTTCCTGTAATTCCTCGTGGGAAAAAGATGGAAGGGCAATTCTTTCCGCTGTTATTCGAGCCGAAAACACCCATCTGTTGACTCTTTCCCGCGGCTCGTCGACTATAGGCTCCAAATTAACCTATCATTGGCGTCCGCGGAGGAGCGCATGTCTATGGAAGAACAACTTAGCCTGGAATTCCTGCGCGTGGTCGAAAATGGCGCGGTGGCCGCAGCGCGCACCATGGGATTCGGCGACCGTCACAAGGCCGACGAAGTGGCAGTCGAAGCGATGCGCAAGACAATGGACGCGGTTCAGATGGACGGCACAATCGTGATCGGCGAGGGTGAGCGCGACGAAGCACCCATGCTGTACATCGGAGAAAAGGTCGGGCTGGCAACGCACGCGCCCAAGGCGCTTTTTCCGGAAGTCGACATTGCCGTCGATCCGCTGGAAGGCACGAACCTCTGCGCGATGGGGGCTCCCAATTCGATCGCGGTCCTGGCTGCAAGCGAGCGCGGCGGGTCTGCTGCACGCGCCCGACTTGTACATGGAAAAAATCGTGGTGGGGCCGTCGTGCAAAGGCGCGGTCGATCTGGATGCTCCGGTTACGGATAATCTGAAGTCGATCGCCAAACGGCTGGACCGAGATGTGGAAGATCTCGTCGTTATCGTGCTGGACCGGCCACGCCACGAAAAGCTCATCGAAGAAATTCGCAGAGCTGGCGCGCGCATCCGTTTGATCGGCGATGGAGACTTGTCGGCAGGCATCTCCGCTGCAGTTGTGGGGACAGGAGTTCATGCGGTGATGGGCACTGGCGGCGCGCCCGAAGGCGTGCTGACCGCGGCGGCGCTACGCTGCTTGAACGGACAGATACTGGCGCGGCTGGTGATTGGCAAACCGGAAGATCAAGTCCGCCTTGAAAAGATGGGCGTGAAGGATCCCAAACGGATTTACGACACGGAGGATCTGGCGCCGGGGAAGAAAATGATTTTTGCGTGCACGGGCGTCACGGACGGCAACATTTTGAAAGGTGTGCGGTTTTTTGGTGAAGGCGTGCGCACTTCTTCGATGATTCTGACCTTGGATGACCGGCAAGTGCGCTTTGTGGATTCCGTGCACCTTGAGAAGCGGCCGGATATAAAAGTTCGCTTCAACTGAAGCGTCTCTCAGGCGCAACTGTTCCCCGAACTCAGGAAGAGACACGTTTAAAGCAGTACCGCGCAGCACCCTCTTGCTTTGCGGCTCAGCGCAAATTTGCCGTGGGCTTGTGTCCGTGATTATTTCTGGTTTTTGGTGATGGCCACAAAAACGCCGTCATCTACGGCGACCGAGCGCGTGAAGAGTGTCGCCATGGTTCCGCCTGCAAGCGCGACATAGTCGGAGCTGCCGCTGATGGCTGGACCCGCAGGCTTGGTGGCCCCGGTTCCGGAACCGTCGCCGGGTTGCAGCGAAATGCGCATCGTATTCGGCGTGCAATTGGCCGTGCCGAGACAGGTGTCGCGAACGAAAACCTGCCGGTGGCCGCTGTTGGACGGGCTTGTGCCGGATTTGTTCGCCATTGCGGACGCGGTGTCCGCCTGACTTTGAGTCACTGCCAAGAACGCGACAAATCGCCCCGAGGCGCTGATGGACGGCAGGATGCTTTCGGTGCCGACGAGAGTTCCGTTGGGATCCGTGGAGATCAGTTGAGTCGATGGAGTACAGGATGCGCTAGCTCCAAAGCAGGTGTCGCGCAGATACACCTGGCGCCCCGTGCTGGCCTCTGAAACAAGATTTGCCGCTGCGGAGCTGAAGGCTACATAACGACCATCGGAACTTATCGAGGGGGAATGGCTGTCGTCGCCGGCAGCGATTCCATCCAACGCGGAAGAAATGAGAACGGTGCGCGGCTGGCAAGATGAGTCCGCGCCAAGGCAAGTATCGCGGGCGAAAATCTGCGTGTGGCCGTTCTGCGAAGCCGTGAACGAGACATAACGGCCATCGAGGCTGACTGCGGGCGTCTCTTCTTGCACCGTGACGGCGTTCGCTCTAGCGACAGCCGCTCCCGGGTCCGTGATGGTGAACGTAGTCCCGTTGCTTGTGCCGCCGCCTCCGAAACCGGTGCAGTTGACCTGACAGGGCGGTGAAGGAAGCGGAGGCGCTGGGGGGTTGAAAACGGTCACTGTCGCTGTGCCCGCGGTCGCGAGCTGTGCAGCGGGAACCGTCGCTTGGATTTGTGTGGCCGTGATGCTGGTGACCGAAAGAGTCGTCTGTGATGTGGTGTTCCAGCGTACCTGCGAACCACCCGAGGGGTCTGACGTCAGAAGAAACTTCGTACCTGTAATAGTTAGGCCAAGCACCGCGCTCCCTGCCGGGGCGGTGTTGGGACTGATGCTCGTAATCGTAGGAGTGGGATTGGCAGGGGGAAAGACTTCGAAAGCCACGGGATTGGAGAGCCCGTTCGTGCCCGTGCCGGAATGAGGCTGAAGGGTCTGGACGAAATAGGTGCCGGCTTTGGCGATCAGCGCGGCCGGGACCACAGCGGTCACAGAAATAACGCTTCCCGTATCATTCGCCGGGGCGCATACGTTCGCCGCAGTAGTTGTCACGACGCATGTCTTGAGATTACTCTGATTCCAGGTAACGATGGTCTGCACCACGAAGCCTTGGCCCGTCAGCGTGATCGTCATGTCAGGTCCGCCGGCGGTTACGTTAGAAGGCGAAACAAACTGTACGAAGGCGCCGGTGTTGCCTTGGAACGTATTCCCGTAGTCGTTGCAACCTGTTAGGGCAAAAATCGCCAAAATCGTGACAGCCATTGCTGTCCAAGACCGCTTCATCGAGACTCCTTCATCGTCACTGGTTACCCCGGCTTGACCGGGATCACCCTATCTGGTCGAACGGCGGGGAACCCCCGGTGCCAGTGTGCTTTTGGGGTGAGATGCGCAATTCGCGCGGCGCGTTGACCCCGCTCAAACCGGAGCCACGCAAACCTTGGCCAGCCCGCCCAGCGCTAATCTACGGCCGCATGCCCTGAAAGAACGGGTCCGGTCAACCCTACATGCTTACCATTCTCTCCGAAGATAGGTCAATGAGCAATTCTTGCCCCGTCGGGGCCGGGAGGCACCGCAACACTCACATTTTCAGTGGGTCTCGGAAGCGTTCGCAACGCCTTGGGCGGCCAATGACGCAATTACCAGTTCTTGGATACGAGTGCGGCACTCAACATCTTGAACATGAAGAGCTGCGGCGGCTCGGTAGCAAGCCAGGGCCTGCTCCTTGCGTCCCAATTTGGCATACAAGTCGCCGCGGGCCAGCTGAAAGAGAGGATTGGATGGATATCTCTGAACCAAGGGACCGATGACACGAAGCGCCTGTTCATATTGCTGGTCGTAGCGGTGCAGATCCAGGGCCAGATAAAACCGAGCCGCGTCTGGCGTGAGCACGCCTTCGGCAATAGCGTGTTCCAGTTGACGGATGCCCTCTTGCTTATTGCCGCTCGGAATGCCCATGAAGAACCCCAGAAACTTGGCGATGGCACTGAGGGTGTCCACATAATAATTGTAGAGGCCCAGTCCAAACTCAGCGTCGGTGAGGTCCGGGTCGAGCTTGATCGCCTTTAGAAAATGCTCGCGCGCGCGGATTCCGGCGCGTGCCGTAGCGCGATTTTCACCGCGAAGCCCGTAGAGCCGGGCGACAAACGCATCGCCCATCCCGGCATAGAATTGCATTTCAGCAGTTTCGCGGTCCTTGAGCTGCACCGTTGCAATAGACGAAGCCTTTGCCGCTAAATCCAGGTAGTGCTGGTCGGCCGCAATTTTTCGCCGATGCCGCGCGTCGGTCATCCCGTACTTGAATTCCGAGGAGCTACACCAAATTTTCCACCACAAGGCTTCCGCTTCGAGCAAGTAGCCCAGGGGATGATCGGCGTGTTCCGCCTGCAAGCGCCGCGCATCAGCGATCGCTGCGTCCGTATCGAACGAGTAGATTTTGTTGATCGCTTCAGACGTTCCAGGCGGCAACACGAGTTTCCCGGTGTGCGCCTCATCAGCAAAGGTGGACGCCGTCCAATGCCAGCATGCAGAGAAGTACTGCGCACCACAGAAGGGCACGGATGAGGTTCATGCCGGCACCCGATAAATCTCCGAGAAAACCACGGTCAGTCATTAACAGGCGGGCAGTACCCCCCTCTCGAAGAGTTTATGCCGTCTGACGATACTTGCAAACCGAAATGGCTTTGGGGCAAAGCGAAAATTTGGAACATCCCTGGAAAATTGCTCATTAGCCGCCGCGCGGCGCATTTGTTATTCTCGGCGGCGTGCCGACAACGCCCGAAAGTGTTGCTCCCGGCCAGACCGGGAACCTAGCCATAGAGCAGCCATCTGGCCTCGAGCGCGGCCTGGGCCTGAAAGAGGCCGTCGCGCTCAACATGATCGAGATTGTGGGCATCGGTCCGTTCGTTGTCACTTCCCTGGTGATCAAAGCGATGGGGGGGCCGCAGGCTCTCATCGCATGGATTGCGGGAGCCGTGCTGGCCACGCTCGATGCTTTTGTCTGGTCGGAACTTGGCGCGGCCATGCCCCGCGCGGGCGGAACTTACGTTTTTCTGCGCGAAGCGTACGGGCCGGGACGCTGGGGCCGCTTGATGTCATTCCTGTTTGTGTGGCAGACATTTGTTCAGGCGCCGCTCTCCATCGCATCCGCCTCCATCGGATTTGCGCGCTACGCGGGATACCTCCACCCGCTTTCCACGCTGCAGGCCAAAGCCGTCTCTGGCGGCCTGGTGCTCTTCCTCGTGGTTTTGCTTTACCGGCGCATCACCACGATCGGAAAAATCTCAGTCCTGCTGTGGACCGGAGTTGTCGGCACTCTTCTCTGGCTCATCTGGGGAGGCGCGAGCCATTTTAATGCGAAAATGGCGTTCGATTTTCCTCCCGGCGCGTTCTCTCTCTCTTGGGTATGGTTTGCGGGGCTGGGCTCCGCAATGGTGAACACGATCTACAGCTATTGGGGCTACTACAACATCTGCCACCTCGGAGGAGAAATTCGTGATCCGGAACGAAACATTCCGCGCGGAATTTTTCTGTCGATCCTTGGTATTACCGTGCTCTATCTGGCGATGCAAACGAGCATCCTGGGAGTCGTACCGTGGCGCGAAGCGCAGAACTCGAAATTTATTGTCAGCACATTCGTCGAGAGATTGTACGGCCATCATGCAGCGCAAGCTGCTACGTGGATGGTTCTGTGGATCGCGCTCGCCTCTGTCTTCTCCGTGCTGCTGGGATATTCGCGTGTGCCCTATTCGGCGGCGCTGGACGGGAATTTCTTCCCGATATTCGGACGACTACACCCGACCAAACACTTTCCATACGTTTCGTTGCTCGTTCTTGGCGGACTCGCCCTTATCTTCAGCGTAACCTTGAAACTCGAGACGGCCATTGCCGGCATCCTGGCGATGCGCCTGCTCGTGCAGTTCATTGGCCAGGCTGTAGGAGTGATGTTGTTGCGCCGCCGCTGGGGAGCGGCGAAATTGCCATTCAAAATGTGGCTTTACCCGTTGCCTGCCGTGCTGACGATATTCGGGTGGGCTTGGCTCTTCTGGCAGACTGGTACTGCAAAAAAATGGGGATTGGCTGAAATCGCGCTAGGTGCGCTCGCATTTCTAATCTGGACCCGAAAAATGCGACAATGGCCGTTTGCGAAAGCATCCCTTTTAAAAAGAGAATGAACCGGAGGCTGCGTGAATCGTTTTTTCCATAGAACAATCAGCGCACGGAAAGTTTTAGGCTTAGTCTTTTTCGGTGGCGCACTCACCTCTTTTTCCGCGCAACCGGCATCTTCTCAATTCCCTCCCGCTCCTGGAACAGGTCCTGGCCTTCCTGAAACCATCGAGGCCATCGACGGCACCCGTGTCACCACGCGCATCCTCTATATCACCGCCCATCCCGACGATGAATCCGCGACTCTGCTCACCTACTTGGCGCGCGGCTTGCACGCCGACGTTGCACTGTTGACCCTTACCCGCGGCGAAGGCGGACAAAATGACCTCGGGCCAGAGCAGGCGCCGCAACTTGGCTTGATTCGCACTCAGGAACTTCTCGCCGCCACGCAGGGCTACGGCGTGAAACTCTTTTTCGGAAGCGCGCCGGATTTCGGTTTCTCGAAAACGCCGGAAGAAACGGAAAAAATCTGGGGCGACGCCGTACTGGGCGAAATGGTGCGCGTGATCCGCACTTATCGTCCCAACATCGTGATCAACGGCTGGGGCGGGGTTCATGGCGGCCACGGCCACCATCAAACTTCAGGATTGT
This sequence comes from uncultured Acidobacteriota bacterium, assembly GCA_963745805.1. Taxonomy (GTDB): domain Bacteria; phylum Acidobacteriota; class Terriglobia; order Acidiferrales; family UBA7541; genus Acidiferrum. The sequence continues at coordinate 680,996 of CAVUYT010000016.1, forward strand.
GGACACCGAAAGCGGTGCTGATGGCAGCGGATCCAAAAGCATTTCCCGAGCAAATATCCAAGGACGGTTTGGCGGCGTGGGGAAACTCAGCGTATCCGGTGCAGGTTTTGGACACGGAGCGCGGGGGTGCAACGGGGACCACGTCGAATGGTTATTCTCTTCCCGTCGACGAAATCTCTCCTCTTTGGAGCAAAACCTGGCGCGAAATCGCTCTCGATGCTTTCTCCAATCACCGTTCGCAGGGCATCACCGGCTTTGTCAATTCGCCATTCCTCCGCCGGCCATTAGTGCTGGTGCGCGAGGACGGAAATAAGCTCGATCCCGCGACCTTGGCCGAACCACTTCATGAGCTTCCTGGCGAGACTGCACCGGAAGGAACGTTTCGACATGCCATGAGGGAAGCGGAATCATCCATCGAGAAAGCGCGTGCCGAAGCCCTAGCTCTCAATTGGGCCGAAGCGGCGTCTAGTTTGGCCAGCGCCGCCAGGCAAATAGACTTCATCTCTCCCCGATTCGAAGGCGCGCCCTCTTCGCAACTCGCCTTCGAACTTGCGGCCGCACGCATGCGAATGGAACGCGCGCTGATTCTGGTAGCCGCCGTCGAGGTTCGGGCAGAAGCCGATCGCGACGCTCTTGTTGCCGGGGAATCGTTCAACGTGTCAGCCGAATCCAACTGCCGCAAGGAGGCAGGCTGCGAATTCGGACCAGTGAATTTGAATCTTCCGCGATCTTTCAAAGAAAGCAAACGGGAAGGGGATGCCGCAAAGGGCTATCAGTTCACGGTCTCGCTCGTTCATGCCGCTCCCGAGTTGACGGCTTGGGAGAAGTTGCTGCCTGAGCCTCCGCCGCTCGTGACTTTGAAGCAGGACGTGACCATCGGCGGTTACAAACTCGCTTTCACGGTTCCTGTGACACATATCGCTCCAAGTTCGACTCGCGTGGACCGCGTGCCATTGCGCATAGTGCCAGCATACACGCTGAAGGTAGAACCCAAGCAGGCGCTCGAAGTGCTAGGAAAACCAGGGAAAGCGTTCGACGTGTTGTTGAGGGTGCGTTCCTACGCAACCCAAGCCAGTAAGGTGTCCGTGGGGCTTGAATTGCCCGATGGATTTCTCGCGAGTGCTCCGGTGGAAGTCGCTTTCGACGGCGCGGGAGAGAAGTTCGCAAAAGTGGCGGTGACTCCGCCGAGCAACCTGGCCGCGGGAAATTACACGATTACAGCGTATGCCAAGCGTGGAGACGAGAAATTTACGACCTCGCTTGAGCCGTTGCCTTCGCTGCCGACCCAGTCCTGGAGCGAACCAGCGCAATGCGTGGTGCGTGCCCTCGACGTGAACGTGCCGAAGAATCTGCGCGTCGGGTACATCACGGCCGAAGGCGAACCCGTTCCGGAAGCATTGCGCACACTCGGACTCCAAGTCGAAATGCTGGATGCCCAGGCGTTGGCTTTTGGCGATCTCTCAAAATTCAACGCCATAGTCGTCGGCGTCCGCGCGTACGAACTGCGTCCGGAGCTGCCCGGGGCCAACCAGCGCCTTCTGGACTATGTCTCGAAAGGCGGCACTCTCGTAGTGCAATACAACCGCGACTTCGCCTGGAACAAGGAACAATACGCTCCTTACCCCGCGAAAATCCTGAACGAGCAAGGACACCTTCCGCGCATCACCGACGAGAACTCGCCGGTAAAGTTCCTGAAGCCTGACGACCGTCTCTTGAACCGTCCTAACAAAATCACGCAGGACGATTTCAAAGGCTGGGTGCAGGAGCGCGGCCTCTACTATTGGACTCAGTTCGATCCGAAATACACGCCCCTCCTGGCCATGAACGATCCCGGCGAGCCGGACCTCAACGGCGCTCTGGTGTACACGCGTTATGGCAAAGGCATGTACATCTATACGGGGATCGCTTTTTTCCGCCAAATTCCTGAAGGTGTCCCGGGCGCCTACCGCCTTTTCGTCAACCTGATCAGCGCCACGCCGCTAAACTGAGCCGGACGCGTTTTGAGCGCGTTCCGCTTTCCCGTTTGCCGAACCAGCCCAAGTAAATCAACTGGACACACTGCTCGCGCCCACAAACCGGCGTGCTATCCTCTTTCACCGGGGGTTGAAGACGCATGAAGAATTATTTCTCCACTCATTTTTCCGGCCAAACAATCCGAGCGGCCGTCCCGCTCCTTCTGGCAGCGGCTCTTTTACTGGCGTTCGGCTCACCCGCTGAAGCCCAGAAGAAAAAGAAAAATGAGCCTCCACCGGCGGATACAAAACACATCATTCCCCTGGGCGAGGAGCAGCAGATCGACTACATGATTTCGGAAATGCTGGGCGCCTGGCAGATTGGCGACATCGAGAAGCTGCACAAGGATTACGCCGACGACGTTTCCATAGTCAACGGCCTCTGGGCACCCCCCGTATTTGGCTGGGCCAACTATCTCGCTGCCTATCAGACACAGCACGTCCGTATGCAAGCAGTGCGCTTGGACAGGTCAGACACCTACATCAAGTTCAGCGGCAACTTCGCCTGGGCCTGCTACCAATGGGATTTTTCGGCGGTGGTGGACGGGCAGCCTACCGCATCGCGCGGCCAGACGACTCTGATCATGGAAAAACGAAATGACCGGTGGTTGATCGTGCACAACCACACTTCGTTGGTGCAAACAACTCAGCCAGCCACACCAGCGAACACACCGCAAGTAGCACAGCCTCAGCCGACTGGTCCCTCGGCGCGCTAGATGATCGCGCGACCGCGGCGGCTGTCATCAGCTTGCTAGAAGTTCTTCAATCCGTTGTAGAGCCACAGTCCTGCAAGAACTAGAAGCAGCGCTCCGGAAGCAATGCCGCTAGTCAGAAGTGGACGCGAGAGTGTCTGGATCTTCGCGATCAGCTCCCGCTGTTCCCGGGCCATGTGCTCCTGCGCCCCGTCAAGAAAGATTTGATCATCTTCATGACTGGCAAGCAAACTCCGCCGGATCAACAACAGCATGAATATGACGGTAACGATTCCCCAGGCGATCAGAACATACAGGATGGGACCTGTGAGTCTTTCCATGGTAACCTCCCACTGGATCCGCTACGCGGTCCATACAGCGAATGGGTTAGGAAGGTGTAGGACCGCGTTCTGGGGCGGAGTATAGCACTAACCATTTGAATTTCAACTACTTGCCATAAGGCAAAATGGTGTATTGGAGGCCCGCCGCGCCCTTCGTTGACAAAGCGGGAAGCGGCGGGCACAATGAAAAAGCCTCGTTGGAATTGCAACCCCGGCTCGCTTGGGGTTTCACCCACCGCGCTTGTGCCCGAGTGGCGGAACTGGCAGACGCGCTAGCTTCAGGAGCTAGTGATCGCAAGGTCGTGGAGGTTCGAGTCCTCTCTCGGGCACCATCAAAATTGTCCTCGCTCGTAGGTCACTTTGCTAGCCTTGCGGGTCGTCAAAATCCCCAGGAGCCAGACATCTAGTCGGTTCGTAACATTGAGGCTGGGTCAATTCGCACAGCGTGGATCACTGGCCGCAGTGCCGCCAAAAGCGCCCCGGCGAGAATCGCGAGTGACGGAAGCGCGAGCATTTGCAAATCGGTGGCCCTCACTTGATAGAACAGCGACTCAATCGATCGAACAGAAAGCATTCCTAGCCCGATGCCCGCGACCGCTCCCAAGAGAACCATTGCAAACACTTCTGTGGTCACCAACCGCGCGATGCCCCCAGCCTGTGCGCCCACCGCGATACGCACACCGATTTCTCGCCGACGTTGCAGCACGGAGTAGTGCAGCACGCCATAGAGCCCGACGCCCGCGAGCAACAGCGCCACGATAGCGAAGAACAACGCCAGCGTCGCAAGAAGCCTTTCGCGCACCGTGTGTGACTGATTGATTTCCAGTTGCGTGCGGACTCGGCTCACACGGAACTCCGGCCGCGCCCGTGGCACTTCCTGGCGCAGTAACGGCGCTAGCGCCCGCGGGACAGGGCCCGAACTGCGCACAAGAAAAATCCCAGCGACTTTCTTGCGCGGCGCCCCGCTTGCGTCGACCGAATGAAAAGGAACATAAAGCTGCGGCAAGATCGGTTCTCGCAAATCGCGGTACCGAACATCCCCCACCAATCCAACGACCTGATATCGCAGGCGCACGTTGTCGTCCAGAGTGAGGTCAAACGTCTTGCCCACCGGATCTCCACCTTCGAAATAAGTCTTCGCGAAAGTCTCGTTGACAAGCGCTGACCCTGGTTGCGTGTCGCTCGGCCGGAAGTCTCTGCCGTCGATCAGCGGAATCCTCATCGCTTCAAGCCAGCCCGGCGAAACGGCGCGCATGTAAGACAGCACTCCGTTGGGAGGAGCGCCGTTAACTGAAACAAAGTTGTTCCATCCATTGCCCCCAAGCAGCGCCGCATCCGCCAGCGCAACCGCCTCTACTCCTGGTACGCTTCGCAGATGTTCTGCCGCCTGCTCCCAGTACTCCACCGGCTGCGGCTGCTTCGCGACCGTATCGAGAACCAGCAACCGGTCGGCGGAAAAACCCGTGGGCTGATGAGACAACCGTTCGAATGTCTTGACGAACAAACCCGCGACGAAAAGCACTAGAAAACAGAACGCCACTTGCACCGCGATCAGCGCATGCATCAAGCGCCGCTTCGATTGCGGGTCCTCTCCACCCTTCAGCGCGCTCACCGGATTCACTGACGAAGCACGCAAAGCCGGCGCCAGCCCAAAAAGCAAAGTCACGCCGAACGCTAGCGCCAAGCCGAAACCAAACACTCGCCCGTCCGCCGGAAGAACCAGCCGCGCCGGATTGTCCGGCGGATTGATCATGCTCACGATGAACGGCCCCGACCACCACGCAAATAATCCTCCGACGGCCGCAGCAAGCACTGCGAGCCACGCGCTTTGCACCAACACCAACTGCACCAGCCGTGCTCGTCCTCCGCCCATCGAGACTCGAACCGCCATCTCGCGCGCCCGCGCCGAGGCTTGCGCCGTCATCAAGTTCGCCACGTTTGCGCAGGCAATTAGCAGCACCAACGCCACCAGCACGCCGAGAATCGCTAGCGGACGCCTCGTCTCTGACTGCAAATCCGAAACGCCCGATGCCGCCGGCTCCAGCAACACCTTCTGGTTCAAAAAATTGTCGATGTCTTCCTTGCGCATTCCCAGGAAGCCCTTTGCTCGCTCCTCTTCGAACGCCCGGGAAGTCACCTCCAGTTTCTGCCGCATCAATTCGAACGCCGTGCCCGGCTTCACCGCCGCCTCTGGCTTCACCATTACCAAAGTTCTGTGCCAGGTCCAGTCTTTGTGCGTGACTCCGGGATGCATCATGGTCGGCACAAAAATATCGACCATCGTGCCGGGCTCTGTTCCTGTAAACAGTTCCCCGGCCACCCCCACGATCTCGTACAGTTCGCTCCCCATCCGGAATGTTCGCCCGATTACTTTGGGATCCTGCCCAAAGCGATGCGTCCAGTAGTCGTAAGACAGCACAGCGTAAGGATGCCCGCCCGGCTTTTGATCGTCGTTTTCCGTAAACACTCGCCCCAAAGTCGGCCGCACTCCGAGCGTGGTAAACATCCACCCGGATACGTATTGCAAGTACGCTTTCTCAATCTCCTCATCCGATTTGTAAGTCAGATCCACCGGCTCGGCATATGAAACGGCGAACAATTCCGCTTGGTCCTTGACTGCCGCGCGCATCAATTGAAAATCAGGATAAGCCCAGCCATCGAAATTCTGAGGTTTGCCGTCTGGACCAATTCCTTGTTGCGACACATCGTAAAGCCTCTCCGGGTTTGCCACCGGCAACGGACGCAGCAGCACGGCATCGATCATCCGGAACGCGGAGGTGCAAGCTCCAATCGCCAGCGCAAGCGACAGAATTGCAGCGGCCGAAGTGACCTTGGTCTTCTTAAGCTGCCGCCAGCCGAATACCGCGTCTGAACGCAAAGATTCCAGCCAAGCCACAAGTCTTGCGTCGCGGCTTCCCTCTCGATGCCGCAACGCCGAGCCAAACGCCCTGCGCGCCTCAATGGGATCACGCCCCTGCTCAATCGCCTCTGCGATATGTGCTTCGAGTTCCTCATCAATCTCTCGATTCAACCGCTCCCCGCGAAGAACATTGGCCATCCTTGACCACACTGACATCTCAACCCTCCCGCAGAATCCAATGCAGAGCTGAACGTTCGTCTACTCGGCACGCAACATAGAAGCCGGATCAATTCGCACCGCGTGCATCACCGGCCGCAGCGCCGCAACGAGCGCCACGCCCAGAATGGCCAACGTCGGAAACGCCAGCATCGTCAAGTCAGTTGCCTTTACCTCGAAAAAGAGCGCCTCGATGTAACGCACAGAAACTATTCCGAGCCCCAGTCCCACTGCCGCACCCACGAGCACCATCGAAAAAACGTCCACCGTCACAAGTCGCACGACCCCGCCGGCCTGCGCACCCACTGCCATCCGAACGCCGATTTCTCTTCGCCGTTGCATCACGGAGTAATACAGCACCCCGTAGAGCCCAACGCCCGCGAGCAACAACGCAACGCAAGCGAAGTATAGAGCCAGCGTCGCCAGCAATCGCTCACGCGCTGCCCGCGCCAGATTGATTTCCACTTGCGCGCGGACTCGGTTCACACGAAATTCCGGCCGCGCTCGCGGCACTTCCTGCCGCAGCAAAGATGCCAGCGCGAGTGGGTTGCCGATGGATGTTCGAACGACAAAAGTTCCCCGATTCTTCGGACGCAATGCGCCGGCAGCATCGATCGCGCGAAATGGGACGTACGCCGTCGGCCGAACTGGTAGCCGCATGCTGTCGCGCGAACGAGCATCCCGGATGAACCCCACGATCTGAATGCCAGCGCGCCTCCCGGTCTCACTGTCGACGGTTTCGAACGTCTTCCCGACCGGATCCTGCCCGTCGAAGAACTGATTAGCAAAAGCCTGATTGACGATCGCAGCCGGAGGATAGGTTTCCTCCGCGCGGAAATCTCTGCCGTCAATAAACGAAATCTTCATCGTATTGATCCAGCCGGGAGAAACACCTAGAAAATCAGAAACGACTTCATTGGCGGGTCCACCATGGATCGAAACAAAGTTCACCCAGCTTTCTCCGCTCATTAGGGGCCATCCAACGATACCAACGCTCTCCACGCCGGGAGCCGAGCGCAGATGCTCCGCCACCTGTTCCCAATTCGCTGGCGGCTGGGCCACTCGCGTGATCGTTTCCAGATTCAGCACGCCCTCCGCGGAAAAGCCAGTGGGCTGATGCGACAAGCGGTCAAACGTGGCGACAAACAAGCCCGCCGCGAATAGCACCAGGAAACAAAACGCAACCTGCGCAGCGATCAGCGCATGGATCAACCGCCTCCGCGAATGCGGATCTTCTCCTCCTTTGAGGGCGCTGACCGGCTTCACCGCTGACGCGCGAAGTGCAGGCGCCAGTCCGAACAGTAAAGTCACCACAAGTGACAGCGCCAGTCCGAATCCCAGAATCCTCCAGTCCGCCGGAAGTAATAACCGTACCGGATCGTCTGGAGGATTGATTTTGCTCACAACGAACGGCGCAGCCCACCACGCAAACAACCCGCCCGCAATCGCCGCAAGAAATGCCCGCAGCGCGCTTTCCGCCAATACGAGCTGCACCAAACGCCACCTTCCCGCCCCGATTGAAACGCGCAGCGCCATTTCCCTCGCGCGCGCCGCGGCTTGCGCCGTCATCAAATTCGCCACGTTCGCGCAAGCAATCAGCAGCACAAGCGCCACCAGCGCGCCAAGAATCGTTAGCGCCGCTCGATAATCCCTTTGCAGATTGGACCGCCCCGCCGCCGCAGGCTCCAGAAATAGCTTCTCGCTGAAAAATTCTTTCAGCCGCTGCTCGGGCATCCCAATAAATGTCTTTGCCCGCTCCTCTTGAAGGGCGTGAAACACGGCCCGCAGTTTTTCTTGAACTGGCTCGACTGCCACACCCGCCCTGAGCTGAACAAACGTTCGCATCCAAAAATTGTTCGAACTCGCAAGCGTGCGCGGATTCTTCATCATCATTGGCACGAAGATGCTCGTCACGGTGCCTGTCTCTGTCCCGGTAAAAGCCTTTTCGGCCACGCCCACAATTTGATACGCGGTATCTCCTATGCGAAATGTGCGCCCGATTACTTTGGGATCCTGCCCAAACCGCCGCGTCCAATAATCGTAAGAAAGCACGGCGTAAGCATCTGCCCCTGGAACGAGATCGTCCGATTCGGAAAGCAGCCGCCCCACTGCCGGACGCAGCCCGAACGCGCTGAACATCCGCCCGGACACATACTGCAAATCCTCTTTCTCCATCTCTTGGTCTGACCCGTACGTCAAATCCACGCGATCCTCGTACGAAACCGCGATCAGTTCGGCTTGCTCGTTCACCGTCGCGCGCATCCGTTCGAACATCGGGTACGAACAACTGTCGTATGTCATGAGTTTGCCGTCGGCCCCTGTTCCTTCAAAAACCACGACGTGAATCCGCTCCGGCTCAACCACCGGCAATGGCCGCAGCAGCAGCGCGTCAATCAGCCGGAACGCAGAGGTGCAAGCGCCCATCGCCAGGGCCAACGAAAGAATCGCGGCCGCCGAAGTCACTTTGTTCTTTTTTAGCTGCCTCCAGCCAAACACCATGTCAGCCCGCAACGAATCAAGCCAGACACTCAGCTTCACGTCGCGGCTCCTTTCTCGATACCGCATCACCGAACCGAACGCCCTTCGCGCCTCTCCAGGGTCGCGTCCTTGCGCGATTGCCTCCGCAATGTGAGACTCCAGTTCCTCGTCAATCTCGCTGTTCACCCGTTTCCCGCGAAACACATTCGCAATCCGCGACCACAACGGCATATCAAGCCTCCCGCAAAACCCGGTTCACGGCCAAAGTCACCGCTTGCCACCGCGACTCTTCCATCCCAAGCTGCTTCTTTCCCGCGGCCGTCAACTCATAGAGCCGCGCCCGCCGCCCCGTATCCTTCACAATCCATTCCGCGCGGATCCATCCGGCTTCCTCCATCCGGTGCAGCGCCGGATAGAGCGAACCTTCCTCGACGCGCAACACCTCGCCGGAGATGTCCTGAATCGCGGACATAATCGCGTAACCGTGCAAACCCGGTCGCCGCGAAAGTATCTTCAATACAAGCAGATCCATCGAGCCCTGCAGGGAGTCAGCCTTAGCCATACTCAGACCTCGTAATACATAGACGTCTAAGCAAAGGAAAAGTTCCGTCAAAAAATCAATCCGGCGGCCTGCCCCACCGGTTAAGGGCGCGAGGCGGACAAGAAGGGCCTTCCATGGCACGCGTTTACGCTTGCAGGCCTCATTCGCTTCGCGTAGCTTCGCAGGCATGCGCGTAGACGTGGTTGGGGAGATGCCGAGAAAGGCAGGAGAAGTCGGCGTAGTTGTGGGAGACGCGGCGGCCAGCCTTCCGATTAAGAATTTCCTTGCCGCGATTGAGAGCGACGACTCACTGTTTTCTTTGGTGCAGCCGTTGGCAGCACCCTTGGCGGACGAATCGTCCAGTGGCTGCGCTTATTCTGGCGATATTGTTCTCCAATTTCGGCAGACCGAACACTGCCGCCAGAGGAGCCTGCATTTTCTGTTCTTGGAGAAACTGATCGAGCTTTTGAAGGAAGCGGGATCTCAGGAGTCTCTCGAGGCGACACTTTGCTTGACGTCGGGAAGCGCCCTGGGGGCTAAGCCTGCAAACCAAGAAAAGTTGAATCAGAACGAACTTGCTGTGTGGCTTAGGCTCGCTGCCAAAGGAGACTCGACTGAACAGGCCGTGCTGCGTTGGGGCCTCGGGCTTGCACACGTACAGCAGGCCCTGCTTTTTACTTCACGCCATTTGCGGTTGCACCTGACGAAAACGGGCAGCTGATGTCGAAGAAAGAGACGCGAGTTCCGCGCGGATTATCCTGACGTTCAGGAGACGAAGGCGCAGCCAATGCGATAGGCGCCCTGTGGCGTGCGCTGGAACCACACGGGCTTCAAGTTCACCCGTACTGGAGGAAGAATAGGCACGTGTAAAACGGCAAGAATGCTCTCCGGGATTTCTTCATGCGATTCCAGTTCCAGAGCAACCCCACCGAACCCAAGATCCAGGACACGTGCCCGACGAATGCCCTTGTCCCCGAGAACGGCATATGCGTTTGTGCCGGACATGGACACTCGCTCGGCCTTGCGAGGCACGGAGTAGATGCGGGCGGGAGCCGGGACAGTTAGAACTTGGCTAATAGAAACCTCGGGGGCGGTTGAAGACGCTGCCGCCGCCAACGGAGTTTCAGGTTTTTCCTGTGGGCGTTTCGATTCGAAGGGAATAGGCCGTGGCGTGGAAGCTTGGCGCACGGAAGGAGGCGGTTCGGAAGGCTCCTGGGCCGTACTGGAAGCAAGCTCCGTGCGGGAGCCGCTAGTGGGTGGCTGGCCGTGATTCGAGTGCTTCAATCGGTAGAGGCGCTCATCGGCGATGCGAATTAATTGATCCGCTTGGTCGCCATCCTGGGGAAATGTGGCGACGCCGTGGTCCATGCTGACGCTCACTCCCATTTGGAATTGTGTGATCGATTCTCCAAAAACGGTACCGACGCGGCGGCTTAGCGCGAGGGCCTGTGCCGCATCTGTTTGCGGTAGGAGAAGCGCGAACTCGTCGCCTCCGATGCGGAATGCGGAGTCCGATGTGCGCAAAGCCTTTTTCAGGGTTGCAGCAGCAGCACGCAAGACTTCATCGCCACGCGGATGGCCGTGCTTGTCGTTCACTTCCTTGAAGCGATGCAAATCGAGAATGACAAGACCGAGAGGTAGACCGTAACGGCGGGCGCGATTTAGTTCCTTTTCAAAGGCTTCGCCAAAGAGGCGGCGGTTGTACAGACCGGTGAGTGGATCCGTGACGGCGTTTAACTGGAGCTTCTTCAGTTCGTCGTACTCGATGAGAATGGGAACGCGGAAAAGACCGGCTGAAGTAAGGACATCCATCAGGGCCGTCTTTAGGGAGATTTGCCTTCCTAAATGTTCGCTGAGTTCCCGGCGCCGGGTGAGCATCTCATCCCAAAGTTGCACACACTGAGTTTCCCGAAGATCGAGATGCGTGATAGTTTTGAAATACCGCTGGAGAAACTGGCCGCGCGCAGAAACGTCAAGGCTTTCGAGCGTGTCGGCAAGCAGCTCGAGATACGAATCTTCAATTGGCAAACGCGGGGGCGCGGGTGCGCCGGGGCTGGGCATATCCGGTATACACCTGACTTTAGCCTATCCCCGCGGGGTTTGGGGAAAACACATGCTGCTTTCGCTTTCTACAAGGAGCAAGCCAGATACCAATCGAAGAAGTGTCTGGGACCACTCCGGGCCGCATCTCGATATTCTTGACTTTTGGCTATCTCCTTATGACTGTTGGATGTAGAGCCAAATCTCTGGGAATAACGTTCGCACCGACCATGACTCATGTAACATTTCTACCCGAGTCAGTGGTTGGTGTCCTTTAAAACGGCAATACTTTACTCAAGTGGCTTGAGGAATTCCAGCCCAAAAAGTCGCATGTCGCCGGGCGAGTCCTGGCGGAGCACTCTTGCAGTTATGGGCGGAGTCTCACTGGGAACAACCCCTGAGGCGGTAGATGAGGGAGCAGGAATGGTAAGGTGAACGATCTGGTCCGGACGCAGCATGTGCGTCGATGCGACGCAGGCACCGGTGGCGCTGATATTAAGCGTCTTCGTAAGTTCGATGAATTCGGCTCCAGAAGTGTCGGTCCCACGCAAGAAAACAGGCATTTGCAACCGAATGCGAGGGGACCGTCTTAAGTTAGCGGGATCCACGCGCTGACCGTCCTTTAGAAGACCAGTGGGCATAATAACTCGCTTAGTACCGGGGAACTAGTACGGAAACAAGCAGATTGAGTGCCACATCAGGTTGTGGAAAGATAGCAATAAACTGTTCATTTTCAGTGCGTTAAACAGGAATCAGAATAGCCAATTTCTTGCCCGTCCATTCTCGTACAGCCGCACGCCACTTGGTTTCCCTTATTGTGCAAATGGAACGCTTTTGCCATTGACACTCCGATAGTCCTCTGCGAGCATGAGAAATCCATTAGGGAAATTTTTTTCCTATTGCAGCGGAGAGACGAAACCCACAAATGCCCGGCATTATTGCCACTTCTACGGTTGCAGACCATCGAAAAGTCCTCTCCCTACCCTTCGCATTTGTGAGCACGCTACTCGAGGCGGCAAAGTCGCCAGTCTGGGTGGCGGAAAAGAGCGGGCGGGTACTGCTGTCGAACGAAAGTGCGCGGCAATATCTTGCGTCAGAGAATCCAAGTGATTTGAGCCAGTTCAACCTTTTCAACAACTTGTTGAAAGTGGATCCGAACGAGGTCGGACAAAAAATCGAGGCGGGCGAACACGAAGTGGAAATGGAAGTGACGCGCGGGGAGAAAAAGATTCGCGCGAGAATTCACTGGATTCCAGAGCCTGGTTGTTTAGTCGTTCAACTGGAGACGGAACTTGCGGAACGGCCGTCACCCGATGCATCGATGCAGCTCACTGTCCAGGAGCTGCTTCAGGAACGAGAGATCACCTATCGGAATTTGCTCGCGGCTTACTTAAAGTTGCAGGAAGTCAACCGCCAGAAGACCGTCTTTCTTGCGTCCGCAGCACATGAATTAAAGACGCCGCTCGCCGTGATTAAGGGTTACTACGACTTGATGTTGACGGGTTCGCTGGGCCGTTTGACAGACAAACAGCGCGACATCCTGGAAGAATCCAAAGACAGTTGCGAGCGCCTGGTGCGGCTGGTTTCCATGTTCCTGAATTACTCGGCTCTGGAGAGTGGCAAACTCGTCCTGCAGCTTCGAGAGAATGATCTTCGCGATTGCCTGGATGAGGTGGCGAAGCGCTGGTCCGAAGCCTTCCAACGCAAAGGTGTAAAGCTGGATGCCAGTTTCGATCCATCCATTCCTACCTTTCGGTTCGACTATCAGAAAGTACAGCAAGCCGCCGCGAATCTCTTGGACAATTCGCTGAAGCATACGCCCGCGGGCGGGACCGTGACTTTGAAAGCAGGCCCGCATTTCTGGGAGCGGCGAGTGACAGCCGTCGCACCCGCCGAAGAGCGGCGCCGGTTTCGTCTCCCGCGTCCCAACAGCGTCGAAGTGTCTGTGGCGGACTCCGGCCCCGGCATAGCGGCCGAGCATCATCAAGAAATATTTGAAGATTTTGTGCGAGTTGATCGCAACACTTCGGGGATGGGTCTCGGACTCGCGATTGCCAAACGCCTGATTCAAGCGCATCGCGGAAAGATCTGGGTGGAGAGCGAACCGAAATCAGGAAGCAAATTCACATTCTTGTTGCCGATGGATCAAGGTTAGTTTTGAAGACCTGGGCAGCGCAAAGGGAGAACCCGATGGCAGTTAAAGAGAGAATTCTGGTGGTCGATGACGAGCCGAGCATCCGAAAGTATTTGCAGACGCTGCTGGAAGTCGACGGATACGACGTCGAGACGGTCAGCTCCGGAAGAGAAGCCATCGCCAAAGTGAATGGCGGGGACCGCCCGGACTTCATCATTCTCGACGTTCTCATGCCCGAGCTAAATGGAATTGAGACTTTGAAGGAACTGATGCAGGCGGACCGCAGCCTGAACGTCATCATGCTTTCTTGTTCGAATGAAGTTGGCACGGTGGTGGAAGCGATCCGCATCGGAGCCCACGACTACCTCACCAAGCCTTTCGAGAAGACCGAGTTGGACGCAGCGATGCTGAAGTCGCGCCAGAAGAAACAGCTCACCACGGAGAACCAGGCGCTTCGCGATTACTGCGATCAAGTGACGGAAGACCTTAGCTTTCTCGCCGCCAGTCCTCAGATGGTGCGCATCCGCCAGCAGATACTCCAGATTGCTCCAGTGGACGTGCCTGTATTCATCTGCGGAGAGAGCGGCGTTGGCAAGGAAGTCGTGGCGCGGATGATTCACTTGCGCTCCAAGCGGCGCAACCAGCCTTTCGTGAAAGTCAATTGCGCGGCGTTGCCGGGTGAACTCCTGGAATCCGAACTGTTTGGATTTGAACAAGGCGCTTTCACGGGCGCGATACGGAGCAAGCCAGGCAAGTTTGAAATGGCCAACAAAGGTACCATTTTCCTCGATGAAATCGCGGAGATGACCACGCCTTTGCAGGCCAAGCTGCTTCATGTGCTGCAAGATCATCAATATTCACGGCTGGGCGGTCGGCACCTCATCGATACCGATGTGCGAGTGCTGGCAGCCACCAACGTTGACGTGCAAGAAGCAATGAAGACGGGTCGATTCCGTGAAGACCTGTACTACCGGTTAAACGTGCTTTCGATTCTCGTACCACCTCTGCGCGAACGGCTGGTCGAGATACCCTTGCTGTTCCGCCATTTTCTCGAGCAGTATAGCGAGAAATTCGGGAAGACGCCTTCAGGTCCGTCGAAACATTTGCTGGATGCGGCGGTGAACTATCCTTGGCCGGGCAATTTGCGCGAGCTAGAGAATTTCGTGAAGAGGTACGTAATTCTTGAGGACGATGAAGGCAGCCTGCGTGAACTCGTGGAGATGTCCTCCGCGCGGCAACGAACTTCTCCGCGCGAAGAACCCGCGCCTCCTCGCGAACAAGGTCTAAAAGCGCTGGTGCGCGGTTTGAAAGACGAAGCGGAAATGGAAGCGATTGCGGATGCGCTCGAGAAAACGCGTTGGTGCCGTAAGGACGCCGCGAAGATGCTAGGCATCAGCTACAAGGCGCTACTCTACAAGATGAGGCAGTTTAATCTGGATACGCCCCGCGCGCGGCGTTCGCCTGTGGCGCCTGCCGCAGTGGAAGCGCCAGCAGCCGTGGGAACTCGAAACGAATAGCATCATTGGATGCTGCCGCTCCGTTCGTTTTAGGGACGGAACTGGCAAAGTCAGCTGATTTCTAGTAACTTCACATGCCGACAACGCGGTTCAAAGCACGTCACCGCCGCAAATACTGGAGGTCGGGGGAATGACGGAACGCCGAACGGCTCGTCGTTATGATTTGTCCTTGCCAGTCATTATCCGAGTACCTGCCGAACGCCAAGACGACTCCCAAGAAGGAAAAACGCGCGACATTTCGACGCGTGGATTGTATTTCGTCATTGAGCAGGACCTTGAGGCAGGCTCGGAGTTGGACATTACGCTGACGCTCCCCGCAGAGATTACACACGGCACGGAAGTTTTTGTGCGCGCCCTTGGAAAAGTCGTCCGAGTGGAGCGGCGCACGGATGATGGCGCTGCGCGTATGGGAGTCGCGGCAGTGATCGAGCGTTACGATATCATCCGCGGAGAAACAGCGAGAGCGTAACCAATAAGCGCGACTTTCTTGAAAAGAGGATGCGGGCGGGCTTCGCGACCTCAAACTGCTTCGGAGGCATTCTCGCGATGGGACTGGATTAGGGAATTGTAATCGCCACGGTTCCCATGGTCACGGTTGTGCTTCCGGATGCACCCTGCACAGAAACCTGCACGATCACGGGAGTCCCGCCGCCACCGGTTCCCGTGCCGCTCCCCCCTCCACTGCAGGACTCCAATCTGAGAGCCAGAACAACCAACAGAATAACCGGCGTCGCATCTACCAGCCGAATGCGCAGTCTTTCCCGCGAACAGCTGCGAGCCAGAAGAAAAATAAGGAGGACCGCAACAAACTCCGCGATAACCCGCAAACCCGTGTGCGGCACCGTAAATTTTGGGTCCACGCGAGGCAATGACCGAGAGACTCCGGCCGGTTTGGCAGTAACGCTTACCGTTAGCGACGACGTTGCGGTTGCGTTTGGATTTATCTGGACAGGTGTGGACGTGAACTGGCAGCTGATGCCAGCGGGCGCATTTGGGCAGGAGAGCGACACCTGTCCCTGAAAATTATTTACCGAGCTGATTTGGACCGTGAACACCTGAGAATCACCCACCTTGATGGTCGCCGATGTGGGTGAGACAGTACCCGAAAAGCTGCCTGAGGACCCGGATCCATTTGGCGCCTCGAAGGCCGCGGCAATAGAGGACCAGTCGTCGACTTGGCCTCCCTGGGTGGTCCATACAAAAGTTCCGGCGCCGGGGCTCGTGTTGTACCACAGCGCCCAGCCATTATTTTGATCCACGGGATTCGGACTGGCAACGGGAGTGGGTACGGCCGACAGGAAGTTGCCAGGAGATACTCCGTTTATGGTGTTGGAGTCAATCCCCAGCGTAGAGATGACCAGACCATTCGCAGTGCTCGGCGAAATCGTGGCTGCCGTGACGTTTCCGGCGCTGTTTTGGACTCCTGAAGCGGTTGCACGTCCAGCAATGGCGTCAAATGGGGACGTCGCGGCTCCTCTCACATCGAACAATACGGCGGTTGACCCAGAGATGTCACTGCCAGTTGTTGATAGGTTCGGACCCGTCATAGCTGTGTTCGTGGTTGCGGTAGCTGCATAATAAATTTGATTATCACCCGATAATCCAAATCCAAATGCCGGGCCTGCGGACGTATAGCTGTTGCTGTTTCCATCCGTGATTCCTGTCAAGTCGTGGCCCGGCACTCCTATCCACGCCACAACAATCAAGTTTCCAGTACACGGAAATTGCAGCGTCACAGGGCTGCTCGCATTCGCAGGAATGGAATTGTGCTGTACTCGCACGGCGCGAATCCCCGGCGGAGGCGCATTTCCTGCGCTTGCAGACCTAAGGGCGATGGCGACGGAGTTGAAGTTTTGCGAGGGCGCCATGGTTAGCGATGGGTTGATGGGGGCAGCCGATGCCTGCGCCTGATACTGGGCGACGGTGCCGTCCAAGACATCGGCGCTAAGTAGTGACCATGGACTGCCACCTTGAGTCCAGGACACCATAGAACCCGACGTGGAGTCCTGCACCGCATACTGATAAATGAGATCGCCGCTATTCGCGGGTGTGAGGCCGCCAGAAGTGACGCTCGAGCCGGTTCCATTGCTGCCGGAGGAACCGTCCAAAGCATTGGATGGGGCTATGTTATAAAACTCGGACGCCATGCCGGTGACAAATGCCGGTGTCCCTCCGGAAAAGGTGATCGAGATTTTCTGAGTTCCTGCTGCAACGTTCAGCGCAAAAGCTAGATTCACAACTTGGCGGCCGTCGCTGTTACTGGTGGGTGTGCTGTAAGTATTTCCCCGGTCGTCGCTTACAGATGCCGTCACACCCGCGCTGCCCGCCGAATACTGAAATCCAACGACAATGCAGTTGCCGCTCATGGTGCCATTCGGCAGACGGAAATCGTAGCGGCTGACGCCATTCCCTTGCGTGCTCGAGCCGCTAACGTGATTATCGGCAAAAGTCGGTGTAGCCGCCCGTGAGCGTCCCATGCAAAGAAGAATCAGCAACATCACGGCTAGGAAATATTTCATTTCGGAATCAACTTCAGCATTTTCTATACTGGCCGCTTGCACGCCGCAGAATCTGGTCTTGCGGTCGCTCCACAGGCTTCGAGACGTCCCGGGAAGACCAAGCAATCTGGATGCCAATACAAACACACATTGTCGAACCTGAGTGATTTTTTTCGTTTCAGGCAGGCAACTGGCGAGTCGCTCTCGAGCCAACCCATCAGTTCCGAGTCGGAAAGCCTTGATTCCGCCGGCTATGAGGCCGGCCAGCCTCTCGGTATATCATACTAAGAACGAAGCAACGCAACGGTTCTTGACCTGGAGAAACGGTGCCTGCATAGGAATAGTTACGTTTATACTGTTCGTAGAAATTTTTCTCTAAACCGAAATGAGCTGACGATTGCGAATCTTGACATTTACCAGCTTGTTTCCGACTTCGCTCGATCCCACCTACGGAATCTTCATCTATCAGCGTTCCGCGCATCTTGCGCGACGACCCGGAAACGAAGTCCTAGTCGTGTCGCCGGTTCCCTGGTTTCCCAGGTGGCTGAAGCTGCGCCGCTGGCGCGCAGCAAGCGAACTGCCCGCACAAGAGGAGATTGGAGGCTTAACCGTCCATCATCCCCGATACTTCCTGCTTCCCAAGATTGCCATGCCTTTTCATGCGCTATTGATGTTCCTGGGCAGTTTCGCCCGCGTTCGGAAATTGCACAGGAGCGCAAGAATTGACTGCATTGATGCGCACTTTGTTTACCCGGACGGCCTCGCCGCGCTATTACTGGGAAAAATCTTGGGAATGCCGGTGACCGTATCCGCGCGAGGAACCGACATAAATCTCTACCCTTCGTTCAAACTGATCCGTCCGATGATTCGCTGGACTCTTTTGCAGGCTGACGGTGTGATCGCGGTCTCCGGCGCTTTGAAAGATGCCATGGTTAAGCTGGGCCTGAATCCCGACAAGATTTGTGTGATTCCCAATGGCGTGGATGCACAACGGTTTCACCTTATGGATCGCGAAGAAGCTAAAAGGAAACTAAATTTGCCGCCCGAAATTCCTTTGCTGGTTTCGGTTGGGGCACTGATTCTTCTCAAGGGTCACCTCACTCTCATTCGCGCATTTGCAAGAATTGCTCCGCGGCATCCTGAATTGAAACTTTATGTTCTTGGCGAAGGGCCGTTGCGTTCCGAACTTGAATCTCTAGTGGGCGAGCTCAATCTGCAGGGTAGAGTTCACTTGCCTGGTAAACGCCCGAACGACGAACTAGCGCAATGGTTCAATGCAGCAGAGGTAAGCCTCCTCACAAGTTCGCGCGAAGGCTGGCCAAACGTCGTCACGGAATCCCTTGCGTGTGGCACGCCCGTTGTGGCTACCGGCGTCGGCGGCGTCCCCGAAATTCTCCATTCTCAGGAACTCGGAATCGTCGTTGACCAAACCGTGGAAAGTGTCGTTGATGGTCTCGAAAGAGCACTCTCGACTAAATGGGATCGCGAGGCAATCTCGAACCAAACACGCACACGCACGTGGACCACTGTGGCCGAAGAAGTGGAAGCCGTGTTTTCCGAGCAGCTGTGATCGCGCTCTGGAGATACACCTTAAGCGCCGGTCAGCCCTATCTACCAACCTCTCGCAAGGCATTATGTCTTGCAGAAGTTCGTCTGTTTGCTGGCGCGGATTATGCGGGGCCAGAGGGACAAACCTTTTGCCCGTGGACCACTGATAGGCGTTAGGCTTGTTTTCGGCTCGCGCCTCGCCCCCAGCTGGGTATCCGAAACGAAAGACGGCACGACCCGGGGCAGAACAAAATGTGCCCGAGTCGTGCCGCTGAATTAACGCGATGGCGTTAGTTGCTACAATAAACGTCGATTTCGATGGTTCCGGTGAAGTTAGGTTTGATCTGTATGTCAACCACGGCTGGGGAGCCCGGGCCGCCAGAGAATAGTTGGCTTGTCGTCAACTTATTTCCAACGTACTGGCTCACGCCTCCCGTAAAGTTGATGCATCCAGGCTGGCTGCTGATGACGAACTGATGGATGCCGTTCTCAACTTGCTCGACGTGCGCCCATCCTTGGTTCCCGATAGCCGGATTGACTTCGGAGCAACGCAGATTGGAGACGCCAAGCGTATCGATCCAGATTTCACATTCGCTCAGAATCAAGTTTCCATTAGAATCGATGAAATGAGTGTCCACTTCTCTGTTGATTTGGGCACCCTTCACCTTGAAGTTATCAGTCTTGGAATGCGACGGGATAAATCCATGTACGTCTCCCCCAGTGGTTCCACAGTCCACCACCGCGAGGCCGTTCGCGACTCCGAGGGCTGCGCATCCCTCCAGGTAATTAGCCACCGGTGTGGCCCACGCCTTATACTCTCCACCATTGTTCGGGGTGTCGAGATAGGGCATAAGCTGAACGGTGACCGCATTATGGTCGATATCCACACCTGTCAGATGTTCGCAACCTCCCGCGGCTACGACTCCCGTGATGATGCCGTTCGCCACAGTGAATTGCCGGCAATTGGCAATGTCCGTCGACAGTAGTGTCTTGCCGGAAGGTTCCGTTACTTGAAACACGTAAGTCCCGTCCGGAAGACCAGCGGCCGTCTGCGGCGCTCCCGGCGGTGGCCCGCCATCCAGGTACACTGCATCCTTGGACGGATAAATATTGAAATTAACTTCGCTCCCGTTCGCAACGGTAGTGAATATGGCCCCGGATAATTGTGCTTGTGCGGGCGCGCTTAGGCCGAATAGTAGTACTATGCCCAGCGCTACGGCACACGCACTCGACTTCAGGACTGGCTTCATCTCTCTTCTCCTCTTGGGATACACCCCTGACACAATAGGGTTTCCGGCACGCAAGTGCCGTACATTGCTCGCAATTGAGCAGCCACGCTTCGCACCTTCGAGAGTTATTTTGAATAATTGGAATCGGATGATTCCTAAGAGATTAGACGGAAAATGCAGACAGTCAGAAAAATGATCTGTGAGCGCTCTTAAAAACGTTGCTCGCCTTGGGCAGTTTTACTCCGGAGTTATGCAAAACACTGGTCAGTAACTATGAACTCTCGCGTACGCGTGAAACGCGGCACAGAAGCTCAACGAACGAGTTGCGGGCAAGAAATTGACATGAAGAGTCACTCCCCGTGATGCAGAACTGGCTGGGCCAACGCTGGCTGGAACTAGCCAGAGTCAACTCCCTACGCATCGCCGACCGAAAAATACGTGCAATCGGGATGGTGGAACACCAGCGCGCTCACGCTGGCCTCCGGGTCCATCATGAATCCATCCGTTAGCTGCACGCCAATCTCGTCCGGCCGCAGCAGCTTCCAAATCCCCGCCTGATCTTCCAGGTTCGGGCAGGCCGGATAGCCAAAGCTGTACCTCTTCCCGCGATACCTCGAGGTGAACCGCTGCGCCATCGTCATCTCAGACGGGTCCGGAAAGCCCCAATCCTCTCGGATCCTTCGATGTAACCACTCCGCGCACGCCTCCGCTGATTCAATCGCCAGCGCCTGCATCCCGTGTGACTTAAAGTAGTACCCGTCGTTCTTGGCTTTTTCCGAACGTTCCCGCACACCCTCGCCCGCCGTCACAACGAAAAGCGCAACGTGATCGCGTTTCCCATTCTGCGGGGGCAGCACGTAATCGCTCAGGCATAAATATTCGCCGACTCGCTGCCGTGGAAACCGAAACGTATGCACCGGCCCCGCGCCACCCGGCGCGAACAGATGCATTTCCTCTCCATCCGCCTCCGCCTCAAAAAACTGCCATACCGCGCGCGGCTTCATGAACTCTGCAGCCTCGCGCTTCACTTCCTCCATGTTTTCAAATAGCTCAACGGCCTTGGCATCGCGCTCGGCAAACCGCTTCTCAAAATCCCCGCGGAATCCCATGTGTCTTCCGTACAACATGAATGGATTGATGTAGCTCCACACGTCCTGCAAATCCGGCACCAGCCGCACTTTTCTGTCGAGGTATGCCACTCTCGGAATCGGAAGATCCGTCCGTACTTTCGGCGAACGCAAAACCTTGGGTATCTCGGCTACCTTCACCGTCGTCGCCACCGCAACCCCGTTTCCTGACGCCGCGTTCTCGCTCAATACTTGCTCCCGCGTCGCCGGATCCATCAGCCCATTCATTAGCCGCAGCCCGGTCATGGCATCTTTCGCGTAGCACACTGCCTTTCCATAGCTTGGCGCAATCTTCGTCTGCGTAAATCTCGCCGATAGCGCTGCTCCGCCCACCAAAAGAGGAATCTCAATCCCGGCTCCCCGCAAATCGCTTGCTGTGATTACCATCTGTTGCGCGCTCTTCACGAGCAGCCCGGAGAGTCCGATGGCGTCCGGATGATGCTGCAGATAAGCCTTAATCAGCTCCTCCGGCGGCACCTTAATCCCCAGATTCACCACGTCATAGCCATTGTTCTTCAAAATAATTTCAACGAGATTTTTCCCGATATCGTGGACGTCCCCCTTCACCGTCGCCAGCACGATCTTCCCGCGCTTCGCTGTGTCCGCCTTCTCCATGAACTGCTCCAGGTGATTCACCGAAGCCTTCATGGCCTCCGCGGATTGCAGCACTTCCGCCACAATCAGTTCGTTCGCATTGAATAGACGCCCGACTTCCGCCATCCCGGTCATCAGCGGGCCGTTAATAATATCCAGCGGCGCCGCCCCTTCTGCGCGCTTCCGCTCCAGGTCGGCGATCAAGCCATCGCGCGTTCCCTCGATAATGTAATTTGCCAGCCGCTCGTCCAGCGGCAAATCCGCCGCGCGCTTTTTTTCTTTCTTCTTTGCCGTTCGGAAATATTCCGCAATGGCAGCGATGTGATATTGATTGACTGCCGCGCGCTGCTCTTTCTTCTGCTCCCGCCAGTCCGCGGGAACATTGCGCAACAATTCCGCTTGTGAATGTTCAGCCGGTACTTCCTTCGGCGGGTGCGAGAACAGAAGATTCTCCGCAAGGTCTCTTTCGTGTTGTGGGATCGACGCAAACCGTTCCAATTTCTCCGTGTTCACAATCGCAAGATCCAGCCCGGCTTTTGTGCAGTAGTACAGAAAAACCGAATTCACCACTTCACGCGCGCCCGCCGGCAATCCGAACGATACATTCGAAATTCCCAATATCGTCCGGGCATCTGGCAGCGCCTGCTTGATCAGCCGGATACCCTCCACAGTTTCGACCGCGCCCCCAATGTAATTTTGGTCCCCCGTCGCGCATGGAAACACCAGCGGATCGAAAATAATATCCTCCGGCCCTAACCCGTATTTTTCCGTCAGCAGTTTGTAACTGCGTTGCGCGACCGCCAGCTTCCTTTCGCGCGTGAACGCCTGCGCCTGCAGCTTGTCCTCATCGATGCATCCCACAACCACCGCCGCGCCAAAATCATGCGCAATCGGCACCACCCGCTCAAATTTTTCTTCCCCATCCTCTAGATTGATCGAATTGATGATCGCTTTCCCCTGGCAATACGTCAGCGCCAGTTCAATGGCCGTCGCGTCGGTCGTGTCCACCATGACCGGCGCCTTTACTTTTCGAATCAGCTTCTCGTAAAACGGCGGAATATCCTTCTTTTCATCACGCTCCGTGCTTTGCAGGCACACATCCACGATATGCGCGCCGCCCTTCACCTGCCTCCGTGCGATCTCGCTTGCCTCTTCCCATTTCTCCTCGGCCACCAGATTCTTGAAGAGCCTCGAGCCGATCACGTTTGTCCGCTCGCCCACCAACAACGGACGCGTGCTGTCCTCCGCCTCAATCGTCTCAATCCCCGAATACACGGCTCGGTGTGATTCGCTCGGCCGCATCCGCGGCTTCTTGCCCTGCACCATCTGCGCAATCGCCCGGATATGCTGCTCTGTCGTCCCGCAGCAACCACCGACAAAATTCAGCCAGCCATGATCCACAAATTTCTCGAGCTGCGCCGCCAGCGATGTCGGCGTCTCCAAATATTTGCCCTCTTCGTCCGGAAGTCCGGCGTTCGGATAACAGGAAACAAACTCACTCGAGAGCTGGCTCAAAGTCCGGATGTGATCCGTCATGAACTCCGGCCCCGTCGCGCAGTTCATGCCGAACGCCAGCGGCTTCGCATGCCGCAGCGATGCCCACATGGCCTCGACCGTCTGTCCGGCCAGCATCGTCCCCATCGGCTCGATCGTCACCGACACGATCACCGGAATCTGCATCCCTATTTCTTTCGAAAGTCTCTGAATAGCAAGCAGCGCAGCCTTAATATTTCGTGTGTCCTGGCACGTCTCGACCAGCAGTAAATCCACTCCACCTTCTATCAGCCCCTTCGCCTGCGCGTAGTACGCCTCGCCAAGCCCTTCAAACGTCACGCCGCCCGTCACGGTGATCGCCTTCGTCGTCGGTCCTATCGATCCCGCAACAAACCGGGGTCTCCCCGGCTTACTGAACTCATCCGCCGCCTGCCGCGCCAATTCGGCCGCTCGCTTATTCAGTTCATGCGCGTCGGCAGACAATCCATATTCCGCTAATACGATCGGCGCCCCGCCAAAACTGTTCGTCTCAACGATGTCCGACCCCGCCTCAAAATACTTCCGGTGAATATCCAGCACCACATCCGGCCGCGTCCGCACCAGATTCTCATTGCATCCCTCGAGCGCCGCCCCGCCAAAATCCTCGGCAGTTAGGTTGCGCTGTTGCAGCATCGTCCCCATCGCTCCATCGAGCACAAGTATCCGCTCCGAGAGCAACTCTCGCAGAGCTTTAGCGGATTCGTTCAAATTGCGCATGCGTGGGAAACTCACAACTCCTTACCGGACTTCCTCTTGATTTGGGGACACTGGCAGAGAAGGCCGCGTTTTGGCTACCTCCCCATTTTACGCAGGTTCCACACTGGAATCGAACGCCTTGCAGCGAACTGACGCTTTTTAAGCGCGAACGGTCGTTTCAGAGCCCCGAATGGTATGAACTCGAACGCGTCGTCCTCTCGAGTTTCCCCAAAGCGACACGTGCGAATCCGTCATACAATCATGCGCACCATCGGAGTGTGAACTCTTGCAAATTTGCGTCATGGGTTGCGGTCACGTCGGGTTGGTCACAGGCGGCTGCCTGGCAGCCATCGGCCATCATATCGTCTGCGTTGATCGAGACGCGGAGCTTATTCGATTGCTCCAGGAAGGCCGTCTTCCCCTTTTTGAACCGCACCTCAATGAGTTAATTTTGCGCACCGCCGCCGCCGGCACGCTCACTTTCACCACCGACGCGGCTGGCGCCCTCCGGAGCGCCAATGTCATATTCCTTTGCATCGGTGTTCCCCAGATGGAGAACGGCGAATCGGACTTCGCAGCGCTTGACTCTGCCGTAAGCCAGATCGCCCACGCCGTCGATTCGCCAAAGCTCATCGTTGAGCGCAGCACCGTCCCCGTCAAAACCGGCGAACAACTAAAACACCTGCTAGGTGTAACCTCGCCGAATCCCCAGGCCCATTTCCGAGTTGCGGCCAATCCTCAGTTCTTGCGCGAGGGCACGGCTGTCGAGGGTTTCTTCCACCCGGATCGTGTACTCCTGGGGGTGGATGACGCCGAATCGGAAGCAACTCTTCGGCAAATCTACGCTCCTATCCTTCAACAGGACTTTCAGTGTCCCATCCACGTTGAGAACTGCTCTCCCCGCAAACTTCCAGAACTTCTTCTGTCGAGCGTGCGAAGCGCGGAACTCATCAAGCAGACCTCCAACGCATTCCTGGCCGTCAAGATTTCCTATGCCAACGCCCTCGCGGACCTCTGCGAAAGGCTTGGCGGCGATGTGCAGGAAGTGACCCACGCTGTCGGCCTGGATCCTCGGATTCGCCCACCCTTTCTCCAAACGGGAATCGGTTTCGGCGGCGAGCGTTTGCCCAAAGACCTTCGCGCTTTTTGCAAGTTGCTCGAAGCAGAAGGCGTGGATGCAGGTATCCTCAAAGCTGCCGAGGACGTAAATCTCAGTCGCATCGATGTCTTTTTTCAAAAAATACAACGCTCCCTCTGGGTTCTAAAAGACAAGAAAATCGCCTTCCTTGGGCTCGCTCACAAGGCCGGCACAGACGACATCCGTTCTTCCCCTGCTCTTGAGCTTTACAAGCGCATGATAGCCGCGGGCGCTCGCGTTTCCGCTTTTGATCCGCAAGCCCTCTCGAACGCACATGCTGCCTACCCCGCCCTCGTTTCCTGCCGCGATCCCTATGAGGCTGCGGAGAAAGCAGACGCCTTGCTTATTCTCACGGAATGGGATGACTTTCGCGTTCTCGATTGGCCTCGCATTCGCGGCATCATGGCCCGTCCTCTGGTCCTGGACGGCCGCAACCTTCTCTCCCCTCCCGACATGAAGTCACTCGGATTCGAATACCACTCAGTCGGCCGGCCCGATTGACCTCCCTTGCCCGCCTCAAACACCACTCTCCGCTCCTTCCACAGCGTTCCTATTGTCATCCACGACGGAAAGTCGCCCGGTTGGTTTTAGGAAAAGTCCATTCCTATCCTGCCGTGAGAAAAGAAGTCGGTGCTGTACTATGGTCTGTCAAGAATTCGAACGCGAAAAGTTCACGCACATGCGATTGAAAATTATCAATATTGTCGGCGCCCGCCCCAATCTTCCTAAGATCGCTCCCTTGATGCGCGAGATGCAGCGCCATGCGGAGATCGAGCCCATCCTCGTCCACACCGGCCAGCACTACGATGAAGCTCTTTCAGACATATTCTTCCGCCAGATGGGCATTCCCACTCCTCACGTCAATCTCGAAGTAGGCTCCGGCTCCCACGCCGCGCAAACGGCCGAAGTCCTCAAGCGCGTCGAGCCAGTCTTAATCGAGCACCAGCCGGATCTCGTTCTTGTGGTTGGCGACGTCAATTCCACCATCGCCGTTTCGCTCGCCGCCGT
This sequence comes from uncultured Acidobacteriota bacterium, assembly GCA_963745805.1. Classification (GTDB taxonomy): domain Bacteria; phylum Acidobacteriota; class Terriglobia; order Acidiferrales; family UBA7541; genus Acidiferrum. The sequence goes on from CAVUYT010000016.1 coordinate 707,198, forward strand.
AAAACTCGGCATCTCGGTCGCCCACGTCGAAGCCGGACTCCGCAGTTTCGACCGCTCCATGCCCGAAGAAATCAATCGCATCCTCACCGATGCCTTGGCCGACTATCTCTTCGTCACGGAAGAAGACGCCATCCAGCATCTCCTCAAAGAAGGCCGCCCCCGCGAGTCCATCTATCTCGTCGGCAATGTCATGATCGATTCTCTCCGCCACTTTCTGCCCATCGCGCAGAAGTCTCCTATCGGCGAAGATCTCGGCTTAAAGAACGGTGCCGATTGGCAACGCTTTGCTGTTCTTACCCTGCATCGCCCTTCGAACGTCGATTCCACGGAAAAACTTGCCGAACTCCTCGGCGCCATTGACTCGATCGCTGCCCAGGTTCCCGTCATCTTTCCCGTTCACCCTCGCACACAGCAGCGTCTTGCTCAAGCTGGCATCAAAACCCATCCGCAGCTGCGCATGATTCCCCCTATCGGCTACCTCGATTTTCTATGCCTGCTCAGCAAGGCCACTCTGGTCCTTACTGATTCCGGCGGCATCCAGGAAGAGACCACCGCCCTCGGTGTCCCCTGCCTCACCCTTCGCGAAAACACGGAGCGCCCCATCACCATCTCGGAGGGCACAAACCAGCTCATCGGAACCGATCCCGCAAAAATTATCGCCGCTGCTCAATCCATCCTCGCCGGAAATGGCAAGCCAGGCCGCATTCCGCCCTTTTGGGACGGCCACGCCGCCGAGCGCATCGTGGATGTTTTGCTGAAGAATCCCCCCCTGGGACCCCATCGAAAAAGCACCCTACCTGTCACGTAACAATTCGAGAACACACCCTTCCAAGAGACTTGCCCCTTAGGACAGTTTTCACTACGCTGGCTCCTAGTGGCTACCAAGCGTGCAAGTTCAAAACTGACGGTCTGTGTTCTTTCGCCGCACCCCCTGGTGCTGAGCGAATTCGAACGCGTATTGGCGAAGGCTCAATTCAAAGTCGTCGTCAAGCAGCTCGAATCCACGCTCGCGCCGGACATGCGCAATCTCGAGCCGCCCGTCGCGCAGGTTTACGTCATTGACGGGCACGCCGCGCGTCCCGCTACCGGCGCTCTCCTGGCCAATATTCTCGAACGCCATCCCGAAGCGCGTCTCATCGTCGTCGGCGAACAGCACACCGACGCTAACAGCTACCAACTTTTGCGTCTCGGTGTTAAGGGTCTTCTGACCTACACGGAAGCGCGCGATCAGTTGGTCCGTGCTTTGCCTCTCGTCGCCAACGGCGGATTCTGGGTTCCACGCTCCGTCCTTTCCGGCTTCGTCGATTCCGTCCTCACCAGCCAGGGCCGCCGCCTAAAAACCGATTCCGTCACCAATCTCAGCCGCCGCGAGCAGGAAGTACTCGATTCTCTCCTCGAAAATCTCTCCAACAAGGAAATCGCCAGCAAACTCAATATTGCCGAGCGCACCGTTAAATTCCACGTCTCCAATCTCCTCAGCAAATTCGGCGTTCGCCGCCGTGCCGATCTGATCCTTCTCACCTTCCAGCGCCGCATGTCCGCCCCTTGATCTCTTTTTGGCATCCCGACGACTAACACAAATTTCTGATCCTTTGCCCTCGAGGCTCTGCGCCGTTGTGGGGTCCGCCTTCTGAGCCGGACCGCTGACCTCCTCTATTCCCTCCTCTAATTCTCCGCTGACAACCCCTCGCCATCCTGATAGTTTTAATAGCTGCACAAACGCAAAAGGGAATCCTCGCAGGAAGGTGAGGTCACTTCATTGAACGTTCTCGTAACTGGAGCAGCGGGCTACATCGGCAGTATTTGCTCGGAGGTCCTTCTCGCCCGCGGCTATCAAGTCATCGCCCTCGACAATCTTCAGGAGGGCCACGCCGCCGCTGTCCCTCCCAAAGCAATCTTCTGCCGCGCCGATCTCGGTGTCCGCGCGCAAATCGAGGAAGTCTTCTCAAAGCACAAGATCGACGCAGTAATGCATTTCGCGGGCGAAGCGCTCGTCGCCAAGTCCGTCCGCGAGCCCAGCACGTTCTACGCAGCCAATATCGCCTGTGGCGTCAATCTCCTCGACGCCATGACTCGTCACAATGTGAAAAAACTCATTTTCTCTTCCACCGCCGCCACCTACGGCGAACCTCACACCGTCCCAATCCCCGAGGATCATTCCAAAAATCCCATCAATCCCTACGGCAAATCCAAGATCCGCTTCGAGGAAATCCTCTCCGACTATCGCGCCTACACCGGCCTCAATTTCGCCACACTCCGCTATTTCAACGCGGCCGGCGCCTCCGCCGAGCGCGGCGAGCACCATCGCGTCGAAACCCATCTCATCCCTCGCGTTCTCGACGCTGCCACGGGCGCTATTCCGCACGTCGAAGTTTTCGGGTCGGACTACCCCACGCCCGACGGCACCTGTGTCCGCGACTACATCCACGTGCTCGACATCGCCGACTCCCACGTCCGCGCTCTCGAATCCATCGAAGCCGTTTCCGGCGAGGCCTTCAACGTTGGCAACAGCCGCGGCTTCTCCATCCTCGAAGTCCTCGACGCCGCCGAGCGCGTCACCGGCCGTAAAATTCCCCGCAAACTCTCCCCGCGCCGCCCCGGCGACCCCGCCGTCCTCGTCGCCAGCAAAGACAAACTTCAACGCACCCTGGGCTGGCAAGCCCAGCACTCTTCCCTCGAAGAGATCATCACCTCTGCGTGGTCTTGGAAACAGAAACACCCGCACGGCTATTCCGAAGCCGCGTCCGTCTAGCCCTCAGCCCAGGGCCTGAATTGTCAGCCGCAAACCATGCGGTTGGCGGGATTCGCACGAGTCACCAGTCGCGAGTCACCAGTCACTAATCCCCAATCTTGTACCGAAAAATGCACCACAACGCCTGCACGCCGTCTTTCCACGTTATCTTTTTGCCCTCTTCGTACGTGCGGCCCGCATAGCTGATCGGCACTTCATAAATCCGCCACTTGCCCTTCGAAACTTTCGCCGTAATTTCCGGCTCGAACCCAAACCTGTTCGATCGCAGCTTGATCCCCTGCAGCACTTCCTTTCGAAACACTTTGTAGCAGGTCTCCATGTCTGTCAGCTTCAGATTCGTCATCACGTCGGAGAGCAGCGTCAGCATCTTGTTCGCCACGTAGTGCCAGAAGTAATGAACCCGCTGTGGCCCGCCGCTAAACCTCGATCCAAACACCACATCCGCTCGCCCATCAACAATCGGTCCAAGCAGCGCCGGATAGTCCTTCGGGTCGTACTCCAAGTCCGCGTCCTGCACCAGCACGATATCCCCGGTCGCCTCTGCAAAACCCCGCCGCAACGCCGCCCCTTTGCCCTGGTTCTGCGTCTGAAAAAAAATACGCAGTTCGCGCACGTCCACTGGATCGCCGCCGTCATGTGCCGGCGCCCACGTCTCGCCCTTCCCCTGTGCCTGCGCCATGCTTTCCAGGTATTGCCGCGTCCCATCCGTCGAGCAATCGTCCACGATCACGATTTCCTTGCGCATCCCCGTCTCCAGAACGCGCCGCAATATTTCTTCAATCGTGTTTTTTTCGTTGTAAACGGGAATCACAACCGAAATCTTTGGGTTGTCCAGCGCAGAGGGATGACGCCGCAGAGCACACATTTTCAGCAACCGATTGTAGCGGCCCCCCGCTCGCCGAGTAAAGCCGCTGTCGGGTCCTCCGTAGGGTCATTCCTCTGAGGATGACCGCTCTGCGCTCTTTGCGCCACTCGTCGAACCAGCTATCCTATTGTCTTGTATTGCAAGCGGCTTCACTCGCTTTTCAAACGCAAATGTCCACCTTCTACATCCAACAATTCGGCTGCCGCGCCACCCAAGCCGACGGCGCCGCCCTCGAACGCCAGCTCCTTGATCGCGGCTGCACCCCAGCGCCTAATCCCTCTGCCGCCAGCATCGTCGTCTTAAACACCTGTACGGTAACCGCCGCCGCTGACTCCCAGGCCCGCGACGCCATCCGAAAAATTCACGCGCAAAATCCTGCCGCTCAACTCATCGTCACCGGCTGCTACGCCCAGCGCGCCCCCGAAGAGCTAGCCGCCCTCCCCGGCGTCAAATGGGTCGTCGGCAATTCCCACAAACCCCAAATCCCCAATCTCATAACTCAAATCACTCCGGCCGCTCGCACTTGTGCAACAGAAGAGCAGGCAGTCATTCCGAGCGAAGCGAGGAACTCCCCACCTCCGAGCGTTTTTCGCGAGGAGAATCTGCTTTTTCCTCTAGCCCCGCCTGCCGCGAATTCGCACCCCGCCCAAATCCTCACCGGCAACATCTTCGACCACCCCGAATTCCTCTCCGCTCCCATCCAGGGCGGCGAATCCCATCACACCCGCCCCATCCTGAAAATCCAGGACGGTTGCAACCTCCGCTGCTCCTACTGTGTAATCCCCTTCGTCCGCGGCAAATCCCGCAGCCTCTCGCCCAGTGAAGTCATCCGCGAAATCCAAGCCCTGGTAGAACGGTCACTCCTACCTGTTTCTTCCACCACTTCACCCCAAACTTTCCAAGCCCGCGAAATCGTCCTAAGCGGCATAAACCTGGGCACCTACGGCCGCGACCTCTCACCTCGCGTCGAATTGATCGATCTAATCCGCCGCATCCTTAACGAAACCACGGTCGAACGTCTCCGCATCAGCTCCATCGAGCCCCAAGACGTCACCCAGGATCTGATCGACCTCTTCGCCAGCACCGACCGCATCGCCCACCACTTCCACATGCCCCTGCAGTCCGCCTCCGACCTCATCCTCGCCGCCATGCATCGCTGGTACCGCTCCGAACACTACGCCCGCCGCGTCGACCTCATCCACGACCGCCTCCCCAATGCCGCCATCGGCGCCGACGTAATCGCCGGCTTCCCTGGCGAAACCGAGTCCGATCACGCCGCCACCCTCAATTTCATCAACCGCCTCCCCTTCACCTACCTCCACGTCTTCTCCTATTCCCCCCGCCCCGGCACCAAGGCCGCCTCTATGCCTGATCAAATCCCAGCCCAAATCATCAAACGCCGCGCCCGCGAACTCCGTGCCCTGGGCGAATCCAAATCCGCCCACTTCCGCCAATCTCAACAAGGCCGCACCCTCCGTGTCCTAACTCTCCACCGCGACCAACACTCCACCACCGAACGCACCGGCACTGAATACACTCCCGCCCTCTCCTCAAACTATTTGCGTGTTCAAGTTTCAGGAAATTCCGCAGCTAATCTCTGGCAAGATGTTGTCGTCACATCGGAAGAAGGGAACTACGTCGTGGGTCAGCCTGTTTCAACTCTCTGCGAATCATTCGTGTAAAGTTTTTTTGTCACTTTCGTGTTTCTAGTTTCGAATTTCGTTTTTCGAGTTTCGTCCTTCAGCCCTCAAAAATCACCTGCGCCAAAGCCTGCGCCTCCGTATGCGTAATGCTCAAAGCAATCCTCTTCACCCCCAACTCCTCCGCAATCTTGCGCGCCTCGCCATCCAACCGAATCGTAGGCCGTCCGCCCTTCTCTCGCACCACCTCAAAATCCACCCACCGCACCCCGCGCCTCCACCCCGTCCCCAGAGCCTTCATCGCCGCTTCCTTCGCCGCAAATCGCCCCGCATACCGCTCATACTTATTCCGAAACCGCTCGCAATACTCCCTCTCCGTCGCCGTATACACCCGCCGCAAAAACGGCTCCCCATGCCGCTCAATCGCCGCCTGAATCCGTGCCACTTCCGCCAAATCCACTCCCATCCCAATGATCAATGCCACTCCTCGTAGGGGCACGATACATCGTGCCCTTCTTCCTTTGTCCCGCGCGCCCGTGCCGTCAACCCTCGCCGCCGGTACCGCCAGACTGTCATTCCGAGCGCAGCGAGGAATCTGCTTTTTCCTGGTTCTTCTCCGTCTCCGCGTTGCCAATGCTCCCGCTTGCCCCCGCCAAAACTACTTCTCCACTCTCGCCCCCACCAATTCCGCAATCGCCGCCAGCGTAGTCTGCGTCGCATTCAATCCGAGCCGGAAGTCCGCATCCGAGTACGTCTTGTACAAGTCCGTCGGCTGGTGCCATTGCGGATCCCATCCGTTTCCAATCTGCGTCCCGCGCTCGTTTTCCCGCACGCTTAGCGAAGGCACCACGTCCATGAACGAACTAGAATCCGTATTCGTCATATGGCTGCTTACCGTCGCTGGATAATCCGTCGCGTACTTCTCGTCGGCTCGCTCCAGCACCCACGCCAAAGCTTGCGACTCCACGGCAAACTTCGAGTTCGACTGAAACTCAATATTGATGTCCACTTCGGGCCGCTGCTCTTTGCTCATCGTTCCATCCGCCCGCGGCATCCCATGATCGAACATCATCATATCGTGCGTAATCATTCCCAGCCATTTCGGCTCCGGATAACGCCCCGAGCCCGGCGGATCTTCTTTGCCTTGTAAACTCTGCCGCTGCTGCACGTACGCCTGGCTGCCATTCAGTCCCGTCTCCTCGTTGTTCCACAAGATGAATCGCACTGACCGCTCCGTGCGCACGTCTGGACTGCTCAACACGCGAGCCACTTCCATCACCAGAGCGGTTCCCGACCCATCGTCATTCGCCGCCTCGCCCCATCCAATGCCGTCCATGTGCCCGCCGACGATATACATTTCGTCGGGATGGCTCGTTCCGATCTTCGTGCAATAAACTTCTTCGCGCGGCCCCGGCGTCGATTCTTGCGAATCGAGGGCGCGCACCTTCTCATCCGGCTGCTTGTTCGGATCCGTATTTACTCCAGTCGGGACGCGATTCCCTCGGGGGCGTCCACCGCCGACGGCCACTGGTGTCTGCCCTGCGGGCGGCGGCGTGCGGCGTTCTCGCGGCGGCGGAGGCTGGAAGTCATACTTGATTCGCTCCGTGTTCGTGCAGCCATAACTCTTCAGTTGCGCCTCGATCCAATCCACCGCCTTACGATTCCGGTCCGTTCCTTGCCGCCGATCCCCAAACTGTGTCAATCCCTTAACCGTGGCCTTATATCGTTCCAAATCCAGCCGCCCCACCAGCCCCGTTATCGTCTCCGCGTTGGCACTTTGGCTCGCCGCCGTAGTCTCTGCCGACTGCGCCCATGCCCGCGGACTCAACGCAACTCCAATCACACCCACCGCCGCAATCACCAATTTCCATCCCATTTCCACCCACCTCCGATTCCTTCAGTTCACTCTGTTCAGACCGCCATTTCCAACCTGCGCTTCCGCGCGACGCTAGCGGAGCATTCTACGCGCGCGATTTATCGCGCCCTCTTTCTTCTTGCGCACCGGCGCCCTCAACCCTCGCCACCGCCGCCACCCAAACTGTCATTCCGAGCGAAGCGAGGAATCTGCTTTTTCGTTCCTTTCCCCTATCTCTGCCGATGGTCGCCACTCGCCCCGCTATTCCTCTCGCAGCGCCACCATCGGATCTACTCTCGTCGCGCGCCACGCAGGAATCGCAGTCGCCGCCAGCGCCACCACCGCCAGCAACGCCGGTACCGCAGCGAAAGTAGCCACGTCCGTTGCACTCACTCCGAACAGTAAGCTAGCCATCACCCGAGTCAGCGCCGCGGCAGCCGCAAGCCCCACCACAATCCCAATACCCGCCAATTCCATTCCTTGACGCACTACTAGCCGAATAATGTTCCCCGGCCGCGCGCCCAGCGCCACGAGCACGCCGATGTCGCGCGTGCTCTGCGTCACCAGATGCGACATCACACCGTAGAGACCGATGGCAGCCAACAACAATGCGAACACCGCAAACGCTCCCAGCATTGTGCTCGAAAAGCGCTGCCGCGCCAGCGAATCGTACAAACGCTCCTGCATCGTCCGAATTTCGTAAACCACCACGTCGGGATCGACCGCGTGGATTTCGCTGGCCACCGCCGAAGCCAGCCCTGCCGCTTCCGAAGACGTGCGCACCGCTAGAAACATTCTAGGATCGGGAGACTGTTGATGCGGAAAGTAAGTCGCAATTTTTCCATCCGTCTCTAGGCCATATTGCTTGACCACACCCACCACTCCCACGATTGCGATCGGCTTCTTGCGGTCGAACCACAAGTGTTTTCCAATGGGATCGCTGTCCGGCCAGAACCGCTGTGCGAATTTCTCGTCGATGATCACCACCTGTGGCTTGTCCGCCGTATCGTCCTCGGTGAAAAATCGGCCTCTGCGCAGTGGAATCTCCATCGTCCGAAAATAATCTGCGCCGGCGAAGCGCTGATCCACTTGCAATTCCTGCCCCGGCGGCGGGGCATAACCTTCCACGTTGATTCCTCCCCAACCCGTCTCGCCCGTCAGCGGCAGCGCCGAAACCACTCCCACCGCGACCACGCCCGGCAGGTGCGCGACACGACTCTCGATTTCCTTATAGAAATTGATGATCGGCTTATCGTCTTTATCGTTCTGGTACTTCTTGCCCGCTGCGGCCACCTCCATCGTCAGCACATGATCGGTGGTAAACCCCGGCGGCACGCTTTGCAGCCGCACAAAGCTGTGAATCAGCAGCCCCGCTCCGATCAAGAGCATCAGGGAAATCGTCAGCTCGGAAACGACCAGCAACCCCCGCAAACTGTGTCTTTTCAAATACAAACCACCGTCGCTCTGCCCGCTGCGCCCGCCGGCCTTCAGCGAAGTGTTCAGATCCACTTTGATAGCTCGCCACACCGGCGCCACCCCAAACAGAACGCCAGTCGCCAGCGAAACGCCAAGCGTGAAAACCAGAACGCCACCATTGATGGCGATGTCCTCCAATCTTGGAATATTTCCGGGATTCATTGTGCGCACCATATAAATACTCAGCTGCGCCACCAAGAGCCCGGCCCCACCCCCGAGAAGTCCCAGAAGCACACTCTCCGTAAATAGCTGCCGCGCTATCCGTTGCCACCCGGCCCCCAGTGCCGTGCGGATGGCCACTTCTTTTTCTCGCCCTGCGGCACGTGTCAGCAGCAGGTTCGCAACGTTAGCGCAAGCGATCAACAGCACCAGCCCGACCGACCCGAGCAGCACCAGCAGCGCACGCCGCACGTCACCGACCACCTGCTCCTGCAAGCCCACCACGTGCATGCCGAAGCTGGCGTCGCGCTTGTCCTTCTCGCGAATCCTGCTGGCGATCACCTCAATGTCCGCCTGCGCCTGCTTCACCGAAACGCCCGGCTTCAGCCGCACCATAATGTTGTAGTTTTCGTCGCCCCTGTTTTTCACCGCATCGGCTCCCAGCGGCAGCGGCGCAAAGATATCCATTTTGTCCATGGGGGTTTCCGAAGGCATCACTTCGTCGGTAAGCACGAAACCACCCTGCAGCACGCCCGCTACGATGAACGGGTTGCCGTTGAGCACAATGGTCTTCCCCACGATCCCTGGATCTGAATTGAACAGGCGTTTCCAGATTCGCTCGCTTAGAATCGCCACATCCGGCTTGCCAGGCTTGTCCTCCTCCGGCAGCAGCAAACGGCCCAGTAGAGGCTTTGCGCCGAGCATCTCCAACAGGCTGGACTGCGTACGCGCTCCAAAAATCCGCTCCGGCTGCTCGCGGCCCGTCAACACGAAGGTTCGGCTCTGTGCCAGCGCCATCTCGCTCGAAGGAATGATTCTCGTTCTGAACATCGATGTATTCGCCAGGCGATGGCCAGTCGCGCAAAATTCCGATTGCCGGAGAATGCAGCCACACCGCCGCCAGCCGCTCCGGTTGCGGATAAGGCAGCGGCCGCAACAGCAGCGCATCAACCACGCTGAAAATGGCGGAGTTGGCGCCAATTCCAATCGCCAACGAAGCCACAATCACCGCCGTCAGCACGAAATTCTTGCGAAGCATTCGCAAAGCGTACTGAACATCTTTCAAAAATGTCTGCATCATTCCTCCCCTAATCCTCGGCCGCCCCTGCCCCAAAATTGTCATTCCGAGCGAAGCGAGGAATCTGCTTTTTCCTTCTCTCTCTTCTCTGCGATCTCTGTGTCTCTGCGCCCCTCTGCGATAAATCTTTTTCCCCGCCTTTTCTTCTCCCGTCACCGTTGCGATTATACTTATACAATCGTGCCCGCAACCAAAACATCACCCAAGCGCCCAGCCCGCAAATCTCGCGTCCCACTCCACGCCGCAACCAATTGGACCACCCGCGCCTCTCGCAACCTAAAACTCCTCCAAGTCCCCGCCTTCTCCAAACTCCCCTGGCTAATCCACGCTTTCAGCACCCGCCCCGGCGGCATCAGCCTCCTCGAAAACGAAAAAGTCCTCAATCTCGGCTTCACCGACTGGGACACCCGCGAAAACGTCCTAGAAAATCGCCGCCGCCTCCAAACCGCCGCAGGCGCCGAAGAGTCTCCCGCTAGTCGCCCTAAAGCAATTCCACTCCGACGTAATCCACGTCTTCGACACCGCCCCCGCCGACCCCTGCAGCGGTGACGCCAGCATCACCAACCGCCCCGGCCTACTACTAGCCATCCAAACCGCCGATTGCGTCCCCATCCTCCTCGTTGACCCCAAAAAACGCGCCATCGCCGCCATCCACGCCGGTTGGCGCGGCACTCTAGCCCGCATCGCCGCCAAAACCATCGGCAAAATGCAAATGCACTTCGGCACCAACCCCCGCGACCTCCTCGCCGCCATCGGCCCGTCCATCGGCGGCTGCTGCTACGAAGTCGGCACAGAGGTCGCCACCCAATTCCTCTCCCAATTCCCGGACGCCCCCGACTACTTCGACGAATTCCGCACCGGCGACGAGCCCAACCCCATCCAGTGGCTCAACATGATGCCGCCCGGCCACCAACCCCCTCCCAAAGGCATCCTCCTCGACCTACGCAAAGCCAACCGCTCCCAACTCCTGGCCGCTGGCCTCCGCCCCCAAAACGTCCGCACCATCGACCTCTGCACCGCCTGCCGCCCCGACCTCCTCTTCTCCTACCGCAAACAAGGCCCCACCTCCGGCCGCCTCATGTCCATCATCGCTCTCCGCCCCTAAAGTGACACAGACTTCAGTCTGTGCGTTCGAGCCTGGCCCACCTTTCCCGTTTTGGTCCTTGACAAATGCTTACTCCAAGCGTATAAGTAAAGATAGGTAACATTGTGCCTCATGTTCGGGAACGCCAATCTCCTGATTGGCGTTTTTGCTTTCCGAAGTCCCCATATAGCCTAAGTTTCTTGTTTGCAACACTTGCAAGACACGCCGCGTGTTGCACAATTCTAGTGCAATTTATTCCAAGCAAGTTATTTAGAATCAATACTTACAAAGCTGATACAAAACAAACAACTTTATCTTCCTTTAGAATGAACACTTACGAAAAACATAGGGGGGAGGGTCGAGGTGGGATAGCCATTCCTGGCTGTTCGCTTCCCCTCGGCACGGGTCTGCTCGCCCGACTCTCAACTCACCGCCCACTACGCACTACTCTCAATCTGCATCAACGCCAATTGTCCGCAAGCCGCCATCACGTCTCGTCCCCGCGAATACCTCACAAACGCCGGTATGCCCCGATCGACCAATATTCGACGAAACTCTTCAATCGCCTCCGCAGAAGACTCCCGGTACGGCAACTCGCCCGGATTCCACGGAATCAAGTTCACTTTCACGCTCTTCAGTGGCGCGAGCAGCCGCACCACCCGCCGTGCATCCTCTGCCGCATCGTTCACTCCGCCCAGCATCACGTACTCAAACGTCAGGTGCTCCCACGGACGCAACGGATATTTCTTGCAAGCGTCCAGCAAGACGCTCAGCGGATACTTCTTATTGATCGGCATCAGTGCATCGCGCTGCTCGTCATTTGACGCATTCAAAGAAATCGCCAGCTTCGGCCGTACCTTTTCCAGCCCCAGCCGCTCGATCCCCGGCACGATCCCGCTAGTCGAAAGCGTCACATGCTTCGGCGAAATCCCCACGCCCTCCGCATCCAGCAGAATCCGCAAAGCCCCAATCACCGCATCAAAATTCAAAAGCGGCTCGCCCTGTCCCATCAAAACAATATTCGTCTGCGGAGCAAGGCGTTCCTTCTGCTCCTCCAATGGCAACAGCACCTGCGCCACAATTTCCCCAGCCGTCAAATTCCGAATCAACCCCAACTGCGCCGTCAAGCAAAACTGGCAATCCACCGCGCACCCCGCCTGCGTAGAAACACAAATCGTCTGCCGCCCCTCGCTAGGCATAAACACCGCTTCCACCGCCGCCGCCTTCAAGGGTTTTCTATTCTCCGTGTCCTCTGCCAGCGAGAACAAATACCGCAACGATCCATCACTCGAGGCAAATCTCTGCTTCACCACCGGCAATGTAACCGTCGCTTCCGCAGCTAAACGCGCCCGCAAACTTGTTGGCAGATTCGTCATCTGCGCGAACTCAAACTTCCTCTCCGCATACAGCGCGTGGTATATCTGCCCGCCTCGATACGCCGGCTCCCCCATCGCCGCGCACGTTTCGCGCAACTCTTCTTTCGATTTTCCCAGCAATTCCATGCGTTTTTCCGCTACTCCCCTGGCTCGCTTGGCTCCACTGAATCACCCTCAAGAATATCGTGTTTCTCTACTTCGTTGTTTCTTTACATCATCACTCCCTCTTTTCAGCGTTATAATTTTGCTGCCATGCCAAAACAACTCGCCGTCGAGCAACTCGCCATCGCCGACTGGGTCAAGGGTCTCGCTGCCATTCCCGAGCGCGACTTCACTCTCGAAATCGTGCAGGACTACATCCTCCACCACGCCGTGCGCCCCGAGAGCCTCGACAAATATTGCTTCTTCTCCAAGGGCAACTACACGCGCAATCTCATTTTCAAAAACGATCTCTTCGAGTGCATGACCATCTGCTGGGAAATCGGCCAGCACAGCCGCATCCACAATCATCGCGATCAAAATTGCTGGATGTCCGCTCCCATCGGCCGCCTGAAAATCCAGAATTTTCGCGTCGAAGAAAAAGACGCCGCGTGCGGCACATGCAAGATCGTCCCCACGGAAATCTACGAGATGGACGGCGCTCACCCCGTCCACGTAAATCCCCTCGAACCCGTTCATCAAGTTTTGAATCTTCCGGAATTCAAGCAGCGCGCCGTCAGCATCCACGTCTATTCCAAACCGTTCGACAGTTGCGAAATTTATCAGCGCGAAAAAGGCACCTACGGCGACGTGCCGCTCCACTACACCAGCGAATACGGCAAGCTCCACCCCGACGAAAAGCTGTTGTAGCACAGCCAATCCTGGCTGTGTGCTTTTGCCCTGTGACAAAAAAACTCAGGCAGCGCAGCCCATGCGCTTTTCCGCTCCGCCTGTGTCACAATTGAGTTATGGCTACCGCCACGGAAGTCCGCGACATCCAGAAGCACGTTCTCGGCAATGGCCTCGTGGTCATCACCGAGACCATGTCCCACGTGCGTTCCGTCTCCGTCGGCGTTTGGGTTCGCAATGGCTCCCGCCGCGAAGTCCAGGAAGAAAACGGCCTCGCTCATTTCATCGAGCACATGGTTTTCAAGGGCACCGAGCGCCGCTCCGCCGAAGCCATCGCCCGTGAAATGGATTCTGTCGGCGGCATGCTCGACGCGTTCACCTCGAAAGAGCAAATTTGCTTCAACGCAAAAGTTCTCGACGAGCATTTGCCCATCGCGTTTGATGTCATTGCCGATCTCGTTCTCCGCCCCAAATTCGATTCCGATGACGTGCGAAAAGAACGCCAGGTTGTCCTCGAAGAAATCAAGATGGACATGGACAACCCCGAATATCTTCTCCATGACATTTTCACGCGCGGCTTTTGGCCCGAGCATCCACTCGGCCGGCCCATTCTCGGCACTCCGGACACCGTTCGCGCCTTTAATCGCGAACATCTCGTCGAGCGTTTCCGTGATTGGTTCGCCCCCGATCATCTGGTGATCACCGCCGCGGGCAACGTCACGCACGAAAAAGTGTTGGATCTCGTCCAGCGTGAGTTCGGCGATCTCCGTCCCGCGCGCTCGCTTGAAGATCACACGGCTCCCGTGACGAAAGCGCCCATCCATCTCGAAGCCAAGCGCGACCTTGAGCAAGTACATCTATGCATCGGTGTCCCCTCGCTTCCACTCGGTCACGAAGCGCGCTTCGCCGCCGCAGTCCTCAATAATCTTCTCGGAGGCGGCATGTCCTCGCGTCTCTTTCAGAACATCCGCGAAAAAGAGGGCCTCGCCTACGCGGTCTTCAGCGAGCTCACGCCCTACTCGGACGCAGGCATGTTCACCGTGTACGCCGGCACGGCGAAGGAAACTGTCGGCCAGGTTATTGACCTCACCATCAAGGAATTTCGCGCCGTGAAGGAATCGCCCGTCAGCGAAGAGGAGCTCACCCGCGCAAAAAATCATCTCAAAGGTTCGCTGATGCTTTCCCTCGAATCCACCACGTCGCGCATGTCGAATCTCGCGCGCCAGGAACTCTACTTCGGCCGCTTTTATTCTCTCGACGAAATCCTGGCCTCCATCGAAGCTGTCACCCTCGCCGAAGTCCAGTCCCTGGCCCACGATTTCTTCCGCCCCGACCAAATCGCCGTAACCGTCCTGGGCCCCCTAAATGGCTTCACCCTCGACCGCTCCCGCTTGTCCTGCTGAGGGAAATGTATTCAGGTCTCTGTTCACTGCGGACGGATTTGAAGTTCGGGCAACCCTTCGACCAGAGAGCGTGTCTGAGCGAAATAGACCGATTCCACCAAGTGTCTATGATTTGAAGGAGGTTGCTCATGCGCAAACCGGAGTTCGCAGCTCTTGCTATCACACTTCTACTCCCGTGCGTAATTCTGGCGCAGAGTAGGACTGAGCCCGAGAAGACTATCGAGATCAGCGCGACTGAGAAAGTTGAGGTCTTAGCGGAAACCGCGACTCTCAAAATTGGCTATCAGAACCAGGCCTCCAGCAAAGACGCGGCGTACGGCGAGAATACCCGCACGGCGAACAAAATCCTCCAAGCCCTACTCGATGCAGGAGTGCCGAAGGAAGCCATTGAAACGGAGTCGCTGAATCTCGCACGGGATGAAGAGCGCTACGGAACCAAGCCGCAGCAGCCGGTCACGTACTCGGCAAGGCAGGAGTGGCTAATCCACTCGAAGGCGAGCGAAGCGCAAAAAATCGTGGACATCGCTGTCGCGGCGGGAGCGAACCAAATTGAAAGCGTGGACTGGACGGTAGCAGATCCCCAGAAACTGGAAGACCGAGCCTACGCTGCGGCTTTGGCCAGAGCCAAACTCGTCGCCGAGCAGACTGCGGCGCAGGCGGGCCTCAAACTCGGCACCATCCTTTCGATCGCCAACTCCGCAGCCGCGTCCTCCCGAAACGGACGGGCAGATCGAGAACTGATGGCACTCGAGGTTACGGCCAAGTTGGCGGCGATGCCGATGCTCAAATTACAGCCAGGCACGGTCGAGCGCGAGGCTTCGGTCTCAATCACTTACTCAATCGCTCCTTAGCCGAATTGGTCCACTACAGCGTTGACGAAGACCAAACGCTCTGCCATCATTCTGAAAATTCATTTGATGCAGCGCAGGGCGTTAGTCCTGAGGCTTTTCCTGCTGTTACGAGGAGCAACCGATCGGCTTGCGGGTTTCCATCTTGGCGTCTGGCAGCTCGGGCAACATCACCCTGCTCGAGACGCAGCGAACCCGACTCCTTGTGGACTGCGGCCTCGGCAAACGCGAAACTCTTGCGCGTCTCGCGGCCATCGAACTGAGCGTCGACCGCATCGACGGCATCCTCATCACCCACGAGCACACTGACCACTGCAACGGTCTTCCACAAATGCTCGGCCTTTGGAAAGCTCCACTTTACGTCACGGAACCCACGATGGACGCGCTGAACCGCGCCTTACCAGATCGGCTGGCTAAGCGTTTGCGTGGTGTGGAAACCATTCAGGCCGGCCAGCATTTCACCATAGGGGACATTGATGTTCACGCGTTTCAGATTCCGCACGATGCCGCCGATCCTATCGGGTTCACGTTCCGCACCAATGGCACGAAGATGGCGCTCGTCACGGACCTCGGCTACATGCCCGAACTCGTCAAGGTTCATCTGCGCGACGCCGATTGCTTGCTGCTCGAATCGAATCACGATCTGGACATGCTGAAAGTCGGGCCGTATCCGTGGGTCGTCAAGCAGCGCGTACTTTCGCGTACGGGGCATCTCTCGAATCACGCTGTCAGCGAATATCTTTCCGACCGGGAAGGTTTCGACGCCCGCGCGCGCTACCTCGTCCTCGCGCACCTCTCGCAGGAGAACAATAATCCCGATCTCGCTCGCCTATCCGCGGAAGAAGCCCTCAACCGCCGTCCCGCCGAATGCGCCTTTCACGGCGAGTTGCTGATCGCTTCGCAGGAAAAGCCGCTCAAGCCGCTCGAACTCTAGCAATTTTCCAAATACGCTCTATTTGAAATTCCGTTCGCTTTTTCTCGCGCGCTCCTCTACACTATTTTTGTTCTTGGTAGAGGTGCGGAGGCCATGAGTAGCCCGGTGAGCAGTTCCGATCAGCTTCGGACACCGCGGCAAAAGGGGCCAGGTTGTTGTACTCCGCCGAAATCGCAGCGGTAGCTGTCGCCGCCGCGGTTGGGGAACAGGTCTAAGGCCTGTCCACTGTCATCCGTTTAGATGGCCGCATTGCGGCCAGTGCTAAAGCCGGATGGAGCGCTATCGAGAGGCAGCAGCCTCGAGCAATTCCGTCGCGGTTCCTTCCTTTCGCTTCGCTCCTTCCAGAAACAGCCGGACCGAATGAATTATTTCGAACTCACGCGCGCGCTCGTCGATATCGAGTCGACGACCAACCACGAGCAAAACGTGGCGGACTTTTTGTTTGCCCAGCTATCCCTTCTCGCGGCGCGCACTTCGGGCCGCCTCGAACGCATGGCGGTCGAGCCGCAGCGCGACAACATTTTCGCGGCGTGGGGCGAGCCCATCGTCACGCTTTCGACGCACATGGACACCGTCCCGCCGTTCTTTCCTTCGCTAGAAGATCCGGAATTCATCTGGGGCCGCGGATCCTGCGACGCGAAGGGAATTATCGCGGCGATGATTGCTGCCGCGGAAAAACTACTCGACTCTGGCGCGACAAATTTCGGATTACTCTTCGTCGTTGGGGAAGAGCGCAACAGCGCGGGCGCAAAAGTGGCCGCTGCCAATCCCCGTGGCGCGCGCTTTCTTATCAACGGCGAGCCTACAGAAAATCAGCTCGCACTCGGCTCGAAGGGCGCGCTCCGCTTTGAAGTAACCGCGCACGGAAAACTTGCACACTCTGCTTACCCGGAGCTCGGCCACTCCGCGATCCATACGCTACTCGACGTTTTGCGGGCAATTCGGATGATACCGTTGCCGGAAGATTCGCTTCTCGGCCCTAGCACTCTCAATATCGGCACCATCGCCGGCGGCCGCGCTCCGAATGTCGTTGCCGACCACGCGCAAGCTGAAATCATGTTTCGCACCGTGGGCGACCCGGAGGAAATTCGCCAGGCCGTGCTCTCAGCCGCAGCGGGACGCGCCGAAGCGCGCGAGGTCTTGCATACGCCTGCTGTTCGTCTCGCGGGCTTCGACGGACTTCCCACCACCGTCGTCGCATTCACCACGGACATCCCCACATTCAACGGGGCGTGGGGCCAGCCTTTCCTGATCGGGCCGGGCAGCATCCATTTGGCGCACACCGCGGAAGAGCGCATCCCGAAAAAACAGTTGTCGGATGCGGTTGAGATTTACGCGCGCATGGTCAAGCAGCTTCTTGCGACGGGAGCCGCGCAAGGATGAGTCAGGGTCTCGCCATCGTCGGGTACGGAAAAATGGGCAAGCTCATCGAGCGGCTCGCCCCTGAGCATGGCTTCGAAGTGCGCGCAAAATTTTCGGGCGGCGATAATGCGCATGCGCAGGGACTCTCGCACGAAACGCTGCGGGGAATCGATGTCGCGGTTGATTTCACGACGCCCGAAGCGGCGCCCGCAAATATTCGCCGGCTCGCCGTTCTAGGCGTCAACTCGGTCGTCGGAACCACCGGCTGGCTCGAACATCTTTCCGCCACGCGAGAAGCGGTCGTGCATGCGAAAACGGGTTTGGTTTGGGCTGCAAACTTTTCCGTCGGCGTGAATTTGTTCATGCAAACTGTCGCACACGCCGCCGCTCTTTTCTCGAGGCATCCGGAGTACGAAGCCTGGGGCTGGGAAATTCATCATTCCGCAAAAAAAGACGCGCCCAGCGGCACGCTGAAAAAACTTGCCGAAGAGATGCGCGCCGCGGGTTACGTGCGGCCGGTCAGCCTCAGTTCGAATCGCGCCGGAGCGATTCCCGGCACGCACGAAATCGGATTCGATTCCGCGGCGGACACCATCACGCTGCAGCACACGGCGCGCAGCCGCGAAGGTTTCGCGCGCGGCGCTCTGCAAGCGGCGCGCTGGGTCCTGGGCAAAAAAGGCGTCTTTGAGTTCAAGGAGATTTTGGCCGAGCTGAGCTGACGAATTCCGCCACGCAGCATGGAGCGACGCGAAGCTGCCAATCGAGTCTTTAGTGGTTTGAAGTCCAAATAAAGAAGGAGAAACATCATGTTTACCGGTACAGGCACTGCGCTCGTTACTCCATTTCGGCGCGATGGTTCGCTCGATGAACCCACGCTGCGCGCGCTGATCAAGCGGCAGATCGATGCGGGAATCGATTTTCTCGTTCCGTGCGGCACGACGGGCGAGAGCCCCACGCTGACGCACGAAGAGCATCTGCGCGTCGTTGAAATCGCGGTGAAACTGGCGAAGGGCCGTGTGCCGGTTCTCGCTGGAGCGGGCGGATACAACACCGCCGAAGTCATCGCGCTCGCGCGCGAGCTAGCGGAAATCGGGGCGGACGGAATTCTTTCCGTCACGCCCTACTACAATAAACCCACGCAGGAAGGCCTCTTTCAGCACTACAAAGCCATCGCCGAAGCCATCACGCTTCCAATCATTGTCTACAGCGTTCAGGGCCGCACGGGCGTAAACGTCGAGCCAGCAACGGTGCGGCGTCTGGCTGCGATTGAAAACATCGCCGGCATCAAGGAGGCTTCAGGTAACATCTCGCAGATGGCCGCGATCCTCAATGCTGTCCCGGACAACTTCATCGTACTCAGCGGTGACGACGCCATCACTTTGCCGCTTATCGCGCTCGGTGGGCGCGGCGTCATCTCCGTTGTCTCGAATGAAGTTCCCGCGGACATGGCGCGCCTCACGCGGCTTGCGCTCAACGGAGATTTTCAGGGCGCGCGCGAAATTCACCGCCGTGTGCATCCGTTGATGGAAGTAAACTTTGTCGAATCGAATCCCATTCCGGTGAAGGCGGCGATGGCGCAAATGGGTTTGCTCGAGCCGGTGTGGCGCCTCCCGCTTGTTCCGCCAAAAGCGGAGAGCGAAGCGCGTGTTCGCGCCGTGCTGGAATCTCTGGAGCTCGTTGAGAGAGTTCATGCTGCCGCAGCAAATTGAACGCCTCTTTGACGAGCCTCCGGCTCAGTACAGCGAAGAACATTTCCGGCTCTTCCGCGAATTCAAGGACGCCGTAAATCGCGGCGAAGTTCGCGCGGCGGAGCCGGATGCTGCTTCGCCGACGGGCTGGCGCGTCAACGCCTGGGTGAAAAAGGGAATTCTGCTCGGCTTTCGGATGGGCGCGGTTGTGGATATGTCTGTCGACCCGACGCGCCAGCCGTTCATTGATAAATCCACGTATCCCGTTCGCGCCGTTACGACTGCCGACGGAATCCGTATTGTGCCGGGCGGCTCAAGCATTCGCGATGCGTCGTACATCGGGCGCGGCGTGGTGTGCATGCCGCCGATGTTCGTCAATGTGGGGGCGTACGTCGGCGATGGCACGATGATCGACTCGCACGCGCTGGTCGGCAGTTGCGCGCAAATCGGCCGCAATTGCCATATTTCCGCCGGGTCGCAGATTGGAGGCGTTCTGGAACCGGTTGGGGCGATGCCCGTGATCATTGAAGACGAGGTGCTGGTGGGAGGGAACTCGGGCGTTTACGAAGGAACGGTCGTGAAGCGCCGCGCGGTACTCGGCACCGGGACGATTCTGAATCGCTCGATTCCTGTTTACGATTTAGTGCGGGACGCGGTGTACACCGCTGGTGAAAATTCTGCCGGCGAATCCTTGCCGCTCGTCATCCCTGCGGAAGCCATTGTCGTGCCCGGGTCGCGCGCGGTCTCGCATCCGGTCGGCGTGAAACACTGCCTCAGTCTGCAATGCGCCGTCATCGTCAAATACCGCGACGCCAAAACCGACTCCCGCATCCAGCTGGAAGATCTCTTGCGCTAGTTCCCTAGCGCGACAGTACTTGCTCAAAAAATTCGAGCGCGCGGGGGTCGTTCGATTGGCCCAGCCAGAACATAGCTTGCTTGCGCACTTCGCGATTGCGGTTGGTTTTTGCTACTTCGATGAGTTTAGGCACGCCCTCGTCTTTCGGCATCTGGCTTAGCGCGAAGACTGCTTTCTTCTTCACATCGGTGTCGGGATCGTTGTCGATGGCGCCGGTGATTGCCCCCATGGCTTTTTGGCCCGCCTTTTGCGCGAGCCAAAAGAGGGCTTGCCCGCGCACGTGCGAGCTTTCGTCATCTTTGGCCATGCGAATCATCTCGTTGAGCGCTTCCGGTTCGTGGCTTACAGAGAACGCAAACGCCACTTGCGAGCGCACCTCGGAACTGGGATCGCCCTTCGCCATTTTCTGCAACAGCAACTCGCCGGCTTTTCCGCGCGCGGCTCCCAGCCAGAAGGAAGCATGCTTGCGAAGTTGCTCAGGCTGATCCGCGGCGACGAATGATTCGAACGCGCGGTCGGCCGACGGGTCGGCATGCAGCGCAATGGCGGACAACGCTCCCTGGCCGATTTCGTGCTGGCCGTGACCTTCAAAAGTTGCTTTGTGGACGAAATCCGCGAGCAGTGCCACGCTCTCGGCCGGCTTCACGCCGGTCAGCCAGATAAACGGCAACCCGCCAACGTCCAGCGTGCAATTTTCGGAGGCTTCGCGAATGCGCATGACTTGTTTGCCTTCCAGACGAAAGAGCACCACAAGCTGCCGCGAACCCTCGAGTTCGACGGTTCCGTTTTTTCCTGAAGTTCCGGAACCCGTGCTCGTCATACCATTTTCTTTTTCGAGCCGGCACGTTCCGCAGTTCCCGTATCCGTCATTGTAGTTTCCGCAGCACACGGTACGGTCGCCCGCAATTTCCGGGACGCTATACGCCACCCACTCCGGCTTGTCCGCTTGCGCCTCGATGCCGCGAAGCGTTTCCGCAAGAGAGGCGCTGACCGCTCGAGTCTCCAGCTTCGCGTTCAACACTTGCGGCGTTTCCGCTGTCTGTCCCGCGGTTAATGTCACTGCCGCGAGAAGTACCGCTATCAAAGCCGTTTGCCCGATTAAGATACTGCGCCACGTCTTCATATCCACCTCACCCCAGCTTCTACTCTTGCAGCGAGTCATCAGCCATCAGTCACAAATCACTTCCCAACTTATTTCTGCAAAATCTCCATCAAATAGTCATTTCCTTCTTTCGAATTCATCAGTGAAAGTTTTGAGACGGCCAACTTCTTCAACTCCGGATCCTTCTCGCTTCGCGCGATGGTTACCAGCGCATGCGCATTTCCTTGAATGAAGAGTGCGTTGAGCACCGCCTCCTTGTTCTCTCGGTCGGTTTCCTTGGCGTAGATTGCGGGCAGAGCCTGTCGCGCTTCTTCTGAGCCGATCAAGCCCAGGTTGTGGATCGCTGTGCGGCGAATTTCCGGGTCCTTCTCTCCCTGCGCTGCTTCCGACAGGAATTTTGCGTCGCCGGAAAGGAAGAACGCCTGCAGGATCCCTTTTTTCACTTCGGGCGAAGTCTCGGCCGCATAAAGCTGGCGCAGTTCCTCCGGTGCGTGAACCAGCCCAAGCTGCCGGATCGCGTCGGTGCGCAGCGACGCGTCTTTTTCGCCCTTCGCCGCTGCAAACAGATGCTCCTTGTCGCCGCCGATCATGTAGCTGCGAAGGATGGCGCGCTTGATGGACGGATCGTTCGTGGATGCGTAAATATCCGCAAGCGTTTGCCGTGACTGCTGTCCGCCGAACAATCCCAGATATTCGACGGCCTTGCGTTGCAGGTCCGGATTGCTCTGTCCTCGCGCAATTCGCCCTAGAATCTCACGCGACTGCGCCGAACCGTTCTGTGCCAGTACGAACAGCGCTTTCGACTTTTCCTTTGGTGTTCCGGGACCGTTCAGCACTTTTTCGAGCAAGCGGCATCGCTCGCTGCGGATCGCTGTTCATCAACCCCTGAATCGCCAGCATTTTCAGTTCTTCGTCCGGTTGTGACTCGGGATGCGCGGGCTGTCCGGTCGATTGCTTCACTTCGATTTCCAGCGCTCCCGCATCCTTGATCCAGCGGCTTTGGGGAAACCGTTTTTTCATGTCGGCAATCGTGGTCAGCGCGGAGTCTCTCTTCCCGAGCTTGTTTTCCGCATAGGCTTTCCAATAGAGCGCTGCATCCGTCTGCGGTCCGTTCAGCTCTGCAAGCTGGCTGAATTTCCCGGCCGCTTGGTCATAGCGGTCTTCGTCCAGGGCTTCGCGTCCATCGCTGTAAAGTTCATCGAGCCGTTCGAGGCGCTCCTGCTCGCGGTCACGCTTCTCTTGTTCACGGTCGCGTGCCTCCTCCTCGCGGTCGCGTTTCTCTTGAGCGCGATCACGCGCCTCTTGGTCTCGATCCTGTGCGTCCTGGTCCTGCCAGGATTCCGTGGGAGCGCCCTTGCTGCCGTGGGCCGCCGCGGGCTTTGCCAGGCGCGGCGCGATCAGCAATGCTGCCGCAATCATCCCAATGGTCATCACTCTGCTTGTCCGTTCTCCGATGGTCATGCCTTGTTCCTCTCTCTTGTTTGCGATCCCGTCTGTGCTGGCGCGGAATTCGTTTGCTTTTGCTTTTCTTGCAGTTCCTTGCCGACCACTCGAACCTTGAACAAAATACCGTGCGCCTCGATGCGCTTTTGCAACGACTCCAGTTTCGCCGGCGTGAGTTCGTCCGGGCTGTGCGCCACGTCCAGCAGCACGCGCTCGAGATCATCCAGGACGTCGGCCAGCGCCGCATCGCCATCCTGTCTGGCCGTCTCGCGATACAGCCTGTTGGCATCCAGCAAATCTTCCGCTCGCTTCTGCTCTGCGGAGATATTGACCTGTTTTTTTCCGGAATTGTCTGGCGCGGCGTTCGCCAGTTCCATCAACACCATTTCTGATTTTCCCAAGTGCTCGCCAACCGCCACGACCAGTACGCGTTCCCGCACCTGCGCCACGCTGGCAACCGGTGTTCCGGTATCTTTTGGTTTTGACCAGCGTCCCGCGACGAATGCAGCAATCACCATGGCCGCCATGGCTCCGATGGCGACCCAGCGGCGCGGTTCGAACCATGCACCCCATCCGCGCCCGGCTTTTTCTGGCAGACGCGGCGCAATCTGTTGCCACACCGTCCGCCCGTACTCCGGGCCTCGTTCGGGGACCGGAAGATTGTCCAAGGCGTGAAGCACCGCTTCGATGCGGTCGAGTTCTGCGCGGCAGGCCGTGCAGCCCGTCAAGTGTTCGGCGATAGCTTCGCGTTGCGTAGTCTCCCCCTCCCGATAAGCAATCAACTCTTCTTCTGTCAGGTGTTTCATAGTTCTGTTCCCTTGGTGTCCGGCGTGGCCCCTGCCGCCTTTGCTTGCAGAGCGCCCCGCGCTCCGACGTAAGGCTCCAAAGCCCGCCGTAATTTCTGTACCGATCGAAAAACCGTGTTCTTCGCCGCGCTCGACGTGGATTTCAGCACGGCGGCGATCTCTTCTATTGCGCAGCCTTCCCAATGGCGCATCACGAAGGCCGTTCGTTCCGAGGAGCTCAACTCTTTCAGGGCCTCTTCCATCTTTTTTCTCAGCTCGGTGTTCATTGTCAGCCGGTCCGGAGTCGGCCTCTCATCGAGCGCCAACTCCAAGGGATCCTGCTCCAGCTCTTCCGCCAAGCTGCTCGGTGTGCTGCGGCGCGCATCCTCGCTGCGTTTTTGGCGCATGCGGTCAATCGCGTAATTCGCCGCAATCCGGTAAGCCCATGTGCCAAAATTCGCGCGCGATCCAAACTGCCCCAGGTTCCGGTAGGCTCGCAAAAAAGCTTCCTGAACCACTTCCTCGGCGTCGTGCTCGTTTCCCGTCATGCGGTACGCCAGACGGAATAACTGCTGGCTGTGCCTTTCGACCAGCACGCGGAAAGCATCGCGCTCGCCGGCGAGCGTGCGCTCCACGGCGATGGCATCGCTTTCTCGGGCCGCGTTCTGGGCTGCTTCGCGGTCTTGCATGCTGCCGGCGCTTTGGCTCATCCGATTCATTAGACAGGAAAAGGGGCTTGCGGTTAGGTCAGGCCAGGATGGACTTGCCACGCATGCCGAGACGACACGCGCTGGAAGACATCCGTAAGTCCTGCCATATCATCGCACTATGGGGGACGTTGGGGAGAGAACTCTTGTTCCTAATAGACTGCCGTTTGGTCACTCGTGTCTCAGCGCCACCATTGGATCGACATTTGCCGCCCGGCGCGCGGGCACAAAACACGCCAACAGCGTCACGCTGAGCAACAGTAACGTTACCCAAAGAAACGTCACTGGGTCAGCGGCCTTCACGCCATAAAGCAGATCCTTCGCGAAACTCATCAACACCAACGCAAGGACGATTCCCACCACCGCGCCCACCATCGCCAGCCGCATTCCTTCCGTCAGCACGAGCCGAAGTACGTCGCGCTGCGCTGCCCCCAGAGCTGACCGTATTCCAATCTCGCGCGTGCGCCTCGCCGCTTCATACGAAACGAGTCCGTATAATCCGATGCAAGCCAGCAGCAGCGCCAGGGCCCCAAAGAATCCAGAAAGACGCGCTACCAACCGCTCCGCGAAAATCTGCCGGTCGATCTGTTGCGTTTCGGTTCTAAGCTCAAAGATCGGGAGATTGTTGTCCATTTGGCTGACAATCGCGCGAATCTGGGGGGCAACTTTCATGGGGTCGGCTTCCGTACGCACCGAGAAGGAAACCGCCCCGCCGCTGCTCGGAACATAAATGGTCGGCTGGACTTCTCGCCGCAGTTGATTGTATTTCGCGTCGCTCGCAATTCCGGCGATTTCCCATCCGGAGCTCTTGTCCATATCTTTAGCTGCGTCGGCTTCCTGCGTTCCAAAAACGCGACCCACAGGATTTACGGTTGGAAAATACTTCCGCACAAACGCCTGGTTCACTATCGCCGGCTCCGGCGGCAGATCCTCTGCAGGAGCCTTGCTATTCGCTGCGGCTGTGCCAGCCTTCAGTTTCGCCGCCGCTTCCGCGTCGCGTTTCTCTTTCGCGGCCGCCAACCTTTGGGAGATCGCAAAATCACCAGCGTTGAATTCGCGGCCCGCCAGCAGCGAAATTCGCATGGTGTGAAAGAAGTCCCGTCCAACAGGCAGCTCGTCGGCATCCGCTTCTTCGTCCTTCGGTCTGCCTTCCAAGTGGAACGACGTGCTCCACAGCCCTCCTGCGAGCAGCGGCCTCCACGAATAGCTTACCGACTCGATTCCCGGCATCTTCGCCAGCCGGTCTTGGAGTTCATGATAGAAATTGTTCGAGTCGAATTTCTTGTATCCTATGAGCGTCGGATCCAGGCTGAACGTGAGCACATTTCGCGTATCGAATCCGGGATAGACGTTCTTCAAATTCTGCAGCGTCCTCACCAGCAGTCCCGCTCCTGCGAGTACGACAATGCTCAAGGCAACTTGGACGATCACCAGCGAGTTGCCAGCACTAAACCATCCTCGTTTTGCGTGCGATGTTTGCGAACTGCTTCCTGTTCCTTCCTTAAGCGCAGAGGTCAAATCTACACGCATCCCGCGACGCGCCGGCGCCAATCCGAAGAGAATTCCGGTGAAAATCGCCGTGGCGGCGGTGAAGAGCAACACGCGGGTGTCGATAGTCGCGGTAAACGGCAAGGGGCCGTCCATGCTCGATTGGAGGAAGGTCTGAATCGCTGCCACGCACCAACTTGCGAACAAGATTCCTAACGCCCCGCCTACACACGAGAGCATCATGCTTTCTGTCAGAAGCTGTCGCAGGATTCTGCTCTTCGAAGCTCCTAGAGCGAAGCGCACAGCCATCTCTTTCTGCCGCGATGTTGCCCGCGCCAGCATCAGTCCGGCCACGTTTGCGCAGGCGATCAAGAGGACGAATCCGACTACGAGCATCAATGCGTACAGCGGCGCGGATGCATCTGTTCGCTCTCCGGTGAGCCCCTGATCAAGCGGCAGCAGGTCAATCGCGCCACCGTCCTTTGGACCAAGCATCGGCAATCCCTGATAAGCGTGCGCGGCGTTATTTTGAAACATGGTGCTGATTTCCGCTGTCGCCGTTCCCACGGCCACTTCCGGTTTCAGACGGCCGATAATCACGAGCCACCAGTAGGAGGAATTTACGTCGCGATTGTCCCACGGCAGGTCAAGACGCGACGCCATGACGAGAGGGATCCACATGGTGAAGTGGTTCCCAGGAGAAAGCGAATCGAACGATTCTTCCGCAACTCCTACAATCGCGAACGGCACGCGGTTCAACAGAATCGTCTTTCCCACAACATCTCGAGAGCCTCCGAACTGGCTGCGCCAGTAGCGGAAACTCAGAACGACGACGGGCTCGGCCGAAGCTGTGTCATCTACTCGGTTGATCAGTCTTCCTAGGGCGGGTCTGATTCTTAGCGCTTCAAAATAGTCGCCCGTTACGTACTCCGCTTGGTCCATCACGGTCGCGGCCCCAATCCCGCTTACATTGAGCCGATCCGATCCTGCGAAGGCCGCCACTCCTGAGAAAATGTCCTCCTTTTTCGACACTTCCCGAAAGAAGGGTTCTGAGAACGAGCACCCGAAAGAACCTGCTTTCTGGGAACTCGATGCGCAATCTCCGTAGGAACTGTTGCTCCAATGTTTCGGTTCCGTTCGCGCTTTCCACTTCAGCAGCACGAGCTGCTCCGCATCTCGCACCGGAATAGCGCGCAGAAGCGCCGCATCAACTAAGCTGAAAATCGCCGTGTTCGCTCCGATACCCAACGCAAGCGTCAAGATAGCGACGGCAGCAAAACCTTTGCTCTTGCCGAGCGTTCTGAATCCATAGCGCAAGTCTTCATACAAATTTTCGAGCCAGCGCCAGCCCCATGTGTCCCGCGTTACTTCTTTCACCAGGCCCACATTTCCGAATTCCCGCCGCGCTCCTGATTCCGCTTCACGCACGGTTGCGCCTCTTTCTCCGCGATCCTTCGCGGCCATCTGCAAATGATGCTCGATCTCTTTTTCCAGCTCTTTTTCCCGCCTCCGCCACAGCCACCAAAGTTTCATGACGCGCTCTCTTTCTTCGCCGGATCCAACACTCGCGCGATCCACTGCTTTTTCTCGTAACCTCAGCACTTCCTTACTTTTTTCCATCGCGTTTTCTCTTACTCGTATCTCAGCGCCACCATCGGATCGACGCGCATCGCGCGCCGGGCCGGAACGTAGCTTGCGATCAGCGACACCACCAATAGGAAGCACGGAACGGAGATGAACGCGATCGGATCTCGAGCGTTGAGCCCAAACAGCATGCTCGACAGCACCCACGACACGGCGGCGCATCCGGCTACGCCGATCAGCCCGCCGATCACAATTGGTCGCATGGCCTGCCGCACCACAAGTCTCATAACTTCGGCGCTGTCTGCCCCAAGCGCCATGCGGATGCCGATCTCCCGCACGGACCGGCTTACGGTGTAGGAGACCATGCCATACACGCCAATCGAGGCGAGCAGCAGCGCGAGACCGGCCAGTGCGCCTGACAGAGCGCTCGCAATGCGGGACGGCGCACGCCAAACGTCGAGGTAGTCTTCGAGTCTCACCACATCAACGGGCATGTTGGGATCAAGGGATTGCACCGAATCACGAATGCCTTTGGCAATTGCCGTGTGGCCGCTGGCGAAACGCACCAGCATGTACGTGCGCAGGTTGTCCTTCGGCCCCGCGGGAAAATAAAGGTACGTGGTCTCAAGTTCGCCAAGGTGCGACACTTGGGCGTCCTTCGCTACCCCGATCACCGAATACTCGCGTCCAGTGTCTTCACGCAAAGTTTTCCCAAGTGGGTCTTCGCCCGGCCACAGCTGTCGTGCTGTCGATTCTGTGACAATCACTCCGGAACCGTCTCGTCCGTCACCCGCCTCGAAGCCGCGTCCCCGCACAATGGGAATGCCAACGACAGAAAAATATTCTGGCGAAACGTGGTTGTATTCGATCGCGACTTTGGCTGCGAGGCCCGGAACAGTGAAGTGGTCGGCGCTCCAGTCGTGGCTCAGCGGCGCGCACTCCGCTTGCGCGATTTCGATAGCTCCGGGAAGACCTGCGATGCGCTCTCGGAGATTCTGTACAAATGCCGCTGCGCGGTGCTCCTCGTAGCCTTGTCTCTTGAGATCGAAGAACGCTGTTGCCACGTTCTTCATATCAAACCCGGGATCGACAGTCTGGGCGTAGTGCAGCCCGCGCAGCAACAATCCCGCAGCCAACATCAGGATCATGCACACGGCGATTTGCGCGCCGACCAAAGTGTTGCGCAAGAACCGTCCGCTCTTCTTGCTGGAGCCCGACTGTGAGCCGTCTCCCTTCAACGCCGTGTTCAGATCGAGCCTTGAGCTCTTCAAAGCCGGAACCAGCCCAAACACAATTCCGGTGAACAGCGTCAGCGACAGTGCGTAAGCCAGCACACGCAGGTCCGGCGCAACATTCACCGAAAGAGCTGAAAACTCGTGCGGCAGCTGAGAGGCTACAAAATGCGTGATGCTGGTGAACGACCAGAACGCCAGTAGTGATCCCAGCGCGCCTCCGATCAAGGACAGCAGAAGACTCTCCGTCAACAATTGCCGTACCAGCCGCCCCCGGCTTGCGCCGATCGACAACCGCAACGCGATTTCCTTGTGGCGCACAGAAGCCCGCGCCAGCAGGAGGTTGCTGACGTTCGCACACGCAATCAGCAACACCAGTCCGAAAGCAGCGAGGACTACGGAAGCGATCGGAACCAGAACCTCGCGTTCCGCCGGTCTCCCGAAAAATGTCGCTTTCGAGATCAACAATGACGTGGTGCGCCCGGGATATTGTTGGTCAATGCGCCCAGCAATCACGCTGAGATCTGCGCGCACCTGCTCGGGCGACAAGCCAGGCCGCACACGTCCAAGCATTGCCAGCCAGCTCAAGTTATCGCTCGCCAGGTCGCCTCCTGGGTCCAGGGCTTCTTGCATGGTTATGGGTGCCCAGAACGCGCTAGGAATCACTTCCGTGCCTGTGAATCGCGAGGGCGCAATTCCAATGACGGTGTAAGAGCTGTGGTTCAACATGATCGTGCGGCCAACGAGTGCAGGGTCAGCCGCGAAGCTTCGCCGCCACAAATCGTCGCTGATCACCACCACCGGATTTGCACCCGGAACAGCGCAATCAGAATCAACAAAGCCGCGCCCCAAAGGCGGATGCTCGTCTAGTACCTCGAAAAAATTGCAGGAGGTCAGCGCTCCCAAAAGCTGCTCCGCATTAGAGCCGGCAAGCGTTGCCTCTACAAAAGGCTCGTAGCCGGCTAGTCCGGAAAACACATGGCTGTGGTCCCGATAGTCCAGATATTCAGGGTACGAAAACAAGCCCCCTTCGCCGTGAACATTCCGCGAAAACCGTCCGTGGAGGACCTGGTTCACGCTTACTACCTGCTCCGCGCGAGGAATCGGGAGTTGCCGCAGCGCCACGCCGTTCAGCACTGAAAAAATTCCAACGTTAATTCCGACTCCCAAGGCGATCGCCAGCACGGCGGCTATCGTAAAGGCAGGGTTCTTGCTCAACACGCGCATTCCGTACCGCAAGTCCTCAAGCGCATCTTCAAGCCAGCGCCAGCCCCACGTATCCCGCGTCACCTCTCTTACCAACTCCACATTTCCAAATTCGCGCCGCGCTTCAGATTCCGCTTCACGCGCGGACGCACCTCTTTCCTTGCGCTCTGTCGCGGCCATTTGCAAATGGTGTTGAATCTCTTTCTCCAGCTCTTTTTCCCGTCTTCGCCACAGCCACCAGAGTTTCATGACGCGCTCTCTTTCTTCGCGGGGTTCAGCACTCCTCCAATCGCATCCGAAATCTGTTCCCAGCGCGAGCGTTCCTTCATGAGCTGTTTTCTTCCCGCCGCCGTCAGCCGGTACACTTTCACTTCCTGTTTGTTCTCGGAGATCTTCCAATCGGCGCCGATCCATTTTTGCTTTTCGAGCCGGTGCAGCGCCGGATACAAAGAGCCGGCGTCAACCTTCAATAGGTCACCGGAATTTGCGCGAATCGCCTGGCTGACTCCGTAACCGTGCTGCGGGCCCCAGAGAAGCGTTTGCAAAATAAGGAGGTCGAGCGTGCCTTGCAGCAGCTCGATTCGGTTCTTATATCGCTCGTTCATTCCGCCTCCGGGGATCAGGCTATAGACTGCCTATACCCTACCCTATAGACGATCTACTACCTCATTTTGTTTCCACGTACCTTGGTTTTTTGCGTTTTACCCAAGCCCTTGAAAGGCAAGCAGTTGCCGTCAGCTTCAGCTCACCGGACCTCGTGATGCGGACCGTTTTGGCGCGTCATCGTCCCACGAGGGCACATTTTCTACCGAGCCAAAGCACCCCCGGCGTGTCCTTTGGCTGAGCAAGATACGGTATGATGGGAGCTGAACCGCAGCACATGTTCCGTGATCCTTGAAATTGGTTAACCCCGGGCCTGTTTGATCGGGCGAGACTTGCGTCACGCCCAAGGAGAGAGGGTTTGATCCTACGTTACACACGCGAAAAGATGGGCCATGTCTGGAGCGATGCGAATCGCTTTGCGAAGTGGCTCGATGTCGAGCTGGCTGCGACGGAAACGCTTGCCGAAGCCGGCCTGGTGCCGAAAGACGCAGCGGCGATCATCCGCGAGCGCGCCAAAGTGGACGTTGCGCGCATTCACGAACTTGAAGCGCGGGTCAAGCACGACGTTATCGCGTTCACCATGAACGTCGGCGAGTCCATCGGCGATCCCACCGCTGCGCGCTGGCTGCACTACGGCCTGACTTCGAACGATGTCGTGGACACGGCGCAAGCCCTGATGGTTCGCGACGCTTCGCATATCATCGAGCGCGATCTTGTTCTATTTGGCGAAATCCTTGACATGCGTGCGCACCAATTCCGCCACACGCCGCAAATCGGGCGTACCCACGGTGTTCATGCCGAACCGATCACCTTCGGATTGAAAATAGCCAACTGGTTTTCGGAAAACCAGCGCAACATCGCTCGCTTCCGCGATGCGGCCGCGCAGATGGCGGTTGGAAAAATTTCCGGCGCGGTGGGAAACGCTTCGCATCTCGGACCGGAAATGGAAGAGCGCATCTGCAAAAAACTTGGGCTGAGCGCTGTGCCCGTCGCTTCCCAGGTCATCCAGCGCGACCGCCACGCGCAGTATCTCAGCTCGCTTGCGCTTATCGCCGCGTCGCTCGAAAAAATCGCGCTGGAAATTCGGCATTTGCAGCGCACCGAAGTTCGCGAGGCGGAAGAGCCATTCGGCGGAGAGCAGCGCGGCAGCTCCGCGATGCCGCACAAACGCAATCCCGTGACGTCCGAGCAAATCTGCGGCCTCGCGCGGCTTGTGCGTTCGAACATGATGGCGGCGTTCGAAGATGTGGCGCTCTGGCACGAACGCGACATTTCGCACAGTTCCGTCGAGCGCATCATCTTGCCGGACTCGACAATTCTCGTGGACTACATGCTCGCGAAGATGACGACCATCATCGGCGAGATGCGCGTTTTCCCGGAGCGCATGCTGCGCAATCTTGAATCCACGCATGGCCTGGTGTACTCCGGTCAACTGCTGCAAGACCTGGTGGAAAAAGGCATGCCGCGCGACGACGCGTATAAAGCCGTGCAGGAAAATGCCATGGCCGCATGGGAAACGGATTCGAATTTTCAGGAGCGCGTGGCCTCGGATGCTCGCATCACGAAGTTTCTCGATGCGAAAACGCTGGCGCACACATTCGATCTGCAGCGCCAACTCCGCTACGTCGACGCGATTTTCGACCGCGTGTTCGGCGCGCATCCCGCCGGGGAAAAATCCGCCGCCAACAAAGCATAAGCAACCAGACTCGAAATTTGCGGCCAGCAAAGCGCGCGATCTGTTTTCAAAGAACGAAGAGCCCCGGTTGCCCGGGGCTCTTTCGCCTCTTCTAATTTTCGCTCGCGCGGAAATTAGCTGCGGAGGCGGAAAATCAAAAACGAAACTCGAAAATCGGAATTCGCTGACGGAAGCTCAGAATGCCAGACGCTACCTCACTCGACGCGCTGAACGTAGCGCGCTTCCGTCGTATCCACTTTTACTCTGTCGCCTGAATTGACGAACGGCGGCACTTGAATCACCAGGCCCGTTTCGAGCGTTGCCGGCTTCATCACCGCGCTGGCCGTGGCTTTTTGCAGCGTTGGTTCGGTATCGAGAACTTTCAATTCCATGGTGTCCGGCAGGTCGACGCCGATCGGTTTTTCCTCGAAGAACTCGATCTTCACAGTCGTGTTGGGAATGAGGTAGTAGACGGTTTCGCCGAGCTCTTCTCGCGTCATCTGCATCTGTTCGTAGGTTTGCGTGTTCATGAAGTGGTATTCGTCGCCCTCATTGTAGAGGTATTCAAACTCGACTTCGTCGAGAATCGCGCGCTCGACGAATTCTTCGGCACGGAACCGGTAATCGATCATGGTGCCGCTGCGGAGATTCTTCATGCGCGTCTGCATCGAGCCGCGCTTGTTGCCGGGCGTGCGGTGATCGACGCTGAAAACAGTGAATAGCTGGCCCTCGTGCTGGATGACCATGCCGGGGCGGAGTTGCGTGGCTTTAACGCTGCTCATTATTTTTGCGACCGCAGGACGGCCGATATCTCCCTGGAAGATTTGCTGATTTCGGAAATTCCTGCAGGCAGCCCGCTCTGCGATGCGGTGCACGCGGAATGACTCGAGGCACGCTGAGCGGAATTGCTCACCCAGCGCGAATCAACAGTATAAAGGCCTGCGTTCAGGTCGGTCAATCTTCTCCTTTCTGGGGTTCTTTGGCGCGCTGGGCGGCGGCTTCGGCCATGATTTTTTCGATTTCATCGGGATTGCGAGCGAGGCGCTGGCTTAGGAACTTGTAACCCGTTTCGGTGATTAGGATGTCGTCCTCGATGCGCACTCCGAGATTTTCATCGGGAATGTAAATGCCGGGTTCGACAGTGACGACCATGCCGGGCTCGAGCGGTTTGCAATACTCGCCGGGATCGTGGACATCGAGACCGATATTATGTCCGAGGCCGTGAATAAAATACTGGCCTAGCGATTTGCCGTGGAGATCCTTGCCGTGCGAATTGATGTAATTGTAGGCAATTTTAAAGACACTCTTTGAACCCTTTTGGCAAAGGTCCATGCCGGGCTTGATGGCGGAGAGGGCGGCGTTCTGCGCGCCGAGAACAATTTCATAGATTTCGCGCTGGCGTGGCGTGAACTTGCCGTTGGCGGGAAGAGTGCGCGTGATGTCAGCGGAGTAGCCGGAGAATTGCGCGCCGACGTCAAGAACGACGATGTCGCCATTTTCGATTTTGCGAGAGAGCTTGTCGTAGTGCAGCGCGGTGGAGTTCGGTCCGGCGCCGACGATGGGGGCGTAGCCTTCCGCCTCCGAGCCTCCCATGGCATGAACTTCCACCATTTTGGCGGCGATTTGATACTCATGGAGGCCAGGCCGCATCATGCGCATGGCGGCGAGGTGCGCATCGAGCGAGAGCTCAATGGCTTGCGTCAGGAAGGCAATTTCGCCCGGCGATTTGATTTCTCGCAATGCGCCGATGGTCTGCCGCACGTCTTTTAATTTGGCTTGCGGCGCGGCCAACTGAATCCAATCCACGACAGCCTTTTCGTGCGGATAGCCGCCATTCTCTTTTTCGTAGGGGAGGATGGTGTAGATGGTGGGATAGAGGTTCGCGAGCTTTTCGAGAGTAGCGCGCATTTCGGGGAAGGGCAGCACGGAAGCGAAACCGATGCGCGCCTGGATGCCGGGATCGGACGGCGACAAGCGCGGGCCGTTCCATTTTTCCTTGTTGGGATTCTTCGGCGGCAGAAAAAGCATTTCCTGGGGACCGTCCGAGGATGCAGCGCTTGAACCGTTTGAAGGATTCTTGGGGGACGGAAGAATAATCAGACCGGCGCCTTCTTCATTGTGGCCAGTGAGATAGTAGAAGTTGTCTTCCTGCTCGAAGATGTAGTTTTGCGAGAATTCTTCGCGTCCGGTAAAACCCCAGAGGACGATCGGAGCGTCGACCTGTGCGGCCAGTTTGGCGCGACGGGCGGAGTAGACGCTGTTGGGTTCGCGCTCACGGCGTTCCTGAGCATGAACGAGAGACGTGGAGGCGAGGATGAGAAAGAATGCATAGAGAGAGGCATTGAGGGCACGATGTATCGTGCCCGTACAAGAGACACACGAAGCTCTCTGAACCTTGGATAGACCACTCACCAGTTCACCTCGCGAGTAAACGGACGAGCATTGTAGCTGAACGAGGCGAACGGGCAAACCCGCAGGCATAGGCTGACAATCTGAGTTAGCCCATTTTGAATTGAAGGAGGTAACCCCCACCCGGGTGTTTTTTTGCAAGAGTGGCAAACACGGGACTTATGCTTGAAGCGTTTCTGTTCTTCAGGCGTCCTGTGCGTTTGAACGCTGGTGAACCTGCCTCGCCGCTCCATCCGAAGCCCGGGAGCTTCGAAAACGTCATCCGGTTTACCGGGTCTCGGCGGCTTGGAGCTGGATCTCACGTCCATCATTGTAGCTTGCGGGGGAAGCGGCTGCAGCCGCGGGCTCAGCTTGACCACTGCCTCAAAACGACAAGAGAGATTTCTCTCTCCGCAGGCCGACACGTTTGCAGGAGCAAACGTGAAAGGAAAAAGCGTCGGCCTGCTCCGTTCGAAATGACGGTGAAGTGGATGACGGCGGGCTAAGAAATTTTTTTAGCTTCGAAGGTTTGGGGGCCGGCGCGGACGATTAGTTTGGTTACGGCGCCTTGGGCGTCTTTTTGGAAG
Organism: uncultured Acidobacteriota bacterium; assembly: GCA_963745805.1. Lineage (GTDB taxonomy): Bacteria > Acidobacteriota > Terriglobia > Acidiferrales > UBA7541 > Acidiferrum. The sequence goes on from CAVUYT010000016.1 coordinate 742,202, forward strand.
GTGAAGGTGACGTCGGTGGAGAGGACGAAGAACTGTGTGGGCGATTCGGGGAGGAGTTCCTGGGGCTCGGGGCCGAGCGGGTCGGCTTGAATGTAGGCGCCAGTGTCTTTCACCGTGACTGTCAGCTTGCCGACACCGGGGACTTCGTAGATGCCTGCGTATGGTTTGAAAAGCGCTGGATTGATTTTGATCAGAGCACGCTCAGCAGGATGGTGATCGGGCCAGTCGTATTCCTTGGCGACGGAACGGAAGATTTCTTCAGTAAGCTCGCCACCGCTATCGGAATTGGTCATGACGGCGAGGCCTTGCCCAGAATCGGCGTGAGTTTCGAGATTGCAGCGGAAACCTTCATTGGCGCCGCCATGACTGAAGACAAGCTTGCCGTCCGGTGATTCGAGACCGAAGCCTAGCCCCCAAGTGCCGAACTGAATGGTGAGCATCTGGCGCGCCATGTCCTGATTAAGAATTTTGGAAGTTTTTCCGGTGTATTCGTTTTCAACTTCGATGGCCATGCGGGCGAGGTCGGAAGGAGTTGTCCAGAGGCCAGCGGGGGCCATCTCCGGATAGGTGTGCGAGCCGCCTTTTACAGGGTCGCCGTTGCTGCGATAGGGAGCTGCGGCTTCCGGCGCGCGATTCTTCGGAAGAGGCTGCTCATACGTGCTGCGGGTCATTCCGGCGGGACGGAGAACGAGTTCGCTCATGATTTGCGGGAAGGGTTTTCCGGTGACGTCGGAGAGGAGCGTCTGCAGGACAACGAAACCGCCGCCGGAGTAGCGCCAGAGCGTGCCGGGGACAGTGTCGACGCGGATGGGATCGGTGTTGGCGGGCTTTTCGCCGTTGAGGATTTGCACGGCGGTGGGCAGGGGATCGTCGGAGGCGTAACCGGGGAAACCATGGACGGTGAGGCCAGCGCTATGGCTCAGGATGCGGCGGATGGTGACTTTTTCTTTTTCGGTGAAGGAATTTTCGGGGACTTTCCATGTGCGGAGTTTGATGTTGACGTCTTCATCGAGGTTGAGCTTGCCATCCTGCACGAGGCGAAGCGCGGCGAGCGCCGCGACTGGTTTGCTGATGGAGGCGGCTTGGAAAAGAGTGTCGGGAGTGACGGGCTTTTTGGCGGCGACATCGGCGAGGCCGTAGGCGCGAGTCCAGATAATTTGGCCGTGGTCGAAGAAGGCGACGCTGACGCCGGGAACTTTGTGGAAGGCCATGCGGTCGGCGATGGTCATCGGCTTGGCAGGTTGGCCCTTGATGATGACTGCGGGGGGAAGGCCGGATTCGATGCGGGTGATTCGAGCGGCGAGAGCGGGGTCAGCCGAGGATTGGGGCGCGCTAGCGGGGACAATTGCGCCAAACGAGCGGTCGCGCAAAGAGATAGCCACGAGCGCGGCTAGAGCGGCGAAAACGACTAGAAGCTTTTTGGAATTTGAGTTCATGGGCGAAAATCGTATCACTTTTTCGCGGCGGAGAATCAGCGATTGGTTAAGTGCGGAAGAAATGGATGAGGAGATCCGAGACGCGAGCAGGTTCTTCGTGCTGGAGCCAGTGAGAGGCGTTGGCGAAAGTGTAGAGTTCGGCGCTGTCGCAGTAGCGCAGGCTGTCGTGGGCCATGTCGGACAGGAGGAAGGCGTCGCGCTCGCCCCAAAGGATGCGGGTCTGGACGTGAACGTTGGAATCGGGGAATTTGGAGCGATAGCGAAAGGCGGCGCGATACCAGTTGATCATGGTGGTGAGAGCGCCGGGCTGAGACCAGGCGGCGCGATATTGCGCGAGATCTTCCGGAGAGAAGGTGCCGGGCCGGCTGGAGCGGACGAGGGAGCGGACGCCAAGTTTGAAATTGAATGCGGAGAACGCGGCTTCCGGAAGCCAGGGAAGTTGGAAGAAGAACATGTACCAACTGCGGCGAAACTGGCGGCGATTGGTTTTTAGGAAGCGGCGCATGACGGACGGATGAGGAACGTTGAGGATGGCGAGCTTGGCGACGCGTTGCGGATGCAGGAGGGCGACACTCCAGGCGACGGCGGCGCCCCAGTCGTGGCCGGCGAGGAAGAAGCGCGATTGGCCGAGATGATCAGCGATGGAGAGAACGTCGGAAGTGAGATGAGAGAGCGAGTAGTGGGCGACGCCGCGTGGTTTGCTGCTTGTGTTATAGCCGCGCTGATCGGGAACGATGACGCGGAAGCCGGCCGTGGCGAGAGGTTCGATTTGGTTGCGCCAGGAATACCAGAATTCGGGGAAGCCGTGGAGGAGGATGATGACAGGACCGTCAGGCGGGCCAGCGGCAACGGCGTGGAGCTCGATCGGGCCATTGTGAAAGGTTAAGTTCTCGAGAGGGCTTGGCACAGATTGCGAGTTTACGCCGGAAAGAGCGGCACGAGAAAAAACAAGTTAGGTGATGGAAGTGGTTTCGAGGCCGTAGGTGGTGACGTAGACGGCTGTGGCTGCAATTTCTGAGACGCGAGCTTCGGAATCGCCATGAGCAACGGCGGTGTGAGGCTCGGCGGCGGATTCCGGCGGGAGAGCGCCGATAGCCTGGTTGCGGCCGGCATTCTTTGCTTTATAGAGCGCGCGGTCGGCAAGGGCGAGAACTTCTTCGTAGGTAACGTCGACGGGCGAATCAACGTTCCAGGGGAAGGCGGCCCAGCCAATCGAGACAGTGCGGTGCAGAGAAAGGCTCGCGCCTTTGATCTTGAAAGGTGCGCAGGCAACCGCTGATAGGACGCGCGAAGCGAGCGTAGCAGCTTCCTTGCGTTCGCAGAAACGAGAGACGACCAGGAATTCTTCGCCGCCCCAGCGGACCAAGACGTCGGAATAGCGAATCGCGGAGCTGATGCGGGCGGTTAGTTCGACGAGCATCTGATCACCGGCATCGTGGCCGAAGCGATCATTGATTTCTTTGAAGTGGTCCGCGTCGATCAGATAAAAGATGATGTCGCGATTGCGACGGCTGCGCGTTGGATCGGGAGAAGAATAGGCGCGGATGGCCTGGCTGACGTCGCTCTGGATGGTGGCCTGGAAGAAGCGGCGGTTGCGCGCTTCGGTCAGTGGATCGGTGAGAGACATCTCCTGAAGTTCTTTGTTAGCTTTCGCGAGGGCTTCGCTGCGTTCGGCGACAGCTTGTTCGAGGCGGAGGCGTTCGCCCTGGAGCTTGCGGGTGCGGTAGTTCACGAGGTAGTAGAGAGCAAAGCAGCCGAGAAGAATAAGAAAGCCGCGCGAGTACCAACGCTGCCACCAGGCAGGAATCACCGTGAAAGAAAATTCGGCGGGAAAACTGAGAGTGCCGCGGGCAGAGCGGCAAGCGACGGTGAAACGATAGTTGCCGGGAGGAAGCGCGGGATAGCGGGCTTCGCGTCCGGAAGTTTCATCAGGTTCAGTTTCAAGGCCCGCCAGGCGATAAGAGCAACGGACATTTTCCGGGTCGCGGTAGGTGAGAGCGGCGAAGTCCACCTGGAAAGTATTATCGCTCCGCGGAGCTTCTGGATTGCGCTCGCGGATGCGGTCGCGCGCGCCGAGCTGTGCGGAGGTAATGACGACACGTGGAGGAAGCTCGACACGTTCGTCGGCGGAGATGGGATTGTAGCGCGCGAGGCCGCCGCTTGTGCCGAACAGGAGGGTGCCGTCTTCTTCGGCGAAGAAGCTGCGCTCGCTCAGGTCGTTCCAGATGAGGCCATCGGCGCGGGTATAGCGCAGTGTGTGGCCGTTGCGGAAAAATTCGGTGAGGCCATAGGCGCCGCCGGCCCAGACATTGCCGTCGTGGTCGGCTCCGAGCATGTAGACGTCGAGAGAAGGAAGCCCATCCGCCAGGCCATAGTGCGCGAGATGCGGTTTTCCATCCACAAGGCGCAAGCAACTGAGGCCAAGAGCGTCGGAGTAGCGGAACCAAACTTCATCGCGACTGACGGCGGCGGCTTCGACAACTTCGTCTTGCAACAGACCGTTGGCGGTCGAGAAGTGCAGCCATTGCTTGCCATCGAAGCGCGAGAGGCCGCCCCTGCCCACAGCCCAAATCACTCCATCGCCGCTGGATGCGAAACGGCCTATGCCTTGGTGGATTCCCGGAGGGAGGGGCACATCCACGAACTGAAAAGGGCGTTGCGAAGGACGAGCCGCTTTTAGGTAGCTAGAATTGGCGATCCAGATGCGTCCGTCCGGGCCGAGGTGAATGCCAGTGGGGACGGCTTCGGGAGTGCGAATTTTTTCGGGGTTTAGAGTTGCTGGATCGAAACGAGTGAGACCGCCGGGATAGCAGAGCACCCAGACGCTGCCATCGGGAGCGAGGATCATTTCGCGGGCGACGGTGCCGTTGAGGCCGTCTTTCGGTTTCCATGTTCGCCAGCGAGCCGCTTGGGGATCCCACATGGCGACGCCACTGTTGGTGCCGATCCAGAGGCGATTGCGGGCATCGCGCAATTCGGACCACACGACATTGTCGAGGAGACCTTCGGCCTGGGTCCAGCTCGACCAGGTTTTCCGGCCGATCCAGCGCTCGATGCCCGCTCCGCCGAGACCTATCCAATAGGCACCCTCGCGGTCCTCGGTGATGGCAAACGTCGCGTTGACGGCCATGCCGCGGCTCTGATCAATCACTTCCCACTGGCCGGAGATTCTGCGATAGAGACCTGCGACGGTGGGGATCATCAGATTGCCCGCACGGTCCAGAGCAGGCGAGCCGTAGTCGTTGGCGGGAGGAAGATTGGGAAGTTCGGAGACGAAATGGGTCGAACCCGGATTGAGGCGATAGAGGTGGGCGGAAGTGCGAACCCAGAGGATTTTCTCGAAGTCCTGAAGAATGCTGATCACTTGTTCGTGAGGCAGGCCGCTTTGCTCGGGAAACATGTGGACGTGGTCCTGCGAATCGAGCCAGCCCACGCGGTGTCCGGATGCAAACCAGACGCGGCCTTCGGGGCTGACGCTGACGGACTCCACTTCCAAGCTTGGGAGGCCATCGGAAATGGTCCACAAGCGACTGTCGTTAGGGCGATCCGGATCGACGCGGAGCAGGCCGCCTTCGGTAGCGAGATAGACTTTATTCCAGGAATCGAGGGCCAGAACGGAGGTTCGCCGGAAGGAATTGTAGACCTTGGGAATGGGCAGCTTGTGGAGGGCGCCTCCTTCCATGTAAGCAATGCCGCGGGATGTGACAATCCAGATTCGGCCGGTAGGAGACAGAACGAGCTGACCTACATAGGTGCTGGGGAGGCCCTGTTCGAGGCCAAAACGCATGATTCGTGTGCCATCGAAGCGGAGGAGGCCGTCTGGGGTGCCGATCCAGATGAATCCTTCCTTATCCTGCAGGATGCAGGAGGGGGTCAGTGAACTGAGACCGAAATTATCGCCGACGCGTTGAAAGACATAGTGCGGCTTTGGAGGAAGAGAAAGCAGGGGCGTCTCGGTAGGCTTTGCCTGCGCGGCAAGGGAACCGAGAACCGGGACTGCCATGAAAATCAGGAAAAAGGCGGCGGAAGTCTTGCTCCGCATGAACACTCCGAACAATGTAGTCCGAATAGTTTAGCGTGCGCGCGGATAAGACGGTGGACGTGGTCCCAAAACGATAATGGCGAATTGTGAGGATATGGATTGATGGCGCACCGTCTGTCCTGCCTTTCGGCCGAAGGCGATCGTGGCAGGAACGCGTTTAATCGTGACACCGGGCCGCTTGAAGGGGAGCGTCTAAAGGGAGGCCGATTCACTCGCGGTGTGGGAATTGCGGGCGGCACGTGCTTGGGCGGCGAGCGGGGTACTCGCAATACATAAACTGAGCGGCCACTTTCGATTGCACGCACACATTGCAAAGTGAGAAGCGAGGCAGTCCTGGGCCTTAGAAGCCGGGGGCGCCGGAGGCGGCGGGACGCATTTCCGGGGCGTTGACGCCGAAGCGGAGATGGGCGAGATAGGTTTGGCCGAGGGACATTAAGCCGGTGTATAGGTAACCCCAGACAAAGAGAAGCAGGAAGGGGATTGTGGCGTAATTCTCGTTGATGACGGCGTAGAAGATGGTGCAGGCAAAGTAGAGACCGAGCAAAACCTCCGCGTAGGGCATCCACCCGGCTTTGTTTCTGTATTTTTTCGCGACGAACGTGCCTTTCTTGCCTTCGATGTTGAATTTGGGCGTCCGCGCGAACTCGCTTTTCTTACCTACAATCGCTTCCAGGACAGCTTGCGCATTGCGCACGGAAATGCCGATGCCAACGGCCATGACAAACGGCATGTATAAAAACGTGCGCCACCAGTTCTTGGGGCGAAGCTCCTTTTGCGCCACGATGTAGAAACTGGAGATGGAACAGGTCGACGCAAGGAAAAGGGGCAGGTCGATGACGAGCATCTGAAACCAGCCTTGATAGAAGCGGACGATCATGGCGGGAAGGAGCATCGCCGAAAAAAGGACCATGAGCGGATAGCTGATGTTGGCGGTGAGATGGAAGAAAGCTTCGGCTTTGACGTGCCACGGAGCATCGGATTTCATCACGCGCGGGAGGATTTTTTTCGCGGTTTGCATCAAGCCCTTCGCCCAGCGAGCTTGCTGCGCTTTGAAGCCGTTCATATCGACGGGCAACTCGGAAGCACATTCAATTTGCGGGAGATAGAGAAATTTCCAGCCCTTGAGCTGCGCCCGATAGGAGAGATCGGTGTCTTCCGTGAGAGTGTCATGTTCCCAGCCGCCGGCTTCTTCAATGGCCTTGCGGCGCCAGACGCCTGCCGTGCCGTTGAAATTGAAAAATGTGCCGCGACGCGAACGCGCGCCGTGCTCGACGACGAAGTGGCCGTCCAGGAGGATGGTTTCGACTTGGGTAAGAAGTGAATAATCGCGGTTGAGATAGGTCCAGCGTGTCTGGACCATACCGATTTTGGGCCCATTGGCTGGATCGACAAAATACGGGATGGTACGGCGAAGGAAATCTGGTTCGGGGATGAAGTCTGCGTCGAAGATGGCGACGTATTCGCCTTGAGAGGTCTTGAGGCCGTTTTCGAGGGCGCCAGCTTTATAACCTTCGCGATTGGTGCGGTGGATATACACGATGGGCATGCCTTGCGCGGCGTGGCGTTCGACGCAGTCGCTGGCAACCTGGCAAGTTTCGTCCGTGGAATCGTCGAGGACCTGAACGTCGAGCAGTTCGCGAGGGTAGTCGAAGCGCGAGACGGCTTCGACGAGGCGTTCAATCACATAGCGCTCGTTGAAGATGGGAAGTTGGACGGTGACGCGCGGCCAATTCTTAACTTCGGGCGGCGGGCCGGGAATGTTTTTCGAGTAAGCGTAGTAATCGTAGACGAGCCAGTAGCGGTGGAAGCCATAGGCCGCGAGGACGAAAAGTACGAGGAAGTAAGGGATCATCATCGCGAGGTCGAATGCGTTGGCGTGATAGACGCCGGAAAAAGTGCGGTCCGTCAGCTTGTGCCAGTAATGGCTCAGGGAGGTTTGCGCCGCGAGAAGTGATGCGATGAGGAGAAGGGTTTGCACGATGGAGCAGTTTTCGTTCTTTGCCGATGACGTGTTAGGACGCTCTCGGCGACAGATGATTATAAGGCGGAAGCTGTGACAGTCAAAGACAAGGGATGGGTTTCCGAGATGGCCACCCCAAGGCCAGGTCCCAGGCCGACAAAAAGATCCTGACTCTAGTGTTTTCGTATTATTGATGAACTCCTTCCTTCTCCACTAGAGTGCGCGGCACGCGGCAGGGGAACTCTCCGAGGGGTGTCTGAGCAGCGGTTCGTGAATCCCGCAAAGCTGCGATATCTGCTTCAAGTGGATGCTTTTGGCGAATAACTCAGTGCAAAAACTTTTCGTGGTCATTCTTTTTTTAGTGCTAGCGCCGCCCGTCTCTGGCCAGAGCAATTATGGGACTGTTACAGGTCTCGTGACTGACCCACAGCATTTGGCGGTCGCGGGAGCCACCATTCAGCTCACGGCCGCAAGCACGGGCGCGGTCCGCAGGGTCGTGACGGACCACCACGGACTATTCGAGGCCCCCGCACTTTTGCCGGATGATTACGAGGTAAGAATCGAAGCAGCTGGTTTTGATGCCCAGACACAATCGCTGCGGCTCGAAGTCGGCCAGAAAGTAGCCATTGAAATCAGCTTGAAAGTCGGCGGGATTACGCAGGGCGTAAACGTCATTGCTGCGAGCGAGGTGCTTCGCACTACGGATGCCAGCGTCGGAGAAGTCGTCGAGCCAAAATCCATCCACGATCTGCCCCTCAACGGCCGGATGCTGATTGATCTAATCCTCACGGTTCCCGGCGCCCATGTGGGGTTTGGCGCACAAACCGGATCCACGAACCCGCTCTACTGGCGCCCCGGCCAGCGATCTGCTGTGGTCATCGGAGGGAGCCGCCCGAACGCAAACTTTTTCTTGCTCGATGGGGCCACGAACACGGATCCCACGTTTAACACGCAAAATCTGAGCCCGTCTCCCGACGCGGTAAGGGAATTTCAAGTGGAAACGAGCAGCTATACGGCGGACATGGGAGGCGCTGGCGGCGGGCAGATCAACATTGTCACTCACGGCGGGTCGAGCCAATACCACGGAACCGTTTACGAATTTCTCCGCAACGGGGCCATGGATGCGAGCACATTCGAATCCATGGGCAACAATCACCTGGTGCAGAACAATTTCGGGGCTTCCATGGGCGGACCGCTCTTTGGGAAAAGAACGTTCTTTTTTCTCAATTACGAGGGATTGCGGCTCGCTCAAGCAGATGCTCAGATTTTGACGGTGCCAACGCTGGACGAGCTCAAAGGCGACTTCAGCATGAGCAACGTCAAAATCTATGACCCGACTACGGCCCAGGCGAACCCGAACTACAATCCGAGCTTGCCGACGGGTCCGTCCAACTTTCCCTACACGCGCAGCCAGTTTCTGAACAATCAGATTCCGTCGAACAGGGTCAATCCACTCCTTGAAAGCTTCCTGCTGCAATACATGCCGCAACCGAACATGATGATGACGCCGGGGAGTCCGGACTCGAATAACTATCTCGATGTGCGGAACGAATCTCATATTCAAAACCAGGGGACGGCTCGCATCGATCATAACTTTGCGAATGGTGACACGCTGTTGGCGCGATATTCGGCCGGAGGAGAAAATGGATTCTCGCCGAGCAGCGGCACAACTTCCACGACGGAAAATCTTCCCGGGTTCGGCGTGAATTTCAACAATCTGTCTCAGCAGGCGGTAGGCTCGTGGAATCACATCATTTCCAGCAACAAGCTCAACACTGTTTCGGTCGCGTTATCGCGGCTCTCGATGGACCGCACTTCACAGAATGACGCCGTGAACGACATCGTCGGCCAGTTAGGAATCCAGGGCATCGGTTTTGGCGGGGAAAACTCTTGGGGCGCCCCGTGGTTTGCCGTCCAAGGGTATACGGGGATCGGGGACACGTTTGCCGCAACACCCATGCATGCCTGGGACACGACCGTCGAACTTCGGGATAGCTACTCGTGGCAACGGGGACGCCACGGAATAAAATTTGGCGGAGATGTTCACCGTTATATCTGGCCGATGTGGGGATTCTTTCAGAATCGCGGCTACTATCAATACACCAACGGCTACACCGCGGAGTTCGGATTCAATGATGGTAGCGGTTCCGGGCTCGCGAGCATGCTTTTGAGCCTGCCCGCCGTTAAGCAACGGCAAGCAGGAATTCCTCAGATGGATTTGCGCGCGTGGGGAATGGCCGGGTTTGTTGAGGATAGCTGGCAAGTTACGCCCACAACCACGCTCAACATTGGCGTTCGCTATGAGTATTCGAATCCTCTCTATGATAAACAAAACACCAACACGAATCTGATTTTCCAGAGTGGAAAGCCTTCCGCATTTATTGGCGGCGAGTTGGGATACCCAAAGGGGCTGATGTACGCCAACAAACACAACATTGCACCACGGTTCGGAATCGCAAAGAACCTTCCTGGCCGAGGGCTAGTTTTTCGGGGCGCCTATGGAGTCTTCTACACGCCGGTGGATTTGAACACATGGTGCAACCAGCGGCACAATGTGCCGTATGTCTTCCCGGAAACACAGCAAGCGGACAACTTCACTCCACCGGCCGCGCTCTTTGCAAGCGGCCTGAATTTCGGTACGCCAGTGCTCGGCACAGGGGCACTAACGCCCACAACGGTGAGTTTCACGGCATTCGATCCGCATTCTCCCGCGCAGTACGTGCAGCAATGGAACGGCTCGGTGGGGAAAAGTTTCGGGCAGAATACTTCCGTCGAATTCGGCTACCTGGGCTCTCGTGGGTTTCACCTCCAGCGCGCGCACTTGATCAACAACACTTTGCCTGGCCCCGGGCCTCTTGGCCCGCGGCGCCCCTTCAAAACGATTACTTTTGTGCCAGGCACGGTGTTGACGCCGAGCAGCACCGACGCCGTGGTACAAAGCCTGACGTTCCCGGTCAGCACCATCAATCTGCTGGAGAACTCCGCGCAGAGTTGGTACGACGCGGGATACGTTAACGTGCGCCGCCGGTATTCTCATGGGCTCAGCCTGCTGGCCAACTACACGTTTGCCAAAGACCTTACCAACGCGCCCGACTTTCGATCCCCAATGGACGAATCGACCATTCCGCAGAACAACAACAATCTCAACGCAGAAAAGGGACTGGGATGTGACGTCCGGCATCGCTTTGCGCTCAGCAGCGTGTACGACATTCCCGCCTACCGTCACGCGGCGTGGACACAGTGGGTGACACAAAATTGGCATTTCTCCACCATCTACCAGATTCAATCCGGGATGCCGTTTACCATCTCCGTGTTTGGCGATACCGCGAATTCAGGGACGGTTCTTGGCGAGAATCCCATCCGCGCCAATGCCACCGGCCAGCCGATATTCGGCCCCGGCACGCGCACAGCGGCGGAGTGGTTTAATCCCGCGGCATTCACCGCTCCGGCAGCCTTTACTTTCGGGGACGTGGGCAGAAACTCCGTAAGTGGTCCACCCTTGCAGACGATGGATCTTGCGCTGGGACGAACTTTTCGTCTGACGGAAAAAGCCAATTTCCAGTTCCGCGCCGAAGCGTTCAACGCGCTGAACAAGGTGAATCTGGGCACGCCGAATCGCTACGTAAACGAGCCGCAATTTGGAACGATCACCATGGCTATGACGCCCGGACGCGAAATTCAACTGAGCGCGAGGATTTCGTTCTAGCGGTTATTTGAATATTTGTTGTCGTGCCGCCAATCAGGATTAGAAGGACGGCGAGTAGCATTCACTCCAAGATTCATCACAACGCTACGGCACAAGCACGATTTTTCCCGCGGCGCCCGGCTCCATAATTTCTTTGTGAGCGCGGGCAGCTTCGGCAAGCGGGAGTTCTTTGCCGACGACTGGGCGAAGCGTGCCATTCTCGAGGCCAGCGATGATGCCGGCGTGAATTGCCGTTTCTTCGGTTTCGGTGACGGCCCAGAGAGTGAAGGCGCGAATCGAGGCGCGGCGTCCCATAAGCTCGCGAGGGTTGATGGTGATTTCGCCGCGGTTGCCGACAACGATTACTCGCCCGTTGGTGGCGAGGAGCTTCGTATCGTTGGCAAGATTCACGTTGGCCAGCATTTCGAGGATGATGTCCACACCGCGGCCCCCGGTTGCTTTCATGATTTCATCTACATATCCCGCCTTACCGTGATCGAAGACTTGATGAGCCCCCTCGCGCGTGGCGAGGTCGAGGCCTTTTTGGCTGCTTGCGGTACCGAAAACGTGCAGACCCATCGCGCGAGCAATCTGTATGCCCGCGATGCCGACGCCGCCACTGGCGCCGTGAATCAGCACAGTCTCCGAAGCGCGGGCTTGCGCAGAGTGATGGAGAGCATGGTAGGCGGTCCCGTAGGGGACCCAGACGCCCGCACCTTGACTGAAGCTGGCTTTTGCGGGCAGGGGATGGACCTGGCTTTCGAGAGCGATGGCGTTTTCGGCGTAGGCGCCGGTGACGGTCTTTGCCATGTAGACGCGGTCGCCGGCTTTTACCTTGGTGACGCCAGGGCCGACCGCTTCGATGACGCCCGCGCCATCGGAGCCCGGAGTATAGGGCAACGGAGGCTTCACGGCGTAAGTGCCGTTGCGCATGTAAGTGTCATACGGATTGACGCCGACGGCGTGAACGCCGACGAGGACTTGTCCGGAAGCGGGCTTGGGGGTGGGGACTTCTTCATACTTCAGCACTTCTGGACCACCGAATTCGTGGACTACGATTGCTTTCATCTCCTGGCCTCCGGGTCTTGCAAGACATTCACGCAATCTTGGTACAACTAAACTCTTACTCTTAGCGGGCGATCTAGACGTGTAGGGGCACGACATTTCGTGCCCCTACGAAGCAACGATTCGCGCATCGCAAAAATACCTCGCTAGAAATGGTCGTCGGCGTGGGCGTGAGACGCGTCTTTTTCTTTTTCAACTAAGCCCGCGAATTTCCCCCAAGCCGTTGTCTGCCAGTTGTCCTTGCCTTTTTTCTGGGGAATCCAGGGCGGCAGCATTTGATTCAGATAAGCTGCGAGAGCGTGAATGTAGGGCTCGTACATGCGGCGGAGCTCGTGGAGGCGGCGGTCAGCGTCGTCACCGTCACGTAACTTCAAACCGTGCTGCGCTAGGATGTCGCGGATGTGGCGCAATTGCTCCGCGGGGAGACGGTCGTCTGGTAATTGAGCAGGTGCCGTGCCGAACACTTGGGAGAGATCGACCACGGCGTGGCGAGCGATCGCAAACGTAAGCTCGGCTTGCTTCTCGCACGAGCCTTCGATGCCAACCATAACCAGCGCGCAAGCATCGAGGATGGCCGTCAGCGAAGCGATCCAGGATTGATTGTCGTGCTGCGAGCGGAAGTAGGCAAGGACGGGATAGGAGAGGTGGCTCTCCATCAACTCGGCGGACCAGCGCTCCCAATCCTTGAGGAGTTCAGCCAAGGCGTCCTGTCCGTGGGGATAGCTGTGGCGGCGGAGCAGCTCGCCAGCGGTAGGAGGAGTGCCGGCGCGGGAATCGAGCAACGAGATGTCCACTTCGCGTTTTGAAAACGAACCGTAAATGAAGGGCAGATAGCCAATCACCGCGGCAAGAAAACCGAATCCAAATCCGGCTTCAGTTACTACCAGAGCGCGAGACAATCCGGAGTGGGGTACCACGTCGCCGAGGCCAAGCGTAAAAAATGTTGTGCCGCTGAGATAAATGTCAGTTTCGAAGCTTGGCTGGCTGCCACTTACGACCACGGCTGAGCCGGCTCCATATTGCATCAGGCCGAAACCCAAAACCAGGCCGACCGCCCAGACACCAACAAGAACCAGGAGTGAAAGAGGGCCATAGAAGCCCAGCAGAGCTTCCCGTCTTTTCCGGGAGGGCACAAGACACATAACAAACTTCCAGACGTGCCAAGTAGATTTAAAAAAGAGCCGCGTGAGGCGAAACCTGCGCGTGACGCGCCGAGGCAGGATGATGGCTTCGAACGCATCCCACAAGACGATCAGAAAGATCGCGACACCCGCGATGAAGGCACCCGGAGCTGGAATCATGTGCGGTATTGTACTCGTTTGGCTGGGCTGCAGATAAGCCGCAGTGGGATCAGGAACTCAGACGGGCGCTGACGCTAATCTCCGCTTTGAACAGCTTCGAAACGGGGCAACCGGTCTCGGCGGCTTTGACGGCGGCATCAAACTTGGCTTTGTCCGCGCCGGGGATGGTGGCGACGAGATCGAGATGGCTCTTGGTGATCGCGAAGCCATCGCCGACTTTATCGAGAGTAATGGTTGCCGTCGTCTCCAGGTTTTGCGCAGTCATTCCAGCGCCGCCCAGCTGTGCGGAAAGGGCCATCGTGAAACATCCCGCGTGAGCCGCGGCGAGCAGCTCTTCGGGATTCGTACCAACGCCATTCTCGAAGCGCGTACTAAAAGAATATTGAGTTTGTTTGAGGACGCCGCTGTCAGTAGAGATCGAGCCTTTGCCGTCTTTCAGGCCGCCTTGCCACACTGCCGATGCTTTGCGTTGCATGATGCCGCTCCTTTTGGACTGTTCAATTGATTTGAACTCTGTGAATTTGATTCGCCAGCGATAGAGAAGGGTATATTGACGGGACGATGCTGTCGAGTAAGGCGAGCAAATTCGGATGAGCGCAAACCTGGAGCAGATAGCGCACCGCCCATGGCCACTGCCCGACGGCCGCTGGATCATGGCCCAAAGCTGGCATGATCTGCTTTTTGCGCACTGGCCGTTGCCCGAAGCGATGCTGCGGCCGCATGTTCCCGCAAGTTTCGCAATCGACACATTTGGAGGACAAGGCTGGCTCGGCGTAGTGCCATTCCGGATGTCTGATGTGCGGCTTCGCGGCACGCCGGCAGTGCCCCGGCTTTCGGCATTTCCGGAACTGAACGTACGAACTTACGTCGTCGCCGATGGAAAGCCGGGCGTGTGGTTTTTCAGCTTGGATGCAGGGAACGCCATCGCTGTGGCGATTGCGCGGGCCTGGTTTCACTTGCCGTATTTTCGCGCGCGCATGTCGTGTGAGGAACGGAACGGCTGGATCGAGTACAGCAGCGGCCGTGCACACCGTGGCGCGCCATGCGGCGTTCTATATGGCCGCTATCGTCCGGTTGGTGCAACATTCTGCGCGGAGCCCGGATCGCTCGAACATTTCTTGACGGAGCGCTACTGCCTTTATGCCATTGATGGGAAGGGGCGAGCTCTTCGCGGCGAGATCCACCATGCGCCATGGCCGTTGCAAACCGCCGAAGCGGAGTGGATCAGCAATACGATGCCCGAGGCCGCGGGAATTTACGTAGCACCAGGAGTCAAACCGCTACTTCATTTTGCGAAGCAGCAGGACGTGGTCGTGTGGCAGCCGCAGCGTCTAGCGCTCTGATCGGCGCCGGGACCGCCTACCACTTGTGAAAGACAAAAAAGACGGCAAGTGCGATACAACCGAATCCCGCGGCGTAGTTCCACTTTATTTTCTCGCCGAGATAGAAGATCGAGAAGACGGAGAAGACCGAGAGAGTGATGACTTCCTGAATGGTCTTCAGCTGCGCGGTGCTGAATTCATACGAGCCAATGCGATTCGCAGGAACCTGGAAGCAGTATTCGAAAAAAGCGATACCCCAGCTCACCAGGATCACTTTCCAAAGAGCGGAAGTGCGGAACTTGAGGTGGCCGTACCAGGCAAAGGTCATGAAGATATTCGAAATGGTGAGAAGGACGATGGTTCTCATGTTTTCCGTTCTCTCTTTGTTGTGAAATGTGCTCTTCGTGAGACGCGGCAGTAAGTGCCAATGGTACAAAACGGCAGATCAAGTTAGCGAATCCTGTGATGCAGGGGCGATCGAAGCGGGGCCGCCATCCGCCAACGACGAACGCCTCAAGGAATCGCGTCAATTCTAGACTAAGACTATTGCGAAGTCCTTAATGCCGGATTCCACACACCTGGACCACGCAGAACTTCATCCTGCGGAGAGAATTCCGCTACAGTCAACGCTGTAGGATTCTTTGGCTTCCCTCTTCCGGTTCTTGCACGGTGATCGGCAAATCTGCGGAGGTTCGCGTGGGGCGGATGATGAAAGTTGTTGGTGCGGTGTGCTTGGCGCTGGCGATTATGGCGCCGGTCTTAACGAATGGCCAGGACTCCACGGTGTTAGTCGTCACGGGTTCGAGCATGCCTGAGCCGCTGTACTTGTTGTGGAATGACGAATATCACAAGCAGCAGCCAACTGTGAAGCTGCGCTATTTGCCGGAAGGCAGCGGCGCGGGCGCGAGCCGGGTCTTGACGGCAGCGGGAGATTTTGCAGGAGGCGACGCCCCGATTCCCGAGAAAGAATTAAAAGGGGCCACAAACAAGGTGGTCGAACTTCCCACGGTCTTGATCGGGATTGTGGTGATCTACAATTTGCCGAGGGCGACGGGCGAACTCCATCTTTCGGGCCCAGTACTGGCAAACATCTATCTTGGGAAAATTACCGCCTGGAACGATCCGGCACTGATCAAGCTGAATCCGGAGACAAGACTTCCTGCCCTTCCGATTCAAGTCGTGCACCGGGCAGCGGGAAAAGGCTCGAGCTATATTCTTACTGATTTTTTGTCGAAAGCCAGCCCGGAATTTCTTGCGCACGTTGGACGCAGCGAATCGCCGAATTGGCCCGTGGGAGCCAACGCCGGCAGAACCCAGGACATGGTCGACAAGGTGGAGACTACTTCGGGGGCCATCGGCTACACGGAATTGAATATTGCAGAGAAGGCCTCGTTGCGCATGGCCAGTATCCGAAACGAACATGGTGAGTTCGTGAGACCGTCCGCGCGATCGATTGCGGCCGCGGCCAAAGCCCTCACAAGCAAGGCAGGTGACGACTTCCGGCTATCGCTCACAAATGGTCCTGGAAAAGACAGTTATCCCATCAGCAGCTTTACCTGGTTTTACGTTCCGGCGGTGGCGCAGGACTCGCAGCGTGGCCGTGCCGTCGCTGCATACCTGAAATGGGTGTACACCAGCGGACAGAAGATGGCGCAGGAAGCGGGTTACCCCCCTCTGCCCGATGAACTGCTCGCCAAAGTGCTTGCCAAAGCCGAGACGATTCGCTGAGTGCTTGGCAGAAGTTTTAGACGTTCAAAGTAAGAGAAACCAGGTCGGGCCGCTGCGCCGGGGGAAGAGGCGGCATCTTGGAGCGATCGACGGGGCGATAGAGTGTGTCGCGTTCCACAGGAGTGCGGCCCGCGGCGCGGATGAGGCGCTCGAGTTCGGCGCGCGGCGTGAACTCTGAAGTTCTTGCCCCGGCGTCGTGGTAAATCTTTTCTTCTACAACCGTGCCATCCAGGTCGTTGGCGCCGAAGCGCAGGGCGATCTGCGCGATGCTCGGCGATAGCATGATCCAATACGCCTTAATGTGTTCGAAATTATCGAGCAGCAGGCGCGCCACCGCGATGTTGCGCAGGTCGGCGTAACCGCTGGGCTTCGGAATGTGCGAGAGCGCGGTGTTTTCCGGGTGAAACGCCAGCGGAATAAACGCCACGAATCCATGCGTTTCATCCTGGAGTTCGCGCAGCTTGATGAGATGGTCCACGCGTTCTTCTTCGGTTTCCACGTGGCCGTATAGCATGGTGGCGTTCGACCGCAGCCCCGCTTCATGAGCTTTCTTCGCCGTGCTCAGCCACATTTGGCCGCTGGTTTTGTGGTCGCAAATAATCTTTCGCACGCGCGGGTGAAAAATCTCCGCGCCGCCGCCCGGGCAGGAATCCACGCCCGCTTCTTTCATTTTGCGCAGCGTTTCTTCGATGGAAAGTTTGGCGATGCGCGAAAAGTAATGCACCTCAACCATCGTGAACGCCTTGATGTGCACAGACGGGCAGCGTTGTTTCAAGCCACGCACCATCTCGAGGTAATGATCGAAGGTAAGGTCCGGGTGCAGGCCGCCGACGATGTGAAATTCGGTTGCGCCTTCTCTCGCGCCTTGTTCCGCGCGTTGATAAATTTCTTCGAGAGCAAACGTGTACGCGCCAGGAGCATCAGGATCGCGGCCAAAGGCGCAGAGCTTGCAATGTGCCACGCAGACGTTGGTCGGATTGATGTGCCGGTTGACGTTGAAATAGGTTACGTTGCCGTGGCGCTTCTCGCGGACGAAATTGGCGAGCCAGCCGACAGCCAGAAGATCGGGCGAACGATATAGCGCGATGCCGTCGTCCATGCTCAGGCGCTCGCCGGATAGGACTTTCTCCGCGATGGGCTTCAACCGCTGGTCCGTGATTGTCAGTTCGCTCATTTTGAATCCGCTGAAAATTTCACACGCGCCAGACCGCTGCCGCAGCGCCCCAGAACAACAGGAACAATAAACTAATATAACCGTTCACGGCGAAAAACGCAGCGTCAAGCTTGCTGAGGTCCCCGGGTTTCACAAGAGAATGTTCGTAGCCAAGCAGCGCAGCGACGACCACGACGCCAGCCCAGGCGGGCCACGGAAGCGCAAGGCTGTAAGCGAGCCACGAGAGCAGCACAACCACGCCGATATGCATGACGCGTGCAATGAGCAAGGCGTTGGCAATGCCGAACCGCTTGGGAATGGAATATAGGCCCGCGCGGCGGTCGTAGTCGACGTCCTGACACGCGTACAGCACGTCAAAGCCACCGACCCATAGAGTAACGGCCGCGCAAAGGATCAGCATCCGGCTATCGAGCGCGCCCGTGATGGCAATCCACGCGGCGGCGGGCGATATGCCGAGAGCGAAGCCAAGAAAAATGTGCGACCAGTTCGTGAAGCGCTTGGTGAACGAATAGAAAAAGAGAATGGCGATAGCGAGAGGAGCGAGCTTTAGTGCGAGTGAGTTAAGCTGCCAGGCCGCGGCGAAAAACAGAGTCACGGCTACAACAGTGAACAACCATGCAAATTGCACCGACAGTGCCCCCGTGGCGAGAGCGCGCTGCTGCGTCCTCGGATTTTCACGGTCGTAACGGAGATCGGCAATACGGTTCATGGTCATCGCGGCGGAGCGCGCCGCGACCATGGCGACGATGATCCAGATAATTTGGCGCAAGGTCGGCCAACCATTTGGTGGTTGATGCGTCGCGCGCGCCGCGAGAAGCGCTCCCGTCAGTGCAAACGGAAGCGCAAACACGGAGTGCTCGAATTTAATCATCTCGAGCACGGTGCGGATGCGGCTAGCCATCGGGAGTTACGCCTCCGCCTTTTTCACGTTCGGCTGGCCCGTCCAGCGATACATATTTTCCTGGGGGAGATTTATCTGCGCTAGGACGCGACATACATATTGGGTCACCAGGTCATCGATGGTTTGCGGATGATGATAGAACGCCGGAATCGCCGGCATGATGACTGCCCCGGCTTGCTGCGCGCGCAGCATGTTTTCCAGATGGATGCGGTTGAACGGCGTGTCGCGCACGCAAAGAACAAGTTTGCGGTTTTCTTTTAGCATGACGTCCGCAGCGCGGGAAACGAGGTCGTCGCTCACGCCGCTCGCGATGGCAGCGAGCGTACCCATCGAGCACGGAACGACGATCATCGAGTCCACCGCGTAGCTGCCGGAAGCGATCGCAGCGCCAATGTCTTTGTTTGGAAGAACTTCGATTTTCGCGGCAGCGCGATTCAGAAGGCGGCTTGGGAGCTGCTTCAAATCGCCGGACGTGATTCCCATCTCTTCAGAGAATAGCCGCTGGCCTGCTTCCGTCACGACGAGGTGGATGCGCGCCACACGCGAGTCCGCTTCAAGTAATGACAAGGTTTTCTGCGCGAGAACCGCGCCGCTTGCCCCGGTCACACCTACGGTGACGACTTGTTTTTGCGTATCAACCATGATTTCCGTGCGGATAGAATCAGTCTCGCAGCCGCGTTGGGGCAAGTCAAGCTGAGGCCTCATGCCTGTGCGATGATAGAATTTGCCGCGGTCAAACAATATGAATCAGCAGGAATTACTGAAAATCTTGGAATTGGTGAAGCTCGGAGCTTTTTCGCCGGAGAAAGCCGCCGAGCGCTTGAAGCATTTGCCGTTCGAGGACTTGGGATTCGCAAAGGTGGATCACCATCGCTCGCTGCGGCAGGGCTTCTCTGAAGTGGTATTCGGAAAAGGCAAGACGCCCGCGCAAGTGGCGGACATCGTTCGCGCGATGTCTCGGCAGAAGGATTCGCGGCAGAACATATTAGTGACCCGGGCAGATTCGAAGATTTTTGCGGCGGTTAAGCGCGTGCACCGCGGGGCGAAGTTCCACGCATCCTCCGGGGTCATTACAATCGAGCGGAGCCAGGAAATTACCGGGAAGGGAACGATTCTCGTCGTTTCCGCAGGGACCAGCGACATTCCCGTTGCGGAAGAAGCGTTGCTCACCGCGCAGATGATGGGAAACCGCGCCGAACATCTCTATGACGTGGGCGTGGCGGGCATCCACCGGCTTCTGGAGCATCGAGAAAAATTGACGCGAGCGCGCGTGATTATCTGCGTCGCCGGAATGGAAGGCGCGCTGCCGAGCGTTGTCGGCGGATTGGTCGCGGCGCCGGTCATTGCCGTGCCAACGAGTACGGGGTATGGCGCGAGTTTTGGCGGCGTCGCTGCGCTGCTGGGGATGCTCAATTCTTGCGCCTCAAATGTGAGCGTTGTGAACATCGATAATGGCTTCGGCGCGGCCTGCGTAGCTTCCTGCATCAACCGGCTGTAGCAAGGGGCGATCTTTCAAACCTTCAGCAGGACTTTCAGTACACCCGGTCGTTGGGCAAAACGGATGGCCGACGGTGCCTTGGCCAGCGGGAACGTGCTGGTGATCAGTGGCGCTGGATCGACTTTGCCGGCAAGGAGTAACGCGAGCGCCTCCTTGAAGGGGCCGCAGCGGGATCCGAGGACTGTAAGTTCTTTTACTACGATGGGCCAGGTTTCGACTGACGCGGCGCCGTGAAACGTGGACTTGAGAACCAGCGTGCCGCGCGGCTCAGCCATTTGTTGGGCGAGGACGAGGCCCGTTCGCGAACCGGTCGCCTCGACAATCAGGGCGAAGGTGTCCTTTAAGCGTTTCAAGTCGGATGGATTGCCTGCAATCTGTTTCGCCTCGATTCCGGCTTGGCGCGCCAGCGCCAGCTTGTTTTCGTGCTTGCCGTACATGACGACGCGAGGAAAGGCCGTGCGCAGGACTCGTGCGATTAGCTGCGCGAGCTTTCCATCGCCGAGGATGGCCGCCTCGCGAAAATTGCTTTTGTCGATTTGTTCCAGGATTTCGCAAGCAGCAGCGAGGGGCTCTACAAAGACGGCTTGCTCATCAGTGATCGAATCCTCGACAAGGTGGAGATTCTCGAGCGGCAACGTCAAAAACTCGGCGAACGCGCCGTCGTGGGCCACGATGCCAAGAACGGTCCGTCGAGCGCAGTGCGTTTTCAGGCCACGCTTGCAAAAATCGCAAGCGGAGCGGTCACCGTAAGCAGCACAAGAAACGTTAATTTCACCGCAGACTCGGTGGCCCAGCCACTTGTTCTTTTGCTCCGCGGAAACGCCATGCACCTCGGCTACTTCACCGACGAATTCATGGCCGGGAATCCCGCGAAAGCCTTGATAGCCGTGAAGGATCTCGATGTCGGTGTTGCAAATTCCGGCAAGCCGAACGCGGATCAGCGCCCAACCGCGCCGCAGCCACGGCAGCGGTTTCTCGATTCGCTTTAGCTTTCCTTTGGCAACTGTGAAGGCAAGCACGACCTACTATGTTCGCGTACTTCTCCCAATCGAGTCCAGTTGCACATGGCTTGGAATAAGAGCCGGGGGCCTAACCAGTCCTAGTGCGTGTAGCCCGCGTTGATGAATTCATCGATGTCCTTGTGCAGCTTGTGATGCGCTTTTTCATCGATGTACATCATGTGGCCGCCTTCGTAGTATTCAAAACTCACGTTCTTGCGGACTGGGGGCTCGAGATTCATGTGCGCGAACGTGTTTTCAATACCGTTGAACGGCGTGGCCACGTCGTAGTAGCCGCAGAGCACCAGCACTTTCAAATAGGTTTGCTGTGTCATCGCCGAGCGCAAAACTTCCGCGACTTCGGTATTTCCGGTTTGATCCCACGGGCGGACATTGGCGGTGACGGTGTAGTACGCGTCGCTGTCCCACTTCAACTCGCGCCGCGTATAGTCGTGAAACGTGGCGACGTACGCGCCTTCATAGGAAGCCTCGCTCGGGTCGTACTCGTTGCGCTCCCCAGCGGCGTCGACGTCCATACCTTCAAAGCGCGAATCGAGCCGGCCGATCGTGCGGCGTTTGTCTCGTTCGAGTTCCTTGAACCACCGGAAAGGGCTGACTCGCAAGTTTGCTTCCTCGATGAACTTCGTTGAAAGCCCGG
Organism: uncultured Acidobacteriota bacterium; assembly: GCA_963745805.1. GTDB lineage: Bacteria > Acidobacteriota > Terriglobia > Acidiferrales > UBA7541 > Acidiferrum. Next base: position 763,970 of record CAVUYT010000016.1, read on the forward strand.
TGAAGCGCGCGAAATCCGCGACTACCTTTTGATGCTCTTCACTGGAAAGCTGATCGCCTTTTTCCAAAGCCTGCGCGTATTCGCCATGCGCGAATTCGCGGGCCTTTTGCGCCACCTGTTCAACGGTCAGGCTCTGCAAATCAGAGGGAAGTAAGTGGTGATACCACGCGGTCGTGGCAAAAGTCGGCAGGAAGAACTCGAACCGATTGTCCGCGCCCCAATTCGAAAACGCCACAGAGGAAAGCAGCGCGATCCCGCTCAAATAAATTTGGTGACGCTCTTGAATTACTCCCGCAAGCTCGGCGGAGCGCGTGGTGCCGTAGCTTTCGCCTATCAGGAATTTCGGCGAAGCCCAGCGCTCATTGCGCGTAATGTACTGGTAGATGAAATCAGCAAACCAGTTGGCGTCCGCGATGATGCCGTGGAATTGCGCCGGTGCTTCGCCGGGGGCGGGGCGGCTGTACCCCGTGGAAATCGCGTCGATAAAGACCAGGTCCGTGGCGTCGAGAAAAGAATCTTCGTTATCGACGGTGGTGTATGGCGCGGGCATTCCGTGGCCATCGGCAGTTAGGACGACACGCTTCGGTCCCATTCCCATGTGCGTGAAAAGAGAAGCGGACCCCGGGCCGCCGTTGTAAACGAAACTCACGGGCCGCTTGGCGGCATCAGCAACTCCATCCTTCACGTAGGCAACGTAAAACATCGTCGCTTTCACCGTGCCGTCATCCGCCTTGATGTTGTAAGTGGCGGCTGTTGCCGTGTAGTTGATGGTTTGCCCGCCAATGCGTGCGGAGTGATGCGTTACCACCGACTTCTCTTCCGGGACAGGAGTACGCTGGGCTTGCTTACCTTGACCACCCTCGGTCTGAGAGGCCGCCTGTTCCGCTGGCGGGCGCGTGCGCTCATTCCGTTGCGGCGGCTGCTGGCCCGGGGGAACGGTCGCCTGCTGGGCCGCGGCCGGGCTTAAGCCGAATGACAATACAATTCCTGCGAGGACGCACCGGTCTCTCCACATTTCGCATTTCTCCTTTTTCATCCGAATCATTATTCGGGCAACCAGGGGTGTCACAAAATTCCGGGAGAATCCGTCCACTCGCCCGAAACATTTCGTAGGACGTGCGAACCGCCGTTCGAGTTTCACTCGCCAAGGACTTGCGGAAGCAATACCTCGTGCGGAGGTAGATGGGCAGACGGGAACGAAAGGAGTGAGCAGTGAAGCGCCAAAGGTTCAGTGAAGCACAGCGCCGAGCGTCTTGATGAGCAATGGTTCCTGTTCGGGGAAGACCGTCCTGAGATCAAGTATCAAACGGTCGTTCTCCACGCGCGCAATCACGGAAATGCCCGCGGGGGCGCGGCGTAGCCGCTGTTCGAGCTGTGCCGCCGAATAACGCGCGCTCGCGATCCGAATGACCTTGGTAGGCAACGCCTGCGTCGGAGTCGAGCCGCCGCCCGCTAGAGACGTGCCGTCCACAATTTCCATCTCCACTTCGTCGAGCGGAAGTTCGGGCCGAAGTTCGCGCAGGAAATTTTCGGAACGGCGTTTGAGCTCCGCCGCACTCGTTCGAATCATTCGCAATGCGGGGATTTCGTCCCAAGCTGCGCGCAAATAGGCGCCCAGAGTTACTTCGAGCGCCGCCGTCGTGAGCTTGTCCACGCGTAGCGCGCGGAAGAGCGGATGCCGGCGCACGCGTATTATGAGATCTTTTTTCCCGGCAATAATGCCCGCCTGCGGCCCGCCCAGGAGTTTATCGCCGCTAAACATCACAATCGATATCCCCGTATCGATGCTTTGCCGAACGAGAGGCTCAGAGATCCCGCTCGCGGAAAGATCCAGGAGACAGCCCGAGCCAAGATCTTCGACAAGTGGAAGCCCGGTTCGCAGGCTAAGTGCGGCCAATTCCTCGAGCGACGGGTTTTCCGCAAACCCGGTAATGCGAAAATTAGAAGGGTGCACCCGCAACAGCAGCCGCGTTTGGTCGTTGATCGCGTTTTCGTAGTCAGCGATGCGCGTACGATTCGTCGTACCGACTTCACGCAACACCGCGCCGCTTTCCGCCATGATCTCCGGGATGCGGAAACCGTCGCCTATCTCGATCAGCTCGCCGCGCGAAACGATGACCTCACCGCCCTTTGCCAACGCAGCGAGAACAAGGAGAACAGCGGCAGCGCAATTATTGACCACGACGGCGGCCTCGGCCCCGGTAAGCCGTTCGAGCAGGGAGGACGTATGAACATCCCGCTTGCCGCGCGCACCCGTCTCCAAGTCATACTCGAGATTCGTGTACTGTGTCGCTGTCCGGCGGAATTCTTCGACGATCGCCGCCGAAAGCGGAGCGCGGCCAAGATTCGTGTGAAGGATTACGCCCGTGGCGTTGATCACCGGTTGCAGCGAGTGCGCAAGAATGCGTTCGACTATCGAGCTGATGTGTTGTTCGAGAGACGCCGGGTCGGCAGCAAGCACCGCGAGTTCACCGAGCACGCCAAATTTGACTTGATCCGTAATCCGCGATCGCAACTCGGCAAGCACCGTGCGGGTAACTTCCACAAGCATAGTGCGATCGACGCGGCTGGCAAGCTCAGCGAGTCGTGGCTGGGCGAGCAGTTCGTCCACCGAAGGAATTTGGCGCAGGAACTCCGCCTGCTCAGCGGAAAGGGCCTTCTTTGCGCGTGCTTCCATGCCCTTATTTCAGCACACCGCACCCCGGGGGGCAATGAGCCTTTCCTCAGGCGAGCCGCTGCCCGATGCCTCTAATCTCAGGGATACCCGATGCGCAGCGCTATGCACCGCGCTGGTTGACGGCTTCGGTATATGTCCCTAGCATGATAGTTCAAGGGGCTATTCCACTCATGGCGACCATCGACGAAGAACTGGCCCAGCTCGAACGGGATATCCGTCAGCTCAAGATTGAGTATGACCAGTACTTCGGTGGCGGCCGCAAGCGGCCCCCGACGGAAATTGAGTGGCGCATCGATTTGACGATAAAGAGGTATGCCGAGCGTGGCGGCGATCTGAAGTACGGCCAGCGATTCCGGCTGAACAACCTTACGCAGACCTACGCAAAATATAAGGACATTTTCCGCAAGAAAACGCAGCAGAAGGAAGAAGGGAAAGTCCAAAGACATTTTGGCGCGGCCGCGAAAGCGATCGAGGCGGAACGCGCGCGCAAGCAACTGGGGATGCCGGTGGAGACCGCTGCGCCTGCCCCGCAAGGTGCTTTTCGCGTAGTTTGTTCCGAGCCGGAACAGGAGACCGAAAAGGTCGACCAGCTTTACCAGGCCTTTCTGCAAGCCAAGCAGCAAGCGGGAGAACAGACCGGGAAACTGTCGCGGTCCAGCTTTAATGAATTCGTGTTGAAGAAGACGAGAGACCTGCGGAAGCAGAAGAATTGCCGCGATGTCGAGTACGTCGTCGAGGTCATCGAGGGCCAGGTAAAACTTAAAGCCCTCGTCAAGGCCTAAGAAACATAAGACTTATCCCGCTGCAATCTCAAGTCGAACCGCAGCAAGCCTTCGATTTGAATTCTTGAGTTTCGCCTCAAGCCTCCGTTTTGCAACCCTTCGCTCTACGACTCCCGGCCTTTCCGCTTTCCGATTCTCCCCCGGACGCATACACTATTGTGCTTTTCTTCTTAGGGAGGAATACATGGCGGTGGCCCGCGCGCTTATCAGCGTGTTTGATAAAACAGGAATCGTGGAGTTTGCGAAGAGGCTCGCGGCCCTGCACATCGAAATTCTTTCGACGGGAGGCACCTCAAAGCTTCTGCGCGAAGCTGGAATTGCCGTGCGCGACGTGGCTGACTTTACGGGATGGCCGGAGATGCTCGGCGGCCGCGTGAAAACTCTCCATCCAAAGGTCCACGGCGGCCTGCTGTTTCGCCGCAAGCATACTGACGATCAGAAGCAAGCAGCACAGCACGGCATCGCGCCCATCGACCTTGTGGTCGTTAATCTGTACCCCTTCGAAGCCACCGCAGCGAAGCAGGGTTTGCAGGCGGAGGAGCTGATCGAGAACATCGACATCGGCGGACCCACCATGCTGCGCTCCGCCGCCAAAAATTTCGAAAGCGTTACTGTCGTCACCGATCCAGACGACTACGGGCAGGTAGCGGAGGAACTCGAGGCAAGCCGGGACACTTCGCTGACAACGCGGCTCGAACTCGCGCGGAAAGTGTTTGCAACGACTTCTCGCTACGACGGTTTGATCACCACGGAATTGGAACGGCTCTCGGCTGCGACGGGTCACTTGGAATTGGGCGAGCAACTCGTGCTCCCCGAGAGGGTGCACATCGCGCTGCGGAAGAAAAGTTCTCTGCGCTATGGAGAAAATCCTCACCAGGCCGCGGGGCTTTACATGCCCGCAGGCACAGCGCCCTCCGGGCTCGCGGCGGCGAAACAGCTTCAGGGTAAAGAGCTTTCTTACAACAATTATGTCGACCTTGAAGCGGCACGAAGCCTCGCGGCAGAATTCAGCCAGCCTGCTGCAGTGATCGTCAAGCACAACAATCCCTGCGGGACGGCCGAGCGCGAAACGCTCTTGGATGCCTATTTGAAGGCGCTTGCGAGTGACCCGGTTTCAGCTTTCGGGGGTGTGCTGGCCTTCAATCGCGTTGTCGATGCCGCGACCGCGGAAGAAGTTGCGAAGCTTTTTGCCGAATGCATCGCCGCGCCGGGATTTGACGAAAAGGCCAAAGCAATTTTCGCGGCGAAAAAGAATTTGCGATTGCTTGAACTCCCCCCCGGCGGACTCGAACCAGAGCGCGAGCTGCAGCTCAAGCGCATCCTTGGAGGAATGCTGGTGCAGCAACCCGACCTGGGCGAGATCCGGGAGAATCAATTAAAGACCGTCACGAAGCGCGCGCCCACAGCTGCAGAGATGCAAACAATGCGGTTTGCCTGGAAGGTTTGCAAACACGTCAAATCCAATGCCATCGTCTTCGCGAAGGACGGCGCGACACTGGGCGTCGGTGCGGGGCAGATGAGCCGCGTGGATTCCGTCAAGCTCGCCGTGATGAAAGCGCAGTCTTCGCTCGCCGGAAGCGTCGTCGCATCTGACGCGTTTTTCCCGTTCCCCGATGGAGTGGAAGAGGCCGCCAAAGCTGGCGCCGTCGCGGTGATACAGCCTGGAGGCTCTGTCCGCGATACCGAAGTGATTGCCGCCGCCGACCGCCTCGGAATAGCAATGGTCTTCACGGCCATCCGTCATTTCCTGCACTAAGACGATGGGTCATTACTTCGAAAGGGGATAGGTGCAGGATTCTTTTTCAACTCTTTTGAATTTCCCCGCATCTTAGTTATGGGCGCCTTTGGGCCCTGGAAACGGCACAGCTTTCGTTTTTGACCCCGTTCCACGCGCATGGGATACTTTTTGTTTCCGGGGCTTCTATGAACTTACGAAAAACTAGTCTCGCCGCACTCCTCATCGGCCTTTTCTGCGCGGTGGCCGGCGCTCAACCCTTTCCCGGGCTGCGACTGCAGAATGGCGTCCAGGCACAATCGAAGGCCGCCACCGCGCCGTCAGATACGTCCACCGCTCATTCCCCGCGTGCCGAAGCCTATTATAACTTCGCGATGGGTCATCTTTTCGAACAGCAGTATGAGTCGACCAACCAGCCCGAGTACGCCACGCAAGCCATAGATGCCTACAAAAAAGCTTACGCGCTTGATCCCAAGTCACCCGTGATCGGCGAACGCCTTGCCGAGATGTATTGGAAGGCGCAGCGGGTCCACGAAGCCGTAACCGAGGCGCAGGAACTCCTCAAGCGGGACCCGAATGACCTGCCGACTCGCCGTCTTCTCGGGCGCATCTATCTGCGCAGCCTGGGCGATCTCAGTTCGAATGCTCAGTCAGAGATGGCCGAACGCGCCATCGAACAATACCGGGAAGTCTACCGGCTGGATCCTTCGGACTCGGAATCGGCGCTGTGGCTCGCGCGGCTGTACCGGCTACGCAATGAGCACGACAAAGCCGAACGAGTTTTGCGCAGCCTCCTGAAACAAGACGCCGACAACGAAGCCGCTGTCGAGCAGTTGACGCAGCTTCTCCTGGATGAGGGCAAGTCCGCGGATGCCGTTATGCTGCTCGAAGAAATCACCAGCCGCACGCCCTCCCCTGCGCTGCTCGATCTACTCGGTGATGCGTATACGCAGACCCATGACTTGCCGAAGGCCGAAGCCGCTTACCGCAAGGCCGCGGAGCTGGACCCCGCCGAACTTAGCCATGTACGCGGTTTGGGCCAGACCCTGCTCGCGGAAGAAAAATATGCGGACGCTCTTACCGTCTATCTGAAGCTTGCCGATTTGATGCCCGACGATTCCGACGTCTACCTGCGCTTGGCTCAAATCTACCGGGAGCTGCGCCAACTCGATCATGCCGAAGAGAATCTCTTGAAAGCCCGGCAGTACGCGCCCGGCAGCGTCGAGGTCATGTACAACGAGGCGATGCTTTACGAAGCGCAGGGACGCTTCGAAGACGCAATTCGCGTGCTTTCGGATGCCGTAACCGGCTTGAAATCGCAATCAACCGTGCTGCCGTCGCGGCGGCGTTCGCTCGCAATCCTGTACCAGCAACTAGGCCAGCTCTACCGGGACGCGCAGAATTTTCAGGCTGCGGTGTACACCTACGAAGAGCTGGGCCGCCTCGGTGAGGAAGAAGATCGCCGTGCCCGGATGCTGATCATGGACACGTACCGCGCGGCGAAGGATTTGCCGAAGGCGCTTCAAACAGGAAAGGAAGCGCTGACGAAATATCCCAGCGATCCTGGCCTTCGTACGTCCAACGCCCTCTTGCTCGGAGAAAACGGCCAGACGGACGAAGCGGTGAAGATTCTTCGTTCTCAGCTCACCAAGAGCGAAGCCGATCGCGATATTTACCTGAACATTGCACAGGTGTACGAGCGCGGCCGCCGCTACAAGGAAGCTGAAGAAGCGGCGCAAACGGCGGAAGCTATCCCCGGCCAGCCACGCGACAACGAGATGGTCTGGTTTTTGCTGGGTGCAATCTACGAACGGCAGAAATTTTTCGACCGCGCGGAAGTGGAATTCAAAAAGGCCCTGGCCGTAAATCCGCGAAACGCTCCTGTGCTCAATTACTATGGCTATATGCTGGGCGATCTGGGCATAAGGCTTGACGAAGCGGAATCCCTCGTTCAGCGCGCGCTGAAGGAAGAGCCGAATAGCGGAGCGTATCTCGATACCCTCGGATGGATTTATTTCAAGGAAAACAAACTCGCGAAGGCGGAAGCTGCGCTTCTCAAAGCCGTTGCGCGTGAGAGCCACGATGCCACGATACGCTCCCACCTCGGTGACATATACGCCAAGTCCGGCCGCACCGACCTCGCCGCGATAGAATGGGAAAAGTCGCTCAGGGAATGGCACCGCTCCCTGCCGGCGGATTTGGAAAACGACAAAGTGGCGGAAGTGGAACGGAAGCTTTCCCAGGTAAAACACCGCGTCGCGCAAAAATCCTCGCCGCAAGACGCGAAACCGCAATAAGCCGCATGCGCGAAGTTCGTATTCCTGCGTTTGCAAAAATCAATCTTCGCCTGAATATTCTTGGAAGACGTTCCGATGGGTACCATGAACTTCGGACCATCTTCCAGAGCGTTTCGTTGCATGACGAGTTGCGCCTTCGAGCCACCAGGCTGCCAGGAATTTCGTTATCAATCCTGGGGAATGCCGTTCTTTCACGAGAGCCGTTTCAGAAAAATCTCGTTTACCGGGCCGTGGATGCCCTTCGCCGGGAACTTAAGATTCGCTCCGGGGTAGATCTCGAACTCAGGAAAACCGTTCCCGCGGGCCGTGGATTGGGAGGCGGTTCGAGCGACGCTGCGGCCGCCCTGCTTGGCTACTTGCGCTTGACTGGACGCAGCCTGCCGCTGCCACGACTGCTCGAAATTGCTTCATCGCTTGGCGCCGACGTCCCCTTTTTCCTTTTTGGAGGCCGCGCTTTAGGCATCAGCCGGGGCAACGAAATCTACCCGCTTCCGGATGTCCCAAAGCTCTCCGTGCTCATTGTCTCCCCACAAGACATTCACGTTCCCACCTTGGACGCTTACCGTTGGCTGAAGGCTCGCCCGCTGACATTGACAAAAGGGGCCGCAAACCCTAAACTTTGGGAGTTCTGTGCTCTGTGCTGGAGCGCGCAGGGAAGCGGCCTTTCGAACGATTTCGAACGCCCCGTTTTCCGGCGTCACCCCCGTCTTGAGAAAATCAAACGGGCTTTGCTTCAACGAGGAGCTGCAGAAGCCTCGCTGGCGGGTAGCGGTTCGGCGGTGTTTGGAGTTTTCCCGAGCCCAGCGATGGCGCGCCGAGCCGCTGTTGGGTTTCCGGACGATCAGACCTTTGTTTGCGAGACTCTCTCGCGCGACAGGTACGTTCGTAAAATGCAGGGCACTCGTTAACGTGGATTTGTGTCCTCCGTTTTTCCTCGGTTGATCCGCGGCGTCTCCAAAGCTCCGAACCAGTTAGCCATTGAATGTGATTCCAGGCCCGGACGTGTGCGCGCCTTCGACAAGGGCGCGCCGGAGCGCAAGCGTCGTGAACGACGACCGATTCAAAATTTTCTCGGGCACCGCGAATCTGCCGCTGGCGGAGAGCATCTGCCGTCATTTGGAAGTGCCGCTGGGCAAGGCAAGGCTGGGGCGCTTCAGCGACGGCGAAATTTATTTTCAGATCCTCGAAAACGTGCGCGGAGCGGACGTCTTTGTCGTTCAGCCCTGCTGCTACCCCGTGGATAACCACTTGTTAGAGTTGCTCCTGATGATCGACGCCTTCAAGCGCGCATCTGCCTGGCGCATTACGGCAGTGTTGCCTTACTACTGCTATGCTAGGCAGGACCGTAAAGATAAGCCGCGCGTCCCAATATCAGCCAAACTCGTCGCGGACCTTCTCGAGACGGCCGGAGCAAGCCGCGCGTTAACCCTCGACCTGCATGCGCCGCAGATACAGGGCTATTTTGACGTTCCGGTGGATCACCTGTACGGGTCTCCCGTCCTCGTCGAGCATTTCCGGCATTTGAACTTGCCGAATTTGACGGTCGTCTCTCCGGATGCAGGTGGTGTGGAACGCGCCCGCTTCTTCGCAAAGAAGCTCGACGCCCCGCTGGCAATCGTGGACAAACGCCGCGTCGATGTGGACGTCAGCGAAGTCATGAACCTGATCGGCGACGTTCGCGGCCGCAGCACCTTGATTGTGGATGACATTATTGATACAGCGGGCACTCTTGTGAAAACCGCCGAGGCCCTGATCCGAGAAGGCGCAACGCAAGTCTACGCGGCTTGCACGCATGCCGTGCTTTCCGGCCCGGCCATCGAGCGCATCGCCAACTCCCAAATCAAGGAAGTTGTCGCGACGGACTCTGTTCCTCTCGGAGAGGCTGCAAAGCGAATCGGCAAGATCAAAATCTTAAGCGTCGCGGATCTGCTAGCGCGCGGGATTCGTTCGATTCACGAGGAGACTTCCATCAGCGAGCTGTTTATTTAGATTTTGTGGGACAGACTTCAGTCTGTCGCCTTGTTGAAGTCCGAGACGAACTTAGTAGTGACACTGGAACAAGATTTCACGGAAGGAATGAAAGTATGGCTCAAGCACAAATCATCGTAGAAGGGGCGCCCCGCTCCGATCGGGGCAAGAACGAGGCTCGCCGCCTGCGTCAAACCGGCAAAGTGCCGGCCGTGCTCTACGGCGGCAAAGGCGATGCCATCGCGCTCGCATTGAACACCAAGCAGATCGGAGCGATTCTGCGCTCCGAGAGCGGCCACAACACGCTCTTCCAGGTGGACCTCGCCGGTAAACACGAGCCCGCTATCTTGAAAGATTGGCAAGTGGATCCCGTGAGCGGCAACCTGCTTCACGTCGACCTCCTTCGCGTAGCTATGGACGTTCGCATGCGCGTGAAGGTGCCTGTCCACACCTTCGGTGAGCCCGCCGGCGTGAAGCAGCAAGGCGGCGTTTTCGAAGTCGTCACCCGCGAAGTCGAAATCGAATGTTTGCCTACTGACATTCCTACGGAATTCAAGGTGGATGTCAGCGGCTTGATGCTCGGCAATCAGCTCCGTGCCAAAGAGCTGGCGATGGATACTGCCAAGATGAAGCTTCTCACCGATCCGGAACGCGTTTTGGCCCACGTCGTCGCTCTCAAGGTCGAAGAAGAGAAACCGGCCGAGGTGGTCGCCACGGAAGCTGCAACGCCCGCCGAGCCCGAAGTCATCAAGAAGGGTAAGAAGGAAGTCGAGGGCGAAGAAGGCGCCGAAGCAGAGGCCAAACCGGAAAAAGCCGAAAAGGGCGAGAAGAAGAAGTAGTGTGGCAAGTTGCAAAGCGCGGCGGCTGGCGGCAAGCAGTCTGCTGGATAGAGGCCTATGCGGCTCATCGTCGGACTTGGCAATCCTGATCCGGAGTATCAATGGACGCCGCATAACCTCGGATTTATGGCCGTCGACGAATTGGCGAATCGCGGTTTTATTCGCGTCGAGCGCCCGGAAGGCAAGGCTCTCGTAGGCCGTGGAAAGCTCGCGGGAGAAGATGTGGTTCTGGCCAAGCCGCAGACGTACATGAATCTCAGCGGCATCTCCGTGCGTGAGCTGCTGGAAAAGTACGAGCTGGGTCCGGCCGATCTGCTGGTGATGTGGGATGAAGTGCAGCTGCCCTTCGGAACCATTCGGATCGACCGCAAAGGCAGCGGCGGGAGTCACAACGGCGCGAATTCGGTGATCAGCGCCGTTGGCACTCAGGAGTTTTCGCGGCTGCGATTGGGTTGCGGGCCGGATCATCCGCTGAGCAGCCGCAAAGAGTTCGTGCTGCGGCCGATGAAAAAGGCCGAACTCGAAGTCGCCGCGGAGATGGTTGGCAAAGCCGGCGATGCGGTGGAAATGATTCTCGAGAAGGGAATCGAGCCGGCCATGAACATTTTTAACCGGCGAAAGCCGGAAGAGGAAGAGCCGGAAAAAGAGTGAAACGGTTTTTCCGGGTACAAGCCCGGAACGTGATTTGAAGCAGCCCCGGATAAGCCGGGGTCAACAGGAAAGAGGTCATCATGGAAGAACGTTTGTACGATCTGATTTTCATCGCGCGGCCGGCAACGCCGGAAGACGAAATCAAGAAAGTGATTTCCGGCATAGAGCATACCTGCGCGGAAAAGGGCGGCAAGATCGAGAAGACCGAGCACTGGGGCACGCGCAAGCTCGCCTATCGCGTGGCCAAGCATCGCGAGGGCATTTACGTCTACCAGCAGATTCGCACCAACCACGGCGAATTGATTGCAGAGCTCGAACGCCGCCTCCGCGTCCAGGACGTGGTCATCAAGTATTTGACCGTGCGCCTCGACGAAGATTTGAAGCGCCAGAAGAAGCTCGGCGGAAAGCGCGAACAGCGCGCCGCGCGGCGTCCGCGCCGCAGCGCGCCCGCTTCCGTTCCGGCTTCGACTCCCGCTCCCGCCGCGGAGCAAACGGCGGCGAGCTAAGCTTCCGTTCTCGTTTTTCGAGTTTCGTTTTTCGAATTTCGTTTTTCCGTTCTTAGAGAGAAAGGCAGGATGGTATGGCAGAGGAACCGAAACAAGCACAGTCTCACAGTGGACCGCCGCGCCGCGAAGGCGGTGGCGGCCATGGCGGGCCCGGAGGCGGGCACGGTGGTCCGCGCCGCGAAGGCGGACCAGGCGGCGGAGGTCCGGGCGGCCCCGGCGGTCGTCCCCGCGGCAAGCGGCAGTATTTCCGCAAAAAGAAAGTCTGCAAGTTTTGCGTCGAGAAGATGGACTTCATCGACTACAAGCGCGCGGACATTCTTTCGCAATTCGTTCAGGAACGCGGGAAAATTCTTCCGCGGCGCATGACCGGAGTTTGCTCGCGTCATCAGCGCTGGCTCGGCGTCGCCATCAAGCGCGCCCGCAACATCGCCCTGCTGCCGTTTGCAGGCAGCGCCGCAGGCACGCAAGCGCCGCGCCAGGTCGTTCCGCAAGCAGCCCATGGTGCGCCCGCGCCACACTCGGCCGCACCCGCTGCTTCAGCCGAGGCCCCGAAGGCTTAGGCCTCGCGGATCAATGTCACAGCAACTTCGGGAAATAGGAGCTTAGAGACAAAACATGCAAATAATTCTTCAGGAAGACATCGAAAAGCTCGGGCACCGCGGCGACGTCGTCACCGTCAAACCCGGTTACGCCCGCAATTTCCTGTTACCGCGCAAGCTGGCCATTGAAGCCAGCACCGGCAATATGAAAGCGCTCGAACGTATCCGCACTTCGCTGGCGAAAAAAACCGCCACGGAGCTTGACGCCGCTCACAAACAAGCCGAGTTGCTCAATGGCGTATCTCTCCACTTCACCCGCAAGACCGGCGAAAACGACCAGATGTTCGGCTCCGTCACCACCGCGGACATCGCCGAGGGTCTCGGCGCGCAAAACTTCAAGATCGATAAGCGCCAGGTCCAGCTCGCTGATCCCATCAAAGCCCTCGGCGAATATCCCGTCACCATCAAGGTTTTCCGCGACGTCACCGCCCAAGTCATCGTCCACGTCGCCAAGGAAGAATAATTTCAAATCGCGGGCTGGTTTGAATTTCGTAGAGGGCACGGCATGCCGTGCCCCTACTTTTTTGCGAGGCTCGCGCGGGAAAAAACTTTTTCAACATTTCCGAACTCATGCACAGGCATGCACAGAAAATCTCGTTGACCTAATCCTTTCTTCACAGCACAATGCGCTCACACGTCCAGTACAGCCCTGGGAATAGGTCGAGCCCGGAACAAAATCTCGCACCTGAAAATTTTTGTGACAACGCAGTCGCGCAAACTATCTTGCGTGGCAAAAGGACTTCGTGTTACTGTAGGCGAAATAAAAGCGAAATAAAGCAATGGCGGCCGCCCAAACCATCCTCGAAAAGCCCCTTCCGAACAATCTCGACGCTGAGCGCTCCGTCCTCGGCGCCATTTTGCTCGACAATAACGCCCTCAACGCGGCCATCGAGAATCTCCGCCCCGAAGACTTCTTTCTTGATCAGCACCGCCGCGTCTTCACCCAGATGATTTCGCTCGGCGAGGCCCAGCAGGCCATCGACCTCATCACGCTCACCGAAGAGATGCATCGCCATGGAGAATTGGAAGCCGCGGGCGGCGCGCCGTATCTGGCGTCGCTTGCCGACGGCATGCCCAAAGTCTCCAACATCGAGCACTACGCCCGCATCGTCAAGGAAAAGGCGTTGCTGCGCAATCTCATTCACACCACGCACAACATCCAGCAGCGCGCCTTCGAAGGCGAGGACGGCGCCGACACCATCCTCGATAACGCGGAATCTTCCATCTTCTCGCTCGCGGAAGATCGTGTAAAAGCCGGCCTTATTTCCGTCAAGGACATCGTTCGCGACAATTTCGAGCGTCTCGAAAAAATCTTCCGCGAAGGGAAGAGCATCACCGGCGTGCCGACCGGCTATGTCGAGCTGGACAAGCTTACTTCCGGCCTGCAGTCCTCGGAGCTGCTGATTCTTGCCGCGCGTCCGTCCCAGGGAAAAACCGCGCTGGCTCTGAACCTCGCCGAAAACATCGGCATTCGCGGCGGCCAGCCCGTGGCCATCTTCAGCCTGGAAATGTCCAAGGAATCGTTGCTCCAGCGCTTGGTTGCTTCCGTCGCGCAGATTGATGCGCACAAATTCCGCACCGGGCATCTCAGCCGGGAAGACTGGCGCCGCATGACCGAAGCTCTGGGAACGATTTCTTCCGCGCCGCTCTGGATTGATGACGCAGGCTCGATCAGCGTTCTCGAAATTGGCGCGAAAGCCCGCCGCCTCAAGCGCGACAAGGGCCTCTCGCTCCTGATTGTCGATTACCTCCAGTTGATCACCGCCCGCGGCCGCTTCAGCAACCGCAACGAAGAAGTCTCCAGCATTTCGCGCAGCTTGAAGGGGCTCGCCAAGGAGCTGAAAATCCCCGTCCTCGTTCTCAGCCAGCTCACGCGCGCTCCAGAGCGCGAGGAACGCGGCCCGCAGCTCTCCGATCTTCGCGAATCCGGCGCCATCGAGCAGGATGCCGACGTCGTCATGTTCATCTACCGTCCGCACTTCTTCAAACACGACGCCCAGCCCGACGAGCGCGAACAAACCGAACTCATCATCGCCAAGCAGCGCAACGGCCCCACCGACAAGGTCCGCTTCGTCTTCCGCAGCCGCCTCACGCGCTTCGAGGAAGCCGCCCCAGACGCCTTCTCCCAATTCTCCCCCGACGATTTGTAGCGCAGTGTTGAGTCTGCGTAGCCCCGCAGGCAGCGGAAATCACGGGCACCAGTAGCAGCAGGCTTTGAGAAGGATTTTTTCTCCTCGACTCCTGGCAAGGACTGGGCTTTAATTCCCCCTATGCAGACCCTGAACTTATCTGAGTCGATGCCGCGGAGCGAAGGCCGCATCAAGAGCCTGCTCTGGCCTTCCATTCAGAATAGCAATGACGTCGATTACTTAGGGGCGCAAGGTTACTGGGTGTGTGTCGCCGTGGCCGTTCTTTCCTTTGTTCTCTTGATTATCGCGGACCAACCAATCATCGGGACGTTTGTTTTGCTTTTTTACTATTTAGGCGGTGTCGGCGTACGTGAGCGCAGCCGATACGCGGCGGGCTGCGTATCAGTAGCGTACCTTGCGGACATTTTGGCCTCAGGGCCGAGCATTGTGAGAATTGTTCTCGCGGCGCTACTGCTTTCCAATTTCCGCGCGACCTGGGTCGCTGCACGCTGGAAGCCCGACTCCGAAGAAGCCGCCCCCATCCCGCGTTGGAGCGAGACATGGACGGACAAGTTCGCTGACAAGCTCCCAACTTTCCTTTGGCCTAAGGTGCGAATTCTCTACTATATTCTCTCTGTTTGTTATCTGATTTTTGCTGTTATAGGTCTTGCCATATTAATTCACCGACGCATTGGCTAAGCCAAAGATGCCAAGCGTGCTCGCCCTGAACGCTGGATCATCTTAACCGGAACCCTTCGCCGGCCACGCGATCTGCCCGCCGCGACGGTAAGCCAGGTTGGCGATGTGCCCCGCGCGAGCCGCGCTAACTCCCGTTTCGACAGGCGCGTTCGGCTCTTTGCGGCTCCGTACACACTCGAAGAAATTCTCCATGTGAGAGATCGTTCCATCCTGAAAACTCTCTGCCCTCATAACGGGATTCACTCTTTCCGTTACGCCTTCATGATAGACGCCAAAGCCGTTCCGGTTGAGCTTGAGCGTCGCTTCCGTGCCGCGGAATTCCAGCCCGCCGTCGTCAATCGACGAGGCCATCATCCCCTCGTACACCACGTTAAATCCGGGGTATCGAACCGCCGCCTGCACCGTGTCGGGACAGTCCCACTGCTCGAAGACATATTTATCGCCGAGCATTTGCACGTCTTTGGGCGTGTCCGATTTCATCGCCCAATGCACCACGTCAATCCAGTGCGTGAAGAGATCGGTCATGGCCCCGCCGCCAAAATTCCAAAACCAGCGCCATCGATAGAACTTTTCTTCGCTGAAGGGCTGCTCGGGAGCGCCGCCGAGCCACTGCTTCCAATCAAGCGCCTGCACATCCACGGCTTTGCGCTGATTCCATGCCGCATAGTTCTGCCACCAATACGTCCTGACCTGCGGCACACGCCCGATGCTCCCTCCCTGAATCAGGTCCACCGCATCTCGAAAGTGGCTCCAGCTCCGCTGCTGCATACCGCTTTGCAGGATCTGTTTGCTGGAGCGCACCGCCTTCGTGAGTGTCGTGCCTTCTTCCAGCGTGTGCGTGACCGGCTTCTCGAGATACACGTCTTTGCCGGACGCGATGGCGTCGATAGCCATGCGCACATGCCAATGGTCTGGAGAGGCGATCAAGACGGCATCGAGCTTCTGCTCGAGGACCTCGTGATAGTTCGCATGAATGGTCACTGCGCTGCCTGTGGGGCGCTGTTTGACGGCGTCGCACCGCGGCCCATACACATCACTCACAGCCACGAGCTGGTAACCGCCCGCCTTGTCGGCGGAATTGAGGAGTTCATTCATGCGCCCGCCCGCGCCGATGATGCCGACGCGAAGCGTGTCGTTCGCGCCGAGGACTCGCGTGGAGGCCAGCGCGGTCAATCCTGTGGTCACGATAAAACTGCGGCGATTCAATCGATTTTGCATGCCGAGCATCTTAGCGATTGCCCTTCACTTTCGCTATACCATTTGGTAGAATCGTTCTCGGGCGAATTTGCGAATTTCAAAGAGCGGCAGCCATCCTGCCGCTCTTTTCTTTTTCAACTTGGCCTTTCGGCTCGCCAGCTCCGCCAGGAGGTTCCGCGCTCTCCGTGAACTCCGAGCTGCCCGTGGCTTCTGTGTAAGAATCAACACGCTCCGTTCCTCGATTCAATCCAGGAACGGGCAATCGGCCAAGCTACTTGGATTTGCCCGATTTTTCTGAAACTCTAAGTCTTTTAGAATCAACATGTAGAAAAGCCTCCGCAGCTGTTGATTACAAAGCACTTACGGGAAGGCTAAGTCCTTTAGAAGCAACACTTACAAAAAACAGGGGGGAGGGTCCTCCACCTTTCCCTCGCCGTGGCTCAGGCCTCCAGTTTGCACTACAAGCGGGGGTTGTCATTCTCGCGGCATCCATTGCGGCTGTCCGCTGGCGGCAACCGGATGGCGTAAACTAAATTCTTTCTGGTAGGGCTATGGCACAAGCTGACAAGAGTCCCCGCAATATGAAGAGCCGCCCCATCTGGGCCGAAGTTTCCCTGTCCACGCTGGCGGAGAATTTCCGTGCCATCCGCAAATTCGTGAATCCTCCAAACGAAAAGCGCAAATCGCCACGAAAGATTCTTTGCATCGTCAAAGGCAACGGCTACGGCCACGGCGGCCCGCAGGTCGCCAAAGCTCTCGAAAAAGCCGGCTCGGACTGGTTCGGCGTCACCTGCACCGACGAGGGCATCGCCGTCCGCAAAGCAGGCGTTCGCAAGCCTATCCTCGTACTTACAAGTTTCTGGCCTGGCGAGGAGTCGCGCCTCCTCGAATACGATCTAACGGCGGTCATTCATCGCTGCGAGCAGCTCAAGGAACTCGATCGCGCCGCCGCCCGCATCATCGGGAAAAAAGGCCGCAAAAAAGTTTCGTTCCACCTGAAGATGGACACCGGCATGAACCGCCTGGGCATCGCCCCGAGCGATGTCGAATGTTTTGCCCGCCAACTCGCCAAGTGCAAGCATCTGGAACTGGGCGGAGTCTTTACGCATTTTGCTTCTTCGGAAGTTCTTACGAGCACGCGCACCGGCGAACAAACGCGCCAGCAAGAAGAGCGTTTCTACGCCGCACTCGACCGTCTTCGCGCGCTGGGCATTGATCCCGGCATCGTGCATCTCGCCAACAGCGCCGCCATCGTCGCTCGTCCTGAAACCTGGGCCGACATGGTCCGTCCCGGCGCCATTTTGTACGGCTATCATCCCGGCTACGACCCGGTAGAACAGCGTCCGGAAATCGAAGCACGGCTGCCGCTCAAGCCTGTCATGAGCCTGCGCACGCGCATCATCAATATCCGTAACATTCCCGTGGGCGCCGGCGTCGGCTACAACGAAACCTTCATCGCCAAACGTCCTTCACGCATCGCCGTCCTGGCCGCTGGCTATGGCGACGGCATCCACCGCTCGCTCGGCAATCGCGGCAGCGTCCTCGTGCGCGGCTCACTCGCGCCCATGGTTGGAATTGTTTCCATGGACGTCACCATGATTGACGTCACCGACGTGCTGGACGCCGCAATCGGCGATGTCGTGACCATC
This sequence comes from uncultured Acidobacteriota bacterium, assembly GCA_963745805.1. GTDB lineage: Bacteria > Acidobacteriota > Terriglobia > Acidiferrales > UBA7541 > Acidiferrum. The sequence goes on from CAVUYT010000016.1 coordinate 781,698, forward strand.
TATGGCACCGATGGCGAACATGTCCGTCCCGCGAATCTCATTGCGCGCAGCATTGGTACCGTGACCTCCGACCTTCTTTGCGCTGTGAGCCAGCGCGTCCCCCGCTACTATTTACGATAGTTGATAACACAAATTCCGCTTATTAATCTTTCAACATCATCTTGACTCCCATTTGATGCCGGAGTATATACAGCCCGGGAATGCCAACCCTGTCGAAGTGGCGTTCTCGTCCCGCACTGGTTTGTCTTCCCCGCGCTCCCGCGGGAATGCGGCACCGATTTTGCAGTGATACGCATTACTGTGAGGTCGTATGAGCCGATCTGTACGTGAAGTGCAGCAGCATCCACGTTCGGCCCCATTGCATTCATCGGATTCTGTTCCTGAAGAGCGGCAGCAAAAGACAACGCGCCTTCTTGGGAAAGGCTCCGAGCACTTTCTCGTGCGGATATTCCTCACTTTTTGCATAACCGCACTCTGTTATGAGATCGCGCCCTTCGGGCTGCGCGGGCTGCCTGCGGCGGGCGTCGGCTTCCTTCTCGCTCTTGGGATTCTGCTGGCCGAGCTGAGGTTCCGCAAAGCGGAAATACGCAGGTTGGTGGGAGGCGCCGTTGGCACAGTTTTGGGAATGTTTGTCGCACTTCTTGTAACGCTCGTTATTTCCCGGACGAATGTGCCAGAACCAACAAAGTCCTTCCTCGAATATGCCTCCCTGCTTGCATTGGGATATTTGGGGTTGGTGCTTGGTTGGGAGAGAGGTGGCGAGCTGAAGATCGCTTCTGTCGATGGGATCAAATACGCGCAGCCCGCTGCGCCCGAGCCGATAAAGCTTCTCGACACCAGTGTTCTGATCGATGGCCGCATCGCGGACGTTTGTGAAGCATACTTTCTGGATGGGGTACTGGGTGTGCCGCAGTTCGTTCTGCACGAATTGCAGCTCGTCGCCGATTCTTCCGATTCCTCAAAACGCCAGCGCGGGCGCCGCGGCCTCGAGGTCTTGCAGCGCATGCAGAAGATGCCACAGGCGGACGTGCGCATTCTCGATCAGGATTCGTCCCAGGCAGACGATGTAGATCACAAGCTTGTGGAGCTCGCGCGCCGGCTGGGCGCAAAGATTGTCACCAACGATTACAACTTGAACAAAGTGGCCACCGTGCAAGGCATCGCGGTCCTGAACGTAAATCAGCTCGCCAACGCCTTGAAGCCAGTTGTGTTGCCCGGAGAGCCGATGCGCGTTCTTATTTTGCGCGAGGGCAAGGAACCCAACCAGGGCGTCGCTTATCTTGACGACGGCACCATGGTGGTCGTCGACGGCGGCCGGCGCTTGATCAACAAGAGCGTCGACATTCAAGTTACGTCTGTTCATCAGACGACTGCCGGGAAGATGATTTTTGGCCGGCTGGATGAGCGTCCGGAGCAATCAGCTTCCTTGCCACGGCAAGCGGCCGCCGCTGCCGCGGGCCGTGGCGAGAGCATCGGACACAGCCGCGTCGATGTGCTGCCGGTTCGACCGGAAAACGGCTCGCGTTTGCCGGAGCCTCCGCCATTCGACCGGGGCGCAAGGCCCATCTTCCCAGAGCCTGACGCCGATTAGAATCCGTTCATTTAGCTGACATTCTGCAAGCCAATGTCCGCGCAAAGTCCGTAAGCAAAATGCCGTTAGAAGCCACTCCTCCTGTTTGCTAAAGTGCCCGCCGGGCGATTTTTTTTTACGCACTCCGCGATTCTCCTCACACCCCGGCTTAAGGTACACTCTGAAGTTTGCGGCCCCATCGTTAATCCTATCCGGGCGGGTCGCGCTTAAAATGAGCCGCATAGCCGCCATCCTCCCAGCCGCGGGTCTCGGTACTCGCATGGGAGCCGATACGCCGAAGCAATTTCTCGAGCTGGATGGAACTCCACTCGTAATTCACAGCGTGCGCCGCATCGCCTCTTGTCCGCTGGTGACCGACATCATCGTCGCCACACGCGCCGATGTCGTCGCGTCCCTCGAGGATCGCATTCGCGGCGAAAGATTCATGCAGTCTGTCCGCGTGGTGCGCGGAGGAGATTCGCGCCAGGATTCGGTCGCGCTGGCGCTCCAGGAAGTTTCAGACGACACGGAAATCGTCCTGGTGCACGACGCCGTTCGCCCGTTTGTCACCCGCGAACAGATCGCGCGCGTGATTGAGGAAGCGCGCCGCTGCCAGGCCGCGATTCTCGGCATTCCCGCGATGGACACGGTAAAGGAAGTGAAGCGCGCCAGCTTGCCGGAAGATGTCGCGCTCATCATCGGAACGATCCCGCGCGAACGCGTCGTACTGGCGCAGACGCCGCAGGCGTTTTCGACCAAACTGCTCAAGGAAGCGTTTGCTCGCGCCCAAGCCGATGGCGTCAACGCCTCGGACGAAGCCGGTCTCGTCGAGCGCATCGGCCACGACGTCCACGTCGTGCTCGGCTCGGAGCGCAACATCAAAATCACCAAGCCCGCGGACATGGACCTCGCACGTTTCTATCTCGAACAAGAACGCCAAAAGCAATGAACAGGAATACTAGCTCAACCGCTAAGGCCATGTTGTTTTGGATCTCCATCGTCTTCTTAGGCGTCATGCTTTTAAAGCTTGTCTCTGCCAACGGAACCGGATCCAGCCAAGCGAGTACGGGCGATTGGACTCCGCTTCTCCTCAACGCAGCTCCGCTTATTCTGCTCGTAGGCTTTTGTCTCTTTTTAATGCGCCAAATGCAGAAAGGCCGCGCGCGATTCGCAACCACGAGTTCTCTAGCAGCACGAACCGGCATCGGCTATGACCTGCACCGCCTCGACTATGGCCGCAAGCTAATCGTCGGCGGAATCGAGCTTCCGTTCGACAAGGGCCCCGTTGGCCATTCTGATGGTGATGTTCTTGCCCACGCCATGTGCGACGCATTGCTTGGCGCGGCTGGGCTAGGAGATATCGGCACACATTTTCCTGACACGGATCCAAAGTGGGAAGGCGCGAACAGTCTGCTCTTCCTCGAGCATGCAAAAAAACTGCTCAATGAGAAGAATTTCGTTATCGAGTATGTCGACGCAGTCGTAATCACCGAAAAACCAAAGCTGGGGCCGCACTTTCCGAAAATGCGAGACGCTCTCGCCCGCGCCCTGGGTGTTTCCACCGGTCAAATTTCTCTCAAGGCCAAGACCAACGAAGGCGTCGACGCCGTCGGCCGCGGCGAAGCTATTGCCGCGCACGTGGTCGCTACGCTCTCCCAACGATAATCATGTCGCCGCTCTCAAGCCGGCTCGCCAAGGTGCGCTAGAATTCCTCTGATGCCTGCTCCAGAAGCTCCGAACGCAGCACCCTCCGCCACGAACGCTTTTACGGCCCGCGATGTGGCGGACATTCTGCGCGAACAAGGCTGGCTAGTCGGCGATGCCTCTCCCACGCAATTGGCTTGGTGCGAACGCGCTGCTGCGCTGCTCGGTCCGCATCTTGCAGACCGCCGCGCTCTCGCGGATCTGCTACGCCTCGTTTTTCACTACGACGCGCAAGAGGTCCTGGCTAAAGTAGAGAGTCACTCCGTCCTTTCTCGTTCTGGTGGGCGCGACGTGGTACGCCATCTTGCGCTGCTCCTGCTCGATGGCGCTCCTCTCACCACGGAGAGATTCAAAGAGATCATCACGGCATTGAAAGACCGCGTGGGCCTGCGCAGCCGCGAGCTGTTTCATCCTATCCGCCTCGCCCTGGCCGGCCGCGCCGGTGAAGGCGATCTCGATCGGGTGATTTTGCTGCTCGATGAAGCGACCGCTCTCAATTTTGCTGTGCCTGTAAAATCAGCCTGCGAGCGCATCGTCGAATTCTGCGCAGCCCTCGATTGATTAGTGTAGGGGATTCACTTGTAGGGGCACGATATATCGTGCCCCTACGTGCTGTAGACTATGGCTCCGATGGACAAGCTCACTGGGATTCATGCTGTACGCGAAGCTCTGGACGCGGGCCGCCCGTTCGATCGCGTTTTGATCGCGCGTGGCCGTCAAGACACCCGTGTCGAAGAGATTGTGCAGCTTGCCCGCGCGCGCGACATTCCCGTGCGCTTTGAAGACCGCGGCCAACTCGACCGCCTTGCCAATTCAAAAGATCATCAGGGAGTTGTAGCTCTAGCCGCCGCGCGTGCACCGGCCACGCTCGAAAGCATTCTCGCAGCGGCAAACAAGGGCCCCGATCACGGACGCAAGGGGCTCATCGTGCTTCTAGATGGCGTCGAAGATCCGCACAATCTCGGCGCGGTGATTCGGACGGCGCTCGCCGCAGGCGCTCATGGCGTCATCATTCCGGAACGGCGCGCGGTCGGCCTCACGGATACAGTCGCGCGCGCTTCCGCCGGCGCGCTCTCGCATCTGCCAGTCGCGAAGGTGACCAATCTCGCGCAAACGATGGAGGAATTAAAAGAAGCAGGCTACTGGCTCATCGGCCTCGATGAGCGCGCCGACAAGAGTTACACCGAAGCCGACTACACATCTCCGGTAGGCATCGTCCTCGGCGGTGAAGGCAAAGGTCTCCACGATCTGACGCGCAAACGCTGCGACTTTGTCGTATCGCTGCCCACAACCGGCCCCGTCAAATCGCTCAACGTCTCCGTCGCCGCCGGCGTCGTCCTCTTCGAAGCGCTCCGCCAGCGGCAGCGAAAGTGAATGGCCAAATGGCAGCATCCGATATCCCACTTGGCTCAATTTGGTTTTGGCTAACATGGCGGCTGACGACGATCTTCGTCTTGGTAGTGGCTCCGGCGATAGCCTTTGCCGATCCCCAATTCGGTGGACCGGTACGCTTCATCTTCGTGGGAATTATCTATGCGGTGATGATCGTCTCCAACGAAGAGCTCGCTTATGGCCGCGCGGGAGAAGATGGAATCTATTACCGCCGTTATTTTCGAATCCAATTTTCTCCGTGGGCAGAGATTTGTTCGATCCGGTGGTCGAGGCGGAATCAGATAGACTTTGGTTTGAGACGGGGGTTCCTCTTTCGACGAACCGTGTCAACGCAATCGTTCGGTGAAAAGATATCGTCCGAATCATTTTTAGAACCGCCTGAGGTTGTGCGTTGGCTTTTGTTAGCCAAGCCGGAAGGCTCAGATGGAATTCTTCTGAAAGGTCCGGGTATCTAAATCAAGTCACTTGTCGTACTGAATGAGCGAGAAAACGTCCACGCCGTTTAGTTTCGAGCGGCCGTTGAGGAACGTCAGCTCGACGGCGAACGCCGCGCCTTCGATTTTTCCGCCCAGCTTCTGGATAAGTTTTATGGTGGCCGCAGCTGTGCCGCCTGTCGCGAGCAGATCGTCGCAAATGATCACGCGCTGGCCAGGCTTTACGGCATCTTCGTGGATTTCAAGGGTGTCCGTGCCATATTCAAGCGCGTACGAAATGCTCGTAGTTTTCGCGGGCAGCTTTCTCGGCTTTCGGACTGGGACAAAGCCGGCTCCAAGGCGGTAGGCCAATGCCGGAGCAAAAATGAAACCTCGCGCTTCGATTCCGGCAACGACATCGATGGTGTGACCTTTGTAGTGATCGCAGAGGCGGTCGATGAGCGTATGGAATCCTTCCTTGTCCTTCAGCAGAGTGGTCAGGTCGTAAAAGAGAATCCCTGGTTTGGGATAATCCGGCACTTCGCGAATCAGCCTCTTCAAATCATCCATTCGGACGGCTCCTCTTCGTCATCGTATGCTCAAGCGTCTGGTTCGATCACAAACCGCTTCTCAAACAGCGGATTGGGCTGCGCTTCCTCTTGCTGCACTCCAGATACGCTCGAAAACCGCGGCCCGCGTTCGAGGGCGCTCTTGAGTTCATCCAGTTGTGCCGGCGAGCCGATAGCAAGCACTTCGACTCTGCCGTCAAACAGATTCCTCGCGTAACCGCCGATGTGCAGCTTATCCGCCACGCGCTGCGCAAAAAAGCGGAAGCCCACCCCCTGCACGGTTCCAGAGACAAAATATCGCCTGGTTTGTTTCTCGTCGCCCACAAACTTTGGAATTGTAGCAGAGACTCCGACAGTTCTGTGGAAACCGCTTCGCGTAATTTCGAAGGTCTGCCGCGGACTGCGGCGCCTAGGACGGCCTCCGTGATTTGCGTTAAACTTATTCAGGTCTGCGGCCGCTCCGAAGCTGCTCTTCGGCGGGTTTCGCGCATCCTATTTCTTATGAGCTTGCCCCAACTCCATTTCGCTTCCGGCCATTCCCGGCTCCCACTGCGTGCTGCCTTTCTTGCATGCACACTTTTCGCCGCGGGTGCGGAGAGCCGTGCCCAGGCTGCCCAGCAAGGGCCGCTTACACCTCCGCCCGAACACGACGTCCGCCGCCTCGGAACGGAACCCGTGCCTGCTGCTCCCCCGTCGATTCCGCCGGAGGAGATCATCAAGCGGTTCTCCCAAAAAGAGGACCAGTACATCGTGGCCCGCGCAGGATACACCTATAAAAAAACCGTCCGTCTGGAAGAGTTCGGCCCCGACGGAAAGCCTTCGGGGCAACTTTTGTTAGTGCTCGAAGCAAAGCCTGGCAGCGACGGCAAAGTCTACGAAAAGACCGCCGAGCGACCGCAATCCACTCTGCACTATCTGGAGATGGGCCCTGAAGATTTTCAGGCGCTCGCGCGCATGCCGGCTTACCCGCTCACGAGCGGCCAGCTTGCGAAATACGACCTCAAATATTTAGGGAAGGAACCCGTCGATGAAATTAGCTGCTACATCTTCCAGGTGAAGCCCAAGGGTGTGGAGCGCGCGCATTATTATTTCGATGGCATCATCTGGGTGGATGACGTCTATCTCGAGGTGGTGAGAACCTACGGAAAATGGGTAAACGATCTCGGCGACATGCGGTCGGCCACCATGCCCTTCACGATTTTTGAAACGTATCGTGAAAATGTCGACGGCAAGTATTGGCTCCCGAATTACATGCGTTCCGACGACACGATCAACCTGAAGGATTTAAACGTGCCAGTCCGCCTGGTGATCAAGTGGACGGACTACAAACCGGTCCCCGCAGCAACCGCTGCACCAGTTCTCCCGGCAGCTCCGCCAAAACCAAATTTCTAAAGCCGGGCTCGCGTTGAGCTTTAGCTGCATAGAGTTTCCAGCGCTTCCGGCAATTCCCGGATCGAGTCGAGCAAAAAATCCGGCCGCGCTGCGCGCAAGCGCTTTTCCGTTGGGAAAGGTCCGAGCACCGCAATAGCGCGAACTCCCGCTCTTTTCGCCATTTGCAAGTCCTCCGGAGAATCTCCGACGTACACGCACGCGGAGGGCTGCAGACGAAGTTGTTGCAAGGCCAGCCGGAGAGGAGCGGGATGCGGCTTTTTTTCTGGTGTGTCTCCGCTGCAGACGCGCGCTTCAAAGAGACGCGTCAGCCGGAAGGCGCGCAACTGCCGCGCCACACGATCGCGGTCGCCGCTCGTGACCAAACCCAGGTGATGCGCGCGGCCAAGCCGAGTGAGCACCTGACGAGCGCCCGCGATGAGCTGTGGTGAATGTTTCGAATACTGGTGGCGCCACAGGCGGTCGGCGTCGTCCCATTTTGCTTTCGGCAACTTCGCAGCGCGATAGACGCGGTACCAATTTGGCGAATAGTGAGTCGCCAGTTCCTCCAAGCCCCACGGAATCCCCATCTCACTAAACATCGCCAGATACGCCGAAGAATCAGCGGCATAGGAATCAATCAGGGTGCCGTCCCAATCAAACAGCACTCCCTGCACAACTTTGTTTTTGCCCGCAACCATGGTCGTTTAGCTTAGCAGACCTCGGCCCACCGCCCGTTTCCCGAAATCTAATTTCACAAATCCCAGTATCGGATCAACGGCAATTCATTCGAGGGCGTCGTTACTCGGGCTCGTCCGCGGAGATAGAGTCAGTAAGTGGAAGCCGGACTAGTGAATGCCCTACGGGTGTATACTCTCCGCTACCAGGGAACCCGAAACACACCTCTTCACGGAGAACAATGACTTCTACAACTGGGCAACCGCAGGCACCACCGGCCCATGTTGGGATTTTGCAACTCTTGACTGGGACTTATGTCGCAGGCGCCATCGCTTGCCTGGCTCAGCTAGGCGTTCCGGACCTGGTCGAGGCTGGCCCAAAATCAGCCGAGGAACTGGGACTCCAGGTAAACGCCAACCCGGAAGCTCTCTACCGGCTCATGCGGGCAACCGCCAGCGTGGGGGTTCTCTCAGAAGGGGCCGATGGAAAGTTTTCCGAAACACCGATGTCGGCCGTTCTGCGCCGCAATGGAAACCCGAGCCTGCGATCTTTCGCCGTCATGGGCGGACGGGACTGGCATGCGCGCGGGTGGGCCCATCTCGAGCATTGTGTCCGGACAGGCGAACAAGCTCTCGATCGGATTTACGGCACGCCGATCTTCGAATTTTTCAAGCAGCATGAGGAGGAAGCGCAAATCTTCAATGACGCAATGACTGCGCTATCCATGATCGACAGCCCCGCCGTGGCCGAATCCTATTCCTTTGATCGAATTCATTCCATCGTGGACGTGGGCGGTGGGCACGGACTTCTGTTGGCAACCATCCTGGCGCGCAATCCTCACATGAAAGGAACACTCTACGATGTGCAGCAAGTCGTCGAGGGCGCCAAGGACGGGCCGCTCAAGTCTCTGATGGAGCGATGTACTCTCGCTTCGGGCGATATGTTTTCGTCCGTTCCTGCGGGCGCCGATGCCTACATCATGAAACATATCATTCACGATTGGCCCGATGATCTGTGCCTGAAGATCCTCAAAGCCTGCCGCAAATGCGTGAACGCGGGCGGCAAGCTCCTGGTCGTGGACTCCGTGATTCAGCCCGGAAACGGATTTTCCCCGGGCAAATTTCTCGATCTGCAAATGCTGATATTTCCGGGCGGCTGCGAGCGCACCGAAAAGCAGTTCCGCGAATTGTTTGCCGCAGCCGGCTGGCAATTGACGCGAATTATCCCTACGGCTGCCGGCGAGTCGATCGTGGAAGGAGTTCCCGCGACTAATGGTTTTGAGGAGAAATAAGCTTATGGCTGCAGAAAGCGCGACGGCACACGATCATCCCGGTCGAATTGAACGTCGTCGAAGGAAGCAGCCACGCCGTACCATCCGGGCATAGCGGCAGGTTCGATGCGCCGCACTTGAGCCGCACTGACGATGATGACGCTCCCGTGCCCCATGGGGCGGCTCACAAGAACGATCTCCAGTTCAACCAGAGCGCCCACCGCAATCTCTTTTGGACAGAGGAAAAAGACGCCTGTCGAGCTGATGTCGCGGGTTACGAGGGTGATGGGAAATTCTTCGGCAACATCGTCCACTTTGCGCAGGCGAAGGGGAAGTTTCAGACTGGCGCGCGGATATTCGCGCTGTTCAGGGTTCACACCGACGGCGTGCGTCGGCACGCGCACGAAACGCCGCGGCTGCCCCGGCGCGAGTAAAGGCGTCACGCGAAGTGCAGGTACGCGCACGGGTTCAACCGCTACTTCTTGCATTGGTGTCGGAGCCGCCAGCTTGGTCATGGCTGCTTCTTTGTCAAATTCGAACGGCAGAATTGATCTTACGCGGTTCGTCGCACCCATCTCGCCCTCAGAGATGCCACTTCGTCGCTGCCATTACTGGCCCAACTGCAGTTTCCTTTGATCTTGCCCCGGGGTCCCCAAACTTACTGAGTGGGTGGATAAAATGCCATCTATGGCCTCGGACGTCAACCTGTGGAAATCTCTCGAAGTGTCCTAACCTGAAACACTTGGTTATAGTACTCGGTCTTCACCAGCGTTTCTCTCCATGTGCTGTGGATAACTTCATCCAAAATGGTGCTCGACAGCCCGCGATTCTGCCTCTACCTTCATTTCTTTAGGCGCCGCGGAATGTCCACGTCCACTGTCGGTCAAACTTCCAGCAAAGGAGCGTCCGCGCCGCTGTCCCATGACAGTGAGAAACGCAGCGCCATGCTCCTCATCGCCGCGTTTGCCGCTGTGTACGTCATTTGGGGCTCGACGTACCTCGCCATCGCGGTCGGAATCGAGTCTTTTCCTGCGCTGCTACTTCCGGCGATGCGCCATTTGATAGCAGGTCTTGTTCTGTATCCGCTCTTGCGCTGGAAAACCGGGATTCGGCCAACACCCGGCCAATGGCGAACGGCAATCATCACCGGCCTGCTGCTGCTGTTTCTTGGCAACGGGGCAGTTTGCTTGTCGGAGCGCAGTGTTCCCTCGGGAGTTGCCGCCTTGCTGGTGGCCATGGTCTCCTTCTGGATGGTGCTACTTGATTGGCTTCGTCCTGGCGGCTTGCGGCCTGTTCCCCGGGTTGTGGCCAGCCTTATCTTGGGGTTCGGTGGTTTGGTCCTCTTGGTAGGTCCGGCGCATCTGGGAGGCTCGGAGCGCGTCGATCCGATAGGCGCGGGGATTCTAGTCATCGGCTCCTTCGCGTGGGCGTGCGGGTCCATCTATTCGAAACATAACGACCTTCCGAGTTCCCCCATGCTCGGGGTAGCGATGCAGAGCCTCGCGGGCGGGGTTGGCCTGTGGATCGCCGGCTTGTTAGCGGGGGAAGGCCGCCAGTTGCATCTCGCGGCGATTTCGCTGCGTTCCTGGATCGCGCTCGCCTACCTCCTGGTGTTTGGTTCGGGGATCGGTTTTACGGCGTACGTCTACCTGCTGAAGAAAAGCTCCGCAGCCCGCGTGGGGACCTATGCGTTCGTCAATCCTGTTGTGGCGCTCTTTCTCGGCTGGCTGGGAGCCGGTGAAGCAATCACTTTGCGTACGGCCCTTGCCGCTGCCGTCATTCTTACGGCCGTTTTGCTAGTGATCACGGCGCCGCATAAGGATGCCGTTGAAGCTGCCGAAGTTCTGCCGAACCCAGGGGAAGCTTGAGACGGTCTCTGCCATCTCTACGGCTGACCGCCTGAGCCGCCTGCGTCGAATTCACTTTGCCGAACCTTTCCGGATAGATTTGATTCGAAGGCTGCGCTATTTTCGTACCATGCAAACGATGAAGAATTCGCAGGTAGACATAACAGGGAGACTCTCGCCCCAGAAAACAGCGCAGTACTGGCGCGCGACCCTCGAACGCGATGCGCGGGCCGACGGCACTTTTGTGCTGGCCGTGCGCTCGACGCACATTTATTGCAGGCCGTCCTGCCCGGCCCGGCGCCCACTGCGGCAAAACGTCATTTTCTTCCGGACGCGCGAAGAAGCGGAACAACAAGGTTACCGGCCATGCCTTCGCTGCCGCCCGAATGAAACGGCTGCCTCAGCGGTGCTCGTCGCGCGCGCCGCCAAGTACCTTGCAGAATCCGGCGAAGAGGGCGTGCGACTCTCCGAAGTCGCAAGCGAGCTGGGCACTAATGCAGGCGTGCTTCGCCGCGCCTTCCGCCAAGTTACTGGCCTCGCGCCTCGCGAACTTGCCGAAGCATTGCGCGTGAAGCGTTTCAAGAGTTTGCTTCGCGCAGGACAGAACATCACCGACGCGCTGTACGAAACCGGATACGGTTCGTCGAGCCGCGTCTATGAACGCAGCAACGCACAACTGGGAATGACGCCAGCAACTTATCGAAAGGGAGGAAAGGGTATGAAAATCGAATACACGATTGCGAAGTCACCGCTCGGGAAAGTTTTGGTCGCCGCAACGGAGCGCGGCGTCTCCGCGGTCTACTTGGGAGACGCGCAAAATAAGCTCGTCGCGGAATTGCACGAAGAATACCCTCGCGCGGAAATCTCGCCGGCAACCGGCAGCGCACAGCGATGGATCCGTGAAATTGTCCAGCGCATCGAGGGCAAGCCCGCGCAAGTGGATCTGCCGATGGACCTGCAAGCCACGGCGTTCCAACGGCGCGTTTGGCAAGAACTGCAGCGCATCCCGCGCGGAACGACACGCACGTATTCCCAGGTTGCCCGTGCGCTTGGACGTCCAAAGGCCGTTCGCGCGGTGGCTCGGGCGTGCGCAACCAACCCAGTTTCGGTGGTGGTTCCGTGTCACCGTGTTATTCGCGAGGACGGAAGCCTCGCGGGCTATCGCTGGGGTCTTGCGCGGAAAGAACAGCTACTGGCCGCCGAGCGCGCTACGGCAGAGTGAACGATTCATTTCCGCGATTCATAGGCCAAGCATTGCATTGTTGTGTGGGGGAAAATAGAGTCGACGCAGGGCGGCTCTAGGCGTGAGGCTTTTCCCGGCTCGCGTCTTTGGGCCAATCCTGCTTGAACTTTGATTCGTTGACGTTGAGGTTCTTCATCACGTTGGTGTAGTGGAACAGAATGTAATCGCCGGAACCGGTCTCGTAAAATTTCTGCCGAATGGGGAGCCAGGAAGCTTCGTCGACCCACATCTGAATGCGTGTGATCTGGCTACGCACCTGGTCGGATTTGGGTGTCAACTCCAAGACCACGGCTTTCTTGTGGTCGAGTTCCTCTTCGCCCGTGACGGTTACCAGATAGCTTTTTTTAATGTCTTCGCTCTTCGTACCGAAGCCCAGACGAATATATTGATCAACCATTGCGCGATTTTTGCCGAGGTCGAATTCTTCCACGCGATTCAGCTTGGGATTGTAGAGGAACAGTGAATCACCGGTGCGGAGTATCGTTCGCGGCTCGGGCTTGGCAATTTCGATGCGCATTTTCTGATCGTGCCTGACGAAAATCTGACCCGTTTCCGTGGATGTGTCGTTTACCACGGCCGTATATTTTACGTTCTCGATATCCGCCGTGAGGCTGCGGAAATCTTTCGCGGATTTATCCATCATCCCGAGCACGCCCTCGGTGGTCCACCGCGCGCCAGTCTGGGCGGCAACCGCACCCAGGGCGACACCGCTTGCGACAAGTCCCAAAATCAATAAACAAAAATGCCTTCTAATCAATGGAAGCCCCTACTTTTTCCGAATTGTGCGGCTGGCTATGCGCTCATCAAGACTAGCATATACATAGAGATGCGCGAACCTTGCGCGAAGTTATCTATGTGCTTTTATCTGTGCCCCGCGGAACTATTCCTAGCGGTGTATTTCCACGTGATAGGCGATCACCGTGCCCTGCTCGTCGCGCACCGGGTCAATCTTGGCGATGGTGAAGCGCTTGTTGCGAAGCTCAGGAAGCGCCTTCTGCAGAGCGTTGTGCAGTTCATTCTCCAACGCCGGGGTTTGCTGGGGAGGAGCCAGGATTCGCGCATCGACACGGTAGGTCTTGCTTTCGCCTTGCTCATTGAGAAGCAGCACTTGCCCCGGAGCATTGGCGGGCAAGCCCATTTGCGGCTCGTCGTGGAACCACCCACGCGGCGTCGCCAAGACAAAGACCAGGATGAGGATGACAGCGGCGTCATACTGCCAGGTCCCACGCTCATAGGCCCAGAAAAACGTCTTCGATAGAATTTGTCCGAGGCTCGCCATCTCAGTCCGCGGGCACGCCGTCGACGATTACTCCATCCCGCATGTGCACCACGCGGTCAAAATACGCGGTGGCTTCGGGATTGTGAGTGATCATGACGATGGTCTGGCCCAAGTCCTTGTTGAGCTGCCGGAGCATCTGGAGGACGACTTCCGAATTTTTTGAATCCAGATTGCCCGTGGGCTCGTCGGCCAGCAGAATCTTCGGTTCATTGATAATCGCGCGAGCAATCGCCACACGCTGCTGCTCGCCACCGGAAAGTTCCGACGGCTTGTGCTGGAGGCGACCCGCAAGCCCCAACAGGCCAGTCACTACATCGAAGCGGTGCGGATCAAAACCATCGCCATGGATAAACTGCGCGATCGCTATATTGCCTCTGGCGGTGAGGGTGGGCAGAAGATTAAAGCGCTGGAAGACAAAACCAATTTTATGCCGCCGCAGCTTGGTGCGCTCGCCGTCACTCATGGCCGTCAAATCGTTGCCGTCCACCAGCACACGTCCCTTGGAAGCCTGCGCGAGCCCGCCGATTACGTAGAGAAGAGAGGACTTCCCGCAACCTGAAGGGCCCATCACAGCAACGGATTCTCCGGGCGCCACCGCGAAGTTCACTCCACGGAGCGCGGGGACGTCCACTTTCCCTGCGCGGTAGAGCTTCCACAAGTTTTCTGTTTTAAGTATCGGCTCCAAGCTCATTTTTCCTGGGACAATCAGCCCTTCAGCAGGTGTCGGTATTGTAGCTGCGATTCCCATGTCTGCCTAGATATGGCGTCCGCTCGCTGCGTTTTTTCCACTTCTAACCGTGTTACTCGTTCGAAAATCAGGACCCTGCGCGTTCCTCTGATTCTCAATCGTAGGAGAGTGCTTCCACCGCGTCCTTGCGGCTGGCCATCCACGCCGGATAGCTAGCACCGAGAATCGCTCCAGTCAGGGCAATCCCCGCCGCGCGAAAAATCCATGGGGTGGTTATAAGAATGGACAGAGTGGGGAAACCGGCGAGAAAGGCGGCGCGCACCGCGTAACTCAGTCCGACACCCGCCACGATGCCTAACAGGCAAAGCCCTGCTGATTCCGCCAGGAGCGCGCGCACGATGAACATCCTGCCCGCCCCCAGCGATTTGAGAACGCCAATGTCGCGCGTCCGCTCGATCACCGTCGTGTACATCGTCAGAAAAATAACCAGCAATCCGATAGCGACCGCCAGAGAGATCATGGCATTGATGAAAGCCTGCAAGCCGGGAATATTCGTCGAGGTCATCAACGATAACATTGCACTAACTGGACGGACCGTGTAGCCCGGCAAAAGGTGGCGAATCTCATCCATCACGTCTTCGGTGTGCTCCGGCCGCGTGCACTTCAGCCAAAAAATAGAAGCTTTATCGGGGGCGCCGACCAAATCTTGCAGCGTCGCAAGAGGAACGAATAATCGCGCGCCCTTTCCGTGCTCAATGATGGCCGCCACATGCCAATCATGGTTCAGCAGTTTATAAGTATCGCCTACGTGGATGTGTTTCGCCGCGGCCGCCAAATCGTCGACCAGGAGGTCGTCCGGACCCTCCATGTCGTGGCCTTGGAGAAATACAAAACCTCCGGAGACCGCGCGGAAACTCTCCGGATCGATTCCGTAAACCACGTCCACGCCGCCTGTCGAGCTGAACTGGAGCAGGGCGGGTGCAACGGCTTGCACGTATTTCAGCTCCGCCAGCTTCTCGCCAATCTTTATCGGCATGGGCGCGCCGGTCATTCCGATAAATACGGAGGCAGCCGGCGGTTGCAGCATGACGTCGGCGCCGATGCCTTCGATGCGCTTGGCGATTTCCGTCAGCAGACCTGAGGTCAGTCCCACAATCAACACCACCAGCGCGACTTCCACCGCAACAGCGAGGATTCCAATCAAAGTGCGCAGCGGCCGGTGCAACAGGTTGCGGACAATCAGCTCACCCATCATGGCCGTTTCTCCGGCGCATCCTCGCCGACGTGAACAAGCTCCGCTCCCGCGGGTTGCTCGAGCTTGAAGCGATCGGCTGGAATATCCTCGTTGAGCATCAGCTTGGTGACCCGCAAGTCCAGACGGTAATCATCGTGCGGCCGGACAATCTGTATCACGCGAGGGAAAGAGGTAATCCCTGGTGGCGTTCCCGCGGTTTGCTCCTGATCGGCGACAAGCGGCTCCCAGTCGGAGTAGCGCACATCGGACTGCAATACGCCCCTGGGGCCAAACTCCTGCAGCCGCGCGACCTGCAGATCGGCGCGGTCAAACCAGATCTTGCGCAAAATTTCCGTGCGATATCCACCACGCAAGACGGTTAACACGTAATAGCGCGCGCGCTCGTCGTTGAACTCTTCAAACAACACGGCCTCTTCCTTGCGAATCTCGGTCCACAACAGCGCATCCATCAGATGCTGTGGCCTGAGGTTCTCAATCGGCTTGCTGCTGGTGCGTTCCAGCGCTACCTGCCCCTCAAGAAACTTATTTTTCGAAGGAATTGAGACGCGAAATGAGTCCGCATCGCTGGCCATGTCGAAGACCGTCTTGCCAATCACCGGTGCTTGCCCAATCATGCGGATGTAAGCGGGCCGTTCTGCCAGAAGAAACGCTTTCACTTCGTGATACTCTTCGATGACGCCGCTATATTTTGAGCCGGCCGTGGGCTTGAGCTCCACCGTGGCGTTCACGCTCTTCACGCCCTTGGCCATGGTGTTGTATTTCTCAAGCAACTCCTCGCGCGTGGCATCCTTCGCAACGACGATCTGTGTGGCTGGGAGCTTTTGCGTGGTCTTGACCGCACCCCCGCAACTGTAGGAAATCGCTGCCACTGTCACCCATACCGTGCATGCTATAGCACGCCGCATCAGTCTCTTCCGCCTCTCCCAACACAAATGAAGCAATCTAACAACCATGCTAAAACGCGTCAACCAAGCGCCAATGCCAGGGTTGCAATGTCAAGGCGCCAATAACCATTATGAACGACTCTGCGGAGAGACTGCGAACCAACGCGCGGCGCAGAGCCTATTGCGGTCGTGCGATGTAGATATCGAAGGGCTGCACCGCGGGCCGCACCCGACGTATCACTTCGCTAGCCCAGAGCGTCGGGCTAAGGAGCGTTACCCACCCGTCTTCTGGGTCGCATATAGCGCAGAAGACATAGCGCTCATAGGCTGGCTGGTAGGCGTCCACGCCGCGCCTGGAAAGTTCGCCTTCGAGCGCGGCATCAGGAGTCTGCGCAGCGGCTCCCGAGCGTATTCCGAAGGTTTCTCCCTCGAAGCGCTCGAAAAGCTGGAACAGTTGAACCTGCCGCGGCTGCGGCAGTACCAGGCAGCGCCCACCAGCTTCTCGAAACTCAACCCCTCGCATCTCGCAAAACTCCCGCACACGGTCGATGTGGCTAAAAAAATCGACAACATAGAAATCATCTCCAGCCAAGGCAGGGAAGAGCGTGGACCAAATCTCGGCGGCCTGCTTGCCTCGAACCGGCTCGCGGTTTTCCGTTTCGATCAGTTCGAGGCCCACCGCCTTTACACCCGGGCCGAGGTCAAGCGTTTCCACGTCCAGTGAGAAGGGGGGCAAGTCGAGCGCGCCTGGAGGCACGCCCGGAGGAACACTCATTCCAGGGTCTCCATCTGCGGGAATCTGCTTCGAAAATCGGATGACTGCTTCCGCACGTCCAGCCAGTCGAAAAATGCGTCCGGAGTCTCCAACCAGATGCGGAACCAATTGGCAATCTCCACTTTCTCGGCGCGCTTCTGGGGCTCCACTTTGTGATTTCGCGAAATCATTTCGGCCCGGCGCTTGCCAAGCCGCGCCACTCCCAAAACGCGCTCGACAGCGGCATGTTCGTCGTGCGCCTGGAACTTCCGCATCAGCTCATCCAGCCTCATGATGCTCACTTCCGCGTCTTCCAGGGTCTTGAAGTGCAGCAGGTCATCGAACTCTTCTTCGTACTGCTCCTCCGCTTCTTCCTGAAGCGTGAGCAACACTTTCCAGCCTGCGGTTTTCAGAACGTCCCCGATGTATTCGGAGCTGGTCTTTCCCGCTTCGCCATGCTCCGCGTGCAGCCGCCGGCGCAACTGATCGATCTCCGCGAGCGTCCATTTCGAAGCGCCGATCTCCCTTGCCGTCTCAAGGATCAAATCTTTCTTCGATTTTTGCGAATCCGTCATCAAGCTGTGCCTTTGCGAGTTTTGACGTGCGCCTTCTTTTTGCTGTGCGCCTGCGTCTGCGTTTGTTTCTGCGTCTGCTTCTGTTTCTGCGGCGGGGGTGGCGGAGGATCGGCCGGAAGTCCCGCAAGCAGACGCCGGTACTTTGTCACATTCCGGTTGTGTTCGGCCAGTGTTGCGCCGAAAAAATGTCCGCCCTGGGTATTTGCCACAAAATAGAGATAGTCCGTCTGAGCCGGCTGCAGCGCCGCCTTCAACGAGGCTTCTCCGGGATTTCCGATGGGTCCTGGCGGCAAACCCGTGTGTTCGTAAGTGTTGTAGGGTGAATGGATGTGCAGGTCGGCTCCGCTCAGTGACCCGTTGTAGCGGCCCTCTTGCTCCAAAGCATAGATTACGGTTGGGTCGCATTGCAGCAGCATGTCCTTGCGAAGCCGGTTCTCGAAGACCCCTGCAACCAAAGGCCGCTCATCCTTCTTAGGCGTCTCACGCTCGACCAGCGAGGCTAGCGTCACGATGGAAGAAACGGGGTAGCCGGAAGCCATCCGGGTTTTATCGTCTCCCGCCCTCTGCGGCGAAATCCGCGCCCACTGTTCTTTGAATTTTTTGACCATCGTTGCTGCCAATTCCACGGCTACTGGATGGCGCGGCAATTGATACGTCGCGGGGAACAAATATCCTTCGAGCGTCAAGGCGTGCGGGTCAATGTCGCGAACCATCATGGGATCGCTGGCGGCTTTCACGAAATCATCGGCAGGAAGAAAGTGCCCGGCTTCCAGGTCATGCGCGATGTCATAGAGAGTTTCGCCTTCGCGGACGGTGAAGGGAACTTCATAGACTTCGCCCTTGGCGAGCTTCCAGAAGACCGCGCTGCCCGTCAGGGGATGGTCGAAAAAATATTCTCCGGCTTCGAGTGATCGCCGGGGATGCCGCCGCGCATAGATTTCGAACGCCAAAGCGCTGCGGACCACGCCGTTGCGCTCCATCAGGCGAGCCACGCCGCGGCTCGAGGCCCCGTGAGGCACGGTGACAAACACACCGCTGGTCGCGAACCCCTGATACGGCTGCCTAAACGCATACCACAACCAAGCCCCGGCTCCCGCAGCCCCCAGCACCAGCAGCAAAACCAGAATGAGAACTTTTTTCAAATCAGCCTCGCGAACTTCACGCTTGGATGTCTCACTTGACCTCCTGCACCGTCTGCCGTCTGTCCAGGTATTCCTTCAAGATTAAGGCCGCAGCGAGCGCGTCGACGCCGGGCTTGCCATTGTCCTTTTTTCTTTTTTTGCTTGAGGCGGCGTGCATCGTCCGGCCTTGGTGTTCCTCGAGCAAGCGCTCTGCTTCCCAGCTGGTCAGGCGCTCGTCCACCATCTCTACCGGCACGCCCATCTGTTTGTGCACGCGTTGCCCGAATCGCGCCGCTTCTTCGGCCATGTCGCCGCGTGTTCCATCAAGACGAAGGGGCAGACCTACTACAATTTGCTGCACGCCATGCTCGCGCACCAGTTCCCGCAACCGCCGCATGTCCTCGTTCCGGTTGATGCGGTCCAAGGTTCCCAGCGGCTGCGCTAGCGCAGTCTCCACATCGGCAATCGCCAGCCCGATTCTTGCGCGCCCATAATCCAGCGCCAGGATACGGCCCGGCTTCGAATTCTTCAGGTCGAGAGAGGTCTCACGCACGCTTCCAGTATACCGGGAAGCAATTCACAAGACTCGCTATGCTGCCTAAGAGTGGACTACCTGCTAGAGCACAGCGCGTTCCTGGGTTTGGATGAGAATACCGCCTTAGGGTTTGCGCCCGCGGGCGCCGCTTTGCCATGCGTCCCAGTAGCCGAGCGCCTTCATCTGCTGGTCGAGGCCGGTTTCTTTGACGAGAACGTCGAGTTCGGCGCGCGAAAGTCTTTTGGCAAGAGGCTCAGTGCGATCGGCGATGCCCCATGCGGTCAGCGCGGCGAGGGCGGCGTGCAGCTTCAGCTCGCGGATATCCACCTTGTCGAGGGTGTCCGATGCGGCGTGGTAATTCGGCAAATAATTCGCTTCTTCCTGATTGGCCACCAGAGTCGGGATGCCTTCGAGCAGGAAATCGAAATTGTCTGTGCCGAACGAAGCGTCGTACGTGTGATTATTCGCGCCCCAGGACTCCAGAGGCTTCAGCACCTCGCGTATGCCGGCCTCGATGTCGCGACGCCCGCCGAGCGAATAGCCGGTGACACGCCCGATGCCCGCGTCGTACGTAATCATTGCGCGAATTTTATCCATCTCCGCCCGGTGCGCTTTCACGTATTCATAGGAGCCGATGGTACCTTGCTCTTCGCCGCTGAACAGCACGAAGCGAATCGTACGCCTTGGCAATAACCCGGTTGCCTTGATGGCCCGTGCCGCTTCGATGACCATAGCCGCATTGCAACCGTTATCGAGAGCGCCCGTGCCCAGCTCCCACGAATCGAGATGCGCGCCGAGAATTACCGCTTCGTCAGGCTTCTCGTAGCCACGAATCTCACCAACGACATTTTCCTGCTCGATGGGTCCGCCGATCGCATTCTGGATTTTCAGGTATGCAGTGGCCTTGCCCGGATAGGCCGCGACGATTCGGGCGAGGCGCATAGCATCTTCGCGCGCCACGATCGCCTGCGGGATCTTGTCGATTACCCCTGTCAACGAATTCGTGTGCCGATGGAGCAGCAGCCGTTCCCGCGCGCCCATCCAGAGAATCGCGGAAGCGCCGCCTGCGAGTGCTTGCTTGATGATTGCAGGTGGGCGCAGATATTCGCTGAAGAGATCGGCCCACGTCACGCCGATGTCGCTGTGAACGAGTAAAATCGCGCCTCTGATCTTTGATCCCGCGCGAGAGAACTCGTCGGCGGCGCCGTACCCGACATCGACCACTGGCCCGTTGATCCCATTTTCTGGCGTGGCGGGGCCCCACCCTTCTGACACTGCGTGAAAGCCGGGGAGAGTAGTAAGTATTAGGCCGCCCTTATATGTGTCCGTCGTGGGAAACGGCCCCGTGAGAACTAAGTTCGTGAATCTCTCGCTCCACGTCACCGGCAGCGTGTATTTCTCCGTGTGAACCTCCACGCCCTCGGCGCGAAACGCAGCTACAGCCCACTCGACGGCCTTGGCCATTTCGGTCGACCCGGTGACGCGGCCGCCAATCTCATCCGTTAGGCGCCGCAGATTTTCTTCCATCGGAGAAGGCCCCATCACCTGTGGCAAGATTTTCGCGGCGGCTTGCGCGCAACTTGAAGCATCCGTCGCGGAACAGGCAGCAGGACTTTGGGCCACTTGCGCGGGGCTCAGAGAATCCTTCGCTGGAGGCAGTTGCGCTGAGACAAAAACCGAAGCGGAGAAGTAAAGAAGTAATGAAGCAAAGAGAGTCTTGAGGCAGCGCATCGATTTACTCTCCGTGAGATAAGGGCGTTGCCGCTGTTTTTTTCGAGCGGCAAGCCCGTGCATCCTGGCGCGGAGTAGTATAAGCTCGCGGCGCTTCGGTGAGAAACCTTGCGGCACAAGCAATGCGGTCGAGAGAATTTGCCATGAAAAAATTCATTTTCCTCCTTGCTGTGACTTTGGCGTTTGCGGCTTCGGTTTTTCCACAAGCTTCGGCCCAAAAAGCCTCGTCGAATCTAGAGGCAACTGCCAAAGCCGCATTAGCCGTTATTCGCGGAACACTCAACGTGCCCGGCCTTCAGCAAACCGTCCGGGTTCAGCGCGACCGCTGGGGAGTTGCCCACATTTACGCGCAGAACGAGCACGACCTGTTCTTCGCGCAAGGCTTCGTCGTCGCCCAAGACCGGCTCTTCCAGATGGAGCTATGGAAGCGCTCCGGCGAGGGCCGGCTTGCGGAAATTCTCGGACCTTCCTTCGTACAGCGCGACGTCAATGCCCGCCTGCTGCGCTATCGCGGCGATATGGACGCCGAGTACAAGAGCTATGCCCCTGACACCAAGGAAATTCTCGAAGCTTTCACTTCCGGCATCAACGCCTACATCGCAGAAATTCAGAAGCCCGGCGGCATCGGTCTTCCCATTGATTTCCAGCTCGCTGGATTCAAGCCCGAGGCGTGGAAGCCCGAGGACTGCCTCAATCGACTAGCGGCATACTCGATGACCGGCAATGGCGCCAGCGAATTGCTCCACGCCCAACTAGTCGCCCTCCTTGGAGCCGAAAAAGCTTCCGAGCTATTCGAATTCGATCCTGCGGTGAAGCTCGATCCTGCTCCTGGAATTGATTTCAAGGGCCTCTCGCCCAAGCTGCTCGAAAATCTCGTGGGAAGCGACGTGCCCCTCCATTTCCCAGAGACGCCTGTTCAGGGAAGCAATAACTGGACCGTTTCTGGCGCGCTGACAGCCACTGGTAAGCCCCTGCTCGCCAATGATCCGCACCGCGTTATCGCCGAACCTTCGCTGCGCTACATCGTGCACCTCGTCGCGCCCGGATGGAATGTGATCGGCGCGGGCGAGCCTGGCCTCCCGGGCGTTGCCGCGGGCCACAACGAAAACATCGCCTGGGGATTCACCATTTTTGGGCTCGACCAGCAAGATCTCTACCTCGCGCAACTGAATCCCGCCGATCCGGACGAATATAAGACCGAGCACGGCTGGGAGCGCATGGAGGTCAAGACAGAAACGATTGGCGTGCGCGGGGGCGCACCGGTCAGTGCGAAACTGAAGTTCACGCGCCACGGCCCGGTGCTCTGGCAGGACGCGAAGCGCGCATTGACGCTGCACTGGGTGGGCGCTGAACCTGGCACGGCCGGCTATCTCGGCTCCTTGTCTCTCGACCGCGCAAGGAACTGGCAAGAATTTGAGCAAGCCATGGCGCGGTGGAAAGTGCCATCGGAAAATATCGTTTATGCTGACCGCGACGGCAACATCGGTGAACATTCCACCGGTCTTGCGCCGCTGCGCAAAAACTGGACCGGTCTCCTCCCCGTTCCCGAAAACGGTGGCTACGAATGGAGCGGTTTCCTGCCCAACAGTGACCTGCCGCATACCTACAATCCATCCTCAGGATTTGTCGCCTCCGCCAATCACAAAATGATCCCTGAAAATTATGGTTACGCCGTGGGATTCCAATGGGCATCGCCCGAAAGATTCTTGCGCATCTCGGAGGTGCTCAGCCCCGCTTCAAGAAACGCGCACAAGCTCAGCGTTGCAGATATGGAGGATCTGCAGAACGACGAAATTTCGCTGCCCGCGCGTGAATTGCAGGGGCTGCTGAAGCGCGCCGTCGGCACTTCGCCCAGCAGTGCGGCCAAGGTCTTGCTCGATTGGGACTGCGCGATGGCCGCTGATTCGGCTGCGGCCACGCTTTATGAATTCTGGGTCGCGGAGCTGCACGACGCAGTCACGAAGAAATTGGTTCCCGCGGAAGCACAAAGAGCCGTGGGAAAACTGTCGCTGCAGAAAACGCTGCAAGAGCTGTCCCACCCTCGCACCGAGGTGTTCGGCCGGAATCCCGAAGCTGCCCGCGACGCCCTGCTTCTGCAAACTCTCATCATGGGAGAACAGAAACTCGCGGCGAAGCTTGGGCCCGATCCCAAAAACTGGGCCTGGGGACAACTGCATCGCGTCTCGTTCATCCATCCGCTTGGCGGCGTGTCTCCGGCTGCCGCCGCGCTCTTCGATCGCGGCCCCTCCCCTCGTCCGGGCGATGGCACCACGGTGGACGCCACCGCATTTGGGGGCAGTTCCTTTGACCAATTGGCCGGAGCGAGCTATCGCGAAATTTTCGACCTTAGCGATTGGGACAACGCCGTGGGCATCAATGTCCCCGGACAAAGCGGCCAGCCCGGCAGCCCGCATTACGATGACCTGCTCCCACTTTGGCTGCACGGACAGTATTTTGCGTTGCGATACACCAAGCAGGCCATCGACCGCGAAACGACAGACGTACTCGAACTCAAACCGTGACCAATAAAAAGTTCGGGCCCTCTGAAACTAACGTCTCCGAAGCCTCGGGTTCACGACGCAATCAGCAACGCGCGCCACTTGCAACATTTCCGCCACATCATGCACGCGGACTATATGTGCGCCGCCTAAAATGCTGGCCGTTACCGTCGCGGCCGTGCCCCATATGCGCTCCTCCGGCGGAGCAGGTTTTCCGTCGTGCGCAAGCGTCGCTCCGAGAAATCCTTTGCGGGAAGTCCCCACGAGTAGCGGATAGCCAAGCGCAGCAAGCCGCGGCAGCTTTTGCAGCAACTCGTAGTTCTGGGTATAGCTTTTCCCGAAGCCAATCCCCGGATCCAAAATAATCTGCGATTTAGCGACTCCAGCTTTTCGCGCCTTCGCGATGGATTCTCTCAATCCCCAAGCCACGTCGCGCATCACGTCTCGCGCGAAGGGTCCGCGCTGCATCGTCCCGGGCTCGCCGCGCATGTGCATCAGCACGAGCGGTACGCCATATTTCGCCGCCACCTCTGCAATTCGCGCGTCGTTTCTCAACCCAGAGACATCGTTAATGATCTGCGCACCGGCACGGATGGCGAGCTCGGCAATCGTGGATCGGCGAGTATCCACCGATACCGGAATCTTCAGCCGCCCTCGCAATCCTTCTAGAACAGGTAGGATTCGATCCAACTCTTCCGACGCCGAAGTATCTTCCGAGCCAGGCCGTGTGGATTCGCCCCCGACGTCAAGCAGATCGGCGCCCGCCCGTTCCATCGCAAGCGCGCGTTCAATGGCGAGCTCCGGTTGATCGTACTTGCCTCCGTCAGAGAAGCTGTCCGGCGTAACATTTAGCACGCCCATCACGAGCGTGCGCTCGCCAAGAACCATCGTCCGCGTGCGCAGTTTCAGTCGGAATTTTTTGCGTGGCCCCATCGGCGGGAGAAACCAGCTGTTTAGCTCAGGGGCATCTAATCCAAATCAAAATCACGAAGCGGCTTCCCTGCAGGCGCGTCCCTCGCTTTCTTCATCGCCTCTTCGAATTTCTTTGTGAGAATGTCTTCCTTGTGCGTCTCCTGAAAGAACGAGTCGGCGAATTTGTCTTCCCGTTGCCGGTGCTGTTCCGCAAGAATCCCCTGTGCATTTTCGAGGTCGACGTTTGGACCCGCCTTTACTGGCGCTTCGTGCGAGAGCACCGCTCCAAACACTGCGTCCACCACCAACTTCGCCTGGCAGCACGGGCACGTCACATTCAGGTTTTCGCCGCTTTTGTTTCCCATTCCCGTATTCTACTCTTTTCGCGCCGCTATGGTCCCTCGAAGCATGTTGACGCTCTGCTCTACGTCTTGAACTGCTGTGTCAATCACGATGTGCTGCCGATCCCAGGGCTGGTACTCATGAGAGATTACGTTTTGCCATGTAGGCAGCTTCGATCCGGGAATATCCGCGATTCGTGTCTCTATCCGGTTTCGATGCTCATTGAGATCGGAACATATGATCTCTATTTCCATGACACCAGACCGAGCGCGATTCGCAACTTCCGTCCAGCCATTGCGAGAAACTAGCAGAGGATTCACCGAATCCGCAACTACCGTCCGTCCGATCCTGAGATTGTCCTCGGCGACCGCGTAGCCCACGCGATATCCGGCGTCATACATAGTCTGATCATCTATACCTGAATCCCGAATTGCTTGCTCAATGGAGTCGACGCGCACATACACGGCTTCAACTTGCCGTGCCAGCTCCCGCGCAATCGTCGTTTTCCCGGATCCCGGAAGGCCAGAAAAAATTATGAGCATGTTTTCGCGACTCTCCTGGGACAATTGCTTAATCTCTCCGAATGAGCAGAAAAGGAGGGAATGGATTGGCGTCAGTGGGACTCCCGTCCAGACAAAAAGAAGGGCACGAGTAATCGCGCCCAGCATTACCGTTAGTCTGACCGCGAACCCGCAGCCGACTCGTTTTTACGCCTTTGCTGGATTCTCCCCGCGCGTAAACCCTGGCGCCGGCCGCAACTCCGGCCTCACCACCTTGGGGTCCGTGCTCGGCGCAGCCGGCGCGGGCGGCGGCGTCCGCGGCTTTTCCGGCAGCGGCTTGCCTTCCATCAGCATCTTCACTTCGTTCGCGTCGATCACTTCGCGTTCGAGCAGCGCCTGCGCGATTCGCTCGAGCGTGTCGCGATTGTTGGAAAGCAGTCTCTTCGCATTCTCATAGCCGCCGTTGACGATTCGCTTCACTTCCTTGTCGATCTGAATCGCCGTATCTTCCGAGTAGTCGCGATGTTGCGTAATCTCGCGGCCCAGAAAGATGGCTTCATCTTTCTTCCCGTATGCCAACGGCCCCAACTCGCTCATGCCCCATTCGCAAACCATGTTGCGCGCGAGGTCGGTGGCCCGTTCGATGTCGTTGCCGGCGCCAGTAGTAATGTGTCCAAGGAAAATCTCTTCCGCGGAGCGCCCACCCATCAGCACAGCAAGCATCGCTTCGAGATATTCCCGTGTGTAGGTGTGCTTGTCGTCTTCGGGCAGTTGCATCGTAAGCCCGAGCGCCATACCTCGCGGAATGATCGTCACTTTGTGAACAGGATCGGCCCCAGGCGTCATCGCTGCCACCAGCGCGTGTCCTGCTTCGTGATACGCCGTGTTCTTCTTCTCTTCATCCGAGAGAATCATCGATCTTCGCTCGACGCCCATCATCACTTTGTCTTTGGACATCTCGAAGTCGACCATCATCACGAACTTGCGGTTCTGCCGCGCGGCCCACAGCGCCGCTTCGTTCACCAGGTTCGCCAGGTCCGCGCCGGAAAAGCCGGGCGTGCCTCGCGCGATGATGGACAACTCTACGTCATCCGATAGCGGCACCTTTCTGGTATGCACGCGAAGAATTTCTTCGCGGCCTTTCACATCTGGCCTTGCAACCACCACGCGCCGGTCGAAGCGTCCAGGACGCAGCAACGCTGGATCGAGAACATCGGGCCGGTTCGTTGCCGCGATCAAAATCACCCCTTCGTTTGATTCGAATCCGTCCATCTCGACCAGCAAGGCATTCAGCGTCTGCTCGCGCTCATCGTGTCCACCGCCCAGGCCCGCGCCGCGGTGGCGTCCGACAGCATCGATCTCATCTATGAAAATGATGCAAGGCGCGTTCTTCTTGCCCTGTTCGAATAGATCGCGAACGCGGCTCGCTCCGACGCCCACAAACATTTCCACGAAATCCGAGCCCGAAATGGAGAAAAACGGAACGTTCGCCTCGCCCGCAATCGCTCTCGCAAGCAAGGTCTTGCCCGTCCCAGGAGGCCCGACGAGCAAAACACCCTTTGGGATGCGCCCACCAAGCTTCTGGAATTTCTGTGGGTCTTTCAGGAACTCAATGATTTCCTGCAACTCTTCCTTGGCTTCGTCCGTTCCGGCAACATCCTTAAACGTCGCTTTCTTCTGCTGCGCCGATAAGAGCCGCGCGCGCGATTTCCCAAAGCTCAGCGCCTTGTTTCCGCCGGCTTGCATCTGCCGCATCAGGAACAGGCAGAAACCCACGAGCAAGATCAGCGGCGCGGCGTTCAGCAGGATGAGGATCCAATCCCCGCTGCGAACTTCCTTCATCCCCTTGATCATCGCCCCCTTGTCTTTTAATTCCTTGACGAGATCCGGAGCCGCTTCCTTGAAGACCGTCACCGTAAACTTAGTGTTCTGCGGGCGAAGGTACTCCCCCTGGATTTCGTAGCTGTTGGGCGAAAGGTACAACGTCACTTCCTTGACGTCCCCCGCGTCAACCTTGGCCATGAATTCGCTATAGCTGGGCTGTTGCTCGCGCGCTTGGCTTCCATTCGCGGACACCAGTTTCCACAGCATTACGCCGAGAAAGACGATGGAGATCCAGAAGAGAATTGTCTTAGCTGTAGAGCTGGAATTCACGTTAACCTCACCTTTGTCCTTAGCCCCATGGAAATGCCTCCCATGAGGAAGCGACGCGCAAACATTTCGATCTTATTTCGTACGTCCTCGCCGTCGCTTCACCTGCACTGGTCCACTGGATAGAGCCCGGTAGTTCCGCCCCGTTCCATTGTCCGCAGCCAGGCCGTACCCGACCCATACTTGATTAGATGCAGTCCGGAACCCGAAGTAATCGGGCTCCAAGCCCACACGCCGCCGTGCGGGTTTGTCCAATAGCACCGCCAACCGCAGCGATCTGGGCTGGCTTTCTCCCAATCGCCGCAGAAGAAATTCCTGTGTCACGCCGCTCTCCAGCACCGCATCCAGCAGCAACACGTCCCGGCCCTTCAATTCCGGCCGCGAACCGAAATAGACTTCGCGCCGCTCACGCCCGCCGTCATCCACATCCCTCACATCTTCGCGCACGAAATGACAAACGACCGCGGTGTTAATCTCGCGAATCAGGTCGGCGGCGAAAACGAATCCGCGGTCCAGCGTTACAACCACGTCTACCCGCCGCCCCTTGTACGCTCGCGTGATCTCCCGCCCCAGTGCCGCGACTCTGGCGCCAATTCGCGCGGCGGAATAGGCCGCACGACCCGGCGCACTCGACTTGACCGCTGGGCGGTCACGCATCAAGTATTTTCCTCGGCGATCAAAATTCCTGTTCGAGTCCCTTCTCTTACTGCGAAACCTGCAGCAACCGGAAAGCCGCGCGCCCATACCAGAACGCCGCCGCTTGTCAGCACCGGCCAGCCGTCTCGCTCCCACCGGCTTACGCGCTTTTCGTTCAACAACTGTTTCAGCTTGTGGGCCTTCTGATGCCCCGTGGGCTGCAGCTTGTCCCCGAAACGCCAGTTGCGCAGCAACAGCGGCAAACGCAGCCGGTCGCGGTCTAAAACCGCCCCTGAATCTCTAGTTTCCTCTCTCTGCGCGGGCCAGTCAATCACCCTGAGGCGGATTACGCACCCCGCCTGCGGAAGTCGCAAAATCGCTTCGCCGTTTCTAAAATCGATTTTATGCTCGTACTCTTTTCCGGCAGATTTTTCTTCACCGCCAAGCCTGCCCGCCCCGCGTTTTACACCGTTCCGGCCCCCGATTCGCGATGAATTTGCGCAGAAAACCAACTCCTCTCGCTCGCGCCGAACGTCCACGCCGCCCGGCAACTGCACCGCCTTCCCATTCTCCCCAAAACGCGCCAAATCTACCACCGCCGCAATGTGCTGCGCTGTAATTTGCCCCGCCCCACTCTTCGTCCCTTCAATTAGACGACGCAGCATTCGCTTAGTCAGTGCCGCGCATTTCTCCTCGGTATTGTCGGTGTTCCCGGCGACCTCCGCATTGAAATTCCCGCTCCCCAAAGGCTCCAACAAGCCCGCCAAAGCAATCCGCATCTCACCGTTCTTTTTCTTGGCCAGTGCGGCACAACGCTCCTTCGCAAGCAATTCCAAAAACTCCTCATCCTCCCGGGCAAGTTCCGCCAGCGAAGCCAGATGCTCCACCACGCTATTCTGAAACTCTTTTTCCAAGAGCGGCAGCAATTTCTTTCGAATCCGCGCCCGCATCCGCGCCGTATCCAAATTCGTAACGTCCTCGCGCCAATTCTGTTTCTTCGCCCGCAAATACGCCCGCAACTCGGCTCGCCGCAAACTCAGCAATGGGCGCACAACGCATTCCGTTCGTGGATGAATCCCCCCCAGCCCCGCCAATCCCGTCCCTCTCAAGATGTGTGCCAAGACTGTCTCCGCCTGGTCATCCGCCGTATGCGCCACGGCCACGCGATCTACTTTTCCTTCCGCAACCAGCCGAGCGAAAAACTCATATCGCGCACGTCGCCCCGCATCCTCAAGATTCGCCTTTTCGCGCTTGGCGCCCGCCGCCACGTCCACGCTCTCGGCGTGGAAAGTCAGCCCATGCTTCGCTGCCAGCTTCGCAACAAACTTCTCGTCTGTTTCCGAAGCTTTCGCGCGCAACTTGTGGTTCAAGTGCGCGACGCTCACCACGATTCCCAGCTCCTTGCGTAATTCCAACAAGAGCATCAGCAGTGCCACCGAATCCGCCCCGCCAGACACACCCACTCCCAGGCGCTCTCCGGCACGCGAGATCCCCTGTTTTTTCACTGCTGCAAGCACACGTCTGGCTAGGCTTTCACGCATAGCGGCAGGAATCGAAAGGCAATCCGCTCTCCTTCTCCGAGGATGCGCCTAGTATCGTAGAAATAGCGCGGGGAAGCACGCTTCAAACACCTATCTGAAGTTTGTGTCGCAAGTGCGGGAAGATCTTTACTGCAGCTCCGGAGGGATTGGGTTCCCCGGCCGCTCTTCATCCCAAACCATCGAGAGAATCCACCAGCGCTTCCCGTCAAAATAAAGCTGAAAAATATTCACGCCGCGCGAAATGGCTTTTCCCGAGGCTATAGTTCCTTCGTAGCTGCTCAGCACTGTCGCTACATTTCCGTATCGCTTGATTACGTGTTTGATCTCGCGCTCCGTGAAGCCGTTCTTCACAATAGAAGCATCTTCTTCATCTGCGTACTCCTGTTCCGTCATTCCGTGCGTCTTTACCGCGCCCGTCTTCTCATTCAAACTGACCGCCACCGACCGCGAATTCGAATCAAATAGCGTGCGGTCCCGCCCCCACTGTCGCGGTACGCCTACGCCGCCCGAAATCGTTTCGTAGCTCGCCTTCACAATCCCTTCAATCGTACTCACATCCGCTACCCGCGCCTCAATGACCGGCCGCTCCACATGCACCTTCTTCTGCGCCTGCACCAACCCAAATCCGCAAGCACAGACCGCCAAAATCCCACAACCTAAGCGAATCACGCTTCCGATGTGCATACTTCCTCCTCCGCCCATGGCACTACGGGTTAGCTTGCGCGGGCCGCGCCTGCTTCGCTTTCGCTACCATCCCTCGCACATCGCTCAGCAACGCTTGCGAATCAAAAATCACTCCGTCGCGAATCGTATACTTCACGCACTGCTCGTGCACTTCCTTCCGGTCCGTCCCCACGCGCGTCACGCCATTCCCATAAAAAACTTTCACATCTGCCAGGGGATTTTCCGTAAGCACGACCAGGTCCGCCAAATAACCCTGCCGCACCAATCCCAACTCCGAATTCTTCACCACCTTCGCCCCATTCTCCGTAGCCGCATGCAGCGCCTCCAGCGGCGAAAATCCCGCCTCCTCCAGCATTTCCAATTCTCGAATCGTTCCAAATCCCCACAACGAAAACAAAAATCCCGTGTCCGACCCCACCGCCACCACACCGCCTTGATTCTTATAGTCGTTCACAAATTCCATCCAGCGGCGATACGCCTGCGCCCAGTCCGCTTCCTTGTTCGAAGTCCACTCATAAAAATACGACGCGTGATGCGCCGGATTCGGCAAAAACGAATCCATCACCACCGGCAGCGTATACGTTGAGTGCCACGGCAAATTTGACGCGCGCGTCACATCACGATTCGCCTCATAAATACTGAACGTCGGCACCATGATGAATCCCGTGCGATGCATCGTATCCAGCAGCGAATCGATCACTTCGCCGTGCAATTTGCCTACATCCGCCTGGAGCCACGACCGCCCCGTCTCCAAAAACCGGTCTGGCTCGCTCGAATAGTTGTAGCCCGGCGGCAAATCCTGAATCGTTTGCGTAGTGTACGAAGATTCCGGATAGCCGTAGTGATGCTCGATCGTCGAAGCCCCTTCACTGGCAACCTGCACCGCATTCATCGGATACACACCGTCCTGCCCGATATGCACCGCGACTCCCATGCCATTCTTCCGCGCCTCGTCCGCAATCGCATGAAACACGTCCGGCCAAAGCCCCGGCTTCCCGATGATCTTGATTCCGTCCACGCCCTCCGCGTGCCATTCGTCCACTATTTGCCGCGCGCCCTCCGGTTTCGAATAGCGTGGGTCATCGCCGCGGCCCCAGAATGGATACACATACATGCGCGGCGCAATAATCTGGTTCGCTGCAATCCGTTTTTTCTCCGCCACCATCCCCTTCGGATCTTCCCTGCCAACATTGAACGTTCGAACCGTCGTAACACCGTGTCCAAGCAGCAGCTTGTAGATATATTCCGCAGGCACCTCCTTCGTCGCGTTGATGTGGATGTGTACGTCGATCAAGCCCGGCATCACGTACATGCCTTTACCTTCGATCACACGATCCGGCGCCTTCTGATCCTTCTTGCCCGCGCCTTCTTCCTCTTTCTCTCTACGGGATATCGAGTCCGACGGCACAACGCGTTCGATGCGATTCCCTTTAATAAAAATGTTCACCGGCCCAAACGCCGGCGCTCCCGATCCGTCAATCACCGTCACATCGCGAATTTCCAGCAGCGGATAGGGCCCACCCTGTTCCCCAGTACTCGCGTTCTGCGCGCAAACGCGGGGCGCTGAAACAAAAAATGCCGCCACACACAGCAAAATTCCAACGCGAATCATCATCTCCCTCATCAGCGCCAGTTTGTCCTTCATCAACGTTTTCTCCTCGACGAAACCCGCAAGGCTAGTTTTATTGGCGCCGGAAGTCCAGCACTGATTCGCGAGTAGCAAGCCCGCCAAATCCGTAACCCACGTCTCCTAAAAGTCTTAGCCGCATCGCGCGTATGCCTCTGTGGATGTCTGTGGAAATCACTAATCTCCTGTTGACTTATTTTCCGCTACGTCGTATTCTCCTTGGGCTGTAGATGTGCCTTTCTGCAAGACAGGGGGGCTTTGCTCTTTGACAACCGATACGATGTGCCAGAATCCGTTCGAAACCATTCGTCCTTTTCGAGCACGAATGGTCTGAGTAAATCGAGCGACAATAATTCGCTTGGCAGGCTGGCTCTCTGATGCAAATCAGAGGGCATTTTTTTTCGCCAAGCTACCAGTTTCAAACGAGAGTTTGATCCTGGCTCAGAGCGAACGCTGGCGGCGTGCTTAACACATGCAAGTCGAGTGCGCGTCTGTAGCAATACAGATGGCGCACGGCGCACGGGTGCGTAACACGTGGGTAATCTGCCCTTCGATGGGGAATAACTCGCCGAAAGGCGAGCTAATTCCGCATAACATTCCTTGAACCTCGGTTTGGGGACTCAAAGCCGTAAGGCGTCGGAGGAGGAACCCGCGCACGATTAGCTAGTTGGTAGGGTAACGGCCTACCAAGGCTTTGATCGTTAGCTGGTCTGAGAGGATGGCCAGCCACACTGGAACTGAGACACGGTCCAGACTCCTACGGGAGGCAGCAGTGGGGAATCTTGCACAATGGGCGAAAGCCTGATGCAGCGACGCCGCGTGGGGGATGAAGCTTTTCGGAGTGTAAACCCCTTTCGACCCGGACGAATGCCCCGCAAGGGGACTGACGGTACGGGTATAAGAAGCCCCGGCTAACTACGTGCCAGCAGCCGCGGTAAGACGTGGGGGGCCAGCGTTGCTCGGAATTACTGGGTGTAAAGGGTTCGTAGGCGGTGTAGCAAGTCGGGAGTGAAATCTCTGGGCTCAACCCAGAGACTGCTTCCGAAACTGCTGTGCTTGAGTGTGGGAGAGGCGCGTGGAATTGCAGGTGTAGCGGTGAAATGCGTAGATATCTGCAGGAACACCCGTGGCGAAAGCGGCGCGCTGGACCACTACTGACGCTGAGGAACGAAAGCTAGGGGAGCAAACAGGATTAGATACCCTGGTAGTCCTAGCCCTAAACGATCAGGACTTGGGGTGCCGCACGTTCGTGCGTCGTCCCGGAGCTAACGCGTTAAGTCCTGCACCTGGGGAGTACGGTCGCAAGACTGAAACTCAAAGGAATTGACGGGGGCCCGCACAAGCGGTGGAACATGTGGTTCAATTCGACGCTACGCGAGGAACCTTACCTGGGCTCGAAGCGCACTTGACTAGCTATAGAAATATGGCCTTCCCGCAAGGGACAAGTGTGGAGGCGCTGCATGGCTGTCGTCAGCTCGTGCCGTGAGGTGTTGGGTTAAGTCCCGCAACGAGCGCAACCCCTGCACGTAGTTGCCACTCCGCAAGGAGGGAACTCTACGTGGACTGCTCCGGATAACGGAGAGGAAGGTGGGGATGACGTCAAGTCCGCATGGCCTTTATGTCCAGGGCTACACACGTGTTACAATGCAGGGCACAAACCGTTGCCAACCCGCGAGGGGGAGCTAATCGGAGAAAACTCTGCTCAGTTCGGATTGCAGTCTGCAACTCGACTGCATGAAGCCGGAATCGCTAGTAATGGCGTATCAGATCGACGCCGTGAATACGTTCCCGGGCCTTGTACACACCGCCCGTCACATCACGAAAGTGAGTTGTACTAGAAGTCGCCGCGCTGACCGCAAGGAAGCAAGCGCCCAAGGTATGACTCATGATTGGGGTGAAGTCGTAACAAGGTAGCCGTAGGAGAACCTGCGGCTGGATCACCTCCTTTCTAAAGTAGTCGTGGCTCAACCCGCTATGGTGTGCGGATCATGCCACGCAATTGTATCCCGCTCTTCTCACGAATTGCAGGGATACACGTTCGGTTTACAACCTGATTTAATTCAGGATTCGGGCGGATTCTGTCAGATCGCTATCGGTTGAAAAAAAGAGCAAAATTGTTGATAAGAATGGGCGCTGAGAAATCGGCGCCCATTTTTTATTCAGCAAGTTGGTTGGATTTGCGCTCACTTTCCCACGCCGGGTTAGTCCACGATTCGCCACATTCAGCCTTATCTTGCTTTGACTGTGTTCCGTTGCGAACCTAGAATTTAATGGCGCTTGTCTTCCGCAGAGGAAAGGCCCAGTCCATGTCTCGATTTCCTGTCGTGGTTTTGTGTGCCGCCAGTCTGTTTGCAACCACCATTTCCGCCCAGGTTTCGAGTTCACCGATTGAGCCTCTGCGCGTCGCTGCTGGAACCGTTCTTGCCTTTCACTTGCAGACCCGCCTTCGTCCTGCGGACAGAGATCCACTGGACGTGCTGCCTCAAGGAACAGTCCTTCACGTGAAGATTCTCAACTCCCTGGACTCCACTGTCGATCGCGACGGCACTGAGTTTCACGGCTCCGTTGTTGCCGACCTTTCGATTGGGGACGGCGTCGTCATTCCAGCTAATTCTGAGGTTCGCGGTCTACTCGTCCTCCTCCGCAGTAGAAGCCATCCTGATGGTTTTCGCTACGAACTCTTGCTCACCGAGCTCACCGATCGCGGGAAGTCATATCCGCTGACGGCATCGCTCAACGCTTCCTTCTTCGATTCCAGCGCTCAGCCCGACTCGGTTACGAAACCCGAACCAAAAGACCCGGCCAAGCCAGTGACGACTAGCACTCCCAAGTCCCCAGTCAAATCTTCCCAATAGCTTTTTCTGCCAATTATCCAGGTCAAACGTCAGACTCAACACTGCTCCGCGATCCCCACTGTCATGGGTCGCGTTTCCCCTCTTTCAGGTGGGTTACTAGCCAGATTATCTACGGCTCGTGAAGAGATTTCCGGTCCTGGTACTAGCAAACATGGCTCTCAAAATCGAGCCTCATTCGTCGTAAGTTCTTTATTTGATTGGTCTTGAGGAATTACTGGTGTCAGTTTCCGGTCTGGCGTGCTTTCTGCTCCACCCCTTTCCTCGGCCCATCATCCGAGGAGGCTTTAGCAATGAACAATCTATTCCGATTTGGTTTTTGCACCCTGGCTGGTACGGCTCTTGTCACGGGAGCCCTCGCCTTGCCACCGGCCAACCATCATCCATCTAAAGAAACTTCGCAGGCTGCCCCACAGACCCAATCTGTGTCGGGAAAGATTGCCTCAGTCGAGAAGAACAGTTTCACGCTCACTGTCTCTTCCGCGACGCGATCCTCCGTCTCGCAGGATGTGCAGGCTCCGCCTAGCACTGCCAAGACCATGTCTTTCACCATTGACCAGAACACTACCATCGAGGGCAAGATGAAAGTCGGCGCGAACGCTGACGTTACCTACCGCCAGGACAATGGCGCCAACATAGCAATCAGCGTACGCGTGACTCCTTGAGCCACGCGACGGCCCCGCTAATGTAATTTCAGCTTGTTTCGGGGCTCTTCGATACTCTTCTTTCTGGTTTCCTTCGAGGGGTCCCAAGACAAGACTGGCAGATCGTATCAGACTGTAAGGGCGTAGCCTGCCGCGCCCCATCCAAAGAGCAAATCGATCCCTGCAGAGGGCCTCAGGGCCGTCCCGTGCTACGCTTAGTCAGTTGTAACTAGAAGAACATACCTGTACTTCGGTCCAATTTCCTCCGTAAGAACAAACTCTAGACTAGGTGTATGACCAAGGCTTCCAAGGGTGCCGCCGCCTTCATGGTGTTTTTCGGGCTGATGTTTCTGATCCCCGGGCTGCTCTCCCTGTTCACGTTTCTCGCGAGTAGCCGCAATACTGGAACCAGCGGCAAGATTGCCGGCGCCGGGATCGCTCTGTTTATTTCTGCCATCGGTGCCGGTTTTATATTCGCGGCGTTGGTTGGTTACGGCCGCTTGAAAAAGCAGGCCGTGGTTGAAGAATCGAATCCCTCATCGCCCTGGCTGTGGCGCGCGGATTGGGCTAGCCGCAGGGCGGAAAGCCAGCGCAAGAACAGCGAAATCACAGCCTGGGTGGTTTGTATCTTGTGCAATCTGGTGCTTGTTCCGATCGCCCTCAATGTAGTGCCTCAGCTCGCCCGCCGCAACGACCCCCGCGCATTCCTGGTTCTGGGGTTTTGTCTCATAGGCGTAGTTCTCTTCGTCGCTGCCTTGCGGGCCAGTCTTCGTCACCGGCGATACGGCAATACTTATTTCGAGCTTTACTCACTTCCGTTTTCCCCGGGTGACCGCATTGGGGGAAGGATTCACCTCAAGCTCGACGCAAATGCCGCTCACGGAATTGACCTTCGTCTCTCCTGTGTCCGCAAGACCGTTACCGGTTCGGGCAACAACCGCTCCACAGTGCAAACCGTTCTCTGGCAGACGGATCAGAACGTGCCATTTGGAGCCATCGGAATGGACCCGTATGGGAGAACGATTCCGGTGGATTTCGCACTTCCACCTAATGCCTATGTAACCGATCACGACAATCCTTCTGATCAGGTTCTTTGGCAGCTTCACGCCAAGGCAGATGTTCCAGGCATCGATTATTCCGACGATTTCGAACTGCCTGTCTTCAGGACTACTTCGGCCGCAGAACCGTCGTCCGCTTCTACTTCGTCGGAAGCTTTTGGGTTTTCATCCGAAACATCCAGCGCGACCGATTCGGCCCCGGTATCCGCGCCAGCGCATTCGAAAGTCGTCATCTCTTCGCAAGCCGGCGGCACGGAATTTTACTTTCCGCCTTTTCGCACACCCTCCCGCGCATTATTTCTTCTTGTCTTCACCGCGATCTGGAGCGGGGTTGTTTATTTCCTGTTTCATTCGAATGCTCCCTGGTTTTTTGGTGTCGTCTTCGGTTTTTTTGATCTCGTAATGATTTTGATTTGCTTCCACGTTGTCCTCGGAACCTCGCTGATCCACGTCGGCAACGGGGAGATTATTTCAACCACAAGAATCCTCGGCATCGGCTCTGCGAAGCGATTCGCGATCTCTGAAATCGATGCAATTATTCCGGTCACCAGTGGGCAGCAGGGCGGCAATGGTGAGGACTCCATGTATGCCATTCGCTTGCGTACTAAGAATGGACGCCGCGTTACCCTTGCGGATGAGATCGCGAGCCGCCAGGAGGCTCGGTGGATCGTTTCACAGATCGAAACTCTCGCCGGCCTGAAACTCGACACACACGTGGAAGTGGATTCGCCTTACGGCCCTCCTCCGCAGCCCGGCGAAGCCGTTTCCGGCCCGCTGCAGCCCGGCCAGACTCTTTTCGGTTTGCCGCAGGCGGGCACTTTGCGCCCCGGCTTTCAGCGCTCAGGCCCGCGGTCGACCGCTGCAACCGTCATTTCTTTCGCCGTCTTCGGTCTTGTTGTTCTCGGCATGTTTGCCTGGCAAGGTTGGCGTTTCTCCAATTTGAAATCGGTGACTAGCGCCTCTCGTGCGAACCGGTCCCGAGCGAACGGATCCCGCGGGGCTACACCTGCAAACGCGGTTCCGCCACGCCGAATTTTTGCAGGCCCAATGACTGACGTCGATGCGAAGCGCGTACTCGCTCTGTCTGCCCAGGATCAAGCGGAAGAATTGCTCGAACGCGCCATAGGGCACGACCAGCGCGCGCTTGATCTTTTCGAACAGCAAGTGGAAAGCTGGGTTGGGCACATCGGCTTGAGCGAACGCATGAAGCAACTCGAGCGCCGGTCGGAATTCTCGAGCGATCTCCGAGTGCGCTTCGCCAATGCGGACATCAATCTGGCCCTGGATGGCTGGCAGAAAAATGAACAAGCCGCTGAAATGTTGATCGAGCGCGCACGCACGGATTCGAAATATCGCGCCGCAGCCGTCTATTTTCTGGGAATGCTCGCCGGGCGGGGAGTTGCATACGAACGAATTCATCCGGTTTTGCTGGATTACGCGAAACACGATCCGGACGCGTACGTCCGGCAGTGGGCTGTCGAAGGGATGCGCTATCTCGGCAAGGACGAAACGCTCGATGAGCTGTTCGAGTCCTTTACCAATGATCCTTCCAACAACGTACGCGACCGCGCAGGCTGTAATTTATCTGACTGCGGAAACTTCACCCGCGTGCAGCGGATGCGCATGCTACCGAAATTTCTTGATCTTGCTTCTGATACAAGCGCAAGCGCGCAAATGCGCGGCTGGTCCTACATGGCTTTGCGTGAAATCACGGACGCGAATGTTCCCAGCGATCCTCAGGCCTGGAAGAATTGGTATCGCGATCACGGCGCGGAAAAATTGGCGGAGTTTCAGCGGCTCGACTGGTGGCAAGTCCGCGGCGACGAATAAGAACCGGCAATGCCCCGGTGCGGCGGATGCGGAAGTTTATTTCTTCGGCGCGAGAATTCGCTCAATTTGCAAAATATGATTGATGTCGTGCCCTGCGATCATGAGCGCGATCCGTTCGAGGCTCTCCTCGCCGCGTTCCGCGTGCATGCCAAAGTATTTCCACTGTTCCGGCGAAAGCGATTTATAGAGCGCGAGATTTGCCTCGCGCACAGCGCGAAACAGCTCGATGCTTCTGCGGGGATCGCGCTTCGCGTAGAGCCCGGCTCCCGCCCACGCATCCTGGTCATACGCCTGAATGGGTGTTCCCGGCGCGCCGAGGATGGAGCGAATGCGCCATCCAATGACAATTTCCGTATCGGCCATATGCGCGATGATCTCGCTGACGGACCATTTATCCGGCCCCGGCCGTTTGCTCAGTCTGGAAGCGGGCGCACCCTTCACCAGTCGTTCTAATTTCTTCGCGGTTGCAGACTGAGCCTTGAGCGGGTCTTTTCCTTCCACGTGACCGAGAATCCGCTGCGAATACTGTTGCGGCGTTTCGTTCATGCCATTCGATTCCCTTCGTCAAGAACCATAGTCAAGTCTCGCGCTCAAAATGTCCTGAAAAGCCGCTTCCAGCGAATCTCGCCCGGATGAAGCACGGCATTGGCGTACGCAAGGAAGCGCTCGCGGAGTTGTCCCGATTCCCAAGCCTCCGGCGATGCATCCAGAGACATGTAAATCATCACCGGAGTGCCGATAATGTTTTTGCGCGGCACGCAGCCCGTGAAGCGGCTGTCGTAGGAATTTCCGCGGTTGTCGCCCATGACGAAATAACATTCCTGGGGAATCTTATAAGGCATGTGCAGATCGTACCGCTCGCTGGGCCCGGTCGTGTAGTTCTCGGAAAGTTTTTGTCCATTGATCCACACGCTGCCCTCGTGAATGTCCACCGTTTCACCTGGAAGGCCGATGACGCGTTTCACGATATCCGAAGTTTCCTGCGGAACAAAGGGAGTGAAAATCACCAGCTGGCCGCGTTTCGGATTGCGCCACAGCGACAGATGCAAGTGAGTGAAGGGAACGCCGGCGTCGTAGCCGATGCGGCTCATGATCAGGTGGTCGCCGATCAGGAGAGTGTTCTCCATGGACCCCGACGGAATCACGCGCGCCTGGCCAAGCGTACCGTTCACAAGCAGGAAAATGAGAACGACCCACATCCATCCAACGACTTCGCGCTGAATGCGCTTCGCCCAGGGGAGATCTACGTCGGGCTTTTTGTTTTGTGGTTTGCCGGTCTTCATGCTTCACCCCGCTTGACTATTCTAACCGTCTTTGGCTAAGACGCGTACCGCGGCGACGTGAGCGGGAGCCTCTCGCCGCTCTATGTCCGCGATGATGGTGCGCGAGCCCATATACAGCACAAAGGCGAGCGCGGTGCACAGAACCGGGATGATCAACATGGCCTGCTGAAGCCCAATCGCCCGGAAAGTTTCCGTGACGGTTGCAGAGCTGGCCAGTGCCGCGGCGCGATGTGCAAGCACATCGCTCAATTTACCGGTGAGGAGCGGTCCGAAGGATGCTCCGCACATGTACATCGCCATGAAATAGATCGCCATCGCCGTGCCGCGCTGGTTGGGCGCCACAATGTCCTGAATTGCCGAGTACACCAGGCCGTAATACGTTGTGAGGGAAGCATAAGCCAGCGCGAGGAATGCCATCGCCATGAATAAAGAGCCGGAGCGCTGAAGAATTCCCGCACATGCAAACGGTATCGTGAGCAAGGCCAGGGCAGCGGCGCAAAGCATGCGCCCGTCTTTGCGGCGATGGACGATCGAATCACCCAGATAGCCGGCGATCATGCCGCCGCTCACGCCTCCCAGGAGATAGACGACCCCCGTAGCGATGCCGGAATTTGCCAGTGAGAGGCCGTGGACGCGGCTTAAGAACGCCGGCAAGAAAGTAGCGAAGGCGTACGCGTTGAAATTGAGCAGAGCGCCGGAGGCGATGATCCACCAAAGAGTCGGAATGCGCAGCACGCTCCACATGGAGGACGGAACGAGGGGGGCGCGATGGAGTTCGCTCGCGCCGCGCTCCGGTTCCTTAAGCAGAAGCAACGCAGGTACGAGCAGAAGCGCAGGCACTGCGGCAAAAACCATAGCGGCGCGCCAGCCGTAAGCTTGGGCGAGCGGGCCGCTAAAGAAATAGCCCAGTGCGCCCCCAACCGGAACTCCGAGCATGAAAAGCGCCAGCACCCGAGAACGTTTGGCGGGCGGAAAAAGATCCCCAAGCCAACTCGTTGCCGTGGGCGCGCAGGCCGCCTCGCCGACTCCAACACCCACACGCGAGAAGAGCAGCATCGTGTAGGTTCTAGCGAGGCCTGCGGACGCCGTCAGCGCCGTCCAAATTACAACGCCCCACGCAAGAAGTTTTCTCCGGCTTGCGGAATCAGCGATGCGCCCAAGAGGGACGCCGACAATTGCATAAATCCAGATGAAGGCGCTGCCGAGGAGGCCGATCTGGGTGTCGGTGAGCTGGAACTCTTTGCGCATTGGCTCTACGAGTGCGCCGGGGACGTGGCGGTCGTAAAAATTGAGGATGTTGATGGCGAACAACACGACCACGGAGAAAAGGAGACTGTTCTTGTTTGATTTCTGCGACAAGGCCCGAGCATGCTAACACAGCGTCGAGTGCTCCCGCTTTAGCAGATTGGGAGTCTCCGAAAATATTTGTCTCAGGGTGTGCCGCTTGAAAGGATGCGGGCGTACGAAACGTAGTAGTAGGTATGAAGACTGGTATCGGGCGGGAGCGGGCGCTGTGGAGCGCAGTGACTTTCCTGGCGTTCATCGGCGTTGCGGTGGCGGTGCGAAGAATGGTGCATCTGGTGCCGATCGTGCTACACGGCTATCATCCACCGGCTGTCAATTCGAATCCTCGACTGGCGCAGTTCGCGGCACTGGATGATTTGTTCGCGCACTACCCGATTCTTACGCTCGTCCATATTGTGCCGGGTTTGCTTTTTATGATCCTCGGTCCGTTACAGTTCAGTCGGACGATTCGAGCGCGCCATCTCCGATGGCACCGCTTGAGCGGCCGCGTTTTTGTCATAAGTGGAATGGTTATCGGAATTTCGGCTCTGGTAATGAGCTTCGGGATGCCGGCGATTGGCGGCGTGAATCAGGCAGCGGCGACTGCCTTGTTTGGCATGTTTTTTCTTTTTTCGCTGTGCAAGGCGTTTTGGCATATCCGGCAGCATGAAGTAGCGCTGCACCGCGAATGGATGATTAGGGCATTCGCGGTTGGGCTTGCCGTTGCCACGATCCGGCCGATCATTGGATTGTTTTTTGCCACGAGCCCGCTCACTGGCTTG
This sequence comes from uncultured Acidobacteriota bacterium, assembly GCA_963745805.1. Classification (GTDB taxonomy): domain Bacteria; phylum Acidobacteriota; class Terriglobia; order Acidiferrales; family UBA7541; genus Acidiferrum. Next base: position 823,198 of record CAVUYT010000016.1, read on the forward strand.
ACGCCGCGTGAATTTTTCGGGATCGCTTTCTGGATTGGCTTTGTGCTGCACCTCATTGCGGCGGAGGCTTGGATACAAACCACCCCGGCGAGGCAGGTCACGATTAGCGTTCAAGATTGATGCGGGAAAGTCCTCTCCTCGCAACTAGACGGTCCAAATCTGTTTGAGGACACGGCGGAAATTGCCGCCAAGAATAGCTTCTATGTCGGCGTCATTATATTTGCGGCGGATGAGGCCTTCGACGATGTCGAACGGGCGTTTAGCGAAGCGGTATCCGTCGATATCGATCTTGTCGCGGAAGGCGTAGCTGTTTTTGTACCCGGCTTTGAGCTGCTTGTATTCGTCGGGAGGCATAGCGTCGTAGCCGAGAAGATCGATGTCGCTGCCGACTCCGAGATGCTCGACGCCGACGAGCTTGGCGACGTAATCGTAATGATCCAGCATGGATTCGACGGTGGTGGGTTCTTTCGCGCTGACGAACATGCGAACTTCGGTGATGCCCATAACGCCGCCTTTGGCCGCCATGGCTTTGATGGCCTCGTCGGTTTTGCACCGCGGGTGATTGGGATTGAGCGCGCGGCAGTTCGAATGGGTGATGAGCACCGGCTTTTTCGAGACTTCGAACGCGTCGAGCGTAGTGCGATCACCGCAGTGCGAAACGTCGGCAGCCATACCCAGTTTGTTCATGCGTTCGACGATGGCCAGGCCGAAATCGGAGAGGCCTTCATCGCGACGCTCGGTACTGCCGTTGCCGATGAGCGTGCGGGCGTTGTAGGTGAGTTGAGAAACACGCTGGCCGAGGCCGTAGAAATAATCGACATCGTCGACTTTGCGGAAGTGTTCGGAGTTTTGTACGCCGAGCAGTAGGCCGACCTTGCCAGAGGTCTTGATGCCGTCAAGGCGGGCGGGAGTTTCTACCCGTTCGAACCAGTTGTCGTGGCGGGCCAGGAAAGTGTTGTAGCCCGAGAGAAATTGGAGCGTTTCGAGATAGGCCTCCGGGCCGCCCGTGCCGATGGCGATGTGAAAGACGTTGATGCCCGATTGTTTGAACGGGGCATAGTCGTCGGCGGTGAAATTTTCGGGATTGCCGAGCATTTTCATCGTACGGCTGGGGCTGATCCAGAGCGGTGCCAGCATGTCGATAACAGTGGAGCGTTGGACCAATTCGATGGCGCGGGCGGAATAGGTTTGGTCGGAATTGGCGAAGAGGCGGTAACTTCCGCTGTTGAAAAAAGGGACGCGATTCAAGAACGTGCCGCCTGCGCTCGCGCGCGTTAGCACGGGCGCGAACATAACTGCTGCCGCGCCCTTCACGGCAGTTCCCAACATTTTGCGGCGATTCATTGTGTTTCCCTCACTCTATTTTTGGAAAGAAGTGAACGAGCTTGCGCGACGAACGGAGATAGTACCATCGTTGGGATTGGTGCGCCTTGCGTCGTGGAATGCTGCACTAAACGGAATGGAAAGTACATAAGCGGCCTGCGCAGACGTAATGGCCTGCCACGTCACACTTGGCGGAACAGAGAGAGCGGTCTGCGAGTCGGAGCGACGGCTTGTTCCAGAATTATATATTGCCTTGGAGGGACCCGCCAAAAAGTTCGAACGTGATGAGCGTTAAAGAGGAAGCCGAGTCAACCAAAAAGTACGCCGCCCTTCCGTGGAGGAAGGGCGGCGGCAAAAGGTGATCAAGATGCGCGGCAGTTAGCTTTGCCCAGCGCTGGCAGCAGCGGCTTTGGTCATACTGGCGGTCCACTCCGCCGAGCGGCGCATCATTTCGTCCGGGGAGACGTCTTCGACGTGAGTGGCTATGCCCCAGCTGTGGCCGAAGGGGTCTGTGACCTTGCCGTAGCGATCACCCCAGAACATATCGGTAAGCGGCATGCCGACTTGTGCGCCGTTGGCTACCGCGCGGTTGAAGACGGTGTCCACGTCCGGGGTGTAGAGAAAGAGATAGGTGGAGGGAATCGCGCCCGGAGTGGGGGCGGTGGACATTCCGGGCATTTCGTCGGAAACGAAAATGACGGAATCACCGATGCGCAGTTCGGCGTGCATGATGATGCCGCCGGGACCCGGCATGCGGTTGATTTCAGTAGCTCCAAAGGCTTCTTTGTAGAAGTCGATGGCTTTGGCGGCGTTTTTACAAGTTATGGCTGGTGTAATGGAATGGTATCCCTCGGGGATCGGTCGAACGCTATCTGGCATAAAGGCTCCTTGGAGTTTTGGACGTTCGCGCGGTGAAACTAGGAAGGCAGAGGCGGGAGCGCGCGTAGAGGAGTAGATACTCCGGGCAAGCGAAAGTGTCAATCGTTGCTGGTAGGGTTAACAAGGCGAAAGAGTTTGCTAACAAGTGACGATCGGGGTGGAGGTAGAATCTGAGGCTCATTCCGAGGCGGAGAGGCACCGGTTCAGGACCAAGGTTGGCAGGTTTGCGTGATATCTTGCATTGTATGCGAGGGGCATTGAACGGAGAGATTCCGTAGAGGATCGAAGCGATGAGATACGACTTTCTTGTAGAGACTTACGAGACCGAGCGCGTTAAGGTGGTCAGCGTATGGAGCGAGTTCCGGGACGAGGACCTGGAGTTCCGCCCCAATGCGAAAGATCCGCGGGGCCGGAGCGTGCGCGAACAAATGATTCACCAGTGCGTAAGCGAGGACCTTTGGTTCCGCAACATGTTGGGAATCGAAGTGGGTGCGCCGCCTCTGCCAGCGCAGGAGACAAGGTTGGAATTCATGAAGCGGTACGCGGAATTCAGCGGGAAACGGCTTGAGGCGTTGCGCACGAAGGACGAGGCGTGGTGGGAGGGCGAGACGATGTTTTTCGACGTGAAGCGATCTCGCGCGTGGGTGATGACGCGGCGAATCGCCCATACCGCGCACCATCGAGGCCAGCAGATGGCGATGCTGAGGATGCTGGCGCGCGACCTGCACAGTAACTATGGGCCGACGGCGGATACCGGAGGCCTGATGCAAAATCACGCGCCGACCATCTACGCCTATCCCAGCCTCGAGGCCCTGTTACAAAGCGAGCCGGGCGGCGGCAAGAAGACTGGGTTGCCGGGCGGCGGTGGTAAACCGGTGACGGAGCGCCCCTAACTACGTTGATGCAAGTCGCCCCGGCTCCCGGTTTTCCCTATGGCTTGGTGACGACGCCGCAAGCAATACGCGCCGGCGCGGCGGAGCCCGTGCCGCCGGAGACGGCGTGAATCACGATCGCAGTTCCGCCGTTGCTGAAGACAGAGTGGTCATCGTCGCCAAGCGTAACATTTGGCGCGATCACGGAGACATGGGCAGTGCCGTTGGCGGCGACGATGAGCGAGAAATTCGGTATGTCGCCTGCGGGGGCTGCACTGTGATCATGCGCGGCGCCACCGGCATTAAAGTGAGGGCCAGCGGACGAAAAGTCGGGCGGATCGCACTTTGCAACTTGGTGGATGTGGATCGAGTGCTCGCCAGGCGGAAGGTTTTTCACATCCAGCGTGATTTTGACCCCTTTCGGCGTACTGGAAAGCAGCGCTTTTCCCACGCTCTGGCCATCAACGTTCTTGAACTCAACAGTGACTGGCTTGGAAGAGGCGTGGCTACGAGTCTCCTGGGCCTTTGCGCCGGCAGCTAAAGTGAAGAGCAGACACACCCCACATACGATTGCTCTCATCGGGATTTCCTCTCTCTTTATGTGATTCGAATGGTCTCAAGGCACTGCGCGAGCAGTACCTGTCTACTCTAACTCGGCGCCATCAGTGGTATTCCACGATGTAGTCACTTAGGTACGTATCCGGTGCGAATCAATAAACTCGACACAAAACGGGAAGAAGGAGGCAGGCGCCTGTAGGCGGCAATAGAGGGTTCTGGAGGCTTCCGAATTTGAAAATTAGTCGTTCCGGTACATCTCGGGGAATTCCTTTTTCAAGCTGGTCAGTTTCGGCAGGTCGTTGATCATGATGTACGGCTCGTAGGAATGGTTCTTGAGGTAGTCCTGATGGTAAGCCTCGGCTGGGTAGAAGGCTTGCAGCGGGACAACTTGGGTAACGATTGGTTGCGAATAAATTTTTGCGGCATTGAGCTGAGTGATGTAGGCTTCGGCGATTTTTCTTTGTTGGTCGTTTGCGTAAAAAATGGAAGAACGATATTGCGTGCCGGAGTCGGGCCCTTGGCGATTGAGCTCGGTGGGGTTGTGGCCGACGGAAAAGAAAATCATCAAAATCTGACCGTAGGAAATTTGCGAAGGATCGAAGACGACTTTGACGGACTCGGCATGGCCGGTTGAGCCCGTGCTCACTTCCTCATAGTGGGCCGTGTTTGCCGCGCCGCCGGAGTAGCCGGACGTGGCAGAGACTACGCCGTTCAGGTGTTGGAAGACGGCCTGAATGCCCCAGAAGCAGCCACCGGCGACAACCGCTGTTTCTTTGGATTTTGCAGACGCTAGAGGGGCGTCGACAGCAGGTTTCGGAAATACGGCTTTAGCGTTGGCACGGCCATCGTTTGGTTTGGCGGTGGCCCAGGTGAGCACCCCGATGCCCACAAAAATTAACCCCGCAATCAGAAAGGCACGCATGGTTGAGACTCCGAGAACGTCGTTCCGCTGAAGTATACGCTTACCGCAGAGTATTGGATGTCTCGACGAGGGGTTAAGATGCGTCGTGCATTCTCCTCCGCCTCAGTCTGTAATGATGTGAGCAACAGTTAGCAGGAGGATGGCAGCGGCCAGCAGGGTTGCGGTCATCAAAAGGCCGATGGCCAGATGGCGCCGAAAGATGGAAAGCCCAAGGGCGGCATCCTGGCGCAGGATCTGATTTTCGCGTCAAGATCGCTCGAGCGTCGAGCATCCTGCGAGGTGTCGTTTAGCTGCCGCTCCGGTGCCTCGCGATTATCAGCGCGCTTCTGCGAAATTCAATGCTGGAATTGAGCGCGGTTGCGCGGCATCATACAGAAGTCTCAAAAACCAACTGAGGAGAATTTCATGACAACGCGAGTTCGCGTTAGTTCTGTAATCAGCAGTTTTCTGATTTTACCGGCAGTTGTTTCCGCACAGGTTACGCACGGACAGAAGCCGCAGCTTCCTACGCCTTATTCAACGAAGTCGGCAGGCAACTCACCGCATAACGAGGCGCCGCCCCCCGGTTTTCTTCCCACGGTGCCGCAAGGGTTCCGCGTGAACGTATTTGCGTCAGACTTCAAAAGGCCGCGCTGGCTCACGGTGGCGCCGAACGGAGATATTTTTTTGGCGGAGAACGGAGCCAACCAGATTGTCGTGCTGCGTGATCCGCAGAACACGGGAGGAGCGCAACAGCGCGAAGTATTCGCTACGGGCACGACGCGCGTTTTTGGCATCGCGTTCAAGGACGATTATGTCTACGTGGGAAACATGACCGCACTCGTGCGATTCCACTATGACCCCAAAACATCGAAGCGGCTGGGGGAAGCGGAGCAGCTGATGAAGCTGCCGGGAGGCGGGCACGACACGCGCTCCGTGGCATTCTCTGCCGATGGCAAACATTTGTTCGTCGCTGTTGGATCAGGCTCCAACATCAGCACTGGAGAGGACCCGATTCGCGCGGCGATTACGATTTGCGATCCGGACGGCAAGAACGCGCGGCTGTTTGCAACCGGGCTACGGAATCCAGTGGGATTGGCGATCGAGCCGGTCACTGGAGAAGTGTGGACCAGCGTGAATGAACGCGACGAACTGGGAGACAATTTGCCGCCGGATTATTTTACTTCCGTGAAGGACGGCGGTTTTTACGGCTGGCCGTATAGCTTTATCGGGAGCAATGTCGACGACCGGGTGAAGCCGCAGAAGCCGGAACTTGTTGCGAAGGCGATTATTCCGGATGTGTTGCTGGGCGCGCATGTTGCTCCGTTGCAGTTTGCGTTTTATACGGGGAAGCAGTTTCCGCAGAGCTATCGGGGCGGGGCGTTTGTGGCGGAGCACGGCTCTTGGAACCGCGCGACGCGCTCGGGATATCAGATTGCATTCGTGGCGTTCAAGAATGGGAAGCCCTCGGCCGATCCCGTGCCGTTCATGACCGGGCTGGTGCCTGATCCGAGCGGGCCGGACGTATATGGCAGACCGGTGGGAGTGACCGTTGCGCCGGATGGATCCTTGCTTGTTTCGGATGATGGCGCAGGAAAGATCTACCGAATCTCGGTTGCGAAGTAGGGCGCCCGCTACTTCACGGTTAGTGTCAATTGAATCGGTTGCAACTGGAGCGGCTTGGCGGACGCCGACATGGCTGATGGTGTGATCACGATAGTAGACGATCCTTGGGGCGTGACGGCCTGAGGCGGCGCAGGAGCAGCGACAGTTGTGCTGCCTCCGCCGCAACCCGCCGTAGTCAGCACCAGAAAAACAGCAATCGTTGTGAAAGCGCCGCCGAACGCCAGGCGCCTCGGGCATTGACCTAACTCGCGATTGGCGGCGAGGGCCAGCAGGAGAAGCAACAGGATTCCCGGGGCCAGTGCCGGCACGGCGCGCAGAGCGGGGAATGGCATTCCGCGCGGAGTGAACGAGAACGGCGGCGCCGCTGCGCTGCCACTGGTTGTCACCATTACAGTAAATGGCACGGCATTGCCGTTCAAAATTTGCAGTGTGGGTGGTAACTCGCAGGTTGCGGCAACAGGCGCGCCGCTACAGGTTAGGGAAATGCTGCCAGTGTACCCGGCACCCGGCATCATTTGAAGATTGTATTGGGCCGTCTGTCCTGCTGTTACCGTCGCTGAAGCAGATCCACCTGGTACAGGACCGAGGGTGATCGCCGGACTTGCGTTGCCGCCGAGATTGATGGTCTGAGGCGAGTCTGGCGCATCATCCGTGAGCGTGACCGTGGCCGCGCGCGCGCCAGTGGCCAACGGTGCGAAAGAAACGCCGAATGTGCAGGTGGCTTTCACTGCGTAGACGCCCGCAGTGCAAGCGTTTGTCAATACGAAGTCGCCGCTATTTGTTCCCCCGAGAACAACAGATGAGATATGGAGTGTTGCTCCGCCAGAACTCGTTACCGTGACCGTTTGCGGCCCGACGGCCGTACCTTGTGTGATCACGCCAAAGGAAAGACTCGTCGGAGAGAATGATGCAGCGGGAGTTGTTGGCGGAGCAGCCGTAGCTGTACCGCTAACTTGGATGGATTGTGGAGAGTTCTGGGCGTTGTCCGAAATCGAGAGGATCGCTGAACGCTGGCCTGCAGCGAGAGGCGTGAACGTAAGAGCGATCATGCAACCGGTGTTAGGTGCATAGGGACCGTTGCAGCCGTTGGTCATGCTGAAGTCGTTGACGTTATTGCCCGCGAGAAGGACTGAAGAAATGTTGAGAGTGGCATTGCCGGAGTTCGTGACGGTGAGAGTGATCGGGGAGCCGGTTGTGCCTTGGGTGATGGTGGGGAAGGTGACGGGGTTTGGAGTCACTGTAACGGCCGGCGCGGGCGGCGGCGGTGCGACACCTGTGCCGCTAAGCTGCACCGAATGGGGGCTGCCGGGGGCATTGTCAGCGATGAAAAGCGTGGCCTGAAGCGAGCCGGTACTGGTAGGCATGAAGGTGATGCTGATGGAGCAGAATTTTGTGGGCTGAAGCACTGAAGGAATTTGGCAGGTGTCCATTTCCTGGAACTGTGTGGCATCGGGGCCAGAGATGGAAATGGAGTTCACACTTAGAGCTTGTCCGCCGTTGCTGGTGAGCGTGGCCGTTTGCGGCGTGCTGGATGTGCCCGTCTGGATCGAGCCGAAGGAAAGGCTTGTAGCCGAGAGCAAGGCCGAGGGGCCACTGATGCCCTGCTGACCGGGCGGAATACTGAAGGTGAGAGAACCGTTGATTTGCGGGACGGTGAAAGGGGAGTTGGCGGTCTGGACGAAGTAGCCGGTTTGCGGGTCGACGGTATAAGCGATGGCGGTGTTCTGGTCGGCGCCAAAACCGTAATTAAAAGATCCGGTGGGGTCGGCGTAGTAGGGCGGAACTGAAGTGAAGCCCGGGAGAGGAGAGCTGGAGGTTGCGGCAAGTGCGCCGGTTTGCAAGTTCACTGAATAAATGTTTACGACCACGGGATTTTGGAGATTCGAGGTTGCAACGTAGAGAAATGCTCCGGTGCTGTCGATCCAGAGGCTGTTTGGGTAGTTGTGTTGAGGCAGTTGGACGTTGCCGAAAAGTCCGTCGCCGCCGATTCCAAGAAGCTGAACAATCCCAAATTCGAGGAGATTGTCTTGCGTGCCGGTCACATAGTAGCGGCCTTGTGGATCCATGCCAAAACTGTCGCCGCGCTGAGGTACAGCGGAGTTCGATTGAAGGCCGGTGATAAAACCCGATAGTGGATCGATAGAGAGAACCTGAAACTCCGAGCCTTGCTGGATTGTGGGATTCGCCGACTGAGGGTTCGGGCCCATGAAAATTAAGAATTCTTTGTTATTGGGGGGTTGAGCGAAGCCAACGGGACTGGAGTCGATTTCGGTCGCAGAGTTAAAAATTGGGACGAGAGCGGGGCCACCTGGGACCGTCGGAGCGATCAGGAATGTCTCCACCAGGCCATCTCCAGGATCTTGTCCGACGCGATTGACGACGGCGATGTATTGCCCCGAAGGCTCGACGGCAATGAAGGCCGGCTGATTCGTGACGGGCGACGCGAAAGGGGAACCGCTGACCTCTTGATACGCGCCGGTGGTCGCATCAGAGATCTGAAACATGCGAACGCTATTGGTTCCAAGGGCGAAAAGGTATCGGCCTTGGACGTCAATCACCAAGGATTGGTTGGCGGCAGCGAAGGGGGAGCCGGCGACTGGCGCAAGCGATCCTGTTTGGTCGTTGCGAACGGCAACGGCGCCTGCGGAGGAGAAGACCAAGGGTTGCTGGAACTGGGCTCGGGTGGGGGAAGCACTGATGGCCGCCAAGGCCAGGTAGGCGAGAATTACCAGAATCTTAAAACAATTATTTGCGCCGGAGTGGCGTAGTTTGCACGAATGTAAGAAGAATGCGCGTTTTTGGGCCATGAATCTTCCTTGGCCGTCGAAAATAGCGGCGACTCACTGAATCCAAGAGGGAAGCATCCAGGAATCCAAAGTAGGCCGAAAACGTCGCGGCGTCAACAAAAATATATCCACTTACTTAGTACACTTAATAGTTCATATTTGGAGATTGTCGCCGCGATTCTCGGGGCGGAGACCGATTGTTAAAGAATATTAATGTTCGCGGGCAGCTTCCTGCGTTACCTTCCAGAGCTTATGCAACCAGCAAAGCTCGATTTAGAAAAAGTATCAGCATCGAACGGCAGCAAGCTCGTTACGCGGCTCAACGGGAAACTGAGCCTCGAGACGGTTCATAACTTCATTCAGACCCTGCGGCCAGAACCTGCGGCACACTTGGTGCTGGATATGAGCGGAGTAACTTTCCTGGACTCAGCCGGAGTCGGGGCGTTGGTGTCGCTGTTCGTGCACAGGCGCAGTGCCGGGAAGTCGTTTGCCCTTGCCGGGCTGACCCAGCAGGGGACGGCGGTGCTACAGGTCGCCGGACTGGCCAAGCTACTTCCAAATTTTCCAACGGTTGAGGCGGCGCTCGAAGCAAAAGGTTAGTAGAGGCGAGTGGGACCGACGGCTTGTGCGCTGCTCCGTCTCTCAAATTGGATCGAAGCGATTAGTTCAGCCATGCCCCCTCCCCCCTGGTTTTGCATAAGTGTTCATTCCAAAGACACTTAAAGTCACTTGTTTTGAACCACTTTTGCAAGTGTTGATTCTAAATAACTTGTGCGCGCCGGTTTGCACCAAAATTGTGCAAAACGTCGTGCCTTTCGTAAGTATTGGGAATAAAGGAGTTAGGGCGTACGGGCAGTCTCCAGAAAGCAAAAAACGCCAACCAGGGGATTGGCGTTCTCGGGCTTGGACACCATATTACCAAAAATATACTGTACGCTGATAGTTATATTTTGTCAAGAGGAAAATCATGGCAGTTCGCGGGAGCTCTGTGACACGGATGGCTTCCGTGGGCTGGTCAGGATGCCGACGCGTTCCAAATTGGAACAGGTTCACTGGATGCGAGCGGGTTTTGTAGCGCTGGTATACTCGGGCGCATGGCCAACAAATCGGGGTTTGAGTTGCGGGATGCGGAGTATCAGAGACGGGTGCGGGAGAGTTTTCAGCGGCAAGGGCTCATGAAGTACCTTGGGGCGGAGCTGGTTTCGCTGGAGCCGGGCGGGGCGGTGATCCGCGTGCCGTTTCGGGGGGAGTTGACGCAGCAGCATGGGTATTTTCATGCGGGGGTGACGGGGGCGATTGCGGATAGCGCTTGCGGGTATGCGGCTTATACGTTGATGGCGGCGGACGATTCGGTTTTGACGGTGGAATACAAGATGAATTTGTTGGCGCCGGCGGATGGGGAGGAGTTGGTGGCGCAGGCACGGGTGGTGCGGTCGGGGAAGACGTTGAAGATTTGTACGGCGGATGTGTTTGTGAAGAAGGGCGGGGTGGAGAATCACTGCGCTACGATGCTTTCCACGGTTATGTGCCTGGCGGGGAAGCCGGACCGGGCGCGGTAAAAGCCTCGCGCATCGCGGGCCAGCTTCGCCCATTCGAGCGCCGGATTTTCAAGTTTCTCGGAGGATGCGAATGAACTCCGCGGCAGCGTGTGGAAGGCGGGCGCCGCGGCGCGAGACCAAGTAGACGTGGCGCGGCATATTCATCTGGCGGATTTTCACTTCCTTCATCCAGCCGTGCTCAATCTCCCATTGCACGCACATGCGCGGGACGATGGCCACGCCCATGCCCATTTGCACGAAGCGCTTGATGCTTTCGATGGTGGGCATTTCAATGGGCATCTTCAGGGCGGTGCGGTTCCGCGCGAAAAGCTCGATCACGCGGCGGCGATAGGGGGACTCGACGCTGTGGGCGATGAAGTCTTCGTTGCCGAGGTCCTCGACGTCGACTTCGCGCTTTTTCGCGAGGACATGTTTTGGCGGAACGACCAGAGTGAGCTCGTCTTTCAAGATTTCGGTGGCCTGGAGCTGCGGCTCTTGCGGGACGTAGGAGACGGCGCCGAGGTCGAGACGATAGTTAAGAACTTCGTGGGGTATATCGCGCGAGAACATGCGATGGACGCGGACCAGGACGCCGGAATGCAGCTGGCGAAAAGTGGCCAGGGCGGGCAGGAGAGCGTGGATTGAGCTTTCGTTCACACCAAGGGAAAGCTCGCCGCGGGATAGACCTTCGAGTTCGCTAAGTCCCTTCTTGACCTCATCGCGCAGATTGATCAGACGCTCGGCATAATCTTTCAACAAGGTTCCTGCATCGGTCATGCGCACCGGACGCGAGCCGCGGACGAACAAAGGCTGGCCGAGGCCGTCCTCGAGTTTGCGAATGGTGAGGCTGACAGCAGGTTGGGTGCGGTAGAGGCGCTCGGCGGCGCGGGAGAAGCTGCCTTCCTTCGCGACCATTAGAAATACCTGGAGTTCGCCGAGATCCATGGCCTTTGCCTCCCAGGGCAGTATAAGACAAGATTATCAAAAGCAGAACAAAGATAAATTTGACCATAAGGCGCTCTTCTGTCCTACTACTACCCTAGGGGGACTCCATGGACTCCGTACGCATCTTCGATACGACGCTGCGCGACGGCGAGCAATCGCCGGGCTTCTCGATGAATACCGAAGAGAAGATCCGCATGGCGCGGCAACTTGCGGCGCTGGGCGTGGATGTCATTGAAGCGGGATTTCCTATTTCGTCGCGGGGCGATCTCGAGGCCGTGCGGCAAGTCGCGCAGGAAGTCCGGAACGTGCCGATTGCCGCGTTGGCGCGGGCCAAGCAGCAGGATGTGAACGCCGCGATCGAGGCGCTGGAACCAGCCGCAGCGCCTCGGTTGCATATTTTCCTAGCGACGTCCGATTTACATCTTCGCGTGAAGCTGAATATGACGCGCGAGCACGCACTCGAAGCGATCGGCTCGATGATTCGCCTGGGAAGGAAACACGTCGGGGAAGTGGAATTCTCAGCAGAAGATGCGGGGCGGACGGATATTGGGTTTTTGTGCCAGGTTTGCCAAGTGGCTGTGGATGCGGGCGCAACGATCTTGAACCTGCCGGACACCGTCGGTTACGCCGTGCCAGATGAGTATGGAGCGATGTTCGAGCAGGTGCGGGCGCATCTTGATGATCCGCAGGGCATCACGCTGAGCGCGCATTGCCACGACGATTTGGGGCTGGCAGTGGCTAACTCGCTGGCCGCGGTTCGCGCAGGCGTGCGGCAGATTGAATGCACGATCAACGGAATCGGCGAACGGGCGGGGAATGCGGCGCTGGAGGAGATTGCCGTGGCGCTGGCCGTGCGCAAGGAAAGTTTTGGCGTGACGACGAACATCAAGCTGGAGGAGTTGTTTCGTTCCAGCCGAATGCTGACGGAGATTACCGGGGCGGTGGTGGCGCCGAACAAGGCGGTTGTGGGGGCGAACGCGTTTGCTCATGAGGCGGGCATTCATCAGGATGGAATCATAAAGAATCCGCTGACTTACGAAATTATGTCGCCCGAGTCCGTGGGAGTGCCTTCGCGGTCTTTTGTGCTGGGGAAACATTCGGGGCGGAATGCGCTGAAGGTGAGTCTGCGGACTTTGGGATACGAGCCTAGCGAAGAAGAATTGGCAGAGTGCTACCGGCGCGTGACCACCCTGGCTGATGAAGCGAAACAAGTGCGGCCGCGGGACTTGTTGGCAATTGCGCATGAAGTGATGCGGAGACGGCCTGCGGCGATGGCGGCGGAAGTGACTACGGCTTAGTCCATCACGGCGTACAAGCCCGCGGTCTGAAGACCGCGGCTACAATGATTTTTGTGAAGTGGGGATTTCGATGAAAGTGAAAAAGACTGTAGTGCTTTTGCCGGGGGACGGCATCGGGCCGGAAGTTACGCGCGCCGCGACAACCGTGTTGCGGGAGTGCGCGCACGAATTCAACCACGAGTTTGAACTGCACGACTTTCCGATCGGTGGAGCGGCGATTGATGCCACGGGCACGCCGCTGCCAAATGAAACGCTGGACGCTTGCAAGAAAGCGGATGCGGTTTTTCTGGGGGCTGTTGGAGGGGCAAAGTGGGATTCGCTGCCGGTGGGGAAGCGGCCGGAGAGCGGGCTGCTTGGTTTGCGAAAGGGGATGGGCCTCTACGTCAATGTGCGTCCCGTGAAGGTGCTGGAGCCTTTGCGCGGAATTTCTCCGCTGAAGCCGGAGCGTTTGGGCGATTTGGATATTGAGATTGTGCGCGAGCTTGCGGGAGGCATGTACTTTGGCGAGCGGGGCAACGTTACCGAGAATGGCGTTGAGCGGGCCTGGGATACGGAGTCGTATTCGACGCCGGAGATCGAGCGGATCGCGACGTTTGCTTTTGCGCGAGCGGAGAATCGGTCGCGGCGGCTGTGCTCGGTGGACAAGGCCAACGTATTGATGAGTTCGCAGCTGTGGAGGCGGACAGTCGTTGCGATAAGCGGCGTCTACTCTACCGTCAAGCTCGAGCATATGTACGTGGACAACGCCGCGATGCAGCTCACGCTGCGGCCTTCGCAGTTTGACGTGATGCTGACGAGCAACATGTTCGGCGACATTTTAAGCGATGCGGCTGCGGCGCTGGTGGGCTCAATTGGATTGATTCCTTCGGCGAGTTTTGGGACGGGCGCGCCACTCTTCGAGCCCATTCACGGCTCCGCGCCCTCGCTGGTGGGCACGGATTCCGCCAACCCGGTCGGGGCGATCTTGAGCACGGCGCTTATGTTGCGCGATGCGTTTGGGCTTTCGCTAGAGGCGGATTGGGTGGAGCAGTCGCTGCATCGCGTTCTCGCTGGCGGATACCGTACCGCGGATATCGCGCAGCCCGGCGCCAGCACTATCGGAGGATCGGTGTTTACGGAGATGCTGCGCGAGGAGATGCTGCGCACGCTCGAGCACGCCGAGCGGTATGGCTGGGGCGTTTAGCTCGATCGCAGAGCATTTCTTATCCGCACGTGAGAGGTTTTCCGTAATACCAAGCAGCGTCGAAGCTGTGCATTTCTAACTTACCATCCTGAAAATACAGCTCGTACTCTCCGGAGGCGCCCTTACCGGGGCTAAAAGTCGCAAGATGCAGATTTCCGGAGATTGCGGCATCGCATCGCCCAGGGCTAAGGCATCGTGAAGCAAGTACACCATAACTGCCCGGCTTAATCGAATAGTCCCGCGGCCCAGAGCTCGGCAGGTTTTCGCTGACCGAAATCACAAGGTAGGGCTCTTCGTGAGTTCCAGACTGACCCTGCTTGCTAGTGAAGTAGAACTCAACGGCGGGGCCATCGGTCGGGCCGCACGCGCCCTGGACATAGGCGAAGGTCGGGGGCGGCGCCGGCTTTGCTTCGTATTGCCTTCCGCAACTCACGGAACAGAAGAGAAAAGCTAGAGACAGAGGAGATATCGGCAGTAGCCTTTTGAGCCGGAGCAGCATGATTCGATCCTTTCAGTTAGAGGCTCGACGAATTGCGAGAGGTTGTATTCTACCCGCAGACGCTGAACCGTTGCTTCGGTACCGTCCGTCCCGCGAGAATCGCCGACTTCCCGCCGATCGCCGTGGCACAAACTCGGATGAAGCCTGGCGGGTTGGCTTCTCGGGGGTGAGCAGCTTAACTTGCGGTAAGCCGCTGAGGATGCTACTTTTACACTTTCTTAGGCAGCAGATGGCCGGCACAGGTCGGGGCACCGCATGGGTGTGGAGGCGGGCGGCGGTTTGGTATTCGATCCTGAATAAAATGATTTAGGGTGCGAATCATTATTCAAACTTTCAGCGCAAATTTGTTTTACCTTGCAAGAGCGGACCGGCGGTGGCCGGTTTTTTCCAATGGCAATGTCTGACCCAGCTACCAACTCGAAACGCGTGAGCGGCGGTACGGCGGCGCGCCCGGCGACGTACTGGCGCGTCGAAGGCTCTTTGCTGGAGCTGGGGGCCTTGCGGCCTGTGGGCTTTTTTACGTGGAATGCGCAGAGCTTTGCCGAGCGGTGGGCGCGGCGGGCGGGATTTGCGTGGATGACGATGACCCGGCCGATCGACTACGCGGTGAACCGGACGCTGGCGACGAGGCTGCTGCACACGCTGCTGCGAGGAGTTAGCCGCGACCGGCTGGACCTTCTCGGCGAGGAGTACTTTCACTACGTATTGAAGCCGCAGCTTCGCCCCGAGGCCGTGGAGAAATTGCTCGAAGTGGGGCAGAGCGGCGAGCGGATCGTGCTTGTCGGGCAATTGCTCGACCACATTTTGCGGCCGCTGGCGCAGCACCTCGGCGTCGAGTCATTCATTTCCAACCGGATGGAGTTTCGCAACGGGCACGCGACCGGGCGTTTGCTCGATCCCGTCGTGCGTCCGCGCGGGCCATTCGCGTGGATAACGAGCGGTGCCACCGATGGGCGCATCGCGCGCGAGAAATTGCTGCGGCAGCTTGGTTGGACCAAGAATCCGGGGAGACTCGACACCGCCGTGCAAACGACGGTGCGGCCCGCGCCTCCTGCAAGCACGTCCGTTACGCTTTTTGGCGGAGCGCCGCGAAGCGGGCCGCTGTCGGTGCGCGAAACGCTTGCGAACCGTCACATCCTGTTGATCGGCGTGACCGGGTTCATTGGCAAAGTCTGGCTAGTCGATCTGCTGGAGAATATCCCGAAGATTGGAAAGATTACGCTGCTGATTCGCAGAAACCGGACGACCTCGGCGCAGCGGCGGTTTCAGAAAATTATCGAGGAATCGCCGGCGTTCGACACGCTGCAGGAGAAACACGGGCGAAAGTTGGGCACGCTGCTCGAAGAGAAAGTAGAAGTTGTCGAGGGCGATGTGGGTTTACCGGGGCTGGGTTTGGACGCGGCGACGCAGGCGCGATTAGCAAAATCGCTCGATTTGGTGGTGAACAGCGCGGGGCTGACGGATTTCAACCCGGATTTGCGCGACGCGCTTTCTTCCAACGTGGATTCGACGTTGCACCTGTTGGACTTTTTGCGGAAGTGCGACCATGCCGGGCTGATGCATCTTTCGACCTGCTATGTGGTGGGTATGCGCGACGGTCGGGTGACAGAAGAGTTGCGGGACAACTACAATCCTGCGCGCGATCCGGCATTTGACGCCGAAAAAGAAATCGCATCGTTGCGCGAGACAATCCGCCACGTCGAAGAGCGGGCGGAAAGCCCCGAGCTTACGAAAGCGCTGAGGCGGCAGGCGCTGGGGCGGGGAGGCGATCCATCGGCTGTGCCCGCGACCGAGCTGGATGGCGTGTTAAAGAGAAACCGGCTGCGCTGGGCGCGCAACCGGCTGGTCCGCATCGGCCTGCGACGCGCGCAGCATTTGGGATGGCCGAATACATACACGTTTACGAAGAGCCTTGGCGAATCCATCCTGGCGCGCAGCAGCGGCGACTTGCCAATCGCGATTGTACGGCCTTCGATTGTGGAAAGCTCGGAGCGCTCGCCGTTTCTCGGATGGAACGAGGGAATCAATACTTCCGGTCCGCTATCCTACTTGCTGGGCACGAATTTCCGGCAATTGCCTTCGAACGAGCGGAAGTGCCTCGACGTGATTCCGGTAGACATGGTTTGCCGCGGCATGACGCTGATTGCGGCGGCGGTGATTTCGCGGCGGCACGCGCGGATGTATCAACTGGCGACTTCTGCGATCAATCCGGTGAACATGGGGCGCAGTATCGAGCTGACCGGCCTCGCGCATCGCAAGCATTACAGGACGCAGCAAGGGATAGAACATTGGCTCAAAGTGAAATTCGAAACGATCCCGGTTTCGAAGCAGCGTTACGAGCGGCTGTCCATTCCCATGCAGAAGGCGGTCATTTCGGGGATTAACCGCGTTGCGGTTTCGCTGCACATGAAGAAGGCGCCACTCGCCAAGCAGGAGCGCGAACTAATTCGCGCGGAAAAGCTTATCGAGCTTTACGAGCCGTTTATCTTGCACAACGAGCACGTGTTCGAATGCGAGAACGCGAGGCTGCTCTCCGCGGCGCTGTCGCCTGAAGAGAAGGCTGTTTTTGATTTTGCTCCCGAATCGATCGACTGGTGGGATTACTGGATCAATGTTCATATTCCGGCGCTGCGCCGGTGGTGCTATCCGTTGATGGAAGGCCGTCCGCTCGAATCGCGTACTCCGCGCGAACTGGATTGGTCTCCTGAACATGCCCGGGCCGCTGTTGTGTCCAACTCTGCGACACCGTCAGACCCACTATGGCGATCTTCGTAACCGGCTCGACCGGATACCTGGGCAGCTACGTCGTCGCCGGATTGTTCACCGAACACCGCGACAAGTTGAATCTTCTGGTTCGTGCGAAGAGCGAGGAAGAAGCGTGCGAGCGGCTGTGGACTTCGCTGCAACTCCATTTTGGATTTCGCGAGTTTTGCGAATATCTCCATTCGCGCGTGCGAATTTTTCGGGGCGACCTGACGAGCGAACGATTTGGGCTTCCTGACGACGAATATCATGCGCTGGTCGATACGACCGATTCGATCATTCATTGTGCCGCTTCTCTGAACCGCAAGTCGGAGCGGCAATGCCTCAACGTCAATCTGCGCGGCGGCCTGGAAGTGATTCAGCTGGCTCGGCGCGCGCAGAATCGAAACGGGCTTCGCAGGTATTCGCACGTGTCAACGGTGGCCGTCGCCGGGAAGCGCCGAAACGAAGTCGTGACGGAAGACACGGCGATCGATTGGGCCCGGTCCGACTACGATCCCTACGCGCGCACAAAAAAATTCGGCGAGCACATGCTCCACCAACTCCTCGCCGACGTGCCGCACACGATTTTTCGGCCCGCGATTATCTTGGGAGACAGCCGGAGGCCAGAGACGTCTCAGTTCGACATGGTCAAGGCTTTCGATGTTCTTGTCCGGATGCCTGTTCTTCCGCTTCGTCCTCGGGATAAAATCGACATCGTGCCTGCGAACTACGTCAGCAAAGCCATCGTTTCGATTCACCAGAAGAGCGAGCCTGTTCTCGGCATTTATCATCTGTCGTCGGGGACGGCATCGGAGACGTACAACGAATTGACCGATACGCTTGCGGAAGCGGGCGGTTGGCGGCGTCCCGCGTACTGGCCCTGGATGGGCAGCACATTTTCCAGTACGGTGAATTGGGTTTCGAACCGGAAAGGCGCTGTGGCCCACGGAGCGTCGCTGTTGAAAGTTTTCTGGCCGTATTTGGACTGGAACACGGTGTTCGACAATTCGCGCGTCGTGGCTGAGCTGGGAGAAACTCCGGCAAAGTTTTCGACGTACGCTTTTCCGCTGCTGAAATTCAGCCGCGAAAACAAGTTTTGCTATCCGGCAAAACCGTGGCCGGAGAGAGACGTGCCGGGAAAATCCGCAGCCGCCGGGGGCGCTCGCGCATGACGGACTTTCTGCTCGTTGCCTGGGTTAGCGCGCTGATCGAGATCAGGCGATTAGGTTGGGTGTTTGGCCTGGGCCAGCGCTGGACGCCGGGCGAAAAGCTGCGGCTGCTCTTCGCGGGGTACAACGGCACGCGAAATACCGGCTCGGACGTACGCGTTCAGGAAATGTTGAGACAAGTACGGCACGTGCTTGGTGCGGACAATGTCGATTTTCGGGTGATGACGCAGAGTTTCGATCGCACGCGCGGCTACTTCGAGGGAACACAGCAGGTCTATCTCCCAGATGTCTTTCCGCCGTTTTTGTTTCGCGAGGTTCGGCAAAACCATGGCGTGATCGCGTGCGAAGGCTCGATGTTCAAGAGCAAGTTCGCCAACGCGCTGACCACGATGATGATCGGCTCGCTGGGACTGGCGTCCGCGGAGAACAAACTTTCACTTGGTTATGGAGGAGAAGCGGGGCACATGGATCGCCTCATAGAGAGGATGTGCGAGCGCTACGTGCACGATTCTCTGGTGATCACGCGGAATGAGGAATCGCAGAGGCTTCTCAGCTCTCTGAGCATTCCCACGGAACTTGGAACGGATACCGCGTGGACATTCGAGCCGCATCCTCCTGCTTACGGTCGCAAAGCGCTGCGTGACGCGGGGTGGGATGAGGAAACCCCCGTGCTGGTGATTTGTCCCATTCATCCCTTCGTGTGGCCGGTGAAAGCATCGATCGGGAAATACCTCGCGCGCGCAACCACGGGCGCCTATAAGGACAGCCAGTACCGCACGGTGTATTTTTTCCAGTCTGGATCAAAAGTCGAGGCAAAATACCGGCACTACATTTCCAGCTTCATCAACGCACTCACGGCGTTTCGCGCGCGCCACCACGTTTTCCCAATCCTTGTCGCGATGGAGAGGCTGGACGCCGTTGCTTGCCGCGATATCGCGCAAGCCTTGCCGGGCATTCCCGTTTTCACTTCCGACGACTACGACATGTTTCAGATCGTCTCCATTCTTCGCTGCGGCACGTACATGGTTTCCTCGCGGTATCACGGGATTGTGACCTGCATGGCAAACCAGGTTGCGTCAGCCGGCGTCACGATGGACGAGCGCATCCGAAATCTCATGCGCGAACGAGGGCATGAGCATCTTTTCCTGACCGTCGACGATCCCGATCTCGAGCCCAAGCTCATAAAGATGATGGACACATTGGTGATGGAGGCGGATTCCGTGCGCGACGGGATTGGAAAAACCGTCGTGCGAAATCTCAAGGTCATGGCGCGGATGGGCACTTTTCTCGAGGATGCTATGCGCCGCACTTATCCCGAATTCCCGCTGCGCTCCGGGGTACTCTCCTGGGAGGACTATCTCCCGCCGCTGAGCAACACCTTGCTGGAACTTGTCAAGCGCTACGATACTTCCACGGTTTCACCCCAACATTCCGTAGCTGGTACCGTGTCGCGGTGATGCTCGATCCAGTTGCCATGCCGAATTTTCTCGAGGACATATTCGCGCAACTGAAGCAGGCTGATAGCCGCGTCGTGCTTCGTGAAATTCACGGCGAACAGTTCGTCAGCGTTTCGGGAAGGGAACTGCTGGAGCAGGTGCAGCGAGTGCGCGCGCATTTGCGGCGCGCGGGTCTTCAGTCTGGCGAGCGTTGCGCCCTGCTCGCGCCGAATTCCGCCCGATGGGTGGCCTTCAATCTTGCCTTGCTGGCGGAAGGAATTATCGTCGTGCCGCTTTACGCTCGGCAGGCTCCAGGCGAACTGGCTGCGATGATGAAAGACTGTTTGCCACGATTTTTGTTCACAAGTGACGCCGCACTGGGCGAGCCTGTTGCGAAAGAATTGCCGCCCCAGTGGTTGCATGCGCGAAGACTGATTCTTTTTGAGGAGGTTTTGAAAGAACCCGGAACAGATGCGCCGTCGCTCGGGGGACCGAACCCTCGTCAGGACGCAGATCTAGTGACCATCATCTACACGTCCGGCACGTCAGGAGAACCCAAGGGCGTCTGTCTAAATGTTGGCAACGTGACGCACATGTTGGCTTGCACGCGCGAACGGCTTGATCAGCTGATGGGTGCGACGCACGAACCTGACCGCGTTTTCCACTACGGACCGTTTAGTTTCGCGGCCTCCTGGATACTTTTGCTCACTTGTCTTTCGCGGGAGAGTGTTTTGACGCTTTCCACGGACCTTACTAAGCTCGCGGACGAAATTCGTGTCGCTTCTCCTCACTATTTTTTGAATGTGCCCACGCTGCTGGAGCGCGTGCGCCGCAGCGTGGAAGAGGCTCTTTCGAAGCGTGCGGCGCCAATCCGTGCGCTCTATGCAAAGGCGCGCGAGGCGTGGATGCGGGAGCATGTGGGCCGCGGTGGCGCAGCCGATGCTTTTTGGCTAGGCCTCGGCCGCAGATTTATTTTTGGCAAGATCAAGGAACGATTCGGGCCGAATATTCGGGCATTGATCTGCGGATCAGCGCCGCTCAACCCTGAAACGCAGCAGTTTTTTCTTATGCTAGGGATTCCGGTGCTGCAAGCCTATGGACTTACGGAAACTACCGCCATCTGCACATTGGATGACCCTCGCTCGCCGGTGGAACCCGGATACGTCGGCACAGCCGTCAACGGGATCGAGATGAAAGTCGGCGAAAGTGAAGAGATCATGGTGCGCGGGCCGAATATTTTTCCGGGCTATTGGAACCGTCCGGAGGAGACGGCGCGCGTACTGCGGGAGGGTTGGTTCCATAGCGGAGATCAGGGCGAAGTGAATGTTCGCGGCAATTGGCGGATCATCGGCCGCATCAAGAACCTGATTGTTCTCAATTCGGGCCACAAGATTACCCCGGAGCCTATCGAGGAGAAGATTGCGCGGCTTTTGCCAACTGCGCAGCAAGTTGTCTTGGTGGGCAACGGCCGCGGCTTTCTGTGCGCGCTCGTGACCGGCGCCGTCGAGCCCGCCGCAGTGCAGTCAGCATTGGATACTCTGAATCCCGAGCTTCCGCACTACCGCCAAATTCGCAATTTTACCGTACTCAATGAGAACCTCACGGCCGAAAGCGGACTATTGACCGTGATGGGCAAGCTGCGCCGTGACGCCATCAACGCGCGATACGCGGCGGAAATCAATGCGATGTACGCTGAAGCGATGGAAAGCAAGGCAGCTGCCGGGAGCCAAGCGTGAAGTCGTTCACCGGCAAAACGCTTCGCTGGGAATGGCGCGATGGCGTAATCGAGTTGGTGCTCGATCGCGAGCCTGCCAACGAAATTGGGCGGGCCATGTTGGCGGAACTGGAACAGTTTGTGGCCGCGTTTGAAGCGCTCGCGCCGGAGACCGCCGCGTGCATCATCTACAGCGAACGCAAGCAAGGTTTTTCTGCAGGTGCCGACCTCCGCGAGCTTTATCAAGGCGCCGCACAACTTTCCGAAAAAGAACGTCTCGCCGGTGTCCGCGCATTTCTTAAGCGCATACACGCGGCCTTTAACGCCATCGATGCCGCGCCGTTCACGACCATCGCTGCGATTCATGGCGTATGTTTCGGCGGCGGCCTCGAGCTCGCACTAACCTGCGACATCATCGTGGCCGACAAGATGGCGCGCTTCGCTTTTCCCGAACTGCGCCTCGGCTTGATCCCGGGATTCGGCGGAATACCGCGCCTGAAGCGCGACCTCGGTAACGCGTTTGTCCGCGATCTTCTCTTGACCGGTCGCAGCGTCAATGCCACGCGCGCGCAATCCGTGGGGCTGGTTGCGCAGCTCGCCGCCGAGGGCGAGACGCTTCGCATCGCGCGCGCTACCGCCGCCCAGGTCGTCAAGTTTGACGGCGTGACGCGCGCGGCCGCGAAAAAGTTTATAAAGACAATTCCCCACGACGAGCTGCGCTGCGAAATCGATCTCTTTTGCGAACTCTTTGCGCGGCCCACGGTCATGGCTGCGCTCAAGAAATTCGTCGAGTCCAGCGACGCGATGCCGTATCTGCCTTAACGTGTCCTCTGGGAGCGATCGGCTCCATTCACGGGTTCGCGATTTTCTTTCTTCGTCCGGAAAATGGTAAATTTAAGCCTCCATGCGCACGCTTGAGCAAACCACCCAGGAAGTCCTCGATCTGGCTTCGAAGCACTTTAATGTGCCGGCGGGCTCGCTCGCTCCGGAAGACGATTTCTTCAAGAAGCTTGGCATCGACAGTCTGCAAACGCTGGAGATGCTGAGCCGCCTCGAAAATCATTTCGGCATCGAGTTGCCCGATTATGAAGTGCAAGGCGTAAGCGACTTCCGCACCCTCGCTTCGCGGATTCAGTCCCGCCTGTAATGCTGGATCTTTCCCAATATCAATCCATCGGTGCGGCTCTTAAGGATGCGCTGGAAGAATTTTCAAACGAAATTTGCCTGATTGAATCCGACCGAGAGCGGGAAAAAGAGCGGCTGACCTACCGCAACTTCAAAGAGCGCGCGCACCCACTTGCGAAAGCCCTGCAAGATGACGGCTTCACCCCGGGCGATCGAGCCAGCATCATCATGACGAATCAGTCTAAGTGGCTGATTACCGCTTACGCTATT
The DNA here is from genome assembly GCA_963745805.1 of uncultured Acidobacteriota bacterium. Taxonomy (GTDB): domain Bacteria; phylum Acidobacteriota; class Terriglobia; order Acidiferrales; family UBA7541; genus Acidiferrum. Next base: position 846,065 of record CAVUYT010000016.1, read on the forward strand.
TTTTACGCGGGCGGCGTTCTGGTTCCCCTTGACTACAAACTTACGCCCGACGAGCAATGGCACCTGCTGAAGCACTCCGGGGCAAAATGCTTGATAACCGAATACCCGATTTGGCGTCAATTGAGCGCGGCACCCGGTCGTTCCGAGGCAACGAATGTAAGCACCGTTCTGGTGACCGAAGCGCCCAAGAATGCTGATCTTGGCGAGGCCCAGCGGTGGGAAGAGTCTCACGGGAGCGGCGAACCGACTTTTGTTTCGCGTACGCGAAAAGACGTGGCGTGCATTGTCTATTCTTCAGGCACCGGCGGCCGCCCCAAAGGCTGCATGATGACGCACGAAAACTACCTCGAACAGTGTGTCGCGCTCACCTCGCTCTATCCGTTTTCCCCGGGCGTCCGTTACCTCAGCATTTTGCCGACGAATCACGCCATCGACTTCATGGTTGGCTTCTTTGGGCCTTTCATTTGCGGTGCCGCGGTAGTGCATTTGCGCACACTCCGGCCTGAATATGTCCGCGAGGCGTTTGCAAAATACAAAATCACTTACGTCAGCCTCGTTCCGCTGGTACTGAAGAATCTGCAAAAAGGTCTGCAGGCCCGCTTTGACGCGCTTCCATCCGGGAAACGCAAGATTTTTAATACGCTCGTTGCCGTCAACAAGGCGCTAACAAAAGGCCAGCCGAAGCTTGGACTCAGCCGCCGTCTGCTGAAACAGGTACACGATCCCTTCGGTGGGGAGCTACGCACCATCATTGTTGGAGGCGCATTCACTGAGCCGCAGACCCTGCAATTTTTTTACGATCTCGGCATCCCGGTCGCAAACGGTTATGGCCTGACCGAAGCTGGCACCGCGATCACAGTGAACGATCTCAAGCCCTTCCGCTCCGACACCGTTGGCAAACCTCTTCCAGGGATGGAGGTTCGCATCGTCAATGAGAGCGATGACGGCATCGGCGAGGTCGCTGTCCGCAGCAAGACGATTATGGCAGGCTACCTCGACGAGCCTGAACTCACCGCCGAAACCATTCAGGACGGCTGGCTCATGACCGGCGACCTAGGGCGCTTTGACGCCACGGGCCATTTACAACTCTTGGGCCGCAAGAAAAACATGATTGTGACCGAGGAAGGCAAGAACATTTATCCTGAAGACATCGAGGCGGTATTCGAAAGTCTTCCCGTGAAGGAGTTTTGCGTCTTCGCTGCCAACTACATTTGGCCAAAGCGCTCCATGGTTGGCGAGCAGCTCCTGCTTGCTCTCCATCTCGAGCCTGGCCAGACTTACAACGAGGAACTCCGCCGCGAGATTTCCGCGCGCAATAACAAGCTTTTGAATTACAAACGTATTCATGGTGTGGTGCTGTACGAGGAGGATTTTCCGCGCACCGCTTCGCTGAAGATAAAGAGGAACGCGCTTGCGGAACAGATTGCGAAGCTCGACCGTGCCACAGCTTTTCTGCCGATATAGTGCAGTTCAAGCGCGGGCATTAAAGGAAATGAGCCGCTGTTGAAAAACCGCTTCTTTGCAATCGTCAACCCTGCCGCAGGCGGCGGCCGTTCGGCCAAGCTGGCCGGCCCGGCACTTGCTGGCCTGCGCGAAAAGGGCTTGAAGATCGACGTGGTTGCTTCGACCGGACCCGGCCATGCTGTCGGGCTTTCCCGCGAGGCTTACGAACAGGGATATCGCGGGTTCATTGCCGTGGGCGGCGATGGCACGGCGCATGAAATTTTGAACGGAGTTTATGAAAGCGCCCGCGGCAGAGAACGCATCGCTCTCGGTTTCTTGCCTCTCGGAACGGGCAATTCGTTTCTGCGCGACTTCACAAAGGACGGCGCCAGCGCCTCGTTGCAAGCATTGATCGAAGGCCGAAAGCGGCCGGTTGATCTCATTCGGCTGACGCACACCAAAGGAAAAATCTATTCGTTCAACCTCCTAAGCCTGGGTTTCACCGCGGACGTGGGCGCTCTGACCAATCGCTACTTCAAACCCTTCGGCTATCTTGGCTACCTGCTCGGCGTTTTCGTGCGTGTCGTACAGTTGCGACGGCGCGCTTTTCGATTGCGTTGCGACGAGGATCAAGATTGGGACGAGAGCCGCTGCTTATTTCTTGCCTTCAGCAATAGCAAATTCACGGGTGGCACGATGCTCATCGCGCCCCAAGCCGACACTGCGGACGGACTGATTGAGTTTGTCCGTTGGGGGCCGATCGGGCGCTTCGGATTGCTGCGCATGCTTCCCAAACTCTATGACGGCACGCACATCGAGCACCCTCTTGCTTCGCGCCGTGCCGTCCGCCGGATCGAATTTGGCGCTCAAGCTCCAGTCGATGTGCTGATCGATGGTGAAATTGCCGCACTCGAGTGTATTTCCCTCGACGTTATTCCCTCCGCGGTGGACATCTACATATGAAGCGCGGACTGCTCGCGCTGCGCAGCGCGTTTCTATGGATTCTGAGCGGCTTGCATTTTTTCGTGGCCGCGCCGGTGCTCGTCTTCCTCGGCATTTTTCTGGACCCGCGCAAACACGACTGGCTGCAGCGCACTTTCTGCCGCCGGATCGTGTTTCTCTCCGGAGCGCGCGTGGAAGTAATACGCTCGCCGGGATTCGATCCCCAACGCACCTGCTTTTTCATGGTGAATCACGTCAATCTTTTCGATCCCTTCATGCTGTATTGCGCCATCCCGCAATATGTTCGCGGTTGGGAGTTGGAATCCCATTTCAAAATCCCGGCCTATGGGTGGCTTATGAAGCGGTTCGGCAACGTGCCCGTTCCTGATGTGCGTCGCCCTTCCGATCTCAAGCGCATGTGGCGACTGACGCAGGACGCCATCGATGGCGGGACGAGCCTCATCATTTTTCCGGAAGCAAAGCGCTCTCGCGACGGCCACGTCGACGGATTTGAGGAGGGTGGCTTCCGCGTCGCCCAACAGTTGGGGATTCCCATTGTGCCCGTCAGTCTGGTCGGCTCCTTCCAGCACCATCGCACCGGGCACTGGATGCTTTGGCCCGCGACCGTCACGGTGCATTTCCATGACACTATAGATACAAAGGGAATGACCAAAAAGGATGTCCCAGCGCTTCGGGACCGCGTTCGTGAAATTATTTCTGCGCCCGTCGAAGTGAGTTTAGAAAAGTCAGCTTAGACTTTTGAATCTCTGTCCGCGCCCCGAAGGTGTCCCGCTGAATATAGCCAGGGCTTGAGGGCCTTTACATTTCAACACATTACAATCCCAGAACGGCAAACTTACTGAGAGAACCTACGACGGAAGCTTGATCCCTGGAATCGTTCGGCCGGCCTTGGTTTCCTGCCAGGTGAAGACGATGCGGTCAATGACGGTGATGGTGGAGACTACGGCAATGACCCACAGCACGGCTCCCATGCGGTTGATGAGGCCGCCAATGATCAGTAAAACCAGACGTTCCGGGCGCTCCATGAATCCGACCTTGCAAAGAGGGATGAGCGACTCCGCGCGTGCTCTCGCGTAACTGACCATCACCGAGCCAGCCGTTGCAACGGCAGCAAGCACCACGTAAGGCGTGCGCCCGCTCACCGAATAATACACGAGGAGTCCCATGTACAGCGCCATGTCCGCGTAGCGGTCAAGAGTCGAATCGTAAAATGCGCCAAATGCAGTCACGCGGTTCTGACGCCGCGCCACTTGCCCATCGAGTATGTCCAGAAAGCCCGCGAAGAAAATAATCAGCGCGCCAATTCGGAAATGTCCAAGAGCGAAATTCGCCGCCGCGATGAAATTCACCAGCAGGCCGAGAAACGTCAAGAAATTGGGATTGACGCCGGTCGCGGCCAAAACGCCGACGATCCTGTCGAGCAGCCATTTGCTTCCGGTTCCTATCGCGCCTGTAAAGGTAGCCATTCTTTTGCTTCAGCTAATCGGGAATTTGATTTTTCTCTGCGAGAGCGAAATCGTACACTAGGCCTGCAATACTCTGCAAACTAGCAGGCCAAATAGGCCTGAACTGTTTTCGAGTTTGGGCGATTTCTCCTTGACCATGTCCCGCTCACAGCATACATTCACTGCGCTCGCCTTCGGCTGACGAATTTATGAAAAGCACTTTCACACGCCGGGAAATTCTCTCGCAGGGCTTGGCTGGAATGTCGGCAGCCTGGGTGTCCGCGCACTGGCCCGCGATGCTCTCAGCCGCCACCCATGCGCGGCAGGCGGCAAAATCTGCCGCGCCTCCCAAGTTTGAATTCTTTTCCCCAGAACAAGCTGTGGAGATCGAGGCTATCTGCGCCCGAATCATTCCCACGACCGATACGCCAGGCGCCCGTGAGGCAGGAGTCGTATTTTTTATCGACCGCGCGCTGCTCACTTTTGCGAAGGTTAATCAAAAATTGTATACGGTGGGCTTGCCCGAGTTGCAAGCCAGAGTTCGCGAAATGTTCCCCGGCGTGGAGAGATTTTCTGCCGCCGCTTCGAAGCAGCAAGACGAGATCCTCGCATCCCTGGACGAGCAGCCCACTGAAGGCAGAGGGCGACCGTTCCGTGCTAGCGCTGCGGCGCAAACTTTCTTTGAAACAATACGCGTGGATACCATTTCCGGTTTTCTGATTGACCCCGATTCCGATAAACGCGGCAATCGGGATGGCGTGGGCTGGAGAGTGATTGGCCGCGATGACGCGCACACGTTCCAACCGCCGTTTGGATATTACGACATGGACTATCCAGGCTGGCAGCCAAATCCGGCGGACGCGGGCAAAACGAATTGATGAGGCCCGAACAGCCAAAATATAAAACGGCCGACCAGGTCGACTTCGTCATAATCGGCTCCGGCGCGGCCGGCGGCATTGTAGCAAAGGAGTTATCCGGCAACGGCTATCGCGTGGTGGTGCTGGAGCAGGGCCCGTACCTCACCGAGAAGGATTTCGTTCACGACGAAATTAAAGTCCTCAATCAGGACCTTCTGACCAATCATCCGGAGCTTCAGCCCAATACTTTCCGCAAGACGCCGGACGAAAAAGCCAAGCCCCGGCGCGCTCTCGTATACGGCCGCCTTGTTGGCGGAACGAGCGTGCACTTTACTGCGAATTTCTGGCGCTTCCACGAAATCGATTTTACCGAGCACACCAGATTTGGTCCCGCCGCCGGCGCCGCCATGGCAGATTGGCCGATAACGTATGCCGACCTGGAGCCCTACTACACGAAAGTGGAATGGGAGATAGGCGTCTCCGGTCTGGCTGGTGCCAGCCCGTTCGATCCGCCGCGCTCGAAGCCCTATCCAATGCCGCCACTTCCCGTAAAATCAAGCGGCGTGATTTTTGAGCGCGCCGCGCGCAAGCTCGGCTGGCATCCATTCCCTGCGCCTATGGCCATTCTGTCGCAGCCGCGTCCGGGACGAAGCGCGTGCATGAATTGCGGATTCTGTCTGGGCTTCGGCTGTGAAGTGGGCGCGAAATCGAGTTCCCTTGCCACCGCCATTCGAATGGCCGAAAAAACCGGCCGCTGCGAAATCCGCCCGAACTCCTATGTACACCGCATCGAGTTGGACGCCAATGGCCGCGCCACCGGAGCCGTCTATTTCGATGAAAAGCGCGAGGTCCAGCGCCAGAAAGCTAAAGCCGTCGTCGTTTGCGCGAATGGGGCGGAAACTCCGCGGCTGCTTCTGCTTTCCGCTAACAAACAGTTTCCGAATGGTCTGGCGAATTCCAGCGGCATGGTCGGAAAACACTTAATGCTCAACAGTGGCACAGTTGCTACCGGCGTCTTCGAACATCCGCTAAACGACTACAAGGGATTTGCAGTCAGCCGGATTCTCCACGATTTTTACGAACTCGATCCGGAAAAAGTTGGCTTTCGAGGTGGTGGCGGGCTCGACGCGCGCTTCGACATCACCCCAATCGGATTTGCCCTCGGGAGCCTCCCTCCCGGTACTCCGCGCTGGGGCAAGGGCTTCAAGGATGTCTTGAGCCACAACTTCACGCGCAGCCTGGAAATCTTCAGCCACGGGACCTCGCTTCCTGTTGAAAACAATAGCTTTTCGCTCGATCCGGACTTGACGGATTCCTGGGGGCTTCCCGCGCTCCGGATGACATACAAGGATCATCCGGATGACCTGCTTTTAACCAACTGGTTAAACACGCGCGCATTAGAGCTTCTCGACGCCGCGGGAGCCGTGAAGAAGTGGTCGTTTCCCGCCCAGGAGCAGCAATTTGCCGTCCACCTGCTCGGCACCTGCCGCATGGGCAACGATCCGAAAACTTCGGTTATTAATTCCGATCATCAGACGCATGACGTGAAAAATCTTTTTCTATGCGACGGCAGCAGCCTGGTCACTTCCGGGCGCGGCCAGCCCACGATGACCATCGAGGCACTGGCTTTTCGTGCCGCCGACCGCATCACCGCACTCGCCAAACGCGGCGATCTCTCCGCCTGAGCTGCGCCTCGCGATTTCCGTTCGAGCGGGCGTCGTCTGCTTTCTGATACACTTTTTCTCGAAAAATTAACGTTCAGGGGGCTGGGGATGATCTGGAGCCGACAAAACGCAACAATTGTTCTTTGTGGATTAGCTCTAAGTACGGGACTTGTCATCGCTGGGGCAAGGGCCCAATCCAGCACGCCGCAACCGCCCGCGGCCCCGAAGGTCGCCGAAGAGGAGTTCAAGAATATCCAAGCGCTAAAGGGCGTTCCGGCAGACCTGGTGCGTCCCTCCATGCAGTTCATCACCGCTTCGCTAGGCGTCGAATGCGAGTATTGCCACGTTCGAGGCGACCACGGTTTGGAGTTCGATAAGGACGACAAAAAGACCAAAGTCACTGCGCGCAAGATGATGAAGATGATGTTTGCCATCAACAAAGACAATTTTGAGGGGCACCGCGACGTGACCTGCTATTCCTGCCATCGCGGCGCTGCCGATCCTGTCGGCACTCCCATCATTACCGGCGAGGAGCCGAAGCCCGAAGCGGAGCGCGGGAAAGCGCTCGGCGAAGCAAAACCGGTATTTCCTCCTGCCGACCAGTTGCTCGATAAATATCTGGCTGCCGTCGGCGGGGAAGCCGCTCTGCAAAAGATCACTAGCCGCGTGGAAAAAGGGAAAATACTCGCCAACGGCCAGCAGCTTCTCATTGAGGTCTACGCAAAAGCTCCCGATAAGCGTCTCTCCATCATGCATCTCCCCAATGGGGAGAGCATCACTGCCTTCGACGGTAAGGAAGGTTGGCTGAGCAACGCTGGCCATCCGCATTTGATGTCCGCCGCGGAAAACGACGCCGTGCGCATCGACGCCGATCTGTATTTCCCCGCGCACGTCAAGACTCTCTACAAGAAATTCTCTGTCGCTCCCGGAGAAAAAATCGACGACCATGAGACGTATCTAGTGATCGGACGCAACGAAGGCCAGCCCCCCTTGCGGCTTTATTTTGACCGGCAAACCGGCTTGCTGCTCCGCCTGGTGCGCTTCGCGGAAACCGCTTTCGGCCGCAATCCGACGCAGATCGACTATGCCGATTACCGCGAGGCGGGCGGAGTAAACATTCCTTTCCGTTGGACGCTTTCGCGCCCGGCCAACCGCTTTACGATTCAAATTAATCAGGTTGAGCAGAACGTCCCATTGGAAGACGCAAAATTCACTCCTCCGCTGATGCCTCCGCCGTCAGACCAGAAACCTGCGGGACACTAGCTCCCGGAAATTGAAAGAGCGGTTCCAAATACAACCGGCGGCTCTAGAGCGAGTCTCCGGTTAGCGCAGTGCTTTGGCCTGTGATAAGGCACCCAGCGGTTGTTTTGTGCTTTGGTGCCGTTCGATACTTTTATTCCTCGCGTAATGTGGTGGCCGGGTCGATCTTCGCGATCTTCAGAGTTGGCAGCGCCGTCGCCAGAACCGTCACCACTGTAAGGGTGAGCACCACCGCGGCCAGGGTTGGCGTATCGTAAACACCTACTCCATAGAGCACGCTGCGCATAACTCGTAGCGCTCCAGCGGATAGCGCAAGCCCCAAAACAACACCCACTAGTGACGCGCTCGCTCCGGAAAAGCCGATCTCCATCATTGCCTGGCCGACAGTTGACCCCAGAGCCATGCGAATGCCAATCTCTCGCGTCCTCTGCGCAACCATGTTGGCCACCAGCGCGAAGATACCGACCGCGCTCAGCATCAGTGCAAGCGCCGCCATGGCGCCCAGTAATGCCACCTCGATCTGTTGTGTCGCCAGGGTCCGCGACAGGAGGTCCTTCATACTATAGAAGCCGGAGAAAGGCAGATTGGGATCGGCGCTGGCCAGCGCCCGCTGCATCTCAGCTGGCAATCCTTCTTTCGCGCCGGAAGTGCGGACAACCCAGTCCGGTTGAACCCACAAATGGACCAGGGCAAGAAAGTGCGAATCCACTTGCGAGGCCGGGATGTACATTGCCTGCTCGCTCATAAGCGGCGCGCCCGCGTACAGGCCAGAGGAAACGGATACATCGGCAACTTCGCCAACGATCATGGTGTTTTTGTTGATGTAACGGCCCACTGGATTGGTCCCGCCATAGAACTTGCGAGCGAAGGCTTGGTTGACCACGGCGACGCGCTGCGTACTTGGCCCGTCAGCATCTGTAATAGCGCGGCCCGCCACCACCGGCATCTGCAACGTTTCGAAATATCCCGGCGTGACGTACACGACATCCGTCCCATCCTCTCTCCCTGCCTCTTTTCCGTCGCTGAGGGTGACGCCGTCGTTCAGGGCGCGTTCGTAAGGTAGAGTCAGTCCGACCGCGGCATTCTGCACGCCGGGAATTTGGCGCATGGCAGCCGTGCTTTCGTCCAGCAGCTTTCGGAAAGTTGCTGGATCGTGGAACCGGACGTCATCGAGGGAGGACTTGGCGGTCATCACTCCGTTGGGATTGAAGCCCGGCGCCAGAGTTTCCAGGTGAACTAGGGCGCGGATGAGGAGTCCGGAACCAGCCAGCAACACGACGGTGAGTGCCACCTCGCCCGCGATCAGAGTTTGCCGCAGGCGCAAATTGCCGGAGCTGGCTACAGACCGCCCGGACATCGAGGCTCTTAAATCCACCTTTCGCGCAGCGAGCGCCGGCAGCATCCCGAACAAGACGCTCGTGAGAAGCGTGGCGACAAGAGTAAAGCCCATGACTCGAGCGTCCAGCGGGACGCTGGCGACGGGGAGGAAGTTTTCGGGCAAGAGTAGCAGGAGGCTGCGCAGGGCCATAAAGCCCACACCAATACCAACACCTCCGCCCACGAGCGCCAGCAGCAAATTCTCGATCCAGAACTGTTTCTGAATCTGCCATGGGGAAGCCCCCACCGCGAGCCGCGTAACGACTTCCGAAGTGCGGCGCAACATGCGGACCATAGTCAGCCCGGCCAGATTGGCGCAAGCGATCAGCAGGATGAACAATGCGGCCAACATGAGCGCCAATACCTGGGGACGGAGCGAGTCGGTCTGGCCCTTTTGGAATGGTACGGAGTAGTAGGTGACCTGCGAGCCCGGGCTGTTTTTTGCAAAGCGCTGGGCACGGCTCGCCCAAGCGTGGTTGATCTCGGCGTTCGCTGCTTGCCAGTTTGCACCGTCCCGCAACCTTGTGATGGCGTCAAAGTTCGTTCCCCCGCCTTCGCCCTCGCGGCTGGGCTGGAGATTCGTGTAGACGTCAGCGTTCAAGGGAGTTGTCGCACCTTGCGGAAGTACGCCGACGACCATGTATGGCTCGCCCTTCAGCAGGATTGCCTGCCCAAGAATGCTCGGATCTGTTCCAAAGACGTTGCGCCATAGGCTATAACTGAGGACGGCGGCTTTGGGTCCGTGAGGACGGTCTTCGTCCTCTGAAAAATTGCGGCCCAAGAGTGGCTGTACTGCGAGAACGTCCAGGTAGTGGGCCGAGATGCGTCCCTCGTGGATGTATTCCACCCGCGAACCCGCCTTAAGATTGACCCCAGAGGCGCCGCCCGAAACAGCGGATATCAGCGCGGGAACGTTTTCGCGCAGCAGCTCCCACTTCTCGCCATCGATGCCCGTGCGCTCATCGGAAGCGCCGGGCCCTGTCACTCGCGCGTAAATTGTTCCCATGCGCTCCGAATGTGAGTAGGGAAGGCTCTTCAGCATGAGAGCATTCACCAACGAAAAGATGGCGGTGTTCGCACCAATCGAGAGGGCCAGCGTGATGATCACCGCCAGGGTGAAGCCGGGATTCCGCCGCAGTTGCCTCGCGGCAAACCTGAGATGCTGCCACCAATTCTCCATGGTTGTACTCCTTGCGGTGGGATCGTGAGGCTACCCTTTGCAGGTAGTAACGTCAAAGGACGGCCTTTTGTTTCGCGACGGCTTGTCTTTTCGGAAAGAATAGTAGCCTACTTTCGGCCACACAATGTCCGTGCGTGTGGAAGAGCCTGCCGGTTCGAGTCTACTCATCTGGATTGTTTTGCGAATCATGGATGCTCAGAACCTGCCCCTTTCAAAGACGAACGTCGACTACGCAAATTTCGGCAAACCGTTTGTTCGAAACATAGAATCACCTCAGCCACGAAATCTCCGGGGATCAGGTAATTCGGACAAGGCAACTTCACATGTAACGCTTCGCCATTCGCAGAACTCAAATATGGGCTTTGAAGTGCCAGCTTCCTCAAAAAAAATGCAGATGTCCGTCGATGAATTGGACGGGAGGTGAACCTTGGTTGCCATTTATAAATGTGAGACCCTAGACCTAACTCTGAGCGTTTCGCCGGCAGGAGCGTGCCGCGTGGAATCGACAATTTCCTCCCTCATTGGCGCAGCTGAAAAAGGCGATAGCGCAGCCGCGGATGCACTTTTCACCACTCTGTATTCTGAGCTGCACCGGCTGGCCAAACGAGAACTTGCACGGTGGGGGGGCCAAGCAAGCCTGAGTGTTACTACGCTCCTGCACGAGGCTTATCTCGACATATCCTCGCGCGAAGGGAAGTCTTTTCCCGATCGGGGGCGTTTCATGGGGTATGCCGCGCGCGTGATGCGTGGTCTTATCATCGATCATGCCCGGAGCCGCAACGCGATCAAACGCGGTGGCGAGTTCGAAATCACGTCGCTCAAGACCGATGTCGTTGAGAATCGCGTGGACGCCAAAGAGCTCTCGTCGATCAGCGATGCCTTGGATCAATTAGCCGAGGTAGAGCCGGAGCTCGCTGAACTTGTCGACTTGAAGTTTTTCTGCGGGCTCTCTTTCGCTGAAATCGCCTCCCTGCGAAACCTCTCGGAACGCACCGTGCAGAGAAGTTGGGAAAAGGCGCGCATCTATCTCCATCGCAGCATTCGTGCGGATTTGCCGCTCTGAGGAATTGATGTCCAAGCTCAGTCCTGATCAATGGCAGGCCCTTAGCCCGCGGCTCGACGAAGCGCTCGGAATGACAGACGACGAGCGCTCTACCTGGTTCTCCACACTGCGGGCCGAGAACCCCACTCTGGCGCATCAACTGGAGATACTTCTACAGGAACACCGCGTGTTGTCCGAAGAAGGTTTTCTGGACGAGCGCCCTGTTGAATTGCCGGGAGCAACAGGCCTAGCTGGTCAAACTTTTGGAGTCTACACTTTGGTATCGCAAATCGGCCATGGGGGAATGGGCACTGTCTGGCTGGCGGAACGAAATGATGGACGATTTGAGCGGCGCGTAGCGGTGAAGGTTCTCAATATCGCGCTAATGGGGAAGGGCGGCGAGGAGCGGTTCAAACGCGAAGGCCGCATCCTGGGTCGCCTGACACATCCGCACATCGCGGAGCTGATTGACGCGGGTGTCTCACCAGCCGGCCAGCCTTTTCTCGTACTCGAGTACGTTGAGGGCGACCACATTGACCGCTATTGTGACCAAAACAGGCTCGATGTCAGAGCGCGCGTTCGGCTGTTTCTCGATGCATTACACGCCGTAGCACAAGCACATGACAACCTTATCGTGCACCGTGACCTAAAGCCCTCGAATCTCCTGGTGCGAACGGATGGTCAAGCAAAGCTTCTCGACTTTGGAATTGCCAAACTGCTTCAAGGTGATGGGCAGACCGGAGAGCCACCGCTCACGCTCGAAGGTGGGAGGGCGATGACACCAGAATACGCTGCTCCCGAACAACTGAAGGGCGAAGCTGTAACAACTGCCACGGATGTTTATGCCTCGGCGGTTCTGCTGTACATACTGTTGACGGGACAACATCCGGCCGGCCCAGGTCCACGCACCCCTGCCGGTTTGGTCAAAGCGATCTTGGACACCGAGCCCCAGCGCCCTTCGGACATTGTGGCCGCCACGCGAGCGAATGAAGAGACCTCCGTCACGAATGCCAGCAGACGCGACACGACGCCCGACAAGCTGGCCCGGTTGTTGCGCGGCGACCTGGACACGATTGTCGCGAAGGCGCTGAAGAAGAATCCGCGGGAGCGCTACGCCTCGATAAAGGCATTTGCTGACGACCTGCAGCGATACTTGAGGTACGAGCCCATCAGTGCCCGACCGGACGCGATCGCCTATCGCGCCGGCAAGTTCATTCGCCGACATCGAAGCACTGTAGTCGCGGCGCTGCTTGTAACGCTGGCGCTGATCAGCACTACCATCTTTACTTGGTTCTTTCCCCGTCGTACTGAACCTCTGCAGCAGTTCAAGCAGCGAAAGCTCACGGCAAACGCTCAGGATTCGCCCGTGTTCAACGCAGCGATTTCTCCGGATGGCAAGTATTTAGGTTATGCCGACCAGCAAGGCATTCATTTGCAACTCGTCGCGACAGGCGGCGTCCAAAGCGTGGCTCTGCCTTCCGACTCCCAGCCAGGGAAGGCCTCCTGGTCATTTGGGAGTTGGTTCCCTGACTCCACACGATTCATTGCTTCTGTAAGCGTCCCCGGAACTCCGTCCAGATTGTGGTCGATCCCAGTACTGGGAGGCGAGGCTCAAAAACTTGCTGAAGTTGAGGATATGTTCGAGGGAGGGAGCGTTTCACCCGATGGTTCCAACATCGCCTATCAAAGGCTGCGGAGCGCCATCGGAGCGCGTGAGATTTGGGTAATGGGTTCGCACGGGGAGTCCCCTCACAAGATACTGACAGCCGAAAACCAGACCATATTTAGGGGTATCGCCTGGTCGCCGACAGGAAGCCGGCTTGCTTTCACAACATACAGGCGTGATAAAGGTAACCACACAGAGATTATGGTTCAAAGTTGTAACCTCGGCGGTGCAGATAAAACGGCTATCCTTCAAGACAATCATTTGAGCGCGTTCACCTGGCTCTCGTCGGGACGATTCGTCTATTCGCGAAATACGGAAGTCGGCTCGGCTGAGTCCGACAATTTGTGGGAATTGAGAGTTGACGGCAAGAACGGAGCGCCGCGCGGCAAAGCACGCCAGCTGACAGATTGGTCGGGATTTTCTGTCTATAGCTTCAGCGCGACAGCCGATGGAAAGCAACTGGCTTTTCTGAGAGGCAATGACCACGCTTCGGTTTTTGTTGGGGACCTCGCCGACAAAGGAAGCCGTCTCGTCAATTCCCGCCGGCTGACGCTTGACGACAATTACAATCTCCCCCTGACATGGACGCCAGACTCTCGCGACGTGATTTATTCATCACAGCGAGCGTCAAACTGGCTGATGTATCGGCAACCGCTAAATCCGGGCAGTGCTCCTCAACTCATTACGCCCGCCGGCGACACGAATTTCTTGGTGGCTCGGTTGAGTCCGGATGGCGCCTGGATACTTCTGGAGGGACGGGCGATCGGCTCGCACAAAATTGGACTTTATCGCGTTGGTCTAGGGGGTGGCGTTCCTCAGCTATTATTTAACACCGAGGGGCTTGTCCAGTTTTGGTGCACAAACAAAGCCGCCAACCTTTGCGTGTTCGGGCGGCCGTCTGCAGGCAACAACGAACTGGTGGTTGCGACGTTTAACCCGCGCAGCGGTCCAGGGAGGGAACTGGTGCGGATTCCTGTCGAAGCGGGCAGTAGCGCCGACATTGGATTCGATTACTCGTGGCAACTCTCTCCCGATGGTTCGCAGATTGCCATCGTCAAGGGGCACGGGAATCAGATTCTCTTAGTGCCGCTGGGTGGAGGTCCAACGAGAACGATGACGCCGAAGGGCCATTCCGACCTCATAGATCTGAGCTGGGCAAATGATTCCCAAAGTATGTTTGTGTCAACTTTGGAACCTGGAGGGGCCAACTTGCTGCATGTTGACCTTAATGGCGATACCCAGCCCATCTGGCAGCAGTCTCAGGCGGCCGGCACTTGGGGCTTTCCGTCGCCTGACGGACGTCATCTCGCGATCTTGGGCACGAGTTCAGAGGCAAATGTGTGGACGATCGACAACTTCTGAGTCGGCAGCGGCCTTAGGCCGGGGTTATTCCACGCCCGCGCCGCCCAGTAGTTGGCCGACTTAGGACTCATTCGCAATACCCATTCGACGCCCCTCAAGTCTTTGTCGTCTTTTCCCTTCCATTTCCGATATCTCAAGTAGGGACAAATAGTTCCAGTCTACGGGGGCGCTACGACTCGATGCGTCGGACGCGGCCGTGAATTTGCGGACCGGGCTGCACGGTAGCCTGTCAAATCAGGAGCCTAAAACGCGATAGTCTCTCAGTCTCCTTCGTTATTTTCTTCCCGGCTGTCGTCTTTTCCCTTCCATTTCCGATATCTCAAGTAGGGACAAATAGTTCCAGTCTTACGCCGGCGCCACGATTCCAGGTGTCGAGCGTAGCGGTGAATTACGGGGCGGGAGCCTTCGAGGTACGGTGCACTCGCACAATCTAGATCAAAGAAAATATTTCTAAGTAAGAAAACAAAGGAGAATGAAATGCAAAGTTACATCTGTCAGAAGTTATTTGGCGCATTGGTTGTGCTGGCCGCGATGTTCTTTTCGGGAGCCGCTGCGGCACAAAATACGCAGGTCATCGTAAACACCGGCAATCCAGACGGAAAACTCGGGGCTCTCTCGCGGCGTCCCAGTTCTGGGAAACTAGAAACGGAAACGGCCGATGACTTCGTCTTGAATCAGACCACCGTCATTTCCGGAGCCACCATTACTGGTTTGATCTCCCCGGCAACGTCCTTGGCGAATATTACAAACGTCGAGGTCGAGTTGTATCACGTTTTTCCCTTAGATTCCGCCAATCCTGATCCCCTGGCTGGAAACGTGCCGACGCGTTTCAACTCACCATCGGACGTCGAAATTGACTCTGCGACCCGCGATGGGAGCTTGGGGACCCTCCGCTTTGCCGTACGCCTCTTGAATGCCAACTCCTCAGTCCCAAACAGCGTATTGAACGGCATCATCAAGAAGCCCAACAGCACTACACATGGTGAGGGGCCAGCGACCGGCGAGCAGGTTGAAATCGGCATCACCTTCACCACTCCGATTCTTCTGCCAGCGGGTCATTATTTCTTCCGCCCAGAGGTCCTGGTTACAGGTGGTGGTGACTTTCTGTTCCTGTCGGCCCCGAAACCCGTCGTGTCGCCCGGCACGGTGATCGCTGGCGATTTGCAAGCGTGGATCCGCAACTCGGATTTGGCGCCGGATTGGCTGCGAATCGGCACTGACATCATCAACAACACAACGCCGCCGCCCACGTTCAATATGACGTTTTCCCTGACTGGTAACACAGTTCCTGCAGTCGGAACACCCGGGCAGGCGAACTGTCACGGCGAGAGTGTCTCCGGCCTGGCCGCACAATTTGGGAGCATTAATGCGGCTGCCTCAGCTCTAGGGTTCTCTAGCGTCCAAGCGCTGCAAGATTCCTTTAGAGCGTTTTGCGAACAGTGAGGCGCTGTCTAGACGTAGGCGCCACATTCTCAGTGAATAGTTGAGGGAAAATAGGCGGGCGAAGGTGGTTCGCTCGCCCATAACTCACCAGTTGTCAGTGCAACAAAGAGATGCTCGTTATCCAGAAGTCTCTCGACGCGCACGAGACCGAAGTGAGAGTCGGTATCAACGAACCCGAAGTACTCAAGACCATTGACCAGGCACGCGCTCGCTTACGGAAAGCCGATAGGAATCTGGGAGCGCTGAGAAACAAGCTTTCCTGCAAATAAGAGCCAGCGAGGCGGGGGAGGTGATCTGTGGAATTCAGGACAGTCGTCATCTGCAGCAAATGTAAGCAGCCAATTGCTCCGGGAGAAAGCCTCGGTTTCGTCTATTTCAAGATTCCCGGGAAGGAGGGCTACCACTTCTTCCACCGCAGGTTTCGTGGCGAGGACTGCTGGGAAGCTTACATAAGGGAGAACCGACAAAAGGAGGAACAGCTCTGAGGGCCTGTGTTGGATGGGAATTGGAATTACTTCTCAGAAAGAACGGTATGGCGAAAATGATAGCGACACAGAAAGAGAGCAATTTGACCGAGGCGGAAGCCATAAGGCAGGCCAAAGGTGGTGACGCGGACGCTTTCGAATACCTCTACAAGAAGCATTGCCGACGCGTATACGGAGTGTGTCTACGCATGATCAAGAATTCAGCGGAAGCCGAAGATCTTACACAACAAGCATTCTTGCAGCTCTTTCGAAAGATCGGCACGTTCCGCGGAGAGGCAGGTTTTTCCACTTGGCTGCATCGAGTGACTGTAAACATTGTCTTGATGCATATACGCCGGAGAAAGCCGACTGAAGCTCTAGCCGAAGACTTGGAGCGCTACAGCCCGAATGGCGAACGTTCACGTGAACTCGGTCCTAGCGACACTTCGATGCTGGGCGCGATCGAACGGCTCAACCTCATGCGCGCGATCCGCAAGTTGCCGTCCGGTTACAAACAGCTTTTCTTGCTGCACGACGTCTGCGGATACCAGCACAACGAAATCGCTGGGCTCTTAGGATGCTCGACGGGTTGTTCAAAATCGCAGCTTCACAAAGCCCGCAAACGGCTGCGGCGAGTATTGCAAGGAGAACAAGGTCGAGCCGAAGTTGATGTCGCACCCGCGTAAGGCGAATGTCCAGCCAGCACCAGAATTAGACCGAAACGCTAACGATACGTCACGCCAGGCGTTCTTCCTTCTAATAACTTCCGATTACGAATTTTCGGGTTTCAAACTCGGCCCGAATCGGGCCTAAGCGCGCGGTCATGATTGGACAGGTGATTTTGCTACGTCGGGAAGCGTTGAAGCCTGATTGACTTGGAGCAATGAAGCAATGTGCTTCCGTGTGCTAAATTGGCTTGAAAGAGAGACAGATGCAGACATTTAAAGGAATTTCGTGCCGCCCTTGGGTTACGGGCACAATGCTATTGTTGATCTTGTCAGTCGGCGCGCGCCCTCAAGCGCGCGAGGTGTCCTCTCAGCGGACATCTTCTCCTGATAGCCACGATCATCTCTTACTGCTCTACAACACGCACACCGGTGAACGTATTGACATTGTTTATCGCCGCGGCGAGGCATACATTCCGGAGGCGCTCGCCAAGCTCGATTTTTTCCTGCGCGATCATCGGACCGGCGATGTTCGCCATTTTGATCCGCGCCTGTACGATATCCTCTCTGATCTCACCGCGTTGGTCGGCCTTCCAGGCGGCGAGATCGAGGTCGTCTGCGGCTACCGTACCTCTTCTACTAACGAATCTCTCCGCGCTCGTACCGCTGGAGTCGCAAAGAACAGCCTTCACATTCAGGCGGAAGCTATCGATTTGCGGATGCCTGGCATCGACACGCTCAAACTGCGCAAGGCAGCTCTCGCTCTGGCTCGCGGCGGTGTGGGCTACTATCCTCACTCGAACTTCATCCACTTGGACGTCGGCCGCGTTCGGCAGTGGTGTTTCGACTGTCCTGCGAATCTCATCGCCAGCGATTAACCAGGATACGGGTAACCCTTGGCAAGAACTTTTTCGAGCGTAGCGTCGTGCCCGTAGATGTCGTCGTAAAAATGAACGATTCCATCCTCGGTTACGATAACGGTGCCATACAGAATTAACACTGGAATCGGATTGGCCAGATTTACCTGCTGATTTGGCGTTCCATTCATCGCCGCGCGGACGCGATCCATGTCCCAGCCCGGAGTGTCTCGCAGGACCCACACAGCCAGATCGGCCGGCTTTTCCAGACGGATGCAACCATGGCTGAAATCGCGTCGCGATTTCGCGAAGAATTCCTGTGCGGGCGTATCGTGCATGTACACATTAGAGCTATTCGGAAAGATGAATTTCACAAGCCCTAGTGAGTTCTTAGGGCCTGGCAATTGTCGTATGTAAAGTTTCCCTGCCCGGAGCTGGGCGAGGATGTCGCCCGTCACCGCTCCCGACGTGACGACATCCTGGCCGCTGTTCACTACCTCGAATCCCTTTTTAGCCAAGTAGTCGGGATCGCGAGCGAGGCGCGAGATGAATTCAGCTTTGGCGATGGAATAGGGAACATTCCAGTACGGCCGAAACACGACGTATTGCATGGCGTCTGTAAATACAGGGGTATCGTGGGCATAGGCTTTGCCCACCACGACATTCATCGACAGCACAATCTTGTAGTTCTCATCGTATGCACGGAGGCGAAATTCGGGGATGTTCGCGACGATGAGAGCCGAGTGGAGGCCAACGGGCAGCCACCGCCAGCGTTCGAGAGTAAGTTGCATCTGGCGTATTCGATTTGTGAGAGGAACATTGAGGTCGGCCAGGGTTTGCGCGGTGATTCGTCCATCCGGGGTTCGGCCATGCCTGCGCTGAAAACTCCTGACTGCGTCCACCAGTGGAGCTTGATAGACCGTTCCATCGGCGGGAACGTTCGCGTCGGCAGAGAGATCGCCCACGAGCCGGAGCAATTTACTCAGTTGAGGGACTCCCGAATAGGAGTCGCCCGGTGCGATCGTTTTTTGTATGGCAGGAAGCTGATTCCAATCATATTCCTTCACAAACTCCAAGTAAGAGTGCAGGGCTTGGATCGTGCGTTGGTATCCAGGATAGGGAGGTTCCACCTTTGCTAGGGCGCCAGCAACATCGGAGGAATCGACAACATCTGCTTTCAGGAAATCGGGCAGATCGTATTTCTTAGTCTCGACGTCGAGGCCAAAATCAAAATGCTTCGGATTCACCTTACCGATGTGGAGGTCCGAGACATATCTCATCATGCAAACGGTGAGCGCGGCATCGAATCGCACCGCATCTGCTTCGGATGGTTGCACGGCGGCGGGTTTGAGTTTCGCCAGTCGGTCGCCCCAACGTGGCCCGTCATAGTCCTCGGCGGCCAATCCCTTTTGCTCGGCTTTTAGCAGAATCGAAATTAACTGCCGAGCCTGCGCAGTCGGTTGCATTCCCCTGATCCACGAAAGGGAATACCCGTTCGACTCGTAAAATTTCTGCACGTGCTTGCCATAATCGCTAAAGTCAGGCCAGCGCAGTTCCGAGAGATTTCCGGACTGGATGATGCCTCGCAAGGAGGCTTGGCCATCAGAGCTAAGTTGCTGAGGTAGTGCGACCGGCCTTGCCGAGCTTTCTGCTTGTCGGCGTGCGCGTCTTGCTGCACCGACGCCGTGATTCCACAATAGGAAGATAGCTAAAAGCGGCAACACTAACGCCAGACCCTTCCAAATCCACCACCTTTTCACAGGATTCCTCCCTGCTCCCACCTTGCCATTTGACTGGCCGAATGCCTGTTAAACGTGCTCAGCCTATAAGTCAGCAATTCGACATCACGTGTAGTTAGTACAGACATGGAAAGACGATGAGGCCGCAGCCGTTAGGTCTTTCGGTCAATCGGCAGGGCAAGATGCCCACAATGGTGACACCACCTACTTGTCAGTTGTCTTTACATTTATTTCATAGGAGTCGTTCTTCTAGAACTGCCATTTCTGACAGTGTGCATTCTTCAGGCTTCAGTAATACGTCTTCAAAACGCAATCAGGACGGCAGTGGAAGCAGAGCGAAAGGACATGCGAAGCCTCCATGCAACCCCATGGCCTCTGATTGCGGTATGGGCCATTATTGGCGCGGCTCAGGCCGCAACGGGTACGGGAATTTGCATAGGGACGAGGAAATTGCTTGCGAGAAGATACGCATAGAGATGGCCGAGAGGAGGTGCGACACGCAGTTGTTTGGCGGAGACCCAACCGTTCGTTTCACTCCATTCCAAACCAGTGGGCGAGAAACCTTTAATCGCTTCCTGCAAATTCACCGAAGTCATAGGATAGGCGTAGATGCGCACATTCTGCGCAAAGAGACGAGAGAGAGCTTCTAGACGTCTGCCTTCTAGATTGAAGTAGGAATCATCAAAGGCTCGGATCAAGAGCGAAAGACCTGCGACGAAGCGCACGGGTGCTTTTGTGTGGCGATTCACCAGGGCCGTCATGGCATAGAGCTCACGTTGGCGAAATAAGAGCACGTTGCCACCTTGCGCGAGAAGTGCACCGATACGACGCAGCAGGTCGGGGATTTCAGGCGCTGAGGCTTCGGACCCAAGCGGAGCCGCAGAGAGGGCAAAGATGCCAATCGGTGCGGAGCTGGATTCCCCCAATTCCTGGCGAAGTTCCTGAACTCCTGCCGCCAGCACTTGAGCATGAATCTGCCCGTGAGCGGAGTCCACATGCCCGAAGTATCCCGGCGCGAGCACAATGGCTTTTTTGTACAGGACCTCAGTGGGAGGGACACTGGTGCCGGTAGAGGCGAAGAACACAGCCTCTGCGAGTCCTGCTTGCACGAGGTATGCCAAGAGCGTGGGGCGATCCCAGTTGGCGAACGCGGGGCCGCGCAAATCAACGAAGTCGATTTCGATTCGTTCTTTTACGACGTCTTGTGCCAGGCCGGCGAAAAACGATTCTTTTGTCTCTAATTGATAGAACGCGGCGTAGATGAGATTGACGCCTAGAACACCGATGGCCTCCTGCTGAAGGACATTAGCGGGATCCCGCATGTTAATGTGCAGCAGAATATCGTTGGGTGGGCCGCCTGGCTGCAACTGGAACCGCAGACCTATCCAGCCATGGGGGTCGTTGCTTCCGGCGAAGTTACGCGCCGAGACGGTATCAACAAAGGAAAAGAAACGAGTCTGCGACCCGCGAGTTTTTTCCAATTGCGTAAGCAATTGGGCCCACTCGTTCTCCAACATTACTTCAAGACGCTGCATGGAAACGTAGCGCGAACCGGAGCCGTAGAGATCGTCGCTGACTTCCTTGTCGTATGCCGAGATAGTTTTGGCGACGGTGCCGGAGGCGCCGCCCACTATAAGGAACCAGCGCGCGACTTCCTGTCCTGCGCCGATTTCGGCGAAAGAACCGAAGGTGGACGGATCGAGGTTCAGGATGAGCGCTTTGTGGTGGGTGTCGAGTTTTTCAGAGGAAGGCATAGCTGTGCTCCGAATTCGCTGCCCTTGACGTAGCTAGAGATAATATTGATTCGCTATCGCGGATGTCCACGAAATGTTCGCTGAAGCATTGCAGGTGTATCTGAAGATGACGCCTGCAGAGGCAGGCACATCAGCGAAGATATTTAACTACTTCAGAGTTGCGAGATAAGCAGCGAGATCATTCACCTCTGCCGACGTCAGTTTTTTTAGACTAGCGTGCTTCGGCGAAGCGGAGAACACCTTGGTGATTTCTTCGGCACTCTTGCCCTTGATCGAGGGCGACTTCACCGTCGGTTTGCCGGCAGCGTCCGCGCCATGGCAACCAGCGCATTTTGCCTTGAAAGTCTTTTCGCCCTTGGCAGAATCTTGAGCACGCGAAACGGACCCTGCCAGCCACAATATTGCTACGATTGCTACTCCTAACAAAACTCTCTTCATCATTTCCTCCTTGTTTAGTCTTCCCTACTACACATCCTGCAGGAGCGGAGGCTCCCATTCCTGCGCAAAGAACGGGCAGGGCAAATAAGGCGAGGGCCTTTCGGTAAGGTCACTTTGCCAAGCTACGAATGTAGGCCACCATGTCCTTGATTTCGTCCGGCTTCAGACTCTTGCCATAGCCGGCCATCTTACCTTTGCCCTTTTCGATGATCCCGGCGAGATCGTCGTCGCTCGCCTTGACTACCTCCGGGTCCGCGAAACTACGCACTTTGGTACTCTTACCGGCGGGCGTATCGCCTTTTCCGTCAGCGCCGTGGCATGTCACGCATTTCGCTTTGTAAGTTGCAGCGCTCTTGTCGTCCGCCCTGGTCCTGGTGCAGAGCAGAAGTGGAGCAACAACAACGGTTGCGATACAAATTATTTTCGAGATCGATGTGGTTTTCATCGTGCAAGTTTCTCCAAACTAGAATAGAGACTTCTTCAAAACGCATACCTAAGAGAGAGGGTGACCAAATTTGCATGAAAGTTGCGTGGAACAAAAATGTCCTGAGGCGATTGGGGAGTCTGATCTTCGTGATAGCCGTGATAACCCCAATAGGCCTTTCCGGTCCATCCTTTTGCAAACGCATATTCGAAGCCTGCGACAGGCTGAGCCCAAAATGAATTGAGCGGCCCCGACGGTGCGTTAGGACTGATAATCAACACCGAACCATTCGTGCCGGTAAGGTTCGCACCTACATGCAGCGTAAGGCGCTTCCAAGGCGACCAGTTCGCGGCAAAGTAGCCATAATGGGACGTATTGGTATAAGTCGAAAGCTGCTGCACCAGTGACGACCCGGGGCATTGACTTAATCCGGGAGGCGGAACACTGGTGACGTAACAGATCAGAATTTGGGAGAAGACGTCATTGTAGTCGTAGCCGAACTCCAGCCCGAGAGATTCTCTCGGTTGCAACAATGCCGAGAAACCATAGAAACGATTGTGTTGAAGGTTGTCAATCTCCGGTACGTTGTTGCGAGCTTCCCAGATCGTGATGGATCCGCTCAGATTCAGCCAGGTGGCAGGCTTGTATGTCGAACGAACACGATATTCCTGCGACTGCCGCGGACTAATGCGCGTGAACGTGTTGTCCGCGCTCATTAATTCGGTATCGAAGCTAATCTTCCAGGCCGGCAAAGGCTTGGCCCAAATGCCGAAGACGCCAGAGTATTCGTTAATGAAAGTTTCGCCCGTGTCGAGTTCGATGGGTCGTGGAGTTGTGAATGTGAATGAGCCGTCTCCGTTGGGCGTGCAGCCCACGGGAAGCACGCCGTTCTCGAGAGCGCAGTCCCCACGATTGGCATTGTCCGGGAAAAAGACTTCGGAGATCGCTTCGAAGTCTTTGTCGTTGATCGATCGGTGGCGGTAGCGAAATCCCAGCCGCGCTCCGAGCCGCGGCGAAAATTGGTACTCGAGTTCTGCAAGATTGGTTTTTTCATCCTGTTTCAGGAAGAGGCTGGACTCGGCGAGTGAAAGATCTGGACCGGATTTTGAGGTGTGTGTGGGTGTGCCGGTAAGAGCGCCCGAGGGCGCCGTGCAAGTGAGCGGCAAGGCGGCCGCGGGCGAAAAAACGGTCGGGGGCGTAAGGAGATTCGGGCCGAAAAAGGAACACGTGGAGGGGTCAAACTCGACGGGGTTATGGAAATTCGAATAATGGAACGAATCGATGAAGTTCAATTTGCCGGTTAGGTGCCAGGTCGCCCCGAAATCAGCTGTTGTCGCGACGCGCTCGCCGGAGACCGGCCCAGTGATTGTTTCGCCTCGTGTGTTCGATTTTGACTCGAGACCGTTCCAATTCTCGAGCCAGTCAAACAAGTTGGTGCTTCCGCTGGTATAACTCACTTTGGCCGAGAGATCCCAGCCCGGCAGGTAGTTCGACTGCAGGCTCAGCTGCTCGGTAGGCGCATTGGTACGGGTCCTGCCGTGGCGGAGGTAGTCGAAATAAGCATTGCAAACGGGATTGACGACACCTCCCGCGAGGAAGGTACTGGAGCAAGGCTGACTCGCTCCGGCGTTCAACACAACGCCTATGTCCACGAGAGCTCCGCTAGAAAGTGCAAAGAGCTGATTCTGATCGGTGGCCCCGGTGTCTCCCTTGTAATAGCTCCAGATCTGGTCATAGCTGATGCTGGTTTTCGGCAAGAATCGGAAATCGACACCGAGACGATAGTTGTTTTGCGTTGTCTTATAGTTTTGAAACAGTAACTGCTCGGTGCCCTGATGGATGGAACTGAGTCCCGGGCCTTCGAAAATCCCTCGTGAGTAGCCAAAGCGGAATCGAACCCTGGATTGTGGGAGTAGCAAAAGGTCGAAATCGCTGAGTTTGTGGCGTGTACTGAAGAGGTGAGGCGACGTGCTAATAATCGGAGTAAAGCCCGGAGGAGCATTCGCAAACGTCGGTGTGACTGGATTCAACGGATTCGCGAGCAGCGAATAATCCCATGCGTACTCGTTCCGACGGAAGAGCGCGCTGAAGTTGTACCACTTGTTCTTGCTGATGTTCAGCCTGGATACATTTTGGGGGTCTCCGCCGTAACCGAAATTGCTGAAGGACAGTCGATCGAAGAACACACCTTCATGGTTCAGGGATCTCATCTCGGTTGTGAAGTCGAGCAATCGCGGACCTTGCTGGAGATTCACGAACGTGTCATAAGTTGTTTGGCTACCGGTAACGTCGGTGAAGCGGTAGCCGAATTCCACGGATTGTTTGATGTTGTAATTTCCTTGCTCAACGCCTTCCGGATCTGTCTGCTGTGCGGAGCAACATTTTGCGGAAAGCAGGAGTAGAGCTGCGCCGAAAAGAAAGATCGAGGCATTCGGAAAGCAGCAAAAGAGGTATTCGAAGCCGGTTCCGACTCTACGCATCGCCCACCTCCTCAAGGCTTGAAGAACACATTGCTCGAATTGGAGCCGTGGATGGCCACATGGCAAAGGGTGCACGCCTGATACTTCTGGTCTTGCTTATGAAACGTAGGTACGGCGGGAGCTCCGGCGTCCACAGTGAGCGAATGGCATTCAAGACATAACAGGTTCACCTGACTGCGCTTGAGCAAGCGCGGGTTGGACGAGCCATGAGGCGTATGGCAGGAAATGCAACCTTCGATCTTCACTGCCTGATGCTCGAAGACAAAGGGACCGGCTTTGTCCGTATGGCATTTGAAACAGACGGTGTCTTGGGAGATAGTCGCTCGCGCCTGGCGAACCAGGAACCCACCATGTGGATTGTGGCAGTCGTCGCATTTCACTAATCCCTCGTTAACACGGTGATGGAAGGTACGTGTGAACTGCTGCTTTGTTTCGAGATGGCAGCCGTAACAGAGCTGCGGCTGCTTTTCCTTCATCAGAAACTGGTTTTCTTTGGCGTGATGGGGCGAGTGGCAATCGGTGCACCCGACGTTATTTTGCAGGTGCGCGGAGCGGCTAAAATTTGCGTGCTCTTCGCCATACTGATGGCAATCCAGGCAGCGGGCACTCACTTCCTGTGCCGAAACGTCCTTGAAGGTAAAAATCTTACTTTTGTCTCCGCCTCCATCGACGTGTTCCTTGCCCGGCCCATGACAAGCCTCGCAACCCTGCCACTGTGGCCCTTTCTTGGTATCCATCGTGGTCACGAAGTGCGGAGAAGCTTCGTAGTTCTTGTAGAAATCCTTGGTGGGCGTGTCCTCGTGGCAGCTTTGGCACACTTGGGAACCAACATAGAGCGAAGGGTCGGTGGACCGCTGGTAAGTCTTGGCGTTTTGCGGAGAGCCTGGATCGCCCCTGCCCTGTTTCGTTGAAACGAACGGAGCGAAGAAACACAAAGCTGCCGTCACCACGACACGCACCGCAGGGAAGCTTTTTTTGAACAGAGTCAATCGCCACCTCGGTGCGGCTCTGCTAATTAACGCAGGTGGTTACACATGCGGGAAAGTACAGAGACCATGACAAAAAAGAACCTGTCAAAAATGACAGTTCTTAACGGCTCCAAAGGTGGACATATTGTTTATGCGACCAGAGTACTCAGCCTATGGACAAAAACAGGCAGCAGATTTGGGTCGCAGACCAAGGCCATCGCGCGGACAATTCCTTCACCCCCATGGCAAGAGAGCTCTAACTATGGACGCGAGCGGCAATCCGAGAACGGGAATCGATGCTCAAGATCAAGTAGAGGGTGGTCCGAGGACAGAGGGATTAACATCAATCAACCGCCGAGATTGGTTACGGCTGACGGTAAGCGGTGGCGCAGGGCTGGCAATTGGTGACCTCCTTGATCTGGCCACGGTGAGGGCCGCCACACAAAAGCTAAAGCTCGAAAACATCAGTGAGTTTACTACCTCGTGCAACTTCTGCTCGTGCGGGTGCGGCATGGTTGCCGCCGTACGTGAAGGTAAGCTGATTTCCATGGAAGGCGACTACGACCACATCGTGAACCGCGGGTCGCTGTGCGTCAAAGGCATCTCTATGTTCGCGACACACAAGTCGCCGAACCGGCTTCAAACGCCGCGGTATCGGGCGCCGGGCAGCGACCACTGGGAGGACATCTCCTGGGACGACGCGATTGCGCGGGTCGCGCAGAAGATTCGGAAGACGCGCGACGCAACCTGGATCGCTACCGAGAAGGTCGGCGACAAGGAGGTTCCGGTCAATCGGACGGATGCGATCGGTTTCCTGGGCGGCGCGCAGAACACGAATGAGGAGTGCTACCTCTTCCAGAAGGCGGCCCGGCTGCTCGGCATGGCTTACGTCGAGCACCAGGCCCGACTTTGACACAGCCCCACGGTCCCCGGTCTGGGGGCCTCGTTCGGAAGGGGGGCGATGACCAACCACTGGATCGACCTCCAGAACTGCAAGACGATCTTGGTGGAAGGCAGCAACGTGGCCGAGAACCATCCCATGGCCTTCAAGTGGATCCGGAAGGCACAGGAGAACGGGGCGAAGATCATCCACGTCGATCCGCGATTCACTCGGACCTCCGCGGCAGCGGACGTGTACGCGCGCATCCGGCCCGGAACCGACGCGGCTTTCCAGAACACGATGATCAACCACATCCTAGTTAACAAGCTGTACGACGAGGATTATGTCGTGACCCACACCAACGCCCTCTTCTTGGGCAATGAGGCGTTCGACTTCAAGGACGGTGTTTTCAGCGGGTTCGACGCGGAGAACCACAAGTACCACACCGAGACTTGGGGATATCAACTCGATGCCAGGGGCAAGCCCCGTGTCGCCAAGAGCCTGGATGACCCGCACTGCGTCTTCTCGCGTCTGAAGACCTTCGTCTCACGGTACACGCTGGAGAAGGGCGAGCAGATCACCGGCATTCCAGCCGAACAGATCAAGCAGATCGCGGAGACGATGGCGAAGAACCGGCCGGGATCCATCCTGTACGCGCTCGGGATGACCCAGCACACGACCGGCGTGCAGGGGATCCGCGCGTTCACTATCTTGCAACTCCTGCTTGGCAACATCGGCAAGCCGGGTGGCGGCGTCAACGCGCTGCGCGGCGAGCCGAACGTGCAGGGCGCGTGCGACATGGCGGTGCTCTACAACTACATGCCGGGCTATCTCAACTCTGCGTCGAACGCCGAGCCGACCATCCACGACTACGTGCGCAAGAACGGGATCGCCGATAGCCGGTACCTCGTCAACACGCTCAAGGCGTTCTTCGGTGAGGCGGCCACCGCCGAGAACGATTATGCCTATTCCTGGCTGCCCAAGCGGAACGCTTCCAAGGACTACGGCACCCTGGCGATGTTCGAGGATGCCCTCGCCGGGAGGCTGAAGCTCCTCTGGATCGTCGGCCAGAATCCCGCGGTCACCGTGCCCAACCTCAGGCTGACGTTCGACGGGATGGCGAAGCTCGAGACGCTCGTGGTCCAGGAGATCTGGGAGACCGAGACCGCGGCGTTCTGGCGCCGGCCCGGAGTCGACCCGAAGTCCATCTCCACCGAAGTAATCCTGCTGCCCGCGGCGTTCTTCATGGAAAAGAATGGAACCATCAGCAACTCGGGCGGCATGGTGCAATGGCGCCACGCCGCCGTGAAGGCTCCGGGGCAGTCCAAACCTGACGGCGAGATCGTGGACCTCGTCTTCCGCAAGGTGCGCGATCTGGTCAAGGACTCGAAGGAGCCGAGAGACGAGATCATCCGGAAGGCCTTCTGGAACTACACCACGGCCGAGGACGTCCTGCGCGAGATCAATGGCTTCGCCCTGCGAGACAACCCGGAAACAGGCCTAAAGGCGGGCGATCTCGTACGCAAGGTCAGCGATCTTCGAGCCGACGGTTCCACGTCGTCCGGCGCGTGGATTTACGCGGGCGTCTTCGCCAACGGCGAGAACCTCTCGAAGCGTCGCGACTCCCAAACGGATCCGGGAGGCCTCGGCCTCTATCCCGGCTTCGGGTGGACCTGGCCTAACAACATGCGCATCCTCTACAACCGGGCGTCGTGCGACCAGAACGGCAAGCCCTATCCGGGCTCGAAACCAATCGTCTGGTGGGACGAACATGCGAAACGCTGGGCGGGATACGACGTACCGGACGTCCCCGTCCTGACTGACGGGCCGGCCACGCCGAACGGCCAGCGGGCCTTCCACCTGGGCGCGGAGGGCGTCGGGCGTTTGTTCGCCGCCGTCTATTCGGACCCGGACGAGAAACATCCGGGGTATCCGCGCGATGTGGCGTATGTGCCAAAGGATGGTCCGCTTCCCGAGATGTACGAGCCCGTCGAGAGCCCGGTGGAAAATATTCTTCACCCCCGCGTCAAGAGCAACCCGATGCTCAAGTATCCGCGCGTCTCGACGCATCAGCCGATCGGCACCGTTGACAAGTTCCCCTACGTGCTGATGACGTCCACGGTCGCCGAACATTGGTGCGGCGGCTCGACGACGCGGAACATCCCTTGGCTCAACGAACTCATTCCCGAACCGGTTCTGGAGATGCCAGTCAGCCCTCGCCCAGAAGCTCGGAGTGAAATCGGGGGACTGGGTCCGGGTATCGTCGGCGCGCGGTGAGCTTGAGGTCAAGGCCCTCGTCACGCCCCGCATGAAGGAGCTGAAAATCGGCGACCGCGAGGTCACCGTCGTCTGGATGCCGTACAACTGGGGATACCAAGGGCTGTCGACCGGCCCGAGCGTTAACCACATCACTATCGATGCCGCAGATCCTGGAGCGGGAACACAGGAGACCAAGGCGTGCCTCGTCAACGTGGTCAGGGCCGGCCGCTTGGCTACGCGAAGATCCGGATCCCCGAGGAGACACACATGACGAACGCTCCTGCCGCGGGCCCGATTAAGTCGACGCTGATCGACATCACCAACTGCATCGGCTGCCGGGCGTGCCAGGTAGCTTGCAAGCAGTGGAACGAACGCGAGGGCGAGGAGACCGAGCTGGAGGCCGAACTGGGCTTCCAAAACCCGGCGACGCTCAGCGCGAAGACCTACACCCTCATCGCGTTCCACGAGATGGAGAACCCGCAGAAGCCGGGAGGCCTGGATTCCGCCTTCGTGATGCAGCGGTGCCTCCATTGCCTCGAGCCGGCCTGCGCATCCGCCTGCCCGACGACGGCGCTCTACCGGCAGGCTGACGGTCCGGTGTCTTACGACGTTGATAAATGCATCGGCTGTCGCTACTGCCTGTTGGCCTGTCCCTGGGACGTGCCGACTGCGGAATGGAACTCCCTCGCCCCTAAGATCTCGAAGTGCACGCACTGCGCCGACCGCGCCGATCAGCCGGCACCGGTCGCGTTTAACGGGAATCCGCTGTCCCACGACGCGGGCAAGCGGTTCGCCGAAAGCATCGCGACTCCAGCCTGCGTCAAGGCGTGCCCCGCCGACGCCCTGCGCTTCGGAACCCGCGACGAGATGCTGGCGCTCGCGCACAAGCGGATCTCCGACCGGCCCGACAAGTACGTCGACCACGTTTACGGAGAGAAGGAGCTGGGTGGGACGAGCGTGGTTTACCTGTCGGCCGTGCCGTTCGAGAAACTCGGCTTCCCGACGTACGGTGAGAAGCCATTTCCGGCCTTCACCAGCGCGGCGCTTGGCGCCGTTCCCCCCGCCGTGATGACCGTAGGCGCTCTTCTCGGGGCCGTGTATGCCTTCTTCCGGAAGAGGGCTCAGGCGGTGGCAGACGGATCGGCTGCGTCCAAGCATTCCGGAGAGCACGGCCACATCGAATTCGAGCCTCTCAGGAACAAGCTGATGACCTCTTTCAATTGGGTCCTCCTCCTGCTTATGGCGTTCGGCGGCGTCTCATTGGTCGCGCGCTTTGCCCTGGGGCTCGGTGGCAGCACTCACTTGTCCGACACCTACCCGTGGGGTCTGTGGATCCTCTTCGACCTCGTGTGGATCGCGGTGGCCGCGGGCGCGTTCGCGATGGCCGGCGTGATCTATGTCTTCCAGCGAAAAGACCTCTACGGGCTGGGTCGCACAGCCGTCCTAACGGGCCTCCTGAGCTACTCCTTCGTGATGGTTACTCTTATCGCCGACCTCGGCTTGCCCTGGCACTCCTACCAGCTCGGCTTGCAGTCTCCGGAGCACTCGGCCATGTTCGAGGTCTCGTGGTGTGTCGGCCTTTACGTCACGATCCTCATGCTCGAATTCCTTCCGGTTCCCTTTGAGCATTGGGGATTCCCGCGGGCCGCAGCGTCCTGGCGGCAATGGAACGGCGTCTACGTGGCGGCAGTGGTGACGCTGTTCGTCTACCTGCTTTCCCGCAACCTGGTATACGCCCTCGCAACGGCCGTGATCTTCGGCGCCCTCGCGTGGATGTTCCGCGCGCGGGAGCAGAGGGCCGAACCGATCATGCTCGCCATTGCCGCCGTCACGCTGTCGACCATGCACCAGAGCTCGCTCGGCTCCTTGTATCTGTTGATGCCGAACATGCTCGCCCCGCAATGGTGGTCTCCCGTGATGCCCGTCTCCTTCTTCCTGTCGTCGATCGTGGCCGGCACCGCGCTCGTGATACTCATCGACATGTGGATTTCGAAGGGATGGCGGCGCCCGCTCGAGATCACGCGGCTCGCATCAGTCGGACAGATCGCGTTCTGGGCGCTTCTCGTCTACCTCGTGTTTCGCCTCGGAGACATGGCGCTCCGCAACCAGCTCTCCGGAGCCTTCTCCGGAAGGCTCGGCCTGGCCTTCGCGGCCGAGATCCTCCTCGGCGGCGTGCTTCCGCTCGTCCTGTTGGCCCGCAGGTCGTTTCGACAACGTGCTGACGTGCTCTTCGTCGCGGCCCTCCTCGCGGTCCTCGGCGTAACCTACAACCGCATGAACGTCGTCCTCTTCGCGATGACGTTTCGGGGCCGGATGCCCTGGCGCGCACCGGAGGGCTACGCGCCGTCGATCGTCGAGTGGGGGATTTCGATCGGTCTGATCGCCGCGACGATCTTCCTCTTCGGTCTGGTGGCCCGCCTTATGCCGGTTCTCTCCCGGGCGGAGCCCGGCGAGGCACATTTAAGCCGATGACTCTGGATCTTTGGTTGGAGGCGCATTCGTATCTACGGCCGCTCGCCGACCTGTCCTCGCGAGTCGATCACGCGACGGCAGGGATCAAAATCTTCGACGCCAGAATTCCCGACTGGGAGGATTACCAAGCGGACTTTCTCGCCGGCGTGCCGCTGCTGCCGAGCACCACCGCCGATGTCGATCTCGAACCGGGTGGGCGAATGGCGGGAGAGCTTCTCGAAAAACTGGCCTCCGGAACGTCGTCGGGAAGGCTCGCAACGGAGATCCGTGCTCTCGACACGGAACTGCAGCGCGAGCCCCGGGTCTCGCGCCGCATCGCGGACTTTCTGCTGGGCGACGAGACGTTCAGACCGCCGTTCCCAGGGCTGTTGCGTTATCTGGCGTGGACGGCGACGGCGCGGTTCCTCAGCCCTGTGGTGAACGCCTTCGACGGTTGGCGAGACGACGAGCAGTGGCTTCGCAGGTATTGCCCGACGTGCGGATCGCTGCCTGCGATGGCCCAGCTAGTCGGCGTCGACCCCGGGCGCAGGCGCCTGCTCTCGTGCGGTTGCTGCAGCACGCGCTGGCGATATCGGCGAATTGGGTGCCCGTTCTGCGAAAGTGCGGACGATCATCGGCTCTCCGCCATTGCGATCGCGGGAGAAAAATACCTTCGAATCGATTATTGCCAGTCCTGCGGAGCCTATCTCAAAACCTATGATGGGGAGGGGAGCGAGACCTTCTTTCTGGCGGATTGGACTTCGCTTCATCTCGACGTTATTGCCCGCGATCGTGGACTGAAACGATTGGCTAGCTCACTCTATGAACTGTGAACGGCTTCATCTTCGGCATTGAGTCGAGCTGGGTGACAGAAGCTAAGAAAGGATGTCCAGTTGTAGAGTCGAAGTGCTGTGCGCAAAGTAGTTTGAAATAATTCCGAGCCAAGGCAGGAAGTGGCACAGCGTTTAACCTCATGCCTGGAGAGGGTGCGGAGCGATGCTCGACGCGACAATTCTGATCTTAAGTCTGATCCTTTTTAGTGCCGTGGTAATAGGTGTGCTTATCGCTCGTCCGGCAATCACTGCTACCCGCGGCGGAAAGATACTCGCCTTTGTCGCCATGTTTTGTTTACCTATCTTTTGCGGGCTGCTGGGCGTTTCCAAAGAAATGGCGCGTTCCAAAAGTACAACTTTCTGCTTGTCCTGTCACACCATGGACGGGTATGGAAAAAGTCTTTATGTGGACGACCCTACCCATCTTCCCGCATCTCATTTCCAAAATCGTAGAGTACCGGCCGATGAAGCCTGCTATTCCTGCCATACGAACTACGCGATGTTTGGCGGGCTTAAAGTGAAGCTGTATGGACTGAAACACGTTGCCATCTATTATCTCGGGACTCCGCCGGGGCCGGAAAACATCAAGCTTTACGAACCTTATAACAATCGAGAATGTCTGCATTGCCATCTTGGTGCAAGGTCATTTGAGGAAGGAGCGGTACACAATGCCGACCCCGCTACACTGCCGGCAGTCAAATCCAATCAGCTCTCCTGTCTCTCTAGTGGCTGCCATGACATGGCGCACGATCTGGGGCACCTGAAAGACGCTAAATTTTGGAAAGCAGGTACGTGATGCTGAGTGCAAAGCAGCTTGAGAAACGCCGACAGGTTGCCGGCGCCTTCATAGTGCTCGGCCTTGTGATTGAAGCACTGTGTTTGATTTGGTCCACGCCAATTGCGTTCGTCATCTTTGTGGCGCTGGGCGGTTTGTTAATGTTTGTAGGAATCGTACTCTATCTGTATTCCCTTGTCTCTGATCTCAAGGCCCCAGTCTGAGCAGCTTGAATTTTTGCAAATGAAAGAGTCGGCCTTCCGTACTAGTCTCACTGAGAGAGTCTACGTCGATCGATCGGCGGCGCAGGGGGACTATCTGACGGCGCCAGGAGTGGATACGGAGATGGTGCAGTGAGATGTGGGCTGGATTGTGGGTTGAGGTTTTTGGGATAACACCCGGGAACCTACTCGAAACAAATGGTGGGCCTGGGTGGACTTGAACCACCGACCTCGCCCTTATCAGGGGCGCGCTCTAGCCACCTGAGCTACAGGCCCACTCTACGAATGGTGCAAACTATTATGCTTCAATTATTTGCGATCATCAAGGTTGGGTCCATTCGGTCCATCAACTCGCGATCGCACCTAATTTAGCAACGACTTCCTTTCGACGCTTGGCGCTGAAGTGCGTGTATTTGCTTGTCATTTTCAACGAGGTGTGGCTAACCCACTTCGTGGGACCACACATCATGATCGTAAGTCCTCACGAAAATCAGAAAGAGTTACAGTCGTTTAGTCGTGACGGATCGAGCGGAATGCCCTACGTCGCGCACTTGCCTAAGGGAACCGATCTCTATCTGGTACTGCCGTTCCGCCAATGGGATGAGAAATGAAGCTGTCCCGCCGTTGAGGGTGGTACCGATTGAAACACAAATGAGAGGACATACAAATGAAAAGCACATACAAGGCGGTGGAAGTTTCCGCACCGGGCGTTCTTCGCGTGGTGGCACGTTCAGTTCCTGAGCCTGGAGCAGGCCAGGTTCGGATTCGGATTGAAGCGTGCGGAATCTGTCACACCGATGCCGCCACGGTCATGGGCGTCTACCCAGGTCTGACTCTGCCGCGTGTTCCTGGGCATGAAGTCGTCGGCCGCATTGAAGCGTTGGGTGCAGGCGTGTCTCGATGGAAAATCGGTCAACGCGTCGGTGTTGGCTTGATGGGCGGCGAAGACGGGGTGTGCGAACCGTGCAGACGCGGAGACAGTGTGAATTGCCAGAACCCCGTGGTCCTGGGAGTGACCGTGGATGGAGGATATGCGGAAGTGATGATCGCTGAAGCACGCGGCATTGCCTCTATCCCCGACGAGCTCAGTTCCGCAGAAGCCGCGCCTCTGCTCTGCGCGGGTGTCACGACCTACAATGCTCTTCGCAACGCCGGGTTGCGCGCTGGAGATTTGGTCGCCGTACAGGGGATTGGCGGTCTTGGGCATCTTGGTGTCCAGTTTGCGCGGCACATGGGTTTCCGCACTGTCGCCATCGGGCGTGGGCGCGAGAAGGAAAAGCTTGCGAAAGATTTGGGCGCGCACGTCTACATCGATACTGCCGTCGACGATGCCACAGCGGTGTTGCAGCGTATGGGCGGGGCCAGAGCGATTCTCGCAACAGCCTCCAGTGGTGATGCGATGGGGCCACTGGTGTCCGGTCTTTCAGTCCGAGGGAAATTCATCGTGGTGGGTGTACCGCAGGAGCCGATCCAATTGAATGCGTTCCCGCTCGTATTTGGAGGTCGCTCGGTCTACGGGAGCCTGACCGGCACGCCGATTGATAGCGAGGACACTCTTGCTTTCAGTGTCTTGGAGAATATCCGCCCGATGATCGAGACCGTTCCTCTCGAACAGGCTGCTGACGCTTACGCTCGCATGATGCAAGGCAAGGCACGGTTCCGCATGGTGCTGGTTACCAAGGATGGGGCCGCTTAGAGTGCGCTGAATGTGGCGTGCCACCCCTTCAGAGCAAATGCGCAGTTACACAGAAAAAGGAGATGAGCATGTCGTCAAAACCAAAGGGAAATGGAAGTACAAAGCCCCAAGCGATCTCCGTCCATGTGGCGGCGGAAGAAGCATCTGCAGGGAACTCGGCGCGTGATGAGGAAATCAGACGTCGCGCGCGCGAAATCTATCTCGAACGTGGCGAACAACCAGGCGGTGAGCTGGAGGATTGGCTCCAAGCCGAACGCGAACTCGCACGTCGGGTGCTTTCGCGTGCGCAGGCGGGCTAGAAAGCCGATTCGCGACACATCGGGATCAAGGACGAGAGGTAACAGATGGACATCGAGCTATTCCTCTTGCGGCTGACTGTGGTAGAGAGAGCTCAGTTGCCATGATCAGTAAAGAAGAAGTCCAGGCATCTTATGCGGAGTTTCTACAAGCGCTAAAGTCCGGGGACAGATCGTCACTCGAGCGGGTCTACGCGGACGACTATATTCTTGTGCGCCCAAACGGCGACACTCTTACGAAAGAACAGATCCTCGCTGATTTGCTCCAACACTCCATGAGATTCACTTCTTTCGAAGTGAATGACGTTCTCATCCGGACGAAAGGATCTATTGGCATTCTCACGGCTGACGTTCGGAGTATAGCTGTTAGAGATGGCGTCGAAATTAGAATGCACGCCAGACAGGTGGTAATCCTGTCGAAGGAAAATGAGCGGATTACAATTTCCCATTTTCAATCAACGAATGTACTTGATCGCTAGGCGGCGATTGAGAATCCAACTCGAGCCGCGCATGGAATTTTGTTGCTATTGGTTGCTAGCGAATTTCGACCTCTACAGAACCACGGATGCTTCCTCAAAATTCAGCCGTGGATTACGTGGATGGAGCTTGTTTGGGTCCCCATAGCCCAGGTTACAGAGAAGATTCACTTTCCACTTTCCGTCCGGAAAGAATGCTGCGTTCAATTTATCTGCGTTGAAACCGGACATGGGTCCGCAATCTAACCCCAGAGCACGCGCGGCCAGAATGAAATAAGCAGCCTGCAACGAACTGTTGCGGAAGGCGGTCTCGTTAATAAGGGTGTGGTTGCCGACAAAATATGGGCGCATATCAAACTGTGGAAAGAGCCTGGGAAGATGCTCGTGGAATTCTGTGTCCCAGGCGATGATAGCCGTCACAGGAGCGGCCATGGTTTTGTCGACATTGCCGGGGGCTAGAACTGGTTTGAGGAGCGCCTTGGCGCCGGGAGTAGTCAGAAAAACGAATCTGGCGGGCGAGCCGTTGGCACTGGTCGGTCCAAGGCGTGCCAATTCGTACGCCTTGCGCAGGAGTTCTATCGGCACCGGTTCGGGAAGCCACGTGGAGTGGGTGCGCGCTTCGTAAAATAGTTGATCGAGAGCCTCCTGTGAAATCGGGGGTTTGGTGGCGGCAAAGTTCGATGGTTCAGCTTGATTGCGCATTTTGCATTTCTCCTTTTGGCGCGTTCAGCGCGAGCGACGGGCGTCCAGACTAAACGGCCCTGCACCGAAGTGAGAAATCAGCAGTGCGCCGCCGAGCATGGAGACGTTCTTCATGAACAGAATCATTTGGATCTGCGCCATCATGGGATCGGTTACAGTCCAGGACTTGTGCATCATCAAGCTGACAGGGACCAGGAACAGCACAATGAGCCAGGCGCCAATTTTTGCGCGGTAGCCCAGCAAAATGCTCAGTCCGCCTGCGATCGCCAGCACGCCAGAGAGCGGAACCGCGATCGCAGCCAAAGGCACACCTTGCGAAGCCGCATAGCCGATGGTTTGCTTGTTAAAATGATTGGCTCCAGCCATCAGGAAAATCAGCGCGAACAAAAACCGTCCTAAAACGACCACTGCACCCTGCCAAAAGCCTGTTGCCTCCACATCTTTGGAAATTGCGATTGAATCCGTTGCCATGTACTTCCTCCTTTTGCTTGCTGAATTCGCTTACGAGCAGCCGCGCAAACTAAGTTTGTCTGCATCGGCTAAAATCGATTTCCGTTTGTTTTCAATCAGCGTGCTGTTGAGTGGGCGTTTTCTGAAGCCGGGAAACTTACTCGAGCCCACGCCGAGAACGAGGTCGGCTGCCGGCCGGCTATCTTCCTTGCGAGCGCAATTTGATCGGACGAATCCGAACCCAGATACGTATGCGCCTGCCAGTAACCGATCATCTCGGCTACTTCCGCTGCACCCGGAAAAGCACGGGCGAAAATTTCCTTTGGGATCTGCCTGTATGAGAAATGGTGGCCCTGTCGATTCAGAGTCTCAACGATTTCGTTGAAGCTTAGAAAATCACCGACGAGGGGCAGATACTCGCCATTGCCCGCCTGGTCTGGATGTGCGAATGCCCCGGCGACGACATCGCCAAGTTCGCGGATGTCGCCCATGTGAAGGCAACGCACA
Organism: uncultured Acidobacteriota bacterium; assembly: GCA_963745805.1. Taxonomy (GTDB): domain Bacteria; phylum Acidobacteriota; class Terriglobia; order Acidiferrales; family UBA7541; genus Acidiferrum. The sequence goes on from CAVUYT010000016.1 coordinate 883,102, forward strand.
TCGGGATTAAGCGGAAGAGCCCACCCTACGGACCCGTCCGGCTGCTTATGCGGAGCGAAAAAGCCCACAAAATTCTGGTATTAGCCGGGCGCGATGACGAACGTATGATGCGGGAACCCGGCTTCCTTCACGACCTGATCAATCTTGGCCTTGCCGGTAAAGTGGGGAACGTCGAACTTGCCCCCGCTGATCACCTCTACATTGGGCAGCGTAGACCAGACAAAGTGTTTGACGCCGGCATCTTTGGCAGCGCGGACCGCCGCCGTGGCCTGCTTGAACTCTCCAGTACCTGCTTCCCGAAAGTTGGTGACCAGAAAGACGCCATATGCGCCTTCGAATGCAGCTTTGAGTGATTCCGGGTGGTCCAGATCCCCTTTGACGACTTCTTCGGCGAGTTGCCGATGCTTGTCTGGATCGCGGGCCAGGGCGCGTACCTTGAATTCGCTGCTGGTTTGCAGGGCGCGCACAACTCCGCCTCCCTGCTGCCCCGTAGCACCGAAAACGGCGATCAGCTTCTTATTTGTCCGTTCCATATGCAGTGTGCCTCTCTTTCACTATCCATTGATGCCAAGTCTATTGATATAGATACATTCCTCTGGACATCGGTTATACAAAAGAGCAAAATAGTTTCGTCATGGACAAGGACTCGCGAGACCCGGTTCACTGTTGGCTGGTATTGGTGAAGGCCTTTCAAGCGGCCGCGAAATATCTTTATGCGGGACTTGAAGAGACGGGAATCGACGATACCGACTTCCGGATACTTGAAGCGCTCCTCAACAAAGGGCCTTTGCCGGTGAATACGATCGGCCCAAGGGTGTACCTCACCCCCGGCTCGATCAGTACGGCCGTTGACCGCCTCGTCGAAAGGGGCCTGGTAAGCCGGGTCGAGAGTCCTCTGGATCGGCGCATCCGGATCGTATCGCTCACCCCAAAAGGCAAAGAATTGATCGCGCCGATTTTTCGCAAACACGCCGCCGAAATCAGGAAAGTCTTCGCCGAAGCGAGCCCGAAAGAATTGCGAGCTCTTGAAGCGACATTGAAGAAGATTGGGAAGCGCGCCGAGAGCCTGGGGACCGGAGTCAATCCACAGTGTTTGCGCCAACGATGACATAGCGTCGTAACGCGCCGATCAATCGCAGTGAAAGTTGTCCCGGAGAATTGACGTAAATGCAGATAGGAATCGACAGTTTCGCAGCAGCTATTTCCGACCCGGCCACAGGTCTCACGCTCAGCCCGGTGGAGCGCATGCACCATCTACTCGAAGAGATTGAACTCGCCGATAAGGTCGGCCTCGACGTCTTCGGCATTGGCGAACATCACCGGGCGGAGTTCCTCGATTCAGCACCGGTTGTAATCCTCTCCGCTGCCGCCACGCGCACGGAAAATATCCGTCTCACCAGCGCAGTCACAGTTCTCAGCGCCTCTGACCCCGTTCGCGTTTTTCAGGAGTTCGCGACTCTCGACTTGATCTCGCGGGGCCGCGCCGAAATTGTCGCGGGTCGCGGTTCCTTCGTTGAGTCCTACCCGCTCTTCGGGCTGCGTCTTGAAGATTACGATTCGCTATTTGCGGAAAAACTCGAGCTTCTCCTGAAAATCCGGGAAAGCACCAAAGTGCACTGGTCCGGAAGACACCGCGCGGCCCTTACCGGCCAGGCAATCTACCCTCGCCCGCTGCAGGATCCGCTCCCCATATGGGTCGGTGTCGGCGGCACGCCCGAATCTTTCGTTCGCGCAGGCATGCTCGGACTTCCTCTCATGGTTGCCATCATCGGCGGTGAGCCCAGACGCTTCAGGCCTCTTATAGACCTCTATCGCGAGGCTGGGCGTCGCGCTGGTCATTCGCCCGAGCAACTCACCGTAGGTCTTCATTCCGTCGGCTTTCTCGCGGACACCACGGACGAAGCCGCGGAGATATTCTTTCCAGGCTATGCGCACACTTTTACCGAAATCGGCAAGGAACGCGGCTGGCCACCCGCCACACGCGCTCAGTTTGACGCCCTGCGCGGACCTACCGGCGCGCTGCTAATCGGGGACGCCAAAACGGTCGCGAAAAAGATCCTTTACGTGAATGAAGTTCTCGGTGGCATTTCGCGCGTCACATTCCAAATGGGTGTCTCTACGCTGCCACACGAAAAAATGCTGCACGCCATAGAAATCCTTGGCACGCAAGTGGCGCCTATCGTCCGGAGCGAGCTCAGTGTCACTCCTTTACGCGCGTGATGCATTTCCTGGCGATGGTCCGTGAACTGAAAGGACATCGTAATGCCGAACGGCGAGTACGAGATTTTTGAAGCTCTCAATTCTTTCTTCGAAGTCGTCATGGAAGGCTTACGCGGACTCGTTGCTGGCGACCATTATTTCGACACGATTGCCGAAGATGCATTCTTCGAGTTCCGCTATCGTTTTCCGGGTTGGCCGCTGACGATTCGAGGATGAGCCAATTTGATGGCTAACTCTTCGGTTTCACCGCGCCCGTCTATCTAGTGATCCCGGAAAAAAGTCTCGCGCCTTTTCGGCTAGATTTGGGCTCTGCCGCCGTCAACGAACAGTTCGATCCCCGTGACGAAACTGGAGTCATCCGACGCCAGAAACAACGCGACCTTGGCAACTTCCTCAGGTTCTCCCATGCGTCCCATCGGGATCGTGGACACAATCCGCGCAATGACGTCTGCAGATTGCCGACTCACCAGCGGGGTATTGATTGGACCTGGACTAACAACGTTTGAGCGGATGCGACGGTCCTTCAAATCTGTAGTCCAGGTTCTCACGAAAGAGCGGATTGCAGCCTTACTCGCGGCATAGACGCCGAAGGCGGCAGTACCCTTAACACTCGCGACAGAGCCGTTGAGAATGATAGAGCCACCATCCTTCAATAACGGTAAGGCCTTTTGCACCGTGAACAGCGTTCCCCTCACATTGATGTTGAATAGCTTGTCGAAATGCTCTTCGGTAACAGCCCCAAAGGGGACAAATTCGCCAACGCCGGCGTTGGCAAAAACAACATCGATGCGCCCCTTCAGTTTGGAGACGGTCTCGTAAAGACGATCAAGGTCGGCCAATTTAGCGACGTCTCCCTGAACTCCAGAAACGTTTGTACCGATTGCCTTCACGGCCTCGTCGAGTTCTTTCTGGCGGCGACCTGTGATGAAGACATAGGCACCCTCTTTGACGAAAAGCTTCACCGTAGCTAACCCAATTCCTTCTGTGCCTCCCGTGACGACAGCTATCTTGCCTTCCAGTTTTTTCGTCATCGTCTTTCTCCGTTGATGCTGAGCTCCGAACTCGCGACCTCCGATCCCTCACTCTCGATCACTTGCGTCCGAGCACCGCTTGGCCGAGGTGATAGGACAGATGGTTCGTGCGGCTCAGTAGGATGGCGAAGCGATTGCGCGAAGCATCTTTGGCGAAATCTTCTTCCGATACGGCCGAGTGCCTCTGGACCCAATCGGACCACGGCATTTTTTCAAACCCCTTTCGCAATTCAGCATTGACGGCGTTCCATGCCTGGCGAACTTGTTCGTGCGAAGGAATGTCCGCTCGCGATTTGTCGGCATTCGAAACGAAGGCAACATCAAACTCGGGATGAAGTCGTTCTCCCAGCGACAATAGCGGGAGCATTGCGTCGTGTACGGCTGTGAGATGTCCCCACAAGTAAAGAAGCCTGTTCTTGCCAGGCGCTATTTCCCGCAGGATCTCCTCGGACGAGAAGCCTGCAAAAAGCTTGTCCGCGCGATCAATTTGGGCGTTCCACGTTTTCAGCCCGAGAGCTACGTAAGATCCTTCGCTTCCCATGGGTGTGTCTCCTGTCAACCACTCCGTTTCATTTGTTCTTTGGAAAAGTCAGTCCGAACATGGGCGCACCACTCTTCGATTGCTCTTCGGTGGCCTCATCCTGAATCACATCCCAATGTTCGACGAGTAATCCGTCCTCGATGCGCAAGATGTCGGCAGCGATCCAATTCACAGGGGCGCCAAATCCCGAAAACCGTCCGTGCACAATGACGAAATTGCCCTCCGCCACGATCGTTCCCGCCTCGTACTTCAACGTTGGCGGAAGGCTCTTAATGAGATCGAACAGGCCTTCACGACCAGGAGCGATGTGAGCGCTATGTTGAATGTACTTCGGTGACCAGAACTGCTCTGCCGTTGCATAGTCACGCTTATTGAAAAGCGCATCGAATGCCCTGAGTACCAGTGCCTTGTTCTTCTCCTCGAGTTCGCTGGCCATTGCTTGTTTCCTCCAGTCTTCAATAATCGGTCCACGGCCCCGTTCAAGCCTCAAGAGGGCGATTGAATCCCGACCTCCGAACGACCCCAATTGAAATTCAAGTCGTCCTGGGTCAGGGGCCCGCCGATCTGCTCATGACCGTAGTGGTGTTCGTACACAACCCTGGACGCCGCCCATCCCCGAATCGCGTACCACTTCAAAGTGCACCGTCTGCCGCCGACGCCGGTTAAGTCGATCCTCCATTGGGAGTGTGTCTCATTGGCGCTGTCTCGGGGAACCTGAGTCAGCTGAACTGACATCGACAATCCAGCAACTTCAGCCATTACGTGAAGCGGCACCAGGAAATTCAATAAAAAGGGACGCACTCTCTCCTTTCCACGGATTGTCTCCAGCGAATCTTCACTGCTTACCTCGACATCATCGGCGTAAAATTTGTCAAAGATCTCCAGAAACTCTTCGTAGCTCCTGGCGATTTCGGCGCGCAGGATCGCCGCGTTCAGGGTTAGCTCCGCGGCCTGGGAGCTCTTGTACGCGTTGCCGTCGAACTGGCTAACGGTCATGAGATTATTTTCATGGTTCATCGGGTCCTCCTTTAGGCTTGCGAGGTTTCGCGAGATCTTGCGCCGTTCAAGAAAAAGAGCATTGTGACGGGCTTGTTGCCTTTGTTTCGCCATGCGTGGCGCGTACCGTTTTGCACGACCACGTCGCCGCGGTTCAAATGCAGAGTCTCGCCGTCGTCCAACTCCAGCCACATCTCTCCGTCGTAGACAACTGCATAGTCGACGGTGTTCGTTTTGTGCATTCCCGGGTCTTCCTTTTCGAAGTGATCCGCTAATCCTCGCAGACGAACGAGCGCTTCTCCTTGTGAGGCCTCGGCATCGAAGGAGGGATCCGCAAAGACCGAACCGGGCGGAAAGGTCACGAAGTGCAGGCTGGTACCGCCAGGTCCCGGAACGACGGAGTCGGGGTATCGATCAAACCTCTGTTCAGTGCTGAGATCCGGAATCGCCGGGTTGACCCATATGAGTGTGTGCTCGTAGCCGGGAACAGTCTTGAACTCATAGGCTAGCAACGGTTCGTCACTTTGGACGACGGCCTTTCCGTTTACATTTGCCGTGACGATACGGCGATAGGTGCTCGGTTTCTTACCACGCTTGGGCAACTCACTCTGCTTAGTGGCCGTTTTATTCATGGCTAGATCTCCGCATCCGCAATATTCAGAAGCTGCTTCCCGAATTTCTGGTCCACAACCAGGCGCAACCTGTGCCACCTAGGCACTGGCTTAAGCGGTGAGAGCCTTTCCGTGATACGCCGCCACAAAAACATCCTGCACAAATTTTTCAAACGTAGTCGGTGTGCTGTTCTCGGGCGAGCGCTGCTCCTGCGCAGCGAGGAGTCCTGCGTTGATGGCCTCGAACATCTCGATGTACACCGCGGCTTTCTTCGGCGGCATGCCCATTTGCTCTAACGACTGCTGCACCTGGTCGTACGGAAACTGCTCGTAACGCAGATCCGGTTTGCCAATGCCGCGCGCAATCACCGCCGTAGCTTCCGTCATCGTCAGGTCACGCTCGCCAAGCAGTTCGCGCGTTTGTTTGCCGGAAAAATCCAGGTCCAGGAGGCGCTGCGCGGCGTAGGCGCCGACGTCTGGCGTCGCGATCATAGGCAGCTTCAGGTCGGGTAGCAGCGCATGCCCGAACAGTCCCATCCCATGAATCATGTCGATCGCCGCCAGATTGTTCTCCATGAAATACGCAGCTCGCAGGTGCAGAACGTTCAAATCGCTGATCGCGTTGAGTTTTTGCTCCGAAGAATGTAGACCCGCGACTGGTCCGGTGCCTTCCGGGACATGCGCGCCGTAGCTGCTCAAGTTCACCGCGTAGCGCAGGCCGGAGTCCTTCACGGCTTTCGCGATCGCGGCGCTCTCTCGCTCTTGGTCTTCCCGGGAGGTAATCGGCGGCAACAGCAAATATGCCGCGCGCGCGCCTCTGAAAGCTTTGGTGAGCGCAGCCGCATCGCTCACGCCGCTCGTGAACGCCTCTGCGCCTTTACGCACAAAGCGCTGCAGTCGTCCTGGGTCGCGCCCCACGACGCGCACCTTCTCGCCCTTCAATAGCAGGAAATTGGCGATGATGGAGCCAGTGTTTCCGCTCGCTCCCAAAATCACATACATGCCGTTCCTTACGACAGGGACCTTGTCTTTAAGGCTATTCATATTCGGTTCTCCATTTCTTAATATGTGACGATAATATGCACATATAACACCCAAAAATTTACCGGCTCGCTCGGCGAATTTCCCCAACCACATCGGCGAGCGTTATTCCATCAAGACTCCTCTCGAAGCTGTCCTGCGCTTTCTTTAGGACCGACGACATGCATCCCTTAATGTTGCGGCTGATCGGACATCTCTTCTCCACTGGATAGCTATGAATCGCGAATGTCGTAGGTGCGGCGCTCGCGCGATAGACATCCAAAAGCGTTATCCGCTTAGGGGAACGCGTGAGCCTGCTCGCGCCATTCTTACCGCGCGTGGTGACGATCAGGCCTGCCTTTGAGAGTTTCGAGAGAGATTTCCTGACGAAGGTGGGGTCGGCATTGACACTTTCCGCGAGCATCGCCGAAGGGATTTCCTCGCCGTGACGGAAGCCAAGAGCTGCCATGATATGTGCTGCAACTGTGAATTGGACGCTAGTCGCGGACATCAAATCTCCTACGGGCATATGTGATGCTTACCAGCACAATTAGGATACAAGGATTTCTTTCAAACGACCAGAAGTCTTCCGCTGTTGCAGAGTGGGAGCAAGCGACTCCGATCGCTGTTCATAGAGGGGATAATAGGTGTAGCCGCGAGCGTCGAACGTGTAAAACATGTCCCGCTCGTAACATTCAGAGGCAGCCCGAGCCGGATACGCTTTCGCGGGGCCAGGCGTCATTCCAAACGACGCTCCTGTCACCTGGCCTCGCTCAAACGTCCCGCATAGGTTCAGGCGTTCATTCCGCCATCCACGGTAAGATTCGCACCGGTGATGTACGAGGACTCCGGTCCGGCGACAAACGCCACCGTCGCGGCGATTTCATCGACGCGCCCGTAACGGTCGAGTGCTGTGGCTGCCTTCTGTGGCACCGCCCAATCGCCCGAGGCGGGATTCAATTCCGTGTCGATCGGACCAGGCTGCACGTTGTTGACCGTGATGCCCCGGCTCCCAATCTCTCTGGCCAGCGCCTGAGTGAACATCTTGACGGCTCCCTTCGTGCCCGCGTATGGCACAAGCCCGGGTGCCGCGACACGTTCACCCACGGCCGAACCGATCATGATGACGCGACCGCCGCTCTTCATGTGCTTCAGCGCCGCCTGCGTCGCGACGAATACACCACGGACATTGATGGCAAGCACGCGATCCATCTCTTCCAGCGTCGCCTCCTCGAACGGTTTCGGAATGGCCGTGCCGGCATTGTTCACCAGCACATCCAGTCGACCGAAGGTTGCAAACGTCTTTTCGACCGCGGCTTTAACCGCGTCGGCATCGGCGGCGTCCGCCTGAATCGCGATCGCTTTTCCGCCGGCGCGTTCGATCTCCTTGACCACCGACGCGGCTGCGTCCGCGCCTTTCGTGTAAGTGATGGCCACCTTCGCTCCGTCTGCAGCCAAACGCTCAGCAATCGCAGCTCCGATGCCACGCGAGCCGCCCGTAATCAGTGCAATCTTTCCTTCCAATTTCTTTGACATTGTGGTTTCTCCTTCAAGTTGACGTATGCTCATCAGGCATGAGCCGAAGTATCACTGCTCGCCTAACGAACCCCAATCACACCATTGGATTAGAACTTTGGCCGTTAGTCGCACCTTTGGGCATACTTTGTTAAACTGGGAGAAATGCTTCACAAGCATGGGAGCGGGGAATAGAATTACGACATCTGCGCTACTTCATCGCGGTTGCCGAGGCGGGAAGTCTGACGGTGGCAGCAGAGCAAACGCTGCACACGTCGCAACCTTCGCTAAGCCGGCAGATTCGAGATCTTGAGGACGAGGTGGGCGCCCAACTCCTGACGCGCCGCGCTCGCGGGATTGAACTGACACCCGCAGGTCGAGCCTTTCTCGAACACGCCCGCTCGGTGCTCGCGCAGGTTGAAGCGGGAACCGAAGCAGCTCGCCGGGTCGCTCATCCCGCCAAGCCGCGCTTCTCGATGGGCTTTCTGACCGGACACGAATTGAAGTGGATGCCCGAAGCCTTGCGGATCCTGCACGACGAACTACCCAATATCGACGTGATGATATCGAGCCAATATTCCCCGTTGCTTGCGGATGGCCTATCGAAACGGAAAATCGACGCTGCCTTTCTACGGCGGGAAAAAGGGCTCCCGGACTTGGCGTTCCGACTTCTCGTGAAGGAGCCCCTCATGGTGGTTTTGCCGAGTGACCATCGCCTCGCCGCGCTCAAATCCATCGATGCGAAAGATCTAGAAGGCGAGACATTTGTGACGGTGTCGAAAACGGCTCCGGTATTGCGACTGGTCATCGACAACTACTTAAAGCGCTCTGGAATCGGCATTACGCCAACTCATGAGGCGGACCACCTCTCTATGGGAATGTCCTTAATAGCGTCGACACGCGGCGTAGGGCTGTTGCCTGCTTACGCACAGAACTTTCTGCCTTCCTCTGTAACGAGTCGTCCTCTCAAGGGAGACACGCCGACTATCGAGCTGGTCCTCGGCTACAAAAAGTCGAACGAGTCTCCGATCCTCAAGCTCTTGCTTTCGAGATTAGACGAGTTGGTCGCTCGCGTCTCGAAGAAGACCCGCTAAAACTCGGAGCGCATCCTAGCAAGCGCGACTATGGATTTCTTGAGTCAGGGGCGATCCTGATTCTAACTGCTGTCGACTGGATGACTACCGAGAAACGCGCTAGCGGTGACCGTTGGATTGCTGGCGAGATGCCGACTTCTCGCGACGAATACGCACTGTGGAACCCGGATACCTTCCGGTTCGCCGACAATCCCGGAGTTAGGTCGCCGGGCTCTACTTCATTGGCCGCGAACCCTTGATCAGGATGTCCACGAGTCTCCTGGCACTTTCCTGCCAGTCGGGGCCGGTGGCTATGTCGGAGACACCAATCAGCGCGCGAAGCAGGTCGAATGGCTCGAGGTCTTTGCGTATGTCGCCGCTCTTCATAGCAGTCTTCACGAGTGCATCGATCGCTCCCCTAACCTGAACGCGGGAAGAATCGTACAGCCTCGAAGGACCGCCGCCGACGCTATTCAGGGCCGATGCGATGATCTTCTTTGCGGCAATGTAGTCAATGAAAAGCATCATCCAGGCCCGCAACGCCTCGATCGGAAGCAGGTTTGCCGATAGTTCCCGTTGTGCTGCCGCCAGCTTTTCCACCTCAGTGTGATAAACCGCCTCGATCAGGGCATCGCGCGTTGGGAAATGGCGGTACAAGGTTCCCGGCCCCACATCCGCCTGTTTGGCGATGTCATCCAAGCTGGCGTCTCCACCTAACCGGGTGAAGGCCGCCTTGGCCACTTCCAGAATGCGGTCTCGATTTTGCTGCGCGTCACTGCGCGGCTTTCGCCCGGCAGGTTGGGAATGTTTCTTGGGCATGGCAAAAATCCATGTAACCGGAGACAGCCTCCGATTATCTAAGGATTCGGAGACACTCTCCGTTTTACCTAAGTCCTGGCGCCCCGTCAATACCGGTGGCGTAGACACCGAACTCGAACGGGCCAGTACAAGGAGGAACAAAATGGTGGACGTATTTGGGGCAACCTCAACAACAGAAGATGTTTTGTCCGGCGTAAATCTGCGCGGTAAGCGCATCCTAGTCACGGGCGTTTCGGCGGGGATCGGCGTGGAAACGGCGCGGTCTCTGGCCGCGCATGGCGCACATGTTGTGGGCGCGGCAAGGGATCTGGCGAAGGCCGAGCAGGCGACCGTCGAAGTGCGAAAAGACGCTTCAGCCAAGGGTGGGAGCTTCGAGCTGGTCGCGCTTGATCTCGGCAGCCTTAAGAGCGTGCGCGACTGCGCCGACAAACTACTCGCAAAAGGTGAACCCTTCGATGTGGTCATCGCCAATGCCGGCGTGATGGCCACTCCGTTTGGCAACACCTTGGACGGCTTTGAAACGCAATTCGGCACAAATCACCTCGGTCACTTTGTCCTCGTCAACCGGATTGCGCCACTGATCCGTGCCGGAGGAAGGTTGATCAACTTGTCGTCCGCCGGTCATCGCATATCCAATGTAGATCTGCAGGATCCCAACTTTGAGCGGACCCCCTACGACCCGTTGGTCGCCTATGGCCGCTCGAAGACGGCTAATATCCTCTTCGCTGTTGCTTTCGACCAACGGCACCGCAAGCGTGGTGTGCGTGCCGCAGCTGTGCATCCGGGAGTCATACAGACGGAGCTGGGCCGCTACATGGACCCGAGCCTCCTCCAAAACTTGATTCAGCAAATAGGTAAGCAGCTTGCAGATGAGGGTAAGGGGCCCTTCCAGTGGAAGACCATTCCTCAAGGAGCCGCAACTTCGGTATGGGCCGGTGTCGTCGCTCCGGCTGATGGGATCGGCGGCCAATATTGTGAGAACTGCCATGTCGGCCAGATCGCGCCGGACCACGTGACCGTCACGGGCGTAAGCGAAGGAGTCCGCGGATATGCGCTCGATCCAATTACTGCGCAGGCGCTTTGGAAGAAAAGCGAAGAACTCGTCGGAGAGTCTTTTTAGACGTAGGATTTCAGCTTAGGAATAAGAAGTTGGCGATCGTCATGGAGTGAAAGAAAGGAGAATTGTGATGCGTGTATTCGTAACAGGTGCTACAGGTTTTGTCGGTTCTGCCGTTGTTCAGGAATTGATCAGCGCGGGCCATCAGGTGCTCGCCTTGGCTCGCTCGGAGTCCGCAGCCGCGTCCATTGCCGCCGCAGGAGCCGATATACATCGCGGTTCGCTGGAAGATCTTGAAAGCTTGCGCAGCGGAGCGGGCGCAGCGGACGCGGTGATCCACATGGCCTTTATCCACGACTTCACGAACTACGCGCCTGCCGCCGAGAAGGATGGACGCGCTATTGAGACGCTCGGAGCTGCCCTCGCGGGTTCCGAGCGGCCGTTGGTCGTCACTTCCGGAACCTTGCTCCTTCAGCGCCAAGGCCCGCTTGCAACGGAACAGGACTCGCCAATTCCCAGTTTCCCGCGCAAGTCGGAACAGGCAGCAGCGGCGATGGCCTCGCGTGGCGTGCGCGTCTCTCTGCTGCGCCTTCCTCCATCGGTCCATGGGGACGGCGATCATGGCTTCGTTCCGGCTCTCATCAAGCTCGCACGTGAGAAGGGGCATTCAGCGTACGTGGGTAACGGCCTTAACCGCTGGCCCGCCGTGCACCGGCTCGATGCTGCTCGTCTCTACAGGCTCGTACTGGAGAAGGGTTCAGCAGGAGCGAGCTACCACGCCATTGGCGACGAGGGCGTGCCCTTCCAGGACATCGCTGGCGTGATCGGCCGCCGGCTGCACTTACCGGTTGTCAGCAAGACGCCCGAGCAGGCCAGCCACCACTTTGGTTGGCTCGCACACTTCGTTGGTATGGACAGTCCGGCGTCAAGCAAGCTAACTGAGGAAAAGCTGGAATGGCAGCCGAAGCAGCCGGGGATTATTGCCGACCTTGAACGAGGGACCTATTTCGAACCTGAACAGACCACGCACGCGGCCCCTGCGCGCCGTTAAGCACGTGGACTGCACAAAACACATGTCGCAAGATCATGCTGTACAAAACGCAACGCGGAGTTGAAGCAAAAAATAAAGGAGTACCTATGGCAAACGAAACGGTTGAAACTATGAAGGATAGAGTCGCCATCATCACTGGTGGAAGCCGCGGGCTCGGACGCAACACTGCGGTGAATCTTGCAGGGCGGGGTGTCAATATCATTTTTACATATCGCTCGAATCAGAAAGAGGCCGACTCACTCATCCGCGAAGTCGAAGCGATGGGAAGAAAAGCAGCGGGATTTCGGCTCGATACCGGTGACATTCACGCTTTTGACGGATTCGTGGCGGATGTCCGCAAGACGCTCCACGGTTGGGGACGAGATCGGTTCGACTATCTGGTGAACAATGCGGGTGATTCGCTTCATGCAAATTTCGACCAAACCACCGAAGCGCAATTCGACGAGATCGTGAACGTTCATTTCAAAGGCGTGTATTTCCTGACGCAAAAGCTGCTTCCGCTAATTAAGGATGGCGGGCGTATCGTGAATATTTCGTCGGGACTGGCGCGCTTCGCGCTACCGGGCACCTCGGCTTATGGGGCGACAAAAGGCGCGGTCGAGGTGCTGACCCGTTACTTGGCCAAAGAACTCGGACCGAGGGGCATCACGGCAAATGTCGTCGCTCCCGGTGCCATCCAGACGGATTTCAGCGGTGGTATGGTCCGTGACAATCCTGAGATTAACAAGCGCGTTGCCGAGATGACCGCGCTTGGCCGGGCGGGCGTGCCGGACGATATCGGACCGATGATCGCCGCGCTCCTCTCGGACGAGAATCGTTGGGTGAACGGTCAGAGAATCGAAGTGTCCGGCGGCATGGCGCTGTGAACGCTAAGCTCAAACCTGATGCGCAACTTGGAACGATCTGGGGGAATCTGTGTGTTGTTCCCGAGTGGCGGGCAATCCGGAAGTTATCGGCTCGCCGGTCGGGTTAGTACCGACATACGCCCTTGCATGGAGTGACGTGGCCAACTTGCTAGTGGGCAGCAAAGCCTGAATCAGCGCCTCCAGGCTCTAACTTTCAATCTCTAATCTCTGCTTTACTGCACGAATCCCACGTTCGGCGGCTGCCCGCTACCCTCTGGAGCTTCCTTGATTGGCCCGAACTGCGTCTCGTAACGGGAGATATTCTCTCCGAGCGCGCGCCAGATGCGCTTTGCGTGCCCCGGACTGACGATCACACTGGTTAGCAGCTTCCCCTGTGCGCCATTCGGGAAAATGTAAACAAAATTGAGCGTGAATTCCTCTAGATTGTGGTGCACCATCACCAAATTGCTGTACTGCCCCTGCAATTCCTTTTCGTCCGCTTTGATTTGCACTTGACCTGGCACAGGTCGCTGCTCTTCCATCGTCTTCTCCCTTTAATCCTCTGCCCGCTTCATGGCTTGTCCGAAGGTATCACAGCTGCACTTCCTGCGCTCGCCCCCAGGCGGCAGCTCTCGGCGGCAAGCTCTGTGAACCTGGAACAATTCTCGCCAGTCCTATTGACAAGCTCATCTATTAAGGTTAGTTTAGTATGGATATTTACCGTAGTTAACAAAAATTCAGCTGCCAGGTATCAGTTAAAAAGGATCATGTCACCCACGTTCCCGCCCCAACTCGAACCCGAACCTGTCGCCGGCGGCGAACCTTCCTCCATCCCTTCCTTAGAGTCGGCCACGCTACGCACGGTGAGCATACCCTCTCTGTCTGAGGCCTATCGCACCATCCCCGTTTCTCACACCGCCTCGTGGATTCGCAAAATCCTCGCGTTTGCCGGCCCAGGATACCTTGTCGCTGTCGGCTATATGGACCCCGGCAACTGGGCGACCGACATCGGCGGGGGCTCGAAATTTGGCTACACCCTGCTCAGTGTCATTCTCATCAGCAATCTCATGGCGATGTTTCTTCAGGCGCTTTCCGCCAAGCTCGGCATCGCCACTGGCCGCGACCTGGCCCAGGCTTGCCGCGAGCATTATTCCCGCCGTACATCAATCGCGCTTTGGATCGTTTGTGAAATCGCTATCGCCGCTTGCGATCTCGCGGAGGTTCTCGGCTCCGCAGTGGCTCTCAAACTCCTCTTCGGCCTGCCACTTCTCCCTGGAGTACTTATTACCGGGCTCGATGTTCTGATCGTCCTGGCCCTGCAGGGCCGTGGTTTCCGCCTCATCGAAGCTTTCGTCGTGACGCTGATCGCCACCATCGCTGGCTGTTTTGCGTACGAAATCTTTTTCGCCAGCCCGATTTGGCGCGAAGCCGCCGTGGGCCTCATCCCCACCGCCGAAATCTTTCGCAATCGCGAAATGCTTTACATCTCCATCGGCATCCTCGGCGCGACGGTCATGCCGCATAATCTCTATCTTCATTCCAGCATTGTACAGACCCGCGCGTTCGGTGCCTCCGTTCGCGACCGCCGCGAAGCCATGCACTACGCCATTTTCGATTCCACACTGGCTCTCGGCTTCGCTCTCTTCATCAACGCCGCGATTCTCATCCTCGGCGCCGCAGCCTTTCATACCCATGGCCTGCATAACGTTGCGGAAATTGCCGATGCCTACAAACTTCTCAGTCCCGTCCTGGGTGTAAGCCTGGCCAGCACCCTCTTCGCCTGCGCTCTCCTCGCTTCCGGCCAGAACTCCACTCTCACTGGAACTCTCGCCGGGCAGATCGTCATGGAAGGATTTCTGCAGATTCGTCTCAAGCCGTGGCTGCGCCGCCTCATCACGCGTTCGATCGCCATTCTTCCCGCCGTCGTGGTCATCGGCATCGCCGGAGAGGGCAAAGTCACTTCGCTCCTGATATTGAGCCAGGTCGTTCTCAGCTTTCAGTTGCCCTTCGCCATAATCCCGTTGATTCAATTCACCGGCGACCGCGGCAAAATGGGCGAATTCACCAACTCCCGCTTTACCTCCGTCATCGCATGGGTCGTTGCCGCCGCCATTCTCTGCTTCAACGCCGAGCTTCTCTGGCTGATCTTCCGCGGCCAGTAGCTTCATTCCAATGCTTTTCTCCCAAACTCTCTTGTGTGTTGGCCGTGTCCTGAGTGTCGCCGCGCGCTTTAAGTTGGGCTTTTCTTTCTTCTGTCTTCTGTCCCCGTATGCGAAAATTTCTACTTGCCCATGACTGCCCATGCGCGAAGTACTCTCCGCCTGCGCAAACTTCTGTTCGTTCTTCTCCTCGCCGCGATCTCTATTTCCGTAGTCTTTGCGATTTATCAAAACAGGCAATGGAAAATTCCCGAAGAAGCCAAGCTCCGCAAGAATCCGATCCAATCTTCTCCCGCGGCCCTCGCCGCGGCCCGCGCCATCTATCTCGATAAATGTGTCCAGTGCCACGGCGAAACTGGGAAAGGCGATGGCCCCGATGCCGCCTTGTATTACCCGTCGCCCGCGAGCCTCATCGACGCCAAGCGCATGAGCGGCGTCACCGATGGGGAGCTCTTCTACGAAATCAGCCAGGGCAGAAAACCCATGCCATCCTTCAAAAAACGCTTGAACGAAGAGCAGCGCTGGCAACTCGTCCTCTTCGTCCGATCTCTCTCCGCCTCTACATCCGGGGCTGACACAATCAGTCGCCCCAAATAAAAACGGGCCGGCAATTGCCAGCCCGTTCTAGTCACATCTAATTCTTCCGTTTAACTCGCTGCCCCTCAACATTCCCAGAAATGAAACATGCTCTGCCAAGTCACGAGTCACCAGTCATTTCCTATCAAGCCGTCGCCGCTTTCACCTGCCCAAGCGCCGCCGCCACTTCTTTCACATCCGGCACTACCGGAATATCGTAGTTCTTTATCCACGCCACTTTTCCATTTCTACCCACGATCACGATGGCTCTGCCCGTGATCCCTTTGTCCGCCAAATATACGCCGTACTTCTCGCTCATCGCCCCTTTCGGGTGAAAATCCGCCAGCAGCGAATACTTAATCCCCATCTTGTCCGCGAAGGCCTTGTGGGACCACACGCTGTCCACGCTCACTCCCAGCACCTCGGCGTCCAGCGTTTCGAACGCCTTCATATCGTTCACCAGGCAAACATGCTCGTTCGTGCACACTGGGCTCCAGTCCAGCGGGTAAAACACCAGCACCACGTTTTTCTTCCCCGCGAAATCCGAAAGCTTCACTTCTTTCTTGTCCTGATTTGGCAGCGTGAAATCCGGTGCCGTTTGTCCCACAGCGATGCTCATTTTCCTGTCCTCCCTCTGCTCTCAAATCTCGCCCATCATCTTACCCAATCCTCAGTCCTGTCGACAAACCCTGGTCATCCACATCCTCCACGTCCTTAACTTCATTTGTTTCCTTTGCTTCATCTCCGAAGTAAACTACGTTCGTTCCCGAACCTGTTTCCATGTCCACCGAAGCAACTCGCCGCGCTCCCATGATGCCGCTCAGCGATCTCGTCTCGCTCTACCTCTCCCTCGTCGGCGGGTTTGGCGAGCCCGCCGCGCTTTCCGCCTTCCAACTTTCCTCCGCTGAAACCGAGCGCCTCTTTTCCTCCTTTGATGAGGACTACCACATCAGCCGTTTCTTCCATTTTTCCGAGGCCGAAGGCGTCCAATTTTCCATCAATGGCATCCCGGTTACCCATGTCTTCCTTGACGCCGAAATCGAAACCATTCTCTGAATTAGCCCTTCCGCTGCGTCTTAGATATAATCCGTTTGTAATCCTTTTGTCTTTGATTTGCTCACCGCCACCCTGGAGGTCCCTAGATGGCTGGCTCGCCAACCCTCTTGCCCGAATCGCGGCTTGGAAGCACGCTGCGCCGCGACGCTTGGTGGGTCGAAATCATCCCCATCATCGTTTTGATGGGCGGATTTAGCATTTACGCCACGTTCCGTGCCATTGAAGGGAAGTTTTACGAATGGGGGCCATATCTCTCACCCTTCTATTCTCCTCTCATCGACCCGCTGCATCATTGGTGGCCTCTGTCGCCCGCGTTGCTCATTCTTGCGGGTCCGCTCGGCTTTCGCGCCACTTGCTACTATTACCGCAAGGCTCTCTACCGGGCATTTTTACTCGATCCGCCCGCGTGTGCTGTTGGTGAGCCGTCCCGCCGCAACTACAAGGGTGAGACCGCGTTTCCTCTTATCCTGCAAAACATTCATCGCTATTTTTTCTACCTCGCGGTCGTGTTCATCCTCTTTCTCTGGCATGATGCGGTCCGCTCTTTCTTCTTCGATGGGCATTTCGGCGTCGGTGTCGGCACGCTGATTCTGACCGTGAACGTCACCTTGCTCTCTCTATACACGTTCTCTTGCCACTCGCTGCGCCATCTCGCCGGAGGCAAACTCGACTGCTTCTCTTGTGCGACATTCGGCCGTTCCCGCTACTCTGCCTGGCGCGGCGTCAGCTTCTTGAATGAGCGGCACATGCTCTTCGCCTGGTGCAGCCTGGTCTCCGTGGGGTTTACCGATTTCTACGTGCGTATGGTCGCCAGCGGCGCCATCCATGACCTGAGGATCCTGTGACCACTAGCTACGAGACCCGCGAGCACGACGTTCTGATCATCGGCGCCGGCGGCGCCGGTTTGCGCGCCGCCATCGAAGCTCTCGCAAAGGGGGCTTCCGTCGGCGTCGTTTGCAAATCGCTGCTCGGAAAAGCTCACACGGTTATGGCCGAAGGCGGCATCGCCGCCGCCATGGCTAACGTCGACGCGGCTGACGGCTGGAAACCGCATTTCCGCGATACCATGCGCGGCGGAAAATTTCTCAACAACTGGCGCATGGCCCAGCTTCACGCTCAGGAAGCTCCCGACCGTGTCCGCGAACTCGAACAGTGGGGTGCGCTTTTTGACCGCACGGACAGCGGCGCGATTCTCCAGCGCGCTTTTGGCGGCCACACCTACAAGCGTCTCTGTCACGTCGGGGACCGCACCGGCCTCGAAATGATTCGCACGCTCCAGGACCGCGGCGTGCAGCTCGGCTTTGACGTCTACATGGAGTGCACCGTCACGCGTCTTCTAACGGATGGCGGCCGAATCGCCGGCGCCTTCGCCTACTGGCGCGAAAATGGGCGCTTCATCGTTTTCAAAGCCAAGTCCATCGTGATCGCTACTGGCGGCATTGGAAAAGCCTGGCCCGTCACTTCCAATTCATGGGAATACACTGGCGATGGCATGACCCTTGCCTACGAAGCAGGCGCCGAGCTAATGGACATGGAATTCGTGCAGTTCCATCCCACAGGCATGGTCTGGCCGCCTGGAGTGCAGGGTCTCCTCGTCACCGAAGCTGTGCGCGGCGAAGGCGGCATCCTGCGTAACAAACTTGGCGAACGCTTCATGGAGAAGTACGACCCCAAGCGCATGGAACTTTCCACGCGCGATGTCGTCGCTCGCTCCATCTATACCGAAGTTAAAGAAGGCCGCGGCACCGAACACGGCGGCGCTTATCTCGACATCTCCCACAAGCCCGCTGAGTACGTGAAGAAAAAACTTCCCAGCATGTACCACCAGTTCAAAGAGCTCGCTGACGTGGACATTACAAAAGGACCCATGGAAGTGGGCCCCACCTGCCACTACATGATGGGTGGCATTCGCGTCGATGCGGAAACCGCTCAATCCACGCTGCCAGGCCTCTTCGCCGCTGGCGAAGCTGCCGCTGGTCTCCACGGTT
The DNA here is from genome assembly GCA_963745805.1 of uncultured Acidobacteriota bacterium. Lineage (GTDB taxonomy): Bacteria > Acidobacteriota > Terriglobia > Acidiferrales > UBA7541 > Acidiferrum. The sequence continues at coordinate 901,660 of CAVUYT010000016.1, forward strand.
CGAATCGCCTCGGTGGAAATTCGCTCTCCGATCTGCTGGTCTTTGGCCGCCGCGCCGGTCTTGCTGCCGCGGATTACGCCAAGCAGGTTACCAGCCCCGGACTCGTCATTGCGCAAATCGAAGAAGCCGAAAAGGAACTTCTCGCGCCTTTTTCCAACACGGGCTCCGAGAGCCCTTACGCCGTTCATCGCGATCTCCAGACGGTGATGCAGAGCCTCGTCGGAATTTTCCGCGCCGAAGAAGATCTGAAGAAAGCCTTCGCCGAGCTGGAAGATTTGAAAGTCCGCGCCGCCAAAGCCAGCGTCGAGGGCTCGCGCCTTTTCAATCCCGGCTGGCATCTTGCTCGTGAGCTCAAATCCATGCTCACCGTTTCTGAAGCGGTCGCGCTCAGCGCGCTCGCACGCACGGAAAGCCGCGGCGCGCACAGCCGCATCGACTATCCGAATTACGATCCCGTCTGGGAGAAAAAACACAACATCATAGTTAGCGAAGGCGCGGAGATGAAGCGCCGCGAGTCTCCCGTCGAGGAAATGCCGGAAGATTTGAAGCAGTTCGTAATGGCCGACTAGATTGTGTTGAAGGGCCATGCTTACAGGAATTTTGTAAACGCCGGGCTTTAGCCTGGCAGCAACGAGTAGCGAACTCGGGCGCAACACCCCGAGAGCACTTTGGAGAACTCATCGATGCCTGACGCAACACTACGAGTCTTCCGCGGTGAAGGCGCCGCCGGCGGCCAAGCCGTCGATTACACCGTCCCCGTTGCTCCGGGCATGGTTGTTCTCGACGCGCTTCATTACATCCAGGGCCATCTCGCGCCCGATCTCGCCGTCCGTTGGAATTGCAAAGCCGCGAAGTGCGGCTCCTGCTCCGCCGAAGTCAACGGCCGCCCGCGCCTCACCTGCAAAACGCGCGTGGACTCTTTGCCCATGGATCAGCCCATCACCGTCATGCCGATGAAGTCTTTTCCTCGAATCAAGGATCTCGTCACGGATGTCTCCTGGAATTACACCGTCAACAAGAAGATTCCCGCGTTCCAGCCTCGCCCCAACACGGACTGGAAAATCTCCCAGCTCGATGTCGACCGCGTCCAGGAATTCCGTAAGTGTATCGAATGCTTCCTCTGCCAGGACGTATGCCACGTCCTTCGCGAGCATGACGAAAAGAAAAAATTTGGCGGCCCGCGCTTTTTTGTCCGCGTCGCCGGCCTCGAGATGCATCCCATTGACGGCCTCAATCGCGCCGCCCTGCTCAAGGACGACCTCGGCCTCGGCCTCTGCAACATCACGAAATGTTGTACAGAAGTTTGTCCCGAAGAAATTCATATCACGGACAATGCCATCATTCCGCTCAAGGAGCGCGTCGTCGACCAGTTCTATGATCCGTTGACCATGCTCTTCCGAAAAATCCTCGGCAAGTAGGTGGCACAGACTTAAGTCTGTGCTTGCTAGTCTGTATTCAGCAGTTTGTGCCCGCTGGCGCTGGCTTCAGTCTGTACTTGTAATCTGTGCCCTTCATCCCCCACATCACAGATGTTCGTCCGCGCGCCGAACTCAGGTATCATGCTCCAGAGTTTTTCAAAGCAGCGTTAGGAACCGTAAACGGAAAGTAGTTTTTATCCTTTACTTCCTTTACCTCCTCAACGTCCTTTACCTCAAGCTCCAGGAGCTCCCATGCCACACCAACTCAAATCCATCTCCAAAGCAGGCATTCCCGAAGCTCTCGCCAAAGCCGAACTCTACCGCTACCTGAACGAGCCCGAGGAAGCGGAATCCATCTGCCGCGATATCCTCGCCGTCGATCCCGATCATCAACTCGCCCGCCGCCTCCTCGGCCTCGCCATCACCGATCAGTTCACCGGCGCCGCCGGCGACCGTTACGCCGAAGTCCAATCCATCTTTCAGTCTCTCCGCGATCCCTACGAGCGCAACTATTACACCGGCCTTCTCCACGAGCGCCGCGCCAAAGCGCAGCTCCACTCCGGCTGTTCCGCTCACGTTCTCCTTCCGCTCATCGAAGAAGCGCTGCGCTGTTTCGCCGAAGCCGAAAAAATCCGTCCCGCCGGCAATGACGACAGCATCCTCCGCTGGAACCGCTGCGTCCGTCTTCTCGAATCCCGCCCCGAATTCCACGCCGTGCATCCCGGCCCGGCCGACTTCGAAAGCGAAGACACTCCTCCAGTGAACATCTCCCTCCGCCACAAAGCGTAGCTGGCGCTTGGACCTTTCACTCTTCCCGTCGACCCATCGCCACAGAATCGCTTCTCGCTGCTCAGATTTGATATAGACTCTCTTTCGCCTTGGCCAGAGTCTTTGCACTCGCTATCAATTCGAGAGATCCGCGATGAAAAGGGCGCAGCGGTTTGTTCCCACAATTGAAACGGAGATCTTTCTCAACCGCTCCAGGATTTTCGGCTGCTTGCTTTTGGCGGCGAAAATGATTTTCTGCGCAAATCTCGCTGTGGCGCAGGAATTCCGGCAGGCTGCGAATCTGCCGGATAGTGGTTTGGTCTTGCGCGATTCTCCGCAACCTCTCCGCTTTTTCGACGTCACCGGGCGGAAAGCAGCTGTCTTCGGCAGGCAAGACGGTCAATTCGAAGCCTGGATCTATCCCATCAAGCTCCTGCACAATTTTCGTCTTGAATTTCAGCAAGAAGGGCAATTGGAGCCGGTCCGCGGCGAGACGCTGCTTCGCCAGGTGGTCACGCGGCCGGAATCCACCACTCTCGTCTATGTGCATCCCGATTTTTCAGTTCGCGAAATTATTTGGACGCCCCTCAACGAACCCGCCGTTGTCATTTATCTCGACGTGGATTCCTCGAAGCCTCTCGACATCACCGCCGCCTTCGTGCCGGATTTTAAACCGATGTGGCCGGCAAGTTTCGGTGGCCAGCACAGCTCCTGGCTCGCACGGGAAAAGGCTCTCACTCTCACCGATGCCACCGAAATTCCAACGGGTTTGATAGGCTCTCCCGCTATCAGCTCGTACACCGAGTTCACCGATCACCAGCTTTCCGCCGGCGAGAAGCTCCTTAGAATGCGGTTCACGCCCGGCGAGTCTCGCTCCATGCTTCCACCTCTGGTAATGGCTCTGGGCATGGAAAGCGAAGCGAAGGCGAGTGCCGTCTATCACGATGTGCTGTCTCGCTCCGCGGAGCTTTTTCAACAGCGCGTCGAACATTATCGCCAATTTCTCGATCGCACTTTGTCCTTCGAATCTCCTGATCCTCATCTCAACCAGGATCTGCAGTGGGCAAAAATTTCGCTCGATTCCGGTTGGGTCTGCCATCCTCGATACGGTTGCGGATTGATCGCCGGCTACGGGCCTTCGGGCGTGAGCGAAAGGCCTGGATTTGACTGGTGGTTTGGCGGCGACGCCATGATCTCCTCTTGGGCTTTGGAGGATGCAGGCGACCTCGATGGCGCGCTGCAAGCGCTGCGTTTCTTGAAGGCCCGCCAGCGCGCGGACGGCAAGATCATGCATGAAATGACCCAGAGCGTCGATCTGCTCGATTGGTTTGGAAAATTTCACTACGCCTACTACCACGCCGACAGCACGCCGATGTATCTCTACTCGCTTGGCCAATATTGGCGCCGCACCGGCGATGCAAAATTCCTCAATGAATTTTGGGAATCGGCGAAACAAGCTTACGCCTATTGCCTTTCCACCGTCACGCCGGACGACGGTCTGATGGACAACACAAAAGCCGGCCTCGCCGCCGTCGAAGTCGGCGTCCTCCGCGGAAAAGTTGTGAAAGACATCTATCTCGAAGGATTCTGGCTCGGCGGTCTCGAAGCCATGGCCCCGATGGCCGCCGCTAAAGACGACAAACCACTCGCTCAGGACGCCTCCCAGCGTTCGGCGAAGGCTCGCGAATCCCTCCAAAAAAACTGGTGGAGTCCAGAACAGCGCGCCTTCACCTTTGGCATCACCGCCGACGGACATCGCACCGATCTGATCGGCGTCTGGCCGAGCGTGCTTCTTGCGCTCTCCGATCAATTGGATTCGAAGCAAGCCACTCCTGCGGCGGCTGCTTTCGCCAAGCCTGACCTCGCCACGGACTGGGGTGTGCGCTGGCTCTCCGATGCCCACCCTCTCTACGATTCCTTGAGTTACAACAACGGCACCGCGTGGCCGTTTATGAGCGGGTTCGCCGCTTGGGCGCAATATCGACATGGTCTCCCTCTCTCCGGTTTTTCCATTTGGAGTAGCATCGCGCAACTCACCGGGCTTTCCGCACCCGGCGGAGTTCCGGAATTGATGAATGGAGATCGCTATCTCCCCGGTGAATTCGCAGTGCCTCATCAATTGTTTTCCTCCGATGGCGTCATCTTGCCCGCGGTGCGTGGCGTGCTTGGTTTGGAGCCACAGGGGCCGTCCAGCGGCTCGAACGGCGCGCTCCAAGTCTCGTTTTCGCCGAATCTTCCCGCGGACTGGCCGTTCTTGCGATTCCGGCGCTACGCTATCGGCGATGGCCATCTCAGCGGCGAAGTTCTCCAGCAACGGTCGCAAACAATTCTCCATGTCACTTACGACGGTGATTCTCCAGTCAGCGCGATGCTTGCCCCTTCGCTGCACGCTGCCGCGCGCGTGAAAGATGTTCGGCTCGACGCCAAGCCTGTAAAATTCTCGGTTCGCGATTTTGGCGGTTTTCTCCGAGTGGAAATTGCGCCTGTCACGCTTCGCGCATCGCAGCACCTCACGCTCACGGTTGACTACGAGGGTGGCATCGGCATCGTCCCGCCCACGCCGCATCCGCAGCCCGGCGAACGCACATCATCCCTGAAGATTCTCGACGCCCAATCCAACACGCAAATTCCAAAATGTCTTCTTCAATTGACTGTGGCGGGACGCGCAGGCCGGACGTATCCGCTTCAAATCATTTCGACGATTCCGAATCTCCAGGCCGGTGCCCTGAAGCTTGACAAGACGGAAACCGGCTATATCCTCCAAATTCCGTTCGACGGTTCCAACTCCAGCAACAACTACCTCACCCGCCAGGTCTGCCTCTCCAACTAGCCGCCGCGCTTCCTGTTTGCAATCCTTCTCAATTGGCTATACATAAATGTGTTCGCGCGGGACCCCACGGGTGCTCGGCATGCTCTTGCACCGTCATTTCGAACGGAGCAAGCCGACGCTTTTTCTTTCCCACTTCGCTCTTGCGAAGCGGTCGCCTTGCGCAGAGAGAACCGCTGCCCCATCGCTCACGTCCTTGTGAGCGATGAAATCTCTCTTCTCTGTTGTATGCAAGCAGGGCGCGACTCCACATCTCGGGTGATCGACCGCAGGCAGAACGTTCATCGCGGTGTACACTAGCGGACGCTAAACATGGCCAGAAACTCATTCGCATCATCAGCGCGCGCCAGGCGACGCGCAAAGAGCGCAACGCTTACACCGGATAGCAAGCTCGATCTCTCGGACATCCCCAAATCGACCACAGCTGAACTGCGCCGCGCTCGCCGAGTCGGCCGCCCCGCCACTGGCAACGCCAAACAGCTCATCGCCATCCGCATCGCCCCAAAACTTCTTCACCAACTTCGCCGCATGGCCGCCAAACAATCGAAGCCCTACCAAACCCTGATCCACGAACTCCTGGAAAAATCCGCCGCAAAGTCGCTTGACCCGCTGTCCGACCTCCAGCGCCATCGAAACGCCGCAACTCTGTCTGGTACTCGTCAGATAGTTGTACTTTGTTCTATATAGGAGTATCTTTAGTTGAGTCCCCTCATAATTGAGACTGAAGGTACCCTATGCCCAGACGAAGGCCCTTCTGCGTGGTCCTGATCTTTACCCTGACGATTCTTACTGCGCCCGCCTCCTCTCAAAAGCGAAACAAGACCAAGCTCAATGACGACGTGCCATTGCCAGTCGATTACGGCCTCGACTATCAGCTTGGCATCGCGGAACGCGGGCAAGTCCGCGGGTCCAACACCTTATTGGAAAACACGGAATACAACCAAGCGGGACTCGATGTCTTTTCGCATGTGCCGCGCAGACATACGCCAGAAATGGAACTTAGAATCGTAAGGCAGGTTTAGGAAAACTTCAGTGCGATCTTTTTGCTTTCCCACGCGTCAGTTTCCCTCGCGAAGCGCTCGGGGATTTTGCTCTTCTTTTCCCGCTGGCCGTGGTGGTTGCTGCCGATTTCTTTACGCCCGCCGCTTTCGGAGCAGCGCCGTTCCCGTTCGTCGTGGAAGCACTGCCGTTTTTTCCGAAGTAGCCTTTTTTCGCGAGGCTTTCTTCCACCAGCTTTCGCAGGGTCATCGCGCGACGCTTGGAAATTCCGTAGACGCGCGCGGTGTCCTCTGCAGTCGGAAACGGTGTAGTGATAAGAACCGATCGTCGCATGATTTCTCTATTAAATCTTATGCTCGCTGCCCTTTCTGCGCAACATTAATTCGCCAGGTGCCACACCCTTGGTATTTGGTTTTGCCTCTTCCGTGATCTACCGATGTCCCTGCCCTCGCACCGCCCCTCAAACCCCACCAAACAAATGACTTATATTTTATACTTGACAACCAGTACCAATATGTTATACTTCTCGTGTCGACTGGGACGCGGCCCTGTCCGTCCTCCCGCAAGTCATGCGCCTCCGTCGCGCCGTCCCTAAAATCCCCGCAAAATCCTCAGTCCCGCCCCGGTTACCACTTCATAATATCCGATCTCTTCTAACTCTTTCAAAATCAACACTTCTACAAGTATTGATTCCGCTCCACTTCAACTTCCCCGGAATCAACACTTACAAAAAACCGGGGGAGGGGGTCCCCCCTTCCCGCCCCAAAGTTTTGCAACTCGTCAACCCATCGCTACCTGCTGCCACCACCGCTAACCCCTTTAGAATCACATTCTTTGCACACCCCCACCCACTAAGTCCCATCGAATCATATTCTTCCAGAAAAGGGGGGAGGGGGGAGGGTCGCGCGACAAATCCTCAGTTCGATTTTGCAGTTCGTCCAGCGAAGACCGCCAATGGTCGGCTCGCAGCGGCCGAGTCTTTCTTCGGCGCGCCTGTTCCAGATGCCGCCGCATGGTCGCTCGCTTTCACGCCTGGAGTGCCCATCTCGATCGCTCGCCGCGCCGCGCTCAGCGGCGCATCCTCTTTCAACACAACCGTTCCGCCGTTTGCCTCGACGCCCAACTCTTTCCACATCGCAGGCAGGTCCACTTGCACTGGCTTGTCCTTCCACTCTGAATACAATTTCTCCAGCATGTCCAATCCCACCGCGTGGTCACCAGTTTTCAGCGCTTTTTCCAAATCCCAATCTTCTCGAATGTCGCCGCCCGCTTCGAGAATCCCTCGCAGCGCATCTTCCAATCCCTTTTTGTTTTTCGTCTGCTTGCGAATTTCCACGTCCGCCACAAAACAAAATAGCGCGCCGCCCCAGTACGTCCGTCCCCACGTGTGCGTGTGGTCGAGCCCTTCGTCGCCTGCTTGCGGCTCGCCCTTCGGCATATCGCGCACGAGGTCGCTCCACATTTTCGGCGCCGTCCAATGGCCCGCGCGAATCCGCGCAATCGGCTCGACGTACACGGAAATGCCTTCTTCGATCCAGTGGTGTTCATCCGCCATCGACGGAAACGCCAGATGGATCATTTCGTGCGTCAGCATCCAATCGTCCGCAAAATCCGCCGCCGAAGTCTTGCCCCCCGCAAAAATGCGAATCAGTCCGCCTTGGCGGCCCCACGTCATCCCGTGCCGCACTCCACTCCCATCAAACGAAACTACGCGGAGCGTCAAGTGAGGAACAGGGAAGCGTCCATAATAAGCGGACACGGATTCCGCCGCGTTCTGCACCCACTTCATTACATCCGTTTGCGAAATCGGCGCTTCGCTCGAATCGATGGTCACGTCGATTCGCGAGCCGCCGATCATCACCGTCGAAGTCACGTCAGCCGCCTTTGTGGAAGCGGGGTAAATTTGGAAAAAGATGGAAAGCGGCAAAAAAACGAAGCACGCGGATCTGCTGAGAATTTCGCGAAAGCCAAGGGTAAAGTCCATCCGGAACATGAGCGCCCGGAATCCATCCTATCCCAATTGCAAGATTTGGGCGCGAGCGTTTTGCGCGTGGCATTAAGCGGAGGCTTTGGTTTGCGTCTCCGCCTTCCAGAACACTTTGTTCACGAGCGCATCGACGGAAAAGATACCCGGCCCAAACAGCAGCACAATCAGCGAGGCAACCAGAAATACGTAGGGCGCTGCCGCGGTGAATTTGTCCGGATCAGAAAAGATGGAATGGAGCGCTTCCTTGTCGGCCGTGATGTAAGCCATCAACATGTTGATCGCCAGCACAAACGAAATCAGCCGCGAGAACAAGCCGACGGCAAGCAAAAAGCCGCCAAAGAATTCGAGGCTCGAAATGGCCGTAGCCGTGAAGCCTGGAGCGGGCAGGCCGAGGCTTGTGAAAAAATCCGTGACTTTATCGAGGTTGTGAAGCTTGCCCCAGCCGCTCTGCATCAACTGGACGCCCCAATACAGCCGGACAAAGAGCAGAAACGGATGCTGCAGGTAATCAGCGTAATGGCAAAACTTGTCGTGCCAGTATTTTGTGGTCGTCAGCAGTTTGTTCATGAGAGGTTTCGATGCGCATAATTACAACCGGATTCAGCTGGCGGCGCGTTTTTTCTCCGGACGGCAAAACCAGCCAAGTGCGGCCCACGTCTGAAACCAGGTTTGCACCAGCACGGGACGCTGTTCGGGCGCAACCGCACTTTTACGAAACGCAGCATCAATCGCGGCGCCGAGAGTTTTGCCGCGCTGCAGCGCGGTGAGAATGGAAAATTCTTCCTGGTCGAGCCTCCGGAAATAAACGGAGTAGTCGATTCGATGGACTGCCAGGAAGATTTGCGCGGGCTTCAATTTCGCAACGGCGCGGACGCGCTTGCGTCTGCGGCGCTCGGTGAACGTGTTGCTGGCGAAATCCGTGTCCTCATCGTCTTTGCGCACTTCGAGAAGAAGATCGTCGACAGGATAGCGAAAACTCAGCAGCCGCACATACGGCTGCAGCGTCAGCTTCAGCTTCGCGCCGTCAACACTCGAAAGATCTTCCTGGCGCAACGCCGGTTCGGCCTTTCCGTCGAAGGCTTCGATGTCCGCCCACTCGAGCCGCGTGATATCCAGCGCAAGCGCTTGATTCGGACCGGCCCACTTGGGATTTTTCCCCAGCCACGATTCCATGCGCGAGCCAAGATCGCGCAGCGTAAACGAACGCGAAGGATTCGCGATCAGATACGCCTTGGACATGGCGTCGAATCGCCGTTCACCAAGAACCGCGCGCAAGCCAGGGAAGTCCTCGACGAGCGCGGAGAGCACGCGAAACCAGTATTGGCGGTTGTAAATCTCGAGGCGCTCGAAAGACGTGAGCCGGTCGTTCGGCTTGATGAAGCGTGAAGCGTAGCGCTTCATCGGCCCGCCACCGGGAGCTCGCCGCTGCATGCGTTCGGAAGAAGTGAGCGGCTGCATCACGGCTCGGGCCATGGTGCGCTGGAGCTGCATCAACTTCATACAGCTTCCGCCAAAACGGTGGCGCGCAAGAATTTATTCGCCTTTAGCGCTTCGTCGTGAACTTCCTGGAAGGAAGGAATGCTGTCGTCCCACTCGAGAAGCGTTGCGGTATGGCCGGCACGCTGGATGGCCCGCTCGTAAAGCTTCCAGACGGGATCGATGACTGGGTGGTCGTGCGTGTCCAGAATGTACTTGCGATACTTAGAATGGCCGGCGATATGAATCTGCGCGACACGCTCCGCGGGAACGCTATTCACGTAATCGAACGGATTGAAATTGTGATTCTGCGAGGAGACATAAATATTATTCACATCGAGCAGAATGCCGCAGTCCGCGCGCTCGACGACTTCATTCAAGAATTCCCACTCCGTCATTTCAGAATCGTGATATTCCGCGTAGCTGCTCACGTTTTCGACGGCGACGGGAATTTCGAGGAAATCCTGCACCTCGCTCACTTTTTGCGCGGTAATCCTGGCGGCCTCGAAAGTGTATGGCATCGGGAGCAAATCGTGCGTGTAGCGCCCATCGACGCTGCCCCAACACAGATGATCGGAAAGCCACGGCGTTTTCGTGCGTTTGACGAGATCCTTCAATCGGCGCAGGTGCTCGCGGTTAAGTTTTTCCGCGGAGCCAAAGTACATGGAAACGCCGTGTTGGACGACTTTGTATTGTTCGAGGAGTTGATCGAGGATGTGCAGCGGACGCCCGCCGTCGATCATGAAATTTTCAGAAATAATTTCGAACCAATCCACCACCGGCTTGCGCGTCAGAATGTGGTGATAATGCGGAGCGCGCAGCCCGATGCCGATGCCGTAATCCGTAAATCCGTTGAAGCGGTTCGCTGACATTCAAATCTCCGAGCGCGTGAAAGAAAAGAGGGCCAGCGAAAACCACCGGCCCCCCATCAGTGGTAAAGCCCAAGAGCGTAAGAAATCTTACGAGGGCTTCTTTTCCTCGGCTGGCATCTTGGAGCCATCGGTCGCGCAGCCGCCCTTGCCCTTGCAAGAGTTCTTGCCTTTGCAACCGTTGTCGCTCGACTTGCAGCCGCCCTTGCCCTTACAGGAGTTCTGGCCCTTACAGGCGTGCTTTTCCTTCACCTTGGTGTCCGGCTTCTTGTCCTTGTCCTGATCCTGGGCCGTGGCCGAAGCCTTCGCCCCGGTGAGCAGATTGGAAGCCTGAATGGTGGCACCGGTTCCCGCGAGCAAGCCCGCCATCGCCGCGCCAGTAATCAGGAACTTATTCATCTTTGTCATTTCTGTCTCCGACCTCCAGTTTATTTTGAATCTACTGCTGCCCTTCCGACGGATTGCCCGCCGTGAAGATCAAAGTCCCAAGCGGAGCCATTTTCGCGATCGTAACCATGCTCGTCGTTAGTTGGGTGCCTCTTCAAAGTTGTCGCTGCGCTTCCTGCGGACGATTCCCGTCCAAGTTAGACGGCACACTGGAGCAAAGGATTCGGCCAGTCACTCAGCGAACTCGCACCGCGAAATTCAAAATCTCTTGCTCACTTTTCCCTAGATCGCATCCAAACAGAGTCTGCCCACAACACCGGGCTACAATCAGGACCCGCGATCGGTCGAATTTATTCCCTGCCAGGATGTTTCTAGCAATTGCGAATACTGCTCCAAGGATTTTGGGAGGGCAGGGCCGCACACGCGTGCCCTGTTTTGACACCCCGTCCCTCAATCCGGGGCTGTGGTACACCCTGTATCCTCCGATTGTGGTCCGCCGTCAAGCGAAAAAATGAGAACGGCTGTGACGCAGACCACCGAGCCTGCCTCCGGCACCATCAAGGGGCCCGGAGCGTTTGGCCTCTCCTCTATGTACGGCGATACTCGGCTTCCGGATGTAGCCCGCATCACCGAGGCGGAGTTTTGAAATAGGCGGTCACGAAGAGAACGCCGAACAGTGAGTCCGTGCCGGCAAAGACGAGGTCCGACGGGTGCATGCGGCCATGCAAGACCAATGTGACCACAGCAATGGCGTAAGTCGCTTTTTCAAGCACGGAAGGAATCATCATGGGCCGGTACCGCGCCGGGTCCGTGGCGATGAAGCAAAAGGCAACCTGCCAGGCGAGTGCTAACCCTACGAATCCGTAAAAGAATCCCGGATGGGTGATAGGGGGCGGATCATTCCGGCTGATGAGGTCGAACATAAAATAAAGAGGTGTAATGATCACGAAGCCCCAGATGCCGGCAATCCAGAAAACGATTTTCGCAAATTTCATGGCCGTCCCCAAACGACTGCGAGTCGCAGAGATTCTATAGCAGGATCGGTATCGGTGAAATCCCCCAGATCGTTCCGTTCGCTGGTCCACCAGGAAACCCATGGGTGATATGCTCCCGTACACGTTGAGCTGGAGGTGGCCAATGGCCAAGTTTATGAGAACTCGAAGTTTTATCGGTGGGTTGGCAGCGTGTTTCGCGGCGGTTCTATCCTCGGCGATCTGCGCGATTGCACAAACACCTTCGCCCGCGCTGCTAGTCCTTGAGAAGAGCGAAGAGAAATTGGCTATCGTCGATCCGGCCACTTTGAAGGTTGTGGGCCGAGTGCCTTCCGGGAGCGCTCCACATGAAGTAGTCGTTTCCGATGATGGAAAGTTCGCTTATATCTCCAATTACGCCGATCAGCATGGCGCGAAGAAAACAATTTCCGTAGTTGATCTTATCGCCCAGAAGGCGATGGCCCCTGTGGATCTGGGACCTCTGCAGGCGCCGCACGGCCTCGCGTTTGCCGGCGGAAAGGTGTATTTCACGGCTGAGGCGAACAAAGTGATTGGCCGCTATGATCCCGCGACAAATCAGGTGGATTGGGTGCTGGGCACAGGTCAAAACGTCACGCACATGATTGCCGTTTCGAAAGACCAGAAGACGATTTTTACCTCGAACATTGGATCGGACACCATCTGCGAGATTGAGCCGGGCGGTGGCCGCAACGGCTGGAACGTAACGGCAATCTCCGTCGGCAAAGGGCCGGAAGGATTTGATGTTTCGCCTGACGGCAGGGAAGTGTGGGCGGCGAATTCCGGCGATGGCAGCGTTTCGATCGTTGATGTGGCCGCGAAAAAAGTTGTGGCAACGCTGGACCTGAAGACAAATCATTCGAACCGGCTGAAGTTCACCCCGGATGGAAAACTGGTGCTCATCTCAGACGACGGTGGGGGCGGTCTGGTGGTCATTGACTCGGCTACACGAGCAGTTCGCAAGAGATTGAAGCTGGGCCGAGGACCAGAGGGCACTCTGATTCAGCCCGACGGGGCGAAAGCTTACGTGGCGCTTAGTGGCGACAATGCTGTTGCAGTGATTGACTTAAAGACGCTGGAAATGACCGGGAAAATCGCAACTGGAAATGGGCCGGATGGTTTGGCGTGGGCGCAGCGCGAGTGATTTCCAGGGAATGGCGGAGACACGCAGCGGTCGTGGAATTCCAGTCCCTCCGGGAGCAGATCCGGGGCCAAAAAAGGGTCAAAATTAGCGAAAACTTAGGAGAAAATGCCAAGCTGGAACTGTCCGAGCGTGGCGACTAGGTAACATTTACAGCAATAAAAGGACCTCAGTACTATTCAAGTTTCCCGCGTTTATGCCGATGCTTGCGGGTATGCCGAATCTCTATTTTTGCCAACCGCACGCTAAGAATCAGGGGATGCTGCGAGCGGTGTTATCCGTGAATGAATGCGATCGGGTTGTCAGCACGCATTCTGTCACGTTTTTTGGCGAAAGTTTTCCAAGCCTATCTGAAGGGCAAGCCGGGGCGGGTGATTTTGCCGTTCTCAGATTCGCCGCGGAAGAGACGAACGGGAATTGGCGCCCAGGGTTTTACCGGCTCGACTCGGACCTGGGAGAACTCAATGATGTGCTTCGAGATCTCAAGAGGTAAGTTCGACTTTCCTTCCTAGCCGTGGTTTTAATGACCGCACATTTCATTGCCCCAGCTGCCCGGAACGAATCGCTTTCCCTTTTCGGTTCCTGTTTAGCCTAAGACCAGAAGGCTTTGCCAGCTTTCAGGTGTGCATCGCATCTGAAAGGAAGTGGCAGTTCTTTACCAATTTTCAAATTAGCGAAGGAGCGACGTAGGCGCGGATCTTCCCATTCGCGCTCTGAACTGGCCATGAGACCGGTGGTTCTTTGGTGTCCAGATTTGCACAGACTTACCACCATCGCGTCCGGAAAATGGTATTGTTATGACTGCCTATCGCGATCGGTACACCAGGCATTCACGCATTCAACTCAGAAGATCGCCGGAGAGATCATGGAACTAGCCGCAACACAAGAAGCACGCCCGTGGGAACGTCCGTTTTGGAAACCCGTGCGCGGCAAGGAAGGGGTCTTCGCTTATCTGGTTCTCGTCCACGTGTTGGCGGTCGTTGGATTGATTCTGTTCCCAGTACCCAGCCTGAAAGTTCTTGGCCTGGCGATCCTCTTCGTTGCTTTCGGCGGACTTGGCACTACGGTCTGCTATCACCGCATGCTCGCCCACAAGACGCTCAAAACAAACAAATTTATCGAGCAGGCGCTGATCTTTTGGGCGGTTTTTAATGGCTCGGGCCATCCCGCGAGCTGGGTCGCTTACCACCGCCTACATCATTCCGTGACGGACACGCCCGACGATATCTCCAGCCCGAAGCAAGGCGGCTTCTGGTGGGCGCACTTGCGCTGGCTGTACCAAACGCAACCCGCGGACAAGAACCGCTGGGCTCCCGAACTGACTCGCGGCATGTACACGGCGTGGGGCAAGTTGGAAACTCCCGTCATTGTTGTTTCCATCTTTTCAGGACTTCTGCTCGGCCTCGGCTGGATGGGCTTCTTTTGGCTCGGCGCAATCCGCCTGGTCTATACGCTGCACATGCAATGTTTCGTCAACAGCCTCACGCACCTTGGTCATTCCAAGGAAGGCGGCGATGACTCCAGCATGAACGTATGGTGGCTTGGTCCTTTTCAAATCACGGCGTGGGGCGAGAACTGGCACGCCAATCATCATTCGCATGCAGGCTCCGCCCGACTGGGATTACGCTGGTGGCAAACGGACATCGGCTGGTATTTCATCTGGACACTTGAACAGCTGGGTCTGGCGCACAGCGTCAAGCGCCCGCGCGCTTCGTAGTTAGTTAGTCCCGCCAAAACGCGACCGCCGCAATGTTATGATGGCGGCGTGTACGCACAGAAATTCAAAGTGAATGTCGTGATTCGCGGCGAGAGCCGCGCCTGCCCGCTTGATTGGCTCGATCAATTCTGCATGCGCAATTTCACAAACTCCGCGGACTTCGACGACACGCTGCCCGTGGCTGACGGCCGGGTCCAAGCCAGCTTCCGCCTCACGCCAGAGCGTTTTGCGGAGGGTTTGGGCGCATGGCTCACTCAGCGCGGTAAGGGAGAGGGTGAACCCATAGTCGTGCAAGTCACGCGAGAAGAGCCCGGAGCGGACACGTAAACTTAAGCTGAAACTCATCTGCTGGCGGGGCTATGCTGCGGAGTCGCGCTTTTCGCCGTTGATAGCTGCGCGAATTGCGGGCAGGGCGGCCAAAGCGGCGGCTGCGCCTGCCGCGACCATCTCCGGCGTCTTGGTGAAGTCATCCCACACGAACGGTGTCACGTCCGGCTCGATGATGACGTCGGCCTGTTGGCGCCAGCTGAGGTCTGTGTGGCGCTGGATGATCGTAAATGAGCGGCTGAGAACATCCGTGAAAGTCCGAGGCTGTTCAAGGTTTCCGGCTTCGAGATAGACGGCGATGACGATGTCTGCCCCCAGCAGCAGCGCGCCTTCCACGGGGACCGGCGCGGTCAGAAAGCCATCCACCAATGTGCGTCCCTCAATTTGAATGGGCACGAACAACCCGGGATAGGCGCAAGATGCGCGCAGGGGCTGAGCGATAGGACCGCGCGTGTAATAGACCGAGACGCCGGCGTTGATGTCCGTCGTGGCGATCGCCAGGGGGATGGCGAGCTCCTCGAAGTTCTTCACCGGTGTGAATCGCGCCAGGTATTTTTCCAGGCGCTGATTGGTGGCGAGGCCTAGCCACGAGGGCGTCCAGCGGCCAAAGTCGGTGAAGGTAGTCGCCGCGCCAATCGTCTCCATTTCCTCGAGTGGCGTACCGCCGCAAAAAGCCGCGCCGATGAGCGCGCCAACGCTGGTTCCTGCGACAACATCGATGGGTATGCCAGCCTCGCGCAAAATTCGTAAGACACCAATATGTGCGATGCCGCGCGCAAACCCGCCCGCCAGCGCCAGGCCGACGCGCGGGCGTTCCTTGAGTTTCTGCTCTTCGGGCAGGGCCAAGGAGCGCAGTTTTTCCTTGGCGGACTCGAGCCAGTCCAGGGCATTTTTCGCCTTGCTTGGGTTCATTGTCATTTAACTGTAACGCGGCCTTAGCGACGAGGCCATAGTTCGTTTGACCAGGGGATGGCGGTTTTGTAACCTGTCCTCTCGTCTTAATGTCCTAATCGGGCTGCGGAAAAGGCAAGCCATGAAGCTTCGAATCGAGAAAGCAGCAGTTTTGGGCGCCGGAACCATGGGTTCGCGCATCGCGGCGCATCTGGCGAATGCGGGGCTGCCCTGCATTTTGCTGGACATCGTTCCGCCGGATTTGAAGCCAGACGCGCCCGCAAGCGAGCGTAACAAGATTGTGCGAGCGGGACTGGAGGCCGCGAAAAAATCGAAACCGGCGGCGTTTTTCGCGCCCGCCCTCGCGGAAAAAGTTTCCATTGGAAATTTCGGGGATGACCTGGCGCGCTGCGCCGAAGCGGACTGGATCATCGAAGTTGTCGCGGAAAACCTCGAGATCAAACGGAACTTGTTGTCCCGCGTGGCGCAATTCCGCAAGCCTGGCGCGATTGTTACCACCAACACTTCCGGACTGCCCATTCACCTGATCGCGGAAGCGATGAGCGAAGAGTTTCAACAGCATTGGGCAGGGACGCATTTCTTCAACCCGCCGCGCTATATGAAGTTAGTGGAAGTGATTCCCGGGCCGAAAACGTCCAGCGAAGTGATCGAAACGCTCAGCGAATTCTGCGACCGCAGACTCGGCAAAGGCGTGGTGATTGCCAAGGACACGCCGAACTTCATCGCCAACCGCATCGGAACATATTCGATGTTGAATGCGATCCGCCTGATGACAACGCTGGGAATGACCATCGAAGAAGTGGATGCGTGCACCGGCCCGGCGGTGGGCTGGCCGAAGTCCGCGACGTTCCGCACGGCTGATCTCGTTGGGCTGGACGTGCTGATTCATGTAGTGAAGAACATTTACGAAACTGCGCCAAACGATGAGTCGCACGAAATGTACAAAGTGCCGGCGTCCGTCGAGGAGATGGCGCGGCGCGGATGGCTGGGCGACAAGACCGGCCAGGGCTTTTACAAGAAAGTGAAAGGCGAAGGCGAAAAAGAGATTCTGACGCTCGACGTCAACACCATGGAATACCGGCCGCGTCAGAAGGCGAAGTTCGCTTCGCTGGAAATGGGCAAAGCAATCGAGGACACGCGCGAGCGGCTGCGCGCGCTGGTAGGACCGGTGCTAGCGGGAGAGAAGGGCGACAAAGCGCAGCAATTCATATGGGGCGGGCTGTCGGAGATGTGTTTGTACGCCGCGCGGCGCGTACCGGAGATTTCCAATAGCGTCGTGGACGTGGACCACGCGATGCAGTGGGGTTTCGCGTGGGAGATGGGGCCGTTCGAAATGATGGACGCGATTGGCGTGAAAGCGTTCGCCGCTCAAATCCAAAAAGAAGGGCGCGCGCTTCCTCAGTTGCTGGAAAAAGTATTGGCGAGCGGCAGGAAGGGATTTTACGAATCGGAAAAAGGCAAGACCACTGTTTTCGAAGTGACGAGCGGCGCAGCAAAACCGCTCCAACCGCCGCCTGGCGTGCTCATCCTGAAATCGCTGAAGGAATCGGGCCGCGAGATCGAACGCAACTCCGGCGCCAGCCTGATTGACCTGGGCGATGGCGTAGTGTGTTGCGAATTTCACGCGAAGATGAACGCTATCGGCGCGGACCTGATCGCGATGCTGCACAAGGGATTGAAGCGACTGAACTTGGATTTTGACGCGATGGTCATCGCCAACCAGGCCGTGAATTTTTCCGTCGGCGCGAACTTGATGCTCATGCTGGTCGCCGCGCAGGAACAGGAATGGGACGAGTTGCACATGGGAGTGAAGCAATTCCAGAACGTGAATCTCGCGCTCAAGTATGCGCCGAAGCCGGTGGTCGCAGCGCCGCAAGGAATGGCGCTCGGCGGAGGATGCGAAATCAGTTTGCACTCGTCGAAGATTCAGGCTGCAGCGGAAGCGTACATCGGCTTGGTTGAGACAGGCGTGGGTTTGATTCCCGGCGGTGGCGGAACGAAGGAGATGCTCATCCGCGCGAATGAACACGCGGCGGGTGGCGAGGATTTGGATTTATTTCACGCGCTGAAGCCGGTGTTCGAAGCGATTGCCATGGCAAAAGTGGGAACGAGCGCGGAAGAGAGCCGGGCCCTGGGATTTTTGCGGCGCGAAGACGGCGTCTCCATGAACCGCGATCGCCTGGTGGGCGACGCGAAGGAAGCAGCACTCGCGTTGGTGCGCGGCGGCTACAAACCACTGGCAGCAGGCTGGCAAGAAGGCGCGCAGACGACGCAGATCAAGGTGCTTGGCGAACAATTTTTGGCTGGCGCAAAGCTGGTCATTCACATGATGCAGCGCGGCGGTTACATAACCGACTACGACGCGCACGTCGGACGCAAGCTCGCGAACATCCTGGCCGGTGGGCCGCTGACGTCGCCGCAATTAGTGAGTGAGCAGTACGTGCTTGATCTTGAGCGCGAAGCCTTCGTTTCCCTGTGTGGCGAAAAGAAAACTCAAGAACGCATAGCGTTCACCTTGAAGACGGGCAAACCGCTAAGAAATTAGCTGTAGGGCTAACCTCCTGCAACGACAAACAACACTACGCCACGGGCACTGAGAAATGTTCGTGAGCGATTCGGAGTTTGCCGGAAGCGTCGCGACGCATGACGTGCGTGGCTCGGACGGTTTCGAGTTTTTCCTCGGTGCGTTTGCCGCCGCCAACTTCTCGACCGCTGGCCTGGAATTGGAACGTATAACTGGCGACGCCGGCATCAGTTCCGCATAGAACAATGTCGATCGGGCTCAGTTTCAGCTCCATGCGCGTGTCCGGATGGAAATATTCGCGGGATCGGCGCATCGCGCCCAACCGTCCCGGCTCGCTGCGGCCCATGGCGATTTGAAAAACGGTGCTTTCCGGCGCATAGAAATCGTTGAGTTCTGATTCTGACTTGGCCAGAAACATCGTCCAGAAAAGTTCCACGGACTTACGGACGTCCTCGGCGGTCAGTTTTGTAGTGGCGGCGGGCATAAGTCGCTCCCCAAGCGGATTCATACATTCTTGTATAAGTTACTTTACGTGAGACGAGGTACTCTGAAGCGTCAATTCGACGGCAGTTGCCGAAGCGATAAAGACCCGCACCCAACAGCCCTGCAAAAATAACGGTTAGAAGCGCATAGAATCGTATTATAATGCCGGTTTCGGTTCAGGCTAAACGGAACACAGCGATTGAGGAGAGCTTCATGCACCGAGCTGCACTATTGCCGCCGCGGGAAGCTTCGAGGATCCTGGGAATCAGTTATCCCACGCTCAAGCAGTGGATCTATCGCGGAAAAATCAAAACGGTAAAGACCCCGGGTGGGCATCATCGCGTGCCGGAAAGCGAGATCGACCGGATGATCCCGAGAAAACTGGACCGCGGCGATATCGCGATGCGCCGCGGCAATTTTCGAAAGATCAGCGGCCGCAACCAGTTGATTGGGCGCGTGATTTCGCTGAAGTACAGCGGATTGCTCGCGCAGGTGACGATGGCTATCGGCGAGCAGCACATCACCGCAATCATTACGGCGGACGCGGCGAAAGAGATGCGGCTGAAACCGGGAGAACGGGCGGCGGCGCTGATTAAGTCCACGGAAGTGATGATTCTGAGGGTGTGAGTAAAGCGGTGACTCGTGACTGGTGACTTGTGACTCGTGGGAAGGCACATTGGTTCGAGGCGTTTCTCGTCGTGCCATTTCTGCTTGCCGGTTTTTCTGCCCCGGCTGTAGCCCAAAGCCAGGATCAACAAATTCGTATAGCGGCAGCCGCGGACTTGCAATTCGCCATGCAGGATCTCGCAGCTCAATTTGAGAAGAAGACAGAAACGAAAGTGGATGTTACGTTCGGCTCGAGCGGAAATTTCTTCTCGCAGATGCAAAATGGCGCGCCGTTCGATCTGTTTTTCTCGGCGGACATCGAGTATCCGAGAAAGCTGGAGTCGGCGGGCCTCGCCGAGCACGGAACGCTTTACGAGTATGCCGTAGGACGCATTGCGATCTGGACCCCCGCGGATGCAAAAGTGGATGTAGCTCGCCAAGGATGGAACGCGTTGCTGGACGCGGCCGTGCAAAAAATTGCGATTGCCAATCCGGAACATGCTCCCTACGGACGGGCAGCGGTGGCGGCGTTGAAAAAGGCCGGCATCTACGAACAGATGAAAGCGAAACTGGTCTACGGAGAAAATATTTCGCAAGCAGCCCAGTTTGTGCAATCCGGAAATGCGCAGGCAGGGATCGTGGCCATGTCACTGGCCGTTTCGCCCGGCATGAAAGAAGGCCAGCGTTGGGAGATTCCGGCGGACATGCATCCGTCTATCCAGCAAGGCGCTATCGTGCTGAAGACCGCGAAAAACAAAGAACGAGCGCTAGCCTTTTTGGAATTTGTGAAGAGCGAAGCAGGCCGCGCGACGCTTTCGAGATATGGATTTACATTTCCACGCGCTAACGCCGTTGCGCCGTCAACTGGTCCACAGAATAAATGAATATGGACGCCCTTATGCTCTCGTTTCGGCTTGCACTCTGCGTTTCCGCTATTCTCCTCGCGGGTGGAATGCCGCTTGCATACTGGCTGGCCTATTCGAATTGGCGCGGCAAGTTTTTATTGGAAGCCGTGGTAGCGCTTCCGCTGGTTTTGCCTCCGACTGTGCTGGGTTTTTACGTGCTCCTCGCCATGGGCCCGCGAGGCCCGCTGGGAAAATTGTGGCAAACCCTTTTCGGACACGGCATGGCGTTTACGTTCGAAGGGCTGGTTCTTGCGTCCGTGCTTTACAGTTTGCCCTTCGCGGTGCAGCCGCTCATCGCCTCGTTCGAATCAGTCGATCGCAAACTCCTTGACGCTTCCGCGGTGCTGGGCGTCGGTCCCCTCAAAACGTTTTGGCGAATCATCCTGCCACTCTCCATCCCCGGCGTCGTGACGGCGCTTGTGCTGAGCTTTGCTCACACGATGGGCGAATTTGGCGTGGTGTTGATGGTTGGCGGAAACCTGGCGGGAGTTACGCGCACCGTCTCGATCGACATCTACGATCACGTGCAATCGCTCGAGTACGCGGACGCCAATCGCATGGCGCTCGTACTTCTTGCGATCTCCTTCAGCGTTTTGTCGGTTGTCTACGCTGTCAATCGCAGCGTAGGCCGCCAAATTGGGCGCCGCCTGTGGACACCGTGGGCAGCGAACTAATCCCAGCCTTGCTCACGGCGCGCGTGAAGCTGGAACGGCTCCGCCACGGAGTTTCCCCTTTTGTACTGGACGTTTCGCTCGAAGTTTCCCCGGGCATCACCATCCTTTTCGGGCCGTCCGGCGCCGGAAAATCCACCGTGCTGGATTGCATTGCGGGATTGGTGCGCCCTGACTCGGGACGCATCATGGCCGGTGAAGAAGTGTTGTTCGATTCACAACGCGGGGTGAGTTGCCCGCCGCAAGAGCGTCGCGTCGCGTACGTTTTTCAAACACTGGCGCTCTTTCCGCATCTGAGTGCCGAAGAAAACGTCGCCTACGGACTGGATGGCATGCCGCGCGAAGAACGTTCCGCCCGCGTGCAAGAAATCCTGGTGGCCTTCCGCGTGGACAAATTGCGCGCGCGCAGGCCGGCGGAAATCTCGGGCGGCGAACGCCAGCGAATTGCGCTAGCGAGGTCCTTGGTCACACAACCACGCGTCTTGTTGCTGGATGAGCCGCTGACCGGACTCGACGCGGAACTGAAGGCTTCGATCCTCGATGATCTGCGCGCTTGGAACGCCGCCCGGCGCATCCCCATTCTGTACGTCACGCATAGCCGCGAAGAAGTGGACGCACTAGGCGAACGCGTGATCGCGATGGATCACGGACATGTACTGAGCGAGGGAACGCCCACGCAAGTTCTGGAAGCGCCGCGGCGCAAGCGCCTTGCGCAGGCGGCTGGTTTTGAAAATTTGCTTAGCGGAACGGTAATGGACTTGCGCGAAGCAGACGGCGTAATGCGTGTGCGGCTTAGCGAAAGCGCTTGCGAAATCGAGGTCCCTCTGGGCTACGCAATGGCAAAAGACCGCGTGCGGGTAGCCATTCGCGCCGGTGATATTTTGCTGGCCACGTCGCAGCCACACGACTTAAGTGCGCGTAATGTCATTGAAGGCCATATCGTGGCGATGGAGACGCGCGGCACGCTGGTTCGAGCCCGCGTGGACTGCGGAGTGGAATTTATCGTGCATGTCACGCCGGGAGCGTCGAGGACGCTCGAGTTGGCAGTCGGACGGCTCGTGTGGCTCGTGCTGAAAACGCACTCGTGTCATCTCGTGGAAGAATGAAAGTAGAGGAATGAAAGTGTTGGAATGAGCGGGCCCCCCACCCGAAAACTTCTCAGGATTTTGGTTTACTCGCAGCGGCAACCGCGGGCGCGGAGAATCTCACTTCGGCAGCCTCCAGCGTGTCGCCCTTAGGCGTGGCGTGGATCACGACGCGGTCGCCCACGGCCACATCAGAAAACTTAGCGGGCTTGTCCACATTGCCGCTTCTCAAAAGATAGGTTGTCGCGGCAACTACTTTGACCTCGACGGATTTCCCGTCCGCGGTTTTCACGGTGATCGAATCGGCGCTTGTTTTCTCCACCGTGCCCGTCACGTGTTTCTTGTCGCCGTGCGCCAGTGCGGCGGCGGCCAAGATCGCTAACGAGAAGATGACTGCAAAAGAACGGAGTTTCATTTTTATCTCCAATCGGCGGGCGGCGGACAATCTGCGATCTCAACATGGTTCCAAAACATTCCATCAATCGAACCGGCTCACTATTCCACAAATCTCGCAAAACGCTAACAATGTTTCATCCTAGTGCTGATGATGGGATTCCGGCTTGGGCGCCGGCGTTGCTCCGTTCAGGAAATCATCCTCCTGCTGTTCCTCCATCCGATCATCAGGTCCTTTCGGATTGTAACGCTCCATTTCCGTGCGCTCCTGCGGCGTCAACTGCGGGAGGTGGCGAAGGAAGAGAACAAGCTTCCAACTGTCGTTTTGCGAGCCGGGGCTGGAAAATGCGGGCATTCCCGTAAATCGCACGCCATTTTCGATTACCCAAAATAGTTCGCCGTCGGAAAGTTTCTGCGTTTCGGGCAAGCGCAAGTCAGGGGGCTTTGGATACAGCCCTCGGCCTATCATCGTATCGCCGCTGCCGTCGTTGCCATGACAGGTGGCGCAATGATCGGCAAAGTGGAGTAGTGCGCCATGAAGATTGTCGTCTGAAGCTGGGACAGGATTTTGCTGGGCCCGGGCGGCGGCAGGAATCGCAAGACGCCGCGCATTCCGCGCCATCATTGTTTCAAGCCGCGTGGGTGTAGCTCGTGCGCTGAGGCCATTGTGGAGAATGGAAACAGCCAGAATATACGCGAGCCCTGCGGCACCCGCCAAAATAACAAGAATGAGAATTGCGCGTTTCATGCCCACCGACCATGGTAGACGACGCAAGCCGCGAGGTGATAGCGCGGATTTTTCGAAAGCTGGCCGGTTCTCGCACAGCTCTGCCTGCAGAGTTGCAGTGCCTCTGGTAGGATACGCCGAGCCATGAGACACAAAATATACTCGAGCCTGGATTCCGCCGTGGCCGGCATTTCCGAGGGCTCTCGAATCATGTTCGGCGGATTCGGTGGGGCGGGATTTCCCAACAATCTGATCCAGGCACTGTCTCGGAGGGGCGTGAAGGACATCACCGCCATAAGCAACAATTGTGGAACGCGCGATGGCGAGCTGGGATTGATGTTTAAGAACGGCCAGATCGCTCACGCGATCGCATCATTTCCAGGCCCTCATTCCATTTATTTTCAGCAGCAGCTCGACGAAGGAAAAGTGACTCTTGAGCTGGTGCCGCAAGGAATCCTCTGCGAAAGAATGCGGGCTGCTGCCGCCGGTCTGCAAGGGTTTTACACGACCGTCGGTGTGGGAACGGAAATCGCTGCTGGAAAAGAAGAACGCGTCATCGAGGGGAAGCGCTGCATCTTGGAAATGCCCATCCATGCGGACTACGCCCTTATCAAAGCGGAAACCGCGGATGAACTTGGCAACCTGACCTACCGTATGGCGGCGCGGAATTTCAATCCCATTATGGCGATGGCGGCGGCGACGACCATCGTCGAAGTGGACGAAATTGTGCCGGTAGGCTCGATCAAGCCGGAACATGTGGTGACTCCTGCCATTTTCGTGCACCGCATCGTGCAAGCGAAAGGAATCCGCTATGGCGGATAAGCTCCGGCTCACCCGCGATCAGATCGCGCAGCGCGCCGCAATGGAGTTGCCCAACGGTGCGTACGTAAATCTTGGCTGGGGCATCCCCAATCTCATCGCGGACTATTTGCCGAAAAATGTCGAAGTTTATTTTCACAGCGAGAACGGCATTCTCGGCATGGGGCGGCGCGCAAGACCAGGCGAAGAAGACTTCGACCTGGTCGATGCCATGAAAGTACCCGTAACCTTGATGCCCGGCGCGTCTTTTTTTCATCAGGCGGACGCCCATCTGATGACGAGGGGCGGCCACATCGACATGGCCGTGCTCGGGGGATTTCAAGTGTCGGAAAAAGGCGACCTCGCGAACTGGAAAATTCCCGGCGCGAAGGGCTCCGGCGGAATTGGCGGCGCCATGGACATCGCGGCAGGAGCGAAACGGCTGATCGTTTGCATGGAGCACACGACGAAGGAAGGCGCGCCAAAGATTGTGCGCCAATGCACCTATCCGCTGACCCGGCTGGCTTGCGTCGATACCATTGTTACCGACCTGGCCGTAATCGACGTAAAGCCGGAAGGACTGATGTTGCGGGAGATTGCCCCGGGATGGTGCATCGAAGAACTGCAAAAGCTCACCGGAGCGCCGCTGATGTCGCTCGGCCGTGCGCCCGAAATAAAATTTGTGTGAGTCCGCTGGCGAAGAACCGCAATTCGGGAAGGCGCGGTTAAGATGCGCGAAGTGCCAGCACGTGTTAGAGTTTTGAACTCCCGGCGGCAGAGAACAGAATCATCAGGAGGTAGCCATGTCCGAAAACATTCCAGAAAAATACGCGGATTTATTGGAGAAGCCAGCCTTCGGCAATCTGGGCACGATCATGAAGGACGGCAGCCCGCAAGTCACGCCCGTCTGGGTGGATTATGACGGCAAGTACGTCCGATTTAATTCCGCGCTCGGACGCGTGAAAGATAAGAATGTCCGGCGCGATCCGCGCGTTTCGGTTTCGTTGCAGGATCCAGCGAATCCCTACCGTTACCTCGAAATTCGCGGGCGCGTCGTCGAGATTACCCAGAACGGCGCCGACGATCACATCAACAAACTTTCGCAAAAATATTTGGGCAAGCCCGTCTATCCGTTCCGCCAGCCGGGCGAAGTGCGCGTCCTCTACAAGATCGAACCGGAAAAAGTCAGCTCCATGGGGTAAAGGAGCCACTGGCAACCTTTTGTTTACCCGCGCCGCGATTGTCCGATGAAAGAACGATTTCGCTTCCAACAGCGGTGTGCGCTGCCTTTTGCACTCTTCGTCGTGCTGGCCGCGGCCCTGTCGGCTTCTGAATTGATCGATGACCACGCCATCACTTTCCATTCCTCCCAAGAGGTTGCGGCCAGACGTCGAACGCTGATCGATTTTCTATGGGGCGCGCAGGGTTTTCCAAGCGCGAAGTTGCCTTCTGCCGTTACAAAGAACATCACCACTCCAGTGTCCGGCCTGAACAATCTCGCTCGGGTGGACGAAATTCATATCGCGATGGACAAAGCCGAGCGGGGCCTGGCGTATCACTTCGTAGCCAAGCGGAGCAACCAACGCCTGGTTGTGGTTCATCAAGGGCACGGCTGCACGTTCGACGACAGTGCGGCTTCGGCCGGCAAGAATTACGGAATGCAGCGTGCCATCAACGAACTGCTCTCCGCGGGATTCTCCATCCTCGCCGTCTACATGCCACATGAAATTCCCGGCGACTGCCTCGGAACAAACCATCACAACAACATGCTTGAAGGCGCGACCACCTTCGGCAGCCCGATCAAATTCTTTCTTGAGCCTGTCGCTGTTTGTTTGAACTATTTACAGTCGAAATCGCGCGCCGATCGCTTTCCGAATTATCGTGAGTTCGATATGGTCGGTTTTTCAGGCGGCGGATGGACCACGACCGTATACGCCGCGATCGATCCCAGGATCACCATGAGCTTCCCAGTGGCCGGGTCGCTTCCTCTCTATCTGCGAACCGGCGATTCCGTGGGAGATGCGGAGCAAACTTTCGCCAACTTTTACAAAATCGCCGGGTACCCGGACCTGTACGTGATGGGCGCGTACGGTCCGGAGCGGAAGCAGGTGCAAATCCTTAACCGCCGCGACAGTTGTTGTTTTGGCGAGAAGCAGCACGACTCTGTAAAATTCGGAATCGCGTGGCAGGAAGCCCTGCACGGCTACGAATCGCAAGTGCAAAATGCGCTCGAGCATCTCGGCAGTGGATTGTTTCGCGTGGACATTGATGAAGATTCCACCGGCCACATGATCTCGCATCACGGCATCGTGGATGTAATTCTTGCGGAGCTTTCCGCGAAGCATTGAAGGAACGTGGTATCCTCCCTCCGCAATCATCCTCAAAATAATCGAGGTAGCGCATGAATCTCCCAGAACTGTTTTCACGTCTCAGAATGTTGGCGAAGCGCAACTTTCTGATCGCCGCGTCGCTTGCGTTTTGTACTTTTATATCGAGCACACCGGCGTGGGCCGAGCACCAAGAAAATGGCCAAACGTTTGACGGCCCCGGTGGCAAAATCTATTACGAAGTGACCGGCAGCGGCTCAGGCACGCCGCTCATCATTGTGAACGGCGGCCCCGGCTTCGATCACACCTACCTACATATCTCCACGGCCTGGGACATGCTCGGCAAAAATCGCCGCATCATTTTCTATGACCAGCGCGGCGATGGCCGTTCCTCGCTGCTCAAGCCTGGCCAATCCTGCAATCTCGCCGACCAGATCGCCGACTTGGAAGCCTTGCGCGCGTATCTTGGATTTGAAAAGTGGGACATGCTCGGCCATTCCTGGGGCGGCTACCTCTCGATGGCCTATTCCGCGCGCCATCCCGAGCACATCGCGCATTTGATGATCGTAGATTCCGCCGCGCCGAAGTGGAGCGACACGCTCTTTCTCTTCAGCCAGATTTTCCCGGAGCTCACCGAACGCCGCGCGGGCTACGTCTTCGCCGATGAAATGGGCGACAAAGCCGCTTCCGACGCGGGCATCCGCGATTACCTCACCATGCTCTTTTATTCAGCGGAGAAGCGCGATGCGTTCGTCACGCAGATGAGCGCCGGCGCGTTCCACAAAGACGCTTCACAAGCGGTGATGAGCGACCTGCCGCGCTTCGACCTCAATCCAGAAATTGCCAAATTCAAATTTCCCGTGATCGTGATGACCGGCCGCTACGACATCAACGTCGCGCCGCTTGTCGCTTACAAAATTCACCAGGCCATTCCCGGTTCGCGCTTTGTCGTCTTTGAGCGCAGCGGCCACATTCCGTTCTATGAAGAGCCCGACGCTTTCGTTCGCGCTGCTGAAGAATTCCTAAGCGCAAAATAACAGCCGCAAAGCACTACCATTTCGTTACAAGCGTGCGGCGACGCGCGCCGCGATGCGGCCCTCCGACGTGCG
The DNA here is from genome assembly GCA_963745805.1 of uncultured Acidobacteriota bacterium. Taxonomy (GTDB): domain Bacteria; phylum Acidobacteriota; class Terriglobia; order Acidiferrales; family UBA7541; genus Acidiferrum. Next base: position 929,126 of record CAVUYT010000016.1, read on the forward strand.
GAAAATGAGCACCAGGCTGTCCGTCAGGGGCACGGCCGCGGCAGGCACGCCGAGTTCGTACGACCACAGATACCGCTTCGGCAATTCCTGCGCGAGATCTTTCGCATACGGCTCGATGGGATTGGCAGTCAGCTGGAGCACTGATATTTTGTTCGCTGGGCGCAGCTCCAGGCCGTGTTTCCAATATAAAGAAAGTTTCAGAGACTTCATGGTTTCTTCGGTGAGATAAACGCCCGTGCCTACCGGCTGAAGCCCGGTGGGACACGGCTGATCTCGGAGTGTCAGCGAGAGAAGAAGTCTATCGGGGAACTCGTTGACTTCTTCCGTGCCGCGGCGAAACGTCACGCCGTTTTCGGAATTGAAGGATTTCAGCTCATTGAAAAATTCCGCGGAGGTGACGCGGCCGTTGATGCGAAAGCACGGGCCGTTGGGAATGCCGCCGTCGCCGATGAGGAAGACTCCGCCGTAGTAGTTCCGGACGTCGGTTTCCACCGGTTTGGGACCTTTGGATTTTTTCTTCGATTGAGCGGCGGAGGTAGAACACAAAAATATTCCGGCGAGGGCCAGGCAGGTAAGTCGTGAGAGGTTTGCGCCCATGGAAGATGTCCAACGCCTTCATTTTACTCCCGCGGACTGGGCCTTGAGAAGAAAGGTTATGCCATCGGTCGTGTAGGTGGCTTTGCCGCCTTCAAGGGGTTTACCCTCGATTTTTCCGGCGCGGACTTCTTCAATGGCGGTGACCAACTTCGCGAGGATGCTCGGTTCGGCGACGGGAATATTGTGCGCGCCGAGAACGAGTTTGATTTGCGGAGCGAGAGCGGCAAGGTGCTTGACGGAAGCAACGTACGCGTCGAGATCGGTTTCCGGGCGATAGAGCCAGATGGGCGCGGGATAGTAGGTGTCGCCGGTAAAGAGAAGGCCATTGGCGCGGTCGATCAGGCAGATGGCGTCGGGAGTGTGGCCGGGCGTCGAAATGATTTCGAGCGTGCGCCCGCCCAGATTGATCTTGAAGCCGTTGCGGACGAAAAGAGAAACGTGCCACGGCTTGGTGACGTAAGTCTTCGGGTCAAAACCTTTTGGCAGACTGCCGCAGATCATCCCGGGGGCAAGTTCTTCTTGCGCGTCGTCGCGCGAGCCTTTGGCGCTTTGCCGCGTGAAGTCCGTGTCCATCCCGTAGACAAACGTGAACAGGGAATTGCCGCCGACGTGATCGTTGTGCGTGTGAGAGTTCAGCACGACGACGGGACGGCTCGTCAATTGGGCGACCACTTTGCGGATGTTGGAGATGCCCATGCCGGTATCGAAAAGGAGGGCCTGCTTGGTGCCGACGATGAGATAGGAGATGACTTCTTCGGCTTGGTGCGGCTCGTAAATGGCGAAGACGCCGGGGGAGACTTTGTAGACTTCAAACCACGGCTCGTTCGGGAGTACGCGCTCGAGAGATTTGTATTCCGGCCGGGGTAGAGCTTGGCACCAGTACGGGCTGATGGTCTGCGGCGCCACGATCATCTCTGTGGGCATTAGGGGTGCAGTATTCCCATCCCCATCAACGAGGACGGTGACTGGCTTTTCTGGGGATGGATTCTGTGGCCGTCGCGCGTAGGTTGAGCCCACGGATATCGCAGAGACGATAGCTGCCAGAACGAGCCCAGCCTTAGACGCTCGCCAAGGGCGCCCCCAATTTGTCATTCCGAGGGCGGTTTTTGCCCGAGGAATCTGCTTTTCCTCGGAGCATTTGCAAAAAGCAGATTCCTCGCTTCCCTCGGAATGACAAATGTATGTCTTGGTCATTTCGACGTACCAGAGACGAAAATGGATTTAGGAATCATCATGTGCACGCCTTTGTTGCCGTCGACCAGCTCGGTGATGTGCAGGTCGGCGGCGACGCTGGCTAGCATGTAGGCGTCATCGCGCGAGAGATGCTTTTCGGTGACGAGGAAATCGATCATCTCGCGCACGGCGAGCGTGGCGCAGGCGTTCAGGTCGTCGTTGAGGCCCATGGTGATGTAGTGCGTGGGCGTTTCGGCGCGGGGCCACTTCAGGTGCATGTCCTTGCGCACGATGAATTGAAATGTGCCGATGAGCGAAGTTTCGAGCGCGGTGATGTCCACTTCGCCGTCGCCCTGGCCGGCATGGCCGTCGCCGACTTCAAAGAGCGCGCCGGGCGCGTGCACGGGAATGTAGAGCGTGGTGCCGGCGACGAGGTCCTTGTTATCCAGATTGCCCGCCATAATCCACGGCGGAGCGCTGTTGAAGCGGCCCGCGCTTTCGGGCGGAGCGTCGCCCATGCTGCCGAAAAAAGGATGCAGCGGAATCTCAATGCCCGGCGCGAATTTCGCGATCATGCGCTTCTCATCCAGCGGAATGATTTTCATTTTCGCGTAAGGATAATCGTCCGGGATGTACCCGCGTCCCGGCCCGAACGCGTTGTACGCGTAGGGAATCGCCAGTTTTATCCCCAGAATTTTCACTTCCAGCACGTCGCCCGGCTGCGCGTCCTCAATGTAAATCGGCCCCGTCAAAATATGCCCGCCCGGCCCTTTGTCTTTCACCTGGTCGGTGATATCGCGCAGCGATTGTTCGACCTGCTCCGGCGGCAACCCCGCATCCTCCAGCCGCTTGGGGCTGTTCGTAATCAGCGTCTCGATTTGCACCGTGTCGCCCGACTTTACATGCAGCACGGGCGTAGCCTTCGCGTCGTAATATCCCCACGCGACGGTCTTCGGCGTCGCCTTCAGCGTGTACGTCGCGTGTGAAGGCACATTCTGCGCGTACAGCGAGCTTCCGAAAGCTAACACTCCCAGGCCAAGCAGTTGTGAGCGCAATTTAGTGGCTCTCCTTCTTTGAAGTCAGCGAATGTAACGCATAAGGAAAAGGCTCAATGAGACGAAGCCAGCCAAGAGACAAAGAATTCCCACAGCGGTAAATGTTACTTTTGACCTTTTCCGACCACTTGGCGTTCCAACGGAATAAACTTCACGATTCCAGGTGGACTCGGCTCCAAGCTTCTTCTTGAACCAGGAATGCATCTTCAGACCTGAGCTTTGATCGAAATGTGCCAGTGCATCCAAGTTTGTCAGAATAATACTACCGACGATTAGAAACAGGGTTGCAAGGCCAAAGTCAACGGCTAGCTCGCTCATGTCCCTAGAGTCATCTTGACTTGAATTTTCTTAGTCTGGCCCTTCTTGTCTACGACGACATAAATATGCGTGATGTTCCATCCGGATTTAAAGCTGGATCGAAGCTCATATTTTCCAGGTGGCAGGCCGTGGAAGCAGAACTTGCCGTCGGCAACCGTGCGGCAAGCCGCGACTCTCTTCTGCTCTGGATGTTCAGCGAGCGGGTTTTCGCTCTGCAGATACTCTGGATGATCGAACACCTCGACGAGCGCATCTTCGAGTGAGCGGTCGTCGCCCATCCCGGTGACGGTTCCATGGAGTTTGCGATACGTGTCCTTCGGAACCTCAAGGACGAATTCGTTGGCACCCCCACGGGTCGTGTCATCCGTCCTGGGTCGATGACATTTGCAATCACTGAGGACGGATGGGGCGGCCAGCGCAAAAACAAACAGAGACACAATGAATCCGAGGGAGGCTCCGCGCTTGGAAATTGTGCCGAGAGGGGGCGCAGCATGCTGCGCCACTACAAAGGAATTCTGTTTGCACGCAGTTGTCATGGGTGTGTCATGTCCTCGGGCTTGACTAGGGCGTCGAATTCTTCGGCGGTGACAAAGCCGAGTTTGATGGCGGCTTCACGGAGGCTGATGTGGGAGTGATGGGCGGCCTTGGCTACTTGGGCGGCGGCGTCGTAGCCGATTTTGGGGGCGAGCGCGGTGACGAGCATCAGCGAATTGTGGACGTAATGTTCGATTTGGGTGTGATTGACTTCGATTCCCTGGACGCAATGGGCTACGAAACTGTTGCAAGCGTCGGCGAGGAGTTCGACGGAGTGCAGATAGTTGAAGATGATGACCGGCTTGAAAACGTTTAGCTCGAAATTGCCTTGCGAGCCGGCGAAGCCGATGGCGGCGTCGTTGCCCATCACTTGCACGGAGACCATGGTGAGCGCTTCGGCCTGCGTGGGATTTACTTTGCCGGGCATTATCGAAGATCCGGGTTCGTTTTCGGGAAGTATGAGTTCGCCGAGGCCGCAGCGGGGGCCGGAAGCCAGCCAGCGAATGTCGTTGGCGATCTTCATGAGCGAGGCGGCGAGCGTTTTCAGCGCGCCGCTAGCGAACACGAGTTCGTCGTGTGCGCTGAGCGCTGCGAATTTATTGGGATGCGAGCGAAACGGCAGTCCCGTAAGCTCCGCGATTTTTTTCGCTGCGCGTTCGGCGAATTCCGGATGTGCATTAAGTCCAGTCCCAACCGCGGTCCCGCCGATGGCGAGATCGTAAAGCCCATCGAGAGCCATGGCGATGCGGCCGCCGTCGCGGTCGAGCAGATTGACGTACCCGGAAAATTCCTGGCCGACGGTGAGCGGCGTGGCGTCCTGCAAATGGGTGCGGCCGATTTTTACGATGTCGGCGAATTCCCTGGCTTTGGCGTCGAGAGCGTCGCGAAGTTTTTTCACGGCGGGGAGCAGGCGAAGTTTGGTCTCCGCGGCGGCGGCGATATGCATCGCGGCAGGGAAGGTATCGTTCGAGGATTGCGACATATTTACGTCGTCGTTGGGATGGATGGGCTTTTTGCTGCCCATCACTCCGCCCGCCATCTCAATCGCTCGATTCGAGATGACTTCGTTGACGTTCATGTTGGTTTGCGTGCCGCTGCCGGTTTGCCAGATGCGCAGGGGGAAATGCTCGTTGAGCTTTCCGGCGATGACTTCGTCGGCGGCTTGGACGATCAGCGCGGTTTTGTCGGCGGGGAGCTTGCCGAGGTCCTGGTTGACGAGTGCGGCAGCTTTTTTGAGGATGCCGAAGGAGCGGATCAGCTCGGGAGGCATGGTGTCTTTGCCAATGGCGAAATGAATGAGCGAGCGGGCGGTCTGCGCGCCGTAGTAGCGGTCGGCGGGGACGTCGATCTTGCCCATGGAGTCGGATTCGGTGCGGGCGGGGATGTTGGCGGCTAATTGGGTGGCTTCAGACATTGGCGGCTCCTGGGACTGGACGGGTAAATCTTACCTTGAAATGGAGTGACTGGTGACTCTTGGACGAACACAGCCAGGAATAGCTGTGCCTTGGGGAGCGGCCCCTCGCTCCCGTTGGTCCCTCGCCCCCGTAGGTCCCTCGGGACAGAATTCCTTCGTCGACCGGGCAGAGAGGTCCCTCGTCGCGTTGCTCCTCGGGACAGCTATCATCATCGGATAGCTGGTTAACAATAACGGGCCCCCTCCCCCACGGTTTTTTGTAAGTGTTGATTCTAAGGAATATAAAGTTATTTAGAATGAATAGTTGCAGAAGTGTTGATTTCAAGGAAGTTGCGGAAGTTATTATGGGAAGCGAGGATTCGGCGGGAGGGTGTGATACCCGATGAGGGGAGTTGCCCGAAAGCGCTGGATAAGCGAAAGTCACGCCAGATTATAGCATGTTGGTGCTGTTTGTCAATAAGTAATTAATAAGTCGTTTGGCTGCATGGAGATAGGTGGTGCCAATTCAAATTGGCACCTGCTAGAGAGCCAACTTTAGCGATTTGTGGTGCTTCGGCGTATGCGAGTTAGCGGCCGACTTTTTCGTTGAAAAACTTGGCCATGATTCCGAGGGCTTCTTGCGTTTCGGGAAGCTCGAAGTGGTACCAGAAGGCGTGAGGAAGGGCCTCAAAGACGACGAGTTGAGCGTCGTTGCCGGCGCGGAGTAGCGCGCGATGAAAGAGGGCCGTGTCACTTAAGAGCAGGTCGCGCGTGCTGGAGACCAGGAGACTGGGTGGCATGCCTTTCAGGTTGGCGAAGATGGGTGAGAGAACCGGGTCTTTGCGGTCGGTGTTGGCGGCGTATTCATCGCCGACGGGGCGATGGGGATCCTGTGGCTGGAGGGCGCCGGGGAACCCGTTGAGTGTAAAGAGCTGATGAGATTCGGAGGGACGGGAATAGTCCGTGACGACGGAGAAAAGGCCAAGAGCGGCGGGGAGCGAGAGATTCAATTGCTTGAGGCGGACAGCGACTTCGGCAGTGAGGACGGCGCCTGCGGAGGTGCCGAAGATGCCGATGTTACGCGGCTTGTAGGTCTTGAGGAGCTCTTTGTAGACGGCAACGACGTCGTCAACCGCCGCGGGGAAGGGATTTTCGGGAGCGAGGCGGTAGTAGACGGAAACGACCTTGATTTTTGTGAGATTCGAGATGGGAACGCCTTCGATGAGCGAGCCAGAGTCGGAATTGAAGCCGCCGCCGTGAAGATTGATGAGAACTAGATTGCGGTTAGATTCGGGCGTCGAGAGAGGCGTGATGATATCGGTGCGAACCCCGGCGGTGGTGGCCTCCTCGACGTTGACGGGGAAGAGGCGGCGAGCTTCGGCGGACTGCTTGACGCGCCACTCGTCGGTGTGCTTGCGGCGCTCGGCGAGAGATTCGGGGCCAGAAGTGGACTTTGCAAGGGAAGCGAGCCATTTTTGGGCTTCCGGGCTGACCGTGGAGGGCATGAGGACGACGCGGGTGATGTGGGCGGTGCCGTCGGAGTCGAACGTGGCGGAGTCCAGGGGAACGGGCTGCGAAGATTTGCTGCAACCGAGCAGGCACGCACAGAGTAATAGCGACACCGCAAAGCAACTTTTTCGTGGCACGGGAAAGTCCTCCAAGCGGTTTGGTTAAAGGAAAAGCCTTACAGTCCGATTACAAGGGAGACAATCCTATCCGGCAGAAGGGACTGGCGATACTTGTTTTCCTGGAAACTTACGCGCGGTGTGACTGTGGAGTTAGGCGATTGGAAACATGCCCAGTACAAGTGAGGATGCAGGGGAGAGTGGAAACCGGAGCGTCGTGTATAATTCAAGCCTTGGGGATTTAGCGGAATTCATGCCAGAAGAGACAAGAGTAGTAAAGGCTAGCGCGGAAGTAGCGCGAGAGCGGCGACGGCGGTTCCGACGGACGCGTGTGCGCGAGCTTAAGATGATTGCGAAGGCGCTGGCGTCGACGAAGCACCCGATTTTGGTGCACATCATTCCGATGCGGCGCTGCAATCTGGACTGCGGGTATTGCAACGAGTACGACAACGTGTCGAAGCCGGTGCCGCTCGAGGAAATGAAGAAGCGACTGGATATTCTTGCGGACATGGGGACGTCGATCATCACGATCAGCGGGGGCGAGCCGCTGATGCATCCGGAGCTGGAGGAGATTATCCGGTACATCCGGAAGCGCGGGATGATCGCGGGAATGATTACCAACGGCTTTTTGCTGAGCAAGGAGCGGATCGGCACGCTGAACGAGGCGGGGCTGGAGCACTTGCAAATCAGCATCGATAACCTGGTGCCGGATGAAGTGTCCAAGAAGAGCCTGAAGACGCTGGATATCCGGCTGGAGTGGCTTGCGGAGTACTCGGTGTTTCAGGTGAACATTAATTCGGTGCTGGGAAGCGGAGTGAAGGATCCGGAAGACGCGCTGAAGATTGCGCACCGGGCCGTGGAGCTGGGATTTACGAGCACGGTGGGAATCATCCACGACCACAACGGGCAGCTAAAGCCGCTGGGGCCGCGCGAGCAGGAGATTTTTGAAGAGATCATGGAGCTGGGGAAGCGGTCGTTTTCGCGATTCAACGATTTCCAGCACAGCGTGGCGCGCGGGAAAGAGCATGACTGGCGGTGCCGCTCGGGTGCGCGCTATTTGTATATTTGCGAGGACGGGCTGGTGCACTGGTGCTCGCAGCAGCGCGGCTATCCGGGGATTCCGCTGGCGCAATATACGGATGAGATGCGCCATCGCGAGTACTACACGGCAAAACATTGCGCGCCGATGTGCACGGTTTCTTGCGTGCAGCAAGTGGGAATTATCGACAACTGGCGCGGACCGCAAACGCTTAAGCCAAAGCCGATGGCTCCCCCTGCGGCGGCGCAGCCCGAGCTGGTGCAAATCGGCAGTACACGAAGCGATTCCTAATCGCGAACTAATTTCCTGCCTGCCGCTCACTCTCTATTTTCTCTCCGCGCACATCCCCTAGCGTGACTGATTGACGATAGGGCCGCGCTTCCGAAGAATGAGAGCATGCCGGTCGCAGCGATTGAGATTGACAATCTGACCAAGGACTACCCGTACGGGTTCCTCCACCTCAAGAAGAAGAGGTCGCTCGAAGGCTTGACTATGCAGGTCGAGCGCGGCGAGGTGTTTGGTTTTCTTGGGCCGAATGGTGCCGGGAAGTCGACGACCATCAAGCTGCTGGTGGGGCTGATCTTTCCCGAAGCCGGCACGGCGCGCATCCTGGGAAAACCGATTACGGATATTGAGATGCACCGCGACATCGGCTATCTGCCCGAGCAGCCGTATTTCTACGATTACCTGACGGCGGCGGAAGTGCTGGATTACTTCGCGAGATTTCACGATTTGACGGCGGCGGACCGGAAAGAGCGCGTAGCGCGCATGCTCAAAAAAGTGGGGCTGGAGACGGCGGGGAAGATTCAGCTGCGTAAGTATTCGAAGGGGATGCTGCAGCGCGTGGGACTGGCGCAGGCGATTCTGCACGATCCGCAAGTGGTAATTCTCGATGAGCCGATGTCGGGGCTCGATCCGATCGGCCGGCGGGAGGTGCGAGACATCATTTTGGAGTTGAAACGAGACGGAAGAACGGTGATGTTCTCCACGCATATCCTGTCCGATGCTGAAATGCTGTGCGATCGTGTAGGCGTAATCGTCGGCGGGAAGTTGCGCGGCGTTGGCGCACCGGGAGAAATCGTCGGGATGAAGGCGCACGGGATGGAAATCCTATTCGAACTGGCGGCAAGCGGCGCGAGCGCCGCGGCAATCATCGCGAAGGCGACGAAGACGGGCGACCGTTTCCGCATGCAGGTGTCTGAGGAAGAACTCTACGCGGCGCTGGAACAGCTTAGAGGAGTGGGAGCGAAGATACTTTCCGTGGCGCAAGTGAAGGCTTCGCTGGAAGAGTATTTCATGCACCTGATTGAAGCAGACCGCGCGCAGGGAGCGGCTGTCGAGGTGAGCGGGAAATGAGGCGCGCTGGCGCGGTGGCGTTGAATACGTTTCGCGAAGCAGTGCGCGACCGCGTACTGTACAACCTTGTTTTTTTCGCGCTGCTGATGATGGCGGCGGCGATATTCGTCGGGCAAATTTCGATCGGGATCGAAGAGATGGTAATCAAGAGCCTGGGCTTGAGCGCTATCTCCGTGATTGGGCTGTTGATCGCGGTGTTCACCGGCGTGGGGCTGGTCTACAAAGAGATGGACAAGCGGACGCTGTACGCGCTGCTCGCAAAACCGGTTCGGCGGTGGGAATTTCTCCTGGGAAAATTCGGCGGGCTGTCGCTGACGCTCGCGGTCAACACGCTGGCGATGGGGGCGGGATTGTTTGCGGCGCTGTTGTACGTGAAGCATCATCTCGAACGCGCGGACACCGTGCTGCTCGTCGCCATTTATTTTATTTTGCTGAAACTGATGCTGGTGGTGGCGCTGGCGTTGCTTTTCTCCTGCTACACCACGCCATTACTAGCCATTTTGTACACCTCGGCGCTGTATGTCACCGGATTGTTCGTGGAGGATATGCGAACCTTTCATTTAACCACCGCGAACCCAGCGATGGCCGGACTCATGCGAGGACTTTCCTATCTGCTCCCAAATTTTGAGAATTTCAATGTGATGGCCGCGGCAGCGCATGGACGGGAAATTCCGCGCGTCTTGATTCTCCAGAACACGGCTTATGCCGTGTTGTACTGCGGCATCGTGCTGACTATCGCCGCCGCCGTATTTTCCCGGCGGAATTTGAAATGAGTACCACGACTTCGAAGAATTGGCTGCTGCTGGTTTTGCTGCCGCTGGGATTTGCGGGCGTCTGGCAGCTCCAGCATGGCATCGACGGCCAGAGAGCCGCAGTGCACCAGGAACGCGACGAGGTGGTACTGCGCTCCGGCAAGCTGGTCAAGGCGATGAGCCTCGAATATGCCCCGTTGATGGCGGACATTTACTGGACGCGCGTGGTGCAATACTACGGCGACAAACACGCGCGGCACGATCCCAACTTCGAATTGCTCTGGCCGCTTCTGGATCTCACGACGACGCTCGATCCAAATCTGCTGGTGGCCTACCGCTTCGGTTCCACATTCTTGAGTGAGCCTGCGCCGCGCGGGGCCGGCCAACCGGAACTCGGCGTCGAGCTTCTGGAGCGCGGGATTAAGGCCAATCCCGAATACTGGCGGTTATATCAAGACCTGGGTTTTATCTACTACTTCGAGTTGAAGGATTACACGAAAGCCTCGGCGGCGTTCGCGGAAGGAAGCAAGAATCCGGGAGCGCTTATTTGGATGAAAATCATGGCCGCGAAAATTGCGGCTGAGGGCGAATCGCTTTCGACGTCCGTCTTTTTGTGGAACGAGGTTTACGAGACGGCAAAAGATCCGCTGGTGAAAGATAACGCGTTAAAGCATCTGCAAATGCTGCGCGCCGAGGAGGATCGGAAACAACTCGATGGGCTTGCGGATGAATTTCAAAAGCGGACGGGGCGGCGTCCGACGCGCGTGGTGGAACTGGTACAAGCAGGGCTTCTGCAGCGGTTGCCGGTGGATCCTATGGGGTATCCCTATGTTTTCGGGCCGGACGGCAAGGCGGCGCTGAACCTCAACAGCCCCCTTCTCGAGCAGCAACTGTTGCATGGGGATGCAAAGTAGGTTCTACAGAAGTCTCGCATTCCTGGGGAGCAGCGCCTTTTTCTGCCAGCTTTTGGCTGTTACACTTTACGCTGGCATAAAGGGGCTGACGATGCAGAGCGTAATCATCCGGGATCAAAACATTCTCGGCGGAGAGCCCGTTTTTCGGGGAACCCGCGTGCCGTTCAAGGTTTTGACAGACTATTTGGAGGGTGGCGAGACGTTGGATGAGTTCCTGGAACAGTATCCGAGCGTAACCCGCGAGCTCGCCATTGCCGCGATCGAAGAGGCCCGTGCAAGCCTTGTTTCGAATCTGAAATGAAGGTCTTGATTGATGAGTGCGCGCCAAAGGCATTGAAGTACAGCCTTTCAGCGCATGGCCACGAAAGTCTCACAGTTCAGGAAGCGGGTTGGTCGGGCAAGCAGAACGGTGAACTCCTGACACTTGCGGAAACTCATTTTGATGTGCTGATCACGCTGGACACGAACCTCCGATACCAACAGAATCTGGCAGCGCGCAGAATCTCAATCGTGGTTATCCGGTCTCGTTCTAACCGTCTTGAGGACCTCAGAACACATTTTTCTTCTTGCGTGTCGGCGCTTGAGACCATTAAACCTGGGGACATCGTCTACGTAGGCACCGCGAAGTAATCTGGCAGTCGGGGCGCAGAGGTCATAAAGTTTATCCGGCCGCAGAAGATATAAGCGCTTGGTGCGGGATTGAAACAATCATTCGATAGTGCAGAGGAGCGTCATTTGGGGGTCTATGACGAGCTTGTGCGGCGGGACTTGTGTTGTGAAGTGGAAGGAAGTCTCGGGGCCGGCCGCGACGACGTCGCCGAGAAAAATAGTATGGCCTGAACCGTTGTTGGCATAGAGCGGCACGCTGGTGATAAAGGAGCGCGGTACACCGGTCTGAAACAATTTCCCACGCACAGCCTCACCTTTGTCCGTGTGGCGCGTGGAGAACTCCACGCGATAGTGCGGGATTCCCGTACCGCGGACCCATTGTTCGAAAAACCATTCCATAGAGCGGCCGCCCTCGAGATCCATGGCAGGCGTCATGACCGCTTCGAGTTCGTGCTGCAGATCGCCGGTGGAGAGCGCGCGGTACGCGTACTTAGCCGAAAGAGTGCGAAGCAAAGCCACGAAGCGCGCATCGGGGTCCTTGGCCCCGGGTTGCCGCAACATTTCCCGCAGCATGTGAATCACCCAAGAGCCTTTGCTGTAGATCACTTCTTCAAAACCGCTCGGAGACTTTGAGGAATTCAGGCGGTTGCCGATGGTCAGTGCGCCTATTTCGCTCGCAGGCGCGTCCGAGCCGGGAACTTTTTCCTCGAGTTGCTTGCGGTAACGTTCAAGCCAAATGCGAAGCGCATGCTCAGAGGGTTTTCGGTTGTCCGCGAAGAGCAGCGCGAGGTAATTAGCGATGGCCTCATCGATCCACTGATCCCGGTAATTGGACCAGCCCACGACGTTACCCCACCATTGGTGGGCGACCTCGTGATAGGGAACGATATCGGTAAACGCTTGCTGGCCGGAGGAAGAGAGTCCGACGCGGTGCTGTGCTTCGGCAGACAAGAAAGAAAACGTCGAAAGATAGAGCAAGCCGGGCCAGCCCTGACCGAACGTGCCGGGAATTTGGGAGACACTCAAGGTGCGGAAAGGGAAAGGCCCGCTGAAAGTTTCATAGAAGCGGATAGAAGAATCGATGTCCTTGGCAAGGCGCTTGAGCGCGTCAGCGGGGCTGGGTAGTGGGGGCTGCATGGCCACACGGTTTCTACCGCCCGGCATGCCATAGGGAACTTCGACCGAAGGAAGCGAACCCGGGCCTATGGAATCCAGACGATTGCTTAAGGCTTGCTCGAGTTGACGATTCGCATAGACGTCGATGGTTAGCGCGTCGCCAGTGATGGAAGTGGAGGCGTATTCCCCGAGATTAAAACCGACGATCGAGAGAGGCTTAACGCTTCGCCAATGACCCACGCGAAAATCTCCAGAGGCTTGCTCATCGATCTTGGCGCCGGTGGCGGCCAGCTTGAGATGGCGGGGCCAGCGCATGGTGAGATCGTAAGAAGCAAAATCGGCCTGATCGCCGAGGTGCGGGTACCAGCTTTCGCGCGCGCCGACGAACAGAACACCATTGCCGGCATTTTCGATGACGCTGCCCTGGTAATGGAAACGAACGGTGTACTCCTGCCCCTGTTGGGCCGGCTGCGGCAGGACGACCTGGAGATAGTCGTTGCCCCGCACGCTGCGCTCCTGGAGGTTCATCCCCTCGTTCTGGAAATAAGGGAGCGGCTTGCCATTCTCATCAGTCACGGTGTCGGCATGAAGCGCGCGGGAGAGCTGGAAGGACAGAACGCGCTCGCCAGAGATATCCGCCCGGACGTGGGCGGAGGCAGTGGAGTCCAGCGAGTTGTCCGGCATGACGGTCGTATTTATCGTGTAGTCCAGGGCGTGGAACTGGACCTGTGGAGGGACGGCGCCGGGGACGCTATAGGAGGCCCAGACATCGTAATAGAAAACGTTGCCAGATTTCCGCCGCTGGCCCAGAAGGACCTGCTCTCGCCGCTGGAGATCGAAGAGGAAATCGAACGAGCCAATTTCGATGCCATCGAGTGCGGCATAGAAATAAGGCTTGGGATTTTGGGAAAGACGGTCTTCAAGAAGGCGCAGGGATTGTGAAGCGTTAAATTGAGCGAGAAGGGGATCCGAGAGGGAAGCGAAGGCGGAGTCCAACTGAGGAGAGAGATTGGCGGTATGGAACTGGCGGAGGAGATCGTCCGCGGCGTCATCGGTAAAGCGGACATAGGCGCTGATAAACTGCTGGTCGAGAACGGGCGCACCGAGAAAGCGAGCCATCTGCTGCTTTTCCGCCGGGTCGCGCGGAAAAGCCAGGGCATGGCCGCGGCCGGAGAAAACGAAGCCGGTAATGCGACCGTCGATCGGAGCATAAAAAGCAAGTTTGCCTTCTTCGAGGTAAATTTCCACGTCGCCACGGCGGAGTTCGATACGGTTGGCGGCGACGATTTGGTAGGTAGCCGCGGGATCAATACGCAGTGCATTGAATGCGTCGTAAAGTTCATGCGGCGATTGCTCAGAGGCGGAAGAGACGGCCGGCGTAATGAAACACGACAAAATTAGAAGCGCCACACCAAGCCGCATGCAAGAAGTGTAGTCACATTCGGCATTGCGGAACAAGGCTGCGCGGAGGCCGCGGAGGAAAGAAGATTAAGATGGAGGAATGCGGCAAACCTCTCGAGCGGGTCGCATTGTTTCCCTTGCGGTGGCTCTTCTGCTTGCTGGAGCCGTGGCGCAGGCGGATACAATTGTTCTCAAGAACGGCCGGCGGATCGTCGCGCTCAGCGTAAGAGAAGAAGGCGACAAGGTGATTTACGAGACTTCCGCCGGCGAGTTGAGCCTGCCGAAATCGATCGTCGACCACATCGAAAAAGGCGGCGCCGTGCCGATGGCGGATTCTTCGGCCGCGGCAGCGAGTCTGGCCATCACTCCACCCTTGGTCCAAACGATACGCGGGAACGCGGAAATTGAAAGCGGCGCAGTACACGATGGCTCGATCGACCGGGACTACATCGCGAAACTCGAAGTAGCGGCGCGAGCGGGCGGACAACGCGCCAATCTAAGCGCAGCACTTGCGCATCATGCAGCTGCACAATTCGAACTTTCGCGCGGCGACATGGAACACGCGCTGGCCGACGCACGCACGGCACTGACGTATTCGCCGGAAGATCCGGCGCTGTTGATGAATGTGGCCTACTTGCATTTGCGGCGGAGCGAGTACAAAGAGTCGCTGGAGTATCTGGAACGCGCGCGCCGGACCGCGCCGGACGACGCCGACGTGGCGAAGCTGACAGGCTGGGCGTACTTCGGCATGAACAAGCTGGATCAGGCTGTCGTGGAGTGGAAGCGCTCGCTCGCTTTGCGGTCCGATCCAGAAGTGCAAGCGGCGCTTGAAAAGGCGCAGCGCGACAAGCAGGAAGAAGCGAGTTACAAGGAGAATGAAAGCAGCCACTTCACATTGCGTTACAGCGGCGCCGCGGAGCCTGCTCTTGCACGCGAAGTCTTGCGCACATTGGAAGGACATTTTTCAGCGATCGAGTCCGAGTTGAGGTTCACGCCTCCTGATTCCATCGGCGTGGTCCTGTATACGCAACAATCTTTTGCCGACATCACGCGCGCGCCCGGCTGGGCAGGAGCGCTGAATGACGGGCGAATTCGCGTGCCGGTGCAGGGATTGAGCGGCGTAACCCCGGAGCTTTCGCGAGTCCTGAAACACGAACTGACGCACAGCTTTGTCAGGCAGAAGACGCGGGGTCATGCGCCGACGTGGATTCAGGAAGGATTGGCACAATGGATGGAAGGGAAGCGCAGCGGCGAGGATGCCGTGCTTCTCTTGCAGGTGAATCAGGAAGGGCATGCGGCCTCGCTAGGCACGCTGGAGGGTTCGTGGATGAGCTTGCCAAGCGATGCAGCGGGCTACGCGTATGCGTGGGCGCTCGCCTCCATTGAATACATCGTGCAAACCGATGGCATGGGGGATATCGAGCGGATCCTGGACCGCATTGGAAGCGGCGGTTCGGCGGAAGAAGCGTTGCGAGCGGTGCTACACAGTGATTACCACGACTTGATGCAGTCCACAACGGAGTATCTGCAGAAGACCTACGCGCACTAGCAGAGCGAACCAACAATATTCTTCAGTCTTCAGGAGTTCAACAGCAATGCCGCCAGAAGAGCGGAGCGGGCGGGCATGGTGTTGATAAGAATGTGTTCAGCGGCTGAATGGGCGCCATGGCCGACGGCGCCAAGGCCATCGAGCGTTGGAACTCCAAGCGCGGCAGTGAGATTGCCGTCTGAGCCGCCGCCGGCTGTGCATTCTCCGAGAGACAGGCCCATTTGTGCCGCGAGAGATTTGGTTTTGGAGAAAAGCGTGGCACTGAATTTGCGTTCGAGTGGCGCGCGGTTGAAGCCGCCGCGAACTTCCAGGCGCGCCCCGGGAAGAATCGGCCGGAGCGCATGCAGGCGGCGTTCAAGGCGGCGCATGTCTGTGATGCGGAGTGCACGAAGATCGAGGACGGCACGGGCTCGCTCGGCGATGACGTTTACACGGGTTCCGCCCTCGATAAGATCAGCGTTGACGGTCACACCACGGCGCGGGTCGTTCCATTCCTGGATGCGCCCGAGCTGCCGCGCCAGTTCGTGAATTGCGTTGATGCCTTCCTGCGGCGCGAGGCCAGCGTGAGAGGCGCGGCCGCGGACGATGATTTCAGCTTCGCCTACGCCTTTGCGAGCTGTCTTAATCAATCCGCGCGGCCCGAAGGATGGCTCGAGTACAAAGACGGCGTCGCTGCGGCGCGCTTCAGCTTCGATGAGTTTCCGCGAAGCATCGCTGCCGATCTCTTCGTCGGATGTCCAGAGGAATACCAGGCGGTTCCGGAGCGGAACTTTTGTTAGCTGCAGAACATTGAGGGCGAAGAGAGCCTGAACGAGCCCGGCTTTCATATCAAAGACGCCGGGCCCATACGCTTTTCCGGCAGAAACACGAAAGGGCATCTTGGCCAAAGTGCCGGAGGAATAGACTGTGTCGTAGTGTCCGAGCACAAGGAATTGACCGGCGGGCCGCGATTTCTCCTGCCACCACGTCACGCGAAGCTGGTCACCGCGGTGTTTCTGCGCGAATCGCTCGACGCGCGCGCCGCGGTTGCGCCACTCGGCGGCAAGTAGATCGCAGCAGCGGTCGGCTGGTGTTTTTTCGAGGCTGGGAGATTCCGCAAGGACGAGCTTCCTGAGCGTGGAGAGCATCTCAGGCAAGCGAAGTTTCAAGAGGCGAAAGAATTCTTTGGGATAGTTGGTGTCCGGCATGGCCGGGACATGCTAACAACGAGAGGCGGCCGGAGCAACGACACAAGCATAAAATGCGAAAAAGACCAGGGATTCAAGACGCTTTCTGACAAGAGCCGCAAAGGAACAGCGCATATCCCGCTTGGCTTGGGTTCGCATATAATAGAAGGTTTGCAGGGGAAGTGCAGGGCGCCGCAGGAGGCAGTGTGCGGCGCGACGGGAGCACGGATGATACTCGACGTGGTGGAAATCCAGAAAATATTGCCGCACCGCTATCCGTTTCTGATGGTGGATGGAATTCTGGAAATGGAACGGCTGAAGTACATTGTGGGCGTCAAAAACGTAAGTATCAATGAATCCCATTTTCAGGGGCATTTTCCCGGCAAGCCCATCATGCCCGGAGTGCTGATCATCGAAGCCATGGCGCAGACCGGCGGGCTGCTGCTTTTAAGGGAGGTTCCGGACCGCGATAACAAGTTGCTGTATTTCGTGGCCGTAGATGGCGCGCGATTTCGGCGGCCGGTTGTGCCCGGCGACCAACTGAGGCTGGAAGTGAAAGTGATTTCGTGGCGAGGCGACTTCTGCAAGCTCGAAGGCAAAGCAACCGTGGATGGACAGTTGGCTGCGGAAGCGACGTTGATGTGCAAGATGGTGGACCGCGATCTTGGCGCGAAGGCGGAAGAACCCGCGAAATGAGCAAGACGGAGATTCATCCGCAGGCCGTTGTGGCGCCGAGCGCGAAGCTTGCCCCGGGAGTAAAAGTTGGGGCCTATGCGATTGTCGGCGAAGAAGCGGAGCTCGGCGAGGGCTGCATTGTTCACGCGCACGCGAGCGTGGGCGGCCCTGCGAAGTACGGCCGCAATAATGTGTTCTATTCGTTTTGCGCCGTCGGCGGTGATCCGCAGGATTACACGTATCGCGGCGAGCGGACCGAGCTGGTTGTGGGCGATGGCAATATTTTCCGTGAGTACGTCACCATTAACCGTGGGACGCAAAAGGGTGGAGGCGTCACGCGGGTCGGCAACGAAAATTTCTTTCTCGCGTACTCGCACGTGGGTCACGACGACCAGATCGGCAATCAGACGCTGTTTGTGAATGGCGCAACGCTGGCCGGCCATGTGGCCGTGGATGATTTTGCTACCGTCGGGTCGTTTTCGGTCGTGCATCAGTTCTGCCGCGTGGGACGTTACGCGTATGTCGGCGCTTGCACGGTGATTGTGCAGGATGTGCCGCCGTTCTCGCGTGTGGTCACGGAACGCGAGACCAAAAGTTATGGCGTCAACACCATCGGACTGGAGCGCAAAGGCTTTTCGAAAGAGCGGCTGCAAATGTTGGATCGCGCTTTTCGGTTGCTAAGCCGTTCGAAGTTGAACACCACGCAAGCTCTCGTCGAGATGCGCGCGAAACTAGCCAGCTCCGAAGACGTGCAGGAACTCATTCGCTTCATCGAGAGCGCCGAGCGCGGAATTGTAAAGTAAGCATCGCCGCCCACCAACCACGCCATGCCGGATGCCAACACAAATACGAAGGGATGGGGACTTATCGCAGGAAACGGGCGGTTTCCATTTCTCGTGCTGGAAGGCGCGCGCAGCCAGGGAATCGAAATGGCGGTTATCGCGCTGAAGGAAGAAGCCTCGCCTGAATTGGAAAAAAGCGCCAAGACGCTGCACTGGGTAAGCCTGGGCGAACTGAGCAAGGCCATCGACCTGATGCATAAGGAAGGCGTAACGCAAGCGGTGATGGCCGGGCAGGTGAAGCACAACAAGATTTTCAGCGCGATTCGGCCGGACTGGAAACTGGCGAAGCTGCTTTTCGCGCTGCCGCGGAAAAGCACCGACGCGCTCATCGGCGGAATCGCGCGCGTGCTGCAGGATGAAGGGATTCAATTGGTGGACTCGACGCTATTTCTGAAACCGCTTCTGCCTAAGCCGGGTGTGCTCACGCGCAGAGCTCCCAACGAACAAGAAAGCGCCGATATTGCCTACGGACACAGTGTCGCGCGCCAAATCGCCGGGCTCGACATCGGGCAGACCGTCGTGATTTCGGACCAAGCCTGCGTGGCGGTGGAAGCCATGGAAGGCACCGACGAAACCATCGCGCGCGCGGCGCGAATTGCCGGTGGGAAATCTCTCGTTGTCGTGAAGGTTAGCAAACCGCGGCAGGACATGCGATTCGATGTACCCGTGGTCGGTTTGCCAACCATCGAACAGATGAAGAGCTCCCGCGCCACGGCCCTGGCGATCGATGCGGGACGCACCTTGCTGTTTGACCGTCACAATTTGATTGAGCTGGCCGACGCGGCGGATATTGCCATCCAGGCATTTGCGCCGGCGACGAGCGCGGAACCGATGAGCGGTTCGAGGGGAATCAACAAAGAATGAGCGGGGCGGGACGAGAAACGAGAAAAGTCCGCGCCGCCGTCGTCGGCACGGGAGAATTTGGGCGCAATCACGCACGCGTGTATCGCGAGCTGGAGGGTGCTGAACTCGTTGGGATTTACGATCGAGATCAGGCGTGCGCGAAGGCCGTCGCTTCAGAATTTCAGACCAAAGCGCTGCGCAGCCTGGACGAGGTCCGCGAGCTTGCCGAAGCAGTAAGTGTGGCGGTGCCTACTGTGGCGCATGCCGAAGTGGGTTGCCAACTCCTCGAGAGCCAGCTGGATGTACTGGTCGAGAAGCCTATGGCCCTGAATCTTGCGGAGGCGGATGCACTACTCGAATCTGCGCGGAGGCATAGCAGGATTTTGCAGGTAGGCCACGTCGAAAGGTTTAATCCGGCCGTGGCCGCGGTTGAGCCGATTCTCAATCGGCCGCTTTTTTTCGAAGTGCACCGCCTGGGAGTGTTCACTCCGCGCAGCCTCGACGTGGAAGTGATTTACGACGTGATGATCCATGATCTGGACATCTTACTAGCGTTGGTAAAGGAGCCGGTGACCGAATTGAAAGCGGTAGGCATACCTGTTCTTACCGACAAAGTGGACATCGCGCATGTGCGGCTGGAATTCGCTGGGGGCGCGGTGGCCAACGTAACAGCCAGCCGGGTCTCGACGGAACGCGTGCGCAAAATGCGGTTTTTCCAGCAGCACGAGTATATTTCGCTCGATTACGCGCGGCGGGACGCCCTGCGCGTGGGCGTAAAGCGGCCCGGCCCGCAGCCTGAATTTTCGTTTGAAAAACTGTCCGCGCCGAATGTGGAACCTTTGCACGCGGAACTCGAGGCATTCCTGGAGGCAGTACGTACTCGCCGTGAGCCGAGGACTAACGGAGCCGCGGGCCGCGCGGCACTTGAACTGGCAAGCCGCGTGATGGCAAGCATCCAGGAGCACGGAGAACGCGTCCAACTAGCAGCATTCGCCTCACAAGAGAAAGCAGGAAAATGATTCCCCGGACCCTGGTCCCGCTTGGCTCCCGTCTGCCTGCCGCGGATGCCACTGCGACGCAGCGGCGGCGTCCTACGACGCTCGACGAGCGCACGCTTGTTCCGGCGATGCTGCCGATCGTCCAATTGGACGGGAAATCTAGTATTCCCAGGTCGCTCCCGCTCGAGTCGATTGCCGCGCGCGTCGTTGTTCCACGCGATGTGAATCAGGAAGCGTACAACGTCGTGGAAAACACCTCGACGCCTGTCCAACCGACGGACATGGACGAGCGGATCACCGTTCCGCAAGGAGCCGCCCCGCCGGAAAAAATTGAAGGACCACTGATCCCCCCTGGGGATCTTGTCGATCTCGATGTCTTCATGACCGGCGAAGTGAATCTCCTCACCAAGCCGCAGACGGAAGATAAAACAAAATGGGATTTGATCACGCGCGTTTCGTCGTTTGCGTTCCATATACTCCTGTTTGCAACGGTTTTCCTGTGGGCAAGAATTTTTCCGCCGCACGTACCGACTCAGCAGGAAATTGATCTGGCGAACCGGCAATTGACGTGGATTCCGCCGGAAAGTTCCTACGCTCCTAAGCCAAAAGCGCAACCTCGTCCGGCGCAGCCGCCTGCCGTGCACGTAGATCCGAAGGTAATCAACAAAGTCGCGCCCGCTGTGCCGCAGCCCGCGCCAAGGCCCGAGCCGGAGCGTCCGAAGAAGGATTTGCCCGACGCCCCTGCGCCGAAGGAAACGCCGCGCGAAGTGGAACCGCCCGCGCCCAAGCCAGATGCCCCGAAGACGCCGCTGAAACTTGAAACGCCGGACTCTCCGAGGCCACAACCGGGGCTGAAGTTGCCGAAGAACTCTTCCATCCAGGATTCCATCCACGACGCGCTGAAGGCGCCGAGTTCAAGTGGCAAGAGCGGCGCCATCATTGGACCCGGACCGCGACCAAGTGCTACCCCCGGAGGCGGCTCTACCGGACAAGGCTTGGGCTCGTTCGGGAATGGCTACGAGATTTTGACGCCGACGGAAGGCGTCGATTTCAGCGACTACATGCACCGCATGTTGGAGAACGTGCGGCGGAACTGGTATGCCGTGATGCCGCAATCGGCGTTGCTTGGAGACCGCGGCCGCGTTTTACTGAGATTTCGCATCATGGCGAACGGCAGCGTTCCGAACGACGACCCATCACGCGAGATGGGTTCAGGAAAAGAGCCGCTGGATCGTGCCGCGGTCTCCGCCATCCGCTCCTCCAATCCGTTTGAACCGTTGCCTTCGGCGTTTCACGGGCCTTTCATCGAGATCCGCATCATGTTTTTGTATAATTTGCCGATCGAAGACGCCTATAAGTGAAGCTCGTTCGCCAGCAGGTTCTCGGCAGTCTCCTCCTCGCTGTGATTGCGCTTGTCGTGCTGTTTTTTCGCGCTTGGCATATTCTTTTTCGATGAATCCAGGCACATCCTTGCCGCCACTGATCGCCGTGGTTGGCCCCACGGCCTCTGGGAAGTCCGCGCTCGGTGTCTGGCTAGCCGAGCGATTCAATGGAGAAGTGTTGGCATGCGATTCGACGCAGCTTTACCGTGGGTTCGACATCGGTACTGCCAAGCCGGGAGTAGCGGAGCGCCGCGGCATCCCACATCATCTCATCGACACTTTGACACCCAGTGAGGCAGCAACGGCTGGCGGATACCGCCAAATGGCTTTGGCTGTGCTGGAGGACCTGCGGAATCGCGGGCGGCTGCCGATTCTTACTGTAGGGACAGGATTGTATTTGCGCGCGCTGCTCGAAGGATTGGCGGATGTGCCGCAGCGGTCCGAAGAATTGCGAGTGAGACTGCGTGCAAGCGCGGAGGAACATGCGCCGGGATACTTACATCGATTACTGAAGAGGCTGGACTCCGAAGCGGCAGGGAAAATCGCTCCTGCGGATGAGCAAAAACTGATCCGCGCCGTCGAGGTGTGCGTGCTCGCGCGGCGGCCGGTTTCCGAAGTGCACCGCACAGGACGCACGCCGCTTGCAGGCTGGCGCACGCTGAAAATCGGATTGATGCCGCCTCGCGAGGCTCTCTTCGAGCGTATTCATGCGCGCACGGACGCAATGCTCGAACATGGCTGGATGGAAGAGGTGCGCCGTTTGATGGCAAGCGGCTTGGTGGAAAATGCAAAGCCATTTGACTTCATCGGCTACCGCGAGCTGCGCGAGGTTCTGCGTGGCGAAAAGAATATCGAAGAAGCGCGCGCGGCGATTCAGCAAACCACGCGGCGCTACGCAAAGCGTCAAATTACATGGTTCCGCAAAGAGCCTGGTGTTCATTGGCTCTCGGGATTTGGCGATGAACCTCAAGTACAAGAGGAAGTTCGCAAGTGGCTCCGTCAAGAAGGCTTGGCAGAGTCGCGGCAGGGAAGCTGAGCGAGTATAATCCAGCAGGTGAAGAAAGACCCCTCCGACATGGCGCCTGCCTCCAAATGACCTCAGGACTGATTTCGTGACGAAAACTTCTCAAACTGTGTCCACGGCGGATCGTGCTTTGCTCGTAGGTTTGGGCTGGAAGCGTGCGCCGCGCTTTCCCGGCATGCCTGCAGGGGAGCAGGGGCGGGAATCGCTCTCGGAGCTAGTCGAACTGGCACGCAGCGCCGGTGCGGAAATTGCCGGCACCGTTTTTCAAATGCGCGAATCGGCGGACCCGGCAACGCTCGTGGGTCGCGGCAAGCTGGACGAGATTCGTGCCGAAGCCACCGCGCATAAGGCCCCGCTGATTATCTTCGACAGCAACCTTTCCCCCATGCAGCAACGAAACATCGAGGCTGCCACCGAGCGCCGCGTCATCGACCGCACGCAATTGATTCTCGATATTTTTGCGAAGCACGCCCGCAGCCGCGAAGGGCAGTTACAAGTGGAGCTCGCCCAACTGAATTACATGCTGCCGCGGCTCACCGGCAAGGGCGCTTCGATGTCGCGTCTCGGAGGCAAAAGCGGCGGCGGTGGCGCTGGCGGAGCAGGCGGCGGAGCGGGACGCATCGGCGTGCGCGGACCTGGCGAAAAGAAGCTGGAGACGGACCGCCGGCGCATTCGTGACCGCGTCGGAAAAATTCAAAACAGCATCGAGGATATTCGCAAACAGCGTGCTCTGCGGCGCGAAGCTCGCAACGCCGTGCCTCTCGGAACGATTGCGCTTGTGGGTTACACGAACGCGGGCAAATCGACGCTCTTCAATGCGCTGAGCCGCGCCGAGGTGCTTGTCTCCTCGCGTATGTTCGCCACGCTGGACCCCACCATTCGCGCGATTCGTTTGCCCTCCAATCGCCGAGTCCTGGTGTCGGACACCGTTGGATTCATCCGTGATCTGCCCAAGGGATTGCTAACGGCGTTCCGCGCGACGCTCGAGGAAGTGCAGGAAGCGGCCCTGATTCTGCAAGTGAGCGACGTTTCGAACCCTCATCACGCCGAACTGGACGAAGAGGTGGATAAGATACTGAATGACCTGGGCGTGGCGGATCGGCCGAGGCTCCGCGTGTTCAACAAGGTGGACCGCCTCACGCAAGAGCAGAGAGCTCCGCTCGTTCACCCCTACGCGATGGGCGCGGGGACAAACGGCGGACCAGCGCTCATCTCAGCCCTAACGGGAGAGGGCGTCGAAGAATTGTTGCGGCGCATGGACGCAGCTCTTCCGGTCGATCCCGTAGTAACGCTCTCACTGCGTTTGCCACTTGCCGAGGGCCGCACACTGGCGCTTGTTCACGCGCTCGGCCGCGTGCTCCACTCCGAGGTCGAGGATTCTCACATGTTGCTGGACGCGGAAGTCCCCGTCTCGATTGCGCGCAAGCTGAAGCTGAATGCTTTTGCAAAGGATGGAACTTCGGGCCGGACGCGTACGTAATACTTGCTGAGGGGGTTGCCATGGCCGCATTCTTCCTGTGGTGCATCTTGTTTTTCTTCTGCTGGCCTCTTGCTCTGCTTGCATTGGTGCTCTATCCGATCGTTTGGCTAATTCTGCTGCCGTTTCGCATCGCGGGAATCGCCGTGCACGGCGTCTTGTCGTTCTTAAGGGCCCTGTTTTTCCTTCCGGCACGATTGTTAAGAGGACCGCGAGCAATCTGAGGAGCTTTCGCCTGTTTCCGCTAAAGTAACTCCAAGGCCCCGCCCCGAAAACCGTGCGTCCAGGCCGCTAAATGGGTCTTTCTTGAGCGAGTTACGCAGCTTCGGATATGAGACCCCGCTGTGGAAACCTTGTGGAAACTGTGTCGTGCAAATTTTCTGCGCGCCTCTTTGTTTCACGAAAATGGTGCGATCTCGCACCACGGAACCGTTCTATCGTATTGATTATAACCACTTTATTGGCGTTTCGTGAGTTCTCGCAAGATTCCCAGGGGGACTGATCTCGTCATCCGGGCTTTTCGACATTTGCACAGCTTTGCAGCAGAAGGCTTACGAATGAGTACAGCATCCGCGCGGCCGCAACTCATTTTAGTTGTTGACGTTACAGTACCTGCCGCCGCGCGCGACGAGTCCTTGCCAGACGTTGACGCCCGCAGGGTAGAAGTCTATAGTCAGGCGAGCGGTGGCCGAAACCTCAGGGGCGGCCTCTCCGCCGCCAAGTTTCTATGAATCTCCCCAACTCATTGACGGTGCTTCGCATCTTTTTCGTTCCTCTGCTGATTGCGGTCTTGTTGACGAAGAGTCCGAATGTCGATTTTCGCGGTTTTCCGATGCATTTCGAGTTTTGGGGAGTTTTGATCCTGCTGCTCGCGGCAGCGACCGACTGGGCCGACGGGTATTTTGCGCGGCGCCGGCTTCAAGTGACTACTCTCGGGATTCTTTTGGATCCTATTGCGGACAAGCTGCTGATCTCCGCGGCCTTTGTTTCTCTCGTCGACATGCATTTGGTTCCCGCCTGGATGGTCGTCATCATCATAGGGCGTGAATTCACGGTGCTCGGTCTGCGGAATATCGCCTCTGCCGAAGGATTCACGATCGCGGCTTCTTTGTTAGGCAAGGCTAAGATGGTGTTGCAGGTTTGCGCCGTGGCCGTGTTGATTGTGGGCGCTCGTCATCCTTCGCTGAAACCCCTGGCGCTTCTCTTACTATGGCTGGTTGTGATCAGCGCGCTGGTTTCGGCCGCCCAGTATTTTCTCCGTTTTTGGGGCCAGCTGGATGGCCGTATCAAACAGCGGCGCAAGCTGCGCATGATGGAGAGCCATAAGAAGTCCGAGGATGCTGTTCCTCTCTGAATCCGATCGCCGGTCTCTGCTCGAATGGGCGCGCTGCGCGATTGCCGAGGCCGTTTCTCTCGAGAAATCTGTTACCGCTCCTCCACGAAGCGGAGTCTTTGCGGAGAAATGCGGAGTCTTCGTAACTCTCCACGCGCGCGGCCGTTTGCGCGGCTGCATCGGCAGCATTGAGGCGCTCGAGCCGCTGGGGGATGCCATCGCGCGGTGCGCGGCCAGCGCGGCTTTGCACGATCCTCGATTCTCGCCAGTGCGGGCAGAGGAGGTTGGGGCGCTACAAATCGAACTCTCCCTTCTCTCCCTTCTCGAGCCCGTGGTTCCCGAAAACATCGAGATCGGAAAGCACGGTTTGCTGATTTCGCAGGGCTCGAAGCGCGGGCTCCTACTTCCGCAAGTTGCGGTTGAGCACAAATTTGGCCGCGAACAGTTTCTTGAAGAGACCTGCCGCAAAGCGGGTCTGCATGCTAAGGCTTGGCAAGAGCCGGAAACCCAAATTCGTGCGTTCGTCTGCGAGGTTTTCTCGGAGGATGGAAATAACGGAAAACCCTTGCCGACGGGGAGCTGAGCTCGCGAATACATCGCGGACCCAGGGCCGGTCTCGCGGCAAAGAAAAAGCCCGCGCGGGAAGTGCCCCGCAGCGGGCTTGGAGCCTCTGTGGTGCTGGGTATCGGCTACTCGACCTCGACGTAATCGCCGGCGTAAATGGTTTGAGAACTGTAGGTGATAAATACAGTTGAAGAGTTACGGCTCACGTTAATGACGATGCCTTCGCCAAGCACTTCACGTGGCAGATCATTCCACATGTACCTACCTGGCGAGCTGCCAAAGCCGTATAGACGGTCCTGATAATCCTTTGTCTGAGAAACGGTCTCCGCCAGTGAGCCTTGGTATCTGAACACACGAAAATAGTCGCCCACTTTGACGCTTTTATCGGTTCCGAGGTTCACGTAAAGAGTGGTGCCTTGTCCACCGGCCTCGTTATATTCCCTCGCCTGAACGACCATTGCGACCGGCTTGCCGCTAACGGGGGCAAAATGGTCAAATGTGCCCGCGTCCTTGAAAGTCGGCTGCGGTCGCTCCTCAAACGGAACAACGATGTCGCCCCGCTCCATGTAGTCGCACGAAAATGTCACTTGGGCGATGGCCACCTTTGTCTGAACATTCACGACGCGAAGTTGGCCGGCGTCCAAGTAGTGTGTCCCCATCGCTCTCAATAATTTAGATTGCCACTTGAACCAGTCGACTTCCAAGGCGTCGCGCTCCGGTCTGACGACGGAAAACCGGTCGCCAACCCGTACGCCTTTGTCCTGTCCGCGATTGATATATACATAGTCGCCGCGCGCAAACGTGATCTTGATACTCGACTGCTCACCGGAAACCAGCCGGGTTGCATCCGGGACCTTTTGATCGGTGACAAAACCTGAACAATAGACGGTGGAATAGGCCGTCTGCGTGGGATTGGCAGCCTGCGCCGAGCAAATCCCGGCACTTGCAAGTACAAAAACACTTAAAGCAGCTAATTTAGCGCGCATTCCAAGACTCCTTCACACACGCCCTAGAGGGCCGTGCGGGGACGTTTCTTTGCGAAAGTATCAGGGCCGTCCCCTTGCGTCAACAAATAGGCCGCGACCGCTTTACACTTTTGCTACGGGCATGCTAAAAGCCGTATTCTCAATACCATGGCGAGAATTGCGAACAAGAACATGATGTTTGGAGCGGGGGTGGGGCGTATCTGCGCGGTCGCGGCAGCGTCCACGGCAGCGGAAATGGCAGATTTGGTGCGCGCAGGGCTCCGCGAGACCCCTACCATCGAGCTGCGGCTGGACTGGCTGCGCAGCGATTCCGAGCGTTCCCGTTTTCTCCTGTGGCTCAAAAGGAATCGGCCTCGCGGCGCATCCTTCCTCGCCACCTGCCGCCGCCACGAAGCGGGCGGCAAGCTCACTGGCAGCGTCCAAGCCGAGCTGTATTGGTTGAACGAGGCGCACGACGCGGGTTGCGCCTGGTGCGACCTGGAAATCGAGACCATGCGCGAGTTGTCGGGCAAGCCGCTTAGCGAACTTGGCTTGCCGCCGCACATCTTGCTGTCCTCGCATGACTTTCAGCGAATGCCGGCGCGTCTTGGTTCAATACATTCTGGCCCGCACCCGGAAGCCGGCGCCCTAAAAATAGCTGCGCAAGCCCGAACTATCGGCGATAGCCTCCGTCTTCTGAGAATGACTCGTCGCTTGCCTAACCTCGTCGCTGTGCCTATGGGTGAAGTCGGTCTGCCAGCGCGTATCCTCGCCTTGAGAGAAGGCAGCTCGTTGGCGTACGCGCCGATCGGCGAAACTACTGCCCCCGGCCAGGTTTCCCTGCACGACTTGAAATATCTCTACCGGGCCCACAAGCTCTCCCAGCGAACTCGCGTCTACGGCGTAATCGGTGATCCTGTCGGGCACTCCCTGTCGCCTCTCCTTCATAATACGGGTTTCATCGCACGCAAAATCGACGCCGTATACTTGCCCTTCCTGGTCAAGAATCTTCGGGATTTTCTGAAAGCTGTGCCTGAATTCGGAATTCGCGGGTTCAGCGTGACCATTCCCCACAAACAGTCCATCTTGAAACATTTGAAGGAATGCGAACCTCTAGCCGCGGAGATCGGCGCCGTGAACACCGTCGTAGTCCGGCGCGACGGTTCGCTTTTCGGCTGCAATACGGATTACATCGGCATCTTGAGCGCCCTCGAAAAGCAGCTTCGGCTGACTGGGAGCCGCGTGTTGATTTTTGGAGCGGGCGGTGTTGCGAGGGCCGCGGCGTTCGCCCTTTCAAAGGCGGGCGCCCATGTCGGGATTTGTGCCCGCCGAGAAAAAGCTGCGCGAAAATTGGCTAAAGCCTCTGGCGGTGAAGTCATCCCGCGAAGCGCCCTGCAACGCGAATCGTTTGACGCCATCTTGAACGCGACACCGGTTGGCATGCATCCCCATGACCGAGTTTCACCGCTCTTGCCACGCGAGTTGAACTGCCGCATCGTCATGGACCTCATCAACCGGCCGCAAAAGACGCAACTCTTGAAGCTCGCGGCTCGCAGAGGGATCGTTACCATTTCCGGCGTTGAAATGTTTATCCCGCAAGGTGTCGCTCAGTGGGAACTCTGGACCGGCAAGCGAGCGCCGGAATCCATCATGCGCAAGGCCGTTCTGAATGCCTTACGCAGGGAAGAAAAGTCCCGCCACCACGGTTAATCCAGAAATGCGATAATGCCTCCTCTGAATTGAGAACACTCGGCCTCTAACTGACCCCATGATCCAGCCCGACTTCCGCGAATTTCAGCGCCTGGCCAAGCAGGGAAACCTCATCCCGGTCTATGACGTGTTTCCTGCCGACTTGCTTACCCCTGTCAGCGCCTATCTCCGCATTGCCCAGGGCGCGCGATATTCCTTCTTGCTGGAAAGTGTCGAAGGCGGCGAAAAAATTGCCCGCTACACGTTCGCGGGAGCGAATCCCGAGGAGGTATTTCGTTACGCGGGTGGCGCCTGCGTCCTCGAGAGCCACAACCGCATCATTTGGGAAGAGCGCGATCCCGTGACATTTCTTCGCGCCCGCATGGAGCGCTTCCGCCCCGTGCGCTTGCCAGGATTGCCTCCGCTAGTAGCAGGCGCGATCGGCTATTTTTCCTACGATATGGTCCGCCTCATCGAGCGGCTACCGAAGCGCCTGCGCGACGAAATCGGACTTTACGATGCCATGCTGATGTTCTATCACGGCATCATTGCGTTCGATCATGTCCAGCACAGGCTCTGGATCGTCCGCAATGTGCACACCGACGGCGAGGGCAGCCTCCGCGCAAAATACAGCGCCGCGGTGCGCGAGATTCGCAAGACGCGCCAGTTGCTCGAACAAGCTTCTCCTGCCGAGCAGGCGAAAAAGCAAAAAAAGAAGCGCCGCGCGCCCCTCCGCGTCACATCCAATTTTCGCCGCGACGAATACCTCGACGCCGTTCGCAAAGCGAAAAACTACATCCGCGCGGGCGATATTTTTCAGGTGGTGATCAGCCAGCGTTTCTCTGCCAGAACGCACGCCGAGCCCTTCGATGTTTATCGCGAGCTCCGCGCGCTCAACCCGTCTCCCTATTTGTTCTTTTTGCAGATGAACGATATAGCCGTCGTCGGCAGCTCACCGGAGATGCTCGTCAAAGTGCAAGGCCGCGATGTTTTTTACCGGCCGATTGCAGGAACGCGCTGGCGCGGCAAGGACGAAGCCGAGGATCAGCGGCTCGAACGCGAGATGCTCGCCAGCGAAAAAGAGCGCGCCGAGCACATCATGCTCGTCGATCTGGGACGCAACGATCTTGGGCGCGTGTGCGAGTACGGCACCGTGAAACCCGAAAAGCTGATGACGGTCGAGCGCTACTCGCACGTCATGCATCTAGTTTCGAGCCTGCGCGGTCGTCTTCGCGAGGATGTCGATTGCTTCGACGCGCTGATGGCTTGCTTCCCCGCGGGAACCGTCTCCGGCGCTCCGAAGGTCCGCGCCATGGAGATCATCGAAGAGCTCGAACGCACACGCCGCGGCATCTATGCCGGCGGCGTTCTATACTTGGACTTTGCGGGGAATCTCGACTCATGCATCGCCTTGCGCACCATGGTCATCAAAAATGGTGTGGCCCATGTGCAAGCCGGCGGGGGGATCGTCGCGGATTCCACGCCCGAGGGCGAATACGAAGAGTCCGTGAACAAGTCGAAAGCCTTGCTCACCGCGCTCGAGGCTGCGCATCGAAGAGGGACGGAACGAATACCTAAGACCACTCAGCGAAAGCGTGCAAAGAAGTGATCCTGCTGCTCGACAACTACGACTCGTTCACCTACAACCTTGCCCAGTATCTTGGTGAGCTGGGTTGCCAAGTCGAGGTGCACCGCAACGACAAGATCTCCGTGGAAGAAATCGCTCGCCGGAAGCCGGAGAAAATTGTCATTTCGCCAGGCCCATGCACACCGCAAGAGGCGGGCATTTCCGTTGAGTTGGTCGAGCGGCTGGCCGGAAAGTTTCCGATCTTGGGCGTTTGTCTTGGCCATCAGGCGATCGGCGCGGCCTTCGGCGGCAAAATCATTCGCGCTCCAAAACTCTTTCATGGCAAGACCAGTGAAATTCATCACGACGGAAAGAATATCTTCCGCGAGCTGCCCGAGCCGTTCACGGCCACGCGCTATCACTCGCTCATCGTCGAGAGAAAATCTCTTCCGAGAGAGCTGACCATCACCGCAGAAACCAGCGACGGCATCATCATGGGCTTCCGCCACCGCCACCATAAAATCGAAGGTGTCCAGTTCCATCCCGAATCCGTTCTTACAACTTCCGGCAAACAACTCCTCCAAAATTTTCTGACTCTCTGAAATGCTGTTCTCTGTGCCCCCTGGTGGCTCTTCGTCTACTGTCTATAATTCCTTTTCGGCTACCAATTCAAATCGGCCAGAATCGCGGCGTAGATCTCCATTCCGCGCCACAGATGCCCCAACCGTAAATTTTCATCCGAGCTGTGCTGGTGATTGTCGTAATTCACGATGGGCACGCCAATCCACGGCAATCCTAAATCCTCAAAGATATACATGGGCACGCTTCCTCCGAGCGTCGGAGCGATCACCGTATCGCCGCCCGCCGCGCCTTGCACCACTTTGACCAGCGCCTTCGAGGCCGGCAAATCCATCGCCGTGCGAGAGGCCCGATAGCCGCCCTGGTCCACGACCTTCGCGATTAACGCATGCGTGCGGCGTTCCTCCATCGATGGCTCATGATCAATCACAAAATATCCCTGCTTCTTGATGAACGCCGCGATCTGCTCGAATTTCTTATGCGGATCTTCGCCCTTCACGAGCCGCGCGTCGATCGAAGCCTCGGCCTTATCCGGAACCACGTTTTGCGCTTTCTCTCCAACGTAAGCGCTGGACATCCCGCGGACATTGAGTGAAGGCTCCTGCAACAACTCTACTAGTTTCTTCCCCGCGCCCTCGGGCTTCGCGATTCCCAGTTCCTTTTCAAGGTCGGCATCATTCACCGGCATCTCGGAGATCGTCTTCTTTTCGAGTTCGCTCAATGGCGTCACGTCATCGTAATAGCCGTCGATCAGCACGCGGCCATTTGCGTCCCTCATCGAAGCCAGCAGCCGCGAAAGTTCCATCGCCGGATTCGGCGCCCAGTTTCCATAGTGGCCGCTGTGCAGCGCCCGCACCGGGCCATACACAGTGATGTCCAGCCCGATGTCGCCTCGGTTTCCAAAGAAAACCAGTTGCCGCCCGGATTGATGGACTGGCCCGTCCGCCGTGATCAGCAGATCGCCGCCCAGTAGATTCTTGTGCAACTCCAAAGTGCGCTCGAGGTTTGTCGATCCCGCTTCCTCTTCGCCTTCGAAAATGACTTTCAAATTAACTTTTAACGGGATCTTTTTGGCGCGCAGCGCGTCAAGCGCGGCCAGCAGCGCCACGATCGGTGATTTGTCATCGGAAGCAGATCGAGCATAAATCCGCCAGTCGTCTTTGTAGACGGCCGGCTGCTTCGCGCTATTTTCCGGAAACGGAATGCGTTTCCCGCCAGCTTCGATCGAATCGCTTCGCAGGGCGGGTTCGAATGGCTTGCCGTCCGTCCACGCTGCTGGATCAACCGGCTGGCCGTCGTAGTGCGCGTAGAAAATGACGGTGCGTGTGGCTTCCGGGGAGATCAACTTGCCAAACACGACCGGCCCACGTCCCGTGATCGGCAGCAAATGTGTTTCGATCCCGCGCGCCTCCAGCATCTCGACGAGGCGCTCTGCATTTTTCTGGATGTTCGGCGTGTCGCTCGCCACATTGGGGATGGAGAGAAATTCCGCCAACTCCCGCACGATGCGGTCTTCATTGTCCATCCGGTAGTCCCGCACTTCCTGGACAACTTGTGCCGACGAGATGGCCTCAGGCTTCTGGGCCACCGCAGCACTTACACAAACGGCAGCGATCATAACAACCACAAGAAATCTCAAAGATATTCACCTCTAGTTTCCAATGATTTCATATCCGCGCAGGCGCGCTCGCCTCGACGCCAGCCAAGCAGTCGCTTTCCTATTCTCATCTTAACCGTTCCAGCGAGTACCTGGCCCTGCCGAATCCGGCAGTTCGGCTCTTGTTTCCGTTGGAGTTCCTTCCCGCGGACAAGCCCCAATGAATCTCATTCGGGCAGTTGAGTGAAATTAACAAGCGCTGTGAGTTTCTCCTTGGCTGCGCCAGAGTCCAGAGCCTCGGCGGCTAGTCGCGCCCCTTCGAGAAAGTTCGATGCGACACCTGCGGCAACCAGCGCGGCTGCAGCGTTCACGATCACGATATCCCGTGGCGGACCCTTCTTGCCTGCCAAAATATCGCGAATGGTCACCGCATTCTCCAGGGCAGTACCGCCGCGCACGGATTCGATCGGCGCCTGCGAAATTTGGAAATCCTCCGGCATGACCGTGAAACGCGTTACGCCTCCCCCCTTTACTTCCGCAACCAGTGTTTCGCCCGCAAGCGAAATCTCATCCAGCCCGCCCGCCCCGTGAACTACGAACGCGTGATCCACGCCAAGTTCCGCGAGAGTTTCTGCCACCAGATCGATCAGCTCAGGAGACGGAACGCCCATGACCTGCGCCCGCGCGCCGGCAGGATTGGTTAGCGGACCGAGAAGATTGAAAACCGTGCGCGCCCCGATCTGCTTGCGGGCAGGAGCGGCATGCTTGGCCGCCGCGTGTGCGGCTCGCGCAAAGAAAAAACCAATCCCGATTTGGCGAATCGCTCTGCCGAAATGTTCGACCGGCAAATCGATTCGTACGCCCAGCGCCTCGATGACGTCCGCGGAGCCGCTGCCCGAATGAGACGCGCGGTTGCCATGCTTTGCCACTCGCGCGCCCGCCGCCGCTGCGACGATGGCCGCCGCGGTAGAAATGTTGAACGTCGCAAACCCCTTGCCGCCGGTTCCGCACGTGTCTACAAGATAGCCGGGCGGCGGCTCGCTTTCCGCGAACACTGGCGCGGCATGCCGCCGCATCACGCTGGCGAACCCGGCAAGCTCTCGCACGCGCACCGGTCGCGTGTTCATCGCCGTGAGCAGCCTCACGATGTCGGCCGTTTCGATCCGTCCGGCGAGAAGCTCTTCCATCACCGCTTCCGCTTCTCCCTGTGAGAAAACGTGTCCGGATTCGGCGCGATCAATGAGGGCTTTTGTCATCTCGATTCGGCTGCCATTCCGCCGCAACCTTGCTCCGTTTTATACTTTCCGAGTACACTCTTATGTTTGCGACGACACGAAAATTCTAACACTACGGAACCCCAATGAAGATTCATGAGTATCAGGCGAAGGCCATTCTTGCGCGTTACGGTGTCACCACACCACGCGGCGAAGTGGCCTTTTCCAAGGAAGAAGCGCGCGAGGGCGCTGCCAGGCTCAAATCGAACGTGGTCGTCGTCAAGGCACAAATCCACGCTGGCGGCCGTGGCAAAGCGGGCGGCGTCAAGCTCGCGCATTCTCCCGACGAGGCCGCGGAGATCGCTTCTCACATGCTTGGCGTGAATCTTGTTACCGCGCAGACCGGCCCCAGCGGCCGCACTGTAAAGCGCGTTCTCATCGAAGAAGGTCTGGACATCAAGCGCGAGCTTTATCTCAGCATTCTCGTCGATCGCAGCGTTGGCAAAGTGGTCTTCATGGCTAGTGCCTCCGGCGGGATGGACATAGAAGAAGTCGCGAAAACGCATCCTGAAGCCATCATGCGCGAAACCATTCATCCCGCCGTCGGCTTGCAACCTTATCAGGCGCGCAAGCTCGTCTTCGGCCTTGGCCTTTCCGGTGACGTCGCCATGAAAGCCGGCCCATTTCTTCAGGCTTTGCATCGCGCTTTTGTAGACACCGACTCTTCCATGCTCGAAATCAATCCTGCCGTCGTCACCGGCGATGGACGCCTTGTCGCGCTTGATGCCAAGATGACTTTCGACGACAACGGCCTCTTCCGCCACAAAGAACTGCGCGAGTTGCGCGACCTCGACGAAGAAGATCCTCTCGAAGTGGAAGCTTCTAAGTACGGCTTGAACTACATCAAGCTCGACGGCACCGTCGCCTGCATGGTCAACGGCGCCGGCCTCGCTATGGCCACCATGGACATCATCAAGTACGCCGGCGGCTCCCCCGCCAACTTCCTCGATGTCGGCGGCGGCGCTTCCTCCGATCAAGTGAAAAACGCCTTCCGCATTTTGATTGGCGATCCCGGAGTGAAAGCCGTATTCATCAATATTTTCGGAGGAATCCTGCGCTGCGATGTTCTGGCCACCGGCGTCGTTGCCGCCGCCAAGGATTTACAAGTAAAAGTACCGGTCGTCGTCCGCATGGAAGGCACCAACGTCGAGCTCGGCCAGCAAATCCTCCGCGAAAGCGGCCTCAACTTCACCATCGCCGACGGCATGAAAGACGGCGCGCAAAAGGTTGTGCAGCTTGCGAGAGCGTGATGGCCGTACGAAGTGAGTTAAAGGAAGTAGAGGAAGTTAAGGAGGTAAAGGATCGGAATAGAACTGGCCCGGTCAAAAACTATTCGGACTTGTTAGTTTGCAAGCAAGCTTATCGTTTGACGCTGAGGGTTTCCGCGTTCTCGAAAACGATGCCGCGGGAAGAACAATTTGAGCTAGGGCGGCAGGTTCGCCGCTCGTCTCGTTCTGTAGGCGCGAATATCGTTGAAGGGTGGACAAAGCGCGTCTCACCTGCAGAATTCAAGCGTCACTTGGTCATTGCTGCCGGCGAAGTGGCAGAGACGAAATACTGGTTGGAACTGGCCGCGGATGAAGGCTTCGTTGTTAGGCACACCGCGGAATCTCTAGTTGGGGAATATTCGAAACTGGGATTTATGATTCACAATCTTTGGAAGGAGTGGAGAAAATTGTAGCATTGGAGGTTTTATCCTTTACTTCCTCTACTTCATTTACCTCCTTTACCTCACTTATGAGCGTTCTTGTAAATGAAAAAACAAGACTGATCGTGCAAGGTTTCACGGGTCGTGAAGGGACCTTCCACGCTCAACAAATGATTGAGTATGGGACAAACGTCGTCGGCGGAGTGACTCCCGGAAAAGGTGGCACCAAGCATCTCGAACGCCCTGTCTTTGACACAGTCAGCGAAGCGGTGAAAGGAACTGGAGCGAACGCTTCCGTGATCTTTGTCCCTCCGCCTTATGCTGCCGACGCCATCCTCGAAGCCGCTGACGCGGAAATTCCGCTAGTCGTCTGCATCACCGAAGGCATCCCCGTGATCGACATGGTTCGCGCCGCCGCCACAGTGGACTTCAACAAGACGCGCCTCATCGGCCCCAACTGCCCCGGCGTAATCTCTCCCGGCAAATGCAAAATCGGAATCATGCCCGGCCGCATTCACAAGCAGGGCAACGTCGGCGTCGTTAGCCGCAGCGGCACGCTCACCTACGAAGCCGTCGATCAGTTGACGCGCCTCGGCATCGGCCAATCGACCTGCATCGGCATCGGCGGCGATCCCATCATCGGCACTTCGTTCCTCGACGCCATGCGCCTTTTCAACGACGACCCCGACACGCACGCCGTCATCCTGATCGGCGAAATCGGTGGCAACGCCGAAGAAACCGCCGCGCACTGGATTGCAACCAACGTGAAAAAGCCGGTCGTCGGTTTTATCGCCGGCCAAACCGCGCCGCCAGGCCGCCGCATGGGCCACGCCGGCGCCATCATCAGCGGCGGCCAGGGCACCGCCAAAGACAAATACGCTGCGATGGCCGCAGCAGGCATACGCACGGTTGAAACTCCGGCGGACCTCGGCTCCACCATCGCTGCCGCACTGAAGTAGATTTTGTAGGCGCCGGACTTCAGCCCGGCTCTTTTGTAACGTCGGCATCTTGCCGGCAAATTTCTCACAGTCCAATTGGAGGAATTTTTTCGTGGCAATCGAACGCACATTCGCAATCATCAAGCCCGACGCCGTCAGCCGCGGCCAGCAGGGTGAAATCCTGGCCCGCATCCACAAAGCCGGCTTCAAAATCATCGCCATCAAATCCATGCGCCTTACCAAAGAAGAAGCCGGCGGCTTCTACGCTGTCCACAAAGCCCGCCCCTTCTTCGACGAACTCACCGACTTCATGAGCTCTGGCAAAATCTTCGCCATGGTGCTCGAAGCCGAAGGCGGCATCCTTAAGTGGCGCGACACCATGGGCGCCACGGACCCCAAAAAAGCCTCGCCAGGCACCATCCGCTGCGACCTCGGCACCAGCATCGGCAACAATTGCACCCACGGCTCTGACGCCCCCGACACCGCCGCCTTCGAAATCGGCTATTTCTTCGCCGGCCTCGAACTCATTTAGCGCGACTTTTAGGCGCAGCCGTGAAGGCTTACGAACGCACCATCGCTGCTCCCCAACTTGCCTTTTCAAGTTCTGCTTAAGGCTGATCAGGACTCTCCACATCTTTGTCCACGGCTCTCCACACCACGGTAATACCCGCCGCAGCCGCCACGCCAATCGCGACCAGCAGCAACGCTTTGTTGCGCTTCCCCGGTCTTTTCGTGCTCTGCCCTCCTGACGCGCCATCGTCTGAAGGATTCAGCAGCACGCGATAGGACTTTCCTTCCGCAATCGTTTCGCTTTCGCCACGATAGCTGATCTGTGCCGGACCGCGCCGCGCAAATACAATGAGCTCATGTTGTCCAACGAGCCGAACCTGAACTGCGCCGCGGGTTTCTGCAATCGGACGAACGCGAGCGGCGCTGGCAACGACTTCCCCAGTAGTCCCCGCTGTGGTTGAAAGCACAACGGTGCCTGAGACAAGCTCCGCCTCGAACTCGTTCGCTTCTCTGTTCGCGTGGTTGTGAACGATCATGCTGCTTTGGTCCGCCAAATACAGCATCGCTCTGCTGATAAGCACGCTCAAAGTACCGCTTGCGTCGGTCGACAGCCGATCGCCATCGTAGATCGTCGTTCCCTCCGAAGCAGCCTGAGAACCCAAGCTCGCATGATCAGCCTGCACGATGATTCCAAGCGCATCCGGTTTGCCGCGGCCGGGAATACCTGCTAACGAAAATGCCATCGCGATCGCCAGAAGGCGCTGGGGGCCTGCCATGCGATACCTCCACAAATGTCTGAATGTCGAAAGCCGGGTTAGCGAGGGGATGTCTTCCCGGTCTCGGAAAATATAAACCACCATCTACAGTAATATAATAATAAATAAATAGGCAAGAAAAATCCTGCGGCATCTCTCGCGGGATGGCGAGGCAAGCCACGAGGCCGGTTTCAGGGCGGTTTGATCCTTCTGGTTTGAATCAATCTAGCCCGATTCGAATCTACGCAGGAGCACTGAGAGGATTGGCCCGGAACCAAATCTCGGATTCATCCGTCTGCCCGCGAGCGCCCCGGGCGGTTCCTCTTCTATAATACTTTTGTGGATCCCCTCCGCGATCTCGGCCGTACGCTCCTCTTCCTCGGCGGTCTCCTCGTGATCATCGGTGCTGTTCTCTACTTCGGCGGAAAACTCCCGCTCCGTCTGGGAAAACTTCCCGGCGACATCATTCACCGCGGCGAGCACACCACGTTTTATTTTCCCATCGTCACTTGCCTCGTCCTCAGCCTCGGCCTCTCTTTCATTCTCTGGCTCTTCTCCCATTTCCGCCGCTAATTGCCGCCAAATTTCTGCACGTAATTTTGCTCTCCTGATATATAGTTCGCGCGTCCAACCGTGAAAGCGTACGGTTTGACCGCGTCACAACATCAATCGGGAGACTTCGCTATGAAACGCGCATTTCTCGCACTTGCCGCAGCCCTGGCCATCTCGCCGTTCGCCGCCGCCCAATCCTCCTCCGCCAAAGCTCCGGCACAACAGCCCGCGAAGCCTCCGTCCCAGCAACCCGCGCCCGATCCCTTTGCGGGCGTCCCCGCCGCAAAGCCCGGCGACGTCAAGTCCATCGACAACCTCCTTGCCGCGCTCTACGACGTCATCTCCGGCCCCGCCGGCGAACGGGATTGGAACCGTTTCCGCTCTCTCTTCATTCCCACTGCCCATCTCACTTCCACTGGCAAAGCGCCCGACGGCTCCGTTCGCGTTCACCCGAATTCTGTTGACGACTACGCCAGCGGCGCCGGAGGCTATTTCCTCAAGAACGGCTTCTTCGAGAGCCCCATCGTCAATCGCATTCAGATCTACGGCAACGTCGCCCAGGTCTTCAGCAGCTACGAATCCCGCCACGCCGCCGGCGAAGCGCCCTTTGCCCGCGGCATCAACAGCATCCAACTCCTCAACGACGGCAAGCGCTGGTGGATCGCCAGCATCATCTGGGACTCCGAGCGACCCGACAATCCGCTCCCCCAGGAATTTGCGACAAAACCCTGAGGCCGCGGCAACTCTTCTGGCGCTCTGGAGAGCCTTGCCTCTCTTTACAGGGTTCTTCCTACCTCCTATAGTCGTTCTTGCATGACGTTTGACCCGTCCACACGTACCCCCCACCCCGCGCGATTTTTCACGCGCCATTTTCTTCTCATTTTTGTTTTTTTTGCAGTTGCCTTCGTTGCTCCCGCTGAAAACATCAAGGACATTCACCCCACCGGCTACGTTACCGATCTTGCCGGTATAATTCGCGCGGACTCCAAGACGCGCCTTGAAAATCTTTGCACCGAGGTTCAGCAGAAAACCGGGGCGCAGATGGCTATTGTCACGGTCCGCTCGCTCGAAGGCGAAACCGCCGAGCAGTACGGCAACGAACTCTTCAAACAGCTAGGCGTGGGAGGCAAAAAAGACGATCGCGGCGTCCTCATGCTCGTTGCGCCCGCGGAACGCAAGTATTGGACGGAAGTCGGCTACGGTCTCGAGCCTGTCATCAACGACGCGCGCGCAGGTGACGCGGGCCGCCTGATGCGCTCCTATTTTCTCCAGGGAAATTACAGCGCAGGCATCGAAGCCGCGGCTTGGACTCTTGCCAAATTCATCGCGGACGATCGCGGTGTAACTCTTTCCGGAGCGCCTCCCGCTCGGCCCATCCGCCCGAGAAACGATCGCCCTCCGGATCCGCTAATCTTTATCGGAATTTTCATTTTCGTGATCCTTCCGATCTTTACTGCTATATGGCGCTTCATCAGTTCGAATCCATCCGGCCGCGGCCGGCATGGTGGGGGTGGCTGGTGGCTTGGCCCCTTCATCGGCGGCTCGATGGGCGGCGGCTTCGGTGGCAGCTCCGGCGGTTGGGGTGGTGGAGGTGGCGGAGGATTCGGCGGCTTTGGCGGCGGCAGCAGCGGCGGCGGCGGAGCCGGCGGCAGCTGGTGAGCGCAGTTGGTGCCCACATGGTGTGAGCATATTGGGTGAGTGTCATTCGTGGCTATGTACACGGAGCGGAAGCAAAGGAGAGGTAGAAAGATGCTGTCGACGGAAGCGAAGTTGAACGATCTCGTAAGCCGGGTAAAGGAATTCGCCGGAGACAATCTCGAGTCCATGATTCTCTATGGTTCCGCCGCGCGTGCTGATTTTCAGGAGGGTCACTCCGATTTAAACGTTCTCTGCGTGTTGCGTTCTCTGGCTATGCGAGAATTGACCCGCGTTTCGCCCGCCGTGCATTGGTGGTGCAAGGAACAGAACGAACCGCCTCCCTTATTTTTTACCTCCGAAGAGTTGCGCCAGTCCGCCGACGTCTTTTCCATCGAACTGCTCGATATGCAACAAAGCCATCGTATTCTCCACGGCCCTGACGTCATCAGCGGCATTCATGTGCCCACGAATCTTCATCGCATACAGGTCGAGCATGATCTTCGCACGCTGCTCTTGAAGCTTCGCCAGCATTTTCTGCTTGCGCACCAGAAAGAAAGCGAGCTGCGCGCCGCAGCCGCAAAATCGGCATCGAGTGCGCGCCTCCTCCTGCGCCACACCTTGATTGTCTTTGGCGAGACGCCGCCGCTTGATCCCCACGATGTTTTCGCGCGCATTGCCGCGTTGACCGGCGCGGACGCCGCTGCGTTTGCCGTCGCGTTTAGGCTCCGCGACCACCACGCGCATGTGGAGAACATGGCAGATGCTTACGGACAGTACTTAAATGCCTTAAGTGTGGTAATTTCCGCTCTGGATAAGCGAGTTCCCAAGCGGGAGTGGCAGCGGGCCGGCAAAGCCGGTTCCTGATTTTTTCGGAGGCTAGCATCATGAAAACTGGTTTGATTATTCTGGTCGTTCTTATCATCGTCGCATTGCTTGTTGGCAGCTCGTTTATCTCGCGGCGAAATCAAATGGTCATCAAGCGCGAAACCGTCAACGCCGCTTGGGCGCAGGTGGACGTCGTTCTGCAGCGCCGCGCCGATCTGATCCCCAACCTCGTCGAGACGGTCAGAGGCTTTGCCCAGCATGAAACCGAAGTCTTCACCGAAATCGCCAAAGCCCGCGAAGGCTATATGAACGCCACTACCCCCGCCGACAAAATCGCCGCCAACAGCCAGCTTGAAGCTTCTCTCGCTAAAGTTCTCGTGCTGACGGAAAATTATCCGCAGCTCAAATCCAACGAAAATTTTCTCCGTCTGCAGGACGAGCTGGCTGG
Source organism: uncultured Acidobacteriota bacterium (assembly GCA_963745805.1). GTDB lineage: Bacteria > Acidobacteriota > Terriglobia > Acidiferrales > UBA7541 > Acidiferrum. The sequence continues at coordinate 969,846 of CAVUYT010000016.1, forward strand.
CACGGAAAATCGCATCGCCGTCGAGCGCCGCCGCTACAACGAAACCGTTCAGGACTACAACACCTACATCTCGCTCTTCCCAAATAGCCTGGTAGCCAGTTTCGGCGGCTTTGCCCGCAACGACGCCTACTTCAAAACCGAGCCAGGCGCCCGCCAAGCCCCCAAAGTCAATTTCGGCTCAACTCCCGCGCCATCAACAACGCCGGCCCCAGCCCCCGCGAAGCCCTAACGTGCCATTGCGCCGTGCTCTGACCGAAAAGCCAACCTCCAGCAAACAAACCACTTACAAGTAATCACTTGACAATGAGTACCCATGTGATATAATTTCTTTGTTTTGGACGCGGAGGAGAAACGGAGGCTAACGCCATGTCCGCTCTTCCTCTGTGTACTCCGCCCCTCCTCCTTGAGTTGCTTTCTCCTTATTCTACAAACCTTGGGCAGCTAGCTGTCCAAGGCCAGCTGTCTTTTCCCCTAAGTCCTTTACAATCCGCACTTCCGCAAAACGCGCCCATAACTCCTTTAGAATCCGCACTTCCAAATTCATTAGACTTAAAGTCCTTTATAATCCGCACTTACGAAAAAACAGGGGGGTGGGGGGCTAATTTGTTAACCAGACGTCGGACGAAGGATGTCTCACCATGGCACAGTACATCCTGGCTGTGTTCTTCTACTCGCCACTCGTCACTCGCCACTCGCCGCTTCCTCCCATGAGCCAACTCACCTTCAACCTCCAGCCCACCCGTCGCGCCCTGACCGTCAGCGAGCTGACCGCCCGCATCCGCGATCTCCTCGGCAAGCATTTCACGGACATCTGGGTGGAAGGCGAAATCTCCAATTGCCGGGAGGCCCAGTCCGGCCACATCTACTTCACGCTCAAGGACGACCGCTCCCAGGTTCGCTGCGTGTTCTTCAAGCAGCAGCAGCGCGGCATCAAGTTCCGCCCCGAGGACGGCCTGCACGTCACTGTTCGCGGCTCCATCAGCGTTTACGAAGCTCGCGGCGAATACCAGATTTATGTCGAGAATATCGAGCCCATTGGTCTGGGCGCGTTGCAGCTCGCCTTCGAGCAATTGAAGAAACGCCTCGAAGCGGAAGGTCTCTTCGCCGCCGCGCGCAAAAAGCCTCTTCCGATGCTCCCCAGCCGCATCGGCTTGATCACCTCGCCGCGCGGAGCCGCCGTGCGCGACGTCGTCCGCATCCTGCGCCGCCGGTTTCCCAACGTGCATTTGATGGTCTTTCCTGTGCGCGTCCAGGGCGAAGGCGCCGCAGCGGAAATCGTCAAAGCGCTGAAATTCTTCAATCAGAAAAAACTTGTGGACGTCCTGATTCTTGCGCGCGGCGGCGGTTCCATGGAAGATCTTTGGGCCTTCAACGAAGAACCTCTCGCCCGTGCCATCGCTGCTTCCGAAATTCCCGTCATCTCCGGCGTCGGCCACGAAACCGATTTCACCATCGCCGATTTTGTCGCCGACGTTCGCGCTTCCACTCCGTCCGCAGCTGCCGAGCTCGTGGTCCAGACGCGCCGCGAATTCGATAAGCACATCGCCGATCTGCGCGAGACGCTCGCTAGCCTCGTTCGCTACCGCCTGCTCGATCTGAGCAAGCGCGTCCACGAACTTTCCGCGCGCCGCGGCTTCCGCCGCCCCCTCGATCTCCTCCGCCAGCAGCGCCAGCGCGCCGATGAAATGACTTCGCGCCTGGCATTAGGTCTGCGCGCGCGCCTCGAACAATCGCGCAAACGCTTTACCGCGCTCCACCTGCGCGTCGCCACGTTCGATTTTCGGGTGAAAATTTCGGCGTTCCGCCTGCGCCTCGAAAAACGCAGTGCCGATCTGGGCGTCCGCGCCGAACGCCTCCTGCGCACCAAACGCGAACGCCTCGAGCGCCTGGCTATCCAGCTGGAAGAGCGCAGCCCGCTCCGCGTCCTCGAACGTGGCTACGCCATCGCCACCGACGCCGCCGGCAACCTCCTCCGCGACGCCGCACAGGTCGCCGTTGGCGACCCGATAGCCATCCAACTCCACCGGGGCCGCCTCACGACCGAGGTAAAAAAGAAGGATGTTTGATCGGACTATCGATAGACGTCTTTACGATGGCGGATGGTAAGAACGGTCACGAGAGTGCGCGAGTCATCGACCTCATAGATTATTCGGTATGTGCCTGCTCGAACCCGCCACGCGCCGTCTCGGTCTTTCAATTTCTTGCATCCAGGCGGGCGAGGATTTTCCCCGAGGAGAATCAAGTGACGTTCGATCAATTCATACGACGGGGAAGGGATAGCAAGGTGTTCTTTTTGGGCCCGACGCGTTATGACGACCCTGTAGCTCACTTACGATTGCTGCGGTTCTCAGCTAGAGCCTGTTCCAGTGGAATAGGAGTCTCACCAGAAGCCTTTGCTTCATCGTACGCGCGGATGTCTTCGAGATATTCCAGCTCTTCGAGAATTTTTTCGTATTCCTCGATGCTGATCATTACAGCGACTTTTTCGCCGCGTTCGTTCACAACGAATTGGCGTTCTTTTCCCATCAGAAGTTCTCTGAGAGCAGTTTACTCCCGGGCGTATAAGGAGAGCAACGAAAACAAGGTCCCGGTTTGCTGGCGAACAACTAATGACAGACTAATCGTCGTCGGAAGAGGAGGCAACCTTGAGGACGGCGAGGAAAGCTTCCTGGGGAATGTCGACTTGGCCGACGCGCTTCATGCGGCGCTTGCCTTCTTTTTGCTTTTCGAGGAGTTTGCGTTTGCGCGAAATGTCGCCGCCGTAACACTTGGCGAGCACGTTTTTGCGGATCGCCGCCACTGTTTCGCGCGCGATCACGCGGCTGCCGATGGCCGCTTGGATGGGAACCTCAAACATTTGGCGCGGAATCAGCTTGCGCAAGCGCGTCACCAATTCGCGGCCGCGTTCCGCGGCGAAATCACGATGGATGATCAGCGCCAGCGCGTCCACTGGTTCGCCGGCGACGAGCACATCCAGTTTGATCAGATCGGATTCGCTGTACCCGGCAAGATGGTAGTCCAGCGAGGCGTAACCGCGTGAAACGCTTTTCAGCCGGTCGTAGAAGTCCAGCACGATTTCGTTGAGTGGCAGTTCGTAGGTTAGCATCACGCGCGTCGGCGACAGATACTCGAGATTCCTCTGCGTCCCGCGTTTTTCCTGGCAAAGCTGAAGAATTCCGCCGACGGATTCATTGTTGGTGATGATCATCGCGGTGATGATCGGCTCTTCGATTCTTTCGATGTCGCTGGGATTCGGGAATTTCGCAGGGCTGTCGACTTCAATCACTTCGCCGCTGACGCGCGTGATGCGATAACGCACGCTGGGCGCGGTGGTAATCAGGTTGATCCCGAACTCGCGCTCTAAGCGCTCCTGCACGATTTCCATGTGCAGCAGGCCGAGGAAGCCGCAGCGGAAACCGAAGCCGAGCGCAACGGAGTTTTCTGGCTCGTAAAAAAAAGCGGCGTCGTTGAGTTGCAATTTGCCAAGCGCGTCGCGCAACGGCTCATAGTCATCCGCGAGAACGGGAAACAGCCCGGCGAACACCATCGGTTTGATGGCTTCAAACCCGGGCAGCGGCGCGGCGGGCCGCGCCGCCTCCGTGACGGTGTCGCCCATTCGCGCGTCCGCTACGCGCTTGATATTCGCGACGATGAAGCCTACATCGCCCGCGCCAAGTTCCTCGAGCGCGATAGGCTTCGGAGTGAGCGTACCGAGCGTTTCGACTTCGTAGGTTTCGTTGCTGTAGCAGAGCCGGATTTTCGTATGTTTGGTGACGCGGCCTTCCATCACGCGCACGAGGACCACGGCTCCGCGGTAAATGTCGAACCAGGAGTCGAAGATCAGCGCCTGCAACGGATTTTCCGAGCTGCCTTTCGGCGGCGGGATGCGTTTCACGATGGCTTCGAGAACATCCTCAACGCCGAGCCCGCTCTTTGCGCTGATCAGCAAAGCGTCCCCCGCGGGAATGGCCAGCACGCTTTCAATTTGTTCTTTCACGAAATCTGGCTGCGCGGCGGGCAAATCAATTTTGTTGATGACGGGAACGATGGTCAAATTATTGCCCGCGGCGAGAAACGTGTTCGCAACAGTTTGCGCTTCGACGCCCTGGCTGGCATCGACCACAAGCAGCGCGCCTTCGCACGCGGAGAGCGCCCGCGACACTTCGTAGGAAAAATCAACATGCCCCGGCGTATCGATCAAATTGAGCTGGTAGGTGTTTCCATCTTTCGCGGTGTAGTGCAGGCGGATGCTTTTCGCTTTGATGGTGATACCGCGCTCGCGCTCCAGATCCATCGAGTCGAGCACCTGCTCGTGCATCTCGCGCTGCGTAAGCGCTCCGGTCATCTCGAGCAGCCGGTCCGCGAGCGTGGACTTTCCGTGGTCGATGTGCGCGATGATGCAAAAATTGCGTATGAACTTCGGGTCCATTCGGGTCTGCTACCGCCTGCAGTTTTTTCCTGTTGGAGTATCGACGGCGGGCTATCGCTCCGGGGCAGGGAAGCCGCACGTCGCTCGAAACCATGCCGTGTAAACAATCAGTTTGCCACAAATCACGGCGCGGCGCAGCCCGCTTGGGGGGCTTGCGGCCGTCGACTGGCGCGTTCTGCAGTTCCTTGTTGCGCGAACCGCTGGGTCACGAAAGCGACACCGGGTCTTTTCGCCGGTATTACATACCGCATCGTTCGGACGCGAGACTTTTGCCCGCCTCGTCCTTGCGGTATATAGTTGAGCGAGGGTGTTCGCACCTCTCATCGCGGATACCTGGCATAAGATTTTCTAGTCAGCCGACAGGCAAAGCAAAGGCAACCCGGACGGATGGCCGCAGACGTCAGCAAGCATTTGGACCGCGCAAAGCGATTCCTCGAAAAGAACCGCGTCGAGGACGCTATCGAAGCGTATTTGGCGGTGCTCGATGAGGCGCCGCAGCACCAGGAAGCCACGCAGGCGCTGGGAGATTTGTACGCGCGGATGGATCAACCGGAGCGCGCCGCGGTTTATTACGGACTGCTCTTCGACTTGCTCATCGAGCCGCGCGATGAAACCAAGGCGCTGGCGATCTACAATCGTTTTCTTCGAACCAGTTCCTCCGGCCAACCGCCGGAACGCATCGCACGGCATGCGTTTCTACAACAAAAACAGAATCATCCCGAAGAGGCCATCGATCAGTACACCAAGGCCGCGGAACTCTTCACGAGCGCGGGACGCCATGAGGACGCGCTTTTTTGCTGGGAGCGAATCGCGCAGCTCGATCCGGAGAATCTCAGCCGGCAATTGAGGCTGGCCGAAGCGGCGGAGCAGATCGGGAAGAACGCTCTGGCGGCGCGCACATTTCTGAGAGCGGGGCAGCTTGCATCTGCAGGTGGGGCCGAACTCGATGCGCGCAAACTGCTTGGGCGGGCCTACAAGCTCGCGCCGCAAGAGCGGAGCGTGGCGCTGCTCTACGCGCAAGCAAAACTGCGGAGCGACGAGGCGGCGGATGCTGCCACGCTTCTCGAGCCTTTTGCGCGCACGGAGAACGACGCGGTTTTTCTCGAGACATTCGGCGACGCCCTGATACGCGGGGGGAATCTCGACCAGGCGCGCGATATTCTCGAAAAACTGTTGCGAGAAAAAAATGCGGGCGCGGAGCGGCTCTTCGAGCTTGCCGACGCTTACGCGTCTTCGGCGCAAACCACAAAAGGCGTGGACGTGCTTCAGACGCTGAAGCGCCGCATGTTTGCGGACAAGCGTCAAAATGATTTCGCCACGCATTTGGACGCCGTGGCTTCAAAACACCCTCACTCGCAAGCCATGATGGAGTTCTGGGCCACGACCTACAACGAACTGAACCGCGAATCACAGTATTTCGAAATCTTGGTAAAACTTTTCGACGTGTATTTCAATGGGGGCGATTTCAGGAAGGCATGCGATTCCCTGGAGCGGCTGGTGGATATCGATGCCTACGACTACAGGAATCAAGAGCGGCTAGAAAAGCTTCGCGGCCACGTGGACGAAGCGTTCATGAAACGAGTGGGGAGCCGGCTGGCTAAGTCCATAGGCACGGCCCCGCCCCCGCCGTCCAACATGGGCACGGGAGCGAGCGTAGCCCAGCCGCAACCAAGCACGGAGGAAGGGCGGCATGCGCAAGCGCTCGAAGACCTGATCGTGCAGACGGAAATTTTCCTGCAGTACTCGTTGCAGAGCAAGGCGCTGGAACGGCTGCAAAAAATCGCCAGCATGTTTCCGGGAGAAGAAGAACGCAACGCGCGATTGCAGAATCTGTATCAGATGGCCAATTGGTGGCCTCCCGGGGCAGTCAAACCGAAGCAAGCGCCCGCGGCGGCTACGTCACCGGCTCCGATCGTCGAAGCGCAGCCAGTCCAAATCACCACGCGGACGGGCGTATACAGCGCGGAGACGCTGCGCGATCTGTCGAAGATTTCCGAAATCAACCAGAAGATTTTCCGGCAACAGACTCCGCGGGCGATGCTGAACACCGCGGTGAGCGAAGTCGGATCTCACCTGCACACCACGCGCTGTATCGCCGTCGTTGGAGCGCCAGGCAGGCCGCCCGAAATGTCCGCGGAATTTTGCGATCAGTCTAGCAAGCCCGCACCGGGAGCGCAGGTCGTGCTGCTACTCGCGGAAATGGAAAAAGCAGAGCCGGACGAGTTGGGCGGATTGGTGGTCGACGCGACGGAAGGATCGATTCTCACCGAGCTAGGACTTGCGACGGCGCTCGGCGTGATGATCACGGATAAAGAAACGCAAGCGCCGGCGGGAATGCTGATCGTGGGCCATGCCGACCCGCACAAGTGGAAGCCGAACGAAGCTTATTTTCTGCAAGCCATCGGCGATCAGATGTTGATGAGTGTGAGCCACACGAGGCTGCGCTCACTGGTGCGCCGCATGGGTGTTTCCGATGAACGCACGGGGTTGCTGAGCCGAAGCTCGTACCAGAGCTGCCTGCTGACGGAAGCGGACCGGGCACGCACGCAAGGGACGCCCCTCTCGCTCGCGATTTTGCAAATCGACCGCGGCGCAGAGATTTTGCGGCAACAGGGTGAATCGCCATTGGAGCGGTTTTTGGAACAACTGGCGAGGTCGTTGCAACCGATCGTGAGGCAGAACGACGTGGCGGTGAAATATACATCGTGGTCGCTGGCGTTTATTTTACCGGACACGACGCTGGCCGGTGCGCAGAATCTTGCAGATAAATTGCGCCGCGCTGCTTCTGGATTGCGGCCGCCGTGGGACACGACGCAGATCACGCTGAGCGCGGGAATTGTCGAAGCGGTGGCGAAGCATGAGTTCGACAGCGAAGACATCGTGACGGATTTGATCAATCGCGCGGAATTTTCGGTGGAAGAGGCGCGCAAAAAGGGCGGGGATACGGTCGTGACGCTGGATACGCCGAAGATTTAGACTCTGCTTCATTCATTTCGACTGGCACTCCTAGAAAAGCGAGGGACGACGCATGTTTCCAACGGATGTGGTGATTGTGGCGGGGGCGCGGACGCCGATGGCGCGGTATACGGGGGCGTTTTCGGAAGTGAGCGCGATTGATTTGGCCGCGCATGCTTCGAAAGAGGCGATTCGGCGTTCGGGCGCCGATCCAGGAGAATTTGATCACGCGATTTTTGGCAACGTGATGCAGACAAGCGCGGACGCAATTTATGGCGCGCGGCATGTGGGATTAAAAGCAGGATTGAAAATCGAGACGCCCGCAGTCACCGTGAACCGGCTGTGCGGATCGGGTATCGAAGCGGTGTCGCAGGCGGCGCAGCGTTTGCTGCTGGGCGAGGCGACGATGGTGCTGGCGGGTGGGATGGAGAATATGACGCAGGCGCCGTTTGTGATTCGCGGAGCGCGAAATGGTTTGAAACTGGGCGGCGGAGCGCTGGAGGATTTTCTGTTTGTGGGATTGACCGATAGTCATTGCGGATTGCCGATGGCGATGACGGCGGAAAAACTGGCGGAGCAGCATGGAATCACACGCAAAGATGCCGACGCGTATGCATTGCGCAGCCAGCAGGCGGCGGATGCGGCGTACAAAGCATGCCGGATGAAGGAAGAGTTGGCGCCCGTGGAAGTGAAGCAGGGCAAGAAGACGATTTTAGTGAGTGAGGACGACCACCGGCGGCCGGAAACGACGATGGAGACGCTGGAGAAGCTACCGCCTTCCTTTAAGAAGGATGGGATTGTGACGGCAGGGAACGCGAGCGGGATTGTGGACGGCGCGGCGGCCGTAGTGGTGACGCGGGAGAAAACTGCGAAAGAACGCGGGCTGAAACCGATCGGAAGGATTGTGTCGTGGGCGACGGCGGGAGTCGATCCAAGCATTATGGGGATCGGGCCGGTTCCTTCGTCGCAAAAAGCACTGAAGCTTGCGGGGCTTACGCTGGAGCAAATGGACCGCGTTGAGGTGAACGAAGCGTTTGCGGCGCAATATCTTGCAGTGGAGAAGGCACTGGGCTTGAATCGCGACAAAACAAATGTGAATGGCGGGGCGATTGCGTTGGGCCATCCGCTTGGCGCTTCTGGAACGCGGCTGCTGATTACGATTCTGAACGAATTGCGGCGGAATAATTTGCGCTATGGCTTAGCGACGGCTTGCATTGGCGGCGGGCAGGGAATTGCGATGATTGTGGAAGCGATGAACAATTGAGGTAAATCAGGTAGAGGAAGTAAAGGACGTAAAGGAAGTTCGTCTCTGGTAGACTTTGGTCGCGCGGGAAAAGGGCACGATGTATCGTGCCCCTACAGGTAGCGCGTTTTTGTAGTTTCTCCTGCCGGAGTAGCGGGCGGGAATTCCACGAGGAAAAAATGGCGATTCACAAAGTGGGAGTTGTGGGGTGTGGGTTGATGGGGTCGGGGATCGCGCAGGTGTGCGCGGCGGCAGGATATGCGACGGTGGTGCGGGAAGTGAGTCCCGAAATTGTTGAGAAGGGGCTGAAAAGCATTGAGAAGAATTTGGCGCGGCTGGTGGAGAAGGGAACCATCACGGCCGCGGCGCAAGGTGAAATTCGCGGGCGGCTGCTCGGGACAACGAGTCTGGAGGACTTGAAGGATTGCGATGTGATTGTGGAGGCGATCATCGAACAGTTGCCGGCGAAGCGCGAGCTATTTTCGGCGCTGGATGCGTTGTGCCCTCCTGCCACGATTTTTGCGAGCAATACTTCTTCGTTGACGATTACAGAAATCTCCGCGGCAACCAAGCGGCCGCAGCGCTTTGTGGGATTGCATTTTTTCAATCCGGTGCCGGTGATGAAGCTGGTGGAAGTGGTGCGGACGATCGCGACGGACACGGACGTGTATGAAGAGATGGTCGCCTTTGGGACGAAGCTGGGGAAGACAGCGGTACGCGCCCACGACTCGACGGGATTTATTGTGAACCGGCTGCTCGTGCCGTATTTGCTGGACGCGATTCGCGCGCTTGAAGAAGGCGTCGGCTCGATTGAGGATATTGATAATTCGATGAAGCTGGGTTGCGGACATCCGATGGGGCCGCTGACATTGCTCGATTTTGTGGGATTGGATACGACGTATTACATTTCGCAGATCATGTTTGAGGAGTTCCACGAGAGGCGTTTTGCTTCGCCGCCGCTTTTGAAGCGGATGGTTTTGGCAGGATGGAACGGACGAAAGGCGGGGCGCGGGTTTTATGATTACTCGGACCCCGCGAAGCCGAAGGCGATGAAGTTCTAGAAAAAGAAAAGGAATTTACGCAGAGAGCACAGAGGACACAGAGAAGAAGATGGCTTACGAGAATTTGATTTACGAGAAGAGAGACGGGATTGCGTTCGTTACGTTCAACCGGCCGAAAGTTTTGAACGCGTTGAACCGCAAGACGATGGAAGAGCTGCAGCAAGTGCTATTGGATGCGCGCGGGCATGACGCGGTGCGCGTGCTGATTTTGACGGGCGCGGGAGAAAAGTCGTTTGTCGCAGGAGCGGACATCGGTGAACTTTCGCAGCAGACACCTGTGAATGGCAAAGAGTTTTCGCTGTTTGGGCAAAGCGTGATTCACCAGTTGGAGACATTGGGCAAACCTTCGATCTGCGCGATTAATGGGTTTGCGCTGGGGGGCGGGTGCGAGGTTGCGCTTGCGTGCACGATTCGAATCGCGAGCAAGACGGCGAAGCTCGGGCAGCCGGAAGTGAAGCTAGGAATTATTCCCGGCTATGGCGGGACACAGCGGCTGGCGCGGCTTTGCGGCAAGGGCGTGGCGCACGAACTTTGTTTGGCGGGTGAAATGATCGGCGCCGAGGAAGCGCAGCGCATCGGGCTCGTGAATCATGTCTACGAGCCGGCAGAACTTTTGCCTGCGGCCGAAGCGTTAGCGAAGAAAATTATTGCGAATGCGCCAGTTGCTGTGAAGTATGCGATGGAAGCGATTGAGCGCGGCGTCGAAATGCCGCAAGAAGAAGGACTGTTTCTCGAGGCCACGCTGTTTGGTTTGGCCTGCGCGACGGAAGACATGCGCGAAGGGACGAAGGCGTTCTTGGAGAAGAGGGCGGCGAAATTCGTCGGGAAGTAAGTTAGATAGATGAGTTAGAGGAAGTAAAGGAGCAAAGCGAGCGCGGCGTTGATGGCAAGTGGGATGACGAACACGATACGTGGAATATCCAAGATGGCGGAAAAATTGGAGCCCAACAAGATTAGCGGTGAATTGACGGCGGCTGGATTGCGTTTTGGAATAGCCGTGAGCCGGTTCAACAGTTTTATTACCGAGCGGCTGCTTGCTGCGGCAGTGGATGCGCTGGAGCGCGCTGGAGCGGCGAGCGAGGACGTGGACGTCGTGCGCGTGCCCGGTTCGTTCGAACTGCCGCTGACGGCAAAAAAACTTGCATTGACGGGGCGCTATGACGCGCTGATCGCGATTGGATGCGTGATTCGCGGCGAAACTTCGCATTACGATTACGTTTGCTCGGAGACGGCGCGTGGATTGCAGCTCGCACAGATGGACTCGGGAGTGCCGATTATGTTTTGCGTGCTGACGTGCGACACACTCGAGCAGGCCATCGACCGTGCGGGGCTGAAAGGCGGCAACAAAGGATTTGAGGCGGGGCTGGCGGCGATTGAGATGGCGCGGCTGTCGCGCAAACTACGCGGGACGCAGGCGAAGCCGCCCGCCGACGGAAAGTCTCGGCGCAAGTAAAGTGTCGCTGCGCACAAAATCCCGCGAATTTGCGATGCAGATGCTCTTCCAGTGGGACATGAGCGAGCAAGAGCCCGCAAAACTGGAAGCGAAATTCTGGCGGGCAGCGAAAGCGACGGAATCCACGCGCGCGTTCGCGAACAAACTCTTCGAAGGAGCCGTAAAAGATACGGCGGTGATCGACGAACTGATCGTCAAGCAAGCGGAGAATTGGCGGCTTGAAAGACTTGCGGTGATCGACCGCGCAATCTTGCGGCTGGCGATTTACGAGCTGCGGACTACGGACACGCCGCCAAAGGTGATCCTCAACGAAGCGGTTGAATTGGCTAAGAAATTTTCTTCGGAAGAGGCCGGCGCGTTTGTGAACGGGATTCTCGACGCTGTGCACAAAAGCATCGCAGCCAAATAAATTCCGAAATAATTATCAATTAAGGCAAACAGCAGGAAAATCTTTCGGCGATTCCCCCATTTTCACTCTAGTTAGACGCTGATACTGCCCTCAAAAACTTTGACGGCGGCGCCGCTGACGCGTGGGACCAGTTTTTTGCCGCTTTGCGTGACTTCCACTTCGATGTGGCTCGGCCGGCCCATTTCTTCGCCTTGCAAGATGCTGAGTGTATGGCCCGCCGCGAGTTTGCCATGCTTCACAAGATACGCGCCGAGAGAACCGGCGGCGGATCCCGTCGCGGGGTCTTCGTAAATCTCCCAAGGGAGCATTCCTCGCGAGAAAACCTTGCCGTTGCCTCCCGAAGCGAAGCAGTAGGCCATGGTGGCATTTTTGCCGAGCAGCTTGCGAAGCTCGAACATGTTCATGACGATTTTCCCCAGCGCCGCGCGATTCTTGAGCGGCACCATGAGATTGAAGATGCCGGTCGAAACGCACTCGGGATCGAGATGCGGGTCGAAATCTTTCGGCGCGAGGCCCAGGGATTTGGCCAGTGCAGTTTTTTTGAACTTGATGGGACGGAAGGCCGCTTCCGTTTGTGTCATCGTGACGCGCTGTGGACGGCCGTCCTTGAAACGAATTTCGACAGGCAAAATGCCCGCGCCGGTCTGCTGCATCACATGCACTCCGCCTTCTTGCGCGGGGACGACGCCGAGTTCAGCCAAAAGGAACCATGTACCAACGACTGGATGCCCGGCGAGTTTTAGCTCTTGTTGCGTGGTGAAGATTCGCAAGCGGGCCAGTGCGCGTTCATCAGTTGGTTTTTGAACAAAGACCGTTTCGGCAAGATTCATTTCGCGCGCGATGGCTTGCATCTGATCGTTCGAAAGGCTGTCGCCATCGGTGAAGACGGCGAGGGGGTTGCCTTGAAATCGCGTGGTGGTGAAGACGTCGAGAGTGTGAAAGCGATGTTCCATTTGGTTTTGGTCCCTGGCCGGAGCGACTGCACGTGTCAGATGCGCTCGAGCTGGGCAACCGTCCTTTCATTGGTGATATTGCCAGTGTTCAGTGTGGTCTTCGGTTCGATAAGCACGATGTGCACTTCTTCGTCGGCAACAGGGCAATGCTCTACGCCGCGGGAAACGATGATGAATTCTCCTTCGTGAACGATTGCTTCGCGATCGCGGAACTTCATCCGCAGGGTGCCTTTCGTGACGAGAAATAACTCATCTTCGTTGTCGTGGTGATGCCAAACGAACTCGCCTTTGAGTTTGACGGCCTTAATGTGGCAGTCGTTCAACTCACCGATCACGCGTGGATTCCAGTGGTCCGAGAAGAGGCTGAATTTGTTTTTCAGGTTAACCGGTTTCATGTATGCACCTACAAAGTTGCGACAAGTTTGGCTACGGCATCGAGAACGCGCTGCGTTGTCTCCGCCTGCGATGTTTCGCAATAAATGCGCAGCAGATTTTCCGTGCCGGATGCGCGCACCAGCAGCCAGCCAATCTCGCCAAGGTAGATTTTGATGCCGTCCATGTCTTCGCGCCGCGCGATGGGCCAGTCCACAAAGCGGGTCAGCGTGCTGTCGGAGAAGTACGCGATTGCCTTTTGTTTCTGGTGCGGCGTGACGTCGAGATCCACGCGGCCGTAATGGTATTCGCCGAATTCGGCATAGAGCGTGCGCAGCATGTCGCCGAGCGATTTGCCATGCCAGGCCATCAGTTCGGCAAGAAACAGCGCGCAAACTGTGGCGTCGCGTTCGGGCAGATAGAGGCTGGTACCAATGCCGCCGCTTTCTTCGCCACCGATCAGGATGTTTTGCTCGAGCATCAGTTCGCAGATGTATTTGAAGCCGATGGGTACTTCGTGAAGCTTACGATCGAATTTAGCGGCAAGCTTGTCGATCAGCTTGGTGACGGAAAACGTCTTTGCGATGTCGCCGGGCAAATTGCGCGTGCCGGCAAGGTGCCAGACGAGAAGCGCAAAGATTTGATGCGGATTGACGAACGAGCCGTCGCGGTCGACGGCACCTATGCGGTCGCCATCTCCGTCTGCACAGAGGCCAGCGTCATATTTGCCGGCGAGGACGGCCTCTTGGAGAGGCGCGATGTGTGGTGGAATGGGTTCCGGATGCACGCCGCCGAAACGCGGGTCGCGCGTGGTGCGAATCTCGTCGCAGGCGATTCCGTTGCGCGCGAAGAGCGCCGGCAACAGCCCTGTCGCGGAGCCATGCATTGGATCAGAAACAAAACGCAGCTTTGCGTCGCGCAGCCGCTTCCAGTCGATTAGCTTCTCGATGGTGTCGAGATAGGGAGCGCGCGGCTCGAGCGATTGAATCAGATCTTTCCGTGGCGGCAGAGACGCTACGACGTTCTTCTTCACGCCAGCGAGTTCGATTTCGATCTGCGTGACGATGGATGGCAGAGCGCTGCTGCCATAACTCGCTTTGTACTTGATGCCGTTCCATTGGTAGGGATTGTGGCTCGCGGTGATGAGGATGCCCCCCGCAGCCGAGCGCTGGCGAACGAGCAGTGAAATTGTCGGCGTGGGGCAAGGTTTGTCGGCAAGCCAGACAGGTGTTCCGGTGGAGGCAACCACTTCTGCGACCGCCGCGGCCACGTTATCTGACGCAAAGCGGTGATCGTAGCCAATCAGCACGCCTTTGCGCGCGTCCTCGCAGCGCACCACGTAGCGCGCAATGGCTTGAGCCACGATGCGCGCGTTGGCGAAAGTAAAGCCTTCCGCGATGACGTCGCGCCAGCCATCCGTTCCAAATTTGATTCCAGTCATAGAAGGCACAAGGAAGTATACGCGAAGCGATATATCCGCTATACAGCCGCATTGGCTTGTCTTCCAAGCCTTACAAAAGATCTTTACGCCCGTTCTCTTCGAGCCATTTCACTATTTTGCCCACGTCTTGGGCCCGATCGCGCGGGCAGATGAGAAGGGCGTCGGGTGTTTCGACGACCACGAGGTCGCGGACGCCAACGACGGCGGTAAATTTTCCCGGCACGGAAATCAGGTTGCCGTAACCGTCGATCGCATACCCGGGAGTGACAAAAATGTTGCCGTCCCCGGATTTGTCGCCGACCAGCAGTTCGTGCACGGCGGCCCAGGAACCGATGTCGCTCCAGCCAACCTCGGCGGGAATCACGAAGACGCGCGGCGGACCTTCCTGGCGCGTGGCGTTTTCGAGAATAGCGTAGTCGACGGAGATGTTTTCTAGTTTGGGATAGATCGCGCCCAGACGGCGCTCGTATGTTTTCTTCCCAATGGTCTCGGCCAGGGATTCGAGGGCTTCGCTCGATTTGGGGAGGTAGCGCTTCAAATTTTCAAGGAATGTCGAAACGCGCCAGAAAAACATTCCGGCGTTCCAGTGATAGTTCCTCGACGCGACGTATTGTCTGGCGAGATCGATCGCGGGTTTTTCCGTAAATCGACGCACGGCGAACGCAGAAAAGCCGCCAGAGTTAAGAGTCTCGCCCATGCCCTCGACATAACCAAAGCCGGTGTCCGGCCGAGTCGGAGGAATGCCGAGGACGATCATGCGTCCAGGCTCGCGTGCCAGTTCGAGCGCGGCGTTTACGATTTTGCGGTATTTGTCCGGTTGCGCAATGAAATGGTCGGCGGGCAACACGGCCATCAGCGCGTCGCCTTTCGCGGCGTGGCGCACATGAACAGCGGCCAGTGCGATGGCAGCGGCGGTGTTGCGGCCGAGCGGCTCGGTCAAAACGCGCTTGCGCGCCGCAACCGGCAATTGCTTTTTAAGTGCAACGGCTTGCTCGGAGTTCGTGACGGTCCAGACACGCTCAGGAGGGATGATCGGCCGCAATCGAGCGACAGTTTGCTCGAGCATGGTGTCTCTGCCGGCGATATTCAGAAGCTGCTTTGGTGTCCGCGTGCGGCTGCGCGGCCAAAAGCGTGTGCCGCGGCCTCCGGCGAGGATCACCGCGTGCGTTGAGAGCTTCGTCATTGCTAGGTGCTTCCTATACTAGTTGAAAACCGTTTTTTCGATCTCTTGCCAGGAAAGACCCCTCTGCTCCAGGCCAGCCCGCAACTTGGGTAAATCCGGGACGTAGGTTCTGAGGAGCTTTGTGGTTTCATTTGGATTCAGCGCAAACTTCCCAAGACTAGCGGGAATCAGCCAGCACCCGCCACTCTGATACTTCGCCGAGCCGGCGTCCCACAAGATTTCTCCGCTGCCGGTCAGAATGACAAGCAGATCAAAGTGCTCGGCATTCGAATCACATTCCACCCGAGTGAAGTCTTTCCAGCGTTCGGTGGCGAAATAAGGGCAAGCGGCAAGCAGGTATTTTTGCAACCCCTGCCCGGGCAAACGAATTCGCGACACTTTGCCATGGATGGGGCGGCCAAATTCAATCACGTCCAGAGCTTTTTGGATGTGTAACTCTCGCGGCTTGCCGTGCGCGTCGACCCGACCGTAATCGTATATACGATAGGTCAAGTCCGAATACTCTTGCACTTCACAGATGACCATCCTTGGACCGATCGTGTGCGGAGTGCCTGCAGGGACAAAAAAAGTGTCTCCGGGTTGCACGCGCCAGTGAACGAAGAGGTCCTCTAGGGTTTTCGTTTCGATGGCCGCGAGGAATTTTTTTTCATCCGCCTTGGGCACTAATCCGATCAGGACGCTCGCCCCGGGTTCAGCAGAAACCGCGTGCCACATCTCGGTCTTGCCTCGTCCGCCAGCGGCTTTCTCGTATTCCGAAGCGTAGGCGTCGTCCGGATGCACTTGGATGGACAATTTGTCGTTCGGGAAGATGAATTTCACGAGAAGGGGGAAGTCCGGAAGGGAAGCGAACCTTGTGCCACGCCAATCGGCGGGCATTTCTCGCCACGCTGCACCAAGAGTTTTTCCGGCGAATGGTCCGTTGGCTATCTTGCATTCAACGCCAGTTAGCCAAGCTTCGCCCAGCGGTTCCTTCAAGTTAATTTTTTCAGGGAACAGGGGCGCAAGAGACCGTGCGCCCCAAATGCGCTGACTGAAAATGGGCTCGATGCGAGTCGGCTCAGGCCGCATGCCTCAAGCCGCGGCTTCGACGCGAGTGAAGAAGCGCTCGAGGCGGCGTAGCCCTTCGTCGATGCGCTCGATGGACGTCGCGTAGGAGAGGCGCAGATAACCCGGCGCGCCAAACCCTTCCCCAGCGACTAGCGCGACGCGCGCTTGATCAAGCAGCAGCTTGGCGAGTTCCGCCGTGTCTTTCGCTATGGCGTGACCACTCTCGCCGTTTGATAGGTGCGCCGCGACATTCGGGAAGGCGTAAAACGCACCGCCGGGCATTTCGCATTTCACGCCGGGAATAGCGTTCAGGCCTGCCACGATGCGCTTCCGCCGCCGGTCGTATTCCGCGAGCATCACGGGTATTGAGTCCATCGAACCGCGCATAGCTTCGAGCGCCGCATATTGCGCGATCGAGGTTGGATTCGAGGTCGACTGACTCTGCAGTTTGGTCAACGCCTGGACCAGATCCGCTGGCGCCAGCGTGTAGCCGATGCGCCAGCCGGTCATCGCAAAAGTTTTGGAAACCGAGCCGATGATGATGACGTTGTTCTTCGAGTCCGGCGCGCTGGCAATCGAGAACGGCTTGTGCGGCTCGTAAGTAAAGTGCGAGTAGCACTCGTCGCCCATTAGCCAGACGTTTTGCTTTTTGCAGACCGCCAGAATGCGCGCGTACTCATCCCGCGGAACAACGCCGCCCGTCGGATTGCTCGGAGAATTGAGAATCAACAGTTTCGTTTTCGGAGTGATGGCCTTTTCAATCGCGCCAGCTTTTACGCTGAAACCATCTTCAGGGCGCGTCTGCACATACACCGGCGTCCCGCCTGCGTACTTGACGATGTCGGGAAAACTTACCCAATAGGGCGCGGGGATAATCACTTCGTCGCCCGCCTGAACCAGCACGCTCATCACGTTAAAGATGCCGTGCTTGCCGCCCACGGTGACAATGCACTCCTTGGGTGCGTAGTCCGAGCCGAGTTCCCGCTTGTGCCACGCGCAAATGGCTTCACGCAGCGGCATGATCCCCGGCGTTGGCGTGTACTTGGTCTTGTTTTCCTCGATCGCTTTGATTGCGGCTTTCTTTATGTGGTCGGGAGTCGGAAAGTCCGGCTCGCCGGGGCCGAAATCGGCGATGTCCACTCCCTGCGATTTCAGACGGTCGGCTTCGGCAATGACCGCCGCCGTCGGCGAGATTTGTATGCGGTTGATGCGTTCGGTAAGTTGCACGCTTTCTCCTTGTGGGACAGGCTTCAGCCTTTCCCTTGGCGTCATGCCTGGCGCATGAAAATTTCTCTACGAAACCTTTGCCCGCAGCCGTTCTTCGACGATGGGCGGCACAAGCCCGTTCAGCGACGCACCCAACTGGGCGATTTCCCGGACCAATTTCGAGCTGAGAAAACTGTAAGAAAGTCCCGGCAGCATGAAAACGGTCTCAAGCCGCGGCTCGAGCTTGCGGTTCATCAGCGCCATCTGCAGCTCGTATTCGTAGTCCGACACGGCACGAATCCCGCGCAGAATCACTCCCGCGCCGCGCTTCCGCGCATAATCCACGAGCAAGCCGTCGAAGACGTCCACTTCCACGGCAGGCCACTGTTTGGTGACTTCGCGAAGCATCTCGACCCGTTCTTCCACGGAAAACAGCGGTTGCTTCTCCGCGTTTCGCAACACAGCGACGATCAGCAAATCAAACATCTTTTCGCCGCGCTCGATCAAGTCGAGATGGCCGTTCGTCACCGGATCAAACGAGCCGGGATAGATGGCGATGGATGTTTTCATGGGCGCCGCATGGAATTCCTTATTCTAACCCAGGCGGGGAAATTGGTGCGCCGCAAACTTTGGCCCACAGGACGCTCCTCATTCTGGGCGGCAGATTTTCTCTTCGCACGGCGCAGCGACTATGCCAGTATCTTCCGTGCTGCTGTCTAGGCGAGGCGGTCCGGAATTGCGTTTGCTGGGCAGTTCAAAAGGAGCTACGAAAACATGGTTGCAGGCTTCTCGGTGCGAGTTCTTTGTTTGTTTGTGTTGGGTGCTTTGATGATCTCTCCGTTGGTAAAGGCGCAGCAGCAGCGCCCACTCTCTCTGATGCCCGTTCCTTCGAGCGTCCAAATTGGCTCGGGCCGGCTATTGGTGGATTCCTCGTTTTCCGCGGGGCTGACGGGGTACACGGAGCCGCGGCTTGACCGCGCGGTCGAACGGTTTCTCCGGCAGCTCTCGCGGCAGACGGGTATTCTGCTGGCTGCGAAGCCGAGCGCCCCCTCAAAAGCTATTCTCCAGATTCACACGGACCATGCCAGCAAGGAAATTCAGGAAGTTGGCGAAGACGAATCCTACATTCTCGAAGTAAGCGCCACTGGCGCGAAACTTAGCGCGCCAACTCCGCTTGGCACGCTGCACGGCTTGCAAACTTTTCTCCAACTGGTTGACGTCTCTCCCGATGGTTTTGCCGCTCCCGCCGTCACAATAAACGACAAGCCGCGCTTCCCCTGGCGTGGCCTGATGATCGATTCGGCGCGTCATTTTGTTCCTCTCGATGTTCTGAAAAGAAACATCGACGGCCTCGAAGCCGTCAAAATGAACGTCTTCCACTGGCATCTGTCCGAAAACCAGGGTTTCCGCGTCGAAAGCAAAAAATTTCCAAAGCTTCATGAAATGGGTTCCGACGATCTTTATTACTCGCAGGATGAAATTCACAACCTGATCGAATATGCGCGCGACCGCGGCGTCCGCGTGGTTCCGGAGTTCGACGTTCCCGGTCATAGCACGGCTTGGTTTGTCGGGTATCCGGAACTAGCCAGCGGGCCGGGCCCCTACGAAATTGAACGAAAGTGGGGTGTATTCGATCCGGCTTTCGATCCCACGAACGAGAAAACTTATAAATTTCTTGATCAGTTTATCGGCGAGATGGCTAAACTTTTCCCCGATCACTTTTTCCACGTCGGCGGGGATGAAGTGAATGGGAAGCAATGGGACGCCAACCCTAAAATCCAGGAGTTCATCAAGGCTCACGACCTGCAAAACAATGAGGGGCTGCAATCTTATTTCAATAAGCGGCTCGAGCCGATTGTGAGCAAACACGGCAAGAGCATGGTCGGCTGGGACGAGGTTCTCGATCCCACGTTGCCGAAAGATATTGTTATTCAGTCGTGGCGCGGGCAGGATTCGCTCGCCGCTGCGGCGAAGCAGGGTTTCCGCGGGATTCTTTCGAACGGCTATTACCTGGATCTCGGATGGCCCGCGGCGCGCCACTATGCGGTGGACCCCATGAGCGGAGCGGCGGCGAATCTCACTCCGGAAGAGAAGGCGCGGATCCTCGGCGGAGAATCGTGCATGTGGGCGGAGTACGTCAATCCCGAGAATATCGATTCGCGCATCTGGCCGCGCAATGCCGCCATAGCGGAGCGGTTGTGGTCTCCGCAGGAGACGACCGATGCCGCCTCCATGCACACGCGCATGGAATTGGTCGGAGAGCGTCTCGAATCGCTCGGCCTGACGCACAAGACCTATCACAGACAGATGCTGCAGCGGATTGCAGGCCCGAGCAGCCCGGAGGAGTTCGCCGCGCTCAGCACACTCGCCAGCGTCGTAGAGCCGGTGAAAGATTACACGCGGGAGCACACTGCGGCCACGAAGCCCACGAGCGCCACACCGCTGAACCGCCTCGTTGACGCAGTGCCCCTCGAAAGCGCGACTGCGCGGCATTTTGGAGAATTGGTGGACAAGTTTGTCGGTGCTGCTTGCCATGATCCCGCCTCGGACGCCCGTCTGCGCCAGCAACTCACCGCTTGGCGCGACAACGACGCAAGACTTCAGCCGCTAGTGGAGCGTTCTTTCCTCGTAAAGGAAGTGTCCGCAAGGTCGCAGGACCTCTCGACGCTGGGAGCTATAGGGCTCGCGGCTCTGGATTTCATCGCCAAGGGTCAGCGAGCGCCGGATGATTGGAAGGCGCAGCAACTTGCCGCCCTTCAGCAAATACAACAGCCAAAAGGACAGCTCTTATTGATGCCTGCGCCCGCCGTGCAGAAACTGGTGGAGGCCGCGTCCACGGGCGGAGCTTGTTCCGCATCGAACTGAACACGAACGATTCCTTGCAAGAAGAACCTAACTCGTGGGGGCGGAGTGATGAGGGCATTCGCCGGAGCCTGAGTCCGTGAACGTCTTGCCCTCTTCCGGGATGAATTCCCAGGTGTAATGGCCAGGCGTAAGCGTCAGTTTGAGGACGCCATAAGTATCCGTGTTACGAACTTCACTGTTGGCAATCGCAAAGCCAAGAGGGTCGTGACTGCGGCCGCCCGTGCCGACGACAATCTCGCGAATTCCATTGGCTGCATCAGCGTGGCCGTCAGGGTCTTGCGGCGCAAATCGTTCGTAGGAATGTTCATGCCCCGCCAGGACCAGCGAGGCGTGAGCCGCATAGAGATCCCGCCAGAGTTCCCTCAACTCTGGATGAATGGCATGACTTTTGAACACGCCGCTGCTGAAGAGCGCGTGATGCCCGTAGGCGAGGATGCAAGCGTCGGGATGCGCCGCCAGGTCCTTACGCAACCACTGCTCTTGAGGAGAGCCGTGGCCGCAACCGCCCAAGCCTTGTGCGCCGCAATTCGTGTTCAACGCCACGATGTGCCATGAGCCGAGGTCGTAGCTGTAATATCCCGCGCCCGGTAGTCCCGCCTGCGCTCCCCAATACTGAAAATATGCTGCGGCCTTGGGCTCGGCATACTCGTGATTGCCCAATGTAGGTCTCGTACGAGATTTAAACTCTCCCCAAGTCGCTCCATAACAATTCTTAAATTCAGCGGCGCTGCCTCGCTCATACGCGAGGTCCCCCGCTGCGAAGACAGTGCCCGGTATCCGCTCAATCAGCTTGGCGGTGGCGCGAGCCCCTTCCGGGTCCTTGCAGCTTGCTATGTCACCTGCGCCGACGAGAACGAAAGTTTTCCCGTCCGGTGAGGCTGCAGAAGGCGACGGGTCTTGGCGATGCTCGATAGCCGAAGGTCGTGCGGGTTGGGTGCAGCCGGTAGCCCCGAGCCAACCAACGAGGAGGGAGAGATTAGCTGTCCATCTGACCGCTGCACGTCTCGCGCGAGGTGCTCTCTTATACATTTTTGGTATTTTCCATCGGTCAGCCTACCATGTGGCGCTCAACAAGCACCAATTTTGCCGTTCAGGGCTTGGAAAAGGCCCTTCACTGCAAAATGCGACCCTTCGCTGTAATTCTCTGGCATCTAAGACTAAATCGGTCTTATTATAAATCATACGAAATAAAGGGGTTGGCTAGTGTCAACAAATCCTTCGGTTTGACTTGGAGTGCGAAACAGAGTATCCTCTCCAGTGCGACTGATTCAGTCGCATATCCTGCGGGGGCATGAATCAGAGTGAGCAATGTTTAAGCTATCGAAGAAAGCCGATTACGGCCTTATCGCCGTCAAGCATTTGGCAATGCATCGCCAGGAACACGCGTGCAGTGCAAACGAGATCGCCGAAGAATATGGCATTTCCGTCACGCTCATGGCCAAGGTGCTGCAGCGCTTGGCGCGCGAGGGTGTAGTCGTCGCGAAACACGGTTCCACCGGGGGCTACCAGCTGGCGAAGGACCCCGGACAAGTCAGCGCGCTGGATGTGATCTCGGCCATTGATGGCCCCGTGCTAATCACCTCTTGCGTGACGAGCCACGGGAATTGCGAAACTACGGAGAGATGTTCGGTTCGCGAGCCGCTGCGCCGGGTCAACGAGAGTATTTTGGGAGTTTTGAGCACGGTTACGATAGCGCAGATGAGCGAGGATCCCAATGAGCCCGCGCTCGTGGCCTTGTCGGGCTCGATGCGCTCGGGTTCGCACATGAGTTCGAGTTAGGAGACTAAGGAAATGGCTGTCAAGCTGCCGATTTACATGGATAATCACGCGACCACGCCGGTAGACCCGCGCGTTGTCGACGCGATGCTGCCTTATTTCACGGAAAAATTTGGGAATGCCGCCAGCCGCAATCACAGTTTTGGCTGGGCCGGGGAGGAAGCCGTCGAAACGGCCCGTCAGCAGATTGCCTCGCTGATCGGGGCCACGCCGAAAGAGATTATTTTCACTAGCGGCGCGACCGAATCCGACAACCTGATGATCAAGGGCATTGCCGAGATGTTCCGCGAGAAGGGCAATCACATCATCACCCAGGCTATCGAGCACAAAGCCGTTCTGGACACCTGCAAGCGCCTGGAAAAAGACGGATTTGAGGTCACGTATTTGCCGGTGCAGAAGGACGGGCGCGTCAACCTGGAAGATTTGAAAGCTGCCATCCGGCCGACCACCATTCTGATCACGATTATGTACGCTAACAATGAGATTGGCGTGATTAATCCGATCGCCGAAATCGGCAAACTCGCCAAGGAACACGGTATTTTCTTCGCCGTGGACGGCGTGCAAGCCGTGGGCAAGATTCCGGTCGACGTCCAGAAGGACAACATCGACCTGCTGGCCATCAGCGGCCACAAAATCTACGGACCCAAGGGCGTTGGCGCGTTGTACGTCCGCCGCCGCAACCCGCGCGTTCAGCTCTCGGCCATCATTGATGGCGGCGGTCATGAGCGCGGCATGCGCTCGGGCACTTTGAATGTGCCCGGCATCGTCGGCCTCGGCAAAGCCTGCGAACTGTGTCAACAGGAGATGCAGCAGGAGGGCGTCCGGCTGGCGGCTCTCCGCGACCGTCTTAAAAAGGGCTTGGAAGCCAAGCTTGACGAGGTCTACATCAACGGCTCGCTCGAGCATCGCCTGCCGAATAACCTCAATATGAGCTTTGCTTACGTCGAGGGCGAATCGCTCCTAATGGGCATCAACGACATTGCAGTATCGAGCGGTTCGGCGTGCACTTCCGCCACTCTGGAACCCAGCTACGTGCTTAAGGCATTGGGGGTTGGCGAAGACCTGGCGCACACCTCGATCCGCTTCGGCCTCGGCCGCTTCAATACGCAGGAGGAAGTCGACTACGTCATCGACAAGATGGTCCAAGTCGTCACCAAGCTGCGTGAGCTTTCGCCACTTTACGAGATGGCCAAGGAAGGAATCGACATCTCCAAGATGAAGTGGCAAACCGCCTAAACCCTGCATCTAAAGGATTAGGCAGGGTCAGATCTCAAGAACAGAAGGAATAGCGATGGCAAACGAAGGAACAATCCGAATTCACCGCTCGATCGGCGGCACAGGAGCCGCATTTCGAGTAACGTTTGTACCTTATGAAGAAGGCGAAGAGGCCCCCGCCGCGGGGGAGCGCTCTTTCCACGAACTGCAACAGGTTCGCGCCTTTTTGAAAATGCTTGGCGTGGGCACTGAGTTCATCAAGGACGCGCTTCGCCAGCTGACTGCGGGCCGCTCGGCATCCGTGCCGAACGTCTCGCTTTCCGAGAAGGCCGTCAAGAGCGCAGGCTTTGGAAATCTCGTAAATTTGGCAAGGAGCAACAGCTAATGGCATACAGCGAAAAGGTGGTTGAGCACTACAACAATCCTCGCAACGTCGGAAGCTTGCCGAAGGAAGACCCCAATGTTGGAACGGGTCTTGTTGGCGCACCCGAGTGCGGCGACGTGATGAAGCTGCAAATGAAAATCAATCCCGATACGCAGGTCATTGAAGAAGCCAAGTTCAAGACCTTCGGCTGCGGCTCGGCGATTGCCAGCTCCTCGCTCGCCACCGAGTGGGTCAAAGGCAAGACGGTCGAGGAAGCGCTCTCGATCAAGAACACGGACATCGTGCGCGAGCTTTCGCTCCCGCCGGTGAAAATTCATTGCTCCGTGCTAGCCGAAGACGCCATCAAGGCGGCCATCGGCGACTGGAAGAAGAAGCACGGCATCGAAGCGCCCGTAGCGGAGAAGGCCGCGCACTAATTTTGCACGTGCTGTCCGCCGGCCAAGCGCTTGCTTTGTAGGGCCGGGGCTTGCCTCGCCCGTTCGTGTTTAGGGCAATTCGTAAACGCCTTTGGAGTATTTGAAAATGGCAACAGAAGTCGCCAATCCGACAATCGCGAAAATCTCCCTAAGTGAGCGAGCCGCGAAAAAAATCCGCGAACTCCTGGAAAAGGAAGGCGTCTCGCCCGAGCAAGGCGGCCTGCGCGTTGGAGTGCAGGGCGGCGGCTGCTCCGGCCTTTCCTATGCCATGCGCTTGGACACACAAGCTCGCGACCGCGACAAAATTTTCGAGGAGCATGGCGCGAGGCTTTTCGTCGACCCGAAGAGTTTTCTTTATCTGAATGGCACGACTCTTGAATACGAAGAGACACTGATGCGCCAGGGTTTTGTATTTCAGAATCCCAATGCGGCGCGGAACTGCGGCTGCGGCAGCTCCTTTACGGCGTAGTGGTAGCACAGGCTGTATCCTGCGCTCATTGATTTTGCTCTTGATTTGGTTTCAGCTCCGGATGGCTTTCGTTTCAGTTTCAGCGGGGGAATTCAAAAGGCGCGTCAGACAAGTGGTTGGCAGCCGCACCCGCCAGCCACTTTTTTTGTGCTCTTAGGCGAATCGGACTAGATTTGTCGGATATCTAAAAATGACACAGGCAATGCCAGCGACGAACCCTCCCTTGGTTTGTTGGAACTGCCACGAACGCGCCCACGGCACGCACTTCTGCCCGAGCTGCGGCAAGCTCCAGCAAATCCCCGGCAACGCGGATTATTTCGCACTGTTCGAGATGCCGCGCAAGCTTTGGATTGAAATGAGCACGCTCGAACAAAAATTCCTGCAGCTGAGCTGGAAGTTGCATCCTGATAATTTTGTGAATGCCACCGAGACAGAACGCGAACTTTCTTTGAAGCGCAGTTCCGAGCTGAACGACGCGTATCGCGCATTGCGCGATCCAGTCGCTCGCGTTGAGTATCTGCTCGGCATCGAAAACATGCGCAAAGAAGGCGAACACAAGCAGCAAGCTCCGCCGGAACTGCTCGAAGAAGTCTTCGAGCTGAACGAATCGCTCGACGAACTCCGCGAAGCAAAGTCTTCCGGCAGCGATCTAACCGTGTTGAAGCCGCGCCTAGAACTAGCCGAGAAAAATTTCAGCCAAAAACTAGCCGAAGTCGATGCCCAGCTTCAAGCAAAGGCCCGCGATTGGGACGTCTCGGTTGATGCAAACGCTGACGACGCAGCGCGCAAGAAAATCATGAGCAGTCTGAACGAATTGCTCAATCGCCGCTCGTACATCCGGAATTTGGTTGTCAACGTCGCAAAAGAATTGGGAGAGGCATAGAGAAGCGGAATGGGACGCATCGTTGGCATCGACCTTGGGACGACGAACAGTCTTGTCGCGTACACAGATCCGCAGACGGGCCAGCCGAGGTGTATCCTCGGCCCCTACGGCAGCACGTTGTGTCCGTCGGTGGTGAGCCTCGATCCTGATGGCAGCGTGATAGTTGGGGAAGCTGCGCGCAACCGGCTGCTAACACAGCCTGAACGTACCATCTACTCCGTAAAGCGTTTGATGGGGCGCGGTCCTGCAGATGTTCAGGGCGAGCTGAAACTTTTTCCGTTCCGCATCGATCCCTCAAGCAAGAACGTCATTCGCGTGATGCTGGGTGACAAAGTCTTCACTCCGCCAGAGATTTCCGCGTTCATTCTGCGCGAGCTTAAAAGCTGGGCGGAAGCCTTCTTCGGCGAACCGGTTGACCGCGCCGTCATCACCGTCCCCGCCTATTTCAATGACGCCCAGCGTCAGGCAACCAAGGACGCCGGCAAAATCGCGGGCCTCGAAGTCCTGCGCCTTGTCAACGAGCCCACGGCCGCGGCGCTTGCGTATGGGCTCCACGAGAAGCAGCGCGGCCGCGTGGCGGTTTACGATCTTGGTGGCGGCACCTTCGATATCTCCGTTCTCAAACTCATTTCCACAGCGGAGGGTGATATCTATCAGGTGCTTTCGACTAACGGCGACACGCACCTCGGCGGCGACGATATCGACAACTTGCTCCAGGCCTTCGTCCACGAGCAGATTCTTCAGGAAGACGAGATTGACTTCTCGCCCCAAGGGGATCTCGCGCAGGAGTTGCGCAAAGCTTTGATCGCCATCAAACATCAACTCTCAGAAACCGAGTCGGCCAAATTGCGTTTCCCGCTTCCCAATGGATCCGTCTTCGTGCATGAATTCACGCGTGACGCTTTTGAGGCGCTAATTCGCCCGGTTGTGGACCGCACGATGGGTCCGGTGAAGCAAGCGCTTGCCGACGCGCAGCTCAAGCCGACAGATATCGAAGAAGTGGTCCTCGTCGGCGGAGCCACACGTACCCCGCTGATCCGCCGCACCGTACAGGAATTTTTCTACCGCAAGCCGCACTCCGAGCTGAATCCCGACGAGGTCGTCGCCCTCGGAGCCGCCGTTCAAGCCAACATTCTCGATCGCGGCGTCACGAACATGCTTCTGCTTGACGTCACCCCGCTTTCGCTCGGCATTGAAACCTACGGTGGCGCCGTCGCGAAAATCATCCCGCGCAACTCCACGATCCCCGCAAGCGCGCAAGAGCTCTATACGACCGGGGTCGACAACCAGACCGGCATCGATATTCACGTTCTGCAAGGCGAACGCGAACTTGCGAAGGACTGCCGCTCGCTAGCTCGCTTTACTCTAAAAGTTCCTCCCGCGCCCGCCGGCCTCCCGCGCATCGAAGTAAAATTCTTGATTGATGCCAACGGCATCCTGCAAGTCGCCGCAAAAGATCTTCGCGCCGGCGAGCAGCGCACCATTGAAGTCCAACCCAGCTACGGCATCAGCGACAACGAAATCGAACGCATGCTCGAAGAATCCATCGAGTACGCCGAGCAGGATTTTGCTGAGCGCCAGCTCATCGAAGCGCGAACCGAGTCCGAATCGATCCTGGCAGCCACAGCAAAAGCATTAGCCAACGAGCAATCAGCTAATTTGCCTGCCGAAGAACGTGCGCGAATTGATGCGGCAATCGCTTCGCTGAAAGAAGCGGCTGCCAACACGGATTACAAATTAATCCGCAAACGTATCGACGACCTGAATCACGCAACGGAACACCTAGCGGAAGTATTGATGAACAGCGCAGTCACAACAGCGTTGCAAGGCAAAAACCTGGCCGAGGTCTAACTTCTTGTAGGGGCACGATACATCGTGCCCCAGCTTGGCCAGATTCAAACCATTGGCAATAGTAACGGGGGTAAGCGAAACATGGGCGGAAGCAATCCATACATCGACGAAGTCAAATACACGCCCGCAACGAAGAAATACAAAGTCACATTTCTTCCCAGCGGCAAAACCATCGAAGTCGACCCGGCAAAAATTCCCTACGGCCATAACGGCCTTCCTGGAAGCATTCTCGATATCTCCGAGGGCATCAAGGCCGGCCTCGACCACGCGTGCGGTGGCGTCTGTGCCTGCTCCACGTGCCACGTCATCGTCAAGCAGGGCCTCGAGACTTGCAACGAAGCCACGGACGCCGAGCTAGACGAGCTGGACATGGCCCCCGGCATCACGCCGAAATCCCGCCTCGGCTGCCAAACTGTTCCCGACGGCACTACCGATGTCGTCGTGGAAATTCCCGAGTGGAACAAAAACTACGCAAAAGAGGCCGACCACTAAAATTCCGCCGCCCCTTTCGGTCTTCGAATTTTGCATTTCTGATTTCGAGTTTCGCATCTCTCCCAAGGAGCCAAGCATGCCGCCAACTTTCGGTTGGGACCAAATCGAAGACATCGCCATAGCGCTGACCGACAGGTATCCCGATACCGATCCCCTCACCGTCCGTTTCACCGACATGCACAAATGGATCACCGAGCTTCCGGGCTTCTCCGGCGACCCCGCGGCTTCCAACGAAAGCAAACTCGAAGCCATCCAAATGGCCTGGCACGAGGAATTTCAAGACCGCCAGAATTAGTTTCTCAGCGGAAGATTTCCTTTGACCTATTTGGTCGACTGTTGTATATTCAGGACTGGTAATACTGCGTTTGACTCTCTGATCAGTTTCTGAGCCCGGAAAACCCTGAATCCTTAAGTCATCTAGAATCAACACTTGCAAAAGTGTGTCAAAACAAAGGACTTTAAGTTCCTCTAGAATGAACACTTATGCAAAACCCCAGGGGGGCCATACAGTAGACAGACTTTTGCCATAGCGGCCGCGATCAGATGCAGTCCACATGCTAAGCGCTGCCCCCAAACTCTGCTTGCTTCACGTCTCGCTAGGAATTGAATTCGCGCGCACAGCCGCACACAAGGCACCGCCGCCTCCGCCGCTTGTTCATTCCGCGAATTTCTCTTATTCTAGATGGGTTACACACCCTGCAAATTGTGGCGCTATGGTGCAACGGTTAGCACGCGGCCCTTTCAAGGCCGAAATACGGGTTCGATTCCCGTTAGCGCTACCAAGAAATCCGCGCATCGCTGATGATCGAGATTGCGTCATAGGGTCCATCGGCCCTTGTTATAATCCATGCCGAAATTCGCAACAGCAAATGGCGCCACACGCTCCTGAGGAGCCGCTTTGAGCTACGTAGACAAACACCTCATCCCCGGTGAAACGGTCCAATATCAAACCAATCTGCACTGGATCGTCATGCTCGGCCACGTTTTGGCCGCTGCAGTGCTTGAGTTCCTAGCCATAATCTTTCTCATCGCGTCGTTCTCAAGTTGGAAAGGGGTCGAAGTTGCTCCTCCGCGCAGCGTTATGTATTTAGGGGCCTTTCTCTGTTTCGCAGTCGGAGCGATTCTTCTCACCATCGGTCTGGTGAAGCGCAACTCCACCGAAATGGGTCTCACGAACAAGAGAGTGATCGTAAAAACCGGCCTGGCGAGCCGTCGGACGATCGAGCTCCTCCTGTCGAGAATTGAAAGTGTCGTTGTGGAAGAGCCAGCGATGGGCCGCGTCCTCGGTTACGGAACGGTCATTATTCGCGGCACCGGCGGAACTCCCGAAGTATTCGAGAAAATTGCCCACCCTCTGGAATTCAGGGAGCAAGTGCAAAGCCAAATCTCCGCCGGCCAAAAACAAGCTTGATCAAATTGTTCGAGTAATACCGGTCAGTTTGGATTTGTTGATTGAGGCAGCGTAAACTGAAGTTTGTACGGTTCTGGAGGCCAGCCATGGCAAGTCTGATGCGCACATCGAATCCCGCTCTGAACGAGAAAGCGTTCAAAGGGCAAGTCGCATTCGGAGATGCGATGACGTTGCAAGGCACCGTCAACAAGACGGGCCTGCTCTTGCTCTGCGTTGTTGCGACCGCCGCCTGGACCTGGGGACTCGGGCACTCGGAAACGCCCGAAGCCGTCTACCCGTGGATGGCCGGTGGTGTCATCGGCGGCTTCGTCGTCGCGCTGGTGACTATCTTCAAGAAAAATTGGTCTCCGCTCACCGCTCCAATCTATGCGCTGCTCGAGGGACTGGCGCTCGGCGGCATTTCCGCACTCTTTGAGAAAACGTATCACGGCATCGCCATACAGGCAGTGGGGCTCACTCTTGGCACGCTCTTCGTAATGCTCCTCGCTTACAAGAGCGGGATGATCCGCGCCACGCAAGGTTTCAAGATTGGCGTCATCGCCGCCACCGGCGGCATCGCAGTCTTCTACTTAATCGAGATGGTTCTCAGTATGTTCTTTCACGTAAACGTTCCGGCGATAAATGGCAGCGGACCGTGGGGCATCGTCTTCAGCCTGTTCGTTGTCGTCATCGCCGCTCTGAATCTCGTCCTCGATTTCGACATGATTGAGACCGGCGTGCGCGGGGGCGCTCCAAAGTACATGGAGTGGTACGGCGCATTCGGCCTGATGGTCACGCTGATTTGGCTCTATCTGGAAATTCTGCGGTTGCTCGCGAAAGCGAACCGCAAGTAGGAAGAATCGGTTCCTGCTAGAAAGTTAACTTCCGCCCGGCCGAAATATACTGCGGCGCTTTTGCTCCGTGGCGCCATTTGCGTGTCCTTGTTGAACTCTTGGGATTCGGTTCTACCCTTATCTGGATCACGGAATTGGAATTGTTTGCGGCGCCAGAACAATTCTTTTTCCGTTAGCAGGAAGCGCCAAAAGGCATTCGAGGTTGCTCGCAAGCCGCGCACAAAGTTACAACTCCCCGCCTTCCTCTCCCGCTTGCCGACTTCGGCGTGTTTCGGCAAAATACGTGTTGCCTGCTGAGAGACCCATCCACTATGCCGCCGCCCTCGAACAGCTCTCTTTTTACCGTTGGGCATTCGAGCCTCGATCTCGACGAATTCCTGAAGATTGTCGTTACTCATAAAGTAAAAACCATCTGCGATGTCCGCAGCCGTCCCGCCAGTTTCCGGTTTCCGCAATTCAACCGCGAGCCGCTCGAAGCCTGCCTTGCCTCCGCAGGAATCCAATACGAATTCTTGGGCGAGACTCTCGGCGGCCGGCCTTCCGATCCTCGCGTTTACCACGAAGACGGCACCGTGGACTACGAAGCGCGACGCAAAGCCTCGGATTTTTGCGAGGGGATTGAGAGGGCGCTGAAGTTGTGCCGCGCGTCGAGCATCGCGTTGATGTGCGCCGAAGAGGATCCCTTGCAGTGCCACCGCTTTCTTATGATTGGCCCGGCGCTTCTCCAGCGCGGCGTTACGCCTTCACATATTCGCCGCGGCGGTGAGCTGGAATCGCAGCGCGAAGCCGAGGATCGCCTGCTCAAACTGCACGACCTTGCCGCCTTTGACAGCGGCTCGCTCTTTGTTTTCGAACGTGATGCGGCCCTCCAAAATGCGGTTCGGCGCCAAGCCAGGGAGTTCGCATACCGCGCTTCTCCCGAAGCCATCGAGTATTTTTGATTATATGGACATTCTTCTTTGCACGATCGGTTTCGCGGGAAAGGCGGCAGAGGAGTTTTTCCGGCTTCTTGGCGAAGTGCGAGTGGAAAAGGTCATCGATATCCGCCAGCATCGAGGAGGCCAGCTCTCCGGGTTCGCCAAGCATCCAGATCTAGCTTACTTCCTGGAGAAAGTGGCCCGCATTGGCTACTCCTACGAACCGCAGCTCGCGCCCACCCCCGAGTTGCTCAAAACCTATCGCCGCACCAAGGACTGGCCTGCCTACGAAGTTGGTTTCCTGACGTTGACGCATGAGCGTGGAATCCCACAAACCCTAGATGCAAGCGCGTGGCCTGCAAGAGCCGCGCTACTGTGTTCCGAACCTGGTCCGGAGAAGTGTCACCGCCGCCTCGTCGCCGATCTGCTTGCCGCGCACTGGCGGGCGCAAGGTCACAACGTTGATATTCAACATCTTGTCGTAGCGCGCGCAAAATCTTTGAAGCCGCGCCTCAAGAAGCCGCACTCCGTGCCATGACCAAACTGCTCATCACGGAAATCACCCGCATGGGGCCGGCTTTCTGCGTTATAGGCCTGCAGCGGGAAAAGGACAAGATTCGTTCGGTTCTTCCCGTTTCCGCGACTGCCAACAGTTGGATGCATTTCCCCTATCATCGCGGTGATGTGCTGCAATGCGATCTCGCTCCTTTTTCCGGTTCCAAGCCGCACATTGAGGATCGCGTTTCGACTCGCGGCTTTCAAAAGGAATCAACCGTTTCCGAACCCGAAGTAGTCACCTACCTGCGCAAGGCAGAAATCGCGGGCTCTCTACCGGAGTTATTCGGCTGCGTTCTCCATGAAAACGAGAGTGGAAGTGGACTCTTCGCCAAGCCACCTGAAGCAAAGCGCTCGGTCTGTGGAACGCAGACGCAGAATCTCCGCCTCGAGCTTTACGCAAACGAACTTCGCGCCACGCTGGCTCTTTCCTCGGGCGAAGTCTTGCGCGATCTTCCCGTAGTAGACCGCGATTGGCGCGATTTCATCGAAGCAGCGCTGGCCACCCGCAGAGGAGCGAATCGCCTCGCGCGTCTTGAGCGGTTCTTGAACTCACAATTCCATTACAAGGTTTTGTCTTGTCCGCATCACTTCATTCGGCTTGGACTTACGCGGCCCTATCATGATGTCTGCTGGCTGATGCTCGATACGCTGATCCCTCTTCCAAAACATGAATGGCTCGAGGAGTTTTGATGGCCTCGATCAAGGACGAAGATCGCTGGCGGCGCCTTGTCGAAGACTGTTTCCGGCGTGAAGCCGGCTTGCAAGCGCCCATCCCTGATCCCGTGCAGGATCTGATTGAAACAGGCGTGCTTGACTCCATGGCGTGGGTCAGTTTTCTTCGGGCGTTGGAATCAGCGAGCGGCTTCAGCAATTTGGGTTCACTGCTTACGGAGCGCACTCCGTCTCTCGAGAGCATTTACCAGTCCTTCAGAGAGGGGCGCGCCGAAGGCCACTCTCTTGAGGCTAATTTTTCCCCAGCGACGCAAGCTGCAACCAAAACTTCGGTCATCATCGCAAGTTCGTGCGCTGTCGTCGGCTCGCGCACGATTCCTTCCGAGGATATCGACCAGGCCTTCGGCATGTCGCCAGGAAAGCTTCGCC
This sequence comes from uncultured Acidobacteriota bacterium, assembly GCA_963745805.1. Classification (GTDB taxonomy): domain Bacteria; phylum Acidobacteriota; class Terriglobia; order Acidiferrales; family UBA7541; genus Acidiferrum. The sequence goes on from CAVUYT010000016.1 coordinate 1,002,770, forward strand.
TTCGTGCCGGAATTGAATCGCTTGCTTATGCCGCCGAAGATGAGAATGAACTAACTCTCGGCACGCGCGCTGTACAGAAAGCGCTCCATTCAGCGGCGTGCGGAGCTCAGGAACTCGATTGGATCATCGCCACCAGCGAAACGCATCGCGGTTATCCTTCTCTCGCAGCGCAGCTTCACTCCCAACTCCTTGCTCGCGAAACCTGCGGCGCGCTCGACGTTGGCGGTGCTTGTCTCGGCTTGCTAAATGGATTTGCCATCGCTCAGGGACTCATTGCTTCGGGACGAGCCCGTACCATCGCAATGATCACCTCCGACGTTCACAGCCGCATCTTCGCCCCGGGGCGCGTCGCCGGAGAATTCGGGGGTTTGTTCGGTGACGGCGCCACAGCGTTTCTCCTGCGAGCTGCCACAGAGCCCAACCCGGAATACTCTTACGGCCTCGGAGAATTTTTCTTTGGCTGCGCCGGTCAGTATGCTGGAGCGATTCGCGTGTCTCAGGCACTCGACGGAAATCTCGACGTGCACTTTGACGGCGAGGCTCTCTCCCGCGCGGCCATCACGAGGCTGGAGAGAGTGGTCGCGGACGTTGAACTCCGCAGCGGTATCGCTCGGACATCCGTGCAGGGGCTGGCGACGCATCAACCCAACCCCCGTCTGATCACTCTTCTTGCCAAGCAGTTGGGTTTGCCCCAGCATAAATTTCCCGCCGTGGCCCAATCCTTCGGGAATCTCGGCTCTTCCACGTGCGGCGTGGCACTTGATGCGATTCTGCAGCGTACGCGCACCCGCAAACCAGAAGAGTGCGGCCCTATATTTATGGCGTCGCTCGGGCCTGGCCTCCTTTTCGGCGGCGGGTGGCTCATTCCCGTCTAGTCCTCGTCGCGTTTCGAAAGCAGCGACGGCAATGTGCTTCTGAACAGAACGGAAGTCCTGTGAGAAGTGCTGTTTCCTCCGACGGCGATTTAATTTCCCGGACGCGTGCGCGCGGTGAAACCGGTGCTCAGCGTAGGTACGACGCATGCTTGCAGGGGAGGCCAGCCGGCGTCCGTCATTGGATTGCGGCAGAGCGTAGCCGTGGCGGGGCTTACCAGCGAGGGATAGACGGTATCGTCCAGCGGCTCTACATATACCTGGTAGCTGTGGCCAACCGGCAAGTGGCTGATTTCGTAAGTTCCATCGAATAGCGCGGGACCGGGGGCGACGCAGCTCCATCCTCCGAGCGTTGCTCCAATCACCGCACCGCTCGCCGCGTCCACGGCCACCACATGCGCTCCGAAAATCCCCGTTACCCCAGGTGGCGATGCCGGCAGTGATAGCGGATTGGCCGGGAGGATGCGTCCGCTGAGCGAACCCACATTGAGGGCGTCCGCCGGATCTGGATACAAGACGCGCAGCCCTGTGCGATCGTCGTCCCCTAGAGGGGCGCTTGGTTGCTGAGCGGTTGGGCGGTTTCCGGAAAACGTTCCTGGGGCGGGCGCAAACGGATACATCATCGCGGCCCACACCGCGGAATGGCTGAAGCCGAGAGTGTGCCCCAACTCGTGGATGAGCAATGACTCAAAGTCATAAGCCGCTGGCGCCGTTACAAGCGCCGCAGGCGTGGCAAACGTGGTTGTAGAACTGCTTGGAGCAAAGTATATGTCCGCATCAAGAATCTGCCCGATCTGCGTCGACGGCCTTCCCGTTCCCACATGCACGCCGATGATGTCCGCCGTGATCACGCGCGTGAATGCCAATATTCCCGGCGTAAACGCTCCGTCCGCTTGGTCGAGGCAGATGGAATTTACTCCGTCCGAGCCGCAAGCGTTTTGCGCCGTCGTCCGAGTCACTGGTGCGAAGGTTCCCGGCACAAGCGTCGTGCCGCTTACTCCAGTCCACACCGCGATCGATTGCGTGATGGCTTGTTCGATCTCGTTCAAGCGCCCTGTGGCCGTCTGGTTCTGGGTCAGAATCGTCACGGGATTCGTTCCCAGCACCGTGCTCCATTGCTCCGCGATCGACCCAGGCGCGATGAGATCGCGCGAAGGCACCGGGCATGCAGAACCTCCGGAAACGCTTGCAGGTTGGCGCACATCCGGAACGATCTCGTTAAAAGCATATCCGTCCGCCCCTGGTATACCGCAGACGCCGTAAAGAGCCGTAAAAAGTGCTGCAATAATTTGGCAAATGATCGGTGGTCTTGGTCGCTTCGTCATTGGGCTGCTCCTGCGTTTCACTGTTTTTCCTGTTTCAGAGCCTTGTGCAGTTTTTCCTTGAAAATCGGTAATGGCAGATTGCGAATCCCTCCCCGCCGGAAGGCGCGGGTCTGCGGGTCGAAGATTGCCGCGGATGAGGAATCTTGAGTGACCACCTCCAGGCCTGACTGCGGATTGCGCGCAATGCGAAAAGATCCCTGTGACCACCCCAGAACTTGATACGGCTCTCCTTCACGTCCCCACAGGAAGAGGTAGACTTCTTCGCCTGGATAAAACACTGGAACCTCTTCCACGTGCGAATGAAGATGTCCAACGCTTCCTCCGAGCAGTCGTACTGCGACGATTCCTGGAAGAGACCCTTTTTCGCGCTGAACGACTTCGAACCTCGTCTCTGTCCAAATCTCTCCCTGCTCCCACCGGCTCGTCGCACTGAGGCAGCGAAGCCGTGCCACCGCCGTGGATTCCTGTGCCAAGTCTTCGAGCTTCAGCCGCGAAAGAGTTGTCGCGCTCGCGGCCAGCGCAACCAGCACAATTCCACCTAGGAAAAGAATCCACAAAAACCGCCGCCGTTGTACGTAGCTCATCTTCGAATACCTCGCGATCTTCACTGGATCACCAACGCTCCGCTCGCCGCGGTCTTATCCAGATTTGTGTTTTGTATGGAAAGGGTGCGTGCGCCAGCCAATGCGCTCGCCGGAATCTGCAGCGTCAGGTGGATAATTCCGAGTCCGGCCGGCTGTTTCGCGATCACCGTGACGTCGCCGGGTCCCGAGACCGCATACGTCATGCTGGTGTCCAATCCGCCTTCGGAGAACACGCAAAGGTCGAAGGTTACGCTGCCGCTTGCTGGCCGCTGCAGCGCCAACGGATTGCCGGAGAGCGAGCAGGAGTTGTTCGTGAGTGAAAACATACCAAGCGCGGCTACGTTCAAATCCACGTCGTTGCCTTGAGCGCTCACGCCTGCGGTTGTAGGATCGACCACGACAATGTCCTTGCCGGTTGCCGTTGGAGTAGCGCTGCTCAGGGCGATCATGTCGTCAGACGCGTTCGAGGGAGCCACCACGAGTGAGACGGCATTGGATTTTGTTCCGCTCGGATTCTCAATCTGCACCGAAACACTTCCGGTTACGGAAACATCAACGGCCGCAACAGGCGCCGTACACTGCATCGACGATATGCAGGTCGTCGTCCTGGCGGTGCCGGCGACAAGCAAAATCGATCCTGGCCCCGGGCTCGACGCCGTGAAACCGCTCCCTCCCACCAGCAGGGTGAAGCCGTCGGCCGCGCCCGCATAGACGCTCGCCGGGTGCAGCGAAAGAATGCTGGCTCCCGTGGAAATCGTGACGTTGGCCGCGCCAGACTGCGTGGTGTCATCCGAGCTGATGGCTACCACTTGCAGAGCGTCCGGCGTTGGCGCCGCCCCCGGCGCTGTGTAATTGCCAACCGCGTCGATCGAACCGCAGACCCCACTGTTCGCGCATGCTGTTCCCTGAATTTGCCAGACCACGCTCTGGTTGCTTGTTCCAAGCACCGCCGCGGTAAAACCCTGTACGCCAAGAGGCGCCAGAGTGATGCTCTGCGGCTGCACCGAGACGAGTACGTGATTGATCACCGTGATCTGTGTTGAAGCGCTTCTCGTGGCGTCTGCCGCGCTTGTTGCCATCACGCTCACGGGGTTCGGCTGCGGAATCGCCCCGGGAACAAGATAATCCACTTGCAGAGCGCTCCCGCTCGAAACGGTTTGACAGGGGTTTGACGCCACAGCGCAGATTTGTCCGACAGTTGTGTTTCCACCGGAAACCCCGTTCACGTTCCAATTCACCGCCGTATTCGTTGTTCCAAATACCTGTGCAGTCAGCGTCACGCGATGATTCGCTGCAAGCGTGGCTGTTGCCGGGGAAAGGCTGACGTTTATTCCGGCCTGAATAGCTATCGCGGCCTGTGCTTTTTTCGTGGGATCGGCTTGTGGCGTTACCGTGACAGAGACGGTGTCAGGATTCGGCGGCGTGCTTGGCGCGGTATAGGTCGCCGTATCTGCAATTACGCTTCCTCCTGATCCTTGTGTGGTCACAACAGTCAGAGTTCCGCAAGTCGTCGAGGTACACCCTGGACCGGAGAGCGACCAGGAAAGGATCGTGCTGGGATTCGAGCCTGCGACAGGTGTCATCGTCGCGACTATCGTCGCTGCGCTTCCAGCGGACACGCTTTGCGGCGCGGTTACTTGAAGTGTGAAGTTGCTGGTGATGTTGATGGCCACAGAGGACTGCTTCGAGGGATCGGCGACACTCTGCGCGGTTAATGTCGCGCTGGACGGAGAAGGTAGAATCCCTGGGGCGGTGTAGTTGCCGCTCAGGTCCACGCTGCCGCATGCCGATGCGCACGCCGTCCCGCTGAGGCTCCAGCGCACCGCAGTATCCGGATGCCCGCCACTCGTGAGCGCGGCATGAAAGCTTTGCGTTGCGCCGAGTTCGACGCTGGCATTCGGTGGCGCAAGCGCAATAGTGATGTCGCTTGTAATTGTGAGTTGCGCCGTCGCGGATTTCGTCGAGTCTGCTTGGCTCGTCGCCGTGATGGTCACTGTCGTTGACGAAGGGAGATCGGCGGGGGCTGTGTACACTCCGTTCGTTGCGATCGTACCGGTGGATGGATTTCCACCGGGAATGTCGTTCACACTCCAGCTCACGTTTGTGTTGGGAGTGTTCGTCACCGTTGCCGAAAACGATTGTGAGCTTCCCAACAAGACTGACCCGCTCATCGGTGCCACCGTCACGCTTATGGCCGGGGGAGGTGGAGGCGGCGGGGACGTAACCGGGCCTGCGCCTCCGCCGCCACAACCCAGTAGCCATGTACCTGCCACAAGGGCCATGAAGAGGTGCAAGGCCACAAGCGTTGTCCACTCGCGGGTCTCTCGCCCTTCAATACATTTCGTTCTTACCGCGTTCTGCGTGAGAGGCCGCATGCAGGGCGGATTGCAGGCGAAGGGCCAGCGAAAGCCCTAAGCGGGAGGTATGCGAGAGAGCGCGAACAGTTCTTTCAACGCTCCTGCATAAACTATTGAAAATAAATCGCTTATCTAATCGCTTGAGGAAGCTATTGACTCGGAACATGGCCTTCAGGGATTCTCGGCAGTTCCGATGGCTCCCACGCTAATCCCGATCTGGAACTCGGCCCCTGAACCCGTGTTCCAATACGGGATTCGGATTCTCGACGCCAGGTAGCTTCAGCGATATTTGTGTATTCAACAGATCGGTTAAATACGGCGACCAAACTAAACTTTCGTGAACCAAATGACTTACCGCGCCGTCTGGCAGGTGTACGGGGAGGGCGAGTGTTTTCGGCTCGCATAAGTGACCCAATGCAGGAGCTGGTTCTGATCCAGCCAGGCCGTACCGCCGAGAAGGAGTTCGCGCAGGAAGCGGCCCAAACCGCGCTCCGCCGCGAATTCGAAGAGCGCCTTGCGGAATGCGGACCGCTGGCGTATCGCGTCGCGCGCGGCGTGCTGCGAAACAGCGCGGATGCGGAAGACGTGGCGCAGGAAGCGCTGCTGCGCGCGTACCGCCGGTTTGAACGACTGCGCGACCGCGGGCGGTTTCGCGCATGGCTCGTGCGCATCGCGTTCCGGCTCGCAATCGATCGAACTCGTTCTTCAAAGCGCCGTGAAGTGCGCGAGACGCTATGGTCGCAAGCAACTCCGCGAGCCTCGACGGAGGACATTGCCGCCACCAGTGAATTTCAGGCCCATCTCGATCGCGCGATGGATGAGCTTCCCGAAAAACAGCGGCTCGTGCTTTTGCTTGCGGCGATGCAGGGGCATTCGCTCGAAGAAGTGGCTGAGATGCTTGGCTTGCCGATTGGAACCGTGAAATCGAGATTGTTTTTTGCCAGAAAGCAGTTAGCGGAGAAATTGCGATGCCATGTGAAAACTATCGAGAGGCGTTGATCGAAGCCGCGGCTGCGAACACCGTGCCGTCGCGCGAACTGCGTTTGCACCTGGACGCTTGCACATCCTGTCGCGCTACCCTCGCCGAAGAACTGCAACTCTTCGTCGCCATCGACACTGGCGTGCGCGCTTCCGCAAACTCCGAAATGCCTGCGTCGCTACTTCCACGAGTGCGTGTGAAGCTGAACGAACTGTCTGTTCCTCGCCGCTCGTGGATTCCGACCTATGTCGCTGTCACAGCTGCTGTGGCCCTTGTCACTGCGATTGTTTTCGTTCGAGGCGCTGGGCGCGGTACCGCTGAACAAGGTTCGCAGATGACAGCAGGCGCTCCTGATGTCTTGCCCCCTGAGACAAAAACGGTTCCCGCAGCCGTGCCTCACGTTGAAACGAGTGCGCCGTCATCGAAGCATAGGTCAGCCCAGCCCTTCCGAACAGCGACCGCATTACATGTCACAGACGTCGCTGTGTTAGCTCCGGCCGGAGAGAAAAAGGCCATCGACGCATTGCTCGGCAGTGTTCAGCGCGGCGAAGTTACGGCAGATGTTTTGCTTGCTGAGAAGCCCGAGGGCCCCGTGCAAGAATTGCAGGTTTCACCGCTGGAAATCTCACCCCTCGAAATGAAGCCACTCGGGAATGCAAGTGCGGAGCCAGCATCGCAAAACGAGAAGACACGCCGATAGGCCTTTCGAGAACTCTGAAAAGGAGCGATCCATGAAGAAGACTATTTTGATGGTGATTCTTTCGATTGTGGTGCTCGCTGCCCCACGCTTGTGGGCGCAAGAGAACGCAAAATCCTCGGACGTTGCCAAGCCGGCCGAAACCGAAAAAACAATGACACCGCTCCGCGTCCAAGTAGTCTTCAGCGAGTACGACGCCGAAAAGAAAGTCAGCAGCTCGCCCTACACTCTGCTTGTCAATGCAGACGACAAGGGGCCGCTGGCATCCGTACGCATGGGTTTGCGAGTGCCCGTCGAAACGACCTCCAGCTCTTCCGCGGCCAAACAGTTTCAATATATGGACATTGGAACGAATATGGACGGACGCGCCGAGAAAGCCGATGGCGGCAGATTTCTACTAAAACTAAATGTCGAGAAGTCGTCATTGTATACGCAGGGAGAGGGTCAAAAGGCTGCCACATCTGGACGAAATGAGATCTCCAGTCCTCAGCCAGTTGTCCAGCAATTTCGCAGCCAGGTGAATCTTCTCATCCGTGACGGGCAGACCATTCAATCAACCGTCGCGACCGATCCTGTCACAGGACATACCTTGAGAGTAGACGTTACGCTCAACGCGCTCAAGTAGCGCAGAGCGGTTCACACCACGTTGAGGACAGCGGCGAGGGCGCTGCTTAAGCCCGAGTGCAGGAAGCGGTAGCCAAGTTTCTCCAACTTCTGCGGCAGGACGCGCTGACTGGATAGCAGCAGCGCGTCTGCCATTTGGCCGAGGGCGAGGCGCAACGCGAATGGTGGGGCAGGGAAGAGTGCGGGCCGGTGCATAGCGCTGGCCAGCATCTTCGTGAACTCGGCATTTTGTATTGGCTGCGGAGAGATTACGTTAATCGGGCCTCGGACTTCTCCGTGCTCCAGAGCGAAGCGCAAAACTTCAATTACATCCTCGAGTGAAATCCACGACATCCACTGCTGACCCGAACCAATCTTTCCGCCCGCGAAGAATCGGAAAAGCAGCATCATCCGCGGCAAGGCGCCGCCGTCTCGCGCGAGAATAATTCCGAATCGCGCGAGCACGACGCGACTCCCAATCGCCTCGGCCTTCAGCGCTTCGGCTTCCCATTCTCTGGCCAGGCTAGACAAAAAATCATTTCCCGGCAGGCTTTCTTCCGTTAGCAACTCATCGCCGCGATTGCCGTAGAAGCCGGTCGCCGAAGCGGAAACGAGCACTCGCGGCCGCGCGTTCATCTTCGCCAGCGCGTCGACCAGCGCGCGCGTCGTATCGATGCGGCTCGACCGTAAGACGGCTTTGCGCGCGGGGCTCCAACGGCCATCGGCAATCGACGCCCCAGCGAGATTCACGACGGCGTCCGCGCCGACCGCCGCGCCGCCAAGTTCTCCCGTCGCCGGGTTCCACGCCACTTGAAACCCGTCATTCATTTCATTCTTAACAACTGTTCCTGGCCTCACGAGCCTGCAGACCGTGTGCCCATCCTTTACCAGTGCGCGCACCAGCGCGGTCCCCACCAAGCCGCTCGATCCGCTCACGAGAATTTTCATGGTGATTTCGCCCGACCCTTTGGACAACCGCTGAAATACGTTCTATCAAGACGCTACGCAACGCTCGTTCCTCGGTCAAGCAATAGAATTGTTCAAAAGTGTTTTCCCGAATGAAAACACCGAAGAATTCGTAAGCCGTCTGGCTGTTGACGCTAACCGCGCAGGCTATAGCCCCGCACACATCCGCAGGTTACAATTCTCTTGTGCCGCTCTCCTCACAAACAGCGCGTATAAAGGTCCTTTTCTTCGGACGGCTCAAAGAAGTCGTCGGCCAGGCCGAAGATACCGTCGAGCTCCCCGATGGCGCGCCGATCGAGGCGCTTTTCTCCCACTATGGAGCGAATCACCCGGAACTCGCTCGTTTCCGAGCTTCGCTGGTAGCCTCGCGCAACCAGGAATTTGCTGCGTGGAACACTCCGCTTCATTCCGGCGATGAAGTTGCCTTTCTCCCTCCCGTGAGTGGCGGCTAGCGCAGATGTCCATGACAAAATCCATACAAGCCGATCTTCTTCTTCTTGTGCGCGACCCAATCGATCAGGACGCACTTATCCAGCACGTTCGCGCCGATGAAGACGGAGCCGTCGTCACCTTCGAAGGTTGCGTGCGTAATCATTCTCATGGACGGCGCACGCTCTATTTGGACTATGAAGCTTACGAATCCATGGCGCTTGCGAAAATCCGAGAAATCTCTGTCCAGCTCCGCGAAAAATTTCCCATCCACCTCGTCGCCATTGCCCATCGGCTCGGCCGGCTCGAAATTGGCGAGACCAGCGTTTTCATCGCGGTCAGTTCGGCACACAGGCCGGCCGCCTTCGAAGCTTGCCGCTTCGCCATCGACACCCTCAAGCGCACTGTTCCGATTTGGAAGAAAGAATACTTCGAGGACGGCGCCGTCTGGGCCGATGGCGAGATGCCTCCAGCCCCTGTGGAGACACGGGCGGCGAAACCTGCATCTTAGTGAATCAATGATCTCTACACCTCCTCGCGCTCGCGCCGCGACCATCGTCATTCTCTCCACCCTTTTTTTGGCGGGGATCGCTGTTTCACAAGACAAGCCGGACCGCCCGCCGTGGGCGCAAAAACCTAAGCCCACTTCCAACTCCTCTTCCGCGGATTCCACGGCTCCCAAGCCGGCGATAGTGCCGACGCCTACTCAGCCGATCAGCCTTCCCGAAGACGCCGACCCTCAACGCGACAAGATTAAGGTAAAGGTGGATCTGGTCAGCATTTTGGCCAGCGTTCTGGACGACCACAACCGTCCAGCGCCGGATTTGCCGATCGAAGCTTTCCAACTTTACGAGGAGGGCGTGCTTCAGAAGATCGAGGTATTTGAATCTGAGACAAAGCAGCCACTGGACCTGGCATTAATGATCGATTCGAGCTTGAGCGCGCACAAGGAAATAAGCTTCGAGCAAGAGGCCGCCGCGCATTTCATCCGCCAGGTTTTGCGTCCCGGCGACCGTTTGTCGATTTTTGCCTTCGATGAGAACGTTACGCAACTTCCGCCGTACTTTTCGGACAACGTCGGCGCTTTGCAGGCCGCGGTGCGCAGAATTCCGCCGGGTGCCGGCACATCGATCTACGACGCCGTGCTTCTCGGCGCAAACGCGCTGGAGCGCCGCGGAGAGGACCGCCGCCGCGTCATCATATTGGTTACAGACGCGGGCGAAACCACCAGCCGGAGTGAGTTTGACGCCGCTCGCAAGGAGGCCGTGCGCTCAGGAGCGCTGCTCTACACTATCGTGATCCGTCCGGTGAAAAATGAAAGCGGCCGAAACACCGCTGGCGAGCATGCCCTCGAAACCATCACCGAGACCACCGGCGGCGCCATGTTCTATCCCGACGCACCTCAGGAGCTTGACGTGATTTTTGATGTCATCGACCGCGAGTTACGCACGCAATATCGCCTTGGCTATTACCCCACCCCTCGAGGCCCCGCCAATACCTATCGAAACGTCGAGGTCAAGGTCCTGAACGGCGATTATCACGTCCGCCACCGAAAGACCTACCTCACCGGCCCACAGTAAACCTCGATGAGTCTCAAGTAGTGGGCGCGCTCTTGCATTCGACCGTAGCCCGAGGCCGTCACGTTCTCGATGGAGATTGCCTACTGCTGCTTTTTAATCTCAGCGCCGGCTTGCTCGATGCTGCCTTTGACTAGTTCCGTTTTCACTTCGGACTTCTGTCCCGCAAGAATGTCGACCTCGGTTTCAAAAGTGCGATAGCCGGGCAGCTCGATCTTGATTCGGTGCTTTCCCGGGCTGACCAGCAGAGAGTGGAATCTTCCGCCTAGCTCGCTGGCGTGGCCAACGTATTTGTCATCAAGAAAAACAGCAGCGCGTTTCGGTTGAACCGAAAGCTTTAGCTCAGAAGTGACATCTGGAGTCTTTGCGCCGGGGAGCAACTGCATGGCTACTTGGACTTCTTGTACCTGGCCGGGCTCGATGACCAACTCTCGCGTGAAGTCAGTGTACCCTGCTTGCCGCACAGCGATCTGATGTTTCCCCGGCAACAGAAGCACTTTCTTGTCGCCCTTGAGTTCCTTTACGTAGCCAACATAGTTGCCGTCGATCCATACGCCGGAATCCCGATCCAACTGTGTATCGCCCTCAAAACGAACTTCGCCCATGACCTTGCTGCTTTGTGCGCAGAGCTGCACTGTGCCAAGCGAAAGCAAAAACAGCCCCAGCAAGCTCATCGTGAACCGGAGGTTACGCATTTTGACCATGATTCCTCCTCGTATTTAGGGCGGGACACTATATTAACGCTGATGCCAATGAGATGCCCGCAAAAAACAGCCGCTTTCAATCAGATGTTCCCGGTCTTAAGACTTGTTTGCCGGGGACGAAGCTTTTTCTTCGGCGCCGGTGGTAAAGTGGAGAACGCGTTGGCGTGTTGCGCTGCTGAAGAGGCGCTCCGCCGCGCATTCTGTCGATGAGAAAAGACTATCTCGAAGCCGCTATAGAAACCGCTCAGGAGGCGGGCAAAATCTTGCGGGAAGAGTTCGACCGGCCGGCGCAGATCACTTACAAGGGCGACGTCGATCTGGTTACGCAAGCGGATAAGCGTTCCGAGGAAGCCATTGTCACGCGCCTTTCAAAATATTTTCCGGAACACTCGATCGCGGCGGAAGAGGGGACAGGCCACGAAGGCGGCTCGGAATTCCGCTGGCATGTGGACCCCTTGGACGGCACAACCAATTTCGCTCACGGCTATCCTTGTTTCTCGGTTTCTATCGCCCTTGCGCAACGCGGCGCCCTCCTCGCCGCTGTGGTTTACAACCCGTTCTACGACGAACTGTTCGCCGCTGCCCGCGGTGGCGGCGCCACCATGAATGGCAAGAGAATTTTCGTCTCAAAAGTGGATACGCTGGCTACCAGTCTTCTGTGCACAGGGTTTCCGGTGCACAAGCGCCTGGCAAACCCCAACATTCATTACTACTGGGATTTCACTTTGCGCTCCCATGGAGTCCGCCGTGATGGCTCCGCCGCGCTTGATTTGGCCAGCGTCGCGGCGGGCCGGTTCGATGGCTTTTGGGAATTCGGGCTGAAGCCGTGGGACACCGCCGCGGGAGTTCTGCTGATTGAGGAAGCAGGCGGCAAGATCAGCGACTTCGCCGGTCAACCCTACGAACTGGGCGGCGCCGTCATCCTCGCCACGAATGGCTTGATTCACGAGGAGGCCCGAGAAGTGGCGCTCGATATTTCCAAACGCGATCCCGCCGCGCCACTCCGCCGCTAACTCGCTTCCAAGACTGCAATTTCTTCTTACAAAAAGCTATCAACCCTCTTATGACTTTCTAATGCAATCCAAGCTACTCTTTTTTGGCAACGATACGGCCTTCTGCGCGTCTCGAAAACGCTCGAAATCCGTCGTCGCCAATTCCGTTGCCGAGCAGCAAGTATTGGAGAGAGAGATGCGCGCGTTCACGCAGATAAGAGTTCCAATTTTAATGATACTGGCTGCATTCCTTATTGGAGGTACAGCTTTGTTTGCAGACGATGACAAAGACAAGAATGTTCCGTCAGCAAAAGCCGTCCCAGCGAGGCCGGATACCCCGACTCCCGGATTGACCGAGCGCGAGCGTATGCTCCTAGATCGCGTCGAACAACTCGAAAAGCGCGTTGCGGAACTCGAGGCCAAGGGCACTCCTTCAACCGTTCCCGCTCCCGCGGCTGAAATCGCGGACTCGCAGCCCAATTTTGCGGCTACGGGCAATTTGTCCGTCTCTGCGCCAGCAGCTCAAAAGTGGAAGCCCGGCGCAGCCCATGCACCAGCGAGCGAGCCGTTCGCGTTCGCGGACTTTACTTGGCTGAACGGCAACCCCCGTACCAAAGAGTCCCCCATGGACACGAAATTTTTTACGCCGGAAATACGGGCGGATGTGGACTACGTTTACGATTTCAACCACCCGAAGGATGACACCATCGGCGGTTCGAGCGAGGTATTCCGATCGAACGAGGTCCACGTAACACAACTCGGCGTCGGCGGCGACTTCCACTTTGACAACGTGCGCGCCCGTGTTATGACGCAGTTCGGCTTGTACTCAGAAACGACGCCGCGTAATGACGCCAGCCCGGCTCGGGGCCAATGGAATCTTAACGATGCCTATCGCTACCTTTCCGAGGCCTACGGCGGGTACCACTTCAACGTGATGCATGGAATCAACGTGGACGCCGGAATCTTCATGTCTTACATCGGCCTCTTCAGCTACTACAATTTTGACAACTGGGCTTATCAGCCGTCATACGTTTCCTCGAACACGCCCTGGTTCTTCAACGGCGTGCGCGTTCAGATTTTTCCCACCGAGCACCTGAAGATTGAGCCGTGGTTTGTGAACGGCTGGCAGTCCTATGGGCGGTTCAATAACCGGCCCGGCTTCGGGATGCAGATTTTGTGGCGGCCAAATGGATGGTTTTCCATTCTGGGCAATCAGTATGCATTGGGGGAGGATGCGCTCAACACTCCTGGCCGCGTCCGATATCACACGGACGACAGCGTGGAGGTCAAATACTATGACCGGCCCGGAGAATTCCTGGACAAAATGGCATTTTCACTGACCGGAGATGCGGGCTGCGAACACGGCGGCGGCGTGAGCTGCTATACCAACTCGAAGAAAGGACCGAAGCAGAGTTTCCTCGGCTTCATGCTCTACGACCGCATGTGGTTCCACAATGACAAATTTGGCCTCACTCTCGGCGGCGGCAAGATTAACAATCCCGGTCGTTATTTAGTTCTTCTGCCGCCAATCAATGGAGCGACGGCAGCCTCTGGCACACCCTACTTTACGGAAAATCCCGGCGATCCCTTCAAGGCTTGGGACGCCTCCGGGACGTTTGATTGGATGCCGAGCCAATACATTACTTTCCGCTGGGAGTTCGATCATCGTGCTGCGAATGTGCCGTACTTCTCGGGACCAGGTGGCATTACGCCAAGCTCGTGCCCGACACCGCTCATCGGAAATAACACGTGCGGTTCACCCGGCGCGTTCGTGCCAGGCTTTACGCCGGATCTCAAGAAAATTGAGAACCGGATTGATTTGTCCATCCTCGTCAAGTTCTAGCGAAGGCCAGATTACCCTGGCAGCATCAAAAAGGAGCCGGCTGAAATGCCGGCTCTGTTATTGCTGAACTGGCGGACCGCGGTCCGCGCGACCACTGCATTACCACGCCGTCACGATTACATCACATGCATGATGATCTTCCTCCTGAGCCATCCAGCACGGATATACCTTATAAAGGGGACCCCGGCGCGGTTCCGTGGTTCTCCGGAGGAGGTTTCTCGCAATGTACAAGGTCGCGGCGCTGCTTACGATGTGGCTGGCTCTCTCTCCAGCTTGGAGCCCTCAACAATATGACTCGACAGAATGCTACAGCCGCTGCCGTCTGCCGCCGACGGACCCGGAAGTGGAGCGCCAGGAGATCGTTAACCTGGAAAGAGAAGCCGCGCACGCCATTCAGTTAAGCGATTCGACTTTTTTCCGGCGTGTTTATAGCGATGACTTCGCGGGCACGCTTTCTCGCGGTGAACCCGTCAATAAGGCAACCTTTATCAACGCCGTGCAATCGACCGCCATCAAGTACGAGGCCTTCATCGCCTCGGATATCAAGATCCATATCTACCGGGACACGGCTGTTGCGACTTGCCTGTGGTCCTCCCGTGGTGTCGTAAAAGGGCAGAGCGTTAGCAGCCAGATGCGCGTGATTCATATATACGTGAAGGGGGGAAGTGGTTGGAAGGTGGTCGCCGGGCAGAATAGTCCTCTGCCGCCCTACCTGCAGCAGTCATTGTAGTCTTCCCTTCGAATAGAGGCGTGCTTATTGCGCCTACACTATTGGATGAGTGGGTTTGCTCAGGACGCGAGAGCTGCGCGTTCCGCGTTGACGGCTGCTCCAATGATCCCCAGCTCATCATTCGACGGAATCACTTCGATGCGGCTTGCTTGCAGCGGACTCATCTTCACCATCTCGTGCACTATCCTGTCCAGTAGTCCAGCATCGATAAATTTCGCGTTCGTCCCGGTGATGTAGAACTGACCGGGGCCTTCCATGTGGATGCTTGTTGCCGTAGCTGCAGCCAGCGCCCGGTGGCAGAGCGTCACAAATTCCGAACACCGCGCGTCGCCCGCTTCGGCACTTGCAAAAACTTCCTCCGGCTCCATGTCCAGAAACCGCAGTCTCATCGAGCGATATCCCAAAATGCCTTCCAAGTGTCCGCGCCCACCGCAGCCGCAGAAATTTTCCTTGGGATCCAGCGAGACCACCGAGTGGCCGCCTTCCCAAACGCCTTCGCTCCACGGATAGCGTCCGAACCCGATGCCATTTCCCAGCGTCCACACACGATTCAGTTTGTGCAGCTGGCCGCGTGTCGCGGCGATGCCTGCGGCCATGGCGTCCGCGTCATTGAAGACGCGCACCGGGACCGCTCTTCCATCCAAACGAAGAGCGTCGCTTAACGCTCCTTGCAAATTGAAACCTTTCACCTGCTGCAGGTTCGGAGAATCCTCCACAATTCCATCTCGTATCACACCGGGAAATCCCAATCCAATGGCGTGAATCTTTTCCCCCTCTGCCATCGATTTGAGCTGCTCTCGAATGCACTCCGCAATCCTGTCCGCCGGCATAGCCAGCAGCGCATCCACCGAATCCTCTTTTTCCGGATATCTGCGAAGGGGACCGACGACCTTGTCGCCTTCCACAAGCCCAACCGCAATATGCTCCATGACCAGTACACCAGCTGTCCTGCGCATCATTTGCCTGCCTGTCTTCTGCCTGCCGAACATCGTCGCTCTTGCGCCTTGCCGTTCCAGTTGCCCGCCCGAACCGACTAACTCTTGGCCAATTTGTTCAGGCCGTTGAACGCCGCGGTCTTGTAACATTCCGCGAGCGTCGGATAATTGAAAACGCTGTCCACGAAATACTCGATGGTCCCCTTCAACGCAAAAACCGCTTGCCCTATGTGCAGCAACTCCGAAGCGCCTTCCCCGATGATGTGCACGCCCAGCAGGGCCTTCGAATCGGGGTCGAATATGAGTTTCAGCCGTCCCGTAGTGTCACCTCGAATCTGTCCGCGTGCGATTTCTCGAAAATACGCGATGCCCACCTCGTAAGGAACGCCCTCGTCGGTAAGCTGCTCTTCGGTTTTGCCAATAAATGAGATTTCAGGAATTGTGTAGATTCCGTAGGGGTACAGCGCCTTGTTCGATTTGATCGGCATTTTAAACGCGTTCGCCGCCGCGATGCGCCCTTGTTCCATCGAAACGCTTCCGAGGCTGGGAAAACCGATGACGTCGCCCACGGCATAAATATGCGACTGCTTAGTGCGGTAGTCCGCATCCACGGGGATGCGTCCGCGCGAATCTGCTTCCAGACCAGCTGCGGCAAGGTTCAATTCGTCCACATTCCCTTGTCTGCCGATGGCGTACAACAATGCTTCGCCAGAAACTTTTTTCTTGCTCTTTAAATTCGCTGCCACGCCCCCTTCAGGAGTCTCTTCCACGCTTTCCACTTCCTCGTTCAGACGCAACGTGACGCGTCTGTCGCGCAGGTGATAACAGAGAGCTTCGACCATCTCCGCATCGGCAAACTCCAGCAGGCGCGGCCGCTTTTCGATCAGCGTCACGCGCACGCCCAGCGTGGCGAACATACATGTGTACTCGACGCCGATCACGCCGCCTCCCACCACGATCATGGTCTTGGGAATCACCGGCATTTGCAGAATCTGATCGCTGTTGATGATTGTGCGGTTGTTGAATGGAACGAGGGACGTCGAGGCCGGCTTAGTTCCCGTGGCGATGATGACGTTCGCTGCTTCGTATTCGGCCTGACCGCGCGGGCCAACCACTCGCACGCGATGCGGATCGACGAAACTGCCCATGCCGGTGAATACTTCGATTCCATTCCGCGAAAGTTGTGCACGGATCACATCAATCTCAGTCTTGATCACGTGCTGTGCGCGGAACGCCAGATCCGCCATCGTGATCTGTTCCTTCACGCGGTAATTCACGCCGTAAATACCCTGGTAATGAAATCCTGAAAGGTGCAGCACTGCTTCGCGAATGGTTTTGCTGGGGATAGTGCCGGTGTTGATCGCCGTTCCGCCGATGACCTCGAGTTTTTCGACGAGCGCCGCGCGCTTGCCAAACTTTACCGCTTGAATCGCCGCGCGCTGTCCCGCGGGACCGGAGCCCAGGACGATGAGGTCGTAACTTTCCATGGCGGCCATGGCGCGAGGCCTGGCAAACTGCCGCGCAAGTATACCACCGTCAAATTTGTTGTCTTCCGTTCGATAACTTTTAGGCAGGCTTGCCAGGATCATTCACAGCGCAAGGCGACCATCGAGTCGACACACAAGGAGATTCCGGCTTACGCGATATACTCGGGGAATCCTTCCGGCGGAATTACACGTCAAACGGGAGGACTAGCCTTCTATGAGCAAAAGTCTTAGTTGGGGACATTCCGCGCGGTAAGGAGCTCAAGATGCCCGATAGCTTCCTAAGAGACATTCGCTACGGAATCCGGAACCTGGCGAGAACTCCCGGTTTTACAGCGGTAGCCGTGCTAACTCTAGCGCTCGGGATAGGAGCGAACACGGCGATTTTCAGCGTGGTTGAAAATGTGCTTCTGCGGCCCCTGCCGTACCCTCACCCGGAGAATTTGGTGGAGATTTGGAACACTTATCCGCCACAGGTTCCCCGGGCTGGGTTGTCTCCGGGCGATTATGCCGACTGGCATCAGCAAGCCACCAGCTTTTCGGAGATGGGGGCCTATGCGGAAATCTCAAAAGGGCTCAACCTGACCGGCGATGGTGAGCCCCAGCGCGTCCTTGTAGGCTACGCCAGTTCTGATCTTTTCCCCATGCTGGGAGCACGCGCCGTCGCCGGCCGCTCCTTCGTCCGGGAAGAGGACCGCGCCGGTAGCGCGCCAATAGTGATTTTGGGCCATCGACTTTGGCAAAGCCGGTTTGGGGGCGATCCTGCCATTGTCGGCCGCACGATTACCCTCGACAACAAGCGCTACACTGTCGTGGGCGTTCTCCCCGCTGGTTTCCAGCTTTTGCGCTGGGCCGATTTATGGATGCCCCTAGGCCAATATGACGACGACCTTGCCGAGCATATTCATCACGCATTCGTTGCCATCGCCCGGCTTAAACCGGGCATCAGCCTTGCTCAGGCGCGCGACGAAATCGGACGGCTCAATCAACAAGAAGCAATCGCCTATCCCGATGCTCATCGGGGTTTTGGCGTCCTTGTGCAAAAACTCCAGGATCCTTCTGCGGCCAGCTTACGCAATACTTTGCTTGTGTTGTTCGGCGCGGTCGGCCTTGTCCTCCTGATCGCCTGCGCCAACATCGTGAACTTGCTCCTGGTTCGCAACGCCGCGCGCGAACGAGAAGTTGCCGTGCGCACCGCCCTAGGGGCTAGCCCCTGGAGATTGATCCGTCAGTTGCTCACCGAAAGCACCTTGCTCTCCCTGCTGGGCGGAGTGCTGGGCGTGTTTTTCGCCTTTGCTGGACTGAGGGCCTTGATGGCGTTAGTCCCTGCCGATCTCGCCATCTTGAATGGGACCGGCCTGAACGCCTGGGTCCTGGGATTCACAATCGCAGTTTGCCTCGCGACGGGCCTCGTTTGCGGATTGCTGCCTGCGGCGCGCACCGTAAAGACAAATCTGGCCGGCGTGCTGAAACAGGGAAGCAAAGGAGCCAGTTCATCCGGGCATCACAAAACCCACAACTTGCTGGTGATCTCGGAAATTGCCATGGCTCTCGTGCCTTTGATCGGTGCCGGCCTCCTGCTCAGAAGTTTTCAGCATCTTCTGGAGGTCGACCCCGGCTTCCGCCCCGACCACATCCTGACGATGGAAATCCAGCAGCCCGCCCTTTCTTTCGCGCAAGTCAACCAGCTCTCCCAGGACGAACAACTCAAGCTGGGCGAGAGGAAGTCTTCGCAGTTTGAAGAAATTGCCGCGCAAATCCGTGCCCTGCCCGGCGTCAAAGAAGCAGGCGGAATCGACGATTTGCCCCTTGGCAATGAGCTTCGCCAAGCGTCAAGATTTGTCATCGAGGGCCAGCCGGTTCCTGCCGCCGGCGCGCGCCCGATCGCTCAGACTCGTACCGTAAGTCTCGGCTATTTTTCTTCGCTGGCAATTCCATTGCGCGCAGGCCGCTACTTCAACGAGGACGACTGGAAAGTCCTAAACATCGTCATCAATGAGAACATGGCGCGGCGTTACTGGCCGCAAGGAGATGCACTCGGAAAGCGCGTCAATTTCTGCTCGCTCGACCCAAAACCTTGCTGGTTTTCAGTTATCGGCATCGTCGGCAATGTGCACCAGTTTGGGCTCGACGCCGGGCCAACCTTTGACGCCTATTTCGTTGGCGGCTGGACACCCTATCTTGTGGTGCACACCGCTTCCGATCCCGTCACAGTTGCGGCCGGCATAACGGACGTCGTCCATAGAGTGGATCCGAATCTGCCGATCACCCACATAACGACCATGGATGGGCTGCTCTCGGATTCCGTTTCACCACGCCGCTTTTCCGCGGTCCTGGTCGGAATCTTTGCCGCACTCGCGCTCCTGCTCGCGGCTATCGGAATTTATGGTGTGATGAGCTATACCGTCAGCCATCGCACGCAAGAAATTGGGCTCCGCATGGCGCTTGGCGCACAGCTCACCAATGTGCGCGGAATGATTCTCGGGCAAACTCTCAAATTGACCCTTATCGGGGTTGGGCTTGGCCTGGCGGGTGCCTTCGTTCTTGCGCGCTTTCTGGCAAGCCTCCTCTTTGCTATCGGAAGCTACGATCCGGTCACCTTCCTCGGGGTTGCATTCTTGCTAATCGTGGTCGCGCTCGCGGCTTCCTACATTCCCGCTCGCCGCGCGATGCGCGTGGATCCTATCGTGGCCCTGCGTTGCGAGTAGAAGTCATCTGGCTCTGTTGACATCCTTGCTGCGGCAATGAAAATTCGAGTCTGAATCGCGACGCGCGTTGACTTGCCTCCCCTTGCACCCTAATATGACCGCCAAGGCAGGTCCCGCCTAATGATAGGCCAAACTTTAGGCCACTACCGCATCATCGAGAAGGTCGGCTCCGGTGGCATGGGGGTAGTCTATCGCGCTCATGATGACCAACTCGAGCGTGATGTGGCGCTTAAGGTGCTTCCTTCAGGTACCCTTAGTGATAACTCCTCGCGCAAACAATTTCACAAAGAAGCCCTCGCCCTCGCCAAGTTAAGTCACCCAAATATTGAAACGATCTACGAGTTCGATACACAAGATGGTATCGACTTTCTCGTTATGGAGTATGTGCCCGGGAAGACGCTTGCAGACCGGCTTGTCAGCGGAGCCCTCCCGGAGAAAGAAGTAGTCGCCCTGGGAATGCAGATCGCCGCGGCAATCGAAGAGGCACACAATCGCGGGATCGTTCACCGCGATTTGAAACCTAAAAACATCGCCATTAGCGAGCGCGGCCAAGCCAAAGTCCTGGACTTTGGTCTGGCAAAGCTCTTGCCACAGGTGAACGAATTGACATCCGATACCCTGTCGGACACGCAAGCCGGGGCGGGTACCTTGCCCTATATGCCGCCCGAACAACTGCAAGGCGAACCCGTGGACGCCCGTGCGGACATATATACGATCGGCGCAGTGCTCTACGAAATGGCTACCAACCGCAGGGCATTCCCACAGGAACTGCCGTCGCGTGTCATTGATGCCATCCTTCACCACCCGCCCGTTCCTCCGCGTGCGCTTAATTCCAGAATTTCGCCAGAGCTCGAACGCATCATCCTCAAATGCCTCGACAAAGATCCAGGCCGGCGCTTCCAATCCGCCAAAGAGCTGCTGGTAGATTTAGGCCGCTTGGGTGGAGCCGCTTCGAACCGGCAAGCACATCCTCAGCCATCACCTTTCAAACCCATGAGGACTCCTTTGTTGGTTGTGTATTCTCTGGCGGCGCTGCTGGCGATCGCCGTGACGCTGATCGCGGTGAATGTGCACGGCTGGCGCGACCGACTCATGGGGCGCGCTCGGCCGACCCAGATTAGGTCGCTCGCAGTCCTGCCCTTCGAGAATCTTTCTGGAGATACCGATCAAGACTACTTCGCTGATGGCATGACGGATGCCTTGATCAATGACCTAGGGCAGATTAGTGCGCTCCGAGTGATTTCGCGCACCTCGGTAATGGTTTACAAGGGGGCAAAAAAACCGCTTCCAGTCATTGCCCGGCAACTGCACGTCGACGCAGTCGTGGAAGGTTCGGTGCGACGTTATGGCGACAAAGTCCAGATCAATGTTCAGTTAGTTCAAGCTTCCACCGATCTTCAGTTGTGGGGGAAAAGCTACGAGCAAGACTTGCGCGACATCATGACCCTACAGAACACAGCGGCCCGGGCGATCGCCGACGAGATCCAGATTAAGTTGACGCCGCAGGAGCAGGCCCGATTATCCAGGAATGAGCCGGTGGATCCCGCCGCTCACGAAGCTTATCTCACTGGCCGGTTTTACTGGAACAAGCGAACACCTCAGGGATTGCAGAAAAGCATCGATTATCTCGAGCAAGCTATAGCAAAAGATCCCAAGTACGCTGTTGCTTACGCTGCCTTGGCGGACTCTTACCATTTGCTTCCTGAGTTGACTGCGGTTCCCGCCAGCGAGGCCTTCCCCAAAGCTAGGACTGCCGCACTCAAGGCACTTCAAATTGACGACTCACTCGCCGAAGCCCACACCGCACTGGGAAATGTTAAAGAGGACTATGACTGGGATTGGCAGGGGGCCGAAAAGGAATACAAGCGCGCCATTGAGCTCGACCCAGGGTATGAGCTCGCGCACGTCTGGTACTCCAACCTGTTATTGGAGTTAGGAAGGCTGCAGGAAGCCATCGTCGAATCGAGGACAGCCCAGCAACTCGATCCCCTTTCAGCTTTCACGAATGATAATCTTGCGGCCATCTTGTATTACGCAGGACAGTACGATCAAGCTATCGAACAATCCCAGAAAACGCTGGAAATCGATCCTGCGAGCCACCAGGCCCACCGTCACCTTGGGCAGGTCTATATTCAAGAGCGGCGGTACCCGGAGGCTGTTTCGGAGCTTAAGAAGGCAGTTGAACTCTCACCGGGTAGCACCGAAGCCTTGGCGGAGCTCGGATATGTTCTCGGTATTTCGGGAAAGAAAGACGAGGCGAGGCAGATATTGCTCGAATTGCAAGACTCGTCCCAGCACCGCGCTGTTTCGTCCTACCACCTTGCCATTGTTCACATCGGTCTCGGCGAGAGGGAACTCGCGCTGCAGTCGCTTCGTAAAGCGGTGGATGACCACTCCCCGGGTGTTGTTCACCTTAAGGTCTCGCCTTTCTTTCAGGACATTCGATCAGACCAGCGATTTGAGAGAATGCTTCTCGATGTCGGCCTGTCGGACTAACTTGCCGCCCAAAATGGGCCAACAAGGCTTCCGCCTATGGTGCTGAAGAGGTGGCAAATAAATGCTTCGAGTTCATCCGGGGCTTTCAATTCATGGCGAGACGTGTGACCTCGCATGAATTCCTTCAATGCATCATTGTCACCAAAAACCGCCTCAAGCTCGTTGAACGTAAATTCAGGAGGATTTCTTCCTCCAATTAGATCCAAAGAATCGCCTTTGCCATCCAGGATCGCCTCTTTAAATTTTTGCGTTTTCAGGAATTTTTCTTTGTCGATCCTGAATGTGTTCGGAGCCTTCTTATCGTTCCAAACGACGAGATGACCGATATTACGGTCATCAGAGTTCGATAGGACTACTGAAGTTGTATGGCCATTGCTTCGTAACACTTCGAAAACTGTTTCCTCGTCGTAGTACCTGAACATCGAGCAGTACAGATCGATCGCGCCGAGTCTGCCATTCACAACTAAAAAGTGGTCGCGTCCTTCGCTGAACTCTTGCGCTTCCATCTTCAAAACGCCCGATTTCAGGCGGCCCTCAAGACGAACTGAGCTCGTACCACCTTCGAATTCGCCTCGCCCCTTTCCCGGGTAGCCTTGCGCTTGTGCCAGCTCTGCGCACAGCAGCCCCGCAGATAGTCCAGCAAACCCCGATTTAATGAAGTCACGGCGTTCAATTGCCATTGCTTTGTCCTCCTCGATTTTAGGAGTCCCAGGTGGAAAACCGGTGCGATTCCTCGCGCAATTAGTTTGCGTTGGAAAATAACGGGAGACGAAAACTCAGGGATAAACCGTTTCGTCCACTAGAAGTGACTTGTACTCGGGGATACTAGGTGTTGTCAAGCGAATTTCCGCCGGGAGCCGATTGCTGCATTTGCTTTTGAGTCCAATGTACCTTGCGGAGTTAATTCGACAAACTTTGTTTTGCTCTAGTTGGGTCAAAGACACCGGAATGGAACTCCAGCAGCGCCGGCAAGTGTTCCGCGAAATAAATCCAGTTGTGGCCGCCGGGATACAGGTGGAATTCATGCAGGATATGCCGAGACTTGAGTAGTTTGTCCAACGCTTCGGCGCCCGCGTCAAAGCCGTATTCATCTTCCGAGCCGCAATCAAAATAAATCTTTAATCCCGCAAGATTCCCCGTGCGCGCAATCGTGACAGGATCATTTTGATTCCAGAACGTGGGATCGAATGGCGAACCAAACGCATCGCCAAGAACGCGTAGCCGGCCGAGTTGCAGGGAATCACGCGCACTGATGTCGGGAATCTTCTCGATCAGCGCCGCGCTGTGCGCCCCTACGGCTCCGAAAAGTTGCGGGTGCCGGAACGCAATATGCAGCGCACCGTACCCACCCATCGAAATTCCTGCAATTCCGCGCGATTTGCGCTGCGTCTGCGCGCGATAACGCTTCTCGATCCCCGGCATGAAATCCTGGAGAAAGAAATCCTCATAGCGCCGCTTGCCATCGCGCGAGTTGATATAGAAACTCGCGCCGCCAGCGGGCGTCACGATCAAGAATTCTCCTATCTGATTCTGTTCCCACAAGTCCTCGACAAGATTCATCCCGCCAGAATGGATGAGCATTTGTTCGTTATCGCCCAGGCCGTGGAGAAGATAGAGAATGGGATAACGGCGCGTTTTCTCGGTGTCATAACTCGGCGGAAGCAAAACACAGTAGGGAACATCTCGCGCAAGGACTTTGCTGGGAATGGAATTACATTCAGCGCGACCAGTGAACGCCGTACTCGCCGGTGACAGAACGCAACTCAACAGCAGCGCCGCGATCGCTGCGCCCAAAAGTCTATTCATACCGCAGGGCCTCGACGGGATTCAGCCGTGCTGCCTTCGCCGCTGGATATAGCCCTGCAGCAAGACTCACTAGGACCGCAAGCACGATCGCCAGCAGCACTAACCACCACGGCACGGAAAAAACATCCGTTGGGGGCAAGCTCTGTCGCTTCAAATATAGGTTTATTCCGAGTGTCACAGCTCTGCCCACGAGCCAGCCAAATCCCACGCCAAGAACACCGCCCAAAAAGCCCATGACGCTTGCTTCCACAAAAAAAAGCTGCTTCACGTCGCGATCAGCCGCGCCAAGCGCCTTCAAAATCCCAATCTCGCGCCGCCGTTCCAGAATTGCCATGACTAGTGTGTTGATAATTCCCAGAGTTGCCACCGCCAGCGCCAAGCTGCCGAAAATGAAGAGCAACATGTCGAAAATCCTGAAGAACACCTCCAAACTCTTCGTTGCATCCTGCAGAGAAAACGTTCCGAAACCCATATTCTTGATCGCAGTCTCAATCCCTTGAACCAGTGACGCGCTTTTAGCACGCACTGTCAGGCTTGCGTATGCGGGCTTTCCATTTGTGGCTCGGACCGCGTCGCGCAGGTCATTCACTTGCGCCGCGCGCAGCGAAGATGCCACTTCCAGCGGAATCAGCAGTCTTCCGCTTCCGAATCCTCCAAATCCTGCCGCTGGTTCCGTTTCGAGGATTCCTACGATTCTCAGTTTTTTCTCGCGCGGCACAATCGAGAATCCTCCCGCGCTTGTGTCACCCTTTTTGCTCTTTGATGAGTCCTCAGCTTGCGCGGGCAGCGCTTGCCTCTCCGCGTAGCGCACGATCAAGTCCTTGCCAATCAAACTGGAAGGCTGCGTCGATAAATCTTTTGCAAATTCAATCTGCAAAATCGCTTCATCGGCATTCGGACCTGAAAAAAAACTACCTTGCATTCCGTCGAACGACCCATTTCCCCGCGCGGACGCCGGTATCCCCGCGACGATTGTCGAGTAAGGGTTTCCGTCGTACCGAACCTCGGTTGGAAAGCGGACTTGCGAATAAACCTCTACGACATTCGGAAGCCGTTCAAACTCCTTTTTGGCATCGTCATCCAGCGGCCGCGCATTCTTTGCCGGAGAACTCTCGGCCGGTGGACGCCGCATCGATTGCGGATTTCTTCGCTGCGTCACGATTACAGTGTCGAATAGACCTGAATTCGAAAGACGCTTCGTTGCCAGCGCCTGCAGCCCGATACCCAACGAAAGCCACGCAACCAAAGAGGCCACGCCGACCGCCACGCCCAGCGTAGTCAGCGAGCTCCGCAGCACCGCCTCTTTCAAATTTCGGAGTGCCAGTTCGCCGAGATCCCCCGCCTTCATGATTTCACCCCGTCGCTGAGCAGCTTCCCATCCGCAAGCGCCACAATGCGGTTCGCAAACCGCTCCGCCAGCGGCCGCTCGTGCGTCACCATCACAATCGTCATGCCCAGCTTTTGCTGAATTTCCTTCAACAGAAGCATGATGGATTCTCCGGTCGCGCTGTCCAAATTCCCCGTCGGCTCGTCCGCAAACAAGAGCGTGGGGCGGTTCACGAGCGCCCGCGCCAAAGCCGCTCGCTGCTGTTCTCCTCCGGACAATTCGCTCGGCCGATGACTCAGCCGCTTCTCCAGCCGAACGCGTTCCAGCGCTTCCTGTACGCGCGCACCGCGCTCCCCGCGGTCCACTTCCGCCAGCCGCAGCGGCAACTCCACATTTTCTTCCAGTGTCATGCGCGGCAGCAAATTGAACGATTGAAAAACCATGCCCACCGTCTTGCTCCGGTAACGTGCCAGCTCGAGCGAACTCAACTCCGAGAGATTCCGCCCATTCGCGAAAATCGCCCCTCCGGTGGGACGGTCAAGTCCCGCCATCAAGTTCAGCAAAGTAGATTTCCCCGATCCCGAGCTTCCCAGCAGCGCCACGAACTCTCCCGCGCGAATCTCGAGCGTCACGTCATCCACCGCTCGAATCATCGCGGAGCCCATCTCGTAGTGCCGCGAGACCCGCTCGGCGCGCACAGCCACAACATCACCAGTCGTCATCATCGCCCCTCAATGTTACTACGCATCTAGTGCGCACCGAGTTACCAGCCATGCGGCGAAGCAGCTCGTGGCTCTTCCTAGCATTCTTACGACGGACCTGAAGGATCTGCAATCGTCCGGAGAATTGTCTTGACATCGACCTGTCTACCTGCTAGTTTTCTAGCATACTTGCTGGAAAACTAGCACATGACACGTAAACCCAAGCCGAGCGCCCTTTCCCGCCGCGAACGCCAGATTATGGACATTCTTTACAGGCTCGAACGCGCCTCTGTCGGCGAGGTCCTCGCAAAGATGGCCGGCAAGTCCAGCTACTCCACTGTCCGCGCCCAGCTACGCGTTCTAGAAGAGAAAGGCCACGTCAGTCATGAAGAGCACGGCCTCCGCTACGTCTATGTTCCGGCTGTTCCGCGCGAGGTCGCTAGCCGCTCCGCACTTCGTCACCTTGTCGAAACCTTTTTCGACGGCTCCACGGAAAAAGTGGTCGCCGCACTCCTCGGCGGCGAAGTCGCGCGCATCTCCCCGGAAGAGCTCGATCGTCTCGCCCGTCTCATTGCGAAAGGACGAAAGGAAAGTTGACCATGTACACGTTTGCCGGCCCCGAACTCGCTCTCGCGTTTCTACTCGCGTGCAGCGTCAAAGCCACCATTCTTCTCGTTTGTTCATGGATCATGGCGATGGCTCTCCGCCGAAGTTCCTCCGCCATGCGCCACCACGTGTGGGCCGCCGCGATTCTTGCCTCGCTCGCCCTCCCATTCTTCACATTGCTGCTTCCCTCGTGGCATTCCGCCACGCTCGGCAGCGCCGCCGCTCTCTGGAGCCCCACGCGCGCAAACGCAACGACCTCCGCCTCTCACGCAATTCCTTCCATCATTGTGGATGCCGTAGCGGCTTCCCCGGTCTTCAATCGACTTACCTTCGCTGCGCTCCTCGCATGGGGACTCGGCCTCTCGTTCGTACTCCTAAGGCTCCTCGCAGGTCTTTTGCGCCTCGCTTGGGTGTCGGCACATGCGAAGCCCCTTTTCGACGACGATTGGATGCGCGCCGTCTTGGAACTCTCCGTGTTTCACAAACTCTCCCGCTCCGTCCGACTTCTTCAGTGCCGCAGTCAGCTGGCCATGCCGCTCACGTGGGGACTCTTTCGCCCTGTCATCGTGCTACCCTCCGGCGCTGAGCATTGGCCCGAAGATCGCCGGCGCATCGTCCTTTCTCACGAACTCGCCCACATCGCGCGCCATGATTGGCTCTTGCAAATCTGCGCCGAACTCGTCCGCGCCCTCTACTGGTTTCATCCTCTCGCCTGGCTGGCCGCTGCGCGCTTGCGCCAGGAAAGCGAACGCGCCTGCGATGATGCGGTCTTGCGCACTGGAATCGCGCCCTCCCTCTACGCTACTCAACTACTCGATCTCGCAAGGACCCTGGAAAACTCTGGCCGCGCCTGGTCCACTGCTCTGGCCATCGCGCGTCCATCCAATCTTGAAAGGAGATTTGCCGCTATGTTGAATCCGTCGATCAATCGAAACCGTCTCTCTGTAAAGACGAAACTCCTGGTTCCGTTCTTAGCACTGTGCTTTTTGCTCCCACTCGCGGCTCTTCGTCTCTCCGCGCAAGACCGCGCCGGCAAAACCTCCGGCTCGATCCACGATCCGAGCGGGGCTGGCATTGCCAACGCTACTGTCGTCATGTCCAACCACGGCGCCAACACTATCGACATGACCACCACGGACCGCGAAGGCAAGTTCAGCTTCTCAGGGCTGCCGGCTGGAAGATACGAGTTGCAGATCTTTAAACCTGGCTTCCAAACGTATCGCCAACCGGACGTCTCGCTCGATGCCGGTCGCGATTTCACCGCGGTATTCACCTTGGAAGTTGGAGCTATCACCGAACATGTGATGGTTGTACCCGAAAACGCGGAGAAGCCCGTCGTCACCGAGAAAACCAATGGCAAACCCTCACGCCTCGGTGTCGGCGGCACGGTTGAAGCCGCCAAACTCGTCAGCAGAGTCCAGCCCGTCTACCCTGAACCCGCCAAAGCGGCTGGCGTGCAAGGCACGGTCGTCCTTCACGCCGTCATCGGCATGGATGGCAGGCCTCTTTCTCTCCGTGTTATGAACAGCCAAATTGATCCTGACCTTGCTCGCTCCGCCGTCGAAGCCGTCAGTCAGTGGCGTTACACTCCCACTTTGCTGAATGGCCAGCCCATCGAAATTGATACCACCATTCAGGTGAACTACACCCTGCAGCCCTAACCGCTTATTTCACTTTTCCAACTTGGAATGCCCCCTTCCTGTTCTTGAAATTTCCGCGACGTCAGCGCGCGCTCCGCGTTGACGTCGCCATTCTCGAATGCTACGCTCGCGCCGCAGTCTCCAATGACGCATGCGCGCCGTCGACCTGATCCGCAAAAAACGCGATTCCGGTGAACACTCCCGCGAGGAGATTGACTTCCTCATCTCCGGCTACACCCGCGGAGAAATCCCGACTACCAGATGGCCGCGTGGCTCATGGCCACGTGGCTCCGGGGCCTGAACCGTTCCGAGATAGCCTCGCTCACCGAGGCCATGCTCCATTCCGGCGAAGTCCTCAACCTCTCCGATCTGCCCGGCAAAAAAGTCGACAAACACTCCACGGGCGGCGTCGGCGATAAAACCTCTCTCATTCTCGCTCCCATCGTCGCCGCGGGCGGCCTCACCGTTCCCATGATCAGCGGCCGCGGCCTCAGCCACACCGGCGGCACGCTCGATAAACTCGAATCCATCCCCGGCTTCAACGTAAATCTCTCGCTCGAGGCATTCCGCAACGTTCTCCGTGATTGCGGCATGGGCCTCATCGGCCAAACCGCGGAAATCGCTCCTGCTGACAAGAAAATCTACGCCCTCCGCGATGCCACTTCTACCGTCGAAAATATCGGTCTCATCTGCGCCTCGATCATGAGTAAAAAGCTTGCCGAAGGCATTGACGCGCTCGTTCTCGACGTCAAAACCGGTTCTGGCGCTTTCATGAAGCGCGAAGAAGATTCCGTCCGCCTCGCCGAAGTTATGGTCGAAACCGGCCAGCGCATGGGCAAAAAGGTTGTCGCGCTCATCACCGGCATGGACCAGCCGCTCGGCCGAATGGCCGGCCATTCCAATGAAGTCATCGAGTGCATCGACATCCTCCGCGGCGGCGGACCTGCCGATCTCCGCGAACTGAGCCTCGAACTCTCCGCCTGGATGTTTTTTCTCGGCGAGCGCACCAAGTCCGTAGACGAGGGCCGCGTCCTCGCGGAATCCTTAATCGCGTCTGGCCATGCCCTGGAAAGATTCAGGCACTGCATTCGGGCTCAAGGCGGCGACGATCTTATTTTCGAAAAACCGCAGCTCCTTCCTCGAGCCCGCTCCCGCATGGATGTCCTCAGTCCCAGCCCCGGTTTCATCACCGCGACGAATTGCGAAAACCTCGGCATCGCCCTCGCCACGCTCGGCGGAGGCCGCGAAAAAAAGGAAGACTCCATCGACCACGCCGTCGGCCTCGAATTTCACAAACGCATCGGCGACCGTGTAGAAAAAGGCGAGCCTCTCGTCACAATTCATTACAATAGCGGCGCAAAGTTGGCCGAGGCGCAGAATCTTATCGCCAACAGCTACGAGATCGGCGAAACCGCGCCTCGCGAAAAGCGCCCGCTTATTCGCCGCATTCTTGGCGGCTAGGGTTTCAACGGTTTCTTTGTTGCGCGCACGGCAGAAAGAGGTCCACGAATGGGACGATTCACCGGAGTGCTCGGCCTGCTTACAATGCTCGGCCTTGCGTATCTCTTTTCAACCGAACGCAAGGCCATCAAGCTCAAGACTGTCCTCTGGGGTCTCGGCCTGCAGCTATCCTTCGCTGTTTTTGTGCTGCGCTTCCCCATTGGCCGCTACCTCTTTGAAAAAGCCGGATACTACGTCAATCTCCTTCTCAGCTACGCGTTTTACGGTTCCCAATTTGTTTTCGGTGAATTGGGTTTGCCCTCGGCTGCCAGTCCCGGATTCGCTGCTTCTCCCGAGCATTTTATTTTTGCTTTCCAGGTTCTGCCCACAATCATTTTCATCGCTGCCTTTTTTGCTCTGCTCTATCACATCGGCGTCATGCAGCTCATCATTCGCGCTGCCGCCTGGATTATGACGCGCGTCATGGGCGCCAGCGGCGCGGAATCCCTCAACGTCGCCGCCAGCATTTTCATGGGCCAGACGGAAGCCCCCCTCACCATCCGTCCATTCTTGAATAAGCTAACAAAATCCGAGCTGATGGTCGTGATGACCAGCGGCATGGCCCACGTCTCGGGCGGCATCATGGCCGCCTACATCGCCTTCGGCATCAAAGCCGAGCATCTTCTCACTGCAGTCATCATGACCGCGCCGGGCACCTTGCTCATGGCCAAAATGCTCGTGCCGGAAACCGAGCAGCCGCTCACTGCTGGCCGCGTCGAAATGCCTGAAATGGAAAAAGAAACAAACTTTCTCGGCGCCATTTCTCGTGGCACGGTAGACGGCCTTCACCTCGCGCTCAATGTCGGCGCCATGCTCATCTCTTTTATTGCTTTGCTTTATCTCGTCAACGGAATCATGGGCGGAATTCACAATTGGATTTCCTGGTTTCCTGCGAGCCTCTCGCAAGTTTTCGGTTGGATTTTTGCTCCCGTGGCTTGGATCATCGGTATCCCCTGGAAGGACTGCGCTCAGATGGGAAATCTTCTCGGCACGCGCATGGTCATCAACGAAGTAGTCGCCTTCCAGCACCTCGGCCAAATAAAAGACACGCTCGACCCGCGCACTTTCACAATCGCTACGTTCGCGCTTTGCGGGTTCGCGAACTTCAGCTCCATTGGCATCCAAATTGGTGGGATCGGCGCTTTAGCTCCCGAACAGCGAGGCCAATTAGCTAAGTTCGGCATCCGCGCCATGCTCGCCGGAACCATGGCCAACCTGATGTCCGCCTCCATCGTCGGCATCCTTTCATGATTTTCTCTGTCACTTGTAGGGGCGTAGCGCGCTGCGCCCCGGCTCGGCAAGATCGATCCATAACCACGGCGTGGCACAGCCAATCCTGGCTGTGCGTTGAGGTTAGTGCCCTGAAGCAAACTCACGGTAAAATCCCAGCGACAGCATGAGCCCAAAACGAAAAGCGGCACGCAAAAAGCCACCTGACTCCGAATTCGAGCGCGCCGAATCCGCTTCAAATCTCATTTATTCCAAAACCGGTCTCAGCCCCAAAATTGCGTTAGTCCTGGGCTCGGGCCTGGGCGCCTTCGCCGACGAATTCGAAAATGCTACCAAAATCCCCTACGCGGAAATCCCACACTTTCCACTCTCCACCGCGATCGGCCACGCAGGCCAGCTCGTCGTTGGCATGGTCGATGGAATTCCCGTCGCTGGAATGCAAGGCCGCGTCCATCTCTACGAAGGCTACTCCGCCAAAGACGTCGCTTTTCCCATTCGCGTCTTCGCGCGAATGGGTGTGAAGGCCGTGATTCTTACCAATGCTGCGGGCGGCATTAAGCGCGAATTCACACAAGGCCAACTCGTTGTGATCAAGGACCACATCAACCTCCAGGGCGTCAGCCCTCTCACCGGCCCCAACGACGATCGATTTGGTCCGCGCTTCCCGGACATGACCGTGGCTTATGACAGACGATTTCGCGAAATAACCGTCGGCGAAGGAAACCGCAACCGCATCGGCCTGTACGAGGGTGTTTATGCCGCGCTGCCGGGTCCGAGCTACGAAACCCCGGCTGAGATACGGTATTTGCGCACCATCGGCGCGGATCTGGTCGGCATGTCCACGGTTCCGGAAGTGATTGCCGCTCGGCACTCCGGCATGCGCGTGCTTGGCATCTCTTGCGTTACGAACGCAGCGGCGGGCATTCTTGACCAGCCGCTCGACCACAAAGAAGTTCTCGAGACCGGTGAGCGTGTCCGCGGCCAGTTCATCGCCCTCCTGAAAATGATTATTCCTCGCATCGCCGCCGAGGTTTCATGATCAGCTCTAAACAACATGGCGTCATTTCGAGCGAAGCGAGATCTCTTCACCATCTCGCGGTTTTTAGCGAGATGAAATTTCGCTTCGATTCTGTTTTCTCTCTGGAGGCCGCAGCGTGACAGAGCATGACGTACTCGTCGAATCCGCCCGGCAAGCGCGCGAGAATGCGCACGCGCCGTTTTCAAATTTTCGCGTTGGCGCCGCTCTGCGCGCGACTTCGGGAAGAATTTTCGGCGGTTGCAACGTCGAAAACGCCACGTACGGCCTAACGGTCTGCGCGGAGCGCGTCGCCATTTTCAAAGCCATGAGCGAAGGCGAACGCAACTTTGACGCCATCGCCGTCGTTACGGATACAGACACGCTCACGCCGCCTTGCGGTGCATGCCGCCAGTTGATCTGGGAGTTTTGCGGCGATGTCCCCGTGATTTTGGGAAACTTGAAGGGCAAAACGGAAACGCTCCGGATGCGCGATCTGTTTCCAAAGCCGTTCGATTCGTCGAACTTATAGGTGCGGCTCTCGAGCCGCTCGTTTTAACCATGCGAGGCCCATTAAAATGCATTCTGCTCGAAAAATAACCTTTCTACTCTTTGCTCCTTTTCTGCTCGGCGCCGTGCCGCTGTTCGCTCAAGTTCCGGCGAATCAAGCCCCGCCAAAGCAGGCCGTGCGCTTCGACCTGCTCATCACCAACTCCACCATCGTCACCATGGACCCCGCTCACCGGATCATTGAGCACGGCATCATTGGCGTTCGTGGAGACACCATCGCATTTGTAGGAACGGAATCGGAACTTCGTGAGCAGGCCATGAAAAACTTCACGGGGGCGCAGACCATTGACGCCAAGGGCGCGCTTGTCTTGCCGGGGTTTATCAATGGTCACACGCACGCCGCGATGACGCTTCTTCGGGGCCTTCACGACGACGTCACACTTGACGACTGGCTTCGTAAATATATTTTCCCCGCCGAAGCGAAAAACGTAACCGAGGATTTCGTACGATGGGGCACGCGCCTCGCGGCCGCCGAACAAATTCGTTCTGGCATCACCACATTCGCCGACATGTACTACTTCGAAGATGCCGTTGCCGAGGAAACCAAAGCGGCCGGCATGCGCGGAGTTCTCGGCGAGACATTCATCGATTTCCCCGCGCCGGACAATAAAACCAACGCGGCCATGCTCGAATACACAGAAAACTTTCTTAAGCGCTGGCAGAATGATCCACTGATCCATGCCGCCGCCGCGCCGCACTCCATTTACACTTGCTCGCAAAAAACTCTCGAGGATTCCGCCGCGCTGGCGCGCAAATATCACGCGCCGATACTTATTCACGTCGCCGAAATGAAAAAAGAATTGGACGACAGTGTGAAGCAGAATGGCCTGACGCCCGTGCAGTATCTCGATAAACTCGGCATCCTCGGCCCAGACGTTCTCGCGGCGCACTGCATTTTCGTCGACGAAAAAGACCGCCAAATTCTTGCAGCGCGCCAAGTCGGCTGCGTGCACAATCCTTCCAGCAACATGATGCTCGCCAGCGGGGTAGCTCCGGTTGTCGAGGAGCGGGCCGCAGGCATCGCGGTTGGCCTCGGCACCGACGGGCCCGCCGGCAGCAACAATGACCTCGACTTGATGGAAGAGATGGACCTCGCCGCCAAGCTGCAAAAAATATCCAAGATGGACCCGCGCGCGCTTGGCGCAAAATCCGTTGTCGAGATGGCTACCATCGAAGGCGCGAAAGCGCTGCACATGGAAAAAGAAATCGGCTCGCTCGAAGTCGGAAAAAAAGCCGACATCATTTTGATTTCGCTCGACGAACCCAATGCCGTTCCCATGTACGACATTTATGCGCAACTCGCCTACGCGGTGAAGGGCAGCGACGTGGAAACTGTGGTGATCGGCGGCCGCGTCGTCATGCGCGACAAAAAGCTTCTGACGCTGAAGGAATCCGAGATTCTTGCCAAAGCCCGCGAATACGGCAAAAAAGTTGAAGCGTCCTTGAAATGAATTACCTGACGTTGCTCGAAACGGCGGTAGATGAAGCGCGGCGAGGACTTGCGGAGGGCGGCATTCCGATTGGCGCCGCTTTGTTTGATAACGCCGGAAAACTCCTGGGGAGCGGGCACAACCGCCGGGTGCAGGATGGCGATCCGTCGGCGCACGGAGAGACCGATGCGTTTCGCAAAGCTGGGCGCCAGAAAACCTATAGCGATAAAATCATGGTGACGACGCTCGCACCGTGCTGGTATTGCAGCGGATTGGTCCGCCAGTTCGGAATAGGAGTTGTTGTCGTCGGGGAGTCCGTGAACTTTCGTGGCGGGATCGACTGGCTGCAAGAAAACGGAATCAAAGTGATTGATCTTGCGTCTAAAGAATGTGTGCAGATGCTGGGCAAATTCATTGCGGAGAATCCGGCGCTGTGGCACGAGGACATCGGCGAAGAGTGATTCTCGCTCATCTGGATCGATGTGGGCGGGCCGCGAAAGAGTGAGTTGCTCATGAATCGAAGAATCAGCAGGAAGAAATGGTTTGTGTTCTCGGCATGCTGTGTCGGAGCGGCCACTCTTGCCTTCGCGCTGCATTCAAAGGCTTCCGCGTCGGATGAAATTCCGAAGCTCGCGGCGCTCATGGAGTGGAAACCGGGGACGGTCGTGGCGGACATCGGCGCGGGCGATGGGAGCTATGCATTTGCCGCCGTAGAGCAGGTTGGCGGAACCGGAAAAGTGTTTGCGACGGAGATTGACGCAGACAAACTCAAGGTGCTGCGAGCCGAAGTCAAACAGCGGGAGTTGCAAAATGTTACTGTGGTCGAGAGCGGGGAAGCGGAAACGAATTTGCCCGCGGCGTGCTGCGACGCGATTTTTCTGCGACGCGTGTATCACCATCTCACAAAGCCGCTGGAATTTGACGCGAGTATTCTTCGTTCGTTGAAGCCCGGAGGAAAGCTGGCAGTTATTGATTTTCCCCCGCATCCAGAGTACGGGAAAGTGAAAGGAGTGCCGAAGGACCGCGAGGATCATGGGATACAGAAGAAAATTTTGATCGATGAATTGAGCAAGGCGGGTTTTCAGCTCGACAAAATTGCCGACGAATGGCCGACCAGCGATTATTGTATTTTGTTTGTGAAGAAATGACCTGCGCTCGCGGCGGCAGCAAGAAAAACGGAGAGGCAAAGTAACGAGCTGGTCTAAAGACCCGCACCTACACAGGCGCGGAAAGGGCGTGTTTGAGGCTCCGCCAGCACGCACAGCCAGGCTTGCGCACGCGGGACAGGATTTACGCAGATTCATTGTAAGTATCGTATTTGACGGCGATCTCGCGGACTTCCTGGAGGGTCATGTCGCGGAGGACTTTGCCGTCTTCGAGGATGGTTTCGAGGGAGTTTGTACCGAGCGCAGAGCTGTCTGGATTGGGAGAATCGTTTAGAACTTCGACGGTGGCAAACTCTTTTCCGTTGTGGATCAGGTTGAAGCGGCCGCCTTTGCTGGCTTTCGATGGGTCTGTTTTGGGGTTTTTGTAGACGTTGTGCCATTTGCCGCCGCGATCGATGGCGGAACACTTCAAAGCAAATTTCAGCGTGTCGCGATTCACCTGCTGGAGCAGCGCGCCACCCATACCGTAGCTCCAGATATCCTGGGACCAGCCTCTGCGAGTCAGCTGCCCGGTGATGTTTTGAATGGTGTAGAAATTCACGCCGTCGCCCTGAATGAAACGGACGTTGGGAACGGTGGTTTTCCAGCCTTTTTTGTTGACTTCGTAACCGAAGACTTCCGAAACAATTTTGAAAAGCTCTTCGAGCACAGTGACGGCATCGCCGGAGTCCGGGCGGATTACCAGCGTACCCTTACGCTGAAGGATTTTGTCGCGGAGCGCGCCACCCCAAAGATTGCGCACGGCGTTGTAAACGTCGTAAGAGTCGCTGACGCAGGCGATTACCCCTTCGGGACAGTTTTCCAGCATGTTGGCGTAGGCCTCGCCTTCATTGGCTTCACCCCAAGCGGTGATCGTGGAGTGTTCGGAGGCGGGGATGCTGTAACCGGCGCAGTTTAAAGGATCTCTTGCCGTGAGGTCCGCGGAATAGAACTGATTGAGGAGCTGAATGGCAGCGAGCGTATCCGTGCCGAAGAAATTGAGAAGATGTGCGGCGCCGCCGATAGCAGCCGATTCTTTGGAGGAAACGCCGCGAAAACCGAAGTCGTGGAGCTTGAAGGGGAGCAGAGAGGGATCGCCAGTGCGGACAAGGGCCCTGCCGATGACTTGCTTGATGGCACGGGAAAGGGTCGCGACGGTGATGGGATACCACACTTGCAGAAGAACGGTTTCCGCCCAGTTGGTGAGCCAGTAGAACTCCGGGTCGGTATTCTCGATGGTGATGAGCGCGTTGAGGCTTTTGACGACGGTGCCTTCCTTGACGGCGCGAATGCGCAGCGGAAGGCGCCCGCCATGCTTGGCGTAGAGGGATTTGAAGCCTTCGTAATTGAAGGATTTGGGATGTCCGCTGAAGTGGGCGTGGGCGATGCGGCGGGCTTCTTCGATGTCGTCGAGCGTGAAAACCTGGCCGGCGAAATTGGATTTGACGATGTACTGGAGCATGGCGAGCATGGTCTCGTCGAACATGCCGCCGCGGGATTCGACGTAGGAATAAATATGCCGGGTGTCCGGAGGGTATTGCCACCAGTGGGTGAGCTTGTAGGAGTCCGTGTTGAGGATCGGATTCAGCCGCAGCGACTGCATGGGACTCCTTTGGAGATTGAATAGGATAGCAGAAGAGGTGACTCGTGACTGGTGACTGGTGGAAGAGAAGGTGGTCGATATGATGAGAGGCTCTTTGGCCCCGGCCCGCTCAGGATCTTTAATCGAGAGTTGAAAGTTGATTGGGGAAACATCGAATAGGGGGCCCGCTGCCGTGTTTTGCGAAAGAGTGCAGGAGCGGAGAGAGCGCGAGAAGGGGTATACCCCATGGGTGACGGAAAGTGTGCGGAAGTGTGTGAAGGAATTGGAGTTGCGGGCGTTGCTGTGTGTCCAATTGCGTAAAGCGTGCGTAGTGACGAGTTGCAAAACTTTGGGGTTGGAAGGAGGCACCCCCTCCCCCGGTTTTTTGTAAGTGTTGATTCTGGGGAAGTTGAAGTGGAGCGGAATCAACAATTCTAGAAGTGTTGATTCTGAACGGGTTGGGGCAGAGCGGCGTTTATAAAGTGGTAACCGGGATGGGACGGAAGATTTTGGAGGAATTTGAAGGACTGCGCGGCGGAGGCGTCCCGTAGAAGCCTCCGAGATGCAAAAAGCGCCCAAACCGACGGAGATAGTATAACATATAGGTACTGATTGTCAAGTATAAAATATAAGCCGTTTGTTTGGTGCGGGTTGACGGACGGCGCGAGGGCAGGGACATTAGCTGATATGGGAAAGCGCAAAACCCGTACCGTTAGAACCGAAGAGGAGGATCACCTATTCAAGAACCAAACCCGAAAAGGTGGGGCACCCAAGAAAAAGGCAAAATCAAAATCGTTGCAGGACGTTAGGGCCGCGCCACCCGCCCCCCTATTGTTCTAAGCCATATTTCTCTACCGCCAGCGAGTCTTCAATAACACTTAGGCGCGGAGGACCACCACCATGCATTTCACTATGCGGATATGTCAACTCCCAGTAGCGACCATCGGACGGATCACGAAAAAGTGTATTCCAGCCGCTCTCGTCAGCTTTAACTCTATTCAGGTATTTCGCAATAAGAGATTCTATTCTCTTGCTCACCTCGTCTCTCACCATTTTGCCATCCACAGGTATCCACTTCCCCCTCAAATCGCTCTCGTTGGGTTGTATCTGCATCACTCCCCTCCATCACTTCTCAACCCTGTCTGTCGCTCCTGGGGGATCGGGCCATTTGGTAAGACGAATTCTGCGGATTTGAAAAACATTCTTGGCAACATCCAGACCAATCGTCGCGGTATTCATGGATGTCCCTCCCAGGACTGTGACGGAGCTGAACGCTTCTCGCAAGAAGCGGGACGGGTCCATTCCATTAGCTCACTCCGACGAGGCCGTGGCCACAGTCGAAGCAGGGATCGGCAGCTCGGGATCGGTCATAGCGATGCGTTTCCGGCAACGCGATTTACGGGACGGTGGTGGCAAAATGCGAAATCTAGACCTGGCTTCGGTCCTGTTCACTTCTCAATTCGCCGCGGCTTCCGCGGAAGTCGCTTTCGGCGCTTCGGTTGCAGCGCCGATAAGCTTGGCCGTCATTTCGAGTCCATTCTTGTTCATATCGAATCTTTGCTTCCGGTCCAAGCCTTTGACAAACTCACGTGCCGCTTTACCGACCGCTCCAGGAAGACTGGACGCCTCCACTTTGAGCGACGATTGCACTGTTGCTTCAGTTCGATCGCGGTAGCGAAATTGCACCTCAAACGTTTTCATTTTCCATTCCTCCCTTTTCTGACGATGTAAGTATAAACCTCTTCAGCGACTGCAAACCACGCGCGGGATTTGACACTGCCGGGAACCTTAGCTCCGACGATGCTTTCGACTAGTAGTTTTCGTTCCGGAGTGTTTTGTTTTGTGAGCCTTTAGCTCCGCAGTAAGCTTCTCGTTATCTTTCTTCAGAGTATCGCGTTCAGCCGTCATGGATTCGAGATCGTTTCCCAATTGGCCGTTTTCTTTCTGAAGTTCCGCTACTTGAGCCTTCAATTGGTCGTTCTCTTGCAGAGTTTTTGTGTCCTTACAAGCAATCAAGGGCAAACTCAACACTACCGCCAATGCAAGTCTCCCCCAAGTATTTTTGCGCGTCATGCGTCATCCTTCGTTGGAAAGAATTCGTATTGCAACTAGAACAACTGATTGCGGGTGAGGAGGGAAGACACCGCTAGCAACAGGGCCAGCGTAATGGAGTTTTTAAAATCGCGCAAGCCCGATAAACGAGGTGAGTGTGCAAGTGAAATCGGCAGCTTGCGGAGACCATAGATCTGACCACAATTTTCACCCGTGCCGGCATTTCGTCCAGTGAGCCAAACGGCAGGTACGCTGTCCTTAAACTAACCCTCAGGACAGTTAGCAGGGTGTCTTCGGAGGACTAGCCTGCGAAGGACCAACTAAATCTGCGATGTACCGTTTAGGAGGCATTATGCGTGCCTTGAAGATATTTCCTTTGGCACTGGCGTTGGGTGCGATCCCATTGACTGCGGCTGCCCAGCAACCGCCGAAGCTGGCTGAAATCGTGGACAAGATCGTGGCGCAAGAGCAGGTGGAAGTTCAGTCGCTTCGCCAGTATTCGCCGATCGTGGAAACGTACATCCAGACGCTCCGGCCTGACAAGGAGTTGGGCGCAGTGCCGACCGGCGACAAGTATTTTCTCGGCCGCGCGGAACTCGCCAAGGGCGTGGAAATTGTGCCATTGCTCGGCTCCAATCACAAAAAGCACAATCTGTTCGGCGGCCTGGAGAGCATCTTCTCGACGGAATTCATGCCCCGGGGCTTCCTACAAATGATTTATCTGGACACAAACGGATTCGACCGCCAGCACTACAGGTTTGAATATGCGGGCCGGGAGTTTCTGGGAGAAGTGCGCTGCCTGGTTTTTGACCTCGATCCAACCACGAAGGGCGACAGAGGACGATTTGTGGGCCGCATCTGGGTGGAGGATCAGGATTATCATATTGTGCGATTCAACGGCAGCTACAGCGGCGGATCCAAAACCAGCTACTACTTCAATTTCGACAGCTGGCGCACAAACGCAGGGAAGAACCAATGGCTGCCAGCGTTCATCTACAGCGAAGAAGCGGACAATATGAAAGCACCGTCCTTCCGAGCGCAGACGCGCCTTTGGAGCTACTCCCCCGACCTGGATCGAGATGAGCAAGAGCTGAGCAAGGTGATGGTGGAGACGGCGAAGCCGGTGCAAGATCAGACGGAAATCGCTAATGACTATTCACCCCTGGAAGCGAAACGAGCCTGGGGACGCCAAGCGGAAGACAATGTTGTCAATAAGCTGGAGCGGCTAGGACTGATGGCGCCTTCGGGGGATGTGGACAAGGTGATGGAGACGGTAGTCAACAATCTTGAGGTCACCAATAACCTTGAAATCGAGCCGGAGGTCCGCTGCCGGGTACTGATGACCTCGACGATGGAATCCTTCACGATGGGACACACGATCGTTCTGAGCCGCGGCCTGGTGGATGTGCTTCCCGATGAAGCAAGCCTAGCAGCCGTCCTGGCGCATGAGCTGGGTCATGTGCTGCTCGGACACCGTATGGGCACGCAGTATGCGTTCTTCAACCGCCTGCGGTTTGACGAAAAAGAGACGTTCCATCACTTTGGTTTCACGCATAGCCCAGAAGAGGAACAGGCGGCATCACAGAAAGGGATCGAGTTGCTAAAGAAGTCGCCGTACGAGGATAAGCTGGGGAACGCGCAGCTGTTTCTGCAAGCGTTGAACGACCGAGCAAAGCAGATCCCGAATCTGGTGAGTCCTCACCTGGGCAACAACGTTGGAACAGCGTTAACCAGTACGTCCACGGCGTCCGGCGCGCGAGCGCCAGCGGCAAAGCCAGCCAAGGGGATGATCGCAGCGTTGCCAATGGGCGGACGTGTCCGGATCGAACCATGGAACAACCAACTGCGAATGCTGAAGTCAAAACCGGAAGTGGCGATGGCCGAAGACGAAGTGACGCCGTTTGAGCTGACTCCGTTCGTGCTCTATCTGACGCGACAGGGAGAGAACGCAGCGGCAGAAGTTCCCGGGACCGTGGCGGTGAAGTCAACTACAGACGCGAAGATACCTGACCCCAAGCCGTAAGCCGGGATTGTGATGGAGAGAGTGCGCAACGGGATTGCTGACTGGTGACCCGTTGCTGGTGACCCGTAACTGGTGAATCGTGCAAGCCCTTCCTGACGATGTATTTCTACCCCAAGGGCCAGTTTTTGTCTGTGCAGAAGGCAGCGGAAGAAGAAATCGTTCTTCGGCGAATTGGTTGCTCCTGCGGGGCAAGGAGTGTCCTGCCGGCTCGTGGTTCATCGCTCACTTTGGGAGCGCGGGAGACGAAAATTGATTTCCGCGGTCGAGAGTTTGAGGGCCGAAGCTAGAGCGTCAGATAGATGATCTGAACGAAAAGGTCGGGGGTGAGCATGCCTTTGGCCCAGGCGGCATCTAGATCGGAAAAGGGTTTGGTGGCGGCAGCTTCCTCAGCGGTTTTTCCCGAAGATTTCAGCTTTTGGACGCGGTCACGCGCGGTGACTAGCATGTCGCGAAATTTGGTGAGGTCGGCTTTAGTGCCGAGGGGGCCGTGGCCGGGAACGATTTTGGTGTCGTTGTTGGCGAGAGATAGCCCTTTGTCGGCAGCAGCAATCATGCCGTTGAATTTGCCGCCGCTGCCGGCGTCAACGAGGGGATAAGAGCCATTGAAAAAGGTATCGCCCATGTGGAGGACGTTGGCCTTTTCAAAATGAACATAGATGTCAGAATCCGTGTGAGCTGGAGCAAAGTGCTGGAGTGCCAGAGCTTCGCCGTTGGCTTGAAGCTTGTGGCTGGCGGCGAAGGTTTGCTGCGGAAGAGCTTCGGCAGGTGAGGCCGGGAAAGTTACGTTTAGAACGGGAATGGTCTGTTGTTGGGACATGCGTTTTTTGGTGTTTTCGTGGGCGAGAACAGCGGCGCCAGCAGCGTGAAAGGCTGCGTTGTTGTCGGTATGGTCGAAATGCCAGTGGGTATTAATGACGAATTTCAACGGAGCGCTGCCGAGGCCATCGAGGGTCTCTTTTAGTTTGGGCCATGCAGGCGAGACGAAGGTATCCACCACGAACTTGCCGTCGGGGCCGTTGAGGATGACGACGTTGCCACCGGGGCCGGAAAGCAGCGTGAGATTGTCGCCAAGCTGCTGTGATTGAATGGGAGCAGCACCCACTCGGGCGCGAAACGCCGCGAGCGGGTCGGCTGCGGGGGCTTGTTGAGGGTAGCCTGGAACGGCCGCGTGGAGAATGCTGCCGGGAAAGAGTTGAGCCAAAAAGGCGCTGCCTGCGAAGTGTGGCTGAACCGCGCAACATCTCGCGACGTGTGGTTTGTTTCTGAATGAGGCCAGAGCTCATGATTTTGCTCCCTTTGGATTTGAGTTCAACTTCTGCTTCCCAAGTGTTGTTCGCCAGATTTGAATTAGAGTAGGGTTTTCCCGCCTCGGTTACAACAGAGTTTTGATTTATTCGTCGCGGAGGACTTGCATGGGTTCTACGCGGGAAGCGCGGACGGCCGGGACGAAGGAGGCGGCTGCGGCCACGATTAGGACTAGAAAAATCACAGCGGAAAGAGTGGGGACGTCGGAGGGGGAGACGCCGTAGAGGAGGCCGGCGAGGACGCGGGAAGAGGCAAGCGGCCAGGGCGAAGCCGGCTATGCAGCCGAGTATGCACACGGCAAGTCCCTGCCACAGGAATTGTTTGACAATTTGGCCGCGGAGAGCGCCAAGAGCCAAGCGGAGGCCGACTTCGCGTTGGCGGATGTTGACGTTGTAGCTGAGAGTTCCGTACAGCCCGATGCAAGCCAAGGAAAGAGCCGTCGCGGCAAAGAATGTCAGCAAGATTGTGCGGAGACGATTTTCTGCGAGCGCATCGGAGAAGTGCTGTTCGAGCGGCGCAAAATCATAGACGGAGCGAGCAGGGTCGATTTCGTGAATTCGTTGGCGGAGGGTTTCGGCCATTGTCATGGGAGCGTTATGGGTTCTGGCCAGGAAATAAGTGCCGGGTTCCGCGATGGGAGCGCACCAGTAAACGGTGGGAGCGGGGAGATGGTCGAGGCCAGTTTCACGGGCGTCGCCGGAAATACCAACGATGGCGGCTGGGCCGAAGTAGCCAAAATTCAGAGATTGCACGTGATGGCCGATGGCGGAAGAGCCGGGGAAATAGGCGTTGGCGAAGGCGCGATTCACGACCAGGGTGGGCGGCCCGTCGGTCTCGCGGCAAAGCTCGCCCGTGAGCAGCGGGATACGCATAGTGGCAAAGTAGCTGGCGGAGACTAAACGGTTTTCGGCGATTAGCTTGGGTTCGCTCTCGGAGCGGCCTTCGATGAGCTTGAGTTCGGTTTGATACTGGAAGGGAACTCCGGGAACACCGACGGAGATAGCGGCGGCGTCGACGCCGGGCGTGGCGCGTAGCGTTTCGAGAATGCGGTCCGTGAACTGGCGCAATTTTTTCAAGTCGGCCGTTTCGCCGTAGTTGATGCTGAGCTGGAAGGTGAGAATGTGGGCGGCGTCAAAGCCGGGACTGACGCGGCCGAGTTGCTGAAAACTGCGGAGAAGCAAGCCGGCACCGGCGAGCAGGGTGACGGCTAAGGCCACCTGGATGCCGACAAGCATCCACTGCAGCGGATTCCGTCCCGAGACTTGCGAGCGGCCGGATTGCGCAAGCGAGGCAGAGAGATTGCGGCGTGTGCCGCGAATGGCGGGAACCAATCCGCAGAGAAGGGTGACCACCACCGAGGAGGCCAGAGAATATAGGACGATGCGAGCGTCGAGATGGATCTCTTCGACACGTGGAAGCTGCGCGGCGAGAGAGCGGAAGATGCCGGACGCTGCCGCCGCGAGAAACAGACCGAGGCCAGAGCCGATAAGAGCGAGGAGAAAAGTTTCGGTGAGCAGTTGAGCAATGAGCGCGCCGCGAGGTGCGCCCAGGGAAAAGCGAACCGAGATTTCGTGCTGTCGTTGTGCCGCGCGAGCGAGAAGCAGGGCGACGATGTTTGTGCAGGCGATCAGAAGAAGCAGGGAGACCGAGCCGAAGAGTAACCAGAGAGAACGGCGCGAGCTGGCAACTGTGATTTCTTTGAGTGGCTGGATGTCAACGGCGAGGTCGGCGTCTGTTTGCGGAAATTGGCGGCCGAGCTGCTTCTGAACTATT
This sequence comes from uncultured Acidobacteriota bacterium, assembly GCA_963745805.1. GTDB lineage: Bacteria > Acidobacteriota > Terriglobia > Acidiferrales > UBA7541 > Acidiferrum. Next base: position 1,046,756 of record CAVUYT010000016.1, read on the forward strand.
GCGAGATTTGCGCGCGCTTGCTCCAGAGTGACGCCGGGCTTAAGGCGGCCTAATACAATGAACCAGGTCGAATTTCTAGACTGCGCGTAAGGCGCGTCGAAAGCGACCGGAGACCACAGATCGACGTCGCGGTCGGGAAATAAGAAAAAGGCGGGCAGTACGCCGACGATGGAACAGGAATAGGTGCCGAAGCGAAGTTTTTCTCCAATGACGTTCGGGGAGGCGTCAAAGCGGCGTCGCCAGAGTCGATCACTGATCATCACAGCGTTTGGACCGCCAAAGTGGTGCTCTTCAGGAGTGAAATCCCGGCCGAGGGCGGGCGAGATTCCCCACACTTGCAGGAAGCGAGGAGCCACCAGGGCTCGGGTTATTTTTTCGGGAAGAGCGCCCGAAGTTTCGGACTCGTCTTCCGTGTAATAGCCCGTGATGGCCTGAAATGTGGAGTTGAGGCGGTTCCAATCCGCGAGGCGGACGGGGGCGACTGGACGGTTCGGGCCGGCAACTTTGGGATTGTATTGTTCCAACTGCATGAGCTGGTCGGCGTCGGGAAGGGGTAGCGGTCGGAGGAGGATGGCGTCGATGGCGGAGAAGACGGCGCTGTTGGCGCCGATGGCCAGAGCAAGGGTAAGGATCACGGTGGCGGAGAAAGCAGGGGACTTGCGAATGAAGCGGAAGGCGGATTTGAGATTGGCGACTGTGGCGTCGAGCAGGCGGATGCGATAGACGTCGCGCACTTCTTCCTTGAATTTTTCCTGACCTCCAAACTCGAGGATAGCGCGGCGGCGGGCTTCGTTGGGGGGCATGCCTGCGGCGATGTTCTCATCAGTGAGCTCGTCGATATGGAAGCGGAGCTCGGAGTTCATTTGCGCGTCGGAAGCGCGCTTGGGAAATAGGGATTTCCACCAGGACATGACAGGCTCCTATTGCGCGGTTTGCATGATAGTGGCCACCGCGCCGGCCAGGCGATTCCAGTTCGATTCTTCGCTTTCTAACTGCTTGCGGCCTTTTGCCGACAATTTATAGAACTTGGCTTGGCGTCCTTTTTCGGATTCGCCCCACTCGGCTTCGAGCCAGCCGCGTTTTTCGAGGCGGTGCAGGGCGGGGTAGAGCGAGCCTTGTTGAACTTGCAAGACTTCTTTGGAGATTTGGCGGATTCGCAGGGAGATGCCGTAGCCGTGGACGGGGCCGAGAGCGACAATTTTTAGAATGAGCATATCCAGAGTGCCTTGCAGCAAATCCGATTTTTCGATGGGCATTGCCTCTCCTGAATCTCGTTTAATCCTTCAACCGAATGCACGCCGAATCACCCGGCATCGCATGAATCGAGCTAACTGGTTCCGTTCTGTTTTGCCTTCGCGTCGCGAATTTGATGCATGAGGATGTCGCGAACATAATGCCAATTGGGGACGATCGCCAACGCGGCTTGTGCGTCTTGCTCTGCGGCCTTCAAGTCCGGTGTAGCGAGATTCAAGTTTGACCAGGCAAGACTCATCAAAAGTTCCGGCTCGCCCCACGAGGGTTCGAGCGGATCGCTCGTCGCGCCTTTGTGGCTTCGAATAGTTTCGAGACCCTTCTGATACGTTTCCACGGCTTTGGCTTGGCCACCGCCGCGGTCCACAGGAATATTCCAATAGATTGGGCCTAGCACCCAAAGGAGGCGAGGATTGTCCGGCGCCGCAGCTTGAGCGTCCTTTATGGCTTGCCTGGACTTGGCCATCAAAGCCTGAAGTTCTGTCTGGTCTGTCTTGTTCACGGAATAGGCGAGCAGCCCGTAGCACGATCCAAGGCCAATCTTCGCATCCACAAAGGCAGGGTCAGCCGAGGCAGATTTCTCGAATTCCTCCGCTGCTTGATGGAGATCCTGCTGAAGCTCTTGCTTGTCGACATTGTCGTTGAAGCCGTTGATGGCGCTACGCCAGAGAGCAAAGCCGCGCCAGTATTGCACTCGGGAGGCAAGCTCCTTTGTGGCGGCAAAAGGAGCCAGTTCGCCGTAGAGAAGGTGGAGAGCTGCACGATCGCCGTCGTAATCGGCTTTTTGAATTTGCAGGACGATTTTGGCGACGGCTTCTCGCTCGCCGGCGGGGTGGCTTGCGGAGTTCAGCTTGGGAAGAACGGAAAGAATTGCTGACGCGGCGATCAGGAATAGAAAAGAGTTGTTCTTCCTAGACATCCTACACATATATGACAAGGATAGGTAGAATGTCAAGGAGAGAGCAAATGGAAGAAATGTTGGTACGCATTGACTGGATTCGACGAGGCGATGAACCGCGTAACTTCCAGTTGAATGCCTAGCGCGGCCCCGAGTTGGTGGAGGCTTAGGAGTTCCAGGCGACGCGGGATAGCTGTTTCTTCCGGGATTCCCATTCGCTGCCAGCGAGTATGCGCGGGGCGACGTCGATCAGTCGGGGAATTAGCCGGAATACACTGGCGGCGGTCCAGGGATGGCTGTCACGGGTGCGGTAGTCGCGGACGTTGAGAGCATCGGCCATGCTCGTGAAGGAGACGTCTTGCACGATTAGTTCGGCGAGGAACTTGAGAGTTTGCATTTCGAGGGGATCGTCTTCAAGGTGATGGCAGTCCGCAGCAATGCGAAGGCCGAATGGGATCTCCTCGGAACCAAGGGCTTCTTCCGGAGGCTCAGGCGCTGACGAGGTTTCAATTTCGCGCTCCCACTCGAGGGCGACCAGCGTCCAGCCAGCGTCATGCATCTTGGATAGATACATGGAAGTCGGCAAAATGGTGACTCTTTCTCGAATGCGCTCATGTTTTTTCATGGGGGCCTCCTTGACGAAGAGTTAGAAACGCGAGTATGCCGTAAACTAGCAAGTGAGGCAATCGAATCACCGAATTCGCGCCGAACGTAACTATCAGAAGAATAAAGGCTTACAAGTTTCAGGGAAACGCGGGAAGCCGGCCGGATGTTCGGTCGTGGGATGAGGATGTCGCGCTGGCGGACAGTGACCCATAAGAATCCAGATGAAATGAAAGGTGTTGGTTCTGGGGATTAGAAGTGTATGATTTGTTAGTCGTTGAACCCACCTCAACGTTTACTCCCCATCCCGGCCCAGAAAGCTGCGCGGTACCCCATGGAAACCGAGGCGCGCCGATTGCAAGATCGTTCTCCGGTGCACGTAACTGTAGATCTGTCCGGCCTGGATATCCACACCGCAGCCCAACAGGGAATCACGGAAAACGTTAGCGCCCGTGGCGCGCGCGTGGTCACGAGCAAGCCGTGGCAGCCCAATGATCATGTAAAAGTGAGATCACTTCTGGGGAGCCTGAGGTCAAGGGCGCGCGTGGTTTACTGCCAGCCTCTGGGGAAAGATTCGTTTGCGATTGGTTTGGAACTGTTCGTAAGCGTCGGCGAGTGGACTTTGCACCAATCGGCCAGCAGGCCCACAGATTAATGCTGCGGGAAATAAAGACGGCATGCAGCAGGCTTGCGTGTATTCCCTGCGAATCGCCTGGAAACATCGTTAAAGTCAAAAAGGAATGAGAGGCGAACCGAAGCGCATTGCACCAACAGGTGCCACGTTTCGGTTCACCTGATTCCGTTACAAGAAGCTAGAGAAAACGTCGCTTCATTGGGTCGCAAATGACGAGTCGCCCGGGGCTGCACCGCCGGGTAGCACGAGCTGATTGCACGCGATGCGAAAGGATTCATACCAGGTACGCGTGAAGCTGGCGATGAGTTCTTCCACGGTACGGCCGCCAATCGTAATGCCGGAGTGAATGACTTCTCCCCAAGTGTGGATGACAGTGCCTTCCAGCGGACGCTCTTCAAAAGTTACCCACTGAGCCAGGGCCACGCCGATGGCGTGGTCGATCCAACCTACTTTCTTTCCCGGGATACATGTGGTAATGACGTGGTCGATGATGGCATTGACTGGACGAAGGAGCTCGATTTGAAGCCGGCTGCCTGGTTCCCAGGCGTAACCGTCAACCCAACGTAACTCGCCGTACACGTTGGCGAAATTGTTCCAGCGATGAAGATCGGAAAAAACGAGCCAGGCGAGCGCAGGGCTGGCCTTGGTGGTGACGGAATACTGAAATCTAGCCATAACTTGATACTTACTTCTCCTTATTAAGTATTTGTGGGGGCCGAGCCGACCGCACACGCGGGGCAGGGAATACTTATACGTTGTTTCTTTTACGATGTCAATGGTATAATTGTAGAGTTAAAAGGGTTTAATACTCCCAGGTAAAAAGGACCGCAGATGCCTCGAAAAGCGGATAAACGCCTCGAAGGGCGGATCGTGAATGCCGCGTACCGGTTGTGGAGTAAAGAAGGGGAACACGCGTTGACGATGCGGGCGGTGGCACGAGCAGCAGGGACGACGACCCCCACGTTGTACGAGAGGTTCCGTGACAAGCATGATCTGATCATGTTCCTGCGGGTACGCGCGAGGGAGAAAATGTTTGCAGCATTACAACCGGCAAAGTCGACTGCGGACGCTTGCCGATTGGGGCTGGAGTACACGCTAACTCATGGAAATGAATATTTGTTGCTGGCGTCGGATTGGGCGCAGCGAATGGCGCGCAAGGAGCCGATGCCCTCATACGAATTCCTTCAGGAGAAGCTTGCGGATGATTTGGGAGGGGCGGCAGCAGACTACGAGCGGTTAGCGATGGCTCTCGTCGCGCAGGTGCACGGAACAGCATTGCTTCTTCTGGGAGACGGGGTTGAACCGGGAATCGCCCAAGAATTTAAGAAAGCCTGTCTTGAGGCGTGCCAGGTACTTATCGAAAGCGGCGAAAAGGGAGTTGGCGGGCAAGCCCCGAATCGAGCGGCCACACAGTAAGACCACTAGCTACGAAGAAGATGTCGCTTAGAAATGCACGCAGATTATCCACCGGCGTTGACGCCACGACGCTTTGCTTTGATTAGAACGTCGACGGAATCGGGGCGGCCATTCCAGAAATCGAGGCGAATGCGGCCGTCGGGAAGCTGCCTGACAGTCGCAGGGATAGAACACGCCGTGAGATACCAGCCCGCAGGTAGGACTACGGCATTGCGAGGCCTGCCCAGGCTGCGGTCGAAGACCAGTTCGTCGCCGTCGAGCCGATAGCTTAGGGGCGCGGTATATGTTTCCGATATGCGCAGGCGGAGGGACTGGCCTTTCTTCACTGGTGGGAATGGGATCAGAACGACTTGCGTGGCGGGCGTAAGCGGCTCACCAGCGTCAATTTTAGCTGCGGTGAGTTCGGCGCCCGTCATCATTTTCGTGGAGAGCTTTTCGCCGGTATCCAGGATGTAGGCGGACGGGTCAGATACCTTGCTGCCTTCGCGGACGATGTTCAGGTACTTGTCGGCGCCCTCATGGGATTCCGTGTAGTCGTGGTAGAGGCTGAAAGCGTGGGTCTCTGGTTGCTGCAGGAAGTAGACGATATCGCGGTCCTGATGGGCTCGTTCGGAGAAGCGTGCTCGCTCGGTTTCACCCTGGAAGGGGGATTCCCAACTACGAGTTTGCGTTGCTGGATGTGGCGCTGCAGCGGTTCCAATTTGTGCGCCGAGTTTTGCGCGAAGAATTAGGGGCGCTTCGCCTGCGCTGGGGTTCAGGAAGCTGACGGCGATGCGGCCATCCGGCTCCTGCAAGACCTGCGATGGCACATTGCAGCCAACCACTTCGTAACTAGCAGGCAGAACGACCTTGTTGCGCTTGATCCCCAACGGGCGATTGAAAACGATGGCATCGCCGTCGCGGTAGTAGCTCTTCGCGTCCTTGTAGGTCTTGAGGATGAGAACTCGGCCTTGGCCTTCCGGCGGCACAGGCCGCGCGAGAGTAATCTTGATGAAGTTGGTATCGACATCGGCGGCGGCCATAAGCGGATCTTTCCGCGCTTCCGCGCCGCTCACCACTTCGAAATGAAGCGGCTCACCAGTCATGGAGTCGAAGACGGCTTCGTCGCTGGCGGTGCTTCCCTTGCGGATGGGATTGTAGAAAGACTTCGCGCCAGGAGTGGTGGCGGTGACTTCGTAACGGATCTTAAAACTGGCGGTTTCTGGCGCGAGAAGCTCGTAACTCGTGTACTCATCGGATTCAGTTTGTTCTGTCGAGGGGGAAGGGGCCGGCGGGGGCGCCGCGTTTTGCTGTGCTTGGAGCAAAATGCAGCCAGAAAGGGCGAGGACTGCGGTCGCGATAGCCACGTCTTTGCGCATGAAGGCTCTCCTGATCAGCGGCACGGATTCGATTTTCGAGCTTGCATCATCCCCGACCTGGCCCGGAGAGTAAATAGCGAGAAGTTTGAGCTCATGGGAGGCAAGGCGGAGCATTTAGGGCCAACTGTGCTGGAGAGGCTGGATTTGGGACGTTAACTAGAATGAAGAATCCGGGAGCAAAAATGCGCAGCCAGAAGGTAGAATCATCAGCCAGAAGGACTTAGGAGAAGACGATGCCGAAGAAACCGACTGCCGACGATGCACGGTTGATCCTTGAGCTATACGACTTGAGGCGAGAACCAGAGATGCGGAAAGCGCGGCAATGGTGGATGACGAAGTTTTGGCCGAAAGATGCGGATGAGTTCATGAAGCTCGGAATGTCGTTAGGGACAGAAGAGAACAATTGGCTGAGGCAGGTGCTGAGTTATTGGGGAATCGCCATTTCGTTTGTGTCGAGCGGCGTGGTGAGTGAGAAGCTGTTTTTTGATCCCGCGTTTTGCGGGGAATTGTATTTTATTTACGCCAAGGTCCGGCCGTTTTTGAAGGAGCTCCGAGAAAAGACTAAGAATCCCGAGTTGCTGCTCGCCTTTGAAAAAGCGATCTTGGGATCAAAAGTGGGCCTGGCACATTTCAAGAAGCTGGAACCGCGCGTTCAGGCCATGCGGCCGCAGTGATGAGACTTGTCGAGGTTGTTCTTAGAAGGATTCGCTTCGGGCTTGGGGCATCCATAGTTATTGGCATGATGCTCTTGCTTGCTGCCGCGGCGCGCGCGGAGGAGTGCGGAAATGGGCTGGAACTGCGGCTCAGCGCGCCAGCCACGGCTCAAGGAAGTCTACTCCTGGTGCAGATACGCAGCCCGAAGCCACTGGGCGAAGTAATCGCCAAATGGAATGGGCGCGACGTACCATTTTGGCAGGAGCGAGAGAAGGAGCAAGGAGCTTCAAGTCCAGATGTGCGGCAGGCATTGCTGGGAGTGGATCTGGAAAAGGCGGCAGGGAAGTACGAGTTCACAGTAGCGGCGCAAATGCCGAGCGGCGAACGAGTGAGCTGCCGCGTGATGGTGGAAGTGAAAGAAGGACATTTCGCGACGGAAAATCTGACTGTTAAGAAACAGTTTGTGGAGCCGAATCCGGAGCAAGAGGCGCGTGCGGAGGCGGAAACAAAACGGCTTCGCGAGATCTTTGACAGCGTGACGCCGGAGAGGTTGTGGGATGGGCCATTTCGCGCGCCGTTGGACGGGGTGGTAAAGGGAACGAACTTTGGTAGGCGGCGTGTTCTGAATGGGCACCCGGGTTCACCGCATAGCGGTGTGGATTTTCCCGCGCCGACGGGCACTCCGGTTCACGCCTCGCAAAAAGGGCGCGTCGTGCTTGCGGAAGGGTTGTTTTTCGCGGGGAACACGGTAATCGTCGATCATGGTTTGGGCATTTACACGCTTTACTGTCACTTCTCCGAAATCGATGTGAAAGCCGGCGATATTGTGGAAGCCGGTGCGATTCTGGGTAAGGTCGGCGCAACGGGCCGTGTCACTGGTCCTCATCTGCATTGGGGATTGACGGTGGAGCGCGCACGGGTGAATGCGCTGGACCTCTTGAGCGTGCTTAGTATCAAGTAGATTTCGGGAAGCCTTGGAAATCATGACAGGCGACTCGTCATACCTGCTTGCCGCGGAAAAGTTTGAGTAAGGAAATAAGAATCCTCGGGCTGATCTCGGATACGCATGGACTGCTGCGCGAAGAAGCCGTGCGTGCGCTGCGTGGTTCCGATCTAATCCTCCATGCCGGGGACGTGGGTGGACCGGAAATCCTTGCAACTTTGAAAACCCTTGCTCCTGTGATCGCCGTGCGCGGAAACGTGGATAAGGGTACGTGGGCGCAGGCATTTCCAATTCGTGAGATTGTCCGGGCAGGTTCCGTAACCATCTACATGTTGCATATTTTGCAGGACTTAGACCTAAACCCAGCTGCCGGGGGTATTCAGATTGTAGTGAGTGGTCACTCGCATAAGCCGGAACAGTACGAGAAGAATGGCGTGCTTTACATCAACCCAGGGAGCGCAGGACCAAGGCGGTTCCAACTGCCAGTAACTCTGGCACGATTGGACTTGGAGGCCACGCCTTGGAAGGCAGAATTCGTGAATCTCGAAGATGGGGACCAGGTCGATTCTCGGGGCCTCCACTATAAGTCATAGTAAATAAACACGTTAATGGGAGCTGTCCGTCGTGAATTGCCCCATTTCGGCAAAGAGAGCACACGGAGCACAGTAGGCATCATTTTGAGGAGCGCGAAACGGTTGGACGTTCGCATTCACTAACTGAAGCGGGTGCTATTTGAGAATGGGGTTGCACTGTAACGAGTAACGTACTAGAGTACCGGAGCAATAACCGTTATTTGGTACCGTCTCGCTATTGCTGGGACCAGGGCCAGAATTCAAAATACGAACAATGTGGACGACGTTCGTGCTGGTTTCCTCGCTCGTGTCGACCGTTCACTTCGGCGCCATGTTTGCAAAAGTGATGACGCTGAAGCCAGTCCAGTATGGGCAGGCTTAGGTTCCCGAGTGGTCAAGCTCAACCGCGAGGTTAGTGTCTTTCATGGCCATACTTCATTTTCGATGTAAAGAGCGGCGACGGACGTTGAGAGTCTGCATCACGGTTCCAATAACTGTGCACGGACAGGATGAGAGCGGCGATAAGTTCCGCGTGAAGGCGAAGTCGCAGTCGGTGAACCGCCACGGGGCCTTGCTGCAGATCGAGCAACCAGTGGTGGTAGGACAGATGCTCATCCTGGTGAATGAAAACAGCGACCGGACGGTGGAGTGCAGAGTAGTTTCCGTCAGGCGCGACCGTGAGAACAAAGCTCACGTAGGAGTCGAGTTTATTTCCGCGGACTCAAATTTTTGGCACATGAGTTTCCCTCTGCCCGGAGCCAGGCCGTTGCGGCGCACGATCGATTCCAAGGCCTCCGCGTAGCATCGACATAAATAAATTAAAGACGGGCGAAAACTACGAGCCCCCTCCTGACCGAGAGGGCTTTTTTGTTTTCCGGTGTGGTTTCGGGAATCTCCGCTTTGTCTTGGCGCTCTTGTAGCGGTGCTTGTGCCCGGAGGGCCGTGCGTTTGCGAGGGCTTCACGGGTTTTCCTGGGCAGTTTGGCAACCACCATGTCGTAAGACTCCCGCAGCAAGAGCGCAAGCTCGTCTGGGGAAAGCGCATCCTTCGTTTCCAATGCGACCCATTTCGCGCGAGCCAGGTAAGGCGCGGGAATGACGCCTGGACGTTCTATCAACTCCACGAACTTATCCGGGGAAACCTTGAAGCAAAGCCAAACTTTGGCGGGCTTGAGGACCGTGATTGCGTGGATCTTGCCGGCCACTTTGAAGACGAGATCGTCGCCCCATTGGATCTGTTCCGTCGTGTTCGGAAACGAGAGACATAAATCGCGGATCCAATCGATGTTCATGGGCGAGTCATCCGAGTGTTCCGCGTGAGATAAGCCATGTTCGTTCCTCTGCAGAAATTAGGGAATCGCCGAAGCCCACGCCAGACCATCCACGCCCGGAGTGAGCTTGATCGGCTGCAGGAGTTTGCCGGCGGACACGTCGAATACCTCGATCGTTCCGGCCTGCGGACAGCTTACGAAGGCAAACTTGCCATCAGGCGTGAGCAGGAGTTCACCTGTAGCGGCTGGGATATCAAAAGATTCGGCGACTTTTGAGATGGCCAGATCAATGACAAAAAGTTTTCCGGATGGCGACGCGGCCAGCAATCTATGACCGTCCGAGGTCGGCACGGAGGTATAGACGGTTGCAGGTAGGGAAATCCAGCTGGCGACCTTGTTGGCAGCCGTGTCGATGACGGCGATGCGCGGTGTGTCTTGATCGTGGGTGAAAACGTGTTTGCCATCGGGAGACATCGAAATGCGCTGGACTGTTTTTGCGATGGGGATGACGGTGATCAAAGTGCGCTTCTGCAGGTCCAGAACGCTGACACTGCCGGCGCCGACGTTGGCGGTGTAGGCGCGGTGCCCATCGGGGGAAATAATGATCATGTGGGATTCTGGCGCACCGGTGGGAATCTCCGCGATGACCTTGCGTGTGGCAGGGTCGATCACGTCAACGGCCTTGGCGAGCTCTGCCGTGACATAGAGCAGACCATCGGGGCCAAAATCGGCGCGATGAGGACGAAGCGGCTTACCGAGATCGATGGTGGCGGTGAGTTTGCGTTCGTGCAAATCGATGACATCGATAGAGGTGCCGTCTGTCCCGGGTTTGCCGACACCGGAATTGCCGTAAATAGGGACGTAGGCGAAACGCGAGTCGGGTGAAACGGCGACTTCGTGACCATTCACGCCGACCGTGATTTTGGCAAGCTCCTGGCGTGTTTCAGGATCGACGAGGAGAGTGGTGTGCTCCTTCTGGTTAGCTACCACGAGGACTCCGTGCGAAGCCGGAGGAGGAACACGTCCGCCTCCGGCCGCGAGCGCCAGGAACATCAGGGAAGCGATCAGATACGGAAGAGGTGCGAACATAGTTTGCCTCGTTTGCGCGTTAGCTGGCGGAGTTGAACGTCAAATCGCGCGGATTATATCAGCCCGGCGAGACGTTGCCACCAGGATTCAAAGATTCAGATTCAGAAACTGCGCCGATTCATTCCGGAGTAAGATACGGCGTCGTCGGAGGCTGTTCCTCGCAGCGAGGCACTGTCGCGATACACGGCGGACTTACAGCATGAAAATCCCATCAAGCAAGGCACTCGCAGTTTGGGGAGCGCTCGCGACCTCGAGTTTTCTCATCACGGCGCGGCTCATGGTTTTCGCCGGTAGTTCCCAATCGTCTGGCAAGTCCAGTCTCGGGAATCCGAGCGAATACAGGCGCGATTGGCAGGCATACGGAGGAGCGCCGGAGAACACGCACTACTCCAGTCTCACGCAGATTAACCGCGAGAGTGTGAAAGAACTCAAAGTCGCATGGAGCTTCGACACGGGTGAACAAGGCGGGCTGCAAACAAGCCCGATAATTATCGGAGGCGTTCTATATGGAATCACGCCGACGCAGAAAGTATTTGCATTGAATGCAGCGACCGGCAAATTGCAATGGGAATTTGATTCCGGGATTAAGGGGACGCAACCCGATCGTGGTCTGGCGTACTGGTCGAGGGAAAAGGACAAGCGCATCCTCGTTGGCGTAGTGAACTTTCTCTATGCGCTGGATGCAACCACAGGCAAGCCGATCGCAACGTTCGGGAAAGCTGGAAGGATTGATCTTCGCGGGGATCTCGGGCGCAATCCCGAAAAACAGTCCGTCGTCCTAACGAGCCCCGGCACCATTTACAAGGACATGATTATTGTTGGCGGGCGGAATCCGGAAACCCTGCCAGCGGCGCCCGGAGACATTCGCGCGTACGACGTGCACTCCGGGAGATTGCGATGGTCATTTCACACTATCCCGCACCCCGGGGAGTTTGGTTACGAGACCTGGCCGAAGGATGCGTGGAAGTACAGCGGTGCGGCGAACAACTGGGCGGGCATGGCTGTCGATGTGAAACGCGGAATTGTTTATGTGCCGACAGGCTCGGCGGCGTTTGACTTTTACGGTGCCAACCGCGCGGGCGACGATCTATTCGCGAACTGCCTGATCGCTTTGAATGCGGAAACGGGCGAGAGAATCTGGCACTTTCAGGGAGTGAAGCACGATTTGTGGGACCGCGATTTTCCGTCGGCGCCCACGCTCGTGAGGGTGAACCGCGACGGCAAAGAAGTCGACGCCGTAGCGCAGACGACCAAGCAGGGATTCGTTTATGTGTTCGATCGGGTGAGCGGAAAGCCGCTCTTTCCGATTGAATACCGCAAATATCCACTGACCACTGTTCCGGGCGAAGTCGCGGCTTCCGAGCAGCCGTTGCCCGCTAGGCCCGCGCCGTTTGCACGGCAATTTCTTAGCGAGGATATGCTGACGACTCGCACGCCTGAAGCGCACCAATGGGCACTCGATATTTTTCGGAAATTCCGGAGCGAGGGGCAGTTCGTACCGTTCAGCGTGGGGAAAGACACGGTGATTTTTCCCGGATTTGACGGTGGCGCCGAGTGGGGCGGCTCGGCCGTCGACACGCAGACTGCGATTCTGTATGTGAATGCCAACGAAATGGCATGGACAGGAGCACTGGCCCCGGACAGCGGAGAAAACAGCCCCAAATCGCTTTATCTGAGCCAGTGCAGCGTCTGCCATGGCGAGAAACTAGCCGGATCGCCTCCTGCCATGCCATCGCTCATCGGCGTAGCGGACCGCTTATCGCCGCAGCAGATTGGGACAACGATCAAGAATGGCAAAGGCAGGATGCCAGCGTTCGCCAATTTCGATGACGGCCAACTCTATGCGTTGGTCGATTTTCTGATGAGCGGAAAGTCTAAAGAGCTGCCAAGCTCGGAACCTCCGCCACCGGAAATGAAGTATCGCTTTACGGGGTACAACAAATTTCTCGACCCGGATGGTTATCCTGCCATCGCGCCGCCCTGGGGCACGCTCAGCGCTATCAATCTGAACACAGGTGAATACGAATGGAAAATAAACCTGGGGGAGTATCCGGAGTTGGCGGCGAAGGGCCTAAGGAATACGGGTACGGAAAACTACGGAGGTCCTGTGGTAACTGCGGGAGGCCTGGTTTTCATCGGAGCGAGTGACTTTGACAAGAAATTCCGGGCGTATGACAAAGCCACCGGGCAGATGTTATGGGAAACGACGCTGCCTTTTTCCGGGAATGCAACTCCGGCGACTTACGCCGTGGATGGACGCCAATATGTTGTGATCGCCGCGGGAGGGGGCAAGGATCCAAAGTCACCATCCGGCGGAGTCTACGTGGCATTCGCGCTCCCAATAACTGAGTAAGGACCTGCAGGGCCAATGCGAGTCAAGCGCCGCGGCGGGTGTTCTCTGATTGTGCGCAGTGCCAAAAATTCTCGTATGCCGGCGCCGAAAAATACCTTAAGAAAGATAGAGAAGAACGGCTCGTGTGAGCCGGACATACCTCTTTGGCGCATCTGCCGCGATCAGGTTCGACGCTTCCTCATGGCGAATGTGCAGACGGTGGATTGAGGAACCTAAGGCTGTCCGAGCCATAAATCGGACGAGGAGGAGTAGTTCATGAGAACGAGAATCCTGATTGCATTTGCTGTGGTGGCTCTGGTCGTAGCACTTGCCTACACGGCGTCGGCTCCGGCCGCTCCGAATAAGGCCAATGCTAATGCCGTGCCCACAGCGGCTCCGCAGCCAAACACCACGACGGCAACGCCGGCGGAACCGCATCCGGAAATCCACGAAGCGATTGCCTCGTTGCGGCGTGCCAAGGAACACCTAGAGCATGCGGCTCATGATTTCGGTGGGCATCGCGTGGAAGCTATCCGGGCGACGGACGAGGCCATTCACCAGCTCGAGGAATGCCTCAAGTTCGACAAGAGATAGAACGTAACATCTCGCAGCAGTCTCAAGCAGCGTCCGGAGAGAGTTCTCTTCCGGACGCTGTTTTTCTTAATTCACTCTGCGATGGACGAGATCTGAGTTGCGCAGACAAAGGAAGCCCGTACCTGTATTACAATCGCCCGCCGGTAGTGTGCCAAGGAGAGAAACCGATGCTGGATCGCAGAAGCTTCTTGAGTGCTTGTTCGGGATTAGGGCTGGGCGGGACTCTGTTCCCAGGCGTTTTATGGGCGCAAGCGCAAGCACAAGGCGCGACAAAAATCACCAAAGAGATGATCGACAGTGCTGCCGCCATCGCCGACGTGCCCATCCCTGAGGAAGATAAAGAGATGATGCTGGACAACCTGAACCAGCAAGCTAAAAATTACGAGGCGATTTATGCCTTGCACATTCCGAATTCGGTCGTACCCTGCCTGATTTTTGACCCGGTGCTGCCGGGGATGAAATTTGAAACCGAGCGGCGACCCTCCCGTATTTCGAAGCCCTCGGCTATTGCTGCGCCGAGTGCGCCGAAGAATTTGGAAGATGTGGCATTCGCCGGCGTGCGCGAACTGGCCGAGTTGGTGCGTACGAAAAAGGTTTCTTCTCTGGCGCTGACGCAGATGTATCTGGACCGGTTGAAGCGTTACGATCCCACGCTGAAATTTGTGGTGACCCTGACCGAAGACCGCGCGCTCGCCCAGGCAAAAAATGCAGACCGTGAGATTGCGACTGGGAAATATCGAGGTCTGCTGCACGGGTTGCCGTGGGGCGCAAAAGATTTGTTGGCAGTAAAGGGTTACCGGACGACTTGGGGTGCAGGCGGCTTCGAAAACCAGATGATCGATGAGGATGCTACGGTCGTGAAACGGCTGGACGAAGCGGGCGCGGTATTGGTTGCGAAGCTGACGCTCGGTGCTCTGGCGCAGGGCGACCACTGGTTTGGCGGCGTGACGAGGAATCCTTGGAATGCGGGGCAAGGGTCGAGCGGCTCGTCTGCAGGACCGGCCTCCGCGACGGCCGCGGGATGTGTGGCGTTCAGCATCGGTTCGGAGACGCTCGGCTCTATTTCGTCGCCGTCGACACGTTGCGGTTGCACAGGCTTGCGGCCGTCTTTCGGACTCGTGCCACGGACGGGCGCCATGGCGCTTTCCTGGAGCATGGACAAGCTCGGCCCGATATGCCGCGCGGTGGAAGATTGCGCCCTCGTGCTCGAAGCGATTTACGGACCAGACGGCGCGGACCCCAGCGTGAAGAATGCGGCATTCCATTGGGATGCCACGCTCGACTGGCGCAAATTGCGCGTGGGATACCTGAAAGCAGAGTTCGAGCCAAAGCCGGAGGATCAGCAGCAGGGCGCGAAAGAGGAACCGGCGGCGACTCCCGAGGAGCAAAAGAAGCGGGACGAACAGAAAGGGCGCAGGGAAGCTGGCCGAGCCCGCGCGGAATACGACAAGAAATACAACGATGCGGCGTTTGCAAAGTTAAAAGAGATGGGCGTCAATCTCATTCCGGTTGAGCTGCCGAAATATCCGTACCAATCCATGGTGACCATGTTGACGGCGGAAGCAGCCGCGGCTTTTGATGAACTGACGCGGACCGGGAGAGACAAGCTGCTCACCGCACAGAAACCTTTTGACTGGCCCAATTCCTTCCGTTCGGCGCGCTTTATTCCGGCGGTCGAGTATATTCAGGCGAGTCGCGCACGGCGGCTCGCGATGAATGCGGTTGCAAAAATGTTTGATGGGTATGACGTAATTGTAGCGCCCACCGGCAGCGACCAGCTCAGGATTACAAATCTCACGGGCCACCCCGCCGTGATTTTGCCAAACGGCTTCCGAGGCAACGACGCGCCGAAGCCTCCGACAGACGATCCAGGCGATTTTCAAAATACTGGAGGGCCCGGAACACCAGTAAGCCTCACGTTCCTTGGGAATCTATACGGGGAAGCGAGGCTGCTGGCGTTTGCGCGGGCCTACCAAGACGCTGCGGGATTCCATCGCAAGCACCCTAAGCTGTAATGGACTCAGGTCGCGGGAGGAGCCGTTTGGCTTGAGCTGACCAGGCAGAAAGCTAGTCAGCTTTCGTTCACCCTCCGCGGTGCCCTACGGCAACTTGGCTGCTTCAGAACACAAAAAGTTTCTATAAGGATTGAACGAATGAAGACCCATAAACGTATAACAGTTCAGAAGATCGAATCGGGACGAAATGTGATCGGTGCGAGCCTGGGAACCGATGGTGCCGCGCGTGATTGACCGGCGCCGTAAGGGGAAGTAGGATTTCCGCAACGATCGCCGTGTTTGGCTACTCGTACGAAAAGGAGCCATTGTGTACTGCTCAAAATGCGGAAGCGAGATTTCCCCGACGACGGCGTTCTGCTCCACGTGCGGCCAGGCAATCTCCAGTTTCGTGCCAGCGCTTCCGTCGTTATCACCTGTTGTGCCAATTCCGCCCGCTGCGGTAGTGCCCGCACGTGCAAACTACGGCGGCGTGGAGTATGCCGGTTTCTGGCTGCGATTCGTCGCCTACCTCATTGATGGATTGGTTTCGTGCGCGGCCTTTCTGGTTCTCTTGGTGCCTCTTTTTATCCTAACCGGTGCCGGCGCCGCCCTGAGCAAGATTGGTTCGGGCGAGGATATAAGTGACAATGTAGCTGCATTTATGGGGATCGGGTTTATTTTCGGCTTCTTTGGAATCATCCTTGTCGTCAGCTGGCTCTACTACGCACTCTCAGAGAGTTCTTCCTGGCAGGCCACGCTGGGTAAGAAGATCCTCAATCTGAAGGTTACCGACATAAGCGGGCAACCGATTTCTTTTGGCCGGGCCTCGGGACGTTACTTCGCAAAAATCATCACCGGCATGATTCCTCTCATGATCGGCTACATCATGGCCGGCTTTACCGAGAAAAAGCAGGCTATTCATGACATGATTGCGAGCTGCCTGGTTTTGCGAAAGATTTGAAAGAATCCTCGAAGCGGACGCAATTCATCACAGCCCCTTCTGCATTGGATAGCCCTTCTCGACCCAATCCGCCGCAAAACTTGTCGGAAGGACAAGCACGCGCAAGTGGGTAAAGCCCATTTCACGCAGAGCTGTGTAAGCAGGCCGGATGTTCGGGCAGCGATCGAAGGGGCAGCAGCCGCAATAGATGACCACATTCGTGGAGCGCGGCAGCGTGGCGATCCATTTTTTCAATTCCGCAAGGCCTTCTCCCTTGGAAGCCGTGCCATGAAATGACGCTCCGTGAACATGCCCGCCCTCGAATAGTGTCCGAAAGCCCACATAGACAATGGTCGGAGCGCTCTCGCCCTTGGCCTTTCTAATCTCGCCAGCGAAGTCAGCAGGTTGGAGAACTTGCGCCGTGCCCCAGGGTTCCGCTGCTTTTTCTTGATTCCCTTCGTTGCTCTGCGCTGACCAGAGAACGGATGCAACAGGCAACGCGGCGGAAATGCCGAGCAAGAAGATCGCCGCACTTCTGTGAAGCTTGAATGGAAAAAACATGATGGCAGGCTCCCGCGCACAATTGTAAAGCGAAAACGGCTGAACGGCGATGCTCTTTCATCGCGGCAGAATAGCAGCCCGCACGGCAGAACTATTTCTTGAGTTCAGTGCGAGTTCGTTGAAGCTTGCCGGCGGTGGTGCGGAGAGTCTCCGGTATGTTTTTGTTGGTAGTCAGTTTCTTGAGATCCATGACGTTGACCATCGGAAGCATGTGCAGCGAGACGTCCAAAGGCGTTTTTGGATTGTTTAGTAGATTGCGCACGACTGTGTAGTTCTTTCGAAACTTCCGGTTGCCGGCGATTAGCCTAAGAATTTCGTCCGTCAGGCTGGTCATGGAGGCGAAGGCCTCGACTTCCTGATCGGTTAGACGAGGCGATTGCAGCACGGCGCGCTGGACGACCTTATTTGAGTCACGAATCAGCGTGCGCCGCGCCTCCGATCCGCCTTTGATCGCAAATTGTACGCGTTCCGACACGTTCATCTTGGCGAGCCGCTCGATGAGCGTCTGACGCTTTACGACGTCGGGCTCAGCTTCGGCCGCTGCTTCCGCCAGAGTCGCTGCGTCCATCGCGGAGCCTAGCAGTTCGTGGAGCTGATGCTTCTGGTCCGCGGTGATTGACGAGGAATGTTCAAGTGCAGCCGCGAGCGCCGGGGATTCGCTAACACGTTCCAATTCCTCCATGAGTGTTGTGATGCCGAAGGAAGAAAGGTGCCGCGCGACGGGAATCAGGAATTCGGCCGTGCAATGTTTGTTCTGCACCATGGCGTCGCAGATGCCAGGTTTGTCTGCGAAATGCTTCCCGGCATATGCGAAAAGCGCCGGGATGGCCTTCTCGCGCTTCAGGGCTTCCACAAAGGATTCCACCGGCTGCGAGAGAATGGCTTGCTGGGCGCGCTCGGAGACCATCTCGTCGGCATCTCCTGCGAGCACGGCCAAGATTTCCGCCCGATCTGCGGGCGCCAGATGCGCTCCGCCCGCGCACACTGCGATTTTGCGCTCGCGAGGCGCGCGGCCTGCACGAAGATCTTCGAGCACTTCAGGGCTAAGGGGTTCCACCGGACGCCTGCCTTAAATCCATCTGGCTAAGTACTATTGTACCGGAGGCTCCCGGACTTCCAACGGGAGGCATGGCCCGCCCGTTCAATTCCAGCAACACCGCGGAGGAATTGGCCGCGGTCACTTCAAACTGTTTGCTGGCGGAATAGTGCCGCGTTTCCCCCGCGGGCAACTCGCCGTCGAGTAAGAGCGCTCCGTCGGCGACGATGCGCACGCGCGTGGCTGCGGACGTCGAAACGGAAAGGTCCAGGGGAACGGAGGCCGAACCAGCTGCGGCCCTAGAAGTTGGATCCGCAGCGGCGGACGGAGTTGCTGCACCGGCTTCAGCGCGGATTTGTGCAGGCAGCAATGAGGAGGATGACGAGCGTTTCGCCGCGCGATGAGCGGCATAGCGTCGCCATCCATAGATGCCGCCCGCGATGAGACCCCCAAGTACTGCAAGCAACCCAAGGACGGCGAGAATCGGCACCCAAATCGGCGGGCGAGGAATTTTGTTCTCGTAAGGCTGAGGAGCGGGCATGCTCGGCTCGCCGTGCGCGAGGTCGTACTCGGCAAGCAGATTTTCTTCGTCGAGGCCAAGATAACGCGCGACGGAACGCACAAATCCGCGGTTGAATATGCCGCCGGGGAGTTTCTCCCACTCTTCGTTTTCGAGGGCTTCAAGGAAGCGCGGGCCGATGCGCGTGGCCGTCGTGACTTCCTTCAGCGAAACTTCGCGCATCTCCCGCTCACGCTTCAGGCGTTCGCCAAAAGTTCCCCTGGCCATGAATCGAAACCTATCCTCCGCCGATACTCGCGGGGCAGCGGGGCGATCGAACATCGCGGCCATCGCAAACCAACCGGCTGCGGCGAGCGCCCTTTTCTCTGCCTTCATTATCCGGAGGACCCTATTTAGGCAGGTCAGGTGTGACCGTAAGACGGTTCTCCAGCGGGACTCCTATCGGGTCCGCGCAAGGCGCGAAAAATCCCCTGGACGAAACTATAGGCGGTGTCCCGCGGCAGTGTCAAACAACGCACGTACAAGCGAGAATGGAAAGCTTGTAACCCTGAGACGCCCCGATTTCAGGGAAGTTTTGTGCCCAGAACTTCAATCTGTTCGATTGCGGGGGGCTTCGAGAACAATTCTGGCGCTTGCGCCATGAGCGCTTCGGCGATTGGACCATTCAGATGGGCTTGGCGTCCGCTTTCGTCCTTAAACGCGTCGAATATACCAAAGGTCGTCGGCCCCAATCGTAATGCGAACCATACGGGAGTTGTCGATTCTTGATTGGCCAGCGCAAGCCCTGTTTCCAGGAACTTCGCCACATCCTTTTCTTTCCCTGCCTTTGCTTCCAAACGTGCGAACAGCGCGAGCTTAACCATCTCTTTTCTCCTTTTCCGGATACATGTCAACAGTACCCAAGATAGCTCTTACTTCTGGATTTAGCCATTGGCAAGAACGCCAAAATTGATATCATATTTGCCATGAAGATTCATATCCTCGCGCTCGAGGGAGTCTTTGACACGGGCTTGGCGACCGTGCTGGATGCGTTTCAGACCGCCAACGAACTTGCGGAAATGTCGGGATTGGCTTCGCCGCGATTTGAGGTTGCCATCGTGGGCGTGCGCAAGGCGGTCAAAACATCGCAGGGGCTTGTTGTTCCGGTTGCTCCTTCGTCCGTACGCTCCGTTCCGGACTGGGTCGTGGTTCCAGCGATTGGATGCAAAATGCCAGGCCCCCTGCAAGTGGCTCTCGCCAGATCGGATGTGAGCGACGCAGTCAAAGCGCTTCGCTCATGGGCGGATCGCGGCGCAAGTACGGCCGCCGCTTGTGTCGGGACGTTTGTCCTGGCTGAATCGGGATTGCTCGACCAGCAAACGGCGACGACAACGTGGTGGCTGGCTCCTTTCTTTCGGCAGAGATATCCGAAGGTTCGACTCGATGAGTCGCACATGATTGTAAAATCCGGGGAAATTGTCACGGCCGGAGCGGCCCTGAGCCACATGGACTTAGCGTTGTGGATCATCCGGCAGAAAAGCCCGAGGCTTGCCGCTTTAACGGCAAAGTATCTGGTCGTCGACTCGCGGCCCGCGCAATCTGCTTACATCCTGGTCGATCATCTTGCCCACTCCGATCCGCTCGTCGAGCGCTTCGAGCGCTGGGCGCGAGGCCGGCTGACGCATGGGTTTTCGCTCTGCGATGCGGCGGCAACTACCGGGTCAAGCAAGAGAACACTGGCGAGGCGCCTGCAAGCCGTGCTGGGAAAGTCGCCTCTGACTTATTTTCAGGAGCTACGCGTGGAACGCGCGGTGCATCTCCTCAAGACGACGGATGAGAGCGTCGACGAAATCGCTGGACGAGTCGGCTATGCCGACGGGGTCACTCTCAGGACGCTTCTGCGCCGCCGCCTGGGGCACGGGGTCAAGGAAATCAGAAGAAGCCGGTAGCTCTGAGGCCGCTCTAGATTTGAGCCTTCAAGAATCTCTGATTTCCGAAATGTGAGCTTGCGGAGCGCATCTTAAGAGAACAAATGGATACACCGCGCACAAACCTTCCAGATGCTCGCCCGCCGCCTCACGCAGGATTTTGGATTCGTCTCATCGCCGGAATCATCGATCTGGTTCTTCTCGTGGTCCCATTCGCGATCTTTATTTCCTTTTTGGCTGCAGGCATGGGAATCTCGAATCCCTTGTTCAATCATCGCGCGGGAACGCGTCTTAACGAGACGCTCGCACAGTCGGGGCGACTTTCCTCTTCCTCTGTGTATGTTTTTTCGCAGCCGAAAGCTGGCTGTACTTTGCTCTCTCGGAGAGTTCCCGCTGGCATGCAACTCTGGGAAAGCGCTTCTTGGGGCTTTATGTAGCCGACGCCGCCGGCAACCCCGTGGATTTCTGGTAAGCCAGCCTGTGTTTCTGCGGAGGCCGCCTGTTCGTGCACGTCCCCGTCTTGGGCGGCTATTATTTCGTCATCGACTGTCTCTATGTCGGCCTGACACCCAGCAAGCGCGCTCCACGACATGCTTTCCGGCTGCCTAGTGCTGCGCGAAGGTGCCGACAACTCGTTTGTCCGCTGAACGTTTGACACCCCAGAGAGACTGTCATTATGCCCCGTACCTGCCGATGGCAAGATGGCCACGCCTGTACCACGAGATTCTTGCACCTCTTTTTGCGAGGCGCCTATACTGACAAAGATTCGCGGAACAGCCTCGAATCGCGCTCGTGGTGTTGTCTGCCGCGGCGGCTAAAGTCTGGCCTGTAAAACTTTCAAAGCAGGGACCAACAGAGCGTGGACGAAGTAAATCAGTTTCCAGCCGTGGAACGCCGCCGCAATCCCGCGGTCTCCGCCGAGCAACGCGAGGCGGGCGAAGTCGCCATCTTCCAGGAGTTGGGGAAGGCGCTGACCTCTTCGCTCCAGCTCGACCAGGTTCTCCGCACCATCATGGAGAAAATCGACGAGTTCCTGCGCCCGGACAATTGGTCTTTGCTCCTGTTGGATGAGTCCAAGCAGGAACTCTATTTCGAACTGGCGGTTGGCAAGGCCTCCCAAGCTTTGAAAGACGTTCGCATCAAGGTGGGGCAGGGAATCGCTGGCTGGGTGGCGCAGCACGGCGAAACCGTAGTCGTTGCGGACACCTCGAAGGACACTCGTTTCTTTTCCCAAGTAGACGAAAAGACGAAGACCGAAACGCAATCCATCGTCGCCGTTCCCGTTAAATTCCGCGACACTTGCCTCGGCGTCATCGAACTTATCAACTGCCTCGGTCCCGAAGGTTTTGACGACCGCGACCTCAAGCTGCTCGAGGCTCTCTCGGACTTTGCCGCCATCGCGCTCGAAAATGCCCGGCACGTAAAACGAATTCACGAGCTAACCATCACCGACGATTGCACCAGCCTCTATAACGCCCGCCACATGGGTTTCATCCTCGAGACAGAAATCTACCGTTCGCAACGCTACAACTACCAATTCTCGCTGGTGTTCATCGACCTGGATCATTTCAAGCAGGTGAATGACACGCACGGGCATCTCGTCGGATCACGCTTGCTCGCCGAAATCGGCAACGCTCTCAAAGCTCATTGCCGCCTGATCGATTTTGCTTTCCGCTACGGCGGCGACGAATTTGTGATTCTCCTGCCGCAAACCTCCAAGGACAACGCGCTCAACGTGGCGCGCCGGCTCCATAAGCTCATCCGCGAAACGGTGTGGCTCGATGCCGATGGGCTGGGCATCCACGTGACACCCAGCTTGGGAGTTGCGTCTTATCCGACCGATTCGCGGACTAAAGAAGGATTGTTGCACCTCGCCGATGAGGCCATGTACCTGGTGAAAAATACAAACCGGGACAGCGTGGCCGCGGCAAACATCGGCATCTTGCCGGACACGACCACGGCGGCCGCCGAGACAGCCGGTTAACTCTTCCCCCGCTCGACTGCTCTTCTCTCCAGGTTCTATACAGTCCCTGAGAATTTTGCTTAACTAAAACTATGCGAAGAAGCGAAGCCGCGCGGTATGCGCGCTGGTCCGCGGCTGTAGCCGTGCTGCTGGCCTGCCTGACCGCCGGCGTGTATCTAAAGCGCGGCTGGCAAAGAATCAGCGACCGAAGAAAGGCGCCCCCGCCGGCGCCTCTGAACGTCGAGAAGCAATCCAGCGGTCTGACCTTTTCCAAAATGGACGGCCCTCGCAAGATTTTCACCGTCGAAGCAGCGAAATCGACGGAGTTCAAAAACATGGAAGCGAGCTTGCTAGAGAACGTGAAAGTTACGATTTTTGGAAAGGCCGGTGAAAGGCACGACACGATTCACACACAAAGCTGCCAGGCAGGAAAGGGGAATGCCAGTATTACCTGCAACGGACCTGTTCAGATCGATTTAGAGAGCGCGGCTGACGCGGATCGAGCGGTAAAAGATCCCACGGCTGACTCACAGATCGTGCATGTCGAGACTCGCGGCGTGAATTTCGACCGGGCCACCGGCACCGCAAAAACAGATCAACCGGTGACTTTTGTCTTCCCGAGCGGGAGCGGAGATGCCGTCGGAGCGGAATACAATTCGGAAGAAGGGACTCTGCGACTCCTGCAAAGCGTCCAGCTAAGACTCAAACCGCCATTGAGACAAGACGCGAACAAAAAATCCGCGTCATCGGCCACAGAAGAGGATGTCCAAGTAACCGGCACGAGTCTCGAATTCGGCCGTGATGCAAGAACGATCCATATTCTGGGGCCAACACAAGCCCAATCGCGCACGGCTCGATTGACCGCGGGAGAACTGACCCTCGAGATGGACTCGGCCTTTCGCGCGCGCAGGCTCCTGGCCATCGCAGGTTCGAACGGCAAGCCGCCGGAACTTGCATCACAACACGGCGGCGACACCATCCTCGTCAACGCCGACAAGTTGACCGCGCTGTTTGCCACGGAAGGATGGGTCACTCGCGTGGATGGGATGGGAAGCGTACGTGGCTCCCGTCTTGGCAAGGAAGAATCGAACGAATTCCACGCGGATGCGGCGTCACTTGATCTCTGGCCGCGTGAGAATCAGGCAAAAGAGTTGAATCTCAACGGCGGAGTTCTGCTGAAGTCGCGCATCGCCGAGAGCGGGGACGCACGAACCCTTCAGACAGGCGCGCTTCGTATGGAGTTCACGGAAGGAAAAGTCGGCCAATCCGGCAAACCCGCGAGTGCGGAGACGCTTACGGCAGGGACCATGGAATGGACCGACGCAGCAGCGCAAGCCGGCGCCGCACCCACGCGCACGAAATTGCAAGCGGACAAGTTGCAATTGGCGTTCGGAGAGGAGGGCAAGCCCAAGAAGCTAGACGCAACCGGAAACGTGCAAACGGAGCGCGCCATCGCAGGCCACGCGCTTCAAACGGCTACCGCCAAGAACGGCGTAGCGCAGCTTCTCGCCACCGGTGGATGGTCACAGATGGATCTGCAAGGCAACACGAAATTGAAGGAAGGGGACCGCAATGCCCAAGCGGATCAGGTTACGTTCCTCCGGGTCGCGCAGACCGCAATATTGACCGGACATGCTTTCGCGCGTGACGCGACCACCGAGACGCGCGCTCCCAAGATTCAGTTCATCGGTACAAGTGGAGACATTCGAGCGGAAGGTGGCGTCCGCTCGACCGATTTTTCGCCCAGCGGAAATGCTGTGCAACTCGCTCAAGTGCCCGCCAACATCTCCTCGGACACGATGCAGGGCAATTCGAAAACTGGGCGCGCCGTCTATTCCGGTCACGCGCGACTGTGGCAGGGCGATTCCGTGCTAGAAGCGGACTCCATTGAACTGCTTCGCGCAACCAAAATCCTCAACGCAGCCGGAAAAGTGCGCGCGGTCTTCCCACAGACGCCTCCCTCGGCGCAACGCGGCTCCCCTCAAGCGCCTGTGAAGAAGCCCATTCTGTGGCACGTCAGTTCCGGGACGCTTTCCTATAGCGATGCCACAAGCATCGCCCATCTGGAAAAGAACGTCGTCGTCCAATCGCCCGATCAGCGGATCCGCGCTCCAGAAATGGATCTGTACTTCACGCGCGGTAACAACACTCCCGCAAACAGTACAAATGGAACTTCCGCAAATTCCGGGGCGCAGCAAATCAACCGCGCTGTCGGAACAGGAGGCGTCATTGTCGATCAGGGCGGCCGCCGCGCCACGGCCGACCGCGGAGAATATACGGCTGCCGACGGCAAGTTCATTATGAGCGGAGGAAATCCCACGCTTTACGACGGTTCTGCGGGAACGACAACGGGCCGTCAATTGACCTTCTTTTTAGCGGATGATACGATCATCGTTGACTCTGAAAATGGTTCACGCACTTTGACGAAACACCGAGTCCAAAAGTGACGCGGCCGCCGAGCGGCCGATCGTGACGAGGTATGCTGAAACTCCAGGCCGTCGAGCTGAGCAAGTCTTATCGCGGTCGCAAGGTCGTTGATGACGTTGAACTGGAGATCGGCCAGGGTGAAGTCGTCGGGCTCTTGGGACCCAACGGCGCTGGCAAGACTACTACCTTCTATATCCTAGTCGGTCTTGCCAGGCCAGACTCCGGTCACGTTCTCTTGAACGGCGGCGAAATCACCGACCTTCCCATGTATCTCAGGGCCCGCAGTGGTATCAGCTACCTTCCCCAGGAACCCTCGGTCTTTCGCCAACTGACCAGCGAAGAAAACCTGCTCGCCGTTTTGGAGACCCTCCCTCTCACTCCCGAGCAGCAACGCGATCGCCTCGAAGAGCTATTGGTTCAAATGGGACTCGAAACCGTGCGCACCAGCAAAGCCTACACGCTCTCCGGCGGAGAACGCCGCCGCCTCGAGATCGCTCGTTCGCTCACTTTGCAGCCCTCTTTTATTCTTTTGGACGAACCTTTTTCCGGCATTGACCCTCTAACTGTAAAGGACCTTCAGGAGATCATCCGGGATCTGAGTCGCTCCGGCATCGGTGTCCTGATCACTGACCATAACGTCAGGGAAACACTAAACGTGACGGACCGCGCGTACATCGTGAATCATGGCAAGATAATGGCGAAGGGCACGCCACTCGAATTAAGCAACGACGCGGAAGTGCGCCGCGTTTATCTGGGCGATCATTTCCGCCTGAACTAACGCTTGAAACAGGAGACTTTGAGGGGATAATCGGAATCGACCATGGCCTGGCAAGGACTCAAGCTCAACCTACGAGTGTCGCAGAAGCAGATTCTGACGCCCGGCCTCGTCCAAATGGTGAGCGTTCTCGCGCTCAATCGCCTCGAACTCCGCGAGATGATCAACCAGGAGATGATCGCCAATCCCGTCCTCGAAGAACTCAGCGAAGAAGCCACCCAAAGTGACAATTACAGTGACGAAACTTTTCTCAAAGCGGAAACCGAGAAGGTTCCCGAGAAACCCGAAGCTAATCCCTTTGACGAGTTCGATGTCGGCAGTTTTTTTAACCAATATTTGGACAGTGGCGGCGACGGCGGTAAATCCCAGGAAAGAGAAGTCTCCGAGCGGCCCTCCTTCGAAAAGTTCCTCTCCTCTCCAAGCGGCCTCACCGAACACCTCACCTGGCAGTTGAGCGTCACGATCTGCTCCGAATCCGTCAAGGAACTGGCCGAAAGCATCATCGGCAACCTCGATGAGAACGGCTATTTAACGGCCTCCATCGAGGAACTCGTCCAGAACGGCAAATTCTCCCAGGATGATCTCGACGATGCCCTCGCCGTCGTCCAGGATTTCGACCCCATCGGCGTCGGTGCGCGCGATTTGCGCGAATGCCTCCTGCTTCAGCTGAAAGCATTCGATCCGCAGAATACTCTGGCCCAGCAGATCGTTTCTGAACACTTGAAGCAAGTGCAGTCCAACCAGTTGAAAGAAATTGCCCGCGCGCTCAACCGCCCTTTGGAAGTCGTCAAGCGCTCGTTGGAGGTCATCAAGAAGCTCGATCCCCGGCCCGGCTTGCGCTACAACAAAACGGAACCGCGCCTCGTCGAACCAGACG
The DNA here is from genome assembly GCA_963745805.1 of uncultured Acidobacteriota bacterium. Lineage (GTDB taxonomy): Bacteria > Acidobacteriota > Terriglobia > Acidiferrales > UBA7541 > Acidiferrum. Next base: position 1,073,370 of record CAVUYT010000016.1, read on the forward strand.
TTTATTTCCGTAAAGTCGATGATCAGTGGCAAGTCTTCTTGAATGAAGACGACATGCCCCAGCTCCGCCTCAGCCCCACCTACCGCCGTCTCCTGGCGCGCGACGCCGCCGACCGCGACGTTCGCAACTACGTCAAGGAACGTTTCACTGCGGCCATTCAGTTGATGAAAAACATCGAGCAGCGCAAGCACACCATCCTGCGCGTCTGCCAATCCATCATCGCCCGTCAAGGCGAATATCTCGATCACGGGCCGGACGCGCTTAAGCCCATGATGATCAAGGAAGTCGCCGAAGAAGTTGGCGTACACCCATCAACGGTCAGCCGCGCGGTGGCCAGCAAGTACGCGCACACCTCACAAGGCGTGCTCGAACTCCGCTCTTTCTTCAGCGAAGCCGTGAACGGCCCCGAGGGCGGCGGCATGTCGCTGCTTACCCTCAAGCGCCTCGTCAAAAAAATGATTGAAGAAGAAGACGGCACCAAGCCCCTGACCGATGAACAAATCGCGAAAAAGCTCGATGACGCTGGCATCCATGTCACCCGCCGGACCGTCGCGAAATACCGCGAAGATATGCGTATCCCCAGCACCCACCAGCGCCGTGTGAAGAGTTGAGCTGCCTCCTTCCGTGAAGCCGCCCACAAGACACGACGCGCACCAACTCGTCATCCTCACAGGTCTCTCAGGCTCGGGAAAAAGCACTGTCCTCCACGCTTTCGAGGACATGGGCTTCTATTGCGTCGATAATCTTCCGGTTGAGCTGATTCCGATTTTTGCCGAGCTGCACGCCGCCGGCGAAGGCGATTTTGCTCGTGCCGCCCTCCTCGTGGATGCCCGCGAAGGCGTGCAACTGGAAAAACTTCCTCCTCTCCTCAAGCACCTTCGCAAAGATCATCCCATTACCCTGGTTTTCATTGATGCCACCGACGATGCGCTCCTCCGCCGCTACAGCGAGACGCGCCGCCCTCATCCGCTCGGCAAAGCCTTGTCCGTTCGCGAGAGTTTGCGCCACGAACGCACTCTCATGGAACCCATTCGCAAGCTCGCCGATGTGGTGATCGACTCCACACAGTTCAATGTCCACGAACTCCGTCACTTCGTCACCCAGCGCTTCAAAAACCCCGACAAGCGCCCTATGCTCGTGAACGTCGTAAGTTTTGGCTATAAATACGGCATCCCATCAGACGCCGATCTCGTTTTCGACGTGCGCTTCTTGCCCAACCCCCACTTTGTGCCTGGCCTGCGCCGCTACACTGGAAAGGATCCCAAAGTCCAAAAGTACATCCGCTCGTTTCCGCAAACGGGAGAATTTCTCCGCCGCATCGAAGGCCTGCTCACCTATCTCATTCCGCACTACATCCGCGAAGGAAAGAGTTATTTAACGATTTCCTTCGGCTGCACCGGCGGAAAGCACCGCTCCGTCATGCTCGCCGAACAGGTCAAGAAATCCCTGGAGAAACGCGGCTTCTCCACCAAGGTCACGCATCGCGACATCGAGAAGTAAATTCGTATCCGGGCTGTGCCGCAGAATTAAGCTCATGTTCCGATGTCAGAATCTCTCGAAACCTTGAAGCGTAGTCTCAGTTCGAGTCCACCAGGGACGCCCATTCACGGGCGTCAATTGCGGAGTGCGGAACTAGAAAGCGGTTTAGTTTGTAACGTCTCTTCGCTATTCCACGCAGCTCCTTACCGCTTTCCACAAACGGGATAAGTCGCGAGGCTCGGCGAGCGAGCGACGATCGCGGTTCTCGAAACGCGGCCCCGTCGTCGGGTCGAAACTGAGCCCAAGCAATTGATTGAACAAATCCAGCAGGCCCGAATCGATTCGAGCGGAGAACGTCTTCCACAAATACCCGGATTGGGCCAGGAAACGCATTCAGCGCATCGTGAAACGCCACCACGCCAAGGGGCACCAAGTGAGGAAAGAATCCGTCTAGATCTTCCTTGGCGCCCTCATAGCTGTGATCGCCGTCAATCCACAAGAGCCGGATGGGCCGATTCCACGAGTTCGCCGCCTCTTTCGAGTACGCAACGTGCGATTCCACTTGATTTGATACCCCGGCCGCACGGATTGAATTGAGAAAATCCTGATAAGAGGACGCTCCCGGGTCGGAGTGGTGATCCAAAAGAATGGGAGAATTGTGTGGATCAATGGCGACAATGGGGCCCAGGTCGTAATGGGAAGCAACCTTGGCCAGCATTACGGTAGAGCGTCCCTTGAAGCTGCCAATCTCCACGATCGTCCCGCTAGCCGGCGCGCACGCTGTGAGCAACCCTAGAAAGCGGGCTTCGTTCTCGTTAAGATGGCCTGGGACCTTCCGGGCTACTTCCCACGCATCGTTAAGGACAGTCTCCAGGTCGGCAGGAATCTTGACAGTAGCCAAAAGCCGTCTCCATGAACTCTTATATTGCAAACCCTAGCAGGCTGCGGCGGTCACGCTCCAGAATCCTGGACGTGGTCTGCTCGCACCGAGTTAGAATATCATCTGAGATTTACCGGCGCAGTAACGTCCGCCTTTATGACCTGATCGAAGCGCGGGGAGCTTCTCTGCCGAACTAAGGGAACGATCTCAAGAAAAACTGTCGGCTGTACCAAGTGGGGTGTTTTTCAATTTCTCTGTTGCCGATCCCGCTCTCGAAAACTTGACACACCCTACGCCAGCACACTAGCGTACCAAATGGAATAGTCTGGAGGCTTTCAACGTGGCGCGGTTACTTTCACCGCAGCTAATAAGGTTGCTGAGTTACGTCCGGCCTTACCGGGTCCGGATGCTGCTCGGCGTTGTATTGCTGGCGTTTGTCGCGATCGCCGAAGGCCTAATCGCGCTTATCATTGCCCCTATCTTTGACCGCGTTCTGAACCCAGCCGCAAGCGACTCGAGACTTGAGCTGTTCAGAGTCCCGTTCAGCGATCGTACGATCTACCTCAATCAATTCTTTCCAACGTCCATTCACAACGTCTGGACCGTTGTCTCCATCGCGCTCGTCCTCGTGTTCTTTGCCAAAGCCGTTGCAGAATTTGGCGGTGGCTTCTTGATTCAGGCTATCGGCCATTCGGCCATCACCGATCTCCGCAATCAGCTCTATGCCAAGCTCATCCGTCAGCCCATCGGATTCTTCCAGCATCAGCCTGCGGGACGCCTGATTTCAACCGTAATCAACGACGTCGAGCGCGCGCGATTGGCTCTCTCCGAGTACCTCGCAGACATCTTTCGCCAGGGATTTACTCTCCTCGTTTTCCTTGCCGTGCTTCTCAAGATCGATTGGCGCATGGCCCTTGGATCAATGTTCTTCCTTCCCCTGGTGGTCTGGCCGGTGGGCAAACTGGGTCGAAAAATTCGTCGTTCTGTAGCAAACAGCCAGGACCGCCTCGGCGAGTTGAGCCAGATTCTGCAAGAGACCGTGAGCGGCAATCGCGTGGTCAAAGCTTTTGGCATGGAGGACTTCGAGATCAGCAAGTTCCGCGTGGCGGCTCAACGGCTACTAAGGGAGACCCTGCGCTGGGTGCGCGCCTATGCGCTCAGCTCTCCGTTGATGGATTTGTTACAGCCCGTGGTCATCGCGCTCCTCTTGCTCTATGCGCGTCAAAGAATCCGATTGCACGGGCTCACGCTCGGCCTCTTCGTGGCTTTTGTCTACGCTCTATTCAAGTCTTACGAGCCTGTGAAGCGGATGGGAACGATTTACCAGCAGTTCCAACAGGCGCAAGGCGCAACGACGCTGGTGTTCTCCTACCTCGACCTGGCGGAGGAAGAACACGACGCGCCGAATGCCAAGCTCCTCCCGGCCTTCTCTCGGAAAATCGTGTTCGATCATGTTAACTTCTCTTACGATTCAACTCCCGTGCTGCGCGAAATCAATTTGGAAGCGCGCAAAGGCGAGGTTGTCGCTCTTGTCGGTTCAAGCGGCGCGGGAAAGACTACCCTCGTAAATTTGCTCCCGCGGTTTTACGAACTGACTTCCGGCTCCATTCAAATTGACGGCGTAGATATCGGCGGAGTCACTATCCGCTCCCTCCGCGAACAAATCGCCATGGTCGCCCAGGAAAATATTCTTTTCCACGACACGGTGTGGAACAACATCTGTTACGGGCTCACGAATGTTCCCAAAGCCCGCGTCGTAGCTGCCGCCCAAGCAGCCCTGGCCCACGATTTCATCGGCGAATTGCCGCAGCAATATGACACTGTGATCGGCGAGCGCGGAACCCGTCTCAGCGGCGGCCAGAGGCAGCGCATCGCCATCGCGCGTGCCATACTTAAAGACTCTCCCATCCTCATTCTCGACGAAGCAACTTCGGAGCTGGATGCGGAGTCCGAGATGTACGTGCAAAAGGCTCTCGCCAACCTTATGGTCGGACGCACCACTTTCGTCATCGCTCATCGCTTGGCAACCATCCGCCGTGCGGATAAAATTCTTGTCCTCGAGGACGGCCAGATACGCGAGAGTGGCACCCATACCGAACTTATGGCGCGCGGTGGAACCTATGCTCGCCTCCACGATTTACAATTTGCGGATGACGACTTTCTGGCCCCCGCTCAGACTGCGCCTCCGAATGTGTCGGCACCGGCGGAACACCTATGACCCAATCATCTTCAGCAACAGGCAAGAAGGCCGAATGTTTATCCATGACCGGTTACGCTCAGGCACGCAGTGAACGAAATGGCTGGGCTGTCCGCGTCAGCGTGAAAAGTGTCAACCACCGCTTCTTGGATTTGAAATTGCGCCTTCCCGAAGGCTTCGACTTATATGAACTACGCCTGCGGCAGGTCCTCCGGGACCGGATTCATCGCGGGCACGTCGAGGTTTACGTGAACGTGGAACCAGGCGCCGCCGCGCCCGTCCAGGTCAATCGCGAACTCGCTCAGACTTACATGCGCGTCGCGGAGGAATTTCGCCAGCAGTCTCGAGCCGCGGCGGATGTGGATGTCGTCGCCATCTTGCGTTTGCCCGGAGTCATCGCGGGCCTTTCCGCCGCCGTGCCGGAAGCGGCGGACGAACAAGAACGCCTCGGCCAGGCGTTCGACGCCTGCCTGCTTGAAGCGCTCCAGAAGCTGGATGATATGCGGCGCGCCGAGGGCCGGCACCTGATCGAAGATCTGCGCGCGCGCCTCGCTCGCATTGGCCAGGAGACGGAAAAAGTCCGCGAACTGGCGGCCACTCTTCGGCCCGTTTTTGCGCGGCGCCTCGAAGCCCGACTCAAGGAACTGCTCGGCGGGACGGCCATCGATCCCGCCCGGCTTGCGCAGGAGGCTGCCTTGCTTGCGGAACGTGGCGACGTCAGTGAAGAATTAGATCGCCTGCGCAGCCACCTTCAGCAGTTTGCAAAACTCTTGGATGGCGCCGGGGAGATGGGGAAAAAACTGGACTTTCTCCTCCAGGAAATGCATCGCGAGGCTAACACCCTGTTATCGAAAACGCCTGGCGTCGAGAGTGAGGCCCTCGCCATCACCGGGCTGGCGCTCGAAATCAAGGCCGAGATCGAAAAACTGCGGGAGCAGGTGCAGAACATCGAATGAGCACGCAGAGTGAGCTTGCGCCGCTGGTGCTGATTGTTTCGGGCCCATCGGGATCGGGAAAATCGACTCTGGTGCAGAGAATCTTGGAGTTGCCCGGGACGATGCCTTCCGTATCGTGTACCACCCGGTCGCGCCGGGCGACCGAAGCCACCGGGAAGTGCTATGATTTTGTGACCGAAGCGGAATTCGATGCCATGGTCGCTCGCGGTGAGTTTTTGGAATATGCCCGCGTCTTCGGCAAGCATTCTTACGGCACGCCGAAGAAATGGCTCGAAGAATCCCGAAAGAAAGGTCTCGACCTCGTCCTCGAGATTGACGTGCAAGGCGCTGCCCAAGTAAAAGAAAAGTTGCCGGAGTCTGTGGCGATTTTTATTTTGCCTCCCTCTCGCGCCGAACTTGAACGGCGCCTGCGCGGCCGCGGCCAGGATTCCGGCGAGGAAATTGCGCGGCGTTTGGCGAAGGCGCGGGACGAAATTGCGGCATTCGGGCGTTATTACGATTATTGCGTCGTGAACGACGATGTGGAACGCGCGGGACGCGAGGCGCAGGCCATTGTGATTGCGATTCGCTGCTCCGCCGCTCGGCGCAGACCACGGGTGGAAGAACTTCTGGCATCGTTTGGGGGGAAAGACTGAAATGACTGTGCAGACAAAAGCTCCGGAGAGCCAGTTCGCGTACGTAGTTCTAGCCGCGAGGCGTGCGCGCCAGATTATGGCGGGCGCGCCATCGCTCATTGAAAACCCAAGAACACTCAAGGCAACTCGCATCGCCTGCGAAGAACTCGAGCACAGCCTCATCGAGTACGAATTCACGGAGCCGTCTTCAATTGATGAAGACAAGGACGGCAATAAGCGGCGGAAGTAGTCGCCCGCCGAGGATGGTATGCGAATCACGCTCGGCGTGACCGGCGGCGTGGCGGCCTACAAGGCTGCCGAGCTGGTCCGCCTTCTCCAACAAGACGGGTTCAGCGTGCAAGTCGTCATGACGCGCGGCGCGCGGGAGTTTGTCACTCCGCTGACCTTCGCCGCCTTGAGCGGCCAAAAAGTCATCACCGATCTGTTTGAAAAATCTCCGACAGGCGAAGCCAATCTCGAAAGCGCCATCGAGCACATCGCTGTAGCGCAGCGTACAGATCTTCTCCTCGTTGCCCCCGCAACCGCCGACATTCTCGCGAAGTTTGCCCGAGGAATCGCCGACGATTTTCTCACCACGCTTTACCTGGCCACAACCGCGCCGGTCATCGTCGCGCCGGCAATGAACGTCAACATGTGGAACCATGCCGCGACACAAGAAAACATAGATAAGTTGCGCGCTCGTGGCGTCCACGTCGTCAATCCTGATGAAGGCTATCTGGCGTGCGGAATGACCGGGGCCGGACGCCTCGCCGGCCAGCAGGAAATTCTTGCAGCGGTGCGCGAAACGCTCCACGCGCGGAAAGATTTGCGCGACGAGACGATTTTGATTACCGCCGGGCCGACTTGTGAAGACCTGGACCCAGTCCGCTACCTGACCAACCGGTCCTCGGGCAAAATGGGTTACGCCGTGGCCGAAGCCGCAGCACGCCGCGGCGCGAAAGTCGCTCTCATAAGCGGTCCGGTAAACCTCGAAACGCCCGCGGGCGTCGACCGCGTCGCTGTTCGAACCGCTGAAGAAATGCGCGTCGCGGTCATGGATCGTCTCACCGCGTCAACCGTCGCGATTTTCGCCGCCGCCGTCGCCGACTATCGGCCCGCCGAAACGCAATCCCAGAAATTGAAGAGAGGCAAAGAGCCGCTCACAATTCGCCTCGAGCCAACGCCGGATATTTTGGCCGAAGCCGCGCGAACAAAGGGTGATCGGCTCATCGTCGGATTTGCTGCGGAGACGGACCATGTGGCTGAGAATGCCCGCAAGAAACTGGCCGCCAAGAACGCCGACCTTATTGTCGCGAATGACGTCACCGCTGAAGGCGCTGGATTCGACCATGACACCAACGTCGTCACTATATTCTCCCGCGATGGCCGCGATCTGGCCCTCCCGAAGCTGAGCAAGAGTGAAGTCGCCCAGCGCATCCTCGATGAAGTTCTTCGCTTGCGAAGCCTCCGCACCCCCCATCATTCTCCTGTATGATGCGTAGCATGCCCGCGCGAATTCCCGACGCTCTCCAAAAGAAACTTTCCGAACGATTGAGCTTGTACGATGATCTCGGCATTCGCCTCATCTACAAGGATCGCGGCGCCCCGCATGTTCAAGCGGCCGTCACGCCACTCGCGGACTCGTTCGAAGCACCTGTTCCCTCACAAATCCAGTATGAGGATGCGGCTTTGCCAAAAACCGTTCGAAAACCGGAATTGTCCAGAGCTGCGCAATCCGCTCCGCGAGCAGTGCCCTCCCAAGTTGCACCGAAGTTCGATTCGTTGCCCGTGCCCGCTGGGCCATCGTTGTTCGAAGCATTTGACAAAGTTCCCGGCGACACCCTCCTCAAGATTCGCGCCGATCTTGGCGAATGCATGCGCTGCAAACTTCACAAAACACGAAACACCATCGTTTTTGGCGACGGCAATCCCAATGCAGAACTAGTTTTTGTCGGCGAAGGCCCCGGACACGATGAAGACATGCAAGGCCTCCCATTCGTCGGCCGCGCCGGAAAACTTTTGACACAAATGATCGAAGCGATGGGTCTGCAACGAAGCGACGTCTACATCTGCAACGTCGTCAAATGCCGTCCGCCGGAAAATCGCGCCCCGGAAAAAGATGAAGTCGCGGAGTGTTCTCCATTCTTGTTGCGGCAAATTGACGCGATTGCGCCAAAAGTGATCGTCTGTCTCGGAAGCACCGCCGCGCAGACCATACTTGAAACAAACCGCGGCATTTCTCATTTCCGTGGTCAGTGGCTCGAATTTCGCGGCAGAAAACTGATGGCCACGTATCACCCCGCCTACTTGCTCCGCAATCCCAGCGCCAAGGGCGAAGTCTGGAAAGATCTGCAAAAAGTTATGGCGGTTCTCGGCCTCGAAGCCAAGAAAGGCAAGTCCGCCGAGGCCGGCAAGTCCTCGTAATCCGTCATGGGAGTTTTGCTGGGCCTCCTCACGGCCGCCTTTTGGGGCAGTTCGGATTTCGTCGCGCGCTTTGCCACCCACCGAATCGGCGCGCTCAGAACCAGCCTTTACATGCAACTCGCGGGATTTGTTCTCCTCAGCATTTTCCTGCCCTGGGATGGTGGATGGGGCCATTTGTTCGATGGCTCTGGCTGGCATCCCTGGGCCTGGGGTTCGCTCGCGGGTCTGCTCAACGGAATCGCCACCCTCTCGCTCTACCGTTCTTTCGAAGTCGGCAAGATGGCCGTCGTTGCGCCGCTTTCCGCAAGTTATCCCGCGCTAACCGTGGCTTTGTCCTTGCTCACCGGCGAGCATCTGACGGGAACGCGCATCGCCGGAATTGCGCTCATCGTTGCCGGCGTTGCTTTCGTCGCCGGCGGCGAAAAGATGCCGCACGCGCAGGGCGCCAAAGATTCCAGCAATGACAATTCCGTTGCCGCGTCGTCACCGCCTGGGAAAAAACGAAGCGGAATCGCTTGGGCGCTCCTCTCGGCGACAGGATTTGGATTTTTGTTTTGGCTCCTGGGCACGCGCATCGTTCCGGCTGTGGGCTATACCGCGACGGTGTGGATGATTCGTCTGACCTCCTCTATTCTTACGGCGACCGTCATCCTCTGTTTGCGGCAGCCCATTTCCCTGCGGCGCGTCGGACCAATTCCAGTGTGGCTCGCCGGTATGGGTGCGCTGGACACCTGTGCGTTTGTGATGAGCAATTACGGAATGCAGATCGAACAAGTCGCCGTGGTCAGCACGCTCGCCTCTCTTTACGGAGCTGTGACCGTCGGCCTGGCAGCGATTTTTCTGCGCGAGCATATTTCGCGCTGGCAGTGGTTCGGAATCATTTCCATCTTCGCCGGCATTTTTCTGATTAGCCACTAATCCGTTCACTTCAAGAGATCAGAGCAGACTCAGGGGATCCATATCAACCAGAACAGCCGTCTGCGGAATTTCCTGCGCGTCGCAATAAGCCAAGGCTCCGCTTAGCAGTTTCGTTAGGATCGATCGCTTCGGCGATTTCAGTAAAAATTGGAAGCGGTGCTCCTTTTTCAACCGCGCCAGAGGCGCGGTCGCGGGCCCCAGGATGCGCACGGCGTGTCCATCATGTGGCGAAAAATATTCAGAGAGCTTGCGCGAGAAGCGAATCGCCTTTTCGAGGCTGGTATCCCGCACGATCACATTTGCCAGCGACGTGAGCGGCGGATACGCCATCATTCTTCGAAAATGCATCTCGCGCTCAAAAAAGGAAGCGTAATCCTGTTTCACGGCGTCTTGAATCGCATAATGCTCGGGGTAATACGTTTGGATCAGCATGCGTCCCGGCAATTCGCCCCGCCCCGCGCGCCCCGCGACCTGCGTCAGTAACTGAAACGTTCGCTCCGCCGCGCGAAAGTCCGGCATGTTCAGTGAAGAATCCGCGGAAATTACGCCCACCAGCGTGACGCGCTGAAAATCGTGCCCCTTGGCAAGCATCTGCGTGCCGACCAGAATGTCCAGCGCTCCTCCGGCAAAGGCTCCGAGCGTTTCCTGATATTGCCGTTTCGTTCGCGCCGTGTCGCGGTCTAGCCGCGCAATGCGCGCACCTGAAAATTTCTTCCGCAGTCTCTCTTCCAGATGCTCCGAGCCTTCCCCAAAAAAATAAACATACTGCGACTGGCATTTCGGGCACTGCTTCGGCACTTGCTGGATGGAGCCGCAGTAATGGCATTCCAGCCGGTTGCGGCTCTTGTGATACGTCATCGAAATGCTGCAGTTCACGCACTGCACGTTCGCGCCGCAACTGCGGCATAACACCGACCAGGAATACCCGCGCCGGTTGATGAGCACAAGCGCCTGCGTTCCGCCCGCAAGGCATTCCTGGATTCCCGCGTGAAGCGCCGAGGATATGGGGCTGGACTCGTGTGTTTTTTGGAAATCCTCGCGCATATCAATAATTTCGACGCTTGCGAGCGAACGATTCTCCACGCGTAGGGAGATGGTGAGGAGGTCATACTTTCCGCTCCGCGCGTGGTGATAGGTTTCGAGCGAGGGAGTAGCCGATCCGAGCAGGGCGAGTGCGCCTTCGCTCTTGGCGCGCACAATGGCCACGTCGCGGCCATGATAGCGCGGCGTCTCTTCTTGCTTGTAACTGTTTTCCTGTTCTTCATCGACGATAATCAGTCCGAGATTCTGTAGCGGAGCAAACACCGCGGAACGCGTGCCAACCACCACGCGAGCCTCGCCGTTGCGGACGCGCCACCATTCACGGGCGCGCTCCACGTCGCTCAAGGCGGAATGCAAAACCGCGACCCCTTCGTACTTCGCTCCAAACCACGAACGGCATTGGCGGCCAATCCATAAAGTCAGCGCGATTTCCGGCACAAGGATGATCGCGGTTTTCCCTCGAGCCAGCGTTTCTTGCACACAGCGCAAATAAACTTCCGTTTTTCCGCTTCCCGTCACGCCATGAAGCAACTGCACGCCGAATTCGCCAAGCTCAAACCGTGCGCGAATTGCCTTCATCGCGCTTTCTTGTTCTTCATTCAAAGCATGGGCGGGCGGCATGTATCCCGTGTCGAACGGATCTTCCGCCGGATCCAGCGGTTCTTCCCAGGATTCGAGCAATCTTTCCGAGAGCATGCGCTCCACCAGGCTCCGTGAAACCTGCGCGAGCTTGAGGAGTTGAGCCATCGGCAGGGGCCCGCGCTCCGTTTCCAGCAGCGCCCGGACTTTTTCTTCCTTCTCTTTGAGTGGTTTTTCTGCTCTGTCCGCAAAGCCTTTCCACGCCACGATCGTTTGCGATTTTCTTTTTGTGTCCTGCAAAGTCTCTCGGACCTCGATCAGTCCGAGCCGCTGCAGCCTCTGTAGAGCCGCCGAGGATACGCCCATTGTCGCTGCGAAGTGGAACAGAACCGGGCTTTTCTTTGCGTTGGCTTTTTCGAGAAACGAAGCTTCTGCGGCGGTCAGGCCGTGCGAAAGCTCGCCACCGCCTAAACTTTCGGCCGCGCCGCGCCCCTCTAGTGTCAAAACAATCTCGCGGCGCAAATTCAGTTCCGTAACGGGAGGCAACATGGCGCGGAACACCTCTCCGATGGGGGCGAGGTAATAGTTAGCAATCCATTGCGCCAGCTCGATCAGCTTGGGAGTGAGCGCCGGGCCAAATTCCATTACCTTCGTAATCTCGCGGATCTTTGCCTTGGCGGGCGCCTCGTCCGCCATTTCCATGACCACGCCCACCATGGACTTCTTGCGAAAGGGAACCAGGACGCGGCTGCCTGGCTGAACCGCATCGCGCAAGCCCTCCGGCACCGCGTAGGTGAACGTCGTGCGCAGAGGAACCGGCAGGGCAACGTTGCAAAAAGGAGAACTCATTCCGCGATGTAGTGTACCAGCAGGGCGAACAGACGATTCCGTCGGACCATTCCTGGGTCGTCGGATTGGCTGCTAGTGGCAAAGTAGCGGCGGGCTGGACTTCCTGGTCGGGTTCGCTATTCCAAACTCTTTCGACAACCGTAGCCACCTATTTTCTCGAATCCCCGCGCCTTGCGCTAGGCTGGACTTAGCGTTGGGTTGTACTTCATCCTCCACATCTGGGACCGCGCGAGTCCGGACACCTGCATGAAAAAGGCGCTCTTTTTTCTACTTCTATCGATCATCTGTATAGTCGTTGCCTTCCGTTATTTTCGTCCCGATCTCTCTGTGCTCACAGAGGCCTCCGGAGACGATTCAAGCAATATCTCCGACATGGATCAGCCCATGCCGCACGCGGTCTTGCTGGCAGTCGATGAAGACTGGGTTGATATGAAGAAATATAAAGGCAAAGTGGTTCTGATCAGTTTCTGGACTACTTGGTGCCCCGGCTGCCGCGACGAGATGCCGGACCTCATCAAGCTGCAGCAGAAATTCGAATCAAAGGGGTTCACCGTCGTCGCCATCTCGGTGGACGATGAAGGCGAGGAATCCGTCGGGAATTTCGTGAAAACAGAACAATTTGCCGTAGATGGCTCCTCCACGGCCATTAACTTCCCCGTCTTACTAGGCAGTCAGGAGATTGCGCGCAAGTTAGGTTTTGAAGGCGGCCTCCCGGCGAGTGTCCTGGTGACGCGCGACGGCAAAGAAGTGAAAATCATTCGCGGGACTTTCCATGAGCAAGAGGTTTCAAAGGCCATCAAGCGCTTGCTGTAATTTCGGAATTTCTACTCTCGTTTAGCTCGCGTATTTCTTCAACAGGTACCGTCCCCTTTTCCCCACCACTGAGATTCAACCGGCCGCACAAGCCGGAATAGGCGAGGCTCGATCCTAGACCCGCAATGAGGACAATGCCTACGACACGCTCGAGGCCTTAGAAGGTGGAGGCCGAGTTCTCTTCGAAAATGAGGAGCTTGTCCATCTCAAGCATCTGCTTTCGGTATAGGCGGATGGACAGCAGAATGATAGCTACAAGCGGGATGAAGAGGGAGGTGCGCCACGGATCCACGAGGGACCAGAGCTCGAGTTCAGGCAGGTAGGAAGTGAAAATCAAAAAGCTGAAGAGATAGGCTACGAAAATTAGGGCGGAGTGGCTCTGGAAGGGCGGATAGGTGCAAGTGAACGGGATTTTGCGGAAGCGAAGGAGCAAGAGTTCGACCATCGTGACTGTGCAGATAGCGAAAACGGCAGTATGCAGGAGCGCGGCGCCGAAGCCCCACAAAATCCAGGAAGACACGAAGCAAATTGGGACGAGCGGGGCGAGCGAAAAAGTGAGCAGCACTTTTCGCGTGATGGAACGAGTTTGCAAAGTACCTGGATCAATCCACAACGCGAAGACCCAATTGGAGCGAAGGTCGGAGGGGATCTCGAATGCGAGACGGATTCCAACGACGATGCAGAAACTCAGGATGAACGGGATGGAGAGTAGATCCTCCGACGGACTTCGCAGGGACGCCTCGGTGCTAGCGCGAAAAACGGAAGCGAAGGCTTGTGCGCTCACGACCAGACCTATGGCGACAAAGGCCGAGGCGGTCTGCAGATGAGCTTCGCTGCGAAGAAGCGTTCGTGTGATGAAGTGGAAGCAGGCTCTCTGCGGCGGATCACGAAGAATAGTGCTGTCAAAAAGATTGACAGGGAGCAGGTGCAACTGTGAACGCGGAAGAGGGCCGAGTTCCGCAGTCTCTGGAATGCGGATAAACGAGCGGCGAAAAGCGAGCGCGTAGGAAAGAATGGCGACTGCGACAGCGATTCCCATCGCGAGGAGGGCGGTGCGTGTCATAGCTGCAAAAAAAGGATTGCGGCCGTTGCCCCAGAGGGTTTGGCCAATGCCTAGAAACCAAACGGGAGGTAGAAGATTGACCGCGTGCTTGCTCATCCGGGCGACCTGGCCGAGGAATGAAGTCACGGCGAAGCTCGTGGTGAGCAGTGCGAGGAAGAAGAGCGCGATCAGAAAACGGACGTACACCGAAACTCTGCGGAAGAGCGCGTACGGCAGCAGCGCCATGAGCAGGCCGATTACGGCGAAGACCGCGAAGAAGCTGAAGGCGCTGGCAAGCATGACGGTCACGGCATGGCCCGCGGCGAACTGCAGAAAAACTCCCAGAGAGACTTGCGAACCGACCACTGCCACCGGGAAGAGCAGGAAGCTGGCTGCATTGACATCAAGAGTAAGCGCGGCGGCGAGAAGCAGAATCGCCGCTAGATTACCGAGAAATATGCGCCCGAGGGAAACTGGCAGAGGGACGATATTCGAGTAGTCGCGGCGATCTAGAAAGAGGGCGTCCCAGCGCCACACGGCGGCCGCGCCGGTGACGACCATGCTGAGGACGATAAAAAAATATTCGTCGGGGATGGTGGCGGTGAATGGGTCGAACACACCGTCACCGCGCATCCAGCGTACTAGCGAGCCATATTTTTCAAAAAGGAGAAGCGAAACGAGAGTGCCGGGCATCGCGAGCAGAATCAGAATCACACCGAGAGCGATGTTCATTTCACCTGCGCCGGAATCTCCGCCACCGTGGAAAACGCGGCCGATGAAGACGCGCAGAAGCGTGGCATAGGGGCGCCGAGATTGCGTTTCCCACGCGGCCCGGAAGGATTGTTTCGCCTTGGTGATCACGGAGCAACCACCACATCGACGATGTTGTTGGCGATTTGAACGACGTCGCGATCTTCGACAAGGTTGAGGAAAATTTGTTCGAGCGAGGTTTCACCAATTCGCTGGCGAACTTCTTGCGTTGTGCCGCTGGCGATGACTTGGCCCTTTCTGAGAATGAGCAGGCGCGAACAAACTTTTTCGACGACTTCGAGGACATGCGAGCAATAGAAAATAGTTCTGCCTTTTGCGCTGAGCGACTGAATAAGATTTTTGAAGATGAGCGCGGAGGTTACGTCGAGTCCGGAGAGCGGCTCGTCGAGGATGAGAACATCGGGATTGTCCATGAGAGCGGAGATGAGAAGGATGCGCTGGCGCATGCCCTTGGAATAGGAACCAATCGAAAGGTGCCGATGGGGAAAAAGGGAGAAAAGTTCAAGCAAGGCTTCGATTTTTGTTTTCATGCGCGGCTGTGGCATGCCGCGAAGCGTGCCGACTAACTCAAGATATTCCTGGCCGGTTAGGTAGGGATAAAGATTGGCTTCTTCGGGGACGTATCCGAGGTGCTTGCGAAAGCCGACGAGATCTTGCTGGATATTTTTGCCCCGGAAAAGGACCTGGCCGTGGGTGGGCTCGAGCAGGCCGATGAGCATTTTTACCGTGGTGCTTTTGCCAGAGCCGTTGGGGCCGAGATAGCCGAGAACTTGGCCGGGGTCGAGAGAGAAGTCGATGCTCTGGACGGCGAGCACGGACCCGTAATACTTCGTGAGCCCTCGCGCTTCGAGCATCGGGCGCCTTCCTGCGAGCAAGCGAGCTACGAGCGAATCCCAGGACGGATTGTTTGACACCGTGCCGATGGAAAAAGTTTCCAAAAAGGAGGGCCGTAATCGACGGCAGACGAGACCATAGAGGAGGTTTGGAATGTTTTGAGATACGTGCAAAATATGACAGACAACGAATTTTCTTTTGAAGAAGATGGCAAAGCACGCGACGGTTAGCATCGAGGAGTTAAGGTGCACCGGCGGCGCTGGCGAAACCACGAACGCAGCCTGGGACTGAGTGATGGAAGTAGCTGTTAGCGACCGCACGGATTAACCCCCGCAACCGCCAAATCTCCCGAGGCCCCCCTCAAGAGTGCGCAGTAGGTCGAGATGCAGCTCGAAGTGTCGAAAGTCGAGAGGTCACGCCGGCGGGCAAGATTCCTGCCGATCCTCCTTCTGAGTTTTTTCCTTAACCTGACATTGATGGCCTGGACGCCGGATGCAAGCGCGCAAGTGTCCAGCTTCGAGAACGGAGAAGGAGAGATTTCTGGGACCGTGCTGCTGGAGGCCAGCAAGCGCCCGGCAAGCGAGGTGGTGGTAAGTCTGCGATCGCGCGTCGCGGGGATATTTCGCAGCGCTTTGACGGACTTAGAGGGCCGCTTCAAAGTGCAAAACCTTCCGCGCGGGACATACGATATTGCGGTCGATGAAGATGGTTACGAGGCGGCCCAGACCAGCGCGCAGCTCGATGGGCCTTCCTCGAAACTTGTGCTGTATTTAAAGTCCAAGTCGGGTGCCATTCGCCAGAGCGGTTACACGGTATCTGTTAGAGAATTGAAAATCCCCGGCAAAGCCCGGAATGAGTTCCAAAAGGGCTTGGAGCTACTCGGAAAGAATGATCCAGGTGGGAGTCTGAGCCACTTCACGAAGGCCACGCAAGCGTTCCCCGGGTATTTCGAGGCTTACTACAATATCGGCGTGGCGGATGCAACGCTGGGGCGCCTTGACGCGGCTATGGAAGCGTTCCAGACGTCCATCGATCTAAGCGGGGGGCGGTACGCCCTCGCGCAGTTCGGCTATGGCTACCTGTTGTGCCAGGAAGGTAAGGCAGCCGAAGCCGAGAAAATCGTACGAAGGGGCTTGGAAGTGGAAGATGCCGCCCCCGAGGGATACATAGTCCTGAGTGAAGCACTTGTGAAGCTAAACCGGCGAGAGGAAGCAGAAAAAAGCGCCAAGGAGGCGCTCCTGCGTAACCCGAGGTTCGCGGGCACGTATCTTGCACTGGCGGATGTGGCTGCGAGCAAAGGCGACTATCGCGAACAGATCCAGGATCTGGATACCTACTTAAAATTGCAGCCCAACGGCCCGGGGACCGAGCAGGCTCGCCGACACCGTGAGGTAGCACTGAGAATGCTGACCTTGCATCCTCAAGATTGATTTTTCCAAAGCTTAAGGATACGCAAGGCGTCGAAACGGACGCAACCTCAAGACGGGCACAGCATGCTGTGCCCCTACAAGAAAAACTGGAAGCAAGGTGGTCAGGAAAAACCTACCTCGAAGAAGCACGGTCACAGATTTTGGTAAAGGCCTTCGAGAGTTAAGTGGCGACGGCGCGCTTGCGCCAAAAGAAATAAGCGGGAAGGCCCAGGAGGAAAAGAAGTATGGCTATGGCGAGGTTCTTGAATTGCGAGGGATCGAGAAGGGCAACCACGATGGCGTTGCCGACGATGGCAGCCGCGGCGAGGACAAAGAGGAGAGGTGTCCAGGGGTAGCCGGGGACGCGATAGGGAATCGCTGCGCCCTTGGCAGCACGGCGAAGCGGAAAGATGGCTGCTGCACCGAGGCCGTAGAATATCCAGCCGATGAAGATGACGCCGCCGATTAACTCCGCGAATTTGCCGGCACAGGCGAGGACTGCAGACCAGACGCCTAGCGCGACAATGGCCGCGGCCGGGGTGTGAAAGCGCGGATGGACTTCGGCAAGTTTCTTGAAGAAGAGGTTGTCATTGGCCATGGCGTAGAAGACGCGGGGAGCGGTGAGCAGGACGCTGTTGGCCGCACTGAACGTGGAAACGAGGATAGTGAGGGCCACGATGATTTCTGCTCTGCGGCCGATAACGACGCCGACGGAGGTGGAAGCAATGGTATTGCTGGCGGTTGCACCGGCAGGGCCTAGAGCGACGAGATAGGCGATTACCGCGACGACGTAGAGGCCAGCTAGGACGAGCGAGCCGAGCAAGAAAGCGCGTGGGAAAGCTCTTTGTGGGTCGACGACTTCGCCGGCGCTGTAGGTGCCGAACTGCCAGCCCTCGTAGGCCCATAGGACGGAGATCATCGCCAGGCCGAAGCTCGAGAGAAGATTGAGGCCGTGTTGGGAAGTGCCAAAGGCCGCGGGCAAATCGCCGGCGTGGCGGCCAAGCGAAAGCAGGATGACACTGAGAACGACGATGATGCCCACTTTGATGAGCGTGGTCCAGTTCTGGAGATTTGAACTCTTACGGGTTCCCCAGACGTTCACCAGGGTGACGACAGCAATCATGACGACGGAGAGCACGGTTTTCCCAAGGGCGGAGAGAGGAATGATTTCCGCGAGGTGCTCCGTGAAGGCGCGGGCGAGGGCGGCGACGGAGCCGCTGGCGATGACGAGAAACAGGCACCACCCGTAGAGAAAAGCCGAGATGCGGCCAAACCCGTCCCGGATAAAACAATAGAGGCCACCGGCTTCGGGATTCGTGGCGGCAAGTTCGGCGTAGGTGAGAGCGCCAAGAAGGGAAAGGACGCCGCCGGCGACCCAGACAAGTAGAGAGAAGCCAACCGAGCCGTTTAGCTGGCGAAGGATCAGGCCGGGAGTTAAAAAGATGCCGGAGCCGATGACCGAGCCAACGAAGAGCAAGAAGAGATCGCGCTGGCGGAGAGTGCGAATGAGAGGTGGCATTAGCTGGTTGCGCGACGCATGGGGAGCGGGTTCAAGGCATGCATCATAACCGGGCTGAGAGGGCGGTCAATCGAAAGTTTGGCCTGACCGGCGCAGTACGGCACCCCCACCCCTCTTTTTCTGTAAGTGTTCATCCCAAAGGGTTTTAAGTCCAATGTTTTGGAAGTGTTCATTCCAGAGAGTTTACAGGCGTGTTTCTGGAAGTGCGGATTCCAAAGGAGTTAGGGAATTGGCGAGCGAAACTGAAAGAACAAACCAAAGTCAAAACCCCCACACGTAAAACCGACGTTTGGGGCACCCCCGCAAATTCAAAAACAAGATTCAAAGACAAAGTCAGAAGACACCCCTAAACCTCCGGGCCACCGGCCTTCCAACCAACCGAAACCAGTCGGTCCCCTATTTCGGTTTGATATGATATCTCCTGTGTTCTCTTTCAGAAGGCCGAATTTGTTGCTTCATATTGTCTCTTTGTCCATCTGCATGGGAGTTGCCTTCCTGCCAGCAGCAGGCCAGTCGGCAAGCCCAGCGGCGGAAATTAAGGATACCGAACCGGTCGTCCATGCGTTGTGCGGCAAGAGTGTCGCATTGCTCGGGGAATCGCCGGTGCACGGTTTCGGAAAGACGCTGGAGTTCAAAGTCGAACTCGTTCGCCGACTCATTGACGAGTGCCATTACAACGCGTTCTTCATCGAGAGTGGAATCTACGATTTCCTGAACATTCAGAAAAGACTCAACTCCAGTCTGGAAGTGACCGAACCGATGATCTCGGCGGCTATCGGCGGACTCTGGGCCACTCACGAAGTACAACCGCTGATTCCGTTTTTGTTGGACCGGGCAAAGGCAGACCGCGTTATCCTCGGAGGCCTTGATGACCAGCTCCAGAGGGGAAGCTACGCACAACGCGAAATGGCATCCGACCTTGTGGAATATCTACAGGGCGACGAGAAAGCGCGATGCCTTGCAATTCTCCAAAGGCACGCCCTGTGGCAGTACACTGACGATTCCCCGTACGGTCCCAAAGACAAAGCCCTGATTCTAGGCTGCCTGGACAGTATTGAAACCGGCCTGACGAAAGCGCCCTCAAGCGCAGCTCCCTTTCGTGAATACTACACGGAGATGGTCGAAAGTCTCAAAAGGCTTCTTGCATGGGACTTCCGGCAGGACGTCCCGAAGGGTGTGGACGAAAGCATTCTCAATCGCAATGACCGGGATCATTGGATGTACATGAACTTTCAGTGGCTCCTGTCGCGGCTCCCGGCTCATAGCAAGGTGATCGTTTGGGCTGCGAACGTTCACGTAGCAAAGGATTTGACCGGCGTGCCCGGAGAGGAGGGCCTGGTTCCGTTTGGTTTCTATGTACGGCGGGAATTCAAGAGCCGCGCCTTCGCTCTTGGGTTCTCTGCGTTTTCCGGCAGCTATGCGTTTGTCGGTCAGCCAGTTCGACAGTTGAGCGCTGCTCCCGACACCTCTCTCGAATGGCGATCATTCGCGAATCGCGACTCCGATACCGTCTATATCTCCCTCAAGCAGCTTCGGAAGTTCGGATCAGTTGGAGCTCGCCCGCTGGGAACAGACTTCAAAACGGCCCGGTGGGACGACGCATTGGACGGATTGGTCGTCTTTCGTGAAGAGCGGGCTCCCCAGTATCTTCATCGCTAAAGACCGACCGCATAGTCGGTCGGTGGGAAGTTCCGGTCACTTCCGAATGACGGGCCATCCGGAAGTTGAGACACGGCAGTCCGCTAGCGACTGTCGGCAAGGAACTAATGAACCGGCCTGACACCCTGGCACCTCCGCTTCCAAGCCACCGCGATGAGGGTGGATGGTTAGTCTTCTTCGGAGGAGGCTGGGTCTGGGGGCTCATCGGTGTATTCGAGAGATGGATTGGAATCGGTGAGGGAGGGAGGAGTGGAGAGTGGGGCGGCATTGTTCAGCATTTTTTTCCAGTGGTCGAATTTGTAGCTGAACGGAAACTCCTGCTTTACCTGGGCGAGGGAAGAGAGCAAGACCTGGCCGAGGTAGGTGAGGATGGCGGCTTTGCGAGGGGGGATGCGGTCCTGGGCGACGGCGGTAAGGAGTTTGCCGAGGACGTGGTTGATGTCGGTGGCGGTGAGGAAATCGCCGTTGAGGGAGACGGAAATCTCGTCGCCCAGGCGCTGGGACTCGAGGAGTTGCAGTTCTTGCCTGGCATGGAAGGCACAGAAAGAAGAATGGACCGGGCTGCGCAACATGCGGCAGCTGCGGCCGTCGGAAAATTGAAACTGGCAGCGCGTGGCGACACCTGTGCCGGAATTCTGATTCGTCATGGAAACCTCTTCAAAGTGGATTTGAGTTGCAGCCAAACGGGAACGGATCGGCCCAGCAGACTGTTGAAAAAAACGGAAAAAGCAGATCCCTCGCTACGCTCGGGATGACAATTACGGAGCGGGCGTCCCGTAAGGTTCGAGCAGGCAAAAAAATAGCCGCCCAAGGGGCGGCGAGGTCAATCGGGTCTGATTCTCCGTCCAAAAGAGTACCACAGATGGTATAACCGTGTCAATAAGTATTTTTTCAAGGTACCGTCAAGGATTTTGTGTAAATGACTCATTGCCTGAAATTCGTGCAAACCTTGCTGAATAAAGAGTTTGTAGACGAACTCCGCGATCCTGGTGATTGGGACAGTGGGGAGGTGGGAATACTAGAGGCCGAAGAGTGGGGCGGGCATGAAGCAGAGTGTGAAGACGATTAGTGTTAGGAAGGCGGCGAAACGGCGAGGTGGATCAAGAGGAACGGGATCGTAGACTGGGGCGATGCGGAGAAAGCGGAGGCCGAAGAGTAGGACTGCCCAGACGTACCAAAGGCTCCAATGGGAGTTGCCGTCAGGCAGCCGGAAGGAGGTGAAATAGCCGAGAGCGAGGAGAAGGGCAGGGACAAGCCAGGAGAAAACCCGGTGAATGCGTGGGCTGACAGAACGGAGGATGTGGCCGCCGTCGAGCTGTCCGGAGGGCAGGAGATTTAGCGAGGTGACGAAGAGGCCGACCCAGGCGGCCCGGCCCACAGGTGGAAGAAGGAGGAAGTGAGGATTGACGCCCGGATGAAAGAAGGCATCGAGAAGCCGGAGAAGCAAAGGAATGCCGAAGATGACGGTGTTCTGGTTGGGATCGGGATTTGTAATTGCTGGAACGATGCTCGAATGGAGTACACCATAGACTAGTGTGGGAACGGCAAAGACAAGTCCAGCTAGTGGGCCAGAGGCGCCAACGTCAAAGAGAGCGCGGGTGGTGCGAATGGGCGAGCGTATTAGGATGAACGCACCGAAGGTGCCGATGAGGTTCGGGAACGGGATGAAAAACGGGTAGGTGGAGTGAATGTGATGGTGGCGGCAGGCGAAAAAATGGCCCAGCTCGTGGGCGAGAAGAATGGTTAAGAGGGTAGCAGCGAAGGGCAGACCAGCGAGAAGCCCTGCGGGATTTTTGTAGAAGAGAGTGAAGGCGCGGAGGAACTCGTCGACAGAAACGGCTTGATTATGAGCATAGGCGGTGGCGAATTGCGTGCCTGCAGCGAGGCAGGTGCAGAGCGTGAGAAGAAAGAGCGCCACGGCCAGGACGAGCGACTTGAGGGGAGGCCGGGGGAGAACCGGAACGTAGAAATGTGGGTAGGGAGGAAGATCGCGCAAATCAAGGGGGGTTGAGGAAGCATCCGCGGTGGAATCAGAAGGTGGTGTGGTCACGGAGTTCGGAAGCTCAAGAAGATTCGCAACTACAAGTACAGCACAATTGGATGAGTTTGCGCTAGCGCTGCACAGAGCAGCGGTAACTCAGTTTAGAGACTCCCGTTTTTCCGGAAAGGGTTGTGGGGGAATTGGCCCACATCTCCGGTTACGGCGTTTATCAGGAGTTGAGCCAGACTTACCATGTCCTAGGCAAGTATTGTTTTCACTTTTACGGTGTTCAATACCGCCGCCACCTTGGGGGCGCTGCTCTACGGCGTGGTGAAAAACTCCCACATGGCTGGCGCTGTGGCGGCGTCTCCGGGCAGCTTGGTCACGCCGAGACCTTCGAGCGTCAGGCGAAGAACACTCTGATGTTGATAGAAAGCGATGGACTTGTATCCACGCTTCGCCAGCGGACTGACGATGACGGCGGCCACGTGGCCTCCGCCGGCTGTGAAATCCAGAGTGTCTGCTTCGTCAAAGACAATGATGAGGAGGCCGTCTTTCTGGAACCCGGGGCTCCGAATCACTGGGTCGAGGTTCGTCTTCAGCCAATTGTCCGCAGTGGTGAGAGAGCAGTTATGCGCGTCGTTGCAGAGATTCGGGACGATGAAAGAATAGTCAGGCAGGTTTGCCGTGGGTAGGTCCACGGCAAATTGGCTGAAGGGAACGAGATTTCTTGTTTGCGCGGGGTCGTTCTGAACATCGGTCAGGTAGGCGATCGGATTGTGGCGCACGGCGTAGTTGCCGCTGTCACCGCCGGTATAGCCAATGGCGGGAAGATCCTCAGCGTAGGATTTCCAGGTTTTGCCGGCGGCGATCAGCTCACGGATGACATTGTTTTCGGAAATGGGAAACGAGTGCGGCGTCAAAGCGTCGATGAGAGTGAGAGTTTGTCCCGTGGTCAGCTCGAAATAGTTTGGGATCGAGGGGTGCGCGTTGGCGAAATAGTTCGCGGCCAAGCCGTACTGGTTGGCCAGGCTGTTCAGGTAAGGCAGGGACGGGCTGGCGACAACGTCGGCGTAATTTTGGTTTTCCTCGACGACGATGAAGACGTGGCCAAAATGCACACTCTGAGCGGACGGCGGCGGGGTCTTCGCTACCTGTCCTCCTACGCAGCCGGCCGGAGCGGAAACGCAGCAGACAAGCGCGAGCAATCGAAACCGGGCCGCGGACAGAATGCGTAGGCGGGATGTGTACATACGTTTAGACCCAATCTTGAATTTTTCTTAGAGAATTCGGCTCATGAGCCTTTCCGAATTGCCCGGAGCACTCCCTTGGCGCTTCCTGACAGTGGCTTATTCTTTGCTCTTCGTCTGTCCACATTGGGACACTCACCAAGAAGAAAGTGCCGGTAAATTCATTCAAACCACTAAGGCTGGGTCCTGATAAGTCGCGCTACCGAACAACTCCCGTACCAGGACGCCACTCTTCCGGTAATCCGACTCATGAGGTGTTCCTTACTGAACGGTTGTCCAATCCTCAGACGGGGTACAATTCAACCGCTGGAACCCAATCTCCCGGAACAGCCCCGGAGTTCGCATGGCCACGCGCCGTAAAATCGCCCTTCGTCTTATCGTGATCGCCATGTGTGTGATCGTCTTAACAATTCTGCTGGTTCCGGTGTGGTTTAACCTCGATCGCTACCGCTCGCAAATCATCTCCTACTTCGAACAGACCACTGGAAAAAAAGCCGAAATCGAACGCGTCACCCTGACCTTCTTTCCCAGGCCAACCGTTCACATCGATGGCTTTGCAGTGAAGAGCCCTCCGTTATTTCCGCCCAGCTACATTCTGAAAGTCCCCCACGCCGACACCGTCCTCGATTTTTGGGCGCTGCTGCACCGAAACGTAGTGATCAGGTCAGTAGTATTGGACCAACCGCAAATCAATCTAATATCCGATCCTGACGGCCCCTGGAACTTTGAGAATCCCGAAACGCCGAATTTCAAGAACCTCTTTCCCTTGGGCATCATCGACAAGGTGACCATCAATCACGGCCAACTAGTTGCCTCGATTCTTTTACCTTCCGACGCCCAAGGTCCGGTCTTTTTTGAAGCTCAGGACATTTCCTGCGAACTCGATCGCGTCGATCTGGCGGCCATCGTCAATCCTACTTCTTCGGCGTTGAATGGCCAGGGCAACTGGAAAGCAGCTCGTTTGCGTTTTGCTGCCGTCGACACGACCAATGTGGACGCAAAATTCCGGCTGGAGTCGCGTGAAGTTTTTTTCACCAACCTCAAAGCCGACATCTACGGCGGAAAAGCCACTGGCGACTTCTCCATCAGTCTGGCGAAAAGCACTCCTACCTTTAAAGCCGACTCGCGAGTCCACGGAATCAACACGGCCCGTCTTCTGGCTGCCTTTCACGATTTGCGCGGCGTACTCACCGGAAATCTGGACGGAGATTTTAAGCTTGCGGGGGCCATCGAGCACACCACCAGTCCATTCGCGCGAACGCGAGGAACCGGGCACCTGAAGGTCACCAACGGTCAAATCCCAAGCCTGATGCTCAACGCAAACCTGATGAAGCTGGCTCATTTCAACGATCTCGGCCCCGCGAAGGAAAACCCCGCTTCTTTTTCTTCGATCACCACCGACCTCGAACTCGAAAACCTCCGAATTTCGAGCAAGGCCATCGATATTGACGGCTACGGCGTCGACGTGGACGGCTCTGGCAGCGTGAGCGTATCCGGCTCCGACGATCTTCAGTATCAAGGTGTTGCAGCAATCGCCACCAAACAAGGTTTTTTCACCAACACTCTCGCCCGATTGGATGGCGCGAAGCTTGTCGACGGCAAGTTGTCTTTCCCTTTCCGCATCGATGGCACCATCGAAAACCCTAAATTCTCTAAAGGAACGAAAATTCAATAGGACAGTCTTCTCTCGGGTGCCGCAGGTGTCGAGTTGGAAAGAAGCCCAGCTTAACTGTGTTCAAGAAAAAAGGGCCTCTTGGTGGAGTCCAAGAAGCCCTAATGCTTTGAATGGTTGAGGGGAACGCAACGGACTCAAAATTCCTACAATTCCATTCTCCTTCGATATTCTTCGTCCGGCCCGCATGATTCACATTTCGGCTTCCCAAGCTTCGGGACGTGGGTTTGGATTCACATCGCCCGCTCCATAAGTCTCGATGACCGGCCCTAGCAAATGGACGCCCATAAGATGGGCGTAAATTCCACTTTTCCGGTTACCGCGTTTATCAGGACTTGAGCTAGATTTTTCTACCCGTCAATATTGGTACGCGGTCTCGCTGTAAGAATCCAATTCAAGGGAAACAAACCGAACGCGACGGCCCAGAAGATGGCGCCTGGCATGAACGGCAGCAGGTCCCCCCTGTCGGCTGGGGGTGAGGTCAAGATGCCAATCACTAATGCGACGCACGCACAACAGAAAATCAACCCGACCGAGCGCAACGCCCAGTGCAGGCGTTTTCGTGTGAGCGCTCCTTCCATTCCTAGTCCTACGAACCACCAGGCTGGCAGGCAAAAGAATGGCATCGTGACGGTGTGCCAAGTTTGTATCGAAAACCCACTCGGGTGCCTTCGGAAGTATGAGGCCGCAGGCACTGACAAGGGAGCTCCAATGAGTGCGCCCGGCAAATTAAGATTCACGATTGTATGGAACCGCCGCTCAGATACAGTTGCAAGCGAAAACTCTAGCCAGCGGTCGCGAGGGAGAATCAACTCGAACTGTCCAGACCTGGTCGAGGCATTTTCATGCTTCTGGAGTGAATAAAATCTACCGTACATGAGCAGCGTCGGGGTCAGCACAAGCACGGACCATAGAGCAAGTTCTGCAATCGGCAGCAGGAACGCGCATGAGATTCTTTGTGGCTTCACGTACAGGAGTGTATCGCAGTGACGTCCAAGAGCATTCGTAGAGTCCCTTTATAACGTTCATCTTAGACAACGCCTGGCACGGGTTACCGGTAACTTGAAAATCCACATGGACGGTAACGGCGTTTACCAGGACTTAGGCTATTAGTTCCGAACGGCTGACCACTCTTCTTGAATAACAAATAGGCGCGAACGGACGATTTCCTAAGTCAGACGTACATCAAATAGCGACAGCCAATACTGAAAGGATTGCAGTGTAAAACCGCAAAGAATGAGCGCAATGCCGAATACGCCGAGTCGCCGCTCCGGGAGATTGTCGGCGTAATATTCGATGTAAGGATTCACCGTAATTCCCACGCCGGTGACAATGCCTGTCACCAGGCCCACGCGAATCGCAAATAGCCAGGCGTGATCCAAGTGATGGATGAACGCGCTACAGACTAGGGCTGTGGCCGTGTAGCCGACGGTACGCAGCACCGTTCCCCAAAACTGACGACGCGTAAGCCGTGGACGGCGAGACGCTGCATATTCGGCCGCAGGACGCATTCCGCGAGAGTAGGCAAGGATTTGGCCGGCGGTGACCAGAATGGCAAACGCAATGGCGAATCCGAAGCCTACCATCGGATACAGTCCGGCTCCGAAAACAAACCCTCGAACAGCGGCAAACAGTCCTTCCCAAGGCAATGAGTAATGATCCAGCCCACGAGATGCTCGGCTGAATTCAATCGACAGGGTAATACCGGTGGCCAAACCAGAAGCCAGCCCAAAGAAGAGGCCCAGGCCAAGTCCATAGCCGATGCCGAAGACAACGGCGTACGTTACCGCACGGGTAAGCAAGCGCAACGGACCATGTTGTCCACCCAACAGGTCATAGGCCAGATAGAGACTACCCAGCACATCAAGACAAGTGCCCGTAATACTGACGACCGCGACGGCGTGGTGGTCCACGCAATGATTGTAGACCTAAAATCTCGGCGACCGGGACTTGTACGGTAACCGCGTTAATCAGAACCTACGAGTGAATCAGGGACTGAATCCCCAGAAAGACACTATCCGACGCTGCTCCAAGAGTCGGAATGAATCACCAAAGGGAATGAAAGAGCCGACACGCAAAGCGGCAACCAAGGACTCGCCAACACCGCCTAGCAAGACCACGGTTTCGCTCAAAGCATGGTTTGGAAAAGCATCAGCATTGAAAACGTCCGAAACTGGGACAATCAGGCAAGGGCGCTGTTTCGGCTATTTATGCAAAGCGTGGCGGTGATTACTGTAACGAGTCCCTGGAAGGAAGTTTGCGTTGCCCTTGTTCCTCCGTCTGCCTAGGATGGGACCAAAGACCAGGGTACGCAGGCCGAAGAGGAAACCGTCGTGAAATGGCTGGGATGGATGCGGCTCATCAGTCTTCCGCTGCTTGCGGTGAGCGCCATTCCTGTTACTTCCCAACAGCGCAACGCCGTCGAGGAGCCAGGCCAGCTCAGGGTCATTCAAGTGAGAGAGCCCGATGGCCAAATCTTGAGCTACGGTGATCTATCGCGCCCGACCGAAGTATGGCTGGGGGGAACGAGCCTTGCGCGAGAGGCCCGCCTCAAGCTGAAGATCCAAGGCGCGTCAGGTTCGTCGTCGCTGTTTTTTATCCGGAAGCGACGGCCGGGATTTGTGGAGATTGACATCAGCCGGGGAAATATCACCCGTTTACAATCCCCGCAACAATTCGGCAAGGATTTTCTGACATACGTGCTATGGGCGGTGTCGGGGGATGGAAAAGCGTCGAACCTCGGCGAAATCCCATCAGGGGGCCAAAAACCCATCAGCATCAACGCGAGGACGCCGTACCAAGCTTTCTGTCTTATGGTGACAGCGGAACCAGACTTTGCCGTGGTGGATCCGAGCCCGCAGGTGGTTCTCTACAGCATAAACGAGGGGGCGCGCAAGGAGGGGACAGAGAAAACAGAGAAAAAGGCCCCGCTCAAAAAGGCAAACCTGTTTTTCTATACTCACTACGCCAATTATGATTCGGCTCCCACGGCGGTGGAGGCGGCGCCAAACGAACTGCTGCAGGCGAGAAAAGCCGTGGAACTGGCGACCCGGTCAGGCGCCTCGCGTCTGGACAATTCCTCGGGGGCTAGTGAGACCGGGGGAGGGAGCCATACTCGGGGGATCCTAACGCGCGCGAAATCTTTCCTTGGCCAAGCGGAGAGCGCCTACAAAAAGCATCCCAAGGGCAACAATGTTGTGCAGCCTGCGCGCACAGCAGCGCAGATTGCGGAAAACGCGCGCGCGCTAGCCCTTGGCGCGGTAGGGGGCAACTTGATTCGCGAGTTGGAGGACGAACTGGCAAGAGTTCGCGCGGAACTTGAAGAGACCCGAGCAGAGCTGTCGAAGGCAAATGCCAGGTTGTCGCCAGAGGATCCCACGACATCGAGTCCGGAAGCCTCGGACCCGCCAACCGCAACTGCGCCTTTGGCGAAGCCCAGCGCGGCACGGCAGCTGGCAAAAATTTTCTCGAAACCAAGCGTTTGGTTTGGCCTCATTGGTTGGGGCGTAGCAATCTTACTTCTCTTTCGCCGGCAACCCAATTGAGCCGGCTCCTCCGCAGCGATTGGAAGCGCTGGCATTACCCGGAACCATAGACCTCAGGACTTGGCGTGTCTATGCCAATGAGGAAACTGCTTTTGTGAGAAAAAGATGCGGCGCAACGTCGGCACAGTTCGGTGGCTGAGTAGCCTGATTACGCCGGGCGCCTGGTTGGTGCTTGCCACCTGGGGGCTGCAGCAAGAGGAGCCGGCCCGACTGGCGGTAGCTCCTTACGTTCGCTTTTTCTGCTTCGGGGCGCTGGCGGGAGCCGTGTTGCTCAGCTGGTACTACAGCCAAGGGCGCGTGTTGTTTTCTGCTTTTGTCGTGGGCCTGACCGTTTGGTGCGTAGGGACGCTGCCAGCCTCCGCGGAGGTTGTGAAATTGGCAGCAGCTTTTCTTCTCCCCCTGAACATCGCTCTGTTTGCGTCTCTGGGCGAGCGGGGCACAGTGACGTTCAGCGGGCTATGGAAGATGGTTTTGATCACGATACAGAGTGCCGGCGTGGTTATGCTGGGGGAGTTACGAGGGGGCCGACTAGAGGCGTTTCTGCGTTGGGGCCAAGACCCTTCCGGGGCGACCTGGATCCCCCTTACTCAAGAAATTTTATTCGGAGCGGCGTCGGTTACGCTGCTGGGCCTGGCGGCGATCCGGCGGACGAGAGTTGAGGCTGGCCTGTTCTGGGCGCTGGTGGCCGCATTTATGGGACTGAGGCAGGCAGGAAAAGAGGACGAGCCCTTGTTTTACTTCGGTACCGTGGGCTTGATTCTGGTCTACACGGTGCTCGAGCATGGTTATGAAATAGCGCACCACGATGAACTGACAGGGCTGCCAGGGCGGCGAGCGCTCAAAGAGGTCATGCTGGAACTGGGCGGTCGCTATGCGGTGGCAATGTGCGACGTGGACTACTTCAAAAACTTCAATGACACCTATGGCCACGAAGCGGGCGACCAAGTGCTCCGGTTCGTCGGCTCGAAGCTTTTGGAGATGCGAGGCGGAGCACGGGCTTTCCGTTACGGCGGGGAAGAGTTCACGGTGGTGTTTCCCGGGCGCACCGCGGAGGAAGCGCAGCCTTTTGTGGAGTCGCTGCGTGAGGCAATTGCTACGAGCGGCTTCAACCTGCGAGGGCCGAATCGTCGTGAGAAAAAAACTGGGCAGGCGCCGGAGCCGGGGCCGCACAATTCCGTAACCATCACAATCAGCATCGGCGTGGCTGAGAACTCCAAGAAACTCTCCACACCCGAACTGGTGCTCGAGGCCGCGGACGGGGCACTCTACCGCGCCAAAGAGTCTGGACGGAACTGCGTGCGACTTGCCGAGAGCGTCCCTGCTTGAAATTCGGGAGCCAGCCTAGCGAAGATACTTGACCGGTTCCGGCGTTAATCGTACGAGTGGAATCAGGGATCGGCACTTTTCCGGTACCCGCCAAAAAAGAAACAGGGGTGGAGACGACTCGTCCACACCCCTGCTCGCGCTTACTTGCTATTACTTACAGCCGGAGCAAGAGGCACAGCAGTCTGCGGAAGAACAGCAAGCCGCTTGCGCCCCCTTCGCTGCTCCTGTTACTCCAAGCGCGATAACAGCCAACAACAAGATTACTTTCAGCGTTTTCATGGTCTTCTCCTTTGGAAGTGAAAAGAGTTGTAGGTGAACGGACGAAGGCGTCCGCGCGAAGAAACTTTGCGGGTTGCCAGACTAATTTCTAAATGCGGAGAACATGGACTTGAAGAAGAATATCTCGACCCGAGTGCCAAGGCGTCGAAGGGCTTGCATTGGCATTCGCAAAGACAAAATTGGACGAGTGGAAAGTCCGGGGCACCAACAGCGCAACGTAAAGATGAGCCGATACATGTGGGACTACAATTTGTTTTTGAATCAGCGCGGTTTCAGATGGGCAGCACGAAATCGAATGGTGCTCGTTTTTTCCTGAGCCGTTGGCCGGGTTGTGGCCATGACGGCAGCACAGTTCCCCAGCGTCACCACCGGGATCAGGGCACGGAGCGGCGCTACTTCCGGAGATTTGCATTCCGGGTGCCGAAGGAGACGCAGCAGATGGCTTCGCACAGCCTAAAACACAAGCAAGGACACCCAGCCAGAAGGAAAGCGCGGTCGCCGTCACAGATCGCAAGCGGAGCGAGATCATACAGGCTTCAGCTTACCAGTTTTCTTGCGAAAGAGGTTCGAGTCCTCTACCAGGCACAGCGTTGCTACGTCCAGAGAGCAGTTGACAATCGATCCATTCTAGATTATATGTCGAGTTTCTAGGTATACCCATGAGCGAAGCCCAAATCGAGCTCCTCCGAGGAACTCTCGACATGCTGGTGCTCAAGGTGGTGGCCCTCGGCCCGAGCCACGGCTATGCCATCGCGCAACGCCTTCAACAAATTTCGAAGGACTTCTTCCAAGTCCATCAAGGATCCCTGTATCCCGCGCTGCATCGTTTGGAGGACCGCGGCTGGCTGCAAGCCGAATGGAAAGAATCGGAAACCGGACGCGAAGCCAAGTTCTATTCCCTGACCAAAAAGGGCCGGAAGCAAATGGACGCAGAGGTCCACAACTGGGAGCGCCTCTGCGATGCCGTCGGGCTCGTGCTCCGCGTGACGGAGAAGGAGTCTTAACCATGCGTTGGATGCGGCTTTGGATGCGCCGCTTGTTTCGAAGAACTCGTGAAGAGAAATTGCTGGATAAGGAACTTCGCTTCCATCTGGCGCGGCAAATGGCAGGGAACGTCGCAGCCGGCATGCCCCCGGAAGAAGCCCGTCGCCGCGCACAAATCGAATTTGGAGGGCTTGAACGCGTGAAGGAAGAAGTCCGCGACACGCGTTGGGAAACTCACCTCGACACGCTCTTCCGCGACTTCCGCTATGCCCTCCGGACCTTGCGCAGAGCCCCCGGCTTTACGGCCGTCGCGGTCCTCACACTTGCTCTGGGCATCGGCGCGAACACTGCCATTTTCAGTGTCGTTTACGCCGTGCTCTTGAAGCCGCTACCTTTTACGAATCCCGATCAGTTGTTCACTGCGTTTCAGGCGAACACGCAACAGGGAATAACGGAGACGGGCTGTTCGTATCCGAATTTCGAAGAGTGGCGGGCGCAGAATCATGTTTTTAGCGAGCTGGCGGGGATCCTAGCGCACCAGCTCACGTTGACGGGGCGCGGGGAGCCTTCCGTTGTGAACACGTCCGTCGTGACTCCGGAGCTCTTTGCACTTCTGGATGTTAAACCTTTGGCGGGACGCATCTTTTTCTCGCAAGACGGCAAACAGGGTGCGGCGCCTGTGGTTCTTATCAGTGAAGAGCTGTGGCGGGGCAAGTTCGGTGAAGATCCCAAGATCGTCGGAACGTCGATTAATTTGGACAAACGTCCGTTCACCGTAATTGGAATCATACCCGCAGCCTTTCGCACTCCTTTTTTCAACACCAAGCAGGAAGTGTGGATCCCGCTCGTTCAGGATCCTGTGTTCAGCATTTTCATGCCTAAGCGGGGAGTGCACCTTCTACCCGCCCTAGGGAGGCTGAAGCCGGGCGTTTCCGTGACGCAGGCTCAGGCGGAAATGGATGCCATCAGCGGGAGGCTGGCCAGGGAATTTCCGGCGGAGAACAGTGGTTGGACAGTCCGCCTTGTGCCGCTGCAGAAAGAAATTGTGGGAGACGTAAGAACCGAGCTGCTGGTGCTGCTGGGCGCCGTAGGCCTAGTGCTCCTAATCGCTTGCGCCAATATCGCCAACTTACTTCTTACACGCGCGACCGCCCGCTCGAAAGAGATTGCTGTTCGGACTGCGCTGGGCGCCGGGCGCGCTCGAATCATCCGGCAGTTGCTCAGTGAGACCGCGGTGCTCGGTCTGCTTGGCGGAGCGGTAGGAGTAGCTCTGGCTTACTGGGGCGTTAAGGCCCTGAGCTCGCTCCTGCCGTCGGATTTGCCGCAGATGAACCCCGTTCGCGTCGACTATTTTGTGTTAGGTTTTGCGCTTCTCCTTTCCGCTATTGCAGGCGTAGCTTTTGGTTTGGTTCCCGCCATGTTCGCGGCCAAAGCGAATATAGAGAACACCCTTCGCGAGGGCGCTCGCTCCGGCGAAAGCCGCAACCGCCGCCACGCGCGCAGTTTCCTGGTTGTCGCGGAAATTTCGCTCGCCATGGCTTTGCTGGTGACAGCAGGTTTGCTTTTGCGCAGCTTTGCCAGGCTCACCTCGGTCAGTCCGGGGTTTGACGCCCAGCACATCATAAAAGTGGATATCTCGCTCCCACAATTTCAGTATTCCATGCCGCAGCAGTGGGCCGCATTTTCCGAAGAATTGCTTGCGCGAATCCAATCAGACCCTGGATTGCAGGATTCGGCTGTGGTGGTTCCACGGCCGATCGCTGACCAAAACGTCACTCTGCCGTTCGATATCGTCGGTAACCCACCTACGTCTGCGGGCGCATCCAGGACTGCCAGCTATGTTTCGGTAAGTCCGGATTATTTTCGCGTGATGGGGATTCCGCTGCTGGCGGGACGAGTCTTCAATCAGCACGACATCTCATCCACGCCCCGCGTTTCGATTATCAGCGAAGCAATGGCGCGGTTTTACTTCCCCAATCAAGACCCCCTCGGAAAGCAAATTAAGTTTGGCTATCCTCGGGGGAGTGGCGAAAGCATGCGCGAAATTGTCGGAATCGTCGGTAACGTGCGCGACGTTGCCTTAAGTAAGAGTCCCGGGGCGATCATGTACGTTCCATTTGCCCAGGCCCCTTTCTGGGGGGCGAATCTGGTCGTGAAGAGCAGCCTGAGCACCTCGAGCGTGGCCGCCGCGATTCGCCAGGAAGTAGAGAGAATAGATAAAGATCTCCCCGTGACCGATGTCGCAAAGATGCCAGACCTTATCGACGCATCGGTCGCGCAGCCCAGATTTCGCATGTTCTTGCTTGGCCTGTTTGCCGCGATGGCGTTGGTTCTGGCCGCTACGGGGATTTTCGGGGTGATTTCCTATTCAGTGTCGCGCCGCACGAACGAGATTGGAATTCGCGTGGCGCTCGGCGCTTCGCGCGGCGCCATCCTGCGGATGATCCTGGGAGAAACTCTAAGGCTGACGTTGGCGGGCTTGGCTGTTGGAGTGCCCTGCGCGCTCGGGGCTGCTCGATTAGTTGGGCACATGCTCTTCGGCGTCTCTCCGCACGATCCGGCGACACTTACGATTGTCGCGGTCCTTCTCGCCGCGGTAGCAGCTTTCGCGGGATACGTCCCCGGGCGGCGTGCCATGCGAGTCGATCCGCTCGTGGCCCTCAAATACGAATGATGTCTCCGTCACTCGGCGGGTTGGGCGCGCCCAGAGCCTATTTCTCAGTGCGAGGCAAGGTCATTCCTGACCACTTGGCCGTCTTTCATTACGAAGCGAACGCGCTCGAGCCCGGTGATGTCGGCGATCGGATCTCCAGCAACGGCAACGAGATCGGCGAATTTTCCGGGCTCAATCGACCCCACGCGATCCTGCCAGCCCAACATTTCCGCGGCGTTGGTCGTGATGGCGCGAATAACGTCGAGCGATGGCATCCCCGCTTCATGCAAGGTGGGAAACCTTGTCGCGGTGGCTTGGCCGCGCGTTTTTCCAGGATAGAACCAGCACATGTCCGATCCGGCCGCAAACTTCACTCCCGACTTCAATACTCGCAGAACTAAACTGTCGTATCGCTGCCGGCTGCGTTCAACACCGCTGGCGTACTGGGAACGAAAGGCGGGAGACATCACGATGCTGGCGTCGAAAATCTTTGGAAGAAAACCGCCATAAAATGTTGGCGTGAAGTCGAAGAAGATTCCTTTTTCACTCATCAGCTTCAATTGGTCATCGGTTATGTCGTTGCCATGTTCGATGGAATCTGCGCCTGCATCAATTGCGGTTTGAATGGCAATTTTGCTTTGGGCATGGACAGCCACTTTCTTGTGCGAGCGGTGAGCTTCCTCGACGATTGCGGTCAGAACGGGCACCGTGATGCCGATGCCGTCATCGTCGAGCGCGACTTTGATAAGGTCGACGTTATAGAAGAGATCCTCATCGACCGCCCGGCGCGCTTCGTCGGGATTGGCTACCTGAAGAAACTCTTGTTGCACAATTGCATCGCCGACTGCGGGATTGAGCGCCTGGAAATAGCCGCCGGGCGTGGTAAGTTTACGCGCGGCTGCCAAAATTCTTGGACCGGGGACACGGCCGGCGTTGATCGCGTCGCGCAGCGCGGCATCGCCATCAATGCCGGAGTGGCCCAGATTACGCACGGTAGTAAAACCGCTCTCCAGGTCTTCACGCGCCATTTGCGCGCCGAGCAACACCCGCTCGGCGGGCGATTTTGCCGCTACGGCCAGCAATAGCCCTGGAACGAACGCCCAGTAGCGCGTGATCTCGGCTTCCGCGGGCACACTCACGTTGAGAAGGAGGTGGGTGTGAGAGTCAATGAGCCCGGGCAGCAAGGTGGCGCTGCCCAGATCAATTGTTCTGACGCCAGCGGGCGCATTCGCCTGCACTCGTGAAGGCGAACCAACTTCCTTGATCTTGCCGTTTTCAATCAGCACGGCGGCGGGCGAAAGCACGTTCCCGGTACGGGGATCGAGCAGGCGGCCAGCTTTTACTAAAGTCATAAGGGCAGGTGATTGAGCGGCAGACTGCACGCTTGAAAACAGGGCGAAAAGCGATGCGACCAACGACAAGAAGACTCGATTTAGCTTCATTCGAGCGATTCCCCTCAATTTGGTAAATTCGTTGCGCCAAAAGACTGGAATTTCAAGCACGAGCCTTGTAACCGAATCACACCCTTATCAGAATCAATGGGTCGTATTTAGCTCTTTGATTGTGTCCTGCACGCCGGTACGAATCTCGGCCCGCCGCTGCTCGGAATCGGACCACGACGACAGAGGCGCTTTGTGAGAATCAATCATGGCCAGTGCCTTTTCGGCGTATTGACGTGCCAGGTCTTTTTGCCCATTTTTCAGATAAGCATCGGCAAGGTTATAGTGCGCGTCGGCTGAGTCCGGATACGCGAGGAGGTTGAGCTTGAAAATCTCAATCGCTGTGTCTATCTGCATCTTGGCCTCGCGCAACCGGCCAGCCTTCCTCTCCGACTCGCCTTCGCGCAGATGGTCTTCGCCTATGATGTCGACATTAACTTCCGGCCACAACTGCACCTGGGGATCTCTCCGCCGGGCTTCCATCAGTTGCTGCTTGGCGCGCGCGACTCCTTCGGACGTCCAGAGTTGATTGAGGATTGCCGCAGATGCCAAGGCGTCCGCTGGCGCGTGACCCGGCGTCTTGATCAGCGTAGTCACAAGCCAATCTACGATGATGCCGGGCAGCTCAGGATGGGGCTTGAACATGTCGGTGCCATGACCACCCTTGGCGGGAACTTTGCTGGAATCGCTGGTTTCATACCATATCCAGGGCGCGTCTTGCGCAGCCGAATAGTGCACGAACTTCTTCCCCGGGCTGGAGGAGTTGATGTAGAGCCATTCCATCGCCTCGACCGTGGGAGGGTATTCGTCGTCGTCGGCCACCACGAACAGTCCGGGCAGTTGTGACGCCTGCCGCAGAAATTGCAGGCCGTCTTGGAGGGTCTCTCCGGAAAGCAATAACAGCGATTTCACCTCAGCAGAGTGTTGACGCGCCGCTTCGATGGAATGGAGGACGCCGAACCACCCGGCTCCTCCCACGCCGATAACGTCGCGCTTGACGCCAGGTTGCGAAACCAAGTATTGAAACGCCGTGTCAACGTCGCTAGGCCACATAGGGCTTACCTTTGCCTTCTCCGCGTCTGTCAGCTTGGTATAAGGCGTGCCGCTTTCGCCAAATCCGCGCATATCGAGCGTAAGCGTATTGATTCCAGCCGCCGCGACTTGCCGGGCTACGCCGTCCCACGAGTCACGTGTCCGGTTGCTCTGGTGCAGCAGCAACACACCGGGGCCGGGCTTGGCCGCGGCAAAGTAGGTGGCCTTCAGGACAGTACCGTCCGAGGCCTTCAGTTCCACTAGCCGTGGAGCAGAAGGCTGCTGTGCCTGAGACGCGCTCTCGGCTGCGGCGCTCTTTGTGCCTTGTCCCAGCGCGGCCCTCGTGAATATGACAACTACCAACAGCAAGAAGAATCGTATTTGTTTCATTAGACTAACTCTCCTAAATCCACAAACTGAACTACATTCATAAATCACTGCGGACGACTTTACTCATAGCGGAGGGCGACCAGCGGGTCGACGCGAACGGCGCGCCGCGCTGGAATGTAGCTCGCCAGCAGAGCGACACCGATGAAGAGAAGCGCGACGCTCGCAAACGTCAGAGGATCGGTCGGACTCACGCCGTAAAGCAGGCCGGCCATTAAGTGGGACACGATCAGCGCACAAACGAGCCCAAGCGCGGCACCCGCAAGGGCGAGTCCAAATCCTTGACGCACAATGATGTGGAGTATGTTCCGCCTGTGCGCGCCGAGCGCGAGGCGAATCCCGATTTCGTGTGTGCGTTCACTTACCATGTACGAAATCACTCCGTAAATTCCCAGCCCCGCGAGAAGGAGCGCCGTCAAGGCGAACAAACCGACCATTTCCATCGAAAGCCGCCTCTCGGAGAGAGCCGCGGATACCGTGGCGTTGAGAGTCTGCGCGCCGAAAACAGGAAGGGTTGGATCGGCGGCCTGGACCTGCTCGCGCACTTCTTCCGGAATCGCAGCGGTGTCTAAGTGCCCGCGCAGAAGTATGGCCATGTGTTTTGCGCCGGTCTGATACACAGCCAGATAGATTTGTGGGACGTTTGCTTCCGTCAGCGATTCTGTCCTTGCGTTTGCGATCATGCCGACAACGGTAATCCAGGGAGACTCCGCTCGCATGCTCTTGAAGCGCTTGCCTAAGGGATCTTGGCCGGGCCAATACGTTCGGGCGAAGGCCTCATTGATCACGGCGACTTGCGGGGCTTTGTCGTCATCCAACTCGTTGAACAAGCGTCCGCGCAGCAGCGGGATGCTGAGAAAGTGAAAATAGTCTGGTGTTACGCTTGAGCGTTCGACCACAGCAAGCTGGTCGCTCTGCGAATTGCGCCCCTCCAGTGTGAAGGGGAAGTAGCCGTCGGAGACCTGTTTCAGATATCGCTGACTCTCGTCCAACGGGATAGAGGCGGTATCACCCAGAGCTACTTCCTCGACTCCTGGTAGCGTTCCGGCACGACGAAGTATTTCGCGAAAGAACGGAGCCTGCTGAGCAGGAGTTCGGTAGATGTCGGTCTTGGGATCATTGGGGTAGGGCAGCCTCGTCCGGACGGTCATCACATTTTCTGGATTGAATCCCAGCCGCACATTCAGCAAATCCCAGAAGCTGCGCAGCAGAAGGCCGGCAGCAACCATCAGCACCAAAGAAAGAGCAAACTCCGTTACGACGAGCAACCGTCGCGTACGCGCCTGTTGGCCGGAGCCTGTCGTGCCGCGCGTCGCCTCTTTGAGTGCGTGAGTCAAATCAACTCGGCCAGCATCAAGGGCAGGAGCGAGACCAAAAATCGCACCCACGACGAGGGAGGCGACGAGAGCGAAAAGCAAGACGACCCAGTTAATGGAGACTTCATTGAGCCGCGGCAGGCTGTCCGGCACGAGATGCAACAGAAACGCCTTCGTGCAGAAGAGAATCGCTAAACCAACTATTCCGCCGAGGAGCGAGAGAAGCAAGCTTTCCGTCAACAACTGCGACATCAGCCGTTTCCGCGCGGCTCCGAGCGCTTGCCGAACGGCCATTTCACGCCCCCTCGCGCTGGCGCGAGCCAGCAGGAGATTCGCGACGTTCACGCAGCCGATGAGCAGCACCAATCCCACGGCGCCAAGCAGCAGTATCAACGACTGGCGAACATTGCGGACCACGCGTTCTTTGAGCGGCACCAATCGCACCGTCCAAGCGCTTTGCAGTGGATAGTCAGCGGCATATTCTTTCTGCAAGGATGCAACAAGCCCGTCTAACCGGCTCTGTGCCGCCGCGATGGTCAACCCCGGCTTGAGTCGGGCGATTGCTGTCGGAAGATTGCGGCGATTGCGCGGCGGATGATCAGGCATAGGCGCACCGTAAAAGCTAGTTGCGGCCCAAACCTCGATATTCCTTTCTTCTCCGGTTCGCCCCGGCGCGTCAAAACCCGCCGGCATCACGCCCACGATCCGGTACAAGTCGTTGTCCATCCGCACACTTTTGTCCAAAATATGTGGGTCACTCCCGAACGCGCGCTTCCAAAGGCCGTCGCTGATGAGGACTTCCAGCAGAAGCCCGGGCGTGTGGTCCTCGGGATTAAACGCCCGCCCCAGCTGCGGTTTCGCGCCCAGCAGCGCAAAATAATTCGGCGCGACGATCAGCAAGCGAACGCGCTCAGGGTGGGATGAGCCTGTGAGATTATTTTCATCGAACCACGTTGGCGAAATGTATTCGAAGATTCCCGACCGCTGAAGGTCCTGCCACTCGGGTTCGGACATCCCTACATCCCGCGCGCCCCCACCGGGAAGATCATCCTCGATGCTGACGAGCTGTTCCGGTTGTGGGTACGGCAGGGGGCGCAACAGCGCAGCGTCCACCACGCTGAAGATCGCCGTTGTGGCTCCGATGCCCAAGGCCATCGTCAGGACGACGACGGCGCTGAAGCCCGGAGATTTGCGCAGGGTGCGCAAACCGTAGCGCACGTCTTGCCAGAAGTGATCCCACCAGAGCCAGCGACGGGATTCGTAGAAGTGCTCTTCGGCATGCAAGACGTTCCCGAAGGAGCGACGTGCGGTTGCTCGGGCCTGCTCTTCACTCAGCCCCTGGTCCCGCAAGCGCTCAATCTCGAGCTGTAAGTGGGCCTGGATTTCGGAGGTGAAGTCTTCGAGTTTGCGCTTGCGCCCGAACATGGCATCAGCTTTTCGCACGCTCTGGTCCTAGAATCCGCGCGATGGCCCCGGTCAATCGCTTCCATTTGTTGGTTTCTTTGACCAGTTGTTTGCGGCCGGCTGCGGTGAGGGTGTAGAAGCGGGCTTTACGATTGTTGGAAGAAACGCCCCACTTCGCGGAGATCCAGCCCCGTTCTTCCAGGCGCTGAAGTGCGGGATAGAGCGCGCCATGCTCGACGAGCAGCTCTTGCTCCGAAGTATCCTGGATGGCGCGTGCAATCCCTTGCCCGTGCTGCGATCCGAAGATGAGGGTGCGGAGAATCAGCAGATCCAGTGTGCCCTGCAGCAATTCCAATCGTTCTCTGGCGTCTTGGGTAGACATATAACCTGAATATGCGCGAGTCCGGGTAAGATGTCAACCTGAAAAGATCCGGCTTCACAGGGATTCGGCAGCCTGGTGCACAACGGCGCAGGCGCGTACGGACGTCACTGTGCGTCCTACTTGAAGATCAGGTGAGCGACTCTCGACTCGAGATTCCAATAGATCATCGCAACCGCGGTCAGGTCGAAGGCGGCGTGCGCACACATCAGCATCCAGATGCGCCCGGTGATGGCGAAGACCGTGCCGAATACGAGACCGGTGATAGTTGCCTGTTGGGCGCCGGCCAGCCCTTGGTCGAAGTAGTGAAGCGACGCAAACAGTGCGGCCGTTAACAGCACGATGACAATCCGTGCGGTTAGGCTCCTGCCGAAAAGCTTGCCGAGCCGCTCGAACAAGTACCCGCGGAATACGGTCTCTTCGCCGAAGCCCGCGACGACAATCATGGTCCACACGGCGGCCGGGAGCGCTGCCAGATTTCCGGCGAGATAATGGTAAGCCTGGTTCATTGGGTCGGCCCCGAGAAGCGGCATAACGATCACCTTCATAAGGAATTTGAGGGCGATGCCGAACGTGATGCCGATGGCCAGGCTTCCCGTCCAGCTTTTGGGTCGAACGTAGCCGATCTCGCGCCATGGCGTACGCGACAGTCTGGTCCACACAAGAACCAACACTGCGCTGAGTGGCGTCAGAATCTGCCCGGCAGCAATGATGAGGATGGCGAGAATGCCCAGCGGCCCGAATCCCCGCAACTTAACGGCAAAACGATCCTGAGCTAGTGAGGACCCTGCATTAGCAGCATCAGCTGTATCGCTCATCTCACGAGCTCCGTCGAGCCGATATTCCCCTACACACGGGAAAGCCGCAGGTTTTCAACTTACACCGGAGCTGCTTGATCGTGCAAATGCGAGAACGCCTCGACACTGCCTGAAATTCAGCGGGGGCACTGGACCGCGAAGCCTGTTGAGCGGTCCTCAACAGTTATGCGAAGCGCTCCAGAAGTTTCCCTCTGGATAGACTGAGATAGCCTCACCGGGTGCACGGCCAGGGAACAGGACAAGTACCCGATTTATCGCGGATTCAGAAACAGGGTGGAAAGAGGGAGCGCGCAGCCTCAGACACAAACAGATGACCTGCCAACGAGAGGTTAGGAGGGCTAAGAATGGAGAGGTACTCGCGTAGAGAGGTGAATTAGATTATGGCTTCTTCGCAGCTTCGATGCCTTGGAGTTCTTTGCCGGGCTTGAAACGGACAGCTTTGCCTGGAGGAATGTTGACTTCTTCGCCGGTGCGAGGGTTGCGGCCGATTCCAGTCTTGCGGGGCTTGACGCTAAAGACGCCGAAGCGCCGCAGCTCGATGCGCTGTCCACGGCCGAGAGCTTGCTTGAGGGATTCGAAGATAGTTTCGACGGCCTGCTCGGCTTTGGTCCGGCTGATGAGAGTCTTGGCCACAACCGCATTGACGATGTCCAGCTTGATCACACGCGCCTCCCGCTTCCGAGGCAAATGCTAGAGGGTGTGGAGCGGGTTGTCAAGACGAGATGGGTCAACTACACTGTCCTTCCTTTTGACGAACTAGTTTCTGACGGCACATATTTCATATAGTGATTTGGGAGGAATGGATGTCCGTAAAGCCAGACCGGTGGATCCGCAAGATGGCGTTGGAGCACAAGATGATCGAGCCGTTCACGGACCGCCAGGTGCGCGAAGGAGTGATCAGCTACGGAGTTTCGTCGTATGGCTACGACATCAGGGTGGCGGACGAATTTCAGATCTTCACGAACGTGAACTCGACGATTGTCGATCCGAAGCACTTCGATCCGAGATCGCTGGTGCCCTTCAAAGGCGAGGAGTGCCTGATTCCGCCGAATTCTTTTGCGCTGGCGAGGTCGGTGGAGTATTTCCGGATACCGAGGAATGTTTTGACGATTTGTTTAGGGAAGTCGACATATGCGCGATGCGGAATCATTGTGAACGTGACGCCGTTCGAGCCGGAGTGGGAAGGGTTTGTGACTTTGGAGATAAGCAACACGACTCCATTGCCGGCGAAAATTTACGCGAATGAGGGGCTGTGCCAGGTGCTGTTCTTCGAGTCGGATGAGGATTGTGAAGTGAGCTATAAGGATAAGAAGGGGAAGTACCAGGCGCAGGGCGGGATTGTGTTGCCGCGGCTGTAGAGCCAAGCCAGAACTACGTGGAAATTTGAGTTAGCGTTGCGTTGGCGACGGGATATTTGTGCTCGCGCCAGGCTTCGAGACCGCCTTCGAGGGGGCGAATGCGCGTGATGCCTTGCCTTCGAAGGAGGAGCGCCACACGGGCGCTCGTGGCTTCGTTTGGTCAAGTGCAATAGAGAATGATTTCGCGGTCGCGCGGTAAACGATCGTTTTTCTGCTCCAGCTCCTGGGCGTCCATACGGAAGGCACCAGGGATGGTCTCCGGGTCGGCTTCGAAATCCACGGAATGACGAAGATCGACGATGACGACTTCCTCGCCGGCGTCGAGCTTTTGTTTCAATTCTTCGACGGTGATGCGGGCGATGCGGAGTTCACGCAGGAAACGTCTGCGGGCAAGGAATTTGTAAGCCAGGTAGGATGCGAGCGCACCAATGAGAATGACGATCAGCCAGCCCCCGAGGGAGGCTGCGCGTTGCGCGATGCGCTCAATCTCTCCGCTGAAAACGTAGCCGAGTCCAAGAAAAGTGGAAGCCCAGAGAAAAGACCCAGCAGTATCGAAGAGCAGAAATCGGCGTGGCCGCATGTGGAAGATTCCAGCGAGCGGCGGGGCAACGGTGCTAAGGCCGGGAAGGAACTTGGCAAGAATAAGGGAGCGCGCGCCCTGCTTGGAGAAAACTCCTTCGGTGCGGCGAACGCAGGAATCGGGCTCGATGGTAATTTTGCAGAGGAATTGCAGAACTTTGATGCCTTTGCGGCGGCCCAGCTGGTACCAGATCGAATCGGCGGCCACCGCGGCCAGCGTGACGATGAAGAGCGAAGCAAAAATATTTAGCTGGTGGGAGCCCGCCAACGCGCCCGCGGCGAGCAGGAGCGGAATCGAAGGCACGGGCACGCCACTCTGCTCCGCGAAGACCCACGCGAGCAAGACGACATAGCCGTGATGGAGAAGGAATTCGATAGTGCGGTGCATTGGGGCGGGCTAGGTCCTCAGTAATTCGTGTAATGGGCTATCGAGAGACGATAGGAGAAGTATGCCCCCAGCGGCCCGACATGACAAATTCGGTTAAAGGCCTGCGTGTTCGAGGCGCAACTTCGCGATCATACAGTTTTTGAGAGAGCGAGTTCGGATCACCGGGATAGCCGATAGCGATGGCGGCGATGGGCTCGCAGTCGGCAGGAATATCGAAGACTAGTTTGGCTTTTGCAGAGTCAAAGCCGGCCATCTGGTGAAGGGCAAGACCACGCGCGGTGGCTTCAACGCTGAGCAGGGCAGTAGCGGCGCCGGTGTCGTAGAAGGCGTTGCGATTTGGGGTGCCATTGTTTTGGAAGTTGAGACGCGCGACTGCAAGAACGAGAACGGGAGCCTGTTTGGCCCAGCCGGCGTTGAACTCCACGAGAACGCTGACAGTTTTCGCGAAGTTTTCCGGATCGTCTTTCGTGGCCACGAGGTAAGCCCAGGGTTGCTCATTGTTGCTGGAGGGAGCCCATCGAGCGGCTTCGAATAGGCTGGCGAGAACTGCGCGGTCGATCGGTCTATCTGAGAAGGCTCGCGGGCTCCAGCGTTCTCTGATGAGGTCGTGCACGGGAAAATCCGTAGTGGCTGGCTTCTGCATGGCTACTTTCCTTTTGACTGATTCGTGGATTAGATGAAGAAAAGCGCGTGAGCGGTACTTTCGCAAAACCTGCATCCGCTCTTGAATCCATTCAATTAGTACACTCATCCGGCGCAGCCCAGAACGAAGCGTGGGTTTTCGCCTCGCTCCGGGCGACGCCGGGTATTTGTACCGCGGCTCGTATGATGTGGGTTGTCCTGACTACTTGGCGGCCTTTTGAAACAATTCGGCGTCGATGGTAATGGTTATTTCATCGCCGATCATACCTGGGCCGTAAGTGATGCCAAAGTCTTGGCGAGTGATTTTGCCGCTGGCGTTAACGCCGATGCGCTGATTGCCCCAGGGATCCTTTATGGGAGCGGTGGGACCATCGACATCCAGGACGACTTCTTTCGTGGTACCACGAATGCTGAGGTCGCCGGTGATTTTGAGTTTGCCGGGAGCTACTTGTTCGACGCGCTTGGACTTGAAAGTGATGGTGGGGAAGTGGTCGGCGTCGAAGAAATGATCGCTCCGGAGATCCTTGTCACGAGCCGCCACGCGCGTGTCTACGGAATTCACGTCAATCGTGACATCCACGGTGGATTTGGTGATGTCCTTATCATCGAACTGGACGCTGCCTTTTACGCTGGTGAATGCACCGCGAACGGTGGAAATCGCCAGATGCTTGACGGCAAATTGTGCCGCCGAGTGCGCGGGGTCTATTTGCCAGTCAGAAGTGGCCGCGAGAGCGGGCAGCGTAAGCGCGGCTGCGAGTCCGGCGGCGACTGTTATGCGA
Source organism: uncultured Acidobacteriota bacterium (assembly GCA_963745805.1). GTDB lineage: Bacteria > Acidobacteriota > Terriglobia > Acidiferrales > UBA7541 > Acidiferrum. Next base: position 1,117,565 of record CAVUYT010000016.1, read on the forward strand.
GAGAAGATGTGGCCCATAGGTCTTGCCTCCTTAATTGAGAGCTGCGTCTAAGCAGAATTTAGTTTTTGTGCGTTTGCTCCGGTCCGCGAGCGCGAACCTGCTCTAACAGCTCTGCGAGAGTCTTCAAGCGTGTAGCAGGCAGGTGATGGAACTGGCGCTTGTGAAGCTCGCGAACAGGCTGATCGAGATTTTTCAATAGAAGGAGTCCCGCGGAAGAGATGCGGGTTTTGACGACGCGGCGGTCATTGGTCTGACGCGCGCGCGAGATGAGGCCACGCTTTTCCATGCGGTCCAGGAGGCGAGTCATGTCCGGGTCGTGAGAAATCATACGTTCACCGATGCCTCGGCAGGCGAGGCCTTCGGGCTCAGCGCCACGAAGAATGCGAAGGACATTGTACTGCGTGCCGGTGAGGCCATGTGGTTTAAGGAGCTGCTCGACTTCGAGTCCGAGGGAGTCGGCGGTCTTCTGGAGGGAGATAAAGACGCGGTCCTCGGCGGGGAGGGCGAGACGAGAAGGAGAGGGGCGACTCATGGCGGCAGAATAGTCGTTATGACGACTAATGTCAAGAGGGAATACTTGGACGCGGCGGCACTGCCCGTCTAGGGTTTGCGAAGCGGGCGAAGGTGAATTTCGCTGAGGAAGCTCCGAGGACTCTGGGTGACGATCATTTGCACAGTGTGAGCCACGTCTTCCGGAGAGAGAACCTTGGAGGGATCCTTCGAGCTACGTGTGGAAAAGTCTGTGGCCACGCTGCCGGGGCAGATTACGCTTACCCGAATGCCATGCTCGCGGAGGTCCTCGGCCATGCAGGCGGATAGGCCCTGGAGACCCCACTTGGAAGCACAATAGATACCGCCGCCGGCGAAAGCGTTGCGACCCGCGAGGGAGCTTATGTTTATGATGTCGCCGGCGCCGCGGCGGATCATCGAAGGGGCCACGACACGAGAAACCATGAAAACGCTTTTGAGGTTGGTGTCGAGTACGCGGTCCCAGTCGGCCTCGGTTTGCTCATGTGCAGGACCGAACAGACCAATTCCTGCATTGTTGACCAGAATGGAGATCGGGCCGAGCGCGGCTTGGGTTTTGTCCACGAGTGTGCTTACATCGGCGGAGCGGGAGACGTCGGCGATCTGCGAATAAATGGCCGAACTTAATTTTCTCAGCTTGGCCTCAGTAGTTGAAAGAGCCTTCGCATCGCGGCCGCAGATAGCCACGGAGGCGCCAAGCTTAGCAAGGCGAAGCGCGATGGCTTGGCCGATGCCACGGCCGCCACCGGTGATAAGGGCGACGGCTCCGGAGAGCGGCATGGTTTCGCTGGAAGATGAATCTAGTATTGCTTTTTGAGCCATTTGAATTCTTCCTCGTGCTGGCCACCTATTTTGTGCGAAAATCATCTTAGTATCCAGGAGTCTGAGCAGTTCCCGCAGGGCTTGGGATCCTTTAAGGAGCGTTGGGAAGACGGAGAATAGCCAGCATCCGAATGGGAAGCTTCCACAGCCGTTTTGAATGTTCCTATTCTGACAGCTTGCGGATACACCGGGGCTTTTCCTATAATTCCCAAGTTTTGGAACCAACGCAATTTCCGGCAGAAGCATTGCAAGCTGAACCAGCAATGGAAAATCCAGGTATGAACTTTGGGCGAGGAGAGTGGGAATGAGTGGAATACGCAAAGTGGCAGGCCTCGCGATTGTCGCGGCGCTTTGTCTGTTTTTCGGGAACGGGCCGAGCGCGGTGGCGCTGGCACAAGCGGCGGCAGGCGGAGGGCAGGACACCGCCGCGGGAAAACAGCCGTATACAATGCCAGAGTACAACGCCTACCAAGCCGGGGCTGCCGAGAAGAGCCCTGCGCAACAGATCAAGCTGTTGGATGATTTTGTCTCGAAGTATCCGAATTCCGCATTACTCATTTACGTTTATCCGCTCTACGTCCAGGCCTACGGGCAGTTGAAAAATTATCAGAAGTTGATCGAATACTCGGACAAAGTCGTCTCGCTGGGGGAGAAAGTCGATGCGGGAGCTCGATACCAGGCGCTATACGCACACTGCTTTGCGTACAACGCGATGCCGCCCGCGCAGCAGGCAGACCCCGCCCAGGCAAAGGGCGCGATAACCGCAGCAGTTGCGGGCCTGAAGGCTTTGGAAGATGTAAAGAAGCCGGACGGCATGACGGACGATGCATTTGCCGCGCAGAAAAAACAGATTCAGATTTATTTCAATGGGACCGCAGCACAGGCCGCGATGTCGCAAAAGGACTATGCGTCTGCGATCCAATTTTATAAGGCTGTGCTGGCGCTGAATCCCGACGATGGGATTACAAGTTACCGGTTGGGGCTGGCGTATGAGGCGATGGCGCCACCTCAGCATATGGACGCGTTCTGGTCGATTGCGCGAGCTGTGACAGCGAAGGGTGCGACCGAAGCGCAGTCAAAGAAGGTAAAAGATTATCTGCGAAAGCTGATCCAGAACTACCAGCAAGCGGCGTGCGATAACTTGACCGATGCGGAATTGGCGGAGCTGCTGCAACTGGCAAGCAGCTCAGCAGACCGCCCGGCGAGCTATAACCTGCCCAGCAGCGCTGATCTGGATGCGGCGCGAAAGGACATGACAATCGCATCGGTGGTGGCGGATCTGAAAGCGGGTGGGGACAAGGCCAAGATCACCTGGCTCACAGCCTGCGGACTGGACTTTGGCGCGCCTGGAATTCCTGGCAAGGTGATTGAAGTTATGCCGGGAAGCGATTCCGTGCAAGTGAAGGTTGCGTTCGTGACCAGCGATGCGGAATTCGACGCCGCGACGGTCCCAAACATGGACGTGAAAACAGTTGGGCAGCCGGAAGTGGCGCGCGTCGAGAAGGACGGCGCGATTCATTTTACGGGGACGCTTGCCTCCTACGATCCAGAGCCGGCGTTCATGCTGCACTGGGAAAAGGGCAAAGTGAACGAAGAGGACATCCCGAAGGAAAAGGGTGCGCCGAAGAAGACGCCTGCGAAAAAGAGACCATCGGGAAAGTCGAGCAACTAGCCGAGGTGGAAATTACGAACGGCTCTCCGGCGTGGCCGGGGAGCCGTTTTTTATTTGCGGGCCTGCATGTTCCGCGCTCAGAAGCCGGAAAAGGCTTCTCGGCGGAAGCGAACGCCGTCAGCGGGAGCGGTGGTTTCCCGAGGCGAGCTTGTATTCGTCGATCTTGCGGCTGAGCGTGTTGCGGTGAATGCCGAGTACCTGAGCAGCACGGGACTGATTGCCGTTGGTGCGATCCAGGACGCGCTTGATGAACCGCTTCTCGAATTCCCCCACGGCTTCATCGAACAAAATGCCACGGTCCACCATTTGAATGACAAGCCCTTCTAGTTGATCTTTCACGATGACACTCTCCGCAGAATTGGTTCAGGGCCAGTGTGAACCTATTGATCAAGCTCGTGCCCTGCCAGGATGCGAAACGCCTCCCGGTACTTGGCACGCGTGGCGGCGACGACATCAGGCGGCAGCTCCGGACCAGGCGGGGTTTTGGGCCAGCGGATCCGCTCGAGGTAATCGCGCACGAACTGTTTGTCGAAAGAAGGCTGAGGGCCGCCGGGGTGGTACTGAGCGGCGGGCCAGAAGCGCGAGGAGTCTGGAGTGAGCGCTTCGTCGATCCACATCAAAGAATTGACTGCGTCTCGAGAGCTCAGAGTACTGTTCAAAAGCCCAAACTCGAATTTGGTGTCGGCGAGGAGAATGCCACGAGGTTCGGCGTAATCGGCGGCACGGCTGTAGATTTCGAGGCTGACCGAGCGGACGCGCTCGGCGAGATCCTTGCCGATGAGGGATGCGGCCTGCTCGAAAGAAATGTTTTCGTCGTGGCCGGATGTGGCCTTGGTGGCGGGAGTGAAAATGGGTTCGGGTAAGCGATCGGATTCGCGCAAGCCGGCGGGAAGAGCGAGGCCGCAGATTTTTCCAGTGGCCTGGTAGTCCTTCCAACCAGAGCCGGAAACATAGCCGCGCACGACGCACTCGATGGGAAGAGGTTGCGTCTTGCGTACGACCATGGAGCGGCCCGCAAGATCGTCGAGATAGGCATCGAACGGGGCGGGGAAGTCGGTCGCGCTGAGAATGTGATTTGGAATAACGTCCTTGAGGAGGTTGAACCAGAAAAGGGACAGCTGGGTAAGCACGCGGCCTTTGTCGGGGATGGGCGTTGGAAGAATAACGTCGAACGCGGAGAGCCGATCGGTAGCGACGATGAGCAACTTATCGCCGAGATCGTAGATATCGCGCACCTTCCCACGCGCGGCGGGTGTGAGACCGGCGAAATGCGTTTCTCGAATGATGCGCGTCACGGGACTGGCAGCCACTGCAATGTTTCTCCCCCGAAGGTGCGGAGCATTCTAGCGCAGCGCCTTGTAGAGGGAAAGCAGCACGTAGAGGAAATCATTGGAAAACTATTTGCGATGCAGCGACGCTTGTTTCAATACTGAACGCACAAGGAACAAGTGAGCCCTTCGTTCTTGAGGTTTGGAGTGCCCTCTTTACGCGGCTGAGGCTGCTTTTTGTTTGGGGGCGGGCACTTCGTCGCCTTCCCATCGCACGCTTACGAGCTTCGAGACGCCGGGCTCTTGCATAGTGACACCGTAGAGCACAGAGCCGGTCTCCATGGTTTTGCGATTGTGGGTGACGATAATAAACTGCGTTTGGCTGCGCATTTCGCCGACGAGGCGAGTGAATCGTCCGACGTTGGCCTCATCGAGTGGCGCATCCACTTCGTCAAGAATGCAAAAGGGACTCGGCTGGTAGCGAAAGATGGCGATGAGCAGCGCGAGCGCAGTCATGGCTTTTTCTCCGCCGGACAGCAGGAGAACGTTCTGCATGCGCTTGCCAGGAGGCGAAGCGACCACGTCGATGCCCGCGTCGCCGGAGCTGTCCGGCTCAGTCAACCGCATTTCCGCCATGCCGCCGCCAAAGATGGTGTGGAAAGCTTCGGAGAAATTGCCGTTAATGGCGTTGAAGGCCTGTTCGAATTTTTCGCGGGACACGAGGTCGAGTTCAGCGATGGCCTGTTGCGTGTCGGAGATAGATTGGAGCAAGTCGTCGCGTTCACGTGTCAGGAAGGTGAAGCGCTGCTCGCACTCGTTGAACTCTTCGAGAGCCATCATGTTGACGGGGCCCATGGCCTCGATGCGCTGCTTCATCTCGCGGTAATTCGTTTCCGCGGTGGCGAGCTCTTCGCCAGTCATAAACGCGGCCTCCGTGGCGATTAGATCCTCGGGCTGCGCATTGACTTCCGTCATGCAGGTCTCGCGCAGATGCTGGCGGTCCGAATCATTGCGTGCACGATCGACTTCGGCGTGGCTGCGTTGTTCGCGAAGCTCCTGCAGCGACTGCCGGCCCATGCGCAGATGATCTTCCATTTGCGTCACGCGGGTCCGGCCGCTGTCCCAATCCTGCTCGAGCTGGCGCTGGCGGACTTCGAGGCGCAGTTTTTCGCCGCGGAGGCCCTCGAGTTGTTGCGCGAGTTCTTCACTCTGCTTGGCGAGCGCGGCAGTTTCATCCGAAATCGAGGATTCCTGGAGGCGAAGCGCGGCTCCGCGCCGATCGAGTTCCATGCGCTCCTCTTGCAAGCGGGCGGCAAGGGCTTCGGCGGCGGAAAGCCTCTCATTGAGGGCGGCGAGTTCCGCACGGGCTGTAGCGAGTTCGTCCTGCTCGGTCTGAATCGACCCACGAAGCTGCGCAAGGCTTTCAACGAGTCGCGTACTCTCGGCTTCGGCCTCGGCACGGCTGACAGCCGCGGCAGCGTGTTGATTCTTCGCGCGCTCGGCACGCAATCTGGATTCTTCGCAATCCTTCCGGAGGCGCAGCAGTTCGTTCTGGCAAACGGTCAGCTCAAGACCAAGGCGCGCAAGTTCACTTTGCATGTGCTCGTGCCGGTGCGTTGCAGAGAAGACGCTGCGTTCGGCATCGCGCTGCTGGGCCGCGATTTGTTCGAGCGATTGCTCTGCTTCGAGCAGTTCGCCGCTCACTTGCGACAGCGCGCGCTGCGCCTCGCTCATTTCATGCTCGAGCTGCAAAACCTCGGCGTCCAGAGCGCGGAGCTCGCGCTTCATGCCGAGCGGACCTGCTTCGTCAGCGCGTCCGCCAGTAACCATCCGGCCTTGATAGCACGTGCCGTCCGGCGCGACGAAAGCGAATTGAGGATTGTCGCGCGCGAGTTTCTCGGCGGAGGTCGCGCTGTCTGTTAGATAGGCCGATCGCAGCCGCGGAAGAAACTGCTTGGCAGCGGCGCCCAAGGGATCGCGGAAGCCCACGAGCTTGTCCAGCCGGGATATGACGCCGTCTTCGAGGCGGAAGTTGATGATGGGTTCGTACTCAGGCAGACGTAAATTGCGCAGCGAATCAACAAAAAAAGTCGCGCGGCCCCCGACTTCATCGCGGAGCAGGGAAACCCCGGCGCGAGCGTGGTCATAGGTTTCGACTACTACGTACTCGAGCTCGTCGCGAAGATACTGCTCGATGGCCGCCTCGTGCTGCTCTTCCACTTCAGCGTAATCCGCGAGGACGCCAACAGCGTGAAAGCTCCGGCCGCTGCCGGGCTCGTTGGCGGCGAAGAGTTTTTGCACGGCGTCAGCGGTGTAAGAGCGGTCGTTAAGAATTTGGGTGAGCGTGGCATGGCGCGCCCGGACACCGGAGAGCGAATCGCGCAACGCATTTGCCTTCTGTGTGGTTGTCTCGCGTTGCTGACGCAGCTCCGCGATACGAGTCTGAAGAGTGGCAACGTTTTGGGTGAGCGCAGTAAGTTGTCCGTTTGCGGCTTCCCAGTCGTAGGCCGCCTGATCGGCTTGGTCGCGAAAACGTATGGAAGTTTCGAGCAGCTCGTGTTCGCCTGCTTCGCGTTTGCGAAGCCCCTCCAGGTGATGGACAAGCGCTTCTTCCGCCTGCTTCTGTTCGCCGTGCAGGCGAAGAAGGCTCTCGCCGGCTTCCGATGCAGTGTGACGCAGAGATTCAATCCGCGCTTCGGATTCCAGGATCTGACTGGCGTGCGTTTCTGCACGTCCCGTGAGCTCTCCCACACGGCCGGAGAGGCCGCCAGACTCTTCGCGCAGCGAGCTAACCGCGTGTTGCTGCGTAATGCTGCGAGATTCCCACTCCGCTACTTGCGCCGCAGCTTCGGCCATTTCCGAGGAGACTTGTGTGTGCCGCGAGCCGAGTTCAACGGCGCGCTGCTGATTGAAACTGATGCGGTTCTCTGTGCGATCGACTTCGAGGGCGGTAAGGTTCAGCACATTTTGATTCTGTCGAATCTCGGCATCCAGCTCGTAGATGCGCTGGTTGAGGCGGTCCTGCTCACCTTCCTGCTGCTGAATGGTCTGAGCGTGCTTCGTCTCCGCGGCGGTGAGCTCGGCGAGCTGCTTCGCAATACGCTCTGCTTCTGCGTCCAGCTCGCGGGCTTTCCCAGCGAGCATTTGACGAACGATCGCTCGCATCTGGTCGCGAATTTCGGCGTAGCGGCGGGCTTTGGAGGCCTGGCGCTTGAGGGAGCCGAGCTGCTTTTCCACCTCGACGACGATATCGTTGACTCGCGCGAGATTGAGTTTCGAGGATTCGAGCTTGGCTTCCGCGAGGCGTTTCTTGGTTTTGAACTTCGTGACACCAGCGGCTTCTTCAATGATGGCACGGCGCTCCATCGGTTTGGTGGAGAGGATCAGGCCGATGCGGCCCTGTTCGATGATGGCGTACGAATCGGGGCCGAGGCCCACGCCCATGAACATTTCCTGAATATCTCGGAGGCGGGCGATGCGGCCATTTATCAGATATTCGCTTTGACCAGAGCGGTACAAGCGGCGCGTGACCACGACTTCGCCAGGCTTGGTTGCGAGGACGGGCTTGTCAGCAGACTTCTTGCGGCGCTTGCCTTTCAGAAACTCGGGAGTGGAGGCAGCCGCTTCGTCGGGCTGAGGCGCAGGGTCGAACGATCCTACTACATCTTGTTGCGATTCGGGGACTGGCGCGGGGTCAAGCGAGAGAATCTGGACGTTCTGGTCAGTGATTGGGACTGTGTCAATTTCCGTGTTGGATGCGGCTGAGGTATCGGCGGCGCTTTCCAGTGACGCGCCTTCGAGGACAAACCTTGCGGCCTCGGCCAGTTCGGGGTCTTCCATGGTTATGGTCACTTCCGCCATCCCGAGAGGCGGCCGCTTGGTTGTCCCGTTGAAGATGCAATCGGCCATACGCTCGGCGCGAAGGGACTTGTGGCTCTGCTCGCCCAGAACCCAGGAGATAGCATCGACGACGTTGGATTTTCCGCAACCGTTGGGTCCGACGATGCAGGTTGTGCCGGAGCCGCTGAAAGTGACCACCGTGCGGTCACAAAACGACTTAAAGCCAACGATTTCCACTTTTCGGAGCTTAAGCAAGATGTCCCCTTTTTGTCCCGGTACGCGCCATTCGGAGCCCGATTCTGCGACAGCAAGCGAAAATCTCACCTGCAAAAAAGGCTGCCGGCAAAACGCACGTAGAGAGACGACGCATTGTTCCTCGAGGGGAGGGGCTTTCGAGCGACAAGTCGACCGGTTTACGGTCGCTTAAATAAACGTGTGGCAGGTTCTCAGTCAGAGGCCCAGCCGCCTGGCGCGTGGATGGCGGTACGGGAAAAAAGCGTATCACGGGTTCTGGAGAGAGTAAAGAGCTACGCAACAGCTTGTGTTGAATTGACGAGGGCCCACAAACCGCAAAAGCAGCAAAGGTAGAGCTTCGCGATCAGCGGCTACTTCATAATATATTTGTCATACCAGGCGAGGATGCGATTGAGGCGATCGAGAAGGTGCTTTTCTTCACGTAAACCGTGAGGCTCTCTCGGATATTGGACCAATTCACTCTCCACGCCGTAATGCTTCAGGCCGCGATAAAGCTCCTGGCTTTGGCCGGGTGGATCGGTGGTGTCGGCCTCGCCTTGAAGAATCAGAGTTGGCGTTTTCGCATTCTTGAGTTGCGTAAAGGGGGAACTATTCAAGAACTTTACGAGGCTGTCTGACTCGTAGGGGACGCCGTAGAACCACTCGTCGTAGGAAGGATGCTGCTCGCTTCCATATTCAGAAATCAGGTTGGAAAGGCCCGCGCCGGAGACGGCGGCTTTGAAATCGTTTGTCTGTGTGATAACCCATTCCGCCATGTAACCGCCGTAAGACCATCCTCCTATGCCAAGTTTTGAGGGATCGGCGATTCCACGGTCAATGAGATCCCTGACACCCCACATCACGTCCTTGAAGTCGGCGCCGCCCCAATCACCGCGGTTCATCTCGATGAAATTTTGCCCATATCCAACGGAGCCGCGAATGTTCGGATAGAAAACTGCATAGCCGTGCGTCGCAAGGAGCTGGCCCCAGGTTTCGATAGAATCTTGCCAATTGCCCGTCGGGCCTCCATGAATAAGTGCGATCAGAGGCAGCTTCTTTTTCGGATCGACTCCGGCGGGTTTCAATAGCGCAGCCTCAATTTCGAGGCCGTCGAAAGACTTGTATTTGTAGAATTCGGGCGAGCTCAGAGTGAACCGCTTCCAGGAATCGTTGAGGTGAGAAACCTGTTGTGGCGGATCCTTCTGGTCCCACAGCCAGAGTTCTGAGGGCGTCGTCGCGGATTGTCCAACAAACGCGACCTCGCCGGACTCAGAAGCCGCAAAGTTCGTCACATTGCTGGCCGGCGAGTTTGAGGGATTCTTGCTCATGCCTTCCGGAGAGAAGCCGACAAGCTTGTTTTTAAAGCCGTCCGCATAGAGGGCTAGTATGGAGCCGTCCCTGGCCCAACGATGCTCATGGATGGCGCGATCGAGGCTCGCGCCAGTGAGATTGCGAGTAGCCCTCTTGCCGATATCCAGGAGCATGAGGTCATGCGGCGAGGGGCCATCCACGCGGCAGCCAACGTAACTGACGGTGAAGCCGTCAGGCGAGACCCGCAGGTCGCCAAAAGGTCCGTGTGGAGCGAGAAGCAGCTTGCGCGAACCGTCCGAGACCAGGACAGAAAAAATGCGGTGAGTTTCTTGGTCGGACTCCGGATGGTCCGTGGCGCTGATGATTATGTGGTCGCCGGCTGGTATCCAGGCGAGGTCACTGACTTCCCATTTGGAGTCCGTCAGCGCCTTGGCTTCGCCCGTTGCTAATGTGAGCAGCCACAGCCGCGGCTGTTTGTCGTCCTTGTCCGCGGCGTGCGCGTCATCTTTATCCTTTTCCTTTTTTTCCTCGGCTTCGGACTTGGGATTGGGAGCAAGAAATGCGATTTGCATGCCGTCGGGAGACCACGCAAAACTAGCTACGCTCCGCTTGCCCTTGGTTAGAGCCGCAGCTTCTCCCCCATCCATAAGCATCACGTAAATCTGCTGCTGGTCTTCGCGATTCGAAAGAAACGCAAGCTGCCTGCCATCCTGTGCCCAGCGCGGAGAGGATTCATCCTTCGCGGAAAAGGTGATTTGGCGGACGACACCGGACTTCTTGTCATACAGCCAGATGTGGCGTCCACGGCGTTCGCCCTTAGGGGGCTCCGTGACAACGAATGCCACTCGCGTGCCGTCCGGAGAGAATTGCAGATCGGAAAGCGAGCGCAGTTTGAGGGACGCTTCGGGCGTGAGCAACCTGGCCGGATCCGCAGCCGCCTTTTCTTGCGCGATGGTTGGCGCCGCTACCGCCAATATCCCGAGAAAGGTACTGCCTAACATGAAACGGTTCATCCCGCACCTCTCCAATGAGAAGCTAGGACTCTAACGACCGAAAAGGCCTTCGTCAATTTCGTTCACGGACATTCATGGACAAAGTGCGAAGGGCTATTCTGCAAGGAACGGGAAGCGCCGTTCTTCGTTGCGGCTGTCTAGAAGCCTCGGATACAATCTGACGTTTATCCATTGGAGCGAAACGCTGTTGTAGCTGCTATGCACGAAATACGCTTCCACAACACGCTGGGCGGAAAAATCGAAGCCTTCACGCCGCAAAAAAGCGACGGTGTCCGCATGTACACCTGCGGACCGACGGTGTACGACTACGCGCATATCGGGAATTACCGTACTTTCGTGTTTCAGGACATTCTTCGCCGCTTCCTGAAGCTCCGCGGTTACAAGATGAATCACGTCATGAACCTGACCGACGTCGACGACCGCATCATCGCCAACGCGGCCGCGGCCGGTGTGAGTATTCGCGACTACACGGAAAAATTCGCGCAGGCTTTCTTTGACGATTGCAAGACGCTCAGTATAGAGGCGCCCGAGCGCTGGATTCGCGCGACGGACCACATCGACGACATGGTCAAGCTTATCCGGCGACTACAAGAGAAGACGTATACCTATCCCAGCGAAGGATCGATCTACTACCGCATTGCGAAGTTCCCGCACTACGGGCGGCTTTCGAATATCGATGTGACTGGAATTCAGGCCGGGGCGCGCGTCGATGTCGACCGCTATGAAAAAGAGAGCGCCCGCGATTTCGCCCTCTGGAAAGCGCCAAAGCCGGGAGAGCATTTCTGGGAGACGCCGATCGGCAAGGGCCGCCCTGGCTGGCACATCGAATGTTCTGCGATGGCCATGAAGTACCTTGGGGAGACGCTGGACATTCACACTGGCGGAATCGATCTGGCCTTTCCGCATCACGAGAATGAAATAGCGCAGAGCGAGGCCGCGACGGGGAAGCCCTTCGTGCGTTACTGGATGCACGCGGAACATTTGCTGGTCGAGGGCGAGAAGATGTCGAAGTCGCTCGGCAATTTCTATACGCTGCGCGATTTGTTCGCGAAGGGATACAAGCCGTCAGCGTTACGATTCGCGTTAGGCAGCGTACCGTACCGCAAGCAGCTCAACTTTACGTTTGACGGGTTGCAGCAAGCGGCAAGCTCCGTTGAGCGCCTGCGCAACTTCGCCGCGCGCCTGGTCCAAGGTAAATTTCCAATGGGGAAGCAGAAAGGCATGGCCGCCCGCGTTTCCGAAGCCGCTGAAGAATTCGACGCGGGCCTGTCCGACGACTTAAATACCGCTCGTGCTCTGGCTGCCGCATTCGATCTTCTGCGCGAGACGAATATTGCCATGGACAAGGGAGACTTCCGCCAGGGAGATGTAGCCGCTGTCCAGGAATTTCTCGCGAAATTCGACCGCGTCTTTGCCGTTATGGACGACAACGACGGGGAGAAACTCCGCGCACTTGGTTTTGGCGCTGATGAGGGCCGCCCGAGCGACGTGGAAATCGAGAAACTTATCGAGGAACGGCAAGCGGCACGCCAGCGCCGTGACTTTACTGCCTCTGATCGCATCCGCAAGGAACTCGCGGATCGTGGTATACTTATTGAAGATTTAAAGGACGGCAACGTCCGTTGGAAACGCAAATGAAACTCTCTACACTCTATCGGTTCCCCGGCAATTTCTCCCCTGCCGAGCTGCGTCCCAACCTCTTCGGCGTAGACTAAGCATCCTCTCTTCTGGCAGGGCGTGGACCGCTCTTGGTGTGCGCATACAAACCTGCATTGCGGTAGCCCATCCACATTCACCGCTGACCATTTTCCCCAAGGAGGAAGAGATGATTACCACGATGGAAACGAAACTACCGAGGCTGGTTACTGCGCTGCCGGGACCAAACGCCAAGCGCATTATGGAAAACGACGCCAGGTTTATGTCGCCGTCTTATACGCGGGACTATCCGCTCGTTGCCAAGCGCGGCCGCGGTGCGATCGTCGAAGATGTTGATGGCAACTCCTTTTTGGATTTCGCGGCCGGCATCGCGGTCTGCTCGACTGGGCACTGCCATCCAAAGGTTGTCGCCGCCATTCAGCTGCAGGCCGCCGAACTCATCCACATGTCCGGCACGGATTTTTACTACGAAAGTATGCCGCTCCTTGCCGAGCGCTTGGTGAAAACGTTTGCTGGCGCTGCGCCGAAAAAGGCTTTCTTCACAAATTCTGGCACCGAAGCCATCGAAGGCGCCATTAAGCTGGCCCGGTATGCCACGAAACGCGACAAAATGATCGCATTCTATGGCTGCTTTCATGGCCGCACCCTGGGGGCGCTCTCGCTGACCGCCTCAAAATCCACTCAGCGCAAAGGTTTCGGTGCACTGCTCTCCGGCGTCGAGCACATTCCTTTTCCGTACGCCTACCGCTGTGCTCATGGCCACACCGCGGAAACGTGCGGCGCGGAAATTCTCGAACAGCTCGAGCAACAGATCTTCAAGCGCTTGTTTGATCCCGAGGAAGTCGCGGGGATCATTATCGAGCCGATTCAGGGCGAGGGAGGATACGTCGTCGCTCCGAGTTTTTTCCTGCAGGAGCTGCAGCGCATTTGCCGGAAGCACGGCATTATGCTCATCGCCGACGAAGTGCAATCCGGGATGGGCCGCACGGGAAAATGGTGGGCTCATCAATACGCCGGGATTGAACCGGACATTGTCTGCAGCGCTAAAGGCATCGCCAGTGGCATGCCGCTTGGCGCGATCATCGCGCCAGACAGCATAATGAATTGGAAGCCGGGTTCGCACGGTACTACGTTTGGAGGAAATCCAGTCTGTATTGCCGCGGCTTTGGCTACGGCAGAGCTGATCGAAAAGCAGTACCTCGAAAATGCCGGGCGGATGGGCGAGCAACTTTTCAGCCGTCTGGCCGATTGGACAAAAAAGTTCAAAATCGTCGGCGACGTACGGGGACGCGGCTTGATGATAGGCATTGAAATTGTGAGGGATCAACGAACAAAGGAAAAAGCCGCGGACCTGCGCAACGCGATCGTCGACCTGGCCTTCCACAAGGGACTTTGCATCCTTGGCGCCGGCGAGAACACTCTGCGGTTGTCGCCGCCGCTTCTCATAGATGAAGAGCAGGCGGACTTCGCCGTACGGACTCTCGAAGAATGCATTCGCGAAGCGGAGAAAAAAGCTTAACGCGCTTTTTCAGGGTTTGTAGACAAGACATCGAACACTTCAGAACGTTTTCAATCCCGTGGTTGCCGCAAAAGTTCGTGGCAGCCGCGGGGTTTTTGTTTATACTCCCGGCGGAAAGCTTGTTTCGAAGGAGAGTAGATGCCCATCGTTTCGCGACTAATTTTCCATGCCGTCCATTGGGCTGCACGAAAGGGCTTGCGTGAGGGCGACTGCTCCTCTCCAGAATCAAAAAAACAGGAAGCGAGACAAACCGGCATTCGCGGCGAGACGTACGCCTATTGGTATCTCCGCCGCCTGGGCTACATTTTCGTGGCGCGCAATTTCACTCCTCGCGCTTCAAAGGGCGAAATTGATATGGTCGGTTACGATGACAAAACGTTAGCCTTCGTCGAGGTGCGCACGCGCACAGTGCGCCAGGAGATGTCTGCCCTGCCGGAGTTAAGCGTCACTCCGGGAAAGCAACACCTGCTGGCTCGCACTGCGCAACACTTCCTTGCGGAACGCCGGGTACCAGAATGCCCGTTGCGATTCGATGTGCTGGCGATCGACAATTCCCCCGGCAAACCGCCGGTCGTGCGATTGCATAAGGATGCTTTCAGCCCGCAGATGTAAAAATCCACAGAAAATTCCCGCGGGAGCGACTTCTCACCACCCCAGACGCGGTACAATCGGAGCCGGGGGCGCCCTCTCACCGCCTGCAAGTTTTTGATCCCTCTCGAGGAGGATTGTTGTGCCGGAGTTGCGAAAAGACCCGATTACTGGCCGATGGGTGATTATTTCCACCGAGCGCGGAAAGCGGCCAAACGATTTTCTGCGCGAAAGCGTCTCTCCGTTGCCCAATGGCAAAAATTGCCCGTTTTGCCCCGGCCACGAAGCCAAAACGCCGCCCGAGATTCTCGTCTACGGCCGCAGCAACGGAGGGGCAAACACTGCGGGCTGGACCGTGCGGGTTGTGCCCAACAAATTTCCTGCACTCGGTATTGAAGGCGATCTAGACCGTGAGGGTGAAGGCCTATTTGACAAGATGAACGGCGTCGGCGCGCATGAGGTGATCATCGAGACGCCCGATCACGCCGCGACGCTGGCATCCTTGCCGGAGCGCGCTGTTGAGGATGTTCTTTGGGCTTACCGCGACCGCATGCTTGATCTCAAGAATGACAAAAGGTTTCGCTATGTATTGATTTTCAAGAACCATGGAGAAGCCGCCGGCGCGTCCGTTGAGCACACCCACTCACAATTGATTGCTTTGCCCATCGTGCCGCGGCGTGTACGCGAAGAAGTAGACAGTTGCTGGCACTACTACGACGAGAAGGAGCGCTGCATTTTCTGCGACATCATCCGCCAGGAACGTGACACTGGCGAGCGCGTGATTGGCGAAAACGATCATTTCATCACGCTCGCCCCTTATGCCCCGCGATTTCCCTTCGAGATGTGGCTTCTCCCAAAGGTGCACGGATCATCGTACGAAAACAATCAGAGCACACTGTATGCAAGCCTGGCGCGTATGTTGAAGGACACCTTGATGCGCCTCGACGCCGTCCTGGACCGCCCGCCTTACAACTTCATGATTCACACTTCGCCGATCGGCGAGGAGATCAACGATCATTATCACTGGCACATCGAGATCATCCCTAAGCTGACCAAGGTCGCCGGGTTTGAGTGGGGAACCGGCTTTTACATCAATCCGACGCCTCCCGAGGAGTCCGCGCGCTTCCTGCGCGAAGCCAAAATCACTCCGCCGGTGGTAACCACAAAAAAATAATCCAGAGTTCCCGCATTCTTGACGCAGGGTGTCCGGGCTCCAGCAAAAATTTTGCTATACTTACTTGTTTGGCGCGGTACCCAAGTGGCCCAAGGGAGAGGTCTGCAAAACCTCCATTCGTGGGTTCGAATCCCACCCGCGCCTCCACTTTTATGCCTTTACAATGAGTCAGTTAGGGCGTTGGTTTTTCTCGTGTAGCCGCCGCGTAACTTTTGACTCTGACAGAACAAGCGGATCTGTACTCCAAGCCCTCGTCAAGTCTGCCTCTAGCTGTTCTTGGCGCGCACGTACCCATGGCGCGTAATGCTTCTCTGTCACTCGCACACTTTGATGCCCGAGGAGGATTGAAACTCGCTCGATTGGCACTCCACTAAGGAGGAGCTCTACTGCAAACGTGTCTCTAAATCGGTGAGGGTGACCATGCTCGATCTTCGCAAGCTCGAAGAGCTTAGCAAGCCTTTTCCGCCAACTTCCGACAATAGTCTCCAAATCTGATGTTCCGTTCCAAAAGAAATGCTTCTCTGTCACTTTGGGAGTTACATCCAGTGCCATGAGAACGAAACCTGGAAGAATCGTATTTACGGGCACGCCGGTATTGTGTGTATAGAGAAAGAGCTTCTTCCCTTGGAGCTTGTCGGTCGTTAAGCTAACTGCATCACTTATTCGCATTCCGCTATAGCGAAGCAGCAAGACTAGCCCTCGCATACGTAGAGCATTTTCGGCTCCCCGGTTTAGAAACAACTCCCTGTATTTATCGATGGCCGCCATAACATGCAACATTTCATCGCGGGTGTACGGCAAGGTGGGACTCACTGGTATTTTCGGTGCTCGCAAATCACTGGCGGGATTTTCATGTACCCACTTCCGTTTCTGGGCAAACTGAAAGAAAGCTCGAAGCCGCTCTAATTTCTTGGAGGCCGAGAGCGCGCCGTCTTTCCATACACGGCGAAACTCATCCAACGTTTCCGTTTCGAGCTGTCTCAGGAGATTAAGGCCTTGTGTCTTGGCAAACTCTTGCATTTGGCGTTTGAGAAGCCGGTATTTGCGGACCGTGCTCGCATGGAGTTTCCTAACCTCGAGATCCGTCACGAAGCGCTCCCACGCCTTCTCTATGGTGATAGGCTCGTTTTCGCTCTGTAGCGTCAGAACTTTGCCGCCCGTTTCCAAGTCACGAACAATTTGTTGGGCCTTTTGCCAATCAGCCGTGCCCAGCGCTTTGTGGATTCTTTCACCGTTCAGACGGCCGTCAACCCATAGTGGACACGGGCAGCGCAAGTGCTCCCGACCCTTGGACAGGTGCGGGCAGTGCTTTTGGTGTCTGCGGTAAAGGCCAAGCATTTTTGTATACTATATCATCATCTAGTAACTGACAAGTGAATACCGCTCGTGCACACGCTGAGCGACGGACTCCGGGATTCGAAGCGTTTTGTACGGTCGCTTTCGTCGTCGAGAACTGGTATCGCCCAGAACCAGAACTCCCGGTTCGTTTTGAAACATGCGGCGGACAGCGTCCTTGCTCAAACTCCACATCGCAGCAATTTCCGCAACGGTGTAGTGGCGTTCAGATGCGGGTAAATGGGATGCTGAAGAAATCGCTTCAATCTGATCGGTCTCGAACGCCTGACGTGGATGACTCTGTGGTTTCACGAATCACCCCCGTCCAGACCGGGAGCTTCGAAGCGAGGAAATCGGATTCGATCTTCAAGCCAATCTCGTGCACTTTTCTGCATGAGCGGACGAATATCAGGCATGTCGTCTTTTGATGTAGGTGCAAACAGTGTTGCAGAGAGATACGCCCACTCAGGTGGCAAAAATCTCTTCGAGGCATTCTGGAACCCCAATTCCTGAACAAGCCACTGGAGCCTCTCAGCAGCAAGAAGCCGCAGAGGCTTTAGGCCGCTTCGCACTCCAAGAAGGCTTAAGAAGTTAACGCCCTTCAGAAGATCAATCTCGGCATAGCGACGAATATTTGCGAATTCTCGAATTGGCACGCCCCTGCCGCGGAATTGAACCTCAAGCCTAGTCAGCGCATCGTTTTCCTTGAATATCTTTGCAAGGGGATCACCCTTTGACTGCATACGCTTCAGTCTGTCATAGATCAAAATGACTCGGTTTCGGGTGAAATGCGGATAAAAAGAAACGCATCCGCGAGAGCGATAGAATCTCGAGCTTTGGACTCCCGATACCCGACAACGTACAGCGAGATCCCAAACAGTTTTATTCAATAAATCTAAAGCCCAGTCGAGTCGGCAGATTGTTACCTTTGCCGAATCACCGCAGAGGGCGGAGACAATTTGTTCAACACGGGTGAGCCCGAGACTGGCCACTCGAATAAATTCAAGCTTATTTGTTCCGTTGAACGCCCCCCCGTAAAAGAGACGAACTTGAAAACTGTACTCGGTCTTCCTCAGGTCGAGGTAGTGCGAATATTTACCTTTCGGAACGCCCTTTTCTTTGGCGAGTTTCTCGAATTCAGACCGTAAATTCTGCGACAGCAAAACCAGTTTATCGGCGGGCATGATTTTCCTCCTGGATAGCAGGCACGTGGGCCAAGGGCCCCAGCTATCTAGGAGACAGTTTTGGAGATACTCTTCGATTGGGAGAGGGGGTGGTATGTACGAACCCCGCTATCAAGAAGCTAGAATCAGACAGGTGCGCAAATGACCCCACCTCTGGAAGGGGTTTCTCGGGAGAATACATGGCTAAGAAGCCGTCAAAAATTAGACGTTTTCCGCGATATCACTCAGGTAGTCAAGCTGTTGCGCTTGCAAATTTCTGGCAAACCCAAGCGCAATTTGAGATCCAACTGGATTCCGATACAAGAAGTTTGGTCTTCAAGTACCGTTATCAAATCCCGGCTAAGATTCCGCCAGATTGCGGTAGTTTGTACGATTCACTCTTCAGCGTTTATCGCATTGACTTAGAAAAACAATTGCGCGACGCGCTACAATCGCTGAGGTCCGGAAGGCCTGCACTTGATTACATTAACAAATTTCATCACAGAGCTATCCGGGAGGGAATCCTCGGGTGGTTGCGCGGAGTGTACGACAACCCATCAGTCCCTTTGGAGACAAAACAGGAACAAATTCGAAGATATGATGCGCTGCCCACAAAGCACAGTGGCCCGGATGCACAACTCGCGCTGAGCGTCTGGGCGCGTGTTGAAGAGGTTCTTGCCTTGGTGAAACATCTTCGCAAGACCATCAAGCTAAATTTGCTTACTCGTACCGATGAAAAAGCGCTCGTAAACGAGATCGAAAAAAATGGTCTGCGTTTAGAAGATGTCCGAGCGGCACTACGAAGCCTATCTGGAGACCAAAACTGGAACAGTGTCAAGGCGTTCTTCGATAAAAGCTTCGGATCGACAGCTATGGCGCATTCCATCGTTCAATCGGAACTGGCGCCGCGCATAAGCACCGCATTAGGAATTTCTGTGCGTACCTATGTGCGCAGAGCTAAACAACTGCTTGAAGCGCTACGTGACCGGGAAAAATCCACGGTCTTGACGGACAAGGAAGCCTGACGACAGCCCCCTCCTAAAAAAGCACATATTGACCGCAGGTTCGAACTGAATCAGGATTTTCTCCCAGGGGTGTGAGTGAAAACCGCTCTCCCAGCGCAGGCTTTTACATTTCGTGCTGTTCGCGCGTCTTGGTGAAGTGCGACCGTAAAATCTCTGGGCAGCCCTACAACAAAGGTGACGATTTTCGTTCCGTTTAGAGGATTCTTTCTGCTGGTAGGGCAGGCAAGGCTATAACAATAGCTATACTGTATAATATGCAGTGTATGGAATATGGGAGTCTATGGAAGATATAGATCAATGGAATGTATCGAAGATATCGGAAAAAGTTGATCAATATTCCGTGGAATGGGTCGTGCTCAGTATTCTCTCTATTGTCTGTCTATCTGTCCCTCGAAGAGGGCAGTATAAGTAACAGTAGGGAAAGCACATCTCTTGAGCTAGAATTTCACTCAATTCTCCCCCATCTTGTTCTGCTGATCTGTACCGCTACTATTGCTCTCCGATAGAGCTATTTCCATACGACTCTTCACTGCGCCAATCTCATCATCGGATTCTACTTTCTCCCTCCTTTGTTGCCCGATTCCCGCAAGGGAAATTTTTACAATTGGGATTTTACATTTGGGCACGCTTCTTGCACTTGACACGCAGCAAGCGAATCTCAGTTAGCTAGAGCCTGGCCTTGACATGACTCCGGTGCGTACCTTGCTTGCCTTCCAGTCACCTCAGTGGAATAATCCCGCCACTATGGTCATAGGCGACAGACTCCGCGAACTTCGCGAACAAAAAAAACTCTCCCAAGGTGACATCGAAAAGCGCACAGGCCTACTCCGCTGTTACATTTCCCGCGTTGAGAACGGGCACACCGTCCCCGCTATCGAGACCTTGGAAAAGATGGCGCGTGCTTTCGAAGTGCCGATGTACCAACTCTTCTATGATGGCGATGCGCCGCCTAGTGTGCCGGGTGTGTTCAAACGGAAGTCTTCTGATGGGGATGTTTGGGGCAGTTCTGGCAAGAACTCTCGGTACCTAGCTAAACTGCGCCGCCTGTTGGGCAAGGCCAACGATGAGGACCGCAAGCTGATACTGCACATGACGCAGAAAATGGCACGTCACTAGCAAAATGAAGTAGAATTTTTTCCCCCACTTCTACCCGCATCTAAATCCATACTGCGGGGATTCCAATGACTGAAGAACGGAAGTTCGCAATTCTTTTTGCGGCCACCCTTTTATCTGCACGAAAACTGATCGACTGCATAGAATCCGATAAGCCGAATTTTGCGAAGGACTATTGGGTGGATAAGGCCATCAACGAGGCTGTGTTTGTACTGGACAGGATAGATAAGAAATGACCGACGGTTGAGGCGACTTCTGTCGGGAAGGGTTGACGTCTGCACGGCTTAGTCGTGGTGACCTTTCGGCGCGGCGTTTACCGGCCCGAAAACCGCATGGTCGAGTAGCCGGGCCCCACCCCTCTAAGAACACGGTAATAGGAAAAGTGAAGTCCTAGTACGTCAAATATCCGGTAAGGCAACTTACCGGGAGTCCACTTGCTCTTGCATTCTGTCCGTGTTGCATGTGCTAGCAGTCACGACTATTATTGGGCGTCCCCGAAAATTTAGCTGGAGGTAAGCGCATGACGCGAAACTCATGGTGTCTCAAAGGGTTCAAGGTAATCATTGGACTGTCGTTTGCCGTTGTGCTCCCAAACGTCACTTTTGCAGACGGTCTGCGAACCTATGTTCTGAACAGCAACATTTGCACGGTCGACATTTTTGACACGAAGACTGGTACTTACCTCACTACTCTTAATCCGACACTGCCCATGCCTGGGCGTTGCACGTCGATTGTAGCCAGCAAAAGCGGCAAGTATCTGTATTTGCTGAACGGAGGAGTGGTAAAGGTGGATGCCGCGACAGGCAATGTGCTCGCCAGCCAATACAGCGTCGGCATCAGCAGACGGTTGGTATTCTCGCAAGATGGGCGTTTTCTGTACGGAACAAGCCCTTTCACGGCATTCGACCCCGATACTCTGGCTGTCATTGCCACGCTGCCGACGCTTGTTGGAACTCGGGCAGCAATCGACGACACGGAACTCGTCTTCACTCCAGACAATACGTTGGCGTGCACGTGGGACTTTCAGACCGCTTTCTTTGGATGTGTGTCCACCGTAACCAATGAGCTTGCTTACCTAGTTCGGCGAACGGATTTCAACAATGGCGTTACGAACATACTCGCCCAGCCGGTTGGTATGGCATTTGGGCACGTTGGAGATGATGACCTAGAGGCACTGAGACTGGAGAAGGCAGCGGCTCGACGGCGTAGCGCTCGTACTAAGTCCTGATTAACGCGGTAATCGGAAACTTGAGGTACTGGGACTGGACATGTCCGGTAACCCGACTAACCAGGCAAGTGGAATTACTTCCGAGTTGCTCGTCATCCATCCACCGTCGTCAGGGTTTGGGATGCGGACGGCGTGCTACTTGATTCTTACTGCTTCGACTTGGCCTCCGTAGCACCCCACTGCTCCGGGGCGACATCAGCTATCGACTGTGAGAACGTCCAGCGGTGGCCGGCAAAATCTTCTGCCGTGTACGACCTCTCGCCAAATGGCATGCTAGTGGGCGGATGGACAATTCGCGCACCGGATCGTTTCGCATCCTCGAAATGCCGGTCGACGTCTTCAACATGGACAAGCACGTACTGGTTGACCTCATTGGAACGCGGAGGCCGGAACTCGGCGCCTTGTGCGCCTAGCATGACGGCGCACTCACCGACCGAGAGCTGAGCGTGGGTGACTCTGCCGTCGCGTCCCGCGCGCAAACGTTCCGTGAACCCGAAGGCACCGCATAGCCAATCGATTGCCTTGCCCACATCTTCGTAGATCAGGACAGGCACGATGGTTGCCGTCGGAGCGGAGCGGTTTACAATACCTCCTTGTCTCCGTGACTTTGTGGTGTCCATGTTCGCCTCCTATTGAACACTTCAAGCACGGCGCGAGTCAGCCATCTGGAGTGAAGGGTGTTTGACACGTTGGACGCTGCAAATCACAACGAGCAACATGCAATTCTGTCATTATCCGAGGGAATTCTATCACCCCGTTGTCTGCGTAACCCTGCCGTTCATTGGTGATTCTGGACGAATCGTCGGCAAACCGGAAGTAATCGCCTAAGTCCTGATTAACGCGGTAACCGGAAAAGTGAAGTCCTAGTACGTCAAATGTCCGGTAACCCGACTTACCGGGAGTTATCCTAGCAATACGGGCGCGAAGATTGCCGCTGGCACCCACCCCCGAAGACTGAGATAGACTCTTGCAAGGAGGTGCCACATGCAACGCTCCTCGTTACTCCTCGGGTTTCTGCTAGTTGCCTCGCCAGCATTCGGCCAAACACCGTCAACTGATTCGCAGACGTTGCAGGGGTTGTTGGCCGAGGTCCGCCAGCTGCGACAAGAGTTGCAAATCCATAGCGTAGCTGCGCAGAGAACACAGATTCTTTTCTTCCGCCTTCAATCACAGCAAGTAGCGGTAGCCCGCGCGTTGCAGCGCGTCGATGACGGTCGGACTAAGCTAGCCGAGACACAAACTACGCGCAAAAACGTCGAAGCCGAAGCCAAGCGAATCCATGACGCCTTAGATCACGCCGAAAATGCGGTGGATCGGAAGAGCCTTGAGGACATGGTCCCGTACTACAAACGGCGCTCCGCAGAAATCAGCGAAGAAGAACAACAGAGGCAGGCGAAGCAAATTGAAGTCGAAGAACAGTTGCGCGTCGAGGAAGCCAAACTAAATGACCTCCAGACTCGCCTGGACGAACTCGACAAGGCTCTCCAAAAGTCAGCCCACTAGCAGGCTTCGCTCTGTGCCCGATTAACGCGGTTACCGTACAAGTGAAATTGGCCTGACACCCAATGTGAGAAATCATCTCTTCTCTATCGCCGACAACCGCAGCGACCGTTCTTCGCCATCCACGCCGAAGAATAGAGTGGACTTATCGTCGGACCAGCCACGAAAAATTATGTGCGCCAGGTCGCTTACACCGATTAGGTCTGCGGCGCTGCGGGCCTCACCCGTGGCTAGGTTCACAAGCAGAACTCTTTCCGTTTCGTCTCGTAGGACAACCTGCCCGTTTTCGAGGGCGGCCTTTGGAAGGCCAAGGCTATCGCCATAACTCACCACTGCAAAACTCCCATCAGGAGACCAGGGGGTGGCATTCGATTTCCGAGGCAACGGCGCCACACCCAGACCGATTTCGCCATTGTAGAAATAAGGGAATTTTCCACTGGCCAGCAAATATCTTTTTTGGTTTTGAGAGTCGAAATAGTAGATGCCGTTGCCCTTGGGAGCCGGCCGGCCAGGTGCCGAATCCATGGCGTTTACAAAGATTATCTTATCCTCCGCAGGATTCAGCGACACCAGCGCAGGATCCTGGGCCAGTTGTTTGCCGCGATACCAGAGTTCTTTCCGCGAGTGGCCCGGTTCGCCAATGCTTGAGTAATGAAATCGATAAACGTCGAATGCGCCTAGGTGCTCAATCTCAGTGGGCGACTCAGGCAGAAACAGTGCCAAGAGGACAATGGCGGCCAGCAGCGCCACCAGACTCGCCATTCCAATCAAGGTGAATTTCACTGATTTCTGCATTTGATTGCGTTCTGATCTTCTCTCGCCTGGTCGAGGGCCGCAAGCGGAAGTAATCCACATGCCTGATAAAACGCCGTTACCGTACATCTCTAACAATGTCGGCCCCGTCAAACTCTTTTTGAACACACTTCTTTCTTTTCACCTAAAAGAGTTTTTCTCTTTCGTTTTCTTTCTTTTTCTTTCTTCTCTGCATCGACGACCACGGCTCGCTTCGTAATCTTGCGATCGGCTTCAGTCCGACCCAAACATCTCTTCGATCCGTAACTTCGACCACGATTACTAGTTCAAACTCCCTTTTCAGGGAGCGGGATGCCCAATCAAGTGCACGGCGTTCTACTTCGCGCCATGTACGATACCGAGCTGTCCCGCGTACGAACCGAACTCTAACGACTGCGAATACTCACATCCATTCCGCCACATCCAATACAACCGGATCGCCAGCCTGCGCCCCATCGCTACTTTGGCGATGCTTTTGTGTCGACGCATCGCTAGATGGATGTACCGGCGTCGCCAGTCGGGATGGTTACGCGCGGCTGCTTGGGCCGCCTCCACCAGCAAGAACCGCAACAAGGAATTGCCTTGCTTGCTGATGTGGCCTAGTCGCTGTTTGCGAGCACTGGAGTCCTCACACGGGATCATCCCCACGTACGTGCCGATCTGCTTGCCGCGTTGAAACCGCGTCGGAGTTCCGATGATCAACACATAGGCCAGTGCCGTAAGCGGACCCACGCCAGGATGAGTCATCAGCCGTATCGCCTCGGGTCGCTTCCTGGCTTCCCGTTCGACGGCTGCGGTTAATTCCTCAATCGTTGGATTCATGCGGTCCAGCAACTCCAACAACTCTTGCCGCCGTCGACTGGCCCAGGGAGCTAACGTGAGCTTCTCTAACTGCGCTCGCCCCTGTTCGCTGAACAGTTTTTTCTTCCAGCGATAGCCCTCGTTCATGGCCAACGCCTGCAACTGATTCATGATCCGCGTGCGCATCTGCACCAAGCGATGCCGGTGCCACAACAGTTGTCGCAAATCTCGATTCTCCGGGCGCGGTACCCAGATTTGCGGGAAGTTATCTTCCCGCATCAGCCGGAGCAGGAGTTGGGCATCCTTGCGGTCGTTCTTCTGCTTCTTCACGCGCTTGGCCTTGATCTCCGCGGGATCGCCGATCCACAGCTCGAACCCTAATTCAGCCAGTAGCCGCTCGAACCAGCGTGAATATCCGGTAGCCTCCATCCCTACCCGCACGCAGATTCCTCGCTGCTTCAGGTCTCGATAGAATTTCTCTGCTTGTCCATCACTGTGGTTCAGCTCCTGTTCACCACACTCACCCGTTTCTTCTACAAAAAATGCAATCTGCTGAAAGCTCGGGTGGTAATCTACGCCTATAAGCATCATGTTCGGCTCCTTTCTCCCGAGCCTTGGTCGTCAACCAAAGTCTACTCGGGGTCGAGGAGCCGACATTGTTATGCAATCAAGTGAAATCGGCCCGATTCTCAATGTGAGGTTAGGCGTTTACCGGACATCTTGGCTGTAGGAATTTAGCGTCTGGCAGCGGTAGACTCCTCGCCAGCCCGAGAAGGTTGGGCCGCTAAATGAAATACTTTAAAAGCACGCTCGTCGGCATTGTCGCTATGTTTGTAATCTGCGGCGTAATTCCGGCATTGGGACCCCTTTCTTTGTTTCTCTTACAAGAAATGCGGTCAGGTGGCGTTGGAATCTCGATCGGCCACGTTACATGGCACGCGCCAACGCTGGGGGACCTGCTGTTTCTTCTCAGCGCATTCGGACTTGGTTTTTTCTGGGAACTCCGTCGAGTCGAAAGACAGCAGCTTCCGGCGGACCAAATCGAATTTCATTGAGTTGGCGAGGTCACGCCAACTTTCGGGGCGCAACTCCTGATTAACGCGGTAATCGGAGAAGTGAAGTCCTAGTACGTCAGATGTCCGGTAACCCGACTTACCAGGAGTTAGAGGTGGTGGCCGGGGCCGAAAAATGTCTTAGGTGGCTACTACTTCAGGTTGACCGGCGGCCCGCTAACACGCTTACCCTTGAGGTTAACATTGACCTCCACGCGGTCCGCGATTTTGATGAAGGGAATGCCGCTGTTCATGCCGTATTGCTTGCGGTCGAAGGCCATGGTTCCGGCCACCGTGCCCGAGCCAGTCCCCTTGCCGGTAATCGTAAAGGTCAGTTTTTCCTGTTTGGTTACGCCACGAATAGTGAAGTCGCCATCGAACTCAACGGTGTCTGGACCGGTCTGTATTGCTTTGGTCGAGTGAAAAGTGATCAATGGATTTCGCTCAACATCGAAGAAATCTTTGCCTTTTAACTTGCCGTTCTTCATGCCGCTTCCCGTGTCCACGCTGGCAGCCTGTATCCTGATGTCCAAAACAGCAGTCGAGAGCTCAGGCGAAGTGAATGTTAGAGTGGCATCCCACTTGTCGAACTTGCCCGCTATGGCCACTGATGCTTCCACGTCGAACTTGATCCTACTGTCTACCGGCGTAACCTCGAAAATAGGAGCCTGTGCTCGGCCCACCGATGGCAGCACGGCGAATGCCAATAGGCAAAAGACAGTTAATCGCATCGGGATCCGTTCTCGAATATGAACCAGGCCAAAGGTTTACGCACTGAACGAGGGTGGAGTAAGGAAGCACCGCTTTCAGCTGTCAGAAGTTACAGGTCACTACGCTAGGTCAAGAACGATGGCGGGGAACCACTCATCGGCAGCCAAATCGCGAAACTTGACGGTAACACTAGATTTCTTACCCGTTAAAGAAAATAAAGTGCCTGGTAAACGCGGTTACCGGACATCTCTAACAATGTCGGCCCCGGCAAGCACTTTTTGAAGACACTTCTTTCTTTTCACCTAAAGGAGTTTTTCTCCTTCGTTTTCTTTCGTTTTTTCTTTTCCCTGCATCGACGACCACGGCTCGTTTGTAATCTAGCGGTCGGCTTCAGTCCGACCTAAACATCTCTTCGATCAAAACTTCGACCACGATTACTAGTTCAAACTCCCTTTTCAGGGAGCGGGATGCCCAATCAAGTGCGCGGCGTTCTACTTCGCGCCATGTCCGGTACCGAGCTTTCCCGCGTACGAACCGAACTCGAACTTCGGTGAATACTCACATCCATTCCTCCACATCCAGTACAAGCGAACTCCAAGACGCCGCCCCATCGCTACCTTGGCAATGCTCCTGTGTCGACGCATCGCCAGGTGTATGTACCGACGTCGCCACTCCGGATGGCTTCGTGCTGCCGCCTGGGCGGCCTCCACCAACAAGAAGCGCAACAAGGAATTGCCCTGCTTGCTGATGTGTCCTAGTCGCTGCTTGTGAGCACTGGACTCTTCACACGGAATCATCCCCACGTACGTGCCGATCTGTTTGCCACGTTCGAACCGAGTTGGAGTTCCGATGATCAACACATAAGCGAGTGCCGTAAGCGGACCAACACCAGGGTGCGTCATCAGTCGCTGTACCTCGGGTCGCTTTCTGGCTTCCCGCTCGACGGCGGCCGTCAGCTCTTCAATTGTCGGATTCATACGGTCCAGCAACTCCAACAACTCTTGCCGGCGCCGACTGGCCCACGGAGCCAACGAGAGTTTCTCTAACAGTGCTCGTCCTTGTTCGCTGAATAGTTTTTTCTTCCAGCGATAACCCTCGTTCATCGCCAACGCCTGCAACTGATTCATGATCCGCGTGCGCATCTGCACCAACCGATGCCGGTGCCACAGCAGTTGCCTGAGATCCCGATTCTCTGGACTCGGTACCCAAATTTGCGGGAAGTTATTTTCCAGCATCAGCCTGCGTAAGAGTCGCGCATCCTCGCGGTCGTACTTCTGCTTCTTCACGCGCTTGGCCTTGATCTCCGCGGGATCGCCCATCCATACCTCGAACCCCAACTCTGCCAGTAGCCGCTCGAACCAGCGTGAATATCCGGTAGCCTCCATGCCTACCCGCACGCCGATTCCTCGCTGCTTCAGGTCTCGATAGAATTTCTCTGCTTGCCCATCACTGTGGTTCAGTTCCTGTTCGCCACACTCACCAGTCTCTTCTATTAAAAATGCAACCGCCTGAAAGCTAGGGTGGTAATCTACGCCTATAATCATCATGTTCGGCTCCTTCTCCCGAACCTATGGTCGTTAACCAACCACAGTCTACTCGGGTCAAGGAGCCGACATTGTTATGCAATCAAGTGCCGTACCATTACTTCACATGTCCGGTTAGCGCGTTTTACCAGCACTTGTGCGTTACTTCCGGTTTGCCCGTCATCCGCCCGCAATCTGGAAGTCAGTTTGCAGAATCGCCAAACAAAACGATTGATCGCGGATACTTCTGGAGTTCTGACGCGCCATTGGGATTTCGTATTCGGGCGCCGCTCACTCTGCGCGCAACGATGTGATCGGATCCGCCCCAGTTGCACGACGCGCGGAAGGAAGGCTGGCTAGGGTAGCCGTGATGAGTGCCATTGCTGCCACACCAAGAAGAGTAAGCGGATCCCTGGCGCTCACCCCGTACAACAAACTATCGAGTACACCTGCGAGTGCCAGGGCGCATCCCAGCCCGATCGCCACGCCAATCACCGTCAGCAACACACCTTGTTTCATCACCATCTTTATTAGATTCCACGAACTCGCGCCAAGAGCCACTCGCATCCCAAACTCGTGCATCCTCTGGCTGACCGAATAGGAAATCACACCATAGATGCCAATCGCCGACAGCACCAATGCCAGCCCTGCAAACAATCCCACTAAGAACAAAGCAAACCGCGGCGTTGAGAAGTTTTCATCCGCAATTTTGTCCATCAACCTTACGTTCGCCACCGCCAAACTCGGATCAAGCTCCCGCACGACATTTCGCACACTCTCCGCGAGCAATGTCGGATCGGTGTTAGCCCGCAATGCAATCGTCATGCTTCTAAAAGCAAATGGCTGCTGCATTAGCGGCCACCAAAATGCCGGCTCAGCGCCGGCGCTCTCGGGTTTGTCTTTCACGTCGCCTACTACACCAACCACCGTAAACCAGTCTGACTCCTTGGGCTTGTCATCGAACGTGATTCGCTTTCTTATGACATCCTCTCCCTGCCAATAGCGACGCGCCATCACGTCATTGATAATCATCGTTCTTTGCGAATCCTTGTTGTCGCGTTCGTCAAAAAACCTTCCCCGCACCAGTGGAATTCCCACGGCTCGAAAATAATCTGGTGAAGCCGTGTGATACCGAGCATGAAATTCATCGTTCGGCGGGGGAGTCTTTCCTTCAATCGTGAATCCGCCCATGTTCTCGTCGTATCCGGTCCACGGCAGGTCTGTTCCTGCGCCCACCGACCGCGTTCCGGGCAGCGCGCTCAAATTTGTAAGCATTCGCGTGTAAAAATCCGCGACTGCCGTCTTATCCTTATAGGTCGCATTCGGCAGCGCAATTTCCGCCGTCAACACGCGCTCTGGCCGAAAACCGAGGTCTGTTTTCAACAAATTCACAAAACTTCGTAACAAAACTCCTGCTCCCACAAGCAGCAAACAGGCCAATCCCACTTCTCCTACCACAAGCGCCGCGCGCAACTTCGTCTGCCGCCCGCTTCCGCTCGAACCTCTTCCCCCATCACGCAATCCCTGTTGTGGATCGGTCCGGGAAGCCTGGACCGCTGGCACCAACCCAAAAATCAATCCCGTCGCCAGCGCAATCGCTGCCGTAAATCCAAACACCACTCCGTTCACATGAATGGCATCCAACCGCGGAAATCCCGCTGGCAAAAACGCCACCAAAACTCGCACGCCAACAATCGCCAATAGCGCACCCAACGCTCCGCCGAACACCGAAATTAGTAAACTCTCTGCCAACATTTGGCGCACAAGGCGCCCGCGGCTTGCACCTAGCGCCGCGCGCATGGCAATTTCACGCTGCCGCGCCACCGCTCGGGCCAGCAAAAGATTCGCCGCGTTAACACATGCAATCAGCAATACCAGTCCAACCGCTCCCAACAGCACCAGCAGCATTTTGTGAACGGGGCCGACAATCTCCTGAAAGATCGGAACCATATAAATGGTCCAACCCTTGTCGCCCTCATGTTGCGAAGCCAACTCGGTCATGATCCCGTTGAAGTCAGCAGCGGCTTGCTCCGCTGTCAGACCAGGCTTCAATCGCCCAATGCCCTCGACATAATGCGATCCGCGATTGTTTGGATTTCCGTCAAACGTAAACGGCGTCCACGCATCGACCGTGTCGCCATAAGCCACAGAGTTGTACGAATTTCCTGGATGATCCACTCCAGCGGGCATCACGCCCACCACGGTGTACGGTTGCGAATCCAGCAGTACCTTGCGACCTAGAATATCCGTCGCTGCGCCAAACTGATTCCGCCACACCCGATGACTCAAAATCACTACGTTTCCGTTTCCGGGCCGCTCTTCCGAAAAATCAAATTCGCGTCCGCGCGCCGGCTGAACCCCGAGCACGCGGAAATAGCCGGAGCTAATCCGAAACGCCGACAGCTTCACGGGATCGCTACCCATGCCGGAGAGCTGCACGTCGGCATGCGTGTACATCGCAAAATTCTCGAATGAGCGGTTTCGCGCTCGAAAATCCAGAAAATCCCATGGATTCACAGGGAACTTCGGATAAGACGCGCTGCGATAGAACACTCGCGCAATCCGCTCCGCCTGCGGATACGGCAGGGGCTTCAGCAGAACCCCATCGATCACGCTAAAAATTGCGCTGTTAGCTCCGATGCTCAACGCCAGCGTCAGAACGATCACAACCGTAAATGCCGGACTCTTGCCAAGCATGCGCATCGCGTACCGCAAGTCCTGCAGAAAGTTGTCGAGATATTGTGTTTCGCGCATGTCCCTGCACTCCTCCTCGATTTGGCTCACTCCCCCAAACGTGCGCGAGGCAGCTTCTCGCGCTTCGCGCGGGTTCATACCAGCCGCGATGTTTTCTTCCGTCTGCTGCTCAATGTGATAGCGCAACTCTTTGTCGAGCTCCGTCTCCACGCGCTGCCGCTTCGCCAGCGAGCGAAACCTCATTCGAAGCACGTCCCACCAGCGGCCAGCCTTCATCTCACGCCTCCTGGGCGGCGTTAATCACCAACACGACGGCGCTCGACAATCGCTGCCATTGCTCCAGCTCCTTCTCCATCTGCACCCGTCCTGCTTTCGTGAGGCTGTAGAACTTCGCTTCTCGACCGCTTTCGCTCTCGCGCCACGCGCCGCGCACCCAACCCTGCTGTTCGAGCCGGTGCAGGGCCGGATACAGAGCTCCTTGGGTAACCTGCAGCACCTCTTTGCTCACTTGCTGAATGCGCTTCGCGATGGCCCATCCGTGCATCGGTTCTAGTGCGATTGTCTTGAGAATCAGCAGATCAAGAGTTCCCTGAATTAGGTCGGATGGTTTGCTCATAGAGAACGGATCATACCTAAATCAATTACAATTGAACACCTAAATTATCTACAATAAGACCAACACCCCAGAAGACCCGCGTGGCGTGCAAATCCCGGATGGTCGGCAACTCGGAAGTTACCCTAGGTCCTGATTAGTCGGGTTACCGGACAATGAGGATGGGCCAATTCCACTTTACCGGTAAGCGTTATCAGGATTTACGAAGGCCGCACGGCTGCCGCAGAGGCCAGTGGCTTTGCTTTTTCGTAGGCTTGCCAGCGTCTGAACAGCCCCAGGCAATAGCACGGTTCACAGAAACGAACTGGCGTAGGTGGCCAAGGCCTCCAGACCGGTGGCTGCTGCCAGGACGATGAACAAGATCGCGATTGCGATCGTCCAGGATCTTGCAACCCACCCGAACAGAAGCCGGAGACGTAGGAAGAGCGTAACCGAATAAAGAATAATAAGCAGTGATCCGAACATTACCCAAGGCGTGTGAATTTCAGCGGTGTGGCGCATTCCATAGAACTCGTGCATCGCTTCCGTCCATGGCGCGCGGTCTGGCCCAAAAAGATAGATCCAAAAGCTGGCCAGCACGAGGAACCAGGGCACGAAGACGAACCAGTCCGCGCGCCCCCACCAAATGCTTCGCGGAGTAGGATTTTCGCCCATCGGAACCGGGATCTCCTTTTGCCTTCAAAAAACGAGCGCATTGTACACCCTTCTCTTGCCGCATCCCGCTTGCCCTAGGCCAAGATGATAAGGTGTCACATGACGTCCGGTAACCGCGTTTACCAGGACCTAAGCCATTTCTTCCGGCTTGCCGACCACTCGTCCGGAAGGTGCCGGGTCAGAGTGCTCTTTCTCGGACCGTGGTTCTCTGGCTGAATTTAAGCGTTTTTGTTTTCCACTTGCTTACCGTAGGCAGCGAGTGTATGTTGTACTCGGTTACCGAGGGCATGACACATATGAGCAAACCTTCCGATCTGGTGCAGGGCACGCTGGACATGCTGCTGCTGAAAATTCTCGCTCTTGAACCGATGAATGGCTTCGCTGTCAGTCAGCGTTTGAAACAAGTATCCGGCGACGTTCTGCAGATGAGTGACGGGTCGCTATACCCGGCTTTGCACAAATTGGAGCAGGAAGGCTGGATTACAGCCGACTGGAAAACGTCTGAGTATGGGCGGCGGGCAAAATATTACTCGCTGACAAGGCTGGGTCGGCGACAGCTCGAAAAAGAAGCGGATAACTGGGGAAGGCTTTCGAGCGCCATTTCGCGGGTTATTAATCTTAAAGAGGCATAAGCGTCGCGCGGCGCAAAAGGGAGGTGTGATGCGACCGGAGCATTGGCTTTACACGATTCCCCTGCGGCTGCGGTCGTTGTTTCGCTGGGCGCAGACGGACCAGAAATTGGACGACGAGCTGCGCGACCACCTCGAACGAAAAACGGAGGAATACGCCGCGCAAGGAATGACGCAAGAAGAGGCCCACCGCCGTGCGCGGCTAGACCTGGGCGGTATCGAGCAGACCAAAGAGAAATGCCGCGATGCGCGGCGCGTCAATTTGATCCAAGACCTGCTGCAAGATGTTCGCTATGGGATTCGACTGCTGCGAAAGAGCCCAGGGTTCGCCGCCGTCGCCATCCTGACCCTCGCCATCGGCATTGGATTGAACACAACACTTTTCAGCGTGTTCAACGCCGTTGCACTCAAGCCCGTGCCGGTGCGCAATTCCGCACGGCTGGTCCGGCTGGAGCGCTGGTTTGCAAGCAACGCACTGGGCGAAAACCAATACGCTTTTTCGTACGCAGAATTGCGCGACTTCCTGCCGCAGAACCGCGTCTTTTCAAACCTCGTTGCGGTGAGTTTCCCATTCCGCGTAGCTGCCTCGCTGCCACTCAACGCCGCTGCCGCCACTACCATGAGCGCGCCGGAAAGCACAATAACGGAGCTGGTGTCTGCGAACTATTTCTCCGAACTGGGCGTGGCTCCAACCGTGGGACGCGTGTTCCTGCGGGACGAAGACCGAACTCCGGGAGCCGATCCGGTCACTGTTCTCAGCTACCCCTACTGGCAGGCTCATTTCGGCGGCGACCCGAAAGTCGTCGGAAACGTTCTTCAAGTCAACGATACGGCGTTCACGATCATCGGCGTCGCACCTCGCGAATTCGTAGGCACGGGAAACCCGCCGATACTACCGGATTTCTGGACGCCGTTATCTATGCAGGCGCAGATGCTTCCCGGGCAAGACTGGCTGCACCAGCCGCTCGACTATCAATTCCAGTTGCTAGGCTATCTCCAACCGTCGATCAGCGTCAGCGAGGCCGGCGCCGACTTCTCTGTGTTGGAACGAAACTTCGCGCAAGATCATCCGCATCCCGACGCGAATGACGAAACGACGCACGTATCCGTGCAAACCGCAACCCTCTTCGGAAACACCGAAGACTTTCGCTTCAAAGCGGTGGTCACGCTGCTCATGTTCATCGTTGGAATGGTGCTCATGATTGCGTGCGCCAATCTCGCCAACATGCAAATGGCGAAAGCCAGTGGGCGCCAGCGTGAAGTCGCGGTCCGACTGGCACTTGGCGCCGGCCGCCAGCGCCTGGTGCGCCAGATGTTGACGGAAAGCAGCCTGCTGGCGCTGGCCGGCGGAGTAGGGGGCGTCTTTCTTTCCTTGTGGGGCACCCGCGCGTTGTGGCTCGCGGTTGGCCAATTCGCCGGCCCGTACTCCGCATTTGTCACGCAAATCAAACCCGACGCGCGCGTGCTCCTCTACACGTTGCTGCTGTCTCTCTGCACCGGCGTGTTGTTTGGCATGTCGCCCGCCCTGCAAGGGTCCCGGCCGAACCTGACGACATCGCTCAAAGACGCGGGCACAACGTTCGGCCAGCGACTGGATCGCTCCCGGCTGCGCGGCTTGCTTGTCGCCGGCCAAATGACTCTTTCCACGCTTTTCTTGATCGTTGCCGGCTTGCTGGCGCGAGGCATGGTTCGTTCGCAGACCTCGGACCCGGGTTTCGAGGTGCGCACGATATTTCCAATGGACCTCGTCGCGGACAGCGACTCCTCAAAAACCAACGCCCTGCGCCAAAAAGAGGTTGACCGGCTTCAAGCCTTGCCGGCGATCCACAGTCTGGCGCTTACCGATTTCGTGCCCCTCTACGGCACCTGGAGCACGCAGCTTCAGATACTCGATGCGAACGGCGCAGACGCCAAAGCGCTTTCCGAGACGCTGGCCCGCCATGTTTCGTCGACTTACTTCGAGGCGTTGGGCATTCCCATTCTTCGCGGACGGGATTTTACCCGCGAAGAATCGCAGTCCGGCGCGGCAGTGACCATTGTCAGCAACGCGCTGGCGCGCCAGGCTTGGCCGGGCGAGGATCCGTTGGAAAAGAGAATCAAGTTGCAGATTGGCTTCGGCGGGAAGAGGGATTGGGAGGTCTACGACGTGGTCGGCGTTGCAGGCGATGCGCGCACCGCGAACATTTCGCGGCTTGATCCCGCGATTGTCTATCTGCCCACGAGCTACGCCCATCTCGACAGCTATGTCGCGCTGCTTCGCATCGCCGCCGACCCGCGGCTGGCCATGCCATCGATCGCGCGCGTGCTCGAACAGATTGACGGCCGAAAACGGCCGGGATTCCTGCTGATTAGCCTGCAGGACGATGCCGTGCACGGCCAACTACTGATGGCACGCACATTTGCGGCCGCTGGAGCGTTTCTAGCTTGCCTGGCTATCGTGCTGGCCTCCATCGGGGTCTACGGTGTGACTGCGTTCCTCGTAAGCCAACGCGAAAAAGAGGTTGGTATCCACATGGCCCTCGGCGCTTCGCGGCATAAGGTGTTGCGCCTGATGCTGAGCCAGGGGATGCGGCCGGTCATCACCGGCGGCGTGCTTGGCCTCTTTGGTGCGCTGGGCCTCTCGGGCCTAATGAGGGCAATCCTGATCTTTCCCGGCAGCGTGGATGTATTATACGGCGCGCGCTGGTTCGATCCCACGACGATCGTTGGGCTGTCTTGTCTTTTGGGAATCATCTCCTTGTTGGCTTGTTACCTGCCCGCGCGGCGTGCTACGCGCGTCGATCCGATGGTCGCGCTAAGATACGAATAGTTCCACGGTTTGTTCGCGGTGCATTCCATTCGGCACCAAAGCGGAAACTACTCTCAACTCCTGATTTGTCGGGTTACCGGACATTTGACGTACTAGGACTTCACTTTTCCGATTACCGCTGCCGGCTCAGACGGTCGATGCAACACCATCTGGTATAAAGCTGTTTTCAAAGGTGGTGTTTATGAAACAAGGGAGACGGTTTGGGCTTTCAGCGGAGCAGAAGAGCGACGTGTGGCGTCGTTGGAAGGCGGGGCAGACGTTGCATGAGATCGGGCGTGCTTTTGGCAAAGAACATTCCTCTATTCGTTGTTTGGTGTCGCGTTACGGCGGGATTGCTCCGGCCGTCCGGCGGCGTGCGCTCCTCGCGCTCACGCTGCGTGAGCGCGAGGAGATCTCTCGCGGGCTGGCGACCGGTTCGTCGATCCGTGAGATTGCCAAATGTTTAGAGCGAGCGGTATCGACCGTGAGCCGGGAGGTCGCACGGCATGGTGGCCGTCCTGCGTATCGAGCCAGTCAAGCCGACGGCGAAGCCTGGCAGTCGGCCTTGCGGCCCAAGCGCTGCCTTCTTTCCATCAACCCCAAGTTGCGGAACATCGTTGCGAGTAAACTGATTCTGGACTGGTCGCCGAAGCAGATTTCCGGCTGGCTGAAAACCCAGTATCCCGATGATGAGGGCATGCGTGTGTCCCACGAAACCATTTACCGAAGCCTGTTCATCCAAGCGCGTGGAGTGCTGAAAAAGGAGCTACTGAAACACCTGCGATCCAAGCGCCGCATACGCCGGTCGCAGCACTCTCGTATTTTTAAAGACACGCGCGGTCAAATCCCCGAGGCCATCTCCATCAGGGAAAGGCCCGCTGAAGTGGAGGACCGTGCAGTTCCGGGTCACTGGGAGGGCGATCTCCTGCGCGGCTCAAGGAACAGTCACATCGCGACCTTGGTGGAACGCCATTCGCGTTTCACCGCACTTGTAAAAGTCTCCAGCAAAGACTCGGCGGTTGTCGTCGCCGCACTGACTCGGCATGTTCGTAAACTGCCCAAGGCCCTGCGCCGTTCCTTAACCTGGGATCGTGGACTGGAGATGGCCAAACACAAGAGCTTTACAGTGGCCACGGATGTGAAAGTCTACTTCTGTGATCCGCAGAGTCCCTGGCAACGCGGCTCGAACGAAAACACGAATGGGCTCTTACGACAATATTTCCCGAAGAAAACCGACCTGTCCGACTATACCCAGTCGGATCTGGACAAAGTGGCGCTGCGCCTAAATCAACGCCCGCGAGAGACTTTAGGTTTTCAGACTCCTGCGAGTAAACTTCAAGAAAGTGTTGCGTCGACCCATTGAGACCACCGCGTTTATCAGGCACTTGGTTCCGGGAACCACGTCATTCGGACTGATCTAGATTTGTTGAATTTTAGTTGCGCATGTGATCAACCCTGTTCTTCCCAACGGCCACGCAGATGACAGATACTAATCGCACCACAATCGAAGGGAAATCCTGAGTTTGGCGCAATCGCATCCAGCACGAATGCTCACGACGCGAGCTACAGCTGCAGTGGGAGCGGTCGTGACTGCTTACGTACTCGCGCAAGGGATCCGCGACCTAATGCACCCGGCTCATGCAGATTGCGGATTGCTGATAACTTCAGATGGTTGGCTGCCCGGCTGGTTGGTGACGGTTCTTAACGTCGGCTTCTACGCTGTCTTCTGGTGGGGAGGGTTCTGGTTCATACGCGGCAACCAAGGGCGAGAGCGCCTTTTCATGGTCGGGTGGTTCACGTTCTTTCTGCTGTCGCCCCTCAGGACATTGGGGCCGCAGTGGTGCGTGACAGTCAATTACATTGACAGGTTCGGACTAGTAGTTGCGCTGGTCGTTGCGATATCACTTGTGGTGCGTCCCCCGAATGCGACTGCTTCTGGCTCATAGGCAATATTCTCGTTACCCTCATGCGCAGCTGGAAACTCCTGATAAGTCGTGCCGGATTACCGGACAAGTCCCAGTACTTCAAGTTTCCGATTACCGCGTTTACCAAGACTTGACCCACGCTGCGTTGTGTTTTGGTCACCAATGCATACCCCTTGAGTAAATCGCACACGCATTTGTCTTAAGCTGGTTGCATGAGGGTTCCTTCCAAATCTCTCGCTCAAATCTTAGCCGCATCGCACATCTCTGCCGTTGCCATCGCTGTACTTTTGATTTGGTCGTTTGATTGGGGTTTTAGAGCGCTCTTGTCTCTGGTCATCCCTGCCGCCGATTTCTTGGTCACTGCTGTGGCGATTCGTGGTATTCCGTTTGTCTCTTCAACATCAGTCGGCGGCATTACGTGGACTTTAACGGTGCTATATTTTCTCAATGCTTTTATGGACTTTCTCGCCGCTTCGTTTTTGTCCCGTTGGGTATATGGAGTCGGGCTACTCCGCTGCTTGAGCAGGTACGGCCTCATTCTGGCGAGTAGAAGACATGTTTAACCGGCTAAAGCAGGCTCTGGTGGAGAGCTACGTTGGCGCTATCGGTCTTGGGTACCTTTTCGCTCAAGTCATTTTGCATTTTATGGGTATCTTTGCTGCGCCGGTCGCAGGCTGGATTTCGCGGAAGCAATACGGAAGACTGGTTCCGCTCACAACTGCCCTGCCGGGATTTTCACTCCAAGATGCGCTGCCTGATTTGGTCAGATTCCTGGTCCTATTGCTGGTGTGGTATGTTCTGCTGCCCTGGCTTTATTTCGAGCCCCTCAAAAAAGCTACATCCGAGCCAGTGCCGAATCCAGAACAAGCTGAATAATCGCGAATAGGAGCACGATTGGCCGGGTGAAAGTCACTTCTCCGGTAACCGCGTTTATCAGGAGTTGGACTCAGAGTTGAGAATGGCGCGTGAGAGTCGCCAAACCCAGCGAATAAGCCCTGCGTTCCCGACCAGCAATGCCACGGTGACCGTGAATAAAGTGATTCTGAGTCCGACGTGCTCGCGCAACACGGATTCAATTTCTTCGCTCAAATGTGGGTGCGTTATCGGAGTCCGGTCGTGCGATTTCGGAAGAATGTCGGGCAGGCTATGGTCAATGGCTCGCTGCCACCGCATCGGAAGAAATGCAGTACACAAATACATCTCGAACAGAACCAGCGGTATGAGCAGCACGAGGCAGGCGGCTATCTTTCCAATTTTAGTTCTCACGTCGGAAGGAAGTATAACGTGAAGGGCCGACTCGTGTGTCAGTGCCTGGTAAGTCGCGTTACCGGACAATGAGATCTGGGCCGATTCCACTTTTCCGATTACCGCGTTAATCAGGACTTAGACTGTTGGCGACTGATGGGAAGGATTTCGGAGCCATTGTCTATCGCCGTGGCACTCGCCCCATGACGTCGCGAATCGCTTGAACGACGAGAGCGGGTTCATCCCATTGAATGTAATGGCCACTCTTCCTGGCGACTATGAATTGTGTATGCGGGACGGCCTCTGCGAGTTGGTCTTCGGATTTGCGCCAAGCGCGCTCCAGAATGTCGCCGAATTTCGCTGGGGCCGTGGGCGGCAGTTCCACGAAGAGGCCCCGAACGAGGATCACGACCGGAATGTTTCCTGCTTGGGCGCTCTTGTCCGCTTTGATCATCAGATCGATGCTCGCGTCAAAATCAATAGTCTCCAGAGCGGTGTAATTCTCAAACCCTGGGAGCGGCCCGGAGTTGAGACCCAAAAAGATCTTCCAATCAGCCGGTTTGAAAAGCGGCTTGATCTGTTCTGCCAGCGCGTCCACCAGGACCAGCCCACTCACTTCTTGCGGGTAAAGTGCGCTGTAGAGTCGGACAAAGAGGCCACCAAACGAGTGTCCAACTAACACATAAGGTCCGAGGATATCGGCCGCATGGAGTAGCGCGTGCAGATCATGCACCACATCCAGCGCAGTGCGCGGCATGGAAGCCGGATCGCTGCGGCTGACTTCGCCAGGATTTAGCGTCGTGCCTGGCCGATCGTAAGTACACACGCGGGCGAGCTTCGCGACTTCCGGCAAAACTGGCGCCCCAGGATGCGATAACAAATCCACGCGGCTCCAGTTGTCACCACGCGTCCGCAGACCGGATTCAAGGATGACTGTTGGAGAGCCGGTTCCGTGGCATTCGAGATAGAGCTTATGCCCGTTGCTAATTTCGACGATCCGGGAGAAATCGGCAATCGCCGGGGATGCTTCACCCGACCGTTTTGCCTGCGCGGCACTGCCGCTGGGAATCACAATTCCGCTGCTAACAGCAATACTAAAAAAGTACGCGGTAAATCTAATGCACACAATACGCCCTCTCCTCCTGGACAGAACCGGCTACAAGCATACAGAAATTTACGAGAGCGTTGGCCCCGGCTGGCAGCCTTTGCGGTGATGGCGTCCAGAAACTTGTCAACTGCTCTACGATTATTTCCCATCTCAATCGTGCGAGACTTTTTGTTGGCGCAGATAGGTAGGTAAGCGCCTTCGATTGATTTTCCGCTAGCTCCCGATAAGCCTTACCGGACATTGAGGATCGGGCCGATTCCACTTCTCCGGTAACCGCGTTAATCAGGACCTAAGCCCTCATTCGGCTGTTCCCGCGAACAGGTTACCGCTTACGTCCCGCTGTTCACCGTGATTTAGCGAAGCGCGTTTAACAATTCTAGAATGTTGGAGGATGAAAATCGTTGGCCATGCGACGGTTCGACTAGCCATAACACTTGCGCTTGCCGTCCTCATTGCGTCTCTCGTTCCGCCTTTCATCGATAGGCGAGATTACGCTGCAGCGGTGGACACGTTTGTCAAAAATCCAACAGTGCACAACGGAGTGGTGCTTGTGCATGAGCGTGTTAAGAACCGCCGCTTGGTTTTTCTTACGCGCTTTGGAATGGGCGCAGTCGTATTCGTAATTATGAATATCGGTTGGCTGTACGTATCTAAACGCAGAGGGAACAAATCAACCGCATAAGTCGCGTAACCGGACAATGGGATCTGGGCCGATTTCACTTGATGTCCGATTACCGCGTTTATCAGGACTCGGAACCAATGATATGCTCCGTCACATGTACGGGTTGAAGAAAGAAATTGACCTGAGTTTCTTAACAGGACGTGAAGTCATCCAACTAGCCATTGGCGTTTACCAAGTCCAGTTCGGCTTCGATGAGGACGTCAGAATTTCGGTAGAGAGTGAATTTCGGTACTTCGATGGGAAAGCCGAATGGATTTGGCGACCGGAGCCAGGTTCCTCTTCCATTGCGGCTCATGCAGTCGCGCTGCTTGGGGCTACAATCGAGTCCGTTGGGAGCAATATAGACGGGACCCTGACTCTTGCATTCTCGAATCAGCAGCGCCTAACGATACTGGATTCGTCCAAGGAGTACGAGTCGTACGACATTACCCGACCCGGCCAGACCATCATCGTCTAGTACGGACGTTACCGATAACCGCGTTTATCAGGACCTTTATCCCGCTGAGTTAGCTAGAATCGCCGTTACTTACACCTACCGCAAGTCTTTCTCCCTCCGAATTGCCGCGCGTCGCAACTCAATCCATCGCATTACTGCTAACTCAGCCGGAAACAAAAAAACGCAAAGCAAGAAATTGACGTTAACGTACGCGAGAAAACCGTACACCAAAAGGTGCCCGACGAGCCAAAGAGGCAAAAGGACTCTCAGTCCCCGGTCTCGGAACCAAGCTCGAAATCTCCAAACAACCAAAAGGCAAAATGCTCCATTAAGGGCTGCGTATAGCAGCAATTTCTTGGAAATGTACAAACTGTCGCCAAGCAGGAAATACCCCACACCCAAAAAGGCTACAACAAACGCCGTCCCCCACAGCAACAGCGCGTCACCTAGCGGTCTCTTCTTTGCCGCAGCTTCACTCATTCGCCGTTTCACCGGTTAAATAGGGTCAGTATCCCTGTTTTCGATTATGCCTGAGCTTTTCATTTGAAGCGTAGCTAGGGCCTGGTTAGTCGCGTTACCGGACAAGTCCCGTACTAGGACTTCAAGTTTCCGATAACCGCGTTAATCAGGAGTTGAGTCTCCTTGGCTGGTTCGTCTGCATATAATGAGCAAGCATCCGAATCTAAGAACTATTTCTTTCGCTATAAATTGAGAGGGGAAAAAGCATGAGAATCAGTGTTTCGGTGTTGCTTGCTGCGAACTTAGTCAGCGCACAAGTGGCCAGTCAAGGGACTAAGACGCGTGTTCCCGCAGAGGAGCAAAAGCTGTTTGCCACAAACCGATGCCTCTCAAAAGGAGGACTGGGTATTGTTAACACAAGCCTCTATATCGCCGTGAAGTCGGCCAAGAATGAATTGCTTTTTGGCGCGAAAGAAACTTGGTCCGGTCTCGACGCAGCCAGGCCGGAGGTTGTAGTTTTCTTTGAAAATAGGGTGTGGGTTCCAGAAAATCTCCCCAAAGGATTTGACCTGAGCAAGGCTGTCGTCGTCTCGTTTGAGAGCAGCAAGATTCGCTTCTTTGATTTTCAGATGATGTCCGGTTGTTATTACGACAGAATCGGCAACTAAGGAAGTGGTTCTTCGGAGGCGGCGGGAGAAGTGTACTAGGACTTTACTTTTCCGATTACCGCGTTAATCAGGACTTGGCGAAACCCGGAGGGGAATCTCGCGCTAAAATATTCCTTCCACTCTCGTGGATGCGCTAACCTGTCTCAATGAGGATGCAGGACTTGATGGCGAGTAGCATTCTGGCCGTCATGTGTCCTGCTTGTGGGGTCGGCGCCGGAATGCGTTGTTTGTCGAATTTAGGTGGTTCTCGCAGCGAGCCACACATCGACCGAAAGCTAGCTGCGATTGAGGCTGTTGAAACGAAACGAATTCCCCATCCTGGTCGGAATAAGAAATAGCGGCCTCCGACAAATGCCCAGCAGGCTTCGGGGCCGATTCCACTTCTCCGATAACCGAGTTAATCAGGCGCTTTCAGCGAAACAAATTGTCCGCAGCCTTGGCACGTGAGAGCATTTCTCCATGAAAATTCTTGCTTACGTAGTTGCGGCAACGATATTCGAGGCCGTTGGCGACGCCGTCATGCGAGTCGCGCTTCGAGCACCATATGCACTGCCAGGTCGCATCGGGCTGTTCGCGCTGGCGTCTTTCTTGCTCACCATGTACGGTATGTTCCTGAATCTCGCGCCCGTAGAATTCGCAACTGTGACGGGAATTTATCTCGCATCATTATTCATCGCGTTTCAAATCGTGAATTTTCTCTTCTTTCGACACGTTCCCTCTGCGGGCGTGCTTGTCGGGGGAACATTTATCGTTGTAGGTGCCGCAATCATCTACTTTTGGAAGTGACCGTGACTAGAGAGCGCTGGGCCCAGATAGGAATCACGGTTCAATTCCTCATCGTGGTGAGGACACTTGGTGAGTTCTTCCGGCTCAGGCACATCCTTGGCGCGAACTTCCCTGTGGCAGTCGCTGCGCCGTATGTTGGTGGCACTTTAATAGCTGCTTGCTTCTGCTGGGGTGGCGTGACCTTGTACTTCTTCCGACGCTACACGCTGTCCGCCTGGACCGCGCTAACGGCCGTAATCATTCTGCTCGCCTACAAAATTGCTGTAATTGGTTGGTGATGGCGGCTCGCTCTAACGCTTGAGTCGGACGGCATAGATGATTTTAATGGTGGATTGGCCGGGCTCGAAACGACGATGGCACCAGAGATGTGGAGACAGAAGCTCGGTCAACTCCTGATTAGTCGCATTACCGGACAATGAGATTTTGGGCCGATTCCACTTGTACGGTAACCGCGTTAATCAGGACCTGTGATGACCTGATGTATCATGGCTCTTATGTTCGCCAGCCGAATCGTTCCAATTCTCCTACTTGGCTTACTCGCGTTTGCAGCCTTAGTCCACGGGCTGACGGGAAGAAAGAATCAGACTTTCGACGGTGTAATCGTGCAGGATGTCTCGACTTACGAGTTCTACCCGAACGCGAAAGACTGCGACCATCGCGGGACATCATACGTGTTGTTGCCCAACGAGCGTTTCCGCGAAGTTGTTGCGACTAGCACTGACGTTGAACATATAGACCTCTTACTCCACGGTATGTGGCGAGCCAGGCTAAACGGCAACCTCTCCCCTGTGGGCTGGCATAAATACCGCAAGAACTACTGGCGCGAGCTTTCAGTGAACTATGTGGTTGACGCGGTAGAGATGAACTGCGGTGGTTCGCAGTTGACTCCGGCAGAGCATAAGACCGTGACCGTGGATTGGAAAGCTGAATTGGCGAAGGCCAAGGCTGGTATCGAAAAGAATCCGAAGTCGGCGTTCTGGCACAACCAAGCGGGCGTAGCCTATGACGCCTTAGGTGACTTCGCGAACGCTGTGAAGGAACTCAAATTGGCGTCTACCCTAGACCCGTCGAATCCGGGCGATGACTACGCGCTCTATGCTTTCTACAAAAGAAAAGCAATGCACTCGGAACAGCGCCAAGTGCTACTTGATGCTCTCGAAAAAGACCCTAATAATCCTGTGGGGCGCTTTGAATTTGCCTATGTCCTCGAAGAGGAAAGGCATTGGGCAGACTCTCTTCGGGAATATCAAGTGGCTAAGCGCCTGGCTGCGAGTGTGAAAGGGCCCGTGTACACCGACCTGCGTGGCAATCCGTTTGACATCGATGGCGTCCGCGAGGAAGTGGACAA
This sequence comes from uncultured Acidobacteriota bacterium, assembly GCA_963745805.1. GTDB lineage: Bacteria > Acidobacteriota > Terriglobia > Acidiferrales > UBA7541 > Acidiferrum. Next base: position 1,161,468 of record CAVUYT010000016.1, read on the forward strand.
AGCGATTGACAGAGTTGCCAAGCTGAATGCTCACCGCCAAGATTGACGCCCGCTGCATTCAAGATGCCTGGTAAGTCGGGTTACCGGTAACTTGGGTCCCAGTACTTGACTACCGCCTTCCGCCACCGGCTAACTTAGCACTGAACCTGCTCTAGCTTACGCCGCTGGTAATTCTGCCAGTTGGGCCGGAACCGTAGTTTGGTCTATACGTCTGAAAGCGCATCTTGGACTGTACTTGGGGGAGGCAGGCATTATTCCCACTTCTGAAAATGCCTCCCCCGGTACTAACGCACTGAGCCTATTTGAAAAGTGGCCTGCTACTCTTACAGAATGACGGCCCCCGCGCCTTGTTCGCTCCCTAGAAGGCGCCACCGGTATTTCTGCCAGTTGGGCGGGAATCGCGGTCTGGTCTAATCTGAACCGCAAGAACGGCAACACTCACCTCTGTAGGCCAAGCATTCGGGGAGGGCTCACACCGACCTCCCCGGATGCTAAAAAAGATTGACGAAAAGTGGCCCGCGTCACTTCCCTGATAAACTGCCGGCAGCCTGCATAGCGAGTTACCCCTCCGCTGTATGAGTTAGGGGCGGTGCGCTTGCCTTGAGTAGCGTGCCGTCCCGTTTTTTCTAGATTATCTATAACCTACGTTTGCTCGCGTTTGCTTCTTGTTGCTAGTTGGGCACTTCTCCGGTTACCGCGTTTACCAGGACTTACGCGATTCACTTCCGATTTGCCGACGATTCGTCCACCGTGGATTGATTGCTATATCATCACTAAGACGAAAGACACAAGGCGACGGCCTCTTAGGAGCGTCATCGATGCCCCAGCACACAGCGGCGCAGTTACGAAATGCCTGGAAGCCCGTGATGGGTAAGCTCGGTTTTCGGGTCGACCGCTCGTACTTCGCCAAGAAGTATGGTCCTGTCAAGCACTCAGTCATTTTTCAAAGGTGTCAGTCATCGCGCGATGTTCTTGTCAAGCTGTTCGTGAGCGTCATCGACCCGTTCGAGTCTGATGAGGCCTTGATAGACCGAGTTTGCCTGTGCGCTTACCTCCATCAAGACGGGGCGCGATTCGTATCGACGCAATGGGATGAAAACGAACTTGCAGGCAAAGCGTCAGTATTTGAACAGTTCGGCCCACATTTTTTCGAACAATTCCAGAGTATTGGAAACCTTATAGCAGTCGTTGAAGCTGCGCAGGCGGAGTTTCAATTGCCCGGAGCCTATTTGAGAGGCCCAGTCCCTGAACCAACCGACCCCATTGCGCGTGAGTTCCTATCGACTCAGCCGGTAAGACAACCCGGTCCGATACCCGCAAATGAAGAACTCCTGGCTTTGCTCTATTGGCATAATGGCGATATTAGCCGCGCGGTGGAACACGTGCGCCGCTACTTGGAGCTACTTCCTGAAAATCGGAGGATGAAGGCTCGTCTCACGGGCATGATGCGGCCAGTTATGTAGCGGGTTCTACTCGGCTTGCGATTTGTATCACGGTTCCTGTCGGTAGTAGACCCAAGTGGCGGATGACGAGCCACTTGGAAACGAATCTACGTGCCTGGTAAGTCGCGTTACCGGACAAGTCCCCGTACTAGGACTTCAAGTTTCCGATAACCGCGTTAATCAGGACCTCGCGTAGGTTAGTGCTCAGGAGGTCTGCGGGTTTGACCCTGTTTGTCTGCCTCGTCCTCATTAGAGCATTGGCATCGGATGTGGCCGACCTCGTGATGCAGAACATTCATCGGTGGATTTCCGCCATTGTAGGCTGCGTCGAAAATTCTCAGGTTTACAGCGGTTGTTCTCATTTTTAGCGAAGTAAAAGCCGTTCTTGCGTGGTAGGGCGAAAGCGGGACTCCATGTTGAATACGTTCCCAATCCTTTTGATTACATGCAATGATGACGCGCCAGTCTTTAGGAAAACCTGCTTCCTGGATGAGACTTATGGCCCGGCTTAAGTCAATGCTGTGGCCTTTGCTGAACTGAAAATCGCAGTTCATGTCCGAGGTCTTGACGTCTTGTGCCCAGCCGAGCAATGGAATTCCGAGGAGAAGACTGAATAGAGGTACGATTCGCCATAACGATCTGATGAACACCTTCTACTCCATCAGAAGCAACGGTAGCATCCGCATTCTGTGACAAGCCTACCAGGAATCAGACGCTCGGTGAGTGCGATAAGTCGGATCATGTTGATTCTAGTACCCACTTTTCCGGTAACCGCTGCCGGCTCAGACGGTCGATGCAACACCATCTGGTATAAAGCTGTTTTCAAAGGTGGTGTTTATGAAACAAGGGAGACGGTTTGGGCTTTCAGCGGAGCAGAAGAGCGACGTGTGGCGTCGTTGGAAGGCGGGGCAGACGTTGCATGAGATCGGGCGTGCTTTTGGCAAAGAACATTCCTCTATTCGTTGTTTGGTGTCGCGTTACGGCGGGATTGCTCCGGCCGTCCGGCGGCGTGCGCTCCTCGCGCTCACGCTGCGTGAGCGCGAGGAGATCTCTCGCGGGCTGGCGACCGGTTCGTCGATCCGTGAGATTGCCAAATGTTTAGAGCGAGCGGTATCGACCGTGAGCCGGGAGGTCGCACGGCATGGTGGCCGTCCTGCGTATCGAGCCAGTCAAGCCGACGGCGAAGCCTGGCAGTCGGCCTTGCGGCCCAAGCGCTGCCTTCTTTCCATCAACCCCAAGTTGCGGAACATCGTTGCGAGTAAACTGATTCTGGACTGGTCGCCGAAGCAGATTTCCGGCTGGCTGAAAACCCAGTATCCCGATGATGAGGGCATGCGTGTGTCCCACGAAACCATTTACCGAAGCCTGTTCATCCAAGCGCGTGGAGTGCTGAAAAAGGAGCTACTGAAACACCTGCGATCCAAGCGCCGCATACGCCGGTCGCAGCACTCTCGTATTTTTAAAGACACGCGCGGTCAAATCCCCGAGGCCATCTCCATCAGGGAAAGGCCCGCTGAAGTGGAGGACCGTGCAGTTCCGGGTCACTGGGAGGGCGATCTCCTGCGCGGCTCAAGGAACAGTCACATCGCGACCTTGGTGGAACGCCATTCGCGTTTCACCGCACTTGTAAAAGTCTCCAGCAAAGACTCGGCGGTTGTCGTCGCCGCACTGACTCGGCATGTTCGTAAACTGCCCAAGGCCCTGCGCCGTTCCTTAACCTGGGATCGTGGACTGGAGATGGCCAAACACAAGAGCTTTACAGTGGCCACGGATGTGAAAGTCTACTTCTGTGATCCGCAGAGTCCCTGGCAACGCGGCTCGAACGAAAACACGAATGGGCTCTTACGACAATATTTCCCGAAGAAAACCGACCTGTCCGACTATACCCAGTCGGATCTGGACAAAGTGGCGCTGCGCCTAAATCAACGCCCGCGAGAGACTTTAGGTTTTCAGACTCCTGCGAGTAAACTTCAAGAAAGTGTTGCGTCGACCCATTGAGACCACCGCGTTAATCGGGCATGCAGGGATGAAACGAGCAAGCGCCGTCAGTACGGAACGCGGTCGTGCTAAATTATGCTCCTGTCGAAAGTGGAACTCGCTGAGATGGGACAGAGGAAATGACGGTCAACGAATCTAATTGGCTTGATTCTAAGATAATCGAATGCGCGCATTGCGGCCAAAGACTCTATTGGTTATGGCATTCGCCGATGTATGACGATACCTTTTTCTACTGCACTCAGTGTCCAAAGCGCGTTGAGGTCTCTCACTATGACGAACTCGTTGACAAATTGAGGAAGCTCGCAACACGAGAGACAAAGGAGGAGGGCGGCAAGGAATGGACTCACAAGTTATTTGAGCTTATCGAGGAGAATTTGGCCGATTGCGAATGTGGAGGTCATTTCGAATTCGGGGCTACAAGAAGATGTCTGCGGTGCTTCTCTGTGTTGGCCCAGTCGGAACCGGGTCGAGATGTTTGGCCGCCGGATGCCGATGACGAAAATGCGGATTCCCAATCCCTTAGTTTCCCAATTGAATCGCTAATCAAAACCAAAAATATCTGGCGCGCCGGTAATTAGTGCTGACCAGTATAAGCCGGGTTCCCACCTCTTTGGCCTTCAAGTGCCTGGTAAGTCGGGTTACCGGTAAAGTTCGTACTACAACCAACCTTACCGGTAACCGCGTTTACCAGGACTTAGTATGGTCAAGGTCGTTTGGTCTAAACTAGCGAGCATGAACCCTTCCTTCTTCCTCATGCGAGTTCTGGTTCTAGCGATTTTTCTGAACGGCCCGGTTGTCAAATCTATCGCCCAAACCAGTGCAGGCAGCCCGGCGCAAATCGTTACGTACTGCCAACTCGTAAAAGCCCCTGCCTCATTCGTTGGCAAGCGAATACGAGTTCGTGCTGTTTATTCATATATGTTTGAAGTTTCACGTTTCAAGTCCCCCGCATGCTGTCCGGACCGCGATGTTCCTATATGGGTAGACTTTAATGAAGAACTGGAAGGCAGTTCTAGAAAGTTGCTTCACAAATTTCCAAAGGGCATGGGGTTGGTGCTCGCAACTTTTGAAGGTACGTTGGAAGGTGGAGGACCCTGCGGGGATGGTGGATACCGTTTCAAGTTCGCCGTAGACAAGATTGAAAATCTTGAAAACAAGGCAAATCCTTCCCGCGACCATCACCCTTCATGGATACCAAATTGCGAAGAGTCCGGAACCACCGCGAATTAGCGAGCCGCGCACTGCAAAAATAGTTCAGATTGATTTAGTTCAACCTCATTCGCGGTCAACTCCTGATTTGCCGGGTTACCGGTAAGTTGGGTACCAGGACTTCACTTCTCCGGTAACCGCGTTAATCAAGCATGTGGGCAACGTTTCGGACCTACTGCAGGGTGAAGGGTGACTCGATGGCCTCGTCAAATAGCTGAGAGACCCTCTCCAAGGTCTCCTGTCGGAAGCTGTTGAAATTGTGTGACAGCCAGGCAGACATCATCTGTCTAGCCTCCTTTTCCCGACCAGCTTTCGCCAGATAGAAAGCATAGGCGAGATGTACTTGATAGTGCATCTCAAGTGTCCAACCCCAATCGTTAGGGCGAGCGGCCTCTTCAAATTTGGACGACAAATCATGAAAACCACGTAGTGAGTCAAAATACGTGAGCGCCTTAGGCAGCATTTCTGTACGCGTCAATTCAGCGCTGCGACGAAGTTTCTCCTCTCCTTGTGTCGTCCGAATAGACCAGCCGGTTTCTGGGTTCTTGCCAAATCCTGAACGCCCGAGGTCGGTGACCGCTGACTTTGGAGTTCGGTGCCAACGGACGTCCTCTACCCCAGTGGTAATATGCGGAACGAAGTTCAGCGAAACTCCCCAAACAAAGTTCAAATCAAGATGGCTTCTGTAAAATTTGATGACGTCGTTCATTTCTCGAAATCGCGTTCGGACGTAGTATCGCGGCCGTATCTTCTGAAATCCGGCATCGGAGAGACAATTGTCAAAAGTCTCGGCTACAACCGTATCGATCAACGCAGGCGAGCAAAGTTCGTAGGCCATCATTCAGGCCCCTTGGCAAGAATATCCACCGACTTTGAACAGTAGTAGTGGGAATTTGTTTGAAGGCGGCAAAACAGCAAACTCGGTGTGGCGATTGGCTAGTGCCTGTGAAGTCGGGTTACCGGACATTTGACGTACTAGGACTTCACTTTTCCGATTACCGCGTTAATCGGGCCCTACCTCGACGATGTGGCGTATATTCTTACTTTCAGAACGCCCAAAACTTCGATTGGACACATGAACATCCTAATCTTGAATGGAGCACGAGACCCGCGACCAGGCTACAACCCGCTTTATCGGGGAACGTACCGGGCGCATCCGAGCCATCACGATCAGCTTCCTGATGAGCACGAGATCAATCAGCTGTTCTTTTGGTTTCTTGAGGAAGGCGGCGAGCTGGGTGTGGTCCGAAGTGTCGCCAAGGCGCTGCGATTCGCCGAACTCTGGAATGCTCATCTGAAAGAAAAAAGGGACCGCTTTGAAGTCGTTGAAGTCACAGACGAGAACACACATTGTGAGAGCAAGGGCACTTTCATCGGCTACGATTTGTCGGCAGGTTATAACAATTCGCTACTGTCATGGGGACTAAAGTCGATTGTCGGCAGCAACCGAGTAGCTGAACCGATTGAAGAACTGTACGACCAGCTAGGTCGGCACTACGCTCCGCAGTTGAATGGTCAAGGACTCTTTCAGACCTGGGAAGTTGCGTCCGTCTGCCTCCGAGCCATGACCGCCTTGCAAGACTTGTCTCCCAACCTTTTCGAGGGCGGAAATCTGAGGGAGTTTCGGCCCGTAGGTCTGTACCGCATTTCTTCCGAGGATTGAAACCTGGCTTTCGTTTCGGCTCAACTCCTGTGTAGTCGGATTACCGGACAATGGGATCTGGGCCGATTTCACTTGTATGGTACCTCGTTTAACCAAGCATGTGGAGTACGTCCGCTTGCCCAATCGCGTCCAGACCCTCCGCACACAGAATTTGGTAGTACCCGGCGCTCCCAGAGAAACCCCGTTGAGATTCCCGGGCGCTCGTTCGCAGCGTTTTCAGGCTGCACCCCTTACTGGCGATTCCCGGGGTGCATATCTTGCGCGAAATTTTGCAACGCCGCCAAGTCTTCGGCTGGACCGGTCCCCAGGGCACTGCGCTTCTTCAGCGCTTCGCCAGCCGCCTGTTCCGGCGTCCAAGACTTCAAAAAGACCCCTTCCCGCAGATAACGCAATTCTTGCAGCGTCACCTCGGAAGCGCCCCCATACTTGTCTATTTGTTGGACGAAGTAGTTGAAGAGAGGCTTGGGAAGTTTATAAGTGTCCGAGACAGTCGCGGCGTGTGTATTCGTAGATGGTTTTCTGACGCCAGGGATTAAATTTCTTCGTGTCAAAGCGGTCAGTTTCGTCGAGAAATATCTGTGACGTGGGCACCACAACGCGGACTACCGGTCCCGTCGTTGGCCTCACCACCCACACCGCGACCGTATGATTCGGTGACGGCCAAAACAGTCCCACGCTTTTCACCCCCGCTCGCTCCACAAGAAAAGCGTATAGTGCCGAAAGCTCATCGCACTCTGCCGTAGCCGTTGATTCCGATGCGGATGGCTTCTCAACGTTCTTCCACTGTTGCCAAATCCGTTCCGAATTCGGTGGCTGATCCGTAATTGCCCAATGGAGATTCCAGAACCCCGCATCCCGCGTCGCCTCAAAGAGCAATCGCACAATCACATAGTCCGAATACCGGATGCTCTCCGGAGCAAGCTGATGCGCCGCTAGGAACGACTTGAACCCAAGCCGCATCCCGGACGTGCCTTCAAGGGCTTTGGCCCTCCCTCGAACCAGGCTGACCAGTTGTCCCACAGAATCGTCGGCCACCGGGGCAGCGACAGCTGCAGATTTTCGGATTTGCCCGTGAACGCAAGCACTTGTCAGAGTTAGAAGAACGAAGGCAATGAGGTGGGTGCCACTCAGCCTTCGAAGATGTCGTTTCATTTGGATTCCTATCTCTTTAGCTCTAGTCGCCTCTCATGCTCCAAGTCTAACGTCTACGGTTAAGCGCCTGAAACTTAGCTCGCACTAAGTGCTGTTCCAGTAATTTTCATTGCTGTTTAACTCTCTTTCATGCTCGGTTGGGTCCAGGTCCCGATATGTCGCGTTACCGGACAAATCAAGTCCCAGTACTTCAAGTTTCCGATTACCGCGTTAATCAGGAGTTACGACCTCGGCAGCCCCCAGTTGAGTTTTTATGAGTACCTTACCATCGCGATGAAGATTAGGCGTGAGCGTCCGGGGCCGTGGTCGCCGCGCGACATCGAGAAGGCGCGGAAGGTTGTGGCGAAAGCCAGGCCGCGCGGGCGTCGCTTGAATTCCTTTCCTGCTCTGTTACTTCTGCCAGTTTCTTGCGCCCGGTTCACGCGCGCAAGGTCGAAGTATCCAGGCTCAGGGATAATTAGATCAATGGAGGCGACAGTAATGAAAGCGAGAAGCGCAGTCATTCTGGGAATAGTTTTGATGTTCGGAACTGCCACGTTTGCTCAAGACTATGCCAAGATTGAGATTCCCTTGTACTACTCGTACATGCGGTTCAACCCACAGAACAACGGCATTTTGAGTGGCTTTTCCCTGAACGGCGGCGGCGGTGGTGCCACGTTTTTCTTTAACCATCTGGTTGGAATCGAAGCAGAATTTAATGGATATGCCAGCACCACTCAAACCTTCACTTTTGCACCGCCAGTTGTAACGCCACATGCAAATACTCCGTGCCCGTCGGGTTGCGTGTTTGCGTCTAGCAGCGGTAACCTCTTCACCTACAACGTGGGGCCTATTCTCAAGTTCCGCTCCGGACATTTCGAGCCATTTGTGGAAACGCTCTTCGGGGGTTCACACTCCAATACTTACACCAATTTCGTGAAGGCCTGCCAACCGCTGCCGGGTTCCCAGTGCGGGAGCCTGACTCCGAGCAACAATGCCTGGGATTTCATCATTGGCGGAGGCATAGACATTCCTATGTCGCACGCGATCGCCATCCGGCCAGTGCAGTTTGATTATGTCCTGACGCGGTTTGGCAACGCCTTTACCCAGGGCAACAACAACCAGAGTAACTTCCGGTACCAAGGCGGCATTGTGTTCCGCTTTTAGCTCTTAGCCCCCCGACGATTCCCCTTTGCCTTGCCTTGGCTGAGAGTGCCAAGGACGCGACGGTCCGCCCCTCATTATGCGAGCGCGCCTTGGCACTACGCTCTTGCTGCTTTCGTACGCTTTTGAACTAACTCCAACTCTGCTTGCAGCCAATCGTCCAGGTCATGCCCGTCTTCCCTCCCGCGCACCTCGTATAGCTCGAAGGCGCGACGACGGACCTGTTCTTGAAGGTCAACGGGGGATTTTGTTTGCTGGGTTTCGATGGGCGAAGTGGGTGTTTTTGTACTCACAGTGGTTGTCTCCCTCACTTTACCCCGTGTTTCCTAGAGTCGGTCGCGACGTTGGAAAGTTTTCAGGGCTGCCCAATTCTTGAAGAGCCGCAGTGCCCTGGGCTAACTGGAGTATAGAAAGATCTCAATTAGTATCCGGGAAGGCAGATATCACTCCCTCCTCGAATACCGTCGAGATGCATCTGCTTATGAATGCATTGGGATTTATAGACCAAGCCGTACTTCCCGCCCAACTGCCAGAATTGACAGGGGGGCCTTTTTAGGTGCTCTCGGACCGAAATCCCCGTAGTGCCGATTGCCCGTCGCTTGCAATGGTAAGCTAACTCCTGGTAAGTCGGGTTACCGGACAAATGAAGTACTAGTCCCTGTCCGTCTCAAGGTCCAGGACTTCAATCCGGTCTCGTTCTTGCCTTCCCTTGGCCTTGATGGAATAATCCCGGCATGGTCATGGGCGACAGGCTTCGCGAGCTTCGCGAAGAAATGAAAATGAGCCAGGGCGATGTCGAGAAGAAAACTGGCTTGCTTCGGTGCTACATCTCCCGCGTGGAGAACGGCCATACGGTTCCTGCCATTGAGACTCTGGAAAAACTGGCGCGTGCTTTTGAAGTGCCGATGTACAAACTATTCTATGAGGGTAAAGAGCCTCCGAAAGTTCCAAGTATTGCTGTTCGAAAGCCCTCGGACGAGGCGGCGTGGGGGAGTTCGGGTAAAGATTCGAAATATTTCAGCAAGCTCCGCCGCCTGTTGAGCAAGTCCAGCGAGGGCGACCGCAAGCTGATTCTCTTCACCGTGCAAAAGATGGCGAGGCGTTAGCCACACTCACCTCGACAATCCGTTACCCCTTACCGGGTTCTTCGCATTCTTGTCAGCAACCCCGTCAGATTGCCCCACGTTTATCCAGTTAAGTGAGAAGATTCGCAGCAGACGCAGTAATGCCATCCCGGTTTACAACCTCGGTCGTCATCTTCTATTCGACTGGCAGCAGGTCAGCGAGTGGGTTCGTAACTCGCCGCGTCCTATTCATGCTGCGCACAAACGCCGGGAGAGGTTGAAGGCGGCGGCAATTTAGCTTTTTCTTTCTACCGCAGGCCAGCTAACAAAAGCGAATATCCACAAAGCCACGAAGTTCACCAGTGGGATAAACATCAAAAGGCTCCACCAGCCACTGTGCCCGGTTCGGCTCAGTATTCGCCACACGGGGACGACAACGATTGCAAGGACAAGACCTAACATCACAAGCGGCGAACCTAGTAGGGAGTTCACTTGACCCTCTTTAAGACTTCCTCAATAGGATTCCCAATAGCTTCGGTCGTCGGAATCACATGAAAACCTTCCGGTCCATGCGCTTGAATGCAATCGGTCGTGGGGCAGACATGAACGGGCTTCGGGAATGGCTTGCCGTCTAATTTAATCCAGTGGGTCGCGGGAAGCATCCCGACTTGATGGATGGGGCAGAGAAGCTCATTGGTCATTTTGCCTTCTTTAGTTTCTCTTCGATAGCCTTCAAAACCCAATCGCGCAACGTCAAGCCTTGTAGCGCGGCTGCGGATTTGGCGCGGCGAATTACAGAGACGGGAATTGCACGCAGGTTGAGGCTTCCTTTGTCTTCCGGCATGGAACAAATGTAACATCAGTGACAGGCAATAGTCAAAGGCTTACATACTTTTGAGCTTGTTTTTTCGGTGGGGCAGGGGCTTTATACCTTGTGAAAAAGAGGCTAAAGTAAGGGTGAATCGATCTGGAGCCGATGATGACAAAACGATCTGAATACGAGTACCCGATCAATCGAGCCATTCGCAAGATGATAGCGATGAAGATGAATGTTGGAAATGCGCTGGTCAGACACGACGGGAAGATGGTACATCCAGTCAACGGCTATCTCCTGACAAGCGAGCAGATTCTTGAACTCGATTCGAAAAACGAACTGACCAGTTGGGGTATTCGCGAATTTGCCGAAAGACTCGATAGAGAAGCCCGCACGCCGGTCCTTTGTCCAGTTCATCAAATAGAAATGCGGGAGACGGCTGAGGCGGATGTTCCTGGAGTCTTGTTCCACTATTGCCCGCATCCTCTGGGATGCAGCGCACGCTATTAAAAGGGAACGGGACACATCACGACTTCTGATTTGCCGTCTCGATAGAACAGATATTAGCCCCAGGTAGCTACCCGGCCCGCGATCCAGGCATGGTACGATTCGCCAGTGTATATGATGCTAGACCACTTCTGGGAATGGTATCCGCCCGTTGGTGTGTTCATCGGAATTCTTGGTCTGATCGGAGTTTTGGTTCCTCTCCTCCGAGATTTAACAAAGATAGGCAAGTGGGAAAAAGCTCTGTGGACGTTCGTAATGTTTGCTTTGGTCTTGCTTGAGATCAGATCGATCTACCTTGACCGGAGTGCCCATGACAGAGAACAAGCCGCGGCAAGAGCGGAACAGTTGAGCCAGTTCGAGGCGATTGCGCAGAGAATTGACACGAGCATCGCCAACAGTCAGAAACAATTTGACGCCACAATGTCAGGTATCGGGAAAAACATCGACACAGTTACGGGAGCAAGCGACTACGGCTACATCATATTTAATATCGGCCAGGGGAGCATGGCGTTCATCCACGTTGGAGACCATCCACTGTATGAAGTAGAGGCGAGATTCGTGGACACGGATAATCTGAACGCCGCCCCTCTCGGCGTTGTGGTTCCTATTGGAAATTCTGCTCCGCATGTCGCGAGATTACTCAACGCACTCCCGTTCAAGGACCAAAGACAGAACTTCACGATAAATTTCACGGCCCGAAATGGGAGTTGGTTGGAGCAACTCCGACTTCGCAAGGTTGACGGGAAATGGATTCAAGCATTGAGAGTCCTCAAGGTTGAGGTTAACGGTGAGTCGAAGCGAGTAATGCACGAAGACATTCCGAAGAACTATGTTTTGGAAGGCAACGGAAAGATGGATTGGGACAAGTGAATGCCACACGGCGAAATGTTAAAATCTAGCTATGAAACGGAAAGCGAAAAAGCGCAAACCGACCCTAGCCGGTAAATGCCGTAGCACGCCGCCACGGTGAAGATGACCATGTTCTGATTGTTGTATGTTGTCGATCCTGCTGATACCCTGCTTTTCATCGAACGGTCCCGCTTAGAATCTTCAGGAGGTCCTCTAGTGGGCTTCTATATTCGCAAGGGCTTCAACTTTGGCCCACTTCGCCTGAATTTGTCTCGATCTGGTTTAGGGGCCTCAATTGGTGTGAAGGGCGCTCGAATCGGAGTAGGTCCGAGAGGCTCATATGTCCATCTAGGTCGCGGAGGTCTGTATTACCGACAGACGATTGCTCCTCCTTCCCCACGGGAACAGTTGCTTCAGGTCACCCCCGTTGCGACTGATGAGCTAAGAGAGATTTCTAGTTCCGCAGCGCAGACCATTGTTGATAGCTCCGCAGAGCAACTACTTCAGGAACTCAATCGGGTCAAAGATAGATTCGATTTGTTCCTACCTTCCGTTATTGTAGGCAGTATCCTGTTGTTTCGGCTCGCCGTGTCCGAAACTCAATGGTGGGTCTGGTTAGCAGGCCTACTAGCTGTTGCCGCGATTGTGATTTGCGCCCGGCACAACGACGTAACTGACGGGACGTTGGTTTTGCAATACTCAATCGATGGAGAGGCCGGGCAAAACTTTTCCCGCCTGCAGGATGCCTTCAAGCGATTCGCAGCCTGTCAGTGCATCTGGCACGTTGACGCGGGAGCATCGACCACCGATTGGAAAAGGAATGCTGGTGCGGCATTTGTGGAACGAAGATCAGCGGTTTCTCCAGCTTTCACACCTCCACCTAAGGTTCAATGCGACCTTAGTGTGCCAATGATCAAAGCGGGTCGAGAAACCCTGTATCTTCTTCCTGATCGGTTGCTAGTTTACGATTCAACCGGAGTCGGTGCAGTGCCCTATATCGATTTGCAAGCGCAGTCCGGAATAACGAGATTTATTGAAAATGAGCAGGTTCCTACGGACAGTACTCAGGTTGGGACAACCTGGCGATATGTAGCCAAGAACGGAGGCCCCGACCGAAGATTTAGCAACAATCGCCAGTTACCCGTAATGTTGTACGGTGAGTTAAGATTGTTTAGCGGTTCGGGTCTCAATGGACTATTTCAGTGCTCCGTACCCGAAACGGTCGCAGAATTATCGTCAGCAATTCTTTCGCTTGCATCACACCCCGAGTCAGACAAACTAACCGTTTCATTCGCGTCCTCAGCACAACGCCGGGTATTCACACGTGTCGGATTATGGTTGTCAATTGTGATCATGATTTCCACTGTCCTAGTCCCGCTTGCGTGGAATATGATGACGATGAGCACGGACCAGGATGCTCTACAAACCCAACTACCCTTACAAGCTTTACAAGCACGGCACGAATTCGGGCAATCGTTAACCCACGAACTTCAGAACCGCAAATTCAACAATGTGTCGGTGAGAGTTGCCGACACGGAGCTTGAACTGCATGTTCTGAATGAGTCGCCCAAAGCTGCCCGACGCGACGGCCTGAAGCCACTCGACAGAAACCCGCTATTCGCTAAATTGTTGCCCCCGAACACAGAAGCCAATCTTTGTGCACTAGGCTTCCGAACGATTCAGGTTACGGTTGACACAGACCCGCCAAAAGAACTTCCTCTGGCCTGCTCATCGACCCAACGCTAATCGTCTCATCAGCCTTTCACTTGCGAGCTACTCCCACGTCACTTGCTTCCGGCCCTACGTCTGGTGCAGCACACCCCCGTTGAGATAGATTTCGTCAGGAGGATTCATGGACATTCTGGCAGCAATCAAGCGCGAAGAGAAAAAGCTCGAAAAGCAGTTAGGCAAGTTACAGCACCAATTGAACGGAGTTCGAGCGGCTGCAAAAGCGTTGGGCGATTCGAAAAGTAAGGAACTTAACGTCGTAAAGAAGCGCGTGATGTCTGCTGCTGCCAGAGCAAAGATCGGAAAAGCTGCCAAAAAGCGGTGGGCAAAATTTAGGGCGCAGGCGAAGAAAATGGCGGGTTAGCGATGACCCAGCCGAGACACATGGCTCGGGACTTCCTCGGACCCTACTCGGTCGTGTCGGTTTTGATTCCAGTGATGACGGCATAAAGTCCGGACCCTAAGAACAGCAGTCCCAAAAAATAAATCAGCCGTGAGCATAGGCGGATTAGATATTCGCATGCATCCTGAACTCGGCGTGCTGCCGTAAGTGCCGCGTTACCGAGAACAGTTACAGGTATTTCTTCCAACAAGGCAAACACCATCGCCATCTTTACTTGTACAAAACGATAAACGTCGTGCTCAGGCTTTGGCTTGAGCATTTCATTCACCTGCTTATTTACATTTTCTACTGAGGCGCGTGTCTGGTCGCGGAGTTGACGCAGTTCTTTCGACCCGGAGGGCAACGCATCTATGAGACGCGAGACGCTATCGAAATCGCTATTCAATTGCGCCAGGGCTTGTTGTGCAGTTCCGATGTCCTGAGCAATCAAGGCAGAAAAATCCCGGTCAGCTTTCTTGTGATCGGTCTCGTCCTGCAATTTGAGATTTTCGATCTGTTGTTGAGTGATTAGGATTTGTGCTGAGATAGTTGATTGCCCGTTTTCCGTGCGGAACCGGGTTTCTGCCTGAGCTAGTGAGTCGTGAAGGTCTTTCAGATTCTCCTTGATGATTTCTTTGACGATGAACGTGAGTATCAAAATCACTGCGCTGCCAATCGCAAAACGTCTTGCGACCTTCGCTCAGCGGAGAACGACCGATTTGTTAAACGAAAGTCGCGGTGTGGAGCAATACCAAGCTACAAACTCATCGATCGAATGCCGGTAACTGCGCTGCGATTCGAACGACCTCAAGCTTACGATCACGGCGATCTTGGCTTGCTCCAAATCGGGAAGGCCGAGCTTTGTTTTCAGTCGGTTATGCCTGCTCTTGAGTTTGCGCTTCATGGTTAGCCGCCTCCCGACGACTAGCCATATCAGACTCCCTAATTGGCGGGTCCGGGAGGCGGACGCTAATTCTCAATGTCCGGTAACCCGACTACACAGGAGTTGGCCTGCCGCCCCCGGCCAACAGGCTCTTGACAAGTATCCTCTAGTCGTGGAAAGAGATCGATCTGTGCGCGGTAGTCTTACTTTCCTCGGTCCTGCGCAGGACGTCTTGAACCTTCATCTTGTCCGAACGGCAAACTTTTCGCCTCAGTTGCCTGGCAAGTTCCCGACATGATTCAGTATTTCTCTTTCAGCTTCGGCGGATTGGGCCGACTTGCCGGCGGCACAATACCGTTCTCGCGGAGATAGATGGTCATCTGGCCGTAGTGATCGGCCACGTGCCAAGCCGAAACAATGGCTAGGCCCAGGCGCGTGTTGGGTCCCGCGTAGGGTCCCTCAATCGGATCGTACATATTTCTTGCGGTGATTTCGGCCAAGGATTTTTTCAGAGCTGTGAAGGAGTCACGCAAGTAGGTAAGCAATTCGGAAGGCGTTTTTGCCGGGCTTGGACCACCCTTGTGACACGCGTCGGGCGGTTTCGTGCCGTCCAACTCTGCGGCAAACGCAAGATTCGCGCAAGCCACGTGCTTCACCTGCTCGGCAAAAGTGCGTACCTCCACGGGCCCGAATTCCGGATTCTCGTTCTTGAACAATCCAGGCGCAGGGCGGTAGTTCCATTTGTCTTCGGGCATAGCTTCGGCGGCCGAACGGAATTCATACTCCTGAAAGCCAAAGAAGCGCGTGAACGCCTTGCCCGGAGTCTCGTTCTTGCTCAACTCCGCGGCCGTTGGCTGTTTCTGTTCCTGTGCGCCCAAAGAGAGGCCAAGCGCCAGCAACCAAACCCAAGTAAACTCGCCTTGCAAATAGTACGCATCCGTAGCACCTCCGAATCCGCAAGTCTATTCCCTTTGGGCCAGCATACCCATTTTCCCCTTTGAGGTTCCAGGTGGGGCCTTCGCTCAAGCGTGCCTCACCTTTAGTTTCAGTCTTCTCAGTTCCTGGTAAACGCGGTAATCGGAAACTTGAGGTACTGGGACTGGACATGTCCGGTTACCCGACTTACCAGGCACTCGCGGCAGTTCGTGATAGGCTTGCGTTTCGGTTTGAACTGCAAGCACGCAGGGAGATCGAGACCACCAGGAGTCGCTTGACACTGAGCAAGCTATGAAAACTACTACTTGCTTGTGCATTCTCGCTTTCTTGCTTCTACCCAAAGCGGCCGCAGGGCGTCAAGCCATGCCCGGTACAGGCGTATTACACGCCGAGATTCAGAAGGTTTACGACTTCCACCCGCACACGCTAAGCAAGGCTCAGATTACCCAAAAATCCGGCGCCTTGGACCAATTCTGGGCCAAAGCAAAGACTCAGCGTGACGTGTACGTCCCAGAGCTGCGCCGCGAGTTGGCGGACTTCAGCAATCCGCCTTTTTTCCTCTTTGATGGCAGCCAACTCTTGCTGAGTCTTTCTGATGCCCCGGCTGATAGGAAGATTGTCCTCTCTGCCGTCGCCCATACCGACCTGAGCGATCTGCAGTTGAAAGACTATTTTCTGCTCGTGCAGCACATGGCGGCCCAAGGAGAAGACACGACTGCCGCCGCATTTCACATTCTTCCAGAACCAAAATTCCAGGTGTTCATTCCCCAGCACTCACTGACCTTGGCGCAGGACTATTGCCTGGTCTATATGTTGCTGCCCACCAATCAGGATTTGTGGGTTCAACCGGCGATTGAGCGTCTGCGCGCAGAGACGGATGTCACTGCTCAGAAGAGTCTGTTATTGCTTCTGTGGTATGCGCAAACACCTGGTTCAGACAAAGCCATCCAGGAATTTTCGAGCGCCCCCGCTACGCCCCAAGCCTCAAAAGCCTATGCAAATGAACTGATTCATCGGAAGGACAGCATGGGTCGAATCGACGCAGGTGGCTCCTCGGAGAGCGAAGACTCTTTACGGCAGGCTCGACGCGAACGAATGAAGGCTGTTAGTGACGAAGCTTTATACGACCTCGACTCCTATACAGCCAAGATCATTGCTATTCGCAAATAAAAAGCCAGGTTCTGGTAAACGCGGTAACCGGACATCTTGGTATTACGAGCCTGCCAGACAGTTAGCAGACAGACGGAAAAAGCTCAGTTCGGGTTGTGTTGACGCCAGCCAGTCAGAAGAAAATAAGCTCCGATTAGCGACAACACACCAGTGGCAGCTGCGAGAATTGTGTGCACGGCGAAAAAGGGATGGCTAAAGCCTTGGCCGTGATGTGTGACCAGGTGCGCCATTGTCCGGTACATGCTGTGCCCGTAGGTCAGAGTCGTGACTAGGACTGATACCCCACTCGCGATGTACAAAGTTCGCTTCATTTTCCATCTCCTCTGCTGGCGTATCGTCGGTTTCGATTCAACTTGACTAAATGGCTTCTGCGATTCGAGCGTGGAATGAAATCATACGCCACACTCTCGCAATCGGCCTAGGTCCCGATTAACGCGGTAATCGGAAAGGTGAAGTCCTAGTACGTCAAATGTCCGGGAACGCGACTAACCAGGCATGTGGAATTACTTCCGAGTTGCCCGTGATTCACCCGGAATCGGCCAATTTCAGGTGCGTTGGCGTTAGAACAGCATGGGCACCAGCGCCCATGTGTCATGTCGGTAAGCGTCGAACTCAGCGCCAAAAGTCTGAGCTAGGATCCGATCTTCCAGCCGCGTTTTTCGCAAGTATGCCACCACCAATAACGCCAACCCGACGAGCGCGTGAACTTGACAGGAGGCGATGGCCGTTCCCAGGAACATGCCGAGCATCGCCGTGTAGATAGGGTGCCGCAAAAAACGGTATGGGCCGGTGCGTATCAATTGATGGTCCATCGCGATTCTGACTTCTGCGCTCCAGTTGCGTCCCAGGTGCCGCCGCGCCCAAACCGCCAGGAGAAGAAATGCTGCTTGGACGATGGCGCCCGCGACAACGAGAGAATGAAGCCGCTCAGGCAGAAACCAGCCGTTCAACCCCGGCACGGGGAGTATGAGCAGCAGGAGGGCTGCGCCAAGCATGAATTGATGGAAATAGGTCGACACCCAGGATTCGGAGCTCTTGGTTGGCGCAGAGTTTAGTCCCGCGATACCCCAATAGAGGCTGAATATTACCCAGAGTACGAGAGCGGGGATCAGTCTCTTGTCTAATGAAGGAGGGTGCCACCCTAGCTTGGTCAGCGCGAACCGCAATGTAACGCCAATCACAAGAGTCAACGCCAACTGTTTGACAAGTTTTGTCTTCGCCATAACAACCTCCTTACTCGGCGATGTTCCGCATCTCTGCCATTGCATCAAAGCTATAAGGGCGGACTCACAATCATCCCGTCATTGCCCCGGAATCATGGGGATGGGATACCAGCGGGATAAAGACACACGTCTCCCCTCTCGTTTTCATCAAGTTCCTGTTCTTCGATTTGTTTCTAGAACCTGTTCGCTAGCGGCCCACCGGCAACACGACGAATAGCGCAACCAAACCGATCAAATAGGCAGCGCCGAGATGCGTGAGCTTGTTTGCCAGATTCAATGAATAACCTCGTGCCCCCTTCAGAATCAACATAGGCGCGGAGGGCTGGTAGCACACCGGCCATCTGGCGATCTCGGACTGGTGCAGGAAGTCCGGCAGCTTCGCGGGACACGCGCGCAGCGCCAGCGTCACCAATTGCTTTCTCCTAATTTCCACCCAAACCGTAACTACTACGCCGATCACGAGCCAGACCGCAAACCAGATGCTCAGCAGGTGACTAAGCCCGGCCGGAGAGGCACTAATCTTTATAGGCCAGAAAAGGATGCCGGCCGATGCGACAGCGCGGTTCCAATCGCATACCCGGAGGTAATACTTACGAGTTTCTTCGCGGGCTTCCATGTGCTCTGCTGCCTGGGCCTGCGGAACTGGAGTGCGCCATGCCACCACTACACGCTTGATGAACAAAATGCCAAGCTGGACATAAAGCAGGAAAGCTGGAACTCCAAATACCAAGCGCAGATTGTGGTGTTCCGGCGTCGCGAAGTAGTAGCGGACCAGCCATGCAAGAGCAACTAGGGAGGACAACGCCAACGCCCATTCCACATTGCGATTGGTGTAATCGCGCAGCCGTCGCGGCGTAAGGGACAAAGCCACGGAAGCAACCGGCTGCTCGGCCTCCAGGATCGCAAAAGGCCGGGCCTGTCGCTCTGCCAGATCCACGGAGAACGAGTGGTTGATGTGAATCAAGGCCGCCAGCCCAACCATCAGCCAGTTCAAGAGCAGGAGGTGGCCGGATAGGAAAATTCCGATCGCCAAAGGGATATCGAACGCGAACGGGATGAACATTCGCATCCAGTAACGATGCAGAATTCTCCTGCCCGCGCCTCTATAGAAATCCGGTTGTACCCTAACGTTGAAAAACCATTCAGGGCCGCGAAGTAGCGGCTGGCGCCCCCGTCGGACGCAACCGTTGATGCGTACCACCCAAAATAAAATGTAGAATATTATAAAGTACTGGTTATTTACGTCCATGTTATCTACTTTCTGTACCCACACAAACGCTGCTGGCAAAAGGAGAAGGCACGTTCCCCAAGCGTCGCTGGGGACTATCCAAATTAAAAACCGGACCAGCCAGAACACAGTGTCGAAGACTACGGCATACGGGTCGATGTGCATCTACTTGCTTTCCTTTCCCACCGTGCTCAGCTCCCGTGCCACCATGCTCAGAATCTTGCTCGACGACAGACCAGCTAGCACTAACTCCATTACCGCCGTGCGCAGGGGCCGAAGCAGCTCGTCCTGGCCGCGTTGGGTAGTTGTGCGCGATACAACCACTGAACCCGATCCGTGCCTGATTCCGATTAACCCATCCTTCTGCAACTCGCGATAGGCAGTTGCAATGGTGTTGAGGTTGACTCCAAGGTCCACTGCCAACTGTCGGACCGGCGGCAAGGAGGCACCCTCCGCCAGCTTCCCTCGCGCGATGAGTTCTTTGATCCCATCAGCAACTTGCTGATAGATCGGGCGGGGATCGTTGGTATCAATAGTCAGGAACATGACGTTGTGCAGTGTATGTATACTCCATACACTTTTCGGACGTCAAGAAGAAATTTATGCGAAATTCCCGTATTGACCGGGCCGACTCCCGGATTGTTTGAATGAATAAGTCATGGAGGAGCGCTTGGTGTAAAAGAGCTGAACTCAGCGACCGCGCTGATTCAGATACAACCAAGGAGGCTCCCCCATGGAGACTATGTACTACATCGGTTTGGATGTTCACAAGAAAACGATCAGCTACTGCGTGAAAGACGGCAGTGGCGGTATCTACGCAGAAGGTTCGATACCCGCCACGCGATTGACTCTGGACATGTGGATGAAGACGCTTCCTCGGCCGTGGACGGTGGCCATGGAAGCGACCATTTTCACGGCTTGGATCTACGATCATCTCAAGCCGCATGCCGCCGCAGTGAAGGTGGCGCATCCGCTGATGCTCCGAGCGATTGCGGTGGCTAAGAAAAAGAACGACCGCATCGATGCCAAAAAGATTGCCGACTGCCTGCGCTGCGATTTCCTGCCGGAGTGCTACATGGCCTCGACGGAGATTCGCGAACGACGGCGCACCTTGCGTTATCGGAACCTGTTGGTCCGCCAGGCGGTACAGATGAAGAACAAGATTGCGGTACTGCTGATGGAAGCCGGCGTGAGTTACAACAAACAGAAGCTCCACAAGGTCGGATACTTCCGTGAACTGCTGGCCAGCAACCAAGACATCGATGAAGGGCTGAAACCGTTGTTGCGACTGTGCCGGGAGATGGTGGTGCGCCTGGGGAAAACGGAAAGCGCCCTGGTGCGATCGCTGCAGCGCGATTCTTTGCTTGTGGAACGCGTGGAACGGCTGATGACCATTCCTGCGGTTGGACCGATCACCGCGTTGACCTGGGCGCTGGAAGTTGGCGACGTGCAGCGATTTTCCTCGATCAAGAAGGCCATCAGCTACTGCGGACTGTGTGGCGCGGAGAAAAGTTCGGCCAATATCACCATACGCACGCCACTCTCGAAACAACGCAACAAACATCTGCAGACGGTGCTGATTGAGGCGGCAAAGATGGCGCCGCGAAATAGCCCCGAACTGGCGATGGTATACGAACAGGAGAAACAAAAAGGCAATGCCAACCGCGCAACACTGGCCGTGGCGCGGAAGCTGGTGGCGTACCTGGTCGCTGTTGATCGCCGGCAAAAAGATTTTCTGGTAGTAGAAAACCAAAACCGCACCGCAGCGTAGCGGGAGCGAAACACAGGAGGATTTCTTCAGCGCGCAGCCTGCCAGGTCTCGTCAGTTGCCGACTGGGCGACGGAGCGTAAGCTCTCGAGGCCCCCATCGGATTGTTTCGAGACTGGCAGGAGATCACAAACTCAATCTTCTGTTCAAGACCACTCGCTGGTCTGAGACAGCAAATGGATGTCTGGTTCTCAATCGAAGAGGAACCACCGCCGAGAGGCGCGAACGCGAGCTGAAGCACCTAAGAAATTTTATACCCGCGCTTCTCCTAAGCGCCTCGGGAGAGCTTTTGCCCTCTTGACACGGACTTATCATGGATGTCGGCAACTCGGAAGCAAGTAAGTCCTGGTAAACGCGGTTACCGGACAAATGGTTTTAGCGCACTGTTGGCCGATCGCGATTCGCGTCTTCCTCTCTGCTTACGCCCGCGGTCGCCAAGATGTGCGTCATCACGCCCGCAAAGAGCCCAATTAACCCAAAGTAGCTTCGCCAACCTCGCCCGGCTAAGCCAACCGTCGGTTCAGCAAAGAACGCAATCAGCAACGACAGAGGAGACAGAAGAATCAGCACAGAACCAATCTGTTGCAACACTCGCCGCCAGCCCCACGGATGCACCTGGAGGTATAGCCCTAGAACTACGTTGACGAGCGACGCCCCCAGCAAGTAAATATGCCGCGAAACGTACATCATCCGCACTTCCGCCGATAGCTCCTCCATCTTTGGATGGTGATGTTTCATGACCTGCCCGGTCAGCAGAAAAGCGATGACTCCGAACAATCCGATGATGATGTGGATACGTCGCATGAATACCTGACAGCCTTCGTGGGACAGAATTTAACCAGACTAGCATTCCTTTGTTCAATCCAGAGACATTTCGAGGCTACAGCCTGGTAAACGCCGTAACCACCGAAGTGGGTACTAGACCGACCGCGAGCTGCTGTCTAGCGTTCATTCTGAGACTTTTCAGCACCAAGCAACGTACCCACAACTGAGGAGAACTTGCGATGAAATCCTCTTTAACGTTACTTGTGCTTGTTTTACTGTTGCTGAACATTCTGACCGGATGTGCTGCCGGACCCAACCAGTTCAAAGGAACGGCGACTGAACACAACGTCGTCGCGGGTTTCTGGCTTGGGCTCTGGCAGGGCTTTATTGCGCCGTTCGTGTTTGTTGTCTCACTGTTCAAAAGCAACCTCAATATCTACGAGCTCCACAACAACGGGGCTTGGTACAACTTCGGCTACCTGTTTGGCCTCGCCTGCTTCTTCGGTGGCGGCGGCCACGGTTCGGCACGTAGGAAGTAATTATGACGGGCAAGTCCTGGTAAACGCCGTAATCGGAAAAGGTGAAGTCCTAGTACGTCAAATGTCCGGTAACCCGACTTACCAGGACTTAGCGCCGTGGGCGCCCCTGCTCCGGCGCCCAGCAACAGGTCTGCCCGAACGTAATCTTCAGAGACGCAATCATTTCTGACGTGCGTTCAACTCGTCGAGCTTGCGCTTTAACGCTTCAAGCTTCTGCCCAGCCTCGCCGAGCTTGCCTTCCGCAGTTAGTCGTTGATAGTCGGCGAGGTCTTTGGCCGCTCCAGCGATGAGCGCTTTCAGATCCGCCGTGGGTTTGGTCGCAGTGGTGGGTCCTTCTGCTTTTCGTTCTGGTTCCAAGGGGACTGTCGTGACGCTTAGCGACGAAGCCTCTCCTCCAAAAAGAGCCCTCATCGCCGAGTCAAAGGTCGGTCCGTATGCGAGCCGGTCTTGGAGCGCAAGCACTACCAGGCGCAACTCAGGCATCGGACTCCGCGCGGCTTGCAGGTAGATAGCCTCCGCATACAACAGCGCGCGTCCGCATGGAATTACCAGCAGAGTGCCTCGCCGCACGTGGGAACCTTGCTGATTCCACAACGTCAATTGTCCCGATAGCTGCGCGTTCTGATCGATTCGCGCTTCGATCTGCAGGGGGCCGTCGACCAACTTCGTTTTCGGGAAGTCGTAGACTACCGCCGTTCCGTATTGTGCGCCGTCGCTGCGCCCAGCAATCCAGCCAATCAGATTATTCCGGTTGTTTGGCGTAAATGGCAGAATCTCTACGAACTCGACGGCGCTTTCGCCCGGCAGTTTCATCAGCACGAAGTTCGGCTCCATCGCCTGCGTCTTCTGCTGACCGGACTCGTCCATGCCGACTTCCGAAGCGACTGTCCACAGGTCCTCACGGTTATAGAACACTTGCGGATCCGTCATGTGATAAAGGCCGTACACGGCCGCCTGCAGCTTGAGCAACAACTCGGGGTAGCGCACGTGGTTGCGCAGCGCTGGTGGCATGGCCGCTGCATCCTTGAACAGGACAGGAAAAATCTGGCGATACGCCGTGATGATTGGGTCCTGCGGGTCAAACACGTAGAATGTCGTGCTTCCATCGTAGGCGTCGATGACCACCTTGACGCTGTTCCGCATGTAGTTAATTAGGGTGCTGCCGAGAGCATAGTGGCTCGAGTAGGGATAGCTGTCTGAGGTCGTAAGCGCGTCCATAATCCACGAGAGCCGACCATCGTCACCGACGACGATGTACGGATCCGAATCGTAAGTGAGGAATGGCGCCAGCGCCGCCACGCGATCGCGCACGTTGCGACGCATCAGCAGCCGGCTCTGCCCGTTGATATCGTCGCTAAACGGAAGCTTCGTGAGGTCCCCGCGGTCGAACGCGATGAGGATGCGGCGGAGGAAACCGCCGACGAGGATGCCTCCGTTGCCCTCGTAGGACGTCAGGCTGTTCGTCTGGCCCTGCGGGTAGTTGAATTCCTGCTGCCGCGTCTTCACGTACACTTCGGTGTTGGTCAGTTCGCCGAAATAGACCTCCGGGCGCGTCACAACGATGCTCGGCACCGTGCTCTGGATGGGCATGTTACTCAGAATCAGCGTCGGCAGCCCTTCCGGCGTGAACCCATTCACAGGGTTCATGGTGATACCGTAGCCGTGCGTGTAGATAAGCTTCTCGTTGATCCAATTGCGACTGCTCTCCGGGAGCTTCTCGACGTTTAACTCGCGCGGGGCGAGCATTACCTGACGCATTGTGCCGTTGATTTCATACCGATCGATGTCGATGTCGGGGAAATCGTAGTAGGTGCGGATTTCCTGAATCTGGCGCAGCGTGTCCTGGAGTGCGCGCCAGTCCCACAGCCGGATGTTTTGCAGCGTAGCTTGATTGTTCGCCGGGTCGGCCGCCTCGACGGTCGTCTCAGCGGAAAATTCGCGCTGCGAGAGGCGGTTCAATCCGTACGCCTGCCGCGTCAGGTCAATGTTGTAGGCAATGTAGGGTCGCTCGCGAACCAGTTCGTTCGGCTTCACGATAAAGCTGCTGACGTACCAGCCGATTATCTGAAGGGCGAGATAACAGACCACGGCCGGAGAGACTGCTGCGACCAGCCAGCGAACGCGCGGCGCCGACACGACGTTGATGGTTGCAATCGCAGCGCCGAGAACGAGCGTGGCACAAACTACGAGCATGCCGGTAAGCGTGACGTGTGCATCTGTGTAGGTCACGCCGCCAAAGATCGTATGATCGTCGAACAATCGCTCGAACCGGCCGACATAGGCGCGCATCGCGAGGGTCAGCAGCAAAAATGCAAACGCAAGGGAGAAACCGCGCCACGGCAATGAAATGTATCTGCCTCGGTGCCCCGTAAGCACCCGAGTGCTTCCGGTAGCGAAAAGAAAGAAAACCGCGACCATACAGGCAATCACGGCTAACGTCAGCAGCCAGCCGCTAATGAGCTGCCATGCAGGGAGGGTGAACAGATAGAAGTTGATTGGGTTGCCGAAGATCGGGTCCATGATGTCGCCGGTGGCGCGCGGCGCATACCAATACAGTGCGAACGTCGGCCACTCCGTCATGATGCTGGCACCGGTTATCACCGCGATGACAAGCGGAACCACAAACCCGAGGAGGCCCAGGATGCGGTCGACCGGCAGATTCAACGGCTGCCCACCGATGAAAATCCTTCTGCCGATCGGCAAATCATTCTGGTACGCCCGCCTCAACGTCAGGAACCATCCGTATAGAATGAGAAATGTGACGGCGGAAAAGATCGCAAATGTGCCCCACTGAAGGCTCAGTGTCTTTCGGAACACGTTCCCGTAACCGAGCGATCCGAACCAGAGGGCCTCAACGTAATACGATAACGCCGTCCGGCCCCCGAAAATGACGCTGACAAGCACGACAAGAAGGAGGAAAAACAGGCCGCGCCGCCGTGGTGGTCGCTGCCAGTCGATGATCTCGGGCATGACTCTGCTCCTAGACTCAGGTCCTGGTAAACGCGTTTATAGTACAAGTGAAAACTGCCCAATCCTCAATGTCCGGTAAGCCGACTACACAGGAGTTGGCCTGCCGCCCCCGGCCAACAGGCTCTTGACAAGTATCCTCTAGTCGTGGAAAGAGATCGATCTATGCGCGGTAGTCTTACTTTCCTCGGTCCTGCGCGGGACGTCTTGAACCTTCATCTTGTCCGAACGGCAAACTTTTCGCCTCAGTTGCCTGACAAGTTCCCGACATGATTCAGTATTTCTCTTTCAGCTTCGGCGGATTGGGCCGACTTGCCGGCGGCACAATAGCGTTCTCGCGGAGATAGATGGTCATCTGGCCGTAGTGATCGGCCACATGCCAAGCCGAAACAATGGCTAGGCCCAGGCGCGTGTTGGGTCCCGCGTAGGGTCCCTCAATCGGATCGTACATATTTCTTGCGGTGATTTCGGCCAAGGATTTTTTCAGAGCTGTGAAGGAGTCACGCAAGTAGGTAAGCAATTCGGAAGGCGTTTTTGCCGGGCTTGGACCACCCTTGTGACACGCGTCGGGCGGTTTCGTGCCGTCCAACTCTGCGGCAAACGCAAGATTCGCGCAAGCCACGTGCTTCACCTGCTCGGCAAAAGTGCGTACCTCCACGGGCCCGAATTCCGGATTCTCGTTCTTGAACAATCCAGGCGCAGGGCGGTAGTTCCATTTGTCTTCGGGCATAGCTTCGGCGGCCGAACGGAATTCATACTCCTGAAAGCCAAAGAAGCGCGTGAACGCCTTGCCCGGAGTCTCGTTCTTGCTCAACTCCGCGGCCGTTGGCTGTTTCTGTTCCTGTGCGCCCAGAGAGAGGCCAAGCGCCAGCAACCAAACCCCAAGTAAACTCGCCTTGCAAATAGTACGCATCCGTAGCACCCCCGCATCCGCAAGTCTATTCCCTTTGGGCCAGCATACCTATTTTCCCCTTTGAGGTTCCAGGCGGGGCCTTCGCTCAAGCGTGCCTCACCTTTAGTTTCAGTCTTCTCAGGTCCTGGTAAACGCGGTTACCGGAGAAGTGAAATCAGCCCAGACCCCATTGTCCGGTAACGCGACCAGGCAGGTGGACCGCACCCTGACAGGTTTCGGTCGATTCCATGTTAGATTCTCACAATGCTGCGGTCCCCGATTCATCTTCTGAGCGACGTTGTTTTTAGGCACAATCTGAGCGAAACCTGAAAAGGGGTTGGAAAAACCAGATTGCCAAGAAACGATTCAAAGAAATCAGACAACAGAGGGTCGTTGTGGGTCTTCCTAGCCGCGGAACTATTGTTCGTGGGCGCTATCGTTGGCCAGGACGTGTCGATTCGGTTCAAACCAGCGACGCGGGAGGTGGTGGAAGGGAGGTTGAAGAAGTATGGCGGGAACGACGCGCAGCGTGAGCGGACGTTGAAGGGACTGTTTGTGGAGGCGGGTTGCGAGGAAATAAACATCGTCGAACAGCCTGTACAGGGATGGCCGCTGCCGAATGTCATTTGCACGCTGCCGGGGAGTTCTGACAGGACAATTATTGTTGGGGCGCACTACGATCACATCAGCGCCGGGGACGGAGTCGTGGACAACTGGAGCGGGGCGTCTCTGCTGCCGTCGCTGTATCAGGCGTTGAAAGACGAACCACTCCAGCATACCTATGTGTTCGTAGGTTTCAGCGAGGAAGAGCAAGGCGAGATTGGGTCGAAATTCTATGTCCAGCAAATGACGGAACTGCAGAAGGACCGTACAGATGCGATGGTGAACATGGACACTCTAGGGCTGGCGCCCACGGAGTATTGGCAAACCTACGCGGATCGAAAGCTGATAGGTGAGCTTCGTTACATCGCAGGTCAATTGAAATTGCCGATTGCAGCGGTAGACGTCGAAGCCGTTGTAAGCTCGGACTCCATGCAGTTTGCTACGGCAAACATACCCAGTATTACAATCCATTCGCTAAGCCAGAAAACATGGGACGCCCACATCCTTCGTACGAAGAAAGACGTAATTTCGGCTATCCGGCCGGATGATTATTACCAAACGTACCGCCTTGTGGCGGGCTACTTAGCGTTTCTGGACTACTCGACTTCGACGAGAAAGCCTGTGGAGAAGAAGTCGTTGCGGAAGAGCGGGAGGCAGAATTGAATCGTGGAGCAGGAGGGACCTAGCTAGCTAGTAGTGAGAATACAGAGGAATGCGGGCTTCTGGAATTTAAATTGGCTAGGTCCTGGTAAACGCGGTAATCGGAAACTTGAAGTACCGGGACTGGACTTGATGTCCGGTAATCCGACTTATCAGGCGCGGGCGCACAAAGTGCCCGAAAGTTTGGATTTCTTCTGGTTTCTTGGCCTCGCAACAGGTGGCCACCGAGTTGCACGACGCGTGCCAGCGAGGAAGCCTGGTTTTTAGCCATTTGCGTTCTTGGCCCTTGGGTGTTCAGCACAGACATGGATTGCAAATTCCTTATCGCGCAAGCGCTCGAAGATCTCCTTCATTTCGTCGAGCGAATTGCCCGCAGGCGGCCCCGAAGGCTTGAACGTCCATGCGCATTCGGAGCAACCGCAGCCGTGATAGCGCGGGTTTTCAATCCATATCAGCTTGCGGAGCATGGTCACATTGGCACGTCTTCGGAGGTTGAGTAGGCTGTTAGATACTCACTGTAACGAGTGTCCTCGTCTATCAGGTAAAACCCCAAAAACCAATCGAGTAAGTCCCCTAAAAGGCGGCGGCCCCAAATGCCCAATCTCCGCGCAAAAATAAACTGCGAAAACGTACACAAGAGAACAGGCATGGGCCTTAACGAAGTCTAGGATTCAGTTCGCAAGCTTATGCGGCTAGATTCGCCGTCCCAGCCCATGCGCATCGGAAGCGCAGGGGCAGATGAATTTGCTTTTTCGGTTCTTATATCTTCTGTTTCGTCCTCGATTACCAAGGCTTGGACGCGAGGACGTGGCCGGTATCGCGGAGTATTACAATCGCCTCGCTCGGAGTACGGAGGCTACGATGGATTCTCCGGGTGTGTGGAGAGGGCGCATCTCGATGCGGTTGGCGGTGCGTATACAGCCGATCAAGACTGCGCAGCAGGTCCGTCAAGAGCTTCTGCACCGCGTAGCGAGAGGCTTGCGGAGAGACCTGCTGGAAAATGAGTGAAGGATTGTCTTGCAGAAATAAGGCCTGTTGTGTTGGCCGGTCCATCCCCCTCAGTTGGATCATCCACGGCAACACAAGACCCGAGGAATCAGCTTTCATGCAACTGCAAGAGGTCGTAGCTTGAGCGCACTGTGCAAAAAAGAACTGTTGTTGCGAAAGGCTTGTGAGAATGTCCGGCGCAACGCAAGGACCACAACGAGTTGCGATGTAGTCGGCGGAATCAAGGAGGACCTTTAATATGGCAAAGAAAAGCAGAGGCGGTAGAATGACGGCGGCTAAAAAGCGCGCCTCGAAGAGATCGGGTGGACGCGGCCCGATTAAAAAACGCGCAGCCGGTCGAAACATTATGAAGACTTAGGGGCGCTTCGCCGTGAAATCGTGGTTGGCGATTGGGGTACGTACATCCTGCTCCAGGCAGTAAGACCAAAGTAGCCCTCAACGGGACGCTGCTGCTCGATGAGCGAAGCAGGATGGATGGTGAGGAGATATCGCTCGACTCGGTGAGCGCAATGCCCGCACTACAAGCCCTAAGAAGCTTGAAGTCGACTCGACAATGTTTGTCCCGCACTGTCAGCGACAATGAAGAGAGCGAAGGAGCTTCGAAATGAAACGACTCTTGTTGGTTATTTGCATTTTGAGTATGGGCACCCTGGCCTGGGCGCAGGCGGCGCCGCCACTGGGTTCCGCGCAGACCTTCGCAGTCCTGGGAGCCTCAAAGCTGACTAATACGGGCCCGACGGTCATCACCGGAGATTTGGGCGTGAGCCCAGGTACAGCGGTCACCGGCTTTCCTCCCGGGAGCGTGACCGGAGGAACAGTGCACGCGGGCGACGCCAGCGTCACCGCGGCTCAGGCCGCAGCGCACACGGCATACGACAATCTACTCGCGCAACCCTGCGGGACCAACTTGACCGGGAAGACTCTAGGCACGAGTCCAGGTGCGGTCAAGCTCTCGCCGGGCGTATATTGTTTTGATTCTTCGGCGCAACTGACCGGAACCCTCACGCTCAACGGCACCGGTGTCTACGTCTTTAAGATAGGGAGCACGCTTACGACAGCGAGCAATTCCTCGGTTACCCTGGCCAACGGAGCGACGGCAGGAAAGGTGTTCTGGCAGATAACCAGTTCTTCAACTCTTGGCACGAACACCGCTTTTGAAGGAAGCATTCTCGCGAATATCAGCGACACCGTCACCACCGGCGCTAGCGTTACCGGTCGAGTCATCGCGCTCACGGGTGCTGTGACGCTGAGCGGGAACCGAATTCGCCTCGCATCAAAATAAACGGCCAGGCTGGTAGATACGAAGTGGACGTGAGCCGCGACTATTCAGAAGGCCAGCAGGTGGTCCTCAAATTCAAGTGGCCCCTTTGCTGCGCGGTAAAAACCCACTCTCCATTGCCCGTGCTTCTCGTTTGGCACCACCTCGATCACGGTGCACGAAGGGCCAGTTTGCTTTATCTTGGGGAAGGATTTGCCCAAGTACTTCGGATTCTCTTGTGACAAAACGCCTGACAAGTCAGCAACCGGAATGACGGCCCGCAACATACCGAGACGCCCCGACGAGCCACCACAATAGAAAATCTTGGCCATGAAGGCTATCGAAGCACGAGGAACTGCACAAGGCCAATAGGACTCACGTTTACGTTGCTTAGTACCAACAGATAGCGGATTTGGAGCCGACATATTTGCGCATGACGGACCACGAGACATGACAGTCGCTTGAACTTGGTTGCAGGTCTGCTTACAGTGCCGAACATCGAGAGTCGCCGCAATCAGCTGAAACTCGGACATCCTCGGACAAGTGGGTTTTAGTATCCAGATGTCCGGTAACGCGACTAATCGGGACCTACGTGGCAGGTCTCAGACAGCAACATCTTTACGTCTTGGCTGTCCCCCCACAACACGTTCGAGCTGTTGTATACCCTACAGACAGCAATCCTCCTTCGCAGTAAGATTGAATCTGGGGTTTCACCTGGCGTGCGATGGCCAAAAAACTCAAGAATGTAAAAGCGCCCGTTTTCGACGCCCAGGCTTTTCTCGATTCGGCTGGGGTGTCGAGAAAAGTCAAAGAGTATAAAAGAGCGGAAGCCGTCTACGCTCAAGGTGATGTCGCCGAGAGCGTAATGTACTTACAAAGTGGCGGGGTGAAGCTCACCGTCCTCAATGAAGTCGGCAAAGAGGCGGTCGTAGCTATTCTGTCTCCGGGGAATTTCTTTGGTGAAGGCTGTCTGGCAGGACAGCCCATGCGCATGGGGACGGCTACGGCGGTTACACCTACCACCGTACTCGTCATTGAGAAGAGTGAGATGTTTAAGGTTCTGCATGCAGAACATGCCCTCTCCGACCTGTTCATAAAGTTCATGCTGGCACGGAACATCCGAATCGAGGCTGACCTGGTCGATCAGTTATTCAATTCGAGCGAGAAGCGGCTTGCCCGCACTCTTCTATTGCTTGCCCGTTACGGCAAACAAGACCAGCCTCAGGGACTACTTCCCAAAGTATCGCAAGAAACGCTGGCGGACATGATTGGCACAACGCGGGCCAGAGTCAATTTTTTCATGAATAAATTCCGAAAACTGGGCTTCATTCAATATAACAATGACGGATTTCAGGTCCACAAATCCCTCCTGAGTGTTGTCCTGCACGAATAAACACCCACTTTCACGCTTATCGGAAAGCGGCATCCTTGCAGATCAGTGTTGATATCAGGGCTTGCCACCGCATAACTAGGATTGTCGGTCGCAAGCTGGTTTATCGGCGTCGGGGACCACGGGGTATTCCTTTTGTCTCAATTGCCTCGGCTGCAGCAAACTTCCGGTCTACATGTGATTCTGAGCGGGGAGCACCTGAATGCAGCACACAACACTCCCCGGCAGCGGCGCCGCATGTAGGACAGGGGACGGAGGATACTTGTCTGGACGTGAGTTCGCTTTTCTTCAACTTGGTAGAGTACGATTACACCCAGTCGCGAATCTATACAATTTTGGGCACCGCCGGGGCTTAGTCGCATAATCGCCAATCCCGGACGTGTATGGGAACGCGACTTCTCATTCCCGCTCCGCGAGTTCTCGGACCGAACAGCGTATACTCGCGACAGGGACACGCTGATCTCGCCTGAAGAAATACAAAAATGCCAGATGAAGAGTGGATCAAAACACTTGAAGACGGCAGAAAAGTAAAATTCATCTACCAAAAACTGCCGGAAGACGGGGCGTTTATCACCGCGCAGCTTGCGGGGAATGAGGTCGTCTATTCGGTCGTATTAGCCAAAGCGGGAAACCCGTTGAGTCGTGAAGATGTTGAAAGGCATTTCAAAGGCGAGCTTTCAAAGAAGTGCACAGCTTAACGAATTAGCATGGTCTTGGTCTGTATGAATGAGAACGAATTAAACGAATTAGCCGAACTACTGCGAGAGCTTGAGGAAACCCTCTTGACGCTCCAGGCGACCAGCAAACCTGAGAGTAGGCGTCTACTCGTTCGCAAAATCA
Organism: uncultured Acidobacteriota bacterium; assembly: GCA_963745805.1. Classification (GTDB taxonomy): domain Bacteria; phylum Acidobacteriota; class Terriglobia; order Acidiferrales; family UBA7541; genus Acidiferrum. Next base: position 1,193,549 of record CAVUYT010000016.1, read on the forward strand.
GCCGACTGTTTGCAGAAATCGAACGCAACCCCTCCGCTTTTGGAATGCTTGACACCATTCGTAACCCTAGTGCCTGATAAACGCGGTTACCGGAAACTTGAAGTTCTAGTACGGGACTTGTCCGGTAACGCGACTTATCGGGACTTAGGATAACTTCCGTGTTGGCGACCATCCGACAATTGGCGCAATAATGGAGCATTTCCAGCAGTGCTCATCGGAACGCCTACGGCGCAAAAACCCGATGTAACAATCCTAACCGGTGGCCATCCGCAGAGTCTAATTACGGCAAGGAAGAAGGGAATACCCAAGTAGGATTCCTAAGCACAATTTCTGTTGGTCGATTCTAAACGCGTCGGCACGCACGTTGATAACCGATTTCTTTCGGAAGTACCTCAAGGATTAGACAGTGCGTCGGTTCGATACCGAGGTGAATGCGAAGAGACATTGAAAGCCATATCTAAATGGAGATGTGCATGTACTACCTGAGAGTCTTGTTGTTCGTCGAATCTTTCTTATCATCGCTGCTCGCTTTGAAAGCGGCCCGACACAGCTCTCATTGGTTGCTGTTCCTAGTAGTGGTGAATATTGGTTTCAGTGGCCAAGCGAATGCACAGACAATAGAGGTCACCCCCAACCCAGCACTCGTGGACGAGAAACTGAACATTCGAATCCGTGGCCTAGAGCCTGGAAAAACCGTCGTTGTGCGAGCATTCCTGGAGGACAAGGACGGTCGCAAGTGGGAATCGTATGCCGGTTTTGCCGCGGACTCGGGCGGAGTGGTGGACCTGTCACGTCAACCTCCACTGAACGGAAGCTATGAGGGGATTTCCGCCATGGGTCTGATTGAGTCGATGCAAGTTCCCATCCCGGATTACGGCCGAGTCCGGTTTAGCTACGAGTGGGCGAAGCCATTAGTCACTAGGCTGGCGGCGGAGTCAGATGGCAAAACTCTGGCCGATACCCAAGTCACGCGCAACTTTACGGCCGCAGGTGTAACGAGCAGAGCGGTGCGCTTAGAAGGGCTTGTCGGTACGCTATTCGTGCCGAGCGGAAAGGGCCCTTTTCCAACACTGCTGGTTTTGGGGGGTTCCGAAGGCGGAAACAGCGCAGAGGACGTAGGCGCGCTCCTTGCGTCGCATGGGTACGTTTGCTTAGCACTAGCTTATTTTGATCTGGACTCGCTCCCGAAAACACTGGAAGAAATCCCGCTCGAGTACTTCCAAAAAGCTTTGGAATGGTTGACCAGTCAAGGATCTGTTCAAGCTGATCGGGTCGGTATTTTGGGTACCTCGAAGGGTGCGGAGGCCGCATTATTAATCGCGAGCCGCGACCGTCGAATACACGCTGTCGTCGCATACGCGCCTAGCGGCGTAGTTTGGTCATGCCTTTGCCCGGCAGCTGGAAAATCATCCTGGTCGTCGAACGGAGCTCCGGTTCCATTTGTGCCTTTCGAAGAAGACCCGACTAATAGCCCACCGGCAGGATTCCCACTCCGAATCGGGCTCAATTATCAGCATTCGCTAAAAAATGAACCAGCGATTCAAAAGGCAACGATACGCGTTGAATTGATCAATGGACCGGTACTGTTGGTCTCTGGGATGGATGATCAGTTATGGCCTTCCTTTGAGTTGGGAAAGCTTATCATGCAGCGTTTGACAGCACGTCGACATCGTTTTCAAGACAGGCACCTCGCATACCGGAATGCTGGACACCTTATTGGGAAAGCATATCTACCGGTGGGCTCGACGTTGATCGCTGGCGGACGAATTGAGTCAGGAGGTACGCCGCTCGGAGACGCAAAGGCTCAGGAGGATTCTTGGCCAAGCGTTCTCAGTTTTCTCAATCGCGCCCTTGCCCAACCAATTCGGAGTAGCTCTGTGCGGTGACAAACGCTTGAATTTACTGGTCGAAGTGACCTCCTCAGAACCGCCTAGGAACGCCTCTCGCGATTGCGCCCGAGTTACGGTCAAACCGGAACTAATCTTCAAATCCTGGTAAACGCCGAAACCGGAGATGTGAAGTGTGTTCACAATTGCACAGACCTCCGCCTTCGTCGCCGCTAGCATGTGCCGAGTTGGGAACCAGACCGCTACTAGCTAGCTACGTCCGCGGATCCTTAGATAACCGTAGTCAACTAGCCGAGTTCTTGGTCTGCTCTCCCGCTTCTCAAATCGAAGCTTCGGAGGTAAAGAATGAAAGTCAAGATCGCGATGGCATTTCTCGCGTTGTTCATGTTTGCGGGTGCTGCCGCGCTGGCCCCTGCACAAGACACAACAAAAACCACCCACAAGAAGACACGGACGCTCACGGGCTGCCTTCAAAAGGGCGACGACGCCAATGAGTACAGGCTTACCACGATGAAAGGCGGCACTTGGGAGATCAAAAGCGACACCGTCAAGCTCGGAGATCATGTAAGTCATACCGTCACGATTACCGGCGTAGTCTCAAACGCCACACTGCATGGCGCGAAAGAAGACGCGAAGGCCGAGGCGAAAGAACATGGCATGGATAAGGACTCCACTGAGCATGGTCACTTGACTGTCACCGACCTGAAGATGGTCAGCGAAAGTTGCTCAAAGTAACGCTCGTCATACATTCTTGAATGAATGCCGAGCAGGCAGGTGCCCGATAAACGCTGCGAAAAGCGACTCCTCGATCAAGGTGTGAGATGAGCAAGGCTCAGAAAACGCTTCTGATCATAGGCATCGCCGTGGCTGGGGTAGCTGGGGCTAGCTGGGCCTTCTTGACATGGGCCACATGGAACATCAAATGAGTTCAGGTATGCCACGACTCGCAAATTCCACGCGTAGAATATTAGGCAAATAAGCAATAAAACTCCACATGCCTGGTTAACGCTGCCGGCTCAGACGGTCGATGCAACACCATCTGGTATAAAGCTGTTTTCAAAGGTGGTGTTTATGAAACAAGGGAGACGGTTTGGGCTTTCAGCGGAGCAGAAGAGCGACGTGTGGCGTCGTTGGAAGGCGGGGCAGACGTTGCATGAGATCGGGCGTGCTTTTGGCAAAGAACATTCCTCTATTCGTTGTTTGGTGTCGCGTTACGGCGGGATTGCTCCGGCCGTCCGGCGGCGTGCGCTCCTCGCGCTCACGCTGCGTGAGCGCGAGGAGATCTCTCGCGGGCTGGCGACCGGTTCGTCGATCCGTGAGATTGCCAAATGTTTAGAGCGAGCGGTATCGACCGTGAGCCGGGAGGTCGCACGGCATGGTGGCCGTCCTGCGTATCGAGCCAGTCAAGCCGACGGCGAAGCCTGGCAGTCGGCCTTGCGGCCCAAGCGCTGCCTTCTTTCCATCAACCCCAAGTTGCGGAACATCGTTGCGAGTAAACTGATTCTGGACTGGTCGCCGAAGCAGATTTCCGGCTGGCTGAAAACCCAGTATCCCGATGATGAGGGCATGCGTGTGTCCCACGAAACCATTTACCGAAGCCTGTTCATCCAAGCGCGTGGAGTGCTGAAAAAGGAGCTACTGAAACACCTGCGATCCAAGCGCCGCATACGCCGGTCGCAGCACTCTCGTATTTTTAAAGACACGCGCGGTCAAATCCCCGAGGCCATCTCCATCAGGGAAAGGCCCGCTGAAGTGGAGGACCGTGCAGTTCCGGGTCACTGGGAGGGCGATCTCCTGCGCGGCTCAAGGAACAGTCACATCGCGACCTTGGTGGAACGCCATTCGCGTTTCACCGCACTTGTAAAAGTCTCCAGCAAAGACTCGGCGGTTGTCGTCGCCGCACTGACTCGGCATGTTCGTAAACTGCCCAAGGCCCTGCGCCGTTCCTTAACCTGGGATCGTGGACTGGAGATGGCCAAACACAAGAGCTTTACAGTGGCCACGGATGTGAAAGTCTACTTCTGTGATCCGCAGAGTCCCTGGCAACGCGGCTCGAACGAAAACACGAATGGGCTCTTACGACAATATTTCCCGAAGAAAACCGACCTGTCCGACTATACCCAGTCGGATCTGGACAAAGTGGCGCTGCGCCTAAATCAACGCCCGCGAGAGACTTTAGGTTTTCAGACTCCTGCGAGTAAACTTCAAGAAAGTGTTGCGTCGACCCATTGAGACCACCGCGGTAATCGGAAACTTGAAGTACTGGGACTTGATTTGTCCGGTAATCTGACTAATCAGGACTTGTAAGTCCAATAGAAGAATCCGCGCCCCTTCGACAAGTCTAGCGCAAAGAGGTAAATACCCATATCGACAGAGTTCGCGGGTCTTTCGACGACATATAGCTGGAAGCCCGCGTTGTGAATCTTCTCTACGTCCAGATTTCCCTCTAGCACGGATGGCCACCACGACACACGAGGGCTACGTACGTACTTCACTGGTGGCGGCAGCGCATCAAAACTCTTGAGATTCTTTAGAAGATTTTGTGAGTCAGTGGGAAGGAATTCAAAGGCACACCACTCCTTCGATGGAGAAAGTTCACCGACAACATGAATGGTGCGGGAACTCGCGGGAAGAATGTCGTCTGGTATCCAGCTTTGGGCACTTGCCTCGGCTTTTCTTACGTCGGCGATAGAGGCGTAGAACGATTCAGGACGGTCACTGCGGCACGCGACGAGAACAGATATAAGACCGGAACAAAAGACGGACGCAAATAGAAACTTCTTTGTCGCACCCATGAAGCTAAGAATACGCCACTCGGGAGGGGCTGTCGCCGTTGTGGTGGCTAACTCCTGATTAACGCCGTTACCGGAGAAGTGGAGTCCTGGTACTTCAAATGTCCGGTTATCCGACGTACCGGGAGTTAGCCGTTCGGATTCACTTTTGGGTGTCGAACGCTACTTCGTGCTTCCTCTTATGAGAGAAGTTGAAGTTTCAGCAACAAAAGGCTGCGGGCTATTCGCGGCTTTAAGAGCTACGGTCGAGAGCCGATCTCGCATCATCTTGGATTCATTGGGCATGAAGAACATGGCTCCTTCAGATATTCTCCGCAATTCTCCACCAGCCCATCGTCCGGACATGATCCCAGTGATCGAATGGGAATTCGATCGCAACAACAAGTGGCCGATCTCATGCGCGAGTACATGGCCCAAAAGTGCGGATGTGAGTCTCCTCGCATCCGCCAATTGTTGAATCTGGTCGTAAAAGGCATACCCATAGAAACCCACCCCTTTGTCATCCAGCACAGCCGTACCGAGCACATCGATTCTGTCCCGCACTTGTGGGCCCATTGCGTGAGGCAGGATCTTCAATACAAAATAAGAAGACCCAACGGCGTGGCAAGACGGTGGTTGAATGTTTTCAACTCCCTCGAAGCAGTTTCGCCAAAGCACTTCCACGCCAGCCTGTTGAAAAATCCGGCGTACCTCCGCCTCCGCGGCGGCCATGAGTTTGTTGGGAACACCGACGTTGTCGTAGACAGAGATGTGGATCTCGGGAATCAAAGCCCTCGTAGACGGTCCCTCTTGGGCAAGGCAGGAAGAAGATAAAAACATGAAAACCAGAAGTACACAATTACGGAATGGACTGTTCATAGTGTCACCCCAGGGGCGACACTGCTTCCCGTAAACAGGTACCTCAAGGCACGGGGGATGACGAGTCAGACATCAGTAGATAGCGAGCTAAACTATCTCCCAACTGTGACTTACAGGGGAAAGTGACGAGCTTTCTCGAAGGGTGTAAACTTCAAATCTGCCGAGGCACGATGTCCCTACCGTCCAAACTTCCGCAAATTCTCCGATTCGGTGTCTTCCAGATAGACCTTCGGGCAGGTGAGTTACACAAGAATGGCGTCAAGCTGAAGCTCCAGGAGCAGCCCTTTCAATTGTTGGTCGCCCTGCTGGAACGGCCGGGTGAGCTCGTCACACGGGAAGAATTGCACAAGAAGCTCTGGCCCGCGGATACCTTCGTCGATTTTGATCATGGTCTCAATACGGCCATCAAAAGGTTGCGCGATGCGTTGGGCGAATCGGCGGAAACACCGGTGTTCATCGAGACGCTTGCTCGGCGTGGCTATCGCTTTATAGCTCCGGTCGAAGGAGGCTTCGCTCCAGGCGGAATCGGAACCGTGCCCGCTCCGGGGCAGAGGAAATCGTCTTTCTTGCGCCCCTGGGTTGCCATCGCCTTCCTTTCACCCATTGTGATTGCCATCCTGGCGTGGGCCGTGTGGCGGCATCCATCGCGGCCAACGGAGGTCATCGAGCGTAAGCTGACCTCGAATTCATCAGAAAATAGCGTGAGCAGCGCGGCGGTCTCTCCGGACGGCAAGTATCTCGCCTACGCGGACAATACAGGTATCTACCTGAAGATAATTCGCACGGGTGAAACCCACCCGGTACCCTTGCCGCCAAACTTCTCTGCGCACGTGGACGACTGGTTTCCAGATGGCTCGCACTTACTAGTCTCTCGCAAGGACCAGCCAGGGAAGGCAAGCTTGTGGAGCCTCTCGCTGTTCGGAGGGTCGCCCCGCCAATTGACAGATGACGGCTCAGGAGGATCGGTGTCCCCGGATGGAGCCCACATTGCGTTCTGCCGCGTTGATCTGACTTACAAACCTCAGCTCGCTCGAGAAGTGTGGGTCATGCGTTCCGACGGAACAGATCCGATTAAGGTTGCACCCGATAAGGGTTCGCGGGTGGGAACGCCGACGTGGTCCCCCGACGGCAAACGAATCGCTTACATCAGAACAGCATTGGCGTACGACGCGCCGACGCGTTCGGTTGAGGTGAATGAATGGCAGAAGACACGCGCCGAGACTCTTTTTTCAGACACCGGCTTAACTCCTGTGCTGCATTGGCTGCCGGATGGCCGCCTAATCTACGCCCTTGGCACCCAGCAAACCCCAGGCCCGGGAGACTCAAGCGTGTGGATGGTATCACTGCCGCAAGCCGGAAAGATTTCCGAGCCCCCGAAACGCATCACGCAAGGATACGGTTCGATTACGCAGGTTACCGGAAGCGCCGACGGAAAAGTACTTATCTTCCTAAGAGAAAATTGGTTGCCTAGTATTTATATCGGTACGCTGGCAGCGGACGGCACACAGTTGCTGACGCACAGGCGGCTGACGCTCGATGAGAGTGTAAGCGTTCCGACTTCCTGGACACCGGATAGCACGGCGGTCCTATTTTATTCGAATCGAAACGGTACTTTAGAGATTTTCAAGCAGGCTACCGACCAGCCATTGGCGGAGAGTCTGGTAACCGCCGCAGACCAGCTCTCACAACCCAGAGTGACGCCCGACGGATCAGAGATCTTGTATGTTTCGACTCCTAAATCCGCCGGTCCGGAGACTCCTTCTTCTATTTTCGCAATTCCCATCCATGGCGGACCTTCTCGATTAGTCCTCCAAGACGTGGCTATCTTTGCTGTGGAGTGTGCGCGCTTGCCATCGACGATCTGCCTGTACAGCATCTCAAAGGGAAATACTCGGGAGACCTTCCTGTTCGATGTGAGGAGTGGCAAGAGTACTGGCCCCCCGCAAATCGATCCCGACGGCTTCTGGAGCTTGTCTCCCGACGGTTCGCAACGAGCCTTTGTCGCTGTCGGTTCCAACCAAGAAACGATCCAACTCCGGTCCACATCCTCGGGCAAAGCGCGTGACCTGGTTGTAAAAGGATGGAACGGATTGATGCACATAGACTGGTCTGCAGATGGAAGGAGTCTTCTCGTTGGCTGGCATAGTCAAACCGGGGATAGTGCATTACTGAAAATCGCACTCGGCGGCAAAGTTTCAGTCCTGCTCCGTTCCAGCAATTTCATCGGGTATGCAATCCCATCTCCCGACGGGCAATTGCTGGCCATATTGGAGGCCAGCCCCACCAAGAATGTGTGGCAGATAGAAAATTTCTGAAATCCCGCCCAAATCTGCCGCCTGCTTCTAAGGTGGATTTCATTGAATCGCCAGATGACGATCCTAAGAGAACTTGTCCAACAACCTCGTCGTATTCATTGCGATGAATCCCCCGCTGATCTGCGTCGCGGGAAGATAAGACAGGTCCTGGTACGGGACTTGTCCGATTATGCGACTAACCAGGCACGTGCAGAGTATTTTCGGTGTAAGCTCCTTCTCAGCGACGGAATTGTTTGTCCTAGGCAGCTTTTTCGATGAAGGAATGTCCCATCTGCGAATTGGTGAGCCCAGAAAAGGCTGAGCGTTGCGATTGCGGATATAGCTTCCTTGCTGGTTCAGCCCAGCCCTCCCGGACAAAGAGAATACGGAGAGGACTACGCAAAATCGTCAAAGCCATAGCCGGGGTTGCGGCGGTAGTTTGGCTGTTGACACCGATAACTCCCTGGAACGGGTTCGTTGCATTCGTGACATCAACCTTTGTCATGCTGGGGTGCGGCTTGGCGTGGGGGCTATTGGACGACTGACGAGTCCTCAGTAAACCTCCGGACAAATGGGTTGTAATACCAACTTTTCCGGTAAGGCGACTAATCGGGACTTAGGTGTCGCAGAACCTGACTTGGACGGCGAGCCAATTAGTTGCAGCACCGTCTGAGCCTGAGAAATTGATAACATCGAAGCCATGTCGACCAGACCTCTTTTTGTCAGCGGTTGGGAGGTTACGGGAATAAGGAGTGCAGGAAAGTTCTTCTCCGCACTATCTGGAATCCTACCGTTACCTGTGAATCTATGCTTCGAGGGTACGCGCATCTCAAAGGATGTTCAGACCCTGTTCGCTTCTAACGTCGCCACGCCAACTCTGCAAATAGCGCCCGGCACAATCTGGCCAAAGCCGAGCGTGTTTCATGTGCGTGCGACAGAACAATTCCTCCGTCAGCTCGCGACGCTGGCAGGAAAACACGCAGAGCCAGAGGTCTGTGACCACTTTCACGCGTACAACGAGACTGACGGATTGATGCAGTGGTATGACGCGTTTAGCGGTGACCCCCTGCTAGTGGACGAGTCGATAGGTGAGGCCAATTTGCAAAGCTTCTGTCGTAAACTTGAAGCGCAGTACGTTTCCTGGCGTGCAGCCAAGTCAGATACTGCCTGATTAACACCGTATCGGAAAGGTAAAATCCTGGTACTTCCATTGTCCGGTAACCCGCCTTACCAGGAGTTAGCCCTCTCACCCCAGATATGTACCGACGTTTTCTGGCCGAGCTGTATACTCCCCAAGTAATTGCCGCACTAAGGAGATGAACATGCACGTCGCAAAGCGAATCGGCGGTTTGTGCTTATCTGCGGTCCTTCTCTGGGGAGCGTTTTATCAGTTCAATTCGGCCTTTGCATCTAACACGGAGCAGGATCAGAAGGGCGACTCTCCCGCCCTTACGATTTACAACCAGCAGTTCGCCGTCGTACGTCAGAAGCTGCCCCTCGATTTGCGCTCAGGTATTAATCACATTCAGGTCACCGACATCACCGCTCACGTCGAACCCGATTCCGTAATCCTGCGCTCGCTAGACCCTGGCCGTCGTCTTCAGATTCTCGAGCAGAACTACCGCAATGATCCCGTCTCGCAGCAACTGCTCCTTTCCCTCTATGAGGGCAAGACCATTGATTTCCTCGAGACCGACAAGGATGGCACTACGCGGACCGTGCAGGGCAAGATCATCCGGAGCGGCTACGTGCCTCATTACGCCGCGTTCCAGTCGTACGGCCCACAATATGCCGCACAGCAGGCTGCCGTGGCCCAGGGCAGCGAGCAACCCATCATCGAAGCCAACGGCAAACTGCAATTCTCACTTCCAGGTCAACCCCTGTTCCCTGCGCTGGCTGACGATACGGTGCTCAAGCCCACGCTCTCTTGGGAACTGCTGACCGACAAGCCGGGCGCTACCTCGGCAGAGTTCAGCTATGTGACCGGCGGCATGAACTGGGAGGCAAGTTATAACGTGATTGCGCCGCCGAAATCCAACGTGCTGGAGCTCGTCGGCTGGGTAACCCTCGATAATCAAAGCGGCAAAACTTTTCACGATGCACGCCTCAAGTTGATGGCAGGCGATGTGAACAAAGTCCCGCCCCCAGGGTTAGTCGTGATGGGCAGCGCGGGCAGGGCACAGTTTGGAATAGGTGGAGGCCAATTCGGTCCACCGGTGACAGAAAAAACTTTCGACGAATATCATCTCTACACCCTTGAGCACCCCACAACTCTCCACGACCGCGAAACCAAGCAGGTGGAAATGGTCCGCGCCGCCGGGATCCAGTCCAAGGCCGTCTACGTCTACGACGGATTTAGAGTCGATCAGAATTATCAAAATTGGCCAATGGAGAGCATCCGCCAGCAGGAAAGCTATGGCATCCTCTCCAATCCCAAAGTTTGGGTCATGCAGGAGTTCAAAAACAGCTCCGAGAATCATCTGGGCATGCCGCTTCCGAAAGGACGCGTGCGTTTCTATCGGCGCGACGATGATGGCCAACTCGAGTTCACCGGCGAGAACGACATTGACCACACCCCCAAGGACGAGACCATCCGCCTCTATACCGGCAATGCCTTTGACATGACCGGGGAACGCAGCCGCACGGATTACCGCGCAGACTTCAATGCGCGGTGGCTCGACGAATCGTTTGAAATCAAGGTGCGCAATCACAAGAGCGAGCCTGTTGAAGTTCGCATCGTCGAGCATCTCTATCGCTGGACGAATTGGGACATTATCAAGAATTCTGATCCCTTCAAAAAGCTGGATAGCCGCACCATGGAGTTCCTTGTGCAGATTCCATCTGGCGGAGAGAAAACAGTGAGCTACAAGGTCCACTATAGTTGGTGAATGGTGGCCCAGAAACAGGGGTCTCGGAGGTCAGTGTTGTGGACTCTCTCAAGCACACGACGGTCGTACGCTAACCTAACTCCTGGTAAACGCGGTAACCGGAGAAGTAAAGTGTTACTTCAAATGTCCTGCTACGCTAGTTGTCGGTAGCAGACATGTAGGACATTTGCACAACTTTTGCACAACTTTGGCAAACTCAAGCCCTTACCGGAAAAACAAAGCTTCGAGATCGAAGGTGACGACCTATCGGTTTCGTCCGTATCTACCGTCGCATCTTGGAGTTAGCTCTGCCTTGAAACCTTGAGTTCATGCTTCCTGATTGGCATGAAATATGCCCGTCCACTCATTGCGGGCTACTTGGTCGGACGCTTCCATTTCCCCCAAGTCTCCTGATTCCGCAAGGAAATCATCAAACTCGACCACGTAGTCCGCGCCAGATCTTCCAAATCGAGCCAGTCTGCTGTTCCCAGACCAGGAGGGCAGCCGTGAGTACGAATAGCGCGATAGAACGAATACTCGAACTGTCAGCCGAGGCCCAGGTCAAGAGACGCGAAGCCGCTGAGAATTCCCCCGCGTTTCACAACTTGACCGGAGCGATCCTGGCCTATGGCAAAGCACTAGGTCTTCTGTCAAAACTCAATGAAGTCCCAGACGAAGTCCAAACGGAACTCTGCTCAATCAAATAGTCGCAGGTGAAATGCCGTAGCCGCATTTTGGAAAACTAAGTGTCCGCCGCTGCTCAAACTCATGGGAAAGAAGGTGGCCCGATTTTGGATAGCTGTTGGCAACTATGATCACCACCAAGTGAATGGACCCAATTCTTGATCAAAGCGCTGAATGGACAAGTTTAATTAACTAAAGTGGATTTATTTCAAAATGCTTTTCTGGACAGGGATATCCATCGTCCATCTCAGGATGCGACGATTCCCCGGAAAAATAGGGGAAAGGGAGAAGGTGTTGAAAGAGCGAGCACAATTAACTCACAGGAGAATCAAAACGAGTGGGCAGCAGTTACCCCATCAATTTAGAAGTCTGAATTGGTCCCCACGAGCCTGTGGTTAGAGTTCATTCCCACTGGAAAGAAAAACCTCGGTATTTGGCTTCGCTCTGTAACGATTTACTCTCGGGTGAGGCGATCACGAGCAGTCTTTGAGCCTGCGGATAAGACATGCCCGAACGAGAAGAAGCCTGGAACGAGTTGAATTTAATCTGATAGCTGGTATGTCTCGAAAATCAGGGCTCCGCCGAAAACTTGGTGGCCTGTTATGTGCTCAAGACTTAATTCATGCAGACGATTCCATCCGAGGTCCCTAGATACCAAGCGAAGAGTCGGAGCGTCTGAAAAACCAATCCATTCTAGATTTCTACTCACTATTCACTTCGTCTTCCGTTTGAGCCTCGGAAATCGGTCTGGGCGCCACTCTAGCAAATCTCCAGGCGAGCATTTCAGTGCATAACAAAGCTTATTCAAAACATCAGCGCTGTATCCTTTGCTCCGTCCGTGAAAAAGGGAATGGAGCGTCGGGTAAGTGATGCTCGACTTCTGTTGAAGTTTGTAGCGCGACCAGCCCTTTTGTTTGAGAACTTCCTTCAGTTTGCAGACGATCATGTTGGCACCTTAAACCAAGAGCCTGGTTACGTCAATAGCCTAGCATATATAAAGAGTACTTTACATATAGAGTAGTCTAGGCATAATAGGCTATTAGGGCCGAGTTTTTGGGCCAACACCCGGTAGTAGCTAGCCCGGCCCAAAAGCCCGGCCTCGGGCTCCGTAGGGCCAGCAAACGGCATTCCTGGGGGCATATAACCAACCCCTAGCCGGGGCCCAAGTGGAGTACGCGGGAGGTAAAACGATGAAAATAGCGATTTATGCGCGGGTAAGCACCAACAACGGGCAGGACCCTGAAATGCAATTGCGGGAGCTTCGCGAATACTGCCAGCGGCGCGGCTGGGAAATAATCCACGAATACGTGGATGTCGGAATCTCCGGCACGAGGGAAAAACGGCCCCAGCTAGATAAGCTCATAGCCGACGCGCATCGCCGGCATTTCGATGTAGTTGTGGTTTGGCGTTTTGACCGCTTTGCACGCTCGGTTTCGCATCTCTTAAGAGCCTTGGAGACTTTCCGCTCACTCGGGATCGAATTTGTTTCGCTGTCCGAACAGGTGGATACCTCGACGCCCATGGGCAAGATGATCTTCACCGTGCTTGGGGCAGTGGCCGAGCTTGAGCGCAGCCTAATCGTTGAGCGTGTATGTGCTGGCCTGCGTAACGCGCGGGCCAAAGGTAAAAAGCTGGGCAGGCCGCGCAAGCTAACCAGCCCACAGGAAATTGGCCGCATGCGGGCGCAGGGGGCTAGTTGGCGGGCTATTGGCAGGGCCATAGGGGTAAGCGCTGCAACGGCGTGGGGGGCCGCTGCAAAGGCTGGCAAAGCTCGTTTAAAAAACCCTAGTGCGGGCGCACCCGTAAGTGACTCATTTCATGCCGCGTAAGTTTGCATTTTGTGCGTTTGTAAAACAGTTGATTTCCAAACACCCAGGAGAGGTGCCCTGTGAAAGTTTTCTTCGTGACTAAGCGCCTGGCCTTTGGCAGTGCGGTAACCACCTGGCCTAACGTAAAACGGCTGCAAGACTTGGGCATCACTCACGTCATTAACCTTCAGCGAAACAAGAACACGAAGAAGGTCAGAGAATTTAAGTGGCTTTGGTTACCGTTCAAAGACGACAAGAAATCACGCCCTCGCTGGTTCTACAAAAGGGCGCTCAAGTTTCACAAGCGGGCAATGCGAAAGCGAAACAGAAAAGTTTTTGTGATGTGTCACCACGGAAGATCCCGAAGCGCATCGTTAACCTATTTCCTTCTCCGCGCGTCTGAGTTCGGATTAGATAGGTCGGAAGCCGCGATTCTTCGAGTTCGTCCGTGCGCAAAAATCGTTCCTGCCTATCGCCAATCTGGCGAAGATTACCTACTCTGAAAAAAGATTCGGCCTATCCACTCCCGATGGGCAGCCGGTTTATTTGGACAAATGAGGGCTCCACGCCCGGCTTAGAGCGGACTTGTATTTCTGAAAAAGTTTGTGATTCCAGGAAATTCCTTCCTTTGCCCAATGGGGTCAGCAGCTTCCAATGAGGGATGCGGGTTCGATCCCCACCGCCCCTACCAAAAGTCCTGTTGAGTCTGTTGACTTTGCCTCCCGAGAACCCCAGATTGGGGCCTAAAAGGCCCTAGTTTTGGCCCCAAGTTGGCCCCAAATTTTGCCCAACGATTTGTACAGGAAACGACCAGCCTTAAAGATTACTCTGAGCATGTCCGCTTCTGGGAGTGAAGATTTCCATCGCTGAAATTGCTCTACCTGGCG
>CAVUYT010000017.1:0-29464 GCA_963745805.1 uncultured Acidobacteriota bacterium
GCCTGGCGCAGCTCCAGCCGCAGAGTTGAAGGATCAACAGGGCCGGTGTATCCGCCTGCCGATGCGTTTGGATCAATCGATTCGGTTTTAGCGATACCGGCAAAATCCTCGCCCTTTTTGAGACGATTCAAAATCTGTTCCGCCTTGACAAGCGAATCAACAACGATGACCTGCAGATTGACCATGCCGCCAGAAGTGTCCTGCGAGGGAAATGCCAGAGAAGCGGGAAAAACGAGACCGATTGCGAGCAAACCGGAAAGCCAGAATACAAAAATCTTAAAGTTCGATACAGCTAAGGTCATCGGCAGACCAGACGGATGCTTGTTCGTTGCAGCAAGTAGCTCGGGCGAATTCTAACATGATGTTCTACGCAGTAGCGGGCCATGCTGTGCGTCGTAATGTGTTCATGCAATGACAGCTCGTGGAAGACGGTAGATTTCCGTGCGAACTTCTTATGTGGCTCGTAAGACCAAGGAAAATCGATTGAGTAAAACCAATTTTAAGAATTTATTCTTGACAACGATATCCTTGCTGATGTCAAATCTTTCCAACTGGGGTGCTTGGAACTGGGCTGCTGGACAGTTTTTTTTCTGTCCGCCCACTTTCGCGTTGGGCCAACGCTCCGGCCGCGCGGATTTTCCCAGATACCGCTCCCTCAAGGTGCTGCAGCGTTTTTTGGGTAGCTAGGGGGGGAATGTATGCGCTCGTTGCGTTTTCTTCTTCAGTCTTTCTCCATTTTCTTGATAGTTCTATTCACAGCTTCCATGTCCAGCGCTCAATCCGACCGCGGCGCCATTTCCGGCACAATTCTCGATTCCTCTGGCGCTGTTGTCCAAGGGGCGACCATTGTCGCGACGGGTGTCGATACCGGCGCCGTTTATAAAGCGAGCTCTACCGACACCGGAGCGTACCGGATTTCCGATATGCAGGTCGGCGCATACAACCTTACGGTGACGGCCGCGGGCTTTAAGACATCCGAGCAAAAGGGGCTTGTCGTCCAGGTCAATACCACTTCCTCGCTCGACATCACACTGCAGGCCGGAGACGTAACGGAAACTCTTACGGTCATAGCCGATATGCCGACGCTGCAAACGGAAACTTCCGATGTCGGGACCATCGTGGATAAGCGGCAAATCATGGAGTTGCCGCTGGCGCTCGGAGGCCAGGGCGTTTTGCGCGCACCCGAGGCTTTTGTGTTCTTGACGCCAGGCACAACGGGGCCAGGAAGCAATGACAGCAGTAACGGAGTATTTGAAGCTAAGCTGGGCGGCGGCCAGAACTTCGGCAACGAAGTGATTCTGGACGGTGCGAGCACGGCGCGAGCGGACAGTGGCTCTGCGTTCGATCAGACTGCCCCTTCAGTGGAGTCCCTGCAAGAGTTCAAGGTCACCACCTCAACGGTTCCGGCTGAATTCGGCCGCACTTCGGGAGGGGTGGAAAGCTTCGCGACGCGGTCCGGCACCAACTCCTACCATGGAACTGCTTACGACATCTTCCGCAACGAAGACCTGAACGCGAATTCGTGGTTCAACAATCTTCAGGGACTGCCGAGGAATCTTGATCGCAAGAACGACTACGGCGGCACACTCGGCGGGCCGGTATGGATCCCGAAGCTCTACAATGGGCATGACAAGACGTTTTTCTTCTTTTCCTACGAACAGTACCGCCAAACGCAAGGCTCTTCGATCACCAGCACCGTCCCTACCAATGCCGAGCGCCAGGGAGATTTTTCCAGTTTGCTGACCACGCAACCTCTCTGGGAATCAACCCTTGCGACAGTTCCACGATTTTTCAGGGCCAGATCTTCGATCCCTCGACCACGAAAACAGTCAACGGGCAGCAGTGCCGCACCGCTTTTCCAGGAAACAAGATTCCCACCATCAGCACCGTCGCCCAGAACATTTTGAAACTTATCCCCGCGCCCACGAACCCGACCGCGTCTCAGAATAACTTTGTCCTTACGTCGAATAACCCCATCCTCTCAACAACGATGTCCTTCCGCATCGACCAAAACTTAGGGGAAAAGCACAAGTTCTTTTTTTCTTATAGCAGCCGTGACAATGAAAACATCAATGGGTCGCCCGCGCTACCCAACCCGCTGGACACGACTTTTTTTTCCTCTTTCTTTACTCACTATGCGCGCTTTGGCTGGGACTATTTCGTCAGTCCAACATTGCTCAACCATTTGAATGTCGGCCTCAATCGCGTGAACAGCAACAGCATTGCGACCTCCGTGAACGGCACTGACTGGGATAAGGCCATAGGCCTGTCGGGTGCCAGCGGACCGACGTTTCCACCGATCGCTTTCAACAATGACAACCAAGGTCTGAGCAGTTTTGGTTCTCCTAACGCCGACGACGACGTGATCAACAGTTTGGTTGTATCTGACAGTGTCTCCTGGACACGCGGGCGCCACAATTTGCGATTCGGTGTCGATTGGCGCGCATTTCAGTTCTCCGTGATCGATCAGTCGCACCAGTCACCCAGCATAGGCTTCGACGTTGCTCAAACGGCCGAAGAGCAGGGCCAGGGCAAACTGACCGGCGATCCCTTTGCCAGCTTTCTCCTCGGCGCCCCGGCGAGCGTCTCGCTTGCCGTGCGATCGAATCAGCCGCGCTTCGTTTCGAACTACTACGCGGCATATGTCGTGGATGACTTCAAGACTCGCAGGAACCTGACACTGAATCTCGGCCTGCGCTACGACATTGAGACGCCGCGCCATGAGGCGGTTGGCGCCCAATCAGTGTTCGACCCGAATGCCCCGAATATTGGCACTGGAGGGAATCCCGGCGCCATTGGGCCAGGCGGCATCCCGTTGAATGGCGCTTTGATCTTCGGGGGCACAGGACCGGGCCGAAGCGGTACAAACGCATCTGGCGCCAGAACCTATCACAAGGATTTTGCCCCCCGTATTGGTTTCGCATACTCTCCCGAAGCGCTGTTCGGGAAACTTCGACAAACGGTGGTTCGCGGAGGTTATGGCATTTATTACGCGCCCCTCACTTACGGCGATTTCGGCCAAGCCTTGACGGATGGCTTTACAGCCTCGCCCAGTTTTAATGGAAGCTTTGGTCCCGCACTATTGCTGGATTCGGGGATTCCGAGTTTTCCCCCTCCTCCCAACCTCGATCCTGCTCAAGATAATGGCGGAAGCGGCGGTGGTTTTGGTGGAGTCACTTATCTGGCCCCGAGCTATGGGCGCCCCGGCATGGTGCAGAACTGGGACGTGGAGATTCAGCATCAGTTCACGACAGACTTAATCCTCAGCGTTGGTTATGTGGGCAACCATGGAACTCACTTGCGTTCCTCGTTGGCTCAAATCAACAACTTGAATCCTCGGTTCTTTCCCATGGGAAACACTTTGAACACACTGGTTACGGATCCTTCTTCTCCCGTCCCTTCTCCGTTTATTAATTTTGTGCCGCTCTACACAGCAAATGGCAACACCAACGACACGGTCGCCCAGGCGCTGCGGCCCTTTCCGCAATACCAGTCGATTAATACAGACTGCTGTTTGGAGAATCTCGGGCAGTCGACCTACAACGCATTACTTGCCAAGCTGGAACGGAGATTCCACAACGGGCTGAACCTGCTGGCTTCCTACACATATTCAAAAACACTGACGGATGCGGACAGCGCATTGCCCGCGTTTGTGGCGTTCTCCGGCGGCGGCAGCGTGCAGAACTCCTTCAACTTGAACAACGAGAAAGCTCTCAGCTACCAAGACATCCCGCACACTTTCGTTGTCAGTTACATCTACGAATTGCCTGTTGGCAAAGGCAAGAAATTCCTCAACAAGTCCGGTGCAATCGACAAAGTTGTGGGCGGATGGGAAGTGGGAGGCGTGCAGCGCTACCAAAGCGGCCAGCCCCTGGCCTTTGGTTGCGCAACGGGTGTTCCGGCATACGACGGCTGCATCCGCTACGACCGTGTTCCCGGCCAGCCGTTGCTCAGCCCTACGGCGTCAGCCTTTGATGTAGGGCAGGTGTTCTTGCACGGCGGTGTCGGTTGTAAGGCGAACGCCAACGGGACATTTTCCGCTCCCGCGGGCGTTGCCACCTACTGGAACTGCGCGGCGTTTATTGATCCGAATGCTACAAATCTTGTCGCTGCCCGCGGTTATACATTCGGAGACATGCCGCGCATCATCGGGAGCGTTCGAAGCCAGGGCTACCACAACGAGGATTTCTCGATCATCAAGCGCATGAGTCTTTTCGAATCTCATGCTCTGATCTTCAAGGCAGAACTCTTCAACGCGTTCAACCGGCACGTGTTCACGAGGCCAGACACTGGCGTCCAAGACGGGACGTTCGGCACAAGTTTTGGCACCGTGAATGGACCGCGAAACGTACAGTTCACGTTGCGATACGATTTTTAGCAGGCATCGGCGGCTCGCGCATTTGCCCGGCCAGCGGCTTGTCAACCGGGCAACTAAAGAGACTATCTGTCTAATTTCTGCGTGCGGTGCGGAGAAGGGCGCGAAGCAGGCCTTTTTTTGCGTTGGCGGCAGGTTTAGAATTTGAACGTGCTATTGAGACTGCTTTCCATGGCCGGCTGTATGTTTTCAAAGCCCTTTCCGTCTTTTCGATACTGGCGATTTCTGAGGACCTATGTTTTGTGGTTCGTTGTCTCTGTCTGTCCAGCCTACTTTGCTTGCGCTCAGTCCGCACCGATGAATGAAAGGTTCCAGCAGGCCACGCAAGCCATGCGTGCGGGCCATCTGGATGAGGCCGCGGAAGGATTTCAAGCAGTAACCGCCGCGCAACCTGGTTTTGCGGAAGCACATTTTAATCTGGGGCTCGTTCTTGAAGAACAGGGCCGCAACGAACAAGCCATCGCAAGTTTCCAAAAGGCATTGGTGCTAAAACCGGGTCTGCACGGAGCAAACCTGTTTCTTGGCGTCGCCGAATACCGCTTGAACCATCTCGACAAAGCGGTCGCAGCCTTGCAAAAAGAGACTGCAGGCAATCCGAAGGACGCGGGGGCCTGGATGTGGCTGGGTGTCGTGCGACTGGCGCAAGAGCATGCCGAAGAAGCAGCGGACGCCTTGGACAAGGCAGCAAAGCTCGCGCCGGACAATGTGGACATTCTTTACCAACGGGGCCGCGCGCATCTCTTAGTTTCGAAGGACAGCTATTCCCGGATGTTTAAGGCTGACCCAAATTCCTGGCACGTCCATCAGGTGCTGGCGCAAGCGGATGCAGAGGCTGACCGCGACCAAGACGCAATCGCGGAATACGAGGCCGCCATCAAGCTTGCTCCGAATCAACCGGGGCTGCATGAGGAGTTGGGCGCCGAATACCAAAAGTCCGGCAAACCGGAGGCCGCGGAGGCTGAGCTTCGGAAGGAGCTGGAACTCGATCCGAATAATGTGTTGGCACGGTACAAGCTGGGCACACTGCAGATTGAACAGGGGAACGCCGTGGAAGGTAAAGATGCGGTCGAGACCGCGCTCAAACAGAATCCGCGGCTCAAAAATGCCGCGTACTATCTGGGCCGAGCGGAGATGCAGCTCGGCAATGATGCCGGTGCAGCCGAGGATTTCAAACGCGCCGCAGCTGCGGATTCGGACGCGGAAATTGTGCAGCAGTCGTGGTACCAACTGGGAATCGTCTACCGAAGAATGCACCGCCTCCCGGAAGCTCAGCAAGCGCTGGCGACATTTCAGAAAATGAAGGACGAAGAAACGGAGCGGCAGCGGCAGTCGTTGGAAAAGAAGAAAAAGGCGCAGGGCTTGAATGAGACTCCTCAGGATCCCCCGCCAACAAATCCGTAGAATAGCCTAGCTTTAGTGAGTGCGTTCGTCTTGGTGCGGAGGCCGGTGTGAATTTGCGTCGTTCGAATTGGATCCTGGTGGCGATGTTTTGCTTTGCTGTGGCGCAGTCGCGCGCGGGGCAGAGTTCTGCACCCGGCAAAGACTCTGTGCGCATCGATGTTGTGGAATCCTCGGAACAGTTACACGAGTCCCTCCAAGAGAAGTCCCCGCTGCAATTCGGCTCGAATCGCGCCGCGGCGCTCACCATCAACGTCAACGATACGGTGAGATACCAGCAAATCGACGGTTTTGGGGCATCCCTCACAGATTCTTCAGCATGGTTGATCTCACAGAAGCTGAGAGAAACGCAGCGCCGCGAACTTCTTGAGATGCTCTTCGATGCAAAGAAAGGAATCGGGCTGAAGATTTTACGCCAGCCCATGGGAGCAAGCGACTTTGCTCTAGAATCCTACTCCTACGACGACATGCCGCAGGGACAAGAGGATCCGGAACTAAGGCACTTTTCCATCGATCACGATAAGGCGTATATCATCCCAATTCTTCGCGAGGCGCTGGCCATCAATCCTGATCTGAAAATTATGGGGAGTCCCTGGAGCCCGCCTGGCTGGATGAAAACCTCCGGCTCGTTGATACAAGGGACGCTTCTTCCCGCTGCGTATGCTCCGCTGGCCAAATATTTCGTGCAATATGTCCGTGCGTATGAAACGGCAGGTGTTCCGATCTATGCGGTCACCATGCAGAATGAGCCGCTGTATATTCCTGGGGACTATCCAGGACTGGGCATGAGCGCAAGTGAGCAGGCCAAATTTCTCGGCGAGAATCTCGGGCCAGCGTTCCGCGCCGCAGGAATCAAATCCAAAATTCTCACATTCGACCACAACTGGGATTTAATTGCGTTTCCAATTGAAGTGATGAGCGATTCGAAGGCTGCGGCATTTGCCGCCGGAATCGCAATTCATTGTTACGGCGGTACGGTGACTGCCCAGAGCGAACTGCATGAGCGCTTTCCAGGGAAGGGGATCTGGTTAACCGAGTGTTCGGGCGGCGAATGGCAAAAAGGCGATTTGCTCGAGCAAACCATGGAGTTAATCATCGGAGCGACGCGAAATTGGGCCAAGAGCGTGGTGTTATGGAATTTAGTTCTGGACCAAAATCACGAGCCATTCCTCGGAGGGTGCAAAACGTGCCGCGGCGTGGTTACCATAGACCATTCTGCATCGCCGCCGCGGATTGTGGCGAATGTGGATTTCACGGCGTTGGCGCATGTCAGCAAATTTCTCGTGCCCGGCGCCGTGCGGATTGAATCGAACACGTTTGGGCCGGGGAGTTTGGAATCGGTGGCTTTTGGCAATCCGGATGGCTCGATTGTTTTGATCGTTCTGAACTCAGGGGGCGCGGCGGCGTTTAACATTGTGTGGAGAAAGAAGCACGCAACATATCGTCTCGATCCCAATGCCGTCGCCACGTTTCGCTGGTCACCGCGAGCGACAGTCCACTGAGCAGCAGGACGCTTCACCTTTCTACTATTCCTTTGTCCTCGACAACAGTAAAGATACGGTCAACGGCGGGCAACGTGATTTGCTCTTTGGCTCCGCTGGGCCAATGAATCTCCACCTTGTCTACTTTCACTGCCGCACCAAGGCCAAAGTGCAAGCGTTGATCCGAGCTGGAAGCGTAACTCCCGCCGCTGAATACATCGCCACGCTGCCGGACCCCTCCGGTGGTCACAAAGACTTTCGCGCCAATGGCATCGCGTGGACTCTTGGGACCTCCGACAAGTTTTATAGTCACCCAGTGATTTGCGTTCCTTACCACGTTTCTCAGCAAGGTCGGGTGCGAATCCACGTTGTTGAGAACGACGTCGATATGACCGTCGTTAAATAGATCTCCGAACGCGGCGCCACGCGCGGGAACCACCACGGCAAGACCGCTTCCTGTGGCCGGCGGAACTTCCTGGAACTTGTTTCCATCCAGATTCCGCAGTAGCAGCGGGCGCTGCGCCCAAGTGGTTCCCCAATCTTGTTTGTCCACACCGGGATAGACGTGGCCATTGGCCACGAAAATATCGAGCAGGCCATCATTGTCGTAGTCCAAAAAGCCGGTTCCCCAGCCGAGGAATGGGATGGTTAGGCTCGCAATTCCTGCGCGAAAAGTCACATCCGAAAATGCTGCTTCGCCGTCATTGCGATAAAGAGTGTTGTAATCATCGGAGAAGTTGGTGATGTAAAAGTCGACCTTGCCGTCGCGACTGTAGTCACCGACCGCGATCCCCATCGAGGCCTGCTCGCGCCCTTCGTCGTTGAGGGCAAATCCTGAGATGTAGCTGATGTCTTCAAACGTTCCGTCATGCTTGTTCCTATAGAGAAACTTGGGCACAGAATCGTTGGCCACGGCTAGGTCGACCCAGCCGTCGTCATCTACATCGACGAATACGGATGCAAAGCCGTAATAACCTTTGGGATCTGATACACCGGCCTTCTTGCTCACGTCCGTAAAGGTTCCATCCCCATTATTGTGAAAGAGGTGATCGCCCTCGCCGGGCAGCCCGCGAGGTCCGCACATCACTTGGACTCCACGAAATTGGCAGTAGCCCGCCGGCAGGCCGCCCTTGCCGGAGATGGGAGGATGATCGGGATCGAATTTTGCGTATCCGGGCACGAAAAGATCGAGAAAGCCATCGTGGTCGTAGTCTCCCCAGGTTGCGCCTGTCGACCAGCCGCCAAGAGTTACGCCGGCTTTCTCCGCGACGTCCGTAAATGTGCCGTCGTGGTTGTTGTGATAAAGACGATTCTTGCCAAAGTTTGAGACGTAGATGTCCGGCCAACCGTCATTGTCGTAGTCTCCTACCACCACTCCAAAACCCCAGCGCTCGTTTGCCACGCCGGCCTTTTCCGTCACATCGGTGAATGTGCCATCGTGATTGTTGTGAAAGAGCATCGCGTGGGGAGGCGCGTCCTTGCCCTTCAAGGCGCCAAACGTCGAACCGTTCAGTAGGTAAATGTCCAGCCAACCGTCGTTGTCGTAATCGAGCAGTGCGACTCCTGAACCGGGTGTTTCTAAGATTGTGTTCTTTTCCGGTTCTCCAGAGCGGTGAAGGAACTTGTCGAGTCCCGCTGCGTGGGTGATATCCGCGAAGACCACGGGCGCCCCATCCACGAAGCCTCCTGCCGTAATTGGCCGCGACAATGCATCTTTTACCGGGGCGTGCGCAGTGCCTGTGCTCATCCCTGATTGCTGCGGTGGCTGGGCTTTGTCGGGAGGATTCTGCTGCGACTGACCTGGTCTCAACAGGACAACGAGGAACAGCAAGAGCGAGCCAACCATGAGTACGAGTGCTTTGGTCGCTTTCGGGAATTTCAGGCTCATCCGTGACATGGTTGACTCGAATCGAAACCCTATCTTCGCATGGTATCTGGCAGCCCGACACTATCAGGGGATTCTTGCGAATTGAAAAGCCGTGTCGATAAGCAGAGACATACCAGTGCTCACCTACGTTTCACCTCACACTCAGCAAGCGGATATGACTTTCACGAAAATGTTAGGCAGTTCTGTCCTGAAGCCCCGAATTGTGACGGGCACTGACGGAGTCGTGTGCGTACAGACCCCACAAACGGCTACTGCAATTTTGCGTACTCGGCTTTGGCTTGCTTTAGGATGGGGATGTCAGGGTCGGCGTTTTTCCATAGTGCGAAGAAATCTTGATACGCGATACGGGCATTGGCCCTATCTCCTTGCAGCGCCAGAGCTCGGGCGATGCCTAAACGAGCGAGGGGATAGGTCCACGAAGCTGTAAAACCTGCTCGGTGAGCAAGAATTTTTTGGAACTCAACCGCCGCTTCCTTTCCTTGGCCCAGACGCAAATAGCTCGCACCGCGCAGGTAAAGGATCCGATGACCAAGAATTCCCGAATCGTAGGGCGCGGTACTATCCAGCAGTTGGATTGCAAGAGTCGGATTTCCGTTTTGAAGCGCGATAGCGCTGCTAACCGTGGGAAGTGAGAGGCGATTAATCATAGAATCTCTTGGAAATGCCGTAGCTAATTCCCGGGCAAGGCTGCGGGCCTGAGTTGCATCTCCGGAAGTGGCGAACGCTCCCGCCGCAATCGCCACAGAGTCGCGCCCGCGGGCAATCGTCAGGGCCACAGCTGCCTGCTGACGAGCTTGAGTGTAATTGCCAAAGTCTGCTTCTGCCTGCGCCTCCACAGCCGCGTAACGTGCCGCTGCTTCTTTGAAACTCTCTTTTTGGACGGCCTCGCGAAAAACCCTTCGCGCTTCCGCCAACCTGCCAGAAAACACCGCAAAGTTCGCTTGGTCAGAAAGCAACTCCCCTTCGTCCGAGGTGCCCCTTCCCCATGCGGCCTGCCTTTGCATTTCAGCAGCATCGCCTTGAACGAACGCGATCTGTAAAAGACCTCCATGGCACACGACGTCATCCACTTTTTTATTAGAAGCGCTCTGGAACGTCGCCTTGGCCTCATCGTAGCGGCCGACACGCGCATATCCCCAGCCGAGGTTTCCATAGGGATACGAATGATCGGGATTCAAGCGCAGTGCTTCGCGGCCTTCCTCGATGGCCTGCTCGAACTTGCCAACGAGCGAATAATCCACGGCCAAAGTGTTCCTCGGCAACCAGTCGTGCGGATAGGTCTGCTTCCAAAGCTCGGCTGTTTCAATCTCTTTTTCTAATTCTCCAGTGATTAGGCCGTAATATCCCGTGTCTATAGAGAATCTCTCCAACTCATTGACCCGGTCTCGTAAGTCGTACGCTTTTCTTGCTGCTTCCTCCGCGAGGCCAGTCTCTCCGACGTTGTCGTAAGAGCGACCGAGTGTGGCATAGGCCAAAGCAAAATTTGGATCCAACTCGATAGCGTGTTTGAAAAAAGGGATCGCATCCGCTTCTTTTCCCCTGGCGCGCTGCGCCTGCGCCATACTGAACGCTTTCAAGGCTTCAAGCGAAGCGGTTGAGGCCTGCTCAATAGGGGTATCGAACCGCTGGATGGACTTAACCGATTCACCGAGCCGTCCGCGCATGTCGGTTACTGCGTGGCCAAGCGCCATCAGCACGCGCTCCTTACTTTCCGCCTCGACCTGCTCCCGGCCCAGCGAGTCGCCGTTAGCACAATTGACTGCATCCAGCGCCAGTGTGAAATGGCTGCCCAGGGGAGCAATTGTGCCGACCAGCATCACCTTGCTACCCACGCGTTGGCAAATGTCGCGGGCCAGATCGGTTGTGACGCGATCCGTCGGGACGTGCCCCATCATGCGCAGCGTTTCATGCACCTGCTGCTCAGACACAATGCTGAGGAACGGCGACTGTTCGAGTTGCACCGAAAGCGCCTGCTTGAGCGCGTCGTCGAAGACGGCATCGCCAGTGGTGTTCACGAAATCGGCGAGGACAATCGTATCCTTTTCGGTGAGCGCGTGGGCTTTTGTAGACCGCCAGTATAATGCGCCAGCCACAGTGGCTACGAGGAGCGCTACGGCGAGCAAAAGGAATTTCCAGCGGCGTGCAAACGGCTTCTTCGCTTGCGCCGAAGCTGCACGAGTAGGTGCATACAGACTGCTGGAGGCACTTGCTGCCTTCGAGGTTCTCGCGGGAGCGAGCGGCGTTACAACTTCCTTCGCGACACTGTGCTGAGATGAACGCCCGGAATCGGTGTCGCGCTTGAGGCGCTGCAGGTCGGCGCGCAGGTCTGGGGCGTTCTGGTAACGGAGGTTGGAGTCTTTTTCCAGCGCCTTGTTGATGATGTCCTCGAGGCGGGACGGCAAGTCGGGATTAAGACGCACAGGTGCTAAGGGCGCCTCGTGAAGAATCGAGTCGAACACTGCCGCGGAGGTTTCGCCACGAAACGGAAGCTTTCCAGTAGCCATCTCGTAGAGCACGATGCCGAAAGAGAAGAGGTCGGTGCGGTGATCCAAAGCCTTGCCGAGGGCCTGTTCGGGCGACATATAGGCAACTGTGCCTAGGGCGGCCCCGGGACTGGTTAGGTGCTCGGAAGCGGTATCGACGGTGGCTTGTGATATGAAAAATGGTGCGGTTGGGAAACGATCCGCTGTAAGTTTGGCCAAGCCAAAATCGAGGATTTTGGCGTGCCCCCGCTTGGTCACGAAAATATTGGCCGGTTTGATGTCGCGATGAATGATGCCTTGGGAATGAGCCGCATCGAGGGCATCAGCAACTTCAACCGAAATGGAAAGGAGGGCCTCGGTATCCATCGGATGTCCAGCGATGCGATGCTTCAGAGTCGTGCCATCCAAGAACTCCATGGCGATGAACGCTTGGCCGTGCTGATCATCGATTTCATAAATGGTACAGATGTTCGAATGATTTAGCGCCGAAGCGGCTTTGGCTTCGCGCTGAAAGCGGCTGAGGGAGTGCGCGTCGCTAGCTACTTCTTCGGGCAAAAATTTCAACGCAACGAACCGGTCGAGCCTAACGTCCTCGGCTTTGTAAACTACACCCATCCCGCCACCACCGAGCTCTTCAAGAATGCGGTAATGGGAGATTGTTTGCCCAATCAGAGATAAGGAATCAGGCATTTCGCGCCCATCTTAGGTTGCGCTAGAAGGCAAGTCAACGAAGAGAGAGCCTCCCAGCTAGTCCTGATAAATGCAGTTACCGGAGAAGTGATATGTTCCAGGGTGCAGCCGACCGGTCTGTTCTGACTTAATGCCGATTGGCCTCAGTAAGAGAGAGCACGGCGTAGGCCGTGGCCGCGTCGTTCATGAAGAGCGCGGTGCTTGGAGTCATGTGATGTTCTACGTTTTTATTTAAGGAGTAGGACTGCCAGAAGCCTTCCGACTTGTTTTGATTACCGGCCAGCCACGCGATCCCCTGCTTCAGTTGAGTATTGTCTCGAGGGATCCCCGCCTGTTGTAGCGCATACGTGATCAGCCCGGTGGCGTATCCGTCGCTCTTCGTTTCCTGCGGGGAGCCATCATTTCGTTTCCATGACCCCGACAATGACGACAGGCTCCAGCCGCCGTCGGCCTGCTGCTTACCCAGCAGTTCAGTGATGATCGCCTTTTGCTTTTCTGGTTCGAGGAGTCCGGGGACTTTCGCCGAAGCCCACAAGAGGACAGCGCGATTGAGGGTGGTCTGGGCCGTGCATTCGCGGGTCAGGTATTCGCGCAACATCTTGAGGTTATTTTGGATTTCAGGTCTCGCACGATAATTCCCCGGAAGAGTGCCCGCCGCGACCGCGGCAAGAGTGGCTCCATAGTAGTTTGAATCGTCCGCTTCCCACGGCTCATTGGCGAAGCGCAGCCACAGCCACGCGCCCTTTCTATTTCCCGTGGTTTGCTGCTCGGCCCACATGTTATCAAATGCCGTGCGCGTGTCGTTGCTGAGTTGGCCGCCCTGCGCGTCATTGCTGGCAAGGATTAGGGCATTGAGAACGGATTCCGTCCCGCGAGACTCGACAGTCTTGTACACGCCGCGATCCGCGTCGCTGTAGAACGGCGCGACTTCCTTCCAAAAGCGTACGCGCTTGGTGACATTCTCGAGGAGCCTGCGTTCGTTCGCGGAAGGAGCTGTCTCGGCGAGCGATTTACGAAGAGCAGACCGCGAGAGGGCGTAAGGTACCGCAGTGTGACACGACACGCAGAAGGTCTCGTGATCGCGCGCGGCCTTCGGCCATTCCATCCACCAGGCTGCCCTTTCATCGAGGTAAGCTGCGGCAGCCTTCTGGTCCCAAGAGCTGACGATTTTCATTTCAGGCTGATCGAGGCGATTCGCCATCGCCTTTGGATCTCTGGAGCCGGCGGCTCTAGATTCCATGTGCCAACAGACAGAAATGATTGCCGTTACGAAGCAAGCCGCAATGGCGCCTATTCGCTGCACGGTCGCATTCATAGGGATCGTCTCCCTTTACGTCCAATTCGAAAATGGATCGCGCCCACCCGAACCAGGCGCACAAAATATCCATCCGATGTGAAGAGGTTACCACGAACACCGCTTATGGACTGTGAGGGCAACATGATTGCATAACAATGTCGGCTCCTTGACCCGAGTAAACTTTGGTTGTTCGACGACCATAGGCTCTCTCGAAAATACTTCCGCGCAGCTGCTTAAGCTACCTGTTGAGTAGGTGTTAGCGTGACTTGGAAGACGGACAAGTGATTGGGAAAGGCTCGATGCACGAAGCCGTTGGTAGTATTCGGCGCCGAGTTCGCGAAATGGAGTGTCGTGTTGGAGCATATAGTGGGCCAAGACAAGAATCTTGTGTCCAATGGCGACGATGGCTCGCTTGCTTCCGCGTTTCGCCGCCAAGCGGTGGAGGCGCGCAGCAAGATAAGTATTCTTGGTGCTCTCGCCAAGTTCCTGGCACTAGCGACGCGTCGAAGACGCAGTCAGGGCTTATCAGGATTTGTGGGAAATCGCGAGTACATTTAGGTGCGAAGAGGGTGGGCACGACGTGGTAAACCATGGACGAAGCAACAAGAACGGAGTGTTCGGTTGAGTACTACGAGTCGAGAGCGTCGCGCGAAGGCGCTAATAATCGCTCGGGTAGATCGTCCAAGCGAATGAGAATCGACCCATCCATTTCGGTGTCGCCGGCGATATATTTCCGCCGTACCTCCTCCTCGATGATCTGTCGGTTCGCTCGGAACACGTGGAGTTTATCCTTACCTTCTCCATGGAAGTGATTGTCCAGAGCTTCCCTGGTGATGACACAGCGCACCCACGCTTCGCCATCTTGCCCGTAGAAAAGGACAATGTCGCGCTCGTGAACAACACTCTCTTTGGGGTCAGGAAATGTCACGTCGTGCCGCTCAAGGCGCCATCGCACGCTGTGGACGATAAAGGTGGCAAACGGATGGATGTCCATTTCGATGCTGGCGCGGTCCAGGGCGCCTAGATAAGCTTTGCGATCCCTGATGCGAATCACCGTCCAAGGATAGCCGCCCGAAGCCAGCATAATATTCATCAGAAAGCGTGCCATGCGGCCGTTGCCATCCGAGTACGGGTGGATATAACCGAAGAGCCAGTGCCCCAACACCGCGCGAACGGAAGGCTCGGGTTCTTTTTCCATAAGATCGAAGAACGCGGGCATGGCGTCGCGCACCGCCTCCCACCTCGGTGGAATGTAGCGCGAACCGCGCAGAAACACGGGTATGTTCCTGTACCCGGCCAATAACCCTGCTTCGAGCAGGCCGGCTGTGACGGAGGGCTGGAACAATTCGCGATACCAGTCGTTGTGTACAGCACGCACGAGCGCCGTGGCGTTGTCACCGGCGATTACTTTCTCTACTCCTTTTTTCACGAGCTGAAACGCTTGCCAGTATCCCCGCGCTGCGAGGGCGTCACGATTTCTGCGATCACCAGCGTCGTGCTGGGGATCCCAGCCGCCCTGCCGCACTCTCTCAACCAGGGCAGGCGAGACGGAGTAGCCCTCAATGGACAATGAGTGGTAGGCATCGGTCCGATAGATTTCGTTGACGAAGTGAAGATACGCTCCTGTATCTGGCGGAAGTCCCGGTGCTTTGGGAAACGCCGCGAGCACCTTGCCACGCATCGAGTCCCAAAGGATCTCAATGCGACCCACAATCGGCGCTGCGGGACGGCCCAGCCTGGCGAATATATGTCTGGCTTCAAAAGGACTGCTCTCTCGGACATCGTATCCGGCGCCCTTCATGGCCCGGAGAATTTCGTCCGCCATGTCGGCGCGCCCGGTCTGGCGGAAGGCTTTGGCAAGATAGCCGGCTTTCGCGGAATGGCCGCCGTTCAGGAGAAACCGAAGCACGTCCGAGGCGTCAGCGAGGCTCGCCATCACAACTTGCGTCTCGACGGGATACATCTGAAAAAATGATTCCGGCACGCGTACCAAGGCTGCCGCCGGAGAAAACAGCCGCAATCCGTCCCTGACGGTGAGAGCCGCGGTTGCGGGCATTTCCGCAACTTTCAGATCGTAAAGAGTCGTGCCGAACAGAAGGTTGATATCGTTATTCGTCGCTTTCAGACTGTGCACAACCAGTTGATCCGGGATCACCGTTCTCTCGCCGTGCAAAAAAAGGGACTGCTCCGGCGACAGGTGCCAGTTGTCGCCAAAGCGTTTGTCGCAGTAGCGTGCGCAGAATTCCCAGAAAGACGCATGCCACGGAGTGCTTTCGCCGGGCTCTGAGTCGGGGCTTGAAGAGATCAGCCAACCCTTCATAACTTCTTGCAAGAAGCCGTTCTCCACCAGGCGCTCACGGTGAACGCGGCTCAAGTCGTCGGAGTGGAACACACGCCGGTTGCCTTTCTGGAGCGTTTCGAGGACGTCGAGAGATTCAGCCAGTTTTTCGTTTGGCGATGGCATGAAGCCTCCCTTTGCGGGGCAGTACAAGCTTATTGTGGCGGGTAAATACAAGTATATACTGCCGTGTGTTTGCAAGTCAATCGTGTCGTACAAACGCAAGTATATTATGCTGTGTTACTACAAGTCAATTGTGCTGTACAAATGCAAGTATATAATGTAACCCAATCGGGGTGCGCGGCTGTCGCCGCGAGGGATGCCCCAATAGTCGAGTGATCACCGAGGACGAGGGCGAAGGGGTGGGCGGGCGGTTAAGGGGCGAGGGCGCATGCGGAAGCGCGGGCTGAGGGGCGGAGGGACGTTGCGGAGGAAGTTGCCGCAGCAGGGGCAGCGGCCGTCGTCCGATATGGGGCCGGTAGCATCGGCGCGGAGCCAATGACCGCGGGCATCGCACAACGGATTGATGCATTGCACGGTGAAACCGGGCAGATACTGCATGTGCGCTCCCTCAGAGGGCAGCCAGACTTGCGTGCGCAAAGAAGAAGCGAGCGACACAAAGTCCCCTGGGCGGCCCTAACAGATTAGTTGGTGCGGATTCTGCCGTTCTACGCCTGTGGTGTCAAGGGAAAAGACTACAAGGAATTGTGGTAGGGTTGCCAGGCGCGCTGGGAGAATAATTAGGGTGGGCACAGAATGCCTTCTGGTTTGCGGAATTTGGCGGACCTTGGCGCCGTGAAGACGGGAAAGCGGTTCTTGAAGATTAGGATTGCGGCGGAGTTGCTGGCGGTGCGGTGTCGGAAATGCCCTGCGACTCCTGAAGTGCCGCGAGACGGGTTTTCAGAGCGTCGACCGCCTGTTGCTTGTCCGCGATCTGTTGTTTGAGGTCATCCAACTTAGCCAAGCCTGCGGTGTCATGCTTATAGTCGGGTTTCGAGTAGACGTTGTCCTGCTCCAAAGCGAGATCACGCTGAAGAAGGTCTAGACCTTTTTGTGCGTCAGCGAGCTTTTGCTTCACGGAGGCCAGTTCGGCAGCGGCCTTTTCCTTTTTCTTTGCATCATCGGCACTTGCGGCTGGAGCTGGCGCTTTGGAAGAACCGGAGGCAGCTGGAGCTGCATCGGAGGATTGCGCCGGAGCAGGCGTGCTGGCGGCTTGCGATGCCGGGGCGGCGGGCTTCAGAGTGTCATCCGTAATGACCGGAGCGGGCTTCGCAGAAGTTTTCTTTTGTTCACGGGCGCGCCGCGCGGCTTCCGCCACAGATTGAGTTTGGGAGTCCTGCGATTGTGCGTGCGCCAACAGTGGGAGGACGAAAGCAGTACTCAGAACGGCAAGGGCTAAGCGCAAAGAGAAGGAGTGTGACATGGTCTTATACCTCTTGGGCTACGGCCGGGCTCAAAGTTTCAAAGTTTAAGGATACTCCCGCGCCTTGCTGGGGACAATTCCCCCTGTAGGAAGTGCTGCGAATGCGGCAACTGAAACGCACCTGGCGCATAAGGGGAGAGAAACAGAGTGTGCGCGGGCCGGTGGTTGGGCCGAGCTAGGCCGGGACTTAGCGGCCTGCGGTCTGCTGTATTACTGCAGCGTCGCGGAAAGAAAAGTGGGTCTGCAAGCTTTTCACCGGAAGGCCGTTCACTTCCGCATAGGGATAGATGAAATAGTTGAGGGGATCCCCCTTTTGCTCGGAGGAAAGGCGGATGTCGCGGCCGTACGTGAAGAAAACGCGGTTGACGTCGTGCGCTCCAAAGAAATAGTCGTGTTTGGCCGGATTTTTCCAGGCTTCGGAGGCATCGACGGGTACCCATCCCACGCCATTGAGATAAAACTCGGCCCAGCAGTGGTAGCCAGCTATGTCGCCTTCGGTTTTGCCTTCAGGCAGGGGGAAGCCGATTTCGAAGCGCGCGGGAATGCCGGAAGCGCGCATCATACCGATAAAAAGAGAATGAAAGTCGGTGCAGTTCCCGCGTTTAGAAGTGCAAGCCCAGATGGCGTCGCCGCGGCCCCAGCCTTCACCTGATTTGTCATAGCGCATCGTGGAAACGACATACTCGTAGATATGCCGGGCTTTTTCGAGTTGAGTGGTGTCGCCGACGGTGTGCTCCTTGGCAAGCTCGGCGATCGTACCGTTCAGGGGGACCAACTTGTCAGACTCAAGATACCGGCGGAGCATAGGATCGGCCGTTGAAGTGGCGGAGACATTCTTCAGCGCGCCGTCCAGAGCGACTTTGTGCTCGTGGCGCGTCGCAGCGAAGCGGAGGGTTACGTCGAAGCCTGCCGCAGCTTGCTGGGCCGTGGGCTTAAAAATCGCGAACGCGTTTTTGTACTCTGAGTCGCGACCTTGCGAGTATGCGACGGAGCTTTCAATATGCAAGCTGCCTAAATCCTGGTAGCCATCCGCCTGCGGCAAAGGAATCCAGAGCCGGACGGGGCCAGCGGGGTTCTCGGCGGCTGGAAAATGGACCTGGTAGGTGAATTCGAGTGAGCGTGTGGCCGCTTCTGGCGGCAAAGCAGACGCGGTCGTGCGTCCCGGATGAGCGGCGAGACCGACCGCAGCAAGAGCAGACAGAATGGTCAAAAATGGCATGAGGCGGCGGGTCATACTGGAACTCCTTTGCAGATCGGTGTTAATGCTCGCGGCGAACAAATTATACTCTTTTGGGGAATGCAGTAGAAACCTGGACGGGAACAGGATTGAGAACGACAGATCCTGCACGGAATGACTGTTCGATGACCCTCAATCGGGAGGGAAACTTCAGTTCACCGTAAAACGGCCCGGCGGCATCAACTGAGAGTTCGAGTTTGAGCCTCGATCCTTCCATCAGGATGTCAAGTCTTGCGCACGGACGCGTCGTGGGGCATACTCCCGCGGCGTGCGGCCTTGGTCGGAATCGCACGTGTGGTTCTGCGGAGTGATTTGCGAGGTGGTCTGATGGAGCGGTGTGGTTGTTTTCACCGTTTCGGCGTGTTGCTTTGTCTGAGCCTGTGCCTTTGCGCAGGTGCTCGCGGAACATTACCAGCGGCCGGACTGGCGAGCGAGCAGCCGATTCCCGCGCAAGCATCGCCTGCGGCTCCGGTTCCTTCTGAAACGCGTCCGGCCCAAACCGCAGCTCCGCCGCGCCCACAACCCACCGGGTATGTTCTGCCGCAGGACCGCTACGAAAAAGCGATCACCTATTCTCGCGCGTCTTACACAATGTATTTTGTCTCTGTTTTCCTTTCGGTTTTTGCACTCATTATTATTCT
Organism: uncultured Acidobacteriota bacterium; assembly: GCA_963745805.1. GTDB lineage: Bacteria > Acidobacteriota > Terriglobia > Acidiferrales > UBA7541 > Acidiferrum. The sequence goes on from CAVUYT010000017.1 coordinate 19,252, forward strand.
GCGCCTCGGAATTGCCGCGAAATTCCGTAATTGGGCCGAGAACGTCAGCGACAAGAGATGGCTCCAGGCGCTAGTGTTCGTGCCGCTGTTAGTGTTGAGCGTGGAAGTTATCGCCCTTCCGCTTCGTCTGTATGGACACGTACTCTCGCTCCGCTATGAAATGTCAGTGCAGACTTGGGGCTCGTGGCTCTCGGATTGGGCCAAGGAACAGCTGTTGATGGTGGGATTTGGGTTGATTTTTGCGCTGATCCTTTCCGCGATCATGCGCAGGAGCCCCCGGCGCTGGTGGCTGTACTTATGGGTTGCCGCGCTGCCCGTGGTGCTTTGCATCGTGTTCATCAGCCCATGGTTCATCGATCCGCTCTTCAATAAGTTTGAGCCGCTTGGGACTGAGCATCCTGACTTGGTCGCGGCGATCGGGAAGCTGACGACACACGCAGGCCTGCCAATTTCGCCGGACCGCATGTTTCTGATGAAGGCGAGCGAAAAGACCAACGCGATTGACGCGTACGTGACCGGACTGGGAGCGACAAAGCGCGTGGTGGTGTGGGACACAACGATCCAGAAGGCGACACTCAATGAGACGCTTTTCATTGTAGGGCATGAGCTAGGTCACTACGTTCTCGGGCACATCTGGAAAGGTTTCTTGTTCGCTGCGGCGCTCCTGCTGGTTGGCTTTTATGCGCTGTTCCGGGCGGTCCATTGGGCGCTTGGCCGCTGGGCGGGAGACTGGAGAATCTACGGGCAGGAGGATTGGGCTGCCTTCGCCGTGCTGCTGCTACTCGTGGAGATTGGCATGTTTCTTGTGGCACCCGTGGCAAACGCCTTTTCCCGGATGCAGGAACATGCTGCCGATGTATACGGACTGGAGGTTGTACACGGGATCGTGCCGGATTCGTCCGAGGTAGCGGCTCGATCATTTCAAGTCCTGGGTGAGGTCGATCTAGCAGACCCCAATCCGCCCGAATTCATCAGGTTTTGGCTATACTCGCATCCTCCCCTAGCGGACCGGCTGTCTTTTGCGTACAACTATGATCCGTGGTCGAATGGCGAATCGCCCAAGTACGTGAAATAGGCGCCTATGATGTCGCAGAAAGTTCAGTTTTGACGGCGGCCCGCGGAATGGCGACGTGAAAACGCTGCGACTTTGTGACGATTGCCGCAACGGGACATCGCACACCAACGCCTGCGGCGCGTGCGCGAGGTATCATAGAACAGGAGGCCGCAGGATGGGTTGGAGCAGATGCGAAGACGGGCGCTCGGGCCCTCCGCAATGATCTCCGCGGCGGACCGGGCGATTGCAGCCAAGAGCCAGTCCAGACCGCCTTCACGGGCTACGAATCCCAGGCCCCATTGGCCACCTTGTTCCAGGAGTTCGTCGTGACCTTCGGTGATGCGCAAGATTTCGTTGATCGGCTCGATCCATTCGCGAACCAACGCTTCTTTTTGGAGCATGACGCTGAAACATTCGCGAAGGGAAGCGTGAAGCCTTTGGGCTTTGCGGAGTAACGCGCCTGCGCTTTGCGGGTCGTTTTGTGGCAGAGCGAGTAATTGGGCGCTGCGCTCCGCGGAAATGATTCGCGTAATGAGCAGAAAACGAAGAAGGTCTTCCCAGGAGAAATCAGAGGTTGGCCCTAGTTCGTTGGCGAAGTCGAGGGAGAGCCGACCACCGAGAAGAGTTGGAGATTTGGAGGTATTGCGCACCATGTTTGCCTCCACAAACCGGTTAGAGACGGGATTCAGAGTTTATTTGTTTCATAACCGGTTAAATAAAGCAAGCTGGTTAACAGCCTGCGTCCAATCTCTCTGTGGTTGCGGAGGTGCCCCTTGTCTCGATCCAGCATCAAATTCTAATGTAATTAGGAGTAGGTTCACATGAGGATGCTCGCCGTCGGAACTTGTGTGTGTCTCGCCTATTTTCTGGCCTGGGGGCCGAAATCTGGTTTGGCTGTGCACGGCCAGAACTCTCAAACAGTAGGCGTTCCGGAGCCGGTCGTCGTGGAGCTTTTCACTTCTGAGGGATGTTCCAGCTGTCCGCCGGCGGATGCCTTTCTGGCGCAACTTGATGCGGGAAAGACCTTGGGTGCTGCCGAGATTATCGCTTTGGAGGAGCACGTGGACTATTGGGATCAGCAGGGCTGGAAAGACCCCTTCTCTTCCTCGACGTGGACTGCCCGACAATCTGAATACTCGAACTCGCTTCATAATGGAAGTCCGTACACGCCGGAAATGATTGTGGACGGAACAGCTGGATTTGTTGGCAGCCGGGTGGCGATGGCCCGTCAGGAGATCCAGAAGGCGTCGGAAAATAAAAAAGCGAAAGTGGAGATCAGCGAAGTTCCGCCCGTTCAGAACAAGTCAGTCACGCTTAAGGTAAGCGTTGAGAAACCCTTGAGCCTTACTCCCAAAGACTCGCCCGAGGTGATTCTCGCCATTACCGAGAGCGGCTTGCATTCCTCCGTGAAGGCAGGAGAAAACGCCGGGCAAGAATTGCGCCACTCGCCGGTGCTTCGGGAATTGAAAGTGGTCGGCGTTGTGGGGAAGAATGGTCAGGACTCGTTCACTGCGCAATCAACCATAAAGCTGGACTCAAAATGGAATCTGCAAAATCTGCGGGCCATCGCTTTCGTGCAGGAAAAAAAGAGCCGCCGCATCTTGGGAGCAGCGACCATCCGCCTGACGCAGTAAGACCTTGTACCGCGCTAAAGAAGAAAAAAACCATCCAAGTTTTAGATTGTCTCAAGGAACTTCGAACGCCCGCGTGACACTGTGTTACTTTGAATCCGCAACGAGGGCAGGATTCATTGTCGACCACTTCCTACCGCTCGCTGCAAGAAGTGAGCTTGCTTACGGCCCACTCTGGTGAGCGTCAGAGAGTAGTGCGGCTGGTGCGAGTTCCGTTGGAGCGATGAATGGGCGACAATTCCATTGGCACCCCGCCTGAGGTGCCTGAGGCCATCCATCCATCCAAGAGCGAATTTCTCACCGGTCTATTCTTGAACAAAACGAGCCTGCGCGCAGGCTGGCGACTCCTGATTTACGCTGCCATCTTCTTTGTATTCTGGAGCAGTTCCATTTTTCTTCTCGGCCAGCTCTTACGGCCTTCTCGCGGAATTTTTTCTCCCAGTTTTCAGTTCTTGGGAGAATTGGCAAGTTTCCTAGCGGCATTCCTGGCGGCTTGGATCATGTCCCATCTCGAGGAGCGGCCCGTGGGCGCCTATGGACTGCCCGCGCGCGGCGCGTTCGGGAAACTGTTTTTTCAGGGGTGCCTATTCGGCTTTTCTGAGATCACTTTGTTGATTGGGCTCATTGCGGCGTTCGGAGGATATTCCTTCGGCAGCCTTGCCGAACACGGAGGAGAGATCGGCAAGTGGGCGCTGTTCTGGGGGGTTTTTTTTGTGGTGGTCGGCCTGTTCGAGGAATTTTTCTTTCGTGGCTACACGTTGTACACGTTGGCCGACGGCATCGGCTTTTGGCCTGCTGCGATTCTTCTCTCTGTTCTCTTCGGAGCAGTTCACAAGCAAAACTCCGGAGAAGACTGGATCGGGGTTGCTAGCGTGGTTCTGGCAGGACTGTTTTGGAGCGTTACAGTAAAGCGTACGGGAAGCCTGTGGTTCGCGCTCGGGATGCACGCGGCTTTCGATTTTGGAGAAACGTTTCTCTTTTCCGTTCCAGACAGCGGGATGATTTTCCCTGGCCATCTTTCGAACGCGACCCTGCACGGGCCGAACTGGCTGACGGGAGGCTCGCCTGGACCCGAAGCCAGCATCATCGATTTTCTGATCCTGGCCCTCTTTTTCTTCCTCGTTCACCGCATGTATCCCGCAAGGCAAAAGCAGACAAGAAGCATTGAAGCAAGCTGAGTTCTTCAGTGCACGAGGTCCGAAGCGTACACGAGGTGGACACCTCGCGCTTCCGCCTGCGGGAGAACCTCGCGGAGCGCTTGCAGCGTCGCAGAGTGCGGATGCCCGATGGCGATGGCGTCTCCCTTCAGTGTCGCGCCGCGAAACGTCAGTTCAAGCTGCTTGCGCACAGCGGAAACTTCGGCGACGTCATCAAGGAAAGGCACATTGCGGAAACCGGAACGCACACCCAGGCGCTGGGCGGTGTCGTAAGCGACAGTCGCGGCAGTAGTCCGGCTGTCGACGTAAAAGAGATTCCACTTCTGAAGGACGGGCATCAACTCTTCCATAAGCGCGGTGTCGGCAGTGGCTTGAGAACCTTGATGATTGTTGACGCCAGCAGCATTCGGAACACTCTGCATCATCTGTTCGAAGAGCGCGGGGATATCGCTCGCGGGCATTCCTGGGTGAAGCTCCTGGACTTCTTGCATCTCGTTTCCGACAGATTGCATGGGGAGATGCAACATAACTTCGTAGCCGCGGCGATGCGCCTCTACCGCAATGTCAACGGAATGCGCATGATTGGGCAGGACAGAAATGGTCAGGGGATAAGGCAAAGCAAAGATCGCGTCGGCGGCAGCACGATCGCTGCCCAGATCATCCAGGATGATGGCCAGCCGGGCCGAGCCGTTCTTCTGGCCCGACCGCGGAGAGGCCGGCGAACTCGCGCGCGATGGCATGGGAGCGACAATGTGGACCGAATTCGTGATCACGCCGGCGCTGCGATAGTCCAGCCGCAATAGCGCTCCAGAGGCTGTTTCGGCGTCGCGGGTCAGATGGTTCGAAGTGGCGATGCCATCGAGCGATTGAATGAGTCGAGCAACCGACTCACGCCGGGATTGTTCGGACGCAGCCGCAGGCAGCGCGACAAAAAGTTGGTCAACGCGGTCAGGATGCGTGCCGTCGAACTGGAGGTGTGCCGCAATGTCCCCGGGTTTTTTGCCGAAGCCCGCGGACGTATGCATCATTTGGCGAGTGATGGCGTGGACTTGGCCAGGAGAGAGTCGTTTTTGCTGCTCGCTCTTGCAACCCCATGCGAGCAGGGCCACTAGAAGGAACAAAGCGGACGGAACAGCAACGCGACACTGTCCGCGCGACTCACGTTGGAACGAAGAGAATAGCCTTGTTATCCCGCGCTGGCCGAGCACGGAACGCTAGGCGGCTTTTTTCTGCGGCGCCTTCAGGAGTTCGAGGGCCTTGCGGAAAATAGGATCCTCGGGCGTCAGCGGGCGGGGTGGCACGGGTTCTTTTTGCGCATCGGCCGAACCGCTATCATCATCGCCGGAGTCAGAATCGTCTTCGGCAGTAGCGCGGACCACCTCGGATGGCAGGACGCCTTCCTCGAGAATCGACTTACCATCCGCATTGTAATAATTGGCCACCGTCAAGAAGAGCGCGGCTCCGTCATCCAACGTGATCAGTTTTTGTTCCGAGGCAAGCCCAAACGTGCGCTCGCCAACCACGTCACCGCGATGGTTGGCAACCATAGCGGAAGCCAGTACCTCCGCGGCTCCGGAAGTCGTTGGATCGATCAGCAAGGAAACCGGTCCTTTCCAGACCACTTTGCCCGGTTCCGCAGAGAAAACCTGCGTGGAGACCGTTTGGCCGCGCAACGTCGACAAAGTTCCTGAAGGAACAAACAGCTTCGCTACAGAAATCGCCTCTGAAACCGGCCCGCGCCCGCAATTGCGAAGATCCAAGACTACTTTGTGTATGCCTTGTTTCTCCGCGTCGACCAAGCGAGAGCGTATTTCGTCGGCGCGTCCGGGATCAAGCGAGGGCAAGCGAAGAGCCAGAATGTCCGGTTCAACCCTGGTGCTAACGGCCTTCGCGGTACCGAGCTTCTCGCGCACAACGTCCACTTCGTCGGGATCGGCTTTGCCGCGCCGGATAACTCCTACTTTTACTCCGGTGCCCGGCTGGCCACGCAGGAAATTCATGGCTTGGCCGACGGACATATCGCGTGTGGTGAAGCCCGCCACCGATTCAAGAATGTCGCCGCTGTGGATACCTGCTTTTTCTCCAGGACTATCCGGCAGGACGGAAATCACAATGATGTAGCCGAAGCGCTTGCTGAGCGTGAGGCCGGCGTCTCCGCCCACATTGGCCGCCTGCTTTTGTTTGTATTCCGTGTACTCGCGCGGCGTGAGATAGCTGGATTGTGAGTCGAGAGATTCCAGCAGACCATGAAGCGATCCCGTAGTCACTAAATGGAGGTTCGGCTCGTCGACGTAATCCTGCTGGATCTTCTGGAGCACTTCGCTGTAGACCGTGAGCGACTTATACGCTTTGTCGTCCGGAGTGCGGCCGAGGACATGACCCAGCCCGGCATAGCAAAAGATAACTACCGATACAAAAAGAACCCCGATTCGAGCCGCTCGATTCATGCCTCACCTGTCCCCTTCTGCAATCAACGCGAAGCCTCGGCCAAAAACAGCTTACCGATTATAGCATTGTCAGAAGGTGGGACGCCGCCCGAATGAGAAAGGAAGCTTGAGAATTATGCGCGGTCTATGGAGCTGAAGTTCGATTGGTTGGGTAGAAGACACGTCTGGAAGGCAAAATGATGCTTAATTGACACACCAAGACAAGATTCTCCTTCAAGTGTTCCTATAAGTTACTGAAAAATATGGACAAATAGGTGAAAACGTGGGCAACAACATGCTACCTTTAAGTGGGGCGATGTTTCAATCCACCATAGCAAGAGAGGCGTTTTCTGAAGGTGTGGGTCTGCACACCGGGATGTTCGGACATGTGCGCCTTCTTCCGGCGCCAGCCGATACCGGCATTGTTTTTCGCCGCACGGATCTCGACAATTTTCCCATTGAAGCCCAAGGCCACAACGTCGCTCGCGTCAGCTATGCCACCAGTCTGATGAAACAAGGCGTGTGGCTTTCGACGACCGAGCATCTGCTTGCGGCCATCTATTCCTGCGGCATCGACAACATATACATCGATATCGATTCGATCGAAATTCCCATTCTGGATGGGTCAGCTGAGGCTTTTGTGCAAATGCTGGGGCAGGCGGGCATTCGCAAACTTCGCCGCAAACGCCGCTATTTGAAGGTGCTCAAGCCGCTGGAAGTGGAGGAAGGTGACCGCAGCATCGGTATCTACCCCGCCGATGAATTTCGTGTGCGCTGCTATGTGGATTTCCCTCATCCTCTCGTGGGCCAGCAAGAAATAGAAATGGTGGTCAACCCAGACACCTTCCGGCAACTGCTCGCCCGCGCGCGCACATTTTGTTTCGAGCGAGACATCGAGCCGCTGCGCTCCATGGGCTTGATTCGCGGTGGCTCCCTCGAAAACGCCATCGTCTTGACCGACGACGGGGTTATGAACGGACCTTTTCGCTTTCCGGACGAATTTGGCCGGCACAAAGCGCTGGATTTAATTGGTGATTTGGCGTTGACGGGTTTGCCTTTGCTGGCGCGCGTCGAAGCCTACAAGGCGGGGCATGCACTGCATACGCAACTTGTCAGCCGGTTGCTCGCCGACCCCTCGCTTTGGACGATCACGACAGCGGAGGCGGAGCCAGTCGAACGCGACGTTCGGCTCACAACCCTTTCCCCCGCAGCCGCTACGGATTAGCTAGATTCTGAGACTCCGCTGAAAAGGGTCGACCACGACTCACGCTAAAAAGAGCCTATTGGAGCGGCGGGCTGTCCGTGGTGGCTGGCTCGCCGCTGCTGATGCGAATCACTCCAGACTCATCTGTGACAAAATGCCGGATTCCCGTCGTATTCGTCGTGATGGGATCCGCCGTGATCGTGTAGCTGACGACGTGTCCATTGCTGTCCGCCGGGCCGGGGGAATAGATGAATCTGTATCCGCTCTTTGTCGTTGTGAGAGCAGCGAGATCCGAATCAACTAGATTGGCCCCGTCACAGTCTCCATTTCCCGGTCCGAGACTTGCCACGGATGCCGGAAAACCAACGTTCTGACACCGCGCCACGTAGTTCACCATGGCCATGTTATATGTGCGCAAGGTGCCCACAGCAGACGCTTCATTTGCCGCGATACGTGCTCGCAGCAGATTGGGGATCGCTATCGCCGCAATGATCAGGAGAAAGGGAACGAACACCACACCCATGTAGCCCAATACCAGCCCAACTATCGCCAACCCCTGGCCCTTTAGCCGTCCAGCGCTTTTCTTGATGTCTGACAGTGACAAATGGCCCAGGATGATTGCGACTATGGTCGCCGGTAGAAGGAAGAAGAACAGGCCGCAGATAAAACTGGCGATAGCCTTTCCGCTGGTTTCTTGAGGTCCAGCGTAAGCCACTGGAACTACAGGGGATAAACTCCCCGGCGGTAGAGTGGCCGGCGCTCCGCTTACACTGTTTCCGCATGCGGGGCAAAAGGACACACCTTCCTGAAGGGCTGCGGAACAGCGTGGACAGGTGCGCATGTGGGCTTCTCCTTTCGCGGGGCTCGGTTCGAGCGGGCCAAATGGAGCACGACTTTAGTTGAGAACCCGGAGTACGTCCAGAACACATTCGGCAGTAGGTTCGTTCCCGGCGATTGTCAAAAACGGGGAAGAGAGGCGAGTAATAGAACCCTTATGTCTAATCACGATTTGGCCATTGTCATTCTTGCAGCGGGAAAAGGCACGCGGCTGAAATCCAGCCTCGCAAAAGTTTTACACCGCGCCGGAGGGCGCACGCTCATCGAACACGTCGTCCGCGCGTGCGCGCCATTGGGCGCAAGAGAAACGATTGTCGTGGTGGGCCATCACGCGGAGCAAGTAACACCGGTAGTTGAGCCGTTCGGGGCGGAGACTGTTCTGCAGCAGCCGCAGCACGGCACCGGCCACGCCATGCAGGTTGCGCGCCGCGCTGTGGGTCGAGCCAAGTTTGCAATTGTATTGCCCGGTGACGCGCCGCTGGTGCGCACGGAAACGCTCAAGGCTCTCATTGCCGCGCATCGCGCTGGAAATGCCTCGGCCACTATTCTTACGTCAGTCCTTGCCGATCCCTCCGGGTATGGCCGCATTTTGCGAAAGTCCGAAACAGCGGTCGCAGCCATTATCGAGGAATCGCAGCTCACGGACGAACAGCGCGAGCTGAACGAAATCAACTCAGCCATTTATTGCTTCACTCTTGAGAAGCTCTGGCCGGCTCTGTCTCACGTAAAGCCGAACAACAAGCATCGTGAGCTGTATCTAACGGACACAATTGCGACGATGACCGGAAAGAGGCGAAACGGTTCTTGCGGAAGTCGCCGCCGATTCCCGCGAAATTCTGGGTTGCAACACGCGCGCGGACCTCGCGGAAGTGGATCGATTTTTCGTGAACGGAAGCGCGCAGCGCTGATGGACGCAGGCGTCACGATCCAGTTGCCCGAGACGGTGCTGATCGATCGGAGGTGATCGCCGGCGAAGACACTTTGATTGAGCCTGGCGTGCAGCTCCTCGGCAAGACGAAAATTGGGGCGCGGTGCACCATTCGAAGCGGCAGCGTGCTGAGCGATGCGCTCCTTGGAGATGACGTGACCGTTGAGCCGCATTGCGTGGTGGCGCAGAGCCGTCTGGACGATCGCGTGATCATCGGACCGTTTGCGCGATTGAGGCCGGACAATCACTTGAAGGAGGGTGCGCGCATCGGGAATTTCGTCGAGCTGAAGAAGAGCACCATCGGCGAAGGCACGAAAGCGATGCACCTGACGTATTTGGGCGATACGAAAATCGGCGCAAAATCAAACATCGGCGCGGGCACCATCACTTGCAACTATGACGGTTTTCACAAATTTCCAACGTCGATCGGAAACAAAGTGTTTATCGGAAGCGATAGCGCTCTCGTTGCGCCCGTACGCATCGGCGATGGCGCGTATGTTGCGGCTGGCTCCACGATCACGGATAACGTCCCGGCGGATGCCCTAGCTATCGCGCGCGGCCGACAGGCGAACAAGCCCGGCTGGGCCTCCAAAAAACGCCGCGAGCTGGCGGCTGCGGAGAAGCCAAAGAAGGCCACGGCCCCGCAGGAAATCAAAACCTCGCAGGTCTGCAAAAAAACGGCGTTAAGAGCTGCCTCGCAGGTTAAACGCACTAAGTTCCCGGCTGCAGTCACACTGAGCAATCGGGCTCAGTTGCCCTCAGCGTCAGCATTGAATACCAACATCCCGAATGTTATGTTCCGTGTTACGGACTGCACAGAGAGGGTGCACGGGAGATCTACAGGCCAAGTCGATCGTCGAATGCAGAGTGATTTCGCCACAGTTCGTCGTGCCTGACGTCGTCACTGCGGCGGAGTATTACCGCGACATCCTAGGATTTCGCATACTCGGCTACTTTCTCGACCCTCCCGTTTATG
>CAVUYT010000018.1:0-438174 GCA_963745805.1 uncultured Acidobacteriota bacterium
GCAGGAGGTCCCGAGTTCAAATCTCGGCGCCCCGACCACTAACCTATTCAACTAACAGACTTTCTTCCTGGGTCATAGCTTGACTTCCTGACACATTGGGATCCTTGCGGACAATTGCTGTTCGAGTGAGCTCACAACATCTTTCTGCGTACTCGCAGGGCCGTGTGTGACCGCGCTAACGAAAAGAGAGGCAGTTCGTTCAGAAGGAGGGAGTGGCCATCCCGTGATCTTATTCCGGAGGCTACAACCACGGAATGGCCAACTCATAATTGGGGAACGACCTATCCGGATAAGGAGAAGTCCGGCAGGCTACCTTCGCTGCCGGTCGAAGGACTCGACTTCTCCAAAACCGAATTCGTGGAACGGCGAGGAGGTGAAAAGAACTCGGCCCAGCCCTGCTTCCGGTCCCTGTCAATTCCCCCTCGCCGTTTATGCAGTCAAGGTACAGACACTGAAAAACCTTGTCTGTACAGTATTGAACACCATCGAGTCCTAGACGTGCGCTTGAGCCCGTTGATTTATCCTTCGATTAACGGGGGTGTTCTGTATCGTACAGACTTCCTTAGAACGTTTAAACATACTTGCCATCAGCTGCGAAACCAGAGTTCGCTCTTGGCGGCCAAGAAGGGGCATAAATGAAAGCCGTATACCGACACGTCAGTTTTCTCTTCATAAGCGCAGCTCTGACCCTACCTTTAGCAGTTTGTACAAGCGCCGCGACGCAAGAAGAACATCGAGACGACAAAAAAGAGACCCGCGTCTACGATCGTTCGCATAAGGACTACCACCAGTGGGATAACGACGAAGACCGCGCTTACCGCCGATACCTGGGAGAACAGCACCAGGACTATCGTGATTACTCCAAGCTGAAACACAACGAGCAGAACCAGTACTGGACTTGGCGTCACGGTCATCCGGACAACCACTAAGGAGTGGGGCTGGCACGAGCTAGTCTTGACGGTAGTGTCGCGAAAAACACTGCGCGGAGGTTTGGAACGATTGCTAGGCAGACAAATAACACAAATCGATAACTGTTTCTCGGCGTAAAAGGAGAATGATGGCCGCTCAAGTTGCCGCTAGCAAACATTTTAGCGAAGACAAATTAATACGGGCGAGCCAGCGCGGCGACGTTCAAGCACTGAACACGCTTTTTCGCCGCCATCATAAATCCCTTTTTCATTCAGCTCTGGGAGTCATAGGCAACCACGAAGATGCGGAAGACGCTCTGCAAGACGGTTTGCTCTCTGCCTTTCGAGGCTTGAAAGGATTTGAAGGCCGCTCCCAATTCTCGACCTGGCTCACTCGAATCGTAATCAACGCCGCTCTCATGCGTCGCCGCAGTATCGCAGCCCGTCCAGCCACGGCTTTTGTCGAACTACAAAAAACGGATGAAATCCTGGCCACAGCGCGAATGGTCTCCAAAGGCTTAACTCCCGAGCAATTGCTCGCCCGCATGGAAAAACTGCAAGCGTTCAAAACCCACATCGAGGAACTCTCCCCAATGCTTCGCACTGTGTTCGTCTTGCGCGTCATGCGGGAGTGCACCACCGACGAGACGGCAAAGATATTGAGCGTGTCAGAAAACACTGTTAAGGCCAGACTTTGGCGCGCGCGCCGGAAGCTGGCCAAGCGCCTGACCCGCACTTCTTTCTGAGTGTGAACGGGCCCCCGAAGAATTCCCCTCAGCTTGCCTCCCTCCAGCAAACTAACGTTATTGTGATCCTGTGAATGACCGGCATGAAATGCTTTCGAGCACCTGTACATTAGTGCACAGTCCTATCTGGCACGGTTTGTTACGCTAATGACGATAAGCTGGTTAGCAGCGGAGCGACTCATGAAACGAAGTAATAAGGCGCGTGCTTCTCTTGTTGGCTTCGGTTCCGGAGCCAGCCTCGGCGGCAAGGTCTCGCGCTATCGGGACAAACAGAATATCTACAAGCAGGATGCGCCGGCTTACACGCTTTTCTACATTCAAGAAGGCGGCGTGCGTCTCACAACCCGAACGAAATATCAATCAGCGGCAGTCACCGCCATCCTGGGCGTACATGATTTTTTTGGCGAGCTTTGCCTCGCAGGATACCCTCTGCGCACATCCACGGCCGTTGCGTTGACCACCAGTTCCATCCGCACCATCAAAAAGGCAAAGATGCTCCAGATGCTTCGCAAGAAAAACAAAACGTCAAATGCTCTGGTAGCCTATCTTCTCTCTAGCGTTAAGGACTACCAGGATCACGTGGCGAACCTTCTGACTTCTTCAGCGGAACAACGGCTCGCGCGCGTGCTCCTGCGGCTAGCGCACTTGGATAGGAGCGGTCCGCCGATAGTTGAAATTCCCATTCTAAGCCACCAGGTTCTTTCGGAAATGGTTGGCACGACCCGGTCGCGAGTTAATGTGTTCATGAATCGCTTCCGCAAGAAGGGCTACATAGATTACGACGGGGGACTGGAAGTGCACCAATCGCTGCGAAAAGCCCTCCTGAGTTAGGAGATATCCGTAATCGATTGAATCTTAAGGGTTTGTTGGCATGGAGCGGCAAGCTGGTGAGACCGCCCCCCCCGCTAGTACTGTACAATATTGAACAGTCCACAGGGCTGCGTCCCGTGGTATTCTGATGTATGGCGTCTGCCGCAGTTCGACGGGTCCCGGTCCGGGGCCCTAGCACCTCCCAAAGAGCACATTCAAGAAGTGCTGCGTTCGATGTGAAATTGTTTCTCGACTCAGCTGGTCTGGGGAGAAAAGTCGCCAAGCTTCGGGCGAAAGAAACTGTCTTTGCGCAGGGCGCTCCAGCCAAAAATGTCATGTACATTCAAGAAGGCGGCATAAAGCTTACGGTGGTCAATGAGACCGGCCGAGAAGCAGTTGTGGCAATTCTGGGACCGGGAGACTTTTTTGGGGAAGCGTGCCTTGCGGGCCAGTCCATTTGCATGGGCACGGCGACCACGATTGCACCCACCACCGTGCTGGTCATCGAAAAAAGCGAGATGATTCGGGTGCTGCACGCGGAACATCAGTTCTCCGACCACTTTATCGCGTACATGTTGGCGCGAAACATCCGAGTCGAAGAGGACCTGGTGGACCAGCTCTTCAATTCCAGTGAGAAACGGCTGGCGCGCACGCTGTTGCTGCTGGCGCGCTATGGCTTGCCGGGACAAAATCAAAAGATTCTTCCCAAAGTATCCCAAGAGACTCTGGCAGAGATGATTGGCACGACGCGCTCTCGTGTGAATTTTTTCATGAATAAATTCCGCCGGCTTGGCTTCATCCAATACGACGGCGAGATCAGCGTCAATGATTCGCTCCTCAGTGTTGTTCTACACGATTAAATCCGAAGTCCGAACTCCGTGGAATGTGAAGATCAGATTGACGAGCGTCTGTTGAATGGTGGCTGGTGGAAGCACCACGCCTCGAAGCGCTCGCGAATACTGTGAAAAAGCGTGAAAGCAGCCGTCTCAGTCCATCACAAGACATCCGCCCAACTTGGTGAAGCGGCAAAGGCCGCGCGGATCAAGCCCACATGAGAGTAGGCTTGCGGGAAGTTCCCCCCCATACGCAGGTCTGACGTTTCATAGTCTTCCGAGAGAAGTCCAAGATTGGAGAGCGACGAATGCACATGGTCCATGACAATTTTCGCCTCCTCTTTGCGGCCTGTGTCAGCGAGAGCCTCAACCAGCCAGAAGGTACAGATGATGAAAGCTGCTGTTGGAGATCCAAAACCATCATCCAATCGGTACCTGAAGAGCCAGCCATCCTTTGATAGTCCCCCACGAATCCCGTCGATGGTCTTGCAGAGTTGTGGATTGTCAATCGGAAGAAATCGCAAGTGGGCCATTTGCAACAACGACGCATCGAGATCCCTGCTGCCGTACGAGGCCGCGAAACTGCCAAGGTCCGGGCGCCAGGCTTTGGCAAGAATCTCAGCATGAATGCGCCCAGAAGCAGCGCGAAACTCTTGTTCAAGAGCGGGAGCATGCGAGGAAGCGACGCGGGCCATCCGATCTGCAGCTGCCCAACACATCAGACTTGAAAACGTCTGTGGCTTCCATTCGGTGCGATACTCCCAAATCCCCGCATCGGGCTGCCCCGCAACGGAGACGGCTTTCCGTGAGAGTTCCTCAAGCAATTTCAGCGTTGCCTTGGAACGATCGGAACTGAAGCGGTCGTCTAGGAATATGGGGACTAACGAAAGAACCATTTCTCCGAAGACATCGTTCTGTGTGTGGAGTGCAGCGCGATTGCCGACGCGAACAGGCCCGTCGCCGTCGAACCCCGGCCAGGACTCGAGGATCCTTTCCTCGGGGCCAACCGCGCCATCCACAGTGTAGAGAGGCGATAGATTCAGGCCGGGAGCGCCACCCGCAACGTTCAAAAGATAATGGATGAAGCTTTCGCGCTCTTCGAATTGTCCCAGGAGTCGGAATGCACCCAGCGCGTAGTACGCATCTCTAAGCCAGCAGTAGCGATAGTCCCAGGTCCGTCCGCTGCCCGGTGATTCGGGTATCGAAGTGGTCATCGCAGCGACAATCGCACCAGTATCTTCAAAACAATGAAGCTTAAGTGCGAGCGCGGAGCGAATGACCGCGTCCTGATACACGGGCGGGATATTGCATTGCTTCACCCATTTTTGCCAATACCGCTGCGTCTCGTCTAAGAACCGCTCGGCGAGCGGATGAAGCGGCTCTTCAACAGGAGCACCCCAGGTCAGTACAAGGTGCCGCCTTCCAGTCAGCGTGAAAGGCGCGCCGGTAATGTGGGAGACCGGAATGTCTGTTGTCAAACGGAGATGGCTCTCAAAGCCTTCAAATCGCACGTGATTCGATCCGTTGAGACGCACGGGTACGGCCTTGGACCAACCGAGCCGCGGCTCGCAGACCACGCGAATGCGTGGAGTGCCTTCAATGGGCTCGACAATTCGGTAAAGTTGTGTCGGCCGGAATGTCCGGTCGTATTGATCGAAACGCGGCGCGAAGTCCACGACTTGAAACGTGCCTGTAGGAGTCTCAAACGTCGTTCTTAAGACGTTCGTGTTTTCAATATAGGATTGTTCCCCAGGCTTGCCGTCCGCCGGTCCAACGACAAATTTACCGCCTTGAGCGGTATCCAGCAGTGTTGAGAACACAGGCTCCGAGTCGAATCGTGGCAAGCAGCACCAGACAACTTCCCCGGTGCGTTCGATGAGCGCAGAGAACTGACAATTACCGATGACGCCGAGATGTTCGAGAAGCATAACCAGAAGGTAGCAGATACGCATCGGACTATAAACACCGATGTGTTTGGAAGATTCCAATCGCCCGTCAGCGGACGCAGTTGTTCAGCCTACTCCTCTCAATAACTTGTAAAGCATCCAAGGATGCATTCACTTTTGTCGCGAACCCTTGGGGCTGGGATTGGGAATGAACCGGTAACCGATGCCTCGAACAGTCAGTAGATAACGAGGCTTAGCAGGCTCCTTCTCAATATATCGCCGCAATCGTACGATGAAGTTGTCAATGGCTCGCGTATCGGTGTCTTCGTGCAGGTTCCACACTTCCTGCAGTATTTGCTTGCGAGAGACGGGATGCCCGCTATTGTTAATTAGGCACCGAAACAGGTCGGATTCCATCATCGTGAGCGGAATGACTTGGTCACCAACACGCAATTGCAGGTTCTGATAGTCCACGACCTTGTCGTCGAAACGAAAGATTTCCTGCAAATTGCTGCTTGGCCGTTCGTTTGGTGTTGATGCCGCATTGCCAGAACTCAGCCAGTTCTTCCGGCGCAAGAGACTCTCGATCCGTGCGATCAGAATCGCTAGATTGAACGGCTTCGGTAAGTAGTCATCCGCGCCGGATTCAAATCCTTTCAGCACATCTTCTGGGCGGCCGCGGGCAGTCAGCATGAGCAGCGGCGTGTAGTTCTGCGCTCTGCGTAATTCGCGCGCCACCAAAAATCCATCTTTGCCTGGCAGCATGATATCCAGCACCAGAGCATCAAACCCTTCGCGGTCCTTCAACAGCCGCTTCAAGGCATCCTCACCATTGTCACTTATCTGCACGGTATGGCCTTCCGCCTCGAGATTGAAGCGAAGCCCCTGCGCCAGGTGTGCTTCATCTTCAACGATAAGTATCCGGCTCATGCGTGGTAGACCCTGGGGAGGCGGATAGTGAACGTGCTGCCTCGCCCTTCGCCTTCACTCTCGGCGTAGGCGTCGCCGCCGTAGCGCCGGGCGATCGAGCGCACGATAAACAAACCGAGGCCAGTTCCCTTCACCTTATCCGTCTTGGAATTCGTCGCGCGGTAAAAGCGCTTGAAAATTCGCTTCACTTCATTTTGCGGAATACCGATGCCTCGATCATGTACGCGCAACAAGACCGTGTCGATATTGGGTGTGAGCAGATTCACGACGATATCTTTTTTGTCCCCGGAATATTTGATGGCGTTATCAAGCAGATTAAATACGGCTGTGCGGAGTTCCTCAGGGTTCCCCAGGACTACGATTTCGTCAGGAGGCGTCTGACCCAGACTCAATACGTCTGGAGGTAAATTCTGACGCAGGCGCGCAAGGGAAAGGACCTCGCGCACAATGGTGGAAAATTGCACTTCCTGCCAGTTCTTTCGCGCGCTCGCATGACGAACTTCACCAGCTCTCAACACTTGCTCGACGGTTCCGAGCAGCCGGTCGGTATCTTCCAGCATAATGCGATAAAACTCGCGGCGCTTAGCTTCGTCCAAATTCCGGCTCGCCAGGGTTTCCAGGTACAGCCGGATGGAAGCGATGGGTGTTTTTAGTTCGTGGGTGACGGCATTCAGGAAGCTGTCCTGCTGCTCATTTCGCCGGATCTCGCGGACCAGGAAGATGGTGTTGACCACGACTCCTGCAATTAGCAATCCGAAAAAGATGATGCCGAGTACGAGTGGAACGACTTGACGCCAGTGGAAAATGATCCAACTGACATTGAGTACGACTGCCAGGGTGACCAGACAAACCCCTAGCACAATAAAGAACACGATCGCTTTGGTGCGGCGCGTGATGCGCATGACGTCTTAGTTTACGCCAGTGCTGGGTCAGCGCCACCTTAGGTAGGACAACAAAGACGGTTGGTGGCCTCGTTGATCCCGCGCCAGTCTCATGGGTGTGGTTCAGTCGCCGCTGGGTATCGCCTGCGGAGCGCCTGCTTGGGACACTTGGGCGGTGATCGCGGTGTGTCTCTCTCCGGCATGCCCTTGCTCTGTAAGTTTGTGCCGCTTGATGTCTTTCGCTAGCCCGAGTGCTCTTAAGGCACAGATCCCGTACCAGTTCATGTCGATTTCGTACCACGCAAGACCGTGACGCGCCGATTGAGGAACGGCGTGATGATTGTTGTGCCATCCTTCCCCGAATGTGAGTATGGCGACCCAAAGACTGTTTTTGGAAGTATCGTCCGTCATGAACCGCCGCGACCCCCACATGTGCGTCGCGGAATTTACAAGCCAAGTGGCGTGCAAGCCGACGACTGTTCGCATGAAAACCCCCCACAATAGAAAGGGCCAGCCGCCGATCGCAAAGATTGCGATGCCCAGCACTGTCAGCGGAACCCAGTGCCACTCACTGATCCAAACTTGAAACTTGTCCTTTCGCAGATCAGGAACATAGGGCAGAAGCTCCTTGGTATTGTTGTGCATGGCCTGCCCGGTCAGAATCCAACCCATGTGGGCCCACAAACCGCCATCACGCGGCGAGTGAGGATCGCCTTCTTTATCTGTTTTCTGGTGGTGAACCCTGTGCGTGCCAACCCAAGCGATCGGTCCGCCTTCGAGGGCCAGCGTTCCGCAGATCGTAAGAAAATACTCCACCCATTTTGGCGTCTTGTAGCCCCGGTGAGTGAGCAACCGGTGGTAGCCGATGCCAATACCAAGACTTCCTGAGACCCACCACAGAAAAAGCCCAAAAGCTAGAGCTTTCCACGTGAAAAAGAACAACGCAGCTATCGCTCCGATGTGAAAGGCAAGCATGAAAAGCGTGGTGGTCCAGTTGACGGGTTCAGAGAATGTTTTGTCGCGCTCAACGATGTTGATGTTCATGATTCCAAACTTAGCACGCGCCTCGCTGGGCTTCTGTAATACTTCTGTAATTCCCCTCGCAAATGTTCGTAGCAAACAACTTAGAAGAAGCTAATCCCTTGTTCAAATTCCGAATACCTGAAGAACAAAACTCACGCCTTACACGGAAATTTGCGAACTTATCGGCCATATAGCGGCATGGTGAGTGGCATTTCTTGAGATAAACCAAAAAGAAGCAAGTGGATTCGTGCGCGGCGTCCAATTGGGATTCGAGCTGAACTGCAGGAGAGGAAAAGGCACGTACATGGCCGGGACTTTCGGCCATGCAAATTGCACTGGATGGCAAATTCTATGTTAAGAAGTTTCTAGCTATCGCGTCTTAGGTTATAGAAGAGCCGAGGAGGGATGCTTGGCGGCCGCGATAGAAAATCTCATGGTGACGCAGGCAGCCGCGGAGCTTGAGGAAGTCTATCGTGCACATCAGGGTTGCGTCCTGAAGGCCGCATACCGGGTCACCGGTAGCATGGCGGACGCAGAAGACGTCGCACAATCCGTCTTTCTGCGATTGGCCCGCGGGACTATCGATCACAGCCGTATCTCCAATCTTCAGAGTTACTTACACAGATCGGCAGTCAACGCCGCTCTGGATCTAATTCGGTCAAGAGGCCATCGAGAAGTCGTGCCGGTCGAAGCCGCTGACGAGCTGCCATCCAATCCGAGTCTTTCACCGGAACGTGCGCATTCCTCACTGGAAATCAAGAATTGGCTTCGCCGGGAGCTTGCACTGCTCAATCCCCGGACCGCGGAGATGTTCACTTTGCGCTATATCGAAGGACTGGATAACCCCGAAATTGCCCGGATGATGAACACCTCCCAGGCAGTGGTCGCAGTAACTCTGCATAGGACTCGGGCGCGACTTAAGAAAAGCCTCCGTGGCATTTTAAAAGGTGCATCATGAAATTATTTCGATCAAAGCAAGACGATCGCCTGGATCAAGCGATCTCCGAACTCCGTGGCGAACAGCCCGACGCTAAGACGCTCTCTGCGTCCGCCGAGCGCGTGTGGCACAAGTTGCAAGCAGGGCTGGGCGAGGAAGCGGCAACCGATGCGTTTCAGCCTATCCGTGGGTGCGCTGATATTCGTTCCTTGCTGCCCGCCTTTCATCAGCAAGAGCTGCCTCCGGCTCGCGCCCTCATCGTTGAAGATCACTTACGAGAATGTGTCTCCTGCCGTTCCTATGCTCATGGCCGTGGAGTTGAAGGCGCGACGAGCGTCAACTGGCGGATGGAACCAGCGTCACGCGGTTTCCAATGGAGCTTTGTCAAACTGTCTTTGGTTGCAGCAACAATGGCCTTACTGGTTGCCGTTGTCTGGACTGGCCGCAACTGGTACTTTGCAGGCCCTCCTGGGAGCCGCGCGCGAATCGACTCCATCGCCGGGCAAGCGTATCTCGTTGGCCCAACTGGCGAGCACGCATTAAAATTGGGTGACGAAGTCGGCCAGGGTGAATTCATCCGCACTGCCGCCGACTCCCACGCCAAGGTGAGGCTCTTGGACGGCTCCCAAGTGGAGATGAATCAACGCGCCCAATTGGCGGTCAGCGCGACCCGTCGCGACACCACCATCCATCTCGACCAGGGAATCATCATCGTGCAGGCCGCGAAACGTCACACCGGGCACCTGTACGTTAGCGCCCCGGATTGCACGGTAGCCGTCACTGGCACCGTCTTTTCCGTGAACTCCGGCACCAAAGGCTCGCGCGTCTCCGTGATTGAGGGAGAAGTCCACGTTAAGCACGCTGGGGCGGAATCCATCCTGCACTCGGGCGATCAGGTGGCAACAACGCAGAGCGTCGGCCTTGTTCCCGTTCGTGAAGAGATTGGATGGAGTAACGACCTGGATCATGAATTGGCTCTGCTCGCGGAGTTCTCAAAGCTTCGCGCAAAACTCGAAGAAATCCAGACCCCAGGCCCGCGGTACGAGAGCAAGATCCTTCCCTTGTTGCCTGCGGATACGGTCCTGTATATCGGCATCCCCAATCTTGGCGACGCGCTCAAACAGGCAAATCAAATCTTCCAGCAGCAGCTTTCGCAAAGTCAGGTTTTGCAAGATTGGTGGAACAAGAGCGGTAAGTCGAATCAGCATCCCACTCCCGAGGAATTGATTGAACAAATTCAGGCCATAAGCCAGTACTTGGGCGACGAAGTGGTGATTACGGTCGGAGGATTCTCGGCCACTGACGAACATGGCCCCTTGCTTCTAGCCGAGGTGCGGCAGCCCGGACTGAAAGATTTTTTGCAGAATCACCTTGCTGCCACCTTGGCGACTACGCAAGGCGCGTCCGAATTGCGCGTCGTGGATTCGCAGTCGCTCTCTTCCCTCACGGGCAGTGACCGCGGAATGATCATGCTCGTCAGGCCGAAGATGCTTGTCGTCGGTGGCGACGCGGCTTCTGTTCGACAGATGAGCGCGCAGCTCGACGCCGGGGCGACACTTTTCGCAAGCACTGACTTTGGCCAAAGAATCCTGAACGTTTACAGCCAAGGCACGGAAACGCTGGTCGCGGCGAATCTCGGTCAGATTTTGAACTCTAAGCACACTCAGTCGCAGGATTCTAGCGCGCTCCGGAATAGCGGCTTCAACGACGTAAAATATTTGATCGCGACGCGCGGCGAGGCCTCCAATCATGGAGACAACCGGATCACGCTGGAATTCAATGGCCCGCGGCATGGCGTCGCTTCCTGGCTGGCCGCTCCGGCCCCTGTCGGCTCGCTTGACTATGTTTCCGCCAATGCCGGCGCGGCGGTTTCTTTCGTCGCGAAAAAACCGGCGCTCATGTTGGACGATCTTTTCAGCACCATCGGCGCCTCCGATCCCAATTTCAGCCAAAATCTCGCTCAGGCAAATGCGGAGCTCGGCCTGGACATTCGCAACGACCTGGCGAGTGCACTGGGCGGAGAGATGACGTTGGCTCTTGACGGCCCGGTTCTTCCTACTCCTTCGTGGAAAGCAATCATCGAAGTGAACAATTCGGGGTCGCTCCAGCTTGCTATGGAAAAAATGGTCCAGGCCGTTAACCGCGAAGCGCAAAAATCGAATCGGCCCGGCGTAACTCTCAACCAGGAACAGGTCGGTGGCCGGACGTTTTACACCGTTCAATCGCAAACCGTCGGGCTTTCGACAGAGTACGACTACACCTTTGCGGACGGGTATATGATCGTGGCGCCCTCTCGAGCATTGATTCTCGCCGCGCTACAAACTCACGCAAACGACACGTCACTCGCACGCTCAGCCTCATTTCGCGCTTTGCTACCTAGCGATAACCAGGCGAACTTCTCCGCGATGATCTATCAAAATCTCAGCCCGATCCTGAAACCGCTTGCTTCGCAGCTTAATTCCGGGCAGTTGGCTGTGCTTCAGCAGTTGGCAGCCGACTCCAAGCCGAGTGTGATGTGTGCCTATGGGGAAAGCGATCGCATTGAGGTGGCGAGCAGCGGTAAGCTCTTGGACTTGAATCCAGCTTTTCCCACCTTGCTTCACTTGCTTGGTTTGTCAGAACATGGAACTTCACGCCAGGCCAATCCGTAATGATTTGTAGATGATGACTCCAACGATCGAGCTCGATGGGCTCGAAGTACAACTCGGCGGCCGAACGATTCTCCATGGTCTCACTGGCATTCTGAAGAGTCGCGCCATTGGCCTGCTCGGGCCCAACGGCGCCGGGAAGTCCACTCTCATCAACACCATCTTGGGTTTTCACACTCCCTCCAAAGGGAGCGTCCGAGTACTCGGGCTAGATTCTCACACGAACGGTAAGGCGCTTCGCTCTCTTGTCGGCTACATGCCCGAGAACGACGCATTTATTTCAAAAATGTCGGGCGTCCGTTTTGTTCGCTACATGGCGGAGATTTCCGGCCTTCCTCCCGAACAGGCGATGGAGCGCGCGCACGAAGCTTTTGTCTACGTAGGCTTGGGCGAAGCGCGATATCGCCCGGTGGGAACCTATTCTCTCGGCATGAAACAACTGGCGAAGCTGGCCCAGGCGATTTCGCACGGCCCTAAAGTCCTCATTCTGGACGAACCAACCAATGGCATGGACCCGCCTGCACGCAAACGCTTGATCGAGCTCATTCGCGAGATCCGGGAGGCCAGCGATATCTGTCTGCTGCTCTCCTCGCATCTCCTGCGCGATGTGGAAGAAACTTGCGACGAGGTTCTCATCCTCCGCAACGGACAGATCGCCTCCATTTGCAACCTTGTCGAAGAGCGCCGCGCCAACCGCAAGTTCCTCGAACTGGAAACCCTCGGCGCCGAGGCAACTTTCACCTCATCCCTCGAGAGCCTTGGTTGCGAATGCGCGGTCTTCAGCAATGGCCGCATCAAGGTGGTCATGCCCGACAGCGTCGAAATCAAGGAAGTGTTCAAAGTAGCTGCGGATCGCGGCGTGCAAATTCGCCGTATGAATCACCGGCGCGATTCGCTCGAAGACATCTTCCTTAACGCCATGGAACAGACCGGAGCGGCAGATGGCCGTCTATAAGCGCCGATACAATTCCTACGCCGGCTCTCTTACTTCGGAGTGGTCGCGCTTTTTCGTCTTGACGCGCTATGCGTTCGCGGACCTCTTCAAGTCTCGCTTCTTCGTGCTCCTGCTGATTCTTTCCATCATTCCCTGCCTCTTTTTTGCCGGGTACATTTTCATCGCCAACAACAAAACTGTGCAACTGCTAATGCAATTGCGCTCGGCCGATTTGTTCTCTGTCGAAAGCCAATATTTCACCATCATCCTGATGGTTCAGACACAGGCTGCCTTTCTCTTGAACTGCTGGGTCGGCCCGGTCCTCATCTCTGGAGACTTGACTAATGGCGCCCTTCCTCTTTTTCTGAGCCGTCCGTTCAGCCGTGCCGATTATGTGCTCGGAAAACTTGCCGTCCTCGGGCTGCTCCTTTCCGCTGTCACTTGGGTTCCCTGCCTGCTCCTGTTCAGCCTGCAGTCCGGGCTCGCAAGTAATGGCTGGGTATGGTCGCACTTATGGATGGTTGTCCCCATCGTGTTGTGCTCTGCGATTTGGATTCTGATGCTTTCCCTCATTTCTCTGGCTGTATCCGCATGGGTAAAATTGCGAATCGTCGCGACGGGCGTAATCTTCATCACATTTTTCATTCCCGCGGGCTTCGGTGAAATGTTCAACGCCATCATGGGCACCTACTGGGGCCGACTTCTGAATTTCTCTTATATGTTTCGGCTCATTGTGGCGAGTGGATTCCGTGATCGCTCCGGACTCCTCGGCTCGATCGGATGGAACGAAATCCCGGTTCCCGCTGCCTGGGGCGCGATGATTTTCGTCTGTCTGCTTTCCTTGTGATTCTAAATGTGCGCTTGCGCGCCCGCGAAACGGTGCGCGGATGACTCCCGACACGCGCCAAATCGTTTTCGAGAATGTGTCTAAATTCTATGGAGAAGTTCTCGGCGTCAACAAAGTCACCTTCTCCCTCGAACCGGGCATTACCAGTCTCGTCGGCCCCAACGGCTCCGGCAAAACCACCTTGATGAACTTGCTGACCGGACTGATCAAGCCCTCACAAGGCGCAATCTACGTCCTCGGCCTTACACCTGATCAACCTATCGAGTTCTTTCGACAAGTGGGATATTGCACGCAATTCGACTCCTTCCCTCCCGGCACGAACGGCTACGACTTCATCTACTGGCCGCTGCGTCTCCATGGTTTTGCTCACGACCAGGCCACGAAGCTTACCAACGAAGCCCTCGAGCGCGCCGGCATGGCGCAAGTGGCCCGGCGCAAGGTGGCCGGTTACAGCAAAGGAATGCGTCAGCGCATGCGCCTGGCTCAGGCCATTGCACATCATCCCTCCGTGCTAGTCCTTGACGAACCTCTCAACGGCCTCGATCCCATGGCTCGCTCCGAATCGATCGCGCTCTTCCAGGCCATTGCTAAACAGGGAATGCACGTCATCATCTCCAGCCACATTCTGGAGGAAGTCGATCGCATCTCCGACTGCGTCGTCCTGATGAGCAGCGGCTACGTGGTTGCCGAGGGCCAGATTCGCGAGGTTCGCCGCGAAGTCCGCGATCATCCCATGCAGATCCTCGTTCGTTGCTCGAATGCCGCGAAGCTGGCGTCCGCGGCCTTCGAACTCGATCACGTCGTTGAAGCCAAAATTCTGAATGATGGCCGGAGCGTCCTCGTGCGCACGCGCGATGCGGAGCAGTTCTCCCTCCTGCTCAACAAAATCGTATCCGCCGGTCTCGTTGAAGTCGATGCAGTCGCACCCGCCGACGACGACGTGAATTCCATCTACCAATATCTCATCGGATCGGATGGCGGCCCGGCATGAGCGTTCAAGAATCAATAGCTCGCGTCCAAAGTTCGCTCAAAGAGCAACCTTGGCGACTCTACGCCAGCCAGATTTCTGTCCTTGTGCGCAACGAGGTCCGCCGTAATCTCTTTTCTCGCCGGAGAATTTGGGTCTATCTGCTCGCCTTGATTCCCGCGCTATTCCTCGGTGCCCACGACATCTTCCATCCCGTCACCGAGGCCAACTGTCCAGCGCCCTGCATGGACCTCGCGGAAGACACCCAGGTCCTCGCCGGCATCATCCAGTTCTACTACATCCGCCTCGGCATCTTTTTCGCCTGCATGGGCATCTTCACCTGGCTATTCCGCGGCGAAATGGTCCAACGCACTCTCCATTACCAATTCTTGGTTCCGGTAAGAAAAGAAGTCCTGGTCGTTGGAAAATTTCTTGCCGGCGCGATTATTTCCATCGCACTCTTCGAGGCAGCCGTTTTTGCCTGCTTCTGCCTCATCTACGCGCGCTTTGGTTCCGAGGGCAGATCTTACGTCTTTGACGGCCCCGGCCTCAGCCAATTGGGCTCCTATCTTCTGGTAAC
The DNA here is from genome assembly GCA_963745805.1 of uncultured Acidobacteriota bacterium. Lineage (GTDB taxonomy): Bacteria > Acidobacteriota > Terriglobia > Acidiferrales > UBA7541 > Acidiferrum. Next base: position 14,931 of record CAVUYT010000018.1, read on the forward strand.
GGCTCTCACATGTCTCGGCTACGGCGCCGTCTTTCTCGCTCTCAGCCTGCTCTTCAAGAATCCCATCATTCCTGGCGTTCTGATAATGGGATGGGAAGCGGTCGCTCCGATCTTTCCTGCCTGGGCCCAGAGGCTGAGCGTCACTTTCTATTTGAAGCATCTCTGCCCCGTCAGTCTGCCCGTCGACGGTCCCTTGGCAATTTTCACGATCGTGGCCGAACCCGTCTCTCCGTTTGTTGCCGTCTTTGGCTTGCTCTGTCTTACCGTCGCTATACTCGTCCTCTCCTGCTTCGTCATTCATCGGCTCGAAATCACGTACACGGCTGAGTAGACCTGCCTTGGTCTTCGGAGAACCCACCTAAAATTGAAAGCCCTCTCTTAGGTCGCAAACTGGCAGTCCTCTTATCCTGACGCCTGTGCTACTCCACCTATATTTTTTCGCCTCCAGCCTCCCCTTATGCCTGAGTAAGCCGAAGAACGCTTTTTGGGCTTTGCGTACATGCTTTTAGTGACCGTCTCTAGAGGAGGCAATATGAAGAAATTACTCACGCTCGCAGCGCTCTCTATTGTGGCAATTCCGCTGCAGGCCAAAGACAAACCCGCTTACGAAAAAGGCGTGTTGACTCAAATGAACTCTTCTTCCTGCGGTTATGCCGAGAAGGCCAGTAAGACGTTGGCTGGTGAAATCTTAGGCACCGACGGGCAGCACAAGAAAACCCAGGAGGTTCTCTGCCAGGAATACATCCTCCAAACGGAACGGATTACCTACAGAATTAGGCCAAAGGACGACAAGCATCCCGCCCTTCTGCCCATTGGTGAAACGGCTGAGTTTCGCATCCACAAGGACAAGCTCATCCTCCGCGTGATTGAGTCGAACGACAAAGAACGGGAATACCTTGTCGTTTCCATGACGCCCCGCGCGGACGTAACGCAGAACCAGCCCGTCTCCGCGCACACTGTTCGCTAAAATATCCCGGCGTTGCGCCGCATCTCGGTTCTTTCTGATGTCGGCCTGCGGACTTGGGCAATCCCCGCCGCAGGCCGTTCTCGCCTGTCCGAAAGCAATTGGGAGCCTAGTCGTCATTACCTTTCGTGTGCGTTTGCGGACGTCCGTCTTGTCCCCCTGACCTTCTTAACAGACCATGTATAGTGGGAGGAATATCTCGCCCACGGTCCATGGAATGACGCCCATTCTTGAAGTCAAGGATCTCCACGTCGCCTACGCTGCCCGTGCGGGCGAGTTCTGCCCGGCCCTTGTGGGTGTCAATTTTGATCTCGCGCCAGGAGAGATTCTCGGCGTCCTCGGAGAATCGGGCTCGGGTAAGAGCACCCTTGCAACCTCCCTCTTGCGTCTTCTTCCACCCAACGGAGAAATCCAAAAAGGGAAGATCCTGTTTGAAGGGAACGACCTTCTGACAGCCTCACCACAACGCCTCCGAGACGTTCGCGGCGGTCGCATCGGCCTAATTGTCCAAGAGCCTTCCTCGTCCTTGCACCCGACTTTGCGAGTAAGTCAGCAGGTTAGCGACGTCCTCGCCGCGCACGAATCCTTGGATCGGCGCCCTTTAGGTGAAAAAACCAGCCACCTCCTCACAACTATGTTCTCAGCTGATGCCGAGCGCATCTCCGGCTCCTATCCGCACGAATTGAGCGGCGGACAGCGCCAACGGGTGTTGATAGCACAGGCTATCGCCTGCCGGCCCTCGCTTGTTATCGCCGATGAACCGACCGCGTCCCTCGACCCCACCACGCAACAGGAAATCCTGTTTCAATTCCGGACTCTAAATCAGAAGCTCGGCCTGGCTATCATCCTGATCACTCACAACCCCGCTCTTCTCGTGGGCTTTGCGCATCGCATCCTTGTCCTCTATGCCGGACGAGTCGCTGAAATTGGTCCAACAGCAAACGTGCTTTCTTCGCCGCAACATCCCTATACAGAAGCACTGATGCGATGCCTGCCCACGCACTTCGCGGAAAACCGAAAGTTTCGCAAGGCCCGTCTGCATGTAATCTCTGGAGATCCGCCGGACCTTTCGTTACATGCAGGGGGCTGCCGATTTGAGCCCCGCTGCGCGGATAGAATGGAAGTTTGCAAATCCGGCGAGCCGAATGCGGCGCCAGTAAACAAGCTGCACGAAGTCGCCTGTTTCAAGTTTGTCGGCTGACCATCTCACAGGAACGAGGCCATGCAGCCACTTTTGCGGGTTGAGAATCTCGTGAAGCATTATGCGGCAGGGCGCTCTGCCGGCTCGGGGGAAAAGCTCGCCGCGCTCGATGGGGTGTCCCTCTCTATCCCGCCCCAGGGAACGCTCGCTCTCGTCGGCGAATCCGGCTCCGGCAAAAGCACGCTGGCACTGTGCATCGCCTGCCTCGAAAATCCCACGTCTGGAAGCATCTGGTTTGAAGGTGTCGATGTCGCCGCGCTCGATGAGAATAAACGGCGCAACGTCCGTCCGCAAATCCAACTCGTCTTCCAGGATCCCGCAAGCTCCCTCAATCCTCTATGGACCGCACTCGAGATCGTCAGCGAACCATTTTCTGTGCAGCGGCGCTTCACCAATCGGGAGCGCGCTGAAAAATCGTACGCGCTTCTCGAGCGCGTCGGTCTTCCCAGAAAAATGGCCCACCGAAGAGCCACTGAGCTCAGTGGCGGACAAAAACAGCGACTGGCGATTGCACGCGTGTTAGCGCTTGAACCAAAGGTGATCATTCTCGACGAAGCTCTCTCCGCCCTCGACTGCTCTGTGCAAGCCCAAATCTCAAACCTCTTACTCGAGCTGCAGGCCTCTCTCGGTTTGACGTACCTCTTCATCACCCATGATTTCGCGATGGCGGCCCACCTGGCCGATAAGATCGCCGTTATGGACCGCGGCCATATCGTGGAGTCGGGACCCACTAACGAGATTCTGTCCTCGCCGAACCACGAAGCCACCCGCTCCCTGATTGCGGCCACACCCCCGTACACTGAAACGTCAGGCATGCGAGTAAACCTATAATGCGCTACCTCCTGCGTAGAACGTTCCACGCCGTTTTTCTTCTTTTCGGTGTTTCCCTTCTCACGTTTTTGTTCTCCGCTTTGACTCCAGGCAATTATTTCGATGAGATGCGCCTGAATCCACAGATCGCTCCGGAAACTGTTGCCGCCCTGCGTGCACAGTATCAACTGGATCGGCCTCTCCCCGTGCGATATGTCCATTGGCTGAATGCCGTCGCGCACGGCGAACTTGGATTCTCATTCGCCTACAACAGCCCGGTCGGCCCGCTTCTTTGGGTCCGTGCTCGTAACACTCTTCTTCTCACGGTCACAGCCACCCTGCTCGCTTGGATGCTGGCCCTTCCTCTCGGCATCTGGAGCGCCTCCAGACTCGGCCGCGCTCCCGACCGCATCCTTTCGGGCGCCACTGCAACACTCCTCGTCATTCCCGATCTCGTGCTGGCTCTCGGCTTATTAATCTTGGCGGTCCGAACCGGCTGGTTTCCAACGGGAGGCCTTGTCTCTGTGGGCTTTGAAAGCTTTTCGCCATTCCACAAACTTGGCGACCTCGCACTCCACATGACGCTCCCGGTTATTGCTCTCGTCCTCTCCGCTCTGCCGACTCTCGTGCGTCACGTTCGCGCTTCCGTCGCCGAAGTTCTGGAGGCTCCCTTCCTACAAGCGGCCCTCGGCCACGGACTACCCCATCGCAAACTTCTCTATCGCTACGCGCTTCGCGCCGGCGCGAATCCACTCATTTCCCTCTTCGGATTTAGCATCGGCACGCTCTTGAGCGGCTCTTTGCTGATTGAAGTGGTAATGAGCTGGCCGGGCCTCGGCCCACTCCTGCTGGAAGCCATTCTGGCGCGCGATTTGTACGTTGTCGTTGGCGCCGTTTTACTCTCGATGCTGTTCCTGGTCGCTGGAAACCTGGTCGCTGACGCTCTCCTCTACTGGGCCGATCCTCGAATTCGGACCACCGCGAGCGCAAAATGACGCGTCCTCGCAAGCTCAAGAGATGGCTCATCGTTCTCGTGGTGCTCCACTGCGTTGTCGTTGGTGCGGGATTTTTCGCGCCGTATGATCCTGTGGCGCAAGACCGCGAGCGTCCCTATCTTCCTCCCATGCGCGTCCACCTGGTGGATGCGCATGGGCACTTCCATCTCCGTCCCTTTTTCTATCCACTTCGTTTGCGAGAAGGCTCGTTCGACCAATACCAAGAGGACGCGTCTGCCCCCGTTCCTCTTCACTTCTTCACGCGCGGTGCGAGCTACCGCCTCCTTGGTTTCGTGCCTTCCCATTTGCATCTATTCGGTGCCACTGATGCGCGAATCTGTCTCCTTGGCGGCGATGCGTACGGCCGCGATCAGCTCTCGCGCATCCTCTATGGCGGACAAGTCTCGCTCCTCGCCGGTCTTCTTGGCGCTGGAATCACTTTGTTTCTCGGCGCGCTCATCGGCCTGGCGGCCGGCTACTACTCTGGCTGGAGAGACGAATTCTTGATGCGCACTGCTGAACTGTTCCTGGCGCTTCCATGGCTGTATTTGCTCTTTGCGCTTCGCGCGTTTTTGCCTCTTTCCGTCAGCCCACTCGAAGCCTTTCTCCTCGTCGTGGTCGTCATTGGCATGGTCGGATGGGCACGGCCTGCGCGACTGGTCCGTGGCGTTGTTCTCAGCGTGAAGGAACGCGATTTCGTGCGCGCCGCGCGAGGCTTCGGCGCATCCGATTTTTACCTGCTACGGCGCCACATCCTGCCGGAGACAGGAAGCGTCCTGCTGACGCAAGCCGCGATTCTTGTTCCCCAGTTCGTGCTCGCCGAAATGACGTTGTCTTTTCTTGGGCTTGGCGTACCCGAACCGATGTCCAGCTGGGGAAATCTCTTGGCCACGCTCCAGCAGTACAGCGTGTTGGTCTCTTATTGGTGGATGTACCTGCCCGCTCTCGCAATTGTGCCGTTCTTTCTCGGATACCTCGGTCTCGCCAGTGCTTTGCAGGAGCGCGCCGGGGCGTACAATCTAAATGAGAAGAAAAGTTGGAACCAAACGTGAGAAAAGAACAGCCACTTTCGCGGCGACACTGCATCAGCTTGAGCTTGCTTCTGGCCTGCGCGTCAACTTGTTCCGTGCCAGCCAAGGGCCTTCCTCAGCAAGCGACTGCAAAGGAAGAATTGCTCACCCTGCCAGGAGAAATCGGCCGCTCAGGCGGACGTCTCGTTGTATCGCTCCGCGCCGAGCCAAAAACTCTGAACCCATTGACCGCGGCAGAAACCATCTCTCGCGAAGTCATTGCTGCCATGCAAGCCGACTTGATTCACATCAATCGCTCGACGCAACTCACAGAATCCGCTCTTGCAAAGGCATGGAAGGTCTCGTCGGATGGTCTTCAATACACGCTCACTTTGCGCCAGGGATTGCGTTTCTCGGATGGCCATCCTCTCGATGCCGACGATGTGCTTTTCACGTTTCGCGTCTACCTCGACGAAAACATTCACGCAACCCAGCGCGACCAGCTAATTGTCGGCGGAAAACCTATCAACGTGCGCAAACTCGATGCGCATACGGTCATTTTCGAGTTCGCCAAGCCCCACGGAGCCGAAGAAAGACTTTTCGACGGCTTCGCCATCTTGCCCCGTCATCTCCTTGAGAAACCCTACCAGGAGGGCAAGCTCGGCCAACTCTGGACGCCTTCCACTCCGCCCAACGAATGGGCCGGTCTCGGCCCTTTTCGACTGAAAGAATACGTCGCCGGGCAAAAATTGGTTCTCGAGCGCAACCCCTATTACTGGAAGTCAGACACCAAAGGAAATCGTCTTCCCTATCTGGACGAGTTGGTTTTTCTCTTTGTCCCGAGCGCCGACGCACAGGTCCTGCGCTTTCAATCTGGTGAAACTGATGTCATTACCCGCCTTGGTGCGGATAATTTTTCTGTCCTCTCCCGCCAACAGCACGGCTACACCATGGCCGATGCTGGCCCGGGTCTCGAATTCAACTTTCTCTTTTTCAATTTGAACGATCTTGGAGAAAAATTCGCCCCGGAAATGGCGCGCAAGCAAAAATGGTTTCGCGAAGTAAAATTTCGTCAAGCCATTTCCGCTGCCGTCGATCGCGATGCCATCGTTCGCCTTGTTTATCAGGGGCGCGGCGCCGCGCTTTGGGGTCCGGTCACGCCAGGGGATCGCCGCTGGGTCGATGCGTCCATCCCGCATCCGCCTCGCTCCCTCGAACGTGCCCGTGCTCTACTGAAGGAAGCCGGTTTTTCTTGGTCCACCGCACCGGACGGTGGTTCAGTGCTCATCGATTCCGACGGCAAACCTGTGGAATTCTCGATCTTGACCAGCTCTTCGAACGCCGACCGCACCAAAATGGCCACGCTCCTTCAAGACGATCTAAAACAGCTCGGCATGCACGTTCAGGTAGTCCCTCTAGAATTTCGCTCTCTGATCGACCGCGTCACGCAAACCAAGCAATACGATGCCTGCGTCCTGGGACTCGCAAGTTTTGACACCGATCCAATTCCCAATCTCAACGTATGGCTGTCCAGCGGTGGCACGCATCTCTGGAATCCCTCGCAATCTCATCCAGCCACATCTTGGGAGGCGGAAATCGACCGCCTCATGGAGCGGCAGCTTTCTACGCCAGGTTACGAACAACGAAAAAAGCTCTATGATCGCGTCCAGGAAATTCTCGCCGAATATCAGCCAATGATTTTTCTCGCTAGTCCGGACATTTTGGTCGGCGCAAAAAACTCCATCGCCAATTTTCATCCGGTTGTTCTCGAGCCGTACGTCCTGTGGAACGTCGAGCAACTCTATTTCAGAAATGGCGCGGAGAATGCCAGCCGATGACCCCGGTAATCACAAAAACGGCAAAGACGCCCCCGCGCGCATGGAGCGACGAGCGTCTGGTGAAAGGATGCCTGTCCGGCAACGAGGAGGCTTGGTCTCTTCTCATCGAAAAGTACAAAGCCCTCATTTATTCGATCCCTGTCAAGTACAGATTACCTCCCCACGAAGCCGCCGATGTCTTTCAAGCAACTTGCGTTGAGCTTCTCAAACGGCTGCCAGAACTGCGCGAGCCGCGCGCGCTCCCTAAATGGCTCATGCAGGTCGCTCATCATCAATGCTACCGCTGGAAGCAGCAACAGCAGCGTCTCGTGAGCCGCGACGCGGAACCGGATCTTCCTGTACCTGTGACGCCGGCCATCGCAGAAGCACTCGTGCAACAGACACAGGAAGAACAGATGCTCCGCGACGCGATGGCTGCCCTCTCTCCTCAGTGTCGTCGCTTGGTGGAACTTCTCTTCTTTGTCAGTCCCGCGCGCCCTTACAATGAAGTCGCGGCGGAATTGGGCCTCGCCGTCGGTTCCATCGGCTTTACCCGCCAAAAATGCATGGACCGCCTGCGCAAGCATCTCGCCGAATTGGGATTTGACTGATGCCCTCGGCTGTCAAAAGGATCCCGCGCGAAGAACTTCTCTCCCAACTTGCCCATATTAAGAACGATCCGGAACGCCGCAAATTTCTTTCCCGCCACAAGACGCTCGTCCGCAGCCAGGTCGTAACGCAACTTGCTGATCTGGTCCTCGAAAAAATCCGCGTGGACACCCGAGAAGCGTTGCACCTTGCCGAGGCCGCCGTTCTGATCGCCCGCAGGCTCCGCCGAAAAGAAGTTATAGCCGTGGGCATTCGCGCCAAAGCCAACGCGCTCTACGCCTGTGGAGACAATCGCGCCGCCGTCGATCTTCACGACCAGGCCTTTGAAATGTATGAATCCCTCGGCAATTGGAAAGACGCCGCCCGCACTCTCCTCAGTTCCATCCAGCCGCTTATTTTGCTTGGCGAATACGACCGCGCGTTCAAGTCCTCCGAGCGAGCCAGAGAAATCTTTACCCAGCTCGGTGAGACCAGACGCATCGCCAGCCTGGACAACAACGTTGGCAACATCTTCCACCGCCAGGACCGCTTCGAAGAGGCTATGGTTCACTACGAGCGCGCCTACAAAACACTTTCCGAGGCCCAGGATTGGGAACGCGTGGCCATTACGCTCCACAACATGGCTATGTGCCTCATCAGCCTGAACGATTTTCCAAAATCCCTCGATTGCTACCGCAAAGCTCGCGAACTTTGCGTCCGCTACGACATGCCCCTTCTTCGCGACCAGGCCGACTACAATATCGCCTACTTGTACTATTTCCGCGGCGAGTACAGCCGCGCCATCGAAATGCTTTTTGCTACCCGCCGCGCCTGTGAAGTAACCGGCGACGCCTATCATCTCGCTCTCTGCCACATGGATCTCTCGGAGATCTATCTCGAGCTGAACCTCAGCGAAGAAGCCCGCGAAATGGCCCGCGAGGCTTGCGTTCGGTTTGAAAAACTCGGCATGGGCTACGAAGCTGCCAAGTCACTCGCCAACGAAGCCATCGCCTATGGCCAGCAGGGAAAAACCGTCCACGCCCTCGAACGCTTCACAAAAGCTCGAGCGATGTTCGCCACCGAAAAAAATCTCGTCTGGCCCTGGCTCCTCGACCTCTATCAGGGCCTTCTTCTCTTCCACGAAGGCCGCTACTTTGAAGCGCGCCGTCTCTGTGCCGGTGCCGCTGAGTTTTTCGATCAATCCGCGCTTCACGGCAAAGCTGCTCTCGCGCATCTTCTGCTCGCCCGCATTGCGTTGCAGGTTGGAGAACTCCCTGCTGCAGAATCGGAAACGAACGCTGCCATCACCAAAATTTCAGGTCTTCAGACGCCGGTCCTCGCTTACCAGACTCACTTCCTGCGCGGCCAGCTCGCCCAAACAAGCGGCGACCGCCCCGCCGCCTATTCAGCCTATCAAGAAGCGCGCAAATCTCTGGAAGCTCTGCGCAGCCGTTTGCACGCCGAGGAGCTGAAGATTTCCTTCGTAAAAAATCGCTTGCAAGTCTACGAGGCGCTCGTCGATTTGCACCTCAGCGGCGATGGCGGCGAAGCGACTCTCGCTGAAGCCTTTTCCTGCATCGAGGCCGCAAAATCCCGCAGCATGACCGAGATGATTTTTCAGGGCGGCCAGAGCTTGCCCTTGGGCGATGCCGGCCAGAGCGAACTCGTGCGAAGAATTCGCGACCTCCGCGAAGAGCTCAACTGGTATTACCACCGCATCGAACTCGAGCAACTGCGCCCCGAAGACACCTCCGCCAAACGCCTCCAGCAGCTTCAGGAAAAAGCGCTCTCCCACGAAAACGAACTTTTGCGCACCTTGCGAGAACTCCCCGCTCACGAACGTGAGAATGCCACTCTGGAAGCACCGGGGGATTTTTCCCTCGAAAATTTGCAAGCCGCTATCCCCGAAGAGGCCGCGCTCATCGAATACTACACGACAGGTGACCGTCTAGTCGCCGCAGTCGTCACCCGCAATTCCATTGAAATCTCTCCCATCACCGTCTTCTCGCGCGTCGTTCATTTCTTGCAACTTCTCCGATTCCAGCTCTCCAAATTTCGCATGGGCTCGGCCTACACGCAGCGGTTTGAGCAACCGCTGCTTCAAGCCACGCAAAGCCATTTGGAAGCCCTTTATGCGGAGCTCCTCGCGCCTTTACTTTCCCACCTTCAGGCAAAACATTTGATCTTTGTCCCCCATGGATCTCTTCACTTTCTTCCATTTCATGCACTCAAGAATGGCCACACTTACCTGTGTGACACTCACACCGTTTCCTATGCTCCCAGCGCCACCGTTTTTGCCCTCTGCCAAGAGAAGCCACCGAGCAACATGGCCGCATCTCTCGTCATGGGAATCCCAGACGAACGTGCACCGCATATCCTGGCTGAGGTGCAATCTGTCGCCTCCATCCTCCCGCAAACAGATCTCTTCCTCGGCGGACAGGCCACTGCGGACATTCTCAAAAAGAAGGGGGCGCAGAGCGCCATCCTCCACATCGCCACTCATGGTACCTATCGCCAGGACAACCCGATGTTCTCCGGCATCAAGCTCGGTGATGGCTACCTGAACTTGTACGACCTCTATCAGATGCGGTTGTCCGCCCGTCACGTCACTCTCAGCGGCTGTGCCACGGGGATGAACGTTGTAGCCGCTGGCGACGAACTCCTGGGCCTCCAGCGTGGCCTATTTTGCGCGGGCGCCGCCTCCCTGCTTCTCTCCCTCTGGGATGTACACGATCGCAGCACCGCAGAACTGATGCAGGCCTTCTACAAGAACTTCACGGAGACCGGCGACATGGCCGTTTCCCTTCAGTCCGCAATGATGCTGCTCCGCCAGGAAAACCCCCACCCCTACTTCTGGGCCCCCTTCGTTCTGATCGGCCAACTAACTACAAATAAAAGACTTATATAAATAAGTCCAAGCTATATTTTTCACCATTCTCATCCCCCTTATGCAGCGAGAGATGTTGAATCTCTGCCGCCGCTGGGGAGCGGGGGTCAAGGTAGACCGAAACGGGGGAAGACTTATGAAGCATTTTTCAACACCGGAGTGGATCGATTACGTGAATCACGCACACACCAGCGACCGGCAAGCGGCAATGCAGAAGCACCTCGCAACTGGCTGTGTGCGCTGCAAGGAGACCGTCTCTCTGTGGAGCAAAGTTAGCAAGGTAGCCGCCGCCGAGGCCAACTATCAGCCTTCAGCCGCTACCGTGCGATTGGCCAAGACAGCTTTTGTAGTAACAGGCGCCACGGTGAAGCAAAGGGAATCTCGGGGCCTGGTCGAACTACTGTTTGACAGCTTCTTGCAACCAGCCGTCGCCGGAGCCCGTTCGGTCGTAATAGGCACAAGACAAATGCTCTACCGAGCTGACCCTTATCAAATCGATGTCCAGATCGAACCCAAACCGGGTGGCAACCGCCTCGTCATCACAGGCCAGTTACTCGACCTTAGCCACGTCGGCGTCATGCCGCAAGCCATCCAGGTGGTCCTGTCTAACCGCCGCGGAAACAGCGTTATCGCCACGACGAATCAGTTTGGAGAGTTCTCCGGTGAGATTGAAAACTCCGGCGATTTGGAGCTTTCCGTCCCCGGCTCCGGTGAAGACCCTATTGTCATTTCCCTGCGAAATGCTTTAGGTAACATGCCCGGAGGCAAGAGATGAACTCGGTCGCCGGAATGCTTTTTGCAAGGGGGTCCCATTTTGGTACAGAAGTACCAGAATCCCTTATAGCTTTTGATTGGCACAAAGAAACCACTCGTACTATTTGCTCAAAGGGAAGATTCCACAAGACTTAGCAAGTATTCCTTTGTGCGAATGTGTGGCTGGTTCAGAAGCGGAGACCCTTTAAGGGACCAACACTATGAAACGCAAACTCTATACTGTCATCATCCTGGTCGCTCTTTTCGCCGTCGGCACTAGCCCAGCTGCCGCCCAGAACCGCTATATCGTTCGCACATCAGGGGGCCTGTCCTCTGTCCTTAATCTCTGTTCGCTATTGGGATGCCAGGTCAAGGGCTCCTTAGACGGCAATGTCAACCAAACCTTCCTGGTGACCTCGTCCAAAAACTTGGTGGTTAATCTTTTGAACTTCACCGTGAATCTCGTGGATTCACTACTTGGGATCCAGAGCATTGAGCCCGACCAGCTCCTGCCGATTCCCCAGCCCCCTCTAAACGGCATTTCCTCGGGACTTTACGACACTACCCTGGTCAATTACTACGGCACAATGGTCACTCACGGATACGCGGCGCAACCTGCCGCTCAGATCATTCGTCTTCCCGATGCGCAGAGCGGTTTTAACGTAGGCGGCACGGGCATCGTCGCCGTCATTGATACGGGCGTTGATCCTTACCATCCAGTTCTCTCCCCCGTTCTCCTCCAAGGCTACGACTTCACCCGCAATCAGCAGGGCGCCTCGGAATGGCCCGACGTATCTTCCACTGGCATAAGCACCACGACTTCATCGAACGCGCAGCCTGCGGTCGTGCAACAGTCCAGCGCCGCTATTCTTGATCAATCTTCCGCCGCCATTCTGGATGGCTCGCCCTACGTGGCCTTTGGTCATGGCACAATGACTTCGGGGCTGGTCCACCTTGTTGCACCCAACTCCAAAATCCTGCCCTTGAAGGCCTTCTCTTCTAACGGTACGGGCAATCTTTCCAACATCGTGGCCGCTCTTTATTACGCCGTCCAAAACAAAGCCAATGTCGTGAACATGAGCTTTGATCTTTCCTATCCTTCACCGGCCCTGTCCCAAGCGATCTCTTACGCCAATAAAGCCGGCGTCGTGCTTGTGGCAGCTGCGGGCAACGAAAATACCAGTGCCCGCGTCTACCCGGCGTCCATCTCCGGCTCTGTGGTAGGTATTGCCTCTACCACGGATTGGGATGCGCGTTCTTCTTTCTCAAACTATGGCACCGCCGACGTTTGGATTGCCAGCCCGGGTGAAAATGTGATTAGCACGTACCCCGGTGGCTCTTACGGAAGTGAATCCGGCACCTCCTTCAGCGCTCCTCTAGTCGCCGGAACCGTTGCGCTAATGCTCAGCGTCAAGCAGCCTCTTAACCAGTCGCAGGCTGCCAGCGCGCTCTCTCACGGGCGGCTGCTGACGCCGGACCTCAACCATGGACGCCTGGACGCATATCAAGCCTTATCGGCTTGGCAGAACTCGAACTCGGGCTGGAATTGGTAACCACCGTGACCATCGAGCGCATTCCGGTGCCCGCCGGGGGATCCAATCCCCAACGGGCGCCGGAATCGCTCCGCATCAAGCAACTGGAAGAACAAGTCTCCGCGCTTCGCAATTCTGTCATCTGCGCATTCAACCAGCTTCTAGACCTCAAGGATCTCAACACCGGCGTTCATAGCACTCGCCTCGCGGAATGGGGCATGCGCGTCGGTCAGGAGCTGGGACTGGACGAATCTGAACTCCAGAACCTCGAAGTCGCCGCTCTCCTTCACGACATTGGCAAAGTTGGAATCCCGGATTCCATTTTGAAGAAGCCCGGCAAATTGGACGACGAAGAATACACCTTAATGAAGAAGCACCCCGAATACGGCTGGGCCGTCCTGCGCATGCTCCCCGGCTTCGAGCGCGCCGCCCTCGATATTCTTCACCACCACGAATCCTTCGACGGCAAAGGCTATCCCGCCGGTCTTAAGGAAACAGAGATTCCGATTGTTTCTCGCATCGTGACGGTCATCGATGCCTTCGATGCCATGGTCTCATCCCGCCCTTACCGCGCAGGCCTTCCTCATGAAGAGGCCGTCCGCCGCCTCATTCTCTCCAGCGGTACTCAGTTTGATCCCGTCGTAGTCCAGTCCTTTCTTTCCTTCGCGCAAGCCGAAATGGCCACTGTCTTTGCCGCCGCGGGTACATCCGTCTCTTCGGCCCTCTAAACTATCTGTCCATTGGCCAAGCTTGTGCTCTCCCTCTCAGGCCGGCCCGGCCCGTGCCCCGCGACGGAATTCCGCAAGCGCATCCAGTATCCCCGGTCCATATAATTCGGTCTTCTTCTCGCCGAAGCCAGAAACACTCCGGAGCTCGGCGAGCGAGCGCGGTTTCACCCGGCAGAGTTCATCCAGCGAAGTGTCATGCATCACGATGAATGCGGCCGTGCCCCGTTCTCTCGCCGTTGCGCGCCGCCACTCGCGAAGATATTTGCGCAGCTCTGGGTCGATCCCCGCACCCGCTCTGTTTACGCTCGGATCTCTTGTTGATATTCGTTCCGGGTCTCGTTTGGTTTCCTTTGCCTGAAATCCGCCGCCAGTCGCGCCGGCTGCCGCCGCTGCAGCTTTGCGCTTCGTTGCTTTCTTCACCGGGGCGGCCGCTGCCAGCCACTCGGGCTCTCCCACGCACACATCACACGCTCCGCAAGACTTCCATTTGCGATCTTCCCCAAAGTGCGAACATATCTGATGATGCCGGCACGCCCGCGCCTCCACAAACCTGCGAATCTCGCGGTACCGCTGCCAAGCCCGGGCTTTCTCGGCCTCGTCGCTCAACTGCTGCACGAAATAGGTCAGCAATCCCACATCGCGCTTCTGCCATAGCAAAATACATTCCGCCGGTTCCCCATCGCGTCCGGCTCGCCCCGCTTCCTGGTAATACTGCTCGATGGATTTCGGCAACGACAGGTGAACTACGGCGCGCACTGCCGCCTTATTGATACCCAATCCAAACGCAATCGTTCCGACCAAAACCCGCACGTCGTCGGACATCCATCGCTCTTGATTCTGCCTGCGCGTCTCGCTATCCATTTTGCCGTGATAGCCAATCGCCGAAATTCGCTGCTCTGCTAGAAAATCTACCGTCTCTTCCACTCGCGCGATCGTCGGCGCATACACGATCACGTTGCAGTCCGCATACTTCCGCAATGCTCGAAGCAAAAGCTCATCCTGCATCCGCCCCGCGCATTCCTTAACGATGTATTGCAAATTTGGACGGTGAAAGCTCGCGATGTATTTATCCGGCTCGCGCAATTTGAGCTGTTCGATAATGTCGTGCCGCACCCGCTTCGTCGCGCTCGCCGTAAACGCCGCAATCGGCAAATCCGAAAAATGTTCTCGCAGTCGGCTCAATTGCCGGTATTCCGGCCGGAACTCGTGCCCCCATTCCGAAATACAATGCGCTTCATCAATCGCAAAAAAAGAAATTGGCACGCGGCTCAGCCAGCCGATCGTATCCTCTCGAGCCAGCCGCTCCGGCGAAAGATACAAGAGCCGGTACGCTCCTTCGATCGCTTTATGCAACACCCACGACTGCACATCCGGCGCAAGAGAGCTATTCAGCAACGCTGACGGTATCCCCATTTGGGTCAGCTGCGCCACCTGGTCCTGCATCAACGCAATCAGCGGCGACACCACGATGACCGTCTTCTCCTGCAGAATCGCCGCGGGCAACTGATAGCACAGGGATTTGCCGCCTCCTGTCGGCATCACCACGCAAGTGTCCCGCCCTCCCAACAAACTTTTAACAATGTTTTCTTGCAAAGGCCGGAACGCATCGTATCCCCAGTATTGCCGCAGCGCCCCTCGCAACTGTTCTCCGCTACTCATGCACAGAGTATAGATGCCACTCTAGATGCGGTCCATCCACACACCTTACCCGCCTCTCTTTCCTTCTCGCCGACGATTCACTTGACTTCTGCCCTTCAAGAAGGTAACTCCGCTACCTTGCTGGAGGCTTTTCCTTGACCTGGACTCAAATCTACGACCCTCTCCACCATTGGTGGCTCTCCACTCTCGTTGCTTCTCTTCCCGTCGTTGTCCTTCTCGGCCTGCTCGCAGGCTTCAAAGTCCGCGCCCATCTCTGCGCCATCGCTGGCGCCGCGACTGCGCTTCTTTGCGCCGTCTTTGTCTTCCACATGCCCTGGCCGTTAGCCCTCAGCAGTTTCCTCTACGGCTCCGCCTACGGCCTCCTCAAGATCGTCTGGATTGTCATCGCCGCGGTCTTTCTCTACGACATCTCCGTCGAAACCGGCCAATTCGAAATCATGAAGCAGTCCGTCGCCGCCATCACTCCCGACCGCCGCCTCCAACTCCTCTTGGTCGCCTTCTGTTTCGGCGCGTTCATCGAAGGCTGCGCCGGTTTCGGCGCTCCCGTCGCCATCGCTGGCGCTTTCATGATTGGCCTCGGCTTCAAGCCCTTTCACGCCGCCGCTCTCAACCTCATCGCCAACACCGCTCCCGTTGCCTGGGGCGCCATCGGCATTCCCGTGCACACGCTCGCCTCCGTAACCGTTCTCTCGGAAAGCGACCTCAGCGCCATGATTGGCCGCATTCTCCCCATCACTGCGGTTATCATTCCCTTCTGGCTGGTTCGCGCCATGGTCGGTTGGTCGGAAACTTTCGAAGTCCTTCCAGCCATCCTCGTTGTCGGCATCTCTTTCGCTGGCACCCAATTCGTTTGGTCCAACTTCGTGGACAGCAATCTGGTAGACATCGCCGCCGGAGTCGTCTCTCTCGTCGCCACGCTACTCTTCCTCCGCGTCTGGCAGCCCAAGCGCATCTGGCGCTTCGAAAACGAACGCGAAGAGGATTCGGCAAAAGCTGCGCGCAACGAAATCGTCAAACACTACCCGGCCGGTCAGATCGCCAAGGCATGGCTACCTTTCGCCATCCTCTCGTTGTTTGTGCTGGCCTGGGGATTACCCCGCATCAAGCTCGCCATGAATAAGGCCACCACTCCCTCCTTTGCCGTCGTGATGCCCAATGGCAAACTCCGCACCGGACCGCCGGGATGGGACTGGCCCTATCTTCACGCCAAAGTGTTCAGAACCGTTCCAGTCGTGCAAGATCCCGCACCCGAAACCGCGCGCTTCGATTTCAATTGGCTCACCGCCACCGGCTCCGCTTGTTTCCTGGCAGCTCTCGTCGCCGGCTTCCTTCTCGGCCTCACTCCTGCCAAACTCCTCCAAATCTTTGGTCGCACTCTCTATCGCTTACGCTTCGCCATCATCGCCATGACCTGCATGCTCGGCCTCGGCTACGTCACGCGCTACTCCGGCATGGACGCCGTCCTCGGCCTGGCCTTCACGCGCACCGGCTGGTTCTTCCCCTTCTTCGGCGCTTTCATCGGCTGGCTCGGCGTCGCTCTCACCGGCAGCGACACCTCTTCCAACGTCCTCTTCGGCGGCCTGCAAAAAATCACCGCTCAGCAACTCAACCTCAGCCCCATTCTCATGTGCGCCACCAACAGCGCCGGCGGCGTTATGGGCAAAATGATCGACGCCCAATCCATCTGCATCGCCACCGCCGCCACCAACCAGGTCGGCCAAGAAGGCTCCATCTTCCGCTTCGTCTTCTGGCACTCCGTAGCCCTGGCCTCCATCGTCGGCGTAATCGTCATGCTCTACGCCTACGTCTTCCCCCAATTCATTCCCAACGGCTTAACCTTCATCCATTAACCATCGCACTGGTACGGACGAGGCTCACCCCGCCCGCTGCCCTGCGCGGCAATGTGCATGCCCCCCTTGACTTGGTGGTTCAGTTTCCGGTTGTCACTTTTATTGGAAATTATCTGCCCGGTTATTTCGAAGGTGCGACCTTAAGTTGATTGCTCACGTTTTCTTGTCCAGCCGCGCTGACAGCTTTGGCTTCCAAGTTGCCCCTCTCCTCTTCAGACTGCACTGGTCCTCGGAGCGTGACTTTGCCATGTTGAGTGAAGATTTTGATGTTGCGTCCATAGCTAGAGAGACTCTTATCGTGATGGATCGCTTTTCGGATTTTCTGCGTGAGGGCGCGGTCCGAGGGATTCATCTTCTGTTGATCCGCGCTAGGGCCCGCCTGATCCTCGTTTGAGTTGGTGTTGTCTGGTGCCGCAGCATCTTGCCTGCGCGGGGCTAGTGTGGCCATCAGTGACATGCTGAGAGCCAGCGAACCCAAAACCAGAAGCAATCGCTGAAATTTGAGAGAACTTCCGCTCACTTCTGTCCCCACTTTTGAAATGTTTGCCCTAGCTATGGCGGCTGACGTTCTTGGCTGCGACGGTCACTTCGACGTGAGCGCCTTTCTTGAGCTTCACTTCATCGCCATTCTCATCCGTCAGTGAATTTTCAATTCGTAGGTCGCGATGCCGATAGTCGGCGCGGCTAACGGCAATCTGTGCTTTTTCCGGCCGCCTCAAACGCGGAGGAATGATTTTGTTGACGGTTCCAGGCATGGTAGTGCTCGGCTCTTCGGGAACTCGGGCAGTGTCTAGCTGTCTTTCAGCTATTCTTGCGGACCTGGCCATGCGCGGCTCTGCCATTTCCTTCTTGACGCTAGCACTTGTCGCGTCCTGACGAACTTTCTTGGCTTTCTTATGCCGCATGCATCAATCCTGAACTTAAGATGGAGCCCAGTCAGTCGCTTTTCGTACACTTCGAATTTATTCTTTGGAAAGTTCGGCTTTGAAATGATCCTCGACACTTTCACGATCCAGCGGATCTCCTGCCTTGGGCAGTACGACGGAATAAACGACTTTATGGCCCGCAATCTGCGCCGTCATAAAGGCGCCGCCCTCTGGTAGTTTTTGGTAGATGAATTTCACTTTTCTGCCGTCAGTAAGCGTCTTGATCCACTCTTCGTCTGGCATTCTCACACCTTTTCAGTTTGGCAGTGTCGCGAGCATTCGTCATACGGCGTGATAAATTTCGCGCGAGGAGGAGAGCAGGCGCCTGTGTTTGGTCAAGCACCTGCTCTGGTGAGTTTTTTCAGAAGTCCTATTTGATGCTCTTCGCGAACGCCCTTATCCCATTCGCGTCCATTTGTCCGTTCTCGTGAAGCTCGACGATTTGCTCCGCCGTGAGCACAAACCCCATTACTTCGAAAGTAGAACCGTTCTCTCCAACTACGCTCTGGCCAACCGAGATTCCTTGCTGCTTAAGCCCCGTCAAACAGGTGTCCAATTGGTGTAGAGGCATTAGTCTTGACCCAGTCGTATCAACGGTGGCGAGATAAGGGATACCGCCCTACTCAGCCATGAATCTCGGTCAGTATTGCTCAATCTCGCCATCCACCATTGCAATCTTAAAGGTTCTCAAAGGTGCGCGCTGTCCATTTTGGGACAGGCTTGTCACTTCCCGGTGGACGACGAGGCCCTGTGCTGTATTCGGCTCTCTATATGCCATCTCTAGCACTCGGTAGCCCTGGCCTCCATCGTCGGCCTCATCGTCATGCTCTACGCCTACGTCTTCCCCCTCCCGGACCAGCTCACTTCAAGCGGCAGCCTTGCGCAGCTGTGCCGCCAGGATTCTAGGCATTAGCGCGCAGAGCTACTGCTGATTCGTAGTTCTGGCATAACTCGGGGTTTTTACTGCGCCATGAGCGCGTTCTCAAACGAATAATCACTGCTTATCTGTTTGACCTGCTCGTTCACCAGCGGATGCCGAACGTAAGCGGAATAAGGTTGGTCGAAACCTTATCGTAAGAAGCGTGGTGATACCTGACCTCTGTGTAGAGCTTCGCGTGACTCTCGCCCAGCCGAAACGTGAGGCCTCCGCCGATATTTTCGCCGAATGCGTTGGCGCTTCTGCTTCCCGTTATGATGTTTACGCTCCCGATCGTGCATCCATACCACCAGGACCAGTAGGGATCGCAGATGACACCCACACCGGGCGTCGTGGTTTCACCCGAGCGATGGTACCAGCCTATTCCACCGATCACGTAAGCTCCAAACTTTCGTCCGACCGGGAAGTGGACAATAGGATTGAATGTCCATGCATGCTGTCTGGCGCTTGCGCCGGGTGTCTGAAGCAACTGCTTGGTCATCGAGTTGATGGGCAAGTCGTGCCACATGTATTCGGTGTCCACGCCGAGATTCTTGGTGAAATTATATCCTCCGCCGATAACAAAATGTCCGCCATCATTGACGAAGGAAGTCAAGTCTCCCTGTGGGAAGCCGATTCCGCCACCCGCGTTGAAGAGCCATTTGCTGTAATCTTGGGCGCGCGCTGAGGCAAGCACACAAAGAGCAATCGGTATTGCTAGGAAAAACCGCAAACGAGTCATATAGTCCTCCGCTTGGAGAATAGGTTTCAGATTGCCCTGCCAGAAACTGTCAGAAGTTACAGCCCGAAACGGAATGTGGGTCGCAGAACTCGAAGATTTTGACAATGTGGTCAACCATGCACCAACAAATGAATGGACATCTCCGAGCTGTTTTTGGAGTTGTGAGAAAGCACGGTCGCTCATGGTGCGCTGCGAACCGAGGCATTGGCAGTGTCAAAACTAGCAGCCCACATATCCCTCCCCCGCCGTAGTATCCTCTCGTAGGCCGAACATGAACGCCTTCCTCCTCACCGAACTCCGCGCCATCACCGGCCCCCGCGCCGTCATCACCTCCCCCGAAGAACTCCACACCTACGACTCCGACGCCCTAACCAATTTCCGCACCATGCCACAAGCCGTCCTCCTCCCCTCGTCCACCGCCGAAGTCCAAGCCATCCTCCGCCTCTGCCATCGCGAACGCATCCCCTTTGTAGCCCGCGGCTCCGGCACCGGCTTAAGCGGCGGCGCGCTCCCGGTAGAAAACGGCATCGTCATCAGCCTCGCGCGCATGAACCGCATCCTCGAAGTCGATCTCCCCAACGCCCGCGTCGTCGTCGAGCCCGGCGTCATCAATCTCGACGTAACCGCCCGCGTCCAGCCGCAAGGCTATTTCTACGCCCCCGACCCCTCCTCCCAATCCATCTGCAGCATCGGCGGCAACGTCGCAGAAAACGCCGGCGGCGCGCACTGCCTGAAATACGGCTTCACCACCACGCACGTCCTCGGCCTCGAAGTCGTCCTCCCCGACGGCACCTTGGTCCATCTCGGCGGCAAAACGCTCGACACTCCCGGCTACGATCTCCTCGGCGTCTTCGTCGGCTCCGAAGGCACTCTCGGGATCGCCACTAAAATGATTCTCCGCATCGTCAAGCGCCCCGAATGCGTCCAAACGCTCCTAGCCGCCTTCCCGGACACCAACGAAGCCGGCGCCGCCGTCAGCAGCATCATCGCCGCAGGCATGCTCCCCGCCGCCATCGAAATGATGGACAACCTCGCCATCCAGGCCGCTGAAGCCGCCGTTCACGCCAACTACCCCAACTGCGGCGCGCTCCTTCTCGTCGAACTCGACGGTCCCATCGCCGAAGTCGCATCCCTCATGGCCCACGTTAACGAAATCTGCCGCGCCCACGCCGCTTCCGAAATCCGCGTCGCTCAATCCGACGCCGAGCGCGCCCTTGTCTGGAAAGGCCGCAAAGCCGCCTTCGCCGCCATGGGCCGCATCTCCCCCAACTACATCGTGCAGGACGGCGTCATCCCCCGCACCGCCCTCCCGCAAGTCATGAGCGAAATCTCGCGCCTCAGCTCCGAAGCGGGCATCCGCGTCGCCAACGTCTTCCACGCCGGCGACGGCAACCTCCACCCGCTCGTCCTCTACGACGCGCGTATCCCCGGCCAGCAACGCGCCGCCGAATCCCTCTCCGCCAAAATCCTCGACCTCTGCATCGCCGCCGGCGGCTCCATCACCGGCGAACACGGCGTAGGCCAAGACAAAAAATACGCCATGTCCAAAATGTTCGCCGAACCCGACCTCGCCACCATGCAACGCGTCCGTTGCGCCTTCGACCCTTTGCAACTAAGCAACCCAACTAAAGTTTTTCCCACTCCCCGCCTCTGCGGCGAAAAACCCGGCGAATACACTCCCCATCCCGCCGAACTCTCCGGCGCCGCCGACCGCTTCTAAGATGGAGTGTCCGAAATGAGAAATGTTCGCCTCTTAGTTAGACAGGCCATCCTTCCAATAGGACTGCTGGGACTGTCTGCGGCCGGAGGCTTCAGCCACCGAGTTCGTGCCCAGAGCCCAGCGCCCTCACAACAGTCAGTATCGGCTCCGGTTGCGAAGGTGATCTTGGAAGTCATCGCTACACATTTCGACATCGGAAGATCGGAACAATATTTATATCTGCGAGTTTTTTCCGATTTATCTGCTGAGGCTCAAACTCATTTGTCGACCAATACCGACAAGAGAGATGGGACGGTCGCGAGGAAAAACCTGGGGCAAGGCGAGTTTGATAAAATCCGAACGCTGCTAGACCGACCCGATGTACGTGATCTCAAGACTAAGTATCCGTCGAGGTTGGACGTCATAGACGCGGGGACCTCTTGGGACATAAAGCTTTTGCACCAAGAGCACCTACAAGAAATTCAGGTTGTCGCGTTTGCCCCTCACATGGCGCGAACGCTGAGGCGTCCTTATCCGCAGGCGCTTGTGAAGCTCGGGTGCGTGATTGAAAAATTGAGAATTAACGTTTCAGGTAAAAACTCGTCCAGGCCGAAGAATGTGCGGGTACCGTAGCCTCGATTTTCGAGGCCGGGCCTTCTTCTCACTAGCGCTTGTCTATTCGCTCTTCCGGTACCACAACCGCAGAGTCGCGATCCGTGATGCAATTCACGCCTCAAAGTATTAGACTTGCCCATAGCGAACTCTCGCGATCCTCGCAGCTCTCGTTCGAGCTGCAAGGAGGGTAACCAAGTGGCACTCGTTGTTGTCCTCCGTTTTTCCGCCCTGAGAAAAATCCTATTGGTTGCCGCCTGCGCGTCAGCTTGCGCTTGGTTTCAGACTCCTATTGCTTTAGCGCAACACGTCCGGCACGTCGGCGCTGGCGTTGCCGGTGGCGGACACTTCAGAACTGGCGGCCATATAGCCGCCCCGCATGTAGGCGCACCGCATGTGATCGCCGCACCAACGATACGCCCAATGTTCTCGCGCCCCCCGAACGGTTTCCCGGGGCGCCCCTTTCTAATTTTTCGCCGCCATCTCTTCAATCGCGTGCCATTTCTCTGGTCTTGGCAAGCTTTCAACTCTTCTTGGTGGCTCTACTGCGGCCCCATCTGGGGCTGGAATTCCGGCTGCGGCGATTTTTTCTTTTACCCAAATACTACTGAACATTACCTCGCCCCGCCCCTCACCTACGCGAGTCCTTTTTACATCTACAGCCTCGATGGTCACCAGCTCGTGCAGCTCTTTTTGAAGGACGGCACGGTGTATAGCGTCAACGACTACTGGTTCGTCAACGACCAGATTCATTTCACCATGCTCGATGAGAGCGGTACGAAATCCGTCGAGCAAGTGATCCCCTTCGACGATTTGGACGCCCAGAGAACCATCGACGTGAATACGCGCCGCGGATTCCGGGTCGTGATGCGCAACGAGCCCATCGAGCAGTATCTGCGAGATCATCCCGATCTAACGCCGCCGCTCCTACAGCCCCCTCAAAAGAACTAATCCGCGCCCACCACGGTCGTTTAAGGCCAAGGGCCCCACCCTCGAGCCGTCTTACTTGGCCTAGATGGCCGAAAAAATCGCCGTTGTGCGCCAAACCGCACGCGCTCATAATTAGCCTGAAGGTAGGAATCACTATGCATCCTCTAGCCGATAATCCCCCTCTGAAGCAACTCGACGATTGGGACGACTTTGTCGCCGCCCGCTATCGCCAGGGCAAGTCCCAGGAAGAGTTCCGCAACTATAAGGCCGACGCCAACCCCACCGTAACCGAGTTTTACCGCCAAAATCACGCTCACCAGACATTCGATTTTGTCATCGAAAGGAAGGCTCAGTATTGCACGCTGAACCGCGGCAAAAAGAGCATCTGGGAAATGGCCGACTATCTCAACACCCTGGTCGACGACAGCGATCCCGATACCGACCTCACCCAGATTGAGCATCTCCTTCAGACAGCCGAGGCCATTCGCAAAGACGGTCACCCCCGCTGGTTTATTCTCGCTGGCTTTTTGCACGATCTCGGAAAGGTCCTCTGCCTCTACGGAGAGCCTCAGTGGGCCGTTGTAGGCGACACCTTCCCGGTCGGCTGCGCCTATTCCGACGAGATTATTTTCCCGGAATTCTTTGTCGCTAACCCCGATAGCAAAAATCCCGAATATCAATCGAAGTTCGGCGTTTACGAACCCAATTGCGGCCTCGACAAGGTTCATCTCTCCTTCGGACACGACGAGTACATCTTTCATGTTTCGCGCCGCTATGTTCCCGAAGAAGCGCAATACATGCTCCGCTACCATTCTTTTTACCCCGCTCACCGCCACGGCGCTTACCGCCATCTCATGAACGACCACGACGAGCGCATGTTTGATTGGGTTCAGAAATTCAACGCATATGACCTGTACTCGAAGGGTCGAGAGCGCCCCAACATTCAGGCCATTCTCCCCTTCTACCAGGACCTCGTTTCTGAATTCTTCCCCGCCCAAATTGATTGGTGATACGTAACAACTGGGCTCCCTATCCTCAGTTTGGAGGCTGGGCTTCGTTTTTTTTCTTTTCCGATTCTATGGACAGGGATATGGTTCCCCTGGTATACTACTAATCAGGTAACATTGCGTCCGGTACCCGTAGCGCCAGCATCCTTGCTGGCGTTTTTGCTTTGGTAGCACAGGCTTCAGCCTGTGTGCTTCTCCCCATCAAGCCAACGCCGCCGCAGGCAGCTTAGGCCGCGCTAGGGGCAACCAATTCAGTTAGGACAATCGGATATGCTCAGGTCCTGCCCAGTTTTGGTGCAATTCTAAGTCGTTTAGAATCAATGCTTACAAGACTCCTCGTAAGTGTTGATTCTAGGCAATTTACAAGAGCCCTAAACTCTTTGGAATCAACATTTATGGAAAAACGCGGGGGGAGGGGCGGTTATTGTTTACCACGAATCCGATGAAGGATTCGTGTCCCTAGCGACCATCGGGAGCGAGGGACCTCTCATCCTATCCGGAGCACGCTCGCGACGCAGGATCTTGCTTCGTGTCCCGAGGACCCGGCCCTAGCGATGGGAATCTCTGAATCTCGGCCAACAGCTAACTTATTCGTGCAGGATAACGCTCAAGAGAGAACTATTGATCTGAAGACCGCCATTGTATTTGATGAAACCCAGCTTCCGGAATTTGTTCATGAAAAAGTTGACCCGCGACCGCGTTGTGCCAATCATCTCCGCGAGCGTCTCCTGCGATACTTTGGGGAGCATTTTTTCGGTCTGGCCCGTTTCGCCGTAATGTGCCAGCAGCAACAAGGTGCGCGCCAGCCGTTTCTCGCTCGAGTTGAAAAGCTGGTCTACCAGGTCCTCCTCCACTCGGATGTTTCGTGCCAGCATGTAGGAGATGAAGCGGTCAGAAAACTGGTGTTCCTTGTGGAGCAAGCGCATCATTTCCTCTTTCTCAATGACCAGCACGGTGGTTGGTGCAATCGCGGTCGCGGTCGCTATGCACGTGGACTGGCCCGCAAGGCACCCTTCCCCCACAAAATCTCCCGGCTTCAAAATCGCCACCACGGCTTCCTTGCCGGTCTCATTGACCACCGTCAGCTTCACACCGCCTTCCTGAATATAAATGACATTCTTCGCGGGATCGCCCTGTGCAAAGACAGTTTCGTTTGCTTCAAACTTGGCTAATTTTCTCCCCAAACCAGCCGAGTCGAGAAACATTTTCACATCGAACGCACCACTTCCTGAATTCGCTTTCTGGGAAGAGCGAGCGGGCCTTGCGGAGGAACGTCGACTTGCGCATGACACTGTGCCGAAAACTAGCATAATTCTGATCACTGTTCAATAGTACACACCCCACTCCGGGAGACGTTCCGCTTGCTGCCATTTCGGATCGGCGAGTGCTCACTTTGTTCGCTTCAGTACCTATTTAGTACCAATAGTTCACTAGTGAACAGAATCTCCTGCCATCCGGACACATCCTTTCGACGGAGATACATTCGATTGGAAGCAACTGGGCGCAAACGGAATCTCGTGCCACCCCAGGCTTGCCTTCAGAGGATCGCGGGTAGCA
Organism: uncultured Acidobacteriota bacterium; assembly: GCA_963745805.1. Classification (GTDB taxonomy): domain Bacteria; phylum Acidobacteriota; class Terriglobia; order Acidiferrales; family UBA7541; genus Acidiferrum. The sequence goes on from CAVUYT010000018.1 coordinate 40,114, forward strand.
ATGACCACGCACGAACGCCGCCAGTCGCACCGCTTTGGATTAAAAGTTCCCTTAGTGTTTTGTCCGGTGCACTCTGTGCTCACCAGCGGTCACCAGGAGAAATCCATAAACATTTCGTCACGAGGAGTTTATTTTGTGACCAGTCATCCGGTGTTTGTGGGGCTGCCTGTTCACGTACTTCTACGAATGCCTAAACGCGTCGCTGGAACACGAGCAATCACCAAAGTCTTCACCGGCCGCGTCTCGCACGTCGAACCCAAAGACGTTCCAAGCGGAACTTCGGGAGTTGGCGTCGAGTTTTTCTACTGGGAATCTCCTTAGAGAACAGTTCAGCTATCCAAGTAGCTGGTTGAGTCCTCAAGGATTAATGGCGCCTCTAAGGATGTGATGCGAATTGCCACTCGGTCCCCGAGGCATTCAGGCGTATCCAGATCTCAGTCCGGTTTCTTCACGCCGTAATGGTCGGCAAGTTCTTCACCATCGAAGCTGTGTGTGTAACTCTCTTTGATCTCCGGCAGCATGGTCGCGCTCCATTCGTCCCACTCGCGGACCAACCGCTGATACACGTCCTTTTGGCGCTCCTTCAGGTTGGCACGCTCCAGCGGGTCTTCCACAACGTTGAAGAGGAACGTGTTATCGAGAATCTTGAGAAATTTGTAGTCGCCATCGCGTACCGCCCTCTGCGCATTCGCCTTATAGCGCCAGAACAGCTTGCGAGGAACCGGCGCGGCATTCTGGGTTAGCTGCGGCAAGAGATTCATGCCATCGACTGGGTAAGATGGGTCAGGCGTAGCCCCGCCGGCCGCAAGCAGCGTCGGCATCCAGTCCATGCTGATGGCGACTTGCTCGGTTGTCCGGCCCTGCGGGATGCGAGCGGGCCAGGAGATCAACGTGGGAATGCGCAACCCCCCTTCCAGCAATTCCGTCTTCCTCCCCGTAAATGGCCAGGTATCGGCAAAGCGTTCGCCGCCGTTGTCGCTTGTGAAAATGATGATCGTGTTCTCCGTCAATCCATTCGCATCCAACGCCTGAAGCACTCGGCCAATCTGACGGTCCATCTCTTCGATCATTTTCTGGTACGTTTTTTGTGATCCGCCGTCGAAGTCCATCAGGCCGCTGCTACCCGGTTGCCGCAAACGTTCTGACTCCGCCTGATCGCTCGGGGCTTCCCAGGGCCAATGTGGTGCGCTGAAGTGCAGGCTTACCAGGAAGGGCTGTGCCGACTTTGCGTGCTGATTGACTACGTCGACCGCACGTCTGCCAAGCAGATCCGTCAGATAGCCCGCTTGATGAATCAAGACATCATCGTCCCAGAGATCTTCCTTGTTGCCTCCGGAGGCGTGGGAAAAATAGTCAACCGCCCCGCCTCGAAATCCGTAGAAATGGTCGTAGCCACTCTTCAGAGGACCAAACTTCGGCAGAACTCCCAAATGCCACTTGCCGACCAATGTCGAGCTGTAACCGGCTTTCTTCAACAGCGAGGGCAGAGTGGGGTGCTCAGGAGGAAGTCCGACATCGGCGTTGCCGGCCAGTGGCTCTTCCAGACCAAGCCGCAGGCGATACTGGTATCGCCCGGTGATTAGCGCCGTGCGCGTCGCCGAGCAGACGGCCGAGTTGGCATAGCCTTGCAGAAAGCGCAATCCTCGCGCGGCGATTCGGTCAATGTTCGGCGTGTTAAGGTCGGGGCGTCCGTAGCAAGACACGTCCGCATAGCCGAGATCGTCAGCCAGAATGAAAATAATGTTGGGCGGCTTTGCCGGCGGTTGCGCACCTGGGATTTTGTTGCCCACGGCTAGCGAGATTATCCCCGTGGCGGCACCACGGATCAGGCCGCGTCGGGTGATTGAGTGTTTATCTGCGAGCATTATGAAGCCTCATTCTTGCTATCCGTTCTGAGCAATGATTGTGACCTATGCTTGGAAGGGTTGTGAGTGTAACGTCACCATATCACGATCTACCAGCATCGGTGACATCACTAGGTAACGCGCCCACTGCGTCAGTTCCGTCCGTTCGCGCGCCTTGACGCCATGCCACCGTTGTAATGTACTGAGTCTCTCAAATGCCAACGACCCCACTCGACATCGCACACGAATTCCGCAGGATTCTGGCCCCCGATTCCGTCCGCGCTGCCACTGCGGAGGACGCAGTTTGCGGTGTGCAGCCGCGGCTGGTCCTTGAACCCGCCAACGAACAGCAACTTGCCGCTGTTCTTCGTCTTGCAAATGACGCCAGCCTCGCCGTCATTCCTCGCGGCGGCGGTACCAAACTTTCCTGGGGCAATGCTCCGACACGCGCCGAGGTCATTCTTTCCACCGCTCGCCTCGACAAAATCATCGAACACCCCTGGGCCGACCTCACCGTCAGCGTCGAAGCCGGGTGCACCATTCAAAAATTGCAGTCCGCTCTAGCTCAGCACGGCCAGCGCCTCGCGCTCGATCCTCTCTGGCCTGCGCAAGCCACCATCGGCGGCGTGCTCTCTACGAATGACAGTGGTTCGCTCCGTCTCCGTTTCGGCGCGCTCCGCGATCTGATCATCGGCGTTACGCTCGCTCTTCCCGATGGCACTCTCGCCTCCAGCGGTGGCAAAGTCGTCAAAAATGTCGCGGGCTACGATCTCCCCAAACTCGTCACCGGCGGTTTCGGCACTCTCGCGGTCATCACTCGCGCCGTCTTCCGAGTTCATCCTCTCCCCCGAAACACGAAGTCGCTTTCCATGTCCGCTGGTACTCTAGAAAAAATGCAGCAACTCATCCTCGCCGTGCAGGATTCAAAACTGGCTCACACCGCTCTCCAAGCGCGGATCGCACAAGATGCCGAACCAGTCGTGGACGTTCTGTTTGAAGGTACGGAGGCTGGCATCGCCGCGCAAGAAGCTCAACTGCGCATAATCGCAGGTTCCGTCTTGGTTCTTGAAACTGCTCCCACAATCTGGGCCGCCTCGCAAGAGCTTTGGAACTCCGCTGACTCCGCCGCGTCGGCAATCGCGAAAATCACCACACTCCCAGCCTCGATCGCGCGCACCGTCGAAACCGTGCACCGCGCAGCAAGCTCCCGCAACACACATTGGAAATTGACCATGCAAGCCCCCGGCATCGGCTGGTTGCGCCTGGAATCCGCGCCAGAGAATCTCCGCGCTCTTCTTTCGGATCTTCGTTTCGAGCTCGAAGCCAGCGGCGGCTCACTCGTTGCGTTCCATCATTCAGCCGGGATGCCGCCTCTCGACGCGTGGGGAAAAGCAGGAGACGCCCTGCCCCTCATGCGCGCGGTAAAAAATCAGTTCGATCCAAAAAACACTCTGAATCCGGGTCGCTTTGTCGGAGGCATCTGATGTCGGACTCTCCCATCGCCCCTCTCCAAAGTGCCTTCGACGCCCACCATCCGCCATCTCAACAAATCATCGAAAACTGCGTCCACTGCGGATTCTGTCTGCCCGTCTGCCCCACGTACCTCCTCTGGAACGAAGAAATGGATTCGCCGCGCGGACGCATCTATCTCATGAAACTCGCCAGTGAAGGCGCCGCGACCATAAACCCGCAGTGGGTCAGCCATTTTGACTCCTGCCTCGGCTGCATGGCCTGCATGACCGCCTGCCCTTCCGGCGTCGACTATGGAAAACTCATCGAAGCCACTCGCGCGCAAATCGAACGTCATCATCCGCGCTCCCTCGGCGAAAAACTCCATCGCCGCTTTCTCTTCGCCATCTTCACGCGCCCAGACCGTCTCCGTCTGCTTCGCTGGCCTCTGCTCGCGTACCAAAAATCCGGCCTGCAATCGCTCGTTCGCAGCGTGGGCATCCTCAAACTATTTCCCAAGCGCCTGCAATCCATGGAAGCGCTAATGCCGAAGCTCGGACCAAACGAGCCTGTCCCGGAAATCACGCCCGCACAAGGTGGGCAACGCAGGCGAGTCGGCCTCTTGCTCGGCTGCGTGCAGCGTGAATTTTTTCCGCAAGTAAATGCAGCGACAGCTCGCGTACTCGCCGCCGAAGGCTGCGAAGTCGTTGCCCCGCGTGAACAAACCTGTTGCGGCGCGCTAATGGTTCATGCTGGAGAAGAGGAAGACGCTCTCGCGCTCGCTCGAAAAACTATCGACGCGTTCGAGCGCGCCAGCGTCGACACCATCGTTACCAATGCCGCAGGCTGCGGCTCCAATGTTAAGGATTACGGCCATCTGCTTCGTGACGATCCCAACTACGCCGATCGCGCCAAAGCCTTCGCCGCAAAGTGCAAGGACATCACAGAAGTTCTAACCGAGCTGCCATCCCGCGCGCAAAGAAATCCACTCCGCCTCCGCGTAGCCTTCCACGATTCCTGTCATCTTCAACATGCACAGGGGGTCCGCTCTCAACCACGCCAGTTGCTGGCAAATATTCCCGAGCTCGAACTCACTGAAATCCCAGAAAACGCCATCTGCTGTGGCTCCGCCGGAATCTACAATTTAGTCCAGCCCGACGCCGCCAACGCCCTCGGCGATCGCAAAGCCGAACTCATCGCCCCGCTCAACGCCAATGTCGTCGCCACCGGCAACCCCGGCTGCCTTCTCCAACTCCAATCCTCCCTGGCTCGTCTTGGCCGTAACACTCCGGTCGTTCATACAATTCAAATTCTGGATGCTTCCATCCGTGGTAAGCCGTTGTAGGGGCACGATATATCGTGCCCTCTGATCTCACCGCAACGCCAGCTTGCGTTTGATTCGGCAGGCCGTCAGTGTCGCTCGTATCACGGAAAAACTTACGAAGCTCGCCGTACTTCGTTGCGTAGTTACAAATGATCCTCGATTCGCTCTTCCTACGCTGCCTTTTTCGTCCACGCTCCAAGGATTAGTCCCATCAGAAATAGTCCGACGAGCGAATAAAACTCATTGATGGCAAACAGCTGCATGGGCCGCATTTCGTACATGTACGACGTGTAAGTCACCGGCCCGATGAAACCGATCCACAACAAAATTCCTACTGCCGCGCCTTTCGCCGGAGTATTCGCGTTCCGCCACGTGCAAATCTGCGCCAGCACGAACGCGATCAGCAGATTCAGAGCAAATGTAATGATGTACGGCAACACCGGATTCATCGACTTCGCCTGCGCCTCCGTCATGTGCTCAAGCTCCATCCACGGCTTGCTGAACAAGAATCCATACCACACCGCGCCAAGCAGCCAATACACCACTGCCGAGACGACTACTGCCGCATAATTTATTTTCATCGATTCCTCCTCGTTCTCATCTCCGTCTCAAACATGTTCACCAATAGGCCCGCGCAAAAAAGTACACCGTCATTCCCGCACCCACCAAAATCACAAAACTCCTGGTCCACGCTTGCGGCAATTTCTGTGCAAAGTGCGCCGCGAAGTATCCTCCCAAAATCGCGCCGGCAATCATCACAATGGCCTGCGGCCAAGCGATCGCCCCGCTTATCACGAACGTGATCGTCGCGACTCCGTTGATCACTCCGCCAAGCACAACCTTCAGCGCGTTCATGTCGTGAATGTCCGTCATGCCCAGAGCGGCCAGCATCGCCAGATTCATGATGCCGATTCCTCCGCCGAAATATCCGCCATAGACGGCCACCGCCAGTTCGAATATCGCCGCGCCCGCCAACGCCGCGTTACTCGCATCGTGAGAGATACTCGCCGAAATGCGCCCCGTGAGGTGTTTCCCGAACGCAAACAAAAGCGTTGCTCCCAGCAGCAACCACGGCAACACTTTCAAGAAGGTCTGCCCAGGTGTCCTGATCAGAAGCAGCGCCCCCGCGAGCCCCCCAATCACGCTGGTCACGATCAGCGGAATCATCACGCGACGCGAAAGGTTCAATCGACTCCTGTAAGCACCTCCGCTAGCCGTCACTCCCACCCAAAGCGCCAGAGTGTTCGTGGCGTTCGCAGACACCGGAGGCACCCCTGTGAACAGCAGTGCGGGAAACGCAACAAAACTTCCCCCGCCGGCGACGGCATTGATCGCGCCGCCCAGCGTGCCGGCAAGAAACAGAAAGATAGCGTGTGCAATGGTCAAGTCCGCTTTCTATCACGATTCGAGCCCCTCGCTCCAGTTCGAACAGAGCGCGCAACCTTTCCCCATCCGCCAGGAATCCACCCAAGCCTACGTCACATTAAGTCCTTTCTTGACAAGTCGCCCCGCTCCGTATATTTACGGGTCATTTCTTGCCTCTCTTCCCCATCGGAGACCTGACTCGAATTCTCCAACGCGAGTCACAGGGGGTTTTCCAGATGAAAGAGTGAGTGCCATCAGCCGTGGTGTGTTCAGCATCCGGCGCTTTACTTGAACGCGAGACTTCACCTGAATTCAGCGCACGCCGCAGCAGGAGGATGAATGGGAAGCCAGGCAGGCACATTCGCAAGTGGAAGCGGGGGTAACTACAGCATCCCGAGGGTAATCGTCGCTTCCGCTGTTGGCACCATGATCGAATGGTACGACTTCTACATCTTCGGAAGTCTCGCCGCGGTGCTCTCTCCGAAGTTTTACCCGTCTGGCAACGATACGATCGCCTTGATCGCTTATCTCTCGACGTTCGCGGTCGGATTCCTGGTGCGTCCCTTTGGGGCGCTTTTTTTTGGACGCCTTGGTGATCTCGTCGGCCGCAAGTACGCGTTCCTGGTCACGCTCTCGATCATGGGCGGGGCGACCGCGCTCATCGGTTTCCTCCCCACGTTTCAAACCGCGGGTTGGTTTGCACCAGTCATGCTCCTCCTGATCCGTGTCCTCCAAGGGCTGGCGCTTGGCGGCGAATATGGGGGCGCAACCGTTTACGTCGCCGAACATGTCCCCGATGGCAAGCGCGGCTATTACACCAGCTTCATTCAAATCACCGCAACGCTTGGACTCTTTGTTTCGCTGATCGTTATTCTCGTCACCCAGCAACTTATGACTCCTGAGCACTTCAAGGACTGGGGCTGGCGCATACCCTTTCTCATCTCCCTGCTGCTCGTCTCCATTTCTCTCTATATTCGCTTGAAAATGAAAGAATCGCCGATATTCAGCCAGATCAAGAGCGCGGGGATGACATCCGCGCAACCCCTGAAAGATGCTTTTGCAAAATGGGAAAACCTGAAGCGCGTCCTGATTTCTCTCTTCGGAGCCACTGCCGGGCAGGGAGTGGTCTGGTACACGGGCCAGTTCTACGCGCTCTTTTATCTCCAGACAATTCTGAAAGTAAACGGCAAGATCTCCAACATTATTGTCGCCATCGCGCTGCTCTGCGCCATGCCCTTCTTCACGTTGTTTGGTTCCCTTTCAGACAAGCTCGGCCGCAAGTGGATCATGATGCTTGCATGTCTGCTCGCCATCACAACGTATCTCCCCATCTACAAAGCCATGCAAAGGGCTGCGGGAAATAATGTTGCGACGGTAAAATCGGCGAAAAGCAAGGTCACCGGCGCCATCAGCTTGACACCCATGACTCTTGATGCCGCTGGAGCACTGGTCGCTGCCAAGGAAGCTCCCAACCCCAATGTTCCGCTGCTCGTTCTACTTGTGTTCATGCAGGTGATTTACGTTTGCATGATTTACGGCCCTATTGCCGCATATCTCGTCGAAGCCTTCCCGGCAAAAATTCGCTACACCTCTCTCTCATTGCCCTATCACATTGGCAATGGCGTCTTCGGAGGACTGGTGCCCATCATCGGGCTATCTTCCTGCGCGGCTACCGGCAATATTTATGCCGGTCTTTATTACCCCATGATTGTGGCCAGCATCACTCTTGTTCTGGGAAGCGTCTTGCTTACGGAAACGTATGGTCACAAGATTTGGGACGAAGTGGGCGGCATGAAGTAGCACGGCTGTCTGGATTGACTCGCGCGCGCTCGTGGGAGCATCATTTTTGGCGGACAAGCTCACTGCGCAATGGAACGGTGCTTGCCCGAACCAAGCCGTCCCCCGTTTTGAGGTAAGAATCGAAACCAATCTTTTAAGGGGATTATCGCCGTGGCCAGAGCTCGCCAGAAGAAGGATGCGAAGGGATCGAAAAGCAATCTCAACGAAGCGCAAATCGCGGTCCACTGGAAGGAAGAGGGGTACTTTTATCCCTCCAAGAAATTCAAAGCGCAGGCCAATCTGGCTGATCGCGCCTTCGTAAAAAAATTTAGCGAAAAGAATTTCCCAAAATGTTTCGACATCTACGCCAAACTTCTCGACTGGGACAAGCCCTGGCGCAAAACGCTCGACACCTCCAACCCTCCCTTCTGGAAATGGTTTGTCGGGGGAAAGCTAAACGCCTGCTACAACTGCGTCGACCGCCATCTCGCCGAACATAAAAACAAAGCCGCTCTGATTTTCGTACCGGAACCCGAAGGCGAACCCGCCGCCGTCATCACTTATCAAGAACTGTATAAGCGTGTGAATGAAGTTGCCGCGATGCTTCGCGATTTTGCCGGCCTCAAAGCTGGCGACCGAGTCACCATTCACATGCCCATGATCCCCGAGCTGCCCATCACCATGCTCGCCTGCGCGCGCCTCGGCGTCATTCACTCCGTGGTTTTCGGCGGATTCAGCGGAGAAGCTTGCGGCCTGCGTGCCGCCGATTCCGGCAGCCGCGTGCTCATCTACGCCGACGGCTATCACCGCAATGGGAAGTGGGTCGATCACAAACCGAGCGCGGATATCGCCGTAGAAACCGCGAAAAAAGAAGGCCAGGGCATCGATAAAGTTCTTTTCTGGCGGCGCTACCACGGCCACTACCGCTCCGAATCCCCGATGATTATCGACCGCGATTTTTTTGTGGACGATGTCCTCAAGGACTACCGCGATCAGATTGTCGAGCCCGTCTCGCAGGACGCGGAAGCTCCGCTCTTCCTCATGTACACTAGCGGCACCACCGGCAAACCCAAAGGCTGCCAGCATCGCACTGGCGGCTACCTCGCCTACGCCGCGGGCACTTCAAAGTACTACCAGGACATTCATCCGAGGGACGTCTACTGGTGCATGGCCGACATCGGCTGGATCACTGGCCACTCCTACATCGTCTACGGCCCGCTGGCCCTCGGCGCGACTAGCGTACTTTATGAAGGCGTTCCGCAATTCCCGGATGCGGCACGGCCGTGGCGCATCGCCGAACGTCTCGACGTCAACATCTTCCACACTTCGCCCACCGCTATCCGCATGCTCCGCAAAGCGGGCGGCGACGAACCAAAAAAATACAACTATCACTTCAAGCACATGACCACGGTGGGCGAGCCGATCGAGCCGGAAGTCTGGCGCTGGTATTACGAAACCGTAGGAAAAGGCGAAGCGGTGATCGTGGACACCTGGTGGCAAACCGAAACCGGCGGCTTCCTGTGCAGCACCAAGCCGGCTCTCGATCCCATGAAGCCCGGCAGCGCAGGCCCTGCGGTCCTCGGCATTTATCCCGTCATCTGGGACGAGAACGGAGTGGAAGTAAAGCCTGGCTCAGGCAAAGCGGGAAATATCTGCATTCGCAATCCTTGGCCCGGCATAATGCAAACCATCTGGGGCAGCTCAGAGCGCTTCGTCAACCAGTACTACGCAAAATATTGCAAGAATCCCAAGAGTAAAGACTGGCGCGATTGGCCCTACTACGCCGCCGACGGCGCCGTTCTTCCCGCCGATGGCTACTACCGTATCCTCGGCCGCGTCGACGACGTCATCAACGTCGCCGGCCACCGCCTCGGCACGAAGGAAGTGGAATCCGCCTGCCTTAGCATCACGGAAATCGCCGAAGCTGCCGTCGTTCCCGTCGTCGACGAAATCAAAGGCCGCGTCCCGGAAGTCTACATTTCTCTAAAGCCCGGCGTCCTCCCGACAAAAGCCGTCAAAGACAAAGTCATCTCCACGATCGAAACCATCATCGGCAAGATCGCGCGCCCCAAGCAAATCCACATCGTCCCCGACATGCCCAAAACGCGTTCCGGCAAAATCATGCGCCGCGTTCTCGCCGCCATTTCCAATCACATGGACACCGGCGATATCACCACGCTTGCCAATCCGGATATCGTCGCGCAAATTCGCGAACTGGTGCAGGGCCGCGTCACCGGCCCGCTGAAGGAAGGCCCCGAAGACATCAAACTTTTCGGCGAGGAAAAGTAGAAGTAAGCTAGAGTAACAATCAGAATTGGAAGTACGAAGGAGACACCAATGTCCTCAATTTCAAGAAGAGTGTTTCTGAAAGATGCTGCGACGACCGCCGCCGCAGCCGGTCTTCTTTCCGCAAGCCCATTCGAGCTCCGTGCCAATCCTCTGGGCTTGCCCATCGGTTGCCAGACATGGCCAGTGAGAGACGGCATCGCCAAGGATTTTCCCGGCACGATCAAACAGCTCGCCGCTGCTGGTTTTCAAAACATCGAACTCTGCTCGCCCGTGGGCTACGACGATTCCGGCTTTGGCGGCCTCGCTAAGTACAAAGGTTCCGAGCTCCGCACCATGTTGAACGATTGGGGCGTCACTTGCATCAGCTCGCACTTTGGCATGGATGAACTCAGAAAGAATCAGGACGACCGCATCGCCTGGGCCAAGGACCTCGGCCTCCAGCAAATGCTCGTCGCCAGCCTCAGTGGCCCAAAAAAACCCACCATGGACGATGTGAAACGCGCCGCCGATGAATACAACAAGATGGGTGAAAAGGCCGCAGCCGCCGGCATCCGGCAGGGCCTCCACAACGAAAACTTCGAAACTTCATCCGTGGACGGCAAGCGCACTTACGACATCTTGATCGGTCTTCTCGATCCAAAATTCGTCAATTTCCAGTTCCAAATCTCCACGATCAGCGAAGGCTTCGACGCCGCCGAGTATTTCATGAAATATCCCGGCCGCTTCTTTTCGATGCACGTCCAGGGCTGGTCCGCGGCAACCAAAAAAATCATGCCGGTGGGACAGGACACTCTCGACTGGAAGAAAATCTTCACCGCGGCAAAAACCGGCGGCGTAAAAAACTATTTCGTCGAGATGAACCTCGATTTCATGAAGGCCAGCGTCCCCTACCTTCGTAATCTAGAAGTCTGACGCGAATGTTCGCTCCCTCACTCAGCGAACGATCAACAAAGGAGATGCCTTCCATCTAAGACGTTTGCCGGACCTTTCATCAGAGGTCCCTTGAGTACATGCCGATTTTATGGCGCGAATCGCTAACGACTTCTAGGGTCAGTTCAGTTGAAGCCGTAATATCTAATGCCACTCCGACTGTTAACTCCGGGTTAGCCGCGTTCCGGACATCTGAAACAGCCTCTTCGAACCACGTCAAGTAAAGTCCTCGTTGTGTCTCTGCGCTCCCACAGTCGTGGGCCTGCCAACACGGAACGACAAACCGAACCGGCCCACCTTCTCACGCTAAGTCTCCGAATATGCGGCACTTGAGCGTGCCGCTCCCACCAGACCCTGCTGGCCTGCGGCTTGCAATCCTCCACTCGAGGCAATTCGAGTGGAGGGGACCATGTCACGTTTCGCGGGAAACTTGTTCAAGAATTTGGGTACGCGCTTTGTCCTGGCGCTTCTGGCAGCGACTACAATCCTGGCCGGCTGGTCTGGCGGACAGACGGATGACCGCCCGCCGCAGTGCGGCGAAGGATCATTGCTCTACCGCTCGCCGATCTCCGGCCGTTACGAGGCCGTGGCACTGGTCCATACCGACGCTGCTGTGGACGTACGGGGCTTAGTAGCCGCGGCCACGGTGACCCAGCAATACGTCAACTCGAGTACCACGCCGATCGAAGCCGTTTACATCTTCCCGTTGCCGCATGACGCCGCCGTGTACGATCTGGAAATTCGCATTGGCAATCGAGTGATTCGAAGCGAAATCCACGAACGCGCGGAAGCCAAGCGCATCTATCAAGCAGCGAAGTCCGAAGGCAAGCGCGCGGCTCTGCTTGAGGAGGAGCGGCCCAACATTTTTACGGCATCCGTCGCGAACATCATGCCCAACGACCGCATCGACGTGCGATTGCGGTACGTCCAGCCGTTGCGCTGGGAAGCAGGACGAATACGGTTGGTTTTCCCGATGGTCGTAGGTCCACGCTACATTCCCGGAACGCAGGCAGTGGATCACACTGGAACCGGATGGGCTTCCGATACAGACGCTGTGCCCGATGCGTCGCGGATCACACCCATTGTTCGAAATCCGGAAAGCCGTTCCGGTCACGACATCTCGGTCAGCGTTGATCTGGACTCGGGCTTCGAAGCTGCATCGGTGAAGAGCGTTTCTCACGACGTCAATGTGCGTCGTTTGGCGGATGGCCGGCGGCGCGTGGAACTTGCCACGGGCGCCACGCTTCCGAATAAGGATTTTGTCTTGGAAGTGCAACAAGCGGAGAGTACGCAGCCGAATGTAGCTCTCTTCCTTTCTCCTGGAAGCGACTCCGGCGAAACACATTTCTTGTTGGCGGCGTATCCTCCCACGGTGCAACCCACGCAGCGCATGCCAGTGGAAATGCTCTACATGATTGACGTTTCTGGTTCGATGTCTGGCACCTCCATCGAGCAAGCCCGCGAAGCATTACTCCAGGCTTTGGACCGTCTGAGGCCGAGCGATCGCTTCGGCATTCTCGCGTTCTGCAACACTTATCAGGAATTTTCGCCACAACCATTGCTTGCGACCGAGGATAATCTGGCAAAGGCGCGCGATTATGTGCGAAATCTCGAAGCCGGCGGCGGCACTGAAATGCTGCCTGCGCTCCTGCACCTGATGCGGAAACCACAAATTCCCGGCACGCTGCGCCACATTGTTCTGCTAACAGACGGTGACCTGGGCAATGAAGAGCAGATCTTCGCCGCGCTTCGCCATGATTTGGGCGGCGCTCGTTTGTACACCGTTGCTATCGGCAGCGCGCCGAATCTCTTCCTCGCCACCAAGATGGCGCAGTACGGGCGAGGAACCTTCACGCATATCGCGGACATCCACGAAATTCAGCAGCAGATGACGCGGCTCTTCGAAACCATCGAGAGCCCTGTGCTGACGGACGTAAAGCTGTCCTTCGAAGGTGTAGAAGTTGCGGACGTGTACCCGGAGCGCCTGCCAGATCTTTTCCAACAGCAGCCGCTGCTGATCTACGGGCGCATTTCCAAAGGCAGTGTTGGCAAGGTGCATCTTAGCGCTCGCGCGGGGAATGATCCGTATGAAACGAGCATCGCATTTGACGCTTCGAAGGCGAGTTTCCATCCCGGCATCACCACTCTTTGGGCGCGGCAGCGCGTCGAGGAATTGTTGGACCGTTGGCGGGAGTCGGACGAGAACGGGCAAGCGGAAATTCGTGCGAGCGTGATTGCCCATGCGATTCGCTATCGGCTTGTGACCCGCTTTACCTCATTGGTTGCGGTCGAGGAAGTCGTGGTGAACGCAGGCGGCCAATCCAAGACAGCTCCGGTGCCGACCGAATTGCCAGCGGGTTGGCAGATGGAGAAAGTCTTTGGCGCTCCGGCAACGGGCACGGCCGATGCATTTCTCGAGATTTTGGGTATTGCGCTTCTGTTAGCCGGCATCGTGTTGTTCTGCTTCGTGCGGAGACCGGGAGCACTCTCGTGAAAGTCTTGCGATACTTCACCGTGCTAATCCTGCTCGCTGGAGGATGCCTCACAGGTCGCGCCGCGTACTTGCATGCGAAGGCCGAGCTTGCGGGTGTGCTGATCCGCCGGGCTTGGGACCAAAGCGCACATTCGGGAGAGCCTCACGCGCCGTGGCCATGGGCCGACACGCACCCGGTTGCGCGGCTCAGAATTTTGCGTCTGGGTTTTGACGAGATTGTCTTGGACGCCGCAAATCCGCGCACCCTGGCATTTGGTCCTGCGCTGCTGCTGAGTGGCGCCCAGATTGGAAAACCCGGAAATGTGGTGCTGGCGGGCCATCGCACAAGCTGGTTTCGGCCACTCGAAGGGATTGCTCAGGGTGACAGGATTCAGATCGCCTGGTTTGATACACGCCGCGGTGGGTTGTATGAGCGGACTTACGCGGTGGATTTGATTCAGGTCGTGGAACCGCAGGATGTGACTCTGCTGTCGCCGACGTCGGTAGACGCTCTTACGCTCGTCACGTGTTACCCCTTCGGAAGCAGCCCACGCTCTCCGCTTCGTTACATGGTGCGCGCCTCACCGATGGGGCCAAGCCGTCTGGCAGAGAATGCAAGTGTTGCTGCCGAGCGGCCACATCTGCCCGCGATGAACACAGCAAGCTACGCGCTTACGGTTGGGTTTCCTTGAAGCTGAGTGACGCGCGTCGGTTTCCGGTGGCCGCGAGTCAAAGGGCACAACTTAGCCTTTTTGTGCAATCCCGAAACGAAGCAAATAGCGCGGCGATTATTCGTGACGCAGAGCGACTAACGGGTCCACGCGAGTGGCGCGCCGCGCGGGAATGTACATGGCCGCTAGCGAAACGGCGAGCAGAGCACTCGAAACCGCGCCAAAGATAAGCGGGTCCGTTGCGCTGACTTCATAGAGCAGGCTTTTCAGCAGGCGCGTCAGTCCCAACGCGGTTGCAATCCCTGCGATCAGGCCAGCAACCACCGGGACCAATCCCTGGCGCAGGACCAATGCGAGCACGTCGGCAGAATGGGCGCCGAGTGCGATGCGAATTCCAAATTCACGCCGCCGTTGATCAACCAGATAGGCGAGCACGCCATAGATGCCGATAGCGGCAAGGAGAGCCGCGAGCGCGGCGAATACGGCCATCAACTGAATCGAGAATCTTTGCCGGGAAAGCGAATCGGCCAGGATCTGATCCATGGTAAGCAGGTCCACCGGCAGATTGGAATCGAGGGCCGCGACTTCTTGGCGGACCGCGGAGACTACCGCGAGCGGGTCATGAGCGGTCTTCATCACGATCGCCAGAGAGCCGAACGGAACCTGCGGGCCGAAATAATATATCCTCGGCTCGGGTGGCGCGGACAAACTGCGGGATTTCGTCGCGGCAACCACGCCGACAACAGTAAAAGTGCTTCCAGCCAGAGGAACTGTGATTTGCATGCCGATCGGGTCGGCGTTCGGGAACAATTGTTTAGCAGCGATCTCGTCGATGACGGCCGCGCCGGGTGAGCCCTGTTCATCGGATGCCGCGATGTCGCGCCCGCGCAAAAGCGGGATTCCAAGTGTTTCGAAGAACCCGGGCGAAGTGCGGGTTTGCCAGATAATCTGGCGAGGTTCATTTGTATCTCGCGGATGGCCTGCGACTTCGACTCCGCCGCTTCCCGGTCCTCCATTGTATGGAAGAAAATCGATCGTGGCGGCGGAGCGCACGCCCGGAACTGCGTGTACGCGTTCGAGTAGCGAACGAGCGAAGGCGGCTCTTTGCGCGGGCTCCCGGTATTGCGCAACCGGCAGGGATACAAACGCGGTCAGCACATTTTCGGAGTGGAATCCGGGACTGGTGCGCTCCAGGCGAACAAAGCTTCTTACCAGAAGCCCGGCGCCGATCAAGAGCACCAGCGAGGCGCAGACTTCGAAGGCGACCATGGACTCGCGCAACACCCCCCGTCCCCCGGCCGAGCCGCGCGAGCCTTCCTTGAGCGCATCCGTGAGATCGATTCGCAATGTTTCTAGAGCGGGCGCTAGGCCGAACAGCATGCTCGCGGCGATCGAAACGAAAATGGAAAAACACATGACCCACGCGTTGATGGAAAGGTGGCCTCCATGAATCAAACCGGCGGGACCGAACTGCGCATAAAGATGTAGTCCGTAAAGCGCAAGCAGTGTTCCCGCGGCGCCGGCGAGGGAAGCAAGCAACAGGCTTTCCGTCAACAGCTGCCGAATCACGCGAAGGCGTGATGCGCCCAACGCCGAGCGAATGCCGATCTCCCTCCGCCGGATCATCGCGCGGGCAAGCAGAAGGTTCGAAACGTTGGCGCAGGCAATCAGCATCAGCGCGCCAACAGCGGCGATCAGCACCAGCAATGGCGTCTTCAAATCGCCCGCCTGCTTTACGGCGAGCGGTTCCAAATCGAGGGAAAATCCGCGATCCATCGAAACTTGATTCGGATATTGTTCGATGATGCCGGCAGCGATGCGGCGAAATTCATCGCGTGCCTCCTGGATGCTCTCGCTAGGTTTGAGCCTTCCGATCACGTCGATATTGTGCGGGCCTCGCGTGCCGGGCGCAGTTTCGGAGCGATCGAAGGCCAGCGGCACCCAGACATCGGCGGTGACGCGATAAACGAGAATCGGCCGGATCACGCCAGCGACTCGATAGCTTTCGCGATTGATTTGAATGTTTTTGCCGACGATGGAACGATCGCGGCCGTAGCGGCGCGTCCACAATCCTTCCGAGAGGATGGCGACGTGATCTCTGCCGGGCTGGTCGTCATCGGAGGTGAACAGCCCGCCGAGAATCGGGATAACGCCAAGCATGGGAAACGCGTCGGCGGTAACCCGCAGTGCGGGGACGTCCTCAGCTTGCCCGTCGCCGGTTAAAGTCGCATCCGCGACGGTCACTGCCGCGATTTGGGTGAAACACGTGGCTTGGCGGCGGAATTCAGCATAGTCCGCGGCCGTCGGCGCAATGCCGCGCAACGAATATCGAGGCAGAGACTCCTGGACGATAGCGAGCTGGTCGGGATCCGGATAAGGAAGCGGATGCAGCAGCACTGCATCGATTGCCGAGAAAATCGCGGTGTTTGCACTGATCGCCAGCGCGAGCGTCAGGATCGCGACGAGACTGAAGCCGGGGTTTTTCAGAAGCTGGCGGAGGGCGAATCGAAGATCCTGCAGCATGGTTTATCGACGTGAGACCGTGAGAAACGTTTCCGTCTCTTCATGCTCCATTCGGGAGCATTAGCAATTCTAATCGAAAACCTCTCCAGTGACGGAGCCCGCATTGTTAGAGATACCGGATTAACGCCTAGACCGAAAACTGATTTGGTACTCTGCGCTTGGAACTCTTCGCACCAAGTAGGGTATGCTCATTCCCAACTATGGCACGATTGAATGCTCCTGAGCGTCGGCGCAAAGCGAGGCTTAGGCTTCCACAGACTGTACGCGTGCGGCCGTCCGACGCTCACTTGCATAACTTTGATGAAATCCTGCCGACCCTGAATACTTCGCGCGACAGCGTGTATTTTGCTTCGAAGAACGCGTACTACAAGGAAGGCATGCGTCTGTTTGTCACTTGCCCTTATTCCGATGGAGTCGGCTCGCTCAACCGCGAATCTCTCGGTAAAGTTGTCCGCATCGACGATCTCGGCAACGGCCGCCGCGGCATTGCCGTCGAAATCTTGATGCCCGTCTACCTAGGTGGCAAAGAAACCCTGAAGTGACAATTTGCAGAATTCTTAGGTAAATGCAGGCGGTGAATGGGGACGAACGAGCATCTCTATTATTGTTAACTGTTGCAAAAGACTTTGGGACAAGTACTGATGACTCTCAGAAATTCCTTTGCGGGAAGTTAGGTGAGCCTAAATATCTTCCCTTGGATTCCTAGCCACGTTGTTGGGAAGTCGAGCTCTTTTGGAAAATTAACGCTTGGCGCCGCAGAGGCTCTGCGTTTGCGCTAACACGTCTGCGTCAAGCTGGGCGACTTGCCATCCTATTGCCGAGCAGACCTGGTCCGCAGTTAATCCGAGCGCTCCGCGCAGGTCGGCCCCTGCCACACGCGCTCCGCTGATTTCCGTCCCTCGGAAAATCGCGCCGCCGAAAAATGCGCCGCGCAAGTCGGCGTTTTTAAGATCCGCGTCCATCAAAATCGTTCCCTTGAACTGCGCTCCCGTCATATTCGCATCCATTAATTTTGCCGAGGAAAGATCCGTCTGCTCCAAAATTGCGAATGACAGGACGGCATGCTCCAATTTCGTGTCGCGCATGTCCGCGCGCGACAAATCGGCGCGCAGCAATTGTCCGTTGCGGAGATTCACTGCATAGAGCGACGCGCCTCCCAGCTTCGCGTTGGACAGCACCCCATTCTCCAGCGTGGCGAACGAAAGATCAGAGCCGCGCAAATCCGCGCCCGTAAAGTTCACGCGGCTCGCGTCCGCGGACACCATCACCGTCTTCGACGCCAGAACGCGATCGAGGAAAGCGTCCCGCAAAACGGCTTCGCGCAAATTCGCTCCTCGCATGTCGGCTTCGGAAAGATACGCACCCTCCAAATTTGCGCGCCACAGTTTTCCGTTCACGAGATACGCTTTGTAGGCTCTCGCAAACCGCAAATTCATCTCGTTCAGCTTCGCCCCCGGCACCGAGGCGAGCGCTTCTTCGCTCCAGTTCCCGTGCGGCGGCGGCCCGGAGAGCGTCGCTTCCGTCAACTCCGCGTACGGCCTGTACCCGATCGATTGCATCCCTTCCGAAACCCACCTCAGCAAGCTGGCAGGAGAATGTTGTGGCGCAATATTCTTGTCCGAAGGCAATCCGTGATTTACGCCCAGAGAGAAAACCAGCAATGCGCAGCCGGTCAGAAGCGCAACCCGCGCGGTCGCGAAGCTCAGCCGCAACAAGTTCTTGGACTTCTGACGCAACAGATCTCCGGGTTGCAGCACCCTCGCCACAATTGTCGGAACGCATGTTGCTGCCGCCACGGAAAGAGTCAATAGAAATGCGTGCAGCAGCGTCCCGCGAAAATCCTGCCGCACCAGGTAGCGTAGCCAGAACAAAAACAGCGTCGCGGGCACCACCCAATAAGCAAGCGCCGTAGCGACCACCGTCTCCAGCACCCAAAAGGGCGAGCGCCCCTCGCGCATCCACCGAAAATGCCGCCGCACCAGGCCCATCAAATACCACGGACCGTCTTTTTCCAGCGTTTGCCCATCCTTGAAAACCGCGGGCAGTCCGGACATGCCTCCCCAAAGACGCAGCAGCAAAAAATGAAACCGCAGATACAAAATGAAGAGCACGAGCGGCGCGCCCATATAAAAACTTGTCATGGACAGAATTCTTGGGAATCGCGCCACGGGAATCGCCGAGGCATCCACAATCAGCCGCACGTCCGTAGTCAATCCGATCAGTGAAATACACGCAAGGCTGGCCGCTAGAATCAAAAAATAAAACCAACGCGCCACTTTGGTGGCATCCGCGATCGCTTTGGTGCTGTCGAACGCCGCGATCGTTTCCGGCAGGATGGCATCGAAGAGATTTGTTCCTCCAAGCCGCCCAACCCACACGCCTTCCGCGCCGTAAAGATTTGCACCCATTAAATTGGCGCCCCGTAATTCAGTGCCGAGTAAATTGGCTTCGCGCAAATCGGCTTGCACGAGGCTGGCGCCTCGTAAATTGGCCATGGACAAATCCGCGCCAATCAAATTCGCGCGTTGGATCGACGCGCCTTCCAGATTGACTCCTGTGAGATCCGAGTGGGAAAGATTGACGCCGCAGAGATCCGCTCTGACTCCGGATTCTCCGCCTGTTTCCACCCACGTTTTGTGTTGATCGAGAATTTCCGCCAGGTCAAGCAGTGAAATCGACCCAGTGGCTTCTTCAGCAGAAAGGTGATTCTGCGACTGTTGAATTTCCGCGAGCATCTTAAAGATTTCCCCCACTCAAAGGATGGCAGCCCAATTTCTGTTCATGGCGCCCACACGACGGCCCACAGTAGCCGAGCGTGAGCGGCTTCGATCGCCGGTTTGCTAGTTCTGTAACGCTGCTGGGCGAATCCCATCATCTCCCACAATCCAGTTGAAAATCGCCTGCCCAAAAGTACAGGACGCGCAGAGGTAACTGTGCTCTATGAGACTTTCCGCTCCTGTATCGGCATATTGCCAGAGGCAAACGCTGGTTTCTAGTGGCTGCTGTTTCGGTTTAGGTTGTGAGAGAATCCGCGCCAGGCAAGCTAACGTGAGGTGGCCCGTGCCAGAGGTTGCCATGGGAACTGATTCCGAAGCATCCATCCGCCGATTCGAACCGGTAGCCGGAGCTGTCCACACGCTCTTTCTACTCCTCATCCTTGCCGCCGTTGCGGTTGCTGGATACTTCTCCATCCATCGCCAGAGCGCAGAGCAGAATCCTCACCGGTTGTTTTTTTACGCGACCACCATCGCTTGGGAATGGATTCTCGTCGGGTACATCTACTTGGGTTTGCGCCGCCGCGGAAAATCCTTTCGAAACATCGCCGGCGACCGGTGGAAGGGAGCATCGAACTTTTTCCAGGACATCGCCATCGCTTTCGGCTTTTGGATCACCTCAATCATCGTCCTCAATTTGGTGTCTCACGCTCTTGGCGCCAACGGAATGGCCCAGGCCGCGCGCCTGCTTGCTCCACAGGGAATTTTGGAATCGATCTCTTGGGTCGCACTTTCTGTCACCGCGGGCATTTGCGAAGAGACCATTTTCCGCGGGTACTTGCAGCGCCAGTTTGTAGCCTGGACCCGCAGCGCCGCGGTTGGTGTGCTTCTCTCTGCACTGCTGTTTGGCGCCGGGCACATCTATCAGGGAGCGAAAGCCACGGTCGTCATCGCTGTGTACGGCTTGTTGTTCGGAATCCTGGCGGAAGTGCGGCGAAATTTGCGTCCTGGAATGATCACGCACGCGTGGCAAGACGCGATCACTGGTCTGATTATTCGTTTTGTGCCGAAATAAGGTGAGGCTGAGAAAACCGCGCGATTAGGGCAGACACCAGGATGTTGGTATCGAGCACTACACGCATTTAGGCTTTGGCGCGCTTTTTCTTGGCACGAAGTTCCGCGCGAACTTCGCGAGCCGCACCGTCAATGGTGGCCTGCAGCTCGTTCACATTGGCGTTGGCGTTGCGTGCCTTGATGTCGCGCACCGTACGACTGAGAATGCGCCATCGTACGGCCTCTTCAATGAACTTAGAGAGATCGCCTTTTTTCATTCCTCGCGCACCAAGATAGGTGCGCAACGTGAGGTCGGTTTCCCTCGAAACTTTGATACTCCAACGCACGGCTTCTTCCATCTTTCTTTCCACCTATACGCTTAGACAGATAAGCGCTTATGCTCCTATTGTACAAGAAAATCGTGGAATCGATGTGGGAAGTACCAGAAAACGACTCGTCTGTCCTCTGGGGTCCGCGCGTGGGAGAGAGTGAACGCCCGCGTCCTTTAAACCCGGAGGGTGTACCACCCGCGACTACGGGACCGTAGCTACAGAAAACCGATTGAGTAAGTGCAGTGGAAGGCCCCTTAGGGCTTTGCGGTCGGCTGCCAGAGCTCAATTTTATTCCCATCCGAATCATAGATCCAGGCAAAGCGACCGTAGGATTCATTCATTCGTTTGGGATCAATCTTTACGCCCTCTTGTTTTAAGCGGTCGAGCAAAGCATCCATATCGTCCACGATGTAGTTGACCATGAACGATGCGTGGCCAGGATCGAAATACTTAGTGGAGTCGGGAAAAACAGCCCACACTGTAACGTGTTCCTTCTGCGGGTCGTCGTGTTCGCGCCACGGAAGCATCACCTCTCCGCCTTTTTCAGCGAGTCCAAGATGCTTCGCATACCATTCGCGCATCTGATCACGATTAGCGGATTTGAAGAAGACACCGCCGATTCCAATGACGCGCCCGCGCTGCTCCATTTTGACAGGCGGCTTCGACTTTTCAGGTTGCGGAGATTGCGCTTCCTGTCCTCCGTTTAAGAAGGCCGAGATGAGAAACAGCGAGCCAAGCGCAATTGTGCTCCAGTGTGTTCCTTGCATGTGCGGGTTATACAAGTTTCGATTCGGTGCGTCAAGGACCGCTTGCGGGGGCGGCGACGCCGCGCGAACGCGAAATAAAAGAAGGGACGGTTCGGGCCATCTGCAAACAATTGGAAATTCCGCAGCCATAAGACCGACACCCAGGTAGAAAAGCGCTACCAGGGGCACCCGGCACCTGCGAGGAAACGTCGCGTCTGTCTCCTTCGATGCGGCTGACTAGTGTAGATGATAAGACAGACCCCGGAGTGGCCCACCCTTTGCGAGAAAAGCCGCAAAGTGTAGGCCACCCACGGAAAAAGCAAAAATCAAAATCAGCTTGATGGGTTAGTGTCGCCCACCCGCCCGGCTGATTCCTACATAGGGCCTGGGCGTATGGCGTAGTGATGATGGCATGTTGGGCATTCTCTGTGGTTGTAGCGAACTGGGTCCCAAGAATCAGCAACGTGGACCGCTAATCTCTTTGATTCCCAACAGGCCGCACAATATGGCGTCTTATCGCCAGGCAAGAAGTAGAAAGGCTCCCTGAACGTGAGTTCCCCTTGAAACTTTAATGCGCGTTCCTGTTCTTCCATCCTATTTTCGAGGCGACGTTTATCGCGCGTGAGCTCAAGCACCTCGTCCTCAAGGGCCACGATCTTCCGATTCAGCTCAAGATTGTTGTATTTCTTGATCAGCTCAGCCACTTCTTTGATGTTCTCGACCGCACCCATGTTCACCCCTCACGTCAGTGATCGTTATTCGTATCGGAAGTCGGAATATACAGCCTTGATGGTCCGTTCGAGGTTACCCAAAAACATGAAAAACATGGGGACAGACGGGACGTTTCCGAATCATTTTGCCTGAAACTGTGGCTGAGTTCGAGCACCGGTCATCCGACGTTAGGAAGACGTTCCGGCTGTCCCCGAGTTACCTAGTTTTCCTCCTGGTTTGTCTCCTGAGTTGTTGGCGGAAAGGTTTGAATCGGAGTCCGTTGGTTTCGCTTCTTTCTGAAGTAGTTTAGTCACGGCAGAGATCAATTCAGCCTCATCTTTCAACGCCTGAGAGATTCTATCCGCGAGTTCTGTCAGAACCACGCGAATGCTTCTCGCCAATTCGAGGCATTCGGCGTCCGTCTTTTCGTGCAAGCCTTCACTCAAATTCGGATGGAGTAATGTCAGTGGGTTGTGACCACGAATCTTCAGACTTTCGGGAAGAGCGTCCTTTATGTCTTCAATGGCTTTCGAAAATTGATCTTCACTTGCAGCTGCCTCGAACCGTTTGAGGAGGTCGGCGGAGACGCCAAGCTGTTTTGCAGCCTTGCCCAGTTCGCGTATGATCCGCCCTTTTTGGTTTTCTACGACTCGGCGGTAGTAGGCAAAAGCCCCGATCCCAAGTCCCAAGTTTTCGGCTGTTCGACCGTGAAGAAAAAGGTCTCGGTCGGGTCCAATGAGCATGATGACGCGAGAAGGAACATGGGGGCCAAAAGCCGGTAATTCACCAAACTTTCTCACAAGGCCCTCGCTCGAACGATCTGAAAGAAGGCGCACGGCGAGAGCAAAGGTCTTGGCGGTAGTCTCACAATTTCGGCATCTGTAGTAGATAAAGACGTGCTTCCATCCCTTTTCAAGTGTCGGCGCGGATGATAGGCACTTAAAAATCCGAACCCCATTGCAGACCGTCGACGGACAATGAAGCTGGATGTCTGGCGCCTCCATCTGCATGTATGTGTTGTTGTAGTTTCTGCGGGGGCTCGCTAGGTCACTGATTGGCATTTCAACGTTTGGAGGTGTGGATTCCAAAAACTCCGCAAGCGTTCTTGATTTTGGCGGCTCTTTCGTCTCTTGTACCTGCGATGCTGCTTCCAGCCGATCAGCTCCAGGTAGAGGCGTTGAGGAATCTGACATATTGGCGCGCGACTCGTACTTCAAATATATCAGAATTGACTTATCCCTTCAGTTCAACCCGTATTTGTCTGCCCGCTGTCTTGCCTTGATCGAGAGCACCTTTGGAGGTCTGGCGCGGTCTGCGGAGGTCGCAGTAAATTCGGCGCGGTCTGAAGACCGCGGCTACAGGTTCGAAGGGTGTGTGAGGAGGTGCGATTTTAAGGTGGGTGTTAACGGATAGGGCACAGGTGAAAGGCGGCGGATGGAGGATGTGGTATTTTAGGGATGGAGAAACGTGCGCCCCGACCTTGGTCGGGGCTTTTTGTTTTTGGGGTGCTGGCCACCCTTGCAACCCTAATCTAGGCAGGTCTACTTGCGAACGCAATCCTTCCGTCCCGTATCTGCGACGCTGGCAATAACCCATTGACCATCCGCACGGACAACGTTGAACAGGTCGGTGCCGCAGTGGTCTACCTTGCCATCCACCAAAAACTCGAAAGGAGCCCACACCACCGCCAGATCGTGATCGATCCGCACCAGCGGATCATGAATTCGCTCCTGAATCTGCGTGGTTCCAGGTTTTCCCAGCCGGTCCGCAAAATCTTCAAAAGTCATCTGAGTCGGCTTGCCGTCCCTCATGAGCACCATCATCCCGCCGCTCAGCAACGGTTTCTTAATCATTGCGGCGTCGCGTTTCGACATGCCATCAAACAATTGCGTTATAGGCGCCAGGACCGCCTGCTGCTCCGCGCTATCGACCGAAGAAATATCGCGGTCAAGTCCTGAACGGGTGGGTGTCTTAGCGGTTGCCGCATGAAACGAGGAAATCAGAAAAACGGCAAAGGCTGTTGCAACAGCAATAGAAAAAAACGAGAGCAGTGAACGGAAGATGATTTTCATGGGCACCGATTCTAACCTGCCTTATCCCCGATTCCAAAGTTTTCGAGGTGGGGAGATTCGCTAGTACTTGCTTATTTTGGGGCGACGGCGCTTTGCACGCATCTAGTCCGATTCCTTGCGATCTCTGAAAAAACGAAAGAAGTCTATACGGCTGAATTTGCGGCCCTTGCTGGGGCAGGGGTGTGTCAAGAAGGGAGCCGGCAAGATACCGGCGGTACGAAATATGTCAAACAAAACGACAACGACAAACAACTTGAGTATGAAAAAGATGGACGGCGTCGAGTTGTGGAAGCAGTTTGAGGATTTGTTGATACCGGGGCTGCGGCTTTCGGCGAGCGAGCGGGCGGTATATTCGCATTTGCTGCGGCATAGCAGGCTGGAGGGAAAGCAGCGGCTGGTGTTATCGATTAGCCGGCTGGCGGGTGGGGCGAGCCTCGGCGAGGGGGTGACGCGCAGGGGAGTGCGGCGGCTGGCGGCCAAGGGCGCGCTGCGGCTGGCGGAAAGAAGCAAACGAGGACATGTGATTGAAGTGCGTTTGCCGGAGGAAGTGCGAGGCGTGCGGGCGAGAAAGGCGGCGGAGGGAGGGGCGGAGCGGCTGCGCGGCGCGGCCAGTCTGGAGGAAACCGACTTTCTGGGAAAGCGCCCGCTGCGGGAAGCGATCCATGCGCGGGAAGGCGGGCGCTGTTTTTATTGTTTGCGGCGAGTGACGGCGGCGACGCGGTGCATCGATCACATCGTTCCGCAGGTGCGGATGGGGCGGAATGGGTATCGCAACCTGGTCTCGAGCTGCTCGGAATGCAATTCGTTGAAGGGTGAGCGGCGGGCGGAGGATTTTCTGCGGTGGCTGTACCGCGAGGGGCGATTGGAGAGCAGCGAACTGAAGGAGCGGCTGCGAGCGCTGGAGAAAATGGCGGCGGGGAAGATGCGGCCGGTGGTTGCTGGGGAGAAGTGAATCGTGGGAAGCTTGGGATCATCCGAAGCGGCTTCCTCGCCGTATCTCAGGAGCAAGGAGGACTCCATGCTCAAGTGTGCTTTTCGATTCCTGCTGGTTGCTTGCCTCGCGACGGGTGCGTTATCCGCGTCGAACGACCCCTTCCTCGGCGAATGGAAGCTCAACCCATCCAAAAGCAAACTCATCGATGAGATGAAAGTCGAGAGCGCCGGCGGCAACAAGTACGCCTTTGACTTTGGCGGCGGCCACCCTGAGACCATAGCGCCGGATGGAACGGATCAGCCGGGACTTGGCGGGACAACGCTGGCCGTCACCGTCGAAGGGCCCGATGCATGGAAAGTCGTCCGCAAGAAGGACGGGCGGATGCTTCTGACAGCAAATTGGGCGCTTTCAAAGGACGGCAATACGCTTACAGACGACTACACAGAGATCGGGCCCGACGGGAAGGGTTCCACCGTGAACTATGTGTACAAGCGGACGGCAGGAACCTCGGGCTTTGCGGGAACTTGGGAAAGCACGAGCCTGACGATTAACTTTGAGTTCGTGCTTAAGGTCCAGCCCTACGAGGGCGACGGCCTTTCGTTTATCAATGCCTCGGAAGGGGAGACGAAAAACGTGAAGTTTGATGGAAAAGATTATCCCAATACAGGCCCGAATGTGACGGCAGGCTCTGCATCAACGGCACGACGAGTGAACGAAGACACTCTGGAAATTACCGACAAGTTCAACGGCAGGATTAGGAACACGCGGCAGCTCAAGCTTTCTGCCGATCGCAAGACCTTGACGATGACCGTGCACCCAGGAGGCCGACGCGAGCCGAACATCCTGGTTTTTGAACGGCAATAGAAGACGGGCACGATGTATCGTGCCGTCAGCTCTTCTTCAATTCAATGCCGCCGTTCGTCGTCGCGACTTTCAATTCGCGCCCTCCGCCGCCCACCGTGCCGGAGAGAGACTTGGGGCCAAACTTCCCCTGAACCGTAATCGGAAAGTCCGTGCGAATGCCGCCATTCGTGGTGGCCGCATCCACCTTAAATTCCGCGGAGGCCGGAAGCGTGACATCCACACTGCCATTGGTGGTCTCCAATTCCAGCTCCCCGCTCCACTTGGCGTTGCCCATGGACACGCGCACGCCGCCGTTGGTGGTCTTGGCGGAGGCCCACTCGCTCGTCGAGACTTCCACGTCGCCGTTGGTCGTTGCCGCGTGCACGACGCTGTCCAAATTCAGGCAATGGACCCTTCCATTGGTGGTCAACGCGTTCAGCCGCACGCCTCGCGGGACTTGCACGTCAAAGTTGATCTTGGCGCGACGCCCGTGCCACCAGTTGCCGGACTCCGACGTCACTCCGCCGCGATGGCAGCGGCCCGGCGCCTTATCTTTGGCGTATACGGCGCAAACCGTGACGCCGTCCGCGTACTCGACGACCTCGATAAACAGTTCGTGGTCGTCGTCGTTGCCGCCGCGCGCGCCTGCGACACGCGCGGCATCCCCGGAAGCGCGGTTCGCGGCAATCTCTCCATTGGTGTTGATGACTTCCAGGGCCTGCCCGGCCTTCAGGTTCCCTTGCCAATGAAAATCGCCCGGCTCGAAAACCGTGCGCTTTTCGCCCTGCGCCCGCGCGGGCACACCAGCCACCAGGCAAATCACCGCCGCACAAACCGCACCCGCTAAGCAGCCTCGTAGCAAAGTCTTGCTCATCTTCATGACGTCCGCCTCCCTCACGGTTGTCTGACGCTTGAACCGGCACACCCGTCTTATGCTGTACAGAATATACGGAGTTTGACCCACTTTGGTTCCCAAGAGGCATACGCATCCAGCCGCCCTCGCCCTATTGTCGAAAAGGGGTGGCGCGCCCGCCCCGCAACTGTGGCACAGACTTCAGCCTCCCCAAGGCAAGCAGGTGAATTCGGGAAAGACCGCGGTCTGAAGACCGCGGCTACAGGTTCGAGGCTACAGGTTTGAGCTGATGGGCGCGGGTTAATTTTTCAGGATGAAAAAAAATTGAGCCGGGGCGCTCCGCTGAGGGGCCGAGGTACCCCGGCTTATCCTGCCCGCCTCCGCAGTGAGCGAGCAAGAAACCTGTGAGAAATTTTGGCGTTCCGAGATGGCCGCATCCGGGGATTTTGCGGCGATACCGTTCGTTCAAAACATTTGTAAAAAGTCCAGCTACACAGCGAAAAGAAGTTACCGCGCGTCTTCTTCGCCGCGGAGGAATTCGTACCGCTCGATCGCGGCGACGACGCCGATGGCGCCTTCGTCGCGCGGCTCGGTCCGCTGGACGCGGCCAAGGCAGCGCACGCGCACAGGACCCGCCAAGGTGATTTCGTTGGGCAGGGTCAGAAGAATTTCAACGGGCGAGCCTTCGCGTACGTCTTTGGACAGAAAGAAGTAGACACCGCGGGAACTGACGTCGCGGGATTCGGTGCTGGTCTCGCCAACCGCTGCGCCCGTAGTCCAACGGACGGTGAGCGGCAGCCGCATTTGGAAGCGCTGGGTAGTGCGGCGTTCGGAACCGGTCAAGGCATACCTCCTGATTGAAGAGAGAGTGTATCTGGGAGCGGTCCAGGGAACAATAGGACTGCGGGTACAAAATCGATTCAATTCTGGGAGGTACGCCTGTACTAGGACGATTTTGGAAAACGTGCTTCGGCAGGTGGGAGGGCCGTGGCAGGTGACTGGTGACTCGTGGAAGAGTACAGCCAAGAATACCCGTGTCACCGGGAGGTCTGTCGCTCCCGATGGTCGCTCAGTTCGACTACGCTCCCTTCTAGGCTCAGGGTAGACAGGGCAGGCAGGATGGAAAACCTTAGTCGGATACCAGTTAACTGTTCGCTCCCAATCCCGCTGGCTTTCTATTAAGTGCTGATTCTAAATGACTTAGTGGCTTGTGACTGGAGATTTGTTCGTTGACGTTTTTTTGTGGGGTTTTCGACGTTTTCGACATCCCTAGCTATGCGGCAGGGAGTGAGTCCCAGACGCGCCAGAATTCTTTCATTTGGGGGGGAGTGCCGAAGGAAACGCGGACAAAGGTGTTCATGGAGGGGAAGAGGCGGGCGATTTCGACGTTGTTTTTCTTGAAGTGGGCAATAACGTCGAGGGCAGAGCGGCCGGTTTGCAGCATGGCGAAGTTCGTATAAGAAGTGATTCCCTGGACTTTTCGGGCTTTGGCCTGGTTGAAGAATTCCTGGCGATCCTGCGCGTTGCGTTTCTCGCTCATTTGGACATGGTCGAGATCGTCGTAGGCCACGAGGGCTGAGCGAGCGCCGACGGCGTTGAGACCTTCGGGGAGACGGCGGGCAGCAAGAGCCTTGATTTTATCCGGTGCGCCAACGGCGTAGCCCACGCGAATTCCTGCCAGGCCGAAAACTTTTGAGAAAGTTCGCGCGACGATTACGCGGCCGTCGTTCATCGGATTGTCGATGAAGGAGACGTACTCCGGCGTGACTCCTACAAAATGATGGTAGGCCTCGTCGATGAGAACGGTAGCGGTGGCGGGAAGCTTGCGGATGAATGCTTCGAGGTCCTTGCGAGGGGTCAGACTGCCAGTGGGATTGTTTGGATTGCAAATGTAGACCAAGCCCGAGGTGGCGCCGGCTTTTGCGAGCATGGCCTCCAAATCGTGAGAGTAATCCTTGGCGAGAGGTATTTCGACGACTTCCGCGCCAAGGGTTTTTGCGCAGCGTCCGATAGCTTCAAAGGTTGGTAAACCGGTCATGAGATGTTTGCCGGGGCCGACAAAGGCGGAGGCTGCAATGCTTAGAATTTCACCGGAGCCACAGCCGAGGACTAGTTGCTCTGGCTTGATGGAGTGAGATTTGGCAATTCGTTCATGAAGGGCGCTTACGGCCGGGTCGGGGTAGCGATTCGCAAATTGCAGGGAGTTCTGCATCGAGGCGATAACTTTTTGCGAAGGGCCATAGGCATTTTCATTACGGCTGAGGATGATCGGCCCGCCAGGCTCGCTTGCACGGGAGGCGGGAACGAGTTCGCTAAAGGCTAGATCCGCTATGGCGGGAAGACCCACTGCTACAGATGTGACGGTAGCAGCGTTGCGGAAGAAGTTTCGTCGTGTGATGGACATGGGCTCCTCGCTATTCGGCATTTGTTGATAGCAGAGAAAGGCGTGGCAGGTCAATCAAACGCTGATCTTCTCGATTCGCGCAACTAGCGGAAGCGCAGAGGCAAAGGATTTTTCATGACGCCGATGGTGCAATCAATTGTGCAAGGCGAAGTTTGCCGCCGACCCAGGCGGTGGGAAGAGCGAGAACAACGAGCGCGACGGGATACCAGTGTGGCCCGAAAGCTGGCCCCCCGTTCCATGTGGTCACAGCGCCAAGAATGCATACGGCGAAACCGAGGATGCCAAGAACCATGGCATGGAGCATGGGCCGATGCGGCGCGAGGCGGGCCGCGATGTAGCTGCCGGCAACCCCGTAAATAGTGCGGTAGATGGTTGCAGCTAAAAGCGCCCCATCGTAGCCAACCATGGATGCGCCCCAGGGCGGAAAGACACGCGCCGCATGGAGGACCAAGTCCGTACCGAGGGAGAGAACAATTCCCGTGAACATGCCCGCGAGTACGGCGCCAATGCTTCGGCCGATACGACGAGGAGGGGGCGCATCGCGTAGAAGTCCTTCGCTCATGACTTGCCCGCTCCTTTCTCCAACCCAATGGCTCCCGGCAATGCCAACAGCTCCGCCAAGCGGTCGTAGCTCGCAGCGACGCCGCTCTCCATGCCGCTCTTGAGGATGCCGTCACGAGCTTCTCGCGACTGGTAGAGTACCGTCTGCGTAATCGTGGTAATTCCGGCCTGCTCGGATAGGACGAGAGTGCCCACCGCCTCGCCTGGGTACCAAGCTTTGTCGAACACCTCGGTGCTGACGATCCGTTCTTGCAGCACGATCTCGCGATAAACACCGCCCATCCCCATCTCGCTTCCGTCGGAGTCACGCCGCCACACGTAACGGTAAGAGCCTCCAACTTTTAGGTCGATTTCACAGACCGGCATCGACCAGCCAGGGGGCCCGAGCAACCACTGCTTCACCAGTTCGGGTTTCGTGAAGGCGTCGAAGACCAGACGGCGAGGCGCGTTGAAGTCGCGCGTCATCACAATCTCCCGGTCGCCCTGCGTCGCCAGCACGAGATTTCCAAGGTTCATCATTGGGGTTCTCCTTTATCGTTTTGGGTGAGTATGTTTTTTGTCCCGGGATTGCAACTCATCGGTTTTCATCTGGTCGAGAAGGGTGTCGAGGCGCTGGAAGTTGCCTGCCCAGTTTTTGCGGTATTTTTCGAGCCATTCGGTGGCCTCGACAAAAGGCTTGGCTTCGAGGCGGCGGGGGCGGCGCTGAGCGTCTTGGCTGCGGGAGATGAGGCCGGCGCGTTCAAGAACTTTGAGGTGCTTGGAAATGGCGGGCTGGGACATGGCAAAAGGCTCGGTCAGCTCCATGACCGATGCTTCGCCGGAGGCGAGGCGAGCGAGGATGGCGCGGCGAGTTGGATCGGCGAGTGCGGCGAAGGTGGCATCGAGTCGATCGGAAGAGGTCATTGCATAACCCACGGGTTGTACAACTACATGGTTATATACAGAGCCGAGAGGGTTGTCAAGCCCGAATCACTTGGCGGCCGGCAGGCGTCGGTGAGTTCAGGGCCGGACAAGGAGCACAAAATTGTATTGTGGAGGAGCTTGTTTTGCTTTCTGCGGGAATGCGATAGGGGCTTCAGGGACCGGTCCGAAGTGCCGCGAATTAACTCGCGCTGACAAGCGGGCTTGGCTTGGATTTGTGCTTGGCAGAAATCGACATTGGGCCTACGACGGAAAAGGAGTAAGGAGAACAGAGAGCCGTCCCAGCCTGGCTCCTCGATCACTCGAAAAGCCTCGTCTAACTGTTCTCCCACACCCTCTACTTTGAAGAAAGGGAGTTTTCTTGCCTATCCCCTAAACCCGGTAGAAGCGGAGAAAACTTACCCTAACTGGAAGCTGACCCGCTGCTGGAGGGCGAGTCAAGAGTCTGAGGCAATATCGGCATGTGGCCGCGGGAGGGTCTGTCTCCCGTCTACGGGATTGGCGAGCTCCCGCCAAAAAGCCATGAGCATTTGGGATTGGCCGATTGGACGGTGGTGAATGTCGTCCTGGGAGTTGAGATCGGATTACGTCTGATCGATCAAGCGGTGGTGAATCGCGTAGAGCGCGAGTTCGAGGCGGTCGGAGACACCGAGCTTGTCGAAAATGTTGTGCAGGTGATTCTTTACGGTTTGCTCACTGATGAAAAGTTTTTCGCCGATTTCCTTGTTGCGGAAGCCTTGAGCGACGAGCTGCACAATTTCTTTCTCGCGGTCGCTGAGAAGTGGCTTTTCGCGGCGCGGGCCAGACTCGGAAGATTTCGAGAAGGCCTTCATGACCTCGGCGGTCATGCGGTTATCGAGCCAGATTTCGCCGGCGTGAACGCGATGAATGCTTTTGACGAGCAGGTCGGTGGCGGACTGCTTGAGAACGACGCCGCGAGCGCCGAGGCGCATGGCGCGGACAACGTCGCGATCGTCTTCGGCAGCCGTCAAGACGATAACGCGCGTGGGCAGCGTATCAAAATTGACTTCTTCGAGGACGGCGAGGCCGTCTTTATCGGGCATGCGGAGATCGAGCAAAAGGATCTCCGGCTTGAGTTTGGCGAGAAGTTTAATACACTCAGCGCCATTCTGGGCTTCGCCGACGATAGTGATGTCCTCGTCGGAATCGAGAAGTTTGCGGAGGCCATCGCGAAAGATTGCGTGGTCGTCCGCTAGTAGGACGCGAATTTGCTGTTTAGTTTTGGCCATGTCAACCGAGCGGGACTTCGATGGTCAGTCGCGCTCCATGGCCAGGGTTAGACTCAACGGTCAACACGCCCCCCACAGTACGCGTACGCTCCTTGATGGAGATGGGACCCAGCCGCAGGCGGTCAAGTTCATCCCCAGTAAACCGACCGGCGAAACTGAAACCCTCGCCATTGTCGTCAACTACGAGAACAATGCGACTGTCATCCTGCGTCAGTTTTACCACGACATGGGAAGCCTTCGCATGCTTTTTTATGTTGTTGAGTGCTTCACGGTAAATCTGGAAAATCTCGCGGCAGACCCGGTCGGGGGCATGGAGCTCGGCGGGGTCAATCAGGAGGTCCAGGGCCAGGGTGGATTCGTTGCGATAGCGCTCGGCGAAACCGCGCATGAGGTCGAAGAGATCGGCGCTCTGGACGCGGAGGGGGCGCAGGTCGGTGACCATGTGGCGGAGCTCGGCAGACTCGTTTCTAACGGTTTGCTGGAGGTTGCCGAGGTTGGCAACAGCCTGGTCCGGCGAGGCGGCGACCTTGCGGCGAAGGACGTCGAGCTGGATTTCGATGCTCAGGAGGGTCTGGAGAATGCCGTCGTGGAGGTCCCGGGAGATGCGGCTGCGCTCGCCTTCGATAGCCCGGGCGCGGAGGTGGCGCAGGAGGAAGACGTTCTCGAGAGAGGGACCGATATGGCGAGCGATGCGCTCGAGCCAGGCAAGGTCTGGGTGTTCAAAGGGTTTGCGGCCATTGACAAGAAAGAGGCGGCCAGCGGGGTGGCCGCTCTGGTCAAAAGCCACGGTGATCATGGAGCGGAGGTTGAGCTCCTGCTGGGTAGGTCCGGGAAGGCGCGGGAGGGTGTGGAGCCTGCGACCATCGCGACGATCCCATCCAAAGCCGCTGCCGGCGCCCTGGAGGCTGTTCCAGCAGACGGTGGCGTCCATATCGTCGAGAAGAAAGCCGTCGGCGCGAGCGAGGGCGTAACTCTCTGGGATAAGGCGCTCACTTTCGCCAGCTCTGAGGCGCCAGATGTAGATGCGTTCGAGATCTGTGTCTCGGTAGGCGAGCAGGGCGACCTCGACTTCGAAAGCGCGGGCTAGCTCGTCGAGAAGGAGGCGCAAGGATTCGGCGAGGCCCTGGTCGACCTGGAGCGTTGCGGTGATACGGGAGAAGAAGTCGTTTTGCGAAGCGAAGTGGCGGCTGCGGTCGGCCAGGAAGGCTAGGGCGGCGCCACCGGCAAAAGTGCCGCCGACGAGGCCCATCCATGCAACTACGCGCATCCAGCCGATCTCGCCCTTTACGGCGGTGAGCAGCACAAGAATGAGCGCCAGTGCGCCAGCCAGGGGGATGGCGGCGCGGAGCCCCCAACGCATGCCCGCGACCCAGCAAATAAACAGATAGGGAAACCAGACGGGGACCGATAACGGGCTGATGTACATGAAAATGCCGAGCGCGAGCAGATCGCAGGCAATCGGCAAATGCCAGGCTCGTTTGCGGAGGAAACGCTCGAGCGGAATGACGGCGAGAGAAACAATCAGATAGGCGAGCATGAAGGAGATGGCGCGCTCGGCCTCCCGCGGTTTGGGCTGCTGAAGCAAGGCCAAAATGGAAAGCAAAACGAGAATCGGGCGCGCGTAGACGATTTGCCGCTCGAGATGGCGGCGGTCCGTTTCGTGGGGGCTCATGCGCGGGGACGCGATTCCTCTTCCAATAGTTTAGCAAGACGCGGAGAGGGTGCGAGGCGGCGTATCCGGATTGCAACGGTTTAGGCAACGCGGGGGAGTGTGGCTCCTTTAACGTTCAAGCGATCCCATGCGCAGCGAAAGGGTAGGCCAGTTTCCGCCCGGGAACACTATGCAAGGAACAACTGCTCTTTAGGCGGTGTCTAACTAAAATGGGAAGTAATGTCTCCGAAAACGCTATCTCGTTTAGGTGTGACTCTACTTTTCCTTGCGCTCGCTCTCTACTTCTCCGCGGGTCAGTGGTTGAACTCCAGAATTTTTGTCCCTCTGGATTACCGTGTCACGCTCGATGCTCGGCATCTCCAATCGCCGCCCTTCCAAGTCAATCTGAACGAAACTTATTTCGCTTCGCTCGAACTGGACTACAGTGCCGACGACTGGAATCAGGACAATCGCTGTAACGATAAGACGATTCTCGACCCACAGTGGCGTATCTATAGGCTCGTCTCCAGTGCTGGAGAACCCAGAAAGCTCTGGGTGACCTCAGCGGTAGACACCCGGCAGATCTACTACTGGAGTGGATTTCGATTGCCCCGTGGTAAATACGAGTTGGAGTGGGATATTCCCGTTGCCGCTTCCTGCCTTAACGGGAGGCATCCGCACCTGCTTGTAAGCACAAATTCATGGGGCTACCGGCAAGCTGTTGCTGCGGCTCAGCTCATCTGTATTTTTATCGGTGGGACGGGTCTCGCGCTCATCGTGCTTGCAACCACTCGAGCGGCGCGCCACGCTTTTCCACGCGCCGCCCCTCGCATGTTTCCAGAAATGGTTCTCCGCAATTTCATACCGCTCACGAAACATTCTCCGCTAACTCCCATTCAGGCTTTGCCGCATTGGGGAATATTCGGCGGAGCCATTTTGTGGATCTTAATTATTATTTTCATGATGTTCAGCCCGCAAACACCCTACGGCCTTTTCGTGAGTCTGAGCAGCCGCAAAGTTACCGCGTGGGCGAGCCCTGCCCAAGAAACGCTTGGCGTGTATGTAGACCCTAAGGGGCGCTTCTTCGTGAATCGTATAGAGGTTGAACGTAAGGGCCTCCACACGAAGCTGCTCGAGCACTTAAGCCGCAGCACCTCTTGGACCGTGTATTTTGAGGCCGATTCCGACAGCCTCTACGTGGATACCGTCTACGCGATAGAAACGATTCAGGGCTGCGGCGCGAAATTCATCTGGATAACTCCGAAGATGCGCGAAGAATGGAAGAGCCAAGAGCGATCTCTTAAGCGTATTCCCTAGGTGTCGTTCCCTGGCGCTTGCGCCGACACGTAGCGATTTGGCGGGTGCGCGCATCAATATCGTTATGAAGTTCAAGAAAATCGAACCGGAAGAATTTGCGTGCACGACGTCGGTGGCGCGGCCGTTCGGGTGCATGGAATTGTGGGCGGGCAACGAGAGGGCGCATCGCTCGCTGGAGTTAGCTGGACTGGAAGCGGACGTTATCGCTGTGCCGTCTGGTGGAAAGCGTGGCGGGGACCTTTCCGCCGTGTTTTCGTGCAGCGACAACATTGCGCGGATGGTGCTGGCGGATTGTGTGGGACACGGGTATGTGGCCAGCAAGGTGGCGCGGCACGTGCATCACCTGCTGCATAAGTTTCAGGATATTCGCGATACGGCTGGCCTGTTGGCCGCGCTGAACGACAAGTTTACGCTGGATGCGGAAAAGTCAACGGGAGCGTTGCGCCTGACAACCGTGGTGACAGGAACGTTTGACGGCACGACGGGAGAGTTCAATTTTGCCTATGCTGCTCATCCGCGAATGCTGCTCTGGCGGGCACGCGATAGCAAGTTTTTTGAGTTAGGCGAAGGATTGGAGAATTTGCCGCTCGGATTCGTCACGGGAGAGATGTATAACGAACAGAGCATCCGGCTGCAGTCGGGGGATTTGATTCTGGCATTTTCCGATGGCGCCACCGAAGTGCGATCACCAAAGGGCGAACAACTGACTCCAAGAGGCTTTTTGCAGTTGGCGGAAGCTACCCTGGCGAGACTGCCCGGGCCAGTCCGGCTGCCTGATTTTTCAGCGGCATTGCTTGAGGGCGTGCAAGTTCACAGAGGAAGCTCGAGGCTCGAGGATGACGTCACGCTGTTGACGCTGCGGCGAACTGGGTAAGAGCGCCGCTACAAAGTTCGGAAATTCCAGCCAGACTTACGGCGCAGGCTGCGCGGGCGGATGCGCCGCAAAGTATTGATCCAGGCTGGCGCGGAATTCAGCTATGCCCTGTTGAACGTTTTTGTCCAGGGCCGCCACAACCGCGGTAACGTCTTTTCCGCTTGCGGGCTCGTCATGCGTATAAAAGTGCGTCCATGTGGTCGTGCCCGTTTTGATGTTGCGAAGCTCTAATTCTATGGTGACGCGCGCCACGATCGGGCTTCCTGAGATTTCCTTGAAATCATATAAATGCCCGTGCAGGAGAAAGTCTCCACGAGCGTCGCTTCGCAGGGTATGGACGCTGCGATAACGGCCAGACGCGCGGAACTGCCTCAGCAAAACTTCCGCGATCATCTCCGTAGGCGGCTCAGACCAGCGTTGATACTCGTAGGTCCCCATGCTCTCGCCGCTGGAGCTGTAAACGATTAGGTCTTCGCGATAGAGAGCAGGAGCCGTGAGCCGGCCAATCAGCAGGGTGATGGGAAGAGGATTGGGGTCCGCCGCGGGCGAGACGTCTCCGGGAACAGTGAGTTGGTAATACTTGCTTGGACGGGCAGCACCGCATCCAGCAGCCAAGACCGCGGCCAGTGCCAGCAGGCAGACAATGACTTTCGTAGTCGCTGGAAAAACCGGCCTTTCCCAGCTGGCGGGTGAGAGTTCAGTGAGTCTGGTCATGAGCTCGTGTTTCCCTCGCTTCATTGGCGCTCACCCGTCTTGTGTTCCGGCGGATTGGTCGCGCGAATGAGAGTGTAAGGACGCTTCTTGATGGTGTTCGTAAATTCCTTAAGATTTTGGGAGACGCGGCGGAAATTATCCAAAAGCTCGTCGATATTTTCGGTATTGACGTCGAGCGTCTGGTCGACACGCCCGGTGATATCCGTGAGGGTCGCTAGGGATTTGCGAAGATCGATTACGGCTTGCCGCACATCGGCGCGGTTTTCTCCAAGGAGTTCGTCGATGTGAGTGAGGGCTTTGTTGGCTTCCTCGGATGTCTTATGCAGGTCCTGAATGAGCGGTTCGATCTTCTGACTAACCGCGTTCAAGTGCTGCACAGTGGACTTTATTTCGGGGCGGTTTTCCGCAATCATGCCGCGCGTGTCGGCAAGCGTGGCGGAAAGATTCGCGCGGTTCTGGGCGTTGAGCAGGTCATTCACCCTGTCGACCGTCACTTTCAGTTCCGTGGCGCGGTCATTCAATGACTGGATGAGTTGCTTCGCTTGCGGAGCAATGTCATTCAGCTGCGCAGTCAGGGCATTGAAATCCACGTAAGTGTCCGATGGCAATAAGGAGCCTGGGGGAGCGAGGGCAGTCCGCGCGGCGCCTGGGATAATCTCCAGATGATTGTCGCCCAAGGGACTCATGCTCATGATCCTTGCGCGGCTGTCCATCTTGACGGGCAGATCGGTTTGCACGCTGAAAACCACGTCAATTTGCGCGGGGTTTTTCGGGTCGATAGCCAGCT
Source organism: uncultured Acidobacteriota bacterium (assembly GCA_963745805.1). Lineage (GTDB taxonomy): Bacteria > Acidobacteriota > Terriglobia > Acidiferrales > UBA7541 > Acidiferrum. The sequence goes on from CAVUYT010000018.1 coordinate 77,498, forward strand.
TTTCAACGCGGCCCACTTTGGGACCCCCCGCGTAACGCACGGTCGCGCCCTGCTCGAGGCCGCCGGCGAACGGAAAGTAGGCATGATAGGTCTTCGCGCTGCGGCCAAAGGCTCCGGAGATGGCAAAGACCATGCCGATCAGAACTGCGGCTGCAACGATAACGAAAAGTCCCACGAAAACCTGGTCGCGCTTCCCTGCCATCACGTCCTCTTTCCTCCGCTGAGACCCATCACAAGCGGCGGTCTTGTGTGAGCATCTGCAGATAATCCATTTCGCGCGCCACTTCCGGCTCAGGCACCCTATCCAGGAATTGGCGGACGCGCGGCTGCGTGCTCGCCCGCATCTCCGCCGTCGTACCGATGGCCACGACATGGCCTTTGTCGATCAGCACCATACGATCGGCGATTAAATACGCGCTTGCCAATTCGTGAGTGACCACGATGATGGTCATGCGGAATGCTTGCTTCAATTCCAGGATCAGCTGGTCGATGCCGGCCGCAATAATGGGATCCAATCCCGCCGAAGGTTCATCGAAGAAAAGAATCTCCGGGTCCATGGCCAGAGCGCGAGCGACGGCCGCGCGTTTCTTCATGCCGCCGCTGAGCTGCGACGGCATGTAGTACTCGAAGCCTTCGAGCCCGACTTGCTCGAGTTTGAGCCGCAGCATGATTCCTATTGTCGAGTCCTCGAGCTTGGTGTGCTCGCGAAGCGGCAAGGCTACGTTCTCGCCAACCGTCATCGAGCCAAACAGCGCTCCGCCCTGAAAAGACATGCCGATCTTTTTGCGAATCTCGTCCATTTCGGAATCAGAAATCGCCGCGATGTTTTTCCCTTTGATCCAGATTTCTCCGGAGCTTGCCTTCTCCAGACCCACGAGCGTCCGCAAGAGTGTACTCTTGCCGGAGCCTGAACCGCCCAGGATTACCAGGGTCTCGCCGCGCTTCACGTCAAACGTGATGCCATGCAGAATCTCAACTTCGCCATAGCTCACGCGCAGATCGCGCAGAGAGATCATGACCTGCGAATCAAGCGAATCCGAATTTTCCAGTTCCACCGGCAATGTCACACGTCCCTAACTGCCGCTTACGAAAAAGAACAGGCTCGTAAAGACAAGATCTACTAGCACAACAAGAAAAATCGACATCACGACGGCCCTTGTGGTGGAGCGGCCAACCTGCTCCGCCCCCGCTCCGGTCGCCAATCCCTCCTGGCATCCCACGGCCGTTATCGTAATCCCAAACATCACGCTCTTCACTAGTCCGGTCATGATATCCCGCAATAGGAGCGAATCCAGCGAGGCCTGGATATAACGTCCGAACGTAAAATCCGCCTGGGCGACCCCAAAGAGCGAACCGCCCAGGATGCCCATCGCGTTTGCCCAGATGGTGAGGCAAGGCAGCATCACGATCATGGCCAGGAATTTCGGCGTGACCAAAAAACGAATCGGGCTGATGGCCATCGTTTCCAGAGCGTCGATCTCTTCCGTCACTTTCATGGTGCCGATTTCCGCCGCGAACGCCGAGCCAGAGCGTCCGATCACTACGATGGCCGTGATCAGCGGGCCAAGTTCACGAGACATCGAAATGGCGACGGCAGTAGCGACATAGTTCATCGCGCCAAACCGCCGCAATTCATAGGCGCTTTGAAGGGCGAGAATCAATCCTATGAAAAATGTAATCAGAGAGAGAATTGGCAGGGCGCGGACACCCACGTCCATGGCCTGCGAGACGGCGCGCTGCAAACGCAGCGGCTTGCCCTGGAACGGCCCGACAAAGGTGTAGTAAGCGGCGCGGCCTCCAAGCGAGGCGAGAGAACCGACGTAGGCGAGGCTATTCGTCACGCTCTCGCCAAGTTGTGACACAAATTGCATGGCTATCCGCAGCAACTCAATTCTGTGTAACTCAATTCACTGAAACTCGGGAGAATCCACGGCGCTGAAACAGAAATCCTAACCTGCCAGCGCTTGCTCTTCGTTGTCGTAGACCTCAAAAATTTTCAGCAATCGCGAGAGCTGCAATACTTCGCGCGCGGTGGTGCTCAATCCAAACAAGATAAAGCGCGTGCCCACGTCTCGAGCCGCCTTCAGCCCTTCGACCAGGGAAGCCACGCCGGAGCTATCGATGTATCGCACCTTGCTCAGGTTCATTACGACGCGGGGAGTGCGATTGTCCCGCATCTCGTGCAAGAGAGCCTTTCGAACGGCTGGCGAGTTTGCCAGATCGATGTCTCCGGACACATCGAAAATGGTGGTCTTATCGAGTTGGCGACTGGAAATCTGCACAGTTTTTCTCCTTCAAGCTACTACGAGTTCACTCCCTGTTTCGGCGCGCGGATGTACTTGACCAGGCGGAGACGATTGGTCCCATTCGCGCGCTTGTATTCGACAATGTCCATACTTTGCTGAATGAAATGCAGCCCGAGTCCCCCCGGCCTTACTTCTTCCAGCGCTCGCATGCACAACTGGTCCGGCTTGATGGCTGGGCCCCGGTCGCACAATAGAATTTCCAGCCCCTCGACGGCCTTGTGATTCGCTTCGCGCTGGACGGAGCGGAAGAACATCTCGATAGGCCGGTCCGGGCGGCCGCTGTAGGCGTGTCGGATGATATTCGTCAGCGCTTCGTCGACGGCTCGAGTGACTGCCCGGCAATCTGGGGCGGAAAATCCGAATGATTCCGTCAAACGTTCCACGGCACCGCGTACCGCGCAGAGCAAACCAGGGTCGCTCGACAATTCCAGCCTGAGCAGTAAACCGCGGCTCAAGTGGCCGTTGCGCTCCTTGGCATTGCCTCGCCGAGCTGAGTGGACGGTTTTCATGTGAGACTCTGTTTCGCTCCCGCCATGGTTCGCCCCTGGAGCGAAGTCATGCCAGGTCTTACACTTCTCTGCAATTTTTCAGCCACGCCATGCGGAGCACGCCAGTCAGTACCCTCTCGCGCTTCTCTTCGATGTTGCTCGAAGAGCCCCTGCAAGAGCAACTACCGGCGGATGGCCGCTCCCAACTACCACGAAGAACGAATGCGGAACAGGTGGTCCTCAGGCCTGGGCTGAGTTTTGCATACGGTACTGTAAGCGTTTGGACCTGCTTCATGCAATCCCCGTACCCAAAATTGGATGCGAGGCGCGAGGTCATTGATTCATGCAATGCAGCGGAATGGGAAGGGGCTAATTCTTGGCAGATTGGCGCAACGCCCGTGCCGAAAGAAGGGCTCTTTGTGCCGCTTTTGCGCGCCACTTTTCCACCGCGGGAAAGTAGCGTAAACTGTATTTAATTGACCGGTGGTGGGAGTAGCTCAGCTGGTAGAGCGTCGGTCTGTGGCACCGAATGTCGCGGGTTCAATCCCCGTCTCCCACCCCAACCCACTCTGGCAGATCGTTCCCTTACTTCCCACAGAACAGGCTATTCACATCGTATTTGAGAAAGGCGCGATCCGCCGTAAGCAGCACCATGCTTTCCATTCGGGCCTGGGCGATGAGCATGCGGTCAAACGGATCGCGGTGATGCGGAGGTAACTCGCCCGCTAGCAAGGAGTGGAGATGAGTGATGTCCAAGGAACGAATGGCCAGCGAAGCGATGGCATTCGGAACGAATTGCGAAGGGGGTTTTGGAAGAGCAAGTGTACCAAGCGCAAATTTGATAGCAATTTCCCAGGAGCTGGCCGCGGACAAATACAGTTCGGCCGCGCTGGACGAAAGCAGGTCTCGCGCTTTCTGATTGAGCTTGTGCTCCGCGCCGAGGCTCCAAAGAAAGACGCTGGTATCCAGCAAGTATTTCATGCTTTCGTTTTAGGCCGTCTCTTCCTGCCTTCGAAGGAAGCGAGCAGCTTCTCCGGCAGAGGGGCGTCAAAGTCCTCCGAAATTGTTATTTGTCCTGCGAAGGCCCCAAGCTTCCGCTTAGCGGTGGTCACCGGGACGAGCCGGGCTACAGGAACGCCACGATTTGCAATGGTGATCTCTTCTCCGGCGGCAACGCGCTGCAGAAGGCGGGAGAACTGCGTTTTGGCTTCGTGGGTATTCACTGCTTTCATGGTTTCCATAATGGACTAAGTTACTAGACTAAGTCAAGTCAGGCAGGTCTCCCACGGATAACCTCGCAAAACCGGGCGCCAAACTGGAAGCTTTCCCATTGCGTTAAGAATGCCACCTCCGCCTTCCTTGTTTTCCTGGACTCCGGTAGCCTAAAAGGCATTCGTGCTGAGATTCTTCATAAAGGGAAAAGCTCTGACAATGACTCTGATTCAGTGTGGCGCCGTGCTCTTCGACATGGACGGCGTGCTGGTTGATTCCACTCCGGCCGTTGAACGTGTGTGGACCAGTTGGGCTCTCGAGCATGGCTTCGATCCTGATGAAGTAGTACGCAAAGCGCATGGCCGCCCCAGCCTCGCCACGATTATCGAGTTGCTTCCGCATGGCGACCACCACGCTGAAAATCGCGAAGTAGAGCGCCTCGAAATCGAGGACATCGCGGATGTGGTTGCGCTGCCCGGAGCGCTGGGCCTACTGCAAGCCATTACTGAAGCGCGCTGGACCATCGTCACCTCCGCCACGCGCCGGCTGGCTGAAGTGCGCTTGCGCGCAGCAGGATTGCCGGTCCCAAAACATCTTGTCACCGCAAGCGACCTCCAGCGCGGCAAGCCCTTCCCCGATCCCTATCTGAAAGGCGCGGAGATTCTTGGAATCGCCCCGGTGGATTGTATTGTCGCGGAAGATGCCGCCTCGGGAGTTCGTTCGGGCAAAGCTGCGGGCGCGCGCGTGCTCGCGTTGCACACGACCTCGACAGATGCCGAGCTTCTAAGCGCAGGAGCGGACTGGATCGCCAACGATCTGAGCGCGCTTCATTTCGAACCGAGTGGAGACGCTACCGGGCTCGAGTTTCTTCTTGCAGACGGGGAGTAAGCGACCTTGCCGCAAAATGAGATACAATTCCCGGTTCGCCGAGTGGCCTAATTCAATTTAGTTGGGGAGAGTCACCATGAGTACCTCGAAGCACTACAAGTTTCTCTTAGGTTTAGCATTAACTTTGGCAGCCTTGCCTACCAGCGTGCTGGCACAGGAGAAGGACGCAAAACCTGCTGACAAGCCGGCGGATGCGGCAGCGGCGCCTGCACCAAAGGAAGAGTCCTCCGTCACGGACCACTCGATCAAAATCGGCGGTCAGACGATTGTCTACAAGGCGACAGCGGCAACGATTCTCTTAAAGAACGAAAAGGATGAACCCACGGCGCTGCTCTACTCCACAGCCTACACGCGCAGCGACGTGAAAGATGTTAGCCAGCGCCCCATCGCCTTCGTCTATAACGGCGGTCCGGGTTCTGCATCTGTCTGGCTGCACATGGGCTCGTTTTCGCCAAAGCGCGTCGTGACCGTGAACGCCGATGCGACCCCGCCCGCTCCCTACAAGCTGACCGACAACGCGAATTGTCTGCTCGACAAGGCCGATTTGGTCTTTGTCGATCCCGTCGGCACGGGCTTCAGCCACGCCGTCGGGAAGGCTGCGGACAAGGATTTCTGGGGGGTGGACCAGGACGTGAAGTCGCTCGCGCAGTTTATCAACACCTACGTCAGCCGAAACAATCGCTGGAATTCACCGAAGTTTTTAATTGGCGAGAGTTACGGCACGTTTCGTTCCGCCGCTCTTTCCAACTATCTGCAATCGCACGACGGCCTCTATTTCAATGGCATCGTGCTTATTTCCTCCGTGCTCAATCTCGGAACGATTTCGTTCAATCCCGGCGAAGACATGCCCTACGTTTTCTATCTGCCGAGCTATGCGGCGACGGCGTGGTATCACAAGGTGCTGAAGGATCGCCCCGACAATTTGAGCGCATTTCTTGAAGAAGCCCGGCATTTTGCGCAGACGGGATACCTTGATGCCTTGATGAAGGGATCGAAGCTCGGCACTGCGGAGAAATCCGAGGTTGCAAAACAGCTCTCGCGCTACACGGGCTTGAGCGAGGACTATCTGAGCAAAGCCGACTTGCGCGTTAACCTCCCACAGTTCATGAAAGAGCTGCAGCGTAGCCGTGGCTTGACCACCGGCCGGCTCGACGCGCGATTCTCCGGCTACAGCTACGATTTGCTCGGCGAATACGCAGAATACGATCCGCAAGACACGTCGATCACCGGGCCTTTCACGGCGGCCTTCAATACCTATGTTCGCGAAGATTTGAAGTTCGGACAGGACAAGGTCTACCACACGGGCGCCGACGAGGCGGGCAACAATTGGGATTGGAAGCATCGCGGCGGCGGGGACAATTTTGGTTTTCCCGGCTCGCCAAATGTGGAAGGCGATTTAATTCAAGCGATGCTCACGAATCCGCATCTGCAGATCGAAGTCGAAAATGGATTGTACGATTTGGCCACGCCCTTCTATGCGACGGAATACACTATGGAGCATCTCGGCCTGCCGGAGAAGCTGCAGAAGAATATCCATCTGCAGTATTACGACGCGGGGCACATGATGTATCTGCGCGATGAGGACCTGGCCAAGCTCAAGGCAAACATCGCCAACTTTATCGACGGCGCTTCGAAATAGCTCAACCTAAATCTAAGTCTCGACGCGCCTGCCATTCGGAATGCGCTCTCGCGAAGCGCTTCTCCAATTAGTCTTAAGGCACGTCTGCCGAGAGTTAAAATCCTGGCGAGTACTCTATCGCCTACAATCATCAGTGTCGTTACTCGCTAGACGCTCACCCCCTCAGGTGATTTGGTTAGCAAACTATGGGAACCCCAACTCACGTAGCACCGGCAGAAGTATCTCCCTCACAAGTACCGCCAGGGCAGCGCAAGTTTGACACCCCGCAGCTCATCACCGCGATGCTGAAAGCCCATGGGCATGTAAGCGACCTGATTTTTTCGCCGGGCCGCGCGCCGCAGATCGAGGTCAGCGGTCAGCTTGTCGAGCTTAAGTTCAAAGGGCTCGAACGCCTCACACCGCAAGATACGGACATCCTTGCGCGCGATTTGATGGGCAAGAACGAACATCCTATCCGAATGCTCGCACAGGAAGGTTCAGCGGATCTTTCCTATGGCGTAACGGGTGTGGGGAGATTCCGTGTGAACATTTTCCGCCAGCGCGGAAGCTGCGCCGTGGTGATGCGCGTGATTCCGGACCGCATTCCAAGCTTTGAAGAATTAAATTTGCCGGCGAAGTTGCGGGAGGTCGTGCAACTCAGAAACGGGATTGTCCTGGTCACAGGGCCCACGGGTTCGGGAAAGTCTTCGACACTCGCGGCTATCATCGACATGATGAACACCGAAAAGGCGTTCCACATCTTGACGATTGAAGACCCCATCGAGTTTCTTCACAAACACAAAAAGGCGACGATCCACCAGCGCGAACTGCATAGCGACACGCCGACTTTCGCGCTCGCGCTGCGCGCGGCGTTGCGGCAGGCTCCCAAAGTAATTCTCGTCGGAGAAATGCGCGACCGCGAGACGATGGAGATCGCTCTGGAAGCCTCGGAGACCGGACACCTAGTCCTTTCCACGCTGCACACCATCGATGCGGCGAAAACCGTCGAACGGATTGTCGGCGCGTTTCCCATGAGCGATCAGCATGGGGTACGCAACCGGCTGTCCAAAGCGTTCCGATATATCCTTTCCCAGCGCCTGTTGCCGCGCAAAGACGCCAAGGGCAGGATCGCGATAATCGAAATTCTCACCTCTACGATGCGCACTCGCGAATATGTCGAGAAGGGAGAAACCGAAGGAAAGTCTTTGCTCGACGCGATGCGCGATGGCGACACGGAAGGAATGCAGCATTTTGATGGAGAAATCGAGAAACTCGTTCGCGCCGGGATCATAAGCATGGAGACGGGTCTGGCGTTTTCTTCCAACGCGGGCAACCTGAAGCTTGAGCTTGCGGATTTCAAGGAAGGCTCGACACCCGCTCCCGCCTTACAGCCGGCCGACGAAAAGATCGAGATGGAAATCGAACGCTGATCATCCCGCAATAAGCTAGAATCCCTGCACGCCAATTGTGGAGCGCTGCCGGATGTATAAATCCCGGAAGTGATCCAAGTTGGAATCCCTTTTTGCTAAATGAATCCTCTCGGAAGCCAAGCGGATACCCACTTCTGGCCTTCAGCCGAAATTGCGCTGCTGCTGACACTTCTCTTTGGGCTTCTGGCTTTCTGGAAACCAGCGCTTGGCGAAAGCATCTTTCACAAAGTGGAAGAATCTCTCGCGCGTTTTGCACAACGCAAGGCACTGGCCGTTTGCTTGATGTTTTTTGTAGTCGCGGCAATCCGCCTCGCCGTCTTGCCGCTTTTGCCGGTGCCTGTGCCGGGCATTCACGATGAATTCAGCTACCTGCTGATGGCGGACACGTTTGCAAACGGCCGCCTGGCCAATCCGACCCACCCGATGTGGATGAGCTTCGAAACATTTCACGTAAACTGGTTCCCTACCTATTCTTCCATGTACCCGCCGGCGCAAGGCTTCGTGCTGGCCATCGGGCAGTTGCTCGGAAGTCCGTGGATCGGCGTGCTGCTGAGTGACGCCGCGATGTGCGCCGCGATCCTGTGGATGCTACAAGCGTGGATGCCTGCGCGCTGGGCGTTATTGGGTGGCGTGCTGGCTGCGCTGAATTTGGGAATCGCCAGCTATTGGATGAACAGCTATTGGGGCGGAGCCGTGGCCGGCGCCGGCGGAGCGCTTGTACTCGGAGCGCTGGCGCGCATCTGGCGTCGGGCCACTGTGGGCAATGCGCTGCTCCTTGGATTAGGCATTGCCATCCTCGCGAATAGCCGGCCCTACGAAGGACTCCTCTTTTGTGTTCCAGCGGAAGTCTGGGTCATCTGGTGGCTGCTGGGAAAAATAAAATCGCGCGACTCTTTAGGTTCTCGTTTTCGAATGGTGTTCTTGCCACTATCCGTTTGCATCGTCCTGACCCTCGCGTTTATCGGCTATTACAACTGGCGACTCACGGGAAATGCGCTACTCATGCCGCACGTTTTGAATACTCGCACCTACCACACTACTCCCTTGTTTTTGTGGGAGCACAACAAGCCCGCTCGCACTTACAACAACCAGCAATTCGAGGATTTCTATAACGGCTGGGAGCGCGAGGATTATCAAACGACTTGGAAGGATGCGCTGGCAGTGACGGCGGAAAAAGTAGCGAGATTGGGCGTTGTTCTGTTTTGGCCGGGCGTCCTTTTCCTGCTGCCTGCGCTGCCGTTCGCATTTCGTGACCGCCGGATGCGTTTGTTAGTCGTCACGTTTTTTGTGTGTGTTGCGGGAGTATTCGCGGTGATTTGGTCAGCGCCCCATTATGCCGCGCCGATCACTTGCGTCGTGTACGCGCTGCTCGCGCAGTCAGTCCGCCATCTGCGCACAATGAAATGGAACGCGCGTCCGGTTGGCGTGGGATTGTCCCGCGCGCTGGTCGTATTGCTCGTGCTCTCCACCGGTGTGAATGTTGCGCGCCACTCCTGCGATCCGCTCTGGTGGACGTGCACAGGAGATCCCAGCCGCGTCGCCGTCATGAAGCAGCTCCTGGACACGCCCGGAAAACACCTCATCGTCGTCCGCTATTCCGACGATCACAACATCCACGACGAATGGGTCTACAACGGCGCCGACATCGACGGCTCAAAAGTCATCTGGGCTCGCGAACTCGAGCCCGAACAGAACGCCAAGCTCTTCGCCTATTTCAAAGATCGCCACATCTGGCTCGTCGAGCCCGACACCGACAACACCGAAATCAAGCCCTACACTCCGCCGCCCGACCAGTGATTCACTGACAGTCCGTCTCAACCGGGCGTAGTCTCAGCGGAAGCCACCATTAGATTGTTGAGGCCGAATTCGAAATAGCGGTGAATGAATTTCTGGAAGCCGATGCGATAGAGCATTTGTTGAAGTGTTTCGACGGGAATGCGTTTTTGGTGTTCGTCGCTTTCCATCTCGTCGCTCACGAGGTGCAGCGTATGCAGCACACGCAGGATCGGATCAACCATCGCTGAGGGCCAGGTAAGAATCAACGAGCCTCCCGGCGCGATGACGCGGTACGCCTCGCGCAGGACCTTTTCGGGTTCCGTGAGATGCTCCAGAACCGCGAGCATCACAACGTGATCGAAGTGGCCATCTGGAAAAGGCAGCGGCGAACGCAGGTCCGCGCGAACGCGCTGCCACCGGCCTCTCATACCGTCCTCCACCTGATCATCCACGCCAACCCCTGTAGCGATGCGGTCTGAGGCGTACTCCAGAAAAGCGGCCTCCAAGCCGCAACCAAGATCGCAGACCCGCGAGCCGGGACGAATAAAAGGATAGGCAGCGCGAAAACGAAGCGTGGCGATGAAATGATCGATCCCGGTATAGGGCATTTATTTTAGGTCGTAGTCGCCAATGTATGTGCCGCGGCTGATGCCGAGCATGCTCAGAAAGAAAGAAGCAAAAATAATTTGAACCCCGATGAACAGCCACATCGACCAGAAAAGGACCTGACGAACCTCGGCCAGCGGACCAAAGCCGCTGGCGGCCCACTGCCAGGCGACCCAGGCGCATCCCGCAAAACCAGCCAGAAAGAGCGCGCCGCCGAGAAGCAATCCAGTTTCGAGCGTGACACGCTTGAGCACACGTTTCAGCGACACCGTGTTGCGATCAAACCGCTCCGCATAACTAAACACTTTTGCGAAAGAACCGATCGAAAGGATTTGCACACCAAGAAGCGTGAAGATCACTCCGAAGATCATTGTGTGAATGTCCAGAACGACGTGGGCCGTGATGCTGCGCGGTCCGGGGAGCAGCCAGAAGACAATAAAAAGGCCCAGAACAACCAGCGAAGCGCCGGGCAAGATAAAAAGCCAATTCGGAGCGTACAGCAGCATGAATCGCAAGTGCCGCCAGCCATCGCGGAAGCTCCGAAGGTGCGGAGGACGGCCGCGCTTGTCCGGCCACAGCGTAATGGGGATTTCCGTGATGCGCGCGCCCAGTTGCGCGGCCTTGATCACAAACTCTGAGGCGAATTCCATGCCCGTGCTGCGCAAATCCATGCGATCGTAAACGGCGCGGGTGAAACCGCGCATGCCACAGTGGCTGTCGCCAATGCCCGCGTGAAAAAAAAGATTCAGGACAGAGGTGAGTACCGGATTGCCGACGTACTTGTGGTGCCAGGGCATCGCGCCGGGCTTGATTTCTCCGCGGAAGCGGTTACCCATCACTACGTCATTGCCCTGCCGCCACATCTCGACGAAGCGTGGCACGTCACTGAAGTCGTAGCTGTCGTCCGCATCGCCCATAATGATGAACGCGCCGCGCGACTCGGAGATTCCCGCGCGCAAAGCTGCACCATATCCGCGCTGCTCCACGCGAACTACACGCGCGCCGAGTTTTTCGGCAATTTCGATGGAGCCGTCCGTCGAACCGTTATCCGCGACGACGACTTCGCCGCGCAATCCCGCAGCCTGAAAAGACTTCATCGCTTTTTCCACACAAAACGAGATCGACTTCGCCTCGTTCAGACAAGGAATAACGACGGAGACATCGACGGGTGGCGCGTCGCCGTTCACATCGAGCCGCGCCGTCAGTTCCGTTTTTATTTCCGCAGCGCGATCAACCGCCAAGTTCAATTCCTCCTGAATCACTCAGAGAAAATCCGCGCAGAATTGCGCAAGGCAGAGTTCTGCTTGCTTTTTCCCCTGCCGCCATTATGATGGCGGAGTTTCGCTTGCTCCTCCGAGACTTCACATTGTCTAACACATCCGACGGCCCTTCCACCAGCGGCGCGGCGCAATCGCCGGCTTTCGCGCGTAGCCGCGGCCGATTGCTGCAAGTGCTGGGGGTGTGGTTCGGCGTTTCCGCCGCCATCGGCAATGCCATCGCTGCGGGAATCGTGCGCACTCCCGGCGATGTTGCGCAGGCGCTGCCGAGGGTGTGGCTTTTTATGGGAGTTTGGGTGGTTGGCGGACTGTACGCTTTGTTCGGTGCGTCTTCGCTCGCTGAATTAGGTGCGGCCATTCCGCGAAGCGGCGGACAATACAATTTTTCGCGCCGGGCCATAGGAGAATACGCTGGATTCATCGTCGGATGGAGCGACTGGCTTTCGACCTGCGGCACTGCGGCAGCCGTTGGCATTGTGATTGCCGAATACAGCGGCGAACTTTTCCCGATGCTTGCTGGACACGTAAAAATGATTGCCGTCTCTGTTATCGCGGGCTTCGGCGTCTTGCAGTGGCGCGGAATTCGCTGGGGCAGCGGCGCGCAAATCTTGACCGCGGCACTTAAAACGGTTGCGTTTTTGGTTTTGCTGATCGCGTGCTTCGCGCTGGGTGGACACGCGCGAGCAGCAGCTCCCGCCGCGGCTACTCCTCTCCCAGCGATGCCCGCGGGATGGGGTTTTGCCGTCGCTCTTATTCTCGGTTTACAGTCCGTTGTGTACACGATCGACGGATGGGACGGAGTCATATATTTCGGCGAAGAAGTGCGCGATCCAGGGCGCGATGTTCCGCGCGCGATTTTTGGAAGCGTTTTTACCGTCATGGGGATTTATCTGCTCTTGAATGCGGCCGTGGTGTACGTGCTCCCCATGAACGAAATTGCAGGCAACAATTTTGCACTCGGGACGGTGGCGTCGCGAGTCTTCGGAGCATACGGAGATCCCATCATTCGCACGATCATGGTGGTGTCCATGCTGAGCTGCATCAACGCGAACCAGCTTTTCTGCACGCGAACGCTGTATGCCATGAGCTGCGACGGATTATTTTTCCGGCGAGCCACGAAGGTAAATGCGGGAGGCACACCGACAGTGTCGCTGCTGCTGAGCACAATTGTGGGCGTGCTGTTCGTGCTCGGATCGTTTGAGCGAGTGATCGCGATGCTCTCGTTTTTCTTCGTTGCAAATTACACGCTGTCGTATTCGTCGCTGTTCCTGTTGCGCAGGAAAGAGCCGAAGATGGCGCGGCCTTATCGCGCGTGGGGCTATCCGTGGACGACGGGAATCGCATTGCTGGCTTCGGTAATTTTTCTAGTAGGATCGATCGCGACGGATCGGAAGAACGCGCCGTGGGCACTGGCGTTGCTGGTGTTGAGTTATCCGGTATTTTTGGTGATGAAAGCGATGACGCCGCGGCCGACCGCCACAGAGTAAAGGGTGCGAGACACCTCCGGCTGATTGAAGGCGAAGTGCACTCAAGTTGGAGATGCATTTTGAGGCCTAGCTAGAAATCTTTTCTGCGACGGTTTTTGCTTGCAGGAAAAGCAGCAGGTAATCCTTGCCGCCTGTTTTGGAATCGGTGCCGGACATGTTGAAGCCGCCGAAGGGATGCGCGCCGACCATCGCGCCGGTGCATTTGCGATTCAGATAAAGATTGCCGACGTGGAAAGCTTCTTGAGCCTTTTCGAGCTTGGCGGGATTCTTCGAGTAGACGCCGCCGGTGAGACCGAACTCCGTGTTATTGGCGATATCGAGAGCCTGATCGAAGTCCTTCGCTTTGATTACCGCGAGGACGGGGCCGAAGATTTCTTCCTGAGAAATACGCGCTTTGGGATCAACGTCGGCGATGATCGTGGGCTGGATGAAGTAACCGTCGCCGGGAGCGCGGCCGCCGCCGTGGAGCAACTTCCCTTCCTTCTTGCCCACCTCGATGTAATCGAGAATCGTTTTCATCGCTGATTTGCTGACGACCGGGCCCATGTAGTTGTTGGGATCCTCGCTGGGGCCGACGGCGATTTTCTTCGTGCGCTCGACGAGTTTCTGGACGAAGGTGTCGTAGATTTTTTCGGAAACGATGGCGCGCGAACAGGCAGAACACTTTTGTCCCTGATAGCCGAAAGCGGCTTGCGTGACGCCCTCGACGGCGGCGTCTATATCACCCTCTTCGTCCACGATGATGGAATCCTTGCCGCCCATTTCGAGCACGGTACGCTTGATCCAGATTTGTCCCGGGACAGTTTTGCCGGCGAGTTCGCTGATGCGCAGGCCGACTTCTTTCGAGCCGGTGAAGGCGATGTAGCGCGTCTTCGGATGTTGCACGAGGACGTCGCCGACCGAGGCTCCCGGACCAGTGAGGAAACTGAGAGCGTCCTTCGGAATGCCGGCTTCATAGGCGATCTCGACAAATTTTGCAGCAACTGTAGGCGTATCACCTGCGGGCTTCAAGATGACGGTGTTTCCCGTGACGAGCGAGGCCATAGTCATGCCCGCGGCGATGGCGGCGGGAAAATTCCAAGGCGGAATGACGACGCCGACACCCAGAGGTATGTAGACGAGATAGTTTTTCTCGCCCTTCATCGGCGTAACTTTTTGCGGACCGGCGAGGCGGAGCATTTCGCGGCCGTAGAACTCTAGAAAATCGATGGTCTCGGCGGTGTCTGCGTCCGCTTCTGGCCAAGTTTTCCCGGCTTCGTAGCAAATCAGCGCGTTCATTTCAAATTTGCGTTCGCGAAGGATTTTGGCGGCGCGGAAAAGACATTGGGCGCGCTGCTCAGCGGGAACGCGCTTCCAGGATTCAAAGGCTTTGTTGGCGGCTTCCACGGCTTGCGCGGCCATTTCGGGAGTCGCCGTTTGGAAAACGCCAATGACTTGCGATGGATGCGAAGGATTGGTCGAGGAGCGCTTCTCGGCGGTGACAACTTTCTGGCCGCCGATGTACATGGGGTATTCGCGGCCGAATTCGGAAGCGACTTTTTTCAGGGCGTCTTCCATGGCTTTGCGGTTTTCGGGTTTTGAGAAATCGATGAATGGTTCGTTGGAGAATTCAGAAACGTGGATTTTCGCTTCGGCCGTGGCCATGGCGGATTCCTCCTGAATGAGCAAACAAGGGATTGTACTGCGAGGTTTGCCGGGGCGACAAGGCAGGTTGAGAGCGTGACCGGCGAGCCAAGGCATTTGGCTCACAGACGCGTTGGCGATCGAGAAAAACCGGGACGAGGTGAGGAAGGCTGATTCGTTTAGAGGAGGTACCTCCCCCGAGTTTTCTGTAAGTATTGCATCTAAAGCCTTTAGCGATCCTGTAAGTGGTTTGGAATCAACATTTGCGGAGTGTTCAGTACGTGTTGATTTTAAAGAAGATACTGAAGTGGCCGAGAGCGGAGCGTTTTGAAGCTCAGAAACTATACCGGGCGCGGCGGTAAAGCTTGGAGACTCAGGATCAAAAGCGACTGATTGCGGGAAAAGAGAACAGGCTAAAGCCTGTTCCACCCACCGCCACCCCGGGTGTTTTCTGCAAGAGTGGCAAGCAAAGGACTTATGCGTGACATGGTCCGCAAGAGTGGCAAATGCTGGACTTAAAGTTGTCGTGTTGTCATGTAGTTGCGATGACGTTGTAAGAGTGGCAGGGAAAGAACTTACGGACGGACCATTTTGCGAATCGAAGAAACGGATTGACGGAGCTGAAGGATGAAGCGAAGAGCAGGAAGGATGCAGGGGGAAGAGGCTAAGGGTAAAGAAGTGGCTTTGAGACGATCGGTTCGCCGGAAAGAGACAACCACTCCAAATCACAGGGTATGGTACCAGGATTTGATAACTATGTCAAGATATTTATAAATCGTTATAATTCATCGAGTTGTGTGCAATCAATCGTTCGAACGATCTTCGGCGCTCCGGACGAAATATCCGTTGATTGCCGGGCGAAAACAAAGAGCGAGAAATCCGAGCCGGTTTGCCGTGGGCGACGTGCCAGTCTTCTCGGACATTGAGGATGTCGATGGAGTTCTTCGGTTGGTGCATGAATTAAGAGAGACGGCAAGAAAAGAGTCGAACTCGGCGAGCACAAGTGCGCCGGGTCCATTGTCCTACCCGCAAGACCAATAATCGCGAAGATGAGCACAAAATATGTGGACGGGCACGGCGTGCCGTGCCCCTACGAGGTGAGTTCGCGAGTGGCTTCGGCGAAGATTTTGGTGTGAAGGTCGATGTCGGACTCGGTGGTGGCGGGGCACATCAGGGCCATGTTGTGGAACGGAGTTAGGAGGACGCCGCGGTTTAGGGTGTAGAGGTGGAGGAAGCGCTCGAGTTCGAAGTCGGCGGTGGCGGCGGATTCGCCGCCGTTCCGCGGAGGCTTTGGGGCGAAGGTATATTCGGCGCGGGCACCCAGGCTGGTGACGTTCCAAGGGAGGTTGGCGACGCGGATTTGGGCGGCTACGGCGTCGGCGAAGCGGTTGGCGAGCGGGATCATGTGGGCGAAAGCGGCGGGCGTGAGGATGTGCTCGAGAGTGGCGCGCATGGCGGCCAGAGAGAGCGCGTTGCCTGCTAGCGTGCCGCCGATGCCGCCAACGTCAACGTCTTCGAGATGCAGGCGGGCGCCGATGCGCTGGGCGACTTCATCGGTGACGCCGTAGGTGGCGCCGGGAATGCCACCACCGATGGGCTTGCCGAAAACGAGAATGTCGGGTTGCAGATTCCATTCACGGGTGCAGCCGCCGGGGCCTGCGCAGATGGTGTGGGTTTCGTCGGCGATGAGGAGCGTGCCGTAGCGGCGCGTTAGCTCGCGTGCGGCGGACCAGTAGCCGTCGTCGGGGAGGATGATGCCGACGTTGGTCATGGCAGGTTCGGCGAGGACGCAGGCGACGTCGTGATGCTTGAGGGCGTCCTCGAGAGCTTGCAGGTCGTTGAATTCGACGACGCGAGTGGTTTCGGCGGGATTTACGGGTGGGCCGATGTTTCCGCGGCGCGGGCCGACTACACCGTTGTGAAGCGAAACGAAGGTTTCGTCGACGGTGCCGTGGTAGCAGTAGTGGAAGACGAGGATTTTGGGGCGCAGCGTGATTTCGCGGGCGATGCGAATGGAGAAACGATTTGCGTCGGTGGCGGTGAGCGTGAATTGCCAAAACGGAACACCGAAGCGGCGCTGGAGATCTTCGCCGACCCAGAGAGAGTCTTCGGTAGGAAGCATGAGGGTGATGCCTTCGCGGACTTGGCGGGCGACGGCGTCGGCGACGATTTGAGGCGAGTGGCCAGTCATGGCGCCGGTGTCGCCGAGGCAGAGGTCGACGTAGTCGTGGCCGTCAACGTCAGTGAAATGCGCGCCGCCGGCAGATTTTACGAAGACGGGAAAGGCGCCGGCCCACTTGTTCATCCAGTTCATGGGGACGCCGCCGAGAAGAGAGGATTGGGCGCGAAGGTAAAGTTCGGCGGAGCGCGGGTGGTCGGCGACGAAGCGTTTTTCTTCGCGTTGGTGGAGGGCGTGAAGTTTGGCGCGGTCGATGGTAGCCATGGGCCAAGCAAAGCTAAGAACGAAAAGAGACGCAACGGTGCGTCAGAGCTACATCACACATCGAAGAGAGATTCCTCGACTGCGCAGGCCGACATTCCGCAGGAGCGGAATGAAGGAAAATGCGTCGGCCTGCTCCGCTCGGAATGACGGTACACGACAGCATTTCGCAATGACGGTACACGACGACACTCCGCAATGACAGTACACGACAACATTTCGGATTGACAATACGCGACAGCGTTTCATTAGCGGAGATCGCGGATGATTTCGCGAGCGGCGTTTGCGCCAGACGCGCCGGTTAGGCCGTTGCCCGGATGGGTGCCGGAGCCACAGAGAAAGAGGCCGCGGATAGGCGTTTTGTAGCGGGCCCAGTCGAGAACGGGGCGCATGGTGAAAAGCTGGTCGAGGGCGAGCTCGCCGTGGAAGATGTGGCCGCCGGTGAAACCGTAGATCGTTTCGAGATCGAGCGGAGTGATGACTTGCATGTGTTCAATCAGGCTCGGCAGATTGGGGGCGTACTCGGCGAGAGTTTTGACGACGGTGTCGCCGAGGTCTTTGCGGCAAACGTCCCAGTTCCCTTCTTTCAGCTTGAAAGGGGCAAATTGGACGTAGGCGGAAAGGACATGTTTGCCTTCTGGCGCGAGCGACGGATCGAGAAGCGTGGGGATGGTGACATCGAGATACGGTGAGGGGGAAAATTCGCCGTATTTGGAGGCGTCGAAGGCCCGCTCGAGATAATCGATTCCCGGGCCGATGTGGATGCGGCCGGAGAGAGAGTTGAGAAAACCTTCGACAGGGTCTAGCGCGGAGAAAACGGGGAGGCCGCCGAGAGCGAGATGAACTTTAGCGACGGTGCCGTTGGCGCGGATGTTGCGAATGCGAAGGGCAAACGTGGGATCGAGCTGCGTAGGATCGAGCAGCTTGAAAAAAGTGCGCTTGGGATCGACGCCAGAGACGACGGCCTCGACGGGGATTTCTTGGCCATCAGCGAGAACCAGGCCGGAGACGGCGCCGTCTTTCACGCGGATGTGCTGAACCTCGGCATTGGTGCGGATTTCAACGCCGGCTTTGCGGGCGGCATCGGCGAGCGCGAGGGTGAGCGAGCCGAGCCCACCGCGCGTGAAGGCGGCAGAGCCAACGGGATGGGAGTCCGCTGCGGCGCGGAGAAGCAGCACGGCCGTGGAGCCGGCGGACCAGGGACCGAGCGCGGTGCCAAAGATGCCGCGGGCCGCTATGACCGCGCGGAGCAGATCTGTTTCGAAGAATTCAGAAACAAAATCGGCGACGGCCATGGGGCCCCAGCGGAGGAGATCGAAAATGCCATACTTACCGAGGCTGCGAATGCCGCGACCGGCCTTGAAAAGATTCCAGAAATCCTCGGGCGAGGGTGAATCAATGGCGGGCGGTGTGATGGAGACGATTTCACCAAGGACGGTGAAAAGATGATCGAGCGTTTCGGCGAATTGCGTATACTTCGCGGCGTCCTTTTCCGAGTGACGGGCGATTTCGGCGGCAGTCCTGGCGTGGTCGTTATAAAAGAGAAGCGATTGGCCATCGGGCGTGGGAGCGAAGACGCGAGGATCGGGACGCAGAATTTCGCAATCGAGTTTATGGAACTCGAGATCGCGAGCAATGTCGGCACGAATCGGGCCAACGGTGTGAGAAAGAGTGGAGGCGCGGAAACCGGGATGAAATTCCTCGGTGACGGCGCCGCCGCCGATCATTTCACGGCGTTCAAGAATGAGCGGCTTGAAACCGCCTTTTGCGAGATAGAACGCGGTGACGAGGGCATTGTGGCCGCCGCCGATGAGAGCTACGCGCTGTCCGATGGGCATGATTAGTTCTTGCTCCCGTTCGAACGGGAAGCTTTCGATTTCTTCCAATCCTTGAGGATGACCTGGCTGGCGATGCGGCCGGGAGCGCCCATGATGCCGCCGCCGGGATGCGTGGCGGAACCGCACATATACAGATTGTCGATGGGCGTGCGGTAGTAGGCCCATCCGGGGACGGGGCGGAGGAAAAACAGCTGCTCGAGAGAAAGTTCGCCTTGGAAAATGTTGCCTTGGGTTAGGCCGAACTCGCGCTCGAGGTCGAGCGGTGTGAGAATCTGGCGGCCGACGATAATTTTTTTGATGTTGGGGGCGTGCTCGGCGATGGTGTTGACGACGGCGTCGCCGAAAGCCTCGCGCTGCTCGTCCCATGTGCCTTTGGCGAGTTTGTAGGGCGCGTACTGGACAAAGCAAGACAGGACGTGCTTGCCGGGAGGCGCGACGCTGGGATCGGTGAGGCTGGGGATAACGATATCGATGTAGGGCTTGCGCGAAAAATTGCCGTACTTCGCATCGTCGTAAGCGCGCTCCATGTACTCGATGCTGGGCGAAATGGAAATAGCGCCGCGGAGGTGAGCGCCGGGGCCGGGCAGGCACTTGAAATCGGGAAGCGCGTCAAGAGCAAGATTTACCTTGCCAGAGGAACCGCGGAATTTGTAGCGGCGGACACTTTCGAGAAAATCACCAGGGAGTTCGCTGGGATCGAGAAATTTTTCGAAGGTGAGATGCGGGTCGACGCTGGAGGAGACGACGTTTGCGGATATTTCTTCGCCGCTTTGCAGCGCGACGCCGCAGGTACGGCCATTCTTGACGAGGATTTTCGCGACGCCGGCCTGGCTGCGAATTTCAACGCCAGCTTCGCGAGCGGCGTCGGCGATAGCGTTGGAGATGGCTCCGGTGCCGCCGCGGCTGAAACCCCAAGAGCGAAACGCGCCATCAATCTCGCCCATGTAGTGATGAAGCAAGACGTAGGCGGTGCCGGGTGAGCGAATCCCCAGAAACGTGCCGATGATTCCGGAGGCGGACATGGTGGCTTTGAGGACGTCGGTTTCAAACCACTGGTCGAGGAAATCGGCGGCGCTCATGGTCATGAGCTGGACGAGGGTATAGCGCTCGTCGGAAGAGAGGCTGCGAAAGCGCTGCATGAGGAAATGAAGCTGCTTGAGATCGCCGGGCTTGAGAGTCGTGGGGTCCGGCGGAATCATCGAGAGGAGCGGCTTCACGAAGCGGCACATCGGCGTCATCATTTTTGAGAATTCGTCGTAGGCTTCGGCGTCAACGCGGGAGTGGCGGCGGATTTCCCGCTGGGTGCGGGCGTGATCGTTCATGCGCCAGAGGAAATTGCCGTTGTGCATGGGGGTGAAAGTGCCGTCGAGCGGGAGGATTTCGAGGCCGTGGCGCGGGAGGTCAAGCTCGCGGATGATTTCGGGACGAAGAAGAGAGACGACGTAAGAGCATTCCGAGAAGAGGAAGCCGGGAAAGATTTCCTCGGTGACGGCAGCGCCGCCGAGCACGTGGCGGCGTTCGAGGACGAGCACCTTCTTGCCCGCTTTGGCAAGGTAGGCGGCGTTCACGAGGCCGTTGTGGCCGCCGCCGATGACGATAACGTCGTAGTGCTGCGCCATGCAGAATGACTCCAGTAAATATGCGCACTGAAAAGAAGATGCGATGCGACAGGAAGACGGGACATTTTACTGGCAGCGGAGGTAGCACACAAGGGCTGAGGAGCCGATCTTCAGAGACATCATTACGGCCGAAGATCGGACCGTCAACGCGTCAGTATGAGGATTCACGAGGGAAGAGCGAGGAGAACACGAATGGTTTCATAGAGGATCCGGTTTCTCGGCGGGGGCTTCATTGGCGGATTTGGGTTTGGAGATGGAGGAAAGAGTTTCGACGTTGAATTTCTTGTAGTCGGAATAGCGCGTCACGGCGTTGACCTTAAATCCCTTTAGCAGCAACACTCGGACGCCGACGTGCGCTTCTTCATAGGTCGGGAGCCAGACCTCGTTGTTTAGGTAAGCCTGCTCGAAGATGAAACTCGTTCCTTTTTGCAGGTTTGCGAGCAAGCCGCCTGCAAATTTGAAGTCGCCCACGAAATAGGCTTCGAGACGAGCGACGTCGCGGGCTTTTTCGTCGATCCAGATCACCCCGGCGAGCTTCTGGACAATTTTTTCGACCATATTGCGCGCTTTGTATTCCGGGTTGGGTTCGAAATCGAAGACCAGCACGTCCTGGCCGCGGAAGCGTTCGCGGCGGGGATTTACAAACTGACATGCGCGCAAGAATGTTTCGATACCGGGGTCGTCATCCTTATCCTTCTTTCCTTCCTCCTTGGCTTTTTCGTCTTTGGCTTCTTTCTTGGCTTCCCTCTTCTGGATGTTTTCGATTTCTTTCTGGGTTTTCTCGTTTTCTTTCTTTGACTCCTCGTCGCTCAGCGCTTTGCCGTCTTTCTTAACCAGCGTGGAAATCTCTTCGCCATTCAGGTAAAAAAATGTGAACTCCTTTATTTCGGTCTTTTTGACTTTGCCATCCTTTTCGAACTCGGTTTCTTCCTCGACGCGCGTGCCCGCGTAGTTTTCCTTCAGCTTATCGATGGCCTTCTGGTTGTCGTCGATTTCCTTGAAGAGTGATTTAAGGTCCGGCAACTTGACCTGCGATTTCATGGGAAAGTCAAAAACGCGCTCGCCGACTGTGGCGTTGATTGCGGCCCGGGTGACATCGATGGAGTAAACGTCGCTTCCGCGATGCAACTCGAGCTTGTAGGGCACCTTAACGCCGTCGACGGCTCGGTAGTCGTCGTACAAGACCTCCTCGCTCACGCCGCCAATCCCGCCACTTTCCTTCACAATCAGGTGAGTCTGCGGATCGAAGAAGACTTCGCGCTTCACACCGGTTGGCGCGGTGACTTCGACTTGCAGAGCATCTTTTCCGCGCACTTGCGCGTGCCCGACAAATGCCAGCGCCAATTTGTTCTTCTTGAGATTCAAGAAACGTGAGTTGTAATAGCTCGAAGCGGCTTCGAGTTGAAGTCCTTCCTGTCCCAAAAGAGTGCCGAGCTCACCTGCTGCGGTTTGGTGCCAGGCGGATTTGCCGTTGTACGCTTCGATGACATTTTTGTCGCCGAGCACTAATTCCGAGTAGTAGCGGTTGGGCAGTTTCGTATCAAAGGTGTAGCTGCCCGACTTTCCGTCGGCGGTGTTCGTAAACGAACCTTCCAACGTCATCGTCTGAATTTTGGACAGGGCTCTGCTTCCCCCGGCCGCCTTCACATATTGATCGGCGATCTTTGCGGGGTCTTGCGCCCGCAATGTGTTGGAAGCCAAAGCAAGGCATAGGGCCAGAGGCAGGAAATAGGGGGTGCGCCGCATGGGATTACCCTTCTAAACGCGAGTACGGGCCAAAAGTTTCGCCAAAAACGGAGACCCTACTTGAATAGACGCTGCAGTTCGGCGGAGATTAACGGCAGCTTGAGCTTTATTTCGGGTTGTTGGGCTACAAAATGGAAGAGTCTCGAAACGGTTGCTATTCGTATCGCAGGGCAACTAGCGGATCAACGAGGGTTGCGCGGCGCGCCGGGAAATAGGATGCGGCGACCGCAACCAATGTCAGGATGAGCGAAACGCCAATAAATGTAAGGGGATCATAGGCGCTGATACCGAATAGAAAACTTCGCAGCAGACGCGTCAGGGCAAGAGCCGCCACGAGACCGATTCCCACGCCAAGCAAAGCAAGGCGCAACCCTTCGCCAACGATGATGCGGAATACGTCCTGCGGCTGAGCGCCCATGGTGACGCGAACGCCGATTTCGCTGGTGCGCTGGGTAACTGTGTACGACATGACGCCGTACACCCCGACCGCGGCAAGCACAAGAGCGAGGGCGGCAAAGATGCCGATGAGCCATGCGCGAAAACGCGGCTGAGCTACTGTCGTGGCCATGTTCTCTTCCATGGTGCGGACTCGGACGAGCGGCTGATTTGGGTCGATTTCGACGAGCGCGCTGCGCAGTGCCGCCGTCTGCAGCGCGGGATCGCCTGCTGTTCGCATCACGACGGAAAGCTGGAAGACCGGCAGAATCAAATCCGCCTGGCGATAGGGCAAATACATTTCTGCCTGCGGATCAATGCCCAACCCGGGGCGAACGTCGCCGACGACTCCCACGATTTCCATGGTTGGCACCGTTTGCTCAGGCAGCGCTCCGAGTTGCAGACGCTTGCCGAGCGGATTCTCGTTGGGGAAAAAAGTGTGGACCATTGTCGCGTTGATCACCACAACTGAGGGCGACTTTTCATTGTCCGCACGCGTAAAAAGCCTGCCTTGCAGGAGTGGCACACCCAGTGTTTCGAGGTAATTGGGCGTGATGGTGCGGTAGCCAGCGGCAACAAACTCGTGCGGCGACTTCGGCGGGCGCCCGGTGATATTGAAGTGGATGATGGAACCGCCGCCGCTCACGGGAAGAAAGGAGGCCGCAGCGGCCGATCGAACGCCCGGAAGTGCCCTGGCGCGCTCGACGAGACGGTCGAAGAACTGGTAACGATCCCCAGGTTTGGCATAAGCCGTTAGTGAAAGCGGGATATCGGCAACCAACAGATGATCGGGCTGAAAGCCTGGCGGAACTTCCTGCAACCGGGAAAAGCTCCGCAAGAGGAGTCCGGAACCGACGAGCAAGAGCATGGCAAGGGCAATTTCTATGGCAACGAGTGCGCCACGTAGACGATGCTGGCCGGGGCCGGCGGTCGAGCCGCGCGAGCCTTCATTGAGCGCTTCGCGCAAGTCCAGCTTCGCGGTGCGCATGGCCGGCACAATCCCAAAAAGCAAACCGGTGAACAACGAAACTCCAGCGGTGAAGGCAAGGACCCACGGATCTAGTCCGATGGGCGCGCCCTGCGGGACGCTGCCGGCGGCAAGTTTGAGCAAAGGTCCAAGAGCGGCCGACGCCATGAGCACTCCAAGAAGGCCGCCGGCGAGGGAAAGAAGGACGCTTTCGGTCAAAAGCTGGCGGATGACGCGGGCACGGCCTGCGCCCAGCGCCGTGCGGATGGCCACTTCCCTTCCACGAGAGGCTGCTCTCGCCAGCAAGAGGTTGGCAACGTTGACGCAGGCGATGAGGAGAACGAAGCTTACCGCGCCGAGGAGAAGCAGGAGCGCGGGACGCGAGTTTTGAACAATCTGATCCTGCAAGCCGACTACGTCCGCGCTAGTTCCCGTGTTGTAGTCGGGATACTGCTGCTCAAGGCGCTTCGTGATGCCAACCATTTCGACGCGGGCTTGTTCCCTGGACACTCCGGGCTTCAGGCGCGCAAGCGGAATGATGCCGGGATGCCAATTGCGATCATCGGGAAGAGTTTTGGCCCACGGCATGAATGGCAAGAACACGTCGGCAGGCTGGAGAATTTGGAAACCGCTCGGCAGTACGCCAACGACAGTGTAGGGCTGTGAGTCCAGGTTAATGGCCTTGCCGATGATGTCTTGCGCTCCGCCGAAGCGCCGTCGCCATAAGCCATAGCTCAGCAAGGCGACCGGCGCGCCACCAGCGTGATCTTCTTCCAGCAAGAAGGTGCGGCCGAGGTGCGCATTAATTCCCAACAGAGAAAAAAGGCCCGCCGTGACCATCCGAACGTTGAGCCGCTCAGGGTCTCCTGCACCCGTCAGTGTGATGGCGCCACCTCGAGTCGCTTCCATGGATTCGAAGGAGTGGCTCTGGTCGCGCCAATCGAGGTAATTCTCGTACGAGGTGCTGATGACGGGAAAAGAACTCTTTTCCGCGATGAGCACGAGTCGGGATGGATCGCGGAAAGGGAGCGGGCGAAGGAGCACGCCGTTTACGACGCTGAAAATGGCGGTATTCGCTCCGATACCAAGCGCCAGAGTGAGCACGGCAATCGCCGTAAATCCGGGACTCTTTGCCAGCAGCCGAAAGGCGAAGCGAACATCGTGCAGCAGCGTGAGCATGAATTCCCCCGAAGCGCGGATCCTCTTCCTGGTCTGACGGATGCCGGGCGCATTCGTTTTCTCTGGATTTGCTTGCGGGCACGTCGGCCAAAAAACTCGAGCAAGATGGCTATGACTGCGAATAATCTTTTACCCGGAAAGCCCCCGAGAAAACTGCGATCTGCTCAAACAACGCTTGTTTGCTCGGCCAACGAGCTAATTCGCAGCCTTGGGCCGGTTTAGATATTTCTCGTAAAGCCTCAGGTGCCGGTTGTCCAGCGAAGTGCGCTGCCCCTTGATGAAGAGGAATTTCACATCGGTGGTTAGTTCGAGTGGGTCGCCGTTCGTGACGATTATGTTGGCGACTTTGCCGGTCTCGAGTGTGCCGACCTGGTCGGCGACGCCAAAAATCTCCGCTGGATAAACTGTAACGGCTTTAAGGGCTACGTCGTAAGGCAGGCCATTGGCAACGGCGTTTGCAGCCTGCTGGCCCAGACGCCGCGCGAAAGAATTGTCAAAGCTGCCGAAAGCAAACTTGATTCCTGCGGAGGCGAGTTCCGCGGGCTGGGTGCGCAGCCGATCGTAGGGATCATCCTCTTCAGAAGGCGAGTTTAGCGTAGGCCGCAGGATCACAGGAATTCCCTTGGAGCGCAGCAGGTCCTTCACTTTGTACGCTTCCTCGCCACCCGCGAGAATCATCTTCAGCTTTTGCTTGTCGCAAAACTCGACGGCGTTGCGGATGTCGCGCGCGCGATCCGCGAAGACCAGAACGGGCAACTGCCCCCGAACGACCGGGGCAAGCGCTTCGAGTTTCAAGTCGCGCTGAAAATCCGACGGACCGCCGTGCCCCATGGCTTGCGCGTAGTGCCGGGCGGTCTCCAGATAATCCGCCAATTCGTTGACCTGCTTATCGTATTCCTGCTTGGCTTCGGTGAACGGTTTTTCTTTTCGTGAAAATGTAGCGAAATCGAATGTGCGGGTCTGAATCACGGGCCAGGCGATGACCATAGCGACACTCTTCTTGATCAGCATGTCGTTAATGGTCCATCCGGCTAGATGAATCGCGGAGGCCTGGCCGCCAATGACGCCTCGTGAACCGCCGCCATCAAAGCCGCCGCTGTTCGGCACTGCGAGGACTTCGGTAATGCCCGCCGCACGGGTTACGGGAATGTGTTCGCTGGACGGCGAGAAGGCGGTTGCCGCGACCACATCGGGATTATACGCGCCCGTTTCGGCGGTATCGACGGTGGCGTTCACGGCGGAGATTTCGCTGAGGCCCATCTGCGTGATGGGATCGAAGAGGCCGGGATAAATCTGCAAGCCTTTGGCGTCGATAACTTGCGCGCCTGCAGGAACTTCCACATTTACCCCGACGGCTGCAATTTTGCCGTCGCGAATGACCAGCGTGCCGTCCTCGATGGGCGCGCCGGCCAGCGTGAAAATCTTTGCATGCGTTAGCGCATAAGCGGAAGACGGTTGCGATTGCGCAGAAGCGGCCAGACAAAAGAACCATGCAGCCGCGACGATCGATGCGAAACGCAGAGTCACTTTGATGCTCGTCACAGAGCACCTCCGGAAACGGAGTCTGCTTGCGGCGGCTTAGGCTTTTCCTGCGGCTTCTCTTCGCCCGGTTTTTTTCCACCCGGTTTTCCTTCTCCAGGTTTTTTCTCCTCCGACTTCTTTTCTTTTTCCATCAGCGCTTTCTTTTCTTTTTCCCGGGCCTCGCGTTCGGCGATATCGCGCTTGCGGTCGAAGTAGACGCGGCCATCGATCAGGGTTTGTTGCACGACGGCGTACGCGCTGAGCGGATCGTGGTTGTAGATGACCAGGTCGGCATCCTTGCCGACGTCGATGGAGCCGACGCGTTTGTCGATGCCTAGTTGGATTGCGGGATTCAGTGTGACGAGTTTGAGCGCTTCGTCGTGAGAGAGGCCGCCGTACTTCATCGTCTTCGCGGCTTCCTGATTGAGATGAGTAGCTTCGTCCGCGTCATCGGAATTGATGGAAACGACGACGCCGCGGCGCGTCATCACCGCCGCGTTGTAGGGGATCGCATCGTAGGCTTCCACTTTGTAGGCCCACCAATCGGAGAACGTGGAAGCTCCCGTTCCTGCTGCCGCAATTTCGTCGGCCACTTTGTAGCCTTCCAATACATGCTGGAAAGTGCGGACCTTGAAGCCGAATTCCTTCGCCACGCGGAGCAACATCAGAATTTCGTCTTCGCGATAGCAATGCGAATGGACGTAGCGCTTGCCCTCGAGTACTTCGACAAGTGGATCGAGCCGAAGATCGCGGCGGGGCGGGATCGCTTGCTTATCGCCGGCGGCAACGCGCTTGTCGTAGTCGTCCCACGTTTTCTTGTAGTCTCGAGCCTCGGCGAAAGCGGTACGTATCGTTTCTTCGACGCCCATTCGGGTAGCGGGATAGCGCGGGGTCGATCCTGGAATGCTGAAGTTGGAACGCTTGGGATTCTCACCAAGCGCGAACTTGATGCCGGGGAGAGCGCCTTCGAAAGGAAGCTTCGAAGCAGGCTGGCCCCAACGGAGTTTGATAACGACGGTCTGCCCGCCGATGGCATTTGCGGAGCCGTGCAAAACATTTGCGACGGTAACGCCCCCGGCGAGATCGCGATAGATGTCGATGTCATCAGGATTGAGGACATCCGCGATATTTACGATCGAGGAGACAGAAATGCTGCCCTCGTTAACGCTGCCGTCAACGGCGATATGCGAGTGGCAATCAATGATGCCGGGGATGACGTACTGGCCGGCGGCATCGAACACCTGCGCGTCCTTCGGCGCGTTGATGGAAGTCCCTACTTCCGCGATTTTGCCATCCTTAATAAGGATGGAGCCGTGCTCGATGGTGCCATGGGAAACCGTGAGGATGGTGGCGTTCTGAATCAGAATCACGGGGGGCGCGTCCGGAGGATTGGCCGCGCACGTAAAAACAGGAAGTACGCAGAAGCCTAGTAGGTAGACAATTGTGGTGCGTGCACGCTTGTTAACGAGCATGGAAGAAATCCTCACTTTGCACCCCCCGCGACCGATGAATCGTTGCTAGTTCGACGTTCGATAGCGGAATCCATGTTGGTTGTGGCCTGCGCCGTGGGCTTGGTGCCCGTGAATTCGAGCGAATAGCCCATCACGTCGATGTTCCCTTTCAGAGTGCTGCCATCAAAGGTGCCCGAGAACACGACGTCGGTTGGATTTCCTTCGATGGGAATGTTGATCGTAAAGCTGAACTTGTCCACGCTGAGATAGCCGCTAATGATGCTGGCAGTGCCCCGTTTATTGGTGGTCGTTCCGGAAAGCGTGCCATCGCTGGCCATCTCCACATCCAGCGTGGACTCTTCCGGCCCCTCGGGCGTCGTGTACGCGAGTTTCCACTTCCCGGTCATATTTCCTTTGGGAGGTTCCTTCGGCTTTTCCGGCTCGTGCGACTCGAACCTTTTCCCATCGACAAATACCATTTTGATTTTAGTTTTTTCTTCGAAGAGATCGCCGTCCGTCACGACAAGATTAGCGATCTTTCCAGGCTCGATGGAGCCAAGGCGATCGGAAACTCCGTAAATCTCCGCGGGGGTCAGGGTGAGCGCCCGCAAAGCGGCGTCAGGCGAAAGCCCGGCATCGACTGATTTCTTCACGGCCTTAAGAATGTCTTTCGGCACGGTAATTCCCCCGGAGTAAAACGCGAATCGGACGCCGGATTTCGCGAGGGCCGCAGGCGCTGAGGGCGCTTTATCCCGGAAACTGAGCGTCCGCAACGAGGGCTTCTCGTCCGGGTCCGCGTCTTTTTCCGCTTCCGGCCACTTGAGATTCACGAGCACCGGGATCTTCTTCGCCCCAATTTCGCCGGCAACTTCATACGCCATTTGGCCGCCGTAAATAACTCCGTCCACACGCCAAAGATCCGCCAGTTGAAGCGCGCGCCGGAGTTGGACCGTATTATTCGCGGGAATCAGCACACGCGTGTGATCCTCGAGCGCCTCGGCAAGAACGGCTTCCGTGCGGTCGTACCTTGGCCGCGCCACGCCTCGGGGATTCTTCTCATAGATGGCTTGCGCCCGGGTGCTCCAATCCGTGTCAATCCACACCTGGTGGACATAAGCGAGGGCCCCCATCAATGAGCCGGGGAAATTTCCGAACCCGCCACTCGGCTGCAACGAGATCGGAATAGCCACGGGGGTTTTTACAACCATATTGCTGGCGCGTTCGCCTGCGAGATCGAGCACGGACGCTTGTCCAGGAAACATTCCGCCTTTGGGCGCGGACACCACAGTGGTGAACCCTGCGTTGCGCCATGAATCAATCCGCTTGTCGCTCAGGCTCACTTCATCGGCGGCGCTCCGCCATGGCGTGGTGCCCAGGCGGTCTTCGGGGCCGCGGGAAACGTCCTGCGTTGGAGGCCGCCGAGGTCCACCTTCACCGCCCCCGCCGGGTGGGGGAGCCGCGGCCGGAATTCCCACATCGGTGAACGAATCGAACAGCCCAGGATAAACCGTGAGGCCCTTGCCCTCGATCACCCAGGCGTCAGGAGGGATGGCAACATCTTTACCAATAGCGGTGATGACGCCATGCGCCATCACGACGGTGGCGTTTTCTACAGGCGGCCCCGATACCGGGACAATTTTTGCTCCGCGAATCGCGAAGTACTGCGGCTCGCCGCCCTGTGCAAACATTTGGGGCGCGGCAGCAAGAACTGTTAAAGAAAACGCGAGTGCAAACAGGCACCGGCGCGCGAAGACAGAACGCATGCAAGCTCCTTTTTGGGAAATGTTCAGAACCACGATCCCCCGACCGTCCCTTGAGTAGACGCACGAGGCTAATCACAAGTTGCGGCAGAGTCAAGGATAGTAAGAAGTTAGGAGAGACCGGAATAAGTGGGCAGGGCCCCCGGGCGGGGCTCAAAAAAATCTTGAAAAAATCGGAAACAAATGGCGGGGTGGCTTCGTTTCTTCTATTGCCTTCCCATAGGTCCTATGGCATCTTCGGTATGGGTTTCCCATAGGAACCGAGAGGAGAACGATGGGCGATAAGGCGGATGTGTGGCAAGGCACTTTGGCGCTGATGGTGCTGAAGACGCTGCAATCGATGGGGCCGTTGCACGGTTATGGCATCGCGCGGCGCATTGAACAGACGAGCGGCGACCTGCTGGCCTTGAATTACGGGACTTTGTACCCGGCGTTGCTGAAGCTCGAGCAAGAAGGCTACATCAGCTCGGAGTGGGGCTTCTCGGACAACAATCGCAAAGCGAAGTATTACAAGCTTACCCGCGCGGGCCGCAAGCGATTGAATAAGGAAGAGCGCGAGTGGGAGCAGACCACCGCGATTCTCGCGCGATTCCTTGCGCCGGGCGAGGAGCGGTCGTAGTCGGTATCGCGGAGGATTTTCATGAGGCGGTTGCGAGTGTGGTTTTCCCGGCTGGGTGAAGTATTCAGCAAACAGCGGCGCGAGCAGGAATTGGCTGCCGAGATGGACAGCCACCTCCGACTGCACATCGAAGACAATTTGCGAGCAGGCATGTCGCCGGCACAAGCCCGGCGGGAGGCAATCATGAAGCTCGGTGGCCTCGAACAAACCAAGGAAGACTACCGTGGACGCCGCGGCCTGCCGTTCCTCGAAACACTCTGGCAGGACTTCCGCTACGGTTTCCGGATGCTTGTGAAAAACCCGGGGTTTACGGCGACCGCCGTCGTCACGCTTGCTCTCGGCATCGGCGTGAACACAACCATCTTCAGCATTGCCGAAGCTTTTCTCGTCCATCCACTTGCTCTGCCGTCGCTCAATCGAGTGGTGGCCGTTACCAACGGGCAGAAACGCCCCGTCACTCCAGCCGATTACTTGGACTGGAAATCGCAAAGCCGTTTGTTCGAACACATCTCCGCCTACCGGACCTGCGACATGAATCTGACTGGCACTGGAGAACCTGAGCGAGTCTACGGAGCCGCAGTCTCCGCCGACTTTTTCGCTACGCTAAGTGTCGAACCCTCCTTGGGCCGCGCATTTTCCTCCGGCGAAGATGAGCGCGGCCGCGATCAAGTTGTCGTCCTGAGCCACGGCCTTTGGCAACGCCACTTCGGGGCAGACGCGGCTATTCTCGGCAAGAGTGTCAGCATCGACGGACGACCGTTCACAGTCATCGGCGTGATGGATAAAAGCGTGGAATTCCCGGTTCCTACAGATCTGTGGATTCCTCTCGCGTTGACGCCAAAGGAAAAGATAGATCGGGGCGACACTTCGCTCCGTGTCATCGCGCAACTCAAACCCGGTGCAAACCTCTCCCAAGCACAGGCGGAGATGGCACTTCTCGCCCGCCATCTATCTGACGCCTATCCCGCGACAAACAAGGACCGTCAGGTGCAAGTAATGCCTCTCCTGGAATATGTTGAGGGGACCATCACGCGCGCTTACACTGTGATGCTGCTCGTCATTGTCGGAATCGTCCTTTTGGTTGCCTGCGCGAACGTCGCCAATCTGCAATTCGCCCGAGCGACTTCGCGAAAATCGGAGATCGCCGTTCGCACCGCTCTGGGAGCAGGACGATCGCGCATTATTCGTCAGCTGCTTACAGAGAGCGTGCTCCTTTCACTTCTTGGAGGCGCAGCGAGCCTGCTGTTCGCCGGCTCGTGCCTCTGGCTGTGCGTTTCGGGAATGCCCGCTTATGTCATGCGCCTGTGGGCTGGGTTCGACAAGATTCGCCTGGATGGCTGGGCTTTTGCCTTCACGTTCGCCGCTGCGCTTGGCTGTGGAATTCTTGCTGGGATTCTTCCGGCATTGGGCACCTCCAAACAGGAAGCAAGCGACGCACTCCGAGGAGGCCGCGGCGCAACTGCGGGCCGTGGCGTACAGCGTCTGCGCAGCATTTTTGTCACGGCCCAGATAGCCGTCGCTCTCGTCCTGGTTGTTGGGGCGGCGCTGCTCATCAAGGGCTTGCGCGAAATGACCGGCTCGGCAAACGCTTACGCTCCCGGAGAGGTGCTGACGCTCGCCGTGAACCTGCCCGCTTCCCGTTACGCACAACCAGCTGACCGTCTTGTTTTCTATCGCAAAGCGCTTGACGGGCTTTCAGCACTTCCCGGCGTGCAATCGGTCGCGGCATTCAGTTGCTATCCCTTGAGCAACAACGGCACGTCGTGGATCTACTTCCAAGTGGAAGGGCGCGTGGCGCCCGATCTTCGGCATTCACCGTGGGCGGATCTGCAAAGTGTCACGCCAGCGTATCCGCAATTCATGCGTGTGCGGCTCGAGGCTGGCAGAGAATTCAGCGACGATGATCGCGAAACAACTCTACCCGTCGCCATCGTGAGTCAGAAGTTGGCCAGCTTGTATTGGCCGAATGAGAGCGCGCTCGGTAAGCACATTCGCATCGGCAGTCCTAACGATTCCGGCCCGTGGCTGACCGTGGTTGGCGTCGCTGCCGATGTTCTCTACGATTGGACCACGCATGTCCCCGCACCGACGATC
Source organism: uncultured Acidobacteriota bacterium (assembly GCA_963745805.1). Taxonomy (GTDB): domain Bacteria; phylum Acidobacteriota; class Terriglobia; order Acidiferrales; family UBA7541; genus Acidiferrum. The sequence continues at coordinate 109,878 of CAVUYT010000018.1, forward strand.
TACCGGCCACTTACGCAGGCGCCCCAAGCTTCTTCTCTCATCGGCATTCGCACGTCTTCCGACCCGGTTTCGCTCGAAACGGCCGTGCGGAGTCGCATCGCTGGAATCGATCCGGATTTGCCCGCTTTTGACATGAAAACGCTCGACGTCGCCATCCATGAATCAACCGTGGGTCTGGGATACACGGGAGCCATGATGGGAATCCTTGGGATCATCGCGCTTGCGGTCGCTATCGTCGGCATCTACGGTGTGATGGCTTATTCCGTCGGAGAACGCACAAAAGAATTTGGGTTGCGCATGGCCATTGGAGCTCGCCCACGAGACATCCTTTGGCTCGCCGGGCGCCACGGCCTGATTGTTTCCGCGGTGGCGTTTGCGATTGGTGTGCCTTCCGCCGTCGTTTGTTCGCGCCTGTTGGCGAGCCTCGTTTACGGAACTAGCCCAGGCGACCCGCTGGTTTTCGTCGTGGTGCCACTGGCATTGTTTCTGGCGGTGATTTTGGCCGGATATATCCCGGCGCGGCGCGCGATGCGCGTGGATCCCATGGTAGCGCTGCGCTATGAGTAGCTTGCACGGCTTGCGGAGGCCGCCGATCTTCGTGCAGAACAGGGAGTGCCCATGAGGCATCTGCGTGCGTGGCTTATCCGATTGGGTGGCTTGGTGAACAAGGAGCTGCGCGACAGCGAGCTCTCCGCGGAAATGGAAAGCCATCTCCAGTTGCACATCGAAGACAATGTGCGCGCGGGAATGTCGCCGGCACAGGCCCGGCGGGAGGCAATCATGAAGCTCGGTGGCGTTGAGCAAACGAAGGAAAACTACCGCCAGCGCCGTGGCTTGCCCTTGCTGGAAGTCTTTCTACAGGACTTGCGCTTTGGGGCGCGGATGCTGCGGAAAAATCCAGGCTTTACCTTAGTGGCCGTGCTCACGCTCGCTCTCGGAATCGCAGCGAACGCCACGATCTTCAGTTTTGTGAGCGCAGTCCTTTATAGGCGGCCTCCCGTTTACGGTCCCGACCGTTTGCTGGTCGTTTTCGGAACCTCCTCGGCCCAAGCCTGGGGCGCGAGGTTGAGTCCAGTCTCCTCACCGAACTATTTCACTTGGAAGCACGAGAACAAAGTCTTCGCCGACCTGGCCGCATCCGAGCCCTATCTCAGTGTAAATCTTACTGGGAATAGCGAGCCGGAGCGCATCAGCGCAAATCGCGCAACAGCAAATTACTTTTCCGTGATCGGTGTCGCTCCTGAACTCGGCCGAGCCTTCGTTGTCGGCGATGACCAACCGGGTCACGATCGGGTGGTGCTCTTGGACTACCGCTTTTGGGTGCAAAAGTTCGGATCCGATCCCAACATCGTCGGTAAAACCATTCGTCTCAACGGAGAGGAACACACCATCATCGGTATCCTGCCGCGACGATTTCAGCTCATTTCTTTCCGGTCGGATGTCTGGCTCCCGCTTGCCCTCGATGAATCTCAGCAGAGCGCAGCAGTAAGGCAAACTCGAACTCTGTATCTATTCGGTCGCCTCAAGCCCGGCGTCACTCTCGAGCAAGCCCAGGCAAATATCCGAACGCTCGGCGCTCTCGCAGCCCAATCGTTTCCGGATACCGAAAACGGCTGGAGTGCAGACTGCCTGACGCTGCAGGAGTACGGGATCCGCGACTTCAATGCCGGCACCGCCTTCGTCATTCTTCTCTCCGCCGTCGGATTCGTTCTCTTGATTGCCTGCGCCAACATCGCTGGCCTTCTCCTGGCTCGCGCCACGAGTCGCGGCAAGGAAATGGCCGTCCGCATTGCCGTCGGCGCCGGCAAGATGCGCGTCGTGCGTCAGTTGATGACGGAAGCATTGCTCATCGCCGGGCTTGGAGCCATCGCCGGATTGGGGCTCGCTCTTGGCGGCACGCAGCTCCTGCACAAGGTTTTGTCGTTCAACGAAGCCATCAGAACGCTGGACATGCAGATTGACTGGCCTGTCCTCTCTTTCACTTCCGCTATCGCGGTGCTGTCCGCACTCCTCTTCGGACTCGCGCCGGCCCTGCGAGTCTGGTCAGTGGACGTTTTCCCGACACTAAAAAACGACGGCACTTCCGTTTCCGCAGGAAAAAAGAAGAACCGCGGCCGCGGCTTACTTGTAGCTGCCGAGGTAGCGATGGCAGTAATCTTGCTTACCGGCGCTGGCCTTCTCATCAAGGGATTTCTCGAAGAACTCCACCGAAGTCTAGGTTTTCAGCCTCAGCACCTGCTCACCGCGCAAATCACGTTGCCCGAATCGCGATACAAGGAGCCGGCGAAACAGATCGAATTTTACCGTCAGCTCATCACGCATCTGGAATCAACACCAGGCGCCGCCTCTGCCGCAGTCACTTCCAGCTTGCCCGCCGCCGGCGCCGGTTTTGTGAGTTTTCTTCTGAAAGGCCAAGAGAGTCTCTCTCCTTCCGAGCGCGGGCGTGCGCGGCACTACGTCGTTAGTCCTCGCTACTTCGAGACCATTCAGACTTCCCTGAGCGCCGGGCGCGTCTTTACGGAAATTGACGGCGCGAACTCACACCCTGTCGCGGTTGTCACGGAGAAATTCGCTATGCGATTCTTCCCGAAAGGCGATTCTCTCGGAAAGCAGATTCGCGTCGACTCCGGAGACGCCGTCGCAAACCGGTGGCGTCAGATCGTCGGGATAGTTCAAGACGTCAAGAGCTGGCCGCTCAATTTCACCGACGATCCAGAGATTTACGAGCCTTCTCAGCAACACCCGGCGGCGGAAATGTCGGTCGTAGTGCGCGCTGATGGCGACCCAAATTCGCTCGCGCCGGGCATGCGCGAAGCGGTTTGGTCAATCGATAAAGATCAGCCCGTTGGCAGCGTGCTCAGTATGCCCGATGTTTTGGCGAACGAAACAGCACCCGACTTCATCTTCAGCAAGCTGATGGCGATCTTTGCCGCTGTCGCGCTGGTGCTCGCAGGCATCGGAATCTACGGACTCGTCGCTTTCACCGTTGGACAACGCAGCCAGGAAATTGGCATTCGTGTCGCCTTGGGAGCGGAGAAGAAAAGCATCCTGCGCATGGTCCTTTTTGATGGATTGAAGCTCGCCGCTATCGGAGCTGCCGTCGGCATGCTTGGCGCATTCCTGCTTCCGCGCCTCTTCGAGGCCGCTCTATACGACTTTCACGCCTCGGGAGGCTGGCTCTTCCTCCTTGTGCCGGCTCTGATCTGTGCCGTCGCGTTGCTGGCGTGCTACATTCCCGCGCGTCGCGCGGCACGCGTCGATCCGATAGTGGCGTTACGTTATGAATGACTTCCACAGTTTCTTGAAATGTCTTTTCCTTCGGAAGGGAAAGAGGCGCCCATGAGGCAGTTACGCGCGTGGTTTATTCGAATCGCTGAACTTTTCCGTAAGCCGCGACGGGAACGCGAGCTTGCTGCCGAGATGCAAAGCCATCTTCAAATGCATCTCGAAGACAACCTTCGCTCCGGCATGAACGCGCAAGAAGCTCGGCGCCAGGCTCTCCTCAAACTCGGCGGCCTCGAGCAAACCAAAGAGGCCTATCGCGATCGCAAAGGCCTGCCCATGATCGAAACGCTCCTACGTGATCTGCGCTATGGCCTCCGCGTCCTCCGCAAGAATCCCGGTTTCAGCTGCGTCGTCGTTTTCACGCTCGCGTTGGGCATCGGCGCAAACACCGCCATATTCAGCGTTCTCGAGTCGCAGCTCTGGCGTCCGCTGCCCTTCCCCGATTCGGAGCGGCTCGTCGACGCTCACGTCGTTCTTCATGCGAATTCACGCCAGTGGGACGTCCTTCCGAGCTCCGTCTATCACGCCTGGCACGAACAAACCCATTCGTTCACGAACCTCGGGGCTTACGACTTTCCGGTCAATCACAATATAACCGCTGCCGGCACATCGGAACGGGTCGAGGTGATGCCGGTTACTTCCAGCCTCTTCGACACGCTTGGAATTCCGCTCGAGCGTGGCCGCGCCTTTCTGCCCGAAGAAGAAATAGCCGGCCGCGATCACGTCGCCATCCTCAGCCATGCTCTTTGGCAAACTCGCTTCTCTTCCGATCCTGCTGTCATCGGAAAGCCGATCAACATTGACGGCGAGGCTTACGTCGTCGCCGGCATCGCTTCTCCAAGCCTCCGCTTCGAATTCATTCCCGAGCCAGCCATCTACACTCCTCTCACGCTGGATCCTGCTGGAAAGGTGATGCGCAACACCTACGTCATCGGCAGACTTGCTCGCGGAATCACATCCGAGCGCGCGCGTGTGGAGCTCGATGGCATCCTCCAGCGCCAACTACAAGTCGATGGCGCCAAGCAAGAAGACGTGGCTTCTGTTACAAACCTTCGCGAAACGTGGACGGATTATGCCGCTCGCCCGCTCTATTTTTTCGCTGGAGCCGTCTTGCTCGTTCTTCTTATCGCATGCGTCAACAACGCGGGTTTACTTCTTGCGCGTGGCCTCGCGCGTCAGCGTGAATTTGCTCTCCGCGCCACGCTCGGGGCCAGTCGCGGCACGCTGATTCGTCAATCGCTCGCAGAGAGCCTGCTCCTGTCTCTCGCTGGCGGCGCCGCGGGAACTATGATCGGCATCTGGGGATCTAGCGTATTTGCCCTGTTTTGGAACGAGGACACTCTTCCGCGCCATACGGAAACATATCTCGATACTCGCGTACTTTTCTTCGTTCTAGGCGTTTCGATCACCACTGCTCTGCTGATGGGCATCATGCCAGCGCTTTTCTCCTCGCGCGTTAACATCAACGAGACTCTGCGCAAAGGCACGAGCGGCCTCTCCGCTGGCCGTGGCCAGCACAGAACTCGCAGCGTTCTCGTGGCCGTGGAGGTTGGTCTGGCGCTCGTGCTTCTCTTCGGTGCCAGCCTTTTTCTTTCTAGCTTTATTCGCGAAGAGAACGCGCCCCGCGGATTCGACGCTCCAGGAGCTCTAAAATTTCGCATTTCCCTCCGAGGCGAAAACTACAAACAACCGGAGCAGCAGTTGCGTTACTTCCGGAGCCTGAGGGATCAAATCCGGTCCCTTCCAAGCGTTCAGGACGTGACCATGGGGAGCGGTATTCCACTCGATGGATCGAATCTTTCCGCAGCCGTCAACGTAGCTGGCCGTCCACCTCGAAATGAGCACGGCACGGGCATCCTTGTCTACGCCGTCGAACCCAACTTCTTCGATGTGCTGCACATGCATCTTCTCGCCGGTCGAGCGCTTAACCGTCGTGATACGGAAACTTCTCCTCGCGTCGCCATCATCAATCGCAACGGCGCACACACTCTGTTTGGCTCTGAAGATCCTCTGGGCAAAGTACTCCAATACGTAGCCGATGAACGCCGCGGTGTTCCAGCTGAAGCACCGGTTCAAATCGTTGGGGTAACGGAGAACACCCAGGAGTTTGGACCGAGCGAGATTCCCTTCGACATTATATATGTTCCGTTCTCGCAGCATCCTGACCGCGACGCTAAAGTCGTTGTGTCATCGAATCTCCCTCGCGGAGCACTTGTCGGGGCGATTAGAAACGTCGCTTATTCCCTCGATAGGGACCAGCCGATCTTTGGCGTGCAATCGGTCGACCAACTGATCAGCGAGTCTCTCCGCGGCTCGCGATTCGATCTCATCCTTGTCGGCTGTCTGGCTGCTGTCGCACTAGTCCTCGTCTCCGTCGGAATTTTCGGCACCGTCGCCTATTTCGTTCAACAACGCACCCAGGAATTTGGAGTCCGTCTCGCTCTGGGTGCCACGCCCGCCCACGTCTTGCGCCAGGCAATTGGCCGAGCGCTTGCCATGGGAATCATGGGGTTGGTCCTCGGTGTGGCCGTTGCTCTCGCCCTTGGCCGCGTCTTGGGCAGCGCTCTTTACCTTGTGCCGCACGAACATACGGGCATGCTCTATGGCGTCAAGATTTACGACGCGATCTCGATGTCGCTCGCATGTGCGTTACTTCTGGCCGTTGTTTTTCTCGCAAGTTTCATTCCCGCTCGCCGCGCCATGCGCGTCGATCCCATGGTGGCATTGCGGTATGAGTGAACTCCAGCGCCTCATGGCGGGACTATTGTTGGCGCTGGAACAGGCGTGATTATGAGGTGGCTTCGCGCTCTGTTTTCAAAACTCGGCGAATTCTTCGCCAAGGAGCGCCGGGAAGACCAGTTTTCCGATGAACTGGATGCGCATCTTCAACTGCACATCGAGGACAACCTTCGCTCAGGGATGACACCGGATCTCGCAAGAAAAGAGGCGCTTATGAAACTCGGCGGCCTGGAACAAACCAAACAAATGTACCGCGAACGCCGCGGTCTTCCCGTTCTGGAAGCCTTTCTTCAGGACCTGCGCTACGCCTTCCGCATGTTGCGCAAGAACCCAGGTTTCACTTGCATCGCTGTCCTCACTCTTGCCCTCGGCATCGGCGCAAACACCGCCATTTTCAGCATGGTGAATGCTCTGCTCCTCCATCCCTACAACTTTCGCGAACTGGACCAGCTTGCAAGGGTTTGGGAGGATCGCGGCGTCGACGAGGGCATCGACGCAAGACGCATCTCCGCCCCCGACGCAGAAGAAGTGCGCGTCCACACACAAGTGTTCGAATCGCTGACGGATTATCGTTGCCGCGATTTCACTCTGAATTCGGCAGGAGACATGCAGCCGGTTCGCGGCTGCGAAGTCTCCGCGAGTTTCTTTGAGGTGCTCGGCGTTAGCCCCGGACTCGGCCGGACTTTCAATTCCGCGGAAGAACAGCCTGGGGCGGATCAAGTTGCAGTCGTAAGCTACGGCTTCTGGCAGCGCCGCTTCGGTGGCGAGCCCGGGTTGCTGGGAAGTGTGATTCAGTTGAGCGGTCGTAAGTATAACGTCGTGGGAATCATGCCTCTCAGGTTTGACTATCCCGTGCCCACGGAGCTGTGGGTGCCTCTCGCTTTGACGCCCGCAGAAAAAGCGGATCGCTCGAAGCTCGCGCTGGGCGCGCTCGGGCGGCTCAAGCCGGGCATCAGCGTTTCCCAAGCGCAGGCGGCTCTCGATGGATTGTCCCGACGCCTTCAACAGGACTTCCCCGCAACAAACGCGAACAGGCGTGCAACTTTGTTGCTGCTCCGGAAGGAGCTCTACTCCTTCACGCTGCCTCTGCTTCTGCTGTTGCAAGCTGCGGCCATATTCGTCCTGCTACTTGCCTGCGCAAACCTTGCGAATCTTCTGCTGGCGCGAGTTCTTGGCCGGCAGAAGGAAGTCGCGGTCCGTGTCGCGTTAGGCGCGGACCGCTTGGGGCTTGCGCGGCTGTTTCTCACTGAAACGCTGTTGCTTTCTTCCTTAGCGGGTATCGCAGCCATTCTGGCGTCTTTCTGGAGCGTGAAGTTGCTCCGCACCAGCATTTCTCCTAGTTGGACCATGTGGGTTCCCGGCTGGGACCGCATTCAAGTAGACCGTACTGTTCTCTTCTTCACCGTGCTTGTGGCCGTATTTGTGGGAATTTTGTTTGGTCTCGTCGCGGTTCTGCATTCGCGGAGCGCCGAACCCTTTGCAACACTCAAGGAAGCAGGCCGCGGCCCCATGCTTGGACGGCAGGGAAAACTGCGCAGCGTGCTGGTCGTCGCGCAAGTGACGTTCGCGCTTGTCCTTCTCGTATGCGCGGGCCTGATCACCGATGCCTTCAAGCGGCTCGCGAACGTGTATCGAGGATTCCAACCTGCCAATGTTTTAAGAGTCGAGATAAATTTACCGAAGCAGCCCTACGCGGACCGAGCGGAGTGTTTGAGTTTCTACGAGCGGTTGCTTCGCGGCGCGGCAGCGCTGCCTGGTGTGAGTGCGGCGTCGCTTGTCACCAATAGCCCGGCAAGCAACGTGGACAACGAAACGACACCCTTTACGATCGAAGGCCGTCCAGCCCTGAAAGCCACTGATGCACCCTCGGCAGAGCTGCAAATTTCCAGTCCCGATTATTTTCAGGAGTTGCATATCCCCTTGGTCGCCGGCCGCGTGTACTCCGAGTCAGACAATGTGAACTCTGCCCGCGTCGCGGTCATCACACGAAGCATGGCCAAGCTATTCTGGCCGCGCGGCGACGCCCTCGGTCAACACATCAAACTCGGTGCGCCCGATTCCTCCGAGCCGTGGATGACAGTCATCGGTGTCGTTGAAGATGTGCGTCAGAACTGGTGGAATCCGGCCGCGCGCCCCACGATCTACGAGCCGTTTCTCCAGGCCCCGCGACCCTCGCTGGTTTTTTTGCTGCGGGGCAACACGATTCCGCAGAGCTATGTCCCCGGTGTCCGCGAAGTAGTTCGTCAGATCGATGATCAAATCGCGTTAACGGGCGTCAGCACGCTTGAGAGTGAAATTACGGATTCGGTAGCTATCATACGCATTATGGGCGCGCTGATGACCCTGTTTGGATTCGTGGCCCTGGCACTCGCTTCCTTGGGAGTCTATGGCGTCCTCGCAGAGAGCGTCGCACGCCGCGTACCGGAGATCGGCATTCGGCTGGCGCTCGGCGCAGAGCCCCGCGACGTCATGAAACTTGTCCTCGGGCAGGCCCTGAAACTCACGGGAATCGGCCTGGCCATTGGAGTCCCCATGGCCTTCGCGGTGAATCGCGCGATGGCTAGTCTTATTTTCGGCATTGTGAGCGTTAATATTTTGCTTCTCGCGGAGTTTACAGCTCTTCTCATCCTTGCCGCCCTGGTAGCAGCGTACATCCCGGCGCGCCGCGCCATGCGCGTCGACCCGATGATAGCTTTGCGCTATGAATAGCCAGTCGTCTCACACATAGATTCGAACTTCTCACTCCACGTGTCCTCCCGAAATATCTCTTGACGGCAGGACTGAACGATACTATTTTAGTCTATGCCTTGTAACGAATAGCCTTATTGCACGCTCTGGAGTGCACCATGAAAAACTCCCAACAAAGAGACCTCTTCCCCGGCGCTCTGGAGATGATGATTCTCCGAACCCTGAAGCGACAGCCCCTTCACGGTTACGCGCTTGTTCAGCACATCAAGCGAAACTCCAACGATCTCCTCCAAATCGAAGAAGGCTCGCTTTATCCCGCACTCCAGCGTCTCCTCAAAGAGGATCTGGTGAAAGCCGAGTGGGGCATCTCTTCCACAAACCGCCGCGTTCGAATTTACAAACTGACAGCCGCTGGCTCAAAACATTTGGAGCACGAGGTATCGCGTTTCGAAAAGATGCTCGAAGGAATTACCCGCGTCCTGGCGCCAGGTGAATCATGAACTGGCTCAAGCAGCTGATTTCTCGCCGAAATCTACAAAGCGAACTCTCCGAAGAGATTCGCGAACACCTTGAGGAGAAAATCGAGGGATTCGTCGCCACCGGCATGTCCAGAAAAGAGGCCGCCGCCGCCGCCCGCCGCGAATTTGGAAATATAACTTTGATTGAAGAAGACAGCCGCGAAGTTTGGCGCTGGCCCTCGATCGAGAGCTTCCTCGCAGACCTACGCTATGGCTTGCGCACACTGCGCAAGAATCCTGGCTTCACCGCCGTCGCCGTCCTTACATTGGCGCTGGGCATCGCCGTGAACGCCACCATGTTTAGTCTCGTGAGCGCCTTCCTGCTGCGCCGTCCTCCGGGTCGCGACCCAGACAATGTGGCCGTCGTTACTTCGCTCAATCCGGCGCAAGGCTTCCTCTCCGACGCGAATCCTGTCTCCGCGCCCAACTTCATCGCCTGGCGAGAGGCAAATCACGTGTTCGCGGACATGGCCGCTGCGGATGAATATCGGACTGTTAGTTTGACGCCGCAGGGAAAACCGCAAGCACTTCGCTCTGCCGCGGTTTCCCCCAACTATTTCAGCGTGCTCGGCGTTTCCCCCGAGCTCGGCCGCGCGTTTTCTGACGGAGAAGACCAGCCGGGGCGCGACCGCATCGTTATTCTCAGCCACGATCTCTGGGAGCGCCAGTTCGGCTCCGACGCTTCGCTCATCGGCCGCAACATCCGGCTAAACCGCGAAAACTACACCGTCGTTGGTGTGATGCCTGAGAGTTTCCACCTGCTGGGCTTCACACCGCAATTGTGGACTCCGCTGGTGTTGACCGCCGCAGATCGAATCGCAGCCGCGCGCAAGGACCGCACTTTGTATCTATTCGCGCGGATAAAGCCCGCCGTAACCATCGAGCAAGCGCGCGCGGAGCTGAGCACACTCGCCCGCCGCGCCGAGGAGACTTTTCCCGAGACGGAAAAAGGCTGGGGCGCGGCAGTGCGCACACTCCCCGATTTCCTGATCTACTCTTTCGGTATTCGCAGCGCCTTGGTTATCTTGATGACCACGGTAGGGTTTGTTCTGATGATCGCCTGCGCCAATGTGGCCGGGCTGCTCTTGGCGCGCGCCGCGGGTCGCAGAAAGGAGTTGGCCATCCGCATCTCTCTCGGAGCCGGCCGCCTGCGCATTATTCGCCAATTGTTGACCGAAAACCTGGTGATTGCGTTTCTCGGCGGAGGTGCGGGTCTTTTGCTTGCGTATTGGGGCATTGAACTTGTTCGGCCAATGATGACTTTCAACGAAGCAATCAGCGCCGTGCCATTGAGCCTCGACCGCAACGTTCTGCTCTTCGCCTTGAGTGTCTCGCTGGTTTGCGCGGTGCTTTGCGGCCTTGCGCCGGCGCTGACCGCTTCGCGGACGGACATCAACACAAGTCTGAAAAACGAAAGCCGCGCGGCTTCGCAGAGCAGTTCGCATAGCCGTCTCCGGACTGTGATGGTCACCGGCGAGATCGCGCTGGCGCTGTTTCTCCTGATCGGAACCGGGCTGCTGGTGCGCGGGATTTTCCTAATTGAGCATCAGAATCTCGGCTTCCGCTCGGACCATCTCCTCACCGCCAACGTGACCCTGGACGAGGCTCGCTACAAGGATGCCGCTCAACAGATCCTGTTCGTCCGCAATCTGCTTCCCCGCCTGGAACACATTCCGGGTTCCGAGGCAGTCGCCGCTGCTTCCGACTTGCCCGCATCCGGACTGGCCAGCGTCACTCTCCAAATCAAGGGCCATCCTGATTTGCGTGACAATCAGCGGCTCCAAACACGCGACGTGGTCGTGTCGGTCGATTACTTTCGAGCGGCGGGCATCCCATTGCTTCACGGCCGAACATTCACTGATATGGATAATGCCACGGCCCCGCGCGTGGTCCTCGTTAACCAGGAATTTGCGCACCGCCATCTGAATGATCAAGAACCGCTAGGTCAGCAGATTCGCCTGGATGTGAGCGGCGCGCCGCCGGAGTGGAGTGAGATCGTCGGAGTCGTCAGCAACGTGAAGGCCTATTCCGAAGAAACTCGCGACGACCCCGAAGTCTACGAAGCCTTGCTGCAGCGGCCCGTGAGTTCTTTCTCGCTCATGATTCGGACGGACTCTGATCCGGGCAGTCTTTCCTCTGCACTGCGCAATGAGGTTAAGCAAGTGGATGCCGAGCTTCCACTGAATCGGGTAATGAGCATGCCCGCCGTGATCGAGCGGCAGAAAGCGGGCAATCCATTATTCGTGCGGATACTGGGAAGCTTCGCCATTTTGGCGCTGATTCTCTCGGCGATTGGAATTTACGGGCTTGTTGCCTACTCGGTGGGCCAGCGAAAGCACGAAATCGGGATCCGCATGGCTCTTGGGGCCGGAACGCCCGACGTGATGCGCATGGTCTTGCGAGAAGGCCTGAAAATGGCTGCGATCGGAGGGGCTATCGGACTCGCGTTGTCGCTCCCGCTGCCAAAACTGTTCGACGGAATATTATATGGCGTTCACTTTCGCGAGCCGTGGCTCTATTTCATCGTCCCGCTCGCCATTCTCATAGTGACCATGTTCGCGACATACATTCCCGCACGGCGTGCCGCGCGCGTGGATCCCATTTCGGCCTTGCATCAGGAGTGATGCATTGTGATGGAAATGACGCCTCGAGACGGCCAGCGATAGCCAGGAGCTCCTCATAACCGCCTTGCGGTGCTAGTGACTGCGCGGAAGAAATGTTCGAAAGCGTTACATTCGTCTTAGCGGCGGGTGAATCATGAAAACCATGAACTGGCTCAAACAACTATTCTCTCGTCGCCGCCTCTACGGCGATCTCTCCTCCGACATTCACGAGCATCTCGAAGAAAAAATCGAGGAACTCGTCTCCAGCGGCATGTCCAGAAAAGAAGCCACCGCCGCCGCTCGCCGCCAATTCGGCAATGTCACGCTGATCGAAGACGAGGGCCGCGAAGTCTGGCACTGGCCCTCACTCGAGGATCTCCTCCTGGACGTCCGCTACTCCCTGCGCACGCTCCGCAAAAATCCCGGCTTCACATGCGTTACCGTTCTCACCCTCTCGCTCGGAATCGGCGCCAACACCGCCATCTTTTCCGTAGTGAACGGCGTCCTTCTGAAACCGCTCCCCTACCCTCACTCCGACCGCCTCGTGGGCATCTTTCTTCACGGCGGAGGACAAGACCGCGGCGTAATGGGCAACGCCGATTTTCAGGCTCTCGATCAACGCCAGCAATCCTTCGAGCACGTTGCCGCCTTTTCATCATCCAGGCTTGGATTTACGCTGACTGGCTTCGGCGCTCCACAGATGATTCCCGGAACATCCGCCACTGCCGATTTTTTCTCGGTGCTGGGCGTCAAACCAGTCCTCGGCCGCGCGTTTCTTCCAGACGAAGGAAAACCCGGTGGCCCTCTCGCCGTCGTCGTAAGTCATCATTTCTGGGAAGAGTTTCTTCACGCTGAGCCTGCCGCCGTCGGCCGCTCCCTTTTGCTCGACGGCAGGAACTACTCCGTCATCGGCGTTATGCCACTCGATTTTCAATTCGGTCCTCACAGCGATTTGTGGCCTGTGCTCCAGCTTCAACCTGCGCATGAACGGCCCCCGTATTGGCTCGTTTCCATCGGCCGCTTAAAGCCAGGAATCTCCGTAGCGCAGGCCTCCGCCGAGGCCACGCGCATCGCCAGACAAGTCCGCGAGCAGTTTCCGCTTTCAGATGATACTGACGCGATCGCCGTTCCCCTGAAAGAGCTTTTCGTCGGAGACGTAAGCAACGGATTGCTGATTCTTCTCGGTGCCGTCGGATTCGTCCTGCTCATCGCCATCGTCAACGTAGCCAACTTGCAGCTCTCGCGTGCTGGCATGCGGGCTCGTGAAATGGCCGTTCGCACGGCGCTCGGGGCCGGCCGCGCCCGCCTGGTCACTCAGCTTCTTACGGAAAGTCTGACTCTCGCGATACTCGGAAGCGGCCTGGGTCTCGCTGTCGCCTACTACGGCGTCCGCGCCATGCTCGTATTCGCTCCAGACGTTCTTCCACGCATGGAAGGCGTCAGCGTGGATGGCCGAGTTCTTCTCTTCACCGCTGTCGTCGCCATCGTCACTGGTCTGCTTTTCGGTCTCGTTCCCGCTCTGCGTGTCTCCCGTTCGTCGCCTGGTGATTCCTTGAAGAGCGGGAGCCGCACTCTCTCATCTAGCCCTGCCACGCGCCGCGCGCACAGCGCTCTCGTAGTCGCAGAATTCGCATTGGCTCTCGTCGTCTTAACGGGAGCTGGCCTTCTTATTCGAACGCTCTTCGAACTCCAGTCGGTCAGTCCAGGCTTTAACTCCGCGCATATTCTCACCGCGCTTATTTCACTTCCCGACGAACGATACGGGAAGGCCCAGCAAGTCGTCTCATTTTATGAGCAGCTTCTGGAACATCTCAAATCTTCTCCAGGAATCGAAAACGCCGCCATTTCTCTCAGCTTGCCGCCCAACCTTTTGGAACTGACGAATCCATTTCACATCGAAGGCCACCCCGACGCTCCCGGAGAACCCGCTCCGGCCGTCCCGGAAATTCCCATCAGCGACGGTTACTTCAGCACGCTGGGCGTTCCACTTCTTCGCGGGCGATATTTCTCCGAAGCGGACCGCGCGGCTGGCACGCACGTCTTGATCATCAACCAAAACATGGCCCAGCGTTATTTTCCACAGCAGGATCCTATCGGGAAAAGAGTTCAGACGGGAGAAGCCAATCCCAAGGCGGACTGGGACACCATCGTCGGTGTCGTTGGCAATGTGAAGTACGAAGGGCTCGGCGAAAAGGACCAGGCAACGATGTACGTTCCCTATTTTGATTCCGGCTGGTGCCCCTGGTTCGTCCGTTCGCTCTATATCGTTGTCCGCACTACCGCGATGACCGAGCAATCAGCCTCGACTCTTCAATCCGCCGTTTGGTCCCTGGACAACCAACTCCCCCTCGCCCGCGTCCGCACCATGGACCAATTGCTGTATGACTCCGTCGCTGGCTCGCGCTTTCGTGCCGCGTTATTTGGCTCCTTTGCTGCCCTGGGTCTGGTTTTGGCCATGATCGGCATCTACGGGGTCATGGCTTACTCGGTCAGTCAGCGCACCAATGAAATCGGCATCCGCGTAGCTCTGGGCGCGCAGAAAAAAACCATTCTGCGAATGATCCTGCGCCAGGGCGCCACCCTGGCGCTCCTCGGCATTGTCATCGGTCTCACAGCCTCGTTCGCGCTATCGCGTCTGCTTACTGGTTTGCTTTTCGGCGTCCATGCGGGCGACCCGCTTACCTTTGCTGGCGTCGCAGCCCTCGTCCTGGGTGTAGGCATGGCTGCGTGCTACATCCCCGCTCGCCGCGCCACACGTGTCGATCCCATCGTGGCGCTGAGGTACGAGTGATAGGTCTCATGCTTATGCGGACAGCCCTGGGCAAACGTTTTAAGGCGTCACACACTTGGTAGCCGAAGGCGAATCATGAACTGGCTCAAACAACTTTTCTCACGTCGGCGTCTCTACAGCGATCTCTCCGACGAAATCCGCGAACACCTCGAAGAAAAAATCGACGAACTCGTCGCTACTGGCATGTCCAGAAAAGAAGCCACCTCCGCCGCTCGCCGCCAATTCGGCAATCTCACCCTCGTTGAACAAGACAGCCGCGAAGTCTGGCGCTGGCCCTCTATCGAGGGCCTTTTCGCTGACGTCCGCTTCTCCCTCCGCATGCTATGTAAGAATCCAGGATTCACGACGGTCGCCGTCCTCACTCTAGCCCTCGGCATCGCTGTGAACACCACTGTATTCACTGCCTTCGACGCCCTTTTCTTGCGCCCTCGCCCAGTGAAGGACCCTGACAGTCTCGCATCCGTCTTTCGCGCCACTTCCGGCGAGCCTCGCGGAGGATTTTCTTATCCCGATTACATCTACTATCGTGACCATAGCAAATCCTTCTCTGATCTCTCCCTCTTCGCCTTTGGCATGGCGGTCACTTCTTCCGAGTTGCCTGCCACGAGTCCAGAAGCCGTGCCCCGCATCGCCGGAGCCGTCGGCTTCCAGCTTCCGCAATTGCTTCAGGGCACCGCTCAGCCCATCATGTGTTTTTTCGTTTCCGGCAACTACTTCCCAATGCTAGGAGCGACTCCTCTCTTGGGCCGCATCCTCCTGCCCGAAGATGATCAAGCCAATGCCACGCCGGTTGTCCTGATGAGCGGAAATTCCTGGCAGCGGCATTTTCACTCCGACCCCAATATTGTGGGTTCAACTCTCCACCTGAATGGCGCTGCTTTTAAGGTCATAGGCGTTACGCCGCTCGATTACCTTGCTACTGCTTCATCTGTTCCCGATCTTTGGGCACCCGTCTCTGCGAAAATCGCATTAGGTACAGCAACCCGCCCGGAATTGGAAAATCGCCTCGTGAGCGCCGGCTTTCCCATGGGACGTTTGAGATCGGGAGTTACGCTGTCGGATGCACAGGCGGAACTCGGAGTGCTCGCAGCGCAGTTGCGAACGCAGTATCCCGAAGCCGAGCGCAATACGAATGTGAGCGTTGCCTCCGGTCGCAACAACCTCGTCGCGCTTGATTCTGATGCGTGGCCCGTTGTCATCGCCGCCATGTCTGCTGTCGCTTTGCTCCTGCTCATCGCCTGTGCCAATGTCGCAAGCCTTTTGCTCGCGCGCGCCGTCGCACGGCGCAAAGAAATCGCGGTCCGACTCGCCCTCGGCGCTGGACGATGGCGGCTGCTGCGCCAATTGCTGACCGAAAGCATTCTGCTCGGACTTCTAGCCGGAGCTCTTGGTCTGCCTCTGGCCGGATGGATGCTTCACCTATTGATTGTCGAGATTGCTTCAGCTCTCCCTTCATTCTGGGGCACGATCGCTCTCGAGATCAGTCCTGACATCCGCATTTTCGCCTATACCCTGTTTGTTTCCTGCGCGGCTGGAATTGCCTTTGGCCTCACTCCGGCCTTGCAAGCTTCAAAAGCCGACGTGAACTCTGCTATCAAAGAAGATGGCACTACCTTCGGCCAGCGCCTCAGTCGTTCGCGCCTGCGCGGAATTCTGATCGCCGGACAAATGGCTGCGTGTCTAGTCCTGCTGATTAGTTCCGCTCTGCTGCTCCGCGGCTCGCAACGCGCCCTGAAAATCGACGCGGGTTACGATACGCAGCGCGTGGCCTTCCTCGAAATATACAATCCAAAGAACTTGCATTACTCGCAGTCGCGGTTGCACCAGCTCAATCGCGACCTTATCCAAGGTATCGTCAGTCTCCCTGGCGTGCACTCGGTCTCGCAAGCCTCTCGCGGGCCCATTGGAGGCATTCGCTGGGTGCCAGTTGCACGCGCCGGCGCAGCGTCTCTCCCTCCCGCTTCGGGCGTCAGCGAAACACCCACTGCTGGCTACAGTTACGTCACGCCAAATTATTTTGACACTCTCGGCATTCCCATCATTCGCGGCCGCACCTTCACGCCTAGCGAGGCGGATGGACAGGCGCCGGTCGTCGTCATCAGCGAGGCCACCGCTCGCAGTTTCTGGCCGGGTGAAGATCCCATCGGCAAACTTCTGAAGATCGGTTCGGAAAAAGGAAGCAAGTCCTTCCCTGGTGAGAGCGATCCATTCGTGGCGAGTAGTGAGGTGATCGGCATCGCTGGCGATGTGCGCAGCATGGATCTGCGCAAGCTCGATGAATCGTACCTATACCTTCCACTTTCCCAATCCCGTCAATGGACCAGCATTCTGCTTGTGCGCGCGGACGGAAATCCAACGCCATTGCTTCCGGCGATCGGCCGTGAGTTTCGCCGCTTGGACGCCAATCTTCCGGTCATCGCCGCTCCATTAAATACGATGGTTTCCATGGATCCCTACTTCGTGGTTTCCCGAATCGGTGGTGTTCTCGCGAGCATTGTCGGCGCGCTAGGCTTGCTGCTGGCGTGTCTCGGCGTGTACGGCACAGTCAGCTACAGTGTGGCTCAGCGAACCCGCGAGATCGGCGTCCGCATGGCTCTCGGCGCGCAGAGTATTCAAGTGCTGGGCCTTGTGATTAGCGAGGGATTCCGGCCCATACTCTCTGGTGTTGTGATGGGACTTGTCGTTTCCGCCGGCGTCTCGCGGGCGCTTTCGGCCACACTCTTTGGACTCAGTCCCTTGGACCCAATCTCGTTTGGCAGCGTCTCTCTCTTGCTGATCGCCATCGCGTTGCTTGCCACTTGGCTTCCCGCACGCCGCGCGACAGAAGTCGATCCCATGGTGGCACTCCGCCATGAATGATCGGCGCGACTCATTTAGCACAACGTAAGCTCGGAACGACGGCTTCTACTCGGGCTACTGTGGCGGTTTTTTCTTTTTGAACAGCCCGCCCAGAGCGTTTATGGCGTCGGCGGGAGTTTGCCCTGCCCCCTTTGTTTCCCCTGAGGTGAGACCGCCAGCGCAACCGAGCTCCGACTTAAGCATCCCGGCCGCTAGTCCGCCGACATCGGGAACAAATTTTGGATCCGCGGTTGTGCCCTTAATTTGGAAAGGCACGGTTGTGCCGCCCTTGCAGCCGCTCCCACCTGCTCCTTTGCCAAGAAGCCCGCCAAGGTCAGAAACAGGGCTTCCAGCGGCACCGAGCGTGCTCGTGAGCGCGGCGACCATTTTGAAATCAAGGTTGTTCTTGGAGTCGACCGTCCCTGCGCCGGAAAGATTTCCAACAGCGGGAACAACGGCGATGAAATTTTCCGCCTGGAGCCCGTTGGGCGCCATATGGAGATTGGTGGTGAGTTTTTCAATGTCCAGATCCTTGCCGCTCTTGATACCCGCGAGCGAGGCAATCGAACTCATCTTCGAACCGAGATCGAAGCCCGCAAGCTTTCCATTGAAGAGACCGACGTTGCCGGCGGTAATTAGCTTGCTCAAGGGGCCAGCGAGATTCAGATCGGCATTGAGCGTGCCCGCCTCAAGGGAAGTTCCCTTTGGAAGAATGATGCCGAGCGCCGGCAGAAACGCTTCGAGATCTTTCGCAGGCATGTCCTTGGCATCGAGCTTGATGTTGACGACCGTGGCCTCTCCCGCCGTGTTATAGGTGCCATTAAGATGCGCGGCGGCACTACCGATCTTGAGCGTCGAGGGATTCAAAACGCCGGTGTTCTTGCGCAGATTATATTTGGTATTGAAATCGACAGTCACGGGAACGCCCGCGGCCGAGCCACCAGCGATGAAGAGAGCCTTGGAAATCTTGACGTTGCCTTTGCTTTCCGCTTCGCCATTTTGCGAGGAGAGATCGGCGGTGAGATCGAGAAGGCCGCCGAGTCCAGCGGAGGAATCGACGAAACCAGTGGAGGCAAGATCGAGAGAGGTGACCTCGAGCTTGGCATTAATGGGAGTAAGCGAAGCATCTTCCTTGTCGATAGGACCGGCAGTTCCATCGAGCTTGAACTTTCCGCCATTGGGAAGGTCGGCCGTGACAGTAACGGGAAACTTTGAGGTCATGGAAAAGTCGGAGGCGACGATGCTCACATGGTCGTAGGCGCTTCGCTTTTGAGAACTCGTGGAGCCCACAATAATGCGGCCGTCCTTGAGCGAGAATTTCTGCACGGAAAGATCGCCGGGCGAAGTCGCAGTTGACGTCGCAGATTTGGAGGATTTTGCCGAGGCGCCCCCGAGCGAGGAATAGTTCCAATCGCCCGCCGGATTATGAAGGAGAGTCACCTCTGGGCTGTCAATGGTAATGCCGGTGACGATGAGGGTCTTGCTGAAAATGAGAGGAATGATCTCGACGCCTACTTTGAGCGACTTGGCTGTAAGGAATGGCGATTTGCTGAACTTGGGGTCGTCGCCAATGGAAAGACTTTCCGCGGAGAGTGCGCCGCTGAACAGAGAAAGGCTCAGGTTGCCCAACTGCACGTTGCGCCCGAGCGCCTGAGAAGCCTTTTCCTCGATGGTTGGACGGAACTTGTCCACGGGAATCACAAAAGGAGCGACGACGACAAGAACGATCAATACCGCGACGATGACAGCTACGATGCGAAGGGTGCGTTTCATGACAGTCTCCAATTCGGCAGGGCTGGGTGACGGAGTGGAACTGATATTAGCACGGTGTGAAGTGACAGATGGAATGGAAACGTGCATCACAGGGCCCGTGCTAAGATGCCAACGATGAAAATGCAGACACAGATTCTGCTGGCGGCTATGGCCCTGGTCGTTGGCCAGGCAGTAATGGCGCAGGAGAAGCCGGATTCGGCGACCTTGCCCGACGCGCCGGCGCCGAAACAAGAGCAGCAGAACGCCGCACAGAAACCTGGCAAGGGCGTCTTTGCGACTCCTATGGGGCTTATCACGCGAAAGTCGTTCTTCTATCCTGAGTTGGCGACCACGCCGGGATCGCTGAGTTCGTTGCAGAAATTTGAGCTGTTCCTGGACAAGAGCATCTCCCCTCCGCAAATTCTCAGTTCGGCGGCTGGGGCGGGAATCAGCGAAGCACGAGGTACTTATTCTGGGTACGGACAAGGCGGCGAGGGATTCGGAAAACGATTTGGAGCCTCGATGGCCAGCGGCGCTTCCAGCCATTTTTTCGGAACATTCTTGTTGCCTGCGCTGCTGCACGAAGATCCGCGTTACTTTGTGAAATTGAACGGCGGATTTAGGGCGCGAGCAGGATACGCCCTGCGGCGGGCGCTCGTGATTCGAACGGATGCCGGAAGGGAAACTTTTAATTGGCCGGGGACTTTGGGTCCGCTCGCGGCCGAGGGACTTGCCAACACGTATCTTCCGGATTCGGAACGAACCGTTGGAAAGACATTCGAGCGTTACGGCATTCGAATCGGATTCAGCGCGGCCAACAACCTGCTGAAGGAATACTGGCCGACGATTTTCAAGAGGTTGCGTATAGCCAAGGTCGCTCCCGGACTGCAGCCCTAATGGGCGGCGATTGTGCCGGCGGGCACGAGTGGCTCGTGGAACCGTCCGTGGCGGCGCGGCAAAGGGCTTGGCCGCGAGGGGCGCAGAACGTATTACAATACGGAGACCGGGGCTGTAGCTCAGATGGATAGAGCAACGGTTTCCTAAACCGTTTGTCGGGAGTTCGAATCTCCCCAGCCCCACCAGATTTCTTCCCAATCAAAAGAACTAGAAGACAACTGGTTCAGGAAGCATTCAAAATATAGCCCGCGTCACGGCGAAAGTGGGAGAATACTGCCAAGAAATCTCCGCGAATGCCTGGCCTCAGGATTTGAAGGCCACGTGAACGGCGAGCGAGTGAGGAGCAGCGAGGCGGTGGTATGAATGAAGCACTGAACATCCACAGGCTGCACTTCGCGTTTACGATAACGTTCCACTACATTTTTCCGCAATTAACGATGGGGCTTGCGCTACTGCTCGTGTATTTGAAGTCCAAAGCGCTGCGAACGGGCGACGAACACTACAACCGGGCGGCACGATTCTGGGCGCGGGTTTTCGGAATTAACTTTGCTCTGGGCGTGGTCACGGGCATCCCGATGGAGTTTCAGTTCGGAACGAACTGGGCCGCGTTTTCCAAAACAGCGGGCGGCGTCATTGGGCAGACGCTGGCGATGGAAGGCGTGTTTTCATTTTTCCTCGAGTCAAGCTTCTTGGGATTGTTCTTGTTTGGCGAAAAAAAGTTGGGACGCGTCGGACATTGGTGGGCCGCGTTTCTAGTTTGGCTGGGGTCATGGCTATCAGGATTCTTGATTGTGGCAACGGACGCGTGGATGCAGCATCCCGTGGGTTACAGGATGGGCGTGAATGGCGAGATTGAGCTGGCGAGTTTCTGGGAGCTGCTGCTGAACAAGTGGGGGCTGTGGCAATACGCGCACACGATGCTAGGCGCGGTGCAGACCGGTTGTTTCGTGATGGCCGCGGTTGGCGCGTTTTATCTTTTGACGAACCGGCATGAAACGTACGGACGAACATTTGTAAAGGGCGGCGTTCTAGTTGGCGTGATTGCCGCGGTGTTGCAACTCTTTCCCAGCGGAGATGCGCAGGGAAAAATGATCGCCGAAAATCAGCCGGTCACGCTCGCGGCGATGGAAGGTCTATTCGAAACTCAAGAAGGCGCGCCGCTAGCGATCCTTGGTCAGCCTGATGTGCAGCACCAGAAACTGGACAATCCCCTTGTGGTACCCAAGATGCTCAGCTTCCTCACCTACAAACAATGGAGCGCGAATGTTCGCGGGCTGTCAGCATTCCCGCAGGAGGAATGGCCCGACCAGATTGCGCTGGTCTACTACAGCTATCACGTGATGGTGGGGCTGGGGACGATCTTTATCGCGGTGATGGTGGTCGCCGCGTTTTTGTATTTCCGCGGAAAGTTGTTTACGTCGAAATGGATGCTGTGGATTCTGATGCTCAGCGTGCCCTTGCCGTACATCGCGAACACCGCGGGATGGATGACGGCGGAGCTGGGGAGACAGCCGTGGCTGATCTACGGGTTGATGCGCACGTCGCACGGAATTTCACCGCGCGTGGGAGCTGGGAATGCGTGGTTCACGCTGATTGGATTCATGGGCATGTATACCGTGCTGGCGATGTTGTGGCTTTTCCTCGTGTACCGGGAGATTGAAGAGGGTCCGGGTCCTGACGACGGAGCTTCGCGGAACGAAGCGCGAGTTCCGATCGCGGCGGATTGAGGGAGAGGAGGACAAGTTGGGAACAATTTGGTTCTGCCTCGTAGCCGTCATGCTCACGGTGTATGTGCTGCTGGACGGTTTTGATCTTGGCGCGGGCGCGATTCATTTGTTGATTGCGAAAACGGATGAAGAGCGGCGGCAAATTCTCGCCAGCATCGGTCCCGTGTGGGACGGAAATGAGGTTTGGCTGCTTGCGGCGGGAGGGACGCTTTACTTTGCGTTCCCCGCACTCTACGCCAGCGGGTTCAGCGGGTTTTATCTGCCATTGATGATGGTGCTGTGGCTTCTGATTTTGCGAGGCAGTTCGATCGAGTTTCGCAACCACGTGAAGAGCGCGGTGTGGGATCCGCTCTGGGACTTTTTGTTTTGCGCTTCGAGTTTGTTGCTGGCCGTATTTTACGGCGCAGCGCTCGCAAATGTAGTTCGTGGCGTCCCACTCGATGCCAGCGGTTATTTTTTCGAGCCGCTCTGGACCAATTTCCGGCTCGGCGAAGAGACAGGCATTCTCGACTGGTACACGATCATGGTTGGTGTGCTCGCATTGCTGGCGCTGGTCATGCACGGGGCGCTGTGGGTCCAATTGAAAACTACTGGCGCGGTCAATGAGCGCGCAAAAAAACTTTCCGGGCATGTCTGGTGGGGCGTGCTTGCACTCACCGCGATCGTCACTGCCGTGACATTTCAGGTGCAGCCGCAGATAGAAGAGAATTTTGTCACTTGGCCTTTAGGGTTTGTGTTACCGCTCCTTGCGGTGGCTGGACTTGCGGGAGTGGCGTTCGAATTGAGGAAGCACGATGAGCAGAAGGCGTTTTTTGCATCGTGTGCGTATCTTGTGGGAATGCTGACGAGCGTGGTGTTCGGCGTTTATCCCATGGTGCTGCCGGCTCGCAATCCCGTCTTTTCACTGACGGTAGACGTCGCAAAAGCGGGCGCGTATGGCCTGAAGGTCGG
Source organism: uncultured Acidobacteriota bacterium (assembly GCA_963745805.1). Lineage (GTDB taxonomy): Bacteria > Acidobacteriota > Terriglobia > Acidiferrales > UBA7541 > Acidiferrum. The sequence continues at coordinate 132,667 of CAVUYT010000018.1, forward strand.
AATTATTTGGTGGATTGTGGGCATGATTCTTGCTGCGTGCTACTTTACGTTTGTCTACCGCTCGTTCGCGGGGAAAGTGGAAGTGGATGGAGATTCGAACGGGCATGGATCCTAGAGGGAGAGAGAATAGAACAAAGAAAAGACACAAGCTGCGGGATGAGAGTTGACGCCCCCGCAGTGGCGGCGTAGCGTGAAGTTAAGAGAATGAACGAGAATCTTCAAGTTCGGGCACGGCCGTCAAACGCAGTCGTTCTTGCCCTTGTGACCGTGTTGGCTTTGCTGGTTGCCCCGATATGCGCGCCGCTTTGCGCAGCGAACGCCTGCTCTTCGGCCGGAGGGCGCCAGGTGCAGTGTCACGATATGGCACGCTTCAGCACTGACGCTAGCGAGCAACTGGCTGCTCCGAGCAAGTTTTGTGGGGCGGCCGACTTTTCTGCGGTTCTGGTCAGGGCGGATGAAAAATCCCCGGTTTTGGAGAGAGTACGAACCGCGCCCGCCCCAATAGGGATGATCGGCGTGCGCTCTGAGCGCGTTGGCAGTTTGGCCGCAGCTTCAGAACATCTGAGTCTCCATCGGGTTTCTTTAGAGTTGTCTAATTCCCTTCTCTTGACCACGATTCTCCGCATCTGAATTTCGGCTTCGAATCCAGCAAATCCAGAATTCTATCCGCGTGACCGTACGAATATTCCAGCCGCGAGCAGACTGATTTTTTCAACTGGCGCGCGCCGGCACACTTCACAAACAATCTCAACGACAATATCCGGAGGGAAGCATGAGCGGGAATAGAAGAAGGTTTTTTCAGGACGCGGCTTTTTTTGGCGCTGGTTTTCTTGGACTGGCGGAGGCGATGCGCGGAAGCACGCCGACGAATGACGCACAAACGGCGCGAGAAACCGAGCAAGGACGCCACCATAGTCCGTATGGCAGCCACAAGAAGAAGGAAGTAGTGCCAACAGGGCCCGATCCGTTCTTGCCCATGGTCGCCCCGGACCTGGCGGACTTGCCTCACGAAATGGATGGCGCCGTGAAAGTCTTCAAACTGGTTGCGGAGCCCGTGAAGCGAAAAATCGCGCCGTTCAAGACGATCGAGGCATGGGGCTACAACGGGAGTCTCCCCGGGCCGACCATTCAAGTGCAGCAGGGCGACCGCGTGCGCATTGTCTTCGAAAACAAATTGCCGGAAGCGACTTCGATTCACTGGCACGGTCTCGAAGTTCCCATCGAACAGGACGGCGTGCCGTGGATCAGCCAGAAGCCGATAGCGCCGGGAGAAAAATACCTCTACGAATTCACGGTGCATCAAGAGGGTACATTTTTTTATCACTCGCACGGGGCCATGCAGGAAATGATGGGGATGATTGGATTTTTTGTCGCGCATCCGGAAAAAAGCTACAAGCCGCGCGCCGATCATGACTTTGGCCTGATCTTGCAGGAGTGGGCCGTGCTGCCGAACAACGCCGTGCCGAATACAGCGGCGATGGAATACAACTGGCTGACATTTAACGGAGTTTCCGCGCCGGCGAGCACACCGATGATCGCGCGCCTCGGCAGCCGCGTCCGCTTGCGCATCATTAATATGGGGATGGATCACCACCCGATTCATCTGCATGGGAATCAGTTCGTTATGACCGGAACGGAAGGCGGGCGGGCTCCGGAATCGACGTGGTATCCGATGAATACTGTATTGGTAGGCGTGGCTCAGGCTCGCGTGGTGGAGTTCGACGCCAAGTATCCGGGATCGTGGATGCTGCATTGCCACCTGCCCCACCACATGATGAACAGCATGATGGATCTCCTAAGAGACCGGGCACTCCAAACAGCCGGTTCGACCGATGCGCATGCGACAAGCCAGATGGAAACGCTGGCAAAAAGCGTGCCCTTCGAACACGTCCATCACTCTCCCATCGCGGCGAACGCGAACGCAGTGCCGGGGTTTCCGCAGGATGCCTTTATGGAAATGGGCATGGATGACGCAGTGGCCAAACCAGAGACGCATGGTCTGCCTCCGAACTGGAGCGCGGGGATGATGGGCATGATGACTCTGGTACGCGTGCTGCCAGACAAGGACTACGAGGGGATGATGGCGCGGATTAGAGCAGGAAGCCAGGGAGTCAAAGAGGAACACCACCATGAGTCGTGAGCCGGAGCAGAAGAGGATTTCAATACAGAGCACACAGAGAAGAGGTAGAAAAGAAAGGACGGACATGAGACTGGCTCTGAAATCTGGCGCGGGAATTCTGATAGGAATGGTGATGCTTGGCAGCGTGGGACGAGCGCAAGAAAAGCCTGAACAGCAAGGTGCGAAGATGCCGCCCGGAATGGCTATGCAGGAACAGATGCAGCATCACCACGGAGACGTTCCGCTCGTGAAGCCCGAGTATCCGCAGATGGGCCGGGCACAGGAACGGGCCGGCGCGCAAGTTGTCTCGCTGGAACAGGTTGAAAAGATGGCCCAGGAGACAAATCCCACGCTGCGGCAAGCCGAAGCGGAAATTCGTGCGGCCAAGGCGCGTCAACAGCAGGCAGGTCTCTACCCAAATCCTTCCGTGGGTTATACCGGCGATGAGATACGAGGCGGCTCGGTGGGCGGGGGCAAGCAGGGATTTTTTGTACAGCAGACGATCGTCACGGCCGGAAAACTTGGCAAAAGCCGTGAGGTTTTCGGAAAAGAGGCCAAGCTGGCGGAGATCGAGGCAGAGGAGCAACGCTCGCGCGTCGAGACTGCGGTGAAGATGGCGTTCCTGCGCGTGCTTGCCGCACAGGAGTGGCTGGATGCGCGGCGCGATTTGGCAAAGATCGCGCAAGATGCCGCACAAACGCAGAGAGAACTGATGAATACCGGGCAGGCGGATGAAACCGAAGTGCTGGCGGCTGAGGTAGAAGCGCAACGCATGCGCATGGCCGCACGGATGCAAGAGAATACACTTCGAGAGGAATGGCGTTCTCTGGCGGCAGTGGTTGGACAGCCGACTTTGCCGCTCGCTACCGTGGCGGGCGACTTGGAAAGAGGCTGGCCGGAACTGAACGAGGAAGAAGCCGTCGAAACTATCGCGAAACAGAGCCCTGCGGTGCGGATCGCGGAAACAACAGCTGGCCGTGCGGAAGCGGTGCTGGCCCGGGCCCAGCGCGAGCCTGTTCCGGACATACTGGTCCGCGCCGGAATGGAATACAACCACGAAACACTGGGAAGTGTGCCGTGGGCCAAAGGTTGGGAAGGGATCGCGGAAGCCAGCATTGAGGTTCCCTTGTTCAACCGCAACCAGGGAAACATCGCCGCGGCGCGCGCCGACATCGACCGGGCACAACAGGAAAAGACGCGCGTCGCGCTTACGTTACGGGAGCGTGCCGCCACCGTGGTCGATGAATATGCCAATGCCCGGTTGATGGCCGTGGAATATCGCGATGGAATACTTCCCAGCTCACGAAAGGCGTACGGCCTGCTGGTCGAGAAGTACGGGCAGATGCTGGCCTCCTATCCTCGAGTCCTGGAGGCGCAGCGCAAACTTTACGAGCTTCAGCTCGAATACATCGCTGCGCTGGAAGGTGTGTGGACCAACGGTTTGGCCTTGCAGGGATATTTGCTGACCGACGGTCTTGAAGCGCCGACACGACCCGGCGAAGTTGACCGGCCGATACGCGAAACCAACGTGCCCACGCCTGAGCGGAGCATGTCTCCTGGCGAAGCCATGCCGAGACCATAAGTCACGGTTAGATAGGGACTTAGGGAGCGGCTTGGAAGCAGACACCGGATAAGTTCCTTTCCTGTCGTGGCGCCTACGTGTCGAGTGCGAAACACTGGTACCCCGGTTAGATTGACCAACTGAAATTTTAATGGGTACTGTGCAGGATAGGGCGTCCGCGTGTCAGCAGATGTGTTTCCCGCGTTATAGCAACCGGTAGGAAGCCCATTTTGCCGCGCCGAACATGGCTAAGGGACTGTCCGGGCGACGTTTAGCTCGCTTTTTTAAGGCCAAGGGCCATATTTAACTGGCTGGTTAAAATCATATTTAATCAACTGGTTAAATAAGCCGGCCAGGTCTGCGGTTCGCCGCGGATGTAGTGGATGGAAAGTCGAACGGGGCGATGACAACAGGTTTAAAAGCAGGACGTTACGAAATTATCGGCGAGCTGGGTCGCGGCGCCATGGGTGTGGTGTACAAGGCGACGGACCCGGTGATCGGCAGAACCGTCGCGGTAAAAACGATCAAATTAAGCGAAGAAGGCACGGGGATGTCCCGTCCTGAGCTGCTGACGCGGTTCCAAACGGAAGCCCGTGCGGCAGGCCTGCTGACCCACCCGAACATTGTTGTAGTCTTCGACGCGGGCGAAGAAGACGGCCTGTACTACATCACGATGGAGTTGGTAGAAGGCAAGAGCTTGCAAGCGCATCTGGACGGTGGCCAGGCGTTCGCATTACCGCGCGTGCTGCGCATCATGGAGCAAACGTGCAGCGCATTGCAGTTTGCGCATGAGCGAAACGTAGTGCACCGGGACATTAAGCCAGCAAACATCATGCTCGCGGCCGACGATACAGTGAAAGTCACCGACTTCGGCACGGCGAAAATCCTGCAATTCGGCACGATGCAGCAGACGGCCCACGTCATGGGCACACCAAGCTACATGTCGCCAGAACAAGTCAAGGGCCGCGCGGTTGACGGCCGGAGCGATATCTTTTCGCTGGGCGTGCTGCTCTACGAAATGGTAACGGGTGAAAAACCCTTTCCCGGACAGAACATCACGACGGTTATCTATAAGATTGTGAACGAAGAGCCAGTACCGCCGCGTCAGATTGACCCTTCGATTCATCCAGGCATCAGCGCGGTTGTGATGAAAGCGCTGGCCAAAGAACCGGAAGCGCGCTACCAGAGCTGCCGCGAAATGCTCGAGGACTTGCGGAATTATCGCAGCGTCGCGCAGGGTGGAAGTCCGGATAAAACCATGGTGGTGGGCGGCCCAGGCGGGCCGAATGCCACGCTGCCGCTCCCGGGAACGGGCGTGGGCGCACAAGGCGGCCGGCATAATTATCCCGAAGATCCGATGACCGTAGCAACGACGCGATCCCTGAATGCGCGAGCTTCGAATCCCACGCAAACGCCCGTCGTGCGCCGCACCGGGACCATCACGCCGGTAGTGGAACCACCCAAAAAGAAGAGCGTCATCGGGAGCATATTCATTGCGCTGCTTCTCCTCGGCGTGATCGCCTATGGAGTACAGAAGCTGAGGCCTGTGATTGAGGATGTCCGGAAGATTAATGCGGCACAGAAGCCCGTTGACAACGCTTCCGCGACGGCACCCGCGCCGGGAGACAATGGGGCGAATACCTCTGCGGCGAATCCGGCCGGAACCGAAACGCCGATCGTGCCTATCCCCGAAACGGCTGCGGCAGAAAAGAGGGCGGCGGAACCTGGCGTTGAGAAGCCCGCTCCAAAGAAGAGCGAACCTGTGGTAAGCGCGCAAGCGGCCGAGTACAAAGGCCGAATCGAGGAAGCCATCGCAGAAAAAGGTTTAGCAGGACGGGCGAGAGTGCAGGCCATCGGAAGCACACTTGTTCTGGCCGGGAAACTGCGCCCCACGGAGCACGGGGCGTTACTGAAATTCTTGCGAAATGCTCCCGCAAGCGTGCGAGTGATCGACCATATTGAATACGAAGATGCGCCGACCGCTGACAAGGGACACGGCTCGGACGGAGGACATCCGATTCCGCCAGAAGGCAGTGGGGCAATCCATGTGGTGACCGATCTAATCGGCGCCACGGCAGTATTGCGCGGCTCCGCGGGACGGGTTGTGAACCAATGTCAAACGCCGTGCAGCTTCAATGATCTTTCGCCTGCGCAATACAGCCTGGAGGTAGAGAAGGCGGGCTACCAGCCGATGCAGACGGCTCTGCAAGTGAAAGCCGGCAGTGTGCTCGATCAGAAGGTAACGCTGGAATCGCTGACGAAAGGATTGTATCTGACCAGCCGCCCGGCAGGGGCGGAAGTCTTCATCAATGGAGCGAAGCAATCTGGTCAAACGCCGGTCACGTTGCCGTTAGCGCCGGGCCAGTACAATTTAGTCGTGCGTCTACCGGGCTACGAAGCTTATGCGGGTAAGGTGCAGGTGAAGGACAATATCCAGACGCAACTTGACCTGGAGTTGAACGCCAGGTTGGCATGGGCTCAGGTAGAAACGACTCCAAAAGGCGCTGAGATCTTTCTGGATGGGACGACCACGGGACAAACCACGCCGGCTCGGGTTCAGATGCCGGCTGGCCTCCACACACTGGTGGTAAGGCTGGACGGCTACCAACAGGTGAAGCGAACTGTGCAAGCCAGCGAGGGCGGGACGGTCAATCTCCACGAGACTTTAAGACCCAAGTAAGATCCGGAGTGAGCTGAAATACCTGGTTTGAAACGGCCAACAGCGGTGTCGAAGTGCTTTTTAGCCTGGTCCCCACCTACTTGGAACGTAACTTTTTGTAACAGACGTCTTGGCGGAGTTCCAAGACCATAGAACCAAGCGATTCAAAACAAACGACTTATGATGGAAATAGGGGGGCAGGCAGCGTGCTTGCTTTATAGGCAAGGGTACCCTGCCCTCGCGCATCCTTTCTGTGGATAGGCAAGGTATAGGCCCCTACCTTTTGGCAGAACTAGCAAGTGGACTGAGCTAGACAGAAGCAAGTGGGGAAAAGATTGGGAGTCCGGGCCACCATGCCGTTGGAAGCAGAGCGCTACGATGCCGAGTGGCATCCGCATGTGGAGCCCTCGTCGAAGACCACCGCGCGGCCAGTCCCTGGCGGAGCGGCGGAATCCCCTTCACCTGCTCCGGATGCAAGGACAGTGGCGCTCGTCCACGCGCTCCGGTGCCTTCATCTGTTGTTTCGCTCCGAACGGCTCTACGACAGGAACCATCCCCGGCGATTGCAGAGTTTGGACACCTCGTACGAGGCCCTGCGCGATCTTTCCAGTGTGCTAAACGGCATTGAAATCCACATCGAGCGAGGCGGGCTAGTCGTGCCGAAGCTCAGCGATGCGCACCTTCCGGATTTGCGCGGGGAGATGCAGTCGCTGGCGCTGGATATGCAGCGCGCCGGAATTCAAGCGCTGGCTATTGCCCGGCAATTTCATGTAGGCGAACTGGACACGCTCGCGCAACTCTTCAAAGCATCATTGTTAAGATCGGAGGAGTCTATAAGGCGCGGGGGCAACTCCTGGTGGGCTGCGCGATTTTCGGAGAATCGCGTGGAAGGGATTTCCATTAATACCCAAACAGAACGCAAGGTGGATACCGTGCTCGCCAGTCTAATGGGCGCGTTGGTGGCGTACGGCGGAAACTCGCCTCGCGAGTCCACCGAGGCTCCCATTCTTCCGCCGGATATTGAGGATCTTGTAGGCGCGCTGCGCTTGATCGGCCGATTGACACCACCTCTTGAAGCCGCACGTGGGCTGGCCCCAGAGGAAGCGGCGCGGGCGATTCATGGAGCGATGGAAGACGCGAGCCGCGAGACGGTCCGGATGCTGCTCAGTTCGATTTCGCAGTATGCCCCGCGCGAGGGCGAGCGGCCGCAGCCATACTTGTTGCGTCTCTCGGAGAGCTTGATTCTTGAATTTCTCGGAGCGGAGTTTTCCGCCGGGACGCTTGCGCCATCCGCAGTGCGGAAGACGTTTCACCGGTTGTGCGATGTGCTGGTTTCTTCGGGCGGATACACGGGCCCGCACTCTTCGCAACACCTCACCTTGCTGGCGACCACCTGGGCAAACGACACGCACAGGGAACAGATTGTCGAGAAATTCTGGCTGGAATTGCCTGCGCGAGAGAAGTCTGGCGTGCTGCGCGGGCCGGATGTGTGGTGCGTGCCGGTTGTCGCGCTGAAGCGGACGCTAGGGCAACTGGCAGAAGCGGGAGCAGATGCCCCACGGCGCGAAGCACGAAACATACTGCTCAACTATTCGCGCCGGGTCGAAAACGAAAATGCTTCGGCACGGAGAGCAGTAGCAGCTGGAATGAATGAGATGACGCCAATCATCGAGTCGCTCTGGCCCAATCAATTGCCGGAAGATTTGAGCCGCGGAACGATGAACGCGCTGGAAAAGGAAACCATTCCAGAGACCGCCGCGCTCCTTGCAGCGTTTCTCGAAACGCTGGGACGAGTCGCCGTGACCCGCGGGGATTACTCCGGATTTGAAACCATTTTGATCGGTTTGGAACGGGCGCCGAGAGACACAGAGCACGATCACATGGCAGCGCTCGCCCATCGGCTGGTAGCGCAGGACCGCTGGCTGCTTTTGGTGGATGCCGCCCTGGCCAACCGTCCACTCGATCCGGTATTGCCGAGGCTTTTGCAGCGCGACCCGGAGAGGCTGCTCGATCGCCTGACGCTACTATTGACCGAACCACGCGGCGGGGAAATGATTTCGCCGATGGCGCGGCTGCTGCGAACTATCGGCGTGCCGGTGCTAAATCTTCTCGAGACGCGGCTCTATGAAGCCCGCAGGCAACGGGTGAGCGCAGCTATCAAGTTGCTTGCCGCCGCCGACCCGGAACGCCTGTTGCGCGGCCTGGCGCGAGCGCTGGCGAGTTGGGAGTGGAATTTGCAAGACCTGGCCGTGAGTGAACTGTCGCGGCCGTCCAATGCCGGTTCCGGACAAAGCGCGGCTTTCGTGTTTTCCGCGATTCTTGCGGATGCCCATCCACTAGTTGTTCCGATGATGATTGACCAAATCGGTTTGGCTCAAGAGACGACCGCGGTGCCGCAATTGATGGAAATTGCCGCCGGCGAGCATGAAGTCCTGCGCGACCTTTTCGTGCGCATCAAGGCCATCGAGGCGATCGGCCGTATGCATGCCGTTGAAGCGGCGGAATTGCTCCGCATGCTAGTGGAAGGCCGCGAAGGGTTAGCATTTGCCGAGCCATCGGGACTGCGTGCGGCAGCGGAGGATGCGCTGGCGATGATTGAAGACCGCCCCTCCTCGACGCGGGCGCGCGCGCCGTTTGAATCGGCGCCGCAGACCAATGGCAGCTACGTTGTTCCTCGAAGGTATGTACGAGTTCCACTGGAGTCCCCGTTGCGAGCGCAGATTGACGGCGCGCAAGCAGGCCTTGCTCGTGTGAAGACGATCAGCCTGGGCGGGGCGTATCTGGAGTCGCCGAAGAAACTCTCCGTGGGAGATTCCATCAAACTGGAAGTCCGCTCGGGGCTGCGCAGGATTCACTTCACCGCGGTAGTGCGCAATATTGGGCCGGACGGCAGTGGGGTCGAATTTGTGCACATGAAGGACGACGACCGCGAAAAGCTGCGCAAGCTGGTGCAACGCCACTTACAGTTCTAGCTCAGGATTTGTTGGACGGACGAGAAATTGCTATAGCACTTTATCCCGTCGGCCCCCCTCCCCCCCGTTTTTTCGTAAGTGTTCATTCTAAAGAGAGATAAAGTCGTTTGTTTTGAATCACCTTTATAAGTGTTGGTTCTAGAGGGATTTCGTCATGCCTTGGTCAACTTAATTTCGCCGAAGGTCATGAAGACGCGGGTGGTGCCCGCCGGACCGCTATATGCGCCATTAGCCCGGCAAAGCTGAAAAGCCAGCGCGGTGAGCTCCCAGCAGATTTGCTCGGTGCAGGCGAAATTGAGTGTAGTGAGCCTGGCGAAGCCATGCTCCTGTCCATAGCGCAGCATTTGTTGTGCGTGTTCCGCCAGGGCAGGCGGGACCGATGGATGATCCCAGCCCCAAAGCCAGGTTCCGTCTTCCGAGTTGTAGGTACCGATGATTTGTACAGGTGCCTCGGCGCGCATGCCTTGCGGAGTCGTGAAGACGATCGTGCCAAAGTCCAGATTGACACTCCACGCCGCCTTGTCGATGTGAAATGTGCCCTGGTGAGCGGCGGTTACGGTGGCAAGGCCGTTCATCGCCCTTTCGATCTGTTGCCGAAGTTCTGGTGGGTCTACGTAATCTTTGTCGGGGAGTTCCATCGCCTCTAACATATTCAGGTCGCTGGAATACATCAAGAGCCTAAGGGAATTAGGGCGTAAGAAGAGTCTCCTGAAAGCAAAAACGCCAGCAAGGTGCTGGCGCTACGGTGAGGAGACGCAATGATATCCACGAACTACTATAGGCCAGGAGTAATAGCTCGTCAAGGAAAAAATGGGGGTGTCCTAATTTGACGCGTTGGCAGTCTTGTTGCATAAAGGAGAGCAACGGGGAGCTCTATGGACGCAAATGAGAAAATGAGCTCGATTGGCCAGCCAGTGCCGGAGTTGCCGGTCGCTGATGTCGAACACTCACAACAGAACCGGATCCGTCCCGCTAAGTCGGCTTGTAGGAAGTGATCTCCGCGCTTGGCATCGAATGTCGTGGACGCGAGCGGCACTAGTAAGAGTAGAGTCCATACGGCCAGTGAAGCCGAAATATCGGAAGGTTCTTACTACTGGTCTCGGGGACGAATCCTATCCGTCAAAAGCGTGCTCGCTATTCCCCCAAGTGCGCGCAATCACTTCAATGTAGCGTATTCGGATTTGGCCGCGATGAGGATGGGAATGTCGGCATCGGCGTCCTTCCATAGTGTAAAGAAATCTTGATAGGCCGCACGGGATCGGATGGTGTCGCCCTGTAAGGCGTAGGCGCGGCCGAGCTGAAGGCGTGCTAACGCTCCCAGCGGGCAACTCACCGCGACGCCGCGATGGTCCAGGAATTTTTGGAATTCCGCGGCTGCTTCCTTGCCCTGATGCAGCAATAAGTACACTTCGCCGCGGATGTACACGGGATAGAGAGTGCCACCGACCTCGAACTGGGGAAGCGGTGATCCCAGTTCATACGGTGCTGTGGCCTGGAGACCTTCTAGAGCTTTCGCCGGATTGTTCCGTCTAATTTCGATCGAGGCATAGATGGTCGGCAACCAGTAACGATTTATTGCCGTATTAAGCGGAAAGCGCTCAGCTAAATCGTGTGCCATCTTTTCTGCCTGCTCGATATCTCCGATACGCGAAAATGCCAAGGCCGCAAGAACGCTTACATCTCTTGTGGGAGCTTCAGCCAGCGCAAAGTCGATTTGCTGGCGGGAGCGCGATGGGTTGTCAAACTCAGCTTCGCGCAGAGCGGCATTCATCTGCCATGCCGCTGCTGTTTCTTTTGAGTCATTGCCGCGAGCAGAGTCGATAGCGCGTTGCGAGAGTTTCCGTGCGCTTGCTAGGCGCCCGTAAAATGCCTCGGCGTCTGACTCGAACGAGAGCAGCACGTCCTCCCCAGGTTTGCCACTAGACGCGGCGACTTGCCGCTGCATCTCGGCCGTGTCGTTCTCAAGGAAGGCAGCTCCAAAGCGATTCCCGTGCAGGAACGGATTATCAACTTTGTGAGCAATGGCCTGCTGATATTTCGCGTCGGCCTCATCGAGACGATTCACGACAGGATACAGACTCACAAGGTTGGTGTAGGCTGCTGCGCTGCCCGGGTTTAAGCGGAGATCCTCTAGGCTCGCGGTAACTGCTTTTTCGTATTGCCCCAGATAGGTGTAATCAACCCCCAAGTTGCCGAAAGGTTCGCTGTTCAGAGGATAGGTCTGCGTCCACACTTCATAGGTCTGGATGGCTTTCTCGAGTTCGCCGGTGACAAGTAGATAGTAGGCAGCCGAAATGCGGAACTTCTCCCGTTCGCTAACCTTGTCGCGCAAATCATAAGCTTTCTGCAAGTTCTCATTGGCTAGACCCGGTTCTCTGAGATTGGAGTACGAAATCCCCAACGCTTCGTAGGCGGCGGCGAAATTAGGGTCGCGTTCGATGGCTTGTTTGAAGAAAGGAATTGCTGCCGCGCTACCTTTCTCCTGCAGAGTTTTAACCCCAACGGAAAGGGCCTTCAAGGCTTCGAGCGAAGGTGTGGTGGCTTGATCCAGGGGGGCGTCGAACTTCTCCACCGTGCTCAACGACTCACCGAGCTTCCCTCTGAGCTTCGTCGCCGCTTCGTCTAGAGCCTTCAGGATGTGTTCTTTGTCTTCAGCTGTAACCTGCCTTTGCGCAAGTGGATCGCCCGTCTTGCAATTGATGGCATCGAGGCCGATCACGTATTGACTGCCGAGGCTGGCAATCGAGCCCGAGATGTAAGCCTTACCGCCCACGCGCTGACAGAGATCACTCGCCACGTCCGGCGTCAGCCTGGTTCCCGGCGGTTTTGCCATCAGCTTCAGTGTGGCGCGAGTTCTTGCGTTCGAGAGAATGTTAAGAAACGGCGACTGCGCCAGCTGGACTGAAATCGCCTGCTTCAAGGTGTCGTCGAATACGGGGTCGCCGGTTGTGTTGGTGAAGTCCGCCAGCACAAGAATGTCCTCTTTCGTTAGCTTTGGCGTTCGATGAAAATATAGATAACTGCCGGCGGCAAGCGCCAAAACCACTATGGCAACGAGGGCGATGACCCTCCGTCCCTTCTGCAGGCGGGTTCTAGTTGTCGCCTCCGTTGTAGGCGAGCCCGCCGAATTTGAACCACCCTTCAGTTGCTGCAAGGCGATCCGAATGTCGTCTGCATTTCGGTATCGCAGGTTGCGATCTTTCTCCAGCGCTTTATCGATGATTGCTCCTAGCGTCGGAGGCAGGCCGGGATTCAGGCTTGCTAGAGGAATTGGGGCTCGATTCAAAATCGCGTCGTGAACGACGGCAGCAGTGTTGCCGGGGAACGCCATACGCCCCGTCGCCATTTCATAAAGCACTGCACCGAACGAGAAGAAATCCGTACGTGCATCCAACTCTTCACCGCGCGCCTGTTCGGGTGACATATACGCAATGGTGCCCAGCGCGCTGCCGGGGCTCGTCAACAGTTCCCTCAGGCTTGCCGTGGGCATCGCAGAATCACTAACCTCCGCGACAGAAGTGAGCTTCGCCAAACCGAAATCTAGAATCTTCGCCCGTCCCCGCTTCGTCACAAAAATATTTGCAGGCTTTATGTCACGGTGGACGATGCCTTTTTCGTGTGCCGCCTCAAGGGCATCCGCAATTTCGGCGCCCAGCTCCAACACCTTTTCTATGGGAAGTGGTCTGCTATCGATCATCTGTTTGAGGGTCTGCCCCTCCATCAACTCCATGGCAATGAAAGGATGCCCGCGATCTTCCGCGATTTCATAGATCGTGCAGATGTTCGGATGGTTCAGTGCGGAAGCAGCACGCGCTTCGCGACGCAGGCGTTCCAGCGCTTGCAGATCTTTCCCCATGTCTTCAGGAAGGAACTTCAGTGCGACGTGGCGACCGAGGTTTAAGTCCTCGGCCTCGTAGACCACTCCCATTCCCCCGCCACCGAGTTTCCCCAGGACGCGGTAATGCGAGATTGTCCGCCCGATGATCGGCGAGGAATCACTCACTGGCGTTGCATCTTACGTCAGCGCCTCAGCACAGGCAATCCTGTCCGCTCGCAAACAGCCTTTGCGGCCACATACTCCGACACCTATGAATGTGCCCATTCCTCACACTTGGGCGATAGTTCCCGAGTAACGGGCAACCCGGAAGTTATCAGCTCGCCCGTTGGGTTTGTACCGACAAACGCGCATCTCGTCAGTGCTTGATTTCCTGACGAGATGCCGACTTATGGGTAGTAATCGTCTGCAGTTCCGCATTTCTAAATCGGAGGAGTTCAGTCGGCTGCCGGGCCAGCAAAGAGGATGAGATTCCCATCTGGATCCGAGACTATAAAGGTTCCTGCACCCCATGGCTCCTTCTTAAGTGCTTGATGGAAAGAAACTCCTACAGCCTGATAACTCAGAAACAGTTGATTGATTTCGTTCGAAGTCTGAACCGTGATGGAAGCGGAGAGCAGATGTTCGCGCTTGCGAACATCACCAACGAACACAGTTTCGAAGACCAGCCTCAAGGCGAGTCGCGCATTGTCGCGGATGACCTGCGCGTAGTATGGCGGATCGCCATAGATGAATTCGACGGCGAAGCCGAGTTTGTTTGTATAGAAATCGCAGGAACTCTTGATGTTCGCAACGAAGAGTTGTGCCGAGATTGAGCTGAGAATGGGGCCTGGGGTCGTCTGTCTGGGTTCATCGGTCATGGCATCTGCTCCTGATTTGAGCGCCAACCGTCGCGAGCAGGCTCAAGTCACAACTAACACGTTGAGTTGTTGTACCAACGCAGGACTCGGAGAGCGCGCAGTGTGTTCCAGCGGCTTGCCCCGCCGACATCGGTCTCCATCTCCAACGGAATATGTTCGGGATGAAGGAGGTTCAGCGGCCAGCGCCCGTTCTGGTGGCGGCGCTCCATCACGATTTTGATGGCGTCACCGACGCGGCTGTCGGGTTTGATTCCTGCATTTCGCAGATAATCGAGCCCGCGCAAGACGTCGTAGTGCCAAAACGTCGGGAACGAGAAGCGCAGCCAGCGTTTGTCGATGACTTTGCTAGTTCGAAGCGAGCGGAACATGCGGCGCTCGAGCAGATAGTTTTCAGCCCTTTTGCGGGCTTTAGTGACGGCCGCCGATTTGCGCCCTGCGCGTTCGTAATCGAGTAGTTCTTCGAGCACGCAGATGGTGGTATGGAACGAAGAGCGCCGGCTGGGGGGGCGTTTCGGCGGCAAGAAGGGCCATGCTTCGCAGTTCCAGCCGCCATCTTCGAGCTGCTCGCCGAGGAGTTGCTTGGCCAGTGCGTCGTTGGGCTCCTTGAAATACGAACCGATGCCGAGGATTCTGCCGTTGATGCAGGGCTCCGTTTCGCCGTGAAGGTAAGGCCGGTTATTGAGCGGCTTAAACACGAGGCGCTTGTCGATGCGGTCGATCATTTTGCGAGCCTGCTTGCTGGCGGGGTCGAGGCCGAGGTCCTTCAAGACGACGAGACTGAAGAGGGCTATAAGGTCCCACTTCGGCCCGCCGCCCCAGTGGCCGGCAGGAGATTGGCGGGCGAGAAGTTGAGCTCCCCAGCCTTCGGTGGCGACGCGCGACCGCTCGGCGGCGATTGCGTCGGGAACTTCATTGGTAAGGTCCCTCATGACCTGCCAACGGATGGCCGGGTCAGAATCGAGGAGCCATTTGAGGCGCGCGGGGCGGGGTGCGTAATCGTGCAGGCGCATTTATATGTTATAGCAAGCGGTATGTAAGTTTTCACCCGTGCGCTGAACCGTGTTCGCTTTGGCTCCTGCGTGTGGCAGAAGTGGGGCAAAATGCCCTCCGGGCGCCCAGAGAGATTCTCCGCCGAACAACAATCTGGAACCCCGCTCCCACAGCTCCATTCGGCCACATGGGCGCCTGACTATGCTCACACACTCAAAGCCGCAATCACGGTCGAAACCGCGGAACTACTGGAATTGCTGGCGCATTAACTTTCACTGCTTGATTTCCTGACGAGAAGCCGACTTCCCGGTACAAAAGCTACTGCACTGTTGCGTTCATCCCCGCGACGAGCGGAGCGCGCAGGGCTCTGAATCGCACTCGCTAAAAACGCATCGGACGGTGCAACCCCCCGCGCCGACTGAAAACCGTTGACTCCCCCCCTAAATATACCTTGACACGTATATGCTCTCTGGAGTATACGAAGAGCATGCAATCCGTATTCGAAATCATTGCGGAGCCGAACCGCCGGGCGATACTGGGCCTGCTGGTCTCGTCGCAACAGTCGGTGGGAGAGATCGAGCGTCAGCTTGGTATGCCGCAGCCGACCGTGTCAAAGCACCTGCGCGTGCTGCGAGAGGCCGGTTTCGTGGAATCCACGGTGGACGCACAACGCCGTCTCTACCAGCTGAAACCTGAACCGTTTCAGGAGGTGGATGCCTGGCTGGCTCGGTTCCGTCGGTTCTGGTCCGATCACGTGGATGCTCTCGAACGCCACCTCGACCGGATGGATCCTTCAACACCAACCAGGGCAACACCAACGAAAAGGAAGACAAAGAGAAATCGCCGCGGCGCAAACCGCGGAAATAGCAAAGGAGAAAAGAAATGAAGATCAAAGTGACCAGCTTACACGTGGACGACCAGGACAAGGCCCTGCGCTTCTATACGGAGGTGCTGGGCTTTGCCAAGAAGACCGATTTCAGCCAAGGCCCCTATCGCTGGCTGACGGTGGCCTCGCCCGAGGAGCCGGACGGCACGGAGCTGCAGTTGGCGCTGAACAACAACCCCGCGGCCAAAGCGTATCAGCAGGCCATCTTTCAACAGAGCCAGCCCGCGATGATGTTCTTCACCGACGATATCAAGGGCGACTACGAGCGGATCAAGGGCCGCGGCGCGGAGTTCACGATGCCGCCAACCGACGTGACCGGCTCGACCATTGCCATGCTGAAGGACACCTGCGGCAACCTCATTCAGCTCACGCAGCTGAAGCGCTGGTAGCAGCGCCCAAAAAACAGAGGAAGTCGACCAGGAGAACAGGAGAAGAAAATGACCGATCGCGAGAAGAAAGCAACGAAGAAGGCTGCCGGGCGCTACGGCCCGCCCGCCGACAAGACCGAAGGCGAGGCCGAGGTGCTAACGAAGATCGCCGCAATGCCGGCGCCCTACCGCGCCATGGGCGAGCGCCTCCACGCGCTCATCTTGCGGAGCGCGCCGACACTTCAGCCGACCTTGTGGTATGGCATGCCGGCATACGCCAAGGACGGCAAGGTGATCTGTTTCTTCCGTGTGGACAAATATATGACCTTTGGTCTTAGCGATAAGGCGAACCTTGCCCTGGAGGAAAGTGCGCCGCACCAGCTCCGTGAATCAGCATGGTTCTTCAACAAGCTGGATGATGCAACCGAGGCCAAGCTCTGCGCCATCGTGAGCAAGGCCGCGAGCTGACGGAGAAAACGATGAATCCTCGCGAACAGTACACACCGGGCCCGGCAAGCGGCGCGCAGATACAAAAGGACGGAGAGAAGTGGACGCTCGTTCTCGTCAGAGAAGTGCGCCACTCGCCGGAAAAAGTCTGGCAGGCGCTTACCGACCCGGCGCATCTGCGCGAGTGGGCGCCCTTCGACGCCGACGGGAACCTGGGCACGGTTGGAAACACGGTGAAGCTCACCACGGTGGGAGCGCCCGCGCTGCATGTTACTGAAACAACTGTGACGCGAGCGAACGCTCCTGAGGTGCTTGAGTACAAGTGGGGTGGCTTCGACATGCGGTGGGAACTCGAAGCGTTTGGTGGCGGCACGCGCCTGACGCTGTGGACCAACATCGGTCACCGCTTTATCGCCATGGGTGCTGCCGGGTGGCACATCTGTTTCGATGTTCTGGATCGCCTTCTCAGCGGAACTCCGATTGGACGCATGGTTGGCCCCGACGCCATGAAGTTCGGTGGCTGGCAGCGGCTGAACGCGGAGTACGCCAAGCAGTTTGGTATTGAATCGCCCAACTGGCCGCCCCAGGCGGCTCAAAAGTAGTGAATAAAAGGAGGAGAATTAGTCATGAAAGAAGCAACCAAACGTTCGATCGTTCGCTGGATTCACATCGTCTTGGCCATTCCCATCGTCGGCTATATTTATAGCCCGTTTGACCAAATCCCGAACTACGCGCCCATTACCCGGTATGTCTACGTTCCTATCCTTGTCCTTTCGGGATTATGGATGTGGAAAGGCCATGTCGTTCGACGACTTCTTACGAGTAGGCCGTTGACTGGCACAGCCTCGCACTCGAACCTATGATCTTCGACCGGCGGATGACGCGGCAGTGTTGCAGTTCAGGCCGAGAGACGGGTTGATGAGCTTATGATGAAGCTACTTGTCGACGGGGCGCCCGAAACACAGCACGTATCCGCTGTTGTCGGTGATCTCGAAGGCTCGGAGTCCATCGCCCGTATTGGCCAGTTCCCGATGCATGGGAACCTCCCTGCCTACGAACTCTGTGTACAGTGAGTCGGGATCATCCGTGCCGATGTAGGCGTCCCAGCGAGCCCATTCGTGACGCGAAGAATTCGGCTGGGGATGGATCTCGGGTGTGATGGCCTTGAAGAAGAGCATAGCCCGGTCGCGTACCAGGATGGCCCAGAAGTCGTCTCCGTCTCCGTCACCACCACCCTTATGAAGAACGTCGAACCCCAGCTTGGATTGATAGAATGCAACCGTCGCGCCCAAGTCGTCGACGATAAAAGAGGGAGCAGAACTTTTCAACATAGCGAACGCGCCGTGGACTGGAATATAGCCCAGGCTGAGCATCTCGTGCAAGAACTGGAGGCCTAACCCAATGAATCCATCGGAACGTATTGACCAGCTTATCGAAGTACTCAAAGACTGGCGTGGCAAAACGCTTGCCACTGTCCGCAAGACCATCCTCGAGGCCGACCGGGAGATCATCGAAGAATGGAAGTGGATGGGAAGCCCGGTGTGGTCTCGCGACGGAATGATAGCGGTCGGCAACGCTCACAAAGATAAGGTGAAGCTTACCTTTTCCAACGGAGCCAGCCTCCCGGATCCTGACAAGCTATTCAACGCCGGCCTCGGAGGCAACGCCTGGCGGGCGATCGATCTTTTCGAGGGCGATAAGATGAATGAGCGCGCGCTAAAAAATCTCGTCCGCGCTGCCGTTGATTTCAATCAGATCAAATTGAAGAGGAAAGCGCCTGCGGGTGGCCGAGCGAAAGTACATAAAAGCAAAAAGTGATGACACTACAGCTTTTCCTGACTGATTCTCTTTGCGGGACAGTCTTGCTTCCTTAAGCATCCTCCATTCAGTCGTCCCGTGAAAAAAGTCATTGTGAGGTATAGACTCAGTGCCTCGGCTGATAGGTGCTGATTGAATTCAACGAGTTCTTGAAGTAAAACGCGGATATTCAATCGGGTGACCATCGTTCGGCGGGACATCCCGCAGCCGCTAGGGGTAGCGGAAGACTGGCAGGTTTTCACCAGGAGGATTTAGATGCAACGACGTCATGGTGTGTTTGCGTGGATCACGTTGTGCATGTTGTTGCTGGGATGCGCCGCAGTGACGATGGCGCAGGTGAATACGGGCAGTCTATCGGGGACGGTGACTGACCCTCAAGGACTGGCGGTCAAGGGCGCAAAGCTAACCGTTACCAATGCCGGAACCGGCGCCGAACGCACGGCGATCTCGGACGAAGGCGGCCGGTACAAGATCGTGGGCCTGCCTCCCGGTGCGTACAAAGTGAGCATAGATGGCGGAGCGAATTTTGAGTTGTATCAGAACGATGCTGTTGAAGTGACGGTCGGCGAAGAAGCCAGCTTCAGCCCGCGGCTTGGACTAAAGGGTATGCAGCAAAGCGTCATGGTGACAGCCGAGACGTCACCCGTGGAGACCACGAAGACGGATGTCTCGCAAACGATTGGAGAGCGGCGCATCGATAATCTCCCCATCAATGGACGGAATTACATCAATTTTACTTTGACAAATTCGCAGGTGAACCGGGATGTTGCGCCGACGATCGGTCCGGCGCCAACGAGCGGTCTGAACTTCGGCGGCCAGCGAGCGCGCTCGAACGAGGTGAGCGTGGATGGGGCCGATGCCGTCGATAACTCGATCAACGGAATACGCGCAACGGTTTCGCAGGAAGCAGTGCAAGAGTTTCAGCTTATTCTGGGCGACTACAGCGCGGAGTATGGGCGGGCAACGGGCGGCGTGGTCAATATCGTGACCAAGGGCGGGGGGAACGATTTTCACGGCGACGTTTTCGGCTACCTTCGGAACAGGGCTTTTCAGGCGCGCAACGCCTTCTCTGGCCAGGTGGATCCGACGACCGGGACACTCGATCCAACGAAACAGGCGTACACGCGAGTTCAGGCAGGTCTAACGCTGGGCGGCGCCCTGAAGAAGGACAAGACGTTCTACTTTTTTTCCTATGAGGACACGCTGCGCGAAGAGACGGGGTTCTCGAGCATCGGGCAAACGCAAGGAGGCGGTGGACCCTGGGGAATGACGAGCGTAACGCTTCCCACTCCTGGTGGGCCGCTGGCTGTTCAGTTGACTCCATCCCAGGCGGCTACTGTGCAATCTCTGTTACAAACGGGAGTCCCCGCGTTCCAGACCCTTGGAGTGCAGTACGGCTTGTTCATGGGTTCGGCATCGAGTGTGGCTTTGAATAGAGTGGATTTTGGGGCGGTGGCGACGAGTTTCGGGTTGCATCCAGGTCCGGGGGCAAACTTTCCCATTCCAGTTACCTGTCCCGCGAACATGACGGTAGGCAATGTGGTGTGCCCTGCGTCGCCGTTCGGGCCCGCCTTCAATTATGCGTTCGGCATGGTGCCGCTGCCCACTTCATATAAGGCGTTGAATTCGTTGCGCGGAAACTTCCCAGTCACGGAAAAGACCAGCCTGTGGTCGCTGCGGCTGGACCAAAAATGGAACAATCAGAACAACTCGTTCCTGCGTGTCGGAGTGTCACCGTCTCTGGTGACGGGGATTGAGTCCACAGCGCAGAACCAAACCTTTGGCGAGAACGCGGGATCGCGTACAGGGTTAAATCAGTCGCGGGACCTCGACATCGTGTTCCAGCACGACACAATCTTGAGCGCCACCGGGTTTAACGAATTCCGGGCTCAGGTGGCGAGGCGTGGTTTGCATTTCGGATTCTCCCAGCTTCCGGGCGGGAGCGATATCGGCGTGAACATTCCCGGTTTCGCGTACTTTGGGCGTGAACCATATTCGACGGTGGACCGCATCGAGCGGAGGTTTGAATTCACGGATCACGTGAGCCTGATCCGCGGAAATCACACGTTCAAGATGGGCGGGGACTATAACCTCATTCAGTTGCGATCCGCCAAGGCGCAGATCTTCGAACTGGACTACGGCGGAGTGGTCAACTTCGGCGGATTCGCAACATCCACGGTCACAAACGGCGCAATCAATGACTGCTACAGTTCAACGACTGGCGCCGGCCACAATGGAACATGCGCTCCCGGCGAATTTTCCCTGCCGGGAACAACAGGATTGCAGTCCTACGGGTTGGGGATACCGACGACGTACATTCAGGGCATCGGACAATCAAACCAGCCATTTGATAATTTTCCGATCGGACTGTTCATTCAAGACAGTTGGCGGGCAAACGGGCACGTGACGGTCAACTATGGCGTCCGGTACGACGTGGAAATTACGCCGTTGTTTTCGCCGCTCAACGCGTTCAACGCGTCGGCGGAAAAAGCGCTGGGCGTGGTCGAAGGAATTCCGCGGGACTATAACAACGTGGCTCCGCGGCTGGGGATCGCGTGGGACCCGAAGGGCGATGGAAAGATGGTGATCCGGGCCGGGTTTGGTCTCTTCTATGATCATCCTTTGCTGGCGGTTGCATTTGACTCGGCCACGGCAGATGGAGGCCGATCCGTGCAGCTGATCACGGCGGGAGGAGGCTCCTCGGCTTGCGGAGTGCTTCCTGCAGGGTCTGCGCCGCCGGGTTATCCAATGTGCGGTTCGAGTGTAAGCGGCAATGCGCTGGATGGTCCGACCAACCTAAACGGTTCAACGCTCTTCCAGGGTGCATTGAATCAGCTCCCCAACATGTTCTACCTGGCGAATCAGCAACGGTTTGATCCGCTTGCCGCGGGTTCACTGTTCGCCAATCAGAACTATTTGGCCGCGGGATTTCCGCTGCCGATCTTGCCGTTCGTGCTGCCTGTTGCGAGGAATTTCCAATTCGGCGTGGCGCAACAAGGAAATCTGACGATTGAACGGCAGATCGCCGGTTCCTGGAAGATCAGCGTCGGCTACCAGTACACGAAGGGACAGCACCTTAACCGGCCGGTGGACGTCAACTCGACCGATCCACAATTGCTGACGCAAAATTACGCGGATTGCATCGCTTCAGGTTTAGCTACGTGCAGCTCGTCGCCGGTAAGTATCACCGTGCCGGCGGGACAAGTGACAACCGCCAATGGCTGCATCTTTACGCCAACGATACCCAGCCTCGTCGGAACGCTAAGCAATTGCCCTGGATCGCTCGCGGGATTGAATGGCACACCGGTCGGAACCGCGGCCGCTTTCAACTTCTTCCGCCCATCTGGACCAAATCCGTCGTTTGCCGGACCTAATGCGGCGGCATATCCATTTTTGGTTGGCGCGGCGGGGGCCTCGTGCTTCCCAGCCGGATTTTTCGGGGCGGGTGCCGCTCAGAAGTGCTATCCGAAAGGGCTCGGGACTCCGGTGGCGTTTAACAGCGTAGACGCACAGCTCTCGGACGGGAATTCGGTCTATCACGGATTGACGGTAAACGTGCAGAAGCGGTTTTCAAACGCTTTTGAGTTGCTCTCCAGCTACACGTGGTCGCACACGATCGACGATTCGACGGACCTGCAATCTCCTCTCGAGCCACAGGACAGCCGCTTCCCATTCTTGGAACGCAGCAATTCGGATTTCGACCAGCGGCACCGTTGGGTGACTAGCGCGGTTTTCCAGTCGCCGACGGCAAGGAGCGGCGATGGGGCTTGGAAACACTTCATCGGAGACTTCACACTGTCGCCGATCATCGAGGTGTCTGTAGGTAGGCCGTACACGATCATCACGGGAACCGATTACCGGCTGGACCTCGGCGCGTCAAATGGCAGGCCTTCCGTCGCCAAGTCGGGTGCCGGAACGACCTCGCCGTTCATTCCGGGGGTGACGTTTGTGGTGCCAACGACATGCCTGACAAATGGCGGGCAAGTTTTCGCGATCGCAGGAATAACGCCGCCGTTCGGATGCAATGGCAATCTGGGGCGCAACCCGTTTGTCACGCCAGGTTTCTTCCAAGTTGACTTGCGGCTTTCCCGACGGTTCAATCTGGGCGAGCACCTGAAGCTCGATGTGATTGCGGATGGATTTAACTTGACGAATCGGCTCAACGTGGCTGCGGTGAATCAACTTTGCGATCCGGGAGCAGGTTCCACGTGCAGCGCGGGACAGCCGACGGCGGCATACGATGCGCGGCAGTTTCAGTTTGCGTTGAAGATGAGCTGGTAGGAGAGTCGCCGCTCGATTCGAAGATTCAAAAAATCTACCTCTAAACGCCAAAAAGGCTTCGCAAGTGCGAAGCCTTTTTGTTTTGCCGAGACCTTTTCGCCGCACACAACTCCGGGTAGAGTAAGGAGACCGTTTCCCGAAGATGGACTGGAGAAAGAATGAACGTTGTGCTCATCGGGGTAGTGATCGTGGTGGCCGGGTTGGTGCTTTGGCTGGTGCTGCAAACTTCCCAGGAACAGAAGAAGAGCGGGCTTCTCGAAGCCCAGATGAATGAGCTGCGCCGGGATTTGCAGACGATTGCGACGGCCCAGGCGCAAAGTACGGGCCAGATGGCCACCATCGGTCAAAGCGTCTCGCAGCGGCTGGAAAGCGTGACCCAGGCGTTGCAGGATGGAGTTTCCAACTCGGCGCAAATCGCCACACAAGGACAGAAGGCGATAGCGAACGAACTCAAGAACACGCGTGAACAGATCGGCCACATTCAGAAACAACTGGGGGAATTCCAGGAGTTGGGGCGAGGGATATCCTCTGCGACAAAATCGCTCGAGGGAATTCTTGGCGGGGCGAAAACACGGGGATTGCTCGGTGAAGTAACGCTGGAGCGCTTGTTGGAAGATTCCCTGCCCTCTTCGCAATATGCCACGCAATACCGCTTCTCGAGCGGTGAAGCCGCGGACGCCGTCATCTTCCTGCGCGATAAAAAGCTTGTCGCCATCGACTCGAAATTTCCTCTCGACGCCTTCCGAAGAATCAGCGCGGAGGGGGAGGAAGCCAAGCGCGCCTTTGCGACGGCGGTGAAGGGCCACGCGGATTCCATAGCCAAGAAATATATCGTGCCCAACGAAGGCACCCTGGACCTGGCGCTGATGTTCGTGCCGTCGGAAAGCGTCTACTACGAGATGCTGATGACAGAAGACAGCAAAGGCGAGCCATTGGACTCCTACTGCCGCGGCAAGAATATCATCGCGGTCTCGCCCAATACCCTCTACGCTCATCTCTGCGTGATTCACTTGGGTTTGCGGGGAA
Source organism: uncultured Acidobacteriota bacterium (assembly GCA_963745805.1). Classification (GTDB taxonomy): domain Bacteria; phylum Acidobacteriota; class Terriglobia; order Acidiferrales; family UBA7541; genus Acidiferrum. Next base: position 156,489 of record CAVUYT010000018.1, read on the forward strand.
TGCAAATCGAAGAAAATGCCAAGCGCATTTCCGCGGGCCTCTCCGGCATCCAGAAGCACATGGAGACCTTCACCGATGTCTTCGAGAAGCTTGGGAGTCATCTGAAAAACGCACAGCAAAGCTACAGTGACGCGGACAAGAAGCTTGAGAAGACGCAGAACACGCTGGATTCGTTGATCGGAACGGGCATGGCGGAGGCGTCTCTAGAGAACGTGCAGGCCACACTCGCGCTTCCGGCAGAAACGATCGCTAAGAGCGGTACTTAATCCCGTGGATTAATTTGAAATCAGATAAATTCACAACCTGCGCCCTCTCTTTGCGCGGAGATCTAACGCGGGCGCGGGCTGGAACTTAGCAACCTGATCGAAATGAGAAAACTGCCGCGTTTGCGGCCCACGAGTTCGAAGTGCGCCAAGTTCTCTGCACCTCCGGAGCTGAGAACCCGCAGGGGATTGCCGCCAAGAAGCTCTGCAATGTCGGGCGCCAGATTCCTCGCTTCCAGTGTGATCTTGCTGGCTGTGCCGCGCACCCGGACAGAGAGCGTGCGGTGCACGCCCGGCGCGAGAGGCGAAGAATCGGCCTCCAAATTGAGCGCCACGAAGACGACTTCGAGAGGCGGTCCATTCCGTTTTGCGCAAGAAATATCGACGGAAGCGCGCCCAGGCGGCAACTCCGCCGGCGGCAGGACCACCAGCGATGTCGGTGAGGACGCCAGCACTAAAGCTGGCTCGCCGGAAATGGTGATCTGGTTCGCGTCCGCTCCGCCACAAAAGCCTCGCCCGGCAATTTCGAAACGGTCGGTGAGCGAAGCGAATTTGGGGATCGAGGCTACTTCAATAGTGGTTGCAGCGGTTTCATCGGGCGACAAGATGGTCATGGGGACGCGCCCGGTGCGGCCAGCAATGGATCCGACAATGATTCCGGGGTTGAGCGGCGCGACGAACAGTGCGCGGCCTGTTGCGTCGGTGGTCAAACGGTCGCCATTCGAAAAGAGGACGGTGGCACCGGGAGTCAGGCGGCCGTTAACGTCGAGCACTGCGAGAGTTGCCCGGTCTCCCGAAATAATGGTGCGCGGCAGGAGCAGAATGCGCCCCTCAGTCGAGGATGGCGGATTCTGCGCGAATGCTGAGAAGAAAAGTAAGTGAAGCGCCACGGCAAGACAAAAGCATCGAAGAACAAATGGAGATGGCGGGCGGGCATCAAGCATCCTGAGATTGTAGTCGAGCGACGGGTGCTGAGGAAGCTGGGGAGCGGCACGCGAAAAAGAAAGCTGCATGATTGCGGAGTCTTTACTCAGCGACTTGCTTTGACGGGTTCCTCGGCAGGCGAATAAATCAGAACGGTGCGGCCGGGCACTCCAGCTGCCAACCGGCGCAATTTGTAAACGAATGGACGCGACCCGGAAGATCGAGAGCTCTCTTCCAGCCGGTAGTAACGATCTTCGTATCGAACCACGCGAGGCGGAATCCACTCCGATTTCGCCCGGCAGGCGCGAATTTCCAGGAATTCCTCGGAATCGTTTTTGGCAACCCAGATCTCATCGGCAACCTGCGAAATTCTGGACGTCACGACTTTGTCGCGCAAGGCGCCAACATAGGAAGTTACATGGCTTTGGGAAAACTTCCCTGCATACGGAGGTTCCGGCTCGCCACTGCGAAAAATCCTGGAGTAGAACTTCTCAACCAAATAAAGCGGAAAAACGCCGAGCACGGTATCCGTAAGCGCTCCGCACAAACGCACCATGCCCTCAATGCCAAAAAAAGCGGTGCCCCAGGTCAGCGGATGGGTAGACCAGATTAGCAACGCCGCGAAGGCGAGGTGATGATCGGTTGTTCCGGGGGCGGTCTTACCGTCGAGTGCGAGATCCGCGAGGTGGGAAAGCGAGGTCGACATCGAATACCAATACCAATACATGAGCGCGACGAGAGCGATGGAAGATTCCGCCAGACCACTTAGGATGGCCGCGGAGCGCCAGTGCACCACCTGATAGAATGGCAGCGCTTTGCGCCAGCGCGTGGGAAGCAATGACAGAAACGGCCCAAGAAGGTAGATCCACATATCCAGTCCGACATTTATTATAAGAGAGATAATGGCATTGCGAGGAACTCGCGTTGTCATGGCAATCCAAAAAAGCAACAGTTAAAGAAATCTTTGGGGGTCAGCTACACAGGTTTTGAAACGAGCCGGTAAACCTGGGCATCGAGGAACAGCCGGAACAACTCGGGATCGATCTCTTCATCGCGGACGCAAAGTTTGAGTATATCGAGCGCGCGGTCCGTCGGAACGGCCCTCTTATAAGGACGGTCAGAAGCGGAGAGCGCGTCGAAAATGTCGCAGATGGTCATCATCTTTGCTTGCACGGGTATCTCAGAGGCAGTCAGCCCATTCGGATAGCCTCGACCGTTGAGTTTTTCATGGTGGGCACGAGCAATTTCCGGGATGCCGCGATATTCGCTTGTCCAAGGTATTTGCGCCAGAAAATTAAAACTGTGGGTAACGTGTGATTCGATTTGGCGCCGCTCGTTCGAGTCGAGACTGCCGCGCGGTATCGAAAGGTATCTGACTTCCTCTGAAGTAAGGTAGGGGCGCTCGGCTCCACGCGCGTCGCGATAGGTCTTCTGAGATATCTCCGTGAGCAGATCGAACTCGCTCGAAGGCAGGATCGTCGGCTCGTTCGCTCGTGCTATGAATTCAACGTAGCGGTCCAATTCGGAGAGGAAACGGCTGGCCTCTCCGTCGATAAGTTTCAAGCGCACTCGCGCTTCCGCTTCCTTGCGAAAATGCCCCAGCAGCACTTCCACCTTTTGTTCCGCCAGGCACGCCTCGAAGTCCCGCCGAATATAATCAAAGCGATCCAATAAACGGGAAAACTGAAGCGGGTAAAGTTTTTTGGCCTTAACGAGAACTTCTTCGCGGACTCCAACCTTACCGAAATCGTGGAGCAGCGCGGCGTAACGAAGCTCTTTTATCTGTTCGCGCGAAAAACGCAAATCCGCGTAAGGGCCCAGCGGCTCGCGGCCCACGGCATCGGCAAGCGCCAGGGTCATCTGGCAGACGCGCTGAGAGTGACCGGAAGTAGTGGGATCGCGCTGCTCGATAGCCTTCACTGCGGCATTCACAAAACCGTCAAAAAGATTTTCGATGTCCCGGTAAAGCTGAGAGTTTTCAAACGCGACTGCCGCCTGCGATGCAAGAGACAGTCCGAGCTGCACGGCGCGTTCGGGAAAGGGATGAACATTTCTCCGCACGGCATTCGCATCCTTCAGCCGCGCCTTCGGATGGCGTTTGCAGTTGATCAGTTGAAGCACGCCCAGTACCACTCCCTTGCCGTTTTTCATGGGCAGAGTGATCAGTGAGCGCGTGCGGTATCCCGCTTGCTCGTCGAAGGAAGAATTGAAATGGAAGGGCCGTGTCTTTGGGATGCGATAGGCGTCAGCCAGCTCGATGACTTCGCCATGAAGAGCACAGTAGCCTGCCATGGAAGTTTCCGTGATGGGAAGCGTGTGTTCGGTGTAGGGAAACTGCACGCTGTCATTCTGTGTCAACCGGAAGCGCAGGCATCGCGTGCTCTCCGCCGGGCCGGGATTGCTCTGTTCATGGTCGCTCGAATGGGCGGGGGATGGTTCCACCAAGTAGAGAGAGCCCGCATCGGCGCCAGTGATCTCCCGGGCTTTCGATAAAATGAGCGCGAGAAGGTGTTCCACATCGCGGATCTCGGAGAGCGCGATACCGATTCGATTTAGCTCTTCGAGTTCGCGCCCCGCCTGCGCGGCGGACAAACCAGTTCGCCTGGAGGCACCCACTTGCTTGCGCAACGCTATTTTGGTTCTGACCATGTGGATGGACGCGAAACGGGCCTCCATCGCCGAGCTGGCTGGTGCGGGCAGATTATAGCGGAAGCGTGTGAGGGAGGCACGCAGAGGCGGCCGAACGACAGAAACAGGGGCACAAATTGGGCGGTTTGGTTGTAACCTCTGGAAGGGCCAGGGCGGCAAATGAGGCGAAAAAACAAGTAATCAGTAGGCGTCACAGCCTTTCGCGGCCGGAAAGGGTCTGTTAGCGTGAGAACAGGGTTGCCGGGTACGGGTGTGGGCAAGGGTTCGGACAGCAAGCGGTTCGGGGAGATTTTGTGCGGATCGTAAGCGGCGGCGTAACCGATTTGGGGCGCGTGCGCACGAACAATGAAGATTGCTTCCGCATTGTCGAACCGCTGAATCTTTTTGTGCTTTCCGACGGAATGGGCGGCGAAGCGCACGGAGAAGTGGCCAGCGCGCTTGCGGTGGAAACCATCGTTAAGTATTGCATGGAACCGCAGGCGGATTCTGGAGCCGCGCTGCTCAGCAATCCGGAACCGAGCTGGAGCGAAAAGACGAGGCGTCTGACGAGCGCCGTGCACCTGGCGAACAAAAACATTTATGAGTCCGCGGAAGCGCATCCCGAGCAGCACGGGATGGGAGCAACGGTAACGGCCGCGTGGATCGATGGTTCGAAATTGAGCATTGCGCACGTGGGAGATTCGCGGGCCTATCTGCTGAGGAGCGGCACGTTGCAACAGCTCACCAGCGATCACTCTCTGGTGGCTGAGCAAGTGCGGCGAGGCATATTGACGGCGGCGGAAGCGGAAGAAAGCGAGATGCAAAGCGTACTTCTCCGCGCGTTGGGAGCATTGCCGGACATAGAAATAGATACCGACGAGCACACCTTATTTGCTCGCGACATTCTGATGCTTTGTTGCGACGGTCTGACGAGGATGGTCACCGAGCCGGAAATTGCGGGCACGCTGCAGGCTGAGACTGATGCTACGAGGGCCGCGGAAAAGCTGATCGAACTGGCCAACGATCGGGGCGGCGTGGACAACATTACCGTCATTGTCGTGCGCGTGGGTTCGGAATCCAGAGGATGGTTTTCTTGGCTGCGCCGCCGGTCGCGGAATAAAGCAGCCGGAAACGGCTCCACAGGAGGATTTTAAGATGGCGAAGCTTAGCCTGATGTTTGATGCGAAGACGGTCAAGGAGGTGCCGGTAGGCAGCCGGCCCGTGAGCATCGGCCGCTCCCCGGATAATGACTTGCCAGTCGACAATCTGGCGGTCTCGAATTATCACGCCCGCGTCTATTTTGAAGGCGGGCGGCTCGTCGTGGAAGACCTCGACAGCCTCAATGGCACCTTTGTGAACGACCTTCGCGTGGAGCGCGCCACGCTGCACGATGGAGACTCCATCTGGATCGGCAAACACCACATCAAAGTCGACGCTTCCGGTGACGCTCCCGTACCGTGGGATACCGGGCGCAAAGCCAGTGCTCCACGCATCAACGAAACCATGGTTCTGGACACCAAGGCGCGGCGCGACATGCTGCAACAAGCCGCGGCCTCGGGCGAACGTGTGCAATTTGCGTCCGGACGCCTCAAGGTTCCCACGCTGGTTGTGCTTGGCGGGCGAACGGATCAAAAAGAGTACATGATCACAAATAAGCTGACCGTCATCGGCAAGTCTGCGATGGCCACCGTGAAGCTCAAAGGCTGGTTCAAGCCAGCCATGGCCGCGCAGATCAACCAGCGAGATGACGGCTACTACATCGGCCCGGGTGACAAGATGCCGTTGGTGAACGGCAAGCCGATTACCGGACCTATACGCCTGAATGACGGTGATGTCATCGAGGTGGGCGGAGCTCGAATGAACTTCGTCTACCGCGAATAGCGCGCGAACCGCAATGGGAGCTCCGTCAGGCGGATGGTGGCAACGGCGGGGCTTGTTCGGCCTCTACGAACTTCTCCAGTCATGGTGGCGGCATCGCGTTTCGTTCATCATCAGCTTGGTCACGACGCTAGTCGCCCTAAGCATTTATTACGTCACCTTCCTCGGTGAAAGACCCACGCCAATTTTTGTCTTCCTGCAGCGTCTGGAATACAACTCTCTCGACACTCGGTTTCGATATCGCCTTGCGAAAGGCATAGAGGCTGATTCACCCATCGTGATCGTGGATATCGACCAGCACTCGCAGGAAGTGCTTGGGAAATGGCCTTTTTCGAGGACGCACTTTGCCAAAATGCTGGACATCTTGCGAGAAGACGGCGCAAAAGTTGCGGCCTTCGACATCACCTTCGATAAGCCGGACCAGACCGTGGAGTTGATGCGGAAAATCTGGAAGGATCTGGAGGCAAGGAAAAAAAACGGAGAGCCGGTAGACCCCAAATATGAGACCTGGTTGCAACAGCTCGTCGCGGAAAACGATGCCGATCGACAATTTGCCAGTTCGATCGATCGTTTTGGACCGGTCGTCCTCGGGAGCTTCTTTCTAAAGAAAGAAGAATCGAAAGGTATCGATGATGCGACGCTAGACCAGTATGCGGATTTGATCGATTGGTATTCGATCGCCCGCACCGCCATGAATCCTGCGACCGGGAAACGGGACTTTTTGGAAGTGGTGCGGAAATACGATCAAGAGGGGAATTTATTTACAGCAACGGTTGCGAACATCCCTTCGCTTGCAAATCCAGGCAATCCAGAAAAAACATCCGTGGGCTTCTTCAACATTTCCGCCGACCAAGACGGAGTTTTGCGGCGGACGATGTTGGTCCTCCCGTTTGGGAGGTCGAAAGATATCAATGATTGGCAGATGTTTGGCTCGCTGGAAGTTCAGGCGGTCCGACTTTATCTCGGATTGCCAACCACCCAGTTGTCAGTGAACTTCAACCAAATCGGAGTCGTTAGCGTCAACTTTGGCGACAAGCTGAAAATCGAGCCGGATTATACGGGCCACCTGCAAATTAACTATCGCGGCCCGCGAGGAAGCTATCGGTATATCTCCATAGCCGATGTGGTGACTAGAAAATTCGAGCCAGGATCATTCAAGGGAAAGATTGTATTGATCGGAGCGTCGGCAACCGGTATCGGCGACCAACGGTCAACACCGTACGGCGGAATCGACTATCCCGGCGTGGAAGTTCACGCCAACGTGATCGATAACATGCTCAATCACGGATTTCTTGTACGCGGCGCCAAACAAGCCTTGTGGGACTTCGTGGCGATTTTGTTCCTGGGCATTCCGCTGGGCATTTGGATGGCCCTGGTGCAGCCGCGCTGGATGTGGTTCGGCGCGGGCTTGCTGATCCCGCTCGTGGCCGTCGATTATGCCGCTTTTCTGCGCGGTTGGTGGCTGAACTTCACTATCCCCGCGATGACCTTGACCGGCAACGTGTTACTCGTATCGCTGTACCGCGCTCTCATCGAGGAAAAAGAAAAGCGCAAAATCCGCACCGAGTTCGGCCATTTCCTCAGCCCGGAAGTCATTCGCCGCCTCCTCGTCGATCCGCGCTTGGTTGACCCCAAGAAAACCGACATCACTGTGATGTTCAGCGACATTCGCGGTTTCACGACGTTTTCCGAGAAGATGGACGCGCAGGAGCTGGCGCTATTTCTTAACCAATATCTTTCGGACATGACAAGCATCGTCTTCAACCATTCCGGAACACTCGACAAATATATCGGCGACGCGGTGATGGCGTTTTGGGGTGCGCCATTCGAAGAGCCGGGGCATGGGGCGAGGGCTTGCAATGCAGCGCTTGAAATGATGAAACGCGTTCGCGAAATGCGTAAGCAGTGGGAGGCGCAGGGCAAGCCGAGCCTCGAGATTGGAATCGGACTCAATACGGGCGTGGCCAGCGTGGGCAAGATGGGTTCAGAGCTGCGATCTGGCTATACCGCGCTGGGCGACGTTGTCAATTTGTCTTCGCGGCTCGAGGGCCTGAACAAAGACTACGGTACCCATATCATCGTCAATGAAACGACGTATCAAGCCGCCAAGGACCACGGCTTTGTTTTTCGTGAGTTGGATCTGATGCGCGTCAAAGGGAAATTGCAACCGGTCACTATTTATCAGCTTCTAGGGCGGCAAGCGGATTTCCTTGCGGACGGCTCGGCGGAAACAATGCGTTTGCAAGTGGAATTGTTTGCCCGCGCCCGCGAACTCTATCGCCATCGCCAGTGGGAGGCCGCGCAGCGCGCTTTCCAGGATTTTCTCGATAGGTGGCCCAACGACGGCCCTTCACGTGTTTACTGGAAGCGCTGTCAAGACTATCTCTTTGATGAGCCTCCAGTCGGCTGGGACGGCGTGTTCATTATGACCCACAAATAGAAACTTGGTCCCCGCGCGATACCGCCATACCGCCTCAGTAGATTTGTCTACGGGTCATAGCTCCATCGGATTGTTGGACGAATCGGAAGTACAGCAATCCGCTGCCCGCGTCTGCCGGCGGGTCATGAAGCAGAGCCACCCTGAAAGACGCATGAATCCATCGCATCAATTTATTTCATGTGCTCAGAGAGCTTCCGCCCACTTTCTCGGGAGATTCGAATGTCACTTGTGCCAAATCGGTGGCATCAAAAAGGGGTAAGATGAAAGCTGGGCGGCCTCGCCTATCGGCTAACACTTTGAGACATAAAGGTTTGGTCGCATTCCGGTTTCGGCTTGGCGATGCAAACCCCGGCCGGGCGGCTTCCCAGGGCACTCTTTTTTCAGAACGATTTGCTGAGAGCCTGTTTGGGCCGGCGATATATCGTGCCGGAAACGAGGGCGTACCCAAACAATTGAGTTCAGGAATCTAAGAATAGAGTTGAGTGAGGAAAGAGCCGCGTCAAAGTACACAGGCGGGGGATTGTCCTTTAGAGGAAGACTCGACATTTTATGTGGATTGTCAGATTAGCGCTTTCGAGACCTTACACTTTTGTTGTCCTCGCTCTCGTCATCATCCTGCTGACGCCCGTAGTGCTGCTGCGCACACCGACGGACATTTTCCCGGAGATCAACATCCCGGTGATCAGCCTGATATGGAACTATACAGGGCTTGAACCCCAGGAAATGGAGCAGCGCATCACCAGCAACTCCGAGCGCGCTGTCACCACGCTCGTAAACGACGTCGAGCACATCGAATCACAGTCGCTCAACGGCATTGGTGTTGTCAAAATCTACTTTCAGCCAACCGCGAATGTGCAAGTCGCGTTAGCTCAGACCACTGCCATTGTCCAAACTATTTTGAGACAGCTTCCGCCTGGCACCACGCCTCCCCTCGTGGCTATCTTTTCCGCTTCGACCGTTCCCGTCATTCAAATTGGATTGACCAGTGACAGCTTGAGCGAGCAACAGCTCTTCGACTTCGGAAACAATTTCATTCGCACACAGCTTGCCACGGTGCAGGGCGCGGCGCTTCCCTTTCCCTATGGGGGTAAACAGCGCAATATCTCGGTGGACATCGATTCCGCCGCCTTGCAGTCCAAGGGTCTCTCCGCCGTAGACATCGTAAACGCCATTAACGCCCAGAACCTGATCCTGCCGACGGGAACCGTGAAACTGGGGTCGCTCGAATATCTCGTCGAGATGAACGGGAGCCCCCTGAACGTAGAAGGACTGAACGATCTGCCGATCAAGACCGTCAAGGGCGCGACGATTTACATGAAAGACGTTGCTCATATCCGCGATGGATTCAGCCCCCAAACCAATATCGTCCGAATGAATGGGCAGCGTGGCGTCCTTATGAGCACGTATAAGACCGGCGGCGCCTCGACCCTCGACATCGTCGATCGCGTGAAGGAAGTATTGCGGAACTATGCGCCTTCATTGCCGGAAAGTCTCCACGTCACGACCTTCTTCGACCAATCGCTCTTCGTCCGCGCGTCGATCCAAGGGGTCCTGCGCGAGGCGCTGATCGCCGCGTGTCTCACCGCGGTGATGATTTTGATCTTCCTCGGAAACTGGAAGAGCACGCTGATCATCGCAATTTCCATTCCACTTTCGATTCTCGTAAGCATCCTTATCCTCAGTGCGCTCGGGGAAACCATCAACATCATGACCCTGGGCGGTCTGGCGCTGGCCGTCGGCATCCTGGTGGACGACGCCACCGTGGAAATCGAAAACATTAATCGCAACTTGGCCATGGGTAAGGAGACAGTCCAGGCGATTCTTGATGGCGCTCAGCAAATTGCCGTTCCTGCATTCGTTTCCACACTGTGCATTTGCATCGTCTTCATTCCCATGTTTTTCCTTTCGGGCGTGGCGAAATACCTATTCGTGCCGTTGGCCGAAGCGGTCATCTTCGCTATGCTGGCTTCCTATTTCTGGTCCAGAACCATCGTCCCCACAATGGCCATGTATCTTCTGAGCAGCGAGGACGAATACAATCCTGAAGAGCATATTGGCGAAAAACAGGGCTTCTTCCGCCGCTACCAGCAGGGATTCGAGCACAGTTTTGAAAAATTTCGCGCTGGCTACCGTCGCGGGCTGGACTCAGCCCTGGACTGGCCCAAATTGTTTGGCATTTGCTTTCTGGGATTCTGCGTGCTTTCTGTTGGTCTCGTGGGACTTCTCGGCAGGGATTTCTTCCCCAAAGTCGACGCCGGGCAGATTCGTTTGCACTTCCGCGCACGGACGGGCCTCCGAATCGAGGAAACGGCTCGCCTCGCCGATCAGGTTGACGCTGCTATTCGCGAAACAATTCCTCCTAAAGAGCTGCAAACCATTCTCGACAACATCGGCGTCCCTTACAGCGGCATCAATCTTAGCTACAGCAACTCCGGGACTTTTGGCACTTCCGACGCTGAAATCATGGTTCAATTGAAAGAAGAACGCGGGAAACCTACCAGCGCCTACATCAATGACCTCCGCGAAAAACTTCCACAAAGATTTCCCGGCGTGCAGTTCTTCTTCCAGCCCGCGGACATCGTGACGCAAATCTTGAATTTCGGAACGCCGGCTCCCATCGACGTCGCGGTGACGGGAGCGAACCAGCGCGGTAACTATGTGGTGGCGGAAAAGCTCGCGAACGAAATCCGGCATATCCCTGGAGCTGTCGACGTCCACGTGCAGCAGGCCCTCGATGAGCCGACCCTCCACATGGATGTGGATCGCACGCGCGCGCAATCCGTCGGCTTGCAGGCCAAGGACGTCGCGCAAAACGTTCTGGTTTCTCTCAGTTCCAGCTTTCAGACATCGCCGGCATTCTGGCTGGATCCCAAAAACGGGGTCAGCTACAACGTGGCCGTGCAGGCGCCCCAGTACCGCGTGGACAGCTACCAAGCGCTCCAAAACACGCCGGTGACTGGCGTTTCGCCCGGCACTCCGCCTCAAATCATTGGAAATTTAGTGGACATCACCACCACGGCGAGACAAGCGGAGATTTCTCACTACAACATCCAGCCCATGATTAATGTCTACGCCGCCGTGGATGGCCGCGACCTCGGTGGTGTCTCGGATGAAATCCTGAAGCGGGTGGCCGCCGTGAAGAACGAGTTGCCGCGAGGCAGCCACATCGAGGTCCGCGGCCAGGTGCAGACGATGCGGACCTCTTTCAGGGGCCTGGCCATCGGGTTGGTTGGTGCAATTATTCTGGCGTACTTATTGATCGTCGTGAACTTCCAATCGTGGCTCGATCCTTTCATCATTATTACCGCGTTGCCGGGCGCCCTCGCCGGCATTTGCTGGATTTTGCTGCTGACGCACACCACGCTCAGTGTGCCTTCCCTCACTGGCGCGATCATGTGCATGGGTGTGGCCACCGCCAACAGCATTCTGATGGTCTCATTTGCGCGCGAGCAAATGAGCGAAGGAAAGTCCGCCCGCGAAGCCGCGTTGCAAGCGGGCTTTGTGCGCATCCGCCCCGTGCTTATGACCGCGCTCGCCATGATTATCGGCATGGTGCCGATGGCCATCGGTCTCGGAGAAGGCGGCGAACAGAACGCTCCGCTGGGCCGCGCGGTGATTGGCGGACTTATTTTCGCTACCTTCGCGACGCTATTTTTTGTTCCTTGCGTCTTCTCGATGATTCATGGCCGGCGTGAGCGGAGAAAGCAGCGTGGCCAATCGCCGGCTCCTGCTGTAGCCTAAGGGAAAGAATCTGTTGAAAGGTCGGAGTACCAGATAATGAAAGAAAGCGGATCACAAATGGAACCCGGACGGGGAGGGCAACAGCCCGCGAAGAGCAACCGGCTCTTCACTTTTCTTATTGGCGCCGCGATTGTCCTCGTGGTCTTGGGCGCTTTTACCCTGTTCCAGCGCCGCGCGCAATACCATGCTTTGGCAGAGACTACGGAGGCGCTTGCCATTCCCACCGTTGCAGTCATCCATCCCACGGCGGAAGTAGCCCAGGAAGACCTCGTGCTGCCTGGCACGCTCCAGGCTTATGTGGAATCTCCCATCTATGCGCGCACCAATGGATACCTGAAGAAGTGGTACCACGATATTGGAAGCCGCGTGCCAAAAGGCGAGCTCTTGGCGGATATTGACACGCCCGAAGTCGATCAACAGCTTTCACAAGCTCGAGCCGACCTCAATACCGCACAAGCGAATGCAAATCTTTCCAGGATTACGTCGAACCGCTTTCAGGACTTGATCAAGACGGATGGAGTTTCCAAACAGGAAGTCGATAACGCCGTCGGCGATTATGAAGCAAAGGCGGCTACCGTGAAATCCTCGGAAGCCAATGTGCGGCGCCTCGAGGAACTGGAATCCTTCAAACACGTTTACGCGCCATTCAGCGGCGTCCTCACCAAACGCAACATAGACACTGGAACGCTCATCAACGCCGGAAATGGCGGCGCCCAGCAGGAGCTTTTCACCCTTGCACAGACCGATCCGATCCGCGTTTACGTCAGCGTGCCGGAGATGTACTCGCCATCTGTCCGCAGCGGACTCGGCGCCTTTCTCGAGCTGGCGCAATATCCCGGGCAGAACTTTCAGGGGAAGGTAGTGCGAACCGCGGAAGCCATCGATCCCAACACAAGAACGCTCTTGACGGAAGTGGATGTGCCGAACAAGACTTCCCAGCTCTTCCCTGGCGGCTACGCCCAGGTGCACTTGCAGGTAAAGGTTGCGGCTTCCCGAGTGCAAGTGCCAGTGAACGCGCTGCTCTTCCGCGCGGAGGGTTTGCGTGCCGCGGTTGTGGACGCGAATCACAAGATTCATCTCCGCCAATTAACGATCGGGCGTGATTTCGGAACGACGCTCGAAGTTTTGCAAGGCCTGGAGCCCGCCGACTGGATCGTCCTGAATCCCGCAGACTCGCTCGACGAAGGGCAAGACGTGCGGGTCAAGGAAGCCGCGCAGGCCGCCGGACCCGCGCAATCAGACGCAAGCGGAGCCCCGGCCTCGGCGCCACGGCCCAAAGCACCAACTCCGAACGGAGCGCCCGGAGCGAAGCGGTAATGGACGAGCGGAAATTCTTCCTGCCTTCGCTGGTTGCCTTCGGCCTCGTTTCACTTCTCTCCGGATGCACGGTTGGACCCAAGTACCAACGAGCGACCGCGCCGACTACGGCGAAGTGGGATGTTTCGGAACCCTGGCGGCAAAGCGCGCCAAAGGACGCCGTTCCCAAAGGCGAGTGGTGGAGCGTCTTTCAGGACGATGCGCTGGATGGTTTAGAGAAAGACGCCCTCGCAGCGAACCAGACGTTGCAAGCAGCGACTGGAAACTATAACCAGGCGCGCGCTGCAGCAGCCGTTCAGGTCGCCACAAATTTCCCCACTTTGGGTGTCGCGCCGAACGCCTATCGGCAGCGGCTTTCCGGCAACCGGCCGCCGAACGGCGCAGTGGGCCCAGTGCAACCCGTCACGCAAAACACCTTTACGCTGCCGTTTACAGTGGGCTACGAAGTAGATTTGTTCGGTCAGCGGCGCAGGACAATTGAGGCCGCGGAAGCATCGTACCAGGCCAGCGCAGCAAACCTTGAAAATGTCCGCCTGGTCATCACCGCGGAGCTGGCGGGCGATTACTTTACCCTTCGCCAGCTCGATACCGAGCTGGGAATTCTGAACCGCACGGTGGACACGCTGCAACGCGGTTTGCAGCTTGTGGATTCACGCCACAAGGGGGGCGTTGCTTCCGGACTTGACGTCGCCCAGGAAGAAACTCTGCTTCAGACCACACGCACGCAAGCCACGCTCTTGCTGCAGCAGCGAAAGCAGTTTGAAGATGCCATCGCCGTCCTCGTCGGCAAACCCGCGCCGGACTTCCACATTCCGTCCAAAGAACTAAACGCCGAGCCGCCGCCGATCGACCTGGGTCTTCCTTCGGATTTGTTGGAGCGCCGCCCGGACATCGCGCAGGCCGAGCGCCAAATGGCCGTCGCCAACGCGCAGATCGGAATTGCAAAAGCTGCATACTACCCTTCCTTGAATTTGTTTGGAAATGGCGGCCTGCAGTCCGCCGACATCTTGAAGCTGGCGAGTGCAGCGAGCACGTTTTGGGCTGTGGGTGCTAACGTGGCTGAAACCATTTTTTCCGGCGGGGCGCGGCGCGCCCAGGTGGAATTCGCGAAATCCGGATACGACGTCAACGTGGCGAATTACCGCCAGTCCGTGCTGACCGCCTTTCAGGAAGTCCAGGACGATGTTACCGGACTCACGGTCCTCGAACAGGCGCGCAACACACAGCAACTCGCCGTGGATGCGGCCCGCCGCACGCTTGATCTTTCCGAGGACCGCTACAAAGGCGGCCTGGTCAGCTACCTGGATGTCGTCACCGCGCAGCAAAACTTGCTGATCAACGAGCAGGAGGCCGCCGTGATTCAAGGCCAGCGCCTGGTGACCAGCGTTCTTCTCGTTAAGGCGCTCGGTGGTGGCTGGGATGCATCGAGCCTCGCAGCCGTCCAGGTCAAGCCCAAGTTAAAGGATGTAGTCGCGCCTTGACGTTCCCCGCCAACCCTAAATGCTTGCAAAAAATACTTTCTTGATCTTCCTGATGCGCGCCTCGTCCCGCCTATAAAAAGTCCACTGTCTAATGCGTTTCGCGCGGACCAATCCCGCCTGTTGCAATATCTTCATATGCTCGCTGGCGGTGGGTTGGCTGACGTGGAGCTTTTTCGCGATGAACACGCCGCACACGCCGTCCTTGACCAGATCGCCATAGACCTGCGGCGGGAAGTGCTTCCGTGGATTCTTCAGCCAGGCAAGAATTTGCAGCCGTCTTGTGCTGGAAAGCGCGGCAAGCGCCGTTTCGAGATTCATATAGACACTTAGCCAACTCCCTAAGTATAATAGCACGGTAAATGACCACGAGAAAGCATACTTCTTTCGCGCAAGGCCGGCCCTGCCGCCCCGTCGGCCTGAGCCTCGGAATATCCCTCCCATGCCCAACACTCTGATTAATCCCGAACGCATCGCCGCCACCGAACTGATCATCCGGCCGCATATTCGCCGTACTCCCGTCCTGGAGGCGGACGGCGCAGACTTCGGTCTCGCTTCTATTCCTCTCCTCTTCAAACTGGAACTTCTCCAGTATTCCGGCTCCTTCAAAGCGCGCGGAGCGTTCGCTAATCTGCTTTTGCGAAAAATTCCGCAAGCCGGTGTCGTCGCCGCCTCCGGGGGTAACCACGGCGCAGCCGTTGCGTTTGCGGCCATGAAACTCGGTGTGCCCGCAAAGATCTTCGTTCCGACCGTCGCTTCGCTGGAAAAAATCGAGCGCATTCGCGGCTATGGCGCGGATCTCGTCGTGACCGGCGAACGTTACGCCGAAGCGCTGGCCGCTAGTGAGCGCTGGGCCGCCGAGTCTGGCGCGCTTACCCTGCATGCCTACGACCAACCCGAGACGATGCTCGGCCAAGGCTCCGTTGCTCTCGAACTCGACCAGCAGGCTCCTCATCTCGATTCCTTGCTCGTGGCTGTTGGCGGCGGCGGTCTTATCGGCGGCGTCGCCTCCTGGTATGCGAACCGCATCAAGATTGTCGGCGTCGAACCTGAAGCCGCGCCGACTTTGTACAACGCCCTGCAAGCCGGACGTCCCATCGATAGCCCCGCAGGAGGAATTGCCGCTGATTCGCTCGCTCCGAAACGCGTCGGCGAACTGATGTTCCCCATCGCGCAGAAATATGTCCACAATGTGCTGCTTGTAACTGACCCGGAAATTCAGCAAGCGCAGGAGGCTCTCTGGAAAGCGCTCCGCATTGTAGCGGAACCTGGAGGCGCTGCCGCTTTTGCGGCAATCCTTTCTGGCCGCTACCAACCGCAGGCAGGCGAGCGTGTAGGCGTTCTCGTCTGTGGAGGAAATACGGCGGCCGTTGATTTTGCGCACGCGCCGGCCGCTAAGTCGAAAGATAACTCCGCGTCTTTCTCAAACAAAGCTGTCTCTCAATCCATTAAAGGAGACTAAGATGTCCGTCTACGAAAAACTAAAGACATTAGGAATTTCGCTGCCTCCCGTCGCGCCACCAGCCGCCGCGTTCTTGCCCTCCGTGCGCACCGGTAATTTGATCTTCGTCTCCGGGCATATTGCGAGGAAGGAAGGGCAGCCGTGGACTGGAAAACTCGGCGCGGACCTCAACACCGCTCAAGGAAAAGAGGCCGCAGTAGGAATTGCCATCCAGTTGCTCGCAACGCTCCACGCTGCGACCGGAGATCTCAACAAGATCGCACGAATCGTCAAGCTGCTGGTGCTGGTGAATAGTGCCCCCTCCTTCACCGAGCAGCATCTCGTGGCCAATGGTGCTTCCGAACTTTTCGGCGAGATTTTCGGAGAACGCGGCAAACACGCAAGAAGTGCTTTCGGCGTCGCCCAAATTCCCCTGGGTGCCTGCGTTGAAATCGAGCTGATTGCAGAGACAAGTTGAACCGCGCCGAACTAGGCCGAACAGAAACGGCGCTCTTCTTGACTCACAAGTGAAACAAGTTCACGACTCAAACGACCAGCGCCCGCCCACCATCGTGCGCTCGATCGGAATCGTGACCAGCGTTGATGGATTCTCGTGAAACGGATCGCGGCCCAACACTACCAAGTCGGACAGCTTCCCTGCTTCGATCGACCCCTTGATGTTTTCTTCGTACGAGGCATACGCGCCGTTCAATGTTCCAACTCGGATGGCCTCTTCGATCGTGATGCGTTGCTTCGGACCCCAGAGGTTTCCCTTGCTGTCCGTGCGCGTTACTTCAGATTGCAGCGCCATCATGGGCTCGAACGGCCCGGGCGGATAATCCGAAGCCTGCGTCGGACGAATTCCCGCATCGATAAGACTGCGCAGCGCAAACATGTGATTCAGCCGCTCCGCGCCGTAGTAGCGCATTTTTTCGCCATGATAATAGACGTACGTAGAAAACGGCGTCGGTATGGCGCCCAGGGCTTTCATGCGCGCGATCAAATCATCGTTCACCACTGTGCAGTGCTCCAGACGGAAACGCGGATCCCTCCGCGGCGATTCGTGTTGCAACCGTTCGTACACGCGCAACGTCGTATCGATCCCTACGTCCCCGTTCGCATGTGTGCCGATCTGCCAGCCTGCGAGATGCGCTTTGCGGCCGTTCGTGTACATCTCGTCTTCGGTCATGACCAGAATGCCGTAATCGTTCGGGCGCCCTTCGTATGGCGTGGACAGCCGTGCCGTTCGCTCGGATATCGATCCATCGCAAACCAGCTTCACCGCCCCAACCCGCACCCATTCGTCCCCAAGACCAGTGCGTACTCCGGCCGCGATCATCTCATCGAGAAAATGATAGTTGATGAAGTTGTACGCGCGGTACAGCAACTCGCCGGCCTCATGCGCATCCTGATAAGCGCGCAAATCGTTTGGCGTGCCCTGCGCCTCGGTCGCGGAAGTGATTCCGGTTCGCGCGAGCATTTTGGAGATTAGCTTCACGCCCTCGCGGCAATCGTCCCGGCTAAATTGCAAAGGAATGGCTTTCTCGAAATAATTATTCGCGCTCTCGGCGACTCGGCCGCTAAGCTTCCCTGTCGCAGGATCATGGCTAATCTGCCCGCCGGGAGGATCGGGCGTTTTCTCGTCGATTCCCGCTTTGCGAAAAGCCAGCGAGTTCGCGTACGCCGTGTGTCCACCGCGATGCTGGATATGAACCGGATGGTCCGGCACAGCGGCATCCAGGTCCGCGATGGTTAGCGCCCGGCCTTCTTCTGTTTTCGTATCGTCATATTTGAATCCGAGCACCCATTCGCCAGCGGGCGTCTTCGCCGCGCGCTCTCGGAGCGCGGCTTGAATCGCCTGAATCGAGCGAAGGTCGCAGTCCACCATCCGCAGATGCAATTGGCCAGCCTGAGCGGGATGCGAGTGTGCGTCGATAAATCCTGGAAGCACGGTTTTTCCGCCCAGGTCGATTTTCCGGACTCCCGCCCCCGCGAAGTTCAGCACGTCGCTGTTGCTGCCTACTGCGAGAAATCTGCCATGGGCAATCGCCACTGCTTGCGCGCGCGGCTCCGTTGCGTTCACCGTCCAGATGTTTCCGTTGTGCAGGATCAGCTCAGGCTTTTCCTGCTCCAGCGGAAACATCGTTAATGCAGCCATCGAGCCGAGAAACTCGCGGCGTGTCGAGCCTTGCGTCATGGGCGCCTTTCCAGTAATGGAGGTTGCCGCGAATCCTACGCTCCGCCAAGTTCCGCGTCAACGCGCCCTGTTTTTCTGCGCCTCGCATCCGGTACTTGACATCTTGCTTGGTTTTTCGTATAGGTAGAACTTCTAGGCTTAACTGTAGAACTCCTAGGTGTATAGATGCCTCAAGAAAAACCGGAGCTCCTCAAGGGAACTCTCGACATGCTCATCCTCAAGATCGTCGCGCTCGGTCCCATTCATGGCTACGCCATCTCCCAGCGCATCCAGCAAATCTCCAAGGATTTCTTCCAAGTCCCGCAAGGCTCGCTCTATCCCGCGCTGCATCGCTTGGAAGACCGTGGATGGCTCACTGCCGACTGGCGCGAATCCGAAACGGGACGCGACGCAAAATTTTATACCCTCACCAGAAAAGGCCGCAGACAACTGGAGACCGAGCTAGTTTATTGGGAGCGGCTCTCGGACGCCGTGGCCCTGATCCTGCGCACCGCGGAATAGGAGGCGCCTCCGTGCATTGGCTCCGCCGTATTTTTCACAAACAGCAGTCCGAAAAACTTCTCGACGCCGAGCTCCGCTTCCATCTCGAGCGACAAATCTCAGACTACATCGCGGCAGGCTTGCCTCCCGAAGAAGCCCGCCGCCGAGCCCACCTCGATTTCGGCGGCCTCGAATCCATCAAGCAGCAAACCCGCGAAGCTCGCCGGGGGAATTTCATTGAAATTCTAAGGCAAGACGTCCGCTACGGATTCCGCATGCTTGGCAAGAATCCCGGCTTCACCACGGTAGCCGTGCTGACCCTGGCGCTCGGCATCGGTGGCACGACCGCGATCTTTTCTGTCGTGAGTTCTGCTCTGCTTCGCCCTCTTCCTTACCATGACCCCTCACAGCTCGTCTGGGTTGCCGACGAAAACCCGCGCGCCCACATGACCGTGGTGCTTGAATCTGACTATTTTGCGTATCAGCAGCTCAAAGGGATTTTCCAGGACGTCGCTGCTTATGAGCCCGGCGAGACCCACACGTTGACGGGCTTCGGAGATGCGGTTCGTCTGAATGGAGGCGCGGTCACTTACAACTTTTTCGACGTTCTCGGCGTTCTCCCGCAGATGGGCCGCTCGTTTCTTCCGGAAGAGGATCGCGCCGGCGTCGCGCACACAGTTTTGCTCACGGATACCTGCTGGCGTCAGCACTTCTCCTCCGATGCGAACATTATTGGCCGCTCCATCGCACTCGACAATGAATCCTATTCCGTCATCGGAGTGCTGCCTCCGCAGTTCGAATTCCTGGACAACCCTCGCGTCGCAGTGATAGTTCCACTGGCATTGCAAAACCGGGAGATCTCCATCACGAAACCCATGCGCCTGGTCCGCGCAGTGGGCCGTTTGCGCCAAGGGATAACTCCTGCCGCGGCGGCTGCAAATGTGGATGCCGCCAATCAGCGCATCTGGGCCGGATATCCGCCGAGTTGGGCCGGCATGATGGAAGGAACACGCGCGCAAGTCCTCCCCCTCCGTGAACACCTGGTCGGAAAAGCGCAGCCTGCTCTCTTGGTCTTGCTTGCCGCGGTTGCTTCCGTGCTGCTGATCGCTTGCTTGAACATCGCGAATCTTCAGTTGGCACGTGGTGTTTCGCGGGAAAAAGAAATCGCCATCCGCGGAGCGCTGGGCGCCGGCCGCTCGCGCCTCTTGCGCCAACTGCTCACGGAGAATCTGATCATTTCGCTTGCAGGCGGCGCCAGTGGCCTTGCTGTCGCTGCCTGGTTAGTCAGAGTATTGCGCACCAGCGGCCCCGCCAATATTCCTCATCTCGCTACCTCGCAGCTGAATCTGCCCGTGTTTGCTTTCGCCTTGATCGTCTCGCTGGCTACCGGCATTCTCTTCGGTCTCGCGCCTATGCTGGCTGCATCTCGCGTGCCGATTTTGGAAACAATCAAGGAGAGCGGAACACCCACCGGACCTTCATGGAAGATCGGACGGTCGCACAATCTCCTGACGGTGATCGAACTCGCCGCGGCGCTTGTCCTCTTCATTGGCGCCGGACTGTTGGTGAGGAGTTTCGCCCAATTGACCTCCGTACCGCCAGGTTTTGATGCGCGCGGCGTACTCACCGCGCAAATTTCTTTGCCGATCAACCTCTATAAGACCCAAGAGCAACAACTCGCTTTTTTCCGCAGTCTCGAGAAACGCCTCATCTCTCTCCCGGGCGTCGAGTCCGCGGCGCTTGCGAATGTGCTTCCACTGCAAGGCTTCAATCTCGGATCATGGGTTCAACGCGAAGAACTTCCGCCCGCACCGCCGGGAACTTCACCCACCACTGGAGTGGGCGTTGTCACTCCGGGATACTTCTCCGTGCTGCATATTTCTTTGGTCCAAGGCCGGCTGCTCGATTCCCGGGACGGTCGCGTGTCTCCCAATGACCTCGTCGTGAATGAAGCATTTATTCGTCGCTATTTCCCCAACGAGAACGCCCTCGGAAAACGGCTGAAGGTTGCGGACCAGGGCATATGGACCATCGTGGGAGTGGTACGCGACTCCAAGCAACGAGGCTTGGCGGCCGATATCGAGCCCGAGATATTCATTCCCGTCGAAAAATGGTGTCCTCCTGAATTGACCGTGCTGCTTCGCCTCCAGCGTGACCCCATAACATTTCTGCCGTCTGTCCGAGCCGTGGTCTCGCAACTCGACAAGAATCTCCCGCTCTTCGATGTGCAAACCATGGACAGCCTGCTCAACGGAGAACTCGCTGCGCAACGCTTTAACGCTGCCCTCCTCGGCGCCTTTGCGATATTCGCCGTGTTCCTTGCGGCCATCGGCATTTATGGTGTGATGGCCTATTCGGTTCACCAGCGTGTTCGCGAGGTTGCCATTCGCATGGCTTTGGGTGCGGAGCCGCGCGACGTGCTTTGGATGATCCTATCTCGCGGCTTAGTCCTAGCTGCAACGGGACTTGTTTTTGGGCTCGCAGGCGCGTTTGCGTTGACCAGGCTCTTGGGAACCCTGCTCTACAGAGTCCGCCCCTCCGATCCGGCGACCTTCGTTGGCGTAACCCTGGCGCTGCTGGCGGTTGCTCTTGCTGCTTGTTGGATTCCCGCAAGGCGGGCGATGCGCGTTGATCCCATGGTCGCCCTCCGCTATGAATAAGGGATACAGAGTGGCCACGATGCAAAGAACGGCAGAAAAGGGGGTGTGAAAATGCACTGGCTAACTCGCCTCTTCCGAAAACAGCAAGCAGAAAAGCATCTCGACGCCGAGCTCCGCTTCCATCTCGATCGCCAAATCTCAGACTACGTCGCGGCAGGCTTGCCTCCCGAAGAAGCCCGCCGCCGAGCCCACCTCGATTTCGGAGGCCTCGAATCTATCAAACAGCAAGCCCGCGAATCCCACCGTGCACATCTGCTCGAAACACTGCTCCTGGATGTGCGCTACGCCGTCCGTATGCTGCGCAAAAATCCCGGATTTACCATCGCTGCGGCAATCACGCTGGCCCTCGGCATCGGCGCCAATACCGCCATCTTCAGCATTGTGAACGCCGCTCTCTTGCGTCCTCTTCCCTTCAAGGATTCTTCCCGCATCCTCAGCGTTTCCACGCGGTCCGCCATGTTCCCCACGTTTTCTCTTGGGAACTCCTGGCCTGCCTTTCAGCAGATTCGTTCGCAAGCGGCTTCGCTCGAAGAATCAGCGGTGTACTCGCAATCCGACAAAACGTTGACCGGCCAGGGCGCCCCCGCGCAACTGAGTGTCACCATCATCTCCGACGGCTTCTTCGAGGAACTCGGCGCGACCGCACAACGGGGGCGCCTGCTCACCCTCGCGGACCAAAAGCCGGGACAAAACTTTGTCGCCGTTCTCTCCGAATCTTTCTGGCGCACGCGCTTGGGCGCCGATCCCGCGATCCTCGGCCGCAATCTGGTTTTGGATAAACAGCCCTACACCGTCGTTGGCGTTGCCTCTGGAAATTTCGCATTCCCAGAGAAAAACGACCTGTGGATCCCCGTGGCTCTCACGCCGGACATTGAAAGTCAGCCCGCCTTCTTCATGTTTCAACTTCTTGGAAAGATCCGGCGCGGCCAGAAAATCAGCCAGTTGAACGCCGAACTCGAGACCATCTCACAACGCCTGATTAAAGACTATCCTGCGCTGAAGGCTGGCCTCAGATTCACGGCACAGCCGCTCCTCGAGTCTCGCGTGCACAACATCCGCACGGCATATCTCGTGCTCCTCGGAGCTTCTACTCTCGTTTTGCTCATCTCCTGCGCCAATCTTTCGAGCCTCCTCCTCGCCCGCGGTTCTGCTCGCCAGCGGGAAATGGCTCTCCGCGCCGCACTCGGCGCGTCGCGCGGCCGTCTTCTCCGCCAAGGATTAGTCGAAAGTTGCCTGATTGCATTGCTCGGCGGCGCGCTTGGGATGCTTTTGGCCTCGGGAGGTGTGCAGCTGTTTCGCGCGATTGCTCCCAGTGGCACGCCCCGCCTCGAGGAAATTTCGGTCAACTCTACGCTCTTGTTGTTCTCGTTGCTGTCATCACTTGTCGCTGGGCTCGTTTTCGGTCTAGCCCCCGCTCGCCGAGCAGCCCGCATGGATCCCAATGAAGCTCTCAAGGAAGGCACCGGCACGAATCTCGGCGCCGCACACACGGCTCATCAATCGAAACTGGGCAATGCTCTTGTCGTCGTCGAGGTCGCCCTCGCCTTCATTCTTCTCATCGGTTCCGCCCTGATGACGCAAACCCTCTACAACCTTCTTCATCAAAATCCGGGCTTCCGCACCGACCGCCTCCTCACTTTCAATCTCCCCAGTCCCGCCGACATGAACGATGACGACCCTAAGCTCATCGAGCAGCAAATCGCTCGCCTGAAGGAGATTCTCGACCAGGTTCGCCTCGTCCCAACCGTGGAAGCTGTCACTGCTTCCGACCATGGCCTTTTGACCGGTATGTCGATGATGCGGAGCAATCTCCAGGTCGAGGGCGAAATCTCGGCAAGAAGCGGCGAGGAGCGCGCTGCCAACGCCCGCTACATTTATCCCTCTTATTTCCAGACCTTGGGCATCCCGCTTCTCCGCGGCCGCGAGTTCAACGACCACGACACCAAAGGCTCTCCTGCCGGCGTGATCGTCAACGAAGCCATGGCCCGGGAATACTGGGGCACTCTGGACGTGCTCGGTAAGCGGATCACTTCGTCGCAGGACGAAAAAGGCAATCCGGTCTGGAATGAAGTCATCGGTTTGATTGCAGACACGCGCGACGTGCGCATCGCCGCTGAACCCTCGCCGGAATACTACCTCTCAATGCTCCAGGGAGGCACCGGCTCGATTCATCTGCTCGTTCGTACTTTCGCGGACCCAGACGCTCTTGCCAGTTCGATTTCCCGGCAAATCTGGTCCGCGTTTCCCGACCAGCCCGTGACGCACGTTATCACGATGTCGCGAACCATCTCCGAATCGGTTGGTGACCAGCGCCTGCGAAGCGTCTTGCTCGTTGTGTTTGCCGGAATCGGCTTTGCCCTCGCGCTGCTCGGCGTGTATGGCGTGATCTCCTACTCCGTCGCGCGCCGCATCCAGGAAATCGGAATCCGCATGGCGCTCGGTGCTTCTCCACGCGATGTTCTTCGCATGATTCTTCGCCAAGGTCTTTTGTCGGTCGCAATCGGCGTCGCTTTAGGAGCTGCAGGAGCGCTTGCCCTCACTCGCGTCATCGCCAACCAGTTTTACGGTGTCAAGCCAGCCGATCCAGCTACTTTCCTCGCTGCGGCCGCGTCCGTCCTCGTGATCGCCTGCCTGGCGTGCTTCATCCCAGCCCGCCGCGCGATGCGCGTCGACCCAATCATCGCCCTCCGCTATGAATGAGAGTCCGGTGGCACAGACTTTAGTCTGTGCTCTTTGTCTCTCACAGTTTTTGACCTCGGCGATCCACTGCACTCGCGCCGGTTCGCGCGCTTGCATCCCCACTACCCCGGCGGCCAGCGGAATCGGCGTCCACCCAGCAAGTGCAGATGAAGGTGAAAGACGGACTGGCCGGCGCCAGTGCCATTGTTGAAGACGGTGCGATAGCCCGCCAGCAGATTGCGTTCGCGGGCTAGCTGCGCGGCAACCAGATGCAGCTTGCCGATCACCGCTTGATCCTCGGGCTGCGCATCGTCCAGCGAGACAAAATGCTTTCGCGGGCAGAGCAGTATGTGCGTCGGCGCTTGCGGGCTGATGTCTTCGAACGCGAAAATCTCAGGATCTTCGTAAACGACTTTGGATGGAATCTGTTTCGCGGCGATTTTACAAAATAGACAGTCAGCGCTCATCTATTCCCTCCTGCAGGCGCGCCTTCGTCCAGGCGCACAACGAACGGGGTAAATCCCTCACGGTTGCGCAGTTGTTCGCCAAACTGGCGCGCGGCATCTTCTCCGGAAATTTTTCCGACGCGCACGCGGTAATAGAGTCCATCAGGCGAATCGTACTGTTGAATGAAAATCGGCGAATACGAAAGATTCAAGCGGTCGCGCAGCCGTTGCGCGTTGTTAGGATCGCGAAACGCGCCGACTTGCACCGTAAAGTAGCCGCCCGTGGGATCGATGCCGGGCGTGAGAACCTCGACGCGAACGGGCACGACTCCCGGTCCGACAGACTCAATCTCGCGTGCCGCGGCCAGCGAAAGATCGATGATGCGGTTTTCGACAAACGGCCCACGATCCGTGATTCGGACGGTCGTCGTTTTTCCGTTTTGGAGATTGGTTACGCGCACCATGGTTTCAAACGGCAGCGTGCGGTGCGCGGCCGTCAATTTGTACATGTCGTAGATTTCGCCGTTGGAAGCGCGCCGGCCGTTGAAGGGCACTCCATACCATGAAGCGTTGCCCTCTTCCGTGTAGCCTTCCGGCGCAGGGTTGGCGGAAGGCTTGCCGCGCCTTGGCGAAGGTGGAGGAAGTGGCGGCGCCGGCGTTGCCCTGGGTTCTGCCCCGGCGGGGTGATTTGCTGGCTCGCCGGAACCTTCCGGCGCGGAAGTCGAAACCGGCGGATTTGCCGTTAAGTGTCGAGTGCCACAACCAGCAAGCAGGATAAGGCAGGCGAAATTCAGCAGGAGGAAAAGGTTAGTGCAGTGGTGCGTGGCCTTGCAGGAGGTCACTAGTCGGCTCGCATCATGATTGCGACGGTGGTTTCTGCGAATCCTTCTCGGAGCGCGAGGCGTTGCGCGATTCGATCCACGCTGCCGCCTCGGTGAGCTTTTCGGAAACCTCGCGCAAGAATTGCGCGGTGCGCTTTTCCGTTTCCGGCGCTACGTCATCTTTCACAAAGCTTTTCACGCGCTTGAGTTCCTCGTCCACACGCTTTCCAAAATCCTCAAAGCTGTTGATGTTCTTCAAGCGCGATACCTCCTCGTCGATGCGGCGGCCGAATTCTTCGAATTTGTCCATGGTGATGCCTACGGCTCCTCATTCGCAGTAAAAACCCGTGAATTCTGTATTATAGGAACGCAGTGCGTGGGTCGCAAGGAGGAGATTTGGCGCTTTCCTATGAGTGGCAGCGGCGCTTGGAGCGCTGGAAAAGCACGATGCGGGGATTATTTGGCGGCGGCGGAGGCGGCGAGCAGGGACCGCGTCCGCAGCTCTGCCCTGCTTGCGGCTCGCTTGTGGGTATCAGCGCCACGAAGTGTCACGTTTGCGGCACGAGCCTGCGCTTTTCTCTCGCGGCTTTTAGCAAGAAATTTTCCGGAGTCTTCGGGGAGCACGAAGCTCCCGTAACCACGGCGCTTTTGATCGCGAACATCTTGATGCTGGGTATCAGCTGGATGGCACTTGTCGCTGCAGGAGGAGGAAAGGGTCTGAGCATCCTGTGGGGGCTAGGCGGGGCGACGCAATACCGGCTGGGGGCGAGCTTTCCGTTCTCTATTTTCTACATGCATGAATGGTGGAGGGTCGTCACCGCAATGTTCTTGCACGGCGGCTTGCTTCACATCGGATTCAACATGATGGCGTTGCTGCAACTCGGGCCGGCGATCGAAGAACTGTATGGGTCTGCGCGATATCTGTTTATCTATGTCTTTGCGGGAGCGTTCGGCTTTTTAGTGAGCGCGGGATTTGGCAACTTCTCACTCGGAGCGAGCGGCGCATTGTTGGGGCTTGTCGGCGTGATGTTGGCGATCACCACGAAGCGTGGCGGCTCCTACATGCGCGAACTGCGCTCACGATTGGTCAGTTCCGTCGTCATTCTTTTCGCCATCGGCTTCATGGGCATGGGGATAGACAACTACGCGCACGGAGCCGGGCTGGCAGCCGGATTCGTTTTGGGGAAACTATTCGCGGACCGTCAACCAGAGAACGCGAATGAACGCCGGCGTGCTTATGCTCTGGGATGGCTCGCGGGACTGGTGGTGCTCGCGAGTTTCGTGTTGATGATTATGCACTACCGTGATCCTCTACCTGGAGAGTCAACACAATCCTTCCCCGCGGCAGGAAAAAGTGCGCTACTCTACTGTCAGTACAAAACGTCAGCCGTGGATCCGCATTCCATTGTCGTTGTGAGTTTGCACTCGCCCAAAGAGAAAGTTTGGGGCGAGCTTTTGGACATTAATCCATCCGGCGTCACGCTTCGCGGCATCGATCTGAATTCCTTTGATCATTTTATCCGGCAGATCAACGAGCCGGATGGCGAGCGCATCGGGTTGCCCACGATTTTCTTCCCGATGAACCGCGTCGAGCGCGTTTCTCTCGATGAGCCGACGGGCTCCATCCCTTCGATGAACGAACTCTTCGCTCGCAAAATTGGCCGCACTCTTACCGACTACCTCTCGCAATTCGCCTGACGCGCGCCAACCGAACTGCGCTATCCTAATTTGCAATGACAGGCGGCATCTGGACGGTTCCGAATCAAATCACTTTGCTGCGACTCGGCTTCCTGCCGTTCTTTCTCATTCTTATTTCCTATGAGAGTTATAAATGGGCGCTGCTGGTCCTCGTTGTAGCCGGGCTTTCGGATGGCGTTGACGGCCTTCTGGCTCGGAGTCTCAACCAGCGATCGTCTCTAGGCGCGTATCTCGATCCAATCGCCGACAAACTTCTACTCTCGTCTTCTTTCATTATTCTGGCATTCAAGAAACAGATCGCGTGGTGGCTCACTATCATTGTTTTCAGCCGAGACATACTGATCCTTATTGTGGCCGTCGTGATTCTGCTGATTTCGGGTTACCGGCCTTTTCCGCCAAGTATCCTCGGCAAATTGACCACGGCAACTCAGATCATCCTGGTGTTCACCGTCGTTTTTTCCGCTGCGTATCCGGATTTCCGTCTGACAAACATCATCCATCTGCTTGTGTACGGCGTTACGTTTTTCAGCATCGTTTCCGCGCTTCACTACTCGTTCAGCACGGCCCGGAACCTGAGCAGCTCTTCGTCTTCCTAAGAACCGAAAAGCGCAGCGGTCTCAGACGGGCATGACTTTGGGACCGCCAGACGGAAGCAGCAGTTTGGGTTCTGTGAGGGATTGGACCTGCTGAAGAGTTGCGTCCGGGGCCAGCTCGCGGAGCAGAAGGCCTTCTGGGGTGACGTCAATAAAGGCGAGCTCGGTGACGATGTGATCTACGACTTCGACGCCGGTGAGCGGGAGCGTGCATTTTTTCAGGATTTTCGGCTTGTTGTCGCGCGTGGCGTGCTCCATGGCGATGAACACGCGCTTTGCACCCGCGACAAGGTCCATCGCGCCGCCCATGCCTTTCAGCATTTTCCTGGGGATGGCCCAGTTGGCGAGCGTTCCCTTTTCATCGACCTGGAGCGCGCCGAGGACCGTCAGATCGACGTGGCCTCCGCGAATCATGGCAAACGAATCCGCGGAAGAAAAATAAGCCGTGCCGGGAAGCTCAGTGACGGTCTCTTTCCCCGCGTTGATGAGGTCGGGATCGACTTCGGAATCGAGCGGATAGGGACCGACGCCGAGCATGCCGTTTTCCGATTGAAGAATGACATCCATGCCTTTGGGGACGTAGTTGGCGACGAGGGTGGGCATGCCGATACCGAGGTTCACGTAATAGCCGTCGCGCAGTTCGAGAGCGATGCGGCGGGCGATGCGTTCGCGTTTTTGGTCGTCAGTCAAGGGCATAAGAAGTTTACAGTCGACAGTTTACAGCTAACAACGAATATCAAAAAAACAAATGCGCCGGGCTGAAGCCCGGCATCTACAAAAGTCTACCGGAATTTCTTCTCAAATCTGGGCAACGTTTCGGCGAGGACGTGCCCAACAACCGCGAGACTATGCTGATCCACCTTGTCTAGCGTGTCTTGCGGCGTGTGCCAGTAGGTGTCCCGTACGGAAAAGTCGATTAGGTCGCAGCCGGCGACACCGCGGCGGATGAAGGAGAAATGGTCGTCGCCGCCAACGCCATAGTCCTCGTTGACGAAATTGTTTTTGTAGCCGAGTTGAGCAGCGGTGTCCCAAATGAAATCTGTGAGCCAGCGGGTGGATCCCGTGTCGCGCGTGATTCTGACATTGGTGGGACCAATCATGTCGGCCAGGATCATGGCTTTGGTGCGCTTGAGATCGGCGGAAAGCGCCATTTGAGCGGCCATTTCGCGGCTGCCGTAGGTGTTGTTGCTGCCATCATTGTTCCACTGAACGCTAGGTTTGTCCGACCAGTTGCCTTGCGCTTCTTCACCGTCGAAGAAAACAATCCATACATTGAGCACATTTTTGCGAGCGCAGAAGAGGCGGGCAAGCTCGAGCAGGGTTCCCGTGCCGGAGCCACCGTCATCCGCCCCGACGAAGTTCGGGATGCGCACAGTATCGTAGTGCGTGGTGTAGAGGACGATGCCGGGATTGGTTCCGGGAAGTTTGACGACGATATTTTTCATCTCAAGACTGCCGAGAATCGTCGAGCCATGAAAATCGTGCTCTTCAACAGGGCAGCCGAAGCTTTTGAGTTGGCCAATGATATAGGCCTGAGCGCGGTGAATTCCCTCAGACGCAGGTGGCCGCGGGCCGATCTCCACGAGATGGCGGACATGCTCATAAGCGCGAGTGCCATCAAATGTCGCAGGTGAATCGCTGGAGAGACGCTCCGTCAGCGCAAGTAGTGAAGCCACCAAAACGAACGCCGCGAAACTGAAGCGTGAGGTCATAATTTTCTCGTGGTGCGGCGCTCGATGCGCTTTTCGTATTTTGGGCCTTGCAGGATAGCGTTGATGAAGATGCCGGGCGTGTGGACTTGGTCCGGGGGGAGTTGGCCGAGGTCTACGAGCTCTTCCACTTCGGCTATTACGTAGTCGGCGGCGGTGGCCATCATGGGATTGAAGTTGCGGGCGGTTTTTCTGTAGATGAGGTTGCCCCAGCGGTCGCCCTTCCACGCTTTGATGAAGGCAAAGTTGCCACGGATGGCGCGCTCGAGGACGTACTGGCGGCCGCCGAAATCGCGCGTTTCCTTGCCTTCGGCGACCATGGTGCCGACACCGGTGGGGGTGTAGAACGCGGGAATGCCTGCGCCGCCGGCACGGAGGCGTTCGGCGAGGGTGCCTTGAGGATTCAGCTCAACTTGCAGCTCGCCGCTGAGGACCAACTGCTCGAAGAGCTTGTTTTCTCCGACATAGGTCGAGACCATTTTCTTGACCTGGCGATTCTGGAGGAGCAGGCCGATGCCGAAGTCGTCGATGCCGGCGTTGTTGCTTACGATGGTGAGGTCTTTGGCGTCTTTGCGGCGGACGGCGGCAATCAGGTTTTCCGGGATGCCGCAGAGGCCGAAGCCGCCCATGAGGATGGTGGCGCCGTCGGCCAGATTTTCGATGGCTACGTCGGCGGAGTCGATGCGTTTATCCACGACCGAGACCTCGATTGCAGCAGAGAAAAGCGCACAGGCTGAAGCCTGTGCTACCGGTGCCGGAGCAGTTTACTCCAAGAGGCTAGAAGCGCGAAGGCCGAGCTGGATGGAAGGGGCTCGGAATCCGTAAAGTCTTGAGTTTCCTCGACGGAGACTGCGCGCACTCGTCGGGTGGAACGCACGGTCCATTCTGTCTGGGATGTGCCCGGTCTGTACCTACCCCTACCCTACCCCCTCCCCCCTTTTTTTGTAAGTGCGGATTCTAAAGGACTTTAAGTCTCGTGTTTTGGAAGTGCAGATTCCAAAGGGGTTACGAGCATGTTTTTCGTAAGTGCGGATTCTAAAGAGCTTAGGGACGAAGCTCCTGCTAAAACAAAAACGCCAGCAGGGATGCTGGCGCTACGGGAAGGCAGCCATAATGTTACCTAAGTTATATTATACGCTAGGAGTAACCAATTGTCAAGGACAAAACCCAAGATGGAAGTTCGTGAAGGGCAGGCTAAGCGGAGTACCGGGGGATCGCATAAAGGGAAGGTTGCGTCGATGGGCCCTTATGAGGGGGCGTCGGGCACGGCATGCCGTGCCCCTACGATTGTGGAGGATGGAGAATCCGACCGCGGATGCGCTTTGGTTGTGGCTTTAATGAGAAATATCGATATTATAGTGAAATTTATTTCATGGCCGAGGATGGTCCCGATGAAAATGAATGAGTTATGGGGTTCGCGGCGCAAAGCTGCCGCGACAGTTGGTATTTGTGTGCTTGCCGGAATTGTGGTCGTAAGCCTTGGATATGCCACAACCGTTTGTGCGCAACACCGAATGCATGGGCAGCAGGTCAAAGAAGACCGGAATCATCCGTGGATGAACGCGAGCCTTTCTCCGGACGAGCGGGCGGCGATGGTACTCAAAGAGATGACGCTGGACGAGAAGATTGATCTGTTGCATGGAATGGGGATGCCGGGCTGGCCGAGGGAGGTGCAGAACCCTGAGCCAGAGCTGGGAAACGGCGGTGCGGGATTTATTCTGGGGGTACCGCGACTTGGGATTCCGATTGTGCAGATGAGCGATGCGGCGTACGGAATAAGGAGCAGCGCGGAGAATGGGCGATATTCGACGGCGCTGCCTTCCAATGTGGGAGCGGCGGCGAGCTGGGATGCAGAGGCGGCGTGCGCGTATGGGACGGTGATTGGGAAAGAGCTGCGGGCTCAGGGGTACAACATGACGCTGGGCGGAGGCGTGAATCTGACGCGCGAGCCGCGGAACGGCAGGACGTTTGAGTACATGGGCGAGGATCCGGTGCTGGCGGGGACGCTGGTGGGAAATTTGATGAAGTGCGAGCAGGCACAGCACGTGATTGGGGACATCAAGCATTACGCGCTGAATGATCAGGAAAGCGGGCGGAATGAGGTGGGCGCTATCATCGAGAAGAGGGCTTTTCGAGAGAGCGATCTTTTGGCGTTCGAGATCGGCGTCGGGATTGCACAGCCGGGAGCGGTGATGTGCTCGTACAACGCGGTGAATGGGGATTTTGCTTGTGAGAATAAATATTTGCTCACGGACGTGCTCAAGAAGGACTGGGGATTCAAGGGTTTCGTGGTGTCGGATTGGGGCGGAACGCACAGCACGGTGAAGGCATCTGCAGCGGGTCTGGACAATGAGGAGCCGCTGGATGAGTTTTTTGGGGCGAAGCTGAAGGCGGCGGTGGAGGCGGGCAAGGTTTCGACGGCGGAGCTGGATGAGCATGTGAGGCGGGTGCTGCGGTCGGAGTTTGCGTGCGGGATCGTCGATCACCCGACACAGAAGGGTGTGGTGGATGTTGAGGGTAACCTGGCGACGGCGCGGAAAATTGAGGAGCAGAGCGCGGTGCTGTTGAAGAACGCTGGCGGACTGCTGCCGCTGAGCGGCGCGGCGGTGAAGTCGATTGCGGTGATTGGGCCACACGCGAGCGAGGGGATGATGTCTGGCGGCGGGTCGGCGCAGGTGGATGCGCCGGGAAGGCCGTCGGCGGGATGGCAGGCGCAAGTGTGGTTCCCGCCGTCACCCGCGCTGACGCTGCAAGCGAAGTTTCCGGGAGCGAAAGTGCAGTTTGATTCGGGGGCGAATCTGGCGAGTGCTGCGGCGCTGGCGAAGAGGTCGGATGTGGCGATAGTGTTCGCGTACCAGTGGATCAGCGAAGGGATGGACCTGGAGAATTTGTCGCTGCCCGTGAAGCAGGACGAGATTATTGAGGCCGTGGCTGCGGCAAATCCGAAGACGATTGTGGTGCTGGAGACGGGGACGGCAGTGACGATGCCGTGGCTTGATAAGGTTGGGGCTGTTTTGGAAGCGTGGTATGGGGGGAGCGGAGGCGCGGACGCGGTAGCGAACATTTTGAACGGCGACGTGAATCCGAGCGCGAAATTGCCGATGACGTTTCCAAAGAGTGAGGCGGATTTGCCGCACCCGCAGCTCGTGAAACCGGGGCCGGGGCAGAAGGGAGAAGCGGCGGTGATGAAGTCAGGCGAAGCGAAGCCGACGTTTAGCGTGAAATACGACGAGGGACTGAAGGTGGGGTACAAGTGGTACGACGCGGAAAAGAAGGCGGTGTTGTTTCCGTTTGGATACGGGTTGTCGTACACGACGTTTGCCTATTCGGGGTTAAAAGTGACGGCAGGAAAAGAAACCGGCGTGAGCTTTGCGGTGAAAAATACCGGGACCCGCGACGGAGCTGAGATTGCGGAAGTGTATGCGGCGCTGCCAGCAAGCGCCGGAGAACCGCCGAAGCGGTTAGTCGGTTGGAGCAAGGTGTGGTTGAAAGCGGGGGAGAGCAAAGCTGTGAGCGTAAGCATCGATCCCAAGTATTTGTCGATCTACGATGAGGCTGGCGGCGCGTGGAAGCTGGTGGCTGGGGGATACACGTTTATGGCGGGGGGATCGTCGCAGGACCTGCCGTTGGTTGAGAAGGCCAATCTGCAATAAGAAAATAAAAAAGGGATGCGTGGAGCACGCAGGGAGTGGTGTGCATGAACGGCGGCCGGGACGGGCACGGCATGCCGTGCCCCTACAGGGAACGGAGGAGTTTGTAGAGTTCGTTGGCGGCGTCGAAGTCGGCTTCGAGGTCGCGGGAGGCGAGGCGTTCGCGGAGATCGTCGAGGCGGCGGGCGAAGAGGTCGAGGGCGGCGGAGAGGAAGTCTTTGTTGGTGAGGACGATGTCGCGCCAGGTGGAGTAGGGGCTGCCGGCAAGGCGGAGGGAGTCGCGGAGACCGGGGCCAGCGAGAGTGATGGGGAGACCGTTCTCGTCGAGATGATCGTAGAGGAAAGAGGCGAGGGCAACGGCGGCTAGCTGGGGGAGATGGGAGGCCAGGCCAACGGCGTAGTCGTGTTGCTGGGCACCTAGCCAGAGGGGGCGGGCGCCGATTTTTTCGAGGATTTTCACGAAGGCGGAGATGCGTGCGTCGTTTTGATCGGGGGATGCGCCGATGAGGGCGTAGGTGTTGTTGCGGAAGAGGTCAGCGTCGGCGTGGGCGATACCGGCGAGTTCCTTGCCCGCCATGGGATGTCCGCCGAGAAAGAGTTTGCTGGAGTCTTCCGGAAAGTGTTCGAGGGCGGATTCGACGATGCGAACTTTGGTGCTGCATGCGTCGGTGATGAGAGAGTCGGGCGGGGCTAGGCGAGCGATTTCTGGCAGGAGATCTAGAGTGACGCCGATGGGGAGGGCGATGTAGACGAGATCGGCGTTTTCGAGGGCGGGGGCTAGGTCGGCGGAGAAGGCGGCGTCGATCGCGCCGCGAGATTGCGCTTCGAGGAGGACTTCTGGACGATCCCAGCCGGTGATGTGGATGTCGGCGATGTATTTGCGGAGAGCGAGCGCGAAGGAACCGCCGATCAGGCCGGTGCCGAAGATGGTGACGCGGTTGATGAGATGGGCGGAAGGCATGAGTCAGGCCATGCGGCGGCCGATGGCTGGGGCGATGATGCGGAGCTCGGCCATGAGTTGAGTGAAGTCGTCGGGGTGAAGGGATTGTGCCCCGTCGGAGAGCGCGTGATCGGGGTCGTTGTGGACTTCGATGAGGAGGCCGTCGGCGCCAGCGGCTACGGCGGCGCGGGCCATGGGAGGAACTTTGTCGCGGCGTCCGGTGCCGTGGGAAGGATCGGCGAGCATGGGCAGGTGAGAAAGTTTTTTGATGACGGGGATGGCGGCGATGTCGAGCGTGTTGCGAGTGTAGGTTTCGAAGGTGCGGATGCCGCGTTCGCAAAGGATGACGTTGTAGTTGCCGCCGGCGAGGATGTATTCGGCGCTGAGGAGAAGCTCTTCCATGGTGGCGGAGAGGCCGCGCTTGAGCAGGACGGGTTTGCGGATTTCGCCGAGAGCGCGGAGGAGATAGTAGTTTTGCATGTTGCGCGCGCCGACCTGAAAGATATCGACGTACTCGGACATCATCTGGATCTGCGAGAGGTCCATTACCTCGCTGACGGTGAAGAGATTGAATTTGTCGGCGGCTTCGCGCATGAGCTTGAGTCCTGCTTCGCCGAGGCCTTGAAAAGCGTAAGGTGAGGTGCGCGGCTTGAAAGCGCCTGCGCGGAGAATTTTTGCACCGGCTTTGGCGACGCTTTCCGCGACGGAAAGGATTTGTTCGCGGGATTCGACGGAGCAGGGACCGGCTGCGACGACAACTTCATTGCCGCCGATTTTTACGCCCCGTCCGAGATCGACGATGGTGCCTTCGGGCTTGAACTGGCGGCTGGCGAGCTTGAAGGGTTGCGTGATGCGCATGACTTCGCGCACGCCTTCGAGAAGCTCAAAATCGCGGTGATCGAAATCGCGATGGACGCCGACGGCGCCGAGAACGGTGTGGGATTCGCCGGTGGAGCGATGAACGTTGAAGCCCGCGGCGACCAGGCGATCGATGACGTGCTGGATTTGGGCGTCGTTGGCGCCTTCTTGCATTACGATGACCATGGTTAGTCCTAATTCCCTTTCGATTGCGGCGAATTCTACACAGCAAAGATGCCGGGCTAAAGCCCGGCGCCTACAAAACCAGAAACGAAATACCGATCACGAATGTGACTTCGCGAGCCGACTGTTAATTCCCTTCTTTCGGGCGTTTCTCCTTGGCGCCGTCCGCGTGCATGGCGTTGCGTTCGGCCGCGCGGGCTTCGTCAATGATGCGCTCGAAAAGGCGGCGGATGGCGGCGTCGGTGAGCGGGCCGGGGTTGGTGCGTTCTGCGTTGGCCAGGACTTCGTTCTCGCGGTCCGGTTGATAGAGCGGGATATTGGCCGCCTGTTTTAACTTGCCTATTTCGAGGGCGCATTGAGATCGCTCATTGAGGAGCTCGACGAGCTTCTTGTCGATTTCGTCGATGCGGCGTCGCCAATCACTGAGGTTCATGGAGCGACCTCGCGGCGGGAGAGGCCGTGGCGGGCGGCTTGTTTAAGCGAACGGATGCGAGTGGCTAGGGCCGCGGCGGCTGTGTCGATGTTTGAGGGTGAGGGAGTTGCGGCTGTGGCTTTTTCGATTTCGGATACTAGGGCGGAGCCGACGACCGCGGCGTCGGCGAGGCCGCCGAGTACCGAGACGTGGCCGGGGAGGGAGATGCCGAAGCCGACGGCGAGGGGAAGTTGGGTGACTTTGCGGGCGCGGCGAAGAAGTGCGGGGAGATCGTCGGGGAGAGCGTCTTTCGCACCAGTTACGCCAGTGCGGGAGATGAGATAGAGAAAGCCGGAGGACACGGCAGCGATTTTGGCCAAGCGATCGTCAGTGGAGGTGGGAGCGCCGAGGAAAATCGTGTCGAGATGATGCGCGGCTAGAATTTGGCGATAGTCGTCCGATTCTTCGGGAGTGAGATCGGTGATAAGGACGCCGTCGGCGCCGGCGGCTGACGCAGCAGAAGCGAATTTCTCGAGGCCCATTTGCAAAACGGGATTGTAGTAACTGAAGAGGACGAGAGGAACTTCACTGGATTTACGGATTTCGCGGACCAGGTCGATGACTTGAGCCAGCGTCGTGTGCGCTTTGAGGGCGCGTTCGGAGGCGCGCTGAATTGTGGGACCGTCAGCTAGGGGGTCACTGAAAGGGATGCCGAGTTCGATGACGTCGGCGCCGGCTTCGGCGAGGGCGAGAACGAATTTGTGCGTGGCATCGAGCGATGGATCGCCTGCGGTGATGTACGCAACAATGCCGAGTTCACCGGATTCGCGGAGCGCGGCGAACTGTCTGGAGATGCGAGTCTGGGTTGAGTTTGCGGCGGTCATGGGATTTTAACGAAGGATAAAGCTTAGAGCAGGCGTGAATAAGTGTCCATGTCCTTGTCGCCGCGGCCGGAGAGGTTGAGGATGACGACGTCGTCGCTGGACATTTTGGGGGCGCGTTCGATTAGACCAGCGATGGCGTGGGCGGATTCTAGCGCGGGGATAATGCCTTCGATGCGCGAGAGGAGACGCGCGGCTTCGAGCGCGGCGGAATCGGAGACAGCGGAGTATTCGGCGCGGCCTTCGTCGGCGAGCCAGGCGTGCTCGGGGCCGATGGCGGGATAGTCGAGGCCAGCGGAAATGGAATGCGTGGTGGCGATCTGGCCGTCTTCGGTTTGCAGAATGTAGGTGTAGGTGCCTTGCAAGACGCCGGGGCGAGCACCCGTGAAGCCTTGATGCGCGGCGAGGCGCGCGGCGTGTTCGCCAAGCTGGCCGCCGCGGCCGCCTGCTTCGATGCCGACCATTTTCACGGAAGGATCGCGCATAAACTGGTGGAAGAGACCGATAGCGTTCGAACCGCCGCCAACGCAAGCAAACAAATGCGTGGGGAGACGTTTTTCCGCGGCGAGAATTTGTTCTCGGGCTTCGCGGCCGATGACAGACTGAAAATCGCGGACCATTATCGGGTAGGGATGCGCGCCGAGAACGGAGCCGAGAAGATAGTGCGTGTTGCGGACGTTGGTGACCCAGTCGCGCATGGCTTCGTTGATGGCGTCTTTCAAGGTGCGGCTGCCGGAATCGACGCCGACTACCTGCGCGCCGAGCATGCGCATGCGCGAGACGTTGAGCGCCTGGCGGGCCATGTCTGCCGTGCCCATGTAGACGACGCATTCGAGGCCGAGATGCGCGGCGACAGTGGCGGAGGCGACGCCGTGCTGGCCTGCACCAGTTTCCGCGACGATACGCGGCTTGCCCATTTTCACTGCGAGCAAGCCCTGGCCGATAGCGTTGTTTATTTTGTGCGCGCCGGTGTGGAGCAGATCCTCACGCTTGAGGTAGATGCGAGGGCCGCCAAGGTGGGCCGTGAGGCGCGAAGCAAATTGCAGAGGCGTGGGACGGCCAGCAAAATTCTTTAGCAGATCGGCGAATTCCGCTTGAAAGCGAGGATCCGTTTTTGCGGCTTCGTAGGCGCGCTCAAGTTCGAACAGCGGCACCATTAGAGTTTCGGGAACATAGCGGCCGCCGTAGGGGCCGAAACGTCCGGGAGCAAGCGTGGCGGAATGGAGGGTTGAACTCATAATGCGGGCTGTCCCTTTAGAGGAGCGTCCAACTCCTGTTCAGCGCGGCGAACTTCTTCGATAAATTCCTTGAGCCGCATGTGATCCTTCTTACCGGGCTTCGATTCGACGCCGCTGGCCACGTCAACCGCATAGGGCCGCACGGAGCGAATCGCGGCGCCTACATTCTCTGGCGTTAGGCCACCCGCTAAAATGATACGGTGCGCGGCGACGGCGCGCCGGGCGACATTCCAATCGGCGCTGGTTCCCGTGCCGCCAAATTGGCCGGATCGAGAGCCATCCAGCAAGAATGCAAAAGCGTCGTGATACTTGTCGAGTGTGGAGAGCGGAAAATCTGCGGCAACTCGAAAGGCCTTGATTACAGGAACAGTGCGGGTGACTTCGGAAACCACTGTGGGAGTTTCATCACCGTGGAGTTGCGCGGCAGTGAATCTCACAAAAGCGTGAAGAGAATTGATTTCCGCCGGCTTGGCGTTCACGAAGAGCCCGACGGCCTGGACGCCCGAAGGGAGCTTCGCGCGGATGGTGGCGGCTTCGACGGTGGAAACGCGCCGCAGGCTTTTCTCGTAAAAGTTGAAGCCAAGCATGTTGGCGCCCGCGTCGCAGGCGGCCGTGGCGTCCGGCCAATTGGTGATGCCGCAGATCTTGACGAGGATCATGGCGGGCTAAACCGGCAGAGCGGACCGGCCGAGAAAACCTCCAAGAGCGGCCGCCGGATCGGACGAGAGCATGAGGCTTTCGCCGATGAGAAAAGCGTCGAAGCCGGCGATGCGGAGTTTGGCGAGATCGTCATGAGTTCGCAGACCAGATTCGCTGACGGCGATGCAGGAGTCTGGAATGCGGTCGATCAGCTCGAAGGAGGTCTCGACGCGGAGGGCGAGAGTTTTCAGGTCGCGATTGTTGACGCCGACGATGCGGGCGTCTGCGGCAAGTGCGCGGTCGAGCTCGGCGGCGGTGTGAACCTCGACGAGGGGCTCCATGCCAATGTCGCGGCCGAGAAGGATAAGGTCGCGAAGAAGCTCGTCGCCGAGAGCAGCGACGATGAGAAGAAAGCTGTCGGCATCGTTGGCGCGTGTTTCCCAGACCTGCCAGGGATCAAAGATAAAGTCCTTGCGGAAGACGGGGAGCTTTACGGCATTGCGCGCGTCCCGGAGATTTTTCAAGGAGCCGCGAAAGAACTCTCCCTCGGTGAGCACGGAGAGCACGGCCGCGCCTGCCGCTTCCAACGAGCAGGCTAACTCAACCGGATGGAATGGATCGCGCAGAATTCCTTTTGAGGGAGAAGCGGGCTTGAGCTCTGCGATAATGTTGAGGGAGTTGGACCTGAGCGCGGCCGGAAAATCGCGGAGCGGCGTTGCGGCCTTGACTCCGTAGCGGAGGGCTGCTTCCGGAAGGACGCGTTTGCGGTGGTCGACCTCAAGACGGCGCGCGTGCAAGATGCGGTCGAGGACGGTGCCGCTGTCGGCTTGGGCACTCATGGCCATTCCTTTGTATGCTAGAGGCGGAAGATAGTGGTGTCAATTGGAGGAGAGCAAGAAGTCGGAAGTCGAGAGTTGAAGCTGAAGGGCCAAGAACGTGCAGGAACCTGATTGGATCGAAGCCGCTGGTTGCCGGGAGAAGGAATGGGATACCAAGAGGAGTATGGACCGTTGCTGGAAGAACTCGCGAAGGAGGCGGATGCGATTTCGATGCGTTTTTTCGGGACGAAAGAAATTCACATCGACAAGAAGGACGATGGATCGGCCGTGACGCAGGCGGACCGCGGGGTGGAAGAGATGGCGCGGGCCAAAGTGGCCGCGAGCGGATTGGCGATGGACGTCCTGGGCGAAGAGATGGGCGGCGGGAATGCGAAGGCCCCGGCCGCGACGGGCCGGGCCCGATTGATCATTGATCCCATCGATGGAACAGAGGAGTTTTCGCGGGGGATCGCAACGTTTGGGACGCTGCTGGGGATCGAGCGCGATGGCGAAATCGTGTCAGCGATGGTGAGCGCGCCGGCACTGGGCATGCGCTGGTGGGCGTATCGCGGCGAAGGCGCATGGAGGAACGGAAAAAAAATGAGTGTTTCGAATGTGGAGCTATTGAAGGGCGGGATGGTCCTGACGGGAGGCACCGGGCCAAACAGCAATCGAAGGAACACGGAAAAAATGCGTCTGGTATTGGATGCGGCCCGGTACGGGCGCTCCTTTGGCGGATTTTGGAAGCACATGCTGGTGGCCGAAGGGTCGATCGAGGCGGCCGTGGATTTGCATTCGAAACCGTGGGACCTGGCGCCGACAGGGCTAATCGTGGAAGAGGCCGGCGGCCGAGCGACGGATGTGAACGGCAAGCGGACGATCTACAGCGGAAGTCTCGTGAGCACGAACGGGAAGATTCATGAAGAAGTGCTGGCGCTCTTGCAGTGAGGGAGTACGAAAAGCCTGTTTTAGTGGTTCCAGAAACGAAAGAATGCAAGCACAGGTAATGCAAAGATGATCGAGATCAAGCGCGTCTACGAGAAACCTGCGAAAGCAGACGGATGGCGCGTGCTTGTAGATCGATTGTGGCCACGGGGAATGAAAAAAGAGACTGCGCGCGTGGATGTGTGGATGAAGGATGTGGCTCCGAGCACTGCGTTGCGAAAGTGGTTTGGGCATGAGCCGGAGAAATGGAGCGAATTTCAGAAGAGATACCGGAGAGAACTTGAAAGGAAGACGGAACTCCTCGCGGAACTGAAGAAAATGGCGAAGGAGCACGGAACGCTTACATTACTTTATGGGGCAAAAGATGAGGAGCACAACGACGCAGTGGCACTGGCCGACGTGCTCAAAGCGAAATGAAGCAGGTTT
This sequence comes from uncultured Acidobacteriota bacterium, assembly GCA_963745805.1. Classification (GTDB taxonomy): domain Bacteria; phylum Acidobacteriota; class Terriglobia; order Acidiferrales; family UBA7541; genus Acidiferrum. Next base: position 196,872 of record CAVUYT010000018.1, read on the forward strand.
CATGAGGGGTCAGCAAAGGTCGAGATTTTCTGCGGTCAGAAAAGGCTCTCCAAATTGGATGTTTTGTCCTAGACGGCGAATCACTACGCTTTAGCCGAGGGAAGAGGGCCGGAAACTGTTCCGCCGGAGAGTTAAGATGGACATCAAAGCACAAGCAGAAAAGGCAGAGAAACTCAGGAAGCTGCATCACGGGCCTCGGATTTTGGCGTTGCCGAATGCGTGGGACGTGGTCAGCGCGCGAATCCTGGAGGAGCTTGGCCATCCGGCGATTGCGACTAGCAGCGCGGCTGTGGCGTTTTCTCTTGGATACCCCGATGGGCAGAGAATATCTCGCGGCGAAATGTTGGATGCTGTGGCGAGGATTACGCGTTCGGTGCGTGTCCCGGTCACTGCTGACTTGGAGTCTGGCTACGGCAAAACGCCGGAAGAGATCGCTGAGTTTACCCGCGCCATGGTGGCCGCGGGAGCGGTGGGCCTGAACTTCGAAGACGTAACAGGAGACGATGAGGGCTCGCACGTGGAGCTCGGACTGCAAGTGAAGAAGATTCGCACGATTCAGGAGACTTCGACGGCGCTGGGAGTGCCGGTGGTGATCAACGCGCGGACGGACATCTACCTTATGCCGATCGGGCCGGAGGCTACGCGATTTGGGCGGACGGTCGAACGCTTGCGCGCGTATCGAGAGGCAGGAGCGGATTGCTTGTTCGTGCCGGGATTATGCGATCGGGAAATCATAACGAAACTGGTGAAGACTCTTGGCGCGCCTCTGAACATTCTGGCGTCGCCGGGTTGTCCTTCGCTCGACGAGCTTGAAAAAATGGGAGTAGCAAGAGTGAGCGCGGGATCTTCGGCCATGCGCTCCGCGATGGGAGCATTCCGGCGGGTTGCGAAAGATTGGCTGGCGCACGGAACTTACGAGTCGTTGACGCAGGTGACTATTCCTTATGCCGAATTAAACTCCATGATGGCACGCAAGCCCTCCTAAGCATCTTTCCCAATCATGAGCGATAAAAGCGCGGTGCTAGGCATTTTGAATGGGGAGATTGTGGCGTGCACAAAGTGCCCGCGCCTTGTCGTCTACCGCGAGATGGTGGCGAGAGAAAAGAGGCGTGCATTTCGCGACTGGACCTACTGGGGCAGGCCCGTGCCGGGTTTCGGCGATTCGCTCGCCGAACTGCTTATTTTGGGGCTTGCGCCCGCAGCGCATGGCGCAAATCGGACGGGGCGCGTTTTCACTGGGGACCGCTCAGGGGATTTTCTATATGCGGCTCTTTTCAAGGCGGGCTTTGCAAATCAGCCTACGTCTGTGCGGCGCGACGATGGCCTGCGTCTGGAGAATGCGTATATCGCGGCAACGATTCGCTGCGCGCCTCCCGCAAACAAACCTCATCCGTCAGAAATCATAAATTGCCGAAGCTATTTGGTGCGCGAACTTGAAATTTTGCAGCCCCGAGCCGTGTTGGCGCTGGGAAAAATCGCGTGGGAGGCGTACCTGGAGGTTCTCAAGCAACGTGGGCTGATCGCGTCTAGAGCTGCTTTTCCTTTTGCGCATGGAGCGGAAGCAGAACTGCCGGGCGACTGCCCGCGGCTCTTTGGTGTCTATCACCCGAGCCAGCAGAACACCCAGACGGGCCTTGTGACGCCCGCCATGTACGGGCACGTCTTGCGGCGCATTCGGCGGTTCCTCTCCAAGTAGGCGCTCCTGAAGACGCCCTCAGCCTGCTGGCGATTCTCACGACACTGTCGGCGTTAGACTGCACGGAGATGGCGGAAGTTCCGGACACAACACCAATACGCGTGCGTTTGCCGTGCCGCTATAACTCCAACTGGCTGCTTTGTCAGTCACTTAGCAATGGAACAGACTGGCGCTACTGGCGAACTATCTGCATAGGAGGTAGTTGGGATGGGATTTCGGAGGCGGTATGGGGGCAAAGAAATTCGGACGGATTTTACCAGTGATCGTGGTTCTCGTAGTTGCATTCGGAAGCGGAAAGGTTTGCGTGGGGCAGCAAACATCACAAGATCAAACCCTCACGCAGTCACAGCAGCCGCCAGAAAGGCCTATTATCTCGGAGGACCAGATCGGGAAGGCGGAGGCCCAGACCGTTAAAGTGGCGGATGGCAAACGGCATGGGTTGCCGCTGGAAACGTACGGGGTCGCACCGGGGACAAAGTTCCTGGTGGCTCTGGAAGATGAGTTGGGCACCAAAGGGACGTCGGAAAAAACAAAATTCAAAGTGAAAACGCTCGAGCCATTGGAGGCGGGCAATGGAATCTACTTGCCATCTGGCGCGGAGATCGAGGGGCACGTGAGTCACGTGGAATCGGCCGGCACGGCGGGCCGTGCAAGACTTTGGCTGACTTTTGATGAGATCCAAACCAAGTTCGGGCGGCTGCCGATCGTGGCGGAAGTTGTGAGTGTGCCCGGCGACCACAGTGTGAAGAAACCCGGCCAGGAAGGGCTGATCGAGGGAAGAAGCAGCACGCAGCAGGACGCAGCACAAGCGGCAGCTGCAGGAGCAGCGCTAGGCGCGGTGAAAGGCGTCAAAGATAAGGACAAGAAGGAAGCCGCAGAAGGCGCGGCGCTGGGAGCGATCACTGCCTACCTGATGGAGACCGGGCGGGGACACGAGCTGGATCTGCCGAAGGGCGCGAAGCTGGAATTGGAGCTGGAACGGGCCCTGTTTCTGGTGAAGGAATAGGAGACATTCGGCCGCCGACGCTTAAGACTTGACGGTTGTGTGCCAAGTAGACGCGTCTGAAGTTTGGCCTGAAACCAAATCGTAGACTTGTTCGCTGCCGGGGATGAGCCGGCGCAGCACGGAGGCTGCGCCGGCTTTTCGTTTCTAGCGCGCACTCGGTCTGGAGGAAATGAGAGGGCGTGGGTCCGGTGCGGCGGCAGCATAAGCTTGGCAAGCGTGGGTGAGCTTGTTACAGTCGAGGTGTCCAGCCTGCACCAGAATCTGCAATCTGCGAAAATAAGAAGAGCCGCGTGGGAGAGGCAGAATCGCATGGGCGATGAATCGAGAAGCATGGCGCGCGCGATGGAGCCGCTCGAGCGCAAGGACCGCGTGTTGATTGTCGAGGATGAGGACAACGCGCGAAAGGGTTATGAACAACTGCTGCAAAGATGGGGCTTTGATGTGCTCGGCGTGGGCACGGCGGAAGAGGCGCTGGCAAAATTTGCGACTTATCAGCCCGATACATTGATCGCCGACGTCGAATTGCCCGGCATGAACGGCCTGGACTTGCTCAAACAACTTGGACCGGAACTGTTGGATGTTCCCGCCGTAATCATCACGGGCAAAGGAAGCGAAGAGCGCGCCGTGGCGGCCATTGAGTCCGGAGCTTTCTGGTACATCGAAAAGCCGCTGAAGGGGCCGGTGCTGCGGGCGTTGCTCGACCGCGCATTAAGCAAGGCGCGGGACGCGCGCCAACTCGTGGTGCTGCAGCGGCAACTACGCGAGGCGGGACGGCTGGGCGAACTCGTCGGAGCGTCGAAACCAATGCAGGAAGTGATGCGCATCGTGGAAATGGCTGCGCCGAGTTCGGCCTCTGTGCTGATCACCGGAGAGACAGGTTCTGGAAAAGAGATCGTGGCGCGGACGATCCACAAACTATCGCCGCGAGCTAACGGGCCGTTTGTGCCCATCAACTGCTCCGCGATTCCTGAATCGCTAATGGAAAGCGAAATTTTCGGGCATGAACGGGGCGCATTCACCGGCGCGGCCGAGCGGCGCATCGGGTGCTTCGAACTGGCTGACTCGGGTACCTTGCTGCTTGATGAGATCGGCGAGATGCCCGCGCCGACACAAGCGAAACTTCTGCGGGTCCTGGAAGACCGGAAAGTGCGGCGGCTGGGAAGCAAGAGCGAGACGCCGGTGGATGTGCGGGTACTCGCGGCCACAAACAAGGATCCGGAAAAAGCGGTGGCCGGCGGGGAGCTGCGGCAGGATTTGTATTTCCGGCTGAACGTCTTCCATATCAATTTGCCGCCTCTGCGCGAGCACAAGGACGATATTCCTCTGCTGGTGGAGCACATTTTGCGCGACGTCAACGCCAAGCATGGGAAGCACGTGCGCGGCATAGGCGCGGAAGTGCTGGATATTTTCATGAGCCACACCTGGCCGGGGAACATCCGGGAACTGCGCAACATCCTCGAGCGCGCGTCGATTATGTGCGACAAAGAACTGATCACTCGGGCGTGCCTGCCGGGAGAGTTTGGGAAAACGTCGCCGAAGAGCCCCAGCGATTTGTCCTCGATCAAGTTTCCAGTGGGCACGACAGTCGATGCGATGGAGCGCGAGCTCATCCTGCAGACGCTGAATGCCACCGGGAACAACAAGACGCGGGCTGCCGAACTGCTCGCCATCAGCCTTAAGACACTTCACAATAAGCTGAAAGAATACGGCGGCGAACGCGCCGAGGCAGAGTAGGGACTCGCGATGCAGCTACGGCTGCGAACAAAACTCACGCTGGTGATGACGGGACTCGTCCTGGTAGTGGTTACCGCCGTGTCGGGTGTGTATTTCGCCCAACTGCTCCAACAGGTACTCGATCAAAGCGAACGAAGAGCAAGTGAAATTGCCAGGAGCACTTTTGAACAGATCAACGGTGCACTGCGGGATGCCAAGGCGCAGGGTTGGCGGCCCGAGTCCAACTCTCCCGATGATGTTCACGATTATGTGGCCTACGCACTCGGGGCAAGCCAGGGATTACAAGCTCAGTTGCAGGCGGCAAACGCCTCGTCTGGAATTTATGAAGTCTCGATCACAGACCACGAAGGGAGAGTGCTGGCATCGACCGATAAATCCTTGGTCGGGAAATTTCCGCTGCGGCGGCCGCCGCTCACGCAACTCACACAGCGTGGCATTCTGCATCAGTTGAAGGTTCTTGCCGGGCCCCGTGGCACGTACGAACTCGATTTTCAATTCAATTATGGCGACGAGCCTTTCGGTGAAGTGCGCGTGGCAGTATCTTCGGCACTTTTGCTCAACAATGAAATTCTGCCGATCGTGAGGAAACTAGGCACCATTGTCCTGCTGGCGCTGGTGATTTCCACTGTTCTCGCAGCGGTGGTCAGCGGGGCCGCCCTGGCGCCCTTGGCTCGCATTTCCTTGCAATTGGACCGTATCTCCGCCGGCCAGTACGATGCGCCAATGCCTGATGTCAGAGGTTTCGCGGGAAGCGGGGACGAACTGGGGCAAGTCAGCCGGAAGATTACGCAGGTTGGCCAGCAACTCCGCGGAGTGCATGAGATTTTCAGCACCATGCGTGAAAACATGAACTCCGTGATGGCCGGACTGGAAGACGGCTTGCTGCTCTTTACACGGGACGCGCGGGCGGTGATGGTCAGTCCGGCCGCGGAAAAATTTCTTGGCGCGCCAGCGGGGCAGTTTCTTGGCAGGCGTGTGACCGAGATATTTCCCATTGGACATCCGCTGCGCGATGCGCTGCACATAGAAGGCGATGAACTAAGGGAGATCGCCGCGGAGACAGAACTGAAAACCATGGAGGGGGAGAGGCGCGTCAGTGTGAGCGTCCAGGCGATTCAAGAGGATGGCGAGCGGATGGGCGCGCTAGTGACGCTGCGCGATCTGGATTCGATCGAGAGCATCAACACGCAGCTGCAGGTGAGCGAGCGCCTCGCCGCGCTGGGACGTATCACCGCGGGAGTCGCGCACGAAGTCAAGAATCCCCTCAATTCGATGCGGCTGTGGCTGGAGAATCTGAAAGAATCGTTGCCAGCCGATTCCGACAGCAGCGCGAAGCAGGCCGTGCAGGTCCTCGACAAAGAGATCGACCGCCTCGATGCCGTCGTGAAGCGGTTCCTGGATTTCACGCGGCCGATGGACGTGCGGCTCGAGCCGACACAGCTGGCGGAATTGCTGAAAGAAGTTCTCGAGGTGGCGCAACCGCAGATGCAGAAGGCCAACATCCAAGTGGCGCAGCTATTGCCGATCGACGTGCCGGAAGTTTACGTCGATCGCGCACTGTTGAAACAAGCGGTGCTGAATCTTGTGCTGAACGCCGGAGAATCGATGCCCAGCGGCGGACAATTGCGGCTGGTGCTGAGCCGCCGCGGAGAGATGGCGGAGATTACCGTGGGCGACACCGGCAAAGGAATTCCACTCGAGCACCGCCAGAAAGTCTTTCAACTCTTTTTTACGACAAGGCCGGGAGGCAGCGGCATCGGACTTGCCAGCACATTTCGAATTGTGCAGCTTCTCAACGGTTCAATAGATTTTACAACGGAGGTCGGTAAAGGAACGACCTTTCGAATCGAGCTTCCGCTCGCAGCCTGACGCCGAATTTTGCGCGGACCTTATTGGAGATGACGGAAACCTTGGCCCAACCCCGGATTGCCGTGATGCGAAGCAGTGTGCTGACTTTCTTCAGCGTGTTCGGCTCCGCAGCGATTATGGTAAGCGGCTGCGCTGCCCAAAGAAAGCATGCCATCCCCTGGAGCACGGAGGTGCTGGTACGGCCAACGGCGCTTCAACGATCTTCCTCAACTGGAGATATCGAAGATCCCGTGCCCGACCTTAGGATGGAAATCCCGCCTCCTCCTGGACCACTGGCTGTTGCACGCACCTCGCCCGCGAGACCGCGGAACGTTTCCCCTTCCATAAATCAAAATGCACCGCCCGGAAGGCCTGATACTCCACAGATCGTTCCTGAGTTGTCGTCGCAAGAATCAGCTTCGTTGCAACGGCAAACCGAACAGAGCTTGAGCGCCGCGGAACGCAACCTCGCCGCGACGGCCGGAAAATCGTTGAACGCCACGCAATCAGACCTTGCTTCCAAAGTGCGCAGCTTTATTTCTGATGCGCGAGAAGCTGGCCGTGCGGGCGATTGGGCGCGGGCCCGAGAACTGGCAAAGAAAGCCCAGGTTTTGGCGGAAGAGCTAGCCGGATCGCTGTAATTCTCCGGTGCCTCGTGGCTTCGACCGCCAACACCGCCTGCTGCTTGTTACGCAACAAGCCGAGTCGGACCATTCAGAATGGAAAACGCGAATGTTTGTCTTGCTCACGGCATGAACGCAGCACCCGGTTGCGCTAAGATGGCCGGATGAAGAAGTTCGATGTGGCCATTGCGGGCGGTGGATTGATCGGTGGAACCATCGCGCTGGAACTTGCGCAGGCCGGACTGCGGGTCGGCTTGTTCGATCGTCAAGAACCAGGTCAAGAAGCATCATGGGCAGGAGCCGGGATACTTTCGCCGGCGCCAGAGAGCTCGGCCATGATTTCGCTCGTGCCGTTAGGCAAGGCGAGCATGGCGCTGTATCCGGAATTCGTGCGAATGGTGGAAGAAATCTCAGGCCAAGAGGTCGGCTACCGTCCAAGAGGGACCCTGCAAGCAATCTTTAACGGCGACGCGCGGGAAGAGCTCAGCACAGTGATTGCGCTGCATCACGGGCTGGGGCTGAAGGCGGAGCCGCTCAGCGCACAAGATGCTCGCGCGCTGGAGCCCGCCCTCAGCGAAGAGCTCGAAGCGGCTGTGCTCCGGCCGGAAGAAGCATCCGTCGACAATCGTGCGCTCACGCAAGCCGTCTTGGAAGCCGCGCGGCGATGCGGGGTGCAATTCTTTCCGGCGAGTGGCGCGAAGGCAACCTGGCGACAAGGAGGCCGATGTGTTGGCCTGAGCCTTAAAAACGAAAAGATCGAGGCGCAGTGGACCATCATCGCCGCCGGATGTTTTTCCGCAAACATCGAAGGAGTCGCCACGTACGCGCCGGTACGGCCGGCGAAGGGCCAGATGGCAGCGTTGCGCGCGGATGATTTGAAAATCGAGAGGGTTCTTTGGTCAGAGAAAATCTATCTCGTCCCCAGGAATGACGGAAGAATTCTTGCCGGGGCAACTGTTGAGTACACGGGCTTCGAGAAAGGATTGACGGCTGGCGGGATCGAAAAGATTCTCGCGGCGGCGATCGAATTGTCGCCGGGCCTTGCAAGCGCGCGCGTGGAAGAAACCTGGGCCGGGCTACGGCCCGACTCGCCCGACCACCTACCCATCCTCGGACCAACCGACGACGACGGGCTGCTCATCGCGACAGGACACTTTCGGAGTGGAATCCTTTTGACGCCAATCACAGCGCGGCTGGTGCGCGAGTGGGTGACGCAACAACGCGTGAGCGTGGATTGGGAGCGCTTCAGCCCGATGCGTTTTCAGTCCGCTTCCGCAAAGCGAGCGCCGGCTTAGAGTCTCTCAAAATGGATTTCGGAATATCGACGTCAGAACCGAATGTTCGATGGCATTGTTGCCGCGCTACGGCCATGGACCGACATTTAGGCCAACTGCGTTTGCGTTACTGCTGCGGAGCCGGAGGCGGCGTAATGGGTTGGGCTTGACCAACATTTGTGTATTGAATCTGGCTGCTATCCAAAGCCAGCTCGTGCTCCAGCACGATATCGAGTGTTGAGCCGCGCGGCAATTCGGCCTCCGGACCGCGCGTCAAGAGAACCGCGCCAAGTCCGGCTAATGCGCCAACACCGGCGCCGATCCCGAGGCCTTTGGCGCGCCCGGCGATAGCACCAATCCCTGCGCCTGCGGCGGTCGTTTCCGCCACCGTTTGTGCATCCTTCCCTTTGCCTCCTGCCCCCGTAATTTTCCCTTCGGAATCCATCGTTTCTTTTCCGCCAGAATCCGCGGTGCGAGGAGTTGCATTCAAATCCACGGTGTAGCCATTCGGAAAAATTAACGTGTCCAAACGCATGCGAAATTCACCGCGCCCTTTGACGTGGCCGGGCCGCTTGGATTCGATGAGTTCCCCTCTAAGGTATGAGCCCACTGGAATGATGACGTGGTTGCTCTGCGTGATGGGAAAAGAAGTGTGGAAGTAAACGGAATCACCAGCTTTGGCGCCGCGCGTGGATATACCGTTTTCGAGCACCACAGCCACACGCGTGCCTGCGGGAATCCTGATTTTTTCAGATGTGGCTGGCCGCGGCTGCGCGACTGTCTGCGCTGGCACTTGGGGAGGCGGCGGGGAAGTCTGTGGGCCCGCTGGCTCCTGGGCACAGACAAGTTGTGGAAGAATAGGCAGGCTGGCTGCCAGGAAGCATTTCAAGAGGAAAGCCCGGCGGAGCGACGCTCTCATAATATTCCTCCAATATGAACGGTCCAATGCTCGGGGGCAGGTAGCGGATGCCTGAGTATATCGCTTGCGTTTCCCGACTGCGAGCCGAAATTGCCCTTCACACATCGCCCGTGGATGCGGTCCCAGTTCGTTCCAGTTGACGGCACAGACGGAAACTGAGTAGCCTCAGTGCGGCTCAATAGGCAAATAAGAAAGAGGGCACGGCATATGGCGAAGCTGGCGCTGATTTATGGGATGCGGTTGCTCCCGGAAGAGGAGCTCGGCGAGGTAAAAGACGCGACGGTCGTCCTGAAAAACGGCCGGACAGCGCGCATTACCATGCATCTGATTGAGGGGAGCAAAGAAGAGATCGAGTCAACCCTTCACGAGTCGGTCGCTGCTTTTTTTGAAATGTATCCGGAGATTTAGAGTTTTAAAGCTGGAGTTTTGCGGCTAGAGGTTCGAAGTATAACTAGCGGTTGCCGAAATTCTCGGGATCAGCGTTGGGGTCCCCGAGATTATCGTTTATGAGCACCGTGGATTGTCCCGTAAGCTCAAAGCGCTTCCGACACTTGAAGCAAGCCACGAGATCATCGAGCCGGACCATGAAGGAAGTGGCCTTGGCAAACTTTCTGCGGTCTTCTTCGCCGGCCCCGCGCGGCAGTTCCCTTTTCTTTCGGGAGACCTTCCAACGCACGGGAAATTCAAATTCGCCGCGGCAGCTCGGGCAGACGAGCTTGATCTTTCTGGTTTCTTCCTTCTCCGTGTAAAACGCGCGTTCGTCCATGATTAAGTGGCGGGTGTACTCACCGCATCCCCGATTGTAACAAATTCCAGGCCGAGGTCACGCCAGCGCGGCAACCAGTGCTCGAGCGCTGCTAGCGTCGGCAGACGGTCGGCGTTCAATTGGCGGTGAGAACCGTCATGGAGGCAGAGGATGTCTCCCGTGGTTGCGTCGCCCTTTATCGAGTCGCCGGTCAGATTACGCTTCGCGTGCGCGGCGATCGGCTCCATGCGCGGGATGAGCCATTCCGAGGACGTAGCGCGCCAATCCCCCGGAATTAACGTCCACATGACTACGCGCTGGTTCAGTTCGCGCGCGGCAGAAACTACCCACGGGTTGCGAAATCCGAAGGGGGGCCGGAACCATCGCGGAGGCGCGCCCGTCGCAGCCTTGATGGAAAAATTGCAGCAGCGCAGTTCGACTGTGATTTGATCGGTCTTGAGCCAGAAAAGATTGGGGTGGGCGTCGGTGTGATTGCCAATAACGTGGCCTCGTGAGGCAGTCTCCTTGAGGAGCTCAGGGCATTCGCGCGCGTGTTTCCCAATGACGAAAAAAGTTGCGCGGGCTTTGTGTCGATCAAGCAGATCGAGCAACTTGGGGGTTATCGCGGGATTAGGCCCGTCGTCAAAGGTGAGAGCAAGCTTGCGGGGAGAATTGGTGCGGCAAACCGTCGAGCCAAAGAGCTGTGAACGAGGATAGACCGCACCGTACGCTGTCAGACCTGCAGCCGCGGAAGTCAGGAGCGCCGGCGTGGCAATCAGCCAAGGATTCATCGTGTACATTCTCGCACGGCAGTGTGCGTGCCGACCACCTGCAACGCAGCGCTTTTTGAGGTTGCGGCCGGGGCCGTCTGCGCGTTCCACTTTTCGAGGTGCTCTGGTGCCGCGACGAGAAGTGAATTCAAGAGGATTTTATTTCCGAAAATTGAGGCTCGCCGCAGCAAGGAAGCCGAGAACCGTCAGGTCGTATCGAAAATGGAGACACCCGATGTGCCGATTTGGTTCGAAATCGGCCACGTGTTCCACCAAGGGACACGCCCTCTCGGGTTCGCATCGAGTGCTTTGCAACTCACAGATATTGGGTGGTTTACAGCGGAGGAGCTAGGAAAATTCTAGCGGGGAGTGGACTGCCTCTTGCTCTAGAAACAGCCGTGGCCGTGTGTAGAAAATCTAGATTGAGAATCAGAACTAGCCTGGTTAGCGAGAAGCCGTTCCGTTTTCGATTCCTCCTTTGGTTCATGTTCTTCGCCGGACCGTCGCTATCCGGTTCGGCAGTCCGCGCGCAAGACAGGCTTCCCCAGTGGCAAGCAGAAGTAAGGAGATATGCAGAGGCACAAGACTGGGACTCGGCCATGAAGATCGTCAACCGCGAGGTTGCTCGAGCTCCCAAAGACATGGACGTGCGGACGTGGCGCGCGCGTGTTCTGGCGTGGTCCGGGCGTCTGGCAGAAGCGGAAACGGAATACATCGAAATCTTGAAGTTCGTCGGGAGCGATCCGGATAACTGGATGGGGCTTGCAAGCGTGTATCTGCGCGAGGGAAAGCCAAACGATGCATTGCGGGCATTGGACCGGGCTGTGGAACTTGATCCGAAACGCGCGGACCTGCGAGCGGCTCGAGGGCGTGCGCTGCGGGCCACAGGGGAACGCAACGAAGCTCGCAAGGACTTTCAAAACGCGCTGAATCTGGACCCCACCAGCGTCGAAGCACGTGCCGGGCTGAATTCGGTCCGCGGCAACCCAAAACACGAATTGCGCTTCGGCCAGGACAATGACCTCTTCAACTTCGCGAGCGCAAATCACGACGGATGGGTCAGCCTGGTATCGCAATGGACGCCGCACTGGGCCACAAGCTTCGCGGGAAGTTTCTACGATCGTACGGGAATTGGCGCGGGAAAATTTTCTGGCGCCGTCACCGGACGGGTGCATCAATGGGGAGCTCTTACCGTAGGTGGTTCAGCCGGGCATGACAACGGGGTGATCCCGAAGAGCGAAGCTTTTTTTGACGCCGATCACAGCTGGAAGGTCGGGGAAGCAACTTTTCTGCGCGGCGTTGAATTTGTGTACGGGCAACATTGGTATTGGTATCAAACGTCCCGGATTCTGACGCTGAACGGCACGACACTTCTCGACCTTCCGCAGGATTTTGCGCTTTCGCTGGGGGCCACGGGTGTGCGCAGTTCGTTTTCTGGGGCGGGCGCGGAGTGGCAGCCTGCGGGAATGGCGCGGCTGAGATTTCCTCTAGCGAATTGGGGCGAAAGGCGCCTTTCTGGAAACATATTCTTTGCCGTCGGTTCGGAAGATTTCGCGCAGATCGATCAGATCGGGAGATTCGCATCGCAAACTTATGGCGGCGGATTACGTTTCCAGATTAATCCTCGTCAAGACATCACGGGCTACAGTTCTTATCAGAAACGCACTCAGGGCAGAACAGACACGGGTTTCGGATTGAGCTATGGGATCCATTTTTGAAAGGCTGTGGAGGCTAGGACCGGCTGCCTTTGTCCTGAAGGCCATCGTCGGGGCGGCTGTCGCGGATGGGCTCTTGCTGGGGTTTATTTTGCTCCGGCGCCTTTACCGAAAACGTTTTTTTGCGAAGCGAGATGCGCGCGTTTTCGAATTGCGCCAAGTTTGGGAACGACTGATTTCGGGAGAGATTCCGTACGAGACGTGGCGTCAAAACCCCTTCGACCGGCGCATCGTCGAGACTATCGCACTGGACGCGCTGGAAGCAGCGGGTGCGGAAGAATCGGCTCGCCTGTTGAAATTTCTGCGAAAAAGCGGGCTCATCGAAAAACGCATTTATGAAGCCCGCACACACACCGGCTGGCGGCGGATGCGGGCGCTTGTGGCGCTTGGGCAAACGCGCGCGCCGGAAGGCATCTACGCTCTGGCGCAAGGTCTGCGTGATCGCGACCTGGAAATAAGGCTGGCGGCGCTGAGAGGATTGGGGCGGACCGCATCTCCAAAAGCAGCAGAAGAGATCCTGGTTTGGGTGGGCGAAAAGGGTCTGTGTGTACCGGCACTTCCGCTGCAAAGCGCGCTCATTCAATGCTGCGTAGAGCGCCCGCAGATACTGATTCCCTATGTCAAACATGCTAAAGGAGCGCTGCGCGAAGTGCTTGGCCGCGTGCTGGGCGAAGTGGCCACTCCGGCGCTCAGTGTAGACCTGCTGCAGTTTGTGGGAGACGACCTCGATGAACTGCGCGCCGCGGCGGCCCGAGCGATGTCACATTCGGAAAGAGGCTTGGCGTTCGACGCCCTCAACGAGCTGGTGCGCGACCCGGTATGGTTCGTACGGCTGCGCGCAATCATAAGCCTGGGCCAACTCTGCGATCCTCGCGCGATACCAGATCTGCTCCTGGGGCTGACGGATTCGCATCGGCTGGTGCGCTTTCGTGCGGCGGAAGCGCTCGTCGGGCTCGATATGCCTATGGTTCCCATTTTTCAAGAAGTGGTAGCAACGCAAGATCGCTATGGGCTGCAGGCTTATTTGACGGCGCTGGAAAATGCCGCCTTGCGCGAGAGATTGGAAGAGGAACTTCAATCCGGCGCGGCATCTGGGGATTCTTCGAAAGAGCACTTGCGGAACATCCTCCTGACGGGAGTGCTACGCGCGGAAGAGCCCGCGATGACGGAAAGTGGCGCCGCGAAGACCGCGTTATTGTCATGATCTGTCTGCTGGATACTTTGAATCACGCGCTCTTCTGGTATTACCTCGCCAGCAATCTCTCTTACCTGGTGATGTTGATTGTCGCGCTGAAGACGACGGCGGCACACCAGCGCAGGCTGCAAAGCCATCGCCTGGATTGGTTCAAGGCATCGCCGCTGGCGCCACCGATCACCATGATCGTCCCCGCGCACAACGAAGAACGCTCGATTCGCGTGGCGGTTCGAAACCTGCTGGCGCTGGATTATCCGCAGCTTGAGATCATCGTGATCAACGACGGCTCGGAAGACCGCACCCTGGACGAAATGCAGGAAGAGTTCCGCCTGCGGCGTGTGCGAGCCGTGTACATATCGGAAGCGGAGTGCGCGCCAGTTCGAGGCTTGTACCGGAGCGATGTGGACGCAAGGTTGCTGATCATTGACAAAGAATCTGGAGGCAGCAAAGCGGATGCCGTGAACGCAGGTTTGAATGCCGCGACTTCACCCTATATATGCGTGGTGGATGCTGATTCGGTCCTCGAGCGCGACGCGCTCCTGCGAATCATGGTGCCCATCATGGCGGACCCGAAACGCGTCGTGGCGGTGGGCGGGATCATCCGCGTCTTGAATGGTTCCGAGATTGAAGGAGGGCATCTGAAGCGCGTGCGTCTGCCCCGCAAGAGCATTGAAGTGATCCAAGTGATCGAATACCTTCGCGCATTCCTAATCGGCAGAGAAGCGTGGGGGCAAGGAAACATGCTGATGATCATTTCCGGTGCGTTCGGAGTGTTTCGAGCGGATATTGTGCGCGCGGTGGGCGGCTACCGCTCGCGCGCGATTGGAGAGGATTTTGATCTTGTGGCGCGCATGCACCGTCACTTGCTGGAAAAACGTGTGGACTATCACATCGACTTTGTCCCTGACCCCATGTGCTGGACGGAAGTGCCATCGGATCTCCGCTCGCTGGCAAGGCAGCGAGCGCGCTGGCAAAAGGGTTTGTTGGACGTGCTCCTGCCCAACCTGGATATGCTCTTCCGCCCGCGTTACGGCAGAATCGGATTCCTGGCGCTCCCTCATCTGTGGCTGTTTGAGTTGTTCGCGCCGATCATTGAGATCACCGGGATCGCAACAATCGTTCTCGCAGCCTGTCTGGGAGTCTTGAGCCGGCCATTCTTTCTGCAATTCCTTCTCTTCGGCTACGCATTTGCCACCGGAATTTCCATCGGTGCGGTCTTACAAGAAGAAGTTACCTACAAACGTTACAATGACTGGCACGATGTAGTCCGGCTTGTGAGCTACTGTTTTCTCGAACATTTTCCTTACCGCCAAATGCACATGATCTGGCGGCTTCAAGGTCTCTGGCAGTACCTTCGCGGCGACCTCTCGTGGAAGCCCTTGAAGCGCAAAGGCCTCGAATCGGCCCAAACGTGAGACGTTCGCGGACGGCGGACTCGGCTAGGGCTGTTCCCTCTGCCATGTGCTATGAGAAATCCCCGCGAACCGGGCCTCAAGTTCCTGCCGCTTGCTGACCAAAGCGCTCTTGGCCGAACGAGAACGGGTCAGCCCGGCAGACTGCGCCGGGTTTTCAGATCGGTCAGCAAGCGCTCCACCTCATTGTCGCGGTCGAGACGCGTCAACTTTTCTCCCATGTCGTCCGTGATCAGCTCGACTTCCGCGGTCGCTACAGCTTCAGTCTGGTGAACGCGGTCCTTCAGCCGGTCAAACGTAACGCTCTTCGAGTTGTCGCCGAGCGCCGTCTGCGCGCGTGCCGCTTTGCCAAGAGCAACGCTGCGGCGATGGCGCGCCAGCAGCAAATCGCGCTTGGACTTCGCCTCATCGAGTTTCTGCTCGAGCTTCTGCAGCGCGCTCTTCAGAGCCTCGACCTGTAACCTCTGATCGTCCACCTGCTCCCTGTAGCTCAGAGCCAGCCGCTGCGACGTATGGAACCGGTCCAGCGCTGCGCGAGCCAGATCATCCTGTCCTTTATCCACGGCAACTTCAGCTTTGCGCATCCAGTCCTTCCCCGAATCTTCGTTTTCGCGAAGCTTCTTTTCGAGCAGATGTTGATCGGCGATCGATACCGCCACCTGCGTTTTGACCTGGAGATACTGATTCTCCATATCCATCATCACTTGCTTGATCATCTTCTCCGGGTCTTCCGCACGATCGATCATGTCGTTCAGATTGGCCCGGATTAATGTGCCTACTCGTTCTAAAAGTCCCATGACATTTCTCCTTTCAACCAACTAGAAAATCTTAGTTCCATCGGGCTGAGAGCTTGCGCTTGCCAACCCCGCATGTAAGCCCCCGCGGAATCCGGCTAACGCAAATGTCCAATCAGCAGATGCAAAAGCCCGAGCACATGAACGACGCTGAACGCCGCCATTTGCTGAGCCAAATAAACGATCCCGCCGAAAAAGTGCCGGGCGGCGAACGTAATCGCAACTGTGCAGAGAATCCACAGAATCAGGAGTTCGTCTTTCAACGTCATGGCGGTCCCCCAACCTCCGTAAAGCGTCCCGGCAAGTCCGAGGATTTGCCGGGACGGAAGCAAACGTTACGCCTTAGGCGCGGCTGATTTCTCTGGCTTGTCGGGTTTCGGCGCCTTATCGCCGATCATCCGCACCTTGCTGAGCAGCTCGGACACCTGCATGCCAGAAAGAGCTTCGAAGAGCGCCGGCACTTGCGCGGCAATCTTTGTGATGTCGCCGGTCAGTTTGTACGCGCCCGCTGCATCGCCATTTCCTGTTGAAACGATCGTGACTTTGTCGACCTTGCCGAGCGGCTCGGCAAGCGCGCGCACGACTTCCGGCAGACTGCTGATGAGCTTATCCACCACCGCGGCCTGGTTGTACTCCTGGAAGGCTTCTGCCTTGATGTTCATGGCTTTGGCTTCGGCTTCGCCTTTCTTGAAGATGATCTCGGCCTCGGCTTCACCCTGAGCGCGAATGGCGGAAGCCCGGCCTTCGGCTTCGCTAATCAGTCGCTGGCGTTCGGCGTTCGCGATCGTCTCAATGCGCTGGCGTTCGATCTCCGCTTGCTTCAACACCGTGGCGATCAGTTCGCGTTCGCGGCGCGCGATTTCCGCATCCTGCACCTTCACTTGAGCCTCGCGCTCCACCTGCTGCACGCGGACGGATTCCTCGACGACGCGCTGCTGCATGACGTTTGTCTCGATTTCATAAGATTTATCGGCGGTGGCTTGCGCCTTCTTAGTCATTTCGAGGTAGCTGGCTTTCTTGATGTCCAGATCGCGTTCCGCTTCGGCCTGCTTCGCGAGCGAAGCGGTTTCGGCGGCGACGCGTTCCTGGTCGGCTTGCGCCTTGGCGACGGCGGAGGCGCGTGTCGCTTCCGCGCGCTTGATAGCGATGTCGCGGTCGGCTTCGGCCGCGGCAACTTCCGCGTCGCGCTTGATTCGCGCAATGTCCGGCCGCCCCATGTTGGTGATGTACTCGTTTTTGTCGCGCACTTCTTTGAGCGTGAAGCTAACCACCTCGAGCCCCATCTTGTTCATGTCATCAGCACACGTCGAGCGCATGCGGTCGGCGACCATTTCCGGTTCCTTGACGATCTGCTCCACCGTGAGCTGCCCGATGATTCCGCGCAGATGCCCTTCCATCACTAGCCGGATCAGCCCTTCGCGCTGCTCCGGCCGCTTGGTCAGGAATTGTTCCGCCGCTGTCCGGATAGATTCCGGGTCGGACTTCACTTTGATCTGGGCGACCGCCTCGATCGTGACGGCGACGCCTTGCTTGGTGTAGAGGCTCTGTTGCGGAGCAACGTCAAACGACATCAACTCCAGCGAGAGTTCACGGCACTGTTCGATCATCGGAAAAATGATCGTGCCGCCGCCCTTGACAATTCGCGTGCCGCGCAGGCCGTAAATAATCAACGCCTCGTGTGGGCCTGCTTTTCTGAACATTCTGGCCAACAGACCCATGCCGAGCAGGACCGCCAGAACGGCCAACCCTGCAACGACTGGGATAAATGGCAACCCGAACATAAAGACCTCCCTTTTCCACTCGTCCAGACTGTTTGCGTCGTGCGACAGTCCGAGAAACCTTTGCCGCGCTGCGGCATACTAGACTCACACCGCTCTCAGCGTGGACTTTAGATCCGCGCGCTTAGGAACGCGTGAACTCGTCCCACCGGCGCACGTACGCAATTCCCTTCTCATACCGCTCGATGACCACTTCGGCGCCTTTCTCAATGGCCTTGCCGTCGTCGCTGCGCGCGCCTGCCCCGCGGCGTACGCCGCCGAGCGAGAAAATCACTTCGCCTGTGCCCTGCTCGCGAATGGGCACGCTGATCGAGCCGACCGAACCTTCAATCCGGTAGTCCGCCTCCTTCAGTTCCGAGTCGCCGCCGAGCACCAGTTTCAGCATGAATTTGAAAACCATCCAGCCCGCGAGCAGCCCCGCAAGCGTCGCGAATCCCAACGATGCGATCGCCACGAGACGGGAGCGCGTCGACAGGATGTAGCCCGTTCCTCCAAACCAGGCGAGGAACGCCAGCAGCGTCGACATGTTGAGCCATGGGATATGCGCTGCCGCTCTTAAACCGCCGCCCCCGCCATGGTGCGCAACGTGAAAAGGCAGGTGCAGGCGAAATGGCAAGTGGATGTGGACTGCGCCCGCAAGAAAAGACAGCACGCTGAGCGAGAATCCCACAATAAAACAGAGCAGATAGAAGTCAGACCAGGTCATAAGACACCCCGAAACGCAGCACCCCGCTGCGCAGACTGGAATTCGAGACGCAGACCCTTCGGATCAGTTGTTCAGCGGAACGGGCGGTGGATGCCCACTCCCCTGATGCTTACCCGAATGTAAAACTTCCCCGAGCCGATCCGCCAAACCTGGCGTGCGAAGAATCTCCGCCAGGAGCAAAAGCGCCCGGCGCGAATCTTCGTGTTCCGCAATCATCAAAAGACCGCGGCGAAGCTCCGGATCGACCGCAAATTGTTCCGCACCCCCGTACAGCCAGGAATCGATCTTGGCGTCGACGGCTCGCAGCGCGGACTGCAGCTCAGGCGTGTAACCCTCCGGATCATCCACCAGGAAACCCGGATAGACGCGGAAGAAACGCGCCAGCAGCGTGCGCGTGCTGTGCGTGAGGTGCGGCCGCGTGCCGCTCTCGATTTGCGAAAGGTATGCCTGGCTCAGCCCGCGACCCACTTCCTTCTTCATGGCCACGGCCAATTCCTGTTGCGTCATCGGGCGCCCCAGGCCGCGCAGAGAACCTTCTACGGAGCGAAGAGAACGGAGTTTGTCGCCAAGAGTCATCGAAGAACCCGTATATTGCAATCTGCAAATAACATATTACTTTTCGCTATGTCTGTCAAGAACTATATTTTGCTTGTTTTCAATACCTTACAGGCGTCTACGCCTAACCACAGAATCACCAGGGAATTTTATGGCAGGCCTTCTGTCGAGGGATTAATCGGTTTTGCGCAGCGACTGCAGATCAATTCCCAGTTGCTGGCACTTCTTATAGAGGTGGCTGCGCTCCAAACCGAGAGCGCGCGCGACATTCGTCATATGAAAATTGTGGTGTTTGATTTCGGCGAGCAGCACTTCCTTTTCGAATGCTTCCGTGCGCTCCGCAAGTGTTCCCTTCGGAGCCGTTCCGTCCGTTGGGGAGCCTGCCGAACCAACGCCATAACCATCCGCTGGAAGGACCAACCGCACATCGGCGGCGGTCATGGAATCCTCCGCGGAAAGCAGCACCAGCCGCTCCACCACATTGCGCAGCTCGCGGACGTTTCCTGGCCATCCGTAACGGCGCAGCTCCGCAATTGCATCCGCGGCAAAGAGCTTTTCTTTCCAACCGTTTTGGGCGGCGACTTGCCGCGCAAAGTGGGCCACGAGCTCCGCAAAATCTTCTGGCCGCTCGCGCAGCGGCGGCAGCATCAACGGAAAAACGTAAATCCGGTGAAATAAATCGCGGCGGAATGTATTTTGCTTCACCAAGTCCTCGAGGTTCCGGTGCGTGGCAACCAGAACTCGCACATTGACGCGAATCGGCTTGCCCCCGCCCACTCGCTCCACCTCTCCCTCTTCGAGCACGCGCAGCAATTTCGCCTGCATGGAGACCGGCATGTCACCAATTTCGTCCAGAAACAGCGTGCCGCCTTCTGCCTGCTCGAATTTGCCAACATGCTTCGCCGCCGCGCCTGTAAACGCTCCTTTTTCATGGCCGAAGAGTTCCGATTCGATCAACTCTGCGGGAACTGCCGCGCAGTTCAGCGTAATAAAGGCATTCTCATGACGCGGCGACTTCTCATGAATCGCTCGCGCCACCAGCTCCTTCCCGGTTCCCGTTTCGCCGAGGATACAAACGCGCGTTTCGCTTGCAGCGACACGATCTATTTGCGCGAGCAGCTTCTTCATCGCCGGACCTGATCCGACTAGCTCGTGCTTTCCCAAACGGTGGCGCAGCTCGCGGTTTTCGTCTTCGAGCCGCGAAAGCCGCAGCGCATTTTCCACGGTGACCAGCAGCTTGTCCGTCGAGAGCGGCTTCTCCAAAAAATCCAGAGCGCCCAGCTTTGTTGCCTTCACGGCCATTTCGACATTTGCCTGCCCGGAAATAAGGACGATTGGCGTCTTCACTCCGGCACGCTTCAGGTCTTCGAGCAGTTCGATACCGCTCTTGCCGGGCATGACCACGTCGGAGAGGATTAAGTCGAAGGATTCAGTACGCAAAAGTTCCAGAGCTCGAGGCGCGTTGTCGCAAACGGTGGCTTCATGGCCGGCGAGCCGAAACGCCCGCGAAAGAGAAGCCAGCGTGTTGGGGTCGTCATCGACAAGCAGAAGATGGGCTTTGCGTGGCAATTGGATGTCCTTTGAAGAAGCGCGTCAATCGGAGGCTGCCACGGTGAAGCTCTGCGGCGGTTTCTTTTCGGATACGACTTCTTCCGTTGGGGCTGCCGGATGTACGGACTGGCGCTGCGGCAGCTCGATGCGAAACGTTGTCCCATGCCCCTCGTCGCTCGAAACGGAAATGGTCCCATGATGGTCGCTGATCACAGACTGAATAATCGCGAGGCCCAGGCCGGTGCCCTGCACCTTCGTCGTGTAATACGGCGTAAAAAGCCGCAAGCACTCTTCCGGCGTGAGGCCTTTCCCGGTATCCGACACTTCGATGCGAACGCTGCCTTCCTGCTCCGTAGTGCGCATGGTCAGCGTGCCTCCCGCTGGCATTGCGTCCAGCGCATTGAGCACAAGATTTTGAAACGCGCGGTGCAGCAGGTCGGCGTCCGCGTCAATTTCCGGCAGCGGCTCGGTAAGAAAATATTCCGGAATAACCGGCGGCTTGCCCACGGCATTAAATTGCGGCTCGAACAGGCGCGCGGCATTGCGCAGCGCTTCATTCACGTTGACGCGCGTAAAGTGCGGCGCCGGCATTTTCGAAAAATCGCTGAATCTGCCCACAATCGTGTTGAGATTCGCGAGCTCCGCCTTTAACGTGGCCGTGGATTCGTTGAAAACTTCCAGGAACTGCTTCGCGTCCAATTGCCGGGCCTTCTGCAAATTCTCTACCGTGATCTGAAGAGGGAAAAGCGGGTTGCGAAGCTCGTGCGCCAAACGCCGCGCCAGCTCGCGCCACGCGGCGACTCGCTCGGTCTGGACAAGTTGGTCGCGCTGCGCGGCCAGCGTCCGCGTCATTTCATTGAACGCGGAAGCAAGCTGTCCAATCTCATCGCGCCCGCGCAGATCGATGACCGTATCCCATCTTCCAGAAGCCACCTCGCGGGCGCCTTCAGCCAGCTCCTCGAGCGGCTTCGTAATTCTTGCGGAAACCCACAAACTAAGAAGCAAACCTATTAAGATCGCCGCGCCCGCCACCGCTGCCGCGATCTGCAGAATGTGGCGCGTCAACAGCACGAGCTCCTTCCGCGAGCTCCCAAGCAGTAGCACCGCAAGAAGCTCGTTGTTCCTTCCCGGCAGCGGTATCGCGTGAAACGTTTCAGCGTCAGCCGTGTTCTCTGACCAATCGATGGTGCGCTCGAGCGGCTTCGCCTGCTTTTGTATCTGCTGAATCAACGGTGCGAGCCGGTCCGCCTGGTCGAAGGTACCATTCACATCCGTCAGCGCTGTGGCAACGAACCCAGGTTCCAGATTGCGGTACAGCAGCGCGCGCATCCCCGCGGGAGGCACCAGGGAAGCTAGAAAATTCTGGTCGAGCTTCCGCCCGCCAATGATGTACATGCTTTTATCATTGCCCCCGGAAAGCATTCGAACTACGGTTAGCGAGAGCGCTACTCCATCGGGTAATTCTTCCTTTCTCAAGAATGGGGCTGAGTCATTCCAGTTCTTGTTCGCTGTGACCCAATCATTCTTATAGCCCACGCGGGCGGGATATTGCGCGGAGGAGATCAGCGTGCCATCCCAATTTACAAATTCCACAAAATCGAGTCCATGATCCTGGGCAGCCCCCGCCGCATCGTGAACGTAAAGCGACTGGTCTGGTCTGGGGCCCGCCAAATCGATGGCTACTTTCAGTGTGATCTCGGCATCAGTGATGTTTTTCACCTGCCGGGCGATTTCGTCGCCTCGTTGCGCGTACTCTTTGTTGAACTGCGAGACGAGCGCTTCGCTTCGCTGTGCATCTGATTCTTCGAACGCAGCTTGCGTATAATGCGTCACGCCATAAGCCACCAGCGACACCGAAGCAAGCACTGTAATCAGAAAAACCAGAAACAATTTAGTGCGAAAGCTCATGGCTTTGCTCCGGGGGCAGTCCGCGGTTGCGGAGAAAATTGTGCCGCTCTGTTTGCGGCCTTCGAAGAGTCCGCCAAAGCGGGTTCAGGAGTCTCCAGCCAAACGTCTGCGAGGTGCCACTCACCCCATCGAGCGGGCATCCAATCGCGCACCGTTGGGCCGAGCCCCACAAATTCCGCCTCCATGATGAGCGGCAACATCCGCCACTCCTTCAGAACTCGCCCCTCGCGCGCATAAAGCTGTTCCTGATCCGTGCTCGTGGCATTCACCTCCGAAGCCTCCGTTAGATTATATGCCCCAAACATGGAATCGAGTTCCGCCCGGGAAGAAAGCGATGAGTAGCGCCACGCAAACACGTGAACATCAGAAGGTGGATCACCAAGTGTGGCTGATGAAGCGACTGCACGCGCCGCGGGCCGGTTGACGACCCGCATAGGAATCGCAGCCTGGCGCGCGTTCAACACCACTCGCTCTCCGAGAAGCTTTGCCAAATCACCGGTCGGATCCACGCGCAAGCGCAACGGCTCCGCGCCCCCAGCCTCGCTCGCGGGAAGCGCGCTGCGTAATTCCTTGGCGCGTTCAAGATTGGTGTCCACACTGAAGAGGAAAGCATATCCCGAGAGCCACTGCGGCAAAAGGGTTGCTGCGGGCTCGGCTTGCTTCTGCAGCAACACGTTGGCCATGGTTCCACGGTCAAGCGCAAGAGAGAGCGCCCCGCGCAGGCGAACGTCCGATGCAGCGCCGCGAGCATCGTCAAATCGCAACCCGTAGAGCGTGACGAGCTCCGACGTCCAGACGCGCAAATTAGCTTGTTTAGCACGGGGCACAAGATCGGGCGCGAGCTCGATCAAATCCGCCTTCCCCAATTGCAAATCAAACATCGCGCGCAGGGGCGGAACTCCAAGCGTCACATCGATGCCGTCGACGAACGGCCGCCCAGACCAAGCCTCCTCATTCGCGCGGAAGTAAAGATGCGCGCCTGCTCCTCGCGAAGCTGCGCCGCCTGAACTTCCGGCCTGCGACGGAGCAGAACTGTTCTCCGCGTCCGGCTTCGCGCTAACTGGCGCTTCACCCAAAACAAACGGCCCAGTGCCTACGAGGGCCCCGCTTGCCAAAACGCGATACACAAAGTAACGCCCGGAAGCTAGCTGCTCCAGCAAGTCTGCCACCGGCGTGCCCGACTGAATCACAATCGCATTGCCGGACGCTGAGACTTGCTGCGTAGAAGGAAGTAGTGGCTGAAGCGCCGCCGCGACATCCGCCGCAGTCACCGACGCGCCATCGGAAAACTTCACTCCCGTGCGAACCGCAAATTGCCAGCGCTTGTTCGAACCATCATGCGACCAATCCGTGGCGAGTACGGGCTGGAAGCGGCCATAGTTATCAAGTGCGACTAGCCGTTCGAACACCAGCGCCGCGAGCTTTTCGTTCGCCGCAGCTTCAACCGATCCCACTTGCCAGTCGCGCGGATCGAGCGTCACTCTGGCAGCACGCACCTCCACGCGCAGCGTCCCGCCATACCTGGGATGCGTCGCAGCCCCGGCGCCAGCGGCAATCGCAAGCAAAGCGCTACTTAGAGCAAGTAATCGAAAGTAGGTAAGCCTCATAACGACCAGTCTGCAAATTTCGATCGACTGCGAAAGACTGAGAATTGGCTGTGGCGTTCGTTGCGATTCTCGTCCCTGGCGCGTGCAAGGCAACGATTGGCCCGGAGAATTCCATCGGATTGGAAACGGATTGTGCCCGCCGATCCTGAATATCGATAGCCTGAATCGCATCTGCCTTGGTCCAGTCTCCTTTGCCGGTCACCAGCAACTGCCAGCCGCTTCCGCATCCGCTGTACACACTTGCAATTTCGCTGCCCCAGTCAGCGAAAACAGCAACGGGCTCGGGGCCCTCCTCGTACAATCGCGCGAGGCCATCTTCGTCTGTCACCACTAACTTTGTCTTACCTTCCGTCACAATTTGTGCGGCGGAAATCCAGGCACCCAAATTCTTTCCCGACATCGCCTCTGGTGAGACGGCCCTCAGGCCAAACCCCCAGGTGTTTTTCTGGCACTCCCACCCTTTAGTACCCGGGAGCATGGAGAACGTGCAAACCTCCTCGGGGAACACGGCCGATTCGGAGTCGATTCCAATGCCGAAAAAACCCCGCTCGCTCCGTTTCGGTACGCGATGGCGAGGAAGACGATCGGACCCCGTCAAGACCCAGTGCTCATCGCGCAATTCATAGCTACCAAGTTCACGGATCCCTAGCACGTAAGCGCCTTTCGAGTATGAGTTAAGCACTGCGTCGAGGATGGGAGTGTCTTGCGAAAAAAGAAATTCTCTGTGGAGCGTCAAGCCGAGCGCCGGTTCGGGCACCGCCGGGGCATTCACCAGTCCGATTGGTCCCATGACCGTTTCCGTATTTTCCTTCCGCTGAATCTGCACGACCCCGATATACTCCGTGGGATTTTGCGTGACGCTCACGACAAGATTCGCAACAGCGTCCGCGAGCACAATCTTGACGCCTCGCCGCTCCAGTTCTTCCTGGAATGCAGTCGAGAGGCTTGCGAACTCCGTGCTCCCGAGCGATGAAATATTCCGAAACTCCAAGTTGACGGAAGATCCGTGAATGGATGCCCAAACTTTCCGAGCCAGCAATCGAGCGGATTCCTCCAAAGTATCGCCGTGGGCGGGTCGCGGCATCAACACAAGAACAAAGAAAAGAACGAATCCGAGAAATTGGCAGAGATTCGCGGGGCCGCGCGTGCGCGGCGAGGACAAATTTTGCTTGGCGGACACTGGCTTGCCGGATGATGATAGCACGCCTGTAATCTGTGCTACGGAACGCGGCGGATCAGGTGTGCCGTATCAATCCGAATATCGTTTACACGGGGCTTGACGCGGCGGAAAATACTTGCTCGCAGCGAAACATTTTGCGAGGACGCACGTCCATCTAGGTAGTCTGGTATCCGGGGCAAATCTCTGTCTCCAAGGATGATTAGAATGAACCGAATCGCTATTCGTTTGAATGCATTGCTGTGGCTGGCCTTCGCCACGATGGTCTGCCCGTCGGCACTGCCCGCTCGGGCACAATCCCCCGCCGCTGCGGATCAAGTGCCTCCTGGAGCCACTCGCCTTCTGCGATTCGCGGACATCTCGAAAGACAGGGTCGTTTTCGCCTACGCAGGAGACTTGTGGATCTCCTCCCGGGAAGGCGGCGCGGCCCGGCGGCTCACCTCCCACGTCGGCGACGAGCTCTACCCGAAATTCTCACCCGATGGCAAATGGATCGCTTTCACCGGCGAATACGATGGCAACCCGGACGTTTACCTCATCTCCGCCGAAGGCGGCGAGCCAAAGCGCCTTACCTTCCACCCTTCGAACGACATCGTTCTCGGCTGGACCCCTGACGGCAAGAACATTCTCTTTCGTTCCGACCGTTTCAACGAGCCTCTCGGACGCTCCACGCGGCTCTACCTCGTCCCCCCCCAAGGTGGCACTGCCCATCCGCTCCCTGTGCCGCGCGGCGACCTCACCTCCTTTTCCCCCGACGGCACCAAGATCGCCTATCTCGAAACCTCGCAGGAATTCCGCACCTGGAAGCGCTACCGCGGGGGTTGGAGCCTCCCTATCGCCATCTACGATTTGAAAAAGAACACCTACGAAGAGTTGCCCAAGACGCCCGGCATGGACATGTTCCCCATGTGGCACGGCAACTCCATCTATTTCATCAGCGACCGCGACGGCATCATGAACCTCTACAGCTACGACCTCGCTTCCAAACAAACCAAAAAGCTCACCGACTATCAGGAGTTTGACATCAAGTGGCCCAGCCTCGGCCCGGATGCCATCGTCTACGAAAACGGCGGTTTGCTCTATGAATACAATCTCGGCACTGGCAAAACGCGCAGCCTTCCAATCGTTGTGCGTGCCGAAGACATCGAAGCCCGCCCGGAATTTAAAAGTGTCGCCCAAAGCATCGGCAGCGCTACGCTCTCCCCTTCCGGCGCTCGCGCCGTCGTGGAAGCCCGCGGCAATGTCTTCACCGTCCCCGCCGAACACGGCAGTGTACGCACCTTGTCGACGCAACACTCCAGCATTCACGAACTCAATCCTGCTTGGTCGCCCGACGGCAAATTAATCGCCTATCTCTCCGACAAGACCGGTGAATACGAACTCTACACACGCCCTCAAATGGGCGGCGAAGAAACGCGCATCACTTCCGACGGCAAAATCTATCGCTTTGGCCCGGCGTGGTCCCCCGATAGCAAAAAACTTCTCTACTGGGACAAGTCCAACCAGCTCTGGTATGTCGGCCTCGACGACAAGAAACCCGTCCTCGTTGACTCCTCCGACTACGGCGTCATCGCGGACGCCGCGTGGTCACCTGACAGCCTCTGGCTCGCCTATTCCAAGCCCCATCGCCGCGGCGCCAACGATGTTTTCCTCTTTTCACTCGCCTCCAGGAAAACCACGGAAGTCTCTACCGGCTTCTACAGCGACAACAATCCTGTCTTCGACGACAATGGCAAGTACCTCTATTTTATCTCCACGCGCTATTTCTTTCCGAGCATCGGTCAGCTCGACCAGCGCTACAACTACTATTCGACCGATGGCGTCTTCGCCGTCACGCTCAAAGCCGACGAGCCTTCACCCTTCAAGCCTGAAAGCGATGAAGAAAAATCAGCCGACGAAAACAAAGACAAAAAGAAAGACGACAAGAAGGCTGACGCCTCCAAACCCGGGGATCAAAAGCCCGACGAACAGAAAGAAGAGAAGAAAGCAGAAGCCGTCAAACCCATCCAGATTGATCTCGATGGCATTGGCCACCGAATCGCTCCCGTCTCCATCGAACCTGGCATCTTGAGCAACCTTGCGGCCCGTAAAGACAAATTCTTCTACGTCAGCACACCGCAAGAAGCCCGCCAATTCGCCTTGCCGGGTAATCAAGGCCCTAAGAACGTGCTTCACGTTTACGACGTCACTAAGCGCGAAGACAAAGTCCTGCTCGAGGGTATCGACGGCTACGACCTCGACAAAGAAGGCAAAAAAGTTCTCTACAAGGCTGGACCTATGCTCGGCATCACCGACGCCGTCCCCGGCAAGGCCAAAGTCGGCGCCGGCAAACTGGATCTCAGCGGACTGCAAGTCCAGATCGATCCACGCGAAGAATGGCGCCAGATTTATCACGAGGCCTGGCGCATCGAGCGCGATTTCTATTGGGATCCCAATATGACCGGCCATGACTGGAACAAAATCGGCGCGCGTTACGAAGCCCTGCTTCCCTGGGTGGCCCATCGCAGCGATCTCAACTACTTGATCGGCGAACTCATCGCTGAGCTCAGCACCTCGCATACATATGTCGGCGGCGGCGATCAGCCAACGAAACCTCATGTCAGCGTCGGCATGCTTGGCGCCGATTTCGAGCCCGACGGCGGCTTTTATCGCATCGTGAAAATCTACCCCGGCGAAAACTGGAACGACGCTACGCGCTCGCCCTTAACCGATCCCGGCCTCAAAGTGAAAACTGGCGACTATTTGATTTCCGTGAATGGCCAGGAAGCTCGCGCAACTCAAGACGTCTATTCCTACTTCCAGGACCTCGCCGGAAAACTCGTTGCGCTGAAAATCAACAGCAAGCCCAGCGCCGACGGTGCGTGGGAAATCTCCGTAAAACCCATCGGCAATGAAACCGGGGTACGCTATCTCGAATGGATCGAGAATAACCGCCGCAAAGTCGCGGAAGCTACTGGCGGCCGCGTCGGTTACATGCACGTCCCGGACACCTCCATTCCCGGAATCATTTCCTTCGACAAAGAACTCACTGGACAGCTCGACAAAGACGGCATCATCGTCGACGAGCGCTACAATGCCGGCGGCCAGATCCCCGATTTCTATACCGAAAAACTCAAGCGTTCCCTTCTCGCAGTCATTTCCACCCGCGACGGCAAGGACGTCCCGTATCCTCCTGTGGCTATCTACGGACCGAAGGTCATGCTCGTCAACGAACTATCCGGCTCCGGTGGCGATCTGTTCCCCTGGCTCTTCCGCTTTGAGAAAATCGGTCCCATTGTTGGCACCCGAACCTGGGGCGGTCTTGTCGGTATCAATCGCGGCGCGCCATTGCGTGACGGCGGTTTCGTCACCGCTCCATCGGCTGGATTCTATTCCTGGGATAAAGGCGGCTCATGGGCCGTCGAGAACCACGGAGTCGATCCGGACTTTGTAGTTCCCCAGAGTCCCGATCTCGTCGTCCAAGGCCACGACCCGCAACTCGAGAAAGCCATCGAACTGGCGAAAGAAGCCCTGAAAGATTACAAAGGCCTTCCGCCCAGGCCAAAATTCCCTGGCTCAAACTAACAGCACCGGTTCAGTTCTACATCGCTCCTAACCTGCAAATGCTAACGAAAACGGCCGGCGATCCGTCGGCCGTTTTTGTTTTCTAGTCGGCCATAATTCAACCGCTAGCCGGGTGGCGCGGTCCACGTCGTTGGAGAAGGAATAACCTCTGGCAAATTCGGCGAAGCGCGGCGGTGCTTGCCTGCATGCTCATGATCTTTCCTCCTTTCCCTCGACGACTCCCGAGCCACCAACAGGGGTATTGGCTAGCGGAACCCGGTAGCACAGACTTCAGTCTGTGCAGATTTTGTCTAACTTCTAAGGCCTCTTCGCCGGCCGCTTCTGCGCACTCACCGTCGGAGCCGGCGTCGAACCGTCCGAATCCGCCGAATCATCCGAAGAAGCATTGTTGTTTCCGCTGGTCACACCCGAAAACGCAGAGTGCATCACGTCATTTGCAAAAAAGTTCTTGCCGTCCATCGGCACCATCATGATTTGCAGCTTGTCCGAAAGTCTTTCCGCAATAATCTTCTGTATCAGCATCGGATTTTGCTTCAGCACGCTCGCCTCGAATTTCATGCGTTCGGCATCTGCCGCTGCGGTCACACGGATTCGGTTGGCCTCCGCTTCCGACAAGTTCCTCTGCCGCTCGACTTCTGCCTTGCTGTCGATGACCTTCGCTTGCGCCGCCGCATCCGCGTTTTGCAGCGTGGCTTCCTTGCGCGCCTGTGCTTCGAGCTTCGTCTGCTCAATCTGTTTCTGCTTCAGCGGCAGCGTGTATTGCATCGCGTCCGCTTCCGCCTTGGCCTGCAACACGCGCACCGCTGCTTGCCCTTCGGCCTGTTTCACGTCGCGCGCCTTCTGCGCTTCCGCCTCGAGTTCCGCGATGCGCACTTCCTTCAGCTTGATCTCTTGCTCGGTTCCCAGCCGCTCGTTTTCCTGCTCTTTCAAGAGCAGCCCTTCGAGCCCCTTCGCGTATTCCGCTGGAAGCTGCAAATCGCGCAGCAGAACTTCGCGCACAAGAATTCCGTCGCTTTCCAGCCGCGCGGTAATCGCCGCCGCAGCCTTCGAACGCAACTCTTCGCGTTTCGTCGCAAATATCTCCTGCGTGATGTAGTTCGGCGCAAGCTGCCGGTAAGTCGTCGAGACCACGGGCGCCACCACCTCTTCTCCAACAGGCTGCGGCAAATTCGCGTGAATCGTATCGAGCCGCCGCGGGTCCAGCCGGTACCTCACCGAAACGGCCAAGCCGATGTTCAATCCTTCCCGCGCCTGCACCGTCAGCACTTCGTTCTCGGATTTTGCGGAGGCGCTCGCCGACGTCGAGTACACCTGCTCCCGTGTGTCGTATAGCGCCAGGCTATCGACGAGCGGCGTGACGAAGTGCACTCCCGGATACAGCGTGCCGCGCCGCGCGCCCCAAATCTGGCTGACGCGTACGCCGGCCGACCCGTCCGGAATCACCACGATGCTCAACGCCAACAAGATAGGAAGTACACCCGAGATCGCCAGCCGCTGGGCCAGCCGCCAGCGGACCGGCCCGAAAGGGCGGCGTGCGATTACTCCCGTTTCCGCGCCCGGCTCAATTGTTTTACTGCGTGCCAACAGCCGCCGAAGTTGCTCCGAGATATAAATGTCATAAACCACTAAAGCCCCGGCGCTCCCGAAAAGTCCGAGGCCGAGAATCATTAGCAAATACTTCAAAGCCAGCATGGTGTTGCTCCCTTCCCTCTCACTCCCGGGCGTTGCGGCGGAGAGGCGACCGTCCAATCCGCCGCTCACGTTGGGCCGGGAATCCTGCCCGCTCCATCTCAGGCTGTGGTCTCGTTGGTCACTACGCTCGGCGCTGCGACGCGTAAGCCCGCGCCAGTTGAGCCGTCCCACGCACCAGGTGCGTAGGAGCAGCCGCGCGCCGGGCCGTCGCCGGCCGCATCAGGACGAACATCGCCCGCAACAGCATCCAATCGAACAAAAAGGCGGCAGCGGCGGCAAAAATGGTGGTTATAACGAGCGTGGCGAAGTGCAGTATGGCGATCATGGTGTGCCTCCCTTATCCTGCAGTGTCCTGCACCAATGGGAATGGCAGGCTGAGCACCAACCTGAATGCGTTGAAAATGCAGGACTTATCTTTCCGACCGAAAGAGGCTTTTGTGTGGCAGGAAACACGCCGTGGTCAGCCAGACGCGCCCCTCGCGCCTCCGTTTGGCCAAGCGGCCAATCCGAGCTATTGTAGTAGTGTTAGGGAACGGGCCCGAAAGTCATCCGAGAAAGCCCGGAAGGAAAAAGGACGCGAATCCGCCTCGCTGATTTCCCTCGGCGAAGGTTTTCGCCTCCAGAATCTACTCGACATGGTTCCACGCCCAGGCATGCGCATCGGCAAGGTCCTTGGGATACCCATCTTTCTCCATTCCACTTGGATCATCATTTTTGCCGGCATCACCTACTCTCTCGCCATGCAATTCACGCAGCAGTTTCCTCGCTGGACTCCTGCCCAGCAGTGGAGCGTCGGCGTTTTCACCAGTATTCTCTTTTTTGCGTCTCTCCTCTTCCATGAACTTGCCCATAGCGTGGTCGCGCAGCACTATAAGATTCGCGTTCTCTCTATCACCTTGTTCATCTTCGGCGGTGTCGCCAGCATCGAGCGCGATCCCTCCAAGGCCATCCAGGAATTCAACATCGCCATCGCCGGTCCCCTCGCCAGCGGGTTTCTAGCCGGACTCTTTTTCGGCCTGCTTCAATTGTTTCCGTCAAACCAGATGGTAAGTGCGGTTTCTACATGGCTTTGGACTACGAATCTCTTGCTCGCGGTCTTCAATCTTCTTCCCGGCTTTCCGCTTGACGGCGGCAGAATCTTCCGCGCCATCATCTGGGGCGCAACCAAGAATTTTTCTAAAGCCACCCGCGTCGCCGGCGCCAGCGGGCGAATGATCGCTTACGCCATGATCCTCGTTGGCGGTTTTGCAGTTTTCAAGGGATTCATCGGGCAGGGTCTCTGGAGTGTTTTCATCGGCTTCTTCCTACTGAATGCTGCGCAGGAGAGTGTCGCCCAAGCCGCCATTCGTGAAACTCTTTCCGGCCTCCGCGCCGCCGACGTGATGAGCCAAGAAGTTCCTACTGTTGGCCGCGCCCTGTCTCTCGAGGAGTACGGCGCCGAGGTCCTTCGGACCGGCCGCCGCTGCCACCTAGTGATCACCGACGACCGCCTCGTCGGCATGATGAACGTCCACACCCTCAATTCCGTCCCGCGCGAGGAATGGGCTCACAACTCTGTGCAAGCCGTTATGATCCCCCGCGAGCGCATCCTCTGGGCCACCCCTGACGAGCCGCTTCTTGGCCTCCTCGAACGGCTCCTCACCGCCGATGTCAACCAAATGCCCATCGTCTCCGGTTCCGATGATGGCGCCGCCCACATCATCGGCATGGTCAGCCGCGATTCCATCCTTCGCGTCATGCAAACCCGCACCGAACTCGGCCCCTTCTCTTTCGGCGCCGCAAGCAAATAGACCCTTCCGCATTCAGTGCCCGTGGTGTGCATGCCCTTGCAAATCCCCTGCCTTGACTCTTCTCCGTATCTTATTAACTCCAAAATTCATCTTAGGTATACGATGGTTGTGTAATCTAAGCTATGCAATTAAGGAGGTCGCGAATGGCCAAAAAGAGCAAGCTCACACGAGTCGCAGCAAGAATCGGCGGCGCTATTGGCAAAGCCGATCGCAAAGCCCACAAAGTTGTGGAGGCCGGAGCCCTCGCCAAAGAGGAACTCCTGGCGATCTCGAAGCAAGTCGGAGCGCTCAAGCATCAATTAGAGCAGACCACTAAACGCCTTAAGCGCGCCCTGACCTAGCTTCCAAGCACTCCCTAATATCGTCGACTACCAAATCACTCCGCGCTTCTGCCGCGAGCGAACTAATGTTCCTACTGGTCCGCCTCGATTCAGCTCAAGCGGACTCCGCATTCCTCCCCTCCCGTCTACAACTCCACATGCTAAATGTCTGCCTGATTGGTTTATAATGCGCCGCCCGTGGGGTAGATAGCCTGAGCACGAATCACCAAACCAAAGTGGAGGAAGCCTGGCCATGAAATCGGCGAATGCGCGGAGGTCTTTGTCGATAGAGAACCCTCGTCGGATCCGTTGGCGCCCGGCAACCGTGCTTCTCATTTTCGTAGTCTTCGTCGCGAGCCTCGCCGCGCAAACTCCCAGCCATTCGGCAAACGCCGAGCCTTCCGCCGCTGCCTCTCCCGATGGCGCGACGCCCCCATCCGGCACCGCAAACTACGCGCCGAACTACGCCCTCGAAGCCCGCTTCCTGCCTGCCAATATGAACAAACTTGTCTTCGACCTCTCCGTCACTCCACGCTGGTTCACGCTCTCCGACAAATTCTGGTACAGCTACCGCACTACCGACGGCACGAGCTATTACATCGTCGACCCGCTCAAAAAATCCAAATCTCTTCTCTGGGACAACGCCAAAGTCGCCGCCGCTCTTTCTTCTCTTACCAATTTTCCCTACGACGCGCAGCATCTCCCGGTCAAACGCCTGAAGCTTATCGACAAAGACACTCGCATGCGTTTCGAAGTCGAGATCCGCAAAGACGGCGTCGTTCCCAATGAGCCCGAGAAAAAAATTCAGGACGACGGCAGCCAGCAAGGCAACGAAAGTGAAATCAAGCAGAACGATGACAAGCAGAAAGAAGACAAGCAGACCGGGCAACAAGGCCAGCGCGCTCAGGGTCCCGGCCAACCCGCCGAGCCTCGCGAAGAAACCCGCATACTCTCTTTCGAATACGACATAGTCACAGGCAAACTCACGCGCCTCGACAATGTCGAGCCGGCGAAGCAAAAGCCCATGTGGGCTTCCGTATCTCCCGACGAAAAAACTGTCGTCTTCGCGCGCGGTCACAATCTCTACATGATGGACGCCGGCAACTACGCCAAAGCCCTGAAAAAAGCCGGCGACGCCACCATCGTCGAGAATCAGCTCACCACCGATGGCGTCGAAAAATTCAGCTACGCCCGCCGCATCCTGCCCGAACAAGAAGATCAACTCAAAAAAGAAGACAAGGGTGACACAAACAAAGCCGGCATTCGCTCCCCCGCCATTCAGATCCACTGGTCGAAAGACTCGAAAAAGTTCGCCGTCGTTCGCCAGGACGAACGAAAAATCCCCGATTTCTGGGTCATCCACTCTCTCGCCAATCCCCGCCCCACGCTCGAATCCTACCCCTACCCCCTCCCCGGCGAGGACGCCATGCCAATCTCTCAACTCGAAGTTCTCGACGTCTCCACGAAGCAAGTCGTAGTCGTTCAAGCCAAAAACTTTCCCGAGCAGGAACTCCGCATCTCCGACGCACCGCTCCTCGAGCGCGATCGCGAAGAGCTTCGCCAGGAACAGGAAGGCACTCAGGAAGGCGCCCCCATGCCCCTCTCGCGTGTTAGCGCGCGATGGCTTTCCGACTCCTCCGACAAACTCTACTTCGTCAGCACCAATCGAGATTTTCGCAAAGTCGATGTCTGCGTCGCCGACACTTCCACCGGCGCCTCAAAAACGCTCATCGAAGAGCGCTCCAACGTCTGGCTCAGCGTCAAGCCCCTCCGCCTCACCGGCAACGGCCAGGAACTGATCTGGTGGTCCGAACGCGACGGCTGGGCCCACTACTACCTCTTCGATGCCGCAGGCAAACTCAAAAACCAAATCACTTCCGGCGAGTTCGTCACTGATCAAATCGTCTCCCTCGACGAAAAATCCCGCATCCTCTATTTCACCGCCAACGGCCGCGAGCACAACGAGGATCCCTACTACACCCATCTCTATCGTATCGGCCTCGATGGCTCCGGCCTGCAATCGCTAACTCCTGGCAATTTTTCTCATACCTTCAGCGCTCCGGACTCCGGCAAATATTTTGCAGACACCTATTCCCGCGTCGACACCGCTCCCAAATCCGTCCTCGTCGATGCGCAAGGTGCCCATCTTCTCGACCTCGAAACCACCGACGTCTCTCAACTCCTCGAAGCCGGTTTCAAATTCCCCGAGGTCTTCAAAGTCAAAGCCGAAGACGGCATCACCGATCTCTATGGCGTAATGCACAAGCCCTTCGACTTCGATCCCACCCGCAAGTATCCCCTCATCGAGTTCGTCTACCCCGGCCCGCAAACCGAGGAAGTCAACAAAGCGTTTTCCCCCAAAAGTCCGAACGTCCCGTTAGCTCAACTCGGTTTCATCGTCATCGAAGTCGGCGCTCGTGGCGGAAGCCCTCAGCGCAATAAGTGGTATGACAGCTACGGCTACGGCAATCTCCGCGACTACGGCCTCGCCGACAAAAAAGTCGCCGCGGAGCGCCTTGCCGCCCTTCATCCCTACATCGATCTGTCGCGCGTCGGCATGTGGGGCCACTCAGGCGGAGGCTTCATGACCGCCGCCGCTCTCATGCAATACCCCGACTTCTACAAAGCAGGCTGGTCCGAATCTGGCAATCACGATAACAACGTCTACAACCGCGACTGGAGCGAGAAATATCACGGCGTCCGCGAAGAAGCTCAAAAAGACGGCACAGAAAAATTCATGTACGAAATCGACAAGAACTCCGACCTCGCCAAAAACTTAAAAGGCCATCTCATGCTCACCACCGGCGACATGGACAACAACGTCAGCATGGTCAACACCATGCGCGTCGCCAACGCCCTCATCCGCGCCGACAAGCGCTTCGAAATTCAGGTCTACCCCGGCATGCGCCACTCCTATATGCCCATCGCCAGCTACGTCGCCATGGCCCGCGGCGACTTCTTCGCCCGCTGGCTCCTCGGCTCCTACGACACCGGCGCCGACATCCTCGAACTCCAAAACCAGCGCCAAGCCACCCCCAGCAAAAAATTCAAGGAGTAGTCTTCGCACTATCGAGCCGAGAAACTATGGCTGGTCATGATGGTACTAATACTCACTCCGAATATCTTCAGACCGATGCTCCATCTTTTGGAAATAGGTGAGACATTTCTTACCGAATTTCATATCTTCCGTCCCCAAATAGAATGCACACAAATTTTTGTCAATTCCTAAGCTCACTGTTTTCTTATCACTGCAATTAATACTAAATTTATATTAATTTGGTCTTAGAAATGCCCACAATGCTTCAAACGTGTGACTGTGGTGGTCACCGGTAGTACTTCCATTCTCGATTCTCAGGTCAATACGGAGGAATCTATGAGGCTTCTTCAGGTCAGCTCGTCTGCCTGCCATCGCGTAAATTTCTGGAATCTGGTTCGGTTGGGGCTCGTTCTTGTCCTCTTGCTGCAGTTTAGCCCTCCTAGCGTGATGGGTCAGGGCATTGTCACCGGATCCATTGCAGGGACCGTGCAGGATCAGCAGGGCGCAATTGTCGTGGGCGCTGCTGTGCGTGCCACGGACGCTGCCACTGGAGCTTCCTTCACTTCCAAGACGGACTCCCAGGGATACTTTGAGCTTCGCAGTCTTCCGCTCGGCTCCTACGGTCTTACTGTCCAGGCCTCCGGATTTCGCAATCTGCACCTCAGCGACGTCATAGTTGTGGCTGGCAGGACCAACATGCTCTCCGGCCTGATCGTGGAGATCGGTAGCGCCTCCGAAACCGTCACCGTGGAAGCCTCCGCACCATTGGTGGACAGCACTAGTTCGCAAATCGGCGGCAACTTCGACACCAATGTTGTCCAATCCCTCCCCAACGCGGGCGCGGGCTTCGACAATCTCGTTCTCTTCGTTCCCGGTGTGGCTAACAATGGTTCCACCAATTTCAGCAACACCAATGGAGCTGCAATCGCCAATAACGGCCTCCGCGGTCGCTCCAACAACTTCCAGATTGATGGCCAGGCGAACAACGATAACTCCGTCGCCGGTCCCCTGGTTTTCCTCTCCAGCCCGGACGTAATGGAAGAGCTCCAAGTGGTCAGCAATAATTTTAGCGCTGAATACGGGCGGAACTCAGGCACTGTCGTCAACTACATCACGAAATCCGGCTCCAATAACTGGCATGGCAGCGGTTATGAATTCTACGAAGGCGATTGGGACCGCTCGCTCACCAACGGCCAGAAAAACCCTCTGCTGGGCTTCTGCCCGGCGGGTGTAGCGCCTGGCACGGCTACACCATTCGCTTCAAAGTGCAAGGAGGCAGTCATCCCCCGCTTCGTCGATAACCGCTGGGGTGGCACCTTTGGCGGACCGGTTCTCAGAAACCGTATCTGGTTCTTTGGAAGCTATCAACAGGAAGAGCAACGCGCTAAGAGCAGCTCGACTTCCTCAAGCCTCACTCCTACGCCCGCGGGCATCTCTGCGCTCGATGCAGCCTTCCCCGGCAACGCGGCTGTAACTGCGCTCAAGCAGTTCGGTCCCTATGGCATCACAGCTGGGAATCCTCAACCGGCCGGCACAGTCCAAAATGTCTCCGTCTCGAACGGCACCAGCTTCGTCTCCGTGCCCTTCGCCTTCGTGAATCGCGTCGTCGGTAACAATTTTGACGATCGGCAGATCGTAGGCCGCGGTGACTGGCAGATGACCAGCAAGGACCGTTTCTTCTTCCGGTTCATCTACCAGAACAGCAATACTGCCCTGGGCTCCGGCACCATCTCCAGCGGCGCCTTTGTGGCAGTCCCCGCGCAAGACCGCCAGTACGGCTGGGATTATACGCGCACCTGGACGAACAATCTGGTGCAGCAGGTTCGTGTCAGCTATGGAACAGGCTTCTTCAAGTTTGCCGGTGGTCAGGGCTTTCCTCAATGCACCATCGAAAACGTGACTGCTTGCCCCCCCAATATCGGTTTCTCCGATTCTGTGAATTCGTATACGACTTTTGGTCTGGCAACCAATCTTCCCCAAGACCGCCAGGTCCACAACACCCAATATCAGAGCAACTTAACCTGGACGCATGGCCGGCACACCGTGAAATTCGGTGGCGAGTTCGACCATCAAAGCTCGCCCAACCACTTCCTCCCCAGCATCAACGGTGGCTTCACCTTTCTTTCCAGCCCCACGGGTTCCACGGATTGCGTGGGTGCGGCTGGCAACCTGCCGTGCAGCGCCTTTAGCAATTTCATCAAGAATGCCTCGGGTTGCCCGGCCGCTGCCACTTGCAGCCAGCTCTCGCTCACCCAAGGTCCTTTCAACTTTAACTTCAAGGAAAACGACCTGGCCTTCTATGCTCAAGATGACTTCCGCATAAAGAGCAACCTCACCCTCAACATCGGCATGCGCTGGGAGTGGGATCAGCAAGCCATCAACTTGCTTCACGACATCTCTGTTCAAAACGTGGCGGACGGATTCTGGAAGGCCGGCTTACCCGCCAGCGTCACGGAAATCCCCCATATTCCGGAAGACCTCAATAACTTCGGACCTAACATCGGCTTTGCCTGGACTCCCCAAATCCTGAAGCGAGTGTTCGGTGACGGCAAAACCGTCATCCGGGGTGGTTACCGCGTCGCGTATGACCCCTCCTACTACAACATTTTCTTGAACGTCGCTACTTCCGCGCCGGTAGTGAACGCCGGCACCATCAACAACGTCGGCGTCCCCGCCAACGCCACCGGCGCGGCCGTCCAAGCCGCCTATCTGGGCTTGATCCCTCTTGGCGCCAATCCTGGTGCCCGCAGCCAGACTCGCGTCAGTCCCGATTTCCACAACCCCTATGTCGAGCAATGGTCTTTGGGTGTGGAGCGGAGTATCTCTTCCCGCATCTCCTTTGAATCCCGTTATGTAGGCAATCACGGCGTCGGTAACTTCCAGACGATCAATGCCAATCCCCAGATTTGCACCGTTACAGCTGGTGCCTGTTCGGGGGGCCTCGCGGTTCAATTTCCGCAGGCCATTCCCTCTGGCGTTACCCCGTGCCTCTCGAACAGCACAACCGGATCGAACAATTCCCTCGGACGCACTGACTGCAATTTCACTCTTGTTCGCACCCGCAACAACGGGGCCTGGTCCACCTATCACGGCCTCCAGAACGAACTCAAATTCAGGTCGTTTCACGGATTGACTGGGGATTTCGCCTATACCTTCAGCAAAGCTCTGGACAACACTAGCGAAATCTTCTCCAGTACGGGCGGCAATTCCACTCCGATCGCCATCAATCCATTTAACCCCGACACCGGGGAGCGCGGCATCTCCGCGGAATCCTATCCCCATGTTTTCACCACCTACGTGCTCTATGAAGTGCCTTTTAAGCGCTCGCAGCAGGGCTTCCTCGGTCACGCTCTGGGTGGTTGGCAGCTCAGTGGCACCCATCGTTACCAAACCGGTGTTGCCGTCACTCCCGTTCAGAATACTAATAACGGCGACCCCTACTGTGACAGCCTCTTCAACAACAACTTTATTGGAAGCACTCTGGACTCCTGCCGCCCGATTCTCAGCAATCCAAATGCTCCCTTCAACACTTCTGGCCGCTACCTGACTGCAAATCAGTTGATTAACGTCAGCACCTGCCAAAGTACCGCACAGGTTGGAACGCCGACTTGCCCATTGATCAGTCCAACCGACGTTCATTTCATCGTCAACAACACTTTTGCGATCAACAATCTCTGCGGAGGCAACCCGTTTGCCTGCGCCGTCGGACGCAACGTGACTCGCACCCAGCCCCGTAACCAGGTGGACTTGAGCGTTCAGAAGAATTTCAAGCTCTACGAGCGCTTGTCGCTGACACTGCGCGCTGATGCCCTGAACGCCTTTAACCACCAGTTCTACGGTGCGCCTGGCCTCAACATCAATAACAAGAATGCTGCTGGCGTCGGTTCCGGCGGCACGCCTGCACCGAACACCTTCGGCGAGGTTTGGGGTAACACAGGAAACTTCCGCAGCGTCGTCGTCTCGGCGCACTTCACGTTCTAAACTCGCCGCTGGGGCAGCCCGGGCGAGTCCACAGCTCACACTCACAGAGGCCGGTCGATTGACCGGCCTCTTTTCTTTGCTCCATCGTCCTTACAGACTGCCCCTTGTCTAATTCGAATTCGCGCCTCGCCGTTCGAATGACCTACTCAGTAAACAAAATTCCTATTAACAAATGGTAACTAACCCTGCTACCATTTCCCATGCTTGCCCTGAGCCCCGAAGGGTTTCGCCCGCCAACCACGCCATCGCCCTCCCCTTCACCCGATTGTAGGCAAAATTTCTCACTCTTCCGGCTGCCTCCCGATAAATCTGTCCCAAGCGCACGCACCGCCCCGGTCGGCCCGGCCAATTTTCGGTCAATCATTCTAGCCCCTTGCCACAGATCACCCGTTTGCCCCAAGTCTCGAAAAGCCACTATCCCCTTTAGAATCCGCACTTATGGAAAATCCGTCTCTAACCCTTTTAAAATCTGCACTTACAAAACACAGGACTTAAAACCCTTTAGAATCCGCACTTACAAAAAAACCCCCCGGGGGGAGGGGTCCTATCTCCCCATTTCAGCTCTCGCTTTGGCCAACCGCCAAGCGGCTCTTGGCGGAGCGCGATTCGAGCGTTACGCGAATGCCGTGGCGCGGGCGCAGCGTGATCGACGCCAGCGGCACCACGGGATGGCCTTCAACCAGCCGGAATCGGTACCGCTGTGCGATCGTTGCAAGAGTCAGGACAGATTCCATCAGCGCGAAGGAATTCCCGATGCATTGGCGCGGCCCGCCTCCAAAGGGAAAATACGCGAACTTTGGAATTCGCTTCAGCAGGTCGCCCTCCCAACGCTCGGGGCGAAATTCTTCCGGCGCGTCGTACCACCGTGCGTCGCGATGCACCGTCCATTGCGCAAAGGAGACGCCGGAGCCTTTCGGCACCGCGTAACCCGCAATCTCGTGATCCTCAATAGCCGTCCGCGCTGTTCCCCATGCCGGCGGATAGAGACGCATCGACTCGGTAATGACATGATTCGTGTAAATAAGTTTTGGCAGGTCCTCCAGCGTCGGAGCGCGCCCCCCCAGCACCGTTCTCAACTCGGCATGAAGCTTCGCTTCCGCTGCGGGATTCTGCGCGAGCAGCCACCAAGTCCAGGAGAGCGTGTTCGCCGTGGTTTCGTGTCCGGCCAGAAAAAGCGTGATGGCTTCGTCGCGAAGCTGCTGATCGGTCATGCGGGAACCGTCTTCATCCTGCGCAGCCAGCAGCATGGAAAGGAGATCGCCTGCGTCGCGGCCTGAAGCGCGTTTCTCCGCAATAATTCGGTAAAGCACTTTTTCAATCAGCCGGATGGCTCGTTCCTTGCGGAGATTCGTCGGCGTAGGCAGCCATTGCGGAACAAAAAGAGTGCGGCGGAAATCCGCTCCAATTTCGAGCAGAAGTTCCAGCGACTTGCCAACTTCGTGCGCATCATGCTCGACGTCCGCATCGAAAAGCGTTTTGCCGACGATTTGCAGCGTGAGCCGCATCATTTCTTTATGGATGTCGCGCTCTTCCCCGTCCTGCCATTCGTGGAGCAGCCGTTCGGTGTACTCCACCATCGTCGAAGCATAACCCGCGATTCGCGCGCGGTGAAACGCGGGCTGGGCCAGGCGCCGTTGCCGCAGCCAGAAATCGCCCTCGCTCGTCAGCAGGCCTTTTCCAAAAACGCGCTTGTTGGCCTGCAGCACGCGGCCTTTTATGAATTTTCGCGGGTGATTGACCAAAACATCTTCGATGTAGTCAGGATGGTTGATCAATAGGACGCGGAAATTGAAAATCCGAAGCCCGACGACGTCTCCGTACTCGCGGACAATTCCCGTGAAATAGCCGAGTGGATCACCGCTGTTGAGGGGGCCCAGCGACCAGCGCTTAAGCCCAATGGAAGGACCGGGAGGAAACTTGAGCTTCGCCGCAGTGCTCATCATTTCATGCTAAGAGCCGGGCGCGGCCGCGTCAACGCATCTTCGTTCAACAATTGGAGGCATTTTGCGCTCGGAGTGCTCTCAAACGATATGCGCTGCCTCGAAAAGTTATTGATACGCTCGAGAATCCTGCCGTCGCGAGACGCGCCGGTGCATTCGCTGGCGCCACGGGCACAAATGTGCTTCGGATATGCCCGGTGCGATTCAGCCATCCATCTTGAATTTCAACCGCCAGAAACACGCCGCCGGGCCGCAGCACTCGAAATATTTCCGCAAATGCACACTCTTGCAATTCAGGCGATTTCAGATGATGCAGCACCAGAACGGCGATCGCTGCAGAAAATGTTTTCTCTGGAAAAGGCAACGCAGATGCATCACCTTGGACCACGGCGCCGTTTGTACTTTGACTCCGGCGCGCAATTCCCGCCGCAAAAGTATGGCTATACTCGAGGCTCGTCACTCGCCCTGCGAGTTTTCGCAATTCTTCCGTTGCCGCGCCCGGCCCAGCGCCAATTTCCAGAACGTGCTCTCCCAATTCTGTGCCGGACAAAAGCCACGGAAGCACTTGCTTCCGCGTCATCGCTCGCCAAAGCGACGAAGCGCAAAACCAGTTCTCGAACCGATTCAACTCAACACATCCGATCCTCTGCGCGGGAAAGACTTTCGCAAGTATCCGCAGGTCAAGCTAGTTTTTCAGAATTTGATTATCGCAGCATTCCGCGGATGCGCCGCAGCGAAGAAGCAAATTGGTCGGCGTTGTACGCCGAAGGATTTTCGAGTTGCTGGAAGAGCAGATTGATCGCGGCGCGAACGTCGTCAGCGTTGTCAGGTTTTGCATCTTTGCTGTACGCGATGTAAAGCGAATCCATCGCCATGGCTGCTTGTTCGGCAGCGCGTTCGTCGGCAAGAGAAATATTTTCTGCTTCCTCCGGAATGCGCTGCAAGATGCGCAGCACAATGGCGCGATCGTACTGCAGAACCGCAAGCCGTTCGGCAAAACGTTGCGCAATCGGCGCGGCGTAAGAGGCTGACGCCGCGACGGCGCTGCGATCCGGATTCAGCTTGGACATTTCGGACGAGACTTCCAGGATGCGACGGTCGAGATCCTCCGCATTCGCGGAATCAATTTGTTTCGCGAGCAAGCGGAACACGGCGTAGCGCGAACTGTTCCACGCCGGATCGCCGGGACGCCGTCCCGCAAATCCATGCTCCTGCCGCCAACTGTCCTTTGCCGGAACGAGCGCGTGGTGGCAAGCAAAACAAGAAAGCTCGGCGTATTCGGGCCATACATCTTTTTTATCGAAGCGCTCGCCTTTGGCTCTCCAAGTGAGGCGCTCCATTTCCGCACGGAGTTGCACGGCCTGCCCGGTGCTCCAATCGCGCACGCCAGCCCACGCCGCATCTTCAACAGGTTTGCCGGGTGCGGATTCGCGCGGCGATTTCCAATGGCGCGGCATCACGGCAGAAAACGAATCCAATTCAAAGAAAAGATCCGGATGGCCCGCTGCGATCATTTCGTGGTCGACGAATTTTTCCTTTGTTCCCAGATGGCACTCGAGACATTTTTCCGTACGATGAATTACGCTGCGCGTATCGCGCATGCCCAGAGCGACTGATTTTTCGTGGGGCCAGTCGCGGGTCGTGTGCTGTCCGAGCCAACCGGATGCAGGGCCGTGACAATTTTCGCAGGAGACGCCTTCGGACAATTCGAACGGCCGGCCGCGTTGCTCCGGGGCCGCGTAGAGCGCATGGCACGCGAGGCACTTGGGCCCATCTTCGGCTTTCGAATTGAGTTTGAGAATGCGGGCGATGCGTTCGCCGATGTCTCCAGTGAGTGCCTGGTAAGCGCGGCTGTGCTTGTCTTTGGTGATCCATGTCGAATATTCATTTTGCAGAATGCGGCTGCCAGCGACCGGCTTGACGCTTCCGTGACAGCTTGTGGAGGCGCAGGAGCCGGGACCGATGTATTTCGCTGGTTCGCCGTTCGAATCTGCGGGGACAGCGGCTGTGGCGACGGGCAGGGAGGCTGTACTCGCCGGCTGGGCGGGACCATACTCGCCTGCGGCGATCCGAATGGAAAGGGCCAACGGCAAAAAGAGAGCTGCGCAGAGCGCAAGGCGCGGCCAATATGAGTTGGGGGCGATTAGCATTCGAAAGGCCGGACAAGTCTGTCGGTTAATTATCGTTTTCGGCCGAAGGAAGTCAACGCCGCCGCGTTGTCTTTTTCGCAGCGTGGCGCGAAAAGGCAACGGGCGTCTATTTACACGGTGCTGGGCGGCCAGTACTATGCAGGAGAATCCGTTCCACACGCTACGCCGCGCGAACCGAATCGCCCGGCACCTTTCAATGCGAGATGCCGCTCCGTGATCTTCGACGACTTGCGAGCTATCCAGCTTCGCTACGGCTTCTTGCCCAAGGCGGAACTCGAAGCATTTTCCGATCGTTCGCACACTCCGCTTTATCAAATTCATAGCGTCGCCAGTTTCTATCCGCACTTTCATCTTGCGCCGCCCGCTAAAGCGGATGTTCGCGTTTGCGCGGACATGAGCTGCCATCTGAATGGGGCGTGTGAGCTCCGCGTGGAGCTGGAGCAGCGATTCGCAAAGAACAGCCCGGCGGATGTGCAGATTCGCGATGTGTCCTGCCTCGGGAGGTGCGATCAGGCGCCCGCGGTTTCCATCAACGACGAAATTTTCACCAGCGTAACGCCAGCGTCGGCGGAAGCCATTGTGCGAAGTGCGATTCTCGGCGAAGAGATCCCCGAGCCGCAATCGGAGCATGGACGGGTGCGGTGCGCCTCCGATCCCTACGGGGAGGACGAGAAGTACGGAGTTGTCCGCAAACTGACGGCGACGAAAGATTGGGACGGCGTGCTCGCCGAGCTAAAGGCGTCGGAACTGCGCGGGATGGGCGGGGCGGGATTTCCTACGAGCATGAAATGGGATTTAGTGCGCAAGCAGCCGGGAACGGAGAAATACATCGTTTGCAACGCGGACGAAAGCGAACCAGGGACAATCAAAGACCGCTTCATCATGACGCACCTTGCACACCTGGTGATCGAGGGCATGATCATCGCGGGGCTGGTAACAGGAGCGAAGCGCGGCATCCTCTACATCCGCCATGAGTATCACTTGCAAGAAGAAATTCTCGGCGAAGAGCTGCGCCGGTGCTATCACGCCGGCCTGCTGGGAAAAAGCATTTTGGGAAGCGATTTGGGATTCGAGCTGGAGATATTCGTCAGCCCCGGCGGATACATTTGCGGCGAAGAAAGCGCGCTGCTCGAGGCGATCGAAGGCAAGAGGGCCGAGCCGAGAAACAAACCGCCCTTTCCCGGGCAAGTGGGGCTCTGGCAAAAACCGACTGTAATAAATAACGTGGAGACGTTTGCGAACGTACCGCAAATACTTGCACGCGGCGTGGAGTGGTACAAAACGCAGGGAAAGAATGGCTCGCGAGGGCTGAAATTCGTGGGCGTCAGCGGCCATGC
Source organism: uncultured Acidobacteriota bacterium (assembly GCA_963745805.1). Taxonomy (GTDB): domain Bacteria; phylum Acidobacteriota; class Terriglobia; order Acidiferrales; family UBA7541; genus Acidiferrum. Next base: position 241,696 of record CAVUYT010000018.1, read on the forward strand.
GGCAAAACCGGGCATTTTCGAAGTACCGATGGGAACGCCGATGCGTGAGGTTATTTTTCATCACGCGGGAGGAATTCGCGACGCGCGGCAATTGAAAGCATTTGCGCCTTCGGGACCATCCTCCGGCTTTTTGCCGGCGTCGATGGTGGACGTGCGGCTCGACTTCAAAGCGCTTGCGGATGCCGGATCGATGCTGGGATCGGGGGCGATCGTGGTTTGCGACGACAGGACTTGCATGCTCGATATGGCGCTGAATGCCGTGCGCTTTTATCGCAACGAGTCGTGCGGAAAGTGCGTGCCTTGCCGCGTGGGCTCACAAAAAATGACCGATTTGCTTGTGCGATGGACACACGGCGGCATTCCGGAACAGCCATATCGCGCGGACCTCGCACTGATTGATGAGCTGTGTCAGGCGATGAGCCTCACATCGATCTGCGGGCTTGGACAGATCGTTCCCGCACCTGTGCAGTCGGTACTGAAACATTTTCGAGAGGAAGTGGACGCGCATGTGTTGAAGGGACAGTGCCCGAGCGGAATTTGTTTTACACCCGCGGCGCGGGCGGGTGAAGCGCAACGCGTGGGGATTCGTCCGTAGTGATGCCAAAGAAGCGAGGATTGTGAGCACAGCGACAACACCAGCGGGACTTGTGGAGATCACGATCGACGGGCGACCCGTACAGGTGGCCGCGGGGACGAGCGTGTTCGATGCGGCGCGAATGAACGGAACGCCGATTCCCACTCTTTGCCATCTGCAAAACGAAACTCCAGTGGGTGTTTGCAGGCTATGCGTGGTGGACACGGGAGCGCGCGTGCTTACGGCATCGTGTGTGCGGCCCGTCGAACCAGGCATGAAAGTGGTTACAAATTCCGAGAGAGTATTGAACGCGCGCAAAACGTTGCTCGAACTCTTGATGGCAGATCATCCGTCTCCGTGCGCGCGGCAGGAAAACTCGGGTGACTGCGAACTGGAGACATTGGCTCGCGCCGCGGGAATCACACAGCCGCGATTCGCCAAACGCACGGTTTCCCACGGCAAAGATGATTCCTCGCTGGCCATCGCCGTAGACCATGACGCATGCATATTGTGCGACCGATGCATCCGCGGTTGCGACGAAATCAAAAACAATTTTGTGCTTGGGCGGATGGGAAAAGGCTATTCGACTGGGATTGCTTTCGATTTGAACGCGCCAATGGGCGATTCTACGTGCATCTCGTGCGGGGAATGCATGGTTTCTTGCCCCACGGGCGCACTCACAAACAAGACGGTCGTGGGCACATCGATCACAGCGGGGCCAGACGCGCAAGGATTCGAAGCAGAAGAGCTGCTGCTACTGCCGGTCTTCCAGGGTGTCTCCGGAACTTTTCTGGAGCTGAACCGCGGCGCAATCGTCAAGCGGCGATTCCATGCGGGGGAGATCATTTGCCGCGAGGGCGAATTCGGCTCGACGGCTTTCTACATTCTGGAAGGCAAGGCGCGCGTTTCGCTCTCGTCTCCCATTGCGCACGTGAAAACACAAGGCGGGGCGAAAGGCTTCTTTAAAAGACTCACGAGCACACTCGCGGCCCGCGACGCCGACGTGCGCGAGGAGGAGGTTCGCGACAGAACGATTCCCATTGATGCCTCCGTGGACCTCGCCTACGGAAATCCGGTGGCTGAACTCGGCCCCGGCGATCTGTTCGGCGAAATGACATGCATGAATTTCTATCCACGGTCCGCGACGGTGCTGGCGGAGACCGATGTCGTGGCGTTCGAGATGCTTCGCAACGTTTTGGACATCATGATGAAGAACAAAACGTTCCGCGCACAGATCGACCAGAACTACCGGCGGCGAGCGCTTGAGAATCATTTGCGGGGCGTTCCGATGTTCGCGGACCTCTCTCCCGACTTTATCGAACATTTGAAGGGGAGCGTAGAACTGCAGCGTTTTGCACCTGGGCAAATTATCGCCCGACAAGGCGATGCCGCGGACAGTTTCTATCTTGTGCGCATCGGATTCGTGAAAATCTCCGAAACATATCCCGGGGGAGAGCTTGTGCTCGCTTATCTCTCGAGGGGAGATTATTTCGGGGAGATCGGGCTGCTGGGCGGCGGCGTGCGCACCGCGACGTGCACGGCGCTGGACCACGTGGAAGTTGTGCGCATCTCCGGCGACGATTTTCGCGACATGATGAAGCGCTTCCCGAGCGTGCGCCAGGGCCTGGAAGCGGTCGCCGCAGAACGCCACGCGCAGAATGAGCAACGCATGCAAACGGTGCACAGCGTACCCATCGATCAATTTCTTTCGCAAGGATTGATGGAAGCGCAGAGCCTGCTGATTCTCGATTTGCAAAACTGCACGCGGTGCGACGCTTGCGTGAACGCTTGCGCGGATGCGCACGACGGAATCACGCGGCTAGTGCGAGAAGGCTTGCGGTTCGAACAATATCTGGTGGCGACATCGTGCCGGCAGTGCCGCGATCCGCTGTGCATGGTGGGGTGTCCGGTGGGGTCGATCCGGCGCCGAAATTCACTGGAAGTGATTATCGAGGATTGGTGCATCGGGTGCGGGCTGTGCGCGCGGAATTGCCCTTACGGAAATATTAATTTGCATCCCTTCGAAGTGATGGTGGAAGACCTGGAGCGACCGGGCAGACAGAAAGCGGTGGTGAAGCAAAAGGCGACGTCGTGCGATTTGTGCACACATTTGAAAGAGCCGAGCTGCGTCTACGCTTGCCCGCACGACGCGGCACACCGCGTGGACCCGCGAACATTTTTCTCGGAGATGCTGGGCGGCGGAGGACCAAAGTGAGTCAAGGCATGCGTATCACGCGAGATCGATCCGAATGCCCAGGGATATCAAGAGCACAGACTGAAGTCTGTGCCACTTAAGAGGCACGCTGCGTGAGAATTGATAAGACACAACGCGGCTGGGCAATTGCATCGCTGGTGATTCTCGCGGTGTCCACGGCCGCGTACGCGGTTTATTCGGTGACAGCTCCGGAAGGGCGGCGCGGTGGGAGCGCGCTTGGCCTGACTTTTGGCGTGGTTGGCTTCGGCTTCATGATTTTTGCAGCACTCCTAGGGGCGCGAAAACGGGTGCCCGTTTGGCGGATCGGCCGTGCGCAGGCGTGGATGCGCGGGCACTTGTGGCTGGGTTTGCTGAGCTTGCCCTTGATTTTGTTTCATGGCGGATTTCATTTTGGCGGAACGCTGACGCGAGTGCTGATGTGGCTGCTGATTATCACAGTCGTGAGCGGCGTGTTCGGGGCCGCGTTGCAACATTACATACCGCGGGTGATGACAACGGACGTGAAGCTAGAAACGATTTACGACGAAATCGGAAATGTACGGACGTTGTTGCGCGAAGAAGCTGACCGCGCGGTCGAAACAGTTTGCGGGCCGCTGAGGATCGGCAAATCAGCGAACGAGGAGGTCCTGCGCGCAGGTGGACTGAGCGCGGCGCGCTCGATGGCTACAACGGGCAGCGGAACGGCGGTGGCTGCCGCTGCGGAAACCGTGGTCCTCAGTGAAGAGGAGTGCGCGCCAATGCGGAACTTTTATTTGAGCGAGATGCGGCCGTTCCTCGAGAAAGCGAAGCAGCGCGGATCGCGGCTTGGCAATGCAGACAAGGCGCATGGCGTGTTTTCAGGATTGCGCACGCTGATGCCGGAAGCGGCGCAGGCGACGCTGCAGGATTTGGAAGATATTTGCGACGAGGCGCGGCAACTGGTGCGGCAGGAGCAGCTTCATCGTTTATTGCACGGCTGGCTGCTGGTGCACATACCGCTTTCGCTGGCGTTGATCTTGCTCGGTGCGGTGCATGCTGTGATGGCCTTGCGGTATTGAAGAAGTGGCCCTTCGCAAAAAAAGACCAGGATAAACGAGCGGCCCCTCCACTTCGCTCGAGGTAAACGAGTGGCGAGAACAAGAACAACCAAGAAGCTGGCGCAGCGTATCGACCTGAATTACTTCAAGAGGCCGACGGCGCTGAAGCGCGCGAAGTTTTGGTTGAGCGTTGGCGTGCCGGCAATTGCTTTGGTGTGGATCGGGTGGCACGGTCTGGCGCGCGATTCGCGGGTGTACTCGAGCGGGCGGATGAGCGCGGCACACGCGGTGTTGGAGGGAGAGTGCGCGGCGTGCCACCTCCAAAGGGAAGGCGCGTTTTCCGCAAAGGCCAGCGATGCGGCTTGTTTGTCGTGCCACGATGGGCCGATGCATCACACCGCGCAATCCAAAACACTTGGTTGCGCGACGTGCCACACAGAGCATCGCGGGCGAGTGAATATCGTTGCGACGAGGAACGAGAGTTGCGCGCAATGTCACGCGGATTTGAAGAAAAGTGCCGGCGCGACTCGATTTGGAGCGCATATTGCAAGTTTTGAAGACGGGCATCCGGAATTTGCGGCGTTGCGCGGAGACGGGCGCGATCCCGGGACGATTAAAGTGAATCACGCGATTCATATGAAGCCGATCCGGCGCGGACCGAATGGGCCGAATGTGCAGCTGGAATGCGGGGATTGTCACCAGGCGGGGGCTGCTTCAGCGGACTGGAGGTACGCGGACGCGAGGTACACCTCGGCCAACACGAGTTACTCAACACAGGATGAAGTGCTCGCTTTAGAACCGGGCGAACTATCGCGGCCAGTGCCGATGAGCGGACGCGAACTGATGGCGCCGGTGAGATTCGCGTATGCATGCGCAGGGTGTCACTCGCTCAGTTTTGACAAACGATTCGAAGAGGGCGCGCCGCACGACAAACCAGAGGTGGTGCACACTTTTCTTGCAAAGAAATTCCGCGAGTACATTGCGGCGCATCCGGGTGAGGTGCGGGTGGTGCGTGATCCTGGGCGGGATTTGACCGGGAGGCCGTTGACGCCGACGGTTCGCGTGCTCACGCCGGAGCAGTGGGTGGCAGAGCGAACCGCAGAAGCGGAAGATTTGTTGTGGCGAAAAACGTGCACGCAATGCCACACGCTCGATGCGGGAACACAAGCGCGCAGAGGACAAATTCCGGATTCAAGCCAGCCGAACGAGAGGGTGGCGACCTCTGGATCATCTGCGAGTGGATTACCCGAGATTGTTCGCGCCAATATTACTTTGCAGTGGATGCCACACGCCAAATTCGATCATGACGCGCACCGAGGATTTTCGTGCGTGAGCTGTCACAAAAAAGCGGTGAGCAGCACGGAGGCGAGCGACGTACTTTTGCCGGGAATTGCAACTTGCACGACGTGCCACGCACCGGGTCCAGAGCATGCGGAGTCGCGGTGCTTTGAGTGCCACACTTATCATGACTGGTCGAAACGAAAGGAAATCAAGCCAACGTTCACGCTGCCGGCGTTCCGAACGGGCGGCCACTGAGTGGAGCGCGGAGTCTAGCAAATGGCGCGGAGCGAAGTGGATGCATAATGGGGCATAGGGACAGAAGCGGGTTCGCGGGCTTGGGGCAACGCGAATCGCTTGAATACACGGTGGGAGCAGATGACAGAATGGGTACGAGCAGCGAGGAGCGGATGAGGAGGGGGCCATGGAAGAAACGAGGCGATATTTCTTGATGACACTGGTCGCGACGGCGAGTTGTTTTGTTGCAGCGGATTGCCCGGTTATTGCCCAGACGCGAAGGACGCCGTTCCCACTCCCGCCGCCCGCGGCGGTACAGCAGAATCCTGCAGAAACGGACGCGGCGAAACAGGGTCCGGAACAAGCGAAGAGAGCAGCGTTGAAGCAAAATGAAAAAGAGTTTCGCGCAGGCGTTGGCCGGCTGTACCGGATGGCGAGCGAACTGAAGCAGGAAGTCGACAAGACGCCGACGTCGGACTTGTTCTCCGTGCAAATGTACAGAAGAACAGAAGAGATCGAGAAGCTTGCGAAGCAGTTGAAAGCGAAGGCGAAGGGATGATGGCGTCGTTGGAGGTTGAGACAATTTCAAGAGGAGTGAAATGGGAGTATGCAGATTCGCATCAGAAAGGCGGTTGTTGCGGACGTTCCGGCGCTGCGAGCGCTGATTGAAACGTCCGTGCGAGAACTCCAGGCTCAGGACTACACACCAGCTCAAATGGAAGGCGCGTTGGAAACGGTGTTCGGAGTAGATAGCCAACTGATCGCTGATGGCACTTATTTTGTTGCGGAGGCCAGGCTTCTGGAGGCGAAGCATGAAGAGGAGAAGGCCAGTGAAGGAAAGAATGCAAGATCGGAGTGGGTCATAGCGGGATGCGGAGGATGGAGCAAACGCAAGACGCTCTATGGCAGCGATCACTGGACGGAGCGGGAGGACGCACTGCTGGACCCCAAGCGCGACGCGGCCAAAATTCGGGCGTTCTTCATTCATCCGGCGTGGGCGCGTCGTGGCATCGGCAGCAAGATTCTTGAGGCGTGCGAAATCGCGGCAAGCGCGGCCGGTTTTGCGAGTTATGAGATGGGCGCGACGTTGACGGGTGCGAAGCTGTTCGGGAAAAAGGGCTATGTTGCCGTCGAGAATATCGAGGTTCCCTTGAAAAATGGGCTGTCACTGCCAGTTGTCCGCATGGCAAAACGGGCATGAAACAGGGAAGCCAGGGATGGAGTAGTCCTTCCTGCGGGAACGATCTTTCAGAACTTCAGAGTGGGTGGGATGGGGCCGACAAGTGGTCCACATCGAGAGACGGACCTTACCTCGGTTTGCCCAGGACGCTCCGGATGTTGTGAGGATTCTGGATTAGCTGCCCATGAGAAATAGAGGCTTGTTTTCAAAGCTGGAGAATTGCGGGCGGAGACGTTCGGTATTGTAGTGTTCTTTGATGTTGACGTGTTTCTTTGTTGAGGTAATAGTTTCAATGGGGATGTTGCCGTAGCTGCCGTTATGGAGAACAACCAAGCGGCCATGGTCGCCCTTCAAGAGCAGCTCGAGTGCGATATTGCCGTAGGCCATTGGAACGATAGAGTCCACCACATCGGGGTCGCCGCAACGGGCAAGGTAGCCGAGCTTTTGGTTAACCACCTCGATGGTTTTGCCCCTGTTAAATTTCTTGGAGAGTTCCTTCACCTTGTCCGAGACGATGTCTCCGATGCCGCCTAGCTTCTTGTGGCCATAGGCGTCCGCCGTCTCGCCCTCAAAAATCATTTCGCCGCCTTCGAACATGGCACCTTCCGAAACGAGGACTGTTGAGTAGCGGCTGGGGTTTTTGTTGCGGTCGTTGACGAGAAGCTCGGTGAGGCGCTCGATATTAAACTTGTATTCGGGGATGACACAACGGTTGGCGGCACCAGCCATGGTGGGGAGCATCGCGGTGTAACCGGCGTAGCGGCCAAAGACTTCGATGACCATGAAGCGCTCATGGGAGCCAGCCGAAGTGCGGAGGTCATTGACAAGCTGCAGAGTGCGGGTGACGCAGGTGCTAAAGCCGATGCAGTAGTCGGTGCCCGGGACATCGTTGTCCATGGTTTTGGGAATGGCGATGACCTTGAAGCCTTCTTTGTGAAGGCGAACACCGTAGCTGAGGGTGTCATCGCCACCGATAGGGATGAGCGTGTCGATGCCCAGCCAAGCAAGATTTTTGAGGACTTCAGGAGTGAGATCGTTCTTCTCTGTGGTGAAATTGTCTTTCAAATGTGCCGGGACGTTGAATTTGCTGACGCGGCCGGGATTGGTGCGCGAAGAGTGGAGAAAGGTGCCGCCAGTGCGCGCGGCGCGGTCAACAACTTCCTGCGTCAGGACAATGAAATTGTCGGAATTGTCGTAGTCTTTTTCGCGGACCATGTCGACGAGACCGGCCCAGCCGTGGCGGAAGCCGATTACCTGATAACCCTCATGCAGTGCGCGGATGGTTACACCGCGGATTGCAGGATTTAAACCGGGGACGTCTCCGCCGCCAGTGAGGATGCCGATGACACCTTTTTTGGTGTTGATGTTAGCCATGACGCAGAGCCCCTTCCGAGGAATAGTGAACCGACAATTATCCACGGACCGTCGAAAATTAGAAAGCGCGGATCAAGGGAGCATTCTCAGGCTGCGCGACCAAGTGAGGAGCGTCACCCCTCAGATTAGGGTTGAATTTGTGTGCCGAGGAGGCCAAGGAACTTGGCGAGCCAGGAATGGAGCGCGGGCCAGGCCGGGCCAGTGACAAGATTACCGTCAACGATAGCTTCGTTCATGGGAAGGCTGACGTACGTGCCACCGCCGAGCGTAACGTCGGGGCCGGTGGCCGGATAGGCGCTGCACTTCTTACCCTGGAGGACTCCCGCGACGGCGAGAACTTGGGGAGCATGGCAAATGGCGGCGAGAGGCTTATTAGTTTTTGAAAAGTGATGAACGATTTCGATGACCCGTGGATTGAGGCGAAGGTATTCAACAGCGCGGCCGCCCGGAATCATCAGCGCGTCGTAGTCTTCCGGCTTGACCTGATCGAACGTGGCATTGAGCGCAAAATTGTGACCACGCTTCTCCGTATAAGTCTGGTCGCCCTCGAAATCGTGAATGCACGTGGCGACAAACTCGCCTGCCTTCTTTCCGGGACAGACGGCGTGAACGGTGTGGCCGACCATTTGCAGCGCCTCGAATGGAACCATCACTTCGTAGTCTTCGACGTAATCGCCGATGAGCATAAGAATGGATTTCTTAGACATGTGGCCTCCGTGTGGATTGTAGCCGATGAAGGGTTCTGGCCAAAGTGGGACAAAAAGTTGAATGGGCGCGGCGGAGAAATGGCGGCGCTGAGAGTCCAGAGATTTGGTTCGAAGGGAGCAGTGCAATACGAAAAGGATCGTGTCTCAAATCGAGACGGCTGGGTTTAAATCGTTTTAATGTGAGATAGAACGATGGGCGCCGGAAGTATGAATCGCGAGCCCCTGTCGCGGAGCGACCTCATAAGTTTATGAATCCAAGGGACGTAGAATAAAATTGTAAGAACAACGATTTTCTGGAAATTCTGGCGCGACAAATGCAAATGCAAGAGCGGGGTTAACTTCGCCGGACTTTCCGGCTTCAAGGACATGATCGTGAAAGAGTTCAAGCAAGTGATCGTCGTGTGGCTACTCGCAGCGCTCGGTGCGGGAAGCGTTGGGACATTCTCCCTTCGAGCCCAAGTGGCAGAGATCCCCGAGTCAAGGCGCAAGGTCAAGGTGTTGGCAAAACCTCAGTATCCTGATCTCGCCAGGAAGCTGAACCTTTCGGGTGTCGTCAAGATCGAGGTGACCATAGGTTCTGACGGCAAGGTGAAGAGAACGCGCATCGTAGGCGGCAATCCAGTGCTGGCAACGGAGGCGGACAGAGCGGCCATGCAAAGCGAATTCGAACCTGGTCTTAAAGAAACCACCGAGGTCATCGAATTCAAGTTCAGCCCTCAGTAAGAGTCTCCGTTAAGTAGTTTCCTCCGAGTCGTTTTTCGAGACAAGAGCAGGCTTGTTGCGAAGTGCAACAAGGAAGCAAACAAGTTCTGTAACCGGGCCTATCAAAAATCTCTACATTTTCTCAAAAGAATGGGGGCTGTCCGGGCAAAGGACAACCCCCGCTTCATTTCATCTCGAAGTTACTGCGCGTGAACCGGAGAGGCCGAGACAGGCTCCGCCGAATCCTGAATGGTGAGCATGTCGGTGCGTACCTTGTCCCACTCGAGCAGGTTCAGGCCATACGAGGTGAACAGACGACGTATGTGCACGGAGTCCCAGTTGAGAACTTTTTCAAGCACAGGGACTAGGACGCTCATGGCATTGTCGCTGAGGACGGTGCGTTTCGCGACGCGGGTGATGAACTTAGCTTCGGAGACGGCAATCGTCAGACCGTCGTGCTGGTTGACGTGCATCATTACGGGCAGATCGGAACTGCCGTCGCCCATGTAGATGATGTGGTCGTGGCTGATGCTCAATTCCGCGCGGCGCTCTTCAAGAACGGTGATTTTGCCCCATCCAGCGGAAGCCCGAATGATGGATTCGACCTCGCCAGAAGATTCGTTATAGCGGAACTTCGTGCCGTAGATATTCTCCGGCGGCACGATGCCCTCGAGCGCGGACTGGATGATTTCCTGCGGAGCCGCGGAGATGACATTGAAGTGGAACTTGTAACCGTCTGCAAGGTTATCGAGAGCGCGCGCGAAGAGCGCGACGTTGTGCTTTAGACGGATGCGCTTACCGGTTTCGATCAAGTGCTCGCGGCGGACGCGGCGGAATTCGGGATCGTGGAGAATCAGGTAGCTCAGCTCGGCGCCCTGCTGGACGAGATTCATCTCCGCAAGGCCCTTAACCTTGTCGTTGAACCCGTGAAAGCCGATGAGCTCGCAAAGAACGACTCCGGAGTCGTTAAAGCTCAGAGTCTGGTCAAAATCGCTCGCCAGTAAATACTGCTTAAGCATGTTCTGGTACTCCTTCTTGCTTCCTTAATATGCTCGCCTTAAGCGAGACTGGCCCGCCCTGGGTGAGGTACGGGTCCCCCCCTACACATACACGATAGCCTTATTCACCCCAGGGGCCCCACGAATTATTTTGATGGGTGCTATGCGTTAAAGAGGTGAACGATTCATTATACTTTCATTAGATGTGACCCCAAGGTTAAAAGATACAAAGGAAAGGAGATGGGTGCCCTCTTGGGCAACGAAAAGGGGCAAAATGTCTGCCTAGAAGGAGATAGCTATAGAGAAGAAAAAGCGAAATTATTGTGGAACCCATCGAGCCGACGTTTCCTAGAGGCTGAGGGCATTCATCTTGGGTTCTTCGTATATCCCATCCTCGCCGGGATAGCGGAGGCGGTCCTTAAAGCGGCCGGTTTCGGCGGCGAGGGCCCAAACGAGACTTTCCCCTGCCGGCAGAGTTTTCGGCTGGCGGCGGAAGGCTTCGTCCTGAAAAGCGAGGGAGGCATCGATCCATTGCCAGCCAGCGGTCTCGAAGGCCGCCATCACGTCGGGAAGGACGAGGGCGTTGAGAGGGTTGTAATGAATGAGGAGGGTGTGGCGAATGTCGCGGCCAAGGACGTCTATGGCGAGCTGGCGGTAGAACGAGGCACGGTCAAGAAGATGCGATATAAGGTAGTCGCGATACGGTTGGATGCCAGCGGTGGGTTGCTTTACCAGGCGGTCGGCCATGCGCTCGCTGACATACCAATCGGAGGCGTCGATGGTGACGTGACCGACGCGATAGCCGCTTTCCTTGAGAAGAGCGCGAAAGCGGTCGCGCTTGTCAGCGGTGTCGCCTTCTTTGAGGAACGGATAACGAAAGAGAAGCGCTTTGTTGTGATAGGGAGCGATGACCTTTTCATTTTTGAGGAAATCGACGGCGAAGTCGGCGTAGCTGGTGGGGCCGCAGTAGTTCAGATGGGAATAGGAATGATTGCAGATCATGTGTCCCGCCTGATCCCAGCCGGAGAGCAGCTTGGAGCCTTCGGGTTCGTCGACACGCATGCCGCAGACGAAGAGAGCGGCTTTGACGTTGCGGCTGTCGAGAGCTTTTAGGATGCGAGAGTTGGCGTCGGACCATCTGAGGTTGGTGTCGAGCTTCAATCTTGGGTCGTCCATAGTGATGGCGAGTTGCGGGCGCGGGGCGTTCGAAGAATGCGAAGGCGCGGAGCTTTGTGGCGGGGTGAGCGAATGGAGAGCGTTAGAGAAGAACGGGGCGCAAGAAGTGATGGAGACGGTTTTGAAAGCGGAGGAGAGGAATTTGCGACGATTCATGGTCATAACCTCAGTAGAGAGAATTGAGCCAACTGCGGGCGCGGGCGAAGATCGAAGGAACCGATGAAGAGGTAGATGGGTGAAGGGATTCGACGGGATCGTCGGTGACGGAATAGAACGCGCCATTGCTTGAGTGGAGATAAAGGCGCTGCATCTCCTCGCGATTGAGGGGACGGGCGCCGCGGCGACCGAAAACGGCGAGCTGGTTGCCAGACTCATCCACGGCGCGGTCGCGGTCGATGCCTTTGGAGATGGCGAGCGCGGGGCCGCGAGTTCGCGCCGTGGCGATGAGCTTTGGCGTTGGGCTCGGGCTGAAACCCGAAAAATGGGCGGGATCGTCCCACGGCGAAACAATTTGCAGAACGCGCAAGCCGTTTCTCCCGTCGGCAACGAAGGCGAACGCGCTGCCGGCGACCATGCCAATCTTGATGTCGTTTACTTCATGCATCAGATTGTTGGCGTTGAACACCTGGTCCAAACGCGGGGCTTCTGGATTTTCAACGTCAACAATTCCGACTCCATTTTTCCCAGCAGCTATATAGGCGTAGGTTCGAGCTACATAAACGTTTCGGGCATCTTCGAGTGCAACACGGCCCTTCTCCGTCATCCTTGGGTGCGCCAGATCCGTGACGTCCAGCGTCTTTAATCCATAGCGGTCCACAACAAAAGCGTAGCGGAACTGCACGGCGATTCCGAGAGGATTGTCTAGCTCCGGAGCGCCAACGGTGGCTGTGACACGAGGAGAGAGCGGATTATTAAGATCAACAACGACGAGAGCTTTATCGGTGAGGATATAGGCGTAGGTGCCGGCGATGGTGATGCGGCGGGCGCCGGTAAGGAGGCCGTTGGGATTGAAGGCGAATGCTCGTTTGAGGAAATTGTTGGCGGGATTGCCGTCAAGGAGCGTGCCGACGCCGGGGCTGCTGGATTTCAGATTGGGATTGCCGATGACAACGAGGCCTTCTTCTTTGTCCGCCACGTAGAGAAAACCGTAGAGGAGATGGATGGGCTGCTCTTCGTTTTCGGAAACTGGCTGACGGAGCGGGTCCACACCGAGAGTGGTCGGCGAGGCGACGGCAAGGGCGTTTTTGGTTGGCACAAAGAAGCGCTGGCCGAGCGGCGAAACGGGAGAGGTGGTGATGCGCTCGGAAAAATTTTTGTTATCGATGTTGGCGATGTCATAGACGCGAAGGCCACTCGAGCCGGTTGCGGCATAGGCGTATTCGCCGCGGGCTTGAATATCCAGGACATTGCCTTCATGGCTGAAAACTGTGGAAAGTTCGCGGTGATGGTCCACGAATTTTTTGTAATCGGCAGGGTAAGCGATGCGCTGGAGGTCGCTGCCGTAAATGGCTTCCGGTTCATCGTGTTCGGCGACGGCCACAGCTTCGAGGCCTTTGTCGCCCGTCGCGACGTAAATGTAGCGGCCCATGAAATTCATGAAGTTCGTGCCCTGTAGTAACAGCTGGGCCATCCAGGCGTTGTTGTCGCTGGCGGTGGAGACATGGCAATCGCTGCACTGCTTTGTTTCTTTGGCGCGGACAGTGTGCGGAACGAAAGTGCTGAAGGCTTGGCCGGAAAAACCAGGAGCGGAAATTGTTTGCTGCGTGTAGTAGAGCCAGTCGCGGTTCGCATTTTGGGAACTAACGAGGATGGCGCAGGACGAACGCGCGGGGGCGATGCGGTGGCCAGTGACAGTGCCGTCCACGCCGAGCATGTAGATGTCGTCGCGGAGAACTTGAAAGTTGTAGCTGGTGTAATTGCGGGTGGTGAGGCCTTCATTGTGAAGCATGGGTTTCCGAGCGTTGGCCGTCATTTGCAAATGACAACCGAAGCAGGTGGGCGTCCAAGACGTGTGGCAGGAGTAGCAGGTCATCGAGGAATTGGCATGCGCGAGATGTTCGTCGTCCTGTGGCATCTGCGAGGCGACGACGCCGTCCTTGGTCATTAACTTGGCGCGAAACGATTTCATGCTGAAGTGCACGTTGCCCGGAGTGATGGAGTCGTTCGTCTGAACAATCTCCCACTCCTTGTTTTCTTCGGACATGGAGCGCTGGATCAAAGCGCCATCGGCCCGCCAATCAAAGCGGCGTAAGCCCCATGGAGTGCGCAGAGTGTCAAGGTGACGACCGCCTTCAGGGGCCGCGGGCCCGGAAGTGACGAGCGTTGCTTTGTTGCGAATTGTGCCGTGGCAATCGATGCAGTCAATTTCAACGGCTGCGCGAGGCTCGCCATAAATTTTCCCGTTGCCGTGATTGTCTTGCGCAAAGTGGCAGTCGTTGCACTGCATCCCCTTTTCAAGATGAATGTCCGCGAGATGCACCGCTTTGCCGAAGCGATCGGGATCATCGAAAGCGATTTGCTTGCCATCCTTGTCGAGCCAATTGCCTTTGCGGTCGTGATTGAAGACGGAGCGAAATACCCAGCCATGGCCGTGGAAATCGGCGAACTGCGTGGTTTTCAATTTTGCGTTGAATTCGGGGCTACCGAGATTTTCCAGGAATTTTTCATCGCTCCAAAGCCCGCGAGCCGCTGCGGCTTCTGGATTACGTAAAAAAGATTGGAAGCGCTGTCCTTCCGTGGGGTTGCGTTGCTGCGGCGGATACATTTTGTCGCCGTCGATTTCGTTGTCCCACCAGGTAAGGCCGAAATAAGTCGTGAGCATATTCGTGCCGGGGTGGATGTGGCAGACCATGCACTGGCTCGAAGGGATGGAACGCGTGAGGACGTGCTTGATGGGATGGGCGGGCTCATTCTTGGGAATGGTGGGGTCGGAAGAAGCACTGAAGCCGGAATGCCCGAACTGCGCGTAAGCGCCCGAGTGCGCCGGGTCGCGATCGTTTGCATAAATGACGTGGCAAGCGGTGCAGCCGCTGGCGCGATAGTCGCCGGGATGATCGTTGGTGCCAGGCAGCGACATGACGGGATCAACCAAACGCGTTTTCTGCAGACCGAGGAAAACGGGATCGGTGCGGAGTTCGGTGCCAAAGCCGCGTTCGCTGAGTTTGTCATCTGGCTTGCCGGGATCTTCTTCTCGATTGGGATTGCCTAGCTCGGCTTTTTTGCGGCCTCCCCGTTCAAACACGCGCAAGATGTTTCCTGGCTGGGAAATTTCCCAGCGGAACAGCGGATCGAGTTCGGGGAGGATGCCTTTAGTACGAATTTCCTCGGGTGTGGGAGGCGGAAAGGTTTTGATGGATTGCGGCTGGCCATTGCGGTCGTAGCTTTCACCGAAATGAGTATTCTTTGAGGGATAGCCTCCGTTGTTGTAGAGTGCCGCGCCCCACAGAAGACCGGTGTGGGACATCATGCTTGTTGAAGAAGCGCGGACTTCCTTGGCGTGACAGCCCACGGCGCCACAAGTTTCTGGCGCGACGCGCAGGTCGCCAGGATTCACAAACTTGATGAATTCGGGAGATTCTTTGAGCCATTTTGTGTAGATGCGCTCTGGCAACGCGGAACGGTCTTTGAAGCTCGCGTCGCGCGGCTGGACGTGTGCTTTTTCTTTTGTGGCAGCGTATTCGGAGGAGTTTGGCGCAGTGCCGGTGGCAACGGAGATGGAAGAGTTGCCGCCGTGGCAGTCGGTGCAGCCAAGAAAGACGGTTCTTGTGGGGTGCATGGTCGGCTCGTCCGTTGAGGTGTGGCAGGAGATGCAGCCCGACGATTTGCGAACGGCCTCTTCCTGGGATTGGCCGCGAACAGATTGAGAGTCTTGCTTGGCGTGAACTGGAAACGCCCAGTCAGCACTGAGAGCGAAGAGAACAGACAACACAGAGACGCAAAGCGCGCAGAGGGCTCGCGGAGAGAATCGTTCGAATGTGCGCGGCAAGCTCATTTGTGGCGCTCTTCAGAAAGTAAACTTCACGGAGCCGAAAAGCGAGAAGAGTGTGCGACTCGTGTAGATGTCTTTGAACCCTTCGCCGGGTTGCAAGGCGGCGGCACCAACTGTGAGAACGACGTTTTCGGAGAGCGGCGGGCGATAAGTCACGCCGATGCCGAAGTCTTCGCCGATGCTGTGGCGGATGGGGGATTCGAACAATAGATATTCGAGCGCTTCGGTCCTCTCAAAGCGAAGGTAGTTGAAATTGGCAAAGCCTCTGAGTTTGGGAGTGATGTCGAAATCCGCCCCAGCGTTTGCAAGGAAGATGCCCGGGTTGACGAAATTAGCCTGGCCTTCTTCCTTCGTGAACCGAAGTGACGGAATCAGACTTCCGTCAGTCGTGAGCGAAACGCCAGAGCCAAGAAGTCGAATCGCTTCGCGATTCCAGAAGCTAAAGATGCCGCCGGCGAAATTCGGAAGATCATTAATGGAATCGAAGCCGCGAGCACGGCCGTCGCGTGGATTGGCGTCCCCTGATGTATAAAACGCGGAAATCCGATAACGGATCCAGTCGCGGTCGTAGGAAAGCTCGACGGCGGCCATTTGCGCGTTTACCGTGACGGGCCGTCCGGCGATGGGATTGAACGTGTCCTCGCCGACGGCCTGATAAAAAGCGTGCGTCAGATTGATACGGCGGATGTGGCCGCTGCCCAGCCAACCGAAGTAGCCGATGCGAATGCCGTGCGCGAGAGGACCGCCTCCGGAACCTTGATCGACGATGCTGCCGATGGGTGCGGGACGCACGAGAAAACCGTTGTCGTCGTAATGGACGCTCGGATCATCCTTGTTCCACGCAACAATAAATTCCGCGGTGTAACCGGGGAAGAAAAAATCCTGAAGATACACGTTTCCCAGAACAACTTGTTGGTGGCGGCGGTTAAAAGTGTTGAGGCCGCTGTTGGTATTTTTTTCGAGGAATTGAAAATACGCGGCGTTGTACTCGATGCGGTCGCTGTGCAAGTCGCCGAAGATGCGTAGGCCGGGCTGTTCATCCGCAAAAAGGAAGCCCCGGAAGTCGGCATTGAATTGCTGAATGCCGGCGCGAGCGGAGACGAAATCGTAGTTGTCGCTGAGATCGTGGAGCTTCACTTCGACGAAGGCTTCTTGCAGGCCGACGTGGCTGTCGAACCGGTTGGTACCGTGGCGAACGTCGGGGCTGACGATGCCGAGCTCGCGAACATTGAGATCATTGAGACTGATCTCTGGGGTGATGCGGATGCGCCAATCGACGGGCTTGAAAGATGCGTCGCCGTGGAACAGATCGAAGCTGAAGCGCAAAGTCTGGTCGAAGAAGCCCTGTTCGCCGCGGCCAAAAAAACCAGAGCTGCCGGGCTGCGCGGCGCTGACGCCGCTCGGAGAAGGGACACGACGGCCATCGAAAAAAGTTTCGGACGAAGCGGTGAGGGTCAGGAAGATCTGCTGGCCAAGAACTTCGGGCCAGACGGGCTCATCGCCTTTGAAGCGATTGCGATTGAACGGGTCATACCAATGCGGCTTGGTGTATAGGTACTCGCCCTTCTGTGGATAGCGGCGATAGTCGGGCTGGTTGAGAGCCCAGCGATTAGGCACTACGTTGTAGATATCGGCGACGGGAGGCAGATACTCCGGCGCGAGTTCCACGATGTATTTGGGATCGGAATCGAGGCGATGACGAAGTTCTCGATAGCCGCCGAGGGCAGGCGTCGAGCCAGGCGGGACGGCAGGACCAAGCTCGGATAGACGCGGCAGGCGCGAACGAAATTCGGCGCTACTCGTGCCGACGAGAGAAATCTCCAGTGTGGTGACTTCGTTGGCATTGAGCACAAGCTCAGGAACGACGAACGGAGCATATCTTTCGGCTTCGATGCGAAACTCGTAGTGACCGGGCGAAAGAAGAAGGATTCGGTAGACGCCTTCGGCGGAGGAGTTGGCGCGCACAATCTGGCCGGTTTGCAAATTGCGGAGCGTCAGCTCAGCCGAGGAAATAGGCCGCGATTGGCTCGGCGAGACGGCTTCGCGGAGTACGCCATCGAGAGCGGCAGTCGTCGAGGCCTGCTGGCGGGGAATGCGCAACGGAGGAGCTGATTCGCTAGACTTTTGGAGTGTGGCCTGCCCCCCGGTCTCGGATTGTTGGCCAGGTGTGGTTTGCTGTCCTCCAGATGCACTCTTCGTTGCGGAGAATGCGAGAAGCAGAGCACCGGCTGCGCGAGCCGTGACCCTGACGCGTCGAGAGCTTCGCGAAGAGAGAGAAAACATGTCTGCGGCCTGGGAGAATATGCGCAAGTAAAAGGGATCGAGTTCTAGCTAACAATATCGTGCGGCAGCGAGCAACCCATTTCCGCAAGAGGTGAACACAGTCGATAACACTTCTCGGGGAGTGCAAGCGTTCACCAATAGGAATCGTGCGCTCCGCAAACGATTGAGGGTCGTGTGGAGACGTGTTACTAAGGAAGATACCCTTCATGCAAACGGAACACTCCATTCGAAGGCCGGTCGCGGCCCGCCGCGCCTTGGAACAGCGTCAAAAGATGCTGGCACTGGGCATTTTACTGGCGCTGGGGATTGCCGGCGTTCTGGCGCTGCTACTCGTAAGTTGCGGGAGCGGGAGCATCACAGCTGTGTCTCCGCCGCCGGTAGCTACGGTGCAACCACTACAAGTTGCGGACGTACAGAAAGTTGTGCAGGCCGCCGTGAATTCCGTAAATGCCGATATGGTTGTGGCCGTAGTGGACAGAGCGGGATTCGTGCTGGGAGTATTTCGCACGCAAAACGCGCCAGCTACTTCGCTTGGGAATTTTGGACAGATGTTGGACGCGAATGACGTGGCCGTGGGCCTAGCACGGACGGGAGCGTTCTTCAGTAATGATCAGGCGCCGCTCTCCTCGCGCACAGTGCGGTTCATTAGCGGAATTCATTTTCCTCCGGGCGTGACGAACCAGCCGCCGGCCGACTTGTATGGCATCGAGAACACAAATCGTGGATGCACGCTGGCGAACAGCGCGGCGTTTCAAAGTCAAATTCCTCCGTCGCTCGCGCTTGGTGGAGGATTTGGCCCTGGAATTCTCACGGGCAAGGCCGACGCGGTGGACTCGAATCCGCTTACGGTGAATCCCGGCGGCCTGCCGATTTTTTATCAAAATGTCGTGGTTGGTGGAATCGGCGTGGTGACGTCTTCCAGTAATCCCAATGTCGCGGAATATGCGGCGTTCGCCGGTTCGACAACGCAGCGCACGGGGCCCTCTGACTCCTTCGGACCAACACCTGCTGCTCCTGGAGTGGTGTTCATCGGAGGAGTTGCGCTTCCCTTTGTCACGCAGGCAACGTTGCCCGCCGGCATTTCCGCAGGACCCGTTCCCGGAGTGGGATCATTCTTGGTCGCGCCTGCCAACAGCGCGGGGCAGCCGCCGGAAGGCGATTTGATTACGCCAGTGGCGGGGCTGTTAGGCGGGTTGAGTGCCGCGGATGTTCAGGGCATCTTGGAGAATGCGGAAGCCACTGCAAACTTGACGCGCGCCGCCATTCGGTTGCCGATCGGCTCGCGGACACGAATGGTGATTGCGGTTGCCGATCTGGACGGCACGATCATTGGCTTGCGGCGAATGCAGGATTCGACGGTGTTTAGCATTGATGTGGCGGCAAGCAAAGCGCGAAACATGGTGTATTTCAACAGCTCCGCGCGAGCAGCGGGGGATTTGAATGATGTTCCCATGGGCACAGCCGTTACGAACCGTACAATCAGTTTTGGGGCGCAACCTTTTTTTCCGCCGGGGATTGACGGCTCGGCCGCCGGGCCGTTTTTCAACATTTTCTTGCAGGACCTGGCAAACCCCTGCACGCAGGGAATGCAATCGGGACCTCCCAACATCAACAAGAGCGGAATCGTTTTCTTTCCAGGAAGCGCGGGTTTGTATCGCAACGGCGCGCTCGTGGGTGGGCTGGGCGTCAGCGGAGACGGAGTGGATCAAGACGATTACGTGACTAGCGGCGGAACGAAAGGTTTCGAAGCACCTGCAAACATCCGCGCAGACCAGATTTCGATTAACGGAGTGCGGCTTCCCTACTTCAAATTTCCCCGTAATCCGACGGACTGATTTTCCTTCCCGTTTCGCGGTGGGAAACAAAAATCCTATTTGTTCGCGGCAGCTGCGTTGGAGGGATCGGGAGAGGTGGCCGTATCCACATCAAGGAACCAAGAATGCGACGTGTCGCCGGGGCCATAGCAATTGCCGTCGGTGTGGTAGCCCGGCGGACAGCGCGCGGTGAATTCCTTGCGTCGCGGGGACTGCGCGAATTGCCAAAGTGCGGCGTAGGGAATGCCACCGGTTGCTGGAGATGGCGGATTTTGCGGAAACGTACAGCCCGGCGAAGGCGGGCAGGCGTCGTTGTAAATGAAAAAGGCGAAATCCTGTGAAGGCGCATGAGCTCGGATGTCGTCCGCGGTCGTGATCGTCACGCTCGGTCCTTCCTTGACGGGCATTCCAGAACAGTAAGCGCCGGCACGGTAACCGGCGGCCGAAAGTTCTGCGGTCCAAGCGCGCAAATAGGAATGATAGGCCTCTGGAAGACGACCGCCTTCTTCGATATCGAGAAAAAGGATTGCATGCACGGGAAAACCTTCGCTCTTCGCGGCCGCGGCGGCGTTGCCAGCCTCTCTAGTTCCCTTCTCCGCAGCGGCGGAATCATCCTTCAGTTCGCGGCTTTCCGGGCCTCGGTAAAGAAGCAAAAAACCAAATCCTTCCGAGCGCAAAATGTCGCGATGGCCGAGCCAAGTGTTCGTTTTTTCGCCAGGGGGCGGACTGAGCCAATAGCCGCTGAAAGCAAATGTTTTTCGCAGAACCGGAAGCGAATCCTGACCGGGGAAAATGTTGCGATCGAAGCCGAGATAGGCGATCTGCGTTTCTTTCGCCTGCGAGACCGGCTGAGGTGTGGCACGACAAGAAAATAGGATCAGCGCGGCGGCGATAGAAGAAATCGACAGGAATGAAAGTCCTGGCTTCATTTTGCTCACGGCATTGAGAATGCCAGAAGATGGGTGCAGCGACTAGCCTTCGCGGAGTTTATGGCCGGCGAGATTGCCGAGCCCGTCGTAAGCAGCGTATTTGTAGGTTTCGCTGAGGGTCGGATAGTTGAAGACTTGCTGAATGAATTCGTCGATGGATTGGCCGTTGTCGAGAACCATCAAGCCAATGTGAATGAGTTCCGTGGCGCTCTCACCGATAAGGCTCACACCTAGAAGCTTGCGGTCGGCGCGCGCGAAGATGAGCTTGAGCATTCCTGTTGTGTCTCCGATGATGTGGCCGCGCGCGTTGTTCTCGTAATGGGCGCGGCCGACGCAATAATCGATCTTCTTTTCCTTGCAGGACTCTTCCGTTTCACCAGCCGCCGAAATTTCCGGAATGGTGTAAATCCCCATCGGCAGCATGGAAGCGACGCGCTGCTTGTACTTGAAGCCAAGAGCGTGGCAAACGGCGACACGCCCCTGCTCCATGGAAGTGGAGGCCAGCGCGGGAAACCCGATCACGTCGCCTGCGGCATAAATGTTCGGCACTGTGGTTCGATAGTTGTCGTCGACAGAAATGTATCCGCGGTCGTTGATAGCTAGACCAGCTTTTTCGAGAGCAAGCCCATCGACTGCGGCGCGGCGGCCCGCGGCAAAAAGTGCTGCCTCCGTCTCGAGAATTTGGCCGCTTTTCATCGAGAGGCGGACGCCGGAGGACGAGTTCTCAACTTTCACGGGACGCTCGTTGAAGAGGAAGTGCATGCGGAGGGCCGTGAAGCGGTCGCGGAGACGATCAGAGATTTCTCCATCGAGAAACGGCAACAGACGGTCTCGGCCATCGACAAGGGTAACCTCGACTCCGAGTGCCATGAAGATGGAGGCGTATTCACAGCCAATGACACCGCCCCCAATGACAGCGAGGCTTTTCGGAATGCGGTCCATTTGAAGAAATGTGTCTGAATCAAAGGTGTGCACATCATCGAACGCGATCTCCGCAGGGCGGTGCGGCTTCGAGCCAGAGGCTATGAGAATGATCTCGCCGCGAAGACGGCGCGTGCCGCTTGGGCCGATGACCACGACGGAGTGCGCGTCTTCGAACGCCGCCTGGCCGCGAATGAGCTCGATGTGGTGCAATTCTAGGTTTTTGAGGATGCGCTGCCGTTCCATTTCAACGACGGCGCGTTCGTGGTGCATGAAATCCTGAACGGTGAGATTTTCTTTGAGCGAATAATCGATGCCATAGAGGCCGCGTTGCTTGAGTCCTGAAAAATAGAGGGCTGACTCGCGCAGTGTTTTGCTGGGGACGGTGCCCGTGTTGATGCAACTCCCTCCCAGGTACTGAGCGCGCTCGATGACGGCAACACGCTTGCCAAAATAAGCGGCTTGCGCGCCGGCTTTTTCTCCGGCAGGCCCGCACCCGATCACAATCAGATCGAAGTTTTCGCTAGAAACCACTCGTACCTCCCGCATTGCGCCACCGGATGCTTCGTCGGGAACCGCGCGCCAAGTTAATCCAGCCGGACCAAAGAAAGTTTAGAAGAGGAGCCCCACCCAAGAGGCAAATTCTTCCCAAGTCTGTGCCGAAAAGTGTCTGTCGGCTCGACTCGTGGAGGGAACGCACACGCCACAACCCTTCCGGCTACTGTCCAAACCATTGCGATACTTATACGATAGCCGCCATTGAGAACCGCGTCTCGATGGCGCTGGAAGGAGCTTCGCATGGCAATCGAAGATGTTCCCATCAATTACCACATCAGGTTTGAGAAGGACCATTCCAGTGTGAAAGCCAGCTATGAGGTAAGCGTTCCTGTCGGCGGTCCTGCCCTTATCGCGGACTTTCAAGTTACGGTTAGTGGCACGGATCTGATTAGCGGCTTCATCCCTGGCCAGACCGCGTTCAGCGGCGCAAAATTCCACACACTGGCTGATCCAAACAAGGACGCACCCGTTTCCTTTTCGATTTCTTCCAGCCAAGGTTGGACGGCTAGCGACGATGACGTGCTGCGCGGCGATAAAGTGTTTGACGACGCGGATTTCTCCAACTAGCAGCGCTGAAGACGCTTCAGAACTTCCTGGTTGCACTTGGCGGGTACGCGTGGCAGTTGTACGCGGCGGTTTACTGCCAATGAGGCTGACCTTCGACAATTGTGATGTAGCGATTGAGGGGGAGATCGGTGAAGCGTTGCACGAGGCCGCTGGGTTGAGGCCATTTGATTTCGAGCCAGTCGAGTTTCTCGTGTTTGCCTAAACCTAGTACGATGCGCGGATCGTGGGATGAGAGATAGCTACCGCCGCCTACCTTGAAGCGGGTCTGCTTCAGATCGCCTGCCTGAAAAGAGATGTGCGCACCGATAGCATCCGGGTTGGATTTTTTCCCGATGAGATTCAGGCCTAGCCAGTGATTTTGGCGTCCGGCATTGTTGCGAAGTAAGAGTGGTGCGCCGTCGTTTACCGCGATCAGGACATCGACCGCGCCATCGTTATCGAAATCTCCGATGGCCAAGCCTCGCGCGTTGAGTTGGCGGGTGAACAGCGGCCCGCTTCCTGGGCTGATATTTTTCAGGCCGGTGGGCGTGTTTTGGAAAAGCAGGAGGGGCTCACTGTAGGTTACGCCGGGATTGATCTTGTCGATCAGATCGTCGGGATGGCCATTGGCGACGAAGAGATCGAGGAGGCCGTCGTTGTCGAAGTCGAAAAATTTGGCGCCCCATCCGCTCATCATTTGCGTGGCGCGAGCTACGCCTGTGGGGCCAGCAGTGTCTACGAAGGATTCGTCGTGTTTGTTTTGGTATAGGCCGTAGAATTCGTGGTCCAGATTTGTGACGAAGAGATCCATCCAGCCATCCTGATTGAAATCCGCGGAATCGACACCCATGCCTGAGCGGGCTTTTCCGCCCGGTCCATAAGCGACGCCGGCCGTGAAACCGATTTCTTCGAACTTTTTTCCCTTGCGATTTGCGAAGAGGAAATTGGCGGTAGTGTCGTTGGCGACGAAGAGATCGAGGAAGCCATCGTTGTTGGTATCGGTGGCCACTGCGCCCCAGGATTTGCCGGGATTATCTGAGATGCCCATTTTTTGGCTGACGTCGGCGAAAGTGCCGTCGCCGTTGTTGTGAAAGAGCCAGCTGGGCATGGGGTTGAAGATACGCGGATAACAATATTCATTGATACCGGCAAGCGCAGGAACATTCGGCGCATTGCAAACGTGGTGGGTGAGCTTGGTGAAATCGACAAAGCGGCAGACGAAGAGATCAAGGCGGCCATCGTTGTCGTAGTCGAACCAAACGGCGCTGGACGCCCAGCCAGGAGCGGCGACGCCTGCTTTTTCGGTGACGTCGGAGAAGGTGCCGTCGCCGTTGTTGCGGTAGAGAATGCTGCGGCCGTATTGCGTGACGTAGAGATCGGGGAAACCGTCGGCGTTGTAGTCGCCAACGGCGGCGCCCATGCCGTAGCCTCCGCCGGGGACGCCGGCTTTTACGGTGACATCGGTAAAGGTGCCGTCACGATTGTTGCGATAGAGCGCGTTGCGAAGCGGAGCGGGCGGAGTCCAAAAGTCGCAGGGGCCGCTGTTGACGAGGTAGATGTCCATCCAGCCGTCGTTGTCGAAGTCCAGGAAAGCACAGCCAGGGCCGGTCGATTCAGGGAGAAATTTCTGCGGGGATTTGCCGCTGGTGTGGACGAAGCTGATGCCGGACGTCGAGGCGGAGATTTCGGAAAAAGGGAAATCTAAGCCGGGCTTGTCTTGCGCGTCGCTGGGAAAAGGCGTGCGGAAATACGGTGGGACGCTGACGGCAGCGGCTGAGCCGGCTAAGTAACGGAGGAAATCGCGGCGGAGATGGAGATCGTTGGCCATTAGTTATTCGGGATAAGCGGAATTTGGATGTGCGATGCGGATCCAGTGATCAGTGAAGGCGGAGTGCAGATTTGGCGGTTCGACTTTTGGCATGTGACAAGTGACGCAATTTTTTGGCGAGGCTGGACATGCTGCGCCGGGATGATTTGCGGATTTTTTTTCGGCGGCGTTTGAGGCGTGGCAAGCGAGGCAATTTGCATCGTAGGAGGCGGCGTCGTGAGAGAGAGGCTTGTGTGGATCGTGGCAGGCCATGCAGGTGATGCGGGCGTCGCCTTCGGCCCAGCACTTGCTGTTTTCGAGGCGATAGGGGGCGAACCGGACGTTGAAGACGCCGGCGTCGATAAGGTGACCGGAAACGACGTCTTGCCAGGTGCGATGGCATGCGCCGCAGAAGTCTACGGAATCGACGCGCGCGAGTTGGGCGGGATTGAAGATTGACCCAGCGCCGCGCTTTTCAGTTTTGGCTCGGGCGGCGGCGATGTGCTGGGCGCCGGGGCCATGGCAGGCTTCGCAGGTGACGCCGGGGTAGGAGGCGGTCGGATCAAATTGGTTTTTTGTGGTGGAGGCTGTGGTGTGACAGCCGAAGCACAGGCGAGCTTCGTTGGGCGGGATCGCGCGGCCAGCGGCGAGTTCGAGAGTGGCGGGAAATATGCGTGGTTGGCCGGGAGTGATATCGAGAGATTGCGTGGCGTTGTAAAAGCTGACGTGGGTTTCAAAAAAAGTCGCGTTCTGCTGGTAGATGAAAGTTTGACCCATATGGCCTGAGCCGAGGGCCCAGAGTAGGTCGACGGACATGGAAGAAGTTGCATTGGTCACGGTGAGAATGCTTTTTTCTGGGGTGGTGAGGAGTTGATAGTTGTATGGGCCGGCTTGAAACGGCAAGTTGAGGTGGTGGCGCAGACTTTTTGAATCGGACGCGCGGGTTGCAGCGTGAAGCATGGCGGTGTCTTGTGCGGTTTCGGCTTTGAGTTCGTGACATTCCGTGCAGGCATCGGGGCCGGTGTATTCGGCGCGGGCGGGCTGGCCTTTTGTAGGCCACCAGCCCGAGCCGCGGACACGGAGTTCCGTGGGCAGGGAGATGCTGCTCGATTGAGGAGTTTGAAGAGATTGAGCATGAGCGGTGAAACATGAAACGAAGAACGAGAGTGAGAAGAATGCGACAACAAGTGTGGCTCCTACGTTAAAAATGAGGAGCGCGGATTTCACTGCGGGGGCTTTTGATGCTCGAGGCCTTCGGCGACGCGGCGTTTGAGCTGTTCGAGGGCCTTGGCGGTGTCGCGTTGGAGAGCGGCTTCGCGATTGGCGTCTTCTTTGCGGCCGGCGCCGTTGTAGGCGAGCGCCAGTTGATAGTGGCCTGTGGGGCTGTCGGGGGCCATTTTTTCGTAGGTTTCGAGGGGGGGGATGGCATCAGCAAATTGGTCAGTGGAAACGAGCGCAGAGCCGAGTCCAAGATAAGCTTCGGCAAAACTGTGATCGATTTTTGTAGCGCGAGTGTAATGGGTGATGGCAGTGGAAAAATCATTGTCTTCTTTTGCTAGCTCACCGAGGACGTACTCCGAGGCGGCATTGTTCGGATCAATCTCCAGTTCCTGCTGGAAATTCTGCTTGGCTTGTGCGACGGCATCCGGGGATGGCTGTGCACCGGAGAGCAGCACTCGGCCGAGCCGGGCATGCACACCTGGCAGCGTGGGATTGATGTCGATGATCTTTCGGTATTCCGCGGCCGCTTCCGGCCATTTGGCTTGTGTTTCAAGCGCTTCCGCGTTAAGCAGGTGGACTTGGTAGGAGAAGGGCGCTTCGCGCATCAATTCCTGCGAGGTGCGCAACGACAGATCAGAATAAGCGTGAGCGGCTGCGTACAGCACCTCCGGATCGCGGGGGAACTCTCGAACCAGAACTTCGAGAAAAGGGAGGGCCTCGGAAGGAGTGTTATGCGTCATGGCGCAATTCAAGCCGTCCAGCCCGGCGCGCTTCTGGAGGTCTTTATTTGCAATCTGGCGAATCGATTTTTTCAAGAGTGGCATGGCCTCTGTGCAATGACCACTCTCAGCAAGACTCACAGCGCGTTCGGCCGCATTCTGGGGACTGGATGCGGGAGCTTTCTTCGGCACCTGAGCGAGAGAATGAGTTGAGCCGAGCAGTACGGCAGAAATGCCTGAGGCAATGAAAGCTCTTCGCATGACGACAACAATTATAAACAAAAACGGGCGTTCGAAGCGGGAAACCGGCCCTCCCCTCGCGAGCCTTGGACAAACCGAACCACAGAGTATTGGCAAGCTCAACCTGTGTGAGCTTTGCGCAGAGTTAGTTCTTGAGGCGTTTCTCGAGATCGGCCAGAACTTGATTGACCATCGCCGCATCAGCAGAGTCGGCAAACTTCAGATACTCCCGGAGTTGCGCGGCTTCATTGACGAAGTCTCTTTTCGCTTCGTAGATCTGGGCGAGCAGGAAGTGTACGCGAGGGTCGGCATTATTTTTGTCAATTTCCAAGGCTCTTAGGGCGCTTTTCTCAGCTTCGGGGAGCTTGTGAAGATTCAGATAAGCGGCGGCGTTATAGCCGTAAGCGACGAAATCGTGGGCAGGCTCGAGATCCAGAGCGCGACCGCTTAATTGCAAAGCCTCTTCCCAGGCTTCGGAGCGGGCCGCGATATCTGTCAGGCAAAGGTAGGGCAGAAGATAACCTGGATCTGCGGACAGAGCTTGAGAACAGGCGGCGCGACCTTCGTCAGACCGTTGACGCGCTGCGAGAATTTGGCCGAGCGTAACCCAGGCCGCAGGAAAGTGTGACCCCTGTTTGAGCGCCTTGCGCAAATGATCTTCAGCGGCATCGTATTTCTGATCTTTTAGAGAGGCGCAGGCCGCGGAGTATTCTTTCTTGGCCTTCGCAGGTGCTTGCAGATTGGCGCTGGAAACAGTTGTAACTACGACTCGGTTTAAAGGTGGTAGAAAACAGGCGGAATCGTCAGGATTCTGCGGGGAAGTGACGGCGCCCTTCGCACCGTAGAGCAATTGGTTCTGATCGAAGGAATCCGTCGGAAGTTTGGGAGGCGGTGGCGGGGGCGGCGAGGTATTTGGATGGCCGCCTGACGGGGGTTTCTGCGCCAGAAGAGGTGATGGAGCCAGAATTAGAAAAGCAGCGGCGGTGAACAAGAGAAAGACAATGAATCGAGTGGAGCACGACGCAGCGCAAAGTTTAGTTATTTGTGTTTCTTGGAGTGTCTTAGGGAAACGAATCCGAAAGTTCATTCGGAGGCCTCTACGGGGAGGATGGTAGCTCTGTTTAGCAGTCGCGACAATTGAAACTTTGAACTGGAGGCATGGTGCTGAAATTGGAATGGCAGGCGCCGAAGCGCCTGCCATTTCGACTGCTTGGGGATGTTGGGGGTTAGAAGTAAAACTTCAGGGCTAACTGGATTTGTCGAGCCCCTTGTGAGCCGCTGTAATGTCCAAAGTTCGGGTTACTTGTGGATACGCCGGAGCCGGGGTCAAAGGAGCCACTCGCCGGGCCGCCGAAGAATGTCCAGACTGGACGGTTAAAGAGGTTCAGAGTTTCCATACGGAACTCAAGTTTCTTGCCTTCAGTAATCGCAAAGCTCTTGTGCAAGCTGAAGTCTACGTTTGCGTAGCCAGGACCGCGGAGATTGCCGACGCTGCAAGTTCCGAATGTGTTGGCTGCTGGAACGGAAATGTTGGACGGATCGAAGTATTGGATGTAGGCCGGCGTATTGGTAGCCGCGTTGGCCGGAACGTATTGATTAAGGATTTTGATCGGGCCATTGCAGTTCGGCAGGCCGGACAAAGTCTGAGGCTCGACACCGTTGGTGTTGGAGGTGTTCCCGCCAACGCCCCAACCGCCAAAGTTATTGAGAGTCAAAGCATTTCCTGTGTGGAGAGTAATGATTCCACCGATTTCCCAGTTCCCGACGACGGCATTGAGTACCGGGTTCATGTCCTTGCCGAACTGCTTACCGCGACCAACCGGCAGTTGATAAGTCACATAGCTAGTGAGGACGTGCGTCTGATCGAAGTAACACGGCCCCCAATCAGCCTTCGGGTCATAGATGTTCTGCCAGCCTGGCTGGCCGCCTGAGCTCTGTGCTTGCGTGCTACCCCAGCCTGTACCGAAATATCCCGGAGAGTCGCTAAGGCATTTGGAGTAGGTGTAAGCAACTTGGGCTTCCAAGCCGTTGCCCATGCGCTTTTGCAGAACGGCTTGGAGGGCGTTGTATCGCTGACTGGCGTTGGACATGTTGGTTCCAGCTAGCGAACCGTTTTGATCGGCCTGGAAGAGAGAGCCGGCGGCCCCGCACTGAGAGAGCACCGCGCCGCAGGCTTGCGAACCGCCACCGAGGTAAGGTCCAGACTTTTGGCTGACAATCGGCTGCCCGGGAAGAGCAACCGTGCCCGCAGCGTTTAACCCTTCGCGCTGAGCCACATCCTCGAAGTTCAAAAGGTGTGAGCCATGCTGACCGACATAGCCGATCTGGAAGGTGAGGGTGTTGCTGAACTGATGTTGGATGGTCAAGTTCCACTGTTGCGTAAGGGCTGGGCGGAAATTCTGATCAAAGATCCGAATTCTGATGCCCTGATAGCAAGCGATGGTGATGTTGGTGCAAGTCGAAACAGGTCCGAAGCCATTTTCGATGGGGCCAGCAGCCGCATTTTGCTGAAGAACACCGTACGGCACGTTTTGCGTGAGCTCCTCGTTCGAGCCCCCTCCTTCGGTGAAAGAGGAGATGCCATAGCCGGCGCGGATGACGGTCTTGCCATGGAAGGCAGAGGGCGACCAGGCTACGCCAATCCGCGGAAGCCAATCGCCGATGCCAAGATAGTTGTTATAGAGGGCACGGGAATTGCCGTTTTGACCAGGCAATTCCAGAGCGCCAGTTAACAGGTTGAAATTGACGACGCGATTGTGCACCTCATACAAAGGTGTGTGATCTTCGAAGCGAACGCCGAGGTTCACAGTTAGCGTCGGCGTTACGCGCCAATCGTCCTGACCGAAGAAGCCGAAGATGTTGCCGCGAAGCTGATCGAGGGTTGCAGCGCCTCCGGAGTCGCGGAAACCGCTGGCGACATTTCCCAGCCAAAAGTCGGCCAGTCCGGATTTGGTCAAGGTGTCGACTCCCAAGAATCCGAGAGCGCCGTTATTGCCGGGATAGATGTAGTTCTGGCGTTCCCGAATGAATTGGAATCCCGTACGGAAAGTGTGACGACCGTGGCTGATGACCAAGTTGTCTTCGATTTGGCCTTGCGTGGTGTGAAAAATTTGAACCAAGTTGCGGAGCCCAAGACTCGGGGCTGCCCCAGGTCCTGCCCCTGTGATGTCCAGCTCGATCAGGCCAGGAGCTTGGAAATTCCCACCGGCAATACCGAGCTGTTGGCTAATGTTGCCGAGACCGGAAGTAGGAGTTTGACTCTGACTGAAATGGACGGCGTTGAATCCGAAGCGAGCCTCGTTCAACAGGCCAGAACTAAAACTGTGAGTCCAACTGACCACCGCGTTGCGAACGGGTTCGTCGATGCCTTCCGCAGCTCCAGAGTTTGCGACCGGCAGGCCCGTGAGGGCAGCCTGCTTGAGGTCCATCTGGGACCAGCGTCCAAAGATGTGATCTTTGGAAGAAAGGACATAATCGATTTTCAGGTCGCCCTGGTCGTTGGTGAGGTTGTTTCCGCTGCTAAACGTATAGTTGTTGCCGACGAGGCTGTCTACCTGCGGGAGGGGGTAGAGTTTTGTGTCCGCGAACAAACTCTTGGCAAAGGTGCTCTCAACCAGGGCAGGTTTGCCGTTGAGAGGCGCAGCTCCTGCACCGGTCGCAATATATGCGGCAAGATTATTGTTAGGAATGGGCGTCGTTCCGTTCCGGGGATCCACCAATTGGGTTGTTCCGGTACCGCCCGCGCAAACTCCCGAGGTATTGAATGCTCCCCCGTATTGAGTGCAGAGCTGTCCAAAGTCACCGCCGCGCGCATTCGTGGTCAACAGCTGTGCTGAGGTCGCGCCTGAGTTTGGCAGCCGTTGACCTTGATAGTCCGCGAAGAAAAATAGTTTGTTTTTGAGGATCGGGCCACCGATTGTGCCGCCGAACTGGTTGTAGCGAACCGTGGGTTTTATCGTAGTGCCATCTGCATAGTGGCCGGGAGCACCTTCTTCCAGAGGCAAACCTTTCGACCAGGACGCCGACGAATTATTGGAGTTGAGATAGTCATTCCGGAAAAATTCAAAGGCGTCGCCGTGAAAACTATTGGTGCCGGACTTGATCGAGGCGCTGATGACTCCGCCCTCGTAGTTCCCGAACTCGGCGGACGCATTCTGTGTGATCAGGTTGAATTCCTGGATTGAGTCAATGGCAGGCGTATAGCCCACCTCGTTGTTCTTGTCCTCGCTGTTGATTTGGCCATCGAGGAGATACTGATTGGCCTGCTCACGATTGCCGTTGATGTACGGCCGGCCAGCGCCGAGCATGGTTTGCGGCTGACGCATGGAATCCGGATCGACGTTCGTGGCACCAGGTGCAAGCAACGTCAACTGGAGGTAATTGCGCGATGCCAGCGGCATGGAAGTCACGGTGTTGGCATCAATCAGAGTGCTTACCTCGGTGCTCTGTGTCTGTAGGAGGGGCGTCTCGCTCGACACTTCCACAGTTTCGTTCACCGCACCCATTCTCATTTGAACGTCGATTCGGGCGGTTTGATTGAGAACGAGAGTGAAGGCAGTGACGGCGGCAGTCTGGAAACCCTTGGCTTCGACTTTGAGAGCGTAGGTGCCGACGGGGATACGAATGATGTTGTAGATGCCATCCTGATTCGTGACGGATGACCAGTTTGTGCCACGATCGGTGTCGTGGGCCGTCACCGTGGCCCCGACGAGTGGCGCTCCACTTGGATCGGTGATGGTTCCTGTAATTGTCGCTGTCACATCTTGGGCCCACGCCGTGTTCGCGCCGCACACCAGCACGAACAGCGTCACACACAAAATACTCAATCCCACAAACTGCAGTTTTTTCATGTTAATTCCTCCGAGGTGAGACTTCGGCCACCGATCAGCCTCTTCTCCTCTGTCGAACTTTTCTGTACTTTAACCAGCACCCCTGAACCGCTATATGGCCGAATGGTGGATAGCTATATAGCACGATTTTAGGCTTGTC
Source organism: uncultured Acidobacteriota bacterium (assembly GCA_963745805.1). Classification (GTDB taxonomy): domain Bacteria; phylum Acidobacteriota; class Terriglobia; order Acidiferrales; family UBA7541; genus Acidiferrum. Next base: position 273,168 of record CAVUYT010000018.1, read on the forward strand.
AAGCGAAAAGTAATGAATTATAAGGATTATGGTTGGGTGGATGTATAGCACTCTGCAGAGGTGATGTATAGCAGCATGAGGCGGCACTCTATATCACTGGGGCTAGGGCAGCAGTTGCCTGGTAACCGCCTTGCTGGGCTGCCCCGCGCGGATCTCTGCCCATGGCGGTGGCGGCCGGCAAACGAAACGAGAAGAAGTTTTGGAGTACGGAAACCCATCGTAGGGCAAGGGTTCCCGCTTTTTCACGGTACAGTGGCTGCAAGATTTCGACGTTTCGTTGTAGGGTGTTCGTGAATTCCAGGAGCGGGAATGCCTGCTAAAACTAGAAGTAATGGGTTGCCTGCCTACCAGAGAATCCAAGGCAGTCTTCGGAAGCGGATCGAGGCCGGAGACTTGCGCACCGGGGATGCTGTGCCTTCCGAGCGAGACTTGGCCAAGATTCACCAAGTCAGTTTGATGACCGCGCGGCACGCGTTGGCCTCGCTCGAGCGGGAAGGTATTGTAGAGCGCCGGCGAGGAATCGGCACTTTTGTCTCGGCCCCGAAAATTCACTTCAACAAACTGATGAGCTACACGGAGCAAATGGCAAGCCGCAGCATGACGGCAGCTTCGAAAGTGCTCTTTGCCAAGATAATCGATGACGAGCAGGAGGCGAACGCCCGGCTCTCTCTTTCTCCAAAGAGCGGAGTCATCAAGCTCGAGCGGCTGAGACATGCGGCTGGAGAGCCCTTTGCTCTCGAGACCTGTTACCTCTCCGCGGCGCAGTTTCCTGGGTTGCTTTCGGCTCCGCTGCAGCGGGAATCGTTGTTCGGCATTCTGGAGCGCGATTACAAGGTTGAGATAGGATATTCCGACGAAGAAGTGGACGCCACTGCGGCCGACCCCCGCACTGCTGATCTCCTGGACGTGCCGCGGCGCGAGCCACTCTTGAGAATCCGCCAGGTCATCTTTTCCACGAACGGAAAGGCGGTCCTATACGTTCTGGGTTTCTACCGCTCCGATCGCCACAACTTAGTGATTCGGCGATTCCGGTAGATCACAATTTCGAGAGGAGCCAGGCCCAAGCAGCGTGTTAGGCTTCTCTTGATAATTCGTTGGAGTCAGTGATTAGCGCACGGCCACCCAGCCGGTCTGCTGATGACTTGGTGGCCGCCGAAAGGGCGGAATGGTTCTCGCTGGAGACGTTGGCGGCACCAAATGCAATCTTGGCCTCTTTGAAGAGCGCGGACCCTCACTCCATCTCGTCATGCAGCGCCGTTACGCCACGGGTGAGTTTGCCTGCCTCGAAGAGTTGATCGAAAGGTTCTTCCGTGAATGCGCGCAGGAGAGTGGCGCGGCGACTCAGGGCAATATTGACGCCGCGGGATTCGGCGTGGCCGGAGCCATGGTCGAGGGCCGCTTAGTCTCGAACAATATCCCCTGGGAACTCAGTGCCGCTGCACTGGCCGGCAAACTGAAACTCGATCTCGAACAACTGGTCCTGATCAACGACCTGGTAGCTACTGCTTATGGTTTGGTCCACCTCACGCCGCAGGATTTTCTGATTTTGAATTCCGGCGCTCCACAATTCAATGGAAACCAGGCTTTGATTGCCGCAGGCACGGGGCTTGGCGAGGCGATGATTTTCTGGGATGGCCGCCAGCATCGCGCTTCTCCTTCAGAAGGCGGCTCAGCCGATTTTGCTCCACGGACCGACCGCGAGATTGAACTGCTGCGATTTATAAAGAAGCGCATGAAGCGAGTTTCGTGCGAGGAGATATTTTCCGGACGGGGCTTCCGGAAGCTTCATGAGTTTCTCGATCCTGCTGTTGTTCATCCCACGTTTCGAGAGCCGGAGGCCGCGTCTGCAAGTGAAATCACGCAGAACGCATTGGCAGGCACATGTCCCGTGTGTGTCGAAGTGCTGGACTGGTGGATAGATGCATTCGGCGCAGAGGCTGGGAATCTGGCGCTGCGGGTTCTCGCGTACGGCGGCGTGTACTTTGCCGGTGGAATCGTTCTAAAGGTACTCTCTAAGTTGCAGGAGAGCAGCTTCTGCCAGTCGTTTGCGGATAAGGGCCGGCTGAGTTCTGTGCTGTCAAATATTCCGATCGCCGTGGTTCTAAATGAAGACGCGCCGCTATTGGGGGCGGCTCATCAGGCATTGGCCACTGTATCCCCGTCAAAACGCAGGCGACACGAGATTTTGTTTGAGCTACATCCTGAGCGCAACGGTCTAACCCTGTAGCAAAATCCACATCAATCTGAAGAATGACAAAATGGTGCCCGGGGTGGGAGTCGAACCCACATGAGGAAAAATCCCCGGAGGATTTTAAGTCGTTTCAAATCGGGCCCCGCGATGAGTCGAAAGCACTTGGGTTCGGCTCTCTTGGGGCCTTTTCGTTTCTCTCGGGCATAGTTTGGGCACACTGCTGGACAAAAGAATTCAGTTTCGTAGTGTGCAAATCAATGCGAGGCATCAACCGTCGGCCAGTGCAGAGGTTAGGTGGAATCCGCTTGAGCGGGAGGATGAACACTCTACAGTTTTTGCAGTGTTTCCATTAGCGTTACTATCCTCTCATCCAGCTTGTTTCCGATCCTCTGTGCGAGCCTAAATAGAGGCCAAAGTCCTCCCATGACTTGATGCGAGTAAATCTCCCACAGGAGTTTTCCATTGTCGCCAAGCAACCGCAATTCAGGAACTTGCTCCAGATTGCCCCATTCGTCGACATCTCCTGGGGTTATCAAATCGACGCGAAGAGTCGTGTCACCGCCTAACGTTGCTATGAAGGTGTTCTCGGCCGCCGTAGCCTCCCAGTTGATTTTTCCAGCTTTCGTCTTTTCGATGAGAGCTTCTACCAGCGGCGTAGGATTGAGGTCTTTATCAAACAACGATGTATTCATGACTTTATCCCCGATTCTATCTTAAGCTTACCCAGTTCTTCACGAAGCTTCATCGCAGTGCCGAGCACGGTCTTTAGGTTTCTTGCCTTTTGAGGAGCTGAAGGTTGCCCCTTCCTTAAAGTCTCCGCAAGAATAGTTAGCTGTTCCCTGGCATTTAGCAGCTCATTCTTAGTCCCATCAGTCAAATACGGCTTTCTCCGAAAGGGAAGTTCGCTAAGGGTCAGAGATAAATCGTCCGCCCTAATCCCTGCCTCTATGATGTGATCGTGTCGAATCAAGTCTAGCAATTGGTTCGTGGAATGGCAGGCTATCTCCAATTCCTCAATGAGTGTTCGTTTCAGGATGGCATTCTTGGCTTGGTTCGCTGCAGTCGCGGCACTGCGGGCCTGAAAAAAAGCCGCGGCACTTGTGAGTAGTCCCAAGATTGAGGCCACGCCGGCAATGATATCGAAAACGAGCATTTCTGGAGCGCGAGGCTATAACACAACTAAGTACCGCGCAAGGTACGCCGGCGCTATGCTTCAAGCTAGAACTTTTTACAAAAAGACTTAGCCCTCGCTGCTCGCATGGGAAGAGAATACAAGCAAGGGAGTCCCACCCATGAGAAGCCTAGCTCTCGTTATTTTGATGCTGTGCGCTACGGCAACCCCGTGTAAGCTCAAAGCCCAAACTCAGGAAACCACCGAACAAGTCGTGAAAAAGTGTTCCGATGCTGTTGTTCTTATCTTCGTCTCAGACTCCGGCAAAGAAACTGGACTGGGAAGCGGGTTCATCATTAGCTCAGATGGGAAGATTGTGACGAACTACCATGTCATAAAAGATGCTCAGAAGGCGTTGGTAAAGCTCACAAATGGCGCGTTCTTTCCAGTCGAAAGTGTATTGGCTTCTGATTCAGTAAAAGATCTGGCGATCATTAAAGTTACAGGAAAGAATCTACCTACACTTAAGATCGCTGACTCCGACACAGCGCAGGTGGGCGAGCGAGTAATCGCCATCGGGAGTCCCTTGGGTCTTGAGAGCACCGTCACAGATGGAATTGTCAGTGCTCTTAGGAATGAAGCGAGCACTTCCTGGATTCAGACGACTGCCCCCGTATCTCCAGGAAACAGTGGTGGCCCATTGCTTCGCCTGGATGGCACTGTCGTTGGTGTCATTACGTGGGGCTACAAGTCGGGACAAAATCTTAATTTTGCATCCCCCTCGAATTATGTGCGTGATCTGATAAACGCAGAAACGAAGGAAGTAGTTAGCCTTACAACCTCCGTTGACCGGGGCAGGCTCAAGGCGCCCGATCGTTCCCCTAAGGAACTTGTCACTTCCGCCAAAACGCTATGCGTATGGGTTACTTCAGGCAACCCGGTACTAAAGACGGAATTAAGTGGCAAGCTCTTGGAATGGGGAAAACTGAAGCTCGTTTCTTCTCCAGAAGAGGCAGACCTGGTCCTGAAGGTTGTCCAAACGGGGCAACTCAACATGGCAACTGGTGCAGGCAATCAGGCTACAGCATTGCTGACCGACCACGCTTCGGGGTCAGAACTGTGGTCAAAAACTAAAGGCGGAAGCTGGGCTATGAGCGGGTGGAGTAACACTGCGGTTGCGAGAGCTCTGGCAAAAGAGTTCATCAAGTTCTTCGATTCCACCAAAAGGCAACCACACGAATAGTACGGGTAGGCAATATAATCGGATAAGGCCAGTGGTTACCACAACGGCAGGTCTAGCCTGCTGATTCTGTCAAACCGCTGTTACTTCTTTTTCAGATACTCCGCGATGGCTTTACGGATGAGACCGGACACTGGCGCGGCTTCCGAATAGCGCGACGACCTGGAAAATTGGGTGGGGCTATTTCACCGATTTGTGGCGCGGAACTTGAAGGTCTTTGCCTATGCGAACAATCATTACGCCGGGCATGGTCCGGCGACGGTGAAACTCTTTTGGGATTTGTGGAATAAGAAGTAGAATCCCCTCCCCTGCCTCTACACGATCCCAACGCGAAGCGGAAATAGTGACTCCAGGGAATCTGCAAAGACTGTCCTTGGTCCTTCACAGATTCCCTGGTCGTGCTGTGTGCGCACACGATTCGCACTTGAAACAACTTTACCTCCAACAAACTTGAGCCTTCGTTGCTCTAAAGCAAACGGCCCCGCGCCTTGTGCGCTCCTAAAAGGCCCCCTAGTAACTCTGCCAGTAGGCCGGAATCGTAGTTTGGTCTATTCGTCTGAAAGCGCATCTTGGACTGTACTTGGGGAAGGCAGGCAATGTTCCCACTTCAAATGCCTCCCCCGGGTACTAACGCGCTGGGCCTATTTGAAAGTGGCCCGCTACTCTTCCAGAATGACGGCCCCGCGCCTTGTGCGCTCCCTAGAAGGCGCCACCGGTAATTCTGCCAGTTGGGCGGGAATCGCGGTCTGGTCTAATCTGAACCGCAATTCCTCTGTAGGCCAAGCATTCGGGGAGGGCTCACACCGACTCACACCGACCCTCCCCGGATGCTAAAAAAGATTGACGAAAAGTGGCCCGCCTCACTTCCCTGATAAACTGCCGGGCAGCTTGCATAGCGAGTTACCCCTCCGCTGTGTGGGTTAGGGGCGCTGCGCTGGCCTTGAGTAGCGTGGCGTCCCGCTTACTCTAGCGTATTAGTCGAGTCGAACGGTAGAATCCCTGAAAGCTAAAACAAGGCAGGTTTAAATGGATGACAAAGTCCCTGTCTTAGGAAAATTTCTTGGCGTCATTGCACTGGCGTTTTTCGGCTGGATCGGACTTGCCTTCTACTTCCCACATGTAAAAGTGGTAGAGCCAGGGACGCCTCAGAATCAGGCTACTCTCAATAAGGCGCGAAGCACGGTGGTGCGTGTTCTTCTCGAACGTTTAGCTCTTCCGCAACGCTCAGTAACAGGAACAACCGACGAACTTTTCCTGACTCTGCAGGACATTGTTCTTGGGCAGCCAGACACGGCCGGGCAAAAGAGTGAGCCGCATGAGGACAACGAGTTTCGTCGTTCGGTTCGAGATGCGTCTGAACGTGCCGCTGCCAGCACAGTGTTGAGGATAGAGCCTCGCGGCGGCGACAATCTCGTCATCAACATGAGAAAGAGCGATTTTGAGAGCGTGGTGTATCCAGACCGGGGCAAGTTCGTAGGAGCTGTTGGCAAAGCATGGTGTGACAACACATTAGAGGGTTCCGATGACTTTCATTTCTTTCTTCCCTCGGTATACATCACCGACATTCGCACGGGCCAGGAGTTGGCTAGTTACAGCTGTGCGTTTGACCATGTCTCTTGGTGAGAAGGCGGAAGGTGCCAATCGTTCGGTAGACTACCGGGAGCCCGGATGGCGGGTTACCTCCGCTGCGTGGGTTAGGGGGCGTCGTTCGGCCTTGAACCGAATTGCGCTCCGCTTCAAAGCAGTTTCACCCTATCCGAATGCGCGACTACGGCATAGATCACATAAAACCAAGAAAGGAGGCCATGCAGAATGGCCCACAGTACGGCGTGGTTCGCTTCCCAAGATATCACGACGGACAGAGTTGCCCCGAGACTATAGATTGCCGCACCACAGCCAACGCCGGAGCCAGAGCCGTTTTTTTCGGCTGCATCCTCAAGGTCGGCAACTCTTGATTCCAGGTCCCCTAGGTCAGTCTCTTCGTAGTCCTCGTAATCTGTGTCTTCGTGATCTCCCATTTCTGGCGGTCCCCCACGGTGGGAGTATCACACGGGCTGATTGCCTGTGGCGTTTCGCTTTGGCTTATCTATAACTTCTCGAAAACTCCGTGCATCTCGGAAAATTTCGAGCCAAAAAAACAGTCTGAGTCGAACCAAGAATTCCTCCCCCAGATGGCCGCCATTCGCGTCCGGGAGTTCGTAGGCGCACGATCTCCGCTCATTCGCAGCTAGGGCCTTGAGGGCGGTCGAGCGAGTAGAAAGCGGGAACAATCGGCCCCAATGGTTAACCTATCGAGAGCCGGTAAGTCCTTTGTTTCCGTCAAGGCCAAATCGGAGCCGTGAAATTAATTTTTAAGTCATTGAAAAAAAACGACTTCTATTTGTTGCCGGAGCGACGGAAAAAGACAATAACGTATATATATAGAAAGGTTAAATAAGGGGGAAGTATCGGCCAACCTATCACCCCGTCGCAATTCACCGTCCTCAATCAAAGCTAAGTTTTCCCCACTCGACCGTTTTTGGACTATAACGTATTAAGAGGCGCAAAAATGGATTTCAAAAGTTTTTTTAGCAATCTGATTCCCAAATCAGACATTATCAAGGTATCGAGTCAGGAGTTATTGTAGACAGTCTGCCTACCCAGGCGGATGCAGTCGCAATCTGGTTGGTATCTGCTCGCACAATCCACCTCGGCAAAACGCGCGTCTCTGTAGCTAGCGATGACGTAGAGATTTCAAGCGCGCCGTCCTGGGTTGCGAGTAACCATGGCTTCGGACGATTGACGGCCTAGCCAGCGCAGCAGAGTAGCAATTCCCGCTTAGTTGTCTGCCAGATTCTCCTCTAAGTTAACTGACCCTCCCTAAGTGCGGCTGCACAATTGTTGCAGCCGTATCTCAACGAAAGAACGGAAAACAAAAACATGCCCATAGTCAATCAGAACCTACGCTTGCTCCCCGCCCTTCGGCAGTTTCTTGCGGTTGTGTCAGCGGTACAGCGACTCTCTCAGCGCCGCAATCACGCTGCTCTGAGTGGCAAACAGTTACTCGCTGAGCGTTACAGCGCTTTGGCGGTGTTGGCGCAATCTCAGAATCCCGTTGCGTTGACAGCGGCACAGAGTGTTCTCGCCGCGGTCGAAAAAGAAATTTGCCGAAGACTGGAACGCAACTTTGCCAATCGGCAATTTGGACTCTTCTTGTTGGCGGTGAAAAGCAGCGACGCGCAGTTGGAATTAGAGAGCTACAAGCAACTCAAGCAACTTGGCTTTGGCATTCTCAATAAAGTTTGGCCGGGGTACAGCTGGCATCCAGACCACCCGGACGTCTGGGTTGAGTGCATTGGAGATGTACTCCTGAAAGAGGTACAGAGGCACCAATCGCTTCAGCCTGTCGAAATCTGGGAACGCATCCTAGACAACAGATTCGCCTATCTGCACATCGCTCTTAAACGCGAATTCACGGACGAATGGCGGAACTATTATCGCCACCTAGGGCGAGAAGTCCGGATGGATGAATTCCACCATGTTGAGACTGCACCGGTCAGCGCCGAGGAGCGCGAATCCATCGCAAAGGGTTTTGAGGAACAAGCGGCCAAGCGTGAGAACGCCGAGCCGGGCTTTTCTGCGGTCCTACGGCAATATGCTGCCTTTGAACGTGACCCTGACGGATGGGAAGCCATGTTCGGGAAGTTTCCGAGAGCGGTTTCAAGAGCCGTGGCTCAATCGAGGAAAGTTGACATTAGGACAGGGCAGCGAGACGTTAAGGCCGCAAGAGAAAAGGCCCAAACGGATGCCGAACTGCAAGCGTTGAAGGAGAGACTGAAGCAGGCCGTAACGGGCCCAGTCTTGTCGCATTCCGCCGATTCCAAACGAACGAATGTAGAAGAAGACTAACCGGGCCGCTGAGGGTAGGCCCACGAAATGGAGCCTACCCCTATATGGCCTATTCAATTTGGGAACTACTTACCTTCCCGCCAGAAGTCCTCGAAGAACGACTCCGCAGAATGACCTTCCAAGAGCGCGAGGCCGAGCGCCTGGAAGCGTTGCGGGAATTTGAGGAATCAAAATTACAGAGAGAGAGCAAAAATGCCTAGCAGGCAATCGAACGACAATTCCAGCGCAAGCGGAGCTTCTTATGCGGCTGGCGCTGCAAGTCCAGTCGGAACGCTTGAAAGGACATTACACTCAGCAAATCACAAGACGCCGCAACAAACAGTGTCTTAGCTAGACGCTGGCCTAACCCGCTTGAGGTGTGGGCAGACGGCTCGGTGTTCGACACCGTGACATCTACCTACCTACAACCTAAACGTGATTTTCAAATTGGCGAATTGCAACGCCGTTAAGAAAGGAATCGAATCCAAGATGAGTTACCTCAATAACCCAACGCAGTATGTAGCAGACCTACAGGCGGCTGCCGATGCGGAGAACTGGGAGCAATACGCAGCCGTGCAGAGTCAGCTTGCCGTCGAGAGTACATTGTCGGCTTTACAGCAAGTCCAGCAACAAGCGCAAGCAGTGGAGTTAGCCCGGCAGGAAGCTCTTCGGGAAATGGAATCGAAACATCAGGGGTTCCTACAACTCTACGGAAACAACGAAGTTGGCAAACGGTTTAGGGAGAAATACCCGCGCATCGCACGTGCAATTGTCAACGCAGAACACGGGCAAGGAAGCGATACCCTGCCGGAACTCTACGAGAGTTTCTTGGATAGTGCCAGCGTCATGGGGCTGGCGAGCAAGTCCAGCAAGGCAGAACCGCAGCCAGGTAAGTCTACCTATGGTGCTGTCAAGTTCCCCTCTGGAGAACCGGAGTCTATTACCTCAAGAAGTGCAGCGAGACAGCAACTCATTTCTGCTTTCGAGGAAAAATATGGGGATGTGTCGGTCGATCTCGCGGACGATTCCGAGGAGGGCAAGCGCACTCGCCGTTATTGAGAGGCGCGCCCTTCAAACGAACTGGAAACGACAGTGGAATATCTCGAAAGTGATTTGAACATGGCGAGCTATCTGCTCGCTCGGGGCTTCAAGCTCTTGGGCCTGGAGCTGGTCGGGACTCGTTACTCGTTCAAATTTGAGGATAGCGGGGACGCGGCGACTGCAACTAAGGAATATCGCACTGGCGCACTCATCTCGGCGAGAGAGTTTGCCGCTGCGATCCAGCAACTAAAATCTGTCTTATATCAGGAGAAATTTAGAAATGGAAATGGAAATGAGCGACACAATGGTTATGGACGCTGAGGCTGTCTCGGCGCACGCGGCCACCCAAACCCACCCCACAATAATTGACAACGTGGCGGAATTTGTTCGGCGGTTTGTTTTCTTTAAGGAAGAGTCGTTGTATCTCTTGGTTGCCCTCTGGATTGTGGCAACGCATTTGCACAGCGAGTTTGAGTATACGGGCTACCTCTTCGCCTATTCTGCTAGACCTCAGAGCGGCAAGTCACGGCTCCTGGAAGTGCTCGATCTTCTGGTTCTCAATTCCAGTGGAATTTTGATATCGCCCACGGAAGCCGTGTTATTCCACACAGCCTCTGGTGGCACACAATTGCTGGATGAGGCCGATAGCTGGTCTGAGCGGGATACCTTGCGAAGTGTTCTGAACGCGGGGTTTCGCAGAGGCAATACAGTCCCGCGCATGGGCAAGAATGACGCCGATGGGTACGACCTGAGGAAATTTCCCGTATTCGCCCCTCGCGCGCTGGCTGGAATCGGTCAGAAGATACTGCCCGAAACAACACGGGACCGCACATTCATGCTGGAGATGTTGCCCCAGAAACCCGAGGAGAGGCGGGAACAGTTCAGGGTGAGGCAGATCCAATCGACTGCGGATGCTTTGCGAAGCGAGATTCAAGAGTGGGCTGGGGGCCACCTCAGGCAAGTTGCGGCCTGTTATGACAAGGACGGCTTTCCCTACTTAGACAGCTTCCGCGACCGCACCATGGATGTGGCACAGCCCTTGGCCGCGATTCTTGAGACCGTGTACAAAGGCTCTGTTGAGTTGGAGCAGGCCCGGTTCGATTTCGTGAAGGCCGTTGCTATCACTCGGAAAGAAGAAGAGCACCTGACAGAGGACCTGCGCATTCTCGCAGACCTGAGGAAGCTCACCGCGATCGAAAACCCCTTGATTGGGACCGCTTCAGAGTTGGCAGCGATGGAAGGGCTAAAGGGCAAGGTAGACGAATATCAGCTCTCGGCGGTCCTGCGGCGCTACGATTTCGAGACGAAGAGCATGCGCAAGGGTGGCATGCCGAAAAATCGGTATGCCCTGGAGGCCGAAAAGCTGAAAGACCTGCTGGCCAGGTTTGGGGGCCCTCCCGGGTCGTCGCTCAACCCACTACAATCCACTACAGAAATCACTACGGATTAAGTCTTTTAGATTGTAGTAGTAGAGTGAAGTGTAGTGAGTGTAGTGAGTAGTTTAGTAGTAGATACTCCGAGGACAGCCGATACGCTTCCGGACACCCCGCAACAGGCCACTACAGTCACTACAACTTGGCCGGAAATCCAATAACCAGCAAGAGGGCGAGTGGAGTTCAGTTGCACGTTCCTCCCCGCTCCCTCGCCCTCCTTATTGTCACAGGGAATGGACGTGGGTCGGGTCGCACTCGCCTTCTGAATTCTACCTCCTCACTTTAGGACAGAAACCACCTATGAATCACACAGATGCAAGGCAAGCACTGAGGGAGCTGGGAATCAGGAATCCCTCTCCTAGTCTCATTGAAAACTATCTGCGAGCGGCAGAGGCCGTTGACGGCAAGCCTGATGCCAGGATTGGTGACACAGAGCCTTTTCTGGCCCCCGAGCCAGGTGCAGCGGACAAGCTCGGAGATCACGCTGTGGCCGCCCACAGCAGCGCGTCGAAGTTGGAACCAGTTCTGCGCGATGCGGGGCAGCTAGAGCGGGCAAAGGGGCCACGGAAGCCAGGGCGTCCTCGGATTGTTGCAAGTTGGTTCCCGAAGGTTGCAGAGATGATGGCCGATGGAACTAGCCTGAGGATGGCCCTAGCAATGAACGGGATCAACAATCTCAGCCGAAGCGAAGTGAGGGCCTGTTACCGAAACAAGACTCTGAAAACTCTCTATACCGAAGCCAGACGCCGTTTTCTCGTAGAGCATTACGGCAGGAAGCCCACACTGCGGGCAAGGATTGGCAGATACGTTTGAGATTTTGCTGGCGAGAGCGAGATGGCAGTACCAAACGGTGCCACTTTTACCGGATATCGTCCTCGCCGAGTCTTCGCTAGCAGAGTTGAATGAGCGACGCCGAAAGTTAGTCACTAAAAGACTTATAGCTACACCCCGCTCCATTTAACCGTCGCACAAGGCCATAGGAACTCAGGCCGCCAATCCGCGACTGGAAGGAACTAACAACTATGTCAAGACAAGCAATCAAACCCGAAGGTTGGTGGCAACTTGCCGCTGCTCTGATGGTGAAGCACAGTCTCTCGCTTCGTGAGGCTGCCCACGAATTGGGCATCGAACTGAGCGTTTCTGAGGCCGATGCTCTATCAAAGCGTGTGCTGTTCCGCGAAATTCTAGAACAGGCAGAGGCAGACCACTACCGCGAGATAGGCCCTCGTATCACCAAGGAACAAATCGAGGGATTGCTGTTTACACTCGCGGATAGGCTGGCCGACGAAGGCGAATCCCACAAGGCAAGCGACGCACTCCTGAAGCTCGCAAAAGTAAAAGGCATCGTCGGGTACGAGCCAGATACAGGCTTGAAAACACTCCACAGCCTCAACAACGACGAGTTAACTGAGCTCAAGCGGCGGCTGCGGGAACAGCAACAGGGACGGCAGCCACAGCCCAAGGTTGAACCTGAGCAGCCTGACTCAAAGCTGGAGACGGTGAATTAAAAAGAGCAGAAACGAGGCACCCAGCATGAATGAGTCGGGACCAGAAGGCTAGGCACCTCGCCACGACTAGTCTATATCTTGATCCTTCCGGTTTTCCGTCAAAACTTGACCCTCCGGAAGAGATAGGTGTAACTGTTGCCCAGGTCCCAAGTCAGCCCATCCAGAATCGCTTAGTAGCTTCGTCAACGTCAGGTTTTGGGCTTCGGTTAACTGTCCTCTCGCCTTACCCCACTTCATGAATTCCTTCAGCTCCGTGACGTCCCAATTCTCCTTCGAGAGGCTGCTTTCCGACTTGCGCAAGATCGTTAAATTATCAGTCGCAAGCTTGTCTAACCCAAGTAGAGTGGCGCCGAATGCCTTCAGAAAGGCTGCAATGTTCGCGAACTCCTTAGTTACGTCAGGATTCGCATCGAGCAAACCCACAGTGTCACTCGGAGAAACGACGAGGTAAGCTTCCGCGACGGCTAACAGCCAGGTTGTATTGACCTCAGCTTGCGCCCTTGTCGCGTTCAGGAGCTGCATCGCCTCATCCTCTTTGCCGAGAGCTGCGGCAACATGAGCCTTGAGAGTCTTAATGTTCTCTTTGTGTGGGTCGACTTTGGCCGCTTTTATAAGGTCTCCTTCGGCTTCGGAGTATCTACTCATACTGTAGAGAGTCAACGCTCTCCAATGCAGAGAACTTGCGTCGCCTGGCTGCTTATTGCACAACCAATTAAAATGCTGCAACGCTTCGTCTAGTTGACCTAGTGCACGGTAGCATTGCGCTAAATGATAGTGGGCTGAAGAGAGTCTTGACCCCTTAAGTTTCAGTTTCAATGCCTTCCGAAAGTCCTCCGCGGCACCGATGTGCTCTTCATGGTTGAACCGACTGAACCCGCGCGAGAAATACAGATTCTGCGTTGTGGGGACTTATCTCTATCGCCAGATTGAGCTCCTCGCTAGCCTCAGACCAGTTCTCCTCAACCGTTTCCGCAAGCCAAGCCTTAGCAACGTGCGGCCATGGTTTCCCCGCCTCACATCCGCGAAAAATCAATTCGTTAACACGAGGAAGAATCTTCTTATATGCAATGGATGGCGCCATTTGGACCGTGCTCGTCAATTCGCGCCAGTATCTTTCAACATCCGGGCGGCGTCTGACAAGATTGCCATACAGCTCGATCGCATTTGCAAATTGGTCTTGTTCTTGCAACTTCTTCGCAAGTTTAAAGGTCGTCTGAAGATCCTGAGGATTCAAGCCACGAAGATACTGAGTCAGCTCTCGGTAATCTCTCAAGATCGGAGGTTCGATCTTGTACCCCTCGTCAACAGCGGACAATATTTTTTCGCCCAACATCATGCTGCCTTCGAAGGATAACGTGAACATACGACGGTTCCCGAAAACGCCCTTCGCCCTCTCATACCAATCATTTGTTTCCGAACCAGCAAATGGCCAGGCCGGACTGATCACTGGGATCACGTTTGCCGGCTGCAAGGCAAGACTCTTCTCGTTCTTTGATTCCGTAATTGAGCGTAGAACTTTCGATATGCCGTCGATGTTCTGGTTATTCAGCCTAAAAATGAGCACCACCGCATCGGCTAACTGGTTGACGCAGATCCCTCCTACATCGCTGTATCCCGTAAGCGAATCGATCAGAACATAGTCATAAGAAGCATTGAGCTGAGAGATTTGGGCCTTGGTGTTTGCAATAAATTGAAATCCGCGCGCTTCTTCGTATATTTCTTGCCATTGGATATCATCAAGCTTCCCCGCGTAGTCTGGACCCATGAAGCCAGCGGGCAGAATGTCTACACGCGGCATGGAGGTTTCGTAGATGTAGTCGCCGATATCATTCACCTTGGCGTCATGCAGGTACGAATGGACGTAATCAACGAACCCGACCTTCTTGCCTCTCCATTTGCACTGCATGACGTTCTGGAGTCCAGGCGCACCTAAGTCAAAATCCCAGACGAGCACACGGCAAGCTTCGTTGCGATCTTTTGAGAGAAGCGTTGCCACATTGGCTAGAGCAAGCGTTCGGCCAACGCCTCCTTTGAATGAATAAAATGTTATGAACATCGGCATTTCAATCAGCTCCACTCTCGTACGTCTAAATTTAAAACACTCATTCGTCCAAATTCCTCAAAAGCTGCCCAGACTAGGAAGCGGGACAGCGGGGCCACTGGACCCAATTGCTCGATCGTATTCAGCCCGATCGCGCCATTTCCGCCTCGAATTCCTCCTCCTGCCTCGCCGTAGAGAGTTGTATTGTTGAGAGCGATTTGTCGTCGTTAACTCCACACCACTCTGCTCCGAGAGGAAGTGAAGCACATCGACAGGACCGTTTGCAGCGGACTCGCGAACCAACCTGAGTAGGAGATCTACAAGTCCTAGCTGCGGGCTTTTTCTGTCCTTGCGCTCCCAGTTGTAAACAGACTGCCGAGTGGTCCGGAGTAGTCGGGCGAATAAGTTGATCGGCAGGCCCAGACCCTGTCGGATGTTTTCGATTTCCTCTGCGCTCAGTAGGCTGCGTGTATCTAGTTGTCCAGCCTCAAAGAGAAGTTGCCACCGCGTGATCTCTTTGGGGCTGAAGAATCTCGCGCCACAAGAGTTGCAGATTCCGACGGTAGCTTCCGGAACGACAAATGGAACTCCTCGGACTTTCGTCTCAAAATCGTTCACGGTCTGAAATTCGATGTCACCCTTTCCGCAGCTCGCACACTTGTTCTCAATCATAGTTTGCCTCCGCATGATGAGCTGTTATCACTAGATAAATCCGCCTACCTTTGAGACTTTGTATCTTCCCTACGCTGTAGAACAGGTAGCCGCAGGTATCTGGGCCGATGATGATGTACTTCTTATTTCCTAGTGAGTCTTGAAGCTCGTCACATTCAGTCTTCTCCAGGGTGCCATTTTCGATGGAGCATTCCAGGTCTTCCAGCTCGAAGTAACCGTCACTCAATAGCTCGAACGCTTTATCGCTAAGTAGGTATCGGTGATCGGCGACGAGATAACGCACGAGCCGAAGCCCGCCCGATTGTACCCCCCTGGGACATTTGTCCATTATTTGACGTCCATCGCCACAAATTCCACCACACCACGTGTACATTGTCTAATAGTTTACAAGATTCGTCAAGCGGAAGCGTACATTAGGAGCATGGTGCCTTGCTTTAGGTTCGGTCCTCGGGTTGGACAGACGTTCTGTCGACAAGATTTGCCATATCATGAACAATCGCCAAGAATATCCGGCGGCCCCTTGGAACACTCACGTTAAAAGTGAACGGTGAGAGTGTGAGCTTCAAACTCTAAGGGGCTGGATGCCCTTTATAAGGACTATCGTAACGAGCGGATAAAAACGATCTTCGCAATCCTGTATGTCCGTGACCAAGTGCGCGGAGAATCACAGACGGGCTCTAAGCCTGTACCAAAAACTCTCGAATTTGAAAATCCTGCTGGTCGTGATGGTAGTTATGTTCGGCGCGAACTCCAAAAGCTGAACCTTAAACTAGCAATGCCACTTTCACCCGTGGAATTTCCGCAAGCGCTGGTTAATCAATCCAGTGCGCGTGCCTAACTCCTTTTGATTGTGCTGCGACTAGAGCTGTATGCCCGTGGTATGCCCGTTGCAATTGTTCTCTGCGGCGTCGTGTGACGTAAGCAAACGCCAAGGAGGAAATTATTCGATGAGTGAAGAAAAATCCAAACGTCTGAGAGGCGAAGGCTCGCTCTATCAGCCAAAACACAGTCGATTCATTTGGGTGAAGTACTACCGCAACGGAAAGGCATACCGGGAATCGACGCATGAGACAGACGAGAGGAAAGCTCAAAAGTTTCTGCAGAAACGTCTGGGCGAAATCGCAACAGGAAACTTCTTTGGTCCAGCAGTGGAGAAGATTCTGGTAGGTGAATTGGGTGAGGACATGTTTCGTGATTATCGAATTAACGCTCGAAAGTCCCTTCGGCTAACAGAACGTCGCTGGCTCAAGCACATAAAGCCAGTTTTCGGCGCAATGAGAGCCAGTGAGATCACAACGGAAGTCCTAAACAGATATGTCGATAAGCGCAGGGAGGAAGGCTCGCAAAACGGAACCATCAATCGGGAACTAGCAGCTCTCAAACGCATGTTTAGCTTGGCCTACAGAAGCACGCCACGGAAGGCCTACCAGGTGCCCGCCTTCCCGCGATTGAAGGAAAACCCGCCACGAAGGGGTTTTGTGGAACAGAAACAGTACAAGGAACTTTGCAACGATTGTTCGAAGAATTGGTTGCGAACAGCCATTGCACTTGGATATAACTTCGGGTTCCGTTCGGCTGAACTGCTGGGTATGCGAGTTCGCCAAGTCGACCTTCTAAACCGCTCAATCATTCTCGACCCTGGCTCAACAAAAAACGGCGAAGGCCGCATCGTCAAGCTGACCTCGGAAACCTACGAGCTAGTTAAGCAGTGCATGCTTTCAAAGAGACCGGACGATTTTCTAATCAGTCGCAGAGGCGGACACCCCGTCAAAGACTTTCGAACCGCATGGAAAAACTTGACGGTAGCCGCTGAGCTACCGGGCCTACTATTCCACGACCTAAGACGCTCCGCTGTTCGAAACATGGTCAGGCGCGGAGTGCCTGAAGTAGTGGCGATGCGAATTTCAGGCCATAGAACTCGTAGCGTATTTGACCGCTACAACATCGTGAACGAATCGGACCTAGTCGAGGCAGCCAAAAGGATTGAGGAGGGCATTGGCAACGAGTCCGGGCATACTACGGGCATAGTCGAGCAGATAGACACGCAAATTGTGCACCTGAGGACTGTCCCACTGGAAAAACCAAGGACGCAATAAGTCCATTTAGCTCAGAGAGTTTCGACAAGAAGAAAATGGTGCCCGGGGTGGGAGTCGAACCCACATGAGGAAAAATCCCCGGAGGATTTTAAGTCCTCAGCGTCTGCCATTCCGCCACCCGGGCACAGGCATATCTAAAACATAGCACAGTCGAAAGTTATTGCAGTCTTGTTGTAACGGAGTGGTCTCCGTCTTTCGCTTTAGCTCCACGAGAACCTCTGGATTGACTGTTTGCGGCATTCCTCGCAACAATCGAAAAAGGTCATAGACAAAGTCTTTTTCTGGATAGATGAGTTCCGCAGCAAAGACTTCCGCACCGATCTCAATTCGTTGCGTGTGCTCGTCGCTGCGGCAAAGTACCGTTCCTGCGTCAGAGTCCACCAGATGGTGCTTAAGTTCGTGCGCCATAGTGAAGATAGTTGGTTCGTCCGGCAGTCCGCCCGCGAGCAACACTGTCACTCCGTTCTCGTCGTTGAAATAGGCCCCCCGCAGCTGCTTGAAGCCATGCCGAAAATGTAATTCCTCAATACCTTCCGTGCGATAGACCTTCCACATCTCGCGCATGGAAACATCAGGCCCCTCGATCTCATTTCTGACCCGAACTTCCAGCGCAAGTTCGCGCATTTCGTAGTAGTAGCCTGTGTCTTTCACTTCTTTGCTTTACGCCCCGGGGCCCGCTTGTTGTAAACATGTTGTGCGCGTCGGAATTCCGCAAATCGCCTCAATTCCTCAACATCACCATCATTAAGTTGCTTGGCGGTCCGCAAGAGGGCGTCAATTCTCTCATCGCGCTCAGTATGAACGTCTTCTTTGGGGAAAAAGTCGAGAATGGATTTGCTGAAAAACTTCGCAAGTCTCTCCAGGTCCTCGATTGTCGGTCGGTATGTACCCGTTTCCCAACGAGAAATCGTATTGCTTGCCACACCCAACGCTTTGGCAAGCGCATCCTGTGAAATGCCGGTCCCGCCTCCGTAACTCGTCCGGAATTCTCGGATCTGCTGCCCCACATGTTCGATTAGAGTCATATTTGCCTTCGGATGCTCTCCTATTTGCGGATATCGTATTCCTTTATGTGTGGACTGTCAATCGATAAAGCATGGTTCCTTCTAAGCACGCGAGGAGTCATAGAGAATGGCATCAATCTCATTTCCGGGTCGAGATGCAGTTACTGACGTAAAGTAACGCTAGTCTCTCGTGCCCCGTGAATAATTCTGGATCAAGTTACAAAATAGGGTTAGGCGCACCACACAGTGTGCTGTAAGACCGAAAGGATCTAGATTGGGAAAGCGGCGCGATCAGGTTATTCATTAGTCTCTTTCATCTAGAGATTTGGGCCTCAGAGGCAAAAGGGTTTCTAGCCCATGAACTTTAGGCGCGACAACTGAGTCAAGAAGCGTTCCGGTGTTACAGCTAGATACGCCTCCGTCGAAGCCAAGCTAACGTGTCCGAGATATGCCCCTAGGATTGGGAGCATACGCCGCAAGTCTTTGTTTTTTCTGAGCCATGCCCGCATGCAATGTACGGCAAACGTCCGCCTCAGATCCTGAACCCGAGGTTGACGAGAGATCTCCGGCAGTCGTGTGATGCCTGCCTTGCGCCGAAGAGTTCGAAAGCTTCTACATACGTCTATTGGCCGAATTCTCTCGCCATTTTCTCGGGCGAAGAAATTCTTACGGGCGTTTCCTCTTGGTCGCAGTGAATCATGATAATCACTTAGGGTTTGACGAAGATCTGGGCCAATAGGCACCACTCTCGCTCTGTTGGGGCTGGTTCGACGAAACGCAACCGTGCCATGTTTTAGATCAACATCGTTGGGTCTGAGGCACAATGTCTCATTGATCCGTGCTCCGGTTCCATAGAGAAACAAAAGCATGCTACGGAAAGTAAGCGGACTGAATTCACGTGATTTCGGGGTGCGCTTCAAACCAGCCTTGCTAAGCAATCGACGCATTTCCCCGACGGAGTAGATGTACGGGACAAAAGTCCGGGCTGTGCCTGGGTGCCGCGAAGGTGGGATTGGCAATCGTTTCAGTTGGTCACGGGCCATCCAATACTCAAAGAATGCTTTTAACAATCGATGTCTAAGAAGCCATGTCACGTCTGACAATACCGACTGTTCGAGGAACCCTAGCACTTGCCATTTTACTACTGAACGAAGAGAAGCGTCGTCTACGTAGAGACAAAATGCTTGCAAAACTTTTGTCCCCTGGTCGAAAGATTTGCCCATCAGATGTTTCATAGCAACGTATTGCCGAATGGCTTGGGAGAGCCTCATAGTGCTCCGGTGAGATCGAGATTCGAGACGCTGCGTAAAGATTGCATGTCGAATTTTGCGTAGATTCCTACGGATCGACATGTTCTATGTCCTAAGAAGTCGGCAATTTCTGCGAGCGGAATACCTCGTCGGAGCAATTCCGTGGCGCAGGCATGGCGGAGGGAATGCGGGCCGTTCCGTCTAGCCTTGATTCTTAGTTTTTTAAATCTTGAAGTCACTATCTCGTTTATCGATGTTGGGTTAATCGAACCAAAGGGAGGGTGGAAACTTACAAAGAGATGCTTGCAAGAACATTTTGGCCTGGCATTTTTGATATATCTCAAAATTGCAGCCGAAACTTCGCGACGGAGTGGAAACTGTTGAAGGCCTCCTCGTTTGGAGCGGCGAACAGTGAAAATGTTGTTTCGCCAATCAAAATCGCTCAACTGAAGCCGAATGATTTCACCACGACGGAGCCCGTAGAGGCAGAGCAACAAGAGAATGGCTTTTGCCCGAAGTTCAACTGGCGTCTTTCCATTCGTAATGCGCAGCAGCCTTAATACTTCGTCCCATCTGGGACCGCCAGGAGCAGAGGATGTCTGGCGGAACGGTGGACCCTTGATGCCAAGAGCAATTCCTGTACGACACCAGCGTCGGCTCTCAGAGTAGACGAAAAAGGCTCGCAAAACTGACGCGCAGCTCGACAGCGAAACCATCCCCCACCGGTTGGCCATTTCAAAGAAATATTTATCTACGTCGTTCAAAGAGATTGTAGACAACGATTTTCTTCGACAGCCCTTAGAAAACCATCGGAGGAAACGGCCAGTTTGATACAAACGGCTGTTCACTGTGGAGGGAGAGAAGCCTCGCTCCGATTCCATGAACCTGGCATATTCTTTCAACTCGTCCGCAAACGAGACAGTCCTGCGAACGGACACGAGCTTCCCGTGAAATCGCAACCATCGCTGGGCAAGCCACACAAAGCTCGGCTCTGACCAAGGACCGGCCGAATTATGTCTGTACTTACCCCGATAGTTTGCCCATCGCATAGCTGCGCGCTTGATCTCACTTGGCCTCACACGGCGCATCCTCTTCAGTTCCAGAAATCTCACGATTTGATTCAGCCGAGATGCATAGACTCTTAGGCAGCTGCGGCCCGTTCCTCGATTTTGAAGGTAAGTCAAGAATTCTTCACGCTCCCAAAGTAAAGGGGCCAACCGGTGAATCTGCGCGGCACGAGGATTGAAAACTGTTTCAAACATCGAGTGGTGTGCAGTCTCCAGGAGTTGTCTCAAATATGAAAATGGCCGTCATAGTGCTTTTTTGGAGACGGAAGGAATTCCGACAGCCCAGTAAGCACTTGGTCATCGTCCAAGAGTAAAGGCGAAATCTGCTATAACAACATTGCGTTTGGAACTCCGGGCAGCCGCTCGATTCGCACTACAACTCTGCGCAACAAATTTGTTGCTGAGGACGGGCAAGCGATTAGAGCTCCGTCAAAAATTTCATGAGTGCGACATCATCCCGCCATCGCTTTTTCCTACGCTGAGGGCTCAACGTAACGAGTTGCCTACGAAAGCGCTCCGGTGTCATCGACAAATATCTCTCGGTAGAACCGAGCCCAACCTGGCCCATATAAGCCGCAAGCGCTGGAAGCATACGATTCAAGTCTGCACCTTGCTTGAACCAAGCGGTTAGGCGGTGGACTGCGAACGTATGTCGCAAGTCATGCATGCGAGGCTGATATCTGGCTTCATCGTGGCGAGCGATTCCAGCAATCCGACGAAGCCTTTGGAAGCTCTTCGCTAGGGTGACAACGTTCAGCGCTCTGCCATCTCGCGTCACGAAGAAATTGGGGCTCTCAATCTTCTTCCGGATGATTGAGTGCAGATATCGTTCCATGACTGCAAGCAAGTCGGGGCCTATTGGTATTCGTCTAACTCGGTTAAACCTGTTACACCGCATTGTGATAAAGGCGTTTTTCAGGTCCACTCCTATCCGAAGCAGGTTCAACGCCTCCCCTGTCTTTGCTCCTGTCCCATAAAGAAATAGTAGCAGCACGCGCAGAGTTCTCGATTCGATCACACATTCTTCTCGTTTCTGACTGAACCGTGTTGATTTCAAGAGGTGCCTTAGTTCCGTTCGGGAATAGATATATGGGACGAAGGTCTGAGTACTAGGTGGACGAATCGGTGGCATTGGCAGCGCCTGTAGTTCACCGCGCGCCGCCCAAAACTCGAAGAATCTCTTAAGTAGGTTGTATTTTTTTCGCCATGTGACTGTTGAGGTTCTTGGCCCCGCCAGAAACGTCGAGACTTGCCGCGGAGTTATACTGCCCAGCGACACGTCTCCTATTTGTTTAGAAAAAGCCGAAAGATTGGATGCGGATTTAAAGAAAGAAAGGCCTCCGATCTGTTTTCGCTCGACATAGTTTCGAATGCATTTGAACAGTGTCACTGAAACCCAGCCAAGCTAAATGCAGCGACCTTGCGTAGGAGCCGCGTATCAAACCTTGCGTAGAGTCCGATCGACTTAGAATCGCCGTGACCGAGAAAATCAGCAATCTCTTTGAGAGAGGCACCCTTGCTCAGCAGGCGCGTCGCACAGGCGTGCCGCAACGCATGCGGGCCGTGGTGTGGGGACTTGATTCCCAACAGTTTCATGCGACGACTTGTAATTTGCCACATCGAGCTGGCCTTCAGGGGCCGATATGGAGGATGCAGCGTCACAAAGACGTGGCGGCAGGGGCAACGAGGTCGCCCTTTTGTAAGATACTGAAGAATCGCTTCGCCTACTTCGTATTGTATCGGATACCGCTGCACGCCGCCTCGCTTCGAGCGCTGCACTGCAAACTTTTCCTCGCGCCAGTCGAAATCGTTCAGACGCAGCCTCGTAACTTCACTGCTCCGCAGTGCATAGATCGAAAGAAGCAACAAGATTGCACGGGCACGGAGTGCCACGGGATTCGTACCACTCGCCGAGTGAAGTAGTCTTCGGACCTCCTTCCAAGTCGGCCCATTGGCCAACTCATTGTATTTCGGAACTGCAGGACTCTGAATCCCCTTGCTTATTCCGGGTGAACACCAACCTCGAGTTGCCGCATGTCCAAAAAACGCACGGAGCGCTTGGCTCTGTGATGCGAGCGTCCTTGGGCCCCACCCGTCCGCGGCCTTTCTGACGAGAAAGTCATCTACATCTTGAAGTGAGACCAAAGAAAAAATGTTATGCCTGCTTGCGAGCCATCTCATAAAGACCCTGGCCCTCGAACTGTATGACCGTATTGTATCGGGCGACAACCCTTGGGTTGATCCCATCCACTCTGTGAAGTCGCTGATCAATTCGCTGAACGGATCTGGTTTAGTGCGAGCAACAATCAATCGACCGTGGAAACGGAACCATTTCGTCGCAACATTTGTGAAGCAGTAGACTGACGCCTTTCCAGACGGCCTTCTTCGATGAGGCCCCTGGTATTTCGCCCAGCTCTCGGCAGCCTTCTTGATTTCTTCTGATTCCACACCTCGAAGACTTGTCAGTTCCATTATTCGGACGATGTGAATCAGATAAGCCGCAATGGATCGCACACGTAAGTGACTTGTCCCCTGTCGCAGTAGGTGCGAGAGGAATTGCTCGCGCTCCAGGAGGAGCGGCGCAATTCTATGCCGAGTCAAAGCAACGGGTTCTTCAAAAATGCCTTCTATCATTGGTTATGTCCGAGGCACTCTGAGCAAAGCCAAAGGTGCACAACTTTCGAGAGCAGTTGGAGCGTGGGGTAGAACTCGCGGAGTTTCAAGAGGAAGCATTAGAAATCACCTGCCACACAATCTACGCTACCCACTGCACTCAAATAGGATTAACTTCTCGGCCTGGATCATCCCTTGAACCCGCTGACTTTGCATGAGTCCTCGCCCGCGCACGGTTTGTTACCAGAGAAGCGTTGACTGGAATCCAACAGCAAGTATGCATTTACAAATCCCATGGTCCGCTACGACTGTCCGCATATGCGGTCAACGAACTGCTCGTGTTGAACCTATGACCTCTTTCAAGGACCTGCAATCTCTTGAGGTTACGGGCGATGTGGTCGGAAAACTGGCCAATCTCTAATTTTCTTGGATGCATTTGGCGCTGTCCTCTAAATATGGTTGGAGGAGGTGAACTTTCATGGCCTTCAAAAGAAATCGCTATCCAGGCATCGAGGGAAAAACCGTCGAATACATTGAAACCACGCGTGAGCAGCAATTCATCTACGTACACATTCGCTTCAGCGACGAGACCGCAATAAGCATTTCCCTGACTTCTGAAGTGGTGATTTATCACGCAGCCCTTTATGACGAGACCACAGGCAACCAAGACGTGCTCAGGGAATACATACTGCCGGACCGTGCGCGTTAGCTGGAGCTAAGAATGAGAATCACCCATACGGAATATCACGTCGAGATTTTCTTTGCATGCAAGACGAGGGCATCTGCCCGCAGGCATAGCCGTCAATTCGCAAAGAGAGTTGAGGACTCAGTCTACAAGGCACTTCTCCAAGCAGCACGAAAGAAAGTACGGGAACACATCGAAGCAGGCCGACTCGCTAAGGGCTTCGGCGTGCGGATGGTGTCATGAGGATCCTCTGCGTCATCTCGCCTCGACTCATGGATTGGAAGAACTTTCCTAAATGTGGGGTCTCTAAATTATCACGGCATTTCGACATTCCCGATATTAAAACGGGCGACGAAGTAAAGATTCACATGGACTGCAAACGACACGAAGGCTGACGTGGGCGAATGGAAAATGAATGTCACCCTGCGAATGCGGGGGAACCTGCGAACAGAAATCATCCAGTTTGCGGAGTCGGAACGACGCTCGCTGTCCAGTCTTGCTTCCATCCTTCTGGAGTGGAGTTTCGAGCAATTGAAGTCTGCTGGTAGCACAACGAAATTGTTGGGGCGGAGCGCGAAGCGATTGAACATTCTCACCCGCGATAAGAGACTTAGACCTAGGTAAGTGGAAGGCACAAATTAGCATTCGCGTACGCCAAGACTTGCGCGGCGAGATGGCGAAATTCGCCTACAAAGAGCGACGCAAGCTCGGAAACCTTGGGGAATTCTGCTCGAATGGGCTTGAGCACAGTCGCCGGGACGGCTCCTGAAGTTCAAAATCAGATCGAAAGAAAATGGGGGCGAGTAAGTCGAAAGTGAACAAGTTCATGTCCTGTGTCAATATCACATGCTTTGTGCGAAATCATTGACGGACATGGCCGACTTCTTAAGCGCTGCCTTCGGCGAAAGTGAGTTGCCTCCGAGATTCGCTTTTTCTTTGCTGTCGAGGTAAAATTGTTTCGGCAACTGGGCCCCTTTTTTGATCATCGGTCAAGGAATTCGATGTGGGCCAAGAAAACGAGAAAGTCGGAGCGAATGACATCCGCGTGTCGATGACCTGCCTGGCGGATTTCATAACGAAGTCTGGCCGCTCGGCGGAATCGCGTTTGCGACCCTTCAAATTCAGCAATCGGGGAGAGGGCTTCGCGCGCAGTATCTACTACCAGACGGCTCTGAAAGCCATTCGGTCTTATCATTCGCAGGGAAATGATCCAGCTATTCTTGAACAAGCCTTGGCCGAGCTTCGGACTTTAGCTGATACCGCCGAGAAAAACCGGGACCGAACAAGATACGAGCATAACGTTGACGCCATAATTGCCTACCGAAAACTCTATGGAAAACGAAAGTTTAAGATTCTCCCAAATCGGCGCCTCGAATATCGTATCGGCTCGATTGTCGTGAAAGCCCAACCCGATCTCTGGGCGGAGGAAGACAGAGCGCAGGTCCTGTTGAAAATCGGTATTCCGCGCCACGGAACTTCTTACATAGATATAGTTCTGACTGTTCTTCGAAAAGCGGCGGCAAGCCGACGCCTAAGAATCCGGGCAAAGAATTTTGTCTATTTGAATGTGTCTAGCGGGCGGGAAATGATCAGTTCTGGAGCTTTGACTCGTTTCAACCGTACATTTCGAGAGGCAGCCAGAGATATCGCCAGTGTGTGGCCCAAAGTAACCGAATCATCATCTTAAGTGAGTTTCACAACTTTATCGCCGCGCCTCGCTCCTTTGGCTCATTCCCTGATCGGCGACCTGGCTGGGTTCCGCTCCTAGTCGGGCCGTCTGCTGTGCGACGAACTGCTGATTACTAAGCTGAGCTTCAACCTGCAAGGCCACGGTCTTCGAAACGTTCCTGCTTAACGCATCACGGAGTTCAAGCGCATCGTTTGTATAGATTTGAGCATCGTACCGCCCTCGCGAAACTGCTACATAGGCTGAGCGCTGGTTGACTAGCTTTTCTCCAGCTTGGCTTGTATCGATGTGGATTAGCACACGGTCTGCGGTCTGTCCCTGACTGCTGTGACTGGTCATTGCGTAACCATGGTCCAGATGCGGATTCTTGTTAACGTTGAATTGAGTGACTCGACCTGAATCAAGACGCAGACGAATGCCTCCGTCGTCGTCGATTCGCTCTATGGTGCCTAGCTCTCGATTCGCAACTCCAAGCTCCCTATTCGGCGCAGTAAATTGGACACGGTCGCCTTTGCTAAACGTACGTTCCGCTTCTCGATAAATCGTGACACCATGTAATCGGCGCGGATCGTAGCTCACCTGCTCACCGTTCCCTCGTAGAACGGTCAGTACGTTTTCTTTTTCGTTTGATTTCTCCACGCGCGCGTATTCGCCTGGCTTGATTCTGTGGGAGCGGCTGCCTTTCGTGTAGCGCACGACATCGCCAGGATCATATTGTCCAGCCCAGCGTCTGTCGGCCCCAGTTATCTCTTGTCTCGGTACCAACACAGTTTGCTTTTGCTCTTGTCTCGCCACTTGACCGGTATCCTGCATCGTCCGGTGAATCATGTCGTTGAGTTCCCTGCGAGATTGGTTGTCTGGGGATACGACGAGTGTTCCTTCGGGTCTTTTCGCGTAGCTATCGGCAATCTCTTGCATTCGTTCGTTGCGGTCCCCAATTTCATGCACTCGGCCTTGAGAGCGGAGATTGTCGATTGCTTCCTTGACCGAGCCGCGGGCGAGCTGCTCGACTGCCTCTTTAAGTGCCGGTTCCTTTTGGCGAACGATCTCGTCAAGACGGGCTGTCTCAACGCCTGCTTCCCTGAGCTGCTGGTAAGGGCGGCCAGCTTCAACAGCCTGGTGTTGGCGCGTGTCTCCAACAAGCAAGACCCGATCTTCTCCTCGCATTCGATGGAGAAATTCATTCACTTGCTTCGTACTGGCTAGACTCGATTCGTCGAGAACGTACAGTCTCTTCCCAGTGGTCTGGGATTCTTCGTTGGACGACAAATGCCTTTGCAATGTGCGGGACTCGATCCCCGACTCGCTGAGTTTTTGCGCGGCTCGTGACGTGGGCGCGAATCCCTCGACCCTGTAGCCGTGACGTTCGGCCACTTCCCGAATTGCCGCCAATGAAGTGGTCTTACCGCTTCCGGCTACTCCTTCCAAGGCCATCACTCGATCTCGGCTCGATAGGATTTGCGTTACCGCCTGTCGTTGCCTTTCGTTCAGACGTGGATAATTTCTCTCGATTGAGCCACAAGAGCATTGACTTGCGATTTCGGAAAACTGGTTTTGTCCCTCTCGCATTCTTTGAATAGTTTCCCGCTCATATGATTGCATCTCCTTCGTCGTGAATTCTCGACTTGGCGAGTTTGAAGCTTCTTGTAGCTCCGTCAGTTCTCCGGCCTGAGCTTTTCGTTCGAGCCCCGACTTTACCTCTGCGAACGTTGCCTGGCCCATTGAGCGACTCAATGCGTCGCGCAATAGCGCTCGTTCATCCGCTACCGCTTCCCTTTCCAGGTTCCTCTCAGTCGAATAAGCGAGGGCCTGCCGAACCATTCGTTCGCTTGGCCCCGGTTTGTGCTGGTTGCCTTGTTTCCTTGCAGCCTCAACAATGTGTTCTGGCTGACCACCAAACTTGGTGGCTAAAGCTCTGTGCCTCTCCTGCATTTCCTCATGCGAAGTCTCAAGTTTCCTTTCCCGAGTTTGGTGTGCTGCGATCTGAGCGGCTCCCGCGCCTCTTTGGTTTGTCCTCGCTAAATGTTCTTCAATCTGTCGGCGTCGTGGACTCGAGGCTTCCAAGTACTCGGCGCTGTATCCCCTAATTTCCGGCTGGCCACTCTTGCCGCGTTCTATTTCGTACCCCATCTCCTTGAGACGAGCTGCAAGTTCCGACCGATAAATGGCTGTCGCATACTGCTGCGATTTGTAAAGCTCTCTTGGCTGCAAAGCTCGCGAGTCTCCGTTCGCAGTCTGCGTGACGTTGAAGAAAACGACATGCGTGTGAAGCTGCGGCGCAGCGTAGCCGTCCACAGGACGAGAGCTGTCGTGTTCGAACTTAGCTGCAACCCACTTGCCAGTAGTCTCGGCCGGAAGATTACTTCCGAGTCTTGCCTGGACGAAGCGTTCCATCTCGCCCAGAGCGACCGAAACGCTTTCCCGGTGAGCATCACGGACACGCTCGTCACCGCCCACGAGGGCGGTTAGCGAAACGCTCTTCGGTGCTGAAAACGTAGCGTCCCAGCCCGCGCGATGCTCCATTGTCTTTATCTTCTCGCCGTGCCCGTTCACATATTCGCGCGGGCTCTGATGCCGCACTAATTGCTCTCCGGTGACTGGATGCTGGCCCTCGCTAAGTCGATGAAACTGTTGTTCCCGGACTTCGCCTTTCAGCCCCCATTCTTCCGCCAAGCGGCCATGCCATTCGCCGACAACTTGTTCTCCGTGCGTGTAGTAGTTGTCCTTCGCGCTGGCGAATTCTTCGGCGTGATAGGAACGCGCCTGGCCTTCACTCAATGGCTTGGAAATAGTTAGCATAGGATGCCTACTCAAAGAATCGCTGCTGCTGTTCGGCCCTGTTTAATTGTTTCTGACGAGTCTGCTTAACTTCCTGCGGCGAAATCTTCTGGCCAGGTGGATCGTCGTCCTTCTCCTGGGGGAGTCTTCTTGAGGCCGCTGATGCCGTCGGAGTTCTTCGTTCGATGAACTTAGGCTGCTTCTCAGGCAGCTCGATATAAGGAAAACTCATCCGCACTACAAGGTTGCCGCTCTTGAGGAATCCGTTTAGCGGTTCCAATCCCGTAATTTCGCTGGGCATAACCAATGGTTCGACCTGACGGTCCAAGTTATAGCTCTTCGATGTTGAATATTTGGGATTGTGCGCCGTGGATCTGCTTTCTCTTAGGCGCTCGATCTCGATCTCACCAATCGTTTCGCTAATCCACTTCGCGGCACGCGGCTCGCTTGTTCGAAGGAAGATTTTTGTCGCTGGCTGCGACAGCATGGCCTCCGCTTCATGCCCGTATCGGGTTTCGAGCTGGCTGCGTCCCTGAAAGCCGAGAACCACTGGATTATTTGATTTCCGATTCTCAGTAACCGCAGTGTGCAGTTGCGGCAATTTCTGTAGGCTGGCCAGCTCGTCGAGGATTAGCCAAACGGAAGATCTGTTCGCGTTCCCTTGAGCCATGAGTCGCAGAACCAAGGTATCCAGCCACAGGCTTATGAGCGGCAAGAGTCTCTTTCGCGTTTCGGGCGTGGATGTTAAGAACAGCCATCCTCGACGTTCCTTGGACCATTCGAGAGCACTCCACCTCCGAGTAGTGCTCTTCTCAGGCGGCAATAGTTTCAAAGCATCGGCCACCATGTTGAGCGAACCGAGCACACCGTTTCGTTGAGGCGGCGACTGGGAATCGATGATTGCTTCGTATTCTGTTCCCTTCACGCGCGCGTCGATCTCTTCGGGATGCGACATCCACCAAACCAACTCCTCCGGCGTGGGATGGAATGTCAGCAGATGTGCGAATATCTTCCGTGGGCCTTCAACAAAGAATGGATTTTCGTTGTGTCGATCGGGAAACAAGGACGCCGCCAGCGTCAGAGCTTCAGCGTCGTGTCGAAGTTCACCGCCCGGAGTCCAATACGGCATCCGCTGGTCTAGCGGATTCAGGATTACGTCACCGCGCGAGGGATCAAAAAACTGAGGAGTGTATTCCAGCGCGGGATCGTAAATGACGGCGCTCTCGCCCCGCCTTTCGACTTCTACCAAGAGCTGCCGAATGAGAGCGCTCTTGCCAGTACCCGTGTCCCCCATGATGAGGATGTGGCTAGACTCAATTCTTCGCGGGATACGCACAGACTGGCTGCGTCGTCCTAGCGGGATCATCGAGTTTTGTTGTTGCTGGAATCCTATCCCGTCGGATTTGTTTCGTCTGTTGAACTGGGCAGTCGTTACGAGGTCCGGTCCTTTCAAGCGCCGACCGTTCCTCAACCGCCTTGCTCGGGCCAGGTCTTTAGGTATCGCCAGAAAAAGCCCACTGACAAAAATGAACACTGCGCAGAGCCACGCGGGTTTAGAAAGAACCAGCAGGGATTTGTCGCGGTAAATTAGGTGCCGCAATAGGGCATACAACCTTGCATTCTCGAATGCTTTGCTTTGCCACTCGACGCGCAACGCTCCTGACTTGATAGCTTGGTCGGAAAGTGCAAACGAATATTCCCCTCGCTCGATCACATCGGCGTCCACGGCGAGGCGGTTTCCATTGGCCGATACCAGAATCAAGACGTTGTAAGTGTGGAGTTGCCGGCCAGCTCGGTAATCCCCGGTGGCGGTGTAGATCGGAGCGTAATATCGCTGGAGAGGTGTCCAAACCCACGCACGGCAAAAATCGCCGATGAGCCCTACACTGAGGATTGCCGCAAAGATCACTGCGATGCTCCACCAAGGTTTCCTGGTCGGCCATTTCCCTGCGAACCTTGCTCGCCCCCACTCTTGAGTCATCTTACGTTTTACCTCCTTGCTCGATGGGGATCATCCCTAAGCGCTGCATCGCCTTCTTCGCCTTGTCCCGGTCGGCTCGCTCGATGATTGCCTGCATGGCGTCAGCAGTTATCGTCTCTGCGCGCGTGACGGCGAAATGAAGATTCAGAAGGATCGTTCGCAACGCCAGAATTTCGGCGAGTGTGACTTTCTGGGTCTCGGTAGCTTTGTCTCCGTTGGCTCTTCCCAGGAGGACGTTTCGGCACCACTCACTTATGGAAAGACCTTCTTCGCAAGCGCATGCCTCAAGTCGGGCGTACTCCGCCTCAGTAACCTTGGTTCCCACAGATTTTGTGCGTGAGGCTGGCTTCATATGGCGTTCACTAGCGCTGGTTCGGACAACTCAACTGAATCAAAGTCACGGTGTTACCCCGCGAGAACCGCTTTTCACCGGATGCACACGCGTTGCAAGTTAAGGTTCACAAAATCAAGTGGTTCGCATACGCGAACCGCTGGTTCCTGTGCAGCACCCTTCTAGGGGTGACGTGTCAAAAAAACTCCTGGTGCCGAAGGCACCGCCCATTACGCTTAATCGCTGGAGGCAATTGAAGCGCGAATGAAAGCATGATCGCGACGCGCGAACTGTTCGATGGCGTCCCGATGAACCAGCACCCGCCGCCCGATTCGGCGCGTTGGGAGCTGCTGGCTGAAAATCAAGTAGTCGATGCTTCGGAGCGAGATCGAAAGTAGCCGCGCCGCCTCCCGCTTCGTGTAAAGAAACTTCTCGGTCACTGTCATTGATGCACTGCTCCTTCCAACCATCCTGTTTCCGGACTGGTTTATCCTTGTGTAGGATTATAGTTGGCAAGCCTTCGATGTCAACACCAAAAGTAATATGCCATCCCATATCAGGATTGTAAGAGGTAGGCTAAACCACGCTGGGCGCTAGGCGCTTCCGGTCGCGCAAGCGCGCACAGGTCCGATACTCTGGAAAAGGATAGGAATTAGCAGCCAACCGGGCCGAATTGAATGCCGTACTCAACGTGGTTCAGGATGAGTTTGTTTATACAGCGTACGAGTACAGTGCCCTGCGCGATAGGTCTGCCAAACAAGGCGAGGTTTGGGATTATCTTCGCCTTCTCACTCTCGGCGAGTCGGGACACTCTCCGGTGCGAAATGCCGTAGCTCGTTTGGAATGGCATTCCCCCCGTCCGTAAAAGGCTGAAGTATGACGGGTAAACCAGACCATCGTACCTAGCGGCATGGGCTGCTAGGGCGATCTCCCTGCTGATATCGTAGGAGTGCGAGCCCGCAAGGAAGAGCATGTGTACCGCCATATCGAGGCTCTCGAACTCTGAGACGCCGTTTTCCTGCAACAACTCAGTTAGGTCAAGGAGCCGAAGGTCTCGCGTTGGTGCAAGAGTCGCAATGTGCAGATCGTCCTCCGCCGTCACACGGGATTCATGGATACAGACTCGTAGGTCCTGGGAACCATACATAACGGGGAATCCAGCCGAATCCAAGCGCCCTTTGCCTTCAAGGCCCCTGGGTGGACTGTCATATTGATCGATCTGGCCAGGGTTCGTAAGTTCCTTTCGGAGGCGGAAGAATACTTCACCCTTCGGCAGTGTCACGACCGGATACTCCGCTGCGATACGTCTTATGATCGGGGGCCTGGTTGCAGGATCTTGAAGCGCCTTGAGGGGTTCAACTTCCCCGATCATCCATAAGCGGGGACCGTAATAAAAGAAACCTACGCTGATAGCCTTTTCGATCTTCCGCAAATCGTCCGCAAACCACGGAGAGGTACTAATAGACGTGGACTGTTGGATGTTGAACTGCACTCGCGGGGCTGCGCCATACTTGCTGCGATGAATCGTCCCCCACACAAAGAATCGGTGCGCAAGCTTCGCCGTCAGGTCTGCGTTCAATTTTCTCCCGGTTTCTGAACCGCAAGCCGGGCAGGGCGAGCCATCCTCCACACCAATCTTTGCAGCATCAAGACGGAGACCCTGATCGTAAAAACAGTCTGAGCACATTCGGATATCCGTCAAGGTTGTTGCTCCTCAATGATGGTGGTTCGATGGAGGTGGCGGCTTCTCCTTCGAGAGGGAACTTGCCTACCAGCCTCGATTCGTGGCACGGTTCTCCGCAACGATTACTCAACTTTCGAATCAATGTTTTTGTATCTGACGTGAATCGGCAAAACCTTGCGCAGCACAAAACGCAATTTGCTCAGGTTCTTTTCAGTCAGGTCGTTACGCGTGAAGAGTACACACGTAAAGATGAATCCATCGAACTCAACGAACCCCGTGTATTCAGTTTCGTCTGGGAGTCCAGGACGCGTCTTTGCGTCATATACCACGGACCGGATCGCCGTCCTGGCATCTTTTCTTGGCACGCCTTCCATGTAGGCAATGGAAACGACGTGAGAGTTCCTCTGCAGATAGCCTTCCTGAAACTTATAGAGAGACTCGAGGTTGGTATCTCCGTCTCTCATTTTGCCGAAAGTCACGTACATGAACTCTCCGGCTTTCGTCGCTTTATCGAGTGTTAGTCCTTGCTGATAAAGCCAGGCGAGAGCGCCTCGGCCTTGAGTCGCATCTACCACCCACCCGAAAGGAGCCGGCAAAGCCACAGCGTGTTGCCCCATAAACGGAAACGCACCAAATCCTTGGTACCGCTGGAGCTCCGAGAAGTTCAGGACATCGAGAATCACATCCGCATCATCCGCGCTCGCCCGTTGAATGGCAGCATCGGTGTAACCTTCGGGTGAGATTATGATCGCCTTGTGAGCACAGACATCCCCGACCATCCCTAGAAACTCTTCAACGTCCTTGACATCAATTTTCCGCCCTCTGAATTTAGCATCAATGACAATGCGAAAAGGGAGATCGCACACCTGTTGTTCTATGAGAACGTCGATTTGCCGCTGTACCTTCGAGAATCTCCCAAGTCGCTTTGCATTTCTTGTGATATGCGCCGACGGGTATTCCACCCGGAAGTGAGCCTCAATCTCCCGCTCATATTGTTTCCAATCCAATGAGCACTCTCCTTATCTCGCCTTCAAGGTGCGGCCCAGCGCTACCTAACCTTTTTTTTCGAAACCGTCACCGGTCCACTTAACCTCGAAGAAGCAACCCTGCGAGCCATACGGTAGAATCAGGGTTCCGCCTTCATTGACGACTCCACTTGATTGCCCCTCGAACTGGCCCAACAGGTCAAAAGTTTCTTTGGTTAACTGCCGACTCTTTCTACCAACGTTGTTAAACCCAAAAACAAGAACTTGGAAGGAGGAAACCCCATTCCCAAAAGCCACGAGCACTTCTGACAAGCCGTCATTTGTCACGTCTTTGATGACAACCTGCGCGATATGCCCTCGATCTAAAGATTTGGCATCAATGGGAAGTGATAGGTAAAGAGCGGAATCGAATCGTGTAACCGTCAACCTGTAGCTGAATTGCGAAAACCAAAATGTGACCGTCTCATCGTTTCCATCGCCGTCGAGATCAACAGTGAAGCGCATGCGCGTCCCGAATCGATAGGTCCCGTCGCCTTGGAATTTTCCATGAAGGAGTGCACGTTCCGGGCTGGCGTAAGCAAAGTTCTGGTCGAGGTCAACACGCTTCAGACCGTCTAAGTACGCGACAAGATGCTCTCTGAGCATTTCTTCCCACTGATCCTGTGTTTCGTACTCGCGGAAAAACAGTTGCTTGCCTTCTTCAAGCTGCTTTCTAAACGCGAGCACTCCCTGAAGTTGAGCATCGGGATCACTGGTCGGCTTTCTGAAATAAACCCACACCGACGGCTTTAAGTATTGGTCGTGGAGTTTGGACGCCATGTCAAATTCTTCCAAAGTGCCGGTCTTGCTTGATCCGCTCGCAGATGGCGACCCTATGCGGTTCCAAAACATAATTATCGCCAGGTCAGCAATCTCTAACTCTTCGTTTATCAATTGCTGGGGACGCCCGAAAGAAGGGATGACCCGCTCCCATCCTATCGGTTCGAGATGAAACCCCAAGCTGTGTGCCTTAAGATTGTTAACGGTCTCCAGTACTCGAGGGAAACGAGAGCGCTCTGCCATTAGATCGCCAGGGCAACCGAGGAAAACACGCTTTATTTGATAGAACCCAAATTCTCTTTTCACAAAGCCTTTCCCCAGCCGAACACGGTCGCCGTCTGGCCTATACAGTTGCGGAAATACTATAGTTATGCAACGCGGCTCGCACTATGACAAGCAAACAGCGCATTGAA
Source organism: uncultured Acidobacteriota bacterium (assembly GCA_963745805.1). Lineage (GTDB taxonomy): Bacteria > Acidobacteriota > Terriglobia > Acidiferrales > UBA7541 > Acidiferrum. The sequence goes on from CAVUYT010000018.1 coordinate 307,666, forward strand.
ATTCCCGAGAGAGTCGCGGCCAAGGTTTTATTCTTGTCAGACAGGACATGCTGTGTCTGCCGCACACCGCGCAGGCCTGTTCAAATCCATCACCTAGATGAAGACCCAAGCAACTGTGTTGAGGAGAATCTAGTCGTTCTATGCTTAGAGTGTCACCGGGACACCCAACTGCGAGGTGGATTCGATCGAAAACTTGATGCACAGCAACTGATCTTGTATCGGTCCGATTGGCATAGCATTGTTGATCGAAAACGGCATGGTCCTGAGGCGGCTCCGGACCAAGGGTCAGGAACTTGGGTCTCGGGAATCAGACAGATTCGTCTTCAGGGGAAACCTGTTCGCCTCAGTTACGTTCAAATGACAGAAAGAGACGATGAGAAGCGATATTCGTTCACCGCCGAATATCCTGAAATTATTCCGAATGAGGCGACTAGCGCATCCGAAATAAACCTTTGCATTACGGCATGTGTAGTTAAAGCGTTGCAACGATTTCGAGCGGTGGCGTTTTCTCGGTATGACGATAAGAGGTTGATGCTGCAGAAGGTGCCGGGACCCGATGCTTCGAGGGTGTGGGATGATATGTCGATGTCGTTTGACGTCGTCCTGTTCTCTGAGGAATTGTTGGTTTTAGAGTTCCGGTTAGTGAGCTATCTAGGTCTAGCAGCGCACCCGGATCACAGCACGATTACGCTGAACTTTCTTCTTCAACCTTCTGCCACTCCGTTGGAGCTGCACGACATATTCAACCCACACAACCGATACCTCGATTTTGTTTCGGAATTTTGTATTACTGAACTTCACGGTTGGCCGCGTTCATCTGGAGGACCATCCACCAAGAAGAATGATGTCTGGATTTTGCGGGGGGCGGCGCCGCATCTCCACAATTTCGAGAAGTTCCTGTTGACGCCTACAGGACTGCGCATCCTGTTCGATCCATATCAAGTCAGCTGCTATGCTGAGGGAAGACGTGAGGTGTTCATTCCTCGCTCGGCACTTGAGAAATACCTGAAAGAATCATTCAATAGGCTCATAGGATCGTCAGCAAACAACTAGCTGTTTGATTCGTCACTACGGTTGCTCTCAGTAAGCGGCTCGCTTGCCGCATTCTTTGGCATCAACTTTGGAATCAAGCCGGGTCCCAATTTCAATGATTGATACGATGGTCCCTGACCGAGGATTCGGACTTCAAATTCGTGCGCCGGAAGTTCTACAGAGTTCACAATCTTCCAGATTGCGTCTACGAGTTCGTCCGCAGGGAACTTCGCGTGTTGCTGGTTGGCGAGCTTGCTGACGGCGTCCAGGAACGACTGGCCATTAATCCTGTATGCAGTCAGCACAATGGCGGCAACTAGGGACTGATATTTTGCGGATGAGATGCCTAAGAGGGCGGCGTCAGCCCAAGCTTCTGGATCGGTGCGTCCCAGAAGGCCAGCTAAAAGAAATCCGAGGAAAGCGTCATCGGGTTTAGAGACGGCATGAGAAGCGACCCCGAGATTAAACCACGCCAAGGCACAGAGGGCATCCAGTCGGAGAGCTTGGTACAACGTGGCCTCCGCAGCCTCAGGCTCAAGTGCTTTTACGTCTGCCAGTCGCATTGCTTCTTTGGCATTTCGGCGTTGGCTCTCAGTTCCGCTTAACTTGATAATTCCATCTAGTGCGAATGATTTGAGATACCACTCGACATCCTCCACGGAAGGGTTAGCGCCGTAGTTCTCGAAGACTTCGTGCGCTTCCTTGTACCTACCGGCAAACATCAGGGCATCAGCGCGCAACGGTACGCAGGACTTTCCACCGTCGAGGCTGATGGCGTTCTGGTATGCGCTAGCGGAAAACCCAAACCGACCCAATCCAAACAAGATGCCTCCAACTTCACGCCAAAAATACGCTTTCTGCACGTAGGTCGGATCGCCCTTCGAAGCCAAGCGATATTGTCGAAGTGCGGCTTTGTCGTGAGGTCCTCGTTGCGCTCGCAGGTGGTTGCCCAGATTATAGTGAGCCGTCGCGGCTTGCCGTATTTGACCGGATTCCTCGAAACACTTGATGAGTCGCTTCATTACTTGCCTCAGATACTCTCCTTCTGCTCCCGTTCTGCTGCTACTCATCAAGGCCGGTACGATGAGAGCCTGCGCTAGTAAAAGACGGTCTGGCTCAAGCAGTGCATCGGCTAGTCGGAGGCCATCCGTTAAGCGTTGCCCCTTGGCGACAGCCTGTAGCACGCCAAAGAAAATCACTGCGTTCTCCAAAAGGGTCGACTTGTCCAAATGTTCACAAGCAATTTGTGCGGCGACGCTAGAATGACCCGCACGATGCAGAACGAAAGCAACGGCAGAAAGAATATCGTGCGGCAGTTTTGTCAGCACTAAATCTGGCGGGTATTCTTCGGTATGGTAGGTAACACTGCTTAGTCCAGATAAGCTCACTATAACCCGCCGCTCTTCGACAATGACCAGCGGATGGGCCCCGGGACGGTCTTCACCCGAAAAGGCGACGAGGTCCGACTGTCTTTTGGCTGCTTCGATGACCGCGGATTGCAGAAGTGCGCATGAGACGCCGCGGAATTGCTTCTCTTTCATGATGAGGCTAAAGATTTGTGGCAGGCGGATGTTCGGACGTCGTAGTTCCCGAAATTCCTTCAGGTCCTTCTCAATCATCGAGGGAGTTTTGGTGTCCCAGACTCGCTCCCTGGGCAGTCGTACCGTGATGTATTTTTGCCCTCGCTCAGCATGGTAGGTGTCTACTTCATGGGCCCATTGCCAGAAAAACTGGCGTAATGCAGCAGACCAAAGAACAATCATCACTGGCAAGTCAAGTTTCCGATAGTAGGCAATCGTATCAAGCTTAAATTGGACGGAGAGAGCATCGCTCAAGTCGAGTGCGTCGGAAGCTTTTAATTGAACCAGGAACATGAAGCCTGTGGCCTTATTGTATTCGTCGAACAATTCGACTTGGCCATCGATGCCGTAATCGGGATCGGCCTGGCGCCAGACCCAGGGTGAGGGCAAGACAGAGGCGAATTGCGCCTTTGACTCGGAGTCGAGTTGATGCGACCGAGGTCTGATAGGCATGTCGTTATAGTAAGTGTGGAGTTCCCTGCGCCTGAATTGAGATTCCAGCCCCGGGTATTCGGCGACCATGCGGCGATGACAATGATCCGGCTTGTCCTCGCTGCGGGATAAACAGCCCTACCATTTGTTAACCAACAGCAACGTTTGAGCGGGGTTCGTGGCGTCCAGAACGGCTCGAACCATTTGTTGGCAGCGCCATCTGAGCATGTCTAATCTCTTCTTTGACTTGATCAGGGCCAACCGGCGACTCAAGGATGACCGGTACTTCCGCAGGAATCAAATGAGAGATCTTTTCGAATGCACCAATCGATGCCTCAGATAGCGGGTCGTGTGTACTGCGGCTGTTTACTTCACTGATATGAAGTTGGCGGAGTCTAGAGCGAAACATTGTGAGTATGGAATAGGATTCCGTCATTGTCGGGTCTACCTGTCGGCAGTGGCCAAGATCAAAGCACAGTTGAGCATTCGGCAGTTTTGAGAAAATTGCCGCTAGTTCATTGCTGGTACGTCCGGTTGAATTTCGCTTATCCATATTTTCGACCAGGAGGAGCCCCCCAAAAGAGTTCCAGGCTGAGAAATCATGGATTGTGTCAGGGTGAACGATGATTGGCCAGTTGCGCTCACAGACTTTTTTCAACAACGCGATGATCCGTGGTTCATGTCTCGCCTCGTAGCGCGAAGGGGCGTGAACCGAAATGTACTGGAAATGAGCAAGGTTGAGTGAATCGATCGCATTGACCAGAGGTTCGAGTTCTGTTTCTCGCAAGGCCGAGAGTTCAACGGCTATCGCAGTTGTTGAACTCAAGATCTTAAGTCCTAGCCGAAAATCACTGTAGGCCAGAGCGCCGGTTGAAAATCCAATAGTTCTCATTAAAACACTCCAAAGAAGATCGTAAGGTCTCGTAACTGTTTGTTGTCGCCGAAAAATAACGCAGTAAGGGCATCTTGGAAATTCCGAGTGAAAGTTCTAACGTCGGCGTATACAGGGTCACTACCGATCTTGTCCGGGTGCAGGTTCTTCAAATGCTCTCTCTTTGCTTGATTATCCAGTAGTGCCAGAAACGAATTGTATGCCGAAAAGAGCGTACGCGCAGTTTTCGGATTGATCTTGAGTTCCATCAAAAAGAGTGCCAACACCTGGAGAGCAGTCATCTCCATGAATCCTCTGAGATGTTGTTCCATCGCGGCTGTTGATTGGTGATTGATAAGCTCGCGGCGAGCTTCGGGAGGGCTGAGTAGCTCACAACTGAAGCAGCGAAGCATGCCCGTCGCGAAAATAAGTTTTCGAGACATTCGCAACTTCGCGTTTCGCAATGCCCAGCCTTGCCCTTCTTGTCCCCGTTGCTTCTCAACAAAATCCACTGTTACCGTACGCCAATAGCGAACGATATCGTTCAGAAGAAATCGTGGAACCTTAACAGGCAATCTTCCGTACTTGAAACCATAGTCCTCATTCAAGTATCGACTCAGAATCAACCCCAGAACCCGTTGGCGGGCTTCGGCCTTGCCGAGGGCGACGGATTCCTGGAGTAGCAGAACGCGACGAGTCGTATTTTCATTGGTATCCTCGCGCCCCCCTATCTTTTGCACGAGGTCATGACTAAATGTCATATTTCCAAAGATCCCAGTCATCCCTGGGTCCGCAAATCCAGCCTTCTTAAGCCTTCTAGAAATCTCCCGAGCAACTGCATGGTGCTGGGGATCTGCCTGGCCGTCTACGAGCAAGGTCCAATCTACGTCGCTCTTACTCGTCCATTCGTGTCTTGCTAGTGAGCCGAAAACGGTCGCGCTAGCGTCAGTTGAAGACAACCCTTTCAATAACGTCTCGATTTTATTTTTAGTTTGGAGGGCTTTCTGCTGCGCTTTCTGGATTGCTGGCCAATTGACACGAACTCTCGCTTGAAGGTCAGAGATCGGATCGAACGTTGTTGAAGGTTTCACACTTTTCCTTCTTACGAGAATGCTCCAGGACAAAGCATCGCCCATCTCATAGCGAACAAAAAGCGAATATACAACAGACTTGGTCCGAGGTCAATCCCGTAAGATCTACTCTTCGCTCGAAAAGCGAAAATTGAAGTCTGCATCTATTCATTTGTTCTTTGGACATAAACGCAGACTATCCCAGGGGCAGCTTCCGGACAAGTCGTCAGTCACCATCGTGTGGAAATCTCCAGCAATGGACCTTTCGCTGCAACATTGGCTCTGTCTTGAGGAACTTGGTGTCAGTTCTGGTGTCACTCGGTTTTGAAACTGCATGCATCGAGGAGCGCATTGGTGCACAGGCATCGCGCAAACTCTACTCCCTTAAGGACTTTGCGTGATGCTGCATTTGGGTGCGATACGCTGCAACGCACTTTTTGGATTTTAAGTCCTCAGCGTCTGCCATTCCGCCACCCGGGCCGGGCAGATACAAAAAAGTAGCATGTATGAAGCCCGCGCTCAACGTTTGCGGCACCGCCCGGCTGACCGCGGCAGGACCTTCGTGCCGCTTTTTTCCTTAAAGGTTTGTTACTGGATTGACAAGCAGTGGGGAGCGCGGTAGTTTTTCTTTCTCTCCCTGGATGGCCGCCCGCCTCTGAGGAGGACCAAGCCTGATCGCGCAAGAGCTCTTAATCGGCTATTCAACGCGCGAACGGGCGCCTGCTTTCATTTTGACGTAAAATCAATTCATCCGTTCCGTAGCCTGGTGCATCAAATTCTTGACGAGAGGTCCGCGGGAGCCCTTCCTGCCCGACCCAGGAGCCAATGTGAGCCAGCCGAAGAGTCAGCTAGACATGGACCAGCTAAGCATCAACACCATCCGCACTTTGGCGATTGATGCCGTGCAACAGGCAAATTCCGGCCACCCTGGCGCTCCTATGGGATTGGCGCCAGTCGTCTATGAACTGTGGCAGAACTACTTACGGTACGATCCCGCCGATCCCACTTGGCCCAATCGCGACCGTTTCGTTCTCTCTGCCGGCCACGCTTCCATGCTCCTCTATGCCACTCTTCATCTCGCAGGCGTGAAAGAAGCCACTAAAGACGGCAAAATCCTGGACTCTCTTGCCGTTTCCATGGACGAAATCAAACGCTTCCGTCAAATCGGCAGCAAAACTCCTGGCCATCCCGAATCCCACATCACCACCGGCGTTGAAACCACCACAGGCCCTCTCGGGCAAGGCGCAGGGAATAGCGTTGGAATGGCAATCGCCAGCAAATGGCTCGGAGCAAATTTCAACAAGCCCGGCTTCGAAATCTTTGACTTCAAAGTCTTCGCTGTTTGCGGAGACGGCGATCTCATGGAAGGCGTCTCCAGCGAAGCCGCTTCGCTGGCCGGCCATTTGAAGCTCTCAAACCTCTGCTGGATTTACGACAACAATCACGTCACGCTTGATGGTCCTGCGGATTGGTCCTTCAACGAAGACGTCATGACGCGTTTTTTGGGGTATGGCTGGAGCGTTACGCGCGTCGCGGATGCGAATGATCTGGATACGCTGGGGCGAGCCTACGAGGTGTTCCAACACACAGTCGACCGTCCCACACTCATCGTGGTCGATAGCCACATCGGCTATGGCTCACCGCACAAACAAGATACCTACGAGGCGCACGGCGAGCCGCTGGGCGAGGCCGAAGTGAAATTGGTCAAGAAGAACTACGGTTGGCCAGAAGACGCAAAGTTTCTCGTTCCCGATGGCGTCTACGATAAATTCAAAAATGGTATCGGTAAACGCGGCGCCGAAGCCCATTCCGCCTGGAACGCGAAATTCGCGGAGTACAAAAAACAGTTTCCGCAGCTCGCCGATCAGTTGAACCGTATGCAGAGCGGCCAGCTTCCCGACGGCTGGGACAAGAATCTGCCCTCCTTCCCCGCTGATCCAAAGGGCATAGCAACGCGCGAAAGCTCCGGCAAAACGCTCAATGTTTTGGCGGCAAACATTCCCTGGCTCATAGGCGGCTCGGCCGACTTGGCCAAATCCAACAAAACGAATCTCACTTTTGAAGGTGCCGGCGATTTTTTCCCCGACGCTTATCGCGGCCGCAACATTCATTTTGGAGTGCGCGAACACGCCATGGGCGCCATCGTCAACGGCATGACGTTGTCCAAACTCCGGGCCTTCAGCGCCACCTTTTTCAATTTTAGTGACTACATGCGCCCCAGCATGCGTCTCGGCGCTTTGATGGAAATTCCAGCTCTATATATTTTCACGCACGACTCGATTGGCGTCGGCGAAGACGGGCCGACGCACCAGCCCGTCGAACAACTTGCCGCCTATCGCGCCATGCCCAACATGCTCGTGCTGCGCCCCGGTGACGCCAACGAAGTCGTCGAAGCCTACAAAATCATGCTTCAGCACATGCACGGCCCTTCCACGCTTGTTCTCACACGCCAGGCCATGCCGACTTTCGATCGCACAAAATACGCGCCAGCATCCGGTGTGGCCAAAGGCGCTTATGTGCTTGCCGATGCTGCGGGCGGAAAACCCGATGTCATATTGCTTGCCAGCGGAAGCGAGGTCGGTCTTTGCGTATCTGCCTTCGAAAAACTCACTGCGGATGGGATAAAGGCCCGCGTCGTCAGCATGCCTAGTTGGGAGCTATTTGAAAAACAAGACGCCGCCTATAAAGAAAGCGTTTTGCCGGCAAGCGTGCCCGCGCGCGTGTCCGTTGAAATGGAATCTGTCTTCGGATGGGATCGCTACGTGGGCCCCAAAGGCAAGATCATCGGCATGCGCTCCTTTGGAGCCTCCGCCCCGCTGAAGGATCTGCTCAAAAAATTCGGCTTCGAAGTTGAAAACGTCGTCGCAGCAGTCAAGGAAATTCTGGGAAAGTGAGCGCTCCATGAAAGTTGTGATCGGTTCGGACCATGCTGGCTTTCAACTGAAGAACGCCATGGGAGACCTGCTGCGATCGATGGGCAACGACGTACTTGATGTCGGAGCTTTCAATGAGAACCCATCCGACTATCCCGATTTCGCCGATGCCGTCGGCCGCGCCGTTCTCGATGGCAAGGCCGAGCGGGGCGTTCTGGTCTGCGGAAGCGGCGTCGGTGCCAGTGTTGCGGCCAACAAACTCCCCGGCATCCGCGCGGGGATGTGCCACGACACTTACTCGGCGCACCAGGGGGTCGAGCACGACAATATCAATGTGCTCGTCCTCGGTTCCCGCGTCATTGGCGTGGCTCTGGCGCAAGATCTGGTGCGGGCTTTTATGGCCGCGAAGTTCTCCAACGAGGAACGACATGTGCGGCGGCTTGGCAAAGTGAAGGCCCTGGAAACAAAGTACTGCCCCGGCTCCTGAACTTTGGCTGTCTCTGGCCAATCGGCAGGAGACCCTCGCGACCACACATCCAAGGAGTACAATAGAGATTCGACAGATTTCTCAAGCTTGAGGAGAACCATCATGACGGCTACAACCACAGTTCCAAACGTCGGTACCGCACCAGGCGCCAATCCCCTTAAGGCCCTGCTGTCTTACGGCCAATCCCCATGGATGGACTATATCCGCAGAGACTTGCTCACCAGTGGCGAATTACAAAAATACATCGACAATGACGGTCTCCGCGGCATGACTTCCAACCCCGCTATTTTTGAAAAAGCGATTGTCGGAAGTAATTTGTACGCGGATATTGTGGCTTCACCTGAAGCCAAGAATCTCGGCGCTAAGGCTGTCTTCGACAAGATCGCGATTCGCGACGTTCAAGATGCTTGCGACATTTTCAAGCCAATTTATGCCCAGACGAATGGCCGCGATGGTTACGTCAGCCACGAAGTTTCTCCCGATCTCGCCAACGACACGAAGGCCACCATCGAAGAAGCTCGCCGCCTCTGGAAACTGGTCAATCGTCCGAATGTGATGATCAAGATTCCAGCCACGCCGGAAGGCATTCCCGCGATTCGCCAGACTCTCGAGGAGGGTCTAAACATCAACATCACATTGCTCTTCGCGCAGTCCGCCTACGAGAAGGTTGCTGAAGCTTTCCTCGCCGCTCTGGAGGCTCGCTCGGCCAAGGGCCAGGACATCAGCCGCATCGCCAGCGTCGCAAGTTTCTTTGTCAGCCGCATCGATAGTCTGGTCGACAGTAAGGTCGACGAAAAACTTAAATCCGCCGCCGACGCCCAGCAAAAGGCACTCCTTGAGAGCCTGCGGGGGAAAATTGCAATCGCCAACGCCAAGCTCACCTACAAGAAGTATCAGGAGCTTTTTGGCAACGCTCGTTGGAACGCCTTGGCCGTTAAAGGCGCGCAAACGCAGCGGCTGCTGTGGGCCAGCACAAGCACAAAGAACCCCAAATACCGCGATGTCCTCTATGTCGAAGAATTGATTGGCGCCGACACCGTAGACACGATCCCGCCGGCCACTTTCGATGCCTTCCGCGATCACGGCAAGCTACGCGCCAGTTTGACGGAAAACGTTGATGCCGCGCGCAACACCATGGAAGATCTGGCCAAGGCTGGCATCTCCATGAAAGATGTGACGGACAAACTCCTGGTGGACGGCGTGAAACTCTTCGCGGATGCGTTTAGGCAGCTTCTGGCCGCGACCGGAAAAAGCGCGGGAGTGAGTGCGTGAGCCTGAATCGGCTATCCTACACTCTACCGGACAAACTCGCGGGCGATGTGAATGCCTCTCTGCAGGATTGGAAGAAGACCGGCAAGGTACAGCGGCTTTGGCAAAAAGACTCCTTGCTTTGGACCGGCAACGACGAGAACAAGTGGCTAGGCTGGCTGGATATCACCGAACAACAGATTCAGGACGTTGATAAGCTGAATCAGTTCGCCGCCGTTGTAAAAAATTTGGCTTTCAAGAACGCCTTGCTGCTGGGAATGGGCGGGTCAAGCCTCTGTCCGGAAGTCCTGCGGATGACCTTCGGTAAGACCTCCGGGTATCCGGACCTTCACGTCCTGGATTCCACCGATCCCGCCCAAATAAAATCCATCGAGGCGCAAGTGGACCTCGCCAGCACCCTCTGCATCGTTTCCAGCAAATCCGGCAGCACGCTCGAGCCCAATATTTACAAACAATACTTTTTTGATCGCGTCAAAGCGAAGGTGGGTGAAAAGGAAGTTGGCAACCGCTTTATCGCCATCACCGATCCCGGCTCGAAGCTGGTGCGTGTCGCCGAAAAAGACAAGTTCCTCAAGATCTTCATGGGAGTGCCAAGCATCGGGGGGCGCTACTCGGCTCTTTCCAATTTCGGCATGGTACCTGCCGCCGTGATGGGGATTGACGTGTTGAAGTTCCTGAAAAATACGAAACAAATGGTCGACGCTTGCGGCGCGGATATGGATGCCGTCACGAACCCGGGTGTCGTCCTTGGAACGATCCTCGGAATCGCCGCGGATCAAGGGCGCGACAAGCTTACGATCGTCACTTCGAAAGGAATCTTCGATCTCGGCGCTTGGCTCGAGCAATTGATTGCCGAATCCACTGGAAAATCCGGCAGAGGCATTATCCCCGTCGACCGCGAACGTCTTGCTAAACCTGACGTCTACGGAGCCGACCGCGTTTTCGTTTATATTCGGCTGGAGTCTGACCCGGACAAGGAGCAGGCCGCCGCTGTCGACACTCTGGCAAAGGCGGGGCATCCCATCGTCCGCATCGTGTTACCCGACGTCTATAACCTCGGCCAGGAGTTCTTCCGCTGGGAAATTGCTACTGCAGTGGCCGGCGCTCTCATCGGCATTAACGCCTTCAATCAACCCGATGTCGAAGCGAGCAAGGTGGAAACTCGCAAGTTAACCACCGAATACGAATCGACCGGCAAGCTGCCGCCCGAGTCCCCATTCTTCACGGGCGATAGTTGCAAACTTTACGCCGATCGGGCTAACGCCGCCGCGCTAAAGGGCGGTGCGACGCTCTCGGCCATTTTGAAGAAACACCTCGCGCGGATCGGGGCCGGTGATTATTTTGCAGTGCTAGGTTACATCACTATGAACGAGGCGCATGAAGAGGCGCTCCAGGCAATTCGCCTTGCCGTTCGAGACAACAAAAAAGTGGCGACCGTCCTTGGCTTTGGCCCGCGTTTCCTTCATTCCACCGGACAAGCCTACAAAGGCGGCCCCAACTCCGGCGTTTTTCTGCAGATCACTTGCGACGACGCTGTTGACATCCTTGTTCCCGGGCAGACTTACACGTTTGGCGTTGTGAAAGCAGCCCAGGCGCGTGGCGACTTTGCTGTGCTCGCTGAGCGCGACCGGCGCGCGTTGCGCATTCATCTCGGCAAGGATGTCGCGGCAGGACTGTCGACGCTGACGGAAGCAATCCATCAAGCGCTCACATAGAAATTAATCGCTCGAAACTTACAAAAGGAAACTAGAAAACACAGGAGCAATCGCGATGCAACTTGGCATGATCGGGCTGGGAAGAATGGGCGCCAATATGGTCCGGCGCCTGCAAAAAGGCGGGCACAAGTGCGTCGTGTACGACCGAACTCCGGACTCGGTGAAACAGCTCGCCGGAGAAGGTGCGACCGGCTCTGACTCGCTCGATGATTTTGTCAAGAAACTGCAAAAGCCCCGCGCCATCTGGTTGATGGTTCCCGCTGCCGTGGTGGATGCAACCTTGCACGATCTGACGAGCAAACTGGACTCAGGTGACATCGTGATTGACGGCGGAAACTCCTACTACATCGACGATATCCGCCGTGCCAAAGAGCTCTCTTCCAAAGGGATTCATTATTGCGACGTTGGCACCAGCGGCGGCGTCTGGGGCCTCGATCGCGGCTATTGCCAAATGATTGGCGGCGAAGCCGACATCGTCAAACTCCTTGATCCTATCTTCAAAACGTTGGCCCCTGGCCGCGGAAACGTCGATCGCACTCCCGGACGCGAGAACGTCGGCGGAACTGCCGAAGAGGGCTATCTCCACTGCGGCCCGTCTGGCGCCGGGCATTTTGTGAAGATGGTGCACAACGGCATCGAATATGGCCTGATGGCTGCCTATGCGGAAGGCCTCAACATTCTAAAACACGCGAACGCGGGTAAATCTCATCGCGAAGCCGATGCAGAGACCACTCCGCTTCGCAATCCCGAACACTACCAATACGACTTCAATCTAGCGGACGTCACCGAAGTGTGGCGCCGCGGTAGCGTCGTCGCCTCTTGGCTCCTCGATCTCACGGCCATCTCGCTTTTCGAACAACCCACACTGGAGCGTTTCTCCGGCCGCGTCTCGGATTCCGGCGAAGGCCGCTGGACCATTCTCGCGGCTATCGAATCAACGGCTCCCGCGCCTGTCCTGACCGCTTCTCTTTTCCAGCGCTTTACGTCCCGCGGCGAGGATGATTTCGCGGCCAAGGTGCTCTCCGCCATGCGTTTTCAGTTCGGCGGTCACATTGAGAAAAAGTCCGGACACTAGGACGAAATAGATCCGGCATCAGCCAAGATAGGACACCCTCCATGAATTCAGAGCACATCGAACCCGGTTCTCCCGCCTCTCCTTGCGTCATGGTGATTTTCGGAGCCAGCGGCGACCTCACCAAGCGAAAGCTCCTTCCCGCATTGGCCAATCTAGCCCAGGAAGGCCTTCTTTCGAAGCAATTCGCCATCGTCGGTTTTGCATTCGATGAGTTCACCACCGAATCCTTTCGCGCCCACCTCAGCGAAGATATCAAACAGTTCGAAGAGCATCAGATTGACCCAAATTTGTGGCAGTGGTTCCTCGACCGCATCTACTACGTGCAGGGCGATTTTAAAGATCCAGCTGCGTACCAGCGTCTCAAGGAGCAGATCGCGGAGGCGGAGAAAAAGCACGGCACGCAGGGCAACCTCTTCCATTACCTGGCCGTCTCCTTTAACTTTTTCTCGCTGATCGTCCAAAAGTTAGGCGAGATCGGTCTCACTAAGGAAGAAAACGGCAAGTGGACCCGGGTGATCGTGGAAAAGCCTTTCGGACACGACCTCGCGTCCGCGCAGCAATTGAACAAAGAACTCAAGCAAATCCTCACGGAACAACAGATTTTCCGGATCGACCATTACCTCGGTAAGGAAACTGTCCAGAACCTGATGGTATTTCGTTTCGCCAACAGCATGATCGAGCCGCTTTGGAATCGCACCTACATCGACCATGTGCAAATCACCGCCGCGGAATGCGTCGGCGTCGAACACCGCGGCGCCTTCTACGAGACCGCGGGCGCCCTCAAGGACATGGTTCCCAACCACCTTTTCCAGCTCCTCACTCTAACCGCCATGGAACCGCCCATCTCCTTCGACGCCGATGCCGTCCGCGACAAACAGGCCGAAATCCTGCATGCCTTGCAAGTCCCCACACCCGAGGATGTTTTGCACAACACGGTTCGCGGGCAATACGGTGAGGGCACGGTAGGAGGCGAAAAAGTTCCCGCCTATCGCCATGAACCAAACGTCGCGCCGGATTCGAATACCGAGACCTTTGTTGCCCTTAAGCTCAAAATTGACAATTGGCGCTGGGGCGATGTGCCTTTTTATCTCCGCACCGGAAAGCGTCTCGCCAAGCGCGTCACGGAAATCGCCATTCAATTTCGCCGGACGCCCTTCATGCTGTTTCGAAAGACGCCCATAAAGGACCCGCGCACCAACCGCATGGTGATCCACATCCAGCCCGACGAGGGCATCTCCTGGCGCTTTGCAGCCAAAGTTCCCGGCTCGGTCATGAAGCTCGGGCTGGTGAATATGGATTTCGACTACGCCCGAGATTTTGGCACCTCGCACAGCACCGGCTACGAGCGCCTTCTCTATGACTGTATGCTCGGCGACGCCACGCTTTTCCAGCGCGCGGACATGGTGGAAGCCGGATGGGCGGCCATCGAGCCGGTCATTGACGTCTGGAAGGCCCTCCCCGCTCGTGGTTTTCCCAACTACGCGGCAGGCTCTTGGGGGCCGAAGGAAGCCGACGAACTCATGGCCCGCGACGGCCGCGCATGGCGGAAAATCGGTGAAGAAGAGGAAGACGCCAGAAGTTCTGCGACGGCCACCGAAAACCTGAAAAGCGCGGGAGCGATGAATAAGTAGAACGGGAGAGCATGATCGACTACCAGGTAAACGCCGAAGTTCGCATCTTGCCGGATGGCCCCGCGATCGCGAGGCGTTGCGCGCAAAAATTCGTCGAGATCGCTGCAGCCGCCGTGAAGGAAAAAGGTTCCTTCGACGTAGCGCTGGCGGGCGGTTCCACGCCGAAGACTCTCTACGGCCTGCTCGTCAACGATCCCGCTCTCCGCTCGCAAGTCCCTTGGGATAAAATGCATCTGTTCTTCGGCGACGAGCGCCACGTCGGGCCGGACGACCCGCAAAGCAACTTCTGCATGGCCAGGGAAACGATGTTCTCCAAGTCACCGCTTGAACCGGAGCAGGTCACCCGCATCAAAGGCGAGTACCCGCAGGCCGAAGACGCCGCCAAGGAGTACGACCAAGAGATTAAAAGGTATTTCAAGCTTACCGATGGCCAGTTTCCGCGGTTTGACCTGGTTCTGCTGGGCATGGGCAGCGAGGGACACACGCTCTCGCTTTTTCCGGGTACAAAAGCCCTGCGCGAAAATCGCCGCATCGCAGTGCATAATTGGGTAGGCAAGGTTTTGATGGACCGCATCACGCTCACGGCCCCGGCCGTAAACAACGCCGCCAACGTGATCTTCATGGTGACGGGCGCCGATAAAGCCCCGGCCCTCACCGCGGTCCTCGAGCGCTTTTACGAGCCGGATCAGTTGCCGGCGCAATTGATTCAACCGGCGAACGGCACACTGCTTTGGCTGGTGGATACCGACGCCGGCAGCATGCTCACGCGGGCAACTCGCGAATAACTTAGGAGAACCATATGGCAACCACGACTAGCGCAGGAAAAATTGAATCGTACCTCGGTGCGAAGGCGGAGTTTTTTCTCGGATACAAAACACCGAAAATCTCGAAAGAACGTCTGCATCTCCCTGGTCCTGATTTTATCGATCGCGTTTGGACCATCACGGACCGCAATAGCCGCGTCCTCACGAATCTCAATCGCCTGTTCCATCACGGCCGCCTCCGCGGCACCGGCTATCTCTCGATCCTTCCTGTCGATCAAGGCATCGAGCACTCCGCCGGCGCGAGCTTCGCGAAGAATCCCGATTTTTTCGACGCCGAAAATATCGTCAAGCTCGCCGTCGAGGGCGGCTGCAACGCGGTAGCTTCCACTTTCGGAGTCCTTGGCGCCGTCTCACGCAAATACGCTCACAAGATCCCCTTTATCGTGAAGATGAATCACAACGAGCTGCTCACCTACCCCAATCGCTTTGACCAGGTTCTCTTCGGCACCGTTCAGGAAGCCTGGAACATGGGCGCGGCTGCCGTCGGGGCGACCATCTACTTCGGCTCTGATCAAAGCACGCGCCAAATTGTCGAAATCAGCCAGGCCTTCGCCCACGCTCACGAACTTGGCATGGCTACCGTCCTCTGGTGCTACCTCCGCAACAACGCCTTTAAGAAAGACAAGGACTACCACCTCTCCGCCGACCTCACCGGCCAGGCCAATCATCTCGGCGTCACCATTCAAGCCGACATCATCAAGCAGAAAATGGCCGAGAATAATGGCGGTTACACGGCTCTCAATATGGGCGATTCCAGCTACGGTAAATTCGACAAGCGCATTTACACCGACCTCGCCAGCGAGCATCCCATCGATCTCTGCCGCTATCAGGTCGCCAACTGCTTCATGGGTCGCTCCGGTATGATCAACAGTGGCGGCGCCTCCGGTGCTAACGACTTCGAGGATGCCGTCACCACCGCCGTCATCAACAAGCGCGCCGGAGGCACCGGCCTAATCTCCGGCCGCAAAGCCTTCCAGCGCCCCATGTCCGAAGGCGTCCAGCTCCTCAACACCATCCAGGACGTCTACCTCAGCCCCGACGTCACCGTCGCTTAGGTCGCGCGTCCTATCACGCAAGGCCGCGCAAGCGCCTTCTGGTTGCCGGCCTTTAGTCCCGCGCTTTTCACCGAGCTTTGTCTTATTCTTTAATATGTGCCAGCTCTTTCCGAAAGCGCCGACCCCGCTCTTCCGCGAACCTCTCGCGAAGCCGACCCTGAATCCCAGCGGCATTCCAAACAACTCCGCCGTCTCCTCCTCGTTTCCTTCAGCTGGCTTCTCGCTCTCTTGATCGTCGCTGGCGTCGATGCTCTTCTCGCCGTTCGCCGCCTGGACCGTGCCTCCCAGGAAGTAAGCCGCCGCTTCACCACTCGCAATCACGCGCTCGCCGTCATCATCGTTTCCGTCCGCGTCTATGACGACCAAATCGAGCGCTTTTTGCTGCAGGAACAACTCAAAGGGTCTGCGCCCGATCCAGCCGATGTAACCAAACAAATCGCTGTGCTCCGCGCCGCCTTGCTCGGTTTTCCCCTCGACCGTGATCCCGACGAGCAACTCCTCCTTGCCGCAATGCAACAGCAACTCGAAGAAGAAGAAACTTCCTGCGCCCTCGTCCTGGCCTGGCGCGCCGATCTTCGCCGGCAACGTGCCTATCAATTTATCGGCCAGCAGCTCATCCCCTGGCGCACGCGCATCTTCGAACTCTCGTCGCAAATCTCCTCGCTGGACGAACATAAGCTCGCCCTCGAAAATCTCGCCGTCGCCACGCGTTTTCAAATGCTCGAATCCCGCCTCGTCTGGCTCGTCTCTCTTGCTTTAGTCGCTGGCGTCCTCATGTCCCTCGTTTGCGGCTTATACATCCTTCGCCTCGAGCGGCAAGCCCGCCAGCGCTATCAGGCCCTCGCCCGCAGCCGCCTCGAACTCGAAGGCTTGTCCGCTCGCCTCGTGGAAGCTCAGGAGGAAGAGCGCCGCTCGATTTCGCGCGAACTCCACGACGAAGTCGGCCAATCCCTCGGCGCGCTCCTCGTCGAAGTTGGCCAACTCTCCAAACTTGTCTCCCCCGACGACCGTGTCACGCAAGCCCAAATCATGCACATAAAATCCGTCGCCGAAAGCGCTGTCAAATCCATCCGCGACATCGCCCTGCTTCTCCGCCCTCCCATGCTCGATGATCTTGGTTTGATTCCTGCTCTCGAATGGCAAGCTCGTGAAATCTCGCGCCGCAGCGACATGGAAGTGGAAGTCCACTCCCAAAGTGTCTCCGAAGATCTAGGCGACGAAACGAAAGTCACCATCTACCGCCTCGTCCAGGAAGCTCTCAACAACGCCGCCACGCACTCCTCCGCCAAAAACGCGAAAGTAACCGTTGCTCAAGCCCCGGACAAAATCACCGTCGAAATCACCGACGACGGCCACGGCTTCGACCCTGAGCGCAAACGCGGCATGGGAATCCTCGGCATGGA
The DNA here is from genome assembly GCA_963745805.1 of uncultured Acidobacteriota bacterium. Taxonomy (GTDB): domain Bacteria; phylum Acidobacteriota; class Terriglobia; order Acidiferrales; family UBA7541; genus Acidiferrum. The sequence goes on from CAVUYT010000018.1 coordinate 324,983, forward strand.
AGAGCGTGTCAGGCGCTTCGGCGGCACGCTTACGATTGAATCAGCGCCCGGAAAGAGCGCTACAGTAAGAGCCGAGCTGCCGCTCCATTCTGAGGATTCTCCCCAATCCGGTCATGCTCCAGCCACGCACCAGCCATGAGAAAAATTCGCATTCTCCTCGCCGACGATCACAAGCTCATTCGGGGCGGCCTCCGTCTGCTCGTCGAGCAGCAGCCCGATCTCACGGTAGTCGGCGAAGCCAACGACGGCCGGGAAACGGTCTCCCTCGCAAAATCCCTCAAGCCCGACGTGATCGTGATGGACATCGGCATGCCCAATCTAAATGGCATCGAAGCCGCCCTTCAAATCACCCAGGCTAATCCGGAAATTTCCATGGTCATGCTTAGCATGCATTCGGATGAAAGTTACGTCCTGCGCGCCCTCAAATCCGGCGCCAAAGGCTACCTCCTGAAAGATTCCGCCGAATCCGATCTCATTAAAGCTGTCCATGCCGTAGCTGAAGGCAAATCTTTCTTCAGCCCCGCGGTCAGCAAAGTCCTGCTCGACGACTACGTCCGCAAGCTCAAACGCAGCGGCGCTGAAGATGCCTACGACCTCCTCACTCCGCGCGAGCGCGAAATCCTTCAGCTTGTCGCTGAGGGCAAATCCAACAAAGACGTTGCCAACCTCTTGAATCTCAGCGTCTACACCGTCGAAACCCATCGTTCCAATATCATGGAAAAGCTGAATTTGCGCGGCATCCCCGAACTCATCCTTTTCGCCGTCCGCCGCGGGATAATCTCGTAGGCCTGTTGGGGGAAGCCCCCCTAAGAGGATTACCTTCGTACTATTCGGGATTTAAGAGGGACCAGCTATTATTGGTTCGCGCCTTGGTCACCCGGTTTCTACTGGCGCTGACCGCGCAAGCAGGATGTATGAAAACTACGACATCAAAGGCCACGTCCACCAGCTAAAGCAACGCAAGCAATGGGGCTTCAGCGAAGATCGCTTAAATCAAGTACCGAATTTCGACAGCTACGATGTCGAGTTTTCCTCCGCACGACTTGTTCTCGCAAAAACCTCGTATACGCATGGCGGTGCAGTCCATCTATCCACGCGCTTCGAATACAACGATGTCGGACAATTGGTCCGCTCCGAAGAATTCGACAGCAAGGGCGAAAAGATAAAAACCGCCCAACTCGTGCGTTCGCAGGGAAAATGCACGTGGACAGCTCGCGACGCGTCAGGAGTTACCACCAACTACGGCGTCGACGAATATGACGGCACGAACATAGTTCTCTCTTCCAGTTACGACGGCAAAGGCAATCCCAAAACCCTCAAGTCTTTCGAGTATGAGGAAGGCAAGCTTTACCGATCGGTCTCGAAATACTACGGCTACGATGGCACCGTCAGCGAGCAATGGATAACGACCTACGATACAGCAGGAAGAGTCGCAAAAACCTTTGGTCTTAAGGCCGACGGGTCGCCTCTCGGGGACGGAAAATATACGTACGAGTATGACCAAGAAGGCCGTCAAATTAAGGCCTGGACTTTCAATGATTGGGAAGACGTCGCATGCTCCGTCAGGGTTTCGGAATATACGAACGATGCCACCGGGAATTGGGTGGAGCGGCACGATTTCCACCGCTCCAAGACCCACTCTCGATGGAGGACGACAACAACAACCAGAACGCTCACCTACTACCCCTTAGATTGAGGGCAACATCCCGATTTCATTGATTTAGTTTGCCATATTCTCTACCCAATCGTCGGCTCCCAATATCCCGGCCACCAGGGAGAATCATCCACCTCCCCTCAAGCGTCTGAATAAGTGCATCCGATTAGCCGCAACCACACAAATTGTCGGTTGCAACAAATCGCATTGGAAGTTGAGAGGAAACATGAATTATTTGATATCCCTGCTGAGATCCAAGCCGGCGGTTCTTGCACTCGGTTTTGCATTGGGCGCGGCTGGCTTAGGCCTGGCCCATACCACGGAGAAATCTCTTTCTTCAAATCCTCCCGCCACCTTAAAACTGGCGGATCCCGGCGAAGGGCCGAGCAAGAGCAGCTACGCCCCCCTCGTCAAGGAAGTTCTCCCATCCGTCGTCAACATCTCTTCCTCGAAAGTCGTGCATAACCGCATGAGCTCTGAAGAAGGAATGCCGATGGATCCATTCTTCCGTCAGTTTTTCGGACAGGATGGAAATGAGGGTGGCGGCCGCTTCAGCATGCCCCGCGACTCCCGCGAGAAAGCTCTCGGCTCAGGCATAATCGTCAGTCCCGAAGGCTATATTCTGACCAACAATCACGTTGTCGATGGCGCCACCGACGTTCGCATCACTCTATCCGACAAGCGCGAATTCAAAGCTCGCATCGTCGGCGCCGATCCAAAAACCGACGTCGCCGTTCTCAAAATAGACTCCAAGAATCTCGCTCCCATTACCATCGGTGACTCTTCCAAAGTTCAAGTCGGGGACGTCGCTCTAGCCATTGGTAATCCCTTCGGCGTCGGGCAGACCGTCACCAAGGGAATCATTAGCGCCACCGGCCGCGGCGGTCTCGGCATCGAGGACTATGAGGACTTCCTCCAGACCGATGCTCCGATCAATCCCGGGAACTCCGGCGGCGCGCTCATCAACGACCGCGGCGAACTCGTTGGCATTAACACCGCCATTATTTCTCACGGTTCCGGCGGCAGCCAAGGCATCGGCTTTGCCGTCCCAGCCAATCTCGCTCGCAGCGTTATGGACCAGGTCCTGAAGAATGGGCATGTTACCCGCGCCTATCTGGGTATCTACCCGCAAGATGTAACTCCTGCGATGGCCAAAGCGTTCGGCCAAAAAGACTCCCAAGGGACCGTTGTCGGCGACGTTTCCCCCAATAGCCCCGCGCAGAAGGCAGGCATTCAACGCGGCGACATCATTCTCCAGATCAACGACAAGCCCGTTACCGACAGCAATCAGCTCCGCATGAGCGTTTCAATGATGCAGCCAGGCACCGAGCTCAAGCTCAAGATCCTGCGTAACGGCGCGGAGCGCGACGAAACCGTCAAGCTCGCCGAAATGCCAACCGAATCCGCCAAAGTCGAATCGAATGACCAAGAAGGCGGCAGCAAGGCGCTGGAAGGCGTCGAAGTCACCAACCTCAATGCAGGCATTGCCAAGGAGCTGGGCATTTCCTCGGCAACCAAGGGCGTCGTTGTCACCGACATCGACCCGGCCACCAAGATGGCCGACTCCGGCCTGCAAAAGGGCGACCTGATCCAGGAAGTCAACCATCAACCCGTCGGCAACGTCTCTGAGTTCCAGAGCGCGCTCGGCAAGGCCGGAAGCGATCCTCTGCTTCTCGTCAACCGCGAGGGCAGGACCCTCTTCATTGCCCCCTAATTCGCCAGTTTCGTTTCTGTCTCCCAGCGCAGGCCGGCATTGGCCGCGCTGGGCCCGAAGCGGAAGCCACCTGAAAGCATGTGCAAACTTACCATCTGCCATGCCTTTGACTGTGTTAGTGCCAGGAAACTAACGACCCACGGCCATGTAACTGGGAAACTCGCAAAGGAATCAAAAGATAGAAAGATGGAAGGGTTTAAGAGATGAGTAACAAAACGACCAACAAGCAGTCCAAGACCAGCGTCGAGGAATTCCGCGAACGCCTAAACCGCGAAGACCTCGAGCGCCGCTGGCAACTCGAAGCCTTCGACCACCTCTTCAGCGAGGTCGAAAACCATCCCGAAAGCTTCCACCGCCTCTGGATCCAGCCGCTGGTGGCCTCGGGCCTAAGCGTCGAGTCCGCCTTGGCCCTGCTAATCGAATCCCACTTCCGCCCCAACTAATCTGCATTTCGTACGGCAGTCCAGCCAATGCATTCGCCTTCCAAGTCTACAAACCAACAAATCTTATGGCTCGAGCTTAGCCGGCGGCGTTTGCAAGAGCCGATGAGGTGGAAGAATCTCAATTCCTTGGAAAGGATTCAGCGCTAATAGGTCGGAGTCTCCGGTGACGACGTGCGTTCCGTGGCCGCTCACGGCGAGTTCGAGGAATTTGTCGTCCTTCGGATCACGGCAAGCTGCAATTCGTACACCAACCTCAACCCATTCAGCCTCGCGCGTCAGAGCCGCGAGAAAGCTTCGAATATCTTCCTCATCCACATACCGGCGGAACCTCTTCCGACCCAGAACCTCGTAGAGTTCGACAAGAACCTCAAAGGAGAGTAAGAGTTTTCCACCCCGTAGTGCGAGTTCCAGCGCTTGGCGAGGCTTCGAATCGGGCAGGAGTAAGGCGCTGACTAAGACGTTTGTATCGAAAACGTAGCGCAACTATGCGCCTTTCAGGAGGGAATCCAAAATCTCGGGTGTAAGCCCTTGGTCTTTCGCCTTGCGGCCGACGTCATCGAGCACTTGCTGCAGCGAAGGATACCCTCCGGCAGCCAACTCCCGGAGCCATAGGCTCAGCAGGGCCTGAATCTTCCGCTTTTCCTCTGGCGCGGCAGAGTCGTACGCCCGCGCCGTTTGAGGGTCCAGCGGAATCGTGATGGATGGATTCGCCATTGCCTTACTCTTCCGCCATTCTACGGCAAATACTCACCACTCGCCACGAATAGTCAGCAGGCTCTGGCCGAACGGCCAAGCAAGATCGGGCACCCTTGCCAAGAGAGAAGGGCGACCGCGTCGGCAATCAGAGCTTTTGACTTATCCACACATTTCCACAGTCTCACCAAATCGTCTCAAGCCCGCCAACTCCTTCTATCCTCTCGACTTCAGCCATTCTCATTCGAATTAGCCTCGCTCCATTCGAATGAAAAGGCAGTAAACTCAACAAACTATTGACAATTAGTACTTACCGGGCTACCATTTCCTATGCTTGCCCTGAGCCTCGAAGGGTTTCGCCGACGTCATCTCTTCCTCAACCCCGATCGTCCTCCAGCCTGCGTCTTTCTTTGGTCATCCCCTGTCCTCTGCGGACTCCGTGCCACTGCGTTTAGCTCTTTTTCTCGGTTCACTCTTTCACTCCTTTGCAAAAAGAACAGTAAGATAAGCTCCTCATTTTCATATTCTTTCGCACCCTTCAAAAAACTGTGCTTCGACAAACCTGTCTACATCAATAGCTTGCGCACTCTTTCGCAAAGTACCAGGGGTGGCATCCCTTCACCTAAAGTCTTCTCTCACTTCTTCCCTATTCTCGTCACGCGCCACTGCTCACTCGCCACTATCCCCTTTAGAATCACATTCTTTGCAGACCCCCACCCACTAACCCCCATCGAATCACATTCTTACAAAAAGCATAGGGGGGGTGGGTATCGCTGCCAGCTCGTTTTCCGTGTTCCACAAACCTGCCTGCAACATCCAAGTGTTACCCTTACCGGCGTTCCTTTTTGGGAACGTGCTTGCGGAAATGCAGGAGTGACTCGTGTCAAAACGCTTGGAAGGTAAAGTAGCGGCCATCACTGGCGGCAATCAGGGGATCGGCTTGGGAATCGCCCAGCGGTTCATCCAGGAAGGCGCGGCCGTCGCGATCTGTTATCGCGCCGACAAGGAAGGGGCCGAGCGCGCCGCCGAAAGTCTCCGGGCCGGCGGCGGAAAAGCCATCGCCATCCAGGCGGACGTCTCGAAGATTGCCGACGGCCAGCGTTTCATCTCGCAAACCGTTTCGCAGCTCGGCGAGCTCGACATTCTGGTGAATAACGCGGGCGTCGAAAAGCGCGCTGATTTTTGGGATGTAACCGAAGCCGATTACGACTTCGTGCTGGACGTAAATTTGAAGGGCTTGTTTTTCGTAACGCAGGCGATGGTCCGTTATTCAATGCAGGCCAAACGCCCGGGAAAAATCATCAACATCAGCTCCGTCCACGAAGAGCTTCCCTTCCCTCATTTTTCTTCTTACTGTGCCAGCAAAGGCGGCCTGAAAATGCTCACGCGCAACCTTTCGATCGAGCTTGCCCCGCTCAATATCACCATCAACAATATCGCTCCCGGCGCAATTGAAACGCCCATCAACAAGAATTTGTTAAACGACCCGGTGAAATTGAAAAGTCTCTTGGAAAATATCCCGTTACGCAGGCTGGGTAAACCGGAAGACGTCGCGTCCGTCGCCGCCTTCCTCGCGTCCGATGAATCGAGCTATGTCACGGGAACTACGTTTGTCGTCGATGGCGGTCTGACTTGGAACTACGAGGAGCAGTAGCAGTGCGGCGGAGGCGTGGCGCCGGCGCGCTGATGGATGCAGCCGAACGCGCTGCCTGCAATAATTTCTTGGCGTTTTCGCGAATGTCGCCGCGGGAAAACACGGCGTTCCCCGCTACGAGAATTTCCGCGCCCGCGCGTACTATATCGCCCACTGTATCGAGCGCGACGCCGCCATCAATCTCGATGCGGAATCCCAAACCGCGCGCATCGCGAATTCGCGCGAGCGTTTCGATTTTCTTGAGCGAGTTGGGAATGAAATGCTGCGCGCCAAAACCGGGATTCACGGACATCACCAAAACGTGATGCACAATTTCCAAAACTTCATCCAGCATGTGCACCGGAGTCGCCGGATTGACCACCACCCCCGGCTTGCAACCGTGCGATTCGATCAGATGGAGCGTCCGGTCCAGATGAATGCAAGCTTCCTGATGTACCGATATCCAATTCGCGCCGGCCTCCGCAAACGCCGGAATGAATTGATCCGGATTTTCGATCATCAAATGGCAATCGAACGTGACATCAGGAATGGTTTTCCGGAGCGATGCGACGACAGGCGGCCCGATAGTGAGATTCGGCACAAAGTGCCCGTCCATTACATCAAGATGCAAGACCGTGCCGCCGCCTTCGAGCGCGGCTTTCGCGTCCGCGCCCAGCTGGGCGAAATTTGCGGACAGAATCGAGGGTGCCAGTTCAACGACCGAAGCCACGGTAGCGCTCCTCCCTCTTGCTTACATTTTGATTATACGCGAGAGCCTCGCGATACTCGCGCAATTCTGGCCGTTCATAACGGGTTTGTGACCGGCACGGAAATGGTTCGGCGCTCGTCGCTGCTCTGGCGCGCCAATTCGAGCAAGCGCATTACATCGAGCGCCCACTCCGGAGTTACTGCCAGCGTCGCCTTCCCGAGAATGGCGTCGCGCAAATTGGCATAGAAGTCGCGGTAATCGCAATTCACGGCGGGAACCCGGCGCTGCGTGAGGACGCCGTTCTCGGAAAGGGTCAGCATGCCCCAATTTTCTTCAGGCTCCGCGCCCCACGCTGTGTCCGCGGGGATGTAGCCGCGCCGCAGGTTACTTTCTTGCGGATCAAAAGATTGTTTGACGAACGCGCCTTGCGTTCCATGCAAAATAAAACGAGCGCGAGTCGCGGCAGCGAGAATGGAAGAACGCAAATCCGCGCGCAATCCGCGAGGATAGTGAAAAGCGAGGTCGAAGGTATCATCTGCTACAGCGCCTTCGCGCTCGATGCGAATATCGGCGGTCAGTGCTTCGGGCATACCGAAAAGCAAGAGCGCGTGGTCAATGAGGTGCGGCGCAATATCGAAAAAGATTCCGCTGCCCGGGCCAGATCGCTCGCGCCAGGCGCCAGGACGAAGTTGCGGACGAAAGCGGTCGTAATTCGATTCAAAGCGGACGATGCGTCCCAGCGCGCCGCTCGCAACAAGCTGGGCGAGCGACTGAAAATCGCCGTCGTAGCGGCGATTCTGATAAACGGTAAGCAGCCGCCCCTGCTTCTTCGCAAGCTGGACGAGCGTGATGCCTTTTTCCAACGTGGTCGTGAAGGGCTTGTCGACCAGCACATCGCGGCCGGCGGCCAAGCACCGGTGGGCGAGCGAATAATGCGAATCGTTTGGCGTGGCGATGACGACGAGGCGAATTTGCGAAATGGAAAGGAGTTCAACAAGAGTGCGCACGACGCGAACGTCCGGATATTGCGTGGCGGCTTCGTTGCCATTGCGCTGCACAATCGCAGCCAGCCGCAATCCTGGGACGGCACGAATCACTGGCGCATGAAAGGAGCGGCCGGCGAGTCCAAATCCGATGAGACCAACATCAATCATCAATGCATCCAAGAACAGTCCGTAAAAGCAAGCTAAAGGCGCTCCATACTATCGCATCGTTGAATTGGAAAGATTAAGTTTTGAAATTGAATGGATTAGATACTGCGCATGTATAGAAAGGCCGCGAAAAACGGTGAGTTGCTCGCGGCGCTGCACTCCTGCAAAATGGTTGGCAACCAGTGAGCACGCAAGCCATCGCCATCCATGCCGCGGCCCGCCAGCGCTATTTGCTGGTGCTGCTCTTCGCCGGATTTGTTCTGACCGGTCTCGAGATCACGCTCTCCGGTCCGATGCTGCCGCTGTTCATTTCGCGCTGGTCGCTCAACGACTCGCAAGCAGGCATTTTCTTCGCCGTTGAGTTTTCCGGGTCGCTCGCCGGTGTCTGGCTATCGAGCTTGATCACTCATTATCTCGGCAGCAGAACCCCTCTCGTCCTTGGTTACGCTTTGATGACGGCAGGGCTCGCAACAATCAACGCTTCCTCGATGACGGTCGTCCTTTTCGCGCTGGCGGCACTGGGAATCGGTTATGGATTGGTAGTGCCCCCAACGAATTTAGCCGTCGCTGAAATCGGCGGAGCGCGCAGCGCATCGCTGGTGAGCCTGGTGAATCTGGCCTGGGGCGCAGGAGCCGTCTCTTGCTCTCCGCTGGTCATGCTCGCGCTCAAGTACGGATTTCTCACGCGCCTGCTCTACGTCTTGGCCGCGTTCGGCGCTCTGCTGGCATTCTCCGTTATTTTTGCGGAATTGCCTGCAGGAAAGCATGCGACATCCGGCGCCACGACAAAGACGGCGGCAGCGAGCCCTGGCTTGGTGATCACGCTCACTCTCGCAGCGTTGTTTTTTCTTTACGTTGGAATTGAAGTCAGCCTCGGCAGCTGGGCCGCCACGCACGCCAAACGTCTCTCCGGAGGCGGGACTTTCTGGGCCACGCTCGCTCCGATGTTTTTTTATGGCGGGCTATTGGCCGGCCGCGCTTCCGCGCCGTTTATTCTCGCGCGTGTCCGCGAATACCGGCTGGTGATGAGCGCGCTGATAGTGGTCATCGTTGGAAATACCCTGTTGGTCCTGGCAACGCGACAGGACTTTGCATTTGCGACCATGACAATTGCGGGCTTGGGCTGCGCGACGATCTTTCCAGTCTGCATTGCGTGGCTCTCCCGCTGGTACGGAGCGAGAGCGGTGCGACTGGGCGGTCTGATGTTTTCCATGTCATCCGTCGGGTCCGCGGTCGGGCCGTGGTTTGTGGGATTCGTTTCCGCGCACGCCGGAAGCTTGCGAATCGGCTTACTCGTGCCGCTTACTTCCGCTGTCTTGATGATTTTTCTGCTGCTCCTCTTGCGGCGCCAAGCGGCCGCCTGAGGTATTCTCTCTTCGTGCAAACACCAGCACAGCGCTCGCCAACGGCCGGACTATTGTTCGGACTGATCATTACGCTCGCAGCGGTAGTGGCGTATTCGTTTTACATAAGAGTGCAACTTTCCGGCTTGCGTAAATTGCAGAGCGAAATGGTGGACCGGAACCGCAAGGACTCACTGCAATTGCTGCGCGTGCAGAACGATTTGAACTCGATCGGGCTGGCGATGCGCGACATGCTGGACGCGAGCGAGCCGTACGCGCTGACGGCGTGGACAGCGCAATTCGAACGGATCCGCGAAGATCTGGGCGTGGCGCTGCATCTCGAAGAGCAACTGGCGGGTGCGAATCGCACGCCGGAACAGCGAAAGTATCTCAGCCAATCGGTGGAGCAATTTTGGGACGCAGTCGATCGTATGTTCGCGGTGGCCGGAGAAGGGAAAGAAACGGAAGCGCGCGAGCAAATCCGATTGACGCTGCAAGCGAGGCAGGAATCGCTGAGCACAGCGGTTTCACGGCTTCTGGTACAAAACAACGAAGGAGAAGAGCAGGCGGCGGAGCGTATTGCGCAAATTTACGACGGCGTGCAGCGCCAGCTTTATTTGTTTTTGGGCGCGACCCTGATCATGATTGTGCTGACGAGCTTGTATTTGATTCGAACGAACCGGAGCATTTTTGCCAAGCTGGCCGCGCTTTCCGAGCAGCGCAGCGAGCTGGCGCAGAAACTGATCTCAACGCAAGAATCCACACTGCGGCATATCTCGCGCGAGCTGCACGATGAATTCGGGCAAGTGCTGACGGCGATTGGATCGCTCCTCGGACGCGCGGGAAATCATCTGCCCGAAGGCTCGAAAGTGAGAGATGAAGTGCAGGAGGTGCGGGACATCGCGCAAACGACGCTAGATAATATTCGCAGCCTTTCGCAAGCGCTTCACCCGGTGCTGCTTGAAGAAGCGGGATTGGTGAGCACACTGGACTGGTATATTCCGACGGTTGAGCGGCAAACGGGGCTTTTGCTGCACTATGAGAAATCCGGAGAAGCTTTTCCGCTCGACGGTGGCGCGAGCGTGCACGTCTATCGCGTTTTACAGGAAGCACTGAATAACGTGAGCCGGCATTCGGGAGCGAAGGAGGCCTGGGTGCGGCTGAAATTCTTGCCCGATGCGCTGCAGCTGGAAGTGGAAGATCACGGCAAGGGAATTGTCCCGGAGAAAAACGGACGGGGGATTGGGCTGGTTGCGATGCGTGAGCGCGCGGAGCTGCTCGGAGGAACACTGGAACTTTTGCAGGCGGCAGTTGGAGGCACGATGGTCCGGCTGCGCATCGAGCGCCAGAATGTCGAGACACATGCGGGATAAACTGACAGTGCTGCTGGTGGACGATCACGCGCTGGTACGGCGCGGGTTCCGGCGCATTCTGGAAGATGACCCAGAAATCGAAATCGTAGGCGAAGCGAGCAACGGCGAGGAAGCGGTGAGTCTGGCGAACAAAGAGAGTCCGGCGGTAATCGTGATGGATTGCGCCATGCCAGGAATGAATGGGCTGGAAGCAACGCGAAAAATTCTGGAGGCCAAGCCAGACGCGGCCATATTGATGTTGAGCATGCATTCGGAAGATACGCTGGTGCGGCAGGCGCTCGGCGCCGGGGCGCGCGGGTACATCCTGAAAAACGCGGTGGATCTCGATCTGGCGAACGCAATCAAGCGTGTGGCGCGGGGCGAAAGAGTCTTGGATCCACAAGTCGCGCATCCGGCTGCGCTGAAAGGCGAGCGCGAGGGCGGGCTGACACCGAGGGAACTTGAGGTGCTGCAACGAATCGTGGCGGGAAAATCCAACAAGGAGATCGCCGCAGAGTTGAATCTGAGCGCGAATACCGTGTCGGTGCATCGCGCGAACATTATGGACGCGCTGGGAATTCACAAGACGGCGGAACTTGTCACTTACGCGATTCGAAATGGCCTGGTGAATCTGCCTTGAGGCGGCGCGATTTTTTGCTGAGCGGGTGTGCGGCGGGAATCGGGGCCGCGATTTCGCCGACGCGCATGCTGGGGCAATCGCGCATTGATCCCGGCTTTCGTCTTGCAAATGTAACCGCTGCAGCCGGGATACAGTTTCAGCACAACAGTGGAGCGTACGGCGGCAAGCTCTTGCCGGAGACGCTCGGATCAGGCTGCGCCTTCCTCGATTATGACCGCGACGGCTGGCAAGACATTTTGCTGGTCAACGGAATGGACTGGCCCGGCCACCGGCGACAGCGGTCAACGCTGAAACTTTACCGAAATAATCGCAACGGAACATTCAGCGATGTGACAAAAGCTGCGGGACTGGACGTGGAGCTTTACGGAATGGGAGTGGCCGCGGGCGATTACGACAACGATGGATTTCCCGATATTTTCATAAGTTGCGTGGGACAGAGCCGGCTCTTCCGTAACACCGGCAAAGGGACATTTGTGGATGTTACGAAGGCGAGCGGATTGCAGGGCCGCCAAGGTTTCAGTACCTCCGCGTTATGGTTCGATTATGACCGCGATGGCTTGCTGGATCTTTTTGTGTGCAACTACGTGCGATGGTCGCCGGAACGTGATGTTTTTTGCAGCCTGGACGCGGCGCATAAATCGTATTGCACGCCGGAGGCGTACCGCGGGGACACATGCTGGCTTTTTCACAATCGCGGAAATGGAACGTTCGAGGATGTGACGGCTACGAGCGGGATTTTCGATAGCAGCTCGAAATCGCTGGGTGTGGCGATGTTCGATTACGACCAGGACGGCTGGCCTGATTTGCTGGTGGCGAACGACACGCAGCCCAACAAGCTTTACAAGAATTTGCGAAATGGGAAATTTAAGGACGTGGGCGTCGAGGCAGGGCTGGCCTTCAGCACAGAAGGAAAAGCCAGAGCCGGGATGGGAATCGATACAGGAGATTTTGAAAACTCCGGCAGAGCTGGAGTGGCGATCACAAACTTCGATAACGAAATGATAGGGCTGTACCATCTCGCGGGCGCAGGGTCTGCGGGGACGGGGTCCGGGGGCGGGGGGACTTACGACGACATTGCGATTTCCTCCGGGCTAGGCGCGGCTTCGCGAAGCACGCTTGGTTTTGGATGCGCGTTTTTCGACGCCAACATGGACGGCTGGCTGGATTTGGCGGTCGCTAACGGGCACATCGACGAGACGGTGCGAAACATTCGCGGCAATGTGGGCTATGCACAAGCGCCGCAACTTTTTTTGAATAGCGGCACTGGAAAATTCAGCGATGTTGCTCCAGAGGCGGGCGGTGGATTTGAAATGCCGATTGTGGGGCGCGGCCTTGCCTACGGAGATTTCGACCGCGATGGAGACCTGGATTTGCTGATGACGACGAACAATGGCCCGGCGTATTTGTACCGCAGTGACCAGACCGCGGGAAATCGGAGCATCCGATTCCAGTTGGTGGGAACAAAATCGAATCGAGACGCGATTGGAGCCACAGTGCGGATCTTCTATAAAGGGCAGAGCGGGCAAAGCCAATCAAGAGTGGTGCGCGGAGGGTCCAGTTATTTGTCGCAGTCCGAGTTGCCGGTGACGTTTGGCGTTGGAAAGAGCGAGAAGATTGAGCGGATAACGATTGACTGGCCAAGCGGAAGAAGCGAGGAGTACAAAGACTTAGGCAGTGGGAGAGCATACGAAATCATTGAATCCAAAGGGGTTACAAAATAAATCAATTTCTAATCGTTTTGCATTATTGCCACTTCTCCGGAGGCTCGCTATAACACGCGTAACAAGTAGTTCGCTTCCCACCTTACCGAGTTTTAGGCGACGTGGAAGCACCCCAAAGCACCCGCGGCCGGCCGCCCGCACAGCGCCGGCCGCCTTTATTTACGGGAGTGAGTTTGCGAGAATGAACGATTCCCGGTGGCGAGGGGCCCAATGAGCCAGTGGCGTTCACGCAGCGTGATAGCTTTGGCTGCGAGCGCGGTGTACTTGTACGGATTCCCTGCGGCAAACATCCCCTATATCGCAGTCGTACTGTTTCATTTGCTTGCCGGAATTTTTCTAACGATTCTTCTTTTGCCATTTCTCGTGAAGTTACTGCGCACGAGCACGATGGGAGCGCGGGTTGGATGGTTGTTGCTGTCGGCGGGCGCAGTGCTGGGGGTGATTTTGATTTTCACGGGCACGTCTCTCCCCATGAAGAGGCTGCTCTATGCTCACATCCTAACATGCGTGCTGGGGGTGACGTTTCTCGCAGGGGCGTGGCTGGCCTCGCGTGGGTGGCTTGGTGCCGGAGGCTTGCAAGCTGTTCTGCGCTCCGCGGCATTAGTGGTTGTTGTGGCGGGAATTTCGGCTGGAGAGTGGTGGTACAGAACTTATGCGTGGAACAACGCTTTCCGGATAACGAATCCGGCGATTGCTCCGGCAACCATGGATAATGAAGGCGACGGTCCACAGGGGAAATTTTTCCCGAGTTCGGCGCAGACAAAGGATCACGGCAACATCCCTGCAAAATATTTCATGCAGTCGCAGGCGTGCGAGCGATGCCACGAGGATATTTACAAGCAGTGGAACAGCTCGGCGCATCACTTTTCCTCGTTCAATAATCAGTGGTACCGAAAGAGCATCGAGTACATGCAAGACGTGGCGGGGGTGAAGGCTTCGAAATGGTGCGCGGGATGCCACGATCCGTCGCTGCTCTTCAGCGGGATGTTTGATACGCCGATTCGGCAAATCGAAAATACGCCCGCGGCAAAAGCGGGGTTGAGCTGCCTGATGTGCCACAGCATCGTGCAAGTGAAGAGCACGATGGGGCAGGGCGACTTTACGCTGGAATATCCGAAACTGCACGAGCTTGCCGCGAGCGAAAATCCTCTGGTGAGGAGGCTGCACGATTTTGTGGTGAAGCTAAATCCCGAGCCGCACAGGCGGACATTCCTAAAGCCATTCATGCGGACGCAAGTGGCGGAATTTTGTGCGACGTGCCACAAAGTACATCTGGATGTGCCCGTGAACCACTACCGCTGGGTGCGCGGCTTCAATGAATACGACAACTGGCAGGCCAGCGGCGTTTCCGGGCAAGGCGCGCGTTCGTTCTACTATCCAGCGAATCCGACGATGTGCGCGGATTGCCACATGCCGCAGGTGCCATCGAGCGATGCGGGGAATGTGAATGGCTTTGTGCACTCACACCGGTTCCCTGGGGCAAATACGGCGGTGCCAACCGCGAACGAGGATGCGCAGCAGTTGGAGACGAGCAAACACTTTCTGCAGGACAGGCAGTTGACCGTGGATATTTTTGCGGTCTCGCCTGCCGGGAAAGAAAATCCCGGGACAACGGCTGGCGGCGCGATGAGGCCTGAACTTTCGACTTCATTTGGCGTCGGCGAGGAAGCAGACGTGTTGACGCCGACGGGAGCGGCCGGTGAAGTGCGACCGATCACGGCGCCGCTGGGAGCGGTGGACGCAGCGGTGCGGCGTGGGGATGACGTGCAAGTGGATGTAGTGGTGAGGACGAGAAAAGTGGGGCACTTCTTTCCTGGTGGAACGATCGATGCATTCGACGTGTGGCTGGAGTTGCAAGCGGTCGACGAAAAAGGCCAGACGATTTTCTGGAGCGGAAAAGCCGAGGACGGGGGCAAGGGTCCGGTGGAAAAGGGCGCGCACTTCTATCGCTCGCTGCTGATCGATGCGCACGGAAATCCCATCAACAAACGAAACGCGTGGGCGAACCGGGCGACGTTGTATGCGCATTTGATTCCGCCGGGCGCGGCGGACACGGCGCACTTCCGGCTGCATATTCCGGAATCGGCGGGGGATAAAATCACGCTGCATGCGAAGCTGAACTATAGAAAGTTCATGTGGTGGAACACGCAATTTGCGTTTGCAGGCGTGGAAGATCCGAGCAAGCCGCACGGAGAGGTTACGCCAGATTACGACGACAGGCAGTGGGCGTTTACGGGCGATACTTCGCAGGTTGCCGGAGAGTTGAAGAAGATTCCTGATATTCCGATCATCACGGTTGCGGAAGATACGAAATCGCTTCGAGTTTTGGCGCATAGTGCAGAGGCGCCGAAGTCTGAAATAAAACTGTCGAAAGATGATTGGACGCGGTGGAACGATTACGGGATCGGGCTGTTTTTGCAAGGCGATTTGAAGGGAGCGGCGGCAGCGTTTGAGAAAATCACGGAGGTTGATCCGCAGAATCCGGATGGATGGGTGAACATCGGGCGATGTCTTGTACAAGAAGGAGATACGGAGGGTGCGCGGAAAGTTTTGGACAAGGCACTGGCCATCGCACCCAAACTGGCGCGCGCGAATTTCTTCTATGCGCGCGTGTTGCGAGAAGAAGGCAAGTATGACGAAGCCGCGGGGCATCTGCAAATCGTGCTCGCGCAATATCCGCGCGACCGCGTGGTGATTAACGAACTGGGGCGGATTTTGTTTTTGCAGAAGCGTTATGCGGAAGCAGTGAAGACGTTTCAGCAGACGCTGGCGATTGATCCGGAAGATTTACAAGCGAACTATAACTTGATGCTCTGCTACAACGGACTTGGCGACGAAGCGAAGGCGAATGATCACAAAGAACGGTATTTACGATTCAAGGCGGATGAATCCGCTCAAGCGATTACGGGGGCTTACCGACAAGCTCACCCGGAGGACAACAACGAGCGGCAGTTGGTTCACGAGCATGTTTCCGTGGCGCTGGATACAGAAAAACCGAAGAAGGCTGCCGCGTTGCACAAATCGTCGGCGAGCCGGGCGTCAGTGGAAACCGGAGCAAAAGCGGGGGCGGAGACAAAACCTGGCGGAAGGTCTCAATAGACTGTTCACGGAATGGTTAGAGAGATTTGGGGGCGACGAGCATGACTTGGATCAAAACGATTCGAATGGAAGAGGATGAGAACGTCAAGAAGGCGATCGAAGATGAGCGTAAGCTCTATCCAGTCGAATACGCCACGCCCGTGGCCGCAGTGTTCGCGGGAGTGGAGGCCAGTATCGTCGGTTCGCACTCTCTTTTCCCTGATGTACTCTTTCACGCGTTCAGCACGTTCGGCGCCTTGCTGTCTCCGGAATTGCCGCTGAAGCGGCGTCAGCATGAAATGATCGCGACAATGGTTTCAGTCACGAACCGGTGCCACTATTGAATCGAATCTCACGCAGAGTTTCTGCGTCGCGTGACGTTGGATCAGGAGATGGTGGAAGCGCTGAAGAAAGACTATCGGACCGCGCCGATCTCTGAACAGGACCGCACGATGCTGGATTATGTGGTGAAGCTCACGAAGGACGCGACGAAGGTTTGGCCCGAGGACCATGTGAAGCTGCGCGCCGCGGGATTTGACGACCGCGGCATTTTGCAGATTACCTTGATCGCGTCGTGGTTCAACTACATTAACCGAGTGGCTGACGCGCTGGGTGTGGGTCGCGATGCGAATGCGGTGGCGGAGTGAACAAACTGCTGGCGGCTTGGGCGGGGCTCGCGGTTGTTCTGTTTCTTGCGGCACTCACTGGAATGGGCGCGCCTGCGAATTCGCCTGGCGTGACGTTTCGCGACGTCACGCAGCAGGCAGGAATCCACTTTGTGCACAACAACGGCGCATTCGGAAAAAAATATTTGCCGGAGACGCTGGGACCTGGCGTTGCATTCATCGATTACGACAACGACGGATGGCCGGACATTTTCTTGGTGAATGGCATGGACTGGCCAGGACACGCGAGCAAACACTCGACGCCGAAGCTGTATCACAACAATCACGACGGCACGTTCACCGATGTGACGCACAAAGCGGGGCTCGATGCCGAGGAAATGTTTGGCATGGGAGTGGCCATCGGTGATTTTGATAATGATGGCTACGACGATTTGTTCGTGACGGCTTACGGGCAGAGCCATCTCTTTCATAACAACGGGAATGGAACGTTTACAGATATGACGCAGAAGGCTGGGCTCGGGGGCGTCAAGGAATTCAGTACCGGGGCTGCGTGGGTTGACTACGACAGGGACGGGCGTCTCGACTTGGTGGTTGCGAATTATGTGCAGTGGAGTCCGGAGACGGATCTTTACTGTACGCTCGATGGGAAGAGCAAATCGTATTGCACGCCGGAATCGTACAAGGGCACGTCGGTGCGACTATGGCACAACCGCGGTGACGGAACGTTTGAAGACGTTACGAAAAAAGCGGGGCTTGGCGATCCCACGTCGAAGACGCTCGGCATTGCGGTGCTCGACTACGATGGCGATGGCTGGCCTGATCTTTTGCTTTCGAATGACACGCAGCCAAACAAACTTTATCGCAACAATGGGAATGGCATGTTCGCGGAAAAGGCGGTGCTTGCGGGAGTGGCTTTCAGCGAAGATGGCGTTGCACGGGCGGGCATGGGCGTGGACACTGCTGATTATGATCGCTCCGGGCATCCCAGTCTGCTGATCACAAATTTTGCAAACCAGATGCTCTCGCTTTATCACAATGAAGGATCGGGGCTGTTCGTGGATGAAGCGCCGCAGTCGGAGATAGGGCGGGCGTCTTTGGTCACACTGGGATTTGGGTGCTTCTTCTTCGATTACGATTTGGACGGTTGGCCGGATGTTTTTGTTGCGAACGGGCATATCGATCCGGATATTCAGCGCGTTCAGGCAAACGTGAAGTATGCGATGCCACCGCATCTTTTCCGAAACATGGGCAAAGGGAAATTCGAAGAAGTGACGAAATCGATGGGGGCGGCGTTTTCGACGCCGCGTGTAGCTCGTGGCGCGGCCTATGCGGACGTTTACAATGATGGCAGGCTCGATGTGCTGATGGCCACGAACGGCGGTCCGGCTGTTCTATTTCGCAACGAAGCCGCGGGCGGCGACGCAAACCGCAGCTTGCGCGTGAAGCTGATTGGCACGAAGTCCAATCGCGACGGAATCGGGGCCATCGTGCGTGTTACAGCAGCGGGCGAGACGCAAACACAAATGATGCGGAGCGGATCAAGCTACCTCTCGGCTAGCGAACTTGTGCTCACGTTCGGGCTCGCACAACACGATAGGGCGGAGAGCGTGGAGATTCTGTGGCCGAGCGGGCAAGTCGATCGTCTGAAGGACGTCGCGGCGGGAGAAACCATCGTTGCGAACGAGGGAAAAGGGATCACGGCGAACCGGCGGTACGGAAAGAATCTGCACTAGCGAAGGTATATGCAGCAGTACGGGGCTTAAACCGCGATGACGCGAGTTCGAAAGCGAGCTGAGACGCCAGTTTCCAGCAACCACTTCCCTGTCGAGGTGCCAGTTAAATCGTGGCGCAGGAGAGCGCGGAGATCGGCTTCGTCGTCAACGTCCATTTCGAGCCGCGCATTTCGCCGCACGACTATTCTGGCGCCGACCTGCTCTGCTTCGATGCGGTGCTTTGCGAAACTGTCAGGCCCAAAATGTGACGGGAAAAGCGTCGGTGGGGCGCGGAGGATGGCGTTGGTGCCAGTGCCGTCGCGTGACGGTACCATGACGACCGCCGGGGAGGCACATTCCGTCACCAGGACGTCGTCAATGTCGGCAGCCTGGACGAGCGGAAGATCGAGCGGCAAGCGAAGCAGCGCGGTGGCTCCGCGATCGACGCAGAGGCTTGAGGCAAAATCGACTGACGCGCTTTCCGAGATTTGCTGCTCCTCGCGCAAAATCTCCCAGCCATAGCTCGCGGCGATTTCGATCGCGGGCTCGTAATTAGTAATGACAAATATTTTCTGCGCGCGCTTTACGCCGCGCACAGCGCGAATTGTGTCGGCAAGCATTGCTTGCGCCAGGCCGAAGCGCTCCTCCGGTGTGAACACTCCCGCCAGGCGCTGTTTCGCGTTCCTTAGATCTTTGATGGGCAAAAGGAGGGCGCTGATCAAGGGTGGCTGATCTGCACGCTGCGCGGTAACGGATTGCGAAGGCTCTAGTTGACCTGCAGTTTCCATCGTTGGCCTGTCGGATTGCGTGATATCGTTTGCTCTCGCGCGTATTCCGAGCGCGTGAAAGGCTAAAGGCAATCGTACCAGAGCCGAAGGCCAGGAGCAGCCGCACAGGCAGTCGCCATAGGCACCGGAAGAGGGGCAAGGAAATCAGCGGGGCGGAGTAAGTTTGCGATGAGTCGAAAAATTGGCATTCTCGGCGGCACAGGTCCGGAGGGATCGGGACTGGCCTATCGGTGGGCGCGGGCCGGCGAAGAGATTGTGATCGGTTCGCGTGATGCGCAGCGCGCGGCAGAGACTGCCGCACAACTGCGCGCGCGCATTGGCGGCTCGGCGAAAATCGAAGGAGCGGACAATGCGACGACCGCCTCGCAATGCGATGTGGTGGTGCTGACGGTTCCGTTTTCCGGGTGTGCGGCACTTCTTAAACAGTTGAAAAGCGTTTGGAAGCCAGGAACCGTGGTGATCGACACAACGGTGCCCCTGGCAGCCACGGTTGGAGGAGCTGCAACGAGGATGCTTGGCGTGTGGCAAGGATCTGCGGCGGAACAGACCAAGGAACTGCTGCCCGCGGGAGTCAGCGTCGCAGCGGCGTTTCAGAATCTTGGCGCGGAACTGCTTTCGACAGATGAGGCTGTCGACTGCGACATACTGGTCTGCAGTGATGACGAGAGAGCCAAGCAAATCGCTTCAGAGCTTGCGGGAAAAATTCCAGGAGCGCGAGCGCTGAACGGCGGAAAACTGGAAAACGCGCGGATCGTGGAGTCGCTCACCGCGTTGCTCGTAGGGATAAACATCCGCTATAAGGTGCACAGCGCCGGGATTCGCTTTACCGGCTTGCCGATTAAACAGTAGCCGGACCGCCAGTCGTTGCTTGCCACGATAACCTTTGCGGTTTTTGGTAAGATTTGTTGCGTTCAACACTTTGAAGGAAACTCGATGAAACTAGTTACGTTCCATTCGCAGGCACGGGCAAACCGCATTGGTGCGATTGCGCCCGACGGGCAGATTGTGGACCTCAACGCGGCCTATGCGCTGTACCTGCGCAATGTGAAGAAAGAAGGCGCGTTCTATGCGCTCGCGGATGCACGCGTTCCTGCCGACATGCGGGGCCTCTTCGTCAATGGCGACCGCGGACTGGATGCTGCGCGGGTTGCACTCGAGTATGCGGTTAAAGAAGGACTGGAAACCAAAGGCGCGTCGGGCGAGCCGGTATTTTTTCTTCGCGAAGCGGTGCAGATCAAAGCTCCCATCAGCCCGAAGAAGTTCTTTCACACTGCCGGTAATTTCCGCGAACACCATGAGGAAGCGCAAAAGTCCGGGTTCTCGCATCCCGTACTTCCCTGGATTGTGTTTTTTCAGAATGTGGACGCCATCATCGGGCCGGACGAGGAAATTGTTTATCCGGAGCACCTGACCGAAGAGCTGGATTACGAGCTCGAACTTGCCGTGGTGTTGAAAAAATCGGGCAAGCACTTCCCTGCCGAACGCGCGAGCGATTACATCGGCGGCTACGTAATTTTTAATGATGTGACCGCCCGAGATATCCAGCGCACGGAGATGAGATCCGGCGTTTTCAGCTTTTGCAAGGGGATCGACACGTTTTGCCCGCTGGGGCCGCACATCGTAACAGCCGATGAAATTCCGAATCCAAACAATTTGGCTATGGAGCTGCGCGTGAACGGAAAAGTGCGGCAGCAGTCGCACTCCAGCAAAATGTCCGTCACCGTTCCGGAGATCATCGCGCACTATTCGCCGATGGGGTATTCCGCCGGCGATGTGCTCTCGACAGGAACTGTGTCTGGAGTTGCGGCGTTCAGCGGAGACCCGAAGTCCCTATATCTCAAACCCGGCGACGTGGTGGAGTGCGAGATCGAGAAAATCGGCGTGCTGCGAAATTCGGTGGTTTCTTACAAGGAAAAATACAAGGGCGAAGCGGCGGCAGCGGACTGATTGTCCGGCACCGCCAAGCGAGCCACGCTACTTATTGCGGAAATGCGGGAGGACTTTTTCACCGAAAAGCCGCGCCTGTTCCGCACGGTCGTCTCCCCAAAGCTCGAGCATGATATGCGTGCAACCTGATGCGCGGTACTCTTCGAGGCGCTCGATGCACTGTTTGGGAGTTCCCGCAATCGGGCACACTTTATCGAGGACAGCGTCTGTAACTTTGCGGGCGGCGGCTTTGCGGCCGCCACTTTCCATGGCCTCGGCGATTGGACGAATCTCTTCGAAAGAGAGACCCGCACATTCGAGGAGCGTGTCCGCCGAGCCTCGGATGTTTTGAACTTTGTTGGCAAGATACATGGCGGCCATTTCGCGCGCGCCTTCTCGAGCCGTTTTTGGATCTTCCCCGACGCTGCCGACGATGACGGAGCCGAGATCGAGTTTCGTGGGGTCCTTGCCGGCTTTGTGCGCGCCTTCTTCCATCATTTTTCGCGAATACTGAACAAACTTTGGCGTGGTGATGCTTGCAGTCAACAGGCCGTCTGAATGCGAGCCGGCGAGACGCTGCAGTACTGGCCCTGTTGCACCAACGTAGATCGGAACGCGCCATCGAGGCACATGCGCATCGGGCTTGAGCGCGGGTGAGAAAGCCTGAAAGGCCTTGCCTTCGTACTTAACTTCCTGACCTCCGAGCATGGCCTCGATGATTTCGATGCTTTCCCGCATCACGGTGGCAGGCCCAACCTCTTTTCCTTTTTCGCCCTCGCCAATTTCCTTCATGAAGATTTTCGACGCGCCGAGGCCGAGCAGAAAACGATCTTTGCCAGCAGCTTCCTGAAGGACGCGCGCCTCCATGGCAATCTGGACGGGATGTCGCGTGTATGGAGAGATGATGCCCCAGCCAATGACAATTCGATTTGTCTCACGGGCGGCAATGGCGGTTACCGCCGTGGAAGAACGCGCTTCCATGGAGTGTTTGCGCCACCAGGGATAAGCCTCCGCAAGCCAGAAGGTGTCGAACCCGGCGGCGTCGCAGGCTTGAGCCATTTTCACAGTTTCATCGAGCGGCTCCATGCTGAGCTGCAAGACTCCGATTTTGAAAGGCATACTCATCGTATTATTTTTCTCCGCGGACGGCCGCCGGGCATTGCGTGCTAAGCCGGATCGGTCCAGGAGTGTTCGAGTCCTTTTGTGAGCTGCCAAAGCGCGCGATTAAGCGGCGTGGGAACGCCCATTTTTTCGCCCCAGTCTGCAATTGCCCCGTTCATAAAATCCACTTCGGTCTGGCGTTTGGCGAGAATGTCCTGAAGCATGCTCGCTTTGTGTTTGCCGGGAGCATTGGCGCCTTTTTCCACGAGAGCGCGAGGATCGCCGTGCAGCGCGATTCCCAGTGCCTTCGCGACGGCTTCTCCCTCGGCGATGAGAGCATTGAAAAGAGCGCCGGTGTGAGGAAAGCGGGTGGCGGCGCCATGATGCAGCAAGGTGAGGGCGCCGACGGGATTCGTCGAAGCATTGAAAATGAGCTTGGTCCACTGTGCGCCGCGGGCGTCTTGCAGAGGGATCACACGCAAACCGGAGCGGTTGAGAAGTTCCGCGAGCTGCTCGACTCGCGCGTAAGGCGTGTTTGTTGGCTCAAACGGGCCAATCCAGGTATCACCGTTGATGTCAAAACCGACGTGGCCCGGCTCGACAACGTGGCCCGCGGGAAAAGTAGTGCCGCGAATAACGTAGCGGACATGCTGGGCAAGAATCTCTTCATTGCCGACACCATTCTGGACGGAGCAGACGGCGCTGTTCTCGCCGAAGATATGCGCGGTTTCTTCGATGGAGCCGCGTGTGTGAGTGCTCTTTGTGGCCACGATGCCGAGCTCACAAGCTGGAATTTCGCGCGGATCGGAAGTCGCGTGCAGACGCGCGGTAAAATCGGCTGCGCCACTAATGCGCAGGCCGCGTTCGTTGATGGCATGCGTGTGTTCTTTCCAGACGTCATAGGCGTGGACTTCAACGTCTTTGAGCCGGGCCAGATGCGCGCCAAAGATACTTCCGATTGCGCCGCAGCCGACAATGCAAATCTTCACGCTCATGCCGTCTTCAGCGCCTCGACACCGGGATAGAAACGCCAGGGCACGTTTGCGAGGCATTCTCCTTCTTTCTTGCCGACGCGATACGTGTCCTGCGTGTAGAGACAGACTTGGCCATCCTGGTCGACGACTTGCGGATGAAAACTGAAGACCATGTTTTCTTTTAACTCGACGTGAGTATTTGCGCCGATCGCGGGATACTCGATCATGGTCATGCCAATCGAATGGCCGGTGAGGTGCCCGAGTTTGAAGCCGGCTTTGTCAAAGATATTTGCCGCGGCTGTGTGGACATCGCTGGCCAGCGCGCCTTCGTGCATTTTTTGGCGCGCGGCTTCCATGGCTTGGGGATAGACGTCGCTCATGGCTAAGGTTCGCGGGCTGACTTTTCCGCGGATGAGCGCGCGGGAAAATTCCACCCAGTATCCATCGGAGCCGGCGATCTCGAGGGAATAGAGCAGCAGATCGTCAGCGCCGACTTTGCGGAGAGAAGGGACCTTGAAGTGGGCTTCCGCCTCTCCTCCCGTGCCGCTGAGTACGATGTTCATCATGCGGGAGCCGGCGCCGCGCGCAAAAAATCGCTCCACAGCTGGAGCCATAATTTCCGCTTCGCTCTTGCCAGGTTCGTAGGCGGCCAGCAACGCCTGAAACCCGTCCAGGATGATGTCCATGCTGTCGCGAAATCCGGCGAGTTCCTCTTCACTCTTGACGGAACGCGCCATGTCGAATTGAAAATCGAAAGGCACAAGTTCAAAGAAATCCTGCTGGAGCTCGCGGTAATCGCGGACGGCCATGACGAAATCCAGTCCGTAGACTGCGACGCGCTTCCAATGGTGTTTTTCAATTTCTTCGCGCAACCACTTGCCGGGAATTTCGGCCCAGACTTTTTCCTGGACCCAGGGCGCTTTCTTGTCGCCGATCCAGCGCGCCTCCCGCGGAAAGACTAATACGGGATCCCCTGCGAGTGGGATCAAGACGTAAACGTAGCGATGGACGATTTCGAATCCGGAGGTGTAGCGCACGGCGCCTTCGAATCCCGTGTATTGATTGCCGCAGACAATGAGTGCGTCAACCCTTTCCACGGCCATGGCGGCGCGAATGTTGTGGTAGCGGCGCTCGATCTCTTTTTGGCTGGTCATTGCAGTTGGCTCCGGCTCCCCTCAGCGCGCACCGCAGATTTCCGCCGCGGCCAGCGCGTAGACCTTGGCCGTGTTCACCAGTGTTTCGATCGCGACCTTTTCGCCTTCGGCGTCTCGCGGGCCACTTGAAGGGCCATAATTGAGCGTTTCGATTCCATAACGCGTCATCACGGAGGCATCGGAATCCCACAAAACCGTGGTGTGTTTCGCGGGCGTGCCGAGGACGCGCTGGTGGCAGGCTTCAATCGTTTTCACGAGCGGATGATCTTTTGAGATTTCGGCACCTGGCACGGACACAAAGGTCTCATATTCGATGCCGTAATCCGGATGCTTTTTTCGCAGGTCGAGGACAAGTTGTTTAACAGCAATGCGCACTTCTTTGAGTGGCATCGTTGGCGGCACGCGAACATCCAAGAAAACATCTGCTCGCTCAGGCGTACGGCTAACGCGCCAGGGATGGCCGCCGCGGATGCAGCCGACGTTCACAACACCGGGCTGGCCGTCGTACACGGCCTTCTTCTCCCAGGTGGCGATCCATTCATAAATGGGAGCGAGAATTTCATTGAGGCGGAAAATGGAATTGTGGTCCTGCTTGCCGCGAGTAAAGGCGGTATGAACGTAGTGTCCGTGCGTGGAAAGGCGAACCCAGACTGTTCCGTAGTGTCCAAGCACGAGTTGCATGTCCGTGGGCTCGCCCAAAATGCACATGTCCGGCAAAGCGCCGTGGTTGACGAGATGGTGCGTGCCGACGCCGTAGCCGCGATATTCTTTGCCGACAAATTCATCGCTCCATTGCGTTTTCTCGATTTCGCCCGCGACGGCCGCGATGGTCACATCACCCTCGAGCTTTATTCCCGCGCGCATCAACGCTTTGACGGCCTGCGTGTAACACACTAGCGCACCTTTCATATTGTAAATGCCAAGTCCGTAGATCATGCCGCCACGGATGACCGCTTTTGGTTTGTATCCGAGGCCGGTCAGAAAAGTTTCGCGACCGGAGTTCGACGTATCCATGTGCCCATTGAACATCAGGCTCTTGCCGTTGCTAGCGCCTTCCCAAAGTCCCACCACATTTGCTCGCCCGTCTTCGACTTCCTGCCACGTCACATCGAGTCCCGATTCTTCGAGTGCGCGGCGCATGTAACGGCCCATTTCCAGCTCTTCGCCCGTGGGGCTCGGAATATTCACGACGTCGCAGGCCATCGAAACAATTTCGTCCTCGCGAATTTGCGAGAGAATCGCATTGGCCAGGTCTTCCTTCATCGAGTCAGAGACCTCCGTCTCCTACTTGCGTATCTCATGGCGCGGTTAGCGGCGAAAATCGTCAGGATAGGAACACAGCTTTTCGCATCCATCGTCCTTCACCAAGAAATTATCTTCGAGCCGCAAACCTCCGCCGCCTTCCCAATATATGCCGGGCTCGATGGCCAGCACCATGCCTGCGCGCATTTCGCCAGGGACGATGCGATGAGAGTAGGGCGCCTCATGAGCGCGCGCTCCAACGCCGTGCGCGACGGGATGCGACGGTTGCCCCGGGTAGCCAGCCGCATCGATTCCATCGCGAATGATGTGGTCGAGTTCGCCGAGCGGAGCGCCATTGCGGACACAGCCGACAGCATCGGCAAAAATTTCAAGCAACTGATCGAGCAAGCGATTGTATTCGGGAGTTAGCTTTCCCGGGCAAATATTTTTTGTGAGATCGGTCCAATACCCGTCGGCACAAACCCAGATTTCCACAAGTGTCGGCTCATTCTCGATCACTGGCCGGTGGCTCGTGGCGGTAAATGTGGCAATTCCGCGGCCGGACCAAACGAGCGTGAAGGCGCGCGCCATTTCCACTTTCCCTTTGTAGCCAACGCCGACGGAGTGGATGTGGCCTTCGATCATTGCGGCTACTTCGCTTTCTTTCATGTCCGGCTTGATGTTGTCCCGTGCATGCTCCATGCCGATCGCAGCAAGCTCGTTAGCCAGGCGCATGCGCTCGATTTCCTGCGGCGTTTTGATCATACGGACTTCGGAGAGCAGCGGGGCGGCGTCCACAATCTCGCGGCAAGCGGCGCGGAAGGCGTCGTAAAAACCTTGCCAATAGACCGTCGGCTCTCCGACCATGCGGTCGCAAATTTGAGAAGTCTGCGAAAGCTCAATGCCGACTCGGCCATTCAGCTTGCGCTCGCGCAAGACCTCGACGGCCATTTCGACGGCGCGAATCATGGGCGGTCGCGGGTCCATGGGGTGATAAAAAGGAAAATAGCGCACGTCTTTATTCCATGCGGTGCGCTGCGCCTCGTGGAATTGCGGCTCGATGACCAGCAGCGTGGGATCTCCTTCCCGAGGAAATATCGCGAGGTCGTAACCCTTCATAGTCCAGTAGTTCGTGAGGTAGAGAACGTTGTCGGGGGCGCGAACAACGACGGCATCGAGATCGTGCCGCTCCATCATGTGCCGCACGCGCTGCCATTTTTGCTGATCGATCGCGTAAGCCATGCGTTCTCCGCTTATTTTTCGGCGTTGCGTCCCTTGCCCTGGTTTATCCAGGAAGCTTCCTTGCCTTTGATGAGGCGGTAGAGCGCGGTATGCAACGGCGCGGAAATACCCGCGCGAAGAGCTTCGCGAGCGATGGCGCCGCCGAGAAAGTCTACTTCGGTGCGCAGCTTATTGCGAATGTCGTAGAGCATGGAAGGAGGATGGTTAGTCTGCGCGCCTAGTTTGTTCATCTCCCAAGGATCTTCGTAAAGCCGGATACCGAGCCCAGCGGCCACACGCTTCCCTTCTTCGATCAAATCGTGGAGCAGGTGGCCAAGGTCAGTGACCTGATCTTCCTGAGCGTAATGAAGCGTGTGGGGTAGCTCCGTGAGCGCGGAAACGGCATTGACCGACGAATTGAAAATCACTTTAGACCATTGCGCGGGGCGGGCGTCCTCGAGCGCGACAGCTTTTAGGCCGGAAGTAATCAACAGATCGGCGGCTTCCTTCACCAGCGAGAACGGCGTATTCGTAGGTTCGAATGGGCCCATCCAGGTGGCCGTGTCGAGTTCATATTGCACATGCGTATCGTCGTGCCGGGTTCCGCTCATGAAGGTTGTGCCGCGAATAACATTCGTCTTTGCTAGGTCGGCGATGATTTCTTCAGCGCCGAGACCGTTTTGCGCGGAAAGAATCGCCCCATTGTTGAAGAGGTGAGCAACAGGACCGAGGGCTTCCGCAGTTTGAGTACATTTGCACGAAACTATGCCGAGATCGAACTTGGGTAATTCCGCGGGATTGTGAGTCGCGCGAAATTGAGAATGAAATTCATGGCCACCTGTTACGTGCAGACCGTGTTCGTTGAGGGCGCGTGCGTGCTCTGGCCGCCGGACGAAAGCCCATACTTCCGCAACTCGTGCAAGATGTGCGGCGTAAAGACTACCGATCGAACCACAACCGATGATGCAGATGCGCTTCATTTGGGCGTGAGCCCCGCGATTGCGCCGTGGGACATTCTAGCGCGCAGAACGGTGATGTTCGACACGGACCATCCCGGCAAAATCCCCCTGGCGTGCGCGCTGCATCGCGCGAAAGATGGAGTCGCCTGTATTGTGTGAATCCTCGATGATGACTCCGCTCGCATAGAGAGCGTCTTGGAGGGCCGCGCAGATCGTGTGAACCGGAGCCGCGCCGCCTTCGCCCATGCCTTTGGCGCCGTTGAACGTGAACGGCGACGGCGATTCCATGTGGCCATATAGCAGGTCGGGCATGTTCATCGAGGTAATCGGCGTGTAGTCGCTGAATGTCGAAGCCAGCAGGTTACCATCGGGATCGTAGGCGCAATTTTCCATCAGCGCGGCGCCGATCCCGTGGGCGGTGCAGCCATGTACTTGACCCTCAACGATACGGGGATTGATAGCGCGGCCGCAGTCGTCCACGCAGGCGTAGGCGAGGATTTTCGGCTGGAACGTTTCGCGGTTCACTTCGATTGCGGCAACGTGAATCTGCGCCGCGTAAGTAAGCGTGAGGTTGCCATACTTGCGCTTTATGTCCGGCAATTGGAACGGGGCGTGATAAACGTGCCGGCAATTTAGAGTGACATCCCACAAATCTTCCGGCATGCCCGCGTTGTTTACATTGACGATGTTGGCGAGCGCCCAATAGTTAATCGATTTCTTCGAGCGCTTTTCGCGAACCTCGGGCCCTTGCGCACCGATGCCAAATTCGAGATCTTTCTCTTTTGCTTTCAGCGCCCACGCCGCCAGGCGGGTCATTTCCTTGCGCAGTTTCTCCGCCGCTCCGTGAATCGCGGCAAGTCCGGTGACAGCAAACTGGCTGGCATACGTTCCGGTGTGTCCAGTGTAGGCATTCTGTTCGGTATCGAATCCGGGCTTGACCTTGACGAGATCAGGAGAAATAGAAAGTACATCGGCAACGACTTGTGCCGCGGTAGTTTCATGGCCTTGTCCTTGTGGGACAGAGCCCATGCTGATCACCACTTCGCCGTAAATGTCGAGCTTAGCGATGGCTGCCTTCGATTGTCCGGAAAAAGGGGCGCCCGCATTGATGATGCGAGCCTGCCCGAAATTATTTGTCCCAGAGTCGAGCGTAGAGCCGATGCCGAGACCGATCCACCTGCCTTCTTTGCGGGCGGCCGCCTGTTTTTTCTTCCATTCGTCCCAGCCAATCAACTTTTTCGCCATGGCAAGCATTCCGGCGTAATCGCCGGAGTCGTAGACACAGCCGTTGGGCGTGGTGTACGGCATTTCATTCTTGCGAATGTAATTGCGCACACGCATCTCGTCCGTGGGAATTCCTAGCGAGTGGCCACTAATGTCCAGAACGCGCTCCATGAACCACAGTTGCTGCATGCGGGAGTAGCCGCGATTCGGTCCGACTGGACATTTGTTCGTCAGAACCTGGTTCATATCGATTCGAATGTTTTTGACTCGGTAGGAGCCCGCAAGCACTTGCGCCCAGATGACGCAGCCGAGCGGCTCGTACCGCGGGTATGCGCCGCAATCGTCGACGTGCCGGGAATCAATCGCCGTAATGACACCATTCTTGTCGAGGGCCACACGAGTATCAAGGAAAGTCCGTTCATTTCCGTGCGCACTGGCCTGCATGTGCTCGGTGCGAGTCTCCGCCCATTTCACAGGACGGTCGCCCGCCTTACGGGAAGCGAGCGCACATACCGCCATGTACGGATAGTTAGTGATCTTGATTCCGAAACCACCGCCGATATCGAAACTCTTCATCAAAATCTGATCGATCCGCACGCCGAGCGCCGGGGAAAGAAATTGCGCCGCGAACGCTGGAAAAGAATTGTTCGACCAATACTCGATGCGCTCCGAGCGTGAGTCCCACACGGCGATCATGGCGTTGTTTTCGAGCGGTGTGCTGGAAAAACGATGGAAATGCAGGCGGCCAATGTGAACGCTATGAGCCGCCTGCTTAAAAGCTTTCTCGATGTCGCCAAATTCAAAAAGGCCGTGCCAATTGCGGTTTGTTCCCATTTCCGGGTGAACGAGGCTTTCGTCTTTCAGCGCATATTCCGCGGTCATCACGGGCGGCAATGGGTCGTAATCGACTTCCACAAGCTCCGCCGCATCTTCGGCAATCATTCGCGTTTCAGCGACAACAGCGGCGACAGGCTCGCCCTGGTAAACGACCTTGTCCACGGCCATCGGATAGTCCGCGATTTTCTGGCCGACGTCGGGACCAATCTCAATGAAGGGGTTTACCAGGGCCTTTACTTCCGCACCCGTCAGCGTGCAGACGACTCCGGGCAGCGCGGCCGCCTTGGAAACATCCACACGCGCGATTTTTGCATGCGCATACGAAGATCGCACGAAACGGATGTGCAGCATGCCGGTAAGTTTCTGGTCATCGACGAAAATGCCCTTGCCGCGCACAAGTCGATCTTCTTCTTTGCGCCGGATAGGCTGCCCGACCCACTTCGCGGAAGGCGGTGCGCCGTCGTGTGCCGCTGGGACCTGCGATTTCGCTTTCTTGCGTTTTGTGTGCACTACCTTTGGCATAGCTTGGTCTCGCGCCTAGCTCAGAGCTTTCTGCAATCCGTCGATCAGTTTCTTCACATTTTTTTTCGCAAGCGGTTCGAGGAGTCCGCCCGCCAGCGATGCAATGCGTCCCATCACGTTGGACTGCCCGCTCCATTTCACTTTTGTGCTTCCGTTCGGTGCGGGCTCCAGGTCAAAACCTGCACGCAACGTCGCCGAGCCGCCGGGAACCTCGCCGTTTCCCTGATAGACCGCGTGCTTCTCCGGCAGAGTTTCCATCAGTGACATCTTCACCGCAGCCGTGCCGCGAATGTGCGAAATCCCTACGCTCAGCTTCACCAGAAAATTCTTTTCGTCCAGCCGCTCCATGCTCTGATAGTCGGGCAGCAACGGGCAGAATCGATTAGGGTCGACCAAAAAGCTATAAACCTCTTCCGGTTTTTTCTTGACGACGAATTCCCCGCCAAACTTGATCTCCATGCTCAGCGCTTCTCCATATCGGCAGCAGCGGCGAGAACAGCTCTGAAAATATTTTGGTAGCCGGTGCAGCGGCATGTGTTGCCAGCAATCCCTTTGCGAACTTGTTGTTCCGTGGGCTGCGGCGTTTTCGAAAGCAAATGAACAGTGGATAGGAGAAGCCCCGGCGTGCAGTAGCCGCACTGCAAGCCGTGGCAATCCGCAAAGGCTTTCTGCACCGGATGTAATTCGCCATTTGTCGAAAGTCCCTCGACAGTGGTGATTTCGCCGCCGTCGGCCATGGGAGCGAACAACGTGCACGATTTCACCGTGCGCCCGTTGAGCAGCACGGTGCACGCGCCGCAGTAGCTGGTATCACAGCCAATATGCGTACCCGTGAGATTCAGATGATCGCGCAGGAATTCCACGAGCAGCGTGCGCGGCTCGACCGTAGCTTCGCGATGTTCGCCGTTTACACGGATGCGAACTAGAATTTTGTCAGCGTCCGGCATATTCGTGTCCCGCCTCCGCCTTCTCGCCGCGGGCGCGTCGTGCGGCGATGCCGATGGCACGCTTTACAAAAGCCGCAACCAGCACGCGTTTGTATTCCGCGGAGCCGCGCATATCGCTCTGCGGCTGGGCCGCCTCATAGGCTGCATCTGCGGCCGCTTGAACATTTTTTGCGTCGAGCGGCTTCCCGCGCAGCGCCTCCTCCGCTTCTCGTGCGCGGAGGGCCGTCAACCCGACACACCCGAGAACGATGCGCGCGTCCTTGCAAATGTTCTTCGCGTCCAGAACGAGCTGTACCGCCGCGCTCACCGTGGCGTATACCGGGGCGCATCTTTTGAATGCGACGTAGGCGCCACCGCTGCCTTTTGGCGGAACTTTGACAATCACTTCACGAACAAGCTCGCCGGGTTTCAAGACCGTTGTGTAGGCGTCTTTGATGAACTCTTCGAGCGGCACGGTCCGCTCGCTCTTAGACCCAGCGCAGTGCACGGATGTTTCGAGAGTGAGGAGAACGGCGCCCCAATCACCGCTCGGATCAGCCTCCGCGAGCGAGCCGCCGATGGTGCCCTGATTGCGCACTTGAACGTCGGCAATTCCCGCCGCGCAATCGTGCAAAATCGGGATGGAGGCCGCGATTTCGGACGCTTCCATTTCAGCATGGCGCACGAGCGCGCCGAACCGCAGTTCGCCGTTGTCGTGCTCGATGCCGCTCAAACCAGGGATGCCGTTGATATCGACAAGAGCCGTTGGATGAGCCAAGCGCATCTTCATCAGCGGGATCACGCTCTGCCCGCCGGCAAGCAGCCGGGCTTCCTCCCCTAGTTGCAGAACCAGCTTGGACGCTTCTTCGAGCGTTGCTGCGCGATGATAAGAAAATGGGTGAGAGTACACGTTGGTTTCGGCTTGGCCTTCGGCGGGGATCGCATCCCGGCCCGGCGTGATTCGGGAAAGAATCGCGATGCCCGGCGCATTCTATTTCGAATGATTGGAGGAGGCAAGGCTAAACGGGATTCTGGATTTGAGAAAACGAAGCGCCGGATGGCGCGCAGTCCATCCGCGCTGGCAATTTGCGACTCGGTCGTTTATTCTGCCGCATCCTTCCGCATGACAGGGCACGCAAAGATCGTTCCAATAATTCTCGCCGCCGGCAGCTCAAAGAACCTGGGCATGCCCAAGCCCCTCGCGCGATTCGGAGCTAGAACAGCGCTTCATATCGCAGTCGAAAACTGTCTTGGCTATGAGCGTCCCATAGTGGTCCTCGGATGCGACGCAGAACGCGTGCGGCCTGCAGTACCGCGGGCGGCACGAGTGGTGGTCAATCGCGGGTGGCGCGAAGGGCAATTAAGTTCCCTCCTCTGTGCGCTGAGGCGTGTGCCTCGCTCGTCGAACGTCCTCATTTACCCGGTGGACCATCCGCTTCTGAAAAAACAAACTGTCACGCAACTTGTTCGAGAGTTTCTCAGACGTGAAACGGGTGAGGAAATCGTGATGCCGCGGCACGGGCAAAAGTACGGGCATCCCATCATTCTTTCGGCAGCCCTCCGGGACGAGCTTTTTCGTGCAAAATCCGCGCGAGAGGTGGTCTATCGGATCCCAATGCGGATTCGAGTTTATAAGCAGGACATGAGCGCGATATACGAGGACTTCGACACTCCAAAGACGTACCGCAAATGCCTCCGCAAGTTTCAGGGACGAAGTTGATCCCATGTTCTGTCCCTAAAGACTTTCGGATAATAAGATTGCAGCGCGGCGGGACGCTTCGCGCGCGGCGAACGGGTTGGTTTGAAATCCATCTGTGCGCTCACCTTGACATTCTACTGGAAGGTGTATACCCTCACCTAGAATGTCTAGCAAAGAACAGCGCGAACGCATCGAACTGCTGCAAGGCACTCTGGATTTGCTGATCCTGCGAACCCTCCTGCTTGGCCCGACACACGGGCACGCCATCGCCAAAGCCATTGAATTCAACTCCGACGACGTGTTGCAAGTCGAGCAGGGCTCGCTTTATCCGGGGCTGCATCGCCTCATCAAGCGCGGATGGATCTCGGTGGAAGAAGGCACCTCCGAGAACAACCGCCGCGCCAAGTTTTACAAGCTGACGCCCAAGGGCCGTCGCCAACTGGCGCTCGAGACGCGCAAGTGGGACAAGCTGGCGGGAGCCATCGCGCGGATTCTGCGGCCGGCGGAGCAGGAGGGTGAGCCATGAGGCAACGCAAGCGCATGCTCGAAGAGCTCGACCAGGACATTCGCGATCACATCGAGCGGGAGACGCAGGACAACATCGAGCGCGGCATGTCGCCCGAAGAAGCGCGCTACGCGGCGATGCGAAAGTTCGGCAACGTGACGCGCGTCAAAGAAGAAACGCGGGTTGTCTGGAGCTCCATTTGGCTTGAACAAATCATCGAGGACATCCGCTTCGGGCTGCGCATGTTGCGCAAAAATCCTGGCTTCACTGCGGTTGCACTGCTAACACTTGCTTTGGGCATCGGCGCGAACACTTACATCTTCAGCGTAGTAGACGCACTTTTGTTCCGGCCTGTCGAGTTCACGGATCAGGGCCGAATCGTGGCGCTTTGGGAGCGCTTGCCAGCAAACGGCGTCGATCGCAATGAACTCTCCCCGGCAAACTTCCTCGATTGGAAGGCGCAAAACCACGTCTTCGATCATATCGCGGCGCAAGGTTGGTGGAATGCTAACTTAGGCGGGGTCGATCACCCCGAGCATCTGCACGGATTTCTGGTAACTCCCGATTATTTCGCGGCCCTCGAGGCACAGCCGATATTGGGCCGCACGTTCCTCGATGAGGAAGGCACGCCAGGGAAGGACCGCGTCGCCATGCTGAGTTATGCGCTTTGGCGTGACCATTTCGCTTCCGACCCCTCCATTGCGGGCAAGACCGTGTTGCTTAACGGAATGGATTACACGATTGCCGGCGTGATGGGCCCAAATTTCAACTACCCGTCTGGGGCTCAGGTATGGGCTGCGCTGGCCTTCACGCCGCAGCAGGAAGCGAGCCGCAGGTCTCACTATTTGCACGGCGTCGCGCATTTGGCCGCGAGAGTCAGTCGTGAGCGGGCTCAGGCGGAAATGAGCGGGATCGCCTCACGGCTCGCAGGACAGTATCCTCAAACCAACACCGGGCGCGATGTGAACGTGATGCCGCTGGTGGAAAGCGAAGTCGGCCAGATGCGAGCGCCGCTCGTTATCATGCTCGCGGCGGTTGGGCTAGTCTTGCTGATCGCTTGCGCCAATATTTCCAACTTATTGCTGGCGCGCGCGAGCGGTCGCCAGCGCGAAACGGGGATTCGCTCTGCTTTGGGCGCCACGCGGGGACGCCTCATCCGGCAATGGCTTGTCGAAAGCATGCTCTTGGGATTGCTCGGTGGAGGCCTGGGTATTTTGTTCGCCTACTGGTGCCTTCAGGCGCAGGTAATCCGCATCCCGCCGGAGTTCGCGCGCATGATCCCCGGCTGGGGCAAGATCGCGATCAATACCCCTGTGCTGATTTTCACCTCAGTAGTCTCCCTTGTTACCGGGTTGGTCTTCGGGTTTCTTCCTGCA
The DNA here is from genome assembly GCA_963745805.1 of uncultured Acidobacteriota bacterium. Taxonomy (GTDB): domain Bacteria; phylum Acidobacteriota; class Terriglobia; order Acidiferrales; family UBA7541; genus Acidiferrum. The sequence continues at coordinate 359,906 of CAVUYT010000018.1, forward strand.
TTCGTGGCTTCGCGGCAGAACGTGAACGACACGCTGAAGGAGGGCGCGCCATCTGCAGGCTCCGGACGGCGCCGCGGTGTGTTACGAAGTGCGCTCATAGTATCCGAAGTCGGGCTCTCGCTCGCGCTGCTCTTAACCGCAGGGCTCATGATGAAAAGCTTCGTCCGGCTCGAACGCGTTCCGCCCGGATTCAATCCTGAAAGGCTACTCACAATGTCTGTTGCCCTCCCTGAAGCGAAGTACACTTCTGACCAACAGACGGCTAATTTCTATGAGCAGCTTATTGAGCGCGTGCAAAATCTTCCCGGGGTGCAAGGCGCTGCGACGGCAAACATGATCCCGTTGAGCGGGATGAATGGGACCTCTACGATTCGAATCGAAGGCAGTTCAGAACCAAAGCCAGGTCAGGAACCGGAGGCCAATTTCCGCAGCGTCAGCAACTTGTATTTCCGGACGATGCAGATGCCGATTCTCCGAGGCCGCGAGTTCAATAGCCAAGACTACGCGGAAGGCCAGCCGGTGGTTGCCGTCAATGAAGCGTTTGCGGCGCGATTTTGGCCAGGTGAGGACCCGGTCGGGAAACGGATGGGATTCAGCGGCCCGCAGCACGATCGCCCTTGGCGAACGGTGGTGGCCTTGGTGGGCAACATAAAAAACCAATTGGATGTCCCAGCACCCGCCGAGATGTATTTCCCGTTACGCCAGCAGACGGAGAGCACGATGGCATTGGTTGTTCGTACTTCGTCTGAGCCGCGAAGCCTGGAAGAAAGCATTCGCGCGCAAGTTGTGGCACTGGACCGCGACCTGCCGGTGTTCGACGTCATGACCATGGAGGAGCTACGCTCGGTCTCCGTCACCGCGCAAAGAATTGGAGGCACACTCATGGCCGCCTTTGCCGGATTTGCGTTGGTGCTCGCCGCGATAGGACTCTTTGGCGTCATTGCCTATGCAGTGAGCGAGCGCACCCGCGAAATCGGCATTCGTATGGCTCTCGGAGCTAAACCACGGGAAGTCTTTCTTCTGGTTGTGGGCCAGGGCATGACGCTCGCGTTCATTGGCTTGTTGGTGGGATTGCCGCTTGCTCTGGGCATGGGCCGTGCCGTGGCCGGACTCCTCTATGGCATCGGGCCAAACGATTTCGCAACCTTTGCGTCCGTCGCTGCGATCCTTGCGGCCGTAGCTTTCGTCGCGTGCTATATCCCCGCGCGTCGGGCCATGCGCGTCGATCCGATGGTCGCACTGCGATATGAGTAGCTCCTTAAAAGAAGCCGTGCCATTCTGGGCTTGGCATTCCTTTAGGAGCCGCTCGATTTGGTAGCGCTAACGGGATTCGAACCCGTGTTTCCGCCTTGAGAGGGCGATGTCCTAGACCCCTAGACGATAGCGCCGGAGAACTGTACGGGGGAGAAGCTAGCTTCCGTACAAAACGGTCGGTCCAGTTATTTTCGCACGGTCCACTGGCCTGAGCAAGCAACTGCGTCTTCCCTTCTTTGCATAAGAGTCTGCGTAACAAAGTACGGGTGTTAGAGAAACTTCCCGAGGCCCAGAGCTTCTAGTAAGACAAGCGCGACAAATTGTGTTCCGTAGATGAGGTAGCGGCGCCAGAGTCTGCCCGGTTCGCGCGACAATCGAAAAAGCCATTCAAGACCATGCTCACGCATCCACGGGGGAGCTTGCGCCTTTCTTCCCGTATGGAAGTCAAATGCGGCGCCAACACCGACAAGAACGGGTGCCGTGAGGCCCGCCCGATGCTCAAACATCCAGCGCTCTTGTTTGGGCGCGCCAAGTCCCACCCAAACTATATCGGCCTGCGCACAGTTGATTAGGGAGGTTACCTCGTCGTCCTCCGTTTGCGTCAACGCACGGAAAGGCGGGCAATAAGCGCCCGCAATTTGCAAACCAGGAAAGCGCACGGTTAGGCGAGCAGCGAGCTCTTCGGCAACTCCCGGCGCACCGCCATAAAAGAAATGCCGATAGCCTCGGGCGGCCGTTACTTCGCAGAAGCGCTCCATCAACTCAGGGCCATAAACACGCCGCCGCAATGGATACCCCTTTCTGCGACCCAGCCACACTAGAGGAAAACCGTCTGGAACAACAAGATCAGCGTCGTGCAAGATCTTCCTAAAGCTTGCGGCGTGTTGAGCCTGCATCAAGCTGTGCATATCCGTCACGGCGATGAAGCGGCAGGCATCGCGCAGCCCAATCCACTTCTCCATTCGAGAGACCACATCTTGTATTTGAACCGCGTCCACGCGCACGCCCAGGACTTCATAAGAGGCAGCCTCAGTTAGGCAATTGCGCGCCATAGGCTGTGCTAACTTGATGAATCCAGGCATCGATAGACGACGAGGTTATTGGGAAGCATTCGCAGGCCGATCTTTCGCACCGTCGCTTCTGGAAACAAAGCGCGCAGAGCGTCTATTGAAAGCAAATCGATAGGTGCATAGTGCCGCAGATACCCTGGCGAAAACCGGCAAACCCTGCGCTGCCACTCCGGAGACAGAAATTGATAGAAAGGAATAAGCGTGTGGGGATCGACAGGAAAATACCTGTTGGGAGTCGCCACAAAATATCCTTTCCGCGCTACTCGGCGGATTTCTTCCGCAAAGCGTTGCTGCCTGGCCGCGCCGCCAACATGTTCGATGACGGCATTGGAGAATACCCAGTCGAAGGACCGGTTGCGAAACGGCAAACAGCAGCCATCCGCCATGCCGCACTTCACGTGCTCCAAGCCTTCCTCTTCGATCACTTGCGGATCCAGGTTGATGACTTGGACGACGCTAAAGTAGCGATACATGCGCCCGAATTCGCCGAGGATTCCAGTTCCTCCGCCCACATCGAGGAGCGAATCGCCGCGCCGGGGCCGCAAGCTGCTAAAAAAAAGATCGCATTTCTGGGACCGAAACTTACGATGGATTGGCGCGATTAACTTGAGAATTGCTTCCATTCAGGCGGCCCCTTTCTGGCGTCCACGTAATGCCTCGGGTTCTCTTTGGACAAGAGTTCCGGTCACCACAGCGGACCGATCACGTCCTGGGAGTACCCATTCATAGGCGGACTCCAGATGCTTGAGCGCCGCGCTTGCTGTGTATTTTGTCTTGAACTCGGCGCGCGCTGCGCGGCCCATCGTTTCCATCTCGTCCGGATGCGTCCAAGCCCAGTGGACCTTCGAGGCTAGGTCTACTGCGTCGCCGACCGTGAAATGCAATCCTGTGAACCCGTCACGGACAATTTCGGCCAGGCCGCCATGGCCGGCGGCGATAACGGGAACCCCACAGGCGTAGGCATCCGCCACCGCCAGGGGAAAGCCCTCGTAGCAAGCGCTTGGAACGATGATGAAGTTGGCGGCATGTAGATGTTCCCTGATGGCATGCGCGTCGAGCCAGCCCGAAAAGTGAATGTTCTGAACGCCTAGACGCGCGCAATCGCTTTCCAGGGAGGTGCGGAGTGGACCGTCGCCCACAATTTTAAGAGGGATTGCCGCAGCCAGTCTCGACCACGCCGCCGGAAGGATCTGCGGGCCCTTCTCCTCCGAGAGTCTGCCGATATAAAGCACGGTATTTCCCGCGCGGAAGCGCGCCCCGGGATCAGGAGCTATGAAGTTCGGTTTGACACGGATATGCGTCTCGTCGAAACCTGCGTCGATAAATTTCCTGCGGGCAAAATCTGTGCACACAAGGAAGAGATCTACCTGCTCCGTCCAGGTTCGCAGCAGTCGGTGCACGCTGAGCATGCCTGCTACCACAGCGCTCGCTATGCGCGATTCGTGATAACAACCATGAACAATCGATCTGAGCAGAGAATGAGAAACGCATTCTTCACAAATGCCGCCGTCTCGAAAAAGGTTGCCGCTGGGACACAGGAGTCTGTAGTTGTGAAGCGTTTGCACCACAGGGATTCCCGCCGCGCGGCATGCGTAGTACGCGGAGGGAGAAATGAGAGGAAATGTGTTGTGAAAGTGGGCTACTTCTGGCGACTCCCTGGCAAGAATCTCCCCTAATTCACGATTGGCGCGCTCCGACCAGGATGTTCGCCAGCAGAGGCTGGCCTTCTCTATGAAGGTGTATTCCTGAATCTCGTCGTTTTGCCGGCGATACTCGATGAACTTCATGACCGGCTTCACGCAGAAGCCTGATCTCAGACTCACAGACAGAGTCTTCACCGCCCAGCTTCTGATAGCGATTGTGTGCCACAAGAATCTTCAGAATCCTTCCTTCCACGAAAGGCTCGCCGCGTCGTAGTCCACCCTCGTCATCGATTCAATCGCCAGGTCTTTGCCTTGCCTCACGGCGCGCTTCCCCTGCACAATTCCCCATTTGTAACGCAACTCGCGGATTTCAAGTGCGCCCCCGCAAATGCCAAAAAATCTTCCAAAGCCTGCCATTGACGCTGTTCAGCGATTTCCCACGAATGGCCCCACAAATGAAACACGCCGCCACGTTTCATGACTCGAACGAACAACTCCTTCGCGAGTGTCAGCCAATCCCGTGATAGGAGTAACCTCCGCAGTGGCGGCGTGGAAAGTCTCTTCAGTGCATTCCTGGCATACGCACACAAACCGTGCGGAAAGACCTGAATGGTTGTCGGAATCACGAAGAGTCCGTCGACGCGCCGCGGGCTCGCGGCTGAGAGAAGTTCGACAGTCCTGGCTGCTTGATATCCGGCCTGGCGCACAAGCTGCAACTGGCGATTCCGAAACTTTCCGCCAGGGAAACAAAAAAGGCGGCAGCTCTGTCCGGTCAATTCCTCGATCCACTCGCGAGAACCGGAAAGCTGGAGTCTGGCTTCGGCGTCGGAGAGCCGGTCGATTCTGACGTGTTCCAGAGTGTGAGCCCCGATTTCAAAAGCCTTGCTCAATTCCAAAATCTGCGAACGGTCCATCACCGGTTTTTGGTTCGAGCGTGGCACGTAGAAAGTTCCCGTAAAACTGCGTTTCGCCAGCATCTCCGCCACTCGCATGTCCAGCGGATGGCCGTCGTCCCAACTCGTCGTCATCACGAATGATCGATCCATATGCCTCATGATTTTTGCTCGCTGACCAAGAGCTGCCGGTCTCCATGTGGTTCATGGCGTGTGTTGTTCCCCGCGTCATCTAACCGGCCCCACTGCCATCTCGGTTGCGCCAAGCACTGGACGATTCCCTTTTTAAAATTTTCGACCATTACTTCAATCGAATATTTTTCTGCCGAGTTCGCCGCCCCTTCCCGAAGCAGCTGTAGCTCCTTGGGATTCGATAGCAGCAGTGCCACGGCTTGCGCGTAAGCCTCGGGATCAGGAGCGGTCACGAGTCCGTTTCGCCCCTCTTCGAGATACTCTATCTCCGGCCCATGTATGGAAAGCCGGGTGGCGATCAGAGGCAAGCCAGCGGCAAAGCCGTCGAGGACGGCAAGGCCCGCCCTGCCCGGAAGCAGAAACACATCAGCAATCGCGAGCAATTGCGATTTACGGTCTCCGAACTTTGGTCCTGCACAATGAATCCAAGGACGGTGTGCGGCGCTCTGCTTGATCTCTTCCTCGTCCGGACCTCCACCAACGACAATCAGGTGAAACTCGGGAATCTTCTGCCGTATCTTTTCCGCGGCTTGAATCAGAAATGGGACGCACTTCACCCTGTGAAGCATGCCCACAAAGATTCCAACGGGCACGGATGGGGCGATGCCCAGCTTCGCTCGAAGCGCTGCCTTCGCGTTTGACGTCAGGCTTTTCACGAAGGTTTGAATTCTTCGCGTATCGACGGAGTTTTGCACCGACGTGATCTTCGCTGCAGGCACGCCTCGCTTCTGCAAATAGCGCGCAGTACCTTCTGTGTAAGCAAACCACCAATCCACCCAGTTCAGCGTCCGCTCCTTGTACCACTCGGAAAAACGAGACCGGTCCGCTTGCAGGTTTTCTCCCAAGCCCCAGAAAGCGGCTCTCTTCACTTTAAAAAGCGAAAGCAATAGAAGGAAATGATTCAGGAGGAATCTGTTGGCCTGGTCGACGACGACAAGGTCGGCTGATACTACCTCGCGGAACGCGGGCTGGAAGAGCAGGCGCCCCTTGCCTATCCAATACCCCTTGATTTTTACGCCGTAGTTGCGCGGCAGTTCGCAATTATCGCGCTTCCGCGCTTCCGAAAGCGCCGGAGCGCTGTAAACGACTCTCAGCTGCACGCCTTCTTTGCCAAGCGCCTTGTGTAACCGCTCGTAGAATGGTTTGCGGTATCGTTTGATCTGCGCTTCGATAATCAGAACTCTTTTCATCGGCTTCTTTGTGTTCTTGCGGACTTTCTCGCGGACTTGTGGTTCCAATGCTTAAACTACTTGCACGAATGTGAAGACTTCTTTCCTCGGGCAAACATGAGCAATCTTCATTCCATGGGCTTCGAGGAGGGATAGTGCCCGCCTTGTTTTCCCGGTTCCACCGGACCACAGCCGGTGATGGAACTCCACCATCAGCTGCCGGACCGGAATACATTGCCTGACGATGTCTTCGATCACGGCATACTCCGCTCCTTCGATGTCCATTTTTAAGACGTCAACTTTGTCGTGCTGCAGAGAGTGCATCGCAGTGGAAAGCCGCATAACGGGGAAGCGCACCGACTCGTGGCTGTATTGCCGTGCCGGAATCATCGAATGTGAAACCCAATCCGCCTTTGGCGGCAGCTGAAATGCCGCCTCGCCGTCAAACTCGGCGATGCCCATCTCGTGAAAACGAAATTGTTTGGGAAGCGTTTGCGATGCGATCCAGTCGCTCACCCTGGGCGTGGGATCAAAGGCTTGAATCTCGACTCCCATGTTCTCGATCAGAGAAAGGTCGAACGAAATGTCCTCTCCGATGCCCAGAGAGTAGACCACTGCCTCTTGACGAATCATCGACTCGTCAACGAAGTATCCGCCATAGGCTGAACCAAACCTTTGCACGGACCGCTTCACTTGAACGTGCGGCGGTGAAAAGCGCCATTCCGGATAGGAACGGAGATTGTTGCGAAACTGCCGCTGCCATCTCATGCGTTGGCTCCGGAAAGCTCGGGGCATTTTCCGGACAGTTCCGCGCAGCTTCGAGTTCGCAGCATGGAAATGGAAGCCAGTGTGAACAGGTACCAGACGCAGGTCGGGTAGCGCATCGGTTCCGTCGTAATGCTCATAACAACGGTTGCAACCAAAACGGTCAGCAGTATTGTTCCAACGTCATGATCGAAGCCGCCCCTTGCACGCCTTCGCAAACCGCGAGCAATCCCTGCGAATCGGCCAAGGAGTAACAGGTAAAGGCCTAACCCGACAATTCCATAGGCATGAAGAATCCGGAGGAAGTCGTTATGCGGCTCATTGGTGATGCCATCAGCCAAACCGGGGACGAAGCCCTCTGCAATCGATCCCCCTTTTCCGATGAACCAGATCGCAGGCTTACTGGAAAACAGAGAATCCAGAAAAATCACCCAGAGAGCGCCGCGACCGCGAAGAAACTCTTCGCCCCCGACGTCAATTTCTCCGCGCGCTGCTCTTGTCAACGGCGTGTACAGAGACTCCACTTTTTGCGAAAAAAGCATCCCGAATGCCAGCAGAGCGAGTGCGAAGACCATGACCTTTTTGGTTTTTTGCGTGAACGCCAGCCACAACAAAACCTCGAGCCCCACCGCTATCCAGCCCGCTCGATGAAATGTAAAAAACAGAGCAGGCGCTGAAAGGCCTAAGAAGCAGGTAGATAGAAACCAGGAGAAAGTAGCTCTCTCCGCGCGGTCCCTCATCCAAAGCGCCAATGGCACTCCGATCATGAGGTAGCGCACCAGCTCCAAGGGCGTCTGATACATGCCGCTCGCACGCCCGACTTCTTGGCCATCTGTCCAGTCCCAATACGAGAAAGGCTCGGCACCCGAGTTAAAGGCCTCCAGCCGCCTCGAAGATCTCAAAGCTCTTGAATAATCGGCCATGTCAATCAGATCCTCTGCAAGTCTCAACTTCTGCGCTTGCCTGGACACCTTTTTCCGTCGCCCTTCCGGCCACCACCCAGTAAGCTAGAGCTAACGGATACATCAGCTGTGGCCAAAGACGCTGCATGAGAGACAGCCATGGCTGAACTCGCACGATGCGCGGCTCAAAGTAGTAACGCACGATCGCAAAGCCCGTCTTCTGCAAGAGCACGTCGATATTTTCGAGACTGAAGCTGTAGAGATGTCCAGGATGGTGGTAAAAATATCTCTGCCCTCGCAGACGGTTCACCATGCTGGTCTCAATCGGGAGCCCCAAAACCAATTTGCCCCCCGGGACCAGAATTCTGCTGCACTCGCGAAGCAGATGGATCGGCGCATCAACGTGCTCTAGCGCGTGAGAGCAAAGAATCGCCTGAAAGCTCCCCGAGGGAATCGGCAAGTCGCGGTTCAAATCCGCCGCTTTTACACGAAGGTTTAGTCCCCGGCAATGTTCCAAATTGGGTTTCGAGATGTCGATCCCCAGCGAGTCTTCCCTCAACTGCCGTAGATAGACGCCTTTTGCGCAGCCAAGGTCCAGCACGGAGCGATTGCGGAGCCATGGCCAAACATACCGAAAGGAGATCAGATGTGCTTCGGTTGCCGTGAGCTCCAGGTACTGCTTTGAAGTTTCCTCCCACTCCGGCTCCTCATCTAGATTTGTCAGATTTGCCCGATTTCCACGTAATTCTGGAAAAGAGTGTGCTTCCAGAACTTCCCCATCGTCTGACGTCGTGCCCACACCGGCTTCATGATTCACGTGTCCCTCTCGTTCCTTTATGCGTGCGCATTTGGCTGACGCGGCACCGGAGTTCCCCACCGGCGGTAGGAAAAATAGATCGCCACTGCCAGAACAGCCGTGCTTGAGACCACGCTGGTAGCCCCTCCGGTCACACCCCAGCGCGGCATGAGTGCCACACTACTCACCAGCGCGGTCAACGCGGAAAGCACATAAGCGAAGAGTTCGTAGCGGGATTTGCCCAAAGCTCGAAGAGCATAGGAAAAGCTGGAGGCGTATCCCGTGAAGACCGGAGCGAGCCCCAGGACTGGAATCAACCAAGCATACCTTTCGTATTTGCCCGCATAAAAGAAGTGCTCCGCCTGGCGTGAAAACAAGGCCAACGAAACAACGAACAGGCATCCCACCACTGTCAAAAAGCCCGAAGCGAACACAACCTTGCGGTGAAGACGGTGAAAGTCTCCCCGGCCCAGTTCTCTGGAAATACTGGGAAGAACGATCTGCATCGTGGCAGCGATCACTTGCGACATGGCCAGTGCGGGGAGTTGCATGGCACGCAGGATGCCGGCCGAAGTCAGCCCAAGCAGACTCGCTGCAAGTAGTACTTGTGCTTGAACCGCAATCCAGGACAAGAGTGTGGTTAGCGTTAGCCAGTGGCCATAACCCCAGTTTTCCCGGAATATGCTGAGGCGTGGAATCTTGCATTCCCCGTCCGGGCGTAACTTCGTCAGCCCAAGTCGCCACAGCAGTAAGCCTGCCGCAACGCAACTGCCAACGCTCATCAGCACGAAGGCCGTCAGAGGACTCAATTGGCCGGTGTATCCAAGTGCAGCGAGTCCGCAGAGGATAAGCAAAGCATAGGTTCCGCTCCCCAGTACTGCCAGCGAGGGGCGCTCTACGACGTAACACATCCGCCGCGCAAGGCTCAGAAGTAATAAAAACGGTAGCGTCACTCCCCCGCCCAACACGGGTCCGATCAACGGACTGTCTGGCAGGAACCGCCGCAAGAGCAGACCTATCAGGCACAGCATGAGAGAAAGCGCTCCGACCCATTCAGCATGCGCTGAGATTTGCGCGCGGAAATATGCCGGCAGCCTCCCACCATGCCGTGAAGGCCCTACCACGCTCATCGGCTCGAGCAAGAGAACATTGTGAAAACCGGACACAAACACATATCCCGGAATACGCAACGGCAAACGCGCCGTACTCCAGCAGCCGGCATCCATCGCGCGAGCACCAGATTCAATCCGAAGCCGGCGCCCGCAGTAAGTCCCTGGTCGAGAAGAGACAAGGCGGATCGCTTTCCCCAGACGCCGAGCCTGCCTTGCCCAAACGCCGCTCTTGTAGCAAGACCGAGGGCGGAAGCAGAGGGCTTTCGTATTACTGTGCCGATTGCTGGCAATGATGAAAGACTCATTCGATGACGTCAGTTCCCTTCAGCCCGAACGACGGCCGGAATCGTTTTCAGCAGTACGATCAAGTCCAGCCTCAAGCTCCAGTTCTCGATGTACTCGAGGTCCAGAACCATGCTGGTGTCAAACGAAGGATCGCGTCTCGCCGTCACTTGCCAAAGCCCCGTCACACCCGGTTTTACGTCCAGACGCCGCAGATGCTCGATGGTGTAGCGTTCGAAATCATCCACCGGATGCGGCCGCGGCCCCACCAGGCTCATTTCGCCCAGCAACACGTTCACAAGTTGTGGAAGCTCATCGATGCTGAATTTTCGAAGCCAGTGCCCGCAGCGCGTGACGCGCGGATCATTCTCCATCTTGAAGAACGGCCCGTTGCGCTCGTTTGTCTGCCGAAGTTCGTCTTTTTGCGCATCTGCGTCCGCCACCATCGTTCGCAGCTTGTAGCACCGGAACTTGCGCGCCTTCCTTCCCACGCGCATCGCGGAATAAAACAATGGCCCTGGCGAATCGCAGCGAATCCAGAGGGCGGCGAGGGCCAGAACCGGTGCGCTGAGCACAAGCAGCACCGCGGACCCCAGCACATCGAGGGCTCGCTTCACAGCCAAGCCCAGCGCCGGTATCGGCTCGGCATGCAGCTCGATCACCGGGAATCCCCCAATCATTTCAATCGGAGCACGCCATCCCAATCCATCGTAGAGATCGGGCACCACATTCAGATTCAACCGCAACTGCCGGGCTTCAAGAAATATCTCTTTCACCATTTCGCGGTCCGCGGGGAGCGTCACGAACAACTGGTCTGCAAATTGCCCCAGCGCCACCTTGCGCAAATCGCCCACGGAGCCCAAGACACGCTCGTCACCATTCGGATGAGGATCCAGAAACCCGCAGACTTGGTAGCCCAACTGCCTGTTCTCTTCGAGCCACGCCGACAGGGCTCGTCCAAGCTTCCCTGCTCCCACAATCAGCACTCGGGAAACGCCTTCGCCGCGTTCGGCTCTTCGAAGAACGTAGTAACGCTTCGCGTAACGCCACCCAGCAAGTCCGCCGGCATTCCAGCCTCCCGCGCAAGCCACCACCAGCCTTGAAATCTCTTTGTTCCCTGAAGTGAAAATAAACAGCACTAGAAGGGCTGTTGCGAATCCAACAGCCTTTACAACGCTTGCGCTTTCCTCCCAAGCACTTCGCGCTCGCGCCGTGCGGTACAAATCCTGGCTCATGCAAGCCAGCACCACGAGGCCGGCATAGAGTACGAGAAATCCGGGATAGCTTGCGGACTCAGCTTGTTGCAGAAGGCTTCTAGGAGAAAGAGCCGAAAGCGAAAAGGGATTTCCCAAGCCAAACCGCAGCAAAAAAACGCCGGCGCCTCCAGCACAAACCAAAACAAAATCAATCGCCACGTACGCGGCTTGGCGCGCGACTCCTGCGCGGTCCCGAGCGGCTTTTGCACCTCCAGGCCACGCTTCCGCGGCAGGCTGCCACATCTCTCGCGAAATTTCGCTGGGCTGTCGCGGGGTTCGCCGCGGATGGCGCTGGAGACCGGCGTGTAGCTGTTCCGCTCATTTCTCCCCTACCCCAGTCCGTTTCGTGCTGCGCTCGCAAGATCCGAGCCCTCGCCAGGCGTCTCTTCTTCGCGCCCGCGCGGTGATTTCTTCGAAGAGTTGGCGCCAATCCTCATTCTTGCCAGCGCTTGCGCAAGGACTGCTGCTGCCGGGGCCACGCGCATAGCATCCGCGCGAAGCGTTCCCGCAATTTCGGCCGCAAATTGTTTTCCCGGATCCTGCGGATCGATTTCCCGCCAGGCTTGCCGGATAAGAATCCACGCGCACATGAGCCACAATCGCAAACCCCGTGCCCACTGCCGTCAACAGTCGCCCGCGGCGGAAACGATTTCTTCGTTGGCACAACCGCTGCGTCCAGCACTTTTACGCTGGGCACTTCCTTGGCTTCCTCCACTTTTGCCAGCTCGTACTGCTGCGTCAGCAGCTCGTAGACGGTCTCCTGAATTTTTGTCTGCCGGTACAGATCGGCATACGTCACGCCAAGCAGGGGAAGCTGCCGGATTGCCGGATACAACGAAGCATCCGTTTCCGAGGATGGCGCTGCGGATGTTCCGCTCTCGCCGCCCATCTTGCCCAGCTGCGCACGCAGCTCGCTCACTCGCGCGCGTAGAGCCGCACGCGGACGTTTTGTTCTGTGTACATCGCCTCCAGACCGTGTAGTTCCGCTTCAGCCGCGATCAGCTGTCCTTCGAGCGTAGCCGCCGCTTCGACCATGGCCTTGCTCTGCGCCGGGATGTCGATAGCCGTGTTCTTGCTCGCAAAGATGCTGAACTTTCGCGCCGCGCTGTCGAGGTCTTGCTTCACCGCGCGGAGCCGCTCTTCCAGGAAAATCCGCTCGCGCCGCGCCGAGGATGTGCTCACCTGCTCGACGAGCCGGTCTAGCTCGTTGACATACGCCTCGGCCATCGCTGCCGCGACAGGTGGTTCGTGATCTGTCACTGTCACCGCGATAATGCCGCTTTTGCGGTCTTCCGCAATACGGGTATGTGCGGCGAGGCTCGCGCGCGCATCCTCCATCTTTGCCGTGTGGTATTCCCGCCTCAAATTGAATTGTTCGATCAACCGGTCTTGGACTGTGCGGCTTTCGAGAATGCCGACGAACAATGCGCCGGAATTCTTTACCCCCAGCAAGTCGCCGGCGACCCCTCCGAGTCCTCCTGCGCGCCCCGTCACCGCCGACAGTAAAGCCATGCCGGAACCCGACTGCCCGTCCGGAGGCATGAGTTGCGACGTGGCTTCGTATCGCGCTGGAATCAGCAGCGCAATTCCCAGGCTTCCCATTCCGCCCAGCACGCACGTGAGAAACAGCAGCTTGCGCGCGTCCCAAAACAGCCGGAGCCGCCCCACGAATTGCTCGTGCGCGGTGCGCGAACCGCTCCTTGCCTCCTCGGCCTCGACGTCTGGCTGTACCGTGCTCACGATTGTGCGTCTCTCCTTCCTTACTTATTTACCGAGTGGATTCCTCTGCCGCGCCGGACCTTCAAGGAACTGCCACGGCCGCAGCCAATGCTCCGGCTTGTGCAATCTGCGCGATGGCTACCAAGTTTTTCCATACGCTGCTGCCAACGACCGCTCGTTCTGGAACCATAATCGTGTCGCCCGGACCGATCGCGGATGACAACACTCCTCCAGACCACATCCCTCCGCTCCCGCTGGTCACCGCCCCACTCGCGCGGATAATGAAAATGGCTCGCTTGTTGGCCAGCCCGGTGGCGCCGCCCGCGCGAGAGAGATACCAAGCCGCGTTCTTTCCCGGCGTGTAGGTGATCGCGTTCGAGTTATAAACCTGGCCGACGATCAACACGAACCCGGGTTGTTTGGGAATTTCGAGCGAATCCCCTGCGCGCAACTCGATATCGTCCGGAGAACCGACAAAATCTTTCTGGTTCTGTCGAATATGCACGACAAGACGCCCGCTGACTGGCGCCCGCCGCAATCCGTCCACAACTCGCTGGCGCTGCTGCAACGCGGCCTGCTGCAGCGCCGCTTCCTCCGAACCGCTGGTAGTAATCGCCGTCTTCACTACCGTTGATTCCTGCTCAAGACGCTGTATCAGATCCTGCCTGCTCTGTTCCTGCATCTTCCGTACTTCGATGCGCTCGAACGCCGCTGCCTCTGGGTAAGCTGTCGGCAGCAATCCTCCCGCGCGCCGCAGCAGCGAACTCAATCGTTCTCCCGGCTCGATCCCGTACACTCCAGATTTCGCCACTTCACCGCGCAGCGTTACAGTCGCGCCGATGTCCCTCCAACGCGCCCGCTGCGGCACCGTCAGCACGTCACCGTCGTTTAGCAAAACGTCCGTAGCTCCCTCGCCGTTCAGGGCGCTGGTTAAATCGACCGTCTGTTCACCGGACGGCCTGGCATCAGTCCCTGTAATAACCGAGTAGTGCACCAGGTCACCGCCTGAGGGATTCGCGCTCCGCAGCATTCCTCCCGCGGAACGTACCAGATCCGAAACACGCATGTTCCTAGCGAGCGGATAGCGTCCTGGACGAGAGACTTCCCCCCCAACGTACACGCTCGCAGGATTCACTCTCTCCGGCTGGCGGTGCACCAGAATGTGGTCTCGTGGCTCGACCACAATGTTGTCGAGCGGGTCCCCGGCCAGTGCCGCCCTCAGCGAGATGCTGAACACTTTTGTTGTTCCGTCGGGCATGGCGCGGAAAAGTTGCGCGGATTCCAGCCAGCTTTCCGGTGTAATTCCTCCCGCCTGATAAATGGCGTCGCGCAAGCGTTCTTGCCCGGAAGCGCGATAGCGGCCCGCCGCGCGGACTTCGCCGGTAACCAAAATTTCCGGCGCGGCTTCAAGCTCGTACCGGCCGAAAATGCGTACCGTATCGAGCGGTTCGAGCTTTGGCGCGTTTTCCGGATGTTCCATCGCAGCGGCAAGGTTGAAGCTTTCCACCACCGGGCGATTATCCGGCGCCGCAATCCGCACAATCTCGGCGTAGCGCTCCGCAGGCTCAGGAAGAAGCTCTTTGTAGGAAGACACCAAGTCCGTCAGCTTCATTCCCTCGTGAAACGAATACCTGCCGGGGCGCAGCACGTGCCCTTCGAGATACACGCCTCCGCTGTTGTACGGTGCAATCGGGAATATGTTGATTTCGTCGCCGTCTTGAATCTGGAATTTTTCAAACGCGGCACGCAGCAATTCTTTGTCGCTGGTTTCTCCTGCATCCAGACTCAGCATCGTGCGCTTCTCGTGTGCGGCGATTCGCTGCACTTCGATGTGCTGCAGCGCTGCCGCCGGCAAGATGCCTCCGGCAAGGTCCAGTACTTCGTTTAGATTTTTTTCTCCGTGGAGTTCGTAAATAGCAGGGCGCCGTACCATTCCATCTACTTTGACGCTCGGTCCCAGCGGCGGCACTCGCAATGAATCGCCGTTCTCAAGACGTTTCAGGTCCCCGCGAATGCCGTGCAACAAGAGATCGTAAGCGTCCACCTGTTCGAGCAGTTCTTTTCCGCGGTAGTGCTCGATCTCTCGTAACGATCCGCGCGGTGTTATTCCGCCCGCGGCAAAAAGCGCATTCAGCGGTGTCGAAAGTGAACTCACATCGTAGGCCCCCGGTGCCGCTACTTCTCCGACAACGTACACGCGCACCGTGCGCAAGCGCAGCAGCGAAACGTCTGCCGAAACATCGCGAAATTGCGTTCGCAGCACGCGCTGCACCGATTCCTGAACTACTCCGAGCGATTTTCCGGAAACCAGGAGCGGTCCTGCCTCGGGGAGTTGCACCCGCCCTTCGCGGTCCACCGTCCGAAAAATCCTTTGCGAAACTCCGCCCCACAGATCGATGGAAAGGCCGTCCCCCGGCCCGACCACGTAATCCGGCCCCACCGGCAAATCCATCGGCAAGGCGCCGGTGTTCGCTCGGTCGTGCTGGAAAACGTCAAGTCCGAAACGCTCGGAATGCTGAACTGGCGCGGATGCTTGAACGTACATGTCATACAGCGACGGCGCGTCCGCGTAAGGATTCGGCCGGTGCACCATGCGAACAGGCTCGGGTGCCGCGGCTGCAAACTCGGAGCCCCGGCCGTTCGATAAGCTGCGTTCCTTGTTGTTTCGGCTGGAGCGTGGCCCCAAAGTGTTTTCCGGCTGTGCCGTTGCGGATGGCACGAACTCCCCGGCCTGCATCGTTGCCCGGCCTTCCCCTTCCTTCGACCCTCCTCTTTCGCGGAAATTCGTGGCATTCATCGATGCGTCGGAGTTTCCTTGCGTTGAAGTCAGCAGGGTTTCTCCCGTGTCGGAAACGGATAAATCGGCGCGCAGTTCTCGCGGCGCTTGCACCGTTTCTTTTCGCGATGGGGCCGCAGGGTAACTTTCGAACGGCGTCGTCTGCTCCGTCGGTCGATCCTGTTGTCCTTCATCCTCCCCTGAAGCAAAACTCCGATCCGGTTCCCTCGGTGAAAAGTCGCAATCGGACGAGCGCTGCGGATCGCAGCCCGCGGTCTGTGTGACTGGTGGAACCGTGCGCGAGTCCCCGTTTCGCTCCGCCGCGTGAGCCATCGCATACGCGCGGTCTTGCAGTACAAGGTTGCGCTCGGCCGCAAGTTCGGAATCTGGATTCACCTTCGGCAATAGATACCCGTATCGCTGCAATAACCGCGTCGCTAGTACGCGCGCGCGCAGATCCTCGTTGAGTCGCTCGCCTACTGCCGCGTCAGAAAGGTCCGATTCGTCCAGAAGCTGTCCGTCTGCGCCTGCCGCTTGCGCCAAAAGCCGCTTGAACTCCACCATTAATCCCGCATCCTTGTTCAGGAGTTGCAGGATCTGTGCCGCCGTTGCCGCCACACGCTCAAGATTGTCGGCGACCATGTCCGCGGAATGTTGCACGCTTCGATCTACTGTCCTTTGCGAGCTTTGCTTGCTCGACTCTTGGCTCCTTCCCGGTTCGTTCGGCGCAGCTCGCTCCAGCGCCAAAACGCGTCCAGGAACCATCGACCACACGCTCAAACAAATCAGCAGCCCCCCCAACGCTCCATCCCCTGCCCAATTTGCACACCGCCGCAGTGATACGATTGCGTTCATCAGACTGCTCCGCCCGGCCGCGACGCATTGTTCCGGATCACTCCCAGCAGCGCTTCTTCGCTCGCTTCCATCGTTGTCGAATGAATCTCGAGCGCCGCCCAGTAAAAAATTCCCACGTTCGTGGTGGGCGCCACTGCGATTATTCCCAGCCCCGGATGCTTGCGTAGCAGTTGGTCGCACATTGGCGGGCGCCGCCGCGATTCATCCAGCGCAATCAAGAGAAAATCTGGTTTCGTTTCCGCCACCAGTGACGGGATATCCTTCTCGTTGTCCGCTTCCCCGACGATGCTGATCCCCGTTTGCTCGGAAAGGGTCGAGAGCACAAGCTCCCGTAACAGCCGAGGACGGTTGGCTACTAGGACGCGAATGCTTGTTTCCATGGATCCCTCCCGTGGCGAGATAGACTAGAGGGATTTGCGTCAAGGCAACAGGCTGCAATTGGTACGGGGTGTGAGGTACTGCAAAGTCCTGGGCTGGTACTGCTCGAAGCGGTACTGCGGAGGTACTGACTTAGTATTTCGCCGTTGGGCTCTCTGCTCTTTCTCTCCCTATTTGTTCCGCCGGCAACATCGGCCGTAGCGAAAAGAATTTATAGCGGCAGGGAGCGCAGCGGAACGCTGACAGCCCTAGCCCCCGTCCCACCCGGGACATCACTCCCGGAACCTTTTCCGCGGAGATGCGCTGCAGCTCGAGGTTGCCGCAAATTCCGCACCGTGCATAAAAAATTTGGCCAAGAGGTATGGCCCGTGCATGGAACCGCCTTTCACAGACAAGGCAACGCCATGGAACTACACCCGCTGCGCTCAAAAAATAGTCGGCGATGGATCGCCGCCTCGAACGCCGGCAGGCGGTTTGACATGCTGGGCAGTTCATCGAAAGCTTCTGGGTGGCCCGTTTTGCAGAGGATAATGGATATGCCGCGGTTCGGCAAGAGGCGGCCGCTTCTCAGCTATCGTACAATAGGGGTCGATATGGCTGACTACACATCGGACCACGCCCGCGCCGGCATCCAAGCCAAATTGCCAAAGCTCGATACCTGGCCCAATCAGTTCCCCGGTTACGTTATCACCACTCGCTTTCCAGAGTACACCTCCGTCTGTCCAAAAACCGGACTGCCCGACTACGGCACCATCACTATCCAATACATGCCGCGCAGGGAATGCATCGAACTCAAGGCTCTCAAGATGTACCTACTCGCCTATCGCGATCTCGGCATCTTCTACGAAAACGCTGTGAACAAAATTCTCCATGATATCGTCGAAGCCGTTCGTCCAGTGTGGTGTGTTGTGCGCGGCGAGTTTACGCCCCGCGGCGGTCTGACTACTTCAATCTTTGCTCGCTGGCCGGAGCTTCCCCCAAGCCGCAAAATAGCGGGCAAAGCTCGCACACGGCGAAGCAGGTCCCGTTGACCACACCTAGACACAGCGCGAGTTGCGGGAGATAATTCCATCGGCATCCAGAACCCATCCTGGAGCCATGACCGAGGAGGGGGAATGAGCATTTCTCCGAATGTGCCGAGTCCAGAAGAGTCCTATCGTTATGAATCCACGGGAACGCCGCGCTGGATCGCGGTGCTCTTTGTCGTACTGTTTATCGTCTTAGCTGCGCTCGGCTATTTGGGCTATTCCGGGATTTCCCGCCTGGAGCAAAATCTTGCCAAAGAGCAGGACCAAAGCAAGGTCTTGACCGCACAGCTCGAACAGGCCAATACGCGGCTCGCCGATTTGAAGGGCCACATCGAAGTTACGGAACAAAAAATGGGCATGACTGTCTCTGAGCTGGCCCAAGCCAAGAGCCGCGCGGAAGCCATCCGCAAGGAACAGGTTGCTTCGGACCAAAAGCTCACCGCGCAATTGTCTCAGGTCAAGAAGGAAAGCCAGGAACAGATTGGCGCTGTGGCCACTGAAGTCGGCGGCGCTAAGAAAGACATCGAGGCCACGAAGACTGATCTCGAAGCCACCAAAGGAAAACTCGAGCGTGCTACCGGCGACATGGGTGTCATGAGCGGTCTAATTGCCCGCAACCACGACGACCTCGAGGATTTGAAGCGTCGCGGCGACCGCAACTACTACGAATTCACAATCACGAAATCGAAGAACGGACAAAAGGTCGGACCGACGCAGCTCACTCTCAACAAGACGGATCCGAAAAAATCAAAGTACACTCTGACCGTCCTGGTGGACGACCGCACCATCGAAAAGAAGGACAAAACCGCCGGCGAGCCCGTGCAGTTCTATGTCAAAGGCGCGTCTCGAATGTCTCCTTATGAAATCGTGGTTTTTGACGTTGGCAAGAACCAGGCCACGGGCTACCTTTCTACTCCCAAGGACGCCGGCGCGAGCCCCGCTCCCGCCGCTGCTCCTGCTGCCGCTCCAACGGCAACCCCGACGCAGAATCCAACCAAGCCCTAGCCCAACGTTCCGCCCATTCCTTATAGAAATTGCCAGCCCTGTTCCGCTTTCTGGAAACCTGATGCGGGACCGGGCTTCTGACTTTTCCGTCGTCGGTCTACGATTCAAATTCTGACCATGCTTCTTACCTCTCCACGCCGCGCGGCTCTTTTTCTCTCATACACGTTCATGCTCGCCCCCCCTGCTCTTCCACAGCAGCCCGCTCATCCAGCTCCCGACATTCGTGTCAGCGTGGACCGCGTTAACGTTGGCGTCGTGGTCACCGACTCTCGCGGAAATTTCGTCCTGGGCCTCCACCGGGAAGACTTCCATCTCTTAGATAACGGCGCCGAGCAGCCCATCACGGATTTCCTCAGTGTTGACGAGCCTGCCCAAATTCTACTTCTCATCGAAGCCGGTCCCGCCGTTTATCTCCTCCAAGGTGGCCATCTTCAAGCCGTACATGCCCTGCTCGATGGTCTCTCACCCGGTGACCGCGTCGCCATCGCTCGTTACAACGAAGCGGCCGAACCCATCCTTGACTTCACGCAAGACAAACTCGCTGCCGAGGCGGCACTAGACCAGTTACACTTCAACCTGGGGTTTGGGCAGTTGAATCTCGCCTCCAGCCTTGCCACCACTCTCGATTGGCTGGCGCGCCTTCCAGGCAAGAAATCGCTCGTCCTGCTCTCGACTGGTGTCGATACTTCGCCGCCTGTCGCTGCGCAATATCTTCTGTCCCGCTTGAAATCCACCGACGTGCGCATCTTCGCAGTTTCTCTTGCAGGTGAATTGCGCGGCGTTAAACCTGCCGAGAAAAAGCATTCCCAGAAAGGGCCGCCCATTCCAGAAAAGGAGCAAGCCGCCGCCGAAGCCTTTGCCCAAGCTGATCAAGAGCTAAAAGCAATCACCGAAGCTGACGGAGGCCGCGCATACTTCCCCCGAACCAGCAAGGATTTTGCTGCTGTCTTCGCAGAGATCGCCCAACTCGTCCGCCACGAATACAATCTGGGCTTCGTCCCGCCTGTGCATGATGGAAAGATCCACTTAATCGACGTTCGTGTCACAGACTCTCCGCCCGCGAGTTCCTCGACCGCCCCAGCAGAGGCCCCGCTCACCTCAGCTTTTCGCGTCGACCATCGTCAAGCCTACGTCGCCCCTCCCCCGGAGCATCCGTAGAAGTTACATTCTTTTTTGTCTTTCCCGCGGAACACTTCTTGGTATGGCAATCCTGAAGAAATGCTACTCGAACTGTTTCAGTGTCTTCGCCATCTCGGTCAATTTATCATTCATCAATCCCAAAACCGTTCCCGCTTCAAACGTGCCATCCTCACTACGCCGCCCGGCCGTGGACTTCATCAAAATCTCAATCCCTTGCTCCACTCGGCCCACCGGCCAGATATGAAACTTCCCCGCCGCCACCGCATCCATCACGTCTTCCCGCAGCATCAAGTCCTCGACGTTGGACTCCGGCATGAGCACTCCTTGCGTCCCGGTCAACCCTTTGATCCGGCAAACATCAAAAAAACCTTCGATCTTCTCGTTGATTCCGCCGATCGCTTGAATGTCTCCCTGCTGATTCATCGATCCTGTTACGGCAATATCCTGCCTCAACGGAATTCCGGAGAGCGCCGATGCCAGCGCATAGATCTCCGTTGAGCTTGCGCTGTCTCCATCCACTCCCGAATACGATTGTTCGAAGCAGATGCTCGCCGCCAGCGATAGTGGCTTGTCCTGCGCGAACAGGCTGCGTAAATAGCCAGAAATGATATGCACGCCTTTGTCGTGAAACCGCCCGCTCAGGTTTGCTTCGCGCTCGATGTTGATGATCCCCGCCTTGCCCAGGGCCGCGGAGGCTGTAATGCGCACCGGCTTCCCGAACGAATACCCGCCGATTTCCATCACGCTCAGCCCGTTCACCTGTCCCACGCGCTCTCCCGTTACGTCGACGAGCAGCGTCCCTTCCTCGATCATCTCGCGGATTCGTGTCTCGATTAAATTGTGCCGCTCCATCTTCGAAGCCAGCGCATTCCGCACGTGCGCTGCGCGCACCACCGTCTCGCCCGCAGCCGCTGCCGCATAGTGCGCTTCGCGGGCCAAGTCCGCGATGTCCACAAACCGCGCCGTCACTTTGTTCCGCCGGCCTGCCTTGCGAACGCCGTACTCGAGCATCGCCGCAAAAGCCCCGCGGTCGAATGGCGAAAGCCCTTCTTTCTCCGACAGTGTGCGCAGCCGCCCCGCATACTCCGCGATTACCCCGTCGCTCATCGGCATCTCTTCGTCAAACTCCACCCGCACTTTGAAAATCTTCTGGAAGTCTTCTTCGTACTCATACAACATTTCGTACAGCTGCCGGTCGCCGATCAGAATCACCTTGACGTTGATCTCCACCGCTTCCGGCTTCAGCGCGCTTCCGCCAAATGGATAGAACATCTCCAGGGGTTGAATTTCCAGCCGGTTGTGATTCAGCGTCCGCTTCAGCGCCCGCCAAACCCCAACCTCCGAGAGCGCCTCCAGCGAATACAGAATCAAAAACCCGCCGTCCGCCCGCAGCAGTGAACCGCCGCGCAAATCCATAAAGTCGCTCGTCCACCCGCCCCTCGTGTCGTAAGCGCGTTGAATCGTCCCGAACAAATTTGCGTAAGTGGGCGTCGTCTCAAATATTACCGGCGGTTCCTCTTCGTCATTGTGCGCCAAAATCACGTTCACGCCATACACGCGGAATGGGTCGCGCTCCGGCCCGCCCGAGCCAGCCATTTTCGGTAATCCATCGGGCGCCTCGCCCTCCTGCTCACCTTCACCTTCGCGCTCTTTAAACGGATCGAGATTGTCCAGCAAATGGTGCCGGACCTCCTCGAGATACTCCGCAACATTCGTCCCGGGATATTTTTCCTTCAACTCCTCGATCACTCCATCCACAAGCACCGACGCCGCTTCCTGTTCCAGGTAACTCAACTCGCTCGCCAGCTCCCGCGATAGCGTCAGCGTCTTCCGGTAAACCACGGTGAACTCTTGCCGGAACTGCTCGTATTTTCTCTCAATGTCTTCAGCGACCGGAGATTCGAGTTTCCCTTCATGCACCATCTTGGAAATGTCTTCGATCGGCACCATCTGCCCTTCGAGCACCGGAAAAATCTCCGGCAGCGCCACCGCTCCTACCTGCATGTGCCCCAGCGCAAATTGCTCCCGCGCAATTCGCCGCGTGAAATCGTCCATTAGCTCTTTTTCACGCACCGTAAACCGTTCGACGATCCGCCCCTTTTGTCGCTGGAACGGTTCGCCCTCAAATACCTGGGGAATCCGCCGCCGCAGGAAATCTATTCCCGCCTGCATATCCTTCTTGAAGGAATTCGCTTGGCCTCGCGGCAGCGAAAGCAGCCTCGGCCGGTCCGGCAATTTGAAATTGTTGACGTAGCAACGGTCCATCGAGGGCTTCGTCGGTGGGTGTAAATCCTCGATCATCCCTGCAATGGTCCCGCCCCGGCTCGTTCCAGCCAGTCCGCACACAAATACGTTGTAACCTGGCGCTGACAATTCCACGCCCATCTTCAGCGCTCGCAGCGCGCGTTCTTGTCCGATGAACCCTTCGCGCAGTTCCGCTTGCGCCGTGGTTTCAAACGGTATGCGCGCAAGCTCGCACCGCCACCGCAGTTTCGTCGGCGGCAGCTCTGTATGAGCCGGAGCGGGTCTTAGGTTATTGGAACTCATCCGAGCCGGGTACTCTAGCACACCCATGCCGCGTCGAACTTAGTTTCCCCGTCGGCGTTTCCCAGCGTGAAAGCCTGGCTACCGCTAGGGCCGCGAGGCCCCCACTAACGCGCAATTCCCTTTCCGTCTCCGGAATCCTACGGCGCTCTCACGCGCCCTTCGCCGCCAGCTCGTCGCGACGTTCCATATAAACACGGAACACGCCCATCGCCGCCGCCACAATCGTCGGCCCCGCCACCAGCCCCAGCAGCCCGAACGCCTCCAAACCGCCCAGCACTCCTATAAAAAGCAGCAGTTCATTCAAACGCGTCCGGTTCCGCAACAGCATTGGCCGTACGATATTGTCCGCCACCGTGGACACCCCGCCGCAAATCACCACCACCAGCAAAGCCTTCCCCCAATGTCCGGTGAATCCAAGCCAAAGCGCCGCTGGCACCCAAATGAGCGCCGAACCTACCACCGGCACGAGCGAAAAAAACGCGATCAGCACCCCCCAGAAAACCGGCGTCGGAATTCCCACCAGCGCGAACGACACGCCTCCCAGCACCCCTTGAATCGACGCCACCAGCAAACCCACTGCCACGCTCGCGAAGATCAGCTCCTTCGATTCCTCCACCATGTCCGTTTGGATATCTTCATCAAACGGCAGCAGGTGTTTTGTTCCGCGTACGATCGCTTCGCCATCGCGGAACATAAAGAACAACGCAAAAATCAAAATGAACAGATCCACAAAAAAGCTCACCAGGTTCTTCAACAACCCCGCAAATTTTGCTCCAAGGAACGTCGCGGTTCTTTCTGCCGCTTGCTGCAACGGAGCCGACACATCCAACGCTCGCCACGATTCGGGCAGCCTCATGCGAACCCATTCCTCGGCTCTCAGCGTCAACCCTTCGCTCGGGCCCTGCCCATGCACCGCCAGAGCGCTTTGCAGCCTCGCCGTTGCATCCAGGGCTTCCCGCGCCGTAAACACCAGCACGACGATTGCCGGCACGATCAACAGCAACGTTACCCCCAGCGTGCTCGTCAGCGCTGCCCCTGTGGGCTTCAGTTTCCGCAAGAGTTTTTCGTGTAGCGGGTAAAAGAAAATCGCCAGCACTGCGGACCACGCCAGCGGCACCAGAAACGGCTCCACGATCAGAAAAGCGAAGTACCCTAAAAGCAGAATCGCCCCGTAGGAAAGTACCGTGGTTAACTGGCTACTCGTTGTAGTGTTCGGTGGCGTGATGGCTTTCATGCGCGGTATATAATCTCTTGGACTCTTGCGAACCAGGTCGCCCGCGGATAATTGAGCAAACCAACTATGGCGTCGAATTCCATTCCGCTATCTTCCTACCAAATTCGACTTCTTGCAGTACTTGCTTTAATTAATTTTGTCAACTTTGCCGATCGCCAGGTCGTCGTGCCTCTCCTTCCCCTGCTCCGCCTGCAAATGGGGCTCTCGGATTCTCAACTTGGCTCCTTGCAGACCGGGCTGCTCGTTGTGCTTGCCGTCGCAAGTATCCCCTGCGGCTTACTTGCCGATCGACGGAGCCGCACACAAATTATCGCCGCCGGCGTCGCCTTCTGGAGCCTCGCAACCATTGCTTGCGGCTTCGCCTCTTCTTTCTTCCTCTTGCTCGTGGCTCGCGCCTTGATCGGCGTCGGCGAAGCCGCTTATGCTCCCGCCGCGCAGTCCATGATTTCTGATTCCTTCCCTTTCCAACGCCGCGCCATGGCTCAATCCATCTTTGCTTCTGGAATGCTCTTAGGAGGGGCGGCCGGCCAGGCCTTTGGCGGCATTATGGGCGAATTGCATGGCTGGAAATACACCTTCATCATTGTCGGGCTCATTTGCATGATTCCCGGGCTTTTCGTGCTCAAATTGCCTGAGCCTCCCCGCAGGCCTCGTTCCGAGGTGGTTCCCATCCTCAGCCTTTTAAGCGTCCCCGCGTATCTCGCAATGATTGTCGCCGGAACGTGTATCACCTTCGCGAGCGTCTCTCTCCTCACCTGGGGAACCGATTTTGCCGTCAACTATAAGGAATTCAGTCTTCGTGAGGCTTCTCTTTCTATCGCTGTCGTCGCTCTGCTCTCTCTCTTGTTCGGCGTCCTCACCGGAGGGTTTCTCGCCGATCGTCTCCAAAGACGGTATCCCTACGGCCGCATCCTCGTTATCGCAGCCGCCTTCTTGATTGCCGCCCCCTTTGTTCTCTTCGCCATTCAATCCGACGAAAAGTGGGTCTTCCTCGCCTCTCTCTTTATCGGTGGCTTTTTTATGTCCTGGTACCACGGCCCCGTCACGGCCGTTCTGCATGACCTCACACCCCAGCGCGCTCACGCCACCGCCATCGGCGTTTACATGTTCGTCACGCAACTTTTGGGAGCTTTAGGACCGCAACTCGTGGGGAAAATCTCTGACGCCAGCGACCTTCAACTCGGTCTTCAAGTCGCCGTCGCCGTCATGGTTTTCGGTTCGCTCTTGATGTTTCTCGTGATTTATTTTGTTCGCCGCGATGGCCTCCACCATCCCCGCCTTGCCGCTTTCCACGCGGAAGCCAATGACTGACAATCTCGAGATCAATTCGGCCGGGGCACCGCGGACCACGAAGATCCGCTGGGGCGGGCAGAGAGTGACCGACTACGGTGCATACATCGGAATCGCGCTGTTCTTCTGGGGCTTATACCATTCCTTGAATGCGCTGCTGATCGTTCCAGGGATCGCTATCGCCGCCATTTGTCTCTACCTCAGGGACCGAACCCAATTTGGGGCGCCCGGTCGCCCGATCTTCGAAGAGGAGTATGTCCGGCAACCTGATGGTTCCTATACAAACTACAAGCTGCGCCTGAAGCTCACCAAGTTCGAGATCTTTCTGTACGTTGTCGGTCTCTTCTTGATTGTCTATGGGGTAGAGAAGTCCATGAATTGGTTCCTGATTGTCTCGGGAATTCTTCTGATTTGCGTGT
Organism: uncultured Acidobacteriota bacterium; assembly: GCA_963745805.1. GTDB lineage: Bacteria > Acidobacteriota > Terriglobia > Acidiferrales > UBA7541 > Acidiferrum. Next base: position 385,631 of record CAVUYT010000018.1, read on the forward strand.
CGCAGCTCTGCGGCAACTGGTGGTGGTTCCAAGGCAATGATGTCGGCTTTTCAGATTCCCTTTCTCCTGCGTACGAGAAACTTCGAACGATTGGGGACGAGGTTCGAGGGGAAGGATACCTTGTTCGCAGGGTCGAAAACGGCATTCGATACATAGAAGGGGCCCATTCCCTCACTCTACGAAGCGGGTGGGCTTTTGTCGAAAAAGAGCGCATCCCAGGGCCAGATGGAGGCACCGCCATGGGAGACAAACTGCACGTGACTGTCAGAAGGGCGATTACTTGGGGAAGAAGTTGGGATGCCCCTCACAACAAGGAGAAAATTCCAAATGATGCTCTACTTCAAATTTCTAGCAAGGTCGGCGCCGCTTTGAATTCCGATACCGTATTTCATGTCCATACCTGAAAGCTGGCGGAGCAAGCCTGGACTGTTTGGGAGATGAGTTGTTCCGGAGAGTCAGATCATTGCTTCCGCGGACGCCTACTTGATTCCCACCATTTCGATCAGTCTCAGAACGTCCGCCTCGGGCAAGTCGTACAACGGCCGCTCATCCTCTTCTTCCAGTCGCTCCCGCAGATACTCGGCCGCAACAAAGCTCGCTTCCCGGTCCGTCAAATCACGCCCTCTTCGCTCTCGGAACTTCACGAAGGCCGTGTGCGCGAGTCCTACCACGCGCGCCTCGCCGTCCACAAAAAACTTTGTGTCGATCGTGTCGCTGTGCCTCGTCGCCACTCCATTCCACATGTGCGAAAACCGGCACTGATAGACCTTCCCGCTCAGCTTCGAAGTCACTTCAAACGCCCCGACAAACTGGCTCATCGCCCCAGCATTCGCAAGTACCGGCCGTGTCGTCACAAGTCTCCCTCTTCTCTTTACTTCGTTACTTCCTATCGACTCACTGCTGTCGCCGTCTCCGCATGCGAGTAGCTCTGTATCGCCGCCGCCACTCCAGCACCCGCCGGCGCACGGTAGCCTTGATCCTTCAGCACCTTCTCCATTGCCGATAGAAACAGCAACACGAACGGTTTCTGGCTGCAATACCCCATCAAACCCACACGCCAGATTTTCCCTTTCACCGGCCCAAATCCGCCCGCAATCTCAAGATTGAATTCTTCCAGAAGTTGATTCCTCACCTTCACATCATCGATTCCGTTGGGGATCATCACCGCTGTAACCGTCGGCAACCGGTCCGCCGGATTCTTCACCAGCAGCTCAAGCCCCATCGCCCCTACTCCCGCAATGAGCGCCAACTGATTCACGCGATGCCGCTCCCAACGCGCTTCCAGCCCTTCCTCCACCACGATCCGCATTGCCTCTCGCAAAGCGTATATCAATGATATCGGTGGTGTATGGTGATACAGCCGTTCCTTCCCCCAATAATTCATCGCCGTCGTCAGATCGAAGTACCAGCTCTGTACTTTCGTCTTTCTCTTCCGGAATACTTCCTCTGCCGCCGGACTCACGGTGATCGGCGACATTCCCGGTGGCGCGCTGATGGCCTTCTGCGATCCGCTGAAGCAAATATCGATCCGCTCGCGATCTACATGCAGCGGCAACGCCGCCAGCGACGCCACCGTGTCCACCACCAGTAGCGCCCCAAACTCATCCGCGACTTTTCGGTACGAATCGATCTTCGTCACCACTCCCGACGAAGTCTCTCCATGCGCGAATCCAATCATCCTGATCTTCTTGCCCTTGCCCGCTCGCCGCACATCCTCCGCATCCACCGGCAATCCGTAAGGCGCCTCCACCCTGATCACTTTCGTCGTAGCCCGCGACGCGATCTCATACATGCGCTCGGAAAACGTTCCATTCACCGCCACAATCGCTTCATCGCCCTCTTCCAGCGCATTCAGCACCGACGCCTCAATCCCGCCCGAACCCGACGCGGACAGCGGCATCGTCAAACGGTTCTCCGTTTGAAATATCTGCCGCAACAGCACCTGCGTATCGTCCATGCAGCCTTTGAACCACGGGTCGAGGTGCCCCACCAGCGGCGTCGCCAACGCACGATACACACGCGGGTCCACGGACGATGGACCCGGCGTGAGCATCAATCGGCAGGGGGGATTGAGTTCGCCAACGTGTTGCGTCATTGTCTTTGTCCTTCTTTTTCTTGTATGGGAATGCCGGAGCCGCTCCCATATCCGCCTATTGCCATGCCCTTCACGGGACTATCGGGAGCGCGGCGAGAACTCCAATTTTCGCGCAATGCCCCGGCGACCGCAACCGACAAATTGGCCGGGGCAGTTCAACCAGAATCAATCTCACGCCGCTTGTTTTGCCTGCATCCATCCACCTGCGAGAAACAATACCGCTACAACCACACTCACATACACGCCAAAAAACGCTCCCACGAAGTGCAGCAGCAGCGCCGCATTCACAATCATCGTCGCCGCGCAAATCAGCACAATCCGTCCGCCGCCGCCCATCCCGCTCGCCACCATCGCGATCACCGCCAGCGCCACCATCTCACCTGAAAATGCCAGCCAGCATCCCCTCAAGATTGCGTCCAGCGGCGCTTTCATCCCGCTCGCCGCGATCATTCCCTGCAGTTGCGAAAATTTGGCTCCATGACCGAATCCAGTCAAAAACAAAACCACGCTGCCAATTCCCGTCAACCACCGCCCCGTTTTCATCCGCCATCCTTTCCTTCCACATCCGAATTTTGAACTCCGCCGCGCGCCGGATTGTACAATGGCTCATCGCACTTTGGTATTCGGCGCTGCCAACATCCCGAAACGCAACATTCCACGCTGCCGCCGTGACTCCCTCGGTCAAGCTCCTGGGCAAGAAGTCTCCGCTCCTGGAAAAAACTACTCGCATCACAGTTCGGCTTTCGCCGCGCATATCTCCCGCCGTTTACCCTATATCGCTGAATTTTCAGCTATTTGCGCAATCCATTCCGCGTCTGGCTGCAAATTTGCTCCGTAGCACCCGGCATCACAACCGTTCAGCGGATGCGCGCGCGAAAAGAGCGCTGTGTCTCTGTCGGTGCCATGAACTGAATTACGTAGATTGGTGCTTGAGCTGAACCGTCCGCGGTGAACAACGCCGCATACATCGCCGTTCAGCACAATCTCCCCGCCCGGCGTATGCAGCATCTGGACAACTCCGAATACGTCGTTCTACGGAGTGTCCTGGCTCGATCTACAGACTCACAATTCGAAGTCCCAGCCGGGAGGAACCTTTGATCTCGGACCACGTGATTACCATCGCAGGAAGAAGCATCACAATCACAAGCCATGACGTGTTCATGGTGATCGTTTCCCTCGTGACTGGCCTTTTGTTCTGGACTGCTCTCTACTTCAGCCGTAAGCGCATCGTCGTGCTGAAAAGATCCAGCGGAACCGATCAGGTTGCATTCGAGTTGTCCCGCATTGCCGACGCCATCGAGCGCATCGCCAATCATCCTGCGGAGCGTGCCATTGCGGCGGCCTCGCGGCGCCAGCTTCAGGCGCAGCCGCCTCCTCCGCAGCGAGAGTCCGCAGGCGTCTCCTATTCTATGTTTGGCCGGTAGACGTTTGGCCCGCAGAGACGACGCGCTGGCGTTCTCTCGATGCAATAATTCACTCCATCATCTCCGTCCTCGTAACGTCGCGGGGCTGATCGAGCAACGCATCCACACGCTCCAAGAACCGCATCGTATGCGGCAATTCCGCGTGCTTTTGGAACGCTGTCGCGTCCACCCACCGCGAATGAATGTAAAAGAGCCGCCGGTCCCGCATCGACCGGAACGTATGAAAACTCAAACAGCCGGCCTCGTCCCGCGAAGGCTCCGCCACTTCGCGCAACGCCTCCTCCACCGCGCGCTCCTCCCCCTCTCGCGCGTGCAGCCTCACAAAGACGTATTGCTCCACGGCTCCCCACTCCCCTCGGCCGCTTCCACCGCCGCGTGTTTAGACAAAACGTTCTGCTCATACAACATCTCTCTTACCTTGAACACGTCCCCCACTCTCCACTCAGTCCGAGGCTGCAAAGTAATACGCTGCTGACAGCTTGTCCAGCTATCCGCAAGGTGTGCCCTACGGAACAGTCTTGCCATTCCACCGGTGTTACGCTTCCCGCCCAAGTCTGGGATAGGAGAGCGCCATGAAAGGATTCATCTTCGGCATCGTCACCATGATTCTGATTCTTGCGCTCGCACTCGTTTTCGCGCTAATGGGTTTTGTCAGCATGCGCGCGGACAACCCTCCCTCAAGCCTGGAAACCGCCATCGCCGGCCATGCCATGGACGCCAGCGTCGCACGCGCTGCCCCCAAACTAACGAACCCCGTCACAGCCGATGAGCCGAACTTGGCGGCCGGAGCTCGTCTCTATCGCGACCACTGCACTCTTTGTCACGGCGATGTCGCGCATCCCAAATCACCGGTCGCCGACTCCCTCAATCCTCCTCCGCCTCAATTCATGAAGGACATGGCTGACATGCCCGAGAATCAGAATTTTTTCATCCTTCAGCACGGCATTCGCTGGACCGGCATGCCCGGCTGGAAAAACATCTTGAGTGACCAGCAGCTCTGGCAGCTAGTGACCTTTCTCAGCCACATGCACGACCTTCCCCCTGCCGCGAAGCAAGTTTTCGCGGAAACGCCTCCCCCAACCCAACCGTCCCCGGCCTCCCACTGATCCACTGCGAGTTCGAGGCGTCGGCAACATCAATGACGAGCCTTGTTACGGCTCAATCAAAAGAACGAGCTCTTACTTCTTCTCCACGACGGCCACCGCTTCAATTTCCACAAGGAACTCCGGCCGGAACAGCCTGGGTACTTGAACGGCCGTGCTGGCCGGTGGATTCTTAACATTGATGTACTTGTCCCGCACTTCTCTGAATTCTGGCAAATGGGCGAGATCCAGAAAGTAGCTATTCAATTTAATTACGTCGCCAAAGTTCCCGCCTGCAGCCTCAACAGCCGCCTTCAGATTCTCAAACACCTGTTGGACCTGTGCGTGGAAGTCCTCTTTTCCGACGATCTCGCCAGCCTTGTTCAAGGCTACTTGACCCGCGACAAATACGATTGTTCCGCTGGTCACCGCGGCCACCTGGGAATAGCCAACGGATTTGGGCATCGTTTCAGGGATGAGCAGTTGAAAGTTGACTTCGCTGGACATGTTTTTCCTCGCTCCTTTGTTTGTTTTATCTGCGCGCGAACACCGGGGCCTCCACATCCCTTGCAAGGGCCTCACGGTTTGACCCTACTCTTAATCTGGGATATTCTTCAAATCGATGTCATACATAAAGGACATTCACCGTACGAATTTAGCTGCGCTTGATTTGAATCTTCTCGTCGCGCTGGAAGCGCTCCTGGAAGAGGCCAGCGTCGGTCGAGCTGCAGACCGAGTCTCCCTCTCCCAGCCGGCGATGAGCCACGCGCTCAAAAGGCTCCGAACTCTCCTTGAGAATCCGCTGCTGGTACGCGTCGGCGCGCGCATGCAGCTTACCGCCCGCGCAGAAGCACTTCGCTTTCCGGTTCGGGATGCGCTCTCTCGGATCCGGGATCTCCTGATCGGCGAAGGATTCGAGCCGGCGCTCAGCGCGCGCACGTTTCAGTTGTTTGTGGCGGATAATGCGAGCGACCTATTGCTTCCACCTCTGCTGAAACGACTTCAGCACGAGGCTCCCAACGTTTGTATCCGCGTTCAGCCGTCGCGTGGAAATATGCCAGAACCATTCGAACTCGCGCGCCTCGTGGACGTTGCCATTGCCTGTGTGCCAAATCGATTCAAGGGTTTCTATCAGCAACGTCTCTTCAATGATCGCGACGCGTGCGCGGTGCGGCGTGGCTACCCGCTCGCGGCCCAGATGGCGGACCCCGAGGCCTTTCTGCATGTGAAACATGTTGCCGTTGTTGGGCGCGAGTTTACGGAAGATCCCGTGGATACATGGCTCCGCGAGGAGGGCTTGACTCGAGACGTGGCGCTAACCGTCCCTCACTACCTGCAAGCTTTGCACGTTGTCGCGCAGTCCGATCTGATCGCTGTACTGCCCGAACGCCTCATCCGTGCCTACGCGGGAATCCTCGATGTTGACGCGCTCGCGGTTCCGCTTGACGTCGGGACCTTTGACGAATATCTCCTTCATCCCGCGCGCAATCATGCCGACCCCGGATGTGTGTGGCTTCGCAATGTTCTGATGGAGATCGCCAAATCAATGGGGCCTCTGGAACCTAAGCAGACCCATCAGAAGCTCAATCGTCGCCCGCGCAACAATCTTGCCCTCAAACGGCCGCAAAGATTGCAAGGCCACCATACGCAACGGCCTCAGCGTTTGCAGTAGCTCGGCCCGGTGCGGGTGCCCCCGGTGCTGGACTATTGACAGGCCATCTGTAGAACTGTACAGTTCGAATAGACGAACTGAACAGTTGAGATCGGACATGAAAACCAAGAAAAGCCACGGGATGGTGGTTTCGGCGCTGAGAGCGAGGACGCACTTCGGCAGTTTGTTGCGACGCGTCGAAGAGAACCGTGGGTCTCTGTTAATCGAAAAACGCGGGACCCCCCGAGCGGTGCTGATCAGCATTCGAGATTATGTGCGGCTCGCTGCGCCTGAACCCGAAATTCTCAAGGCCATCGGCGAGGAGTCCAAACAGAACCGTACAGACATCCTCACATCGCAAGATATCGATCGGCTGATCCGAAAGACTCGAGCGCGAAAAACCAAGCGCTGATGCTCCCCCTCCGGCTGGTCCTGGACACAAACGTTGTGATTTCGGCGGCACTGAAGCCGCAGGGGTTGCAGCGCACCGTTTTCCTGCTGGCCATCAGCAAGCCTGCTCGGCTGTACATGTCCGAAGCCATTCTCGTGGAGTACCGCATTGTCTTGGCGCGTCCAGAGTTGCGAATACGCAGGGGCTTGCAGATGCAATTCCTGGACTTGCTCGAGAACCGCGCTCGTCTTGTTTCCCCGTCGCGCCCGGTGAGAGCGTGCAGCGATCCCGACGACGACAAATTCCTCGAGTGCGCGGATGAGTCTCGAGCGGACTACTTGGTCACGGGGAATTTGCGCCACTTCCCCACGTATTGGAAGGCAACGAAGATTGTGAGCGCGCGAGAGTTTGTAAGCTTGGTGGCCCCACATTTGACCGCGTGAGTTTCCTGTGCGCGGCCGGAACATCCTTTCCTCACCGAAAAGATCTTGACGCTGTCTTTCTCCGTCGGGTGCCCCTTCCTTGCCCGGTTTGGTTTTGCAAGGTAGGTCTTTCATTCTCTTATCTCTCCCTAACCTCCGCACTTCTTCAATGGACTCGCTCTGAGACGCAGACCAGCAAGTTAAGCTCGCGGAGAAAGTCGTAGAATTCTTCTTCCTTTCGAACTGCATCGAGCAGCGCAAGGGCCTTGCCGTAAGCTCTTATCGCGCCGGCTAAATTGTGAAACTCCGGAGAGTCCTTAACCGTCCCCCGCCGCTCGATCTGCGCATCCGCCGAGAGCTCCAGAATTCGCTCGATCACTCTGTTCGCAAGACATGAATTAGCTTTCATCATCGATCAAACCCCCTTCTCACTATCCAAGGGCGCGCTACCCTGAACATCTCGCATAGGGCAAATCCCTGAATCTTCTGCAGGATTTTCACGGAGGACGCCCCCGGGGAAAGTTGGCGCCGCTTGAACCGTCGCCGAGAGGTTTACGAAGACTGTTATTTTTGTCAGTGTGCGGATATCAACGAAACGGCTAGTAATTGGGGTGAACTGGTTCCCACGGCATAGGATGTTGCCGATGCCTCGGAAGCGTGCCCAGAGACTTTGCACGTCAGGATCTCAGGTATTCCGCCCTTTCTAGGGGAGATTGATCTATGCCCGCCTTGGGAATTGCAGCCGTGTCGTCGGGCCTGAAGTTACGATTTTTTGATGGATTGGCGCAGCGTGACCTTGAGACTATCCGGGCAGCCGCAAAGGAGCGGCACTACCGCGCCAGTTCCGTTATTACAAACCAAGGTAACCCTGCGGAAGAGTTGTTCCTGCTAACCAGCGGCCGCGCAAGATATTTTTACCTCACGCAAGACGGTCACAAAACTCTTCTGCTTTGGCTTACGCCTGGAGATATCCTGGGCGGTGCGGCGTTCTTATCCATTCCTTCCACGTATCTCCTTAGCTCGGAAGCGGTAAGAGACAGCTCGTTCTTGGTGTGGGACCGCGCCACAATTCGAAGTCTCGCGGCGAGTTACCCAAGGTTGCTGGAGAATGCTCTACTTATGGGCTCCGACTACTTGGTTTGGTATCTAGCCGATCACGTAGCGCTAGTTCGCAAAACAGCGCGCGAAAGACTTGCTCAAATTCTAATTACCTTGGCGGAAGTTATTGGCCAAAAGGTTTTAGGGGGAGTTGAATTTGACGTCACAAATGAGGAGTTGGCCAGCGCGGCGAACATCACCCCGTTCACCGCAAGCCGTCTCTTGAGTGAATGGCAAACCAACCGTGCCGTCGTAAAGCGTCGAGGCAAAATACTGCTTCGCTCTCCCGAGCGCTTGCTTCTACCTGTGGTTTGATCCCCTGCTCGTTCCTTCCGCCAGTGCTTCTCTAATTGCCCTTTCCGCAATTTCTAACCTGCCTTCGGGCGTCACCTCCTGATAAGTGGTGCGGGACATCTGCCTCCCATTGAACGCGATCCAGGGGCATCTTCCTTGTTCCCAGCCTATCCTTGCTCTCGAGCAACGACATCGAGCGGTCCGCGATATTACTGTTCGAATCAGACTCCTCGGATCCGTAGCGTGAAGTAACTACTTCTGGATTCCATCTCTCAAGGAGAATCATGACCTCCCGGAATCACGTCATCTACGGGGTTCGTCCCAGCCAATCATCACTGCTGGCGGCGATCATGCTTTGTGCGCTCGTAACAGCCTTGCTTGCGGCACTGATATTCTGAACTGTTCATCGGCTTCGGCACGAGCAAAACCGCACCTCGGGCGCGTGCACCATCCTTACTACTCGCCGAAAAGATTTTGACTCTACCCTTCTCCCTCGCGTGCCACGCATCTGGCACTTTCAAAAAACACAACAAATTGGCGCAAAGAGGAGTAGCATTGGTGGGTCCCCCCTAGCAACCTTCCGCCGCGCCTTTTGAGCGACGGTTCCTTGCGAAGTCAGAAAGCGTGTCCGCTTGCAGGGGGTCGTTACGGCTATAAAACCTCCTTTGCCGACCATTGACCACGACCGAAGCATCTCACCATTCAGGGTTCTTGTTGTCGAGGATTCAAAGCCTTTTCGGAACTTCATTTGTTCGACTCTTGCGAACAGGCCGGAATTGCAGATCGTCGGGGATGTCGAAGACGGGCTACAAGCGGTTCAGAAGGCGGAAGAACTGCGACCGGACCTGATTGTCCTCGATATCGGCCTTCCATCGCTGAATGGGATCAAGGTCGCTCGACAAATCCGCAAGCTCTCCCCTGAATCCAAGGTACTTTTTGTAAGCCAAGAATCTTCTGCCGACGTGGTGCAGGAAGCCCTCGGCACGGGAGCACATGGCTACGTCGTCAAGACTGATGCGCGAAGCGAGCTACTGGAGGCTGTGAGCGCCGTCCTTCGGGGCGAGCGGTTTGTCGGTAAAAGGTTTTCTGGGCATGATTTTGTTGGAGCTTCGGAAGCGATAGCTTCCGAAGAGTTCCGAACCAAGAGTGCTTTGGCACTCCGGCGAAATATCGAGATCGCCCACCGCCACGACGTAGGGTTCTATTCTGACGATGCAGGCCTGCTGGATGATCTTACGCAGTTCATCGGGGCTGCTCTGACAGTGGGGAGTTCGGCTGTCGTTGTCGCGACCGAGCCACACCGAAACAGTCTTCTCCTGAGATTGCAGGGACACGCCTCCGACATTGCTGAAGCTATTGAGCAGGGAAGATACATCGCGGTAGATGCTGCCGACGCGCTCTCGACATTCATGATCAACGGCATGCTTGATGCCGTTCGATATTTGAACCTCTTTCGTGATCTCATCGTGAGAGCGGCGGAAGCCGCGAAGGGAGAGCAAGCCCGCGTTGCAGTGTTCGGAGAGGGTGTTCATCTCTTGTGGGCACAAGGAAATGCTGAAGCGGCGATTCAGGTGGAAGGACTCTGCAATCAGCTAGCCAAGGCATACGACGTGGATATTCTGTGCGGGTATTCTACTCGTGGCGTTCAGGGCGGGATGGAAAGCCCCTTCTACGAGAAAATCTGTGCAGAGCATTCAGCCGTCTATTCCCGGTGAAAGTCCCTGGTGAATTTAGCGGCGAACCCGCTGTTCCTACTCTGCCGCACTTCCAGAATCGCTGCTTGAATCGAAAGGAACGCGAGCGTGGATGGTGGTGCCACCCTTCGGTTGCGAGTTGATTGAAAGCTCTCCTTGCACTAACCGCAGGCGCTCTTGCATGCTCGTGAGGCCAAGCCCAGTACTCTTCATTGCGGCTTCTGTATCAAAACCTGCACCGAGATCGCTGACTGTCAGGTGAACCTCTCCCGTGCTTCCCCACACGCGCACTTCAAAGCGTTTTACCCCGCTATGCTTCGTGGCATTGCTCAGGGCTTCTTGTAGAACTCGGAATAGGGGAAGAGAAAGTTCGGTTGGCAAGGCAGTAGGTGCATCGTGACTCTGGAAATCAATTTCCACCTTCTGGCGCTCACTAAACTCTTTGCAGAAGTTCTTTGCCGCACCAACGATGCCCAAGTATTCCAGTTTCGAAGAGTGCAGTTCGTGCGATAACAATTGAACATCGTTCGTTATTTCCGTGGTTTGGTTTCGGAGTGCTCCGAGTCGGGTGCGGAGTTCCGATGCCGCATCAGGGACATCTTGCTGGACTCCCTCGAGTTCTATCGAGAGAAGCGCGAGTCGCTGGACAACGTCGTCGTGAAGGTCTCTTCCAATCCGAGTACGTTCCTGCTCGTGTGCTTCAATCAGCTTTCGGCTCATACCTAAAAGTGCCTCTTCAGCGTTCTTGCGGTGGGTAATGTCCTCCGAAAAGATAAGAATTCCTCCCGGCACCCCTTCGAAACTCTGCCAAGGGCGAATCTCCCATCGGAGCCAAGTAGTGCCGCCTTCGCGATCCCAACGGTCTTCCGCGGCTCGCAACGTTTCTCCAGCAAGAGCGCGGCGGTGAATTTGCTTCCACCGATCGGGCATATCAGGAAAGATTTCATAGTGCGAACGCCCTAGTATCTGCGAACTGTCGAGCGAGAAATCAGCGCACCAGCGCTCGCTCACTTGGAGATACCTCATGTCACGGTCGAGCATCGCCACTGCGGCTGGTACATGTTTAACAAAGATTTTTAGCAGTTCCTCCCGAGATTGCAGTAATGCTGCCTGTGCTTCTAAGGTGCGGTTCACTTCCAAACGCGCCTCTTCTGCCCGCTTGCGCTCCGTGACATCTATGTTGACGCCGATCATCTTTAAAGGCTCGCCAGACGCATCCTTAAAAACTTGCCAGTGCCCCGCTATCCAATGAACACTCCCGTCAGCCCAGACCACCCGCCATTCACCCTTAGTCGGTTGTCCACTTTGCATCGCGGCGTCAACCAACCTAATGACTCCTGCGCGGTCATCGGGATGAACGAGATTCTCGAATGCAGTCTGTGTCCCGCCAAAACCGCCCGGCGGCAAACCGTACATTCCCTCGAGTTCCGGCGTCCAAGTATTCACTCCCGTCTGAATATTCCACTCAAAAGTTCCTATGCGAGCGGCTTGCTGTGCTAATCGCAGCCGCTCCTCGCTGGCGCGTAGTGCGTCTTCTGCCTGTTTTCGCTCGGTGATGTCACGGGCGATGCCAGAACAGCCCACAGTTCTGCCAGTTGAATCCTTAATCGGCGAAATAGTCAGAGATACGTTAATTCTTTTCCCTGTTTTGGTAACACGAACCGTTTCAAAATGCTGGATGCGACCCCCCGCTCTCAACATTTCAAGAATCTTGTTCTCCTCATCCGGTAGCTCAGGCGGGACAAGCATGTTAATCGGCTTACCAACGGCTTCAGCCTCCGTGTACCCGTACATCTTCTGCGCACCTGTGCTCCAACTCGCGATAATTCCATCCAGAGTCCCCGAAGCAATCGCATCGTCAGAAGATTCGATAATTGCGGCATGCCTGAACCGCGCTTCCTCTGCCTTCTTTTTGTCTGTGATGTCCTCCACCATCGCAAGTATGAGCGGAGATGCACTACTCTTTAATAAAGAGATGCTTAAACTCCCCCAGACCAAGGAGCCGTCTCGCCGAAAATAGCGCTTTTCTAATTGGTAGTGATCTATCACACCCGCTCGCAATTGCTGAAAAAGCGCCCAGTCCTTCTCCGCATCTTCACGAGGAGAAAAATCCACACAGTGTTTGTTACGCAATTCCTCCTCGCTGAAGCCGAGGAACGAGCAAAAGGCTGGATTCACGAAGAGCGGCTGACCTTCCCAGTTCTCCACTGCAATCCCGATGGGGCTCGCGTTGAAAACATCATGGAAAAGCTGAGTCTCAGGCGTCCGGGTTTGTGCGCCGTTTCCCACTAAACTAGCTGTATAACACCGTTGATGTCCGACAGCAAGGTACTGCCGAGTGGTCACTATCCGTGGCGGGTGCCCCACGTGTCGGTTTTACACCTGGATGTTTTGACTTTGTCTTTCTCTGTCGGGGGTGCCCCATCCTTGCGGGGTTTGGTTTTGCAAGGGTGAGCCTTTCGTTTTTGAGCTTCTTAATTCCCTCCAGTTCTTCTGACGCGCGGGAACCGGGGCAGCCGGGACCTTTTTCTGATACGTCAGCCTTAGAGACCACACCCTGCTGCATTCGAAAAATGCTCGTAATTTGGCCATCGCTCACAAAAAGAGCGGCAACATTCCGGCTCTCCAGGGTACTCACAGCGATAGCCGCTGCAGGGTATTCGAGTTATTCACGCGGCGCGAAACGTACCGCAAATAGGGAAGGAGCGACACCCGAGAGTCCCTCGCCGCGGTAAGCGTGATCCACCGACCAAGGGACGGGCCACCCGAGACTTAAGATGCGGCCACCGCCTGGCCAATCATGGAGGACCAGTATTGCCGCCGTTCTTCGCCCATCAACGAGTTGGGGGGATAGGGGATAGGCTAGAGTGAAACTGCCCTATTTGCACTATTTTGGTGCAACCGGATTACCGGAGAAGTGAAGTAATACTTCACTTGTACGGTTATCGCGTTAATCAGGACTTGGCGCGATCCTCCCAGTCGACCCAGTCTACGGCATGCGTCGCAAGGTAAGCATTCACCGCTTCGCCGAGAGTCGCAAAGAAGGTTTGTTCGCCAAAGCGCGTGAAGAGTCCGAAGCGCCTCAGCTTGTCCTTGACCGGATCCTTCATCTCTGCAAAGCACAATTCGATGCTGGCGGCGTGCAAGGTTTCATCTAGCTCGGAGACGGCATCGGCCGCAGTGACATCGACACTCGTGACCGGTTCCGCCGCGATTACCACCCATTGCACGGGCGTGGGTGATTTAGCAACAGCATCCAGGACGCGTTCGTGAAACAGCTCGGCGTTCGCGAAAAAGAGGGGCGCATCCCACCGGAACAGCACGAGGCCGGGGATCTGCCGTGCCTCGGGATAACGGGTTATGTCGTGATAGCCCTTCACACGTTCGACGCGGCCAAGCACTGCCGAATGCGGGCGCCAGCCATCCCAAAGGAACTCAATCACTGCAATCACGATCGCAATGGTAATGCCCGGAATGGCACCGAACACGGCCACACCTGCGAAGCAGGTCATCGAAAGCCAGAACTCCCAGCGCTGGATACGATAGATGCGGCGCAAGTCGGACACTTCGAATAGACCGATGGCCGCAGCGATGACGACGGCTGCGAGGGCGGGGTGCGGCAGATCCTGTAGAATCTCAGGCGCGAAGACCAGCAGAAGTGCGATGGCAAGTGCGCCCACGACTCCAGTCAACTGTGTCTTAGCACCCGCTGCCTCAGCCACCGGTGTCCGCGATGAGCTGCTACTGATCGGGAAGCCCTGAAAGAAAGCCGAGGCAAGGTTGGCGACGCCGAGGCCCACCATCTCCTGGTTCGGGTCAACCTGCGTCCGCAGACGTGCAGCGTAGGTTCGAGAAAGCACGCTCGTGTCGGCAAACGAAACGAGCGCGACGGCCATGCCGCCCATGAGGATCGATACCCAGTCTTCGACGTGGACAAGTGGAAGCGTTGGCGAGGGCAATCCGCGCGGCAGGGGACCAAGCACGGACACGCCGGCACGAGTAGCGAGGTCGAAGGTCGCGACTGCGACCGTGGCCGCGACCACCGCGATCAGAATACCCGGAAGACGCGGTTTGTGCTTCAGCAACAGGATCAGAACGAGCGTGCTGGCTCCTATCGCGAGTGCTGCAATGTTTGTGTTCCCTTTGAGGACCTTGTCGACGATTCCCCATACTTGGCGCAACGGTCCCTTTGCAGTTACAGAGAAGCCGAAGAGCTTTGGGACTTGGCTCAGCAGTACTGTCAGTGCGATGCCGTTCATATAGCCGTAGCGGATAGGCTTTGAAAGCAGCTCTGTGACGAAACCCAAACGCCCCAGCCCCGCAGCAATACACACGACGCCAGAGACGATTGCCAGCATTCCCGCTAGTGCCACGGCACGTTGTGGCTCTCCAGCCGAAAGGGGCAGCACGACAGCCAAAATCACTGGCGCAAGCGCAGAGTCGGGGCCCAGCACAAGAATGCGGCTTGGACCAAACAGAGCGTACGCGAGCAACGGGACGATGGTCGCGTAAAGGCCGTTGATACCTGGCACACCGGATGCCTGAGCATACGCGATGCCGACAGGAACGAGCATCGTGGTCATTACCAGTCCCGCGCCAAGATCGTGCCGCAGCCAAGACGACTTGTAATGACGCAGAGTGTCCAACCCTGGAAACCAGCGTATCCAGCCGGTTCGATTTACTGGGCTAATGATGCGGCCAGGCTCTGTAGCTTCGGAAGAGGGCGATTCACTCATGGCTGCTCTAATCACTTTTCAACGGACGAACCTGGCAGGCCAGGAGCGTTGGAAATTACTTATACCACCGTGTGATTGCCCTGTCAGCGAGCGGAATGGGTCTGAACTGGCCAAGGGGCAGAGATTTGTGGTCAAGTCCTGGTAAGTTGCGTTAGCGGACAATGGGATCGGGGCTGATTTCACTTGATTGCATAACAATGTCGGCTCCTCGACCCCGAGTAGACTTTGGTTGACGACCAAGGCTCGGGAGAAAGGAGCCGAACATGATGCTTATAGGCGTAGATTACCACCCGAGCTTTCAGCAGATTGCATTTTTTGTAGAAGAAACGGGTGAGTGTGGTGAACAGGAGCTGAACCACAGTGATGGACAAGCAGAGAAATTCTATCGAGACCTGAAGCAGCGAGGAATCTGCGTGCGGGTAGGGATGGAGGCTACCGGATATTCACGCTGGTTCGAGCGGCTACTGGCTGAATTAGGGTTCGAGCTGTGGATCGGCGATCCCGCGGAGATCAAGGCCAAGCGCGTGAAGAAGCAGAAGAACGACCGCAAGGATGCCCAACTCCTGCTCCGGCTGATGCGGGAAGATAACTTCCCGCAAATCTGGGTACCGAGCCCGGAGAATCGAGATTTGCGACAACTGTTGTGGCACCGGCATCGCTTGGTGCAGATGCGCACGCGGATCATGAATCAGTTGCAGGCGTTGGCCATGAACGAGGGCTATCGCTGGAAGAAAAAACTGTTCAGCGAACAGGGGCGAGCGCAGTTAGAGAAGCTCACGTTAGCTCCCTGGGCCAGTCGACGGCGGCAAGAGTTGTTGGAGTTGCTGGACCGCATGAATCCAACGATTGAGGAATTAACCGCAGCCGTCGAACGGGAAGCCAGGAAGCGACCCGAGGCGATACGGCTGATGACTCATCCTGGCGTGGGTCCGCTTACGGCACTGGCCTATGTGTTGATCATCGGAACTCCGACGCGGTTTCAACGCGGCAAGCAGATCGGCACGTACGTGGGGATGATCCCGTGTGAGGACTCCAGTGCTCGCAAACAGCGACTAGGCCACATCAGCAAGCAAGGCAATTCCTTGTTGCGGTTCTTGTTGGTGGAGGCGGCCCAAGCGGCGGCACGTATCCATCCGGACTGGAGACGTCGGTACATGCACCTGGCGATGCGTCGACACAAAAGCATCGCCAAAGTAGCGATGGGGCGCAGGCTGGCGATCCGGTTGTATTGGATGTGGCGGAATGGATGTGAGTATTCGCAGTCGTTAGAGTTCGGTTCGTACGCGGGACAGCTCGGTATCGTACATGGCGCGAAGTAGAACGCCGTGCACTTGATTGGGCATCCCGCTCCCTGAAAAGGGAGTTTGAACTAATAATCATGGTCGAAGTTACGGATCGAAGAGATGTTTGGGTCGGACTGAAGCCGATCGCAAGATTACGAAGCGAGCCGTGGTCGTCGATGCAGAGAAGAAAGAAAAAGAAAGAAAACGAAAGAGAAAAACTCTTTTAGGTGAAAAGAAAGAAGTGTGTTCAAAAAGAGTTTGACGGGGCCGACATTGTTAGAGATGTACGATAACGGCGTTTATCAAGCACGAGCGCCTTTGGTGTAGCATTGTCGCAAGTTGCCACAGGAAGGGGCATCTATGGGCGGTAGCTCGTGGATTTGGTGGCTTTTGCTGCCAGTCGTGGGGTGGTTGCCGTTCAGACAAATCCGGCACATGGCCCAGCAGCACAGCAGTGTTCGCTGGCCTGCTGTAGACGCCACAATCCAGAAGGGCCCGACGGGGCTCGTGCCCGTGGTCGGACGTGGTCCGACGTCTGCGTGCTTCATCGGGTACTGCTTCTCGGTAGAAGGCAAGAGATATACAGGCTTGTTCGCCCTGTACGGTCGTGAGGACAACGTTGAGAGGGTGCATAAGAACTTTCCTTCTGGGTCAATCCGGGTACGCTATAACCCAGCCGACCCGAGCGTCTCAAGTCTGGTCGATTTGCGCGACCCACGTTTCGAGGACCTAGAGGCGACTCAGAATCCAGCACATCTGGTGAACGCGCCGTTATTTGATTTGAAGGACGCTATTGGGCGATAAGCGCGGGCGTCCCGGCCAACTCCTGGTAAGTCGGATAACCGGACATATAAAGTATTACTTCACTTGTCCGATTACGGCTGCCGGCTCAGACGGTCGACGCAACACCATCTAGTCAGTTGATCCGACGGCCGGGTGCCCCACGTGTCGGTTTTACACGTGGGTGTTTTGACTTCGTCTTTCTCAGTCGGGGCTGCCCCATCCTTGCGGGATTTGGTTTTGCAAGGGTGGGCCTTTCGTTTTCCTAATTTCTTCATTCCGCCTCTTCTTCGCTTTCGCCGTTGCAAAGTATTGCTACCTTAGTTCTCCGCATCTGCGTTTTTTGCGTCCCGGTCGGCACCGGGACGGCACAGCCGCGTGCGGAGATTCTGTCCTGTTTTTCTACTCACTTGCCACTATCCACTACCCACTTTCTTCCCCCCACTTCCCCGCGTCTCATCCGAATCACCACTCAACCAATCCCATAGAATTTTATTGACACTAGACTGCTCCCTTTGGTATACTTTCTTCGTTCAGTAGTGCGCCTCGCTTCCTGCGAGGCTTTTCTTTTTTGGTGGCACAGGCTTCAGCCTGTGCTCTTCTCGGTTCAGCAAATCCAAGACCAAATCTTGGGAGAAAACCATGTCCTCTTTAAGTCCAAAGGACCGTTCGTCTTTGTGTGCTTTTAGCTTTGCCGATGGCCGCCAGTGCCGCACCCCTCGCAAGGACGGCCATCCCTACCTCTGCACCTTCCATGCTCGCAAGGAAGCGCAAGCCCTCGCTGGCCAGGAAGCCGGCGAGGATATCGCCTATTTTCTATCCGGCGAATATGTGTCTGCAGGCGACCTTACCTTCGCTCTGGGACGCCTCTTCGCCGCCGTCGCCCAGGGTCAGGTCAAACCCAAAACCGCCGCCACCCTCGCCTATCTGGGCCAAACTCTCGTCCAAACCATGCACATGGCCCAGGACGAGTTCATCAAGGTGTTCGGCACCGATGAATGGCGCAAGACCGTCTCCAACAATTTCAATCAGTGCAGCAATCGCCAATGCCCGCCTGCCGATCCCGAACCAACTCCCAATCAAGCCAAGGCGACAGTCGCGCAAACCGCCCCGGACCCGGCTCCTCAAACTGGCCCTCAACTCGTCCCCGCCGTATCAACCGCCGCGGTGCCGCACTTGCCCTCAGCCTCCACCCAGCACTGACCTCTCACCAGCGTGCCACGGAACAAAGGCCACTTCCTTCTGGCTATCCACTTTTCAAGATCCACATTCATTAACTAATCCATTTAGAATGAACACTTGCAAATCTGTCTGAAAACAAACAACTTTAATTCCCTCTAGAATCAACACTTACGAAAAAACGGGGGGGAGGGGGCCGACGGGATGGGGGTACAGACCGGGCACATCCTTGACAGAATAGACCGGGAGCATCCCTGACACTGCGAGAACTTTGGCCATTGCGTTAACCAGAAATCCGACGAAGGATTTCTGTCCCGAGCGACCAACGGGAGCGAGGGACCTCTCCCCGTGGGACAGCTATTCCCGGCTGTCCACCGCCCTGACTTACGCATCGCAGACCACGGCTCACGGGCAACGGATCAAATGTCGCCTCCTCTCGGCGTTCTACCTAGCCAGAAGAACTCTTTTCCCGGATGTGCTATCGTCCACTTGACCTGGTTTTTGACTCCCACGCTATCCGTCATTTCGAGCAAAGCGAGAAATCTCTCTTCGCCGACTGCGATAGGCAAGGAGCAGAGGAACAATGGCAGAGCGTCCTGTACTCGTTGGACTTACACCGCAGGTGGTCGTTCTCGACCCCGGAGATCAGATCTCCTGGATCTCAGATGCCGGCAATCTTCGCGTCGAATTCGACGTCAACCGCTGCCCCTTTTCTTCCAATATCTTTCAGGCCCCGGCGGGTATGCGCTTATTGAGCGGCCCTCCGCGCCCCGGCCTCAAGAGCGCCACCTTTAAGTATCGCCTCTGGCTCAACGATCAACTCGTCGGCCAGGGCGAAGTCATCCTCCGCGAAAAGTAGCACCCAGAATGAAAAAACCCGGCAGCGGAAACTGCCGGGCTTCTCAAGAAAAGATTTGGATGGGTTCTCAGACCCAGCTCCGATCTTTAGTGCGTCGCCGCAGCCTAAGCTCGTTCTCTGGCCCCTCTGAACCCCGAGGAACTAAGTTTTGGGCTGTCTGGCCCCGGTTATTTGGGGTGTTTGGCTCCTGTTACTTGGGTTGTTTGGCCCCTGTTACTTGGATTGTTTTGCGATGACCAAGGCCTTGATTTTCGCGTACGTCGCCGCCGGGACGACCTTCTTGTTCACCAGATCGGTCTTCGTCTTGTATGGCCGGCCGTCGATGATTTTCTGCGAATACGCATCGCCGATGCCAGGCAGCTCTTTCAATTGATCTTTCGTCGCGCTGTTGATGTCCACCAGGTCGCTGGCTTTGGTTGCGGTTTTGGAAGCGGCTTGCGTCGTAGTCGGCTTGGCCTGCGCCGTACTGGCCTTCGCAGGCGCCGCCTGCGGATGCGAATAAGCAACCCCCACCCCCAAAATCAAAATCAGAGCCGCCAGAATCATCCTGCTCAGTCTTTTCTTCATTTTCTTCTCTCCTTTTTTCCTCAGATGAACTTTGCCTTATTGCTTCTGCTCCGTTGCTTCTCCACAAATTCGTCTGCTTATCTGCTTGGTTAGCTGCTTAAAAGTCGCCAGCTCTACTTTGCTGGCTTGTACCCCGCCTTGATGGCATCTGCTTCCAGCATGTACTTGCCCTTCTTCGTCTTTCCATACCAGCGCGTTCCCGGCTTGTGGTACATGCCTGTCGCGGTGTTGACCCACACCATTCCCGCGGTCTTCGCCGGCGGTGTTTGTTGCTTTGCTGATGTCGCCGCGGACGGAGTTGTGGAAGCGGCAGGAGTCGAAGTTGCTCTTGTCGAACCCGAAGTCGCAGCGGTAGATGCGACCGCCTGCGGTTTGTCGGAGCTACTCGGCTGCGCGGATTGCGCAAGCAGCATCGAGCTGCTCACGACGCACAAAGTCACAAAGGTCCAAGCCACCGCCATGGCAAGCGATAACTTCTGCACATCGCGTTTCATCGTCTTGCTTCTCACTGAGATGCGGCTCGCTGGAGCGCAAGCGCGCTGGAATTCCGGCATGATGTCGAAGAAAGCAGGTGAAGTCAAGATGGAAGAGGGCAGATTCGCTGGCCAAAGGGCCAAGCGGTGAGGCCAGTTGCTGCCGCTCCGTCACGGCGGTCAGCTGCTGACGATTAGTTTCCGGCAGCCACGCTGCGAGGCGCTTCGACCGATTCGGCGAGCCCCCGGCGGACCGGCCCGAGCACGAACGCCGGCACTTGCCGTTCCGGCGCCAGCGACAGATTGGTGGCCCTGCGAGGAAACTCCGTGCGGTGATCCAGCTTCATCCCCGCCTCGCGCAGAAACTCTGCGGAGAACCCCATATCTTCAGCGCGGTCCACGCCCCAGAACCAGAGCTTCTCCTCGTGCCGCTGGAGGAAATCCAGGGACTCCTCGAGCTTCTTCATGGCCCGGTCAAACGACGAGGCCAGGAAGAAAACACCCAGATTCCAGGCGTGGCGGGGGTAGAAGACCTGGATGCGAACACAATACTTTCCGGATTGATTTCTTTCCATGCTGCAGCGGTAGTCGTTGCGGACGGTGGGTGTGCGAGTTGGCGTCTTCTTTGTACTCATAGGATCCTGAGGTCTTGGCGCTGGGGGGCCATGGCAGATTGTTTTTCGGTTTCGAGCGCTTCGGCCTGTGTTTCGAACGACGGAACCACAGAGTCAGGGCTGAAACCGGCGATTCGGGAGACACCCATAGGCTACCGGGGTACGGCCACAAACACAAGTAGACCGCTACTCTATTTTAAGTTATTTATTATCAATACTTTAGGCTAGCCGATATTGCCAAATCGCCGAAGTTTTTCGGGCATCAACTGTAGTTTGCCTTCTTTTTTCAGGCGATCTTCGAGTGCGGTTCGAAACGCTTCAAAGGCGAGCGAGCGCTTATTTTGCAGCACCTGATCCGCGATTTCCTTCTTTTGTTTCTCAAAATCCGCCGGATTAGGTTCCTGCTTGTCGACGACTTTGTAGACGAGCCAGTTCGCGCCAAGGTTGAGCGGCGAGGCGACGTCTCCCGGTTTCAGCTGGAAGGCGGCAGCGAGCTGCTTTCCGCTGGCAACATTGGAGATTGAGCCATTGCGGGCGAAAGCGTCACTGGTTTTGGCGTCTAAGCCGAAAGCCTTGGCTGCGGTGTCGAACTTTTCTCCGGACTTGACCCTCTTGACCAGCTCTTCGGCCTTGGAGCGAGCTTCCGTTGAAGCTTTTTCCTGCTTCAGGTCGGCAACGACCTTGTCCCGCACCTCTTCCAAGGTTCCCTGGTGCGCCGGCAAAATCTCTTTTACGGAAAGAACCAGGTAGCCGCGATCGGTGTGCAAGGGCAAGCTCAACTCGCCCTGGCGCAAGCGGAAAATCGAATCACTCACTTTAACGTCCTGGGAGTTGCCCAATTCCAGCAATGGGTCGGTTGCGGCGACCGGGCGCGTCTCTCCCACGGTCAGATGATATTGCTTGGCAAGGTCGTCGAGCGAGACCTTGTTCGATTGGCGGATGGCTTGGGATAGCTTGTCGGCGACATCGCCCGCCTGTTTATCGGCCTCGGACAGAAGGAGCGGCGTGCGGATGGAATCCTTCACTTCCTCGAACGGCTTGGTATGCGCGGACTCCTTGTCGATGATCTTGATGATGTGGAAGCCATATTGAGTTTTCACCAGGTCCGAAACGCTGCCCTTCGGGAGTGAAAATGCGACCTTTTCGAATTCAGCGACCGTTTGACCCTGAACGATCCAGCCCAAATCTCCGCCTTTGTCTTTCGTGCCGGGGTCTTCCGAGTACTTTTTGGCCAGATCTTCAAAATTTGCGCCCTTTTTGGCTTGGTTCAGGATGTCCTGGGCTTTTTTCTTGATTTCTTCGACCTCGGCGTCCGTTTTGCTGACAGTCATCAGCAAGATGTGCTCGACATGGACGCGGTTCGGCACTTGATAATCCTGGATATTCTTCTGGTATTGGACCTTCAACTGATCGTCTGAAATTTGCAGATTCTGGCGAATCTGGTTTACGTCCACAATGGCGTAGTGCACGACGCGCTTTTCAGGTACCAGATACTTTGCCTTGTTTTTCTCGTAACCGGCTTTGATTTCGGCATCATCTAACGTGATCTTTGCCTGCAAATCCTCGGGCTTGATGAAGGCGTAGTCTAGCTTCACCTTTTGATTGCGGTAGAGGAACTCTTCCTGCAGTTCCGCGGGGCCCGCGCTAATCCCATCGGTCACCAGCTTCTGGAATTTTTCCTGCAGCAGGCCCTGGCGGACGGTGTCCTCGAACTGCGACACGGTCATCTGCGTGCGGGATTCGACCAGGGAAGAATATTGATCAGGGGCAATGGGCGCGCCGGCGTTGAAAGCCGCGGGGAGGATCAGCTTAATGCGGTCGGCAATCTCATCGTTGGAAACACGGATTCCCAGGCGGCCGGCCTCATACTCCATTTCTTTCTGAAGGAGGAGCTGCCGCAGAATCTGCTGCGCATAATATGGTTCCAGCATCGGCGGCACTTGATTGCGCTGCTTGATCTGGTTGAGCTGCTGGCTTATTTCCGCGACGGTGACAATCTGATCTCCAACTTTAGCCACCGCGTCGGTGGAGGTCTCAGTGCTCCCAGGACCTGTCGGCACAAGATAGAGAAGCATGCCGCCGGACAATGCCAGGACGACCGCACCGAGCAAGATACGGGAAAAAAGTTTTTGCCTGTTATCTGAGCTGCCAGCCATCCGCTGAATCCCCCCGAGTCACCGAGCAAACTCAACATTATAGAAGATTCATGCCATGCGCCTCAAATAGATTCGCGGGGTGGACGGTGTGTCAGATGCTGAGTGCACCGTCACCGGTCCTCAACGGACGCATCTCGGAGCAGGGCTTGCAACTTCCCAGGACCGGACTTCTGGACCTATAACTTCCGGTTTGCCCGTAATTCGCTCCTAATCGCCCATTGTGGGGGTTGGTATTGCTTGTTAGACCGCCAAATATCAAACACCGATACCTATCATTCTGTCACTTGTGGACGCGCCGGGCGTCGGCGAGCCGCATAGGCTGCAACCTTCAGGCGATTCCCACACAGCTGCATGCTGCACCAGCGTCGCGTCCCCTTCTTGCTGATGTCATGGAAATGCAACACGCACTGGGCGCACTTGCGGACGCGCTTGCGATCCAACAGTCGCGAATAATGTCACCGCACTGTGGCCGACGGAAAGCTTCGGTGGTTCATTGCGGATATGAAGCTGCTCATGAGCCGATATCAAGGTTGCAATGATCGCAGCGGTGAATCTGAGATAATGCCGATCGAAGAGCGCAAGGTCTGAAGCGCTGAACGCAGTTGCATCCGGTGCGTGGCGACTGCATTTGGAAGGAGCAACTATATGGCATCAGCTCGCCGGCGTGCGCTTCGAAGCGACGATCACCGTGGATTAAGCTCCGCCAGCGGTCAAACAGATCTTCCGGTTCGTGCGGTTCGAACCATGAGCTCTGTCACGTACGATAAGTTTCCGTGACCGTACTTAACCGGGTACGCATGGGATGCTCGGCCATCAGGTTATTCAGTTCGTCTAGAATGGAATGCTGAACCGAACCACTATGCTCCCAGGCGAGGATCTCCTTCCTCAGTCTCTCGCGTAGCTTTCGCATGGCGTGCGTAGTCCTCTGGGCGCTGGCCGATCCGCCCCACTGACGCTGAAGACTGGCGACTTCGCGAGAACTTAGCAGATCGGCTGCTTGAAACCAGCGTAAGAGCGCGCCGAAGTCAGGGAGCAGCTCCGAGGGTTTGCCGTTCTGGACCGGGCGCGTATTTAGGAAATCAAGCGCTAGTTGATTTCCAACAAATAGAAAGCCCTCTTTCCAATCGACTTACTTGTTGCTTTGCTCATGCCAATACCCTATGGTATGTTTCTAACACCGATAATGTAACCTTTTATCGGTTAGTACGTCAAATGACGTGGAGGCGTGAAAGTCGCTGAACAGCACCTCGTCAGACCGCGCTTCCAAATCTCGCAAGGAGACTCAGAATGATCAGCTATAAATATGCCGCCTTCGATGGCAATAGGATCTTTTATCGCCAAGCTGGCCCAAGATCCCAATTGTTGCTGCACGGCTTCCCGAGTTCGTCGCACATGTTCCGCAACCTGATTCCGGCACTGGCCGACCGTTACCATGTGGTTGCCCCTGACCTGCCGGGGTTTGGCTTTTCCGATGCACCCGATCGTAAACAGTTTCGCTACACGTTTGAGAACCTGACCAAAGCCATCGACAGCTTTACCCAGTCAATCGGTCTCGAGCGCTTCGCGATTTACGTGTTTGATTACGGCGCGCCAGTGGGATTCCGGCTCGCGTTGGCTCGTCCCGAACGCATCACCGCCATCATCTCGCAGAACGGCAATGCCTATCTGGAGGGCCTAAGCCAAGGCTGGAACCCGATCCAGAAATATTGGAAGGAGCCGACGCTGGAGAACCGCGCGGCATTACGCGATTTCCTGAAGCCCGAAGCAACCAAGTGGCAATACGTCCATGGCGTGCCGGATGAATCGCGAGTGGCTCCAGAATCGTATGAGCTCGACTCCGCGCTATTGGCACGGCCCGGCAACGACGAAATCCAGCTTGACCTCTTCCTGGACTATGCCAGCAATGTTGCGCTCTATCCCAAGTTCCAGGAATATTTCCGTATAAAGCAGCCTTCCCTGTTGGCTGTCTGGGGCAAGAATGATCCGTTCTTCCTGCCCCCTGGCGCTGAAGCGTTCAAGGGCGACAACCCGAATGCTGAGGTGCATTTCTACGACACGGGTCACTTCGCACTCGAAACCCACCATCAGGAAATTGCTGGTGCTATTCGCGATTTCCTGGGCCGCAAGCTCGCGTCGAAGGCCACCGCTGCATAGGTCGGTCCGATTTGGATGGCGCCGCAGCGTGAGCTCCCGAAGGCCCTGAATCACCTAGTCGCTCGGATGCCAAATTAATTCAGCAAACCAGAAACGGGGGTTCTGGGAAGCTTGGCGTGAGTTCTGGACGGGTGGTCGGCAATCCGGAAGCTACCCAGAAACAGGGTTGTGGGAAACAGGAGACGGAGTCCTCGGCGGATGGTCGGCAATCCGGAAACAAACTGCGACCCAAGGGCGAGTCCCTGAGAAACCGTGGTAACACGCGTATCATCGAACCCTAACGATGATAAGACGCAATAGCCTTGGAAGGCAGGGCGTGTTGTTTGTTCCAGCGCTTGTTCTGCTTTTGGCGGGCGCGCTGAACCAAGGTAGGTCAGCGGGATCAGCGCAAGACGCCGAGCAGCAACACTCCACTCCGAACAGCGCCACTTTTTACCGCGATGTGCTGCCGATTTTGCAGGAGCGGTGCCAGATTTGTCATCGTAGCGGTGGGATTGCGCCTACGCGTTTTGAAACTTACGAGCAGACGCGGCCTTATGCGGCAGCGATCGCGGCGGCGACGCTGGACAAGTCCATGCCGCCGTGGTTTGCCGATCCTTATATCGGACACTTTTCGAATGATCCTTCGCTCTCAGCAGGACAAATTGCGCTGCTCGCGGGATGGGCCGCAGACGGAGCACTTGCTGGCAATTCGCATGAAGCGCCAACTGCGCGTCATTGGGCGGAAAGCTGGAGCATCGCGCAGCCGGATCTGATTTTGAAAATGCCGAAGGGCGTGCCACTTCCTGCGAGCGGCGATGTCGAATACACGTACGAGATTGTGCCCACTGGATTCAAGGAGGATCGGTGGGTGCAAGCGGTGGAGATTCTCCCATCACTTCGCGCGAACGTGCATCACGCCGTCGTATATGTGCGGCCGCCGGATTCGAAGTGGATGCGCCACGCTCCAGTTGGAGTTCCTTTCACGTCCTCGACGCTCACCGATCCCGAGGATCGCCGCGGGGCACATTGGACGGACAGCGACGTTCTGCTGGTCTATGCGCCGGGGAGTTCGCCGGACAATTGGCCCGACACGATGGCAAAACTCATTCCGGCCGGTTCCGACCTCGTTTTTCAGATGCACTACACGACCAATGGCCACGAGGGCAAGGACCAAACAAGCGTCGGTTTGATTTTTTCGAAGCATCCTCCAACGCAACGCGTGCTTACGCTGCAGCTTACGAACGATCATTTTGTGATTCCGCCGGGCGCGCCCGGTTTTCGCGTGGAAGCGCGCGGCACTCTGCCGAATGACGCGACGCTGCTCAGTTTTCTTCCGCACATGCACCTGCGCGGAAAAAGATTTCAGTACAACATCATTCACCGGGAAAAGAATTCGAGCGCCGGGCCTAGCGAGGAAATTGAACCGCTGCTCGACGTCCATTATCATTTTCACTGGCAAATGAGCTACCGGCTCGCCGAACCGCGATTGCTGAAAGCGGGCACGGAGCTTCAAGCCGTCGCCTGGTACGATAATTCGCGCGACAATCCACATAACCCGGACCCGGAGGCCGCCGTGCGCTGGGGCGAACAGACATACGACGAGATGATGGTGGGGTTCTTCGACGTGGCTGTGGCGGCAAGACTCGACAAGCACGGCTACTTTATCCGGCACTGAACGGAGCACTTTAGCTAGAGGAGCGAACATGGAAATTCGCAGCGAATACGTGCAATTGAGCGTGAGCGACGGCACCAGCATGCGGGCGTGGACGGCGCGGCCGAAAGAAGAAGGTTCGCATCCCGGCTTGCTGGTTTTTCAGGAGGCGTTCGGCGTGAACACGCACATTCGCGACATTGCGGGACGGTTTGCCCGGGAAGGCTTCATAACGGTCGCTCCCGAACTATTTCACCGTACCGGTTCAGGGTTCGAAGGGCGGTATGACGACTTTCCGAGCACCATGCCACACATGAAGGCGCTGAACGATGCTTCGATGGCGGCAGACCAGCGGGCCGCGTATGACTGGCTCCGTGGCGCGATTGGAACAAGTATGCCGGTCTCCGCGATTGGTTACTGCATGGGCGGACGAGCAGCGTTTCTTGCGGCCATCACACTGCCGCTTGCGGCGGCAATTTCTTACTATGGAGGCGGAATTGCGCCGAATGCGACGAATCCTGGATTGCTCGGCCGGGCGAGCGGGATTCAGGCGCCGCTGCTATTCTTCTGGGGAGGCCGCGACAAACACATTTTGCCCGAGCACATTCGAGCAGTGACCGATGGGTTGCGTGCGGCGGGGAAAAATTTCGTGAATGTCGAGATTTCCAACGCCGACCATGGATTTTTCTGCGACGCGCGCGCCAGCTATAGCCCGGCAGCGGCGCTGTTAGCGTGGCCATTGACGCTCGCGTTCCTTCGCGCGAAATCAGCCTAAGAGTTAAATCAAGACGCGTACGACCGGGAAGCAGGCCCTGCGAAAGGGCGGACTGTCCTTTCGGGCAAACCACACTGTCCGAAGGGCGGGTTTGCGCAAGAGCTATTTGCTGTTTAACCACCGCAAGCTGAAGCGGGCATCCTCGTTCTAATTACTGTGCTAGATTCCAAGATTGGCAGCAAAGCGGCGCGGAGACCCTTGAGCACACAAACACCCTACGACCCGAACCACCCGAAGATAAAACGGGTGGAAGTGTATTGGCATACGGTGACGTATAAAACCGTGGCCATGTACGCCCTTCTGGGTTCGGTGATTATTTTCGCGGCGCTCTATCTCATCGACCCGAATTTGTACACGGCGGCTTACGACAAACTGAACAAATCGATCGGGAGCGGCGAAAGTGATGCGGTGGCCATTTCGCTGACCCAGGCCAAGTTCGTCAACCTGGACGGAAAAGTGCAGGTGAAGAAGGTCAACTCCGTACAGTGGGTAGACGCGAATTTCCGCACCACGCTGGACAAGGGCGATCAGATCCAGACGTCGGCGGACGGCGCGGCACGCATCACCTTTGCAGACGGCACGACGTATACGGTGAAGTCGGGAACGTTCATCACCGTGGAAGAAAATTCGATGGGGCGCGAGAGGCCTTCCAGTTCGGGAGTGCATATCAGCAGTGGACAGGTTGATCTTAGGACGCCAAACTGGGCTTCGCCTGATTCAAAAGCAGCAGTTAGCGTGCAGGACTCTGTCGCGCAAGTGCATTCCAACAGCCATGCGGCTGTGAAGGCCGACCCGGAGCATAGGGAAGACGAGATCGTGGTGTCCAGCGGCAGCGCGGAATTGCGACGAGGCCAGGAAAAGGTGGAGATCGGGGCGCTTGAGAAAGCGACTATCCCGTCGGGGGGACCCATCACGAAGTCCGATGTACTTGGGCCGCCAGATCTGAGTTCGCCGCGCAATTTCGAGCCGCTGATTGTTGAGAATCCAAAATCAGCATCGATCCATTTTGAGTGGAGGGCGGTACCCCAGGCAGTTTCCTACACCCTGCGAGTCAGCGCCACGGCCATGTTTACGAGAACGGTGAAGGAAGTCCCGGGGATTTCAGGAACGAGCGTGGACGTCTCGGGGCTCGATGCTGGCGATTACTTCTGGACGGTCACCGCGGCGAATGCAAAAAAAGAGACTAGTGAAGTCAGCGAAACGTTTCGGTTTACGCTGGTCGCTCAGGGAAAAACACAGGATATGCTGCTGGAGGTAACCGGCACGCAAATTCATGGCCGCGTCGTCGAAATTATCGGCCGGACGGAGCCGGGGGCAGCCCTCATAGTGAACGGCCAACCAGTGCCTATTATCGCTGCGAACGGCACGTTTCGTCATTTTACGGAGCCGCTCGAGCCTGGCCAGCACACCATCGTCATCATTGGGGAAAACCGGCGCGGAGGCACGAACCAGACGAAGGTGACGATCGTTGTGCCAAAATAAGAGTTTCGAACGATGATCGCCAAACGGTCTCGCAAGAAAAAAGACGCAGGCGCGACTTTGCGCCGGTCGCCAAGTCCGGAGACAATAGTCTAGTTGGCCGAGCGGCGGTCCAAATGGACCGTCAGGCTGTTGTACAGACAGTTGTCGGCTGGACGGCGGAGAGGTTTTCTCCGCGGGGGGCGGGGGGATGAATAAGAACGGTTACAACCTGAGGTCGATCTTTAGTTTGTTTTCTTCCGACCTCGCCATCGATCTGGGAACGGCGAACACGCTGGTGTTTTCCGCCGGCAAGGGCATTGTCGTGAACGAGCCTTCGATCGTGGCTATCAACAAGTCCAGCGGCGAAGTAGTGGCCGTCGGCCGTGAAGCCAAGGAAATGCTGGGCCGCACGCCGGGAAACGTAGTGGCCATCAAGCCGATGAAGGACGGCGTTATCGCCGACTTCAAAGTCACCGAAAAAATGCTGACGTATTTTATTCAGAAGGCGCACAACCGCCGCGTGCTGGTGCATCCGCGCATCGTCATTGGAGTGCCCAGCGAAATTACGCCGGTGGAAAAGCGCGCGGTGCAGGACTCCGCGTACCGCGCACGAGCCAGCGAAGTTTATCTGGTGGAGCAAGCCATGGCTGCGGCCATCGGAGCCGGCCTGCCCATCGAAGAGCCTTCCGGCAACATGGTGGTGGACATCGGCGGCGGGACGACGGACATCGCTGTCATCTCCATGAGCGGCATCGTTTATTCGCGTTCGGTGCGTGTCGCGGGCAACGAGATGGACGAAGCGGTGATGCAGTATTTGAAGCGCAAATACAACCTGCTCGTCGGCGAACGTACCGCGGAACAGATCAAGATGGAAATCGGCTCGGCCTACCCGCTGGAAAAGCCGCTGACCATGGAAGTGAAGGGCCGCAACTTGATTGAAGGTGTGCCGCGAACGGTGACCATCGACGACAGCGAAATTCGCGAAGCCCTGAGCGAGTGCGTGGCGACGATTCTGAATGCTGTGCGCGTTGCTCTGGAACGCACGCCCCCGGAGCTTTCGGCGGATATCAGCGACCGCGGCATCGTCTTGACGGGTGGCGGCGCGCTCTTGAAGAACCTCGACAAGCGCATCCGGGAGGAAACCGGTCTGCCAGTTTCCATCGCAGATGATCCGCTGGCTTCAGTGGTGCTGGGAACAGGCAAAATGTTGAGTGATTTCAAGTTGCTTCGCCAGGTTTGCATCGACTAGCAAGTTTTCTGAATTTGATGCCATCGCAAGAACTCTGAACCGCACAGTGCAAGGTCTGTGCTACTGGATTCCATGGTCGCTCTTCCCTCTCGTCATAGATCGCTTTTCCTGCTCGGAGGCGTCGTGCTCCTGCAGGTGCTGCTGCTGGCCGTGCAAATCAAGCGCGACTCGCAGGGACGGCTGATCCGCGTTTGGACCGTCGGCGCGGTGTCGCCATTCGAACGCGCGGGCGCTCACGGGATCAGCCACATTCGCGACACCTGGAATCACTATTTCGCGCTACAAAACACTTCCCGCGAAAACGAAGAATTGAGGCGTGAAAACGATGGGTTGAAGCTGCAGATCACGCAGCTCCAGGGCAAAGCCTCGGAAGCCGACCGTCTTGCGGTTCTGTTGAAATTCCGCCAGACAAGCATGGACGTGCCAATGGTCAGTGCGCGCGTAATCGGTGGGAGCGCGGACTCTGCCAGCCAGACGGTCTACCTGGACCGCGGCGAGCGCGACGGAATTCGACGCGACATGGGCGTCATCACGCCGGACGGCGTTGTCGGCAAAGTGATCGAATCCTACAAGGACACCGCGCAGGTTTTGCTGCTGACAGATAATCACAGCGGCGTGGGCGCGATGCTGGTGGATTCCCGCATCCAGAGCCCAGTTGGCGGCACGGGTGAGCCGTTGCTGGTCATGAAGTACGTCCCCAACGATGACAATGTAAATTTCGGGGAGCGCGTGGTCACGAGCGGCATGGATCGTATTTTTCCGCGCGACTTGCCTGTCGGCACCATCGCGGAAATCAAGCCGGGGAACCCTTTCAAACTGATTCGCGTGCGGCCCGCCGCGAATCTCGAACGGCTTGAAGAAGTCTTCGTCCTGCTGACAATGAAGCCGCTGCAGCTGAAGCACGACTCGGCCGCGCCAAATCCTTCAACGCCACCGGCAGGCGCGCCGTCCGCATCGGCAACCAGCCCGGCTACGCCCGAAAAACCATGAACGACACCTACGACATTCGCAGCAGCGACATGCACATCGAAGTGCATAAGTTCCGCGCGGGCGCGATCGTCTTGGCTGCGGCCTTCGCGCTTGTCCTGCAAGCTTTTCTCCCCATCTATTTCTCGAAGGCCGGGATTCTTGATCTTCCGCTGCTCATCGTCATCTATTTCGGCCTCAGCCGGCGAAATCCCTCGACTGGATTACTTCTGGGCATGGCCATCGGTATTTTGCAGGACAGCCTGAGCGGGTCGACCGTTCCCCTCGGTCTTTACGGCATCGCCAAAACGATCATCGGCTATCTGGCATCTTCGATCGGCGCACGCCTGGATACGGAACATCCCGCGGCGCGTTTTGCCTTGACAGTCGCTTTTTTTGTGGTTCATCAGGGCCTCGTAGCTCTCACGCAGCGGCTACTCCTCTCACAGCCCGAGCCTTGGTTCACCATGCATCTCGGCACCGCCGCCCTCGTTAACGCCATCGTCGCCGTTTTCCTCTTCATGCTGCTCGACCGTCTGCGCAAACCTTCCTAGCCCTTACTGATCTAGAAGGAAGAGCTTAAAGTCGTCGTACGGGCTGGACATTGGCAACGACAATTTCTCGCGCTTCAGGCAGGAGGCTAGGCGCTCGGGGAGCGGTGGCGCCGTGCCGATGGCGCGTTTCACCACGTCGGCGAATTTTGCCGGATGCGCCGTGGACAGCACCAATCCTTGCGCGGGCTCGGAATGCGCGCGCTTGTAGGCTTCCCAGCCAAGCACGCCGACAGCGGTATGCGGATCGGCGATATAGCCGAAGCGTTCGTGAATTGACTTCATCTCCTGCAACGTTTCGTCGTCCGTTGCGGCGTGGCCCCAGATTTCACGCCGCACGAACTCGATCCGTCCGCGGCACAAATCCAGCAGGCGTGGAAAATTATTGGGGTTGCCGACGTCCATGGCGTTCGAAAAAGTTTGCATTGCCAGGCGCGGATGAAATTCTCCTGAACGCAAATACTCCGGCACAACGTCGTTTGCGTTCGTGGAGGCGACAAACATCGCCACGGGCAAGCCTATGCGCTTGGCGAAGAGTCCCGCCGTCAGGTTGCCGAAATTCCCGCTGGGCACGGACACAATCAGCGGCACTGACGCCACCGGCAGCTGGCGGTACGCGGCCACATGATAAAACATCTGCGGCAAGAGCCGTCCGATGTTGATCGAATTCGCGGAGGTTAGAAACGCGCGCCTGTTCAGCTCGACATCCGAAAATGCCTGCTTCACTAGCCGCTGACAATCGTCGAAGCTGCCCGCCACCTCGAGTGCGGTGATATTTTCCCCAAGCGTCGTGAACTGTTTCTCCTGAGCTTCGCTGATGCGCTTCGAGGGATAGAGAATCACCACTCGAATTCCCGGCACGCCAAGAAATCCGTGTGCCACGGCGCTTCCCGTATCTCCAGACGTCGCGACAAGAACCGTTAGCTGCCGCGTTTCCCCGCGCACGAAGTAGCCCATCAGCCGCGCCATGAAACGCGCGCCAAAGTCCTTGAAGGCAAGCGTGGGGCCGTGAAACAACTCGAGAATGTGCAAACCCGGCGAAAGCGACACCAGCTTCACCGGAAAATTGATGGCCTCAGCGACGATTTGCCAAAGCACTTCTTCGGGCACATCCGGCGTGGCGAAAGGCCGTACCACGCGGAAACAGACTTCCGTGAACGGCAAGCGGCGAAACTCTTCCAATTCCTGCGGTGAGCGGCGCGCAATCTCGACGGGCATATAGAGCCCGCCGTCCGGCGCGAGCCCTCGCAGCAACGCACCGCGAAGTGACGTTAGCGGAGCTTTGCGTCCCGTGCTCCGGTATCTCATCGTCCGCGCCCGAGTTGGCTGCGAATCTTGGAAAGGAACGCCGCCGCATCAAAAGCCGGATCTCGCAGCTCCGCCACTTGAACCGTACAATGCGCCAAAGCTTCATAACTCTGCCGCCGCGCCGCGATCAGCATGGGATAGCAACGCGCGACGGTCTCTCGAGGCGATTCGCCTTTTTTTGGCTGAAATGCGCCGCGCCACAGCACCGGTTTGGGGTTGCTCAAGTACCGCTCGATCAGCAACTGCTGCTCCTCCGCCGACGCGGCCAGATACACGATGGTCATTCGCCGCCGCAAACGCAGCAACAGATTGTTCCCCGTGTAAATCACGCTGCCCGTGGTGTCCAGCACGAGCGATGTTTCCGGCTTCTGGTCGGGTGAACTAAGCGCTTCACCCAGTGTGTGAATTTCCTCTTCAAGATACTGCGCTTCGCGTTCCGCATATTTCGGATTGTCCGGCCAGCCCATCCATGCCGCCACGCCATTAATCCCCGCATGTCCGCCGACACCCAACCGCGTCGCCAGTTTTTCCTCGATGCGGTCATCGCAAGAAATGGCGGTCCATCCCTCGGCGGCTAGTTTTTTTGTCCAAAAGGTTTTTCCGGCACCGGACATCCCGACAAGGGCCAAGCGTAGGGGCAAAAAGGATTCGCTTTGCATGAGAACAGTCAGATTACGATAGCGCGCGCGCCGCCCGGTGAGCAAGCAGCGGGACCGGTGCGGTGACTATAAGTCTCCGTCAACGCGCCAAATCGGGAAGCCCATGCGCGGGACATTCGATGATAAGCGCGTCCCGCGGGAACGGACCCCCTCTGCCGCGGGTAGCCTGCCGTGCTGTGCTGCATCCAAGTTATTCGAACCCGGACCCTCTGATTTCCAGAGGGTATTGTCCAAGCAACTGTACTTCAGGACGGCTTGCGGCCCTCCCGTCCAAGTGCTACGTTTGAATTGACTCTGCTGTGTGAATGCAGCACAAGTCCGGCAGTGATTCGGGAGTTCCTGGGAAATTTTTCGAATTCTTTTTCGAGAAAAGTTTTCGACGGACATTTCGAAACCCACGCTGTAGATTTTTTTCGTGACGCGAGCATGTCCCGGTCTCTCGCGGGACGGGCGAAGAACCGCCCTGATGAAAGCGCCGTCCGTTTGACGGCCTAAATAAAAACACTCGCGCGCGGGGTTTTCGTGTCGTACTGGTTTCGCAACGACAATCGCTTGCCACAGGCCAGACTGGCCATTGCCTCCTACATCATTGTGGGCATGGTCGGATTGTTGCTCCTCGGCTTTTGGAAACTCCAGGTTGTCGACTCCGACAAATACTCCCAAATGGCCGAGCGCAACCGCGTTCGCTCTATCCCCATCATCGCGCCGCGCGGCCGCATGCTGGACCGTGATGGCCGCGTCCTCGTTGACAACTATCCCTCCTTCAGCGTTCTTCTCCTCCGCGATGATCCTGTGCTCATCGACAAGAATCTGCCCTCCATCTCCGACGGTCTCGGCATCCCGCTGAGTGATTTGAAGGACCAGCTCGAAAGCACCAAGAATCTTCCCAAGTTCCAGCCCATCGTCATCAAGTCCGAGGCGACCAACGCGGACGTGGCGTTCATTGAATCGCACCGCTCGGACATCCCTTTGCTCGAAATGCTTATGGTCCAGCGGCGCCGCTACCTGCCTGGCGGCTTCATGTCGCACGCCAGCGGGTACGTCGGCGAAGTCAGCGAGCAGCAGATCGAAGCCAGCAATGGCAGACTCCGCCCCGGCGACCTCGCCGGAAAAACCGGTCTCGAGCGCCAGTACAACGACATCCTGACAGGCACCGACGGCATGCGCCGCGTCGTCGTCAACAGCATTGGCAAGGAAGTGAAAGATCTGGGGCGCCTCACACAGCAGGAGCCGATTCCTGGCAAACAGATCCAGCTCACCATCGATTACGACTTGCAGCAGGTCGCCGAGCAATCTCTTGGCCCGCGGCCCGGCGCCGTGGTCGCGCTTGATCCCCGCACGGGAGAAGTGCTCGCCATGGTGAGCCGCCCCACACCGGATCCAAATGATTTCGCCATTAGCATTCCCGCGGAAGAATGGAAGCGTCTCAACGACGATCCTCTGCATCCTCTCTTGAACCGCGCCATTCAAGCGCAACTTGCTCCCGGCTCCGTGTTCAAAATTGTGACAGCGACCGCGATGCTCGAGGACCATGTTCCCGAGGAAGGTTTCACGACGTTTTGTCCCGGTTACGGCACGTTCTTCGGGCGGCAATACCATTGCTGGGTTTACTACGCGAAGACCGGAGCAAAGTCGCATGGCGTACTGAGCCTGCACGATGCAATTCTGAAATCGTGCGACGTCTTTTTCTACAACGTGGGTATGCGCCTCGGAATCGATAGGCTTTCCTATTACGGCAACAAACTTGGCATCGGCCACAAAACCGGCATCGATCTTCCTTCCGAGGAGCCTGGGCTGATGCCTTCGCAGGAATGGGTCGAGCGCGTCTTCCATCGCAAATGGTATGCGGGTGAGGTTATTTCCGTGGCCACCGGGCAGGGCGCTGTTACCACCACGCCGCTGCAGCTTGCCCGCTTGATTGGCGGAATCGCCTCTGGTGGCGTTTTCAAACAGCCGCACATGTTGAAAGATGCCCAGAATGTTGGTGAAGAGCGGTTTCACATCTCGGAGCCGACCATCCAGAAGATCACTGACGCCATGTACGGCGTCGTCAACGAGCCTGGCGGCACTGGCGGTCAATTGAAACTCGCCGGCATTGAGTTTAGCGGAAAATCCGGAACCGCCCAGGTCATCGGTTATGGGACGCGTGATCGTGTCGGCAAAGAAAAGAAATTCGAAGACAATGCTTGGTTTGTCGGTTACGCGCCGCGCCGCGACCCGGAGATCGTCGTCTCGGTTCTCGTCCAGGAGAGCGGCAAGCATGGAGGCGAAGCCTCCGGACCGGTCGCGCGCGACATCATCAAGGCCTATTACGATAAGAAGGCAAAGAAATCAGAAGGCCAACTGACGGCCGGCGACAAACGGTATGATCTAAGCCATGGGTCTGCCACAACGGCCGCGATTCAACCGCCACCGGTTTTGAAGCCTGCGGGCGCATCTGCCCCGGTGACAGCGCACGCAGCAAGCGCCGATCCGCAGCGTTGAATTTTTGTTTGGTCCGTGCCTGATTTTGTGGTCAGTGTAAGAGTTCGCTGAAGCAAAAGTAATTCTTGGGATTCTAGCTTTGACTTTTAACTTTCAACTTTCGGCCGCTTGCCCTGAGGATAAACGAAGGGTCAACTTTTTACTATGAACGACGCACCCGGAACGCGCGATTACGACTGGTGGCTGTTAGCCATCCTCGCCACCATCTGTGCTCTCGGCGTTATCGAGATTTACTCCGCGACGCACGGCAGCTCCCTGGCAGGAATGCAAAACAAGCAGCTCCGCTGGCTCGTTGTCGGTTTTGTATTGATGTTCGCGCTCTCCCGCTTGGACTATCACCTGATTCTTGACCAGGCGCCGATACTTTATCTCATCGGTATTGCCGCGCTCATCGCCGTCTTGGCGTTTGGCCATACCCGCTTCGGCGCCAAACGCTGGATTCCCATCCTTGGAGAATTTCTTCAGGTGTCGGAATTGGTCAAATTGATTATAATCATCGTACTGGCGCGCTTCTTTGCGGAAGTGCGTACGGATGAGCTTTCCCTCCAGGATTTGATCAAGGCAGGGCTCATCGTGGGGTTGCCTCTCGGTTTGATTTTGAAGCAACCCGATTTGGGCACAGCGCTTGTCTTGGTGCCCTTGCTTGTTGTAGGCGCCTTTCTCGCGGGTTTGCAGTGGAAACATGCCGCGGCAATCGCGCTTGTTGGGCTTTTGATGCTCCCTGTTGGATGGCGCGTCTTGAAGCCCTATCAGAAAGAAAGAGTTACGTCGTTCCTGCACCCCGAAGAGGACGCCAAAGGCTCCGGCTATCAAGTTTTGCAGTCGAAGATCGCCGTCGGCTCTGGTGGCTTCTGGGGCAAAGGGTTTGGCAACGGCACGCAAAACCAGCTCGGCTATATCCCGGTCCGCTATTCCGATTTCATCATGTCGGCCTGGGCCGAAGAGCAGGGCTTCAAAGGCGTGCTTCTTGCCCTTGGGCTGTACATGGCTCTTCTGTTACGCTTAGTACAGAATGCTCAGCGCGCAAAAGACCGCGCCGGAATGTTTCTTGTAATGGGCGTCGCAGCAGCGCTTGGGTTTCATGTTTTGGTAAACGTGGCCATGGTCATCGGCGCTATGCCCGTGACCGGCATCCCGCTTCCTCTTATGAGTTACGGGGGTTCCGCTACGTTGTTTGTTTTCCTGGCGATTGGTCTGGTTATGAATGTTCGGCTTCGCCGCTTCGTTAACTGAACCTGCCGCTAGTCCCGCGCGAGGCGTTTGCTTCGGCAAATCCCGCCGGATAGGTAATGGTGGCCCCGGTTTTCTCGGAGCCATAGAAACAAGGATCTTAGAGTGAGGACAGCATCGTCCGCCGTTGGCCCGGAAGCTCTCCGGCAACGGACCAGCCTCGTAAGCAAGAGGAAGTCTCCCTCCGGCTTCGAACGTAAAGCCATCTCGATATCAGTGTGGCCTGCGTGTGTCCCGGTGCGAACCGGGCCGGCCCCGTTTTCTCGGACCTCCGACGACATAATGCGCTTGGCGATGCGTCCTGTCGGCCCTTTGCGGCCGCACAGAAAAGTGGCCCCCGGCTTGGCCAGGGTCACGAATAGTCAGGAGTTTTCATGTCAAAAGAATTGGTTATCTCCGCGGCCTCCCACGAACGGCGGGTCGCGATTCTTGAAGAAGGTCAGTTAGTCGAAATTTACATCGAGCGCGAAAAAGAGTTCGCCCTCGTCGGCAGCATCTACAAAGGCAGAGTCACCCGCGTCCTCCCCGGCATGCAGTCCGCTTTCGTCGATATCGGCCTCGATGGCGATGCCTTTCTTTACGTAAGCGACGTCTTCGAAAATCTCGAGGATTACGACCACGGGCACTCGCACACGGATCTGCCGCCCGCTGCCCCTGCGTACTCGCCGTCGCCTTCGAACGTTGTCGAACTATTGCCCGGTGAAACGCTGGCTCACGCCGCTTCCTCGCATGAGCATGACGACGGGCACGCCCACGAAGCTCGCGGCGAAGAAGTCTCCCACGAATCCTTTCAGCACGAAGCATCTCATGACGAATCGTCTCACCACGATTCTCTTTCTCACGACGAGCAACCCGGCGTCGTAGAAGACCATGCCGGTCCCGACGAAACGCTCGGTGCCCACGCTGCCGAAGTGCACGACGATGCTCATCACACGGAGGAGCGCCAGCCGGATTCGAACGCTTCCGCGCCCCAGAATTTTTCGCCCCATTACAATCCTACGCAAAACTACGCGCCACGCTCCGGCGGTGGCGGCGATCGAGCCGGCCAAAGTTATGGCCGTGGCTCCGATCGCGGTGCAGACCGGGGTGGTGATCGCGGCGGTGACCGCGGTCGTGGTGGCCGCTGGGGCCGCCGTGGCGGACGCCATCGTGGCGGACGCCCGCAGGGCCCGAACGTAGGCGGGCGCAATCTGCCTCCTTCGAAATACGCTTCGCCGCAAGGCGAGTCTCGCGGAAACGACTCGCGCGGCTACGACAACCGCGGCCGCGATCAGCGCGGCCCGGAAAATCGCGGCGGCCAGCCCCGTGGGTTTGAACCTCGTGGTCCCGCACAACGCGGCTTTGATCATCGCCCGCCTGAAGCTGCCAGTTCCTCCGCATCCAGCACTGCCGCGGAAGAACCCATTCTTCTCCCGGGCGAATCCCTCGCCAAGTATCGTGGCAAGCCCGCAGTCGCGCCTCCGCCACCAGTGGCCGAGCCGGAAATTCGCGAGCCGCAACCCGATTTCGAAGACGCGACATCTCGCTCTTCCAGTAACCTGAGCGCTCCCGTTCCTGCCACCGGACCTGCCGGCGGCAATGTTCCCCGCCGTTTCTCCGGCGGACTTCCCCGCTGGCTACTCGCCGACGCTGGCTCCGAATCGGAAGCTGCTCCCGTCTCCGCGGACGAAAATATCGGCGTTGCGGAAGACTCTTCCCTTTCGGCCCACGGAGCGAATCCTTCGCGGCATGAAGCATCACCGCTCGAGTTGCCAGCAACGTCTGGTTCAGAATCTGAGCCTTCGCGCAGCGAAGTTGAACTAAGTGAAGAACAGGAAGTCTCCCTCGCGTCCGAGCTTGCCGAAGCAAAGCATGAGGAAACTTCCGACCACGCCGCGGCCGATGCACTCGCCGGTGGCGCCGAGTTCGAAGAAGACGAACCCGAGGAAATTCACGCCGCCGGTGAAACCGAACTCTCCGAGGAGGAAGAAGCCGAGGAAGAAGAGCGACAGGAAGCGGCGCACCAGGACGCCGCCGAAGACCAGGCTGCCGCCGAATCCGAACTCTCCGAGGAGGAAACGGAAGAAGTCGAAGAGCACCGCGCAGCCAATCGCGCTGAGTTCGAAGCCAACGCCGCGCACGAAAGCGCCGAACACGCCGCGGCCCTCGGTGATTCCGGCCTCGTCACGCACGAACACTCCGAACACGAACAGAGCGAACACGAACATTCCGAACCACAACTGATCGAAGCCCGCGCGGGAGAAATCGCCGCCCAGCCTGCCGCCATCGAAGACGACGTTATTCTGCTTCCCGGCGAAACTCGCGCTCCTCGTATCGGCGGCGCCTCAGCTCCTCGCGAAGATTTCCCGCGTGATTCCGCCCGCATCGGCGGCAATCCTCGCGCCCGTTTCCAGCGCCCGCAGCGTGGTGGACGCGACCGCGGCCGCGGTGGCCGACCAGACAGTCGTGGTGGCCGTCCTGATCGCGGTCCAGATCGCGGCCACGCCCGAGCGGCCCGCGATTCGAACGCCGTCCCAGCGGCCCGGGCGGTCCCCGGCACGATCGCGGTCACCGCAGCCATTCCGGTCCGCCGCGCAGACCGCAATTGATTTCTGAAATGCTGAAAGCCGGTCAGGACGTCGTCGTCCAGATCGCCAAGGAGCCTCTCGGCAAAAAGGGCGCGCGCATCACCAGCCACGTCGCTCTTCCCGGCCGCTTCCTGGTCTACATGCCCACGGTCCATCACACCGGAGTCTCGCGCAAAATTATTTCCGCTGAAAACCGTTCGCGTCTGCGACGTCTCGTCAGCGAAGCTGGCAACAGTTACCCCGGCGGCTTCATCGTTCGAACCGCCGCTGGTGGCGCCACCGACGACGAAATCCGCACCGACATCGAGTTCCTCGGCAAGAGCTGGAACGAAATCAAGGAGCGCAGCGAGCAGCGCAAATCTCCCGCGCTTCTCCATCGCGACCTTAATCTCGTCGAGCGCATTCTTCGTGATTACGTCAGCGACGATTTCACCGGCATCTGGATCGACAACGAAGAGGAGTACGGCAAGATCGTCGAGTTCGTCAGCCGTTTCCAGCCGAAGCTCGTCAACAAGGTCAAGCTCTACACCAAGGAAACCCCTATCTTCGAGGAGTTCGGCATCCAGCACGAACTCGATAAAGCCCTCCGCGCCAAAGTCTGGCTCAAATCCGGCGGCTATATCGTTATCAACCACACCGAAGCGCTCGTCGCCATCGACGTCAACACCGGCAAGTTCGTCGGCAAGGGCTCCACGCGCCTCGAGGACACCATCGTCAAGACCAACATCGAAGCCGTGAAGGAAATCGTCCGCCAAATCCGCTTGCGCGACCTTGGCGGCATCATCGTCGTCGACTTTATCGACATGGAAGAGCGCCGCAACCGCGAAAAGGTTCTAAGCGCGTTGCAAATGGCTCTCGAACAAGACAAAGCCCCGTCGAAGGCTCTTTCCTTCAACGAATTCGGCCTCGTTTGCATCACGCGCAAGCGCACCAAGCAAGCGCTCGAACGCGTCCTCTGCCAGCCTTGCCCTTATTGCACCGGCTCCGGCATGGTCAAATCCATCCCCACGCTCTGCTACGAAATTCAAGCCGAAGCGCGCAAGATGGCCACCGCCGAACACGAAGGCCCGAATCTCACCCTCCGTGTTCATCCCGAAATCGCAAAGGCTCTCAAAACCCGCGAGTCCATGCTCATGGACGAACTCGAGCAAACCTCGCACAAACACATCATCATCCAGTCCGACGCCACGCTCCACTGGGAGCAATACGACATCTACTAAGCGTCGCGAGTTCCCGGTCTGTTCCTTGAAGGGGCACGATTCATCGTGCCCCTTCTTGTTTTCTGCGTCGCGCCCAAAACTATTTGTAACCTAGACTCGCGCTAACGAGTAAGTAGATATAGAGAGTCCTGATGGAACTTCAGGAACGGTTTGCGGCGGGCGACCTCGAAGCCTTCGAGGTGCTGTTCCGGCAGCACCAGAAGGAAGTCTATGCCTGGATTGTCCGCATCGTCCGCGACACCGGCATCGCTGAGGATCTGACCGTGGAAACGTTCTGGCGCATCTACAAACATCGATCCCAATTCAGACCTGATGGTAATTTCCGCGCCTGGGCGCGCAGGATCGCCACCAACGCGTCCCTCGACCATCTCAGGCACAACCGCCAGGAATTTGCTCTTCCAGAAAACCTCGCTTGTGCGACAAACCCGGATGGCGCCGTTCGCCGGGAGACTCGCGAGCGAATTAACAAAGCTTTCCACGAGCTTCCGGCTAAATACCGCCTGATAGCCACGTTGGCGCTGGTGGAAGAAGAAACTTACAGCGAGATCGCTCGGGCAGTGGGAATCTCCGAGTCCCTCGTGAAAGTCCGTGTGTTCCGCGCCGTTCGAATGTTGCGAAAGAAACTCAATTCCCTGGGTGTGGAGGTCAACGCGAGATGAGCAACGAAGAAATTAACAACGAGTTGAAAGAGCTCCTCAAGCAAGCTGTCCCTTCCGTGCAAAACGCTGAACTCCGCCGCGACCTCTGGCCCCAAATGCTCCGCAAACTCGACGAGCAGCCTGCTCCCGCGATCCATGTTCCCTGGTTCGATTGGGCGCTTGCGGCCATCTTGAGCGCCGTTCTCATTTTCTTTCCCGGTTCCATCCCGGTTTTGTTTTATCACCTTTGAAGCAGGAGGCCTTATGAATCGGCACAAATACTTGCGCGCCTACATGGCGGGGATCGTTGTGCCCACCATAGTTCTTGTAATCGGCGTAACGGCGTTTTGCATTCTGCGCTACACCTACAACTTTCCGGCGCCGCTCGAGCGCGTCATGATTTTCCCGATGGCGGTTGTTCCCAACCTGTGGGGCTTGTGGAATATGCTGTTCCTCGCGTCGCACTCGCGGACGCGTCTTTCGATTGGCTTGCATGGCGCTTTGCTGCCGTTTCTGCTCGGGCCGCTGGGCATCTTGCTCACCCGCACGCTCGATTTTCAGCTTCCCATTAATACCGCGCACGTTTTCCCCGTCCTCGCCGTCGTCGGCCTCACCGCCTACTATCTCTTGTGGAAGTACTTGGTTGGTTTTCTCAATCGCGCTGTCGATCTTTCATGAATGCCAGTTCACACGACCTGTTCTCACGGGCAGGTATTTGAGAGCGCAAGTCGATAAAATTTTGCGTTGCCTCGATTCAATACGCCCGTCTACAGTACCTGCACATCGCTCCACCCCAGCGGGGCCAAATCAACTATCCGTAACCGATCTAGGGAGGAACTATGTGGAACAAGCAGCAAGTGCAACCTGAGGCCCCCGCAGCTCCGCCGCTGCAAACCCCGGCATCTCCGTCAACTGTTGTCGCGTTCGGTGCACCTTCGGCCGCTCGCCCTGGCATCTCCACTTCACGCAGTTCAGCTCGCCTGGGCTCCAGCCTTCACATCAAAGGTCATATCACCGGCACGGAAGACCTGCAGATTGACGGCAAGGTGGACGGCCCCGTTTCGTTGAACGGTCATCAGCTCACTGTCGGCCCCGCCGCTGTTCTCACTTCCGAAGTCCGTGCAGGCGAAGTCGTCGTCTACGGCAAAGTCGTCGGCAATCTCTACGCTCGCGACCGCGTCGACGTCAAGACCGACGGCTCCGTCATCGGCGACATCTCCACCGCGCGCATCAGCATCGAGGATGGCGCCCACTTCAAGGGCCGCATCGAAATCGACCCGGCCAAGTCCCAGGCCGCCGCCGATTAACGGAACTCTTCGCTCCAGCCACATCTTCGCAGCATTGTCACGGCCTCTTGTTGGCAGGACGACTTGTGTGCGCCGGTTGTACTACGAGCTCACTCACTTCTCAGCGCAACAATTGGGTCAACGCGCATGGCGCGCCGCGCAGGCAAGGCGCAAGCCCGAGCCCAACATTCCTCGAGCCCTTCGTGAAGCGTCCATCCGCGTAGTTAAGAAAGCTAAAGGGCGGGTCGTACTGCACCCGCCCCGAGCAACCAACGCAATCGTC
This sequence comes from uncultured Acidobacteriota bacterium, assembly GCA_963745805.1. Taxonomy (GTDB): domain Bacteria; phylum Acidobacteriota; class Terriglobia; order Acidiferrales; family UBA7541; genus Acidiferrum. The sequence goes on from CAVUYT010000018.1 coordinate 428,893, forward strand.
TTCTTCCTTTTAGTTCTTAACGTCCCCACTGTGCCCATGATAGAAGACAAACAAATCGAACAAGTCGCCGATGGCGGGCATGTTGCGCGGCACGTAGGAGTTGTGGTCCTGATCCGGATTGGACAAATTATCCCGGCTGCGATCGCTCAGCTTGGTGTCGAGCATCCAGTTCCGTTCGACGAACTTCACGAAAGAGGAATGCTCGCTATAGGCGTGGCTGATATGGCCGCCAGTCGAGAAAGGCGAAACGGCGATCATCGGAATTCGCGGGCCTGTCCCGAAAAAATCTACTGGCTGGATAAAGCCTGAGTCGTAGTAGCCGCCGCCCTCGTCCACGGTGACGAAGATGGCGGTCTCGGCCCATTGCGTCGGGTTGCTCTGCGCAAGTTCAATGATGTTTTGGGTGAAGGCCTCGAAGAGCGTCCACTTCGAGGACGCGGGGTGGCCGTCCATTGTGCCGTCCGGCTTCACATAGGAGACTGCTGGGAGAGTGCCATTTACGAGGTCGGCGTAGAGATCGGTCACGTCCCGCATGTGTTCCGCAACTACGCTCGGGTAATTCGACTCGTACTCGAACGGATTGCAGATATTGCAGTAGCTGGCGGCAAAGGGGCTGGTCGTTCCATCGGCATTGAAGCCGCCGCCATAATATTTCCAGGGAATATTGTGGGCGCTCAGCACGTCGCCGATGCTCTGCTGCACCGTCGGCGGTACCACGAGCCCGCTCTGTGGAAGTCCTTTGGGCGTGAATGCAGGATTGACGTTGACGGCCTGCCAATACTGGCCGGGTCCGCACTTCGTCTCCACTTCATATGGCAGGGCATTCAGATAATTTGTGATCGCGGCGATGCCGGGCTGGGTGGTGTCATTGCAATTGAACCACTGAGCCCGCTTCGTGTAGAGGTTCAGCGTTCCCGCTTTCGGATCAGGATTGTAGATGTTGGCCGCCGCAGGCATTGCGGGATTGCCCTTACCGTCGCTGAAGAACAACTGATCGGCAAACCCGAGCGGCTGGCTGTCCGGGCCGGTGCCGCCGAGCACCGGCTGGTGATAATTGTCGCTCATCGTGTATTTGTCGGCGAGCGACTTCAGCAACGGCGCATCGCCGTTCTGCATGTTGAAAAAGGCCATGGTTTGCCCAGTGTCATGGGGCGTACCAGTGGGCGGCGTGCTGTAGGTTGTGGTGACTGCCGACTGAAGATCGTGGAGACAACCCGTCGGATTATCCTTTGACACGTGCTCAGCATCGATGGCGCAATCCACTTGCTGGACCATTTGGAAATATTGATGGATGGTGTCGCCGGTGAAGGCGTCGTACGGCATCGTCGGGCCAGTCATCTGGAACGGTCCCGGCGGGAGCGTGTTGACATTGGTGATACGCGTGTCAGGGCCAAGCGTGACGCTCAAGCCCGTGCCCCCCGTTCCGAAGAGGAATTGATCCTGCGGCGGCAGGCCTGGATCGCCACCCGGGATGCTCAGGATGGCCGCGTAGGGAGACACCGGGCCAACGCCGCCCAAATCGGGCGCTGGCAGCGTGGAGTAGAGTTCCTTATTTGCCATATCCGCGCTGCTGAAGAATTTGCCGCCGTTGGGAGCGGAAACGATCTTGAACTGATGTGCCTTGGCGAAATTCGGGCCCGGCGTGCCATCGGCGTTGATGATGCCTTCGGACAAAAGGTTCAACACCCGCTCATTCTTGTCTTTAGGCACATAGGTGGCGAAAAGGTGATCAAAACTACGATTCTCGCCAACGATAATGATGACGTGCTTGATCGGACTGGCAGTCTTGAGCGCATCGCTCTCGTTCTCCCCATCGTGATCTTGGTTGCTGTACCCGGCTGGGACATACGCTAGCATCGAAAATGCCAGCGCCGTCGCGCACAGCGATTTGCTCAACTGCGGTTTCCTTCTTTTCACATTATTTTGGTACATGTTCTGGTTCTCTCCTTGGAATGAGTGTAGGCGGGCTTCAAGGTAGATATCCTTCGTGGATTACTTCCTCGTGTCAGCGCTGTTGAATGCCCATGAAAAGTTTGTAACCCAAAGGAAATGAGCTTCTCGCAAGTTACTTCGGCGTGGACAACCGTTTGTGAGGAGAGTTGCTAAGGCATGCGCGCAAGCTCCTGCGTAAAGCACGCATGAACAAACAGAAAGATTCAGATGTTAAGGCCCGCCGGTTACCGGACGCTCCAGCAGCACCACATCCGAGCGTTCCTGCACTCGTTCTAGGACAACTTCACGACCGTCGGGCGAAATGTCGAAGTCGCGAATGTCGAAGTCGGGAATCAGGTTGGTCAACTGCCGCTCCGCGCCCGTCTCCAGGTCGATGAGCCAGAGATTCTTATGTTGAATCTCTCCTCGCAGAAGCACCAGTCCTCGTCCACCAGGCAGGAAGACCAGGTGTCGAGCCCCCCTGGTCAGCGTTAGGGCCGGCAAGCCATGCGCAGCGGCCTCCGCCGTAACGGCTTTCAACGAAAACGTGGTGCCGATGTCCGGTCCCGAGTAGACAACAAAGCGGCCGTCTGGCGCCCACGCGGGATCGAGCGCGTACTCCTGGACAAAGAGAGTAGGGGAGCGACCGTCGATCGGCACACGGAAAAGGTGCGGGGCGCCGTGATCGCTCGCCGCCGAAGTAATCGATTGGCCGTCGGGCGTCCACGCCGGAGTTCCCTGCAGGTCGAGCGAATCAGTCACAATCCGCGCGTTCGTGCCATCGGCTTGCATCACGTACAACATCCTCTTCCCCTGCTGCCCCACCGAGAATGCGATATACCGTCCATCGGGCGAAATCGCCGGCCCGCCAATGACTTGCGCTCCCTGACCACTCCACAACTCCGTTCCAGCTCCATTGGCGAGCTTCCAGATACTCTCGCTCGGACCGGTCGCGGAAACATACAAGAGATAATTTGGACCCAGCCGTGGGGAGAACCCCGTGCCGGTCGTCAGCGGGATTCGTGCCGCTGTCGGCATCGCGCTTGGTGAATTATCGATTCGCAAGCGCCACAGTGTTCTGTTCGGACTTGCGAGTGTGACAACCAGACGGCGGCCGTCAGCGCTGGCCGCCAGCGACGTGTATCGGTCAAGGCCAGAAGCCAGCCGGTGGGGAATGCGACGCTCGACGTCCATGCTATAAAGCCACGGCCCCGAACCATCAGGATCACTGGCAAGGTACATTAGCGTGCGCCGATCCAGTAGGACCGGATAAGTCACGCGCCCACTATGCGAGGTAATCCGTTCGGCGGTCCCACCGGATGGTGCAATGCGCCAGATGTCCAATTTGTCTGGTAGGGCCCCCTGAACGAAGTAGATATAGGCCTTGTCCGGCGCCCATAAGGGAAAATGACTGTGGAGCCCGGCAGGTGCGGTGAAGATGGGCCGACCCTCCAATCGCCGGTCGCCGTCTGAAACGAACAGTGGGTCTCCCGGTCCGGGCGTGTGGTATGCGAGTCGCGTCCCGTCGCTCGACCAGTCGAACTCGGCCACCCCTTCAAGGTATGGCCTCGGCTGTCCCCCCAGCGTTGGCACCGCCCAGATGCCTATGTCGTCGCCCCTCAACCCGTTTTGCTTGCGAACCCAAAATGTCACGAAAGAGCCGTCGGGCGTAAATCCGAGCGTGCGGACCGATGGGTTGACGAGTTCCGGCGCGCTCCCGCGAGTCAAGTTGTGGAACTCTCCCGAACCGGCCTGCGTCACCCAGACATCCATCCGTCCGTCTCGGTCCGACAGAAACGCCACGAAATGACCGTCGCGCGACACTGCGGCGGCCTGCTCTACTCCTTCGAACTCCGTGATTGTCTGGTATCGCGCGTTAGCTATAGGGCTTCGCCAGAAGTACTCCGTCTTCTGCAACCACAGGCTTGCGCCAATCGCCAGGGCGACTCCCGCCGCTGCAAGGCCCAAGACAAACTTCCACTTGGTTAGAGAGGTCGCGATCGCCGAAGGTGGCGGCAGTGCGGAGGGATTGGACGAGGCGGCCTCGGACCCGTCCCCATGCGGCGCCCGAAGATTGCGACCGCGCGCCCATGCATCCAATTCCGCCCGGGAAGCAAAGACCGAGCCCGTCTTTTCGTGAACGTGCCGGTGAACCGGCATCCCCTCCCGTTTCTCCCAGCGTTGGACCGTCGTCACATCGCGGTTGAGGTAAGCCGCGATTTCCTTCCACGAATCCAGCCGGTCTTCGGATGGACTCGCGGATGGCTGCGTGCCAGGGGATGATTCGCCCATCGCGCTCTCCTGAATGCGTCTCAATTGTCGCGAGACTGTTAACCTGATTGTAACTCGCCCGGCCATGCAACGGCAAAGCACGGCATTCGACAGCAAATAGAGTATCGGCTGCAATTCTGCGCTTTACCGCTTGAATGTTTCCATCGAGGTGTCCGATTGTGTCTGAGCGCCTTAAGCGTGAAATCACCGAGATGTAATTCTCGGGCCTCAACCTCCCGCGCGGGTCCTGACATTCCGGGAGTTCTTGACGACAAAAACAGGAATCTCAAACTTGGAGGTCTTTCATGAACTGCAAAGCATTCTCGTGGACGTTACGCATCATCGCTGTCTCGGTGCTCGCGGTAGGTACGGGCGCTCAGGCTCAAGCTCCCTCGCCCAAGCACTTTAGAGGTGTGATTAATGATTACACGCCCGCAACAGGCGTCTCTGGTCCATGGGAAATGCATGCCGCGTGGTCGTTGATGTTGAAAGGGGATTCCGGTAAAGCCGATTTCTCTGCCGTGATGACCATGGAACATTCCGATTATTGGGTTCTGGCGAATCCCACTACACCCCCTACCCCTCCTACTGTTGACAATCCCGCGGCGCGCAGTCCCCATACTCACCACATCACAATGACGGATGCCGCGGTCAGCTTCGACACGAGCCTCTGCCCAGCTAACAGCCCTGCTACCACTAGCGCTGGTTTTGTGGTCACGGGCCAAGTCAGCATAACCGGCAACGGAAACCCCGCACCCTTTGAGGCTAAGGGGCCATCCACACTGCAGGTCTGCATCACCGGTGGGGCGGAGGTTCCGTTTTCGAACGTGAGCCTGGTGTTGACGGGTCCCGCGACCGGGCATTTTGGAACCCATGCCATCAACGGCGTCGTTCGTACGCCTCCCAATTCGGACAAAGACGGTGCGGATAGTCATTAAGCAAGTATCGCAGTCTCTGTGCGCGGGCTAAAAGTGGGTCAACGTAGCTCGGCCTCTATCGCGGGCAGCTACCGTGATCAATGTGCGCGGGCGCGGAACATTTTCATCGCTTCGTTGCGGTACGAAGGACCATGTCTTACTCGTGCCGCAGAGCCGCCAGCGGATCAATTCGGGACGCTCGCCTTGCCGGCGCATAGCCAGCGAGAATCGCGGCGCTTAGGAGGACGACACCGGCCAGCGCCAGGGTTCCCGGATCATTGGGCTGGGTGTCGAACAGAAACGATTTGACAAGCCGGGACGCGCTCAACGCGGCAGGCACGCTGATCGCGAGTCCCACCGCCGCCAGTAGTAGAACGCGGCGCAGAACCATCCATACCACGGCGCCGCGTTGCGCGCCCAGAGCCATACGGATTCCAATCTCGCCGACCTGCCGCGCGACGCTGTAGGACATCGTCCCGTAGAGTCCCACGCACGCGATCAGGAGAGCGAGAACCGCGAAACCCGTACACAATTTCGCGAACGTGACTTCCCGGCTGATCGTCCGATCGATTTCCGCAGCCTGTGTGACCACGTTTGTGACGGGTATGCGTGAATCTGCCTCCCGCACGATCTCATGCACACTCCGGACATACCTCAGCGGATCACCCGCAGTGCGCAGCGCGTAGGTCATTCGGTCCGGAGAAAACTGGCTGACCGCTACGAACACGGTCATTGCACTCTCCTCTTCATTTTTCAGACCACCGTACCGCAGGTTAGCCGACACGCCGACGATTTCGAGATCGCGCTTCTCCTCCGGGAGCGTGATGCTCCGGCCCACCGGATTCTCGTTCTCGAAGTAAGTTCGCGCCAGCCGCTCGCTGATCACTGCAACCGGCCTGGAGCCCGGTTGGTCGCGGTCGTCAATCTCACGCCCGGCCAGGATCGGAATCTGCATCGTCGTGAGGAAACGCGGTCCGGCGGCCATGACGCGTGCGCCATCGAAGGTAACAGCGCCGATCTTCATTGGCCCCCTGATTGCCTGCCCGGCGCGGCCGGCGTTGATGATCGAGGATTGCGAAAGCGTCGCGCTGCTCACTCCGGGGATCGATTCGAAGCGCTTGCGCAGGTCCGCGTAAAAAGTGACGATCTCCGGGTCGCGATGCCCGGCCTGGCGCGCATTCAACGAGAACAGAAGGATGTTCTCGCGGGCGTATCCCAGTTGGACGGAGTGCAGCTTGTTGAGTGTCCGGACAAACAGACCCGCGGCGACCAGGATGAGAAAAGAGATCGCGATTTGGGCGACCACCAGAACGTGCTGCGCGCGGCGGCGCGATCCGCCCCCGCGGCCATTCTTGAGCGCGGGCATGACGTCCGGACGCGTCGACTGAATCGCCGGAGCGAGGCCAAATAACAGGCCGCAAACCACGGAGAGCGCCGCCGTCACGCCCAGCACGCTCCAGTTCAATTCCGCGTGCAGCGTAAAGTTCTCCTGCCCGTTGGAGAGCAGAAGCGTCAGCGATCGCACGCCCCAGATCGCAAACAAGACCCCGAATGCTCCGCCGAGCGACGCCAGCATCACACTCTCGGTAAGCAACTGCCGCACGACGCGGAACCGTCCCGCTCCCAGGCTGAGCCGGACAGCCATTTCGCGGCGTCGCGCGGCGGCCCTTGCCAGCAGCAGATTGGCGATGTTCGCGCACGTGATCGCCAGGATCAATCCCACCATCGCCAGGAGCACGTACAGAGGCTTGGAATACTGGCGGCGCAGGCTGCCCAGACCTTCGGCGCCGGGATTCAGAATCAGCGCGGGCAGTTTGGCGCGCTCACCGTCGGTCTTCGCCGTGGTGGCAACCCATTGATGGAAACGAGGAGCCAGCGCTGCCTGCGCCTGGGCCATGCTTACGCCGGGACGCAGGCGGCCCATCATTTCGATCCAGTAGAAGTTTCCGTCGCCATACATACGAGCCGCTCCGGCGCCGTCGACGAGCACATTCGTGTGCAACGGAAGGTAGAGGTCCGGCGCCACCGCAGGGTCTACTCCGAAGAATTCCGGCGGCGCGACGCCGATCACCGTGAAGGGAATGTTATCGACGAGAATCGACTGTCCAATCGCATTCGGCGGTCCTCCAAAGCGATTTTGGCTTGTCGCGAAACTGATTACGGCGACCGGCGCTGCGCCTGGACGGTCGTCTTCGGAGTCGATCAGACGTCCCGCGGCCGGCGACACTGCCAGGCCGCGAAAATACTCGCCGGTGACGTACTCCGCGCTGGCGCTCGTGGCCTGCCCGCGGACGGCCAGGTTACGGTTTAGTCCGTTGAAGTATCCGAAGAGCGTGGAAAAGACGGGATTCTCCTCGCGAAGCGTCTCGAACGCGCCGTACGGGAACATCCCGCTGACCATGGCGCCTTTGTCGCCCGGCCACGCCATGCCCTGTACCCCGTGCATGACGTGGACCCATTCCTTGCTGCCGTCCTGGGGCGGCCGGCTATGCCAATTCAAGACCACCAGCGACTCGGGATCGGCCACCGGCAGCGAGCGCAACAGAATCGACTCCATGAAGCTGTAGATCGCAGTATTGGCCCCGATGCCGAGCGCCAGCGACAAGACCGCCAGGGCGCTGAATGCCTTGTTGGCGGTCATGGTGCGACAGCCATAGCGGACATCCTGGCCAAGTTCCGACAAAAACCGTGTCATCCAAATCTCCCGTGACTCTTCGTGCTTCAGTCCGACGTTGCCAAATCGCCGGCGCGCTTCAGCCCGGGCGCGCTCCGCCGTCATACCGTCTGCTTGCAGTTCCGCGGCTTTTTCCGCAAGGTGGAGTTCCATTTCCTCACGCAGCGCCTCGCTGCGCCTGGCGCTCTCCATCCAATACCTCAGCCGTCGTAACATGTCCGTCACTCCGCTCCCATCACGCGCGCGATCGCCAACGTGAGTTTGGCGTACTTCCGGGTTTCAACGGCCAGCTGTTTGCGGCCAGCCGCCGTGATCTTGTAGATCCTCGCCCGCCGATTATTCGACGTCACGCCCCAGACACCGTCGATCCAGCCGTTTAGCTCCAGCCGCTGGAGAGCGGGGTACAGCGAGCCCTCCTCGACGAGGAGCTCATTGTCGGACGATTGTTGAATGAACTGGACTATGCCGTATCCATGGAGGTCGCGCCGCGACAGCGTCCGCAGAATTAACATGTCCAGTGAACCGGGCAACGAATCGTTCTTTTGCGCCTTGCGTCCCATACCAAGAATTCTTAGCTTACGGCGACGAGATTACGCGAGTCAAGTTCAGATTGGCGAGCCCTCGCGCCGCAAGTAATTCGGCTACTTCCGCTGCCGATGGGTAGAGGGCCGCCCTGGTGAGGCGCCAGCTTACGCCGGGACTGATTTCATCATTGCCCGCGATGGCCGGATTGCCGCCCTTTATCTCTTTTTCGACAAGCTACCCTGAGCTGAACTCAGCCGTCCTTAGGCATACGGATAACGAGCGGTTTGTCGGCAATCCGGAAGTAATTCGGCTACTTCCGCATCGCCCGTCATCCAGGCGCTACTTTTTTATTTGAGTTGAAACGTAAGGCGTCCATGGCATCAAACCGGCCACTGGAACGCGCTCGCTTCTCTCTCACTAAAAGGATCGGCGAACCCCGCCCAAAGCGTGGTTCGCCGACTTGATCTCCTGATCGTGGGGAGAGTGCTTAAGGAACCAGAACCGGATCGCGATTCACGATCTGCGGCTCATACGAGAACACCTCGCGGCTTGACGGATCCACGGTCACCTTCAGCCAGTTCACGTCACCGATGTTGGGCTGGTGGTCACCGAAGGTCTCGACGCGCGTGAAGTTAACGATTCGCTTTCCGGTGGCGTCCAGCAGCGGCTTGTCCACGCGGAGGTAGTGCGAATCGCCGTGGACGTAGGCGACCGGTTTTCCGAAAGCAATCACCTGAGTGCGCAGGGCCCGCAGGAAATCTCCGAAGCCATCAGTCGCTTTCTGCGCGTGGTCCTCGATGAGGGTCTGGGCATTGCGCGTTGGGGCGCGGGTACCGTCCGTATCATCCCAGCCCGGGTCCGCCTGGGAAATGAACATCACAGCGACGCAGCCCCGGTCGACGGCCGTCTGGAAGGTACCTTGCATCCAGGCGATGTCGGCGGCCTTGCGTGCACCCTGTTCGA
>CAVUYT010000019.1:0-46217 GCA_963745805.1 uncultured Acidobacteriota bacterium
AAAATTCTCCCGTGTCAGGCAGTTACGCATAGCTCTCAGCTATGGACATGGGATCGGCCGTTCATCGCAATTTTCGATCAATCCAGGGGCTGCGTCGAAAAATCTGCGATGATCCTTTTCCCCGTGGTCGGAGGAACTGTTGTTGCGGGGCGGTCCAAGGCGCGGAGGCGTTTCTTACTTTGACCAAACAAGCACAACCTCAAATGTGACCCAAATCAGATGTTGCCGGCCGATTTTGCTTGCATGGAGGAAGAAAGCCTCTGCCGGGCGTAGTTGCTCCAAGGACCGGCGGGGTCCAGTTTCAGGTATGTTTGCCAATGCTCCCGCGCTTCGGCAAATGCGTCCAGCTTTTCGCAGACGTAGGCAAGATTGTACTGTGCATCGGGATAGTTCGGATCAAGTCGAACGGCCTGGCGGAGGTGTTGGCGAGCCGCATGGACATCTCCCACTTCCTCCAAAACGCTTCCCAAATTAAAGTGTGCCAGAGCGCTGTCGGGCTGGGCGGAAATCGCACGGCCGAAATACTCGGAGGCCTTTTCGAGGTTCCCGTCCTCATAGTGCAATGTTCCGCAATTGAGCAGCGCCTCGACCTTTGCAGGATCAAGTCGCAACGCGCGCTCATAGGCATCAATCGCTTCGACTCTTGTCTTTTTGTCGGCTTCGTATTCCAGCGCCAGAGCCAGCCAATCGTCGGCGTTGCGTTCGGTGATGACGCGCACTTTTTCGTCAAGCTCACGCGTTTCGAAATTCAATACAAACTGGCCGGACAGGGGTTCCAACCGCGCACCGTGACGCTCCACGATCACGTCTTTTCCGTCAGAAAGTACGCGGAGCTCGGCAAGCGGCGCTTGGACCTGAACGAGCTTCTCACGAAGCGCAGTCAGCGCGCGCCTCAAGCGGTTGGCGGGCACACCTTCTTCAATCAATTGCTTTACCGTGCGCAGGCCAATCAGATCGCGGAAATCGTAGAAGCGGGTTCCCAGTTCTTTTCGGGGAGAGACAAGGCGCAGGCGGTCCCAATAGTCCAACTGCTTCCCGGTGACGCCCAGGATTCGCTGCACATGTTCCGGACTGAATCGATCTGTCGCACCCATTGCGGAACTAGCCGGTTGCTTTCTTGCCTGCCCTCTTTTGCGGAACGGAGATAGCCTGCACGGCGCGAGCTGGAGGCTTTTTGCCTGCAGGCACAGGCGCCGCTTCCGCCGAAGTCACGGCGGGCGCCGCAGCCGGAGCTTTCTTCTCCGCGAGGCTCTTTTTGAGAGCTTCCATCAAATCAATGACCGGCGCCAGATGCGGCTGGGCAACTTCGGTCACTTGCTGGCCCTGGAGCTTGGCGGAAATCATCGCTCGCAGATTTTCCTGGTATTCGTCGCGATATTTCTGCGGATCAAAAGGAGCGGCAAGGCTTTCGATCAATTGTTGCGCGAGCTTCTTTTCCTGATCCTTCACTTCGACCTTGTCGGTCGGAACGGACTCCGCCGCGCGAATCTCATTCGAATAGAACATCGTGTGCAATGTCATTCCCTTCGTTCCGGGCCGCACAATCACGATGTGCTCGCGCTGGTGCATGGTGAGCTTCGCGATTGCCCCGTAACCCGACTGTTCCATGGCCTTCATGAGCAATTGGTACGCCTTGACCCCGGCGTCTTCAGGGCTGACGTAATACGAGGAATCGAAATAGAGGGGATCCATCTCGCTCAGCTTCACGAACTCCAGAATTTCCATAACGCGGGCGGAGGGAGGCTCGATTTTGTCCAGCTCTTCTTCGCTGAAGAGCACGTATTGGTCCTTTTCATACTCATAACCCTTCACTATCTCGGAGCGCTCCACGTTCCGATTGCAGACCGGACAGAACAGTGGCTGCTTGAGCCGTGAATGGCATTCCTTGTGAAGCTGGTTGAAACTGATTCGCTCACCGCGGGCGGCGGCAAACATGCGCACTGGCATCGAAATCAAGCCAAATGTGAGATGCCCTTTCCAGACAGTCGTGGCCATATGAACTCTCCTTTGCCAAGACCAGGGATTGTGCCTGAGTCTTTTTAGGTTAGACGCCTACCGGATAAGAAGCAAGACGAAATCCTGGCCAAAAACGTCAAAAAGGCAAGCCCGCCAACTTAAGAACCGTCTGGGATAGAATGTGCCCATGGCCAAGCTGGAAGAATACCGGCGGAAGCGCCGCTTCGACCGGACCCCCGAGCCTTCGGGCGAGCCTCAACCCCCCGCCGATAAGGTTCAGGACCAGCCCTCCCCAGCCGCTAAACGCACGCGCCTGCCAAAGCCGAAACTCCCACAGTTGGAAGTTCGTCCCGGATCCCAGCATGGCGACACCTTCGTGGTTCAGAAGCACCGGGCAACGCGGCTGCACTACGATTTCCGGCTGGCGATCGATGGGACGCTGAAATCGTGGGCTGTGCCCAAGGGACCTTCCCAGAGCCACGCCGACAAGCGGCTGGCGGTCCAAACGGAAGATCATCCATTGGACTACGCCAACTTCGAAGGGAAAATTCCCGAAGGCAATTATGGGGCGGGAACGGTAATGGTTTGGGACCGCGGGACTTTCCATGTCGAGGGCAATCTCGACGCGCTGAGGCAATTGGAAAAGGGAGAAATCAAGTTCAGCTTGAACGGGGAGAAATTGCGGGGCAGTTTTGTCCTGGTGAAACTGAAGCAGAGCGAAAAAGGCAACGAATGGTTGATGATCAAGCATAAGGACGCCGCTGAAGATTCCTCCTGGAACATCGATGAGCACGACGGTTCCGCCATTACGGGACGCACGCTGGAAGAAATTAAGGAGGAACTGCCTCCTAAGCGCCGGCGCAATTCCAATTCAGCCGGCGGAGTTGCAAAACGCTCGCACGGGCGCAATGCCGTCTCGCGTGGAACCCATGCTCGCAACGCTTGCCGACCACCCCTTTTCCGATCCCAACTGGCTCTTTGAGATCAAATGGGACGGTGTGCGCGCGCTAGCTCGAATCGAGAATGGCGCTCTGACGCTGCGTTCGCGTAACAGTATTGACATCACCAAACGCTATCCCGAGCTGGCGTCTCTTCCCAGATGCCTTGGCCGCTCGGCAGGCAATTCTTGACGGAGAGATCGTGGCCCTGGATGCCCAAGGTCACAGCAGCTTCGAACGATTGCAGGAACGCATGCACGTGCGAGCGCCAAGCGAGAGCCTTGTCACGCAAATGCGTGTCGTTTACTTCGCTTTCGATCTTCTCTACTGCGACGGATACGACCTTCGCGAAGCCCCGCTTCTCGAGCGCAAGCAGCTGCTGCAACGCTTGCTTTACACATCCGAGCGGTTTCGCTACGCCGACCATCAGTTGGAACACGGGAAAGAGCTGTTCGCGCTGGCGGAACAAAATGGTTTGGAAGGGATCGTCGCGAAGCGCGCCGACAGCCCGTACGTTTCCGATCGAAGCCCGTACTGGGTGAAGCTGAAGATTACCAAGACAGTTGACGCGGTGGTCGGGGGCTGGACTGAAGCTCGCACCTCCGCCCTTCCCTTTGGCTCACTGCTGTTGGGCTTGTATCAAGGCAAGAAACTTCGATTCATCGGACACGTCGGCAGCGGATTTGACGCGAAAAAGCTCGCGGAATTGAGCAGCAAGTTGAAGGAGCTGGTGGCTCCCGCTTCGCCGTTCGACGTCCTGCCCGAAACAAACGAAAGGCCATCTTGGGTCACTCCCGCGTTGGTCGCACGCGTAAAGTTCAGCGGATGGACGCAGGAACAAGCTCTACGTCACCCTGTTTTCCTCGGGCTTCGTGAGGACGCGCGTCCCACGGATTGCCAATGGGAAAACGAGGTTGCCGCTCCCGCGCCTGCCGCCCCTGCCGTGGTTCGCGCGCCCGAGATCGTCGGCCGCGTGCTCAACACAAAAGCCGAGGTCGAAAACGAGTTGTTCAAAGGGCGCTCGGAAACCGTCACCATCGAGCTGGACAGCAAACGGCTGCGCTTCAGTAATCTGAACAAAGTCTATTTTCCCGAATCCGGCTACACCAAACGGAATCTGCTGGCCTACTACTACCGCATGGCTGACTTCATCTTGCCTTTTCTCCGCGATCGGGCTTTGGTCTTACGACGTTATCCCGACGGAATCAGGGGACAGGCTTTTTTTCAGAAGGACGTGCGCGAAGGTTTGCCGGACTGGTTCAAGACGGTTCCAGTGGATTCCGAACATCGCGGTGAGGTAATTCAATACGCGACGGCCAACGACCGCGCTTCCATGCTTTTCCTGACGGGCCTGGGTTGCATCGACCACAACCCGTGGTCCAATCGTTATGACGATGCTTGACCATCCCGACTACTTCTTTTTCGATTTGGATCCATCGGATGGTACGGAATTCTCTGTGGTCGTGACCGTTGCTCAAGCCCTTCATGAAAAGTTGGAAGAACTGCAGTTGGCAAATTTCTTGAAGACTTCGGGCGCCACGGGAATCCACATCTATATACCTGTCGAGCCGGTTTACACATACGAGCAGCTGCGCACCTTCGGCGAGATCATCGCGCGCACTGTGACTGCCGAGCACCCGAGTCTGGTGACCCACGAGCGCATCGTTGCCAGGCGTCCAGCGGGCCGCGTGTTGATCGACGTGCAGCAAAATGCTCACGGGCGTCCGCTGGCTGCCGCGTACTCCGTGCGGGCCTTCCCTCACGCGCCGGTTTCCGCTCCCCTGTTGCCTCGCGAATTGCGTCCCAGCTTGCGCCCGGAGACATTGAACATAAAGACGATCTTTGCGCGCCTGAAGGAGAAGGGCGATCTCTGGGGGGATTTCTGGAAGCAGCGCCAGAGATTGGAAGGAGCCATCGAAGCTTTGAGCAACCGCATACCACCGAGAACGAAAAAGATGCCCTGATCCCCCGCCGCGGGTGCAGCCCTTGTCTTTTCCTCGTGTCGCAGCTGTGGTTAAATGCCAAAACGTGGAGGTTACGATTTCTCGCAAGGGCCAGCTATGTGTCGGCACTTCCGGATACTCCTATAAGGAGTGGAAGGGGAGTTTTTACCCGGAAAAACTACCGGACCGCGAAATGCTGAGCTTCTATGCCGGACAGTTCAAAACGGTTGAAATCAACCATTCTTTTTATCGCATGCCGACGGAGAATCTGCTCTTGCAGTGGGCTAAGAGCGTTCCTGAAGGATTTAAGTTTGCTCTGAAGGCAAACCAGCAGATCACCCACATCAAGAGGTTACGCGGCTGCGAAGACACGTTGAAGCGTTTCCTGGAGGTGGCCAGCGTGTTGAACGATGGCGACCACCTCGGCCCCGTTCTTAGTGCAGCTTCCTCCCAATTTCAAATTTGACCAGACGCTGCTCGAAGATTTTCTCGCCCTTCGTCCGCCAGCGTTTGCGTTTGCTTTTGAAGTGCGTCACCAATCGTGGTACACCGAGGAAACTTACGCTGTCCTTCGCCGGCACGGAACGGCCCTTTGTTTGGCCGAGACGGAGAAGGAAACGCCTCTGGAAGTCCTCACAGCCGATTTTACTTATGTACGCCTGCGACGTGAAAACTACACGGCAAAGCAATTGGCGGCTTGGAGCAAGCGCTTTGAAGAATGGCTTCGCAAGGGAGTGAACGTGTACGTCTACTGCAAACATGAAGATGCCGGCAAAGCACCTGCCTACGCGCATGTGCTGCTGCACGGGGAAGATGACTGACGCCGGCCGGAGCCGTAGCGACCCCCGAGCCACCCACGGGCTTGTTGGTCGGCACAGGCTGCATCGCGCTCACCTTATTCCCACAAGCCAACTTCACAGGACTAATCCCGCCGCGGAAGCGGGATAGCTTCCGGTTACCCGACCGCCCGTAATTTCGCTGCTGTGAGTTCACCGTCCTTGGGATGCACTGACCGCCGATTTGTTGGCGGGTGACTTGCTGTTCAGTACCGACAGCAGTTCCAGCGCGGACGATGGCGGCGGAACTTCACCCAGCAGCACAATAGCTTTCGCACTCACAGCTTTGCCATAAAGCTTTTGGTTTGCCCTGTTGTCGGGCCGTAGCGTGGAACCTTCAAGCGAAACGCCGGCAAAAAGTCCCCGAGCGCGTGAGTACGAAAGTATCTCTGCGCGTAGGAATAGATCCGTGGCGGCAGTTGCTTCACGTCCAACGGGCCCGCCGGCAGCCGACGCGGTAGCGCCGAGCTTGACTTTGCTCTCTAGAATGCTGGTCGCAGCACGGTCATTCATCAGGAGAAAAACAAAGTCTGTGGCTTGCCCGCCGACCTGAAAACCAAAGCCGCCTCCCCCAAGCGCGATCATCGACGGAGCCCCCCACGGTCCTTGAAAGTCGGGTCCTCCGCGGCAAGTCATTACTCCGCGCCCGTAGCTTCCACCAACGCCAACAGCGAACTTCAGGGTTGAAGGCACAACGATGACGCATTCTGCCTTCTGTAGCACAGCCGCAGGTATGCCACTCCCCAGTTGCAGGACTTCCCTCATCACCATGCCAGCGTTTGCCACTCGTTCGTTCTCTTTGGTGTGGGTTTGGATGGTGGCCGCGGTAACCGCGACTCCCGACCCGCCATCATCCGTCACTCCGGAGAACGTTGCCGTTACGCGGTAGGTGGCGGCGGACTTTCCAGCTCTATAAAGGCCATTTGCTGAGACCGAACCGCAGTCCGGAGTCGGAGTGCAGGCCCAGGTCGCTGTGGGGGTTAGATCAAGGCTCGTGTTATCACTCCAATAGCTGGTGGCCGTCATCTGCACCGTGGCTGACGTTGTCATGGTGTAACCTTCAGCCGTTTTGATCGCGTAACCGGCCGCCGTGACGCAGATGGAACTCCCGCACGGGCCTGAGCCGGTTAACCCTGCCGGCGTGATCATGAACGAAGTTGCGGCGATGCCCCCTCTTACATCCGTTACCGTCACTGTGGTCTGCACGCCAGTTATCCCCGTGGGGGTTCCATTGATCAAGCCACCGCCCAAACCAGTGGACATAGACATCCCCGATGGAAAGCCTCCAGTAAACGCATAGCTGTACGGTTGCGCACCCCCTGTCGGTGTAATCTGACAATTTACTGTGATGTATTGCTTAACGTGAGAGATGCAAGGCGGGGCGTATACGTTGAGAGGATTCGACGCCGTGCTTGAACCGCCACCAGCAGTTTGGCCAAAGCAAGCCACGGGGAAACACAGAAGCCAAAGTAGTTTCAGCCGACGAGATCGACGATATGTCATGGGTGCACCTTCTACGCTTTAGGTCGTTTCCATACTTCGCTTCGGGAACTCAGTTGGGAACTGTCAAAAGCACCAGTCTGTCATTCTTGACAGTTCCGGCCAATTTCACCCAGTGCTTTAATTTGTGCCTCTAATGCGTAGAGGAAATTGACTGCTGGATTTACTGAGATTCAGATCGAATTTCGCTAGGTTTGTGCTATGGGAATCACCAAATACTTACCGCAGCTTTTTGCCACCTCGGAGCACGTGACGCTACATCTTCGGCAGGCACAGAACGCGCTCGCCACACTGGGAAGGAAAGTAGCCGAAAGACTGCAGCAGGCACTTCGCGCAAGAGCGAATGATTTGCTGGCAAGCTCCCGCAATGCAGTCGTTCTGACCAGCGGCAAGATCGCCAAATGCTGGACGCAGCTTTTTGCCACCTCCGAGCAGGTGACGCTACGTCTTCGGCAGGCACAGAACAGGCTCACCACAAGTGTAGGCCAAAAGCTACAGCAGGCAGTTCGCGCGAGGAAGAATGATGTGCAAAATGTTTTGGCAAACTCTCGCGATGCAATCGCTGAGACCCAGGGTAAAATCGCTAAATACAGATCGCAGTTTTTTGCCACCTCGGAGCATGTGACGTCATATCTTGGGCAGGCCCAAACTACGCTCACGAGACTGGGGCGGCGTGCAGTCGACAAACCCCGAAGACTACGCAAGGCACTTCGCACAAGGGAGAATGATTTGCGGAAGTTACTGGCAAACGCTCTCGATGCAGTCGTTGTGACGGACGATGACCACCGTTTTGTTGCCGCAAATCCGAAAGCCTTGGATTTATTCGGAGTTTCGGAAACGAATTTGAGGAACTTCACCATTGACGCATTTCTTCTACGCGGTCAAATTCTATACTTCGACGGAAATGGTTCGCCATTCATAGGACGAGAAGAGAGGCATGGCGAATGCAAGATCAGGAGCATGGACGGAAGCTTGCGAGCCGCAGAATATAGTTTCGTCGCGAATTTTGTTCCTCGTCGGCATTTATGTAGATTCAGTAACGTTAAGATGACTCAAATCAAACTTTTTTCTGAACTTCAACACGGCCGCGGCAATGATTCAAATAGCGGACGGTTAGACTAAGGGCGCATCACGACAAGGTGTTACCCGCCGCTCTGTGAGTAATTGTTATCCGGTAATCCGTGCGAGCTCAACAGGCAGTTGCAACACCATCTGATAATTGACCCGACGATACTTCCCCTAGAGCACCGATGTCGACCTGGACTCAATCAGAAACCTAGACAGGGTAGTGTCCCGTTTGATTCACCGCTCGTTAGCGAATTTAGCTTTTGGGACTCCTGCAACTTGACTTCAGGCTTAGTGTTGCGTCGACCCATTGAGAGCGCCCAACTGATCGGGCAATGAGCCCACCAGAAGCTTGTCCGTTTGCGCCCAGCTTGGGAGCCCAGGCACGAGTCTGGTAGATATGACAGTTGTGAGTATCGCATCCGTCAGAAAAACTGGGACGGAGGCTTTGCTCCAAGTATTTTTGACGTTAAGCAAGGGTTCGACGTGGTTTGCTAAACCGGAAGCCGGCTTAATGTTTGTCACAAATTCTTGGGCGGAGAATTTCTGACCTGCGGAGAATTGAAGAATGTATTTATGGAGGAGAACACTCATGAGATTCAAGGTGATCGCATGCATGCTCGCCGTGGCTTTGCTGTCCGCAGTAGCTTACGGCGGCGATGATAACGAGAAAAAAAGGGAGAAATCCCGCAAGATGGCAGCCCAAACCATGCAGGATTTGTATAAGCTGCAACCCTCAGTTCAGTCGGCTGTCCAGAAGTCGGCGGGATATGCCGTTTTCAATAATATGGGGACGAACCTACTGCTCTTAAGCACCGCCCGCGGCTCCGGAATCGCCGTCAACACCCAGAGCAAGCAAGAGACTTTCATGAAGATGATTTCCGCCGGCGCCGGTTTGGGCGTGGGAGTGAAGGACTATCGGGTGATCTTTGTGTTTGAAAGCGATCAAGCCCTGACGCAATTCCTCGACTCCGGCTGGTCAGCTTCAGCGCAGACGGACGCCGCCGCCAAGGCAGGCAAGTCGGGCGGAGCTTACTCGGGAGCGGTTGAGGTTGCGCCGGGTGTATGGGTCTACCAGATCACCAAGAATGGCCTCGCCCTCCAGTTAACCCTGCAGGGTACGAAGTACTACAAGGACGACGACCTTAATAATAAGAAGTAGCTGTGAGTCACGAAGTGGGACTAGGGCAAGGCAACCAGAGTTCGCTGTAGTGGGCGTGTGTATTACCCGAACAGAGCGATGTTCCAGGTGGTGGTGATGAACGAGAAGACAGGATTTGAACAGAAGGCTTCAGATGCTGAGTTGATCGCCTTGCTGCGCAAGGTCCAGGAAGAAATAGAGGGACACGAGGAATTGAATGAATCGAATCTCCTCTTGCATGACTTTGCGACGGAACTACTTAGACAGCGTTTGCTACTAAAGTAGAGCTTTGGCCGAGGATCTACGCTCTCCGGATTGGTCTTAGCTCTGACAACTCACCGAGACAGGAGATGTCCCTACATTCACGGATATGTGTATAGAAAGAGGCGCAGGGGGCTCTCACAGTTGACTTTCATGCTGGCCGTTCGACCACATCGCTGTTTTGATTGCGACAGCTGCACTGCGGCTTCTGTACTTAGCATTCAGCTGTCATTTCGTGTCTCGAGCCCGGAGACTCTGAACCCCTAACGTAATCAAATGCCTGGTATACGCGCTACCGAAGACTCACAAATTGTACCTCCGTCCTGGTGCGCATTTCGAACGTCTAGACCATCCCACCCCTCAGTTTCTGCCTCTTCACGACAAACTGAAATATGTAGAAAGAGTGTAGGTCTACGGGAGCAACAAAAGTGTGTTCCTTGAGCTGTCGCTGCTTGACGGACTCTCCGGCCCTCGACTTGCGGCTTGCTGCACGCCGCGGCTTCCTTGCTGCGTTAGCTTGTTTGTTCCTCTCTCCCGCGTTCTCCAGTCCGGCCTTTGCTAGCTGCGAGTATGTGATCGCCGGCAAATCGTTCTGGATTCGTCTGCTCGATCCGGTCGCTTCCTACAGTTCCAAACCCGGCACGACCGTCCGCGCCGTCCTGATTCAGTCGCCGGAGTGTGATTCCCGTCCGGTCTTCCCGGCTGGCCTCGAGGTCGTAGGAAAAATCTCCAAAGTTCGAAAAGTCGGCCTTGGCTTTATCCACGATTCCGCGTACGTAGAAATCCAGTTCGAACATCTGCTCACCGCTGCTGGCCAGGTGCTCCCCCTCGCGGCGGAAGTCGTGGAAGTGGACAACGCCCGCGAAGCTGTGCGTCACGGCGTTATCCGCGGCATTCGCGCCACCAACGCGCCGCAAGGCCGCATCACCAGCGGCCTGATTCACATGCCCACGTTCAATCCGTACACTGACGCAGGTCTGATTGTGTATCGCGCCGTCACGGTGCTTCCAGAGCCCGAAATTTACCTGCCACCAGGCACTGACCTGCGCCTTCGCTTGAATCTGTCTCTCTACATTGGCAATCAGCCGGAGCTACCCCGCGTTTCGTTTGCTATGGATGAATATGAACGCGGCGACGTGGAAATGCTCCTACAAGGTCAACCGGACCGCACCACGACGCTAGGCGGTAAAGATTCAGACGTAGTTAACTTACTTTTCGTAGGCTCTCGAGATCAGGTCGAGGACTCGTTCACGGCCGCAGGCTGGCGCACCGCCGATGCCAACTCCAAAAACGCTTTCTTCAAGCAGTTCGGCGCCTTTCTGACATTTTCCAATTATCCCAACATGCCTGTCTCGCGCCAGTTGCTCTCCGGCCAGCTGCAGGACATGGCTTGGCAGAAGAGTTTCAATAGTTACGGCAAGCGTGAACATCTTCGTTTGTGGTCCCAATCAAAAACGATTCAGGGAGAACAAGCCTGGCTGAGTGCCTATACGCGTGAAACCGGCGCGGCTCTTTCCATGAAGTATCACAAGTTCATCCACCACATCGACCGCAACCTCGATGACGGCATCAACATGCTCGTGCGCGACCTTGCGCTGACGGGTTGTGTGGAATCCGTGCGCCAGCTCCCTCGCCCCAACTTGCCGCAGACCATGCTCAACTCCACCGGCGACGAAATGCACACAGATGGCAACCTTACCGTCGTTCACTTGAAGAGTTGTGCCATGCCCGTGATGCAGTACTCGCGGAATGCCCCCCTCATCCCCGTGCGCCCGCGCAATCGCTGCGTGCGCTATCTCCGCACCCAAGTTCTCCTCTACAAGAGCGACGTCATCCGCGGGAATATCATTTACGGCGCAATCGACCTGTCACTTATGACCATTCGTTCCCTGCGCCACCGTCACTCAACTCAGAATGACGAAAGGTATGAAGACTTGCCCATGTCCCCCGTCTCGCCAGACACGCTCTTCCCTCAACTCACATTCACCGAGTGGCCTGGATTCCCAAACTGAGCAACTCCGTACTAGATGGGGGGCAGGCCTTGAGCCCATGTGGGCTCCGGCGAAAGATCATAAGGCAAACAAAAGTCATGTAATTGAGATGCGATAAATCGCGGCTCAGAGCAATAGTCCGTCCAATCTGCTCATCGTTGAAAAGCACATCTGCCCGCGGTCGCTCCGCTAATAAAATGGCTTGCCGTTCTCCCCGAGGGGTGAATCGCCCTTACAGAAAGGATCCGTCGATGAAGGTGCAAGAATGATTGACACAAAAAGATTGATTTGCGCAGGCTTACTCCGGCGAGCCCATTCGTTCGCGGCCAATGGAGTGGGGGAGATATTCGGCCAATGCTGTGGTAAAGAGGGCCGCGCCCGCAGAGTTAAGATGGAGTTCATCGGATTGGTAATACTTAGCGGAGAGCGCTGTGGGATCGATCGGCACCAGCGCATTCACACCGGCATTCTGCGAAGCGATGGTCATTTGCTGAACCGCGTCCGCGGAAGACGGAGTCGGAGGCACGAGGATAATCAGCTTTGCGCCATGCTTTTCGCATAGGTCGCGAAGTTGCGCCACCCGGAAACTCGCCGTGGCCTGGAACTGCTGGGGAGGAGGAATGGCGGGCTGCGGCTTTAGAAGCAACACGAGCTCTCTGTAATGGGGAACGGTGTGGCGGAGAATCTGCGTGCGAAGGACGCTGCGAGTATCCCAGAAGGCACTGGAATGCGCGAGCAGGAGATTGCTGGTGGCTGTGCGATCCATGTTCAGGTCGGACGCCACACCGAGAGTGTCTCGCAGGTCGAAAAGCAGCAGAGGAGCATAGTCCTGGCGAACGCTGTTTGCGAGGAAGCTGTTCACGCCGACGCCGAGTATCACGACCTGCGGCCTCGAGCCTTCGCGGAAGAGGCGTTGCAAGCCATAAAACCAGTCGTAATAGCCCGTGGCTTCGAGAAAGATCGGATAGATGTGCATCTGTCCAGAAGTCAATTTCTTCAAGCGGTCAACGTCCACTCCTTCTAACAATAAGGAGTTACCGACCATGAGAACCGAGGCTGGCTCGCCGGGATTTGCGGGATGCACCTTGACTGCTTGTGCGTACTGCCGGGAAACGCGGTCATAGGTCTCCGAGTCATGTTTGAGGAGGTGACCACTGGCCATCTCGAAAGCCGCGATAAGAATCGCACAAGCTGCAAGCAGCAGCTTGATGTAAGAGACCGCTGAACTCTTAGAATTGGAAGTAGACGAAGGCATTGAGATTGCTCCCGGAGAAGAGCGCCAACACGACAAGCGCGAGCGCCGCGAATCCCGTTCGAACTAAGTAAGGGGAGGCCGCAAACGGGTACTCCTGATTGCTGGCCTCCTGAAGAAGGTCCGCCAGGAAGAGAGGAATTGAGAATAGGCAGAGCATGAAGAAAGCTGAAAGGTATTCGCTCCGCCAAGCAAAATTGGAAAGCCCGGCAAGAAAATGGACGGCGGCGCTGAGAGAAGGTGCCCGGAAGAAGGCCAAGCTTAAACCCAGGATGTTGAAGGTGAGAATTCTCTGGGCCCACAGACTAAAAAATCCCGTGGAGCGTTGCTGCGCGGCCGGATCGGCAGATTGGGCTTTGGCAGGGAAGAAGTAACGCTCCGCGGCCAGGACCACGCCATGGATGGCTCCGAAGATGACAAACGTCCAATTGGCGCCATGCCAAAGACCCGCCAGGATCATGGTGATGAAAAGATTCTTGGATGTTTTCCAATTGCCCCATGCGCTGCCACCGAGGGGGATGTAAAGGTAGTCGCGCAGCCAGGTACTAAGACTGATATGCCAGCGACGCCAGAAGTCCTGAAGGCGGTGCGCGAGGAAGGGCTGGCGGAAATTGACCATGAGATGGAAGCCCATCAACTGGGCTGAGCCGCGCGCGATATCGCTGTAACCGCTGAAGTCTCCGTAGACCTGCCAAGTAAACGCATACGTTCCGAGCAGGACGATCCAGAAGTTGGAGGGCCCAAATTGACCGCCGAAGGCCGCGTTGGCCAGGAGCGCGCAATTATCCGCAATGACGCATTTTCGTATCAGCCCGGAGAAGATCAGCATAAGGCCATCAAAGAATCGATCGGCATCGAAGGTGCGAGCACTCTGGACCTGAGGAAGCAACTGTCCCGGTCTTTGAATAGGGCCGGCGATCAAGTGCGGGAAAAAGCTGATGAAAAGTGCATACTCCAGGTAAGAAGTAGCCGCCTGAATTTTGCCCTTATAGACGTCCACGACGTACGCAACTTCCTCGAAGGTGTAGAAGGAAATGCCCGGCGGAAGAATGATGCGGATCAGCGGCAATGGAACATTGTGAAAACCGAGGCGGTTCAGGGAGTCGACAAAAGAGCCCGCGAAGAAATCAAAGTACTTGAAAACTCCTAAAATCGTGAAATTCCAAACAAGGGATAAAATCAGCCATTTCTTGCGATGGGGCCCCGGTCGGCTGGGAGAGATTTTCTGAGCGATCAGGAAATCGACGGTTGTACTGGCGATCATGAGGGCCAGAAAGCGCCAATCCCACCAGCCGTAAAAGAAGTAGCTGGCGAGGAGGAGGAAGATATTTTGCGCGCGATGGCTCAGGCGCCAATACAGCAGCACGACGGGAATGAGGAACAAGAAATAGGCGGGTGAGTCAAAAAGCATATCGCTCGCTCAAATCCAATGTTTAAAGATCTGGCCTGCGCATCGCGTACGGGACAGCATAGGTAGAGGTTCACGCAGCAGACAATCAGGAGAATCATGGCATAGAGGCCAAGGCAATACCTGAGGGCCTGCTGTGAGGCGTGCCGTTCGACACGCATATGCCTCCCGTCGATGCCCGCCGCGGCTCGACGCGGAGAAACGTCTATGGTCTGCTCTGACTACTGTCGGGAGGAGGGCCGACGACTTTCGCATTTCTTTTCGTACGCACATCGTTCCATCGCACGACAGCGAGTCGATGCCAAGAAGCGCAGTCGGATCCCCGAGGAATTTTCGATGCACAGTTTAGGGTCTAGACCCGATTGTGAGGAAGTTCTGCGTTAGCTACCGTCCCCAAGGGCCGCTATATTCCCGTCGGTTAGCAGAATCTTGACCGAGCTAACAGAACGCATTCCGCGGGGCGTAGCGGTACAAGGGTTCCACCAGAATGGGACTCTTATGGCGGTAGCTTATTTTGTGGAAATTACTATGGGTACCCGAAATCATCAGTGGCCCTGGCACGCGATACGGACCAGAACGGGCAGAGAAAAGTACGCGACTTTGCTCCTGGAGAACGCCGGTTACGAGTGCTACTTGCCTCTGATCAAGTTCACGCGCCAGTGGTCGGACGGGGCGAGGGACACTGCAGTGCCCCTGTTTCCAGAATATCTCTTCTGCCGGATGAATCCGGATAATCGGGTCCCAGTTTTGATGACGCCTGGCGTGCTCCACATCGCCGGAGTCGGTGAGACAGTGCTCCCTGTCGACGAGCAGCAGATTTCCGCGATCCAGCACGTTGGGAAGAGTGGCGTCTCGATGATTCCCTGGCCGTACCTGCAAACCGGGCAGGTCGTTTGCCTTGAGAATGGGCCGCTGAGCGGTTTGAGCGGAATCCTTCTCAGAATCAAGTCGGGATTGAGGTTCGTACTCTCTGTTAGCTTGCTGCGGCGTTCGGTTGCGGTCGACATTAACCGCGGCTGGATTGGCGAAGCACATTGCGTCAGGCCACTCCGTGAAGCGCAAACGTACTGCGGCTGATTCGTTCTTCAGGTATTAGGCCGGCGCAGTGACACAGATGGCTACATCGCCCACACTTCTCGATTTCTACCAACTGCGGGAGCACCCGTTTGGAGTAACACCGGACCCGCACTACCTTTATTTTAGCCCTGGGCACAGCGAAGCCCTGGCGTCCTTGCTGTATGGGATTGAAACGGGGCGCGGTTTTCTCTCTCTGGTGGCAGAGCCAGGAATGGGAAAGACCACATTGCTGTTTCAGCTCTTGCAACGCTGGAAGGGCTACGTCCACTCCGCCTTCCTCTTCCAAACGCAGTGCAATTCGCGGGAGCTTATCCGCTACTTGCTAAACGACTTGGGCCTAAAAAGCGACGGCGAAGACATTGTGCGGATGCACTCGGAGCTTAACGAGTTTCTGTTTCGCCAGAAGTTGGCGGGAAAACAAGTCGTTGTGTTCATTGACGAGGCTCAGAATCTTTCGGATACCGTGCTGGAGACGGTGCGCTTGCTCTCGGATTTCGAAGCGACCGACAAGAAACTGCTGCAGATTGTGCTTGCGGGCCAGCCGGAACTAGCAAATCGATTGTCACATCCGGGCTTGGCTCAATTGCGCCAGCGAATCGCCGTGCAGGCACGTTTGGAGGCGCTGGCTCCCCATGAGGTCGTTCGGTATATCCATCATCGGCTTCAAGTGGCGGGACGTACGGAGCCCGGACTATTCACACCTGGGGCCCTTGAGCTGATAGGGGAGCGCAGCAGAGGGATACCGCGGCTCATCAATAATCTCTGCTTCCGGGCACTCTCGTTGGGTTTCGCTCTTCAAAGCGAGCAAATTACCGCTGACGCCGTACGAAGAGCTGCCGGGGACCTGTCGTTAGAGCAGCACGCTGCGACGGATGCAGTCCTGCACCAGCAGAGAGCGCCAAAGGCTACTCGTGGTGTTCGACAATTGTGGGAGACGTACTATTCCTGGTTCAGAGGAAACGTCGTCAGACAGAGGCGTTTTCAGGCGTCTGTTGCCGCGCTGGTGTTTGGAAGCTTAGCGATCTACCTCACTTTGCACGGGAGATCAGGGACAGCCCAGCCAACGCCCGAAACTAGCCCCATCATCGCGAGCGAGGGCAAGGCGCCGGAATTGGAACCTCCGCCCACGTGGGCCGTCGCGAACAAATCCGACGCCATGCATGGCCAAGAGATACCAAAAGTCGGCCGCAGCCAGGACCTACCAGCCTCTTTCACCTACGTGATCCAGCCGAACGACACGCTCAGGGATCTCTGCATGTCCACAGTCGGGCGGTACGACAATGCAGTGATTGCACAGATCCGGAAGTTGAATCCGGACTTACGAGACCCCAACCATCTCCTGGTTGGGCAAGAAATTCGTTTCCCTCTGTATCCCCCTAAATGAAAGCAAACCGTCCACACCAAGACCGGGATTTTGAGATTTCGAAGGACAGAGAAATGAGCGGCTGCGAACAAAAGTGCAGGAAGACGCCAAGACAACTGGGGTCATTCCCTTATGCGTTTGTCCGGGATTCTCCACTTTCGAAATACCAGCGGAACCGGATTGGCGAGACCACAGCGAGACGTTATGGTGGTGCTGTTTGAAAGTACTCAAGGCATTTTCCTGCGGAGATTGGGCAACTGAGCGCCGTCGGCAGTTTGGCAGTACACGTGGCGCTCGCGGGAGTACGGTGCGCAACACGGTGGCTCGAGTTTCAGAGACCGAGACATGGGGTTCTCGGTGCGGTAGCGTGGGCCGCTGGCCGCTGGTGCGGACTTGAAATTAGAGAAAGGCGCAAAACTCTAACATGACGTCACAGATGAATGGCTATCCGTGGTTCGCGCTGCAGACGAAGTCTAGATGTGAGCACGTCGTGGCCACCCAGCTCAGGGGCAAAGGATACGAGTCATTCCTTCCTCTCTACAAGTCCCGGCGGCGTTGGTCTGACCGGGTAAAAGAACTCGAACTGCCCTTATTCCCTGGCTACTTGTTTTGCCGGTTCAACCCGCTCGATCGTTTGCCGATACTTGTGACGCCAGGCGTACTTCAAGTGGTGGGAACAGGCAAGAACCCCGTACCAGTCGATGATGCGGAAATCGCCACGATTCAAACCGTGATGCGATCCGGGCTGCCGAGGCAACCGTGGCCGTGTCCACAAGTGGGGCAAAGAGTAAGAGTCGAATATGGTCCGCTTAGCGGGGTTGAGGGAATCTTGCAAAGTTTCAAGGGGGGGCATCGCATCGTCCTGTCAGTCGCGCTGCTGCAGCGATCTGTGGCTGTTGAGGTGGATGAATCCTGGGTGAGCCCGATTCATCTGAGCATCCCCGCGACTTCAGCTTCCGCATACCTTCCGGCCGAGCTTTAGAGAGTTCGTAGTGCTACTGGGGCCAAATATGTTCGAGACAGAGGAACCCGCAAATGATAGTGCAGCCGATGGAAAAGTCGGAGTTGCCTAGAGTGCTTAAGTTCAGCTTCCGGCTCCGCCGCTCGTTGAGCCGACCACGCCACGAAGTGCTTACGGAAGACGTGTTCCGGAGGATTTTTTGCTGGGAACGGAAGCGAGCGGAGCGGTCTGGCCGAGGTTTTCTGCTGTTGCTTGCGCATGTGGAGGATGTTCTCCAGGCGAGCAAGGGAGGCACAACACTGTCCCTAATAGCGTCGGCACTTTCGTGTGCGACTAGGGAGACGGACATTACCGGCTGGTATCGGGAAGGCATGACGCTCGGTGTCATCTTCACGGAACTCGGTACTGGCGACTGGGAAGCCATGCAAGAGTCCGCGCGCAACAAGGTAATAACGGCGTTGCGGGCAAAGCTAGGATCGAATCAAGTCGATCGAATTCACATCTCTTTCCACTTGTTTCCGGAGAGTTGGGGCAACACCTGTGGCAACGGAGTGGCCAACGCGAAACTTTATCCGGACTTGTTCGAGCGGGACGAGGCGAGGAAATTCTCGCGGATAGTGAAGAGGGCGATAGATATTCTGGGGAGCATCGCAGCTTTGGTGTTTTGCTCTCCCTTGCTTGTCATCATTGCCGCGGCCATCAAACTTACGTCTAGAGGACCGATCCTGTTCAGGCAGGAAAGAGTAGGGCGATACGGCTCGCGGTTCACGTTCCTGAAATTCAGAACGATGAAGTGCGAAAACGATCCGAGGATTCACCAGGAGTATGTCAAGCGGTTCATCTCGGGACAAGTGGATCCAGCCGGGGATGGCCCCAGCCAAAATGCGGTTTACAAAATTCAAGACGACCCGCGTGTCACCCGCGTAGGGAAGTTTCTGCGCAAGACCAGCTTGGACGAGCTTCCCCAGCTCATCAATGTGCTGAAGGGCGAGATGTCTCTGGTGGGACCGCGTCCCCCGATTCCATACGAGCTGGAGGCATATCAGATCTGGCACCGACGTCGCGTGCTGGAAGCTCAGCCGGGAATCACCGGGCTGTGGCAAGTGAATGGCCGCAGCAGGATTAAGTTTGACGACATGGTTCGACTGGATCTCCAGTATGCAAGAACGTGGTCGGTTTGGCTGGATATCAAGATTTTGTGGCAAACCCCGCGCGCTGTTCTATTCGGCGCAGGTGCCTACTAACGCTCACCTTGTGTCACTAGTTCCGGAGGAAGATGCCAAATGGCAACGCAAGTAGATCCCGCTTCGATACGACCATCCGTCAGAGGGTACGCCGGACAAATCCAGAAAGTCGAAATCCTTCGCGCACAAGAGTCCTTCGAGTCTCGTTCGTGTAGGCGTTATCGGTTACGGGTATTGGGGACCGAATGTAGTCAGGAATCTGCAAGGCCTCGAAAACTGCCGCTTGGCTACCATCTGCGATCAGAACTCAGACGCGCTCCAGCGCGCGAAGCGAGCCTATCCGAGCGTTGAGGTGACGACGGATTTTTCAGGGCTTTTGAACTCGCCGCAAATTGACGCCATCGCAGTGGTCACCCCGGTTTGGACGCATTTCGATCTCGCCAAAGCTGCTTTGCAGAATGGCAAACACGTTTTCGTCGAAAAACCGTTCACGTCGACGCCACAACAGGCCGAAGAGCTGATCGAGCTCGCGGACCGGAAAAAACTCAAGATCATGGTGGATCACACGTTCTTGTTCACGGGCGCTGTGAGGAAAATCCGACAGCTCATCGACGACGGTACTTTGGGCGCTCTCTACTACTATGACTCGACCCGCGTGAACTTGGGCCTCTTCCAACATGACGTAAACGTCGTGTGGGATCTGGCACCCCACGATTTGTCGGTAATGGATTACCTCATGCAAGCCAAACCGGAGGCCGTGGTCGCCACGGGGGGGAGGCATTTGAACGGTCTGGCGGACATAGCTTTCATCACCGTCTATTTTCCCGGCAACGTAATCGCGCACATCAATGTCAACTGGCTCTCTCCAGTGAAGGTTCGAACGACACTGATCGGCGGCGAAAAAAAGATGCTGGTTTGGAATGATCTTGAGGCCGACGAAAAAATCAAGGTCTACGACAAAGGCGTGCACATGACCGGCGGGCGGGGCGTCTACGATTTGCTGGTGAGTTATCGCTCCGGAGATATTTGGGCGCCGAAAATCGAACAAACAGAGGCCCTGAAAGTTGAGCTCGAATACTTCGTCGACTGCGTAACGAATAACCGGGTGCCATTCAATGATGGAGTAGCAGGATTGCGGGTAGTCAAAATACTTGAAGCAGCCGACCAGTCGTTGAAAGAACGGGGAAAAGCCATCCAACTATGAACGACCACAACTGCATCGCTCCCGACGTGAGGCTGGGAGAAGGCGTCAAACTGTCTAAATTCATTAATCTCTACGGCTGCGAAGTTGGAGACTACACGAAAATAGGCGCGTTCGTGGAGATTCAAAAGAACGCCAGAATCGGCAAGAATTGCAAGATTTCAAGCCATAGCTTCGTGTGTGAAGGAGTGACCATTGAAGACGGCGTTTTCGTGGGCCATGGCGTGACCTTCATCAATGACCTCTATCCGCGCGCCACTACTCCGGACGGCGAACTCCAAACCGAGAAAGATTGGAAAGTTGAAGCAACGCTGGTGAAGAGAGGCGCCTCGATTGGTTCCGGCGCAACAATTCTCGCAAATTTGGTTATTGGCGAAAACGCTTTGGTAGGAGCTGGTAGCGTCGTGACTCGCGATGTGCCTGACAATGCAATTGTAGCTGGAAATCCGGCAAGGTTTATCCGCTTGGTCACGGCAGAATTGAAGGTGGCGTCATAAACGACAACGGCAAGATTTCTTTCTTGGACCTGATGACACCTCATTTGGAAATGGAGGAGGAACTCGTCTCGGTCTTCCGAAGTGCTTTGAAGACGGCTGGATTCATCGGCGGACCAGCGGTCGAGGAGTTCGAGCAGGAGTTTTCGCGGTTTTGCGAAGCGTCGCACTGTGTGGGTGTGGGAAGCGGGACAGACGCCCTTCGATTTGCGCTGATCGCCGCGGGAGTCCAGCCGGGCGATACGGTCATCACCGTTCCGAACACTTTTATCGCGACCACCGAGGCAATTTCGCAGTCCGGGGCTCGGCCGGATTTTGTGGACGTTGACCAGCAAACATACAATATGGACGTGCGAAGGCTGCACGAATACGTCGAGACGCAATGCCGGCGCGACGGTGCGACTGGAAAACTACTGAATCGGAAAACAGGAAGCGTTGTGACAGGGATCGTCCCCGTTCACCTGTACGGCCAGATGGCGGATATGGACGCGATCCTGGAGATCGCAGAACGGCACAACCTGTTTGTGGTCGAAGACGCTTGCCAGGCTCACGGGGCCTCTTATTATTCCCGAAGAGAGAACGGCTGGAAGAAGGCAGGTTCGATGGGAGTAGCGGCTGCCTTCAGCTTTTATCCTGGGAAGAACCTCGGCGCATGCGGAGAGGCGGGAGCGGTCACGACAAACGACCCCAAGCTCGCAGCAAAAGTTCGCATGCTGCGCGACCATGGTCAATCGCAAAAATATAGCCATGACATAGAGGGTTACAACGGACGGCTGGATGCAATCCAAGCGGGAATTTTGATGGCGAAGCTCAAGCATCTTGCGGAGTGGAACCAAAAACGCCGCATCCGTGCGCGACGGTACGGCGAGTTACTCCGCTCGTGGAGCGACAGAATTAGCTTGCCGTACGAATCTCCTCTAAACAAGGCGGTCTACCACCTTTATGTGATCCGCGTTAAAAATCGCGATCAGGTTCAGGCGCGCCTCGCGAAAGCTAACATCGCAACCCAGATTCACTACCCTGCGCCTCTCCACCTTCAGAGGGCCTATGCGCCGTTCGGGTACAAAGAAGGAGATTTTCCGGTGGCAGAACAGGCGGCGAGGGAAATTTTGTCTCTTCCCATGTATCCACAGCTCGATCTTCGGCAGCAGAAACTAGTTGCACAAAAGCTGATGGATTCGCTCGCCGGCGAGATTTCCAGTGACGCGAACCCAAGCTTGGAGCCAGCAGCTGCGTCTGAGAGCCTTGCCGATTGACGCAATTTCCAGCCAGCTTGCGGAATCGATCCTTGAATTCTGATATGAATCGCGAAACCCCTGTTGTCAGCGCACTAACCTCTGACGCGCCACGGACAGCGGCTGGAAAGCGTCCAATCGTCTGTGCCAAAGGAAAGATTTGGATCGACTTGGACAATTCACCGCACGTTCCGTTTTTTGCGCCCATCATTGAAGAACTCCAGAACCGCAGTTATTCGGTCGTGGTCACGGCGCGCGACTGCTTCCAGGTGCGGGAACTGGCAGATCTTTTTCATTTGAACTACAAGCTAATCGGCCGGCACTCAGGGAAAAGCAAAATCCGCAAGGTGGCGGGGCTGTGCCTTCGTGCCTTGCAGCTGATTCCCACGATCCTGCGGGAAAAACCGGACCTGGCCGTATCCCATTGTTCACGCTCGCAATTGATCGCGTCTTCTTTCTGCAGGGTTCCCTCTTTTTTTCTTGGCGACTATGAGTTTGCAACCGGCTGGGTGTACATCTATCCCACCTGGCATATGCGGCCGGAAGTGATTCCTGACGGAACCCTTCCGTGGAATCCTAGTCGAAACCTGAAATATCCGGGTATCAAGGAAGACGTCTATGTTCCGAGGTTTGTTCCAGACGCAGCCATTCGGCCTCAACTCGGGCTGCAAGAGCAAGATATTGTCGTCACGCTGCGCCCGCCGGCAAGCGAAGCGCACTATCACAATCCACAAAGCGATGATCTCTTTGAAGCAGCGGTTGAGTATCTAAGTAGGAAGCCCGAAGTGAAACTTGTGGCGCTTCCCCGGAATGAAAAGCAGGGAACGTGGTTGAGGGATCGCTGGCCCAACCTGTTTTCGGACGGCAAGTTGCGTATCCCCGAGAAAGTTGTGGACGGTCTCAACCTGATTTGGCATTCCGACCTCGTCATCAGCGGCGGCGGCACGATGAATAGAGAGGCGGCCTCGCTCGGCGTCCCCGTTTACAGCATCTTTCGCGGCAAAATTGGCGCCGTGGATCGGTACCTCAGCAACGCAGGCCGGCTAGTCCTGATCGACAACATCGAGGATTTACGAACCAAGGTCTTAGTGGCGCGAAGAGAGCGTCCAACAACCCCGCAGAACAGACAGTCTGCCGCTTTGAACAGTATTGTGGAACAGATTGTCGCCAGCGTGGAGTCACTACGCGGACCTTCAGGCCGCATAGAGGTGGCCACTGAGCGAAGTGCAATCGGAAGCCGAGGCTAAAGGATGCAACGGCCTGAGGGTGAGGGAATGAAGATTCTTACGGTGGTAGGCGCGCGTCCCAATTTCATGAAGGCGGCGCCGATCATCGCGGCGATCAACGCCCATAACGAAAGGATTGTGGCCAAGTCCGCTGGCCCGCAAGAAGCACGAGTCGGAATCATCCGGCACATCCTTGTGCACACCGGTCAGCACTACGACGAGGTTATGTCCGGGTCCTTTTTTAATGATCTCAATCTTCCAAAGCCAGATATTCATCTCGGCGTAGGTTCCGGCTCGCACGCAGCTCAGACTTCAGAGATTATGAAGAAGTTTGAGGAAGTGTTGTTGAGCGAAAGGCCGGATGTTGTGGTTGTTGTAGGCGATGTGAACTCCACGCTTGCTTGCGCCTTGGACACTTCCAAGATCTCCTTTGACTCAGATGGTTCCAGACCATTGATCGCCCATGTGGAAGCGGGCTTACGCTCCTTCGACAGCTCGATGCCCGAAGAGGTGAATCGCATTGTGACCGATCATGTGTCTGATTTGCTCTTCGTGACAGAAGAGAGCGGACTTCGGAATCTTCGTAACGAGGGTTTGTCTGCCGACAGAATCCACTTCGTTGGCAACACCATGATTGACTCTCTCCTCCATTTCAGGGAAAAAGCTGAAGCGTCAACTATTCTGGAGAAGTTAGGGCTGACCGGCCAAGCAGGGACGAACGGAGGGGCTAAGTCCGCCACGCGATATGCCCTCCTGACATTGCATCGGCCTTCCAATGTTGATAATCGGGATGTCTTCGGGAACATCATTGCGGGATTGGAAGAACTTGCGGCGGATTGCCCCGTCGTATTTCCTGTGCATCCTCGAACCCAGCGAAGGATACGAGAATTCGGATTCAAATTCAGCTTTGGAACGAATGGAACGCAACCCCAAACGAATTCTCACGGTTCCGCGATGATCGTCACTGACCCGCTGGGCTACCTGGATTTCCTCTGTTTGATGAAGCACGCAAGGCTTGTTGTGACTGACTCCGGAGGCATCCAGGAGGAAACAACGATTCTGGGCATTCCCTGCGTCACTGTCAGAGAAAACACGGAAAGGCCCGTTACGGTTAAGAGCGGAACCAATACCATCGCGGGAACCAAGACAGATGCTATAAAGAACGCGATCCGCCGGCAGTTAGACTTGAAAACAGGAAACGGCGTGCCAAAGAACTGGGACGGGCGGGCCGGTGCACGCATCATAGACATCTTGGTTCGCAGGCACTACGACGTGGCGTCGTTCCGCCCTTCTCCCATTTCCAACAACGTGCTTCTTGAAGACGGATGCGCCTGCCGCTGAACGAATCGCTGTCTGAAAAAACGCATCTGGAG
Organism: uncultured Acidobacteriota bacterium; assembly: GCA_963745805.1. GTDB lineage: Bacteria > Acidobacteriota > Terriglobia > Acidiferrales > UBA7541 > Acidiferrum. The sequence continues at coordinate 24,406 of CAVUYT010000019.1, forward strand.
AGCAAGATCCAGAGGCTTATGGCCTATTGTCAGGCCAACGATTGGGCGGGATATGATCCATTCGACGCTGTAAACAGCAGTGTCTTTGCCGCCCTGCCGTTCCTTAACACGAGATTTCCGCGGCTGATCTTGACGCAAGCTTTGAAGCGAAGCCCAGTAAACGTCCGCAGGTTTTTGGGTATTCCAAAAACCCAGAATCCCAAAGCCATCGCTTTGTTTCTGTCGGCATTCCTCAAGCTCTCGAGAACCGGAATGGCGGAAGCCGGGGAGCTGATCGAGCCCATGATCGAGCGACTGGCCGCGCTTCGGTCGCAAGGAGTTCCTTACTGGTGCTGGGGCTACAGTTTTCCGTGGCAAACTCGCACCATCGTCGTACCGGCGGGAGCACCGAACCTGGTGTGCACAACGTTCGTGTGTAACGCGCTTCTGGACGCCTATGAGCAACGCCAGGACGAACGGTGTTTGGGCATGGCGACCAGCACGGCCGAGTACGTCCAAGACCTGCTCTATTGGACCGACGGAGAGTCGGCCGCCGGTTACAGCTATCCAGTCCCAGGCCTTCGGAATCTGGTCCACAACGCGAATCTCCTTGGGGCCGCTTTATTGTGTCGCGTTTATAAGCACACAAGGCAGCAGAGGTTCCTGAGTTCCGCGATGAGAGTTGCCCGCTGCGCGGCCGCAATGCAGCATGTCGATGGCTCGTGGCACTATGGCGAGGCCCAATCACAAAAATGGATCGACAACTTCCACACGGGCTACAACCTGTGCGCGCTTCGGGATATTGGCCGCGACGCAGGAACGAGCGAGTTCGAATCAAGCGTGCGACGCGGGCTCGAATTCTACCGGGCGCACTTCTTCCGCGGCGATGGCGCACCCAAGTATTTTCATAACCGCCCCTATCCGGTGGACATTCACTGTGTGGCCCAAAGCATCATTACTCTCGTTGCGCTGAAGGACCTGCATCCGAGCAACATCGAATTGGCGCGTTCGGTCTTCCAATGGGCCATGGATCATATGTGGGATGAGCGGGGCTTCTTTTATTACCGCGTTCTGCGCTCTTGTACTATCCGAATCTCATACATGAGATGGGCGCAGGCCTGGATGCTTCTCGCGATGTCCGTGCTGCGAAGTGAAACGGAGACGCCAGTTACATCCCCAGAAACGCAAGATTCAGCAGCCTGTGTTGAGGCATGTTGATGCTTCTGAAAAAAGCTGGCGGTGCAACACCGCGCGGCGTCCAGCCGCACTCAACCAGATTTACTTGCGACCAGTCACGTGGTGAACGCGAGGGCCTTTCTTGGCAATCTACACGTTAAATCCTCTGCACGATTCGCGCTGGAACGATTTTATCGACAGGCACCCGCGTGCCTCCATTTTTCACACGCCCGGCTGGTTGCAGGCACTGCACCACACTTACGGATACGATCCTGTCGCGTACACAACTTCCGCCCCGGGGGAGCCCTTGCGGAATGGAATCCCCTTCTGCCGCATTCGTAGTTGGCTGACCGGCGACCGGATAGTTTCCTTGCCCTTTACCGACCATTGCGAACCTCTCATAGATGGTCTTGAGGAAGGCAAGGAAATAATTGATTCTTTGCAACGCACTCTCGCATGGCGAAAAATTGAAGTACGTCGAACTTCGGCCGCTGCACGCGACTCTGCTCACGGAAGCGAGCGTGCAAAGGGACACTTCGTTTTGTTTTCACGAGTTGGACCTCAACGCCACTCTTGACGAGATCTTCAGGAGGTTTCAAAAGGATTCGATTCAAAGAAAGATTCGCCGCGCTGAACGGGAAGCAGTGCAGTACGAAGAAGGCAACTCAGAAGCGCTTCTCAAACAGTTTTATGCCCTTTTCGTTCTAACGCGGAGGCGGCATCGAGCGCCTCCGCAGCCTATCGATTGGTTCCGCAACCTCGTAACGTGCCTTGGCGACCGGCTCAAGATTCGAGTGGCGTCGAACGCAGGCCGCCCCATCGCCAGCATGATCACGCTGCGGCATGCCGGCACTATGGTTTACAAGTATGGCGCCTCTGATGCAAGTGCTCATAATCTGGGCGCAATGCCGTTCTTGTTCTGGAAGGCAATTCAGGACGCAAGCGGCGGCGGAGTCCGGAGATTCGATTTCGGGCGCACGGACTGCGACAACGCGGGGCTGATTACCTTCAAGGATCGTTGGGGCTCGCAGCGCAGCGAGCTGACGTACTGGCGGCTGTCGAGCCAGAATGCACGCAGTCGTGGCGGATGGAGGCAAAAGCTCAGATTCGCTGAACCGATCTTCGCCTGCATACCTGATCGCTTGCTCGCAGCAAGCGGGAGAATTTTATACCGCCATATCGGCTAGCACGAATACAAGCAGGATTCCGAAAACAATGAGCAACATTATGACAGCGGATTTAGGCGTGGCGCCGGCTCCCAAGCCCCGGCGAATGGCGTCTCGAAGACAAACCACCATTGGCGCCCTGGTGATGGATGCAGACTATCGCGGGCTCGCGGTCGTTCGCAGCCTGGGACGGCGCGGAATCCCTGTGTGGGTTCTGAAGCATGGGGATCAGTTGCTTGCCACCCTATCCCGTTATAACCGTCGAACCGTGGACTGGCCCAGTCAAGACGGGGCAGAGAATGTGGACTTCCTTGTGCGTTTGGCTGAGCGCGATAACATCCGGGATTGGTTGCTGTTTCCCACCGGCGACGAGGGTGCTGCCCTGGTTGCGCGGAATCATCAGCAGCTTAGCGAACACTACCAGCTTACGACCCCTCCATGGGACGTTCTGCAATGGGTCTACGACAAGCGCCTAACCTACCAGCTCGCCGGAAAGATTGGTGTAGACCACCCGTGGACCCTCTACCCCGCCAACCGCGAGGAAGTGGAGGCCATTAACTGCGAGTATCCAGTCATTCTTAAGCCTGCCTATCGCAACAGCTTCAATCGATTCACAGCTTCGAAAGCCTGGCGCGCTGATTCGCGTGAGCAACTCCTTGCGCGGTACGACGAGGCTCGGACACTGGTTGACCCGGGCGCTCTAATGATTCAGGAAATCATTTCGGGGGGAGGGGAGTCGCAATTCTCCTACACGGCGCTGTGCAGTGACGGGCAGCCTCTTGCCTCACTCACCGCCATGCGCGTTCGGCAGATTCCAATGGATTTTGGCCGGGCGAGCACTTTCGTCGAGACGATTGAGGACAGGGCGACCTCGACCACAGCCATTCGCCTTCTGCAGGAACTGCGATACACGGGCATCGTGGAGGTCGAGTTCAAACGCGACCCCCGAGACGGCAAGCTTAAACTGCTTGATATCAATCCGCGCGTTTGGGGCTGGCACAGCCTGTGTGGATCAGCGGGCGTGGACTATCCGTACCTGCAGTGGCTGCTGACGCTCGGACAACCAATACCAGGGACGAAAGCGGCGGTTGGCGCGCGCTGGGTCCGAATGAGCACGGATGCCCCGACGGCGATCCGCGAAATCCTCCGCGGCCGCCTGTCATTGCGTGAATACCTGCGATCCATCCGCTCGCCGCTTTCCACGGCGATTTACGCGCACGATGATCCCTTGCCGGGCGTTCTGGAAATACCACTTCTTGCGTACATGCTGGGCAAAAGGGTGATCAGCGGTGGCAGGATGGCATAAGCGTGTGGCGCAGCAATTTGCGTCGATCGGTTAGCGATAGAGAGCGCGATCGGGGCTTCACTCCGGCCCGGTTCCAAGCCGGCAAAAAATCAAAATTGTAATGGGCACCTGACTGAAGCGATTTGTTGTTTCGACGATGAGAATTCCGTTCCGGTTTTCGGGACGAGCAACACTGGCGTGCAGGGAACTGCGCAATGTCAGGAAAATCGATGTAGGAGGTTCACAGTTGAACGCGAAATCTGATGTGGTGGTTGTCGGCGCTGGTCCGTATGGGTTGTCTGCGGCGGCGCATTTGAACGCCAGGGGCGCAAATGTCCGCGTATTTGGAGAGACCATGTCATTCTGGGAGCGCAACATGCCCAAGGGCATGTGCTTGCGATCACCCTGGGAAGCCTCCCAATTGTCTGATCCCGCCAGGTCGCTGACGGTCGATGCGTTCCAAACTGCGACGGGCATGCCGGTAAGCCGGCCCATTCCCATCGACCGCTTTGTCGCCTACGGTCGCTGGTTTCAGAACCATGCTGTTCCTAACCTGGAACAGCGCAAGGTCGCCGAGATCGAAAAGGATGCGACGGGCTTCCGTGTCGTATTGACGGATGGAGAAACAGTGCGATGTGGGCGCGTGATTATCGCCGGCGGAATCGGTCCGTTTGCCGCGAGACCGCCCCAATTTAACGGAATCCCGCATGAGCTGGCGTCCCACTCGTCAGAGCAGACGGATTTGAGCCGCTTTCGAGGCCAGCGAGTCGTGGTGATCGGCGGAGGGCAGAGCGCTCTCGAGTCGGCGGCTCTCTTGCATGAATGCGGAGCGGACGTCGAACTACTCGTTCGCGCGAGCGGCGTTGAGTGGACTTGGCAGCGCCCTTGGCTGCACACTTTCAGGCCCGTTGGAGTGGTTCTCTACGCTTGGCCTGATGTCGGGCCGGCGTTCATCAGCCATGCCGTTGCGCGGCCGAACTTCTATCGCAGGTTACCGCGCTGGCTTCAGGATGCTTGGCGCGCGAAGTCCGTCCGCGCGAACGGAGTCGGGTGGCTGAAACCGCGCATGCGCGATGTAAAAGTCTCTTGCGGGCTCGCCGTCGTTTCGGCGGCCGCCAACGCAAACCGCCTCGAACTTAAGCTAAGTGACGGCTCAAAGCGAACCGTGAATCACGTCTTGATGGCTACGGGATATCGAATCGACGTACGGAAGTATGAGTTTCTTTCAGATTCCTTGATATCCGCGGTCCGCCTTGTCAATGGCTGTCCAGTGCTCGGCACCGGCTTTGAATCCTCGGTCCCCGGTTTACACTTTCTTGGTGCTCCGGGCGTCTACAGCTACGGTCCGCTCATGCGTTTTGTTGCCGGAGCGGATTTCGCCGCTCGCGCAGTGTCGCTGTCAGTTGTTCGCGCTCGCGGCAACGCCGTCAATCGGAGCGTCAGCCCAGCGCTGCGGACACGGCAGACGGTCGCCGTTCCACGGGCGCCCGAAGGACAGTAGGGACGTGAACCTAGGATTGTTGCCTGCAATTCTAACGTCGTCTCCTGCGCTCAACACTTCCGATCGATGAACCGAACGTTCGTAGATTACTATCGCTGTCCCGACGAATTCGCCCGCTGTTTTCTAGAGGGCGAACCGTCGCAGGAAGTAGGTCATTTTCGGTTTGGCCCCGAAACGATCTGTTACGGTTCTCTCAGCAAGGGGGCGGTGAATCACAGCCCCGATGGAGAGTTGCATGACGCTCTGAGGGATGCCGTCGCAGATCGCGGCACGGTACGCTTGTCGTTCGACCTCGACCAGATCGTCAACAATCTCCGCCTTGAGCGCTATTACGGCAACTCACGAAGGCGCTCAGTTCTTTCTTCAAGACTAGCCACCAGCCTGTACTACCTGGCTCGCCCCCTCTTGGGCGTGAGCGTCCGCCGTCACATGCAGAAGCTCAGACTTGCCGGCTGGCGGTCGATTGCGTTTCCGCGTTGGCCGGTCGATCGAACCGTCGAGCAAATACACGAGACTCTGCTCCGTCTCTGCGTGCAGGCGAACAAGGGCGAGAGAGTACCGTTTATCTGGTTTTGGCCGGAAGGGCTTCCAAGTTGCGTGGCGGTTACCCACGATGTGGAAGCCGTCAAGGGACGTGATTTCTGCCCGGCCTTGATGGACGTTGATGAGAGCTTCAACATCAAGAGTTCGTTCCAACTCGTTCCCGAGAAGAGGTATGCACTAACCCCGTCGTTTATTGAAAATATCCGCGCGAGGGGCTTCGAGGTGAACGTGCATGACCTAAACCACGACGGGCGCTTGTTTGCGAACGAAACGCAGTTCTTCAGTCGCGCACGGCGCATCAACCAATATGGCCGCGCGTTTAGAGCGCACGGCTTTCGTTCGGGTGCGCTCTATCGCAATCTCACCTGGTACCGCGCGCTTGACTTCTCCTACGACATGTCCGTGCCCAACGCCGCGCACCTCGATCCGCAACGCGGGGGGTGCTGCACGGTGATGCCTTATTTCGTCGGCAGAATCCTGGAGCTCCCGGTCACTACCACGCAGGATTATTCTCTGTTTTTTATTCTCAATGAGTACTCGATCGACCATTGGAAACGTCAAATCGCCCAGATCAGAGAGAAGCACGGACTTGCCAGCTTCATCATTCACCCAGACTACATTCTAGAGCCCCGGACGCGGGATACGTACAAGTCGCTGCTCGCTTACCTCGCTGACTTGCGGTCGAAGGCAGAAACTTGGATTGCGCTTCCACGAGAAATCAACCAGTGGTGGCGATCACGGAGCCAGATGCAGGTGGTCCGCCAAGGAAGCAAGTGGACCATTGAAGGGCCGGGACAGAAGCGGGCTCGGCTCGCGTATGCCACTCTTGAGCATGGCCGTTTGGCCTATGAGTTTGCCTGACGCCTGGAAAGCGAACGCCTGGCGGAAGCAGGGATTTGCCTGATAGGCTTTTCATGGTTTGAGCCCCATTTGGATGCCACTGTCTACCTGATTCCTTTCCCTCCTACAAGCTGCTAAATATTTTCTTTGAAGCGGGTGCATGTGACCCAGAGGGCGAAGCTATGAATAGCCTTGCTGGCCACCAGATTCGAGATCTTCGGTGTTGATCATACTTAGTCCATGCTGGCTCCTCTGTACGCTTTGCGTCAAAAAATGGCAATCGGCCAGCGTTACGCAGCCAGCTTTTGATCCCAGCTCAACTGAGGGGTGCCCCCAGTTGAGGAGCACTCCGCAGGAAGCGATCTAGCTCTAGTGAAGCTATCCCGCATCGAGGCGGAGAACAATGAGCAAGCAATTTGAGTTGATGAACCATGGAGCTCGCGGTTCCGCGACGGGCAGCAGCCGACGCGCAGGACGGCAAGGTCTGGATCACCGGACCGTTATCCACAGTGGCTTGGAAATGTGCCGGAGGAAATGTTCCTACCAGGTCTCTGGCGCATCATCAAGCATCGCAAGCGGACAATCGCCGCGTTTACGCTCCTGGTTGTCCTGATTGTCTTAACCGTATCGCTCCTGATGAAGCCCCAGTACGAGGCCGTCGGCCAGGTGGTGTTCCACCGCGAAAACGACAGCGGTGTGCTGGGTTTCAAGGGCGTTGACACGTCACTAGTCGAAGACCCTGAAGACCGCGCCGCCATTGACACGCAGATAGGCATACTCGGGACAGATGCGTTAGCCATGGAGGTCATCAGCGACCTGCACCTCGACAAAAACCCTAAGTTCGCGGGCCATGCTGGGCAATCCACCAATCAAGATCAACTCGTGGAATTGTTCCGCAAGAGCCTCAAGATCTCCAAGGTCAAGGGGACGCGACTCATAGAGATTCGATTCCGCAGCACGGATCCGCGGCTGGCCGCTGATGCCGTGAACCAACTGTCGAACGCGTATGTCGACAAGTTCTATAGGAGCCAGTTTCAAGCCAGCACTCAGATTTCTGACTTCATCGCCGGCCAATTGAAGGAATTGCAGTCCAAGGTTCAAGAATCGCAGCAGAAACTGATCGACTATCAGAGAGAAAACGGAATCTTTGGCTTGGACGACAGGCAGAACATTGTGACGGCAAAGCTCGACGATCTGAACAAGGAACTTACCGCTGCGGAAGCCGAAAGAGTGCAGAAAGAGGTCAACTACCGGCTGGCTCGCTCGCGGCAGCCGGAGTTGATTGCGAAACTCGGGCCCGACAACCTTGTCACCAAGCTTCGCGCACAAGAGGCGGATTTGCAAAACGAGATGGCAAAAGAGTCGGTTCAACTGGGGCCGGCACATCCGAAAATAGTCGAACTGTCGAAGCAAATTGCTCAGGTGCGCGCGTCGGAGGATGGTGAAGTCAAGCGAATCGCCAACCAGATAACCTATGACTATGAAAGCGCCGGGGGACGTGAACGCATGTTGCGAGACGCCCTGGAAGCGCAGAAACAAGTAGCGGACAAGCTTAACGCCAATGTAATCCAGTCCGACATCTTGAAGCACGAGTTTGAGACCAACCGGAAACTCTACGAAGATCTGCTGCAGAAGCAGAAAGAAGTGAGCATTTCGTCTAACTTGAAATCAAGCAACATCTGGATCGTCGATCCGGCAAGACCGCCAAGACTGCCTGCTGAGCCGAACATTCCGCGAAACCTTGCGGTTTCGCTTCTGTCCGGCTTTCTGGGGGGTGTATTGTTGGCGCTCGGTTTGGCGAAAATAAACGAAAAGATCCTCACGCTCGAACAGGCCGTTGCTGCGTCGCCGCTACCCTCGCTCGGTGTTGTGCCGCTGCTGGGAGCGAAAAGCAAGAATGGAGCCTCTCCCCAGCTCAACGAGCTCAACGGTAACGTGAAGCCCGAGTTGGTGAGCTCTCTTCGCCCGATGTCCATAGCCGCGGAGTCTTACAAAGCGATGGTGACGTCGATCATGCTCTCCCACCGCGCTCATCCGTCGGTCATTCTGGTGACCAGTGCGCTTCCAGGGGAGGGTAAGACCACCGTCAGTACAAACCTGGCCATTGTGCTCGCACGTCTTCGCAGGCGTGTGCTTCTCGTCGATACCGACCTTCGGCGTCCCAGCGTCCACCGCGCCGTGCAATTGAACACCAACACTGGTTTGGCCGCGCTGCTCAGGAAATCGGCTACATTCGATGAGCTTGTCGTCGCCTGCCCCGATGTGCCCAATCTGTACGTACTGCCGGCTGGGCCAATTAATCTCGCGGAAGATACAGAGCTGCTGGTGTCCGGCTTCAAGGAATTGGTTGAGCGCTGGCGCTCACAATTCGACCACATCATTATCGATACCCCGCCCGTGCTGGCGATGACCGATGCAGTTCGCATGTCCGTCGAGGCCGATTCGGTGATACTTGTCATTCGCGCAGGTCTTATCGCAAAGAAGGAGTTCTTGCGCGCTCAGGATTTGCTCCTCAAGGTCAACGCGCGGCTCACAGGCTTCGTGCTGAATGGCACAGAGCTCGACTCGTCGGATTTCCAGTATTTCTACGGCTACTACGGCCAGGATCAGTCAAAGCACTTGAGCGCGGGCGCAGCAGGGTAAATCTCGCTGTGCTCCTTGCTCATGACGCTTGAAGGCTTGCGTCAAGAATCTTCTAAGGACCAAGCGACCAATGACGGATGCTAGCCGGCTCAAAGCAATGCGGCGACTGAAGTTCTAAGTTGGCGCGGCTTCCGTTGGGGTCTGATCCTGGCGCATGGAGGTTGTCATGAAAATAAAATCTGTTTTACTCGGTGCTCTTCTGCTCTTGGCACTCCCAACACGCTGCTTTGCCCAGGACCGCGTTGGGTCGGTAGAAACCCGCGAGCAAGCGCCCCCGCCTGCTCCTCAGACGCCGCCCGTTGCACCGGGGAAATCCGGTTCCTCGTCGAACCTCGTAATAGGCACCGGCGATTTAATTGAGGTCAATCTATACGGCATGCCTGATTTCAAAACCGAAGTGCGCGTCAGTTCTGGCGGCGAGATTTCCTTGCCCATGCTCGGCACCGTAGTCGTAGGCGGGCTTTCAGTCGAGCAGGCCGCATCGCAGATTGAACATGACCTCAGTCAAAAGCGTCTTTTCAACGACCCGCACGTTACGGTCTTCGTCAAGGAATACGCGACGCAGGGAATCTCGGTCCTCGGCGAAGTACAGAAGCCGGGAATTTATCCTCTGCTGGGCGAGAGGAAATTGTATGACGCCATCTCCGCGGCTGGCGGCACGACTCCTAAGGCGGGTGCGTCTGTGTTGATTACGCGGCGCAATGATCCGCAGCACCCTCTTCAAGTTCCGCTCTCGACCGGTGCCGCGAAATCCATGAAAGACAACGTCGCCGTCGAGCCCGGCGACACAATCGTCGTGAGCAAAGCCGGTGTCGTCTATGTAGTCGGCGACGTCCACCAGCCCGGCGGTTTCGTCATGGAGAATGGCAACAACATTACCGTGTTGAAGGCCATCGCCCTCGCTCAAGGTACAAACCCGAACGCCGCATTGGATAAAGCCAGGCTGATCCGTAAGACGCCTCAGGGTCCGCAAGATGTCCCGCTTTCCCTCAAGCAAATCATGGCCGCAAAGGCACCTGATCCAGAATTGCTAGCAGACGACGTTGTCTTTGTTCCTAACAGCGCCGGTAAGAGCGCTGCAAAAAAGGGCGCCGAGACGATCCTGCAAATGGCGACGGGCATAGCGATCTGGCGCATACCGTGAGGCCAGCGCCAGCTCCGTTGAGCGTCAGAGACCGCGCCGCAGCATCACTTGATACTCAACTTTCTGCCGAAACCAATTCCTGAACTACACGTTCCTGCACTGCACGAAAAAGACTTGAATACGCCACACATCAACTAGGGGAACTCATGCGAGCATTGCTGACCGATCGAAAATCAGGGGAGGTGTCCACATTCGAAGTTCCGTCACCGGAACTTCGCCCTGGCGGAGTCCTGGTGCGCACTCATTTTTCCGCAATCAGCGCCGGCACGGAGCGTGCCACGCTCGAGCTAAGTTCCAAGTCGCTTCTCGCGAAAATCAAAGCGCGGCCGGATCTCGTCAAGCAGGTCATCGACTACGCGCGCCAGAACGGTGTGAAAGCCGCGTACGAAAAAGTCCACGCAAAGCTGGATACACTAACGACCCTCGGATACAGCTGCGCAGGCGAAGTAATTTCGGTCGCGGAAGGAGTCCACGAATTTCGCGTGGGTGATCGCGTCGCTTGCGGAGGCGGCACTTACGCGAACCACGCCGAGATCAACTTTGTTCCACGCAATCTCGCTGTACACGTCCCGCCGCATGTGCCCCTAGCCGCGGCCTCTTTGACCACTATCGGCGCCATCGCTTTGCAAGGTTTTCGGCAGGCTGACGTCCGTATCGGCGAGACGGTCGCCGTCGTCGGCGCCGGGCTCGTGGGCGTGTTGACCATCCAGATTGCTCGCGCCGCGGGATGCCGCGTTGTCGCCATCGATCTTTCGCCTCAGCGTGTCCAGCGCGCAGCGGAGTTCGGCGCGCACCTCGCCGTCGCAGCCAACGATCCGAATCTTGTTTCCAGCATCATGGAATTCTCCCGGCATGGCGTAGACGCCGCGATCTTGACCGCTGCGACTGACTCCGCCGAGCCCGCCGAGTTGGCCGCCAAGCTCTTGCGTGATCGCGGCCGCATCATCGTCGTTGGCGCCGTCGGCATGGGAGTGTCGCGCAACAACATGTACATGAAAGAGCTGTCGCTGACTCTCTCTCGCTCTTACGGGCCGGGAAGGTACGACGCCCAGTACGAAGAAGGCGGAATCGACTATCCCATCGGCTACGTCCGCTGGACCGAACGTCGCAACATGCAAGCCTTCGTTGACTTGCTCGCGAGCGGACAAGTGGACGTCGCCCCTCTGCTCGAGCATCGTTACGCCATCGACGAAGGCGGTAAAGCCTACAACGACCTGAAGAATGGTCTCTACACCGCAATTTTGGAATATAGCGGCGCGCTCGCAGCGCCGCAGAAAACCGTGCCGGCCGCGGTAGCCGCTCGGCCTCGCACCGGCGATGAAGTGAGAGTCGGCTGCATCGGCGCCGGAAGTTTCGCTGCCAGCGTGATCTTCCCGAACCTGCGGTCCATCAAGGGTGTCCGCCTCCAATCCGTGGCCACCGTCTCGGGTGCGGGCGCTGCTTCGGCGCAACGCGCCTTCAATTTTCACACGGCGCAGCAGCCGTGGGATTTGCTGAATAATCCCAATATCGACTTGGCTTGCATCTTGACGCGCCATGACACGCACGCGGCCCAGACGGCCCAGGCCTTGGAGGCCGGCAAGCCCGTGTTCGTCGAAAAGCCCTTAGCCATCGATCGCGAACAACTGGATCAACTGCGGCAGGTATACGCAAGCCAACTGCAGGCTGGCCATGCGCCCTTCGTGATGGTGGGCTTCAACCGCCGGTTTGCGCCGTTCACCGAAAAAATCCGCCAATTCTTCGCCGGCCGCCGCGAGCCAATGCTGGTCCATGCCCGCATCAACGCCGGCAGTCTCCCGCAGGATCATTGGATTTACGCCCAAGGCGGTCGCATCGTGGGCGAGTTCTGCCATTTTGTGGACTGGGCTCGCGCCGTCGTCGGTTCTCCTATTCAGAGCGTCGCTGCGGCGGGTCTCTCCAACGCCGCGCAATATGCCTCCGATAACGTCGCGGTCACTCTGAAGTTTGCCGACGGCTCCGTCGCCAATCTGCTTTACCTGACCAACGGCGACCGCAGTGTTCCAAAGGAATTCTTCGAAGTGTTCTGTCAGGGCGCCATCGCCCGGCTGGACGACTTTCGCACGTTGGAATTGGCGCGGAATGGAAAACTTCAGAAGTTCAAGAGCACTCAGGATAAAGGGCATCGCCAGGAACTTCAGCTAACCGTCGAAGCGATCCGCTCTGGTAAGCCGTCGCCCATTTCCTTCGAAGAACTGGTCGAGGTCAGTCACGCGACTTTGCTTGTGCAGCAGGCGCTCGCTACGGGAGAAGCGATAAGGCTGGCGCCGCCCTCGCTGGACGTTCCCGCTGAAGCATCGTCTCCCGAATACTCAGCCCTGTTCCATCAAGCCCCGGCTCGGCAGGAGACGGCGCATGCGAATGACTAGAGCCTCGCACCTGTCCGCTCCTTTTAGTTCGATGCTTGCGAATTGCGGCCAGGCTATCCGCACTGTCTTTATTCCTATGCTCGGTGGAGCATCCGCCACGCCGGACCACCGGCTTAGATTGTGGGAAGCTGTGCTGGTCCTTTTGGGTGCGATTGCGGTCGCCGCATTCACTTTGGTTCCGATGGCGGCCTTGGTCGTTGTGGTCGCATGCGCGGCCCTATGGTTCCTCGCGATGGTCGGTGACGCGTTTCGTGGCCGGTCTGAAGGGATACTGATTTGGTGGGCCGCAGTCTTTCCGCTCGGCTATTACTTCTTGTCCTTTCCCCGAGAGCAATCCCTTGTAACGCTCGATCGCGTGGTCGTACTTGTCGCGTTCGTGGGATTATTTCTTACCAAGCCCAATGCGCTTACGGAAGTTCCTGCAGGGTTGCACCGGGCGGCACTCGCTTGCATGGCATTTTTTGCTGTTGCTTGCATTACCTTGACGAACTCGCCGAACCCTCTTAACGCCGCGAGGGTTCTCTTCGACGGTTTTCTCCTCCCGCTGTTGCTCGGCTGGTGCGTTATCGCAAAGTTCGATGTTCGTGGCCGGCTCCCTGCGCTGCATACGGCCGTCTGTATCTCCTCGATCATCAGTGCGGCGATAGCTGCGGCCGAAATTGTCGTGCACCAGGACCTGTTTCCGATCGGACCTCCGACCGCTGCCTATGGGGGAATCATTCGCCCAAACGGCCCGTTTGAGAGCAATGACGCGCTTGCGCTGATTGGCGCCGTGAATTTTTTCCTTCTCCTCTTCCTTCGCACGACGCTTGGCCCAAGGCTGAGCTCCGGACGCAGAGTACTTCACGCCGCGGGTCTGGCAGCCGCACTGGGCATGGCGCTGATGCCGATGTTCCGGTCCGTCGCCATCACACTGTTGCTTGTGCTGACTATCGACACATTCTGGGAGCAAAAGAGCAGTCGCCGCGCCCGGCGCATTGTGCTGATGCTCGCATCTGCGGGTGCTATTTTCCTCCTATCTGTTCTCGCACCGAACGTTTTCGAAGATCGTAGTAGGTCTGAAAACGCTTACAGCCGGATCGCCGAGTACAAGCAAAGCTTTCGGGTATTCGCGGAACATCCTTTTCTGGGCGTCGGATTTCAAAATTTCAACAAGTACGTAACCGGAGAGCCGCGTTTCCTGGCTTCTTACCAGGGTGTGTATTCGGTGGACTGGCCGCACAGCAATCTGGCCCAGGTGCTCACCGAGACCGGCATCCTCGGCTTCGTGCCGTATATATTGGCAAGCGTTTTCCTTTTCCGACAGATGTGGCAATTACGTCAGTGGTCCAGTTCTGGCGGCTTGGCCAGCAAATATTTCGTTTATATGTTTCTCTCTTATTGGATCACAGGGCTAACGGAAGGTTCGGGCTCTGGCGCTCTGAATCTGGTTTACGTTTTCGCGATCGCTGTTATTTGTAAGTACGTTTTGACTGACCCTGATCTAATGCAGTCGTCGAAGGCAGCCGTTTCCGATATGGCTTTCGGCGTGCCCTCCAGAGCACACTAGCTCGTTTCTCTCCAATGAACCGACAATCCAAAGTTTTCATACTCGTACTGGCGGGGCAACAACACGATGCGGTTGCTTTCGCCCGGCAGCGCTATCCGGGATGCGAGGCCATAATTTTGTCCAAGACAGAACTGCGCGAGAGCGGCTGGAAGCGCCAAATCCATATGTTGCGGCGGCTCAAGGGCAGGGCCTTCCTGATCTTCACCGATTCGCTCGAATCCGTGCAGGAGCCGATGCTTCTTAAGTGGTCGGTGCTTGTTCACCGTTGCCAGGAAACCATCCTTGCCGACTCCTCCGGATCGTTCGAGGTGACGGAAAGAGCGAAATTTCTGGGACTGCTGCCGCGAAGTTTCTTTGCCGCTTTCGCCGATCTTAGCGTGTTTGTTTGCAGTTGGATTGGCCTTCAGTTGTTTCGAGTGTGGCTCAGCCTTAGGCGCGGGCCTCAGGCGCAAGCCGGCCAGCTTGATCTCGCGTTCTTGTGTCCATTTCAAGCCGGCTTGGACACCCCTGGTGGCGCGTTGACTCATGTCACTGGTTTTCTCTCAGGACTCGTGCAGGAAGGAGCGCGCGCCGAAGTATTTTCCGGCCGCCCACTGCAAACTGCATGCGAAGTGCACAAGATTCCGGGATCTCGCCCCTTCCACCTCTTACGCGAAGCCGCGTCCTTGTCTTACAACTTCCGGTTCATTGCTGCGGCTCGCAAGCCGCTCGCGAAAAAAAGGCCGCGCCTTTTGTATCAGAGGCACGGGAAATTTCTCTTTGCCGGTGCGATTCTGTCGCGCTTGCTGAGAATTCCTTTGGTGCTCGAATACAACGGCTCCGAAGACTGGATCGCGAAGCACTGGGACCCTTCACGCTTCTCTCCATGGCTCAGGTTGTGCGAGACCGTGTCTGTCAAGGCCGCATCATTGATCGTCGTGGTTTCGAAACCATTGAAACAGCAGCTTATGGAAGCAGGTGTGCCTGAAGGTCGCATCCTGGTAAATCCGAATGCCGTTAATCCGGAATCGTTCTCACCGAACTGTGGCGGCGCGAAGGTGCGGGAGCAGTTGGGCTTTCGAGTTGAGGACGTGGTCGTTTGCTTCGTAGGGACATTCAGCTATTGGCATGGCGTTGCGGTCCTCGAACAAGCCATTCGGTCGTTACTGGACAAAGCCCAGCACTCGAGCTGCCCCCTCAAATTCCTTCTTGTTGGCGATGGACCGCTTGCTCCGCAGCTAAGGCAAGTGCTCCGGACATACGTGCCGGATGGAGTTGTCACTTTTACCGGCGCCGTTCCGCACAATTCCGTTCGTACTTACCTCGATGCTGCGGACATTCTGGTTTCCCCGCACGTCCCCATGCCGGGTGGGCGCCCGTTCTTCGGCTCGCCCACGAAATTATTCGAATACATGGCGATGGGCAAGGCGATCGCCGCGAGCGCACTGGACCAAATCGCTGACGTGTTGGAGCACGGCAAGACAGCTCTTCTCGTAAAGCCTGGTGACGCCGGCGAGCTGGCCGAGGCCATCCAACAACTCGCCTCCGATTCGAAGCTGCGCATGGAACTCGGGCGAAACGCTCGTGAGGCTGCCCTCACACGCCACACCTGGCGGCAAAATGCCCGCCGCGTTCTCGGCTTTTACGAAGAGCCCCGGCGCACCCCGAACGAGTCGGAAGTGCGAACCGGCATTCCCGCCGGCTCGACTCCATCCCGCGGTACAAATCTGGCTGGGCAGACTTCGCGATGAAAGCTCGCATCTCAGCCGCCACTGCTCAACTTTGGCGCATCGCCGCGGGAACGGAGCTTCGTCGCAACGTTTTAGAGACCTACGGTACTCGCGTCCTGGTCGTATTCGTCACGTTCGCAACTGCCGTGGTGGTAGCGCGCGAACTCGGCCCCACCGGTCGTGGACTCTACGCAGTGGCCGCAACTTTGGGAGCGATCGGCGCGCAATTCGGCAATTTTGGCCTGCACGCCTCGAACATCTACTTTGTCGCAAAAGACCGAACGCACCTGCCCGCTCTCATCGGGAATACTTTGGCGGTTGTCGTCCTGTCGTGTTTGGTCGCGGCCTTGAGTGGAATTCTTTTTGTTTACTGGCCGAGCCTGTCGCCGGTCCACGGCACACTCCTGCTTTTGGCGTTGGCTTTCGTTCCCATCAGTCTTGCCTACCTGCTCATTCAAGGCCTGCTGCTGGGCGTTAACGAAGTGCGGGCGTACAACAACATTGAGAGTCTTGGCAAAATACTCGCGCTGGTGCTGATCAGTATCCTTGTAGTCTTTCACGGGCGAAGCGTTGAACTGTTCTTCGCGGCCACGGCGTTATCCGTAATGGTGACCTTCCTTTGGGCTCTCGCGCGCCTCAGGCGTGTTTCGACGGCCCCGCCAAAAGTGTCTTGGCCCGTTTTTCGGCAGAGCATCGGTATCGGGCTCAGGGCCTATACCATCGCATTCTTCGGTTTTCTTCTGCTGCGAATTGATCTGCTCATGGTCAAGTACATGCTCGGCGCGACGGAAGCGGGCTACTACTCCATCAGCCAGGTCCTCGCCGAGAACACCATGATGTTTCCGGTCGTCATCGGATTGTTGCTGTTCCCCAAGCTGTCCGCCTTGAAGGAACGAGAGGAAAAACTCCAGTTAGCGAACAAAGCCGTCCTTGTGACGGCGGCCCTTATGTTGCCGGCAGTCGTGATTGCCGCTTTCGCGGCGGGGCCGCTCATCTCGCTGGCTTTTGGGCCGAGCTTCCTGCCTGCGGTCGCGCCATTTGCGTGGCTCATGCCGGGGACTTATTTCCTCGGTATTGAAACGGTGATGGTCCAGCTTCTGAACAGCGAGGGCTTTCCTCCAATCATCGTTGTTGCTTGGATCGTGGACTACGCTGATCAATGTCGCTTTGAATTTCTGGGCCATTCCCCACTACGGGATCACCGGTGCGTCCATCGTTTCCTCAGTCTGCTATTTCCTCATGTTCGTTGTCGTTTCCGCCGTCGTCTGGAAGCGTAACTACAAAAAGCAGCCGGCTGCGGCATGTGTGCCAAGTTTCTCAACCGAAACATAAATGCGAATCCTAAAAATACTAAGGCGGGAATCGCCACTCTTGGTCGCGCGCGAAGTCTTGTGGCGGGCCCGCAGGGGATGGAGAAAGAAGCGAATCCTCAGCCGGCTCGAAAATCCTGACCGTGTTGAATTCCGCTGCATTCCTTACTACACCCCGGACTTGCAATCCTTAAGTGAGGATGCCCGAGTCCTGATCGTTGCCTTCGCGGATGAAATCCTGGCGGGGCGATACCCCTTTTTCGGATATGGCACGGCAGCACTCGGAACGCATCCCAATTGGAACCGCGATTTTGTGTCCGGCACGGAATGGCCCTGCGTGCAGGGTGAGTGCCGCGACTTTATTCGCCACGACGGCTCCGACGTCAAGGTGCCGTATGAGCTTTCGCGTCTGCAATTCCTTCCGATCCTTGCGAAGGCGCACCTGCTTACTGGCGACGATTCGTATCGCCAGGCGGCAAAGGATCTCCTCTCTCACTGGATTCAGTCAAATCCGGCTCCCGTAGGGGTGAACTGGACGATTGCTATGGAGGCGGCTCTGCGTGGCATGAGCATTTGCTCCCTGCTCAATTTGCTCTCCCCGTTCCGTCGTGACGAACAACCCTGGCTCGCGAGCGTGACGCGCTCCCTTGCCCAGCACTTGCTCTACATCGAAGCGAACATTGAGTTTTCGCATTTGCTGGCGAGCAATCACTACCTCAGCGACATCGTTGGACTCTACTGCCTCTCGATGTTCCTCGACGGCAAAGGCATGGCGGCGCGGCGGCGCGAATACCGCAAGCGGATTGAAGTCGAAATGGCCCGGCAGGTCTACGAAGACGGCGGGGATTATGAAGCTTCCACTGGATATCAGGTTCTGGTTACCCAACTTTTTACGACTGCGCTTTTTCTGATGCGCTGCGAGTCTTCTGTTCCCGTTGCGCCCGCGTTCGTCAAGCGGCTTAAGATGATGTTCCAATTCCTCGATACGCTCGCTAGCCCCTCGGGCGAATTGCCCCACGTCGGCGACTGCGACGACGGCCGCACCGAACTGCTGCTCGACGACCTCCAGCAGATGACTCATCTCCCGATTGCGGAGAGAAACTCCCTCAGAGTTTCCCGCTTGCTCGGTCTAGGGCAACGCCTCTTCGGCGTGGGCACCGGCCCTGGCGACGATGCCGCATGGTATGGCCTCGCCGATCCCGCGCGGGCCCCGTATTGCGGAGACTCAGCCTAACTATGGCTCGCCGCGCACCAGTCAAGGTTCTTCCAAACTCCGGAATCGGCGTTCTGAAACACGGTTCTGCCGAATTGCTGTTTTTTGCCATTCCAAACGGGATCTCTGGAAAAGGAAGCCACACGCACAACGACAAGCTCAGTTTTGTTTTGCGCGTGGGCGGCACGGAAGTGCTCTGCGACTCCGGCACGGGCTGCTACACGAAGGATATCGCAACACGAAACCGGTTCCGCAGCACGGCGGCGCACAACACGTTGTGGATTGATGGCACGGAACAGAATCGCATAGACACCGGCCCGCTTGCGGCCTTCATCCTCGGAAATGAGGCGACGGTCAGTCCGATCCAGGAGGGCAGGGAAGCACAATCCAGCTTCCTGCGCGCTTCTCATAGCGGATACCGCTCGCTGGGGGTGACGCACACGCGAACGGTCCGGGCTGTTGACGGCGAATCTTCCTTTGTCATCGAAGACAAACTCGAAGGCGATGGCGTTCACGATTTTGAGCTCAATTTTCAACTTGCGCCCCATCGAAACGCGGAAATCATCTCGCTGGAAAATGGGATTATGTGCCGCGTACTGGGCGATTCCCAAGTTGAGCTCATCGTAACCGGCTCTGTCCTTTTTCAGGGCGAAATGCGCCCCTCGCTCGTCAGCACGGCGTACGGGGCAACCGTCCCATCGTCGAGAGTGCGCGTCTGGGGCCGAACCAAGATTCCCGTGCGCCTCACCACGCAAATCTGGTGGGCAGAAGTGCCCGGCATGGCTAGCCGCCAACCGGAATCCACAGAAAGATCTCAACCTCGCGACGTTGTCGCCGAAGGAGTTTGCCGCGGATGAGTTCCACCAGTGCCGTCCCCAGTTCTGTTCCGATGGAAACGGAGATCGCAGCAAGCACGCAATCCGTGGACTATCCTCTCGCCGGGGAGTCCATCGTGTGTTTTGCCGGCGAGGATTGGTGGTACCACCATCCTCATTCCAAGAACCACATTCTCAAAAGGCTGGCCAAGCATAATCGCGTGCTGTTCGTGAACTCCATCACCATGGGCCTGCCTTCGATCGGCAACCCGGATTTCTTTCACAAAATCCGGCGAAAACTGCGCAGTTACATGCGCTGGCTGCGCAAAGCGCCCGAGGGACTCTGGGTGATGACTCCGATCAACGTGCCGCTGTACGGTTCAGCGGTGGCGCGCGCGCTGAACCGCCTGCTGCTCGTCGTGCAACTGCGGCTCGTGATGTTCTTCCTCAATCTGCGGCGTCCCATCGTCTGGGTGGCCATTCCGACGGCCGCCGACCTGGTGAACTCGCTCGGCGCCAAGCTGCTGGTCTACCAGGTTTCCGACAAGTACGACGTCAACGAAGACAGCGCGCTCTCACGTGCCGTAATCCGCGACATGGATTCGCGCCTCAAGAAGCAGGCTGCTGTGGTGATGTACTCCGGGCGCAAGCTTTATGAAGAGGCCGAACCCCGCCACCGCTATTTCCTCGAGCAGGCGGTGGACTACGAACGGTTCGCCAACTTGCCTCCCGGGACGCCCGCGGACATCGCGGCCATTCCGCGGCCGGTGCTCGGCTATGTCGGCGCCGCCGATTTTTACACCATGGACGTGCCCTTGATAGAGCACGTGGCCAAGGCGCGGCCCGATTGGCACTGGGTTTTCATCGGCTCGAAATCGAACGTGGTCAAGTTGTCGGCGCCCAACATCCATTTTCTCGGCACCAAGCCTTATTCCGAACTTCCCCGCTACTACCACCACATTGATGTGTGCGTGCTTCCGTGGGTGCAGCACAACGCGTTTACGAACTATGGAAGCGCCATCAAAGTGCGTGAATATCTGGCCACGGGAAAGCCGGTCGTGATTTCTCCGCTGTATGAGTACCTCCGCACGCCGGGGGTCAGAATCTACCGGTCGACCGAAGAGTTCATGACGAAGGTGAAAGAATCGCTTTCCGCCGACTTCCCGAGCGATCGCGAAGAGCGGCAAAAGGCGGTTCGCAACTGCACGTGGGACGTGCGGGCGAGAGAAGTAGCTGAGCTGTTTCGGCGACTGCTGGAGGGGCAGGGGAGCCGGGCTTCGGGTGCTAGTTAACAATAATCACCCCCTCCCCCTGGTTTTTGTGTAAGTGTTGATTGTAAAGAGAGTTAAAATGATTTGCTTTGTTACGTTTTTGCAAGTGTTGATTCTAAAACAGTTACTTTGGTCAACGGTTGATTCCGAATTCATCGGTGCTGCCGGTGCGAAAGCAAAGGACGAAGGCGCAGTGCTTCTGGGACTCTTGGAAGAAGAGGGCAAGTGGAGCAGCATAAGCGGCAAGGGGGGACAGCCTGAGGAAATGAGGTCCCTATTTATCAAACCTATTATACCACATTCCGTACACTTGTCAAGTACGATCCACAAGTACTTCGTTTACAGCAAGATAACTGGGCGGGCCGGAGGCGCCAGGCGCGTGTTGCCCGGCTCGTCGACAATTCTGCGATGCAGCACTCTCTTGATGTTTAGGGCTTTCTAGCCCTTGCAGCATTCAGCTTAAAGGCCTCACAAAGTGGTTTCCTTTGTGTCACGTGCCTCGTAGTGATTTCACGAAGGGTTGCGCAGCGGGTTGCAGGTTCCTCGGCGCAACCAGTTAACGACATCCAAGCCCGTAACTAAGGAGGTCAGCCATGAAATTGAGGGTGTGTAGTCTCGTTGTCGGTGGAAGTGTGTTGGTCTTGCTAGGGGCGTGGAGGAATGGCGCTGTGGGCCATGCGCCTCGGTCTACTGAGGCAAGCGTAACGAGCGCAAAGGCGGCGCGCCCACGAGCGGTGGAGAACTACGGCAAGCTGCCGATGAGTTTTGAAGTAAACGAGGGGCAGACGGATGGGCAGGTTAAATTTCTGGCGCGTGGTCAAGGGTACACGCTGTTTCTGAACTCGCAGGAAGCGGTGCTTTCGCTGCAGAAGGCGGAAGTGGGCGGCCAGCGGGAAGGGAAAATAGAAAAGCCAGGGGCAGAACTCATCGCGGAGCGCTTCGGTTTGTTCAAGGATGGCTCAGCGATGGCCACGAGCCCGCGGTCTGAAGACCGCGGCTACACAGTTCAGCAGCGGGGCGAGCGGCCGAACGCGGGGCGGGTGATGAGCTCGATGCTGGAAATGAAGGTGGTGGGGGCGAACGCGAAGGCAAGAGTTGTAGGCGCAGAGGAACGGCCGGGGAAGAGCAACTACTTCCTTGGGAACGATCCGAAGAAGTGGCGCACGAATATTGCGACGTACGCGAAGGTGCGAGTTGAGGACGTTTATCCGGGAGTGGACTTGGTGTACTACGGCAACGGAGGTCAGCTTGAATATGACTTTGTGGTACGGCCGGGGGCGG